>NZ_FMTM01000022.1 GCF_900099775.1 Rhizobium mongolense subsp. loessense | reverse complement strand
CGGCGTCGCTGGCTCCGCCCAAATCTGTTCTGCTTTCGATCGTCCAGGGTCGCATCGTTGTCGTGGGTGAGGCTCCTGCCAACTGGATCAACCGGGCGCGGGCCGCCGCAGAACAACTTTCGGTGGACGGAGTGGTTCTGGATGTCTCGCAGCTGCGTGAGCTGAACCTTGCAGAACTTAATTATTTGAGAGAGGCCATCCAGGCGACCGATATTTTCTTCTATTCCGGCAAAGCTGTGCCGGGACCAGAGCAGATACCGGTCCTCGACAGGTTGGCGGATCAAATAAAGGAATTGGCCCAAAATGCCCGCAAGTCAGGCGTAACAGCGCGGTTCATGTTGACCGGCCATGCGGACGCCACGGGCCGTGAGACGGCCAACGTGTCGATCAGCGCCGCCCGCGCCGAGACAGTTCGTGCGCTTCTCAACAAGCGCGGCGTCGCTCCGGAACTGCTGCTGGTTCGGGGCGCTGGCACCTTTGAGCCGGTGGTGCCTGAAAATAGTCGAACTGGGAGCTCCACCAATCGCCGGGTTTCGATTACGGTAAGCCTGGAGTAGTGCGGAGCTAGGATATTGCAAAAAAAGATCTGCATGTTGGGTGGGTTCGCTGTCGGAAAGACGAGTCTGGTTCGCAGGTTTGTGCAAAGCATCTTTTCAGATACCTACTTGACCACGGTGGGAGTGAAAATCGACAAGAAGAGTGTCGCACTCCCGGACAAAACGGTGGATCTAATTTTGTGGGATTTGGCCGGCGAAGACGATATCGGCTCATTCCGCGTCAGCAATGTGCGGGGTGCGTCCGGGCTCGTGCTTGTCGTCGATGGAACCCGCGCCGCTACTCTTGCCGTGGCGCTCACTCTGCGCGAGCGGGCCGAGGCCGAATTCGGCGCTATGCCGTTTGTATTGCTGTTCAACAAATCCGACCTGGCCGATCGGTGGGCAATATCGGATAGTGAGATTAACGAACTCAGGGATCTTGGATGGCAAATCTATCGAACAAGTGCGCTTTCGGGTGAACATGTTGATGATGCGTTTCGTCAGCTTGCTTCGATGGTCACCAAATAGACCATGCATAGATTGCCAAGAGAAGTCGGAAGCTGGATTTACGATTTCTTCTACAATGAGCACTCTGTCGCATATCTGAAAATTGACGCCCAGCTTTGCATAGCTGCGAAGGGCGGTAACGTTAAACATTACGGGCTCTCATCGCTTCGCATTGGCAAGCCTGTTGCCGATCAGCTTGAATTTATGGAAGGTTTGCTGCCTTGCCCGGAGCTTCCATATCATATGGCCATGGTCGAACTGCCCAGCGGGCGTGTCGCGGACCTTCATCTTTTTGCCGGCAATGCCTGCGTGTGGCTGCTCTTTCTTGACGCCACTGCCGAACGCGACAACAAGCAGCGGCTTCAACAGAAGGCCTATGAAATGACGCTCCTGCAAGAGAGGGAGCGTCAACTCAACGAGAAATTACAATCGACGAACGAGGCGTTGAGGAAGAGCCAGGAGGGATTGTCGCGTGAATACCAGCGCGCCGAATCCCTACTCCTCAACATTCTTCCGGCGTCGATCGCGGAGCGGTTAAAAGCGCACAAAAAAATTGCAGACAACCACGCTGAGGTGAGTGTGCTTTTTGCCGACATCGTCGGTTTTACGGAAAGAACGCGGAGCGTCGGAGCGGTGACGACGCTCGCTATCTTAAATTACTTCTTCAAGGCGGCGGATCGGCTCTCGGAACGATACGGCTGCGAAAAGATCAAGACAATCGGCGATTGTGTGATGGTGGTCGCTGGCCTGCCCACCGCGCGATCCGATCATGCAGAAGCCCTCGCGCACTATGCACTTGAACTGCGGAAGGCGGTTAAGCGCGAACGCTTCGCAGGAGAACCGCTGAGACTCAGAATTGGTATTCACTCGGGACCAATCGTCGCTGGCGTCATAGGCAAAAGGCGGTTCGCCTATGACCTGTGGGGCGAGACCGTTAATCTCGCCTCACGCATTCAAACGTCCGCGGAGCCCGATGAGATCCGTATTTCGGATGCAACTCACCAACTGCTTGGACCAAAATTTGCTTGCGACCTACTCGAGGAAACGGAATTGCGTGGTACAGGTCGTGTGCGAATGTGGCGGCTCTCGGCTTGATTCGCCGCTTGGCAGTGCCGATCCTGGAACGCATTGCATCTCAAACTCATCAAACATCATGGTTTCGAATGTCCGCAGAGGTGAGCGAAGCAGTCGACCACCGAGCGACCGCCAAAGGTCTGTCCTGGGTCAACTCAGAACATCGGATCCTGGAGATTTAAGTCCGCTATCGTTCTTCCTGCGCCACAAGCGGACCTACTGCTCTCGGCCCCGAGGCGGAAATATTTCCGCTTTGCGCCGTCATTTCGGCCATTCGGGCTGCTTTTTAGCTGTACTGTGAGCTGCCCCAGACCTCTGCGGTGGTCATCGGACCAGTTCGATGCTTCAGGAATTCCCGAATGCCGTCTGCGCGTTTGCACGCTTCATCCCAAAGCGCTTCATCGACTTCACCAGGAAATGCGTCAATTTGCCAAGGCACCATCGATTATCTCGATCGCCTGAATCTCCCAAAAGCCAAGTCAAAATCTCGCATTAACTGCAAAATCCCAAATTAAGTGGCACGGCAACCATTTGAAATCATTGGCCAACGAGTCTTACATTTAAAGATAAAGCGACAGTCCTCGCAGCCCTACCCGCCGGCATGACCGCGACATCGTCGAATTACGGTCAGGTTTCTCGCATAGCGAAATGAGTCGTCACGGTGGCAGGCCCGCGTTTCGCAAACCATCGGCCCATCGCGCGGCGTCGTCCGGTCGCCGGATCGGGAAGAAATCGTTGAGGCTGGAGAGGCGGAAGTCGGGATCAAGCTGACGCAATCGTGTCATCGCCTCCGTGGCCTCTGGAGCTTGTCCAGCCAGTGCGTGGCTTGCTGCAGCGACGCAGGTTGCGATGAAGTGGACCGGCTGCTCACGAATGGCCGCGTGCGCCCATGATGACGCATCCGCGTATTGGCCAGCAAAGAAGTAGGCGGCGGCCATTGCGGCTTGCGCATTACAAATCTGGGGGTCTTGTGGGTTGAGCCGCATGGCCCGCGTGAGATGATCGATTGCCCCCTCCGGTTCGCCAAGCCAAATCCTGGCCCACCCGCTGAACAGCCATGCTGAGGCCAAATTGGGATTGAGCCCAAGAGCACGTTGCAATAAATCTGCGCCATAATCGTGTGCGCCAAGAACATACGCGAAAGCGATTCCAGCGGTGCAGAGCGCCACCGCATCATCCTTGCCCAGGGCCGCTGCATGCCGGGCCAGCCGCTCGGTTTCGGCAGCCTCCTGCGCGTGATCGACCATCCAACCACTTGCCTTCCGCTGAGAATAGCAGCGCGCCGCCATGCCGTAAGCCGCAGCAAATTCCGGATCGAGTTCGATGGCGCGGTAAAAGAGCCGCAGAGCCTCATTGTTGGTTTCTCGGCTCCAGCGATGCAAGGCTGCCGAGCCCCGCAGGAAGTAATCGTAGGCGTCGAGGTTCTCGGTAGGCTTGTGCTTGGCCCGCTTGATCTCAGCCTGCTCGAGCTTCGGTCCGATGGCGCCGACCACGCTCGAGGTTACGCGGTCCTGCAGTTCGAAAATGTCTTCCAGTTCCCCTTCAAAGCGATCCGCCCAAATATGTACGCCCGTCGTGGCCTCAACAAGCTCGGCAGATATGCGCACTCGATTGGCCGCCCTGCGCACGCTGCCTTCCAGCACGTAGCGCACGCCTAATTCGCGCCCGACCTGCTTCACGTCGACAGCGCGCCCCTTGTACGTGAAGCTGGAATTGCGGGCGATAACGAAGAGCCAGCGAATGCGCGACAGCCCGATGATAATCTCTTCGACGATGCCGTCGCCAAAATAGTCCTGTGCCGGATCGCTGCTCATGTTCCCAAACGGCAGTACTGCGATCGATGGCCGGTCCGGTAACGCGGGTCCAGGCGCCCGCAACGGGATGATCTGCTCGAGGTGCGCTCGGAAGGTCCTCAGCGGGCGCGCGATATTCTTAAGGTGGTGCAAGCCCATATCGGCAAAACTAATATCGACCTTGCCATCGATCTGTCGGTATACGTCTTCGGAGATGCAGATTCCGCCGGCCTCGGAAATCTCCTCAAGCCGGGTCGCCACGTTGACACCGTCTCCCAGAATGTCATCGCCCTCGATCAGGACGTCGCCGAGATTGATTCCGATGCGGAACAGCATCCGTTGATCGGCAGGTGCCACCGCATTTCGCTCCGCCATCAACTTCTGGATGGCCGCTGCGCACGCGACGGCCGCGACGACCGAGGGGAACTCCAGTAGCACGCCGTCGCCTATGGTCTTTACAATCCGACCGCCGTGGTCTGTGATAATCGGCGAGATGGCTTCGCGGTGGCCCCGCAGCGCACGCGCCGTTCCGGCTTCATCGACTCCCATCAGCCGACTGAAGCCCACGACGTCGGCAGCCAGAATAGCTGCCAGTCTGCGATCCACCTGGGGCTGGCCCACGGACTCGTACCTTTCTCCCAGTTTTAAGGCACGCACTATAGCACGAGCCCCCCATGGGGCGCTCGGCTCAATTTCGAAAGTCCTTGGAAGAAGGCCGGTGCGTCGCCATCCAGCCCCTCCTTGCTTTTCGACTAGGGTGTGAAGGCAGCTAATCCTGCTTGGTCACGTTCATTTCGCGCATCGCGCGCATGGCAAACAGGTCGCAATGACCGCGTTGGCGGAGCTGCCTGCCTCTGATCTGAGTGGCCGCTATTGCAGTTCGGGCCTTGAAAGCGGACAGCCCGCTCCCGGCCCCATGCCTGCCTCACATCTTATCCATCAAGCGATTTCTGAACCTCCGATCTCATCCGACCGCTAGAAGCGAGCTTCCCCACCGTAGAGATCACAGTGTCTCAGCGTCCGTACACGCGGCGTTGCGGGAGCGTAGAAAGCCAAAAATCACGGGCATCACCAGCGCGAGGACAGAGATGGTGATCAGAGTCACCGAGATGGGCCTCGTAAAGAACACCGACAAGTCGCCCTGACTGATCGTCATCGCCCTCCGGAACTGTTGCTCGGCAAACGGACCAAGGATCATCCCGATGATAACGGGGCTGGTCGGAAAGTCGTACCGGCGCATGAAGAAGCCGACGACTCCGATGCCGTAGAGCAAGGCCAAGTCGAACACAGACTGGCTGATGCCGTAGGTCCCGATCGTCGCGAAGAGCAGGATACCTGCATAGAGGTAAGGCGTTGGAATCTTAAGAACTTGAACCCATAGACCGACGAGCGGCAGGTTCAGGACCAACAGAAGAATGTTTCCGATGTAGAGGCTGGCAATCAGGCCCCAGACGAGGTCGGGCTGGGAGACGAGCAACTGCGGGCCGGGGTTGATCCCGTAGGACTGGAAGGCCGAGAGCATGATCGCCGCTGTCGCGGAGGTGGGTAGACCAAGCGTGAGCAAGGGCACGAACACGCCCGCCGCGCTGGCGTTGTTCGCTGCCTCGGGGCCAGCGACTCCTTCGATGGCGCCTTGGCCGAATTCCTCGGGGTTTCTGGAGAACTTCCTCTCCATGAAGTAGGACAGGAATGTCGGGATTTCGGCACCTCCCGCAGGCATTGCTCCGATCGGGAAGCCGACGAAGGCGCCGCGGAGCCAAGGCTTCCAGGAGCGGGACCAGTCCTGCTTCGTCATCCAAAGCGACCCTTTGATAGGGATGATCTGCTCCTTGTGCGCCCGGTAGCGCGAAGCCAGGTGCAAGGTCTCCCCGATCGCGAACAGGCCGACGCAGACGATGACGACGTCGATGCCGTCGAGCAGGGCCATCTGACCAAATGCAAAACGCGCCTGCCCGGTTTGGAGGTCGACACCCACTAGGCCGACCAGAAGGCCAAGAACCAAGGCGGTAAGACCTCGGATCATCGACGAGCCCAGAACGGCGGAGACGGTGACGAACGCCAAGAGCATCAGGGCGAAGTAGTCGGCCGGAGAGAAGGTCAGAGCAAATTTGACGATGATTGGTGCAAGCAGGGTAATCCCGATGACACCCAGAGTGCCTGCCACGAATGACCCGATCGCCGCGGTCGCAAGGGCAGGACCACCGCGACCGTTCTTTGCCATCCTGTGCCCCTCCAGCGCAGTCACAATGGTGGCGCTTTCGCCGGGCGTGTTTATGAGGATCGAAGTCGTGGATCCACCGAACATCGCACCGAAGTATATGCCTGCGAAGAGGATGAAGGCAGCCGTGGGCTCTACCTGAAACGTGATCGGAAGCAGCATTGCGATCGTCAATGCTGGACCGAGACCCGGAAGGACGCCGACGAAAGTTCCGAGCGTGACACCCACCAGACCCCACATGAGATTTACGGGAGTTAGTGCAACGGCGAACCCGTGTGCGAGAGAAGCGAAGGAATCCATCAGAAAAGGTCCTCAATCAGGCCGCTGCCCATGCGCAGGTCGAGGAGCCGCGCGAAACCATAATACGCCAGGAGTGCAAGCAAGAAGCCGACAAGCGCAGCAAGCCAAAGTCGCCGGCTGCCGAACGCCTTTGCGACGAACACGAACATTGCCGTGGAGGAAAGAATGAACCCGACGTAGCTGATCAGGATCAGGTTGATCGCCAGGCCGGCGACCACCCAGCCCATAGGGCCGAGGTCAGGTCTCGGCGTATCGAGTTCGTTTGCCTCGCAGGACCATCTCCGGGACAAGCCGTCCCGGAGCAGCAGACCGCCCAGACAGATCATCGCAACACCCACGGCGTAGGGGAAGATTGTCGGACCAACCTTGGCATATGTTGGGGGAACGGGGATCTGCGTGGTCATGAAGACCACGCCTACCCCAAGGGCGATGACGCAAAGCGCCACTGCCGGCAGTTCGAAGCCGCGCATCGGTGTCATGGAACCGGCCTCACGCAAGCCCGAGATCCTTGAGGATGCCCGAGATGCGCTTCGTGTCTTCCTCAAGGTACTTCGCAAATTCGTCGCCGGCCAGGAACAGCGGCGTCCAGGAACGTGCCTTCAGTTCCGACTGCCACTTCTCACTGGCGTTCATCTTTGTGACGAGGTCTATGAGATTGTTGCGTTGCTCGTCGGAGAGATCGGGGCCGGCGAAGACCGCTCGCCAGTTCAGCAGTTCTACGTTCAGGCCCTGCTCCTTGATGGTCGGTGCCTCGATGCCGGCAACCCGTTCGGGGGCGGAAATGCCGAGGACGCGCAGGTTGCCGGCGGCGACCTGTTCGGAGAACTCGCCCCAGCCGGAGACGCCGCAGGAAATCTGATTGCCGAGGAGCGCCGCCATTGCCTCGCCGCCGCCGGCAAAGGCCACATAGGAAACCTTGATCGGATCGACCCCCGCCGCCTTGGCGACCATGCCTGCAAGAATGTGGTCGCTGCCCCCTGCGGAACCACCGGCCCAGGAAACCGATCCCACGTCTTTCTTGAGAGCTTCGACGAGATCCTTCATGGTTTGGAACGGGGATGCTGCCGGCACGACGATAGCGAGGTATTCGCCAGTCAGGCGTGCGATCGGTGTTACCGCCGAAAGATCAACAGGAGACTTGTTGGTCAGGATCGCGCCAACCATGACCATGCCACCGGTCATGAGGGCATTGCCGTCGCCTCTGTGCTGGTTGATGAATTGGGGCAAGCCAATGGTGCCGCCTGCCCCGCCGACGTTGGTGATGCGGGAGCTGCCGATAAAGTCGGTTTCACGCATCACAGAGTCCATGAGGCGCGCCGTCTGGTCCCACCCGCCGCCGGGGGCGGCGGGAACGAATATCTCAAGCTTGTCGATGGTTTGCGCCTGAACGAGTCGAGGCATTGCGGTCATGACTGCGACGACGCCTGCAGACGCCAGGAATTGGCGACGTTTCATTGCTTTTTCCTCCCATGTTCGGGCACCATTGCCCTGTCCGGAGCGCGTCCGGAAAATCTGAACTTCCACCGGATCTCCCATCCGGCCTCGGCCAGTTTCAGGCCTTCTTGCGCAGAGAGTCGGCAGCGGCCGATACAGGCTCGCAAGCGACTGAACCGTCAGTGGCCATTCTGTTGATTTCGGCGTCCGAGTAACCGATCGCGCGCAGGACTTCGGCGGTGTGCTCGCCGCACCTGGGTATGTCCAGCCGCAGGCCGAGGCGCTGGCCGTCGAAATCGATCGGCAATGTGGGGACCTTCGAGGGCGTGCCGTTCGGAAGAACGATATCGACCATTCCGCCCGGCCGGTTCACATGCGGATCGTCAAAAAGGTCCTGCGGCTTGGCGATCGGAGCGTACGGAAGCCCAATCTCCTCACACCGGGCAAGGGCGTCCTCCAGTGTCATGTGTTTGAAGATCGCCTTGATCTCCGGGATGAACTCGCCGCGATGTACGACGCGGTCCGCATTTGTCTGAAGGTCAGGATTCGACAGAAACTTTTCCATGCCGAAGGACTTGCAGAAAGCCGACCATTGCGTGTCGCTGACGACGCCTACGAATATCTGCTCGCCGTCGCCCGTGTCGAAGAGATCGTACACTGCCCAGGCGGAGATGCGCTCCGGAAGCGGAGCGGCAGCCTGACCGGTGACAGCCATCTGAAGCATGTGCTGGGCGACCAGGAAGACGTTGTTTTCGAAAAGGGCGCTGCGGACGAGTTGGCCCTTACCGGTCTTGGATCGCTCCTGAAGCGCGGCAAGGATCGCAATCGCAGCGAACATGCCGCCCATCACGTCGTTGACCGACGCTCCGGCACGTAGTGGACGACCTGTCGGCCCTGTCATATATGCCAAACCGCCCATCATCTGCACGACCTCGTCCAGGGCGGCCCGATGTTCGTACGGTCCCGAAAGAAAGCCCTTGAGAGAGCAATAGACGAGAGCGTGGTTGGTTGCCTTGATGGTGTCATAGCCGAAGCCAAGCTTGTCTAGCGCGCCTGGCCGAAAATTCTCTATCAGGACGTCGGCGCCACCAACGAGCTTTTCAGCCGCGGCGCGACCGTCGCCAGACTTCAGGTCGAGGACGATGCTTCGCTTGTTGCGGTTGAACGTCGGGAAGAAGCCGGCTCCGGAGCCGTTCAGACGGCGTGTGTTGTCGCCGTTCGGGAAAGGTTCGACCTTCACGACGTCTGCCCCCAGATCGGCAAGGATCATGCCGCAGCTCGGACCCATGATCATGTGCGAGAACTCGACCACCTTGATCCCCACGAGCGGAAGACCTGCTGTGTCGCGAAAGGTCCGGGTCAACGGCATCCCCCAAAGTTTCTGTCTGATAGAAATCAATTCTGCTTAACGCAAAAACTGACGACAATACCGAGGTGTGTCAAGAAGTTTATATGCTGCACCGCACCCGAAATTAGCTTGGCTCGTCGCTGGGCCTTTGGGACGGTGGACCAGATTGGCAGTCGGGAATTGTGACCTGAAAAGCTGGATAAGGCTTTGCAGGTTAAATGAATTCTCCGTTTCCCAAGTGCAGTCCGTCGCGGAGCGTGGGACCTACGCTCAGCAGATCCTGAATGCATCTCTGTGCATCGGATTTGACCACAACCAAATTTCTGTCTAATAGAAGAAAATTCTGCATAAGAGAAATGGAGGCTCTGCCGTGGGAGTTGAAAACCGCAACGTCATTATCAGCGAAGTCGGGCCGCGTGACGGCCTGCAAAGCATCAAACGCGCTATGCCTACAGAAACAAAGATCGCATGGATTGGCGCGCTCGCAGAAGCTGGTCTTTCTGAAATCGAGGTTGGGTCGTTCGTCTCACCGAGACTTCTGCCCCAAATGGCCGATTGCGCCGACGTTGTGACGGGCGCCATTGGAATTCCCGATCTGACGGTTCTCGCACTCGTGCCTAACCTGCGCGGCGCCCTGGCGGCTTTCGATGCGCGGACCCACAAGATCACCATGCCCGTTTCGGCGTCGCAGGCCCACAGCAGGGCGAATATCAACAAATCGGTAGAGGAGGCGGTCGAGGAGGTGGCGCGTGTCTGCGAGCTCAGGAAAGCGCAATCCGATGGATATCGCCCAGGTGTGGAAGTTGGTATCTCTACCGCCTTCGGCTGCACCATGGAGGGCGAAATCTCGGAAGACTGGGTGATCGAACTTGCGGTCATGCTCGCGGAAGCGGGCGCGGACTCAGTCGGCCTTTCTGACACGACCGGATACGGCAATCCGGCGCAGGTGAAGAGACTTTTCACCCGTCTCGACACGGAACTCGGCAACAAAGCCGGCGGCGCGCATTTCCACAACACGCGCGGGCAGGGACTTGCGAACGTTGTCGCGGCTCTCGAGGTCGGCGTCACCACCTTCGATTCCTCGCAGGCGGGCCTGGGCGGCTGCCCATACGCTCCGGGGGCGACGGGAAACATCGTCACCGAAGACCTGGTGTTCATGCTTGAGGCAATGGGCCTGAAGACTGGAATCGACATCGACAAGCTGATCGCGGCGCGTGCGATCATTCTTTCGGGGCTGCCAGGTGAGATCCTCTACGGCCACGTCCAAGATGCAGGTCTCCCGAAGGGGTTCCGTTACGCGTAATGCGCGAAGCACGCACTGAATTTCAAGAAATTACGATGCCGCGCGGCTGTCCCTCGCAGCAGGATTCGCGCGCGATCGTTGGGGAGAGAGATGCTGACATTTCTTGGGTATGCGATGGTCGCCAGCTTCATGACGCTGACCATGACGAAGCGCATGACGGCGCTGGTCGCTCTCATGGTCGTTCCTATCGTTTTCGGGTTCCTCGCAGGGGCTGGCGGGCAGATCGGCGAGATGATGATGGATGGTCTCGTGAAGCTCGCGCCGACGGCCGCCATGCTGTTCTTCGGGATCATCTATTTCTGCATAATGACGGATGCGGGCTGTTCGATCCGCTCATTCGATTGGTGGTCAAGTTCGCGAAGGGTGATCCGCTCAAGATCATCGTCGGCACCGCCATGCTTGGTACCATGGTCGCTCTCGACGGCGACGGTGCGACAACATACGTGATTTGTACCGCCGCTCTTCTTCCGATCTACCGGAGGCTCGGAATTCGTCTCCAATACATGGCGACGCTCCTGCTGATGTCCATCGGCGTCATGAACATACTCCCCTGGGGCGGGCCTACGGCACGGGCCGCCAGCGCCATGCATCTCGACGTAAGCGAGGTCTTCGTACCGCTGATCCCCGCCATGCTCGCCGGAATCGCCTACACCCTCGTCGTCGCTGTTCTGTTCGGCTTGAACGAACGCCGCCGCCTCGGAAAAATCTGCCCCACGCACATCGCCGCGATAGAAGAAGGCATTCGCGAGCTTCCTGACTTCAGACGCCCGGGGAGACTGCCCTTCAATATCGCCCTCACCGTTGCGCTAATCTACGCATTGATCCAGGGGCTTCTGCCGCTGCCCATTCTCTTCATGGTGGCGACGGCGCTCGCCCTGCTGATCAACTATCCGAGCATAGACGATCAAAAGGAGCGTCTCAGCGCCCACGCCTACAATGTTCTGGCCGTCGTCTCTCTCATCTTGGCAGCGGGCATCTTTACCGGGATCCTCAACGGCACGGGCGTGCTGGACGCGATGTCGAACAGCCTGCTCTACGTCACGCCCGCTTGGTTGGGACCGTATCTTGCTCCCTTCATTGCCCTTCTGAGCGGGCCAGCTACCTACGTCGTCACGAATGATGCGTTCTATTTCGGCGTTCTTCCCATCTTGTAGAAGACCGCCACCGCGTACGGAATTACGTCTGCGAAAATGGCGCGAGCATCGTTGGTCGGACAGCCACTACACCTACTGAGCCCGCTCGTTGCGTCGACCTACCTCCTTGTCGCCTTGCTGGACATCACCTACGGGGAGAACCAGCGCGCTTCGATCTTGTGGGTCATCGGCCTGATGGTCGCGATGCTCGCGGGGGCGCTCATCTTCGGCGTGATCCCTTGGAAAGGACCGATTGGCTGATGGAAGAAGTGAAGTGGATCACAGAGGAGGACGAAGGTTTCATCGATCTGGTTGGCCCGGTCTACTATCAGCAACTCGCAGATGGCCAGGGGCGCTTCAGGTTTCACACCGAGGCGAAGCACAGGAACCGCGCCGGCTTCGTCCAGGGCGGGATGCTGATGACCTTCGCTGACCGCGCCATGGGGAAGACGGCACGACAGAACGATCCTGGTAGAGCGCAAGCGACTGCCCAGTTCGACATGCAATTCTTCGAGCCGGTCAGGATTGGAGAAACGGTCGATATCGCTTGTACGATCGTCCGGCAGACGAGGCATCTCGTATTCATGAGGGGCGAGCTGACCGTGGAGGGGCGACAGGTCGCCGCGGCCCAGGGCGTCTGGAAAATAATCGGAATCCAGTGATCCCGCCTGTTCGAGGAAGACGAGAATTGAATTGCACACGGCGGAGCCGCTATCTAATTCTGCAGGGCAGAATTCAAATTGGAGCCATTTATGCCAGCTCAGAAGGAACAGCGGGTGGAAGCCGTCGAACGGGCGTTGACCATCCTCGACGCTTTTGGCGACAACGATCCACGGATGACGTTGAACGAACTCTCGCAGAAGACGGGATTTTATCCGAGCACGATTTTAAGGCTCGCCGGATCCCTTGAACGGTTTGGCTACGTGCATCGGGAAGCGGATGGACGCTTCCGTCTTGGCTCGTCGCTATATCGGCTAGGGAATCAGTATCAGCGGACCTTTAATCTTGCAGACTACGTTCGGCCGGCTTTACGTGAACTGGTGGAAATCACGCAGGAAACCGCGGCGTTTTACATCAAGGACGGCGACCGTCGCGTCTGCCTCTTCCGACATCATGCGGATCGCATCTTCCGCCACTATCTGGAAGAGGGTGCATCTTTGACTCTCGACAAGGGTGCGACAGCGAGGATCCTGATGGCGTTTTCTGGAGCGCCGGGGCTATTCTACGACGACATCCGCGAGAAAGGCTACTACATCTCGCTTGGCGAACGAGATCCGGAGACAGGTGCGATCGGCGTACCCGTGTTCGGGATGGGGAACGCTCTCGTGGGCTCTCTTGGACTTACTGTGCAGATGCAGAGATTCACGCCGGAGGCTCAGTCCGCACACCTTGAGGTGCTGAAGCGGGTCGCGAAAGAGCTATCGAAAAAGCTGGGGGCGCAGAGAAGCGGTTAACTCAGAAACGCATTCAATCGTTCTATTATCCGCCCAGGGGCTCGCATCCGACGAGGCGGCGTTCAGCACGCTTAAATGGTGGCTTAGCTGCCTGTCGACGTGGTATCGCAAGCGTCCGAAAAGCCCGCGTCGCGGCCGTCCCCTTAGTCGTAGCGGACGACCGCTGACCACCCGCTACCGCCCTCGAGAGCAGCGGAGCTAAAGGTCGCCTTTGGCCAAGTTCAGACCTTAGCATCGGGCGGCCATGTGTCCGGTTTTCGTGTTGCACCGCCTAGCAGCGGACGGTCAGCAGACGGCCCCGCTGCCGACGTACTGGTCTTGACATGAGCAGTCGGTCTGCAACGCGCCCCCATTCCGGTCTTAGACCATCAAAACCGCAACTATCCGAAAGCTTCCGATCCCGCGTGCTTCCATAAGAACCTCCAGGTTCAAGCTTCCATCAGCCTGGAGGACAGGAATTCGATGAACCGCTGGGTCTTGGCTGGAATAAGGCGAGTTTCGGTGACGGCGTAAATGCTGACCGTCGACCCCTGCCATTCGGGCAGGATGGGTCGGAGCCGGCCAGTCGCCAAGTCTTCGGCAACGATCTTCTCGGGAAGCAGGGCGATGCCCTGGTCGTTGACCGCCAGGGCGCGGATCATCCCGACGCTGTTGAGCGTGAAGCGGCCGCGAACGGAGACATCGACCTTGTTTACCTCCTGGTGCAAAGTCCAGGTCGGGCTCCGCAGCATGCCGATGCATTCATGCTTCGCTAGGTCCGCCGGTGTGGCGGGCTCGCCTGACGCTTCGATATAGCCAGGAGACGCATAGAGGTGACGCGGATGCCGCCCGATCAGGCGAGTGATCAGACTGGAATCTTCCAGTTTGCCTATGCGGATCGCCACGTCGAACGGCTCAGCGACCAGATCGACACGGCGTGGGCTCAGGTCGAATTCGAACGTGATGCCGGGATAGTGCCGCGCGAAATCGCCGATGATCGGCGTGAGGTAAAAAGTAGCGAGGTCGACCGGGAGCGAAACCCGCAGGACGCCGCTCGGCTGCTCAAGCATCGCGCCGAGCTGTTCGTGCGCGAGCCGTGCCTCGTCAACGATTGACTTGCTTCGTTCATAATAGAGCTGGCCGGCCTCGGTGAGCTCGATCTTGCGCGTCGTGCGGTGCAGGAGCCTCAAGCCGATTGCCTTCTCCAGTTCGCTGATGCGTCGCGACAGAGTGGAGTTTGGCATGCCGAGAGCCTCCGCAGCCTTCCGAAAGCTCCTGGCTCTAGCGACCTCCACGAACAGCGCCATGTCGTTCAAATGACTCATCTGATTGCTCCACAGATGGAAAACTGATTTCAATTGTGCTGGATTTATCCCGAGATTGGAATAGTGGACAAGAACTCCAACGAATGGAGACCCTAATGAATCCACTGTTCACCCCGGCCCGCATTGGCCGCTGCATGCTTCCCAACCGGCTGGTGATGGCGCCTATGACCCGCAGCCGCGCTGCCCTCGATGGTACGCCAGGAGAGTTGGCTGCCGAATATTATGCCCAGCGCGCCGACGTCGGTCTGATCGTCACCGAAGGCGCCCAGCCGTCGGATGACGGCCAGGGCTATCTCACCACACCCGGCATCTACACGCCCGCCCATGTCGCCGGCTGGCGGAAGATCACGTCCGCCGTGCACGACAAAGGCGGCCACATCTTCATCCAGCTCATGCACGCCGGACGCATGTCGCATCCCGACAACACGCCGCATCACCGCCAGGGTGTCGCACCGTCCGCGATCGCGCCGGGAACAGGCATGTTCACGGCGACCGGAATGCAGGACATTCCCAAGCCGCGCGCGCTGACGACCGAAGAAGTGCGCCAGACCGTCGTCGATTTCCGCCACGCGGCCCGCTCCGCGATCGAGGCCGGCGCCGACGGCGTCGAGATCCACGGCGCGAACGCATACCTAGTTCAGCAGTTCTTCGCGCCGAGTGCCAACACACGCACGGACGAATATGGCGGCTCCATGGAGAATCGCGCCCGCTTCGCCATCGAGGTCGCTACTGCGATCGCAGAGGAGATCGGCGCGGACAGAACCGCAATTCGACTGTCCCCCGGCACGACGATGTGGGGAATAGACGAAGGCGCTGAAGGGGCGGATCTCTATCGCCATCTCGTCGCCGAACTCGACAACCTCGGGCTCGCCTATGTGCACATCATGCACCAAGGTAACGAGCCGTTGCTGGCCGACATCCGCAAGCTCTGGCACCACCCGCTGATCCTTAACCGGCCGGGTCGTCCGCGCGATCAGATCGGCGCCGACGTGACTTCGGGCCTGGCCGATCTCGAAGCCTATGGTCAGATGGTTCTCGCCAATCCGGACTTTGTCGTGCGGCTGAAGGCTAATGCAGCGATGAACGAGGCAGACCACAACACCTTCTTCGGCGGCACCGCACAGGGCTACATCGATTACCCCGTCCTGAGCGCCCGGACCGATATTAGTTCATGACAGGAGATTAGATTGACTCTATCACCAAATCCCTCGACTGCCTCGGATAAGAAGGCACTCGCCGAGACCGAAGGCTCAAGCGCGACGGCGAAAAAGAAGGTCCTGGTCGTCGGCGCAACAGGGTTCCTCGGAGCGAAGATTCTTCGCAACTTGACGCTTGATGCGAGCGTTGCCGTCGTTGCGATGTCGCGTAAGGGCGCGCCCTCAAATGAGAACGCCGATGTCGAATGGGTGCGCGGCGACATGATGGATCCAGGATCATTGGATCGTGCTTTGCAGGGCGTGGACATCGTCGTCAGCTCGGCTAACAGTTACATGAAGGGAAGCCTCGACACGGACTTTCAGGGTAACAAGAATCTTATAGAGGCGGCAGCAAGAGCCAATGTTGGCCGATTTGTCTTTCTCAGCATCGTCAGCTGCGAGGCTGCGTCGGCAGTGCCACATTTCCACGCCAAGAAAGTGGCCGAGGATCTGATCAAGGCCTCCGGGGTGTCATATGTATTTGTCCGCGCGCCCTCATTTCTCGATCAGAGCACAGACTATATTGCGCAGGGTGTGAAAGCTGGCCGGTTCCTGGCGATGGGCGATAAGACCACGAGATGGTCCTATGTGCTGACGGATGATCTGGCCTCATATCTCGCCAAAGCCGCGACGTTTCCTGGTAGTGAAATCAACAATCAATCGATCGATGTCGGCTGGCGCGATGGCCCCAAGAGCCAGCAAGAGATCGCCGATATCGTCTCCGAAATTACGAAGAGACGTCTTAAGGTCCGGGTCGTGCCGTGGTTGGCTTTCCGCTTGCTCGCTCGCCCGGTAAAGTTGTTCTCCGAGCTTGGGTATGATCTGATTCAGATGTTCCTGTTCTTCAAGAAGGGCGTCTACGTTTCGAACATTTCGCAACAAGAACACTTCTTTGGACCCGCGCCTACACCCCGAGATGCGATCACGCGATGGGCGAAAAGTCAGCAGCTAATTTCGTGATGAATAGTGGGCCGGCATTTCAAGAGTAACGAGATGGGCGCCTGTCTTTCGGCTGAATCAGAAAATCATGGAGGAAGGACTTATGAAAAGTGATCCGACAGCACTTAAACGGCCGGAGCAGGTGATCCCCGTGCCGACGAATTTAGTCCGCAGGCCCAAACCTAATTGACTGAGAGGACCGCTCAGATGCGACCGCTCGCAGCCGGGTTTCAGGGATCGGCGACGGTGATTGCGTTGCCGAACGGCGCAAAACTCCGCCGAGCCAATCCGGAGGGAACCAGGGGGCGCCTCGCGGAAGTAGCCTATTTCGACATCCATGGCGGCGGCTTCGTCGTCGGCGGTGGCGAGATGTGCGCTCCGATCGCGAAGCTGAAGATCGCCGAATAGGAATGCAGGCGTGACGGCCGAACTCCAAATTATCGAAGCTGCTCCTCACGGCGGGTTCTTGGGAGCTGGGGCCGGACGCTGACGGGCTGCTTCGACGCACGCATTAGCCAAAGAGCAGAACCTTCAGTCACCCTGCGTGCATCATCTTGAAAGTAAGCTGTTGCTGTCGTTGGTTTCCGGCACGACGGCTTTTCGGAATAGCGGCAACGGCCAGCGCCGCACTGGCAAGCGCCGGACTAGGACTCAGCCATCACGCCCCCTCACCGCCCATGAGGTGGTATCGTGATCGGGGTGCTGGTTGTTGCTCTCCTTGATCGCCGCGGCCCAGTCGGCGCCGTTGTTTTCGGTCGCACCGGTATTTTCTATGCCCGTGATCGTATCGAACCATGCCACCATGTTCTCGGTGCAGGTATTGGCAAGCGGCGAGAAGGCGTGCGGATCGTCAAGCGAACCGATCATCAGATTGGTGCGGCCGTTTTCGAGGTGGTGGAAGAACAATGGCGTGCCGCAATTGGCGCAGAAGCCGCGCTCGACAAGCTCCGAGCTCTTCCAGACGCTCGGCTTGCCGCGTGTCCAGGTGAGCGCATCATCGGGCGCGGCGACGAGGGCGGCAAAGATGTTGCCCGAGGCTTTCTGGCACATGCGGCAATGGCAGAGATGCGAATTGTCGAGCATAGCGGTTGCGTGGTAGCGCACGGCACCGCACTGGCAGCCGCCGCTCACCTCCATCTCGAGGCGTTTCATTCTTTCTCCTCCTTCAAGAGGCGGGTTTGGGCTTAATCTCTTTTAGATTTTCGTCTTTTGATCGTCCAGCCTCCCCAGAGCAGATCCAATTCCGGTGTTAGTGGGCGTGGTTTGCCAGCCCAAAAGAATGGACCCGATCACGCCTTCTCGACCGTCGGTTAAGCGGTCGCCTTCAATCGTTCCGCAAATTCCGCGGGATACAAAGCGGTAGCGAAGTTATCTCGGTCCGCAAGATAACGGCCGTTGGTGCACGGCAATGGCTTGCACAAACCTTCACAGGTGATGGTCGACCGCACCATGAAGCCGCGGCCTATGAGGAACAACGGCAAGGGAAGGTCGTGTCTCAAGACGACAGCGCGGTCGATGCGGCAAGGGAAGCGGTCGACGATCGAAAAGCACGGCGCAGGAAAGCGTGATAACTGACCAGTATTTTCGCAAAGATCAGTAAGTCTGCCGTCAGGCCCGTGGTACGCCCGCCGGGCGCAGATGCTTTCTGAGCGCAGCGATGCGGAAAATGGCGTTTGCCGCACCGTATCCCCGATAGCCGCGCCTTTCGACAATCTCGAAGAACAGACCTTCACCGTAGGTGGGACTGTAGAGCTGGAAATATTCGCCATGCTCATCGCGGTCATAGAGTATGTTGTTTGCCTTCAACCGTTCCGCAAACTCCGCGTCGAGACCGAAACGGGCTTCCAGGTCGTCATAATAGTTCGGCGAGATAGCAAGGGATACGAAGCCGTTAGCGGAAAGGGCAGCGGCAGCGGAAAAGATATCCTGCGTTTTGAAGGCCAGATGCTGGATGCCGGAGCCGAAGGTTTCGGCGATGAAGTGGCCGGCAAGTGTGTTGCGGTTTTCGGCGCCGTTCATGGTGATGCGCAGCGACCCGTCGGCATTTTCTATGGCCTGGCTTCTCACTATGCCGGACGGATCGATAATGTCGACCATCGGCGTCTTATGAGCATCGAGGATCGATGTGTAGAACAGCAGCCAGGTGAGCAATTCCTCATATTTCATGGTCTGGGCGATGTGATCGATCGACTGCAACCCGACAGGCTCAGGCGCTGTCGTGTCTTCGACCGGATCGAACTCGATCTCCCATATGCGGGCGAGCTCCGTCTTGGGATCGAGGAAGTAGAGGATGCCGCCACCGACACCGCGTACGGCCGGCATCTCGATCTCGCCAGCGTCGAGGGGTTGCCGAAAGCGCTCGGCGCCCAGGGCCACGGCGCGCTCGACTGCCGCCATCGCATCGTCGACCATCAGGCCGGCAGCATAGGCCGTCGTGCCGTGGACTGCGTATGACGCGCCGGCAAAGCCCTTCTGCTCGGTATTGACGACAAGATTGATGCCGCCTTGGCGAAAGACTGTGACACTCTTGGTCTTGTGTCTCGAAACCTTTCGAAATCCGAGGCTTGCAATCAACCTTTCGAGTTGCGGCGCTTCGTCCTCGTCGACCGTGAACTCGACGAAAGCAACACCTTCGACGGAGGCGCGCGGCGGCATCGCGGGGACGGGCAAGGAGCTTTCCGGCTCCTGCCGCTTTACCTGATCGCCGAGATAGATCAGAGAGCGCCGGCCATCGACTGCGATTGCCGTGGGCGAGCCGCCGCGGAACTGATCGTTGAAAATCTCCAGCGACAGATATCCTTCGTATCCGGTTGCCGCCACGGCTTTCATGAAGTCCAGGACCGGCAAGTCGCCCTCGCCGGGCATGTTGCGGAAATGCCTGCTCCAGAAAAGCAGATCCATGTCGATCAGGGGCGCATCCGCAAGCTGGATGATGAAAATCTTTTCTTTCGGGATCGAGCGGATCGAGTTGACATCGATCTTGCGCGACAGCGTATGGAAACTGTCGAGGATAAGGCCGATGTTGGGATGGTCGGCACGTCGCACGATCTCCCAGGCGTCGCGGTGATCGTGAATGTGCCGCCCCCAGGCGAGCGCCTCGTAACCCACCCTCAGCCCGCGCTTTGCCGCGCGCTCGCCAAGTTCATGAAAGTCGGCCGCGGCTCTGTCGAGACCGCCGAGCGATGCCGGCGACACATTGGAGCAGACGAGTACCAGATCCGTGCCCATTTCCTGCATGACGTCGAATTTGCGCTCGGCACGATCGAATGTGCGGCTGCGAAGCGGCTCGGGCATGCCTTCGAAATCGCGGAACGGCTGAAATAGCGTGATCTCCATCCCGAGATCGCGCACCATCTTGCCGACCTGACGCGGGCTTTCATCAAAGATGAGGAAGTCGTTTTCGAATATCTCGACACCATCGAAACCGGCCTTGGCGATCGCTTCGAGCTTGTCGCGGAGATCGCCACTCAACGATACGGTCGCTATAGACGTCTTCATCGGCCTGCTCCCTTGTGCTGTCGTATGGAGGGTTATTCGGTCATGGCCTTGAAATGCGCGAGCATTCGGGCGGCATCCGGCGTTCGTCCCGTCAACAGACGAAAGGCGCCAACGGCCTGGAAGACCGCCATGCCTCCGCCATCGAGCGTCCGGCACCCACGATGTCTCGCTTGCCTCAACAGTTCGGTCTCCAAGGGGAAGTAGACGATCTCGGCGACCCAGTGCCGTTCCTCAAGCAGTTCCGGCGGCAAGGGGGTGCCCGGATACTTCGTCATTCCGGTCGGCGTTGCATGTATGAGGCCGGCTGCCTGCCCCATCTCGGATGCCAGATCCGTTCCGGCGATGATGGAAGCAGCGGGAAAGAGCCGCGCCATCGTTTCCGTCAAGGCCGCAGCACGTTGCGCTTCGCAATCGAAGACGACCAACCTCTGCAAACCAAGAAAGAGCATTGCATAAGCGGTCGCAACGCCTGCGCCTCCAGCACCGAGCTGGACGGCCGAAGAAAGATCGGCCTCCGGCAGCCCGCGACGGAAGCTTTCGGCAAAGCCCCACCAATCGGTATTGTGTCCATATCGCCGCCCATCCTTGAAAACGACGGTATTAACGGCCCCCAGAGCCCGCGCCTCGGATGACAGGTCGTCCAGAAAAGGGATGACGATCTGTTTGCAGGGATGGGTGATGTTGAGACCTGCAAGACCTTGAGCTTCGGCCTTAGCCAGAAGTTTCGGCAGGTCGGCTGGCGAGGCCCCGATCCGGTTAAGGTCGATCAGTTCATACTCGTAGTTCAGACCCTGGGCGGCACCCTCCTTCATATGCATGGCGGGTGTCAGCGACGCTTGGATGCCGGCGCCGATCAGGCCGGCCTTTAGCGGTCTTATGATTGTTTCGGCCATCCGTCTTTTCCGTGGTTCCGATGAGAAAGGGACCAGGCCCGCAGCAGCCGGCCCGATCCTTCGCTTATTTGCCGCGAACGGTGTCGAGTTCCTTCATGAGCTGAGCGACCGTTTCTGCGCCGATCTGAGGGCTGAACTTGTCGATCAACGGCTTGACGGCGTCGCGCAGCTTCTGCGTCTCTTCCGGGCTCAGCTCGCTGACTTCCATGCCGGTTTTCTTGATCTCTTCGATCGCCTTGGCGTCCATCTCGCGCGAAACCTTGCGCTGATAGTCGCGCGCCTCGGTTGCGGCCGATTGGAAGAGGGCTTTTTCTTCATCGTTGAGCCCGTCCCAGAACTTCTTGCTGATGAGCACGATCTGCGGATTGTACTGATGGCGGGTCACCGTCATGTACTTCTGCACTTCGAAGAACTTGGCATTGATGATGTTCGCAGCCGGATTTTCCTGGCCGTCGACGGTGCCGGTTTCGAGCGCCGTATAAAGCTCGGTGTATGGAAGCGGAACGGCGTTGGCGCCAAGGCTGTTGAAGAGCTCGATCGGGATCGGCGACTGGATCGTGCGGATCTTAAGGCCCTTGATGTCCTCAAGCTTGGTGACTGCGTGGCGATTGTTCGTCAGGTTGCGGAAACCGAGCTCCCAATAGGCAAGACCGACGAGGCCGGTATCTGGCAGAAGCTTCATCAGGCCGGAGCCGAACGGTCCGTCCATCACCTTGTCTGCTTCCTCGCCGCTATTGAAGAGGAAGGGCAGATCGACGGCGCCGAACGGCTTGACATTGCTTGCAAGGATACCGGCATTGAGCACCGTCATTTCGATCACGCCGCCCTGCAGCGCCGAGACGGTCTGAACGTCGCCCCCAAGCACACCGCCGGGAAAGAGTTTGACCTCGATCTTGCCGCCGCTCTTGTCCTTCAAGAGCTCGGCGAATTTCTCCATTCCCATGACCTGGGGATGGCCCTTGTTGTTCGCCGACGCGAATTTCAGCTGGTGCTCGCGGATTTCGGCCATGGCCGGGCCGGATGCCAGCAGTGCGATCGGCAACGCCAATCCCAATGCCAGCTTCGTCAATTTATTCAGCATGTCTTCCTCCCAGGTTTTGGCCGGCATCTCCCTCCGGCCGCGTTGAAATTCGTTCGCCGTTGCCGGCGAACTGCGATCAGTGTCCGAACCAGGAGACCGGGACGGTCACCAGTTGCGGAAACAGGACGAGCAGAAACAGAACGATCAGTTCGGCGATGAGAAAGGGCATGACGCCCTTCATCAACTCTTCCATCGAGAGCTTCGAGACGCCGCAGATAACATTGAGCACAGTGCCGACCGGCGGCGTGATCAGGCCAATCGCATTGTTGATGATGAAGAGAACGCCGAAATAGACCGGATCAATGCCCGCCTGCTTGATGATCGGCATCAGCACCGGCGTCATGATCAGGATCGTCGGCGTCATGTCCATGGCGGTTCCGACGACGACAATCAGCACCATGATGGCGAGCAGCAGAAGGGTCTGATTGTCCATCAGCGGTTCGACTAGGGCCGCGAGTTCGCCGGGCACGTCGGCAACTGTGATCAGCCAGGCGGAAACCGCCGCACAGGCAACCAGGAACATGACGACGGAGGTAATTTTGGCGGCCGCCACGAAGACATGAAACAGTCTCGCCGGCGGCAGTTCGCGATAGATGACCATCGAGACGAAGAGCGAATAAACTGCGGCAACGACGCCGGCTTCGGTTGGCGTGAAGACGCCGAATTTCAAGCCGACGATGATGATGACCGGCAGCATCAAGGCCCAGATGCTGTCGATGAAGGCTTTGAGACGCACCGCGCCGCTCTGCTTCGGGGGAAGTGCGAACTGCTCCTTTCGAGCAACGATCAGCCAGGTCACGCAGAGTGCGGCTGCGATCATAAGCCCCGGGAAAATTCCCGCCAGAAAAAGCTTGGTGATCGAAACGCCGCCCACCACACCGAAGAGGATGAAACCGATCGACGGAGGAATGATCGGCCCGATAACGGAAGCTGAGGCGAGGAGGCCGCCGGCGCGCGCAGGGTCGTGTCCGGACTTCTGCATCATCGGAAAAAGAAGCGCGCCCAGGGCTGCTGCATCGGCAACGGCCGACCCGGAAAGGCTCGAAAGGACACAGGCGGCGAAGATGGCGACAAAACCGAGGCCGCCGCGGACATGGCCCACCATCGCCATGGCAAGGTCGACAATGCGGCGAGAAAGTCCGCCGGTATTCATGACCTCGCCGGCAAGAAGAAAGAAAGGCACCGCCATCAGCGGAAAGCTGTCGGCGCCGTTCAGCACGTTCTGCGCCACGATCTGCGCATCGAACATGTCAAGATACATCATCAACGCAACGCCGCTGATGATAAGGGCAAAGGCGATCGGCACCCCAAGCGCCATGGGACCGAGAAGTGCTCCGAGGAAGATGGATACAGTCATTTCCCGCCCCTCAATGCTTTGTCACGAGCTTGGCAAGTGCCGGATCGTGATCCTCAAGCGCGACTTGTTCCTCACTGTCGCGGACAAGTTCGACGGTCGTGACATCGATGCGGCCCGTGGCGATCGCGAATGCGTCCCACAGGAGAATGAGAAATGCCGGGATGCCGAACGCCAGACCGGCGCCGTAGAAGAATGCCATCGAAATCCCGGTCGCCGGTGCTGCCACATGGACGTTGATCAGGGTCTGCGTCCAGGCACCGCTGATCATCAGCCAGGTTGCCAGCAGCATCAGTGCATGCCCGGCGAGCGCAGCCATTCTGGCAGCCGTGGGTGACAGGCGCCGCAGCACGGAATCGACACCGAGGTGGCCATGCTCGCGCATTGCGACGACCGCGCCGAGAAATGTCAGCCAGACGAAGAACATCCGCGACAGCTCTTCGGAGGACGTGATGCCCTGATTGAAGGCATAGCGAAGGACGACGTTGCCGAAGACGAGCACGACCATGCCTGCCAGCAAGAGCGCGATCGTCGCCTTCAGCACGAGAAAATAGAAATCGATGATGCGGGTCATTCGCTCCTCCCAAAGCGTGGGCAACAGATCCAAGTGATCTTCCGACGTCCCCAGTCGCGCGCCGACGCGCATCTGAACGGAGACCTCGCGCCCCTCCTCTGGGACATGTTGCCTTGCTTTCAAAATGTACTAACTAGTTCGAATGTCAAGCGGTGTTCTATTGAAACGGACGTGCAAGGTGAATATGACTTTGTCGTCGAGCGCGCATGAAATGGCATCCTCCACGTTAAGGCTCCCGTTTTGACGATTGGAAACAGCGGTTTAGGGAATATGGTCGTGAGAGAGATGGCGGAGCGGGCTGAAAACGGACGAAAGAACGATCCGCAGCGGACGCAGGCGGATATTCTCGTCGTCGCGACGAAGGAGTTCGCGACCCATGGCCTCGCGGGTGCGCGCGTCGATGCGATCGCGGAAAAGACCCGTACCTCGAAGCGGATGATCTATTACTATTTCGGAAGTAAGGAAGGTCTCTATCTCGCCGTGCTGGAGCAGTCCTACCGCAAGATCCGCTCGCTGGAAGCCGACCTTCAGCTTTCGAACCTTGAGCCGGAAGCAGCGTTGCGCACGCTAATCGCAACGACTTTCGATCACGACGAGGCCAACCCGGATTTCGTCCGGCTGGTGAGCATCGAAAACATTCATCACGCCGCGCATATGCTGCGCTCGGATGCCATCCGCGACCTTAACGTCTCGGTCATAGAGACGATCGCTAAAATCCTGGAACGTGGTTTCGAACAGGGCATATTTCATCGCAAGGCCGATCCGATCGATGTCCACATGATGATCAGCGCCTTCTGTTTCTTCCGCGTCTCGAACCGCTATACCTTCGGCACGATTTTCAGGCGGGATCTCTCGGAAAGCGAGACCATCGACCGGCACCGCGGAATGATCGCCGATGCCGTCGTCAGCTATCTCAAGTCCTGCCCGTCGCCCGATTGACGCAGGCCGCTTTGCGGCGGCGATCAACCATGTTGTGTCGGAAGAAGGAGGAGCGGCCGCTGCGAACAACCGGTTGTGCGAATGAGTAAGGCAGATGTCCAACTCGACAAGGCCTGAAGGTTCCTCGTAGCCGCGGCCGCCGATACCGGTAATGCGAGAGGGCGTTCATTTGCGTGGCGCACTCTTTGCATAAAAGGGGAAATTTTCTCCAAAGATCCACTTCGGGCCACATCGCGCTCCCCGCGTTACCGGATCCTGACGATGGTCAGATTATCGACGCCGCCCGCTGATCCTCTGGAGTGCGCGTCTATCAAACCGCGGACTCCGTTTTCTCAGGAGTAACAGAATGACCACTCTTGCGATGGCGTCACTGTTTGCCGCCGGCTTCGCGCTGGTCCTGATCGCGCTTTCAATTCCGATCTCCCTCCGACACGAAAAACGGCCGCGTTTTTACAATAAAGGGGTCTTCCTCAATTTGTGTGGTTGACTCGGCGTTAGACAAGCTGCCGTTATGAATTGGCATCCTAACGAAAACAAAATGGTCACCTGGCCCAGAGATTAAAGTTCTGGCCGTCGCGCTCACCGATGGAGACAGCTGGGTTTTTTCTGCTGTCGTCCGGCGTTTGGCATTTGCCCCGATTGCGGACAGCCGACCCGAAATCGGCACGGATGGTCCAACCGCAGTCTTCAAGATTTGCCCGTCCCTCGGATCAAATAAAGAGCGAACCCTACGTTCATTAACGTGGGCGCTAGCGGCGATTCGGGCCAGCGCGCTTGCTAGTGACGCCACCTCATTCCGCGGCCCGTACACCAGAGTTTGCCATCGTACTATGGGCCTGTTCCCAGTTTGCCATGTAATCACGGGTGAGCGGGACGGCGTCTGCCCGCTTGGCAAGCTGCATCTGAAATACCATCATCGAGCGAAAGCGGAATCCGATCTCGCACAGAACGAGATAGAATTCCCACATGCGGCAGAACCGTTCGTCATAGAGTGCCGCAATGCGCTGACGATTAGCCATGAAACGCTGACGCCAGTGGCGGAGGGTATCCGCGTAGTGCAGACACAGAATTTCGACGTCGGTCACAACTAGGCCCGCACGCTCTACGGACGCGAAGACCTCGGAAAGCGACGGAATATCCGCTCCTGGGAAAATGTACTTGCGAATGAATGGATTGATCGGAGCAGGCGCATCGGAGTATCCGATCGAATGCAGCAGCGCGACGCCGTCGGGGGTCAGGAAATCGCCAAGCCTGGCAAAGAACTCCTCGTAATTCCTCTTGCCTACATGCTCGAACATGCCGACCGAAACCACCCGATCATATTGACCAAGTTCCTTACGATAATCACGCAGACAAAAACGCACGCGATCAGCGAGGCCCGCAGCGGTAGCGCGCCCCTGCGATACCTTGTGCTGCTCGACGCTCAAGGTGAGGCCCGTGACGTCCGCGCCGGTCTCCTCGGCCAGGTACAAACCGAGGCCCCCCCAGCCAGAACCAATGTCGAGTATCTTAAGGTCCGGCCGGTCGAGGAGCAGCTTTGAGGCGATGTGGCGTTTTTTATGCTCCTGCGCCGCCTCGATGATCGTCGATCGAATGCCTCTGGCGCGCCTTCTCGCAATGATCGAACACCTTTGCGACGAGCGACGATACGCCGAAAGATCCCGCTAACAGGGATAAAACGTTGCGGATCATCCTTCGAGAGACTGCGATTTTCAACTCTCGCCGGTCCTGTGGAACTATAACCACCGTAGCCATGGCTGTCGAGATTCCGGGAAAGCAGGTCGTCGTCTGATCACTCCATTTCGTCAGGTCAGGGACGAAGTAAAGGAATATCTACTCGGCAGTGCGCTGTCGTCGATCCGGACGCTACCTGCAGGGCGTGACCCGGGTCGCTGACCGGGCGGTAATGGTTCGTATTTATCTCGGATCAAGCACGAGCGCCGTTCATCGGCACCCGGCGTTTGATGAAGGACTGGTCGCCCGGATCACGGCAAGAAGTTCACACCCCTCGCTGCAATTGCGACGTGAAGGTCGCTCGCGTAACCGACACGCTTGTGCCGGTGGAATTGCTGACCATGTC
>NZ_FMTM01000018.1 GCF_900099775.1 Rhizobium mongolense subsp. loessense | reverse complement strand
CCGTTCGTCCTCTGCTTGAACAGCACAGGAGAACGGTCAATGAGCAACGAAACCAAAGTCAATATCGAAGAAGAGGCGATTATCGCCATGCTGACGATGCGCGCTTCCGCGCTCGGCGAAAAAGATGCCAAGGGCGCACTTTCCTACGAAACCGAGGATTCGGTCGAGTTTTCGCTGGCACCGCCGCTCGTCTATCACGGCAAGGACGAGGCAGGCCTGCAGGCGTGGTTCAATACCTGGGAAGGTCCGATCGGTGGCGATGTTTGCGATGCCAAGCTAACGGTCGGCGGAGACGTTGCTTTCTGGAGTGGTCTGACGCGCATGACGGGAACTAAGACTGACGGCACCGAGGTCGATCTTTGGTTTCGTCAAACCCTTGGCCTGGTGAAGCGCGATGGCCGCTGGATGGTGTCTCACCAACATACATCCGTGCCATTCGCCATGGATGGAAGCGGTCGCGCTCTGCTCGATCTCAAACCTTAAACGGCTGGCCCCAGGGTATCGATGTCCCCAGGCCGCCAACGGTGGAGTTTTACTTTGTTCGATGAGGTCCAGGCTCTGATCCCAATCTCAGCGCCTCTTCGCGACCTATCTTGCTGCCATGTGGGCCCTCCCGGAGACGGTCTTGCGTGATTGCCGCGCGGAGCAAAGCGGCCGGCAGGAGCGCTCGCGGTGGAGATAGACCCATCTCGAGGAGCCGGGCCACGGACGGCGTCGCGCCTGCCAGCGCTCACGAAGAGAAAGATCGTGTCTTGGATCGGGCCTCGGAGGCTGCCATTCCGGCTCCGCCGATTGGGCGATGCCCACCTTAGCGGCTGCCCGGCCGAAATGCAGTTCCTCGGCCACCGCGACGAAGTAGGAGGAGCTGGCGTAGTTCCACACTAATTTTGCAGCGATGGAAGAATTGGTGGCATCGGGAGACGTCGTCTGCGATGACCGCGGAGCGGACATCTATGAACGACAACTGGGTGTATGTCGTGTCGGCCAGCGTGAGATCAATGCCGAAATGGTCGCGTCAGGCAACGCATGGGCATTCGGAAAATACTCCACCGACTACGTCACACTCGAGGATAGGGCCCACAGCGAGCAATTAGGCATTTGGCAGGCTTCGACGATCCCGGCATAGGATTATCGCGCAGCGAGATGGCACGTGGCCGAGCAACAAGCGCCGAAGGGCTGGCCCCATCAAAGGCAACATCTCCGAGAACGGCCATATCTACAATGCGCCATGGTCTCCTTGGTACGACCGCACCAAGGTCGATACCAAGAAAGGCGAGCGCTGGTTTTGTGATGAAGCCCAGGCGCTGAAAGCCGGATGGCGGCCGCCGCAATGGGGCCATTGATCACGGAGAGAGGGACTGAGCCCGTCTCCGGATCCTGATTTCGATGCGTCGTCGGGCGTCGACATTTCCTGCCTGCCCTGCAGTGACGGTATCGCCCGGAGGTATCAATTGCGCCGCGGACGGAAGCACAGTTGCTTCACTCAGTTTTGGGTTCGCCTTGAGGGTATTCGCGACGGCGATCGCCCGTGCCAATCCCAGCCCGGCCTTGTCCGCCGGCTCAAGGGCAGTGATTGGCAATCTACTGTCCAAGACAGCGATGAACGTTGGTCGAGATTGGGACTCGTCCGGGCCAGCGGCTGCTCGTCGGTATGGCCAATGACCTCGATGACCTCGACCCGATAACGAGACAGGTTATCCGCAATCTGGTCTGTTTCGATCACCCCTGTTATTCCATCACCGCTAAATGATCCGTGCACCACCGCATAAACGCCAGCGATAACCCAAAAGGTTCGCCGCCCGCCTCGGGTAATCGATAGGCTAATTTCGGTTCTCCAACCGGTTTGTTTTTCGCCACTCTTCGTACTTTCCGCGGGCATCGTCATGCAGCGGATAGTAGCGCTGCAACGACCCGCCCTCCATAAGCTTCACTCGCGAGAATTCCTCCCAATCGTGATGCTTTTGCGACTCTTCGATTACCTTCGAGGCCATTGCGACCGGAAGCACCACCACTCCGTCGTCGTCGGCGACGATGATGTCGCCGGGGATGACCGTGACACCGCCGCAGGCAATCGGAACGTTGACGGCATTGGGATAGATGCTGGTCTGCACATGGTAGTTGGGAGTCCAGCCACGCAGCCATAGGGGGAGATCTAGCTTCTCGACATTGGGCCGATCGCGCATGCACCCGTCGATTACGATGCCAGCGCCGCCTCTGCCTTTGAAATACGTCGACATCATATCGCCAAAGACGCCCGAGCTCATATCGCCGCGCGCGTCGACCACGACCACATCGCCCTCCTGCGCGTGATAGAGCACGTGCCGGTGCAACTGCGTCTCCGGATCGGCATATTCTCCCTCGGTGAAGAGGTCCGGTCGCTGCGGCATGAACTGGAGCGTCAGCGCCGGCCCGACGATCGACTTCCCGGGGTTCTGCGGCACGGGACCGACCATGTGCGGATTGCGGAAGCCCATCCAAGCGTGCAGGCAACCGTAGCGGCGCCGATTTCCTTCAGTGCGTCGATCAGGTCTTTGGGAGGTCGCGTAATGTCGGGAGTATGCGTCATTTTAGACTCCGGTGGATGAAACTACCAGTTCGTAACCGAACCGTCGCGGCGCTTCAGGTGAGGCGCTTCCCATAAACGAAAGCTTTCCGCCTTGACCGCCTCTTCGTTGACCTCGACGCCGAGCCCCGGCAGATCGCCGACCGGATAGTCGGGGCCGTCGAGCCGTGGTTGCACGGGGAAGAAGTCGGAATTGTCGAAGCCCAGCCTTGTTTCGGGCACCCTGGTCTCGAGCCAAGCGAAATTCGGCACCGCGGCGGCGAGATGGATGGTCGCGGCCGTGCAGACTGGGCCAAGGGGATTGTGCGGCATCAGGTCCACATAGTGCGCCTCGCTCCAGCCAGCCACCTTCATCGCTTCAGTGAGCCCGCCAACATTGCAAACATCGAGCCGGTTGAACTGATGGATGCCGCGCTCGATGTAGGGCAGGAACTGCCACTTGCTGGCAAATTCCTCGCCGATGGCGAACGGGATGTCGCGCAGCTTGCGGATGCCCTCGAGCAAAAAGACAACAGCGCACCAGGACGAGCCGCCGCATGCTGACGGCGGAGCTCTCAGTGTTGCTGGGAGGCTACGAGCGCATCATGGATGCTTATTATCGCCAGGCGCACAGGAATGCCGGAAAGACCAGAGATTGAGGCGGATATTCACCCGGTTTGCCCCTGAGTGAGGAAGCGGATGATCGCCCGACGGGCAAATAGCCGGCTAACGAAAACACCGGCAAGACGGCGACGTAGGCTGGTTTTGGCCGCACCGTGGCGACGGGCTATCCTGTTGGGTGGTCACGGCGCTCTTATAGCCTTTCTTGGAGTTGCTGTAAGTTCAAACCAGCGACAAACCGGTGCACACCAAATGTGGAACTCTCGACTTTGCTGAAAGCCTATGCACGGATATTGGAAGGTTTCTCGCGTTAGCCGATACGGAACCAATCTCAAGTCGACAAAAAATGACGATCGTCCGCATTCCCTGCGTCGGCGCCCCTTCGTATCTCCTATTCTGGTGATCGAATCGGAAAGGCTTCACCAGCGCGCAACGCGTCTGCCAAGGACCGTGCCGAGCGTTGCAAGTCCGGCGATAGCGATAGAATACCAGGTAGCCACGAACAGCGGTGAATCGTCGGTGCAATGGGCTGCGTAGAAGGTTGCGGCGATGCCGCCGGCAAGCAGGCCAGCGACGGCGCCGGCAAGGCGGGGCCGCGTCGGCGCGCCGTGACGGAGCGCCGCAAGAAAAACGGCCAGCGGGCCGAGACCGATCAGCGGGATGAAGGTCAGGCAGACATAGACGTTACTGCCCCACCAGACCGTAACCAACTGATCAGAAGGCACGACGAACAATTCGGACACCACCGCAGTGCCGAGAAGGATCGGCACAACAAAGAGCCAACAAGCGGCGCGTCTGACATCGGAACCGGGACGCGACAACACCCGCAGGAGCGCAAAAGCGACGACGGCGAGCGCAAGTGTGACGATGAATTTGAACAGGAATCGGAGCGTGTGGGCGGCCACCGCGAAGTCGGGGCGCGGACCGATCAGGACGAAGAAGACGCCGGCTGCGATGATCGTCGCGGCGACGATCGCCACCCACCATGCATAGCCAAGCGGCATCGCCTGCTTTTCTGCATCTGCCTTCAGGGCGTTGATGAGGTCGTCAGTCTGCATTTCAGCTCCGTCCAAACTTCTTTGCGATCGATCGCAAACCCCGGTGCAGGGCAACCCGCACCGCCGTCTCCGTCATGCCGAACTTGTCGGCGGTCTCGCCGATAGAACGCCCCTCGATCGAAATCGCGGCTACGACAGAACGCTGGCCCGGCGCCAGCCCATCCAGCACGCGACCGATCTCGCGGTCGCTCACCGTCTCGGCCTCCGGCTGGGCGACCGTCTCGGCGATGTCGCCGATCTCGATCTCCACATGGCGGCCACGCTTGCGAAAGGCGTCGATCAGCTTGAAGCGCGCGATCGCATAAATCCAAGGCAAGACAGGCGCGTCGCTGATCCAGGTATGACGCTTCATATGAATAGCTAGAAGCGTTTCCTGCACGACGTCCTCGGGATCGACCCCGCCCTGCACGATCTTCCGGCGCGCGAAGCCACGCACGATGGCGGCAGTGCGCCCCAGAAACGCGGCATAAGCCCTTTCATCGCCTGCGATCGCGGCGCGCAGCTGCATGGCAAGTTCATTTTCGACGTCGCCGTTCAACCCCTTGTCTCTCCAATACGCGCGCACAGGCTGCTTTGTTACGCGCCGGCCAAAATAATGTCCAACGACGCCACACCGTCGATCACGAATTCGTGTTTGTTGCCATGCGTAACAGAATGCCTGGCCGGACCGAAGGGAGGATTACGCGGCCGATGACCGGCACGCGGAAGGTCCAAGAGGAGATCAACCATGAACCGTTCCACGCTCACCCTTACCCTCGTCGGCTCGCTCGCCACCGCTATTGCATCAGTTGCCTTCGCCGCACCATTGCCGGCTGAGAAAATGGTTGGCAACGAGAAATGCTATGGCATCGCGCTCAAGGGTCAGAACGACTGCGCTGCCGGCGCCGGCACGACCTGCGCGGGTACCTCAACGATGGACTACCAGGGCAACGCCTGGAAAGCCGTGCCGGCCGGCACCTGCACCAGCATGAATGTCGGCGGTCATATGGGCAAGCTGGAGCCGACCAAGGGCTGACCGCCAAGCGGGGGCCTGGGTACCTGGGCCTCCGCTGTTGCCTGACAAACCGGGGAGAACTGCGATGCTCGCTTCAAGAATCCACACCACCGTCTTGCCCGCGCGCGCCGGGCTTGGCCTCAAACCCGAGCACTACGAGACCATTCTGGCCAATCGGCCGGACGTCGGCTTCTTTGAGGTGCATGCCGAGAACTACATGGGCGCCGGTGGGCCGCCGCATCGCTATCTGGAAGCCATCACGGAACTCTATCCACTGTCGCTGCATGGCGTTGGCTTGTCGATCGGCGCGGCGCGCGGGCTCGACAAGAGGCATCTAAAGCGGTTGCGCGGCTTGATCGAACGCTATCGACCGCAGAGTTTCTCTGAACATCTCGCCTGGTCGACGCACGACACGGGCTTTCTCAACGACTTGCTACCGCTTCCTTATACACAAGAAACCCTAGCGCGCGTCGTCGACCATGTCGATGAAACGCAGCAGGCACTCGGGCGACAACTGCTACTCGAAAACCCGTCGACCTATGTGCTGTTCGCGGACAGTACGATCGACGAAATCGATTTCCTCGCGACGATTGCGGAGCGCACCGGCTGCGGCCTGCTGCTCGACGCCAACAACGTGATGGTGTCGGCGGTGAACCATCGGCTCGACGCCACTAGCTATATCGACCGCTTCCCGGTCGAGCGTGTTGGAGAGATTCATCTCGCCGGATACGACGAGACCATCGACGACGCCGGCGACCGGCTGTTGATCGATGCGCATGGTACGGCGGTCAGGAGCGATGTGGTGGCGCTCTACGAACACACGCTTGCGCGCAGCGGACCACTGCCGACGCTGATTGAATGGGACAACGACGTTCCGGATTTCAACACCCTGCAGGCGGAGGCGGCACGCGCGGATGCGATGCTCGCCGCCGAAGCGCTACGCCGTAAAAGGCGTCGGATGAAGGCGGCGTGACCATGGATTTTGTCACCAGCCAGACCGCCTTTGCCGACGCTTTGCTGCATGCCGATCGGCCGGTGCCGGACGGCATCACCACCGCGCGCGGCGGGGTCGACGCTGCGCGGTTTGCCGTCTACCGCAACAATGTCTTCGTCGGGCTGACCAAGGCACTCGCGCAGCACTTTCCGGTAACCGAGCGGCTCGTTGGCACGGAATTCTTCATGGCCATGGCGCGGGCCTATGTCCAGGATCACAAACCCGCCTCTCCGCTGATCATCGAATATGGCGGCGACTTCCCGGATTTCATTTCGAGCTTCCAGCCAGCCAGAGAGCTTGCCTATCTGCCCGATGTCGCCCGCGTCGAGGCGGCCTGGATGCGCGCCTATCACGCGGCGGATTCCGCGCCGCTCGACCTTGTGGTACTTGCCGCTGCGGCGCCCGAGATGCTTGCGGACCTGCGGGTCGTCCCGCACCCTTCAGCGGGCTTGATCCGTTCGGACTATCCAGTTGGCTCCATCTGGAGCGCGCATCAGCAGGACATGGTTGCGCCGCTCGTCGACTGGCGACCGCAGGCCGTCCTGGTCGTACGGCCACAGATGACCGTCAATGTCCATATCGTTCCGCCGCAGGACGCGATCTTTGCGGCCTGCTTGTTCAACGCCGTCACCCTTGGCGCGGCGGCAGAGGCTGCATTGACCGCTAGTCCCGCATTCGATTTCGGAACGGCGCTGATTGGTCTTGCCAGCCTCGGCGCATTCAGCGCCCTCCAACAGCACGAAGGAAATGTCGCATGAAGACCGACGCTGCCTCATCCAACGGCTCTGGCGCTGCCCTTGCCGCCTTCATTACGCGTGCCGAAGGCCTGCTCGCCTCCGTTCCACACTCACTGCCGCTGCTGGCACTACGCTTGGCGCTCGCGATTCCCTTCTTCAAGTCGGGACTGACGAAGTGGGACGGATTCCTGACGCTTTCGCAAGGTGCGCGATATCTCTTCGAACAGGAGTTCAAACTCCATATTTTCGGCAACGAGATCGCCTATCCGTTTCCACTGGCGATGGCGACCGCAGCGGGGATCGGAGAACTGATCCTGCCGGTGTTGTTGATCCTTGGCTTGGCGACACGCTTCGCCGCGCTCGGCTTGCTGCTGATGACGGCGATCATCCAGCTCACCATTCCAGACGGCTGGGCGAATTTCCATCTGCCCTGGGCGGCGATGGCGCTGGCATTGATCGTGTTCGGCGGGGGCAGGATCGCGATTGATCCGCTTGTCATGCCACGCCGCAATTGACATACGCTTGCAACGTGTTCGTGGCCGCCCTGCAAAAAGAGCCTCGCTCATCGCGCTATCGGCACGTATGTCAATCGTCAGATCGAACGCGGTGTCGTTCCTATTCGTGGCGCAGCCGCTGCGTCAGTCGGAGTGGCTGACATTTGGCGCACTTGTACTTGTCGATATCGGCTCTCCGAGCGGCTACTTGCAGCAAAGTTGCAGCGACGATCAGATCATGGACCGGCCTCTCTTGAATGAGGTTCTTTCTTCTCTCCTCATGGAGCAAGTTAAAGAGACTTTCGAGCTTCTCGTGAGCCGGCGCGCCTCTTGCCGAGCGACTGCATCCGCCAACTGGATAGTTTGCTCGATGGCCGCAGATCGACCTGTTGATCGCTGCTCTTGACGGAAAGAAGCGATAGATAGTGGCGCTGCTCATTCCCAGGCAAGATGCAATGTCGGCCACCGATGTCTTTTGGTGACCGATGCGGCGAAAGTATTCTTCCGCCACAGCCGCGATGCCGCCAAGGTGGCGCTCGCCTATACACTCGACACACGCTGGCGCAACCGCGCCGAATTCGCGACCAATCGTGCCGAGGCCGAAGCTCCAGGCGCAAATGGAACCGCGAGCTCAATTACCGGCTGATCAAGGAGCTTTGGGCCTTCCAGGGCAACCGCATCGCCGTTCGCTATGCCTACGAATATCACGACGACAGCGGTCAATGGTTTCGTGCCTATGGCAACGAGAATTGGGAATTCGCCGATGATGGGCTGATGCGGGCGCGGCATGCCAGCATCAACGAACACCCGATCACGGAGGCGGAGCGCAAGTTCCGCTGGCCACTCGGCCGCCGACCGGACGATTACCCGGGCTTGGGCGACTTCGGCTTCTAAAGCCAGGTCCAGATCAAGGAGGTCGCCACCATGGCAGGTTTCAAGCTCGACGCGCGGGCACGGCTGTCGATCGAGCTCGCGCTTACCGCCGGACGCAGTGATCCCATTTTTGCCGGGCGGCAGGAAAAGGACGCGAAGGCGCTCGGCATGACCGGGGCTGAGATCGATATGGCCCGCAACGGCTCGAGCTTCGACTTTCAGCTTTCCAGTGCGATCGCCGTGGCGCTCGAACCAAACGTCGAGCACTGCGAGCGTGCCATGAAAGCCGGTATCGACGCACAAGCCTGTGCTGACATTGAAAAGTTGGCGGCCTCGCATATCAACCGATCTCTGTTGAGATCTGCATAGGCCACCGCCATCCATTCTTTCATGACATCTCCAGCGTGCGGCTCACCGAGGCGGGCAATCGCTTCCATGAAACCTTGTCTCAGCCAATGGCCGAGGTCAGATCCGCCTTCGAGAACGTGGCAGGGGACGCCCGGCCCAGTGGCTTGCTGCGGATCGCGGTAACATCGATTGCGGAACAATTTCTTTCCGGCCCGCTCATCGCGTCCTTCGCCGAAGTCCATCCCGGCATCACGATCGACGTCACGGTTACCGACGACATGTTCGACATCGTAGCCGCCGTGCAGGCGTCCGGCTGGGTGAGGTGATCGAGCAGGATATGGTCGCGGTGCCACTGACTAAAGAAGAGAGAGAAGTGGTGGTTGCGACGCCGGGATATTTTAAGGTCCACGGAACGCCCCGCCATCCTCGGGAACTGGTGCATCATCGCTGTATCGGTTGGCGTTCATCTCCAAGTGCTGCGCCGTACCGATGGGAGTTCGAGGAGGATGGCATAACGTTCGACGTCGCCGTCGAGCCGCAAATCACCACAAACGATCTGCATTTGATGGTCCGGACCGCGCTCGCTGGCGGTGGTATCACATTTGCGTTTGAAGAGTCGTTTCGCCCATACATCGATCGTGGCGAGTTGATCACGGCGTTGGACGACTATCTGCCGCCGTTTCCTGGGTTCTTCCTCTATTTCCCTAACCGCCGCAATATGGCCCCCAAGCTGCGCGCGCTCATTGACCATGTTCGCGCGAACAGACTGACCCAGCTTTAGTAGTCCAGTGGCTAGAGCTGGTTGGGTTTTGTACGTGTTGGACGCCTATAACGCCCTACCCCTTCCCCGGTCCGGTGGACCCGAACCGGGTGCGTTGCGCCGATTGGTGAGGATGAGCACTCGTCCAAAAGGTGAGATCGCTGGAACAGTGGCGAAAAGACATCCGTCACTGCGGAAGAAGAGGCCATTGTGGATCCTCTTTGAGCGAATGCCCGATCCGCCCGCTTCACTGGATGATAGCCGGTTGTAAGACCTTAAGCGTAGTTGACCGGCAGCCAGTCGTAATTCGTGCTGTCTTTGCGCACATGGCCGATGCCCGGAAAGGCGATATGCGCGCCTGCCACCAGATATTTGCCTTCCACCGCCTGCCGGAACGCAATGTCGCGTGCAGCCACGGCGGCTTTCTGGTCGATATCGAATTCGATGGCGACGCCGGGTTCATCGAATTGCAGAATATCGCCATGGGTGATGTCGCCCCAGAACACGATCATCTCGCCTTTGCTTTCCAGCGTGATGGCGCTGTGACCCGGCGTATGTCCCGCATAAAGAATGGAACCAAGACCGGGAACGGGCGCTGCGTTGTCCGCAAAGGTTTCGAATTTTCCGGCTTCGACGTATGGCGTCACGCACTGATCCGCCTCGCCAAAATGCTGCTTGACGATGCCGGTCGCCGCCTTGGCGTTTGCCGCACTCAGCCAGAATTTGGCCTCCCGCTCATTGACCCGCAATGTGGCCTTCGGGAAGGTGCGCTTGCCATTGCTCATCAACCCGCCGGAATGATCGGTGTGAATATGGGTGAGGACGACATCATCGATGTCATCCATCTTATAACCGGACGCCTCAATGTTTGACACGAGTTTGCCGAGCGATGGCCCTAGATAGGCACCGGTGCCTGCGTCGATCAGTACCAGTCGTTCGCCGGTATTGATCAGAAAGGCGTTGACGGAAGTTGGGACGATTTCGGGCAGAAAGGCATCATTCAACGCGCTCTGCGCATGTTGTTCGCTGGTGTTGGTATAGAGCTTGGCGAGCGGCAGAGCAACGGTGCCGTCCGACAGGGCCGTGACCTCTACGGAGCCGATTTTAAGCCGGTAGAAACCGGGTGCCTGAACAACCGCATAGGGCGCTTTGGCGAAGGCTATCGACGGTGCGACGAAGGGTGCGGCGATCAGGCCGGTCAGAGCGCTTTTGAGAATGGAACGACGGGATGGCATGGGTTTGCTCCTTGGGTGAGGGTGCGGAACGGCTTGCAAGTTCCTGCCCATCAGATAAGGATGTCTCGGTCAGCAATCAAATCGATATCACTCATGCAAGTCATCGATCATTTCAATCTACGTTCCTTCGACCTCAATCTTCTCGTGGCCTTCGATGCAATGATGGAAGAGATGAGCGTGACCCGTGCGGCGCAGCGGCTGAAAATTCAGCAGCCTGCCATGAGCCACAATATATCCACCCTGCGCATCCTGTTTCAGGATGAGCTTTTCATCCGTGTAGGACAGGTGATGAAGCCCACCGCACGGGCGCTCAATTTGTCCGGCCCGGTGCGGCAGGCTCTACGGCAGGCGCAGGCGGCCATGTTGATGGCGGACGCATTCGATCCGGCCACCGAGCAACGCACATTCCGGCTGGGACTTTCCAGCGAGGTGGAACTGCTATTGCTGCCCGATCTGACGGCACGGCTGCGGGATATCGCGCCGGGCATCCGCATTCTCGCCCGCGGTGGTGATGCGGCAGAGGTCGACGCGATGCTGGATGCGGGCGTCATCGATCTGTCTGTGGGGTGCAGCTATCTGCCGGACTCACGGCACCATTGCGAGCCGCTGTATCAGTCCAGCGTATTGTGCTGTTTCAATCCGCAATTGCTGAAGGTTTCCAATCCGGTGGGCCGCGATGCCTATATGGCCGCACAGCACGCGGTGATCTCGCAAACCGACAGCCTGCATGGCTGCGTCAAGGATGCTCTGGAGCATGCGGGTGCAGAACTGGAAGTGGTGGCGGCCGCGCCCGATTTCATGTCGATATTGGCCACGGCACGCTCATCTGCGGTGATTGCCACCGTCTCATCGCGCATTGCGCTTCGTTACGGGCCGCTGCTGGGACTTGAGGTCAGCCCGGTGCCACTGGTGCTTTCTTTTCCACCCGTGGCAATGGTCTGGCCGCTTCAGACGGACAGCGATCTTGGCTGCGCATGGTTGCGGCAGCAAATCCGTGAGGCGATGCTGAGGACGAACGGGGGCAAGGGAACTGATATTTCGACAAAGCGGCCGCGCCGCAGCCGTTATGTAAGCAAGAAGGGCTTTATTTAAATAAGGAGAAAGCTAAGGTAAGCGATCTTAAATAAGCCTCGCCCGTTCGACCACGTCTCTGTTGCATTTGAAAATGGAATCTGCTCCGAAAGCGAGCGTTTGAGGCGTAAGCGTTATTATGGAACTACTAATTTTATGCGTCTTGCGGCTTACCGGGCAATGCGCTCGATGAAATCGGAAAAGGCTGAAAGCTGACCGCGAAAACCGCCGTGAGGTCGCCGGCCCTCAATAGCCGGGCGAGCGCAAGCGCATCTCGACGGTTCGTCTTAACCCGGTCGTCGCCAGGCCTCCTCGGGATCAATGACGGAGCGACAACCATACAGAGCTCTGGTCAAGCGACCGGATCAGCCGATGGAGGCCGCAGGTGGTGGGGCCGGCCTCGTAGCAAAATGCACGCGATCAAACTTCGCGGCTATTCGCTTGATAATGCGGCGCATGACTTACAGGTCGGATATGATATCGGCGTCTTTTCATGAACCGTTCGCGAGTAGTAAGCTAGACATTCGTTAATGAGCCGCATCGTTTGTAATGACAGCCCCTTGCGTCCAGTCGATCAGCCGATCCAGGCGCGCGATCTTGTGGAAGATTTCAAAGATATCGAAGGATTCGCCAGACCGTATATACGAGGCCAACAGCTCGCACAGTTCAAAGATTTCGTGGGGAGTCCCATCGATGGGCACTCCGTCGTCTGTGTATACACCCGACCGTGGCCACGCTCTTTCTTGTCTTTCATCAAACTTGCAGCCGATGAACGGCACCGCATCGACGATGCGGCAAGCAAGCGCAAAGGAATGTTGCATCAAGATTTCGCTGTGGCGGCACGCCGGGTCGGCCACGCGGTTCGACCCGATGGCCTTGTTCGTTATTCCAGACCGGCTCGTCATAGATAGTTGACGAGGCTGAGCTGCTGTAGCTTGGATACAAGTGTATAGGCTGTCTCCAGCTGGGTTTGCAGGCTATTGACGAGCGTCGACGCCTCATAAACATCGACACCCTGCAGATCGACAAGCTTGCTTTGTAAGAGGCTCGATTGAGCATCGAGCGCATCGTTTGCTTTTTCGACGCGCTCCTGCGAAAGACCAAGCTGGCTTTGCTGGGTGACGATCCCGGATGTCGCCTGCGCCGCATAGCTGATCGCCTTGGAGGCAACAGCACTTTGCGCGTCCGTGCCGAGATCCTGGCCGAAGAGAGCGGTCGTGGTGATCGATGCCAAGGCAAGGTAGCGCATACCTTCCGAATTGGCGTTCGTCGATGAAGTGATCGTCTCCGATGTACTGATCCGGCTCGTCATATTCGTGCTCGATGCCGACGACCATCCCTCCGTCACATCCGTCCAGGCGCTTTCCGAGAACATCGGCTCGACGGTATCGGAAATGAAGGTTGTGATCTCTTCGCCGGAGAGTTCATTGGTCGACTTGCCGAGGCTGCTGGCATAGTCTTCAAGCGCAGAAACGATCTTGTCCGAAATAGCGGCGGACTTGTCTGTGAGCGGCTGAACGTCGAGATTGGTTCCAGCGAAAACAAACTCGCCATTGACCGACGTATTGGCTGTCGAAACGAGCTGTGACAGCGTATCGTTGGCCGACTGCAGGGCGACTGCCACACTGGTCGAATCCTGGCTTGCCTGCAGCGCGGTCAGATTTGAGACCAAAGCGTCTCCGGCGTCCTGAATACTGGAAAGTGCCGCTTGCGATGCGTCCATCCGTAGTGAAATGATTGAGTTGCTGGTTTGGAACGCTTCGGTCTGGGCAATCGCGCTGGAAAAACTGACGCTCTTAGCAGCACCTGAACCCAGCGAGACGCCAATATCCGCATAGACCCCGGTCGTTGCTTCCGTCGAGGCGGTGACGAGGCGTGCCTGGGATTGGCTGATGGTGAGCCGCATCATACTCTGCATGGCGGACGAGGAGACAAAAGATGATTTCATGGTCTAACTCGCAATGTCGAGCAGCGACTGGAGCATCTCGTCGATGGCATTCAGCATCTTTGTCGCGGCTTTGTAGGATTGTTCGATGTCGAGGAGCAGCGTCAGTTCCTCATCGAGATTGACGCCGGTTTCATTGGAATAGGCTTCGCTCGATCGTGACAGGGCGGCTGTGGTATTTTCAGCCGCGGTCGTGGCATCGCTTCGATATTGCTCAAGCCAGCCGATCGATTCGCTTGCGTAGTCGGTCAAGCTGAGATCGGTCGATATTCCGGCTTCCGCCGAGAATTGGCGCTTGGCATCAAGGGCGAGATATAGGCTATCGAGGTTGTCCGAAAAGCCACTGTTGTTGGCACTGTTCAGATCTGTTATGCCGCTGATGCTTCCGTCGCGCAACGCCATCGGGTCGCCACCTGCGCTCGTGACCACGGCGGTGTTAACCGAGATCGTCGCGGCAATGCCGTCGATCGCGTTTGACGATGTCGGCGTATCGCCGGCAGCTCCAGAACTCTCGGTCCACACGAAGAGTCCCGGTGCGCTGGTGCTGCCGTCCGTCTCGGAAAATATCTGCACAAGTGATTTGGCAATTTCATCGAGTTGCGACTGGAAGGTCGGGGCGATCTCGTCGCGAAGCTGCAAGAGCGCTTGCAGGCTTCCGCTAGCGTCCGAGGTTGCTCCTTCCCCGGCGCTCAACGCAACGCCGTCGATATAGATGGCATTGCCATCCGTGCCGGCGACGTAAGTTGCTGTCGGCTCGGAGGTGACGCTCCGCGGCACGGTTTCGAACAGCACTGCCCCTTCGGATGTGTAAAGCGCCATATCGCTGTTTTCGCGCACGACGGCGGAAATCCCGACAAGGGAGGATATCTGCTTCAAAAGCTTTTCGCGCTCGTCAAGCGCCGACGAGGTATCGGCGCCAGTCGCCGTCGCCGATTTCACGGCGTTGTTGGCGCTTTCAAACTGCGAAAGCAGATTGTTGAGCGTATCTACCTGCGTTGCGATGTCAGCATCCGCGCTTGCGCGGAGAGACTGCACGGCGTCACTGGCGTTATTCAGCGAGATCGCAAGATCCTGCGCGGCGGTGACCGCCGACTGGGCGGCGATCGTGCTGTTCGGCGATGTACGGAATGTCTGTAGCGCGTCGCGAAATGCAGTCAAGTTGGTGCTTGGCGATGTCTCGTAGTCGTTGCCGCCAAGCGCTGACTTCAGCTCTTCGAGCCCGCTCACCAAGGTTTGTTGGGCGCTATCCTTGGAGTCGGACTGCAGATACTGTTTCAGTAGCGCGTCCTCTTGCGCTCGGCTGATGGAAACCACCTGAGCGCCCGCGAGCGAGGTCGAAATCGACGCTTCGCGCCGCACATAATCGGAATTATTGGCATTTGCGATGTTCGTCGAAACGACGCTGCTCTGACGGGCAGTATTGTTGAATGTGCTTTGGACGCTGTTGAGCGCCGATGATAGCGACATGGCTCTCCCTCCCTATCGCTTCAGATTGACGAGGACATCCATGATGTCGGAGCCGGTCTGAAACACTTTCGAGTTGGCCGTATAGCTGCGCTGCGCCTCGATCATCTCGGTGAGCTCGCCAGCCAAATCGACATTCGAACTTTCAAGCGCACCGGACTGGATCGAACCGAGACCGTTCGTCTGCGGAAAGCCGGTGACCGTGACGCCGGAGGCACCATTGGCACTGTAAACATTGCCGCTCAGCAGCGTGAGATTGTCGGGGCTTGCGACTGTTGCCAGCGGTATCTGATAGAGTGCTTTGCTCGTGCCATTCGAATAGCTGACCGAGACAACGCCGTCAGTGCCGACCGAAACCGAACTCACCGTGCTCGCTGCCTGGCCATCGGCAGAGCCTGTTGCCGAAAAGTCGGCCGACAGCTGGCTGAAACCGGAATAATCCATGGCAACGGTCTTTGCCGTGACCGGATCGACGATGTCGGTATCGGTCGAGGACGTCAGTTCGCCGTCGGCATCGAAGGATAAGGTTGCGACACTGACAGGATCAGAGGAGTAAGGAAACGAGGTTGCGCTTCCGGTTGCGGCGTCTGCATTGCGGTAAACTGCGACCTCCCAGGTGCTTCCCGTCACCGCGCCGCTGGCATCCGTCGTGACGCCGGTTTTGGTGAAGTAATAGTCATACTGGACCGTTGCTCCGAGGCTGTCATAGGCTACGAGCGACATCTTCTTCGTATCGTCGGTAACCGTTGCCGCGTCATTGGCGCTCGGCAGTGTAGTCGAATCGGTGACGACTTCAGCATCAGAATCGAGATTGCCGGTGAGATAGGCGCTCGACGATGCGATGGCGCTCAATCCAGACTGCGACACGTTGACGGGAACGAGGCTATCAAATCCATTGACGACGACGGCGGGGGCACCTGAATCATACGAATAGCCCATGAGCGTGAAGCCGGCGCTATTGACGAGGTTGCCGCTATCGTCGACCGAGAAGTCGCCTGCCCGCGTCAGCACCGGCGTGCCGTCAGCGCTTTCTACAATAAAGAAGCCATCGCCCGAAATGGCCAGATCGTAGTCAGACGTCGTATAGGAAATGTCGCCCTGTTGGGAAACGGACTGGCGGACAGAGGTCTGGACGCCCCCGGAATTGTAGTTCCCGGACGACGATGGCAAGACCAGCGACGAAAAGGACGTTGAGACGGATTTATAGCCGGTCGTGTTGGAATTGGCGATGTTGTCGGCCACCGTGCTCAAGCGGTTGGCCTGGGCGTTCATGCCGGATACAGCAGTCTTCATGCTTCCAAAGATACTCATGGCTGGGTTCCTTTTTGATGTGGAGAGGGACATGCCACGCGCGAACAATTCCGGACGTGGGCACAAAGGCACACAAAGCCGCCGGCGATGACACAGCCTCTGAGAGGCCTGTGAGCGATCGTCAAATCTGACACGTCTGGAAAATGCCGCTTATGATGGCGATCTCGCTACGGATCATCCGAGCGCATGAGGAGCCGGGAAAAGGCCCCCTCGGAATTTTAAATTGAGGCTGGGGGGCCGCTTCCCGCGGGTGAGCTGGCCTAGATCGTCATTCGCGTGACCGATCCAGCTGCGGTATCGTCACCCGCTTCCTTATTAAAGTAAGCAGGCATCGCCGCCGAATACTCTGCCCTTAAACTCTCGATAAATTGGTCTCCGGTCAGGGAGCCACTGCTTTCGCTCTCGATGCTCTCAAAAAGCGCATTTGCCTCATCCTCAGTCACGCTGTCAGGCCGCCCGGTGGCGAATTCCTCCTGAGTGATAACGCCATCGCCGTCAGTATCGAGCGCAGAAAACAGCGAGGAAAGTCCCTCTTCGCCGCCAAAGGCCTGCCCCGTCGGACGCGCACCCTTCCCCGTACTCATCGCCTCGGAGAGCGCGTCTGCCGAAGGAGCTCCCGTATTCTCCGTGTCAAGACTTGCAAAGAGTGTGCTCGCCTGGTTTTCGGTCACGTCGGAGGGCTTCGCTGCGACGAATTCGCTTGCGGTGATGATGCCGTCGCCATCGCTATCCATCGACGCAACAGCATCAGCCGCAGACTGGCAATCCTGATCTTGTCCTGCTGTCCGGGCTTGCTGCTCTTGGCTGTTCATCAGCACGGCCATCAACTGCGAGAAAAGCTTCTGGGCGCTTTCGGTCACCGCATCGTCGGCATCCTGGGCGGATTCCGCCTTTCTTGCCTTTCCGGTGGAAACTGTACTAGAGGAAAGCGATTGCTCTGAAGAATCGATTGCGAGCTTGGTATAAGGGTAGGAAGCAGCAGATGTTGCTGAAGAGATTGTCGTCACGATGTGCTCCTCAAGGAAAGGGAGTGTCGGTGGTGCGACGCATTACAGAACTGATGAGTTCTCTAAATCGAAACCTTAGTTTCCTCAACTGGCAAAGTTACCAGCAAAAAATCACAGTTGACTTTTTCCAGGTAATGCTTAGCTGCGATTCGATCGGGGTATTTGAGTCATCAGATGGATATGCATGATGTGACGAACAAGGAGAGGTCTCGCAAGCGTGGGCGCCCGAAGGTCTCCAGTGACGAGGAAAAACGCTCCCAGATTGTCGATTGCGCCCGCGAGATCTTCGTCAAGTTCGGCTATGCAGGCACGACGACGGCAATCGTTGCGACCGAGGCAGGGGTCTCCAAGCAGACCATCTACAAGCTCTTCGAAAGCAAGGACGAGCTGTTTACGGCCGTTGTCAAAGCACACCGCCGCTTGATGCTCGACCTCCCCCGCGGCCCTGAAGATATTTCCGTTGCTGAAAGCCTCGAGCGCATCTTCATGCTCGATATCGATGAGGAAAGAGATGCCGAGCGCGCGGGATTTCTGCAACTGGTCTTCCGCGAAGCGGCACAGTTTCCCGAACTCATGGACGTGCTGCATCAAGAGGGCATGCTCACGTCGAGGCGGCATCTTGCGGAGTGGCTCGCCGACCGCCAAACCGAGGGAAAGCTCAAGATTGACGATCCCTTGAGTGGCGCTCGGATGCTCATGGACATGATTTTCGGCGGAATGGGACCACCGGAAGGCCAGGCCCAGGCATGGCCGGATCGTGCCGCGCAGCTTGCCCATCTGCGGCGTTGCATCGCAATTTTTGCCGCCGGCACTGACGCGAAATAACCGGCTCGGGCCGCTGGACTGGTGGCCTCTTGCGTCGCTTACTCCAAACGAAGTGATTTTCGTCTTTTCTTAACACCGAAGATAAATTATAGAACTATATAGTTCTGCAAATATCTGATTCGGCAGCCTTGCGCTGCCTGCCTTCGCCATGACTGGCGTTCTCTTCATTAATCATCCGCTGCACCGGCAGCCGCCGCAAATGCTGTCCTGGCTGGTCAGCAGCGGCAGACGTGCGAGCTAACTTGGATAGACAGATGGTTTCCACCTACGTCAGCTATCTCTCGATTGCGCGCAACTTGAGCACCAGTCTCTCGAATGTAGCCGCAAAAGCGACCGTGTCGCGCGACAGTACCTACTACAAGGAAAATATCGGCAAGGTCGCGTCCGTCGAAGAGTTCATGAGCGACTACAAGCTTTATTCCTACGCCATGAAAGCGTATGGGCTGGAAGACATGACGTACGCGAAAGCCTTCATGAAGAAGGTGCTGGAAAGCGATCTCAGCGATTCTTCCAGCTTTGCCAACAGCCTCAGTGACAGCCGTTACGTGGAATTTGCCGCAGCATTCAAGTTTTCCGGCGAAACTGCGGCTGCCCAATCCGACGCACAAAGCAGCACCTTGCTCGACGCCTATGAAGCATCCTTCGATGCGGAGATCGACGCAATCGCCGAGGAGGCTGAATATTATCAGGATACCATCAACGAGGTGACGTCGGTCGATGATCTCTTGTCGAGTCCAAGACTCAGGAACTTCGTGCTCAACGCCTTCGGTCTGAACACGGATTATACCTCTGACAGTTTCCTGACGAGCGTTTTGACGAGCGACCCGGATGATCCCGACAGCTACGTCAATCAACTCGCTGACAGCGTCTATGTCGATCTAGCAAAGGCGTTCAACTTCAACAGCGACGGGTCGGTCAATGGTGATCTGCAGTCGGAGGAGCAGATCGCTCTCGTCACGAGCGCTTATACAATCAGTGAATCGACATTTGCATCGTCGTCGACAAGCGATGCCTATTCCTCCTATTTTGCAGCCGAGATCGGCAACATCACATCGGTCGATCAATTGATGGAAGATGACAAGCTGGTCGGCTATTTGAGGACGGCTTACGGCCTGTCTGACGACGATCCCGACAACTACATTTCTGCGGCGTTGAAGAGCGGATCGGTCGCCGAAGCGATCGGTCTTTCCAATCTTCATGAAGCCTTCAATTTTGACGAGGATGGCAATCTGGCCGACGGCGCGACAGCACAGACTTCGGATCAAACCGATGCGACTGCTGCAAGCTTTGCGGAAAATTACGCGATCGAGATTGCCAATACCGACGTGGAAGATGCCGTTGAAAACTACAGCACGCGTATCGCCGACGTAACATCAATTGATGACTTCCTGGAATCGAACACCGACGATGACGACAGCGACAATGATGATCTTCCGGAACTGTGGGAAATGGCGCTTCGCTCCTACGGCATCGATCCGACGAGTGTTTCCAAGACCGAACTGCGCAAAGTGTTAAAAAGCGACCCGACCGATCCCAAAAGCTACTTGAACAGTCTGAGGGATGACCGCTTCGAAGCGCTGAGAGATGCTTTCAACTTCGATAGTGACGGGAACGTGACTGTGCCGCTCCAGGCAATGTCGGGATCGGTGATCGACGACTATGCCGCTTACCACAAGCAGAACAAGATCCAATATCTGGACGGCATGGAGCAAAGCGACGCAAGCGACGCTGCGGACACCGAAATTAATTATTGTCGCGAGCAGATGGCGAACATCAAAAGCGTTTCCGAGTTTCTTGACGACGATCGCCTCGTCAGCTTCGTACTGGAGGCAAAGGGGATTGATCCCGATGACGTGACGTCGAGCGAGCTATCCAAGATGTTCGCATCCGACCTCGATGACGAGAAGAGTTACGTCAACACCTTGTCCGACAGCCGTTTTGCCGAACTCGTCGCTGCCTTCAACTTTGACCACGAAGGAAATATTTCGGCCGATCCGACGGGGACCATTCAGCAGCGCGGTGACGTGCTTGAAACGATCAATGCATATGTTCGCCAAACGCTCGAGAGTGATCAAGGCGATAGCAACACCGGCGTCAGGCTTGCTCTTTACTTCGAACGCAAGGCGCCGGAAATCTCGAGCGCCTATGATATGTTGGGCGACAGCGCATTGTTTGAATTCTTCACAACGACCTTCAACCTGTCGACCTACGTTTCCAACATGGACGTCGACAAGCAGGCCGAGATGATCGAGAGCTTTATCGATCTTGAGGATCTGTCCGACCCGGATAAGGTTGCCAATCTCATTAAGCGATTCACCGCCATGTACGATGTCAGCAACGGCGCGGCGAATACGTCATCGGCGCTGTCCATCCTTACCGGCTCCTCGACAATCAGCGCCGACACACTACTTGCAGTGTCGCAATTAGCGACGGCCTGAACAAATTCTCGAATGGCTTATCCCGTTCGCGCAGGTACACACTTCTAATAGTATATCCAAAAAACGAGGACGGAGCGGTCCTTAAGCTGGAGAGGGCGCAAAATCAACGACGTTAGGATTAGGCCAGATTCGCCAAGCTATATCGCGTCAGGCCGTAGCGGTGGCCGACTGGTCCACAGATGTTTTCGGATTTAGATAGCAAACGCGACCACCGCAGGGCAGCATTTGGCCCAAGCGGGCTCCACGATATTAGCGTAAGCCGTGAAAGTGGATAAGACACTACCATTGTAACATCACTGCGCGGCGGGTGCGGAATGTGTTCCCAGCTTGTGTGTCTCCTCGTGATGATGTCTCATATTCTGCCGGATCGACATTACCCAGCAGGTGACGTTTGCCTCTTGCCGTTCATTTGGACGAGTTCGCTTGCGTTGAAATCCTCGCGCAAAACTGGCGCACAGTATGCGCCACCAGGAAACATCGCGTCGAGATGGCTCCGTCGCTGCTGTATTGACGATTTCCAAGGAGGCAGCGGATGGCGGTTGGTTTCGCGGGCTTGGAAGGCGTGCCATTCCATATTTTGGGCCTCGTGTTGCTCCCTCACCTTAGGCCACTGTGGCAGAGTTGATCGAGGTTACAGGTCCCTGAGGTAATAAGTGCTTACAACGATCGCGGAAAATGCAAGTACCAGCAGGGACATGCTTACCGAAAGCGTAGACATTTGCGCGACTAAGCCGAGGACAGCAGGTCCTAGCAGAAGGCCAGAGTATCCCATTGTCGTAACGATGGACATCGCATTGGCTGCAGCACTACCGCCGGCACGGCCCGCTGCCGCGAAAACCGCCGGCACGATATTTGCTACGCCAAAACCGCACCCGCCTAAAGCAATCAGAGCGATTGATATGCTGTCGATGGAAAGCAATGCCGCGACCGACACCGCACAGATGATGGCGCCGAACCGCAACACGTTGGTCGGGCCGACGCGATTGGTAATAGCATCTCCGACAAGGCGACCGATAGTCATGGTGGCGGCGAACGCTGCAAAACCATATGCACCGGTGCTTTCGGTCCCGTGCAGTGTGCCGACGATATAGATAGCACTCCAATCCATCATCCCGCCTTCGGCGAACAACGCAAGAAACGATATCGCGCCGAGAAAGTACAAGTAAACTCTACCCTCGATTCGATCTGCGCTGATCGTGCGAGCGCCTATCGGTGTTGTATCCTGGTTGTAGCCCTGCACGCCGAAATAAGCGGCGACTGACAGGACCATCACAATAGCTCCGGTCACTCCCAGACAGACAGCCAAGGCCGCGCCGAAATTTAGCAACTGACCGACGACGAACGCACCGGCTAGATTGCCAATGCTGAACACTGCGTGAAACGATGACATGATGTGATGCCCGATCTGACGCTCCAGCAACGAAGCTTCCGTATTCATCGAGACATCCAATGTTCCGAATCCCGCGCCAGCCATGAATACGATTAGCGCCAACAGATAAACATTAGCAACATGAGGCACCGATACTAATGCGATGCCAAACCCGACTGACCCAAAAAGGCAAAGGGCGTGACAACTGCACTGCTGGGACAAGCGACGGAAGTTCGTCATCAACACGATAGCACCAAGCGCGAAGCAGAGCAGCACCAGGCCAAGCGTCCCCTTCTCCAAGTTCATCTGTGAGCTGAGCACAGGCAAGGAGGCAGCCCAAGAGCCTATACCGACGCCACCTGCTAGGAAGAAAGCGCGGCATTGAAGCCGGCCTGCCCAACCAGATTTAGCAATAAACAACGTTTGGTGGTTCAATTAGACTACCTTCCCGAAGATCCATTGGCCTCGGTGCAGGCGACCCTGGACGATCAATCAGTACGCGGGACAAGAGTTCAAATTTTCCCTCATGCGTACAGTAAAATCCGAAGATGCTACCAAGCGACAAGCCGCATGCTCGTTGATCCCTTTGCCGCAGTGATGAAATTGAACTCAATAGTTAAAGAGCGCGGCAAAGGTATCGCGCTTGAGGACAGCGTTCATCTCCCGGAAGGACGATGCATTGACGAAAACCTGGGATAGACCTGGCACTTTATACACTGCAGTAAGAGACAGAAGAAGGCTCGCTACCAGTATCGCACAAATCCAACTTTCCGACTTCGACAGCAAGTTCTGGTGCTCCTAAGTTTAGCATGGAACCATTATTGCCGAATTGATCCGGCCTGTCTCATGCGCAAGTTAAATGAAGCTCCAATATAGTGCAGCGCCTGCGCCAGATTGCGAACTGAGGCTACTTCACCTGTTGTTGCCCGAGGCGCCCACCAAAACTGGGCCTCTCAAACGGGATCGGCTGCTCTGCATCGCGAGTTTCACGCCATATCAGCGCTTAAACCGGGACCTTTGCTGGTGACGGCTATTGACCGCCACCAGCTCCAGCCGCTTGGGAGGTGCAACGCTTCAAAAGCAGCCGATTGGTTCAAGCTACCGATATTCGATGTCCGGCGCGATTTCGCTCACTGAAATAATTTGACGCGATGCGACGCACCCTGTGCGAAATGCAGTTTGCGTCTATACCCACTTGTTCTGCAGCCAGCGCGACCGCCCCCTCTTTCAGCGCCGCGGCGTTCACGTTTTGCGGTTCGCAACCAGGACACGACAATATTATCGCCCCGACTCATGACAGGATTCCCTCACCTCTGAGGCCGCGGTGGCGGCGGTCTTAGGGCCGAATGAACTCCGCGGCGCGTTCCCCGATCATGATGCAGACCGCGTTTGGGTTCCCCGAGATCAAAGTAGGCATTATCGAAGCATCTGCAACGCGAAGCCCCTCAATGCCCCTTACGCGCAGCCGAGGATCGACGACCGCCATCTCATCCTCACCCATGCGACAAGTGCCCGAAGGGTGAAGCGCAGCATGGGCATTCTTGCGGCAGAAGTCTTTTATCTCATCACGTGCTCTGATCATCGGCGACGGAGTTTGACGCGCTGTGAGATAGCGCGAGATAGCAGGCCGTTCCATAATGTCTATCGCTGCCATAGTTCCATCCGTGATCGCATCTAGATCATAGGGGTCGGAGAAATATCGAGGGGCTATAACAGGAGTGTCCGCTGGATTTGCACTTCGAAGAGTAACTTCGCCCCTCGACCGCGGCCTGATCTGACCGAGGTTGACGGTGCAACCATTTCCTCCCGGCACGGCATCTACGCCTTCTTCGATCCCGGCGCCGACCACCATGAAGTACTGGATATCAGGCGCCTTTTCGCTCTTGTTTCCCCACCAGAAGGCGCCGCCTTCAATCAGGTTCGACGACGCCGGTCCACCCCTGAAAAGAGCATAGTTGAGGCCTGCAGCAGCCTTCCAGTGCGGCCTCTTGTATTTGTCGTAACTGTGCGGGCCGTTGAGCTGATAGATGAGAGAGATTTCGATATGATCCTGCAGGTTCTGTCCCACGCCAGGAAGATCCACGTGGACCGGGATACCTTGTCGCTCGAGCGCGTCAGCTGACCCAATCCCCGACAGCATCAAGAGCTTTGGCGTGGCTATTGCTCCGGCAGACAAGATCACCTCTCGCTCAGCCCACAAGATCGAATTATTGCCATTCCGGATGCATTCCACACCAACTGCCTTACCGTTCTCAACAATAATGCGGGTTACGGTTGTCTTTGTGAGAACACGAAGGTTTGAGCGTCCGCGTGCGGGCTTCAGGTAAGCCACCGCCGCGCTACTGCGCCGACCGTTCTTGGCCGTGATCTGATAAAGACCACAACCGGTTTGATTTCCTGAATTGAAATCGGGATTGTAAGGGAGACCTGCCTGCTGGCACGCTTGGAGCCACGCCCGCGTCAGAGGATGAATGTAGTCGATGTCGGAGACCCCGAGCGGCCCTCCGATGGAATGGACATCGTTGCAAAATCTGTTGTTGTCTTCGGCTCGCTTGAAATATGGAAGCACATCGTCGTAGCTCCAGCCTGTGGCACCGAGTGCCACCCATCGTTCGTAGTCGGATGGCACGCCGCGAATGTAAATCATCGCGTTCACGGAACTTCCGCCGCCGAGGACACTCGCCTGTACCATTGTCGGTGTCGCGCTGGGCCCCAGACCCGGTGGAGGCTCCCAAGGCAGGCGCTTCAGCAGGGGACCTTGGGCGGTCTTGTAGTACGCGCCAGGGATATGGATATACGGGCTTGAATCCGGCGGTCCCTCTTCGAGGAGAGCGACCGACACGTTTTCGTCCTCCGACAGCCGCGAAGCTATGACACAACCGGTCGAGCCGCCTCCTACGACAATGTAGTCGCACCGGGTCGACCGGTCTCCCCCGGGTGGCCGTATGCCGAACCGAGCCGACGCAAGGTGAGAAAACAACATCCTAGCCCTTCCCTATCGCCGCGCCTGCCTTGATCGCGAGAGCCGCCACGGTCAATGCCGGATTAACCGCCGCTGAGGTCGGAAGCACAGAAGCATCGGTTATATAAAGATTTTCAATATCATGGCTTCGGCAGTTCGGGTCAACGACGGACAGAGCCGGGTTATTTCCTAGTCGTGCAGTCCCGCATTGATGCGAGGTCGTCTTGCGGCCGAATGTGTGCGTCAAGACGATTGGGAAGCCCGCCTTGCGCATAACCGACCGCGTCTTCTTTATGAGAGCCTCGTGGGCCCGCATATTCGACCGGATCCAATGCATGACAATCCGATTGTCCTTGATCATAACGCGGCTTTCAGGATTCGGCAGATCCTCGCTCGTCAGGAACCAGCCGTACGCGTAGCGGGCAATGAGCTTGGTCACCCATGCAGGTGCGGCGACGGGGAAATTGGCCTTCAAGATATTTCCGGTTATGTGACCGAGGAGCTGTACATTGCCCAGCGGATATCCATACTCGTTGTCGTTGTTATAGTAATCATTGAAGCCCAGCGTCTTTTGGTAAACTGCCGTATTCGGCGCCCTGAAATCGAGCGTTAGCATCGCGGTCGTGTTGTGGTTCATGAAGTTGCGGCCCAGTTGGTCCGAACTGTTCCCCAGGCCGCTAGGATGTGCGTTATTCGCCGATCTCAGCAACAGAGCAGCGGACTGTACTGCGCCTGCTGCTACCGCGAAAACGTCGGCCCTGATGCGTTGTTCTACGCCATCCTTGACGAAAACTGCCGCAGTCACCCTATGACCGCTGGCGTCGGTTTCGAGCCGAGAGACGCTAGCACCAGTGACGACACTCACGTTGGGATGGAGGAGTGCACGCGCCAAAGGCCCGGCCTCGGCGTCAATCTTGCCAAGTCCGGTGTTTGGAAAAGCGTCCCAACCGGTCTCAGCGCGCTTGAGCCACTCTTCGAGGTCAATAGCAAGCGGCAGGCTCGATGGGTGAATGCCCGCCTTCTGTAAACGGGATCTTACTGCCGCGATGGCTGGCTCATCCGGCACGGGCGGGTGGGCATATGGACTGCTGTGGGGCGGTTCCGTCGGGTCCTGGTCGATCGCGCCCCGAACCTGGAAAACGTCTTCCGCACGCTCATACCAAGGTTCCAAGTCTTCGTACTGGATAGGCCATCCCGGCGAACCTCCGTCCAAATGAGGACGAGCACCGAAATCCTCTTTGCGGTATCGGTACATGACCGCACCGAAAAATTTAGAATTGCCGCCGACGTAGTAGTAGTTTCCCGGAAGGAAGCTTTCGCCGTCTGTACCGAGCCATTCTTCGGTCGACTTGTAGAAGCCCTTTTGAAAAATCGCGACGTCATCGCGAGCTTCTGGCGTATCATTCAGATAGTCACCTCGCTCAAGGATTACGATTTTACGTCCTGTTTCAGCAAGGCTAAAGGCGAGTGAGCTGCCGCCCACGCCAGAGCCAACGATAACGATGTCTGCACTTTGTTGCATAGAGGTTTGCCCTTAATCGATCCGCGCTTCAGTCTGAACGTCGAACAAAACCATCTTCGACGTGTCGACGGATAGTGATGCTTCGGCTCCCGCAGTGGCCTGCTTCGGCGGCAGACGAGCCGTTACTTCCACACCGCCGAGCTGAAACACAACGAGCGCATCCGGACCGGTTGGCTCGACTACGTCTACGTCAATCCGGATAATGGAGGAACCACCGGCCGTGGCGACACTGAAATGCTCGGGGCGGATGCCGATCAGCACCTTCTTGCCGGCATATGTGGTCGCAGCCGCAGCAGACATCGGAATTCCTGAGATCCGGGCCGCCGGCCTGTTCGGAACTTCTACGACGGCGCTGACTGCAGTCCCGTCAACCTCGAGTTGACCGGGAATGATATTCATAGACGGGGAACCAACGAACCGCGCCACGTACACGTTGGCAGGCCGGTCGTACACCTTCTGCGGATCGTCGAGGTGTTGAACAACGCCATCTTTCATCACGGCGACACGTGTAGCCAGCGTCATCGCCTCGATCTGATCGTGCGTAACATAGACGATAGTCGTGCCGAGGCGAGCGTGCAACCGCTTGATTTCCGTTCGCATGTCGACGCGAAGCTTCGCGTCGAGGTTGGAAAGCGGCTCGTCGAATAGGAAGAGTTTAGGCTGCCGCACGATTGCGCGTCCCATAGCAACTCGCTGTCGCTGCCCTCCGGAAAGTTGTGAGGGCTTGCGGTCCAAGAGGTGCGAAATCTGCAGCAGTTCGGCCGCCGACCTCACCGCTTTATCGCGCTCCGCTTGCTGCACCTTCCGAATCTTCATTCCGAATTCGATATTCTGGCGCACGGTCATTGTCGGATAAAGTGCGTACGACTGAAACACCATGGCGATGTCGCGATCCTTCGGTGACAGGTCGTTGACCATTTTCCCTGCGATCCGAACTTCGCCACCTGTGATCGTCTCAAGACCAGCGATCATGTTGAGAAGTGTAGACTTTCCGCAGCCGGAAGGGCCTAGCAGCACTAGGAAATCACCGGTACCGATGGAGATCGAAACCTCCTTCAGAACCTCAAGATGGCCGTAGGATTTGCGGACGCGATCGATTTCAAGAGTGGACATTGTCTCAGCCTTTCACGGCACCAGCGGTCAATCCGCGGACAAAATAGCGTCCTGCGATGACGTAGACGATCAGAGTTGGGATGGCGGCGATCATGGCCGCGGCCATATCGACGTTGTATTGCTTGCGCCCCATCGTGACGTTGACGATGTTGTTCAGCGCCACCGTGATCGGGGAAGACTGCCCGGCGGTGAAGGACACGCCGAACAGGAAGTCGTTCCATATCTGGGTAAACTGCCAAATGCAGGACACCACGATAATCGGAAGCGCGGCCGGGAGCATGACTGAGAAGAAAATGCGGAAGAAGCCCGCCCCGTCGATCTGTGCTGCCCGCGTCAGTTCATCGGGAATGGTAATGAAATAGTTGCGGAAGAACAGCGTGGTGAAGCTGATGCCGTACACGGTATGAACCAGAACAAGGCCCGGAATGGTGCCTGACAGGTTGAGGCCACCGAGCAGCTGTGCCATCGGCAAGATCACTGCCTGGAACGGAAGGAAGCACCCAAACAGCAGCATGCCAAATACAAAATTCGAACCGGGAAAGCGCCATTTGGTCAAGATATAGCCGTTGATCGCGCCGATGCCCGTTGACAGGATGACCGCCGGGATCACCATCATAAGCGAGTTGACGAAATAGGGCCGCAGTCCTTCACAGGCTGTCCCTATGCATGCCTCTCCCCACGCCTTTTGCCAGGCTTCAAACGTGATCGCCTTCGGCAAGCCGATAAAGGAGCCGGAGTAAATCTCGTCCAACGACTTAAGCGAGGTTACGATCATGACCCAGAGCGGCATCAGGTAGAATGCCGCAAGGGTGATAAGCGACCCATAGATGAAGATGCGTCCAAGTTGGTAAGAGCGACGTGCCGAACCTACCTCAGTGCTCATTGCGGCTCTCCCTCAGTTCGGAATAGAGATAGGGAATGATGATGGCGGCGACGGTGATCAGCATCATCATTGCACTGGCGGCGCCGACACCCATCTGGTTGCGGCGGAACGTGGCCGAGAACATGAAGGTTGAGGGCATCTCGGTCGCGCTTCCCGGTCCAGCGTTAGTCAGCGCCAGTACGAGGTCGAAGCTCTTGATCGAAATGTAGCTGAGCAAGACGATGACGCTCAGAAAAGCCGGTCGCAGCATTGGCACAATGACGCTCATGTAGATGCGCGGCAGGCTCGCGCCTTCGATCTGCGCGGCTTTGATAATCGACGTGTCGATACCGCGCAGACCGGCAAGAAAAATCGCCATTGCAAAGCCCGTTGACTGCCATACTGCGGCAATCACAACGCAGTAGATCGCGTATTCGGGCCGTGTAATCCAGTCGAAGACGAAACCGGTCCAGCCAAGATCGTTGACAACTTTCTGCACGCCCAGGCCGGGGTTCAGAATCCATTTCCACGCTGTGCCTGTGACGATGAATGATAGTGCCATCGGATAGAGGTAGACCGCACGAAGGACCCCCTCGGCGCGAACCCGCTGATCAAGCAGAATGGCAATGAACAGACCGACAGCAATGGTAATTGTCAGGAACAGCGCCGTGAATATGAAAAGATTGACGACTGCGGTTTCCCAGCGCGGGGTTGCCCACAAGCGTACATATTGCTCCAGACCGACGAAGTCGTATCGCGGAACCATTTTAGACGACGACAGGGAAATCCAGCCTGTCCAAGCAATAAAGAGATAGACCCCCACGAAGACCGCGACCAGGCTTGGCGAGAGAACGATCCTGGGCAGCCAAAGTGTAAATCTATCCTTCAGCGAAAGTGTACTGCGCATGACAGCAATCCCACCGTTTTCACGAACGCACCTACCTTGAGGAACGCCAGCCGGGCGTGACCCGGCCGGCGGCCCAGAGTTGGGCTAGCGCGCGTTGTTGATCCCGTCGACAAGGGCCTGGACGGCGTCTTTCGATGACATATCGGTCACAAAGAACTTGCCGACGACGTCGCTGAAGACCCCTGCGAACTGTGGCTGGGCAGCGAAGCCTTCGGTGAGACCGCCGAGCATGGCGCCGCTGGCGACAGCCGCTTCGCGGTCGACGAAGCTGCGTTGTGCGCAGGCATCGAGATCATCAACCGAAACGTCGGAGCGCGCGGGGATCGAGCCTTTGATCTTGTTGAAGTTTTTCTGGACTTCCGGATCCATGATGGATTCCGCCCAAGCGTCCTGGCCGGCCGTAATCGCAGCATTGTCGATTTTGAAAAGACCGAAGGCGTCGATGACGAACTTGTAGTTCGGGGTTGCAGTCGGGGTGGGGAAGCACAGGAAATCGACACCCGGCTTCATGCCCTTGGCCAGGAACTCGCCTTTTGCCCAATCGCCCATGACCTGCATGGCGGCCTTCCCGCTGGCGACCATTCCTGTCGCAACGGCCCAGTCGCGACCGGTAAAGCCATCGTCAACAAGTCCCCGTACCTTGCGCAGCTTATCGAAGGCATCAACCATCTGATCGCTGGAGAGGACGCTTTCGTCGAGATCGATAACGGCCTTCTTGTAGAAGTCCGGACCGTTAACGTCCACTAGAATGGCTTCAAACACTTCCAGGATTTGCCAAGGCTCGTCGCCCATAGCGAGTGGAACAACGCCTGCATCCTTGAGCTTTTCGCCCGATGCGATCAGCTCATCCCAGCTCTTTGGCTCGGGAATGCCAGCCTTGTCGAACACAGCCTTGTTGGCCCAGACCCAGTTCTGGCGGTGCATGTTGATCGGCAGTGAGATATAGTCATCGCCGCTCTTCACGAAACTTAGAAGTTGTGGTGCAAGTGCCTTGTCCCAACCATTCCTGGTGTAAAGGTCATTGAGCGAGCGGAGCACGCCTTCTTTGGCCCAATCGAGACCTTCGTAGCCGAGGAACTGCATTGTCGCCGGCGGGTTGCCGGCGGCAAGGCGCGTCCGCAGCGCCTGGAGCGCGTTGGCGCCGGATAGCCCACCAACGGCGCTGTCTTGCCAAGTGTAGCCCTTCGAAGCGAGTTTGTCGGTGATCACCTTGAGCGCATTCACCTCACTCTCGGAAACCCAATGATGGATGCCTTCGACAGTTCCCTTGCTTTCAGCCATGGCTCCAGCTGGAAAAAGGGCGATTGATGCGGCAAAAAGTGTGGTCAGTTTCATTTTAGTTCCCCTGTTTTGACATTAGTGGGCAGGAAGCCGGCAACTCCAACTGCCGCTCGGGCGTTGGAATTGCCGACTGGGTTATGCGTCGATCGGCCCCGCCGCCGCCGCATAAGGCACGTTGCGCCCGCCATAACGGCGAACACGAATATTGGCCTGCTCAGCGTGCCCGGCGAAACCTTCCATGAGGCAGAGCCGCGAGCCATAGGCACCGATCAGGGCAGAAGCCTCGTCGGTTTCAATTCGCTGGTAAGTGCAGGTCTTCAAGAACTTGCCGACCCAGAGACCGCCGGTGTAGCGGGCGGCCTTGTCGGTGGGCAGCGTATGGTTGGTACCGATCACCTTGTCTCCAAAGGCGACATTGGTGCGGGCACCGAGGAAAAGCGCGCCGTAGTTCGTCATGTTGTTCAAGAAATAGTCCGGATCCCGGGTCATCACTTGAACATGCTCCGAAGCCACACGATCAGCTTCTGCGACCATTTCATCAACCGTGTCACATAGGATGATCTCGCCAAGATCCTCCCAGGCCTTGCTGGCGATCGCCGCAGTTGGGAGGATGCCAAGGAGGCGATCAATCTCACTGAGGGTGTCGCGGGCGAGCTTCTCCGAATTGGTAATTAGTACTGCCGGTGAATTGACGCCGTGCTCGGCCTGGCCCAGAAGGTCGGTGGCAACCAGTTCTCCATCAACGCTATCGTCGGCGATCACCAGAGTTTCGGTCGGCCCCGCGAAGAGGTCAATGCCAACTTTTCCGAACAGAAGACGCTTAGCTTCAGCAACATAGGCGTTGCCCGGACCGGCAAGCATATCGACCGGCTCGATGGTTTCAGTGCCATAGGCCATTGCGGCGACTGCCTGGACCCCACCGAGGCAATAAATCTCATCAGCACCGGCCAGAGCCTGGGCAGCGACGATCTTATCGGAGATCTTGCCTTTGAAAGGGGGAGCGCAGGTGATGACCCGACCGCAACCGGCGACACGCGCCGTCAGTACTGTCATATGGGCGGATGCCAGCAGCGGATATTTTCCGCCAGGGACATAGCAACCTACGTTTTGAATAGGGACGTTGCGATGGCCGAGGATCACGCCAGGAATCGTCTCGATCTCGAGATCCTTAAGGCAATCCTTCTGGGCTTGGGCGAACTTGCGGATCTGATCCTGGGCGAAATCGAGATCTTCCCGCTCCTGGTTGGTAAGCGTATTGATGGCGCTTGTGATTTCCTCTTTCGTGAGGCGATACGATTCACGATCGAATTTGTCGAACTGAACAGAAAGTTCACGCACAGCCTTGTCGCCGCCGGTTTCCACCTTGGCAAGAAGCGCCCCCACGGTCTTGGTAATCGCGCCGTCGGTGCCGCCTTCAATTGAGGCCTGAGCTGTTTTGATGTGCCGTATCATGACAATAACTCTTTGCTTGCGGAAGCCACGTGCTCCGCAGTCCAAGGTGATTAAACGAGTGGAGATCAGGGGCGCGATTATCGCGCCCCTATCAATTCAGTTAGAGGTGTTGCTCCCGTGCTCGCATCTCAGCGTAAGCCGCCTGTTCCTTTTCGTAGTAGGCCGGCGACGGGAAATCCCACCAACCGGTGGCGAAGGGACCCGCAGCATCGCGTGACACAATGACTTCAACCAGTGCCGGGCCGCCGCATTCAAGCGCTGCCTTCAGGCTGCTTTCGAGATCTTCGTCCTTCTCAACCTTCCAGGCTTCGAGGCCGAACGCACGGGCGGAAGCTGCGATATCGGCGGAATAAGGCTGGCCGTTACCAGCGTGGTTGTTGAATTCAGAGGCGACGTGCCGGCCCATAAACTTGCGTTGGCCGCCGCGTATCGACATGTATCCCGAATTGTTTAGCACCAGGAATACAACGTTGATGCCATTCATCACCGCCGTGCCCATCTCCGGGAGCGACATCATGAAGTCACCGTCGCCGACAATCGCAACGACCTGACGATCCGGGCAGGCGAGCTTGGCGCCAAGGGCAGCCGGAACTGCCCAGCCCATCGGCGAATATGAGCCCGAGGTCAGATGCGTCCTCGGCTCATATATAGGGAAGCTCTGCTTGACGGACCCTTGCGTGTTACCGGAACCGACCACCACAATGCCATTGCGATCGAGAATCTTGCGCAGGGCGACCAACGGACGCTGAGACGTGAAGGGGGTCTCGCGACTGATTTCGCGCGGCTCGACCTGAGCACGCCAGTCAGCCTTCGCCTTCTGCACGTCCGCCAGAAAGGTCTCGCGGCGCGACAGCATCTTTGAGGATTCGCCGTCGGAGATCAGTGACAGGATCGATTCGAGCGTTGCCTTAGCGTCGGCGACGATGCCCACTTCGGTTTCGTAGTTCTTGCCGATCTCGCGCGGATCGAGATCGATGTGAATGAGTTTGGCCGACGGGATCGAGAACGATACACCCTTTGCGTAGGACGAGGCCGACCAGTCGGTGAAGCGGCAGCCGACTGAGATGACGACGTCGGCCGAAGCAGTGATCTTGTTGCCACATGTCGTACCGGTCTGACCGACCGCGCCGATGAACAGGGCGTGATCTTCCGAAATTGCGCCCTTGCCATTCCAAGTGATTGATACTGCTGCCCCAAGCTTTTCGGCGAGACGGGTTAGTTCGGAGGAGGCATTGGCTGTAATGGCGCCGCCGCCAGCGACGATAACCGGGCGCTCGGCGGTCAGCAGAAGCTTGACTGCAGCCTCGATCGCCATCGGGTCGGGATAGGCAATTCCGACCGGCAGACGCTTTTGCAACGGATGGATCGTCACGTCGGCAGCCTCGACCTGAACGTCCATCGGCACTTCGACATGGACAGGGCCAGGGCGGCCGGTCTTCATCGCGCTGAAGGCGCGGTGCATGATGCTCGGCAGAACCTGAACCGAGTTCGCCTGCCAAGCGCGCTTCGTAACTTGTTCGGTGATCCGCGGGAAGGCGTTGTCCTGCTGGCGCTCCAGCTCCTGCATGGTACCGTGGCCATGCATGTAGGTCTGTGGCGAACCGGAAACGTAAAATAGCGAGGTTGAGTCGCAATAGGCAGTCGCCAGACCAATGATCGTGTTGGCCGCACCCGGCCCAACCGACGTCGAGCAAGCCATCGGCTTGCCCGATGCACGGTAATAGCCATCGGCCATATGGACGGCGCTCTGTTCGTGCATCACCTGTATAAAGGGAAGCTCCGAACCTTTTTCGAGAAACGCGTCGAACAGTGACCAGATACCGTGACCAGGCACACCCGCCACGTATTCGACACCGTATTCCTTCAGCGCTTTCGCTACGACTTGGCCACCTGTCAGCTTCATTTGTTCGACCCTCTAAACTCGCTTTGATTTCTAACTTGGAGGGCCGTGCCCATCTGGCCGGCCTCCCAACGATTAGTTTATTCTGGGCCGAGGTCGCTTAAACTTACAAGTTCGCAGGCGGGGAATCGGTGACGCAAGATGGCGCACATGTGGGTTCATCATGCGCCAAGGGATGCAGGTTGAATTTGACCTTTGACTGGGCGGCAAGCTTTAAGGAAGGTCAGCGGGCCAGCATCGGGAACGCCGCCCGTTCCCGAATTCTGGCATTCAAATCGCCGCAGGCTTCGCAGCTTGAATTACGGACTGCGTCACTGTGCGAATAAATAAACTGATGCGCGCACTGTCGCCCGCGCGTGTAGTGTGGCTTTCTGTGCTGGCACAATCGTGAATAAGGAAGCCCCAAAAATGCAGAACCGGCTAAGAGATCTGGCGTTTGCGGACGCGTTCATCAATGCGATACTCGTAGAGAATGTCGTCAATTACGAGGTTTCGGATGCCGTAGTTGTCAACATCAGCCCCTCCAACATGGTGACGGGCGATGAACACCCCGCAATCGTGCCTGCCTGGAAATCGACGTGGCTCAAAGGTGGACATATACAGTCGGCCGAACGCGCCGCCATCATTAAGGTTGTAAATCCGACAAATCTAGGCGGTTGCATGTTTCGCGGCTGGGATTGGCTCGGCAACCGCATTCGCAGCTTTCCGCGGGATACGCCGCTTTATATCTCCGCACAGGATGAAATTGGCACAGTCAGTCTCGATCCTCGCGTCTTCACCAACGAGCGGAAGGATTCCGAGGCTCCCCAGACCTTCACGCTCAAGCTGAACCTTTGGTGGTCACCCGGTGATACGGATTGCTTCATCCACAATGAACATCCCTTCCTGGAGACACATACTCAGATCCATGGCGTTGGCCGGATGCAGAAGTTCCGGGAACGCGATCAGTCAACGCTCTACGAAGATGTCGTGATGCCGATCGGCTACTCCCACGATCCGTTCTGCCGCGTGACCGGCACCAACCAGTGGACTTATCCTTGGCATCGCTATTATGCAGAAACCGACAGCGTCTGGCTCGCAATCGAGCTTCATCCCTAGCAGTGCCAAGATGGTTAGGATGACCTGGAGAGCTCTAGGTCATTTGGATCATATCCGAACCATCTCCGAGGTACTGTAGCGCCTCCCGCGGGATGGCCGGATTGTTGCGGTCCATGACGGTTAGGTCCTTTAGGTGTTCCCTTCGTAGAAGACCGGGGCCGCGGTAGTGAAGCGCCACCTTTGTTGAATATGGCTGGCGAAATACAGTGGCCGCTATGCCGCTCGAGATACCAAACATGAACTTTTTCGCATTGCGCTTTACCTGCGCGTAGACCCCGAACGTGAGTTCGTTTGACTGGATCCCTTCAAAGTCGGCAGTGAACAAACGGTCTGCCACGGGGAAGCAGAACCCGTAGTATTTGAAGACGTATTCGATCTTCGAGGGATCGTCGAAGCTTGGGAACCGCTCGACATAGTAATGTTGCAGGAATTCCTTGTTGCGGTAGATGCAGAAGGCGGATCTTAGGATGAATCCCTTGTAGATGGATGAGAACTGATAGCGATCGTAGACCCCGACAATATCGCTGTCGTTGGTGTTGCTCTCAACGATCATGTTCGAAACAAACCGGGAGAATTCGGGCAATTGCCGCGCCGTCGACATGGCATGGAAAAAGTTCCCGTCGACCAAGTTTCGGAATTCATCCGGGTCGGAAAACAGGATCGGCACGCTGAGACCGAAGAAATTTGCAATTATCCTTAGATTCGCCGTCGACGGGACGTGTGCGCCTGAGAGATACTTGTTAAATTGCTGCCGGTTGACATTGATTTTCCTGCATACCGCCGCGACAGACCCGTGACGTTCGCAAAGTGTGCGAAGATTGGCAGCCAACGCGGCTCCATCCCTTCCCTGATAGTCCAAGTCCGCTCCTCCCAAGATGACGCAATATGAAGCTAATTGTACGCCACAATGACAAGGACATCAACGGCTTGCGAAGTTGTCGCTTGGCACAGCACGCTCCACAGTTGACGAGTCAGCCTGCAGGGGATGTGCCAATGGTTGCTATAGCGAAAATTGGGTGGTCGGTGATGGGTACGGGAACGATCGCCACCGAGCACATGGTCGCAGCTATCCGCGCATTCGGGCATGAACCGCTTTGGGTGGTCAGTCGCAACAGAGAATATGCAAATTTTTTCTCGGAAGATCTTGATATACCGAACAGGTCCACCGAGGCAAATCGCGCCGTTGGCGATCCATCCGTAAGTTTCATTTATGTGAGCGCCACACGAGATCGCCGCAAGCACTATATCGCGGCGGCCGCAGGAGCGTGCAAGGACGTCTTGTGCGACGGCCCTATCGCAGGAAATGCCAAAATCGCTTCCAGCCTGATTGAACGGTGCCAGAGATCAGGGGTTGCCCTGATCGTCAATCAGCCACCACGTGCCTCCACAATTCATCAGGTTATGCAAAGGCTTGTGACAGAAGGGGAAATTGGCTCGGTCAAATCCGTCCTTGTCATCAGAGGTGGTCCCTATCATCCGGTTCCTACGCGGCGGAGCGAATACGCTCCCGTGGAAGGGGATGCCTCATTGGACACTTGTGTCGAAGACATCGACTTGGGTCGGTTTCTGACAGGCGCCAACCCATTAGAGGTGAGCGCGCTTGCCACAAGGCATGGCGAGGGCTCAGGAGGGCAATTGGCCTACGCCGTCTACATGAGCAACAATATCGTTCTCCAGGCATACGAAAGCTTTACCACCGCGGACATGGAGAGCCTCGTTATGGTGGCGGGCGATGAAGGCGTTCTGATTGCAAACGGCACGTTGAATGGACGGGGAACCGGCACTCTCATTCGACGCATTGACGGTCGCAACGAGTTGATCCCTGTCCGAGAACGTGACCCCTATCTGGCCGTCGTCGAAGGTTTCACGGCTTCCTTGCGCCGGAAAAACTCCTGGCTCGCAGACGGACAGGACAATCTGATCGCCCTGCGTACTGCCGAAGCGGTCGCCCAAGCAGTGAAAAAGCGGCGCTCTATAGTCCTCGAAGGAGTCACGCCGCCGCAGTCAAAAGCCGACAAAGGAGTATCTGCGTGAAATCTGCGCACCAACTCATATTTCATTCTCTCGCTTCTAAGTTCAACACATTGGCGATCGACATCGACATTGTGCGCGAAGTTGGCTTCGACGGCCTCGAGACGTCCGGCAGTAAAATCAAAGCCTGTCTAGACGCAGGCATTTCCAAGCAAGAACTCAGGGCGCAACTGGCAAACTTGACCGTCCCCGGCATTGGTTTCTTGACCGATGTGGAGCGGCAGAATAGCCGGCGGCTCGAAATGCTGAACGAAGCAGAAAGGCTCTGCGAGTTGGCCACTACGGTTCAAGCCAAGGGCATCGAAGCAATAACAGGTCCCCTCAGCACGTTGGCGCTTGAGCCGCGTGCTGCAGCAGCGCATCCAGACCTATACAGAGGCCTCGTCGATCTTCCGATCGATGAGCAGATAGACTTGACTGCAGCCAATCTGCGAGCAGTCGCAGACATCGCCGCGGGACACAATCTTGTCGTTTATCTCGAGGGCTTGTCCTGGACGCCTCTAAACATGATCGAAAAACAGCTTCGGGTTATCGAGACGGCGGCTCGCGACAATCTTCGGCTCGTGATCGATTTTTGGCACGCATATACCTCGGGAGATACTCCTGAAGTTCTTTCGAAGATCGACAAAAACCTCATTTATGGGGTCCATCTGTGTGATTCCCTTCCCTTTTCCGGCGGGGTTCCGGACGAGGCAATCTTGAGAAACGTGCCCACGGGAAGCGGTGTACTCCATCTGCAGGAGTGGGTAGATGCCGTGAAATCGACCGGTTTTGTGGGTTGGTGGAGTTGCGAGCTGTTTTGTAGCCGCCAGCATCAAGAAAACAGCTACGAAGTCGCCGCGCAACTCAAGGAACTAATGGAAGATCTCATTAGAAGATAGGCCAAACGCAACTGGGGCTTCAGTGCGTATTTCAAGGCCGCATACATAACTCCTATGCCGATTAAGCGATTCATTGACGAGAGCAAAGCCTAGACGCTCGATTGGTGCCAACAGACCGAATTGTATGGCCTAATCCAGTTACCGTCGATCGCAAACTAGTCGAAATGACTGTTTAGCGCATCGCGTCCCTACATCAGAGAACCCGATTATGGTCAATGCCTTCATGATGGACGAAGAACCTCACGCCGATCCGGGACCAGAACATATTTTCTGGACCGCCACGAACGCCACCGCGCCGTTGTCCGAGCTAATGGAACGCGTCCAACGAGGATATGCCGCCTATTTCTGGGAGGGCGCTCATCCGCCAACTGGCCTGCCCTTTGACAGGTGCTCGACTGACGGAAGACCTATCAGCGACCTGATTTCCATTGGGGGAACCGGTTTCGGTATAATGGCAATCCTTGTCTTGGTGCATCGCCAATGGGTATCACGCTCCAACGCTTATGCCCGTATATTGAAGATCGTGGCAACTTTGGAAAAAATCCCCCGCTTCCGGGGCGCGTTTCCTCATTTTATCAGTGCCAACACGCTAGAAGTCGTGCCTTTTGTTCCTCATGACGACGGAGGAGACCTCGTCGAAACAGCTTTGCTCGTCCAAGGTCTCATCTGTGCACGTGAGTTCTTCGACTGTCCTTCAGATGCGGAGGCTGGATTGCGTAGGCGGATCGATTCTCTGTGCGTTGACATCGAGTGGGTATCCTATGTTCGACCGAGTGCTCGTCCTTCGCTCTACTGGCATTGGAGCCCTAAGCATGGATGGGCGTTGAATACGCCGATTACCGGCTGGAATGAGGCGCTGAGTACCTACGTCCTTGCGGCCGGATCGGCGAGCCACGCCATAGAACCGGAGATATTCCACATCGGTTGGACGAATGAAGGCAGATTCCGCAATGGATCAAACTTCTATGGGACTTCCCTCCCGGCAGGTTCCTCCTTTGGCGGGCCGCTGTTCCTATCGCAGTATTCATTCTGTGCGCTTGATCCGAGACAGATGCAGGATGACCAAATCGATTACTGGCAGCAGGTTGTTGCACACACGAAGATCAATTTCGAACACTGCCGACGCAATCCCAACGGTCACATCGGATACGGCACTTATGGCTGGGGTCTGACCGCTTCGGATGGCCCGTCCGGATATGTTGTCAGCTGTCCAGTGAACGATCGCGGGATACTGGCGCCGATGGCTGCCCTTTCAAGCTTTCCATTCCTACCCAAAGAGGCCGAAAGCGCGCTCAGGGCATTCCTTGCTTACGGCAACGGCCGCCTATGGGGAAGGTTCGGGTTCGCGGACGCATTTGCACCTGGGCAAAACTGGGTTTCCAATTGCTATCTTGCTATAAACCAGGGTCCTGTCGTTGCAATGATCGAGAATTTCCGGTCTGGGCTGCTCTGGCGACTGTTCATGGGGGCACCTGAAGTTAAACGAGGACTTTCACGATTAGGCATACGCTACAAAGTCTCGCCAGGAGACCAAGGTGGTTCCTTGCATGAGGAACCGGCCTAACGCGCCTAGCGGGTAATCTGCCGGCCATCACCTTTCACAAAAGCACCAGAAGGTGCGAGCAATCGCGGGGAAACGATGACTAAATCATTTTCGGTTTGTGGATTTCATCATCATTCGATCCAGGGAACGAACTTCGAAGAGCTTGCGACGACGTTATCAGCTCAATCCCCCACCAAAGTGATGATGCCGGTGGGCAAGCAGCCGCTCTTCTACAATATGCATCTTCTGGTGGCCGGCCCCGTGTCGGTCATAGCCAGCACGTACAAAGGCGACCTCGTCATGCGTCATCGAGATCCGACTGATGCCTATGTGCTTCTCGTTCCGTTGGAAGGGCGGGCCGTCATCACGAAAGATGGCCGCGACTTCTTGTCCGAAGGAAATCGCACCATAGTAGCCGACGGCGGGTCGGAAGAGACGGTACGCTTCATCGGCTTCAGGAAGCATCTCGGTCTCAAAGTGTCGCACGGTGAATTGAGACGACGCTTGGAGCAGCGTTTGAACGTGCCAGTTCACGGCAACCTGGACCTGGCGCGTGAGATCGACTTGAGCACCGGTGCCGGACTGGCCCTGGCTCGCTTGGCAGCCTTTATGCATCTGGAACTGGGCGACGGAACGCTTCAGCAATCCCCAGCAGCGTTGGGAAATCTAAGCGATGGACTAATCGATCTCATGCTTGACGCGATACCTCATCGCTATTCAGGCAGACTTCGCATAGTCGAGCCGCCGTTGCCCTGGCATGTCAAGCGAGCGGTCGATTACATGCATGCTCACATGTCGGAACCTCTGACAATGAACCAAATTGCCAGTGTTTGTGGAGTGAGCATGCGGACATTGCAAATGGGCTTTCGAGAGTTTCGCATGGTGACACCCATGGCGTATTTGCAGCAGTTGCGATTGGATGCCGCTCATCAAGAGCTTTCAAAGGGCGACCGCAGCCAGCCAGTCAAAAACATTGCGTTGAAATGGGGTTTTGCTCATGCCGGGCGCTTTTCGATCGCATATCGAAAGCGCTTTGGTGTCTCACCTTCGGACGCAACCAGAATACCTGCACACCACCTGATCGATTGAAGATCGATGTCCCCTAACGAGATTTGCTAGTAAGGAACAGCAGTTACTCGAAAAAGAACTGAGATGGCCTTGAAGACATTGGGAAGTCTTCCGCTTGCGAAGCCCACCCCATTCGGCGCTGAGTTTCGGATCCCGTTGACCGGGTTCGAATTGTTCGCACCTCGGTCCAGCATGAGATCACGAGAAGTTCGCGCTGTTGGACCAGCGCCCGGATCGCACAAACGGCAGACCTTCGTCGTCGGCCAACGAGGGATGGATCCCCGTATCAGGTGCCGTTTGCACAGTATCGGCGACCAGGCTGATCTCTCGGAAATAGCGAGGTAACCTTAGGATTTCGATCTTCGGCAAGGGTTTGCTGTAGAGGAAACCCTGCGCGGCATCGCACCCGTTAGCCATTAGAAACACAGCCTGATCCGCCGTCTCGACGCCTTCGGCTACGACGCTTTGTCCGAGGCAGCGCGCAATAGACAGGATAGCCTTCACCAATTCCGCGCTACGCTTGTCGACGCTGTTGATAAATGACCGATCGATTTTAAGCGTGTCGATGGGGAAGCGTGTCAAATAGCTCAATGCCGAATAGCCGGTACCAAAATCGTCTATAGCAATGGTAATTCCCATGGCCCGCAGTGCTGAAAGCGTCTCCAGCGTTCTATTTTTTTCATCGAGCAGGAGGCTCTCGGTTATTTCAAGTTCGATCCATCCTGGGCGACAGCTGGTTTCGCCAAGCACATCGGCGACGGTTCGGGTCAGGTCCTGGCATTGAAATTCCCGGGCAGACAAGTTGATTGCGACCTTATGGAGCGGTTTGTCACCGGCATTCAAATCGGCCGCCGTTTGGCAGGCCTCACGCAGCACCCATCGGCCCAAATTTGCGATCAGTCCAGTCTCTTCGGCAATCGGAATAAACTGGCTCGGAGGAACCAAGCCCAATTCCGCGTGGCGCCATCTCAGCAAGGCTTCCGAACCAATCATCATGCCACTCCGTAACAGCACTTTGGGTTGGAAGTACAATTCCAGCTCCCCACGCTCGATGGCGCGTCGCAATTCCATTTCAAGCGTCAGGCGCTGTTGGGCGCTGGCCGTTAAGTCTGTCGAATAGAACCGGAAACTGCTGCGCCCAGAGCGTTTAGCAAGATACATCGCGGAGTCGGCGAATTTCACCAGATCATTCGCATAAATGCTGTCATCGGGATAAAGCGCAATCCCAATACTGCAGGAAATATGCACCTCCTTCCCGTCTAGCAGGAATCGGTCGCTAAACGTTTCGAGTATCCTGCTCGCGATTTGGCTTAGTTCGTCGCTGTGCCGAATGTTGGGCAGAAGGATTGCGAATTCGTCACCGCCGAGACGCGCGACGGTGTCGCAGTGGCGCACGCCGGCATTTAGACGTAATGCCGCCTGACAGAGCAGTTCGTCACCGACGGGATGTCCCATTGCGTCATTGACTGCTTTGAAATGATCAATGTCGATGAGCATTACAGCCGCCAGTTGACCGCTCTCCGCCGAATCTGTGATCATCTGCCGCAAGCGATCATGGAACAGTGCCCGGTTCGGCAATGATGTGAGAGAGTCGTAAAAAGCCATCTGGTGAATCTTTTGGCGAGAGGCATTCAACTCGGTGATATCCCGCGCCACGCCGAGGATCCCGGTTATCCCTCCCTCCGCGCCGAATACTGGTACTTTGCGTGTTTCAAGAAGAACAGCCTGACCGTTGTCGGCAGAGGCAACCCATTCCTCGTTGATGAGTATCTGGCCGGCTTCGATAGCTGCCTGGTCCTTCTCGCGGAATGACTTTGCCAGCTCGATATCGAACAGCTCAAAATCAGTCTTTCCTACGACATCGGACTCTGTTTTCCCGGTAAGACGTTCGAATGCGTGGTTGCATAATAGATACGCCCCCTCCGCGTCCTTAAGCCACACCATGTCGGGAATAGTCTGCAGCACGCTTATCAGGTGCGTCCGCAGCTTGCTAAAGGCATCGTCCGCCCGCTTTCTTTCCGTAATGTCGCGTGACAACGCCAGAAAGGTTCTCGCGGATGAGTCGGTGCCCGGCTTTTTTGCCACGGATAGCTCGAACCATCGAGTTTCGCCATTCGGTAGCGGGATTCGCAAGCACTTGCCATAAGCAACACCGTTCTCGTCTGCTTCACGAAGGGCTTCGACAGCAATGGCGGCCTGATCTGGCGGGAGCACATCATTTACCGTTTTTCCAAGCAGTAGCGCTCTTTGTTGAGCCAGGAGGTCGGGGTCTTTTACCCAGACTTCTAGATATCGGCCGTCGCGGTCTACCTCGAACAAAGTGTCTGGAACCGCGGAAATGATCCCTTCGGCGAATTCAAGCGCCTCTTTCAAACGTTGTTCGGCTTGCTTACGCTCGGTAATGTCGACCATCACAGAGATTAGGCCGGCCGGCTCGCCGCGGTTGTTTGTGAACAATGCTTTGCTGAGGAAGACATCGCGGAAGGCTCCGTCGGCTTTCGCGACCCTGGCTTCGTATCGTTGTATGCCGCCCTCTTTAACGAGGAGCTCGTCATGAGCAGAAACGTGTTCTGCGAGATGCCTGGGAACGATATCAAAGATGGTCTTACCGGCGAGCTGTTGTTTCGTGACGCCGAAAAAACTCTCAAACGCGCGGTTACAACCAAGATGTACGCCCTCCAGATTCTTGTACACGATGGGAACAGCCGCGGCCTCGAGCAGGAGTTCGAATGAGATCTTTCCGTCACTAAACGTCAAACCGGAATCCTGGTAGCACGTCAGGTCCTCTGCGGCTTCAGTCTCTTCAGCGACCGCAGGACGGTCGTCGCCTAAGCTTAGGGAACAGGATGCCATTGCTTCGCCCAATCGACGCAATGCCGCGACCAGCGGGTCTGCACCTTCATCTTGGCGCAACGCCAGCACCGGCGCCACATCATCCATAGTCAGGTACGGATCCGGACCGGCGCGACGCTCAGCGCAGGCGGGCAGCGAGTTGCCGGCCTCATTCTTGGCGCCGATGCCCCTAGGAGAGAGTCCGTTGGATCGCGGAACCGGATTGCAGTCCGTGGGCAATTCTGCCTCTAGGGTGAGGTGGTGTGCTTTACTTGAAAAATGTGGGAACTTCATGGAGGTCCTTCTGGCCGCGTCGTTGGGAGGCGTCATGCATCCGACAGTATTCTCAACAATCGCACGATTCATTCGGGCGGATCCGCGAGTGTAGTGGTTTCGGCGCTGCGAGCGCGAAGAGCCGAGCGCCTTGGCGCGCTGGCCAATTACCGAATGAGAAGATTAAAAGAACGCTGATTTCGCCGCGTCGCAGCGGTCTCTGTTTCGCAAATCGGACTGAGCGTCGCATACCGGATAAGTTGCCCTCCCGGAAGGTTGCGACAGGACATCATGTTCCGGCGTTTGAACGACAAGTGTGACCACAAGCTTTGACGAAGCGCTCCTTCAAGCGCCTCCAGCGCCGAGCCGATTGGCTCAAGAGGACACTCATTCGATGAACGGCTTAGTTGTCGGAAATCTGAAAGGGTTGAGTCTCCGTCTCTGTCGACACCGCCTGCGCAATCGCCTTTGCAGCGTCGTTGAGGAGAACTTCGTTGGTTTATGTCGTCCGTCATCCACATCGGCCATCCATACAGCACAAACGCGAGCGCGTGACCAAGTTTTACCTAGCTTAACACAAACTTGACCGCACTTAACGTTCGCTCGGCTACTTGTGGATGCGAGGACATCGGACGTGGGCCATGAACGTCCACCCCGGCGTCTACGCTATCGGGCCAATGAACTCCCCGTCGAGCTGGTGTGGAACAGGGAAGGCGCCGATGCTCTGAAATTACGAGGAATGCATCGTTGAGAAAGCCGTCCATATCATTCGCCGTTGCTCTTGTTGCGGCAGCGCTGCTGCTCTCCTTCCGCAATGCCGTAGCGGACCAAGCCGCGGCACCCGCCCTCACCGTCTCGCTCGCGGCGCCGGCGCAACGCCAGTGGCCGGAGACTGTTCCGGCAAGCGGTTGGCTGAAACCATGGCAAGAAGCGATTGTCGCCTCCGAGACGAGCGGCCTGCGCATAACCGACATCCTCGTCGATGTGGGATCCGCTGTGGTCAAGGGGCAGACGCTTGTCCGGCTTTCCCAGGACAGCGTGCTGGCGGATCTTCGAAAGCAGGAAGCGGCGGTCGTGACCGCCAAAGCAAACCTGACAAAGGCCAAGGCAAATGCGGACCGGGCCCGGCAGCTTCGCCATTCGGGCGCCCTTTCCGACGAGAAGATCGTCGAATATCTGGCTGACGAACAGACGGCGACGGCAAGTCTTGCCTCTGAAGAGGCGGCGCTCGACAGCCAAAAGATCAAGCTTGCCCAAACAACCGTCACGGCCGTTGACGACGGTCTCATCACCTCGCGCTCAGCCGAACTCGGCGCAGTCGTCTCCTCAGGTACCGAGCTGTTCCGCCTGGTCCGCCAGCAACGTGTCGAGTGGCAGGCTGAGGTTTCGGCGCGTTATCTTCCGCGCATTTCCGAAGGATTGAATGTGACGATCAACGAGCCGGACGGCCACCCCGTTCAGGGCAAGGTGAGGCTCGTGGGACCGTCGGTCAGCACCGATACAAGCCGGGCGATTGTCTATGTCGCGCTTCCCTCCGATGTCCGTCCGCGCGTCGGCCTTTACGTCACCGGCAGCATCGAACTTGAGACCACGCCGGCGCTGACGATTCCCGAGACGGCGATCGTGTTTCGTGACGGGATAAGCTACGTCTTCACAGCCGGCGAGGACAAGCGAGTGAGGCGCATCCGCGTCGAGACAGGCCGCCGCAACAATGGTGAAGTCGAAATCGTCTCCGGTCTAGACCGGTCGTCGAAGGTCGTGACGTCGGGCGGAGCGTTTCTGTCGGACAACGATGTCGTGAAGATTGCGGGAGAAGGCTGATGAACTTCTCCGCATGGTCAATCCGCAACCCCGTACCGGCGATACTGCTATTCGCAATGCTTGCAGTCGGCGGGCTGTTGGCATTCAAGCTCCTGCAGGTCCAAAACTTCCCGGATATGGATCTTCCGACCATCAGCGTCACCGCCACGCTCGACGGTGCAGCACCGGCACAACTCGAGACGGAAGTTGCCCGCACCATCGAGGACAATCTTGCCTCGCTGAGCTATCTCGACCACATCACCACGACGATCACCGATGGAACCGTCTCGATCCGAGTCTCCTTCAAGCTGGAAAAGGACAGCGAAGCAGCCTTGAATGAGGTCCGCAATGCCGTGGATAGTGCCAAGGCCGATCTGCCGGCGCAAATGGAGACGCCGAGCGTCACGAAGGTCACCGTGCAGAATTCAGCGCTGGTCACTTACGCTGTCCGTTCGACTGCTCTTAACGAAACCGAGCTTTCCTGGTTCATCGACAACGATATGACGAAAGCGCTCCTGTCGGTGCCGGGCGTAGGGCAGGTCAGCCGTGTGGGCGGGATCGACCGCGAGGTTCATGTTGATCTCGATCCCGCAACGATGGCGTCTCTCGGTGTCACGGCGGCCACGGTATCGACACAGCTGAAAGCCGTTCAGGCGGACACATCCGGTGGCCTCGGAGAAGTCGGCGGCACCCGCCAGACATTGCGAACACTCGGCGCGGTGGCATCGGTCGAGGATCTGAAGGGGCTGAGGATTCCGTTGGCCAACGGGCAGCAGGTTCGCCTCGACGACATCGCATCCGTCACGGACAGCTTCGCGGACCGGTCCTCGATGGCATATCTCGACGGCAAACCGGTGGTCGCGGTGGAGATCAAACGCTCGAATGGCTTCTCGGACAGCGGCGTCGCGTCTGATGTCGACAAGGCAATGAAGCAGTTCGCAGCCGCGCACCCGAATGCGCAGATCGATGAGGCATACAGCACGGTCGGACCGATCATCGACAACTACAACGGTTCGATGCAGATGCTGTTCGAAGGCGCGATCCTCGCGATCGTCGTCGTCTGGCTCTTCCTTCGGGATTGGCGTGCCACGATCCTGTCGGCCGTTGCGCTGCCGTTGTCGGTCATCCCGACCTTTCTTGTCATGTACTTGGCTGGCTTCAGCCTGAATATCGTCACGCTGCTTGCGCTGTCGCTTGTAGTCGGCATCCTGGTCGATGATGCGATTGTCGAGATCGAGAACATCGCCCGCCACCTTCGGATGGGCAAGCGGCCGATCGATGCCGCGCTCGAAGCGGCCAACGAGATCGGACTAGCAGTCATCGCCACCACGTTCACATTGGTCGCGGTCTTTTTGCCGACGGCATTCATGAGCGGCATACCAGGACTTCTCTTCCGCCAGTTCGGTGTCACCGCAGCCGTCGCCGTCCTCGCTTCACTGGTCGTCGCACGCTTGCTGACGCCGATGATGGCAGCGTACTTCATGAAGGCCCATTCGACAGAGGAGGAAAAGGACGGCCGCATCATGCGTGCCTATATAGCAACCGCGAAGGCAGCCTTGAAGCACCGGAAGACGACGGTGGCCGTCACCGCGGTCGTCGTCGCGCTTTCGCTTTCCACGATCCCCTTCCTGAAATCGGGCTTCCTGCCCGCCGCTGACGACGCGAGGACCCAGGTCACGCTGACTCTACAACCCGGTGCTACCATCGAGCAGACTGAAGCCACGACCAGAAAAGCCGCGGACATTGTGAGCAAGCTCGACGACGTGACACATGTCTTTTCCTCGATCGGTTCGGCATCATCGGGCGGCGGTCCCGATGTCACCACCACGAGCAGTGTCGGATCCGCCACGATCGTCGTCACGCTGAAACCCATCGATGAGCGCAACCGTAAGCAGTCGGAAGTCGAAAATGACATCCGGCAGGGGCTCTCCGTCCTTCCGGGCGTTAGGGTCGCAGTCGGCGGCGGCGCCAACGGCACGAAGCTTGAGCTCACCCTTGCCGGTGACGACGCCAACACTCTCGATGGCGCAAGCACAGCGCTGGAGGAGCAGCTCCGTACTCTGCACGGTATCGGCGCGGTGACATCGACCGCGTCCAGACAGGCTCCCGAGGTCCAGATTACGCCAAATTTTGCGCGTGCAGCAGCACTCGGGGTGACGTCCAGCGCCATCGCTGAAGCTGTGCGCGTGGCGACAGACGGGGAATACTCTTCCGCATTGCCTAAACTCAACCTGCCACAGCGGCAGGTTCCGATCGTTGTCCGGTTCTCCCCCGAGACACGCACGAAGCTCGATGACATCAAGAACATGAGGGTGGCCGGAACGAGCGGAAACGTCGATCTCGGATCGATTGCTGAAATCCGGATCGGCGGCAGTCCTTCGCAGATCGACCGCATCGATCGCATGCGCAATGTCACTCTTTCCGTCGAGCTCAACGGCCGCATCCTGGGCGACGTTCATAACGAAGCAAAGGCGCTGCCGGCGCTCCAGCACCTGCCGCCGGGTGTCACCCTTGTGGAGCAAGGCGAAATTCAACGCAGCTCGGAACTGTTCCAGAGCTTCAGCCTTGCAATGGCAATCGGCGTGTTCTGCATCTACGCGGTTCTCGTCCTGCTCTTCCATGATTTCCTGCAGCCATTCACCATCCTGATGGCTCTCCCGCTCTCGCTCGGTGGTGCCTTGGTGCCGCTTGTGGTGACCGGAACCAGCTTCTCAATGTCGGTCGTCATCGGGCTGCTTATGCTCATGGGCGTGGTGACAAAGAATTCGATTCTTCTCGTCGAATACGCGATCATGTCACGCCGTCAGGGCATGTCCAGGTTCGATGCTCTTGTAGATGCCTGCCACAAGCGGGCGCGACCAATCGTCATGACCACGATCGCAATGGCATCGGGCATGCTTCCCGTCGCACTCAGCCTGACGGGAGGCGATTCAAGTTTCCGGCAGCCGATGGCCATCGTGGTGATCGGCGGGGTTATGCTGTCGACGCTGCTCAGCCTTGTCGTTATTCCGGTCATCTTCACCTTCATCGATGATCTGAACGAGGCGCTCAAGCGGCTCGTACGCCGGGCCGGGTCACGCAACGCCACCGCCGATCAGCAAGCCCACGCATCCAACGATCGCGCGACGATCGCCTTTAAGCCTCTCCATTCAAAGAGAGGGCAAGGTCAAAGATGATTGTTTCTTCGCGAACAATTGGCCAGATGGTCAGGGTCGAGGCGATGCCTGTTGATCTGTATGGCAACCTCTTCGGTCGAGTTCCCTCCCCCGGAACGAGGCCGCGGGACGTACACCCCCCGCAGGCGGCCCCGCGCCGCCTGCGCGTCCTGCCACCCCAAGTGCGCCGGTCGGGTAACGATGCATCGAAACGGCCCTGCCTTTGAAGATGCGCCTGATGCGAGCACTTATCGCTCTGGTTCCGATCGCTTTCATCTTGTTCGGATGCACGCAGACGCTTGACAGAGCCCTTGATGCGAAGGAGGCTGAAACAGCTACCATCGCTGGCTACGGCGAAATCCGTTCCTATCTCGACGTCCGTTCTGATGAGGCTCCACGAAATACCCTCGACTGGAGGCCGGCGACCCGGCGGAATAGGCTCACCTCTCTGATGATCTCGGGCGGCGGCGCCGGCGGCGCCTTCAGCGTCGGCGTGCTCTCTGCGTGGAGCGCCGAGAAGAGCCGCCCGCAATTCGATGTCGTCACCGGCGTCAGTACCGGAGCCCTGATTGCACCTTTTGCGTTCCTGGGATCGTCTTACGACGACACCCTGGTGCATCTCTACACGAGCGGCGTCGCCGAAGACCTTGTCCGAAGCAAGCGAGCCGGAGGATTGTTTGGGCCGAGCTTGCTGAGGGCCGACCCATTGAGACGGATGGTCGAGCGCTTTATCACGCCCGCCATCCTGCACCGGGTTGCAGCCGAACATCGCAAGGGTCGCCGCCTTCTCGTTCTGACGACCAACCTCGACACCCAGCGTGCCGTCGTTTGGAACATGGGCGTCATCGCCAACAGCGGCCGGCCGGACGCGCTGAAGCTGTTTCAGGACATTCTAGTGGCGTCGTCGAGCATCCCAGGCGTCTACCCGGCAGTCATGATCAAGGCGGAGTCGGGTGGGCGTCACTTCGAGGAAATGCACTCGGATGGAGGTTCCGCGTCTCAGATCCTCACATTTCCACAGTTTCTGCTGACAAGCAGCACCCGTCTGGCAACCAAAAGACAAAGCGTCGACTTTTATGTGATCGTGAACAACGCGCTGATGCCGGAATATTCCATCACACCGGATAAAACTCTATCTGTGATCGCAAGGGCATATTCGATCTTCGTCAAGTCGCAGACACAGAGCGCACTGACGGCCCTCTATAACTACTCCAAACTGACCAACGCAAGTTTCCATCTCGCGTCGATCGACGTCCAGGTCCCCTATTCGATGCTCGATCCGTTCAACACCAACTATATGCGCGCCGTCTATAACCTCGGATATGCGGAGGCTGCCGCTGGAACTCTTTGGAAAGACAGCCCGGTTTTTCGCTGATCGACCTGTGGCTAAACTTAAAAAGCGCCCGAGAGGGCTCGCAATTACGAATCCCTATGACGTCATATAGTCCCAAGGTGGACTGCCACACCTTGATGTCCGGCTTAGAACCCGATGCCATTTATGATGGCTTGGCCGAAGCTCCCGCGATGGCTGAGGTTTTATCTTCTGTCTTATCGAGTGACGGTGATGGTTTCCTGCGTCGCAATCTCCTGGAGCTCGAGGGGCGCGAGAAGCGATCTCCCATCATCCGTCAGGTGCCCGTCGATCACTGGTAGGACTAATCGGCAATTCAACGATTGCCGACGCTATCGTCGACCGCCTCGCGTAAAATTCAAGAGCAGTTTCGGAAGCCATCCCAAGGCACTCCCGCGATCTCCGAAACAGTCGTTTTCTGCTGGTGACCGAATGTTCGGATCAGCTATGCTTCACGTCCCCGACAATTGCCCATCCTAACCGATGCCGATCTTCCGCATATGCGCTGTGGCAACAATGGTCAGTCAGCAACATCTAAACTTCTTCGGTCGTCGCCCCGTCCGCAGGCTCACTCCAATGCGGGATTACATTCAGGCGGCGAAAGACACTCCTCTGTAGCGCATTCCTGCTTGCACCCCGCGAACAATCAGCCGAGACAGGATTTCCATGTCTAGCGGCATTCTCGGACGCCAGACGTCCAGGAGAAGAGCGACGCGAGCTTGATTGGCGTAATTTGTCACCGCGTGTGGGAAGGTGTCATCCCATAACATGCCTTCTCCGTCGGAGATTCGCTTCTCCTGGTCGTTAATCACCATGACGGTTGCGGGACTACCATCTGCCTGCCGTGGGATGTCCAAGCCAAGGTGAAATCTCATGATTCCCCGGAAGGGTCCGCGATGGATAGGGATATGCTTTCCAGGAGCCAGGAAAGAAATGGCCGCGGATTTGACTTCAGGGCATTCGAAGAGCAGTCGGCTGAGAACCGGCATCCGCGCGAGGTTTTCGGGAACAGCAACGTCGTAGGCCTTGAGTATGAACATACGCCAATCAAGACCGTCACTCGCCGAAATTTCAGTTTGCTCCGGCATGAGGTCGTGGAAGCGGGGCGCCCTGTTCAGACGCACCGCGAACGCTTCTTCGCGGATGCTCTGCCAATCAGCGATGAATTTCGTTGAATTCGGAAATTCGGTAGCTGCGTCAAGAATTGCTGGCGCATTGATACGTTTTTCGTAAATACGCCGGACTACTTTGGATGCAAAATCGTAGATGCGTGACATCTCATTGCCTCGATGACGTTGTGAAACGGATAGTTGATAGTCGTGGGAGCGGCGATGGTGGCCGTTGGTCAGTTTTTCCTTGAGCGGCGCGAGATGGCAGCGGGGGATGCACGGGTGGTGACCGGCTTTGCCCTGGTGTACCGATTGAGAGGTGGCCCATCTCTGTTGCGCAGGGCGTTGCATGCGAACGTAGTCCAGATAACTCGGATCTGAAGGTCATTTGCGAAAATCCTGAACAGGGATCTAAGTTCAGGTTTTACCCATGCCAGTGTTAACGGTAGTAAAGGGCATGTAAAGTTGGGTAAAATTTCTAGAATAGTTTAAAAAGCACGGCGACTCTGAGAAGCAGGCGACCTACTTTACTGGAAGAAAAAGTACGCCGGGCTGTTGCCGCCGGAGCGCTCGACTTTGACCGGTCCACTACCACTACCCACGACCGGGAAAGCCGACGGATAGCGGCTTCATCGAAGCCTTCAACGGACGCTTTCGATCGAAATACCTCAACCAGCACCGGTTTGCGGATGCCCGCGAAAGGAGGGATAGCGGGTTCAATGGCCCACAATAGCCATAATCCCGTGGGGTTCGGTGTGGCCAATCATCTCGAAGAGGACGTAGCCGAGCTCGCCAAACCGATCGGGCGCCTGCCGCCTGCCACCGGCGTCAAGGAGATTCTTCTTCCCGGAATGCGGTTTCGCTATGGCTGCGAAACGGCTGATCGGGGGATACCCTTGCAACGCGCGCACAAGACCGCATTCAGCCGCTGTGCCAAAGCGCGGGCAATCGTCGTCTTTCCAATGCCAGGCGGACTTGAGAATTGTGACCTCAGTGCAGGACGCGGGCATGGGAATAGCGAAGCGAGATCAGCGGGAGGAAAGACCGTGCTATGCCACCAAACCCGCCACACCCATGAACGAAGGAGAAAGGGTCGGCTCGGAGAGCAGAAAGCCCTGTACATGTGTGCAACCGGCCTGCTTTGCGAGTTTGAACTGGCAATAAGTCTCTACTCCTTCAACGACGACCACCGGGGCCGCGCATGCTGCCAAGCCGACAATGTGATTGAGGAAACGCTCCACATCTTGGCGCATATGATCGCGGACGAAGAACGCGTCGATTTTCACGATATCCACAGCGATGGAAAAAAGTGATTCTGGCGTGCAGAATCCCGTCCCAAAATCGTCGATCGCTACTTTGTAGCCGAGCAAGCGAAGATCTTGGATAAGCTCGTTCGCTGTCGGTAGGAAGGCCGGAGCGATTTCGGATATCTCAAGCACAAGTCGAGAAGCAATCGATCGGTACCCATAGAGCTGGTCGTAGAGACGAGTCCAATACTTCGTGTTGAACAAGTTCTCCCCTGAAAGATTTACTCCGAGCGTACTATTTTCATTGGTCGAAAGCCATGCGAATGCCAACGACAACATGTGGCGATCGAATGCAGGTGCATTTCCCGAACTCTCAAGATAGGCCATGAACTCGTTCGAGTCGATGACGCTTCCATTTGGCTCGATGAGCCGCCCCAAGCATTCGGAGTAAAGGGCATGACACCCCTCGCCCACCGAATTCACGTGTTGCAGCGAAAAGCCGATGCGCCCATGCCGCATCGCTTCTAGAACACTTTGGGCGATATAGTCGTTATCGAAGCTCATAATCCCAATCCATTTCTGGTTGTCCTTCGGCTAAGAGCATGCGGAATGGAAAAGTTGCGAAAGGATATTCAATCTAAGGTCAGTTCTCGATCAGCTGGCCACCCTTCAGATAGGATCCAACCACCTGCAGACCATCTGTCGGCATCCGACGCTCACTGAGTGATGCGAGTTGACGCGGAGCGCGGCCTACGGGTGGATTTCAGGTAGTTGGAAGCTATAGGTCATGAGCCGAATCTTCTGAACCGAGGTTGCAGGTTCAGGTTTACCGACGTCAGCGTTAACGTCGGTAAAGGCATTGTAAAGTTGGGTAAATCCTGGAAGCAGGTTCTGTCGGTGGCCGAGTTTCGAGCCGTGCCGTCTCGTCCGCGGCAGCCGCTATCCCTCTATCTTTTCCGCTTGGTTGATCGATCCAGTTCAGACTTTTCGTCCGTCTGGCCATGTCTCGTCGGCTTGCGAGGAAGCTCGATGGTGATGGCCAACCCGCCGGCGTCCGGGAGGGACGCATACACCCGCCCTCCATGGCGCTCGATGGCCTGCCGGGTAATCGCAAGCCCCAGACCGTATCCGCCCCTCGACACTGCCTCGTTCCCTCGCGAGAACGGCTGGAAGATACGTTCGAGTTCGTCTCGCCTGACGCCTGGTCCCTGATCCATGACGCAGACCTTGAGAAGGTCGGCTGTCGTCTCGCAAAGCACGGATATTTGCGAGTGCTCGGCAGTGTACTTGATGGCGTTGCGGACGACATTTTCGAGCGCCCTGTAGATTAGTTCGCCTTCGACCTCGGCGAGGAAGATGCCATCGACACTCGCTGTAATCGAGACTTCCCGTGCCTGGGCTTCGAACGCTGCATCGCCCAGGATTTCATTCAGGAGGTCGATGACATCTAGGGTCTGCGTTTTCAGCGGAAGGCTTGATCCGGCCGTCAGCCGGGCAAGGGTCAGGACTTCGCCCACCAGCGCATCGAGCCGTTCGACCTCCCGGTCCATGCGGTCCAGCATCGCGCCGAGTTTCGCTGGACTTTGGCGAAGAACGCCGACAGCCGCCTGCAGGCGAGACAACGGCGAGCGCAATTCATGGGACACATCATGAAAGAGCCTCTGTTGTGCTTCCTGAAGCTCCTGCAGCCGCGCGGCAGTGGAATCAAAATCATGCGCAAGCGCGGTCACCTCGTCCCTACGGCCGGCCATCTTATCCCCGATCCGCACATTGAATCGGCCGTGGGCAAGCGCGCTCAGGCCGTCGCGAAGGTGCACGACAGGGCGAATGAGGTATCGGGCAAGCGCCGCCGCCGCTATCGTGCTCGAGACGAATATAGCAATCCACGGCATCAACAGAGCAAGGTAGTCGAAAACGAGGCTGGCTTGTCCGGAAACGGAGATCCGGTAACAAACCCCGTCCTTCACGATGAACCTTGTGTCGACGATGTTCTCGTTCGCGCATGCACCGGATTCGGCGGCTTTGGAAATCGTGAGGCCGAGTGGCACCGTATCCTCACTTGCGCGCACCAAACGCGCCGAGGCATCCTCGCCATCCTTTGCAAGCACGTTCGCGGTCAGGTTTAGAATGAATTCCTGCTCCCGAAGCTCCAGTTCACGAGCGAAGGGAACCGTCTGAAAGTAGTTGACGAGTAGGATTATTACCGTGACCGTTGCCGCAAGGGTGAGCCAAATTGTCGTGAAAAACTTCCAAAAGAGCCGGGGCATGGTCAGTCCATGAGAAGTTGATAGCCTTGGCCACGAACGGATTGGATCCAGGATTGCCCATCCTCCCTGAGCCCGAGCTTCTGACGAACGCTGCTGATATGGACGTCGATGCGACGATCGAATGGAGTCAACGGCTTTCCAAAGGCCCGTTTCGAGATGTCCTGCTTCGACACCAGTTGGCCGGCACTGCGAGCGAGGACTTCGAGCAGGCTGAACTCGGTACCGGTAAGATCCAAAGGCTCGCCGCGCCATTCGGCGGTTCTACTGCCAGGATGGATTACGAGTTGCCCCGCTTTTAACGTATCAGTTGACGCGCCGGCTGCGGGCTGTCCCGCTCGGCGAAGGATCGCACGCAGCCTGGCGGCAAGCTCTCCCGGAGAACAGGGCTTTGGTACATAGTCGTCGGCGCCAAGATTCAGGCCCGCTATCCTGTCGACGTCATCCCCCCGTGCAGTCAACATCAGGACGGGGATTTGGCTCAGCTTCCTGATCCTTTGGAGAACCTCGATCCCGTTCATTCGGGGCATCATGATATCGAGCACGATGATATCGACCGTATTGCCGGCGGCAGCGGCAATAGCTGCGCGACCGTCTGCGTCCGTCGCGACATCATATCCTTCTTCGCCCAGATATTCCTGCAGAAGTGTCGTCAGCTCGACATCGTCGTCGATGAGGAGAACCTTAGTCATTCATTTTGTCCGTCATTCATATTGGCCATTCATACAGCACAAATGCAAGCACGCGACCAAGTTTTACCTACCTTAACACTAACTTGGCCGTTTTAATGCTCGTTCGACCACTCATGGGCGCGATGACATCGGTTGTGAAACTGGAGCGGCCTGCCCCTCGGTAAGCCTCGAATGCGAAGAGACAGCTCTCGATAGCGCAAGGATCAGGCTTGCCCAGACAACCGTCACGGCCGATGACGGTCTCATCGCTCGCGCTCAGCCGAACTCGGTGCAGTCGTCTCCTCTAGCGCCCAGCTATTCGGCATGGTTCGCCAACAGCATGTCGAGTGGCAGGCTGAAGTTTTCAGCGCGTTACCTTCCGCGTATTTCCGAAGGATTGAATGGGACGATCAACGGGCCGGACGATCGGCCCACGCAGCGCAAGGTGAGGCTCGAGGGAACTTGGTCAGCACCGATACAACTCGAGAGAGATCGTCGACGTCGCGCTTCCCGGCCGGCGTCCGGCCGTCTACTGCCGTTTGGCGATCAAGCATTGGGCGACAAGATCCGTGCAAACTGAAGTGGTTACCGCCGGTTGGCACTCTGATATATTTCCATCACCCTCGCTATTGTTCCGGGTCTGCACCGATGTCGGCTCGACTATCTCTTGGCGCGAGGTACCGGAGGGCCAGCCATGAATACGACTGCACTGCCCCTGTGGCGGGCGGAATGACGTCTGCTTCACAAATCGAGTCTGCTTGATGGAGCTCCAAAAGCAGCATGCTGCTAAGGGTCAGGAGCCGGACACATTCATCAACGTCTTGCTGAGTTAGTCGCTCGCGCTTCCGCGTCTCATGCAACTTGTTGCTAAGCTCGCCCACGTTTTCTCGTATCAGCTCAATGAGCTTCTTGATCTGATTTTGGTTTTCCCAAGTGATCGTCACGTGATGCATTTTGTCTCTGCAGAAAGCTGAACGACGAATCGCCTGACCGCTTCAAAAAAGGTACTGCCGACTGCGTTAAGCTGCGCAAAGACATTGTAAAGATAGGTAAAGTTTGGTGCTTTCGGGCGTCTCGATCGACATCAATGAGGCAAAATCACCGATGCCGCCAAGATTTGTGCACCGCGTCACAGGCTGAAGTCACGGCCAGGCAACATCATGCGCCGCCCCTGGTCGATGTCTATTAGGTCGATCATAGTCCGACAGATATCAGAAGGTGTTGGACGAAGGCGGAATTCGTCTGACAATTGCCACCATCGTCCGACCTCGGGGTCAAGAAGTCGCTTGTCGCCCTTCGAACGTTTGGATCGTGCCCCCGCGCTTTGCGCCCCCGTTCGATTTTGTACTCGTCCCGCCTGGTCGCACGTCCCAGTTTCCATGCCCGACAGAGCCAAAGGAGACGGCCGGCACGCCCTCTGTTTCCGCCACTTGCCCGCTACACAGATTTGTTTTCGCTGAAAACGCCACGTTTCTTCAACCGGCTGATCAATCCGGTGGCGACTCCGGTTACAATGGCGAGCGTTACGAGCAGGGACAGGTACAGGACATCCTTGTTCGCGATCGGGGCCGCCATGGACTCGTATACTTGTGCGAGCAGCAAGGTGACTAGCGTGGCGGAGACAGTAGAATAGTCTTTTGCGATCACCCGCTTGAAGTTGAAGACCATGCCTTCAGTGGCCTGCGAAATTTTAGCGAGGCGCGGAATCCATCTCGGGACGTCAGCGCAATAGGCTCTGTATCCCTCGCCGAACTTGCGTTCGAGAAACGCCTCCTCCGCACAAACGATGCACTGGTACATGACACAGAACAATAGGATCCCGATGGCCACCGTTGCCGGGTTTCCATGCATCAGGAAGACGGCTGCATATATCAACAAGTTGCCGACATACAGCGGATTGCGGCATGTGCTGAACATGCCTTCGGTGACGAGGTTTTTGGCATAGACTTCTTTGTTCAGGCCACCGCGCTGGATATAGGCGTAACCAATCACTGTCCCACGGACTAAAAGTCCGCAGAAGGCGATGAGCCATGCGGCAATATCCGTGGCAAATTCGACCTTCGTGCTCTCGAATACCTCCGTCGCGGGAGCCGCGGAGAAAAAGAGCGTAACGATGGTGAACGGGAAGATCTGATTTCGATACCTGAACAGAAAATTGCCGATCGAGATTGTCACAGTTTTCATTTTTTTCACTTATTTAACAGCGACGATGCCGCAGAAGTTGTACCAGCGGAAAAATACCTCGACGTGCCGGAACCCGCTTTCCTTGAGAAGAAGGATGTTCTCTTCCAGTCGATAAGGAATAAGAACGTTTTCGAGCGCTTCGCGCTTCTTGGAGATCTCGATCTCTGAATAGCCGTTTCGTCGCTTGAAATCGTAATAGTGCTGAATGAACAGTCGATTGAAGGTAGTATTCTCGCTCGTCAGCTTTTCGATCAACAGCAGGCAGCCCTGGTCGTTCAGGCCCGAGGAGACCGTCTTGATCATTCGTTCGCGGTAGAGCGGACGGATGAACTGCATAGTGAGCAGCATCGTGACGACGCTGGCATTCTCCATATAGAGGCCCTGATGCAAATCGGCCATCTGCAATTCTATCGGCCTTTGTGTGCCTGTCTGGGCGACCTTCTGCCGCGCCTTCTCAAGCATGTCGGGCGCGTTGTCGACGCCAACGAACTTCACACTGGGATGCAAGATCGGGTCGAGCGTCAGAAGTGTGGTCGCCGTCGAGCAACCGATATCATAGAGGTTGGTATTCGGTTTTGCGAAATCCTGCGCCAGTTCACAGACCATACGCTGCATTTCTTCGTAGTATGGCACGGAGCGGCTGACCATGTCGTCAAATACGTCGGCGACTTGGGCGTTGAAGGAAAAATCATCAACTGGCGGCTCGTCCTCGCTGAAAACCGTGTCCTTTCGGCCCGGCTTGAGCACGATATTCAGAGCTTTATTCATTTTCTGCATTTCCTTAATGGACGCACGCCCACGAGACTAGAGATGCCCCGTCTGCGCCAGCGAAAGTCATTGGCGGTTCTTCTTAACCGGGATCGTGGGTTCAGATTCTAGCGACGCCAGCGTTAATGACGGTAAAGGCGGTGTAAAGTTCGGTAAAATCTGGGGAAGCTCTCTCAGGTGCCAAAATGCCATTTCACAAGCGAATGAAGGCCGAGTTGTCGAGAAAATTCAACGACGCAGATCGGGAGCAGCATTAGCAATCCGCCCGACCTGCAGCGCCACCAATGCCACGGGCGACGCCCGCATTAGCTCGATTTTTTGTTTTCTTGCGCCTAGCAAATTGCCAGCACCCACCACGGTATAAAGGTGCACATAATCCTCGGCGAGCTGCTGCACGGTGTATCCCTCGTGCAAATTTTGCGCGTTCGATTGCCACTCTAGACCTTGCGACCACTGGGTAGGCCATCGAGCGCCGTGGCGGGCATGCTATGCATCGCTACCCGACGGACATGACCATCACCATCGAGCCTCCTCGAACACATTGAACGGATCGACCAATCAGAAGCCCAGGCAAGGTTGAACCTCGGCAATCGACAGGACCGATGTTCCTGGATTTTACCCAACTTTACACTGCCTTTACCGTCATTAACGCTGGCGTCGCTAGAACCTGAACGGACGATCCCGGTTCAGAAAATTCGCCCATGAGCACATTGCTTCGCGCAAGTCTTTACTTGGCGGCGTTACAGGAAGAAAACTGAATGATCTCCCTCCGTTATGCCACACCGGCACTATTGGTTTTGCTAGCGGGTTGCGTGAGCGGTCCGGATCACGTTCCCCCAGAGACACCACTTCCTGCAAAATTCGATGAGGGTGATATTAAGAGTAACGCCAATGTTTTGACGGCGCAGTGGTGGGCGGCCTATCGTGACACGCAGCTGGACAATCTGGTCGCCCGCGGCCTTGACCGGAATCTCGACGTGCTGCAGGCGCTGGAGCGCATCAATTCGGCGTCCGCCAATGTAACAGTCGCAGGCGCCGGTGGATTACCGAGCCTTGATGTCGGTGCGTCGCACACGGTATCAGGCGAGATGGGTTCGCAACGCACAAAGATTGGCGCAACCAACACCACTGGCGGCGAGGCCGACGTCTCCTGGCTGCTTGACCTCTTCGGTCAGTACCGGCGCTCGAAAGAGAGCGCACTTGCCTCGCTCGGGGCAGCTTATGCGACGGCCGACGACGCAAAGCTCACTTTCCTCAAGGATCTCGTCTCCTCTTATATCGACGCCCGCTATTATCAGGAGCGGATCGCGCTCTCCAAGGCGAACTTGAAGTCTCGTCGAGAGACATACAATCTCACTCAGCTGCAGCTCACGGTTGGTGGAGCTTCTCGCCTGGACGTCGTTCAGGCGGAAGGCTTGGTGAAGTCAACGCTGGCCGAAATCCCGGGCTTCGAAAACAGCTTCAATTCCGAAGCCCATCATATCGCTACCCTCCTTGGCCTGCCGGCATCCTCGCTGATGGCGGAGTTGCGCAAGGGAGGCGCACAGCCGGTCTATCATGGCGATATTCGGGCTGGTATTCCGGCCGATCTCATCCGCAACCGTCCGGATATCCGCAAGGCCGAACGCGAGCTGGCGGAGACCGTTGCCAACATCGGCGTTGCCGAAGCCCAGCTCTATCCGTCGATCTCGCTCTCCGGCTCGATTTCACCAACCCGGGTCAAGTTGGCTGGTGCTAACGGCGGAGGCCTGACCACCTGGTCCTTTGGACCGACGCTCAGCCTTCCGATCTTCGATGGCGGTAGCCTGCGGGCAAACGTCGATATTGAAAAATCTGACGCCAAGACTCAGTACCTCGCTTGGAAGGCCGCGGTGCTGAACGCGGTCGAAGAGGTCGAAAACGCGCTGTCCGCGGTCCGACGCGACGCGCAGACGGTGGAGCCGCGGCGCAGGCAGGTGAAAACGGCGCAGGAATCGCTGGAGCTTTCAACTGCCAGCTATAAGGAAGGCGCCTCGTCCCTGCTTGACGTCTTGGACTCTCAGCGTTCGGTCTCCGATGCCCAAGCAAGCCTTGCCGAAGCCGTCCAGCAACTCGCCAAAGATTATGTAGATCTTTATGTCGCTGTAGGTGCTGGCTATTTTCCACAACAAGTGCACCGCAATTCAGATCGAAGCGGAAAGTCGAGCTAATGTGGCGGGTGGCGGCGACATCGCGATGGTAAATCAGGCGGATTTGAAATCACGCGCATTTACTAATACGTACTCCCTTTGACGATCTCGACTGTGTTCATCTTCCTCGGCAATACGATCTTCGTTCGCTGGTTAGGTGGCATTGCAGCTCAAAGATCCGCCCCAAGATTTTACCCAACTTTACACTGCCTTTACCGCCATTAACGTTGGCCTCGCTAAAACCTGAACCCTCGATCCCGGTTCAGAAGACTCGCCTGATGACCTTTAGCTTTCGCCTACCGAAAAATCACCTGCGGGCCGCAGTGTCAGCGGTCCTGCTCTCATCGCTCTCCTCCTGCGCAAGCGTAGCCCTGCATCAGGGCACCTCACTTGGTTCCTATGCGGGTATGACCCCGTCGGGCGGCACGCTGACGAAGGCGAAATTGCGTGTCGACTCGGGACCGGTCCTTGCCGCACAGACAGTGCGCATCGTGCCGACGTCGGCGGATGCCGTCAGCGGCGGTTCCTTCGACGTCAAGGACTTGGCCCTTCTCACCAACGCGGTTGACCGGGCGCTTTGTACCGGCCTCAGCGATCGCTTCAAGGTCGTGACTGCGAGCCAGCCGGCAGATCTCGTCGTCCACGCCACCGTCACCGACATTGTGCCAACGAATCGAACTGTCGCAGCTACCTCGGCCGTAGCGTCACTCGGAGCCGCGGTGGTGTTCGTTCCGATCCCGCGGCTTCCGATCGGTCTCGGCGGCCTCTCCATCGAGGCCGAAGCGGTTGGCCAGGACGGCTCACAGAAGGCGGCTATGCTCTGGTCGCGCGGCGCAAACATGCTGACGACAAAGGCCCGGGTCTCCAAGGTCGGTGATGCCTATTCGCTCTCTTCCGCTTTTGGCGCCGATTTCAGCCGCATGCTCGTCAAGGGGCAAGACCCCTTCAAGGGAACGCTGTCGATGCCGTCGATGCAAAAATTAAAGGCGTCGCTTGGCGGCGACCCGAAATACGACGCGTGTAAGGCATTCGGCTCGGCCCCTGGTATCAAAGGGGCGGTCGCCGGTCAACTCGGTCTGCCACCGGGCTGGAGCGACAAGGGGGCTGCAGCCTCCCAATAGCGAGCGTAGACGACACGAAATTGCACTTTCGGACAACCGCGTTCCATCGTTCGCAACGAGACGCCAACAACTTCAAGCATGAAAGTAGGAGACCGAAAATGAAAATAGGACTACGGTTCGCAGCAGCATCCGTCGCAATTCTTGCTTCAAGCACGTCGTTTGCCGCAGGGGGGCAGACTTTCCTGCCGCCACAAAAGGCAGCAGCCATACTCGCCGACGGAGCTCCCTGGTCGGCCCTTGCGCCGGATGGCAAAAACCTCAAGTTCACTCTCCGAAACGATGGATCCGGAAGCATTCGCGGTCCTCTGCCGTTTACTCTGTCCGTCACCTGGACGCTCAAGGATGATGCGATGTGCATTTCCGGCAGGATGGGCACGAGGTGCCTTCGGTTCCAAGAAGTTCCCGGAGGTCTTCAGGGTTGGGATGGTGACAAGCCGGACCTGAAGTTCAGTCGCTAGAAGATCCGATAGGTCTCATCCCGGCCTGCCCGCGTTCCGAATACACGACATCGGAACTGCGGATAGGCCGCGGTCCCAAACTAACTCGCTCCCGCGGAGCAAGGAATGTGAGGTTATCTCCATGAAATACTTTGTAACAATCGCAGCGGTCGCTTGTCTACTCGTGGGCGAGTCAGCCGCTATGGCTCAAGTACCCGGTCCAATTCCACTGATTCCGCCGCCAATCGCTCCGCCTCCGCCGCCCCTCATTTTGCCGCCCCCACCCCCACCCGGGCCAGAATACTCGTCGGGTTATGACCCACGGCACTTTGACTGGTGCGCGCATCGGTATCGGTCTTACCGAGCCTATGACAATACCTTCCAGCCCTACGGTGGGCCGCGAACGCAGTGTTATTCTCCATTCAATTGATCAGTTCAATTGGAATAACAACCAAGACGTGAGCGCGAGCCTAGCAGGACCGCATCTGCGATAGCCCTATTGGCAAAGCATATGCTCTTCGAACCGAGCTGCCTGATGTGTATCGGACGGCCAAAATCTGGAGGCGAGGAATGATGAGAGAGCCATGCCCGCGCAGGTGAAAGCCAATGCTAAAATTATTATCCAGGCTGCCGAGCAATTGATTTGGCAACACGGCTACCAGAAGGTTCGCATTGCGGACATCGCCAGAGACCTTGGCATGTCTCGGGCGAGTGTCTATCGTTTCTTCGGTTCCAAGGAGGAATTGCGACGGACCATCTTCCGCGACATCCTAGACGGCAATTACTCGACAGCGCTCTCGATCGCGAAGCTGTCGGGCGATGCCGCTTCCCGGATCAGAAGGTATCTACAGAAACAATATTTGACGACAATTGACCTTGCGGATAATCACCGTGCAATTTATGACCTCATCGTCCTCAGCCTGGACCGCGATCATGACCTTGTTAAAAGACACATCGTCCGCATCCGCAATGTCCTCGCAACAGTGATCGCCGATGGCATTGATAGGGGAGAGTTCGTCCCCCAGAACCCCCGCCGCACATCAAGAATCTTCATAATGGCGACCGCGAAAGTTTGGCATCCGAAACTGATTTCCAATCAGAGGGTAAGGCACAAGGAAGCTCAGATACACAATATTTTAGATTTTGCTCTAAATGGCCTGAGACCAGCTGGCCGAATATCCCATGAAGTGGTAGACGATTGATAGAACGCCTTTCGATGCGGCATACGAAGCTGCCGCCTTATATCCTGCTCTTCTTCGTGATGATGGTGTCGTCAAGCTGTGCCACCAGACCAACGTCGACTGTCTTGAATCCGGTACATGTCGATGAAGCCGCCTCGGAACGAGTGGCCGTTCTAACAGCAACGAACAGGAGCCCGGATACTGCGCGTGGCGGGTTCGGAAGTACGTGGGCGGAACACCTGACATATGAGCAGTATGAGGTTTCGGTGCCTCCGAACAGGAAAAACACCGCGATCGCTTACCCGACGGCGAAGCCGAATCCCGAACGACAGTTTGTAGTCACGAGGCGGAAACAACTTTCGCAGGACGCGTTTATGGAAGCGGCAGTACGCACGGCGCAATTCGACGGCACTGTCGGGATCTTCGTACATGGTTACAACTACAGCTATCAGGAGGCTCTGTTCAGGACGTCGCAAATAGCCGCAGACGCAAAAAAGCCGGGCGCTCCGATCCTGTTTTCCTGGCCTTCGGCAGCAGCCGTCGCCGGATATGTTGCCGACCGCGATGCGGCCTTGTACTCGCGAAGCCAGCTAGACTCTTTGGTGAAATCGCTCTCAGCTTCCCGAAAGGTGAACCGCATAATTCTGTTCGGACACAGTATGGGCGGGTTCCTGGTCATGGAAACGGTACGCCAACTCAAACTTCAGCACCGCGACGATGTGATCGACAAGCTCATGGTGGTACTGGCCGCCCCTGACATCGATGTGGACGTATTCCGATCGCAACTAAGGGATGTCGGCAGCATGCGGACGCCGCTAACTCTTCTTGTCTCCAAAGACGATCGCGCACTCACGGCCTCGAGCCTGATAGCGGGGGAGCGACCCCGTGTTGGACGTCTGGACATCGATGACCCCGTCATCAAGGAGGCCGCTTTGAAGGAGAAACTCCGGGTTGTCGACATAACGTCTTTGACCGGATCTGACGGACTGGGGCACGACCGTTACGCATCGCTCGCCAAGTTCGGGGCGCAGCTTGCCACCTTTGAAAGCGGCGGGCGCTCGAGTGCCAGCGACATTGGTGCCTTTGTCTTCGACGCAGCCGGTGCTGCAGTCGCAAGCCCGTTTCGTATCGCTGGGCGTGTCGTTGGTTCACCATAAAAATCTGGCTTTAAAATGCTCAGAAAAGCACGGTGCCTGCCTATCATCCTCGGACGCCAAGCGAGCGTCCTAGATTACGTGTCGTCCCTGACTTACCCCCAAGTTTTATCCGATTTTGAGTTCGCTCCAGCGGTTTTTGAGGTGCTCCCCGATTTTGGGCTAGCGGAACTGGAATTTTCCGGGTTTAAGGCTCAAGCTTGGCCATGGGGCCGATGAGCCGTTCATGTGCTGGTGCGAGCGCGAAGCCAGGATGGATTCGCTGATGGGAAGAGTTGGTGACGGCTCGGACTTGATCGGCAGCAGAGCCAACTGTGGTCTCCTATCGGCAAGATGCGCGAAGCAGATGGCGGCCGCGGCGCGACGTCCGATGGTTTGAGAATACGTTTTCGGTCGCGTTCTCAGCGGTCAGCGACAGGGAGACGGCAGAGTTCATTTCGAAGAGATGTGACACTACAACCGTGGAGATCGATCAACGTCCGGAAGGTAAAAGATTCCGGGCTTGTTGTGCCGAGCTCGGCGTTACTGCAAAACTGCGGCGAGCTCCGCAAGATATTCTGATAACCCGACAATCCAGCCCTCGTCTCACATCGACTGTTGCGCCATACCGCAGCTTATATCTATGTCGCCGCGTTCCGGGCAAAGGCCAAGATAAACGATCAGATGGCCTGCAACCGAGCCAGCTCTTTTACTTGTAGATAAATCCTACATTGCCGGCGTACGGCCTTTGGGGCTCTGACGCTGCTCTGCCGTAAAGCTTGTTGACGCGATCCATAAATATCTCTGATGCATCATCGGCAGGGCTGAAATTGTCGTCGGGTCTCGCCAGGCTGTTGCGTGCCGTTGGGCGGACCAGATAGGCAGTTGCGATAATAACGAGCTCCGTCTCATTGCGTTCGAAACTACGCTGCCGGAACAATGTTCCGACTAAAGGGAGCTTCTTCAAACCCGGTGTCCCGTTCGATGTCTGAGAGACATTGTCGCGGATCAGTCCTGCAAGCGCAATTGAACCGCCAGAAGGCAGCTCGACGGTCGTTTTGGTGGAGCGTTTTCCATAGGTTGGCGTCGATCCCGACACCGAGGTCGTAGGTTCGGAAACGCTCGTCGAAATCTCAATGCTGATGCGCCCCGACGACAAAACGATAGGTTTGAAAGATAGCTGGATCCCGTATTCGTAGGTTGATTGGGTAGCGTTTCCGTCATCATCTGTATCAGAGTAAAGCGCTTCCCCGCCAGCACTGAATGTCGCTGCCTGACCGGACACTGCCGTCAGGGTGGGCTCCGCGAGCGTTCGTACCGCTTTTGCCTGCTCCAACGCATTTAATGTGCTGGAGACATTGTATCCGCCGATGGACGACTTGAACAACGCAGACAACCCGCCTCCTTCGGTTGCTGTTGATGCGTCGGCGGTTGATGCACCAAGCTCGGCCAAGGTTGCGCCGCTTGAATTCGAAATCAGATGGTCAAAACCGACCTGCTTTAGAATGTCCCTTCTGATTTCGGCGACCGTTACCTTTATAGTGACTTGATCTTCGCCCTCGATCTTAAGAAGGTTGACGATCTGGGAAGATTGCCGGCTTTCAGCATATATCGCAACCGAACCCTTCTCGGCAGACTCGGCGGTCTGATTTCTGGTTGTAGCCTCTCCGCCTTTCAAGAACGCTTTGGCCAGGTCAACAGCCTGAAGTGCATCCTGAGGCGTTCTGACAGTCCCGCTTAAGACGATGTTATCGGATACAATTTCAACGTCGATGCGCGAATCCTGAATGAAGCGTCGAAGGTTTGCCTCCAACCCGCTGACGTCGCGTTCTGTTTGCACGTCGAGGTCCACCAACTTGCGACCGCCCGCGCCGAATATAAGGATATTTGTCTGGCCAACTTTCTTACCGAACAGGAAAATCCTGCGCGACGTGCGAGTCACTGCATCTGCGATCGTCGGATCTGCGATTAAGAGGTCATGCGCATCTTCGGGGAGCTCAACGACGAGAGCTTTGTTTAGTCCCAGTCTTATGACCTTGCTTTCGCTGACACCGACATTCTTGATCTCCACAATAGTTTCAGCGGCACCTAGCCCTATTGTCGGCATTGCACACGTTAACGCGATTGAAAACGCGAATCCTAATCCAGGGAATCTCATTAAGAAACCTTCCGACTGACGGCGGTCAGTGTGGGTGATTCGAATAGTTTCAGTTGACCTGAGGTCGGCGTTAAGTTGTGTTAATTATCCGTTAAGAATAGTAAATGTGGTCAACGGCAGGAGGATGCATAGCCATCCCCGTCGCAAGAAAACGAGTGAGCTCGACATCTCTTTCTGCCGCTAGCCAACCTGCCGGATTGATTTCGGCAGCTTAGCGACAACCGGGTCTCGTCTACCTGGACCGCGTGCTTAACCGTCTGGAGCTACGGTCCGAAAGCTGCACTTCTATCCACAAAGCGCCGACATCGATCTCAAGATGCGATCCTTTGGGTGTCTAGCGGCCGTGACGACTTGATTGAATTATCTGGTCCTGCTTCTCTGTCGCTTGCTCGAAATGATGACGGGCAACGCCATGGCTGCGGGCATGACCCATCCAAAACAGCCCTCTCGGCCATGGCGATTTCAAGCTCACTATCTCGCGCGTCGAACAGTGGGGGGCATTTTCTGCAAACGGGAGCACATGGCTGCCTAATGATCATCGAGATCACTCAGGAAAATTGGCGTCGCAGCAGATGAGCGCGACTGTCGCGTGGCAGAACTGCTGTAATTATCCATAGTGGCCACCCGCATTCTCAAGACGTGTCACATTCGGAAGTTAAGCGCGTTATGCGATTACAAGCATGAAATAAAGGTCCTCGGTAGCGATGACGTATTCTGAAAAATGGTGTGCTAGCGACGGAGACACCAAGAAAATTGGCGATCGCCTGCAGCCGGCTCGGAACCGACGCGATTTGTGCCCTTCTCGTATTTCTGGACCTCTTGGAAAGTGACGCCGAGCCCTTCTGCAAGCCCGGTCTGGCTTATCCCCGTGAGCTTACGCTGCCGACGAACATGCAATGGTGTGACAATCCTGGTCCGCAAACTCCAAACTGCTCGGCACCCACATCGCGGCCACCATTTCCCCATTGCTCACCTTCCTGCGACCCGCACATCTGCCAGTGGATCAATAGGAGCACTAGCGGCTTCGGGCCACTGGCACGGAACCGAATGTCGAGAACCTGACGCTGGTCGGGCACCGCGCCTCCACACACGGCTTTACCAATGAATTGCAAAGGTAATTCTGCGATCTTTCGTGTAAGACATAGCCCGCAGTTCTATCGGGACTCTGTGGCCGCCACTCCGTCACATCAGCTCGCAAAGCGGCCGGCGTCGGCGCCGTAGTAGTTGAGATAACGGCCGGAAATGTTGGTGATCGGCAGCACGATCAGCACATCCGTTGTGCGGAAGGCGTGATCGACCACAGCGCCCTTTCCGACCATGGCGCCAAGGCGCATGTAACCCTTGATCAGCGGCGGCAGGGCGGCGAGCGCCTTGCGTATATTGATCGCTTCAACCGGCATCAGATCCATGGTGCGGAAGAGTTCGGGACGGGCCGAAACGTCCCATTCGTCACGCACCACCATGGTGTGGTGCAGGAAGGAGAGCGCCAGCGCATGTTCCTCCGGGATGACGCCGGGGAAGGAGCCGCAACCGAACATCGCATCGACGCCGTGTTTCAGCGCATAGGCCCAGTTCCCCTGCCAGAGAAGCTCGATAGTGCGCTTGGTGCGATATTCCGGCAGGACGCAGGAACGTCCGAGTTCCATGAATCTCTTTTCCGGGTGGCGTTCCAACAGCGAACCGATGGAAAATTCGGAAGCCGAATAGAAGCCGCCAGTTTTATCGGCAACATCCTTGCGCAGCAGCCGGTAGGTGCCGATGATCTGGTCTTCAGGATCGCCGTCAATCGATGTGTCAAGCACCAGCAGGTGGTCGCAGACGAGATCCCACGAGTCGGCATCGCGCTTACGGCGATCAGCGTCCTGTGGGATTTTCGCCTTCATCTCCTCGACAAAGACCTTGTAGCGCACGGCCTGCGCGGCATCGATCTCCGACGCATTGCGGGCAAGGCGGGTTACCAGATTGCCGACACGGCCGAGCATATCCGACGACGGGCTCTTGTCACCCCGGACGCGGTTCTGTAGCTGGTCAGCCACGATCGTCAGATCCAAAGGTTCGATTTTTATCGTTTGTCATCCTGGTCCTGCATGCGGAGGCAAACTTGCCATAACCACTTTGCACTGAATCGCACTAGCTCCAGAAACGCGGGTCGATCGAAGGTAGCCGCTCGGCCTTCGCCGTCCGGATGATGCTCAGGGCCAACATATGCCTGGATATTGACAATGGGAAGATTGAAGAGTTCCCAATGCCATCTATCATCGGTCCCCGTCGTTCTCGATTTCCACTCCGCTTGTTTCATCAACCATGCTTTCAACGCGTGATGTGCAGGCAACCCGATTGGCGGGATTACCAAAAAATAGCGGCTCATCCCGGTTTGGGCTGTTCTAGCGATACCAGCGTTAACGGCAGTAAAGTCAGTGTAAAGTTGGGTAAAATATCGGAACCAATCTTTGTCCCTTGCCGGAATTTACTCAAGCTCGATGGCAATCCGGAGATCGTCGTGTACGTTTGGAAGGCTTCGGATAGGCGGTGGTCGCGTGCTCTCGAGGCATCTCAAAGCACGGGTTCAGGTTTTCAGCGCAACCGAATCCTGGATGCGAGGTCTCATAATGTAGTTCTTGCTGTAGTGATACGAGTCGATGCCGGTGATGATCTGAAGTAGACCGGAAAATGGCGTGGTCAGCCTGTATGTCGCATTTACGGCAATCAATTGGACGCCGGCTGAAGCAATCTCTGGGGGAATGACAACCGGCGACGGCGCACCCTTCGACAACGCGACGGAATTATAGGCTTCGGCCCAATCCACGCTCGCTACCAAATCACTGTCAATGTCGACGATTGCAAGTTGGATTGTGAGGTCTCTTGTATCGAAGGGCTCGATAATGGTTGCAGCGCCTGCGATGATGGCGTTTACGTCGTCGTCCTTCCATGTGGCTTTTTGAGAGACCATGTCGCCAACGGTGGCAGCAATTTGGTTCATCTTACGGCTAACGAGCAGCGCTTGACCAAGGTCGACGGTGCCAGCAAGCAAGACGACCATGATCGGAAAGACCAGAACGAACTCGATCGCAGAGGCACCGTTCCGATTGCGCAGAAACTCGCGGAAAATGCTGGATAGTTTCCTGCTCAGCAGCGCCGGTGGTGTGGGTGTCGGGTTCGACATCAAAACGGCTCGTTCTTGAAAAGTTCAGCACTACCCAGGACATATCTCCCATCATCCAACTTGCTCGACGAATAGCTGTAGTACTGCACGACCGGAATCCAGGGAAGAAATGCCTGGATAAGCACGTAGTCACCTGCGCTTCCAATGTTGAAGTCCTCGGATACAGAGAGCGTTCCATCGGCTATCCCAGAAATTTTGTTCACCGAATTCATGTCCGTGATGACCGTGGCGCGCACGAGCAAGCTGTTGGAGCAATCGAAGTAATAGACGAGATTGCCGCACAGAGTCGCTTTGAATATATTGAGATCCCAGTGATCGGTCGCAGCGGTACCCACGCGCACCTGTCGAGCCGTTTTGTGTAACGCCGCATCGAGCCCTGCAGCTACGAAACACATTATGGCGATTTCGATGATGGCAAAGATCACAAGGAAGAAAGGAAGCGCGAGGATGGCGAACTCTACTGCAGCAGCGCCCTTCTGGTCCCCGGTAAAACGTCTCAGAATCGACATTTCAAAAACCTATTGAGTAAGCCGGACACTGGTCAGGTATTGTTGGAAGAGCGAGGATAGCCCGGATTCGATCTCGTTCGAATCCGATGCAGAAATGAACAAGTCTTCGGAGGAAGCGCAATCTTTGAGAGCATATGGAATGTAATCGCGCCTCGTCGTACCACCTGAAACATCGGATCGCATCGTACCGCCCCAGATTGATTTAAATGCGCTCGATTTGATCGTCTCGCCGACAGTCATATTGTATCCCCAGTCCTTGGGGATCGACAAATACTCCGTGTAGAGAACACCGACCGTGACAGCGTTATTCTTCATCGTCTTGCACCACGTCGAATTCAATGGCGAGACTTTGGGCTGATCGGGGAAGTAATTCGCATTGTAACGGATGCAGATCGATCCAGAGTATTCCGTGCATTGCCACTTATTTTTGGGATTATTAATCACCCAGCTGCGGTTCGATTGAACGCCGTCGGTCAATAGGAGCACCAATTTCAACGGCGAGGACGCGCTGCCGCCATCACCGGCGGATCCGACGAAGGCTGCCATCTTGGAAAGCGCGACATCAAAATATGTCGCGTCTTCCGATGTTGCGCTGTTGAGCTTCATGGAATCGGTTGCGAGATATTTCAGCGCCGTCGATGTCGAATAGGTCGGAGAAAGAACCTCAGTGGCGCTTGCGCCGATTGTATAAAGGCCGACTTTGACATGACTGTTCGATTGATTGGCGCTGTCAATCATCGTGAGGACTTCCTTCACAGCATCAACTGATACGTCAGCGCGTAGAGCTATGCCCATCGCCTTTGATAGATCGTAGACGGTGTTGTAGGTCGCTCCCTTATATTTGTAGGTTTGCTTTTCAGCCGTATGGCACGCGAACTCACAGCTGGCGGCACCTCTCAATGAAGCCTGCCCAGCGGTCGTGGCGGCAAGCAGCATGGATGCGGACTTATCCAGCACGAGGTAGACATTCATGTATGAAGTCGCAGGGCCCGCCACTGATGACGTCACTGCAACGTTCACCTTATCAATGTTTGCTATGCGCATGAAGGTCGTATCGACGCTGGCGGTCGCAACGGCCTGGATTGATTTATTCGTCTTGCTGATTTGGATGGTGCTATCGGAAAGCGAGTACTTGCTGCTATCAAGCTCGGTTTGGGCAGCAAACCAGGTCTCGACCTTTTTCTGAAGTTTGTCGTCCTCCAAGGTATCGACCTCCTTGATGGAAGCAATCAGGGCCGCGTCAAGATCGACCTGCATTTTCGCCTGGACGTTATACGCTCGAACGTAGTCAATACTTGCGCCGACGGCGAGCAACATCGGTACCAGGACCAGAGCGAAAGAGATCGCAACGTTGCCGCTGTTGCTATGTAGTAGAGCCCATATGGTCGAGAAAATTCGCTGCAATGCGATGTGGAGTTTCACTTGTCACCAGCCGAGTTTAGAAGATTGGCATGCTGGCGCCAAAGATTTATGCGGCGGTAAATTAAAGTTTTACAGAGAATCCGAATGACGAATTTTAAAGCCAAATAACGCAGAATTCCTCACAATGCCTGAAAGCAGTGGTGGGGTTCACAGCACTCGAGTGAGTCGACTGGTTCAACCATCGGCGGCGTCTCGACCCGATCGGAACCATTCCGCCAGCACAGCAACATTATGCATTCTGGACGAGCCAGCCATGGCCGCGTAACTTAAGCCAAATGGTGGATGCGGTCACACTTCAAGCAGGTCTCGATTGTAGTCGAAACGAGTTCGTTCGAGGTTACGACCTCGGCAAATCAGCCCACGCAGAAGGTGGTCCGCAGGAACGTGATCATCGAGGCAGAAGTCGTAGAAGAGCTGCGCCGGTGCCGCCTGACATCCCATCATTCGCCTGTCCCCTGCAAATCACCCAGAGGATTGAATCACGCCTCTCAAGCACCGGCAATGCCGAGTTTTTCAACGGTATCGGCCCGAAGCGGTCATAAGAGAATACAGCTATAAGTGCTTCTGCATGATGGAAAATGGGAAAATGTCTTACCCCGGCGCTCGAAAGTCTCGGTCGTTGTCCATCCCGCCAACGAATAGAGGCCTTGGGCGGTGGAGGTATAGAGCGATAGGCGCTCAATGTCGGAGCTTCGAGCCAAAGCCTCAAGTTCTTCGATCAGCCGCAGAGCATGTCCTTTGCCCCGATGCGCCGGATCGACATAAAGCTCCGCCAGCCATGGGTTGAGGTCCGGTCGCCCTTCCAAGTCGTCCAGACAAAGCGCCACCATACCAACAGGGCGCTGCTCGTCGAGCATAACGAGTACGGTCGGCATGAGCGCACCGTTACTAGCGCATTCGGCTTCAAGCCGAAGAATTTCACTCAACTCCATACCGTCCTTGACGAATTCCTCCCATCGCCAAGTTCCAGTCGTGGTCACGAGATCGGGGCGGTCTGCGGTGGAAACAATCGTGATCGTCATCATCGGTCTCTGGGGGCTTTTATCTGCGACCATATCGTCAATTGCTTGGCAATATGACAGATACCAATGACCGCACATGGCGCATAGTTGCCGCCTCCATCATACTGCGATCAGCAAGATGTAGCGTATGAGATGATGATGTCACCCCGTATGTGCGATACTTCCCCGAAAGGAGGGAGGAGGCGCGGGCCAAGCCACTAACGCAAATGTGGAATCGTCGGGACCATCTTCAAACAATACCGCTACAACGCCAGTTATTCAGGCGTATTGCGTATGCCGGAGTTTTTTCGAAGCGCTATGGCAATTATGCGCCAACACTGGACATTGCACCTCTGCCTAAATTTCATATCCTTCACCGCGAAGGCAAGCGCCATAAGCGCTGGTTATCGACCAACCAACAAATGCGGAAAGCGATGGAAATTCATATTACTGACATGCCATCGGATGAGGACGTTGCGATCATCGAAAATGGCCTTATCGAATTCAACAAGAGACATATCGGTCCATCAGACCGACGACCGCTCGCGGCGCTCGTTCTCGATGAGCATGGCGAGGTGGTGGGAGGCTTGTTAGGCCTTACCGCACGGGGGTGGTTAGTAATCGACACATTGTTTGTGCCGGAAGAGTTACGGGGGCAAGGAATTGCAACACGATTGCTCGAAACGGCGGAAAACGAGGCTCGTCAGCGAGGCTGTCATGGGGCATGGCTCGATACGGTAAATGCCGATGCCAGTCGGCTCTATCAGAAGTGTGGCTACCGATCGTTTGGAAAGCTGGACGACCTACCAAAAGGCCATAATCTCGTTTTTATGTCCAAGTCACTTTAGACATATTTAAAGTCCGGTTCGGGCCTGAAAGCAGACAAGTGTTGCGCCGGGCTCTGCAGTCCCGGCGCACCGGAGCTACTTCACGACGGTGTGACGCTTCCGACCCAAGGAAAGCCGGATCGGAAGGTCCTGGTCTGATATCATCACATTAAGGTCCTCCACGATCTCGCCGTTGACCCGCACACCGCGCCCCGAGATCGCCCTTCGCGCCTCCCCCTTCGAGGTGGTCAATCCAGCACGGACCAGTAACTCCACCAGAGCTACGCCGCTCCTGCGCTCCGCATCATCCAACTGAAGCGTCGGCAGTCCCTCTGCAGCCTCACCGTGCCCGAACGCCCGCCTCGCCGTAGCCGCAGCCTGATTTGCGGAGCCAGCTCCATGGACAAGCGTCGTGGCTTCGTTGGCGAGACGTTCCTTGACGATGTTGAGTTCGGCCCCTTCTGCCTGACCAAGCCGTTCGATCTCATCCAACGGCAGGTCCGTGAAGAGCTTCAGGAACCGGACAACATCAGCATCTTCCGCGTTGCGCCAGAATTGCCAGTAGTTGTATGGCGACAAGCGATCCTCGTTCAGCCATACAGCTCCGGCAGCCGTCTTACCCATCTTCAAGCCCGAAGCTGTTGTCAGAAGGGGCGCAGTCATCCCAAAAACTTCGTTCCCGTCCCTTCGCCGGACCAGGTCGATGCCGTTGACGATGTTCCCCCACTGGTCGGCCCCGCCCATTTGCAAGCGGCAGCCGGTCTGGCGGGATAGCTCAAGGAAGTCGAACGCCTGGAGGATCATGTAATTGAATTCGAGGAAGCTCAGGTTCTCCTGCTTCTCCAGCCGCGACCTGACACTGTCAAAAGACAGCATCCGATTGACGGAGAAGTGCCTGCCTACGTCTCTCAGCATGTCGATCCAGCCAATGCCATCCAGCCAGTCAGCATTGTTGACCATCATGGCATCCGTCGGGCCGTCGCCGAAGGTCAGAAGACGATCAAAGACTTTTCTGATCCCTTCGATGTTGCTGGTGATTTGCTCGTCCGTCAGCATCGGCCGCACCTCCGACCGGAAGCTCGGATCACCGATACGAGTGGTCCCGCCTCCGATGAGAACAATGGGCTTATGACCTGCCTGCTGAAGGCGGCGAAGAGTCATGATCGGAAGAAGGTGGCCCACGTGTAAGCTGTCGGCAGTCGCATCGAAACCAACGTAAGCGGGCACGATGCCAGCTTCGAAGGCGGCATCGATCCCTGGCAGATCGGTCGCTTGGTTCACATAACCGCGTTCGACCAGCGTCTTCATGACCGCCGAACGCGGTTCGAAGTGATCGGCCACGGCCTCGGATATTGTCATCGGAACTCTCCTGGTATTGCCGCCAGGGGTTCTCCACAATGAACAAAACCGCCTGACGGCGGCTTGTTTCAAGGCATGATCGAAACGCGCCGCTCCTTATGGAAGCGTCGCATAATAGATTGCAGCGATGATCGCGGTGTTGTTCATGGGGCGGATCATAAAGAACTTCATCCTGGCGTGCAATGTTGATCTTACCTTGACTGGACATTCGGCGACGCTCCAGTGCTTGTTCACGTCTCGAACATCAGCCCGCTGCGCTATCTGCCTGTGCTGGCCATCATCCAGAGACCATGCCGCTGAGCAGATTGCCGAGGGTCAGACCGATGACTGTCCAGGTCGGGCCGAAGGCGTTCTTGCGGCGGAGTGCCGGAGGAATTGTTCATCGCGGAAATCTTCGGCCACGAGCGCGGAGCATTCACCAGTGCGCGCGGAAGGCGCTCCCGGCTTGGCTCGCATGGCTGATCGCGCCACGCTATTTCTCGACGAGGTTGCCGATATACCGCTTGCGGCGCAGACGTCGCTGCTGCGCTTCCTCGACACCATGGAAATCCGCGCCGTCGGTGGCCAAAAGATGCAGAAAGTGGATATCCAGATCGTTTCGGCAACCAATCGCGATCTGGAAGACATGGTAGCGCAAAGACAGTTTCGGGCGGACCTCTATTATCGGTTGAACGCATTCGCCATCCGCTTGCCTGCGCTGCGAGCGCGATCTGATTTGCCGGTGTCGTCCGCCATCTGATGGAAAAGATGGAGCCCGGAACACCTGTGACCGATGCCGCGATCGACACGTCTCGCAACAGAAATGGCCGGGCAATATCCGCGAACTCCCATCCGTGTTGCAGCGCGCGCTGGGTCGCCGGCGCGCCGACTAGATTGACGAAAGCTGTTTCGACGAGGCTCCCGTCTCCGACCTTTCTCGCGACTGCTGCGACGAATGCCGGGGCCGACTGCTCAGCCGTGCCAGGTGTCAGGAAATCCGATCCGTTTGTCAGAAGACCGATAAGAACATATCACCCAGTATCTGGCTTGGGCTGACGACCGCGCGCGGCGTATCGATGGACGTCCCTGGGGCGATTTACTCCAGCAACGAAATCGTCAATTCCCAGAAACGGTTTTTGCCTTCTTCGGCGCGAAGTGGTTGGGCAAAGGGATCCGGAATGCCGGCAATTTGGATCGTCGCTACTAGACGTAAGCGGTCATGGCCGTCACCCATATCGACATAATCTCGACCCCATATTCTCCAAGACCGTCAAAACCGACGAGAAACCCGCCCAATGTCTCACGATGCCGATCCTATTTCGTGATTTGGTAGGTACAAGAACATGTTCGAGGTCGCTCAGCCCGAGTCTATGACGTACGATCCCTCAGGACTGAGTTCAACTGAAAACAAGCTGAATCAGAACCAATAATTTCGCGCCAGTTGGTAAGCTCTGCGATTTTTGGGAAGGAGATAATGATGCCGAGTGTACGACGGAAGCTAACGACCATCTTCTGCGCCGACGTAGAGGGATATTCTCGGCTAATGAGGGCGGACGAGGAAACAACGTTACACACTCTCAAACGAAGCCGAGACTGCATGGAGCGGTTGATTGAGTTACATTCCGGCCGCGTGATCAACACTTGGGGAGACGAACTGATCGCAGAGTTCTCCAGCGTCGTCGAAGCCGTGCGAGCGGCAGTCGATATTCAAAACGAGTCAAGTTCACACAACCTCTCGCTGCCGGACAAGGCTTGCATGCGCTTTCGTATCGGGATCAATCTCGGCGATGTGATTGTAGATGGCGACAACATCTATGGTGACGGGGTGAACGTCGCTGCTCGCTTGCAGTCATTGGCATCGCCCGGCGGGATTGTCATTTCCAACACGGTGTATGATCAGGTCCGCAACAAGCTCAGCATCGGATTTGAGTTTATGGGGCAGGTCGAAGTAAAAAACATAGATGGCGGAGTTGCAAGCTACGCAGTCCGAACTGACAGCAGTGTCGCCAATCGCGTTACGAGAAACGACAATCGCGCTATCGACAGCAACTTAAAATTTATCTCCACGCAGAGGGTCAGTTCGGGTCACGCCATCTGTTTGCTCGCACTATTTCTTGAGGTGCTTATTTCGATTTCGTGGCCACAGCTCTACTGGACCCGGTGGCCTTTGCTCTTGTTGATCTCGCTGCTGCTGTTGAAGTGGATGAAGACACGAAAACAGGGTGACTACTTCATGTCCATGGTCTTCTTCATTGCAGGTCTGCTGATCGCCATCAATCTCTTGTCGTGGAATGGCGATTTCTGGGCATCATGGCCGCTCTTTGGCCTTGCAATCACAGCCGGCATTCGCTGGGCTGTCCCAAATAACGGCCGCTCCAAACACTGAGCGGAGAGAGCTGGCTCGGTTTGTCTGATCAGCTACGGACGTTTTGTTAAGTGGATTTCCGCCTCGGTTATGCTGCCGCCATCATCGGCGCAGCGCGTTGAAGTAACGCCTGATCGGGATCCGCCGGTCAAGGGATGAATGTGGGCGGCGGATGTTGTAAAAAGGTCGGATATCGGCCGATGCCGACGCGGGCCTCGGACACGGTCTTGTAGGCGTGGAGATAGACCTCTTCGTATTTGATCGACCGCCAGAGCCGCTCGACGAAGACGTTGTCGCGCCATGCACCCCTGCCGTCTATGGAGATGGCGATCTCCGCCTCCTTCAGTACCGCCGTGAAGTCGATAGAGGAGAACTGCGACCCCCGGTTCGTATTGCAGATCTCGGGCTTGGACGCGCACGAGGCCTTTATCATCGGCATGATCGAGGCGGCGAAGGACATCACGCTCAACGAGTGTTGCTCCTGCGCGAGGAGAAGTCCGTCTCCATCGGCCGCAGTGCGCTTGACGCTTGGCTACGCAGGTGTGGCTGGACGTTCAAAAAAGAGTCTATTGCAAAGACCAAAGGCGCAGGGGGAAATACCCGAATGTCGTGTTCGACTTCCTCGGGTATCAGTTCCGGCCGCGACGCGTGGCGAACACACAGCGAGATGAGTTCTTCTGTGGATACACGCCTGCGGGCAGCCCAAGGGCACTGATGTCGATGCGGGCCACGATCAAAAGCTTGAACATCCCGCGGCAAACGCCGGGGACGCTGGCCGAAATAGCCAAACAGCTCAATCCACTCCTTCGGGGATGGATTGCCTACTATGGCCGTTACAGTCGTTCGGCCCTGTCTACTCTGGCTGACTACGTCAATCAGAAACTCAGGGCTTGGATCAGGCGGAAGTTCAAGCGCTTTCATTCCCATAAGACACGTGCCAGCCTCTTCTTGCGAAAGCTGGCGCGGGAAAATCCAGGACTGTTCGTGCATTGGAAGGCGTTCGGAACGAACACGTTTACCTGATGGGAGCGGTGTGAATCGAGAGGTTCACGCACCGTTCTGCGAGAGGCCGGCAGGTGAAATTCCTCCGGCCTACTCACCCCGGCCTTTCCACGAAGATGTCGCGCCTGCGCGGCCGTTCGCCGCGTGGTGAGCGCTGCCGCTCGGCCGTCCCGCATAGTCATTGCAAAACCACCACCTTCACCGGCGCACTCAGACTTTCAGGCATGACCGCTAGAGCAACTATTCAAAGTTTGCCTTTCGATCATTGGGCCTATGGAAGGGCGCCCAGCCAAATACAAAGCAATCCCACGCTTGTATCTTCGGCCCTTCAGAAAATTCTCAGTCCTATTTCGCGATTTCGTGTGTCCGAAATCGCGAAACAGGACGCAGCTTCATCAACTTTCGGCATATCGAATAGTCATTAATTCGATCTCCGGATCGTTTTTTGAACCCGGATGGCCACCCTCAAAGGTAGACAGTGCGTCAGTTGGCATATGCTACCATTGATTTAGTTAACCTCACTAAATGCATCTCAGATCAATCAACGCTTCACGACACAGCCAACTAAGATGAGGATATATACATGAACAATACTATTGTTTCTGCAATTGAAGCAGCCCTATCCGAAGTTATAGAGCGGCCGCTCTCCGGTATAACAGCCGACATGAAACTCGACCGGGATTTTGATCTCGATTCATTCATGTTTGTTCAATTCCTCCTTTCCCTTGAGGATAAGGTGCCCAATCTCCGGTTCGATCCCACAGCTCTCGGTCAGACCGACTTCAATTCCGTCGGCAGTCTTGCGGCATACATCTCCGCACAAGTCTACGCCGAGGCAGAGTAATGTTGCACGTTCCCGCCCGCATCTCCACGGAAGGTCTGTTCGCGCTTGCTCGCGCCAGCGAAGCAAGCACAATGCTTCGGGCATTTTGCCTATACGTGACCTCCAGGGAAGGTTACTTGGTGGCGAACGGATATGCATTGCGTGACGCCGAGGATGAGTTTCCCCTTGTCAATCCCACATTGGGTGCGGGCGCCGTGCGCATCATCGAAGAGCAAAGCGACATTGCGCTTGCTCAGATCGGCATCGCGATGGTTCGCGTGGAGCCGGCTGCTAGGATGCGGCCCGACGTATTGCGCAGCGCCATTGCCGTGGCAACCGCGAGACTGGGACTGCTGGCGCGAGCCTTGGATATGGCCTTTCAGCACTTGGAGGGCAGGCAAAGCTTCGGCCAAAAGACCTTGCACCATCAACTGGTCAAAACCCGGTTCGCCTATGCGAACAACCTGATTGTCCGGCTTCTGGAAGAGATCAGGCTTGTCGAGGAACTCACCCAGCCGCACGACCTCGAAGGGATGCATTTGGCGATCAGCGAGGAGTTCGCTCAGGTTTCCAAACTCATGGGAGGACATGGCTATCTGATCTCGGGCTTCAGCACGCTCGAATATCTGTCGTCCCTGATTGCATCGATCTACGCTGAACCGGCATTCTCCCCCAGTCTCACCAACCCAGCATCTCGAAACCACACCACTCACTGCGACCGGATTGGAGACGAACCATGATTGCGGCCGCCATATCAGCAGAGAAATTTGTGGTCTTGCGCGGGACACTTCCTGTCTCGCCGCAGTGGAGAGATTTGACCGAAGCCGAATGGGACCTGGTTCAACCGTGGCGTGACTGTTTCCAGACTGAGGAGACCGCGGTGCTGCAAACGGTTGTTTTCGCTGAAAACTCACCACATGATGCGAGCCTGCGAGATTTCGTCGAGCACATCAAGACGCAATATAAGGCACGAGAGCTTGCCGTCCTTTACCTTCATCGCGGTCATCAATTGGACATACGTTCGCCGATCCTGCAGTGGCTGCTCAATCTCTTGGACCTGAACCGCAACGTGTTTGCAATTCGCGTCGAAGACGAACGGGCGGCTGCAGACGCGCTTTCCATGGCCTGCGCGCTCCTTGGAACCCATTCAAACGTTCTCGTCTTGAAGGACGACCTCGAACGGATCGGGTTGCGTGATGGCAGGGTATCGAATGAGGTCGGCTATACCGTCCTCGCAAGGGATCGCCGCGATGTGCCAACTCTTCGCGAATCCCCGGCCCCTTCCCTTCCCACTCATGTGCGGGAGATGAGCCATTGAGTTCCGACGCCGCGCTCATTCAGACCGTTAAAGCCCAACAGGATTCAATTCCCACTTTGATGGGGCGAATTATCGCGCTTGCCGCTCCACTGGCGATCTCTGCCTGCATCCTGTCCGGCCTTAATCTCGGCATGCTGACCATCTTGGCCCGCCACGGCGATACCCAGGCAATTTATCTGATGTCGCTCATGCAGCCTGCCTTCTTTATTGTCATCGCGATGATGGAGGGCCTGGCCATCACCAATCAGGTCTTCAGCGCACGCTGCAAGAAAACGCCGGCAAGCGGTGCAGTCCTGCGATCTTCTCGTGTGCTTTCCCTTGTGGGTCTAGGGCTGATCTGTGCGATCGCGTTGCTTGCTTACTGGGCCTCCCAGATACTCTCTCCACAGTCGCAATCCCTCGGACTTATTCTGTCCTATCTTCCGATCGCAGCGCTATCGATGGCAGCTTTCCTGGTGTTTGAGATCCACCACAGCGCCCTGCGCGGCAGTGGGCACGCACTTCTGGCGATCGTACCCTTCGCATTTGCGGCTATTCTCAGCCTGCTTGTCGCCTACGTGCTGCTGGATCGCTATTCGATGGGTTTCACTGCAGTGATGATCGGCAATTTCGTCGGCCCGCTCGCGTTCCTCCCAATAGTCTACGCTCTGGTTCGCAAAATTGCTCATAAAGATACCGAAACGCCGGAGAACTTGCCTGAAGCCAAGAAAGTGTGGCCGTTGCTATCGACGGTTGGTTTCCCGGTCTTCTTTTCCATTCTTGTCGCAAGTGCAAGCGCTGCGTTTCTCTTTCCGATCATCGACCGGTTCGGCGAGACCGAGGTTTCCGCTTTTCTCGTTGTGTTGCGGCTGCGCGTTGCTTTCACGATCCCCGCCGTCGCAGCTGGATCCGCAATCGCAATTCTCGTCAACCAATCCCTGAACAATCAAACCGGCGTTTCCGGCGATCGATATCTGGCCGTTGGAATTCCGCTTGTTTTCACGCTCTATGCAATGGCGACCTGTTTCATTCTGTTCGCAAGAGCGGTCGCGATTGGCCTGATCGTTCCAGAAAGCGCAGCCACCTTGAATATGTGGTCGAACAATGTCTTGTGGTTGCTGCTGCCAACGTTCTTCCTCCTGCCCTGCGTGGTCTGCATTCAAATCATTCTCGAGCAGATCGGAGACGGCCCGAAAGTCTTGGTGTTCACGATCATCGCTGAAGCCGCGACCATATGCGCGATCATCTTTTCCGCGGAAAACAGCAAGTCGCTCGGGTACATATGCCACGTTCTGACGATATCCTCCGCACTCTTATTTGCATCATACGTCGCAAGACTTGTGCATGTCATGCAGCGCTGGGAGAAAACCCATGTTGTATGAGATTTTATATCCAGTGATATATCTCAGATCATTCGCACGCATCAGAAATGCGCGCCCAGAGCCTCAGCTCGCGCAGTTTCGGTCATTGAAATCGCGACTTCGCCGATTGGACATACATGCACTGACCGCAATTTCACCATTCGCCGGCGCATGGCTCGCATTGCATAGGTTCGAGCGGACATCGGCGCCAGCTCGTCCCGCAGGCGCATCGCAGCCCATCGACCGGATCATTCAAACCGAAAAGGGGCGCCTTGCCGTCCGCTTTTCCGGCGACGAGCGGGCGAAACGGGTCCTACTCATTCACGGCTGGAACGCGGACAGCTCAATGATCCTGCCATTGGTGACGGCCCTGACCCAGAATGGGTTCCGAGTGATTTACCCTGATCTTCCTGGAGATGGCGCTTCGACATCAAAGCCCATGTCGTTCCACGAGAAAGGGCGGATGATTGCGCGCTACTGCGCCGTGTATGGACCTTTTGATTGCGTAATCGGGCACTCGGCCGGCGGCCTGATCGCCGCCATCGCGCTGGAGGAAGGGCTGCAGGCGCATCGGCTTGTCACGATCTGCGCGCCACAATCGCTGACGTCGCTGCTGCAAGCCTACCTCGTTCAGACCGGAGCTCCCGAGCGCCTGCAGCACGTGATCAGCCACGCTTATCGGCGATTGCGCAGGTGTTCGCCATGTGATGCCGGCCATTCCACGTTCGCGCGGTTCCAGGACAAATTGCTGGTAATCCATGCCAACTCGGACTGGCAGGTTCTCGTCGAAGAAGCGTATTCGATCGTCACGTCGGCTCCGCAGGCGAAGGCGATGTTCCTCGACGATTGCAATCACCGCTCGATCCTCGGCCATCCAAGCCTGGTCGAGGGGATCGCTGCCTTCCTTGGCGGCTACCCCGAAACTGCGAGGTGGGCCGATGCTGACGCTGTTTGATGTCCAGCTTAGCTTTCCTGAGACAATCGAGGGCATCGATGAAGCCGCTGTTCAATTGCAACTATCTTGCGATCAGAGACGGATGTTCCAGCGGTTCTTGGGTTTCGAGACCTTTCGATGCGAGCCAACGAGCTCGCTGGCGCCATTCCTGCACGATGCCGCTCGGCTGATCCTGCAGAGGAATGAAGCGCTTGCCTCGCGGCTCACTCACGTCGTGCATTGCCACACATTGCCGGCAACGAGCCTCGTGGGATCAGAAATGCAATCAGTGTTGCAGCCATTTTCGTCTCGCGGCCTCGAAGTCTTCAGCGCCACAATGAACCATTGTGCGACTGGTCTTACGGCTCTCAATATCCTCGGTGAGTTGCTTGACGAGGGCGAGATTGCGCTTGTGCTGATCGGCGAGCGAGCGTTTCATCGCGTCGTTCGCGTCATCGAAAATGCCACGATCATGGGCGAAGCGGCTTGTGCCATTCTCGTCGGGCATGGAGCCGGGCCTTACGGCGTCGTGGACAGCAACGTCTATCATGACGGACGTTTTGCACTGATCACCGGGCGTCCCGACGAGGCAAGCGACGGCGAATTTTCGAAGCGCTATCTCGAGTTTGCATGCGAGGGGATTCACCGGGCCCTTTCCCGATTTGGCGTCGGGCTTGGCGAGTTACGCTGTGTGATGCCCCATAATGTCAACGTGCCATCATGGCTTCAGATCGCCCAACATATCGGACTCGATCAGAACCGGATCTCATTATCGACCATTTCGCGTTATGGCCACTGTTTCGGCGCCGATCCATTCATCAACTTAATGCAGGCACGACGTGACGGAACGATCGGTCCTTCCGACCTCGTTTTGCTGTTCAGCGTCGGTCTTGGCGCAACGGCCTCAGCCGCGCTCGTGAAAGTGAACTGAACTTGTGACAACGGAAATCCAGATCATCTTTTTAGGAGAACAAACATGCTCGATGTCAGATCCATCATTCGCTTTTCTCTTGAGCAAAGCGGCCTTGGCCCCACGCGCATTGCCGAAGTTCTGGCTGGAAGCCAGATGTTCGGTGCCACCGGCATCCTCAACTCGCTGGAGCTTGTCCATTTCGTTGCAAGGTTGAGCGAGGAACTAAACATCGATGTCTTTACCTTCATGAGCGATCTCGACATCACCTCATCGACGGCCTTCCAGAGCATCGACGACCTCTCCCGTTTCATTGAAAGCAAAGTCAACCGGGCCGCATGAGCCAAAGTGGGTAATCGGATATGTTCGACGAAGACAAGCGTTTATGGGCAATCGCCGATACGGTCGGAACACCATTCTACGTGTTTGACGCCGCGATCATTCGCGAGCAATATTTCAAGCTCAAGACCGCCTTCCCATCGGTGGATTTCTTTTATTCCCTCAAGGCCAACCCCAATCTTTCCATTGTTCGCGAGCTGGTCACGGCCGGCATGGGCTGCGAGGTGTGCTCCTTCCTCGAGTTCGAGACAGCCGCGGCTGCCGGTGTTGGAAGCGACAGGATGCTCTTTGTCGGGCCTGCGAAGTCGGATAGGGAGCTGGAACGATGCGTGGTCGCAGGCATAAAGGCCATCGTCGTTGAATCCCTAACCGAGCTTGAGAGGGTCGACCGGCTCGCTCGCGATCTCGACAGGGTCCAGAACATTGCGCTGCGGCTCAATCCAGATTTCCATTTCCCAGGCGCAAGACTTTCGATGAGCGGCCGGGCAACCCAGTTCGGTATCGACATCGCCGCGATCGACGAAGTCCTGGCTCGTTCCTGCCAGCACGGAAATACACGGATTGCCGGAATCCATGTCTACATGGGAACCCGCATCCTCGAGCCGACGACGATCGCCAACAATACCAGACAGATTCTGATGCTTGCCAGCGAAGTCGCAGCCAAGCTCGGATACCGGCTCGACTTTGTCGACATCGGCGGGGGCTTTGGCGTACCTTATCACGAGGGCGAAGAAGCGCTGGATCTCGACGCGCTTCGCTACGAGCTCGAGCCGATCATTTCCAGCTATGAAGCGGAGTATCCGCGGACCAAGGTTTGCATTGAACTCGGCCGCTATATGGTTGCCTCGGCCGGACGGTTCGTCGCTGGTATCAGGCAGACGAAAGTCACCAAGGGAGAAAATTTTGCGATCTGCGACGGTGGATCCAATGTCCACTCCGCCGCGGCTGGGCAAGGCTCGCTGTTGCGCAAGAATTTTCCCATTTCACTGGTCAAAGGGAACGACCGCGCGCCTGCCGCCGGTCAGTGGACCATTACAGGCCCGCTCTGCACACCGATGGATATCCTGGGAAAGGATGTGTTGCTTGATCGTCCCGAGGCGGGCGACCTGATCTGCATCCACCAATCGGGCGCCTATGGAGCGACCGCCTCTCCCGTCAACTTCCTCGGGTTCGGGCAGCCTGCCGAAGTCATGGTTGATGGCGAGACGATAACGCTGGTCCGCGAGCGCGCGTCGATCGCGAATCTTCTGAACGAGCAACGCCCGCGAAGCATCTCTGGGGCATCCAGGTCAAGAGAGATTAAGACATCCTGCAATAGTAGCAGTACGTCCGTGTTTCAACATCCCTGCCTCGAGCGGCTCGACGATCTGAAGGATCTCCTTATCGCTACGGGACACAAGCTCGAGCGGGACACGGAAGCATGGCGTGATCTCTGGGCGGATCCGATCATGCGTGCCTTCACATTGGTGGGCGTTCCGGAGCGCTACAACGGGTTTTCGCTCGGTGATACCAGCCTCGGCATCGAGGACTGCGGCTACAGTCTCCACATCGCGATGATCGAACGCCTGGCGCGGTTCGACGCATCCTGCATTCTTGCCCTGCAAGGTCCGTCGCTAGCGGGCGGTGCGATCTTGAAAATGGGCACCGAGGCTCAGATCGAGCAGTTTTTTTCCCGGTACAGAACCGGCTCGCAAGGAACCTTTTTTGCGGTTACCGAACCGGAGGCCGGCTCCGACCCTTCGCTTGGCATTTCGGCCGTTTCGGCGACGACGGGAACGCCGCGCCTCACCGCCCGAAAAATGCTGGTTGGAAATGCGCAACGAGCTGCGATCGGCCTGGTGTTTGCAAAGGCCGCCGAGACCAATCGTCCGATCCTCGTGCTGATCGAGCCGGACCGGCATGCCTCGAATGTGAAGATTGAGCATCTTCAGACATTCGGGCTCTGCGGGGCCATGCTTTGCAGCATCACTATCGACGAGCTGCCGATCGACGACAATATGATCTTGGGCGGGGGCAACCCGAGCCTACGAGACGGGTTCCTGGCCATCAATGAAGTCTTTGAGCGAAACAGGCCGATCGTGGCCGCTCTCGCCCTTGGGACCGCTCGCGGAATTCTCGATCATCTTCGCGCCACATCGAAGGTTGCCGCCCACGCCATCGCCGACCTGGAGCTGACACATGCTGCGTTGCTGCGGCGGCTGGAGATCGTCCTTGCGGCCTATGAGACCGGTCGTCCCAAGGCGCACGAGATCAGCCTGATAAAGCTACAGGCAGTACAATTTGCCGACCGGGTGATCCAGCGCGCATTCTCATTGCCCTCATCGGCGGAATTCATGATGGACCCAACCCTGAGAAAGAAGACACGCGATGCCAAGGCCTTCGAGTACATGGAAGGCGCATCCAACATCCACGCGCAGAACGCATTTCGTTCCTATGTCGCAAGGATGCCGCAATGACCATATCACTGGACCCGAAGCGGATTGTCTGGAATACGTTCGACGGTCTCGAACCGCCGATCGCCGGGTGGCAAGACCAGGTCGACTATTGGGAGGATTACACCAGCCGGTTTTTTCGCTCGAACGGCAAGGACTATACGCGCGACGACAGCAATGTTGCACGATGGCTGACCGCCAGCGATCGTGCCCCCTTTGCCAACATGCTGCTGGCTTTGCTACCTATACTGCGCGAACGTGCGGACCTCTGCGATCTTGACCTCGTCATACTGGCACACTGGCTGCCGGATATTCACCTCGGCACTTCCGTCACCAATCTCGCGCTTCATAGCCTCGGAATCGACGACGGCCTCGGCTTTGCCGTTTCCGACCGTGGTCGATCGGCCTCGCTCTTTGCGCTTCACTGTATCGGGCGCTATCTCGCAAACGGGCGAAAGAAGGCATTGCTGGTCACGATGGACCAGAAGCACCTTCTCTATCGTTCCCCCATTGTCGAGGCCGCCAATCCCTTCAACGCCGCCAGCATGGTCGTATTGAGCCAAGGCTGCGAGGATCCTCTCCATTATCGCGGATACCGCCGCCTACCCAACCAGCCATGCGACACGGTTGAGACGGCTGCCTATCGGCTTGCAAAACGGTTCGATCTGGATGCCGCAAACTGCATCCTCGTCGCTGATCGGCACATCCTGCCCCATGTCGACTGGTCGGGCCCCGTTTTGCCGCAAGAACCGCGGCTGCTCTGCTCTGCTCCCTTTGCGGCATTGGCGGACCATAGCGCCGAGGGGCGCGACTATCTGCTGATGAACTGGGAGACCGATGGCGCAAGCGGCGTTTACCTGTCTTCAGAACGGGGAGATGTGTTATGAGACTTGCCGCGATCGCTGCGCATATACCCGCCGGCCGGATTGACGCGGACGATATAATCCGCGCTGCCGGACGGCCTCTTTCAGAGGCTCGGGTGTTCAAGCACCTGTTCGGGATAGAGCAGGTATCCGCACCGAGCGCACCGGGGCCGCTAGCTTCCGACTTCGAGCTGATCCTCGACCAGCTTTTGGATAGCCACAGCGGGCCACGCCCCGATGCGATGATCTATGTGCACGGCCTCCCATTGCAATACGCGCGGGGCCGCTCCCCGTTCACGGAACTTAATTCCCATCCTCTGCTCGCCGGCGTGAAGGTCAAATATGAGGTCGACCAGCACAATTGCAGTGGCGTGTTCTGGGCATTGGAGATGGCGAGGCATTTGCTGCACGGCAAAGTCGCACACTCGGTTCTCATCATTGCGGGCGACAGTCATGCCAACGTGCCTCTGGCCGACAGGTATGTACCGGGATGCACATTGATGGGCGAAGCCTATTGCGGCCTCATCGTCGATCGGGAGGACGATGGCTGGAGATTCGAACCGATCGTGCTTCATATCAAGCCGGAGTTCTATTTCGGGCGCGCCGGAACGCCGCAACAGATGAACGCCTTCTTTTCCAGCCACAGCTCGATGGTTAAGGCGGCCCTCGACGAGGCAGGATTTGATTGGCTCGGGCCAGCACCGCTGCTTCCCCACAATGTCAATCGGCTCGCATGGCAGCAGCTGTGCAGGGACTACCGCCTCGACTACGACCGTGTCGACCTGAGCCTGCTGCCGGACGTGGGCCACTGCTACACGAGCGATCCGTTTCTATTGCTGTCGGAGCTACTAAGCAGGGCCGATACCGACGCAAACGCCGCGACCCTCATATCGGTCGGAATGGGAGGCTTCGTCGGCGCCTGCACGATCCACAAGCAGATATCTTTTCCAATGGAGCAAGCCGATGATGTCTTCAACGAATACGCTGACGAGTTTCCTGGTCAACAGCGCCAAATCGCGCGCGGAACAAATTGCAGTGCAAGACGAGCAGCGCAAATTGACCTATGACGAGACATACAGGCTGGCCCTGGCGGTTGCGCATGACCTTCGACGAAATGGCGTGATGGAGGGTGAGCGCGTCATTCTCTTGATGCACAATTCGGTCGGATTTTGCATCGCCTTCTGGGGCGTTCTCCTTGCCGGCGCGGTTGCGGTACCACTTAATCCGGAAACGAAGCGCGACAAGCTTGCCTGGATCGCGAAGGATTGCGGACCACGAAGCCTTATCGTCGATGACGCCCTTCTTTCCGTCGCTGTGGAAGCGGTCCAGGCAAGCAAGTCGGATGTCTATTTCCTGACACTTCACAATGCCGGCCTGATGGGCTCGAAATGGATCGCATTCGATGCCGAAAACCCGACAAGCGGCGAGGCCGACTTGAACGACGACCTGGGGTCCATCATCGACAGGGATCTGGCAGCAATCATTTACACCTCGGGTTCCACCGGCGATCCGAAGGGCGTCATGCTGACGCATCTCAATATGACAACGGCGGCGCGATCCGTGTCGCAGTATCTGGGATATGTTCAAAGCGACATCATATCCTGCGCAATACCTCTGACCTTCGATTATGGGCTGCATCAGCTGACCATGGCTACGCTGGTCGGCGCGACCTTGCATGTTGAAAAGAACTTTGCCCAGCCTCTGTTTGCCCTTTCCCGCGTGGTGACCAATCGGGCAACCGTCTTACCGATCGTGCCGACGATGGTCCCGCTCATCGAGCCTCTCGCCGATCGGTTTGACCTGACGAGCGTGCGTTGTATCACCAGCACGGCCGCTGCATTACATACGAGCAATATCGACAAGCTGGCCAAGCTCTTTGCCAAGGCCACGATCTTCTCGATGTACGGCCTGACCGAATGCCATCGCTGCACCTATCTCGATCCCGCTCAGCTCGCCAAGCGCAAATCCAGTATCGGCAAGGCAATCCCCAACACGCAATTATGGCTTGTTGATGCCGAGGGCCGCAGGCACTTCCACAGTGCGACCGGGGAACTGGTCATTCGTGGCAATACGATTATGAAGGGCTACTGGAACAACCCGGAAAAGACGGCCGAGAAGCTGCGCATATGCCCAGAGCTTCAGGAGCTCGTCCTTTACACAGGCGATACTTGCAGGCTCGACGAGGAAGGCTTTCTCTATTTCGTGGCGCGCTCGGACGATATCCTGAAGGTTGCCGGACATAAGGTAGCGCCAACCGAAATCGAAAGCGCCCTGCTCGCCCATGACGCCGTCTCCCAGGCTTCCGTGATTGGTGAAGACCACGCGGTTCACGGGCAACGGCCGGTGGCATTCGTCACACTTTCGACAGCGGATCTCGCCAGCTCGCAGGACCTCTTGGATTGGTGCCGCGAGCGCCTTGAACCTCATGCGGTACCGGCACGCATCGTCATCCTGCATGAATTCACAAGGAACCATAACGGCAAGATCGACAAGCATGTTCTTCGCGAGCAGCTTCCAGAAATCGTTTGAGCATCAGTCCCTTTCCATCAGCAAGGAGGAAAAGCCATGAAATCGATTGAGAACGCGATTATCGATGCGATCGTTGAATTGTTGGAACTTCAAGCACCGAACTCTGTGGGGCGGGAGACACGTCTGCAGGATTTGGGTATCGACAGCGGCCTCATGCTAGAGCTGTTCCTCCTCATCGAGGACAATGTGGCCGATCTCGATATCGATCCCGCCTCGCTCAGACCCGAACACTTCTCGACTGTCGACAGCCTCGCGACATTTGTGACCCAAAGCCTGCGGCAGGGGGAAGTGGCATGAGAACGGCGCTTGCGAGCGATCGCAATCCTCAACCGTCGACAGCGGTGGACCGGCTGCTGGCAATCTTTGCCGACTTCGAAACCTGCTCAAACTTCTGCTACCGACATCCGGCCGGCGATCTGCGTTTCAGCGACCTACACGAGCAGGTTCTGGCACTTCTTGGCCGACTTAGGGCCGTGGCCGAAGCGCGAAACCCGGTTCTGATCTGGGGACACAAGGATCCCAGCTATCTGGTCGCTTACTGGGCATGCCTGGTAAGCGGCAGGGCGCTGGTTCCGGTGGAGCCGGAAACGCCGCTTGACCGAGTTCGGCAGATTGCGCAAGCCTGCGACGCCAGCGCGCTCCTCATCGCGGCACCTCACGGCGACCCCACCCAGGCCCTGCAGAGCCTCGACGTGGCAATTCCGATCATTGAAATCGGCGTGGACGTCGAGTCCAGCCGGATCAAACACCCCGGCCATCTTCGAGCGCTGGCAACATCCGGCATTGCCGATGATGACGTCGCCTATATCATGTTTTCGTCAGGCACGCTCGGTCAGCCGAAGGGTATTCAGGTCACCTATGCCAACCTCGTCGATTTCATCGATTGGCTTGATGTCCTCCTGCCTGAGGCGGCGACATTCTCAGCCGTGTCGGGCAACATTCGCTACTGCTTTGACGTCTCCCTCTTCGAGATCTGGACGTCCTGGCTGCACCGCTTGCCGATAACCGCACTGGATCACGCCGACATAGCCAATTCGACCGGCTATATCAGGCGCCTCGCATCCGACAAGGTATCTTTGTGGGTTTCCACACCATCAATCGTCCGGCTCTTCCTAAAGAACCGACGGTTCTGCTCCGATAGTCTGCCAGATTGCGCGACCTTCGTTTTTTGCGGCGAGCCCTTGACAAAGGCGATCGTCAACGACCTGTTTCAGCGCTTTCCGGGTTGCCGCGTCGTCAACACCTATGGTCCGACCGAGTGCACCGTCGCCGTGACAAGCGTCGATATCACCAATGACCATCTCCTGGCGGAGCACGAGCTTCCGATCGGATATGCGCGGGCGGGAACAAGTATCGGACATTCGCCAGGCATTGACGCCATAGACCAGGCGCAGGAAATTTATGTTCGCGGCGCAAGCGTCGGCCGTGGCTATGTCGGCCTTCCTGAACGGCAGGAATACGCCTTTCCCGAACGGGACCTTTATCGCACCGGCGACTGGGGATGGAAAGCGGCCGACGGGCTCTGGTATTTCAAGGGCCGCATCGACAGAGAGGTCAAGATCCAGGGCGTGCGTATCGCCCTCGATGACGTGGAGGCCCACATTCGCGCCCAACCGGGCGTGGAAGAGGTGGTCGTCAGCATTTTTTCGCTGGACGATCAGCCCCGCGCCCTTAATGCCTACGTTCTCGGACCGCAGTCGGATGACGGGTTGCGTCTGCTAGCAGGACGCTTATCGGAGCAGCTACCTCACTACCTGGTTCCGCGCTTCTGGTACGCCGGCTTCGAAGTGACACTCAACAAGAACTCCAAACTCGATCGCAACGCCATCATCACGGCCGGCGCGAATGCGGCCCTGCGCTACGTCCATCCATCCTTGGCGAGCGCCTGAGACTTGATGCATCACGCCGGTCGATCGGAAAAGGAAATGGGAGCATGGATATG
>NZ_FMTM01000019.1 GCF_900099775.1 Rhizobium mongolense subsp. loessense | reverse complement strand
AACTTTGCGGTGTGAGTTCAAGCCGAATTGCGACCTGCACGTGTGACGCTAACCGACACGTCGCATTTGCGCGAGCAGTTTCTTGCGGAAGACTTCCGCGGGCGTTCGGTAGCCCAGGCACTTCCGCGGCGTCGAGTTGAGCCGGTCGCAGATGTCTCTCAGCTCGCCGTCGCTGATCGACAGGGGATCCACCTCTCGCGAAAGCCATTTGCGAACCCGGCCATTGGTGTTCTCGACCGTGCCTTTCTGCCAGGGCGACTGCGGGTCGCAGAACCATGTCTGCGTTCCGATGCCGGCTTGAAGATAGGGCCATTCGCTGAACTCAGTGCCCCGGTCGAAGGTGATCGAGCGCCGAGCAGCGTGGGGCAGGGGTTGGAGCACCTCAATCAACCCGTCCATGATCGGTTTCGATTGCCGGTCGTTGTTGCGCAGGAAGACCGCAAAGCGGCTGACCCGCTCGACCAGTGAGGTCACGTTGGCCTTGCCGAACTTCTTGCGAAACTGAATGAGATCGCACTCCCAATGCCCGAACTGCTTGCGTTCGGCGACCGTGTCAGGACGGTGAAGAATGTTGAGTTCCGGGCTGAAGCGGCGACCGTGACGGCGTCGGGCATGCCGCGGTCTCCGTCTCGCGCGACGCTCCGGCAGGTGCCGCCACAGCTTGATGGCCTGACCGTCTGCGGAATAGGCGAACTTGTAGATCGTCTCGTAACTGACGCAAATCGGATGGCGCTCCAGCCGCATGCGACCGGCGATCTGCTGTGGCGACCAGCCATGCATGATCCGCTCGATCACCGATTGGCGCACATGGACGAAGCGGGCGAGCTTGCGCAGCTTGGCTCTGCGTTCACGTGCCATCTCGTTGGCGGTCACGCAATAGTAGCCGCTCAGATCCGGCATTTGCGGATCCTCAAACGCATTCCGCTTGAGCTCGCGGAAAATCGTCGAACGATGCCGTCCAAGCTTCTCGGCAATGACCGTGGCGCTCAGGCCGGCCGCTCGCCAGCGAGCGATCTTACGACGTTCATCCATATCGATCTGGGAGTAGGTGCGTGTCATGAGCATTCCTTGCGAGTGATAACCCATTGGTATCTATCGCAAGTCGCACTTCATCCTTGAACCCACCCGGCTACACACCTCGATCGCATAAGATAGATTATGGAACATATGAGAGCCGATGAGCGAGGTGCTGGGCACCTGTAAAAACGCAGAAGAACTGGCACAAGCGGTCGAGCCAGAATAATCTCCTGGCGTGAGTGGCTCCCACCAACGAGGTCGCTCCCGCATTTTGCACCGTGGTTACGATAGCCGACACTGCGGGCGAACACCAATTACAAGCATCGACCTCTGCGGCCATCACCGAAAGCGCTTAGTCCTCTGTCCAGCAGCGACACCCAGAAGGCTCGCGATAACGCTTCTTGGGGTCGCTCGTTTGCCTCTGCGTTGAGATGCCTCGGGGCAATTAAACGCCACAAACCGCGTCCTACACCACTTAAGAGCGAGCGTTCATGTTGTTATCGGGAGGCAGTTCTCCTAAAAGGAGGTCTCCCATCGTACTCGCCTCCGGAGCCACAACATGCACATCGGACCGCAGCAGCGGATTTATGTCTGCTTCTTCCTGTTCGCTGTTTCGATGGGCGCTATGCTGTCGCGCCTTCCGGACCTTCAAGACGCCCTCCAGATTGACAAATCTGAACTCGGTTTGACGCTAATTGGAGCAGCGGTCGGCGCGTTGATTTCACTAACGTTTTCGTCCCCCGTCGTGGCCCGCTTCGGAGCACGCACCACCGCTTTTCTTACCGTGTTGGGAACGTCCGCGTGTCTTGCTCTTGTCCCTTGGGTGAGTGCTGCTCCTTTAGTTTTCGGCATTCTTCTGTGCGAAGGACTGTTGGCAGGAGCGTTGGAGATCAATCTCAACGTCGAGATTGACCGCATCGAGGCGCAGCTTGGACGGGGCGTGATGAACCGGGCACATGGATTCTGGAGCCTGGGCTTTTTCGTCACAGCCCTGGTTTCGGCCGCAGTCCGCCAGGCCGGCGTATCAACGCAGCTTCATCTTGGATTGACGTTCGCGTTTGTCCTGATCGTGGGTACGATAGTAATCGCTGGCATGCGCAATGCCCCTGCAAGAGCGGCGCTTGATCATGCAGACGCGGGGCGTATCGCGCTTCCGACAGTTGCACTGCTTCCTCTTTGCGTCATTGGTATCGCCGCATTCCTGGTCGAGGGCGCGGGCATTGATTGGTCGGCGATCTACATGCGCGATGTCTTCCAATCCGAACCGTTCGTTGGAGGGCTGGGCCTCACGCTTTTCACCTTCTTCATGGCTTTGACGAGGTTGTTTGCGGATCCGTTTGTTGATCGCTTCGGCTCCCGGACGGTCGCTTTGACACTGCTGCTCGTGTCAGCTCTCGGGCTTTGCGCGGTGTGGCTTGCTCCGCATCAATACATCGCCCTTGTTGGATTTGCGCTCATGGGCGGCGGTTGTAGCGTGGTATACCCCCTTGCCGTTTCTGCAGCGGCGCGGCGCTCGGACCGAGCCTCCCATCTCAATGTCGCGGCACTGGGCCAGATGTCGTTTGTCGTGTTCTTCCTCGCTCCACCGCTCCTCGGTTTCGTGGCGGAGCACGCTGGTATCAGGACAGCGTACCTTGTTTGCCTGCCAGTCATACTTTCCGCTTTAATATGTGTTCGGTCCCTCTCCGCTCACCGCCGATTGGCTACTGTCTAAATGCACTATGGAAAACTGCTCCGTTGGTATTTACTGGGATAAACACCTGCCCAGCTACACGGTCACAAACTATGGGCCCCCGCCGTCCGTCGACAGCCCCTGCTCCGCGCCGGCGAATTCGCACGGGGCACTAAACCTAAGTCCCCACCTGGTGGGCGCTGAGCGCTGATCGATCTCTGGACGCTAGACGGGAGAATGACCTTGGGCCGTGTCGCCCGCGGAGGTGCAGAAAGCCATCTGATCTCCAGGTGTCGGAAATATGGGAGCCTACGCTCCCAGCCGGTTCGACCGTCTCCGGTTGACCGTCGAGTTGGTGGTCCTGCTTAGGTCTTTTGGGCTAGTTGCCTTGGCTGTTGGGTGTGACACTTTACTCGGAACAAGGAAGTATTGGGAGACAGCTCCGCTGGTGCGTCCAGATGGTAAGATCGCTCGCTCGGCGTGATGCGCCGGCAAGCCAAGGAGAAGAAGACAATGACCGCGACCGACGCGCTTTTCCAGGGAGACATTCCCGCGATCTACGAGCAGTTCCTCGTGCCGATCCTGTTTGAGGGGTACGCATCGGATCTGGCGGCCCGCGTCGCGGACTGTCATCCTGAACGTGTTCTGGAAGTCGCCGCAGGATCGGGCGTGCTGACACGGGCGATGGCGGCCAGGCTTGCGCCGGAGGTCCAAATCGTCGCTACCGATCTGAACCAGGCGATGCTCGATATCGCAGCGAAGAAAGGCGTTGGCCGTCAGGTCGAGTGGAAACAGGCCGACGCACTCGAGCTGCCCTTTGACAGCGCAAGTTTCGATGTTGTTGCCTGCCAGTTCGGCGTCATGTTCTTTCTGGACAAGCAGCGCGGTTATGGCCAGATACTAAGAGTGCTGAAGCCAGGAGGAACGTTTCTTTTCAACACTTGGGCCTCGCTTTCCGAAAACGAAATTGCCCGCACTGTTTCAGAGGCAATCGTCGCGGCTTTTCCCGACGACCCCACGCGTTTTCTCGAACGAACGCCGCATGGCTATTACGAGCGAGAGACGATCGAGAGTGATCTCAGGCACGCGGGCTTCCGGAAAGTGACGATCGAAACTATAGACATGGCCGCGAATGCGCCCTCGCCGCGCGACGTCGCCATAGCATTCTGTCGGGGTACGCCATTGAAAATGGAGATCGCCGCGCGCGCTGCCGATGACGAAAAGGCTGTTCAAGCGGTCGCCGCAGCGTTCGAACAGCGCTTTGGCAGCGGACCTATTCAGGGAAACCTACGTGCTCATGTCGTTATCGCCGAGGTTCGCTAGCCGGTGCCGGAAAATACCGGTCACTAATCCGTTCCCAGGTTGTGCTAGATCGCTCGCAGCTCATCCACTTTGACCTCGAACTGCATCTGATCATAGGCGGGTTCGACGTGTTCGGGCGTCTCGGCCATCACCGTGTCGTAGTCGAGCGGCGTGTGCATATGCGTCAGGATCGCCCGCTTCGGCTTCAGCCGGCCGATCCAGTCGAGTGATTGCTCAAGCGACAGGTGGCTCGGATGATAGCGGTATTGCAGCGCGTCGATAATGAGGATGTCTAGATCCTGAAGTTTTGCGACAGTCTCCGGCGGAAAGTCGCTGATATCGCTGCAATAGGCGACATCACCGATTCTAAAGCCAAGCGAATGTATGTCGCCGTGCTGCTGCAGATGCGGTCGGAATGAAATCGTGCCTCCAGCCCCGCTGATGGTGATAGGCGTCATATCCTCGATCAGGATCGGTTCGACAATCGGCGGATAATTGCTGCCGGGCGGCGTTTCGATGCAATAGCTGAAGCCCTGGCGGATGCGGTCCATTGTGAACGGATTGGCATAGATCGGCACGCGCTGCTGTGCATTGTGGAAATAGCCGCGCAGATCGTCGATGCCGTGAATGTGGTCGGCATGCGGATGCGTGTAAAGCACAGCATCGATGTGCTCCACCTTGGCGGCAATCATCTGCTCGCGGAAATCCGATCCGGTGTCGATGACGACGGTCGTGACCCCGCCGTTGTCGTCGTATTGCTGCACCATAAAGGCTGCCCGCGTACGGCGGTTCTTCGGATTGGCCGGATCGCAGGCGCCCCAATCGCCGGTAATGCGCGGCACGCCGGGCGACGACGCGCAGCCGAGAATGGTGAAGCGCCGCCGGTAGCTCACGCGGCTAGACCTTCGGCATCTTCGAGAAGAGGCGGAAAGCATTCTCAGTGGTGATCCGCGCCATCTCGGCATGGCTGACGCCAAGCGTTTCAGCCAGAACCTCGGCGGTGTTCACCACATAGGACGGCTCGTTGCGCTTACCGCGCCAGCGCTTCGGCGCAAGGTAAGGCGCGTCGGTTTCGACAAGCAGCCGGTCGTGCGGGACTGTTTTTGCGATCGCCCGCAACTCCTCGGATTTCGGAAATGTGAGGATGCCAGAGAAAGAAATGTAGCCGCCGAGTTCGACGCCGGTTCGGGCAAGCTCGGGACCGGCCGAGAAGCAATGGAGAATGAAGGGGAAGGCCCCCTTCCCCGTTTCTGACGTAAGGATTGCCGCCATGTCCTCGTCGGCACTGCGGCTATGGATCACAAGCGGCAACTGTGTTTCGCGCGCGGCAGCGATATGGCGCAGGAAGCCTGTCTTCTGGTTCTCCGGCTTCTGCGTGTCGTAGAAGTAATCTAGCCCGGCTTCACCGATCGCGACGATCTTCTCGTGTTCCTTGGCGAGGCGCACGAGATCTTCGGTCTGAATGTCGAGCTCCTCATCCGCATTGTTCGGATGCGTGCCGACCGAGCAGAAAACCGAGGGATATTTCTCGGTGATCGCGAGCAGCTTTTCGAGTTTCCGCACCCGCGTCGAGATCGTCACCATCTGCCTCACGCCTGCCTGGTGAGCACGTGAGACGATATCGTCTCGCTCCTCCTCGAAATCGGCGAAATCCAGATGGCAATGCGTATCGATCAGCATGGCAGACCCTCAGGTTTCCGGCGCCAAATAGCGCGGGAAGACAGGCTTTGGTGCCTCCAGCGGCGTTCCGGGAACAAGGCGTCCGGCTTCGCCTAATGCCGTGAAACCGCGCTTGTCGGCCGGCGCAGCAACGAGGTCGAGCAGCTTACCCGCCGATTCGGGCATGAACGGCTGCAGCAGGATCGCGATCTGGCGGACGACTTCAGCGGTGACATAAAGCACGGTCCCCATCCGCGCCGGATCGGTCTTCTTCAGCGCCCAAGGCTCCTGGCTTGCAAAATAACGGTCGGTTTCCGAAACGACGGCGATGATGGAAGCGAGCGCCCTGTGGATCATCTGCTTGTCCATGTCCTCGCGCGTCGACGCGAGCAGCGCATCGGCCTGCGCCAGCATTGCTTTGTCCTCGTCGGTCAACGGTCCGCATTCCGGTATCTTGCCGTCGCAATTCTTGACGATCATGGACAACGAGCGGCTCGCGAGATTGCCGATGCCGTTCGCAAGATCGGAATTGATCCGCGTGCCGATCGCCTCTTCGCTGTAGCTGCCGTCCTGGCCGAAGGAGACTTCGCGCAGAAAGAAATACCGCACCTGATCAAGTCCGAAATGGTTCACCAGGTTGACGGGATCAACGACATTTCCGAGCGACTTCGACATCTTCTCGCCCTTGTTGAGCAGGAAGCCATGAGCAAAGACCCGCTTCGGCAGAGGCAGCCTCGCCGACATGAGGAAGGCGGGCCAATAGACCGCATGGAAGCGGATGATGTCCTTGCCGATGACATGAATGTCGGCCGGCCAGTATTTCGCCCTCGGGCCGTTCGGATCCTGGAGATAGCCGGTCGCCGTGATGTAGTTGGTCAGCGCGTCGACCCAGACATACATGACATGCGATGGATCGTTGGGCACCTTGATGCCCCAGTCGAAAGTCGTGCGCGAAATCGAAAGGTCCTTCAAGCCGGACTTGACGAAGGAAACCACTTCGTTGCGCCGTTCGGCAGGACCGATGAAATCGGGATTGTCCTCATAGTGCTTGAGGAGCTTGTCCTGGTATTCGGAAAGCCTGAAAAAGTAGCTTTCCTCTTCCACCCATTCGACGGGCGTACCCTGCGGCCCGTAGCGCACGCCGTCGGCGCGGAGCTCCGTCTCGTTCTCCTGGTAGTAGGCTTCGTCGCGCACAGCATACCAGCCGGCGTAGGAATCCTTGTAGATGTCGCCGTTTTCCGCCATCAGCTTCCAGATGTCGCTGGAGGCTTCGTGGTGGCGGGGTTCCGTGGTGCGGATGAAATCGTCGTTCGAGGCATTCAGAAGTTGAGCCATCGCCTGGAACTCGCCGGAGTTGCGGTCGGCAAGCTCCTGGGCGGTAATTCCCTCCGCGCGCGCCGTCTGCTGCATCTTCTGGCCGTGCTCGTCGGTGCCCGTCAGAAAGAAGACATCACGGCCATCAAGACGCTGGAAGCGCGCCATGGCGTCGGTTGCGATCAGCTCGTAGGCATGGCCGATGTGCGGCTTGCCGTTCGGGTAGGAAATCGCAGTGGTGATGTAGAAGGGCGTCTTGTCTGTCATAGCGGCCATCGTGTCGGGCTTACTCTCTCGAAATATCAGCCGCTCTTAGCGCATGTCATGAAGAAGAGAAACACTAAGTTTCGAAACCGCTTATGATTTGGCGGTTTGCCGAAGCGCCGAGCTTGACTCGCTTTCTGCCACATTCTAGGCCTTGCGAAACTGAAGAACGGGGCGCAACCGACGTGAGATTTCCAGCAGCGGGCAAAAGCCGTTTCTCTGTCTGTCAGAGGTCCGTCGCTTGACGTTTCTCGAAAATTTTCAGCCTCTCTATTCATTTTCCGGCTTTTTCGTCGGCGCGCTTGTCGGCATCACCGGCGTGGGCGGCGGCTCGCTGATGACGCCGCTGCTCGTCCTGTTATTCGGCGTCCATCCGGCAACCGCGGTCGGAACCGACCTCCTCTATGCCGCCGTCACGAAGACGGCGGGCATAGCGGTCCATGGCATGCATGGCCGTATCAACTGGCGAGTTGTCGGTGCGCTCGGGGCAGGCAGTGTTCCGGCAGCGCTCCTGATGCTCTGGCTGATGGCAGGCGTCGACCGCAAGAGCATCGAGGTTGCCCATACGATTACCGCAGCGCTTGGCTGGCTTCTCGTCATGACGGCCGTGATGCTTGTTTTCCGCGCGCAGATTCTCGGCTTTGCCCGCCGGGTCACTGGCGAGCGCGCCCCGCCCCGCCCGGCGACGATTGCCGTTCTCACCGTCACCCTCGGGCTGGCACTCGGCATCCTAGTCACACTGACATCTGTCGGTGCCGGTGCACTCGGGGTAACGATCCTGCTTGTACTTTATCCGCGGCTGGATGTCCGCGAAATCGTCGGCTCCGATATCGTCCACGCGGTGCCGCTGACGCTTATCGGCGGCATGGGCTACTGGATCATCGGCGAGATCGACTGGCTCCTGCTTTTGGCACTGCTGATCGGCTCGGTTCCGGGCATTATTGCCGGCAGCCTCCTGGCGCCGAAGCTGCATGAACGCACCATTCGCATCGTGCTTGCGCTCACGCTCGCGATCGTCGCCTGGAAACTGCTTGCGGGCTGATCAGGGGCCCGGCTGTTTGATGTCGCCGAGAATGCTGAGGATCGTCTGCTTGCGGTCGAGGTTGTATGCGTCGGAAACGGAAAGCCGCTCGTTGATATCGGATTGCAGGCGTGCCAGCCGTTCGGCGGCGGAAAGCTCGCCTGCTTGCGCCGCGTGGCGCGCCCGGTGCATCAGGTCGTCGCCGACATGGCTCACGAAGAATTCGAATATTGTGTCGCTGTCCTTGCCGGACAAGGCATCCGCCAAACGATGCATTGCCTTTCGAGCGGTCGGGCCTTGGGCCGACAAGACCTCGTTGTATGCCGCGATGATCTCGCCGCCGCCGTAGTTCAGGAGCTTCAGCGCCTCCCCGACGCTGCCTTTCGCGATCGATATCATCGCGGCATCGCTGCCGGTTACGCCGAGATTGGCGAGTGCCGCGCCCAGGGCGCCATTATCCAGCGGCGAAAGCTTAAGTGGCAGGCACCGTGAACGGATTGTCGGCAGAAGTTTTCCCGGCGCATGCGACAGCACGAGGAACAGCGCACGTTTGGGCGGCTCTTCCAGAATTTTCAGGATGGCATTGGCCGCATTGCGGTTCATGTCGTCTGCCGGATCGATGATGACGATGCGCCAGTTTCCAGTTCCGGAGGTCTGCGAGAAAAAGCGTCCGGCGCGCCGCACCTCGTCCACCGTGATCGCCGACTTCACCTTGCCTGTCTTTTCGTCAACGGGACGCGAAAGATAGAGCAGGTTATGCGACGCCCCGGAAGCGATCTGGCGGCTGACAGCAGAGCCCGCATCAGGATCGCCGATCGCTGCAGGCGCTGTTGCCGGTTCGGGATTCGACAGAACGTAGTTTGCAAAGCGAAAAGCGAGCGTTGCCTTGCCGATCCCCTCCGGCCCCTCGATCAGGACTGCGTGATGGCCCTTGCCGGAGCGATAGGATTGGGAAAGAAAAGCCTGGGCTTCGTCATGCCCGAAAAGTTTCGTGTTTTCGGCCGGCCAGATGGCGCCGTCCAGAAGCCCCGGCCGCTCCTCACTCATGCGCGGCCTCCGGCATCTTGACGACGGCAACGGGCCTAAGAAGCTGATCGACAATCGCAAGAATTTCCGCGGCAATCGGCTCTTCGTCCTGTATCGCATTGACGACGTGGCACCGCTGCGGTTCGCGCGCGGCTATGTCGAGGTAAGCTTCGCGGCGTTTTTCGTGAGTCTCAAGTTCTTCCTTTTCGAAACGGTCCGGCCCGTCCGTCGTCGCCGCACTGCGCTTCTTCACTCGCTCCAGACCAAGCCTTGCCGGAATGTCGAGGATCAACGTGCAATCCGGTACGACGCCGTTGACGGCGATCCGCTGCAGCGTCTCGATGAAGTCCGCCTCGAGATTGCCCGTCACGCCTTGATAGACGCGCGAGGAATCCATGAACCGGTCGCACAGCACGATCTTGCCCTGAAGAAGCGCCGGGCGAATGACCGCTTCGACGTGATCGTTACGGGCTGCGGCGAAGAGAATGGCTTCCATGCGCGTGCCGAAGGCTTCCGCGCTGCCGGACAGCAGCACGTGGCGCACGGCTTCCGCACCAGGCGACCCGCCGGGTTCCCGCGTCAGCAGAACCTCATGGCCGCGCGCCCTCAGCGCTTCCGCCAGGCGGCGGATCTGCGTGGATTTCCCCGCCCCTTCTCCGCCTTCAAACGTAACGAACAATCCCGTACCGGATGACAATGACACATTCCCGTATTCTTCAGTGCCCGCGCCACCGGGCTTTCTTCCTATCTATCCGAAGACAGAGCCAAGCGAAACCTTCAGGCTGGGCGCCTTCCGGTCCTTCCCCGGCAATTTAGGCAATGAATATGGCGATCAGGTGGGCTCGGCCTCGTCCCAGAGCCACGAGAAGAACAGCGATTCGCCAAGTTCCAGAAGCGCGTCGACCGCCCGGCTCGTCAACGAACCCTGCTCGACGCCATGTGCGGTGTAAAGCGGCACCTCGCGCAACACGCGGCTGCCCGCCGATATGACCAGCGTGCCCACTTCGGCATCGGCAGCAATGGGCGCCATCAGCGGCCAGCGGTAAACGATCCGCGCAGAGAGCCTGTCAGGATTGCTTACCGGAATGTAGACGCTGACAGCCCCCTTCGCGACGAGGTCCACCTTTCCGGCCTGGCCGCCATAGACGCTGGCCGCGCCGACGATCTCCTCGTCCGCGAAAAGCTGCCGGTCCTCGAAGGCCGTCTGCCCCCATTCCAGGATGCGCTTTGCCTCCTCGGTCCGTTCCTTGTCGGAAGCAATGCCGCCGAGCGCCAGGAAGAGCCGCTTTCCATCTCGCTCCGCCGAGGCGACGATCGAATATCCCTCGCCCTCTGCAAAGCCGGTCGCCAGTCCGTCCGCGCCAAGTCCAAGGCCGAGCAAAGGATTGCGGTTGCGCTGGAAAATCCTGTTCCACTCGAAATCCGGCTGCGCGAAATAATGAAAATATTCGGGAAAGGATTGCTGCAGATCGATCGCAAGCGTCACCAAGTCACGCGCCGATACCTTGCTCTTGCCGTCCGGCAAGCCGGTCGAGTTGCCGAAGACCGTTTTCGGCATGCCGAGCACCTCCGCCCGCCGCGTCATTGCGGCAGCGAAATTGCCCTCCGTGCCGCTCATGCCCTCCGCAAGAATGATGCATCCGTCGTTGGCACCCTGGATGGCAACGCCCTTGATCAAGTCCTCAACACGTATGCGGGATTTCAGCACGGCAAACATCGTCGCCGTCCGAGACGGAGCACCTCCCGTCCGCCAGGCATATTCGGAAACCGGATATTCGGTGTCGAGCGTGATGTCGCCCTTCTTCAACGAGCCAAAGACGAGATCCAACGTCATCAGCTTTGCGAGCGAGGCAGGTGAAAAACTCTGCTCCTCGTTCTTTGCAAGCAGCACCGTTCCGGTGGATGCCTCGATCATGTAGGCCTGTGCGGCCTTGGTTACAAAGCCGGCGGGCGCGGTTTCCGCAGCATAGGATGGCGAAGCGAAGGGCAGAAGGCACGCACAAAGACGAAGCAGACGCTTCAACATCGAGGCTCCATAGGATCGAAGGTTCGACTCCAGACGTTAGAAGCAGCGCGCGCTACGCGCAATCGCTTCCAATCAGGGCGCGATCTGTTTTGCCTGCTGACGCTTGAGAGAGGCGAGGATCGAATCCTGCGTCAGCCCGTCATTGCGGACCATGACTGCGTCGAAAGCAAGCTCTACGGTCACCGTCTTCACAACCTCGTCCTGGTAGCCCATCGCGAGCGAACCGCCCTGCCCGTAGCCATATGGACGTTCATAGGGAACGGGTCCGATTTCCGGAAGCACGACCATCTGTCCGAAAGCCTGTCCTGAATTTCCGAGAACGGAAGCTGGTGTCGCCACCGGTGCCGCATTGTAGCGCGCGCTCGGCGTGGAGCCGCCATAGGCCGTCGCAGACATTGGCACCGGCACACGCGATTGATCCACGGTCAAAGTGCCAAGGCTCTGCAACTGATCGCCGGTGATCCGCTTGCTGTTCGACGCCACCATCACGCCGGTTGCGATCTGACCTCCCGGATTGACGCCCGGAATCCGGCTTCCCTTCGGCACGTAGGACGCCATCAGGTACGGCATATCGTGCCCATCCATGCGCGCCTTGCCGACATACTGCACACGCACCTTGCCGGTGCCGCTGTGCTGCAGATCGAGCATATCCGCCGTCTTGTTGGAAAGATCGATGATGCGGCCTTCATGATAAGGACCGCGGTCGTTGACGCGCACGACCACGGACGATCCGTTTTCGAGATTTGTGACGCGTGCGTAGCTCGGCAACGGGAAAGTCGGATGCGCGGCGGAAAGATGCATCTGGTCGTAGACTTCGCCGTTTGCCGTCAACCGGCCGTGAAATGCGGAGCCATACCACGAGGCTACGCCCACCTTGTTATAGGCGAAGTCCTCCTTGGGATAATACCACTTCCCCTTGACCTCATAAGGGTTGCCGACGATGTAGCGCCCGCCGCCCTTCGGTATGTTGGCGCCACTGGCAACCCGCGGGCTGGCTTTGACACCATATTCTTTTTCGGAGAAATATTCCTTGCCGTGAGCGCGCTTCTTCGACACCTGCGAAGCCGTACCGCAAGCCGTGACGGTGGCGCACATCAAGGCCAACGCCAGCCACCGTGTACCCGTTGCGAAAGAGGTCGCCCCGTATTCCAGTCTCATATGTCCCACGCCGCCCAAGATCGTATGGTTAAGAACCTGCCCGACAACGGGCCAGTTATGCCTACGCCCACTCACCTAACGAGACTTTAACTCGGCGGCCATCATGGCGAATTTGCGAATGATTTCGTGGTGATAGAAACAATTTTAATAGTCATGGTTTACAAAATCCTAACGACGCATCGCGCAATCGTCATCTAGCCGGGTCCTGCGGTGGCAGATTTTTGCGCCCGACCCTTGCATTGGCCATATCCTTTGCGCCATAAGGCGCGCAAGGAAGAGTGTCCGAGTGGTTTAAGGAACCGGTCTTGAAAACCGGCGTGCGGGAAACCGTACCGTGGGTTCGAATCCCACCTCTTCCGCCATAATCTCTGTGTCCGACCCGGAGCCCCAAGAAGCAATCCTCAATTCATCAAAGCACTTGCGCGAAAACGAGCGAGGCTGGATTCTCACCCCGAATTACCAATGAAACCGTCTCAAACCGCTGCGGACGGGTCGGAACAAAAAACAAGTTTATCTCATTTCTCTTCCATCATAGATGGAGAAAACTGCCATGACTTACGACCCGCAATTCCCTGATCGCAGATCAGACCCGCGCACTACTCCGGTCCGCAGTCGCTCTTTGTGGGGCACATGGGCCGCCATTATCGCGGTGATTCTGGTGGCTGGAGTTGTCTGGTTCGAGTGGGGTGGCTCGCCTGAGACCGATCCGATCTCGACATCTTCAACGACGCCCTCCACGCAGCCTGCCCCAGCACCGGCAACGCCGACTGCGCCGACCAGCAACAATGTAACCCCGGCGCCGGCTTCTCCTCCTGCGGCTCCGGCGCAGCAGTAGAGCCTGTCTCCGGCCACGCCTGCAAAGACCGTTGCTATTGAGCCGGATCGAGAAAGGTCGGTGCGAGTTTCGCCCGGCCATTTTTCGTCCTCCCGATCTGTGACCTCGTCGGCTTCTGAGGAGCTTTTGTCATCTTCTCTGTCCATCAGGCAATTTTTAAAAGTCCATTAGAGGAGAGCTTGCTTAGACCTGGTCCGCGGACATACTATCTACGTTTCGCGAGCCTGCTTCTGCGCTCAGCCGAGGCAAAGGCCTGGCGAGAAGAGGGAGGTTTGTCATGAGAGTTGCATCGATACTCGCAACCGGCTTGATCGGATTATGCGGGATGGCCTCCTTTGCTTCGGCAGAGGGTGGACACACAATGGTCAGTCCCGATGATGTCAAGTGGGGTCCGGCCCCCAAGGTGCTTCCTGCTGGAGCAGAGGCGGCGGTCCTGTTCGGCGATCCCAGTAAGGAAGGCCTGTTTGCCCTCCGGCTCAAGGTGCCGTCGGGCTATGCGGTGGCGCCGCACACGCATCCTGTGCATGAAGTGGTCACAGTCATATCAGGGACTATCAATCTCGGAATGGGCGAAACCGCCGATCCAAGCGCAGCGAAGGCGCTGCCTGCAGGCAGTTTCATCGCGTTGCCGCCCGGCACGGCGCATTTCGCTCGCTTCGACGAACCGACGGTGATCCAAATTACGACTACTGGCCCATGGGCCATCAAATATGTCAACCCGGCGGACGATCCTCAGAAGTCGCAATAGCCGGCCGCTGCTGGTGTCTCAACAGCGGCAAGGACGAATGGACTATCGATGGGAGGAATGGCGGGCCTGGGGGAGGCCCGCAGTACTTTCAAGTTCCACGACCTCGATCACCGCGCGGGTCTTCGGATTGACGAGCACGCGCTTTTCGTTGACGATCACATAGCCGTTATCGGGCTGATCAGGGATCGTGAGGAGCTCCGTTGCACTTTTGCGACCTGCGACGAGTTACTCCTCCCCGTTCAGTCTCGCCGTCCACGGCTGTCTTCTTTCACCTGGAAATTTGATCCTGGCAGGCTTTTTCAGCGCTTCCAGTCGTTGAACGTGCGCCCTGGTGCCGTGGGATCAACCCTAACGCTGCTGCTCAAATACCTTGATGAAGTCACGTCTATGGAGATTGTTGTGCTGTGCCCTGAGAAAGTTAGGCATCTAGCTTTTGAAGAAGCCGGAGGCACCTCCGCTGAAGGTGCGCGACCGTGAAGGCAGGGGCTTCCACGTTACTCTGCCGCAGGTATTCCGGTTTTCACTATCTCACTGAGATCATGCCGCGCTCTTGTTTCCGTCGTAAGCGTTAGTACACTTTTTCTCGGAACAGACTTCATGGCTATCCGTTGAAATGATCGCCAACGGAGATTGCATTTCATGAACTCGGACATCTGGGAACGCAGCATCGAGTTGATCGACTGCGACGATCATTTCCGCACCGTAAAAAATACCAGAGAAGCCGTTGCGTTTCTGATGACGTCCTGGCCCGGTCACAAAGGCCCCGCATATGCGGCAGCTCGGAAGGCCTGTCTCCAGGCCCTCGAGGGCGAAAAGCCCGACATAGATCCTCAGACCGCTTTCATCGCAGCAGCAGAGGAATCTGGTATTCTGAGGGCCAACTGAAATATTCACCCCTACTGCTCACAGGCTCCGGCGCGTAGTTCCGCGTATCAGGGGGATGGCGCTCAAGAGGCGCGACTTACCTCCGGGGCGACATTGCGGCGCTTTTCCGCGACATCTGGAGCCAGAGGGCTATGGCGTAAACATAGTACTCCTATTCTGTCAATTGATGGTCGGCCAGGAACGGCATTGTCCGACCCGAAGGCACGCGTGGCGGGCATTCCCTGCACTGGGTTTCAGCAGACAGCAGAAACGTCGATCTGCTTTGCCACGCACGCCCCCCACATCCCTATATCTTACGATATCCGGACTCATTGACGCCCTATAAGGGTTGTATGTCCTTGAGCGCCCGGCGGGCGCTCGGATTTCGAGCGGGTCGTAGCGTCGGCGGGGGCGCAAGCTTCGACCCGCTCTTTCTTTCCATCAAAGGAGCGCGCCTATGTTTTGGGATTTCATCACGATTGCAGCGATCTTCGGCGCTTTCTTTGTCGTGCGAGAGGCACAAACCGTGCTCGCGAAAGCCCGCCTCTCGAACTGGCGCAGCTTCACCTTCCGGTAAACGGACAAGGAAGCGAGAAACACGATTCTGGAGGGAGCTAGTTGCTTTTCGGGCCCATCCCGCGTGCAATCTGCTTGTATTTTTCCAAGCTCTTGCTTCTTTCCCATGATTAATCGACTTGCCGCCCTGCCGGTGATTTTCCTCGTTTCACTGCCTGCGGCCGCCGGCAACTACCGCCCGGACAATGGCTGCACGCTGGCTTATCCGCAATCTGCGTTGAAGAATGGCAGCGTCAAGCTCTATTCGACGAGGACTTGCCGCTTCTCTTTGTTCGGGACAGTCGATGAAAATCAGATGTCAGGTATTGGATATGTAAAAGCCGTCGAGCTGCTTGCCATCCGGAGCGTCTCAAGGAACTGGCACTGGATTGTTCCGGCGCCCGTAAAGCACTCCAATCCTATATGGCGCTGGTTGTGGAGCTGAAGCTGGGAGAACAGCTGTATATTCGCAACGACACCGAGAATCAGTTTTCAGAGAAAGTCTGGATCGATGTCGATCGCAGCACGGAGCCCACGCATATCGCGGTGACGTTATCCAGCGGTCCGTACTAGAGACAGCCGTTTTAATTCAAATTTCGCAGTTAACCGCCTGTTAATATTTAGCTTGCCCCGCAAAGCGAATGATCTATCCTCCAGAATCACAGGGCTGCGTAGAAATGTGCAACGAGAGTTCGAGAATGTCGCTGGGTTTTGCAGTTCCTGCCCTCTCCGGCGTGTTTCTTTGTTGATAGCTTGTCCATTTCACATGCCGGTAACACCGCTGCTACCCTGATCCGGCGAGGAACGTTTCTGCAGGTTTTGCGTTCAATTTTGTTGCTTCTCTAGGAGGGAGATCACCATGGAAGGCGAAGGCGTAGGTTGGATTTCGGCGATCATCATCGGCGGTATCGCCGGCTGGCTCGCGGAAAAATTCATGCATAGCAATATGGGCCTGCTCATGAATATCGTTCTCGGCATTGTCGGCGCGATCGTTGCCAATTTCATTCTCGGTGTCCTGAACATCCAGCCGCTCGCAGGCTGGCTCGGATACCTGATCACCGGTTTCGTCGGCGCCTGCATTCTTATTGCGCTCGGACGTCTTGTGCGGCGCTGATTTCAATCGCGGAAAAGCCAGGACCACAGCTCCCGGCTTATACGTTAAGTGGCCGGAACATCGGATACGGTGTTCCGGCCACTTTTGTCATTGGGTGGTTGCAACACCGCAATGGCGATGCGCAAAGCGGTTGATGTTGTCCAATTATGCCGCGTCGTTTCAGCGGCGGCTCATCAGGCCGAACACGTAGGCAATGCCGGCGGTTACGGCGAGTGCGAAGATCGGTTCTTCACGCACTTTCTCGCGCACGCGCTCGGTTATGACAGAAGCCTCGTCGGCAACGGCGGTCTTTGCGCCCTGCCCCAAGGCGACGACGCTTTCGGACAGCCGTGCCAAATCCTCGCGCAATGCGGTGACTTGAGCCGAAAGATCATCTGCTGCGATTTCCGCCTTCACGCGTGCGCCCGTCGTTTGTCCGGAGGCGGTCTTGAGTTCGGCCATTGTCTGCTCCTCTTTTTGCGGATGCGGCTTCAACGACGTGAGGGCCGAAAGGTTCCCTGAAGCGCTCCATTTCTTGAACGCGATCGCCTTCCGGGACCTCCGCCGGCGCCTGCTATGTTTTCACGCGCAGACGCTTCATTTCCTTACGCGTTTGTTCTAAGGAACGTCGAAAGCTTTGCCCGTGAAAGGGCGAAATATAATGCGAGGTTTGCGTTTCGATGTTCCATTTCCTGAGAAGAGCCGCCCGGACCTGGGTCGCCAAGCTCCTGATGCTTCTCCTGGTCGCTTCATTCGGTATATGGGGCATCTCCAGTTCGCTGCTCACCGGCGCCAGCAGCACGGCCGTCGTCACCGTCGGTGACCAGGAGGTAGACGCCACCGAATTCCGCCTTGCCTACCAGCGACAGGTCGCAAGCCTCAGCCAGCAGTTCGGCATGCGTCTGACGCCCGAGCAGGCCAAGGCCTTCGGCGTCGAGCAGCAGGTGATCGCCCAGCTCGTCGCCGGCGCCTCGCTCGACCAGCTTGCCGCCGACATGAATCTTGGCCTTTCGGAAGATCGTCTCGCCCAGCTGATCGCTGAGGATCCGGCCTTCAAGGCAGTCAACGGCCAGTTCGATCGCACGCTCTTCACCTCGCGCTTGCGCAACGCCGGCATCCGTGAGGCGGACTATATCAGCGAGCGCAGCAAGGTCGCGGTGCGCAGCCAGATCGTCGATGCGGTGTCGAACGGCTTCACCGCTCCGAAGACGCTCGTCGACGCGCTGAAGCTCTACCGTCAGGAAAGCCGCGACATCGACTACTTGCTGCTGACGAACGCGAACATCGAGCCCATCAAGGCTCCGGCCGAGGATCTGCTTTCGAAGTGGTTCGATGGCGTCAAGAGCCGCTATCGCGCGCCGCAATATCGCAAGATCGCCTATCTGAAGCTCGAACCTGGAGACATTGCGGATGCCTCGACCGTCACGGACGATCAGATCCGCGAGGATTTCGACAAGCGTAAGGACAGCTATCGCACGCCGGAAACGCGCACGATCGAGCAGCTGACCTTTGCCAGCAAGGATCTGGCGACCGCTGCCGAAACGGCGCTCAAGAGCGGCACCAGCTTCGACCAGCTGGTGACCGACCAGGGCAAGACGGCAAGCGACGTGCTGCTCGGCGACTTCTCCAAGGACAAGGTTCCGGACCAGGCCATCGCCGATGTCGCTTTCGCAGTCGCCAGGGACGGCGGCACGACGCCGGTCGTTGATGGTTCGTTCGGCCCAGTCATCCTCCGCGTCTCCAATATCAAGCCGGAGAGCGTCAAGAACTTCGAGGAAGTAAAGGAAGACATCCGCAAGCAGTTGGCGCTCGTCAACGCGTCGCAGGAGGTAATCAACGTGCACGATCGTATCGAGGATCTGCGCGGCTCCGGCCAGACACTCGAGCAGATTGCCGAACAGCTCAAGCTGAAGGCCGTCGTGATCGACGCTGTCGATCCGAGCGGGTTGGACAAGGGCGGCAACGAGGTCAAGGACATCCCCGCGAAGCCGCAGTTGATCGGTGAAGCCTTCAAGACCGAATCCGGTGTTCAGGCGCCGGCGCTATCACTCGGCAATGACGGGTATGTCTGGTTCGACGTGCGCGAAATCACGCCGGAGCGCGATCGCCCGCTGGCCGAAGTGCGCGACAAGGCCGTGCAGGATTGGACCGCCGAACAGCAGAAGCTCGAACTTGCCAAGAAGGCGGGAGAGCTGAAGCAGGAAGCGCAGAAGGGCAAGACGCTTGCCGACATCGCAGCTCCGCTCGGAATTGCCGTCGAAAGCAAGAGCGGCATCACGCGCGGCACCGAGGATGCCGTGCTCGGCCGCGCCGGCGTGACCGCTGCCTTCACAGGCCCGGTCGATACTGTTGCAAATGCCGTTGGCGGCGATCCCGGCACGCAGATCCTGCTGAAGGTGACCAGCGTCAACACGGAGCCGACCGGTGATGTGCTGAACAATCAGGATGCTCAGATCACTGCCATGGCGAACGCTGCCGGCGACGACATTCTTGACCAGATGGTGAACCTACTGCAAACGCACTACGGTGCGTCGATCAACCAAACGCTCGCCGATCAGGCAGCCGTTCGCTAGGAGCTGTAGCGCATGACCGATCTGAAGCCGCTTCTGGCCAAGGCTGCGAGCCGCGAGCCACTGACTCGCGACGAGGCCCGCGAGGCCTTCGAAATCCTGATGTCCGGTCAGGCGACTCCTTCGCAGATTGGCGGTTTCCTGATGGCGCTGCGCGTCCGCGGCGAGACGGTCGATGAAATCGTCGGTGCTGCGACGACCATGCGCTCGAAGATGCTGCGGGTGGAAGCGCCTGCCGATGCGATCGATATCGTCGGCACCGGCGGCGACGGCAGCGGCACCTACAATATCTCGACGCTGGCGGCGCTGATCGTCGCCGGCGCCGGTGTTCCGGTCGCCAAGCACGGCAACCGGGCACTGAGTTCGAAGTCCGGAGCCTCCGACAGCCTGGCAGCTTTGGGCGTCAAGCTTGAGATTGCGCCTGAAGTGATCACGCGCTGCATCACTGAGGCAGGCGTAGGCTTCATGTTTGCTCAGCAGCACCATTCGGCGATGCGCCATGTCGGGCCGTCCCGGGTCGAGCTCGGCACCCGGACGATCTTCAACCTGCTCGGGCCGCTGACGAACCCGGCCGGAGTGCGCCGCCAGTTGCTCGGCGTCTTTGCGCCGCAATGGGTCGTGCCGATCGCTGAGGTCATGCGCGACCTCGGTTCGGAGAGCGTCTGGGTCGTGCATGGCGATGGTCTTGATGAGATCACCACCACCGGCAAGACCAGCGTAGCAGCGCTTGAAAACGGCAAAATCCGCACCTTCGAGCTTTCGCCGGCGGATTTCGGCGTGCCGCCCTGTGCACTTGCGGCGATAAAGGGCGGCGATGGCGTCGCCAATGCTGCTGCACTTCGCGAAGTACTGAGCGGCGCGAAGAACGCCTATCGCGATATCGCCCTTGCCAACGCGGCTGCCTCGCTCGTCGTTGCCGGCAAGGTGGGGACGATTGCCGACGGCATGAAGCTCGCGACCGAATCGCTTGATAGCGGCGCGACCGCCGTAGCCCTCGATAAACTGATCGCCGTTTCGAACGATATCGACTAGGATTGGCCGATGACTGATATCCTGAGAAAGATCGAGACGTACAAGCGCGAGGAAATCGCCGCCGCCAAGGCTAAGGTTTCGCTTGCCGACCTGAAGGCGATGCAGGCAGGGCAAACCGCGCCGCGCGGCTTCCACAAGGCTCTCGTTGCCAAGCGCGATGCCGGACACTACGGCCTGATCGCCGAGATCAAGAAGGCAAGCCCGTCCAAGGGCCTCATCCGCCCGGATTTCGATCCGCCGGCGCTCGCCAAAGCCTATGAATCCGGTGGTGCCGCGTGCCTATCTGTCTTGACCGACACGCCAAGCTTTCAAGGCGCGCCGGAGTTCCTGACGGCTGCACGCGAAGCCTGCGCCCTTCCGGCGCTGCGCAAGGATTTCATGTTCGAGACCTACCAGGTGCACGAGGCACGCGCCTGGGGCGCGGATTGCATTCTGCTGATCATGGCGTCGCTTTCCGATGACGAGGCTGAACGTCTGCAGGATGAAGCCTTTGCGCTCGACATGGACGTGCTGGTCGAGGTGCATGACGCCGCAGAAATGGAGCGGGCGCTGAAGCTCTCCTCACCTCTCGTGGGCATCAACAACCGCAACCTGCGCACCTTCGAGGTTAGCCTGAGCGTCAGCGAAGAGCTTTCGGCGATGGTGCCGGACGATCGGCTGCTGGTCGGCGAGAGCGGTATCTTCACCCATGCCGACTGCAAGCGGCTGCGGGCGGCCGGCATCAACACCTTTCTCGTCGGAGAAAGCCTGATGCGCAAGGATGACGTGACGGCTGCGACCCGCGCTCTGCTCTTCGGCGAAGCGGCAATCGCGGCGGAATGACATGAGCGGCGAGAAGCCAGGACTTACCCATATAGCCGCCTCCGGTGAGGCCCACATGATCGATGTCGGCGGCAAGGCCGATACGGTTCGCGTTGCAACCGCGGAGGGCCATGTGAAGATGGCGGCGCAAACGCTGCGTCTGATCCGTGAAGGAAACGCGAAGAAGGGCGACGTTATCGGCACGGCGCGGCTGGCCGGCATCATGGCGGCCAAGCAGACGTCCAGCCTTATCCCGCTCTGTCACCCCCTAATGCTGACGAAGGTGAGCGTCGAGATCGAAGAGGATGTCGCCCTGCCCGGCCTGCGCATCATCGCGACCGCCAAGCTTACGGGCAAGACCGGCGTCGAGATGGAAGCGCTGACCGCCGTGTCAGTCGCCTGCCTGACGATCTACGACATGGCGAAGGCCGCCGACAAGGCGATGGAGATCGGCGGCATCCGGCTGGTCGAAAAGTCGGGCGGCAAATCCGGCGACTTCCGCCATCCGGAGGCTGGCCGATGAACCTCCTTCCCGTCACAGAGGCGCAAGGCAGATTGCTTGGGAATGCCAAGCCGATTTCCGATGTCGAGACCGTTTCGCTTGCCGACGGCGATCGGCGCGTGCTTGCGGCCGGCTTGACGGCGCGGCTAACGCAGCCGCCCTTCAATGCGTCTGCGATGGACGGCTACGCGCTGCGCCGTGAGGATGCACCGGAGCCCGGCGCTGAACTCAAGCTCATAGGCACATCTGCGGCAGGACACGCTTTCGATGGCACCGTGGGAAAGGGCGAAACGGTCCGGATCTTCACGGGCGCGCCGGTTCCCTCCGGCGCCGACAGCGTCCTGCTGCAGGAGGACGCTGAGAAAATCGATGGAGGCATCCGCACGAAATATCCCGTCCGACAGGGCCAACATATCCGTTCCCGCGGGCAGGATTTTAATGAAAACGAGGCAGTGCTCGCTGCCGGCACCGTCATGGATTTCACGCGACTAACAGTGGCCGCCGCGATGAACTATGCCTCGCTCGACGTGCTGCGCAAGCCGCTTGTGGCAATCCTTGCAACGGGCGACGAACTGCTGACGCCAGGAAGCGACCTGGGTCCTTCGCAGATCGTCGCGTCGAACACGTTCGGTATCGGGGCGCTGGTGCACAACGCTGGCGGCGACGTGCTCGATCTCGGTATCGCGCCCGACGACAAGGTTGCTATCACGGCAGCGGTCCGCAAGGCACAGGCCGCCGGTGCCGATGTCATCGTAACGCTCGGCGGCGCTTCCGTCGGCGACCACGACCTCGTGCAGGCCACACTGGTAGCCGCGGGTATGACGCTCGATTTCTGGAAGATTGCCATGCGGCCAGGCAAGCCGCTGATGGTCGGCAGCCTCGCAAGCACGCACGTGCTCGGTTTGCCGGGCAATCCGGTATCAAGCCTCGTCTGCGCCTTGCTGTTCCTCGAGCCGCTGGTTCGCAGGCTCGCCTCCCTGCCGCCGGTCAAGCGCGATGCCATGGTGGAGGCGGCTGTCACCCTTGCCTCCAACGATCAGCGTCAGGACTATGTGCGGGCGAAGCTCGCCAAATCCTCCTCCGGCATGTGGCTGGCGGAGCCGTTCGGCAAGCAGGATTCGTCGATGATGAAGGTCTTCGCCCATGCCGACTGCCTGATCATTCGCCCGCCCCATGCGCCGCAGCTTCCGGCGGGATCCCCCTGCCCGGTGATGCTGCTCCGGCCGGAGCTCCTCGGCTGACTTCTGGCAGAAGTGTGATCCGTCGCGCCTCCGCTGATCTAAAGCGAATACACTCCGCACACATTCTCCATCGCCGCCCCGAAGTCTGCGACGGCGTATGTCGTCACCAGTCGAAGCCGCTCGCGGGGCAAAGGCGTCCTGCCCGGGTCGCCGATCAGGACGTCGATGCCAGCGGCGCGGCAGCGGGCGAAAAACGGCAGGACGCGTCTTGCAAGCTTCGCATCGTAGAACACGTCGCCTGCCACGATGACATCGCAAGCGGGAGGCGAAGCGTCGAGGATATCGGCTTGCAGCGTTTCGATCTTAGTACCATTAGTAGCAGCATTGAGATCTATCGCGGCAATCGCATGAATATCGATATCGATCGCGGTGACATGGGCAGCACCTGCATTGGCAGCAGCAATAGCGACCAGTCCCGAGCCTGAACCGAGATCGAGGACATGGCGGTCGCTGACGGTCTGGGGGTGCGAGAGGATATGGCGGGCGAGGACCGCTCCGCCAGCCCAATGATAAGCCCAGTAGGGTGCGGTGGAAACTGCACCGTCAAGCCTTGTCAGTCGCCCCAGCCCGCTTCCCGAATGTGCTGCATAGAGCATTATCTCTGGAACTGACGGCACCGGCTGAAGGCGGAGGTTCTTCCGAATGAAATCTGCCGCTGCAAGATATTGCGGGCTGTCTTTGCCGGTCATTGGCGGTGCCCCCATGTCCACCGGCGCCCTCGGAATCAGTAGTTCTTCATGGCGAGGTGCGGCATGCCCCCGTCAAAAAATTCATCGCCGAACGCAGTAAAGCCGAACTTCTCATAGAGCGCGATCTTGTCGCTTTGGGCCGTCAGGTAAAAGCGATTGCCGCGTGCAGTGTGATGCGCCTCCATCCCAAAGCGGATCATCGCGCTTGCGATGCCATGGCCGCGCCATTGCGCTCCGACGGCCACGCGCCCGATCTTCACGTGATCATCGAGATAGACGACCCGAAGCGTGCCCGCGACTTCGCCGGCCTGGATGGCGACTATGTGGTGGGCGCTTAAATCGGCTTCATCGAATTCCTCATCGGCAGGCACATTCTGCTCACCGATGAAGACGGCGCGACGCAACTTGAAAGCTTCGTTGCACAACGTGCTGAAGAGCGGAACGGATAAAATCACGATCTCTGTCATGGCTGCATCCTCAGTAGAGCATAAAAGGAAGGCGCGCCAATTGTCGGTCCGTCCCTCCTCAACCCTGCTTCTTCTTAGCGAACTTGCCCTTCGGCGCGAAGCCACCCTTGCCTTCGAATTTAGGTTTTCCCGCTGCCTTGCCCCAGGGCTTGGCGTCCCGTTTCTCACTGTGATCGACGGTTGCGGGAGCTGTCTTACCCTTGAAATCCTTCTTGAACTTGCCCTTAGGGCGATCGTCATAGGATGTCTCGTCACGGCGCTCGCCGAACGTCTTCTTGCCGGCATAAGGTTTTGCAGCGACCGGACGGCTGAAATCCGGGGTACCGTTCAGACGCGTCACGCGTATGCCGCGCTCCATCGTCTTGTTCGGTCCGACCGCTTGGAGGAAAGCTTCGGCGCTATCGGCGGAGATCTCCACATAGGTCTCTTCCGGCTGCATCTTGATCGCACCGATCTCCCGTTTCGTCAGATTGCCGTTGCGGCAGAGCATCGGGATCAGCCAGCGCGGTTCGGCATTCTGCTTGCGGCCGACGGAAACCGAGAACCAGACGCTCGGGCCGAAATCGTCGCGTGGGCCCTTCTGGCTCGGCTCCCGCGGCTCGAAAGCATTTTCGCGGCGCTGACGCTTACGGTCGCCCTCTATCGAGACTTCGATCAGATCTTCCGGCGCCGATTGATTGGAGCGATAGAGGCGCACGAAGGCCGCGGCAAGCTTCTCTGCGCCGTGATTTGCAATGAGCTGGCCGACCAGTGCTTGATCCTCGTCGCGCCCAGCCTCGCTGAGGATCGGGTCGGCAAGCAGGCGCTCGTCGTCGCGGCGCATCACATCCTCGGCCGACGGTGGAAGAGCCCAGGTGGCGGCAATCCCGGCGGCATCGAGAATGCGCTCGGCCTTACGGCGGGCATTGAGCGGCACGATCAGTGCGCTGACGCCTTTGCGCCCTGCCCGGCCGGTGCGCCCGCTGCGATGCAGCAGCGTTTCCGGATTGGTCGGCAAGTCGGCATGGATGACGAGGTCGAGGCCTGGAAGGTCGATGCCGCGGGCGGCAACGTCGGTTGCGATGCAGACGCGGGCGCGGCCGTCGCGCATTGCCTGAAGCGCGTGCGTCCGCTCGTTCTGCGTCAGTTCGCCGGAGAGTGCCACGACTGCGAAATTGCGGTTGTTGAAGCGGGCCGTCAGATGATTGACCGCAGCGCGCGTCGAACAGAACACAATGGCGTTGGTCGCCTCATAGTAGCGCAGCACATTGATGATCGCATTTTCGCGGTCAGCCGGCGCAGCGGCAAGCGCGCGGTATTCGATATCGACATGCTGCTTCTCTTCGGTCTGCGTCGATATACGCACGGCGTCGCGCTGGTAGCTCTTGGCGAGCTTGGCGATGGCGGAGGAAACAGTTGCCGAGAACATCAGTGTCCGGCGGTCGTCGGGTGCCGCTTCGAGGATGAACTCCAGATCTTCACGGAAGCCGAGGTCGAGCATCTCGTCCGCCTCGTCGAGAACAACGGCCTTTAATGCGGACATATCGAGAGCCTTGCGGCGGATATGGTCGCAAAGACGTCCGGGAGTGCCGACGACGATATGGGCGCCGCGTTCCAACGCACGGCGCTCGCTGCGGATATCCATACCGCCGACGCAGCTGACAATTAGCGCACCGGTCATCTCGTACAGCCATTCGAGCTCGCGCTTCACCTGCAAGGCAAGTTCGCGGGTCGGCGCGATCACAAGCGCCAGCGGTTCGGCGGCGGGGGCAAAGCGCTCCTCGCCCTCGAGCAGCGTCGGCGCGAGCGCAAGGCCGAAGGCGACGGTCTTGCCCGAGCCGGTTTGCGCTGAAACCAGCGCATCCGAAGCGACAAGCGCCGGATCGAGCATGGCTTTCTGCACGGGGGTCAGCGCTGCATAGCCGCGCTTTGCCAACGCCTTGGCGATCGCCGGGACGACGCTGTTGAGATCTGTCATCTGTCTGTCTTTCGGAATATCGGGCGCACAAGCGCCGTGGCCGGAACCTGCCGGCAGAACGGTTGGCGCGTTCCTACCCGCTAAGACGGCAAATGTCAAAGCGGCAATATCAGCCGGCGCAGCGCCACAGCCAGACGTCGATGCTGCCGGAGCGGCCGCGGATTTTCGTCTCCAGCGGACCTTCGAGCGGACCGGCGGGTGACGGGCCGGCGCCGGCGGATGCTACGCGGACAAGTGCCGCGCTGAAGGCGACCTCAGCGCCGCGGCTGGCCGCAACCTCCATCAGGCGGCTGGCGACATTGACGGTGTCGCCGGTCGCGGTAATCTGCTGGCGATCGCCGGTGCCGAGGCGCGAGGCGACGACAGGCCCGCAATGGGCGCCGATCTTGAAGCCGATCTTCCGTCCCCCTTGGAGAGCTGTGTGCGAATCGAGCCAGGAGCGCATGCGATCTGCGAGCGCCAGCGCGCAGGCTGCGGCGCGCGACGCGTCGTCTTCGGCCGGATGCGGCAGCCCGAACAGGATCATCGCACCGTCGCCCATGAAGCTCGTGATCGCGCCGCCATGCGCTCGCGCCTCCTGGTCGGCTATCTCGAAAAAGCCGCTCAGGACCTCGCGCACGGTTACCGCTCCGACCGCTTCACTAAGCCCGGTAAAGCCCGACAGATCGATAAAGACCACCGCAGCATCCTGCCGGACTGGCTCGGCAAGGAAGGATGGATCGCGTGCGAGCCACTCTCCAAGGCCGGGTGCTTCGATGCGTTGCAGGAGCTCGCTTTGGGCAGCGAAATGCCGCGCCTGGCGGCGTCCGAGAAGGAGTTGCGCTGCGCCGAAGATGAGAACCGGAGGCAACGCGGCGGCGATCGGCAAGGCTGCGCTCAGCCAATAGCCTGCCTTGAACATGGCAAGATTGATGGCCGCCCAGACCACAAAAACGAGAGCGATCAAGACGAAACCGATCAGGCTGCGCCGCCAGGCTATCAGGCCGACGAGCGCAAGCGGCAGAAGCACCGCGACCGTGGCGTCGAGCCGGCGGATATTATGATCGCGGACGATGCTGTCTCCAGCGATCAGATGCGCGATTGCGGTCGACATGACCTCGACCCCGGGGAGAACCGGATCGAATGGCGTCGGAAAAACGTCACCACCGGCCGTGACGGTTGCGCCGATAACGACGACGCGGTTCTCGATTGCGTCTGCAGGCACTTTGCCATCGAGCGCATCCATCAGGCTGAAAGTTGGGATCGTCCGGCGCGGACCATAGAAGGTAAGCGGCAGGCGCTGACCAGTATCGGTCGGAATATGTCTGTCGGCAAAGGAGATGCTGCCCGGCTGGAAGGCTGGATCGCGATCGAGCGCCAGCGACGCCGCGCGTAGCGGAAACGACGGATCCACACGCCCGGCGCTGCGCGAAATCAGCGGAATGAAGCGGGGGACCCCCGTCTCATCCGTTGCGACATTAACGACGCCGGTGGCGGCGATATCCGAGAAACGCTTGAGAGGAAGGAGCAGGCTGTCGGCGACGGGAATGCCTGAAAGCGGATCGTTCGGATCGTTTGTCACCATCTGCTTGCTTTCCGGAAAGACGGCGGCAGCTGCGATGACGGAGGGCACAAGCCTGAGGGCCGATGCAAGTGCGAGATCGCCTTCCTCGGTGCCGGGATCGAGCAAGAGCAGATCAAGCGCGATCGTCTTCGGCCTCGACGCGGCAACCGCAGTGATTGCGCGGGCAAGCGTTGCCCGATCGACAGGAAAACCGTGCGAAGCTGCGGTGCGGTCGTCTATCGCAATGATCGCGACGGCAGGTGGCGGCGTCTTGCCGCCGATCAGCATGCTTCGAATATCGGTCAGCGAAGCTTCCATCCGGTCGAGGAATCCGGCGCTGCCGGTCAGATGTAGGGAGCCCAGAAAGCCTCCCCAGAGCGCGGACAGAAGAAGAGCTGCAGTGATCAGAAATCGCTGGCGCGGCATGGGGGTTCTACTGGCCGAGGCGGGCAAGCAGGGCGGCGGCGCGGGCGGCCGGCCAGCGGCGGACCTCAAGCGCGCCTGTGCCGGTGACAACATCGACGCCCTCGCCGGGGCCGAGCACCACGGGATCGCCCGCAGGACGGCGCACGGCAACGGAGCCTTGGACCACAAGCACGGAGGTTTGGCCGCTTGCAACGTCGACCGCCCATCGTGTGCCGCGCACGGCAGCGATTGCCTGCGGCGTCACCACCTGAAAGCCGCCTGTGTGGCGAGCCTCGTCGACATCGACCAAGATTGCCTTGCCACGCAGCGACACAACATCGGGGCTACCATCGCGGTTGCGATCATTCAGCCTAAAGGCGGCACCTGCCTCGGCCGTTACCGTTACCCCGTTCGGGCAGCGGAGAACCTCACGCCCGCCCGCTGCATTCTCGACGGTGCAACCGCCCGTTTGGGCAAGTGCTGCGCCCGCCGGCAGCAGAAATGCCGCAAGGGCGGTTGCGGCAGAACCGCACAGGAATGCTGAGATTACGCTCATGATACGTCCCCACCTCGCGCAAGCACCCAACACCGGCATGCTGTTCGCCATGCGGTCAAGTGCTTGTCCCGGCACCGTCACCATAAAACAAAACAAGGGTTTCGTATGCAGAAAAGCGCAACCTGGCAAGGCGGGCCGGCCTTACGCGCTAGAGGTTCCAATAGAGGGACCGGTGTAACGGGCTCTTGGACGGATGAGATGGCCGCTCTCGACCTGTTCCATCGCATGCGCCAACCACCCGCAGCTGCGGGCGAGAGCGAAGATGACGAGCGGCGCATCCTGCGGAAGCTCGAAGCGTTCCGCCATTGCCGTCAGCGCGAAATCGATGTTGACGCGTTCGCCGATCATCTCTTCGCCTGCCACTTGGATTTCGAGAAAAATCTCCGCTGGCGTGATATGCGCAAGCAGGGCTTCGGCGCGGATATCGCCGTCCGGATAGAGCGGATGACCGAAGGCCGGAAGCCGGCTGCCCTGCGCCAGGATGCGGCGGATGGCTTCCTTGGTGCCGATGCGCCTAGCCGTCTCGGAAAGCGTTGCCACAGCCTCCCATGCGCCCCCGTGCAGCGGACCGGTCAGCGTTGCAAGACCGGAAAGCACCGATGCGGAAAGAGTCGCGCCCGCGGAAGCGGTGACGCGTGCGGCGAAGGCCGACGCATTGAGCTCGTGATCTGCAAGCAGCACTAAGGCGCGGCGCACCGCATCGCTGGCTTCTGGCCGGCGCCAGCTTTTTGCAAGGCGCAGATGGAGAGGCAGATCCGATGCGCCTGGCGCGAGCGCGGAGGCGATCGTCGTCATGATATCTTGCGCTTCGGCTTGTAACGCCGGGAGCGAACGGCCGAGGCTCGGCAGGTCTTGGGGCACGCGGGCAGCGAGCGCCGAGAAAGCGGCAGCCATGGATGGAACGGATCCCTCACTCCCGCCGGCTGCGATGTTGATAGGCGTACCTTTGTTCCAAAGCAGTGCCGCCGTTTCTTCAAGCGTTGCACATTCGGAAAGTTTGGCGGCATCAATTCCGCGATAGTAGAGACGCCCATTCACGACGGTTGAAACCGCTGACGGAAGGACCGGATCGCCCCACTGGATCGCCTCCGCAGCGACAGTCTCGACCTTCCTCCTGCCGCCATGGCGCTCGGCAAGCCGGGTGACGTCGGGGGTGTAATAGAGGCTGCGGCGCGGGTCGGATGGATCGGGTTTTGCGCGAATGCGTCCCCGGCTGACATTGGCATAAAGCGTCTGCGGCTTCGTGCCGAGACGGTACAGCGCTTCCTCTGCAGTCAGCCAGGACATCAGCCTCATATTGATCAATTTCATCAAGATTGACGTCAATCAATCTAGGACTGATCTTCTTTTCCGTAAAGGAGAAATGCCTATGAAAAACGGTTTGGAAGATGTGATTGCCGCGGAGACCCGGCTTTCGGATGTCGACGGCCCAGCGGGCCGGCTGATCATCCGCGGCGTGTCGCTCGACGACCTCGTTGCGGACGGCACCTATGAAAGCGTCGCGGCGCTGCTGCTCGACGGATTGATGGAAACGCGCGTCAATGCCGAGGGCTTGAAAGACCGGCTCGGAACCGCACGTGCAGAAGTCTACGCGCATGTCGCGGCCGACGCCACCCTCCTCGCCCTGCCACCGGTCGATGCGATGCGGGCACTGATTGCGCGACTGCCGGACGGCGAGGATTTCGAAACGGCGCTCAGGCTCCTTGCGGCTCCCGCCGTGTTCCTGCCGGCGGTTCTGCGGATGCAGCGGACAGAAGCACCTATTCCGCCGGCTGCCTCAATCTCGCAAGCCGCAGACATCCTGCGCATGATGACGGGCAGGCTGCCGAGTGTCGAACAAACGGCTGCGCTCGACGCCTATCTGGTGACGATCTCTGATCACGGGTTGAACGCCTCGACCTTCGCATCGCGGGTGATCGCCTCGACGCATGCCGGCCTCACGTCATCAGTGCTAGCGGCGATCAGCGCGCTGAAAGGTCCGCTGCATGGCGGCGCGCCGGGACCGGTTCTCGACATGCTGGATGCGATCGGCGCCGAAAACCATGCGAAGACCTGGCTCGCGGCTGCCCTCGACCGCGGCGAGAGGCTGATGGGATTCGGCCATCGCGTCTATCGCGTCCGTGATCCGCGTGCCGACGCCTTGAAAAATGCGCTGAAGCCGCTCGTCGCATCCGGCCAGGTCGATCGGTCGCGGATCACTCTTGCCGAAGGGATCGAAAAGGCGGCGCTCGCAATGCTTAAGGAACGCAAGCCGGATCGTCCCTTGGACGTGAATGTCGAATTCTATACGGCGCTGCTTCTGGAATCGCTCGGCTTCCCGCGCGAGGCCTTCACCGGCGTCTTTGCGATCGGCCGCACCGTCGGCTGGATTGCGCATGCGCGCGAGCAGCTGCTCGAAGGCCGGTTGATCAGACCGAAGTCTGTCTATGTCGGGCCTTTTCCGATCGCGGCTTGATCGGAGTTCCGGCGGCAGGCTCACGCCTGTCGCCGGATCTGCATGCTTTCACTCGACAATGTCGATACCGAGGAAACCGCCCAACTGCCGGGCCCAAGGGCTGGCATAGATCCCGCCCCGCGCAAGCAGGTCCTCGGACGGCGCTCCTCCGCAATGGGTCCATCGTCGAGAACGACAATCCGCCCGTCGTGTTACACAGGCGAAATTAAACCAGTCGACTTTGCTCGGTTGCGGCTTCGATGAAGCTTGCGAAGAGCGGATGCGGGTCGAGCGGGCGGGACTTGAGTTCCGGGTGATACTGGACGCCGATGAACCAGGGGTGATCCGGATATTCGATCGTTTCCGGCAAGACACCGTCCGGTGACATGCCGGAAAAGACGAGGCCGCAGTTTTCCAGGCGATCCTTGTAGTCGACGTTGACTTCGTACCGATGGCGATGGCGCTCGGAAATGTCTGTCGAGCCATAGATTTCGGAAATCTTCGTGCCCTTCTTGAGCGACGCCTTGTAGGCGCCAAGGCGCATCGTGCCCCCCAGATCACCGGAAGCCGTGCGCTTCTCCAGCGCATTGCCCTTGATCCACTCGGTCATCAGACCAACGACCGGCTCCTTGGTGGGGCCGAACTCGGTGGAGGACGCATTCTCGACGTCAGCAAGATTGCGTGCTGCTTCGATGACCGCCATCTGCATGCCGAAGCAGATGCCGAAATACGGCACCTTGCGCTCGCGGGCGAAGCGGGCTGCATGGATCTTGCCTTCCGAACCGCGCTCGCCAAAGCCGCCGGGAACGAGAATGCCGTGGACCTTTTCGAGGTACGGCGCGGGATCTTCCTTTTCGAATATCTCCGACTCGATCCATTCGAGATTGACCTTAACGCGATTGGCGATGCCGCCGTGATGCAACGCCTCGATCAGCGACTTATAGGCATCCTTGAGACCAGTATACTTGCCGACAATCGCGATCGTGACTTCGCCTTCCGGCGTGCGGATGCGGTTGCAGACATCTTCCCACGGCTCAAGACGCGGCTTTGGCGCCGGCTCGATGCCGAAGGCGGCGAGTACTTCGCTATCGAGGCCTTCCTTGTGATAGGCCATCGGCACATCGTAGATATTGGCGACGTCGAGCGCCTGGATGACGGCGGACGGACGGACGTTGCAGAAGAGCGAGAGCTTGCGGCGCTCGGCTTCCGGAATCTCGCGGTCGGCACGCACCAGCAAGATATCCGGGTGAATGCCGAGCGCCTGAAGTTCCTTCACGGAATGCTGCGTCGGCTTGGTCTTCAACTCGCCGGCAGCGGGAATGTAGGGCATCAGCGTCAGGTGGACATAGATCGCCGTGCCGCGCGGCAGGTCGTTGCCGAGCTGGCGGATCGCTTCCATGAAGGGCATCGCCTCGATATCGCCGACCGTGCCGCCAATCTCGCAGATGACGAAGTCGTAGTCGTCATTTCCCTCGACCACGAAATCCTTGATCTCGTTGGTAACGTGCGGAATGACCTGGACGGTCGCGCCGAGATAGTCGCCGCGGCGTTCCTTGTCGATGATGTTCTTGTAGATGCGGCCGGTGGTGATGTTGTCGGTCTTGGTTGCCGAACGCCCGGTGAAGCGCTCGTAGTGGCCGAGATCGAGGTCGGTTTCCGCGCCGTCGTCGGTGACGAAGACTTCGCCGTGTTGGGTCGGGCTCATGGTGCCCGGATCCACGTTCAGATAGGGGTCGAGTTTGCGAAGCCGCACCCGATAACCACGGGCCTGCAACAACGCTCCGAGAGCCGCAGCCGCAATTCCCTTGCCGAGAGAGGAAACCACGCCGCCAGTGATAAATACGTATCGCGCCATGGGAGTCACCGGATACCTTTTCAAAAACGATTCCACCAGCCCAAAAATTCTTTTCCAGAACTTTTGGCGCCAGCTTGGAATCTGAACAAAAGAAAACCGGCAGACCCTGGGGCCTGCCGGCGGCTTATTTGATAGTCCGGGTCATTGTCCCGTTGGGACGCCGGTTCCGTTTTGTGCCGGAGCTGCCGGAGTGGCAGGCGTTGCCGGGGAAGGCTGCGTCGCAGGTGCGGTCGCCGTCGGCGCCTGAGCGCCGGGAGCGGCTGCGCCGCCGTTCGGAACGGCGTTGCCGGCAGGCTGGTTCGCGGGCTGCTGCGGCGTGCCGCCGCCGAGCGAATCGAGAATGCCGTTGCCCTGCCCGCTCGTTGCCGGGATGCGGTCGAGAATATCGGTCGGGCTGCCCTGATAGCGCGTTAGGATGCCGAGGCCGAGCGAGGTGATGAAAAATAGCGCTGCAAGGATCGCAGTCGTACGCGTCAGCGCATTGGCCGTTCCGCGCGCCGACATGAAGCCGGAACCGCCGCCGATGCCAAGGCCGCCGCCTTCCGAGCGCTGGATGAGCACGACGCCGACAAGCGCCAGCACGATCATGAGGTGAATGACAATCAATACTGTCTGCATGGGTCCAGTCCTGCCCGCATGCGGCGGGCATCGAATAAAATCTGGCGCTGTTTACATGAGGTGATCCGCTATTCCAAGCCCTTCGGCCTAGAATATATATGGCATCACGCCAGCAGCGCCTCGTATGCGCGGTAGATGGCGAGGAAATCGGATGCTTTCAAGCTCGCGCCGCCGATCAACGCGCCGTCGACGTTGGCGACGCCCATCAGTTCCTTGGCATTGCCGGGCTTGACGGAGCCGCCATAGAGAATACGGACTTTCCCGCCATTGGCGCCGAAACGGGCGACGAGTTCCGAACGCATGAAGGCATGTGCCTTTTCGACGTCCTGCACCGTCGGCGTGAGGCCGGTGCCGATCGCCCAGACAGGTTCGTAGGCGATCACGGTGTTTTCCGGCGTCGCGATGTCCGGAACGGAGGCGGAAAGCTGTCGCTTGAGAATGTCAAGGGTCTGTCCGGCCTTGCGCTGGTCCGCCGTCTCTCCAATGCAGATGATGGCGGTGAGATCGGCGGCGAAGGCAGCCTCGGCCTTGGCGCGGACGAGATGGTCGGTCTCGGCATGGTCCGTCCGGCGCTCCGAATGGCCGACGATCACGTAGGTTCCAAAGCAATCGGCGATCATCTCGGCTGAGATATCGCCGGTATGGGCGCCCGACGGGCTCTGATGGCAATCCTGCGCACCGATCGCAAGAGGGCTGTCGGTGCAGAGCGCGGTCGCGACATAAAGCAGCGTCGCGGGCGGGCAGATGAGAGCCTCGACCTTCTCGGCGAGGGGCGAATTCACGCCTTCCGCAATCGCCTTGACCTGATCGAGGGAGGCGCGCGTGCCGTTCATTTTCCAGTTTCCCGCCACGAGCGGGCGCACGTCAGGTGTCATGCCAGCCTTCCCAATTTTTCCGTATTGAGCGGCCTTAGCAAAAGCATTCGGTATTGAAAAGCTTTTGAACCTTCACGTAAGGGAAATAAGGCCGATTTGCCGCGCAAATGCTTAAAATTTGGCGGCGCAACTGTCTAAGAAGCGAGAATCCAGTTCAAAACCCTCCGCCAATCGATCATGCGGATCGGCGTGCCGTGGTTGCCGTTTTGAAAAAGCGTGAAATGGGCAGGGTATTTCGCCTCATGAAGTTTTTCGAAGAAAGCCTGCTGTCCTGCAGCGGCATAGACCGGATCGCGGCTGCCATGGACGAACCAAAGGGGCAGCTTCGCCTTGTAGAACGCGCTCTTCGCGAAATCCGGATCCGTGACGCCGCTCATGACGACCATGCCCTTCAGCCATTTGACACTCCCTGCATCGCGTGCAATGCCCCAGCAGACCTGGCTGCCCATGGAAGCACAGGAAAGGATCACCGGGCGGCCGCCGGATTTCTCGCTTACATAGCCGATCAGCTCGGCGATATCTGCCACGCCCTCGCCGTCGAAGCTGCGCACTGTTGGCGAATAATAGACGCCGCCATTGGCTACGGCCAGGTTCTTGAGCCGATTAAAATTGCCGCCGAAGCTGTAGTCGTTGACCCCGAGCCGCCGGTCGCCGTCGCGCCCGTGGATAAAGATCACGGTGAATCGGGCATTGTCTATCGGTCCCACCCTGGTGAGATCCACCCTGCGGCCATTGAGTGACAGTGTTTCGTCCTGCTGCTGCTTGCGGACAGCGAGCGACACGTATTTCTGCTGCGCGCGCTCTTGCGGGACCTGGTCGCGGCCGTTGATGTCTCGCATCTCGTCATATTCGATGGCTTCGAAGGCGCCGCCGTCGGCGGTTTGCAACACGTTCTGTCTGGAGAAAAGTTCGTCCTTGTAGGGCGGCAGCGTCTCGGCTGCGGCGCCGCCGAATCCGGCGGACAGGAAAAAGGTCGCAATTGCGGCGATAATCGTGCAATGACTTGTGGACATTCTCATGCGGTCGGTTTCCTAACACATCATGCCGCTTGCCATTCTGGGCTCGGCAACGCAAACCAATTCCATAGAATTCCGCCAAATCGGGCGGCGTCGCGTAACGAGACGCTTTCTGGCAGAATCTGCCTGATTCGCTAACGTGACATCAAATGCGGTGATTTTGGGTCTGGCCCTAAGCGTAAGTGCGGCCCAAGACAGGATTGAAGATCTGAACGATTCCATGGATGACAGCAACGACCTCTTTTCCGGAATGCCCCTGATGCCGAAGCAGGAGGCGGCCGCAAAGCCTGCCGAAAGGCCTGCTGCGGCGGCCCCTGCGTTGCGCCCTGCCCCGGCAGCCTCGGGCTCGGACGACTATGGCGCATCCTCCATCAGGGTTCTCGAAGGCTTGGAACCGGTGCGCATGCGCCCCGGCATGTATATCGGAGGCACGGACGAAAAGGCGCTGCACCACCTCTTTGCCGAAGTCATCGACAACTCGATGGACGAAGCGGTCGCCGGTCATGCAAACTTCATCGAGGTGCACCTCGATATCCAGGGCTATCTGACGGTCAGTGATAATGGCCGAGGCATCCCCGTCGAAAACCATCCCCAGGTGCCGGGCAAATCGACGCTCGAAGTCATCATGACCAAGCTCCATGCCGGTGGCAAGTTCGACGGCAAGGCCTACGAGACCTCGGGCGGTCTGCACGGCGTCGGCGTTTCGGTCGTCAACGCGCTGTCGGACTATCTCGAGGTTGAAGTGGCGCGAAACCGCAAGCTTTATCGCCAGCGTTTTTCGCGCGGCATGCCGCAGGGCGGTCTCGAGGAGCTAGGCGATGTGCATAACCGCCGCGGCACCCGCGTGCGCTTCCATCCCGATCCGCAGATTTTCGGCGACCATGCGAAATTCGATGCCGGGCGCGTCTTCCGCATGGCACGCTCGAAGGCCTATCTTTTCGGCGGCGTCGAAATCCGCTGGAGTTGCGATGAAGGCGTGCTGCCGGAGGGCTCGGAAATCCCGGATAAGGCAGTCTTCCACTTTCCCGGCGGCCTGAAAGACTACCTGCAGGCGACGATGGGCAAGGAATTCACCGTCACCCGCGAAATCTTCGCCGGCAAGACAGAGAAAGCAAGCGGCCACGGTTCGCTCGAATGGGCGATCACCTGGTACGGCGGCGACCAGCAGATCCACTCCTATTGCAACACCATTCCGACGCCAGAGGGCGGCACACATGAGGCGGGCCTGCGCATCGCGTTGACCAAGGGGCTGAAGGCCTATGCCGACCTGACGCAGAACAAGCGCGCAGCGCAGATCACCACCGACGATGTGATGATTTCCGCCGTCGGCATGCTGTCGGTTTTCATCCGCGAGCCGGAATTCGTCGGCCAGACCAAGGACAGGCTTGCGACCGTCGAAGCACAGCGCATCGTTGAGAACGCGCTTCGCGATCCCTTCGATCATTACCTGACGGACAATCCCAACGAGGCCGAAAAGCTGCTCGACTGGGTCATCGAGCGCGCCGAAGAGCGTCTGCGCCGCCGCAAGGAAAAGGAAGTCAACCGCAAGACGGCCGTGCGCAAATTGCGCCTTCCCGGCAAATTGGCCGATTGTGCGCAGAACACCGCTCAGGGGGCCGAACTCTTCATCGTCGAGGGCGACTCGGCAGGCGGTTCCGCCAAGCAGGCGCGCAACCGCGCCAATCAGGCGATCCTGCCTTTGCGCGGCAAGATCCTCAACGTTGCGAGCGCCGGCCGCGAAAAGCTCGGCGCCAATCAGCAGCTTGCGGATCTCGTTCAGGCTCTCGGCTGTGGTACCCGTTCCAAATATCGCGAGGAAGACCTGCGCTACGAGCGCATCGTCGTGATGACCGATGCCGATGTCGACGGCGCCCACATCGCATCATTGCTGATCACCTTCTTCTATCAGGAGATGCCCGAGCTCGTGCGCGGCGGCCACCTGTTCCTTGCCGTGCCTCCGCTCTACAAGATCACCCAGGGTGCCAAGTCCGCCTATGCGCGCGACGACGCCCATCGGCAGGAGCTGATGGAAACGGAATTCAAGGGCAAGGCGAAGATCGAGATCAGCCGCTTCAAGGGTCTCGGCGAAATGCTGCCGGCGCAACTCAAGGAAACGACCATGGATCCGAGCAAGCGCACGCTGCTGCGCGTGGTGATCGATGAGGTCGATTTCGAAGGAACCCGCACCGCGGTCGATGACCTGATGGGCACGAAGCCGGATGCGCGCTTCCGCTTCATTCAGGAGCGTGCTGCCTTTGCCGAAAACCTCGATATTTAAGCTTCCGCTATTTCACGGAACTGACGAAGAACCGTTACAACTCCGTCAAATAACCGGTGCATGAGAAGCGACGCGACCGGTGCGCCGTTCCTTCGGGGATTGGACACGCGGTTCGTTCCGCTCCTCACCCGCTGCCAGCCGGATGTTTGCCATGACCAAGCGTTATCTCGCGACTGCCGCTCTTGCGCTCCTGTCCAGCGCTGCCGCTCTCCACGCAACCGATATCGGCGCGACCTTCGAGACCCCCTGCCCCTTTGGAGACTGTGCTGCCGGTATCTCCCTCTCCTATCTCGGTGAATTCGTCATCCCCACAGGCCACGTGGAAAACGGCGTCGAGTTCGGCGGCATTTCCGGCCTCGATTTCGACGCGGCAACGGGCCACTACGTCGCCATTAGCGACGACCGCTCGGAAAAAGGCCCTGCTCGCTTTTACGAGCTCGCCGTCGATGTCGACCGCGCCGGTCTCAAGGGCGTCGCCGTCGTCAAGCAGGTGACGCTGAAGGACAAAAACGGCGAACCCTTCGCCAGGCGCACCGTCGATCCCGAGTCGATCCGACTCGGCCGGGATGGCATCTACTGGGGCAGCGAAGGCGACGGCAAGGCGCTGATCGCCCCCTTCGTCCGCGTCGCTTCGCAGGACGGCGCCTTCATGCGCGAGTTCAAGTTGCCGGAAGACTTCGCTCCGACAGCCGACAAGTCTACGGGCATCCGCGACAACCTCGCCTTCGAAGACCTTGCGATCGCGCCTTCCGGCGATATCTTCGTTGGCATCGAGGCGGCGCTCCACCAGGACGGCCCGGCAGCTTCGCTTGTGAATGGCAGCCTGCCGCGCATCATCCGCTATGATGGAACGACCGGCGAACCGAAGGCACAGTATGTCTATCCAATCTCGCCGATCCCTCAGGCGGCCGAAAAGGCTGACGGCGGCAACGACAACGGCATGTCGGAGATCATCGCACTCGACGATCACCGGTTGCTCGCCGTCGAGCGCAGCTATGCCCAAGGCGTCGGCAATAACGTGAAGATCTTCATGATCGATCTCGACGGCGCTACAGACGTCTCGGCGATCGCCTCGCTTGCGAAGACCGATCAGCGTGTTGTTCCCGTCCGCAAGAGCCAAGTTCTCGATCTGCGTGCAGCCGGCCTGGTGCCGGACAATATCGAGTCCATGGCTATCGGCAAGGTCAAGGACGGCAGCGACGCGCTGATCCTCGGCTCTGACAACAACTTCTCGACCAGCCAGAAGACGCAGTTCTACGTCTTCAAAATACTGCGTCGCCCGCAATAGCCGCAACCGAAAGATCGTGCAGCTAATCGAGGCGGACTTCGATCTTCGTCTTCACCGAGTTGGCGAGGAAACAGAGTTCATGGGCCTCGTGATGGAGCTCTTCCTCCATTTTGCGGCTCGGCGCTTCGCCTGCATAGACCACGGCCGGCTTCAGCTCGACGCGGCTGACGAGCATTCTCCCGTCGATCTTCTCCATGATCCCAGTCGCCGTATCGACATAGCTGTCGACGACGATGCCCTTCTTCGAGGCAAGCCACAGGTAGAACAGCATATGGCAACTGGAGAGCGTCGCGACATAGGCCTCCTCGGGATCGACGTTCTCGGCGATCGAGTACGGAAGCGGCACGTTGTGCGGCGATGCCGAAGCAGGCACCGAAAGGCCGCCATCGAAATTCCATATATGGCCGCGGCTGTATTTGCCGTCCGTGAAACTGCCTCCGCCGCGCTGCCATGATACTTCCGCTGAAAACTTCGTCATCGTCCGAGCGAACCCTATGAATCCTGATGCCCAACCTGCGGCCATTTTTACGGGCTAGCAAGGTTCGGAAGAAATTTCCGTCACATTCTGTACAGAGGTTTAAGATATCCCGTTGTCCCGACGGCTTGGCGCACCTTCGATTGGACGAGGCCGGCCCTTAGACGATCGATATGCTTGCGTCCGGGCTCCCAATGGCGCATATCCGTGATTGAGAAGAAGGAACAAAGAGCGACGTGAGCCTCTCGAACAACAAGAAACTGTCTGGCGAGCCGCGGTGGCTTGGGCCTTCTGCGCCTACGCGTACGCCGCTCATTCCCTCGATTTCCGCGGCCCGCTGGCTTTTAATCCTCATCGTTGCGGCAGGCGTCTATTTCTTCTACGGCTTCGTCGTTCCAGTTCTGGCCGCACTCGTCATCGGTTTTGCGAGCTGGCCGCTATATCGCAGACTTCTTGCGCGCGTCGGTGGCAATACGACGATCGCAGCAACGATCGCGATCATCCTCATCGTGACTTTCCTCGTTATCCCGATCGGGCTTGCGATCACCTATACGACGGGCGAGGTGCGCGAATGGGTCGCCTGGATCATTCACGCCAACCGGCAGGGCGCGCCCACACCACAGTGGATCCTCGCTTTACCTTTCGCAGGGCCTTATCTCGACGATCTCTGGACGAAATATATCGGCAGTCCTGGCTCTGTGGGTGAAGTCATCCAGGCGGTCAGCGGTGCCAATATCGGCAATATCTACCGCGCGGTTCTCGCAGCCGGCGGCGCGTCGTTCCACCTGCTTCTGACGCTGCTTTTCATGCTGATCGCGCTGTTCTTCGTCTATCGAGACGGCGCGTCCTTCTCGCGTCAGATCGACATGCTTGGCGAACGCATCCTGCCCAATCGCTGGGAGCGGATTTCGCGTGTCGTTCCGGCAACGATCAGTTCCACCGTTATGGGTATGACGCTGATCGCGATCGGCGAAGGCATCGTGCTCGGCGTCGCCTACTGGATCGCAGGCGTCCCCTCGCCTGTGACACTTGGCGTCCTGACGGGCATCATGGCATTGATACCCGGCGGCGCGCCGCTCTCGTTCACCTTGGTTTCAATCTATCTCGTCGCCAGCGGATCGCATGTCGCCGGGATCGCGCTCTTCATCTGGGGCACGGTCGAACTTTTCATCGTCGACAAGACGCTGCGTCCGAAGCTTGTCGGCGGCCCGATCAAGCTTCCCTTCCTTCCGACTTTCTTCGGCCTCGTCGGCGGCGTAAAGACCATGGGCTTCCTCGGTCTCTTCATCGGCCCGGTCTTGATGGCACTACTCGTCGCGATCTGGCGCGAATGGATGCACGAAGTGAAGACGAACGATCAAACCGCGCTCGGCCCCGAAGTCATGATCGATGAGCAGGCGCCGCCGGTGCAGCGCGCAGCCGACGGGTGATCATTTCAGCCGCTTCTCCATGAAGAGGCTGAGCGGGTCCGGGAGGTACGATCCGAAGGGGCCGACGTCGGCATAGCCGTATTTGCGATAAAGACCGACCGCCTCCGGCTGATAGATGCCGGTCTCGAGCCGGATCGCATCGAGACCCAGCGCCCGGGCATGCTCCTCCAGCCGCTCCATCAGGCGGCTTGCGACCTTCAGTCCTCTTGCCTGCGGATCGACGAACATGCGCTTGATCTCCGCCGTACCGTCTCCCGCCTCCAGGAGTGCCGCACAGCCGACGATCTCTCCAGCATTCCGCGCCACGAAGAAGCTTACGATGGACTTTTCCAGGGTCGAAAGATCGACCAGGTGATTGCTTTCGGCGGGATAAAGCGACTGCGTATAGGCATCCGAAAGGTCGAGCAAGCGGATGATTTCCGGCTGACGCGGCGATTCAAGAGCGACGGTGACGGACATGGCATTCCCCGGTTTTGCGGGGCCGCCGCGGCGCATGACGAAAGGTCAATGCGGCCGCCATTTTTCGGTTGAAATTGCCCCTTCTATGACAGTGGATTTCAATAACCAAAGGGTTCAATTATGCAAGCCATCCTCGTCGCCATGACCATTCTCGGGTGCAATGATTCGGTGACGCAATGCAATTATGTCGCAACGGTCGACCAGCACTGGGACACGGTGGCCATGTGCGATGCCGAGTCGGAAAAACGGCTCAAGTCCTTCGCCGATGCCAACTACCCGACCGTGATCGCCGTCTGCGAAGCACCGAAACCCGCGATCGCGCCGGAACAGCCCAAAGTCGCCCAAGCTCTGCCCGCTTCGGTGCCGCCCGTTCAAGAGACTGGAAAAACAGGAATTCGCGCTTTCGCCATCCGCATTGCCGATCACGTTCACACGCATCTGCCAACCGGCGAAAGCGTCAAACATACGCTGGAGAAGCCGGTGCATTTCGTTTCAGATGGCTATTCCTGGGCGGTTCAGCGCTTCAAGAATTAAATTAGGCTGCCGCGAGCGCCGTCAGCGATGCGTAGCTGCGGGCCGATTGGCGTTGCTCAGCGATGTGAAGCTTTTCGACCAGATCGAGCAACTCGCTGACGGCGCCATGGGTGCCGTCGTGGTGACGGAAGCGTTCGAGCAGCCTGCCACAAACGTTGGCAAGCATTGTGCCTGCGGTCTTTTTGGAAGCTTCGCGCCAGAGAAGCGTCGCCTCGACGAACACTGTGCTGATCTCGCGAGTGAGCCCAGCCGCCTCGTAGAGCGCGCGTACCGCATGCATGCGGCCGGTGGCGAGAATCGAGCGCACGCGCTTTTCGGTGCAGCCGGTGAGGTTGACGATTGCGCCCGCGAAGAAATCCACCTTGCCGGAGCACAGGGCATGCATGAGAAAGGACGGCGTCAAATGGCCATTAAGACGCAGATGCTCGACGAGATCGGCGATCTCGCGCGGCTGGATATCGCCGACAAGCGACACGACGGCCGCCTGCGTCGCCTCGCGGCTGATGCGCTGCAGGCGATTGAGGCCGATCGCGGCCTGCGCCAAGGGCAAGGCGACCAATGCATTGCTGACATGCCGCGTCAGCAGCTGACGGGCATCGACCGGCAGATCGGCGCGATCAAGCAGAAGATTGCGGATATCGCAACAGTCGCCTAGCCGCTCGGCAATGCGCTTCAGGGATACTGGAGCAATCGCGGCTCCCTCGTTTTCGAGAAGGCAGAGGATATCTTCTTCCTCGCCGACCTCCGCAAGAGCGGCTGAAACAGCACGTGAGATGGATGCGCGCGCGGCGATCAAGATCCGGGTGACGCTGCCGCCGCGCGCTGCGAGATCGACGAGATCGGCGTCCGATAGAAGCGGGGAACACGTCACCGCATGGCAGGCGATCTCCGGCTGGTCTTCGGCCAGGGCAAGAATGAGGGCGCGCGGCGCTTCGTCAGACCAGGCGATCGCTTCGACCAGTGCCAGACGCACGCGCGGCGATGGATCGTCGAGCAGGAAGGTCATCGCCATTTCGGCGGCCCTGCGTTCCTCGGGAAGCATTTCGGACTGTAGATAGGCACGGCCGAGCGCGCTTGCGGCGCGAGCCCTATCTCCGGCCTTGGCAGTTTCAACCCAGCAAAGAAAAGCCTCTACGATCACACCACGCCCCAACCTGCGAACGCGATTCCTTCGCGCTCTACCCTTGGAATGAGGCTACTGAGAAATGGTTTACGATTGGTTCACCATATTCATTAACCCTTGCCAGCCGCGATCAGATCGTTCGGCACTTGCGGGCGCAGCAACTCGAAGACGTCGCGGCCTTCGCTGTAATCCATATATCCCATGCGTGCGACAGGCCGCGCGATCGACATATCCAGGCGCCCCTCGCGGATGATCTGCTCGTCGATATGAATGCCGACGACCTCGCCGAGAACCATGACGCTCTCTGAAGGCTCGCCCGAGAGGGTCTTGGGTTCGATCAGCTCGGTCACCTTGCATTCGAGCACCGCGAAAGCCTCGCCGACATAAGGCGCATCGACAAGCTCACCTCGCTTTGCCGTCAGGCCTGCGAGCTCGAACTCGTTGATGCCGTAAGGCAGCGGCGCCGATGACAGATTCATCTGTTCGACAAGGTTGCGGCTGACGAAGTTGCAGGTGAATGCCCCGGTTTCCGCTGCGTTGCGCTGGCTGTGCTTGCGGCCGCTGGAGGAAAACATCACTAGCTTCGGCCGATCGGAAACGGCGTTGAAGAAGGAATAGGGACCGAGGTTCAGCGAGCCGTCCCTGCCCTTCGTGCCGATCCAGCCGATCGGACGCGGTGCGACGATCGCCTTGAACGGATCGTGCGACAGCCCATGCCTGTTCGTTTCTGTCGGGTAGAACATCAAGCGTCCCCACCAACCCAAGTGACGGTTTCCGATACTTCCGGACGCGGTCGTTCAACTGCCGGAAAATTTGTCGAGCCGATATGGACGAAGCCGGCGACCCGTTCGCCCGGCTGGACGCCAAGCAGCGGATAGGCACGCTCGTCGTAGGCGAACCACTCGGTCAGCCAGTTGGCCACCCAGCCATGGGCGTTCGCCGCGAAGATAATGTTGAGGCAAACGGCGCCTGCCGACATGATCTGTTCCCATTCCGGGATCTTGAAGTGCGGCCCGGCTTTGCTGACGACGGCGATGACGACCGGCGCGCGGGTGAAGCGCGCACGCTCGACCTCGACCATTTCCTCGGAAAGATCGGGCTTGGCTTCGAGCGCGAGCTCCAAAAGCTCCTTTCCGATATGGACGCGCTCTTCGCCGCGATAGACGATGAAGCGCCATGGGGCGAGCTTGCCGTGGTCGGGAACGCGAGATGCCAGACGGAGGATTTCCTCGATCTCCGCCTTTTCCGGTCCAGGTTCACTCATCTGGAATGCGGGAATAGAACGGCGCACGGCGAGGTAATCGATCAGCTTGATATCGGATTTCATGCGGGAGAAACTTTCATTTTCATGACAGCGGGATGGATGGGTCTTGAATTTGCCATCGCGTTGGTCTTGAAGTGGCCTCTGTGATTTCAGAAGTCAATCTTGTTCAGGAAACACATGCCCGGCATTTTGCCTTTTGCGCGTATGGCTCTTGCGCTTGTTCTGGCGGCTTGGCTGCCTTTTGGCGCAAGCGCGCAAGACGCGTTCAAGGAATTCAAGCAGCTTGATACGACGGCGAAAATGCCGAAGCTCAACGCTTTCATCGCCCCCGGCAGCGCAACGCAAGGGGCCACGTTGCACGAGGTCGAGATCGAGGCGAAGCTGACGGCTGATGGCCAGCCGGTGGAAGACGGCCTTTCCTGGTACGTGTTCAGCCCGATCGCCGGCGCTGACGGCAAGCTGCCGCTGGTGGCGAGCGCCCGTGGCGGGTCGGCGGCTTTCCAACTGGCGCCGGGCGACTATCTGGTAAACGTGTCCTTCGGCCGCGCCGGTGTTACCCGGAAGGTGAATGTTCCCGACAGCGGCAAGCTCGACAAGCAGGTGATGGTGCTCGATGCGGGCGGTTTGCTGCTCAACGCTGTGTCCGGCTCCGACGTTCGCATCCGCCCGGATCAACTGCGCTTTTCTATCTACTCGTCGGAAGTACGCGACGACGGCGAACGCGGCTTGGTGACGGCAGACGTCTCGCCGAACACCGTCGTCAGGCTGAACGCCGGCACCTACCACATCGTTTCTGAATATGGCGACGTCAACGCCGTCATCCGCGCCGATATCCAGGTGGAAGCGGGAGGCCTCACGGAGGCGACCATTCAGCACCGTGCAGCACAGATCACCTTCAAGCTCGTTTCCGAAGCCGGCGGCGAAGCGATCGCTGATACGGCCTGGTCGATCCTGACGGCTGCGGGCGATAGCGTCGGCGAAAGCGTCAGCGCTTTCCCGACCATGGTGCTAGCCGAAGGCGAATATTCCGCCGTCGCGCGCAACAAGGACAAGATCTATCAGCGCGACTTCAAGGTCGAGGCGGGCAAGAATACCGATGTCGAAGTGCTGATGAAGAACGAGCAACCGCAGGAACCGGCAAGCGCGGCGACGACGCTGCAGCAGGAACCGCAGCCCTCTGCCGCCGGCGAGCCACAGAGTTCCGCGCAGGCGCCGCTGCCTTCCTATGAGCAACTGCTGCCGGACAGCGGCACGACGGGCGCCGATACCGATTGAATTCTCAGAGGCGCTTTCGTTCGATGTCGGGACCCAACGAAAAGACCGCATCGTAAAGTGCCGCCAGCAGGGCCTTGCGGTCGTTCCTTCTCAGCTTTTCGTAAGGCAGGACCGGACCTGCATGCGCTATGATCGTCTTGCCTGACAACCGGCGGAATTCGCGGATCAACAACGAGAGGCGAAGCGTCAGCGAGAAGCGGCTGATGATATGAAAGAGCCGCCCGTTCTGGCCTTCGAAATAGATGGGCAGAACGCTTGCAGCGGCCGCCTGGACGAGCTTGGCAGGAAACATCTTCCAGGGTAAATCCTCCGCCCGGCCGAAGCCGTTCTTCGCGGTGGCGACGCCGCCGCCGGGGAATATGATGACGACAACGCCCTCCTTCAGAAGCCGGACCGCCTCAAGGCGCGTCTCCATGTTGAGGGCGACGGCCTCTTTCGTCTGATCGAAGGATATCGGAAGCGAATAGGCCGCCATTTCCGGAACTTTGAGCAATTCGTTATGGATGAGAACGCGGAATGGCCGTCCAATCTGTTCGGCAAGCGCCAATACGGCAATGCCGTCTCCGATACCGAACGGATGGTTGGCGACGATGACAAGCGGCCGATCCGCGGTTAGTTGCGGTGGCCATGCGCCATTGATGTCGAGGCCGACATCTAAGAGATCAAGCAGTTTGCCGAAGATGCCTTGGCGCGTCGGCACAATATCGCTGCGCCAGGTATCGTAGAGCCGCACGTAACGATCGCGGCCGGAGAGCCCCTCGATCGAGCGGATCAGCCAGCGCTTGAGACAGGGATCGCTTTCGCTCGCATAGGATAGCTGTTTCAATCGCAAAGCCGTCCGGCCTCAGGTGGAAGACCGGACGGCTATATTTCAAAGCGATGACAGCTGTCTGACAGAAATCAGGCAGCCTTCGCCTTCTTGGCTTCGATCTTGCGGCGGATATCCGGCGGCGTCGCCTCCCAGGCAAGGCTCTCGATCGCCGCCTCGAGCGGCATCGCGGACTGCTCCTGGCTGCCGAGGCGGCGGATATTGACAGTCCCTTCCTCGGCTTCCTTCCGCCCGCAGACGATAATGACAGGAACTTTCGTAACGGAATGCTCTCGGATCTTGTAGTTGATCTTCTCGTTGCGGAAGTCGGTCTCGACGTTGAGTCCCGCCTCGCGCAGCGCTTCGGCGACTTCTGCGCCATAACCGTCCGCTTCCGAGGTGATCGTCGCGACCACGACTTGCAGCGGCGAGACCCACAGCGGCAGATGGCCGGCGAAGTTTTCGATCAGGATGCCGAGGAAGCGTTCCATCGAGCCGCAGATGGCGCGGTGGATCATCACCGGCTGCGTCTTCTCCGAATTGCTGTCGATATAGAATGCCCCGAAGCGCTCCGGCAGGTTGAAGTCCACCTGTGTGGTACCGCACTGCCATTCACGGCCGATCGCGTCTTTCAGCGTATATTCGAACTTCGGGCCATAGAACGCGCCCTCGCCCGGCAGGATGCCGGTCTTGATGTCGTTCGACTGCTGCTGGATCGTGGTGAGGACGTCCATCATGACGCTTTCGGCGCGATCCCAGAGCTCATCCGAACCGACGCGCTTGTCCGGGCGCGTGGAGAGCTTGATGGTAATCTCTTCGAAGCCGAAGTCCTTGTAGACCGAGAGGATCAGGTCGTTGATCTTCAGGCACTCGGCGGCCATCTGCTCGTCTGTGCAGAAGATGTGCGCGTCGTCCTGCGTGAAGCCGCGCACCCGCATCAGGCCGTGGAGAGCACCTGATGGCTCGTAACGATGCACCGTACCGAATTCTGCCAGACGGATCGGCAGTTCGCGATAGGATTTCAGCCCGTGCTTGAAAATCTGCACGTGACCCGGGCAGTTCATCGGCTTCAGCGCGAAGACGCGGTTGTCGGCTTCCTTGTCATCCGGATGCGTCAGCGCATGCGCCGATTTCACAGCGAACATGTTTTCCTGGTACCAGCCCCAATGACCCGAGGTTTCCCAAAGGGACGTATCGAGAACCTGCGGCGCGTTGACCTCCTGATAGTCGGCAGCGAGGCGGCGGCGCATATAGGCGACCAGCGCCTGGAAGATACGCCAGCCCTTGCCGTGCCAAAAGACGACGCCCGGGCCCTCTTCCTGGAAGTGGAACAGGTCCATCTCGCGGCCGAGACGGCGATGGTCGCGCTTCTCGGCTTCGGCGAGCATGTGAAGATAGTTGTCGAGTTCGGACTGCTCGGCAAAGGCCGTGCCGTAGATACGCGACAGCATCGGATTGTTGCTATCGCCGCGCCAGTAGGCGCCTGCCACCTTCAACAGCTTGAAAGCCGAACCGATCTGACCGGTCGATGCCATGTGCGGGCCGCGGCAAAGGTCAAACCAGTCGCCCTGATAATAGATCTTCAGATCCTGGCCTTCCGGGATCGCATCGACGAGTTCGACCTTGTACTGCTCGCCCTTGGCGGCAAACACTTCCTTCGCCTTCTGACGCGACCACACTTGCTTGGTGAAAGGCGCATTGCGGGCGATGATCTCCTTCATCTTCTTTTCGATCTTCGGCAAATCGTCCAGCGTGAAGGGTTCGTTCTTGGCGAAGTCGTAATAGAAGCCGTTCTCGATGACTGGGCCGATCGTCACCTGTGTACCGGGCCAGAGCTCCTGCACGGCTTCGGCCATGACATGCGCTGCGTCGTGCCGGATGAGTTCCAGGGCGCGCTCGTCGCTGCGGGTGATGATCTCAATTTTGCCCGCCGTCACGGGATCGGAAAGGTCGCGCACGGTGCCGTCGATCGCAATGGCGACAGCTTTCTTGGCAAGCGACTTGGAGATGGATTCGGCGACGTCGAGGCCGGTCGTGCCGGGCTCGAAGTTGCGTTGATTGCCATCAGGGAAAGTCAGGGAAACGGATTGGGACATATCGAAATTCTCCTTGTCCAGTCCCGCCAACGAATGCGGGTGGTTGCAATGAAGCGCTTCGTCGGCACGAATGCGCTGCCGCCTGATACCGAGATTTGGCGTGTGAGTAAAGGCAAGGCCTGCTCAGCCGATCATTTCGGCAAGGCCGCGGACCGTGTTCCAATTGCGCAGCGTGCCGACGCCCATGCGCTTGGTCGTGAGCGCCGACAGCAGCTTCCATTCACTGGGTTTGCCGGCGAAATCGACCCACAGATCGCCATTGGTAATCGCCAAGCGCTGGTTGGCTTCGAGGTATTTCTGAAGCGTGGTTAAGGCGGACTGATCGAGCGGCTTGCGCATCACGCGCACGATCACTTGGCTACCATCGCCATCCGGAAACGGATTTGACTTCGCCAGTCTCAGCCAATCCGCGCCCTTGCGGACGATGATATCGACGGGCTTGCCGAATTTCGTTTTGAAAGCAGCTTCAATCTTCGCTTCGATGTCACCGAGCGGCGAACTGTCTGCTTCAAAGACGATATTGCCGGTCGAGACCAGCGTGCGCGGGTTGCCGTATCCGAGCGCCGCAGCCATATCGCGAAGATCGGACATCACGACCCGGCGACCGGGCGCGAGCACAATGCTGTGAAGGAGCGCGACGTAGAGAGTTTTACGTGGCATGGGTTTGCGGTCAGCCCGCTTTCCGTCCGAGCGCAAAGTAGCGCCACGGCGCCCACCAATGGAAGCGCTGCTCCAGCCCTTCAGGCACGGGATCGAGACCACTCGTTCCGCCCGGCCCGCAGCGCCCGACGCGAAAGAGCGTCATCCATCCGCCAGCCCACAGGCCGTGGCGCGCGATCGCCTCGTAGCCATATTCCGAGCACGTCGGGATGTGCCTGCAGGAGTTGCCGATAAAGCCGGATAAGGTCAGTTGATAAAGCCGGATCAATCCCATGCCGAGCAAGCGGTCAGGGGTCTTGCGGAAAGGGCCGGTATAGTTACGGGAGTATCCGACGACCGGCCCGGGACTGCCCCCTGTGTCGCTTCGTGACATTTCCGGGGAGGTTAGCCGGGACATCCTGCGTTTCGGCAGACCTTCGTCGTCGTCCTGCTGAAGATCGCAAAATTCGCACATGGCCTAACCCCCGCGTCTTGAGGAGGCGCCGGCAGGGTCGCACCATCCCGATCTTTCCCCTTGCGGAGGAGATGTCACCAAGTGAAAGAGGGGGGTGTCACATAGCGGAACGCTCAATGTTCACGCCTCGGCCATTTCGGCGCGCTTTGCCTCGATCTGCCCGACCGCATCGACGACAGCGTCGAAAGTCAGCATGGTGGATGCGTGGCGAGCCTTGTAATCCTTGACCGGGCGCAGGTAGCGCATGTCCTCGAAGCGGCCATCCGGACCTTCTCCGTCCGCTTTCAACATGGCGAGCATGTCCTCGCGGGCCTTGCGCAGTTCGCCGGCCGTTGCGCCGATCACGTGCCGGGCCATGATCGAGGAGGATGCCTGGCCGAGCGCACAGGCTTTGACGTCATGGGCAAACGCGATGACTGTATCGCCGTCCATCTTCAGCCAGATCCGCACTTTGGAACCGCAGAGTTTCGAATGCGCCTGTGCGCTTGCATCGGCATCGGCCAAGCTGCCTGTCAGCGGAATATTGCCTGCAAATTCGAGAATTTTGCTGTTATAGATGTCGTCCATGGTGAATTCCGCTCCAGATTGCCGCGGATCGGCTTACTCGGCGGTCATTGTATCATAAACAAAAAACACACCGTGTCGTGCTAGCATACTTACATGAAGACGCCGTCTTCCTATATGTATGTCGTTCGAAGACCATGAAAATGCAATGGTCCTCGGGTAAGTTTGATTGGGAAACCGTGCCGGACGGGCTATAAGCTGCCCCGAAAGCCCCGGAGCCTGCCAAAGGTGCAACATTCCTGACAAGGGATACCAGTGGCGAGTCCGAAAGACGGTCCAAACGTTTGTGGACCAGGAGACTTGAGCAGTATGGACGCCATCGTAAAGAATTTTCCGCAGACCAGCCGTGACGCCGAACGCCCCAGCCAGAAGGAAGCCGAAGACGCAATTCGCGTTCTGCTTCGTTGGGCTGGTGACGATCCGTCCCGCGAAGGGCTGATCGATACCCCGACCCGTGTCGCCAAAGCATATCGCGAACTTTTCGCCGGCTACGAAATGGACCCGGAAGACGTTCTGGGACGCACCTTCGAAGAGGTCGCCGGCTACGATGATATGGTTCTCGTGAAGGATATTCCGTTCTATTCGCACTGCGAACATCACATGGTGCCGATTATCGGCAAGGCACATGTCGCCTATATGCCTGACGGCAAGGTACTTGGACTTTCCAAGATCGCCCGCGTTGTCGAGATCTATGGCCGCCGCCTTCAGACGCAGGAAACCATGACCGCACAGATCGCCAAGGCGATTGATGATACGCTGGCTCCGCGCGGCGTTGCTGTCATGCTCGAAGCCGAACATATGTGCATGGCGATGCGCGGCGTACAAAAACAGGGTTCCATGACGCTGACGACGACCTTTACCGGAATCTTCAAGGCCGAGCCTGCCGAACAGGCGCGATTCATGTCCATGGTGCGGAGCCGCTGACGGCTCCCATTAAGAGAGCCGAATGATGCCATTTGCATTCAATGCGCCGTCCGACGACAAATCCGAACTGGAAGATGCAGGCGATTTCACGCCCCGCTTCGATGATCGCGGCCTGATCACCGCGATCGTCACCGACGTGCATGACGGCGAGATCCTGATGGTTGCGCATATGAACGCGCAGGCGCTGGCACTGACGATCCAAACGGGCAAGGCACATTACTTCAGCCGATCGCGCGGCAAGCTCTGGATAAAGGGCGAAACCTCCGGCAACATCCAAACGGTGAAGGAAATCCGTACCGACTGCGATCAGGATGCAATCTGGCTTAAAGTAGAGGTCGCGGGCCACGACGCGACGTGCCATACTGGCCGCCGTTCCTGCTTCTACCGCACGGTGACGCTCCAGGACGGGAAACCAATGCTCGATATCGTGGATGACGAGCGGCATTTCGACCCGAAAGACGTCTACGGAAAATAGCGCGCGTGTCAGTTACCTGCTCGCTATTGAGACAGATAGCGCTGCTGTATACGATTTGGAAAGGGAACGGGGACACTATAACAAACTGAAATATTTCTGCCTGGAGGAGGCATACCATGCTGAACTGGAGTTTGCATCGTCAGAGCTCTGAAGCAGGCAGTTCAGGTTCCGGTGTCTCGACAGTTCCAGATATGACTACTCCTCCGACGTCCACCCTTTCCCCGAAAAGAGCAAAGATTGCGCTGGCGCTTGGCGGCGGTGCTGCGCGCGGCTGGGCGCATATCGGCGTGCTGCGCGCAATGGACGAGGCCGGCATCGAAGTCGGCATGATCGCGGGAACCTCGATCGGTGCGCTGGTCGGCGGCTGCTATCTTGCCGGCAAGCTGGATGAGCTCGAGGCCTTCGCCCGTTCGCTGACGATGCGCCGCATTGCCAGCCTTCTTGATCTTACCATCGGCGGCAGCGGGCTTTTCGGCGGCATGCGCCTGACGAAGCGCATGCAGGAGCATCTCGAAGGTCTGAACGTGGAGGACCTCGATCGTCCCTTTGTCGCCGTGGCTGCGGAGGTGAACACCGGCCACGAGGTCTGGATTTCCAGCGGCTCGCTGATTACGGCGCTGCGTGCATCCTATGCCCTGCCCGGCATTTTCGAGCCAGTCCGCAGCAACAGCCGCACGCTGGTCGACGGTGCACTGGTCAATCCGGTGCCGGTTTCCGTTTGCCGCAGCTACGAACAGCAGCTCGTCGTGGCGGTCAATCTGAACTACGACCTCTTCGGCCGGTCCGCAGTCGTCAAGCACAATGCGACCTTGACGCTTCAGGAGATGCAGAAGCAAGAGGAAGCCCCCTATGCGCGTCTTGGGATGACCGGCGTGATGGTGCAAGCCTTCAATATCATCCAGGACAGGATTTCGCGCGCGCGCCTTGCCGGCGATCCCCCGGACATTTCGTTGCATCCGCGTCTCAGCGACATCGGCCTATCGGAATTCCACCGGGCTGGCGAAGCGATAGAGCGCGGCTATGAGGAAGCCAGAGCGCGGCTTCCTGAACTCCGGCGGATGCAGGAAGCGTTCGCCACCCAGGCGTGATGGTGGGCGAACGCCTCAGCCCGCGATATAGGCCTTGATTTCTTCTGCCTCGCGCTCGACTTCTGCGATGCGCGTCTTCACGACGTCGCCGATTGAGACGATACCGACGAGCTTTCCATTGGTTTCAACAGGCAGATGGCGGAAGCGCCGACTGGTCATCAATTCCATCAACTCGTTGACGGTCGTGTCCTCGTGGCAGCGGAAGACCCTGGATGTCATCAGCGAGACAACCGGCTGATCGAGGCAGTCCTTGCCGAACTTTGCAACGGCATTGACGAGATCTCGTTCGGTGAAGATCCCGGCAATACGGCCTTCCACGCCGACAATGACAACGGCACCGATCTTGCGGCTGCTGAGCACTTTGGCCGCCTCGCCGGCGGTCGTGTTCGCCCCGGCCGTGACGACGTTGCGGCCCTTCAGGTCGAGGATGGCTTTTACGGTGTTGGACATTCGAAACCTCCCATGTCGAAAGTGAAACACTTAACTGAACAGAGGCACCTGCGAAGGGCTGTTCGTCCCAACGCGGATCAACCCGAATGGTGCACTCCAAAGCTCAAGATTGCAATATATCCGGCTCTTCCGAAACCTCAGGCTCCGCAGGAATATTCCGGTCGAAGAGCGAGAAAAGGAAGAATCCGAAAACGAAACCACCGATATGTGCGTCCCAGGCGATCGGCTGGTTCGGGTCTCCGATCAGCGGAATGCCGACGGCGATAAGCCCGTTGCCAATCATCCAGAAGAGCGTGAATACGACCACCGTGCGGCTGCGAAAGGACGCGGCGACCGACAGGCGCGGATTTAGATGTGCCGGACGCGTCACCTTCCGCTCCGGCGGAAACGCAAAACGGCATGCCGCCCCCATGAGCCCGGAAACGACACCGGAAGCGCCGATGAGCAGGGTTGGATCGCCCCAGTTCAATCCGGCGTGAAGCGCTGCGGAGGCGGCCGATGAAAGAATCCAGAAAATAACATAGCGCAAGCTTCCGATGCGGCGCACGACCGGCGCGCCGAAAGCCATCAGCCACAGCCCATTGAAGAGGATATGCTCCACGTTGCCGTGCAGCAGAGAATAGGTAACCGGCGACCAGAGCCACTGCAGCCCCTGCTCAGAGAACGGGATCACATAGCGTACCGGAATGAAGCCGAAAGTGATGAAAAGCCAGTCGACTGCGTTTGCGGAGAGGATGAACGACTGGACCGCATAGACCGCGCCGAGCAAACAGAGTGTCGCCAGCAGGGTGCCGGGCAGATTGAAAACCGGCGTCCGGTTCTTTTCAATCGGGATTTCCTCAACCGTTTCCGGCTCCGTCCTGTGATCGTCCATATGCGTCCTCGCCGGATTGAGGTCTCAGCCATACAGGAGCGAAGATCAAAAAAAAAGCCGCCCGGATGAACCGGACGGCTTGCCGAGCGCGCCCCGAAAATGACCTCGCGCCCTATCAGTGAAGTGCTGAACTTCGTTTCCGAAGCGATACCCAACAGTTGCACGGCATGTGACCGGCCGCAATCGAAACCGTTCCTTAACCTTAACTTCCCGCAGTTGGCATGAAATCCGCTTGGTAAGCATCAGAAGAGCCGTTCGGGCTTGAACTTGAACCGAAATGAAACAGGTTGGTGTGCCGTGCGTCATCAAACGATCATCGATGTTTACGATTACTGGAACCGCCTGCGTGGTGCCAGCGATGCACCGTTGAAATCGCAGATCGAACCGTCGAGCCTTGGCCACCTTCTGCCGAGCCTCTTCATCCTTGAGAAAAACGACGAGCTGGGCGCCGTCACCTTCCGGCTTGCCGGCACCAGAATCTGCGATCTCTTCGGGCGGGATTTGCGTGACGAGAGCTTTGCCGAGCTCTTCGGCGACGGCCATGCCGATGACATTGAGGCAACGCTTCTGGGTGCGATGCATCACGTCATCCCGACGCTGCTCAACGCGACCGGCTACAGCACGGCGGGGCATCAGGCCACCTTCGAGATCATCGTCATGCCGCTGCGCTGCGAAAACGGCTGCCGCGCGCGGCTGCTCGGCGCCATTGCGGCGTCCGCCGGGGCAAGCTGGCTGGAAATCGTGCCGCTTGATTTTCTGGCGCTCGACCGCAGTCGCCTGCTTCGCGATAAGCCCGGGCAGAACGGCGGTGGGAGCAACTGGCCATACACAGCTGCCGCCGCGCCTCCGCATGGCTTTAGTGTGGTCCTTGGCCGCATGATGTCTTCATTGTTTTCCGGGGCGGCACCGCGTTGACAGTCTCATTTCGGCACAGCCTTGTCCTATGCTGCAAGGTGTAATCGCACCGTTCAGGACAACCTTCTGTTAAGGGATTGCGGGTAATGATTACCGTATAACATTCTATAAAGAAGCGCTTTCATGCACTCATTCCAGCAAGCCCAGACGCCACGGACAACAGTGCCGCGCCCTGAGCAGGGTGTCTTCCAGCGCGTGCCCATCAATATGCAGGGCCGCCTCATGCTTGCGAACTACGAGGAATACGAATGCACAGTGATCGATATGTCGCCCGGCGACATGTATGTCACCTGCGCCGGCCGGCCGCGCGCCAATGAGCGCGTCGTCGCCTACATCGATCATCTCGGCCGTGTCGAAGGCAACGTTCTGACCGTCGACGTGCGTGGCTTCACGATGTCGATCAACGCCACGGAGCGCAAGCGGGAGAAGCTTGCAGCACAGCTCACCTGGCTTGCCAATAAGCATGAGCTCGGCCTGCCGGAAGACCGGCGTCATGATCGCCTGACCCCGCGCGAGACGAAGACAGAGCTAACGCTTGAGGATGGCACGCGCTACACCTGCCGCATCATGGACTTGTCGTTGTCGGGTGCTGCAGTTGACGTGGAGGTGCGCCCCGCTCTCGGCACGCCGGTCCGCCTCGGCAACATGCGCGGCCGCGTCGTGCGCCATTTCAGCGAGGGCGTCGCGCTAGAGTTCCTCTCGCTCCAGTCCCGCGAGACGTTGCGCGAATTCCTCTAAGCGGCTGCTGTGATTTCACTGTCATGGATATGACCGATGAAGGCCTCCGAACAGGCGGCCTTTCATGTCTTCGCTTTATTCCAAAATCGAGCCTATGACACAGGTTTCCTGGAGACCGGAGACGGTAACCGGATCTACCGGCAATGCTGCGGCAACCTGCTCGGCCAGGCCGCGCTCGTTCTCCACAGTGGTCCCGGCTTGGGATGTTCTGCAGCCGCGCGACGCTATTTCGACCCTTCAGCCTGTCTCATCGTTCTCTTCGACCAGCGAAATTGCGGCCGCAGCGCGTGGCTTGATGACGGCGTGCTGCTTGCAACGCGGGACGCCTTTCGGGAATACCCGGCATCTTGGTAAAGGGCCGCTTCGACCTTGAAGTGCCGCTGACGACCGCCTGGGAACTGGCCGACGCATGGCCCGGCAGCCGCCTTGTCGTGGTTGAAAACGCCGCGCACTCGACGTCGCACACGGCAATCTCCTCCGCCATCATCGCCGCAACCGACGAATTCCGCGAAATTTCCCAAGAATAATTTTTTGAGGCATCGCTGCGAAAAACGAGCCGCAAGCGCGGTTTGGAGCAAGCCTATTCAGAATTTCCGCGCCTTCTCCAAGCCGCGCGAGCTGTCTCCGTACCGGGCAGCGCGCTCCAATATTTAGCCGCATTGGTCGCTGTCGTTAACTTTTTTTACGGAACGGCAGCACCCGTGGCGCCTTCAAGCCTTGCGTCGAAACATAAAATTTTATTCGAATTTGCATCGAAACTGCGACGAGTTTTACGCGTATTCGATTTTGTTTTTAATCAGGTTTTACGCGCTTTTGAATCAACTAAGGTGTTAATTTTACTGCGTAATTTTGCGCTGGGTAAAAACGTCCGTGTCATTGTCATCCTCACAAAACGGGGACGAAAAGACAATGTTCAATGCACTCAAAGGCGCCTTTCTGGCCGGTATCCTGATGGTGGCAATGACGAGCCCGGGCCAAGCGACGCCCGCCAATATGACGCTCGCAGGCAACACAAGCCCGCCAATCGGCCACTATGAATTTTGCAAGGCAAACTCGAGCGAATGCGCCTACGACGGTGGCGACGCCGGCCCCGCGATCCTGACCCAGGAGCGTTGGAAGGCAATTCTCAAAATCAACTACGAGGTCAACTCGCAGATCCAGCCGATGACCGACAAGGAAATCTACGGCGTCGAGGAGCGCTGGGCCTACCCACGCAGCGTCGGGGATTGCGAGGATTTCGTGCTGCTGAAGCGCAAGATGCTGATAGACGCCGGCATCTCGCCATCCGATGCGCTGATAACGGTTGTCATGCAGCCGAACGGCGAAGGCCATGCCGTGCTGACAGTCCGCACCGATCATGGCGACTTCATCCTCGACAACATGCGCAACAAGGTGATGCTCTGGGCGGATACCGAATACACCTTCCTGAAGCGCCAGTCCGCCGATGATCCGGCACGCTGGATGAAGCTGCAGGACGGCCGTGCCGTCGCGGTTGGTAGCGTACGCTAAGCCAAATTGCCCCCCCGAAATACCGGCGGGTCCCACTCGGCCCGGTCAGTCCCCAAATCCCCGTCCCGACCGGCGCCCTGGAGCCGTTCCCGCTGTCCCGGGAGCGGCTCGCCCTTTCTGAAGGACGCTTTGCGATCAGGGTTAATCTTTCTTTAACTGCATCCGTCCGATGATGCCGCGAGATCCATCAAGGCACCGGCGACTCCAGTCTCGTTCGCGGCGGTCAGACATTAAAGATCCGCCATGAGCAACCTCGCCCGCAGCACCGGCATACCCGACGAGTCGCCCCTCTTCTCGAACGGCTTCATCTTCCGTCTGACCGCAGTTGTCGCAATTCTTGCAATGCTGACGCTGGGTATCAGCATCGGCGGCCGCTGGATCGGCCGGCACATTACGCTGGCGGGCAATACCGACGATACCGCCATCGTCACGATCACCATCGGTCGCGACACGCTCACTCTGCCCGAAAACGTGATCCGCTTCCCGAGCCAGAGGCATAGCGGTGCCGCCGAACGCGCCGACGTTTATCTCACCTGGCCGGAATTGCAGGGCTACACGAAGGAACACCGCGAGCGATTCGACGACGTCTCGCAATCCGCCAATCTTATCTTTCTGCAGATCACCCAAAGCACGATGTCGCGCGACATGTCCGGCCGCGTCGAGCTCATCTATACGCATGTGATGGAAGGCGCCGCCGTGCCCTATGGCAACGGACTGATGCTGCACAATCTGAAAGCCGAAGCAGGCTATGGCGGCGAGGTTCTGCTGACGGCACCGCGCGCCAATGAGGCCACATACGCCGTTCGCTGCATCCTGCCCTCCCCGGAGGCTGGTCCAACAAGCGGGGATTGCCAGCGCGACATCAAGGTCGGCAAAGACCTTAGCGTCCTCTACCGCTTCTCAAGCCGCCATTTGCAGGAGTGGGACCATATTGATGCCGCTATTCGCAGATTTGTGGAGGCCCGTCTTGTGACCCGTTCCGCAACACCCCGCTAAAATGCATCTGTACGGCGAAGCAAACGATTAATCATAAACGGATTGGTAACCCCGCTCGGTTAGATTCAAAAGACAATGGCCGAGACAACGAGGACGTGTGTAGGCCGATATTTGAAATGCAAGCGAAGAGTGAAATAGTGTCAAGGTCAATATCCTTCGTATTATCGCCACGATCCGGCAATTTCCTGGTGAAGATGTTAGCGGCGATCGCGATCGCAACAACGGCTTTCCTCGTTGAGTCGGCCACAGCCGAAGCAGAAGCCGCAAATTCGAAATACGCGGGCATTGTCGTCGATGCGAAGTCCGGCAACGTTCTATACAGCGAGAACGCCGATCGCCTCCAATATCCGGCGTCGCTGACGAAGATGATGACGCTCTATATGGTCTTCGAGGCCCTTGAGCAGGGCCGCATCCGTCTCGACACGCGTGTCCCCTTCTCGGCTTACGCTTCATCTCAGGCTCCGACCAAGCTAGGCGTCAAGGCCGGCAGTTCGATCAGCGTCGAACAAGGCATCCTTGGCCTTGTGACACTCTCCGCCAATGACGCGGCAACGGCGCTTGGCGAATTACTTGCCGGCAGCGAAAGCCGGTTCGCTCAGGCGATGACCGTCAAGGCGCATGCGCTCGGCATGACGCGTACTACCTATCGCAATGCCAACGGCCTGCCGAACACGGCACAGATGACCACGGCACGCGATCAGGCCCGCCTCGGTATCGCACTTCGCCAGCATTTTCCGCAGTATTACAGCTATTTCTCCACGCGCAGCTTCAAGTTCGGCAACCGCGTCATCCGCAGCCACAACCGCCTTGTCGGTTCGGTGCGCGGCGTCGACGGCATCAAGACCGGCTATACCCGGGCTGCCGGTTTCAATCTGGTGAGCTCAGTGCAGGCCGACGGCAAGTCGATCGTCGGTGTCGTCATGGGGGGCACCTCCACGCCTGCCCGCGATGGACAGATGCGTAAGCTGATTGCGACCTATCTTCCGAAGGCTTCCACGCGCGGCGGCTCCAACCTGATTGCGCAGACGGCACCCACACCGGTTCCGTCACCTGTTGCTTCTGAAGGTGAAATTCCTGTCGCGGCCACCGATGTCGACCTGCCGCGCAAAGGCCCGACGCCGGATGCGCGCTATGAGGTAGCATCCGCTGCCGTCGCCTATACCGACGCTCCTGCTGCGAAATCCGAAAACCCGCTCGTTACCGAACAGAAGACCGAGATTCCGGCTCCGACCAAGGTGAAGATCAAGAGCTTCAAGCAAGCCTCCGTTGCTGTCCCCTCTCCGGCCCCTGCCTACATGCCGCCGGAAGAGCCGGCCGGCAATCCAGTCGATGCTCTCACGACCGCTTCGGTCGGTCCCGCCGCCGCTGCCGCGAAACCGGCGGCGGTTGCCGACCAGGGGCCTAGTGGCTGGGTCGTTCAGATCGGCGTGTCGTCGAGCCGCGAAATGGCGATGGATCTGCTGGAGAATGCAAAGAGCAAGGGCGGCAAGGCCCTGAGCTCGGCAAAGCCCTTCGCAGTCGCCTATGCAAACGGCGGCGATCAGGTCTATCGCGCCCGCTTCGGCGGCTTCGAGGACCAGCGCGAAGCCGTAAATGCCTGCAAGGCGCTCAAGCGCGCAGGCGTCAAGTGCTGGGCCGCAGCCCAATGAGAGATACGGTGCCGCCAGCATTCCTGACGGCGCCGTTCACGGCCGGAATCGGTGTTCGCGGCGCCGGCTACAGTTCATAACCTCGATTTGTAATGCGTACGGGGATGATTATGGCGACCAATGGAAATGTAACGGGTTTTCCGCCCCGCAGTTCAGGCAAGCCGGCGCGGTTCGGCCTTCATCCGCTGCACGAGGCAGCGCTGCGGCTTGCTGAGATCGGCCTGCACCGGCCGAGAGCAAAATCGGCGAAGACCAAGGATCTGATCAACTTGCTGCTCTGCCACGGCGCGCGCGCCTGGCGCTACTCGCAGCCGGAAGCCAGCATCCATTTGCACGTCACCTGCCCGGACGGCAAATCGCCGGTCATGCTGCGGCTGCGCTGAGGTTACAGCAATCCAAGCTCCGACAGCTCGCGGCGCAAATCCGCGGGCATCTCGGCAACACCCTCCCCGAGCGTCGTGATATCCCGCGGCACGTCTTCTTCCGGATAATAGCGCCAGCCCTGGAAGGCGCGCTTCGGCTGCACGGCAGTTTCGATCACTTCCGGGCCAAGAACCAGGTGGCACCTGCCGATCCCTTCGCTGTCCGTGAAGGTCTGGATGTCCAAGAGCTTCTGGCGCGCTTGCACCTGCCCCTTGATGACCCAATAGAGTGAGCCGCCGTCAAGCAGCTCATCCACGCGTTTTGGAACCATGCGCGTCGTGTGAACGGAATGCGGCTCGAGGCCAGCCGCAATCGCCCGCAGCGAACGCTCCGCCACCCATTCGCGCAAATCGTCGATCGAGTCTGCGCCGACGCATAATTTGATCAGGTGCAATGCCATGCCGTCGTTGAAATCCTTTTGACCGGCAGCGTCAAGCGACTACCGGTCGCAAGTCCACAGGCTCAGCATTCGACGACGTTGACAGCGAGACCCCCGGTCGAAGTTTCCTTGTATTTCTCGTTCATGTCGTGGCCCGTCTGGCGCATCGTCTCGATGCACGCGTCAAGCGGCACGAAATGCTGGCCGTCGCCTTTGACAGCAAGCGAGGCGGCTGTAACGGCCTTGACGGCACCGAGTGCATTGCGTTCGATGCACGGCACCTGGACGAGACCGGCCACCGGGTCGCAGGTCATGCCGAGATGGTGCTCCAGCGCGATTTCCGCCGCATTCTCGATCTGGGCGGGCGTGCCACCCATCACCGCCGCAAGTCCCGCGGCCGCCATCGCAGCCGCAGAACCGACCTCGCCCTGACAGCCCACTTCGGCGCCGGAAATCGAGGCATTGTGCTTAATGATGCCGCCGACGGCAGCCGCAGTCAGGAGATAGTCGCGGATGCCGTTCTGATCCCAATCCTCGTGGAAATGTTCGTAATAGCGGATCGTTGCGGGAATAACTCCCGCTGCACCGTTCGTGGGCGCGGTTACCACGCGGCCACCGGCCGCATTCTCCTCGTTGACGGCCATGGCATAGACACTCAGCCAGTCGTTGGCGAGCAGCGGATTGATGCGGTTGCTCCTCCACTCCTCCTGCAGCTTGTCATGGATCTTCCTCGCACGGCGCCGGACATTCAAACCGCCCGGCATGATGCCGTCGACCTTGAGACCGCGCTCAATACAGGAGCGCATGGCTTCCCAGATACGGTCGAGACCTTGGTCGAGCTCCTCACGGCTGCGCTGGCTCTCCTCGTTGGCGCGCTTCATCTGCGCGATGCTGAGGCCGGAGCGCTCCGCCATTTCCAGCATCTGCTTGGCGGTGGCGAAGGGATAGGGAACCTTGGTCGCACCCGCGACGGCTTTCTTCTTGGCGCGCATCTGCTCGAGCTCGGTATCGGTGACGACGAAACCGCCGCCGACGGAATAGTAGACGCGTTTCAGGAGCAGGCGTTCGTCCCGGTCATAGGCGCAGAAGGACATGCCGTTTGCATGGCCCGGCAAGGGTTGCTTCTTGTCGAAGACCAGATCGTTCTTCGGCATGAAAGAATAACCCGGGTGGCCGGGCGGCGTGATGCGGCCGGAGCGCTCTACCTGGTCGATGATGCCGTCCATCTTGTCCGGATCGACGCTGTCGGGCTTCTCGCCCATCAGGCCGAGAATGACCGCCCTGCCCGTCCCGTGCCCGATACCGGTATGCGCAAGCGAGCCGTGCAGGCTGACCTTGATCGCGGCAACCTGAACGCCAGAGGACGGACGTGGCCATTCGCTCGAAAGGATCAGGTCGAGGAAGCGGTTGGCAGCCGACATCGGACCCATCGTATGCGAGCTCGATGGGCCGATACCGATCTTGAAAACGTCGAATACCGAAAGGAACATGCCTGCTTCCTGTGAAAATCTTCCGCCAGACTATCCAAAAGGCTATTCCGGCACTCGCGACGAACCGACATCGCGTTTAATTGGCGCGACACTAAAACGAAGGGCGCGTCTTGCCAATCATTGCAGCATGCAATTGCATCTGTAGAGTGGCGGCGTCGAATGCAGGATTGTAACATTGATGCTGACGGTTGCGGATTATATCGCACTGGCTTTCTTCGCCATTCTCTGGCTCGGCTATGCCTGGCTGCTGCGCGGCAGGACATTCTTCGGCCGCACGAGCCTCACCCATGCCATGACCGAGCGGCGACGCGAATGGATCTACAATTCGCTGCGCCGCGACCTGAAGATGATCGACACGCAGATCATGGCCGGGCTCCAGAACGGCACGGCCTTTTTTGCATCGACTTCAATGTTCGCGATCGGCAGCTGCTTTGCACTGCTTGGCGCGACGGACAAGGTAAAATCCATCTTCGCCGATCTGCCCTATGTATTCAGCAGCGGCACCGCGAGCTTCGAACTCAAGGTCGGCGGGCTGACGGCCCTCTTTGCATACGCCTTCTTCAAGTTCGGCTGGTCTTACAGGCTCTTCAACTACTGCAGCATCCTCTTCGGCTCGATCCCAATGGTGCGCGACAGCGAGACCGATGTCATCGCCGCCGAGCGCGCCGCCGAACGGGTCATCCGCATGAATGTGATTGCCGGCGGACATTTCAATGAAGGCCTTCGCGCGATCTTCCTGTCGATCGGTTATCTCGGGTGGTTCGTGAACGCTTACGTTTTCATGGCGACGACGGCGATCATCGTCGTGGTGCTCACGCGCAGGCAGTTCTTCTCGGAGGCCCGGCTGGCGATCATGGATGCCAACCCGCCATCAATTCTCCACCTTTCTGCTATTCGCCGCGATATGCCGCCAGATGGCGGAAGTGATTTGCCCGGGGGATTATGATGGCTATTTCGGCGAACGAAAACGGTGCGCCCGCCCGGCCGCCGCGCATCGGCCTGCTCGACACGGCGCGCGGCGCGGCCCTGATTGCCATGGCGACCTACCACTTCACGTGGGATATGGAGTTCATGGGCTATCTGGCGCGCGGGACAGCGGAGGCTGGGTGGCTGAAGATCTATGCCCGCGCGATCGCCTCGACATTCCTCTTCCTCGCCGGCGTCAGCTTGGTGCTTGCCTGCACGCCAAGCATCAGGCGCCAGGCCTATCTCCGGCGGCTTGGCATCATCGTTTCAGCCGCGGCTCTTATCACGGCCGCGACGGCGATCGCGATGCCGCAGGGCGCGATATTTTTCGGTATTCTGCACAGTATCGCAGCTGCAACCGTCATCGGCCTCCTCTTCCTGCGCATGCCCGGGATTATCACGATCGGCGCCGGCATTGCGGCCGTCATCGCCCCGCTCTATCTGCGCTCTTCATTCTTCGACACGCCATGGCTTTGGTGGGTGGGCCTTTCGCAGACGGTTCCGCGGTCGAACGATTATGTGCCGGTTCTACCCTGGATAGGGCCATTTCTCTTCGGCATGGGCGCATCGAGCATTGCGCTGAAGCAGGGCTGGGCGGAATGGCTCGCAAAATTTGGCACCGGCACCACTCTGCTCGCAAAAGCTGGCCGTCACAGCCTCGCGATTTACCTGATCCACCAGCCGATCCTGATTTCGATCGCCTATGCGCTTTCAATCGTCGTTCCGCCCGCAAAGCCTGATCCCGTGCAGACCTACTTGCAGCAATGCCAATCCTCCTGCGTCGTCCAGGAAGGCGAAGCGCTTTGCCGCAGCTTCTGCCAGTGCACGCTCGAAAGATTGCAGAGTGAAAACCTGTTCACGCCACTCCAGTCTGGCGCAATCCAGGCGGATAAGGATGAAAGGGTCCAGCGTATCGCATTGGAGTGCAGCACCGAAGCGCAATGAAGGTAGTTCGATGAATGCCTATCGTTCGAAGCCGCTGAAATTTCCATGGCCGCCGGTTCTATACGGCCTCGCTTTTGTCTGCGCTTTCCTGCTCGGCGAAATCGCCGGGCTTCCGATACCCCGAATGCATACCGCCTTTGCCTGGATCTTAGGCGCAGCGCTCACCGTCGCGGCCGTCTCGCTCGATATATGGGCGATCAAGACCCTGCTGGAGAGCGGGACGACGATCTTGCCGCATCGCGCAACAACCCATCTCGTCACCCGCGGTCCCTTTCGCTACACGCGCAATCCGATCTATCTCGGCTACACGATTGCAACGATCGCCTTCGCCCTCATGACGGCAAATAGCTGGTTCTACGTCGCAGCCGTCTTCGCGGCGATCGTCACCACCTTCGTTGCGATCCGGCGCGAGGAAAGACACCTGCAGGCCCGCTTCGGCTGCGATTTCGAAAGCTATTGCAGAAGAACCAGACGCTGGATCTGACGCTCAGGTGCCCACGCCGATTTCAGCGAGACGGCCGAGACAGGCCTCTTCGATATTGTCGAGCTCCGTCAGCGTGTCGTCGATGTCCTTGCGCTTCTTGCGCAGGTCTTCCCGCTTTTCGTCAACACGTTTCATCAAAAGCTTGAGCTGGCCGAGTTCCCCCGGCGGATCCTTGTAGACCTGAATGATCTCGCGAATCTCCGCGATCGTGAAGCCGATGCGGCGGCCGCGCAGGATTTCCTGGATCAGGCGCCGGTCGGCCGGACGGAAGAGGCGCGTTCGCCCGCGGCGTTCCGGATGGATCAGGCCCTCGTCTTCGTAGAAGCGAAGCGTGCGCGTCGACACTCCGAATTCGCGCGTCAGCTCCGTTATGCTATAGTACTTGTTCACTGGCATTGGCTTCCCACTCTTGTGCCCATAATATTGACTTTTACGTAATAGTCAATTTAGGCAAATCCGGCTCAGATGCCGAACCACCAGGTGGCTATACCGAGGAAAGCGAAGAAGCCGGTGCAGTCAGTGACGGTGGTTACGAAAACGGACGACGCGATAGCCGGGTCCGCGCCGACCTTATCCAGAAGAAGCGGCAAAAGAATGCCTGCCAGCGCCGCAGCCACCAGGTTGATGATCATGGCGGCGCCGATGACCATACCAAGCTGGTAGTCGTGGAACCACGTGCCGGCAATCGTACCCATGATGCTGGCAAAGACGATGCCGTTCAGGACGCCGACGCCCGCCTCCCTGCGGATGATGCGGCCGGCATTGTATATGTCGAGGTCGCGGGTCGCGAGTGCGCGCACGGTCACGGTCATCGTCTGCGTACCGGCATTGCCTCCCATGGAGGCCACGATTGGCATCAGTACGGCAAGCGCGATCATCTTCTCGATCGATGCGTCGAAGAGCCCGATGACACTGGCCGAAAGCATCGCCGTGCCGAGATTGATCATCAGCCAGAGGAAGCGCGAGCGGACGGTCGAGATGACATTGTCGGACAGCTCTTCGTCACCGACGCCGCCGAGGCGTTTGATGTCCTCATCCGCTTCCTCGTGAATGACGTCGACTACATCGTCGATGGTAAGAACACCGACAAGACGGTCGTTCTCGTCCACGACGGCGGCTGAGAGAAGGTCGTATTGCTCAAAGAGCTGCGCCGCTTCTTCCTGGTCCATCTCGGCTGGAATCGGATGAGTCGTCTCGCGCATGATCGCTTCGATTTTTGTCTGCCGCTTAGTGCGGAGAATCTGGTCGAGATCGACGGCGCCGAGCAGCTTGAAGGTGGGGTCTATAACGAAGATCTGCGTGAAGGAATAAGGCAGGTCCTCCTCTTCGCGCATGTAGTCGATCGTCTGACCGACGGTCCAGAAGGGCGGCACCGCCACGAATTCCGTCTGCATGCGGCGGCCGGCAGAGCTTTCCGGGTAATCCAGTGCCCTGCGCAGGCGCACCCGCTCGGTGAACGGCAGCTGCGCCAGAATTTCTTCCCGGTCTTCCTGGTCGAGGTCCTCAAGAATGTAAACAGCGTCGTCCGAATCGAGGTCGCCGATTGCAGCGGCAATCTGCTCGTTCGGTATCTGGTCGACAATTTCGCGGCGAATCGTTTCATCGACCTCCGTCAGCGCCGTCATGTCGAAATCGTCGCCGAGGAGGCGGACGAGCGCCAGGCGCTGATCCGGCTGAATCGATTCCAGCAGGTCGCCTATTTCGGACTCGTGAAGGCGCGCAACGTTCTGCCGGAGAAAAATCGTATCGCGGTCAGCGATGGCAGCGCCGACAAGCGCCAGAAAGTCGCTGCGGACATTGCCGTCCTCGTCGTAGATGTCGGCTCCTTCGTCGTCCGGACGTCTGCGGATGCGGTCGTCATCTCCGGTTTCCGTCATCTGCCGTCCTCGCATTCCAAGATTAATGACTGTCGCGCCGCATTCGAGAATGGCGGCTGAAAAAGCATTGTCAACAAGCGGATAAACGAATTCCGCCTGCCCTCTCGGCCCGCCCGAATTCCAGCTCCTGCTAACCGAAATGCTCGGTGCCGTCTAGCGCCAAAGCGTCGCGCAGATGACAATGCGCCGACTTGCCGATAGTTTCCGCGCCAGCAAAAAAGGACCGCCGCCGATGGCCATTCGCCCCATTCTTCGCTATCCGCATACCGGCCTGAAGACAGTCTGCGAACCGGTGAGGGTCTTCGATTCGGCACTGCGTCAGCTTGCTGACGATCTCTTGGAGACGATGCGCGTCGCACCCGGCGTCGGCATCACGGCCGCCCATGTCGGCGTCTTCCTGCGGGTGGTCGTGATTGAGCTCAACAAGGCGGACGGGGTTCGGATCTTGATCAATCCTGATATCATTTCGGTTTCGGATGAACTCGTGCGCCAGACGGAAGGAAGCGTGTCGATGCCGGGCGTGAGCGACGAGGTGACGAGACCCCGCGCAGTCCGTTTCCGCTACCAGGACATCAACGGTGTCCAGCATGAAGAGCATGCCGATGGTTTCCTGGCAATTTGCATTCAGCACGAAGTCGACCAGCTTGACGGAATTTTCTGGCTTCAGCGCGTGTCGAAGCTGAAGCGCGACCGCCTGATCCGGAAATGGGAAAAAGCGACGCTGTGATTCAGGAAACTTTGGCGAACCATTCCGGACCCCGGGCGTTCTTCGATCAAGGTAACACCTGAGGGAGAATGACGATGCCAAAGAAGAACGACAAGACCACATTTTCGCGCGAAGACGATTATCGCGATTACGAAGAACGCAATCTTGACGATGGCTGGCCCTACTCCGACGAAGCAGGTGCGCGATCGCCTGAACCGAAAAATCGTCCCTATGGCGAAACGCCCGCAAACTTCGACCGCGATCCTAACAGCGGCTTTCGCGTCGACGGCACGGACGAAGACGGAAATGAAAACCGGCTCAAGGATTCGCTCAGGGCCGATACGATCAATCGCGACGAAAGCGATGACCTCGAAGCGCGCGTGACTGAGAACCTGGAAAACATCCCCGATCTGAACCTCGACAGCATCGATGTTCATGCCGACGGCCATACGGTAACGCTGGAAGGCGCGGTCGAGACCATCGGAATGGCCCGGAAGGTCGAACTTGGTGCCCTTTCAGTCGATGGCGTCCACCATATCCGCAACCGGCTGGAAACGATCGGTGTTGATTCGCATCTATCGGACGAGGATTGAAGTCCCTGAGAATCAAGGCCAATCGAAAAAAGGGACCGGAAACCGGCCCATTTCTCGGGTCGCCCGCGAGAGGGGACGTTCTAAAAAATTCTCTGGAAGAGAATGGTGCGGTCGAGAAGACTCGAACTTCCACGGGTTGCCCCACAGCGACCTCAACGCTGCGCGTCTACCAATTCCGCCACGACCGCATCGTGGTAGGTGCCGATTTGCGTCGGCGGGGCAGCATGTAGCAAAAGCATTTGGGGTGCACAAGGGCGATATGGCAGATTTTTGCAAAACAAAATCACAGCATTTGAATTGCCCGTCAAACGGGGCCATATAGGCGATCTGCCGCCTATGATCGCCGTGCGGCAAAGGAAGTCTATGCTGCGCACCGATCTGCAATTGTCGATGTTTCCGCTTGAAGGCTCAAAGCCGGTTCGTTGGCGCATCGCCGATCGTCTCATTGCTTATAGCGAAGCCGTCGAGACGATGGAGCGCGAGGTGGCCGTGATCGCCGAGGGCGGCGACGAGCTTGTCTGGCTCGTCGAGCATCCGCCCCTCTATACGGCAGGCACCAGCGCCAATGCGAAGGACCTTGTGCAGCCGGACCGCTTTCCGGTTTTTGCGACCGGCCGCGGCGGCGAATACACTTATCATGGCCCCGGCCAGCGCGTTGCCTATGTGATGCTTGATCTCAAACGCCGGCGGCAGGATGTACGCGCCTTTGTCGCGGCGCTTGAAGAAGTGGTGATCCTTACGCTCGGTTCGATGAATATACGCGGCGAGCGGCGCGAGGACCGCGTCGGCGTCTGGGTGAGACGGCCGGAGAAACCGCTTCTTCCCGACGGCAGCATGAGCGAGGACAAGATTGCTGCGCTCGGCATCAGGCTCCGCAGATGGGTGACGTTTCATGGCTTGTCGCTCAATGTCGATCCCGACCTCGACCATTTTACCGGTATCGTACCCTGCGGGATTTCTGCCTACGGCGTGACCAGCCTTGTCGATCTCGGCCTGCCGGTAATGATGGCGGATGTGGATATCCGCCTGCGGGAAGCCTTCGAATCGGTCTTCGGCAAAACGGTGGGCGAGCGCTAGGCGATATTGATCGCCATGCATTCCTGTGGTTGATGGCTTCGTTCCCGAAAGCCTGCACCATGTCCCAAGAACAATCTCCGCAAAATCCGCTTCAAGGCATGCTCATCATGGCCGGCGCCATGGTCGTTCTGCCCGCCATGGACGCGATCGCCAAATACATGGCGACCTTCGAGGCGATGTCACCGGGGCAGGTGACATTCTATCGCTTCTTCGTTCAGGTAGCCTGCACGCTTCCTATCCTGCTTGCCGTCTTCCGCTGGAAGGCGCTTTCGGCAAAGCGGCCATGGATGAACCTGCTGCGGGGCGTCTTGCATGGCGCAGCCAGCCTGCTCTTCTTCGTCGCGGTCAAATACATGCCGCTCGCGGATGTCTTCGCGATCTATTTCGTGGAACCATTCATGCTGACGGCTCTTTCGGCCCTCTTCCTCGGCGACAAGGTCGGTTGGCGGCGGTGGGCGGCGATCGTCGTCGGCTTCGCAGGCGCGATGATCGTCATCCAGCCGAGCTACGAAATCTTCGGCCTGAAGGCGCTGCTGCCAGTGGTTTGTGCCTTCCTTTTCTCTCTCTATCTCTTCCTCAACCGGGCAATTGGTGAAGCCGATTCGCCGTTAACGATGCAGACCTTGGCCGGAATCGGTGGAACCCTCTTCATGGGGGCTGCGCTCCTGGGCGGAGATGCGCTGGCAATGCCCGATTTCGAAATGTCGCTTCCCTCGTCGATATTGGGCCTCGCCCTGCTGCTCGTCCTCGGCACCATCTCCGGTTATGCGCATATGCTGGTCGTCAGGGCATTCCGCCTTGCGCCGCTGTCGCTGCTTGCCCCGTTCCAATATTTCGAGATCATTTCGGCGACCGTGCTCGGATACGCGCTGTTCAACGATTTTCCCAATTTTTCCAAATGGATCGGCATTTTCATCATCGTCGCGTCCGGCCTCTTCATCATCTGGCGCGAACGCGTTCAGTCAAGATCGCTAAAATCATCGGAAACACCTGCGTAGTCGATTAACCCTTGTCGTTGAGGGTTCTTCAATTCCGCTGGGCTAAAATCATTTCCGGCTTCATGAAGAAGTCTGGAGATGAAAGATGAGCGAATTCCGACTCGCTTTTCCGGCATGTGTGATCGCGGGAAAGCATCGGCTGGCCGCCGACGATATCAGCCTCTTGCGCAAGCACAGCTTTCCGCACGGCGTCCGGAGGGCCGACGACGTCGTTGTAATGCTGGCGCTGAATAATTCCTGTCCTGAAAAATGCCCGGAATGGAGCGCGTTCTTCGTGGAAGAACTCGCCGGTTTCATTGTCAACTACAGCTATCCGCAGGGCTCGCTGGACGAGATTAATGTCGCCTGGATCATGCGCATGTTTGCGACCGACGGCGTCATCAATTCGGCGCTCGAACTGGAACTCGTACTGCACATCATGGAGATTTCCTCCCATGTGCCGGACGAGCTGCGCGCCTTTGCGCTCGATCAGCTGCGCCTTGCGATTACCGACGATGTCGGCGGCTACAAGCTGTCGCGTGCAGTGAACCGCAAGGGCATCGCCCGCCAGGACATCGATTTCGTGATGCGCGTGCTGAGGAACATCAGCGAGGGCGGCGTGATTCCGGTTTCGCATCTCACCCACAGCGTCTTGTGCCGGATCGAAGCGGAAACGCTGCCTTCCGCCAATCATCCCCGCTGGGCTGAAATCCTGCAGGCGCTCCAGCTTCGCGATTACGTCGAACCGCGCACCAGCCGCTGGCTGCGGATCGTGGACGACGAACAAGCCGTTGCGTGACTTGCGTTAGGACAGGTCCCTTCCCCACCGTCAGATTTCGCACGATTGTGCGCCCCGGCGTTTGTGCGTAGAACTTCTGGACGCATTTTTCGGGTGGAGTCTGCATGTTCAAGAAAATCCTGATCGCGAACCGCGGCGAGATCGCTTGCCGCGTGATCAAGACTGCGCGCCGCATGGGTATTGCAACGGTCGCGGTCTATTCGGACGCAGACCGCGATGCCCTTCACGTCGAGATGGCTGATGAGGCAGTGCATATTGGCCCGGCGGCGGCAGCCGAGAGCTATCTCGTCGCCGAAAAGATCATCGCCGTCTGCAAGGAGACCGGCGCGGAAGCTCTTCACCCCGGCTATGGCTTCCTTTCCGAACGGGCCTCCTTTTGCGAGGCCCTGGAACGGGAAGGCATCGTCTTCATCGGGCCGAAACCGAAGGCCATCAGGGCGATGGGCGACAAGATCGAATCGAAGAAGTTCGCCAATGCCGCCAAGGTTTCAACGGTGCCGGGCTATCTCGGCGTCATCGAGGATGCAGCGCATGCCGAGAAGATTGCCAGTCAGATCGGCTATCCCGTGATGATCAAGGCTTCGGCTGGCGGCGGCGGCAAGGGCATGCGTATCGCGTGGAACCAGGCGGAAGTCCGCGACGGTTTCGACCGTGCCCGCTCGGAGGCAAGGAGTTCTTTCGGCGACGATCGCGTCTTCATCGAGAAATACATTGTCGATCCGCGCCATATCGAGATCCAGGTGCTGGCCGATGCGCACGGCAATACCGTCTATCTTGGCGAGCGCGAATGCTCGATCCAGCGGCGGAACCAAAAGGTCGTCGAGGAGGCCCCCTCGCCTTTCCTCGACGAAAAGACCAGACAGGCGATGGGCAAGCAGTCCGTCGCACTGGCGAAGGCCGTCGATTATCAGAGTGCAGGAACGGTAGAATTCATCGTCGACCGCGACCGCAATTTCTATTTCCTCGAAATGAACACGCGGCTGCAGGTCGAGCATCCGGTGACGGAACTGGTGACCGGGATCGACCTCGTCGAGCAGATGATCCGGGTTGCCGCGGGCGAAACGCTTCCCTTCAGCCAGAAGGACATAAAGCTGAATGGCTGGGCGATCGAAAGCCGCCTCTACGCCGAAGATCCTTATCGCAACTTCCTGCCGTCGATCGGCCGCCTGACGCGTTACCGTCCGCCCGCGGAAGGCTGGCACGGTAGCACGATCGTCCGCAACGATACCGGCGTCTTCGAGGGCGCCGAAATCTCGATGTATTACGATCCGATGATCGCAAAGCTTTGCGCCTGGGCGCCGGACCGTTCGGCAGCGATAGAGGCCATGGGCCGGGCACTCGACGGCTTCGTGGTTGACGGAATCGCGCATAATCTGCCCTTCCTCTCGGCATTGATGAAGCATCCGCGCTGGCGCGAGGGTAGACTTTCGACTGGTTTCATTGCGGAGGAGTATCCGGACGGCTTTGCGCCGATGGCCCCCGATCAGCGGGAAGAGGCTCTGCTTGCGGCCGTAGCGCTGTCTACAGCGCTGATCGAAGCCGATCGCCGCGAACGCCATATCGACCGATTGCGCGCTTCGGACGGTAAACTTCGCGAGCAATGGGTCGTGAAGATCGGCACGGACTATATGCCGGTGAGGCTTGCCGTTGGACTGGTGACCATCCCGTTCGACATGGAGATGGAAGCAGCGGGAGAAAAGTTTCATGTTGTCACCGATTGGCGACCTGGTGAGCCAGTCTGGAACGGGGCAATCGACGGACGGGCGGTGACGGCCCAGGTTCGGCCGGTTCTCAACGGCATGCGCATCGATTGGCAGGGCCTTGCGGTGCGCACCACGGTCTTCACGCCGCGCCACGCCGAACTCGATTGCCTGATGCCAGTCAAGCTCCCGCCGGATACCTCGAAGCTGCTGCTTTGCCCGATGCCGGGGCTGGTGATTTCGATCGCCGTCGCGGAAGGCCAGGAGGTAAAGGCTGGCGAAACGCTTGCCGTGGTGGAAGCTATGAAGATGGAAAACGTGTTGCGCGCCGAACGCGATCTGGTCGTCGGCAAGATCAATGCGAAGCCTGGCGAGAGCCTCGCCGTCGATGCCGTGATCCTGGAATTCGCCTGATCCGGATTGGCACAGGTCCGCGTGCGCCACCGCTGACGCGACTTCGCATTTGTTAAGGTCTTGCAGCCTAGTATGCGGCGTTTTCGTCCTGTGGCTGGGGCCTCGGAGACACGAATGACGGCGCTGCAATCTGCCGCTCTGCTGCTTTTCATCAATCTTGGCCTGCTCTGGCTGCTCATGCGCATACCACTCGGCGTGCGCACCATTCGCCTGACGCGAACATTCCAGAGACCGCCGGAGGAGCTGTGGAGAGCGATCGATCCCGCCGGCACCGACGCCGACTGGCACCATTGCGTCATCAGCAGCAAGCCACTCAAGAACCGCACAGGCATCGTCGAGCAGATCTATAGCCATTTGGACCGCGACGGTGCGCCTCTGCGCCGCTTGCTGACTTTGGAGCCATTGCCGGCCGCCGGCGGACGCGGCTTTCGTTCGCGCGTCGCTGACGACAGCACGCTTGATGTGGCATTCTGGCGGGATTTCAACGAAAGCAGGATCGTTCGCCGCGTGCCCGACGGCGCCGAGATCGAAATTACCCAGACGGATCGTTACCGCGGCCTCGCCTTCCTTCTTTTCCGATATGTCATGCTGCGCCGCGAGCTGCGTGCGCTCGAAGGTTGGCTGGAAACCGGCGCATCGGTTCCGCAGGGATATTTCGAGCATCCCACCTTTCAATGCGGCCTGGCTGTACTCTCGACGTTATTGCTTTGGCCATTCTTCGGACTGACGACTTCCGGGCTAATGATCTCGACATTTCTTACCCTCGTCATCGCTCTGCACGAGCTCGGGCATCTCGCCGCCTACAGGACTTTCGGACATGAATCCGTGCGCATGATCTTCGTGCCGCTCCTCGGCGGCATCGCGATTGGCGGCAGACCGTACAAGAGCCATTTCGAGGTTGCCACCTGTGCGCTGATGGGGCCTGGCATCTCGGCCTTCTTCGTGCCCATCCTGATCGCCGGGGATAACATTGTGGCACATGGCCTGCTGTCGGAGCAATTCCGCGGCCCGCTATTGATCTTCCTGCTCATCCTCGGCGCGTTTAACCTGCTCAATCTTCTGCCAATGCAAAGGTTCGACGGTGGTCAGGTCTTGCGGCAGATCTTCAGAACACCCCGCTCGCTGATCGGAGCGAGCTTTGCCGTTACGGCCTACATTCTCGTCATCGGCTGGGAGGTTGGCGTTTCAAGCGGCATCCTGGCTGCGGCGCTCGCCGTCTTCATCCTGCTCAGCATGATTGGCGCGGGATCCCTCAAGCCACGCCACAAGCTCGTGGAGATGAAGGCCTGCGAGCGCCTGCTGGTCACCTTCGGCCTTCATGCTGCGATCCTCATTCACGGTTATGCAGTTATTTTTTCGGCGGAAAAGCTCTTTTGACGCTCTAAGCAAACTGGTTGTCGCAAGTAGCTGATTTTGCAACAATGTCGTCGCCGCACTTCCTTTTCGCTTGAGCCGCCGCCGCCCGGCATGCCAAGGTTACGCCGGAAATCACGAGGAGATCAGACGATGGACGTTCGCGCCGCCGTTGCCGTTCAGGCAGGAAAACCGCTGGAAATCATGACCGTGCAGCTGGAGGGCCCGCGGGCCGGCGAAGTTCTGGTCGAGGTCAAGGCGACCGGCATCTGCCACACCGACGATTTCACCCTGTCTGGCGCCGATCCGGAAGGGCTGTTTCCGGCCATCCTCGGCCATGAGGGTGCCGGCATTGTCGTCGATGTCGGCGCGGGTGTGACCTCGGTCAAGAAGGGCGACCACGTCATTCCGCTCTATACGCCGGAATGCCGTCAATGCCCGTCCTGCCTGTCGCGCAAGACCAATCTCTGCACGGCGATCCGCGCCACCCAGGGCCAGGGCCTGATGCCGGACGGCACGTGGCGCTTTTCGATCGGCAAGGACAAGATCCATCACTACATGGGCTGCTCGACCTTTGCCAATTACACGGTGCTGCCCGAGATCGCCGTTGCCAAGGTCAATGCGGACGCCCCCTTCGACAAGATCTGCTACATCGGCTGCGGCGTGACCACCGGCATCGGCGCCGTCATCAACACCGCCAAGGTGGAG
>NZ_FMTM01000030.1 GCF_900099775.1 Rhizobium mongolense subsp. loessense | reverse complement strand
CATATCCATGCTCCCATTTCCTTTTCCGATCGACCGGCGTGATGCATCAAGTCTCAGGCGCTCGCCAAGGATGGATGGACGTAGCGCAGGGCCGCTCGATCATCTTGCCGCGGCGACCCGTTCGAGCAGGCAGCTCGCAAAGGTCACGCCCATGCCGGCTGTTAGAAGAACAACCTGCTGACCGGTGTGTGCCGGTTTAGACTCCGAAGTCTCGAACATATCCAAATTCATGAAGGCGTCGGAGCAATAGGCGTGCCCCTGGTTGCTCACATCGCCATAAAACACGCGCTCTTCGTGGCCCAGGTTGCGGATTGCAGACCGTGTGACGGGGATATTGAGATTGTGCGGAATGATGACGAACGTGTCGTTGCTGATCTCTTTGAACGCGCAGAGACTTTCTTTGATGAACGACTGCAAGGACGTTGCATAAAGGGCCTGAAACTCCTTCTTTTGCGCAGCGTCCATGTTCTCGGGATTCTGGTAAAATTGACCAAGGTGTCTGACGCGAGTCTTGAGGATGCGCCAGCCGCAATCGTTGACATTCAAAACTGCTGCGGCAGGGGCTTCCGATAATAGGCCGACCGATAGCCTGCTAATTCCCGGATGAAAGGCTTTCTCTCCGGTGACGATGATGATCGGTTCTCCGGCTTGTGATGTCGCGACGTAGTGAAGGGCGGCGAGCGCAGAGGCGCAGTTGGTCATGGCCCAGGAATAAATCTCCCACGATGAAAGACCGTGATCACGCGCGAACGTAGAGAGCCAACGCTCATCGCAGAACGTATTATGGGTTTGGGTCTTGCAGTAGATGAGCTGCCCCGAACCGCGCAAGGGCTGCGGGATCTGTTCGATTGCTCGCGTAAGAACGCTGCTCAACATCTGCGGAAGTTCGTCTTCGCAACGGACCACCTGCTGAAGGCCATAGAAACGATTGTAGACCGCGACACTGCCTTTATTGAGGCCGTAACTGTCGTCAAGCGCGTCCAGCGGCACGGGGCAACTATTGGGGCAACCTGCTACGATATTGTTTATAATCAAGAGCTTAACCCCTCGTGAAAAGTGACCCGCATAGCCGCGTTGAGCCGGATCGCGGATGTTTCCTCGGAAGCGAACTTAGGACCTATCCCAGCTCGATGCGTCCTCAAACACGTTTTGGGAAAGGCAAAATCGTGAAATAGGACGCGTTGATGGCCGATTGTTTCTTCCGGTGCCGAGAGACGTCATTCCCTGTTCCGCATGGGGAGCCGTTTGATGCTCCTGGATTGCTTCCGGCAACGGCATTGGTATCGATCGTTCCAGGCGCCCGCGAATGCAGGCGATCTCAGTTGCCAAGGCGCCGGCACTCCAGCATGATCCAACAAAGACCGGCGACAATGGCCAATCCAGACTGGCCAAGATGCGGAAAAAGGATCCATGCCAAGTGAAAAGTTTGATTGCGACGACGACAAGACTGGTAACGCCAAGCAGCGACAAGGGTCGATCGATTTGCCTTTGCGTTCTCGTCGAGAGAAAGAGCAGAAGCCCAACGAGGAAAAGCAGCGGCCAGCGGATATGAAGCTGGCCTCTTAATCTCAGCCGGCAAAGCGGCCAGGCTTCAGAAAGACACAATAGGCATGCATCGGCGGTTCACGCGGCCTCGAACACGTTTGTGAACCGACCGGATCGTGAATTAAGATCAATGCCGAAGGCCGCTCATTGGTTTGATCAGGGGTAGGAGACAGACGTGCGGACCGGTTGACATGCAATCGGCAGGTCTTCCGCGAAGGGCTGAAATTCATATACCACGATGGCCGGCACGGAGGCGTCGTCCGTGTTTGCGCAGACCGCCAACAGGACGCCGGCGGCCGGACGCAATTGCCAGAAGGACAAGGGCGATCCGCCGTTCTTCTCCCCATTTCTAAAAAAAGCTATCGTTTCCGGCTCTTCGAGAGAAAAGCCAAAGGAGTTGAAAGGGATCGACAAGCCGCCGCCCAGCGCCTTCACATAGGCTTCTTTAAGCGTCCAAAGCTGCAGGAAGTAATCAGCCCTTGCATCGGCCGGTAGCGCTTCCAGCGCCTCGACCTCACTGCAGGTGAAAAAGCGACGCGCAACGTCCAGAAACGACGACCGACACTCACTCGCGGTCACATCGATCCCGATTACTCGCCTGGCGACCCCAAGAACGGTGACGTTGCCGTCGTGGGATAGGTTGAAATCAATCCCACCATGCTCGGCCGGTATGTCCCGAAGGGCGGGGCGCCCGAAAGCGCCCTTGACAAAGCGAAGATCACGCGGATCTGTTGCCAAATAGCGCGACAGCAGCAGCCGCTGCATGGCGCGGGTTACGACATAGGCATGGCGGTCCGACGGCAAACGAATCCCTTCTTCTCGACTTCTTTCTTCCTCCGACAGCAAGTCCCTGCAGTGCGCAAGCCCTTCTGGCGAGGAAACCCGGTCGTGATAGGCGATCCAGATCTTTACTTCTTCTGCGGACGGAGCCGTCATGAGCCCACATTCCCGATTGGTAGTCGCGGCAACAGTATCGCCGTCCCCGCATCGACTGCTCCGTTCGTTGGCCAATCGGAACTAAGGCTAATATGTGCTTGCAACTTCAAGCCTGGCGAGTTCATCGGCATGCAGTGACAATCTTGCCCCATTAATGATTTCGTCGAGCTGATCGAGGTTCGTAGCACTTGCTATCGGGGCGACTATGCCCGGCTTTGTGATGAGCCATGCGATGGCCACGCTTGCTGGTGCCAGCTGACGCGAAACGGCGATGTCGTCAAGCGCTTCAAGAATCCGCAGGCCTCGGTCATTCAAGTAATATTTCATGAAGAAGCCGCGTGTCGGGCTTTTGCGAAAATCCGAGCGCGAACGGTATTTGCCGGACAAAAATCCCCTGGCCAGTGAGAAATAGCTCGTGACGCCGACGTCATTTGCCAGGCAGAACGGCGCCAGCTCATTCTCGTGATCCTTACGGTCGTAGAGGTTGTAGTGCGACTGCACGTTCTCGAAGCGAGCCCACCCCTGGTCGGCGCTAAGTTGTTGTGCACGCGACAATGTCTGTTGGCTGTGCTGAGATGCGCCGATCGAGCGGACCTTACCTGCCCTCACGAGACCGCTATAGGTGTCGAGAGTTTCCTCCAGATGCGTTTCTGAATCCTCGCAATGCGCAAGGTAAAGGTCGATGTAATCCGTGCCAAGGCGCCTTAAAGATGCCTCGACCGCATTGGTGATATAGTCACGGGACTGGCCGCGTTGATCCGGGTCGCTTTTATGTCCGACCTTCGTGGTAAGCACGATCGCGTCGCGATTGCCTCGCGACCTCATCCAATTTCCGATGATCGTTTCCGAGACGCCACCCGGATTTCCGGGGGCCCAGTTGGAATAGACATCGGCCGTGTCGATCAGGTTAAAGCCTGCCGCTACAAAGGCATCCAGCACGCGAAAGGATGTCTGTTCGTCAATGGTCCAGCCAAAGACGTTGCCGCCGAGGCCGAGCGGCTCAACAAAAAGATTGGAGCGCCCTACGCGTTGCTTGCTCATGCGACCTCCATTGAGCGACACAATGCGCGTTGGCTGAAACGAAACGGAATGTCGCCACGCGGCGTCAATTTAGATCGCAGAAAAGGGCGTAAATTTCCAGGCGCGCATGTCGGCGACAATTCGAATTCACGTGCACCGCAAATCGCTCGCAATGCAGAGGCGCTCTGGGCAATCACCCTGTCGGCCTGCCTGCGGGCATTCGCTCCGATGCCGAACGGCACGAAATGGGCCGGATGGCCGGCACCGTTCAGGA
>NZ_FMTM01000021.1 GCF_900099775.1 Rhizobium mongolense subsp. loessense | reverse complement strand
AAATGGCAAAGAGTAAGTTTGAGCGCAACAAGCCGCACGTTAACATCGGCACGATCGGCCACGTTGACCACGGCAAGACGTCTCTGACGGCGGCGATCACGAAGTACTTCGGCGAGTTCAAGGCGTATGACCAGATCGACGCTGCACCGGAAGAAAAGGCGCGCGGCATCACGATTTCGACGGCGCACGTCGAGTATGAGACGGCCAACCGTCACTACGCGCACGTCGACTGCCCCGGCCACGCCGACTACGTCAAGAACATGATCACCGGTGCCGCACAGATGGACGGCGCGATCCTGGTGTGCTCGGCTGCCGACGGCCCGATGCCGCAGACCCGCGAACACATCCTGCTCGCCCGCCAGGTCGGCGTTCCTGCAATCGTCGTGTTCCTGAACAAGGTCGACCAGGTCGACGACGCCGAGCTTCTCGAGCTCGTCGAGCTGGAAGTGCGCGAACTGCTGTCGTCCTACGACTTCCCGGGCGACGACATCCCGGTCGTCAAGGGTTCGGCGCTTGCTGCTCTTGAAGATTCCGACAAGAAGATTGGCGAAGACGCGATCCGCGAGCTGATGGCCCAGGTCGACGCCTACATCCCGACGCCTGAGCGTCCGATCGACCAGCCGTTCCTGATGCCGATCGAAGACGTGTTCTCGATCTCGGGCCGCGGTACGGTCGTGACCGGCCGCGTCGAGCGCGGTATCGTCAAGGTTGGCGAAGAAGTCGAGATCGTCGGCATCCGCCCGACCTCGAAGACGACGGTGACCGGCGTTGAAATGTTCCGCAAGCTGCTCGACCAGGGCCAGGCCGGCGACAACATCGGCGCACTGATCCGCGGCGTGAACCGCGACGGCGTCGAGCGTGGCCAGATCCTGTGCAAGCCGGGTTCGGTGAAGCCGCACAAGAAGTTCAAGGCTGAAGCCTACATCCTGACGAAGGAAGAAGGCGGCCGTCATACGCCGTTCTTCACCAACTACCGTCCGCAGTTCTACTTCCGCACGACGGACGTGACGGGCATCGTGACGCTGCCGGAAGGCACGGAAATGGTGATGCCGGGCGACAACGTCACGGTTGACGTCGAGCTGATCGTGCCGATCGCCATGGAAGAAAAGCTGCGCTTCGCCATCCGCGAAGGCGGCCGCACCGTCGGCGCCGGTATCGTCGCATCGATCGTAGAGTAATCTTTTAAGCAAGCGGCCCCAGGGCCGCTTGCTTATGACATAAAAATGTAGCAAATGGCGCGCGAGCGCGATTTGCTTCTGCTTCGGCTTCGAGGCAGGCAATGAACAGATAAGGTGGGCCTTAAGGCCTGGAGACTGGAAAGGGACATCGTTTCGGTGTCCCATTCGATCTTTGAAACCGGTGGTCCGCCTTAGGAAAAGAAGAACAGCCCGTGCCGTTTTGTTGGCACGCGAAGAACAAACACAAGGATAACGTCGAATGAACGGCCAAAATATCCGCATTCGCCTGAAGGCGTTCGATCACCGAATTCTCGATGCTTCCACGCGCGAGATTGTGTCGACGGCGAAGCGCACCGGAGCTAGTGTCCGGGGCCCCGTTCCGCTTCCGACCCGCATCGAGAAGTTTACGGTCAACCGGTCCCCGCACATCGACAAGAAGAGCCGCGAGCAGTTCGAGATGCGCACGCATAAGCGCCTCCTCGACATCGTAGACCCGACCCCGCAGACGGTGGACGCGCTGATGAAGCTCGATCTCGCCGCCGGTGTCGATGTTGAGATCAAGCTCTGAGCCTAGCTCGAGCGGATTTGGAAGGATTGAACCGATGCGTTCAGGTGTGATTGCACAGAAGGTGGGAATGACCCGCGTCTACAACGACGCCGGCGAGCATGTCCCGGTAACGGTATTGCGTATGGAAGGCTGCCAGGTCGTTTCTACGCGCACTGTAGAAAAGAATGGCTATACCGCAGTTCAGCTCGGTGCTGGCCAGGCGAAGGTTAAGAATACGTCCAAGGCGATGCGCGGCAACTTTGCTGTCGCCAACGTCGAGCCGAAGGCCAAGCTCGCAGAATTCCGCGTTTCGGAAGACAATCTGCTCGAGGTCGGCACCGAGCTCAAGGCTGGTCACTTCGCTGCAGGTCAGCTCGTCGACGTGACGGGTACGACCATCGGTAAGGGTTTTGCCGGCGCCATGAAGCGCCACGGCTTCGGCGGTCTGCGCGCCACGCACGGTGTGTCCGTTTCGCACCGTTCGCATGGTTCGACGGGCTCGCGCCAGGATCCAGGCAAGGTTTTCAAGAACAAGAAGATGGCTGGTCACATGGGCCAGACGCGCGTAACGACTCAGAACCTGGAAGTGGTTTCGACCGATGAAGATCGCGGTCTGATCCTGATCAAGGGTGCAGTACCCGGTTCCAAGGGTGCCTGGATCATCGTGCGCGATGCCGTCAAGTCGGCAGCGAAGTAAGGAGCCGGACCAATGGAATTCAACGTCAAGACCCTCGAGGGAAAAGACGCAGGGAAGGTTTCTCTCTCTGACGCGATTTTCGGCCTCGAGCCCCGCGAAGACATTCTTGCCCGCGTGATCCGCTGGCAGCTTGCCAAGAAGCAGCAGGGCACGCACCAGGCAAAGGGCCGCGCGGACGTTTCGCGCACCGGCGCCAAGATGTACAAGCAGAAGGGTACGGGCCGCGCTCGTCACCATTCGGCTCGCGCTCCGCAGTTCCGCGGTGGTGGTAAGGCTCACGGCCCGGTCGCCCGCAGCCACGAGCACGACCTTCCCAAGAAGGTTCGCGCTCTCGGCCTGCGCCACGCTCTGTCGGCCAAGTTCAAGTCCGAGGACGTCATCGTCATCGATAATCTGGTCGCTGCTGAAGCAAAGACCAAGGCTCTCGCATCCGTTTTTGAGACGCTGGGCCTGACCAACGCGCTCTTCATCGGCGGCGCTGAGCTTGACGGCAACTTCAAGCTTGCAGCAAAGAACATCCCGAACATCGATGTTCTGCCGATCCAGGGCATCAACGTTTATGACATCGTGCGCCGCGGCAAGCTCGTGCTTTCCAAGGCTGCCGTTGAAGCTCTAGAGGAGCGTTTCAAGTGACCGATCTTCGCCACTACGATGTGATCGTCTCGCCGGCGATTACCGAAAAGTCCACGCTGGTATCGGAAAACAACCAGGTTGTTTTCAACGTCGCCAAGGCGGCCACGAAGCCGGAAATCAAGGCTGCAGTCGAGGCGCTCTTCGGCGTCAAGGTCACGGCCGTCAACACTCTGCTCCGCAAGGGCAAGACCAAGCGTTTCCGCGGTTTTGTCGGCAAGCAGAAGGACGTGAAGAAGGCTGTCGTGACGCTGGCTGAGGGCCAGACGATCGACGTCTCCACCGGTCTCTGAGGAATAAGAAAATGGCATTGAAAACATTCAATCCTACGACCCCGAGCCAGCGCCAGCTCGTCATCGTTGACCGTTCTGGCCTGTGGAAGGGCAAGCCGGTCAAGGTGCTGACGGAAGGCCTGACCTCCAAGGGTGGCCGCAACAACGCCGGCCGCATCACGGTCCGTTTCCAGGGCGGCGGTCATAAGCGCACCTATCGCCTCGTCGACTTCAAGCGCCGCAAGTTTGACGTCGAGGGCACGGTCCAGCGTATCGAATATGACCCGAACCGCACGGCATATATCGCGCTCGTAACCTACACGGACGGCGAACAGGCCTACATCCTCGCTCCGCAGCGCCTCGCTGCCGGCGACAAGGTCATCGCTTCGGACAAGGCCGTCGACGTGAAGCCGGGCAACACCATGCCGCTTCAGTTCATCCCGGTCGGCTCCATCATCCACAACGTGGAAATGAAGCCGGGCAAGGGCGGTCAGATCGCACGTTCGGCTGGCGGTTACGCACAGCTCGTCGGCCGCGACCAGGGCATGGCGATCCTTCGCCTGAACTCGGGCGAACAGCGCCTCGTGCACGGCACTTGCCTGGCGACGATCGGTGCCGTTTCGAACCCGGACCACGGCAACATCAATGATGGCAAGGCCGGCCGTTCGCGCTGGCGTGGCAAGAAGCCGCACAACCGCGGCGTCGTCATGAACCCTGTCGACCATCCGCACGGCGGTGGTGAAGGCCGCACCTCGGGTGGCCGTCATCCGGTTACCCCGTGGGGCAAGCCGACCAAGGGCAAGCGTACCCGGTCGAACAAGTCGACCGACAAGATGATCATGCGCTCGCGTCATCAGCGTAAGAAGTAAGAGAGGAAGTCTCCAATGGCTCGTTCAGTATGGAAAGGTCCGTTCGTTGACGGCTATCTTCTCAAGAAGGCTGAGAAGGTTCGTGAAGGCGGACGTGCAGAAGTAATCAAGATCTGGAGCCGTCGCTCCACGATCCTGCCGCAGTTCGTCGGTCTCACCTTCGGCGTCTACAACGGCAGCAAGCATGTTCCGGTCAGTGTCAATGAAGACATGGTCGGTCACAAATTCGGTGAATTCTCTCCGACCCGGACCTATTACGGTCACGGTGCGGACAAGAAGGCAAAGAGGAAGTAACAATGGGCAAGGCAAAAGCCGAACGCCGGCTGAAGGACAACGAGGCGCAAGCAGTCGCCCGCACGCTCCGCGTCAGCCCACAGAAGCTCAACCTGGTTGCTGCGGCCATCCGCGGCAAGAAGGTTGACCGCGCACTCGCTGAGCTGGAGTTCTCCCGCAAGCGCATCGCAGGCGCCGTCAAGAAGACGCTCGAATCTGCGATCGCCAACGCCGAGAACAACCACGATCTCGACGTCGACTCGCTGGTCGTAGCAGAAGCCTATGTCGGCAAGTCGATCGTCATGAAGCGCTTCCACGCTCGTGGTCGCGGCCGTGCATCTCGCATCGAGAAGCCGTTCGCCCACCTGACGATCGTCGTGCGCGAAGTGCAGGCACAAGAGGAGGCCGCATAATGGGTCAGAAAATCAATCCAATCGGTTTCCGTCTTGGCATCAACCGCACCTGGGATAGCCGCTGGTTCGCGGACAATGCCGAGTACGGTCAGCTCCTGCACGAAGACCTGAAGATGCGCAAGTTCGTCATGAGCGAACTGAAGCAGGCTGGTATTGCAAAGGTCGTCATCGAGCGTCCGCACAAGAAGTGCCGCGTCACGATCCACTCGGCTCGCCCGGGTCTGATCATCGGCAAGAAGGGTGCAGACATCGACAAGCTCCGCAAGAAGCTGTCGGACATGACGAACTCCGAAACGCACCTCAACATCGTCGAAGTGCGCAAGCCGGAAGTCGACGCGACGCTTGTCGCACAGTCGATTGCCCAGCAGCTGGAACGCCGCGTGGCTTTCCGCCGCGCCATGAAGCGCGCTGTTCAGTCTGCAATGCGTCTTGGCGCCGAAGGCATCAGGATCACCTGCGCAGGCCGTCTCGGCGGTGCGGAAATCGCTCGTACCGAATGGTACCGCGAGGGCCGCGTTCCGCTGCACACCCTGCGTGCGGACATCGACTACGGTACGGCTGAAGCCGAAACCGCATTCGGCATCTGCGGCATCAAGGTCTGGATCTTCAAGGGCGAAATCCTTGAGCACGATCCGCTGGCCTCCGAGCGCCGCGCACTCGAGGGTGACGCTCAGGGTCCGGCAAGCCGTGATCGCGATCGTCGCCGCGACAACGCTTGATAGCGTTGGTGGCAGATAAGTTCGGAGAATAAGAAAATGTTGCAGCCAAAGCGTACCAAGTACCGCAAGCAATTCAAGGGCCGCATCAAGGGCGTCGCCAAGGGTGGTTCCGACCTCGCCTTCGGTGAATTCGGCCTGAAGGCTCAGGAGCCCAACCGCGTCAACGCACGTGAAATCGAAGCGGCCCGCCGCGCGATCACGCGCTACATGAAGCGCGCCGGCCGTGTATGGATCCGCGTGTTCCCGGACGTTCCGGTAACCGCAAAGCCGACTGAAGTCCGCATGGGTAAGGGTAAGGGCTCCGTCGAATATTGGGCATGCAAGGTCAAGCCTGGCCGCATGATGTTCGAGATCGACGGCGTCACCGAAGAGATCGCCCGCGAGGCGCTTCGTCTCGGCTCGGCCAAGCTCTCGGTCAAGACGCGCTTCGTTCAGCGCATTGCAGAGTAAGGAGAGGCAGATGAAAGCCGAAGAAGTCCGCGGCCTCACGGCCGATCAGCTCAAGGACAAGCTCGCCAACCTCAAGAAGGAGCAGTTCAACCTGCGCTTCCAGAAGGCAACCGGCCAGCTCGAAAAGTCCTCGCGCATCAACGAGGTCCGCAAGGACATCGCCCGCGTGAAAACCATTGCCCGCCAGAAGGCGGCAGAAGCAAAGGCGTAAAGGAAGAATAACATGCCGAAGCGCATTCTGCAGGGCGTTGTCGTTGGCGACAAGAACGAGAAGACTGTCGTAGTTCGCGTTGAGCGCCGTTTTGCTCACCCGCTGCTTCAGAAGACCGTTCGTCGTTCCAAGAAGTACAAGGCCCACGACGAAAACAACCAGTACAAGATCGGCGATACCGTATCCATCGAGGAATGCGCACCGATCTCCAAGGACAAGCGCTGGACGGTCATTTCCGCCCAGGGCAAGTAACAGAATTTTGCGCGAGGCCTTGCGTCTCGCCGAAATTTCTGTATGAAGCAGCGTCAGAACGCTCGAATGCCGGGCGTTCTTTTGCTTTGAGCGCATGGAAGGTCCCGTCGGGAAACCACCTTGGCACGATTTTTCCCGCGCTATTCAAGCTATTGCCGTGTCTGTACCTGCCCTTGAGGCGGGTTCGGCGGGCTGACAATTTTCATGAGCCGGGGTAGGGGGCGCAAGCCCAACCATTCCGGTAAAACAAGAAGGCGACCTGATATGATTCAGATGCAAACAAACCTCGACGTCGCGGATAATTCCGGCGCACGTCGTGTCATGTGCATCAAGGTGCTGGGCGGCTCGAAGCGCAAGTATGCCTCGATCGGCGACGTCATCGTCGTTTCGATCAAGGAAGCGATCCCGCGCGGCCGCGTGAAGAAGGGTGACGTGATGAAGGCGGTGGTCGTTCGTACCGCCAAGGAAATCCGTCGCGTGGATGGCAGCATCATCCGCTTCGACACGAATGCAGCAGTCCTCATCGACAACAAGAAAGAGCCGATCGGCACCCGTATCTTCGGACCGGTTCCGCGCGAACTTCGCGCCAAGAACCACATGAAGATCATCTCGCTGGCTCCCGAAGTACTGTAAGGAGCGGGAACGATGCAGAAGATTCGTAAAGGCGACAAGGTCGTCATGCTCGCAGGCAAGGACAAGGGCCGTACCGGCGAAGTCCTCCAGGTTCTGCCGAAGGAAGATCGCGCGGTCGTGCGTGGCGTCAACGTCGTCAAGCGCCACCAGCGCCAGACGCAGACGCAGGAAGCCGGCATCATCAGCAAGGAAGCCTCGGTTCACCTGTCCAACATTGCAATCGTCGACAAGGACGGCAAGCCGACCCGCGTTGGTTTCAAGGTCGTTGACGGCAAGAAGGTCCGTGTGGCCAAGCGTTCTGGAGATGTGATCGATGGCTGAGGCAAAATACGAGCCGCGGCTCAAGAAGGAATATGTCGAGCGCATCCGCAAGGCGATGCAGGAGAGGTTCTCCTACGCCAACGAGATGCAGATCCCGAGGCTCGACAAGATCGTAATCAACATGGGTGTTGGCGAAGCAACGGCTGATTCGAAGAAGCCGACGATTGCCGCAGCCGACCTGGCAGCGATCGCCGGCCAGAAGCCGGTCATCACCCGTGCACGCAACTCCATCGCTGGCTTCAAGGTCCGCGAGCAGATGCCGATCGGCGCCAAGGTCACCCTGCGCGGCGCCCGCATGTACGAGTTCCTGGACCGTCTCGTGAACATCGCGCTTCCGCGCGTTCGCGACTTCCGCGGCCTGAACCCGAAGAGCTTTGACGGCCGTGGCAACTTCGCCATGGGCATCAAGGAGCACATTGTGTTCCCTGAGATCAACTACGACAAGGTTGATCAAATGTGGGGCATGGACATCATCGTTTGCACGACGGCAACGAAGGACGACGAAGCACGGGCTCTGCTGACAGAGTTCAACTTCCCGTTCCGTCAGTAACCGTAACGACGAGCGTAGAAAAGGAACCTGACATGGCGAAGACAAGCGCAGTTGAAAAGAACAAGCGCCGCCGTACTACGGTCGCAAATCAGGCTGCCAAGCGCGCAGCCCTGAAGGCGATCATCATGAACCAGTCTCTTCCGATCGAAGAGCGGTTCAAGGCCTCGATCAAGCTGGCATCCCTGCCGCGCGATGGATCGAAGACCCGCATTCGCAACCGTTGCGAAGTATCGGGCCGCCCGCGCGCGTACTACCGCAAACTGCGCATGTCGCGTATCGCGCTGCGTGAACTGGGCAATCTCGGCAAGGTGCCGGGCATCGTCAAGTCGAGCTGGTAAGGAGCAGGTTAGATGACAATGACTGATCCGTTGGGCGATATGCTCACTCGCATCCGCAACGGCGCTTCCCGCCGCAAGTCGTCGGTCTCGACGCCTGCGTCCAAGCTCCGTGCACGCGTTCTCGATGTCCTGCAGTCCGAAGGCTACATCCGTGGCTATTCCGTTGTCGATTTCGGCAATGGCAAGTCGGAACTCAGCATTGAGCTGAAGTACTACGAAGGCACATCGGTGATCCGCGAGATCGGCCGTGTGTCGAAGCCGGGCCGCCGGGTTTATGTCTCGGTCAAGTCCATTCCGCAGGTCGCGAACGGTCTCGGCATCACCATCCTTTCGACTCCGAAGGGCGTGATGGCCGATCACCAGGCTCGCGAACAGAACGTTGGTGGCGAGGTTCTTTGCTCTGTCTTCTAAGACAGGGCAGGGATCTCCATTGCGAACAGACAGGATTTAAACATGTCTCGTATCGGTAAGAAGCCCGTTCAGGTACCTGCTGGAATCACGGCTACGGTCGATGGCCAGAAGGTTACTGCAAAGGGCCCGAAGGGCGAGCTGTTCTTCGTCGCAAACGACGAAGTCGGCGTAAAGCTCGAAGATAATGCGGTCGTGGTCACGCCGCTCAACCAGACCAAGGATGCTCGCGCAAAGTGGGGTATGTCCCGCACGATGATCGAGAACATCTTCAAGGGCGTCAAGGACGGTTACGAGCGCAAGCTCGAAATCAACGGCGTTGGCTATCGTGCATCCATGCAGGGAAAGAACCTGCAGCTGGCTCTCGGTTTCAGCCACGACGTGGTCTATGAGCCGCCGGTCGGAATCTCGATTGCTGTTCCGAAGCCGACGGAAATCGTCGTCACCGGCATCAACAAGCAGCAGGTCGGTCAGGTCGCCGCCGAAATCCGCGAATACCGTGGTCCCGAGCCCTACAAGGGCAAGGGCGTGAAGTATGCTGACGAGCGTATCGTCCGCAAAGAAGGCAAGAAGAAGTAAGGATCACGCGAAATGGCTAGCAGGAAAGAAGCACTTGCACGTCGTGCCAACCGCGTGCGCCGTCAACTCAAGTCGGTGGCCAATGGCCGTCCGCGCCTGTCGGTTCATCGCTCCTCGAAGAACATCTACGCACAGATCATCGATGATGTGGCTGGCAAGACGCTTGCGGCTGCCTCCACGCTCGATAAGGATCTGCGCGGTTCTCTGAAGACCGGTGCCGACACCGCGGCAGCTGCCCTCGTCGGCAAGCTCGTTGCAGAGCGCGCCTCCAAGGCCGGCGTCAAGGAGGTCGTATTTGACCGTGGCGCCTTCATCTATCACGGCCGCATCAAGGCTCTTGCAGAAGCAGCCCGCGAAGGCGGTCTGACCTTCTAAAGAGATTTCCGGCCGCGCGTCTTTTGGACAGCGGCCGGATTTTCACCGGACCGCAAACGCTTCCGCAAGGGAGACCGATGCGGTCCTCGTTTGTTTGCCGATTGCACCCGGAAAAGAAAAAGGAAGAGGACAATGGCACAGGAAAGAAGGGGTTCTCGCGAAGATCGCCAGAACCGCGAAGAGCGCGACAGCGAATTCGTCGACAAGCTTGTCGCGATCAACCGCGTCGCCAAGGTTGTTAAGGGTGGCCGCCGTTTCGGTTTCGCCGCTCTCGTCGTCGTCGGTGACCAGAAGGGCCGCGTAGGCTTCGGTCACGGTAAGGCGCGCGAAGTGCCGGAAGCGATCCGCAAGGCAACGGAAGCCGCCAAGCGCGAGCTGATCTTCGTTCCCCTGCGTGAAGGCCGCACTCTGCATCACGACGTGCATGGACGCCATGGCGCCGGCAAGGTTCTGCTGCGCTCGGCCAAGGTCGGTACCGGTATCATTGCCGGCGGTCCGATGCGCGCCGTTTTCGAAACGCTCGGCGTTCACGACGTTGTCGCCAAGTCGACCGGTTCCTCGAACCCGTACAACATGGTTCGCGCAACCTTCGACGCTTTGAAGCACCAGGTTCACCCGAAGGACATCGCAGCTCAGCGCGGCATCAAGTATGCTACGCTCCAGGCTCGCCGTGCTGCCTCCGGCAACGCCTCTGAAGAATAAGAGGAGTCTGATCCATGGCTAAGGCTACCAAGAAGACCGAAGCGAAGACGGTTACCGTCGAGCAGATCGGCAGCCCGATTCGCCGGCCGGCTGTACAGCGCCAGACGCTGATCGGCCTCGGCCTCAACAAGATGCACCGGACCCGCACCCTGGAAGATACGCCTTCCGTTCGCGGTATGATCCGTGCTGTCCAGCATCTCGTTCGCGTCGTCGACGAGAAGTGAGACGGAGGTTATCATCATGAAACTCAATGAAATCAGAGATAACGAAGGTTCGACCCACAGCCGCAAGCGCCTCGGCCGCGGTATCGGTTCGGGCTCGGGCAAGACCGGTGGTCGCGGTGTGAAGGGTCAGAAGTCCCGTTCGGGTGTCGCCATCAACGGTTTTGAAGGTGGTCAGATGCCAATCTACCGCCGTCTGCCGAAGCGCGGCTTCACGAACATCTTCAAGGCTGACTTCGTCGTCGTCTCTCTCGCACGCATCCAGGCTGCGATCGACGCCGGCAAGCTCGATGCCAAGGCGACTGTCGATGCCGCAGCCCTCAAGGCCGCCGGTGTGATCCGCCGCGCCAAGGACGGCGTTCGTGTTCTCGCCGACGGCGAGCTGAAGGCAAAGATCAAGCTCGAGGTCGCAGGCGCTTCCAAGCCCGCCGTCGAGAAGATCGAAAAGGCCGGCGCTTCGATCACGCTTCTTTCTGCCGCAGCGGCAGAATAATAATCTTATGATATGTCGCCCGGGGTGGCTTCACACCGGGCGATTTTGCTCCCATATGTGGGCCTCACAAGAATCTGCATCGTTGCACCCGCAGCATGCCGGTTTCGACGAAATCAAGGGTGAGGCATAGGTTGCGCCAGCAATCCGTCCGTAGCCCGATTGTGAATAATTTGAATACTGATTCCGGGTCCGGCACTCGCTCGAAGCGCCCGAATTGGTAGCGCGGAGAATCGCATGGCGTCTGCAGCGGAACAATTGGCTTCCAATCTTAGTTTTTCGACCTTCGCCAAAGCCGAGGATCTCAAGAAGCGCCTGTGGTTCACGCTGGCAGCTCTCCTCGTCTATCGTCTTGGTACGCACATTCCGCTTCCGGGCCTCAATCCCGAAGCCTATGCCCAGGCCTTCCGCGGCCAGGCGGGCGGCATTCTCGGCCTCTTCAACATGTTTTCGGGGGGCGCCGTCGAGCGCATGGCGATCTTCGCGCTCGGCATCATGCCCTATATCTCCGCTTCGATCATCGTGCAGTTGATGACCTCGGTCGTGCCGGCGCTCGAAAACCTGAAGAAGGAAGGCGAGCAGGGACGCAAGATCATCAACCAGTACACCCGCTACGGCACCGTACTGCTCGGCGCACTGCAGGCCTATGGCATCGCGGTCGGCCTTGAAAGCGGCAGCGGTCTCGTGGTCGATCCGGGCTTGTTCTTCCGCATTTCCACCGTCATCACTCTGCTCGGCGGCACGATGTTCCTGATGTGGCTCGGCGAGCAGATCACCTCGCGCGGCATCGGCAACGGAATTTCGCTGATCATCTTTGCAGGCATCGCTGCCGGTCTTCCGAGCGCGCTTGCCGGTACGCTCGAACTCGGCCGCACCGGTGCGCTTTCGACGTCGCTGATTCTCGCTGTCATCTTGATCGCAATGGCCGTTATCGCCGTCATCGTCTTCGTCGAGCGCGCCCAGCGGCGGCTCCTGATCCAGTATCCGAAGCGACAGGTCGGTAACCGGATGTTCCAGGGCGATACGTCGCACCTGCCGCTGAAGCTGAATACCTCGGGAGTCATCCCGGCAATCTTCGCCTCGTCGCTGCTGCTTCTGCCAGCGACCGTCGCGGGCTTTGCCAACACGACGGCTCTGCCGTCCTGGGCGACGGCGATCGTTGCGGCGCTCGGCCACGGCCAGCCGCTCTACATGCTGCTCTACGCGGCGCTGATCGCCTTCTTCGCCTTCTTTTACACGGCCATCGTCTTCAATCCGAAGGACACGGCCGACAATCTGAAGAAGCATGGCGGCTTCATTCCCGGCATCCGTCCAGGCGAGCGCACCGCCGAATATATCGATTTCGTCCTGACCCGCATTACGGTCATCGGCGCAATCTATCTCGTCTTTGTCTGCATCCTGCCTGAGATCCTGGTGTCGCAAACTGGCATCCCATTAGCCCTTGGTGGTACTTCGCTTTTGATCGTGGTTAGCGTAACTCTTGATACGGTGGCTCAGATCCAGGGTCATCTGATTGCACAGCAGTACGAAGGCCTGATCAAGAAATCGAAGTTGCGTGGAGGAAAGAGGGGGCGATGAGACTCATACTTTTGGGGCCGCCGGGCGCGGGCAAGGGAACCCAGGCCCAGCGGATCGTGGAGAAGTACGGCATTCCGCAGCTTTCCACGGGTGACATGCTTCGCGCAGCCGTTCACGCTGGAACCGAGGTCGGCAAGCGGGCCGATGCCTTGATGAAGGCGGGCAGGCTTGTGCCCGACGAAGTCGTCAACGCCATCGTCTCCGAACGCATCGACCAGCCGGACTGTGCGAATGGCTTCATCCTCGACGGTTTCCCCCGGACGTTGATCCAAGCGGATGCCACGGAAACGATGCTTCGCGCAAAGGGTCTCGACCTTTCCGTCGTCATCGAGTTGAAGGTCAATGACGACGAACTCATTCGCCGTGTTGCGGGGCGCTATTCATGCGCACAATGCGGCAGCGTCTACCATGACACCGACAAGGCTCCGGAACGCGAAGGGGTTTGCGACAAGTGCGGTTCGACGCATTTCAAGCGCCGGCCGGACGATAATCCGGAGACGATGACGGCGCGGCTTCAGGTCTATTACAAGGAAACCTCGCCGTTGATCGGCTATTATTACGCCAAGGGGAAGCTCAAGAGCGTGGACGGCATGGCCGACATCGATCACGTCACTGGCGAGGTCGACACCATCCTTTCGAAGCTTTAAGGCTTTGAAAATAAACTTGGCGGGACCGGTTGCCTTTCAGCGCTGATTCCGCTAAACACCGCGCCAACTCGCGATATTCGATGCGATCGGCGCGGATTTCCCAAAGGAAGTCCGGGTTCGGTCGTTTTGACATGTTACGAACCCAAATTTGAACGAGCGGCCCTTCGGAGGGCGGCATAATCGAAGCCCTCTTGCCGGATGGCAACTGGAACTCAAGGAGAATAGGCGTGGCACGTATCGCTGGCGTCAACATCCCGACTGCGAAGCGCGTCGTTATCGCGCTGACCTACATTCACGGGATCGGTTCGAAATTCGCACAGGAAATCGTCGAGAAGGTCGGCATCCCGGCTGATCGCCGCGTGCACCAGCTCACGGACGCTGAAGTACTTCAGATCCGCGAAACGATCGACCGCGACTATCAGGTCGAAGGCGATCTTCGTCGCGAAACCTCGATGAACATCAAGCGTCTGATGGACCTCGGCTGCTACCGCGGCCTGCGTCATCGCCGCGGCCTGCCGGTTCGCGGTCAGCGCACGCACACCAATGCCCGCACCCGCAAGGGCCCGGCAAAGGCGATCGCTGGTAAGAAGAAGTAATTTCCGGGAAACCGGGAGTGGGAGGCTGGCGGTCTGCGCCGGCCTCTTTTGAGTTTGGGGCGGAGCCGTAAGGCGCTGCTCCGGTGTAGCCGCTGGTATTACGGCGGTGAAGATATCCAAGAAAGGGATACAATGGCCAAGGAAGCCGTCCGCGTTCGCCGTCGCGAACGTAAAAACATTTCGTCGGGTGTTGCACACGTCAACTCGACCTTCAACAACACGATGATCACCATCACTGACGCGCAAGGCAATGCAATCGCCTGGTCGTCTGCCGGTGCCAAGGGCTTTAAGGGGTCGCGCAAGTCGACCCCGTTCGCGGCCCAGATCGCTGCCGAAGATGCTGCCAAGAAGGCGCAGGAACATGGCATGAAGTCGCTGGAAGTCGAAGTTTGCGGTCCGGGTTCTGGTCGTGAATCCGCTCTGCGCGCGCTCCAGGCTGCCGGTTTCATGATCACGTCCATCCGCGACGTGACGCCGATCCCGCACAATGGCTGCCGGCCGCGCAAGAAGCGCCGCGTCTGATCATCGCCACTCACAACACCGGTGAGCGTTTTGTTGACGCTCCCGGTGCTTCTCAAGCTCGGTTGTCACGATTGGATGGTGGCAACGAACGGAAGGCAAAACAATGATCCAGAAGAACTGGCAGGAATTGATCAAGCCGAACAAGGTCGAATTCTCTTCGAACTCGCGCATCAAGGCGACGCTCGTTGCAGAGCCGCTGGAGCGCGGTTTCGGCCTGACCCTCGGCAACGCGCTTCGTCGCGTTCTGCTCTCCTCGCTGCGTGGTGCCGCTGTGACGGCCGTGCAGATCGACGGGGTGCTGCACGAATTCTCCTCGATTCCGGGCGTCCGCGAAGACGTGACGGATATCGTGCTCAACATCAAGGAAATCGCCATCAAGATGGATGGCGATGACGCAAAGCGCATGGTCGTCCGCAAGCAGGGCCCAGGCGTTGTGACGGCTGGTGACATCCAGACGGTCGGCGATATCGAGATCCTCAACCCTGAGCATGTCATCTGCACGCTCGACGAGGGCGCCGAAATCCGTATGGAATTCACCGTCAACAACGGCAAGGGCTACGTTCCGGCCGAACGCAATCGTGCGGAAGATGCTCCGATCGGCCTGATCCCGGTCGACAGCCTCTATTCGCCGGTCAAGAAGGTGTCCTACAAGGTTGAAAACACCCGCGAAGGACAGGTTCTCGACTACGACAAGCTGACGATGACCATCGAAACCGATGGCTCCGTCTCCGGCGAAGACGCCGTCGCTTTTGCGGCGCGCATCCTCCAGGACCAGCTTGGCGTCTTCGTCAACTTCGACGAGCCGCAGAAGGAAGCCGAAGAGGAAGCAGTCACCGAACTCGCTTTCAACCCGGCGCTCCTCAAGAAGGTAGACGAACTCGAACTGTCGGTCCGCTCGGCAAACTGCCTGAAGAACGACAACATCGTCTACATCGGCGACCTCATTCAGAAGACCGAAGCAGAAATGCTCCGCACGCCGAATTTTGGTCGCAAGTCGCTGAACGAAATCAAGGAAGTTCTCGCTTCCATGGGCCTGCATCTCGGCATGGAAGTGCCGGCATGGCCGCCTGAGAACATCGAAGATCTCGCCAAGCGGTACGAAGACCAGTACTAACCATCAAACGGCGGGCGAGATGCCTGCATGTGAAGGAGAATAGCAATGCGCCACGGTAAAGCCGGCCGCAAGCTGAATAGAACCGCAAGCCACCGCAAGGCGATGTTCGCCAACATGGCGGCTTCGCTCATCACGCATGAGCAGATCGTGACGACCCTGCCGAAGGCAAAGGAAATCCGCCCGATCGTTGAAAAGCTCGTTACCCTCGGCAAGCGCGGTGACCTGCACGCTCGCCGTCAGGCGATCTCGCAGATCAAGGACGCCGCAGTCGTTTCGAAGCTCTTCGATACGATCGCATCGCGCTACGCAACCCGCAATGGCGGCTACCTGCGTATCATGAAGGCCGGTTTCCGCCAGGGCGACAACGCCGCTCTCGCCGTCATCGAATTCGTTGACCGCGACACCTTCGCCAAGGGCGCAGCCGACAAGGCCCGCACCGCCGCCGAAGAGCAGGCCGTCGCCGCCTAATATCGTCCGGTTCGCCGGAAACAAACAGCCGGGCTTGGAAGCCCGGCTGTTTCTGTTTGTCGCTTTGGACGTGTTGAACCCTGATTGCGCTATGCGAAACTGACGATGTTGGCGATTTCAACGCGTGGTGGATGTCATGGGAAATTTACGTGAACTGCTGAGTGAAATCCGCCTTCTCGAAGAGGCCCTTCACCGCCCCGAGATACGCCGTTCAAGAACGGCAGTAGAAGAGCTACTTTCGGAGGATTTCGTGGAGATCGGCAGTTCCGGGGCGATATATCGCCGTAACGAAATCATCGATCTTCTCATGCGGGAATACGACAATGCAGATCCTGGCGAATTGCTGGCCTACGATTATTCACTGACCATCATATCTTCGGACGCTGTTTTGCTGACCTATCGCACTCGGCGCACAAGACAGGATGGATTTGAGCGACATGTTTTGCGCAGCTCAATTTGGAAGCACTCCGAAATTGGATGGCAAATGCTGTTTCACCAAGGGACCTTAGCCTGACACTGCAGGCTCAAGCGGTGGTCGCCGTCGCCCGGCTGCCTTGCCGTGCTTGCCCGCGCTTCCTGCCGCGGGCGATCGGCCTCCAGGAGCGGTAGAGGATCAGCAGAATCAGCAGGCCGACATAGATGTACTGCTCGAGGCCCAAGACCTTGGTCGAGAGGGCGAAGTGCAGCGCGCCGCAGGCTGCGACGATGTAGACGAGGCGGTGAAGGCGAACCCAGTTCGGACCCAGGCGCCGGATCGAGAAATTGTTGGATGTCAGCGCAAGCGGAATGAGCAGCGTCAGGCCCGCCATGCCGAACATGATGAAGGGCCGCTTTACGACATCGTCGATGACAGCTTGAATGATCAATGCCTGGTCGAGCACCATGTAGACGGTGAAATGCATTGCGACATAGTAGAAACAGAGCAGGCCGAGCGAACGGCGGTAGCGCAGGTAGTTCCAGCCCAAGAGATCGCGGGCAGGGCTGACGGCGAGCGTCAGGATCAGGAAGCGGATCGCCCAGATGCCGAGGAACAATTCGAAGGTCTTCACCGGATCGGCGCCGAGCCCGTCCGTGGCGCCGAGGTAGAAATACCAGGCGGCGGGCAGGAGCCCCGCCACGTAGAGCAGCCAGACGGATGCCGGCTGCCAGCGTTTCGGAAGCGTAAGCGAGAAATCCGTCATCAGAAGTTCACCTTCAGGTCCATACCGGAATAAAGGCTTGCGACCTCATCGGCGTAACCGTTGAAAGGCAACGTCGGATGGCGGCTGGCGCCGAAGAAGCCGCTTTCGCCAATGCGCCGTTCGCTCGCCTGGCTCCAGCGAGGATGATCGACCGCCGGATTGACGTTGGCATAGAAACCATATTCCTGCGGGTTTGTGACCTGCCAGGTGTTCTTCGGCTGCTGGTCGGTGAGCGTGATCTTCACGATCGACTTGATGCCCTTGAAGCCGTATTTCCACGGCACGACGAGGCGGATGGGCGCACCATTCTGGTTCGGCAGCGTTTCGCCATATAGCCCGACGGCAAGCAGCGTCAGCGGGTGACGGGCCTCGTCGAGGCGCAGGCCCTCGACATAAGGCCATTCGAGTGACTGGAAGATGCCTTTCTGGCCCGGCATCTCGTCCGGCCGGACGACGGTTTCGAAGGCGACGTATTTGGCGCTGCCCAGCGGCTCCACCTTGTCAAGCAGAGCTGCAAGCGGGAAGCCGTCCCATGGGATCACCATCGACCAGGCCTCGACACAGCGCATGCGGTAGACGCGCTCCTCGATCGGAAATTCCTTGATCAGGGCCTCGATATCGAAGGTGCCCGGTTTGCCGACCATGCCGTCGACCTTGACGGTCCAGGGCAGGGGCTTGAAATTGCCGGAAAGTGCCGCGGGATCTCCCTTGTCGAGGCCAAATTCGTAGAAGTTGTTATAGGTCGTCACATCCTTCAGCGGCGTCGTTTTTTCACCGACCTTGTACTTGCTCTCAATGACGGAAAGGGCCGCAGCGCTCGCCTTGCCGGCCCCGTAGAGCGCCATGGCGCCGAGCGTTGCAGCCCCAAGGAACTCGCGGCGGCGGAGATAGAGCTGGCGCGGCGTGACCTCCGAAGACGGGATCTTTAGCGGATGATAAGCCGGCATTTCGAAATCCTCCTGGGCGGAAACGGCCCGATATCTGAATAAACGCATCAGCAGCGTCTTTGGATGACTGTGTAGGCCTTGAAGATTGCTTTCGGGAAGCCAATTTTTTGTGTTCTGGTGTGATGGAATAGCCTGTAACAAAAGGTTGCGATTCACCGTATATGTCCGATGGGCGCAAATGGGCGGCGTACCGGATTTGCCCTTGCCGGTAGTGACAGTCCCGGCTGATTGGATTAGGACAATTCCAAAATGCAGCGGCTGCCCGGTCTGCAAGTTTTCTTGTCGTCCCGCATCGTCCGCGCAATTTCCGCAGATCAAGGAAGAAACCGATGCCAGCTTACCGTTCCAGAACCACGACTCACGGCCGCAACATGGCGGGCGCGCGCGGCCTTTGGCGCGCGACAGGCATGAAGGACTCGGATTTCGGCAAGCCGATCATCGCGGTGGTGAATTCCTTCACCCAGTTCGTGCCGGGCCACGTACATCTGAAGGACCTCGGCCAGCTTGTCGCCCGCGAGATCGAAGCAGCCGGTGGCGTTGCCAAGGAATTCAACACGATCGCCGTCGACGACGGCATCGCCATGGGCCATGACGGTATGCTCTATTCGCTGCCGTCGCGCGAACTGATCGCCGACAGCGTCGAATACATGGTCAACGCCCATTGCGCCGACGCCATGGTCTGCATCTCGAACTGCGACAAGATCACCCCCGGCATGCTGATGGCGTCGCTGCGCCTCAACATCCCGTCGGTCTTCGTTTCCGGCGGCCCGATGGAAGCTGGCAAGGTCGTACTGCAGGGCAAGAAGCATGCGCTCGATCTGGTCGATGCCATGGTTGCCGCCGCTGACGACAAGATCAGCGACGAGGATGTTCAGACGATCGAGCGCTCGGCCTGTCCGACCTGCGGCTCGTGCTCCGGCATGTTCACGGCCAATTCCATGAACTGCCTGACAGAAGCGCTCGGCCTGTCGCTTCCCGGCAACGGCTCGACGCTTGCAACCCATGCCGACCGCAAGCGCCTCTTCGTCGAGGCTGGGCACTTGATCGTCGATCTCGCCCGCCGCTACTACGAGCAGGACGACGTCAAGGCGCTGCCGCGCACGATCGCTTCGAAGCAGGCCTTTGAAAACGCCATGGCGCTCGATATCGCCATGGGCGGCTCGACCAATACCGTTCTGCACATCCTGGCTGCCGCCCATGAAGGCGAGGTCGACTTCACGCTGGCCGACATCGACGCGCTGTCGCGCCGCGTGCCGTGCCTTTCCAAGGTCGCGCCGGCCAAGGCCGATGTGCACATGGAAGACGTCCACCGCGCCGGCGGCATCATGTCGATCCTCGGCGAGCTGGACAAAGGCGGTCTACTCAACCGCGACTGCCCGACCGTTCATGCCGAGACGCTGGGTGACGCTATCGACCGCTGGGATATCACCCGCACGAGCAGCGAGACGGTTCGCGACTTCTACCTCGCGGCCCCCGGCGGCATCCCGACCCAGGTCGCCTTCAGCCAGAGCGCCCGCTGGGAAGAGCTGGATACCGACCGGGAAAAGGGCGTCATCCGCTCAGTCGAGCATCCGTTCTCGAAGGATGGCGGCCTAGCTGTCCTCAAGGGTAACCTCGCGCTCGACGGCTGTATCGTGAAGACGGCGGGGGTCGATGAATCGATCCTCAAATTCTCCGGACCGGCCAAGGTCTACGAAAGCCAGGATGCTGCGGTGAAAGCCATCCTCGGCAATGAGGTCGTCGCGGGCGACGTCGTCGTCATCCGCTACGAAGGCCCGAAGGGCGGCCCCGGCATGCAGGAAATGCTCTATCCGACGAGCTACTTGAAGTCGAAGGGCCTCGGCAAGGCATGCGCGCTGATCACCGACGGCCGCTTTTCCGGCGGCACCTCCGGCCTCTCGATCGGCCACGTTTCGCCGGAAGCGGCGAACGGTGGCACGATCGGCTTGGTGCGCCCGGGTGACATGATCGATATCGACATCCCGAACCGCACGATCAGCCTGCGTATCAGCGACGCCGAACTTGCGACCCGCCGTTCGGAGCAGGAAGAGAAGGGCTGGCATCCGGCCGAACACCGCAAGCGCAATGTCACGACGGCGCTGAAGGCCTATGCGGCTTTCGCGACGAGTGCGGACCGCGGCGCGGTGCGCGATCTCGGCAGCCGCTGAGAAACTGCAAGACTTAATCAGGAGACGGCGCCTTGCGGAATGCGGGCGCCGTTTTGTCTGTCTGTTCACGGCAACACGGAATGTCGTCCTTTGCGAAGGGCTGAACAGGCGCGGCTATAGCGGCCGGTTGATGTTCTTGTAGGTCTCGCCGAGCTGTTTCATCCGCTCGTCGTAGGCGGCCTTGATGCAGGCGGCATCCGCCCCGCATACCTGCCGCTTCTTCAGCCAGGCCGTTTGCTCGTCCTGCAGCGTGCCGCGCGAGCCCATGGCGAGCAGGCCTGAAAGAAGATCGAACGTCGTCGCCATCTTCACATCGGCATCATTGAGCGCGCGGTTGTCGCAGATCACCTTTTCGTCCGACTTCAGCTCCTTTGCATCGCAATCGAAGCTTGCGGCCGGGGCGGCGCCGGAGCTCAAACATGCTGCGGACAAGGCAAGTATGGCAAGGGCAAGGGAACGTGTCATGCAAATCTTCCTGCTTCAGGGAGGTAGCGCCTCAAAAAAACGCCAGTACCAGAAAGATGAAGCAGAACGTCCAGACGGCAAGGACGAAAAGGAGCCCCGCTCTGCTACCGGCCGGACGGCTGGCGCGCAATTCGGCCTCCTTGCGGAGTTCGGCCATGATCACCGGCGGGACGAGCTTGACGGCCAGCAAAATGCCGAGCGGCACGATGACGAGGTCGTCGAGATAGCCGAGGACGGGCACGAAATCCGGGATCAGATCGATAGGCGAAAGCGCATAGGCCGCCACTGCTGCAGCGGTCGCTTTTGCAAGCCACGGAACGCGTGGGTCGCGAGCGGCAAGCCACAATGCGGCAATGTCACGTCTCAGTGACTTCGCCCATGTTTTCGCTTTTGATATCAGTTTCATGCTGGAGGTTCCTCACGTGCTTTCAAACCTGCCTTATTCCTTCATGCTTCCGCCCTCTTTCCTTTCTAACGTCCCGCGCTACAACACATTGTCAATACGAATTCAGAAGGGATTCCAATGCAAGGCCTGTTGAAACGCGCTTCCATTTCGCTCTTTGCGCTGGTCGTCGCTTTGCCGTTCGGCGCAGATGCGCAGGACGCGAAGACGGTGCCGCAAAGCCAGGCCGAACTGCAGCTTTCCTTCGCGCCGCTCGTCAAGCAGACGTCAGGCGCGGTGGTGAATGTCTACGCAGAGAAGATCATCCAGCGCCAATCTCCCTTCGCAGGCGACCCCTTCTTCGAGGAGTTCTTTGGCCAGCAGATGCCGAATCGCACCGAGAAGCAATCCTCACTCGGCTCCGGCGTCATCGTTGAAGCAAACGGCACAGTGGTGACGAACAATCACGTCATCGAGGGTGCGGACGACATCAAGGTGGCGCTGTCGGACGGCCGCGAGTTCCCGTGCAAGGTCGTGCTGCGTGACGACCGGCTCGATCTCGCGGTGCTGAAGATCGGCGCCAAGGCGAGCTTCCCGACGCTGGCGATCGGCAATTCGGATGCCGTCGAGGTCGGCGATCTCGTGCTTGCGATCGGCAATCCCTTCGGCGTCGGCCAAACGGTGACGAGCGGCATCGTTTCGGCGCTTGCGCGCAACCAGGTTGTCAAGAACGAGTTTGGCTTCTTCATCCAGACCGACGCGTCGATCAATCCCGGCAATTCGGGCGGTGCGCTGATGAACATGAAGGGTGAACTGATCGGCATCAATACGGCGATCTTCTCGCGCGGCGGCGGCTCGAACGGTATCGGCTTTGCGATCCCCGCCAACCTGGTGAAGGTGTTCCTGGCATCGGCCGACGCTGGCGTGAAGTCGTTCGAACGCCCCTATGTCGGCGCCACCTTCGACGCGGTGACCTCCGAGGTTGCAGAGGCGCTCGGTCTCGACAAGGCACGTGGCGCGCTGATCGTGAAAGTGACGGATGGCGGTCCTGCATCCAAGGCGGGTCTGAGAGCCGGCGAGATCGTCACGGCGGTGAACGGCGTTCCGGTCGAACATCCCGACGCGCTTCTCTATCGTCTGACGACGGCGGGCCTCGGCAGCTCCGTCAACCTGACCGTGGCCGAGAATGGCGGCGAGCAGCAGGTGGCGTTGAAGCTCGACCGGGCGCCGGAAACCTCGCCGCGCGACCAGCGCACGATCGGCGGGCGCACGCCCTTCACCGGTACTGTCGTCGAGAACCTGTCGCCGCGCGTCGCCGACGAGCTGCGCATGCCGACGGAATCGACCGGTGTCGTCGTTGCCGATGTCAAGGATGGCTCGCCTGCAGCGCGTCTCGGCTTCGAGCCGAAGGACATCATCGTTTCAATCAATGGTGCACCGGTACAGACAACGGAGGAGTTGGAACAGATGGCCGACGCGGACCCGGGTTTCTGGCGCGTTGAGATCGAGCGCGACGGTCAGCGGATACGGCAGTTCTTCCGATGAGCGACGATCTCTTCGCACCGCGTGTTCCGGAGGAGGTCGCCAACAGGCGGCCTCTCGCAGATCGGCTCCGGCCGCAGACGATTGCCGAAGTCACCGGCCAGGAACATCTGACGGGCGAAGACGGCGTGCTACGCCGGATGATCGCAAGCGGTTCGCTCGGCTCCATGATCTTCTGGGGCCCGCCCGGCACCGGCAAGACGACCGTTGCCCGGCTGCTTTCGGGTGAAGCGGGCCTCGCCTTCGAACAGATCTCGGCGATCTTCTCCGGCGTCGCTGACCTCAAGAAGGTTTTCGACGCCGCGCGACTGCGCCGCATGGGCGGCCGCCAGACGCTGCTTTTCGTCGACGAGATCCACCGCTTCAACCGTGCCCAGCAGGATAGCTTCCTCCCGGTCATGGAAGACGGCACCATCATCCTCGTCGGTGCCACCACAGAGAATCCGTCCTTCGAGCTCAATGCCGCTCTCTTGTCTCGCGCCCGCGTGCTGACCTTCAAATCACATGATGAAGAAAGCCTGGAAGAACTGCTGAAGCGTGCTGAGACGGCCGAAGACAATGCGCTGCCGCTGACGGCGGATGCACGCGCCAGCCTCTTGCGCATGGCAGACGGCGACGGCCGTGCCGTACTGACGCTTGCCGAGGAGGTCTGGCGCGCCGCTCGCGACGGTGAGACGTTCGATACCGAAGCGCTTACGCGCATCGTGCAACGCCGTGCCCCGGTCTATGACAAGGCGCAGGACGGCCACTACAATCTCATCTCCGCGCTGCACAAGTCCGTGCGCGGCTCCGATCCGGATGCAGCGCTCTACTATCTCGCCCGCATGTTCGATGCCGGCGAGGACCCGCTCTATCTCGGGCGGCGGCTGGTGCGCATGGCGGTGGAGGATATCGGTCTTGCCGATCCGCAGGCGCTGGTCATCTGCAATGCCGCCAAGGACGCCTATGATTACCTTGGGTCACCGGAAGGTGAGTTGGCGTTCGCGCAGGCCTGCGTCTATCTGGCGACCGCCCCGAAATCCAATGCCGTCTACACGGCTTTCAAGGCCGCCACGCAGGCGGCAAAAGAGAACGGCTCGCTGCTGCCGCCGAAGCATATCCTGAACGCGCCGACCAAGCTGATGAAGGGCGAAGGTTATGGCGAGGGCTATCGCTACGACCACGACGAGCCCGACGCCTTTTCGGGCCAGGATTATTTTCCGGAGAAGATGGGCCGCCAGACCTTCTACGATCCGCCGGAGCGCGGCTTTGAGCGTGATATCCGCAAGAGGCTGGAATATTGGGCGAAGCTCAGAAAAGAGCGCAATCCGCGCTAGTTGCCGTCCGGTGACTTTTATGACGCATGCTTGTGGCCCGCCGGCGCGGCGATTACCTTCACTGCGGATTCGGCAAGCCCGTGATGGCCTTCCATGTCCACGACCAGATGCCAGTGGCCGCTTTCGGGAATAGCGAGCCTGATGGGCGATTTCTTTGCAACTCCGCCGATATACTTGAAATCGAGAACCTCGGTGAAGCGCTGATAGTTCGGCGCCGTCATCAGCCGCACATTGTTCACCGCATTCAGCGTCACCTCGATAACGGTTCCGGCGCGCTGCTCGTGAAGATCATAATGGGTAAAGCGGAAGCTGGGTTTCGGCATGGATCTTTGTGGATTAAATGTCTATTGCCGCTAATTTAGGGGACGCCGGTTAAGGAAGAGTTGGACTGCGCGAGGGTGTGAAGCGCCGGACGCTTCCGCGCTAAGACTGCTCAAACAGCACAGCCAGTGCTTCGGGTACCTCACGACAACTGCCAGAGATTGGCGATGACGACGTAGAGTTCGACAAGGGCAAGCACGATGCCGAAGATCATCATGACTTGCGCCGTACGGCGTTCGCGCATCTGGAGCGCCCCGCCCTTGTGGCGTGAAGGAGGAAACGAAAGGGGCGGAAACATCAGACGCATGGCATTTCACCTTTGCATGATGCTAAAGGCTACCGCCGATACGGATAGGAAATCCATTCGCGCTCACGCGTGAAGGTATAAGAATGTCATAAGGCCGCCTGGCAGGTGCCGGAACAGCCTAGCGCTGATTCTCCCGATCGAGCTGCGAGACCAGCGCGAATACCGTTTCGGAGACCGGCGTCGGCACCGACACAAGTCGTCCCAGCGTGACGATCATGCCGGTGAGGGGCACGATTTCGAGCGGCTTTCCGGCCAAAAGATCCTGCAGCATCGAGGTGCGCACTGCGCCTATGTGTCGGGATTGCTCGAGCCGCTCTTCGATGGTGCTGTCAAAACGGGCGCCAAGCGCGCGGCCGACGGTGCGCACTTCGGTCATCACCTTGCCGACGGTTTCGGCAAGCGCCGGATTGGCCATGATGTCGGTCATCAGTGCTCGCGTCAGGGCGCTGATCGGATTGAAGGCGGCGTTGCCAGTGAGCTTGTTCCAGATTTCGTCGCGGATGCGCTGCGTGGCCGTAATACTCAGGCCGGCGCGGGAGAAGAGCGCGGCAATTGCTTCGAGGTCGGCGGATGGTTCACCGGACGGCTCGCCCAGGATGAAGCGGCCATCGTTCGAGAGCTTCACCTGGCCGGGATTGATCACTTCCGCGCCCTGATAGGCAACGCAGCCGATGACGCGTTGCGGACCGATCAGGCGCCAGAGCCGGCCGCCCGGATCGAGTTCCTCCAACTGCCGTTCGGCATGCTGGCTTTGCCTGTCGCGGTGAAAATACCACCACGGAATGCCGTTCAAGATCATGACGACACGCGTGCCGTCCTTCAGCAGATTCGCGATGCCTTCGGCTGCCGGGCCAAGCTGATGGCCCTTAAGGCCCGTAACGATCAGATCCTGCGGCGGGAGCGCCGATGGATCATCCGTTGCAGCGATGCGGGCGTTGATCGGCGTCTCGGAGCCGGCTTCGAAGAGGTCAAGGCCATTCTTTCTCATCGCATCGAGATGGGTGCCTCGCGCCACGACGGAAATCGTCGCTCCGGTGCCGAGTCCGGTTGCAAGCTTCACCGCGATCGCACCGCCAAGCGCGCCGGCGCCATAGATACAGATGGTCCTGAAAGGCATAGGGAAGGCTCCGCGATCATTGCTGTCGCGCTAGACTTAGGACGCACTCATGGAATGGCGAGCGAAATTATCGCTTACTGAACCGATTATTGACGCGCGCATCAATGGGATGTGACGTCCGCAACAAGCTCATTGCGGCGGAGCTCATCGATCGCTGCAACGGCGTCCTTTGCCGACCATCCGGCGCGGACCGCGGCGGCGATCATCTTCACCTCCACCTCCTGCTCCAGAGCCAGAAAGAGCGGCTCCAGCGCTTCCTGGACTGTCAGAATATGCTCGCGCGGCGAGGCGATAGTCTGGCTTGCGGCTGACAAAGGCATCTCAGCAGTTCTCCTCCCGGCAAATTATTCATGAATCAATACAACTATGCCAACAGGAAAAAAGTTCCATGGGGCATTTCAGAAAGCATACGGCTTGTTCTTTCGCCCTGCCTCTGCCTTGTTGCTCGCTTAGCCTGACACTCGATTCGGTTTGCCGCAACGAGGGCGGGGACGAGAGATGGCATCAAAGGAGAATATGATGACGGACGCCAAGAGCGGGATTTCGGGATTGCGGCCGCGGATCACGGTGATCGGCGTTGGCGGCGGCGGCGGCAATGCGATCAACAACATGATCTCCGAAAATCTGGAAGGTGTCGATTTCATCGCCGCCAATACGGATGCGCAGGTGCTGGCGACGTCCAAGGCGTCGCGCCGCATCCAGCTCGGCGCGCACGTGACCGAGGGGCTCGGTGCCGGATCGCTGCCGGAAGTCGGCCGTGCGGCGGCCGAGGAATCCATCGACGAGATCATGGATCACCTGGCAGGCTCGCATATGTGCTTCGTCACCGCCGGCATGGGCGGTGGCACGGGCACTGGCGCTGCGCCGGTGATCGCGCATGCGGCACGCTCCGCCGGCATCCTGACGGTCGGCGTCGTCACCAAGCCCTTCACCTTCGAGGGCAACCGGCGCCTGAGGACGGCGGAGATCGGCATCGAGGCGCTGCGTCAGGCGGCCGACACGGTGATTGTCATTCCCAACCAGAACCTTTTCCGCATCGCGGATGCGAAGACCACCTTCGCCGACGCCTTCATGACCGCCGACCGCGTACTCTTTGCCGGTGTCGGCTGCATCACCGATCTGATCGTCAAGGAAGGCCTGATCAATCTCGACTTCGCCGACGTCAAATCGGTGATGCGCGGCATGGGCCGGGCGATGATGGGGACGGGTGAGTCTTCCGGCGACGAGCGCGCGCTGAAGGCGGCCGAAGCGGCGATCGCCAATCCCTTGCTCGACGACATCTCGATGAAGGGCGCCAAGGGCGTGCTGATCTCGATTTCTGGCGGTTCGGACATGACGCTGTTCGAAGTGGACGAGGCCGCAAGCCGCATCCGCGACGAGGTGCAGGACGACGCCGACATCGTCGTCGGCGCGATCTTTGACCGCAATCTCGACGGCAAGTTCCGCGTGTCCGTCGTCGCAACGGGCCTCGACGCTGAGCTCTCCGCATCGGCACCGGATGCCGTCGCTCAGCAGATCCATACGCGCACGCTTCAATAAGGCGCGATTTCGCTCCGCCCGCGGCTTTTCCGCAGGCGGAGCGAAATGACTGGCAGCAGTTCCGTCAAGCGGCCGCGTTTGCTTGAAAATCCGTCGAGACGGCGAGTTCGCGCCATTCGGCAAGCTCTTTGGCCACGCTCGCATTCTGTTCCTCGATCTTCGCGACTGTATCGCTTCCGAAGGGCATGCGGAGCGGCGGGTTTGCCGCGTTCGCAAGAGTGATGATGCCGGCTGCGAGCCTTGCCGGGTCGCCCGGCTGGGCATGGTTTGCATCGGCTGCGAAATCGCGCATGTTGCCGGCCGGCGTGCCGATATAGTCCGGGATCGAGGCCGGGCTGACCGCCAGCGAATTGTCGGCGAGGAAATCTGTGCGGAAGAAACCCGGCTCGACGATCGTCACCTTGATGCCGAAGGGCTCAAGCTCGACGGCCAGGGATTCCGACAGGCCTTCGACGGCGAACTTGGTCGAACCATAGACGCCCCAGCCGGGATAGCCGAAATAGCCGCCGATCGAGGAAAAGTTCAGGATGTGTCCCGAGCGCTGGCGGCGCATATAGGGCAGGACGGCACGGGTAACCTTCAGGAGGCCGAAGACATTGGTGGCGTAAAGCCTTTCGACTTCCTCGGCGGTTGATTCCTCCACGGCGCCGAGCAGGCCGTAACCCGCATTGTTAGCGAGGACGTCGATGCGGCCGAAGCGTTCGACGGCCTTTGCCGCGACCTCTTTCGCTTGCCTCTCATCGGTGACATCAAGGGCGGCGGCGATAAGGTTCGGGTGTTCGCCGAAGTTGTCGGTGACGCTCTTCGGATTGCGGGCTGTGGCGACGACTGCATCGCCGGCTGCAAGCGCTTCCTTCGTCATCAGCGCGCCGAAGCCGCGGGATGCACCAGTGATGAACCAGACTTTCATGACACGTTCCTTTCAGGCTCTTAGGTTCTTGGTGTCTGCATCTCTGTGCCGACGGGAGGAATTTGACCGAAAATGCGCTGCTGTATAAGATTTGTTATTATCGAAACTATGATGAGTGAAATTCAGCAATGCGCGCCACCGAGCTTTCCGAACTTGCAGCTTTTGCCGCCGTTGCCCGGCACCGGAGCTTCAGAAAGGCGGGCGAGGAGAGGGGTGTGACGGCCTCCGCCGTCAGCCATGCGGTTCTCAATCTCGAGGACAGGATCGGCGTCCGGCTTTTGAACCGGACGACGCGAAGCGTCTCGCTGACGGAGGCAGGCGAACTCCTGAAGTCACATCTCGATCCGGCCTTCGGTGAGATCACCGCAGCGCTCGATGCGCTGAACCGGTTTCGCGACACGCCCTTTGGCAAGGTCAGGATCAACGTTCCGAATTCGATCGCGCCTTTCGTGATCGGCCGGGTGATTGGCCCGCTGCTCGAAAAGAACCCGAACCTGCAGCTCGAAATCAGCGCCACCGACCGCCTGATCGATATTGTAGAAGAGGGTTTCGACGGCGGGATAAGGTTTGGGGAGCGGGTGACGGAGGGCATGATCGCCTTGCGCATCAAACCGCGGCTGCGCCTGGTGGTCGTCGGTTCGCCTGCCTATTTTGAGCGGCGGCCGAAGCCGGTGACACCGCACGACCTGAAGCGCCATCTCTGTATCCAGAACATGTTTCCCTCCGGCGCGCGTTACCCATGGGATTTCGCGAAGGACGGGCAGGTGATTACCTTCCATCCGGCCGGCCCGCTTTCGCTCGATGACCACGAACTGATGACCCAAGCTGCCCTTGGCGGCGTGGCGCTCGCCTATGTCTGGGAAGACCGCGTGGAGAAGATGATCGCGGCCGGCGAACTCATCCAGGTACTCGACGACTGGTGCCAGCCGGAAGAGCCGCTCTACCTCTACTACCCCAGCCGACGCCACATGCCGGCGGGGTTCAGGGCAGTGATAGAAGCGATGAAGGCGGAATAGCGCTAGGCGTTCTGGGTTCTGGGGCACCTCTTGCCGCGGTGACCTCATCAAGACAACTGGCGAGAGGAGAGCGGCGGCTCATGCGTGCGCGCAGCCTCGATGGTGCCGGCGAGTCTGCCACGCCGATTTCGAGGCCCGTCATCCGATGTTGGCCAGGCGTAAAATTGCGGCACCAATGCCAAGTGTCTTTGCCCTTGCGTTTCCGATATGCCATGTCTCCTCTATATCGGCCCGTATACTGGCGAAAGGAGGCAGGCGATATCGCTCATCCACTCCACAAACGGCTGCATGCGGCAGGTTGTGTAAAGCGGCAGAGCGATTGCAGGTTGCGTCAGGCGAGTCCCGTAACCGGGCGGCCGACGGTGAGTGCCTTTCGGAGATTGGGGTCGAGCCGTTCGGCATAGACATGGTCCGGTGCCGCGCCCAGCGCATCCAGCATCTTCGAGAAGAAGCAACGGGCTGCCGCCGCCGCGGTGATGTCGAAGATCTCGGCATCGGTGAGCTGGTGCTTCTTCAGCCCGTCGACATCCTGCTGCGTCACCGAGGTCGCGTCGCGCACCACTTTGGCGGCAAAGGCCATGACGGCGCGCTCGACGGCATCGATCGGCGCCTTTTCCGTCTCGTTCGCAACGGCGGCCAGCCCGTCATTGGTGAAGCCCTCGCGCAACAGCACGGAACCGTGGGCCAGCATGCAATACGAGGATTTGAGCTCCTTTGCCGCCGCCAGTGTCACCAGCTCGTAGCGCCTGGGGCTCATATGACTGCGGATGCTCGAAAGCAGGGCACCCCAGTTCTCCATCACCTCGGGCCGGTGCCCGAAGGCGCGGTACATGTTTGGCAGATAGCCGTAGTTCGTTTCGGCGGACGCGTACATGGACGCGGTTTTCTCGCTGGCGGACGCATCGGGGGTGTGGATGAAGGGCATGGTGTGATCCTCCTCTATGATGCATGAAGGATAGGCGGAAAAACGCCGACGGCAATCCGCGGGACGGTCTTTGTGCGCTCCGGCGTGCCTTGACGTTCGGCGGAGCCTCAAGACGGCAGGCGCCGCCGCCCGCCTCATGACGCCGGCCATTTCCAGTTGCTGACCTCGGGCATGTCCTCGCCATATTCCCGGACGTATGCGTGGTGTTCGGCGAGTTTCACATGCAGCCGGTCGAGAACGTCCGGCACCTTCTCCTTCAATCCCGGCACGCGCTCGATGGCTTCGATGGCGAGATGGAAGCGGTCGAGCTCGTTCAGCACCGTCATGTCGAAAGGCGTCGTCGTCGTTCCTTCCTCGATGAAGCCGCGAACGTGGATGTTTTCGTGGTTTGTGCGTTTGTAGGTCAAACGGTGGATGAGATAGGGATAGCCGTGATAGGCGAAGATCACCGGCTTGTCCTTTGTGAAGACGCGGTCGAATTCATCGTGCTCCAGGCCGTGCGGATGTTGCTCCTTGGCCTGCAGCGCCAAAAGGTCGACGACGTTGACCACGCGTATTTTCAGATCGGGGATCGTCTCGCGAAGGAGGCTGACGGCGGCAAGCGTTTCCATCGTCGGCACGTCGCCGGCGCAGGCCATGATCACGTCGGGCGCGATCGTGTTGTCCTCGTTGCTGGCCCATTCCCAGATGCCGATCCCGGCCTTGCAGTGCTCGATCGCCTCATCCATCGGCAGATATTGCGGCTCCGGCTGCTTTCCTGCGACGATAACGTTGACGCGGTCGTAGGTCTTCAGGCAATGGTCGCCGACCCAGAGCAGTGTGTTGGCGTCCGGCGGCAGGTAGATGCGGACAGTATCGGCCTTCTTGTTGGCGACGAGATCGACGAAGCCCGGATCCTGATGGGAAAAGCCGTTGTGATCCTGCCGCCAGACATGCGAGGTGAGCAGGTAGTTGAGCGAGGATATCGGCTCTCGCCACTCCAGTTCGCGGGTGACCTTCAGCCATTTGGCGTGCTGGTTGAACATTGAATCGATGATGTGGATGAAGGCTTCGTAGCACGAGAACAGTCCGTGCCGGCCGGTCAGAAGGTAGCCCTCCAGCCAACCCTGGCAGAGATGTTCGCTCAAGACCTCCATGACCCGGCCGTCGCGGGAAAGATGCACGTCATAGGACTCGATGTTCTCCATCCAGACGCGGTCGGTCGCCTCGAAGACGCTGCCGAGGCGATTCGATTCCGTTTCATCGGGGCCGAAGATGCGGAAATTCGCGTTCTTGGCGTTGAGCTTCAGCACATCGCGCAGGTACTGACCGAAAACCTCGGTCGACTGCACGGCCTGGCTGCCGCGGTGCCCGATCTTGACCTCGTAATCGCGGATATCGGGGAGGGAGAGCTCCGCGCGCAGCAGGCCGCCATTGGCGTGCGGGTTAGCCCCCATCCGGCGGTTGCCCTCGGGCGCCAGCGCCTGCAGGTCGTCCTTCAGGCGTCCGTCCGCATCGAACAGGTTTTCCGGCTCGTAGCTGCGCAGCCAGTCTTCGAGGATCTTCCGATGGCCGTCGTCGCCGCGGCAGTTGGAGACCGGCACCTGATGGGCGCGCCAGAAGCCCTCGACCTTCTTGCCGTCGACTTCCTTAGGCCCCGTCCAGCCTTTCGGGCTGCGCAGCACGATCATCGGCCAGCGCGGCATGCCGGCGCCGCCCGAGCGCGCTTTGGCCTGGATGTCCTTGATCCGGTCGAAAACCGCGTCGAAGGTGGCCGCCATCTTGCGGTGCATGTCGGCCGGCTCGTGTCCCTCGACGAAGAAGGGCTGGTAGCCATATCCCTGGAAGAGATCACGCAGATCATCGTTGCTGGAGCGGCCAAGAATCGTGGGGTTGGCGATCTTGTAGCCGTTGAGATGCAGGATCGGCAGTACCGCACCGTCGCGGGCAGGGTTCAGGAACTTGTTCGAATGCCAGCTGGCGGCAAGCGGGCCGGTTTCGGCCTCGCCGTCGCCGACGACACAGGCGACGATCAGCTCCGGATTGTCGAAGGCGGCGCCATAGGCGTGGACGAGGGCATAGCCGAGCTCGCCGCCCTCATGGATCGAGCCGGGCGTTTCGGGTGCTGCATGGCTGGGAATACCGCCGGGAAAGGAAAACTGGCGGAAGAGCTTGCGCATGCCGTCCGCATCCTCGGAAATATCCGGATAGATCTCGCTATAGGTGCCTTCGAGATAGGTGTTGGCGACCATGCCCGGCCCGCCATGCCCGGGTCCGCACATGTAGATGATGTCGAGGTCGCGGGCACGGATCATCCGGTTGAGGTGCACATAGATGAAGTTCAGTCCCGGCGTCGTGCCCCAGTGGCCGAGCAGACGCGGCTTGATATGCTCGGGCATCAGCGGTTCGCGTAAGAGCGGGTTATCCAAAAGGTAGATCTGGCCGACGGAAAGATAATTGGCGGCCCGCCAGTAGCGGTCGAGCAAAGTGAGGTCTGCGTCAGAAAGCGGGGAAGGGTCGGTGTTCGAGGTGTGCTGTTCCATGGATTTCACCTGTTCGAAACATGTTCAGCCTCAATTCTAGCGGCTTGGGCCGGGCCGATTCTTGATCTGGATCACCCCGCACGAAGAATAGCGAGCGCCTCGTCGGCAATAACCTGCTCCTCGTCCGTGGGGATGACGAGCAGGGCGGCCACGACCTTTCCTCCGGCCACCTCAGGCGCCTGCCGCTTGAGCGCGTCGGCGATGAATTTGTAAGACAGGCCGTGGAAGCCGTAGCGCCGCACGCCTCGTCATGCAGCGATCGCGGGATCGCCAGGCGCCGGACGAGATCGTCCTGCGTCGCGTGGAAGGCGGTGTCGAACGAAGCCGTTTGCAGCATGTCGGGTCGCAGATCCTGCAGCGCGCGGATCACCCGGAGCGCCTGCGGCTGGTGCAGTGGGGCTAGCGGAACTATCGCCTCGATCTCGCAGATCGCCTGCGCGTCGAGCGCCGCGGCCTCACGAAACCGAAGGCCGCCATGGACGACGCGATGGGAGGCAAGCTTCAGGGAGCCGGGCGGCAGTTGAGCCAGTAGGTGATCCAGCGTGCCTACGATGACCTCGGCAAACCGCTCGCCATTGTTGCCCGAAAGCGGGCGCTCGAAGCTCTCGTCCCCCAGCGAGTAGCGCAGGACGAGCGCGCTGTCGTCGAAGTCGATCTTTCCTTTGCCGATCGGCCGGGCGGCGCCTGTGCCGGCATCGAAGATGCCGATCTTGAGCGTCGATGATCCGGCATTGAAGGTCAGGCAGACTGCGTCGGCATCCATACTCGCCTCTGCGCACCGAAGGACGGCCGCAAGAACCGCCGTCGTTTTCGTTATCTAGGGCCCTTCATCGCCCGCGTAAACTGTGGCGGCTGACGGCGTGCGACGCAACCCGGAACTGCCGTTGCAAGCCGGACAGCCGAGACAAGAAGAAGCCCGCCGGAGCGGGCCAAGGTTGGGAGGTCTTCCCAGGGGAACTGGAGTCACCGCCTGATGTTAGGCTACCGCGGGCAAAAATTGAAGTACGTTCGGCAAATTTCCGCGCTAGGGGCAGCCACGGCTTGCATCTCGTTGCTGTTGCGGCTGCTCTGAAGTATCGTCTGGTGCTCGTCCACGGCGAGGTTCGGCGATGAAACGCGGGTGGATTTTCGGTTTAATTGCTGGCGTCTGCCTGTCGGCCGCAGCCGTATTGTATCTCATCAGCCCGTCCAAGGTTTCGCCTGATCAGATCAAGGCCTCGGTCACCCAAGCGCCGGATCTGATCAACCGCGCCTGGGTGCTCCCGGTAGCCGCCACTTTCAAGTCGAACGTCACGTGGCAATCGAACGGTTCGCGTTGCGGCCCGGCGAGCGTGGCAAATGTGTTCCGATCGATCGGCGAGGAGGAGACGACGGAAGACGAGGTCCTCGACGGCACGGGAAAATGCTGGACGGGCATCTGCATCATGGGGCTGACGCTTGATGAACTCGCCGAAGTCGCAAAGGCACAGACCACAAGGGACGTTTCGGTCCTCCGCGATCTTACGAGCGAGGCGTTTCACGAGCATATGAGGCGAGCCAACGATCCCGGCCGCCGCTACATCATCAATTTCAGCCGTGAGAGGATTTTTGGCGCCGGCGTCGGCCACCACTCACCAATCGGCGGCTATCTGGAAACCGAGGACATGGTGTTCGTTCTCGATGTGAACGAAGACTTCAAACCCTGGCTGATCGAGCGCGAGCGCCTTTTTTCTGCGATGGATACCATGGATGGCGACAAAAAACGAGGGTTGCTGCTGATCGACGAATAGCGTTGTCCGCAGGCGTCATCATCTCGTCATCTTTAAGAGCGACCGTCTGGCATGGACGAGCTTGAGAGGCTTCCATGAATCACCGTCTCAACCATTACATAGAAATCACCAGCCGTATCAGATCGGGCAGGAGGTTCTGCGAGTTCATTGCATCGGGCGGAACGGTATGGGACCAGCCGGCAGGCGCTCCATGGCGCAATGTGACGATTGAGGTGATGGAGCGGGAGCGGCAGAACGTGGAGGAGCTGGAACGCATCAGGCTTAGGCTTTATCCCGATCTGGCCGCCGAAGACGTGTCGCCGCCGCTCTACAACAGCCACTGACAGCTATCGCAATTCGCCTGGGGGCCGAAAGCGCAAACGATCAGGCCCGCACCCCTCGAAAGGCAAGGGCGGATGTGCGTCACTTTGGGCGGAGGCCAATCCGAGAGCAACGTGATGCCGAACCTCGCGGACACGCTGGATATCTTCGGGTGTCGGCGATCCTTCGACTTCACGCAGTTAACGATCGTGGCCACCTTCCGCGAGAAACCGGTCGAACAGCAGCGATGGCTCGTCGGTCACTCAAAGCGACGGAACTCACTTTTTGCGTCGATATCGACTACGGGTCAATCCCAGTTGGCACGACATCACGCGGATGCTAACTGGCGAAGCGTTAACTGGCGACACGGGCTTTGCTTGGAAGTATCATTTATCAGCAATAGTCACTTCAGCGGTATGATCTAATGCGAACCCGTCAAATGGCGCTCACGCCAGAGCATCTGGCTCAGGTTCATCGCCTCTTGGAGGATCCTGGTCCGGACCCAACCTGGACCTATCACGCCGACCAAGACTATAAGGCCATCGTGGATCGCCTGCTGGCCTCGCATCCCGGTGGGCCGGACGCGTGGCTCTTTGCCTACGGCTCCCTGATCTGGAAACCTGAGCTCGTCCATGTTGAGGCACGCCGCGCTACGGCCAGAGGATGGCACCGCTCCTTCTGCTTTCGGATCGAGCGGTTCCGGGGCACCAAGCACAAGCCGGGACTGATGATGTCGCTCGACCGGGGCGGCCAATGTCGGGGCGTCGTCTTCAGACTGCCACCGGACGATCTGGAACGTCAGTTGGACAAGCTGGTGCGGCGTGAGATCACGGTGAAGCCGCCCAACAACATTCCACGCTGGGTCACCGTCGAAACGGATAAGGGATCGCTACGCGCCATCGCCTTCGTGATGAATCGGCAGTCGCGCTTCTACACGGGCAGACTGCCACCTGAGGAGGTTGCCGACGTGCTGGCGGAAGCTTGCGGTCACTGGGGTTCCGGTGCCGAGTATCTCCACAACACAGTGGCGCATCTCGAGGAGCAAGGCATCCGCGACCGCAACCTCTGGCGCTTGCAGGCTTTGGTTGCGGAGCGGATCACACCCAATGCATAGTTTGGCGCCCTGGGCCGAATGAAATGAAGGCCACGCGGAGACATGCTGCCGTGAGCGCCACAAGACTTTTACTGATCCTGCCGCTGATGGCGGCTTTCGTTTACTTGGCCCTTGTAGGCCTGCTGTATTTTTCTCAGCGTGCTCTCCTCTTTCCCGGTGCGAGCGCCACACCTACTCCAGAGCGTGCGCGCTGGGGCGAGAACGTATATATCCAGACGCCCGACGGAGAGGTGCTTCATGGACTCTACAGCCAGGGCGAATTCGACAAGCCCTGCGTGCTGCTCTTTTTCGGAAACGGTGACTTCGTCGACAATTACAGCTTTCTCGCGCGGGCGCTGGCCGAACGCGGCGTTGGAATGCTGGCCATTTCCTACCGCGGCTATCCGGAATCGACGGGCTCGCCGAGCGAGGAGGGGCTGCTGACCGACGGCATTGCCGCGTTTGACTGGCTTTCGGTACGCTCCAAAAGCAACATCATTGTGCTAGGCCGGTCGCTTGGCACCGGCGTCGCAGTGAACACGGCCGCGCACAGGCCGGCCCTCGGCGTCATCCTGGTGTCCCCGTACCTGTCGGTTCTGTCAGTGGCGCAGACGCATTATCCGTTCTTTCCGGTTGCGCTTCTTATCAAGGATCCCTTCCGTTCAGACCTCAAGATCGCGAAGGTAAAACAACCGAAGCTGTTCATCCACGGTCGACGTGACGAGATCATTCCCTTATCTTCGGGCGAGGCGTTATACCGCATCGCTCCCGAACCCAAGCAAATGCTGATCTACGACGGCTCGGGTCACAACGATGTTTTTAACGACAGAATGGTGGGCGACGTGATCCGCTTCATCGAGACGCTGAGAAGAGACGTCCCCTAGAGCTGTGGCCATTTAAAATTACGGCAATGACCATTTGAAAGCCAAGTGGTGACGGGAAACTCGATGTCCCATCACAAGCCCGCGACCGACAATCGGTCCCAAGAGCCCGGCACGACCGCGGGCTCTTTTGCACGGGACCAATCCTTCCCCGCGTTGCCGACCTACGGATCAGTTTCCGCTCATTTCGGCAATCTTGTCGAGACCGGCTTTGTAAATGCCGCTGATGACGTCCTTGGCCTCGCTGTCCGATTTGCCCTTCGCGTCAAAGGTGCTTTTCCAGTCCACCTTGGTCCGATCTCCTTCTGCCGACACGCTGATCGTGGCGCGATAGTTTTCGACGGGCAGCGGTGAATCGATGATTTCATAGGTGTAACTGGTATCCGTGTGCTCGACGAGTTCTCCTTGATTGTGCCGCCGTCGGAGGAGGTCTTGAGCGTGCGATAGGTCGCACCACCTTCCTCGCTCTGCGCGCACTTCGATATGGCGGGATGCCAAGTCTGAATGGCGCAGAAGTCGCGATCTTTTGCCAGACCGCATCCGGTTTGCCCGCCACAGTGGCGGAACTGGCGACCTCCAGCGCGGCAGCCGATTCGACCAGAAGGCCTATTGCCGCAATAGCGCACGCCAGGGTTCTAAGATACAGCCCGCACTGAAATTCTTGCCCGGCGGTCCCGCAAACGGGGTCAGAGACGACTGACAGCCGGACAAGCAGCTAAGGTTGCCCGTTCCAAACGAAAGCGACCCAAGCCAGACCAAGCTCGTCACCTTCCGATGGTGCGATGCTTCTGCTAACAGCCGATGACCTCGCCCGCAGAATTGAGGATCCGTCCCCCGACATCCCCGACGGCCAATTATCCGGCCGACGGCGCGTGTCGCTGGCATGACGCTAATGGATCGGTTGAGGCGAGAGATGCAGTCAGCGCTCCTCCGGCGGACGATGCTTCCGGAACATGAAGAGCAGCAGGATATCATAGAGGATCTTCAGTGCCGCTGCGGCGACAAGCGGCCAGCCGAAACTGGAAACGGACATCAGCCAGCCTGCAAGAAGGGGACTCGACGCTGCCGCCAGGCTCCGTGGAACGGACGTGACGCTTGCAGCCGCCGCCCGTTCACCTGGGGTGACGATCGCCATGACGTAGGAGGTGCGGGTCGGAACGTCCATCTGCGACAGGGCGCTTCTAATAAGAAACAGAACGATGGTCGTCGAAAGATCGGGAACGAAGGGGATCAGCAAGAGGCAGAGGCTTGAAGGCAGGTGGGTGAAGACCATCGTGTTCACGAGTCCAATCCTATTGGAGAGGCGGACCGCGACCAGGTAGGAAGCAGCAGAAAGAACTCCGGACCAGAAGAAGATCGCTCCCGTCGCCGCAAGAGACAGCCCGAAGCGATGATAAAGCCATATGGCCAGAAGAGACTGTACGATCAGACCGCCGGCGAAGGCGTCGATGCTGAAGAGGGCGGCAAGCGTCAGGACGAGCGTCCTAGACTTGTGCAGCGGCTGTGGCGGGGATGTCTGGATGTCAGCCCGCTCGCGCGGCACGCGCCGATACAACAGAAACGACGCAAGTCCCACGGCGGCGTAGAGCAGGAACACGGGCTGCAAGGCCTGTCCGACGCTAAGTCCCATCATGATCTGGAGAAGCTCAGGAAGTCCTGCAGCGAGGGCTCCGAGAGCTCCAAACAGCGAGCCGACCAGGCTATAGCGCGCGAACATTGCGGTACGGTCCCTGTCGGAAACGCTGTGAGCGAGCCTAGCATGCTCCAGAGGCAGAAAGACGCTCACGTCGCCGGAAGACGGATTCAGCGTTCCGACGAACGCCACGATCAGCAGCGGCCAGAAGTCCTTCACAAGGAAAAATGCGAGACCCGTCAGCGTCATCAGCATCGCGGCTGACAGTAGCATCCGGCGCTGGGAGAAATGGTGCGAGAGCATGCCCACCGCCAAAGTGAGGATGGCCGACCCGGCAAGCGTCGCCGTGGTCAGCACACCTACCTCGAACAGATCGAAGCCGATGGACGCGAGGTAGATCGGCAATGAAAGGCTGACGAGGCCGTCCGCAAAGGCGCGCATTCCACGCGACGCGAGGAGGCGACCGGCGATCGGATCCGCGCTCGCGGGAAGGGAGACAAGAGAGTATGCTCGTTTCGCCAAGGACGCTGTCACGTTCTGATCTCTCCAAGCGTCGTAGCATTGACGCCAGCTTCACCTCGCAGCCGTCCAGATCATGCCGGCCAGGGCGCAGGACAGCAGCGTCGTGATTACCGAGGCCTTGAACCGGAAGATCGCGACCGCCGCCACCACGGAGAGGATCGCCCCGGAACGACGATAGAACCGACGACCGGCGTGTCCAGGACCCAAGCTTGAAGCCTATGCGTTCGTGTCCACGACGCAGCCCCATATCTGCCGAATGAAACGCTATCGCATTAGATTTTTCCAGAGTTCGGTAGCGAATGCCACGAGCTATTTTGAGGTTGGCCGCTTCGAGCCACATCCAGTACTTGATATTGATGTCACGAAGGCCCCCGTCACGACCCCAAGCAGACTCTGAAGGAACCTTTAGCGGGACCTCCTCTAGTCTCGCATGAACCCGAGGCGTAGGATGCACCAGACCTTCAGGGGGGGACGCATGGGCGAAGTTCTCGACGTAGTCGTGATTGGCGCTGGCTCGACTGGGCTCGGCGTCAGCTACTTCCTGAAGCAGGAAGCCCGCGAACACAAGGTGCTTGATGGAGGTCGAATCGGTGAGACGTGGCGAACGCAGCGGTGGGACTCGTTTCGACTGAACTCGCCGACTATCCGCTCCGTATTGCCCGGCGATTCCTATCGGGGACCGGACCCTTGGGGCGCGATAACCCACCACGAGTTCGTCTCTTACCTCGAAGACTATGCGGAGCGACACTCCTTGCCGGTAAGCACTCAAACCTCGGTGAAGGAGCTGACGCGAGAAAATGGGCTTTTCCGGTTAACGACTGTTCCCGGCGTCCTTCTGGCACGCAACGTAGTGATCGCCACTGGCGACCAGAATCGACAGGTCCGGCCGCCGGAGGCGGCAAATTTGCCGGTTGAATTTCGCCAAGTGGACTCTTCGGCCTATCGCAACGCGGCCCAGCTTGAGGATGGCGCCGTGCTGGTGGTCGGCAGCGGTCAGTCGGGCGGCCAGATTGCTGAGGACCTGGCGCTGGCTGGGCGCGTCGTGTTTCTGGCGACCAGCCGCAACGGCCGTTGGGTGCGGCGCTATCGCGGAGGCAACATACTTAATTGGCTGACGCTGTCCGGCTTTCTCGACGTCCCGCGCAAGGAACTCGTCCTCCCGTCAGGTAAGGTGCCGGCCCGCGCGCTTGTCGGTGCGACGCACACGATCAGCCTGCAATCGCTGAGCGCACAAGGCGTCGTGTTGCTCGGCCGATTCCGAGGCGTGGAAAACGACAGTCTGGTTTTCGGCGATGAGCTCCACGCCCATATGCGATTTGCCGACGAAGTCTCCGCAAACACCAAGCGCCACGTTGACGAGTACATTGAGCGCGCCGGCCTTGATGCGCCGCCAGCTGAGGCTGATCCAGCCGAGACGGTCGAACCGCGCATACCCGATCCTTTGATCCGTACTATGGACTGGAGGGCGTGCGGCGTCAGGTCTGTGGTGTGGTGCACCGGCTTCACCGGCGACTTCACTTGGATCCACCTCCCTGGCGCGCTCAATGCAGTCGGCCAGCCTGTCCACGTCGACGGCGTCGGTGCTGTTCCGGGCCTCTATTTCGCCGGCCTCGATTTCGGATCGACGCGGAAATCAGGCACTTTACCGGCTCTCGCAGAGGAAGCGGCTCGTCTCGTGGAGCAACTCGTCAAAGGCGGAGCCACCCACCGCCTGAAGAATTGAAAGAGGGTTCTCAGCGGTGGTCTGGCATGACAGAGCAGCGTTGCTGTGCTCAACCGCCTATGACGCTGCGTGATTGCAATCCAAACCGAAGCCGGATTGGGGGTCTTTTCCGCCGCGCTGCAGCAAGCGAGGTCCGTGGGTCGCGACACACTGCTGAGATTGATGCAAGGATTGAACAGGGAGGTCCTGCACCAAGCAAATGAGCATGCATTTGCGCGGCGCTCCTGACGCTGACGAATTACAGCCCGCCATCGCACAATTTGAAGTTCCTGAGGGGACTGGCTGAAGATCAGGACCGCCGCTTGATCGACGCTTGGCCACGTGACCACCACCGCTATACCCCCTGGTACAACATCCTCAACGAAACCTATGTGAAAGCGCGCTACTCGAAGCACTTCGAGGTCACCGAGGAGGCACTCGGCGGCTGCTCGAGCGAACGGAGCAGCTCCACTGGATTGTCGCGGCGATTTGTAAGGAGCGTCGTTCAGAACTGGAGCAGGCAAGCGCTGCCAACTGGCGACCAAACCTGCAATAAGAAGGTCGGCAGGGGCGAATTGATCCTTACAGTCTCGTTAGGGCCGGAAAATCCGGCTTCCGTTTTCATGGTACGCGACCTGACTATTCCGACCTGCTAGGATACACTTCCAAAGCAGGTTCGGGGCCGAGATGACCGAAGGGCAGATCAACCGCAAGCTTAGTGCGATCCTTGTCGCCGATGTCGTCGGCTATTCGCGCATGATGGCAAGCGACGAGGCCGGCACACTGACCGCCCTGAAGCATCACCGGCAATCTATCTTCAATCCTGCGGTCGCCCGGCACAACGGCCGGATCATCAAGCTGCTCGGCGACGGAGTTCTCGCTGAGTTCGGCAGCGCTGTCGATGCGGTCAATTTCGCGCTTGCGGTGCAGCGCACCCCAACTGCGGGGGCCGATACCTCCCATCGCGGAATTGTCCTTCGCATCGGGATCAATCTGGGCGATGTGATCATCGATGGCGACGACATTTATGGCGATGGGGTGAACATCGCCGCGCGTCTGGAGCCGCTGGCGGAAGCTGGTGGCATCTGCATCGCGTCGATCGTCAAGGAGAGCATCATCGGCCGCATCGACGCGGCGTTCGAGGATGGCGGCGAGGTCCAGCTCAAGAATATTGACCGGTCGGTCCGGATCTGGAGATGGCGCCCGACCGGCGAAGCCGACTCTGGGCGCGCCGTCTCGCTCAAGGGAGTGCACAGCCCCCGGCCTTCGCTGGCCGTGCTCCCCTTCCAGAATATAAGCAGCGAGGTCGAGCAGGAATATTTCGCCGACGGCATTGTGGAAGACATGATTACTGCGCTCAGCCGATTCCGCTCCTTCGCTGTGATCGCGCGCAACTCCTCCTTCGTCTACAAGGGCCGCGCAATCGACGTGCGTGAGGTCGCCCGCGAGCTTGGCGTGCGCTACGTGCTGGAAGGCAGCGTGCGGCGAGCCGGCGCCCGGCTACGCATCACAGCACAGCTCGTCGATGGCGCCACCGGCGCGCACTTATGGGCCGAGCACTACGATGGATCTGCGGAGGAGATCTTCGATTTCCAGGATCGCATCACCGAGAATGTCGTGGCCATCGTTGAGCCGCAGATCAAGATCGCCGAGATCGCCCTTTCACGAAGGGAACGGCCGGAAAGCATCGAGGCATATGACTTCTACCTGCAGACGATGGGGAGCTTCTACTCCGACGTGCCGGACCGGAATGCCGCGGGTCTCGCTCTGATCAGCAAGGCAATCGACCTTGAGCCGAATAATGCGAGCTACCTTGCAACTGCGGTCATGTTGCTGATGCAGCGTGGTACCCAAGGCTGGAAGCTGCCCGGTGTCGACGATCAGCGGGCACTCTGCTCGAGCTACATCGAGCGTGCTCTTGCTCATGGTCATGGCGACGCGAGCGTAGCGGGAATTTGCGGCAACACCCTGATCCAGTACATGAAGGAATACGATCGAGGTTTCGAGCTGGTCCGCCAGGCGGTCGCCTTTAACCCTAACAACCTCGATGTGGTCAATTTCGCCGGCGTCGCGCACCTGCACTGCGGCAGCCTTGATGAAGCCGTCACATATTTCCTTCGCGCCGAGCGGCTGAGCCCCAACAGGCTGGGTGCGCACTGGAACCTTACCGGTCTGGCCCATGTAGAAATGGTACGTGGCAATTATGAAGAGGCGCTGATCTGGGCGCGCAAGTCGATGGCGGCCAATGCCTATTACGGACCATGCTTCTGGATGCTGATTGCCGCCAATGCGCGGCTTGCGCGGATGGAGGAAGCCCGGCGGCACCTCGCGGCCCTGCTCGCGATATCGCCTGGTGTCACCGTCGCCGGCATCCGCGCCGGCCAAGCCGCCAAGTACCCCGAGCGCATCGAGCCGATCCTCGAAGGCTTGCTGCTCGCCGGCATGCCGGAGGCCTAAACCAAACTGAAGAAGCGAACGAGCAGGCGGATTGTCAGCGGGGCACGGCGGCCCGAAGTGCAAGAAACAAGTGCGGATGGCATTAGACTTATTCCGATGACCGCAATTGGCGCGCAATCCGGCCAAGGCAAAGCTTCCGCAGGGCCGGAAGCGGTCATCAGACCCATGATGCGGTTTCTAAATACCTCCGAGCATCCAGGTCAAAAGCAATAGGAGGGCTATCAGCGTCACCAAGAGGCGGATTGTCCCGCGCTTTCCGCGTGGCAGCATCCTTAGAAATGACACGGTACGCCTTTTTCTGTGCCTTTTCCGCGTCGCCCTTGAGGTCCCTCGTCTCGAAATGCTGCTTCGTCTCGTTTTGTAGCACGTGTGTCTCCACTTCCTTCGACCGAAGACAAGCAACATAAGGCTCTTCGTCCATGGCTGCGACTGGCGGCGCAAAGTGGCCGCGACACCTGTCGGTCCCGAGCCGGTCATCAGGCTGTCGCAAAAGTCGACCGCATGCCCGCAGCGTGCCGAAGCACATGTGGCGAACCGCGCTTCAGAGCGCCGAGTTCTCCCATGACGTGGTAGTCAGATGTCTCCGCTAACTTTGCTGCTCGGAGGCTATTTAGTACGCCGAGCTTGCTATCTGGACCGATCGGAAATCGCGGACGTTAGGGAACTGCCTCGGCATAGTCTCGGGCTCGGGATAAATTCCGGATCTCCACATCGATACGCTGAAGGTGAAGAGCCGAAACTTCCACTGACGTAGGGGGTGACGGAGTGCGAGCGTCTCGAGCCGGTCCAAAAAGTGGTTCGATCGATCCAGAATCTGGATCGTTCTGCTCGGAGGTTCGACGCCTCGTCGTTAGCGCGCCGGAACTTGCCGACCGGTTCAGCGTTGCCGTCGTTGAGGAGGAGTTCCAATGTCAATCCCTTTCGAGCCTATTGTACCGCCGCCGGATCCTGACCGTATTCCCGGCGAGGAGTCGCTTCCCGATCCCGAACCCGAGGGCGCCGCGCCAGTCGGTCGGATGTCGGCACACTGCCCAACAGGGGAACTCCATTTTCGAGGCGTCCGTCTGCAATCCGAGGGTCGGCCATGAGCGAAGATTGGAGAGCTGATCTCAAGGCAGCGCTCGAGGACTTCGTAGATACCTATGTGGTTAGGGGCGCGAAACAGGCTGACGTCTACGATGCTATCATCGAGGAAACTGGCAATCTTCGGGCGAACTACGAGCGGGATCCTGATCCAGCCGAAGATCGTGCGCGAGCCGATGTCGAGGAACCGTCGAACGACTGGCCCGGCGCTCAGCGCTGAGCACCAGGCAATAAAAAAGGCCGGGGCGAAACCGCACCGACCTTCTCGACATCGCTCTTCACACCAGTGCCAGTACATCCGTGGTCAAAAGCAGATAAGCGACTTCGGCAGTCGCGAACGCTCGCATGGAGCGCTCACCAGCAACGCCGATGAGGTGTAGATAGCCGATGATTGTGTTGGTTTCAAGGGCGCGGAGGGGATGCGACGTCGATCTTCTAGCCGGCATCTCCGCGAAACGAGGCCGGGTCAACGCTGGAACCTTCGTTAGGGACGGAGGTTAACTGCGCGAGGTCGCGGTGTGTCAATCGGACACGACGGAGATGATGAACGCGCCGGTTTTTCCGATTTCTCGGCGCGGGCAACGAAACGCCAGGCGAGCATCTAACCCGTCCGCCGCGACCTTATCCCTTCTGAAAGGCAACCTCGCCATGATCGATCCACCGAGCACCCAGCCAGATAGTCCGGAACGAAAGGTCGAGCTCGACCAAACTGTCGACTACGCCGTCCAGATCCTCGTGGAGGAGGCCCACCTCGTCGGTTGGACCCGCGTCGAGTTCCTGACCGCAATCCTCGACGCCGCGAACGCCCGGTTGTCGGCGATCGAAGAGGAACGCGAACTTGAAGCAGGCGGCAATTGAAGATCGCGACCTACAACGTCAACGGGGTGAACGCTCGTCTCGAGGTTCTTCTTGGGTGGCTCGCTGAGGCGTCGCCCGACGGTTTGCAAGAATTGAAAGCGCCTCAAGAGAAGATTCCGATCAAAGCGATCGAAGAGACGGGATACGGCGCGGTCTGGCAAGGTCAGAAATCTTGGAACGGCGTCGCCCTGCTTGCCAAGGATCAGGAGCCACACCTGAGGCGGAAAGGACTTCCGGGCGATCCGGACGACCTTCACAGCCGATACATCGAGGCGATCGTTAAAGGAATCGTCATCGGCTGGCCTGCATCCTCCGAATGGCAACCCGTATCCGGGCCCCAAGTTCGACTACAAGCTACGTTGGTTTGAGCGGCTCCATGACTATGCTGCCGAGTTGCTGGCGCTTGAGGTGCCCGTTGTGCTTGCCGGCGATTATAACGTCATGCCCAGGGAGTTCGACGTCTACAAGCCCGAGCGCTGGGTGAACGACACATTGTTCCGCGACGAGATCCGTGATGCCTTCAAGAACCTCGTCGCCCAAGGTTGGACGGATGCACTTCGCAAGTGCACCCGGACGAGCGTATTTGCCTGTCGGCCCGAGGCGTTTGGCCTGCGCAAGACGAGAGAGGTTAAAAGAGAGCAGCGATTTTGATCATGATGTCGGATCGCGGGCGGCTGGCGCGTCATCGTACCATCAGGTCGGGCTTTCGATCTGAAGGACAACGAACCAGGAGGACGACGCAATGCCTAAGAACACCATTTGTCTATGGTACGACAAGGACGCTGAGGAAGCCGCCCGCTTCTATGCCGACACCTTTCCAGACAGCAAAATCAGAGGCATCATCCGTGCGCCCGGCAAATACCCCGACGGAGAAGAGGGAGCCGTGTTGGTCGTCGAGTTCACGGTGGCGGGTGTTGCGTGCATCGGATTGAACGGCGGCCCCACATTCAAGCACAGCGAAGCCTTCTCATTCCAGATCA
>NZ_FMTM01000032.1 GCF_900099775.1 Rhizobium mongolense subsp. loessense | reverse complement strand
ATTGGTCTTGCGCGACAGGCAGGACGGGCATTGACGGCATTCCGGCGTATAGAGCGGAATGACGTGGTCGCCCTTCTTGACCGAAGTGACGCCCGCGCCGACATCAACGACGATGCCGGCACCCTCATGGCCGAGGATTGCCGGAAACAAGCCCTCCGGATCGGCGCCAGACAGCGTGAAATCGTCGGTGTGACAGATGCCGGTCGCCTTGACCTCGACCAGAACCTCGCCGGCCCGCGGGCCCTCCAGCTGCACGGTCATGATCTCAAGCGGTTTTCCGGCCTGAACGGCAACGGCCGCGCGTACGTCCATGGGTTTGCTTCCTTCCTGATTTCGTTTCGCAATTCACAACTTCGGTTAGATCATCGCGTCGATCAAAGAGCCGTGTCTTCGACGTGGCACCAGACTGCCAACAAGGGCTCAGCAGTGCATCGCATCGCGAATTTCTTGCCAGCTTCGTTGAAGAAGACGGTCCCTGGAGTGGCACGGAACCAATTGCTGTCGTCGAGGCAAACTTCGCCACCGGACAGAAGCAAGAATACGCGTGAATGAAACTGCACGTGATCTGGAAAACGGCTGTAGGGGGCCATCAAGGTCAGTCCGAGGCGCACGTCACTGCGCTCCTCCAGGCCGTGAGGTCCGACTACGATCGCATGAGCGTGAGATTGCTCGAACCTGAGGCTTGCAAATGGACCGGTCCGGCCGCTTCGCCAGGAGAGTTGTTCCTTCAATTCCGCCAAGCCTCTTGCGCCGCCAGCAAACCGGGGCAGAGAGGCATGCAGATTAGAGAGAGCGCGGTCAAAATGCTCAGGTTTCAAAGGTGTGGCGGTATCGATGCGTCTGGCCACACCCCGTTTTTCGAGCCTCTGGTATATTTTGCCCGCAATGTAACTTGCCATGACAGGAGCCTGGGACGACAACAGGACGTCGCCAATTGCGTTGAGAACCTCCTGCAAAGCTCGGGGACGAAAACCTCCGCCAAGCACGGAGACCTGTCGTCGTATTGGCGCGCTGTCGTCATTGAGTAGCAGGTCCGCGCTCCGTTTGAGTGGTGTCGAGACTTGCGACATGATTTTCTCCGCCGTGGATGAAACCGGACTGCGACCTTGGCAGCACGTTCGTAGATTAGACCCGCGCGCCTGTTAACACGGAAATAACAGCGATCAAATTGAACTTCGCAGTTCCGGCAGGGCCTCGAAGAGATCGGCGACGAGGCCGTAGTCTGCGACCTGGAAGATCGGGGCTTCCTCGTCCTTGTTGATGGCGACAATCACCTTCGAGTCCTTCATGCCGGCAAGGTGCTGGATGGC
>NZ_FMTM01000015.1 GCF_900099775.1 Rhizobium mongolense subsp. loessense | reverse complement strand
ACTACACCTTCGACTGCACCGGCAACACCAAGGTGATGCGCCAGGCGCTGGAAGCCAGCCATCGCGGCTGGGGCAAGTCGGTCGTCATCGGGGTGGCCGGTGCCGGCCAGGAAATCTCCACCCGCCCGTTCCAGCTGGTCACCGGCCGCAGCTGGATGGGCACCGCCTTTGGCGGCGCGCGTGGCCGCACCGACGTGCCGAAGATCGTCGACTGGTACATGGAAGGCAAGATTGAGATCGATCCGATGATCACCCATACGATGCCGCTCGAAGACATCAACAACGGCTTCGAACTCATGCATTCCGGTCAAAGCATCAGGAGCGTCGTCATCTACTAACGTGTCCGCCGGGCGTTCGGACAAAGGCCGTAGTAGGCCAATATCCGGAGACCCGGACGGCTTCAGCGCAACAGGGGAGGAACATGCGATGGAAACTGCAGTTCATATTCATCCGGCAGTCGACGATGGTTTAAAACCCGCCGACCCCGGCTTTGCCGGTGGCACGCTTGTTTGTGCCTGCACGGACCGGCCGGTCAAGGTAAGGATCGAGGGGCAGGTCGCCCACAATCACGTTTGCGGCTGCACCAAATGCTGGAAGCCCAGAGGTACTTCTTTCTCCATTGTCGCGGTCGTCCCGCATGACAAGGTGACTGTGCTGGAGAATGGAGACAAACTGCAGGTGGTCGATCCGAGCGCACTGATCCAACGTCACGCCTGCAAGCAATGCGGCGTGCACATGTATGGACCGGTCGAACGGGAGCATGCGTTCCAGGGGCTGGACTTCGTTCACCCCGAGCGGTTCCAGGAAACAGGCTGGGCTCCACCCGAATTTGCAGCCTTTGTTTCCTCCATTATCGAGTCGGGCGTCGATCCCAGTCGAATGGACGGCATACGGGCCCGCTTGCGGGAGCTTGGATTGGAGCCCTATGACTGCCTATCGCCTGCCCTGATGGACTATGTCGCCACCTGGGTCGCAAAGAAATCCGGCGCACTTGCCGGCTGATCGAGCAGACGGAATTGATGAAATCTGTCAGCGTTCTGGACAAGGACGCTGACCTTTTCCTTCAGGCTCACTTAAAGACGACATTACCATGCGCGTGCTTGCGTGCGGAGCTGGCCGATTGCGGCATGGTCGTCGCGCCGCCCTTGATCTCGCGCGGCTGGCCAGCGAACAAGATCGATTGGATATCGAAGGGCGCGTGACGAATGGGTGGCGAAGCCGCAAGTGGGACAGCCCAAAGTTTCTCACCAACGCCCTGTCACGGCTTGCCTAAACGGAACAACACGCTGCAGGATCGTAAGACTGTTGCGGTTCTCCAAGGAGGAGATCGTTGTTGTCTCGACCGGCGATGCAGACGTCTCATCGCCATCGCGAGGCGAGGATACTTGTCAAACCTGGTTTCGCGCCGCTTTCCTTCACTGGCGACCGGCTTATTGTGGCGCGCTTCGCCGATCTGACGTGCGCGTGCCCTGTTTGGATCAGGCTGCTTTTCATGCTAAAATACAAGAAGTTGGAGGGCGATGTTTAATGGGAGGACGAAACATGCCCACTCAAGTTCCAAGGGATTTCCGTCGTGTGATCATTGCCGCGTCGGTTGGAAACGTCATCGAATGGTATGACTTCTATATCTTCGGAAGCTTGGCCGCGGTTCTTTCGGTGAAGTTCTTTGAACAATCCCACCCAGTCGCAGCGCTGCTGAGTACGATTGCGCTCTTCACCGCGGGATTCCTGATCCGTCCACTGGGGGCGTTCCTTTTCGGCTGGATGGGTGACCGGGTCGGCCGCAAATACACGTTTCTCATCACACTCAGCGGCATGGGGTTGGGCACCGGTGCGATCGGCTTGATGCCGACCTACGCGTCGATCGGGCTGACCGCTGCGTTCCTTCTCTTCGGCCTGCGGATGATCCAAGGCTTGTGCTTGGGCGGCGAGTATGGCGGCGCCATCACCTATGTCGCCGAGCATGTCCCCGACGAACGCCGTGGCTATTATACCGGGTGGCTTCAGACCTCTCCGACGCTCGGAATCGTCGTGTCGCTGGCCGTGATCATCGCGACGCGCACTTACTTCGGCAACGAGGTCTTCGACGCGTGGGCGTGGCGCATTCCGTTTTTGGTCTCCTTCCTGCTGGTAGCCATTGCAATCTACATCCGGCTTCAGCTTCAGGAGACACCGATCTTCGAGGAGATCAAGGCTAAGGGGCAGACGACCCGAAATCCATGGAAGGAAGCCTTCCTCAGCTCCAACATCCAATATGTCGGGATCGCCACCATCGTGCTGATCGGGCAGGGAGTGGTCTGGTATAGCGGCCAGTTCTGGGCATTGTACTTCCTGCAGCAGGTTTCCAAGGTAGATTCGTTGACCTCGTCCTATATCGTGGGAGCCGCGCTGCTCATTGCAACGCCGAGTTTGATCTTTTTTGGATGGCTGTCAGACATTATCGGCCGCAAGCCAGTTATCCTGGGAGGCATGTTGCTCGCCGCGATAACGTATTATCCGCTGTACTTGTGGCTGGGATCAGTCACGCAGCCTGGCAACATCAATTATCCAATCGCGATCTTCATCATCTTCATCCTGGTTTGCTACGTCGGGATGGTATATGGCCCGGTTGGTGCGTTCCTTGCTGAATTCTTCCCCGGCAGGATCCGGTACACGTCAGTCTCGGTGCCGTATCACATTGGCAATGGTTGGGGGGGCGGATTGGTGCCGTTCATCACCTCGGCGGCGTTCGCGGCCACTGGCAGCATTGGTTACGCGCTGATCTACCCGATCGCGGTTCCTGCCGTATGCTTCCTACTTGCCCTTTTCTTGATGCCTGAGACCCGCAAAATAAGCATCTGGAACCCGATTGAGCCTAGAGCCGAACTGTAACAAGGCGACATTGTGCGGGCCGCAAGGCCCGCACATCGTTGTCGCACTGCAGTTGCGGGGGCTTTTCGGATCCGGTGGCCTTCGACGGGGGCAGGCAGAATGCCCGTCCTCGCCGACGATCCGGAACAGGTCAGAAAAGATCGGATGCCTGTGCAGGCCGCTGCCGCCATATTTTGGCGACCTGTTCCTCACCTCTCCAGCACCTGGCAGTGTCATGGCTCAGGGCTTCGTGCTCGCGTGTTGGCTCCGGAACGCCGCCTCTCCAGCGTCCGACACCTCGACCCATTTCTTGTCGGGTATTGCGTCTGCAACGTAGCTGTCATGCCAGTTCCACCACTTATACGTCGGCGTTTGAGGATAGCCTTCGGGCGAGTCCTCCCAGACCTCTTGCCGGCCCAATGGCGTGATGTCTAGGTAGTTCCAAGTGCCTCCCATTTGCTCGTCGCCGCGATTATTGACGAAGTAGGTGCGGAATACGCGGTCGCCGTCACGGTAGAACACGTTCGTGCCATGCCACTCGTCCACGCCGAAGTCGGCGTCGAAGCTGTCGGTGAGAGTGAACCACGGCATCTCCCAGCCCATCCGCGCCTTCAGGCGCGCGATGTCGGACTGAGGCGCACGCGAGGCGAAGACGAGGGTGGTGTCACGCGCGTTCAGGTGCGCGACATGCGCGACTTGGTCGGCCACCATGGAGCAGCCCCTGCACGCGTGGTCGGGCCAGCCGAACACGCCCGGCTCGAAGAAGGCGCGGTAGACGATCAACTGTCGCCGACCATCGAATAGGTCGAGCAGGCTTGCCTTGCCCGCAGGTCCCTCGAACGCATACGCTGTCTCCACGGCCATCCTCGGCATTCGCCGGCGTTCGGCGGCCAGGGCGTCACGGGCGCGTGTCAGTGCCTTTTCTTTCACAAGCAGCTGCTGGCGGGCCGCCTCCCAGGCCTGGGGCGACACGACCGGCGGAGTGTGCATGTCAGGCTGTCTGCCTTGTTGTTGACCATTTTCAGTTGATCTCGTCATGGCTTCAAATCTCCTGATTTCCGCGCCTGCTGGCAGACGGTGGGTTCGCTCGTGGTGTGCGTGAGCTAGTTTGGCATCGGAAAGCGAACAGGGGGAGTAACATGTGTGGCGCTATTGCGACGGCCCCGCTGACGAAGCCGCAGCGCGCGCGCATTGAAGCGTAAACCTGCGGGGGCTGAACCGCGTGGGCGTTGTGCAACGTTGCTCCGGCTATCGTGATGGGGTCGAGCGGGCCGCTTTGCCGCAAAGGGATGTGACGGCGATCTTCAGGGACATTCTTCGAATGCCGGCGCGTCGTGCGGCCCTTACAACGGGCATAGCTTCTTAACGATTGAGGAGCCAGAGCATTACGGACAGCAAAATGCTGAAAAGCAGGCCGGTCGTAATAGGGATATAAATGGAGAAATTCTCGCGCTCGATAAGAATGTCGCCCGGGAGCCTCCCCAAGCCGATGCGTGCAAGCCACGGCCAGAGAATACCGACCGCGACGACAACAAGCCCGACTATGATGAGAACTCTAGACACGGCACACGATGCAATACGACTTCGGTCGCTTAGATGATAACCGAATTTCGATATAGGCGACACTCTTACGTGGCGGTCACATACCAAAGACGAGCCCCTGAATATGTACCAGTCGTACTTCCAAGGCAGCCGGCTGTAAGAGATAAGCCAAGGGGCATCAAGCGCGTCGATCTGGAAGATCACCTACATGATGACTGGAAACAGGGACGGCAAAGGAATTCCTGGTGCGGGCTTGCTCGGCGCTGCCAAGGATGGCCCGATCGTCAAGGACAGCATTCGGCCGTTTTCTGCATCGGGGTAGGTCCCCGCTTCTAACGGCCAACAAGGTCAGGGTGGCAGCTACGACAGCTGCCGCCTTTCCGCTTTATCCGCCATCCCCATCAATGCCGCCAAACCTCTCGCCCGTTCCAGGCAGGCCGGCTGCTGGTCACCAAATCGCTCCGCGTTGATTTCCATGATCAGCGACGTATCCGGAAGGAACGTGAGCTCGCTGAATATACTCTCCCAAGGAATGTCACCCCAGCCGATCGGCAAGTGGAGGTCGCCGATGCCGAGGGCCGTTGCCTCGGCCGGATGGTAAAAGCGCGTCATGGAGTAGGGAAGGCCAAAGCTGTCATGGACATGCAGGTGACCGGTAACCGGCGCCATTGCGCGCAATTCTTCGAGAAAATCGAGATTGCGGTAGGTCGACTCGATATAAGCGTGCGAGAAGTCGATCAGCGCAACAACGTTGTCCGAGCCGATGGCCCTGACAGTCGCGGCCACTTCGCTCGGCGTCTGGCGGTATTGGCTGCTTTCCGTGGTGAAGATGTTTTCAAGTGCGATGCGTACGCCGTAGCCCTTGGCGATATCGCCCATCTCGGCCAGTGCCTCGCGCTCCATTCGGTCAAGATCGGCGCCATTTTCGCCATCGGCAAGCTCTCCGGCACCTGAATGATGGACGAGTATGCCTGCACCAAGCCGGTCGCAGAGCTCGAGCATCGACCGCACGACCTTCTTTTGCAACTGCAAATGCTCGCGATCCATGAAATTGGAGAGGATCTGGCCGTGCAGCGACAGTTTCTTGAAAGGATACTGGCGAACGATGTCGGCGACGCGGCGCGTGCGATCTTCGATGATGCGGCCGCCGCTGATGATTTCCTCGGCATAGATGCCGATTTCGCAGGCGTCGGCCCCAGTCTCGGCGATTTCCCGCAGCGAAGTGTCAAGCGCACTCAGGTCGCCCTTGCCGGTTCGGTTGCAAAATCCGACGGCGGAAATCATGTCGTTCATGCGCGTGTTCCTCCTGGGGGGCCGTCAAAATTTCAGTGAACAATCGCCAGCGTTGAGGTGGCGGCGGCCGGACGCGGGGAGCTGGAATTGATGTTCATATCTATCCGGCGACCGCTATCGCGCTCGAAGACATGCAGTTGGGATAAGGGCAATTCCAGGCCTACTCGATCGCCTGGACGCACGCGCATATGTTCGCTGATGACGGCTGCAAATGGCTCGCCATCGATCTCGGCATGGGCGACCCGACCGGAGCCAAGTTCCTCGACGAAGTCTATTGTCGCTCGCACGCCGCTGCCGTCCAGTGAAACGGCACATTGCTCCGGTCGAATGCCGATCGTGACATCTCTTCCGCGCAAGCTGGCCGCAAGCGCGGGGTCGATGGGGACCTGCACGCCACCGAAACGCACCGACGCAGTCTCGACCTCGACGCGGGTATTGAAAAGATTCATCGCGGGAGAGCCGATGAAGGATGCGACGAATATGCTTGCCGGCCGATGATAGATATCGAGCGGCTGACCGACCTGCTCGACATGCCCCTTATTCATTACCACGAGCTTGTCGGCGAGCGTCATCGCTTCGATCTGATCATGGGTGACGAAGATGGACGTTGCTGAAAGGCGCTGGTGCAGTTTGCGGATTTCCGCCCGCATGGACACCCGCAGCTTGGCGTCGAGGTTCGACAGTGGCTCGTCGAAGAGAAACACCTGCGGCTCACGAATAATGGCACGCGCCATCGCCACGCGCTGCCGCTGGCCGCCGGACAATGCTGCTGGTTTGCGCGCAAGATACTCGGAAAGCCCGACGATCTTTGCCGTCTCCTCGATGCGCGTTTCGCGCTCGGTCTTTGGCACACCGGCTACCTTCAGCGCGTAACCGATATTTTGGGCCACGGTCATATGCGGATAAAGCGCATAGTTCTGGAACACCATGGCGCAGCCGCGCTCGCGCGGCTCGAGCCTGTTGACGACGCGACCGTTGATTGCGATTTCGCCGGCGGTAATCTCCTCAAGTCCAGCGATCATGCGCAGCAGCGTCGACTTTCCGCAGCCAGAGGGACCGAGAATGACGACAAATTCGCCCGAGGCAAAGGACAGGTCGACGCCGTGCAGCGTCTGGGTCTTGCCATAGGACTTGCGCACGGCGCGGATATCAATGTCAGCCATATTTGAACCTCGTTTCTTAAATTGCCAGGTCACTTTTCGGTGGCGACCAGTCCACGGACGAACCAGCGTTGCAGCACCGCAACGACGACGAGCGGCGGCGCCATGATGATGAGTGAACCTGCCAGCGTGACATTCCAGTCGGGCAGGCTGTTTTCCGAAGGGAGCAGCGCGCTCAGCGACATCATGGTCGTCTTGTAGGCCGGGTCTGTGATCATCAGCAGCGGCCAAAGATATTGGTTCCAGCCGTAGACGAACATGATCGTGGTGAGCGCCAGCATGTTGGTGCGCGAAAGAGGTATCAGCATGTCGACGAAAAAGCGCACCGGTCCGGAACCGTCCATGCGGGCGGCTTCGGCGAGCTCATTTGGCAGCGTCATGAAGAATTGCCGGTAGAGGAATGTGCCTGTTGCGGTGGCAATCAGCGGCAGGGTGAGGCCCGCATAGGAATTCAGCAGGTTCCATTCGACCGATACCTCGATGCCGGTCAGTGCCGAAATCAGTAATCGAAACGGCTGGAAAAGGTCGGCGGCCACGGCATAGGTCGGCACCACGCGAACTTCGAGCGGTAGCATCAGCGTGATGAACACGATCCAGAAGAAAAAATGCTTAAGTGGCGTGCGGAAGAACACGATGGCGAAGGCCGTGCAAGCCGAAAGGGCCACTTTGCCGACCGTGACGAGACAGGCCATGATGAAGCTGTTGATCATGGCCGAGCCGAGATTGGCGCGCGACCAGGCAGCGGAGGCGTTTTCGAGGAAGCGGTCCTGGGGGAGGAAATGGAACGGCACGCTGTTGATCTGTTGCAGCGTTTGACTGGCGCCGGCCAGAATGACGAGGAAGGGGCCAATCAGCAGGAAAAAGCCCAAAACCATCAACAGATAGGTCAGTCCATCGGCGATCGGCGTGCGCTGGATCATGACGGGCTCACTTATAGTGCACACGCTTCTCGATGAAGCGAAATTGGATGAACGTGAAAACCATGATCAGGCCGATCAGGACGATGCTCTGCGCGGAAGCGCCAGAGTAGTTGAGCCCCTTGAACGCTTCGTCCACGATGCGAAACACCATGACCTCGGTGCCGTGATTTGGTCCGCCGCCGGTCGTGCTGTGTACGATACCGAAGGTGTCCGAACCGACAAACCCCTCCGTCATCATGATGACGAGCAGAAAGAACAGCGTCGGCGCCAGCAGCGGAACCTGGATATCGATCGCGCGGCGCATCGGTCCGGCGCCGTCCATGGCGGCGGCCTCCGTCAGAGAGCGCGGCACGGATTGCAGGCCGGCCAACAGGAAGATGAACGTGTAGCCGGTCCATTTCCAGGCAAAGATGACGATGACGAGGATGAGTGCGTGGGCACCGTATTTTGCCGGGTTCCAGAAATCAGGAAACGCGGTATTGACCGAGGCCATCAGCCCGCGTTCTGGCGACAGAATGAACCGAAAGGCCATGCCGGCTGCCGGCCCGGCGATTGCATATGGTAGGATATAGAGGAAACGGAATAGGCCAGAACCGGGCAGCCGCCGATCCACTGCAATCGCCAGCACGAGACCGACCAGGATGGTGAAGCAAGTCCCGCAAAGGGCGAAGATGAGGCTGACGGCGACGGAGTTCCAATAGAATGGATCGGCGAACACCTCGTCAAAATTCGTCAGTCCGACAAATTCCGCTACCCCGCCAAAGGGAGGCTCAAGTGTGAAAGCCCACTTCATCACCGCAATTGCCGGCCAGTAGAAGAAGAGAAGGATCAGAAGAATCTGCGGCAGGGCGAAAAGAATTGGCAGCCACCAGCTTTTGAAAACGGCCCGCTTTTCCATGGATCAATCAAACCAATAGGACTTCAGGGACAAGAGCCTGCCATATGCGACCGGCAGGCTCCTGTTGACGAGAAACTCAGTTCAGCTTCTGACCGGCATAGGTTTTTTCAAATCGGCGCAGCACGGCGTTGCTTCGATCGGCGGCCTGGTCGAGTTCAGCCTGCACGTCGGCATTTTGCATGAAAATCGCCTCAAGCGCCGTAGAGACCTCCTTGCGGACCTGGGTGAAGCCACCGAGGCGGATACCGCGGGTATTCTGCGAGGTCGGCGTGTAGGTCAGGCTGGCGATCGCGAGCTCGCGGCCCTTGTAAGGAGCCTTGTCGTAGAAGCCATTGGCCTTCATGGCTTCAAAGCCGGTCTTGGTGACCGGAATGTAGCCAGTGACCGTCGACCACCATTGCGCCATTTCCGGCGTGGCGAGGAAGTTCAGGAAAGCGGCTGCGCCCTTGTACTCGCCTTCCGGACGGCCGGCCATGACCCATAGCGAGGCGCCGCCGACCAGCGAGTTCTGTCGTTGCGTGCCTTTCCAGACCGGCAGCATCGCAACCTCCCACTTGACGCCTTCCGGCAGCGTCTTGCCAATCGTACCATGGTCAGCGATCGAGGTCTGAATCATCTGGCATGTCTGCGAGGTGAACGCCGGGACGATGTCCATCCCGAGCTGTTTCGTTTTGACGACGAACAGCTTCTCGTCGACCATTTTCTTGAAGAATTTCACATGGTCGACGAATTTGGTCTTGTTGAAGACCAGTTCGGCGTCCAGGCCCTGGTAGCCGTTGCCCTGTGTTGCGATCGGCTGGTTGTGGATGGCGGAAAATTGCTCCATCATCGCCCATGTATCGAAGTTAAAGCCGAGCGGGCAATCGAAACCCGCCGCCTTCAGCTTGCGGGCGGCTTCCTCGACCTCTTCCCAGGTTTCCGGCTTGAAGTCGATGCCGGCCTTCTGGAAAGCGTCGACATTGTAATAGAACATGGCCGTTGAAGAGTTGAACGGAAAGGAGTTCAACTCCCCTGCAGCTGTCGCGTAATAATTGGCGATGCCGCTGAAATAGTTGGTCCAGTCGATCGTGTAGCCGTTGTCGGCCATCAGTTTCTTGGCCGGTACGAACGCTCCGGACAGCATCATGTCGAGCGTTCCGGCGTCGTAGATCTGGGTGATCGCCGGCTGCTTCTTGGCACGATAGGCGGCAATCGTATTCTGAAGCGTCGTGTCATAGCTGTTCTGCGAAGTGCAGACGATTTCATAGTCAGCCTGCATGTCGTTGAACTTTTTGCAGGCATCTTGCACGCGCTCCCCGAGATCGCCCGACAAGCCGTACCAGAATTCGAATTTGGTCTTCTCTGCATGGGCCGGACCAGCACCAAATGCGGTGGCGGCCAGGAGGGACGCCAGAGCTGATTGAAGAACAGTAAGTCTCATCGTAAATGCTCCTTGCACGGATAAAGATGACCGCTGGCGCCTTAAGTGGCCATGGTTCGTTCGCTGCTTCAGCTAGCAGTCCAATGTGACAGTCAGCGTTAACTTCCGTGAAACTTAAATGACGAAGTCTGCAATTCCGCTCACCGCGCCGAGAGCTGTTTATGCGTGTGCGCGACCGAGGAATTTAAGGGCGAAAGCCGCTTTCTGGCCCTGACAATCGCACCATGATGAATGGATGTGGTACAGGCGCTCGCAGATGCGATGCAAATCGTCCTCCTTGGCAAGCGACCACCAGATGTTCCGGAACCTGTCCTGTCGCCGGCCGATTGGCTTCGTCACCCTCTCGAAACTGCCGCCCTTCCAGGCAGGAGTGGAACATGCTGGGACGGACCGTCCGCTCTCGGCGAGAAGCATGACGCGGCCACCCGCGTGAAATCCTTGAAGCTCCTAATTGACGGGCGCAATGGCGGCCACAGCATAGCGGCGACCGGTTTCGTCGACTTCCTTGCAGGTAGCGTCGCACCGGCTTGTTTGCCCGAGGGAATGGGTGCGCAGAACACAGTTGAAGTCGAGGCAGGCACTACGGAGCCATATCGGACTAAAGTCTGATATGGCGTCAGCGTCACAGTTTGGCCCGATTCCCCCGAATTTTTAGGAAGCGCTTTGATACTTCGATCCGCCTCATCGGGAACGGAACAATAGCAGCAGGCTGCAGGCGTGCAGCCGGGCGTTGCTTCGGCGACGAGGGGCCCACCAGACTGAGGGGGATAGATGTTTCATGCACGCGATCGACAACTGGATGGTCTTCGGACGTTTGCCATTTCAATGGTGCTGTACGACCATTTCTTGGCAGCTGAAGGATCGGTTCTGGGTCATCTGGGCGTCCGACTGTTCTTTGTACTCAGCGGCTTCTTGATAACACGGCTTCTGTTAGAAGCACGCTCGGCGGTCCAATATGAGCCAGGCAATGCGCTGAAATCGTTCTATCTTCGCCGCGCACTTCGGATATTTCCCCCGTACTTCGCAGTCCTGGGCTTCGTCTGGCTTGTCGATCTTGAAGGCGCTCGGGGCAGCATCAAATGGCACGCGCTCTATCTCTCGAATTTCTGGTATGCTCTTCGTGATGAATGGACGCCGTGGGTGTTGTGCCACACTTGGAGCCTAAGCATCGAGGAGCAGTTTTACATCGCTTGGCCGCTGATCATCCTGTTCGCGCCGCGCCGGTTGATCGTACCGATTTGCATCGCCGTCATCACATTTTCGCTGGGGTATCGTTTCTACTGGCCACTGACAGGTACACCGTCTCTCGCGCGTGATCTTCTTCCTCCAGCGTCGATGGATGCGCTCGTCGCAGGCGCGCTCCTCGCAGTCCATCGAAGCAGAACCGATGTCTGGCCACAATGGATACGGTTAAGCTGGGTTCCCTTAACTGTCGTCGCCGTCATTTTTCTCTGGCTGAAATCAGCCGCCATGCCGCCGGCGCTTGAATGGCTGGCATGGATCGGTCGCGAGCTTTCTCCCCTCGTACCATTCGTATTGCTGGTTGGATGTTGTTCATCAGGCCTGCGAGGCGCCTTCGGCCGCCTGTTGGAGCTCTCGCCGATTGTCGCCGTCGGGCGCATAAGCTACGGCGTTTATCTTTTCCATCCAATTGTCCTTTCGCTGATCGTCAAGGCTCAACCCTGGATTCCGGTGAATGTCTCAGAACAGGGTCCTTCACGTTTTGTGATTGGAACAACAGCCACCTTGATGGTCGCTTCAATCTCTTGGCTGGCTTTCGAAAGACCGCTCAACCAGCTCAAACGCTACTTTCCCTACGTCCGCTCCAAAAGCTTCGCCCACCTTCCGTCATCTATCAAGCAAAGTGAGGCCGGGGGACGGGAGTATGATGCTTCAGCCTATCGCCGCAGCTATGCCAACCGCGGCATTTCCGATGAACATGCGAGCTGAATGATGCCTGTTCCATTGATCTCTGTTGTGCTGCCTGTCTATAACGGCGAACCTTACGTTGCTGCAGCGCTGGAAAGCATTCTGCGCCAGGACTACGGGCGCTTTGAAGTGATTGCACTTGACGACGGCTCGACCGATCGATCGTTGAGTATTCTCCAACAGTATCGAAAAGTCGACGATCGCGTGCGCATCGTTTCGCGGGAGAATCGCGGGCTCGTTGCGACCTTGAATGAGGGCATCGCCTTGGCAAGGGGCGATCTGATCGCCAGGATGGATGCAGACGACATTTCCTATCCATCCCGCTTTTCACGCCAGGTGGCACTTTTTGCCCAGCAGCCCCAGCTCGCCATCAGTGGAACGGGCATCGATCAGCTTCTCGGTAATCGCGTGGTGCGCGGCAAGCCAAATCCGATCTATCAGTCCGGGGATTGGCACATACTGTCGCTGTTCTTTACGATCTTCTTGCACTCGACCGTGATGTTTAACCGAAGGGTCGTTCCTGAAGACATGCTGGTATATGACGCCGGTTATGTGCATGCGGAGGATTTCGATCTTTTCAGGCGAATCGCACGAGAGTTTCCCGCGGCAATGATCGATGATAGCCTGGTCGCCTATCGTATTCACTCCGACAGTGTCACGAGCAGACATAAGTACCAAATGCGTCGAACCCATCTGAAGATCGTTGCAGAGAACCTCGAGCGGCAATCTCTTAACGATGACCCCGACGCTCTTCATGACATCGGCACAGCCGTCACGCTGGACACGGTACGCCGTGTGGCAGATTGCATTCTCACGCTGGAAAGAAAAATTGCCAAGCAAGCCGCGCCGGTGTCCTCCAGCTATGCGGACGGAGCCTTGTGTTTCTTCTATTTCCTCTATCAGCTCATTGCCGATGAGCAGCGTCCCGAACTAACCCACGAGTTTCTCACCCGAACCGGAAAGTGGCAGGTCATTCGACGGCGGGAGCGATATGGACTTCGCTCCGCCGTTCATGCCCCGTGGTTGTGCCGCTTTTCAGACGGGGCCACCCGGCGCGCGGATGCGCTGGCGCGTTACTGCCAGTCGGTGCCGGTCAAAATGGTCCCGCCGCTTCAGGGGCTCGCATAGTGGCGGGGGGTGCTGCCGTGCCTGCACCTCCCGTCCCCTTCGCACGACGGGAGCTTTCACAGGTAAACCCGATCGACCAGATAACTTGTCTGCTGAGGGCACAACCACCATGCTAGAATTCATTTTGTCGAGCTTTCGGCTATTGCGTCAGGCGCTGGGCAAAAAGAGCGGCCTCATTGCGGTTGTCGTCGTGCTTGGGCTCAGCAGCGCTGTTCTTGAAGGCACGGGCATTGGCCTTATTATTCCCATGCTCGGCATCATTGCCGGCGAGAAGGATCCCTCGGGAATGGCCGGGTTCTCGGCCGTCTTCCAGCAAGTGGGCGCTGGCCTGGATGACCGCGCAAGGCTGATCGCGATCGCTGCTGCCATCCTTGGATTGATCACGCTGAAGAATGTGCTGGCGTTCGCCAACGCCGTGCTTGCCAATTTCATCTACGGCAAAGCCGGCCATGCGATTCGCAGCTCTCTTGCGGGGCAGCTTTTGACGATCGGATACTCGTTTTTTCTCCAGCAAAGCCCCGGGCGACTGCTCAATATCATCTCCAACGAATCCTGGCGGGCTTCGGATGCGATACAAACGATGCTCGCTTCGATCGTGTCCGCCTCGGCCGTCGTCATTTTGCTCGCCTTTTTGCTGCTTCTTTCATGGCAGATGACGCTGTGTGTTGCATTGGGGCTTGTTCTGATCCAGGTCATTCATGCGATCTTGTCAGCCAGCCTGAAAGCCCCGAGCCGCAATGTCACTTCGTTCAACGGTGAGCTTGCCGCCAGAATGCTTCATCTCGTCCATGCCGGACGGCTGATTCGTGCATTCGGACAGGAGCAGCGAGAAAAAGCAGTCTTTGGTTTCGCTTCAGATGCCGTACGAAAAGCGGGTTTCGTCCTCCAATCCCGCCAGGCTGCATTGCCGCCGCTGACCGAAACGCTTCATTCGGGTCTGTTTCTAGCAGTCGTCGTCGGCGCCTGGCTTTGGGGAGTGAGCTTTCCGATTATCGTGGCCTTCGTGGTCCTCCTTTATCGGCTGCAGCCACACGTCCGTTCACTGCAAATGGCATGGAGCCAGGTGCAGAGCTGGAGCGGCTCTTTGGAAGAGGTCAGATGGCTTCTGGATTCGTCTGACAAGCCGCCGCCGCCTGCAGGCGACGGCCAGCTTCATGCGCCGGTTCAGCGGATCAAATTTGATCGCGTGACTTTCAAATATCCGGGGTCTGGCTCGCGACCCGTCGTGCTGCGCGCCGCGACTTTCGAAATTCGCCAAGGTCGTTCGACGGCCATTATCGGACGGTCGGGTGCTGGAAAAACGACGATTGTCAACCTTCTGTGTCGATTTGTGGAGCCCGATGAAGGAGACATTCTGGCCGATGGCACTCCTCTTAACCAAATTGATCCCGTCCTGTGGCGAAGGCAAATTGCGCTCGCCAGCCAGGACCTTGAGCTGATTGACGGCACTATTCTCCAGAATATTACCTATGGTCACAACGCCTCGTTGGCCGAGGCAGAGAGCGCAGCCAAGCTTGCCGAGGCGCATGAATTCATCGAGAAGCTTCCTGACGGATATGAGACGATCGTCGGCTACAGGGGAGCCAGCCTTTCGGCTGGTCAACGGCAGCGGATCGCGCTGGCGAGGGCCCTCGTGCGCGATCCGGAAATCCTCATCCTGGACGAGGCCACGAACGCCATGGACGGATTGTCTGAAGCAGCGATCGTCGAGACCTTGAAATCAAGAGCTGGTCGTCGTGCGACGATCGTCATCAGCCATCACCGCAGCACGATCTCATTTTGCGACGACGTCGTCATCCTTGATGGCGGCCGCGTCAGGAACCAGACCCCGTTTGCCGAAATCGCGACTTTAAGCATGGACCAACTCTACGAACACGCAACGCTCTCTTCCTAAGGGCAGGAAGGATTCGGCCCTTGATTGCGCATGATTGTCGGTCGTATTCGCTTAGCCTTCGCCGCAGGCATGGTCCTTTGCGATATCGATGCGCCCTGACTTGGACCGAGCAGTTTAACGCGTTGAACAATGATCTGCTCAGCGCCATTCGAAGGCAGCGAGCCACCGCCGGTCGGCTGTGACGCGCCGCCTGTCCGGTCATCCGAAGCTGTTACCCCGCTAACATTTTCAGTTGACCCCATCAGCCCACGCCCTAGCTGACGGTTGAGGGCATCGAAGTGAAGAAGACGGCAATGCCCTTCGAAGGATCATTTTTGACGCGCGAACAATGGCTCGGGCGTCAAGCTCGCCCTCAAGGAGATGCCGCCCTTCGCAACGAAAAGGAACGAACGCCAACGTGCCGCCGGACGGGCAAGGCTTCAAGAGGAGCGGCAAATAGCGGAGATCAACATGCCACAGCTTGAAAGAATTCCCCATGTCGTGCCCCACGACGAACATGTCGTCACTGCAAGAGAAGCTCTTGAGGGGCTCTATCTGAAGCTTGAGCAGGAAGCTGAAGTGCGTCTGATCGCGGCCGCGCTTCGTGCCGGCTGGTCTGCCGAGGAGGCGCTGGATGCCATCGACCAGTTGCGCCAGGAAGACATGCATTCGATGCATTAGCGAGGCCTCCCACGTGCACGCGCCCAACAAATCGGTCGCGCAAGGCGCCCGCGCTCTGGTTTGCTGCTCACATTCACGGTGAACGTGCCTATGAACGAGACATTAGCCGCGACTGCCGTTCCCCATGACATCGAGACCGCGAGAAATATCTGGCGGGGCTATTCGGAGCGATGGCAGTTTTGGAACCAGGTGAGAGAATGGCCTTGGCCTTGCGGCCTTTGGGGGGGCAAGGTTGTGATCGGAGTACTACGCCTGAATGACCTCCCGGAGTTGATGGCGAACGTCACCGTCGGGAGATGAGGGCGAAGCACCACAGCCGTCGGCATTGTCTTGTCCAGTCCTCCGTCGGTCCTGCGCGACGTCAGCATTTCTGGGGTGAGGCCCGTCAAGCCAATAGCCGTTGAAAGCCTGGCTAACGCTGCGCGCCGGTTTTGGCGGGACGATTCTTGCGGTTCGGTAGACTTATGGGCGGTTGGCGCTGGTTGCCAAAATCTCGAGGGGAGGCGAGATTTGCAAACTCAAACTCGGGAGGCAGCCTGTGCAGGAACATCTTGCAGAAAAACCCCAGCCCACCGCCGGCAGCCGCGAATGGATCGGCCTCTATGTTCTGTCGATCGCCTGCCTTATCTATTCGATGGATTTGTCCGTCCTGTTTCTCGCGATGCCGGCGATTGTCTCAGATCTCGATCCATCCGCATCGGAACTGCTCTGGATAAACGATATCTACGGCTTCATGGTTTCGGGATTTTTGGTGACCATGGGCACACTTGGAGATCGGGTAGGACGAAGGCGGGTGCTGCTCATCGGTGCTTTCGCCTTCGCCGTCGCGTCCTCGCTTGCGGCGGCAGCCAGCACCCCTCAACAATTGATCATTGCACGTGCTCTGCTTGGTGTCGCCGGTGCCACGATCGCTCCTTCCACATTGTCACTTGTGGTTAACCTTTTCCAGGACGAGGCCGAGCGCAACCGGGCAATCAGTATATGGGGTACGGCTTTCGCCCTTGGTGGCCTCGTTGGCCCGCTCTTAGGAGGCGCGTTGCTGCAGTATTTCCATTGGGGATCGGTCTTCCTGATCAATATTCCTGCCATGGTGGCCTTGCTGATCGCAGCTCCCTTTCTCCTGCCGGAGTACAGAAATGACGAGGGCGGCAAAATCGATCTTCCGAGTGTCTTGTTGTCCCTTGCAACCGTTCTGCCGATCATCTACGGCTTCAAACATATGGCCGCCGATGGTTTCAAACCGGGCCAACTGCTCCCAATCATTGTTGGCTTTTTGGTCGGCGTCGTGTTCGTGCGCCGCCAGAAGCGTCTTGTTCACCCCTTGATCGATCTTGGTCTCTTTGGTGTTCCGTCCTTCACGGCTTCGCTGATGGTCAATCTCGCCGGTGTATTTTTCGTCTTCGGTATTTTCCTGTTCCAGAACCTGTTTCTGCAGCTGGTGCTCGGGCTTTCGCCGCTGGGAGCGGCGTTGTGGTCGGTGCCATCGGCGCTGGTCTTTACCGTTATGTCTTTTCAGGCCTATCGCTTCACCAACCGGTTTGGTCCAGTCAGTACCGTGATCGGGGGTCTCATCGTCAATGCGGTCGGAACAACTGCCATGGCGGCTGCGGCATACGCTGAAAGTCTCATTGGAATCCTGATGGCAAGCATGCTTATTGGACTCGGCTTCGTGCCGGTTATCCTCACGACGACGGGGCTGATCGTCTCCACCGCGCCGCCCGAACGCGCTGGATCGGCCTCTGCCATTTCGGAAACCAGTGCGGAATTCGGCGGCGCGCTCGGTATCGCCTTACTCGGCAGTCTTGGAACGCTGGTCTATCGCATGACGATGGACCAAGTGAACTTAAGCGGTTTCAACGAGGCACAGGTCGTGGCGATCTCCGCGACGCTCGCCGGAGCGGTGGAGATCGCAAGGACATTGGGTGAATCGGCGGAGCTTCCTTGGCTCGAGACGGCGAAACGCGGCTTCGCGCTCGGTTTTGCTGCCTGCTGCGCCCTGGCCTCGGTTACACTGCTGATTTTGGCCGCCGTCGCTCGCAAGGTGTATGCAAGTGGGGCTATCGATGAAAACGACGCGCCGCGCTAGGCGGTTAGAACAGGTCGCTCAAGGTCGCTGGCCGCCCTGCTGCGCTTTCCGTGCAGCCAGTCCCAAGCGCTTCTCCTGGACGGGCGATTGTTGACGTGGAGGGTCCCAGTCATCCCTGGAGGGCGAAAGTGTTAGCTCATTCGTCGTTGCGGTGCCGATGCCCTGATGGCCTCGAGAAGGTTCTCATAGGTGATAGAATATGCTGGTGTACTCGTTCTAAAGGCGGTGAAGCAGGACCAGTTCCTTTGATGCGAGTCTTGCGCGAGCCGTCGCAGAGCTTGCGCCGGTCGAGATTCATCTGGTCGGACGCAGAGGAAGAAAAGAACCGCCAGTGAAGAAGCAATACGATCCGGCGATGCTTTGGCATGCGCGCCTTGCTTCGGTCGCAGGCGATGCTGGGGCACCGTTCGAGCCAAAACTTTTTTGGGGGTACCTATCTTCCTTTATCTACAGCACCTTCAGGTTCTCGGCGGACGATTTGCCTGACCGGCGATCCTGGACGATCTCGTAGCTGATCTTCTGGCCTTCGCTCAAGTTGGTAAGACCCGACCGCTGGACGGCGGAGATATGAACGAACGTGTCGGTTGAGCCATCATCGGGCTGGATGAAGCCAAAGCCCTTGGTTTGGTTGAAGAACTTAACTGTCCCCGTCGGCATTTTCCGATCCTCATCTTTGGAAACTCGTTCAAATACATTGGAAGAACGCTCATGCGATGACAAGTGGCAACTTCGATCCGTCCAGTTTGTCGAAGTCCCTTTCTTCTGAGATCGCCTGCCGGTACCAACGACCTACGGAGATCGCGCTTCCCACCCACTTTGATGCTAGCGTCTCACTTGGGGAGCACGCCGCATGACGGCGTGCTCGAGCCGCAGCGACGCAAGGCGATCGTATCGCTGGCGGCGGCAGACTTGCACGAAAAATCCCGCCTGCATCAGATATCGTCGGGACTAGGTGCGGTCATCTACCAACCCCGTTGCGGCTAGCCCGGACTAATGAGTCGACACATAGCCCGCTATAAGAGGATCGTGGCGTGGTTGGCTCCATACGAACGGGAGTTCTTCATGAGCATCGAAAGCCGTCGGATGGCTGTTAAAAAAGCATTTGGGCGTGCGCGCAGGCTCGGTCTCGAAATTGATGCCGATCCAGCCTTTCATGCCTTGATCGAATGCTGGGTCACGGGTGAATTGACCATGCCACAAGCTCGCGAGCGGTATCTCGCAGTGCTGAAAGAGCGGGAACAGTCCCGTCGCGATCGAGGACTATCTAACCGTCCGGATCCTGCGGCGACCGAAGAAGAGGCAAAGCCCTCGACGGGAGAAGTGGGAGCCGGGGACGAACCAAGTCTGCAGAGGGTGCGAAAACGACGCCGGTCGCGAAAGCCCGAATGACTGCCTTCGTGTATTGGTGCCGTGGTGGTTGGCGCTGGAGGTGCTTGTTGCGAAGATACGCTCTGGCGGCGCCTTGAAAGGGGCGGCCCGCGTCACCATGTCATTGTTACGTTTTCACACTTTCGGGTTCCTGATCTCGCCGGCTCGGCCGGCTGCTTGGCTCACCGAGAACTGCGAACGTCTCGAATTCCGCTCTGGCGGAAGCTAACTGCGCTGAAAGCTACTGCCTCGCGCATCCACGTTTTAGGATACCTTTATGATAGACACGACCCGCCACACGGCGGAGAGCCTGTTCCGGCGCGCTGCGCCAGAAGGTTCGAATGCTGCCAAGCTGCAGGACATACGCGCCAGGCAGATCCTCAGAATGAGAGAACGCAGGCCCGTTGAAAGGCAGCAGCGGCTCGAAAATCGCACAAGGAGCGTCAACCTCGTGACGCTGTTTGCCCGTAAGGAGCCCACGCATGGCGCCGTTTGATTATAGTGCTGCTGCAGGACTTTATCCCTGCAAGACGGTAAGGAGAACGAGCCACCTTCGATACAAAAGGTTTGATTCGGCCGCTGAAGCACTCCGCTTTGCGATCGAGGACATGCCCGCCTCGATGCTTCGCGGTTCCGTTCTGGAAGTTGAGGAAGCCCGCTTCGATGGCGTGCAGATGCAGAAGTTTTACGAGGCCGATGCATATCCTCTGCCCAGGAGGAAGAACTGAATCGCGTATGATCCCTCAACCTGCCTGGCGCGAGTATTCTATCTACAGTAGCATCACCTTTAGGCGCCAAAACAAGAAGTTGACGTGACGATCAAAGCGTCTATACTCGCACCATCGATACTTTGTTTGCCGATATTTGTTTTTGCTGCGCCTCGCGCTTCGTGACGAACTTCCCTCTCTCAAAAGTCGAAAACCCGCTGTGCATCGCCCAGCGGTGAACAATGTTGCTAGGAAAGGGTTCGTTATGACGACCGGCACGGTTAAATGGTTCAACTCCACCAAAGGTTTCGGTTTCATCCAGCCTGATGACGGCAGCGCCGATGTGTTCGTTCATATTTCGGCTGTCGAACGCGCAGGGATGAATTCGATCGTCGAAGGCCAGAAGCTCGGTTTCGAGCTCGAGCGCGACAGCAAGTCGGGCAAGATGTCCGCCAGCCAGCTCAAGGCCGCCTGAGCTTTTGCCGCGGATGTACGGGTGCGGCGGCACGAAGCTTCAAGGGGCCAGGCTCGCGTCTGGCCTCTTTCCGTTCTGAGGCTCCTTCAGGAGTGCACGATACCAGCGCGCCACCGGCCTTCTTCATTCCACACATGCTACCTTACGAGATCCAAAGGAATATCTGTTGAGACGACCCACCGACAACGGCTTCACCGAGCGCCGCAATGCTGCGGCTGAGGCAAAACGAGAGCTTCTGGCGAAGTTTGCCTCGTCCCCGAAATCGGCCGATCCCGCCATGCAGGAGCGGCTTGCCGCGCGTGATGCGGTGACCCAGGCCCGTGAGCTACGTCGTGCCGAACGGGAAGCATTGAAGGCGGCACAAAACCGGCGAATTCTTGCCGACGCAGCGGCCGAGGAAAAGGCAGAAGCCGAATCTCGTCAGGCAGAAATTGCCGATCAGGTTTCACGCGCCGCTGCCGCCGAAGCCGCACGCAAGGCCGAACGCGATCGCCGTTATGCCGCACGCAAGGCTCGTCAAGCCTGACGCGCCAACCACTGCGTTTATGGGCGCAATCAGGTCATGCGCGCACAGATGGTGCAAGATGCGCGAACAGGAACTGCTTTTGATGAATGCAAATGTCTATACACCTGTCTCTGTTGCTGAAGACAATGTCGCAGCTTGGTTGAAAACCCTGGCGAAATACCGTCAGCCGCGGGTTCGTCGCAGCGCCTTCGAGCTGATTGTCACCGTCATCCCGTTCGCAGGGTGCTGGGCTGTCGCCTATTTTTCCCTCGCTTACGGATTCTGGTACGGGCTGGCCGCAGTCATTCCGGCTGCAGCCTTCCTGCTGCGCCTGTTTATGATCCAGCACGACTGCGGCCATGGCTCGTTCTTCGCCCGTCGCGGCATCGATGATTGGACAGGGCGTGTCATTGGCGTGCTTACGCTGACCCCTTACGATTATTGGCGCCGTGCGCACGCCGCCCATCATGCATCGGCTGGCAATCTTGACGAGCGGGGTGTTGGCGACATCACGACGCTTACGGTTGCAGAATACCGTGCCCTTTCGCCCATGAGACGGCTTGGCTATCGCCTCTACCGGCACCCACTCGTGATGTTCGGCATCGGCCCGGCCTGGCTCTTCCTCTTCAAGCAGCGCCTGCCAATCGGAATGATGAATTCCGGAGCACTTCCCTGGGTATCGACGATGGGCACAAACCTTGCTGTCGTCACACTCGCAGGGTTGATGATGTGGATTGTGGGGGTCTGGCCGTTCCTGCTGATCCACCTGCCGATCGTGCTGGTGTCGGGTGCGGCGGGCATATGGCTCTTCTACGTCCAGCATCAGTTCGAGGATACGCACTGGTCAACGGGCGACGACTGGCGGTTTCCGAAAGCTGCCCTTCACGGTGCGTCCCATTACGACTTGCCGCTGGTGCTGCGATGGATGACCGGCAACATCGGCATCCACCACGTCCATCACCTGTCGAGCCGCATACCCTATTACAGGCTGCCCGAAGTGCTGCGCGATCATCCGCAACTTGCCGGAATCGGGCGCATTACACTTTGGCAAAGCCTGCAATGCGTCGGGCTTGTGCTATGGGATGACCGACGCCAGAAACTCGTTTCATTCCGTGACGCCGCGACAGCGGCGGCTTAGTCCCGACACGCGGTATCGGGCTCGGTTCCTGGTGGAGCGGCCGAGGCTGTCTTCTAAACCAGCGCGACCGGCGAAGACGAGACCATGATTGAGCAAATGACCGAGACGCCATTCCGTGTCGGGACAGGCGAGCTTAAATGCTCGATGAAACCGGTCCGTGGAGCACCACGCGATTGCGACCGGCCTGTTTCGCGAGGTAAAGCGCCGCATCGGCCTGACGCTGAAGCTGCTCGGGCGATACCGTCTCTGCGGCTGAAGCCTGTACCGCCACTCCAATGCTCAGGGTGACGTAACGGGAGACGCGCGATCCAGGATTGGGGAAGGTGCCGGCTTCGACGCTCTTGCGAATCTGTTCAGCCACGGCGATGGCTCCGCGCGCGTCCACCCCTGGAAGCAGAACAAGGAACTCTTCGCCACCGTAGCGCGCCACATGGTCCCGATCGCGCCTCACGCAGTCCTGGATAATATCGGCAACCTCGACGAGACAGCGATCGCCCTCGGCATGGCCGAGACGATCATTCAGGTTCTTGAACTCATCGATATCGCACATCAGCATGGCTGCGCCTGCAGGGCATTTGGTGCCGCCGCCCCAGAGGCGATCGAGTGTTTCCATCATCCAGCGCCGGTTTGCAATCCCGGCTAGGGGATCGGTTCTTGCGAGGTGCTCAAGTCTGCCATTTGCGTCGGCCAGTTCTGCGACACGACTGCGGTCTCGAAGCTCAAGAAGGAACGTCTTCTGGGCAAGAATCGTCATGGTCCGTCTGGCAACGACCGTTGCAATGATACCACTGGCAAAAAACAGCGTCGCAGCCACGGCGCTCCCGATTTCAAGACCCGGGTTCAGCAACTGAAAAACGAGATAAAGGCCGAGCGCCAAAACGGCGATCGTCACCGTCCAAGCCAATGGTATGCCAAAGATGATGATGGCTGTAATCGCCACGAACAGCATGATGTTCAAGTGCCGCTCGTAGAACTCGCCACCCGCGCTCACGCCCACCAATGCGATCGACAAGAGAATGAGGAACATGCCGGCAATCAGCGAGAGCCCTTGGAGCCAGGGCGCGCGCGGCCTTTGCCATGCAACGGCCACGGCCATAGCGACTGCCGGGAGGATGCTGCTCGGCGGGAGCATCGGCAGGGTGACGGCTCTTGGCAGCATCAACATGTTGAGCGACAGCGTCAGCACGTCCAACAAAGCTACCCATATCATCCAGGCGCGAACGATCTTGGCTGTTCGCGACCAGGAGCGCTCCCGAAACAGGCGACGAAGCTCGCCTTTGAGACGGATGTCACGTGTACGGCGTGTGAGAAGCCGTTCAACTTCCGCCATGGCAGCTGGGTCCTGCACGTGAAGCGGAACCTGTTTGGACGTATCCAACGAACCGATGGGAACTGCATTCTCCTGGACATCCATTTGAACCCAACTAGCGGAATATCTGTCGCAGGCAAGCATGGCAGGGCGCCCTGAAAATGGATTGCCATGATCGCAACCATTTTCGTGTTCAGCCGCAGATTCGTGCAATCAATGCCGCTGTACACCCGCCGACCCGGCGGTTCGTTTCGATCCCGGTCGTCTAGATCGGGACTGATCACGCGTCGGATGGCGGCGACAGAGCCAGATTTCCTCTCTCACTGAAAGTTGAAGGGACGCAGGCAGTCGAGGATCATTCTCGGACCAAGCTGTGGTACAGTCCTTTACGTGAATAACGCAGTGATTGGTTGACGATGTTTACGACGCTCGCGGTTCTCATCAGCCTCTCCGGTCTCGCCTCGACAGTGGCGCAAGCTTCGGAAGGCGAGGTCGATGTCGAGCTTGTCCTTGCGGTCGATACCTCACGGTCCATGGATTATGAGGAAGTTCGCATCCAGCGTGAGGGCTATATCGAAGCGCTCAAGCACAGGGAATTCATCGACGCGGTGAAGGGCGGTCTCACCGGCCGCATCGTCATCAGCTATTTTGAATGGGCAGGCTATGTTGTGCCCGATTCCGTGATCGAGTGGCAGGTAATCGAGACGCAGCAGGATGCGATCGACTTCGCCGATAGGCTGGAAGCGCGACCGATCGGCACGCAGCGTCGTACATCGATCTCCGCTGCGATAGCCCAAGGCGCCGCAATGATAGTCTCCAGCCCCTATGAGGGCATGAGAAAGGTGATCGATGTTTCCGGGGACGGGCCAAACAATTCAGGCGATCCGGTCATGTCTACCCGGGACAAGGCGTTAAGGGCGGGCATCGTCATCAACGGTCTCGCAATTATGCTGAGACCTGCCGAGGCTCCGAGCGGGCTCGACAAATATTATGCGGATTGCGTAATCGGCGGCCCCGGATCCTTCGTGCTGCCGGTGCGCAAGATCGAGGATTTTGCCGTTGCTGTGCGCCGTAAGCTGGTCATGGAGATCAGTGGCCTTACCCCGTCGGCGGTGATCCAAAAAATTGCCGGCGACATACCGGCTACCGACTGCATGATCGGCGAGAAGCAGTGGCAGGACCTGTTCAACCGCTGAGTTTCACGATCCTCCCACCCGTTTCCGTTCGGTTCTTGCAACTGCGTCTCTCCGAATCCCTGAAACGTTAACTTTTCGCTATCGCCGAATTCCTTTGTTAATTTTTCGAATCGATCATCGACCCATGGACCTTTGAGGAGAGACGCGTAAGTGGCAGGGGCAAGACCATTCGGGAAGTCATCTGCACAGGGCGCCCAGCGGGAAGCAGCCCGCCTGGCTGCACTGGAACGCTTCGACCTGCTCGACACGCCAAGAGACGAAGGCTTCGATCGGGTGGTGCGGCTGATCAAGGAAATCTTCGCGATCGATATCGGGATCGTCTCGGTGATCGATGCACATCGTCAATGGTATAAGGCCTGCTCGGGCCTTTCAACCGATGAGGTGCCGCGCGACGACACGTTCTGCCGCTACGTCGTGGACTGCGAAGAACCAATCGTCGTGGAGGATGCCACCAAGGATCTGCGGTTTTCAAAGCATCCGGCGGTGACGGGCGAGACCCACATCCGTTTTTATGCAGGCGTCCCGTTGAAAACGAATGACGGACACGCAATTGGCACGGTGTGTGCGATAGATCGCAGGCCAAGATCATTCGCCAACAGAGACCTGGCGATCCTCACCGAGCTTGCGGGTGCCGCCATGGATCGAATCGAGTTACTGCAATCGGCAGCAACCGACAGCCTGACCGAAGCCCTAACGCGGCGCGCCTTCAAGCAGGAAGCCGAGCAATTCATCTCCCTGGCCTTGCGACACCAGCACAGTCTTTCCTGTGTCGTCTTCGACATCGATCATTTCAAGCGGGTCAACGACACCTATGGTCATGCTGTCGGTGACGAGGTTCTCAAGACGGTCGCGTCTACGTGCAGGGCAGCACTGAGGGCCGGCGATTTGTTCGGCCGCCTCGGGGGCGAAGAGTTCGCCATTATCCTTCCCCATATCGACCGGGAAGGTGCACTTGCAGTGGCGGAAAAACTGAGGACGGCGATCTCTTCGAAGGAAATCCGCGGCGACTACGGCACGCTGAGCGCGACAGCCAGCTTGGGAGTCTCGGCACTCTCGATCGCTAGCAAAGACATCGAGACACTTCTGGCCCAGGCGGACGCCGCGATGTATCAGGCCAAGCACAAAGGACGAAATCGTTGCGTTTCGTGGAGTTCCATTCAAACGGATCAGACGATGGGCAACCGTCGTCGGGTACTGAAGGCCGGTTCCATTATATTTAACGATCGACGTTCAACCATCGACTGCACCATCAAGTCCCTCGGTAGCGATAGTGCCGGGCTTTCTGTTTCAAGCTCGGCCGGTATTCCTCCCGAGTTCGTTCTGGCTATTAAGGGGGAAGGTTTCGAAACGGGTTGTCAGGTGATTGCCCAGGACCGGCAACACGTGGAAGTGGCGTTCAGATAGCGTCAGTCGCGTTCTTAAGTCCACGCATAAGTGAGCTGTCAGAGGCCACTCGTCAGGGAGTGGACTGGCCAGGCAGTAGCAATCCGACTGCGAGGTCCACGGGCCAGTGCGCTTGAACGCAGGACCGGCTGCTCCAGTTAACGTGGAAAGATCATATCATGGAGACCGCCCATGCCGCCTCGCAAACGAACCGACACCGCGCCCTTGGTTGCCAAAGGTGCCAAGATCGGCGAGCCCGTCCCCAAGGCGATTGTCGACACCAACACGGCCGCGGTAGGCATTCCCCCTCAGCCGGACTATGATCCTCGCGAAGAAATAAGCGCCCTGCGCAAGCAGATAGAGGCGTTGCGGCAGCAGATTTCCGACGCCGCACAATCCCTAAAGGGTGGCGCAAGACAAGCCGCACGTCAGACTGAAGCAACGGTTAAGCTCTATCCTGTTTCATCACTCCTGGTCGCGGCGGCAGTCGCCGGTGCTTTTGCCTTTGCGATCGCCGGTCTTCGATCATCGACGCCTCGCTCACGCTACGACCGGGCGCTCGACGAAGTTCGCGATCTTTACGACCGTATCCGCGACCGTCTTTAGTCACACATAGGGATTGCCTGTTGATCGATTCTCCCTCACGCTTCGTCATGCAAGCGAGAGGACACGTATGCTCGAAGTCATTATACGCAGCAGCCTCGACATCGTCGACCGGACAGAACGCTTGGTCGAAAAGGCGAGAAGGTTGATCGGAAGTGGAAGTCTCGACGACGTCGAGGCATATCGAATTCACACGGAGCTCGAACGCCTTACGGACCTCGTCTTCATCATGGACGACGCAGCGCGGTTGCTCCGCCGGACGTTCGAGCAACGTCCGGAGATGGCTCGTGCGTATCCGGCTCACGTGACCCTGCAGTAGGAGCGCGACGCGCCCGAAGGACGCGCGCTGCTGTGCTCATTCTGGCGCCTCTGGTGCCGTCAGGTCGCTACCTCCTTGATGGCTGCCATTCTTTACGCCGACACAAAGAGGGTCGCAGGCGCGAGGTTTCACGAACCATATCACCGGTGAGGAACAAACCTTTCAATTGATGGTTCATGAGATGCGGCAGGCGCCGTTCGCCAAATGCTGCAAACTGAAACCGAAACACGAACATCCTGGCGATGCCGCCGACGCGGAGATAACCACGGTTGCGGCCCAGCTGTACTCGATGATGGATCAAGGCCGAAGGTTTTATTCGACGTCTCTAGCAGGGCTGTTTCAGTCGCGTCCGACGTTCGTGATGCTTCCAAGCTCGGATGGTCGAGGAGGCGGAAAAATCTGAGGGTGAGCAAGGGGAACCGCGATCCCGATGGGATGGCCAAATGCACTCCCTGCTGAAATGGAATTACCTATGCTCAGTCGTCCCCACATTAAGCTGTCGAGCGTCGCCGCACTGCTTGTCGTGGCGGGCGGCGTACTCGTCGCACTGAAGGGCACGCATGGAGACACGCCAGCCAGTTCAGTGGAGACTGAGCTCGAGGCCGGGCGAGGAAGGGACGCAAGCGTTCCCGAGGCGATACCTGTGAAGGGCCTGCGCGATGTCTTTTGGCGGGTGGCCCACGAAGTCATCGATGATCGTGTGACACTCATCGCAGCCGGAGTGACGTTCTACCTCTTGTTGGCTCTGTTCCCCTCGCTGTCGGCACTCGTCGCGCTTTACGGGCTGATTGCGGATCCGGCCACCATGGCTGACCATCTCCGGGAGCTTTCAGGACTGCTTCCGCCGGGCGCTTTCGATCTCATCGCCGATCGCATCAAGAGCCTCGCCGAGAGCCGCAACTCGACGCTTGGCATCACTTTCTTCGTTGGCCTTGCCATCGCCCTCTGGAGCACCCATAGCGGGACGCTGGCGATCTTCGATGCAATGAACGTGGCCTATGAAGAAAAGGAAAAGCGGGGACTGATCAAGCTTAACCTCGTAGGGCTGTGCTTCACGTTCGGCGCGATGTTCTCTGCCGCCACAATGATAGGGCTGGTCGCGGTGATGCCTTTGGTGCTTTCCTATCTTTGGCTCGACCTATTCAAGGAACACATGGCCCTGCTTCTGAGGTGGCCGCTGTTGCTTTTGATCGCGGCGGCAGCGACCACCGCCGCATACCGCTTCGGTCCGAGCCGCGAGCCCGCCAAACTCCGATGGATGACGTGGGGTGCCTTTCTCGTGACCTTTTCATGGTTTGCGATGTCGGTCGGATTTTCCTTCTACCTCAACCACTTCGCCAACTACAACGCGACCTACGGCACCCTCGGTGCGCTGATCGGCTTCCTGGTCTGGATTTGGCTGTCGATCGTCATCCTGATCGTGGGAGGCGAGCTGAATGCGGAGCTGGAACACCAGACGGCGAAGGACACCACTACGGGCGCACCATTGCCGATGGGATCACGCGGAGCCTATGTGGCGGACACTCTTGGCGAGACCGCAGACCGGCTGCGCTGACCAGCAGGGACGCCTTCGCAGGCACTTTGGCACAATCGAAACCTTTGAGATCCGCTGCCTCCCTGCGGTCAGTTTTCCTGTAGACCGCTCCAGGAACTGGCGAGATGCGCAGGAGACCAGCACGCATCGAACGATGGTTATGCGAGCCTGCCCAATATATTCGCAAAGGCAACCGAAGCAGCCCTCCCCAATCGCGCATCAGCTTCATCGCTGCCCCCCGTGAGCATGCAGTGACGATCTTGGCGTTGTTTCCGCTGGAAGGAGGATACGATGACCAGCCTCTGGAACGCAAATCAGCTCGGCTTCTTTCGCGAACATTTGTCGGCGATGAAGAATTGATCTCGCAAAGCTCTCGGACGGCCACAGGGCGTCACTGCCGCCAGCGATCAGAACGATATTGGCCCGGCTTTGTTCGACAGGAATGGTGGCAGCCGGAATCGATTTGGAGAAGCGTTGAAGACAGTGCTCGAACAAGCTTCGATAGGAAACCAGCCCGTTCGCGTATTCCTTTGTCCATGAGGGATCGGTGGGTACGAAGGGCAGGGGCTCGCTCTTCCACGTCCACGATGAGCGCTCCGGCCAGGCAATGCCGTTGCTGCCCGCTCCGATGTTTCCCCAGACAACGGACGTTGGGCTCATGGCAAAGACTGCATCGACGCGCTCATCGCGAGCAGCGACAAGCAGAGCAGCTTCCGCCCCTTTTGATGTTCCGGCTATGGCGATCTGCTTGCAGCCGCGTTTCTCAAGTACGTCGATTGCCTGGACGAACGTCTCCAGCGGGACTTCACAGATTCCTGGAGCTTGGCCTTTGCCGCCGAACCAGCGCAGCGCAAGCGATGTGACGCCGATGCTCGCGAAGAGCGAAGCACGTGGAACATCGACACGCCCGCTCGATCCGGCGAGAACAAGGATTCCCCATTCTGTCCGCCGGTCAGGCTCAAGCAATATTCCTTGGACGTTTCCGGATAGATCGATCTGGATACAGCTCGCCATTGAACAGCCTTGAGATGTGCATCTTGTTTTGGCGGAGGCCAACATGCGTTTCCCAAACTCCGCCAGCCACCTATGGGTGCTCGAAGAAGTGTAAGAATCGGAAACACTTTGTGACTAAGTTACTCCGAATGCTACGTTTTTCTATCTTGTCGTCCTAACGGTCCTGTCGGATATTAGCGAACGATAAGAGGTAGCCACCATGATCAGAATCATTAATGACCCGGCAGAGCTTGCGGGCGAGGACATCACAGGCAAATATATACTGCGGAAGTTGAACTACCACTGGTTCGCCTACGGCAAGGCCGCCATCGTCACCGCGTGCAAGGGGACCATTCTGCACCTCGACCGTGAAGAGACTGTTTATTCGGAACGTTGGGGTCGCCGCGCCTATACCGGCACTGGCAAACGTTACCCAGGCGGCGTGTGTCCTATCTCTGCAGTCGCCTGCGTCTGTGACACGCCAGACGATGTCAACGCTGTTATCCAGCTGGACGTTGAAGCACAGGACGAATTCTACCAGCTGATCGCCAAGACTGAAGCCAGGGTTCATGATCTAGCCGCTTCCTCACAAAATAGCTTCTTTCTAGCGGCTGCCGAATAAGGGGGCAGGCTCCTCGGCACTCGCTGGAGCGCCATCCGATTCCGGGGCGGTGAGCTATCGAGTATATTCTCGCTATGGTCGAGCCATTTCATACCTTCGGCGACTTTGTACTCGAACCCGGCCGCGGCTTGCTGCGGCGGAGCGGCAAGTCCGTCGCTCTTGGCCAGCGCGGCCTCGCGCTTCTCGAAACGTTACTTGAGGCTCAAGGAGGTGTGGTTTCCAAGACGCACCTGATGGGACGAGCGTGGCCGGACACGATTGTTGAGGAAAGCAATCTCACCGTACAGATCGCGGCCCTGCGCAAGGCGCTCGGCACGGCTCCAGACGGACGGGATTGGATCACGACCATACCGCGCATCGGCTATCGCTTTGTCGGCGCGGGTGGCACTGCGGGAGAAGCAGATATCGTGTTTCCAGCCAAGCCCACGCTCGCGGTTCTGCCCTTTGCCAATGTCTCCGGCGATCCAAACCAGAATTATTTCGCGGACGGCGCGGTCAACGATGTCATCACGGCGCTCAGCCGCTTCAAGAGCTTCGCGGTGGTCTCCCGCCATTTCTCATTTGCTTACAAGGAGAGTTCCCCGGATGTGCGGGTGGTCGCGAAGGAACTCGGCGTCACCTATATCCTCGAGGGCAGCGTAAGACGGTTGGGGAACCGACTGAGGATTGCTACGCAACTCCTCGACGGCGGCAGTGGCACGCATTTGTGGGCCCAGACGTTCGACGGCGAACTCGACGATATATTCGACTTCCAAGACCGGATCACGGAGAGTGTCGCTACGCTGATTGAACCCCACATCCAGGCGGCCGAAATCGAGCGATCGCGCCGGGAACGGCCAGGAAGCATTGCCGCTTACGACATTTATCTCCAAGCACTGGCTAAAATCTCAACGGAATGCGAGAAAGACAATGCAGAGGCCTATGCGCTCCTCAAGCAAGGGCTCGAAGCGGAGCCAAACAATGCCCTGCTGCTTGCCCATGCCGCCTGGGCGCTCGAACACCGGCACACGATGGGCTGGCCATCGCTCGTGTCAGATGACGTCCAGGAATGTGCGGCACTCGCGCGCCGCGGCCTCGAACACGCGGCGGGCGACGCGATCGTGATGGCGCATTGCGGTGTCGCGTTGCTGCAGACCGCAAAGGACTACGACTGGGCTGTGGCCGTCCTGCAATCCGCGGCGAAAGCCAACCCGAATAATCTTATGGTCGTGGTCAGGGCGGGACTCGCGCATCTTCATTGCGGCAGCCTCGAGGAGGCGCTCACCTATTTTCACCGGGCGAACCGCCTGAGCCCCGGTGATCGAGGGGCGCACTTTTCACTCTGCGGGATTGCGGATGTGCACATGATTCGCGGCGACTACTCCGAGGCGATCGTCTGGGCCGCACGCGCGCTCGCAAGCAATCCGAACTTCGACCCGACCCTTTGGGTACTTATCGCGGCGAATGCGCATCTCGGCCGCGAGGAGGAGGCGCAACGCTATCTCCGCGAGCTCAGGCATGTCGCCCCGGAGGTCACGATCGCGCGCATCAAAGCCGGACAGCCCGCCAAGGACCCGACGAGGATCGCCGCCCTCCTGGAAGGGCTGCGGAAGGCGGGACTTGTGGAGGGCTGAATGGATTTGGAAGATTTCGGAATTTTTCGGCGTCGATTCAGGACTTGAAGCACCTTGTTGATCGAGGCTGCTCCTGACCGTGCGATCCAGCGCGAGAGGAGCAAGCGGATGATTTCGACGTTGACGATTCTTTCCCTCGACCAGGGCAAAATCTATGTGCCGCCAGGCGATGTCCACGGCGACCAGACGGCTGAACAGTCGAGCGCACAAGTGTTGGAGCCGGGGAGACGCCGATGGAATCTCCTAAACCTGTTAGGCTTTCTCAGACTATTTCTCGGCGAGGCATGCTCTCACCCGCAGGAGGCTCCGTCAACGTCGGCTGACCCGCTTTGAGCTGCGTAAGCGAGCCGGTCAGACGTTAACCAGACTGAGTGCGGGGAGCGGGCCGCCGGGGAACTGGACGAGCTTACCGCCTACGGAGACGGAACCGAGGTCGATGCCTGCAAAGCCAGCGCTCCCACATGACGAGCACGGATGTCATCAAAGCGCGGACGCGGGAAGATCAACTAGGTTCAGGCGGGTCAGGAGCGTCGCAAGTTCCGCCTGCCGTCCCGTATTTGTCTTACCAAAGATAGAGCGCAGATGGGTCCGTGCCGTTTCGTAGGATATCGATCTGTCCTTGGCGACTGTTTGCAAGGTCATTCCTTGAGAGATCATCGTTGCGATGATCGCTTCAGTGGCTGTGAGCGCGAAGAGTTGGCGGAGCTGTTGTTGATTTTGCCGTTGTTTCCGGCCGACATCCTCAATGAGGCAGACGCCAACCGAGTGGGCAAAGAAATCCGGAAGATTGCCGCCCAAGCGTTGTATGCGTAGCACCATAGGTCGCATGCCGTCCCGGGGTATCGTGATCGAGCCTGCAGGTTCGTTTGGCTTCAGCCATTTCTCAGTCGTTATCGAGCGCATCCGTTTCTGGATCGCGGTCGTGACCGCGGGAACGCGCGAGCAGATGGTCCGATTGCTGATAAATACCTCTTCACCGAAGAGCCGCTCGGCGTCGGGAGTGACCTCCGTCACGCGGCAGAACCTGTCGAAGAATATCGCTGCGACGCCTGTCGCCCGGAACGCATCGACCATCCCGCCGATCCTGCTCGCCGACATACCCCGCATGATCATGGCGGAAGCCATCAGGCGCTCGCGGGCGTTCTGAAGTACCACGGCTTCCTCATCGCTGAAGACGTCGGAATTGAGCGTCCTGTGCAGGGTAAGACAGAGGAGGTCCTCCGGCGACGAAAAGCCGATTATGCACGTCCGGCCGATGCCGTGTTCCGCCTGGAAGCGATAGTACTCCAGGTGCTCGAACTGGTCGCGGGTGGTGTACTGCTGGTCCCGCATTGTTCCGTCCCTCATCATGAGGGGAATGCCACGGAGACGCCATTCGTTGATGTGCCAGCCATTGGCGAAGTAGTCTTCCAGGCAGGGCTTAACGCTTTCGGTGGCGATGATCAGGTCAGGAGACCGCGCATTCGCCGGAATGATATTTGCGCCGAATGAACCAGCTGCGGCGGTTAGCTTATCCAGAATTTCCGGCCACAACGACGGATCGACGGCTGCTTCCAACGACTTGTCGAGTGCTTGATCCATCCTGCACAGATCAATAGGCATCGGGTCTACCAGACCTCATTCTGTCGAGGGAAGCTTGTTGAGTGCGATGCTGACTCCAAAACGCCAGTCGCATCGGTGACGCTATGCGCAGGATGGTGCTCTCCGGTATGCTGGCTCGGATCGCGATCAGCTTGTGTAAGAGAATGGGCATAAGCAACTGTAAAACAAACAAAAACGAAGACTTCAGCACAGGCTAGACAAGAAATCCCGAAAGTAAAGGTGAAACTTTTCGTTTCAATGCCAAGTTCTTGTCTTTCGAACACCCAACAGTTCCAGCCTCAGGCAGAAAAGAAAGTCTCACGCAATTGGAGTATGCGTTTCGACAAGAGGCCGTGATATTCAAGTATAGAAGTGCCATAAAGAACAATTATAACTATGAAAAATAAATCGAAGACAAATAATGAAGACGTTATTGCGGCGTACATGGCAATGTATGAGATTAGCTTCAACGAAGCCATCATTATGTCGAGCCGGGAAACACCCAAGGAACGTCTTGAGACATACCTTGAGTGGCATGCCGTTTACGAACACACTTCACCGATATTAGAGCGATTCCCTATGATCTCCAACATTTCCATTGAGGGCCTTGCTTGCCACAGACCTTGCATCAGGCATCGCAAAGGACCACTTCGCCGCCAGCGAAAGCCATCTAATCAAGCGCTGGACACCCATTGGGACTGGCTCCATGACCGTGGGAAGTTTGGGTTGGACCCGTACCAGAAGTCCACAGGCGGGAAAATCTTGCCATATGTTTCCGGGCGTTGGCGTGACGGCACCCCATTCTCGGGCGTCAACTTCGCCAGCCAGGACTACTTGTCGCTGTCGTCACATCCGCGTCTGGTGAAGGCGGCAAACGATGCCGCAACGCAGTTTGGCGTTCATAGCGCTGGGTCAGCCATATTGATGGGCAATTCCGATTTATCTTTGGAACTGGAGAAAAAATTAGAAGGGCATCTAGGTTTCAAGGAATGCACACTGTTTCCGACGGGCTGGACAGCCGGGTATGGCATCGTAAAAATGCTGGCGCAGCCCGGTGATCATATTGTTATGGACATTTTGGCCCATGCCTGCCTGCAGGAAGGCGCAGAAGCTTCGGGAGCGAAAATCCATCGATTCCCCCATCTGTCGAACGAGGGCGTAGAGCGGCGCTTGAAACGGATCAGGACAAGTGAACCGTCGTCGGGAATCCTGGTTGTTACCGGGACGCTGTTTTCAATGGACAGCGATAGCCCTGACATAAAAGAACTCTAGGCAATCTGCGCCGCTTACAACGCCGTTCTTCTGGTTGACTGCGCACACGATCTAGGCTGCATTGGGCCAACTGGAAGGGGCATTCTCGAACTTCAGGATATGGTGGGAAAGGTTGATGTCCTGCTTGGCACCTTTTCCAAAACCTTTGCGTCGATAGGGGGCTTCGTTGCCACTCAATTTGATGGCTTTCGTACCGCCGTTCGCGCCTGCTGCGGTCCTCAGACGTCCACAAATGCGATGACGCCGATTCAAGCCGCTGTGATACTGGAGGCCTTTCGAATTGTTGAGAGCGATGAAGGTCAGCACCGCCGCCTCAAACTTCGCGATAACATTGATTACCTTCGGGCACAGTTGAAGCGTCATGGCTTTGTGGCTCTTGGCGAACCCAGCGCGATCGTGCCCGTTATGGTGGGGGATTGTAGTGCTGCGCGAACAATGACATCATTTATGATTAAAAACGGGGCAATTGTGAATCTTGTCGAGTCACCTGCGGTCGCTAGAAATCAATCGCGCTGGCGACTCCAGGTGATGTCAGATCATTCACATGCTGACATCGACTCCTTCATCGAGTGCGCTCTTAAAGCGCGAGCCGATATGCCGAGGGAAGTCATCGAAAAGCGGGTAGGGGAGCGCCCCACCCAGATTGCGGCCGCCGCCGATTAGTCCGTCTGGCGAGACGAAATCTTCGGCACTGCCGAAGTAGCGGTTATCGCAGCTTGGAATGCGCCAAGGGCTGGGGAATCACAGTGCCAGTTGATTCCGGGTCAGGAAATGAGCGGGGCAAGCGCTTTGCTTCATACGAGTGTCCCGATCTACGGCTGCACCAAGCCACCATCATCCAGTAGTTGTAAGCGATCGTCAGATTGATGGATGTCGGATTGCAAGATTCTCGATGCTCATCTTCGTTTCTAGTCACCTCGGAGACGTTGAAATGATTACAGTCCTCATTAATCGTATCCCGCACGGCCACATCGAACGAACCGCGTGACAGGCGCATCGGCAGTTTGACACCGAAGACCTTCAACAGTCCTCGAATTTCGTTTTCAAGATCGATGCATTTGCGCTGCATGACCTTGCGGCTGGAAAGCAGTGCTCGGATGTAATGGCTTTCAACGCTTTTCACATGCACCCGACTGTACCAACCCGACCGCAGGATTTGCGCAATCCCACGGGCATCGTGCTTGTCCGTCTTGTTGCGCATGGCCGACAGAGCAGCATTCACTTGACGGGCCTCCATGCATACCACGTTGAAGCCTGCTTCTTTCAGGCCGTAGGTCAGATGCTGGGTAAGAGTACCAGCTTCCAGGCCCACCTGGTGAATCGGTTCGCCAAACTCGCACAGGCACCGGACCAAGTCGGGCACATCGGAAGGAACAGACCGTTCAAGCCGAACCTTTCCATCCTGATCAATGATGCAGATCGCCACTGAGCGCAGCGATACGTCCAAAGCAGCATAAAACATCGTTGTCTCCCTTTATCTCGGCAACGCCGGGATTGTAGTGGGAGCTTGCCCCTTGTGGGACCGCCCGATTACGCATGCTTCTGGCGCGCGAAGCGGATGCGGCTCCTTGGCAGCTTCCGGGCCCAAAACCGGTCATTGGCCGTCGCAAAAATCCGCCGCGAAACTCCAGCTTTTGCGACAGAGTCTTGCGGCGAGAATCCTCGAACGCTTTCAGGAAAGACCGGAGTGTCGGAAAAGTCAGGATTTGTGCGGCGAACCATCCTCGTGGAAGGGCAGCACCGGCCTACAGTGGCTTTCGGAAGAACACGACGCGCTGTGTCTCCTCAAATCCTAAAGCCGTATGGAGCGCATGGCTGGCTGAATTCTCAAGCAGCGCGTCAGAGCCAAACTCAACACACCCAAGCGACTTCCCCCAATCGGCAACGGCATTGCAAAGCAATCGTGCGATACCCTTTCGCCTGTCAACGGGCCGGACATAAATCCCTTCGAGGAATAGAACGGGTGAGCTGCTGCATCCATTCACATAATCATGTCGCAAGGTGGCCTCAGCAAACCCAACAGCTTCATTCGCAGCATTTCGAGCGATGAACGCGACGGCTTCTCCACTTTCTGAAAGAAACGCCCGGCCCAACTCAGCTCGATGATCTTCGAGCGAGTGATGCGGCCACAGCGCAACGCGAAGCTCCGCCCACGACTCAACATTTTTTTTGGTCCCAATCTCGATAATCGCTTCCATATTGTGGTTCTCTTTTGTCGCGAAATTCCCGACTAAGCGACACTTGTTTTCCTGACTTTTTTGCAACGTCGCAGATTAGACGGTTTTGCGATGCCGGCAATGTCTGCTGTTGGCGCGAAGCGGAAGCGGCTCCTTGGCAGCTTCCGGGCCCGAAGCGGACGAAGTCCACACGCGAAATCCTCCCAGCAGCAGTCGTCACAAAAGCGAAAGCCTAAGAGCTGCTGATGTCCTTGATCTGACGCGCGGAGGACAGTCATGTGCAATTGGCGCAGCATGGTACTGGCGGCGGTATCGTCACTCATCTTTCAGGCGTGCCTTGCACATGCGCAAGAGCCCCCGAAGGCTGAACCGATCTTCTCAAACGCTGGACCCGATGCCGATGAACACGGCCAGCAGCTTGGGTATCCAGTTGGTTGGCCCGGAATTGCGATCTCGGAAGGTGCGATCCACTCTGTAGATGACACGGTGCAAACCTACGTGCACGAGCTGACGGGTAAAGAGATCGGCAAGACGCCGATCCAGGCTTTTCTCCACATGGTGTCCGGCATCGCTTTCACGCAGACCTCTCAAGGAGCTGATGACCGCACGAGCGACGACGCGAGGCTCGATAGAGAACTTTTCGGGAAAGACAAAATCAGCACCATCGACCAATCTAGCGCTCTGCGGTCCGACGCTCGTCTAACGCCAAGTTTTTTGAGATAATAAGTATTGGACAGATCACCCGATCTGCCCAATTATCGAGGGAGGATGTCCTATGCCACTTTTCGTAACAACAGGGTGCTATACAGCCACGTCAGCGAAGGGAATGATTGACAATCCATCGAACCGAGAAAAGGCGGCCCGTGGCGTCATGGAAGCAGCGGGCGGGAAACTGCATTCTTTCTACCTCACGACCGGCGAAACCGACTGGATGGCAATCACGGAATTCGACGATGGTGCTGACCTGATCCCCGCACTTCTCGTCGTCAGCGCATCGGGAGCCGTATCGAATGTCAAAACCGTGCGAGCCTACACGGGCGCGGAATTCAAGGCTGCGCAAGAGAAGGCGGGCACAATCGCATCTTCCTACAAGCCCCCGGCAAAATAAGCAGACCACTGGTTGAAACATCTCTGGCAGCGGATCAAACCTCCGCTGCCAGAAACGATGTGTTGGCGCGCAATGAGGCCGCATTCGAGCGCGTCAGTTCGATCGCGGCATATCCCGCGAGCTGCTCGATTCGCTGGAGACCTCTCAACCTCCTCGCGATCGCGAGGAAGTAGCGGCAAAGGCGCGCGCGAGAACGGCGATCCGGTTCGCGTAAGAGAATCCGTCACGCACAGGAGATCTCAGTCAGGTCTCAAGTTGGCCCGTTTGCGGTGTTGAGAAGAGTTAGAAGATTCGCAGCACTCCGCAATGGCCGGTGTTGGCGCTTTCCGGAAGCGGCCCGCAACCCTCGTTCTTGACGCGCCCTTCACGCTCAACGTAGCTACTCTCCGAATGGTAGAGTCAGCTTTTTGGGGGACGCGCCGTGGGTCCGACTGAACGCGATCACTCTTCGTCGAAATACCTTGGCGATTGCGGTGGAAAAGGAATTCGTCCCCCGCTTTCGTGGTGAAGGGAAACTTTGTCTACGGGACGCACATTTTACTCAGCGGCCTCAAACGCAATTCTCTATTGGGAACAGCGCGACGGATCGATATCACGGGATTCTAAGAGAAGACCAAGCCCGACGAATGACCGTAGACGATGAAAAAGCCATAAGCTTGATTGTCGTATCTTCATTCTCGTGCATAAGGGGCGCGGCGCGTTAGCGGCCATTTCTCGCTAAAATAGAAAGTACCTCGCTAGAACACGGTTGATGGCCGAATTTATGAGAGGAGGGGCAGTTCCGAGTAGTACCTTTGGACGAGTTACAAGGAAGTCGAGGTTTCGCTATGCTCTTCTTTCCTGCTTGCAAAGCGCAAGAATGTGGAGTGTGACAAGGTGAAACGCGGCTTAGGAAGAAGGTTTGTGAGGCTGATCGTTGCGGTTGCGGCGCTCACCGTTTTCCTTCTGCCGCTATCCGGACGACACCAGCTGGCGCATGAACTAGGCTCCATCAGTTCGGCCTCAATCCCCTTGGCAAGCCAGCATTCGGCTGACTGCAGTCGACATGCTTCACTAGCGGCGGCCGATGCCGCAGCTGAGATACATTGCTCCGACCACACTCACGAAAAATTCTATCCAGCGCTTCAAACACATCGATGCTCCGGAGCTTTCGCAGGTGCACGTTTCCTTCGAGAGCCATCCCAACAAGCAAAGCAGCTCGGCTATGGAATCGAACGGCCGCCCCGTTTCGTATTTGCCGTTTGAGGCGCACGTAAGCCCCCTCACCATCCACGAATATCCTTAGAACGACAGGACAGTGGCTCGTCGAAAGCGAACGCTGCCAAAGCTGGCAGATTGTCGACCTTTTGACAGTGCGACGTGTGAAGGCCGTCGACGAACAGCGACTCTCCTCGAAAACGGAGACGGACAATGAGCAATACGAGGCTCAGCGTGCCACGAGAAATGATCTACTCGGTTCAATATCTCAGAGCGTTCGCCGCAACGGCAGTCGCTGTCTATCACATCGGTTTCATCTTCGGCTGGGAGTGGCGGCCACTCGCGGCCGGCGTCGATTTATTTTTCGTCGTCAGCGGCTTCATTATGTGGTCGGTTACCGCCGGGAAATCTGTGAGGCCCGCCGAGTTTCTTGCGCATCGAATTATCAAGATCGTCCCGCTCTACTGGCTCTTCACCATAATATTTGTCGTTGGCGCGACACTGTCTCCAGGGCCATTTGATGAGGCATCCTCGACTGTTTCTGAGGTTGCGAAATCGCTGTTGTTCATTCCGTATTCTGCCCGGAACGGAGCTGTCGAACCAGCACTTGCGGTAGGCTGGACGCTCAACTTCGAAATGTTCTTCTATCTCGTATTCGCGTTCGGGCTGCTGTTAAAAGAGAGGCATCGCTTAACCTTTCTCACGGTGACCTTGGGAGGTTTGATGTTGGCGCGTTTTCTCTCCAGCGAAGTCGCCGCCTTTAAAGTGGTCGCGTCACCTTTGCTATCGGAATTTCTCGCAGGCATTTTCATCGCCGTCTGGTACCTCTCCGGTAAGGCTCTTCCAAAAGCCATGGACACGCTTTTTATCGCGGTAGGCGTGGCAGGTATCGCTCTTTCGTTCTGGGTGGAGCCGCCCGAGGGTGGATTTCGGAGAGCCTTAATGTGGGGATCGCCTGCGGCGCTCTTATTGATTGGTGCGCTCTCATACGAGCGCACCGGACGGCAGCGAAAATTCGAATTTCTTCGTCACATCGGCGATGCCTCCTACGCGATCTACCTCTCGCATCTGATCACCATCGCGTTCTGCAAGTACATCTTTGATAAAACTGGGTTGGAGCCTGGGAACGCACCGCTCAGCCAGCAGCTAGGCCTCTTTGCGGCCGTCTTTGTCGCGTGCATGGCCGTGGGAATGGCATGTTACCACGCACTCGACAAACCATGCCATCAATGGATGAAGCAGTGGCTGCGGCGTTATTGGACACAACCGACTGCCAATGCGATTCCTCTTCGATCATGAAGCCGTTATGTAACCGGTAGCCGCACCGGCTCTCGGCCTGATCTCTGGGAATTGATAGCAGCCCGGCCGTTGAAGTGATATGATCTGTCATTCGCATGAACCACGGGAGGGGGTGAATGCGTTGGTATCTGACCGTATTTGTCGCCGGGCTGTCATTGGTTTCCTAATGCGAAGGCAATGGAACCATTGATTTTTCACACGGCGCATTTCGATGACGACACCGTCGTTAGCGATTGTGTCCATGCATTCGTTTCGTACGAGCCATTCAGTGCCCGGAGCCTCGCTGCGATATCGCGAAAATGACCGGGCCACTGTTTGTCATATGGAACGATTTCCACACGTTCTGTCATGAAAACGCTGCGGGCGTAGGGCGCAAAAATATGCCTGGCGTTCGAGGGCGTTCCATCAACAGATCGTGCCCGCGGAAAGAAGTCAATCAGACTATTGACCGAGGTTTGCGCTCTCCGTGTAAACTGCGTCATCCAAAATAGCGCTATTCGCAAGCGAGCCAATCGGCCTGCAAAATGAAAGGATACGACATGTCCGGTGACGGCGCTGTAACAATCAGAACCGAGCGCCTGACACTCCGCTTGCCCGTCATTGAGGATTTTGAGGTCTATGCGCAGCTGATGGCTTCACCACGATCTGCCGGAATGGGAGGCCCATTTGACACGCGGTCGGCGTGGGGACTTTTCTGTCACGATCTGGCTCTATGGCAGCTATTTGGACACGGCGCGCTGATGATCGACCTCAACGAAACCGGCGAATGTGTTGGTCAGGTGGGGATTAATCATGGGCCGCTGTTTCCGGAAAAGGAACTGGGTTGGCACCTTTACGACGGGCACGAGGGTAGGGGCTATGCGACCGAAGCGGCGTTTGGCTTGCGTGATTGGGCCTTTTGCGACGTTGGGGTTGCCGACGCTCGTTAGCTACATTGAGCCGAACAACTTCCCGTCGATTGCCGTTGCGCAGCGCCTTGGTGGGACTCTCGATCCGTCAGCTCCCAGGTCGGACCCAGAAGACCTCGTTTTCCGCTACTTCGCCCGCTAGATGAGATGCTTATATAATTCACGATATGCCGGTCGTTTTTCGAGCTTGCAGGCGCTTTGCGAAAGTCTGGAGCGCGATCGAAAATGTCAGATATAGAAATCTCTTCAGCTCGAACGATCGCCAGACCTTTTACTCCCCACGATGCTGCCGAGGTCTTATCTTGCATATCGGGCGAGATAACCCGGTTCATGGCTTGGGAACCACCGGCATCGATGGCCGATTTTGCAGAGGTCTGGCGAGATTGGCTTCCGGCGATAGAGGAGCGATCCGATCTTCATCTCGTTGCTCGCGACAAGTCAGAGGGCCATTGTCTCGGCATTGTCGGTCTACATGCGTTGAAATCCGGCACTCCAGAGCTTGGCATATGGCTTCGATACGATGCCCATGGAATGGGACTTGGGCGCGAGCTGATCGGCGCGGCCATAGCATGGGCCAGCAAGAATGTTCGGATCGAATATTTTGAATACCCTGTCGCGGAAGAAAATATTGCATGCAGACAGATAGCCGAAGCTTATGGCGGACAAATAATGGAACGGCGGATCAATCCGAAGTACCGCTCCGTCGTCTACCATATACCATCCGTCTGACTTCTGACGCGGTTTGCTCACGAGTGGGCGTAACTAATCCGTCGAGTCATGCTTAATAGCCTGCGAGATTTTCAGCTAATGATTGCATTGTTTGGCTGAACCGTTCATCTTCACGACCTACGCGACACTTTCTCGTCGCGTTTTAGATAGAACGCCCGCTTGGGAAACGGTTCGGCATGAACGACCTCAGCTTCCTTTCAGACAGCTCCTCGACTTCAGCCCAGGATTCGACGGTCGAAGTCAAGATCGACCCGATTTACGCATTCGAGTTGGTTGCCGGTATGGCGGACGACCTCGCATTCGAAGCGACCGAAGAGGCTGCGTACAAAGTCGCCCTGGCGCACCGACAAGAACTCTTCGCGCGTGATGGTCTGAAATTCAAGGCACCGACCGCAATCTACAAAGTTTGGCTGAAGCCAATCCACGCTGCGTTGCTTCTCGATGTTATGAATTTCCCCGACGAACGCGCAGATGACCGGCTCGTCGAACGCAAGGTCCGAATTGGGCTCGTCACGGAGTGATGTGTTTCCGCTGCCCACGCAAAGTCATGGTCGATGAACCTGGCATGAAACCTTGATTGGAGGCTGATTTGCACATCATCGGGATAGACCACATCCAGATCGCAATGCCATCGGGCGAGGAAGAAGCAGCTCGGGCCTTTTATCACGGGTTGCTTGGGCTTCGAGAGGTTCCAAAGCCAACGCATCTGGTGCCCAGAGGTGGGTGCTGGTTCGAAGGAGAGGGCGTCAAAATCCATCTCGGTGTCGAAGCAGAATTCGTCCCTGCTCGAAAGGCGCATCCGGGCCTCCTTGTTCGTGATTTGTCTTGGCTGATTGAACGGTTGGAAGACGCCGGGTTTAGAACCACCGTCGACCAGCCGCTGGACGGCTATGATCGCCGATATGTCAGTGATCCCTTCGGCAACAGGCTGGAACTCATGGAACGCAGCTGATCGCGAGGATAAACGCAACGACCGCACAGCAAACCTTGAAGCCCTGGAAGAGACTAAGGACGCCGATGGCTGAAAAAATCCGCACGATGATCGTCATGGACGCCGGGGCTTTCCGTTTTCAGTTTCGTAGCGGCGCTTTGATCTGGTCTCATGGGCACATCTTGATTCACCGTGGCGTCGGCGATCCGTTCTGGGCTTTGCCCGGCGGACGTGTCGAATTCCACGAGTCCGGCGAGGAGACCCTGGCGCGGGAAATTGAGGAGGAAATTGGATGCAGAGCGACCATCGGCCCTTTGCGCTTTGTGATCGAGAACTTCTTTGAGTTGGACGGCCGAAAAACTCATGAGATCGGGTTTTATTTTGATGCCGAACTATCGCGGCCCCTTCCTTTCCACGAGAGCGACATCATCCATCGCAGTCGCGATGGTGAGACTGACCTGGAATTCCGCTGGATTCTTCCGATGCGAGAGGCTTTGGAGGAGATTGATTTGAAACCCGCGCCCATTCGGGCGCTGATCGAAGCCAACCTGACTGGTGTCCAGCATCTTGTCTATCGAGACGAATAGGAGACTTTTCCCCAACAGTTCCATGTGGTCGAGACCGAGAACTGGCTCGTCAATCATCGAATGAACTCGGCTTCGCTGGTCGGGCTGATCGCCGCTTATATTGTTGTCCTTTCCGCTAGCTCTTGAGCCCTGCGCTTTGGAAAAGGGGTATTATGTCGATTACGGAGCAACGATTTTTTGAATGCGCTATGCAGAATCCCATCAATTGGGAACTGCTGCGCCGTTTACCCGTCCTGTAACGAACTGACACGTCACTTTTGTCCGAACTGCGGTTCTCCGCTGCCGGGTGAGGGCAGGTGTCATCGACCAACCGACGCTGGTTCGGCCCGCGAACCAAAGCTGGTGCCAATCCAGCGTGGAGTGGTCGTCGATTGATCCCGGAAGGCTGAGATAGTTCAGCTATGGCCCTTTCTGTTCCCGCGTCTGGTTCCATGCTTCCTCGAATTCTTCTTTCGTAATTACTTGGCCGTCAAATTCAGTATCGCTGTTAATTTCATCGAGCGAGGGCACCGGTTCGTAACTGACTTCAGTATCTTTGTCGGGAACCAGGGTATCCGCGCGTTCACGATGTCCATCGGGATAAATATGGACCTTCCGAATTTCCATGTTAGCGTCGTCAAGCTCCATGAAAATCTCAAGAGGTTCATGCGGATGGGAGTGTTTCCAATCGACCTTGAGATATTTCATTCGTTGCTCCCCCAGGAATAAACCCGGCCTTCGATGTTGAGTGGAACTTTGTTCGGGACGACATATACGTGGTCTGCTGCCCCGCCTTGACGGCGCAGGTTCTTTGCGAAATGCTAAGATGTCAGACCAATTTGACAAGCTGCTGCTTTAAGAAGTCAACTGGGGAACCATGAAGGCAAATGTCGGCGATACCCCCTTGATCCGGCCGCTTCCCGCCATGGATCGTGCGCGTCAGGTGACTGAGGCGCTGGCTCACTATGTTGAGGCGGCGAAGCTTAAGGCAGGCGACAGGCTGCCTGCCGAACGTGAACTTATGGCAGCCCTTGCTGTGGGCCGTTCGACTATTCGCGAGGCGATCCGGCATTTTCAGGCGCTTGGAGTGATTGAGACGCGAATGGGAAGCGGCACCTATCTCTTGAAGCCGGTTTCCAAGGCGACCATCCACATGCCGCTGTCACTTGACACGGCGCATCTTCGTGACGTCCTCCTGCAGACGCTGGAGGTTCGCCGCGGCATCGAATGCGAAGCAGGCATGGTGGCTGCGCGGCGCAGAACGGCCAGGGACCTCGCCGTCATCGAAGAGAAGCTCGATGAAATGGAGCGCGTGCACCAAGCGAAGGGTACGTCCGGTCCCGAAGACCTCGCATTTCACATGGCCGTTTATGACGCAACCCATAACCCGTTGTTCGGCCAGCTTCTTGAGCAGATGCGCGAGACCTTCGAGCGCTTTTGGACTCATCCATTCGACCGGGAAGACTTTGCGCGCCGGTCCTTTCCGTTCCACCGCACGCTTTTCAACGCCATCGTTGCCCAGGACGCCGAGGCTGCCCGCGAAGAAACATTGAAAATCCTCGAGGTTGTCGAGGAAGACATCAAGGAAATGTCCAAATGAGCAACGGCTTGGAACCCTTCGAGCTTGCTTCGCTGATCACCGCCCATGACGAGGGTCACTTCGCTGATGCGGTCGTTCCGCCGATTTTTCAGACGTCGCTTTTCACCTTCTCCGACTACGATGACATGATCGCTTCCTATCGCGGCGAGAAGATGCGGCCGATCTATACACGTGGGCTTAACCCGACTGTGCGGATGTTCGAGGAGATGCTTGCCAAGCTCGAGGGCGCGGAAGATGCCCTCGGCTTTGCGAGCGGCATGGCGGCGATCTCATCGGCGGTCCTAAGCTTTGTAGAGCCCGGTGACCGGATCGTAGCGGTCCGGCACGTCTATCCAGATGCTTTCCGCCTGTTTGGCACGATCCTGAAACGGATGAGGATCGAGGTCACCTATGTCGACGGGCGCGACGAGGAGGCAGTCGCCAGGGCGCTGCCCGGGGCGAGGCTCTTCTACATGGAAAGCCCCACGAGCTGGGTCATGGAAGCCCATGACGTTGGCGCGCTTGCGGCACTCGCCAAGCGCCATGGGGCCGTCACCATGATTGACAACAGCTGGGCGAGCCCCTTCTTCCAACGGCCCCTGACATTAGGCGTCGATCTCGTTATCCATTCGGCTTCGAAATATCTCGGCGGCCACAGCGACGTCGTCGCCGGCGTCATTGCCGGTTCCAAGGAGATGATCGCGCGCATCAAGGCCGAGGCCTATCCCTATCTCGGCGCCAAGCTTTCGCCCTTCGACGCCTGGCTTCTCATCCGCGGTCTCCGGACGCTGCCGCTTCGCATGAGGGCCCACGAGTCTGCGGCGATGGCCATCGCCCAGCGCCTGCAGAAGTTCGATGTCGTCGAGCAGGTCTGTCATCCGGGACTTTCCAATCGTCTGCCCACTGGCCTCAACGGAACATCTGGGCTCTTTTCGTTCATTTTCCGCGAAGGTGTCGATATCCGCGCCTTTGCCGACCACCTCAAGCTTTTCAAACTGGGTGTAAGCTGGGGTGGGCATGAAAGCCTGATCGTACCGGGCGAGGTTGTGCTCCAGCAGAAAGCGCAGCCGAATTCCGCACATGCCTTTGGCATTCATCCGCGGTCCGTACGCCTCCATGTCGGCCTCGAAGGAACCGAGGCACTGTGGAGGGATATCGAAGAGGCGATTGCCGCCGCTTCATAACCGTCAACTGAAAGAACACCGAAAAGGGGGAATGAGCATGAAGAGACTGATAACCGCAACGCTCTTCGCAGCGATGATGGCAGGCACAGCCTTTGCCGATACGACGCTGAAACTCGTCGAAGTCATCACCAGCCCGGAGCGCACAGAGACCCTCAAATCGATCGTCGGTAAGTTCGAAGCCGAAAACCCGGGCACCAAGGTCGAAATCATCTCGCTGCCGTGGAACGAAGCCTTCCAGAAGTTCGCGACGATGGTGTCGGCGGGCGACACGCCGGACGTGATGGAAATGCCGGACACCTGGCTTTCGCTCTACGGCAACAATGGCATGCTTGAAAGTCTTGAACCCTATCTGGAAAAGTGGGAGCACACCAAGGAACTGACGCCGCGCGCGCTCGAACTCGGGCGCGATGTCAAGGATACGGCCTATATGCTGCCTTACGGCTTCTATCTGCGTGCCATGTTCTACAATAAGAAGTTGCTTCAGGAAGCAGGCGTTGACGAACCGCCGAAGACGATGGACGAATTTGCCAAAGCCTCCGAAGCAGTCTCCAAGATCTCCGGAAAATACGGCTACTGCATGCGCGGCGGCCCGGGCGGCTTAAATGGCTGGATGATCTTTGCAGCCTCCATGGCAGGCGACAACAAGTACTTCAACGAAGACGGCACTTCGACCATGAACAGCCCCGGCTGGACAAAGGGCATCGAGTGGATGGTCGACCTCTACAAGAAGGGCTATGCGCCGAAGGACAGTGTGAACTGGGGCTTTAATGAGGTCGTTGCCGGCTTTTATTCTGGCACCTGCGCTTTTCTCGACCAGGATCCTGATGCGCTGATCGCCATTGCCGAGCGCATGAAGAAGGAAGACTTCGGCGTCATCCCGCTGCCGAAGGGGCCGGATGGCAAATCCTTCCCCACGATCGGCTATGCGGGATGGTCGATGTTCACGACGAGCCAGAACAAGGACCTTTCCTGGAAGCTGATTGCAACGCTTGAAGGTCCGGAAGGCAACATCGAGTGGAACAAGAAGATCGGCGCTCTGCCGGCCTATACTGCGGCCGAGAAGGATCCCTTCTATGCAGGTGATCAGTTCAAAGGTTGGTTCGAGGAACTGGCTGACCCGAACACGGTTCCGACCGTCATGCCGACCTACCTCGAAGAATTCGCCTTCTTTAAGGATTCGCTGGCGATCAAGACCTCGCAGCAGGCACTCCTTGGCGACATTACTCCAAAGGAGCTGGCCGATCAGTGGGCCGACTACTTGACCAAGGCGCAGCAGAAGTTCCTGGCCAAAAAGTAGGTGCCAGGGGCGGCGGAGCGATCCGCCGCCTATTCTTCCCGACGAGACAGACGGCGCCCTCAGCGCCGCGAACCGGAATTTGGCCGATGACCATGATCGCCGACACATTGAACAGGGGCCAACATCGCAGGCCGTGGCTAAGGCGTCTTGCAGATGCCTCGGAGCCCTATCTCTACAGCGCACCGTCGCTGATCCTCATCATCGCGGTTATGTTGGCGCCGCTGGCTGTCGGCATTTCCTACGCCTTTCGCGATATCCAGCTTCTGAACCCATTTTCCGGCGGGTTCATCGGGCTTGAGCACTTCCGCGCCCTTTCGAAAGATGCGGCCTTTTACGGCGCGCTTCGCAATACGCTATGGTGGACGGGCGCTTCGGTGATCTTGCAGTTCATCTTCGGGCTCATCCTGGCGCTTTTGCTCGATAAGCCGTTCTGGGGCAGAGGCATCGTGCAGGCACTCGTCTTTCTGCCCTGGGCGGTTCCGTCCTTCCTTGCGGGCCTCAACTGGGCCTGGCTTTTCAATCCGGTGATCGGGCCAATTCCGCACTGGCTCTTCGGCCTCGGGCTGACCGGCGCGCCTGGTAACATTCTTTCTGATCCGCAATATGCAATGTGGGGACCGATCATCGCCAATGTCTGGTGGGGCATCCCGTTCTTCGCGATCACGCTGCTCGCAGCGCTTCAGGCAATTCCCCGCGATCTTTATGAAGCGGCATCGATCGATGGCGCCGGCTGGGTCCAGCGCTTCCGTTCGATCACGCTTCCCTTCCTTGCGCCGACGATTGCCATCACCGTCTTGCTCCGGACCGTCTGGGTGTCGAACTTTGCTGATCTCATTGTCGTCATGACTGGCGGCGGACCGGCGGACCGGACGCAGATCGTCGCCAGCTATATCTTCACCCAGGCGTTCAGACGGCTCGATTTCGGCTATGCCTCGGCCATCGCACTGGTTCTGCTCGCACTGCTGCTTGCCTATTCCATGCTGATCATCCTGCTGCGGCAGACCCTGCTGAAGGATTGAACAGATGAGACGATCCACCATTGCGACCATCGCCCATCGGCTTGCAATCCTGTGCTATATTGGTTTCGCGCTCTTTCCGCTTTTCTGGCTGCTGAAGGTCTCGGTCACGCCGAACGACCTGCTTTATAGCGAGGGCGTGCGCATGTGGCCGTCGCGTACGACCTGGGAACATTATTCCTTTGTGCTTCAGCACAGCGCCTTTCCAACCTTCTTCAAGAACAGCCTCATCGTCTCGGCCTCGACTGCGGTGGCGGTGACGATCTGCGCGTCGCTTTCCGGTTATGCGCTGTCGCGCTTCAACTTCCGCGCAAAATACTGGATCGTTGCGCTGATGCTTTTGACGCAGATGTTCCCGCTGGTCATGCTCGTCGCACCGATTTTCAAGATCCTCTCGCCGCTGCACCTGACGAACAGTCTGACCGGCCTCGTCGTCGTCTATACGGCCTTCAACGTGCCCTTCGCGACGTTCCTGATGCAATCCTTTTTCGACGGCATTCCAAAGGATCTCGAGGAGGCTGCGATGATCGACGGAGCGACGCAGTTCACGGCCTTCCGGCAGATCATCTTGCCGCTGACGCTGCCGGGAATCGCGGCAACCCTCGGCTTCGTCTTTACCGCGGCCTGGAGCGAGCTGCTCTTCGCGCTTATGCTTATCAACGGCAATGAGGCGGCAACCTTTCCGGTCGGCCTTCTCACATTCGTTTCGAAATTCTCCGTGGATTTCGGGCAGATGATGGCGGCGGGTGTCATGGCGCTCATTCCAGCCGGCCTCTTCTTCCTGCTCATTCAGCGCTATCTCGTTCAGGGCCTGACGGCCGGCGCAGTCAAGGGTTAGTCACATGGCATCGATCGATATCCAGAACATCAAGAAAGCCTACGGCCACGTCCAGGTGCTGCATGACGTTGATCTCAAGATCAAGGATGGCGAATTCGTCGTCCTCGTGGGCCCGTCTGGCTGCGGCAAGTCGACCCTGCTGCGCATGATCGCGGGGCTCGAAGAGGTCACTGGCGGCGAAATCCGCATCGCCGGGAACCGGGTCAACGAGTTGCATCCGAAAGACCGGGACATCGCCATGGTGTTCCAGTCCTACGCGCTTTATCCCCATATGAACGTTGCCGGCAACATGAGTTACAGCCTAAGGCTCAGGAAGACGGCGAAGGAAAAGATTGCGAGCGCGGTTGCAAATGCCGCCTCCAAGCTCGGCCTCGATCCGCTGCTTGAACGGCGGCCAAAGGCACTTTCGGGCGGGCAGCGGCAGCGTGTCGCCATGGGCCGGGCCATTGTTCGCCAGCCCAAGGCCTTCCTTTTCGATGAACCGCTCTCGAACCTCGACGCACGTCTTCGCGAACAGATGCGTGCTGAGATCAAAAAACTGCACGCCGACCTGAAGGCGACCTCAATCTATGTGACGCACGACCAGATCGAGGCAATGACGCTCGCCGACCGGATCGTCGCCATGCATGGCGGCGTGGTGCAGCAGGTCGGCAGCCCCCTCGAGCTTTACGATCGGCCCGCCAATCTTTTCGTCGCGGGCTTCATCGGTTCTCCGGGCATGAATTTCCTGGATGCGACATGCGAGACGAGCGGGGTCAGGCTGAAGGATGGGACCCTTATTCCGCTGTCAGCGCCGCTTGCGCTTTCGAGCGGCGCGAAAGTCACGCTCGGCATCCGCCCTGAGCATGTGGTCATGTCGGATCAAGGCGGAATGCGTGCCAAGGTCGAGCTCGTCGAACCCACCGGCTTCGGCATCATCCTGCATCTGTCGCTGCATGGCCTGCCATTCAAGGTCTTCACGCTGGATCGCGAAGCGCTGACGGCCGGGCCCGAAGTCGGCGTATCCTTTCCGGCGCAACATCTGCATCTATTCGACAGCGAGGGAAATAGAGCTGGCTGACGAAATCTCTTCCGCCTCGACCGACTGGCGACAATCGTCGCGGCGGCCCACGAATTGCTCAGATAGTTATCGGATCAGCGGCCCGTTCACTTTCTTCCAGGCATCGATGCCGCCTTCGATGTGGCAGGCGCTGGCCAAGCCGGCATCCTGGGCTGCCTGGACGGCCATTGCTGAGCGCTCGCCGAAAGCGCAGTAGAACACGATGCGCTTGCCGGTCGCCGCTGCCAGTTCATGCAACATGCCGCCGGTGCTGATGTTTTCCTGCAGGTCCGGATAGGGCGCATGAAGAGAGCCAGGAATCGTTCCATGTTTTTCCCGTTCTCCCTTCTCCCGCAGGTCGACGATTGCAATGTCGGGACGCCCGTTCAGCGCCAAGGCCTCTGCTGCCGAGACGGCCCAGCCCTTGCGTGCAATCTCGTCCTGATGCAGGCCGACATGGATATTTGCAGGCACAGCCACATCCATCATCTTCGGATTGGGAAGCTTCAGGTTATTCATGAGGTCGGCGTACTCGTCGGCTGAGCTGACCTTCAGGCGCGGATTGAAGAGCTTTTCCTCACCGATGGTGGAAACGGTGTCGCCCTTATAATCGTGCGCCGGATAGACCAGGGTCTCGTCAGGCAGTTTGAGGAGCTTGTTGAAGATGGAGTCATATTGCTGGAACGGGTTGCCGTTCTGAAAATCGGTACGCCCAGTGCCGCGGATGAGCAGCGTGTCGCCCGTAAAAACGCGGCCATTCATGAGGAATGAATAGGAATCGTCCGTATGGCCCGGTGTGTAAAGGACGTCGAGGCTCAGTCCCTCAATCGCCACGCGGTCGCCCTCCGTGACGCGCATGGAGACGACATCGGCAAGCGTCTGCTCGCCCATCACTGTAACGCAATGGGTCCGGTCGCGCAGCGCACCCAGCCCGGTAACGTGGTCAGCGTGCAGATGAGTATCCACGGCCTTGACCAGCTTGAGGTCGAGCTCCTCCACCAGCTTGAGATAGCGGTCGACCTTTTCGAGGACTGGATCGATGATGAGCGCCTCGCCTCCCTTTCGGCTGGCGATAAGATAGGTGTAGGTGCCGGAGACACTGTCGAAGAGCTGGCGGAAGATCATCGGCACCTGCCTTTTGCAAATTGCTCCACCCGATGCAGCACCTAAGCCTCTGGCTGCGGGACGATCCGGATGTAGGGCTTCGGTGCGGTCCATCCGTTCGGATAGATCGTCCTGGCCTCGTCGTCGCTCACCGAACCGGCGATGATGACATCCTCACCCTGTTTCCAATTCGCCGGCGTGGCGACCCTGTGCTTGGCGGTCAGCTGCAGCGAGTCGATCACGCGCAGCACTTCATCGAAATTGCGGCCGGTGGTCATCGGATAGACGAGGATCAGCTTGATCTTCTTGTCGGGGCCGATGACGAAGACGTTGCGCACGGTCTGGTTGTCGGCCGGCGTGCGCTTTGTCGGATCGCCGGAGACTGCAGCGGGGAGCATGCCATAAAGCTTCGATACGTTGTAATCGGTATCGGCAATCATCGGGAAATTCGGTGCAGCGCCCTGCGTCTCCTTAATGTCGCTTGCCCAACCGGCATGGCGATCGACAGGATCGACCGACAGGCCGATGATCTTCACGCCACGCTTGTCGAATTCGGGTTTGATCCTGGCCATGTAGCCCAGTTCTGTGGTGCAAACCGGCGTGAAATCCTTGGGATGCGAAAACAGGACAGCCCAGGAATTGCCGATCCAGTCATGAAATCCAATCTTGCCTTCAGTCGTTTCTGCCTGGAAATCCGGTGCGGTATCGTTGATCGCGAGAGACATGAACCCCTCCATCTGACACATGGTTGCCGAAACGTTTCGCCGGGTATGGTTGATCTATATTCCGCTAAATTAGGAAATGCGCAATATATAAGTGCGGGCGGCTCTCATCGAAGCCGCCGGCACTATGTTGGAGAGGACCCTGGCAACACTTTTGAACTTTCGGGTTCGCGCCGTTTTACCCCTTTTCGCGAGGGCGAGGATCGTCAGGCGTTCCTGAACAGCTTCCAGCGTTTGGGGCGGAAGGCGATGCGGTTGCGGTCAAGGCTGTCAGCTTGCTCGGGCGCCAATTCGAGCTCGATCGACGGGTGATCCTTGCCGATGTTGACCTCGATATGGCGCGTACCGGCAACGCGGCGGCTGGAGACGAGCAGACCGGCGATGCATCCACCGCAGCCGTCGCGCAGTTCGATGTCGTGCGGTCGGAAATAGAGCTGCGCGCTGCCGTCCTCCTCATTTTCCGCCCTCAAGCCAAGGGGACGGTCTTCGAACCAAAGTTCGCCCCCCGCAACGCGCACATCCAGACAATTCGATTGGCCCACGAAACCGAAGACGAAGGGCGAATTCGGATTGTCGTAGACCTGGTCCGGCGTGCCGACCTGCTCGATCGCGCCCTGGCTCATGACGACGACGCGGTCGGCAAGTTCCATCGCTTCGTCCTGATCATGCGTGACGAAAACCGTGGTGTGACCGGTGCGGTCATGGATCTCACGAAGCCATTTGCGCAGGTCCTTGCGCACTTGGGCGTCGAGCGCGCCAAACGGCTCGTCGAGAAGCAGTACGTTCGGCTCTACCGCAAGAGCGCGCGCGAGCGCGACGCGCTGGCGCTGACCGCCCGAAAGCTGGGCCGGATAGCGCTTTTCCAGACCGGAAAGTTGCACGAGATCCAGCAGTTCCAGTGCGCGGCTGCGGATCGCGGACTTTGTGGGGCGGCGCGTTGCATCGCGCACCTTGAGCCCGAAGGCGATATTGTCGAGCACCGTCATGTAGCGGAAAAGAGCATAGTGCTGAAACACGAAGCCGATATTGCGCTGCTGCACGGTCTTTTTCGATGCATCCTCATCGCCGAAATAGATCAGACCTTCGGTCGGGCTTTCGAGGCCGGCAATCAAGCGCAAGAGCGTCGTCTTGCCTGAGCCTGATGGGCCGAGCAGCGCGATCAGCTCTCCTGAACGGATATCGAGCGAGATGTCATGGAGCGCCGGGAAGCGGTCGAATTCCTTGCGCAAGTTTTGAACGCGTACTTCCATTCTATTTCCTTCAGTGCCGCCGGCTGGCAGCGATTTCTTCGCTGTATCGCATTTCGAGCAGCGTCTTCAAAACAAGAGTCACAAGCGCAAGCAAGGCAAGCAATGTTGCAACGGCAAAAGCGCCGGTGAAATTATACTCGTTGTAGAGAATTTCCACCTGCAACGGCATGGTGTTCGTCTGGCCGCGGATGTGACCGGAGACGACTGAGACGGCGCCGAACTCGCCCATGGCGCGGGCGTTGCAAAGAAGCACGCCATAAAGCAGGCCCCATTTGATGTTGGGCAGCGTCACATGCCAGAAGGTCTGCCAGCCGCTGGCACCCAGTGAGAGGGCCGCTTCTTCATCCGCCGTTCCCTGTTCCTGCATCAATGGGATCAGTTCGCGCGCGACGAAGGGAAAGGTCACGAACATTGTGGCAAGGATCAGTCCGGGTGCTGCGAAGAGGATCTTGATGTCGTGCGCATCGAGCCATTTTCCAAGATAGGTATTGGCACCGAAAAGCAGCACGAAGACGAGGCCGGAAATAACCGGCGAAACCGAGAAAGGCAGGTCAATCAGGGTCGTCAGGATGGCCTTGCCCTTGAATTCGAACTTGGCGATCGCCCATGCGGCCGCGACGCCGAAAAATAGGTTCAACGGCACGCTGATACCGGCGACGATAAGCGTCAGACTTATCGCCGAGAAGGTCTCGGCGTCCTGCAGCGCCTCGAAGAAAGCACTCCCGCCCTTGCGGAAGGCCTCGACGAAGACAGCCGCAAGCGGCAGCAGCAGAATAAGGAGGAGGAAGACCAGCGACAGGACGATGAGTGTCCAGCGGGCGAACTTCGTTTCGGTGACGACCGAGCGGACCTTGGTTGAGCGAGGGATCGTGTCAGATGCCATTCCCGTACCTCCGCCTGCTCCAGCTCTGGATAAGATTGATCACGAGCAGCATGATGAACGAGATGATCAGCATGACTGCCGCAATGCCTGTCGCGGCCGCGTAGTTGTATTCTTCCAGCTTGATGACGATCAAAAGCGGCGCAATCTCTGACTTGAACGGCAAGTTGCCGGCGATGAAGATGACCGAACCGTATTCGCCGACCCCGCGCGCAAAGGCCAATGCAAAGCCTGTCAACACGGCAGGCGCGAGGGCTGGAAGAAGGACGCGGAAGATCGTCTGGAAGCGATTGGCACCAAGCGTTGCGGCAGCTTCTTCCACCTCCTTGTCGATCTCTTCCATCACCGGCTGCACGGTACGCACGACGAAAGGCAGGCCGACAAAGACGAGGGCAACGACGATGCCGAGCGGTGTGAAGGCGATCTTGATGCCAAGCGGCGTCAGGAACTGGCCGATCCAGCCGTTCGGCGCATAGAGCGTCGTCAGGGCTATGCCGGCAACCGCGGTCGGCAGTGCAAAAGGCAGATCAACCATAGCATCGATCACCCGCTTGCCGGGAAAACGGTACCGCACCAACACCCAGGCAAGGACGACGCCGAAAACGGCGTTGACACAGGCGGCGGCAAAAGCCGCGCCGAAGCTGATGCGAAGCGCGCTCAGCGTGCGCGGATCGAATGCAATTGACGAAAACTTGTCCCAGCCAAGCTCGCTCGAACGCCAGGCGAGGCCCGAGAGGGGGATGAGGATTAAAAGGGTGAGCCAGGTCAAGGTAAGGCCGAGCGCCATTCCAAAGCCTGGAATGACGCTCGGCCGTTTGAACCGCCACCGCGTGGGGCTATGTGCTTTCATGCGAGGTATTATTGGGCCGGCTTGTAGATTTGGTCAAATACGCCGCCATCACCGAAGAATTTCGGCTGTGCTTCCTTCCAGCCGCCGAAGTCGTCAATGGTTGCGAGCTTCAGGTTCTGGAAGCGGTCAATGTCCGCCTTGTCGGCGACCTCCGGCTTGCTCGGGCGGTAGAAGTGCTTTGCAGCGATCTTCTGGCCTTCGTCGGAGTAGAGATAGTTGAGATAGGCTTCGGCAACCTTGCGCGTGCCCTTCTTATCGACATTGCCGTCGACGACCGCAATCGGCGGATCGGCGCGGATGGACAGGGTCGGCGTGACGATCTCGAACTGGTCCGGCCCGAGCTCCTCCAAGGAGAGATAGGCTTCGTTTTCCCAGGCAAGCAGAACATCGCCCAGGCCGCGCTGGACGAAGGTCGTCGTTGCGCCGCGAGCCCCGGTATCGAGAACTGGAACGTGCTGCAGCAGCTTCGTTACGAAATCCTGCGCTTTGGTGTCGTCACCGCCGTTTGCCTGCTTGGCCCATGCCCAGGCGGCGAGGAAATTCCAGCGCGCGCCGCCCGAAGTCTTCGGGTTCGGCGTGATAACCTGAACGTCATCCTTGATCAGGTCGCCCCAGTCCTTGATACCCTTCGGATTGCCGTTGCGAACCAGGAAAACGATGGTGGAGGTATAGGGCGCCGAATTATTCGGGAATCTGGATTTCCAATCTGCCGGGATCTTGCCGGTCTTGCTGGCGATCGCATCGATGTCGCCTTCGAGTGCGAGGGTCACGACGTCGGCCTCAAGACCATCGATGACGGAACGCGCCTGGGCGCCCGAACCGCCGTGCGAGGTCTGGATCGTGACCGTCTCGCCGGTGTCCTTCTCCCACTTTGCGGCAAAGGCCGCGTTGAAATCCTTATACAATTCACGCGTTGGATCGTAAGACACGTTGAGAAGCGTCTGATCGGCGAAAACCGGGGCAGTGGCGCCGATTGCGATGCTGCCTGCAAAGACAGCGGCCGCGAGGAATCGGGTGATCCGTATTGACGGCATGGGGAACCTCCTTCGTTCTACGTAAACTCTATCAACTTGGTCGTATAACGGAACGAAAGTTCTTCCGGTTCCTGATGTGCTTTTAGAAACCCATCCCATTCCGCGGGCAAAATCGAAACGGACGTCCCGACCGTCACCGATCGTGTGCCGTTACAGGAAAAGCACCATTTCGGCCCGCTCGCCATGACGCACCCCGCACCGCGGGCAACACGCTTTCAGCTCGGATCAACAGACGCAAAGCGCGGCACTCAAGCCGCGTTCGCTCATGGCCGTGAATCTCCAATGAAACTCGAATAGAACTCATCGACGTTTCTCGCCTTATGCATCGACTGAAGGACGCCTTCCGATTGCAGGCGTCGCGCGATGGCGGCAAGCACGTTGAGATATTCGCCACGGTTGCTTTCTCCGAAAAGCAGCAAGAAGGCGATATCCGTCGGCAGATCGTCGATCGCCTCGAAGTCCAGCGGCTGGGCGAAGCGCACCACAAGGCCGCGCGGGCTCGTCATGCCGGCGATCACCGCATGTGGTACGGCAATGCCATTGCCGATGCCAGTCGAGCCGAGGTTTTCACGGGTTTCCAGCGCCTGGAGGATCGTCTTTTCCTCAATGTTAAACGCATTGCCGGCCTTTTCGGCGAGATTTTGCAGCGCGCGCCACTTCGTCGACACGGAAACGCCGATGAAGGTATGCTCCGGCCGGATGATGTCTGCGAGCTTCATGTCTCTCCCGTTGTCGTATTGGCAGGATAAGATGCCGGAACTCAATCCGGCTCTCTGAGCCGATAACCGACGCCGGTCTCGGTCGTGATATATTGCGGCTGGTCCGGGAGCTGCTCCACCTTTTGCCGCAGCTGGCGGACGTAGACGCGCAGATACTGAACGTCGGCAGCCGGCCCCCAGACCTGTTTCAGGAGGAACTGATGCGTCAGCACCTTGCCAGCATGTTGGGCAAGGACGCGCAGGATATCGTATTCCTTCGGAGACAGCTTGATCTCCTTGTCGTTGAGCTTGACGATCCGCTTGACGAGATCGATGGAAAGACCGCCCGTCTGGAAGATTGCCTTTTCTCCCTGCTGCTGCAGCCGGTGGCGGAGCGCCACGCGAATGCGGGCCCCGAGCTCGTTGATGCCGAAGGGTTTCGTCACGTAGTCGTCGGCGCCGGTTTCAAGCGCCTTGACGATGCCCGCTTCGTCGGTGCGGCTGGAAAGAATGACGACGGGCATCGAAAGACCGTCCTCGCGCCATTCGCGCAGCAGATCATGGCCAGGCTTGTCGGGAAGTCCGAGGTCCAGAACGATGAGATCCGGCGCACTATCCTTTACCGCCTGGTGGGCGCTGGCGGCATTCGGCGCCTCTTGAACCGCGTAGCCCTGTGCGCTGAGCCCGACACGAAGCAGTTTACGGATCGGCGGCTCGTCGTCGACGACGAGAATTTTCACGGCTGAACCGGTCATTTGAGTTCGTCCAATTTGGGAATGTCATTGGGTTTTGGCATACGGATCGTAAAGACGGCACCGGAGCGGTCCTTGCGGTTTCCGGCGAAGATCGTGCCGCCCATCGCTTCTATGAAGCCGCGGCAGATGGAAAGGCCAAGGCCCGTTCCGGCGCGCACCTGATCGCCCTTGCGGACGCGGTAGAAGGTGTCGAAGATGCGCGTCAGGTCAGCCGGTGGAATGCCTGGGCCTTCATCGGCGACCTGAATGACGACCTCTGCGGCGTCGGCCCATCCCTCGATACGGATTGCCGAACCTTCAGGCGCATATTTCGCGGCATTGTCGAGCAGGTTGAAGAGCGCCTGTTCGAAGAGCACCGGATCGACGCGCACCATCGGCAGGTCAGCCGGCATGATCATCTCAGGCTTGTGACGGTCAAGGATCTTGGCGGCCCTTCTGAGCGCGCTACCCGCGATGTCGCCGGGATAGTGCAGACCATAGTTCGGCTCCATGGCTCCGGATTCGATCTTCGTCATGTCGAGCAGGTTGGCGATGAACCGGTTCAGGCGTTCGGATTCATCGATGACCGTCGCCAGAAGGTCGTTTCGGTCTTCCACCGGCATAAAACTGAAATAGTCGCGCAGCGTGCCGGCGGCGCCGAGAATTGCTGCGAGCGGGGTCTTCAGATCATGCGAGATCGATGTCAGCAGGGCGGAGCGCAAGCGATCGGCTTCGGCGGCAAGCTTGGCGCGATCGACATCGGCGACAAGCTGTATGCGCTCGATGGCAAGTGCTGCCTGATCGGCAAGCGCATCCAGGAGCCGCTGCTGTTCGGGTGTAAAGAGCGGGCCGTCGCGGCGATCGCTGTCGAGACCGATGACGCCGACGGCGGTGCGCCCGGTTCTAAGCGGCACGTAAAGGCGCCTTGCGCCGGGAAGCGTATCGGCGCCGCGCCCGGCGGCGTGATTGTGTTCCCAAGCCCAGCCTGCTGCGGCGATGTCGGCATCGTCCAGCGTATCGTCGGGCGGATATCCAGCCTTGACTGCGATCGTATCCCCTTCGGGCAGGAGCAGGACGACCCGCACCTTGAGCATCGAGGCGATCTGAAAGGCCGTCGCCCACAGTACATCGTCGAGCGTGCCGGTGCTCGCAAGCTTGCGGGAAAAAAGATAAAGGTCCTCGGTGGTGCGCGCACGCTGGCGAGCGGCCGCTGCCTGGCGCTGAACGGTCGCCGTGAGATTGCTCGCAATCACGGCAACGCCGATGAAGAAGAAGAAGGCGACCACGCTTTCGGGGTCCCTGATCGTCAGGGTGAAACGCGGCGGCAGGAAGAAGAAGTTGAAGGCAAGTGCGCCCAGAATGCAGCTGTAGAGTGCCGGCCGCAAGCCGTGGAGTACGGCGGAGGTGAGGACGGCCATCAGGAAGACGAGAGCAAGGTTGCGTACGTCCAGAACCTGATCGAGCACCGTGCTGAAGGCGAGTGCTGCCGCAACATAGATCGTTGCAAGCAGATAGGCCTTGATGTTGAAGGCCGGCAATGCGGGTGCCGGCTTGATACCGCGGCCTGCATTGCCGTCGTTCTCGTTGCCGGAGATGACGTGAACGCTGATGCCACCGGCGCCCCGGATCAGCTCGTCGACCGGCGAGTGCTGAAACCATTGGCGCCATGTCGCCTTCTGTGGCGATCCAACCACAATATGTGTTACGTTGTTGGCGCCTGCGTGGCGAAGCAATTCCTCGGCGACCCCGCTGCCGGGAAGGGTAAGAGCCTCGCCGCCTAACCGCTCGGCGAGCCGCAGCGTGGCAGCGATCGTATCTCGCTGTTCTTCTGTCAGGCTGATCGATTGATTGGTTTCGATATAGACCGCTGACCACGGCGCGCGCAGCCGCGAAGCCATGCGCGTCGCATAACGCACCAGCGAGGCTGATCGCCGATGGTGATCGATCGAAACAAGCACACGCTCGCCGGCAGCCCAGGGACCGGAGATGGCATGCGCCTGCATATGGCTGACGAGCTGGTCGTCGACGCGCTGTGCGGTCTTGCGCAATGCGAGTTCACGAAGCGCTGTCAGATTTCCGGGCGTAAAATAGTTGCTCAGCGCGCGTTCGGCCGTTTTCGGCACATAGACCTTGCCGTCGTGCAGGCGTTTGATCAGGTCGTCGGGCGTCAAATCGATGATCTCGATATCGTCAGCCAAGTCGATCACCGAGTCCGGTACGGTCTCGCGAACGCGGATACGGGTGATCTGCGAAACGACGTCGTTTAAGCTCTCGACATGCTGGATATTCAACGTCGTATAGACATCGATGCCGCGGTCCAGCAGCTCCTTGACATCGAGATAACGTTTCGGGTGGCGGCTGCCTTCTGCGTTCGTATGGGCGAGCTCATCGACGAGGACGAGATCGGGCTTGCGGGCGAGGATGGCATCGAGATCCATCTCCTCCAGGGTGTGGCCCTTATACTGGACCTTCGCCCGCGGAATGATACGGAAGCCGTCGAGCAGCGCCTGCGTTTCCTTGCGGCCGTGGGTCTCGACGACCCCAACAACGACGTCGATGCCGTCGGCAAGCTTTGCCCGTCCCGAAACCAGCATCTCATAAGTCTTGCCGACGCCAGGTGCGGCGCCGAGAAATATCTTCAGCCGGCCGCGCGTTTCCGCCCGCGCTTTCTCGAGAAGCGCGTCCGGCGAGGGCCTTGCGGCCTGATCGCTTTTGTCGTCCGGCATGCGTGTCGTCTTTCTTGCAAGCAGGGCCTGGCGCGCTCAAGTGCCGGAGCCCTCAGCCTTTACTCAGTCATAGAAGCATCAAGGGACTGGTTCAATGCCAGCACATTGACCGTGGGTTCGCCAAGGATGCCGAGTTCAGGGCGCTGAATGACGCTGTCCACCAGGGTTTTCACCGCCGCCTCGTCCATGTTGCGGGCCTTGGCGACGCGCGGCACCTGGAAATAGGCCGCTTCCGGCGAGATATCCGGGTCAAGGCCGCTTCCGGAGGCGGTCACGAGATCGATCGGGACCTCTGCACCAGGGTTGATGGCCTTGGCCGCTTCGTAGTCGGCCTTCACGCGGTCGATCAGCTTCTGGCTGGTCGGGGCAAGGTTCGAACCGCTGGAGCTTGCGGCATTGTAGCCGTCGCCTGCCGCCGAAGGACGACCGTGGAAATATTTGTCTGCGGTAAAAGCCTGGCCGATCAGCGCCGAGCCGATCACCTGGCCGTCCTTCTCGATCAGGCTGCCGTTTGCCTGAACTGGGAAGAGTGCTTGGGCTGCGCCGGTCATGGCGAGCGGGTAAAGCAGGCCGGTGATGGCCGTGGTGGCAACGATCATGACGATTGCCGGACGAAGTTGTTTCAACATTGCTCGAACTCCTTATGCGAGGCGGGCAGCGGTGATCAGCATGTCGATCGCCTTGATGCCGACGAAGGGGACGACGATACCGCCAAGACCGTAGATCAAAAGGTTGCGGGAAAGCAGCGCGCCGGCACCAATCGGACGGTAGCGCACGCCTTTGAGCGACAAGGGGATCAACGCGATGATGATTAGCGCATTGAAGATGATTGCCGACAAGATAGCGCTTTGCGGCGACGACAGACCCATGACGTTCAACGCGGAAAGCTGCGGATAGAAGGTCAGGAACATCGCCGGGATGATGGCGAAGTACTTGGCGATATCATTGGCGATCGAAAAGGTCGTCAGCGCGCCGCGGGTCATCAACAGCTGCTTGCCGATTTCGACGATCTCGATGAGCTTCGTCGGATCGCTGTCGAGGTCGACCATGTTGCCGGCCTCACGGGCGGCGACCGTGCCGGTATTCATCGCGACACCGACATCGGCCTGGGCAAGGGCTGGTGCGTCGTTGGTGCCATCGCCGCACATGGCGACGAGCTTGCCTTTCGCCTGTTCCTGGCGGATCAGTGTCAGCTTGTTTTCCGGCGTTGCCTGCGCCAGGAAATCATCGACGCCGGCTTCTGCGGCGATCGCAGCAGCGGTCATCGGATTGTCACCGGTGATCATCACGGTGCGGATACCCATGCGACGCAATTCGGCGAAGCGTTCGCGGATGCCGCCCTTGACGATATCCTTGAGTTGGATGACGCCAAGAAGATGGCCGTTGCGGGCAACGGCAAGCGGCGTGCCGCCGGCCTTGGCAATCTGGTCGGCAATTGCCTGCAGCTCCTTCACCACGTCGCTTTTGGTTCGAATGGCGACCGCAGCGTTGCCCGAGATGGAAGCAGAGCCCGAGCCGACATAGGAAAGCACTGCGTCGACTGCGCCCTTGCGTATTGACGAGCCCTCGAGGTCGACGCCGCTCATCCGGGTCTGGGCAGTGAAGGGCACGAAATGTGCCTTCAGGTTCGCCATCTCCCGGCCGCGGATTGCGTATTTTTCCTTGGCGAGCACGACGATCGAGCGGCCTTCTGGCGTTTCGTCGGCAAGCGAAGCGAGCTGGGCTGCGTCGGCAAGCTCCTCTTCGGAAACGCCGCCGACCGGATGGAAGGCAGTTGCCTGACGGTTGCCGAGCGTGATCGTGCCGGTCTTGTCGAGCAGCAGCGTATCCACGTCGCCGGCGGCTTCGACGGCGCGACCGGACATGGCCAGCACGTTGAAGCGGACGAGGCGGTCCATGCCGGCAATTCCGATCGCCGAGAGCAGGGCGCCGATCGTCGTCGGGATCAATGTCACGAAGAGTGCAACGAGGATGATGATCGGGATCGAGCCGCCGGCATAGATCGCAAAGCTCGGGATCGTTGCGGTCGCCAGAACGAAGATCAGCGTCATGCCTGCGAGCAGGATATTGAGCGCGATCTCGTTCGGTGTCTTCTGGCGTTCCGCACCTTCGACGAGCGAGATCATGCGATCAAGGAAGGTCGATCCCGCAGCCGCCGTGATGCGAACACGGATCCAGTCGGAAAGCACCTGCGTGCCACCGGTAACAGCCGAGCGGTCGCCGCCGGATTCGCGGATGACCGGGGCAGATTCACCCGTGATGGCCGCTTCGTTGACCGAGGCCACACCTTCGACGACTTCGCCGTCGGACGGGATGATGTCACCGGCCTCGACGAGGACGAGATCGCCGATCTTGAGGCTCGTGCCGGGCACCAGGCGATAGCCGCTGCCGTTGTTGGCGGTAAGCAGCTTGGCCTGCGTCTCCGTGCGGGCCTTGCGGAGCGAATCGGCCTGCGCCTTGCCGCGGCCCTCGGCGACAGCCTCCGCGAAGTTCGCAAAGAGCACCGTGAACCAGAGCCAGAGATTGATCTGGAATGAGAAGCCCAGGTCTGCGCTGCTGCCGACAAGGTCGCGGATAAAAAGGATGGTCGTGAGGGCGGAAACCGTGGCCACGACGAACATGACGGGGTTCTTGGCAAGCGTGCGCGGGTTAAGCTTCTTGAAAGCGGCGCCCACGGCCGGAATGAGGATGCGAGAATCCATGATGCTCGCGGATTTTGCCTGGCTCATAAGAGACTCCAGCTTGAAACGAGGTGGGGCGACCGGGTTTCCGGTCAGCCATGAAAAATTCTAAGAGCGGCGAGGAGGACGAGGAGGCTGGCCATCATGACGAGGATGATGTTGGAAGCGCGCGTCATCCGCTCGCTTTCACGTCCCGGCAAACCGGGACGTGAACTGAAAGTCTTTCGGAGCCTGTGACCAAGGATCATGACATCACCTCAGAAGGTTTGGCCGGTGATCGTCATCAGGTGCTCGACGACCGGGCCAAGCGCCAGCGCCGGAAAGAAGGTGAGGCCGCCGACGATCAGGATCGTGCCCGTCAGAAGCCCGACGAAGAGCAAGCCATCGGTCGGGAAGGTGCCTGCGGAGGCCGGAACCGTCTTCTTGGTGACCAGCGAACCTGCGATCGCCAGTGCCGGAATGATGACCAGGAAGCGGCCCATCAGCATGCCGATACCGAGCGTGATGTTGTACCAGGGCGTGTTGCCGGTCAGGCCACCGAAAGCCGAACCGTTGTTTGCCGCAGCCGACGTATAGGCATAGAGGATTTCCGAGAAGCCGTGCGGACCCGTCGTGCCGACTGAGGCAACGGCCAATGGTAGCACCGTGGCAATCGCGGTGAAGACGAGCATGGCCAAAGGCAGGCAGAGAATGGCAAGGACAGCCATCTTCATTTCCTTGGCTTCGATCTTCTTGCCGAGATATTCCGGTGTGCGGCCGACCATCAGGCCTGCCACGAAAACGGCAACGATGATGAAGAGCAGGATGCCGTAGAAGCCAGCGCCGACACCGCCTATGATGATTTCGCCGAGCTGCATGTTGACGAGAGGGACCAGCCCGCCGAGTGCCGTAAAGCTGCCATGCATGGCATTGACCGCGCCGCAGGAAGCGGCGGTCGTGATGACCGCAAAGAGCGAGGAGAGCGCAATACCGAAGCGGACTTCCTTGCCTTCCATATTGCCGCCATTGAGACCGAAGGCGTGCATCAGCGGGTTACCGGCGGCTTCTGCCCAGTAGGTGATGCCAACGCCGACGACGAACAGGACACCCATGGTGGCAAGGATCGCCCAGCCCTGACGCTGGTTGCCGACCATGCGGCCGAAGACGTTGGTCAGGGCTGCGCCAATCGCAAAGATCGACAGCATCTGGACGAGGTTTGAGATGGCATCGGGATTTTCAAAGGGATGCGCGGAATTGGCATTGAAAAAACCGCCGCCATTGGTACCGAGCATCTTGATTGCGAGCTGCGAGGCGACGGGGCCAACAGCGATCGTTTGTTTGGCGCCCTCAAGCGTCGTCGCTTCGACGTAAGAGCCGAGTGTCTGCGGCACGCCGAGGTAAACATAGACCAGCGTCAGTACGATGCAGAGCGGCAGGAGCACATAGAGTGTGCTGCGGATCATATCGACCCAGAAATTGCCGATCGCCTTGCCGGAGGCGCGCGCAAAGGCGCGGATCAAACCGATAGCGATGGCGATGCCGGTTGACGCCGACACGAAGTTCTGAACAGTCAACCCTGCCATCTGCGTAAGGTAGGACATTGTGCCTTCGCCGCTGTAATTCTGCCAGTTCGTGTTGGTGACGAAGCTGACGGCGGTGTTGAACGACAGTTCCGGCGGCACGGAGGTCATGCCGGCGGGGTTATAGGGCAGACCGGCCTGCAAGCGCATCAACGCATAAAGCACGAGTACGCCCAGGAAATTGAAAAGCAGCATTGAAAAAGCATAGGAGGTCCAATGCTGTTCCTCGCGCGCGCTGGTGCCGGCAATGGCATAAAGCCCCCGTTCGATCGGAACGAGGACCGGCGAGAGGAACGTGCGCTCGCCGTTGAAGACACGCGTCATGTAGCCGCCGAGCGGTTTGACGAGCACGAGGACGATCCCGCAGTAAAGCAGGATCTGAAGCCATCCGTTGAGGGTCATGAGAGGTAACTTTCAGTACCCGGTGCTTCCTAGTCAGAAGCGCTCGGGGCGAATGAGGGCATAGGTGAGGTAAACGGTCAGAAACACCGTCACCGCGCCGCCTAGGATATAATCGAGCGTCATGATGTCGTTCTCCGTTCAGAGCCGGTCGCAGGCGCTGGTATAGGCAAAGCACAGTGCGAAGAATGCCACCGCGATGCCGAGCAGGATGATGTCCATCATCGATCTTGGCTCCTGTTGTTGTTCTTTGGCGTCAGACAAGACGAGAGGCGCCGTTTTGAAAAACGGACACCTTTCATGCTTTCTGGCGTGGAGATGATCTGGTCGACCTCTCGAGCATCAATATGCGGCCGAACCGCATAAAGGTTCGAGACGGGGCGAAGAGCGCCAATATAAAAATCTTATAAATGCCCTGGGCTGGGTTTTGCCCTCGACGGTATCGCTGATGAAGGGTTCAGCGCGAGTGGAACCAGCATTTTACTGTGACTGGGATGAAAACGATGTTGCAACCCGTTGACCGCCGGATGGCGCCGGTCAGCGGGCTGCTCTTGGAGCGTGTCTCGCTTTCAAGCAAAGGCATAGGAGCCGTCTGGCCGTTTCGGGACGCGCCGTTGCCAATGAACGTAACCTTCCTCAGTCATTGCCTCTTCGTCCATCTCCACGCCCCAGCCGGGCCGATCGGGCCGCAGTTCTAGATAGCCGTCCTTCGGCAGATATGGATCGACGACATATCGCGTCTCGCCCTGCCGCTTCTCTATGTCGTTGCCGCCATAGACGTAGGCCTGGCCCTTCGGCAATCGGTATTCGAGAATGCGGAAGTTCTGGGCGGCAGCCGAAAAGTGAACGTTGACCGCGGTCGCCAGCGGGCCCATGGGGTTGTGGGGTGCCACGCCGACGAAGAAAGCCTCGGCGAGAAACGCAATCCGCCGCATTTCGCTGATGCCGCCAACCACGCAGATATCGGGTTGTATCAGATCGGCGCCCTTCACCTGCAGCAGACGCAGGAACTCATTTCGATTGTAAAGCGATTCCCCGGTCGCGAGCACACAGTTGAGCCCCTGCTTGAGGTCGCCCCAGGCTTCGATGTTTTCCGGACGAAGCGGTTCCTCGTAAAACAGCGGATCATAAGGTGCGAGCGCATTGCCGAGCTGGCGGGCTGCAATCGGCTCGAAGATCTTGGCGTGCGCATCAAACGCGATTTCATAGTCGTCGCGCACGGTTTCCCGCAATGTGCGAAAATAATCCGCCGAGGCTTTGACGACGTTGCCCCAGCGATGGGCGTGCATGTCGATGCGCCACGGGCTGAGCTTGAAAGCGGTAAAACCCCAATCAGCATTCAAACGGTCGAACTCGTCGCGGGCCGCAGGCGCATCCGGTGCCGTATAGACGCCCGCATAGACCTTGATGCGATCGCGCACTTCGCCGCCCAGAAGCTTGTAGACGGGGACGTTTGCGGCTTTGGCGGCTAGGTCCCACAGGCAGTGATCGAGGGCGGAGATTGCAGCCAGCCCCAATGCGCCTGGCGGAAATCTGCTTTGCTGGATGAGCAGATTAACGAGATAGTCGACACGTGTCGGATCCTGGCCGGACAGGAAGGCGTAGAGATAATCCAAGAGCGGCGGAAGCGCCTTGTCCGGACCATGGTTATAGCATTCGCCCCATCCTGTCAGGCCGTCATCCGTGTCGAGTGCCACGATCACGCGGGGACGGTCCTTGTCGCGGGTCATGAAAACCCGCATGCGGTCGATCTTCATCTTGTTGTCCTGCTATCGATTGAAAAAGGCGCGGCGCGACAGACGCGTCTGCACTTAGAGATGCTCGTTGTAGGTTCCGGGATTGTAGGAGCCGCCATCCTCCGGCACGGGTACCGAGACGTTACCGCCACTTGGGAAGCGAGCCACGAAAGTCTCATCGATGTCGCAGCCAAGCGCCGGCGCGTCAGGAACTGCAATCAATCCGTCGACCTGCTCGGGATGAGGCACGATCGTATGCCGGCGGCCGTCCCAGTCGTCATCGATGCGCTCGAGGATGAGGGCATTGGGGATCGCAGCAAGCACGTGCAGGGCCGCATATTCGGCGTCCGGGCCAAGCGAGCCGGAATGCGGTGCCACCTGGATATGATGCGCCTCGGCCATCGCCGCAATCTTCTTCATCTGGGTAATGCCGCCAGCCCGGCCGGTATCCGGCTGGATCACGTCCACCAGCTCTTCTTCGATAAGTTCCCGTTCGCCGAAGATGGTCGCCGAACGCTCGCCGAGCACGGCGCGCCTCGTCACGTCGCGAGACAATATTTCGTCACGCATCGAAGTTCCTCCCCTTTTGTGCCGGAACGACCTGGTGTGAACCGGCGCGACGAGCTCCCAACCCGGCGCAAGACGCCCTTCTCAGCGCCATGAGCCGACCATAGACATCTTCTCAAATAATTACAAGAGTTGACAGATAATGACAGATTTAGTAGCTCTTGAACATGGAAAGTGGTTGGAGTCGCCGCAAAAGATGGTCGCGCCAGAGCATACTCGGCCCTAACGGTCCCGGTGATGGGGGCTCTGCGAAATTTGCTGCCTGGCGGCAGAAGGAAGAAGGACGATGATGAAACTGTCGGCCGTTGCCGACCCCAGCAGGGGCGCGACACGTTTCAGCGACATCATCTACGAGAAGATCGTGGGGATGATCGCGGACGGAAACTTTCCGGTGAATGAACGGCTGCCGCCGGAATCGAAGCTTGCCGTCATGTTTGGCGCATCGAGGCCGGTCGTGCGTGAAGCGCTCGAGCGTTTAAGGGTCGACGGACTGGTCGTCTCGCGCAAGGGGTCGGGCTCCTATGTACGCCAGCGGCCGGATTCCTCCATGCTGAAAATGGTCCCGGTCGGCTCGCTTGCCGACGTGCAGCGCTTCTTCGAGTTCCGCGCCGGCCTGGAGGCCGAGGCTGCCGAACTTGCTGCACGCAACTGGCAACCAGCCGACAAGGAGCGGATAATGGCTGCCCTTTCTGCGATTGAACAATGTCTGAGGGACGGCAAGCTTGGCGCCGAGGAGGATCAGGCGCTTCACGATGCGATTGCCATGGCGACTGGGAACCAGTTCCACATCACGGTACGCGAATGGTTCAGGCCGCATTTCGCAATCGGACATTCCGTGACGCGAAGCTTGAGCCTCAAACGGACGCCCGAACAGATACGAAGCGTCCAGGATGAACACGCGGTCATCGTGGCGGCGATCTTTGCGCGAAACGAAGCCGAGGCCCACGACGCCATGAAGAGACACATATTGAATGCGCGCGCCCGCATGTTCCAGGGCGTTTGAGCGATAATGGGAGGAAGGAACGATGAAACGGCTGGCCCTCACAGGCGCTGCCGGGCGCGTAGGCACATTGCTGAGGCCGCTTCTTCGGCCGCATGCCGAGCAACTGCGTCTGATCGACATCGACGAGCCTGCAGCGCTGGGCAAGAACGAAAGCTTCGTGAGAGCCGATCTTGCAGGGCGCGATGAGGCAAATGCTGCCCTGCAAGAGGTTGACGGCGTAGTTCATCTGGCCGGGATAGCAAGCGGCCTCGACATGCGCGCTATTTTGGATGCGAATGTCCTCGGCACTTACAATCTCTATGAAGCGGCGCGGATCAACAAGGTTGAACGGGTGGTTTACGCCTCAAGCAACCATGTGACCGGTTTTTATCCGCGCGGCCAGCTCGTCTCGCCGCTGGATCCGATGCGTCCGGACAGCCCCTACGGGCTTTCCAAGTGCTGGGGCGAACTCGTGGCAGGGTTATATTACGACACCTGCGGCATTCGCACTCTTTCCATCCGCATCGGCAACGCGGGCACCTATCCGGACAGCGAGCGGTCCGTGGCAATCTGGATCAGTGCACGTGACCTGGCGCAACTGGTCGGAATCGGCCTTACCCACCCCCTCATCGCCGCAACCGTCGTCTATGGCGTTTCCGACGCCGAGGAGCGTTGGTGGAACAACGGGTTGGCAAGCAGACTTGGCTACCAGCCCCAAGACCGGCCTCGTGATCATGCTCGCATCGAGGAGCCGTCCGAAGGGCCGGTCGCCCTTGCCTTCCAGGGCGGAGCGTTCTGCGAGACCAATCACGACGGCAACATCCGCTTGCGGGATGCCGAGGGTTTGGCCAAGAACCCGGAGACGGTTCCATGACGGCGCCGCGGATCGTCCGTCCGCAAGTCCGTCCGGTGCTGCAGCAGCCGCTGGGAGTGGGTGAATCGCCGGTATGGGACGAAAAGAGCGGCACGCTCTGGCTTGTCGACATACAAGCGCCAGCCGTCATCCGGATCTCACCGCAAGGAAAGGTCGATCGCTTTGACATGCCCTCCGCAACCGGCAGCCTTGGGCTTTGCCGCGACCGGCGTGTAGTGGTCGCACTTCGAACGGGCCTGCATCTCTTCGATCCCGTTTCCGGAGACTTCGAGCTTTTGTGCGATCCGGTGGCGCGCGCCAACTGTCGTCTCAACGATGGGAAGGTCGGCCCCGACGGCCATTTCTGGGTCGGGTCCATGAGCGAGGCCAAGCCGCAGACCAGTGACGCTGCGCTCTACCGCCTGGGGCCGGACGGCAGCGCACGGACCGTCGCAACAGGGCTGACCAGCTCCAACGGGCTTGCTTGGTCACCAGAGGGCCGGCGCATGTATCACTCCGACAGCCGCCAATGTTTCCTGCAGGCTTTTGATTTCGATCCGGAAAAGGGCGAGCTCGCGAACGCCAGGCGGCTTCGCGTCTTTTCGGAGGAGGAGGGCCGGCCCGATGGCGGCGCAACCGACCGGGACGGCTACTATTGGAGTGCGGGTGTTTCCGCCGGCCGGCTTAACCGGATTTCTCCCGCCGGTGAGATCCTTGAAATCTACATTCTGCCGGTCGCCGCGCCGACGATGCCGTGTTTTGGCGGTCCTGACATGCGGACGCTCTTCGTCACGAGCCTGTCGACCAACCGCAGCGGACATTTCGAAGCGGGCACGGTCGTTGCTTTCGACGTGGACGCCGAGGGCTTGCCGCCCTTCCGCTTCGGCAATTGATGGAAAGGGAAAAAAGATGGGCATTGCAATCATGCGTCAGGCGCTGATGGGCGTGTCGGGTGTGCCGGTCACGGCCTATGACAAAAATGGCGAAGTCGAACCGCAAATCACGGCAATGGTCTACCGGAGGGTGGCAGCCGCTGGCATCCACAATATTGTTGCTGCGGGAAACACCGGCGAATTCTATGCTCTGACGCCGCAAGAGATCCGCCGCGTCCATGAAGCGGCGGTTTCCGGCGTTGACAACAAGGCGCCGGTGACTGCGGCGATCGGCAGGTCGCTGCGCGAAGCAATCGGGATGGCGAAGGATGCCGCCAGCATCGGCGCAGCTGCGGTGATGTCGCACCAGCCCGTCGATCCCTTTGCTGCACCGTCGGCTCAGATCGACTATTTCTGCAATCTTGCGGATGCTTCGCCTTTGCCGTTGGTCGCCTACGTGCGGGCGGATGGCTTTGGTGTCGATGAAATGGTCCGTCTTGCCGGTCACGGCAACATTGCCGGCATTAAGTTCGCGACGCCGGATCTGATGCTGCTTTCGAGGGCCATTGCGGCGTCGGATCCGGCGGGGGCGCTGTTCGTCTGCGGTCTTGCGGAGAGCTGGGCGCTGTCGTTCACTGCCGCTGGTGCACGTGGCTTCACATCCGGCCTTGTCAATGTTGCCCCGCAATTGTCGCTCGCCGTCCACGATGCGCTCTCCAAGGGCGATTTTGCTGCCGCACGCGCCATCATCAACCGCCTCGAACCGTTCGAACGCATGCGCACGAACTTCCGCAATGGCGCGAATGTGACGGTCGTGAAGGAGGCTGTGACGCATTCCGGCCTCGACGTCGGACCCGTGCGCGTGCCGGGGCTGCCACTACTCGATCAAACGGATCGCGAAGAATTGTTCCGCTTGCTCCAAGGTTGGGAGGCCGCAGGCGACATCCATGTGCGTGAAGATCTGCGGCCTTCCCGCTAAGGGCTGGCTGAGTTCGACACCATAATTTCAGGCAGGCAAGAGGCGCTCGTCCACTGCGCCACGAGATTGGGAGGTCTTGAGATGCTGAAGAACTTACTGACGACGATCGCACTGGCCGGTGCTTTGGTCACGGCACAGCCGTCTTTTGCGGCGTCACCGCCGAACATGCTGGTGATCGGTACCAATCTCACCGGCATTCGAACGCTCGATCCGGCGCAGAACAATGCCCGCACGGTCTCCGAGTTGATCTCCAACCTTTATGACAACCTCGTCCAGTTGTCGCCGGATGATCTTAAGACGCTGAAGCCGATGCTTGCCACAAAATGGACTGTCTCTAAAGACGGCAGGCTCATTACGCTAACCTTGCGTGACGACGCGGTCTTCCAAAGCGGCAATGCTGTCACGGCCGAAGATGCCGCATGGTCCATCCAGCGCGTCATCAAGATGGGGCAAGTCGGCTCCACCGATGTCGCCCTTTGGGGTTTCACGCCCGAAAACGTGGACAAGCTCGTCCGGGCCAAAGATGGGCAAACGCTGGAGATCGAACTGCCGCACGCCGTCAATACCGATCTTGTGCTTTATTCTCTCGCTGGCTCTTCGATCGGCATCATCGACAAGAAGACGGCATTGTCGCATGAGGCGAACGGCGATCTCGCCGGCGGGTGGCTGTCGGCCAACTCGGCAGGAAGTGGACCCTTCACGCTTGCGCAATGGCGGCCAAACGACGTTGCGATCTTCAACGCGCAGAAGAATTATTGGGCTGGCCCGCCGGCCATGGCACGGGTTGTCGCCCGCCACATTCCCGAATCCGGCAATCTCCGCCTCCAGCTCGAAGCCGGCGACGTCGATGTCGGGCAATATCTCGCAAGCGGCGACCTTGATGCCTTGGCCAATAGCGAAGAGATAGTGATCGATAGCGTTCCGGGCCTCGGTTTCTACTATATCGCTCTCAATCAAAAGGATCCGGACCTGCAGAAGCCCAAGGTCCGCGAAGCGTTTCAGCATGCTTTCGACTGGAAGGCGATCTCCGGCAATATTATGCGCTATACCGGCTTTCCGTGGCAGTCGATGATCCCTCGCGGCATGATTGGAGCACCAGAGGACGCGACGTCCCGCCACGATTATGATCCCGCCAGGGCCAAGCAATTGCTGGCCGAGGCCGGATACCCGAATGGCTTGAAGAAAGTGCTCAATCCGTCGGGAGCGGCGACCTTGCCCTTCGCCGAAGCGCTGCAGGCGAGCGCCCGTGCCGCCGGTCTTGATCTTAATCTCGTGCCCGGCGAATTCACGCCCGCATTTCGCGAACGCAAATATGAAATCCTGCTCGGCAATTCGGGTGCCCGGCTGCCGGATCCTTTCGCGGTTGCCACGCAGTACGCCTATAATCCCGACAACAGCGACGAGGCGCGTCTCGGCAGCTATTATCTCTGGCGAGCCGGGATGAAGGTGGACGAACTCAATACTCTCGTCGATCAGTCCATGAAGGAACCTGATACGGGCAAGCGCACGGAAATCTTCCAGAAGATGGACGGCATCTACAGCGGCATGGACGCCCCGCTCGTCATTTTCTTCCAGCGCACCGACCCCTATGTCATGCGCGCCAATGTCAAAGGTTATCATGGGCATACGACCTGGTCGACGCGCTGGCATGGCGTGACTAAGGAGTAAGGGGCCGTGGCGAGCGCAGATCTGACATTGAAACGGGATGCGGACCGCAATCTGGATGAGGACGGCTTGGCACATACGCCGTCCCATCCGCTTGTCATGCTCCTGCGACGGTTGGCAGGGCGCGTCGTGGCGGTGGTGACCACACTCCTTGGCCTGCTCTTCCTCACCTTTTCGATGGGACGTCTGCTTCCTGCCGACCCGGTGCTTGCCATCACCGGAGCCGAGGTCAGCAAGGAGGTCTATGATCGCGTCTACAACGAGCTGGGCCTGGGACGCCCGATCTGGGTGCAATTCCTAAACTATGTGCAGAAGGTCGCAACGGGCGACCTCGGCACATCGGCAACGACCGGTCAGCCGATCCTCACCGATCTGCTGACCATCTTCCCCGCAACCATTGAGCTTGCCGTCATCGCCATGATTGTCGGCGCCCTTGTCGGCGTTCCGCTCGGTATCACCGCTGCTGTCAGGCGCGGCACGATCATTGATCACATCGCACGCATCATCGCGCTTGCCGGCCACTCCATTCCGATCTTCTGGACCGGGTTGATGGCGCTTTTCGTCTTCTATGCGAAGTTGAAGCTCGTCGGCGCATCTGGCCGGGTTGACGTATTTTACGAGGGGCTCGTCACGCCGGTGACCGGCTTTCTCCTGATCGATTCGGCAATCGAGAGACAGTGGGACGTATTTCGAAGCGCGCTCGGACACATCATCCTGCCGGGCACGATCCTTGGCTACTATTCGGTGGCCTATATCAGCCGCATGTCTCGCAGCTTCATGCTGGAGCAGCTCGGGCAGGAATACATTACAACGGCGAGAGCAAAGGGGCTTGGACTGCGCAAGGTCGTCTGGCGTCATGCCTTCAGAAATATTCGCGTGCAACTTCTGACCATCATGGCGCTCACCTTCGGGGGCCTCCTTGAAGGGGCAGTGCTCATCGAGACCGTTTTCGGCTGGCCGGGACTCGGCCAGTATCTCACCCGCGGACTTCAGATGAACGACATGAACGTCGTGATGGGCGCTGTGCTGACGATCGGCGCCGTCTTCCTGACCATCAACATCCTTTCGGATGTCCTTTATCGCATTCTTGATCCGAGAACACGGTGATGCCGATGACACTGTCCGCCGAACATGCAGATCGAGTCAACGCAAGCAGCCTTCGCAGATGGTTGCTAGCGCCCGAGCCGCAGGGCCGGTTTCAGTCCTCAGCGCAGCAATTCCACCAGGGCTGGCTCAAGTTCCGACTTCATCCCCTCGGCCTGGCAGGGCTCGGAATCATCGCCCTGCTGATCCTGGTCGCGCTCGCTGCGCCATTGCTTGCGCGTTACGATCCGATCGTCCAGGATATGGCAGGGCGGCTCGCACCGCCTTCGGCACAACATTGGCTCGGCACCGACAATTTTGGCCGCGATGTCTTTTCAAGGGTCATCTACGGTGCGCGCACGACGCTCTACATCATCATGCTGGTTTCCGTCATCGTCGCTCCCTTGGGCCTTTTGATCGGCACCTGTTCGGGTTATTTCGGCGGCATCGTCGATGAAGTGCTGATGCGCATCACCGACATCTTCCTTTCCTTTCCAGGCCTGGTGCTTGCGTTGGGATTTGCGGCGGCACTCGGTCCCGGCATCACCAACGCGATCATCGCGATTTCGTTGACGGCATGGCCACCAATCGCCCGGCTCGCGCGCGCCGAGACACTCAGTCTGCGCAAGGCCGATTTCATCGCCGCCGTGCGCCTGCAAGGGGCGACGCCAATGGCGATCATCACCCGCCACATCCTGCCGATGTGCATTCCCTCGGTGATCGTTCGCGTGACCCTGAATATGGCCGGCATCATCATCACGGCGGCAGGCCTCGGGTTCCTCGGTCTTGGCGCGCAGCCGCCTTGGCCGGAATGGGGAGCAATGGCCGCGACCGGGCGTGAATTCATGCTCGACAGTCCATGGGTCATTGCAGCGCCCGGCATTGCCATCGCGCTGGTCAGCCTTGCGTTCAATCTTGTCGGCGATGCCCTTCGCGACGTTCTTGACCCGAGAGGTTCGGAATGACGTCTTCCCTCATCGACATCCGCAATCTCGAGATCGCCTTCGGCGGCGGAACCGTGCGCGCCGTGCGCGGCGTCAGTTTCTCGCTAGGACACGAAAAGCTAGGCATCGTCGGCGAATCCGGGTCGGGCAAGTCGACCGTCGGGCGCGCCGTCATGAAGTTGCTGCCGCCGAAGGCAATCGTCCGCGCCGAGCGGATGACGTTTCGCGACGTGGATCTGCTCAAGGCCGACGAGCGTATGATGATGACAATCAGGGGACGGCGCATCGGACTGATCCTGCAGGATCCGAAATATTCGCTCAACCCTGTTATGCGCATCGGCGAGCAGATCGCCGAAACCTTTCGCTTTCACTATCCGAAGTCGACTGCAAAACAGGCTGACCGGAAAATGATCGAGATGCTCGAAGCGGTCCAGATCCGTGATGCCGAAAGGGTGGCTCGGCTCTATCCTCACGAAATTTCAGGCGGCATGGGTCAGAGGGTCATGATCGCGATGATGCTGATTGTGGAACCCGAGGTTCTGATTGCCGACGAGCCGACGTCTGCCCTCGATGTGACGGTGCGGCTCGAAATCCTGGCGCTGCTTGATGAACTCGTCGCCCGCCGCAACCTCGGGCTGATCTTCATCAGTCACGACCTGAACCTCGTCCGGAACTTCTGCGACCGCGTGCTCATCATGTATGCCGGGCGGGTCGTCGAGGTTCTCAAGGCTTCTGAACTTGAGAATGCAAGGCATCCCTATACGCAAGGCCTGCTGGCATCCTTGCCGTCGATCGAAAATCCGCCCGCCCGACTGCCGGTACTGAAGCGTGATCCGGCCTGGTTCGATGACATCACTTTGGAGACGCCGCATTGATCGAAATTGACAATCTCACGATTCGTTTCGGTTCCGGTCAGAGGCCGGTCGTCAGGAACGTCAGCCTTCGCATCGACAGGGGCACGGCATTCGGTCTGGTTGGTGAATCCGGCTGCGGAAAGTCCACTGTCCTGCGGGCAATATCCGGTCTCAACCCGAACTACGAAGGCGGGATCAAGCTGGATGGAGATACGTTGGACCGGCAGCGCGACCGGCAGTTCTTCCGCCGAGTGCAGATGGTTTTTCAGGACCCTTACGGTTCACTTCATCCCCGCAAGACAATCCGCTCGCAGCTTAAGGAGCCGCTCCGCAACCAGGGCCTTGCCACCAATTCGGTGGACGTAGATGCCCTGCTGCTGGCGGTTGGCCTCGATCCATCGCTCACCTACCGCTTCCCGCACCAACTTTCCGGAGGGCAGCGTCAGCGCGTGGCCATCGCCCGAGCCCTCGTGCTTAATCCGGCCGTGCTGTTGCTCGACGAGCCGACGTCGGCGCTCGACGTCTCGGTTCAAGCGGAAATTCTCAATCTGCTGGAGGATCTGCGCAAGGAGCGCGGTCTGACCTATCTGCTCGTCAGCCACGATCTGGCCGTCGTGTCGCACATGTGCGGTCGCGTCGCCATCATGGAGGCAGGCGAGATCGTCGAAGAGGTGGATATCGAACGGCTGCGAAAAGGAGCCGTCGAACATGGCTACTCTCGGCACCTGCTGGATGCGAGCAGAAACTACGGAAGGACGCATTGATCGGGAGCGAAAAAACAGATAGCTCCGGATTGCCTTCGCAGCCATGAGGGACAGAAACGTGCGATATTTCAATCATCTGCTGCCCGTATCGGCAATCCCCAGGCTGAAGGCGGCAAGCGTGCTTTAATTCCGGCGATGACACCGCACCAAAGGCGGAGGTCGGCGCTGATGGCCAGGCTCGGCTTCTTCGGGATTCGATCTCGGCCCGCTTGCCATCGGCGGCAAGCTTGCGCAGTTCCCGATCACCGCGATAAACTGAGCAATTCATCGCACTGTGAGCAAAAGCCTCGCAATTTTGTTGAACTGCGGGCCTCAAGGGTCGTATAGTCGATTAACGTCCGGGTGAATCGAACGACTATCAGGGAAGGAAACCGACATATGGCCAAAGTCCGTGCGCTGGTGCTGGAGCGCCAGCATGAGCTTGCCCTTCGCGATATCGATCTACCGCTGGAAACCGGGCCGGGACAGGTGAAGATTAAGATCCATACCGTCGGCGTCTGCGGCTCGGACGTGCATTATTACACGCACGGCAGGATTGGGCCCTTTGTGGTGAGTGAGCCGATGGTGCTTGGGCACGAAGCAGCTGGTACAGTGGTCGAAGTCGGTGAAGGCGTGGCACATCTAAAAGCCGGCGACCGCGTCTGCATGGAACCCGGCATTCCCGATCCGAACTCCAAGGCAAGCCGGCTTGGCATGTACAATGTCGATCCTGCTGTTACCTTCTGGGCGACGCCCCCGGTTCACGGCGTGCTGACACCGGAAGTGGTTCATCCCGCCAACTATACCTACAAGCTGCCGGACAATGTAAGCTTTGCGGAGGGCGCGATGGTTGAACCATTTGCGGTCGGCATGCAGGCCGCGGCCAAAGCAAGAATCGCACCCGGCGACACGGCCGTCGTCCTCGGCGCCGGCCCGATCGGCACGATGGTGGCGATTGCCGCGCTTGCTGGAGGCTGTGCCCGCGCGATTGTTGCCGATCTCGCCCAGCCGAAGCTCGACATCGCCGCGCAGTATCAGGGCGTCATTCCGGTCAACATCCGCGAGAATAGTCTCACCGAAGAGGTGAGCCGGCTGACCGCCGGGTGGGGCGCAGACGTGATCTTCGAGTGCTCCGGGTCGCCAAAGGCCTGGGAAACGATCATGGATCTGGCGCGACCCGGAGGGGTCATCGTTGCCGTCGGCCTGCCGGTGACCCCTGTCGGCTTCGACGTTTCGACGGCTTCGACCAAGGAAATCCGCATCGAAACGGTCTTCCGCTACGCGCATCAGTACGAGCGCTCGATCGCACTTCTCGGCTCCGGCCGCGTCGACCTCAAGCCGCTGATTTCGGGGGTTTTCCAGTTCGAGGATTCGATCAAGGCTTTCGATCGTGCCGTCGAAGCGCGGCCGACGGATGTCAAGCTGCAGATCGTCATGGAATAAGGACCTCTAAACTTCTTTGCGTCGCAGAGAAGGAAATATTTCAAACCGCCTTCAAATCTCCAAGCACCGTCGGGATCAGTTCCGAAACGGTCGGATGGATCGGCACCGACCATTGCAGGGCAGGGTAGGTCGTTCCGGCATTCATGGCATCGATGATGCCGTGGATTGCCTCGTCGCCTTCGATGCCAAGGATTGCGGCACCGAGAATTCGCTTGCTTTCGGCCTCAGCGACGATCTTCATGAAACCCATGGTCTCGCCTCGTTCGTTGGCACGACCGACGCGGCTCATCGGGCGGGACGAGACCATGATCTTTTTGCCGGAAGCGCGCGCTTCCTTCTCTGTCATGCCGACGCGGCCGAGCGGCGGATCGATATAAAGTGCATAGGCGGGAATGCGGCTGCTCACCTTGCGATCGCCACCATCAATCAGGTTAGCTGCGGCGATCTCGAAATCATTATAGGACGTATGCGTAAAGGCTCCGCGGCCGTTGCAGTCGCCGAGCGCGAAGATGCCCTCGACATTGGTCATCAGCCTGTCGTCCACCGTGATGTAGCCGCGCTTGTCCATCGAAACGCCGGCGGCATCGAGGCCCAGATCGTCGGTGTTCGGCCTGCGGCCGGTTGCAATCAGCACATGGCTTGCCTCGATCGCCGGCTTGCCGGCGCCGGTGCTGACGGCAACAGCATCGCCATTCTTTACGAATGCGATATGATCTGCCTGAGTATGAACCGCAATACCTTCGGCGCCGAGAATCTCCGCGATTGCATCGGAGATATCCTCGTCTTCACGTGAGGCAAGCTTCGGCCCGCGTTCAATGATCGTGACTTCGGCGCCGAAGCGGCGGTACATCTGCGCGAATTCGAGACCGATATAGCTGCCGCCGATGACGGCGAGGTGGCGTGGCAACGTGTCGAGGTGGATGATCGACGTGCTTGTGAGATAGTCGATGTCCTCGATACCGGGAAAATCCGGAATGACCGGGCGGGCACCGACATTCACAAAGATTTGCGGCGCCGACAGCATCTCGTCGTTGACGATGACTGTCTTCGGACCGGCAAATCTGGCCTGGCCATAGATCACGTCCATTGTTTCCATGCTGTCAAGCCAGCTGATCAGGCCGTTGCGGGCGTTCATGGTAACGGTTTCGGCGCGCTGGCGCACGATCGTCATGTCGATCGCGATCTTGCCAGCAATCTTCACGCCGTAGTCGCCCCCGCGACGCGCGACATGGGCGGCCCGGGCACTGGCGACCAGCGTCTTCGTCGGCATGCAGCCGGCATTGACACAGGTACCGCCGAGATATTTTCGCTCGATCAGCGCTACGTTCATGCCCTTCTCGCACATGCGGGCGGCGAGGAAGGGGCCGGACTGACCGGCCCCGATAAAGATCGCGTCGTAACTTTTCATGGCACGGCCGCCACAATCAACAGCGCGCCGCCGATGGCGACGACATCTTCGATAAGTGCCGCCGGCAAATCCTTGCCGAAAGCCTTCGCAAGCCTGCCGCGGACAAAGGCACCGCCGAGCGTTCCGACAACGGCACCGACGATGCCCGCAATAAGCCCGGCTGTCAGGGAACCACCCGAAGCGCCGATCGTGGCGCCTGCCAATGCGCCCATGATGATACGGGCGCCGAACTGCATCGGCACCTTGCGGCTCGGCGTTGTCGGCAATTGGTCGGTGATCATTTCGACGGCGGCAAGCACCGTGAAAATCCACGGCGTCCACCGGTACCCCATAAAGGCGAGAGACGTTTGAGAAACGTCGAACCCGCCAAGTGCAGCGCCCCAGGCAACGGCGGCGGGCGCAGTCATGGCCCTGAGGCCGGCAATAATTCCGATCAAAAATGCAAGGAATAGAAGCATATGAGAAACCCCTTCCCCTATTGGCGCTGTATCGGCGACGGCAGCCTTGCACAATCTCCAAACGGTTGCAATTCACGCCCCACGGCCCATTTGCGAAATGCGCAGAGGAGCTTGGAATGGATCTTGCATTTCCGTTCGCGATCGGCATCGCCGGGGGTAGGGCTTGGTGCCACCTACGGCAGCATTACGCTCGGCATCGTGGTAGGCGTTCTGGTTTCGGTTGCCTATACGCTCTGGCGCCGCCGGGCGGGACGCTAGTTCGCGAAGGCCTGGATTCCCGTAATCGCGCGGCCGAGGATGAGGGCGTGGATGTCATGCGTACCCTCGTAGGTATTGACGACCTCGAGATTGACGAGGTGGCGGGCGACGCCGAATTCGTCGGAGATGCCATTGCCGCCGAGCATATCGCGGGCAGTGCGCGCAATGTCGAGTGCCTTGCCGCAGGAGTTGCGTTTGAGGATTGAGGTGAGTTCCACCGGCGGGTGGCCCTCTTCCTTCATGCGGCCGAGCCGCAGGCAACCCTGCAGGCCGAGCGTGATCTCGGTCGCCATATCGGCAAGCTTTTTCTGGATCAGTTGATTGGCGGCAAGCGGCCGGTTGAACTGCTTGCGATCGAGGGTGTATTGCCGGGCCGTCGCATAGCAGGCTTCGGCCGCACCGAGCGCGCCCCAGGCAATGCCGAAACGGGCGGAATTCAGGCAGGTGAACGGACCCTTCAGACCGGTCACATCGGGCAGCAGGTTTTCCTCCGGCACGAAAACATTGTCGAGCACGATCTCACCGGTGATTGAGGCGCGCAGACCGACTTTGCCGTGAATGGCGGGCGCTGAAAGGCCCTTCCAGCCCTTTTCCAGGATAAAGCCGCGGATCACGCCGTCCTCCGTCTTGGCCCAGACAATGAAGACATCGGCAATCGGCGCATTGGTGATCCAGGTCTTGGACCCGGTGAGGCTATAGCCGCCATCGGCCTTCTTGGCGCGCGTCACCATCGAGCCCGGATCGGAGCCGTGATTCGGTTCGGTGAGCCCAAAGCAGCCAATCCATTCGCCGGTTGCAAGCTTGGGCAGATATTTCTGTTTCTGCGCATTTGAGCCGAAGGCCTCGATCGGCACCATGACGAGGGACGACTGCACGCTCATCATTGAGCGGTAGCCGCTGTCGACGCGCTCGACTTCGCGGGCAATCAGGCCGTAGGCGACATAACCCAAGCCTGCTCCGCCGTATTCCGGCGCAATCGTCGGACCGAGCAGGCCGAGTTCGCCCATTTCGCGGAAGATCGTCGGATCGGTCCTTTCATTGCGGAAGGCATCGAGTACCCGGGGAGCGAGCTTTTCCTGAGCGTAGGCGCGTGCCGTGTCCTGCACCATGCGCTCCTCGTCGGTCAGCTGTTCTTCCAGCCGGAAGGGATCGGCCCAGTCGAAGGTTTCGCGGCTATGCTGCATGACGGCGTCTCCTCACCATTTTCCAGGCAAGCCTGATCAAGCCCCGCCATAAACCCGGCCAGCTTCGGCGTCAATTGGACGGAATATACCGATGCGCCCTTTTCAAACAGACTTCAATGCTCCAACTTGCGGCCCGATCGGAATCGAAGTGAGGAGGCGAACATGACATCGAGCGCTCTTTTCGTGCATGCCGAAGGCGCTGACTGGATCAGTCCGGAGCCGGGCGTCACGCGCCGGATCATGGTCTACCTGCCCGAGATGATGATGGTTGAAGTTGCCTTCGAAAAAGATGCAATCGGTGCTGCGCATTCGCATCCTCACATCCAGGCGAGCTATGTTGCCGAAGGCAGCTTCGCGGTCACCATCGACGGGAAGACCGAGGTGCTGAAAAAAGGCGGTAGCTTCATCGTGCCGCCGGACCTTGTTCACGGCGTCAAGGCATTGGAGAAGGGGCGGCTGATCGACACCTTCACACCGCACCGCGCAGAATTTCTGAAATAGTCATCCGGGCTTTCGGCCGGAGTGGATTGCGGCCGCAAATGGCGGGATGAAACGTGCGTCTTCGCCTTTCACGGCCTCGCGCAGAAAGTCGATGACGGCGCGCACGCGTGGCGCTTGTCTCATATCTTGATGACAAGTAACCCAATAGTTGCGGCAGAGGTCCACCTCATCGGGCAGGACGCGCACAAGCTCCGGATAAAGGCTTGCGAAGAAGTAGGGGAGCACGCAAAGCCCCAGGCCGTTTCGCGTGGCCGTCAGCTGCGCAAAGATGCTGGAACTTTGGAACTGCGGCTTGATGCGCGGATGCACGTCGCCGAGATAATCAAGCCCCGGCGCGAAGATCATCTCCTCGATATAGCTGATGAAAGGATGGTTCAGCAGGTCGTCGCGGCAGGTGATCGGCGGGCTCTTGGCAAGATAATCCCGCGAGCCGTAGACCTGCAGATGGTAGTCGGTCAGCTTCTCTGAAAAATACGGTCCGCCCTTCGGCTCGTCCAAGACGACGGTAATGTCCGCCTCCTTGCGGGACAGTGACATGATCTGCTGGATCGTCACAAGCTCAAGCGACAGATGCGGATGGTGTGCTGCGAATTTCGGCAGCACGCTCGCAAAGAAGAAATTCGCAAAACCCTCCGGCGCACTCAACCGCACGACGCCGCGCTGCGTCATCGACCCTGCGGCAAGATCGGCGCGCAGGCGTTCGGTCTCCTGTTCCATTCTTTCGGCGGTGTCTACGAAACGCGTGCCCATCGCCGTCAGCACGTAGCCGCGCGCGTTGCGCTCGAAAAGCTTGACCTTCAGGGCAAATTCAAGCCGGTCGATGCGCCGCGAGACGGTGGCATGGCTGCTGCGCAGCTGCCTCGCAGCCGTCGATAGCTGGCCGGTGCGCGCCACGGCTAGAAAAAACTGAAGGTCGTCCCAAGTAAATTGCGGAGGATTGCTCATGCAGCGTCGCGCGTCCGTCTACGTCTTTGGTCTCATCGCCGGTCGCTGCCCATGAATGGAAAGCGCCCTAAGTGTCGGTTTCAACCTTCTGTTCAAAAACGAACAGATACTGTTTGTAATTAACTGCAAACCAGCGGTTGCCTCAAGGCGGATTTTCCTTGATCGTAGGCGAAGCGTCGGCTGGTTTGAGGAGAGCGGCTGGCCAATTTTGAACAGACGCGCGATTTGGCCATCTCTGGGAGGAGAGACATATGCGAAAGAATTTCATTGCGTCCGTGGCATTCCTGCTTGCCAGCGGCACCGCCGTACTCGCTGATGGTGCTTCCGACGGCAAGGTAAAGATTGGCATCCTGAACGACCAATCCGGCGTCTATGCCGATTTTGGTGGTAAATCGTCCGTTGAAGCCGCCCAGATGGCGGTCGAAGATTTCGGCGGCAAAGTGCTCGACGCTCCAATCGAGATCGTCGACGCCGACCATCAGAACAAGCCGGACATCGCATCGAACATCGCCCGGCAGTGGTACGACACCGAGCAGGTCGACGCTATCATGGAACTGACGACCTCGTCGGTTGCGCTTGCTGTCCAGGCAATTGGCAAAGAGAAGAAGAAGATCGACATCGTCACGGGTGCGGCAACCACGGATCTGACGGGCAAGGCCTGTTCGCCCTACGGCTTCCACTGGGCCTATGACACGCATGCCCTTGCTGTCGGCACCGGTGGCGCACTTGTGAAGCAGGGTGGCGACAGCTGGTTCTTCCTGACGGCCGACTATGCCTTTGGCTATTCGCTGGAACAGCAGACGAGTGATTTCGTCAAGGCCAATGGGGGCACTGTCGTCGGCTCCGTCCGCCATCCGCTCGCCAGCCAGGATTTTTCGTCGTTCCTGCTGCAGGCCCAGTCTTCCGGCGCCAAGGTCGTCGGCCTTGCCAATGCAGGCCTCGACACGTCAAACGCAATCAAGCAGGCGGCCGAGTTCGGCATCACGCAGGGTGGCCAGCGCCTCGCGGCGTTGCTGTTCACGCTCGCTGACGTCCACGGCCTCGGTCTCGAGGCCGCTCAAGGCTTGACGCTCACCGAAGGTTATTACTGGAACCGTGACGACGAGAGCCGCGCTTTCGGAAAGAAATTCTTCGATCGCACCGGCAAGATGCCGAACATGATCCACGCGGGGACCTATTCCGCCGTGCTTCAGTACCTGAAGGCAATCCAGAAGGCCGGAACGGACGAAACGGAGGCTGTTGCGAAGCAACTGCATGAAATGCCGGTGGACGACGTTTTTGGCCGCGGCGGCACCGTCGGCCCGAACGGCCGCATGATCCATGACATGTATCTCCTGCAGGTGAAAAAGCCGGACGAGAGCAAGGAGGCCTGGGACTACTTCAACGTTCTCGCCACCATCCCCGGCAAGGACGCCTATATCGATCCCGCCAAGAGCGGCTGCGTTCTGGTGAAATAAGCCCATGGCGGTTCCCGCAACACAGACGAATGCAACGCCGCGGGTGGTGCTCTCCGCCCGCGGCCTTCGCCGGGATTTCGGCGGCTTCACGGCCGTCAAGAATGTCGATCTCGACGTGCATGATGCAAGCGTCCATGCCCTCATCGGACCAAATGGCGCGGGCAAGACGACGGTTTTCAACCTGCTGACCAAGTTCCTGCAGCCGACACACGGCACGATCACGCTGATGGGGACGGATATCACCAGGACACCGCCGGACAAGGTGGCGCGCATGGGGCTGGTGCGTTCCTTCCAGATTTCGGCGGTCTTCCCGCACCTGTCGGTGCTCGACAATGTGCGCGTCGCCCTGCAGCGACCGAACAATCTCTCCACCCAGTTCTGGCGGCCGGTGTCTGCCCTCGATCGCCTGAACGACCGCGCCGAACAGTTGCTGGCAAGTGTCGGCCTTTCCAAGGAGCGCGACCATATCGCCGCCGATCTTTCCTACGGCCGCAAGCGCGTTCTGGAGATCGCCACGACGCTTGCGCTCGATCCGAAGGTTCTGCTTCTCGACGAGCCGATGGCCGGCATGGGGCAGGAGGACGTCAGCGTCGTTTCGGCCATCATCCGCGAGGTTGCCCGCGTGCGCGCGGTACTGATGGTCGAACACAATCTCTCCGTCGTTGCGAATATCTGCCAGCAGGTGACCGTACTTCAGCGTGGCGAGATCCTCGCAGAGGGCGATTATGCCTCCGTCAGCCAGGATCCGCGCGTCCGTGAGGCCTATATGGGCACGGAGGAAGGTTGATGGCTGCCCTGCTGGAAGTTCGCGGTCTCAATGCCTGGTACGGCGAAAGCCATATCCTGCACGGCGTCGACATGCGCGTTGGCGAAGGTGAAACGATTACTATCCTCGGCCGCAACGGCGTCGGAAAGACAACGACGCTTCGCACGATCACCGGCATCGTCCGGGCCCGCAAGGGCAAGATCAGCTTCGACGGGGCCGATATGATGCAGGTGCCGCTGCACAAGACCGCACACAAGGGCATCGGCTTCGTGCCCGAGGAGCGCGGCATCTTTTCGACACTGACCGTGTCGGAAAACCTGCTATTGCCGCCGGTCGTTGCCGAAGGCGGCATGAGCCTCGACGAGATCTACGAGCTTTTTCCGAACCTCTACGAGCGCCGCGCGAGCGCCGGGACCAAGCTTTCCGGCGGCGAGCAGCAGATGCTGGCGATCGCTCGCGTCTTGCGCACCGGTGTCAAGATGCTGCTGCTGGACGAGCCGACAGAGGGTCTTGCGCCCGTCATCGTCCAACGGATCGGTGAGGTCCTGAAGAAGCTGAAGGAGCGCGGCATGACCATACTCCTCGTCGAACAGAATTTCCGCTTTGCAAGCCGCATTGCAGACCGCTTCTATCTGATGGACCATGGCCAGATGGTATCCGAGTTCCCGGTCGGCGAATTGCCGCAGCGGATGGATACGCTGCACCGGGTGCTGGGAGTCTGATGCCATGACGATGATATTCGGAATTCCCGTTCAGGCACTGCTCGGCCAGTTGCTGATCGGCCTCATCAACGGCTCTTTCTACGCGCTCTTGAGCCTTGGCCTGGCAATCATATTCGGCCTGTTGCGCGTCATCAATTTTGCGCATGGCGCGCAATATATGCTCGGCGCCTTCGTTGCCTATCTGATGCTCGCCTATGGCGGCATCGGCTATTGGCCCGCACTTGTTCTTGCTCCGCTTGCAGTCGGCCTTTTCGGTGCCGTCGTGGAACGGCTCTTCTTGCGGCGGCTCTATGATCTCGATCCACTCTACGGATTGCTCTTCACCTTCGGCATGGCGCTCGCGATCGAAGGGACCTTCCGCTATCTCTACGGGTCTTCCGGTCAACCCTATGCCACGCCGTCAGCCCTTGCCGGTGGTACCAACCTCGGTTTCATGTTCCTGCCGATCTATCGCGGCTGGGTGGTCGTCATGTCGTTGGTGGTCTGCATCGGCACCTGGCTTCTTATCGAGAAGACCAAGCTCGGAGCCTATCTTCGCGCGGCGACGGAAAATGCCGTGCTTGTGCAGGTGTTCGGTGTCAACGTACCGGTTCTCCTGACGCTGACCTATGCCTTGGGTGCCGGTCTTGCAGCCTTTGCCGGCGTACTGGCCGCACCTATCTACCAGGTCTCGCCGTTGATGGGGTCGAACATCATTATTGTCGTCTTCGCCGTTGTCGTGGTTGGCGGCATGGGCTCGATCATGGGGGCGATCGTCACCGGCTACGTTCTGGGCGTTGCGGAGGGGCTAACCAAGGTATTTTATCCGGAAGCTTCGAACATCGTGATCTTCGTGATCATGGCGATCGTGCTTCTCGTCAGGCCCGCGGGCCTCTTCGGCCGGGATGCGTAAGATGACCGACATCACCGAAACCATTCGTGCAGAAAAGAGCCGCACCGCACTGTCGGTACAGGCCGGCTTCCTGATCATCGGCCTTTTGCTCCTGCTGCTCGCGCCGTTCTTCTTCTACCCTATCTTCCTGATGAAGCTGCTGTGCTTTGCGCTCTTTGCCTGCGCGTTCAACCTGTTGCTCGGCTATACCGGGCTGCTTTCATTCGGGCATGCGACCTTCTTTGGCGGGGCCGCCTATTTCACTGCCTACACCGTCAAGGCATGGGGGGTGCCCCCCGAACTCGGCATCCTGATCGGCGTTGCGGGTGCTGCACTCCTCGGCCTCGTCATGGGCTATCTCGCCATTCGCCGTCAGGGCATCTATTTCGCGATGATCACGCTTGCGCTTTCGCAGATGTTTTTCTTCTTCTGCCTGCAGGCGGAATTCACAGAAGGCGAGGACGGCATCCAGTCCGTCCCGAGGGGGCATCTCTTCGGCTTCATCGATTTGAATAATTCGACCAGCATGTACTACTTCGTCCTGGCGGTCTTCGTCATCGGCATGCTTTTGATCTGGCGTTTCATCCATTCGCCCTTCGGCATGATCCTGAAATCGATCCGGGAAAACGAGAACCGAGCGATCTCGCTCGGCTATTCGGTGGCGCGTTACAAGCTCGGCGCCTTCGTGATGTCGGCAGCCCTTGCCGGGTTGGCTGGAGCCTTGAAGTCGCTGGTCTTCCAGTTCGCGACGCTGACGGACGTCGCCTGGCAGATGTCGGGCGAGGTGATCTTGATGACGCTTCTCGGCGGCATCGGCACGCTGATTGGTCCGATCTTCGGGGCGGGGCTTGTCGTGACACTGCAGAACTATCTCGCGACATCGGAATTCCCCGTCACGATCATCACCGGCGTCGTTTTCATGATCTGCGTGTTGATCTTCCGTCGCGGGATCGTCGGCGAGTTCTACGCCTCGTGGATCGGCCGGAAACTGGGCTTCGTGTATCGCCGTTGAGCGGCCGGTGACATCAGATGGATCGCTACGACTATATCATCATCGGCGCTGGCAGTGCGGGCTGTGTGCTGGCGAACCGGCTATCCGAAGACCGCAATAACCGCGTGCTCCTGCTGGAAGCCGGCGGCAGCGACAACTACCACTGGATACACATACCGGTCGGCTATCTTTACTGCATCAACAATCCGCGCACCGACTGGTGCTTTACCACGGCACCCGAGGAAGGGCTGAACGGCCGGGCTCTGGGCTATCCGCGCGGCAAGGTGCTCGGCGGCTGTTCGTCGATCAACGGCATGATTTACATGCGCGGCCAGGCGCGCGACTACGACCTTTGGCGGCAGATGGGATGCAGCGGCTGGAGCTGGAGCGATATTGTGCCCTTCTTCCGGAGATCGGAGGATCATTACCGCGGCGCCGACGAGATGCATGGTGCGGGTGGCGAATGGCGCGTCGAAAAAGCGCGGGTGCGCTGGGCCGTGCTCGACGCCTTCCAGCAGGCAGCTCGGGAAGCCGGCATTCCGATTACGGAGGATTTCAACCGCGGCAGCAACGAAGGCTCCGGCTATTTCGACGTCAACCAGCGCTCCGGAATTCGCTGGAACACGGCAAAGGCCTTCCTCCGGCCGGCTATGAAGCGCACCAATCTGACTGTCCTGGTGAAGGCGCAAGCGCGGCGGCTGCTTGTGGAGGAGGGTGCCATTTCCGGCGTCGAGTTCCAGCACGACGGCACGGCCAAGCGCGCATATGCGGCCAAAGAGACGATCCTTTCTGCCGGTTCCATCGGCTCGCCGCATATCCTGGAGCTCTCCGGCATCGGGCGCGGCGACGTGCTCAACAATGCCGGCGTAGATGTCGTTACCGAGGTCAAGGGGGTCGGGGAGAACCTGCAGGACCATCTTCAGCTTCGCCTCGCCTATAAGGTCACCGGCGTGCCGACGCTGAACGAGAAGGCGACAAAGTTGATCGGCAAGGCGGCGATCGGGCTCGAATACCTGATCCGCCGTTCCGGACCAATGGCCATGGCACCGAGCCAGCTTGGCATCTTCACGCGCTCGGGGCCAGACAAGGAAACACCCGACCTGCAGTATCATGTGCAGCCGGTCTCGCTCGACAAGTTCGGCGATCCGGTGCACGCCTTTCCGGCGATCACCGCAAGCGTCTGCAATCTCAGGCCGGAAAGCCGTGGCTCCGTGCATCTTGCAAGCCCGGATTTTGCAACGCAGCCGACGATTGCTCCGAAATACCTCTCGACGGAGCGGGATCGCGACATAGCTGTTCGATCGATAAGGCTGACACGGCGGATCGTTTCACAGCCGTCCTTTGCGCGCTTTCAGCCCGAGGAGTTCAAACCCGGTCCCTCCTATCAGACGGAGGCCGATCTGGAGCGGGCGGCCGGCGACATCGGCACGACAATCTTCCATCCGGTCGGAACCTGCCGGATGGGTGCAGACAAAGACAGCGTCGTTGATCCGCGCCTGAAGCTGCGCGCGCTCGCCAAGCTCAGGATCGCGGATGCCTCCATCATGCCGTCGATCACGTCAGGCAATACGAATTCTCCAACGATCATGATCGCCGAAAAGGCGGCAGCGATGATCCTCGAAGATAACAGATAGGGAGGCCATGATGGCACGGATTGCATTTATCGGGCTTGGAAACATGGGCGGGCCGATGGCGGCCAATCTCGTCAAGGCCGGGCATGAGGTGACGGGCTTCGATCTCGCCGTGCCGGTTCTCAAGGCGGCAGAGGAAACCGGCGTGAAACCCGCAAGCCACGTAAGCCAGGCGGTGGCCAGTGCCGAGACTGTCGTCACGATGCTGCCGCAAGGTAAACATGTGCTGACCGCATGGCCGGACATTCTCGCTTCCATTCCCGCCGGAACCCTGGTGATCGACTGCTCGACCATCGACGTCGAAAGCGCGCGCAAGGCCCATGCGATGGCCAAGGCGGCGGGCTGCCTTTCGCTCGACGCCCCCGTCTCCGGCGGAACGGGCGGGGCTGCGGCGGGAACGCTGACGTTCATGGCGGGTGGTTCGCAGGAGAGTTTCGCCAAGGCCAGGCCGATCCTTGAAGCCATGGGCAAGAAGATCGTCCACTGTGGCGAGGCCGGTGCTGGGCAAGCGGCCAAGATCTGTAACAATATGATCCTCGGAATTTCGATGATCGGCGTCTGCGAGGCTTTCGTGCTGGCTGAAAAACTCGGCCTTTCACACCAGGCGCTTTTTGATGTTGCATCGACATCGTCCGGTCAGTGCTGGTCCATCAATACCTATTGCCCGGTGCCGGGACCGGTTCCGACCTCGCCTGCAAACAATGGCTATCAGCCGGGCTTTGCCGCTGCCTTGATGCTGAAGGATCTGCGCCTTTCGCAGGAGGCGGCACTTTTGAGCGGCGCGTCAACCCCGCTTGGTGCCGAAGCCGCGCAGCTTTACGCGCTCTTCGAAAAGCAGGGCAATGGCGCAAGGGACTTTTCCGCCATCATCGAGATGTTTCGCAACAAGGTCTGATTATTTCGCGACGAGCGAAAGGTGCAGCTTGCTGGTCTCGCCGAGAAGGATGTCGACCTCGCCCGGCGAATGAAGTTCGATCGCGCCACAGAGGGTACCCGTTGTAATCAGCGCTCCCGCTTTCAGCGAGCTTTTCGGCCGCAACCTGTCATTCGCGTAGCCGACAAGCCAGGTGAGCACGTCGCCCTTCGGATGCTGCGCGGGGGCATCGTAGATCGGCTGGCCATTGAAGGTGACTTTCAGCGGCGTTCCGGTCGCCGTGTCGATGAGCGTTTTTGGCACGGGCGGACCAAGCACATAGCCGCTGTTGCCGAGGCGATCGGCAAGGAAAAGCAAAAAGGAGGCCCTGCCGCCCTCCTGAATGGCGGAAACCAGGAGTTCTGCGCCGAGATGGACGGTCGCGACTGCATCGGCGACTGCGTCCCGGCTGTAGCCGCTGTCGCGGATCGGCAGATCCGTGCCGAGGCGAATGGCAATCTCCGCTTCAAGTTTCGTGCCCTCCGCCCAGGGAATTTCGGCGCCGGAATCGGCTTCGATATAGGGATGAAGCGGCGCAGCCACAGCCTGGCCATCCGGCGAGGCCGCCACTTTCCACGCATTGCTGGGAATGCCTTGCTCGGCGGCAAGGAAATTCTGCGCGTCCATGGCGTGGCGGAGGTCGGTTGGAAGTACGAAATCGGCGGTCGGCGCCTGCTTGCCCGCGTTGTGGAGGCTGCGAAGCCGCGCGGCAAGGCCACGCGGATCGAAGACCGCGTTTGAATCCGTCATGATATTTCCTCCCCCTGAGTTTGAACGACCCGACATTAGCTGCCGGCCTAAGATCAGGTAAAGAGCACGAATCGAAAGACCGTTATTCCATCGCCTTTTGCCAGGCGCAGCGATAGTCCTTGAGACCGGCAATCGCCGCCGGCGTGAAACGTCGTTCCGGACCGGGCGCGGATCTGATGCCGGTCAGCAGCGCGGCGCCCTGGCTGGTGCCGGTCGAGCCGGGCAGTGCGATCACGTCGCGTCCCATCAATGCCGCAAGTACCTTGAGATACGTCTCGTTCAGCGCGAACGGCCCTTCGACGATGACGGGCCCATTGGTGCCGATCAGGGCGAGGCAGGCCTCGGTCATCAAAGCGAGGTAGAGGCACATGGCGGCGTAGCGTTGCGCAGGGCTTGCGCCATCGGCATTCAGCCAGTGCCTTTTGCGGTCGGGAAAGGGGCCGGAGCCGGGGGCCACGTTCGGCAGCAGCATCAGGTTTCCTGCAACGACGGGGCCGAGAGCTGCCGCAACGTCTTCAAGCGGAACATTGCCGATTTCTGCGGAAAGAATTTCGAACTCGCGGCCGCCCATGAAGCGGGAGGACGGCACGGCCCGGCCAAAGGCATCGACATTGGCGAGCGCATCGCGCTTCGGATCGAGATGGGTGAGATCGCCGCCGACGCCGAAGTTTACGACCCATGTGCCAGTCGAGACAACCGCAAAGGGCGCCGTGCGCGCAACGAGATGCGGCAGCAGCGAGGCGTTGGAATCATGGATGCCGCAATAGACCGGGATGTCTGTGGTGAGGCCGATCTCGGCGGCTATGTCCGGCAGGACGGGGCCGAGTGCGTCGAAAGCCGAGCGGATCGGCGCCATGAGATTGCGAATGCCGAGCCGATCGACGAGCGAGGAATATTCGCCTGTTTTTGGGTTCCAGAGATCTGTATGGCAGCCGAGCGAGGTCAGTTCGTTGGCTGTAACGCCCGTCAGCCGTCCCGCCCAATATTGCGGATAGGTGACGATCGTTGCCACTTTCGCGAATTCCTGCGTAAAGGCGGTCTTTTGATAATGAAGCTGGGCGCCGACATTCAGCCCCATCGACTGGCGCGGTGAATAAGTCTCCGAAAAGGGAGGGCGCAGCGCCGTATAGGCGTCTCGGATCTCTTGCGGATATTCATGCTCGTAGTCGAGAACCGGCATCGCAAGCGTGCCGTCGGCGCTGAGCAGTGCTGCTGAGGCGCCATGGGTCGTGATCGAAATCGCATCGAATCCCGGCTTTGCCGCGAAAGACTTCAGCGCATCGATCGCAAAACCCCAAAGGGTCCCGATATCATAGTGCGGATAAATGCCGGACCGGACAACTGTATTCGCCGTCTTTGCGGCTGCGATTTCCATGCCGGTTTGGCTGTCGAGCACGACGACTTTTGCATTCGTCTTGCCAATATCGAGAACGGCGATACGCCGGTAAGCGGGTGGTTTGCTCATGGCATGTGGAAGACGGTGACGAGGTCGCTCTGTAGCGGTGAATTGTCCGGATTGGTTTCCATGATGTCGGCCATATGGTCCCACCACTTTTTCATGAGGGGATGTTCCGGCAGGCTCGCCATCGTATGATCTTTCGGCCGCGTCAGCACGCCGAAGAGCGTGTTCGTCTCGCGGTCGAGATGGATCGAATAGTCACTCGCGCCGGACTTGTGCAGCAGCTCGACGAGCTCCGGCCAGATCTCGTCGTGCCGCTTCCTGTATTCGGCTTCCATGCCTGGATTGAGTCTCATCTTGAAGGCGTGTCTTTCAAGGGTCATTTGGAACTCATGGCTTTGATACGTCGGGCGATAATCGGAATGGCAATGGTGGTGATGAGCAGCAGGCCGATGAAGATCGACATGACGATGCCCGGAACGTTGAGCAGGCCGAGGCCGAAGGTAACGAGACCCATGACGAAGGCCGCGATGACGACGCCGCCGATCGTGCCAGAGCCGCCGAGGATCGAGACACCGCCGAGCACGACCATGGTGACGACTTCGAGCTCCCAACCCTGCGCAATCGAGGGACGGGTGGAGCCAAGGCGCGAGGTGAGGCACACGGCTGCAATACCGCTCATGACACCGGTCAGCATGAAGAGGATGAATTTCACGCGTTCGACCGGAATCCCGGAGAAGCGGGCAGCAAAATCGTTATTGCCAATCGTATAGACCTGGCGGCCAAAGTTCGTGGCGTGCAGCAAGATGCCAAAGAGGATCGCCAGCACGAAGAACAGCACGAATTCGAAGGAAAAGACCCAGACGACATAGCCCTGGCCGAAGTAGGCGAAATCGGCGGGGTATTTGCCGTATGCCTGGTCCCCCAGCACGATATAGGAGATGCCGCGGAAGAGGCTCATCGTGCCGATGGTGACGACGATCGACGGCAGTTTCAGCACGGAGACGAGGACGCCGTTGAAAACCCCGCAAACCAGCCCGGTACCGATGCCGATCAGCACGAGGCCCGGCGTGGCGATGCCGGCCTGCGCGGCCGCTCCCATGGCCGTCGATGCAAGCGCGATGATGGCTGCAACCGAAAGATCGATCTCGCCTGCGATCACAAGCAGCGCCATGGCAAAGGCGATCATCGCTTTTTCGGTGAAATTGAAGGTTGCGTCCGAGAGGTTCCATGCATTCAGGAAGTAGGGCGATGCCATGGAGTTGAAGACGAAGATCAGGATGGCAACGCCGAAAAGCAGCACTTCCCAGCTGGCCATGATGCGGCGGAACGGTGTGCCGAGACGATCGGGAATGACGCGCTTTTCGGTTGGGGCGGAAACGGTGCTCATGCGACGACCTCGGCTGGAGTTTCTGCAGCTGCCTTGTCGCGCAGGATGATACGGCCGCGACTGCGCTCGCGTCGGGCATTGAAGACGACGGCGAGGATGATGACGGTGCCTGAGATCGCCATCTGGGTGAAGGGCGAAATACCGATGACGGGAAGCGCATTCTTGATGACGCCGAGGAAGAGTGCGCCGAGCACCGTGCCGATAACTGACCCGACGCCGCCGGCGATCGAGATGCCGCCTATGACGCAGGCGGCGACGCTGTCGAGCTCGAAGCCGCTGGCGATATCGACATAGGCGACCGCGTAGCGCGAGACCCACAGGTAGCTTGCAAGGCCGGCGAGCGCACCCGACAGCACGAAGGCCAGGAATTTCGTCCAACCGGTATCGATTCCCGCATAGACGGCCGCCGTCGGGTTGCCGCCAGTCGCATAGGCCGATCTGCCGAACTGGGTATACTTCAGCAGAATATACATCAGGAGCACGATTGCGATCCCCACCCAGCTCAGAACTGGCAGGCCGAGGAGCGGCGTGCGGGGCACGGAAAGGAAGGTCGGTGTCATCTGATGGGCGTTCACCCAGGCGCCGCCGGAGAGCACGAAGGCCATGCCGCGATAGATGGTCAGCGTCCCGAGCGTGACGACGATCGGGGGGATTTCAAGGGCCCAGACAAGAAAGCCGTTGATCGCACCGAGGCAGGCGCCGATCGCGATCGCTGCAAGGATCAGGACGACCAGCGGCAGATCAGGGAAGGCGGCATTCATCATCGCGATTGCCATGCCGGTGAAGGCGAGATTGGCGGCGACCGAAAGGTCAATCGATTTCGTGAGGATAACGGTCATCTGCGCGAGCGCCAGGATGATGAGGATCGAGGTATCGTTGAAGATGCCGGCGAGGTTGGAGGGCGTCGCAAAATCTGCAGCGCGCGCCGAAAAGACCGCGATCATCAAGACGATGATGAGGAAAAGCAGGGTTTCGCGTTTTCTGATCAGTCGTGCCATTCCATCACCTCATGCATTTCCGGTCGCTGCGCGCACCAGTGTCTCTGGCGAAAGCTCTGCGCGCTCAAACAGACCGACCGACAACCCCTCTTTCATCACCAGGACACGGTCCGACATGCCGATGATTTCCGGCAGTTCGGAGGAGATCATGATGATCGAGAGCCCTTCGGCGGCAAGCTCGCTGATGAAGCCGTGGACCGCCGCCTTGGAACCGATATCGATGCCCTTGGTGGGCTCATCGAGGATAATGACCTTGGGCTGCGTCGCCAGCCATTTTCCGATGACGACTTTCTGCTGGTTGCCGCCAGACAGCGTGCCGACGGGGACGGACAGTGCGGCTGCGCGAAGGTCCAGCCGCTCGGCGTATTTGCGGGCGAGCGCAAATTCGTTGGCAGCCTTCAGGAAGCCCTTGCGCGAGGTGCGCGCCAGTGAAGGCAGCGTCATGTTCTGATAGATCGGCATTGGCAGTGCCAGGCCGTGGCGGCCGCGCTCTTCCGGCACATACACAATGCCGGCACGGATGGCGTCGAGCGGCGATGCCATCGAAATTTTCTTGCCGTCGAGCATGAGCCTGCCGGAGAGCGGCTTGGTGATGCCGAAAAGCGACTGGCAGAGTTCCGAGCGTCCAGCGCCGATCAGGCCATAGACGCCGAGGATCTCGCCTTTGCGAAGCGTGAAGGAAATATCGCGGAACTCCGTCCGGTGACAGTAATCCTGGACTTCGAGAACGGGGCCGCCGATCTCTACCGGAAACTTCGGAAACACGTTCTCGACATCGCGGCCGACCATGAGCTTCACGATCGCGTCCTGCGGCGTTTCCTTCAGCCTGCCGTTTCCGACAGCGCGGCCGTCGCGGAAGACGACGAAGTTGTCGGCAATCTCGTAAAGTTCGTCGAACTTGTGGCTTATGAAAAGGATCGCCTTGCCCTTTTCCTTCAGGCCCTGAACGATGCGGAAGAGATCGTCGATCTCCTTGCGCGAAAGGGCAGCCGTCGGCTCATCCATGATGACGATACGGGCCTCGATCGAAAGCGCGCGGGCAATTGCCACCAGATGACGTTGTGCGATCGAGAGGTCCTTCAGCCGGATTGTCGGATCGATGCTGCTTTCGAGTGAAGTCAACAGCTCTTTCGAGCGGCTGTTCATCGCCTTCCAGTCGATGGTGCGGAATTTTGTGCGCGGCGCATGGCCGAGGAAGATGTTTTCGGCAACCGTCAATTCGTCGAAGAGAACAGTTTCCTGATGGATGGCAGTGACGCCCGCATCGATTGCGGCCTGCGCGCTGGCGAAGGTGACGGGCTGGCCGTCGACGATGATCTCGCCTTCGTTCGGCCTGTAGATGCCGGTCAGGATCTTGACGAGAGTGGACTTGCCTGCGCCGTTTTCGCCGATCAGCGCGGTCACTTTGCCGGGGTAGAGTGCGATGCTGACCTTGTCGAGCGCCTTTACGCCGGGAAAGATCTGCGAAATGCCTCGCATTTCGAGGATGGCGGGCGCATCTGCGGCCTTGCGGTCCGCGGCGGGTTGTTGAAGGGCAGTGTTCATCAGCGCCTTACCGGTGTCGAATGAGAAATCCCGGCGGCCCAAGGCCGCCGGGCTTTATGCGTGATGGTTCAGATCAGAAGACCTTGGAGAACTGGTCGATATTTGAAGCGTTATAGACGAAGGGATCTGCCATGGCGGCCTCGCCGTTGTCGCCAACCTTGATCTTGCCCATACGCCCGGTTTCAATCTCGCTGCCCGGTTTGCCGTCAGTTTCACCCTTGACGAGGCGATAGGCGATCTGCGCGGCCGAATAGCCGAGGTCGATCGGGTTCCAGATGGCGAATTCCTTCGTGGCGCCCGACTTGATCGCACCGGCCATTTCGGACGGCAGGCCGAGACCCGTGACATAGACCTTACCGACGAGGCCCTTGTCTTCGACGACCTTGGATGCCGCCAGAACGCCGACCGTCGTCGGAGCGACGATGACCTTCACATTCGGGTTGGACTTCAAGAGGCCTTCGGCTTCGCGGTAGGACTTGTCGGAAAGGTCGTCGCCGTAAACGGTGGTGACGAGGTTCAGGCCGGGGAAGTCCTTGAGCTGCTTCTTCATCTGATCGATCCAGATGTTCTGGTTCGTCGAGGTGGTCGTTGCCGAAAGGATCGCGAAATCACCCTTGCCGCCGTCGAGGTGATTTTTCGCAAGGGTCAGGCACATCTTGCCGATCAGTTCGTTGGACGACGGGTTGAGCTGCAGGATGCGGCCTTCAGGAGCAACACCGGAATCCCAGGAAATGACCTTGATGCCGCGCTGGGTCGCCTTCTTCAAAGCCGGAACGACTGCGTCCGGGTCGTTCGCCGAAATCGCGATGGCATCGACGCCCTGTGCGATCAGCGAATTGATGACTTCAATCTGGCCTTCGGCCGTCGTCGAGGTCGGGCCGGTATAGATCACTTCGACGCCGCCGAGCTCCTTGGCGGCTTCCTGGGCGCCCTTGTTGGCCGCGTCGAAAAATCCGTTGCCGAGTGACTTGACGACGAGGCCGATCTTCATGTCGGCAGCACTGGCCGTGCCTGCCAGCATGGCGACGGCGAGTGCAACGCCCACCGCGAGCTTCTTTGCGAGTTTCATGCTTTCATCCTCCCACGTTGATTGAGACTAACTACACCTGGCCGGCGCTCTCAGGCGACCGACGAGGAATCCTCCTTTGCCGATTGCAGGCCAGCGCTCGCGACGACGAGCTTGATGCCTGCATCCTCGATCATCCTGACGGAATCTTCCTGAATGCCGTCGTCGGTGATGATCGCCGAAACACGGTCGAGCGGGCACAGAATGAGGCTCGACCGACGGCGGAATTTGCTGGAATCGACCATCACGACGAGTTCGTCGGCCTGATGCATCAGCTTCTGTTCGCTTTGAATGATCTGCGCGTCGGCTTCCATGATGCCGAGCGGGCCGACGCCCTGGGCTCCGATGAAAAAGCGGCGTGCATAGAAATTGCGGATGGCGTCGTTGTCGAAGGGCGACAGAATGAGGCTCTGTTCACGGTAGATCACACCGCCCGGCACCGTCACCGTATTCTTGGAATGTTTTACCAGATGTTCGGCGATCGCGAACGAATTGGTCATGACCTGCATGCGGTGCGCCGACATGAAGTGGACCATCTGAAACGTCGTCGTGCCGCCATTGATGATGATCGCATCGCCCGGGTCGCACAGATCCACGGCGGCACGCGCAATTGCGCGTTTTTTATCGATATTGACTGATTCTGAAACTCTGAAGGGACGCCCCGCAAGATTGCCGAGCTGCGGCGGATGGACGGCTTCTGCGCCGCCGCGCACCCGCCGGATCTTGCCCTGCACATGGAGAGCCGCGATGTCACGCCGGATCGTGGCCTCGGAAGCTTCGGTGAGCTCAGCAATATCCTGGATCGTGACGACCGACTTTTCCTGGACAGCGCTCAGGATGATGCGATGGCGTTCGCGTTCGTGCATTTGGCTCCTCCCCTGTCCGTATTTATTTCGTATCCGTTAAAAGCTGTCAATCAAAAACGATCAAAAAATCTCATACTGCGCTGCACAATAATTGTTTTTGATGGTTTTTGATTGACAATATGCATTTTGATGAGCGATATCATCACAGGATACAGCGTGGCTTTCGGCTGCGCCTAAGACACACAAGGGAGGATGACATGGCGGCCACCGTCCGGCTTCTTGAGAACCGTTGGGATGATTCTTACGCAGCAGGGCTCGATGAACCCGGCAAGCTGCTTTACCGCTCGAACCTCCTTGGCGCTGACAAGCGCATCACCAATTACGGCGGTGGCAATACTTCGGCGAAGGTGATGGAAACGGATCCACTGACCGGCGAGAAGGTCAAGGTTCTTTGGGTCAAGGGCTCTGGCGGCGATGTCGGGACCATTAAGCTCGACGGCTTTGCGACGCTTTATCAGGACAAGCTTGATTCGCTTAAGAGCATTTATAAGGGCGTCGAAGACGAAGATCGCATGGTCGGCTTTTTGCCGCATTGCACCTTCAATCTGAATTCCCGCGCCGCCTCGATCGACACGCCGCTGCATGGATTTGTGCCCTTCACGCATGTCGACCACATGCATCCGGACGCCATCATCGCGATCGCTGCAGCCAAGAATTCCAGGGAACTGACGAAGCAGGTCTTTGGCGAGGAAATCGGCTGGCTGCCCTGGCGCCGCCCCGGCTTCCAGCTCGGTCTCGATCTTGAAGCATTCGTCAAGGCGAACCCGGATGCCAAGGGTGTCGTCCTCGAGAGCCACGGCCTTTTCACCTGGGCGAACGACGCCAGGGCCTGCTACGAGCTGACGCTCGCCATTATCAACAAGGCCATCGAATGGTTCGCCCAGCAGACCGAAGGCAAGAAGATCTTCGGCGGCCAGGCGACCCAAAGCCTGCCGGTGGCTGAACGCCGGGCCATCGCTGCCCGCCTGATGCCGGAAATCCGCGGGCGGATCGGCAAGCAGGAGCGCAAGCTTGGCCATTTCGACGATCAGGAAGGCGTACTCGAATTTGTCAACTCGAAGGATCTCCGCTCGCTCGGCGCGCTTGGTACCAGCTGCCCGGACCACTTCCTGCGTACCAAGATCCGCCCACTGATCCTCGACTTCGACCCGGCAAAACCGGACGTAGGGGCGATCGTTGCCGGTCTCGACAAGGCGCTGGAAGACTATCGTGTCGATTACGCGCGCTATTACAATGACTGCAAGCACGGCAATTCACCGGCGATGCGAGATGCCAATCCGGTCATTTTCCTCATCCCCGGCGTCGGCATGCTGTCCTTTGCCCGCGACAAGGCAACGGCCCGCATCGCGAGCGAATTTTACGTCAACGCCATCAACGTGATGCGCGGTTCCTCGACGGTCTCCGAATATCAGGGTCTGCCTGAACAGGAAGCCTTCGATATTGAATACTGGCTCTTGGAAGAGGCAAAGCTGCAGCGCATGCCGAAGCCGAAGAGCCTTGCCGGCAAGGTGGCCTTTGTCACAGGCGGTGCCGGCGGTATCGGCCGTGCGACGGCGGCCCGTCTGGTAGGCGAGGGTGCCTGCGTGGTGCTTGCCGATATCGATCAGCCGGCACTGGAGGCGACGCAAGCCGATTTTGTGAAGACGTACGGTGCCGATGCGGTACGCAGCGTGAAGCTCGACGTCACCAAGGAAGATGCCGTGGTCTCGTCCTTTGCCGAATCCTGCGTCGAGTTCGGCGGCATCGACATACTCGTTTCGAACGCCGGTATTGCGTCTTCAGCGCCCATCGAAAACACCGAGCTTTCGATGTGGAATAAGAATATCGATATTCTGACGACCGGCTATTTCCTGGTTTCGCGCGAAGCCTTCCGCCTGTTCCGCCGTCAGAACCTCGGCGGCAACGTGGTCTTCGTCGCCTCCAAGAACGGCCTTGCCTCCTCGCCGAATGCGGCTGCCTATTGCACAGCGAAGGCTGCGGAGATCCATTTGGCCCGTTGCCTGGCGCTGGAGGGGGCAGAAGCAGGCATTCGCGTGAACACCGTGAATCCGGATGCGGTGCTGCGCGGCTCGAAGATCTGGAACGGCGAGTGGCGCGAACAGCGTGCGGCTTCTTCGAAGATCGAAGTCGACGACCTGGAGGAACACTACCGCAAGCGCTCGATGCTGAAGCTCAACGTCTTTCCCGAAGATATCGCCGAGGCGATCTATTTCCTCGCGTCGGATCTTTCGGCGAAATCCACCGGCAACATCATCAACGTGGATGCCGGCAACGCCCAGAGCTTCCCGCGCTAGGATCTACTTCCGGAGGATCACCCAAATGGCGTGGATGATCCCGGGCAGGTAGCCGCAAAGCGTCAGTAGGATATTGAGCCAGAAATGCAGGCCGAGCCCGACCTGCAGGAAGACACCGAGTGGCGGCAGGATGATCGCGAGAAGGATGCGGATAACGTCCACTAGCGCCTCTTTGGTGGCTGAGAGATAAAGCAATACAACGCAGAACAGGGCCTATGGTTCGCGTTTTCAGGGAGGATTTGATGGCCGAGTTTAAGATTGCGCAGCATCTGATTGCCGAGGAAAATGCCAAGCGCGCGGCGGCTCTCAAGGCCGATTACGACGCGCTCGGCGCAAATCTTGGACGCCGCGGCGTTGATATCGACGCCATTACGACGAAGGTCGCAGCATTCTTCGTGGCTGTTCCTTCTTGGGGCGTCGGTACGGGTGGTACGCGCTTTGCCCGCTTTCCCGGAAGCGGCGAACCGCGTGGCATCTTTGACAAGCTGGACGACTGCGCCGTCATTCATCAGCTGACGCAGGCAACGCCGACCGTTTCGCTGCACATCCCCTGGGATAAGGCTGATGCCGGTGAGTTGAGGGCCAAAGGCGATGCGCTCGGCCTTAGCTTCGATGCAATGAATTCCAACACGTTCTCGGACGCGCCGGGTCAGGAGCGCTCTTATAAATATGGCTCGCTCAGCCATACGGACGCCGCGACGCGACAGCAGGCCATCGAGCACAATCTGGAATGCATCGAGATCGGCAAGGCGCTCGGCTCAAAAGCGCTGACGGTCTGGATCGGCGACGGCTCGAATTTCCCTGGCCAGAGCAATTTTACCAAGGCTTTCGAGCGCTATCTTGCAGCGATGGCGGAGATCTACAAGGGGCTGCCCGACGACTGGCGGCTGTTTTCCGAGCACAAGATGTACGAGCCGTCCTTCTATTCGACCGTCGTGCAGGACTGGGGCACCAACTATCTGATCGCGCAGACACTCGGGCCGAAAGCCCAGTGCCTCGTCGATCTCGGTCATCATGCCCCGAACACCAACATCGAGATGATCGTGGCCAGGCTGATTCAGTTTGGCAAGCTTGGTGGTTTCCACTTCAACGATTCGAAATATGGTGACGATGACCTCGATGCCGGTGCAATCGAGCCTTACCGTCTGTTCCTCGTCTTCAATGAACTGGTCGACGCCGAGTATCGCGGGGTGAAGGGCTTCCATCCGGCTCACATGATCGATCAGTCGCATAATGTCACAGACCCGATCGAAAGCCTTATCAATAGCGCAAACGAAATCCGCCGCGCCTATGCGCAGGCCCTGATCGTCGATCGCGAGGCGCTGTCTTGCCATCAGAATGAAAATGATGCGCTGATGGCTGCGGAAACGCTGAAGCGCGCGTATCGCACCGACGTCGAGCCGATCCTCGCCGAAGCGCGTCGACGCGCCGGCGGCGCCATTGATCCGGTCGCTGCTTATCGCGCCAGCGGCTACAGGAAAAAGGTTTCCGCCGAACGTCCGGCTTCAGTGGCTGGCGGCGGCGGTATCATCTAGGCCTCCCAGGGCGTTGGGGCCGCCGCGACGACAGCGGCGGCCACAGGAAAGCCTCAGGGCTTCCAATCGCCGGCGATCTGGCGCGTCGCGACGTTCAGCCGATTCCAGACATTAATGTTGGCGATGGCGATCACGAGGGCCGCAAGGCTCTTGGCGTCGTAATGGCGTGCCGCCTCGTCCCAGATTTCGTCCGGCACCGGATCGGCGCGGTCGCTGACGCGGGTGACGGCTTCGGTCAGCGCCAGGGCCGCGCGTTCTGCCGGGCTGAAGTAAGGCGTCTCACGCCAGGCGGAAACGGCAAAGAGGCGTTCATCGGTCTCTCCGAGCCTGCGGGCGATGCGCGGATGACCGTCGACGCAGACGCCGCAGCCGTTGATCTGGCTGGCGCGCAGGTTGACGAGCTCGAGCAGCTTTGGCGAAAGGCCGCACTTTTGAGCAATATTCCCGAAAGCGAGCAGCGCCTGCATGGCTTCGGGGATGACGACGGCCGGATTTCCCATTCTCGATTGCATGATATGTCTCCTGCGATGTTTCAACGAATGACGCCGCCGGCCGCTTGTCTGTCACATCGGCCGGAATTCGTTCGTCATGGTGGTGACGTAACGCGATGAAGGAATGTGACCGATGGACGAGAAAAAACTTCTGGCGGACGAATTCGAGGCCAACCGCGCGCATCTGAAGACTGTCGCCTACCGCATGCTCGGCTCGCGTGCGGAGGCGGAGGATGCGGTGCAGGAGGCATGGCTCAGGTTCGGCCGCTCGGACACCAGCGAGGTTGGCAATCTCGGCGGCTGGCTGACGACGGTCGTGGCGCGCATCTGCCTCGATATGCTGCGCTCCAGGAAATCCCGGCGCGAAGAACCGCTCGATCCGCCGGTGCACGAAAAGATCGCCGATACCGCGAAGTCCGCCGACCCCGAGCGGGAGATCGTGCTGGCGGACTCCATCGGCGTCGCGCTGCTCGTCGTGCTGGAACAGCTTGCGCCGGCAGAGCGTGTCGCCTTTGTCCTGCATGACATGTTCGATCTGCCCTTTGACGAGATTGCGCCGGTCATCGGCCGCACACCGGAAGCAACCCGCCAGCTCGCAAGCCGTGCCCGCCGCCGCGTGCAGGGGACGACCGAGGCGCCCGAGGCCGGCATCGAGCACAAGAAAGAGGTCGTCCGGGCGTTCCTCGCCGCCTCGCGCGACGGCAATTTCCAGGCGTTGCTTGCTGTTCTTCATCCCGATGTTGTCTTCGCGCCTGACGCGACGGCCGCTCGTTTCGGACATGCCGGCGCACTGCGTGGCGCGCAGGCGGTTGCAACGACATTCGACGGGAGGGCGCGCGGCGCGCTGCCGGCTTTCGTAGACGGCGGCCTCGGTTTCATCGTTCGCATCCAGGATCAACTGCGCATCGTCGTCAAAATCGGTTTCGATGGCGAGAAGATCGCCACGATCGAGGCGATCGCCGATCCGGATCATATCGAGCGGATCAAATACCGCCTGTTCGACCGATAGGTCAGCCCGGCTTACGACGGCGCGCAGCACCAGCCCTTAGCGCGCCTTCTGATTTCTGCGCATAGGTCCACATTCCCGGTTGACAGGACCACTATGGCCGATATTCTATTATAAAGACTTATATAACATAACTATGGAACAACAAACCGGGAGCATGAAATGAAGACTCTAGTCGCAGTCCTTCTCGGCACGGCACTCGCCTCCTTGCCGACCACCCTGATGGCGCAGGAAAAAGGCGGTATCATCAATGTCGCGACGATCGGCGAGCCGCCGACGCTTGATCCGATGTCCTCGACTGCCGACCTCGTCGGGATCGTCACACAGCACATCTTCGAGACACTCTATACCTTCGACAAGAAGTGGAACGTCACACCGCTTCTGGCCGAAAGCCTGCCCGATATCAGCGGGGACGGCAAAAGCTACACGATCAAGCTGCGCACCGGCATCAAGTTCCATGACAACAGCGACATGACGTCGGAAGATGTCGTCGCATCGCTCACCCGCTGGACAAAGATCGCTTCGCGCGGCAAGCAGGCTGCAGGCTTCATCGAAGCGATCGCTGCAGTCGATCCGGCAACCGTCAAGATCACCCTGAGACAGCCCTATGCGCCGCTGACCTCTCTGCTTGCCTTCAACAATTCCGCTGCAATCATCATCCCTTCCGACAAGCAGGACGAGCCGATGAAGGAATTCATCGGAACCGGTCCCTACATGCTGAAGGAGCGCAAGGCCGACCAGTATATTCAGCTCGTTCGCTTTAGCGGCTACAAGTCACGTGATGGCGAGAGCGACGGCTATGGCGGCGCGCGTCACCAGTATCTCGATGAAATCCGTTTCGTTCCGGTGCCGGATCCGAACACCCGCGTCGAGGCTGCCGTCTCCGGCCAGTATGACTATGTCGATTCCATCCCGGTCGAATCCTTCGACAAGCTGAAGGCATCGACGGCCTCGCAGCCGATCATCCTCAAGCCCTTCGGCTATCCGGTCTTCGTCTTCAACACCAAGGAGGGCATTGCAAAGAACATCGAGGTCCGCAAGGCTATCCGCCAGGCCCTCAGCATGGAGGACATGCTGGCCGCTGCCTTCGGCAGCACCGATTTCTACACGCTGGACGGCGATATCTATCCGGAAGCCTATTCCTGGCACACCGATGCCGGCGTTGAAGGCAATTACAATATTGCAAAGCCCGAAGAGGCTGCCGAAGCCTTAAAGAACACGGGCTACAACGGCGAACCGCTGCGTATCCTCACCAGCCGTCAGTACGAATTCCACTACAAGATGGCGCAGGTTGCAGCGGAGTATCTGAAGCTCGCGGGCTTTACCGTCGACATGCAGGTCGTCGATTGGGCGACCCTGACGCAGCGCCGCGCCGATCCGAAGCTCTGGGACATTTATATCAGCCACAGCCCGTTCCTGCCGGAGCCGGCGCTGATCGGCTCGCTCTCGACCAGTTCGCCGGGGTGGTGGGATACGCCTGCCCGCAAGGCAGCCGTCGATGCCTTCACCTCTGAAGTCGATTCTGCCAAGCGCATCGAACTCTGGGCCAATGTCCAAAAGGCGATCTATGACGATGCGCCATTCATGAAGATCGGCGACTTCAACGCCGTCTCGGCGGAATCGAACAAGCTCGAAGGTGTCGATCCGGCTCCGTGGCCGTATTTCTGGAACGCTTCGATCAAGAAGTGACGACTGATCCTCGGGATGCCGGTCGCCGGCCGGTGTCTCTCTTCCACGGTGCCCGGCTGGGCATAGGGACCACATTTCAATGATCCGTTACATTCTTCAGCGCCTCTTCGGCATGATCGTTGTGATGTTCCTCGTCGTCACGATTGTCTTTGTCATCGTGCGCGTGACGCCAGGTGATCCGGCAGCCGTCATGCTGGGGCCAGATGCAACGCCTCAGGATATCGCCGAGCTTCGCGGTCGTCTCGGGCTCGATCAGTCGCTCCTGGTGCAATATGTCTATTACATCAGCCAGCTCCTGAGAGGCGACCTCGGGCAATCGATCTTCTTGAACATGCCGGTCACCGCAGCCCTTCTAGACCGCGCCGAGCCGACGTTTTTCCTGACGGTGTTCTCGCTGGCGATTGCCTGCGTCATCGCGCTGCCGATCGGTATTTATGCCGCCTATCGCCGCGGTTCCTTCGTCGATCAGGCGGCCACGACGCTTGCAATGTTTGCGGCAAGCATTCCGAGTTTTTGGCTCGGCCTGATTCTGATGCAGTTCTTCGCCGCGCGCTTCAACTTCTTTCCGGTTTCGGGCTATGGCGGTCCGGGCGCGAATTTCTTTGGGCGCATGTATCACCTGACATTGCCAGCCTTTGCGCTCGGTATTGTTTCCTCGGCGCTGATCTTGCGTTTCACACGTGCTTCGATGCTTGACGTGCTCGGCGACGACTATATCCGCACGGCACGCGCCAAAGGCCTGATCGAACGCCGGGTGATCCTCAAGCACGCGCTCAAGAACGCGCTGATCCCGATCCTGACCGTTATCGGGTTGACTGCGGCGGTGTTGATTTCAGGCGCGGTCGTGACCGAAACGGTCTTCGGCCTTCCAGGTGTCGGCAATCTGGTCGTCTCGGCGGTCCTTCGTCGCGATTACCCGGTCATCCAAGGAGCGCTGCTCATCGTTGCAGCCCTTTACGTGCTGATCAATTTTGCGATCGACATGCTCTATCTTTTGGTCGATCCGAGGGTGCGCTACTGATGACGGATATTTCAACGCGGCCCGCCTTAAGCGAGGGCAGCAAGTTTCTCCGGCGTTTCCTGAAGCGCAAGACCGTTGCCTTCGGCATGCTCATCCTCACGATCTTCGTGCTCTTGGCAATCCTTGCTCCATGGGTCACTCCATATTCGCCCTCCAAGCTTTCGATCGTCAACCGGCTGAAGCCGCCGAGCGGAATCTTCTTCTTTGGAACGGATGAATTCGGCCGCGACGTCTTCTCGCGAACGATCTTTGCTGGGCGCCTGTCACTGCTCGTCGGCGCTGCCGTCGTCGTGCTTTCGGCGCTGATCGGGGTGAGCCTCGGTCTGCTTGCGGGCTTCTTCAAGCAATTCGACACGCCAATCGCCCGGCTGATCGACGCGATGATGGCCTTTCCGGACATTCTGTTGGCCATCGCGTTGGTCGCCGCCCTTGGACCGTCGCTAACCACGGTCATCATAGCGTTGTCGATCGTCTATTCGCCACGCCTTGCACGCATTGTCCGTGCATCGACGCTGGTCATCCGCGAACTGCCCTATGTCGAGGCCGCGCAAGCACTCGGGATTTCAACCTTCCACATCATGACCCGGCATGTCCTGCGCAATCTGCTTTCGCCGATCCTCGTGCAAGGCACCTTCCTCTTTGCCAGCGCCATGCTGGCTGAAGCCGGCCTTTCCTTCCTCGGCCTTGGCGTCAGCCCCGAAATTCCGACCTGGGGAACGATGATCGCCGCCGGGCGGCAGTATATCGGCCAGGCCGATTGGATGACGCTGTTTCCGGGCGTCGCCATCGTTCTTTCCGTGCTCTCACTGCAGATGGTCGGCGACGGGCTGCGCGACATGCTCGATCCAAAACTTCGAAAGGACCTTTGAATGACCGGGGAACAAGCGCGCGAGCCGCTCCTCCTCACCAATGTGAAGCCTATGGCCTTTGGTGCTGAAGTCGCAGGCAATGCAGTTGACATCCTCATCGACGGCAACGGCCGGATCGCACAGGTCGGTCCGCAGCTTTCAGTCTCTCACGAGATGATCTGCGTCGATGGCAAGGGGGCCTGGATTTCACCGGGCTGGGTCGATCTCCACGTCCATATCTGGCATGGTGGCACCGATATCTCGGTCCGTCCGTCCGAATGCGGTGCCGAGCGCGGCGTAACCACGCTGGTCGATGCGGGTTCTGCCGGTGAGGCCAATTTCCACGGTTTCCGCGAATATATCATCGAGCCATCGCGCGAGCGCATAAAAGCCTTCCTGAACCTCGGTTCGATCGGTCTCGTCGCCTGCAACCGCGTCGCTGAATTGCGGGACATCCGCGATATTGATCTTGACCGCATCCTTGAATGCTATGCTGAAAACAGCGAGCACATCGTCGGCATCAAGGTGCGCGCCAGCCACGTCATCACCGGCTCGTGGGGTGTGACGCCGGTAAAGCTCGGCAAGAAGATCTCCAAGATTCTCAAGGTTCCGATGATGGTGCATGTCGGCGAGCCACCGGCTCTTTATGATGAAGTGCTGGAGATCCTGGGTCCCGGCGACGTCATCACCCATTGCTTCAACGGCAAGGCCGGTTCGAGCATCATGGAAGACGAGGACCTTTTCGACCTCGCGCAGCGTTGCGCGGGCGAGGGCATCCGCCTCGACATCGGCCATGGCGGCGCCTCCTTCTCCTTCAAGGTCGCGGAAGCCGCAATCAAGCGCGGCCTCTTGCCCTTCTCGATCTCGACGGACCTGCATGGCCATTCGATGAATTTTCCGGTTTGGGATCTGGCGACGACCATGTCGAAGCTGCTTTGCGTTGGCATGCCTTTCGACAAGGTGGTGGCAGCGGTCACGCATGCGCCTGCCTCCGTCATCAAGCTTTCGATGGAAAACCGGCTTGCCGTCGGACAGCGCGCCGATTTCACGGTCTTCGATCTCGTCGATTCCGATGTCGAAGCGACCGATTCCAACGGCGACGTTTCTGTTCTTAAGAAGCTGTTCGAGCCTCGCTATGCGGTGATCGGCAACGAGGCGATTGCCGCAAGCCGTTACATTCCGCGTGCCCGCAGGCTCGTGCGCCACAGCCACGGTTATTCCTACCGCTAAAAGCCAAAACAGAAATCCGCATGACAGGAGTTTGCGTGAACATGTCTCCAGCCAACGCCAAGCCGGCAAGCTCGCCTTATGAAAGGCTTGCCGCGCTCGGTATAGAGCTTCCCCCCGCGCCGCCGCCGATCGCCCATTTCGTGACCCATGTGCTGGAGGGTAATATTCTCTACCTCTCCGGTCAGGGGCCGCGCGAGGCCGATGGCTTTCTTTATTCTGGCAAGGTCGGCGCTGAAATCGGCGTCGAGGATGCCTATAGACATGCGCGGCTCACCGGCATCAATCTTCTCGCCGTCATGCACGATGCGCTTGGCGATCTTTCCCGGGTAAAGCGCGTCGTGAAGCTGCTCGGCATGGTCAACGCCGTACCCCAGTTTGCAGACCATCCAAGCGTTATCAATGGATGCTCGGATCTCTTCGTCGACGTTTTTGGAAAAGACACCGGCAGTCATGCCCGTTCGGCGGTTGGCTTCGGCTCGCTGCCGGGTAACATCACAGTCGAAATCGAGGCGATCATCGCCTTGCGTGATTGAAGAGGGAAAGCCTAGTGGTTGCGCCAGCCCATGATCTTTTCGATGCGTTCGGCCGATGTCCGCACGTGCGCGGTATAGTGGTTCTCGTCGGAAAAAGCCTTCTGTTCTGGAAGGACAATGGAAATGGTCGCGACGCATTGGCCATCTCTGTCGCAGATCGGCGAAGCGATGCAGGCGACCGCATAGTCGGACTCGCCAGCCTGGATCGACAGGCGGGACTGAAACGCCGCAGCCGCCGAGGCGGAAAGCACGCCGGGGTCCATCTCGGCGCGGCCGGTCGGCGAGGATTTGGCGCAGCGCTTGAAAAGTTCGATGCGCTCTTCTTGCGGCAGGTGGCCGACAAGCAGGCGGCCCGATGCGGTCCAGTTCAGCGGGACGCGTGTGCCGACACGCGAAGCGACCTGGAAATGGCTCGGGCCGTCGGCCATGGCAAGCACGAGCATATAGTCGCCGTCGCGGCCGCAAACCTGAACGGTTTCGCCCACCTGGCGGCAAAGATCGTGCATCTCATGCGTCGCGACGCTCATGAAATCGAGCGAGCGGGCATAGGCAAGGCCGTAATGGTAGAGCCGCGGACCGAGCCAGATCGTGCCGTCGCCATTGCGCGTCAGCATGTTCTTTTCGACCAGATCATCAACGATGACGTAGACCGTCGAGAGAGGCGCCTTCACAGCCTTAGCGATTGCATAGACTCCCGTCGGAGAGCCGGTTTCGTAAAGGTGATCAATGACCTGCAGCGCGCGGTCGATACCGCTCACCCGCGAGCGACGTGCGCCCTTACCGCCGGGTTCGTCAACAGGTGCCTCGTTTTCGGAGTAAACTACTGATGATGTCTTGCCGTCCAATTCCACGCTCCTCGTATGCGGGCATGAGTCTATTACATTACTATGGGATAGCGGTCGACGATACAAGCTGCAACAATCGCCATCTCGCCATTCAATCTGGAGATACATATGTCTGATGACATTCGCGCGTCGATCGGCCTTCGTCCGGTCATCAACGTTTCCGGCACGATGACCAGCCTCGGCGCATCAATCGTCGTCCCCGAGGCAATCGCGGCCATGTCGTCGATCCTGCCGCAATTTGTCGAAATCAACGATCTGCAGCGCAAGGCCAGCGCCGTCATTGCGCGGTTGACGGGTGCGGAAGCCGGTTTCGTGACGGCATCCTGCTCCGCGGGCATTTCCCTGGCCGTCGCAGGTGCTATCACCGGTAACGACCTGTTGGCGATCGAGAAACTCCCGGACGTAACGCCAGAAAAGAACGAGGTTCTGGTGCAGATGGGCCATGTTGTGAGCTATGGCGCACCCGTCGATCAGGCGATCCGCCTTGCAGGCGCCAAGGCGGTGCTGATCGGTCAGGCGACATCGACCCATCGTTTTCACATGGAAAATGCAATCACCGAAAGGACGGCTGCGGTCGTCTACGTCGTGTCCCACCACGTCGTCGACTATGGCCTTCTGAACCTCAAGGAATTCGTCGAGATCGCCCACGCCAAGGGCGTGCCGGTCATCGTCGATGCGGCGTCGGAGTATGACCTGCGTGTTTTTCTGGAGCAGGGCGCAGATATCGCGCTCTATTCCGGCCACAAATTCCTCGGCGGTCCGACGTCCGGCATCGTCGCCGGCAAGAAGGACCTGGTGCGCAACGCCTTCCTGCAGAACATGGGCATCGGCCGCGGCATGAAGGTCGGCAAGGAGAGCATTTTCGGCGTCATGGCCGCCCTGGAGGCTTGGGAAAAGCGTGACCACGCCGGCATTCGCGAGCGCGAAACCGGCTACCTCAATCTCTGGAAGCAGATGCTGGACGACCGCCCCGGCGTAACTGCGCTGCTCGAACCCGATCCGACCAAGAATCCGCTTGATCGCCTGCGGGTCATCCTCAAACCGGAGGAAACCCACATCACCGCCTGGGATTTGGCCGACGCGCTGGCGCGCGGGACGCCACCGATCATCGTACGCGACCACGAAGTCGAGCATCAGTATTTCTATCTCGACGCCTGCAATCTGCACCCCGGCCAGGAAAAGATCGTTGCAAACCGCTTGGCCGAAGAACTGGACAAGGCGCGCGCCTCCAACGAGATCATCGCAACCCCCATCGAAAACCGCGGCAAGCGCCGGTTCGACGCTGTGTTGCGCTGGCCGGATTGATCTTCCCGGTTTTGAGGCATCCAAGAGGAATCGAACATGGCAGGCTTTCAGGCGCAGGCGATCCAGCAGGTAGAACCCGTTCTCTCCGTCGAGAATCTCACGACATCGTTTCTGGTCGAGGGAGAGTGGAAGCCTGTCGTCCGCGATGTTTCCTTTCGTGTGGCGCCGGGCGAAACGGTTGCAATCGTCGGCGAGTCGGGGTCTGGCAAGAGCGTCACGTCGCTGTCGATCATGCGGCTGCTGCAGCCCGATACGAGCCGGATCGAAGGCAAGATCATGCTTGGAGACCGCAATCTGCTGGCACTTCGGGAAAGTGCCATGCGGCAGGTGCGCGGCAATGACGTCTCGATGATCTTTCAGGAGCCGATGACGAGCCTCAATCCGCTCTTTACGATCGGCGACCAGATTTCCGAAGCGCTGCTTTGCCATTCGCCCATGTCGAAGACCGAAGCGCGAGGCGAAGTGATCCGGCTTCTGGAAAAGGTCCGCATTTCCTCCGCCGCCTCGCGTTTCGACGAATATCCGCACCGTTTTTCCGGAGGCATGCGCCAACGTGTGATGATCGCCATGGCGCTTGCCTCCAAACCGAAGCTGCTGATTGCCGACGAACCGACTACGGCGCTCGACGTCACCATCCAGGGGCAAATCCTCGATCTCATCAAGATGCTGCAGGAGGAGGAAGGAACCTCTGTTCTCTTCATCACCCACGACATGGGCGTCGTCGCCGAAATAGCCGACAGAACTGTGGTGATGTATCGCGGCGAGCAGGTTGAAACGGGCGCGACGGCCGACATTTTCCATCGCGGCCGTCACCCCTACACGCGCGCGCTGCTTTCGGCCGTGCCGGTGCTGGGCTCAATGCAGGGACACGAAAGGCCGCTGCGTTTTCCCGTCGTCAATGCAGCAACGGGCGAATGCGACGTTCCGGTGGAAGTCGGCGACACGGTTGCTGCTTCGGCAAGGCCTGTCTTGGAGGTGCGGAACCTCACCAAGCGCTTTGATATCCACTCTGGTCTCTTCGGCCGCTTGAGCGGACGCGTGCATGCCGTTGAAAATGTTTCCTTCGATCTCTTTGCCGGTGAGACGCTGTCATTGGTCGGCGAATCCGGATGCGGAAAGTCGACGACCGGCCGCGCCATCATGCGGCTGATCGAACCGCAAAGCGGCTCAGTGAAGGCCGAGGGCAGGGACGTTCTGGCACTCGACAAGAACGGAATGCGCGAGATGCGCAAGACCGTGCAAATGATTTTTCAGGATCCGTTCGCCAGCCTCAATCCGCGAATCCGCGTCGGTGCGGCGATCGCCGAGCCTTATTTTGAACACAAAATGGGAACGGCAAAGCAGGCCAAAGAGAAGGCTGCCGACCTTCTGGAAAAGGTCGGCCTTTCAGCCGATATGGCGTCGCGCTTTCCGCACGAGTTCTCCGGTGGTCAGCGTCAGCGCATCTGCATTGCCCGGGCGCTGGCGCTCGATCCGAAGGTGATCGTCGCCGATGAAAGCGTCTCGGCGCTCGACGTCTCGATCAAGGCGCAGGTCATCAATCTGATGCTGGACCTGCAGCAGAGCCTCAACCTCGCCTTCCTGTTCATCTCGCATGACATGGCCGTCGTCGAACGCGTCAGCCACCGTGTTGCGGTCATGTATCTCGGTGAGATCGTCGAGATCGGCCCGCGTGCTGCCATCTTCGCCAACCCGCAGCACCCTTATACGAAGACGCTGATGGC
>NZ_FMTM01000011.1 GCF_900099775.1 Rhizobium mongolense subsp. loessense | reverse complement strand
CTTGAACTCGCCACCGGTGGTAAACTTCCAGACGATCTCGCCGGATTGACCGGCCGGAAGGCGGATCGAGTTTGGATCGTCATGTTCCATCTCGGGGAACTTCTCCATGACCGCCTTATGCTCAAGAATCTTGTCTTCCTGATCGAGCACGAACTCGTGGTCGACGGTTCCGGCATTCTTGATCGCGATCCTGACCGTTTGTCCCTTGCGCACGTTGAAGACGGCCGGAGTGAATAGCATCTTGCCGTCGTCGGTTTCCTTCATCGTGACGCGGATCGTTTGTGTTGCCTTGGCTTTATCGCCAGGTTCGCCAATGGCCATTTTTTCACCGTGACCGCCAGCGTGATTGCCGGTAGCCAGGGCTGGGGTTGCGAGGGCGACCAGCGCCAGTGCCAATACATAGTTCTTCATGGGTAAATCCTTTTTGATGTGAAAGATTGAGCCTCAGCCTTTTGTCGGCCTGGGCGTGATTTGCGTTTTCGAGTCTTTGGCCTTGGTCGCGTCCGGCAGCTCGCCGGTCCACTCCCAAGCCTGCGTTCCGGGCGGGTTTTCGTACCAGCCCGGATCGGAGTAATCGTCCGCCGAGATGCCCTCGCGGACCTTCACGACCGAGAACATGCCGCCCATCTCGATGGGGCCATGCGGCCCCCAGCCGGTCATCATCGGCACGGTGTTCTCGGGGATGGGCATTTCCATTTCGCCCATATCAGCCATGCCCTTCGTACCCATGGGCATGTATTCCGGCTGCAGCTTCTTGATCTTGTCGGCGACCTTCGACTTGTCCGCCCCGATGAAGGTCGGGATGTCATGTCCCATCGCGTTCATCGTGTGATGCGACTTGTGGCAGTGGATCGCCCAGTCGCCGAGGTACTTGGCGTCGAACTCGTAGGCGCGCATCGCACCGACCGGGATGTCGATGCTCACCTCAGGCCAGCGCGCTTCGGGCCGGACCCAGCCGCCGTCGGTGCACGTCACCTCGAAATCGTAGCCATGCATGTGGATCGGATGGTTTGTCATGGTTAGATTGCCGACGCGGACGCGCACCTTGTCGTTCTTGGAGACGACCAGCGGGCTGATGTCGGGGAATACGCGGCTGTTCCAGCACCACATGTTGAAATCGGTCATCTCCATGATCCGCGGCACGTAGGATCCTGGATCGATGTCGTAGGCGTTGAGCAGGAAGACGAAGTCCCGGTCAACACGCATGAATTTGGGATCCTTGGGATGGACGACGAAGAAGCCCATCATGCCCATGGCCATCTGCACCATCTCGTCGGAGTGCGGGTGGTACATGAAGGTGCCGGACTTCACGAGGTCGAACTCGTAGACGTAGGTCTTTCCGACCGGAATGTGCGGCTGCGTCAGGCCACCGACGCCGTCCATGCCCGACGGCACGAGCATGCCATGCCAGTGGATGGTCGTGTGCTCCGGAAGCTTGTTGGTGACGAAGATTCGGACTCGGTCGCCTTCGACCGCCTCGATCGTCGGCCCCGGAGATTGGCCGTTATAGCCCCAAAGATAGGCCGTCATACCGTCGGCCATCTCGCGTTCGACCGGTTCGGCAACGAGGTGGAACTCCTTGACGCCGTTGTTCATCCGGTGGGGCAGGGTCCAGCCGTTGAGGGTAACGACCGGCTGGTAGTCTGGACCCGAGGTCGGGTGGAGCGGTGGCTGCATGTCTGCCGAGTCCATTGTCGGGGCGTCCGGCAGGCCCATCGCCGACGTCTTCGTCCAGGCTCCCGCCGCCAGCAGCGCCGCACTCGCACCGAACAGTTGTCGTCTGTTGAACATGGTGGGTTCCTTTCTCAATGGCCGCCACCGCTGCTTTCGGAAGCAGCGGCGACCTCGGTCTCTGCCGACGCGTTCGTCGCGCCGCCACCGTAGATCGCAGGCGCGAGGTTGGCGTCGGCCAGCCAGAAGTCTCGCTTCGCGTTGACGGAGAGCAGGACGGAGTTGATCTTGTCGCGGGTGTCAGTCAGCAGCTCGAAGGTGTTCGAGATCATGCCGTTGTAGGTCAGCAGGGATTCCTCCTCGACCTTGGTGCGCAGCGGCACGACGCTGTTGCGGTAGTGCCGCGCGATGTCGTAGTTCGAGCGGTAGGCCTCGTAAGCGGATCTCGCCTCCGACCGGACGTTGACGGCTTTCTCCGCCAGCAGGTTCGCCGCCCGCATGTATGCCACCTCGGCCTTGCGCATCCGGGCCTTGCCGGTGTCGAAGATCGGGATCGCGAACTCGAGCTCGACCTGAGCAGTCGTTCTCGTCGTCTTCTCGTCGTCCTCGATTTCCCGTTCCGTTTCGAAACCGGTCAGGATTTCGAGGTCGGTGACATAGCGGGTCGCTTCGGTCAGACCATAGGACCTGGCAGTGGCTTCGAGTTCGAGCTTAGCCACCTGGAGATCGATCCGATTTCGAAGTGCTTCGGCCTCGATCGTGTCGCGCCTGACGGCCAACTTTGGAAGGGGAGGCAGGCTGTTCGGAACCTGGTAGTCCAGGTCGGCGCCCCACAGGCCCATCAGCCGCGTCAGCTCCTCCTTGGCGAGACGTGCCGCCAGGCGGGCCTTCGCGGTCTCTCCGGCGAGTTCGGCGACGAATACATGTTCGCGCGCCTGGGCGCCCTTGGTCATCGCACCGGTCTCGCCCAGCTTCTCCGCGAGCTCCGAAGCGGCGTCCGCCGCCGCTTGGGCACGCTGGAGCTGCCCGACGTTCTCCCAGGCTGCCACCGCGCCGATCCAGGCACGGCGCGTGTCGGCAGCCAGCTGAAGTGTCTTCACTGCCGCGTTCAACTGCGCCTGGCGGAAGCGGGTGTCGGCGATCGCCATGTCCCTGTTCCTTGTCGCCAGCGCCAGGATATTCGTCGTGATCATCCCCTCGACAGTCTTGAACGCCTCCAGTTCCGGCGTCCCCATGCCCGTCGTGCCGATGGAGACGGTCGGGTTGATAAACATCGTCGACTGCCAGGCGTCGGCAGCACTGTCGCCAAGATCGGCGTACGCCGCCTGGAGGCCCCTGTTGTTGAGCAGGGCGATCTGAACAGCCGTCTCGACGTCAAGGGCCTTCTTTCGAGCGAGCAGGTTCCTGACCTGCGCGGCGGCCGACCGGGCCTGGTTCTGGTTCTGGATCCAGACGGTATCCTTCGTCGTGACAGCGGCGGTCTTGTTGAAAACGGAGGTGAAGCCCGCTTCCTTGCTGGAGTATTCGGCGCCTGTGACGCAGCCGCTCAGCACCAGCGGGAATACCAGCGCTACCATCGTTCTTCCAGGGTCGATCATGAGGCGTCTCCATTTGCTGGAGACTGCAGATCGTTCTGTCTGCGCCACGGCTTGGGGTCGACGGGCTGCCTGGCGACGTAGCCCGAGATCGGCGACCGGTATGCGAGCGGGCGCGCGGACGGCTGTTCGACCGCGGCGGAGGACGCCACCACGTCGGGAGGAAGCGTGGATGCGCAACCGCCGATAACAAGCGGCAGCCCCACCACGAAAAGCAAGGGTTTCATTATGAAATTTCCGAATAAGAGATGGCCTACGGGGGCCACCCGCCACACGAAGGCAGGTGTCCGGCTGGACCCGATCAAGCGGGCGCGTCTCTATTCAGATATTCGGGGGACGGTCGAGGGTCGGCAGTTCGCCAAGGGTCGTCCGGTCGTCGACGTACTGCCGGATCGAGGTCACGACGGGTCCGCCGACATCGGGGCCTTCGGAAATTATGCCAAAGCCGCCGCAGAAATCGCTGCAGCATTCCTGCTTGACCAGCTTCGACGCGTCATCGCCACCATGGGATACGTCGCCATGCGAGTGGTCATGATGGGCCATGTCCGCCATGTCGTGGCCCTCGTGGGACAGCATCGGATCCGAGGCAACGACTTCCAGCTCGGGGAACGAGGAGCCATGCATCGCCGCGTTGGCGTTCGACAGCGAGTACCCCGCCAGCGATACGATGATCACCAGCCGCATCATCACGAGCAGCCTGCTCATTGTGATTCGGTACATCTTGCCCATTCCCAATGAGCTACACGCAAAGCAGCCCGATTTCAATTAGGACCTATCTGTTGCCGATGTTCGAGACCTTTATATGGCGCGAAAACCACATTCTGCACAGGCCAGTGCTGCCAGTGGCGGTGACGTTACGTGCAGAAATAATTTCCCGAAGGGCGGATCGGTTTTCGAGGCCGCCTCCCGCCTATCAGCAAATTCGACGATATCACCCGCCGTCACCTATGCCTTCGCAGACACATCATCTGAGGCTGACACCAAAGGAGGAAACGCTGTGAGCCGTTCAGCTCAAAGCTGTCGCCGTTAGCTTCCATATGGAACTCAGATCTTTATTCGTCAAACATCCTGCCGCTGCGCGCCTCCAGCCGATAGCGGTGCCCCGGATAGACAAGTCTGGCAGTCGAGACAACCTTCTTGCCCGACCAGGTCCGTCGCCGGATTGCAAGACAGGGTTCCGTTTTCAAGATCATCAACAGCTTGCATTCCCAGCTTCTCGGCATTGCCGCCTCGACGACGTGCTCGGATCCACTCAATGGCGCTGCGGCTGTGAGATAGGCATTCGGAGTCAACGAAGAGAAGTCTTGCTCCAGGTAACTCGGCGCTGCCGACGGATTAACGAAGCGGTCTTCGATTTGCACCGGAACGCCGTTTTCACTGTGAACGATGAGCGAGTGGAAGACGGAGCCGCCGATTTCGAGCTCCAGCGCATCAGCCACGTCCGGGGAGGCAGTTTCTCTTGCAAGAACAATGACCTCCGCCTCATGCGCGTTTCCGCGCTCGGCAATCTCTTCAGCAATATTGCGCACTTCAAAAAGAGCGGAATAGCCTTTGCGCTCCGCAACAAACGAGCCGACACCCTGGATGCGCACCAGCTCACCCTCGCTGGCAAGCTCGCGCAACGCTCGATTGGCGGTCATCTTGCTGACGCCGAGCTCGACGACCAGTTCGTTCTCGGAAGGCACGCGATGCTTCGGCGGCCATTCGCCGCTGTGAATGCGATCGAGGATCATCTGTTTGACGCCGGCATATAGCGGCGCGGTGTCATGTCCCGAAAACTCGCGCTTCATCTCGCCCGGACGCTTCATTGCACATTCCTTTTGCATCGATGGAATCTGCCCTACAAACAGACTTTTCTCTTGCATATCATGAATTCTCTCTTATGGTACCCTATACAACCTCCTGATCGAGCATTCGAGTAAAATCGATGACGACAGGCAAGCCGGCGCAGACCGGTTCATGCAGCCACAAGGTCAATGACAACTTCAGAGGAGATTGATGATATGAGATTCAAGACGCTTTTTCTTTCCACTGGGTTTACGCTCGCAGCCTTCGCCGCCCCGCTAGCCGCCAAGGATTGGAAGACCGCGACGATAACGCTCGAAGGCGCCTACGCGCCGTGGAACCTGACGAATGCCGACGGCTCGCTTGGCGGTTTCGAACCCGAACTCGCCAAGATTCTTTGCGAACGTGCCAAGATCGACTGCAGGCTCGTCGCCTCCGACTGGGACGGAATGATTCCAGCGCTCAACGCCGGCAAGTTCGACGTCATCATGGACGCCTTGTCGATCACCGAGGAACGCAAGAAAATCATCGACTTTACGGTTCCCTATGCCGCGACCCCTGCCGCCTTTGCGACAGCCAAGGATAGTCCGCTTGCCAACGCCGCAGGCACAGGCTCGACCATCAAGATGACCCCCGGCCAGACCGGAGTGAAGGAAATCGAAAGCCTCAAGGAAGCCTTCAAGGACAAGACGATCGGCATTCAGGCGGCGACTGTCTACGCCAAATTCGTGTACGACAACTTCGGCAGCATCGCCGAGATTCGCGAATACAAGACCGGTGCAGACCGCGACCTTGACCTGCAGAGCGGCCGTATCGATCTCGGCTTCGACGATGCGGTCTATTTCAATAACGCGTTCCAAGCTGCAAACGGTGCGCTTGCCTTTACCGGTCCCGAAATCGCCGGCTCCATCTGGGGCGAGGGCGAAGGTCTTGGGCTGCGCAAGGCAGATACGGACCTGCGCGACAAGTTCAACGAGGCCATCAAGTCGGCCCTTGCCGATGGCACCGTCAAAAATCTCTCGATGAAGTGGTTCAAGGTCGACGTCAGCCCGCAACAGTAGGCGCCGGTTCCGGTCGAGACTTCCGGTCCCCGCTTTCATGACGGGGACCGCATGTTATTCTGACAGCCCTTTAAGGGCAGCGCGGGGAACGGATATGGCGACACTGGAACTGATTGGCTTCGGCTCGACAGGGTGGGGGGCACTGCTGCTGCTCGGTGCGGCGACAACTCTCGCCGTCACGGCGACGGCGCTCGCAATCGGGGCGCTGCTCGGAACGATCGTCGCCGGCGCCAAGCTATCGGGCAATTGGCTGCTTTCTGCCATCGGCAGTCTCTACACCACCGTTTTTCGCGGCGTTCCGGAACTGCTGATCATCTATCTGATCTATTTCGGCGGATCATCCGCGATGACGGCGATCGGCACGGCCATGGGTTATGAGGGGTTTCTCGGACTGCCTTCCTTTGCGGCCGGTGCGCTGGCGGTCGGTATCATTTCAGGCGCATATCAGGCGGAGGTCTTCCGGGGCGCCTACCTTGCGATTTCCAAGGGTGAACTTGAGGCGGCATCCGCAATCGGCATGCACCGTGGCTTGCGCTTCCGCCGCATTGTCATGCCACAGGTCCTGCGCTTTGCCATTCCCGGTCTCGGCAATGTCTGGCAATTGAGCCTCAAGGACTCGGCGCTGGTTTCGGTGACGGGTCTTGCCGAATTGATGCGGACCAGCCAAGTCGCGGCCGGCTCTACCCGGCAATATTTCCTCTTCTTCATCGTCGGTGGCGCGCTCTATCTGATCCTGACGAGCCTTTCCGATCGTCTCTTCAACGGTGCCGAGCGGCGGACAAACCGGAGCATGCCGGCAGCTGCGATGGGCCAGGCCTGAGGAACGACCATGGATTTCACCTTCCTGTCGCAGACCATGATAACGCTTTTGAAGGCCGTGCCGATGACGCTGGCGCTGTTTTCCGCGTCGATCGTCTTCGGCCTCCTCCTGGCGCTCTTGATCGTCTGGATGCGCGTTGGCGGCAATCCGGTGCTGTCGGGGATTGCCAAGGGCTACGTCTTTATCTTCCGCGGCTCACCGCTGCTGATCCAGATGTTTCTCGTCTTTTACGGCCTCGGGCAATTCGGTTTCATCCGCTATTCCTTCCTCTGGCCGTTCCTGCGCGAGCCTTTCGTCTGTGCCGTCCTGTCGCTGGCGCTCTGCACCGCCGGCTATACGGCTGAAATCTTTCGCGGCGGCATTCGTGCAATCTCTCCAAGGGAGATCGAGGCCGCCCGATCGATCGGCATGTCGGGCTTGCTGCTTGTGCGCCGCATCCTTGCGCCCATCGCTTTCCGGCACGCCCTGCCTGCTTATTCGACCGAGATCGTCCTGATGATGAAGTCGACGGCTCTCGCAAGCCTCGTCACAGTATGGGAGGTCACAGGTGTCGCCCAGCGTTTGATCTCGCAGACCTATCGCACGATGGAGGTCTTCCTCTGTGCTGCCCTCATCTATCTTGTTTTGAACTTCATCATCCTTCAGGGCATGACCCTGCTTGAATATTCGCTATCCCGACATCGCCGCGCCGTTCCGGCGGTGCTGAAGGCGTAGGATCAGACTGAACCCGATTGGAGCCTACATGCCCGGTCTAACCCGACTTTCGGTCCGCAACATCCGCAAGAGCTTCGGCACTCACGAGGTGTTGCGCGGAATTTCCCTCGACGCAGAAGATGGCGATGTGATTTCGCTGCTCGGTGCCTCGGGCTCCGGCAAATCGACGTTCCTGCGTTGCATCAACCTTCTCGAGACGGCGACGAGTGGTGAGATCTGGGTCGATGGCGAAGAGATCCAGATGGTGCACAGGAACGGAAGAAGCAGGCCTGCGAGCCAGAAGCAGGTCGATCATATCCGCTCCGAACTCGGCATGGTTTTTCAGCAGTTCAACCTGTGGTCACATATGACCATTCTGCAGAATGTGATCGAGGGCCCCGTGCATGTCCTCAAGCGACCGCGTGCAGAATGCATTTCCGAGGCCGAAGCGCTGCTCGAAAAAGTCGGCATCGCTGACAAGCGTCATGCCTATCCGGCGCATCTTTCCGGCGGCCAGCAACAGCGCGCGGCGATCGCGCGCGCGCTTGCGATGAAGCCAAAGGTGATGCTCTTCGACGAGCCGACCTCCGCACTTGATCCAGAACTCGTGGGTGAGGTACTGCGCGTCATGCGTGCGCTGGCCGAAGAGGGCATGACCATGCTCGTCGTTACCCATGAAATGAGTTTTGCCCGCAACGTTTCCAATCGCGTCATCTTCATGCGCGAAGGTCTTGTGGAAAGCAGTGGCGCGCCGGACGACATGTTCGGCGGCGGCGCATCGCCAGCCTTCCGCCAGTTCATCGGTCATTTCGGAAGCGGACAATGACCGTCACGATCGGGGACAGGCTCGGCTGGCGCGACATTGCTCAGGTCGGCGAAGGCGAAGCACTTGCACTGTCTCCGGCTGCAGAGGAACGGATCGCCCACGCCGCCCGTATCGTCGGGCGCATCGTCGAAAGCGGGGTGCGAGCCTACGGTATAAATACCGGCGTCGGCGCCCTGTCGGACACGGTTGTTGATCGTAGATCGCAAGGACAACTTTCGCGCAATATCGTACTCAGTCACGCATGCGGCGTCGGCCCGCTCTTGGCACCACGCGAGGTGCGGGCGATTATTGCCGCGCAGATCGCCAATTTTGCCCACGGCCATTCAGGCGTGCGGCCGGAAATCGTCAGCAACCTGGCTGCCTTTCTCGAGAGGGATTGCATTCCCGATGTGCCGTCGAAAGGCTCAGCCGGCTATCTCACCCATAATGCCCACAGTGCGCTCGTCTTGATTGGGGAGGGATCTGCGCGCGTTTCCGGTCGTCCGATGCACGGGCGCGACGCCTTGACGGCGATCGGGCTTGCGCCACTCGTGCTCAAGGCGAAAGAAGGGTTGAGCCTGGTCAATGGCACGGCTTGCGCAACCGGTCTTTCAAGCATCGCTCTCGCACGCGCCGCCCGCCTGCTCGATTGGGCCGATGCAATCGCCGCTCTTACCCTGGAAGCGGCCGGCTGCCAGCTGGCTGCGTTTGACGAAGCGGTGCTTGCGCTTCGCCCTTCGAGGGGTATCGCGACGGTCGGTGCGTCCATCCGCAATCGGCTTTCGGGCAGCGGGCTTGTTGCGGCCGCCCTTGCAAGACGTACGCAGGATGCACTCAGCTTGCGTGCGATACCGCATGCACATGGCGGCGCGCGCGATGTGTTCGAGCAGTCAGCCGAGACTGTCGACCGGGAGCTTGCGTCCGTCACCGACAACCCGGCGATCTCGGGCACGCCGGACAATCCGATCGTCTCGTCCGAGGCGCATGCCGTTGCTCCGGCACTCGCGCAGGCGGCCGACAGCCTTGCAATCGCAATCGCTCAGATCGGCGCAATGAGCGAGCGGCGAATTGATCGTCTTGTCAATCCGCTGGTAAGCGGTCTTCCGCCTTTCCTTGCCAGTGATGCCGGCAGCAATTCCGGCTTCATGATCGCCCAGTATACGGCTGCGGCGCTCAGTAACGAGAACCGCCGTCTTGCTGCTCCGGCCTCGATGGATGGCGGCCTGACATCGGGGCTGCAGGAGGATTTCCTCGCGCATCCGACAGCTGCTGCAAACAAGCTGCTTTCCGTCATCGACAACGCTGAATACATCCTGGCGATCGAATTGATGGCTGCAGCCCAGGCCCATGATTTTCTAGAGGCGACGGCGCTGAGGGCGAAAGGAACGGAAGAAATCCATATTATCGTGCGTGCACATGTGCGGCACTATGCCGATGACCGCCCCCTTGCCGCGGACATGGAGACGCTGCGAACTCTAATTCGGGATCGCTCGCCGCCGGCGGATATTTGAAAGGGTTGCCATGATCGCTCGATTCGACGTCGCTGTGATCGGCCTTGGGGCCATGGGAAGCGCAGCACTTGCATTTCTCGCCGCCCGCGGCGTCAAAGCGATTGGTATCGACGCTTATTTTCCCGCGCATGCGATGAGCTCGTCGCATGGAGACAGCCGGTTGATTCGGCTCGGCTATTTCGAGGACCCGTCCTATGTGCCGCTTCTTCAACGTGCCTATCGCAACTGGCGTGCGCTCGAAACCAGTCTAAGGGCCGATATCCTGACCATCACCGGCGTGTTGCAGATCGGTCTGCCAGACAGCAAGATTGTCAGCGGCACGCGCACTTCGTGCAGGCTACACGGCCTTGCCCATGAAGAGCTCGACGCGGCGGAAATGGCGCGCCGCTTTCCTGCTTTTCAGCTCGATGACGATGAGGTTGCGATCCTCGACCCGCAAGGCGGATATCTGCGCCCGGAAGCTGCCATCATGGGCTACATCAAACTTGCGGCCGAAAGCGGAGCGATGCTCCATTTTGGCGAGAAGGTTATGGCGCTCGATCCGGGTGACAGCGGTGTCACTATCTCTTCAGCGAGTGGCCGCTACCACGCCAAAAAGGTCGTCATCGCGACGGGATCCTGGATTGCGGAACTCGTTCCGCACCTGAAATCACACGCGACCCCGATCCGTCAGGTCGTGGCGTGGTATCAGCCAAAGGACGGCTTTGTAGCAGAGCCGCAACGCATGCCATGTTTCCTTCGCGATGAAGGTGCGGAAGGTTCTTATTTTGGCTTCCCCGCGATCGGCACCGACGGCATCAAGCTTGGCCGCCACGCGCATTTCCGCGAGCCGATCGACCCCAACGAACCCAATCCGCCGATCAACGACCAGGATACCGCACTGCTCGACGGTTTTGCGTCCAGACGTCTGCCCGCGGCTGCCGGGCTTCGTGTTCGCGCGGCCTCCTGCCGCTATACGATGTTGCCGAGCGAGGACTTCCTCTTCGACCTTTTGCCTGGACAGCCAAACATTGTCGTTGCATCGCCCTGTTCCGGGCATGGTTTCAAATTCACGAGCGTCGTCGGTGAAATTCTGTCTGACCTTGCACTCGATGGTGGCACCGCGTTGGAGATTGCCGCTTTCTCTTTTGACGCCCTAGAAAGACATCGCCATTCGCGATCTCTGGGCGTCAAGTAACCAAGCGTCTGCTGCTGGCCACCGATGATCAACGCCGTCCGTCACGGGTCGGGGCCATCACGCGTCGCGCCGGCCAAGAGCTTCAATTGCTCCGGTTCGTGCACGCCTTGGCGATATAATTCTATGATGATCGACGCCAGATGTGTGACCGTTTCATCGTCGGTGATATCCATCTGAGCACACAGCTCGTCAAGGACGTTGTTGCAGACGGTCAGATCTTCAGACGTAAGCGGCTCGTCGCGGCGATTTCCGACATGCTCTTCCATATCAGCCGCCTGCGCCAGGTGGCGCATCGTTTTCGAAAACGTCGCGGTACTGAATCACCTGTTTCTCATCGACGTCGATCGACCCGCGCGCAGGTGCCAGAAGGCGAACGCCTGGGCCGCCGGAGCCTGCATAGTCGCCGTCGAGGAAGGCAATGCCGGCCGCTTCGAGGGCGCGAACGACGGCGACGACGTTGTTAGCCATACCCTTGACCTGCCCCTCACATGCTTCCATGCGGCACAAGGTGGGAGCAGAAATATTGGCGTCCTTGGCAAGTTGGCTTTGATCAAGACCCGCCAACACGCGCGCGGCTGCCAGCTGTTTGCCGGTGATGTGATTGATTTCACGCATGGCGATTTGAGCCGCTGGTCGCCCTGATCATGAGGATATTCGTTATCACACTGAGCGATTTTGATCAATCAAGATGAAGATCGGGAGAACGGACGTCGTCACCTAGGGCTCGAACCAGCTTTCTAAGCCCATCCTACTGGACAGAAACCGGCAGGATGGGCGGTACTCGTTGTACTTACCGCCGCCGTCGGCGTGCCGGCACTAGGAAAGGACGGTTCTGAGTTTGCCTAAGATCGGCCCGGTCTCGAGCTGCGCCCATATCAATAGCGCCGGTTCGGTATTCTCAAAATGAATGCGTCCTGATCGCAATCGCTGCAGGACCTCATCCGATTGGTTTAGGCCGTTACCTCTTGCACGAAAACCTTTCAAAACCAATATTTTCTGGGGTGAAACAGCGGCATCTAGAGAGGAGAAGAACACCATGCTTGTCAGTGAGGTGCCTTGGCGGGTTCCGGTAACGGTCCGCTTGGAGTGCGGACTTGAGCGGACATTTACCTCAGCCTTTGAGACCATTGAATTTCTTGAGAACGAGTGGCCCGAGCGGCGAGGTGAGCGCTACCATCGAGCCGTCAACCAGTGCCGGGGAGCACTGTGCCGGTTCGTCCCCGCAGAGGTGGCCCGCGAAGCATTTATCGCAGCCTGCCTGGAGGCTGGCATGCCCACACTGGCAGGCACGGTCGCCGCACGTTCAACAGCATCATCGCCGAAACTTGCAATAAGTGCATAATTGGCAGTCGTCGGCGCAAAGCCGACGGCATTGTGTCGCGAAGGTAATGTGTAGCGAGCCCATTCATCCTTTAGTACGCGAAATTTGGGTCCGTTGCCTGGCAAGCGGCGGACCTCTTTCATTTTAGGAGCGCATGCTAGCCTAGGTAGTGCGATCCAGCCTTTTTCTAAACACAGTTGTCGCCTAAAAGCGGTCATCGAGCTTGCCTGTTAAGCTTTGTTTTGGCGCCCTTTGCGCTCAAGGCGGTCTTTCCTCTCAAAATCGATCATCCGTCGTCGGCATTGCAGCCGAGCGACCAATCCTGTGCGATTGAAAGGAAATCGTCATGAACAGCGGAACTGTTAAATTTTTCAATTCGGCCAAAGGCTTCGGCTTCATTCAGCCAAGCGATGGCTCAACGGACGTTTTCGTTCACATCTCTGCAGTAGAGCGCTCCGGCATGTCTGATTTAAGGGAAGGCCAGAAGGTCACCTTTGACATCGTGCGCGACAATAAAAGCGGAAAGAACGCCGCCGAGAATCTCCTCGCTGCGTAAGTCATCCAACCAGATCGGCCATTGACCACGGATGTACCGGCACTGGTCCGTCACGACGAATCGAGGTCGGGTTTTGCCCGGCTTTTTCAATTTCCAATTATTGGAGCTACGAAATGAAGAAAACCAATGCAGATCAGCTTCTTCAGCGGGCCAAGCGCCAAGTCGCCAACACCAGCGCCGGCGGGCATCTGGGCGGTACCAATTTCGGACAGGCCTATGACGCTAAGACGTCATCAGTGAAAGCGAAAAGCGATAAGGTTCGCAGGAATACCAACGGACGATAAGCCGGCATCGACCGGATCATGAGTGCGCGTTGCTCTAAAGCGGCGGGCAGTCTTCGCCACAAAGGGTCGACGCCTTGTGTCGTCGGCCAGTCGAAATCCGCCTGATATTACCAAACGGCCAGATACTTCAAGAGCGAAACGATGCCGATGATTATCACGATAATCTGCACGATCTGGCGCATGCGGGCATCGATCGGCAGCCGCTGAACCAAGTATAAGACGAGAATGATTACGAGAAATGTGATCAAGATTCCGATTATCACTGACGCACCCATTTATCCCTACTCCTGTGGATGAAATGCTTTGGACAACAGGCGTTTAACTAACGGATGGCCGGACAAAGGAAAGAGTGGGAATTGACATTCCCGAATGCTCTTTAATTCAACCGGCGCATCGACCGGGGCGGCGCGGCCATGGGGCCTCGGCACGCGCCGCCTTTCCCCTTTGAATGCTGCATTGGTGCAGCTTCGCGGCTTATATGGCGTTATCGACGATGACCAGGGCGCGTCCCTGCGAGCAGGTCTCGATGCGGGCTGCGACTTTATAGATGTCGCGGAGCATTTCGGGGGTGATGACCGCCGATGTATCGCCACTGATCGCCATAGAACCGTCGGCAATGACGATCGTATTCTGACAGTAGCGAAGAGCGTGGTTGAGGTCGTGAAGCGCGACCAGAACGATCATGCCCTTGCGCACTGCCAAGTCGGAAATGAAAGTAAGGACATCCACCTGGCGATGCAGATCGAGCGCCGAAGTCGGCTCGTCCATGAGGAGGACCTCGGGTCGGCGCACGAGCGCCTGAGCCAGCGATACCAGCTGCCGCTGCCCGCCGGACAGTTCCCCGAGCTCTCGAAATGCGAGATCCTCAATCCGCAGTGCCTTCAAAATGGCGTCGATTTCGGCGAGCTCATCGTCGTGAACGCGCCAGCCGCTGCCCTGTTTGGCAGACAGCAGGATCGATTCGTAGACCGTCAAAACGGCGTTGGCGCCGGTATCCTGCGGCATGTAGCAGATCGTTCTCGGGCCGCGCTCCGTGCCGGACAGTTCAACGAGCCCCGGCCCGGAGATCAATGACGCGATGCGTTTGAACAATGTCGACTTGCCTGCCGCGTTGGGGCCGATCACCGCCGTTACACTGCCGCTCTGGAGCATGTCGGTGCTAACGCAGGAAAGCACCGTCCTGCGGCCGTACGCGGCCCCAACGTCCTGAAGCGCAAGACCTACCATGCGCGCCTCCGATTGCTGAATATGAGAACGAAGAAGAAGGGAACGCCGACGAGCGCGGTGATCACGCCGATCGGAAGGATGGCGCCTGGAATGAGCATCTTGCTGACGACCGATGTCGTCGACAACAGAAGCGCGCCGCAGATGACGGCTCCAGGAAGGAAGAAGCGCTGGTCCTCGCCGACCAGCATGCGGGCAATATGGGGTCCGACAAGCCCGACGAAGCCGATGGTGCCGACGAAGGAGACGGGGATTGCTGCAAGCAGGCTCACGATCATCATCGTCTGCAGCCGCAGGCGGCGAACATTGACGCCCATGCTGGCAGCCTTGTCGTCACCGAGGCGAAGAGCAGTCAGCGCCCAGGCATCCTTCATGAACAGCGGCACGGTGACGACAAGCACCGCCCCGGTGAAATAGACCTTGGCCCAGGTGGCCTTCGTCAGGCTGCCCATGGTCCAAAAGACAACCGCTGCGAGCGCCTGTTCGGAAGCCAGATACTCGAGGAGGGAGAGGGCTGCGTTGAAGGTGAAGACCAGGGCGATGCCGAGCAGCACGATGGTTTCGACGCTGACACCGCGCATCGTGGAGGCGAAGTGGATGAAGAGCGCCGCGACCATCGCCATGATAAAGGCGTTCAGCGGCACCACGTATTCGATGGCGCCGGGAAACAGGGCGACGCCGCCAACGAGTGCGAGTGCTGCGCCGAAGCTGGCGGCCGCCGAAATGCCAAGCGTAAAAGGGCTCGCCAATGGATTGGAGAGGATCGTCTGCATCTGGGCGCCGGCGACCGAAAGCGACGCGCCGACTGTGATCGCCATCAGCGCGATCGGCATGCGGATATCCCAGATGACGACCCTCAGCTGGTTTGCAACTTCACCGGGGCCGAAGATCGCCGAGACAACCTCCGTCAGGCTGTAGCGTGCCGGGCCAAGTGCCATGTCGGCCGCGACACTGAGGCACAGTGCGCCAACCAACCCGGCAAGGATCAGGATTCTGCGCGTTGCCAGAGCGCGATATCGCACGCGTCCGGCCGGCGCAACGAGTGTCTGGGTTGCCTCAGCCATCAGTTTGATCCCCGTTCCAGCGATACGAAATAGCCAGGCTTGAAGGTCACGGGAAGAAAACTCTCATGGAATTCCTTGAATGTTTGATCCGGATCGAGATCAGCAAACAGCTCGGGATGAAGCCATTTGGCAAATTGCTGGATCGGATAGAACTCGTATGGCGCACCATAAAACTGATGCCATACGGCGTGAACTCGTCCACTCCTAACAGCCTTTAGCGCCGGAAAGGGTGTGCGCGTCATCAGTTTTGCGAGCCTGTCGCGGGCAAGCGACATATCCGCACCGCGGCCCACGGGCACGAACTGGTTGATGTCGGATTCGGCTGCCCAGTTCGAGCCGGTGACAATCACATGTTCGGGATCGGACACGACAAGCTGTTCGGGGTTGAGATCGCCGAAGGTGGTGGCAATGACGTCTGATGCGATATTATGGCCACCGGCGTCTTCCACCATGGCCCCGAAATTGACCGGCCCGAAGGTGCGGCAGCAGTTGTTTTCCCCGGAAATACCGGGCGCCCGCTCGACAAAGACGTTCGGGCGTTTCAGGTCCTTGACCTTTGCGAGCCTGTCGGTCACGCGGGCGATTTGCGCGCGCCGATAGGCAATAAATTCCTGGGCTCGGTCTTCGGCGCCGAAAAGGCGACCGAGCAGTTCGATCGACGCCTCGGTGTTGCGAACCGGATCGAGGCGAAAATCGAGATAGACGATCTTTATCCCGGCGGCGGCCGCCTTTTCCTCAAAGCCGCTGTCGGTGGCGGACTTTTGCGCTTCCAGATTGAGGGTGATGACATCGGGCGAGAGCGCAATTGCCGCTTCGAGGCTGAACTCACCTTGGGGCAGGTAACCGAAACGTGGCAGGTCGGCAATCTGCGGAAATGCCTCGACATAGGCTGTGTAACTGTCCGGATCCTTCTTGATCAGATCATCGCGCCAACCAACAATCTGATCGAAAGTCTTGTCACCCTTAAGGGCAGCGATGACGTGGATCTGCCGTGCCTCGCCAACGATGACGCGTTTTGCCGGCAGGTCGATCTTGAGCGTGCGGCCCGCAACATCGGTGATCTCGGCGGCTGTTGCGGGTACCGCAACCAGGCCAAGCAGAATGGCGGCGATGTGTCGAATGGCAGAAAACCGCATGAGAGGCTCCTTATCGACGCGCAATTCGCGCGCCGGTGACAGAAATGTTCGGGCCGACGGACCGCTTCTGCGCCGTCGGCCTGGTCATGTTTATTCGTCCTTCAGGGAGACGAAATATCCCGGCTTGTAGTCGAGCGGCAGGAAGCGGGCATGCAATTCCTTGAAGGTCGCCTCGGGATCGAGATCGGCAAACAGTTCCGGATGGAGCCACTTGGCGATCTCCTGGATGGCGACGAACTGGTAGGGGTTGTTGTAGAACTGGTGCCAGATGGCATGAACGTTATGATCGGCCACCGCCTTGACGCCAGTGAAGGCCGGACGCTTGGTCAGGGCTTCGAGTTTGCGGTGGGCTTCCTTCAGATCTGCGCCATAGCCGACGCCAACCCAGGCACCGCCGGGCACATATTTGTCCCAGTTGCCGCCGGTGACGATGATCTGATCCGGATTGGAAGCGATGATCTGCTCGGGATTGACCGTTCCGAACGTGCCGGGAATGATGTCCTTGGCCATGTTGGTACCGCCGGCAATTTCGACCATCTTGCCGAAATTTTCGTTGCCGAAGGACATGCAGCAATCCTCCGAATAGCCTCCGGCGCGCTCGACGAAGACGACAGGCTTCGGCGGGTTGGCCCTTTGAAGCACGTCGGTCACCCGCTTGATGCTGTCGGCGCGGAATTTGATGAAGTCTTCCGCGAGCGCTTCCTTGGCCATCAGCTTGCCCATGATGCGCATGCTGGGCTCGGTGTTCTCCATCGGCTTTTCACGAAAGTCGACATAGACGAGCGGAATGCCGACTTTACCGAGCTTTTCGATGTATCCGGCTTCTTCGGTGGCGGTTTTCGCGTCGATATTCATCAAGATCACGTCGGGCTTCAGCGCGACGGCCTGTTCGATATCGAAGGTGCCGTCCTTCATGCCACCAAAGGTCGGCAGCTTGGCAATCTCGGGATACTTGGCAAGGTAGGCGTCGTAGGATTCAGGGTCTGCCTTCGGCAGGTCGTCGCGCCACCCGACGACGTGCTCGAACGGGGCTTCCTTATCCAGTGCTGCCAGAAAATAGATCTGTCGGCCCTCGCCGAGGATCATATGCTTGACCGGGGCGTTCACCTCGACCTCGCGCCCGGTCACGTCCTTCACGGTGATCTTGTCGGCTAGGGCCGGCCAGACGGCGGTGACGACAAGGCCCATTGCAAGAATGGCCGCTTTGGCTCTAATGCGCATTAAAATTCACTCCGTGGAAAACTGAAATGCCGTCTATTATTTTATGATTGTAATCGTCAAGTTATATCTATTAGAACAATTTCAAACTGGGACTGGCTGGCATGACGGTAATGGACGGGCAAGTGGCGGGCGGCGAGAATTACGGGCTTCGTGACGAGATCAAGGCCTATTGGTCGGCCAGGGCCGAGTCCTTCGACCAGTCGCCGGGCCATGAGATTTTCACCGAGGCGGAGAAAAGCGCCTGGCATCGGTTGATCGTAAAGCATCTTGGGGCGGGAGAGGGCAGGCGTGCGCTCGACCTGGCGAGCGGCACGGGGGTCATTTCCCATCTCATGGACGATCTCGATTTCGAGGTGACCGGCCTCGATTGGGCCGAGCCGATGCTGGAGCGAGCCCGTGCCAAAGCAAAGAGCCGAGGCCGCATGATCAGTTTCCGCATGGCTGATGTCGAAAACACCACGGAATTGGATGACACTTACGACGTCATCGTGACCCGCCATCTGGTATGGACGCTGGTTGATCCCGAAAAAGCCTTTGCGGAATGGATGCGTGTGTTGAAGCCTGGCGGAACGCTGCTGATCGTCGATGGCGATTTCGTCAGTGCCGGTTTTGCCGAGCGGCTGGTGAAGCGTGTGATGAAATTGCTCGAAGGTGGCGGACTTTTGAAAGCTGATCCGGGGCATGGGCCCGGTATGGCAGAGATCCATAGCAGTATCCTGTCGCGGGTCTATTTCTCAAAGGGGGCGCGGGCGGACAAGATCGCCGCACTTTTGAAGAACGCCGGTTTCGAACGCGTGCGGATCGACGAAAACCTGCGGGAAGTGCACAAAGCACAGGCCCGCCACTGGAATTATTTCAAGGCCCTTTCCAGAGGCCTCCAGCATCGCTACGCGATCAGTGCGTGCAAACCTCGCTAAGGCTTTGGCGGGATCTTGGCGCTGCCTCACTGCAAACGTTCTGCAATCCATTGACGGCATGCAAGCGACATGACAGCGTCGGCGCTCATCTCACCATTCTACCGCGCTGACCTCGATGCATCCTAGATTACTCAAGACATTCCTTGCGGTTGTCCGGTACCGAAGTTTCACGCGGACAGCGGCAGAAATTCACCTCGCACAATCGAGCGTCAGCGACCAGATCGAAGCCCTGGAAATCGAACTTGGTACGGCTCTCTTTATCCGATCGAGATCAGGTCTGGAGCTGACGCAAGCAGGCGAGGTGTTGAGGTCCCATGCCGAAGCCATACTGAACTTGGCAGACGAGGCCCGCGCAGCGGTGGCAGCCATCACAGCGCAAAATGCCGGGTCGGTCACGATTGGTGCGCTGGAGACGATTGCTTCCGTCAAGCTTCCAAGATGGCTGTCCGGTTTTCAGAGCCATCATCCTGGCATCGATCTCACGTTGAAGGTCGCCGGCAGCGGTGGCCTACTGCAAAAGCTCGAAACAAACGAGATCGAAGTCGCCTTCTGCTTCGATCAGCAGGGCGTCGGCGAACGTTTCGCCAAGCGCGCGATTGCCGCGGAGCCATTGGTTCTGATTGCGCCTCCTGGACGGGAACTCGCAGCAACGAAACTCGATATGAACGCGATTGCTTCGGCACGCTTCGTGGTGACCGAGGTCGGGTGCGTCTACCGGCATCTGTTCGACAAGGCGTTTGCTGAAGCAGGCATTGCCGCACCGAGCCTTGCCGCCGTAGTTGACAGCATCGCTACAATTTCGCGGCTCGTGGCCGAAGGTGCAGGCTTGGCTCTGGTTCCGCGTTTTGCGGTCGTCGAGGCCCTCGATCGCGGCGAAATCAGCGAGATGTCTTGGCCAAACGCGACGCAGGCGGCTTTGCTTGTAATGATCTGGCGGCGCAGGCGCGTGCAACCGCCAGCGCTGAAGTTGCTGCTGGCGGCGGCAAGCGATGCGTTCGGGGCCAGCTAGATCAGCCGATGCCCACCCTCGACGTGCAATACCGTTCCCGTCGTGAAGGTATTGCCTATCAGGAAGCTGATGGCGTCGGCGATATCGTCCGCACGTCCCACGCGTCCGACCGGCAGCCTATCTGCCATAGCGCCCAGCGTGTCGTCCTTCTTGTCGCCGGCCACAAGGGCCCAAATGGGGGTGTCGACCCAGCCGGGCGAGACGGCATTGACACGGATCGGTGCCAGCTCGATCGCAAGGGCGCGCACCAGTCCCTCCAATGCGGCGTTGACGGCGGCCACAACTGCCCCGCGTGCCGATGGCCTGTAGGCTGCGATACCCGATGTAAAGGTAATGGAGCCGCCGGCCGGGATCAAAGGTGCGCCATATTTTGCCAAGAGCAACGGTCCGTAAATCTTGCTTTCGACGACCCGTTGCGCTGTCTTAAGGTCAAGCGATGGCAAAAGCTCATAAGCGCCCTCGATGTCGGCGGCTGTGCTGACGATGTGATCGAGCCGACCGATCTTTCCCAGCAGGCCGGCGACCTGATCCTCCTGTGTTATATCGATTGCGGCCGTGCGGAGTGCGGCGGGGTTGTGTAGTTCCTGTCTGACGCGTTTCAGTTTTTCTGCGTTCCGCCCGGCAATGACGACCTCCGCACCGGCGGCGAGAGAGCGTCTCGTCAGCGCCAGGCCCATTCCGGAACCGCCCCCGGCAACGAGGATCCTTGAACTCGAAAATATAGCCATGTCTTTCATTCTCCTGCAGATGATTCCGCAGCCGAGAAATTGGCAAAGTAGGCCAGACAAAGAAAACGGAGAAAAACGATGGCGCTATCGAAAGCTCCGATGGAGCGCCGGGAGCCTCTAGCTCGGAATGTATAACTTGCCGTTGTATTTTGTAACGGCCCTATCGCCATAGACTGTATTATGACCGGTCGTTTGAAGGACAGAATTTCGTTTTCTGGATACTTCAATGTTATTTAAGATTTGTAGTGAATTTTACTTATATATCAAATGCCACATTCAGACTGGAAATACTGATGAGGAAAATGACCCGCTTTCGAATTGGAACACGCCTGGGGATCGGCTTCGGTTTCCTCCTTCTCCTGATGCTGGCGCTGACCCAGTATTCGGTGACCGAGGTCAACACCATCAATCGCGATCTTAGCCAGATCAACGACGTCAACAGCGTCAAGCAGCGCTTTGCCATCAATTACCGCGGCAGCGTGCACGACCGGGCTATCGCAATCCGGGATGTTACCCTGGTCGACGCTACTGCAGACCGGCAGGCTGCGGTGGAACTGATTGCGAAACTGGCCGAAGCCTATGCCGTCAACGAGAAAAAAATGGCGGAGATGGTGTCTTCGCCGGCGGGCGCCTCGGCCGAAGAAAGGACAATCCTTGCTGAGATTGCCGACATCCAATCGAAAACCAATCCTCTCGTTACCCAGATTATCGACCTGCAGGTAAAAGGCGATGGAGCGCAGGCAAAGAAAATCCTGCTCGAACAGGCCCGTCCGCTGTTCGTCGCCTGGCTCGGCGCAATCAACAAATTCATCGATTACCAGGAGACCCTGAACCAGAAGGTCGGCGGCGACGTTCGTCAGTCCGCCAGCGGTTTCCAGACTTTGGCGTTCGGCTCACTGGCCGGCGCCATCATATTGGCGATCGTCGCGGCCTTTTTCGCAAGTCGCTCGATTACGAGACCGATCGCAAAGTTGCAATCGGCACTGCAGCACATGGCTGGCGGAGAGGGGGTCGCAGCCGATTCCAAGCTCGATGCACGCCGCGACGAGATCGGTGATCTTGCGCGCGCCGTCGGCGCCGTGCGCGACGCGCTCAGTGCACAGGCTGCGCACCGGGCCGAAACCGACGCGAGACGCGCCACTGCAGAACGCGAGCAGCTCGAAGGCGCCGCCAGGGAGCGTGAGGCTGCCGCAACAGAAACAAACGATGCCGTTGCGCAATTGGGTCAGGCACTTGAAGCAATGGCCGACGGCGATCTCGCCTTCCGACTCGTCCGGCCATTCGGTCCAGCGCTCGACACGCTGCGCATAAATTTCAACAATTCCGCCGACAAGCTGCAGTCGTCCTTGAAGGCAATCGGCGGCAACGCGTTCTCGATCGACGCTGGTGCAGCCGAAATCAGCACGGCCTCCAATGACCTTGCTCGCCGCACGGAGCAGCAGGCTGCCTCCCTCGAAGAAACAGCAGCCGCGCTGGACGAGATTACAGCAACCGTTAATGGCTCGACCGCACGCGCTGAAGAAGCGCGCACGGTTGTTGCCAAAACCCGGCAGAATGCCGAGCGGTCGGGCGACGTCGTCAAGCGCGCCGTCCTTGCGATGGGACAAATCGAAAGTTCGTCCAGCGAAATCAACAACATCATCAGCGTCATCGACGAAATCGCCTTCCAGACGAATCTCTTGGCGCTCAATGCGGGCGTTGAAGCGGCCCGTGCGGGCGAGGCAGGCAAGGGTTTTGCCGTGGTGGCACAGGAAGTGCGGGAATTGGCGCAGCGCTCCGCCAGGGCCGCCAAGGAAATCAAGCAATTGATCCACACGTCCGCCGAACAGGTGCGCTCCGGTGTGGCGCTCGTTGACGAAACAGGTAAGGCTCTGACGGAAATCGTCCTGGAAGTGCAGGAGATCAACCGTCATGTCGATTCGATCGTTGAATCGGCAAAGGAGCAGTCGACGGCTCTGCGGGAAATCAACAATGCCGTCAATGCGATGGATCAATCGACCCAGCAGAACGCTGCTATGGTCGAGGAGACGTCGGCCGCCGGCCAAAAACTGGCAGCTGAAGCAGCAGCGCTTTCAGCTCAGCTGGCAAAGTTCCGTTTCGACGGTGCAAAGTCGGTGGCCGTGCGTCAAGCAGGCCCCGCCTCCCTGCCGAGACCCTCAGCGCCTGCTGCCATGATTCGCAAAATTTCATCCGCGTTCACCGGTGGAAAGACCCAGGCAGCGGCTGCTGTGTCGGCGGACTGGGAAGAATTTTGACAATCCTAGCCACGTGCCTGAGGTGACGTTCAAGGCCCGCGTTTTTGCGGGCCTTTTCTCGTTCAAATGATCGTTGCGGTACGGGTCTTGCGCTTTCACCCCATCCTTCAAGGCCTGCTCAAACGACAATCCCACGCGCGCAGCGGATATTCTGTTCGTTCTCTGGATATGAGTTGATTCCTTAGACATTTACGAAGACACTAATGTGTGCATAAAGTAATACTAATGCATGCGAAGCCGCACAGGTCGGAGGAGGACTTGTCAACCGGGGAGAGTGGCGCATTCTTCGTGAATCTCTGCACGGCGCGGCCGTGCTGCCTCGATCAAAGCGTCGCCTCATCTTATACAGCCGGCGCGACGGCCTGCGTTGTTCCGGAGCAGTCTAGGCCATGACGGGCAACCTGCACGCTTCCCGTTTTTGCATCTTCGACGCCGATGTTGACGAATTGCGTGAGCACTATGCCAATACTTTGAAGCCGGTTCGGGTTAGCCCGATCGACCGAAGTCGTACGATATCGGTGGAAGACACCCATTTCTCCGTTGGAGAATTCGACATCTGGTCGGGGCTTTGCCAATCGGGCATGGAGGTCAATTTCTCGGAGCCGCCGGACGCCTACGCGCTTTATGTGCCAATAACGGGTGCGATGGAAATGGGCGGAGACGGGCATCAGTTGACGTCCGCGCCTGGCACGCTTCTGGCCGCCGACCTGTCAAAGGCCAATCTGCTGCGGCTGCATAGCGATCGCAGTCATATTGGTATAGCTTTCAGTCGCCAGTCGGTTACCCGCCAACTGAGCGAACTTCTCGGTTCACCGGTCATTCACGATATCGAACTCTTTGCCGAGTACGATGCCCGTTCGGGTGCGGGTGCGAAACTCGCCGCGATGGCCCAGTTGCTGTGGGATAGTCTGATCAGCGAACCGGCGGGCACCATCTCGGCACGTTCCACGGAATTCTTCTTCCGCACGATCATGGTCGCGCTCCTCGAAAACGTACCGCATCGCTATTCGGCTTTGCTGGAACGCCCCGTCTCGCCTGCGATGCCGCGACAGATGAAGCGCGCGATCGACTATATGATGGCCAACATTGCAACTGCGGTAAGCGTCGATGAGATCGCGCGCGATGCGGGAGTCAGCGCCCGTGCCCTTCAGGCGGCATTCAAGCAGTTCAAGAATACGACACCCTTGAACTATCTCCGCCAACTTCGTTTGGAGGGTGCCCGAAAAGATCTTCTTCTCGGCCGTCAGGATGGGGTCTCCATCTCCGATATCGCTCGGCAATGGGGATTTACGCATGTGGGGCGCTTCTCCATCCTTTACCGGGAAACCTTCGGCGAAATGCCGACGGAGACGCGCCGGTTTACAAAAGGCTAGAGCGGATGACAGCTCGGGTCACTTTGCCGGCCATCGGAAAATTATGACCGGGTGTTCTGCGGGGGACCGCCCATCGAGATAGGGGTGGTCGATGGGCGGCCGATGCTCATGCTGGCGGCCGTCATGACCGCCGCATTCACCTCCAAAACCTGCCCGGCCGAATGCTCGACATCAATGCGCTATGCCCAGGCTCGACAATTCAATGTCCACTTTGCTGCGGGTTCCGTATAGTGGATTCGCTATGCGTATATCGCCTGACGCCCGCGACGGTGTGTTGCCGCTCAAGCACATCGCGGCTATGGTGCCAGCGAAGACGCCCAGGTTTTGACGGCCTCTGCCATGCTTGCCAGATGATCTGCCAGTGAGAAGCCCGATATCTTCTTTCTCGGCGTCAGATCATGATCGCCGTCTTCAAGCCAAACGAGTTCAATTTTGTTGGACATCTTGTAGCTTTGGACCTCCTGCCGAGTGCCGAACACGTCTCGCGTTCCCTGGACAATCAGCGCCGGCGTCATCAGCGTTTCGAGATGCTTTGTGCGGAGCTCTTCGGGCTTGCCAGGCGGGTGGAACGGATAACCGAGGCAGATGAGGCCGGCGATCTTGCCTTTGGCGAAAAGATCATCGGCAATCATGCTGGCAACGCGGCCGCCCATCGATTTTCCGCCGATGATCAAAGGACTGCGCACGCCGAGCCGCTCGATTGCGGCACCATATTCTGCAATGAGCTTGTCGGCGCGCGGCGGCGGCTTGCGGCCTTCGGAGGTTCGCCTTGCCGCCATATAGGCAAATTCGAACCTGGCGACGCGAAGGCCGATGGCTGCCAGAGCCTCGGCCGCAGCCGTCATCGACGGCGAATCCATCGCCCCGCCGGCGCCATGAGCAAGCAGGACCGTAAACTCGGCGTCGTCGGGGCCGTTTATCAGAAAGTCGTTTTGCATGCGCAATTCATAAGAGGTCGTCCAGCCTTTGTCAGCACACTGATGGCAAATTAGGGCTGCCGACGGGTTGCCTCTTGCAATCTGCGAACCTGCTCGATGAGCCGGAGACCCCTGACGACGTCGCTTCAGATACCGCGAGCCCCGGTAATTGTCCGCAAGCGGCGGGTTCACACCCGTTTCTCTCAATCCGGTGACCGGACTCGCTTCGAGATTGAATAAATTCGCCAATGCGGTGAGTTCGCCATTTACTTCCGCGGGGATTGCGCCGCATATTAGAATATTAGAAAATATGGGGAGGGGAGCATTCGAACAACTCAATAAGTGCGCTCGAATGGTTTCCGATCCTGGTAAGGGAGGACCAATCATGAGGCGAATTATTTTGCTCGCGGTATCGACCGCAGTGGTATCGCTTGGCGTCTCGTATGCCTTCGCGCAATCGGGCAGCGTCGAGAAAGCGGTTGGCGGCTACAATTTCGATGAAGCCGCAAAGGAGGCTGCCGGCACGAAGGATTTCCATTCGGCAGACGGCCATCTGACATTCGCAATTGTAACACACACGGCTGGCAATGGATTCTTCGACCCCGTCTATGTCGGCGCGACGGTTGCCGGCAATCTGATCGGCGCCAAGGTCCTGCTGCTCGGCTCTGAATCGCCGACCGATGACCCCGCCCGCGAGATCGAAATCCTGAACCAGATCGTGCAGGACCCGACGATCGACGGGCTGATCATGACAACGCCGCAGGCTGGCGCCTACAACGACATCGTCAAAGCCGCCGAGGCGAAAGGTATCCCGGTTGCCACCACAAATTCCTTCGACGGGACCATTCTCAACCGCAGTAAGCTCAGCCATACCGGCCAGGACGCGTCTGCTGCTGCAATTGCCGGCGAGGCACTCGTGAAGTGCTTGGCGGATAAAGGTATCGAGAAGGGGTCGATCGTGCTGCCTTCGTCGACTGCGATGGGCAACATCGAGGTGAACAATCGCGTGACATCGGCTTTCAACGCGATCGTCAAAGGCCTCAAGGATGCGGGCAAGCTGGAGAACTTCAAAGTCGATGCAGGACCGGAGAACACCGGCATCGACACCAACCCGAATGATCCGGTGAACGGAATCGTCACGCTGTTTGAATCGCGCGGCGACGTGGTTGGCGCCTTTGCCGGGAACAACGTATTCACGCCGGCCCTTGCCAAGGCCGTCGCCCAGACCGGCATGACGGGCAAGATCTGCGCCTATGGATTCGACCTCGGTCCCGCCCAGCAGGATGCGTTGAAAAGCGGCGACCTGACCGGCGCGCTTGGTCAGCAACCATTCCTGCAAGGCTTCTGGCCGGTCATGCAACTCTATCTGCAGATCGATCGCGGTATCGCGGCCGCCAATCTCGACACGCGCGCCCAGCTCGTGACCAAGGAGACTGTCGCAAATGTTGGCAAGCGCTTCGAGAATTGACGTCGCAGGCAAGGTTCACAATCGCTGCGGGAGACGAGAGCTCTGCCCGCAGCATGCGAAAGCCGGATAGAACAAGCTTATGGAGCCTAACGCGACCCGGCACGAGCGCGTACCATCCCAACTGATTGGCGGCTGGGAGGCGGGGCTTGTGGGCTTGCTCGTGCTCCTCTATCTCGGGGGCGCTATCGTCAATCCCGCCTTCTTCGGATCGGCGGAGGCGTTCCATGCCCTGCTTCGCGACACTTCCCGGGTGGCCATCATCGCAGTCGGAATGACCTTCGTCATTGTCAACAAGGATCTCGATCTCTCGGTCGGCTCAACCTATGGCCTGGTCGCGGTCGTTTTTGCTCGGCTGTTCGCGTCCAACGTACTCGATCTCAACGTCCTGACAGCGATAATCCTCTGTATGACGTTAGGTGTTGTGATCGGTCTCGCGAACGGCCTGCTGGTCACGGTCCTGAAAGTACCCGCGTTCATTGCCACACTGACGGTTCTTTTTATTGGCCGCGGCTTCGTCCTTGCACTCACGCACGGCCAGGCGATCTATTATCCCGGCAAGGCGAAAGACTATCCGTTGTTCTTCCACCTCGGTGAAACAAATGTTTTTGGCTTCAACAACCAGATTGCGATCTTCGCCGTCGTCGCAGTGATCGGCGCCCTTGTGTTGGCCAAGACGCGGTGGGGCTACGAGACTTTCGCAACAGGAGGCAATGAGCAGGCAGCGGTTTATGCCGGCATACCGACGAACTGGGTGCGTATCCGGGCCTACCTGATCTCCTCGCTCTGCGCGACGCTCGCCGGCCTGATGTCGGCCGCGCAGGATAAGGGCGTGACGCCGCTTTACGGTGTGAGCGGCGAGCTGACCGTCATCGCCGCAGTGATTATCGGGGGCGCCTCCATCCTCGGCGGCCGTGGCCGCGTGGCCGGGTCGTGCCTTGGCGCACTGCTGGTTGTCCTTCTCGACAAGGTGCTGCGCGAGGGCTGGCCGATCACGCGCACGGTCAAGATCGGCGATGAGGAAATCACGGTCAACGCGATATTCTCGTTACCGGTCGGTGCGGTCCCGGTCTTTCTTGGGCTCCTTCTCGTCATCGCGGTGCTGATTGAACCCCACCTCATTCGGCGCCAGGTTGCAGCGCGTTTCTGGGCGTGGCTCCGCGGCAAGCCGCCGCCGCCCGCCTATGAGATCGGCGGCGTCGCGCTCGAGGGCGTTCAGACCAAAGGCGCCATGGCAACGGACACGGCGATGTCGACGACCACCTTCGGGAGGTTTGTTGGCCGGCGGGATTCGCTTGCCATCATCCTGGCTGTCTTGCTGTGGTTAACGGGTGTCGCGCTCAGGCCTGATTACTGGTGGAACCTGTCGAATAGCTTCGCGATCCTGCTCAACTATACCGAGTTGGCGCTGATCGCGATCGGGCTCACTTATGTGATTGCCGCGGGCGACATCGACCTCTCCGTCGGATCGGTCCTTGCCCTTGCCGGGAGTACGGCTGCCTACTTCTTGAAAGTCCTCGGCGCCGATCCATTCACTGCGATTGCGATGGGCCTTCTTGCGGGAATGGCCGCAGGTTTCGTCAATGCCGTCGTGACGGTCGGGTTCAAGTTGCCGGCGTTTATCGCCACACTTGGCATGTACTATATCGCCCGCGGTCTGGCTGCCTGGTTCGTAGCCGGACAGCAACTGGCCGGCTGGCCGGAGGGCTACAATCTGCTCGGCCGCAAGGTGAATGACATCCTCCTCCATTTCCTCATCTCGCTACCGCCCGGCATCCTACGCACGGTGGCCGAGGTCGTCAGCGTCCAGACGATCTGGATGTTTTTCGTCGCGCTGATGGCTGGCGTCGTACTCGCTTACATGCCGTTCGGACACAAGCTCCGTGCCACCGGCGGCAACATCCGCGCCGCCGCCTATGCCGGCATCAACACCGACCAGGTGCGTTTCGTCGCCCTCATGCTGGCGGCACTTTGTGCGGGCATGGCCGGGATCATCAACGTCGCCTATTTTCGAAGCTTCAACCCGGTTGCCGGGCAGTTCCGCGAGCTTGATGCCATCGCTTCCGTCATCATAGGCGGCGGCTCGATCTTCGGCGGCTACGGCACGATGATCGGCGCTCTCGCAGGCGCGGCCGTGATTACGCTCGTGCGGGCACTGATGCAGCTCAACGTCCAGGGATTCAGCATGCCGCAGCATTGGATCAACGTCTTCATCGGCCTCATCTTGATCGTCGCGGTGCTGATCGACATATGGGTGCGCCAGGCCAAGGTTTTCGGATCTCTGCGAGCCAGCCTTGCACGAGGGCACAAGGGTCGGGAAATCGCCCATGGTTGACGCAGCACAACCCGAACCGATCGTGGAAATGCGGCGTATCGAAAAAGCTTTCGGGGCGGTGCAGGCACTCCGCAAGGTCGATCTCGTGCTTTATCCCGGCGAGATACTTGGCCTGGTCGGTGACAACTCGGCCGGCAAATCGACGCTCATGAAGATCCTGACCGGCGCCTATCAGCGCGATGCCGGTGAGATCCTTGTTGCCGGACAACCGGTGCACTTTAAGAGCCCGCACGAAAGCCGGGATGTCGGCATCGAGATGATCTACCAGGACTTCGCGCTGTGCGGTAACATGGATGTCGGTCAGAACATCTTCCTTGGCCGCTGGCCGCTCAAAGGTCCTTTCGTCAATCGCCGCAAGATGTATGCGGAAGCTGACAAAGTGCTGAAACGGCTCAAGGTCGACGTGAACTCGGTCTATCAGAAGGTCGAAAGCCTGTCGGGTGGCCGCCAGCAATCGGTCGCGATTGCCCGCGCGATTTCCTTTGGTCCGCGCGTCGTGGTCCTCGACGAGCCGACAGCCAACCTTTCCGTGATGGCGACCGAGCGCCTGCTCGAAACCATGTTGGAGTTAAAGAAGCAGGGGGTTGCCCAGATCATCATTTCGCATCGCCTCGTCGACATTTTCGCCGTGGGCGACCGCGTCATGGTGCTGAAGCGCGGCGAGTATGTGGGCGACCGCTACATTAAGAATACCGACGAGCATGAAGTTCTCGAGATCATCGTGTCTGGCACGCGAGAGCACGCGCTGACAGCCGATGAAGCAAGGCGGATTTGAGAGGCGAGCTTTTGATGTTTCGAGAGAAAAGGGATGGCGAGATCGATTTCTTCCTACGCGAAGTGTCAGAAGAGGTCGTTGGTGGTCGCTAAGCCGACAGTGTACCCGGAGCATTTCTGTTCTGACCGCGAAAGAATGCTCCATTGCGCAAGTTCGGTATATGAGATCTGCGCGGCTGCCGGCCGGCTGCGTGGGGCGGAGGAATTGCACGTGCTGACGTTGAGTGACATCCAGCACAAGATCATCCGCTCGTACATTCGCGAGCACGGGTCGAGAGCGGACCCTTTCGATGAGGACGCTTAAATGCGCGCGTCTTGGGGAAGTCGATGTCGGCATTCCGGATATGAACGGCGGTGATATGTCGAGCAGACGAAGAATCAATCTGAGACTGCAGATTTACGGCATCGCGCATAGATGACGTATTTAAAACTGACGCTCTCGGCCACGAGTGGAAATACTGAACGAAAGAGCTGCAGCGTCTTACGGCTGTTCAAATTTACCTTAACCACTAGTCGCACCGGATCGCTGTTGGACGCATCTGCGGAGCTTGTTATTTGGCGATAGTTATTCTACTCTTTCTTGTGGGTTTTTAGCCTGGTTCTGGATTGGAGCGTTCTCGAATGTTGAAACGTGTTGCCGTCCTTTTCTCGGTCTTTCTGACGGGATGTGTGCCGTCCTGGCCGTACCTAACATTGGCGCCACCCAATCCCAGCAACTGTCAAAGCACGCGACCGAGCGCAGCTGAATCTGCCGCTTGGCGCCGGGCACAAAGGCTGAATACACGTCAATCCTACCGGGCTTTCCTCGCTGAATATCCTCGCAGCTGCTATGGGACGTTGGCCGTCGAGAAGATGAAGACGACGGTTCAAAAGCAGCCTGTTACAGTTCGGAAACTGGCGACCCAACCTCGGCGAGACTTCTGGGGACGGCGAGTCTACTAGCGCTGTCTGTTCTGCTTCATAGACCGCGTTTTTCGAGGAGCAATGTGCCGCCGCATCTGGAAACTTGGGGATACCCTTCGATCACATTGAGGGAGACGGGACAGGCCGCGAAGCTCAGCGTCGGATACAATCGTGGGGTTAGCTGTGCATTTTGACGTTGTTCATGCTGCTGACCCGCGCTTTCACGGCGGTACGTCGAGCGCACTAAGAACCGAGCTGAAGGCGGCGAACCAGTGGGGGGTGAGCTGTGGCCTGCTGCCTTTTTTGGGACAGCGCACACGTGAGCTCGGCGTCTTCGACAGTCGTACAGCCGCAGTTATCGAGCAATCGAATACCGTTTGGCTCACAGGATCCGAAGAGGCGACCTGCGACATTCTTCTGGCCCACCATCCTGCAGTGTTCGAGCGAATGCCGCGTTCGCCGGTGCGTTTGCAGCCTCGCCGCGTCGTGTGTGTGGTTCATCATCCTCTGTTCGACGGCAATCGGGTTCCGCAATACGATCTGGGGGTCGTGGAACGCGTGTTGGATCGGCTCTTTGGTGTTCCGGTCGTGTTTGCTCCCGTTGGGCCGAAGGTCCGATCCCAGTTCGACAGTATCGGGACCGAAAGTCCTGCGCTGCTCCGGCACGATTTGTGGAACATGGTTGACCTTGCTGAATGGGCATCTCCCCAGCGAACAGCTCCAACAGGCACCGTCAATTTGGGGCGCCACACGAGAGCAGACCCGGCGAAATGGCCCAGTTCCGCAGATGAGCTACGGGCAGCCTATCCCGACACACCCAATTTCGCCATCAAGGTGTTGGGCGGTGCCCCGACGTCAATCCAACCCTGGATAGGCTCGAACTGGCAGATCAGTCCATTCGCGCAAAACAGCGTACCGGACTTTCTCAGGCGCCTTGATTTTTATGTTTATTTTCATAGCCCGCAGTGGGTGGAAGCCTTCGGAGTATGTATCGCGGAAGCGATGGCTAGCGGTTTGGTGACGGTGCTCGATCCTTCATTTGAAGGCCTCTTCGAAGGTGGCGCCGTCTATTGCAACGTTGCCGAAACGCGCAACGTCATCGAGCGATTTGTCGCTTCACCTTCGACCTATCTCCAACAATCAAATGCCGCGCGAGAGCTTGTCCGGAGAAAGTTTGCGATCGATCAATATTCGCACCGCATGGCACGCCTATGTGATGATCTTGAACTGTCCAGGCCCCCCGCCCTGAAATGCAGCACAACCGCGGGCAAGTGCCATCTAACTGGCGAGGCCGCCGAAGACAAAGCACCCAGATCATTGCCACGGCGTATGGGCAAAAAGCGACGGATACTTTTCGTCGCGACAAACGGTATCGGGCTCGGACATATCACCCGTCTGATGGCTATCGCAGAGCGTCTGCCCGATGACACCGAACCTATTTTCTTTACCCGATCGTCCGGATCCGCATTGGCCTATGCGCGAGGTCACGCTGTTGACTATACTCCTTCCGGCTTGGCGATCGGAGTGACGGACGACAGTTGGAATAGGGCATATGCGCAAGAGCTGCTGACGGCCGTGGAGGCGTTTGATGTTTCGGCGGTGGTGTTCGATGGGAACAGGCCGTTTCCAGGATTGATTGCCGTTGCCGAATGCCGTCGCGACCTGGCCTGGTTTTGGATCCGGCGTGCCTTGTGGCGCCTTGACCACGACTTTGACCCAGGTTCCCAGGATATATTCGACATGGTGATCGAGCCGGGCGAATTTGCTCATGACGAAGACCATGGTCCGACACGCGATATGCCGGGGACTGTCGCCGTCCCCCCTGTGCTTCTGCTGGATCCAGGGACGGGACTGCCCAGGAGCGAAGCTGCCAGCAAGCTAGGCGTCGACCCGGGCCGCTTTACTGTCGCGGTACAACTAGGCTCGCAACGCAACTTTGACCTTGAGGATTTGCCCGGCCTAATTTTCGCCGGCCTGGTGAGGCGGAATATACAAACAGTTCAGATTCTCAATCCACTCGCGAAACCTTCCAAGCAGGAATGGCCGGGCGTTTTGCGCACAAGCGTTTACCCCTTGGCTGAATATGTCAGCGCGATCGATCTTCTTGTCACCACTGCCGGCTATAATAGCTTCCATGAAAGCATCTTGGGAGGAATCCCTTCGATCTTCGTGCCCAATGAAGCGCCGGAAATGGATGACCAGCATCTTCGCGCTGTTTATGCCCAAACAACAGGCTTGGGTCTCTGCCTGCGGTACTCGGAGTTGGATCGTGTGGAGACAACCCTCGATCTGGCGCTATCTGAGGCCTTCCGCACCGAGGTTCGCCGGCGATTAGCTCGCCTGAGTTACGTCAATGGCGCCGCCATGGCCGCGAATGCGATCGAGCAGCTTGTCTTCAGTATCCGCGCTGACCGCCCGTTGCATGCCTCGATTGCTCGCAGGTGAACGAATGGACGCATCGGCGCCTACCTGGTCGGCAAGAAACTCGTCGATGGTCGATGAAAGTGTGATTTCGCTGGAGATGTCCCATTTCGCGAGGATCAATGACCAGCGCCGGCGAACGTATCTTCCATAGATTTCAGGGGAGAGCGAAGGCAGGTAGCTCCGGGTAGGGAGAAATTCCAAAGGAGCGGAACTTGCAGCTATCAGATCGGGACGGAGTTCTGACAGAACAACAACAGGAAATTCACCATTTGCCCTGCAAGCCTCCACGGCCGTATCAAGAATCTCCGGGAGATTGGCGGGCATCATGCCGAGGACAGAAATAAGGCTCCTAGGCCTGGCTTCCTCCTTCGGATCTTGCAGGACATAAAGAAGGCTGTCCTCTTCATCAGCCGGATCGACGATCCGGGCATTTCTCCTGCGCCTGCCGAGCGGCAAAAACCAGCCAACTTTGTCTATGATCCAGCGCAAAGCCATTCCTGTGTTCCTCAAAGTCCATTCTGCTGAACAAAAAGCTCGACTTCTCCCTCGATTTCCTTTCGCGTGGCAGCGTTCAGTTTTTCACCCACCGAAGACTTGGTCCGTTCTGCCTCTTCGACCTTGAAACGAGTGGCGAGCGTTGCGTTGAAATATGCCTTTTGCAAATCCGGCTTTCCACGGCTAAAACTGCCCTCCTCGTAACCCTTTGCGAGTTCGAGATAGGCGTCCTCGAAGCCTCGGCGTGCTGACAGTTCCAACAGGGCAAGTGCGCGATTGGCATCGCGAGGAACGTTGCCTTCGCCCTTCACGAGAAGGCGTGCTGCGTAGAAGGGCGCGTATTGGTTACCCATTTCCGTCGCGCGGATCATCAGATCATAGCCCCGCTTGACATCTTTCTTGACACCCAAGCCGCTGACATAGGCACGGCCGAGATTGGTCATGGCGTCGATCTGACCTGCATCAGCCGCGGCGGCGTAAAGCCTCGTCGCCTCCACATCATCTTTCTTCACGCCGGTACCGCGACGGAAGCTGTCGCCGAGCGCCGTGATCGCATTCGACCAGCCGCTTGATGCTGCAAGTCTGTACCACAGAATCCCCTCTTCGGGATTTTGAGGCACGCCTTGACCGCGGATGTAAGCGGTTCCCACATTCGTCCTTGCTCTGAGATTTCCGAGCGGTGCCGCCTTCATGTAGAAGTCCAAGGCACGCTTGTAATCGACCTCCCGGCCGATACCGGCCCGGGCCATGTAACCGAGATTGACGAAAGCGGCGCTGTATTGCTGCTGGCTGGCAAGTTCGTAGAAATGCTCCGCCCAGTCATAGCGTTTCGCTATTTCGAGGACGCGGGCTAACTGAAACTGCAGGCGTGGGTTGCTGGGGTCTGCAGCGAGCGCATAGCCGCAAGAGCGCAGCCCGTCGCGGACGTTCACCAGCCCGTTCGTAACACCGGGTACCACGCGTTGAGGATCGTTGGGATCGGCTGCATATAGGTCGCAATCCGTAACGAGCGTCTTCATGCCGCTTTGCGTGTCGGGCATTTCGCGTGGCCAGATACGAAAAGTCTCGCTGACGGCGCGCTCGCCGGCCTGCTGAAAAATAAACTCCGCTCCAGCGGCTGCAGTAGCCTCATCGGACGGCGGCTCGGTGGAAATCGGGGTGGCGGCAAGTGCGCCGCTGACAAACAGCCCGCGCTTCTGCAACTCTGCAACCTGGAGACTGCTGCGTTTGAGCGCTTCGGCCGCAAGCTGGCTCTTCGGAAACACTTTAGCGAAACGTTCGAAATCCGTTGGATCCGCGCTGTCTTGAATGAAATACCAAAGGACCTGATCAATAGTCAGCTCGCCATCGCCCCCCGGGACCTCGGGTGCTGGTTTCTCGGCGCCGCCCGGCTTTAGGACGAATTTGGTTTCGATCGAGCCTGTGATCCACGGTATCTGCGATCCGTTGGTGGCAAGGCGCACGTCTCCGCGCACTGTTCTGAACGTGTCGTAGATGTCGAGGCCCGGCTGTTGAAGCGCATTGGCCAGCGCCAAAGAATAAGGGCTGTTCACTCCGGTGCCGTCGTAAGCCACTTCGCCGGCGCCTGTGGCGAAGGCGATGAGAACCTGACCTGCGCCTGCCTCGATATTTGCCAAGCCCTGCCGCAGTCCCTTTTCCGAGGTGAGCGGGTTATTGCGGCAGGCGTCCAAAATGATCAGCTTGACGCCGATCGGGTCGTCCTTGACGATGTCTATGAGATCATTGAGAACGATGGCGTCATCGATGACTTCCTTAGCCGATCCGGTTCGTACATCGACGGGTAGCAGCAGGCTTCGCCCTTCGTACTGCAGCGCGTGTCCCGCGTAGTAGAGGATAGCCAGATCAGCGCCGAGAAGATGGGTGCGGATCGCATTTTCGAGGTCGCCAGCGGCGGCTTTCTTGACGTCGTAGAAAAGCAGAACATCGAAACCAAGCTCCGTGAGTGTCGCGGCAATCAGCTTGGAATCGTTTTTCGGGTTAGCGAGAGGCGCAAATTCGTATTCGCCGTTCCCCACCACGATGGCGGCTTTGCCCTCCGCATAGGCGATCTGCGAGAATGCCGTTAAGAACAGCGCCAACAGCGGAACCAAGAATATCCATTTCGGCCGAAAGTAGGAACTTCGTTGCGTCATGGCCGGTAAGCCCAGGTTGTTGACTTCGTTGTCCTGATGAGCGGCAAGAATAATGCCTCCATAGTAATGCAATTTTTGCAACTTCGCATGGGGGAAAAAGGATCAGACCTAGCGGAAGCCGCTCCAAAAATGGCTTGCGTGTCCAGGCCGATGCATTTCTCGCCGGATCATTTGATAGACCCGGTGCAATAGCCATGCGTCTTTCGAGGTGGCGGGTCTTTATGGTAAGTTCATGATCCAGGACTGCCGGCGTCACGAGACAGGGGCACTCTCCGCATGGACGAACAACGCAAAACAACCGTCCAGACGCCGCTTGGACCAGCGACGCTGACCTTCACGCACCTCATCGGCCATGACGAGATCAGCAGGTGTTTTGCCTTCACCGTCGGTTTCATCAGCCCCGACGCGAACGTCGACGCCCTGAGGCTTCTCGGAAAGCCAATTTCGGTTGAGGGGGAGGCAGGAGACCCGAAGCGGTGGTTCAGCGGCCTCGTTTCAGACTTTCGCCTGACCCGCATCGAAGAAGGGTTTGCCTATTACGAGGCGGAGCTGCGGCCTTGGCTTTGGCTGCTGGGTAACACCACCGACTGTCGCATCTTCCAGAACATGAATGTGGTGGAGATCGTCGAGCAGATATTCTCGAAATATAAGCCCGCCAAGTTCGAGAAGCGGCTGCAGGGTTCCTACGAGGCACGGGAATACTGCGTGCAGTATGACGAAACCGACCTGGACTTCGTGCAGCGGCTGCTCGAGCATGAAGGCATCATGTATTTCTTCGAATATGGCGAGGGAGAACACACCCTCATCCTTGCCGACGCCATGAACAAGCTGAAGCCTGCGCCGGGCTATGCGACGATCAAGTTCCGCGCCGAAGGCGAACCGATGCGCCGAGACCAGGAATATATCACGGAATGGGTGTTAACCAGTTCCGTTCAGCCGGGCACCTATGCCCACACGGATTACGATTTCACCAAGCCCGGCGCCGACCTGATGGCGCAGTCGGCGCAGCCGTTTGCTCACGCAGAATCGCAGGGCGAGCATTATCGCCATCCCGGCGCCCATCTAACAGTGGGACGCGGCGACACCGTCGCCGTGGTACGGCGCGAGGAAATTCAGGCAGCCCATCAGCGCATCGCCGCCGCCGGCACCGTGCGGGGGCTCGCTTCGGGTTGCAACTTCAAACTGGAAAATTTCCCGCGCAAGGATCAGAACACGGAGCATGTCGTCCTGCGCGCCGACTACCGCCTGTTTGACCCAGGCTACCGCCCCGCCGTTTATGCGGGGGAAGAAAGCTTTCGCGCGACGCTCCAGGTCGCACCGACTTCCGTTACTTACCGGCCGCCGCGCACCACGCGCCGGCCGATCATGCGGGGTCCGCAAACCGCGACGGTGGTGGGCCCTTCGGGCGAGGAAATCTTCACGGACAAATATGCGCGGGTGAAGGTGCAGTTTCACTGGGACCGCCTCGGCAAGAAGGACCAGAACAGTTCCTGCTTCGTGCGGGTCTCGCAAACCTGGGCGGGTGGGAGCTGGGGCTTCATCCAGATCCCCCGCATCGGCCAGGAGGTGATCGTCGATTTCCTCGAGGGAGATCCCGACCGACCGATCATCACCGGCAGGGTCTATAACGGCAAGGAAATGCCTCCCTATGAACTGCCGGGAAATGCCACCCAGTCCGGGTTGAAGACGAATTCCTCGCCTGGCGGGGGCGGTTGGAACGAACTGCGTTTCGAGGACAAGGCGGGATCGGAAGAGGTCTATTTCCAGGCGCAGAAGGACCACAACCTGCTGATCAAGAACGACCGCAGCAAGCTGGTCCAGCACGACCAAGCGGACCGCATCGACAACAATGCCAAGCACTCTGTCGGGGTGAACCTCGACGAGGACGTCGGCAACAACAAGACGACCAAAGTGGGCGTCAACCGCACAGTGAACATCGGCTCCAACGATACCGAGACGGTGGGTATCAACCGCTCTCTCACCGTTGGAGCGGACGAGACGATCGGCATCGGCGCGAATTCCACCGAGACCATTGGTTCCAACCACACCCAGACTGTTGGCATCGTCCAGACGGTCACCGTCGGCGCGGCGCGGATCGATACGGTCGGGGCCGCAGAGACCAGAACAGTCGGGGCGGCACAGATGAACACCATCGGCGCGTCGCGGTCGGTCAGCGTCGGTATCAGCCAGAGCCATGACATCGGTAGATCCGACAGCTGGGAGATCGGCGCTGACCAGAGCATCGAGATTGGCGGCGGACAGACGAGCGAGATCGGCAAGGGCCGTAGCGCAAAGATCGGCGAGGACGATGCAACCGAGATCGGAGGGGCCCGGGTGGTGAAGGTCGCCAAGGGCAGCGCGGTCGAGGTAGGTGAGGACGGGCTGATCAAGATTGGAAAAGATCTGCTGATCGAAGCCGGCGACTCCGTCGTCATCAAGTGCGGCTCGGCAGCCATTGCAATGAAGAAGGACGGCACGATCTCAATCGAAGGCAAGGATATTTCGGTCAGGGCCACGGGCAAGTTCAACGGCAAGGCGTCCGGTGAGGTCGTTTGGAAGGGCAGCAAGATCAGTCATAATTGAGGGGTTTTCAGATGTTCGACACACGGGAACGCATCGAAGGAGTGGTGATCGGCGTGTTGCTGGGTTTCGACGCAGGTGCGCCACTGGTAGTCTTTCCCGGCAACCCCCGGGATACTGCATTGCCCGCACGAACCTTAGCCGACCTCACATCAGCAATGATCGGTGCCGAGGTCGCGCTGCTCTTCGAGGGTGGAGACGCGACGCGACCGTTGATCGTCGGCCGAATTGTGGAGCCGGCGCGCAAGTCTTCGACGCCAAATGTCATTCGCGATGGAGAGCGCGTCCGGATCACTGGAGAGGAGCGCATCGAGCTTCGTTGCGGCAAGGCGACAATCATCATGGAAAAGGACGGCCACATCACCATCCGCGGCACCTATGTGACAAGCCACGCCAGCGCCGCAAATCGCATTCGTGGCGGATCGGTGAACCTCAACTGATGCCAGCCGCGCCTGTTCTTCGCGAAATCGTCCGCCAGCACGCCGAGATGGCGGCATTCCTGTGGACGGTCTACGACTACCACTTGCTCCATCCGGACGAGAACCCCGACATGGATGAGGAGCGGCTTGCGCGCTTGGTCGAGCGGCTCGAGGCGCATCTCGACGGGCTCAGAGTGGCGGGGAGGGCGGGACTGGAGATCGCGAAGGAGCGGTACGCCGAGTTTCCGGAGGCGGGGGAGTTGTTCGTGGTGCGGATGCTGTCGGTGCAGGAGGCGCCGCGGGTGGTCGATCTCGATCTTGAGAAAGTGCGGGCGTATCTGGTGGCGAGCCGCTAGGGCGGGTTCACTGACACCGTTCTACTCGAGGCCTAACTCAGAACACATCCATAACCCGCCAGGCACTTCCATCGTACAGGACGACGCGCGCATCCTCAGCGGCGAGCAGGTGGCGCCCGTTCGCTGTTATGCGGAATGGCTCGAACCCTCTTTGGAACTCGGACACCGTTGTCCCGTCAAGCGCAAAGCAGCCGTATCCGGGCGAGGCCAGGACGAAGCGCCCCCGGTACACACACGAGCCATGAATATCAACTTCCTCGGCCGAGGTTTCCTCGAAGCCGGCAGCAAGCGACCCGACAAAAATAATCCCTGCATTACCCGCGACGACGACCCGACCGTCAGCGTTGTGGGTGACTGTGTGAAGGTTCCGATTCGTTGGAAGGTCGATTTGCGTCCAATCTACTCCATCGTAATGCGCAAATACCCCCCCGGCACCGCAGACATAGATATCGTTGTTGGAGAGGGCAGTTACGTCGTAAAGGTTGTGATCATCAGGATAGTTCAGGTCGGTCCAAGTGTCGCCATCTTGCCGAAAAGCACGACCGTGAAACCCCACCGTCGCAATAGTCGCGCTGTCGAGGGGACCACAGATCTTGGTCAGAGGATCACGCGATAGCTTGGTTTGGGCGGGGTCGCCACCTCGTGTGCTCCACACCACACCGTCCGCTGAAATGGAGATGATCGTGCCATCTGTCGCAACAGTGAAATCCACAAGCCAGGTGTCGAGCGAGACGGCTATGGTCCCTTCTTGAGTCGGAAAGTTCTGATAGAAGAAGATTCGGGAGACGTGGAGCGTCCGCTCTTCATTCGTTGTCACAATCAGAATGAAGGCATCGGCTTCTCCCCGGCCCTCTACCTTCAGGCAGCTGATATACTCTCCTGGGTTCGTTGGCGACTGGGCCATGATGTGGCTCCTATCGAAAAGTGGTTACAGTCCCCGGCAGCCTGACGCCGCTCGGGGGCGTTGGGAAATCAGTGCTAGGCTGAGGCATGCGGCATTCAGTTTCGCGCATGTCCTTCTTATTCTTGCCTGTCACCCACTCAAAATAGTTCTCCACGACCTGCTTCAGACAATCAAGCGCAGCCTTAACCTTCGCGTTATGCTGCCTATCACCTGGCCTTGGCTGTAGGTTTTCGTGGTTTGCCTTGATGCTCTCCATTTCGGAGTCGATAACCTTACCCAACGTAGGCTGAGTATCTGACTCCTTTAGGTCTGCGACAAGCGCGAACTGAGCCATCGTCTTTTTGCCATGTGTGCTGTTCGGGTTTGCATGCCCCGGTCCCTGCATGCAAATGCAGGGGGCTCCTTTGCAGCTGTATTTTTCGAAACCTTTAATCGAAGTGTCCTGAGCGCGATTGTTCTGGAAAAAGGCGTTCATGCACATGTGCTCGGACTGCAGCTGCTGTCCGTTATGGCTCATGCTCCCGCAAGGGTTATCCTCGTGCTTGTGGAGATGTATTTTCAGATCATTCAGAACTTGTTCGCAGTTGAATCGACCGGACTTGAGTTTTGCCACATGGGGCCACGTAACCGTGTTGCTCTGAGGCGAAGCATGGTTGTTCGTGGCGAGGTCTGACATCCGGATGACCGGCTCGCCATCAAATTTCACGTCGTTGGACCAGGAATGGAAATACTCCTTACCCATGTTCTTTGACGTGATTATGCCCTTCTTGGCCGCGCAACCCGCCTCGGTGCCTGACGTTCTCGACAGGTCGGACTTGTTCTTGATGTTGACGGTCTGCCCGCCGATCTTGACCGTGCCGGTGCCTTTCTCAGTCTCGCTGGCAAATCCGAAGCTTGGATAAGGCACCGGCACGCCCGGTGGCGTTGCCGGGTTCTCGGGCGGGGTGAAGCAGGTATCCGGGAAAACCGCAATTGTTCTGGCGTTCACTGCCTTGCCAGAAATCTCGAGCCCATTGGCGTAAACGTCGCCCATCAGGCAGTCCTCGCCGTAAGGATCGCGGCGCCGCAGGCGCCGGAATCGTTAGAGGCTTCGATCAAAACCGGGTTTCCGGCGGCGTAGTCCTTGCGGGCAGCGGTGAAAGCCATTCCAATCATCAGCGGAACCACGGCAGCGCCGACGTTGCCAAGGGATTCGGCAGGGCTCCAGATGTCCTGAAACCCATGAGCACCGCGTACGAGGCGCAGACTGGCCAGCGCACTTTGCTTGAACCAGTACTGCTCTCCGATGAGATCGGCGATGCGATAGCCGAGGCGATTCATCTCTATGCCGCTCTCATCAAGTGCTGTGCGGTAAGCCGAGGTCATGCCGTCGCCGCGTAGCGGAAGGTCGTCCGAGTTGTAGATGAAGGCCTGCTCGTGGGCGAGGCCGAGTCCGAAGAGGCGAATTCCGCTGTTGTGCGAGCGTGTGCAGAGCACGGCTGCGGCTGCTTCACCGGGGATAAAGCCGTTTGGATTGTCGGGGGTCAGCAGGCGATCGTCGGCGAGGTAGTGAGCAATGGCCTGTGTCGTCAAATAGCTGTCGACGCCGACGATCATTACATAGGGTGCCTCGCCGGCCACAAGCATCCGACGCGCCTGCCCGAGGGCGACGTGTCCCGAGGGACGCCCATGGGCAACAATCCTTGAGCGGCCGTGCGGCGGACTTTCCACAATATCGGCGATGCGACTAAGCAGTCGCGCGCCATTGGGGGCGGGGCGGCCAGATCGTTCCTTCTCGGCAAGGCAGAGAATGAGCGCGGTCTGGCCGCGAGCCCGCGGCACGGCTTCGAAGGCTTCGCAGATGGCGGCTGCCGCGAGATGGGCAATGCGCTTTTCGCCGATCCAGTTGCGCGGCAAGGGTACGGGAGCACCGATTAGCCAATCGCCACCGGGTCCCAGAAAGCGCGTCTCTTGAAAGCCGTCCAGCCGCGCCCGCATCGCCGCGCAGGCAGACGGCGCATCGAGCCCGACGGCTGTCACCATCCCGATAGAGATGACATCGATCGGGGCGATCATGCCTCGTCTTCCTCCTCTTGCAGCCTTGCTGTACCAACCGCGCGCACAAAGGCACGGCCGGTCGCGCGCGCCCTCAGCATGGATTCCGTCGGCGGGCCAACCCAACATTCGCTGAAATCAAGGATTGTCCGGTGGATGCGCTGCGAGATCCGCCAGACCAGCGAAAAGCGCCGGTTATCGGGATCGAACAGGATTGTGTCAGGCAGTATCCCGCTCTCGAAGGCTTTCTCGCGTCCCTTGAACAGCGTCATTGGTAAGCTGGTGCTGGGGAGACGGAAGCTTTCCCGGCCCGCGGGAGTCAGGTTTACCAGCACCACCTCTTCGCCCCCTCTGGGGGAATCGATCTGCTGGTCGGGCGGCGCCATCTGGAAATATCGCTCGTCGAAGTCCGGCGGCAGGAACGGAAAGATATTCCTCGTCCAGTTGTCGTCATAAGTGCCGCCATATTCGATCCGGCCTGGCCAGCCTCTCCCGTAAGGGCCGAAGCTCATCGGCCGATAGTCGCCGAAGGGCGAGCGGATCTCCTCTTCAATGGCTTGGGTGTTGGGCAATCTCAGGCCGGGGATAAGATGCTGGTTCTTCGGCCGCGCCCATCCCGTGCCAATTGGGTTGAGGGGGTAGCTGGCGGGAAGCTTGTCCTCGGGATCGAGGCGGTCGGTGCCTCCCCACGCTGTATCGTAAGAGAAAGGCTGGCGCAGGAAGGGCAGCGGCGCCGTGGCGGCAAAGAGTGGGCCCCGGGCGCGCCATTCGCGATGACCGACGACGTCGAAGGCCTTTGACCAGTCACCAAGCTTGATACCAACCCGAACGCGCTCGGCGGGACGTCCGCCCGGTGCGTAAGCGCACCCATTGGCGATCACGTCGCAGCGCGGCTTGCGGAAGGCAAAGTCCGTCTCCCAAAGAGTGGCCGAAAAACCCGGTTCACCCGTTTGGGTATCGGCCATCTCCAGCGGCACCTGCGCGGATGATTTTCGCACGGGGCCACCCGGCGTGTCGGGAAAGTCGAATGTTCCCTTGACCACGACAACGATGTACTCGTGGCTGGTCTTGTCCATGCCCATCGTGAATTCAGTCGGGAAGCCGGTCTGATTCCATATTTGCATCAGCCAGACCTCAGAGCTTCGCAAAGGAACTGGCGGAACGCCAAATCGGGCACCTCTGGATTAACCTCAATCGGTTCGGACGATCGAACCCAGCACACCATCCGTCGGATCAATCCTCCGCTGGCCACGATTGTGGGAAAAGGCAGGGAGGTTAGCCGGGCAGCCAGGCCGTCTCCGTCGAGTTCGCCGTTGCGAGCCAGTGTTCCAGCCGCCTCCAACGCATCGAACCACTCCGTAGCGGTAGTCCCGATGTCGCTTGCTGCAACCGCCGGCGCAGCAGCAATCGTCAGCGGAAACCGCCGGCCCGCGCGGTCGGCGCTTGCCATCACCACGCCGGTCATGGGTCCGAAGGATTCTGGCCCGAGGATAAACCGCAACCCGGGATGGGCCGACACCGAGCCCTCCGAAAACCGGTGAACCAGATGCCGGGTGATCCAGCGGTCCCATGGGCCAACGAAGGATGCCGGCAGACCGCGCGTGACGAAATCTCCCATCGCGGGCAGTTTTCCGAAGAAGCCTGGCAGGATCACAGCTGCGTCGGGCACGAAAACCTCGCAAACATTTTCAAGTCGTAGGGATTGGCCACGCTTGCTGCCCGAAGCTCGAAATCGGCGTAGTGGCCCTGGGCGGCAAGCCGCAGTTTGTAAAGCTCCGGAAGCTCGGTCCCGCTCAACCGGCCGGCCCGCAGCATCCGCAGGAAAGCCCAGCTCCCGGTTTCGCTGACCATCACTTCCGGCGAACCGTCGATCGGCTGGAAGGCAAGAGTAATTACGCCCGTTCCGTCCTTGCCCGGCCAAGTCATCGGCTGCGGGCGAGTTGGGTTGTTGAAATAGGTGAGGCTCTGGCCGTCGACGTTCAGCGTCACGCGGCCGACCGTCGGCGAAAGGTCCTTGGGCTCGAGCGTAAAGGTCAAGATCGGTCCGGCACCACCTGGAAAGAGGCTGTCGCGGATCAGCCGGGCCTGTTCCAAGGCGGCTAAAGCTGACGAATCAAGCCGGATGTCCGCGCGCCATTTCCAAGGGTGACGCGTCATGTCGACGTAGTTGATCAGCTGATTGTTGATGAAGCTGTCAATCAGCCCGCCCGGACCAAAGACCCGCGCAAAGTCGACCACGTTGACATCGATTGCGCTGTCAGGAATGAACGGATAGCGGTTCGCCAGCGCCGCCTGACAGAAAGGCAACACATCGGCGCGCCAGATGGCGTTAAGCTCAGAGGTGACCGCTTCCGTTGTAAGGCCGCTCGTGTCGCCGGCGATGCCGGCCAGCCAGTCGTCTAGCGGGTCGGGGAGGGTTATGGCCTGTTTTGCCACCGCCCCTGTGAGTTCCGCCAAGCCGCCTTGCCGCTTTATTGCATCCTGGGCATCGGGACTTGCCGATACGGTCTGCAGCATGTTCGAGAGCGCAGTGAGCGCCGCGACGGCGTCATTGAGTGCCGGAGGTTGGCCGTCGACCTCGGCGATCGCGGCCTTGATGGGTTTGAAATGCTCGGCAACCAGCATGCCCGAGAGGTCCACTTCAGCCTTGGAGCCGGGGGCGGGCATCAGCTTCGCGCCCTTCTTGGCAAGCTTGCCGATCTTGCCGAGCTTGGACAAAAGCTTGGAAGTTGCCGCCGGAGGGACTTTGCCCCCAGCGTCATCTTCGGAACGGGTAAGTTCCGTCTCCTGGACGATGGCGTTCAGCAGCCGCTTCATCGAAGAGTCTGCGCTGGAGAGATCCTTGAGATTTTCGCTCGCCGTCTGCAGGTCTACCAGCGGCGCGAGCCTTATGTCGCGCAGGAAGCTGTCCCACTTGGCGATGTAATCGTCGTAGTAAAGTTTGAGGATGTCCTGGGAAAGCGCGGCGACCGACGGGCTGGCATTTTCCGAGCAGCCTCCGGCGAAGACGGAGCGATCGAGTGCTGCCTGCGTGGCCACGTCCTCCAGCCGCGCAAGAACCACGTTGTGAAAGCCGTCATAGGTGAAGGCGCCGCTGATGCCCACTCTAAGAGTCTTGTCCGAGCGTCGAGCGAGAACCTTAAGGCCGTTTGGGCCGACGTGGTCCGCCGGGATCCAATCCTTAAGCGCTCTGACCTCCGGATCTGAGAGCAGTGCATTATACGCACGCACCGGAAGCGGAATTGAGCAGATGCTCCGCAATGCTTCGCCCACCAGCGCCTCATCGGGCTGGATAAGCGCTTGATCCGCCGCCATGTTGTCGATTGCAGCGAGTTGATGGTCGGCGGCCATCTCGGTGCGGAACGGCGGCACGGGCGCGAATTCAGGCAACCGCTCCGTCCACCATTGCTTGGCGAATTCGGGGTCCATCGGCGACAGTCCGGTCATCATGCGATACGTCTTCAAGGCGCCGAGAAGGAATTCCGGGTCGCGGATCTGACGCCACATCGTCGCCTCGAGCAGCGCGACCATGCGCGGTTCCAATATGTTGCGAAGCGAGCGGTGATAGGCGTCGGCCTGCGCTTGTCTGATCTCGGTTGCGGCGGAAGGCCCGATCAAGGCAGCTATGCCACCTGGCGGCACGGTACGGGCATTCGATACTTCGGTTGCGGCCTCGAGCGCCACATCCAGATCGAGCGGTTCCAGCGGCGCCTGACGCGCAGCAACCGGAGTGAGCGGAAGCTGCAAGGCTTCAAACTGTTCGGCCTGGGCCGAAAGAGCCGCGTTGTTTTTCCGATAGGAAACCGTAAAGGCCAGACCGGCCACGACAACCAAAGCCGCGGCGGCCACTGCAGCGCCGCGCCATATCCAGATACGCCGTTCCTCTGCGGCAGGATCGAATGTGCCGAGGCCCGCCTCCTTGAAGATCACTTTCGTGAGCAGGTCCTTCAGGAAGAAGCTGCGCTTCTCAACCCGCGGCATCGGCGCGGCGAGCTGTGCCGGGAGGCCGAAAGAGGAAGCGAGGGCTGCCGTCAGCCGGTCGATTGCCGTGCCTTCCTGAGTGGCGGAGGTTAGATAGATACCGCGCAACCAGGCGCTTTCGGCATAGCGGCTTTCACCGAAAACGGTTTCGACCAACACGCGAATAGGCTCGGAAAGGCTTTCGACCTGTGCCGGGAAGCGGAATATCTCCGCACGGGCGGTAAAGTTTTCTTCACCTTCAAGACGAGGAACGAGGCGTCGTTCGAGCACGCCAGCCAATGCTGCGAGTTCCCGCGTGACTGCGCTGCCGTCGATGCTCGCGCCGGGCGGGAAGGTTGCTCCCCAAACCTGTTCGCGATCGGCCGTCGAGAGCCCTCCGAAGAAAGTCTCGAACCCCTTTATGAGATCGGCCTTGGTCAGCATCAGGTAGACGGGCAGGCGGATCTCGAGCCGTTCCTGAAGTTCGGTCAGCCGTTTGCGGATCTGACGGCCATGCGCCCGAATGGTCGCGTCGCCTTCCAAAAGCGTGTCGATGGCGAGTGCCACGATGACGCCGTTCAAGGCCCGGCGGCCCCGGTGCTTTTTCAGAAGATCGAGAAAGCCCAACCATTCCGCTGCATCGACGTCGGGTTGGCTTTCCTGTTGAACATAGCGGCCCGCAGTGTCGATCAGCACCGCCTCTTCGGAAAAGAACCAGTCGCAGTTGCGCGTCCCGCCCACCCCATGCAAATCGTCGGAGAGGTCGATGGGGAAGCTCAGTCCAGATTGCCGCAGTGCCGTTGTCTTGCCGGTCGCAGGCGGGCCGATGATCACGTACCAAGGCATCTCGCGGAGAAACTTTCGGCCACCGATTTTGTGGCGTTTCAGCTCTGCCATCACTTCCCGGAACTTTGCGCCCACGGAGGCGACGCCTTCCTCAGCTGGGCTAGGGGGCGCTTCCGGCGGCGGGGCGATTTCGGAAACGAAAAGGCGATTGGCGCGGATTGCGCGGCGTTGTGCCGCGATCCACCAGATGAGAAACAGCACGAGGAGAAGGCCAATGATGACCAATCGCACCGTCTCGGACGCTAACGGCGCGCTCTCTCCGACACTGACGATTGGGCCGAAGATCCAGACGATTAGGGACAGCAACACGAGCCCGATGAAGGTCCAGAGCCAGCGCGAGGTTAGGATCGCCCAGAGGAAACGAAAGATCGCCATGTCAGAGCCCCTTCTCGATCAGGAGCTCGATGCGGCGGTTGGCAGCCCGGCCTTCGCGCGTGTCATTTCTGGCAAGCGGCTGCGTTGCCGCACGTCCTTCCGATTTCAAGCGCTCAGGCGGCAAGCCGCTTGCACGCAGTAAAGCGGCAATCGTTGCGGCGCGCGCCTCGGAGAGGCGTTGGTTGTTGGATAGCGGATTGGAGGCCTGGAGGGGAACATTGTCGGTATGTCCGATAATCGTGACGCTTCTGATCAGTTCGGCATTCTCCTTGATAACAGCTGCGACGGATGCGACGAGCGGCTCGAAGCTTTTCGTCAGTTCGGGGCGGGCAGACTGGAAAAGCTCCGGAGTGCTCGACTGAAGCAGGAGTGTGACCCGAGAGGCGTTTTCATTGCCCTTCAAGGCCGGCAGAAGCGCAGGAGGTGCGGCGCCACGGAATTCCGGCAGCAGCTCAAGGACGACAGGTTCGACCCGCGGCGCATCCGGTGCCGGCGCGCGCTTTTCCGGCCGATAGATCTCGGCACGCTCCGGCGGCGGTATCGCCCGAACGAGCGTAGCAAGTTCTTCCGCCTTGGCGCCTAGCCGCATCGACAAAAGCACGTAAATCGCCGTCGCGAGCGCCACAGCCACGACTGCGAGCACCCAGATTGGAACGGCAAAGCGGAAAGGCTCGTCGGCTGCCGCGACACCCTCCCACTTGGGCGAGAGCGGCGCGCCTTCGGCATCTGGATCCCGCAGGAAGCGAGCGGCTGCAGCGCGAACGGCGCTGATGGAGCGATCGCCCGCACGCCCCGGCACCCGATATTTGCCGCGGAAACCAAGCGCCAGACAGAAGTATTGCAGCTCCAGCAGTTCACGATCGCGGCCGGGATAGCGCTCCAGCTCCTCCAGCCTGGCGAAGAACTGCGCTCCGGCATCCACATCGCCGCGGAGCATGACGACCAGCGGCTGGCGCGGCCAGGCGCTGGAGCCGCCCCAAGGCGTATTGAGCGCCAGATCGTCAAGCAGGGAGGCGACAGCCCAGGCGGCCGCATCTGCCCGTGCCAGGCTTGCGCCGGAGGCCACGGCCGCATCGCGCGCCGAAACCAGCTCCTCCATAAGTCTGGTCCGCAGCGCTTCCGGATTGCCAGGTGGCAATGCATTCTCGAGTTCCGGCGCAAATTCAAGCAAGGTGGCGAAAGCGTTGATCAGCGTATTGGGGTGGGATCGCGCGCGTCTCGCCAATGCGCCGGTGGGAATGACAGGCATTGCCCCCGCCGGCGGGCGGATGCGTGTACGGCCCTGATCTTCCGAAAGGCCGAATGGATCCTCACTTGCCATGGTGCTACCTGTTTACCGAATAGCAGTCGACCTGTGGTTCGCTGGGCAAAACGCCGGAAACTCCGATCACGAAGCCGGGCGAGCGCAGAAGCGATTCCCAGTGCTCGCTGCGTTGATCGAGCTCAAGGCAGAGACGGTCTCCGTCGTAGGGGATCTCGCGGGGCTGCGAGTGAAGAGGCTTGAGGCGGATGCCGGGCAGTCGAGACTTCCACAGCGCCTCGAATTCGTCCGCAGCACCGACGGTCACCTGATCGACGAAGATCTTGCGCAATGCCTCGTCGGACATGTCGCATCCGACGCGCACAACGATGCGGCTGGCCGTTAGGAGTTCGGGATTGTCGACGCGGACTTTCCAGACGTTGGTTGCGTGCTTCAGAACCGGCAGCGCCCGCGACTTCGGCTCGACATAGCGCAGGCTCAAGATCAGCGAGCGCAATGTGTCGGCGAGTGCGGCAAAGGCCGGCCCCGGCGCCATATGCTCATAGGTGGGAAGCTCGCTCAGCCGACGGGAGCCCGATCCGTAGGTTGCCATTCGGCCAGCCAGTCCACTGAGTTCCAGAAAGAGCTCGGCCGGATGAAAAACCTCCTGAGGGAGCATGTGGGCCAGGCGCGGGCGCGCACTGTTGGCGAGATCGAGCACCAGCAGATTTTCCACGCTGCGGCCGGGGCCGCCAAGCACCATCTTGCCGTGCGCTTCGGCTATGCGGTCGAGCCCCGTGATTACCTCCTGCAGGAGCTGGCCGTAGAAGGGTACCGCACCGGTTGCGAGTGCCGGCGGGAGGAAATTATCGGAGATCGCCACACTGCCGTCGGAGAGCAGCCCGGTAACGTTCGTCACGGGCATTGCCGTGTAGCCACCGGTCGCCTGCGCCGGCGAGAGGAGCAGGGCTTGCGGCCGGGCGATCTCGATCTCTTCCGGATCAGCGCCCCCGTGGACGGCATCGCGTATCCACTCGATCCGTCCTCTAAACCGCGCTCCGGTTGGTTCGCGGTGAGCCGGGTCGAAGCTGGCCCCGCCGGGTGGCTCCAAGGGCAGGGCGAGCTGCACCGCTCCCGCGCCCATGTCACCCGTGATTGTCAAAGGTGTGGGGGCGTCCATCGTTTCGGGTATGGCAAACGGGGTGCCGTCCGGAAAAATGCCGCGCGCCGACGTTACGGCCACCCGCCCGGCTTCCAGCTGTGCGGCATCGAGCGTGAGGGACCTGAAACCGAAGGTCTGCAGCCGTCCAGCCTGCAGCGCGCCCCGCACCAAGGCTTCGATATAACGGTCCTGCTGCTGGAAATGCTGCGTCCGGAGGAAGAGCCCCTCGGACCAAAGCACCTTGTTGATATCCGTCATGCTGAACGCCCTCCATTCAGGCGAGCGCGAGCGCCATACCGCCGCGGCTGAGTACGACATTCGCCGTCACCGTCGATTCCGGCCTGATCGGCACGCTCCTTCGCCAGGTGCGACCGCCCGGTTCGCGGAACAGCGCGACAAGACCGAGGAAAGTGGCTTCTGGCGGGAACGCGACCGTCTTTGAGGCGCTTGCACCCGGGGCGACCGTCATTTGCTCGGACCCGACGAGGTCTGCTCCGAGCGCGCCGGCCGGATCGGATTGAAGGGCGAAAATGTCGGCAGAGTTGAATTTTCCGACATCCTTCAGCCGAAGAACAAGGAGGGTCACCGGACGTTCCCCACCACCAGCGGCGGCATTCATCCCCGCTTGTCCCGTCGCCGTGACCGTTACGGTCGACGATTTTGGCGGGCCGCCCATGCAGGCGGAAAGCGCGCCTGTCGCGCCGATCACCATCAGAAAGTCGCGTCGGTTAAGCATCAGTCGTTCTCCCTCTCTTCATAGCCGTCCCGAAAGTCGCTGCCGATCTCGCCCAGGAAGCGCGTCGACGCACTTTTGGCGATCTCGCGATAGCGTTTCTCATAAAGCTCCCAGAGCTTTGCCCGCCGGCCACCCGCAAGCAGGGCATCCAACGCCGAGTGCGATTTCAGTTCGCTTTCCAGGGTCGCCGGGTCGAAGCGGTCAATCATCCTGGCGAGCGCCGCCTGGACGCCGCGCCACGTTCTCACATGGTGGTGTGCGAGATCGCGGATGGAACTGCCGATGGCGGCCTCAGAAGGAAGAAAGCCGGCCTGGCGCTGCGCCAGGAAGGTCGCGATCACGTCGTCCACCGTGGGAAGGAATTTAAGAGGGTTGACCTCGGATGCTCCAACCACAGTCTGGGCGATCCTCGCTTCGCCTTTTTCTTCGGTCCGCTTGCGCAGGAGATGCATCAGCCCTTCCAGCATCATCCGGTATTCCCGGCCGAAATTCTCCATCTGGGCGACCGGATCGGATGTCGTGAACTCATCGGCGCCGAGCCCCAGTCCCCGAAGGAAGGCGTCGCGCAAGGCGGCTTCGGTCTGTGCCGTCCTTTCCTGCATCGGCCTTGCTTGTGGTGTCGGGGCAGGATGCAGTTCGGCTGGGGGCTCTGTGACAGACTGCTCGGGCGGCGTTGTACTGGGTAAAGAAAAATCCCAAGCCCCCTTGTCCTGACCGGGTGCTGGCAACGGATCAAGGCTGAAGGGATCGTCGAACATGGGCGTCCCTTTTGCTGTCTCGCCCCTGCTTGCTGCGGCGAATGCCCCTGCGGCTGGTTGTTCGAATGGGTCGGGCAATCCCGCCGGCCGCGGGGTGGGCGCTGCCGGCTCTCTGCGCTCGGAGAAGAAGTCGTCCCGCTCGAAGCCGACCGGCGGTGGGGAAGCCGGCTGGTCAGACACGCGCTCCGTCGGCGTCGCCTGGAAATCGACGCGGACAACATAATTGCCGAGCTGCAGCCGCGCTCCGTCATGCAGCGGGGCGGAGTTCCCAAGCCCAAGAGGCGTGCGCGACCCATCAATGAAGAGCCCGCCGCTGGAGGTATCCGTCACCACATACTGGCCGCGAACGCAGCCGATCGTGCAATGAGCGCGTGAGATATACATGTCGGGATCGTCGATCCGCCAGTCGGCGTCTGCGCTGCGACCGATGACGAGCTCTCCCTCGACGAGCCGCATCTGGCGAACGGCTTGGGGTCGGGGCGCGTGCTCGAGAGTAAGGATCAGGCTCATGCCGCAGCCTCCGGCATGTCCGGCCGCCAGCCAATGATGGTGCGTATGCACAGATCATCTGCGTCACTGCGATCTTTCGGTCGAGGGAGCCAGGCGATTTGTCCGATCCGCGCTGCTCCCAATTTGGCCGCGGGAACCTCGTCCCGCCTGAGCACGAGCCTTACGTCGACATCGAGCCCGTATCCCACGAGATCGCGGATCGCGGTCTGCAGCGTTTCACGCCGTTCGCAGCCGGGCAGGAAAGCTACGAAGTCGGCAAGCGTCAACGGGCCGATGGAGAGCTCTATCCTTTGCTGCCGCTGGAACGTCCTCGGTCCGATCGTGGCGCTTCGTCCGAGTTGCACATGCGCGCCGCCAAGCCGGGACTGGAGCCCGTTCGGTATAGGCATCCAGGTGCCGACAAATTCGCGAAGCCGAACCGGCACCTTCAAGAGGTCGGCAAGAAACAGGGTGAGTCTCTCCGGTCCGTCTACCTGATGGGCAAGCGCCGGAGCGTGAGAGAGCTTCGTGGCATCGATAGCTGCGCGCTCATCATGCCCCCTACCACACAAGCCAAGGCCCGCCAGGGCTGCCGACATTGCGCGAATACGGCCGCCGTCGTGGCGCCTAACCTGCACCGCCGGATGAGCGTCGGCCCACGCCCGATAAAAGAGCGCGATCATGCGATGCTGAAGAATATTCACGAAATCGACGAAGGTCGTATCGCTGACCTCCCGCATGTCCGCCCTGGCAAACCAGCGCTGCGACAGCCGATCCAGCACCCAACGCGTTAGGTAGAGGGGCATTGGACCCTCTGGCCCGAGCAATCCGAGGTTCGAGACCGTGACGCGAGCCGGCGTGGTTTCGGTGGCCGGCTCGACCTTCGCGACATCCTGCGCGGCAAAACCGAGCCGCACATGCTGTCCGAGCCGCGCCGGCTCCCGGTCCGGGCGGCCGGCCTGACCAAAAAGCCGTCCGTCGTCTTCGAGGCGCCGCAGGAGCTCGAAAAAGTCGAACGCCTCAAGGGATGGAGCCGCGTCCTTCAGATCAGGAAGCGATTGCCCGGCGCTATGGGCCATAGCACATCCTCCTGCTTCTGTATGATCCGTGCGCGGGTTCGCACGAATGCGTTGATTGCCGCATAGCGGGCAAAAAGCCTTGCCAGCAGCGCCGAGAGCAACAACGTGCTGTGCCCGGCAAGCACGGATTGGTCGATATGAAGCGTAACCTCGGTGCCGCGCGCGAAACACATTGGCCCGGCAATTGCCAAGCGCTCGATCAAGGGTCGAGCCTCGACGCGGGCGACGGCGCGCACATGCCGGCTTAGGCCCGGATCCCCGCGGTTCGCGTAAAGCTCAAGTAGAGCGTGAAGCGGATCAACCCCGCGGCCCTCCTCGGCCAGGCTGAGGAAGTTCAGCGAGAGTTGCGCTATGAGCCGCCAGGCGAGTTCATCGGCTCTGGAGCCTTCCACTGCTCCAGCCGGGAGCGTCGCTGGAATCGAGGGCCACGGCGGCCGCAGCGCGCCGAGGAGCTGGATGGTCTCGACGGGATCGCCGCTCTCGAGCGTGAGGGACGGCGTGTCGTCCAATATCGGTAGATCGCGATTGGTGCAGAGCGCCGTCACTTCGATCCGCTTCGGTGGCCGGGCGGCTTTCGACTGAGCCGGGCGCGAAAGCGTGATGAAGACATCGTCACCTGTATAGGAGGTCCGCGTTTGCCCCTGGCGAAGCTCGTCTTCACTCGGGCGCCGCGGGCGGCGTTCGGTAAAATAGACCCAGCCGTTTCCACGGTTCTGGCCCAGGCTGAAGAGAGCCGGCATCTCGGCGTCGGGGCCTTCGACATCGGCATCTTCGATGCGGATTGCGCGATAGATCTCGAAATCCCTTGGACGGGTGCGATCGGCGTGAAGCACTTGCCGGGTCCGCCGTGCATCGAGTTCGATAACGTTGCAGCCGCGCTCGAACAGATTGATGATTGGCGTTGCGAAGAGTTCGAAATCTTTCGCTGCGATATTCGCAAGCTCGGGGATGGGACGCCGCAAAAGAAAGAGCAATTCCAGCCCAGCCCCGCAGCGCCGAACGACCGGCTGCAGCCCTTTGACGCGCACATAGTGAAATCTTTCCGGCGCGATGAAGTATTCCCGCAAAAGCCTGTAGCCTTCGAATGTTTCGCGTGTGCGCGGCATAAGCGCTTCGTCGTCGGAGATCCCGATCATCTCCGGCTCCGGAAGTGCGCTTAGGGCGTTATCGCGTCCTTCCGGGCGGGCGCCGGTCGCGGCGCAAGCGCCAAAGAGCGTATCGAAGAGCAGCGACGCCTTGCTCTTGTCACCAAAATACAGATCCAGGCGGTCGAGCGACAAGTCGCTGAGCTTGCCTTTGCCAGTTCGATTGAAGGTGATGCTCAATGCCGCCGAACCGGTTACTCCGTCAATCGGAGCAATCCCCGCTGCCGCGAGTGCGCTTCGATCCTGTATGTAGGTGGCCGAGGTGATCGCGAGCGGCCAGAGCATCACGTCCTGCGCCGTGGTATAGATGCACCGGGTGGAAATGCCTGGGCGGACGCTCGAAACCAGCCGGGTCCCGCGCTTCACAAGGTGTCCTGCGAGCATCGTTTGAACCTGCTGGCCCGGCTTCAGCAAAGCCATGGCGGTTGCGGGCGTCGGCGAAACGAGATCCGGATAGAAATTTTCGAGCACGCTTCGTGCGAAACGGGAGCTTTCTGCATCCACCTTCTGTCGGGTGCGCGCGGCGAGATAAGCCACACCATCCAGCAGGCGTTCTACGAAGGGGTCGGGACAGGGGGCCGTGTCAAGGGAAAGGTTGCGTGCGATCGAGGGATGCATATCTGCAAACTCGGCGGCGAGCGCGCGGATGTGGGTGAGTTCTTCCTCGTAATACTCCAGGAAGACCCGGTCCATGGTCAGGTGTCCTTAAGTTCAGTCCGCGCCGAACCGTCGTCGAGGTTGAGTATCGTGCGCAGGAGCAGCCGTTCCGGCGCCGGCGAGGTAAGCAGCAGTGCGTCGATGTCGATCCTGAGGCCGGTCGCCCTGTCGCCGAGGCTGACGGTAACTTTCGTCGCACTTTCCTTCAGCCGAGGTTCAAACGCGGCGAGCACGCTTCGGATTTCCTTCGACAGTTCATCGCGGTCGAAGTCACGGGAGGAACGGCCGGAGAAGGGGGGAACCCCATAATTGATCACGCTGCGGCGAACTTCCGGGAAATCCTCAAGCGACGGAGGGTTGTCGCCAGCCTGATCTGCCTCTAAATCCGTCAAGAGTGGCGTGGATTCGAAGCGTTGCGCATTAAAAAGCGCCTCGATGTCACGCCGCACCGCCTCGCGCAGCACATCGGTCGAGACGACGACGCCGCGACTTTCCAGTTCTGCCTGGCGTCGCTCAAGAGAGAACAGGCGGTGTATGTTCTTCTTCTGCTCGGCGCTGATATCCGCAGCGGCCTCCATTTGGTGAACCCCTGCGGCAACCAGCCCGTTCAGACGTTCGACGTCTATCTCTTTCTGGATCGCCTGCCGAAGTTGGTTGATTTCCGAGTTGAGCCCCGGCAGGTCGTTCACCAGGCGATCCCACAAGGACGGCTGGATCGCTTCGCGAGTCGCCCGCAGGTGCCCCCCGGGTCTCGCCTTCCTTCCAAACCCTTTTTGCCAGCTGTCACTTGCCGACATAGACATCCATCTCGACCTCGTCCTTGTCGTCGTAATTGAAAGTGATGTTCTTGTAAGCGAAGCCGACACGCTCTTCGATCACATCTGGCTCTTCCTCACTCGGCTTCATGGTGTAGTTGGTCACCGAAGCTTCCTTCAACGTGATGACCAGGTAGTCGCTCGTTTCGCCTTCTATCGTTCTGCGCGCAGAAAACTTGACCTCGTCCAGAAGCTTGTTGTCGAACAGAGCCTTCTTCAGATAGGGCGAGGCCTTGTCGTAGTGCTTGATGAAATTGAGCATGCCCAAGCTGACGCGGCCTCTCCGCGATAGCGAATTCGGATCGAAAGGAGCCTGCATTTCAAACTCCACTCCGTGCACCTCGATTTCGTCTTCGTGGCCGTCGCGAACGCTCGGCCCCGTGATGTCAGGTACCTTGAGAAAACCGTCGATTTTCATGAATAACCTCCCATCGGCTAAATGTTGTTCAGGACTTCATAGACGGCAGCTCCGATACGAGCCGGAGCGAAGCATTGATGCCTTCTAGCTGGTAGTGGGGCCGCAGATAAAACCGAGCATTGTACCAGCCGGGGCGACCCTCCACGCTGTCAACCTGGACCTCGGCGGCTGCAAGGGGACGTTTTGCGCGGGCTTTTTCGTCGGCAAAGGCAGGGTTGGCGAGAACGTAGCGGTTGATCCACTCCGTCAGCCAAATCTGCATGTCGGCACGTTCCTTGAATGAGCCGATCTTATCCCGAGCGATCGCCTTCAGGTAATGGGCGAAACGGGAAACCGGGAAAAGGTAGGGCAAATTTGCACTCAGCCTCTCGTTGGCCTGAGCATCCGGGTCGACCAGACGGCCGGCTCTCGCTTCGTCGTCTTGCAACGAATGGGCGCCGATGAAGGCAGCAATATCAGTGTTTTTGCGATGGAGGATCGGCATCAGCCCGAGCTTGGCGAGCTCGGCCTCGCGCCGATCGTCAATGGCGACCTCGGTCGGGCATTTCATCGCCACCGTCCCGTCGTCGGTCGGGAAGTTATGGACAGGGAGATTGATCACTGCCCCGCCGTTCTCGACCCCGCGGATTTGCGTGCCCCAGCCGAACAGCTTGTGGCTGCGGTTGATGTTGACCCCCATTGGGAAGGCCGCGTTCATCCAGACATATCGGTGATGGTCGCCCTGGACCTCTTCCTCGAACGCGAAGCCCTTCACAGGAACGGTTTCTGCGCCATAAGGCAGCCTCGCCAGCACCCGTGGCATTGTCAACCCGATGTAACGGGCGTCCTCGCTCTCGCGCAGTGACTGCCATGAGGCATAGGCCGGCGACGACACGATCTGTTGCAGGTCTTGCGGGTTCGGCAGTTCCTGCCAGCTTTCCATGCGGAACAGACGGGGGGCGGCGGCTGCGATGAAGGGGGTGTGCGCCGAGGCGCAGATGCCGGACATGTTGCGGAGGAGACCGGCATCCTTCGGGTGATTTGAGAATTCGTAGGCGCCGATCAGGCAGCCAAAGGGGTTGCCGCCGAGCATCGAGTATTCGTCGGTGTAGACTTTCTTGAATATGGGGCTTTGGTCCCACATCTGACCCTCGTAATCCTCAAGGGTATCAGCCAACTCCTCCTTCGAAATGTTCATGACGCGGATCTTCAACTTCTGATCCGTCTCGGTATTGTTCACGAGGTACCACAGTCCGCGCCATGTCCCCTCCATCTGAAGCACTTCAGGCGCATGGAGAATTTCGTTGGTCTGCTCGGTCAGCAGCTTGTCGATGCCGGCAATCAAGGACTTGATCGATTTGATCGCGTTGGAAGAGATGACGGTCGATTCTGTACGGCCGCGAGCAGCAAGCGCCAGATTTCTGACCAAGGTTTGAAGCTTGTCGCTGTCATCTTTTTTGACCTTGAAGTCCTTTTCCAGAAGTTCGCTGAACTCCTGAAGGTCGACTTCTTTGGCTTCCGTGACACCAACTGCAGCGGTGCTTTCCTGTTCGGCCATGGCTCAGACCTCCGACTTGCTGCTATCTTCGAGCGCCTGATCGGCGATCTTTCCCAACAGGGGCTCGTTGTTCAAAAGTTGCGCGATGCGTTTTTCGGCATCGATGCGGCCATCCATGAATCCGAGCAATTCCTCAAGTTGGCCGCGCATTCTCAAGAGCTCTGCAAGCTGTGGAACTTGTTCGGCAATACGATCCGGCGCGAAATCGGCCATGCTCGTAAAGGTCAGGTCTAGCGCAAGCTCTTCGTCGCGCTCTTCGCCGGCAGGCTGGGGAAGGGTGTTTTTCACGCGAGCTTTGACGCGCGGGCTGAGTGCTTCCATGAAGCGACCGAACCGGTTTGCGTCGGTTTCGACAAAGGAGCGGTCCCGGACGGACTTGCGGGCCTCCGGTGTCTGGGAGGCGCCGGCGAGATCAGCCATCACGCCCATGACGAACGGCAATTCGATGGTGGTCGGGCTGCCGTAAGTTTCGACTTCGTAAGCGATCTGGACGCGAGGCGCCCGGTTTCGTTCAATTACCTTGGCCTTAGTTTCGCTCATTGGTGATCACCTTTCGTCCCAGGGACAGGTTTTTTTCTTTCCGGCACACCGGCCAGAAGCCGGAATTCCTTCAAACCGGAGGGCGCCAGGTCCTCCATGAGTTCCAGAAAATCCATCGGCACCATACGTTTGATCCTGTGCGCCAGATGGGGAATCGGACTCGACGGTTCGGTGCGGTCGTAGAAGGCAATGATGAGGTCGATGCACTTTGTGACTTCCTCGCGCGAGGTGAGCCGCGACGGAAAGACTGCCGGTGCCCCGACGTAAGCCGGAGCTGCGTCAGAGATCGTTTGGGCAGGCGCGGTCTCACGATCGAGCGTTTCCTCGTTTGCAGTATCCTGCCTGGGGCTGGGCTTCGCACGCTCAAGCGTCGAGATCACTCGCTGCAGGAAGCGACTGAGATCCGGCAAGGTCACGCGCACATCCCCGCCGATTCGCCGATTGAGCGATGTCTCGAGGGCTTCCATCGCTGTGGCGGCAGCGTTTGCGCTGACGATAAGCGCGGCCGCCTCGTCCGCGGCTTGTTCCGCAAACGCCGCGCAGCCGGTCCTGACGTGATTTAGTAACTGGTCATGCTCGCTTACGAGCGACGCCTTCTCAGCGTCGCTCAGTCCGGGTGCTGCCTCATTGAGAACGGTTCGGGTGTCGAGAGCACCGCGCTCGAGATCGCGCCCTGTGACAGGGCCGACGCCCCGTGGCGCAAAGAATGTCATCTTCCGAAGATCGCCGAGCAGCCCATCCTTCTCGTTTTGCAGTTGGAGAAGGGCATTCGTCCGGCGCAGGGCTGCATCCCGTGGAGGCAAGCCCTCACGAAGTTCCGGATGCATCGTTTCCCAATGCATGTCGAAGGTTCCGGTAATCAGGTTCAAGCCTTCCGCGAGGCCAGCAAGACCCTGTTCATTTGCAAGGGCGCGTGTCACGATCACGAGGAGCCTCAGATCCCGTCCGTGCGCGCGCAACTCTTCTGATTTTCGAAGGACGATGGACCAATCGACAGGGACCTCGGTCCGTGAGACTGGGTTGTTGCGTTCGTCGCGGCTAATCTCGATCTGCGGTTGCACAAGGCGTTCCAACTCGTGGAATCGCCCATCATTCCGCAAGCTTTCGCCCGACGGGTTGTCGCCGTTCAGTGGACTTAACCAGAGAGCCGAGTTGAACAACAGATCACCCCGTTAACCGACTAGTATTCCCCTACTTTTGCTTTTACCACAACTTCTTGTTCTAGACTAATGGCAGATTTCTTGGACCTGCAATTATTTGCGCGTGTCGATTAACCGGGTCGTCATCGACAGGATCGAGACATGACCGGCCGCTACCACTGCACGCAAATCTTCGGCAAAGGACTTGGTGGACTCGGTTGTTGGCCGAAGCTGCGGGAAAAGCGGCTGGTCGGTCTGCATAGCAATTATCAGAGTTCTGCCGAAGGTGTTGTCGACGGCGAAGGTGAGCTTTGCGGGGTCGGCGGCACCCTCGGCCGTTGGATAGGCGACCCGAATGGTGCGCATGCCATCTGTCACGGTCCCGATCTCGGCGAGTGCATGATCGGGTCTTTTGATGTTCGGAAGAACATTGAAGAGATTGCCGGTGACGTCGGCGATGGCGACCCACAAGTATCCCTTGTCGAGCGCGGCCGGCGCGAGCACGTCGATAACGGGATTGTCGCCAACCGAATAGATGCCCGACATGTTCGGCTCGGATTTGTCGCCATAGCCAAGAACGATCGTCATCTGACCTTGCGGCGTATCCGGCAGCAGCTCTTGAACAACGCACAGCTGGGCGCTGAGTACCGTGGCATCGAAGCGCAGCTCGCGATCTCCGACATGGGGTGCGAGTGCCTGCTGGAGGGCTTCGAGGTCGCCGCTTGAAGCGACGTCTCCTTGGACGGAGATCGTCGACCCGAGGGGAAAGCTGCCGCCCTCCGGTTGTTGAACGCGGAGTGGACCGCAGGTCTCCAGCGGCACGATAAGGGGTTTCAGTTGGTCCGGCGACAGATCTCGCGGACCGGCAGCAATACGGGCGACAGGCTGGTAGCCGGCCGCTCTTGCTGCCGCATTAAATCGTGTGACCGCAGCTTCGCGTCCCGCTTTATCGGGGGCGAGGCCCGTGAGGCGGACCGTTCGATCAGCTATTTCAAGCTTCCACTCGTCGAGCGGAACGGCGGCCGCAACAAAGACATCGACGTCCTGCGCCCACCGTTCGGATGGAGCGCCCTGGGCGAGTGTGAGGGCGTCATGCGGTGGGGGAAGCCCGACCGTGCGGGTAAAGTTCGCTAGGATTGCCTGATGCTGGTCGGCGTCGGGAGCGAAACCGGTAAGCGTGGGCCGCCCTTGCGCGTCCACCCCGGCAGTGAGTTTGTAGGGCGTCGCGATCGGCAGGGCAGTCGGAGACAAGTTATCAAAAACGCCGAGAAACCAAAGTCCGCCGATAGCGGCCAGCGCCGCGAGAGGCAGAATGAGAAGCCATGGTCGCAACCTGGGCCTCGTGTTGCGCCCGCCCGGCCGTGCTTTGGCGTGACCAGGTTGCAGCAACCTTCCGATTTCATTGACGACCGCGGCGGCACTCGGTGGCCGATGGGCCGGGTCAGGCTGAGTGAGGTCGTCGATCACGGTCTTGAGCGGTTCTGGAACGCCCGAGGTGTCAAGCCGGCGCTCCTTATGACGGACGACCTCGCCCGGGCTCCTTCCGACGTCTGGAACCCTTCCCCGAAAGGTTGCGAGCAGCGATGCGCCCAAGGCATAAAGGTCGGAGCGAGGCTCCGCTTGCCCATGCATCTGCTCCGGCGCGGCATATTCGTACTTGCCCGCAAACTCGTTACCGACGATCGTGCGCGCTCCTGTGTTGCTGTCCTTGGCGATACCGAAATCGATAATGACCGCTTCCTCCGGCCTGCCGTCGCGAAGGATGATGTTGTCGGGAGAAAGGTCGCGGTGGACGATCTTGCGCTCGTGCGTTGCGACAAGACCTTCGGCCACTCTGTGTGCCACCACGAGCAGATCCCGCGGGGTAGCCCCGCCCTGCTCGAGCCACTCACTGAGCGGCGTGCCGGCAACGTAGTCCATCACCAAATAGACGTGGCCGTCGCCGGTCTGGCTGCAGTCGGTGTAGCGCACGACCGCGTGATGGGAGATGCTGCGCATCTCCTCCTCTCGCTTCATAAGCTCCAGATAGCCGGCATTTGCCGAGAGCTCCCGCTTCAGCGCCTTAAGCGCCACCACGCGGCCGGTGATCCGATTGCTCGCTCGATAGACTTCACCTGTTCCACCGCGGCCGAGGACACCCTCGATCTCGTAGGTGTTGTTGAGCACCTGTCCTTTGCGGAAGATGTCGCCAGGCAGAGGATCAATCATCTGGAGCCTCCCAGCGCACCCAGTGGGAACCACGCGACATAATATTCATCAAGAACACACGGGTCGAATATTTGTCAAGAATACTCTAATGTGGCACGCTGTGACTAGCGATCGAAGACCAGCGACGCCCTATTCAAGATCACATGATAGGAGCCGACCGACATGCAGCAGAGCTTCAAGCGCAAGGAACTGGTCGGCAAACTCAATTCCGTTTGCTTGCGCGCTTTCAAGGCGGCGGCGGACGCGGCCAAGCTTCGCGGCAATCCCTATGTCGAACTTGTTCACTGGATCGAACAGCTGGCCCTGGTCGACCGCGCAGATTTTCAGCTTATCTTCCACGATGCTGGCGTTGATCTCGGCCGGCTTGCTGCCGATATGGCGAGGGCGATAGACAAGCTTCCCTATGGCGCTACCTCCATCGAGGAGTTTTCCGATCACATCTTTCATGCCATCCAGGAGGCCTGGAGCCTGGCAAGCCTGCAGTTCGGATCTGACGAGGTTCGCGGAGTGCATGTTCTGCTGGCCTGCAGAAAGGTAGCGGTCCTTGACGGGCTTCTGTTGAAGATCAGTACCGAATTCGATCGGATCGAGGCGGATTCCCTTATCCCCCGGCTGGATGACGTGCTGGCCGGATCACTTGAAAATGCAGGCAGGGCCGAAGCTCCAGAGCCGCCGCGGAAAAAACGCCCGGCGGGCGGTGACTCCGCATTGGCGAAATACGCCACCGACCTCACCCGGCGCGCACGCGAGGGCAAAATTGACCCGGTCCTGGGCCGGGATCCCGAGATCCGGCAGATCGTCGATATCCTCATGCGCCGGCGCCAGAACAACCCGATCCTGACCGGCGAAGCCGGAGTGGGCAAGACAGCGGTGGTCGAGGGTTTTGCACTCCGCCTTGCAGAAGGAGATGTGCCGCCGCCGCTGAAAGGTGTGGCGCTACACCTGCTGGACATCGGTTTGATGCAGGCGGGGGCGAGCGTCAAGGGTGAGTTCGAGAAGCGGCTGAAGACAGTCATCGAGGAAGTCCAGGCATCGGAAACTCCGATCATCCTCTTCATCGATGAAGCTCATACACTGATCGGGGCAGGCGGGGCAGCGGGAACAGGAGACGCGGCAAATCTTCTTAAACCGGCATTGGCGCGTGGCGAGCTTCGCACGATCGCTGCAACGACATGGGCAGAATACAAGCAGCATATCGAGAAAGACCCGGCTTTGACCCGCCGCTTCCAGGTGGTCAAGGTTGAAGAGCCTGATGAAGAAGCCGCCATCCTGATGTTGCGTGGTGTGGCAGGCGTGCTGGAGAAGCACCATCAGGTGCAGATTCTGGACGAAGCCATCGAGACAGCCGTCAGCCTTTCACATCGCTATATCCCCGCGCGCCAACTGCCAGACAAGGCAATCAGCCTACTCGATACGGCCTGCGCGCGCGTGGCGGTATCGCAGCACGCGACACCGGCTGAGGTCGAAGATCTTCTGCGGCGCAAGCAGTCTCTCGAGGTCGAGCAGGGCATTATCGGGCGCGAAGCTGCAATCGGCATCGAGGTCGCAGAGCGCCAGTCGAAGGTCGAAGCCTCGCTCGCCGAGACGGAATCGGCGTTGCTTGCCGCAAAGGCTCGCTGGGAAAAAGAACAGTCAATGGTCTCTGAAATCCTCGATCTACGGGCGAGGCTACGGGGAAAGGGAGTTAAGCTTGATGCGGTGCTGGCCGAGGGAGAGGCGGACCCGGAATTGCCGGTGGCCGCTGACGTGGATCTCCCCGAGCAGGAAAGCGGCGATAGAGTGCTCCCGAACCAGGGCGCCGATCTTGCACGGCTCAAGGTGCAAATGGCAGAACTTGCAGGCATTCAGGGCGAGACGCCGCTCATCCTGCTTTCCGTCGACAGGAACGCTGTGGCCTCCGTCGTGCAGGACTGGACGGGTATTCCCGTCGGTCGGATGCTGACCAGCCAGACTGAAAAAGCGCTGCAGCTCGCCGAGGTTCTGGGAGAGCGCGTCGTCGGCCAGGAATTTGCAATGGAATCAATCGCGCGGCGCGTGCAAACCAGCCGTGCGGGACTTGGCTCACCTGAAAAGCCTGTGGGCGTTTTCCTGCTGTGCGGCCCTTCAGGCGTCGGCAAGACAGAGACGGCGCTGGCGCTCGCCGAAGCGCTTTATGGAGGTGAACAGAATCTGATCTCCATCAACATGTCGGAATTTCAAGAGGCACACACAGTCTCCACCCTCAAGGGTGCTCCTCCCGGCTATGTCGGCTACGGCAAGGGAGGGATACTGACCGAAGCCGTGCGGCGGCGACCCTATTCCGTCATCTTGCTTGATGAAGTCGAGAAAGCGCACCCGGATGTGCACGAGATCTTCTTCCAGGTTTTCGACAAGGGAATGATGGATGACAGCGAGGGCCGACGGATCGACTTCAGGAACACCCTTATCCTACTGACGTCGAATGTCGGTTCGGACGTCATCATGAAGCGAACAGACGGCGGCAGGACGCGGCCGCCGCTTGAGGAACTCGAAAGCGCACTGCGGCCGCCACTTCTAAAAGTGTTTCCGCCAGCGTTCCTCGGACGGGTGATTGTCGTGCCCTATTACCCGCTCTCCGATTCAATGATCGATGCAATCACGCAACATCATTTCGCCAAGATCGCGCGCCGACTGCGCGCCAGCCATGACGCCGAACTGGTCATCGGGAACGGGGTTCTGGAATTGATCAAGGCTCGGTGCACCGAAGTTGAATCGGGGGGGCGCATGATCGACGCGATCCTGACAAACACGCTTCTGCCGACGCTGAGCCAAGGCGTTCTGAACTGGGCGCTCGAAGGCAAACGTCTCACCAAGGCCACGGTCGGAGCATCTGCCGAAGGTTTCACCTACGCGTTTGAATAAGAAACGTGCTCCCGCCAGCTAGCAGCTGCGGCCGCCTTTAGCTCACAGCCTGGAATTCTACGCGCCTGTTCTCATCAGCCTTCGGATTTTCCTGGTTGAGAAGAAACTGCTCGCCCGCGCCAACTGCTTCGAGCCGTTCCCGTGCGATGTTGCAATCATCCGTGAAGAAGCGGGTTACCTCCTTCGCGCGCAGTACTGACAGGTGCTGATTGTAGCCTGCGCCTCCGACAGCATCCGTGTGACCGATGATACGGACGAGTTTGATGTCCATGTCCTTTATTACTCCGCAAAGCTTCTGCAGCATCGCCTTTTGCTTCGGAGCTATGGCCGCTGAATCGAAGTCGAAATTTACGCGGACGTTGATCTGGTCGTCAGGCGGCAGCTTCCAGTATGTCTGCGGATCGCCTGTCACCGCTGCGGATACGGCAGTCGCCGGTGATGTCGCCGTCGGTTGCGGATTTGATGGCTGCCCTGCATCGGGGACAGCTGGAGCAGCTTGGGTTCCTTGGGACGCAATGGCTCCAGGGGCAGGGGGAGCTGGAGCGGCTTTGGCTGCGCCGGTTTCGGGCGTGGCAATTGTCACCGGTATGGCCGCGTCCTTGGGCGTCGAATTGGAGTTGGAGTTGGTAAGAACCAGACCACGCGTGGCTCCGAGCCGTGCCGCCTTGAACAACTCGATCTGTCGCTGAAAGCGCTCTTTAAGCGCTGAATCGTTCAATTCCTGCGCACCCAAATCAGTTTGGGTCACGAAGAATAGAGCGAGAAACACCGTCAACTTGGTGGTCAGCAGGCGCTTCATCTTAGGCTCCTTTGGCAAAAAGGTTTCGCCTCCTATGAAATTACTATAGGATGACTTTGGCTGCAACCGATCCGCTAGCCGCTCTCGCGACGGATCGATTTAATGGGGTTCATCCGATCATGACCCCGGATTCTCGGGACAATGCTTCGACGCGGGTGCCTAACCGGCCGGGCAGGCCGCAAGGAGCGGGACTAAGTCATACCGGGCATGTGCGAACAAACAACGAAGACGCGATACTCACCGATCCCTCGGGCGTCCTTTGGGCAGTAGCTGACGGGATGGGCGGCTACGGCCACGGCGACGTCGCAGCTGACCTGGTCATCGAACAGCTCGCCCTAATCCCGCATACTCCCGTTTCCGGCGCTCACCTCGTTGCTGCGCTGCAGTCAGCCAATTCCGCCGTCCGCCGTTGGGCGGCTTCGGCCAACGTGGCACAGATGGGCGCTACAGTGGTCGCGGCACTCATCGACGGCGGAGCGACGACAATCGCTTGGGTGGGAGATAGCCGGGCCTATCGTTTGCGAGGAGATGAGTTGCTGCAGCTCACGCGCGACCATTCTGTCGTGCAGGAACTTCTCGATGACGGGCACCTTAGCCCCGCCGCTGTCCGACAGCACCCGCAATCCCACGTTGTTACTCGGGCAATTGGCGCCGCAGACCGTCTGGACGTGGAATCCGTCGAGGTCGTGCTGGAGCCGGGCGATTTTCTGCTTCTTTGCTCCGACGGATTGACCGATTGTCTTGCCGAGCCCGAGATCATCACTCACTTGAGCGCGCCGAGCCCAGACGCCGCCTGCCGGCGACTGATAGCGGCCGCTCTCGATCAGGGCGCTCCAGATAATGTCTCTGTGGTAGTCGTGCAGATTGACGGAGATGCAGCGCCTTGAGGCCACTAAATCCGATTGCGGCTGTCGTCATTGGGATGAGCGTCATTCTTGCGGCGGCCGTTTTCGCGTTTGTTGGCGACCTGCTTCGGGACACGGACCGTGATTTGAATGCAGGAAGGATCGATCGATTAACTCAACAGCTCGCTCAGCAGGACAGAGAGATCCAGTCGCTGCGAGCTGAACTGAACTCGGTCAAAAGAAAGGTGACGGAACTAGAGGGAAAAGTGAAAGAACTAGCGGCGGCGCCGCGCCCCGAGCCCGTCCCGCCAAGCACCGACGTCACCCCGTCGCCCGGGGAGCCTCCGAGCCAGCAGTCATTTTCGATCGACCAGTTCGGCGGTATGGCGCCGCCCGAGGAGACTGAAAATATGACGGAGCCCATGCAGCTGGCGAAGAAGCGCTTCAACGAGGGTGTCATACGCCCGACACCGGCAGTGCTCCGCCAAATCCTTGGCGAGCCGCGAACTACCTATTCCACAAGCTGCCAGCCGGTCAACAACCCGAAATTGCTGAGAAACCTAGTAACCCGAGAAATAGGACATTTCCGCCTGACGATGATCAAGCCCGCCCTCGATTCGCTGGGGCATATCATGGAGCGCCTCCGAAAGGAGGAGCCGGATATCTATGCCGCGATCGGCACTGCTGGTGCGCTGTGCGCGCGTTATGTGCGAGGCTCGAACAGGTCTGTATCGTCGCATGCCTGGGGCGCGGCTGTCGATCTGACACTCAAGAAGAACCTCGACAGGATGGGAGATAGCAGCACGCAGTTCGGACTTGTAGTGCTCGCAGAGTTCTTCAACGATGCCGGCTGGTATTGGGGTGCTGGCTATACCCGTGAAGATTCCATGCATTTTGAAGTGGGTGAGGCGCTGCTTCGTAAATGGGCCGCGGAGGGCAAACTGTGAGAGACTATCTCCAAGCTCCGGGTCGGGATGGAGCGGGAGCGGACGTGCTTCCAGCATTGGCCGAGCCTCTGCTTGGCCTCGCGAAGCGGGCCGAAAGCGAGAGGCGGCCTGATCCGCAGGAGTTGGCCGCGACCGCGCGCATGCTCGTGGCCGAGTTCGAGAAAGAAGGACGCCGCAGGAACGTTCCGCCGGACTGGATTCTCGATGCGCGCGACGCGCTCGTGGTGTTGCTCGATGTCCGTGTGCGCAGCAATCCGGCGCTGCCCATCAAACGATGGGAGCGTGCGCTCGCGGCCGCTCTTCCGATCAGCCACATGATTGGCGCCGATGATCTCGCCGAAAGGGCGGCCCGGGCGGCGAAAGGGGGGCTCGCGCGGCGTGATCTGGCGCGCTTTCTCGGGCATTGCAGTGAAGCCGTTCAAGCTGCACAGGCGAAGGAGGAGCAGCACAGAACGCGAGCAGATCGGGGCCTTGTCTTTCTTCCGGTGGCTCTGTTCTTTGCGGTGCTGGTGGCCTGGGCCGGGTGGGCCGAATGGCAGTTTCGCGAGCGGCTGCTGGCACAATTGCCCGACGTGCGGAGCGTTGTGGAAGCAGGAAAGGCGGCCACGCCAGCCGCGCGGGCAGCTCAGCTCGATGCCTTCGTGGCGGCGGTCCGGCTCGTTGAGCAGGATGCCACCCGTTCGCCGCTTGGCCTCATTCACCATATCGAGATGGTCGATCCAGCTGCAGCAGCGCGCCGTCGCTATGGCGAGGCGGCCGAAGCCTTGGTTGCCGAGCCGCTCGCCGAGGCGCTGGCTGTTGCGCTTGCCACGGAAGGGGAAGCCAATGCGCTCTACGATTCCCTCCGCGCTTTGTCGACACTGAAAGGGACATCGGACTGGCAGCCCAGGTTTCTGGGGGGCTGGGTCGCCGATCGCGCCGAGAGCTTCCCCGAACTTGCTTTGCTGGCCGAGCATGTTGCTGCCATGCCCAAGCCGCAGCCGGGGCTTCCATCTCCGGATCCCGAAACGATCGCCCAGGCGCGGCAATTCGCTGCTGAAGGCTTGGCCAGTGAGCGGGCCTTGCTCGAACTGGCACGTGCCGAAAAGACGGCAGCTGTTCCTCCCTGGTCTCTCAGTCAGGCAGCCCCCGGTCTCGACACGATCTTGATCCACCGGTCAGGCCTGCCGAGCGCGCGCGGAGTCCCCGGTCTCTATACGGAGGCTGGATGGAACTATGCGAAGTCGGGCACCGCTGATGCGATCCGCCGGGCAACGTCCGAAGCCGCAAAGCTGCTCCCCTCGGGCGGCGGCACGACGACCACGGAAGCGGTGATGGATCTCCTTCAAAAGCGTACGCTTGAGGTGTGGACGCAGTATCTGGGTGAGCTTCGCGTGAGGGCGTTCACAGACCAACCCACTTCTGTCGTGATCAGCGGTGGGCTGAGCGCACGCAACTCGCCGCTCTCGGCGCTTATCCGCGAGGCATGGCGTCAGTCCGGCGGGACCGACCGGAGCCGAAGCCACGCCAACCAGCTTCGGGTCGCAGCGGCATTGGGTCCGGCTATCCAGTTCGTGGAGCAGGGCCGGATGTCGGAAATCTCGCAGCTCTTTGTCTCGCTGAACGTGGCTCTCTCCGTCCTCGATGCGGATGCGGAGATCGGCAAGAAATCCCTCATGGACGCACAGGAGCGCGCCAACTCGATCGTTGCCCTGCAGCAAGCCCCGCTGCTGGTCGTGCAGATCGTCGAGGACGTGATCGCTCAGACGGCTACCCCAAAAGTGCCCGAGGTTCCTGCGGATCATGTCCCAAAGCAGGCAACCTCGGCACCGCAACCTGCACAGCCATCACAATCACCTTGGGGCTCTGAGGTTGCGGCCGCCTGCCAGGCCGCCGTGAGCGGCCATTATCCGTTCTTTGATGGGCCTGATGCGGACATGGCCGAAGTCGCGCGGATCTTCGCGCCGAACGGCACCATAGAAAGGTATTTCCGGGCGCAACTGGCGCACTTGATGGACACGTCGACGACACCGTGGCGGTGGAAGCCGGAAGCGCGGCTTTCAGGCTATTCACCCGAAAGCGCGGCCTTTCTCCAAAAGGCGGTTGCCGTTGGCGAGGCCCTTTTTCAAAAGGGAGCATCGCCCGACGTCCCGATTGCGCTGGAGGCTCTTGCCCAACGAGGAGCCGCGACTGTCTCGATCGGCGGCGCTCATGCCCCGGTCATCACTTCCGGCGAGTCGGTCACCTTGAACTGGCCGGGAGCCTCGCCCGCGCAAGGCTTTGAGATATCCTTCGATACAGGTCCGGCGCTTGAGAAGAAGAGCGCACGCGGTCCATGGGGCCTGTTGCGGTTTTTGGATGGGTCGCGCTTGCGGCCCCGCGAGGCCGGCCGACGGTTCCTGATCGATGTCCGGGCCAAGAGCGCGCGCGCCTATCTTCAGATGTCCTTCGCAGGAGCTGCCAACCCGGTGTCGGTACGCTCACTGATGCGCGGCTTGACCTGTCCATTCACGCTCTGAATGCAATATTCGAATTTTTGCGCATAATACCCGCGCGGTTGTGTTCGAGCCGTCGCCGCGCCGCATAAGCAATTGATGTTATTTAGAAAAATTGTGGGCGATGAGATACCGCACGCCGAAGCGATGGAGTGATGCGATGCAGCGTCGCTTTGGTTTGAACTTCGGCCGGTTCTTGGAATGGATAACCGAGGATGTCAGCGAACAGGCGACGACCGCCGAAATGCGGCGGCGAGGGGCGGGTGAAGCTTACCTGATCGACCGCATGCATGCCGCCGGGATGATCGTCGGAGATGGGCGGTGATCCGGCGAGCGCGGCGGCGGGTCCTTCCCAGTTCCCACTCCCTTCCGGGCCGGGGCGACCCCGAGATTTCGCTAGTGACGCAGCCTGGGAAACTGACTTGACCAACTTGATCGAAGGCGAAATTGCCTCGACTGAACCGGAGTTTAAACGATGAGTGACGATGCAAGCGGCGCGATCTGGATATCGATCAAGGATCTTGCAGAGCGGAAAGGCGTCTCGAAGCAAGCGATTATCGCAGCGCGTCAAAAATCTTGAGGCCGCAGCCCTTCTGGAGGTCCGGCAGAACGGTCGCTTTCCAGAGGTCGACCTGGTTGCGTATGATCGAGCAGTAGGCCAGACCGGCGATGGTTTTCACGAACTGGGCGCGGAGACGAAGCGCTCCGGCAGTAAGTAAGAAAGCCGGGAAGTGCATGCGGCGCATGCCAATCGCGTCACCTTTGAGGCTCGATTGAAGGCGCTCGATCTGGCCGAGGGAATGGGAAACCTCCTTCCGGTCAAGGGCGAGCATGGCCTTGAAACAGCGATGATCAAAGATAACCAGCTATGGTCAGGTACCGAAGTACCGGCAAGATCGAGGTATTTGAAGCTCTTCGAAACAGGGTTGGAGCTGAAAGAATTTAATTTCAAGCTGCGGGTCATAAAGCGTTGAGCAGAGCCAGCTTCTTGTTCTCCCTGAGATTACCATGTCGATTTAGCGCGTTTGGCTTCGATCCCGTTTCGACGACGGCAGAGTCAATGTTTTCGATAAGTCAAAGCTGCCATGCGGCTGCCGGCAGCAGCGCCACTCCAGACACCGCTGCTGCAAAGTCCTGGGATGCCAACACTAGCCCAGGAACCGGCGACTTGTTACTCCAACCGATCGGTGCCGGAAGGAGCCATGACTCCGGCAACAACGCTAGGACAGACACCGTTGTTGCAAAACTGCTGGATGACTAGCCAGCAGACCGGCAGTCAATGAGTTCCATAATCCGATGACGCTTGCAATGGGCGTGCAGTCACGCGCGATATGATCGATCCCCATGTGTGGGCTCATCAAATTAGGTAGGTGATGTATTTTCCTATGCCTCGAATCTCCATAACTTCTTGATGGACATCCATGCAGCTCGATCCGAGCGCCTCGAACGTGCTTTGCGATATCTGAATTCGTCCGGGGATACCGTAGGATTCCATGCGGCTGGCAAGGTTTACCGTATGGCCCCATACATCGTAGACGAACCGTTTTCGGCCGATCAGACCGGCAATTACCGGCCCGCTGTTTATGCCAATTCGCAGGCTGAGCGGAGGCTCCGGACCGGTGGTTCTAGCCATTTCGACCAGCAACGCCCTGGCAAAGGCAACCGCTGCCTGCGCATGGTCCGGGCGAGGGTCCGGCAACCCGGCTGCCGCCATATAGGCATCGCCAATGGTTTTGATCTTCTCCATGCCATACTCGTCGGCGAGTTCATCGAAGCGCGAGAACAGCGCCCCGAGCCTGCGCACCAAAACAGTTGCCGGGGTTCGTGCGGCAAACTCCGTAAAATTGACGATATCAGCGAAAAGGATGGTCGCCATCTCAACGCGGTCGGCGATCACCTCCTCGCCTTCAGCAAGCCGCTTGACGACCTGCCCCGGAAGAATGGCATGAAGCAGCGCATTGGCCCGCTCCTTCTCGAACTCGATCTCGGAGAGATAGCGCCTCTCACGCTCGCGCCAGCGGCTGCGTTCAAGGCACGCCTTAATCCGCGCGCGCAAGAGGACTGGATCGATCGGCTTTGGAAGATAGTCTTCAGCTCCAGCCTCGATGCAGCGGACGACCGCATCGTAATCTTTGAGGCCCGAAATCATGACCACAGGAATCTCGCGCCAGCGCCTGTTCGATTTAAGATGGCCGAGAAGTTCGATGCCGTTCATGTCCGGCATCAGAATGTCGGCCAAAGCAAGATCGAATTTCTGCGTTTCCAGAATCCGCAGTGCCTCCGCGCCCGAACCTGCGACGACAACTGCATGTCCGTCGCGTCCAAGGCGCCTGGCTAGGAGATCACGGCTTGACATCGTATCGTCGACGACCAGGATGCGGCCAACCTTCTCGGGCGATGCTGACGACCGGGCTGCCATGGTTCGTACGAAATCCGCCGCGAGCGTCGCATCGGCCTCGTCTGACGTCTTTTCATCCGAATAGAAAGAGGAAGTCTCTGGCGCTTTATCGAGCTGCGCCAGTAGACGGCGGCTTTCGTCAATGATCCTTGATATGTCCGCGACGAGTCGTTCTGACAAGGAACCATCGAAGTCCTCCATGACCATTTCAGAGTAGCCGAGAATCGCATTCATCGGCGTTCTGAGATCATGCCGCAACAGCGAGATGCTTCCGGTCTCGGAAGGCTGGGTGCCCAGGAGCCCCTCAATCAACGCATTCAGTTCCCGGGCGGCACGGAGCACATTCTCCAGATCAGGCAACGCCTCGCTCGGTCCCTGCCGGCGCACTTCTTCGATGATCAATTCCTGATAGCCGAGGATCGCCTGCGCCGGATCGGCGATTTTTTGCGCGATTCTGGCAATCTGTACCCGATGACCGATATCTGCAGACTGGACCACGGCCATCACCCTCCGGTCAAACGGGAGATCTTTTCGAGCAGTCCCGGGAATTCGATGGGTTTGGTGTCATAGTCGTCGCAACCGACATCCATCGCTTTTTGACGGTCACCGACCATGGCATGTGCGGTAAGGGCGATCACGGGGATATCGGCGGTGGCGGGATTTTCCTTGATGCGCCTTGTCGCTTCCCAGCCATCGATGACCGGCAGGCTCATGTCCATCAGGACCAGATCGGGCTGCGCGTCCACGGCCGCCTCCACGCCAGCAAGACCGTCGGTCGCGACGATCACTTCGTATCCCCGACGTTCCAGCCGGCGGGAAAGCATGTCGCGGTTCATCTCATTGTCTTCTACGAGGAGAATCTTGACCATACTGTTCGCGCTCCTCAGGCATCCTCGCTCAGTGGCACGTGCCGCTTCAAAGCCGCTATCAGTTCGGCGCGGCCTTTAGCTCCCTTTCGAATAACCTCCTTCGCCCGCACGCCAAGCCAATCCAGCTCATCGCGGGTTAGATCCTTCGATGTGACGACAACGATCGGGAGATCAGAAAGGTCCTGTCTTTCCTGAATGGCACTCAGCAGCCCGAAGCCGTCCATATTCGGCATCATTAGATCGAGCACCATGATTGACGGGCGCCCGGCGTCGAGTTGCTCCAGCCCGCCCCGTCCATCGGCAGCCTCGCGAACGCGCCAGCCTTCGCGAAGGAGGACCCTGCGAAAGAGCTCACGCGTCGCCGGGTCGTCATCGACCACAAGCACGTCATGCCGCCTATCGCCTGCGACAGCATTCAATGTGTCGACGAGTTGTCGCGGATCGATCGGCTTGATCAGGTGGTCGGCGGCACCGAATGCCAGGCCCATCTCGCGATCCCCCACAACGGTCGCGAGGATGACCGGTATGTGGCGAAGCGCTGCATCCGATTTGATTTCGCGCAGCACCGACCAACCATCCTGTCCGGGCATGATCACGTCCAGGATGACGGCATCCGGGTGTAATTTCCGCACTCTTGCCATGCCCTCCTCACCGCCCCTGGCCTCCACCACCTTAAATCCTGCGCCGCGGATGGCGTCTGAGACAAACTTGCGCGCCTTGGCTTCGTCGTCGATGACGAGAACCGTTCCGTGGGTTTGCACCTCCTCCTGCGCCTCATTTTGCGGCGGGATCTCCTCGATCTCCCGCGCCCTGCAGATAGCCGGTATCTTGAAGCGAAAGGTCGACCCTTTTCCGAGTTCGCTCTCTACCTCTATGGTTCCACCCATCATCCGGACAAAATGCTGGGTAATCGCCAGGCCGAGACCGGTTCCGCCGTAGTTTCGCGTGGTCGAGGAATCGACCTGCACGAACGCCTGGAAGAGCTTTGCCTGCTGCCGCTCTGTCATGCCGATCCCGTCGTCGCTGACACTAAACTCCAGCCAGTCACCATGCCGATCGGACTTGCGCGTCACGGTTAGCAGGATCTCGCCGTGGTCGGTGAACTTGGCAGCATTTGATAACAGGTTGAACAGATTCTGCCGGAGCTTGGTCTTATCTGTCTCGACCTCGTCCGGCTCAATCGAAACCTTGAGCGTCAGCCGATTGCCTTTTTTTGCGACCAGCGGCGCAACGGTGCTTTCCACATCGCTGAGGAGCTGCATCAGACTGAAACGTTCGACATAAAGCTCCATCTTCCCCGCCTCGATTTTCGAGAGATCGAGAACATCGTTGATCAGGGCCAGCAGATGGCGCCCGGACGCCATGATTTTTCCAAGGTCGGCAACAAGGCCCGGCTGCGCCAAGTCATTTGCATCTTCAATGAGCATCTCGCTATAGCCAATGATGGCATTCAAGGGCGTACGCAGCTCATGGCTCATGGAGGCGAGGAAGCGGCTCTTTTCTTCACTTGCGACCTCTGCGCCTTGCCTGGCCTCTTCCAACTCTACCTGGCGCTGTTTCAAGTCGGTGATATCGGTGTAAACGGCGATCGTGCCTCCTTCGGGAGTTTTACGCTTGGCGATGCGAAGCCATGTTCCATTGTCGAATTGCCGCTCGATCATACCTTGCGGGTCCCGGTGGCGCCGGATCGCCTCTTGCACCCAGGTCTCCAAGCCGGCGGCGCCGATCTCGGCCGTGGCGCGCTTCGCCTGCGCGCGCGCAATATCCTCGAAGGGCCTTCCGGGCGTCATGAGCTCCGCAATATCCGGGAATATCTCGAGATAACGTTGGTTGACCAGGACCAGCCTATCCTGCGCATCGAAGAACGCGAAACCATCGGGGATGGTCTCAATTGCCGTCGTGACGGTATTTCGCTGCCGCACAGCGGCCGCTTCGAGGATACGGCGCTGGGCCTGGCTTTCGCGCAGCAGCCGCAGCGTCGTTGAAAGCCTCCCGAACTCGTCGTTTCCCTCCGGTGGCAGTTCGACATCCTCCTGCCCCTCCGTCAGCTGGACCATCGCTTTGTCGACGCGGGCGAGGGGAACCAGTATTGACCGAAGCACCAGCCAGGTCATAATTGCGCCCGCTATCGTTATCAGTGCAACCGCAATCAAAGCTCGAGTGTAGGTATTCCTCGCTGCCGCGGCAGCCGCATCACGTGCCCCATCCGCCTCTGTCTCAAGGCGTTCTTCGAGCCCCTTCAGCACGGTGTCGATCTCATCGCTGAATTTCCTGGCGGCGGCCAACTGCGTGTTTCCGATGACCCGATTGCCCTCCGTATAGGCGTCGACGGCCTCCATCGCCTTTGCGTAATAGGCCTTCGAACCCTGATCGATGGTGCCGGCGGCATCCGGCGCAAAAGCCCTGATGTGGGCCAGATTCTCCTCCAGCGCGTCACGTGCTGCTTCGGCTCGCCGCTCTGACAGTGTCAGCAGGCTGACCGACAAGTCCGTGAGCCAATAGCGCATCTCGCCAAAATGCCGGTGCGCCCGTACGGCCGCATCGAACATGTGAAAGCGCGCATTCGCTTCCTCCACGCGCCGCTGGTTCTCAAGAAGATCGTGTGCCATGAAAGCAACGCTCAACAACAGGGCACCGAGCAAGCCAGCGGAGAGACAAACGAGGCGGATCGAAATTTTCCGATCCATCAGACGGTTGAATCTAATGCGAATGAGATTCATGGCGCTCATCTGAAGAGCATGATGCTGATCGCACCCCCCAAATCGCCCTCGGCGGCGCCCTCTTTCGGATAGCCGGACACATCGATCTCGCCCTTGGGCTGGCCATGGCATGTCAGGCAGGATGGGGAATAATATTCGGGAATGAGCATACGAAACGCCTGACGGCCATCCATTTCGCTCTCCTCGACAAAGGGCTTGCCCTTCGGCCAATCCGCGGACTGGAATTTGCTCTCGATGACGTCCCGCTCCCAATCGTCGGGAAGCGCCTTTCTATTGCGCACGAGGTCTTTTGGGGCCGTGACCTTTATCTTTGCCCTTTCGCCGACTTTTTTCTCCAGACGTTCGTTGACGAGGCGGGCGAAAGTGGCGGGGATAAATCCTTTAAAGCCCACGCCCTTGGCATTAATGACTACCTGGTTTTCGTCGACAATTTCCCGTATCGCTGCAATTTGAGCATCGAACAGTTGTTTCTCCGCCGGCGTAAAGCTCTCGTCCGGCAACGAGTGTTCGTTGTTCTTGCTATAGAGGGCTAGCGACTCTTCGACCACGCGTGCGCCAGTCAGATTTTTATCTCCGATCGATTCATCGTTGATCAAACCCTGATGGCTTGAGATGACGCTGCGACTGGCACGTACCAAGGCGGCGAGCCGCTCCCCTGTTGCCACGTCGGCCTCGTTCGCAACACCATAGGCTACAGGAACGCACAAGGCGGCCATTGCCAGAAGGACGGCGCATCTTAGGCCGCGATGCATAATACGCCTCATATTACATCCATGATTTTACAAGTATATCAAATGCACCTAAAATTAAAAACTCGTTTTCATGCCTATACTTCAGCGGTCTTGTGGTCGCGATAGCCTCATTGAACGGCGCTTGAGAAGCTGGTGAACCTCGTCGTCAATTCGGGAACCTGAAATAAGTCGGAACCAGGTGTCGGAGCGCTGCCGAAAATGCCAGCAAATCCTGAAATCAGACAGTAGGCGACCGAACTTGGCCCAGGCGGACCCCAAGTCGTAGGAGTCCTGACGGTGCTGTCACGTTGATTTCGATTTAACAGTTGACTGTTAGGTCGGGCAGGATGAGCTTGCCGACCGTGAATTAGAAGCACCATCGTTTTCCGCCACAGGTCATCGCTCGGGCAGTTTGGCTGTATTTCCGGTTTCCGCTGAGCCTGCGATTGGTCGAGGAGATGCTGTTGGAACGCGGCGTCGTTGCTTCCTATGAAACCACCCGCCGATGGGGCCGGAAATTCGGCCCCGCCTATGCGCGGCAATTGCGCCGCAAGAAACCGTCGCATCGTGACGTCTGGCATCTGGATGAGGTCGTGATTACCATCGGCGGGCGAACACATTGGCTTTGGCGCGCGGTTGACCAAGGCGGATACGTTCTCGATGAGATCGTACAAGAGGTCTCCAGCGTTTCATCAACATCTTCTCAGCGCTGGCCATCCATATCCACCGCCTCAAGACCATGGCGGAATGGAAAGCCGTAACCGGAATGCGGGCCTAAATTAGGTCCCGCTGCTCAAGCTGACCTTTTTCAAACAACGTGACAGCACCGATCGACCAGTATCGCGCGTTTCATTCGATCGGAAGCAGGCCGCGCCTCGCGATGGAGATCATGATCAACATCGGCGCGCGGCGCTCGGACGCGGCGAAGATCGGCCCGCGAAACGAAACTACGATCAAAGACAAACGCTGGCTGCGCTTCACGGCTTTCAAAAACCGCAACCGATTCCCGGTGACGATCGAAGCGCCGATGACCAAGATCTGCAGGCGGTTATCGCGGCGACCGTGATTGGCCGCGATGCCTATCTGATCACTTCATTTGCAAAACCGTTCGTCACAGAAGGTCTCGGCAACAAAATGCGCGAATGGTGCAACGACGCGGGCTTGCCGCACTGCTCGTCGCACGGTCTCGGAAGGCGGCAGCTGTTGCTCTGGCAGAGAGTGGCGCAACGGCTTCCGAGCTGATGGCGATCTTCGGTTGGACCAAACTGAAGACAGCGCAAATCTACGTCGAGAAAGCGAACAAGCGGCGGATGACGGCGAACGCCTTTGACCGCCGAGAGCAGTACTCGAGCGAGCAAAATGTCTCACTTTTGCCGCCCAAAAATGTGGGTGAGACAAACGAGGGAAAAAGCGATGAATAATCAAATAGGAAAAAATGGAATGGTGGGCGATGAGAGACTCGAACTCCCGACATCCTCGGTGTAAACGAGGCGCTCTACCAACTGAGCTAATCGCCCCTCGATGCCGCAGCATCCAGCGTGAAGGCTCTCTAGCGATATCGGCGCAGAACTGCAAGACCATTGCCGGGTTTTTTCTCCAAATTTTTCGAACCGGCAATCATCAGCCCATGTGCACTACGGGCACGCTCAGATTATTGTGACCGTCAAGGGCAGTTCCTCTTGTCTCGCAAGCTTTCGTGACGCCGGACTTGCGTATAGAGATGAGCTGCGTCGCGGCACGTTCTGGTGTCGTGTCGCGACCAACAAATCATTCCGCACTGGAGCACAGAGTGAAAACGCGCGAAGAGCGGCTGCGTCTGAGGAGCAGCACACCTCGAACAAGGCTTGATTTTGTCCATACCGAAGGCGCCAAGCTGCTGCCTGATCGCAATGAACTTCTCTATCGTCTGCCCAATCATGCGGTTGCGGCCGAGATTGGCGTCGCTGAAGGAGAGTTCACGTCTGAAATCCTCAAGCGGAATCGCCCCGAAAAACTCTTCCTGATCGATCCGTGGGGGATGGATCGATACTCCGCGGGCATGGCGACGGTGAGCGAGAAATTCGCCGGCGAGATAGAAGGCGGAACGGTGGTGATCCGGCAGGGCACGTCGCTTGAAGCTCTCAGCACGTTTGACGATGGTTTTTTCGACTGGGTTTATATCGACACGGATCATTCCTTCGAACTCACCTGGAAGGAGTTGGTCCTGTCAAACAGCAAGGTCAATCGCGGCGGGCGAATTGCCGGCCACGATTTTTGTACCGGCAACACCGTAAAGCCGATCGTCTATGGCGTCGTGGAAGCCGTCAACAAGTTCTGCGCGGAATACGGATGGCGCTTCGAATACCTGACGCTGGATCCGGATGCGCATTTTTCCTTCTGCCTGCAGCGCCTTTGATGCACCAGCCACGTAAGTCACGGGGCCTGTGCCCGCTGCTGCCGCACCCGGAAAATGCCGGTCATGGCAATCGCCAGCAGTAGCGCGGCAGTGGCGATAAGCAACAAGCCGCCGGCGGAGCGATAGACGAGGACGCCCACGATCCCGCCGGATAGGAACGCTAGGATGGTTTGGACATGTAAAAGGAGCTTGGCGCGGTCATACTGCGCCTCGCTGGGTCGCTCCCGTCCGCGCAGGATGTCAAACGCCATCCCAAGCTCGATGCCGACATCGGTCGCCATTCCCGATATATGGGTGGTCCTTACCCGGGCGTTGGAAATGCGGGTGACGACTGCGTTTTGAAGGCCCATGAGAAAGGCAAGGCCGATCACCAGAACCGGGGCCCGCCATTGTCCAAGCAGCCAAAGGTCGGCACAGCCGAGTATCGCAAGCAATATCCCCTCGGTCAGAATGCTGTAGGCGTAGATGGCATGTATGTTGCGTCTGCGGCCGGCATTGATGAGCAGCGTCGAGACGGTGGCGCCTAAGATGAAGGTGACGATGATCGCAAGGTAGAACAGGGCGGAAAACCACGCGCCGACGGCGATGTGGTCGGAAAAGGTGGAGATGTTTCCGGTCATGTTCGCCGAAAAGAAGCCGACCGCGTAAAAGGCGGCCGCGTTGAGCGCGCCGGCGATCGCCGCAAGATAGGAGGCGAGCTTCCTGTCAATCTGTTCGTTGCGTTCGTGCCCCTGGCGGATCAGCATGGTCGGTCTTCAACGTGGCGGGCTCGGGTCAATGCTCGGACGAAAAGGTCAATGGGACGTGAAACCTCGATGCGGTCGGGCTTTTTGACGGTCGCCGAGAGCAGAGGGATCTCACAATCCATCCACTTTTCAGTTCTATCGCCTGAAAACTGCACGTCAACACGGTCGACAGCTCAGATGCGTTTCACTTTTCGGCTGGCGCATTTGCCTCTCCATGCCGGATATTGCCGGTTTTATCCCCGCGCGAGTTCTTCATTTCCCCTTCCGGGAATAAAATAGAACATCAATTCTATGGATTAAAACATGAAAATCATATCCTTCGGCCATGTTCCATCCGAGGGAAATAGACATGAGCTTCACAAATTTGGGCGCAGCCGCATTGATTGGGGCATTGTCGTTTACGACTTCCGCTTCCGTGGGCATTGCGGACGATGCGGCCAAGCCGGTGACGGGCGGCACGCTGATCTATCTCGAGCAGCAGGCGCACACCAATCTTTATCCTCCGGCCGGCGGTTTTTACCCGAATGGCGGCGTGCTCAATCAGATTACTGATAAATTGACCTACCAGAATCCGAAGACGCTCGAGATCGAGCCCTGGATCGCGGAATCCTGGACGGTCAACGAGAATGCGACGGAATATACCTTCAAGTTGCGCGAAGGCGTGACTTTCTCGGATGGGTCGCCGCTCGATGCGAATGCGGTTGCGAAAAACTACGATACCTTCGGTCTGGGCAACAAAGCGTTGAAGCAGCCGGTTTCGGAAGTCATCAACAATTACGACCATTCCGAAGTTATCGACCCGCTCACCGTAAAATTCTACTTCAAAAGGCCATCGCCGGGATTCCTGCAGGGAACGTCGGTTATCGGCTCCGGCCTTGTTTCGCCGACGACGCTGGCTTTGCCGTTCGAGCAGCTCGGGGATGCAACCAAGATCATTGGCTCGGGCCCCTTTGTCGTCGAAAGCGAAACGCTCGGCAAGGAACTCTCGCTGAAGGCGCGCCAAGACTACAACTGGGGTCCTGCAAAGTCTGAACATCAGGGCCGCGCCTACCTCGACGGCATCAGATATGTCATCACCGGAGAAGACAGCGTGCGCATCGGCGCACTGCTTTCCGGCCAGGCGGATTTCATCCGCCAGGTGCAGGCCTATGACGAAGAGCAGGTCGAAAGCCAGGGGTATAAGATCTATGCGCCGCCAACGCGTGGCGTGAACAACAGCGTCGTCTTCCGACCAGACAACCCGCTCGTTGCCGATCTGCGCGTCAGACGGGCGCTGCTGCATGGCACGAATACGCAGGAAATCGTCTCGACGCTCTTTTCCGCCAACTATCCGCAGGCAAAATCGATCATCGCTTCGACCGCGCAGGGCTATGTCGATCTGTCCTCGAAGCTTGCCTACGACCCTGCCGAAGCCGCAAAGCTGCTCGACGACGCCGGCTGGAAGACCGGTGCTAATGGCGTGCGTGCGAAAGACGGCCAGCAGCTAATCTTGACAGCCTATGAATCGCCGCCGCAGCCCCAGAACAAGGCAACGCTACAGCTTGTCGCGCAGCAATGGGCGAAGCTCGGCGTGACGCTCAATGTTCTTGCAGGCGATGCCGGCAGCAAGACCGTCGATGATCTCGATCCGGAAAAGACGCCCGTTTCGCCGGCGATGGTCGGCCGCGCCGATCCCGACGTCATCAAGAGCCAGTACTATCCGAAGAACCGCGACGTGCTTCGCCAGAAGGGCGGATTGAGCGACAAAGTGAAGTCCTTTGCAGACGGCAGGCTGAACGGCTTACTTGAGCAGCTTTCGTCAGAACCAGATCGCGCCAAGCGCCTGACGATTGCCGGCGAGGTTCAGAACTACGTGATCGATCAGGCCTATGCCATCCCGATCTTTGAAGAGCCGCAGGCCTTTGCGGGCGCCCCTTATGTGCAGGGGGTAGCCTTCGAGGCGGTCGGCCGCCCGAGCTTCTACAGCATCTGGCTTGCTGAACACTAAGCGGCCGAAAGCCTGGCAAGATCCGGGCTGGTTCGCTGAGACGGAGTTTGCCATGGCAAGATATGTTCTTTCACGCATAGGGCAGGCGCTTCTGGTGCTCTGGGCCGCCTTCACGATTTCCTTCGTGCTGCTGCAGGCGATGCCCGGCGACGCGGTGCTGATCAAATTCCAGAACCCGGAATACGGCCTCAGCCCGGAACAGCTGGCCGATATTCGTGCAGCCTACGCAGCAGACGGGTCTCTTGCGTCGCAATATCTCCAAACAATCGGCAATTTTCTGACCGGCAATTTCGGCTATTCGCTGCAGCGCGGTGTCGCCGTCAACGCGCAGCTTGCCGCCAACCTGCCCTCGACCATCCGGCTTGCAGGGCTCGGCTTTGCCACCGCTTTAATCCTCGCCGTCATTCTTGCGGTCCTTTGCAACATTCCGGGCCTCGGCCGGCTTCGTTCGTTCTTTCATTCTATCCCTTCGCTGTTCGTCTCCGTGCCCACCTTCTGGCTCGGCATCATGCTGATCCAGATATTCTCGTTCCGGCTGAAACTCGTGCCGGTGATCAATCCCGGGCCATGGGAGGGACTGATCCTTCCCGTCCTGACCGTTGCCGTTCCGATTTCTGCACCGATGGCGCAAATCCTGCTTCGGAACATCGATGAGGTTCTTACGCGTCCATTCGTGGCTGTTGCGCGCGCCAAGGGCGCATCGCATTACTGGGTGTTGTGGCGCCATGTCGCAAGGAACGCACTGCTGCCAGTACTGACGGTGGCTGGTGTGCTCTTCGGCGAACTGCTGGCCGGCGCCGTCGTGACCGAAGCCGTCTTTGGTCTCAACGGAATCGGCGGCCTCGCCGAACAGGCAGTGTCCTTCCAGGATGTAGCGGTTTTGCAGGCGATCGTCGTCATATCTGCAGCCACCTTCGTCGCCATAAACCTTGCGATCGATCTGCTCTATCCCGTGCTCGATCCGCGACTGAAAACCAAATTGGGGACCGCTCGATGACCCAGTTCGACAGTGCAGAACGGCACCTCAGTATCGAAAGTCCGGATCCGGTCGCCTGGCTCGCGGAAGCACCGGTCGCCGATGAGGCGCTGCCGACCGCCGAAGGAAAGAGGCACGGGATTCGCGTCCAGCCCGACTTTGTGCTCGCTGTTGTGATCCTGACGCTTGTCCTTTTATGGGCTGCCATTCCAGGGCTCTTTACCGCGTATGACCCGATCCAGGGGCAGGCGGGTCAGCAATTGAAACCGCCTGGGGCAGCGCATCTGCTCGGTACGGATTCGCTCGGCCGCGATCTTTATGCGCGGCTCGTTCATGGTTCGGTGCATACGCTTTCCGGCGCGCTTGCGGCTGTCGCCATCGGCATTGCCATCGGCACGGCGCTTGGCCTTCTTGCGGGTTCCTTAGGCGGTTTGGTTGACGGGGTCATCATGCGTCTCATGGACGTGCTGCTCTCGATCCCGGCCCTATTGCTGTCGCTCAGCATCATCATCCTTCTCGGCTTCGGCACGACAAACGCTGCAATCGCCGTCGGCGTGACGTCGATTGCAAGCTTTGCCCGTATCGTACGCTCGGAGGTCGTGACGGTGCGCCGCAGCGAATATGTCGAGGCGGCCTTCGGCAGCGGCGCCACGTTCCTGAAAGTGCTATGGCGCCACGTTCTGCCGAATTCGCTGACTTCTGTCATTGCATTTGCAGCGCTGCAGGTGGGCTCGGCCATCCTGCAACTTTCGACCCTCGGTTTTCTGGGCTACGGCGCGCCACCACCGACGCCGGAATGGGGCCTGCTGATTGCCGAAGGCCGCAATTATATCGCAACCGCATGGTGGCTGACGGCTGCACCCGGCATCGCTGTGGTGCTCGTCGTTCTCTCGGTTAACCGGATCAGCCAGGCAATCGGAAAGGTGCAGAGATGACGATCCAACCTGTCAATCGGCCGAAGGGCGCGACCCAGCCCGCCGCAGTCCTCGAGGTGTCGGGGCTGACAGTCTCCTACAGCGATCGGAACGGAACACGCACTGCGGTACGCGGGATCGATTTTCGCGTGGATCCGGGCGAGGTCGTGGCGCTTGTCGGCGAGTCAGGCTCGGGCAAGAGCTCGACTGCGCAGGCAATCATCGGCCTTCTGCCGGAAAACGGACGCCTAGAGAAAGGCAGTATCCGGCTGAACCGGCAGGAGATTGCCGACTGGCCCCAGAAGCGGCTCGATGGCATTCGCGGTTCAATCGTGAGCTTGATACCGCAGGATCCTGGCAACGCGCTCAATCCGGTCAAGACGATCGGCAAACAGGTGGCGGAGATCTTTGCAATCCACGACCAGTCCTCCGGACCGGTTGCCTATGCTCAGGCAATCGAACTGCTTGGGCGCGTCGGCCTCTATCAGCCGACGATGCGTGCCCAGCAGTATCCGCACGAGCTGTCCGGCGGCATGAAGCAGCGCGTGCTGATTGCGATTGCCATTGCACTGAGACCCTCGCTGATTATTGCCGACGAGCCGACGAGCGCGCTCGATGTGACGGTCCAGAAGCACATTCTCGACCTCATCGACGCGCTGCGCCGCGAATATGGGACAGCGCTTCTATTGGTGACCCACGATCTTGGAGTTGCCGCCGACCGAGCCGACAAACTGGTCGTGCTGCATCATGGCCGCATTCAGGAACAAGGCCGTACCGGCGATATCCTGAGGGCGCCGCAAAGTGCATATACGCGACAGCTTTTTGCCAACGCGCCGTCTCTCAATGCCGGTCGAAGGCGCGTGCCGGCTGCTGCAGGAGCGCCGGCCGCAGAGCCGGACGATATCATCGTTGTCGAAAATCTGATCCAGGATTTCGGCCTCGGCGGACAGAAAAGCCACTTTCGCGCCGTCGACGACATCTCGTTTCGGGTCCGGCGCGGCACGACTCATGCGCTTGTCGGTGAATCGGGATCGGGCAAGACAACGACAATCCGTACTGTGGCGGCCTTCCAGAAGCCGACGGCGGGGAACGTCTTCGTCGATGGTCTTGATCTCGCTGGTCTGGGCGGTGAAACGCTGAGGCTCTTTCGCAAGAAGATCCAGCTCGTCTATCAGAATCCCTTTAGCTCACTCGATCCGCGCCAGACCATTGCACGGATCGTCGAGGAGCCACTTTTGAACTTCGATCGGATCTCACGCGCCGAACGGGTTGAAAGGGTCGCAAGCACGCTCGAAAGGGTGGGGCTGACGCTCGATATGCTGCCGCGCAGGCCCCATGCGCTTTCCGGCGGACAGCGTCAGCGCGTTGCGATTGCTCGTGCGCTGGTCCTTGGTCCGCAGATCCTCGTTCTCGACGAGGCGGTCTCAGCGCTCGACGTTACCGTGCAGGCGCAGATCCTGGCATTGCTTGACAAACTGCAGCGCGAGCTCGGGCTCACCTATCTTTTCGTCTCCCACGATCTCGCCGTGGTCCGCCAGATCGCCGACACAGTCTCGGTGCTGAAAGAAGGAAAGCTCGTCGACGGCGGGCCGGTGGAGGCTGTCTTCGGCGATCCGCAGCATGCCTACACGCGCGAGTTGATCGCTGCCATTCCCGGCAAGAAATATCCGCCGATCCCGAGGCGGCCGTCGTTGACCAGTGCAGGAACGAGCCCATGAGATATCCAGTCCAGCCGAAGCGTCTCGGCTTTTTCAGCCGGGTACTCGACCAGGCCGATCCGGCAACCCGCTACCGGCTGGTTGCCGAGCAGATCGTCCATGCGGAAAAGCTCGGATTCGATAGCGCCTGGATTGCCCAACATCACTTCAATGGCGAAGAAGGGGGGCTTCCTTCACCCCTTATCCTTCTTGCCGAACTTGCGGCGCGAACATCGCGTATCCGGCTCGGAACAGGCGTGATCACGCTTCCGATGGAGAATGCGATTCGTGTTGCGGAGGACACGGCGGTTCTCGATATTATTTCGAATGGCCGGCTTGAAATCGGATTCGGCACGGGCGGCACGCCTTTAGCCTTCCTGCCGTTCGGCCTGCAAAGTGCCGATCGCGGCCAGGTCTATGCCAGAAGCCTTGCGATGGTGCGCGATGCCTGGGCCGGCCGCGAGCTGGAAGGCGGCAACCGCCTCTATCCAGATGCGCCGCACTTGCTTGATCATGTGTGGCAGGCGACGTTTTCCGTCGACGGCGGTGAGCGTGCTGGTCGTGATGGTGATGGTCTCATGCTTTCGCGGACGCAGCCGCGTCCGCTTGAAGCCCCGTCTGCCGAGCTTTGGGAATTGCAAAATCCGATCATCGATACCTATCTCGGAGCGCTGCCCGATCGCCGCGCGCCGCGCATTCTTGGTTCCCGCAGCCTCTTTGTCGCCGATGACCGGAAGGAGGCGCTGCATTTTGCCGAACTCGGGCTCAAGCGTAGCGTCGAGCGTTTTGTCGCAAGCGGTCATAAGATTGCAGGCACGACAACCGAAAACCTCATCAAGGCATTCGATGTGCATGTCGGGACGCCGGACGACGTGATTGCGTCGCTGAAGGCCGATACTGCGCTGTTAAGAGTGACCGATCTCGTCTTCCAGGTGCATTCGGTTGATCCGCCGCAAGAGCATATCCTGCGCTCGTTGGAATTGACGGCAACCATGGTGGCGCCGGCGCTTGGCTGGACGGGCCAGGCTCCGCTTCATCAGGAGCGGCGCCTTGCAGCCAACGCCTGATATTTTCGGCTACCCAAGAAAGGTTAACGACCATGGCCTCTTCGACACCAGACGTTATCGATCTCTTAGCCGGCATCCGCGCCGGATCCTTCGTCGATCGCATTCGTGCGGAACGGCCTGAAACACGCGCAAATGCGCAAAAGAGCTATCTGGCACTTTTCGAGCCAGTACAGGAAGGAGACATCTTGCGGGTGGAGAGGTTTGCCGTTGCGGCCTTCGTTGCGGGATTGCACGATGCAAGCGCGGTAGCAGAATTCTACACGGCCGGGATCGTCGAGACGGCGGGCGGCGCTTCTCTTGCCGCAGCCGTCAAAGCCGAGGTCGAGAAGGGGCGTACGCATGGCCCCTACGGCAAGTATCCGGCGGGACCCCTATCGGTTGGAGACACGTCGGGCCTGGTCTTTGAGGTATCCGATTTTGGACGCGTCGCTCTCGGAGTTAAGCTTTCGGCGGCGCTTGAACACGGCCATCTGCTGGTCTTCCGGCCGCGAGAGGCTTCTCCGGCTGCCTTGCAAAAATTGCTGGATGCCGGTTGGAGCACGACGGCGATCGTGACGCTTTCGCAGATCGTTTCCTTCCTTGCATTCCAGATTCGCGTGATCACGGGGCTTGCGGCGCTATCCAGGGCGGGCGAGGGGACACTTGCTTCGGCAGCAGCCGAATAAGGAGACGATTACATGACCGAGATTGCAATCCATCCTGAGCTCGAGTACCGCCCGAGCGTCTTCACACAGGCCGAGATTGGCTGGACACCCTGGCTGGCGCCGCTCGTAGAAGAAGAACTGACAGATCGGCATTGGGCCGGGCTCGTTGATCCGTCGCGCGCCAAGTCGGCCTACTTCATGCTGCTTGTACGCGATCCGGAGATCCTGGAGGCTCGCACGAAGACCGACAAGGACATCTTCTACAATACGGCGGCGGGTCTGCCACGCGCCGATAGGGAGCTGTCTGCGACGGCCGCGTCGCGGGTGAACGGCTGCATTTTCTGCGCCTCGGTCCATTCCCGTTTTGCCTCTCATTATTCCAAGCGCACCAGCGATGTTCAGCGCCTGCTCGACGAAGGGACAGATACCGACCTCGGCAGCCTCAGATGGAATGCAATCGTCGAGGCTTCGGTCGCTTTGACGGCGACTCCATCCGCCTTCAATGAAGAAGAGATTGCCCGGCTGCGGTCCGAAGGTCTGAACGATCTGGAAATTGCCGACGCCATCCATGGTGCCGCTTTCTTCAACTGGGCCAACCGACTGATGCTCTCGCTTGGCGAGCCGACACCTGCGGCTGACGCCTGATGGTGCCGGAACGATATCGGGCACGAAGATTGCCGATTGTGTGTCACTGATCGAGTATCCACGTTTGAAGAATGGCCCGCCACCGTGGACGGTGAGCCATTTGGTTGAGGGTGCCGTAGCCGCCCGCGATGTCGCCGCTTTCGGCGACTTCACCGACATCGCCGCGTACCAGGACTACACCGAGCATCAAAAGAAAGGTTGAGCGAGCCGACGTCATCAAGCGTGAGGCTGACGGACTTCAGCGCCTTGGTGAAGGTCGAATGGGGAAGTGCGGCGGATCAATCTTGCCCCGTGTGCAATTTTGTTCCGAGATCGAGCAAATGCACACGGAGCCGGGTTTCGGTCTCGATCGAGAGAAGATTTTTAATCCGCAAGCCGCGTCCCATCTGCATCGAAGAAGCGGCGCTTGGCCATCTCGCTTGCAAGATGGACGGTGCAGCCGGCCTCGATTGTGAGCGAAGACCTGTGTTCAGCGGTAACGGTCTGCCCATCATCGAGCTGGCAGTAGAGGTACTGGGTTCCGCCCAGGTACTCAAAGAAATCAACGCGCGCTCTAAGCGTCTGCGCCGCAGCTTCAGCGACAATGAAGTGCTCCGGGCGAATGCCGAATGTAAGCCTGTCGCCGGCTGAAAGCTTGCCAGGTGCAATCGGCGCCGGAATGACGGTCCCGGCGATGCTGATTGTGCCGTCGCCCGACCATGTCGCTTGCAGTAAATTCATCCGCGGTGAGCCGATGAAGCCCGCTACGAAGACATTGGCCGGGTTCTCATAGACTTCACGCGGCGTTCCTTCTTGTTCGATACGCCCATCGCGCAGAACGACGATCTTGTCGGCAAGCGTCATCGCCTCGGTCTGGTCATGCGTCACATAGATCATCGTGTTGCCGAGTTCGCGATGCAGCCGAGCAATCTCGATGCGCATCGAGACCCGCAATTCGGCATCGAGATTGGATAGCGGCTCGTCGAATAAAAACACGTCCGGCTTGCGCACGATTGCCCGCCCGATCGCTACGCGCTGGCGCTGACCGCCGGAGAGTTGTCCAGGCCTGCGGTCGAGCAGGTGCTCGATCTTCAAGATCGAGGACGTGGCCTTCACACGTGCTTCGATCTCTGCTGCCGACGTTTTCGCCATCTTCAGTGCGAAGGCGAGGTTTTCGCGTACGCTCATGTGCGGGTAAAGCGCATAGGACTGAAACACCATGGCAATGCCGCGCTCGGAGGGATCGAGATCGGTGACGTTGCGTCCCTTGATCTCGATCTCGCCGTCGGTGACCTCTTCCAATCCGGCAATCATGCGAAGCAGCGTCGACTTTCCGCAGCCCGAGGGTCCCACGAAGACAACGAAGGAGCCTTCGGCAATTTCAAGGTCGATGCCATGAATGACATCGAGGCTGGCGAAACTCTTGCGCACGCCCGCCAGCACGACGCCAGTGTCAGCCAGTTTACTCACCGCGTTCTTCACCTGCTCTTACCCAGACAAGCATCTCACCTGGCGCTCGATTGTCCCAGAACGGATAGGGCACGAAGCGCGCAGTCGTTTCGCGTGCATGTGGCGGCGACGCCCTGTAAAGGGCGCTGCCCCAATCGGCCTCATCGCGCCTTGCGGGCACATCCAGAGCAACGGCACCACGAAGCTCGGCGACTTCGGAAGTCGTCGCTTTCGAAACGTCGCCATTGAGCCGGATTCCATTCAAGCCGGAGCCGTTGTCGGTTGCCTCCACGCAGTAGACCAGAGGTCCTCGCATCAAAGCGGTGCGGCCGGCATCCTGGCGCACGAGCGGATTGGCAAAGAGCGAGCGCGCCGCAAGAGGAATGTCGAGATCGACGTGATCGCCGTTTTTCCATTCCCGCTCGATGCGGGCATAGCCGTCGAGCATCACGGATGAAAGATCAAGCGCCTCGCCATTCACCTTGATCGCCACGCCGTTTGCCCATTCGGGGATACGAAGCGACAATGCGAAACGCGCCGACCTTTCCGTTACAATGTCGAAACATATGGCGCCATCCCAAGGATAGCGCGTCTCCTGCGCGAGCGTGATCTTGGAGCCGCCGATTTCAAAATGCGCCTTGCTTTCTCCGTAGAGATGGACGGCGATCTCGTTGTCGGCAACGGCATACATATACGACCCGATGGAGGAAAGCAGGCGGGCAATATTCGGCGGGCAGCACGGGCAATGATGCCAGATCCAGCGATGGTGCTTGCCGGCACTTTCAAGTGGATTTTCATAGAAGAACGTGCGGCCGTCGAGCGAAATACCGGCCATTGCGCCATTGTAAAGCGCCTGTTCCATGATGTCGGCATAGCGGCGGTTCGGGCCGCGGCCGAGCATGCGGCTTGCCCAGAAGACGAGGCCGACCGAAGCGCAGGTTTCCGCATAGGCGCTTTCGTTCGGCAAGTCGTAGTAGTCGGTGAAGCCCTCATTTGCCGCGGCCGGGCCGATGCCGCCTGTAATATACATCTGCTTGGTAGTAAGGTCGTCCCAGAGTATTTCGAGCGCTGCAGTCAGCGTATCGTCGTTATATTCCGTGGCGATATCGGCCATGCCGGAATAAAGATACATCGCACGCACCGCATGGCCGACCACCTTCTTCTGTGCGCGCACTGGTTGATGCGCCTGATTGTATTCGTAGGTCTTCTGGATGAAATTTGCCGGATCGCGCCCATCGCGGATCGCCTCTTCTGTGAAGAAATGCGGCTCTGTGCCACGCTCGTCTATGAAATACTTGGCGAGATCCAGATACTTCTTCTCGCCTGTCACTCGCGCGAGTTTCACGAGCGCAAGTTCGATCTCCTCATGGCCACAATAGCCCGGTATCTGGCCCTCGCCATGGCCGAAGACCTTGATCATATAATCGGCATACCGGCACATGATGTCGAGCAGCCTTCGCTTGCCCGTCGCCTGATAATAGGCAACGGCGCCCTCGATCAGATGTCCGGCGCAGTATAGCTCGTGGTGATCGCGCAGATTGGTCCAGCGGCGACCGGGCTGAACACGTTGGAACCAGGCATTCAGGTAACCGTCCCCGTCCTGCAGCTTCTCGTACATGTCGATGATTTCGTCGACGCGCGCCTCAAGTTGGGCATTGGGGCGGCGGTAGAGCGAATAGGCAACCGTCTCGATCGACTTTCCAAGGTCGCTGTCCCAGAACATCTGCGTCGTACCGCCCCAGGGCTGAATTGGAATGACGACACCGGGGCTCGGATGGCTGGTATCGATCGCGCGCAGCATCCCCGCCTCCACGCAGCGGTCGAGAAGTGTCTCGGCCGTGGACTCGCAGATCGCATCCTGACGGTCCCCGAAGACCCCGTAAAGCTCGACGCTTGGAACGGGCAGGGGGCGGAACTGGCGGTCTCGTTTTGGCTTGTTCATGGCTTCATCCGTTGTAGCTGGGTTCATTTTACCGCGCCGGCCATCAACCCGCGCAAGTAGTAGCGTTGCAAAAGCAGGAAGACGATGAGGCAGGGGATCGTCATGACGACGACACCGGCCTGCACAGCACCCCAGTTGATGGCGCCAAGGCGGCCGGCGCGCACCGCCGTCATGAGGACCGGCAGGGTGTATTTCTCGTTGCTGGAGAGCAGCACAAGTGCCGCCAGGAACTCATTCCAGGCATTCAGGAACGCAAAGATCGCGACGGTTGCGACACCCGGCAGGACGAGGGGCAACAGCACGCGCGCGAGGAGTTTTAAATCACGGGCGCCGTCGATGCGCGCAGCCTCCTCGATCTCCTTCGGCACGGCGTCGAAAGCATTTCGCATCATGAAGACGGAAAAGGGTAGCTGAAGCGTCACATAGACCAGCGTCAGCCCAAGAAGCGAATTGTTGAGCCCGAGCTTTGCAAGGATGATGAAAAGCGGCGTCAGGATCGACTGGAACGGGATCATCAGTGTCGTGATGATCAGCACGAAGAGCACGTTCTTCAGAGGAAAGCGGTAACGCGAAAATCCGTAGCCCGCAAGCAGGCTGACTGCAACCGTGAGCACCACGGTCGCAAGGGAAACGAGCAGCGAATTGATCATATGCCGCCAGATGCCGGCGCCGAAGGTATCCAGCAATCTGTAGGAATCGAAACTTATTCCCGCGGTCGGCCATGGCGGCAGGGGCGGCAGGCTCGCTTCGGTTCCGTGTCGGAACGAGGCAAGCAGCGTGACGGCGAAAGGCGCCAGAAAGAAGATCGCGATGGCGATGCCGGTCAAGTGATAGGCCGACTTCGAGCGCAAGCGCCTTCGTGCGCGTTGTTCCTTCGCCGAAATCATGGGTGGTCCTCTCCGACACGGAGCAGCCAGAGCTGCACGATGCTGATCGCCACCAGGATCGCGAGAAGCACGATCGAGAGCGCTGCGCCATAGCCGAGATTGAAGGACACGAAGGACTGATTGAAGATGTAGTAGACGACCGAGATCATCTTGTTCTGCGGTCCGCCGGCCGTCATGATGTAGAACTGGTCAAAGGCGAGGATCGACCCGGTGACGGAGACGATCAGCGCCAGTGCGATCGTCTTGCGCATCAGCGGCAGTGTCAGGTGCACGAAGCGTTGCCAACGCCCGGCGCCATCGATGCGGGCCGCCTCGGTGAGTTCGGCGGGAATAGCTTGAAGTCCGGTCAAGAGGATGATCATGGTGAAGCCTGCAATCTTCCAGACCACCATCACGACAATCGTCAGAAACGCCGTGTCGAAAGTCGCGAGCAGGTTGGGGCTCTTTGCCACGAGGCCGAGGCTTTTCAAGGCGGGACCGATGAAACCGCTGTCGACATTGGCGAGCCAAACCCAAAGCAGCGAGGCCGTCGCAAGACCGACGACCACGGGCAGGAAGATGACCGTGCGGTAGGCGCTGACAAACTGCCGCTCTTTCTCGACGAAGATCGCGAGCGGAAAGGCGACCGAAAAGATCGCGATCGTGACGATCACGGTATAATAGGCCGTAAAATTCAGCGCTGTTATGAAGCGGCTGTCGTTATACATGCGAAAATAGTTGTTGAATCCGATCCAGCGCGATGCGCCCATCAGCGGCCAGTTGTGAAGGCTCATCCATCCGGTGAAAAGCACCGGCATGATGAAGAAGACGATAACGAGCGCCATGGCCGGCGCGATATAGGCAAGGCCGCGCCATTGCGATCTCCGACGCCTGCGCGCGCAAGATTGGCGCCGTAAGCCTGAACCTGTCATCGAGAACGCTCCGTATCTGTCGTTGGGGTTGGCCGGGAAGCTGCCACTCTTCCCGGCCGGCGGCCGGGAGAGGATTATTGGCCGCTGTCTATGATCGATTGCATTTCCGACTGGGCGCTTGAAAAAGCGCCGTCGACATCGTCGCCGAAGATCGCGGCATTGGTGAAGCTGGCCCAAGGGCCGTTGGCGCTGTTGATCAGATCGTTGAACTGCAGCGTATAGGGTGTCTTGGCAACACCAATGGCCTTGAGGCCGACCTGCATGCGCGGATCGAGCCCTTCCAGTACTTTCTCGGCGATATCGCCGCGCGTTGGCAGGCTGCCGTATTTCGCCATGACCTTCTGGCCATCGACTGAGTAGACGTATTCGAGGAATTCCTTCACTGCGTCGATCTTCTTCGTGCCCTTGGTGATGACGAAATTATCGCCACCGGCGAAGGAGGAGGGCTTTCCGTCGACGCCGGGAATGAGTGTGACCCCGAAGTTGATGTCCGGATGTTCGGTCACAAGCGTGCCGATGGCAAAAGCGCCGAGGCTCTGCTGACCGATTTTGCCATTGGTGAAGGTGAGGAAGTTCGCGCCGTTGTCGCTTGCGGCTCCCGCCGGCACGAGGTCCTTCTTGACCATGTTGCGATAGATATCGACGGCCTTGCGCATCTGCGGGGTATCGAGCGTTGCTGTCTTGCTGTCGGCCGACAGGATATCTGCGCCGGCACCCCACACGAGCGGCGTGAAGGTGAATATCATGCAGCCACCACAGCCGCCCCCGGAGAAATAAAAGCCGTAGGTGTCGTCGCCGAGCCCGCGGATCTTTTCCGCATTGGCGGTGATCTCGTCCCACGTTGCCGGTGCCTTTTCCGGGTCGAGACCGGCCTTCTTGTAGAGATCCTTGTTCCAGGCGAAGACCGATGTCTCGACGGAGAGAGGCAGGCCGTAGATGCGGTCCTGATAGGTTCCAAGGCGAACGTGTGACGGCGACAGCGAATTGAAATAGGGCAGAGACTTTGCCCAGTCCGTCAGGTCCTCCAACTGGCCGGCCGCAGCAAAGGCCGGGTTATAGATAAGATCCATCGAAAGGGCGTCGGGGGCCTGTCCGCCGGCAATGGCGGTCGCATATTTCTGCACCAGTTCGGAAAATGGCACCTCGGTTGCGACGACCTGGTTTTCGTGGTTGGCGTTGTAGGCTTCGACCACCTTGTTGAAGGCGTCGCCGATCCCCGAGCGGACCCACATTTCAACTTTTTCGGCGGCCGATACTCCGGAAACCAGGCATAGGGTAGCGATGCTGGTCGCTGCTATTAGGCGCTTGATCATGACATTCCTCCCAATATGGCGCGTCTCCTCGCGCCGCTTCTCATTCTTCGCGGGCATCACTCCCGCATGACTGCCGCACGATCAAACGGCACGGCAATTTCCGCACGCCGGGCTCGACGGGCCGGCCTTCGGCGAGGGCAAGCACGGTCAATCCTGCCTGACGCCCGAGCTCCTTCAATTCCATGTCGATCGTCGTCAGCGGCGGCCGGGTCTGTGCGGCGACGATCTCCCAATTGTCAAAGCCGACCACGGAAACGTCCTCCGGTACCTTGACGCCCCGTTCGCGCAGCGCGTCGACGACGCCGCGGGCAATCTGATCGTTGCCGCAGAAGATGCCATCGGGTTTTTCTCCGGCGCGGCTCCATATCTGGTCGACCGCTTCGTGACCCCAGGCCTCTGCCCACACGCCGTAAAGAACCGGTTCACCGTCACCTGCCAGTTCGCGATAAGCAAAAGCGCGTTCGCGCACCGAAAAGAAGCTTTCAGGACCAGTAATATGGGCGATGCGCAAACGCCCGAGCCCGATGAGCAATTCCACGGCGAGCCTTGCGCCCTGTGCGTCGTCCGAGCGGAAGCTTACGCTGCCCGGCATACCTTCGGTAAAGGCATAGACAACGGGTACAGGAAGGCTCGACAAATCGACCGGAAGCTGCCGATCGACCCGTTTTCCCGATGCGATGATGCCATCGACCTGCTTGTCCAGCATCGCATCCACATGAATCTGCCCAAGGGCCGGATCATCCTCGATCGCACAAAGGAAAACCGAAACTCCGTGATCGACAAGCGCTTCCGAAATGCCTGCCATCACCGGAAGTGTGAAGCGTCCATAGGTATCGTTGGTCAAAAGCCCGATAGTGAAGCTGCGTTTGCTCAAGAGGCCACGCGCCAGCGCGTTCGGCCTGAAGCCGATTTCCCGCGCAATGCGCTTGACCCGCTCGCGTGTCTCCTCGCCCATGCGGCCCGTATCGTTCAGCGCCTTCGAGGCCGTCGAGATACTGACCCCGGCCGCAGCGGCTAGATCGTGGATCGTAGTGCGGGTCTGCTTTCTTCCAGTATGGTCCAAAGTCTCATTCTCTCACCCGTGACCATGCAAGAGAAAACCTTTTCGCAACAACAATGTCAATTGCGAAAACGTTTTCTCAGCTCCTGGAAAACGATCGTTTAGGCGTTGAACGGCAGACTGGTCAGGATCAAAAGTCTGATGAGGATCTGGGTCCCTACTTATTCTTCAGCAGCCACATCTTGCCAGCCATTGTGATCCCGTAGACGTCCTTTGAAGCATCATGGTCGAGATGGCGCCGTTCCAGAAACCCTGACGCTTTCAATTCGTCCAGTGCCTTGCTGGTTACAGATTTCACTTTCTGCGGACGTTCTTTCCAACGGTCGGTTTTCGCGTACGTCACCGTGGCGTTTTGGTGCGTCCACTTCTTCATCGGCTGAGGATAAAGATCGCCGTCTCTTGCGAGTTTCAGTGCTGCGACCTGCGATGGCGTAAGTTCAATCATGGCTGCGATAAGTCCTATGGTGGCGTTCTTTACCGCGACTTAGCACAGATTCATGGAGCCTCCTCAAAAAAGGGGCGAAAAATTCAGATCATCGGCAAGCGGCGGACATGCAGGGCCGCAAAGGATGTCGCCAGCGCCTCGCCGGCAGACCGTCTGCTCCTGCTATTGAGCTTTTGTCTTCCCATCTCACTGCCTGCCCGTTTGCGGGTTTCAAACGGGCATGACCAGTCTTGGCCATCCATTCACTCTACTGTTCGCGCGGTGCGATAAGACCGCGAGCCGCCTCTACCATGACCTTCAGATGGTCTGGGCTGCGCACGCCCTGGCGATAGAGTTCGATCGTTATGGCAGCAATCCGCTCCGCTTCTTCGCAATCCTTGGCCACGTTGGCTTCCGATCGAATCTCGTCGAATACGCATTGGCACATCTCAAGGTCACGGGCATCGAGCGGCACGTCCGATCTGTTGATGATCGTCTGAACCATCTTGACCTCCATTCGGTACGGCCCGCCCGTCGCCAGGCGGGCCGTATGTCAACCTAGAAGTCCATGCCGGCTCCGGGGGGCATAGCAGGGGCAGCGGCTTCCTTTTTTGGCTTTTCCGCCACCATTGCTTCCGTCGTCACCAGCAGGCCGGCAACGGAGGCAGCATCTTGAAGCGCTGTGCGCACGACCTTGGCCGGGTCGATCACGCCCATCTGATAGAGATCGCCATATTCATTGGTCTGAGCATTCCAGCCGTAGGAGAATTCGGCTTTTTCGCGCAGCTTGCCGACGACGATCGAACCTTCCGCCCCGGCATTCTCGGCGATCTGGCGCACCGGAGATTCGATTGCGCGCCGGACGATTTCGATGCCGACACGCTGGTCAGAATTGGCAGTGGTGAGGTTGTCGAGCGCCTTGACGGCGCGCAGCAGCGCTACACCGCCGCCTGGCAGGATGCCTTCCTCGACTGCCGCGCGGGTCGCATGTAGTGCATCGTCGACACGGTCCTTCTTTTCCTTCACTTCGACTTCCGTCGAGCCGCCGACGCGGATGACGGCAACGCCGCCTGCGAGCTTGGCAAGGCGTTCCTGCAGCTTCTCGCGATCGTAGTCGGAGGTGGTTTCTTCGATCTGCGCCTTAATCTGGACAACGCGGCCTTCGATGTCGGACTTGGCGCCGGCGCCGTCGATGATCGTGGTGTTTTCCTTGTCGATCGCGATTTTCTTTGTGCGGCCGAGCATGTCGAGGGTGACGGACTCGAGCTTGATGCCGAGGTCTTCGGAGATGACCGTACCACCGGTCAGGATCGCAATGTCCTCGAGCATGGCCTTGCGGCGGTCGCCGAAGCCCGGAGCCTTGACGGCAGCAATCTTCAGCCCGCCGCGCAGCTTGTTGACGACGAGCGTTGCAAGCGCTTCGCCTTCGACGTCTTCAGCGATGATCAGCAGCGGCTTGCCCGATTGCACGACGGCTTCGAGAACCGGAAGCATCGACTGCAGGTTCGAGAGCTTCTTCTCGTGGATGAGAACATAGGGATCCTCGAGCTCGACCCGCATCTTGTCCTGATTGGTCACGAAGTACGGTGACAGGTAGCCGCGGTCAAACTGCATGCCTTCGACGACTTCGAGTTCGGTTTCGGCGGTCTTGGCTTCTTCGACGGTGATGACGCCTTCATTGCCGACCTTCTGCATGGCTTCAGCAAGGAAACTGCCGATTTCGGCATCCCCGTTGGCGGAGATCGAGCCGACCTGGGCGATCTCGGCATTATTGGAGATCTTGCGGGCGTTGTTCTTCAGTTCCTTGACGACGGCATCGACAGCAAGATCGATACCACGCTTCAGGTCCATCGGGTTCATGCCGGCAGCAACGGCCTTGGCGCCTTCGCGAACGATCGCCTGGGCAAGAACGGTCGCCGTCGTCGTGCCGTCGCCGGCAACGTCGCTGGTCTTCGACGCGACTTCGCGCAGCATCTGCGCGCCCATGTTTTCGAACTTGTCCTCAAGTTCGATTTCCTTGGCGACCGAAACACCGTCCTTGGTGATGCGCGGCGCGCCGAAGGACTTGTCGATCACGACGTTACGGCCCTTCGGACCGAGCGTCACCTTGACCGCGTTGGCAAGCACGTCGACCCCGCGCAGCATGCGGTCACGCGCGTCGGTGTGGAATTTGACTTCTTTGGCAGCCATGTTTTTACTCCTCCATTGGTAGCCGGCTGGCGTTAGCTGAAGGGCGCCTCAAGCGGCCTTCTTGCCGGCCGCCGGAACCTCGATGATGCCCATTACGTCGCTTTCCTTCATGATCAGCAGATCTTCGCCGTTAATCTTGATCTCGGTTCCGGACCATTTGCCGAACAGGATACGGTCGCCCGCCTTGACGTCGAGCGGCTGGATCTGGCCGGCGTCATTGCGCGCGCCGGGGCCGACGGCGATGACTTCGCCTTCCTGCGGCTTTTCCTTGGCGGTGTCGGGAATGATGATGCCGCCTTTGGTCCTTTCTTCGGACTCAACACGGCGGACGAGAATGCGATCATGAAGCGGTCGGAACGTCATGTCTTCCTCCATGGACAAACGATGATGATCACTTATCACGCTCCCGGACCAGTTGACCAATCCGGGCGTCTGCCGAGCCTTCCTGACCGCTCGGCGGAAAAAATCTGCTACCGATTTTTTCGAATTTCAAGAGGGCGACTGCAAAAAATTAGCACTCTTGTCAGGAGAGTGCTAACGCGCCGGAACGGAAGCTTCGCCATCAGCGTTTAACCTGTGATGCGACGCAGGCAGTTCTGCGCAGTGTCAAGTGTTTGGAAGAGTGACTCATGCAGTCGCCTGATGCCCATTTGGGCAAAGGCGAGAGCGCCGGATGATCTGGCGCGTTGAAAACATGGAGGCTTAGATGAGCGTTCGTGATCTCATTCCCTGGGGCCGCAGCAACAGTCCGGTCCCGACAGGCTATGGAGGCAGAGACCAGCATCCGTTCCTTGCGCTTCATCGCGAGATGAACAGGTTGTTCGATGATGTCTTCCGCGGCGTCGAAGGCCATTTTCCGACTGTCGGGTCCGGTTTCATGTTCGAAACGGCCTGGCCGAAGATCGAAGTCTCGGAGACCGACAAGGACATCCGTATCGTCGCCGAAATCCCAGGAATGGACGAGAAGGATATCGAACTTCTGATCGACAATGGCATCCTGACGATCCGCGGTGAAAAGCGGGCCGACAGCGAGGATAAGGACCGGCAATTCTCCGAGCGGTTCTATGGCCGCTTCGAACGCCGCCTATCGCTCAATAACGAGGTGCAGGAAGACAAGGTCGACGCTTCGTTCAAAAACGGCGTCTTGACGATCACCCTGCCACGCTCCGAAACGGCGCAATCGACCGCCAAGCGCATTACGATCAACAGCTAGGCGCCGCCGAACACCGTTGCCAAACCGCATCCGTGGGCCGGGAAAGAGGGCGGGATCGCTGGAAGCGATCCCGCCCTCTTCGCCTCGGCCTCTCGACGATAATGGCCGATGCTTTTCGGGAACCGGGCCTTGAGCGAGCGCCCGGATGATATCGTCCATCGGCAATCGCTCGCGAGTGAAGCATCAGGCTCACTTCAGCCGTGGTCCGTGAAAAGACGCTGGAAATCGCCGTGCTCCCTCGCCAGGTTGACTTTCCTCAGAAATGAGAACATAAAGGGAACAAATGTAACGGAGATGCTCATGACGCACGCAGAACTCGTTATACAGAATGCCTTGGCTTTTGTTGCTGCATCCCGCTCGGCGCGCGAGCGCGATCTGGAACGCCGTGAAAAGCTCCTCGAGCGGATCCAGTTGATGAGACCGCCGAACCGATATCTCGTCAAGACGCGCGGCGGCGAGCAGCTCAAGCTTGACCTCGGTCACTGAGGCGTCTGCCTAGGCAGAGGGTGTTGCCTGCGCCTGATTTGCTATAGACCTTCATCGAAAATCGCGCTCTTGTCCGAGGGGCGGCGATCACAACACGCCCTTGAAATGGCCGCGAAACCTCGGGCTGGCGTCTGAACGAATGCGGGTTGCTCTTGGGTGCGTTAAGCAGGCGGCCCTGAAGTGCTGCGGGAGGAGAAGAGATGGCACATGACGAGCGGCCACTGGCGATCAGCGCGCCGGAGCCGCGCACGCTCGATCTGATCTTTACCGAGGCGGCGCGAAAACAGTTGCACGCCAGATATCAGATCATCGAGGCCGATCCGGAAAATATCGCCGGGCTCGGCGATGGCATTCTCGGCAAGGCGCGTTACATCATCGGCCAGCCGCCGTTGTCGGCCGGGACCTTGGCGCGTATGCCCGAACTGCGCTGCGTGCTGAACGTCGAAAGCAATCTCATCAACAATATGCCTTATGAAATCCTCTTTGAGCGCGGCATTCACGTCGTCACAACGGGACAGGTCTTTGCCGAACCCGTGGCGGAGATCGGTCTGGGTTTTGCACTTTCGCTCGCGCGCGGCATCGTTGACCAGGACTTGGCATTTCGTAATGGCAGAGAGCTTTGGGGCGGAGAGGGCAATGCAAGTTCCCGTCTGATTGCAGGCTCCGAGATCGGCATCATCGGCTTTGGCGACCTCGGCAAGGCACTCCGGCGCGTGCTTTGCGGTTTCCGGGCGAAGATCCGGGTCTTCGATCCCTGGCTGCCGCGCTCCATCCTGGAGGAGAACGGCGTCGAAGCGGCGAGCCTAAGAGAGGTCCTAACCGAGAGCGATTTCGTTTTTGTCGTTGCGGCGGTGACCAGTGAGAACAAGCAATTCCTCAATGCTGAGGCGTTTGCCAGCATGCGGCCCGGCTCGGCGTTCATCCTGCTCAGTCGGGCCGATGTCGTCGATTTCGATGCACTGATGGCCGCCGTCGCATCTGGCCATATCGTTGCGGCAAGCGACGTGTATCCGGAAGAGCCGCTGCCGCTTCACCATCCGGTGCGCAGTTTAAAGGGGTTCATCCGCTCAGCCCATCGTGCCGGCGCACTCGACAGTGCCTTCAAGAAGATGGGCGACATGGTGTTGGAGGACATGGACCTGATGGACCGCGGTTTGCCGCCCATGCGGTGCAAGCGCGCCGAGCGTGAGACCGTTTCGCGCATGCGCTCGAAGGGCGTGAAGATCAATTGATCAGGTGTGCGGTGGCGCGTGCCAACAGCGCCGGCTGCGGGCCGGCTGCTTGCCGCATCAAAATGGCGGCGGCAGATGGTTCAATAACCGCCGATCAAGCACCTTTATGAAAATATCGCCAGCATGGCCGTTCGCTTTTCGATTGATGCGCAACGGTAGCATTTTTGGTGGGGAAATTCTGCGGATCGGGTGCTATCGTTCTGACATGGACTGAGGAAGCGGAGGAGCAATGCTTCCAGTATCATGGATCAACACTGCGACCTCGAAGGAGAGCAGATGCCGGTGACGATGCGGCGCGATCGACGGCTAAGGGGAGAGGCCGGATGTATTCAGGTGGGTTGAATTTCGCACTCGGTGACGAGATCGAAGCCTTGCGCGAAAGTGTCAGGCGGTTTGCGAGTGGACGCATTGCGCCGCTGGCGGCAGAGACCGATCGCAGTAACAATTTTCCAGCACCGCTCTGGCGGGAGATGGGAGATATGGGCCTGCTCGGCATCACGGCGGACGACGCTTATGGCGGCGCAGGTCTTGGTTATCTCGCCCATTGCGTCGCCATGGAGGAGATCAGTCGCGCCTCGGCCTCTGTCGGCTTGAGCTATGGGGCGCATTCCAACCTGTGCGTCAATCAGATCAACCGCAACGGCAATGACGCGCAAAAGAGCCGCTATCTGCCCAAGCTTATCTCGGGCGAACATGTCGGCGCACTCGCCATGTCGGAGCCGGATGCCGGTTCTGATGTCGTTTCGATGAAGCTCAAGGCCGAAAAGCGCGGCGACCGATACTTCCTGAACGGCAACAAGATGTGGATCACCAATGGCCCGGATGCCGATCTTCTCGTGGTCTACGCCAAGACCGACCCTGAGGCCGGACCGCGCGGAATCACGGCGTTCCTTGTCGAGAAGACCTTCCAGGGGTTTGCGACAGGCCAGAAACTCGACAAGCTCGGAATGCGGGGTTCGAACACCTGCGAGCTGATCTTTCGAGACTGCGAAGTGCCAGAGGAGAACGTGCTGGGCGCAATCGGCGACGGCGTGAAGATACTGATGTCAGGCCTGGATTACGAACGCGTGGTGCTTTCGGCCGGTCCCGTCGGTATCATGGCGGCTTGCGTCGATCTTGTTCTGCCCTATCTGCATGAACGCAAGCAGTTCGGCCGGGCGATCGGCGAATTCCAGTTGATGCAGGCCAAGCTCGCCGACATGTATGTGACGCTGAATACGGCGCGCGCCTATGCCTATGCGGTGGCGGCGGCCTGCGACCGCGGCGAGACGACCCGCAAGGATGCTGCAGGTTGCATTCTTTATGCAGCGGAAAAGGCAACTGGCATGGCGCTCGAAGCGATCCAGGCGCTTGGCGGCAATGGCTACACCAATGATTATGCCGCAGGGCGGCTCTTGAGGGACGCCAAGCTCTACGAGATCGGCGCCGGAACCTCCGAAATCCGGCGAATGCTGATCGGACGCGAGCTCTTTGCGGAGACGGCATGACCGTACTCAAATCTCAGATTGCGATCAATTCTGAAACCTTCAGGGCCAATCAGGCGGCCATGCAGGAGGCTATCAGGCTTGTTGAGGACGTCGCGCGATCGGCCCAGGACGGCGGCGGAACGGCGGCACGCGAGCGGCATGTGGGTCGCGGCAAGATGCTGCCGCGCGACAGGGTCATGGGATTGATCGACCCGGCAACACCGTTTCTGGAGATTGCTGCGACAGCTGCTTACGGCATGTACGGCGATGAGGCGCCGGCAGCCGGGCTGATCACGGGAATCGGTCGCATCGCAGGTCGCGAATGCATGATCGTCTGCAACGATGCGACGGTCAAAGGCGGCACTTACTATCCGATGACGGTGAAGAAGCACCTAAGGGCGCAGGAGATCGCAGCGGCGAACAACCTGCCCTGCATCTATTTGGTTGATTCCGGCGGCGCCAATCTGCCCAACCAGGACGAGGTCTTTCCCGATCGTGATCACTTCGGCCGGATCTTCTTCAACCAGGCCAATATGTCGGCGGCCGGAATCCCGCAGATTGCCGTGGTGATGGGCTCTTGCACGGCAGGTGGCGCCTATGTCCCTGCCATGTCTGACGAAGCCATCATCGTGGAAGGGCAGGGAACCATCTTCCTCGCGGGGCCGCCGCTTGTCAAAGCGGCGACGGGCGAGGTGGTCTCTGCCGAAGAGCTCGGCGGCGGCGACGTGCACACGCGCCTTTCTGGCGTTGCCGACTATCTGGCGCGCGACGATACCCACGCCCTGGCGCTGACACGCCGCGCCGTTGCATCGCTGAACCGGCAAAAAGCGCATACGGTCGAGCTTCGCCAAGCAGAGCCGCCGCACTACGATCCGGAGGAAATCGCCGGTATCGTGCCCGCCGACCTTCGCACGCCCTACGAGGTCCGCGAGGTTATCGCCCGCATCGTCGACGGTTCGCGTTTTGACGAGTTCAAGGCGCGCTACGGCGCCACGCTCGTCTGCGGCTTTGCGCATATCCATGGCATCCCTGTCGGGATCCTTGCCAACAACGGCGTCCTGTTTTCTGAATCTGCGGTCAAGGGCGCACATTTTGTCGAGCTCTGCTCGCAACGGAAAATCCCGCTGGTCTTTTTGCAGAACATCACCGGCTTCATGGTCGGGCGCAAATACGAGACGGAAGGTATCGCCAAGCATGGCGCCAAACTGGTCACGGCGGTGGCAACCACCAAGGTACCGAAGATCACCATGTTGATCGGCGGCTCCTTCGGCGCCGGCAATTACGGCATGGCGGGCCGGGCCTTTTTGCCGCGCTTCCTCTGGACCTGGCCGAACAGCAGGATTTCCGTAATGGGCGGCGAGCAGGCGGCAGGCGTGCTTGCGACCGTTCGCAGCGAAGCGCTGATCCGCGCCGGAACGCCCTGGAATGCAGAAGACGAGGCGGCTTTCAAAAAGCCGGTTCTCGATCTCTTCGAAAGCCAGAGCCATCCCCTCTATGCCTCCGCCCGCCTTTGGGACGACGGCATCATCGGCCCTGCAAAGAGCCGCGATGTGCTCGGCCTGTCGCTGTCAGCGGCGCTGAATGCGCCGATCGAGGACACGCGCTTCGGTCTGTTTAGGATGTGAGGCTGCGATGTTTGGAAAGATCCTGATTGCGAACCGTGGTGAAATCGCCTGCCGTATCATTCGTACCGCCCGCCGCCTGGGCGTGCGCACAGCCACGGTCTATTCCGATGCCGACAGCGGCGCGCTGCACGCCGAGCTTGCTGACGAAGCGATCCGCATTGGCGGTGCGGCGGCCCATGAAAGTTATCTCTCGATCGAGCGTGTCATAGAATCGGCCAAGCGGGCTGGCGCCGATGCAATCCATCCGGGCTATGGCTTTCTTTCGGAAAACGCCGAGTTTGCCGAGGCTGTCGAGGCAGCGGGGATCGTCTTCATAGGTCCGCAGCCGATGGCGATCCGGGCAATGGGCCGCAAGGATGCCGCCAAGGCGCTGATGGAAAGCGCCGGCGTTCCGATCGTGCCCGGCTATCACGGCGACGACCAGGATGCGGACCTTTTGGCGGGCAAGGCATCCGAGATCGGCTTCCCCGTTCTCATTAAGGCGCGCGCGGGCGGCGGCGGCAAGGGCATGCGTCGAGTCGACCGGGCCGAAGAGCTTTTATCTGCCCTGGAGGCGGCAAGGCGCGAGGCGAAGGCGGCATTCGGCGATGATGCCGTGCTTATCGAAAAATACCTGCTTCGATCGCGTCATATCGAGGTACAGGTTTTCGGAGACCGGCACGGCAATGTCGTCCATCTTTTCGAGCGCGATTGTTCACTCCAGCGGCGCCACCAGAAGGTCATCGAGGAAGCGCCGGCTCCGGGCATGACCTCCGAGATGCGTCGCGCCATGGGCGAAGCGGCCGTGCGCGCTGCGCGGGCGATCGATTATCGCGGCGCGGGGACCGTGGAGTTCATCGCCGATGTCTCGAAGGGATTGCGGCCGGACCGCTTCTTCTTCATGGAAATGAACACGCGTCTGCAGGTCGAGCATCCGGTAACGGAGGCGATTACGGGCGTTGATCTCGTCGAATGGCAATTGCGGGTGGCAGCCGGTGAGCCACTTCCGAAAAAACAATCCGAGCTGAAGATCGACGGCTGGGCCTTCGAGGCGCGCATTTACGCGGAGGACGCTGCAAGGGGCTTTTTACCCGCCACGGGCGTGATCGACGACATGCGGTTCCCAAAGGACGGCGTGCGGATCGATGCAGGCGTCAGGGCAGGCGATCGGATTTCTGCCCATTACGATCCGCTGATCGCCAAGATGATCGCACATGGCGCAAATCGCTCCGAAGCGCTTGGGGTGTTGACGCGGGCACTGCAGGCATCCCACATTACCGGGACGGTGAGCAATATCGGTTTTCTGACCAACCTGAGCCGTCAGGAGGAGTTTGTCTCTGGCCACCCGGACACTGGTCTGATCGAGCGCAATCTTGAGACCCTGACCGCAATTCCAGCTGCCGAAGACACGGTGATTGCGCTTGCGGCGGTGCTGTCGCTGGAGGGCAAGAGCCACGGCAGCGATCCGTGGGACACGCTCGGCCATTGGCAGCTCTGGGGCGAAATGCAGCGTAAAGTGACGTTGGAACATGCAGGCAGTCTTGCAAGTCTGTGCGTCGTCGCACGAGGCTTCGGTATGTTCGCCGTTCATGACGGCCGCCGGGTGATTCCCATTAAGATCGTCAGCCGCCATGCCGACCGTTTGCAGGTGGAGACCGATGGCAGACAGGTTTCTGTCGAGGTGGAGCGCGGGACGCATCGGTTGTGCCTGCGGCTTGACGGCATTTCGCACCTCTTTGCGCTGCCCGATCCGCTGGACGGCACTGCCTCAGAAGCGGAGGTCGGCGATCGCCTGATCGCGCCGATGCCAGGCTTCGTCAAGATCGTGTGGACAAGCGAAGGTGCGGCCGTCTCGAAGGGCGCGCCGCTGATCGTCATGGAGGCCATGAAAATGGAGCTGACGCTGACCGCTACGCGAGACGCCATTGTGGAAAGCGTTCACGCAAGTGAGGGGCAGCAGGTTTCCGAGGGCGCCGTCCTCGTCACCCTGAAGGCTGGAGAGGCATGATGACGGCTTCACACCAGCAACATGTTTCAATCGTCGAGATGGCACCGCGTGACGGTCTGCAAAATGAGCAACACTTCATCGGGACGGCAGACAAGATTGCTCTTGTCGATATGCTGTCTGATTGCGGCTACGAGCGCATCGAGGTGACAAGTTTCGTGAGCCCGAAATGGGTGCCGCAGCTTGTCGACGCAGCCGAAGTGATGGCCCGAATTCGCCGCGTACCTGGCGTGCGGTATGCCGTCCTCACCCCCAACATGAAGGGCTTTGAGGCGGCACTTTCGGCACGGGCGGACGAGATCGCGATCTTTGCCGCAGCTTCCGAAAGCTTCTCCCAGCATAATATCAATTGCTCGATTGCCGAGAGCATCGACCGTTTCGGCCCCGTCGCGCAGGCAAGCAGAGCGCATGGCATTCCACTGCGCGGCTATGTCAGCTGTGTCGTCGAATGCCCCTATGAAGGTGCCGTACCGCCGGCCAATGCCGCGAAGGTCGTCGCATTGCTGAGGGAACTTGGATGCTATGAGGTCAGCCTTGGCGATACGATCGGCCGCGGGACACCGGAAGCCGTGGCAAGGATGCTCGCCGCCGTGCTTGACGAGGCGCCTGCCACAATGCTTGCCGGCCATTTCCACGACACCTCAGGCCGTGCACTCGAAAATATCGACGTTGCGCTCGACCAAGGACTTCGCGTCTTCGACGCCTCGATCGGCGGGCTCGGAGGCTGTCCTTACGCACCGGGTGCAAAGGGCAACGTCGACACCATGGCCGTCGCGCAACATCTCGCGGCAAGAGGTTTTTCGACAGGACTTGCGGAAGACAAGCTGCGGCAGACAGCCGCCTTTGCCCGTGAGCTGAGGAGTAGGTCGTAATGCCTGAAACGCTTCACATCGATATCGACGCCCGCGGCCTTGCGCGGCTGACGCTTGCGCGGCCCGAAAAGCACAACGCGATCTCGACTCAGATGATGGATGAACTGACCGCCGCATCAAAGGCTCTCGGGGAAGATCGCAGCGTTCGGGTTATCGTGCTTGCCGCACAGGGGACAAGCTTCTGCGCGGGCGGCGATCTCGGTTGGATGCGCGCGCAGTTTGAGGCGGGGCGGGCTGAGCGGATTTCCGAGGCAAGGCGGCTTGCCACCATGTTCCGTGCATTGAATGATCTTCCGAAGCCGGTGATCGCCCGTGTTCAGGGCAATGCCTTTGGGGGCGGTGTCGGTCTTCTCAGTGTTTGCGATCTTGTGATCGCCGCCGAAAGCACCCGTTTCGGCCTGACCGAAGTTCGCCTCGGCATCATCCCGGCAACGATCAGTCCTTTCGTCGTCGCGCGGATCGGCGAAGGAGCTGCCCGGCCGCTCATGATGTCCGGTAAACTGATCAGCGCATCGGAGGCAGAGGCCGGCGGGCTGGTCGCGCAGGTTGTCCCCACTGTGGATCTAGATGCGGCAGTCGAGGCCGAAGTCGGGCATTTCCTGAAGGCGTCGCCTGATGCAGTGGCAAGAGCCAAGACACTTGCGCGCTCGCTCGGTATGCCGATCACGGACGCGGTCATCGAAAGTGTCGTCGAGCAATTAGCCGACACTTGGGAAACGGAAGAGGCGCGCGAAGGCATTGTCGCCTTTTTCGAACGACGGGTGCCATCCTGGCGAAGTGATGCTTGAATTGAGCGCACTTTGAGCATAATTTGATTGAGGATTGATCAAATTATGCGAGGATAGCCATCATGGCAGCCGCAGGCCTCAGCAATGTCGCTGCCCGCTTCGGCGATGAACATTCGTCGTTTCTATCGGCCCGGCGCGTCGCCGAGCAACTCGGCGTGACGCTCTCCGAGCTGGCCCGGCTGATCGGGGTTGCGCGCAATACTCTGGCGGCGAAATCGAGCGCTCGTAAAGTGGATAGTGCGCTGAGCAACGTCGTCCGCATCCTTGCGATGGCAAGCGAAATGGCCGGCGACGACAACCGCGCGGTCATATGGTTCAAGCATCAGCCGATCCCCGGCTGGGGCGGCAAGACGGCGTTTGATCTTGTCGGTGAAGGCAAGTCCGACCGGGTTCTCGCCTATCTCGAGGCCGTCCGCTCCGGCGTCTATGCCTGAGACCGTCGTGCATCTGTGGCGCGCCTTCGTTCCACGATGGGCCTATGCGCCGCTTTCTGGCGAGGGCGCCAGCCGTTTTGGTGGTCGATGGAATCCGGTGGGTGCCCCGACCATTTATGCGGCCTGCGAACTGTCCACGGCCTGGGCCGAATATAACCAGGGCTTTGTCCAGCATCCGGCGATGATCGTGCACCTGGAACTCAAAGGGGCGCGCCTCGCCGACACGACAGACCAGGTGCTTCTTCGAAAGTTTGACGTTACTGCGGACATCCATCGTTGCGAATGGCGGATGCTGATGGATGAAAGCAAGGTGCCCGCAACCCATCACTTGCGCGAGCGTCTGATTGCGTCGCGATATCATGGCGTGATCTATCCATCCTTCATGTCGCCCGGCGGCACATGCGTCGCGCTGTGGAAATGGAATATGCCGGGTGCACCGGAGCTTCGCGCAATCGATCCAGAGGGCCGACTGCCCAAATCACCGGCCTCCTGGTTGTAGATTACAGGCGCGTCGGGAACATCGCGATGGGTTGTCTGATTATAGCATTCCGGCGTTTATGAGCGACCTTACGACCAGAGCAATGAACGCTTACTTGGAAGGGTCGGCGTCTCTTTCGTTCGAGGTCGCAGATGTCTGACCGGCGAAACCTGGAAGCGGGGGAGGATGCGGAACTCCGAGCTGCCATCACTGATCTGGACGCCGCCAATGCTGGCTGGCGTCCACCGGCGTTCGTTTTCTGCGCTCGGCGAGGTTGAGGCGGCGCGGGCCCTGGAGCAATAGCGCTCCGCATCCGGTTGAATGCAGGGCGCATGATATTCTGCGTTAAGCCGCTGCGAAAGGGACCGCTACGAAGATCTTATCGCCGCCACGTTCGACAAGCAGGAGCACCGACTTGCGACCGGATCTTGCAGCATTGGCGACGGCGTTCTTCACATCGCCTGCATTATGCACGGTCTTGTCGTTGACCGAGACGATAACATCGCCCGTCTGAATGCCTGCTTCGGCGGCCGGCTTGTCCGGATTGACACTGGCGACGACCGCGCCCGTGACGCTTCTGGGCAGGTTAAGTTCCTCCCGGGTATCCGGCGTCAGATCGGCAAGAGCAATTCCGATGCCCGGACCGACCTGTGTCCTGCCGCTGCTTTCTTCGGCTGCTGCCTGCTTCTCGCCGTTGCCGTTGCCGCCGATGGTGACGGTGAGATCGGTGCTTTGGCCGCTGCGCCAGACAGTGAGCGTCTCTCGGGCGCCCGGCGACATGTCGGCGACGAGACGCGAGAGGTCTTTAGGCGTCTTTACGGTCTCGCTGCCTAAGGCGGTGATGATATCGCCCGTCTTGACACCGGCGCGTGCGGCAGGGGTTCCCCCGGTTACGGCTGCAACGAGCGCACCCTGCGAGGCATTGAGCCCAACGGCATCTGCAACATCCTTGGTAACTGCCTGGATCTGCACGCCGAGATAGCCATGCTCGATCGAACCGTCTTTTTGAAGCCTGGCAACGATCGCCTTGGCCTCATCGGACGGAATGGCAAAACCGACGCCGACACTGCCGCCGTTTGGTGAATAGATCGCCGTGTTGATACCGACGACATTGCCGGCGTGGTCGACGAGTGGGCCGCCGGAATTGCCGTGATTGATCGGCGCGTCGATCTGGATGAAGTCGTCGTAGGGGCCACTGTGCAGATCGCGGCCGCGGGCCGACACGATACCGGCCGTGACTGTCGTACCGATGCCGAAGGGATTGCCGATGGCCAGGATCTGATCACCAAGTTTCAGCGTGTCGGAATCGCCCCAGGCGATCGTTGCAAGTGGCTTCGGAACTTCAATCTTCAAGACGGCGATATCAGACTTCGGATCGGCACCGATCAGCTTGGCCGGGAGCTCCGTTCCGTCATCAAGGGTCACCTTGATGCCCAAAGCATTGTCGATCACATGGTTGTTGGTGACGATGACGCCATCGGAGCTGATGATGAAGCCGGAGCCGAGGGCCATGGCGCGCTCACCGTGCTGATGCTGCGGCACCTGCTTGGGAAATGGTATGCCTTGCTGTTCGAAGAACTGCCGGAATTGCTCGTCCATCGGCGATTGGTCGTCGTCGGCGCTGGCGTCGGCCTTCATCGTTGTGGTGATAGTGACGACGGCGGGCTTGTCCGCATCGACGACGGAGGCGAAAGAGCCGCTGGAGGAAAGCGCGCCGTTGATTTCGGCCGGAGCGGCGGCGGCATTGGATGCGTTGATGGCAAACGGCACGACGGCAGTGCCGGCGATAATCGCTGCGCCGATCAACGCTGCGGTGCGATGCTTGGAGAGGATCGGTAACATGGTGACAGGTCCCTTGCGAAAATACTGCATGGCGGCGTCTTGGTTCCATGCGGGGGAACGCGGGCGTCGGGTGAACGTGGCGCCAATCCCTTGCCTCCAGGACAATCATCGAAACTGTAGCGAATGCTGCCGGTTTCAAGAAATGGCGTCTTGCAGAGATATGCTCTGGTCAAACCGCATTTACAAATTAAATGTTCATTACGGTTTCATTGCAAAAATGTAAGAATTACAGATGGTTAATCTTCGTACACCCGGTTCGGACGGGTGCCAACTGTCTTGTCTTCGGGGGCAATCACATGACGTTATCGGATCGCATTCAACTTTCTTGCAAGTTCGGCTGCGATGAAGACAGCATGTTCGGTTACCTGCGGCAGTCCCATCAGCTCACCGAAGGTGCCGCGCGCAAGCGGACCCGAGATCAGCAGTGACGAATCTGCCAGACCATCCGTTCCGACCGCTTCCGAGCTCTCGTTGCAGGCGATGCCGAGGCCCGTCGGATCGAGCTTTAGATGACCGTTCTGGTTGAGCTCATGCAGCCATATCTGGCTTTTGAGAATGCTGTCATGGGCAGGACCGGTGGTCACGACCACGGCATCGAAGCGTCTCTCCTCGCGCTCGCCGCTTCGCCTGCGCAGAAACACATCGATCGCCGCTCCGTCGGTTTTGACGCCAGCAACGGAGGCGGCTAGGACCTCGAGTCGTCCTTCAGAGATCGCCCGCTCCAGCACCTCTTCGACCTGCGGTGCGACCCGGAAGCGATGGACGTCCCAATAAGGCCGCAAATGGCGGACGATGCGCTGCCGCTCGGCAATAGGAAGATTGCGCCAGATTTCATGGCCGTTGCTGCGGACCTGATCGATGACTGCATGCCAGCTTTCGCCGATGTCGGCTGCCCCCGCGATCGTCTTTCGAACGCTCCGGAGGAGTGCTGCAGCGCTTGTAGCCGGCTCGGAAAGGAAGTCGCCGAAGGGCTCCTGCGGGCAGGGTGGGTGGCCGCGCGAACGAAGCCCACGGCGGGAAATCGAGGTGATCGGTCCATGATGCCCGCTGCGTGTCAGCGACGCGACAATGTCGGCCGATGTCAATCCGTTGCCGACAATGAGGACCCGATCGTCCGGACGAATGGCATCGAGTGAGCCGGGGCGCGTCGGATCGGCGACAAAGCGTGGGTGGCCGGCCAATGCGACGGAGAGGCTGCGCGGTGCTGAGGGCGCTGGATGGCTGGTGGCGATCACGAGGAAATCGGCGCGTGTTTCATCGCCATTGCTGTCGGTGATCAACCATTCCTTTGGGCCGGGCAACACCCTCCTTACGAGCGTCCTCCTGTGCTCGACCTCACCGTTTTCAAGGTATGGGCGCAGTCGCGCAGCGACATAGGCGCCGAAGAGCCGGCGTTGCGGGAAGAGATTGCCATTCGGCCATAACGCTTCCGGATCGTCCGCGACGCCATCGCTGTCGGCAATCCAATCAAGAAAATCCTCCGGTTCATCGGGAAACAGGCTCATGCGGGCTGCTGGAACATTGATGCGGTGGGAAGGGTCGTTCGTATCATAGGCAAGTCCTCGGCCCAATTCGTCGCGCGGCTCAAAGATGATGACGCGCGGCAGCTCGTGCATTGTTCTTGCGAGATGAAAGGCGACACCCGCACCGGAAATGCCGCCCCCAACAATGGCAATGGTCGGTCTTTTGACGCTATCCGTTTCGTTTTTCGTCACTGCTGCTGATCCAACTGGGTTCGAGATCTGGGAGGAGCTTGACGCATCTTTGAGGCTCGGCCTAGCCGAGACTTGGCGCCGTCGCAGTAAATTAATCCATAAGATTTATGGAGATCAATCGGAACCTTAAGCTGCCCCATCGAGTCGAGTTTGAAAGTCATCTCGGGCAATCGACATCGTCGACGTTCGCAAAGGTTTCGGAGGTATGCACCAGAAGAGAAGCGCTAGAGCGCCGGCTGGATGATGTGCTGCGCGAGACGAATTGCAAGGGCCATTGCTGTCAATGTTGGGTTGGCCTGGCTCGACGTCGGAAAGACAGAAGAACTCGCAATATATGCGTTAGCGAGATCGAAGATTTTCAAGTTCCCGTCGACGACGGCGTCGTTGCGGTTCGTTCCCATGCGCGTCAGTCCAATCTGATGCGTGCCGTGGCGGATGCGCGTAGCGATGGCACTTGCAAGCGTATCGTCATTGCGGCTCAGATCGAGTTGACCCAGGTCATTTTTTTCGAGCCAATCATTCAGAAGACGATGGGTGCGAACAAGTGCACGGATATTTTCGTCAGGCACGCGCATGTCGATCGTCAGCCGCGGCACGAAGAAAGCATCGACACTGTCAGACAAACGTACGTGGCTTTGCCTGTCTGGGAAATGTTCGGCATGGAAGGCGAGCCTGTATGTCCGACGGCTGTTACTGATGAAGAAGCCAGGCTTCCTGGTGCTTCGCCCGTAGCGATTACGCAGATAGCCTGGTAGCTGCCTGACAATCTCGGCCGGGTTAGCGGCGAGGTTCTTGAGATGGCCTGTGATTGCATCAAGACGGCTTGCATGATGCCGGCGGATGACTTCAGGCGTGAGGAACCGTCCGAGTGGACGAAAGCTCAAGGCAAGGTAAGCGGCGGACAAAAAGGCACTTCCATGCTGCGGATCTGAAAGGGCCGGCACGTCGGGCCAGAACGCCACATTCGGCAAATGATGCTGGTTGATGAGCGTATCGCTCGGCACGATGCGTCTGCGCACATATGCGGCTGTTTCGTCCCGGTGGAAGTCGAAAAGTGCCTCGGCCGGTCGGTTCGAAAATCTGAGCGCGGCAACGTGCCCGAAAAGATGGCCCATGTAATAACGGCCAAGCGCTCCATGAGGCCCCCCAAACATCAGCGGGTGACGCCGCTGGATGTTGAGCAGAAGTCTCGCCGCTTCCAGCCCACCTGAGGCAAGAACCACGAGTTTGCATGAAATGCGATAGGCAAGACCGTTTTTGTGACGGGCCACGACATGGCTGACGCTGCTATTTTCCGTCAGGACCAGATCCACGACGGTGGTGTTCAGTAGGATTGTCAGTCCCCTGTCCTCGCTGAATTGCTGGAGGCTCGCGCGAAACAGTTTCGGATCACGACTGTAACGTTCAAGGTGCGTTAGTTCGAAGCGGGCGTCTACCGAGGCAAGCGGCGCCTTGTCGACGAACCCCTGGCCGCAGTTGGCGTATTCAACGGCACGGTCGTAGAACGGTCGGATGTCGTCATAGGAAATGGGCCACCGCCCATCGGGAAATCGATCTTCAAAGTCGATCGGATCAAAGGGAAGGCATCGCCCGGTCCAAAGGTTGCTTGTTCCGCCGAATTGGCGCGAGACGCAGATGCGGACATCGTCGTGGCTGGCGGGCTCCAGGATCAAGGCGCCGGCGAGTTCATTCGAAGCCGCAGATGGGTCTAACCCGCCCGACTCAACAACGAGCACGCGCTTGTCGGCCTGCCGAAGCTCTTTGGTAAGGGTGAGGCCGACGGGTCCGGATCCGACGATGAGGACATCGATGTCACCTGGCATGTCATCAATACGCCCTGAAATCATTGCGGCCCCGTCACAATGTTAGCTATGATGCGATATGTTGCAATGCAATCAATGCAAAAGAGCATGCGGGCGTCGATTCACGAAGATTTCGGATTAAAAAATCCCAATGACTCTCACGAAAGATGCGGCAGCTTTGTTTTGAATTTCTTGCAGTATTTATTTACTATCATAAGTTTGAAATAGTGTTCAATCACGTTATGTATAGGTAAAAATGCAATCATTCGTGACATATTCGAAATGGGAATCTGTTTGATATTGGCTGCGATCACTGCGTGTAAAGGTCGTTGCATTGCTAGTACAAATTTAATAATACCTGCGCCGGTGCTCAAAAATTATCGACATGACGCCTCGGAAGGATCGGAATTGCGATATTGATCATTTCCGGCATTTATCGCAAAGGCGCTTATATTGGTCTTCGGGTGGAAGCGCTCCCGCTCCCTCCGCACGTTAAACACGGCCGCGTGTAAACTCCCTGCAGGCAGATAGAGCACGAGAACCGCTTATCGGTCGAAGTGGGGTGCTTCTTTGTCGCTTGCAACTCCAAGCGCGATCGCAACCATATCCGCGATCGCAAGCGATCCTGTCAGGCCGGGACTCTCGATCCCGAACAGATTGACCAATCCTTTGACGCCGTGCAGGTGCGGCCCGTCGATGCGGAAGTCCGGCATTGGCATGGTTGCGTCGTGAAGCTTTGGCCGTATCCCGGCATAATCCGGTTGCAAGGCGCCGTCACGCAAACCTGGCCAATAGCGGCGGATCGCATCATAAAACTGTTCCGCGCGAGAGGCAGCAACGTCGAGTGAATGATTCTCATCGACCCATTCGACATCAGGCCCGAAACGGCAGCGGCCGTTGAGGTCAAGTGTTGCGTGGACACCAAGGCCGGCGTGGTCGGGCATCGGATAGATGAGGTGCGAAAAGGGTTGGCGTCCGGAAAGCGCGAAGTAGTTGCCCTTGGCGTAAAACTGTGGCGGCACCATCTCGGGGGAAAGTCCAGTTGTTCTTGCCGCAAGGCCGGGGGCGCCGTGACCGGCGGCATTGACCACGAAGCTGGCCTCAATTTCGGTGGGCTCCGTTCCGCCCGTGGTCAGGCCGATTCGCGCACCACCGCACGTGATTGCCACAGCCGGCGTGTGGAAGGCGAGCATGCCGCCTTCGGCCTCGAAATCCTCGCGCAACGCCTGCATGTAGCCGTGACTGTCGATGATGCCGGTCGATGGCGAGAGCAGCGCGCCGGCGCAGTGCAACTCCGGTTCGAGCGTGGCGACGTCGTTCGGTGTGAGCGGAACGAGATCGAAAACGGCGTTGCGTTTGGCTGCGGCAGCGATCGCGTCAAGCTTGGGTAATTCCTCGGGGCTTGCGGCAAGCAGGATCTTGCCTACCCGTCGCGCTTCCACGCCGCGGCGGGTACAGTAGTTGTAAAGCGCTGCCCGGCCCTCGACGCAGACCTTCGCCTTCAGCGAACCCTGCGGGTAATAAAGACCGGCGTGGATAACTTCCGAGTTGCGGGATGAGGTTTCGGTGCCGATTGCGTTGGCGCGCTCGAGAATGATGGTTTCAAGGCCGCAAAGCGCGAGCTTGCGGGCGACCGCCAGGCCGATGACGCCTGCGCCAACGACAATGGCGTCGACAAACAATCTGCTCATTGGGCTTCATCTCACCAACCGCGGCCACGCATGAACCGCGTTCCTTCATCTGACCTCTGAGCAGAGAAGTCAATTCTGCAGCGTGCAAAGCCAGGCAGATTCTCATCATGCGAGAGCGGATAACCAACTCGCCTCTCGGCTGATCTGAACAGTCATACTTGGGGCTGCTCGGAAGGATCGTGACGTCATCAGGATCGGGGACCGACTGCCTGGCTCGAAATATCAAGGGCGCGAGAAGGCCTGGACACATCCTCGTGCCAGACTAAAAACAGGACACCGAGAAAATACCCGCTCTGGATCAGGACAGCGCATAAAAGACTGTCGGCAAGCGCACTGAGGACGGACCCTTGCATCCATAATATCGCGCAAAAGAAAGCGATGAGCACGGCGGACATCGAAACAAAAAACCTGGGTGCGTACATGAACTCCCCTCCCGGCCTCACGACGCACACTCTGATCTGGGACCTTCGTCTATCGTCCCGCAAGACTTCGCATAATCAGAGATAACTGAGTTCTTTGATGCAGTGTTACCATGCTTAATGCGTCGTTGGAAACCTTCAACAGACAAGATGTCAAAAAGATGTCATCGTTAAAAAGTCGTTAAACGCGATTTTTTGCGGTAAATGGCGAAAAACCTGTCAGTAACAGGAAAGATAGAAGCTAATAAAATATAAGATAATGAACCATCGCCGAAATTCAGAAGTCTACACGCCAGATCAATGTGGTTGTACAAATCGATCCTGACGTAACGCTACCTACGGTAACGTGTGGTATTCCAGGACGTAGTTCATGCTTTCGAGGTATACATCAGATTTTGCTTGAAAATACTGATCATTACGATTTAAATGGCCAGCGCTGTGGAGGCCTCAGAATGAAATACGATGCCGAATTTGCAAATCCCTCGCGTGATCACGGCGATCGACACATCCCGCAGCCTGCGGGCGGTGCACAGAAGCGGATTTTTGACCTCGTTCTGGCGAGTGTGGCTATCATCTGCCTTTTGCCGCTGATGATTGCGATCGCGCTACTTGTTCGTTTGGCCGATCGCGGTCCGGTCCTTCATTTGGAAAAACGGCGATCAGCGGGGGGCGAGGCGTTTGACTGCTACAGCTTCAGGAAATTGCCGGTCGACTGGCGCCTCCGGCTTGGCCAGCATCTGTCGCGCCATCCAGACGAGCTTGCAAGCTGGATCATGACGGAAACGTTGAAGGACGATATTTTGCTAACCCCGGTTGGACGCGTTCTTCATCGAACAGGTCTTGATGATCTGCCGCAACTTCTCAACGTGCTCCTCGGTGACATGAGTTTCGTTGGTCCGCCATCGCTGCCTGTTGATCGCGGCTATGTAAAAAGGGGCAAGGTGTCTGCACAATTCTGCAGGCCAGGCATGATCAGCGATTGCCGCGCCACGGCTGACGCCGTGAGGAATGGGGAAATGGCGGCCGCTTCCTACGCCGCGCAGTGGAGTTTTTTGGGTGATTTGAAAATTCTGGTCCGCGCGATAGGTGGTCTGTTCCAGGCTGAAAGGTTTCAGCTCGATCATTGAGAAGACCGCTGATGGCGGCGCGGCTCAGGACCGTGCTTGCGCGCGTATACAAATTGGCAGCGGTTGCCGCCCTCACTAACGAATTACGAGTTGGACGCGGGTAATATTGGTCTGGTTATCACGCTGGACCGATAGCCGCGCGCCAAGGCCATTGACGGCGCGCCTTAGGATCGCGGCGTCCCGGCCGCTCATGAATGGAAACATCAGTGTGGCGTTTTTCTGGACGAAGGTCACCGACCTTTCTGCTGCCCCGCCTGCGATCTCGACAGTGACGGCCTCTGCTTCTTGTGCGCTCGCTGCCATGGTCGACAGCGCGATGATCAAAATCAGCAGTCGTTCCCGATAAGCTTCAATGCCGTCGAAACTGCGCAGCGAAGATACCCGTAGATCAAAAAGGATGGTCAGCGCGTCAAGGGCTCGATGTAGGACCAGACCGGGCAGGGCGTCGTGTTGCGGTACTTCGCTTGCGATCTCGGTAAACGTTTTGAGTAACTGGCCAATCAGAAAGCTCGCGGCGGTCAGCTTTTCCAGGGCAAGCGCGTCGGTCTGTCGCCCGGCACGCCGTGCGATCCCGACCGCACCATTTGCCAAGCCCTCTGCCGGCGAAATTGCAGATGTCAGATAAAGTCCGAGCTCGCTGGATCTGACTTCGAGCACAGCCGCTGCAAAGTCGCGGAAGTAATTGTCGGCGGCCGCCCCGGTTTTTTCCTCGAAATCTTCAATGATTTCGCACCTTGCCGGCGCCCCCGCTGTGCGCATGATAAGGACGAAGCGAGTCTCATAGTGAAAGTACAAAAACGACAGCTCGGCGCCCTCGCAGACCAAAAGCCTGTCCAGAACGCAGACTGATGCTGCCTGAGCGGCAGGAAATACGGTATCATTGAGTAACATAACTATACCACCTGTAGAGGCGCTAACAATATGAGAAATAGCCTACTAAAGGCTAGAGAAAAACTTCGATTTCTGGCAATGTATGTTACACTATCTGGATAATGAGACATAAATGCCTCAGGATATTCTCTCAGATGATCTGCAAGTTTCTATCCAGTGATAAAAAAGGCGTGCCGGGAGCAGCTCTTGGCACGCCGATCGTTTCTGTTTGCGCTAGCGCAGCAGACAGACGACGGCGAGCAGGATAAGAAGCCAGAGGAGCACGGAAACCCCGGTGGCATTCAGCAACGTCGCTTTTTTCATGTCGCTCTCCCGCTTTCGCATGAGAGAAGGATAGGCGGTGAAGCTTGCGTGGGGGCTATCGCCTGTCTGCGACGCTGTGCGTCATCTGCCTTGCCCGCGCAGGAGCTGGATACGTTCGATCATCCAGCTTCGGCTGAAGCAGGCGAGCCAGCCGAAATAGATGACCATGCCAAGGCTCGCCGAGACAGCGAGGCGGAAGGAAGGCTGCATGCCAACCATTGCTGTTGCTTGCACATAGTACACGACGACGCCCATGGCGAGCGCCGCCGCCGCGGCCGGCGCGAGCCCCATGTAATGCACCTTCGCCTGCAGGTTCAGCCGGCGCAGTAACAGGACATTGCCGATCACACCATAGACGAGCGCCGGCGAGGACATTACCAAAATCGCTGCGCCCGGCGTGCTTGTCGGTACGACGATGAGCGCACCGATACAAGTCAAGGCAACGATGGTGGAATATTGCAGCGACATGCGGTTCAAGCCGAGCGCGTTCATTGCAATGGGGTTGAACCAGACGATCGGAATCATCAGCGAGGTGATCGCCACGGCGCGAAGAATGGGCGCGACCCCGGCATAGGACGAGGGCAACAGCAACGCCACCGCATCATCGGCGACGACGATCAGTCCAGTAAAGGCTGGCAGTGTCACGAAGGCAGCGGTGCGGATGATAGCGGTAAATACTTCACGTTCCGCCGCAAGGTTGCCGCGCACCTTGCTCATCAACGGAAACCAAAGCGCAAAGAGCGGGCTGACGAGGGGATTTTGCAGCGACTCGCTGATCCTGTCGGCAGCCCGGAAAAGACCAACGGTCGCGCCATCGAAGCGGATGCCGAAGACCAGCACGGCAGCGCGCTGCATGGATATGTTAATGGCGGCGACCATCCACAGAGGCAGGAAGCGGCGAAGAATTTCGCGACACGCGCCTTTCTCGGTATGACGCCCGGGAAGCCAACCGGTATAACGGAACTCAAAGACAACAACCGCCATTGTCGAGATAATGCGCTGGGCAGGCAGCGCCCAAATCGCCAGCGGTGAGAACGCCAACGTGATGCCGGCGACACCGCCCGCAAGGGTCGAAATCATATTGCGCTTGGCAAACGTCTTGAAGCCCAGTTCGCGCATTATGAGGGCATCCATCACCGACAGCCACGGCGTAAAGAGCAAAAGAACGCCAAAGATCGGCATATAGTAACCAACCAGTGGCGCGTTCTCAAAGCCAGCGATAAAAGGCCCAGCCATGACCAGAAAGAGCGCGAAGGGTGAGGCGACCAAAGACAGGGAAATGAAGGCCGCGTTTAAGCTTTTCTTGTCGAAATCACCACGCTGCAGGATCGCATCCATGCCGGCATAGCGGCCGTCATTGGCGATGAAGTCGGCAACAACAGCAGAGAGCGCGACTGCCCCGAAGATGGCCGGTTCCAGCATGCGCGCAAGAACGAGGAAGATGACAAAACCGGCGCTCTGCGAAAAGATCGCGTTGATGGTATTCCAGGCAATGCCATTTCGAAGTGCCGTTGCTAGCGACGTTTCAGACATGGACCATCCCATCTGTGCAAGGTGAAACCGGCGTCATTGCGCTGCCGCGCGTCATAATCAAGCATGTACGCCTGAAAAACCAGGCCTGCCTCACGCCTGCAACCGGTACCAGTTGACGATGGTCTTGATTTTCCGACGCAGATCCTTGACGAAATGGACTTCGCCAAGCTTGAGAACCTGCGCTCGATACGGGGTCTTTTTCAGATAGCGGTAATAGGTCCAGATCAACGGATGCCATCCGTCCGTCGACCACGGTTTGTTGTGCTCTGTGAAATGGATGATCTTTGGCCGGCGCCCTTTTTTCATTTCGGCTACGGTTGCATAGCAGGGCTTACCTTCCTGCGGCATCAGCATTCGACGTTGGACGTTCCACAATATGTCAAGGTGTTTCCATCGGCTCCAGAAGACAACGTTGAGCGCACACTGATCGCCATACTCCATATCGTCGATGCGCGTTTCCAATACGGTGATGACTTTGGAAAGATCGTCACTGGCACGCAGTTTGGTGAGATCCATCAACAGCACACCGGAATTGAAGTAGCCAAGACGCTTGGGCTGCAGCTGAAAACGCTCGGCGAACACCTCGCCATCCATGCCGACGTCGCAGACCGCGCCGATTGCATGCTCGCCCAGATCGGAGGCATAGAGTTCCCGAATATCACCCATGACGACGAGGTCAGCGTCGAGATAGAGGACTCGATCGATATCTGGCGGGGCAAGCTCGGCAAGCATCAAGCGATAGTAGCCGGCGCGGCTGATATGACGTTTGCCGGGCATTGCAAGAACACTTGAGCCTCTAATCTCGAGCCAATCAAACCGATGTCCTTCACCACAGCGTTCGAAGGTCGAACGGGCTTGGGGGGAAATGCCGTCATGGACGATCAGAAAACGAAATTTGGCGCCCGGCGCGTTAGCGATAAGCGACGCCAGCACAACAGCTGCATGCGGCAGGTAAGCCGTATCGAGTCCAAAGGCGATGGTCACCTCCGATCCTGTCGGGCGCGGGCGGCTGTATCGCTGCATTGCTGCCTCAAGTAGAGGTTCGGCAAGGGGGCGACCGTTCAGGCCTTCGGCGATTGACCGGAAACTGGCAGTCTTCATCGGCAAGGCGCCCATGGCAGAAGATGCCAGATTTCCTTCAAATGCGGGATCACTCATTACCCCTCCAAGCAGGAGCCTCATGCTCCTGTCTCATTTCATCGAAACGTTTGCCGCCTATTGCCAGCCCGGATATCCGGTCCAGGCGCGGCGCATGCCAAGCTTGACGTAAATCCAATCCAGCACGGCATCGACGACAAGCATGCCGTTGACACCAAAGCCGGCCCTTGCCAGGGCATCAAAATGGGGTTGCAGATGCTCGCGACCGCGATCTTCGCGCCACCAGGTCAGAATGCGGCGCACATAATAGCGGCGAAACGCGAGAAGCTGGCGGCGGTAGTCGGTCCCGAAGGCGACGGGGCCGTGGCGCATGATGAGATCAAGGCCATCGCGCGTCCAGGCGCGAGTTTTGCCGGCATAATGTAAGGCAGTGACCGTGTTGTCGTGTACACGGGTAAAGCCAAGCGCCTCATGCACGAAACCGAAATCGCTGATCGCCAGCATCCGGAAGACCGTATCGAGGTCCCAGCTGCCGTCCATGGCGTTGGCAAAAAGCGGTTCGAGCGCGTCAGTCGTGCGCCGGCGCCACATCATCTGGACCGGCATTAAAATGCCCTGGCGCAGCAGCGCCATACGCATGGCTTCCTTGCCGGGAAAAACCGGCTTGCCGGGTGGCCAGAAGAAATCTTGAACAGCACCCGCACAGTCATGCAGGCTGCCTATGACCCCGACATTGGGAAAGGTCTCGCCGAGTGTCGCCATCTTGGAGATCGACGTCGGGCTGATCGTGTCGTCGTCGCAGAGATAGCGCACATAGACTGCGTCCCGGGGTATCAGGCGATAAGCTTTTGTCCAGTTTTCACGCTGATCCAGCGTCTTTTCATTGCGAAAGCGAAGGACAGGGATGCGCTTGTTCAAATAGGCGGAGACGATCTCTTCGGTATTGTCGCTGCTATTGTTGTCGAGCACGATGTGAACAAGATTTGGCCAATCTTGCTGCTGGACGGATTCCATCGTTTCAGCCAAGAACCGTCCGCCATTATACGTCGGGGTCACAACAGCGACAAGTGGCAAAGACATTGTACATTCCACCACGCGAAAGAAATCCAAAGAAGAACTAAAGCTATGTTATAGTTCAGGTGATGCGAGTCAAGAATGGCTTGGCGTAGAATCAAATTTATTATTGAGATACTGTTGATCCTCTGTATAGCTGACTATCAAAGATCTTGGCTACATTCCTGTGCAGAAGCTACTTGAGGCTTTTCTGACGAGGGTTCGGCATCAGCCCTTTGCCGACCTTGGGCAGGCGGCCGGAACCTAAAAAATGCGGCGTCAACGTTTCCCTTAGCGGACGGTCGTACATCAGGCTGAGCACTCGGGACAAATTGGGTTCATCGCTCAGATGCGTGGAGATGCGGGAGCCTGACGAGAACCGTAGCTATGCCGCGCAGCGGAAGAGCAAAGAAAATTTACTAGGATCAACGCCTTGCATCTGTCTCCTCATCCTTCTTGACAGCGGACATAATCAACAGTCACCCGTAACCGCCACGGCGCGGCACATGAAAACCTTCACTGCCAGCGTACTGAGGATAGAACCGCACTGAGGCATTGCCTGCGGTTCCCGCGACCGGTTTCGCGAGCGCGCCGGCGCAGTAATAGATGAGGAAGGATCCGATCGTGTATTGATTGAGAAAATCGACCTCGAAAAAGGAGCGACCGATGAACAGCATGACGAGACCGAAGAGGACCACATCCTCGTTTCGCGCGCCTGACGACAGGAGGCGTCTGAGGTATCCAGCGAAGAGGCCAAGAATAACGGCGCTGAGCAAGATCAGTCCGATATAGCCAAGTTCGACCGCGGCCTCGATGTAGGTATTATGAAAGTGAAATCCTGCACGCGACGCAATATAGAACTGCTGCCACAAGACCTCCGGTTGAGAAAAACCCTGGACCCAGAAACCCTGAAAACCGAGGCCGAAGACAGGTTGTTCGTGGGCGATTTCGAGACCGCGCTGCCAAAGATATGTCCGCCCTGTCAACGTCGCATCCTTGCCAAAGACGCCGAGGATCGCGCCGAACAGCCCGGTACTCAATGCAATCAGCATTCCGACGGCTGCTGCCGGAACGATCGACAGGAAGAGGACCGTCCGGTGCCGCGGTGAGAACCGCTTCAGAAAAACCGAAGCGACCGTTACGGCAATCGTTGCGGCGATCGTGATCGTGGAGGTCGCCGACTGGGCGGCGTGCAGCGAAAAGGCGCCGAAGACGCCTGAGATCAGGGCCAGGATGCGCCACATCATCTGCACGCGCAGAATGAAAACCAGCGAGAAGGAGGCAAAGACGCCGAGCGCGGCAAACATGCCGAGTTGGTTCTTCGACCCGAAGGCGCCGATGAAGCTGTAGACGCCATCAAGAGGGTCGTAGCTGAAGTGTCCAAATATCAGTGAGTAGAGCAGTACCAGCGATGCGCCGAGGCTCATGCCCAAAATCATCGCCTTTACAGGCACGACCCGTGCGGCAATCAAGGCGCAGACAATCGTTGAAAGGTATTGCAGCCCGCCGCGCAGGCTGAGCCCGGGAACCGCAGACCAGAAAAAGGACAGACATGCAAAGATGGAAAAGGCAAAAATCCAATAGAGAGGCCGTGGATCGCCGATGACTGCGCGCGGGTCCATGGCAAGAAGAGGCAGCCACACGAGATAGAACAACAAAATGAAGACAGAGCCAAACAGCTGCGCATAGGCGATCAAAAACATCGTCGCGACCATAGCGAAGATCGCAAAGGGGGCGTTTAATCCAGGCGATAAGAAGGCGTTGATACTGATACGCATGCTGATCTGCCGACCCCAAGTCCTATGATTTTTCGTCGGTGACACTGACCTTGACCAAATCTCCCGGCTGCACGGGCGTCGTTTCGGTCGCTGGAATCTCCTGGATCTTGCTTGCGACCGTTCGCACGATCGAATAGCTGATGAGCCTTGCAGCGTCGCTTCCGGCCAATTGCGAGGCCATTGGCGCATTCACCAGCGCCTCAGCCATCAGTTGCCGGTACATCTGAAGCTGCAGCGCATTTTCGTCCAGCTGCGACTTGGTTTGCTGCATATCGAGCGCAATCTTCGATTTGCGCTCGTTCTTCAGGTCGATCGTGTCGAGTGCAGCCTTGTTCATCTCCTGCTTGGCGCGCAGCGTGGCAGCGTCGAGGTCAAGCAGGTTGCTCTGGGTCTCGGCAAGCGTCGTCTCAAGGCCCAGCGCCCGGGAGCTGACTGCCAGACCCTGATCGACGAGCTTGGCGGTCTTTTCAAGTTCCCTCTTGTAAAGGTCCACTTGCCGGGTCTGGTTGTCGACCTTCTTGCTGAGTGAGGTGATTTCGTTGCTGTAGAGGGTTTGCAGCTCATCAAGCCCTTTGAGGCGAAGGTCGAACGCATTGCGGTTCGTTTCCATGATTGCCATTTCATCCTCGATCAGCGTTCGCGATTGCGGGATGGTGGCAAGGTCTTCGGGGATCACAATCTTCTCCTCGCCGGCCTCCTCGGAGGCAAGTCGCGCCTTCTTCGCCATCAGACGGGCGCGCTCGGCAACGAGTACCTCGTGACTGCCCCTGGCGTTGATGAAGTCGCGTTCGAAGCGCTGGCCTTCGTCCAGTCCGCGACGCATGCCGCCGGCAAGACTAATCGCCTTCAGGACCGTCATCTCCGGATCGTAGGGATATTTGCCGGGCGTATGAACTTCGCCAGCTACGAAAATCGGCCGGAATTCAAGAATCTCAACCGAAGCTTCCGGCGGATCGGGAAGCCCGAAGCGCTGCTGGAGGCTGCGTGCGATCTCGCGCGCCACCTCCGAGGTCGACTGGCCGGCAGCTTTCAGTTCACCGGCAAACGGCAAAGCCAGCTCGCCGTTCGGACCGACGATGTATTCGCCTGTAATACCCGGCCACTCGCGAAACTGGCCTTCGGCAGTCTGCCATTCGACCACGCGGACAGACAGCTTGTCCATGATTCCTAGCTTGTAGGGATCAGCGTGCGCAGCCGAGAGCAACGCCGCTTGAACAAGACAGACGACTGCGGCAAGCGTTGCAAGACACAGCCGCGCCAGCGCGTAAATGGCGTTACGCGCGACAGGAGAATGCTGACGAACTAACCTCATGGTTCTTCCTTATCTTTGCCTGGCAAAGGCGTCGGCGTGCTAGTGGGCACCCCGCGCAAACAGGACAACCGGCACGGTCTTCAGAATGATCCAGACGTCGCCGACGAAGGACCAGTGCTCAACATACTGGCTGTCGAGCTGAACGCGCTCTTCGTAGGTCGTGTCGCTTCGCCCGCTCACCTGCCACTTGCCGGTGAGACCTGGGCGCGAGCGGAGATAGTGGCTTCCGCAATCACCGTAACGGGCCATTTCTTCGCCCATGATTGGACGCGGGCCAACAAGGCTCATATCGCCGCGCAAGACATTGAGCAGTTGTGGCAACTCGTCGAGACTGAGTTTTCGCAGCACCTTTCCGGTGGTAGTTACCCTGATGTCGTGACGCAGCTTGCGGGTCGTTGCCCATTCAGCAAGGGCGGCGGGATTTTCGGCGAGATAGGCAGCAAGCCGTGCATCGCTCTCGGTAACCATGGTTCGGAATTTCAGGCAACGGAATGGCCTTCCGTTGTGGCCAACACGCTGATGACCGAAAAGAACGGGGCCGCGATCATCAAGCTTTACGGCGATTGCGATCAGCAAGAAGAGCGGGGAAAACAGGACGAGCAGAACGAGGGCGCCGACAACGTCGAACACCCTCTTGCGCAACCCGCCTAAGGGCCTCATTGGCCGCCACTGGGTGTAGTGCGAGAAAATAGAGGCATCGGCCAATTCGACATCATGCTTCATCATGAAGCTCCCCGAAAGCAGTATGTTAAGAAATTAGTAACTAAAGCCTTCAAAAAGGCAATAGAAAAAGATCAACTATAATCGAAATATACTTAATGTAACATAGTGATACAGATTGGAACTGTAGTTCGCGCAGTTCGCAGGCAATATTCCATTGCGCAGACGGTATTATTCAATTTTGTTCGGGTGGCCAAATCGCAGAGGCGACGTTTCGCTTGTCAGCGGTTCGGTTCACCCCGGTGTCGGGTCCCAGAGCTTCCATGGCGCATTGCCGCTCTCCCAGGCCTTTTCGAGCACCATCTTGTCTCGCAGCGAATCCATGCTTTGCCAGAAGCCCTGGTGCCAGTGCGAGCCAACCTTGCCCATGTGAAGCGCACTTTCCATCGGCCCCTCTTCCCAGACGGTGTCATCACCTTCGATGAGGTCGAAGACCTCAGGCTCGCAGACAAAGAAGCCACCGTTGATCAGACCACCATCGCCAATGCGTTTTTCGCGGAAGGCATGGACACGAGTTCCGTCGTCCGACAGGCCAAGCGCGCCATAGCGGCCCGGCTGGCTGACGGCGGTCAGCGTGATCCAGTTTCCGTCCCGCTCATGAAGCTCAATGGTCGCGGCGATATCGGTATCGGAGACGCCGTCGCCATAGGTCAGAAGGAACCGCCTATCGCCAATGACGTCGCGGGCGCGCCTCAATCGTCCGCCAGTCATCGTGTTCAGCCCGGTATCGAGCACGGTGATCTTCCACGGCTCCAGCGCGCGGCGGAGCCACTTGAACTCGCCTGTCGCTAGGTCGACTGTGAAGTCACTGTTAATCATCGCATAGTTGATGAAGTAGTCCTTGATGTAATCCGCTTTATAACCGGCAAGCACAACGAAGTCGTTGAAGCCGTAGTGCGAATAGATCTTCATAATATGCCAGATGATCGGTCGCCCGCCGATCTCGACCATAGGCTTTGGCCGAAGCGTAGTCTCCTCCGAAAGACGGCTCCCGTAGCCTCCTGCAAAAATGACAACTTTCATTGCGTCCTCTCGTCCTTTGAAGCGTTGCCCGCCTTACGCGGCTTTAAAGTCACTGTGTCACCTGATCGGTTCAGCCAGGCATGGCTTGGCGCGTCCGATGATCCGGGTTCTTGAAACTAGGGATAAAAGTACGGTCGGACGGATCGGCCGTGTAGCGCAGATCGGTACCAAGGCTGCCGCCGTCGATCGCTTGGGTAAGCACGTTCAATCGCACGAGTTGCGCAGAGCGGTAATCGGGATGCTTCAAACCCGCCGCATCAAGGCCGGTTTTCAGATCGTCAATGGCGCCTGCAAGCGTCACTTCTGGCTGATGGGCCGGGGCCAGGGTCCGGTAGAGATCGAAATTAACCCGATAAGAACGTCGGTCTGGTGGAGCGTCCTTGTTGATTTCGACGGCCGTCCCCGGAACCGAGGCGGCGACGGCCTCCGCGAGCTCGCGGACCTGATAGTTCCAGTCCTCGGAACCGACATTGACGGCGAGAAAATTCCCGCCATCCTGCCTGAGCAGCGCCCATTCGATTGCCCTTGCCATGTCGTTGACATGAATGAGCGGCCGCCAGGGCGTGCCATCAGAGAGGACCGAAACCCGTCCGGTCCTCAGCGCCGAGGCAACAAAATCGTTTAGGACGAGATCCAGTCGCGTGCGCCCGGAAAAGCCGCAGGCAGTCGCGAAGCGCAGCGCGGTGACCGTCATCTGGCTGTTGCGGGCGATCGCGCCAAGCCCGGTCTCGGCCGCAACCTTCGAACGTGAATAGGCGGTCAGAGGATTAAGCTCGTCTGCTTCGGTGCGCGCGCCACCCTCGGCAAATCCATACATGGAGCAGCTGGAGGCAAAAACAAAGCTTCTGACGCCCATCCTGGCGGCGAGTTCGGCTGTTCTCAGTGTAGCGCGGTGGTTAATCTCGTCGGTCACCGCCTCAAAGCGGCCGCCCATCGGGTCGTTGGAAACGGCTGCCAGATGCACGACAGTATCGACGCCCTCAAATAACTCGGCGGGCAGGTCGCGAACATCGGCAAAGACCTGACTATTAAGCAAACGCTCGGGCAAGTTTGCTTGGGTGAGGCAATGCGCGAAAAGGCCAGTATCGACGCCAACAAGTAAGCAATCAGGTATCTCACGGCGTAGGTGAGAGACGACAGCAGGCCCGACATAGCCCATATTTCCTGTGATCAAGATCTTCATTTCAAACGCTCCGGAACTGGTGACTGTCTTTAAAATGGGCATGGCGCAAACCAGGGGTTGCTTCACACCAACGTTGGATTGGATCAGTTGCTTCTTGCGCGTCTCGTTAGAGCTCCTTCGATGGGTGGATGCGCGCCTTTCGCCGTCGGCGGCCCCGCGCCTTCATGATCGGCTCGCCGTGCTCGAGGTAGTAGCTCGCATACCGGGAATAGAGCTTTTCGGAACTGCCAAGCCCACCATAGGTAGAAAGTTTCTCCTGATCGGCCTTGTTGAGCACAACGCCCAGCAATTTCGCTGCGATCGCCGGTTCTTGTTCAAGCGTTGACTTCAAAAGGGCCCGCGGTGTGGCCCCCCATTCCGAAACGAGCAGGAAACCATCGGCCAACGGCTCAAAAGCTTTGGCATCAAAGACCGGCCCGATTGGCGGAAGATCCACGATTATATAGTCGAACATGGAGCGGGCTTCTTCCAACAGAGTTGCCATGGAAGGCCCTGAGATCAACTCGCTCGTGTTGAAGACCTTTACCTGGCGCGGTGTTGCGAGAAGGCTCGCACCCGTCTGCGGATCGACAACCAGAGTGTCTTGCCATCTCGTTGGTCCAGCCAGCGCCTCTGTCCAGCCGGTTTCAAAACGGATGCCAAGACCCTGCGTCAGCGATCCGCGTCTGAGATCAGCATCGATCATCAGCACCTTGGCTGGGCTGGATGCCACGAGCGTCGCGAAATTTGCCGCGATCGTCGTCTTGCCTTCGCCTGGCAATACTGAGACGATGCCGATGACCTTGCAGTTCTGGCTGCCAAGCATCGTGTCGGTCACGATCTTTGCATGCCGCAAGGTCTCGGTAAACTTGGTGCCGCCCGATTTGACCGCAAACCGCATGGTTTCGACATCGGGATTGGCGATCAGCTTCCTTTCGTCATCGGGAGAGGGACGCGTGGCCCCCGGGATTGGCGGCAGGTAACCCAAGAACTTCAGGCCGAGCGTCGTAAATTCCTCACCAAGGCGGAACGTGCCTTCCCTAATCTCGCGCCACAGGCCAAGTCCGACACCGAAGATCGCGCCGAGTATCAGCGAGCCACCAAGCGTCAGGGTGCGCTTGGGGCTGGATGCCTCGGTCGGCGGCGAGGCAGGCGAGATGACGCGCGCTTCTGATATCGGGAACGACTGGTTCTGGGCCGTTTCCTGATATTTCGTCAGATAGGTCTTGTAGAGGTCGCTAATGGCTTCAGCGTTGCGTTCCAAGTCCTTCAATTGCACGAGCGATTCATTCGCCGCCGAGGTTTGGCCGGTGATCCTCGACAGTCCCTCCTTCAGCGATGCCTCGCGCGAGACTGCAACCTCGTACTGATTGCGGTAGCTTTCCGTCATCTGCTTGAGCTCTAGAAAAATCTGTCGCCCAATGTCGTCCTGCTCCCTACGCAGCGTGATGGCCTGCGGATGTTCGGTACCGAAACGGCCTTCGATCTCCTGGGCCCGCTTGGTGACCGTGAGATAGCGCGCTCGGAGCGTAGAAATGACCGTCGAGCCCTCCTGCTCGGAGACGGTTGCGGCATTGTCGACCGCAGTCTGCTGGCCGGCGGCGACGATCGTTTTGTACTGGTTGTAAAGCGCAAGCGCCTTGGCGCTGTCCGCCTGTGCCAAGATGTACTGGCCGCTGATGTCGGAGAGCTGTTCTTCCGACAAGAGGGCACCTTTTGCCGCGGTGAGGCCGTTTTCGGTGCGGTAGCGTTCGACCTTCAGGGCCGCTTCCTGCGACTGATCCTTCAAATCGGTCAGCCGAGCGCGCAACCAGACCGTCGCCCTTTGCGACGCGTCGAAATTGGCATCGAGCTTGTCTGACAGATAGGCCTCGGCATAGGCGTTAGCGATCTGCGCCGACAAAGTGGGGTCTGTCGACGTGTAATAGAGGTCGATCACGAAGCTCTGGGGTTGCTGCTCGACCCTCAGATTTTCCATGAGAACTGCCACGGCAGTGCCCTTGCGTGCGTCGAGGCTGTCGGCATCTGCCATCTCCGTGCCTATACCGGCAAACACGTCCATCGCCATCTTGGCAAGGCCCTTGATCTGCTGGGTGACCGAGAGTGGAGGATTGACGAATTCGCGCTTTTCGTAAAGCTGCTGCCTGTCGACCACCTTTGCCGCAAGCGAGCTTGACCTCAAGATCGCCACCTGGCTCATGATCTTCTTGTCAGATTCCATGTTTGCAGGCGCCGGTGAAACGTCCCCGGCAAACCGGCTCAGATTGTCATCGATGAGGACACTGGTGCCTGCCGTGTAATAATAGGTTGCAAACACCAGCCGGGTAACGCCGAGCAGCAGGCCAATGGCGGCAAAAAGGACCACGAGCTTTGCTTGACGCCTGGCGATCTGCATCAGGCGGTCGACGTCTATGAACCGCTCATCGCCAGCCTCGGGCTGCTTAGCCGTGCCCGGCTGACCGAGATAGGGGCGTATTGCTTCCTGCATCATCTTTGCCTTGCTTATGAACTCGTTCATTGCGACACCCGCTCAACGGCCGAAACAGGCGTCTGCAGCGCCGTCATCGCTGACTTGATGCGTGCCGCGATCGGCATCTTGAGATGACGGGCTGCTGCCGGATTGCGCAGGGCGTCCTTCACAGCATCCGCAACGAAACGTCGTTTGATGTGGTCAACGAGGGTCAGAAAGGCAGCCGCCTCGGCGACAATCACCTCGACATCGACACCTTCCTGGGCATGCACACTTTGAGCGGCGCGTGCCACCGTGCCTGCGGCATTGTAGGCGGCAATAATGTAGGGGATATGCGGGGTATCAGGCAGCATCGGGATTGCTCCTTGCGGCTGGACTCAGTCCTCCGTAGTGCATCGCTTCATCGACGCCAAGCAGACCGGCAATGACGCCGAGGTGCAGAATTCCCCTCAGGGCATGGCGCCAACGATCAACGGGCAGGAACCACATCACAAGGCATGCGCCAAAACAGACCAGTGCCTTCAGCGCGGCGCGCACGATCTCCAGCGCCAACCCAGGGGCGGCTGCAGTCCCGCGCAGGATGCGTGCATGGGTTTGTCCGGACCTGAACCGGCGCCCGGCGAGCCATCCGATTGAGGCCCGTTCCGCGGCAACCGGTTCGATGACCAGTGCCGTGTTCGCAAAGGCGATCTTGCCGCCGGCTGTATGGAGGTCGGCAAGGAATGCCGTGTCCTCGCCGCCGCAGCGACCAAGGGCCAGGTCAAAGCGCCGGCCGCGGAAGGCTTCGGCGTTCCTGTCGAGCAGGAGATTGCAGGTGTAGCCCGTCTTGATCTCGCCATTGACGAAGACCGGTTTCGTCGAGTGGAAGTCGCCGTCAATCATGAAAGCGGGGGCATTCTTGCCGTAGCGCGCCGACACGGGACCGAGCACGGCTGCTGCCTTCGTCTGCTCGGCGGTAGCCAGCAGGGCGGTGAGCCAGCCCGACGTGACCAGCTCGTCGTCGTCGACAAAGGCCAGATAGTCGCCTGTCGCCTGATCGAGGCAGGCATTGCGGGCAATCGATATGTTGCCAGCAGGGCAATGAAGGTAAATCACCTCATGTGCAATTTTGGCTCTGATTGCCTCGATGGCACCCCTGGCGCTTTCTTCGATGTCGTTGTCGGCGACTATGATGCGAAGAACGGCCTGCTCAGGTACAGCAACCGCCGCAATCGACGCCAGCGTGTCGCTGAGCGAGCTCCTCCGGTATGTGCAGACGGCAATTTCGATGAGAAGTGGCCGGCTCATGAGACGCTCCTTCTTGGACCAAACGACAGCATCTCCAGCCAGAAACCGGTTGACCAGGCTACATGCATGACCATGGCAAGCAGTCCGGCCAATGGTCCGTGGGGCATCTGCTGGCGCACGCGAAGATAAAAGCCATAGCCGATACAGGTGAACGCCCAGGCGAAAGCTGGAACGATCGCCGCCCAGTAAAACAGCGCGAGCACGGTGCCGGCAACGGCGGGCGCGACTGTAAGCGGCAGCATTTGGCGCAGAGCTGGCATTGTCTTGTGTTTGCGGATATTGCGCGCCCGTCCGCGGCCGTAATTGAGGTATTGATAAAACAGTGCGCCAACGCTTGCGCGGGGATGATAGACCATGCTTGTCGTGCCGCTGATCCAGATCTTGTAGCCAGCCTTCCTCAGGCGGAAGTCGAGCTCGGCATCCTCATTATGGGAAAAGGTCTCATCGTAGCCGCCGACGGCGAGAAAGGCGCTGACGCGCATCAAGGCGTGGTGTCCGTGGTCGACGTAGCCGCCCGTCGACAGGTTTCGATGCGCAGAACCGCCATTGCCGATCTTGGAGTTCTGGGCAATCGCGGCTGCTTTTTGGATCGTATTGAAACCGGTCGTCTCCAAGGCGACGACGACGGAGGCAGCAGCGGTCATTTCGGCATCAGCAATGAGCCGTTGGCAATAATTCTTCGGATATTGCCCATGCGCGTCCATGCGCACGAAATATTCAAAATCACGGCCGTATCGGGCCACTGCAAGATTGATTGCCGCACTTTGCAGGCGCTTCGGATTGTCAAGGAAGATGATGCGTGGATCGATGGCGCAGGCGGCCTTGATGATATCCTGCGAGCCGTCCTTGCTGCCGCCATCGGCCACCACAATGCGCCAGCCCGGAGCTTGAAGTTCCATGCTCAGACCGTTCAGAAGCGCACCAATGTAGTTTCGCTCGTTAAGGCATGGAATGACGATCAAGCAGCAATCTTCTGGACTTACGTGCTTATTCATCGCGTTCAATCCTATATGGCAAATGATGAACTGATCGGAAAGTGATCTGGAGTTTTGCGAGGCTTGGCAGGCGCCAAGCCGGCGAGCCAGGCGACCAAGCTCTTGCAGTCAGCCTCATCGATCGCCCAGTTGCGCCGATCGCACGCGGCAACGGCGGACTTCAGGGACTTAAAGCGCCGAACGTCCAGCCCCTCCATCGCCATGCTTAGCGCATGGGACGTGGCATCCGCCAAGATCAGGCCGATATTGTGTCGCCGAAGTGCCTCAGCCGTCTCGGTGCCTTGAACGGCAATCGGTACCGCCCCGTGCAGGCAACCTTCGTAAAGCCGGTTCGGTAACAGCCACTTGGAATTGTAGCCCTCTTCGAAACAATCGGCCGTCCAGGCAAAGTCGACCTCGCCGTAAATTGGACCTAGATCTTCCGGGTTTCGGTAGGGACCACAAAAATGCATGAAGGGTTCGTTCGCCACGAAGGCGTCGAAATCGTCAAATTCCGAATAAGCCGGCCGGCCGCGCAGAATGATCTCGAACCTGCCATTTGCCATCCTTGAGAATTGCGCAAGCAGCTTCAATGATTTCCTGCAGCGCAGCGCGCCAAACCAGCCGATGCGCCATGGTCGGTCTTCGCGTTTTTGCGAAGCGGGAAGAAGGCCGTCATCCATGGCCGCGAAAACTTTGTTCTCGACGAGCATGACCGGGACCTTCAGAAAAGACAGCACATCGAAATAGTTGGTCTTGAAGGCTGGCGAACTGGTGACGATCGCACTGACGTTTCGGCCAAACCAACGTTCGGCAAATCGCATCGAGCGCGCGACGGGACCCATGCCGATAAGCAGCCTGTGGATATCGAGACACTCGTAGACGATTGGCACCGACCCGCCGAAATAACCGTTGGCGCTGTTTGCCAATGCCAGCGTTTCGAGATTGCGGGCGACGATCACGTCCGGCTTGGTGAGGCCTGCAAGGACAGAACGCAGCCTTGCCATTGCCTTGAGAACGGCCCAGGTGCGCTGAAAAAAGCGACCATCGGCCGTCTTGCCGAGGTTGACCGGTTTGATGCCTTCGATATCGCCTGGGGTCTTTGCTCGCGAAAAGCCTGCAAGGTCAACCGTCGCGCCGCCGCGTGTCAGCATGATCAGACGCCGGCGAACTGCCGGATCGGACAGATCATGGACTAGGTAAAGCACGTGCGCCATCAAGGGTTCTCCTGCGGCTTTGCAGGGGCGCTGACGGGGATTGCCCCGTCGCAAGTCAGAGAGCCTGCAAACAGACATCTTTCGCCTGTAGCGGTAAAGCTCACCCAGTCGACCTGCATGATCGCCGGTCCTTTGTAGGCAAAGGGCCCCATCCACCCTGTCAGCGTATCGGTTCCCCACAGGCTAAAGAAGATTTTCTGCCTTGCCGTCGGAATGCGAAGCGTATCGGTAACCTCGTTGACGAGGAAGCCGTTGACGAAGAACCGCAGTCTGGAGGGCTCCCAGGTAAAGGCGAAATGGTTGAAACCCTCGTCTGCCGGACCAGCGAGCGAAACGAGCTTTTCGTTGCCGCCCTTGGCTTTCACATATTGGTTGACCTGGACAGCCGCACTGTTCTTCCCCAGAACCTCGAAATCGATCTCGTCGTGCTCCTCCTGGTCGGCGGGGCCAATATAGGAGAAAAACGCCGAGTTAAGGCCCGACCCGGCTGCCGCCTTTATCCGTGCCTCATAGGTGCCAAAGCCGTAGCGTTGCTTCGTCTGGATTTCTGCGCACAGCATGGCCTTCTGATCGACAGTGTCCTTTGCGAGCATCAGCGACGCAAAGCCGTCGGCAATCTTGATCATTTTTGCCGACCAGATGCAGTTCTGATGATCGCCGTTCGTCCAGCCGTCTGAAATATACCAGAAGTTGGGATCGAGCCGGTCAAAGCTCTCGAAGAAGGACGCTGCAGGGCGCCCGTCCGCGGCTTGGACGTTAGGGGCAAGCCCACAGGTTAGCAAGATCAGTGAAAAGATCTGCGGGAAAATGCAACTGAATTCCTGACCTATAACCGCACGGTCAGCATGTGAAGGTTGATCGAAATTCATAGTAGCAACCCGAGGCGAGTACGAGAAACAAATGGCGCGGGGACGTCGGCACTAAAAATTCCAGGCTATACTTTATGATCCTTTAATTACAGGCAGAATAAACGCGCGTTAGAATCATCGCATAGTTATCCGGCCTGAAATGCAGCGCCGATTTTGCCAATATTCGACCGCTTTCAAATAGTTGCGATCGTCTATACCGGCATCCCTAGAACGGCGTAGCAGTATTTGCGACAACGTTATTTCAGAAAATTGAAAGAAGCAACAAAAAATTAACAAATCCTGCAGCTAAAAGCTTGATTTTACGCCCTAGATTTGTTTTTGAACAAAGTTCAGCTTCTGGCGTTTCATAATGGTACAGGTGGGTATTCCGAATGCTGGAGAGGGCAGGGACGTCTGTGTGCTCAATCACGCTGGCGGTGCGGATGGCGGCACCAAGAATGCCTAGTCGTTGAAGGTCGGCGGCGTCGGTCGTGCTGGCCGCATGAAAATCTCCGTGACTTCACAGGTGGACGGCATCGACAAGGCTGTGATCAGGTTCGCTGCCACCGATTCCGGCTGCAGTAGCTCGTCTGCCTGATAGGAAAGCGCTTTTGCATCATGGATGGTTTCCTGCATCGGTGTTGCGGTCTTCCCGGGAAAGATGCTGAGGACACGCACGTCCTGATTGTTGATCTCGGCTCTCAGCACGTCCGCAAAGGCCTTCAGGGCATATTTACTCATCGTGTAGCCCGCGAGCTCCATTCTCGGATTCAACCACACGCTTGAGTTGATGAACGCGATAGAACCCTTTTGTCTGGCCAGTGCCGGGAGGAGAAGCTGTGTCAGAACATAGGGCGCGCGCAGATTGACGCGCCAGACGTTATCGAGTTCTTCCACCGGGCTTTGCGCAACCGCACCTGAACGAAAGACGCCAGCACTGTGCACGAGGTAATCGATGCCGCAATCGATCACCCGCAAACGGGCGACGAATTCGGCGATCGCCCGGTCATCGGCAAGATCGACGTGATGCCAGCTGATCGACGCTCCGTTGCTAAGCGACGACGGCGGGACGCCGCCGCGGGTAAGAGCATGAACTGTCACGCCGGCTACGCCAAGGGCTGAAACGATCGCCTGACCGATACCGCCCGCTGCCCCGGTCACCACTGCCACGCGCCCCTTGAGAGATTTTTCCATGATCCTTAGTCCCTTTGCGCCGGTGCAAGTAGATCATGGCCAAGCAGAAGATCGGCGGCATCGGCAATCAAGCCAAATGCAAGACCCGATTTTTCGGCGATATCGAGGAGATCATGTTTGCCGTCCGAGTAGTTTAGAACCCACAGCAGGGCCAACTGACGCGTCTTCGTGTCGGATTTGCCGCCGACGGCATCGTAGAGGCCCCGCTTTCCAAGTTGCGGCTCGCACATCGGCGAAAGGTTCTCGAAAGCTCGATTGCGGTCCAGTGTTTCAAGCACGCAGGCGTAGGTTTCGAGTGAGTGGGCAAGCGCTCCCGGCTTTACGAAATCAAGATTGTCGGCCGAAGTATGGTACTCGGCAAACCGCCCATAGGGTGTGCGTGACAGACAGCCGAAGGGAAGGTTGATGCCGGGCGAGCTGAACTGCCTTTCGTCATAGCCATAGGGAGAAAACGGCATAATCGAATGAGCTTGCCCCGCTGCCTTCAGCACATGCTCCACCACCCGATCGATCTCGGCCGTTTCGTGACGACTTTGCTTATAATGCAGCATGCCAGGGTCACCGAGGTTGACGGCGACGAGACCATGTCTGATACGCGACAGCCGCTCGCGGTTCATCGAAAGCCAGGCGATCGAACCGATGGTGCCCGGAATGAAGAGCATCCGCACGGAATAGCGCCGCTGTGATGCCATCAAAAGCTTAGCAAGCTCGACACAGACGGCGATGCCGGACAGGTTGTCATTGGCAAGCGACGGGTGGCAGATATGCGTCGAGATAATGATTTCGTCGGGTGTGGTGCCGGGGATGAAACACTCGCCCCACAGGAGTTCGCCGTCTGAAAGTGTTGAGTCTATCAGGACCTCGTAGGATCCTTCGCTCATCGCCTCAAGGGCGTTGTGGGAGAGGCAGAATCCCCAGTCCTCCTTGTAGTAACTCGTCCGGTAGGGTATCCAAGCGGGATGGGCGGGGTCGGTGTGCAGACGAGGCTTCAGCGCCTCAAGCGGCAATGTCGCGCGGATCGGTCGCGAATAGTTGACGACGTGCAGATTGCTTGCCTTAAAGTCGACGACGCGATTACCCTTCTCGTCCTTCACATAGGCATCGCGGATGCTCCATTCCTGCGGGACCGTCCAGTCAAAGATCTCTGTGCCGCTTGCTATGCGATGAATCTTAACAGGAATTTCCTGCCCGATGATCTCCAGTGTCTCCACGACGCCCGGACCGGTGATGCTGCGACAGATCGGATAAAGTCGCTCGATGAGGGCATACATCCGTGCGCCGGCAGGCTCCTTGTCGGGCGCGCTGACGGCGCTCAAGCAACGACCTCGACATTGGGAAGCGGTACAACAAACTGGCTGCCCAAGCCTTTGATCTCCGACATTTGGCTGATGATCTCATCCTTGATGTTCCAGGGAAGGATCAGGACATAATCGGGCTTGGTCTCTGCAATCTTTTGTGGTGCGTGGATCGGGATGCGGGTCCCCGGAAGCAAGTGGTTCTGCTTATGAGGGCTGACATCGACGGTATATTCGATGAGATCCGTACCAACGCCGCAGAAATTCAAAAGCGTGTTGCCCTTTGCCGGAGCGCCGTAGGCGACAACGGTCTTCTTGCTCTCTTTTGCATCGATCAGAAAGCGCAGCAGATCGCGCTTGGTGCGGTGAACCTGCTCGGAAAATTTGCTGTAGCGTTGGACAGAATTGACGCCGCCTTCAATTTCGCGGGCACGCAGTTCGCCGACACGCACCGAGACTGGCTGGCTTTGATCTTCGGCGTGGCGAGCATAAATGCGCAACGATCCCCCTTGTGGAGGGATCTCATCGACATCGAAGATCGTCAAGCCGTGATGGGCAAAGATTTTCTCGACACTATAGAGCGACAGGTACGAATAATGCTCATGATAGATCGTGTCGTAGTAATTGAGCTCCAGCATCTTCATGAGATGCGGAAATTCGATCGTTACGATGCCGGTTGCCGACAACACGATTTTGATGCCGGCGACGAAATCGTTGATGTTGGGGACATGCGCCAGCACGTTGTTGCCAATCAGCAGGTCAGCCGTGAGGCCATCGCCAACCAACTCCCGCGCGGTTTCGACACCGAAAAACTGCACCCTGCTCGGGATGCCGGCCTCTACCGCAACAGCGGCGACATTGGGACATGGCTCTATGCCGAGCACTGGAACACCGCGTTCCTTGAAGTTTTTTAAAAGGTAGCCGTCGTTGCTGGCAATTTCGATCACCTGATGGCGAGTGTCGAATTGGAACCGCTCGACCATATGGTCAACATATTCGCGGGCATGCTTCAGTACCGAGGCCGAATAGGAGGAGAAATAGGCATATTCGCTGTCGAAAATGTCTTCCCGCGGCGCCATGGGAGGAACCTGGACCAAGAAGCACTCGTCGCAGACGAAAGCGTGTAGTGAAAAGAACGGTTCGGCATCCTGCGTTTTGTCGACGGCGATATAGGAGTTTGCAAGCGGTGACGCGCCAAGATCGACGACCGTCTGAGTGAGTGTGGTGTTGCAGAACCGGCAGTTGAATGTAGCCATGATCTTCGTCCCCCTAGACGAAACGATACGGTGAAGAGTACGTGGTCTGAAACATATGGCAGCTTTTACTGGACGTTTATCTTTGCTGATCTGTTCGCGGCGGAGCAACTAGCGGCAAAACATGACTGTGAGCTTTAGGCTCCTCGAATATGATACGTGGTGAAGCATCGTTAGACCTTTCTATCGGCCGGCAGTGGCAAGGCTCGGCTCGCGCCGTTTGGCGCGAGGACTTAATTCGGGCACCAGAGCGGGAACCGCGTCAGGCTGGGTTGTCATGCGATTCGTGGCGCGGAACACCACGTCAGATGATCGGCCGACCAGATAATTGGACACACCGTGCTCAAGGGCCTTGCGATAGACGCAAAGCGCCCCGTCAACAGCATCGAGCGTCTTTGCAATCTCGCGGTCGCCGTGCGTGTAGCTGACAACGAAGGAGGGAGCGAGTACGCCGCGTTTGATCAATTCCTGCAGGAACAGCGTGCGGAACGCTTGGGAGGGACGACCGTCCTCATCAAGCGTTGCGTAAACGAGGTTACTTGCCAGCCCGAAGACGCTGAAATGATTGCTAATCCCATGGCTGGCCGCGATCTGCGAAATACCTTTTCGAAGCGCCTCGCCTTTTTCATAAAGATGCTGGATCACTGGCTCTTCACGATAAATCGTCATCGTTGCAATTGCCGCCGCCATAGCGTGCGTTTCAGCGCCATGGGTGGTCGAGAGCAGGAAAACACGTGGCTTCTCGCGCTGATCGATACCGCCAAGCTCCATGAATTCGCGCTTTCCCGCAAGTGCGGAGATCGCAAAGCCGTTGCCCATCGCTTTGCCGAAGCAAGATAGATCTGGCTGGATATCATAAAGAGCCTGCGCTCCGTTCAGGTGCCAGCGGAAACCGGTTATCATCTCGTCAAGGATGAAAAGTGCTCCATTGGCATGGCAAAGATCACGAAGACGATGCAGGAAATTATCCTTCGGCGCTTCGCCTTTCGATGGCTCAAGGATGACAGCTGCGATCTTACCGGGATGTTGCTCAAACAGTGCTTTGGCACTGTCAATCTCATTATAGTGAAACGATAGCGTCATATCCCGTACGGCTTTCGGGATGCCGGCATTCATGGGCGTTGTACCGATGAACCAATCGTCGGTCGAAAAGAACGGATGATCGGCGCATCGAGCAACAAGGTCACGGCCGGTGGCGGCTCTTGCCAACCGGATGGCGCCAGAGGTTGCATGTGAGCCATCCTTGCAGAATTTGACCATTTCGGCGGCTTGGATTGTCTCAAGAAAGATCGATGCGCAATCTAACTCGATGACTGCCGGCCGCGTGAAGTTCGCACCATTTTTCAACTCCCGCTCGACAGCACGCAAGACCTTCGGATAGGCATGGCCAAGGGAGACTGCGCGGTTTCCCATGCCAAACTCGATATATTTGTTGCCGTCGACATCAAAGACATAGGCGCCGCGCCCCCGCGCGATGAAGCCCGGTGATAAGACCGGATATTGATCGTCGCCCTTTGCATAAGTATGCGCTCCTCCCGGAATCAACCTTCGGGCTCGCTGGCGCAACTCATTCGAGTTCTCAAAGTTGCTAATGAGGCTGTTCACCGTTGTCTCTCCCTCCGAAAACACGTCGTAAGCCGTTGCAAGGGCCGTCGACGGACGTGTTTAACGGCATTTTGAAGTGGCTGAGCGGGGAGGGGTGACCGTGGGATATCCCAAGCGCGAAAGGGCCATACCTTGAGAGGACAAAGTGGCCGAAGTCCTTTCTGAAAAACTGTTGAGCCAGCCGCATATATTGCAACGGGCGCCAAATCGAAATCGTGCAGCGACTGCTGGATTTCAAGTTTGTCAGATACGCATTAGATACACGCAAGTACACTATACTCCACTGCTACTGGGAAAAAGTTATCAGTAAAGAAACAACATGTAAATGGTAATTAATGATGTGTTAAAACCAGATTCAATGTGATGTAAGTTTGTGCAGTTGCTACTTGAAAAGAAGGGTGCTGTGCGTTGGACGAGGGTGAAATTGTAATCATATCCCATCGAGATGAACCATAACGGGATTCAGGAGCCTTCCTCTTTGAGCTTCAGTTAAGACATTTCCTGTAGGGAGATTTGAGTCGTTGTCATTTTCGGTGGATCAATGTTTCACTTCCCGATGCGTTGGCGCCGCAATTTGAACCCGCAGTCGATCGGCAGGCAGAGGCTCTTGTGGCCCGATAACGCCTTCGATGCGATCTATGCTGTCAGCGATGTACACGGTTGCGCTGATGAACTGGCAGACGCACAACGACGCATAGTCGATGACGCTCGGGCCCATCTTGGCCCAAAGCTGCTCGTTTTTCTCGGCGACTATGTCGATCGCGGTCCCGCCAGCAGCAAGGTTCTCGACATGCTTGCAGCAAAGCCGCCTGTTGGCTTCATGCAGGTCGCGCTTTCAGGCAATCACGACGACGAATTCGCCCGCATGTTTCGCAAACCTTCCATCATTGCTGATTGGCTCGACTTCGCCGGGACGGAGACGCTTGCGTCCTACGGTATCGACGTTGCGCATGTCATCAAGACGAAAGGGGTTCGCGGTCTTCAAGTTCTCGTCGCCGAACTCGTCCCAGAAGAGCACATCGCCATGATCGAAATGATGCCGGTCTCGCTGCAGATGGGCAAATTACTCTTCGTGCACGCCGGCATAAAGCCTGGCGTCGATATGTCAAAACAAACGGATATGGACCTCATGTGGATCCGAGAGCCATTCTTAAGCGAAGGCCCGCGTCGGCCGCTCTTCGTCATCCACGGACATACACCTGTCCTGCAGCCGACATTCGGACCGCAGCGGGTTGCCATCGACACGGCGGCAACGGCCACTGGCCACCTGACGGTGCTGAAGATCGCCGAGGCAAGCTTTAATTTCATCTGACAAGGCCCGGCTCTTTGGGTGGCGCTGGCCGCCGCCGTGCCGTCCCGATTTGCGCAGTCGACGTTAGGCGCCGTCGGCGTATTTCCCGCAGAGTCAATGGCATAGCGACGCCACCTTGACCAGTGCATGCAACACACCCATCGTCTGCGGTTCACGACGGATGGCCGACAATCATTCTTCACTCTTCATCCCGTTCAGAAAAGCTGCCGCGCGGATCGCTAAAAATTCTGGCCAGTCATCGCCGACTACCCTTGCGCCTGCTGTTCAAGCGAATGCCGAAACCAACTCGAGGCTGCAAGTATGGCTCTGAGTAAATCAAACTCAACTCTCTAGGTGGGCGCCGGCCGCTTCGACTGGTGAAGTAAGCCATCGACGTAAATCACAAACAGCTATCCAGGAAACCGATGAACAAAAAAGAAACCATGTTACACAGGACAGATGAGGAAGTTTCTCCAGTTTAACTGTTCTATTGACTTCGGCTTCTAAGCTGATTACCCATGATTAATAAACCTGAAAATCCTTTCACAAACTAGGATATTCATGAAGTATCGGCCGGAGATTGACGGATTACGGACGATAGCAGTATTGCCGGTGCTGTTTTTCCACGCCGGCGTCGCCGGATTTTCTGGCGGCTTCGTCGGCGTCGACATTTTTTTCGTTATTTCCGGCTTCCTCATAACGAGAATTCTGGATGATGATCTCAAGAATGGTCGATTTTCCATACTGACATTCTACGAACGGCGTTTTCGTAGGATCATTCCGGCACTGGTTTTCTATGTTTTACTGACGGCGATCGCCGCCTACATGCTTTTCCTGCCATCATTCTTCGAAGACTTCGCCCGAAGCCTGGTGGCCGTCGGGACATTCACCTCAAATATCTATTTTTGGAAGTTCTCAGGTTATTTCGAGAACAGCGCGCTTTTACGCCCGCTGCTGCATACCTGGTCGCTGGCGGTCGAAGAGCAGTTCTACATCTTCATGCCGATCGCCATGTGGGTGCTCTACAAAGTGAACTTCCGCGTGCGGTTGTGTGCATTCGCACTCGCCCTAGCACTGTCCCTGGCACTGAGCATCTATGCGATCGACGTCGCTCCGACGGCAAACTTCTTCCTCTTGCCGACACGAAGCTGGGAGCTCTTGATTGGAAGCTTGCTGGCGCTTTGGGGAGGACAAAGCACGCTGTCCTACCGGACAAACAGCGCCGTTGCGATCGGCGCTGCGATCTTGATCCTCTATTCGGTATTTGCCTATACTGATGCGACCCCATTTCCGGGGCTCGCCGCCGTTTTGCCATGCGCGGGCGCGGCTCTCATCATCTATACAGGCGGCCCGACCCGTTCTGTGGTCGGCAAGATCCTTGCGAGCGCGCCGTTCGTGTTCATCGGCAAGATTTCCTATTCGCTCTATCTGGCGCACTGGCCAATTACCGTCTTCGTCCGATACGTGACCCTTGAGGAGCCCAACGGGCTCCATGCCATGGGTATTATCGCCGCCAGCCTTCTGCTTGCCATTTTCTCCTGGCGCTTTGTCGAAACGCCGTTCCGTCTGCAGACCGTGAGTTGGCCTCGGCGCGCCCTCATCGGCTCGGCGCTTGCCAGCATGTCGATCGTCTCGCTGTTCGGATACGCGGGCATCGCCGCTCATGGCTTCCCTCAGCGGTTTCCTGGCTATGCAACCAAGGCAGAAGCGCGCATGCTCGACGTTTCTGCAGTTGTAGCGAGCGCCGATACGACAGTGCAGGCCGGCCAGACGTGGCGGAACGGCACCTGCTTTTTCGAAGACGACGACGGCTTTAAAAAATGGCGCCCCGAAGATTGCGCTTTAACGACAAACACCGGCGATGTTGCGCTTTTGTGGGGGGATTCCTATGCCGCCCACTACGCCCCCGGGATCGTGGCGAACGCTGCGCACATTCATGGCCGCGTCTATGAGTATACATTTGCCGGATGCCCTCCGGTTCTTGCCTACTACTCCTACGCCAGACCGAACTGCCAGGCATTCAATCAGAAGGCTCTAGACATCATCCGGTCGCTTGACGTTAAGACGGTCGTGCTCTCGGGCCGATGGGTTGATTTGCAACGCCGCGGCCTGGATATGCTCGAAGACACTGTCAGGCAGCTTCAGGCGGAGGGCTTGCGGGTTATAGTGATTGGGCAATCGCCAATGTTTGTAACGAATGTCGACGTCATTGCTTTCAAGAAGGCAGGCGCCGGCCAAAAAGCGGCCTCTTGGTCAACCGTGATCGATCACGATTTTAACCAGCGGCTGCGTACTGCTGCGGGCGGCGCCGATTTCGTTGATCCGATTGCGATGGATTGCGCAGCCGGCGAGTGCCCTTACATTGATGATGGCAGGATGCTTTATTTCGATTCCGGCCACCTGTCGAATTTCGGCAGCGCTCGCGTTGTTGAACGCTATTTCCCGCTGGTATCCCGCGTCAATTGAAGTCTGCGCCGGTCGATTTGCGGCCGCGCCCCGCACGGGCCTTGCCCGCTCCGCTCTTTCCAGATGCGCGGCTGCGGCCTTCCCGGCCAGGCCCGGGCCTCTTTTCGTCAGGTGATTGATGCCGCCAAGGCGCGACCTTTGGACTGAAATCGCCGATTGATCCAGCTGCCCAGCGGTTTTTCGATGGAAACATAGGCAATCAGCGACAGGCCGAGGGCGGCCGCGATTTCGATCGGAGGGAAGGCCCAATGCGGGATCCCGCTTCGCAGGAGAAGCGCGACGATCGCCACGCCGAATAACACATGCCAAAGATAGATCGAGTACGACGCGTTACCAAGGAAGAGCAGTATGCTGGATGGCTCGACATTCCTTCGCCGCTCCCACATCACCGCGGCAAGGACGAGAAACGCCGAAGGAACACCCCATTTTATGGCGCGCGGCAGGTCTGCATCCAAGGCCGAGGCCGCTGCCAAGCAGATCAGAGCGACGGCCGCAAGTCCTATACACAGCCAAGTCGGACAATCCGGTCCACGGACGAATGCACGGCCAATCAACAGACCGGCGGCGAATTCCAAGATGACGGGGCTTGTCAAAGCCCGCAGGTAAGGCCAATCCAACAGGAGCGGCGCAAGGCACATGATGCACAGCGAGCCGATTGCCAAGGTTAGTCTGGTAGTGTGCTCCCTGAAGAATAGTGTGAGGGAAAAGATGAGATAGAAAACCATTTCGTAGGTGAGTGTCCACCCTTGGACGACGACCGGATGGAGGCTGTCCTTCATGTGCGGAAGAAAAAACAACGAGCCAATGAGATTTTGCAACGATCCATCGTGATTGAAGAAAAAGGCCGGTTTGACGAGCAAGGCAGCAAATGTCGCAAACGTCACAACCCAATAAAGTGGCACAACTCTTTTGACGCGTTTTTGAATAAAGTGGGCCGGCGTCATGGCTGTTCCGTCAGTCGTGATCCACATGATAACGCCGCTGATGACGAAAAACAGGTCGACACCCGCAGCTCCGACTGAAAAGCCGAGATCATGTCGTTCGCTGACATGGAATAAGAGAACTGCGACTGCTGCGATCCCTCGCAGATATTGAATAGTATAGATCTGCTGCACGGTACGCCTCACATATGCAAGAAAACGCAGAATGCAAATCAGAGTATTCATTGTAAAGACCACGGGTCAATGCAGTAAAAATCACAGGTAAATGCTATTCAGACGTTTGGTTTCAAGATGAATATCGGCTTTTGACCACCTGAATGCCGCTAATTTTGCGGCTCCGGTGATGGATCCTGGCGCGGGCAAAGATCCCTTCTTTCTGCCGCGCCGCATCAATCGCTTCATGGGCGGCTTTGATGAATGCTGCGCGAACATTTTCGAGAGGCACGCGGTTATGCAAGCCCTCCAGGCACACCATGAGTGCCTCGGAAAGGTCCTCGCCGTCATCGATCTGCCATCGCTGTCGAAGCGTTTCGGGGCGCGCCTGACAGAATTAGCAACTCGGTTGACCGACGGGCCGAAAGGCCAGACTGTTTTCTTTCATGACACCTTGCTCTCTGTTTAGCCCGGTAGCTATTGCCAATGCAAAATCCATGCCGGGCCGCTTAAGCAGCGCCGAAGAGAGAAGCTGTCTGCGGAAGGGGAGTCGAAAATTCCACTCGAAAGCAGCGTTGCAGCCTTGCAGGCTCGCGCTGCCCGCATCCGGCAGGATTGGCGGCACAAGGCCAGTCTTGATATCGCCCGTCGCTTCGCAACGGAGGTGCGTGCTGGAAGACCTCGCCACGCGCAACCTGACGCGCAGCGCCAGGGGAACCGTCGACGCGCCCGCAACCAGCGTCTGCCAGAAGGCGGGGCCTGAACCGGGCGATCCTCGAACAAGGCTGGCACGGCTTTGAAACCGTGTTGGCCTACAAGCTCGAAGAACGGGGCGGATACCTGTGCAAGGTCGATCCCCGCCACACCTCGCAGACCTGTTCGGCCTGCGGAGCCGTGGACAGGGAAAGCCGCGAAAGCCAAGCGTCTTTCCGCTGTCGCCAATGCGGCTTGCGCGCCCATGCCGACCACAATGGTGCAATCAACATCCTGCGGAGGAACACGGCGGCTATGATCGTGGAGGAAGGGCAGTGGCTCTCGGTTGAAGCGATAACTATCGCAGGAGCTTCGCGCCCTCGCAAATCCCCCGCTTTCAAGCGGGGAAGCGATACGGTTGGAGAGAGCCAGTTGTCGCCTAAGAACTACACAGCAAACATCGCCGCCTGTTCGCGGCGCAGCAGATCGATGGTGCGGCCCGGAGGCAGCACCACATCGGCATAGGTAAGGACTTGATCCTTCGCCACGGACTGTTTCAAGACGCATCCCTCTGCAACCCCCATGGGCAGCAAATCCTGAGCGGCGGCGACATCGACGCGCTCGCATTGGCCATAGCTCATATAGCCGCCCAAACCGTCGATCGTTTCGCCAGCATTGAGGTCGCGCTTTGCAGTCGCCACGACCTCCACCCTCGGCCCCTCCAGCGGTTGAAGCACCGGATCGCGTAAAAGTACAACCCGAGCCACTGAGAGGGGAACCTCGAAATGGCAAAGATGGTAGGGTGTGTAAAAGCTATAAAGCGGGCCGGTTCCGAGCTTGTAAAGGTTCAGGTAATGCTGCTGCTTCGGGTCGTCGTGGGTGGCGAGAACAAAGACACCCGGACCTGGTATTGCGCCCACAACATAGTCGACGGCTCCACCCACGGCTTTCAGTGCTTCAATGTCATACGCGTTGACGAGTTCATCGACATGGCCACGATGCTCGACACCTGTCATGCCGCGCTTCAAAATGGACATGCCAGTGCCGTTAGCGACAATAGCCTGCTCAAAGCTGATCTTTGTGCCATCGGCGAAGCTGGTGACCATATGCGGGTCCTGCCCCCATTTTGCCGCGAATTCGGCCTGCGTTGTCGGTGTGCGATAGGGGTCCTGTAGGCCCTTGATATTGCCGCACACCAGCGGCGTAAGGCCGATGGAATTGACGAAGCGCCACAAGTTCATCTGTACTCCGGGCTGGTCTCCATCGCAGGCCGTGAAGATAACCCCTGCCGCATCGGCTTTTTTCTTGAGAAGCGGCCCAACCGTACCGTCCAGTTCGGCATTCATGGTCACCATATCGCGACCGTGTGCGATTGCGCCCAAGCTGACGTTGGCGCCATATTCAATCGCTCCCGTCGCATCAATCAAGCAATCCAGATCATCCGACTCATACAACAATGCTGGATTATCAGTCACAGCCGGCGTGCCTTCGGCAATCAAGCCGGAGAGCTTGTCGCCATCGCAGGCGTAGGATGCCTCGAGGCCAGCAGCGCGGTAGGCTAATACAGCCTTCTCCACGTTTCGGTTGCAGATCACGCAAAGGATCATTCCCGGTACGGAGTTGGAGATCTGGTTGACGATGCCTTTCGCCATAAAGCCCGCGCCATACATCCCGACCCTAATGGGACGGCCATCCTGTTCCCGTTTCTTCAGGAGCGTGTCAATCACCATCAGAACCTCCTGCTAGATGCCGCGTAGGCTTTCCACGCCATGAAAATCCTCATCGAAGTCGGGCCATTTCGCGTCTTTCTCGGAAATCACCAGGCCTTCAACCGGCCAGGCGATGCCGAACTTTGGATCATTCCAACGCACACCGCGCTCCGAGTTTGGATCATAGAATTCGCTGGCAAGGTACAACGTCTCGGTGTTGGGTCTTAGGGTCACAAACCCGTGCGCAAAGCCGCGGGGCACATAAAATGCCAGCCGGTTCTCACCCGTTAACTCAACGGCGTGCCAACCAAGGTACGTCGCGCTATCGGGTCGCAGGTCGACGATACAGTCCCACAGTGCTCCGGAGAGGCACCGGACGATCTTGACTTCTGGCGACGGCGGGAGTTGGTAGTGCAACCCACGCAGGGTGCCCGCTTCGGCGTTGAACGAGTTATTGACTTGTACGAAGCGGCCTTCCAAGCCGGCGTCGACCATTTCTCGCTCGCAGAAGACGCGCTGAAACCATCCACGTTCGTCCCCGCGCGGTTCCGGCTCGATTACGTATGCACCATCCAAAGGTGTTCCGTGAAACTTCATGCTGCTAGCCTCGTATCCCTCTGTTTAGCGCTCAGTTGCGATGCAGCCCCTGACCGTAGAGCAATGACGCTCTGAGCACCTTTCAAAGGCCCGCAAAGATCGATTTTAATCATATGCTCTTCACGCTGCTCCAGAATTTAGTGTTACATTAACGATGAATTTCAAAGTTAAAAAACAACACAGCGCGCGCCTCGTGCAAATATAAATGTCGCTGAAGCGGGCTATGTTAAAAGAATGTCGACCGAGTTTTGCGCGATGCAAGGGATTCAGGCAGGAACAGTGTCTTAAAGGTGTAGGCTACCTCGATTTCGATACTTATCAGTATCGACAAAACGATATCATTTATTCCGTCATGCTATATGCTACCTTCCGCCATTGCGTAATGTCAACTCTTAAGACTTAATCGTTTGGAAAGAATAATGTCGTCCGATAAACGCTGACACTGAAGATGTCGCACAAGATCATCTTGTCGTCGCTGCCGCCGCACTCGCCGGAACAGAACCCAGTTGAAAACGTCCTGCAGCTCTCGATCGTACGACAGCTTCACTTTGACCCCTGACGTCCAGGCAGATGCATACGCGGGAAAACGCTCTACCACCAGTGCCGCAGGAAGCGTAGGGTGACGGGAGGCGCGGGTGAAGCAGACCTTTTTGCTGCCGCAGGTGCCATGAAACGGGTCATTTGGCACATTCACTCTAAACGATCATCGGTGGTTCGGTCGGGAGCGTGTAAAGTCTTTCCTCGTCAACCTTGATCGGCTTCAGCCGACTGACCGTCTGTCTTGCCCAAAGCGCCTTCATGATCTCGACGATAGCCATACGGCGCAATCTATTCCGAGCTTCGGATTAATGGCGTAGAAAGGCTGCACCAGTTACAAGTTGCGCAGCTTTTCCGTCAGGCCGACGAAATCGCCTATGCCTTCGCCATTTTCCAGCGAACTTCGCAGCATCTCCGCGATAGAATGCCGATATAGGCATCTGGAAACCGAACTGGGGCCAGCGGATATCGCAATAACGAGGCAATGGCCTCTTCTGCGCCGCCGATGACAACACTCAGTGAGATTGACCCTCGTTCATCTCAGTCGGATCGTAGTTCAGATCCCAGTCTTTTTCTGGCTTTTGCTTGCCTGGAGGGTTTTTATGAACCGTGGCATCCTCCGAACCCGTTATGACGGTGGGCTTGGCGCTGTGAACGCCGGAAGCCTTTCTGTCTGCTTGAGACTTCGCGAATTGCCCGGCCGCATCTTTCTTGGGGCTTCCACCCATGTCAGCTTCCTCCTCTTGTCTTCAAGGCATCGGAAAGATTCTTTCTCTTTGGATCACGGTTGTTTTCACCAAGCGCGTCGCGATCGTTGTCCGGATCGTCTTTCGGCGGAAGATAGCCTCTCGGAGTATTGCCCTTGGGGCCTTCCCAACGTGGCGACTGATCGGTGGTTCCCGGTGGGCCATTCTTCGGTGAATTCATGCCCATTTTAGTTCTCCGTTTGTCATTGCGGGGGTTGAGGCAGGCTTGCCGGCTGCCATCGCTGTAGATCGTTCCTGACGGTCTAACCCTTGATCAAGTCCAAGGTTCCAAAGTCGGAGCAATGGGGACTTGAACGTCGCCAGAAGCGGCTGGCAAAACGCTCGCTGGCGGCGCTTGCGATCAGATGATCGGTTTGCCACCTGTAACGGCAATTGTTGCGCCTGAGACATAGCTCGACAGGGGATCGGCGAGCATTACATAGGTCGTCGCCAGTTCGGCCGGCTGCCCAGGACGGTGCATTGGAACCTGTTTTCCGAAGTTCCTGACTGCGTCCTCCGGCAGGGTTGATGGGATCAGTGGCGTCCAGATCGGCCCGGGCGCCACCGCATTTGCCCGGATACCTTTGTCCGCAAGCATTTGGGCAAGACCAGCGGTGAAGTTCTGGATGGCGCCTTTTGTTGTGGCATAGGCAAGCAGGTGCGGGCTTGGACTGTCAGCGTTGATCGAGGCAGTGTTGATAATCGCGCTGCCTGGTTTCATATGCGCAACCGCCGCCTTGGAAAGGTAGAACATCGCGTGGATATTGACCTTGAATGTCAGCTCCCATTCCTGGTCACTTATGTCTCCAATGTCGCTAAAGCTTGCCTGATGAGCGGCATTGTTGACGAGAATATCGATGCCGCCGAGTTCTGCCCTGGCCGTGTCGATGATGTGGCGGCAATGCTCGGGGTTTTGGATGTCGCCGCGCAAGAGGATGGCCTTGCGACCGGCTTTTTCGACCCATTTTTTCGTCTCATTGGCGTCCTCATCCTCGTCCAGATAGGCGATGAGAACATCGGCACCTTCTCGGGCGTAAGCTATGGCAACCGCACGGCCGATACCGCTGTCGCCGCCGGTGATGATGGCTTTCTTGTCCTTGAGGCGACCGGAGCCACGATAAGTATGTTCGCCATGGTCAGGCAACGGCGACATGGCGTTCGTCGATCCGGGCATTGGCTGCTTGGGGGTGTCGAAGGGCGGGACTGGATAGTTTGGCATGGCGATCTCCCACGGTTTGCGTGTTAAGGTCCTTGGGCCATTTGGAGATGATGCTCGAAAGCTGGACAGGCGTGCGGCCAGCGTTCGGGTCACGATTGTCCTGCCGTTTTGTAGCGCCAAATGGGTGCCGTGGCGATGCAGGCGACAGGAATGCGTTTCATGTCTCCTTGGCTGTGTCTCAACACAACTTCCAAAGACGCTCAGAGTTCCTACGATTGCTTTGTCGTGAGCTCGTCGCGAAGCAGTCTCGAAAGCTCCGCCTCATCCCGCACGCCGAATTCAAACCAGTCAATGAGGGCTTTGGCCTGCACGATGGCGGCCTCACTCGATGGCTCGCAATCTTGCTCGGCGCACCATTCGCGAAGAATGCGATCGAGCATCTTCATGGTTTCGCTTGTCAGCGGCTCCTTCGGCCAGTCCGTCTTTGCCATGATCACCCCATTTTTGGATGACGATAGCGGCCGCCGGTCAATGAGCAATCACCAGAAAGCCACACGCGCCCAAAATCTGATCGGCCTGGGTGTGAACCTTCGAACCGATGGCGGTGGCATGGCGCGCCGTAGCATCTGCGACGACCCTATTTTTGGCGAGGATGCTCCAGGTCACTTCCAGTTTCGATCATATCCCCGCGACGCTTTGCAACGACAGCCTCGCGCAGTGTCCTTGCAGCGTTTCGGACCTCGTTTTGCATATCGAGATCCTTTTCGAAGGCGACGTGGCTGGTGGCATATGCCTCCCAATAGCCGATGTAGCGATCGATTTCAGCGAGCGTTCCGGCGGAGATCAGATCCATTGAGCGCAACCAGTCCGAAACGCTTCTCCTGACATTCTCTGCGCCTTCCGTGTCCCCGTGGACGACGACCGAGAAGAGGCGACCCTTGAGATGCCTGGGGTAGTTCCAGCCCTTCATCTCAATTGCCTTTGCTTCCCGGGCATGCTTGCCGTGAGTGCTGGTTGGATCCGGATTGCCGCCGTCTGCGCAAACAAGTCGGTCCATCATGAGTTTCAGTGGAGAGGAGGTCGCGTACCAGTTGACTGGGGTCACGATCATAATGCCGTGCGCCTCGACCCACAGCGGATAGATGTCGTTCATCCAGTCGTGGATTTGTCCGAGAGAGTAGTTCGGATAGCAGGGCCAGTGGCACAGGGGCGCCGCTGTGGAGAAGCACGACTTGCAGGGATGGATCTGCCGGCCATATTCGGATGCAATACGACTGAGGTCGAGAACTTCGATTTTGAAATCGGATCTTTCCTGGAAAATCTGCTTCGCCAGCTGGACCATCCTGTAACTCTTCGATAGTTCGCCGGGACAGGTGTGTTCGCTACGCGACGATGCATTGATCAAAAGCACGCGCGGCGGGCCACTTGCATCCTCGTGGCGCGATTGCGCCTCCTGGACCGCGCGCCGAGCCTTGAGCCAGTCCGCAGAAAGCTTATAGTGCGGATCGAAGAAATTCGGTCCAGCTTTCCTCGTCACTGGACTCTTGCGGGAATGCAGATAGGCGTCCCAGGCTGCAGATGCCACTTTATCTATTTCAGATGCCAGACTTGCGTAGGCCTTGTCCCTGAATTGGTTCAGGAACCGCTTCTTGAATTCCCTCTCATCGAGACGAGGACTGGGACTACCGTTGCGGGGTTCGAGGGCGTCCAAACTGGATGGGATTTCATCAGACATAAAAAGCCTCCCACAACAGCAAGTCCATGGGAACGTCCGCGCGTTGATGTCGTTCCTTAACGCCTGTCTGCACAAGCAGCCGCCAACGGCCGAAAGTGAGGACCTGAAGGGTGGCCTTGGCAAATGGGATCGCGGCCGCGAAAGATCGGGCCTGAGCGGAAAACAGAACTCGATCCGCCGAGTTTGAGAGGACTCTAAAGGGCCGACGATCGCACTGCATCCACCGGCCGCTTCGGCGGTCAAGAGTGTCGAGGCTCGTCGATGCCAAAACGACAATCAGCTCAGGAACATTCCTTTCCGGCAGGAGTTGAGCGCACGAGCGATCACAGGGCAATCCGATCAAAGGGGCGAGGCACCCCAAGGGACGCCCGACGTGTGTTCGCAGCGCCAAGGCGCGCTGTGCTGTGACCGCAAATCTATTGGAGGAACATCATGCCTAAGCGCGACACAACCCTCTCGGAAGGCCTTGACACCGACGTCCAGCTGCAGGCTCATCTCGCCGCGCTTGAAGCCGAAACCTATTCAGCGTCCGACAGCGGACCGCCGGAAACACGTCCTTTCCAGCGAGTTAGAGATGACCTTGATCATGTGCGGGACGAGATCGAAAACCTCCGCTCAAGGCTGTCGCTCGTCAAGCAGCAAGCGGTGATCGTTGCCAGATCCAACCTCGAATGGGCCGACGCCAGCGCTCATGACCAGCTCGGCACATACCCATGGGCGAAGCTTGTCGGCGCCATGGCCGCGACCGCTGTCGGCGCGCGGGTGCTGAGACACATTCCTGTGAGTGCGATCGCGACAGTCGCGATCCCCTTAATCGTCGCTCGCCTCGAGGCGAAATCGCGCCGATAGGAGAAATTAGATGCAATCTGAACAGCATCTCCAACATGCCATTCAAATCGCAACCGAAGCCCACGACGGTCAGCAGGACAAGCTTGGAAACCCCTACTTTGACCACTGCCGAAGGGTCGCGGACGCAGTATCTGGCGACGAAGAGAAAGTGGTCGCCTACCTTCACGATGTGCCTGAAAAGGCCTGGGGATGGACGCTCGATCGGCTGAAGGAAGAGGGCTTTTCCCAAGCTGTCCTTGCCGCGGTCGATGCGTTGACGAAAAGACAAGGCGAAGAAGACGAGGTCTTTGTGCGGCGGGCGATCGCCAACCGGCTGGCACGGCCCGTCAAGCAGGCGGATCTCGAGGACAATCTTGATCAAGCGCGGCAAACCGGAGGCGACACGTTAAAATACGAGCGCGGACTTGCGACAATTGCGAACGTCTCTTCTGCAGATTGACCAAAGGTGGCGATATGGCCTCGTTCGACGATCTTCGCAGCTTTTGCGCCTGCCGGCGCGATGGCCTGCGCATGACCTGGAGACCTGGAGCCACTGAGGTATGGCAGGCACCTCGAGTTTTATATTGTTCGCCGCAGCCTTACTGGCGGTCTTGAACGCGTCAAAATCGCCTCCTGAATTTTGGTGTCAACACGCCGAAGACAAGGAGGCAAAAACGGCATTTCAGTTTGATCTTGCTATTTTGCGTTCAGCGCAAGCATTTCATCTAAGAGATTATGAAAAGCGATGAAGCTTTTGATATTGTTGATGAATGATTGGAACACAACACAAGCGCCACATTTCCTATGAGACATTGCAGAGGGCGTGCCGGGAGACTGCTTGCGGAAGATTTCTTCGAGCGCAGTGTCAGAATTTCCAACGTTTCGTCAACGCGGCAGTGATGCTGACTGAAATTGAGGATATTCCCCGTTTCGTCGGACCGAACAACGACCGCCAAATTGCGAACGCCCAGGCGGCTCAGCCATCCGCCATGCTGCAAATCTCGTGGGTCACTCTCGGCGGCGCCACCCTCGAAGGGACTATTTGCGGCTTGCTGCAAAGTCCTCGCGCTGCTGTACCAATCCATGTACGGCGCGAGCCTTTATCGGCCAACCCATCCATGCGTCGTTGGCCTCTGCGGGTCGCCTTTAAGCCTGACTGTTGCTGCGGCCTGACGCGATGAGATCGCGCGCACTGATGGGATCGCTGGACCTGTCGCGCGGGGAATGCGGCCTGGGGCCGACCGTCGTCGCGTTTGATAAAGCAATCTGATTTTCGCTCTCGATCTGATGCGGTGTGGTGTGCTGTTCTGCCTCCACAGCCGCGCCTGGCGATGCGATTCACGGCGGCTTACTGTGGCACCTGTGGCACCTTTGTCGTAATCTGTGTTCCCGAATCCAGCACGATGTGCAGCGTCCGGATCACGTCGGCGGCCATAAGAAGGGCTTGCTTGATTTCACCGGCCTCGCGTCGCTCGACGGTCACTTCGATCGCTTGCAAGGCGAAAACCGCATCGTGGTTGGTATTGCTGCTCGGTATCCCGCTACGCTCGCGTAGCTTGCTGATTGTCACCACTGCCCGCTGCAGGAGTCGGCGCTTTTCGGTATCGCCCAGCCTTTCGACCCTGTTGGCGGCGCGGATGATTTCGGCGATAAAGTCGTTGGTGGAAGTCATGCAGGTCTGCCAGCGATGGGATGCTCGTCAATCCGTGTTGAAAGATTCCTGAGGGGCGTGAGTGGGCTAAACACGACCGGCTTGTCGAGGTTGACCATGACGAGTCCGACGTCATAAGAGATAAACAAGCCTGTCACTCGACGGTCAAAAAGATCAAATGTTTTAATTGGTTGTAATCTGCTGTTGATAAACATCCTTAAGACTTCCAATATCCGGACTAGGTTCGCTAAGCGCCGGTGTTGACCATGCGCTGCGCCTGCCGAATCGGATTGCCTCACAAGACGGTAGTTCCCAGTTGGGCCGGATATGCTGCCAATTCTTCGATGGCGGTGGTTATCATACTGAAGAAGGCCTTTTCGAAAGGTCCGCGATGTTGCATCGAGCCGCACAATGGCAATGGCTAAGAAAAGATACTCACTGCTGCATCCATTTCGATGCGGCCGCGTTGATGTACGAGATCCATGATCGACTGAAGGATGTATCAATGACCTTCCCATCACCGATGACCGAAGTTCCTTCCCAACGCTTCAAAGAAGCGAGCGATGCCGCCCGCCAGGCCCTGGAACAGCTGATTGCAAGCGCCAACGAAGCAGGATGGGGCACTGAAGAAATCACCGTCGCTATTGCGGAGGCGGCAAATTTCCTCAAGGATGCCCATCGCAAGGACCCTGACGCGGCTGGCAATTCCTCGATAAGTGGCGCTGCAAAAGAGCAGATCGGCCATGGCGAGCTCTACGATTGATTGTCGTGACGGTCGACATTTCAATAACGTCGCATCACGGTGATGCAGCAGGTTCCAGCCGGACGAGATGGCCAGCGCCGATCTCGCGGTAACTGGGCTTTGATCCAACATAATCTAGCGGTCGGACCGGGCTTTTCAGCTCCTCCGTCGACAGTCCGCGTCTCACGCGCCGGCGATCCGGATCGGGGACGGGAACGGCCGCCATCAGCGTCTTCGTATAAGGGTGCTGCGGGTTGGCGAAGATGGCAGCACGCGGGCCGATCTCGACGATCTCACCGAGATACATGACCGCAACACGGTGGCTGACGCGTTCGACGACGGCCATGTCATGCGAGATGAACAGGAAGGCGAGGTTGAGGCTCTGCTGCAGGTCCAGCATCAGATTGATGACCTGCGCCTTGATCGAGACGTCGAGCGCCGAGACGCTTTCATCGGCGACGATCACCTTCGGATCGAGCGCCAGCGCCCGGGCAATGCAGATGCGCTGACGCTGACCACCGGAGAACTCGTGCGGAAAGCGC
>NZ_FMTM01000020.1 GCF_900099775.1 Rhizobium mongolense subsp. loessense | reverse complement strand
ATTGGCCATCGCGCACCTTTTGTTCCGCAACGATGATGCCCGGTTGGGCCTCAAGTCGCGACACATAGGCCTGCCAGTGCTCCGCCGCGCGTGCTTCGGGGCTCACATCACGAACCTTGGAGATGTCGAATTCCGGTCCGCCTGCCGAAAGCTGTCGGGCCGCTGCGCGCGCCCGATCTATCCAGGTGTCGGCAGCCTCACCCTCGGCAACGATGCGATCCTTGACGATCGAAAGTCGTACTGTTTTGGGCGGAGCCAGCGACGCCGTCAGCCGCTTCAACACGAACTCCGGCTCAAGGCTCTGATAGAATTGCCATTGCGAATGAACGCGGGCGGGATCGACCTGCGTTCCAGACAACAGCGACTGCGGGTCGGCGCCAAGCGGGTCTCTCAGGCCGGAAATGTAGAATTGGCCATCGCGCACCTTTTGTTCCGCAACGATGATGCCCGGTTGGGTCCCCAGTCGCGACACATAGGCCTGCCAGCGCTGCCCGGATTGCCAGGAAAGAAAGAACCAACCGCCTGCCGGAATCAAAACCAGCAGGACTGCAGCCACCACCAGCCACGGAAATCCCTGGTTTGAGTCCTCCTGCTTCAGTTCAACGCAGGTCTGCAACTGCGTCTCTATGCCGGCTAACTGAGAACCGTCGCCGTCAAACTGCTCTAAAGCCTGTGAGTATTCATCATGGATGCGAAGCAACACATCGCGAACTATTTCATGTAATTCCTCTGGCGGATTTCCCCGGATCACCGCAACCAAGGTCGCAAACGGTCCAACTTCTGACCAGAGACGAAGCTCCCCAAAGCGGATAGTGTCCAGGCCGCTCTGTTCTTTCTCGTTAAATGAGTCTTTAACAAAGTCTTGAATTGCACTGAGCATCGAAGAAATGAGTTGAGGATCCTCGCTCGTTGCATTATCGGCAGTTACATGCGCGATCAAAAGCCCGGAATTTCGGTCAATGAGAAAGACATGTTCTACACGATAGACAAGAGAATGCTTCAGAACAACTTCCGAGAAGCTGGCACCAGTTCTCCAAGATTCAAATCTCCACTTGAGCCCATGCCAGGTAAATATATGTCTTAAAGTTTCATTCAGCGACTGAAAGGTCTGGTCGATCTTTTCCCCGATCGACTTGCGAATTGCCGGCAGAAACACCGGGTATAATATATCCGTCAGCGTGCGCGGGCTCTTCTGGATCGACCGTTGCACAGCCCTCTCGACGGCTGGCGCAAGGGCCTCGCCGAGCTGCGCATGAGGCGCCCGTGCGGCTGCACTGGGAAGAACGCCGCCCACTGCTTCCGCAAGCTGCTCCGGTTCGCCCAGCAGATGCGTAACTCGTGAAAGCTCCGAAATTTCGCGGCCGACCAGCAACTGGCGCAGCGTTTCCATGCGACGATCGGCGGTTGGAACTCCGTCGAAACGCACATGATGGTCCGGATCAATGTTCCGAGCAATTTCGACCAAAAGAATAGCCAGAGCCGCGCGATCGATCTCGGTATCGTTCGAGGCGGCTTTTTGAGGAAGGCTGATTGGGTCGACGGTCGACGTCAAGTTCCGATCAACTCACTTTCCAGCCACGTTCCGAGTTGCTTTTGCTGCCGCCGGAATCCTGATTTATGCATTTTGCAACCTCGACAAACAGGCCAGCCAAAAGATTTCTGTCGGTCTTGACGTTGCTGAGATCGGAAAACATTTTCTCCATTAGCATCTGAATGCTTTCATTCTTTTGCTTGATTTCCTCACGCAGCAAATGATCGCTTCGATTTATCCGGTCCGCAACGTCGCGCTCAAGCTCGCTCAATTGATCCGACAACGCGCGCACCTGCTTTTCAAGTGCCTGATTTTGCTCGCGAAGATTCCGATCAATCTCCTTGTCGGCCTCGGCTCGTGCATCTTTTTCGCTCCGCAATTGCGCCGCGAGCGATTCGACCTGCTTCTTTGCATTTGACTCGTACGTTTCAAGATTGCGCTTGGCCTCGGATTCGACATCCTTAAAGCGCTGCAAGAACCGGTCTTCAAGCTTGGAAAAACGGCGGTCATAGTCCTGCATCTGGTTGCCGAACAGCAGATCGCGTATCTTGTCGACACCTACAGCGTCACCGGAGATCCCGCCCTCGCGGGCCTGGGCCGCCATGAAGTTCAGCCCGTTTCCCTCTGCATTACCTATCAGATTTTCGTCCGCCTTATTCGCAGAAGAAGCGGTACTCGAAGGTTCCTTTGCCATCCTTATGCCCCCCATTTGAACACCTGCCACAGTGCAACCCCGTTAACAGGGGAATAATGTCAGCAAAATAGCCGGCCCACAAGCCGGAATCTTCTTGACTCAAGCCGATTCGTGACGCAGCCGAGCGCTAGCCGATTCGTGACGCAGCCGAGCGCTACGTCACTGACGTTTGGGGCGATGCCATCTTAAAAGCGGGCGGCCGCGACTGGTCGGGGATCAAAGGCGGCAAGCGCGCACGGTCGTCGAGCAGTGACGGTCCGCAATCTATGCGCTCACGGCATCACGGTGTTCAACCGCAAGGCGATCACTCGAGTAACGACGGCGGCAGGGCGCAATATCGCGCTCAAGGAGGAAGCTCGATAAGAAGCGCTTCACCAATTACACGGCAACACTGCGGGCGTTTGCGCGCGCACTCGCGGATGGCGTGACGAACCTTCCAGACATCAAGAAGGGGTCGTAGCGCCCCTGGAGAGGCCTCAGGATTCCAAATCGGTAGACGGGCTGTTGCGTTGCCATTTGGGCCATACTTACCTTGAAGTTTAGGCGATTGAACTCGCCGAACTGGCCCGGCAGCGGCTCGGCGACGAAAGTCATGTCGACGAGCATGGCGGAGCCGAAAGGTGCGGGCGCAACTCGTGCGGTACAATGTCCGAACGCCTGCTTACGGGATCGAACAAGTCTGTGTCCAACGGCTGCCATGACGGCGTATAGCCGACCGCTTAACTTGGAAACACGGAAAATCGTTCTGGGAGGTGCGGCCCCGCGAACATCGCTGTTGTCAGCGGTTCGGAAAACAGCATCCAACCCCACAACATCGTCACAGGTGGGCTGAGATGGATCGCAGCGCTGACCTTGGCCGCTTTGACCTCCCCGAACGAAGTCGCGTTGGCAACAGAGCGGGTCGAACCAATTCCCTCGGGAGTTTTCGGTGATCGGGAGTTCGACACACACACACACAGCTTTTCTGACGCATGGTCTCCGTGGGCCAATCGCTCAACTCGCCTTAAACGGCCCCTCCCACCCGAAACACCGGCAGTTCCTGCCGCACGCCTCGAAGATGTGCAGTTCTCCGGTCGACCGCAAAAGCCGCCAGTCCGTCGCGAACCCCGGTCGCGTCGTAAACGTCCTGGCTGACAAAAATCTCGTCGGCGTCGGCAAGGCCTTGGACGCGCGCAGCAATGTTCACGGTCTGGCCGAAATAGTCGAGGCGCTCGTTCAGCGTGACCGCAATTGCCGCGCCTCTGTGAACGCCGATCTTGAGGATCAGAGCCTTGTCTGGCTGCCGCTTGTTGAACGAGGCGATTTCGCTGCGCATGTCGAGTGCCGCGCGCACGGCATCGGCAGGCCTCAGGAACGCTGCCATCACCGCATCGCCGATCGTCTTGATGATCGCGCCGTTGTGGCGGATCGTCACGTCCTGCAGCCGCTCAAAATGCTGCTGCACAAGTGCAAAGGCATTCAGGTCTCCGATCCGGTCATAAAGTGCAGTCGAGCCCTTCAGGTCGGTGAAAAGGAGAGCGATATCCGTGACGCCGAGCCCTTCGTGGCTGCGGATCACCTCGGAGCGAAAGAGGTCGCGGAACGTCTGGGTCGTGAGCAGCCGCTTCCCTGAGAGGAACGGCGCGAAGTGGAGCGGCGGCGGCCTGTCGACGCCGGGCGGCAGTTGAAGGATCCCGAACTCGATGCGTTTGTCCGCGACATTGGACATCTCGAAAATCACCTTGCCGGCCGCGATGGTGCCCGCGTCCGGCGTGCTGGATTCGAGGTCAAGACGGATTGCAATGCGCTGTTCGCCAGTCGGAAGCGCGGGATCGACAATGAATGTGATACCTGCGTCGCTGTCGGAGCTGCTGCCATGTAATATGCCAGCCTCTGCGATTATCTCAAAAGCGGTCGTCTCGCCCGGCTCGATATAGGCTAATCCGCGGCTCAGCATCTCCCTCAGGTGGACGAAAGGCGTTCCGTCCGGGATCAAGCCCTCATTCGTCGAGCTGTAGCGGAAAAGATAATCCTCCACCGTCAGCGTCTGCGGATCGTGATAGGAGATGCGGCGAATGGCCGGGTTCACGGTGAAGGTTATCGCGATCATGTCGTCGAGCGCCGCCACGAAATCCAGATGGCAGTGGGTGCAGCGGCAGTGACTGCGGAGATTCTTGAGAGCCCGGAAGCTATCGATGACACAGGAGCAGACCGGACAGATCAGAATCCAGGTCATATCGAAGAGACCTAGGGCGGTGGCGTGCAGGAAGAGAACAATCGTCTCCTCCTCGTTGAGGCTCTTGTCGGCGGCGAATTTGATCGGATTGATGCGGAAGAGCTCGGCGTCGCTTGCCGAACGGATGTTGCTCTCGAGCTTGGATACGAGCCGCGCACTCCAGGTCCGGGCCGACTCTAGCGCCGTCAGCTTCTCTTCGAGGTCCTTCTCGTCGATCGATGCCATGGCGACCTCCTCCCCGGACTGCGCTATTGTCAACCGAACGAGTTCGGTTGATCGTCCACCATCAGCGGTTCTACATGTTCGCAGCATTCTAGGTCTACCATAGCGAAAGGCTTCATTGTAGTGGGAAGCCCCCAGGATCCCGGGACGTGCAGGAGTTGGCGCCGACGAGCCTTTCCGCCGACCCACCCACTTGTCGACATCGGGACGGGTCAAGCGGACCGGCAGCTTTCAGAAAATCGCCGAGGTTGCTCGAATGGCTGAAATGAAGGCGCAAAGCGGTCAAGACCGCCGTCGGCCCCTTTGCTGCCGTTCGAGGCCGATCCGAGGAACGTGCGGTATGTGCTAGAATGCGGCCCGAAGGCGGAATGCGACAGACGCACGACGAGGGGCGGTGTGATCGTACCGGACTTCGCGCGACCGAGAGCCGACGTTGTGATCTTGAAAGGGGAGACGAGGACGATGCCGACACCACAGCAACCCAGTCTAATAGTTCGACAGAAATCCCCACAGAACATCGAGTTTCCGTTTGCGTCGCTCTCCGATTGGCTGATCCCAACCGAGCTGTTCTTCGTGCGAAACCATTTCCCGTCGCCGGACCTCGATGCGCGAGACTGGAGATTGCGCGTTGGCGGGGCGGTGGAGCGGCCGATCGAACTTGACCTCGACAGCATCAAGGCGATGCGGAGCACGACTTTCACCGCCGTCGTCGAGTGTGCAGGGAACGGGCGCGTCTACTATGTGCCGCCGAAGGAGGGGTTGCAGTGGCAGAACGGAGCCGTCGGCAATGCCGCGTGGACAGGTGTTCTTCTGCGCGAGATTTTGGAAATGGCGGGCGTTAAGCGAACCGCACGTGAGGTTCTGCTCGCAGGCGCCGACAGCGGCGTCGTCGACACGAACAAGAAAACGGCTTCTCCCGGCCCCATCGCTTTTGCGCGCAGTTTACCGCTTGAGAAGGCCATCGCTGACAGCACGATCCTTGCCTATTCGATGAACGAGGAGCCGTTGACGCGCGATCACGGCTACCCGCTACGCGCGGTCGTGGGTGGCTGGTTCGGCATGGCTTGGGTCAAGTGGATCACGCATATCACGGTTGTGGAGCAACCGTTCCTTGGCTACTGGCAGGCGCGCGACTATTTCCGTTGGGAGCGCAGCCTCGGGGAACCCAGGCTGGTCCCCCTTGCGGAGATGGAGGTCAAAGCGCAGATCGCGCGTCCCGTACAGGGGGCGCATCTCATCGCCGGCCAACCGTACCGGATTTTCGGAGCCGCCTGGAGCGGAGAGGCTGCTATCCGGCAGGTGCAGGTCTGCACCGGAGATGGCAGGGGCTGGCGCGAGGGAAGGCTGCTCGAAACAGAACGTCCCTTTGCATGGCGCTTGTGGGAGTACATGTGGACCCCTGAAGAAGTGGGGCGATATATACTGCGATGTCGCGCGATCGATGGGGCGGGGTGCGTGCAGCCCGACCTCCAGCGTTCCGACTGCGAGAGCTACGCGGCCAATTGGATCGTTCCGGTGGAGGTTACGGTCGTTCCCGAGCCACAGACGTACGAGGAGGAATTCGTGATCTAATCACCGCATGGGGCGGAATGGCGGCTTTGGCGCAAAGCGGTCATGCGGTGATCGCCGGACGGCGAATTCGGCACCGAAAGCGGAAATTATTGCCACTAGCCCCCTTTTGACTGAGGCCCAAAGCCAGGACACACAAGTGGCATCCGGTCGCTCGCGATGGAAAAAAAGAGGGAATTTCAAGGCGCTTCCAATCAGTGATTGAAATCATGCGAGGCCCCAGGCGGGCTAGCTTTCACCTATCAAGCCGTCTTCCGATCCCAAAATCTCCTGACGAAAATTGCAATTTTTGCAGCTAGTTACCGTCTATTGTGGCAAGCCGTTCGGTGATTTCCCAGGATGGAAGACACAATCCGTAGCCGCACGAAAGCTGGCTGGGGACCCCATTTTAGCGGCGATCATTCCGTGGCCCGCGTCACGCCAAAAGCGAACCTCCGCTTACCGGCATTAGATGACTGGCCGGGGGCCGATGGCCGACCGTCCGCTGCCAAAACACCCAACAGGAAAAGCGGACATCGGAGCTTTTGCCGCCCAGGTCCGGGATCGGGCCCGAAGCGGCCGCTCGTGCCAAACCAGCCAATGTCTCCAACGGGTGGAGAGCGGTCGTCACCAAGCTGATCCCCGAATGACGTGTTTCGGGCCGCATTCCGGACGGGCAGATTCCTGGCGATGAGGATCGCAGAAGTTCAACTGCGGCCGGGTGGTGAACTGGCCGAAGCTGGAACTGATTAGCCCGCTACATTGTATATCTTGGCAAGGTCGCGTAGATCCCAGTTCCCGCCAGACAACACCGCACAGACTTTTTCATCGGGCTTGACGTCTATGCTGCCCGCCAACAGTGCTCCGACGCCAATCGAGGCGGCTGGTTCAGCGATCAATTTCGCATCCTTGGCAAGAGCGCGCATCCCGGCGATGATGTGTTCGTCTTCAACAAGAACAATCTCGTCCACATACTTTTCGATAATCGGATACGGGTTTTGACCCGGAACGCTTATCCTCAAGCCATCCGCAATAGTGTCCTTCAAGGGGAGCGTTGTGCGCTCCTTGTTTATCCGGCTGTGAAAATACTTCGGTGTCAAGGCGGGCTCTGCCCCTATAACGCGCACCGATGGTTTCGTTTCTTTGATGGCGGTAGCGATTCCCGAGATTAGCCCCCCGCCGCCTACGGGAACGATGACCGTATCTATATCGTCCAGGTCCTGCAGTATTTCACAGCCGATCGTTCCCTGACCGGCCATCACGATGGGGTCCTCAAAAGCATGAACAGCCGCGTATTTGTTTTCTTCAGCGATTTCATACACCCTTTTCCATCTGGCGGCGGTGTCGCCATCGAAAAGAATGACTTCTGCCCCGAGGGCTTTTGTATTTTCGATCTTGATTTTGGGCGTGGTGACCGGAAGCACCAATATCGCTTTTACGCCCATCATCCTGGCGGCGTAAGCAAGCCCTTGGGCATGATTGCCCGACGACGTCGCAATAATGCCGTTTGCGATCTCTTCTCTCGAGAGCGAGAGAGCCTTGTTCAGGGCGCCGCGGATTTTGAATGCGCCAGTAATCTGCAGGGTTTCCGGTTTGAGATATAGCTGACAACCAGCGGCTTTCTCTATTTTTTCTGCACGCAATAACGGCGTATGTCTGATGTGCGGTTTCAGCCGTTCCTGAGCTTCACGAATGTCCTGAATGGTGGGGTAGTTGCGCATAGTCATGACTCAAAAAACTGAAAGAAAGTGCCGACGTTATTGGCTATTGCGTTCTGATAGATTTTGCTGGCTGTCGTATTGTCTTGTATGGCCATCCCCGTGGAATCGAAAATCGTGATTTCGTCATCACTTTCTCGTCCGGGCTTCCTTCCCAGCAATACCTCGCCGATTTCACCATGGATGTCGTCTCTGGCGATGATGTTTTTATTCAGCGGGTGCCAGGTCTCGCCCTTTTCGGTGCACTGCGCAATTGAGTCGACGACTACTTTTGCGTTCCTGAAGAGCTCCGGATCCAGTTCTTGTTTACCTTGTTGATCTGTACCGATTGCAACGATGTGTGTGCCGGGCTTTACCCAATCCGCTTCCACAAGCGACCCTTTCCCGCGGGTCGTCGTAATCAGGATATCGGCCTGCTCAACGGCTTCTTTTTTGGAGTTAGCCATGATTACAGGAATGCCAAATTCGCTTTCGATATCCGTCTTGTATTTGGAAAGCGTGTCCGGATTACTGTCCCATGCTTGGATCTCTTCGATCTTCATGATCTCGTTGATCGCCCGGATTTGCATTCGTGCCTGATTGCCTGTCCCGATCGATGTAATTCTTCTGGCATTTTTCCTTGCCAGTGCCATTACGGAAACGGCTCCAGACGCCCCGGTTCTGAGACCAAGGATCAAACTTCCATCCATAACGCAAATCAACGCACCGCTCTTGGCATCAAACAGGAAAATGGTCGCCATGCCATTGGGCACGCCGTGTGCTGTCGGGTTATCAATGAACCCTCCAGAAGAGGCTTTCATGGAGATCACGTCATTGGCTTTGTAGTAACCAAGCTTGAAGTCGATTTCCCCACGAGGCGACGGCAGATCTATTCCTATATAATCAGGTTGTTCCACCTGATCACTGTTAAAGGCTTTGTATGCCTCTTCCACCGCGCCGATGACTTCTTTCATACCGATTAGCCGCCTTACTTCATCCTTCTTAAGTAACAGCATTTTCATGCATGACCTCTCGATTTTTGGCTTCATGGGATGCACGGCACGGCACACCCTGTACCGCAATCACCATAGTGGGTGAGCGGCGAGACTAGTGGCCGCATTCGCCGCGACCGGAAGCAGATTGTTCTGTATCGCATAGGGGCTTTGGCAGAGAGTTGCGGCAGGCGTCTGGCCGAGCTTGGGCGTCAGCGCAGGCTTCGCCACACACGACAAGGATAAGTTCAAAGGCTAGACGGCGCTTGCAGGGAACGGCGCCCGAAACGGATAGGCGAACGCAACCGCTTTCCACAACGCATTACAGCTTTTCCGCATCGCGTGCAGGATTGGCCGCTTTGGGTTGAGACGCGTCGATCGCAGCTTCCGAGGTAAGGTCTGGAAGTGGACAATGCACCCTTCCTAAGTGGACAATGCACCCTTCCTAAGTGGACAGTCCTCTATTGTCTTCGCGCCATGGGATCGTCACCCGCATGGACGAAACCGCTGACCGGTTCGGCGGCTTGTCGTAGCGCCTGAGGCGCCCAACCGCATTTGAAGATTTTGGTTTTGCGGCTTGCGCCGCATTTCCAGAAGATTCGGAGTGGCTAGATTCGATTCATAGCTTCACAATGTTGCGATTGCGCGAGAAATCGGTGAGGCATAAAGGTATAAATTGATTTCGTGGCGTCTTGATAGTAAAATCGAGCTTCAACTTGATTTAATCATCCCAACACACCATAATCGATTCATAGATTCGTTATTGCCGATATCGTGCGCCTGCGAAATACAGAGTGAAGGCATGTTTTAATGACCCTAAGAAGTGCAGACGTCTTGTTCAAGGATGAATGCGCAGGCTCGTTGATCGAGACGGCCAACGGCGGAACGCGCTTTGCCTACCATTCGGATTGGAAAAAAGGCGATATCGCCTGCTGCTTCCCCTCCACGCAACGCGAACATGAATGGAAAGTCGGCCTCCATCCGTTCTTCCAGCACCTTGGTCCGGAAGGATGGCTGCGCGAACAACAAGCCCGTTCGGCGCATATCGTTGAAGAAGACGATCTTGGATTGCTCCTTTCGGTACGGCGCAGACTGTATAGGGGCTGTCAGCATCCGGCCGCCGGATGATGCCGCGAAGCTTCCGGAGATCACCGAAGCTACGGCCAATCCCGGACGCACGGTTTCGGGCGTTCAAAAGAAACTGCTGGTCACCAAGGATGCCGAAAACAGGTTCGCTCCCGCGAGTGCGACAGGATCAGCATCATATATCGCCAAATTCAATTCCGACCGAATAGACAATCTCGTACGGAATGAACTCCTGAGCCTGCGATGGACCGCCGCCGTTCTTGGCGAAAGGGAAGTGACCGCCTTCACGGCACCGCTCATCGAGGCGGTTGATGAAACGGCGCTGATCGTTACTCGCTTCGACCGGAAATCGAACGGCGAGAAACTGCGCCTCGAAGATTGCGCGCAGATCCTCCGCAAGCCCAAGGGACAGGACTACGCAGGCAAGTATGATGCGGCCTACGAGGATATTGCCGCGATCATTCGTCAGCACTCGTCACGTGCCGCGATTGACCTCCTGCGGTTTTTCAACCGTCTGATCGTCTTCACCCTGATCGGGAATTGCGATGCCCACCTGAAAAACTTCTCCCTGCTGGAAACGCCGACGGGACTACGACTATCCCCCGCCTATGACGTAGTGAACACCGCGTTTTATGACGGGTTCGACCAGACATTAGCGCTGTCAATCGGCGGTGAGAAAATCCATCTGGAAGCGGCCAACCAAGCGGTTTTCCGTGCATTCGGCAAAAAAATCGGCCTACCGGACATGGCCATCGACCAGACATTCAGACAGCTAAAGCGGCAGGTAGGGAAGGCTACACCCATTATCCGCCCGCCCGATGCGGAGCCACCGGATGGCTTCGTGCATAGATTCAAAGAGATCGTGGACAATTCATGCCTGAGAATACTGGAAACATAGCCCCGCTCGCGTGGCAACGCTACGTGGAAGAAACCTTGCGCCGTCGCAAGGCGGAAGGTCTTACGCAAAAAGATCATTCGGCCTTGGCAGGTGTCAGCCATCCGACAATGGCGGCGTTTGAGCGTGGCGAAACGACCCTGACACTGGCAAAGGCGCTCGATATCCTGCGCGTCGTGGCCCTGGTAGATGAACCTGCCGAGGGGGACACGCAAGCCCGGTTCGTGCGCGATGCATTCGAGCGTTGGTGTGATCTGATTTCTCCGCTCCCAGAGGATTCGCCTGCGCGGTTTCCGAACGGCTGGTATCGGTTCGACTACTGGCTTGAGGGCGATCTCAAGACCCCGGAGCTCACCGCCTTCGAGCGCATTCTGGAAAAGGCCGTTGTTCGGAAAACGGGCTGGCCGCCATTCTGGCTTCCGACACGCGAAGCCATTCAGCCGCGTGAAGTTGATGGGCTGATCGAATGTTGGCTTGCGCCGCAAGGCGAGGAGGTCGAGCGCGGATTCAATGATCCTGCGCATTGCGATTTTTGGCGTGGCGCACCTTCGGGGCGCATGTTTCTCATCCGCGGCTATCAGGAGGACGGTGTAGAAACATTCCCTGCCGGGACGATCCTCGATACGACGCTTCCCCTAAGGCGGATGGGTGAGGTTCTGTTACACGCGGAAGAGCTTGCATCGCTTCTCCGCAAAGATGCCAATACAGTCGTGACGGTTCATTTTCGCGCCATGTTCACCGGACTCCGCGGTCGCGTGCTTCGGTCATGGGCGAACCCATTGAGCGATTTGCTCGTCGAAGGCTACGCTGCGCGAAGCGATGAAGCTGTGTTGGAAGCAAAGGTTCCTGCCGACGGTATCGAGAGCCGATTGGCCGAATGCCTGCTGCCGTTGTTGACGTCGCTCTATGACAGGTTTGGGGTGGCAGGGCTTTCGCTCAATCGCGTCGAGGCGGAAGTGCAACGCTTGCTGAATAGCGCCATCAGCAAAGAACGTCGCCCTCGTCGCTAGCAGTGACTGCACACCATTTGGCACGGGTGCTGTACGACTGGGATGAGGGCGCGAAGCTGTCCGTTACTGAAATTGGAAGTCAGTCGGCCTCAAGGCTTTCGATCAAGTCGATTTCCTCGGCCGTCAGTTCGTCTTGGTACATGAACCGCCAGTTGGCGCGGTAAAGCAGCCACGCGGTTTCGCGATCGATGGGCTGTGCCGGGTTTCTGTTCCAGCACAGGCTCGCAAGTCCGAGTAAATCAAGCGAAACGACCATCAGCCCTGATCTTCTTTAAATCGGGCATTTGCGATCCCAACGCTTTGCCGAGCGCTTTCGTGCCTTTGTCGGGCAGCCTCGATAGGCCACAGAATAGCCCTTCCCTCCACGAATCTCCTCGATCCCATGCCTCTGCCCATGCGTCGGCCAGTTCGTCGTTATGGCGCGTCTCTACGAGGGCTTCGAAGAGCAAGGCGGCCTGCGATAGGTCTTTGTCCGCTTTTACGCGTCCTAGCGTGTCTGTGAGGCTTCTGGAGGAGACGATAAGCTTGTGGACGGCATACCTCTCGGGAGCGGGAACGAGGACGTTCACGCCTTCGCGGAAGAGAAGCACCGTTCGGACAGGTTCGTAGATCAGGTAGTCGAGGAACCGGAGGTTTTCCGCCAACGCGCCACCGAGGGCGGGCATAGGGGACGGCTTACCCGTGTATTCGTCCGATCCCCGGTTTCCCGTCAGGAACTCCACCCGATAGCCCTTGGCATTCTGGAAGGCGACCATCTTGGCTCTGTCCGCCTGGTGCGGAACCGCTCGGAATTCGGCATCGACCGATTGGAGGACTTCCAGCACGGGCGGCAGGCTGTCTTGAACCCCGGCCGAGATCGCGAAGTCCGTGTCGCCCGTCTGCATGGCAGACGAGGGCAGCCGAACGCCGAGCATCCCTGCATAGGTGCTGAATGCCACCGACCCAATCAGGACGGCCCGCAGCCGGAACAATCCGCCGTCAGCGAGGGCTTTGGTGATGTCGCCTGCAAATGGATCGGGACCGGGGAGGCCAGCACGTCGCAGCGTGCTAACCATGCGCCTCCGTTCCCGGATGTTGTCCTTGATCTCCTTGTGGGCCTTCACCCGCGCCGTGATCGCCTCGTCGCTGTGTGGGCCGACATAGGTTCGCTTGTCCTTTCCCCCGGGAGTAGGGAGATCGAAATACCAGTAATCGCGGTCCTTCACTGTGACGGTCACGAACCATCCCTCCATTGGGAAGTCTGCCACAAACTGCCCGTCGAGCGTCCGCTGCGCCAGTTCCGCGAACATCGTCCGATAGCTGATGTCGATCTCTTTCATCATTGGCATTTCTTCCTTCTGGAGTGCGGCGGCCCTCTCGGCGGCTAGCTCGGCCATCGCCTTGTCGAAGCGCCGTTGCCATCCGCTGTGAAGTCGCTCCGATCATCTTATACACACCGCTGTTATAAGTATCTGCCAAAACCTTATAACTCCCGATGGAGCCCGCCTCCCAACGCAGACAGCCGCCAGCCGCATGATGCGGGGGACGATGCACGCAGCATCGGTATCGGAAGTCATCCGACAGCTCATCAACCAAAACGAACAGGCTTTGTGGGCCGAGATCGCAGGGAGCAATTCGGAATGACTGAACACCAGAGGAACGTAATAGCTGCCGACGACGTGCCGGCGATCTAAAGGGCCGACGACTGAGAGTCAGCTGCGGCCTCGTCGCCGTTTACGTTTCAATCTCGTAGAAAGTGCTGTCGGCGGCCCTGATAACCATCCACGTTTTATCTGGCTATGTGGATGCGGAGCCGATGGATCGCCCCAGATAACCCGCGGCGTATCCTCGGCCAATGCCGCTAAAACAGAGCCCGAAAGCCGCACTTTGTCTTGCGCCAAGGCCTCAAGCTGCTCGCCGCCTTCACCTGTGGCTAAACTTCATGTCCAGGCTCAGACGGCCCCACTGACCGCAACCTGCGCGAAAGCGCCGTCTTTCGAACGCGTATAAGCGTAGGAGGTTGAGCTCGTCGAAAGGCGTTTCCGGCAACTTTAGAGCGGCCTAATGAACGATTTGTGATCGTCAGGCGTTATCCTCAGGAGGAGGAAAGTGACCATGAAGAATATGAACAACAGGCAAGTGCATGTTCCAGGCCCGCACGACCGTGACGTTGCCGATCACTGCAAGAAACTTGGGGTTGATCCCGCAGAGGAGCGCAAGCTCTTGCGGTTGCTTGGCAAGAACGCGCCCCTTCATGAGATTCGAGCGAACGTCTCGCCGAAGCAGCCGCGGTTCCGCTGATCGCTGTCCTTTGTGCCTCGGGATCGGCGACGAACGGCTGAGCCGTTCGTCGCCATCTCCGGTGTCGCCGAAGGAATCGTCAGACCCCGCGCTTGTTGCCCCACAGCAGCACATGTAGTTGCGGCAGCACGCGCGCCTCGAACCACCGATCTTCCGTCACCTTGTCAATCAGCCAGAGCATCCGGTCCATGATGCCGTCGATATCGACGCTTGCTTCTTCGTCTGCGGGAGGGGGCGGCGTATGATTGCCGGGTTGAAGATAAACAGGAAGCGTCGGGTAACGTGCCGCGGCGGTCCGGGCGAAGAGGTAGTCTCGATCGTCGAACACAACGATCTTCAGCGCAAGCTGCGGCTTTTCGGCAGCCATTGTCAGGCAGGCCTCGAACGCGCGCCAGTCGGTCTCCATGCCGCTTGACGGCGGCTTCGGGCTCAGGACAAGAACATCGAGATCGGCAAACCAATCCTTGGCAATGCTGCCTTGGCTTTCCAGCGCGAAACGGAAACCCTCGCTGTGTCCGCGTTCTATCAGCGGCCCGAGCGGTTGGATCGCCGGATTGCCTCCCGATAGTGATACCGTCAGCGGTTTGTTGCCCGAAAGCCGCAAGACCTCCTGCCAGATATCGTCGACCGACATCGCACGCCATTGATCACGATACTCGCTGTCGACGGCATGCAGCGTATCACACCATGAGCAGCGGTAATCGCAGCCCCCCGTCCTGACAAAAACGGTCGGAAGGCCGATCAAGATACCTTCCCCCTGAATGGTAGGACCGAAGATTTCGCTGACGCGGATTTCGGCCTTGCGGGCGACGGTCATGGCCGGTATTCCGCCCAGGTCTTCGGCGTCTCGCTGACGCGCACGGCCGAGGTTTCCGGCAGGCGATCCTTGCACCAATCGTAGAAATGCTTCGCCAGACACTCAGCCGTCACCTGATCATGACCGAGGACCTCGTTTAGGTGGCGATGGTCGAAGTACTCGTCAATATAGGACTTCAGCGGCGCAAGTTCGTGGTAATCGCGGACAAATCCGTGGCTGTTGAGGGTAGCTGCCGATAGTTCCACCTCCACGACGTAATTGTGTCCGTGAAGGCGGCCGCATTGATGCTCGGCGGGCAGGCTTGTGAGCACGTGCGAGGCAGAGAAATGAAATTCCTTAGTGATGCGGAACATCATTTCACCTCGTCAGCAGCAAAGCCCGCGGTTGCGGCCACCCAGAAGTCCGGATCCTCGTAGTCCGTCGGATCGTCGATGCCGGCCAGATGAAACGCTTCGCGCCGTTCGACGCAGGTGCCGCAGCGGCCGCAGTGGCGCGGACCACCCTTGTAGCACGACCAGGTCTGTGCAAACGGAGTGCCGTTCCTGGCGCCATCGGTTACGATGTCGGCCTTCGAGATGGTCACGTAAGGTGCAAAGAGCGAAACGCTGGCATAGCCGTCGAGCGCCTGGTTCTGCATGTCCTGGAAGGACTGGATGAAACCTGGCCGGCAGTCCGGATAGATGAAGTGGTCCCCGCCATGCACGGCGACTGCGACCGCATCGGCCTTCTGCGCCGCCGCAAGCCCGAAGGCGATGGCAAGCATGATGGCGTTGCGGTTCGGTACGACGGTCGCCTTCATCGTCTCTTCGGCATAATGCCCGTCCGGAACATCGACGTCGTCGGTCAGTGCCGATCCCGTCAGATGGCTGCCTATGTTCCGGATGTCGATGATCTGATGGGCCACATTCAGGCGCTTGGCGCATGCAGCCGCGAAATCGAGCTCCTTGCGGTGCCGCTGTCCGTAGTCGAAGGAGAGAAGGCCGATGAGTTCGTGTTCCGCTGCAACCTTGTGCGCAAGCGAAACGGAGTCCAATCCGCCGGAGCAGATGACGATGGTTTTCATGATGTCGGATCCCTTGTTTTGACCGGGTGGGCTGCGACCGGATTACGGGAGCGCTTCTAAAGCAATTAACCCAGCTTGTGAAGGGTCCCGGCAGGAATGTTTATTAGCATTATCTTGCGTAGCAAAGGAACGAAGCGCAAGATGCTTCCACGGCGGAACGGGGCTCTGCCGCCTTGGGGAGGAAACCATGGACAACTTGAACCTTACGACCCTGCAGAAGGGCCAAACGGCTATGACGGACGTTGCGCTCAATGCCTTCGCGGCAGGTCTGCGCGGCAGATTGCTCACCGGAGCGGACGCCGATTACGACGAGGCGCGGGCCATATGGAATGGGATGATTGACCGGCGCCCGGGTCTCATCGTGCGCTGCGCTGGTGCCGCCGACGTTATGAGATCAGTCCGCTTCGCGCGCGAAAACAATCTTCTTTTGGCGGTCCGCGGCGGCGGGCACAACATCGCCGGCAATGCCGTCTGTGAAGGCGGCCTGGTCATTGATCTGTCGCCGATGAAATCGGTAAGGGTCGACCCGGGTACACGGCGTTTGCGGGTTGAGCCGGGTGCAACGCTTGCTGATGTCGATAACGAAACACAGGCTTTCGGGCTGGCTCTACCGACAGGAATCAATTCCACGACCGGCATTGCCGGTCTGACACTTGGTGGCGGTTTCGGCTGGCTTACACGCAAGTTCGGGCTGACGATCGACAATATCATCTCGATGGAGGTCGTAACCGCTGAGGGCAAGCTGGTACGCGTGAGCGAGAAGGAAGAGCCGGATTTGTTTTGGGCGCTGCGCGGCGGCGGCGGCAATTTCGGCGTCGTAACCTCCTTTGAGTTCCGGCTCCACGACCTGCCGGGCGAGGTTCTGGCAGGTCTGGTCGTCCATCCTTTTGCCGACGCGGAAACAGTGCTCAGGCAATATCGCCAGGTGCTCGAAACGGCGCCGGACGAACTCACATGCTGGGCGGTCATGCGCAAGGCACCGCCGCTGCCTTTCCTGCCCGCCGAATGGCACGGCAAGGAAATCCTTGCACTCGCCGTTTGCCATTGCGGCGACATCGAAGCGGGCAAAGTTGCAGCCGCGGCGCTTCGTGACATCGGCAATCCGATTGCCGATGTTGTCGGCCCGACACCTTTTGTCGCCTGGCAACAGGCATTCGACCCGCTGCTGACGCCAGGGGCGCGCAACTATTGGAAGAGCCAGGATTTCGCAGAGCTCTCGGATGCGACGATTGCAGTTCTCCTCGATGCCGTTCGCAAGCTTCCGGGGCCGGAATGCGAGATCTTCATTGGCCATGTGGGCGGTGCAGCGGGTCGCATCGCGGTGGAGGATACGGCGTTTCCACAGCGCAACTCGCATTTCGTCATGAACGTCCATGCGCGCTGGCGCGAGAATTCGATGGACAGCACCTGCATTGGCTGGGCACGCGAGCTCTTCGAGGCAACGAAGAAGCACGCCATCGGCACAGCCTACATCAACTTCATGCCGGAGGATGAAGGCGATCGCGTCGAAGCGGCCTATGGCGGCAACTACAAACGTCTGACGGAGATCAAGCGGCGTTACGATCCTCAGAATCTGTTCCGCATGAACCAGAATGTGCAGCCACAAGCGGAAATGCGGGCCGCCGGCTAACAACGGAATTGTATGGAACGCCGGGTGCCGCCCGCAAAGCTGATCATCGGCGGCACCGCAATGACTTGGGACCGCTCCATCCGTCTCCAAGCGGATCCAGGAGACTTGGCATCGCGGCTTCGCCGTAAGTGTCGAGGCGCAGACCGGCTTTCGAACAGGGGCTCCTGTTGCGGGGTTTTCCGGTTCAAAACTCCTACTGACCAACCGTCGGGCGGTCACAGAATTTGCCGAGACTTTGACGTGTGCGTTGGCGATGCCATCGATGGGTGAGGTTTTGTGGTTGCGGACGATGAACGGAAATATGCGGTATTGTGTAGCGCACCTAGAGGCCCCTTGCGCCGAGTTCGGTCATCCGAATTTATACGCGGTTGAGTTTGGTACTGGCTGGACGACTGTGCGCTTGGCAAGCTGGGTCGGGATCGAAGCTGGGTCAATAAATTTGTGGAAGCGATTGTTCGCGGTGGGCGGCCGAAAGGTGACCGCGAGCAGGTTTCGAACGCCCCATAAGGGGGCGCTTACTTCCACATTTGGTCAGGTTGCGACTCGTGGTCATCGCCAAATCGAAAGGTTCCGGCGCCCTTCGGTGAGCCTTGTCTCACAAAGAGGGTCTTTTGCGGCAGGTGGTGTGGTGGCGGACAAGCAGTCTTGCTGACAAATCAAAAAGGATCAATATTTGATTTTTGATACCTGTTTATCGGGGGAATGTCAGATTACCCGCGCCGTTACGGGGAAACATTGATGGTGAATGAACTGCGATAATTCTCAGGAGCTCACAAAATGGCAAGCACCAAACGGTCCTATGATGAGTCACTTTTGCGGAAGGCCTTCGATGTGGCGCGGCGGTCGCGCGAAGGTGGGGATCACCCATTCGGTTCAATTCTCGCCGACCATGATGGCAATGTTTTATTGGAACAGTGCAATGGTTACAGTTCGGAAGGTGGCGACCGCACGGCCCACGCGGAGCGGCTTCTCGCCACGCGCGCCGGCAAAGCCTATGATTTGGATTTTCTTGCCGGATGCACGATGTACACATCCGCGGAACCATGCGCCATGTGCTCAGGCGCGATCTATTGGGCAGGCATAGGGCGCGTCGTGTTTGGCCTGTCCGAGAGAGAGATGAAACAACAGATAGGCGATAACCAGGAAAATCCGACGCTTGATCTCCCCTGCCACATCGTGTTTGCCGCCGGTCAGCGCCCAACGGAAGTCGTCGGCCCCATGCTTGCGGGCGAGGCGGCGAAACTGCACGAAGAATACTGGTCTCGCCGTTAATGATCCTTCTGCGACAGGCCACGGTGCGGGACAATGGCCGCTTTCGGCTAGGAAGTAGACATAAGTGCATGATCTAGCAATGCCCCGTTTTTATGAGTTCACGGCGGCCAATCGCCCCTGCGGCCCGGGTCGATGGTCACCTTCCCGCGCTCGTGGTCGAAGCCATTCGTGGCGCTATTCAACAACTCCAAAGATCGGGCCGAACCCGCCATGCCAGGATCTGTCATTGCGGCCCATCTTCGGGTTGTAAACCCCCACACCTCGTCCACCATCGAGAAACAAAGCATTGGGGCATTTTAATTGGTCGCGGAACAGGCGCGCAAAATCGTGGAAATTCACCATGTCTTCGCTTGCGGCAAGGCGAACCGTGCCACCGCCACAGACTCCCACACCGCTGCGACGGGTTCGGTCTGTCGAACCTAAAATGAAGGCCGGGTGCAGCTTGTTCTGAATGACAAGCATTGGACCAGACTGGGTGGCGAACCGCACCTTGGGGCGACGTTTCAAAAATTGATCTGTCGGGAGTATTCCGGCCCTTGTGTCGTCAAAAAAGAACACGCCATTCGGCTTCTTATAGAAATTTGGCAGCAGACCGGCTGAGCCATCACCTCCGGCCGTATTGGCGGGTCGTAGTTCTCGGCCGGCCTCGACATAAAGTCCCATCGGAGAAAAATCGGCGCGGTACATCCCTGCGTTCATCGCGAATGTCAGCGCTCGTCCCTCTTTCCCCACCGCTTCGGCGACGCTCGAGAAATAGCGGTAAGGTTCGCCATCGACGCCCTTCCAGAACAATCGCAGGTCAGCTTTCCCCGGTTCCAGGGTGCAGACAATGTATCGCGCCTCCTCGAACGTTTCTTGCTCACAATCTTTGGCAAAGGCCGGCGGCAAGGACGTTATCAAGGCAGCCAGCATCACCGCTGCGATCAGCATTCCATTTTTCAGATACGTCATCGCGCCCGATATACCTTATTCAAGTCTTTAAAGGATCCATCCCGTTTGTGATTACTTGATGCGGCTAAATTCGAATGTGACGGAAACCGGTGATCACTATGGGCAATTCCAGCAGTTCGAGGAAGACAGTTTTCGGGCTTATTGTTGACCATGAAGCAGCACGTTCTCGGCTTCGTCGAAGCGTATTCGCGGTGGTTTAGCCACCGTGAACATCAGGAATTCCGGCTGATACGGTCGCTTGGCACCGCTGATGTCACAGGCCCTCGTCTGCTAGCCGCAACGGTTCAGAGGAGCGTCGCACGCCGATCCGGGCAGGGGTTTCGTTGACATGACGCGGTCTGCGGGATGTAGTGAAAGGCAGCATGGAACCGGTTCATCCGACCGCGGTTTAATCCGAAGAGGAGGCTTTTATCATGGTGCCAAATGAAATGGACGTTGTACTCGCAACTCTTCCGCTGCGCATCGGCACGTATGTGCCGGACGATCTGCTTGAAGACTGGTTTGCGCCTGATACGGGGATGAACCCGGTCAGCGACCAATGCCTGAAGGCTGCCAAAGCTTACGGACGCAAGTTTGAGTGCGAGTTCAAGTATTATACGGACCGCCAGGAAGGAGTCTTTTGGAAGTTTGTCCCAGCTCTGTGACCCCGCTTTGGGCACGACATGATGGGAGCGGCCGGCGCCGATAGATAGAGCTGCGGCGCCGGGTCCAACCCGATTAGCCCATTCAGTCGGGGACGACGACGAGCTTGCCGATGAAGTTTTTGGCCATGAAGTCCGTCTGAGCCCGATGGAATTCCGATAGCGGATAGACGCCGCCGACCAGGGGCCGGATTTTCTTGTCCTCGATATAGCCGACGAGCCGACGGAAGTCGGCGCGTGTACCCTGGCTCGATCCATGCAACTCCAGTTGCTTCAGGTACATTGTCCGCAAGTCGAGCTGAACCACCGGCCCGCCGATCGCACCGGCCGTCGTATAGCGGCCTTCGGGACGCAGAATCTTCAAAAGATCGTTGAACATCGATCCAGCGACGAGATCGGCCACGACGTCGATCGGCCGGCCGGCTGATGCCCGATCGACGGCTTCGACGAGATCATCGCCGCCGCGCGTGACGACTGCTTCTGCGCCGATGTCCAGCACAGCCTGCTCCTTGCCAGGACCGGCTATCGCAATCGGGATTGCGCCGCGCGCTCTTGCGAGCTGGATGATCGCCGATCCGACACCGCCCGATGCCCCCGTCACCAGCACGTGTTCGCCCGCAGAAAGCCGCGCCCGCTCAAGCATCCGTTCTCCGGTCAGGTAGGCACAGCAGAAGGTCGCAAGTTCGATGTCGGTGAGATCGGTATCGACGATATGGGCGTTTTGCGCAGGCAGCGCCATGTATTGGGCATAACCGCCATCCCGGCCGTGACCCATATAGTCGATGTCGGCAAGGCTGTCGTCTTCGCGATTATAGATCGAGAAATCGACCATTACACGCTCACCGATCCGCTTTGCGTCGATGCCGGCGCCAACCGCGACGATATGACCGACAGCATCCGTCCCCTGGATGCGCGGGAAGGTCAGCGTATTGCCTTTCCTGCGCCAGGTGGAGACGGCCGACGGGTCGTCTTCGGTGCCGTAGGCGCCCTGTCGGACCCAGACGTCGGTGTTGTTCATGCCGCAGGCCGTGACCTTGATGAGCACTTCGCCTGCGCCCGGCATCGGGACAGGAGCGGATTCGTTATAGACCAGCTTGTCCAGCCCGCCATGTCCGACGAGTTGTACGGCTGCCATCGTCTTCGGAACAACGGTCATCTCGCACTCCTTCCGATGGATTTAAAGACGTTGTCGATGGCTGCGGCCGCAGCTTTGACCACAGTATCGGCCTCGCCCCGGGTCAAACAAAGCGGCGGCGCAAAACCGAGGATGTCGCCCTGCGGCATGGCGCGGCCGATGACGCCGCGCTCCAGCAGTGCAGCGGCCACCTGCGGCCCGATCTTTTGGGAGGGATCGAAGAATTTGCGATCGTCCCGATCTGCAACAAACTCAACGGCCGCCATCAACCCGTCTCCACGCACCTCGCCAACGTTCTTGTGACCGCCGACGGCCTTTGCCAGTTCCGAGCGGAAATAGGCGCCGGTCTCGCCGGCATTCCTCACGAGATCAAGCTCATCGATCAGTTCCAGGTTGGCAATCCCAGCGGCGGCGCAGATCGGATGTGCGGCGTAGGTCCAGCCATGACCAATCGCCCCCATCTGATCGGAGCCCTGGACGAGCACCTGCCAGACCTTGTCGGAAACGATCGTACCGGAAAGCGGCGCATAGGCCGAGGTGAGGCCCTTGGCGATGGTGATCAGGTCCGGCTTGATGCCGTAGTGGTCCGAGCCGAACATCGTGCCCAAGCGCCCGAAACCGGTCACCACCTCATCTGCAACCAGCAGGACATCGTACTTTTCCAGCACGGCCTGGATCTTCTGCCAGTATCCGGCGGGAGGCGGAACGATGCCGCCTGTCCCGAGGATTGGTTCGCCGATGAAGGCGGCAATTGTTTCGGGACCTTCGGCAAGGATCATTTCCTCCAGCTTGTCGGCGCAAAATTGCGAAAACTGCTCCTCGTCCATCGAGCGGTCGGGCCGGCGGAAATAATAAGGAGCTTCCGTGTGGAGAATGGGCGCGCGCGGCAGGTCAAATGCCTTGTGGAAAAGTTCAAGCCCCGTTAGCGAGCCTGTCATGACACCCGAGCCGTGATAACCGCGCCAGCGAGAGATGATCTTCTTCTTGTCCGCCCGGCCGAGGATGTTGTTGTAATACCAGATGAGCTTGATGTTCGTCTCGTTCGCATCGGACCCGGAAAGGCCGAAGTAGACGCGACTCATGCCTTCGGGCGCGCGGTCGATGATCATCTTCGACAGCCTGATCGATGCTTCCGTGCCATGGCCGACATAGGCGTGATAGTAGGCAAGACTCTTTGCCTGTTCAGCGATCGCATCGGCGATTTTATGCCGGCCGTAGCCGACATTGACGCAGTAAAGTCCGGCAAAGGCATCGAGACTGGAGCGGCCGGTCGTATCGGTGATGTAGACGCCTTCACCGCTGCCGATCACCCGCGTCGGCGTCTCGCCACGTGCGTGCATGCCCATATGAGTGGAGGGATGGAAGAAATGATCCCGGTCCCAGGCGTTGAGTTCGTTGCTTCGTTCCAGCATGGCATTGTCCTTGATGTTGAACGGAAGGGCCTCAGGCGGCCGTGTCGATGCAGAGATATTTGAGCTCGGTGAAAGCTTCGATGCCGTGCCTCGAGCCCTCGCGCCCGAGTCCGGATTGTTTCCAGCCGCCGAAAGGAATGGGACCGCCGGTGATCTTCACCCGGTTGATCGCCACCATGCCGTATTCGAGGGCACGTCCAAGGCGCATCTGCCGGGCGCCATTTTCCGTGACGACATAGGCGACGAGACCGTATTCGGTGGCGTTCGCCTTTGCGATCACTTCGTCTTCCGTGTCGAAGACGCTGATGCCTGCCACGGGACCAAACGTTTCCTCGCGCATGATGAGAGCATCGGCAGGAACGTCTGTCAGCAGCGTCGGTTCGAAGAACAGTTGGCCGGCGACGTGACGTTTACCGCCGGTGACCAGCTTGGCTCCGCGCTTCAGGGCATCGGAGACCTGTTCCTCGACCTTGACGATCGCACGTTCGTGCATCAGCGGGCCGATATCGGCGTTCGCCGAAAGGCCGTTTGCCACTTTCAACGCCTTGATGTGGCGTGCAAATGCTTCAGCGAAGCGATCGGCGATTGAGCGGTGCACGAAGATGCGGTTGGCAGCCAGGCAATCCTGGCCCGACGTGGCGAACTTGGCGTCGATGGCAATTCTGGCCGCACGCTCGATGTCGGCATCGTCGAATATGATAAGTGGTGCATGTCCGCCAAGCTCCATCACCAGTCTTTTCATGCTTGACGCGCATTGAGCGGCAATGAGCTTGCCGATCCCGGTCGAGCCGGTGAAGCTCATTGCCCTGATGCGCTCGTCCTCGCACATGCGCCCGACGATGGTTGCCGCATCACCGGTGACAACATTGAATACGCCCGCCGGAATCCCGGCGCGCTCGCCGAGCTCGGCAAGTGCAAGTGCCGAAAGCGGGGTCTCGGATGAAGGATGGGCAACGACGGTGCAGCCTGCAGCAAGTGCTGCCGCAGCCTTGCGCGTGATCATGGCCGACGGAAAGTTCCACGGCGTGACGATACCGACGACACCGAGCGCCTCGCGGCGGACGATCATCTCAGCATCCAAAAGGTGGCTGGTGACGTTTTCGGCATTCAGCCGCTTGCCTTCCTCTCCGTACCATTCGACGAAAGAGGCGGCATAATCGATCTCGCCCAAGGATTCCGAAAGCGGCTTGCCCTGCTCGAGCGTCATGATCAAGGCGAGATCTTCCTTTGATGCCAGGATCAGATCGAACCAGTTGCGCAGGATTTTAGCCCGGTGCTGCGGCAGCATGGCGCGCCAGGCCGGCATTGCCCCAGCTGCCGCGTCGATCGCCGTTGCCGTCTCGTCCGCGCCAAGGCTTGCCACCCAGGCAACGGTTGCTCGGGAAGCAGGATCGGTAACTTCGAAGCTTTTGCCGGCGTCGCCCGCCGACCAGCGTCCGCCGATATAGGCGAGATCACGCAGCAGATGCCTGTCCTTGAGGCGTGAAAGCGCAGTGTGGAAATCGGGGCGGGCAAAAACCGCGGTCATGATCTGTCTCCTCATTGCCGACGGCCAAGTCTCCCACAGGCGGAGGCGAGAAATTGTCCATTGCCGATGGCCAGAAGAGAGAGATTGACTAAGGCTTTGGCGTGCCGCGGCTGATCTGTCTATGCGCCAGTTTGCGCATGACAATCCGAGATGGCGCAGCGCCATCCGCTAAGGTGGCCTGAAGGGCCGATACAAGCCACTTCAAGGGAGAACCGCGATCAAGAGGGCCGCCATTTCAAAGGCCGCCGCCGGCAGCCTTGCCTTTTTTGGGGCTGAATTCGAGCGAACGAACGAGCGATGCCGGGTTGCCAGTCCAGACGCCGTGGGCTGAAAGAACCCTTCGCCTACACCATATAGATGAGCACCGGCAGCCCACTATGCCGGTGCGGCAGGCTGCCGCATGCCCGAGATGGCGTGGTTGAGCCGCCGCATGTTCCCGAGGCTTTGCGATTCAGCGAAGGCCGAAGAAACTCAAAATCGCGATTATGATGACGACAGCGCCGACAAGCCAAATGAGATTATTCATGGAAATCCCCTGTTTGAGTTGAGCAATCAGTTGCTTGTCCGTTCTTAACACCTACAAAGGCTTAGGGTTCCATCGCCTCGATCCCTTCACCCGTGGCTCAAGGACAAGTGCTCGCTAGCGTCGACCGATTACCAGGCATGAGGCGCCAACCCGTTTGGCGGCTTTATCGTATCGCAGGTGATCGAGGACGCTTCCGATCCGAGCGGATCTGGCTGAGGGCTGAGCTGCCGATACGCGCTCACATGCAGCCGATACGGATGGCCGACTATCGAAGATTGTTCACGGTCGACCAATCAAAGAGCCAACGGGAAGGACCGTCTCGTCCTTGACCGTCTTCGTGACAATATAGGTAAAATAGCGCTCGATGCCGAGTTCACGGTCAAGCAGGTCATCGATCAGCCGCTGGTAGGCGTCTATATCGGGCGCTGCAATCTTCAAGAAATAGTCGATCCCGCCGCCGACAGACCAGCAGCCGATGACTTCCGGAATAGTCGCAATCACGCGTTCGAAGCGCTCGAAGTCGCTGTGGCGATGATTGGCGAGCGTCACTTCCACCATGACGCTGGCAACCGGGGCGATCCGGCGAAGCGCGACGCGCGCATGGTAGCCGGTAACGATGCCTGCCTTTTCCAGCTTTCGAAGCCGCATCCAGCAAGGTGTCGGCGAGAGGCCGGCCTTTTCGGCAAGCGCCAGCTTGGTGATGCGTCCGTCGCGCTGAATGGCGTCGAGGATACGCAGATCGATGGCGTCGAGTTTCATGGCATTCCCGGCTGCGCAAATCATTCCAAAGATGAGGAAAAGACAATGGGAGCGCATTTTGCCATTGTCAATTGAACTGATTTTCACCAGTGTTTAAATCATGACAAATTGGCGCCCCGATCCCTCCCAGCTTCGCCGGCCGGCCTATCTTTCTCTTGCCGAGCAGATCGCCCGTGCGATTGCCGACGGAAAGCTTTCGGACGGCGACCGGCTGCCGCCGCACCGAAAGATGGCCGATGGCCTGCAGCTTTCCGTGCAGACGGTGAGCCGGGCCTACGACGAATTGATCCGCCGCGGCTTAATATCGGGGGAGATCGGCCGCGGCAGCTTCGTGCAGACGCAGCCGCGCGAGCCCGAACCGCCCTACCTGCCCGAGCGACTCGGCGAGGTGATCGACCTTTCGATCCTCAAGCCGGTCTGCGAGCAGGTCCATCTTGAAAAAATGCGCCAGGCGTTTGCGTGGCTTTCGGAGAATCTTCCATCAAGTTCGGCGCTGTCTTTCAGACCGAACATGGTCTTTCCGCGTCACCGCGCCATTGCGGCGGACTGGCTGTCGCGCTGCGGCCTGGACGTCTCTCCGCTGAATATCTGCCTTACGAATGGTGCGACCTCCGGCATGACCGTCGCGCTGATGAGCGTTGCCCCGCCTGGCTCCACCGTTGCGACCGAAGCAATCAGCCACCATACGCTCGTGCCGCTGTCCACCTATCTCGGCCTTCACCTGGAGGGTTTGGCGATCGACGAGGAGGGCATGATCCCCGAAGCGCTCGACGAGGCTTGCCGCAAGGGGCCGATCCGGGCGGTCTTTCTGCAGCCGTCCGTCATCAACCCGATGGCGGCGCTGATGAGCGCCAAGCGCCGGCAGCAGCTTGCCGATGTCGCTGCGCGCCACGATATCGCGATCATCGAAAACGACATCCTGGGCCCGCTCGTGGAGGACCGCGCGCCGCCGATTGCCGCTTTCGCGCCGGAGCGCACGCTCTATGTCACAAGCTTCACGAAGATCACCGTACCGGGCTTGCGCATCGGTTATCTCGCAGCCCCCGACCGCTACGTCGCCGCCGTTGCCAACCGCCATCTCGTTTCGAGCTGGATGGCGACGCCGGCGATTGCCGAGATCGCCACCCGCTGGGTAAGCGACGGCACGGCTCTGGAACTTGTCAGGTGGCAGCGCGAGGCGCTGAAGCGCCGGCATGCGATCGCCGCAGAGACGCTGACGGGCCTTGCCTATCGCGCCCATCCCCAAAGCCTGCACGTCTGGCTGCCGCTTTCGGGCGGCCACCAGGAGGATTCCTTCGTGTCGCAGGCCCGCCTGCGTGGCGTTGCGATTGCGCCCGGCACCTCTTTCAGGACCGCCGACCAGGGGTGGACGCCCGCCGTGCGCATCTCGCTCGGCTCGACCACGGAAAACGAATTGCGAACCGGCCTTGGGATTGTCGCATCGCTGGCGCAAGGAAATCCCGAGGCGCTGCTGCTTGCGATATGACGCTGCTGCCTGCGAAATGAGCAGCACCAGAATAATTGTCATGATATTATTTTGCGAATTGACATGATTTGGATCGGCCGTCATCGTTAGTGCATTGCCTGTCTCAACAGGGAGAGATGAATGACGGCGCCGATCATCCGCATCGACAACATCGTCAAGAAGTACGGTCCACTGACCGTGCTCGACGGTTTGTCGATGAATGTCATGCCGGGCGAGAAGCTGGCGCTCATCGGGCCGTCCGGATCGGGAAAGACGACCATCCTTCGCATCCTGATGACGCTTGAACCGATCAGCGGCGGTCATATCGAGGTCGACGGAGAGCAGCTCTATCACATGCCGCGCGGCAACGAGCTTGTCCCGGCAGACGAGCGCCATTTGCATCGCATGCGTGAAAAGATCGGCATGGTCTTCCAGCACTTCAATCTGTTTCCCCACAAATGTGTCCTCGACAACGTGACGCTTGCGCCGATGCTGACGAAAGGCATCAAGCGCGCCGATGCGCAAAAGCGTGCGATGGAACTCCTCGAGATGGTCGGCATGGCTGACAAGGCCAAGAGCGTTCCTGCCCAATTGTCCGGCGGTCAGAAGCAGCGTGTCGCAATCGCCAGAGCGCTTGCGCTGTCACCGAAGATCATGCTCTTCGACGAGGTGACCTCGGCGCTTGATCCCGAACTCGTCGAGGAAGTCTTGAGCGTCATGAAGCACCTCGCGTCGGAAACCGACATGACGATGCTTCTCGTCACGCACGAAATGGGCTTCGCCCACGATTTTGCTGATCGCGTGCTCTTCTTCGACCGCGGCAAGATCGTCGAGGAAGGCAGTCCGAACGACATTTTCCGCAATCCGACGCAGGAGCGGACGCAAACCTTCCTGCGCAAGATCATCGCGGCCGGACATCGCATCTGACCGCTATGCAGCCTCAAGCAATAATCCAAGGAAAACCAGGAGCAGGGAACATGAAAAAGACAATTCTTCTAAGTGCAGCCGCGTTGTCCGCACTTCTTTCGACAGCGATTGCGCCAGCACAGGCCGTCGATGTCGAACAGCTCAAGGAGCAGGGCTTTGCCCGCATCGCCATCGCAAACGAGCCGCCCTTCACGTCGGTCGGTGCGGACGGAAAGGTGTCGGGCGCTGCCCCCGACGTTGCACGGGTTATCTTCGAGCGCCTCGGCGTCAAGGAAGTTGTCGCCTCGATTTCCGAATATGGCGCGATGATCCCGGGTCTGCAGGCCGGCCGCCACGATGCGATCACCGCCGGCCTCTTCATGAAGCCCGAGCGTTGTGCTGCTGTCGCCTATTCGGAGCCGATGCTCTGCGACGCGGAAGCCTTCGCCGTCAAGAAGGGCAACCCGCTGAAGCTCAAGAGCTATAAGGATATCGCCGACAATGCGGATGCCAAGATCGGCGCACCCGGCGGCGGCACGGAAGAAAAACTCGCGCTTGAGGCGGGCGTGCCGCGCGATCGCGTCATCGTCGTTCCGGACGGCCAGAGCGGCATCAAGATGCTTCAGGATGGCCGCATCGACGCTTACTCCCTGCCGGTTTTGTCGATCCATGATCTGATGGCCAAGGCCAATGACGCGAACCTTGAGACGGTCGCACCGGTCGTGGGCGCTCCCGTCTATTGCGATGGTGCGGCCTTCCGCAAGCAGGACGTTGCGCTTCGCGACGCCTATGACGTCGAGCTCAAGAAGATGAAGGAATCCGGCGAGTTCGCAAAGATCGTCGAGCCCTACGGCTTCTCGGCCGCGGCCGCAATGTCGACCAGCCGCGAAAAGCTCTGCGCGGCAAAGTAAGCCTGCCGACGTCCGGCTCCGCCAATGAGCGGAGCCGGTTTCTCAATCTCCTGAAAGGGACCCGTCCAGATGTCGGTATGGTCCGGCTACCTCACATTGATCCTGGAAGGTGCGCTCGTCACCATTAAGCTCACGCTCATGGGATCGGCATTGGCGCTTGTCATGGCATTCGTGGCCGGGCTTGCGCGGCTTTCCCGCTTCTTCGCCGTGCGGGCGCTTGCAACAGCCTATATCGAGTTCTTTCGCGGCACCTCGATCTTCGTGCAGCTCTTCTGGGTCTATTTCGTGCTGCCCTTTGCCGGGCTCACGCTGACGCCGCTCCAGGCAGGCGTTCTTGCTCTCGGACTGAATGTCGGCGCCTATGCGGCAGAAGTCGTTCGCGGTGCCGTCAAGGCGATCGGGCGCGAACAGACCGAAGCCTGCATCGCGCTCAACCTGTCGCGCTACCAGCGCATGCGCTACATCATCCTGCCGCAGGCGCTGCCCTTGATGCTGCCGACCTTCTGCAACAACGCGATCGAACTTCTGAAAGGCACCGCCGTCGTCTCGCTGATCTCGCTGACGGATCTGACCTTCCAGGCGCAGGTCGTGCGGGCACAGACGGGCAATACGCTGATACCGTTTGCGACCATTCTCGTTCTTTACTTCCTGATGGCCTGGGCAATTTCGACTGCGATGCGCTGGCTTGAGCGGCACATGACGCGCGGTCTCGACGGAATGAGGGTCTAGATCGATGGAATGGGACTGGGATTTCGTCTGGCAGATCATGCCGACGCTCATCGAAGGCTTCAAGATCACCATCCTTGCAACGGTACTGGGCGCGGTGGTTGCAGCCATCCTCGGCCTTGCGATCGCCCTTGTGCGGCGTTCGCCGATCACCGCACTATCGCGCGGCGTCGGCTTCTTTTCCGAGTTCATCCGCGGCACGCCGCTCCTGGTGCAGCTCTACTTCATCTTCTACGTGCTGCCGGATATCGGCATCAGACTTGCGCCACTCGTGGCCGGCGTCATCGGCCTCGGCCTGCACTATGCGACCTATACCGCCGAAGTCTACCGGGCCGGCATCGAGAATGTGCCGCGTGGGCAGTGGGAAGCGGCAAAGGCGACGAACCTGACCACGCGCCAGGCGTGGATCCATGTCATCCTGCCGCAGGCGATCCCTCCGATGATCCCGGCGCTCGCCAATTATTTCATCGCGATGTTCAAGGAGACGCCGCTGCTTTCGGCAATCACGGTGCTCGAACTGATGAACCAGGCCAAGAGCATCGCCAACAGTAACTACCGCTATATCGAGCCGATGACGCTGGTCGGTATCTTTTTCCTGGCGATCAGCCTGATCTCGGTGATCGGGCTGCGCTGGCTCGAAGAGCGCTATGCTCGGACGGAAGATTGAGATGACGGCAACGATCGATATCCTGACCGCAAGCCGCCGCCCGCGGCTGGACGAACGCCCCCTGGAAAAGCGCGTGGGTCTTGTGATCCTTGCAACCGATCATACGACGGAAGTCGACTTCCAGCGAATGGTCGCGAGCAATCGCATCGGCGTCTACGTGAGCCGCATCCATTATGCCAATCCGACGACGCCGGAAAACCTCCTGAAAATGCAGCCTTCGCTGACGTCAGGAGCAGGTCTCATCCTGCCAGGCGAACCGCTCGATGCGATCATTTATTCATGCACGTCGGCATCGGTCGTCATCGGGGATGCCAAGGTCGAGGCTGCAATTGCCGCTGCAAAGCCCGGCGTGCCGGTCGTCACGCCAACGGCGGCTGCGGTCGACGCGCTGCGCGCCTTCGGCGCAAGAAAAATATCGGTCCTGACGCCCTACACCGTCGAAACGAGCAGGCCGATGGCGGATTATTTCGCTAAGCTCGGTTTCGAAATAGACCGATTCACCTGCCTTGGGCTCACCGACGACCGCGAGATGGCGCGGATTGCGCCGGACGAGATCGCAGCGCTTGCGCTTGACGCCACTGCGCCAGGCTCCGATGCCCTCTTCATCTCCTGTACGGCGCTGCGGGCCGCCCAGGTCGCAGGCAGGGTCGAACAGAAGATCGGCAAGCCGGTGGTCAGCAGCAATCTGGCGACTGCCTGGGCCTGCCTGAGGCTTTGCGGCGAGGATCAGGCGCGGCCGGAAGTCGCCCGTCTCATGACGATGCCTTATCCGGAAAATTGATCTCATGACCACTTCTTCGCCAGTCAGCCTCCGGGACATCATTCTTGCGTCCGAGCGCATCTCCAGCCGGGTCCGCAAAACCCCGATCATAAGGTCGGACGCGCTCAGCGAGCGCGTGGGCACAGCCGTCTACCTGAAGCTCGAACACCAGCAGATTACCGGCAGCTTCAAGCTGCGCGGCGCCACCAATGCCGTGCTCTCGCTTCAGGCAGAGGAAAAGGCGCGCGGCGTCGTTGCCGCCTCGACCGGCAATCACGGGCGCGCGCTTGCCCATGCCGCGAAGGCGGCGAGTTCTACGGCGACGATCTGTATGTCGCGGCTGGTTCCCGAAAACAAAGTGGCCGAGATCCGCCGGCTCGGCGCAAATGTTCGCATCATCGGGCGCTCGCAGGACGACGCCCAGTTGGAGGTCGACCGTCTTGTACAAGACGACGGGCTGATCGCGGTCCCACCCTTTGATGACGCCAGGGTGATTGCCGGGCAGGGGTCACTCGGGCTGGAAATCTTCAAGGATTGCCCCGAGGCCGCAACGGTCCTCGTGCCGCTGTCGGGCGGCGGTCTCGCGTCTGGTGTCGCAGCCGCGCTGAAAGCGATCAATCCGGACGTTCGCATCATCGGCCTCACCATGGAGCGGGGTGCGGCCATGAAGGCAAGCCTTGAGGCAGGGCGCCCGGTGGAGGTCCAGGAAGAGGAGAGCTTTGCCGATTCCCTGGGTGGCGGCATCGGCCTTCATAACCAGCTCACTTTCGCGATGTGCCGCGACCTGCTCGCTGACGTCGTTCTTCTGAGCGAGCCGGAGATCGCCGCGGGCATGCGTCATGCCTATTGCGCGGAAAGCGAGGTGATCGAGGGAGCGGGTGCTGTCGGGATTGCGGCGCTGCTTGCCGGCAAGATCGAGATCACCGGGCCGGTGGTTGCGATCCTGTCAGGGCGCAATGTCGACATGGAGCAGCATCGAAGTGTGATCAACGGCGCGACCGCGCCTATCAGAAAGGATGTGGCATGAGCTCCATGGTCATTCTGACGGAAGCAGATCTCCGCAAGGTCATCGGCCTCGATCGTGATGCCGTCGGCTGCGTCGAAGACGCCTTTAAAGCGCTGGCGACGAAAGCCGTCTCCATGCCACCGATCCTGAGGCTCGACGTTCCGGAACATCGTGGCGAAGTCGATGTGAAGACGGCCTATGTCCCAGGCATCGAAAGCTTCGCCATCAAGATCAGTCCCGGTTTCTTCGACAATCCCAAAATCGGGCTTGCGAGCACGAACGGGATGATGGTGCTGCTTTCCAGCAAAACCGGCCTTGTTCAAGCGCTGCTCCTCGACAACGGCTACCTGACCGACGTCAGAACCGCGGCTGCGGGAGCCGTCGCGGCAAAGCATCTGTCGCGCGAGACTTCGAAGGTCGCGGCGATCTTCGGGGCGGGTATGCAGGCGAAATTGCAGCTTGAGGCGCTGATGCTCGTACGGCCGATCCGCGAGGCGCGGATCTGGGCGCGCGATTTTGCCAAGGCGCAGGACGTTGCCGCGCAGCTCGCCAAGGCGCTTGGGTTGGCCGTCACCGCGGTGGCGGACCCGAAGAATGCGGTCGCTGGGGCCGACGTCATCGTCACGACCACGCCTTCGCAAACGCCGATCCTGAAGGCCGAATGGTTGGAGGCCGGCCAGCATGTGACGGCCATGGGTTCTGATGCGGAACACAAGAACGAGATTGACCCCGTCGCAATCGCCAAAGCCTCGCTCTATGTCGCCGACAGCCTGAAGCAGACGCGCAGGCTGGGCGAACTTCACCACGCGATCGCAACAGGCACGGTTGCCGCCGACGCGGCATTTCCGGAACTCGGACAGATCGTAGCCGGTCAAAGCCGGGGCCGTTCGCACGCCACGCAAATCACGATCGCGGACCTGACCGGCACCGGCATACAGGACACTGCCATCGCCACGCTTGCCTTTGCGCGAGCCAACGCCGCCAACGCCGGAACCATATTCGAAAGCTGACCGGTGCGGCACCGGACAAGGGAGAAGAGACCATGAGTGAGCCTAAACTGAAATTTTCGCGCGAGGAATACGGCGCCCGCCTCGACAAGACCCGAAAGGCGATGGAAGCCAAGGGCATCGAATTGTTGATCGTCAGCGATCCATCGAACATGGCCTGGCTGACAGGCTACGACGGCTGGTCCTTCTATGTGCATCAGGCCGTGATCGTGCCGCCGTCCGGCGAACCGATCTGGTTCGGTCGCGGGCAGGACGCCAATGGCGCAAAGCTCACCGCCTACCTGAAACACGAAAACATCATCGGCTATCCCGATCACTACGTGCAGTCGACCGAGCGGCACCCGATGGATTACCTCTCCGGCATTTTGACGGACCGCGGCCTCAATAGAAGTTCGATCGGCGTCGAGATGGACAATTACTGGTTTTCGGCGGCAGCCTTCGCTTCGCTCCAGAAGCATCTGCCGAATGCCCGTTTCGTCGACGCGACGGCGCTCGTCAACTGGCAGCGCGCAGTCAAGAGCGAGACGGAAGTCAAATATATGCGCAATGCCGCCCGCATTGTCGAAGCCATGCATCAGCGCATCTTCGACAAGATCGAAGTCGGCATGCGCAAATGCGATCTCGTCGCGGAGATCTATGATGCTGGGACAAGAGGCGTCGACGGGATCGGTGGGGATTACCCGGCCATCGTGCCTTTGCTGCCGTCAGGCGTGGAGGCCTCTGCCCCGCATCTCACCTGGGATGACCGGCCGTTGAAACGGGGCGAGGGAACCTTCTTCGAGATCGCCGGCTGCTATAATCGCTACCATCTGCCGCTTTCGCGCACCGTTTTCCTCGGCAAGCCGACGCAGGCTTTTCTCGATGCGGAAAAGGCAACGCTCGAAGGCATGGAAGCCGGCCTTGCCGTCGCAAAGCCCGGCAATACCTGTGAGGACATCGCCAATGCCTTCTTTGCGGTCCTGAAAAAATACGGGATCGTGAAGGACAATCGCACCGGTTATCCGATCGGGCTTTCCTATCCGCCGGATTGGGGCGAGCGGACCATGAGCCTGCGTCCCGGCGACAAGACGGAATTGAAACCCGGCATGACCTTCCATTTCATGACAGGTCTCTGGCTCGAAGACATGGGCTTCGAGACGACCGAAAGCATTCTGATCACGAAGACTGGCGTCGAATGCCTCGCCAATGTGCCGCGAAAGTTGATGGTCAAGGACTGATGGGATGAGGAGCGATACAATAATGCGCCCATCGCCGATGAGTGCGACCGTCGATTTCGAGGCGGACGGCGTTCAGCACGGTTTCTTGCGGCTGCCCTACAGCCGCGATGATTCCGCATGGGGATCGGTCATGATCCCGATCACCGTCATACGAAACGGCCGAGGCCCGACTGCTCTTTTGACAGGCGGCAATCACGGCGATGAATATGAAGGGCCGATCGCACTCTTCGATCTTGCCCGCACGCTTGGGGCAGAAGACGTCAAGGGCCGCGTCATCATCGTGCCCGCCATGAACTACCCGGCGTTCCTGTCGCAGACCAGAACCTCGCCGATCGACAAGGGCAATATGAACCGCAGCTTTCCGGGCAGGCCGGACGGCACGGTCACACAGAAGATCGCCGATTATTTCCAGCGGGTCCTTCTGCCGCTTGCCGATATCGTGCTCGACTTCCATTCGGGCGGCAGGACACTCGATTTTCTGCCCTTCTGCGCCGCCCACATTCTTCCAGACAAGAAACAGGAGGCAAAGGGATTCGAGTTCGTTCAGGCGTTCGGCGCGCCCTACTCGATGAAAATGCTGGAGATCGACGCCGTGGGCATGTACGACACGGCCGCCGAGGAGATGGGCAAGATCTTCGTCACCACCGAGCTCGGGGGCGGCGGAACGGCGACGGCGAAAAGCGCGGCTATTGCCAAACGCGGGGTGATGAACGTTCTCGTGCATGCCGGCATCGTTGAGGGCATTGTCGAAGAGCAGCCCACCCAATGGCTCGACATGCCGGATGGAGACTGCTTTCTCTTCGCAGAGGAAGCCGGGCTCGTCGAATTTGCAGTCGACCTCGGCGCGGCCGTGAAAAAGGGTGAGGTTGTGGCTCGCATCCATCCGGTCGGAAGAACCGGCGGTCTTCCCGTCGAGCTCCGTTCAAGAATGACAGGCATCCTGGCTGCACGGCATTTTCCGGGATTGATAAAACCTGGCGATTGCGCCGCAGTCCTGGCGGTTTGAACCCGCAGAGATAATTCAAGCGCCGCGCAAAGGCGCGGCGCTGCTGCTGCCTCGTCACGACCGCCGCTCCGGCAAGAGCCGGTCGAGGCGACCTATGTCTCGGGCCGCCCGCGTCAGCGTCGATCTTCAGGTCTTGAGGGTCGCGTAGAGGACGTTCCTGTTTTCGCCGAACTCCACCTTTGCTTCAAACCGATCCTGATTTGGAAGGCCCCCTATAATCGACCACATCTCCGATTCAGAGCGCCATAGAAGGGCCCAGTTCATGAACGTTTCCATATATCCCTCGACGTGTATGTCGCGCGCGAAGTTGGCGAACAGAAATTGACCGCCGGGCTTGAGCATCTGCAGGCAACGTTCGGTAAGCTTCACCGCCACATTGTGCGCAAGGTAGTCGTAGAGGCCGGCCGCGTAGATAAAGTCAAAACGGCCCAGTTGCTGAGAACGTGACAAGAGCGTGCGGACGGAGCCGTTGATGGCCTCGACCGGACTTCCGGCAAAGTCGCGCGCCACCGACCCGACACTGAGCGGGTCTTGGTCGAGCGCCACCCAGCGACTGATCGCGCCGTCCTGCAACGCTTGCGACTGGTCCGCTTCCCTCAGATGTCCAGCGGCGATCGTCAGGATCTCGGTGTCGCCCGGCCGATCAGACGCGATGGCGTCCACCTTTGCGGTCAGAAGGTTCCGCCTTTCGCGAACAGCGACAGATGACGAAGCTTGCTTTGTGTATGCATAAAGATCCCGTCCGAGAGCCGAAGCCTGCTCGATTGCCGGGTTCATGCTCGGATGCTCGTAAATGAAGTCGAGAAGTTGCGCGTCGCCCGAGTAGCCGCGAGGTTTTTCGAAGGACCAGCGGGTCAGGGGATCTTCAAGAAGATAGGCCGCGACGGGATGTTCGCGCGCAATCGGCGTGAGGCGCTGCCAGACGGAGGAGGGCAGCTTTTGCCTCAGGGCACTCAGCCGCGTCGTCAGATCGCGGACGATTTCTTCCGGTGGCAAGCGGTTCTGGAATTGTTGCTCGCTTAAGGCGAGCAAAATGGCCAGTTCTGCACGCCCTTCAATGAAGCGTTCTTGCAGATACCCGCTGTCTGATAATTTTGAACTTCCCGCGATGAGATCGGGGGTAACGAGGCTAACTCCGTCGAGAACTGTCTGAAATCGGTTCACTTTGTTGTTTCCGTTAATACTAAGCTAATTATAGAAAAAGAAATTGCCTCGCGCTAGAGTTTAAAAAATGGCGCAATAGCTGAAAATTGGTAACCCATTGTGATCCGGCAACCTTGTGCCGGCCTGGGGCTTAACCAAAACTTCATCGGCAATATCTAACATCGCGATAACCTTGGCTGTGCCATCTGCAATGACCGCAAATTGTTTCGACGTCGCGGAAGCGGACGGAAACCCTTCAATTTCGATGAGTTCGGGTGAACCGTGCATGAGGCACACGCTGGCAGAAGTCGAGACAACGCTCTTTGCGCAGCAACAGGCTCATCAGTCCTGCGATCTGCGCGCGCTCTATCTCGAACAGGGCGATCAGCGTCGCAGAGCATCGACCCGCGCTGGCCTTTGGCTGGCAGTCACGGTCTATCTGATGTTCTTCGTGACCGACCTGCTCCTTGTTCCGGATGTGGCGATCTTCACCACGATCGCGCGGGTGATCGTCGGGCTCGGAGCCCTGCTCGTGCTTGAAGTTCAACTTCGGCGAGGCGTTCGTACCAACTACCTCGATCTGACATGCGCGGCCGCCTTGGTCCTCGGCTATGCGGGATGGGTCATTCCGACGCTGTTGACGACAAGAGTTGAAAGTCTGTCCTACTATATGGTGTTCGGCGCGATCTTCATGATGGGCGCGAACCTCTTCTTCAGCTTCCGCTTTGCATTGTCGGTTATCGCATCGAGCCTGGTGCTGGCGATTTTCCTTGCATCGCTTGCAGTCTTCAGTCCCGGGCCTTCCTACGATCTCGCTTTCGTGACGTTCTACCTGTCGTGTTTCACATTCACGTCCTATGTGAACTGGAAGCTTAACAAGGAACGCTTCAACGTCTTCCTCAACGCGCATGAGGCAGACCTCCAGCACCAGGAAGCCTCGGAGCGGGGAAAGGCACTTCTGAGGCTGTCGAATACCGACCCATTGACCGGACTGGAAAATCGAAGGGCCGTCGACCAGCAGTTGCGTGACTTTTGGGAGAAATGGCAGACGCAGGGGATCGAATTTGCCACGTTTCTGATCGATGTCGATTTCTTCAAAAAGTATAATGACTTCTATGGCCATCAGGAGGGGGACAAATGCCTCATTGCTGTGGCGACGGCTCTTGACGACGCTGTGGCGCCTATCGGGGCGACGATTGGGCGTTACGGCGGCGAGGAATTCATCGTAATCGCTGCCCTGCGCAACGACGTGGAGGCTGCGGATCTCGCTGAAAAACTCCGTCGAACCGTCGAAGACCTTAAAATTGCGCACGGGCAGCGTCTCGACGGGGTGCCGGTGGTGACGGTCAGCGTTGGCGCGGCAGTCACAAGACCAGAATCTGGTTCAAAACTTGAGAAAATCATCAACGAAGCAGATCGCGCTCTTTACTCGGCGAAAGCAAATGGCCGCAATTGCGCAGAACTTTTCGATCCGAATGATCCTCAAAGCGGTGACGAAACGGCGCACATAGCCGCGCTTTTGAAGGTTGCCGTGCCGCAGAAGCTCGTCTCCCTTGTCTATCAACCGATTCAAGAGGTCGAAAGTGGCAAGGTGCATGCGGTTGAGGCTCTCATGCGACTGAGCATGCCTGACGGCACTGCAGCGGCACCAAGTCTCTTCATTCCGGTCGCCGAGCGATCCGGCGCGATAATGGAACTTGGCTATTGGGCGCTGCGCACCGTTTGCAGGGAACTGCTGGCTGCAAATCATGTCGAACTGGTGAGCGTGAATGTTTCGCCGATCCAGTTGAGAGCACCTGGTTTTGCCTCCTGCGTCGCCGCCGTCCTTTCCGAAACTGGCGTGATGGGCTCAAGGATCGCGTTCGAAATAACCGAGGGGCTTGAACTGGAAATGCATTCGGATGTCATCCGTTGCATTAGCGACCTGAAAGCGCTTGGCATCAAGATCTGGCTGGACGACTTTGGGACCGGCTTTGCGGGTCTCTCCTGGCTTCGCCTGATCGACTTCGACACCGTCAAGATTGATCGATCCTTCCTTCACGACAGCGATACTGCGCGTGGAAGATCCATGCTGCGCGATATAATCCGGCTCATCCGCAATCGTGGGCATCGCATTCTTGTAGAAGGCGTCGAAACGGAGGAACAGCTCGAGCTGATGCGGGAATGTCGAATTGACGATGTTCAGGGATTCCACGTGGGACGACCCGTTCCAGCCTCGGAATTCGCGCGCCGACCCGTGGAAGTGACCACGCCCGAGGACAACCTGGCCTACAGCGCGCAAGCCTCCTGATCTGAGATCCTGGGCTTAGGAAGGCAGCGCGATGCGCAGGCTACTCGAACATGCCCTTCGGCGTCTCGCCCTTCAGGAAGGGCTCGATGAAGGCATGCAGTAGCTCGGGCTGGTTGATGACAGCCGTGTGTGACGTCGCTGGCAAGACGGCGAGGCGCGATGCCGGCAGCGGCTTGCCCATGTCGCCCATGGTGCCGCCGCCAAGCAGCTGGAACATGGCGACGGAATGTTCGAGGGTCGCAACGTCGGCGTCGCCAGTGATGATCAGCACCGGTGTCTTCATCGCCTTGACGTCCGCTTCCCATGCCATCGGCTCGTGTTCGAGCGCGATCAGCTTCTTGACCAGGGCGGGAAAACCGTCGGGATTGGCGGCAAGCTTGCGATAGTCCTTGGCAAACGGCATGCCGACAAACATTTCCACCGTCATTTGCGGGATGAAGGCCCTGAACTCCGGCTGCCAGCCTTCAGCATCATAAGCGACGGAGGCTGCGATCAGCTTGTTCACCTTTTCGGGATGGCGGATGGCAACTTGCAGCCCGGCGGCCGCACCCATGGAGTAGCCGAATATGTCGGCCTTCTTGAGCCCGACCGCGTCCATAAAGGCCGCCACGTCCTCGGCCAGGTTGGGATAGGTGATCGGCCGGTCGATGTCGGTGGTGCGGCCGTGCCCCTGGAGTTCGATCGCGTAGACCTTATGGGTTTTGGCGAGCTTCGGGATAATTGTTCCCATGGAGGGGATGTTCATATAGGCGCCGTGCAGCACGACCAACGGATCGCCATCGCCGGACACTTCGTAATAAATCTGCATGCCGTTGACCTTAACGCGGTTGCCCGCCGGTTGGGCCTCGGCAAGGAGGGAGCTTGTGACAAGCAGGGCTGTTGTAATTAGGGCCGTGCGGAACATGGGTCTTTCCTCTCTATTGCGTGCGTTTTGCCAATGCTGATGATAAGACGAAGGGCCCTTGTGCAATCCGACAGGCAAGGGTTGGAAATTTTTCCGGATAATCGGGTGGCAGCGCCGTGGTAGATGTCGCCGCCCCTTTCAGGCTCGCAGATCAAATTTCACGAAGCTTTCATAATTGCGAATAAGTCGCACTTGCAAATATGGAGGCCTTTCCATAAGACTGCATATGCAAATCATTCGCAGCAAGGAGCAACGGCATGTTGAAACGGGTAGGGCACTTGTTGGCCGGACTGATCGCGGCGGCAATCGTGTCGGGCGCAGCAATGCCGGCAGCGGCTCAGGAGAAGTTCAAGGCGGTGACGACATTTACGGTCATCGCCGACATGGCCAAGAACGTGGCGGGCGATGCCGCCATCGTGGAATCGATCACCAAACCGGGTGCGGAAATCCACAATTATTCGCCGACACCCGGTGACATACAAAGGGCGCAGGGCGCTCAACTTATCCTCTGGAACGGCCTTAATCTCGAGCGCTGGTTCGAAAGGTTTTTCGTCAATCTCCGGGACGTTCCGGGTGTCGTCGTCTCGGAAGGCGTTCAACCGATGAGCATTTCCGAAGGACCATATACCGGCAAGCCCAACCCGCATGCCTGGATGTCGCCGACGAACGCTCTGATTTACGTCGACAACATCCGCGATGCCTTCGTCAAGTTCGATCCAAAGAACGCCGCAGCCTACGAGGCCAACGCTGCCGCCTATAAAGAGAAGATCGAGGCGACCATTACGCCGATCCGAGAAAAGCTTGCGCAGATTCCCGAGGACAAGCGCTGGCTGGTGTCGAGCGAGGGCGCCTTCTCCTACCTCGCCCGTGACTTTGGCCTGAAGGAACTCTATCTCTGGCCGATCAATGCCGACCAGCAGGGAACACCACAACAGGTCCGCAAGGTGATCGATGCCGTCGAAGATAACAAGATCGCTGCCGTTTTCAGCGAGAGCACGGTGTCCGACAAGCCGGCCAAGCAGGTGGCGCGCGAAACCGGCGTACATTACGGCGGCGTGCTCTATGTCGATTCCCTCAGCGAGGAGGACGGGCCTGTGCCGACCTATATCGATCTGCTCCGCGTAACCTCCGATACCGTCGAAAAGGGCCTTGTCGAGGGCTTGTCGCAATGAATGAGCCGCTCAGCAATCTTGCCCGTCCCGCGTCTTTCGATGCGGGATCGGGCATTGCGGTGAAAAGCGCCACCGTTACCTATCGCAATGGCCATACTGGGCTTTGGGATGCGAGTTTCCAGGTCCCGATGGGCACGATCACCGCGCTGGTCGGGGTCAATGGCTCCGGCAAGTCGACGCTGTTCAAGTCGATCATGGGATTCGTGCGTCTTGCCAAGGGCGACATAAGAGTGCTCGGGATGTCGGTCAGTGAGGCGCTCCGCAAGAACCTCGTCGCCTACGTGCCGCAAAGCGAGGAGGTCGATTGGGACTTTCCAGTCCTGGTCGAGGACGTTGTCATGATGGGCCGCTACGGCCACATGGGCATGATGCGCATCCCGAAGGCGGCCGATCACGCTGCTGTGTCGTCGGCACTCGCACGCGTCAACATGAGCGACTTCCGCACGCGTCAGATCGGCGAGCTGTCGGGCGGGCAGAAGAAGCGCGTTTTCCTGGCTCGAGCGCTTGCCCAGGACGGCCGCGTCATCCTGCTCGATGAGCCCTTCACCGGTGTCGACGTCAAGACCGAGGACCAGATTATCGCATTGCTTCGCGAGTTGCGCGACGAGGGCCGGGTCATGCTGGTTTCCACACACAATCTCGGCTCGGTGCCTGAATTCTGCGACCGCACCGTGCTCGTCAAAGGCACAGTCCTCGCCCATGGCACGACTGCCGAGACTTTCACGCAGGCAAATCTTGAAAAGGCCTTTGGCGGCGTGCTGCGCCACTTCATGCTGACCGAGGCTAAGGATGGCCAGTCACATCCGATCGATGTGATGACCGACGACGAACGCCCGCTCGTACTGCAAGACGGCCGGTTCGTCGCACACGAGCCACGGGGTAATGGAGGCTCGCGGTGATGGCCCTTCTGATTGAGCCTTTCACCTATGAATACATGCTCAATGCCATGTGGGTGTCGGCTCTGGTCGGCGGTGTCTGCGCGTTTTTATCCTGCTATCTGATGCTCAAGGGCTGGTCGCTGATCGGCGATGCGCTTTCCCATTCGATCGTCCCCGGGGTGGCCGGCGCCTATATGCTGGGCCTGCCCTTTTCGGTCGGCGCATTCTTCTCCGGCGGCCTTGCTGCTGCCGCGATGCTCTTCCTCAACCAGCGCACGAGGCTGAAAGAGGACGCCATTATCGGCCTGATCTTCTCCTCCTTTTTCGGGCTCGGCCTCTTCATGGTGTCCTTGTCGCCGACCTCGGTGAACGTCCAGACCATCGTGCTCGGCAACATTCTCGCCATCACGCCGGAGGACACTCTCCAGCTCGCCGTCATCGGTTTTGTCTCGCTCGCCATCCTTCTCGTCAAATGGAAGGATCTCATGGTCACCTTCTTCGACGAGACCCATGCACGGTCGATCGGTCTCAATCCCACTGCGCTCAAGATCATGTTTTTCACGCTGCTTTCGGCATCGACGGTCGCCGCCCTCCAGACGGTAGGTGCCTTCCTCGTCATCTGTATGGTGGTGACCCCGGGCGCTACTGCCTATCTGCTGACGGACCGATTTCCCCGGCTGCTTGCGATCGCCGTCGTCATTGGCGCGGCGACCAGTTTCGTCGGTGCCTATGCGAGTTATTTCCTGGACGGCGCAACTGGCGGCATCATCGTCGTGCTGCAGACCCTCCTCTTCCTGGTCGCCTTCTTCCTTGCGCCCAAACATGGAATGCTGGCGGCGCGTCGCAAGGCGGCCGAAGTTCACGAGGCCCATCGATGAATATCCTTGAGACGCTGGCTTCGCCCTTCCAGTTCGGCTTTATGGTCAATGCGCTGGTCATCTCGATGTTTGTGGCCGTGCCGACGGCGCTGCTTTCCTGCTTTCTCGTGGTCAAGGGCTGGTCGTTGCTGGGCGATGCCATCTCCCATGCGGTTTTTCCCGGCGTGGTCATTGCGTATATCGTCGGCATCCCTTTTGCGGTCGGCGCCTTCGTCACCGGCATGTTGTGTGCGGTTGCCACTGGCTTTTTGAAAGACAACAGCCGCATCAAGCAGGATACGGTGATGGGCATCGTGTTTTCCGGCATGTTCGGCTTCGGCCTGGTGCTCTACGTCAAAATCCAGTCCGAGGTGCATCTCGATCACATATTGTTCGGGGACATGCTGGGCGTTGGCTGGCGCGACATTGCCGAGGCGGCCGTCATTGCGGCAATGACTGCGGGCATCATCGGTATCAAGTGGAAGGATTTCCTGCTGCATGCCTTCGATCCGGCCCAGGCGAGGGCGGTCGGCCTTCGGGTCAATCTGTTGCACTACGGCTTGCTCTGCCTGATTTCGCTGACTGTTGTCGGCGCGTTGAAGGCGGTCGGAATTATTCTCGCCATCGCGATGCTCATTGCACCGGGCGCTATTGCCTTCCTGCTGACGCGCAGCTTCAGCAGGATGCTCATCCTGTCGGTGGTCATTGCGTTAATCGCTTCAGGTGCTGGAATCTATCTGTCGTTTTTCATTGATAGCGCACCTGCGCCGACCATTGTGTTGATGCTCTCCATCCTGTTTACGGCGGCCTTTACCGTCACCGTAAGGACGAGGCGGTCGCAGACGACACCGCAATAGGTCGATGCGGGACGGGCCAGAAACAGTGCGGGGTCTGCGAGGTCTCTCCTCCGATCCTGCGACGACACGATGCTTCATGACGGATTGATGACAAAATTGAAAAACAGCTGAAAACCGCAGCTGCCTATTTGACATGGGAGCCTTCTAGAGAGGTCGCCAAGAAGCGCCGCTCGCCTAAAAGGACGTTTGACGCTTCCCTCACCCGGAGGCGCGTCCATGAAAATCATTCAGATCACCGATACGCATTTCAGCCCGAACAAGCCGCATTTCAACGGCAATTGGGCGCCGCTTTTGACATGGATCGAAAAAACCGGTGCCGATCTGATCATCCATACCGGCGATCTCAGCGTCGACGGCGCGGATCTGGACGAGGACATCATCTTTTCGATGGGCCTCATGCGCCAGGCTTCCATCCCGATGCTTATCGTTCCGGGAAACCACGATGTCGGCGATCTCCCAGGCTCGCGTCAGCCGGTCAATACTGAGCGGCTTCAGCGCTGGCGGCGGCTGGCCGGCGAGGACCGATGGCTGGAGGACGCAGGCTCCTGGCGCTTCGTCGGTCTTAATTCGCTGCTGCTCGGCCATGAGGATGACGAGGAGGAAACGCAGTTCGAATGGCTCCGGAAGGCTTTGGAAGACCGGGGCGGCCGGCGCGTCGCGCTTTTTGCGCACAAGCCGCTTTTCGTCGACGAGCCGCATGAAGGCGATACCGGTTACTGGAGCGTCAGGCCGTCCCAGCGCCGCCGGCTTTATGATCTGATCGCCGCACATGACGTCGCGCTCTTTGCCAGCGGCCATCTGCATTGGGCCTGGCAGGGACGCTTCGAACAGACAGCGCTGACATGGGGACCGTCGGCCGCCTTCATCATCGACAAGATGGAGCGTGAGATGCCGGGAAAGCGCCTGATCGGTGCTGTTGTCCACGAGTTCGGCGATGATGCCGAAAGCCACACCGTCGCGGTTCCCGGCATGACCTCGCATGTTCTCGACGACGTCGTGCACGAGGTCTATCCGCATGCGGCAAAGACGCAGGAGCCGGCCGAATGAGCGCGCTTTCGCTTCGCGGCATCACGAAGTCCTTCGGCGGCAGCAAAATCCTCAAAGGCGTCAGCCTCGATGCGCAGCCCGGCGAGTTCATCGCACTTGTCGGTCCTTCCGGTTGCGGCAAGAGCACCCTATTGCGTATCCTTGCCGGCCTCGACCAGGCCGACGAGGGCGAAATTGTGATCGGCGGGCGCGACGTGTCGGCGATGGCAGCGGCCGATCGCAATATCGCGATGGTCTTTCAATCCTACGCGCTCTACCCGCATCTGACGGCATCGCAAAACATCTCCGTGCCGCTTGCAATGCGCCGGCTCTCAAGAATGCAGCGCCTGCCATTTATGGGGCCGCTGACGCCCGGCCAGCGCACGATCCGTGCAAGCATTGAGCGCGACGTCAGGGAGATGGCGAAATCGTTGAAGATCGACCATTTGCTGGACCGCAAGCCTGGCCAGATGTCCGGCGGCCAGCGTCAGCGCGTGGCGCTTGCCCGCGCCATGGTACGCCAACCAAGCGTTTTCCTGATGGACGAGCCGCTTTCCAATCTTGATGCGAACTTGCGCGTCCATGCGCGCGGCGAAATCGTCGAGCTGCATCGCCGCGCCGGCGTACCCACCGTCTATGTCACGCACGATCAGGCGGAGGCTCTTTCAATGGCGGACCGGCTCGCCGTGATGATCGGCGGCAATCTTTTGCAGCTCGCGACGCCGCAAGCAATCTATGATGACCCAGCGCATATCGAGGTTGCCCGCTTCATAGGCCAGCCGCGCATCAACCTGCTGCCGGCGGTTGCTGAAGGCGGTATCGTGGCGTTTGGCGGGATCCGCCTGGCGCTTAAGACCATGGTGCAGTCGAAAGCTCCGGTCACCGTCGCCATTCGCCCAGAATTCGTTCACCTTGCCGAGAGCAGGCATGACGGGCTTGCCGCATGCATCGAGCGGATCGAGTTCCTGGGATCAGAGGTCATCATCTATTGCCGGCTGGATGCGATCGGCGAGACAATGATCGTCAAGCTTTCGCCTGCGCGGGCCGCCGGTCTTTCAGCCGGCGTCCCTGTCAGCCTTCAGCTCTCATCTGAACGGGCCATGGTCTTTGCCGAAGACGGCTCGCGCCTGCGCAATGTCGTTGCTGCTGCCGATGCCAAGTTGGAGAAGGCGCATGGCTAGCGTCACCTCCATGGCCATGCCGCGAGATCCGGCCGCAGCGCATCGGCTGAGCGAAGCCCGCATTGCCTGGATGCTGGCGCTGCCGGCGATCGTGTTGCTTTTCCTCTTCGTGCTCCTGCCGGTCGTTGCCGTCATCATCCTCGGTTTCACCGATTTCGAGCTCGGCTATGGCACGTTCCGTTTCGTCGGCTTGGAAAACTACGCTGACCTGATCACCGATCGCACCTTTCGCAGGTCGCTGTGGAACACGGCGGTCTATGCGGCAATTGTCGCGCCGGTCTCGATCTGCCTCGGGCTCGGCATTGCCATGCTGATCGAAAGCGAGACCACGGCGCGGAGTTTCTTTCGCACCGCGTACTTCCTGCCTGTCGCCTCGCTGATCGTCGCCATGGCGACCGTCTGGCAGTATATGTTCCATCCGACCATCGGCCCGCTCAACGCCCTGCTTTCGCTTGTCGGCCTTTCCGGCCCGAACTGGCTCGGCAGCTCCGGCACGGTGCTTTACAGCTTGTCGATCATCGGCGTCTGGCAATCGGCGGGCTTCAATATGGTGCTCTTCCTGGCTGGCCTGACGGCGATCCCGCGTGAGCTTTATGCCGCAGCCGAGGTGGACGGCGCCAGATCCGCAGTCGATCGCTTCTTTCTAGTCACCTGGCCGATGCTCGGCCCGACGACGCTCTTTGTCATCACCATCAGCATCACCAACGCCGTTAAGGTCTTCGAGACGGTCAAGACGCTGACCGAAGGTGGTCCGAACAAAGCCTCGGAAGTGCTGCTCTTCACCATCTACCAGGAAGGCTTCGTCTACCTGCGCGTCGGCTATGCTTCGGCGATGACGGTCGTCTTTCTCGCAATCCTCGTCGTGCTGATGTTCCTGCAGTACCGCCTTCTTGATCGCCGGGTCCACTACACATGACGACGAGCGCCTTTCCCCTCGTCAGACTTATCCGTCTGGCACTGCTTTGCCTTGGCGCCATTGTGTTTTTGGCACCCTACGTCTTCATGATCTCGACCGCCGGCAAGGCGCAGAGCGATATTTTCACCTCATCTCTGTCGCTGATCCCCGAGCACTTCACCTATGTGGAGAACTTCACCAAGGCGCTGAGCCGCGTGCCGATGGGAAGGCTGCTGTGGAACGGGGTCGTCGTCTGCGGGCTGATCTTCTTCTTCCAGGTGCTCGTCGCGATCCCCTGCGCCTATGCTATGGCGAAGCTGCGCTTCCGCGCCGCACGCATGATGATGGTCTTGGTCATGCTCGGCCTTCTGGTGCCGATTCACGCAACTGCCTTGCCGCTTTATGTGGCCTTCGACCGCGCTTCGCTGCTCAACAGCTATGCCGCCCTTGTCGCGCCCTTTACGATTTCGGTTTTCGCGATCTTCATGTTTCTGCAGTTCTTTCGCGCCATGCCGGATGATCTCATCCATGCCGCCCGGCTCGACGGCATGTCGGAACTCGGTATCGTCGCCCGCGTCATCGTTCCCAACGCCTGGCCTGCAGTGACCGCGTTTGCGATCTTTTCGGTCGTCGCCCACTGGAACGATCTTTACTGGCCGCTGGTCGTCATCAGCAGGCAGGATTATGCGACGCCGCCGCTCGGCCTGATGTATTTCCGCGCCGCCGAAGCTGGCGACGACTATGGCGCGCTGATGGCGGCAACGCTGACCATTACCCTTCCCCTCGTTGCCGTCTTCCTGCTGGCGCAGAAGCGTTTCGTCGAGGGCATCACCATGACCGGTCTTAAAGGCTGACCGGTTCTAACAAAGGAGAACGAGCGATGAAACATATCACCAAGCTTCTCGCCGTAGCGGCTGTATCGATGGCAATTTCGCTTCCGGCTCGTGCCGAAACAGCGCTTACGGTTCACTACCCCATGCCCGGCTTCTTCAAGGACGTGATGGACACGATCTCGAAGAAGTTCATGGAAGAAAATCCGGATATCAAGATCCAGTTCGCAAGCCCGTCTGCAACTTACGAAGAAGGTATCCAAACGATCCTTCGCCAGGTCGGCACCAGCGAATTGCCGGACGTCACATTCGTCGGCCTCAATCGCCTGCGCATGCTAAGCGAGCGTAACGTCGGTCTTGATCTGAGCCCGCTCGTCCAAAAGGACGGGAACATGGCCGAGCAGGGTTTCTCCGACACGATCCTCAAGCTTGCACAAGTCAATGGCAAGCAGGTCGGTCTCGCCTTTGCGACCTCCAACCCGATCATGTACTACAATGCCGATCTCGTGAAGGCAGCCGGCGGCGATCCGGACAATCCGCCGAAGACCTGGGACGAGGTCATTGCGCTTGGCGGCAAGATCAAGGCGCTCGGCAACGGCGTTGACGGCATCGATTTCCGCTGGCAGGGCGACGACTGGATGTTTTCGGCTCTGCTTTTCGGCGCCGGCGGCAAGATGCTGAACGAGGATGAGAGCAAGGTTGCCTTCAATGGCCCGGAAGGCCAGAAGGCCGTCGAGATCCTGCACCGCATGGTCACTGAAGGCGGCATGCCGGTCTTCACCAAGGCTGCCGGTGAACAGGCCTTTGCCGCCGGCAAGGTCGGTTTTGAATTCCAGACGACCGGCGCGTTGCGCAACACGATCAAGAATGTCGGCAACAAGTTCGATCTGCGCACGGCCAAGATCCCGCTGATCGATCCGGTCAACGGGCGCCTGCCGACGGGCGGCAATGCCGTCGTCATCCTGACGCAGGATGAAGCAAAGCAGGACGCCGCCTGGAAGTTTGCCAAGTTCGCTGCCGGCCCCTATGGCGCTTCCGTCGTCGTTCCAGGTACGGGTTATGTTCCGAACAACGAACTTGCCGCCAAGTCGGCCGAATATCTTGGCGATTTCTATAAGCAGAACCCGCTCTTCCAAGCGGGCTTGAGCCAGATGCCGGTGATGGTGCCCTGGTATGCCTTCCCAGGCAGCAATGGCGTGAAAGTCACGCAGACGATCGTCGACAACCTTTCGCGCATCGTCGACGGCTCTGCCGAGCCGAAGGAAGCGCTCGACGACGCAGCCGACGACGTTCAGGGCATGCTGCCGCGCAGCTGAGCCGTTCGCCTCAGCACGAAGCCGCCGCATCACACATGCGGCGGCTTTTGCTATGACGGATCTTGAGTGAGATCGCGTACCGTTCCGCCTTTGCGCAGCGTATAGGCAACATAGAGATGGCGGGCAGGGGCGGCGTTCTCGGCGATATCGAGGAGCAGCGAGGCCGCCGTCGCTCCCATGCTGGCATCGGGCATCTCGATCGTCGTCAGCGGCGGGTCCACCAGCCGGCCGATCGCGATACCGTCGAAGCCGGCGACGGAAACGTCCCGGGGCACCGAGTAGCCCTCGCGCCTGAGCGCGCCGATGACGCCGAAGGCAAGAAGATCATTGGAGGCGATGATCGCTGTCGGCGAAAACGTGGTCATCGCCTCGCGCAGATCGAGCTCCTCATAACCGCTGACAAACGGGATCTCGACCGCATCCAGCGGCGTAAGGCCCCTTACATGCATGGCGTCGACATGACCGGCATAGCGGGATCTAGCTCTGTCAGACGCGACGAAATTTCCCGATACGAAGAGGATGCGTCGGTGTCCCATAGCGATCAGAAAGTCGGTGAGTTCGCGTCCAGCGCTGCGGTTATCGGCCGTGACCGCAGCGGGAAATCGCTGCGTCGGCATGTTGTTGAGGAGAACCGTCGGCGGCAGGGACGGCAAAAGGGCGGCACTCGTCAGCGGATCGCAAACGGTGAGGATCAGGCCAGTTGGACGGTCGTTCAGGAGTGATGCAACGGCGTCAGCCTCGCGCCCCGGATCGTAATTGGACTGGGCAATTACAACGCCGTGACCGGCCACCAGCATGCGATTTTGAATGCTGGAAAGCGATGAGGCAAAAACCGGATTGGTTATGCTCGGTATCAGGACGCCGACAACCGGGCGTCGCCCAAGTTTTCCAGCGGCAAGTCCCGCCGGCCGATAGCCGAGTTCGGCTGCTGCCCGACGTACTTTGCGCACCATTCCGTCGCTGACGGGACCATTGCGGTTTAAGACCCGGCTGGCGGTTGCAAGCGAACACCCCGCGCGAAAAGCCACCTGTTGCAACGTGGTCATGAAATGCTCCGCAATATGACATCATCGAAAATCCCGCGCCATTCAGTACCACAAAATCCGCTTCTGATGCGCAGTGCGAATCGCATGGTTGCGCTGACAACGTCCGATTCTTTGGCAGCCTCTGATGCTGTTGACTAAAAAACTTATGATTCGAGCGCGTCGTTGATGGCGTCGATCAGCAAGGCGGCCGGAAACGGCTTCCGTAGATAGGCTATGCAACCTGCTCGTGTCGCCTGCACTTTCAGGGTGTCGTCTTCGAGAGCGGTGATGAAAATCACTGGAAGGCCGGAGCCAGAATCTTTCAATCGACGTTGCAGCTCGAGCCCGGACATGCCGCCCAGATCAACATCCAGAATAAGGCATTCCACGTTGTTTCGCACATCGCGACCGAGAAACGATTCCGCCGACGTATACTCCTCTGCCAGAAATCCGTGGGCATTCAGCAGCCGCAGGACGCTCCTTCGCATGCTTGCATCGTCCTCAACGACCGCCACCGTGCGGCGCAGGCTTTCCAACTTGTGCCTCTCTTTCGCTCGTGTGGAGGATCCTCGTCCCGTGCATAGGACTGTAGGCCTTCCACGGTACGTCGGATATTGTCCTAAGGGGAAACGGCGCGCTCACGAACGCTGCAGCGGTCTCGCGTCGGAATCGAGGAGGCCGGTTCTCTCGGCGATGGACACCGCTTCGGCCAACGAACGCACCCCAAGCTTTTCCATGATACTGTGCCGATGGGCCTTCACAGTCCTCTCGGACGTGCCAAGGGCATAGGCGATCTGCTTGTTGAGGTGGCCACGCACGATCAGCCTGAAGACCTCGGCTTCTCGAGGTGTTAAGCCAGCCACCCGAACCTGAAGCGCGCGAATGCGGTCGTGCTCCATTCGCCGCTTTTCGTATTTGACGAGCGCTCGTTGGATCGCCTCCAACAAGATGCTGCCGGACGCCGGCTTCTCCAGAAAATCTTCCGCGCCGGCCTTCATTGCACTGACACTGGCCCTTATGTCGCCTTGGCCCGTGAGGTACACGATCGGCAGCAGGGGCGCTTTCTCCAAAAGGCGGTCCTGCAGTTCACGACCGCTCAACCCCGGCAGATGGAGGTCGAGGAGGACGCAGCCAGGCTCAGCGGTGGGCAAGTGCGCGAGAAACTGATCGCCTGATTCATAGAGAGCCACGCGGAAGCCTGACGCCGACAGCCGCCGTCCAACTGCTGTCCGGAAAGATTGGTCGTCATCGACGATGTGAACGACGGGTTCCAATGGATTTATCCGCTTTGAGCAAGAGGCAGGACAACACGAAAAACAGCTCCGCCCTCCGGGCGGTTGTCGGCCCAGATCTTGCCGCCATAGGTTTCGACTATCGCGCGCGCGATGGAAAGGCCGAGCCCTGTCCCGGTGGGCTTTGTAGTATAGAACGGCTCGAAAACACTGGCGAGCTGTTCGACAGGGATACCGCGGCCCGTATCAGAAATCGACAGCTCGACCTCGGATTCCTTCGTCAACGTTGTCTCAAGCACGAGCCTCCTTTCAGTCGCTACCATCTCCAGCATCGCGTCCATGGCGTTGGTCGCGAGGTTGAGAATAACCTGCTGGACATGGATCTTGTCGGCTCTGACCGGCAGCTCCCGTGCAGCCCGGTTGGAACTGACAACAACACCCTTCCGCTCCGCTTCGCCGTGGAGGATCAGTATGGCACTGGTCGCCACTTCATTGAGATCGAACTCCTGCCAGTCAATCTCGCTTCTCTTCTTAAGAAGGCCTCTTATCCTGGAAATGATATCGCCAGCGCGTTGATCGTCGTCTTGGATGTCTATCAGGATCTGCTCGATCAGCTTGAGATCGGGCCTCTCGGATCGAAGAATGATTGCAGCCGCTTCCGCGTTGCTGCGGATTGCACCCAGCGGCTGGTTGAGTTCGTGCGCGATCGAGGCGGAAAGCGCGCCGGCTGTCGCGGACTGATTGAGATGAACCACTTCGAGGAGACGGCGGCGCGATTCGATTTCCGCCTTCCGACGGCGGCGGCGTTCGATAAGCAGACCGGTGATGACGATCCCCTGTGTCGTGATGACGGCAAGTGCCGCAACCACGGCAAACCAGTATTGCTCCCAGAAGGTCGGTTCCCTGAACATCTGGACTGTGCCTGGAGGAAGGTTCTTCTCCGGCAGTCCCCAGCGCAGTAGTTGCCTCGCGTCTGCGATATAGGTCTGGGGAGACTCGAGGTTGGAGATCGGCTTGCCGGCGAGAGCGTCGAGTGCCAGGTCCGCTACAGTCATGCCCAACGACTCGAACGTTACAACGTTGCCACCGACAACACCGTAATCGATGTAGGTGGGATATGGACCGTATATCGGAGCGCTGGCAGTCCGCGATATTTGCCTGATTGCTTCACGCGGAATGAAATTACGGCCGGCACTATCTTTGAAAATCGTCAGCGCGAGGACGATGCTATCTCGGGGAAACTCGGCGGCCCGCTTGGTGAATTCGTCGATGGTCAGATCCTCCAGGTAGGTCGTTTCGTAGTCCTTGGAGAATGCCGCAAGATCGGCCCGCGCCGTGGCGAGCCACCACCGATCGAATTCTGATGATCCTCCGATAATGAAGAGATAACGCGCCTCGGGCTGGAGCGCGCGCGCCATCTCCGCTGTCTTTAAGATGTCAAACTCGGTGAAGGCACCGATCACATCGCTGGGCAAGTCTATTTTTTCGGCGGTAGAGCTACTGAAGCCGGCGTGGATTATTTTTGCATTCTCTGCAAGCTGCTTGCGGTTCGCAACGATGAAACTCGCCGACTGCTCGCCAAGCGCAACGACCACATCAGGTCGACGATCAGCATATTTGGCGGAAAGATAGCGTGCCATACGATCAACATGGGCGCTTTCCGGAAATCTCGAAAGGTCGAGAAATTCGGAGAAAAGATCAATCTTTCCTTGGGTGGCATCCAGCAGCCGCTTTCTCACGGCCTCGCCGGCGGCGGTCGTTGCCGCTATTCGTTCATCATACGGGTAGAGAATGAGAACACGGGGAACCCGGTCCACGATCTCCATGGACATGGACGGTGTCGAAGCAACCATTACAAGGAAAAAATAATAGAAGGCGGCCGCACACGCACAGAGCGGGTTTGATCGAAACGCCCACTTGCACCCCAAGCCCATAGCCTTCCCCCGGAAAAAGCTAATCGACAAACAGCAGTTAAGCCAAGTCGCATCGGCCTTGCAACCGATTAAATATATGTCAAGAAGCTTATAAAAATCCATGGTTGCCCGAAGGTACAATATCGGCGGGGATTTCCGTTCGGTAAGGTGCGGGCCATGAGTGTCCTTGGCCATCTACAATTGATACTCAGGCTGGATGCCATTCCCGACTGAGGGGCACCCGCAATTTGATGTTGCTCCAGTTGTTTCGATTGAATTCAGAGTGAACACGCGACCGGCGTCTCTTTGAATTTGCCGCCGTGCGTTTGGATGAATCGTCGTTCAGCCGGAAATTACAACGGAGGAACCCAAGATGAAGCGCAGGATAATCTACGGCATCGGAACATTAGCCGCTTCGACCGTTCTTTGGTGTACAGCACCCCCCGTGCAAGCACAGGAAGCACAAAGAAAACCCAACATTCTCCTCATCGTGTCCGACGACACGGGGTATGGCGATCTCGGTCCTTATGGCGGCGGCGAAGGTCGCGGCATGCCGACCCCGAGCATTGATAAGCTGGCGGACGAAGGCATGACCTTCTTTTCCTTCTACGCCCAGCCAAGCTGCACGCCTGGCCGCGCCGCGATGCAAACCGGACGCATACCGAACCGCAGCGGCATGACGACGGTTGCCTTCCAGGGCCAGGGCGGCGGCCTGCCAGCAGCCGAGTGGACGCTCGCGTCGGTGCTGAAGCGAGGCGGCTATCACACCTACTTCACAGGCAAATGGCATCTCGGCGAGGCTGACTATGCACTGCCGAACGCTCAGGGTTACGATGAGATGAAGTATGCCGGGCTCTATCACCTCAATGCCTACACCTATGCCGACCCGACGTGGTTCCCGGACATGGATCCGGCACTCAGAGCGATGTTCCAGAAAGTCACCAAAGGCGCGCTTTCCGGCAAGGCCGGCGGACCGGTGACCGAAGACTTCAAGGTCAACGGGCAATACGTCGACACACCCGTGATCGACGGCAAGGAAGGCGTCGTCGGCGTTCCGTTCTTTGACAGTTACGTCGAGAAGGCGGCAATCGAATTCCTCGATGAAGCCGCCAAGACGCCGGATGAACCATTCTTTATCAACGTGAACTTCATGAAGGTGCACCAGCCGAACATGCCGGCCCCGGAGTTCGAGCATAAGTCGCTGTCGAAGTCGAAGTACGCAGACTCGATCGTGGAGCTCGACACCCGAATTGGCCGGATCATGGACAAACTGCGTGAAACCGGAATGGACCGGAACACGCTGGTTTTCTACACGACGGATAATGGGGCGTGGCAAGACGTCTATCCGGACGCCGGGTACACTCCGTTCCGCGGTACCAAAGGCACCCTGCGCGAGGGCGGCAACCGTGTTCCTGCGATTGCAGTCTGGCCGGGCAAGATCAAACCTCGAACAAAGAGTCACGATCTCGTTGGGGGTCTCGACCTGATGGCGACATTCGCCGCGGTCGGCGGGGTGCCGCTGCCCGACAAGGACCGCGAAGACAAGCCCATTATTTTCGACAGCTATGACATGTCGCCGATCCTTCTCGGCACCGGAAAGTCGGAACGCAAGTCGTGGTTCTACTTTACCGAGAACGAACTCTCGCCTGGCGCGATACGCTTCAACAATTACAAGTTCGCGTTCAACATCCGCGGCGATGACGGAGCCTCGACGGGCGGGCTGGCTGTCGACTCCAACCTCGGCTGGAAGGGTGCGGAGAAATATGTAGCCACGGTTCCCCAAGTGTTCGATCTTTGGCAGGACCCGCAGGAACGTTACGACATTTTCATGAATAATTTCACCGAGCGGACCTGGATGGGCGTGGTCATGGGTGAGGAAATGAAGAAGATCATGGCCACCTACGTGCAGTACCCGCCTCGGAAGCCCCAGAGTCTAACCTACAACGGTCCGCTCACACTATCGGATTACGAACGTTTCCAGTGGATACGGGACTCGCTGGCAAAGGAGGGCGTGAGCCTTCCGATGCCGACCGGCAATTGATTTGCGCACGGCGGCCCGAATTCGGGCCGCCGTGACCTTCATCCTGAGCAAGGGAAGTTTCGGACACGCTCTAGGTCAACGATCACCGGCAATGGACCCCCGCGATAACCGGAAGATGTGGCGTGAGGTGTTTCCGAATGGGTGCAGGCTGCCGACCCGTTTCGGGCAGCCAGGGAGGGATCCAAACGATGAGTAGGATAAAAAACATCTGGTTTGGTCTGCTAGCTTCCGCTTTTGTTGCGACAGCAGCAATTGCGCCGGCAGCCGCGCAAGATCAGGAAAAACCCAACATCGTCGTCATCATGGGCGACGACATCGGCATTTGGAACATCGGCGCCTACCATCGCGGCATGATGTCCGGTCGCACGCCGAACCTCGATAAGCTCGCGGCCGAGGGCATGTTGTTTACCGACTACTACGCGGAAGCGAGTTGCACGGCGGGCCGGGCTGCATTTGTCACTGGCGAACTGCCGATCCGTACCGGAATGACCACCGTCGGCCAGGCCGGCGCCAAGACCGGCCTGCCGAGGGAAGCAATAACCGTTGCTACGGCGCTCAAGTCGATGGGCTACGCCACTGGACAATTCGGCAAGAACCATCTGGGCGACCTCAACGAGTTCTTACCCACCGTTCACGGGTTCGACGAATTCTTCGGCTACCTCTATCACCTCGACGCAATGGAGGATCCCGCGCACCCTGCCTATCCGCAGGAGCTGCTGGACAAGGTCGGTCCACGCAACATGGTTCACAGCTGGGCCACCGATGTTGACGATCCGACCGTCGACCCGCGTTGGGGCAAGGTAGGCAAGCAGAAGATCGAGGACGCCGGAACGCTTTATCCGGAGCGGATGAGGACTGTGGACGACGAAATTCGGGACTTCGCCTTTAAGTTCCTCGACAAAGCAAAGGCCGCCGGCAAGCCGTTCTTCCTATGGCTCAACCCGACCCGAATGCATATCGTCACACACCTGTCGCCGAAGTATGAGGCGCTGCGCAACTCGCAAAATGGTTGGACGATTCACGAAGCTGGCATGGCCCAGCTCGACGACGTCGTCGGGGCCACCATGCAGAAACTCAAGGACCTGGGCGTGGACGACAACACGATCGTCGTGTTCACGACCGACAACGGTACGGAGACGTTCACCTGGCCGGACGGCGGCAACACCCCGTTCAAAGGGCAAAAGGGTACGACCTATGAAGGCGGCTTCCGCGCGCCCGCGATGATTCGCTGGCCCGGCAAAGTTCCCGCCGGCGTGGTCGAGAACGGCATCATTTCTGGCTTGGACTGGTTCCCGACCTTCGCTGCCGCGGCCGGCAACACGACTCTCGAAGATGAGCTGCTGAAGGGAAAACAAATCGGCGACCGGAACTACAAGAACCATCTCGACGGCTACAACCAGATGGACCTGATCACCGGCAAGGGACCCTCGGCTCGCCATGAGATCTTCTATTTCGGCGAAAGCACGCTCGGCGCAGTGCGCATCGACGATTTCAAATATCGCTTCATTGAGCAGCCTGACGGCTGGATCGGTGGCAAGGTCCATGTCGATGCGCCGACTCTGATCAACCTGCGTCTCGACCCCTTCGAGCGACTAACCTGGCCGGCGAACGGCACGTTGGACGGCGCGCAGGAATACTTCAGCTGGTTCCAGTATGAGTTCTGGCGTTTCGTATTCGTCCAGCAGGAAGTGGCGAAATTGGCCGAAACGGCGATCGAGTATCCGCCGCTGCAGAAAGGCGCGAGCTTCAACCTCGAGGCGGTGAAAACACAGATCGAGGAAGCCGCGAAGCAACACACAGCGCAGTAAGCTCTCACTCAATCCGGCGGGTGGCTCGCAAGCTCCACCCGATCAGCATCCCAAGATGACCAAAAGGAGGGCCCGCATGTTCGCGATACATGACTTCCCCAAACCAGCCCCTGGCTTGGGACTGGCTATCATGGCCACACTTCTCTTTGTCGCTTCAGCACAGGCTCAGAGCGATCCCCTGCCGTCGTGGAACGACACCGCTCCGAAAGCGGCTGTCGTCGCCTTCGTCGGAAAGGTGACCAAGGAGGGTTCGCCCGAGTTCGTCCCGCAATCCGAGCGCGTCGCCGTGTTCGACAACGACGGCACGCTTTGGGCGGAGCATCCGATGTACACGCAGCTTGCCTTTGCGCTTGACCGCGTGAAGGTGCTTGCTCCGGCGCATCCGGAATGGAAGGACACGCAGCCGTTCAAGGCGGTGCTCGAAGGCGACATGAAGACGCTGGCCGCATCCGGCGAAAAGGGCCTGGTGGATATCATCATGACGACCCACGCGGGAATGACCAGCGACGACTTTAAGAAGGTCGTTACCGATTGGCTCGCCACTGCGCGTGACCCGAAGTTCAAGCGTCCCTACACTGAGTTGGTCTACCAGCCGATGATCGAGTTGCTCGCCTATCTGCGCGCCAACGGCTTCAAGACCTTCATCGTTTCGGGTGGCGGTATCGAGTTCGTGCGACCATGGGCCGAGCAGATCTACGGCGTCCCACCCGAGCAGGTTATCGGCTCGTCGATCAAGACCGAGTTCAGGATGCGCGACGACACGCCGACCTTATACCGCCTGCCGCAAGTTAACTTCATCGATGACAAGGCAGGCAAGCCGGTTGGGATCAACGAGCATATCGGCCGCCGGCCGATTGCTGCCTTCGGCAATTCCGACGGTGACCTTGAAATGCTGCAATGGACGACGATGGGCGGTGCGCCCGCACGTTTCGGCATGATCATTCATCACACCGATGCGGAACGCGAGTATGCCTACGACCGTGACACTGAATTTGGCCGCCTCGACAAGGCGCTTGATGCTGCAGCGATCACCGGATGGACCGTGGTCGACATGAAGGCCGACTGGAAGCAGATTTTCAGGGAGGAGTAGGATTGCGTTTTGCGCCATCGACGCGCGTTCGCGCAGTAATCCATATGCAACAGGAATGGATAGGCGGCCCTGCCGTTTGTCCCCAAGTGCAAGGACATCCACAATGAACATCACTCATTTCGCCGGTTTGATAGCCTTTGTTGGAGGCTTGGCACTGGCAACAACAGGTGCACTCGCCCAGGATTCAACCAAGAAGCATGTGCCGCTCGAAAAGACCATCGGAAGAGTTACGCCGAGCGCTCCGGTGCCGTCCCTTGCGGTGCTCAATTCGGATGGCGCAAAGATTGAAAACGAAAAGCTGGTTCTGACAGGCGTGTCAGCAAATACAATCGTCTTTGCTGACCGGCCGGTGCGGGCCGCCGGACATGTAGCCACCGAACAGTTCATCATGCAGTGGGATGAAGGCAAGGACAACTTTGCTGTCGATCCTCCGAACGCAACGGTGTCGGTATTGGGAGGCGGCGGATCGGACGTGAGTGACGCTGTGGTCACGCTGAAATCTCCAAAGCTCGAGGGCAACACACTCACATTCGACATTGCCGTTCTGGAAGGAAGTCTAAGTGCTGCGGCCGGGCCTGCCGCCGTCTTCATTGACCACTTCGGTGGCAGCTTCGGCGGAGGCGGTTTTCGTGGAGGTGGATTGGGCGGAGGCAGTTTCGCGGGAGGTGGTTTCCGTGGCGGAGACCTTGGGGCAGGTGCTTTTCACGGAGGCGACGTGCGTGTCGGCGACACAAACATCACCCGTGTGGGAGGCACGTACTGGCACGCACCCGTCTACCATGGCGCATGGTATGGCGGGGCTCCAGTTGCCGCGGGAGTGGCGGTCGGCGCAGCCGTTGGAGCGGCAGCCACCTATCCGTACTACTACAATAACCAGCAATGCGGCTACTATCCCTTCCCGCCTTGCTACTGACCCTGGTTTCCGGTCACGTCGCCAAGGCGGCGTTGACCTTCCTCAAAGCGACCACATGGAGCGTTGAGTGGCAGCATCTGTTCGGCCAGCCGCGGTTAGAGGAATAGCCGTCCTGCTCTTCCTGTTGCTCGTGCTCGCCGGGAGGAGCCTTGCGACCGACAACAGTTCGACACCCGCTCCAGATCTGCGGATCTCGATCCACAACGGATTCGTGGACGAAAAGACGTGTGCATCCTGCCATGGCGACCAGGCAGCCGCCTTCGCCAAATCCCACCATGCAAAAGCGATGGCGCTTGCCGATGACAGTACGGTACGGGGCAATTTCAACAATGTCCGGTTCGATCACGACGGTGTCGTCACGAACTTTTCTCGCCGCAACGGCCGCTTCTTCGTCCGGACCGAAGGGCCGGATGGCAAGCAGGGGGAATTCGAGGTCAAATACACCTTCGCCTATGAGCCACTGCAGCAGTATCTGATCGATCTGGGCGGCGGCAGGCTTCAGGCTCTCGACATTGCCTGGGATACCGACAAGCAGGAATGGTTCTGGCTTGGCGAAGGCACGCCAGCAAAACCGAGTTCGACATATCATTGGACAGGTCCGTTCTACCGCTGGAACCGCACCTGCATCGACTGCCATTCCACCGATCCTCAGGCCAATTTTCAGCCGGAGACGAACGACTATAGGTCAACCTATGTCGCGACCAGCATCGGCTGCCAGTCCTGTCACGGCGGCGGTGCCAAGCATGTCGAATGGGCCGAGGCAAGATCGAAAGGTGCCTCTATGTCCATCGGTCCGGATCTGGGGCTGTCGCAGGTCGACGCCAACGCCTGCTTCGGTTGCCACTCGAGACGGATCAAGCTCAGCGACGGCTATGCTGCGGGAAAGCCCTTTCTCGATTATTTCTCGCCGGCGTTGCTCCGTCCTGACCTCTACTTTCCTGACGGGCAGATTCTCGACGAGGTGTTCGAGTATGGCTCCTTCCAGCAGAGCAAGATGGCAAGGGCAGGCGTCACCTGCCTGGACTGCCACAGGCAGCACGAGGCAACGTTGAAGGCGAATGGCAATGCCTTGTGCACTCAATGCCATACGGAAACCGCGCCGGAGCGGTTCGCCAAGAATGACCCGAGCGGCGTGTTCGATACCCCGGCCCACACTCACCATCCGGCCGGTTCGAACGGCGCGCAGTGCGCCAACTGTCACATGCCGCAGCGCACCTATATGAAGGTCGATCCGCGCCGCGACCACTCCTTCGTGATCCCGCGCCCCGATCTCTCCACCGTTTACGGAACGCCGAATGCCTGTACGACGTGCCATGAGGGCAAAACCAATGCCTGGGCGGCGGAGAACATGGACAAGTGGTACGGCACGGCTTGGCGTGTGCGCCCGACGATCGCGCATACTTTCGTCGCGGCAGCAAGAAGCGATCCGGCTTCGATCGGGGCTCTGCGCAAGCTAGTCTCAGACCGGGAAGAGGCCGGCATTGTCAGAGGCAGCGCAATCGCGCAGATGAGCCGGATCGGGGGAGCCGACGTCGTCACCGACATCAAGGCGGCCGCGGGAGATTCCGATCCTCTGGTCAGGCTGGGCGCTGCGGAGGCGGCCGGCAATTTGCCGCACGGACTCAGATTGGACGCCATCGGCAAGCTGCTTGGCGACGAAACCCGCGCGGTACGTGTGGCCGCAGCGACAGCACTCGGCAGCACACCGTCTTCGGATCTCCTTGGGGATCAAAGAAAGAGCTTCGACGCCGCCGTCGAAGACCTGCGTGCCTATGTCGAGGCCAACGCCGACGTTGCCGAAGCACAGAACAACTACGGAACCTTCCTCTTCGGCCAGCGGCGCGCCGGAGAGGCGGAAAAGGCGTTCCGCCAGGCGATCGTGCTCGACCCGGCGCTTGCTGGTCCGCATATCAACCTTGCCGAACTCTATCGTGCCATGGGTCAAAACGAGAAATCGGAACGCGCCTACGCCGAAGCCATCGCGATCTCGCCTGATCACGCAGATCTGCGCTACGGACACGCGCTTTCGCTCGTTCGCGAGAAAGCAATGCCTGAGGCGATCCGGGAACTCGATGAAGCCATACGGCTGGATCCGGGAAATGCCCGCTACAAGACGACGCTTGCCATCGCACTCGATTCGATCGGCCGGACGCAGGAAGCATTTGACCTGCTAGGTCGCGCAGTCGCGAGTGGAGAGCTCGACGCCAATCTGCTTGGTACTGCAGTCCACCATGGACTGAAGCTCAGACGCTTCCCGGAGACACTGAAATACGCCGAGGCACTGGCCCGCCTGCGACCGGATGATCCGCAGATTTCAGAGCTGGTCAGACAATTGCGGGAAGTAACCGGCACGAAATGATGGCAAAGATACATACAGCCCACCGGTCGCTTCCGCACGACCAAGTATTGCTGTGCTTCGGCCCCAATACTTGCTATTTGAAGAGAGCTGATTTGTTTTTGCGAACGCGCAGACCGCTTGGGGACGCTTGCTGCGCTGAACATGACTTAGGCTTGGGGGAAGCGTGAGCAATCTACGCAGTGGTGGCATCCGCGTCACCTCATCATCGTCTCTTCGTCGTCTTCGGCGACTATTCCTTTGCGTTGCGCTCATCGTCCCTGCGGGATGTGGCGGGCATCCAAAGGGCGTATTGACGCCCGTTGCCGACGCGTCGCCCGGTTCGACCCGGGTCAGCATGCTGGTCACCACCACGCGTGGCCGCTCCGAGCATGCCGGAGAGATGTTCACGGGCGAGCGGGCACGCGCACCTGCGTTCGCGGACATCACGGTGTCGATCCCGCCTGTTCGCAAGGTCGGCGATGTCGCCTGGCCAAAGAGACTTCCTCCCAATCCGGCGACCGATTTCGCGACTCTCAAGGCGGAAGAGATCAGCCAGGACGATGCCAAGACCTGGCTCAACGCCACCGTAAGAAAGAGTCCCGACCGCAGCGTGCTCGTGTTCATCCACGGGTTCAACAACCGCTTCGAGGACTCCGTCTACCGCTTCGCACAGATCGTCCATGACTCAGGCGTCAAGAGTGCACCTGTGCTTGTGACCTGGCCATCGCGGGGCAGCCTGCTCGCCTATGGATACGATCGCGAAAGCACCAATTACACGCGCAACGCCCTGGAGAAATTGTTTCAGTATCTGGCCGCCGATCCGGAAGTGAAGGAGGTCTCTATCCTCGCGCATTCGATGGGCAACTGGCTGGCCCTCGAAGGGTTACGCCAAATGGCGATCCGTAACGGTGGCTTGCCCCCGAAGTTCAAGAATGTGATGCTTGCGGCTCCGGACGTCGACGTCGACGTGTTCCGATCACAGATCGAGGACATGGGTAAACGGCAGCCGCGGTTCACATTATTCGTATCCCGCGATGACCGCGCGCTTGCCTTTTCGCGCAGGGTCTGGGGCGACATCCCCCGGCTGGGCTCGATCGATCCGGAGGAAGCGCCCTACAAGGACGAGATGGAAGCCCATGAGATTACCGTGATCGACCTCACCAAGGTGAAGGCCGGCGACGGTCTCCACCACAGCAAGTTCGCGGAATCCCCGCAGGTGGTCCAGCTCATCGGCGCACGCATCTCCGAGGGCCAGACGCTGACCGACAGCCGGATGGGCCTTGGGGATCACCTGATCGCAGGAACCACGGGAGCAGCGGCAGCGGCCGGCAACGCCGCAGGTCTGATCCTGGCAGCCCCGGTCGCCGCGGTAGATCCGAATACCCGAGACAACTACGCCCACCACGTAAGCGGGATGGCTGGACATATCGGCGGAGAGCAGAAGATTGCGGTGAACGAATGCGCATCGAAGCAGGCAGCGAGAAGGGATCCGGCATGCCGCGCGGTGCGGAACTGACGAAACATTGGGCAGCGGTGCCTTCCGACAGAAGGGGATAAAACGATGATGAAGTTTTTGAAACTCAGGCTCTTCGCGGCTGTCGCCGTCATGATTTGCGGCGGCGCCCAGGCGGCGGACGTATCGCCTCTCCTGACCCAGGATCCAAAGCCTGCCGAAGCCCCGGAAGGTTGGACATTCTCGATTGCCCCATATCTGTGGATTGCCGGCATATCGGGCGATACGTCGCAATTCGGGCTCCCCACGGTCAACATCGATGCCGACTTCGGCGATATCCTGAGCAATCTCGATTTCGCGTTCATGGCGGCAGGCGAAGCCCGATACGATCGTTTCAGCGTCATCGGCGACGTCATCTACACGAAGCTCTCCGCCGATGGTGAGACCCCATTTGGGGTATTGGCGACTGATGTCGAGGCCACGTCGGAAAGCTTTTCGGGCTTGCTGGGCATAGGCTACGCGCTCCTCGACGGTCCGGCCGGACATCTGGACATCGTCGGTGGTGCGAAGCTTTGGTCGGTCGACACAACGCTCTCGTTCAACGGCGGCTTGCTCGGCGGCATCGAGCGAAACGACAGCGCCACATGGCTGGACGGCATGGTCGGCTTGCGCGGGAAGTATTCTTTCACGCCGGAAATCTATCTGACCGGATGGGGACTGGTCGGCGGCGGTGGAGCCGACATCGACTGGGATGTCGCCTTGGGCGTCGGGTATGATTTCAACGACAGGATTTCGGCCATCGCCGGATATCGAGCTCTCGGAGTCGATTACAGCGACGACGGCTTCGTATTCGATGTTGTTCAGCAAGGACCGATCCTCGGGCTCGCCGTGCGCTTCTAGCGCGATTTCGCCTCTGAAAGCCTGGAGCCCATCGCGACAGGCTGTCGACGCCGGCCGTCGTCAGCTTTCGTTGAAAAGTTCCGTTACAGGATTGTGCAGTTTAATCACCATTCAGCGCCGGAACCGACCCAGCAATATTGGCATTCAGAACTTTGTCATGTTCGCCGCCGGTGGGTTGGGTGATCGCTCAAGGGTCGCCTTGTATTCCCCCACTACCTTCAGCAGCGGTCCGAGAACCCAGTTGTACATCTCGCCGATATTGTGCTCTTCCTGCGGATCCGACTCAATGTTGAACACCTTCGGATACCCGTTCATGGGTGCGGCGCCGGATCCGATACCGCCCATCAGCGTCGCGCCGCCTGGGCCGCTGCGTCCAGGTGCTACGTCTGCAAAATAGGCCCGGAATTGTTTCCAGCGAACGGCGACCAAATCGGAACCCACGAAGGTCAGCAAATGCTCACGCCGTCCTTTATCATTCTCGCCGCGCAGCAGATCGATCTGATCGATACCGTCGATTGGCCTGTCGTTAGGCACCTTGCCGTCTGCCACGTTCGCGAAGGTAGGGAAGAAATCCATGATCGAAAACATCGCGTGGGAGGACCGTGGCCTGATCCGTTGCGGCCAGCGGATCACGGCGGCGGTGCGGATGGCGCCTTCGCTGACGTCACCCAACGCGCCGCGATAGGGTCCGGTCGTCCCCATGTCTGGCATGTCGGTGCCGAAGCGGCTCGCTCCGGGGCCGTCCGGTCCGTTGTCGGAAGCAAAGACCACGATGGAGTCGTCCTCAATGTTTAGCTCCTTCAACGCATCAAGCATCGCGCCGACAATTGCATCGCCCTCCATCAGAGAATCGCCGAACTGTCCTATTCGGGATGCTCCTTCGAAGCGTTCCGAAGGCAAGTTCGGAAAGTGCGTCCGGGAAATCGGCAGGTAAAGGAAGAACGGCTTGCCTGCTGCCGTCTGACGCTTCATGAAATCGACACCGTGATCCACCAGTTCCCAGTCGATCCCGCGGCGCACTTCCGCAGTGTATGGCTTTACCAGCTTTAATGGTTCTTCCCGTTTGGCCTCAACAATATGCGGTCCCTTGTTGAGGGGAATGTCGACGGACTTGGTCTGGCGGCCCTGGCGGATCATGCCGAACACGTCCCAGGTATCACCGGGCGGGATTCCGTAGAACTCGTCGAACCCCTGGTTCTGCGGCTGGCTATACGTCTGCCCGCCGAGGTGCCACTTGCCGAAGATCGCAGTAGCGTACCCCGCGTCGTGCAGCATCTCCGCCATCGTGATTTCGTCCGCCGGCAACGAAAACGGGGTGCCGGCAACGGCGACCAGGGAGAGGCCGGAGCGGATGGAGTAGCGCCCCGTCATCAATGCGGCGCGCGACGGCGTGCAGGATGGCTCGACCAGAAACTGAGTCAGCCGCAATCCTTCTGCGGCGAGTTGGTCGATGCGCGGTGTCGGCGATCCGCGCAGCTCCCCACCGCCGTAGGCGCCGACGTCGCCGTAGCCGATATTGTCCGCCAGAATAAACAGGATATTCGGCTTTGATTGCTGCGCAAATGCCGTTCCCACAAGCAACGACTGAGCGACGAGACACAACCCGATCGCCAGTGCCCGGCGCGTTTGCTGCCATAATGTAAGCCGTATCATCCTGTGCCTCCACTTGACTACCGGTCTGGAAATATCCGACAGGCGGATATCGTGGTTCATCGGAGGATATCCATCAGTTCGGCAGCCGCTGGCGCTCCTGCGCTCGTGGAAATGTCTTCTGTGACCGAGCGATCGCCGCTCCGGGAGTGTTATGTGGTCCAGTCTGTGGGTTAAATTAAAACTCTGTCTATTGTCCTTTGGGGAAACGGCCGCAAGCCATGGTAAGATTCGTTGCAGCCACGGACTCGAAGCGGTCGCGCAGTGCTCGATCAGGATTGATCTTGCCGCAGCACGGGGCGACCCTGACTAATGTCGTCCCACTGCCTTTCTTTCGAAGGGTGCGCTGGCGATCCCGAGAAGCCGCAGCTGCCCACGGATGATGTTGACTGAAAATGTTGAAGCGGTCAGGGCAGTTCTTATCGACCAGCCCGTCGGACCAAACTGATCCTGTTACCCTTAAGAAATTGCGGTGGCGCGCGGGCAAGCGCATGCGCTAAGATAGTGATTCAGTGGGAGTTTTACCCTTGATGAAGTCGAGCCTCGATCATCTGCCGGAAAAGAAGCAGCGCGAACTGGCGCGCATTGTCGAGATCATTCACGAGGAGTTCGAGGACGCGTTGAAGGGAGGGAGGCGGAATTCAAGAAGAAGGGCCGCATCTGGAAGATCATTCACTTTGGGTCTTACGCCCGCGGCACCTGGGTTGATGAACCGCATACAAAGAAAGGATATCGCTCGGATTACGACATCCTCATCATCGTCAATACGAGGAAGCTGACCGACCCCGCGTATTGGTACGCTACCAAGGACCGTTTGATGCGTGACCGGGGCATTAAAACGCCGGTTACTCCCATCATCCACTCGCGCCGTGAAGTAGGGGACGCGCTTCACCAGGGCCAGTATTTCTTCTCCGACATACGGAAGGAAGGCATTGTTCTGTTTGAGGTCGATATCAAAGAACTTCCTCTTGCAAAGACGCCCAGCACTGAAGCGGCCTACGAAAATGCGAAGCTGTATTTCGAGGACAGGCTGTCCGATGCCCGAGCTTTCTTAAAGGGCGGCAAATTTTACCTTTCTGAGAAAGAATTGAGGCAAGCCGCTTTTTCGCTCCATCAGGCGTTGGAACTGGCCTATTCAGGCCTCCTTAGCTGTTCGACAGAGATGGTTTCATCGGGACCGCTTGGCAACCCGTCCCCGGCAATCTCTCCCAGAACGCGCTTCGCTTCATCGAGGGCAGCCGCCAGATCGACGAATTCATAACACTCTTCGCTCGCCACTTCGCCGTCCTGATCCTTGAACCGAAACCTGTAAATCGACATCAGATGCTCCTCGGCCTGGTGGCAGAACCGCATGCCTAGGATATGGTTCTAGGACAATGTGAGAAATCAGAGGAAGGCTTGGCCACGTGACAGCCAATCGATCATCATTCACCTTGATCGAGGAAGAAGCGGACCATTTCTGTTGTGGCGTTCGGCCCTCGAGGATCTGTGTATGACCCGTCGGCATGTCCGCCTGACCACGCATGCCCCGCGCCGTTCACCAGCCAGTATTCCAATGCCGGCCTTCCTTTCTCGTCCGTAAGAACGGTTGTTTCATAGGTCAGGCCGCCGGCGCAACGGCCGGGCTTGCTCGCTGCGCCACCAGGCACAGATGGGGTTGCCGCCGCGACGATCCGATCGGCGTTGGAGGGATGGACCGTCCGGTCAGCGTCGCCGTGAAAAACGATTGTGCGGACGCGGCATGCCGGGACTGAATCCTTCAGCGTTCTCGTGCGAGAGGCGAGACCGCCGTCCCCACGCATAGCGGTGAATGCCGAAACGACGTCGGTGGCCGATCCGCAGGCCAGCCCGGAATGGATCCCCACCGCTGCATAGAGATCAGGATAGGCCTCGGCCATCACCGCCGCCATCGCTCCGCCGGCAGACAGGCCCGCGATGAAGATCTGGCTGCGATCGAGTTCGAAGTCCTGAATGATCTCTTCCGTGATGCCGGCGATGATCGCAGGCTCGCCAGCGCCGCGTCTCTGATCCGAGGACCGGAACCAGTTCCAGCAAGATGATGCGTTGTCCGCACCCGTCTGGCCGGGATAGGCCACCATCAGGCCGTGTGCTTCGGCGGTGGCGTTCATGCCGGTTCCAATCGCGAAGTCGTCTGGATCCTGCTTGCAACCATGCAGCATAACGACGAGGCCTCGCGGCACGGCTGGCGCGGAGGCCGGAACGTAGAGCTTGTAGCTTCGCGTGCCCGCCGCACACGTGAACGAGCGTGCCAGATATTTTGCACCATCCGGGATTACAGGCTTAAGGGAGCGTCGTGTCATTCCGGGAAGGCCGCCGTCTGAAAATGATGGGAGCTTCCCGGCCACCGAGCGTCCTTCACTGAGGATCCTGAGCGTGTCTCCCAGCGGCCGTCGCACCCGCGGCGATCGTTGAAAAGTATCCGTCTCGGCGAGAGCGGTTTCCGGTTTTGCCGCAGGCTCTATGAGCTGGGCGTGAGGATCTACCGGAAATGGCTTCGGGCGCGATTTCGCGGGCGGGGGCGTGATGTCGGAAACCGCCGGTCCATGTTCGCCTGAGACGGTTCGCCCGGCAAGAGTATCCAGGATCACCCGGGTGGCTTCCGAAGGGTTCGAGGCACGCGTGAAGAGCGTTGCCCGGCGCATGGCCGCAGCAAATTCATCGTTCATGGGTAGTGTCCTTTGTTGACGGCGCGATCACCTTATCGGATGCGATCTGCGAGCGCGGATTTCAGTTCCGCGCTGGCCTGAAGCGTGCCGAGCACGGTGATGGATTCGATTGTCGCAAGGGCGAGGTCGGGCGTTACGTCCGGGGCGATACGGGCGAGGCCCACCACTTTGATGTGCAACCTTTCTCCGGCCGCCTTTACGGACTCCAAGTCGGCTCTGCTGTAGTCGCGCAGTCCAACTTCGAGCGTGTGACGGACAATAGATTGCTTTACTGCCTCGCCCTCAATGCCAAGCTGGTTCCGAATCGCCGTGCGGATGAAATCGGAGCGATTTGAGTAGAATCCTTCCTGAATGAGGAGGTCGATGCGACCGAGATCGACATAGCCAAGATTAATTGTGATCTTTTCCGATTCAGACCACTTTTCGGGAAGCCTGCGTATATTGTCCGCCATGATCATTCTCCATCCATGTGGATGGTATATGGATGGTAAAATGTGGTATTCAAGAGCCGTTGAGACGATGTCGAAGAAATGGCGGATCTATCGCCGTGTCGGCCACACGCGCCACGATCTTGTCAACTATCGACGGCCGCGGGCGAGCCGCCTCCGCTAGTTCGGTTACCAACATCGCGATGGAATGAGACTGCGATCCGCGTGAGCGAGCAACGTCTGAAGGATTTGATCGAGGCGTTGCCGGGTGCGGTCTACACGACGGACTTCAAGGCGAAGGATTGCGGCTATCACCTCATAATGTGGCAACAACTCATTGTAACATCGGAGATCTACTGAATGAGGTCTTCCGAAGACAGCCGACACCTTCATCAAGACGGTCTCATGTGTGGAGCGGCCGTCTGTTGCAAGAGAGAAAATCTGTGATGCCGCTCTGGTCGGGTGCAAGCCATGTGTCCGGCCTTCGCTTAGATTTTAGCTCTGCGCCTTGTATGCGTCGGTGTCGTCGTTTGTTGCCGAGGCAAATCGTGCCGAGGCCGAAGCCATCGACGTCAAGTGCGTGAGACTGGTGGAAACCGCGGCGGACAAGTTCGTGGCCTTGGCGCGCAGGGCGGGCTTCGCTTTCTCGGGTCTTGGTCCCCTTGATCATACGCTTGTTCGTCACGTCTATGACCTATCGCGAATGGATGGCCATTATGATCTGGACGCCGCCGTCGCGATCGCTCTTGAGACCATGAAGGCGGAGGCCGCGGCGCGGGCGGGGGACTATCCCGCCTACAAGGAGGATCCCAAGGCGGAAACGCTTCGCACTTACAAGATCATGGCGGCGAAACGAAATTTGCCGAGGGATATGCGAAACTACTCGGTGATCTCGTCTACGGTGAGAGGCCTGATTTCGAGGAGGCATTCAAAGCGGCGCAACGATTCGCCGAACGGCTCCATAACGCATAAGCGTCTGATCTTGGAAGCATTTATTTCTCTAATCATTTCAATTGCCGGCGGCAAGGAGGGCATCCTACTCCTTTGGTCGGCATAGAGGCGCGGACAACGCGGTGCCAACCGTGAACAGTGAGTTTTCAAGCTGCAGGCAGAACATCCTTAGCAGTACCAGCGCACCTAAACTTCTAAAAGAAAGGGTATTGATTCTGGACCAAGATATGGTCTAGATATCTTACGAAATTGGACCTTTAAGTGGTCCGGAATAGGGAGCACGCGATGCAGGTGTCCGTTACTGAAGCGAAAGGTCAATTGACAGAGTTGGTTCGGCGTGCCGAAGCGGGAGATGAGGTTATCTTGACCCGGCATGGCCATGCGGCAGTGCGTCTTGTTCCCGTAAAGACGGGGCCTGACAGAAGATCTCGTCGGGCGCTACTCGAGGCGGTTCGTACCGCCGCGTCCATGAAGGCGACGCCCGGACCCAACGCAGCGCGTAGCCAGGATTTTCTCTACGGCGCTGATGGCCTTCCGGAATGATCGCCGTAGATACGTCGGCGCTGATGGCGATCGTGCTAGGTGAGCCTGAAGCGAATTTCTGTATCGGTGCGCTCGAAACCGAAGCCGACCTTCTAATCTCTGCGGGCACGGTCGCGGAAGCTCTGATCGTGTCTGCTCGGCGGAATGTTGGGGAGGAGATGGCACGCCTTATTGATGGGCTGGGCTTCGAAATTGTAACTCTTACGCCCGCTTCTGCGAGGCGGATCGCCCATGCATATGAAATGTGGGGTAAGGGCGTCCATCCAGCGGGGCTGAATTTCGGGGACTGTTTCGCCTACGAAGTGGCGAAGGAACATGCTTGCCGCCTGCTCTTTGTCGGCGATGATTTTACTAAGACTGATATTGAGGGAGTTATCTGAGGTGCGATGGTGACGGAAGCGACTGCGCGCTGCCTCCGCCCATTTGCATGCCTCGTTGGCATTCGCGCCGAGGACCGCAATCCGGTCGGCTGCGGCCTTATCGAGGGGCAATATTCCGTCGTTTTTCGGAAGCACCGCGCCTTCTGCGCGAAGCTTTCGCCTCCACTCGGCCCTCGACTATCTCGCGCCAGACGCTTACGAAGCCAGTCTCTCGCAACAGCGGCAAAAGACACCAGACGTAATTCACAGCAGGGAGAACTGTTACTGATTGCTGTCTCACCAAAGAGGTGCAGTCCAATTGGTGTCCATCTGGGCACGGGTTTCACGGCAAGAAGTTCACACCCCTCGCTGCAATTGCGACGTGAAGGTCGCTCGCGTAACCGACACGCTTGTGCCGGTGGAATTGCTGACCATGTCCACTCGAGCGTCGAGCTGTTTTGCAAGAGCCTGAACGATCGCCGTGCCTAGTCCGCCACTTGTTTCGGCTGCACTATCGACTTGCTTTCCTATGCCACTGTCGGAAACGATCAGCTTCCAATCCGGCCCCCTGATCTCATAGGTAACGAGGATCACGGCGTCCGCCTTGGCGACAGGGAAGGCGTATTTTATCGCGTTGATCACGAGCTCGGTGACGATCAGGCCGAGGCCGACGGCCTTGTCGGACCCGATCCTTCCTTCGTCCGCTATCACGTTGATCGTAATGGGCTGGCTTTCGCCGATCATCGAGGATGCCAGGCTTTCGCAAAGCTTCGTCAGGTAGGATCCGACCTCGATCTGGTCGATGCCAGATACGTGGAGGTGCCTTTGCACCTCGGCGACCGACATTACGCGCTGGTGGGCATCCCGCAAGTCGCGCCGTGTTTCCTCGGACGTGACCGCCCGCGCTTTCAACAGTAATATGCTGGCG
>NZ_FMTM01000016.1 GCF_900099775.1 Rhizobium mongolense subsp. loessense | reverse complement strand
CTTGAACTCGCCACCGGTGGTAAACTTCCAGACGATCTCGCCGGATTGACCGGCCGGAAGGCGGATCGAGTTTGGATCGTCATGTTCCATCTCGGGGAACTTCTCCATGACCGCCTTATGCTCAAGAATCTTGTCTTCCTGATCGAGCACGAACTCGTGGTCGACGGTTCCGGCATTCTTGATCGCGATCCTGACCGTTTGTCCCTTGCGCACGTTGAAGACGGCGGGAGTGAATAGCATCTTGCCGTCGTCGGTTTCCTTCATCGTGACGCGGATCGTTTGTGTTGCCTTGGCTTTATCGCCAGGTTCGCCAATGGCCATTTCTTCACCGTGACCGCCAGCGTGATTGCCGGTAGCCAGGGCTGGGGTTGCGAGGGTGAGCAGCGCCAGTGCCAATACATAGTTCTTCATGGGAGCCTCAGCCTTTTGTCGGCCTGGGCGTGATTTGCGTCTTGGCGTCTTTGGCCTTGGTCGCGTCCGGCAGCTCGCCGGTCCACTCCCACGCCAATGGCCGCCACCGCTGCTTTCGGAAGCAGCGGCGACCTCGGTCTGTGACGGAGCGCTCAGCACCAGCGGGAATACCAGCGCTACCATCGTTCTTCTAGGATCGATCATGAGGCGTCTCCATTTGCTGGAGACTGCAGATCGTTCTGTCTGCGCCATGGCTTGGGGTCGACGGGCTGGCGTGCAAGGTAACTAGAGAGAGGTGAACGGTATTGAAGCGGGCTTACCGCATACGTCTGCTGAACATCAGCCGATCCAATCACATCGGGAGGTAGCGTGGATGCGCAGCCGCCTGCGGTCAGGGGTAACCCCACCACGAACATGGAAGGTTTCATGACTAAAATCCAAATAGTAAATTTCAATAGGCAAGGGTGGTGGAAATCACCACGAAATGCCTTCGGACCCGACGAGGCGGGCTAAATCGCTATTCAGATATTCGGAGGACGGTGAAGAGGCGGCAGTTCGCCAAGGGTTTGCTGATCGTCATCGAACTGCCGAATCGATGTCACAACCGGCCCGCCAACGTCATGACCCTCGGAAATAATACCGATGCCGCTGCAGAAATCCTTGCAGCACTCTTGCTTCACTAATTTGATGCCGCGGTCTTCGTCGCCTGAAGCATGATCGTGTGAGTGACCGTGTCCCGACATTTTGTCCATGTCGTGATTGTCATGCTGAACAACCTGCGAAGCAGCTTGCTCGAATTCAGGAAATGCCGTGCCATGCATGGCCGCTCTGGCATTGGACATACTGTAGCCTGCCAGCGATACTATAATCGCCAGCCGCACAATCAGGAGCAACTTGCTCAGTGCGATTCGGTACATTTTGCCCATACTCAATCGACTACTGTCAAAGTAGCCGGTTTTCAATTGCGGTGAATGGCTCGCAAAGATTCGCGTCGTTTATGTGACGATGGTGTTGCGAGTTAGAGGAACATGGACCTTGCCAAGGTTGGAAGGTCAAGACAAAATGACGTCCTTTGGCGGCCGTTGCCGTCTGTTTATCTCTCGCCGTTCTTTTGACGACTGATTACTTTGCCATCTTCAACCACGATGCGCAGCCCACTCATGTCAATTTCATAGACAAACTGTGCCGAGCCGGACGCTCGCTTGTTTCTTTTGGGATCGAACACACGCCACTCATAAATCCCGCTTACCCGACAGCGCCCCGCCGTACACGAGCTGACAACACTGTCCGGTTGGACGACAGAGCTTCGCATCGGCCATCTGTCGACGTACGTCGCTTTCTCAGCCAAGACATCGGGTTTCGATTTTGTCGTGCCATAAAAAGAAATGTCGTCAAAATAGATTTTCGAGGTGAGCGCGAGCAGATCGCTTTTCGGCAGCGAGCTTGCCGTGATGACGCCCAGAACAAATTGCTTTGCCGTGTCTTCGTCAGCCGCGCTGGGCGGTGAGGTGGTCTGCATGGTGCCCGCTGTACGGTTAATCTTGAGCGATGAAATCTCCGCCGGATTGAAGATGTAGATGTCCTTTGGCGGCGTCCGAAGCATTCGCGTTATCACTGCAGGCGGAACGTCATATTTGCTCAGCATTTCGATAACGTCCGACAGGTTCAATTGCGCGGACTCAATGTCTTCGGACCCGGAGATTTGGTGAACACCCAATTGGCCTGAAGCCAGTCGGTTCACACCGGCGAAGAAGACATAGGAGCAGGCCGAAGCGCACAGGCTTTTTTCCGGAATGAGCGTACTCAGCTTGCGGTCGTAAATTTGTTCTGCGATGAGCAAAGCGGCCTGGACTGAGCCGCCGTCGCTTTGGAGGATTATCACCTGCGTTTCAGGATGAGCTTGCAAGGCTCGTTTAAAGGCAAGCGGCGCACGGAAATCAATTGATCCGTTGAGCACGAGGGCATTTGGAATTTCCGGAAGATAGACGAAGGGAGCGGTGTCGCTCGGCGACTGACCGATAGCCGAACCGGCCGCGACCGCCATAAACGATAACGCAAGAAGAGTACGCTTCATCACCAACCCCAGATTTCAGCGAATTCTCCACCGAATTCGATCCTGAGTCGAGATGGCCGCAAGCGCGGCCTTAAGTATCGGTTAATATGCTGAACACGCTTAGAAACGCTGACTAGGGGACAAACAGGCTTTCCGTGAGAGCTGGATTTTCGGGTAACGGCATCAATGTTTTCTGACATTTCCGCGTATGCGAGCCTTTTTCTGGTCGCTCTCGGGGCTGCCACCATTCTTCCGATGCAATCGGAACCCGTGCTCGTTGGTTTGGTGCTGAGCGGAAAATTCTCCTGGATTCTGCTTCTCATGGTGGCGAGTGTTGGAAATACGCTCGGCAGTGTTGTCAACTGGTTCCTCGGGCGAGGCATCGAGCGCTTTCGTGATCGACGCTGGTTTCCTGTCAGCGAGAAAACCCTCGAATATTCGTCCGTATGGTACCACAAATACGGGAGATGGTCGCTCTTGCTATCCTGGATGCCGCTGTTCGGAGACGCCCTGACCGTCGTAGCAGGCGTATTGTGCGAGCCGCTTTTGACGTTCACGATCCTGGTATTCATCGCAAAGACAGGGCGCTACGTTGTCCTGACATTCGCCACTCTGAAATTGATGTCGTGAACTCAAGAAAGTGTACGTCGGGGAAAGATCATCCGGTCGACAGTTTCGTCGCGCCAAACAAATGTGTGCCAGGCCGCCGCGGCAATATGCAGCGCCAATAGCGCCAGAATGACACGCGAGCCCATGACATGAACTGGCGCGATCCCGAACCATAGGTAGCTTGCGACGAAGCCCATGACCGCTTGAGCGATAATCGCAGCGTAGAATGCAAAGTGCATCGCGCGTGCAAGCCGATCCACCAGGCTTTTCGCCGGATGCTTCAAAGCGCTGCGATGAATGACCCGGAGACCGAACCGGGCAACCATGAGTGCCCCGATAGCAATCCCGGCGTAGTTATGAACGTGATGCTGGATCACGTCCCATGGCTCTGGGGACAAGCCCATGTGAACCGCGTGATGCGTCCGCTCGATGCTTCCGCCTGTCCAATACTGGATGGGTATCAGCACGGCCACAGCCCAATGGAGCACAATCTGCGAAAGCGAGTAGCGCGGCGTCATCTCAATCCCTCAACGCCGCCAGTCGTATCGCACGTCCCTTGAGCTTCGGTTAAGGATTTCCGGGCCGTTGCCTTCTCGCTCGGCCGATCCAATTCAGAGGGTAGCGGAACATCTTTATACCGCGAGAGTTCTCCGGCGGAAGGGAATCTCGACGTATGGTCAGCTGGAGTAACATCTGCCGTCTAGCCGTCATATTGCTGGTGGCGTTGACCTTGGTCACTATTTCGGGCCACCTTGCCAATGCAGGCGATGAAGGCTGCATTTCTCTGCGTGTGCCTGCAGGTCACTCGCAAAGTCATCAGCTGGATCGTCTCCCGGGACTGTGCTGCGTGAGCATGCATTGTTGTCCGATCATGCCCACACTTCCAACCGCCACGCAGCCACTTTCGGAGCCGCTCGTCGTTCGCCCGTCGGTTGCCACCTCCAGTCCGCTTCTCCTGATCAGGCCGATTGACCCACCGCCGAAGGCTTTCGGCGTCTGAAGGTTTTCAAGCATCAACTGATCTCAAAGGAGATTCCAATGAACGTTTTCGTGAAAACTTCGCTCGCCATTGTCGGCGCAACTGCTCTGCTGTCGCTGGCTCCGCTTGTGGTATCGGCCCAGGAGATGACTTATCCCGAAAAGTGCAAAACTGAAGGAATGGACATGTCGAAGATGGGCATGTCCATGGGTGGGGATATGAAGTCGGGCGACATGCCCATGGGCGAGATGACCGACTATCAGAAGGCATCGATGGACGGAATGAAGTCCATGCATATGACCATGATGCAGGGAATAATGAAGAAGGATGCCGACGTCTCCTTCATCTGCGGAATGATCGCCCATCACATGGGTGCGATCAGCATGTCCGAGGTCGAGCTGAAGTACGGCGACAACAAGGAAGCCAAGGAGATGGCTCAGATGGTCATCGATGCTCAGAAGAAAGAGATCGTCGACATGACTAAGTGGCTCGACAAGGAAGCAAAGTAACAGGAGACCTGACCATGCATAACGTATCTGCCGAGATGAAGGAGTGCATCGACAACTGCCTCGCCTGTTATCAGGAATGTCTGTCGATGGCGATGACACACTGCCTGGCAATGGGCGGTGAGCATACGAAGCCAGATCACTTTCGATTGATGATGGCCTGCGCTGAAATCTGCAAGACGTCGGCGCATTTCATGCTGATCGGCACAGAGCACCACAAGCACACCTGCCGAGAATGCGCAGAAATCTGCCGCCAGTGCGCGGCTGATTGCGAACGCGTCGGCGATATGGACAGCTGTGTCGGTGCCTGCCGCCGTTGCGCAGAAAGCTGCGAGAAAATGGCGGCTTAAATGCCTTAAAGAGGAGGCGGCTGCCGCCTCCTCTTGCAAAATCATAATGTTACCAAACTGCAAATAGCCTATATCGCGCATCCCATTCTCTTGGGCGAACCGGTGATCGTTATGAGACTTGCGGGAGAGGCTTTTTATAGGTCTCCTTCCAGTCATTGGATTGGGCTCTTTAGCGGAGCCAAGCCCAGCAGGAACCTGCTGGGACACGACTGGGTAGGTGGTGAAAACGAAATGAAGATTTTGGAATGAAGCTAGGCGTTTTATTCTATGCGGTTATCTGTTGCTTTGCGCTTGCGTCGGCGGCCGTTGCTGCTCGCGATATCACTGCACTGAGGCAAGCGGATATGAAAGCGATTGCCGCCGCCACGAAGACCATCGCCGGAATGTTTAAGGAACCAGCGACATACTCCTCAGCCGAGTTCGAGTGGGCCGCCGACACCATTCGCGACAAATCCGGGGAGGTACTGATCGGCTATTTTGCAGCCGAAGCCGCCGATCCAAAGTCGAAGGCAAAACCAAATATCGTCGAAGAGCGCGAGCGGTTTGATCGTCTGGCGAACGATCTGAAAGTATACGCCACCGCGTTGGACGCAGCCGCCGACAAAAATCCTGCAGCGATGACGGACAGCATGCGCATGAAACCAGGGGAGTCGATGGGCGGTGGACCGCTCGGAACACATGTCAAGAACGGGGCGCAGTTGTCCTCCATACCGGCCGAGCACGCCTTTCACCTGATGCTGCAGACCTGTACGACCTGCCATTCTCGATTCAGGATGGACTGACGGCAACGGCAGCCGACCTAACCTTTCATACGACGCAACAACGGCGAGCCATATTAAAGGTTCTGTCGACAACCTTTAATATGAAACGTTTTCAGGGCGAGGACTGCTTTGTCCTCAAGCCGTTCATTCCAAAACGAGCATTGATGGCAGGCAGATCATCTTCTCTTTGGCCTGAGTTCGCGAACTCCTCGATGATCGGGCAGTCTGGCCGGTCATCTCCATGGCAATGATTTGCAAGATGTTTAAGCGTTTCGGTCATCGCTTTGATCGCGGCAGCCTTGCGCTCTAGTTCAGCAATATGCTCAAGTGCGATGCTCTTTACGTCTGCGCTCGCGCGTAACCGGTCTCGCCACAGCGCGAGCAAGGCTTTCATCTGTTCAACGGAAAACCCGAGATCGCGTGCTCGGCGAACGAAGCGGAGTGTATGAATGTCGTTCTCAGTGTAGGTCCGGTAACTCGATTCTGTGCGATGCGCGGGGGTGATCAACTTGATTTTCTCGTAGTACCGGATCATTTTCGCCGAGACGTCGCTGGCTTTCGCTGCTTGTCCGATGTTCATCGTATTTTCCTTCATGCGAGGGAACTGCATCGGGAATCCGCGATGCAGCTCTGCTATCAGTTGGCTTGGTAACGACGCAAACGAAGCGCGTTGCCCAGGACGAAGACGCTGGACATTGCCATTGCGCCAGCCGCAAATACTGGCGAAAGCAAGGTGCCATTTACGGGATACAGGACACCTGCTGCGACCGGCACCAAGCTGACATTGTAGGCGAAGGCCCAGAACAGGTTCTGCTTGATGTTCTTGATCGTCGCCCGGCTGAGTCCAATGGCGCGAGCCACGCCTGTCAGATCGCCTGATATCAGCACGACATCCGCGCTTTCGATGGCGATGTCGGTACCGGTACCGACGGCCAGACCGACATCAGCCTCAGATAGAGCCGGGGCGTCGTTGATGCCATCGCCGATGAACGCAACCTTCTGGCCGTTTTTGCGAAGCTGTTTAACGGCCTCGACTTTGCCGTCCGGAAGAACCTCCGCGACAACGTGATCAATACCCAATTGCGCGGCAATTGCCTCTGCCGTGCGGCGATTGTCGCCGGTAATCATCGCAATCTTCAGGCCTTGAGCGTGTAGTGCTTGGATTGCTGCTGGCGTCGTTTCCTTTATCGGATCGGACACCGCAATGATGGCTGCCAGCTGTCCGTCGACAGCTGCGTAAAGGGGCGACTTTCCTTCGCGACCAAGATCGCTCGCGAGGCTGGCGAAGGCTGTGACTTCAATGCCTTCGCGGGCCAGCGCTCGGTCAGCACCGACGAGAATTGTATGCCCGGCAACGATACCGCTCACGCCGAAGCCCGGCGCTGCCTCGAAACCCGAGACTTCCAACTTCGGAAGCCCACTCACCTTTCCTGCGGCAACGATAGCTTCCGCAATCGGATGCTCCGAGAGGGTTTCAAGGCTGGCGACCCAAGAGAGCACATCATCACGGCTATAGCCTGGCAACACCTGGAAGTCGGTGAGTTCGGGCTTGCCCTTGGTCAGTGTACCCGTTTTATCGACTGCGACGATCTGTGTATCCCGCAGGCTCTGTAAGGCTTCGCCCTTGCGGAACAGGATGCCCAGTTCGGCCGCACGTCCGGTACCGACCATGATCGAGGTTGGCGTCGCGAGGCCCATGGCGCAGGGGCAGGCAATGATCAGGACCGCTACTGCATTGACCAGCGCAAAGCTCAAAGCCGGTGACGGGCCAAAGAGCATCCAAGCGCCGAACGTCAGGAGAGCCGCGACGATCACAGCAGGTACAAACCAGCCGGTGACCTTGTCAACCAGCGCCTGGATCGGCAGTTTCGAGCCCTGCGCTGCCTCGACCATCTTGATGATCTGCGCGAGCAAAGTGTCGCTACCGACTTTCGTTGCGCGGAACGTAAAGGAACCGGTCTTGTTGATGGTGCCGCCGACAACTTCGCTGTCGACCGACTTAAGGACCGGTACCGGCTCACCCGTAATCATGGCTTCGTCGACGTAGGATTCACCCGATACTACGGTGCCATCGACCGGCACTTTTTCGCCCGGACGAATTCGAATAACGTCGCCAACGACCACGTCGCTGATCTGTATTTCCACGAATTCACCACCATGATCGACAAAGGCAGTCTTGGCCTGAAGGCCGAGCAACCTCTTGATTGCCTGGCTGGTTTTGCCTTTCGCCCGAGCCTCAAGGTACCGACCCAGGAGGATCAGCGTGATGATGACAGCTGCTGCCTCATAATAGACGTTGACGGTACCGGCGGGCAGGGCGCTCGGAAGAAAGGTGGCGACGACCGAATAGGCCCACGCCGCCGTTGTCCCGAGAACCACGAGCGAATTCATGTCAGGTGTCCAACGCAGTAGGTTTGGTACACCCTTGCGGAAGAAACGAAGCCCTGGGCCAAAGAGGACAATGGTTGCCAGTGCGAACTGGAGGTACAGGCTCTCACGCATGCCGATGGTGTCCATCACGAACTCATGGACACCAAGAATGAAGTGCGATCCCATCGCCACTACGAAGAGTGGCAAAGTCAGAACGGCGGAGAGAAGAAGCTGTCGAGCAAGCGACCGAATTTCAACGTCGCGCCTGTCTTCTTGATCCTCAGTGGCAACATTGACAGTGGTTTTGGTCTCGTAACCCGCGTTGCGGATGGCTGCGGAGAGTGCCGCTGAGGTCGTTGCGCCTGAGACATAGCGGATTGTCGCCTTCTCCGTCGCAAGATTGACGTTGGCATCCGTGACACCAGGAACCGCCTTGAGGGCACGCTCGACGCGCGAGACGCAAGACGCGCAGGTCATACCCTCGACGAGAAATTCCTGCGTTTCGATCCTTGCTTCATAGCCGGCACCCTCGATGGCCTGCATGACGGCAGCGGTATCGACCGCATCGTTGAAAGTTACCGTTGCTCGCTCTGTCGCAAGGTTGACTGACGCGGCATTGACGCCGGGAACAGATTTGATGGCTTTCTCGACCCGCACGACGCACGACGCACAGGACATTCCTTCGATCCCGAACTCCGTCGGGATGGACAGCGCGGTCGATTTTTCGATCTGTAATATGGCAGTCATGGGACGATCCCTCATTGAACTGCATACATAAGTAATCCTTCCCATCATGGGAAGGTCAAGGGCTCTTGTTGGCGATGAGTTTCAGAAGTTGCTTAGGAAGCGAACGCGGGCGAGAATGCGGCGTTGCTAGCGATCAAATCTTCGGGCCATGGAGAGAGATGTGAGGCAGCGAGAGATTTTGGATAAAGCACCGGCCACCGTTGCGTTCATAGATATCGCGGGGTTCAGCGCGATTGCGGATGTTTATGGAGACGCAGCCGCGCTTGACGTGCTTGAGGTATTCGAGAGCATGGTCCGCGACGCCCTCAGCGGCTATGAGCCTCCGATCAAATGGATCGGTGATGAGGCAATGCTCTCATTTCCTGAGCCCGATACAGCGATCCAGGTACTCGGAACGTTGTTGCAGACATGCCGCAAGGAGCCACGGCTACCGCTCACTCGGACGGGGCTGAACCATGGGCCGGTCATCCGCAGAGCAGGCGATCTCTTTGGATCGACCGTCAACATTGCAGCACGAATCGCCGCGCTTGCATCGCCTGGTCAACTGCTTGCCACTCAACCTATTGCCGAGGCGGCTATCGCCAGAGGCATCCTGGTGCGAGACCTCGGAATGGTGGCGCTTAGATCGGTAGCCGGGGAAGCCCCTCTTTATGAGATCGAGCTTGCTCCGTCGGCTGATCCGGCCTGGGTCGATCCGGTGTGCAAGATGCATGCACCTTATTCAGCCTATAGGCGGGCCGCCCCGCAGGGGCCGTGGTTTTGTTCGCCGCGTTGTGAAGAGGCATATCGACGGTCGCCGCAGACCTATGAGTTGCCCCGGTGACAGTAGATGGAGCCATCTGTTTAACTTGGCGGCCCGCTACGGAAATCAAATGTGCTTGAAGCTAGACGGATAGCCCGCTTTTTCGATGGCAGCATTGATGGCCGCCGGTTCGAGCTTGCTCTGCACCCTGGCAGTCCTGGCCGTAAGATCGATGGTAGCGGACGCTTCCGGGTCGGCTGCTTTGATTGCTTTTTCGACTGTGCTCGCGCAATGGCCACAGGTCATATTCTGAATGTCGAACTCGTACATGGTGGTCTCCGTAATTTGTGACCATTCACATGTGGGGCTTCCCACTATGGGAAGGTCAAGAAGTCTTGTGCGAAAAAGACTTGCCGCGTTTTGCCAGCTCTCGATAGAGCGCTTCCGGCGAGACTCCGATCTCGTCAGCGAGGTTTTTCCATTCGCCCTTTGATGGCAGCAACCCATCATTCCACGCAAGCCATGCGCTTAGACGTGCCGCCACAGTTTTGAGGCTGGCGATCTCCGCACGCTTTCGTGCCTGCTGCAGCTGATGTGACAGATAGGAAGCCCAGGTTTCTGCGAATACGTGATCACTCCGCAGGAGCCTTCTGACTGAATTGACGGGAATGATCAGCGCCTCCGAATTCGTTACGGCGACGGCATCACAATGATACCGGGACGAGAACACGGAAGCTTCTGCGAGGACCATTCCTGGCGAAGCCCGCTGAAGCACCGCGACGTTTCCATCAGCTTGATATCGAACAAGATGGATTGCACCGGCCCGCACCAGATACAGCCATGTGATCGCGTCACCTTGATTGAAGATGCGCTGACCGGCGGCAAAGTCTCCTTTACCCGTCGACAGTCGAAGAAATAGGTCGCTAAATGGATTGGACATGATAGCGATCATGTCGCAGTCAGCGAAAGCGGGCAAGAGTGGGGCGTCCACCTGAGGAACCCCCATGAAGTTTGTTTCAGCTATCGCTGTCGTCCTGCTATCCAGTCCCGCCTTCGCGTTTGAACAACACCAGCACCACACGACGTCGCCATACACCGAAGAAACCGGACGGCAGATCAAATCCCTTTCCGAAGCTGACATTGACGAGCTGATGCGTGGCGGCGGTTGGGGTTTTGCGAAATCTGCTGAGCTGAATGGATATCCCGGCCCATCACACCTGCTTTCGATGAAAGATGAGGTTGGGCTGACGGAGGAACAGGTGGGGCGCGTTCAGTCGATTTTCGATGACATGCAACGTCGCGCGATACAGGAAGCGCAGACGTTCGTGGCGGCCGAGCGCGAGCTTGATGCCATCTTCAAGAAAAGGTCAGTTGCGGATAGCCAACTATCGGCCCTGATCGACAACGCTGAGGAAAGCCGCTCACGCCTGCGAATGATTCATCTTTCAGCGCATCTGGAGGTAACGGCGATCATGACGCCAGAGCAGATTGCCAAATACAATGAGCTTCGCGGATATCGGAAATAGCACAAATTTTCGTGAGCTCGCTTTCTTCGGCCAAGGTGGCATGCGAGTATAGTGGGATGAAGTTCGTCGCCGCCATTCAACGCCTGCTTTGCGTCCTTGCAATGCTCGGGGTCATTCTTGGCCCGGTGAGTATGGGCGTGGCGGAAAGCGCGATGGCTTCGTCAGGACCTGCCGCGATGGCAGGCATGGACATGCAGATGGCGTCTGCGGATACCGCTTCCACGACCGAGGAGATGCCCTGCTGTCCGGACGAGAAGCAGCCCCCCATAAACTGCTCGAAGAATTGCCCGTTGGCGCTCATCTGCGCGTCCATGCTCCTTGTCCCAGCCTCAGACGCCGCCAGCCTGTCGGTTTCTTATCCGGGAGCGCCGCCCTTCCTAGTCAGTCATGACGCGAGTTTGGCATCTGCCGTGGTGGAACCTCCGGCACGACCACCCCGCGTATAGTTCTCATCCCCTTTTGACCGTCGCTGCTTGCGTGAGCGCGAGTGCGGCTACCTGTTTTTTGGCGAGGCCATGGCCCGCCTATAGAGATGTGAACTATGAAAACCACAAGGAACTTTGCGCGAGGAAGCCTCGCTGCGATTGTCATTTTGTCGGCCTCATCGACGTTTTCCTATGCCAGCCCACAAGACTACGCGTTTCAGCTCGTGTCAGCAGAGGTGAAACAGGGACCCGATGCCGAAGTCTATGTTCGTCTCGTTGATAAACGAAACGGGCAGCCCGTATCTGACGCGGTTATTTTCACCACCCGCATGGACATGGCTCCTGAGGGCATGGAGACGATGACCACGCCTGTCGAGGAACTGCCCTCCGGACAGGCGGGGACCTATAAGTTCAAGACCAATCTGAGCATGGAAGGCGGGTGGCGTTTCCAGCTTGGGGCGAAAGTTCAGGGCGAAGGCGAAACCGTGGCAGGTGAAGTCGTCGTCAAGGCCACCCCGTGAAGTCCGCAGCATGGCTGGCCGCCGTTACGTCCCTCGCCGTCGTCGGCGTGGGAGCGTACCTGGCTGGTGCCCAGGGAGTAGGCCAGCAGCAACTCCACATGCTTTTCGACATGAGCGTCGCTGAAGCGCAGCCGAGCAAGCCTGAACCGACCGGGGCCGTCATTTATTACCGCCATCCGGACGGGCTGCCCGAATATTCTGCCAAGCCTAAGAAAACGTCGGACGGGCGCGATTTCGTGTCCGTTCGCGAAAGTGAAGACATCAGCTTTACAGCCTCGGGCATTAAAACGGCCGAAACCTCCACCCAGCCGAAAACATCGGCGACAGGATCGGCTGCGACGGAGCGCAGGATCCTTTATTACCGCAACCCGATGGGCCTTCCGGACACTTCCAAAGTGCCGAAGAAGGATTCAATGGGAATGAACTACATCCCCGTCTTTGAAGGCGATCAGGCCGACGCATCGACGGTCAAGGTTTCGCTCGGCAAGCTGCAGCGCACGGGTGTCAAAACGACGAAGGCCGAACTGGCAAGCATCTCACGCAAAATCCGGGTGCCCGGAACGGTGGTCCTGGACGAGCGGCTCATCAGCGTCATCTCTATGCGCACCGATGCTTTCATCGATCACGTGGCAAACGTGACAACTGGCGACCGCATCGGCAAGGGAGAGAGCCTCTTCAGCTTCTATTCCAAGGAGATCGCCACCGCCGGAGCTGAATTCGCTGCGGGAAAGGGTGATCTCCGCATCAGCGATGCCGGTTCGGCGCTTCGACTGAAGAACCTGGGCGTACCGGACGAAGTGATCCGGAGCATTGCCGAGAAGCACCAGGTGCCAACGAGCATCGAATATGTTTCCCCCCGCAATGGGGTCATCCTTGAACGCATGGCAACAACCGGAATGATGGCGAAACCGGGTGATCCGTTGTTTCGGATTGCGGACACCTCTTATGTCTGGGTGAACGCCGACGTGCCGGAATTCGATCTGGCTTCCATTCAAAAAGGAGCCCCCGTTGCAGTGACGCTTCGGAGCCTCCCGGGCAGGACCTTCGAAGGAACCGTCGATCTCATCTATCCCGAAATCCAGCAGGAGACCCGGACAACGAAAGTCAGGATCGAGCTTCCGAACCTGGACGGAATTCTGATGGCCAACATGTACGCCGACGTCGAGATCGAAGCTGGCGTACAGAAGCCAGTCGTCGTCGTGCCCAATAGTGCGGTCATCGATACCGGCAACCGGCAGGTCGTCTTCATCGACAAGGGTGACGGCAAGTTCGAGCCAAAGGATGTCTCCCTCGGCGCTCGCGGTGAGGAGCAGACCGAGATCACCAAAGGCATCGCAGCAGGCGATGAGGTGGTGGTGGCGGCGAACTTCCTGCTCGATGCCGAAAGCAACCTAAACTCGGCGCTGAGCGGCATGGCGATAGATGAGGTGAAGCCATGATCTCCCGCGTCATCGCCTGGTCCGCTCACAATCTCGTTCTGATCTTCGTCGGCGCGGCGCTTGCCGTTGCGGGCGGCGTCTATGCGCTGCGGTCCCTGCCGCTCGACGCCATTCCCGATCTCTCCGACATCCAGGTCATCGTCTATACGGAATATCCGGGACAAGCACCGCAGGTGGTCGAGGACCAGGTGACCTATCCGCTGACGACGTCGATGCTGACGGTGCCGAAGTCGAAGGTTGTTCGCGGCTTCTCCTTTTTCGGCGTGTCCTTCGTCTACGTGATCTTCGAAGACGGCACCGATCCTTACTGGGCGAGAAGCCGCGTGCTGGAATACCTGAACGCGGCGTCGAGCCGCCTGCCTCAGGGTGTGACCCCGACGCTCGGCCCAGACGCCACAGGTGTTGGCTGGGTCTACCAGTATGCTCTGGTCGCCAAGGACCTCACGCTCGCAGAACTCCGCTCGCTGCAGGACTGGGTCGTGCGGTTCGGCGTTTCGAAGTCGGAGGGGGTCGCGGAAGTGGCCAGTGTTGGTGGCTTCGTGAAGCAATATTCCATCGTCGTTGATCCCTCTCGGCTGAAGGCTCAGGGTATATCGCTTAACGACATTTCCAATGCGGTCCGGGCCAGCAACTCGGATGTCGGCGGCCGAACCATCGAACTTTCCGAATTCGAGTTCATGGTACGCGGACGCGGCTATCTCAAGGGCATCAGCGATATTGAGAACATCGTGCTCAAGACGCAACGCGGCACGCCGCTCAGGCTGGGCGACGTCGCCAAGGTGGAACTCGTTCCGGATGAACGAAGGGGAATTACCGAACTGAACGGCGAAGGCGAGGTCGCAAGCGGCATCGTCCTGCAACGGTTCGGAGCCAATGCCCTGACCGTGATCGATAACGCCAAGAAGAGTTTGACTTCGGTCCAAAGCAGCCTCCCCGGGGGAACGGAGATCGTGCCGGTCTATGACCGGTCGACATTGATTGAGTCCGCCATCGAAACGCTGAAGAGCACCTTGATCGAGGAGTCTCTTGTCGTCGCGCTGGTAACGGTTGCCTTCCTTCTCCATGTTCGCAGTGCTCTCGTGGCGATCATCATGCTGCCCGTCGGCATCCTGATTGCCTTTATTGCCATGAAAATCCTCGGCATCGGCGCAAACATCATGAGCCTTGGCGGTATCGCCATTGCCATCGGCGCTATGATCGATGCGGCCATCGTCATGATCGAGAACGCCCACAAGCACCTCGAACGCGCTCCGCCAGATAAACCTCGTATCGAGATACTGGTCGGTGCCGCAAGCGAAGTCGGACCAGCACTTTTCTTCAGTCTGCTAATCATCACCGTATCGTTCCTGCCGATCTTTACCCTGGAGTCTCAGGAAGGACGGCTGTTCGGACCACTGGCCTTCACCAAGACGTTCGCCATGGCGGCGGCGGCATTCCTCTCAGTCACGCTTGTTCCTGCCTTGATGATCCTCTTCGTACGCGGCCGCATCGTGCCCGAGCATAAGAACCCGCTGAACCGCTTTTTGATCTGGATTTACCGGCCGGTGATTGCGGGCGTCCTCAAGGTCAAGACGCTGACCATCCTCGCCGCCGTCGCGATCCTCGCGGCAACCGCATGGCCGGTCCAGCATATCGGCAGCGAATTCATGCCCAGCCTTGATGAGGGGACGCTGATGTATATGCCGACCACGCTGCCAGGCATATCGGTCACCAAGGGGGCAGAGCTGATGCAGACACAGGACCGCATCATCAAGTCGTTCCCTGAGGTCGAGAGCGTCTTCGGAAAGGCAGGCCGTGCGCTAACCGCCACCGACCCGGCTCCGACGGAGATGTTCGAAACGATCATCACTCTCAAGCCGAAGTCGCAGTGGCGGCCAGGCGTGACGACCGACAGCCTGAAGCAGGAGATGGACGCCGCTCTGCAGTTCCCCGGCGTCTCCAATGCCTGGACGATGCCGATCCGCGCCCGCATCGACATGCTGTCGACCGGGATCAGGACGCCTGTAGGTGCCAAAGTTTACGGCACTGATCTCGGCGAGATGGAAACGGTCGCTCGCCAAATCGAAAACGTGCTGAAAACCATCCCCGGAACATCGAGCGCCTATGCGGAACGGGTGATCGGCGGCTACTACCTCGACATCGTTCCGGATCGCACTGCGCTCGGACGCTACGGCTTGACGGTCAACGATGTTCAGGACGTCATCAGCATGGCGCTCGGCTCGGAGGTGGTGACCTCGACCGTCGAGGGCCGCGAGCGCTACGGGGTGGCCATCCGATATCCACGGGCCTATCGAAGTGATCAGCAATCCATTGCCCGGGACGTGCAAGTATCGCTGCCCGGCGGCGGATCGGTGCCTCTTGGGGAGGTCGCCGATGTCAAGCTCGCACGCGGAGCTACCACGATCCGCACGGAGAACGGTCAGCTTGCGGTCTACATCTTCGTCGATATCGCCAATCGCGATCTGGGCGGATACGTAGCTGAAGCGCAGAAGGCGGTCGCCAAAAGCGTGACGATGCCAGCAGGCTATTCCGTCGCCTGGAGCGGGCAGTTCGAATATCTCGAACGTGCGAAAGCACGCTTGATGATCGTCGTGCCGCTGACCTTGGCGCTGATCTTCCTATTGCTATACCTGAATTTCAAGGCGCTGACGGAGACGATGATCGTCATGCTGTCCCTGCCGTTCGCACTGGTTGGCGGCATCTGGCTGATGTGGTGGCTTGGTTTCAACGCCTCCGTGGCGGTTGCCGTCGGCTTCATCGCCTTGGCGGGCGTCGCGGCCGAAACGGGCGTGATCATGCTGATCTATCTCGACCAGGCTTTGAAGGAGCGACGCTCCGTCTGTGAGATGGAGAAGCGGGACTTCACAAGAGCCGATCTCAATCGCGCGATCATGATCGGGGCGGTCGAACGGGTCCGGCCGAAGATGATGACTGTCGTCGCCATCATGGCGGGGCTGGTACCCATCCTCTGGAGCACCGGTACCGGATCGGAAATCATGCAGCGCATCGCCGTGCCGATGATCGGCGGCATGATTTCTTCGACGCTCCTCACCTTGGTGGTGATTCCTGCGATCTACGGGCTAGCCAAAGGATGGCGATTACCTGCCAGCGCAAACATCCCATTCGTCGACGTCAAGCCTGGCTCAGACGACGCCCGGAGCGAAGCGGCCGAATGAAAGGAGGACGCTATGATGAACGTCATGATGGGCGGCGGAATGATGTGGGGAATGGGCATCGCGACGCTCATCGGGATCGCCGTCATCGTTCTGGTGATCGCGGCCCTCGTAAAATATGTCTTCTTCCGCTGAGGGGTGCTCGACCGTGCGCGGGCGAACGATCTCCGAAACGTGGTTTGACCGCCCAAGGCTCAACTCCGATAATGCCATTCTGGCATCGAGATGCCCACATGATGGCCGCTTTTGGCTCTGCTTCCGTCTTCAGACGCCATTCGAAAGGACAACCAAAATGAAAAGAAGAGAGTTCCTTTGTTCTGTCGTTGCCGCTGGATCGATTTCGTGGACTGGGGTAGCGCGGGCGGCGGGTGAAAGCATGATCGCATACAAGGACCCGAACTGCGGCTGTTGCGAGGCCTGGGCAAACGCGATGGCCAACGCGGGCTTCACTGTCACGGTGAAACACCCCGATGACCTGACAGCTATCAAGGCGAAATACAAGATTCCTGCGGAAATGCAGGGCTGCCATACTGCTGTCGCCGGCCCTTATTTCTTTGAGGGACACGTTCCATTGGAGGCGGTTGAAACGGTCATGAGCAAGAGGCCGGATATTGCGGGCTTGGCGGTGCCAGGGATGCCAGCAGGGTCGCTCGGGATGGGCAACGATCCGCAAGCGTCGTACGACGTCTACAGTCTGTCGAAGGACGGGAAGCCCAAAGTTTTCATGAGCGTGCGTCCATCTTAGTCAAGGATGAGCGTTTCCAACACGACGGCACAGAAGAAGAGCAGACCTGCCAGTGAAGCAAGCAGTGCGATCTGGCGATTTGCCTTGACGAGCACGCCGCGCCGCACACTTCGTTTCGGCCGCGAGCGATGCGCGCGAACGAGAGCGACGTAGAGCGGAAACGCTTCTTTTTTCCCGACGCTCTTGCCTCCCCCTAAACTACAGGAGCTTCAGGTTTTCGGCAGACGATTTCCCTGACCGGCGATCCTCGACGATCTCGTAGCTGACCTTCTGGCCTTCGCTCAAGCTGGTAAGGCCCGACCGCTGGACGGCGGAAATATGAACGAACGTGTCGGTCGATCCGTCATCTGGATGGATGAAGCCAAAGCCCTTGTTCTGATTGAAGAATTTCACTGTTCCCGTCGGCATTTCTTGTCCTCGTTTTTGTAAGCCTTGCCGCAAACATAGGTAGAATAGCAGCGGGATGGCAAGCGGCGACATGATCAGCCATTCAATGCCCGTTGGCCAGCGGTGTATTCGTAGGAAAACTTTTTGGCGGCGCGAGCCCAGGGTTGCACCCTGCGGCAGGAAATTCGTCTTCGACGCCGAATTCAAGGATGGCGACCCCGACGATCCACTTGCCGTGTGTCCGAAGCGCATCGATCAATCTGATCCTGCGGTCGTAGCCAAATCATCTGCTGACGAAAAGAAATACCAGGAACTGGCTGCCAAAGATTTCGCGCCGCTGGCCTATCAAGATGGCGGGCTGCATCCGAGCTTTCGTACGCTGCTCAAGGAAAACGGCGACATTAAGCTCGCGGAGAAGGTCTCGGTCATCAAGTATCCAATCAGTCGTCCGCCTTCGGTGTTGGCTGATCCATCTAACAGAAACGAATAACGGACCTTGTCGGGGCGTGGATTGCGCCATGCACTGCTAGGGTCACATCTGGAAGCGAGAACGCCATGCGAATGCTACTTGCGGGGATTATGATCGTGGTGGCTAACCTCTCTCATGCTCATCAAGCGCCATCGGGCTAGGCTACACCTACGAGCCCTTCTGCTGTGACGGTGACGGCAAGAGAGGCGATTGCCAAAGGCTTCCGTCGGAAACTGTGCGTCCTGGTGATAGCGGATACATAATAACGCTTCTGCTTGGCGATCATCGCCTGGTCACGCGCAAGCACGTCCTTTCGATCCCGCAGGCCGAAAGAAGAAAGTCGCCGGATGGCGCCTATCACTTCTGCCTTTTTCCCAGCGAAAACAGAGTGCGTTGCTTTTTTGCTCCGTCGATGAGTCTCTGAGGTAAGGAGAGCAGCGTCTCGGGCCGACTATCGCCGTGCGCTCGGGTTGTCATCTGCGTCGTTCGCTGAATAAACCAGCGGCCGCGAGGAATTGCCGCTGCTCTGCAGGCGACGGCTCCTAAGCTGCCTTAGCCCGCTTCGATTTCACCTCGGATCATATTCCTGAAGAAGAATACGTGATCGCAAAGGAGCAGACATCTGTAGGAAATGCGCCGAGAACAGCCGCGACTCTGTCGGCTGAAAAACGCGTAGATACAGTGGTCTTCTCAAAATCTAACCTGGAGGCCCGGTGTAGCCGACTGCATTCGGCCCCCCGTTCATCTCTCGTAGCTTGATAACGTACTGCTGCGGGCGGAGCCAGATGCCGGGCGTCTTATACCCCATGGAACGTGCTATTTTCCCGACGAAGGCATTGCAGTTACTGACTGTCGCCTGCCAGAAGCGGGAAGTGGCCTGCAGCTTGCGGATGTAAGCAACAACGTTCCTGTATTCCTGTTCGTTCAGTGTAACGCGCCAGCTAGCCGATCTGTACCGGTCATCCAGGTCTCCGTCGCTCTCCCCAGTCTCGGCTGGCACCGGTATATAATGGCCCAAGATATATGGTACTGCACTATTCGAAGCCGGGTGCAGACCGGCCACTTCGCGATCAATTATGTTGCCCGTCTTGCCCATACGCCCAAAAATCACGTAGGTGTGGCCGTAGCTGAGGGCATAGCGGGAACGGAACTCAATGAAAAATCGCCCTGCCTTTTGTTGATGTCGCGCTGCCGTGACCACATTCCGTGGTGTCGTGGTAGAGACTGTCGGAACGGCTGCACCGTCGGCGGACGCAGAACTCGGCCCGGCCTCCCCTCGCGTCGGACAAACCGCTGTTGCGAGTGCGAGCAAAGTAACAAATAATAGGCGACTGATCATGAGCGACTCCATTCACGAACTCCGAAGAACACACACGAAGCTGGATGATTGGGCGGCCACGCCGTATGCCTTCAGTCCGATCCGGTCAAGCATTGAGGGGCCGATGTAAAGCCTCATCAGTTGCGAATTTTGGTTGTAGAGTACCACAAACACAGATGGGCGCAAAACAGGCCTAAGCTGACAGGCGGAACAGTGGCGGCACTGGTGCTCCGCTATTTTGCCGCTCCGGATGTCTGTTGACAGGCCGCCTGGAGTTCCTGCTTTTACGGTCGGGAACTATGGATGCGTTGCGTTCTCGCGTGACCGCGGCGAGCTGATGTCTGTCCCGCAGATGATCGAACATGCGATTGACCGCCATCGGATACGATCGACAGGTTCGCCAGACGTGTCGATGAAATCCTGAAATAGCGACAGAATTCACGCGAACATCATTCGCGACCGCCTGCGAGTTGTTAGCTTGTTGAGTTCGCCGGCTTCGACCTCTAGGCCGCCGATCGGTGCGAGTTCCAGATCGCCGATCCGACCGGCCAGGCTCTCGCCAGACTGTTTCAGGAGATCGATGGAGGCCGAGCCATGCGACAGGAACGGCCGCTGCGCAGTCCCCCGCCGCCCTCGGTCGATCAGGCCGCGTAGGTTCTGGAACAGGTCCGGAGCGCGATGGACCTCGTCGAGGATAACGAGTTTGTCCTCGTGTCCGGCAAGATAAAGTTCCGGCTCGGCGAGTTTGGCACGATCCGCGTCGGATTCGAGATCGAGATAGATAGGCGGCCGTTGCTCGCCGACCTCCAATGCGAGGATGGTTCTCCCCACCTGTCGAGGCCCGAGCAAGGCGACCGCTGGATTGTTATTGAGGTAGCTCGACGAGCTCTGCTGTTTTCCGTCTTGGTATAATCATCCGTGCAATCATGGAGATATGATCCACAATCGCAAGGTTAACTAGGGTGAGGTGCCTCTGCAAATCCAGAAGATATGGATAATTGATCGTTTTGAAAAACGTCTCTTATGAACCCACCGAAAGGTCAGGAACTTTAAGTCCGACGGCTGTATTTTGCTGTTTTGTCGTCCGGGAAACTGACGCCCCCTGCCTTGAAAAGGCGCGTGCCGATACTGCCCGTCGCTGGCTTTTTGCTGGGCACTTTGACTCTGGCCGCCGCCGCTCCATTGTTCCAGTCATGATCTACTTTACGAGTGACACCCATTTCGCCGATCCACGTGTGCTGCGGATCGATCGCCGGCCGTTCCCCGATTTGGCAGAGCACGACGTTGCGCTGATCAGGAACTGGAATGCCATCGTCGGAAAAGACGACGACATCTGGCATCTCGGCGACTTCATGTCGGCGAAAGGGGGCGACTGCGATCGCCTTCTTTCGATTCTGAACGGCCGCAAGCACTTGATTATTGGCAACTGTGATCCCGAGACGACAACGAAGGCTAAGAACTGGACCAGCGTTCAGCATTATGCCGAGCTCGTTACAGACGAGCATCTTCTCGTGCTATGTCATTTTCCGTTCCGGACTTGGCACAAGATGGGCAAGAACTCGATCAACCTTCATGGGCATTCGCATGGTCGGCTGAAACCGATGCCCCGGCAATATGATGTCGGCGTTGATGCGCGGGCTCTCCGACCGGTCACACTTGCGCAGCTGCTGTCTTTGCCGTGACAGCTTGCGGTCTCGATCAGGGCTTCGATGGCGCCTGACGATGCCGAACGCGCTGCGTTCCCCATCCTGTCGCGACCGCGTGACACGGATTGCGTTTGGACAGAACAAATGGTCGTCGCGAATAAATGTCCCGCCCGGGCCTGGTGGAATGAAAGAGCACCCTCCAGGGCCGACGCGGGGCATGCTGGAAGGCCGCCGGAATGGCGGCCCTCCAAGAATAATGACTCATGCAGCCTTCGTTGCCTTCACATTTGCCGAAGTTTGCGCAAGCTGGGTGAGCTTCTTGTCGGTTGCTTCCTCTTCCGCGAGGCTTGCCTGAAGGAGAGGGATCGCGTCCTTCAGACCCAGCTGCTTGGCCCAGGCGATCAGCGTGCCGTAGCGGGCGATTTCATAATGCTCGACGGCCTGGGCCGCAGAGATCAATCCCGCGTCGAGTGCGGCAGAGCCTTTGAACTCTTCGATGATCTCTTCGCTTTCGGCGATGATGCCCTGGATCGCCTCGCAGGTCTTGCCACGAGCGGGCTTGCCGATGATCTCGAACACCTGCACGAGCCGCTCGATCTGACTTTCCGTTTCGTCACGGTGTTTCAGGAAGCCTGCTTTGCCTTCCTCCGATTGCGCCGCGCGCGCCATCTTCGGCAAGGCTTTGAGGATCTGCTTTTCGGCGAAGTAGATGTCCTTCAACGTGTCGACGAACAGGTCGTTTAGCGTCTTTGCAGCCATTCTGCTCTCCTATGGTAGGGGTAAGTGACAAACCTGAACGCGACGCAGCGCGGGATGTTCCGATCAGCTGATAACAAGCCCATCGCTCACCGAGATGCGGAACGAAAAAACCTCTGCGAGACGACCCGACTGCCCGTCGTCTTCGGCATGATTGTCCAAAGGCATCACGTTTCACGCGGAACCAGCGCTCCTGGAAAGTGTTTCACTGACAACCCATGGAGAGGTCAGATGAAATACTTTTACAGGGTCGTCGGCGCGAAAGGGGAATTGGCAGAGACGAGCCGCGAGTTTGATGGGGTGCAGGCTGCAAAGGCCGAAGCCCGCGACGCTCTTACCGAGACTGCCGCCGGCGGATTGCCCGAAACCCCCGTCCACATGCTGTCCGTCGAGCTGTTCGACGAAAACCGCCTGCCAATCACTGAGCTGCGATTAATCCTAGAGGAAATTAGCAAGGAGTGACGCCGCTGAGCGAGCATATGCACAGTCTTGGCGAATGGCGTCACTTGTGCGTGGACATGCAGAGCCTGTTCTTCGAGGCGACGCCATGGCACGTCGAATGGATGAAACGCACCTTGCCGCTGGTTGAGGAGGTCGCAGGCATTCATGCCGAGCGGACGGTCTTTACCCGATTTATTCCACCGGAAAACGCAGCCGACATGCCGGGCACTTGGCAACACTATTATGAGAAATGGTGGATGATGACGCGCAAGCAGCTGCCGCCGGGTCTGATCGAACTTGTCCCTTCGCTTGCCCGCCTTGTCCCGCCTGCTCGGGTCTTCGACAAGGCCACTTACTCACCTTGGATCTGTGGCCGGCTCCATGCGACGCTTGCCAAAGAGGGCGTGTCGACCCTTGTCATCAGCGGTGGCGAGACGGACGTCTGCGTATTGGCTGCGGTTCTGGGTGCAATCGATCTCGGCTACCGGGTCATCTTATTGACGGACGCTGTCTGTAGCGGTGCAGATGAATCGCATGAGGCGTCATTGGAACTCCTGGGCGAGCGATTTTCAGTGCAGCTCGAGCTGACGGAAACCGATCGATTTCTCAAGTGCATCTAGTCGGCACTCCTCGCGCGACGGCCGTCCATGCACAGGAACACGCAAAGGCTGACGTCGATGCCACGGCTCGTCAGAGGGTTTCGTCGTTCTTTCAAAGAATGGCACATCAGTTCCGGGATAATGCATTGCCATGTTGCCGCATCTTCTTCGACGGCGGGAGCTTAGGGGGGTGGACTTGGCTTTTTCGCCTGGTCGGCCGTGCTGGCGCCGTCAGATTTCTTCCCGCCGTTGAGTCGTTTCACGAAGTTGTGCGTTTACCATCGTAGAAACTGAGCCTGCCAGGAGAGAATGATGACCAAGACCTTTGACCTGTCCAACTTGTCCGACGAGGAACTGGCCGCCCTCATCGACGAGGCAACAACCCTGCGAGACACGAGACGTGCCGGCCGTCAAGGTGAGCGTCCAGTAGGTTCGGATGGTTCGATCGGGCAGGATGTGCGGGCCCCGGATCATGGCGTTATCCCCACGCCCACGCCGCAGGAAGTCAAGGATGAAGGTCAGGCACATGGCGTACCCAAATAATGGCGCCGGGAGCCAGTTATTACGCGCCACCCACGTCCACGATGCTCGATTTGTATTGCTTGCGCATCGCATCGGCTGACTGACGAACGATTTCAGAAACCTTCAAGAACTGTTGGGCTAAGGGGCTCGTCTTGCGCCATATCATGCCAATCGTTCGTGAGGGTTGAACGCTTTGAAAGTGAGCGACGGAGACTGACGCCGAGCGCGTCTCGACTCCCACGGCCATTTCGGGGATCAAAGTGACGCCAATACCGGCGCTGACCATTTGGACCAGCGTCGACAAAGAGCTGCCGTCCAGCAGCTCTCGCGGCAGCGCCGAATGAACGTTGCAAAACGACAAAGCCTGATCGCGAAAACAGTGACCCTCTTCCAGTAGAAGCAGCCTCATTTCACGCAGGGCCTCGCGGTTGGGTACAGGCTTACCTTCATCCTCGCTTGGACGGACCAGAACGAACTTCTCCGAAAACAACGCAACCTCGGTCAACGAAGGTTCCGATACCGGCAAAGCGACAATTGCAGTGTCGAGCCTGCCTTCCGCCAGTTCATGAACCAGCTTGGAGGTCAACGTCTCGCGCACGTGGATCTCAAGCCCGTCATTTATGCGGGTGAGGTTGCCGATGATCGCAGGCAGCAGGTAGGGCGCGACCGTCGGGATCACGCCTATCCGCAGCCGGCCCACCAGCTGGTCCTGCGAAGCGCGTGCGAGGTCTGCCAGTTCATCAACAGAACGCAAGATGTCGCGCACGCGAAGCGCAAAGGCTTCCCCGAAGCTGGTCAGCCGGACTTGACGCGCGCCTCTTTCGAAGAGCTCTGTCCCCAGCGTTTCTTCCAGTTCCTTGATCTGCATGGACAAGGCGGGCTGGGAAATCGCACAGACATCTGCCGCGCGTCCAAAATGGCCCTGTCGGGCCAGCGCCTCAAAATAGCGAAGCTGCTTGAGTGTCAAATTTGTCATAACCTCACCTTATCGCTGCGATCAGAAAATCCAACTTAAATTAATGAAGCAGCTTGGATATAGTGCCCGAAGCAGAGAGGAGATGCGGCCGCTGTCCGAACCAGTTTGTGATCGACGGCGGCCTGTAGCGTGTTGATGTCTAGATATCCGCAACGCCTAACGTCGTAAGCTCTTTTCCTGCAGGCCGTCTTCCGCTGGGTCACCCAGTACAAGTAATCGCAAGGGATAAAAACATGGATTCAAAAGTCGAGACCGCGGGCAAGTGTCCGGTTGCCCATACACATACGGCCCATGGCGGGCGGTCGAACCGGGACTGGTGGCCGAACCAGCTGAATCTCAAAATTCTTCATCAGAATTCCTCGCTATCCGACCCTATGGGCAAGGGATTCAACTATGCCGAGGAGTTCAAGAAGCTCGACCTGGAAGCCCTGAAGAAGGATCTCTTCGCGCTGATGACTGATTCGCAGGACTGGTGGCCGGCGGACTTCGGTCACTATGGCCCGCTTTTCATACGCATGGCATGGCATAGCGCGGGCACCTACCGTACTGGTGACGGGCGCGGTGGCGCGGGAGCCGGTCAGCAGCGGTTTGCACCGCTCAACAGCTGGCCGGACAATGTCAACCTCGACAAGGCGCGCCGGCTGCTATGGCCGATCAAGCAGAAATACGGCAACAAGATCTCCTGGGCCGACCTCATGATCCTCACCGGCAACGTTGCGCTGGAGTCGATGGGCTTCAAAACGTTCGGCTTCGCCGGCGGTCGCCCGGATGTATGGGAGCCCGAAGAGGACGTGTACTGGGGCGCCGAGGACACCTGGCTTGCCGACAAGCGCTACTCTGGCGAACGAGACCTCGAAAACCCTCTCGCCGCCGTACAAATGGGCCTCATCTACGTCAATCCGGAAGGACCGAACGGCAATCCCGATCCGCTTGCCGCCGCCAGGGACATTCGTGAGACCTTCGCGCGCATGGCCATGAATGATGAAGAGACCGTTGCGCTCATTGCAGGCGGACACACCTTCGGCAAGACGCATGGCGCAGGCGACGCCTCACATGTCGGCGCAGAGCCCGAGGGGGCTGGCATCGAGGAACAGGGCCTCGGCTGGACAAGCACCTTCGGAACGGGCAAGGGCGGTGACACCATCGGCAGCGGTCTCGAAGTCACCTGGACCACGACACCGACGAAATGGAGCAACAACTTCTTCTGGAACCTGTTCGGTTACGAATGGGAACTGACGAAGAGCCCGGCCGGAGCGCATCAGTGGACGCCGAAGCACGGTGCGGGTGCTGCTACCGTACCGGACGCGCACGACAAGTCCAAGCGTCACGCGCCGTCCATGCTGACCACGGACCTTGCCTTGCGCTTCGACCCTGCCTACGAAAAGATTTCGAGGCGCTTCTTCGAAAATCCGGATCAGTTCGCCGATGCATTTGCCCGTGCGTGGTTCAAGCTGACCCACCGCGACATGGGCCCGCGGGCACGCTATCTCGGCCCGGAGGTTCCCGCAGAAGAACTGATCTGGCAGGATCCGGTTCCCGCCGTTGATCACGTCCTGATCGATACGCAGGATATCGCCGATCTCAAGGACAAGATCCTCGCATCGGGACTGCCCATCTCCCAGCTGGTGTCGACCGCCTGGGCTTCGGCTTCGACCTTCCGCGGCTCCGACAAGCGCGGCGGCGCGAATGGCGCGCGCATCCGTCTTGCGCCTCAAAAGGACTGGGAGGTCAATCAGCCGGCCCAGCTGGCAACGGTGCTCGACACCCTTGAAGGCATTCAGAAGGCGTTCAACGATGCCCAGCCTGGCGGCAAGAAGGTGTCGCTTGCAGATCTCATCGTGCTCGGTGGCGCAGCGGCCGTCGAGAAGGCGGCAGCGAACGGCGGTCATCACGTCGAGGTTCCGTTTACACCCGGCCGCACCGACGCGACGCAGGAGCAAACCGATGTGGCCTCCTTTGCCGTTCTCGAACCGATCGCCGATGGGTTCCGCAACTATCAGAAGGGCGAATATTCCATTTCGCCCGAGGAGTTGCTGATCGACAAGGCGCAATTGCTGACGCTGACCGCGCCGGAAATGACGGTTCTTGTCGGCGGCCTGCGTGTGTTGAACGCCAATGCGGGACAGTCCCAGAATGGCGTGTTCACCAAGCGCCCTGAAGCGCTCACCAACGACTTCTTCATCAACCTGCTCGACATGGGCACGGTTTGGAAGGCGGCTCCAGGATCAAAGTATGTGTTCGAGGGTCGCGACCGCAATACGGATGAGCTGAAGTGGACCGGTACTCGTATCGACCTCGTCTTCGGCTCGAATTCTCAGCTTAGGGCGCTTGCCGAGGTTTACGGTCAGAGCGACACGCAAGAGAAGTTCGTGCACGATTTCGTGGCAGCCTGGACGAAGGTGATGGACGCCGATCGCTTCGATCTCGTCGCTTGAGATGACATGCGCTCGGGCGCGGCTGAAGTCCAGCCGCGCCCGAGCGCTAAACAGGGGCAATTGCCTCCGTGCAAATCTGCGCGCCGGCGTGCGCCAATATAGACCCGGACCTCGTGCACGCCTTTGCTGTCGCAGTGGGGCGTTATTTATTGCCGCATGAACCCCTGCATCTCCTCGGGCGTGACCTTGCCGTCCCTGTTCGCATCGACCTTGTCGAAGATCCGCTTGTGGATCGCGGTTACCTCCTCGAAGGAAAGCGCGCCATCTCCATCTGCGTCAGCGATGGCGAACATGATCTTCATCATATGACCACGCATAGGCCCCATCGCCATTCCACCCATCATGCCGGACGGCATCATGTCTCGACCCATCATTCCGCGAGGCATCGTCCCTGGTCCTCCCGGCTGGATCGCCTGGTCCTGACCCGCCCCGTTGGCCGCTTCGGGATGATGAGGGTCTTGCGTCTGCGCGCAAGCGATGCCGCCACCGATGGCCGCAAAAGCGGTCAACAGGGCCGCCATGGTCGACAATTTGAACAGTGACATTGGATGTCTCCTCCTTTGAAGTTGCCCTCCATCAGTGGAGGCTGGGCTTAGAATAAAACGAACACCGAGTTGACGCATTGCGTTGCGTCAAACATCCGGCTGCCCCGTCTCCTTCGCCACGACGAGCCAACTCCAAGATTTCCCCATCTGACAGAACTGAGCGAAACGCCGGCATCGTGCAGGTGAACTGCAACCACTGCGGGGTGAGACATCGGCTACTTCTTAAGACAGCGAGACTTCAGCAACGACCTCATCCTTGCCAGGCGATTGCAACGTGCCCGCCAGCAGGGCTGCCTCGAGGCGAGCATTGATCGACGCTGCAGCTTGTCGGAAAACCGTCCACATCGAAGGCTTTGTCGTAAAAGCTGTTAATTATTGTCTCGATCAACTGGGGAAGTTAAGCTCCGGCTGCTTTTTTTGGAAATTCAGATTGGACCCGAATGGCAGACGACCTCGAACCGTCACTGGCTGGGCAGGCATCGAAGCTTCGGGCAATTTTGCAGTCGGCGCTTGACGCAATTATCACGATTGACAGCCGTGGCCACATAACCACCGTCAACCCTGCGGCCGAAAAGCTGTTCGGCTATGAGCAGTCCGAATTCCTCGGCCGTAATGTCAACTTTCTGATGCCGGAGCCCTATCATCGGGAGCACGACGGATACATCAACAACTATCTCGCGACCGGACGCCGCAAAATCATCGGGATAGGCCGCGAAGTGACCGGACGTCGCCGCGATGGCAGCACGTTTCCAATGCATCTGGCTGTCAGCGAATTTCAGATCGACGGTGAACGCCATTTCACCGGGATTATTCATGACCTGTCGGCGCACAAGGCGACCGAGCGGGCCTTGCGCCAAGCCCAGAAGATGGAGGCCATGGGGCAGCTGACCGGCGGCATCGCCCACGACTTCAACAATCTCTTGACAGTGATCGTCGGCAATCTGGAGATGCTCGAGGCGCGACTAACCACGAAAGACCAGCGCGAACTCGCACAGGAGGCTCTCGATGCCGCCGAACTGGGCGCTCGCCTGACATCTCGACTTCTGGCATTTGCCCGACGCAGTCATCTCGAACCGGAGGTCGTCAATCTGAATACCTTCGTTCTGGGTCTTTCGGAAATGCTCCACCGCACGCTTGGCGAGACAATCTCGCTCAGCACCAGTCTTGCCGCTGACCTTTGGCTCGCCAGGGTGGACCCATCGCAAGTCGAAAGTGCCATCGTCAATCTTGCCGTCAACGCAAGAGACGCCATGCCCAATGGCGGACGGCTCGTGGTCGAGACTCAAAACGCTCGTATCGACGAGCATTTCGCGGTTGACCTCGAGGGCCTTACCCCCGGGGATTATGTCCGGCTGTCTGTCTCCGATACAGGCATCGGCATGCCTCGCGCCGTGCAGGAGAGAGCCTTCGAGCCGTTTTTTACGACCAAGGACACCGGCCGCGGCACCGGTCTTGGTCTCTCGATGATCTACGGCTTTGCCAAGCAATCGGGTGGCCACGCCAGCATCTATAGTGAGGAAGGCAAGGGAACGACCGTCAATATCTATCTGCTGAGGCACGTGATGGCGGACGCGGCAATTGAAGCAAATCCTCCCGATGCGGCTGCCGTGTCTGGTGATGGCGAATGCATTCTTGCCGTGGAGGACGACGACCGTGTTCGCCGCCTCACGGTTGCCCGTCTGAAGCAGCTCGGTTACCGGGTGCTCGAAGCGGAGAACGGGGCGGAGGCGCTTGGCATATTGGCGTCTCATCCCGACATCGACCTGCTGTTTACGGATCTGGTGATGCCCGGTGCGATAGGCGGTTACCAACTCTGTCAGGAAGCCCGAAGACTCTATCCCGGGCTGAAGGCATTGCTCACTTCAGGTTACGCAGAGGAACTGGTCCATTCCAACTGGCTCGGCGGAGAGAATTTGAAAGTGTTGCGCAAGCCCTACCGCCAGGCCGAGCTTGCCAAGGCAATTGGCGAGGCATTGAAAGGCCAATGACGCGAAACCAAGCCTGCCCGCGCGTCGGCATCTTTGCACAGTTGCCATGCGCTTGCTCGGCGCGCCGAGGAGTGCTGGTTTGCCGCGGGATCACCAAGCTCACAGGTCGCAGCGTCTCGTACGGGATGGGCGACTTGGTTGTCGGATCTGAGGTCCAACAGCCTTAAAAAAAGCTTGCAGGCGATGACCGCGACGATACGATCATGGCCATGTCGCGCGGCCATCAACCCATGCGAAAGTCGAGATATCACTGCTGCTCGAGCGGCCGGGCGAACCGGCCGGTGAGCGCTTGAATGTTGATCGCATAGTAGATCGGGCTGGTGTCAGCTTCCGAGCGCATCGCCTCCGGCTTCAGGGCGCCAATTTCCCACCAGTCGTTATGCTTTTGCAGAAGTGACCATGCAAGCATCCGCTGGGCGCGCCATGGCTCGATGTCGGGCAGCTCCTGGAACTTGCCGGTGGCGATGACGCATTTCCAACCCTTGCCTCCGCCCTGTTCCTCGGCCTCAAGGCAGACATTTGGATTGTCCCGCATCCATTCGATCTTCTTGCCCGCCAACGAGAAGCTGTAAATGGTGTTCGCTTCGTAGGCGAAATAGATCGGCACAATGTAGGGACTGGCCTCCCTGCAGCATCCAAGCCGGCCGAAATGTGCTCGCTGCAGCAGCTCAACGCATTGCTTGTTGTTCATTTCATGAATTTCAAACACGCAAACACCTCCCTGTGATCTAAAATAGCGTTCTGCGCCCAGATTGGTAGCGAGCATACGTGCAGGGAAGGTTATCCGGCTCGATGTCGGTCTTGCGCTCGCTTTTGCATCCCTTTGCACCCATCGGAAATTTGATCGTCAGGACGCTATTGTCGGCATGCCGTGTTTCGAGCGACATTTTCTTACTCCTCTGCAGGCAGCTGCAATGGTTGCCCGGTGACAGGAGTATAGGACGATGGCGGAGTGAAACTATGATATTCGTCAAACTGCAATGGTGGAGTTTCAAACTCCGCACAGTCGGATCTTGTAGAGTGCGAGATATTCGCTCCTGCCTCCCAAGGAAGCTCTTGTCATGCCGAAACGTAGCGCAGGCCTTTTGATATTCCGGCAGACCGCCGGATATCCGGAAGTGTTTCTGGTCCATCCCGGTGGGCCGTTCTGGGCGCAGAAGGACGAAGGCGCCTGGTCGATCCCGAAGGGCCTTATGGAGCAAGGTGAGGATCCGCTGGAGGCGGCGAAACGGGAGGTGTTCGAGGAGGTGGGGTCCAAGATCGAAGGCAACTTCACCTGGCTCGGCGAATACCGGCAGCCCGGAGGTAAGACCGTGCTGGCATGGTCAATTGAGGCCAATATCGACGCCGAAGCGATTGTCAGCAACACATTCCAGATCGAATGGCCTCCGAGATCAGGGAAAATGAGAACATTTCCAGAGGTCGATCGAGCCGGATGGTTCCGGCTTGACGAAGCCGAACACAAGATACTGAAAGGTCAGCGACAGGTGCTTCTCGCTTTTGCAGCACGCCTGCAACCCTAGCTGGGCGCCTTTCCAACGGCTCGAGCCAACAGCAACAAGGCGATCATTGCGCGTGAGCAGTTGACGAACCGCAAAACCGGACCCTTCGCTCGCACTTCGCCAGGGTCTCAGACAGCTTCCTTCACTTTTATTGCGTCCGGATGGTAGACCTGCCCGAAACGGTTGTTCAGGAGAGTTGTAAGATCGACTTCCTCTTGGCGGACGAAGCCCTTGCTGGGCAACTTATCATGCGACAAAAGGTCGAGAACGGTGGCAATGCCGGCTGCGGTGGTGATCTGGATCGCACTCATCTTCTTCCCTCCAACAGTCCCAGCATAGACCTTGTTGGCATAAGTCTCCTGCATGTAGCGGCCTTCGCGCCAGCCGCAGACAGTGACGAAAATAACCACGACGTCTTGCATGGTGGCCGGCAGGGCGTTTTCGAACAGATCCTTCAGCACGTCGCGCCGGTTCTTTAGATTGAGGTCGTTGAGCAACGCCTTGATGATCGCCTGATGCCCGGGATATCGAATCGTGCGGTAATTCATGGTGCGTACCTTCCCCTCCAGCGTCTTGGCGAGGGTTCCCAAACCTCCGGAGGTGTTGAAGGCTTCATAGGTTACACCGTCGAGCGAAAACTCTTCCCGCTCCTCCAGGGCTGGCACGGTCACCAGCTTTCCTTCGACGATCGCCTCGCAAGGCTCGATATATTCATTGATTAGCCCATCCGTGCTCCAGGTCAGATTGTAGTTCAGCGCATTGGAAGGATATTGAGGAAGGGCACCCACCCGCATGCGAACACTGTCCAGACTGTCGAAGCGCTTTGCCAGATCGTTGGCAACGATGGAGATGAAGCCGGGCGCCAATCCGCATTGTGGGATGAAAGCCGTTCGTGCGCCTTTGGCCAACGCCTCCACCCTTTTAGTCGTTGCCACGTCCTCCGTCAGGTCGAGATAATGCACGCCGGCTTCCAGGGCAGCCTCGGCCACCAATCCCGTAAGATCAAAGGGTGCAGCGGAAAGAACTGCGAATTTTCCCGTCAGAACAGTGACAAGACTTTCGCGGTCCGAAACGTCGAGGACGACCGTGCAAATCCCGAGGTGACGATCGATACTTGAAAACTGCCTCTCGCTACGGTCAGCCACCAAAACGCGGTAATCGCCTGTCGTTGCAAGCATTGCGGCGACCGCACCACCTATCTTGCCTGCCCCAATGATCACGATTTCCTTCATAGACGTCCCCTGGTCGTTTGCCTTCGATGAACGTAGATGATGGCAACGCAAGACCGAATCATAGCTATGAAACGAGCATTCCGCTGTATATTACTGTGCAAAATGACGATTCGATTGAGCGAAATGTAGATGGGAACGATGCAAATCACAGAGAAGGATCGCGACCTGCTGGCGTTGCTGGCGGAGAATGCCCGCCTGCCGGTAGCGACGCTTGCCAAGCGGCTGTCGCTGTCTCGGACGACGGTCCAAGCACGGCTCGAACGACTGGAGCGGGAAGGTGTGATCGCAGGCTATGGCTTGAGGTTGTCCGAGCGCTACATGGCCGGTCTGGTCCGGGCGCATGTTCTGATCACCATCGCTCCTAAAGCGCTTTCGCAGGTGACCTCGTCCCTTGACAAGATCCCGGAGCTGACGACCCTTCATTCAGTAAGTGGTTCGTTTGATCTGATCGCAATCATTACAGCGCCATCGATCGCCGAACTCGATCAATTGATCGACCAGATCGGAACAATTGACGGCGTTGAACGAACGCTCTCCTCCATTATTCTGTCGACCCGCATCGCACGATGAAAGTGTCGGAGCCCCTATTCGCCAATGCCCGGAAGAGCGAAGTTCGCAAAGACATTGACGGAAGCGGCAAGCCCCCCACTTCCGATCCCCCGTGCGGCTGGGATACTCCCACCACGTAGAGCAAGAGCGGCGTCGCAAGGATCGAACCGCCGCCGCCGAGCAATCCGAGCATGAAGCCCACCAGCGCGCCGGAGCTTACTGCGGAGGCAACCGAATACGTCACGTCTGTCTCCTCAGCAGCCGGTCGTGAGCGGCCATGCCAACCAACATCGCAATGACGAAGCCGAAGGTCCGCGCGTATCCTAAAGGCAAAGCCGCGATCGCCGGGCCAGGGCAGAAACCGCCTAAGCCCCAGCCAAGCCCGAAGGTGGCGGAACCAATGATCAGGGGCGCGTCGATCTTGCGGTTTGTTGGCATGTCGAAGCTGTCGTCGAGGGCAGGCCGACCCATCAGACGGGACAGCCTGACACCCACGAACGCTACGCTGACGGCGCCTCCTAGCACGAAGGCGAGGCTCGGATCCCATGTCCCGAAGACGTCGAGAAATCCCTGCACGCGCGCAGGATCAAGCATGCCCGACAGTGAAAGGCCAAAGCCGAATACGGTTCCAGACATAAGGGCTGCGACAGTTTGAATGGCGATGCGGCTCATAGCCCGAATCCTTTCAGCAATGCCACGGCAACGACACCGGAGGTCAGAAAGGTGATGACAGCGGCTGCCGAACGCGGCGACAGTCGGGCAAGACCGAGAACGCCGTGACCGCTGGTGCAGCCGGAGCCCATGCGCGAGCCGAATCCCACGAGCAGCCCGGCGACGATGATGATCGGCCATATGGCGGAGATCGTGACCGTCGGCCAGTGACCGAAGGCAGCGAGAAAGACAAGCGGACCGAGAACGAGGCCCGCTACGAAGGCGAGGTTGACAGCAACGCCAACGCCCAAGGCTAGTCGGCCGACAATGCCGCTGATCCCGGCGATGCGGCCGTTCAATAAAAGAAGCATCGCGGCCGAAAGCCCGATCAGCATCCCGCCGAGGAGAGACGGAAGGTATGTAGTCATCAGGCCGCCTCCTGACAGAAAATCTCATAGAGCGCGCCGACGAGGCGGGCTGCCTTGTCTGCCGTCAAACGATAGAAAATCTGCTTTCCCTCCCGCCGAGTCTCGACGATCCCGGCTTCGCGCAGCCCCGTCAGGTGTTGGGAGAGATGCGGCTGGTGGATGTCCAGCTTCTGCTCCAGTTCTCCGACCGAATACTCTCGCTCAACGAGCGTACAGACGAGCATCAACCGATTCGGATGCGACAGCGTCTTAAGAAGTCCCGACACTTCCGTCGCACGTGCGCCCATGTCTTCGATCGTCATGTTTTTTGGTTTCACACTCATGACAGTCACCATGCCGCCCCGTTGAGGGCGTCCAGAGGGAGTTTCAGATACCGCTTGCCGTTTGATTCCGGCTCGGGCAGTCGGCCGGCGCGCACATTGACCTGCAGCGCGTGCAGGATGAGCTTCGGCATGGGCAGTGTTTTGTCGCGCTCGGTGCGAAGTTTCACAAAGGCCTCCTCAGACACCCCGGCGAGATGAGAGTTTGCCGTTTTTTGTTCGCCGACCGTACTCTCCCACCGCGGTGCGCGGCCGTCGGGCTGATAGTCGTGTCCGGTGAAGACCCGGGTTTCGTCGGGAAGGGCGAGGATGTCCTGGATGGACCTCCACAACATGCGTGCGTCGCCGCCAGGGAAGTCGGCTCGAGCCGTTCCGCTGTCCGGCATGAAGATGGTGTCATGGACGAAGGCGGCATCGCCGATCACATAGGTGACGGAAGCAAGCGTGTGCCCCGGCGAAAACATCACGTTGGCGTCGATCGAGCCAACCTTAAAGGTTTCGCCGCTTGCAAACAGCCGATCCCATTGGGAACCATCCGTCTTGAGTTCGGGCCAGTTGTAGATGTCCTTCCACAGCTCCTGGACGTCGACGACGCGTTCTCCGATCGCCGTCGGCGCGCCCGTCTTTTCCTTCAGGTACCGGGCGGCGGAAAAATGGTCGGCATGCGGATGGGTGTCGAGGATCCATTCCACCGAAAAACCGTTCTTGTGCACGTATTCAAGGATGGCGTCGGCACTATGCGTCGCCGTCGCGCCCGCCTTCTCGTCGAAGTCGAGCACGGGGTCGATGATCGCGCACGCTCCGGTCTCGGGATCCGACACAACATATTGTATGCTCCATGTCCGCTTGTCGAAGAAACCCTTGACTTGCGGGCGCGATGCAGCTCGCTTCTCGACCCAATTGGCGGCGGCCGATAGGTCGAATCCGTTCTTCTGACCGAACGGTAGCACATCTTCCGGCTTCATCCGCCCGTCTAGAACTTCGCCGAGCGCATAGAGAAGAAGCGCGCGCGTTCCCGACTTGCTGTGGGCAACGACCGGCCCCACTGAATCGTTCAGTGCCTTCTGGAAGGCACCGATGTCTGCCTCGGTGACGGTCGCCATGGTGATCGGTATGTAGGAATAAGACATGTTCGAATGGGCGGCGGCCCGTTCCTCAGCAGCAGTTCCGGGCTGGCCGGCCTCCTCCTTGTCCGGGCGCGCGTTGATGAGGGTTGTAAACCCCTGGTCGCGCAAGGACTGAAAGTCGCCAATATCAGGCTGCGGCATCACGCAAAGCATGTCGGAGATTTTAGAGATCGTCATAGAGTGACTCGTGTTGCATTATTATATAATTAAACATAATGTATATTGAATGGATCATCAAGCCCGCGGGCCGGAACTTTTGCGACCAAGCGAAGTTCCCACGAAAAGAAGGACGACATGGTTGCAACTGCACTCACAGGTGACGAAGCCATCGCCAATCATGCGTACGCACGGGGGCCGGTGAGCAAATCATATCGTCGTCTCAACAGAAAAGATCCAAAAGGGATATTGCGATGCGAACAGCGACCGTCGCAGTCATTGCCGGCATCCTTGCAACAGTCTCGGCAGCGCGGGCACAGGATATTCTGCACGGGCGCCGGCTCGCGCTTGAGGTATGCGCAACATGCCATGCCGTCCTTGTGGGTCAAACTCGATCCCCTGTTGCCGAGGCGCCCAGCTTCGAAGCGGTGGCTGGGACACCGGGAATGACCGCCATGGCACTTAACGTTTGGCTCACGGCCCAAAGTCATCCAACCATGCCGAACATAATACTCTCGCAGACCGATGTTCAGGACGTGTCGGCCTATATCCTAAGCTTGGCGGAATAGAGATCCGTTTGATAGAACCGCAACATGACCGCGAAGCGGAACGCCGCCGCCTGTGCGGGAGTATTGCAACGACGGCGCTAACGTTAGAAATAGTTAACGCGATCGTTTGGCCACTTCCGGATAAGTATCGATGTGCTTACGAGGTTGGAGTCCTTGCAAAAGCTGCCACCGCGTGGAAGCGCGACACCACAGGACAGTCAGCGCCTGTCCGAGCGCTGGTGATCGATCGACAACCGCCCAAGGCCGCCGGCAGAGCGCGGCAGACCTTTTTGGGATCGCCGTCATTGCAGACGCCGTAACACAGCCGTTTCCGCCATCGGAACGGTGTGTGTCTATCAATGTGACATGAGCACAGGCAAAAGAGGCTCTTCCAAGACGCCGTCGGTTGCTCCACCGAGGACAAACTCTCGCAATCTCGAATGTCCGAATCCCCCCATGACCAGCATATCAGCACCCAGCTCGAGCGCGGCCCGTTGAATGCTTGCGCCGATCGATGACGAAGTAGCCGGGGCAACGGTTGCGCCTGCATTGATCCCGCTGGAGACCAGGATTTCAGCGAGGCGCGCTCCGCTTGTTTCCGGCAGCGGCTTTTCGCCGGTCAAAGACAGTACCGAAACCCGTCGGGCTTTGCGGATGAAGGGGCCGGCATCGTTGACTGCCCGGGCGGCGGCCCGGCTTCCGTCCCAAGCTATGACCAGATGATCAATCGGGCCGGCAAAGGTCCTGTTGGGAAAGATGACAGCTGGCCGGCCAGAGCCGAATATCACTGCTTCAGCGATACTGCGCGTATCGGGAACCTCCGCAACACATTCGAGAATAGTCAAATCGAAAAAACGCGCTTCTGTTGCCGCTGTCTCATGCAGAAAGGGCAAGCTCGCTTTTACCTCTCTTGCCCAAAGTCCAATATCGGCGTTTGCTCCAAGGTTCGTCGCGGCTGCCATCAGCGTTGCCGCGCGATCGCGGCTCAATATCTCTGCCTGCTCGATCATCTTTGGGGTATCCAACAGCAAGGAAGACCATGCGTTGGGGATGTGCGGAATCTCGATCCTTATCGCACACACATCAAGATTTGCGCCGCAGGACGAGGCAAAGGTTACAGCGTTCGAAACGATCAGTCCGGAACTTGAATCGGGATAGGTCGCCAGCGGAAGAAAATACTGTGCAGTCATGTCTTGGTCCTCCTCTCACGGCTTTGCTGCCGTTCAGTTCATTTTCTCTGTTTGCGGCAGCTCCGGCATTGATGTAGCGCAAATGCGTGCGCCAACGAGCTCACTCACTCCGCAACGCACATGCTTCATCTGATAGACGGTCAATAAGCGCCTGACTTGGCGTCGAATATCACCCTCGGGTTCATCATCTGATCCCGATTTTCGTGCGGTGTTGAGACAGATCAATGCGGCGCCTGATGCAGCAGCTTTGATCAAGTCGTCGATCAAGGCCTAGTACACAACGCCGCGCTTTCGCGCGCATGCCACGGTGGTGGAAGCGGATCATGACGGTGAACGCAGCGACCGGACCGATAGCCTTTCTCTCCAAAGCCCGCCGCATGTGGCTGCCGCTAGTTGCGGTTTTCGGGCTTTCGGCGGGGCTGATCTTTACGCTAGCGAAGGATCCGGCCAATGCCCGGCTTGTATGGACGATCGCCACCATGCCGGTCCTCGGCGCGCTGTTGTGGCAGACGTTCCGGTCTCTCCATCGCGGCGATTTCGGGCTGGACATCCTAGCCGCACTGTCGATGGCATTCGCCCTTTCATTCGGCGAATCCCTTGCCGCCAATGTCGTTGCTCTGATGTATGCCGGCGGCCAGATGCTGGAAGCATACGCGTCCCAGCGCGCTGCCCGCGAGATGACGGCGTTGCTGGGCCGCGTTGCCCAGACGGCCTTTCGATACGAAGACGGCCGTCTGCAGGAGGTCCCAATTGCAGACATCAAGGCCGGCGACCGCCTTATGGTGCGTCAAGGCGAGGTTCTGCCGGTCGACGGAATCGTCGTCACAGATGATGCCCTTCTCGATGAGTCTGCGTTGACCGGCGAAGCGCTCCCGCGAAAACATGGTATCGATGACGAAGTCCTGAGCGGCAGCACGTCGGTCGGAGGCGTCTTTGATATCAGGGCAATTCGCTCGGCATCCGAAAGCACATACGCCGCGATCATCCGTCTTGTCGAAGCCGCACAGAAGAGCAGGGCGCCCATGTCTCGCCTTGCAGATCGCTACGGGTTGGTATTTCTCGCTGTCAGTGTGTCTTTGGCTCTGGCGGCGTGGTTCCTTTCCAATGAACCACGCCGGGCCCTTGCGGTTCTTGTCATAGCCACTCCCTGTCCGCTGATCCTCGCCGTTCCCGTCGCCATCATGTCGGGCATCTCACGTTGCGCTGCCATCGGATGCCTCGTGAAAGATGGCGGCGTCCTGGAAGCTTTAAGCCGCGTGCGCGTCGCCATTCTGGACAAGACGGGTACACTCACCCACGGTGCGGCGGTCATTGTCGCTATAAAAAATGCCGAGTGGATCGACGAGAACGAATTGCTTCGTCTCGCCGCATCGCTCGATCAGGCCTCTGGCCACGTCATGGCTGCAGCACTCATCGCGGCTGCGCGTGAACGCGACCTGAACCTTGTGCCGCCAGGCAATGTCACGGAATCCCCTGGAGCAGGGATCGAAGGAACTGTCGGCCGGCATCGCGTGATCGTCGGCGGCAGCGGTTTCGTGGAGCACCGGGTGCTGAAGGGCAGTCCGCGCGCATTTCTATCCGGGCGCCGTACGGGCGAGGTCGTAGTGGCCGTTGCAGTCGATGGCGTTGCGGCAGGGCTGATCGTTATGGCAGATCCTGTGCGCCCGGAAGCAGTGACCGTGCTTCGAAAACTGCGCGATGCGGGGATCGTAAGAATAATTCTGGCTTCGGGAGACAGATCAGAGGTCACCAGGGATGTCGGCGAAGCACTTGGCATCGAGGAGATTCTTGGTGAGCAAAGCCCTGCTTCAAAGGTAGAATGCGTTAAATCCGCCCGGCGTTTCGGCCCTGTAATGATGGTTGGCGACGGTATCAATGATGCCCCCGCACTTGCCGCAGCCGACGTCGGTGTCGCGCTGGGTGCGCGGGGAGCGGCCGCATCCTCGGAGGCCGCCGGCGTTGTTCTGCTCGTGGACCGCCTCGAACCTCTGGCTGACGCGCTCACCGTCGCCCAAAGGGCGGTCGTCATTGCACGCCAGAGCGTGATCGTCGGGCTCGGGCTTTCAATCGCCGGGATGATTGCAGCTGCCTGTGGATTTCTTCTGCCCCTGCAGGGCGCCTTGCTGCAGGAGGCAATCGATGTCGCCGTGATCCTCAACGCCTTGCGAGCGCTGCGGCCTACAGGATCGAAAGCCGAATACGGCCGTCACATTCCGTGGTTTCGCGCATTTGACACGGATCAACGTGCGCAGCGCAACGGGAGGACATCGTGCCTGTCTGAAAAAGGAGACTTCAATGATCATCACTGAGATGAAATGGCAGGAATGCGTAGATTTCCTCTCCAGCCACCGCCTTGGCAGACTGGCATGTACGAAGGACAACTGGGCATATGTCGTGCCCATACACTATGCGTTTGCTGGAAACTGGTTTTACGGCTTCTCGTTGCCTGGTCAGAAGGTGGAGTGGATACGGGACAATCCGCATGTCTGCATCGAGGTCGATGAATTCCAGGACGATCGCCACTGGGCGAGCGTCATTGCGCGGGGGACATACCAGGAGCTACCTGACACCGAAGAGTGGCACGACGAGCGAATGCGCGCCTGGGCGGCCCTTCAAGACCACAACGACTGGTGGGAGCCGGGTGGGTCAAAACCGCAATCCCGCGAACTTGAAGTCATGCCTACCGTCGTGTTCTTTCGCGTGATCGTGCAGGAACTGACGGGAAGAAAAGCAATTGGTGACGCGTGGAAGCCGGAAAAGGTGGCATGATCGCTGGACCTGTCTATCCCCGGCATGATTCTTGTCTGGTTGATGCGGATCAAAGCGGCTGGCGGAGTTTCCGCAGACTATACGAATGTCTTTACAAAGGATCTGACCATGCTCAGGGCCAAACGCGACCGCCTTGGAGGTGAACCCGGCAAGGCAATCCCCTCGCTCGGCGAAATCGAAGGCCGAATGATGATCCTCGAGCTTGTCGCTGTGACGGCGCTCACACGTCTTCTTCGCCTTCATGATCCGCAAGAGCGATCTGCCCTGATGGAAGCGCTGCGGCATGCCGTCGACCGCAAGTGCCGCGATGCCAAGCTGAGTGGAGCCGATATCTCCTCGGCCGAGAAATATGCGGAGGAGTTGCTGAAGAGCGCGCAGGAGCAGGCCGAGGATCTCGATGCAATTCGCGACGCTTCAACTTAAAACAAAGAGAGACCGGCTTGCGGCGAGGCTCGGGACATCGTGACAACGAGGCAAAGGAGCGTATCAATGACGATCGGTCCAAATTGCTCGCGGACTGGCGAGGCATTGCTTGCCGGGGCAGGGTGTCCTGTGCCGCATCACTGCGACTGCGACCTCACGCTCGACAGGATAGCGGTCGATCGATGGGAAATTTCAATCCGCTCGCCCCGCGCCGATGCCTGGGTGCGTAAGGAACTATGCGAACCTCTCGGTCATTGTCTCGGCGGCAGCATCGTTGTCGACGTCTTGAGCGCCGATCGATTTATCAAAAATGCACGCGCTCAAGGCTTTCGCATTGAGTTCGTGGGGCTTGGCGGCAAGGATCTCCTTTAAGAAGGCTCAGGCCGTCAGCGGATCGAGCAACCGACAGTGAACTCGGCCCGGCCCCTATCGGCCCGCCTGGTTCTGTCTTGACTGCCAAGCGGAGGCCTGACGTTCAATGGCATAGGAGAACCGGTACTTCTAGGCCGTTAAGCAGCGATCGTGTCACGCCCCCCAGAATGAGTTCGCGCAGTCTTGAGTGGCCAAAGCCTCCAGTGATCAGCAAGTCTGCTCGCGATTCAGCGGCGACGGATTGTATTTTGGCTGCTACGGGTGTCCCTTGCGATTGCGCATCGACGATCTCGACAGCAAGGCCGCCAGCGCGGATGAGTGTCGCGAAGCGATCGCGAAGGTCGGCGTCTATCGCCTTGTCGTCCGTGACCGAGATGAGCACAGCTTTGGAAGCGTTGTCCAAGAACGCGCGCGCGCCGGTCAGCGCCCGCGCCAATGTCGCGCTGCCGTCCCAGGCGATTGCGACCGTATCGATTCGTCCGCAACAATTGTCTGCCGGGAACAACAGTAGCGGTCGCCCGCTCTGAAACAGAACGCGTTCGATGACGGAACTGGTGATTGGCGAGGTTTCCATGATCGAGAGGTCGTAAATACGCGAGATCTCGGCAATCCTGTCGCCGACGAGCGGCTCGGTCGCCTCAAATGATGAAATCGCCGCTGCCTGGTCGGCCTTATGGGCATAATCTCGCACGGTTTCGATCAGTGCGGTAGCGCAAGCGCGGCTGGAGCGCTCTGCGTCAGCGCTCATTTTATCGACATCGACGATGGGTGGAAATGGCGGAGACACCCTCGGAATCTTGACCTCGAACACGCTGACATGAAGCTGCGCTTCCTGGCGCCGTGCAAAGTCGATGGCATTCTGGATCAGAGCAAAAGAGCTGGGGTCGGGATAGGTGAGCAAAGGCAGGTGGAACTGAACTCTCATGACGTATCTCCTCATCTCGGTTGTAGGCTGGAAGGCTATCCGAATGACTCATGCTCGCGTTGATCTTGCGCAAATGACGTTGGCTAGGTTCGCAATTGCTCCGTCCACCAAAAGGGTCCTGTGCCCGGCACGAAATTCGCAAAGCATGGCCCGCGTGATTGATGCTGATCAATGTGCCGCCTGGCGGTTGGTTTATGAAGAGCCTGCGTCTTACGAAGACGAGAAAGTGGCCGCCGATGAGGAATGCTTTTTTGCGGTCACCGTAACGATGAGGAGAAAGCCATGGCCAATATGGCAACCAAGCTCCCTGCGAGCACGGACAAGAGTGTCACACCCACGACACCAAGATGGTCACCCTTTGAAAGCCTCAGGTCGGAGATCGATCGGGTTTTCAACGAGTTCAATCCGGGGTTCTTCGATCGGACATCATTTTCCCGCTTGCCAGCCGCCTACACGCGCGGTGTCCCCGCGATCGATTTCGCCGAAACCGACAATGCCTATGAGCTCACCGCCGAGCTGCCGGGCATCGAAGCAAACGAGCTCGATGTGACGCTGACAAACGGCATACTGACCATCAAAGGCGAGAAGCAGGAAAGTAAAGAGCAGACGGAAAAGGAATACTTCCTTTCCGAACGCCGCTATGGCTCCTTCGAGCGTAGCCTCCAGCTCCCCGATGGTGTCGATGCAGATAAGATAGATGCGTCGTTTGCGAACGGTATCCTGAAGGTCGTCCTTGCGAAGACGCCAGGCGCGCAGCAGAACGGCAAAAAAATCTCGATCAAGGCAACTTGAATGCGCAGGGCGCATCCGCCGGCTCAGTCTCGATGGGACTGAATCTGGGGGCCGGCGGGAAAGGGAGGGGCAACCGGGGAACCCCTCCCTTTCGTGTTGTGCGCCGGCATTGCGTGCGGTGAGAGCACCGCTTTGGCCGGGATGGAATCCGGCCATGACTTGAGGCGAGAGTCCTCTGCGTGGTCCTGGTGATGGGAACCGATAGCTGAACGGCTAGGAGGGACAGCCGAAAGCTCCCGCCTATGCGATCGGCCGACAAGCGAGAATGGCTCCTCAACCAGTGTCCTCATGGCATCCTTGTTGACGTGTACGAGCTGTGGCAACCGTCCTTGTCTTGCCGGAAGAAGCGAATCCGCTGCAGGCGATCGTCGCCGACCTCCCTGCCGCCCGCCGGCCGCCGATGAAGTACTTCTTCACGAGAAGATGCACGAGCCGATCTTCACGGCGCAGAGGCCAGGGAGAGCAAGGCCGCAACGCGAAGCTGGCAGATGACGGACGGACCCATTGCAGGCGTCAGGGAGCAACCGAACTGGCGGCGATGTCCTCGATCGTTCGCAAAGCCTCGACGTGTGCGATTGTCGCGGTCTCGTTTGCAGTCTTTGCCGCAACGGCAAAGATGCGGCTGGTTTCGCGTGCATAGTCCGTGATCATTTGTGTTGAGAAATCATTGATAAGGTCTGATGCGTCACGCACCGCCTGAGGGTTTGCGAGGGCGCTGGCGAATATGACGTCCTTGTAAATGCGATCTAGCCAGAACGAGAGGCCCTCGATCTGATACCGAAGCGCCGCGCCGGCAAACTCCGCCTGAAACTTCGTGCCTGCCAAAATGGCAGCACCGAATGGGCTGAATTGCAAGAATGGAAGTGACATCTGCAGGCTGGTCATGTGCGGCCTCCGCGGTTATTCAAATGATTGAGCTACGCCATCTCTTCGTCTTCGTCCTTGATCTCGCTCAAGGTGGATTGGGAAATGACCGTCGCAGTTTATGGCCTCCCGTGTTTGCATCACGCTTGGACCACACCTCTTGCCGCATTCGGACCGTCAAGCGCGATGCGCACTTGTTTCAGCCCGGCATCGCACGTTGAGGTCGCCACCTGAAATCCAAGCTTGCGGCACAGCCCGAGCATCTTTTCGTTGCCGCGTAGAACGGTGCCACGGACCTCCGTCAGACCTTCAGCACGCGCAAACATCAGGAGCTGTTGCAAGAGCGCCGTTCCCAAGCCGATGCGCTGTTGGTCGCTCCTGACAAGCAGTCCGTACTCGCCCCACTCCCGCCCTGCATCGATCACGAGACGCGAAACGCCCGCAAGCTGCCCTGCCGGATCGATCGCCACGAAGGCCATCTCCCGCTCATAGTCGATATGTGTCATGCGGACGATTGCCGCCTCGGAAAGCCTGGCCTGCCCAAAAAAACGCATCCGCAAATCGTCTGCCGTTGTCTGCTCCAGCAGCCCCGCATATAGCTCGGCGTCCAATGGAAGGATCGGGCGCAAGGAGAAGCATTGCCCGCTCAAGGTGACGTCGCGGCTCCACCCGGCCGGATATGGCCTGATCACCAGGTTCCGGTTCGGCGCTGGTTCCCGCAATCTGGATGGATCGATCTCGATGCGGGCGTCGAGGGCGATGATTGTTCGAGATCCGGCGACCAGCGGATTGATATCGACAGCACGAACGAACGGAAAATCGACCGCCATCTGCGACAGCGCGAGAAGCACTTTTTTGATGGCCTCACGATCTGCGGCCGGAATGTGACGAAAGCCTTGCAACAGCCGGTCGATGCGGGTGGCTTTGATCAGATCGTCTGCCAGGCCGTCATCAAGAGGCGGTAGGCCCGTGGCGATGTCGTCGGTCTGCTCGACTGCAATGCCTCCAGCCCCGAACACGATGGCTGGCCCAAATACGGCATCAGCCGAAAGTCCCGCCAGAAGTTCGAACCCATTGTCGACCTTGACCATCGGCTGGAGGACATATCCGTCGATCTGGTCGGCAAAACCTGCCGTCGTTGCCGCTGCTTTCATTTTACGGGCGGCCCGGCGCACCTCGGCCGTGCTTGTGAGATTCAAGGCGACGCCACCAATGTCCGATTTATGGGTAATTTTCCGCGACAGGATCTTCAAGACGATGGCTCGATGGTGCCGCAACATTCTCGTCGCAAGGTTGTCGACGGCCGCGATCGTTTCAGCAACGAGATGTTCGGGAACTGGAATCCCGTAAGCCCTAAGCACGCCTTTTGCTTCGATCTCTGTCAGCATAGCCCTCCCCTCGCTCGCCGCTTCCTCAAATATGCCGAAAGCTGCATTTCGATCGAAGCTGATCTCTTTGGTGGTCGAACCCGCAATGTGCGTGAGTTGCTCCTTGCGCCGGCCCCACTGGGCGAGAATATGAAGGGCGGCTATCGCGTCGTCGGGCATTTCATGGTCGGAGATGCCAGCACCGCGCAGAATCTGGCGGCCGCCCCTGGCCGCTTTCCCGCCCAGGAAGCAGGTGAGCAGCGGCTTTCCGGCCAATGTGCCCTCCTGCACTATGCCTGCAACCGCCAGGGCGGTCGCAGCCGGCGGCGCAGCCTGTACCGGGCAATGCAAGGCAAGAATGGCATCCACCCCGCTATCGGCCGCGGTCGTCCTGACTGCTGCAGCGTAGCGGTCGGGTGTTGCATCGCCCGCGACATCGACGGGATTGCTCCTGGACCATCCGCCCGGGAGCAGCCGGTCGAGATCGGCCACCGTTTCTGCCGTCAATGATGCAAGCACCTCGCTCTTGTCGAGAAGGCTGTCGACCGCAAGCACACCAGCTCCACCGCCATTGGTAACGATGGCGATATGCGCAGGCGAGAGCGGCGGGAAGCGCGCGGTGATCTCGGCTGCGGCAAACAGCTCCGAAAGCGTCATGACCCGAATGATCCCGGCCCTTTTCAGGACCGCATCAAGAATGCGGTTGTTGCTGGCGAGCGCACCAGTGTGGGTCGCCGCTGCCGCAGCAGCAGCCTTATGGCGGCCCGGGACGATGGCGATCAACGGCTTCAGGCGCCCCGCCGCACGCGCGGCAGAGATGAACTTCCTCGGATTAACGATGGATTCCAGATATATGATGATTGCAGACGTGTCGTGATCGGTCGCCAGGAGATCAATCGCATCGCCAATATCGACATCGATCATATCGCCAAGCGAAATGACCTTTGAAAAACCGATATCGTGATCGGCTGCCCAATCAAGAAGAGAGCTTACGATAGCGCCGGATTGGGATAGCAGCCCAATGTTGCCGCGGCTGGCACCTGTGAGCACGAAGCTTGCATTGAGATTTGCCGTCGGCAGGATCAAGCCAACGACGTTTGGCCCGAAGAGCCGCAAGCCGTAAGGTTTGCTCGCCTCAAGCGCGGCTTGCCTGAGACCGTTCTTGTCCGACAGTCCTGCGCTGACAAGAACCGCGATCTTCGTTCCCTTCTCTCCCAAATGGTGAAGAAGCGACGGGATCGTCGGCGCCGGTGTCGCAACAATTGCGATGTCGGGCGCGGCAGGCAATGCAGAGACGCTTGGATAGCAGCTTTGCTCGAGAATTTGCGGGTGCTTCGGGTTGACCGGCCAGATGTCACCGGCAAATCCTGCGCAGCACATTGTCCAGAATCTTTGAACCGATCGCGTCCGGCCGCGTAGAGGCGCCGATAATGGCAATCGATCGAGGGTGAAGCAGCGGCGCAAGGTTCTTGATCGACATTCGGCGCCCTTTCACCTTGAGCGGCAGACGGTTTTGGCTTGCGAGCCTTGACGGCCGCGCGAGCCACGCTGAAACGCACGGGCTCGACCTTAGCGCTGCGATAGCGGCTGGCTTTGATTCGCATCAAATCTCTAGGTCACGACTGCCGCATTGCAGGCGGTTCGGAAATTTCAAGTTCCTGCCGTGGCCGGCTCATCGGACATCGATTCCGCAAGAATCTCGTCGCAGATGAGGTCAGCGCTTTTGGAGGCATCGATCTTGCGCCAGGCGAGGTCATCAACCCGGCGTGAAAGCTGCATCACAAGGACCTCGAGCCTCGCATCCGAAGGACCACCTCGCCGGTCCTCCACGCGTTTCCATAACAAGGCAGGTTCAGCATCGAGCCAGAACCCGCTGAAACGGATGCTTCGCCGACGCGCGGGTGTCTCGATGGCAGCCCGATGCCCGGCGTCGTCGAAGACGGCATCGGCCACGACGCATCCGCCGTCGGAAAGAATGGCGTCCGTCCGCAGGACCATTTCCGTATATACGCGCTGGGACACCTCTCGGCGGTAGGCCGCCTTCGGAAGGCGCGTTTCCGCAGGAACGCCGTGCATGGCCTTGCGCAGGCGGTCGCTTTCGATGATGCGCGCGCCAGGCGCCGTGCCGATGTGGGGTGCAAGGCGTTCAGCCACCGTTGTCTTGCCGGAGCCACTCAGCCCGCCGAGTGCGATCAGCCGTGGAGGCTGCGCTCCCAGCAGCTCTTGCGCCAACGCGAAATAGGAACGGGCTTCGGCGCGCAGCACGTCGATATTCTCCTTTGCAGTTTCCGCTTGCGTTGCCGTCACGTGAGCCCTGACCGCAGCGCGGACCGCCAGGAAGAAAGGCAAGAGCGTGAAGCCATCCTCATTGTCGGACTCGTCGAAATACCGGTTAGCAACCAGATTGGCATGATGACGATGGCCTCGGTGCCAAAGGTCCATGAGCAGAAAGGCAAGGTCGTAAAGGACGTCGACGGTGGCGATAGCATCGTTGAATTCGATGCAATCAAACAGGCGCGGCTCGCCGTCGAGAAGGCAAATATTGCGTAGATGCAGATCGCCGTGGCATCGCCTTATACGTCCCGTCGCACCTCGCGTCCGCAATCGATCCGCATGCCGTTCAAGCGCGCGTCGAAAAAGCCAGTCAAGGGAAACTATCTCGTCTTCGGTAAAGAGCGTGCTGGTCGCAAATCCCGCCCTGTTGACGCTCAGGACCGCCTCCATCTCGGCCACACCATCCTTGCCTTGCGTGACAATCGCATCTTGATGGTAGCGTACAATCATTCGCGCTGTCGACGTCATCAAATCGTCGGTCAGCTTGTCGGCTGCCGCAAGCCTGTCGAATAAGAGATCCTGGTCGAAGCGGGTCATCTCGACGACGGCGTCAATGCATGTGCCGTCTTTTGCGAAACAGACGGCGCCGTCTTTGTCCCTTGAGAGGGTCTTGACGCCGAGATAGAGGCCGGGCGCCGTCAGTCTGTTCAGCTCCACCTCCTTTTGGCAGGCATTCAAACGCAGGGCTGCGGTCGAGAAATCAACATAAGGGAGCTTCACCGCTTTCTTCATTTTGTAGGCGCGCGGACCTGCCAGAAAAATCCGCGAGATATGCGTTTCGATCACATCAACCGGCACGCTGAGACCGTACGATTTCGGATCGCTTAGGAAGGCTATTGCCTCCCGCTGATCGTCGAGACCCATTGCTATCTCCGTTTTTTAGCCGTTCATCCGGATGGCGCAGCCGCTGACAGTGGTAAAGAGCTCCCTCGCCCTTGATGAAGTCCGCAGAAGAATATCAAAGCATGCCGCAATGTGCCCGCATTGATGAAGATCAACGCTGCCATGCCCCGTTGTCCCCGTCAGGGCTGCTCATTCAGCTCCGTCTTGAGATGCGGGCCGAGGGCCGGTCGTCGAGCGCTCAACGAAAGCCAGAGCTGCCCTGCAACAAGCGGCAGCAGGCTGGAGCCGATGGCAAGCGCCCAGCCTTCCATCCCTATCGACGCAATTTCCAGGGTTTCCGATAGTAACGGCACGTTTATCCCCGCAAACAGCAGTGCAAGGCAAAGTGCGGTGGCATACCAAACAAAGCGGTTTTGGGTGACGGAGTTAGACCAAAAACCACTCCCGCTCTCCCGCATGTTGAAGGTATGCCACAGCTGGGCAAGCGCGATGGTGACAAAGGAAACCGTCGTCGCCTGTTCGGCTGCCAGGCCAAGCCAGCGGATCGAAGAAATCAATGCCAAAAGCGTGGCGCCCGAAATTGCCGCTCCATAGACTGCGACAGAGAGCCATTGCGCCTTCGTGAGGATTGCCTCGTTGGGCTGGCGCGGCGGCCGGTCGAGTACGTCGTCTTCGCCTTCGCCGGCGGCAAGCGCAAAGGCCGGAAAGACATCCGTGACAAAGTTCAGGAAAAGAATTTGGAGCGGCAGCAGCGCCAGTGGAAGTCCCGTGAAGACGGCAATACCTACAACGAGCACTTCTGCCAGATTGCACGAGAGCAGATATGCGGAGAACCGGCGGATATTGGCGAAGATGATCCGTCCCTCGCGAACGGCATGCACGATGGTTGAAAAGGCGTCGTCGAGCAAGACCATGTCCGCAGCCTCTCGGGCCACATCTGTTCCACGTTGGCCCATGGCGACACCGATGTCTGCCTTGCTGAGAGCCGGCGCATCATTGACCCCGTCTCCCGTCATGGCGACCACTTCGCCTTCGCGCTGAAAGGCGCTGATCAATTCGAGCTTTTGCTCCGGGCTCACGCGCGCGAAGATCTGTCTACGAACGATCTCCTGACGCTCGGCCGCCGACGCGTCACCCAGCCGGGATAGTTCTGCGCCGGTCATCACCAACGCACCTGGCTCCGTCAGGCCAATCGCTTGCGAAATCCCAAGCGCGGTACTCGGGTGATCGCCGGTTGCCATGACGACGCGGATACCTGCCCTTCGTAACGCGGCGATCGTTTCCGGTATATCGCCTCGCGGCGGGTCGCGAAAAGCGACGAGGCCGTAGAAGACCAATGCGTCTGGAACCGGTTGATCCTGGAGCGCACGCGGATGAACGGCGACTGCAAGGACCCTGAGCCCTCTTGCAGCAAGTTCTTCACCGCGCCGCAGCCATGCCGTCCGTTCGGTCGCACCAAGCGGTTCCATTTTGATGCCGATCCGGTCTGCAGCCGCCAGCACTTCTTCGGGAGCACCTTTTACGGCAGCAAAGTGATTGTCGCCGGTCCTGTGTATGGTTGCCATGCGCCTGGTCGTGGTATCGAAGGGATGCTCGGCCACTTCCGGAAACGTCACAATCTGTTCCTTGCGATCGAGCCCTGCGAAACTTCCCGCGCGCAGGAGCGCGATCTCCATCGGATCACCGGTGCCGGAAAAGGCATGGCGGTCGTATTCCGCGTTTGAACACAAAACGCCGATCAGCAGTGCCTGCATGAGCTCCGGATCGGCCGAGGGATCGACGATGGCGCCTTCCTTCACGATGGTGGCCAGACCACGGTCAATGGAAAAATCACCGGAAGGTGTCAGAATTTGCTCAACCTCCATGCGATTTTCGGTAAGTGTGCCGGTCTTGTCGGTCATGATGACGGTCGTCGAACCGAGCGTCTCTACGGCTGCCAGGTTTTCGACCAGTGCGTTGTGCCGGGCCATGCGCAGCATGCCGCGTGCCAGTGTCAGCGTCGCCACGATGGGCAGACCCTCGGGGATGGCGGCTACGGCAAGCGCAATCGCCGTTTCCACCATCAAGAAGACCGGTCTTCCCGAAGAGAGCCCGGCTGCGGAAATGGCCGCGGCAAGTACCAAGGTAATCCATATGAGTTGCCGCGACAGAAACGCAAGCTGACGCTCAAGAGGAGAAACTCCGCCACTGGCCTCGTCGACCAGTTGGGTAATGCGGCCAAGTTCCGTGGCGAGACCGGTCCCCGTCACGATGCCCTCGCCACCTCCGCTCACGATGTGTGTGCCTTTAAAGAGCATGGCGTTGCGCTCGTGTAATCCGGCAAGTGCTGAGTCCGGTTCGATCCCCTTGCCGACCGGCACGGATTCACCGGTCAAAGCCGACTCGTCGATTCTCAACGTGGCGGAACTCGCGCACCGCATGTCCGCTGCGACGACGTCGCCTGCATCAAGAAGGACAATATCTCCGGGAACCAGCTTCTCCGCCGCGATCTGCAGCACATGTCCTGCCCGACGTACGCGCGCGCTGCGTTTTCCAAGTCGCCTTAGCGCTTCCAGAGAGCGAACCGCCCTCCGCTCTGTGAAATAGCCGATCGCCGAATTGATAAACAGCACTGCAGCTATGGCCACGGCCTGCTGATACTCGCCAAACGCAAGCGAAAGCGCGGTAGCGCCGGCGAGCAACAGCATGACCGGGCTGGCGAACTGCCGCAGCATCAGGCGAACATCCGAAAGGCGCTTTTTCGCCGTAAGGGCATTTGCGCCGAACAGCTGCAGCCGATGCTCGGCGTCCTTTTCGTCAAGCCCGCGGGCCGGTTCAACGCCGAGCGCAGCAGCGACTTCCAAGACGGTCATTGAATGAGCATTGCGGATGGGCGATGCGGCCGGCTCCAAATCAGTTCTCCCTTGAGTGTCTTTTGGTCGCTCTCTTCATTTCCGGCGCGGCAAGGACGATGGTGCTGGTCGTCCGGATGCTCTTTCCCACGCTTGGCGCAGATATCCATCCTTCGTCCACTTCGCTTTGATGAAGGTCAAGGTTCTTCGAGACCTCATGGCTTTGCCTCAGGGAACGATGACGGCCGCGCCGCTGAACCGGCCGGCGCGAAGATCTGAGAGAGCCAGGTTTGCCCGATCGAGGGGATACGAGACCGTATGTGTGCGCACGGCCGCCTGCCGGGCGATCGGAAAGAACTGCGCGGCGTCTTCACGGGTAAGATTTGCAACGGAAACAAGCTCCCGCTCTCCCCAAAGGACGGCATAGGGCATGGCCGGAATGTCGCTCATGTGAATGCCGCCGCAAACGACACGTCCGCCCTTGCGGACCGCCTTGAGGGCGGCCGGCACGAGGGTTCCGACCGGCGCAAATATAATCGCCGTGTCCAGCAGCACCGGCGGCCTGTCGTCTGAACTTCCCGCCCACGCGGCGCCGAGACTTATCGCGAAACGCTGCGCCTCATTGTCTCCACTACGCGTAAAGGCGTAGACCTCACGACCTTGCCATACGCATACCTGGGCGATGATATGGGCTGCCGCCCCGAAGCCGTAAAGCCCGATCCTTCTGCCGTCACCGGCCTTCTTCAGGCAGCGCCAGCCGATAAGCCCGGCGCAGAGCAAAGGTGCAAGCGAAACCGGATCATCTTTTGGATCAAGATCAAAGGCATAGGACGCATCGGCCACGACATCGGTGGCAAAGCCGCCATCGCGCGTATAGCCGGTAAACTCCGGCCGGTCGCAAAGGTTTTCAGCCTCCGACCGGCAATAGGGGCACACCCCGCAGCTGTGGCCCAGCCATGGCACACCGACACGGCTTCCTAATCTCGTGGCCGCGACCCCGTCACCGACGGCATCGACGATCCCGACGATCTCGTGGCCCGGCACGAGCGGCAGCTTCGGATTGGCGAGGTCGCCATCGATGACATGCAGATCCGTGCGACAAACGGCGCAGGCCTCCACCTTCAGTCTGAGTTCACCTCGCCCCGGTGACGGATCTGGCCGCTCGACGAGAACCAGAGGCTTTCCGATGGACTGAAGCGTCATCGCTTTCATGAACATAACCCTCCTGGATATGGATCCCCCGACCCTTCAATCCTGGTAGAGAGATCCTCCGAACCCATCCACAAAGTGTCACCATGGTTTGACGTCGTAATCGAGATCGCGAGCGGGTGAACAGCTCGAGCCACAATCACAATAAATCCGATCAGTATGGCATATGCCGCAGGTCATGACACCTTCGCGAGGATTTCGCCCGGTCCCGGAACGGAAACGCATTCGATGGATAGTGGTTTGCCGAATTCCTTCGCCAGCGCCGTCTTGATGATATTGATCATCAAGGCACTTGCCAGTTTGCGCTTGGCGATCAGGGCGAGACCGCGTTGATCGATCTTTGTCAGATGTCTTTCGATTTCCCATACCGGCAGATATGCGAGGTTCTTTGCAATTTCTCCTGAAAGGACCTCTTGAACGGATGGGTCGAGATGCTGGCGCAAGAATTGTTCCCAGCTCATGGGTGGGCGGGTGGTCCTCAGTCTCGATTTTCACCGGCGTTAAATTCAAATGTTCGCCGTCGCCGTCATCGCGCAAAAGCAATGCCTTGGCGGCATCACAGACAAGCACCCAGCTCCTTTACGGAATCTTGATCGTCTTCATAGTTCAAGCCTCCTTCAGTGCGCCATCAAGACCGGCAGTTTCAGTTGATCGATCATTGCCCTCGTCACGCCGCCGAAGATGCGCTCGCGCAACCGCGAATGACCATAAGCACCCATGACGATCAGGTCGGCGCCAATCTCTGCCGCGTGGCGAACCAGGACGTCTGCAATCGGCCGGCCGCAACTGGCAATCCGGTCGACCACGACATTGATCCCGTGGTGGGCAAGATAGTTGGCCATAGCGGCGCCCGGCTCGTCTCCGCTCTCAAACCTTGCGTGCGGCCCGTCAACAAGCACGACATGGACTTCATTTGCGGCAACGAGGTTGTCATGGGCTGCGCGTACGGCACGCCCTGCGCGGATAGTCCCATCCCAGGCGAGCAGAATCTTTTTCGGGCGTAAGGTCGCGAGACGATCGGGCAGAAGCATTACCGGTTGGCCGGCGTCAAACAGAACGCCGCTAAGGAGGCTGCGCTTCAGTTCAGGATCGCGCAATGCGCTTGAACCGATGAGCACGAGGTCAAAGCACAGTGCGCGCGCCGCAATGGCGGCGTCCGCCCAGGCGCGCTCGGGATAGATGCTATCGACCTCAAACGACAGCCCGGCCAAGGCGCATTGCTCCGTGCAGCGCAGCACTTCCGATTCAATACTTGCCAAGTCCCGGTCGCGTTTGTCGAGCCAGACTTCGCCGACCGGATAATCGCCGATGGTCGGCGGATCGGCAATTGCCGCAACCAGCACTGCGAGGTGATCATTTGCCTCTGCGGCCAAGGTCAATGCGTTTTGCACATCGATCTTCGAAGCCGTTGGAGCGATCACGAGTAGGATAGATCTCACGTCCATGAGGCTCATCTCCGCTTTTCCTGTTAACACTCTGGCCCTGCGGAGCGCCTGCGACATTGATGCTGATCAAAGGACAAAACGGCAGCGCGAAATTTCACCAGCGAAAGGATTGATCGCGTGCGCGAGGGCACGCAGTCTGCTCTGTGCAGGCCTGCAAGAAGCGGCCGCGCCGCCATCCTGGCATCAGTGACAAGCCGGGCCTGCCGGCTGGCGCCAGATTGACTCGGATCAAAGCATCTTTCTGGCCTATCGCTATCGTTAAACCATGCTCACTACCGAGCGTGGAGGCACGAATATGCGCTATAAGACCATTCTCGCCGTACTCGGCGTCAATCACTTCCAAGAAGATCTCAAGAACGCGATCGCCGTGAGCCAGTCAATCGAGGCGCACCTGTCGACAGTGATCATCGCAATGGCGGCGCCACCCCCCGGCGGCTCGTATGCCGAGGTGATCTCGACGGCATGGCTCGAAGAGCGTCAGGGCGATATTGACAAGCTTGCCGAGCAGGCCGGAAAGGCCAAGGAAATGCTCAAGGCCTCCGGCCTGTCTTTTGATGTCCAGGACATTTATACCGAATTTGCCTGGGCAGACGAAGATGTTGCCGATCGCGCACTCTATGCCGACCTGACGCTCGTCGGCCGTCAGGCAGGGCAAGACGGAGATCTTTTCAAACGCATTCTCGACGGCGCCCTGTTCCAATCACCTGCGCCTTTGCTCTATAACCCCACAGATCAGGCAGCCAACCTTGCACCGCGGTCGGTCTTGGTCGCCTGGAACTCCCGAATGGAAGTCGCCCGCGCAGTCCAGCAGGCATTGCCGGCCCTGCAGGCCGCAGGCGAGGTCCATGTCACGTTGATTGACCCGGTCGCAACTACGTATGCAAGTGGCGAAGAGCCCGGGGCAGACGTTGCCACATATCTTGCACGACATGGCGTTCCCGTTGCCGTCGATGTCCTTTCGAGCGCCGGCAGGCCTATTGACGAGGTATTAAAACAGCACGCGGTTGATGTTGGCGCCGAACTTCTGGTGATGGGCGCCTATAGCCATTCCCGCCTTCGGGAACGGATCTTTGGCGGGGTCACGCGGTCGATGTTTGAGACGGCCAGGCTGCCCATTTTCTGCAGCCACTGAACTGATCAGGGGCAGGCCTGCCCCGGGTGGGAGGAACACGATGTGTTGTTCGACCTCAGAAAGGGCGGCTAAAAAAGCCGGCCGCTCGCAGCCCAAGCGCTCGGCTCGAGCGGTCAAATCCGACGGTTGGCGCATCAGGCAGCTTACGTCAGGATCAATATCGGGCCGCTTGCTGAAGGCCTGTCGGTCATACGAGTGCTCACTGCCATGAGACGAGTTTCACGTGGAGTGAAACCCGTGACATCGAGCAAGCATCGCAACTGGCAGTGTTGCTCGAACACAAAGACTAAGACAGCGTCAGCCAACCGGAACTCACCGCTCTGAAAGGGAAAGGTGGCATGAACGACGGTTCCTATGAAATCGATATCCTTCGGCCGCACCTCGTGGATTGCGCCTATCTGCTCGTTCAAGCCGTCGTTCCGACACTTACACTTGCGGAATGGCAGCAGACCGTCAAAAGCTTCCTCAAACTGGAAAAGGTCGTTACCGCTACCGATAGGCAAGGCGTCGTTCGGGGCTTGTGCATCTACTGCATCCGCGACCATGAGGTCGTCGGCAAGCTTCTGGATGTCCCCTTCCTCGTCGCGGCGAGTGCGGCGGACGATGAGGGCGTGGCTCGTGCCTTGTTGAATCACGTGAAGGCCGTGGCCAACTCGGCTCGCTGCGCATCAATCCGGATATGGACCCTGGAGCCGGACAATTGGCGGCGCATGCGCGACCCTGCATTCTTCTCCCGCTGGGACCATGGCCTCATAATGGGATGAGGCGCTCGACTGTTACGAATTGTTACAAATTATTTCCCTTTATCGCGGATGTGGCATCAGCACGTTACGTGAGAGGCGTGAAGTACTGGCGGAGACTAACAGGGGGCTTTGCCATGTATGCCGCAACCGCTGCACAGAATTCCGGCCGTTTTCTCGCCAACACGGATGCGCCAGACCCGCCGCTGACACTAAAAGCGCTCTTCAGGAGGCAGGCGCTCAACCGAATTGAGGCAGGATCGACCCTTTTCCTCGAAGGGGATCAAGCAAAGCACCTTTATGAAGTCGTCGAAGGCGTTTTGCGCATCTTCAAGATCATCGGCGACGGTCGCCGCATCATTACGGGTTTTCTCTATCCCGGTGATCTCGTCGGCGTATCCTTAAGAGACCGTTACCTCTATAGCGCAGAGGCTGTGACGCTGACACGCTTTCGAACGTTCGGGCGTCGCGAGTTTCAAGATGCCGTGAATTCATCACCTTTGCTCCGGCCTCAACTTTTCGATCGCCTTTGCGATGAGATGGCCGCGGCCCAAAACCAGATGGTGCTGCTGTCGCGCAAAGGCGCGGAGGAGAAGGTTTGCAGTTTCTTGCTGGCGCGTCTGCGCCATCAACAGCAGATGAACCCGCTTACCATGGTGATCGACCTGCCGATGACAAGGCTGGACATTGCCGACTACCTTGGACTGACGACCGAGACGGTTTCCCGCACCATCACCAAACTTACAGGGAGCGGAATTCTCGTCCCGGAGGGGCGGCACGGCCTGCGGATCCTCAAAGCAAAGACTTTGGAAAACATTGCAGGCGATGACGACCAAGATGGCGACAATCGTGCAGCGCGTCGAAATTGAGCCTGTGGCATCGGAACGTCCGGGGCTTTGTCAAACAAAGCGATGGCTGCAGAGTTCCATCGCAAGATGAGCCTTTGCCTTCCGCTGCGTGATGTGGCGGAGGCAGTCGAGGAGGGCGTCCCGCTGCCGAGATAAGGACAGCTGGGCCGCAATGCTCGCTGCACCAACACAGCATCGCGAAAGATCTTTAACATCCCTCGGCTGGAGGCAACCTGCGAGCGGAGCGATCTGGTTTGCTTGTGAGTAGCGACAAATCCGACTGGAAAGACCTTGCTACAGGAGGCGCCGGCATTTTCATCCCGCAGGCCTGGCGAGCGCTTGCGGAAGGGTCTTCGCCAGACATCTTCGAAATTTAAGCAGCGCCGGACGTCAGTCATTGACCGGAGGCAACGACGTTGCCTCAGAAATGACGATGGTAGGAATGAGTTGTTTTCTTAGGCGACTTTCAACGACACTGGAGAGTTGGGGATGAGCCTCTTCGTGATGCGGCTTGAGCAGTCACAACCCTGCAGGCCGGCAAGGCGCCTTTGCGCCTCGCCGTCGCTGAACGCTCACCCTGCCTTGATGTCGATCTTGCGCGAGTTCTTTTGTACCTCGGCGCTTTTTGGAAGACTGACGGTCAGAATGCCATTCTTGAATGACGCTTCGATTTTTGCCGTATCGACACCTTGCGGCAGTTCGAAGCTGCGCTGGAACGCACCATAGCGCCGCTCGGAGACGTAGTATTCCTTCTGCTTGTCTTCCTTGTCTTCCTGCTTTTCGCCCTTGATCGTCAGCACATTGTTGGAAACCCGCACCTCAAGGCCACTCGGATCAAGGCCCGGCAGCTCGGCCGTAACCTCGTAGGCCTTTTCCTTTTCCACCAAGTCGACGGCCGGCGCGGTGATCGCGGCAAACGATCGGCCGAGCGACGGGCGGAACGGGCGTTGCCAGAACGCCGGCGTAAAGTCGTCGAACAGGCGGTCGATCTCCTGACGCAGGTTCTCAAAAGGCAGCCAGCCCGATGCCGGGGGTTTTGCCGGTTTGTCTTCAGATTTGACGGAAAGCTTCGTTGCTGTGTCGGCCATCTTCGTTTCTCCTCTTGTTTGAAGGATGAAGCGGCAAGCATTTGACCTCGCCGCAGCCGCCTGGCGACCACTCGCGCCGCGGTTGGATCATCAAACCTCATCCAAACCTCGCCGGCATTGATCACAGTCAAAACAGACGAACGGGACGCTCCGCTTGATGCGCATCAATGACTGCTTCCGCTGTCGGCTGCACATTGGATCGCAAATCTCGGGTGAACCAGGTGATGGACAAGCCAATCATGCTGCAAGTCTCATCTGCAATAACGCCGGTTCGTGTTGTCATCGGGGGTGCATGATGACACATTTTAATGATGGCGGCCGCTGGCTGCGTTGGCTGCTTCTCGACCATCTTCTTCTGATCGTCGTGATCCTGATGATTGCCGCGCTGCTCAGCACCCTCTACTTCCGGTCGGTGAATCAGGAGAGACTGAAAGACTATGAACTGCAGCGCTCGGTGGCTGCGCCGCTTTAATGAGGACCGCGCAGCGACTGCCACCGGCCGAAGACTTGCCTTGATCGGAATCTTCTCGCTTTCATGAAGCCGTCGTCTGAAACACTCGACGCCGTAGGACGCACGCCGTAGGACGCGATATCACCACATGGCCGCCATCCATTGCCGCCATCCATTCGGGCTGCTCCCGCGCCGACCGCGCTCTGGTCACCTCGCTCGCCATCGCATCGGCCGCCCCGGTCGAGCGGCCCATGCCTTCTTCCATTGCGACGGATCGCCGGTGCCCCTCGTCTGTCACCTCACCTGGTCAATGCTGTTCATCCTGGCCGCCCCTAGAAGGGACATTTCCGGACGAGCAGGGTTGTCGCGCGGTTCCTCAGGTATTTCCGTCATCGTCGCTTCCGTCAAAAGCAGCACGCTTGCAACGGAAACTGCATTCTCAAGCCCGACGCGAACAACTTTGGTCGGGTCAACGATGCCTGCAACAAACATGTCGGTGTAGATTTTTCTCTCGGCATCGTAGCCAAGGCTGCCGCTGCCCTCAAGGACCTTGGCGACCACGACGCCACCGTCAATCGATGAGTTGTCCGCTATCTGGCGGATTGGAACTTCGAGCGCGCGCTTGAGGATCTGCACGCCGGTTCGTTCGTCCCCCTCGCATCGCGCCTCTTCTTGCGTCAGTGCATCAGAGCAGCGCAACAACCCGATCCCGCCTCCTGGAAGAATGCCTTCTGCCACAGCAGCCTTGGTCGCATCGATGGCATCGTCGAGCGCTTCCTTCTTCGTCTTCATCTCCGCCTCGGTGGCAGCACCGACCTTGATGACCGCCACGCCGCCGGAGAGCTTCGCGAGGCGCTCCTGAAGCTTTTCCTTGTCGTAGTCGCTCTTGGTCTCTGCGATTTCGCGGCGAAGCTGTTCTACGCGCGCGGCAATTGCGTTCTTATTGCCCGCGCCGCCGATAATGGTTGTGGTCTCTTTGGTGATCACCACCCGTGCTGCACGGCCGAGCTGCTCCAGGGTCACCGTATCCAGCTTGATACCGAGGTCTTCAGACAGCACCTGGCCTCCCGAAAGGATCGCGATGTCCTGCAACATCGCTTTGCGGCGGTCTCCGAAGCCCGGAGCCTTGACGGCACAGTTGTGCAGCGTTCCGCGTATCTGATTGACGATAAGCGTCGCCAGGGCCTCGCCCTCGACGTCTTCGGCAACCACGAGCAACGGCATAGTGGCTTTCGCCACCGCCTCAAGCAGGCCAACGCAATCGTTAAGCGCATTCAGCTTGCGATCGACGAGAAGGATTGCTGCCTCCTCCAGAACGATTTCCATGCGTTCGCTGTCGGTTACGAAATACGGCGAGATAAATCCACGGTCGAACTGCATTCCCTCGACGACGTCGAGTACGGTTTCCGTCGTCTTGGATTCTTCGACCGTGATGACGCCCTCGTCGCCGACCTTTTCCATTGCGTCGCCAATCAGGGCGCCGATCGTCGCATCATTGTGAGCTGAAATCGTGGCCACCTGGACCTTCTCAAGCTTTCCGGTGACTGGTTTGCTGTTTTCCCTGAGCCGGGCTACAGCACATGAAAGGCCACGATCAAGGCCGCGCTTGATGTCGATCGCACTCGCGCCGGCAACGACGTTTCGCAAACCATCGGAGAAAATTGCTTGAGCGAGAACCGTCGAGGTGCTCGTCCCGTCGCCGACAATCTCGCCTGTCTTTTCCGCCGCCTGCCTTAGCATGCGAGCGCCAAGATTCTCCTCCGGATCCTTGAGGTCGAACTCCTTTGCGATGGTCACGCCGTCGTTGCAAACGACTGGCGTTCCCCACTTCTTTTCAATCAAAACCGCCTTCGACCTGGGTCCAAGCGTCACGCGCACCGCGTCGGCGAGCTGAGTTGTGCCCTTGAGAATCTTTTCTCGCGCAGCTGAACGGAAAAGAACCTGTTTGTGTGCCATGACATCACCTCCGTTAACCACAGTATGGCCGATAAACGGCGTCAGGCTTTGATCCGGATCAAATCGAACGGATGCGGCGTGGAATTGAGATTGGAAAGACAGCGCGCGTCTCCGGAGAATCGCGATACCACGGCCAGGCGGATAACTAACGGCTGCGACCGATTGCCGGCTTTCCCGGCGACAGAAATTCGCTGTCAGGAGACCGGAGTAGAAAAAGTTTCCCTGTCTGAGACTTCTTCGCCGTGCGGCCCTGCAGCAGCCAGTGCCTCAGATCAAGACGAGACGTTCGTGCTTCGGATCAGTTTGCATTTTTAGCGAGAGGCGGCGGACTTGAAGGTCGCTCGCGCGCGAAAACCAATCGGCCCTTCATGCGACGACCATCCAAAACCACCATTCCTCTTCAAGGCGTAATCGCCCGCAGTTCGGCGGCGCAGCCCTGCAATATCGTCTTTGCCGCCTCATATGCTTCCTCGATCATCATGCGCTGCATATGTAGAAGAGGCGTTTCCGCCGGAAGAGCGAAAACCAATGATAACTCCGGTGCCATCTCAGTTATCAACTGTACTGGTAGGCGTCGCGAGCGGCAGGCGACTTTGATCGTCTCGCTTGTCGCCTCCAATGCGCCTCAAGCGTGATATCATGCTGGGGAACCTGGCGGCCGGAGCCCGGGCTGAACTCGAACTCGCGGCAACACTTCCAACAAAGGCAGGGAACAGCGCCGTCAAAGCGCAATGCCGCAAATCCAGTACCTGATTTTTGTGCGATAAGAGCAGTCCCGGCAGTTAGTCCGAGATAGCTGTGCGCTTGGGAGGAGCAAGCGATGGTTTCAAGATCCCTGAGCCGCTGAAAGCAGAGCACGCAGATCTTCACGCAGAACTGGTCGATGCAATGAGCGCAGGCGGCCATACCGATGAAGCGGCGGCGAAAGTCGCGAAACTGCTGCATCCTCATCTCGTCCGGGAGGAAGAGTTCGCCCTGCCTCCGCTTTGTTTCTTGCGCCGTTGGCGATGGGAACTGTCGCGCCGGGCATCGCTGATGTTCTCGCCCTAACAGACAGGCTCGAGGCCGAACTGCCCGGCATGCTCGCCGAGCATAAGCAGATCGTGACGGCGCTCGGCGATCTCGTGGCTGCGGCGGACGCCGAGAAGAAACCGAAGTATGCGCATTTTGCCAAGAGGTTGATCTCGCACGCCCGCACCGAAGAAGAAGTCCTCTACTCGGCCGCGCTCCTCGTCGGCCGCTACTTGAAGCTCAGACTTGGAAGGTAGGCGCGCTCGCGAAGCTATTTTCCGGCAGATAGATTCTCAGGAGGAACTCACGATGGCGAAAATTCTCGCTTCCTATGCCCTACTTGTCGGGCTTGTGCTTGTGCCTATGAGCGCTCGTGCCCATTGCGACGCCGCGGATGGTCCCGTAGCCACAGCAGCAATCAGGGCTCTTGATACCCGGAACGTCAATCTCATCCTACCCTTCGCACCGGCCCAGGTGGAGCCTGAGTTGAGTGCCGCCTTCAAGCAAGCCCTCAGCGTGCGCGAGAAGGGGCCGGAGGCGAAGGCGCTGGCTGATCGCTACTTCATGGAAACCGCAGTGCGGCTCCACCGCGCGGGGGAAGGAGCGCCCTATACCGGGTTAAAGCCGGCGGGCACGGATTTTGGACCCGCGATCCCTGGCGCCGAGAAAGCGCTTAAGATCGGCAAGTCAGATGAGTTGACTGCACTCATGGCGGAGCAAGTCGCCCATGGCATTGAAGACCGCTACCGCGACGCGATTGCTCACAGCGCAGCGAGGATGGAGCCGACCACAGCAGCTGAGGTCGGTATGGCCCGTGAGCGCGTGAGTGCGGAACTCGCCTTCATCGGATATGTCGAGGGCATCTACCTCGCGACGAAGGGCGGCGCACATGTCGAAGCCGCGGCCACTCAGGATCACCATCAAGGCGCGGAGTGACGTGTCCAATCGGCCCTTACAGGCCGGTGGTGCGGTAGCTGTGGAGGGGCGGCGGCGAGCGTCCCGCCAAGAGGAGCGCGGCCGACATCGAGCGCGCCGCCGCACTGTCGGGGCAAACTTGCCCCGCCACATGCTTCGGTCAATCTCGACGACGAGGGCCGCGAGGACAAGAATGACGCCGCGACCCAGGACGCCCAGATCAATCCTTCCGGCGAACCGTGGGCCGATACCCACCGCCAGGCCGGAGAGGGCAACGGTCAGAATGGTGATCTTGACTGTCGCTGCCTTCCCCGCTCATCTCACCTTCAGTTCTCCTTGTTCCGTTCGTCGAAGATGTCGAAACACCCCGACCCAGAAGGCGAAGTCGCCTCTCCGCCCATCACTGCGCGCGTGGATGGCACACCAGGCGACAGCCGTTCTCGCGCCGGTGCCGTAGAGTGAGGAGGCGGCAGCCGCCGCCGCTTCCATTGTAGTACCAGCGCCCAGCGACGCTTCAAAACAATTTTGTTGGTTCAGACCTTTGTCACGCATCCACTCGTCCCGTCACCGTCCGGCGCGGGTTGATCGAAAGACGATTGCCGGACGTCAATCCCTGCGGGCCACGATCACGTGCCGTCCTTGGCAATCAGCTACGAGTGCTTGCGTTGCAGCTCACATTATGTTGCAACAAAAAATGAAGGTCAAGCCTTCATAAATCACGTAAAGCGTGTTTAATAAACGAACTTCCCGTACATGCACCTATTGGAGGTGGTTTTGCCGTTATCTGCCCTGTACGATGTAACATCAAAAATGGCTTTTTATCGCAGGCCGTCCGCGAGGTACCAAATGACACCCCGTATCGCAATCCTATCGACGGATGCGGACTACTACCTCATGCTCTCCCACGTTCTCTTGGCCGCAGGCTATTCGACAGTTCTGGCCGATGGATCCGAGGCAGCACTGGCATTGATCACCGAGAAAAAGATCGAAGTGTTGCTGATCGACTGCCAGCCGGCGTCCTCCATCCTTTCAGATATTTCCGACCGGCTGAAGACGTCAGGTCATTCAACAGACGTGCTTCTCGTCGCTCTCGTTGCCGAAGGGGTTCCCTATATCGATATCCTCAAGGCTGAGGTCGATGAGAGTTTCATTCGCCCGATGAAGCCAGAATGGCTGCTGTCTTATCTTCATGGCCGTCTTAAAGCGGGCCCCAATGACGCTGCCGGTCGCTCCGCCATTTCGGGTCCAGACGATCTTCGGCTCGATGCCGGAGCAAGACGCGCGCTTGCAAACGACAAGCCGGTCGGCCTCAGCCCAATCGAATTCCGGATACTCAGCACTTTGATGAGCACACCCGGGCGGGTGTTCGGCCGGCCCGAGTTGATCGAGGCAGTCTGGCCAAAGGCGAATTTCGTGGACCCGCGAACCGTCGACGTGCATGTGGCGAGATTGCGCCGCTCCCTGCACGAGGCTCTCGGCCGCGAGGTCATCCGGACCGTTCGCGGCGAGGGATATGCTGTCGAAATGAAGGAATGAACCTTTCGGACCGTCACAGAATCTTAAGGAAAAATTCGGGCTGGCTTCGTTGTATGAACGTGGGGCTCCTCCTTACGCTTAATGGATCAGGGAGGGTCCCATGCAGAACGAACAACAGCAAAATGCGGTGATGCCAGCGCGGCATCGCAACACCGCAAGTCTCATCCATACCTCGGCGCCGCACTTTGCCGCGGCACATTCGAAGGGCCTTATGGCGCTCTATGCGAGGCCGCTCGCAGGGCGAAAGGCCGAGATACGATCGGCAAAAGGCAAGACGAGAGCTGTCACCGATTTCGTGCGGTGTTCCTATCTCGGGCTCGACAACCATCCGGCGATCGCGGCCGGTGCGATGGCAGCCGTCCTGGACTACGGGACCCTTCACTGGTCCTGCGCGCGAACGCGACTGAATTTTGCCGCGCTCGGCACCCTCGAAGAAGCCCTATCGGATCTGTTCGGTGCGCGTATCATTACATACACGACGGTGCTTGCCGCCAACATGAGTGCATTGCCACTGATCGCTTCGGGCGCACTGACAGAGGGTGTGAAGCCCGTCATGGTTTTCGATCGTCTTGCCCATGCAACGCTCGCCTTTAACAAACCGGTCGTCGCCGAGGAGACAGATGTCCGCACGATCGCTCATAACGACCTTGCCGCACTCGAAGAGATCTGCGAGGCACACCCATGCGTCGCCTATATCTGCGACGGCGTCTATTCCATGGGTGGCAATGCGCCCATCGCCGAGCTTCTGGAACTCCAGCGGCGCTATGGATTGTTCCTTTATATCGACGATGCCCATGGCGTTTCGATCTACGGCGAGAAGGGCGCGGGTTTTGCCCGTTCGCAGATGCCAGGTGGCCTTGGCGATCGGACAATCATTGCAGCCTCTCTCGGCAAGGGCTTCGGAGCTTCTGGCGGCGTCCTGATGCTAGGGACGGCGCCACAGGAGGAGATCTTTCGCCGTTTCGCCATTGCCCATGCCTTTTCGGCTTCGATCAATGTTGCCGCAATCGGGGCTGCCATGGCCTCTCAGAGGCTCCATCGCACGGATGAGCTCGGGCAGCGGCAGCAGAGGCTTGCGGCAAACATCGCGCTCTTCGACGAACTGGTGCCGACCGCCCAGTCCGGATCGACACTCCCGATCCGCACCGTTCTCATCGGCGATGAATTGGCTGCGATCAACGCCGCAAGACGTGTTCTGGTCGCGGGCAGCTATGTGTCGGCCATCTTCTTTCCGACAGTTGCTTCCGGGCGGGCCGGACTGCGCGTCTGCCCGACCGCCGATCATACTGTCGATGAGATCAGGGCGCTTGCCCTGGCAATCGACAAGGCACTGGAGCTGTAGGGAAGCAAGCCGGATCTTTCGACCCGACACATCTTCAGCGGATCCAGGCGTTCCAGCGCTCCAGTAGCAAGGCGGCATTGGCATTGATCCATGCGGCGTCCGGGATGACGATATGATCCCGGATGTCTTCCTCGCTCGGAAGCGCTGCACGGGCCGCCGGCGACATCGCCGTGATCGCCTTGCTGCTTGGCGGGGTGCACAGTAGCTCCTCGCAGACGCGCGCCTGCGCGTCCGGGCTGTTCAGCCAGAAGGCGATCAGCTTCAGGGCATTTTCCTTGTTCGGCGCTCCCTTGATGACGGTCAGACGATCGCCGACCAGGAAGGACGCTTGATTGGACCAGCCGATGGCGCGACCCTCGGCCTTCAACGCATTGGCTCGCGTCAGCCAGATCTGGCCGATGCTGTAGTCGCCGTTGCGGAAGCCCTGGACACTCTGGTCACCCGTCTTCCACCAGACGGAGATGTCGCCGCGAATGGTCTCGAGCTTGGCGAGCGCTCGATCGATATCGAGCGGGAAGAGCCTCTCCCGCGGTACACCGTCGGCAAGCAGGGCAGCCGCCATAACGCGCCAGGGATCGTCGAAATTCGGAAAGGCCCGCCCGCCCGCAAAGCGCTTTGTATCCCACATGTCCGCCCATGTCGTCGGCGGTCCATCGGGGAACGCGTCGGATTTGTAGGCCATCAACGTTGCCGTCGAAAAAAGCCTGGCACCGGCACCGATGCAGGCGTCCTCAACGAGGTCCGGCCGATCCTTGAACCCCTCGCAGAAGACAGCGAGGTCTTCCGATGTCGCCTTGTGATTGTCGGAACCCGCCTGGATTTCTCCATCGGGATAAAGATCCCAGGTCACATTGCCGGTCTTGACCATGGCCGTTGCCTTGGCGCGCATCTCGGCATTGGTCGCAGCCACCGAAACGACCTTGATCCCGGTGCTCGCGGTGAACGGATCGAACCAGAACTTCCTCAACGCAGCGTCATAGGAGCCACCCGTCGTTGCCACGACAACACGCTCCTCGGCAACTGCCGGCGAAACAACGGCGAACTGCAGGGCAGCCGTGCAGGCGGCGATAAATGTCATTGACCTCTTCATGTCTTTCCTCACGTGATGAAAGTTCGACCGCCTACTCCTCCCGGCGGCCCTTCAGGAGTTCGACCGAGCCCATCAACAAAAGCGAGATTGCGACCATCAGGGTCGAGACCGCGGCGATGACGGGCGTCAGGTTGAAATCGATGTCTTCGAACATCTTCCGGCTGATCGTCTTGCCTCCCGTATCCGAGATGAAGAAGGCGACCGTCGCCTCGTCGAAGGAGGCGAGGAAGGCGAAGACGGCGGCCACTGCCACGGCAGGCGCTATGTTCGGCAGGACCACGCTGAAAAATGCCCGTGTTCGCGAAGCGCCGCAGCTGAGCGCCGCACGCTCGAGCGCCGGATCGAAACGTTCGAGTGCTGCGCTGACGGTAATCACCACATAGGGGATCGACAGGACGCAATGGGCAATCAGAAAGCCGCTGAAGTTGCCGGTCAAGCCGATTGGCGAGAAGACGAGATAGAGCGCGACGCCGAAGACAACATGGGGAACGATCATCGGGGCCATCGCCAAAGCCTTCAGAGCGTCCCGGCCGGGCAGGCTCCCGCGCACGATCGCAAGCGATGCCAGCGTGCCTGTCGCAGTCGCTGCAACAGCGGTCGAAAGCGCAATCTTCAGACTGAAGATGGTGGCTGCCCGCCAGTCCGGATCGGCGAGATAATCGAAGTACCATTGCAGCGTCAGCCCGCGGGGCGGCAACTCGATATAGGCCGTTCCGTTGAGAGACATTGGAACGATGAGAAGCGTCGGCATCAGCAGGAAGAACAGGACGGCGCCGATTCCGACACCGCCCGCGAGCCGAACCATTGTCGTGCGGAGCGGATGGCCGATGGTGCTTGCTGCGACAGATTGATCAGGCGACACTGTTTATTCCTTTGCTGATCGAAAGTGCGCGGCGGAAGACGAGGACGAAGAGCAGCGTTACCAGGAGCAGGACGCTCGAAAGCGCTGCTGCAAACGGCCAGTCGAGAACGACCGTGGTCTGCTGGGCAATGAGGGTCGCCATGGTCATGGCTTCCGGTCCGCCGACGAGTGCTGGAGTGATGTAGAAACCGATCGCCAGGATGAAACACATGACGCAGCCGGCAAACACGCCCGGTAGCGACAGCGGCAGGACGACGCGCAGGAAAGTCGCAAGCGTACCGGCGCCAAGACTGCGGGCCGCGAGCGCATAGTCCGGGGAGATCGAGCGCAACGCATTGGCGATGGGCAGGATCATGAACGGCATCAGCACATGCGTCATGGCCAGGATGACCGCGCCGTCGGTATAGAGCAATTTCAGCGGCGCGGCGATGAAACCGCTCTCGACAAGAAAGGCGTTGACGAGGCCGCTGCGCTGCAAGAGTACGATCCAGGCATAGGAGCGCACGAGCACCGACGTCCACAATGGAACGAGAACGGCCGCGGCAATGACGAGCGCCACGCGGCCCCGCGCTTTGGACATCGCCAGAGCGACTGGATAGCCGAACACCAGGGCAAGCAGTGTGACGATAGCGGCAGTCGAGATCGTGCGCGACAAGACGCCGAGGTAAAGCGGTGTCGCAAAGATGCGCCGGTATTGTTCAAGATCCAAAGCGGCGTCGCCGAAGCTCATGATCACGAGGCGCGCAATCGGATAGAGGAAGCCGATCGAAAACAGGACCATCAACGGCATCAGGAGAACGAGTGTCAATGTTGGTCCGTAGCGCCCAGCCGGTGTCGCTGCTCGAAGGCGAAGCGCCGGCCTGACGAGGCGTCCAGCTGTTGGTGCGGCCGACATGTCCATGCTCACGACCCTTGCCTTTCGAATACATGCAGACTGTCGCGGTCTGCCACGATGTCGACCCGCGCGCCGGCATTGAGACCGGCCGGTCTTGTATTGTCGGATGTCTGGATCTGGATAAGCGGACGGCCATCGGTCTCGGCGCGCACCAGATGCAGGTCGCAGGCTCCGGTAAACACACTCGCTTCAAGCGTTCCGGGAATGACGTTCCTTCCGCCTTTGCCGCGTTCCGTCAGGCACAGCTTTTCCGGGCGCATGGCAAGCTTCAGCCGCGCGCCTGGACGGATCGTGCCGTTGACGCTGCTTGCCTGCAGCACGACGGTCTCGCCAAGCCTTACCGCATGGGAACCCTCATGAAGGCCAAGATAGATCCCCTCGGCAAAGCTCATTCGGCCGATGAAATCGGCAACGAATGCGGTTTGCGGCTGCCGGTAAAGCGTTGCAGGGCTTCCCACCTGGACAATCTCGCCGGCAGCCATGACGGCGACCCGATCCGACATGGTGAGCGCCTCCTCCTGATCGTGCGTGACATAGATCACCGTCGCGCCAAGGCGTTGCTGAAGCTGCTTGATCTCCAATTGCATGGCCTCTCGCAGCTTCTTGTCGAGCGCGCCGAGCGGCTCGTCCATGAGGAGCACCGGTGGCTCGAAGACGATGGCACGGGCAACCGCGACGCGCTGCTGCTGGCCACCTGACAGTTGATGGGGATAGCGGCTGGCAAGGTCACCGAGCTGCACGAGTTCGAGCGTCTCGGCCACCTTGTGTTCCCGTTCGTTTCGCGGCAGGTGGCGCATCTTCAGCGGAAAGGCGATGTTTTCGGCAACAGTCATGTGCGGAAAAAGCGCGTAGCGCTGGAACACCATGCCTATGTCGCGCCGGTTAGGCGCGAGCTGCGTGACGTCCCGCCCGCCGATGACGATGCGCCCGGCGCTTGGTGTCTCAAAGCCGGCTATCATGGTCAGAAGCGTGGTCTTTCCCGAGCCCGACGGTCCGAGGATCGAAACGAATTCTCCAGCTTCGACCTCAAGCGTCACGCTTCGAACCGCGGTATGGGCGCCATATTGCTTGCATGCGCCGTCGATGAGTATGGGGGCACCGATCAAGTTTTCTCCTCCTACTTGAGCCGTCCGTACGGTCCGAAGACATGGCTTTGCCGCTCCGGCGGCGGGTCTTTCCAAAGCGCCCGCGCCGCAATCTCCGCCTGACGTTGCGGATGTTCACAATCTCGTTATGCTGTTACATTAAACCGTAATATTCCGGTAATATGTGTTTTGTTGCAACAAAAATGCGACATGTCAATGCCAGGGGGAGAAAAAATGGTCGAAGATGCAACTGCGAGTGTTTCTGGTTCGGAAGGACACCAGGGGAGGCTCAGCGATTATGTCTATGAATCGCTCAAGGATCAGCTCACCCGAGGCGCCTACAGCCCCGGCAAAAAGCTGCCGATCCGCACAGTCGCCGAGACTTTGGGCGTCGGATCTACTCCGGCGCGCGAAGCGATCAATCGGCTGGTCTTCGAAGGCGCCTTGGTGATGTCTGGTCCGAAGACCGTCATCGTTCCCTATCTCGATCTTGCGGGGCTTTATGAGGTGACACAGATGCGGCTCGCCCTCGAGGGGCTTGCGGCCGAAAAAGGTGCCGCCAACGCAACCGCCGAAACCGTCGAAACTCTTTTGAAATTACAGGAGAAAATTAGCCTTTCCCTTGACGAGATGCGCTACCGGGATGCGCTTCACGTCAATAAAGAGTTCCATTTTACCATCTATCGTCTTTGCGGCATGCCGCATCTTCTCTCGACGATTGAAGCTTTATGGCTGCGTGTCGGATCCTCCTTCCACGATCTCTATCCGGAATTTGCCGAGCAGCGATACGGCGTCCACAACCACATGGTCGCCATCGAGGCTCTGGCCGAGGGTGAGGCGTCCTTCGTGCGAGCGGCCATGGAAAATGACATTCGCGACGGCTACAGGCGCCTCAAGAAGGCGGCCATGTCGCGCGTCGGCCATCGCGCTGCACCGTCCGGTTGATCTTTTTTGTTGCAACTTCTTCGACATTGTGATTTTTGTTGTAACATAATTGCAATGTTCGGACGCGCGGTGCGTCCCGGAGGAAGAAGATGCTTCATACACGTGACATTTCCGGGGACCGGCCGCTGTCGCGCGCCCGGTCCCATCATTTTTTCAACAGAGGGCGGAAGATCTTTCCCGCGGGCGTGACGCGGGTGACCGTCGAGCGTCAACCGGTGCCGCTCTACATTGCCCGCGGCGAAGGGGCTTATGTGCTCGACGTCGACGGCAACCGGTTCTTGGATCTCAACAATAATTTTACCACCTTGATCCACGGCCACGGTTTCCTGCCGGTCGCCGACGCCGTTGTTGACCTCCTTCACCGCGGAACCTGCTTTTCCAATCCGACGGAACACGAAATCGCCCTTGCCGAACTCCTCGCCGAGCGCATTCCGGCGATCGAACACGTTCGCTTCGTCAACAGCGGGACGGAAGCCGTGATGTTTGCGATCAAAGCCGCACGTGCCTATACGGGCCGGACCGGCATCGTCCGCGTCGAGGGCGCCTATCATGGCGCCTATGACTGGGCCGAGGCCGGTCAGTCGAGTTCACCGACGCGTTGGGGGGATGGGTCGAAACCCAATGCAGTTCCCGCCTATCGCGGGACGCCCCCGTCGGTCGCCGACGATGTCGCCGTCATTCGCTTCAATGATGTCGAGGGCGTCGAACAGCGAATGGCAGACCTTGGCGCAAGAACGGCCTGCGTCCTGATCGATCCCATGCCCAGCCGTGCGGGGCTGATCGAGCCGAAGGCGGATTTCCTGGAGGCACTGCAGGCTGCCGCGCGCAAGCATGGCGTTCTCCTCGTCGCCGATGAAGTGCTCAATCTGCGCCAGTCCTATCGCGGCGCCTCGGCCCGCTATGGCCTTGAACCGGATCTGATTGCCTGCGGCAAGATCATCGGCGGCGGCTTTCCAGTGGGCGCTGTCGGCGGTCGGACAAACGTCATGAGCGTCTTCGCCAACGACAAGGGAAAGCCGCTCCTGCCGCAGGGCGGAACATTTTCGGCAAACCCCGTGTCGATGGTGGCCGGCCGTGTTGCGATGGAGGCGATGACTGAGGACGCCTTCGACGGTCTGGAGCGCCTTGGTGATCACGTCCGGACCGGATTGCAGGACGCAATCGATCGCACCGGGGTGCCGTTCAGCGTCAGCGGCGCCGCTTCGCTGTTTCGCATCCATCCGAAGAAGCAGGCACCCAGCGACTATCGAAGCGGCTATCCGACACAGGGCGAAAACGACATCAATACCGCGCTTTCCGATTATTTCCTCCACCGCGGCATCCTGCTGCCGAACGGCGCCGCCGCCTGCCTGTCGACCGCAATGACTACTTACGACGCCGATGCGGTCGTCACGACCTTCTCCGACTTCCTCTCGACCCCTGCCGCTCAAGAATTCGAGGCCTCACGATGACACATTCCCCTGACATGTTGACAGTCGCGGAGCGAATTGCGCTCAGCTTGAAGCGGCACGACGTATCAATCGTCTTTGCCCAAAGCCTTCCGTCCGCCGTCATTCTCGCAGCCGAAGCGATCGGCATCCGGCAGGTTGCCTACCGGCAGGAAAACATGGGCGGCACGATGGCCGACGGCTATGCGCGGCGGTCAGGAAAGGTCGGGGTCGTCGCCGCCCAGAACGGTCCGGCGGCAACTCTTCTCGTTCCGCCGCTCGCCGAAGCCCTGAAGGCCTCCGTGCCGATCGTTGCCCTCGTTCAGGACGTCGAACGGGATCAGGCGGATCGCAACGCCTTCCAGGAACTTGACCATCTGGCGCTCTTCCAGCCCTGCACAAAATGGGTGAGAAAGGTGATGGTTCCCGAACGCATCGACGACTATGTCGACGCCGCGTTCACCGCCGCGGTATCAGGGCGACCGGGGCCCGTCGCCCTGCTGCTTCCCGCCGACCTCCTGCGCGCCAAGATCGAGGCGCCGGCGCTGCGCCGGTCGGTGAGCTTGGGACGATGGCCCCTTGACCGCAACCGCCCGGCGGACGCAGACATCGCGCGGGCTGCGGCAATGATCGCCGCGGCACGGGCGCCCGTCGTCACCGCCGGCGGCGGCGTGCATGCGAGCCGTGCCGCTCAGTCGCTGGCAATGCTCCAGGAGGAAGCATGCCTTCCCGTATTGACGACCAATATGGGCAAGGGTGCCGTCGACGAACATCATCCATTGTCGGCAGGTGTCCTGGGCGCGCTGGTCGGTCCAAGATCGCTCGGCCGCCATACGCTTGCCCTTGTCCAGGAGGCGGATGTCGTTCTCCTCATCGGGACGAGAACCAATCAGAACGGCACCGACAGCTGGCGCCAGATTGACCCGGCCTCGACCGTCATCCATATCGACGTCGACCCTTCGGAAATCGGACGCACCTATGAAGCCCTCAGGCTAGCAGGTGATGCAGCAGAGACCATTGACGCGTTACGGGCAGCCCTTGCGACCCGCGATCTGTCGAAACGTCGCGCCGCGCGTGCGGAACTGGCCGCACGCATCGCCAGCTGCTGGGCCATGTTTGACGCCGAACGGCAAGGCCCCAGTCATTCAGGTGCAACTCCGATCCGACCGGAACGGATCATGCGCGAGCTGCAATCGCAATTGACAGCAGATACGACGGTCGTCGCAGACGCGAGCTACTCCTCAATGTGGGTTGCAGGACAGCTCCGGTCGCTTTCAGCCGGGATGCGGTTTTTGACGCCGCGCGGTCTTGCCGGTCTCGGTTGGGGATTGCCGCTTGCGCTGGGGGCAAAGCTTGCCGATCCGGACAAGCCCGTTGTCGTCCTCGTCGGCGACGGCGGTTTTGCCCACAGCTGGGCCGAGCTCGAGACAATGGTCCGAAGCAACATCCCTGTGCTGATCATCGTTCTCAACAACGGCATCCTGGGGTTTCAGCGCGATGCAGAGACCGTAAAGTTCGGACGCTTCACCAGCGCCTGCCATTTTGTCGATGTCGATCACAGCCAAATCGCTGCAGCCTGCGGATGCCCGGCTGTCCGTGTCAGCGTCGCCGACGGGCTTGCCGAACACATCCGCACGGGTCTATCCGGCAATAAACCCCTGATGATCGAGGTCTTGACCGATCCCGAGGCCCATCCGCCGCTGTCACTCTTTGCCGCAATGGACGAGGCGGCATGAGCACCGGCGGGACCGGGCGGGTTGCGGTCATCAGCGGCGGGACCACTGGCATCGGCCTTGCAACTGCCCGTCGGTTCCTGAGGGACGGATATCGCGTCGGCGTTTTCGGGCACAGCGCCGAGAGCGTAAGGCAAGCCGGCGCCAGTCTTGCCGAGAGCGTCGAAGCGGGTCGCGCGGTCGCCTCGCAGGTCGATCTTCGCAAGCCCGAAGCCATTCAGAGCTTCTTCAATGATATCGGTGCGCGCTTTGGCGCGCCGTCGGTGCTTGTCTGCTGCGCCGGGGTCTCCCCGAAAGGCAACAATGGCCCGTCACTGGTCGGCACCATTCCGCGCGGGGAATGGGATGACGTGCTTTCCATCAATCTGACGGGTGCCATGCTGTGCTGCCAGTACGTTTTGCCCGATATGCAGAACAACCGGTTCGGGCGCATCATCTTCGTAGGATCGCTCGCTGGCCGAACGCGACCATTGATTGCCGGGCCGGCCTATGCGGTCTCGAAGGCAGCCCTTGCCGGATTGTCACGTTCGCTTGTAACCCAATACGGACGTTTCGGTATCACCGCCAATGTTGTTGCGCCCGGCCGAATTCTGAGCGGAATGACGGGTCCGGCTTCAAGCGATGTCAATCGTCAGGCGATTACGCGAATTCCGGCCGGCCGCTTGGGGACAACCGACGAGGTCTCGGCCGCCATCGCTTTTCTCGCGTCCGACGAGGCAGGTTTCGTCAATGGCGCGATACTCGACGTCAATGGCGGCGAGTTTACGCCAAGCTGAGAGGAGGGGCTGCGATGGAAAATCGGGTGCTGATCTGCACAGAAGATCCGGAGCTCTATCTTCTCTTAAACCACATCCTGTCCGTAGAAGGTTTTCCGAGCCAGCTCGCCGACAGTGACGCCGATGTCGAATGTTGTCTGCAGAAAGGCGGGCTGCTTGCCGTCATCGTCGATGGTGTTGCGTGGCGCGGCGACATCGTCGCCCTTTGCAGCCTGTCAAAACAGGCCGGACTTGCCGTCGGCGCGTTGATCGCCGGCGACATGCGAACCACGCATCTGCAGATGATCAAGGCCGGGCTTGACGACGGCATCATGCAACCGCTTGCCCCCGAACGCCTGCTTGCCTTTCTCAGGCACGCACGTCGTGCGGCCGGTAATCCGTCTGCCTTTGGTGAAGGCTCGCAGTCAGCTTTGCCCGGCGATATATCGGTTTCGTCCGATTCAGAGCACGTCACGATCGGTGGAAGGCATCTGGCACTAACCTCCATCGAAGGTCGAATCCTTGAGACACTCATTCGCCACGGCAACAGGACCTGCTCCCGGGGCGATTTGCTGACTGCCGTCTGGCGAGTGCCGCACGACGTTGGCGCCCGCACCGTGGATGTCCATATCGCTCGCCTTCGAAAGGCTCTGTCGGCCTGTCATGACGTTCGGATCAAGACGGTCTATGGCGAAGGATATGCGCTTGTTTCAACGAGAAAGGGCGAGGGGTTAAGCGCCGCGGCGAGGCGATGATGTCATTATCATGGCTTACGTTGGTCGTGGCTCGCCTGCAAGATCACAGATGTGGTCGCCGTCGATGCCGGTGTTCGGTCGTTTTGGTCCCACATTGCCGTGTGCAGTTTTGTCCAATTTCCCCGAGAATTTAGGGATTTGCCTCCGACTTCTTTATGGCAAGGTTGGTGTTTGGAGCGGTAGTCGAAGAAATCGGGACCAGTGGGATGTCGACCAATACCGAAAGCTGGCGTGCACTCTCCGAAGCGGAAATATTGATCATCGGAAAGCTTCTGTCTCAGGATTTTCCCGGACGCCATGAGCTGCGGAATTTCCGTTCTTCCTGCCGAGATGGACCTGACGAAACCGCATCCTTTTTAATCCGCCACATTTTTTAGTCCTGTCATCTTCATCATCGAATTCATCACGGGAGGCGAGCACATTATGAAAATCGATCCAGTCTATGCGTTCGAGCTGGATGCCGGAAGCGACGAGCTCCTCGGATATGAAGCCACCGAAGAGGATGCGCGCAAAGCTGCCCTGGCGCATCTTCGCGAACTCTGGGTGAGGGATAGAATGAAAATCAAGGTCCCGACGGCGATCTACAAGGTTTGGCTGAACCCAATTGACACGTCGCTGCTTCTCGACATCATGAACTTCCCGGACGAACGTGCGGATTGGCGGCTCGTAGAACGCAAGGAGCGCATTGCGGTCGTAACGCAATGATGGCGACGATCTTTCAACGCGTCGAACCATCCGCGCCCCTCATGGGTAACGATGATGAGCTCGCTCCCTCGGCGAAACTCAACGGCCCGTCCGGGTACATTCGAGGAAGCAGCGCTGAGGCAGACAACCTAGTGAAGCCGTAGACTTTAACGCTCTGAATGGGAAGTGTGATGCGGCAAACCGGATTTTTGCCTTTGCCTTGCATTGAGAAGCGTCTATTTATGTCGCCGCAAGTTCTGATTGCCGCACCAGGGTGCGGCAGGAATAAATGATCAAAGGAAGACGCTATGGCGACTGGTACCGTGAAGTGGTTCAATGCAACAAAAGGGTTTGGCTTTATCCAGCCCGATGACGGCAGCGGCGATGTCTTCGTTCACATTTCCGCGGTGGAGCGGGCCGGCCTGCGCGGCCTCAACGACGGCCAGAAGATTACCTATGAGCTGGTCAAGGATCGCAAGTCCGGCAAGATGTCGGCGGACAACCTGCAGGCCTGAGGCCGATTGATCCGACAGTACGAAGGCCGGGTTCGCCCGGCCTTTTCCGGTTGCAGAAGTTTCGGATATCGAAGCAGCTCTGTTACCGCGCGTTTGGGCGGCAACTTCAACGCTGGCGTGAAATTCGACCTTGTTAAGCGCCTGACGCGGGGCCGGGGACGGGGTCCTTGCAGGCTCTCTCTGTGCGCACTCGCGCTTCATCGAAAGATTCTTCACGCACAGACAGATCGTGGGAGATCTGCCCACCAAGCAGAAATGGATGGCGCCGTTAGGTCTGCCGGTCCCGTCTGAGAAGGGCGGCGCGGATCTGCTCAGTCTTGCTCGGGGGAGCAGCGGTGGGTGGCTCGACGTGAGGGGCGCTATTCTCGTCATTGCTTCGTTTCAGGCTGAGAAAGCGTCGCTGCGCAACAAGTCGGTCTTCGCTCGAAAGTGGTTCCACGGGCTTGCCATCGATGTCATGGCGCATCGAACCAGGTTGGGCGCTCGCGAAATAGTACCTTTTTGAGTGGACAAAGGAGCCGACGGCTCGGCGCAATGCCGTCGCTTTGACATCAGGCTTTGCCAGCGCGCGGATATCGTTGAACAGGCCGAGCGCGAAGGGACGGATCGGATCGCCTGGCTTTTTGGGGAGAATGCCGATCGGACGGATCAGCAGTATGCTGATCGCCTCTGCCTTTTGAACATCGAACTCTGTTGCTGCGATCGGTCCGTGGCTGGCGGTCCAGGGTTTGTCCATGAGCTCCTACCTTGCGCTTCTATCCACTACGGATCGATTGTGAAGAGACGTTGACAGCAGGTCTATTTCTAGATTTCCGCTGGCGACGCTTTATCTAGACGTAGACGAGGCCTTCGCAATAGCCCTGGCGCCCCTTAAGCGGCCGCCCCGCCCTCAAGGTGGGAAGGATGAAGATGAAGATGAATTGACTGGGAGCAAGTCATGTGCCGAAACATAAGAACGCTGTTCAATTTCGATCCGCCGGCGTCGGATGAGGAAATCCATGACGCGGCGCTGCAGTTCGTGCGAAAGCTGAGCGGAACGACCAAACCGTCGAAACGCAATGAGGCGGCGTTCGACCGTGCGGTCGCTTCGATCGCGGCATGTGCCCGCGAACTTCTCGTTTCGCTCGAAACTTCGCAACAGCCGCGCAACCGCGAGGAAGAAGCCGCAAAAGCCCGCGCGAGAAGTCTGACCCGGTTCGCGTGATTGTACCGACGGTCGGCGCCACCGCGAGCTGGGCTCGGCCTTCCGGGCGGCGGAGAGGCGGGCCTCACGCGAGCGGTCCGGCCGGCATGACACGTCGACCTCCGCGTAAAAGGTGAGGGGCACCTCGGTGCCCTCCCGGGGACAGCTTGCCGGGCGCAGTCGGTGAAAAATTCCAGTTCCAAATGGCCTAATTTAACGGGGCACGTCTCCGCACCGCCAAGGCATGCAGGATCGCTAACCTGACGATGCCCCAGCGCGCCATCATCGGCGTCTTCGCATCACCGAAGGTCAGCGGCATGTCAGACGTCTGCGGCCTTCCAAAGACAAATCGCCCTCCGTACCGAACCCGATTGCTGGGCTGTCGTATGATGAAAATATCCACTGATCGCCGCGGCCGGCCCGGCAGCTTTGCGACGGTTTTGCACAAAATGGATAGCTTCGATCTGCCCAACCGCGCCTTGAGCTGAAGCAGGTGCGGGAAATCGACTTCAAGATCGGCGTGGGTTGCCTGGAAAGACACACCGCATCGCACGACGACATCGTCGACATCCGCACGGTCATGGGCACGACCGGACTCTGACGAGGTCGCCGCGGCGTTCTCACCAGCACGATCTTGCGAGGTCGTTCTTCGAGCCATCGGATTTGGCAGGGTGTTTGGCCCAGCCGTCGAACAATCCTTGCGGTGCTGCGACCATCGCGTCCTGCCCCGGCTTTAGGTCCTGCCGGGCCCGCGCCGCCCCGCAACGGCTTTGCCGTCCTCCTCTTTTGTTCCGGCCCTATCGGGTGCTGGCCTGCGCTTGAAGCCCGGCATTCGGACCGCCGTAGCAGGTCGCGATGGTCGCGGCCTCAAAACGGAGGTTCCGACATGAGCAGGCAACAAACTCACCAACGATCCGACATCTACAGCCGCATCACCGACAAGATCATCGCCGAGCTCGAACAGGGGGTGCGGCCCTGGATAAAGCCCTGGAGCTCAGCACATGCGAACGACCGGATCCCCCGGCCTTTGCGCCACAACGGCCAACCCTATTCGGGCATCAACGTCCTGCTTCTGTGGTCAGAGGCGATCGCCCGCGGCTTCACCTCGCCGACCTGGATGACGTTTCGCCAGGCCCGCGAACTGGGAGCAGCGGTCCGCAAGGGTGAGACCGGCACAATGATCGTCTTCGCCAGTTCCTTCATCGATGCCGAAACCAACGACATGGGCGAAGACATTGAGCGCAATATCCCGTTTCTCAAGCCGTACACGGTCTTCAATGTCGATCAGATTGCCGGACTGGATGCCGGCTTCCATCAGGTCACAGCGGTTCAGGATCCAATTGCCCGTATCGGACAGGCCGATCGCTTCTTTGCAAACACCGGCGCACTGATCCGGCACGGCGGATCGGCGGCATACTATGCCCCAGCCCGTGATTACATCCAGATGCCTGCCTTGGAAGCCTTCAGGGATGCTGCGTCCTATGTTGCAATCCTCAGTCACGAACTGACCCACTGGACGGCGGCACCGCATCGACTCGATCGCGATCTCAGCCGCTATGCCAGGGATCAAAGCGAACGCGCGCGCGAGGAACTGATCGCCGAGCTCGGCAGTTGCTTCCTCTGCGCTGATCTCGGCATCGTTCCCGAACTAGAGCCGCGGCCCGATCATGCGAGCTATCTTGACTCCTGGCTCAAGGTTCTCGCCAGCGACAAGCGTGCAATTTTTGTCGCGGCCGGTCATGCGCAGCGCGCTGTCAGCTACCTGCACCACTTGCAACCAGATCAGATAGACGAAGGGGCGGCGGTGTAAGCCGCCTTCCCACTCCGTCCGACCACCGATGCTTGCCGCGCGCGCAATATGCGCGGCGGCGCTCCGATCATCGTCGACGCCGAAGACCGGCAGAGGCCCGGGTTCGGCAAAACGCAATTGCATGCAACCTATGGCGTGCACATCCGCTAGGCACTACGCCCAGCCCTGGCCGCCCATCGCGGACGGATCCGCAGCCGATGATGACGCGGGGATATCCTCGCCTTGCAGTGGGGCCGAAGCCGTATCGTCTTCGCCCGTCGCTATGATCAGATGAGGCGGGTTCCCCAGATTGCGGCCGGGCCGTGAAGGCAGGATCGGAGGAGGTTGAGATTGCCGAATGTGACGAAAGCATCTCGAACGTCCGCCGCGAGGTTTTTTCATACCGGCCACGACTTGGCCGCTGGAGGACCACAACAAGCGGCAGCATCAGCAAAGGCCTCGACCGTAAAGACGGACACGTTCCCTTGGTGTGCCGGAAATCCTGCCCTGAACGGGGTTGCCTGCGCAGGCCTGTGAACGGCGATGCGCCTGCCCGGTCCCCTCCCCTTGTGCATGCACGCACCGACGCAGACCTCGATGAGGCTGGTGTGACCGACGGACGACTAAAGTCTCGATCAGCCGACCGCAACGGGCGTCTCCGGCTTTTTTCCGCCGCCTTCGGCTTTGCATCGCGAAACAAAAAAGCCGGGCCCGCCCGCCTTCCACTACGTTCCAGCCCTTGCCACCCCGATGCGCAGGCGCAACGGGCCCCCGCAGGGTGCGTTGCCGATCGCCCCCGGTCCTTCCACCGTCATCGAGGCCGCGATGGGCGCGGCTCGAGCAACCGAAAGGAACTAGATCATGGCAGTCATCGGCGAATTCACCACCAACGGCAACGTCATCCAGGGCAACGTTCGCACTCTGACGGTCAACATGAAGGTCCGCCTGCTCTCAATCGAGCGCGTGTCGCGCGACGCCCCGGACTTCCGGGCCGTATCCAACGGCGCCGAAGTTGGAGCCGGCTGGAAGGCGGTCTCGGGCAGCGGCGAGCCCTATATCTCGCTCAAGCTCGACGACCCGAGCTTCAACGCACCGATCAGCGCGGCACTGTGGCCGGCAGAAGCAGACGGCGACTATGTCCTCGTCTGGTCTCGCCTGAACCGTGAATCAGCCTGATCCAGCACGGAAGGCCCTGCCGAAAGGCGGGGCCTTCCCCGCATGGTGAAGCCGAAAGCAGGCATCGAGCCGCTTCCGGTTTTTCGGGTGCCACAGGGAACTGAAATGTCTGCTCAGTCCGTCCAAGCGTGCCATGGCGGAATGAAGGCCTCAAGGACGAGCGGTTCCCCCAAATTTCAGGCCCGGTCCTGCTGCCCGAACCAGAAATTCGGCTCCCCCACTCGCCGGCTCCGCCGGTCGCGTTCCGCGCTCCTTGACCCCTCCATCCCGCCATGACCGGGGCCGTCGTCTTTCACAAACGTCAAGGAGACGACAATGACGAACGAACTCGACCGCACCATCGAAGAACTCAAGGCCGAACTGCGGAATGCCGATGCAGCCGAAGGCCGCCAGATCCACGCCGAACTTGAACTGGCGCTCGCCGAACGCGAGGTCATGGTAGCCGAGCAGGAAGGCCGCATCAGCGCCGAGCCTCCGTTCTGACGGAGGCTTTCGTCATGCCGGCCGCCGGCTCGCCGGATCGACCGGCGCATCCGGTTTGAAGCTCCAGGCTGGCAATCAAGGTCCCGCTTTTGTTGAGAGCGAAATAGCCTTCGAGAAACTGATTGGGTTAACCCTGATGAGGCGCCTTCGAGGCCCGCTCTGGCGGGCTTCATATCGACAACCAGGGGCAGGTGAGTTCGTCGGCGCCGATTGATTCACGAGAGTGATGAGTAAGGTGGCTGCGGTGATCGATCTAGCTTGGTTCCCCGGGCAGTGATGGCATTTCGCCGTCAGAGACACGCCAGACCCAGGCCGCCAAGTCGGGCCGCGCCTCGATCATCTCGGCCAGAGCCGCCTCGAACTCGGCATCGGCGTTCGGCGGAACGATATAGAGCGCCATTGGCTGAGGGCGCAGTTCCGGGAGGACCGCATTCGCGAACGGCTGGCTGCGGGCGAGATTGAAGCGCAATCCCTTTACCGTTTTGCCGCGGAGCCGCGCGAGCTTTTCCAGGAGCCGTTCCTCATGGGCATCCTCGATCGGCAGCCAATGCTCGGTCACGGTCATCAGCGCGATCTCATTGATCGATACGAAGCCCGCCGCTGCACCCTCGATCGTTGCGATCGCAACCAGATGGGAATTCTCGTTGTGTCGCCATAATGCAAGTTCGACCTCGAAGCGCCGCTGCAGGCGCCGCCACGCTGCCTCCTCGAGATGCAGGCGGAAACCCGGCATGTGCTTGATGACGAGTTGTTGGCCGCTTCTGGCCGAGGTGAATTCTTTTATCTCCCCAGCCAGCAGCATCTTCTTTTTGCCGCTGGCATCCGAGCGAAACAGCCTGCTCATCGCCTGCGCGCGTCGTTGCTCGATCGCAATCTTGCCGTCGGCTCGAAACGGCTCCGGCACAAACAAGCGCTCCGCCAGGATTTCTCCTCGCACCGACAGGGTGCGGGCTGCCTCGTAAAGATGATGATAGACCTGCCACCAATGCCGCTTGCCAGCCCAATGCACCGTCCACTCCGTCAGGCCGCTTTCGTGCCAGAGAAGATGGAGCAGCGCACGTAGCGACAATCTCCTGCTGTCGTTCGTCACACTGTCGGCTTGCGTGCCGCCCGCGCCTGCACCCGTCGACGGTCCGCGTTTGGAAAGCGAGAAATCGAGCTTGATGGCGGCGGTTCCAGCTGCGGCATCCGGCCTGATCGCGCTGCCGATCAGAGCGCCCAGCCCGGTCAGTTCATAGGGTGGCTCATAGGAGGGGCAGGCCGGGTCATGCTGGCCGCCTGAAAGCGGCATTCTCTTGATCACAAGCTGATCGCCGATGTTGGCGATATACATTGCGACGCCCGGCTCCTTGCAAAGGCATAGCGGCCGAAGCTTGTCGCGATAGGACCGGGTCACGCACTCCTGGAAACTCTCGGCATCTTCTGTTTGTATTTCGCCGCCGATCAGGAACTGTCGCATGATTCGAGCTCCATTCGCAGCGCCGTTCGCAGGCGGAGCTGTTTCCTTCAATAGCCGTTTTCCTTGAGATAGAAGTCGATCGCGGCCTTCATGACAGTGGCCATCTTGAGATCGTTCTCATCCGCCGCCCGTTTCAGGCGCGCTTTCGTCGCCTGATCCAGCGCAACGTTGACATAGAACTTGATCTCCCGTTGCTTCGCTCGCTTGAGGTTCTTGAGGCTGGAGCGCGCATCCTCTCGTGTCGCGGCCCGGTCTCTCGCACGTTTCTCTTGCTCGCCCGCAGTGCGCTTCGTCAGCATTGCCAGCGATGCATCGGCCTCAGTCTGGGTGCTCTCCTCCTCGAGGGGTCGCTCTGCACCCACCAGTCCGGCAGAGGGAACCGGCTTTGCCGCAGACTTCGCCGCAATCGTGAAGTCGCTGAGAAACAGCCCGCCTTTGCTCACCTTGCAGCTCCCTTTTGGCTGCCGCGCTTGCTCTCGATTTCGTCCACAAGGGTCTGCACCTCCAGCCGGGCCTTCCTCACAGGATCGGTCAGTTCCTGCATCTGTAGCGTTCCGAGCCCGTTTTGAATTTCCCGATAGACGTTGCGCTCGAACAGCTCGGTATCGAGAAGAGCTGTCTGGTAACCGGCCTCCTGCAGGCCTGCGACGAAGGGTCGGACATAGCGATAGGCTTCAAGGTTGCGCCCAGGCACAGTGATCCGTGTTCTGACATTCAGGTGAATGATGTCCAAGCCGCCACGATCGTTGATTTCGCTGACGCTCGCCGCAGCCTGTCCGGCCGCCTCGATCTCCTTGATGCCGGGTTGAATGGGAGAGAGAACGAGTTGCGAGCAACCGATGATCGTTTCCTGCACCGTGCTGTCAACGCCTGGCGCATCGATGATGATCACGTCGAAACTGCCACTTGAACGCCCGATCTCCGCCTCAATCGATCGATGCGAGGCCGCAATGACGACGTTGATATTTTCCGGCACGTTCTCCTTGCTGTGGCAAAGCTTCCACCAGCCAGTCAGATTGAGCCTGCCGTCGGCATCAATCAACAACACCCGCCCCCCACGCAGTGCATATTCGCCCGCGATCAAGGTGACCAGTGTCGTCTTGCCGGCTCCGCCCTTGCTGCTTACAGCGGCATAGATCCTGCCCATACCCGCTTCTCCTTCCCGTTGAAAACGAACGTCTGCTCTCTCGCGCGATGGTTCTCCTGAGAATAAATATTATTCTATTTCTGTATACGTCAAGCCATCTTTTGTAGCGTGATAATCGCTATAACTGCGCGGCTTTTCCGTCATATTCATATTGGCGTTTCACACGATGTGTTCGTATCGATCAGCAATGTAGACACGCCAATTAGTTTGTTGAATCAATAGCATAATGGCGAAGCGCTACATGAGATCGCCGATTGATGATTTGGTGTCGGAGAGCGACGTAAACGAAACTGTCGATTTTTCGGGTGAGTAAGATTTCTGCAGGCAGGGGCTTGAGGGAAGGAATAAAAACAGTAAACTTGCATTTGGCAGGATACGCAATTTTGTGATACAAATTTGCTGACGATCGACGGACAAGCCGTCGATGGCGCCTGCGGCGCTTCGTTAGGGAGGCAGAGATGGCGGTGGACAGTCGAGGCGCGGTGGCGCTGGGGTCGCCCGACGGGCGGAAGGATCGCGTCGTGCATACCCGCTTTAGCGCCTCCGAACTTGCCGCTATCGACGCCGCTGCTGAGGCTGCCGGCCTGACGGTTTCCGCCTTCATGCGCTCGCTGACGCTGGAAGGGGCGGGTGTGCGTCCATTCCTGACCGACGACGATCGTGCGATCTTCGAGATGCTGGTTTCGGACATGCGGTCGGTCGGGGTGAACCTCAATCAGCTTGCCCGCAGCGCAAACGCCAGCGGCCGTCTCTCCGATGCCGACCTTGCGGTCGAACTGAGCGAGGTTCAACGACTTGTCGCCGCGGTGGTTCTGGAGCTGAGAAGCTTCGCAGTACGGGGCGCTCGGCGGCGGGGAGCGCCGTGATGGAGTTGTTTCCGGGCGTGTTCGAGACTGAGTGGGAACAGCGTAAGGCGGCGCTCTTGCATGAGCGGTCGCTTCTTAACCGCAGATTTGCGGACGAGGATGAACTCCGTCGCCGGGGAGGCGTCGTGCCGACGGCATCACCGCTGCCCGGTAGCGGGGCCGGACGCTTTGGCTTTGGAAAGAGGATCGGGATCTTCGCTCGCGCCAAGGGGCAGGGCCACGCGTCCGAGCCATCCATGCGATCCCGTTTTGCAGGGCTCGCTTCAGGCAGCCAGCCGGCTGTCGTCAAGATGGCGTCCTTCGGCGGCGGCGGGCGGCTCGGGGCGATGATCAACTATGTCTCGCGCAATGGCCGTATCGTCGTCGAAAACGAGCGGGGCGAGCAGCTTAAAGGACGCGATGAGCTGCCGGCTGTCCGCGGCGAATGGGACCATGTGATGAAGAACCGCGCCGAGAGCCGGGATATCGGCGCCTTCTCGCTCGAGGTGAAGGAGCCCGCCGATCCGGCTGCGGATGTCTACGAAGAGGCGAGGCGACTTCTCAAACGTGGGCTTGGCGAGCGGAGCTTCGCCTACGCCGTCACACCGCACGATGACGGCAATGGTTATCTGATCGAGGGTGTGGCCGTCCTGCGCGACCGTGAAGGCGAGCGGCTCACTGGCGATAAGAAGGCATCGGAGATCGTACAGGGTCGCCTGGGTGGGGAGGGCGCAGAGCAAGAAGGAAAAATGACCTTTTGTTTTTTCGGCTACGGAAATGGAGCCGCCTACGGATCGAGCCGACTGCGCGACCTGGTCGACCGGCATCATGGCGCTGTCCAGGATGACAGTGGCAATGCTATCGCCGATGCAACGCAGGCGGGTAATCTGGTGCAGCTCGAATGGCGCGATCAGCTTCACAGCCGCAAGCCCCGCGATCTCATGCATGTGATCATGTCGGCGCGGGCCGGGACCGATGTCCAGGCGTTTCATGCCGCCGCTCGTGACTTCCTGGCCCAGGAGTTCATCGGTCATCGCTATGTTTTTTCCCTCCATGATCCTTCCCAGGATCCAAAGGCGGAGGATGCGGGAGGCAAGCGGCCGCATGTGCATGTCCACGCCATCGTTGCGATGCGCTCGGATGCCGGCGACAGAATCGAGACAACCATACCTGCTTTCCGCCACTGGAGGGTAACGCTGGCGGAGAAAGCGCATGCCCACGGCATCCGCATGGAAATGACGGACCGTCGCGAGCGGGCGAGTGCTGCCGCCTACACCAGAAACCAGGTGCGCCCTACCAGCCGGGCTGGCCGCACGCAGCATGAGGGGACGAGCCCTGCAGCGCAACGGCGCTATGACGCGAAACGAGCGGATGGGCAGAGTATCGCAAGGAGGGAAGATAGCAGGATTTATTCTTACTCAGCCCGCCAGGAATGGCTGACGCTCGCAAGAAAAGGCCAGGATTCCGACGTGCGGCAATTTGCGTCTGATCAGATAAAGCGACTGAAATCAGTAGCTTCTCGGATCAAGTCGGTTGAGAGGGAGGGATCCGGAAACGGAAATTCCTACTCGCAATTCAGAATAAATTTGGTAAAGTTGATGAAAGTCGTTTCGGAGGGCGAGACCATGCGCCACATGACACGTCAGGAATTCGAAGTCTACGAGAAACGGGTCGAGAGGGCGCTGTTCCAGGCCCAGCGCGTCGCGCCCGGCGAGCAGAGGAAGAGCTTCGAGGAGATCGCTACAGCGGCTCGCGAACATGTCAATGTCCGGCGTGAGTTGATGGAACTGAGGGAAAGGTCTGTTCCGCCTGAGCGAGATGGCGAGCGCGCGGTCGGGGAACAGAATGATGATCCCCGCGCTCGCTGGGACGATGCCGTCAGCCGCCATGGGTTGCGAACTGTCGAGGCCGCCAATCAGGTCATGCTGGAGGTCGAGCGCTACCGTGACGAGATCGAGAAAGCTGAATCCGGGAAGCGCGATTCTCAGAAGGCAACTCTGGAAGCCGGTCTGCAGCGGGAGATCGCAAGGGCCGCCGAGCTCGGTGCCGCCGGCAATACGCTAATCCGGGAGATCGCTGAGGTTGACGAAGAGTTGCGGGTTGCGATCGGGCGGGCGGAACATTCGCGCGACGGTCGGAACAAGTCCAAGGCCACGGGAATGAGAAGTGTTGATACCCCGGCCGAAGTGAACGAAGACATCGAACATGGCGACGGCCCCGCTCGCCGACCGGCCGATGCTGAGGAGGAGCGTGACCCGGCCGATCCTGATCGCGCGCGACAGGAACGTTTCACGACCCGGGCCGCTGACACCACCCGCACGGATTCGGCGCAGCAGCACATCTCTCGCCTTGAGGAAATCCAGCGCGAGGCTGACGAGAAAAGAGAACAGGATCGCGACGAGCGCGAGCGATAGGAGGTTTTCCCATGCGAGATGATTGGCACATCATCATCAATCCGGAAGAACATTGCAAGAGTGTGGAAGGATGGGCCAAAGTGTCTGGCACCATTTTCGTTGCGGTGATGGTGATCGGGGTGATTGACCACGCCCTGACGGTCGCATGGCGCTGGGCGGGCTCCTGGTGGGATGCGGCCGTGGCGTTCCTTCCCTTCTAGCGCAACTTGGCGGATTTTTGGTCGCGGGTGCCGGAGCGTTCTTCGAACCTTGGGCCTGCTTCTTCCATCCGTTCCGCCAGCGGTGTTCCTGGCATGTCTTCGTCGATACCTTTGTGTCAAAACTCCAAGTGGGCTAGTCAAACCAAAATGCCGATTGTGCTCTATACGGTGCCCTCGTTCCTACCTTGATCCTGTGTGAGTTCGAGGCGGGGGGTGGCGAAGGCGGGGAGAATCATCCGATGACGTCTTCCGCTTCGTGCGCCGCAGCCTGCTCCACGGCTTTGCTGTCCTTGATGACGTCGACGGGGCGCTTGCCATCAAGCCAGCTATTGGAGGAGGTAAACCAGAAGGCCAACTGCCAGCCGGATTTCTTTTCGCCAAGGAATGCCAGAACCTTGCCGACCGTTTCGAGAGGCTGTCCGTCCTCGAACTGGAAGGCGGGAAAGTACTCGGCACCACCATGTTTGATAGAAAACATCTTACCCTTCGACTTCCAGCACGAAGCAGTCATTCTCTTGTTCTTCGATCCGTGTCCTGCAGCATCAGCCAGGTCCTTGCTGGTGAAGCCCGGCCATTCCTGGACGAAGCGTGCTCTTGCCTTGGCGTTGCTGTCGTAAAGCAGTCTCTCGACCTCAACGTTTGGAGCGGTACGCATATAAACGGACACGAGGGCGTCGATTGCCTCGTCCGTCAATTTGCTTTGCCGGGCCTCAATAATAGCGGGGACGTGCTCGACGATGTCACGTATTGTGTCCCGAACCGCTCGGTTGGGCGTATCAACCACTAAGACCATCGTGTCGTCGACACCGGCCCCTGGTTTGGCTCCCACAACTTTGGCCATCGCATTGCGCAGCTTTGATGCGAAAGCGGATGCCGGGCCCGTGGTTGGGAGCTTGCGCTTGACCGCAATCTTGTCGGCCTTCGCATCTCTCTCAGGGGCAGAATCCATCTCAGTCTGCAGTGCATGCGCGAACTCTGCACCATTGTAGATGCGAAGATCCTTAGAGGCGATCATCGGAATGCTCCGGATATTTCGGTTATAGATATCGAGACAACCTGCATTATCCTAGGTGGTTATTTAGGAGTGGAAATCAGATCGATTGCCAGGACGAAAGGTCTTCAATTTTCCGAAGCGATTGCCGATCGCGCGGAAGCGGCAATGAAGAACCTTGTCCCTGTGATCCTTGGCAGCGGGCGGCCCGATCGGCTGGACGCTGATGTCATGGCAGATCGCTCGCGAGAGGCGGTGCGGCGGCCGGCATTCTGTTGGGCGACCGAACCTACTCCAATCCGATCTCCACTGGATCCGGAATCGTCTGGGCCAGGACATCCTGAATGCTTTTGCGCTGTAGTGAAGGCATATCGGGCGACCGGGCCAACGATGTAGCGACCGCATTCTTCAACTTCACTGCCGTCGGCAGGATACGGTCTTCGGTTTTGCTGAAGAGATCATCGACAGCGGATTCCGACCCCGCGCCGGCCGGCGGCCGGGATCTTGCTCGGCTCGCGTTTGCTGGCGTTTTCTTGACGCTTCGCGCCACCCGTTTCGGATAGACAGGAGCGTCGGCGGCCTGCGACGGACCTATCTCCGGGGGTTGACCCTCTGCACCTGAAACGCCGGCGGGATCGTATCCCGGCGACAGTGCAGGAACCGGCATCGTTGCTTCGAACTGCAGCTCAGGGAGTTCCGGTCGTTGCTGCCGGGCATAGTCGGCGGCAGTCTTGAATGGCTGTGTCGTATGATAGCGAAGCTTCCCCCCGAAGATCGGGTGCTGGCCCTCCACGAGCAGGATCATCCGGTCCTCCGGCATCTGGCGAACCTCCTGCGGCATCATCAAGTCTCGTTCGCGGATCTGTTCAACCTTGGTTCGCCGAGGCAGGCCCATGGGTTCGAGGGTGCGCGATTCCGACTGATAGCGGATGGTGCGCTTTCCGAGCGCACGAGAGGCGTACTCTGCGGTTGCCTGATCGTTGGCACCGAGGATGAGCTGAAGGCCGCAATTGCCGAGCAGCGAGTGGCGAGCAGTTTCCCCATAGATCTGGTCGAGGGTTTTCAGGTCCTGGATGATGAAGGCCATCTTGATGTTGTAGCCGGCCACATAGGGTAGCTTGTTCATGATCTCATCCATCTTCTTCAGCTGCCGGAATTCATCGAGAAGGAAATAAACGGGTAGGGCCGTCGGATTATGCTCGCGGGTAAGCAGGTCCATAACCTGCTGCACGAAGAGCGTGAGCAACGGTCGCAGGATCGTCATGTCGGTGATGTTTGGCGCCAGGTAGATGCTGACCGGCCGGCGCTGCAGCGAGGCAAGATCCATGTCCGTTACGCTGGTCGCGGCGACGACGCGTTCGTTGCGGAACGGCGCCAAGGCCTTCTGGATGTCGAGGAGCGCCGAACGGGCTGCTCTCTCATTCAAGGCGATGTAGGCGTTGAAGCTCTCGGTCGTGAAGCGGGTGAGATAAGGCTCCTTCTCCTTGATGAGCTTCATCAGCACTTGTAGATCGACGCCGGAATTGAAGATGCTGTTGACCTCACCGAGGTTACGGCGGTTCCTGTAGTGCGGGCTTTCCAGCACGTAGCTGATGATGCCGGCGATCACCTGCTGTGCAACACCCTGCCAGACGGCGTTCTCGGAGCCTATGGTTTCCGGGATCAGGATGCTCGCCATGTTTTGGATGTCGGTCGTTCGGCTGCCGCGATCACTGCGAACGAAGTCGAGTGGATTCCAGCGATGCGTTTTGGTTGCACCCGGCGAGAAGAGGAAGACTTGGTGCCCCTTCGCTTTTCGATAGCCAGCGGTGTGTTCGAAAATCTCGCCTTTCAGATCGGTGACGATCATCGAGCCGGGAAACATGAGCGCGTTGGGAATGACATAGCCAACGCCCTTGCCGGAGCGCGTCGGGCCGATGATCAGATGATGCCGGTCGTCCTTGCGGCGGAGAATGTTGCGTTCAACCCGTCCGAACACGTGGCCGTCCTTGCGAAACCACCCACCGCGCCGCAGCGACGCCATGTCCTGGAAGGCTGCGTCGCCGAGCGGGCTCGACGGGCGCCGCAGACCAACGATCGCTGCGATTGAGGCAATGACGATGGAGGGCACGAGGGCGCCGGCGGCGACCAGCTGCAGGGGCTGACTGTGCGAATAGGCCAGCAATTGCTGGAACGGCGCGAGTGGATTGGTGGTCGTAACAAGCTTGAGGATGCGGCCATCCTTCCAGACAAGTTGGAGGATCACGCTATAGCTCAACATCCAGATCGCGACGGCGATCAAAAAGCAGAACAACAGATAGACTGCCTGGTAGGATCTGCTCATGAGGACCGCCGGGAGAAGAAAATCTCGGAGACGCCGCGCCGCCCGCCGTCGCGGCGCAGCTGGATGACGATCGGGATGACCATGCGGATGTACGACATCAGATCCTGCTTCGAATAACCGGACGATACGCCGGCTTGCATCATCATCATCGCAAGCTGTTCATAAGCGCCCATCGGCGTGTCGGCATGGACGGTTGACATGCTGCCCGGATGACCTGTGTTGACGGCGCGCAGGAATGCGAAGGCCTCGGCCCCGCGGACCTCACCGACGAACAGCCGGTCCGGCCGCATGCGAAGCGATGCCTCCAGCAACGACTGGATCGTCACCTGCGCGGATCCCTGATCGCCGCGCGAGGCCAAGAGATGCGTGCTGTTGCGGTGGGGCGGGAAGAGCTCGCGCGTGTCCTCGAGTGTCAGGATGCGTTCGTGCTCGTCGATGCTCTTGAGGCAGGCATTAAGGAAAGTGGTTTTTCCGGTGGAAGTCCCGCCGCTGATGAGGATCGAGACGCGCTCGCGCACCGCCGTCACGACGAAGTCATGGATCCGGTCCGCATCCAACAGGGCTATAAGTTTCTCCTCGGTTGGGCTCAAGCCGCCGACGGTTACTGATACCTTGTCCAGCGCGCCACTATCCCGATACTGCGCCAGCGTGAGATCGCTGATCACCTGCTTGCGGATGGAGATGGCGCCGCCATCGGGCGCCGCAGGCGGGAGAACCACTTGTATACGCTCGCCAGAAGGCAGCGCGGCGCTGAGCAGAGGATTGATGCGGCTGATGAACTGATTGCTGGCGGCGGCCACGCGCTCGCCGATATGCTCGATTTCGGCGGCCGTCAACGCAGGCACGGCATAAAACGCCATATGGTCGGCGCCAAGGCGTTCGATGAAGACCTCGCCGGGGCGGTTGACGGAAATCTCAACGACTTGCGGGTCGTCGAGAAACTCCGCCAAAGGCGAGAGCGCCTGCTTCAGAAAGTAATGCGGATCATTGCCGGGCGCCGTAACCCGTGCTGAGGCCTCGCTCATGCTTGATCTCCTTCAATGCTTCCTCGACGGGATCCGGGTACATGGCGGAGAAGTCGAGGTCCTGGCGAACGTAAACGAAGATGCGCTCGCCCTGGTGGACGCTGACCGTCGGCGCAATGCGAAGGTTTTCTCCGAGTACCTGGTTGGCCATGTCGGAGAAGGTCTGGGCGATCGTCTCTCTGGCGAGCTCGGCGGCCTGATCGGAATCTGAGTCGTCGTTTCCATTGCTGCTCGAGTAGGAACCGTTCCCATGACCTGTGAGGTAGGACGAGGCGGCGCCTACGATCGAAAGCAGGATGGCCGAGCCGAAGCGCTCGCGCCATTTGTTATCGACGATGCCGGTCAGCCCGGAGCGGCCGAGACTGTCGGTGCCGATGCTGTTCAGGCGTATGGAGACGCCGTCATCGCGAAGTAGCCGTGTCCAGATGACGAAGATGCGTTTCTGCCCGCGGGTGATTTCTGACTGGTATTCACCGATCAGACGCGTGCCTGTCGGAATGAGCACGCGGCGGCCATCGAAGGAATAGACGTCCTGGGAGGTGATCGCGCGGATCTGCCCGGGCAGGTCGCTGTTGATGGCCGTCTCCAGGAGACCGGGAATAAGCGTGCCTTCCGCTATCATGGCGTCGATCCGGCCGATCTGGCGGGCTTTTGCCGATCGGTCGCCGATCGCCGAGGCTGTAGCGAGGAACTTGCTGTTTCGATCCTCGCCCGCGACGGTCGGCGCTCCTTCGGCGTTTGCGCCGCTCAATGGGTAATCACCACTATCGGACTTGGCCGAGTCGACGATGATCTGTTTCGAGAGATAGCGCTTCGGGAATTCCTCCGCGGGCTGTTCGGCCTGCTGCTCGGTCTTTTCGATGGCGATCGGTGGCGGCGGGACGTCGAATTCGGTCGTGTCGGATGGGTCTTCCTTTTTCTCCTGCGGAGGCTCGGGAAGCTGAATGACCTGGTCGTCCGATTTCTGCTCAGGCTCCGGCTCTTGGCGGAGGAAGGATGGCGGACGAAACGTCGTGGTCGAGAACTCCTCGTCGCCTTGAAGGACATCCTGACCCGGCTTCTCCGGTGCAAAGACGAGGACATAGGCAAGGGCAGCGCCAACGAGCAGTATCACCGACCCGCCGAGCACTTGCTTGCGCTTCACCCGCTGGTCGCGCACCTCGCTCTGGTCGGCTTCCAGCATGGCTTCGAGTTCTGGCGATCGTTTCATCCGTTGCCGCTCCTTCTGCGCGTCCTCGCCCTGTTGTCGAAGACCGGCCCCATGATGGCAGGGTCCGGTGCGCCGAAGTCGGGCTTGCGGAGATTGAAAATGCAAGTCCACTGATTGCCGTCGCGCAGGGTGTATTGTGTAGCGGTGCCATCGACGACGATGTAGTCGCCCTCGCGCCGAAAGTTCCGCAGCGTCTCGGTGAAGTCGCCATTGACCGCGAAAATCGCCGGGGCCTTGGCTCCAAATTTGAAGAAAGTCTTCTTGCCGTCGTCGAAGACCATCAGCGGCTTCAGGCTGCCGTCGCCCGAGAAAGAATAGTCGATGTTGACGTTGGCCTTGTCGACGCCGGAAATGTTCGGATAGGCGGCCCGAGCCTCGGCTTCCTTACGCAACGAGGCATTCAGATCCTTGTCGGGATAGATGAAGCGGATGCCGAAGATCTTTTTGTTGTCCTCAGGCGCAAAGTCGCTGAGCTCGAGATAATAGATGCGTTTGGTGGTCACCACGTTCATGTTGGTGGCGGCGTTCTTCGCCTTCGGCTTGACGAAGAGGATGTTGCCCTTGTCGGTCGGCACCACGTCCCAACTGTCACTGTCTCCAACGGCGATCGTCTCGAACTTTTCGCCCTCATCGAAGATAATCATGGTCGAGATGCCGTAGGTCGCGAAGACGCGCACGACGTTGTTCGGCTGGTAGACGATGCTCGTAACGCGCGGATCGAGCCGGCCGGCAGAAGGCGTTTCGGCAGCCCATGCGCCTGCAATAGTGGCAAGGCTGATCATGAGGAGAATAGGGAAATGTCGGGTCACTGACCGCTCCCCACCACCGTCTCCTGGTCGCGCCGATAGTCGTAGACCTGGAACCCCAATGGGTTTTCGAAGCGCCACTCGTTGGTGGCGGGCGTGTCGGTATAACGATAGCGCACCACGGCGATCCAGTGGCGGACGATCGAATCTGTGTCCGAAATCTCCGTCGTGGAGAAGCGCACAATGCCGGTGCTGTTGTTGGGGAAGGTCACGGACGCGATCTCGGTCATGACGCGTGTGTTGCGGCCATAGGTCTTTGCCGGGTTCGTCGGATTGGTCTTGCTGTAGAGGTCCTGTAGCTCTCTGGCTGCATTACCCGTCGAGAGCAGAGCTGCGATCCCGAAATTCTGCTCGATGGCATAAGGATCGTAGCCTTCGCGGGCACGGATGTAGCGGACGATGTTCGCCTGGGTGATTGCCTGCTGTTCGGTGAGGGTGACGGGCCGCGTGAGTCCAGTCTTCACCTCGACATAGCCGGTGTTCTTGTCGACTTCGACAATATAGGGCTCGAAGCTTTTGAGCGGTACCAGCATGACAAGGGCGATCAGGCTGAGCAACGTGATCGTGCCGAAGATCATCGTCACGAACCAGGCAAGCGCTCGCGATCGTTTCGCTCGTCGGACGATCTCCTGCTCCCAGATGTCTCCACTCTGATAATAGGTTCGTAGATCAAGGTCTTTGACGTCAGCCATATTCTCTCATCTTCTCGAAAATCACTGCTCAAGTCGGGTTACCCTGTTGGGATATTCTGCTTTGCATGGCTGATTTGACCGCGGATCCGTCATCGTCTCCGTCGCCGCGGAACCGGTTGCGCAGCCTTTCACCGACGCGATAGGCCGCTTGCCCCGCACGAATAGTCCCGCTTCCGGTCGCACGCGGGGTGCGGACGCCGATGAAATGGGAGATCTTTGTTGCCGCATTCCCGACGCCGGAAGCAGTGCCGCCGGCAATCCCTTGGCCGATCGACTGGATGTAGAGCATGACGAAGCCGCCGGCGATGCACAGCAGCAGGAAGCCGGCGATATCGGCAAGTGTCAGGGTCCTCGAGCCGCTGGCCGCATTGATCTTCGACAGCTCGGGGTTCATGGCTGCGATGAGGAAGGCGGCGATCACGTAGATGAACAGCGGGATCAGCGCATAGGTCAGCACCTGGTTGAACCAGCCGACACCATAGCGGCGGCTTCGATCGAACAGAAAACAGGAAACAAAAATCGGTGCGGTGCCGATCAGCACCCACAGCATCACCTTGGCAAGGATCAGGATGGCAAGCGCCACAGCGATGAACACACCGGCGCCAACCATGATTAGGACTCCAATCATGCTGGGGAGGATCGAAAAATAGCCCGACTGCTCCGCGAAGACTGAGGCCGCCTGATTGGCCGTTTGCCAGATCATCGACATGCCATTGGTGGGCTCGGTAATGCCGGTTCCGGAGGCAGCCAAAATCGCCCGGCCGACATCTTCCGGCGTGTCGTTGATCCAATGATAGACGAAGTTATTGAAGTTGCCCCAGGAGCTGACGAGGACCAGGATCATCACCATGCGGACGATGCGTAGCACGATCTCGCCAACGCCTAGGCGCGCTGTGCCCATCACGAGCTGCAGACCGTACCAGGCGACGTAGACGACCAGCATCAACCGCAAAAGCGGCAGTATCTCGTTGCCGACGATCGTATAGGCCTGCTCCGAAAAACTCGCGCCGGAGTTCTCGATGCGCTCGAGAAGATCGCCGAGGAAATCCTGCATCTTACTCTTGTGCCTCCTGAACGCCGATCGCGACGAACGCCGCTGCCGGATCGTTGACGGCTCGCATCGGTCCGCATTCGCGCCTGGGGTCCTCGGCTAAGGACATCAGGTTTGTCGGCCGCTTGCAGGGCGCTGTTTTCGCTTTGACGGTCCCGCAGGCTGTCGCCGCAAGGGACAGCGCTGCGACCAGGAGCAAACCAGGGATTCGCTGCATCGTCAGTTCCCGTAGGTAAGCGTCTTCTTGGTGTTGGAGATATCGGTGAGGCGGCGCTGGTTTTCGGCCTGCAACGAGGTGACGGCACCGTTCATCACGCCGATCAGCTCGTTGAGCGTCAGCCCAGATTGCACCTGAAGCTGTGTGTTCTGGTCGATCGAGCCTTTGATATCCTGAGCAGTGCCGATCTGGGCGCCCGCCTGCTCGAACGCGCTGCGACGGCTCTCGATCGCCTGTTGAGACCCATTGATAAGAGCGGAAACGCCGAGCAAGGTGTTCACCAGTTGCTCATACGACTTGTCGCCGGAGAAACTGCTGTTCTCCTTTCCAGATAGTGACTTCACCAGTTGCAGACCGTTGATGAACGCGGTCGCCGCCTTCGTAATATCGCCGCTCATGCTGCCGAAGTTCGGCACGCCATCTTTCAGGATGCTGTCGAAGGAGGGGATTGTCGCGACGCTGAAGCCATTGCCGATGGCGAGATACTTCAGCGGGCCGGCCATGCTGCCACGATCTCCGGTGACAGCCTGCAACGTATCTTCGACCGTGGTCAGGATGTTCTTGTTGGTATCGAGGATCTGGTCGGTCGCCTCCGCCGTTTTCTTGGCGACTTCGTAGTTGGTGCGGTCGATGACCGGCACGTCGGCCAATGCAGACGCAGGAAATGCAAGCAGCGCAAGGCCGCCCCAAAGGATCGTTCTCATCTATCGATTCTCCCTCATTGAGGCTCCAGCATCAGCTGGACCTGGTTCTCATTTTCCCGTCTTTCGACACAGGCCTGTTCCTCATCGCTCCAAACAAGATTCTGGCGCGCGTCGCATGGGTGCGTGGCGTCGCTCGGCTGTTCATCATCCCTGTTAGGGGTGGCGGTGCGCGACGAGCCGGAGAGGTGGGCAGATGAGACAGCGTTTCGCGAATTGACGAGATCGGCCATCGCCCTGCCGAGCTTGATGACGTTGTTCATCATCTCGAGGTTAGCATTGCGCGCGGTGGAATTGTGGTCCCAGCTATCCTGGATGGTGCCAGTCTGCAGCTGACCGAGTTGGTGATACCAGCTTGCCACGTTGCCGAGACTGTCGCTTGTCGCCGTTGTCGCACCCATGGCATTCAGCGTTGACGATCGCATGCCGGTATAGACTGTCTCACCGCCTCCAAAGTTGAGGGGTATGCCCGATTTGTCCGATCCGCCGAAGGCGGGCAGCCAATCTCGAGTGATCGAGGCGACGTAGCCCTGTGTTTCCTTGAACGGTGGAATCCCGCCATATCTGTTCACGTTGCCGGGGCCTGAATTATAGGCCGCAAGCGCCAACGATACGTTGCCGCCGTAGCGATCCAATTGTTGCTTGTAATAGCAGGCGCCACCGCGAAGATTCTGTTCGATGTTGTTTTCGTCGACACCCAATTGCGCCGCCGTGGCGGGCATCAACTGGGCAAGGCCGGTGGCCCCGGCTGCAGATTTGGCGCAGGGGTTGAAGCGACTCTCCTGATAGACGAGAGCAAGGAACTGGTTTTCGTCGACGCCTTCCTCGCGGGCGACACGGCGCACCAGACCGGAGATTTCCGGATTGGCTTCGGCCGCGCCAACCGGATCGTTGCGCCGCCCGGGACGGTACATCGAGCAGGTGACAGAGCTATGGATCGTATAACGGCCGTGGTCGGTGTCCACGATGCTCGTCGTCGCCTCATCCCGATCCTTCCGTTCGCCGAGATTGGTGTCGTCGACGACCGGCACGTCCGCCGATGCGATAGAAGCCGAAATCACCGGCGCGAGCATTGCTGAGAGAACGGCGACCCTCATATATCGCCCTCCCAGCCGCAAAATTTTCCAAGCCATGCGGCCGGATCGTCGCCATAGATTTCGCGCAGATGCGCGCATTCCTCGATCGTCTCGTTTCGGCCCGACAGGACCTTGATCAAGTCGGGCATCACGCCGAGATCGAGCTTGGCGATGACACTGTCGTTGCCATGCTTAATCAGGAATGCCCGCTTCTCCGGCGGCGTGGTGCGGATGAAGTTGAATTCCTTCGCTGTCAGGCCGAACCGGTGGATGTAGCTTTCCTCGTCGGCGCGCGGATTGGGGAAATGGATATTGGTCGCCGACTGCTCGATCAGTGTGTGAGCCGCAGTTGAGCGCGCGATGTCGGCCGCCGATTGGGTCCCGAAGCCGACGATGCCGTTCAGCTTGCGGATCGTCTTCATCTTGTCGACGATGAAGTCGCTGAATATCGGATCCCTCAAAAGCCGCCATCCCTCATCCATGAAGATCATGACCGGGGTGCCGTCGAACAGCTCATTCAGACGATGATAGATGTACATGAGCGCCGGGCTGCGCACCTCGTCATTGTCGAGGATGCTGGTCATGTCGAAGCCGAAGGCCGCGCGCCCGGAGAAAGAAAGCACGTCATGGGAGGCGTTGAAGAGCCAGGCCTTCTCGCCTTCGATCCAGGGTCGGAGGCGCGAATGAAGATCGTTTGGACCGGCACGTGATCGACCGGTCAGCAGGCCTGCGAGATTGGAAAGGTTGCGCTGGGAGGACGGCTCCTGCATCAACCTGACGACGGCGCGTTCGAGGATATCTTCCTCTTGCCTGTCAAAGCCGGTTCCGTCGCCCCGACGTAGCATGGTCTTCAGCAACCGCAGCAGGAACTCGCGGTTCTCACCGGTATTTTCGAGCTGCAGAGGATTGAAGCCGGTCGGCGTACCCGGCGACAGAACCTCGTAGGCGCCGTTGATCGCGCGAATGAAGATTTCCGCACCACGATCCTTATCGAAGAAAACCGCTTTCGGACTTGGCCGCACGCGAAATGCCTGGGCAAGCAGGAAGGTCAGCGCCACCGTTTTGCCGGAACCGGTCGGACCAGTGACCAGAAAATGCCCGATGTCGCGTTGGTGGAAGTTGAACCAATAGGGCGTCTGGCTGGTCGTTTCGAGGATGGTGATGGGACTACCCCAATGCAGGGCGTCTCTCTGGCCCGACGCGAAATTGTGCATCGACGACAAGCCTGAAAAGTTGGCGCTCGACAGCATGGCCTTGCGGGCGATGTAGGCATGGTTCCCCGGCAACTGCGCCCAAAAGGACGCCTCGAGGTTCAAATCTTCCCGCAGCCAGTTGATGTTCATGTCGGTGAGGCAGGCGCCAAGGTCGGAGACCGCCTTGTTCACCCCCTCGAGATCCCGCGACAGGCAGAGCAGCGACAGATGATGGAATCCGAAAATGGCTTCCTGGTTGAGAAGGCTGTTCAGCGCAAAGTCGATATCGTTCTCGACATCGCTGCCGGCTTCATCCGATGCGCCGATCTGGCGTTTCAGGCGCGAAATGCGTTCCTGGGCGATCGGCTTGTCGGCAATCGTGAAGGATTGGGTGAGGATGAATTCGTGATTGACCTGCAGGAGCCCGTCCAGCATGCCCGGCCCTGTAAATGGCGGATACTCCTTTATCGAAACTATGGCGCCGAAGCGGTTGTCCTCAGGGACAGCTCCTTGTGCCTGCAGCGTCCGCCGTGAAAAATGCAGCCGCGAGGTGCCGACATAGTTGGCAAGCTCCATGCGCGGCAGCCGCATGCCGCGCTGTAGGCCGCAGGTGAGAACCATGTTCAGGAATTCGCATGGCTCGGAATAAGGTTCGCCCTTCCGGTAGGCTATTCCGAGGGTGCGGGCGCCGTATTTGCTGAGGTCGCGGGCAAGGCTGTCGGTCAGCTCCTCGAGCTCGGTCGTTGCCTCTCGAAGCTGTTCGTCGTGTGCGGCGCGGCCGGCGGCTTTGTTCAGGAAGCGCCGAACGCCATCACCGGCGGCCAGTGCGCCGCGCAATCCTGACCGCAGGACCGTCAGGTAGATCTCATTGGTGAACATCCGCTTGTGGCCAAGCGCCGTCATATAGCGCCGGTCGACCACCTCGCAGAAGGGATCTTCGAAATCTCCGTCCATGACTGTGTCGACCTGCCGACGGATGACTGTCGACCACAAGGAGAACCGGCTCGATCCAAGCGCCCGGATCATGGTGTTTTGGACCACCGAGCGCATGTTGAGCTCGGCCTGGTCTTCCGTCTGGAAGAAGAGCCCATCCAGTTTTAGGACCGTCATCACGGCGCCACTCTCAAGCCGAAGGATGGAATCAGCGACATGCCTGAGATAGGGTATATGACTTGCCATTGGCCGTTCTCGATGACCGACAGATCCAAAGCCGAGCTCTTCGCGGATCACCTTCAGCATCGTCACGGCCCGTAGGAGTTGGCGCCCCAGAACGTCTTGTTGGGCGTTCGGGGTGTCAGCCGTGTAGCCACCTGCAGGACATCGAGGATCCGGGCGTCCCAGGCGCAAAGGGTGAAAAGCGTCATATAGGTGACGGGTGCGGTCAGAAACGCCCAGATCGTATTCGACGCCAGCCAGGCAATGATCGTCAGCCCGAGCATGATCACGCCGGCGAGATAGGGCACGCCCCACAGTGTCGGTGAACGCGTTAGGCCGATGACCAATGGTGTGAGGGCGGGCTTCTCCGGGTTCTGGGTGATCATGCTCATGACCCCACGATCGCAATCAGGGAATCGACGATTCCAGGACCTCCGAAAACAAGTCCGATGCCGAGAGCAATACCCCCGGCCAGAAACCAGCTAAGTCGGCCTACCCAGGCCAGAAATCCCATCGACATCACGGCGATGATTGCGCAGAGGCGCCCGAACGGGCCGGTGATGAAATCGACGATAGCCTGAAAGATGGCTTGAAGGGGCGCGAATGCCTGGCCGAGTTCCTGTGCGTATGCCCAATCGGCCGAAATCAGCTGCGCAACGGCCGCCAGACCAATGACAAGAAGTCGGCGGCGTTGAATATGGGGTGAACGAATGGCTTGCTTCATTTCCTGTTTCCTCTTGCATGTCGGAATTTCATGACGCCGCCGACGAAGCGGGCGACGGACGTGCGGCCGATGACACCGCTGTCCACGGATCGCTGTGCGGATTTGTCTGGAGCCGTGCGAGCTTCCGGAGCACGTAGCCCGAGCTGGAAATTCAGGATCTCTGCCAGGTAGCTGACGGTTTCCGCATAGGGCGGAATACCGTCATGATCTCGGACGGCCTGGGCGCCGGCGTTGTAGGCGGCGGCCGCGAGTAGCGGGTTCTGAAATTCGTCCAGAAGTGCTCGCAGGTGACGGATGCCGCCATCGACATTGGCGACAGGATCGCAGACGTCGCTCACGCCGAGTTCTCTTGTCGTCCCCGGCATCAACTGCATGGGACCACGGGCGCCCTTCGAGCTATTGCGGACACGGTCGAAGCGGCTTTCCGCCCAGGCAACGGCGGTGGCGAAGCCAGGATCAACGCCACGTGCACGCGCCGACCGCTCGATAATCTCAATGATCTTGTCCACAGGTACGGGTGAAACCGGGCACGGCGCTTTTGGCAAAACATACCCATTATTGTTCTCGCTAGGGTTTCGTGTGGGCGACTCGACAGAACCTCTTTCGTCGACATCACGGTCCGCTGTTAGATATCTAATATTATTCTCACCAGCAGTCGCCGGGGTCGGCAGGACGGAGCCATTGGCATCCAGGTAAAAAATCGAAGTGTTCGCCTTTTCCGACGGATTCGGAACGTTCGACGCCTTATGGGCGCTGCGGTCTCTTGCGGTGAAAAGCCTTTGTATATCAAACTGTTGCGCATTTTTCGCTGCGGCAGGATCGCACGCTGCGAGTACCGCGTAGGTCACTATCGCCAGGTTTTTGAGCAGACGTTGCATCTATCGAAACTCGCTTCAATTCCCAGGTGCGAACCGCTAGGTGGAACGATGGGTGATGATTGTCGATTGCGAAAGTTTACCGTATATGATATCTCGTACATCAAAGAAAGCGAGTCGAAAAGAGGAAAAATGCAACTCCCGCTTACGAAAACAGATATCAAATACGGACATGTTCTATTTTCGGATGCGAGTTGGATGTCGCTGCTCATGGCGCTGATGGCCGGATCGGCTGAGGCGGCGGGTTCAGTCAACGGCGACTACATCCGCTCGCTCGCCGCACCCGGAAAGACGGTCCTCGTCGTCGAGTACTACGATGGACAGAAGTCCGTGGCGGCGCGAAAGGGCTACGTGTCTGCCAACGGGTTCCAGGCGACATCCTCGACGGATTTCAAGGTGGACGACAAGACCTCGCTGCACTTGTTCGGGCTTGAGCCCTGCCGGGGCGAGATGGTCAATCGAACCGAAGGCTTCAGCGGGCGATGCGATGACTTCGCAAGGGAACAGCTCTCGATAAAGCTGAAGGCGGCAAAGGTTCTCTATTGCCGCGCTTTTCTTTCGGAAGAGAACGCGGCCATAAAGGACGTGACCTGTTTCGGCTATTACAATTATCCCGGTACGCTCGATACGGTCGATAATCTCGAAGAGCAGCTTGTCTCGCTTGGCGCTTTACGGCTTTCCAAGAAAACGGATGGCTCGCCGACGCGGCCGGACCTTGTTGAGGCCGAGAAGATTGGCCGCGGTGGCTTTGGCATGTGGGCAGATCCACGGGTGCAGGGCCAATGAGCGGGACGGGCGGTATCACGGTTGGCCTGATCCTGGCGATGAAAGCGTCGACAGCGTTCGCCGCGCCGGCGGGATATTTCGATCTGGGAGCGCGTGCCGTCCTGGAGACCGGTGATACCTGGTCGATGAATGGCCATCGCTACCGGCTCTATGGCGTACAGTCCTGCCTTCGCGGCACGACCTTCACCAACAATGCCGGCAAAAGCCACGATTGCGGCGACGCATCGCTTTCCGTGCTCGCCGCCTTCATCAAGGACACGCATCCGGCCTGCGCGCCAATCGCGGAGAATTCCGCTGTCACCTACGTCGTTTGTTTTGCGGTGGTTGCCGGCCAGCGTCTCGATCTCGGGACGATGATGATATCCGAGGGCTATGCCTTTGCGGCCCTCGACGCCGATGGCCTGCCGGTCAATCCCGCTTATTCCGTCGCCGAACAGCAGGCGAGGGCACGCAGGTCAGGACTTTGGCATTTTTCCGATGTCCAGCACCCCTCGATCCTTCTCGGACGCGCAGCGAGCGGTATCCAGGAGGGCGGGCAATGAGGAATTTAGCAGCCAGTCTGATGGTGGTTTCGGGGCTCGGCAGCCTTCAAGCGGCAGGCGCTGATCTTCCGCGCGACGACCGCTACAGCATGGGCCCCGCTATTGTCACCCTTCAGCCAGCGATCAAGGGGCGGGTATCGATCATTAGCGGCGACACGCTGTGGTTTCCCGAATTTGGCCGGAGAGTTCACTTGGAAGGCATCGATGCTTGCGCCTTGCCGCAATGGACATTCGATCCATCGATCAAGCAAGCGGCATCCTCACCTTCACCTGTTCCATGTGGTCCGCTCGCCAGGGCCTGGCTCAAGCGCGCTGTCGGCACGGCGATCGTCACCTGCCAGCCGATCAGTCACGCCGGCCTTGACGATCTGTCGGGGAGATGTTCGGCGCGGGGGCGCGACCTGGGACTGGAGATGCTGCGGGTCGGGTGGGCTACGATCGGTTTGAAGGGGTCCGCCAACTCACAATACATCGCCGCTCAGCGCCACGCCCGGTCCGCGCATTACGGTCTCTGGGGCACCTACGCCCTTGGCATGGACGAATGGCAACGCAAGGCAATCGATCGCACCACGAAGCGCCGCCCGCTGGCCGACTGGAATCTCCTCTCAGACCGGGAGCAGGAGATCACGCCGCCGTTCGCCGACTGGCGCAATAGACCGCGACGAAGCGACCGATAGGAAAGGGCACGAGGATGAGACTGGTTCTGGCATTTGCTTTCATGTTCGGTTTCTCGCTGCCATTGACACCAGCCGAAGCGAGTGAATGGGGTTGCGAGGTTCTGCTGTGCGCCGCCTCCAACAATCCGTCCTGGCAGGGTGTGCAAAGTTGCCATCCGTCCATGGAGCGGTTGATCTCGGCGATGAAGCGGCCCGGCTTTTCATGGCCCCCGTGCCCCGAGGGAGGGGCGGGAAAACCCGGCTATCAAAAATATGCTGACTGCCCGGCCGGATGGATACCAAGCGCCGGAGAGCGAGATTTTGATCATGGTCACGCCAGAGAGCTGTCTCGCTGCAGCCGCGTCGTCGATCGGTGCAGCGGTCGCAACTTTCGGCCACGGTATGGCTCGGGCAATGATCGCGTCGTCATCGATGGAAAAATCACGCGCGTCTACTCCGGCAACAATTCATGTCGTTACATCGAGTTTTCGGCGCGGCCCCTGCGTGACAAGCCTTACTATTTCGACATTAAGGAGGACAATTCAGGCAAGGAAACCCGACATTTCTTTAATCTGCGGAAGTAAGCGCCCGCGTAGGTCGAATTCGACGACGTTGTAACCCGCTGGTGGCTGCCCGCGTTTTCAAATCGGTGCCATCCACCAGGTGCATGAGACCCGGTCCATGAGCTCCATCCATCCACACATGGTTTTGCGTATGCCGCCATCGACGCGAAAGCGGCAATCGCGAGATTGATTTCCCTGAGCGGGGGGTTGCGGTGAATCTGCCTTCAAGTGATAAGAACCTTGGCTTGAGGCGCTTAGAGCACATAGATGACCACGAAAACTGAGAAATACATCGAAAGCGCGGGTCTTGTTGAGACGCGTGATCCCGAAATCGGGAACCCAATCTACCGACGACCTAGTTTCGATGGTCCTCCTGAACTGGGTGAAATGGACAACCAGATCGGCGAAGCATTGCGTGCGGCGCGCGAGAGACGGGGGCTGACGCGGCCCGAACTCGCGCCGCTCCTCGGTCTCACCACACAGGTTTACGGGCGATACGAGCGTGGCGAATCGAAGATGCACGTGACTCGTCTGGTGCACCTGAGCGAGCTGTTGGATTTCTCACCGTTCGATCTGCTCTTTGCTGCCGCGCCACATTTGTGGGGGAAGTCTAAAGAGGAAGCGGAACTGCGCCACCGTTTAATGAAGCACATTGAGGAACTTCCTTTGGACAAAGCTAAGCTGCTCCTCGGCGTGGTCGAGGCCTTCTTATCGACTGCGCGTTCCTGAAGTTGGAATCGGAGCTAACTCCACTTCTGCGCGTACGCTGACGACGGAGCGAGATTCCCGCCGCCTTGGGGCGCTGCCAATGCTGGTGTGAATAAGAATGGGCAAGGCGTTGAGACCGGTATCGAGCAGATGTGTATCTCGGGCGGCTAGTACGTCGGAGAAGAGGGGCGATATCGTGCACTGGAAATATCACGAACCGGCCAGGTTCATGCCATTTCCCTTCAGAAATTGGGGTGGTGCGCAGGTCAGTGGATGCGCTAAGTTATTGATTCAGTGGGAGTTTTACCCTTGATGAAGTCGAGCCTCGATCATTTGCCGGAAAAGAAGCAGCGCGAACTGGCGCGCATTGTCGAGATCATTCACGAGGAATTTGAGGACGCGTTGAAGGGAGGGGAGGCGGAGTTCAAGAAGAAGGGCCGCATCTGGAAGATTATCCTCTTTGGATCTTACGCCCGCGGCACCTGGGTTGATGAACCGCATACAAAGAAAGGATATCGCTCGGATTACGACCTCCTCATCATCGTCAATACGAGGAAGCTGACGGACCCCGAGTATTGGTACGCTACCAAGGACCGTTTGATGCGTGACCGAGGCATTAAAACGCCGGTTACTCCCATCGTCCACTCGCGCCGTGAAGTAGGGGACGCGCTTCACCAGGGCCAGTATTTCTTCTCCGACATTCGGAAGGAAGGCATCGTTCTGTTCGAGGTCGATATCAAAGAACTTCCTCTTGCAAAGACGCCCAGCCCTGAAGCGGCCTACGAAAATGCGAAGCTATATTTCGAGGACAGGCTGTCCGATGCCCGAGCTTTCTTAAAAGGCGGCAAATTTTACCTTTCTGAGAAAGACTTGAGGCAAGCCGCTTTTTCGCTCCATCAGGCGTTGGAACTTGCCTATTCAGGCCTCCTTCTGGTTTTTTCGAATTACAGTCCCGCCTCGCATAACCTGAACGAACTTCGTGGTCTCGCAGAACAAAAGCTAGAGGGCCTATCTGAGCTCTGGCCGCATGATCGTCGTCGATACTCGGCTTGGTTCAATACGCTCAACGAGGCTTACGTTAAAGCGCGGTACTCGCACCACTATAGCATTTCAGGAGAAGCGCTAACCTGGCTTCTGGCACGCACAAGCGAGGTGATTGACTATATCGACGTCGCCTGCAGAGCACACATTTCCGAGCTTTCAAACGGCCGGTGAATCTGAACACCCTGCCCTTTCTTGCCGTCAGACTACTCACTTCCGATAAACGTTACTTATCGATGGTCAAGATGCCACCAAAAAATGCGCAGGCATGGCAGAAGTAATGGGGTATATCATTTCTGGTTAATGCTTCGTTTACTATGAATTCAGTGTGTTAAGATCTTCGGACATTGCCCATTCAGGCCCAGCTGCGGTCGATTTCGGACGCCGGCATCGCGTTGTCGCGTCTCGACGAGCGCATTGCCGGCTCGGCGGTCGGGCAGGGCTGGATCGGACGATCGCACTTCCGACGCTTGCGGCTCGCTGTGGATCGACGGCGAGCTCGTGCATCTCGAAGACCTGGTGCTGCACGACGCCACCCGCGACATCCGCACCCCGACCCACGAACTGACCATCGCCCGCGACGTTTTGCGAACCCGCCGGCGCATCAGTGTGCAGCCAGCCGGTTGGGCGCTGTCGGCTCACGGTTTGCGCAGTTTTGCGAGGTACCGGGATTGCCGACGACGGTGCGATTGCTGCTCCCGAGAACTCCGCAACGGCCGACGGTGAGCTCAGCAAAGATGCGGACGGAAGAGGGGGAGGGGAACGACGGTGATGACAGGTACCAGCCCACTCGACACCGAGTTTGCCGCCATCGATGCGGTGCTGGCCCGATCGGAAGCGGCCATCGAACAGGTAAGGCAGCCCGGCCCCGCCAAAAGCGGCCAGCGAAAAAGATCCGCTGGTCTATGATCTCGACTGGGACGAGGATGCCCGGCTCGACGAATGGCGCGGCGTGTTGCGGCAAGCGCAAGATCTGCCGGCGGTGCGCTGCGGGCGATCGTCTCGCTCGATGCCTGGAACGTATTGGCGGTGCTGCAGCATGGCAGCGTGGTTCGGCCGGCTGCTGGCCGCTTCGATCCTGCGCCAGGCCGGCGTCACCACCGCAGCCCGTCTCCAAATTGGGTTGACAATGGACCCGGTCGGCTAGCCGTGCTTCTGCGGTAGGAAATGAGGTTCTGGCACTCCGGGCTATTTTGGGGTCCTGTTCAGCCTTTCGGCCCAGGCTCACAGCTTCGGACGCAGTATCTGGGCACGGCTGGCAGGTTCTCAATGCCTGGGGACGCAAGGCCCAGAGCGCTATGACGGTTGTGCTCTGGAGGAATTTGCAGCCCGCGATGACGATAATGATGTCGGCGACGACCACTCCCAGCGCCGCCTGTTCGCCTGGGCCTTCTCGGTCTACAACAGCTCACGGTGGAGGACTTCACGCTTCCCGCCGCTCCGATCCTGTTGGGGGAGTCGATGCAACCTTAGAATATAAATTTTTACAGGCCGCAGAAAAAATGCTACTTGCAAAATATTAAATATTCCTTTAATTGAAGATTGTGGTTGCATTATATTGAGTGGGGGGAGAAAAACCGAACCGAACTTGAATAATATTTTGAATCGCCTCATTAATTCGAGGCGCATGAGGAATTTTACTTATATGTTTCTGAAATAGAGATATTTTATTAGAAATAATATTCGAGTATATGTATATATATTTCGAGTCAAACAGAATAATGAGTAACAAAAAATACTATATGCAGAATTATTAATATGCAGGCTCCGACATGCCGACCGACGACTTGTCGTTCGACAGTGTTTCTGTGGTGCATTCCAATAGCATGAGCGACGGCGAATAACCGACTCGAAGGGCGCATCTCCATTCTCAAGCGTGTTGGCCGGCCTCGAGAATCCACTAGACAGGCTGAACAGTGGCGGCGGCGCTGGTCCTCCATTACTTTACCGTCCGGATGTTTTACAGCCGGCCTTGCGTTGGCAATCTGGAGATTATCGATGCGTTGCGTTCCGCCAGCGAAACACTTTCTTATAGCGCTCATGGTTTCGAGCACGCTTTCCGCGACCTGGGGCACAAATGCGGGCGCTCAAACAGTGGAGCGTGGCAGATGTTCTAAGGAAGTAGCAGATATAGTCGCAACGATCGACGCTTTGATGTTCCAAGCGAAGCCATCTATAAGGGGATATACTAAGCTTCTGCGAGAAAAATTGCCGAACGGCCCGTGCGACGTCGATGCAATTAGAACAATTGTAAAGCAATCCCCCCATTTCCATTGGCATAAAGTTCTAAAAAGTGGGGAAATGTTCCGGTTATCTAGTAAGTATTTGGTATCAGACTTTTGGATCGATTTAAATACCAGAGAAATCCCAAGCAAAGGTATCAACGTTCGTGTAAAGAAGGATGAGGTGGATTTCCTATGAGTGAACGTATTTTGGTTACTTATAGCTATATTGGCGGTACGGGTTCGAACTATCACTTGGCTCTCCACTACATCACGCCCACCGGCCACCATGTACTGCAAGGCGGCCCAGATATTCCCGGAATGGAATTATTGGATCTCATTAACGAAGAGATCTATTCGGACTCGAATACAGACTCTCCATGGGGCCGCATCATCATCAGGTCTGATGACCTACTACTAGGCAACGACATCTACGATGGCGTTCCCGCCGTAGAGGTTGTCGAGGGAATCGACCTCAGCGACATTTGGAATCTAATGCAACAAGCCGTCGATTTGATTGAGGCGGTCGGATATGAATATCGTCCGCTAAGCCAGAACAGCAACACATTGGTGAGGAGTCTTCTCGAGACGGTGGGATTGAATCTTCCAAACCCAGAAGGTTACCCCATACCGGGTGCGCACAACACACTTCAGGATCCTCTTAACCCACCGGCGAACGCATGTCTTGCGCCGCCGTGGCCCTCGACCGGCAGCCCGATGACTGCTCCGCCGATTTCCCCACTTGTCCTGGATCTTGACGGTGATGGCATCGAACTCACCAACATCGAGGGCTCAAATGTCTATTTCGATCTTGATGCCGATGGCTTCGCCGAACGGACGGGCTGGATAACTGGCGGAGATGGTACGCTCGCCTACGATGCAAACGGCAATGGGCGGATCGATGATATCAACGAATTATTTGGAAACGCCACGACAGATGGATTCACGTTGCTGCGCCCGTTCGACTCGAACAATGACGGCATCATAAGCGCATCCGATGATCAATTTGACGAACTGCGAGTGTGGGTCGATTCTAACGCCAACGGGACCACCGACGATGGCGAACTTAGATCGTTAGCCGACCACCAAATCGCGTCTATTCAGGTCAATGCTCAAGCTGTAAATCAGACGATCGAGGGAAATAGCATAAGCCACGTTGCTTCTTACCAACGCGAGGACGGGTCGACGGCCGAGATTGTTGACGTTTGGTATGCTAACGATCAGATGGCGTCCTACAAGATTATTCCGGATGGATTCGTGTTCGACCCTGAAGCGCTTAAGCTACCCGACTTGAAGGGCTGGGGTGATGTAGCCGATCTCCAATACGCGATGACGTTGGACACTGATCTCAGGGTCGCCGTGAAGGATCTGGTGCTGAACGGGGCTCAGCACGATCCCGCCTCTTTTCGTGCGGCGTTCGAGGCAGTGCTGGCAGAGTGGACAGGCACAGCGGACATCGAGCCTGACTCCCGTGGCGCCTACATGGACGCACAGCACCTCGCTGTCCTAGAGGCATTTTACGGCTTTCAATACCGCCAATTGGCGGGGACCAATGCCGGCACGCCCGACCCTGGTCCGAACGCTGCAGTTGAGTTGGAGGCTCTCTATCAAGACGCGGTCAGCTGCATGTTTACTCACTTCGCTTCTCAATTGGCGGTGAGTAGCCGAAATTTCGGGGCGACAATTGATGATCTTCTCGAGATGCCATGGCTTGCGCTAGGGGCACTCCACTACAACAAGGAGACAGATCGCGTCACGGGCGCCCTTGATACCGTTGCAGCGCTGGCATCAATGCTAGCGCCAGACGACTATGCCGGAAAAATCCGCATGATCGCCTCGCTCATTCCGTATCTTGAGGGGGTGCGGCTTGATCTCTACGGAGGTGATCAAGCATCCTACTCCGCAGCTTTCGACGCCGCATTCGCGGCCTTCGGTGACCAGCGACTGATTTCAATTTCATGTGACATCGCAGCCGGTACACGCCAACTAGTGCAAGGTACCGTTGGCGACGACGTGCTCAGTGCACAAGCTGGCTACGGAGCTGTGTTCATAGGCAGCGGCGGGAACGACGCGATTAACGGAGCGAATGGCAACGACACTTATGTCTATGATCGTGGCGACGGTGCCGACACGATCACCGAGGCGGCCAACGCCGGCATTGACGACCGGCTGGTCCTTGGCGACATCAACCCGTCCGACGTGACCCTGGTGCGCAACGGCAACGACGTGACGATCGTCATCGCCGAGAGCGCGGCAGGGGCCGGGGATGGCGGCTCGGTGCTGCTGAAGAACAA
>NZ_FMTM01000014.1 GCF_900099775.1 Rhizobium mongolense subsp. loessense | reverse complement strand
CTGCACTATCGACTTGCTTTCCTATGCCACTGTCGGAAACGATCAGCTTCCAATCCGGCCCCCTGATCTCATAGGTAACGAGGATCACGGCGTCCGCCTTGGCGACAGGGAAGGCGTATTTTATCGCGTTGATCACGAGCTCGGTGACGATCAGGCCGAGGCCGACGGCCTTGTCGGACCCGATCCTTCCTTCGTCCGCTATCACGTTGATCGTAATGGGCTGGCTTTCGCCGATCATCGATGATGCCAGGCTTTCGCAAAGCTTCGTCAGGTAGGATCCGACCTCGATCTGGTCGATGCCAGATACGTGGAGGTGCCTTTGCACCTCGGCGACCGACATTACGCGCTGGTGGGCATCCCGCAAGTCGCGCCGTGTTTCCTCGGACGTGACCGCCCGCGCTTTCAACAGTAATATGCTGGCGATGATCTGGAGACTATTGGCAACGCGGTGCTGCATTTCCTGCAGCAGGATTTCCTTCTGGTGTAACAGCTGCTCTGTTTGCTTAAGGAGCTCTTCCTTTTCCCACTCGATCTTGCGGCGCTCCGTGATGTCGGTGAATGCCAGGAGGATCGTCGAGCGGGAGCTATCTCCGTAGGTGACCTGTCGGGCGTTGAGCAGCATGATCCGGCGGCCGAGATCGGGAAAATCATGCGCAACCTCAAAGCCCTCCATCGAGGCATGTTCGGGAATGATGGTCTCAAGTACAACGCGCAAGGCGGGAATATCCCATTGACCGCCACCGAGGGCGTAAAGCAGACGCCCTCTTGTATGTTCGGGATCGAACTTGAACGTCTCATGAAAAGAACGGCTGGCAGCCAGCACACGAAACTGGTCGTCGAGCACAATAAAGGGCTCTGGAATGCTATTCACAATTGCTTGCGCCAACGTCTGCGCGTCTTCAATATTTTGAAAATCGATCATGGGCTGCGGATCACTTGTTCGCAATGAGGGTTCGATTTTCAACGCATAGTATACTCCTCCCCGCTAAATGTCGCCGCTTAGCTAAGCTCTGGACGAGATGCCATATCGGGTCGGCGCTTCTGGGATTGTCGCCAGAATTGTCGCGCGGATTGTCCCGGTGAGGCCCAACACGCCGACATCTCCGCTGGCTGCATACTGCGTCGTTCGCTGATAATCTGGCCGGAAGCAACGGGAAAGATTGGGCATGATACCTCTCGGCAAGCCAATCGAACAAATTCTGGGGGTCGGCGCCCTTCTTCTCCTTGCGTTCGGCTGCGCTCTCGTGCTTCAGCCATTCCTCTCAGCCATCCTATGGGCAGCGGTGATCTGTTTCTCGACATGGCCGGTCTACAGGAGGTGCGAGCGGGCAGTCGGTGGCAATAAAAGCGTGGCCGCCGCCATGATGACGTTGCTGGTCGCCCTCGTTCTGGTCGCACCGTTCGCCGTAATGGTGCCGACATTGACGGACAGCGTAGGCAACCTGCTCGTGGCGATGAACCAGATTCTCGAGCAAGGCCCTCCCACGCCGCCGCGCTGGGTTGCAGGACTCCCGGTAATCGGCGAGAACCTGGCTGCCTATTGGGAGAGCTTGGCCCACAATGCGCCCGCGTTCACCATTGAACTCAAGAAGCTGATCGGCCCCGCCACAAACTTGGCAGTAGCCAGCGGGGCGGTGCTCGGCGCCGGGCTCCTCGAACTAGGGCTGAGCGTATTCATCGCCTTTTTCTTCTTCCTTCACGGCCGGCGGATGGCGGCCCACGTGCGCGCAGTCGGCGAAAGATTCGCCGGGCCTCGGGCTCGAGAGCTGCTTGTGGTCGTGGGCGCGACTGTCAAGGGCGTCATTTACGGCTTGATCGGCACGGCACTCGCCCAGGCCCTCTTAGCCGGTATTGGTTTCTGGATCGCCGGTGTACCTCAGGCGCTGCTGCTTGGTTTCCTCACGTTCGTCCTGTCGTTTGTGCCGGTCGGCCCACCGCTTGTATGGGGGTCGGTGGCGCTATGGTTCCTTGTCCAGGGAGCCATTTGGTGGAGCATCTTCGTGGCAACGTGGGGCTTGCTCCTCGTCAGCAGCGTCGACAACGTCATCAGACCCTACCTCCTCGGCAAGACCAACAACCTGCCCGTGTTGCTCGGCCTTTTCGGGCTCCTGGGCGGTGTCATCGCCTTTGGTTTCATCGGCATCTTTCTTGGACCAACGCTGCTGGCGGTCGCCTACAGCCTCTTCCGTGAGTGGACCATGGCCGAAGTCGAGGAACGCAGCCATCCCACCCCGCCTTCCGCCTCCGACTGAGCGAATTTCGATGAGAGTTTAACCGACACCTCACCTCTGTCTCGGGTCCAAGAAAGCGCCAGGATAGCAGGAACTCATTGCTGGCGGTGGCTCCGGAATAGGGCGGCCCGTTGCGGTGTTGTTTCGCACGAGGCGCGAACGTGGCCATCGCTCATCGACATCGTCATTGGCGATGGGGTGATCCGCGCCGGAGCTGAGGTCGACAAGCCTCATCTTGTTCGGGTGATCCGCGCGGTGCGAACCACATGTCCGGTCGGGTGTGAAAGTGTTTCTGGCAAGCCATCCCGTCGAGTTCTGCAAAGGTCCGGATAGCCCTTTGTCGCTGGTGCGCGACGCTGGCAATGTTCCTTTCAGTCGCTCGCTTTACGCCGCAAGGGCTTCCCACCCCATCTGGAGCGTGTCCATGTGGTGATTGAACCAGATGGGCTCCCCAAGCATGCCGTCAAGCAGAAGATCCTGATTGGTGTCGATAAGACCGGGCCAACCGCCTTCACTTCCCCATCAGACGCCATGCTGCGATGGCAATTTTTTTCGCCACGCCTTTCTCGATGGTGAGCACGCTATCGAAGAAATCGACGCCGCTCGCTGATTGTATGGGCGAAACGTCATGCATGACGGCGATAACTGTCGCCTCTCGACAATGATCCTTAATTGCGTGGAGGAAGGCATGCACCGCCTGGGTATCGAGTGCGCTCGTTGCCTCGTCAAGGAACAGAAGTCCCGGCCGCAGCAGAAGGATTCTGGCAAGGACGAGCTTCTGCTTCTGGCCTCCGGACAGAAGCTGATCCCAGCTCTGGCCGTCCCGGCCATCCCTTGAGAGTTCTTCGATGAACTCGCCGAGCCCCGCCTTGTGCAACGCCGCCGCGACACTCGTGTCCGGGTGCTCGTCGACCGAGTCCGGAAGGCAGACAAGATCTTTCAAGGACACTGCCTGGAGCCTGACGTCCTGAGCGGCATAGAGGCTTCTCACATGCCTTGGCGTCATGATCGCGCCGCGGCCGTGCGCCCAAAGGCCGTTTATCGCCTTGAGAAGCGAAGTCTTGCCGCTACCTGAGCCGCCAACAACCAAAGTCCACTCGCCTGGCAGGAAGTGCAGCTCGTCGGCAGCCAGAAAAGGAAGATCGACGCCTGCATGCAGGAGTTCGATCTGCTGAACAGTGAGGCCGAGCGCAGGGTCCTGCTTGGTGTATTGGAATTCGTAGGGGCCGGTGCGCGCGTAAAACTCCTGCGGCCGTTGAACGCTTTCGATCGCTTCTGCGAGATCGGTTATTCGGCGAGCATTCGCCCTGAGCGTCGCAATGTCGGGCATGACGTGAATGAACCACGAGCATTCATTGATGAGTGCAGTCGCGAGTTCGGCACCAGTGACATAGTGCTGCAGGCTGATCTTGTTGTCCACGTAGGGGAGTAGGCCGGGTGCGTAAGCGACAATCCGCGAACCGATGAAATTGTGGACCAGCTCGAATCCCATGTAACCGGCAGTAACGCGGTTCTGGCTGGCCCAGGTTTGGTCAATGTCGATGTACCGGCGCTTGTTGACGGCTTTCTGGGCTCTTTCGCCATGGAGGACCGCAACATGGAAACTACGGTGCAGGAGTGTGTTCAATTCGGTGCGGTAGCTGCCTTCCGCCCATTGCATACGCACGGACAGACGCTGGAGAATCCCGCCCAGCTTCGCTGCGATGAAGGTGTTTAGCGGCACATAAATCGCAATCGCCGCGAAAGCCAGACACGCGCTTCCATAACGGCCCAGGAACTCGAGCCCTCTGACCTCGCTCGACGTCTCAACGAGCTTGCTACCCACGAAGCCAAGGGACAGCACGACGCCTGCGATGCCCATCGCGAGTCCGATAGCACCCCCGGTCATGCCTTTGATCGATTCCTGGATGCGTTGGTCGACATTGTCCGGAGCGAAAATAGCGGATCCGGCCGGGTCGGATCCGATTTGCTGTAGATGGAAATGCGTATGGTTGGAATCGAGCAGTGCTTCGTTGAAGCATCGGTCGAGCCACTCACGCCACTTGCGGTGGAGCGTGGTCGAAAAGAAATGGCGGACTGCTGTGAAACCTGCGTCCCTCATGATCGCGATCGCGGCTAGCGTCGCCGCAGTGGTCAGCAGCGCTGTGGGCGTGGTAGGCGTTGTTGGATGGTGGAAGTAGGCTATCCGGTTGACCAGTTCGCCCGAGGTGACGGCGAACCAGACGCTGGCCTTGGCGGACAATGCCGTGAGGACCAGAATAGCAAGTGTCAGTCCCCAAGCCTCCCGCCAGCTTTGCGAAAGCCAATAGGCGCTCATCAGGCCCCAGAAGCTGCGCATCGAGGAAACAGGGCTTGTGTGGCGCCGCGTTTCACGGCCGAGCATCCACTTGATCAATGCACCTTTTCGGTGAACATCATTCCGCATCGCGAGTTCAACTTTCCAGACCGATGCAAGCAGAATTGGGGGCAAGTATCGGGGTTGTCAAATTAGGATAGCCTCAGGCGAGTGCTGAGCTTTGAGGTGGAGCAACGAGGATAGACTGTTGATCAACGATGTCGTTTGGCATTTAATCGGGGTCTTCCTCACATCGTGTGGTTAACAGACCGTTAGCAATGACGCCGATATGGCTGGCATGCGAACGAAATCGAAATGGTCGCCCGGTCCGGGCATTAAAGTGCAGAGCGTCGTATCCAGCGATGAATGCAAATAAGTTGTGTCTGCGTGCGGGCCAGCGTCTGCCATATGCCCAGATTGCCGGCATCAAAGCAGAAGTCGGCACGGCTGGTCCTACCGCAGTCTTCAGGACCTGCCGACCCAAGGCAATGAACGCTTTCATCTCATGCAAAATCTGCGTCTCGCAAGTGAGGAACAGATGAGCCTCTCCGGCCGCGCTACAGGCAGAGCATTGTTGCCCGACGTGGAAATCGAGATTGATCATCCCGATCGAATCTCGGATGACCAACTCCTTGAAACGCCGAGGCGCAATCAGCTTCGCCGGGCACATCGACAGTCCCGGAAGGATGTTTTCGAGACAGTACACGCCTTGAGCAAACAAGGTCTGTCGGGCTCGGAAATTGCACGTCGCACAGGGTATGGCCGACGCAGCATCGCGAAATGGCTGACTTTCGCGACGCCACCCGATCGACGCAGGGGCGCGCTGCAGCCGACATCTCCTCTATACTTCGAGGCTTTTCTCACCCAGTGTTGGAAGGATGGTAACCGCCGTGGGCGGCACTTGTTTCACGACATCAAGCACCGGGGCGGCAGCTTCTTCAATCTCGAACGCCTCCTGGGAACTGGCGCCGAGCCGAGAGGCCGGATGATGCGGTACCGGCTCGGCAATAAATCAGGCACGGAAAGTCGATGCCCTCAAACAGGGATCACCAACGTTTGCTGTTTTGCGCAGTTTTTCCAAGCGATTTCGCGGTATGTTTCGTAGTCGAACTTCGACGAAACTCGACGAATAGATCGATGATGCCATTCAGTCCGGGCTCGCCTCCTTGGCCCGTTTTGCTCGCGTCCTGCGCCGTGAACGCCGTCTGTAACGACATCGACCTGCCCTGGAGCAATGGTCAGGCAGAAGGTCAGATCAACCGACTGAAGACGATTAAGCGCGTAATGTATGGCGGAGCAGGCCCAGAGCTTCTCAGAGCGCGGATGATGCCGATGAAAGTGATAGATCTCCACACAAAGTGGGGAAGAGCCCAATAAAGTGCCTGTCGGCACAGATTAGGCGATCTCTGGAGAGCATTTCTGATGCTTTTCAATCCCGCTCCGGAATTTAGCTTCACCGGACAAATCGTGAACCCGGATGAGACTTGATGAACCTTGGTGGTGGTCGTGCAGCTCGTGCGACTGAAATGACGAGGACTGAGCAGGGTCATAGGTGTAAGCTGAATGTCCTGAACCTGTGGGACAGTGCATCAGAACAACCGTATTCGACCATGTCAGATGGATGCTAGGTCATGCCCGACATCGGAGATTGGCTTGCCAGCATTAGGCTTGAGCGGTATCGCCAAACCTTCTTGGAAAATGGCATCGATCTCGATGTCGTCGACGATCTCACCGATGTCGACCTGAAGGAGCTCGGACTGTCCCTTGGTGACCGCAAGCGGTTTCTCAGGGCGGCCGCGGCCCTAGCTCACCAGTCGCCTCCTGCGGCGACACCGCACCCCTCGGTGTCCCCGATCCACAGCGAGGCGGAACGGCGACAGCTTACGGTAATGTTCTGCGATCTCGTTGGATCGACAGCACTCTCCACACGTCTCGATCCAGAAGACCTCCGGCAGTCGATCGTCGCGTACCATTCTTGCGCCACCCAGATCGTCGGCCGGTACGACGGCTTCGTTGCCAAGTATATGGGCGACGGCGTCCTCGTATACTTCGGCTATCCTCAGGCTCACGAGGAGGAAGCCGAGCGGGCCGTGAGGGCCGGCCTAGCGGTTGTTGAGGCAGTCGACCGGCTGGATGCGGCAGGCGAACGCTTAGCAGTTCGCATCGGAATTGCCACTGGCCTGGTTGTGGTGGGTGACATCATTGGCGCCGGTGAGGCCGAGGAACGTAGCGTGGTGGGTGAGACGCCGAACCTAGCGGCCCGCCTGCAGGCGCTGGCCGAGCCCGGCACAGTCGTCATTGCGGAAGCGACGCGCGCGCTGCTGCGGGGCCAGTTCAAGCTAGAAAGCCTCGGGGTGCGGCCGATCAAGGGATTTGCAGAGGCGGTTGAGGCCTTTCGGGTGCTCGGCGAAGTGCGGAGCGAGGACCGCTTCGAGGCCGGTCACGCGACTGTGCTACCGTTGGTCGGCCGAGATCAGGAGCTCGCACTGCTGGTTGATCGCTGGACTCTGGCCAAGGCCACCGAAGGTCAGGTCGTCCTGCTCGAGGGCGAGGCCGGAATCGGCAAGTCGCGTCTTGCGCTGGCACTTCGCGAGCGCATCTTCAGGGAGCCGCATCTGTTGCGCCGTTACTTCGCCTCACCCTACCACATCAACAGCGCGCTTCGTCCGGTAATTGCCCAGCTCGAACAGGCAGCGGGCTTTGAACGCGGTGATTCATCGGCCGTCAAGCTCGCCAAGCTCCAGGCACTGCTCGCGGAACAGGTGGGTGAGGTGAGCGAAGCTATCCCATTGCTGGCAGAGCTTCTCGGAATCCCAAGCAGCAGCCGCTATCCAAGACTGAATCTTGCGCCCCAGCAGCGCAAGAATCTCACCTTCGAAGTGCTCGTCGCCGAGCTTGCCAGACTGGCTGCGGAGCAGCCGGTGCTCATGATACTTGAGGATGCGCACTGGCTGGACGCGAGCAGCCTTGAGCTGTTCGGCTTGTTCGTGGACCGCATCCAGCAGCTCTCGGTGCTGCTGGTCATTACCTACAGGCCCGAGTTCGTGCCGCCTTGGCGTAGTTACCCGCACGTAACAAAGGTGGTCTTGAATCGTCTCGACCGGGTGCAAGCTCAATTGCTGGTCGAACGGATGACCGGTGGAAAGCTCTTGCCTCTCGGAGTGCTCGATTACATCGTGGCCAACACCGATGGCGTGCCGCTGTACCTTGAGGAGTTGGCGAAAGCCATGCTCGAATCTAGCCTATTGGGAGTGGCCGGCGATCAATTTGGACTGCCTGCACCTATACCGCCGCTGGCGATCCCGGGAACGCTCCACGACTCGCTCATGGCCCGCCTCGACCGCCTCGGCGGGGCCAAGGTGGTCGCCCAGATCGGCGCCTGCATTGGGCGCGAGTTCTCCTATGAGTTGATTGCAGCGTTGGGCGTGCTCGATGAGCCTGAGCTGCAGCAGGGACTCGATCAACTGGTTGGTACTGAGCTGGTTTTTCGGCGCGGAAGTCCCCCTAAAGCGATCTACAGCTTCAAGCACGCGCTTGTTCGCGATACCGCATATCAGTCCCTCCTCAAGAGCCGTCGCCGGGAGCTCCATCGTCGTATTGCCCAGGTCATCGAAGAGCGAGCTCCACACGTCGTGGCCGCCGAGCCGGAGGTCTTAGCGTATCATCTCACGGAGGCCGGACAGCTACCGCAAGCGGTCATGTTCTGGCACCGTGCCGGCGAGCACGCCAATGACCGGGCGGCGAATGCCGAGGCCGCCGGCCACTTGGCCAAGGGCCTCGATCTGCTCACTCAGATGCCCGAGAGCCCGGAGCGCCTCGAGCATGAGCTGACATTGTTGACCACTCTGGGGCAAGTGCTTACCGCTGCGAAGGGCTATGGCCACCCGGAGGTCGAGCGTGTCTACAACCGTGCTCGCAACCTGACGGAGCGGGTCCAAGATACGCCCAGGCTGTTCCCGGTGCTTCTCGGCCTCACCATCAACCATGCAGTGCGGTCTGAGCTTTCCGCGGCGCGGGGCCTTGGCGAACGGCTCTTGGCGTTGGCGCAGCAAGCCTCGGATCCCGTGCTCATGGTGGAAGCGTCCTACGCGCTGGGCATCACCTGCTCCTGGCTTGGCGAATTCGCCTCGGCATGGCAGCACCTCGAACGCGGGATCAACCAGTACGACATCGCCCAGCACCAGGCGCATCTGGCGCTTTATGGACAGGATGGAGGACCGATCTGCCTGTGCCGCGGCGCCATGGCGCTGTGGTATCTCGGCTACGACGACCGGGCGCTGGAGCTGATGGACGAGGCGCTGGCCATTACTGCGAAGCTCGGACATTTGTTCAGCCGCGCCTATGTCCTAACATGGGCGGCGATTCTGCACGTGCATCGACGGGACGTCGCGAAGGCGCAAGAGGCGGCGGAGTTGGCGTCAGCCTTCGCGGCCGAACACGGATTTCCATTCTGGCGAACCCAGGGGGTCTTCCTGCAGGGGTGGGCACTGGCCGAGCGGGGCCAAGTCACGACAGGCATCGAGCGGTTGCGAGAAGGGCTGGCCGGCATGCAGGCGATCGGGTCACGAATGACCGAGCCTTGGGCGATGGGCTTACTCGCGAAAGCCTATGGCAAGGTCGATCGTTTTGCTGAGGGCGACACCTTGGTTGCCGAGGCGATTACCATTGTCGCGCGCACTCGTAACCGCTGGTGCGAGGCGGAGTTGCATCGGCTCAAGGGCGAACTCATATCATCGCGCTCGGAGCGCGATCCTGCCGAAATCGAGGCATGCTTTCGCCGTGCCCTTGACGTCGCCCGCATGCAGGATGCCAAGATGTGGGAACTGCGCTCGGCGGTGAGTTTGGCCCGGCTTTGGCGAGCACAGGGTCTTAGGACGCAGGTTTGCGAGTTGCTCATGCCGCTCCTAGGCTGTTTCTCGGAGGGCCACGGGACGCACGATCTTCAGGACGCCCAAGCGGTCCTTGAGAGCTGCGGAGGTAAATTGAGCACCTGAACACGAAGCGCTGTTTTAACGCCACGTTGAAGGAATGCCTAGATCGGCGAGTAGGGCTTCGGCACGCGGTGCGAGAGTCGGCACTACAGAAGCATGACGTTGACCACCGCCCTTCTCGACTGGCTGACGCATCACTGCGAGATCGTAGACCCGGAAACGAACAAAACTTGACGCTTCAAGAACCGCTCGCAAGGCTAAAACCGGTATCTTCCATCACCCGTACTTGGCCGGCCCTCTGCGACCGCGGCCAGCGCCGGGCGGGCCAACTGCTGATCCGCAAATGCGCATGGGGTGTCATATTGTATGCCAGCGTCAAAAAGAGCTATGACGCCAACCATGCCGAGATTCTCATCCGCCGCATGATCCTCCGGGCGCGCAAAAATTTGCAAATTATCACTGGTTGCGGGGGCTCGCAAACAACGATTCCTGCGATTGGTCCAACGGCACGTACCAAAGCTGGCACGTAACAATCATTACTCGCCTTGATGGGAATCGAACCATCGACACGCGCCCAGATTCCCTAAGCGATTGAAACATTGAAATATTCAGCACAGCGGAATATCCGCTGCGGCACAAGCACCCTTATGGAACTGCGAAGTGATTCACCGGAATGAAGCCCTGACAAGCCCTACACAAGCTCTGGAACAGCATGGCCGGAATGGCTCCATGACCGGCAAGAGCGACGTCGGCATGAAACTCACTGTCGGCAGGGTTTCGGTCGTTCTACAGGACTATATTAACAGGACATACGCGGGAGGACGCCGTTGGCATCGGCTAGCTAAGATGAGCACGTCGCGCGCCGGTCGCTCTGTCGAGACGAAGCTGGTTGCTTAATCGCGCAGTCTGCTTGCCTCGCTCGACTATGACCCGCGGACAGCCGAAAAATCTATGTCGGGATTCCGCGACATGCGTAGAACCCGCACGGCAAATTCCGGACCAGCCGTTTCTTCAGTGGATTTTCGGCGCCAAGCTTCGTTCGGTGACAGATGCTCTTCGGCAGAGGGACGTGTCTTCGTCTATCCATGTGCAAAAGCCGGCCGAAACGGCATACCCATACGAGGCCGTCGGCGCTTCATAGCGAACGGTTTCTTCGAGGCTTTCTTGTAGCGGAGAAAGAGAACATTTGACTGAAAAGTAGTCGGGTTACCATCCCGGTGGCTTTTCAGTTGCTCAGTTTCCTTCGGCCCACGTCCCAATCAACATTGTCATGAAGCGCTCGGCCGCGGGCGAAAGCGTCCCACCGCGACGACGCACAATGCCGATCGTTCGTGAGATTTGAGGATTGCGAATAGGTCTCGTGACGAGGAACGGGTGCTCTTCCTGTGGTGTAGCGAGTTTTGGCAGAACCGAAATTCCAAGCCCGGCTTCCACCAAACCAAGCGATGTCGAAAGATGTGTGACTTCATAGGACCAACGCAGTTTCAGGTTCGATTTCGCCAACGCGGCGTCAAGAAGCGTACGGTTGCCGCTGGACCGGTGAACTGTGATCAGTTGATAGGGCGCCAGATCGTCCCATTCGAGTTCGCTCTTCGCTGCCAGCGGATGATCCTTGCGTGCCGCCAGCACGAATGGATCTTCGATGAGCCTGTCAAAGATGAGGTCGGGATCTGAAAAGCCCATGATATTGATGCCGAACTCTACTTCCCCACGGGCGACTGCCTGCAGACCGTCGGTGGCCGGCAGATCGAGAATGCGAAACCGGATATTCGGATACTCGGCGCTGAATTGCTTGATGACGGTCGGCAAGAAATAGAAAGCAGCGGTCGGCAGGCACGCGATCGTCACAAGACCGCTGCGCTGTGACCCGACGTCGCGCACCGCAAACAGCGACGTGTCGAACTCCTCAAGCATTCGCCTTACCAACGGGATCAGCTCCGCGCCAAGGGCGGTTGTCGAGACATGACGCGTCGTGCGCTCGAGCAAGGGCGCCCCGATTGCCAGCTCCAGCTTCTGAATTCGACGGCTCAGTGCCGGCTGTGACAGATTGAGCGCTTCCGCAGAGCGGTGGAAGTTTTCCAGTTCGACGACCGCTAGAAACGCCCGGAGATCCAGTATCTCGCAATTAATGCTCATAACGCATCATTCCTTCTGATATTCGCATTTCACATATCAATCTTTTTGCCGCTTACTGCAACAAAGAAGCTGATTGATCAGTAAATCACATCAGTATGCGGACACAACCATGAACGACCTGATTTCCATTCCCTGTGTTCTGATGCGAGGCGGCACCTCTAAAGGACCGTTCTTTCTCGCATCCGATCTTCCATCGGATTCGCGTCAACGCGATCAGGTTCTGCTTTCGGTCATGGGGTCTGGTCATCCTCTGCAGATTGACGGTATCGGCGGCGGCAACCCCGTCACCAGCAAGGTTGCCATCGTCGGTCCGGCAACCGTGTCCGATGCGGATGTGGATTATCTGTTCGCCCAGGTCCGCATCGATCAACAGTTCGTGGATACCTCACCTAACTGTGGAAATATGCTGGCGGCCGTCGGGCCGTTCGCGATCGAGGCCGGCTTAGTCAAGGCGGCGACGGGCGTAACCCGCGTGCGCATTCACAACGTCAATACCGGCAAACTCATCGAAGCGGAGGTTCCGACCCCCGATGGCCGCGTGGCCTATATGGGAGATGCCTCGATCGACGGCGTGCCCGGCAATGCTGCGCCGATCGCACTGACCTTCATGGACGCGGCCGGGGCACGCACCGGCAAGCTTTTTCCCACCGGCAACCCGCGCGACAGCATCGACGGCATCGACGTCACTTGCATCGATTGCGCGATGCCGATGATGCTGCTCGAGGCCGCCGCCCTCGGCGTCACTGGCAATGAACCAACGGCCGAGCTCAATGCCAACGGTGCATTGCTCCAGCGGCTCGAAACTCTGAGGCTCGAAGCCGGCCGGCGGATGGGTATGGGTGACGTTAGCAATCAGGTCACGCCCAAACCAGTGTTGATCTCCAGGCCCAACAAGGGCGGAGATCTCGGCGTGCGCTATTTCATGCCGCACCAGTGCCACCCGTCTCTCGCAACGACCGGCGCGGTTGGAATTGCCACGGCCTGCATCAGCGACGGAACCGTCGCTGCGCAACTGATCGGCGACCGCAAGCCGCCGGTCGTCCTCGTTCTGGAACATCCAAGCGGTCGTTTGGAAGTAAAACTGGATACCCGCGACGGCAAGACAGTTGCCGGAATCCTGCGGACGGCCCGCCGCCTTTTCGAGGGCCGGGTCTTTGCAAAACCTATCGTGCAAATGGTTTGCGCGGCATAATCGAAAGTGGTTGCCGGGAGGGCGCCACGCATCAGGGAGGAATAAACATGCGTAAACTCATACTCGCCCTTGCGGCAACGGTCGCTTTGGCCGGTTCGGCTTTTGCGGAACCCGTCCGCATCAGCGTCGGATCCTACAACCTCAACAACCTGCCCTTCCCGGTCGCAGCTGGCCTCGGTCTTTACGAGAAGGAAGGTCTTGAGGTGACCGTCGAAAACTTCGCCTCTGGCGGCTCCAAGACGCTGCAGGCGCTTGTTGCCGGCTCCACGGATATCGCTGTCGGCTTCTACGACCATACGATCCAGATGCAGTCGCAGAACAAGGCGGTGGTCGGCTTTGTCCAGCTTGCGCGCAATTCTGGCCTGGTTCTGGCCGGCGGGAAAAACTCATCCTTCGATCCGACCAAGCCGGAAACGATCAAGGGCGCGAAGATCGGCATCACCGCACCGGGATCATCTTCCGACTTCTTCGTGCGCTACTACCTGCAGCGCAACAATCTTTCGGCCGACGACATCTCGCTGATCGGCGTCGGTTCCGGCGCGGCCGCAGTCGCGGCGCTCGAGCAAGGGAAAGTCGATCTTCTGGTCAACTACGATCCCGCGGCGACCTTTATCGAGGCCAAGGGTGTCGGCAAGATTTTGATCGACGCCCGCAGCGACGAGGGTGCCAAGGAGATCTATGGCGGAATCTATCCGACCTCCGTCCTCTATGCGACCCAGGCCTATATCGATGAGAACCCGGAAACCATCCAGAAGGTCACGAACGCGACCGTCAAGGCACTGGCGTGGATGAACACACACAGCGCTGAAGAGATTGTCGAAAAACTGCCGAAAGAATTCATCTCCGGCGACCGGGATACCTATGTGAAGGCCGTCCAGAATGCCAAACCGATTTTCTCGGTGGACGGCAAATTCAGCGAGACCGACACGCAGACGCCGTTGGCCGTTCTGAAGAGCTTCAACGAAAAGGTTGCTGCCGCAACAATCGATCTTTCCAAAACCTACACGAACGCTTTCGTGGACAAGGTAACGGATAAGACCACCAACTGATCCTAGGAGGAGGCCATGTCTTTGGCTGTCGTAAACCCCATGCCTATCCCGACGGGACAGCAAAACGCAAAGTCGATGGTATCGATCGACGCCGTGACAATGTCGTTTGGTTCCTATGTCGCGGTGCAGGACGTCAACCTAAAGGTTGCCGATGGCGAGTTTCTCGCCATCGTCGGCCCGACCGGTTGCGGAAAGAGCACCATTTTGAACGCGATCGCAGGGCTTTTGAAACCCGCAAGCGGAACCGTGACGATCGACGGCACGCCGGTAAAGGGCGTCCAGAACGACATCGGCTATCTCTTCCAGCAGGACGCGCTGCTTCCGTGGAAGACATCCATCGAGAATGTTGAGCTCGGCCTGATGTTCAAAGGTGTTGGCGCCACTGAGCGCCGCGAGCGTTCGATGAGCTGGCTTGCCAAGGTCGGGCTGAAGGGCTTCGAACACCGCTATCCGCATCAACTATCCGGTGGCCAGCGCAAACGTGTCCAGATGGCGCAAGCCCTCATTGCCGGTCCGAAGGTGATCCTGATGGACGAGCCCTTCTCCGCGCTCGACATCCACACGCGGCACCTCATGCAGAATGAGTTGCTGCGCCTTTGGCAGGAAGAACGTCGCGCCGTGGTCATGATTACGCACGACCTTGAAGAGGCAATCGCGCTGGGAGACCGCGTCGCCATTCTGGCCGCCGGCCCTCGTTCGCGGGTCATCGAAAGTTTCCCAGTCGGTCTCGAGCGGCCACGGGATGTGGCAGAGATCAAACTCGATCCACGCTTTATGGATCTCTATCGCAATATCTGGGCTTCCCTGCGCGGCGAAGTGGAGAAAAGCTATGAACGTCGTGACTGAACGCATTATCCAGCTCGGTATGCTGGTTTTTATCCTCGGCGGCTGGCAGCTCGGCGTGACCGCCGGCTTCATCGATGTCTTCTTCTTTCCAGCCCCGCTGGATATCTTCAACCAAATCGTCAGCTGGATCGTTGACCCGGGCTTTTACAAGCACGTCTCGATAACCCTGACGGAAACAGTGCTCGGTTACATCATCGGCACGGGCCTTGGCGTCGCAGCCGGTGTATGGCTCGGTCTTAGCCGCAGTGCGGCACGGATTTTGGACCCCTTCATCAAGGGCCTGAACGCCATTCCGCGCGTCGTGCTTGCCCCAATTTTCGTGCTTTGGCTTGGTCTCGGCCTATGGTCGAAGGTAGCGCTCGCAGTAACGCTTGTCTTCTTCATTACCTTCTTCAACGCCATGCAGGGCGTGCGCGAAGTCAATCCGGTCGTCCTCGCAAACGCAAGGATCCTCGGGGCCAAACGTTCCGATCTGTTGCGGCATGTCTATTTTCCGGCGGCGGCCAGCTGGATTTTGTCCTCCCTTCGCACGTCAGTCGGCTTCGCTGTGGTCGGCGCCATCATTGGCGAATATCTCGGCTCCTCTGCGGGGCTCGGTTATCTGATAGCGCAGGCGGAAGGCAACTTCGACGCGGTCGGCGTGTTTGCCGGCATCATCATCCTGGCCATGTTCGTACTCATCATCGACCGAATTCTCGATGTTCTGGAAGGCCGGCTCATCAAGTGGAGACCGAACACCGCAGAAGAAAGAGCGGCGTAACTAATCGGATCAGTTTCCATGTGAGTTCGGATTGGGGTGCCACCATCGGCACCCCGTTCTTTTTGGTGGCAGCGATCCCGAAACGAAGTTCAGCAATTGTTATCGCGGGGAGGAACAGTGTCTCGATGGCTTCGGCGTCCATCCACCCGATCACTGCCCGTCAGGAACCGGTTTCCACGGCTCCGATATCACATTGATATCCAGCAAGATCATTCGAAAGTCATCGGCGGGCGCTTTATCGCGATTTTGCTGCAGGGCTTCAACGTCGCGGTCGGAAAGCTCAGCGTCACGACCTATGGCCGCGAGTAAGGAGCCGAGTTTCACGCGTTCAGATGGCCTCGACAATGTCACGGACTTCGGCCCCGGTGCTTCGGCCATGGTGAGCTGCTCGCACCCGTAGGGCGCGATGCGTTTCATGAGAAAGATTGCGAATAGTGATCACCCTTCTAGAAACGATGACTTTTATATCGAAATACACCCAATTTCGAGAGGGCCAGATGTGCGACCCTATCAAATTCGATCACGTTGAAGTTGAAATTCCGCTGGTGGAGCATTGCATCCGTTCAGTTGGCCGCGCACAGCGTTCCGATCTTTCACATCCTCGACCGCCAAGACTGAGCCATTCGGCTGCACGTCCAGCAGGTCACTCGTGCGCAAGCAACGTCTTTCCCGATGCGAATTGGCGATCGTAGAAAATCCCCACTGACAGAACCACGCCGGCGATCAGGACGACTACCCCAGTCACTTCGATCGGGGTTGGCCAACGGGCATGCACAACAAGCCCTCCTATTACTCCGAAGGCTGTCTCCGAGACGATCAACTGCGCGGCCAGTGCGACAGGCAAGCTCCGGGATGCAATGTTCCAGGCCCAGACGCCGCCCACAGTGGCCAGCAACGCGAAAGATGCGCCCCAAACATATAATCTGCCAGCAGCGCTCCAGCCGAAACCCAATGTTGGAAGACGGAAGAGGTCCATTGCGGCACCGAGGGGATAGAAGGCCAGCATCAAGACGCCGCCTCCGACCAGTATCAGCGCCGACCACACACCAGAGGGCATTTCCGGTCGGGCGTCGAGTGCAGCCTGATTGGCGAGGGCGAACCACACCCAAAGTCCCACGGCAGCGAGCGCCAGCGGCGCGCCGACCCACAACGATTCGACAGAGTTCAATCCTTCGGCCGTGAAGGCCGTGCCATTGATGAGGACAAGGCCGGCCAGCACCAGCGCCAGAGGTAACATAAGGGACCGCCACGGCAATGATCCCTGACGGTGATTGCCAATGACCATCAACACGATCGGCACCAGGCCGAGAAAGGCCGGAGCGATAACCGGGCCGGCAAAGACGGCCGCTCCCGTAACCGTCAGGAAGTAACCGACATATCCGACGAAGGCGAGCCAGATGGCCTCTAGGCAGTTCCAAAGTGTGAGATGGCGCACTATGCGCTTCTCAGAAACCAGAATGTAAACCCCGACGAGAGCTGAGACAACATGACGGATGAGGGCAAAATCAAAGGTGGAATAGTCACCGATGATGAAGGGGACAACGAAGTTGAGCGAAAAGGCAAAGGCCGCAAAGAGAGCGGCTGACACACCAACATAGAAGACTCTGTCCATCATCTTCACCCTTTCGAAGTTGCGTCACTGAACCTTTGATCTCCGGTGACGCCGACAGTGTCGGTTTAGCGACCAAGCGAAACCCTTGATCGAATGGGCGGAAATTACTGGCCGCGAGCCTTGGTCGGTACCCAGCGAAAATGAGAACCACCCTCTCGGAGGCTGAACTGAACGGCAGGCTTATGAAAGTGCGACGCTCTCGATCCTCCGTTTCGTGATCTTCATCGGGTCGCAGAAGATCCGCAACGCTTCGAAACAGACATCGCGCTATCGTCGGGACGCGATTTGCGCAGACGCGCCGTACTGCCTATTCAACAGAGCCGATTTCTCATATCCTCAACATCGAGGTTTCTAACACGCTCGACGCCCCGCTCCCAGTTCCAGGCGGTCGCGTAAGGGAGGCGGGCAATGGACGGGATGCCGAAGGAAGAAACGCTCGATCCTTCCGATTGGTCGGAGGTCGAGACCCTGTCGCATCGCATCGTCAGCGATGCGATCGGCTATCTCCGCGACGTGCGCGACCGGCCGGCCTGGCGGGCCATGCCCGCGGACGTGCGGGACATCTTCCGCACCCCCCTGCCGACCGGCGCCACGCCGCTCGGCGAGGTCTATCGCACGGTGGCCGATGCCGTGATGGCCTATCCAATGGGCAATATTCACCCGCGGTTCTGGGCCTGGTACATGGGCTCCGGCAATTTCACTGGCGCGCTCGGCGATTTCCTGGCCGCGATCCAGGGCTCCAACGTCGGCGGCGGCAACCATGCTGCAGCCCTCGTCGATGGACAGGTCGTCAACTGGTGCAAGGAGATGCTGGGCTTTCCGGCGGAGGCCAGCGGCACGCTGGTCAGCGGCGGCTCGATGGCGAACCTTATCGGGTTGACCGTCGCGCGCAATGTCAAGGCCGGCGTGGACGTTCGCGAGCATGGCGTCGCGGCAATGCCGCAGCCGCTACGCTTTTACGGATCGGACCAGATCCACGGGTGCCACCGCAAGGCCATTGAGGCGCTCGGCCTCGGCAACGGCGCATTGAGGCGCGTCGGCACCGACGCAGCGCTCCGGATCGATATCGCGGAGCTTGAAGCGGCGATCGCGCAGGATCGCGCGCAGGGCATCCGCCCCGCCTGCATCATCGCGAATGCGGGAACGGTCAATACGGGCGCGATCGACGACCTTCCTGCGCTCGCCGACCTTGCGGCACGCGAAGGGCTCTGGCTGCATGTGGACGGCTGTGTCGGCGCGCTCATCGCGATCGCGCCGGAAAACCGGCATCTGGTCTCTGGCATCGAGCGTGCCGATTCCGTGGCCCTGGACCCGCACAAGCTGCTGCATGCTCCGTTCGAAGCGGGCTGTGCGCTGGTCCGCAATGCGGCCGCACACCGCGGCGCCTTCGCGACGACGGCCGAGTATCTCGAAACCGCGCCGCGCGGCCTGGCGGCGGGAGTTTGGCTGCACGATTACGGTTTGCAGACCTCGCGCGGTTTCCGGGCCCTGAAGGTATGGATGGCGCTGAAGGAGCATGGCGTCGCGAAATTCGGGCGCCTGATAGACCAGGCCATCGCGCAGGCTCGCCATCTCGCACAACGGATCGAAGCCGAGCCGATGCTGGAACTGGTTGCCCCAACCTTTGTCAACATCGTGTGCTTCCGCTACCGGCCACACGATGCCGATGCGCCCCGGCGAAAGGAAATCAACGTCGAGATCATGCTGCGGCTACAGGAACAAGGCATCGCCGTCGTCTCCGACACGACCGTTCACGGCGAGCATTGCCTACGCGCCGCGATCGCCAACCACCGTACACGGCATGAGGATCTGGAACTTTTCGTGCGGGAGGTAATCCGCATTGGCGATCACCTGCACGCAGCAACCTCTTGAGAGGAGTTTCAGATGCGAGCTTCAAGCTCGTCCACCGGGATGATGCGCGCATCCCTGCCGGCGAGCTTGTATTTTTCGTGCTCCGGAAGGAGGCGATCCTGCCGGAAGACCTCATAGCGATGCTCGAGACACTTGGCCGGCCTTCGCAACCGCGCCGTACTGCTCATCGGCTTTGCCAGCGTTCGAAGATCACCGGGCTCGATCTTGGTCGCGACCAGACGGAGGCGGGCGCGGCTGGATCGAGATTTTTTGCTGGAAAGGCGTCCTTCTAGAAAGCCGATGGCGAGAGGAAAACGCGCATTGAAATGACCCGTTGCGACGATGCCTGCCTGTTCGGCAGACAAGAGATGTGGCGCGGGAAGCGGTTGATTATCGACTTCATAAATAACGATGCCATCTCGCCGGATGTCTGAGAAAAAATGCTGTCCGCGGTGCAGAGCGTCGCCGACCTCACGACGGGAATGGATGATTGGATTGACCAAGGTCTTGATACCACGGTCACGCATCAACCGATCCTTGGCGGCATACCAATATTCGGGGTCGGTCAGCTTCTTCGTATTGACGATAATGGGGGTATCGTAGTCGGACCGATAACCCTTCATCGTATGCGGTTCATTGACCCAGGTGCCGCGGCCATAGACCCGAAGAGAATGACCTTCCAGATGCGGCCCTTCTTTTTGAATTCCGCCTCCCCACCCTTCAACGCGTTTTCGAATTCCTCGTGAATGATCTCGACAACACGCGCCAGTTCGCGCTGCTTCTTTTCCGGAAGATGATCGAGGCTCGACTTCGTCAAGGCACTCCCGTTGAATCGCTTTCTTAGCGCAGCCAACGCCTCGACCATTCTTCTTCACACCAGCATTGGCAGAGCACCTAAGGTGGCGGGAATGTTGGTTCCGTCGCTGGCAGGAACTTTTTGCCGAAAGCTGCGTTTGTCTGCTGTCACCGAACTCGACCAAGTCGATGACATTCATGGGGCTCGCCGACATGACAGGAGGCGAGCTCCTTCCGTTTCCCTGGTTTGCTCAAAAATAGATCGACATCTCCAGGTCCTGGTCGAAATCCCCGAAGCCCTTGCCGAAAATATTCATGCCGCCCGGATTGTCCGCCTTCTCGTCAATGCCGATGCGAAAGCGAATGGAATGATGATCGGCAATGCCGAGCGAGGCAATCGTCTGTGTCGAGACCATCGCACCATCGATCCAGGTTCCCTTGTCGTCGATCGTCCAGGTCTTGAGCTTGCCGTACTGCGAGCCGCTGAGTTTCCACCAAGCCGGCGAGTACATGCCGCGCCGGTCGCCGAAATCGCCCGGTGACGTCCAGTGGCCGGCCTTGATGCCGTTCACCCAGATCGAGATGTCGGATGGCCAGTTGGCATTGGTCGCCGGCGTCTCGGAGCTGAGCTCCGCCGAAAATTCCACCTTGCGGATCTTCCGGCCCGTGACCTTGGCATTGTTCGGAAATTTGTACTCCACATAGCCGCGGGTGAACCACAAAAGTGCGGCCTGCATGCGCTGCGGGTCGAGGAAGACTTCCTGCACGTCCAGCATGCCGATGACGTTGTTAACCGAGCACAGGCCGCAGGGCGCCTCCGCTTCGAATTCCGTGAAAAGCCCGATCGGCATGCTGACGGTTACGACGTCTTCGGCAGACTTTGTGCCACTGGCGCCGAAGCGGATCAGAATTTCGTCGTAAATGCAGGAGCAGACCTTCTGATTACCCTTCGTCGCCTTCATCGTCTGCGTCTGTATCAGCCCTGCCTGTTCCAGCGCCTTCAAGTTGGTCGCTGCCGTCGATTGCGGCAAGCCCATGTGACCGGCGATGTCGTTCACATTCAAGGGGCCTTGCTGGCGCAGCAGGTTGAGGATTTCGATACGCGTCGTTGAACCGAGGGCCTGTACGACTTCGGCATCCTTCATCGGATCGACGGTTAGAAGCTTAGTCTCCATGCGCTACTACTGGTTCTCCAGTCTTTCTCGGCTGTACTTCGCTGATACCATGCAGGGTTGCCGGTGTCGCCGCCTTTTCTATGTGTGCCGGCCCGCGCCTCGGGAGAGCTGCCGCGGACCGGCTGGGCCTTCTCACCTCGGCCCGAAAGGTGTTCTTCATTCGTCTACCCCTTGATGCCGGAAGAGAGCATCAGCGCCTGCGTCACGCGCTTCTGGAAGAGCAGATAGGCAACTGCGACGGGCATGGCGGCGAGGATCGCGACGGCCATGTCACGGGCATATTTGACGCCGAAGGCATCGCTGATCTGGGTAATGCCGACGGTAACCGTCATCATGTCCTCCGAGCTCGTGACTAGGAAGGGCCACAGGAAGGCGTTCCAGGCCATGATGTAGGTAATGATCGCAAGTGCCGTGGTAATTCCCCAGTTCAGCGGCAGATAGAGCTTGAAGAGGATCTGGAACTCCCCGCAGCCGTCGAGCTTTGCCGCTTCGCGCAATTCCTTTGGAACGGAATCGAAGAACTGCTTGTAGACGATGACGACCACCGGAACGATCAGTTGCGGCAGGATGATGCCACCCCAGGTATTGATCAGGCCGAGCCGGTGCATGAGCACGAACTGCGAGACCACAAGAGCCTGCGACGGCACCATGAAGCTCGCGAGGATGATGCCATAGAGCAGTTTGCGGCCCGGAAAGACGATCTGCGACAGCGCGTAGGCGCACATCACGCTGATCAGGATTACGACGATCGTGACGGTGACCGAGGTCACGATCGAATTCATGTACCAGGTGGCGAGATTGGTATTGAAAAGCGCGAAGTAATAGGCCGAAAAGTTGAAGACGTCCGGAATGAAGGTGGTTTTCGATACCACCTCCTGCTCCGGTTTGATCGATGTGACGATCGCCCAATAGATCGGGAATGCCCACATGCAGGCGATGCACAGGGTAAGGACGAGAAGAAGCGCGTTGCCGATACTCTTGCCGGGCATGTCTCAGCGCTCCCTTACGCGCAGAAGCTGGTATTGCAGCACGGAAACGACGACGATGATCAAAAAGAGCATCACGGCCACCGCCGAGCCGACACCACCATGATTGAGGCGGAAGGCCTCGCGGTAAACAAGCTGCAGCAGCACATAGGTCGAGTTGAAGGGTCCGCCTTCGGTCATCAAATAGACCTGGTCGAAAATCTTCAGCTGCAGGATAAGCTGGAGCGTGAGAACAAGCGCCGTGACCGGCCAGATCAGCGGCCAGGTGATGCGACGGAAGCACTGGAGGCGCGTCGCACCGTCGAGCATCGCAGCCTCATAATAATCCTGCGGAATATTGCGCAGTCCGGCGATGAAAAGCAAAAGGTTGAAGCCGTTCGTCCACCAGACCGTGACGAGGGCCACCATCGGCATGGCCCAGACGGGATCACGGAAAACACTGATGCGCTTGCCGGTGAAGAATTCGATGATGTACTGCGCGATGCCGAACTGCTGGTCGAGCACCCATTGCCATATCTGGGTCACGACAGAAACCGGCAGAATATAGGGGATGAAGAAAAGCACGAGTATCAGGCTCTGCAGCCACCCCTTCAGCCGCACGACCATCAGCGCCAGACCAAGGCCGATCAGCGTGTTCGGAATGACGGTCAACAAGACGAAATAGCCGGTGTTCGACACGGACGTATAGAAGAGCTTCTGGCCGAAAAGCTTCACATAGTTGCCGAAACCAACCCATTGCCCGGCGCCGATCAACGGCGCGTCGGTGAAGCTCAAGGCAAACATCTTGTAGACCGGGTAGGCGAACACGACCAGATAGGCGGTCAGAAACGGCGCGATCATGATGATCGCCGTCAGCGTCTTGCCTCGTCTTTCACTGCTGAACACTAAGCATCTCCTTCAAGCGCAAACGCCGGCCGGAGCGTCGCTCCGGCCGGCGAATTTTCACATCTGGCTCTTCAGTTCTTCGCGCATCTGCTCGATCGCGTCTTCCGGTTCGAGCTGCCCGTTCAATGCCGGAACCACGAAGTTCTGCGTCGCCTCATAGATCGGGCCTGCGACGCCTGCGAGTTTGGAGACCGGATCGAAGGCAGCCGTGTCTGCGAGCTTCGCATAGGTCGCGTTCGGCTGCATTTCCTTGAATTCCTTGCTGTCGGTCACGGGCTTATAGGCCGGAATGTGACCCGCACTCGCCCAGGAGATGCTATGCTCGTTCATCCAGTTGATGATCTCGAGTACGATCTTCACCTTCTCCGGAGCGATCGGCTTGGCATCGCTGTTCGGGATCGCGAAGGAGTGCGAGTCCGCCCAGGTCGCCTGCGTACCCATCAGGTTGGGGATTTCGATGGCACCCCATTCAAAACCGAGATTGCCGTTCTTCTGCAGGTCGACCATGGTCGGCACCTCCCAGACGCCGTTGATGTGCATGGCGGCCTTGCCGGAGGTGAAAAGCGCAATCGAGGCTTCATAGGAAATCAGTTTCGGCGAATAGCCGGTGGAAACCCAGTTCGCCATGGTCTGCAGCGCCTTGACGCCGGCATCGCCCGGCAGGATCTCGTCTGCGTCGATGAACTTTGCGCCCTGCTGTGAAAGCAGGGTATAAAAGACGCGCCACATCGATCCGCCTTCGTCGGTGTGCAGCGACAACGGATACTCGACCTTGCCGGTTGCCTTGATCTTCTCGAGCGCGGCATTGAAATTGTCGAGCCCGTCGAGACCCTTGGGCAGACCGTCGTCGCCCAGCAACCCGGCCTCTTTCAAAATGGTCTTGTTGTAGTAAAGGACGATCGAATGAACGTCGAAGGGAATGCCATAGACCTTGTTGTCAAAAGTCGCCTGTTTCCAGGCCGCATCGACGTAGTTTTCCTTCTTGATTCCGGCAGAAGCGAGCTCTTCATCCGAGAATGGCCGCAAGATCCCGGTCGGGACGGCGAGCGGATAACGCGACATATGATAGGTCATGATGTCGGGCTGCTGGCCGACGGCTGCCGACGTCTGCACCTTCGTATAGAAGGGAACGCCCCATTCAAGCGTCGTCGCGTTGATCTTGATGTCCGGGTGGGTGTCGTTGAACTCCTTGATGAGCGCCTTCATGCGGATACCGTCACCTCCGCTTAAGAAATCCCACCAGGTAATGTCCGTCTGTGCGAATGCCGCTGCCGAGGGCAGCAATGCGATTGCCGCCGAAACGGCCAGTTTCAATAGTTTTTTCACGTCGGTTCCTCCTCGATAAATTCATGGGTTGCGACCATCCCGCGATACGAAACGGTGTTGGCTGCAGACCTCCTCCAAGGCCTGCATCCTCATCCTGCATTCACTTCCGAAATCCGGGCTTTGACGCCCGAATTGCGGCTATCAGCTGAGCCTCCTGCCTTCGCTGTCGAAGGCCAGCATTTCGGGGACCCTCAAAGAGAGGTTGATCTTTTCCTTAGGCTGCGGACGGCTGTCGCGGCACTCGACCGTCATTTCCGCGCCACTCGCAGTCAAAATGTGCAGGTAGCCGGTGCCGCCGAGCTCCTCGGTGAACTCGGCCACGGCCGGAAGCGTCACAGTGCCTTCGCTCGCCCCGAGCCCGATATGCTCCGGACGGACGCCGACATGGACGGAGGCGCCGGCAGCAACACCCGTACGCGTCGGCAGATCGAACGAGTGGCCGGGCGCGTCTTCAAGCTCGACGCGCAAGAAGCCTTGCCCCGCCTTTACGACTTTTGCCTTCAGAAAGTTCATGCCCGGCGAGCCGATGAAGCCTGCGACGAACATGTTTTGCGGATCGCGATAGAGCTCGAGCGGCGCGCCAACCTGCTGGACGACGCCTCCTCTCAGGACGACGATCTTGTCGGCAAGCGTCATCGCCTCCACCTGGTCATGCGTGACATAGACCATGGTCGCGCCGATCTGCCGGTGCAGCCGGGCGATCTCCATGCGCATCTTTACGCGCAGTTCGGCGTCAAGGTTGGACAGCGGCTCATCAAAAAGGAAGACGCGCGGCTCGCGCACGATCGCCCGGCCGATCGCCACGCGCTGGCGCTGGCCGCCGGAAAGCTGGCTTGGCTTGTGATCCAGATAGTCACCGAGACGCAGAATGTCGGCCGCCGCCTTGACCTTCTGCTGGATCTCCGCTTTCGGCCGACGTGCGATCGACAGGCTGAACGCCATGTTTTCGAAAACGGTCAGATGCGGATAGAGCGCATAGGACTGGAAGACCATCGCCACGCCGCGCTTGGAGGCTTCCCTGTGCGTCACATCGTCGTTTTCGATGCGGATTTCCCCGCCGCTCGTCTCCTCCAGCCCTGCAATCATTCTGAGCAACGTCGACTTTCCACAGCCCGAGGGACCGACAAAAACCGCGAACTCACCCTGTTCGATCTCGATATCGACGCCATGAATGACCTTGAACGAGCCGAACGACTTGCTGACATTCGTCAGCTTGATACCAGACATGCATCCTCCCGATTGTCGTTTTCAACGGGGCGGCTCCTCCGCCGCCCCGTTGGCAATCAGTTCACGCCGAGGCGACAGACAGCAGTATGAAATGATAGGATTTTGCCGGCAGGGCCCCGATGAGCGCACCCTCGTCGGTGATGGAAAGACCCGCGCCCGCCTTTGGGACGATGCGCTCCTGGTTCTCGACCGAGTTCCTGGCTTTCAGATCCTCGCCTGTCATGACGTGATGCTGCACGATCTTGAGATCCTTGAAGCCTTGCAGGTCGACGCTGAAGTCCAACGCCTCGTCAAGGCTGCGGTTGATTGCAAAGAGCGCTATGGTCTTGCCATCGTCGTGCAGCACCGCCGACAGATCGAGATAGGGCACGTCCTGCGCGACCTCGCAGTCGTAAGTCGGGCCGGATGACGACACCGACAGCGCCGTGCCGCGACCGTATTTCGAGGCAAATTGCAGCGGATAATAAATCGACTGGCGCCATGCCGGACCGCCGGTCTTGGTGAGGATCGGCGCAATCACGTTGACGAGCTGCGCCATGCAGGCGATCTTGACCCGGTCAGAGCGGCGGATGAACACATTGATCAGCGAAGCGACGAAAATCGCATCCTCGAGATTATAGAGCTCTTCGAGGAGCGGCGGCGCTTCCGGCCAATCCCAGCTCGCGATCCGCTCGCCGTCTTCCTTGCGGTCGTGATACCAGACGTTCCATTCGTCGAAGCAGATCTTCACATCGCGCTTCGACCGCTTCTTCGCCTTGATGTAGTCGATGACGCCGCCGATGGTGACGATATAGCGATCGAGCTCGATCGCCTTGGCATAATAGTTCAGCGTGTCGTTTTCTTCGTTGCCGAAGTACTTGTGCAACGAAATGTAGTCGACACTGTCATAGCTCGCATCGAGAACCGTCGCCTCCCATTCGGGATAACTCTTCATCTTGTCGTTGGACGAGCCGCAGACAACCGTCTCCAAGGTCTTGTCGAAATATTTGAAGGCCTTGCTGACCTCGTTGGCGAGGTGGCCGTACTCGGCAGCACTCTTGTGGCCAACCTGCCAGGGACCGTCCATCTCGTTTCCGAGGCACCAGATACGGACATTGTGCGGGTCCTTGTAGCCGTGCTTGGCACGAAGGTCGCTCCAGTAGGTTCCGCCCGGATGATTGCAATATTCGAGGAAGTTGCGGGCATCGTTCAGTCCGCGCGAGCCGAGGTTCATGGCGAGCATCATCTCGGTGTTGGCAAGCTTCGACCAGTCGGCGAATTCGTTGATGCCCACTTGGTTCGCTTCACGTGTTCGCCACGCGAGATCAAGCCTTGTCGGACGCTGGTCCCGCGGGCCGATACCGTCTTCCCAATGATAGGCCGAGACGAAATTGCCACCCGGATAGCGCACGATCGGCATGTCGAGATCGCGCACCATATCAAGAACATCGGTTCGAAAGCCGTCCTTGTCCGCCTTGGCATGGCCCGGTTCGTAGATGCCGGTGTAAACGGCGCGGCCCATGTGCTCAAGGAAGGAGCCATAGACCCGCTTGTCGACGGTCGAGATCGTGAATTCCCGGTTGAGGGTGGCTTTTGCCCGCATGAATGTTCCTCGTTTATTGAATTTGATTTTTCCGCAAGCTAGACTTGGAAGTTTTTTATTTCAAGTATTTTGTTTTGTATCAAAAAATCGGTTTCATATGTTGAGTGTGTGCGGTTGGCGAACGTATTTTCGCCCTGGCCAGCTGCGCATTTCAGCTTCGCATCCGACCGGCCGTGATCCACTTGAAGGATCGCTGCTCTGGCGTGACATTGACCGCAGAAACTGCGATTATGGGCATCCGATCGAGAGGAACCGTCACCAGGACGATCCGAGGCAAGGATCTCTTTGCACGTTCGCATCGTTTCCTCTTCGGGGACTTCTTTGGCGGCTGGACGGCAGATCGTCGCCGGCTGTTGAACAGCGATCGTCAACCAGGAAACAACCTTGACCTCGACGAAGCGACCCGGGAACGGACCCCAAGCCGAAAACGATCACCGGGGACCGGCGAATTTCCCCCTCCTCGTGCTCGGGGCCCTCGGCGTCGTCTACGGCGATATCGGCACAAGCCCGATTTATGCATTCCGCGAAGCCCTGAGAGTCTCCGGTCAGATGTCCGGAATAGTCGATGGCAAGCAGATTCTCGGTTTGCTTTCCCTGATCGTCTGGGCATTGACCTCCATCGTCGCCATCAAATACGTCGGCTTCGTCTTGAAAGCCGATAACAAAGGAGAAGGCGGCACGCTTTCACTGATGTCGCTTGCCCGAGAGAGCCTTGAAGGCAGGCCGGTTTGGGTCCTTGTTCTTGGCATTGCCGGCGCGTCGCTGTTTCTGGGCGATGCCATCATCACTCCTGCGATATCGGTATTGTCGGCGGTCGAAGGCCTCGAGGTGGTCGCCCCGCAGCTTTCGCACTGGGTCGTTCCGACCACGGTTGCCATCATAACGGCACTGTTTCTCGTTCAACGGTTCGGGACGGGCGGTGTCGCATCGGTATTCGGTCCCGTCACCGCATTATGGTTTTTGACACTCGGCGTCTCCGGCCTTGCGCACATCCTTGAACAGCCCTTGATCCTCTCGGCCATCAATCCGCTTCACGCCATACAATTTCTCGGCACGCATACTGGAATTTCAGTGCCGGTTCTGGGCGCAGCGTTCCTGGCGGTAACCGGCGCCGAGGCGCTCTACGTGGATCTTGGGCATTTCGGGCGCAAGCCGATCGTCTTTGCCTGGTTCGCGCTGGTGTTTCCAAGCCTGCTTTTGAATTATTTCGGTCAGGGCGCATATGTCCTCGGCCATCCTGAGGACATCGAACATCCCTTTTTTGCGATGCAGCCCGAATGGGCGCAATTTCCTGTGGTCGTTCTCGCTACCGCTGCAACCGTCATTGCCAGCCAAGCGGTCATTTCCGGGGCATATTCTCTTATCCGCCAAGCGATGCATCTCAATCTTCTGCCGCGCTTCAGCATCCGCCATACGTCGGAAACTCAGGCCGGACAAATCTACATGCCCCAGGTCAACACATTGTTGTTTGTCGCCGTCATCGCCTTGGTGACCACGTTTCGAAATTCCAGCGGTCTTTCCGCCGCCTACGGGATCGCCGTCACCGGTGAGATGCTCATTACCGGTATTTTACTTTTCGTCGTCGCGCGACGCGTCTGGAGATGGCGACGGACGCTTGCATTGATCGTAATCGCTCCGCTGATCTTGATCGACACCAGCTTCTTCATCGCCAACGTCGCAAAGTTCGGACAAGGCGGCTGGGTTCCCGTCGTCGTGGCCCTCACCGCCGCGTTTTTGATGCAAACCTGGATTTCCGGACGTCGCTTGCTGACAATTAGGACGAGGGCGGACGAGGTCCCCCTCACGATGATCATCGACAATCTGACAAGGAAAAAGCCATCAACCGTGCCGGGAACTGCAGTGTTTCTGACAAGTGACGTCGAAGGCGCGCCTACTGCTCTCTTGCATAGCATGAAGCACTACAAGGTGCTGCATGAGCACAATATCATCCTCAGCGTTCTGACGTCCCCGTCACCTTATGTCGCCGATGACGAGAAAATCTTCCTTGAGAGCCTGCATCCCCTGTTCAGCCGCATCGTCATCACCTTTGGCTATATGGAGACCCCCAACATTCCCCGCGCCCTTATCCTGGCGCGCAAGCTCGGCCTCAAATTCGATATCATGTCGACGACCTTTTTCCTGTCGCGCAGGACGATCTTGCCGTCCGAAAAGGGCGGCATGCCGCTGTGGCAGGATCGGGTGTTTATCGCACTCGCGCACAATGCCAGCAACGCAACTGAGTATTTCCGGCTCCCGACCGGGCGTGTCGTCGAACTCGGGATCCAGGTGACGATCTGAGCAGCTGTGTTCAGCCCTCCATCGGCGCGGTGCCTGGCGTCCCGCTTGCGAGCGCAAAGCTTTCTTCGTGACGAAGGCGAAAGATGCGAATGACGGCACACCGTTCGCCGGCCGACATAAAACAGCCGTCGAACCGGCCGTCATAGGCAATGGTCGCGCTTGCCTTCTGCTTCTCTCCCCAAGGGTCGCTGTCCAGAAAATTGCCGCCAGGGTCTTGAGATACGAGCAGGCTTGCTTCTGGCAGATGACCGCCGATCTACAACTTCGGCGTCAGCATCTCGAAGCGGTCGCGGACGGTGGAGCAGATGTCGCCGCCAAGGCGGGCGATCGCATCGACTGCTGCTGGGTCAACGTGAAAGCGCTCCGGATCGACAACACCGTCGCGATAATGCGCAAAGACGATTTCACCGAGGATAACCTGGCGCGACTTGCCAAGCTCCAGCGTCACATGCCTGCGGCATTCGAAGGCGGCAGGAGCCTCGGCAATCCAGGGCGAACCGACCTTTTCTCCGGGCATGGCGGTCAGACCCGCCTCCTTCAGTTCATCGACACCGCGCGGATACTTCGCGCCGCAGACATGCATCGCCTCGGCGATTGAAAAGGAAACGATATTGACGGTGAAAACCTCGGTCATGCGGATATTGTGGGCGGTATCCTTAAACGACATGTCCGGATGGTTCTCGACGCCCAGCGCCAGGATCGGCGGGTCGGCCGAGAGGCAGTTGAAGAAGGAAAAGGGTGCGGCATTGATGCGGCCCTCCTCGTCCACCGTCGTCACCAGCGCGATCGGACGCGGAATGATCGTGCCGATCATCAGCTTGTAGCGCTCGCGTTCGCTCAGTGTCGCAAAGTCGAAGGAGATGCTCATATCAGCTTGCTGTCCGCATTGGGGCAAATCTGCTCATCGCGCCCGTGAAGGCCTTGGGAAGCGGCGAGGCATAGGAGCCGCGCTTGCTGGTCGAAAGTCCGAGCGACACCAGCGCTTCGGCCTGCTTCACGGCCGCAGCAACGCCATCGACGACCGGAACACCATAGATCTCCTGCAAATCGCGCGCGAGATCGGTCATGCCCGCACAGCCGAGCACGATTGCTTCCGCACCATCTTCCGAAAGTGCCTTTTCGATCTCAGCCCGAAGCTTCCCGATGGCACCGGAGGCCTCGTTTTCGAGTTCGAGCACGGGGATGTCGGATGCCCTTACCTTCGCCCGACCGCCCATGCCGTAGCGGCGGACAAGATTGTCGATGAGCACGCGGGAGCGCTCCAGCGTGGTAACGACCGTGAAGCGTTGCGCCAGGAAGCCGGCCGTCGCCACCGCAGATTCGCAAAGGCCGAGCACCGGCACATTGGCAAAGGCGCGCGCCGCATCAAGGCCGGTGTCGTCGAAGCAGGCGACGACCGCCGCGTCATAGCCAGCCTCCTGGCGCTCCTTCAGCTCCATCAGCAGTCCCGGGATTGCCAGCGCCCCGTCATAGTGGCCTTCGATCGAAACCGGTCCCATACGGGACGTGGCAGCGATGATGTCCGTCCCTGTTGCGGCGACGGCGCGTGCGGCGATAGCAGCCTTTTCCGTCATCGAGGCCGTCGTATTGGGGTTTACCAGCAATATGCGCATGTCATTTGATCTTTGCCTGCCGCCGGCTGAGCATCATCATGATGCCGAGCGCGACGAGGATAATGGTAAAGGAGAAGAGGGTCGTCACGGTTCCGAGCGCATAAAGCACGGGCGTCGTGACGTTCGTCGTCATGCCGTAGATTTCGAGCGGCAGCGTGTTGTAGGTGCCCGACGTCATCAGCGTGCGGGCGAATTCGTCATAGGAGAGCGTGAAGCCGAAAAGGCCGACGCCGATTAGGCTCGGCAGGATCATCGGCAAGACAACGTGCCGGAAGGTCTGCCATGAGCTTGCGCCGAGATCGCGCGCCGCTTCCTCATAGGCCGGCGAGAACCGGTTGAAGACGGCAAACATGATCAGCACGCCGAACGGCAGCGTCCAGGTGAGGTGCGCGCCGAAAGCCGAGGAATACCAGGCAGGCTTCAGACCGCCCTGCTGGAAGACGACGCCGATGCCGAGCGAAATGATGATCGAGGGAACAACGAGGCTCGCAACGGTCGCATAAAACAGTGCCGTCGAGCCCCGGAATTTCCGGCGGAAGGCCAGACCTGCGAGCAGCGAGACGACGACGGTGACGATCATCACCATCAAGCCGAGCGAAAAGGACCGTTTGAAGGATGCGCCGAAATCGCCGACGGCCTGCTTTTCGAAAAGGTTGAAGAACCAGTGAACCGAAACCCCGTTCAGCGGGAAGGTCAGGCCACCGTCCGGCCCCTGGAACGACAGGATCAGGACCGCCGAGAGCGGGCCGTAGAGAAAGACCACGAAGACGGCAAAAAAGGCCGCGAGCACGTAGAATTCGACGGTTCGCTTTTCATGGTTCATCTCAAAGCTCCTTGCGGATGTCGACGACGCGCAGAATGGCGGCGACCATCAAGAGCACGACGACCAGAAGCACGACAGCATTGGCGGCAGCCGCCGGATACTGCAGCAGCGACATCTGGTTTTTCATCATCAATGCGACCGAAGCGCTCTGGCCGCCGGACATGACCTGCACGGTGGAAAAATCCGCCATCACCAGCGTCACGACGAAGATCGTACCGATCGCCATACCGGGTTTTGCAAGCGGGATGACCACGTTCCAGAGGATTTGCCAGCCACCGGCACCGGCATCGCGCGCCGCCTCGAAGAGCGAGCGGTCGATGCGCATCAGCGTGTTGAAGATCGGCGTCACCATGAAGAGCGTATAAAGGTGCACCATGGCGAGTACGACGGCGAAATCGGAATAGAGCAGCCACTCAATCGGCTGCGGAATGAGGCCCATCTCAATCAGCGTCGTATTGACGAGCCCATTGCGGCCGAGCACCGGAATCCACGAGATCATGCGGATGATGTTCGACGTCATGAAGGGGACGGTGCAGACAAGGAAGAGGATCATCTGCGTCGAGGTCTTGCGGATATGGAAAGCCAGGAAATAGGCGACCCAAAAGCCGATGAGGAGCGTCAGCGCCCAGACGATGACGGTGAATTTGAGCGTGTTAAGGTAGATCTTCCAGGTGACCCATGAACCGAGCGTCTCGGTATAATTCATGGTGAGGAAGGCGGGATAGAGCCCCGCAAAGTCGTAATCCCAGAAGCTCACGACCGCGATCATCGCGATCGGCAGCAGGAAGAAGAAACCGAGGATCAGAACGAGCGGCAGGGCCTGGAAATAGGAAATCGCAGCCAGCGGCAGGCGAAAGCCGCCACTTCGAACGCGCTCAGCCTTCTCACCGGGTTGTGCGGAAGCGATCGTTGCCATCTTCTGTCCTCTTAGACATTCGCGGAAACCAAAATGGAAGGGATCCGAAAGACCCCTCCCCAGCCCTCCCGCAGAAGGAGGGAGTTTCTGCCGCGACCGCTCCGGGTCCCCTCCTTGTGTCGGGAGGGTTGAGGAGACGAACGCGGCGAACATCTTATGCGGCGATGAACTCGTTCCAGCGGCGGACCATGTAGCGGTCTTCGTCCATGACCGAGTTCCAGCAGGCAACAGCGCCCATGCGGGCCTCGAAGGAGCCGCCATCGCGGACGGCGCCGGCCTTCTCCATGACCTTGCCTTCCGGCGAGAGAATATCGCCCTGCGCCGGCTTGCCCTCGATCCAGTAGCCCCATTCGTCGGCCGACATGAAGCCCTTGGCGGTTTCCATGCAGGCAGAGTAGTAGCCCTGGCGGTTGAGGTAGCCGCCGACCCAGCCGGACGTGTACCAGTTGATGTACTCGTAGGCGGCGTCGAGCTGAGCGCCCTTGAGGTGCGAGGCAAGGCCGAGACCGCCGCCCCATGCGCGGTAGCCTTCCTTGAGCGGCTGGTACTTGCAGGCAATACCCTTGGAACGGACAGCGGCAACGGCCGGCGACCACATGGACTGGATGACGACCTCGCCCGACGCCATCAGGTTGACCGACTCGTCGAAGCTCTTCCAGAAGGCGCGGAACTGGCCTTCGCTCTTTGCCTTGATCAGGAATTCAATCGTCTTGTCGATCTCTTCCTTGGTCATGTTGCCCTTGTCGGCATATTTGATGTTGCCCATGGCTTCCATGATCATCGCGGCATCCATGATGCCGATCGAGGGAATGTTCAGGATCGAGGTCTTGCCCTTGAACTTCGGATCCATGATGTCGGCCCAAGTGGTGATCTCGCGGCCGACGAGATCCGGACGGATGCCAAGCGTGTCGGCGTTGTAAATGGTCGGAACCATCGTCATCCACTTCGTCGGCTCCTTGGCGAAGGTCTTGGAATCGGCGCCCTCGACGAAGCCGACCGTATGCGGTGCAGTACCCTGCGCAATGACGCTGTCCGGCTTCATCTTGCCGTTGATGAAGAGCGGCACGATCTTGTCGAAATATTTGAGCTTCGACGTATCCATCGGCTGGAGGACGCCGGTCGGAAAGACTTTCTTGGCAATCCAATATTCGATGTCGGCGATGTCATAGCTGTCCGGCTGGGTGACGGCACGCTGGGCAGCAGCGTCCGAGTCCGTTGCCGTCATCTCAAGCGTGATGCCGAGGTCCTTCTTGCACTGTTCGGCGATCGCATTGATGTTTGACACGCCCGTGCCGAACTGGCGAAGCGTGATGCTGGACTGCGCCCAAATCGTCGGAAAGCCGGTGATCAGCCCCGAGCCGGCGGCTGCGCCGATGGCGGCAGCGCCCGTCTTCAAAAGCGAACGGCGGGAAATGCCCTTCTCAGCCTTGGTTGTCTTCGTTTCAGTCGTCATGTCAGTTCCCCTTTTTTGATTGCGAAATTCATGGACGGCCAAGGAGGACGGCATCCTCCAGGGTCCAACTCAAAGACACCGCATCGCCGATCGATACGGGTTTGGCGAAGTAATCGCCGTCGCTCGCGATGACCGTGAAGTCGTCACTGCCCGCGCCGATTGCGGTGATCTTCACCGAAGCGCCGCGATATTCGATGTTGGAAACCACGCCGTGGAAGCCGAGCGTCTTTTCCGCCGGCGCTTCGAGGCGGACGCGATCGGTGCGGATGCCGATATCGATTGGCTCGCCCGCCTTCCTGCCCTCACCACGCACGGAAAATGTCTGGCCTTCCGGCACCTTGAGGGTGATCACGCCGCCTTCGGCAGAGACGACGCGACCGGATAGAACGTTGTGATCGCCCATGAAACGGGCGACGAAAGCCGTGGCCGGGCGCTCGAAGACCTGGCGCGGTGCTGCGGCCTGTTCGATCTTGCCGTCATTCATGACGACAATCATGTCGGCAAGCGCCATCGCCTCTTCCTGGCTGTGCGTCACATGGACGAAGGTGATGCCAAGCGTCTTTTGAAGCTTCTTGAGCTCCGCGCGCATTCGGATCTTCAGGAACGGGTCGAGGGCCGACAAAGGCTCGTCAAGCAGCAGCGCTTCCGGGTCGGTGATCAGCGCGCGCGCCAGCGCCACGCGCTGCTGCTGGCCGCCCGAAAGCTGCGCCGGACGCCTGGTCGCGTAAGCTTCCATCTGCATCAGCTTCAGCATCTCCAGCGCCTTGGCCCGGCGCTCGTCCTTGCCGACCCGCTTCATCTTCAGGCTGAAGGCGACATTGTCGATGAGGTCCAGATGCGGAAAGAGCGCATAAGACTGGAACATCATCGCCGTGCCGCGCTTGGCGGGAGGAAAGTCGGTGACAACCGTATTGCCGAGGCGGATATCGCCCGACGAGATGCTTTCATGGCCGGCGATCATGCGCAGCGTCGAGGTCTTGCCGCAGCCCGATGGGCCGAGGAAGCAGCAATAGGATCCGGCAGGAATCTTCAAGCTGATGGCGTGGACCGCAGTTGTCGCGCCATAAACCTTCGAAACGGATGCTATATCGATTTCCGCCGCTTTCGACATCATGTCTTCCCCTGTTCGAGAAGATCAATGCATCCGCCGTGCCAGTTTCGTCGCCGGCGCCAAACCCCCATGAATCACTGGGCTTTTTTGGAAGATCCAAGGCCCGCCCCAATTGCGTCCTTTACCGACCTGCACAGGAAATAGGCTTTTGTCTGCAATTTATGCAGATAATCGTATACAATTTGATCGGCATTTTGCTCGCAAATTCCGTTTAACTTTTCTTCCGAAGCTGTCTATCATTGAGGCGATAATCAGGTATCCGTTTTCATGAAGTCCACCTCTGACGCAGTTCTTTCGGCAGATGATTCAGCCGAGACAAGCACGCAGCAAATTCGCGATGCGATCCGCGATGCGATCGTCGAGCGGCGCCTTTCTCCCGGTACGAAACTTTCCGAAGGCGATGTCGGAAATCTCTTCAACGTCAGCCGCACGCTTGCCCGCGCCGCGCTCCAGGCCCTGTCCTATGAGGGCCTCGTCAGCGTGGAGAAGAACCGTGGCGCCTTCGTCGCCTATCCGTCCCCGGACGAGGCCCGTCAGATTTTCGCTGCCCGCCGGCTCGTGGAGCCCGGAATCCTGCGCGAAGCGGCCGCGCGCATTACGCCTTCGCACATCCAGCATCTGAGGCAGCTTCTATTGGAGGAGGGCCGTCTGATGAGCGAGCGCGGCCAAACAGCGCGACGCGCGGAAATCAAGGCCTCCGGCGATTTTCACTTAATGCTCGCACAGATTTCCGGCAATGCCATCATGCAGCGCTTCATGGAAGAGCTCGTTGCCCGCTCTTCGCTTGTCATCGCGCTCTACGGTCAGTCGACCGTATCAAGCTGCGGCCACACAGAGCATGGCGATATCGTTGCGGCTATTGAACACGGCGATCTCGATACCGCCTGCCGCCTGATGGTGCACCATATTTCCCATATCGAAGCCGATCTGGATCTGCGCGAACGCAAAAGCTTCGGATTGAAAGAGGCGTTTGCAATCTAGGACCCGGACAGCTTGGCGGACGAAGGCGAATACCGGCTGTCGGAGCATTGCCAACTCGGTTTCATTGCGGTGGTCCATCGGCGAAATGAGCCATGGCAAATTCCGCCGCATTCTGGTTGGATCTCCTGGCTTCGTCGAGCCAGAACGGAAACAACGAGGCCCCATGGAAAAGGCCCGGCACGACGTCGAGCCGCACATCGACATTGGCAGCCTTCAGCTTTTCGAAAAGACGCTGAACATCCCCCCGCAAAGTCTCCTTGTCCCCGACCTGCAGCAGGATCGGAGGAAAACCTGAATAATCGCTGTTTATCGGCGACACGGTTTGAAGCGAGGAACTCCCCTTCCCCGCATATTCCTTCCCCACCTGCTGCAGCCATTCGCGGCTGACGGAAACCTCGTCTTCGCCATGCGCCGCAACCCCCTCACCCTCGAAATCGGCAATCGGGCTGATAGCGATCACGGCAGCGGGTTTCTCGCCATTCGTGGCGATCTGGCGAAGGGACATTTGAAGCGCCAAGGTTCCGCCGACGGAATCTCCGATCACCACGATGTTTGCCGCCTCGTAGCCGGATTCAAGCAGCCATCGAAACGCGGTGACGGCATCGTCGACCTGCCTCGGAAAGCGGTATTGAGGCAAAAGCCGATATTCGATCAACAGCACATCGGCAGACGAGGCCTTCGCGAACGACGCGGCGATGTTGCGATGACTGCGCATGGAGCCGCCATAAAAACCTCCACCGTGGAGATAGAGGATCGCCCGCTTGCCAAGCGGGTGGTGGAGGCGAGCGGGCCAGATCAACTCGCCGTCAACGCCGTCGGCATCGACCTGGCGTATCTGCACCCGGGTTGGCTCAGGCGTGGCCCTCATCGCCTCCTCGAAGCGCAGCCTTCGATCGCGAAAATCACTCCTGTCGTCCAGAAGCCGAGCGATGATTTCCTTGGCGCGCGATCGCGGATCCGACTTTGTTGCGCTGGCGTCGTCGGCACGGGCAATGCCGATCGGCGATGATACCAGAAGCAGGCATGCCATCGCCCTGCCAGCCAAACCCGTTTTTGATCGCAATGGCATGAAACTCCTCTTGTCCTCGCCTGACTATCAGTGCGGCTCGCCAAGACTGTAGCGGCAATTGCTATCGTGTAAAGAAAGGGAAGCAGTTGCCGGGCGTATTTGTCCTGGCCCGCCGCAAGCCGTCCTCAGACCGCTGTCGCCATATCGGCGATCACCCTGAGGGGCGATCGGCACCGTCACCCCGGACAGTGCCCGCTTTATGTCCGGCTAAACACCCGCGGCGCCGTCGGCGATGATGCAGAGTGGGCTCTCCCGTGCGAAGGCGTCGCGTGCCCGCACGGCATAGCGCACGCCCGATTGCGGCGATACATGCAAGTAGGCCGTCGAGATCAGAGGAACGGGATTGACCTCCTCGAAGATCTTTCCATCGGTGCTGGTTAAAACGTCGTAGAAAATGCCCGGACGGGCATCGCCTGCGGCCCAGAACAGCATCCGTTGCTGCCGCTCTCCAAGACCCCGGTAGCGCGTCGCCGTCAACCCGGTCGGCGCGGACGGCGCCGCGCCCGTGTCGGGGACCACCAGTATCTGCGTGAGGGAGGGCAGTGGCACGTCAAGGTCGAGGCTGATCCGGCCTTCCCGCGCGTCGACGATGCTGATCGGGTGCAAAAGCGCAGGCTCCTGGGCTCGCCGCAATTCGGCGAACTGATCGGCGGTTGGCTCGCGCGGCGCGCCGACCGGCTCCCACGGACCGCGTGGGTTGCTTTCGTCCCGCTGCGCCTCCCACACTTCCATGGGATTGGTAAACTCATTGTCGATGCGCAGCAGGCAAACGCCGTGACGGCCCGGCTCTAGTCCGTCGATTTGAAGCCGCACCGACGTGCGTCCGGACTGTGTGATTGCGTCGACGGAGTGGATCAGCGCGATTGAGGCGCCGCCGTCGGCAAGTTTTGTAGGCAGGATGGCCAGTCCGTCTATATCCGGATCGAGTTTCGGATTCGCCGTCGCCTCGCACAGTGTGTCGCCCAGCGTTGCCAGCAGTTCGAGCGATGTCAGGCCGGGCTTTTTGATCTGCTCGAAAGGCGGGGCAGCGTCGACGTCGGTTGCCAGCGTCCTAAGATCGGTCTTGTGCTCCCATTGCGCCCGCCGGAAATTGCGGGGCCCGAAATAGGAAAAGATCGTTCTCTGCCCCCAGCCGCCGATGAAGGCGTGATCGTTGCTCAGAAAGGTGAAGTCGGCCGCCTTGGGCGCGATGATGCAGCGCTCGTGCTGCTCGATGATCTTGCCGATGATGGCGGCATAATAGGCCTTTCCGTGCCACGAGTGATGGTCGGACCATCCAAGCTGCGGATCGCATTCATCATTGACGATCGGCAATTCAGCAAGCCGCGGATGATGCTGCCGCAAATAGTCGACGACGAGTAGCGTGCGATCGATGATGCCCTTGGTGTTGGGCGTCAGATCCTCGATGCTGCCATTGACGCCCTTTTCATGGATGGAAATGAAGTCGATCCGCGGCGGGCCGTCATTGGTCAGGCAGCTTACGCCTTTATCACAGTGCGCAACGATGGCGCGAAAGATCGGCGAGAGAGTGCGCGCCGTGCCGGGACCGCCCATCGGCAAGGCGCGATCGACGGCGTCGAGTCCGGCGACGCAGGCATCATAGTAGTTTGTGTAGCCCCGCTCACCGTAGGTCCACCAGCCGGAGTCCGCCTCATTGGTCGTCTCGAAAAACCAGCTGCGCAGCTCCTCTATGCCATAGCGCCCGGCATAACGTTCCGCCACCGCCGTGACCAGGTCGCGCCACGCCTTGACCTGGTCGATGTTCTCATAGTCGGTGAAGATGCCGGATGGATTGCCCATCAACTCGAAGAACGGTTTGAGCCGATGCTCGACCATCACGTCGACTGCGCGGTCAAGCAGCGACCAGTCGTATCTGGGATTTTCAATGCCTCCGCTCGCAGTCAGCAGATTGAGCAGATAGTGAACGCGCAAATAGCGGACGCCTTCATGCGGTACGCCGCCAAGATAGGCGACCATCTGGCGCATTTCCGGCTCCAGCAGCAGTTCTGCCGGAGAAAAGCCCGTGCCGCGCCAGAAGCGTTTGAAAGGACGCACCGGCTTGCTCACGTCAACGTTTATCTTTGTGCGCTGGCGCATTCGCGCAATCTCCTTGGTTGGTCGAAGAGGCTATTTGAACTTGGCGCGCATGGCGTCGATCCCTGGAATGACCCCGGTCAGGTGCTCATGCTCCGGGTCAAAGCGCTGGATAAGGCCGCGGCGATGCTTGCCGACGAGGATGGTGAAGATGTAGCTGCGGTGTCCGGGCGACGTGACCGTCGGATGATAACCGCGGTCGAGCAGGAACGTATCGCCGCTGCGGGTCATGAATGTCTCGACCGGCCCGTTCTCCTCATAGACAATCTGTCCACCGAAACCGGTCTCCGGCAGGAAACGGTAATGGTAGAGCTCTTCGTGACGACTTTCGACATCGCCGCACTCGGTGTCGTGCTTGTGGGGCGGGTAGCCTGACCAGCAACCATCGCCGGCGTAGAGTTCGCTCACCAGGAGATGACCACAGCGCCCGTTCTGGCGTTGGCCGAGCAGATGGGCTATGCGGCGCTGACTATGCGTCTCCGAGGAGCCGACATTGACCGCGTCGACCTCTTGAGGCGTGACGCGGAAAGCTGCATAGCGCCTCTCGCAGATCCCACCGGCGACGGCGATCTCGACACTCTCGCTTATTGCCGTGACAACGACTTCTGCGTCGACGGGCGCATAAACGGAATCCGCGTCACCTGACCAGATGTCGGCGCGTTGGCCGACCGCTTCGAAGCGAATGCCGTCGACCTCGATGTCGACCCTACCCGAGAGCACGACATAAAGGCTTTCATGCGCCGGCAGCCGTCTTCGCTCCTGACGGCCGACAGAAAGCTTGAGAAGGTCGAAGTAAATCAGCTCCAGGGTAGCCGACGATTGGTCGACGAGCGGGCGGGCGCGGATCTCGCTACGGGAAATGAGTTCTGGCATTCAATGCAACTCCGCAAGTGGGTGCTCGTCGAAGGGGGTGAGCTTCAAGGTTTCGGCGTGATGGCAAGCGACGGCATGGCCATCCATCTCGATCGGCCGCAGTGGCGGTACGTGGCTCTTGCAGAAGTCTGTGACGTAGCGGCAGCGGGGGTGGAAAGGACAGCCTGAAGGAGGGTTCGCCGGATCCGCCACCTCGCCGGCAAGCCGGATGCGGCGGCCACGGCGGCGCAGCCTTGGATCGGGGATCGGAACGGCCGAAAGAAGAGCCTCGGTATAAGGGTGGCGAGGGCTGGCGAAAATGGCGTCGGTCGGCGCCTTCTCCACGACTTTCCCCATATACATGACCGCGACGTTGTCCGAGATGTGACGAACGACCGAAAGGTCATGCGCCACGAAGAGGTAGGTCAGCCCGAAACGCTCCTGCAGGTCCTGCAACAGGTTGATGGTCTGCGCCTGCACGCTCACATCCAGAGCCGAGACGGCCTCGTCGGCGATCACCAGACGCGGTTCGGGCGCCAGCGCGCGGGCGATGCTGATGCGCTGCCTTTCTCCGCCGGAAAAGGCATGCGGATAGCGGCGCATGAATTCGGGGCGAAGTCCGACGCTGCGCAGCAGCTCGGCGACCCGATCCACCAGTTCCGAGCCCGTTGCGATGCCATTCACCTTCAGCACCTCGCCGATGATGTCGATGACGCGCATGCGCGGGTTAAGCGACGATTGCGGATCCTGGAAGACGACGCGGATATCGCGGTGGATCTCTTTCAGCCCCGGTCCGGACAATGTGGCAAGATCGATGGGCGCACCGCTGCGCCCGGTATAGGCGATCTCGCCTGCCGTCGGGCGGTAAACACGCAGGATGGTGCGTGCGAGCGTCGACTTTCCGCAGCCGGATTCGCCGACGATGCCCAGCGTCTCGCCGCTATCGACGCTGAGAGATACGCCGTCGACGGCCTTGATGTGGCCGACGACACGCCGGAACGCACCTCGATGGAGCGGGAAGTGCATTTTGAGATCGTGCAATTCGAGCAGGGGTTTCTGTCGCCGGGGTGCTTCAGCCGTCATCTCTTCTCTCCGTGCAGAAGGCAGCTTGCAACGTGGCCTTCGGAAATCGTGACCGGCTCGGGATGCTTTCGATCGCAAAGCCCTGCCACCGCCATTCCGCAGCGCGGGTGGAAGCCGCATCCCTCAGGGCGGTCAAAAGGCGAAGGCACCATGCCCTCGATGGTCGGGAGCCGCTTTGTTCCACCGGCATGCATACGCGGGACCGATTGCAGGAGCGCCCTAGTGTAGGGATGTGCCGGCGCGTGGAAGATGGTGTCGACGTCGCCGGCCTCGACGACCTTGCCCAGATACATGACGACCACCTCGTCGGCGATCTCGGAGACCACGCCGAGGTCGTGGGTGACAAACAGCACCGAAAGATTGAAGTCGGCCTGCAGCGTCGATAGCAGGTCGAGGATGTTGGCCTGCGTCGTCACGTCAAGTGCCGTGGTCGGCTCGTCGGCGATCAAGAGCTTCGGGCGACAGGAAAGCGCAAGCGCAATACAGACGCGCTGGCGCATGCCGCCGGAAAATTGGAAGGCGTAGCTCTCCATACGCTCCGTCGGGCGGGGAATGCCGACAAGCGCCAGCGTCTCGATCGCATGCTCTTTCGCTTCGCGTCGGCCCATGTTCAGATGCAGGCGAATGACTTCGATCATCTGATTGCCAATCGTGTGGACCGGCGAGAGTGCGGCCATCGGCTCCTGGCTGATCAGGGCGATCTGAGCGCCGCGGATCGCCCGCATTTCCTTGCCGCGTGGATCGAGAGCGACAATGTCCACCGGCGGCATTCCGGCGTCTGGCCTGTAGCGGATTGCGCCGGACACAACGCGCCCGCCGCGCGGAACCTGGTTTAGAATCGAGCGCCCGGTAATGCTCTTGCCGGAGCCGGATTCGCCCACGACGCACACCGTCCTGCCGCGCGGGATCGAGAAAGACACGCCGTCGACCGCCCGCACCAATCCCGCATTGCCGAAGAAATGGGTGTGGAGGTTGTCGACCTCGATCAGCAGGTCCGGTGCCCCGCTCCGGTCTGGCTCTTTAGCGGGCATGGGTTTAGTACTCATAGGGATCTGCAGCATCGCGTATTCCATCCCCAAGGAAGTTGAGCGCAAGGACCGTGATGATCACCGCCAGCCCGGGCAGGAACAGCCATGGCGCGTTGGAGACAGCGAGGATGTTCTGCGCCTCCTGCAGCAGTACACCCCAGCTCACCACCGGCGGTCTGAGCCCGATGCCCAGGAAAGACAGCGCCGTCTCGGCCAGGATCATGGTGGGGATCGCCAGCGTCACCGAGGCGATGATATGGCTCATGAATGACGGCACCATGTGTCGCCAGATGATGCGCATCTTGGAACAGCCGTCGAGCTCTGCGGCGATAACGAAATCCTCAGACTTGAGCGACAGGAAGCGCCCACGCACCACGCGCGCCATGTCAGTCCAGCCGATCAGCGACAGGATGACAGTGATCCAGAGGTAGACAACGAGCGGGTCGGTGCTGATCGGAACGGCCGCCGCCAGTCCCATCCACAGCGGGATGGTCGGTATCGACTTCAAAAGCTCGATGCCGCGCTGGATGACATCATCCACCCAACCGCCGTAAAGACCCGATATGCCCCCTAAAAGAATACCGAGGATCAGACTGATCGTCACGCCGATAAGGCCCACCGACATCGAGATACGCGTTCCATGGATGGTTCTGCTGAGCACGTCACGGCCAAGCCGGTCAGCACCAAACAGGTAAAAAGGCTGGCCCAGTTCGAGCGGACCGATCAAGTGGCGGTTCGTCTCGAACAGGCCCCAGAACCGGTAGGGCTCCCCCTTGACGAAGAAACCCACAGGGATGAGCGTGTTCGGATCGGGTTCATAGCTGCGGCTGAGCGCGATCGGGTCGACCTTGGCTAAGTAGCCGTTCACATAGAGCATGTGGAACGTGCCGTTGGTGTCATAACCCGCAAACCTGATCCGCTGCGGCGGGGCATAGGTGAAGCGTGGATCGTAGGCCTGCTCCGACATCGGCGCCAGGAACTCGGCAAAGGCGGCTATCAGATAGACCAGCACTATGACGGCGCCGGAAGCCAAAGCCACCCGGTGTTGGCAAAAGCGCCACCAGATCAACCGCCATTGCCCCGCCGAGGCGTTTGCGGTCTTGGCGGGCCGAATCTGGGGGATGGCCGTTGCCACAGTTTGATCGGCCATTGCGGGTGCCTCCTCTTTAACCGTTGCGGATCCGCGGATCGAGCCATGCAAGAAGCAGGTCGGAGATCAGCGTACCGATGAGGGTAAGGATGCTCATGAGCAGAATGATGCTGCCGGCCAGATACATATCTTGGGCAAAAAGCGCGCTGAGCAGCAGCGGCCCGGTTGTCGGCAGGCTGAGCACGATAGACACGACGACCGCACCGGAGACGAGATGCGGTAACACCCAGCCGAGCGTTGAGACGAACGGATTGAGCGCCACGCGCACCGGATATTTCAAGAGGAGCCTGGTCTCGCTGAGTCCGCGGGCGCGTGCCATGTCGACATAGGGCTTGTTGAGCTCGTCCAGCAGGTTTGCTCGCATGATGCGGATGAGGGCTGCCGTCGCGCCGGTGCCGAGCACGATGACGGGGATCCACATATGCTTCATGAGATCCCAAAGCTTGCCCCAGCTCCAGGCGGCGTTCATGTATTCGGGTGAGAACAGTCCACCGATGCTCAGCCCGAAATAGTGAGCGCTGAAATACATCAGCACCAGCGCCAGCAGGAAGCTTGGAATGGCAAGGCCGAGGAAGCCGAAGAAGGTGGCGATGTAGTCGCCCACGGAATATTGCCGCACGGCCGAATAGATGCCGATCGGGAATGCCACCGCCCAAACGAAGATCAGCGTGATGAGCGAAACCACCATCGTCAGGTTCAGGCGCGACCAGATAAGCTCGCTGACCGGTTTGTTCCAGTCGAAGGACTGCCCGAAATCGCCGCGCAGCAAAATGCCGCTGATCCACTTCCAGTATTGGACGATCAAGGGCTGATCGAGCCCATAGCGCTCGCGCAGGCCTGCGATCACCCCGGGATCGATGGTTTCGTTCTGCGACGCCAGCCGGGCGGTCAAAGCCGTCAGGAAATCGCCCGGCGGAAGCTGGATGATGATGAACGTGACGATCGAAATCACGAACATCATCGGGATCATGTAGAGCAGGCGTCTGATCATGAATCCGGCCATTTCTTCGCTCCTTGCGGGTGTTTGTGGGCAGATCGCCTGCCACAAGACACAAGGGCGGCGACATTTCCTGTCGCCGTCCGGTTCGGAAGGTCAGTTTTCGTAGTAGAAGGTCTCGGGCTTCACCGGCCCGGGGATCATGTAGAAAGAGGTGCTCGGGATGACGTCGGGCACGTTGCGCATATTCTTCTTGACGATGCCCACGCGGTCGGGTTCGAGGTTGGTACCGATGATGTAGAATTGGTCGCGTGTAATGGCGAGCAGTTCCTTCATGGCCGCGAGCTGCTGCTCAAGTGTCGCGCTCTGCTGCACCTTCCGGTACAGATCCATCTGCTTCTTGGCTTCCTCGCTCGGCTCCTCGGCGTTCGGATCGTTGGGGTTCTGGTAGTAAAGACCCCAGGCGGTAGCGAAGCTCGATTCATATTCATGCGGGAAGTACCATTTGGGATCGAGCAGTCCCAGAAAATCGTAGCCTCCGCCGCCGACCCAGCCGATGCCATCGTTCTCGTTGGTCTGAAGACGGGCGAAGATGAGCGAGCGCTCGGTCGGTCGCGGCTGCATATCGATGCCGACCGTCCTCCAGTAGCGCTGGATCAATTCGAGTGCGTCACTTTGGATCGGACTACCCGTCAGCACGTCTATGGCGAAGGTTACGCGCCTGCCGTCCGGCCCGAGTCTGTACCCTTCGGCGTCGCGAGTGCTCAGTCCCGCCTTGTCGAGATACCGGTTGGCAAGATTGACGTCGTACTCGAGGTACTGGGTCGCCATCTGTTCGTCATAGAGCGCGCTGCCCTCACGCGGAGCGGCCTGGTATGGCTTCGATTGACCGGCGTAGATGAGCTGGTTGAGCTCCTCGCGGTTGATGGCGTGGCTGAGACCGATGCGAAAGTTTTTATCGGAGAAGATCTTGCGCAGCACCTTGTTCTTGTGGGTCTGGTTCAGCGTGATAAGCAAGGCGTTGGACCAAGCCGGCCGCGCGATGAAAAGCCTGTATCCGCCCTTTTCCTGGTTCTGAACGATGACCGGGCGGGCGTCCGTGGTCTCGATGAAACGGTTCTGCATGTCGATCTCGCCATTGATCGCCTTCAGAATGATCGCCTGGGTGTCTTCCATCACGTCGATGGTGACCTTGTCGAGATAGGGCAGCTGGTTGCCAGCGGTGTCGACCTTCGCATAGTAAGGGTTGCGCTCGGCCACGACCTGCGATGTGCCAACATAGGGGGCGGTCAGCATCCAGGCGTCGAGCACCGGGCGGCCGACGTCACGCCAGCGACCCGGGAACGAGATCTTGTTGTTGAAGAGCTGCACCCAGTCTGCCGCACCGGCCTGCTTGACCAGCGCGGCGATGCCTTCTGGATTGAAATCCTTGTGGAATTTCTTGAGGTAGTGCGCCGGCGAGGCGGCAAGGATATCGGCGCCGCGGATGGTGGCCATGTTCATCAGGAACAGGCCGTTGGGCGCCTTGAATTTGAACACGACCTTGTAGTCGCTAAGCTTCTCGACTTTGACGGGCTCGCCGCCTGCCGTCAGCCATGCCGGGGGCGAGGGCGTGATTTCCTTGTTGCGCAGGACATGCTCGTCCCAGAAGATCAGGTCGTCGGCGCTGAAGGGCTCGCCGTCCGACCAGCGGGTGCCTTCGCGCAGAGTGAACGTGTATTCCGTGGCGTCGGAATTGACCTCGAAGCTCTCGGCGATATCGGGAATGACCTCAGTCCATTCGGGGTTCCAGCGCACAAGCCGGGTATAGCCGATCGAGCGCTCGATCTCGCTGTCGCCGCCGCCGAAAGTGGCGGTGCGCCAGGTGCCGCCGTAACTGCCAACCGACTGGAGCGGCGTGAGTACGAGGGGCTTTGCCGGGAGGCGCTTGTCAACAGGGGGCAATTTTCCCGCATCCACGAGCGCTTTGAGCTGCGGAGACTCCTGAAATGCAGCTGCAGCCCCGGCCCAGCCGGCGCCAACAACAAGTGCGAGAACGGCAGCACGAGCGGCTTGCCGTTGCAGATCTTGGACGAGCTTCATCATTTCCTCCCAATGTGAACCCGCAGACGTTTGTCGTTATCCTCTAGTTCTTCTCCGTCGTTGGTTTACGTTATCGTTACCGTAACCTTCTGTCAAACGGATTCTCTTGGCGCCTACAACTGCCACATTTTGCTTGGCTTTTATCTCATATATGTGCGATATCGTTATCATCAGTTTGCTGCGAGACGAGCATTTGACCCGGCCAAAGGATTTCGAATCGAAGATCACCATCGCCGACGTGGCCCGCGCGGCGGGCGTGTCGCCGATGACCGTTTCACGGGTGCTGAATGGCCATGGCGGCGCCAGTGCCGAAACCAGCGAGCGTGTTGTCTCGGCTGCCAGCGCGCTGAACTACCGGCCCAATCCTTTCGCACGCGGGCTGCGGTCCGATCGATCGAGAACCATTGGATTTCTGGTTCCAGACATTACCAACCCGTTCTTTCCCGAGATTATCCGCGGTGCGGAAGACGCGGCCAATGCCGCCGGCTACAATCTGCTGCTGTCGAACGTCGTGGAAAGCAGCAAGCGCGAGGCTGAGTTGATCGATGCGTTCCTGATGCATCGTGTCGATGGAATCATCGTGTGCAGCGCGCGCCTGCCAGACGCGGCGCTGCACAAGGCGCTCAGCCCACATCGCGCAGCGGTGCTTATCAACCGTGAGGCGCCGAAGGATGTCGCCGGCACCATAATGACCGACTATGAGCATGGCGCTTCCCAGGCGATCAACCACCTCGTGGCGCGTGGCCGGCGCAAGATTGCAATCATCGCCGGTCCTCGCAATTCCTATGGCGGTAAATGTCGCCTGATCGGCATCGGCAAGACATTGGCCGAACACGGTCTCCAGGCGCCCGAGCCAATCTACTGCGACCCAACGGTTGCCGGCGGGCGCATCGCGGCAGAAGAGCTGTTGGGCGCGAAGTCGGGCTTCGACGCCCTGGTCTGCTATAACGATCTCAACGCGATCGGCGCCATGAAAGCCTGCCGGGCGGCGGGCATCACCGTACCGCAGCAAATGGCTCTGGTCGGCTTCGACGACATACCGATTGCCGAGCTGATGTCTCCGGCCTTGACCACCCTGCGCGTGCACAAGCGCGAGATGGGCGAAGCGGCCGTAAGGCTTCTACTCAGCCGCATCGTCACGAAAAATAAGCAGCACGGGGTCGTGATCGAGCCGGAGCTCATGGTCCGCGAGACGACCTGACAGACAGACAGGAGGAGTTTTCGATGAATGTGCAGAACCTGCAGGCTTTAACCTTGCCGGATGCAAAGAAGGCGTGGTTTGTGCATGACCGCTTCGGTCTTTTCGTGCACTGGGGGCTCTACGCGCTGCCGGCGAGGCACGAATGGGTGAAAAGCCGCGAAGAGCTGAGCGACGCCGACTATCAGAACTATTTCGATCATTTCGATCCGGATCTTTACGATCCCCGCGACTGGGCCAGGCGTGCCCGCGCCGCAGGCATGAAATACGTCGTGCTGACCTCCAAGCACCATGAAGGTTTCTGTCTGTGGGATACCAAAACGACCGACTACAAGGTGACCAACACGCCCTACGGACGAGATCTTCTGCTTCCGTTCGTGGAAGCATTTCGAGCCGAAGGACTGAAGATCGGCTTCTACTATTCGCTGATCGACTGGCACCATCCAGATTTTACGATCGACCCGCGTCATCCTCAGCGCAACCGTCCCGATGCCGTGAAAATCAATGAAGCGCGCGACATTCGACGCTATGCTGCCGTCATGCGCGAGCAGGTCCGCGAACTGCTTACCGACTTCGGGCGGGTCGATGTCATGTGGTTCGATTTCTCCTACCCGCAGTGGAAGCAGGGCGACCTCGTCGGCAAAGGGCAAAAGGACTGGGAGAGCGAATCGTTGGTGCGCCTGGTGCGCGAACTCGCGCCGGATACGATCATCAACAACCGGCTCGATCTTGCCGACCTCGTGCCCGATATCGTTACGCCGGAGCAATATGTGCCTCGTGCCTGGCCTGAACGAGACGGCAAACGGATGACCTGGGAGGCGTGCCACACCTTCAGCGGCTCATGGGGTTATCACCGAGACGAGGATAGTTGGAAAAGCCCCGAGCAGCTGATCCAGCTCCTGATCGGCAGTGTGGCGATGGGCGGCAACTTGTTGATGAACGTCGGTCCGACGGCGCGCGGCACGCTTGATCATCGCGCTAAGGCTGCGCTCAGCGCCTACGAAGAATGGATCGCGCTGCATGGGCGCAGCATCTACGGCTGCACGCAGTCTGAATTCTCCGCGCCGCTCGACTGCAGGCTGACGCAAAATGGCAGCCGGCTCTACATCCACCTTTTCAACTGGCCGTTCCGGCACCTGCATTTCGACGCGCTGGCGGGCAAGATCGAGTATGCCCAGTTTCTGCACGATGGCAGCGAGGTAGCCTGGCTCAAGCCATCCGGAAATACACTTTGGAAGAACAGCCAGTTCCCCGTCGGCGAAGATACCGTCAGCTTCGTGTTGCCTGTACGCAGGCCGTCGGTCACGGTGCCGGTCATTGAAGTTTTCCTGAAGGCGTGAGGCTGTCGGGGTCGCGCCAAATGATCAAGTGGGGTCCATCGCGTCCCCACAAGGCGTTATAAGCTCACCAGGGGGGAATTTCCTGAACGTGCCCCCGTCTCCAATCGCTTCAGTTCCACGTGTGCAGGCACGTCTTCCAGGAACCGTCGCTTTGTTTTCGCAAGATCGTGACGATCGTGCCCTCGTAGCGTATCGCCTTCCCGTCTTCTCCCAAACCAGACGCCCACCACTTGCCGCTGGAATAGGCGATGTCACCCGCATTCTGGGCATCAAGCAATTCTATGCCGTGGCCTTTGATCCCGGCCGAGATCATTCCGGCCCAGAAATCGGCGATTGCCGTGCGGCCCTTTACGATTGCATGTGTGTGCGGCAGCACGGTTCCGTCTTCGGTGTACAGAGCCGCAATCGAAGCTGAATCTCCGCTGTTGAAAGCTGCATTCCAGCGGTCGTTGGCGTCCTTGACTATTTCGCGGATATTCGACTCCGGCATGGTCACCTCCTGGCTGTGGGCTAAGCTGCTCCTGCGGTGCGTCCGCTTAGCAATTGCGCGTTCCTAAGGTCTGGCAGTGCCATACCCTCTGTGAAACTTTCACAAATTTGGGCAAGCTGTTCACGCGCGGACGCTTCGTCGTCAATCCGCGCAAGGCTCATTGCCGCCCTCAGTTCCCAAAAGCGTGCGCCCTGTGCTCGGGCAGTGGCCAGCGCCTCGCCGAAGCGCTCCGCAGCCATCGTTTTCCGTTCGGGATCGATTTGCAGCATGGCCTCTCCCTGAAGACGGAAAACCTCGGCCGCGAACCAACGCTCATTGGTACGTTCGATGACCTGCTGTGCTTCCACAAGCAGGGCGAGGGCCGCACCCGGATGTCCGGCTTTCATGGCGATCTGGGCTTGAACCGCCGAGAAGTACGGCGACATGTACTTCGCCCCGGTGCGACGCCACTCTTCAATACCCCTTAACAAATCGGATCTGCCACGATCTGTTTCGCCCTCCTCGGCAATTGCCCAGGCATGCAGGATCATTGCTCCTGCCTGCCAAAAGCGAAATCCCGCCTCTTCTGATATTTCCAGGAGTTCACGGGCCCGACTTTTCACAGCCTCCCGATTGCCGAGTATCTGATGGACGACGCCCCCGAAAAACAAAGGCAGAGCGAGACTGTTGCGGTGTTCTAAGCTTCTCGCTTCCCGCACCGCTTCATCATTGGCCGCGATCGCCTGATCAGGCAAACCAAGCGGCAATAGAGTGCGGGCCAGATAGTCGAGACAGACGACGCGGGGGTCAAAGGCATAGACGAATGCTTCCGACCGATGCTCCTGCGGGTCATAAAGTGACAGTGCTTCCTTCAAATGGGCGCGAGCACGCAAAAATTCGCCTGCGGGAAGTGCGCTGACACCCGCCGCCCGATGGGCGAAGAAGGACAGGCCGCGGTCATTGTTCTGACCGGCCAGCTCCAGCAGCTTGTCGGCGGCGCGGCGTGCTTCACCAAGCTCGGCCGCGTAGAGATGGTAGAGGCAGAGGCCGTAGAGAACCGGGAACAGCTGGCGCACCTCATCCAGCTCTTCGCACAGCTCGTGTGCCCGCAGGTACGCCGCTCCTGTTTCCGGCGCGGCAAAACCATGTGATGCCACTTGCGCGCTGCCGAGCGCTACCTGAATCGCTAGTTCTCGCCGCGATCGCTGCTTGGAGGGCGGGAGAGCCGCCAATCCGTTCAGGGCATTCCGGAACCGAACAAGCGCTTCCGATATCGAGGAGCGCGAAAGCGCACGCCGACCGGCCAATTCGTTATACTCGACGGCCTTGTCTAAAAGAGAGGCCTGGTTGAAATGATGCGCAAGCAACTCTGGCTCAGCTTCCACCTTTTCGGGAAAGCGTTCCTCCATGATGTGCGCAATTCGCGCGTGTAGCTGTTGGCGTCGGCTCAATAAAAGGCTCCCGTAAGCGGCATCTTGAACCAATGCGTGTTTGAAGGCGTAGGTGACATCGCCGCCTACGCCACGGCGGAATACCAGGCCTGCAGCCACAAGCTGGTCAGTCGCCCTCTCCAGCTCGGATTCTGCCAGCCCAGCGGCAGCAGCCAGCAATTCGTGACTGAATTCCCGGCCGATCACTGCACCGATCTGGGCAACCTCCCTGACCGAGGCCAGCCGATCGAGCCTTGCCATCAAAGAGTCGTGCAGCGTTGCAGGTACCGCCAGCGAAGGCAGAGGGCCTGACAGTTCGTAGTCCTCGCCTGTGTCGCTAAGCATGCCCGATTCCAAGACGACCTTGGTCAATTCCTCGATGAAGAGCGGCACGCCCTCGGTTTTTGAAAGAATTTGGTCGAGAACCGAGGGTGGAAGACGCTTTCCTGCTGTCATGACCATGATAATCGAGGCCGCCTGCGCTCGACTCAATCGGTTCAGCGTCAATAAAGTTGCGTGCGGAAGGCCATTCCACCGAACCAAGCCTTCCGGCCGGGATGTGGCGACCAGCATGATCGGAAGCTTTTGAATCCGATCCACAATCACATCGAAGAGCTCGGCCGATACGGGATCAAGATAATGCGCATCTTCAAGCAGCATGAGGATCGGCTTTGCTGCAGCAAGTGCCACCAGCTGGTCGACCAAGACCTCGAATGTGCGCGTTTTCAACTTTTGAGGCATCAGATCGGGTTTAGGATAACGGTCTCCCGTGGGGATCGACAACAGGGTGGCAATCAGCGCCACTTCCTCCTGCGGATTGTTGGTCGCTGCAAGCACTCCTTCGAGAAACGCCAGCTGCCGTTCGGGCGGATCCGTCCGTGAAATGCTGGCAGCGCGCAGCAACTGGTCAATGACTGGGAAAAGCGCGCTCTGCGTATGATAAGGTGAGCAGAAATAACGCAAATATGTGACGTTCTCCTCCTTCAACCGTTCGCGAAGTTCCTGAAGGATGCGTGACTTTCCGATCCCTGCTTCGCCAAAGAGCTCGACGACCTGGCCTTCCCCCGAAGCCGCGAGATTCCATCGCTCGGTCAACAAGGCCAGGTCAAGATCTCGACCCGCCAGCGGAGCAGTGGCTCCAGCGTGGAGAGCGTCGAAACGGCTTTCCGCCCGGCCCTCCCCGATCACTTGGTAGGAATTCGTGGGGGTATCGAAACCGTGCAGTTTCTGCGGACGGATACGCTTCACCTCGAAGAGCTTACCTGTCAGTCGGAATGTAAGTTCAGAAATCAGCACTGTGTTCGGTTCAGCCAGAGCTTGCAGTCTGGCCGCGAGGTTTGGTGTCTCGCCGACAACTGCATTCTCTTGAGCGGCGCCGGAACCGACTAAGTCGCCGACGACCACCAGACCGGTTGCTATCCCAACACGAACGGAGAGTTGCTGGCCGCCCTTGGTCGACAAGCCCTTGACGGTTTCTACAACTGCAAGACCTGCCTTGACGGCTCGCTCGGCTTCGTCCTCATGAGTCTGGGGCCAGCCGAAATAACAAAGCACGCCATCGCCCATCAGCTTCGCCACGTAGCCGTCAAAGCGGACGACGTCGCCCGCCACGGCATTCTGGAACTCACGCAACAGCGCGCCCATTTCCTCAGGATCGAGATGGGTGGAAAAGCCAGTAGAACCCACCAGGTCGACGAACATCACTGTCAGCTGGCGTCTTTCCGCCTCTCGGGGCCGCGCGGACAATGGCTGGGGGCGAGGAGGAACGGCGGTCAAATCCGCCTGACGAGGCAGCCGCAGAGCCCCTTGGCCGTCGTCAAGTCCAGCAATTGCCTCGAGTATTTTCTTTCTGTGCGCGAGGGGGGCCACCCCGATCTCTTTAAGGTCGTCGGAGGTCAGCTTCGGCAGCATCTCCGCGTCAATCGCATTGATCTCGAAGGCCGAGGCGTATTGCCCGCATCCCAAGCTTTCCAGCCAGGAAGAAATAATCATCGGGGTCCCCTCCCCAGGACGACCCTCAAGAAAACACTATACCGCATCCACCGGGAAAAAGCACTCGGCCAACGCATTGTATACCGACCCCGGACGCGAGCTCGAAAAGGGGCCGGCATCGCCCGGCAGCTTCGGCTATCCAGGCGTTAAGGACGCCTCCGGCACCGCACCGGATGCAGCCAGCCCCCGAGGATTTGGGCGCAAGAGCTCCAGCGGCTCAAGGCGCAAGAATTTCCGTCGCATCACCGCGGTAGCTCGCGGTCAAATCGGCGTACGACCTTCCGTGCGACAAGCCTCCGGTTGCACAAAGAAAAGCCCGGCGCGGGAGGAGGTGCGCCGGGCTTCGATAATGACTGGCAGCTTGGGAGGAGGAGTGCTGCCCGTCGGACCGAAGCGGCTCGGGAGGAGGGTGAATCGCTTCGGATCATCAAAAGATAATGCTGCAACGCAGCAAATTCAAGCCCGTATATCGATGTTTCCTGCCTTAAAGGTCAAAAAGCAAAAAGGCCGGGCGGACCCTCTGACCATCGCTCTGGATCGGACTCGAGCTCGGATGCCGAACCGACCGCCGTCACCCTCTGCGGACAGGCGTTTCGGAAAGCCGACGATCCGTGAAGCGAAGTTCGGCACCCGATTCAAGAGCCGCTTGGCGATGGTGACCCGTCCTCGACGTGCCTCCTGCGACGGCGGCTTCTAATTGGCGGCACGGCATGTGGTGTGCCGCCACCGGCTCTGCAAAGCTTGCCTTGGTTCGCCTGCCTGAAGCTCAAAATACTGCTTTTCTTTCCTATTTCCCGCTCTAGTTGCCAAAAGCCTGAGCGAATGCAGTCATTGTCGGACATCTGAAAGGAGGGAGCATGCGCAAGACACCATTGGAGACGCTTCCGGATCAGCCGGAATTGAAGCGCGTCATGGGACCCGGTCTGCTCTTGCTTTTCATCGTCGGCGATATTCTCGGGACGGGTATTTATGCGTTGACAGGACAAGTCGCCAAAGAGGTCGGCGGCGTGGTCTGGCTGCCGTTCCTGGTTGCTTTCGTCGTCGCACTGCTGACCGCCTTCAGCTATCTTGAACTGGTGACGAAATATCCGCGCGCCGCCGGTGCGGCACTCTATACGCACAAGGCGTTCGGCATCCACTTCCTCACCTTCCTCGTGGCCTTTGCCGTCATGTCCTCGGGGATTACGTCCGCGTCGACGGCCTCCCGCGCTTTTGCGGCCAACTTCACGACAGCCTTCGGCTTCGATTTCGGCGGTTATGGCGTGACCCTCATCGCAGTTGTCTTCATCTCGCTCGTCGCAGCGATCAACTTCCGCGGCGTCGGCGAGAGCGTCAAGCTCAACGTACTGCTGACCACCGTCGAACTCAGCGGTCTTCTGATCATTATCGGCATCGGCTTTTGGGCAATCGCCGGCGGAGAAGGCGACGTTTCCCGAGTATGGACTTTCCAGCCGAGCGGCGATCGCGGCGTCTTTTGGTCCGTTATCGCGGCGACGACGCTTGCCTTCTTCGCCATGGTCGGCTTCGAGGATTCGGTCAACATGGCCGAGGAATGCAAGGCACCGAGCCGGATATTTCCGAAAGTGCTCCTTGGCGGCCTGGTGATTACACCATCTACATCCTTGTTGCGATTTCGGCCATTACGCTGGTCGCTGCCGCCGCTCTCGGCGAAGGCGAAACGCCGCTCTTGAAGGTCGTGCAGGCAGGTGCGCCGAGTTTCCCCGTCGGCATCTTCGGGATCATCACAATGTTTGCGGTTGCGAACTCCGCTTTGATCAACATGATGATGGCGAGCCGCTTGATCTATGGGATGAGCCGCGAGAACGTTCTGCCTGACATGCTTGGAAAGGTCCATGCGTCCAGAAAGACGCCGTATGTGGCAATCATCTTCACCTCGCTTCTTGCCGTCGCGCTGATCGTGTGCGCAGGCGGCGTTCCGGCGCTCGGCGGCACCACGGCCCTCCTGCTGCTGTGCGTCTTCGCAGTGGTCAATATCGCCGCGCTCGTACTTCGACGCGACAGCGTCGGACATTCGCATTTCAAAGCAACGACGATTGTGCCGGTGCTGGGTTCGATCACCTGTGTGTTCCTCGCCGGACCTTGGACCGGCCGCGATCCGGTTCAGTACCTGATCGCCGCCGTCCTTCTCGGCCTTGGCGTCGTACTGTGGTTCGTCACAGTCGGCATCATGCGCATCGACAGTAGGGGATTTCCATCAGGTTGAAGTCGTCCTTGAGGGCGCGTCGTGGACAGACGCACAAGAAACATCAGCTGAGCATCCTTATAAGGCGTGTAGAAGCCTCGATGCTGGTCAAGACAGTCCGCCCGGCGGATAGCCACCTACTTGTGGCTGCCGCCGGTCTTTTCTTGATCATCGGTGGCTTCGGCCTGTTTGTCGCGCCGGCCCTCTTGCCGCACTACCTGGGCGCGTCCTGTATACCTAAAAAATTCACGGCGCTCTGCGCGCTTACCACTGGGGAGTCCCCCCCAGCCCCCTAGCCTACCCGCAAAATCGCGGCGTACCCCGGGGGACTGTCTGCCCCTGGACCCCCGAGGATATTTCGAAAAAGGTTAGGATGAGGGTTCGGTGATGATGTCGAGGATCAGGGCCGCCAGCGGCGCTTCGGAGCCCGCAAAGCTCTCGATCATGGCATCGAGGACGCGATCACGATCAAGCGCCTCTTCATTGAAGGGAAGGCCAACGTGCTCGGCCAGGACCGCGAGCAACGTCAGCTGCGTGCGGCCGTTGCCTTCGCGGAAAGGATGGACCGCGTTGATCTCGGCTAGCAGATGTGCGGCTTGGGCCGCGAATTCGGCGGGCGCCAGGCCATCGAAATAATTGGCATTCGCCAGGAACTGAAACGCCTGGCCCAGCTGGGCGTGGATGTGCTCGGGGTAGCAGAACCAGTTGCCGCCCTTCCCGATCCGGATCGTGCGGATCTCACCGGCCCAATCGTAAACATCCTGGAAGAGGTGATGATGAAGCGCCAGATAATGCGCGACGTCGAGATTTCCGGCCGGCCAGGCTTCGTCGGAGCGAATGACGAACATGGCGGTCTCGAACTCGTCCAGCTCGTCCTGGTCAGTCAGATCCAGCTTGTTGCGGAGCACAGTCGTGCCCGGATAACAGAGGGGATCGGATTCGGCGGTATAGACCAATGTTTAGGCGGACTTGCGAGCGAACTGCGCACGGATAGCCTGGCGGCGTTCCTCGGCCGGCTGGTCCTTGGTCTGGGCGAGGATGTTGCGCATGCGCGGGCTGAGCACGAGACCTTCAACGGCACTGATCTTCTCGGCACGCGCCTGCGAAAGGCGGCCGGTCTTGGCGTTGCGGTTTAGTTTGGGCGTTTTCAGAGTGTTCATGAATCAGAACTTATCACGTCCTTGTGGCAGGCGGCAAAAGGATTCCGCTTGGCAAGCCTCGGCCGGCGTGATTGCGTGATTCACTGCGGGCACGGTACAGGCTGGGAAGCCGATAACCGTAAAGGGTTAGGATGCCACCATGGAAACGTGGTGGCATCCGCCATTCAGGCGGGCTTCAAACGAGCTGAATTTTTTGTCAAAGTCTGGCGGACCGAAGTACGGCGCTTTTACAAAATTAGGCGATCGCCGCGAGATCCATTTCGCCAGGGAGGCTCTTGTCCGCTTCCGCATATGCATGACCAGATCGTGGCCCGCGATCCTCAAGGTTGAGATCATAGTCAGGTAGCGATGATCGTGGCCGTCTCGACGATTTTCTCGATGGTCTGGCGAAATTTCCGCATCGGCACCGTGGCACCGCTGCGTTTGTGCAGCTCTTTCAGGGAATAAAAGGCCGTCGTGTCGCCGGCGGCCTTGCGCGCAAGCCGGTAGATGAAACGAGCGAGCGGCCGTGACAGGAGGAAATAGTCCGGATTGAGCGTCAGGATGGTCGGCTTTCTATCGGGGCGCACGAGCCCGGGATCTCGATCTCGATCTGATCGGACCCGATCCTGGTTGGTGCGGCTGACCACCTTGTAGCGGCCGATCACGGGGAAGGTTTCGGTCGCGCGCCGGTCCCGGCCCTCACGGCCACCCTTGAGGTTGGTGATGCGGATATTTGTCGCCGGCAGCCGCGCGAGCGCGCGTTCCAGATCCTCTTACTGCTTGCCGCCAAGTTCGCGCAGGCAGAACTTAAGGGTTTCCGCTGGGGCGGAGTGCTCGGCTTGAGGCCTTTGGCCTCGTCGATGCGGGAGCGCCGTGTGCCACCTCTTGGCGCGCCTTGGCAACGGACGTCGATTGATATACTAGTATGCACACGAAGTCATGTTCAGGCAGTTCATGCGGCAGGCGTCCAGTTCCGAAGCGATCGATTTTCCGGCTCTTTTGGAAAGACCGGCGAAGCTTCGCCGAGTAACCACGGCGGATGCGATCTTCAAGAGGCTTCATGCCGACATCGTTTCGCTGCGCATGCCGCCGGGAATTGCACTTCAGGAAAAGCGCATCGCGGAGGAATTCGGCGTCAGCCGCACGCCGGTGCGTGAAGCGCTGCTTCGTCTTGCCGAAGGTGGGCTCGTGGAGATTTATCCACAGTCCGGCACCGTCGTTTCGCGTATCCCCGTTTCGGCAATCCCGGAAGCGGTTGTCGTTCGCAAAGCACTGGAAGGCACGACCATCGAGAGTGCTGCCAGGATGGCCAAGCCGCACCACATTACCAGGCTCGATGCCATCATCTCCCGGCAGAAAGCGCTTGCCGCCCTCGGCGACGTGTCCAGCTTCCATGAAGAAGATGAGGCCTTTCACGAGGCGATAATACAGATCGCCGGCTATCCCGGTATCTGGACCATCTTGAAAACGGTCAAGGTGCAGATCGACCGAGCCCGGCGGCTGACGCTTCCAGCCCTGGGCCGCATGGACAATGTGGTTCCCGAACACTGTGCTATCCGCGATGCGATTGCAGCCCACGATGCGGAAGCCGCCCGCAACGCCATGCTTCACCATCTGAGCGCCGTCATCCCCGATGTCGCGGAGCTTCGAACACGTTATCCCGATTATTTCTGCTGAAGCAGCCGGCAGAACCCATAAACAACGAAACAGCAAGGAGGAAACAGATGCGGCAAGGTTGGAGATGGTTTGGGCCTGAGGCTCCCGTCACCCTGGACGATGTACGCCAGACGGGCGCGACGAACATCGTTTCCTCGCTGCATCAGGTTCCAATCGGCCGCACCTGGACGGAAAGCGAAGTCAGTGAACGCAAGGCCATGATCGAAAACACGCCGCCCGGCCGCTCGTCCCTCACTTGGTCTGTCGTCGAGAGCATTCCGATCCCCGATGCAGTCAAGCGCAAGGGCGGCCAGGCCAAGGCCGAAATAGAGGCTTGGATTGCAAGCCTCGAAGCCGTCGCCGCCTGCGGGATCCCGATCATCTGCTACAACTTCATGCCCGTAGTCGACTGGACGCGCACCGAGCTCGACTACGAGATACCAACGGGCGCGACCGCCATGCGCTTCGATCACGAGCGCTTTGCCGCCTTCGACCTTTTCGTGCTGCAGCGTCAGGGCGCCGAAAAGGAATATTCAGCGGACGACCTGAAACGCGCCCGTGAAGTCTACGAGGCTATGCCGGAAGCCGAGATCGCCGAGATCACCCGCATCATAACCTCGGCGCTGCCCGGCTCGACAACCGAGCCTTTGACCATTCCCGGCTTCCGCGAAAAGCTTGCCGCCTATGCCGGCATCGACGCCGAAAAGCTCCGCCAGCACCTCATCGAATTCCTTCAGGCCGTCACACCGGCCGCCGAAGCGCGCGGCGTCAAGCTGACGCTCCATCCGGACGATCCGCCGCGTTCGCTCTTCGGCCTGCCGCGCATCGCCTCGACGGCAGACGACTACGCTGCCCTTTTTGAGGCCGTACCATCACAGGCAAACGGCATGTGCTACTGCACCGGCAGCCTCGGCGTGCGTGCCGACAACGACCTGCCGGCAATCGCCCGGCGCTTTGCCTCGCGCATCTACTTCGCGCATCTGCGCGCCACCAAGCGTGAAGGCGACGGCCGCTCCTTCCATGAAAGCGCGCATCTGGAAGGTGATGTCGATATGGTGGCGGTTCTCAAGGAACTCGTGGCCGAGGACCGCAAGCGCAGCCCGAAAGACGAAATCGTGTTCCGCTCCGACCATGGTCACCGCATGCTGGATGATCTGAACAAGACCGTCACGCCAGGCTATCCCGCGATCGGCCGCATGCGCGGACTGGCGGAACTGCGCGGCATCCTGCACGCGCTCGGTGCCAAACCATCCTGATCGTGAGAGAGCCCTCCAGGCCCGCATTCCGATTTTCGCAGGTTGCTTTTCCTCGTTTTGTCTCACCGGAATTTCGGCTCGATGAAAGCGGGGATTTTTGCGGGCCATATAGCTCTTACGGATCGAATCCGGCACAAATGCTATGGCTGGCGTGGGCGCTCTTGGTGTCGTGCTGCGCCATTTTGGATTCAGACCAAACGAAAACCGCCATCGATTGACCACCGCACTCTCTATTGTACCATCATAGGGGGTTGATTTTTAAACCTCAGCGCATTAATTGACCCATTAAAGGGGATTAAATATGCGCCTGACGCTTCAAGTTCATGACAATGGCAAATGGCGTGGGGCCGCAACCCTACAACTGCAAGACGAAGGATCTGGCTATACGGGCGCCTCGATCATTGACTACGATCTTGATTACTTTGTTGAGGCAGCTTCTGTCGATTTTGCCAATGGAAAGGCTGTTTGCGACCATCGCGCCCTATCCGTCCGCTATCCCGTAGACCTTGAAAACCGATACAGTCGCCACTGGCCACCCTTCCTGTTGGATCTAATGCCACAAGGACATGCGCGCCGGAAACTTGCCGAACACCTTGAGCTGAACGAAGCTTCGCGCGAAGCCGATCTTCCCCTCCTGCTCCGGGCGGCGACCGGAGGGATTGGCAATATCCGCATCAAAGAAGCGGCTGATGCCGAAGCGCCTCGTCTACGCGAGGTTCAACGCCAGGGCGTGACCGAGAACGACATTCTCGAGCGTACCGATCACTTCATGGAAGTTGCAGACCGTTTCGGCATGTTGGCTTCGGGGTCAAGCGGGCTTCAAGGAGAGTGGCCGAAGGTGTCGATGACCCAGGCGAGTGACGGGCTTTATTACCCAGACGGTTTTGTCGCAGATGACGAGGCAGTGCGTCATGTCATTGTAAAACTTGTCCGCAGCACGGAGCCCGCGGATCGCCTCATTCTCGAAGGCGAAGCACTCTACTCCCGGATCGCGGTGGAAATCGGCCTGAACGTGAAGGAAACCTCGACATACGCCGAAGGCGTGCTGATCATACCCCGGTTTGATCGGCAACGTGGCAATCATGGCCAAGTCGTGCGCCTTGGGCAGGAAAGCCTTGTGTCGGCAATCGGCGTTGCCGATTTCGGCCATATCGGCACGCATGAGGCCTATATCGACGTCCTGAAACAATTCTCGTCTGATCCCTTTGCCGACATCGCTGAGTATGTAAGACGTGACGTCGCAAATCTGGCGCTCGGCAATCCCGACAATCACGGACGAAACTCGGCGCTGAGCAAGTATCCTGATGGAAGCATTCGGCTCTCGCCACTCTTTGATTTCGCCCCCATGCGACTGGCAAAGGAAGGAATCATCCGGTCTACGCGATGGGCGTGCATGCGCGACCGTGGCCGCGATCATTTGCCGGATTGGAAGACAATCTGTGCAGAGCTTCTTGATGACCCTGATGACCAGATGCGCCTTCTTTGCGAGCTACGTGAGTTTGCAGAGCGCCTGAAACAAGTGCCTCGGATGGCACGAAAATTGGACGCACCCTCGGAAATCCTCGATCGGGCGATGGCGCGATGCGCTGAGATTGCCGACGGCGTTTTGGCAACGAGTTCATGATGCCGGCGAGGAACTGATCATATGGCTCGATGGAAGAAGCCGAGCAAAGAGGAAGTCCGAGAACTGCGCCAAATCTTGGCGGAGCGCGCGCGCCATGGCGCGCTGCGCCTGCCTGGCGCGGTGCTCGAAATCCGCAAGAGCTTCGGCATGACGCAGGAGGAGTTCGCTAAGACGCTCGGGCTTACCCGCCGGCAGGTTGCCGAAATCGAGACCGGCACGGGGAACCCGACTCTAGAGACGCTAGAGAAGATTGGCAGGCTATTCGGCTTTTCTGTTGGATTTGTACCGAAAACGCCGCGCGACGATGAGCCAGGATCACCGCTGGCGTAAAGCCTCTCAGGCGCCAGCTGTTGGCGCACCGACTGTCTGCCACATTGGCAGCCGCTCATGTGGGTCCTGCCCGGACAGGAGAGCCAATCGGATCCCTGCCGAAAGTCTCGAGAAGGTGGGCGTTGAACCCAGAGGCATTGACCATCCGGCTAGCGCGATTTTCCATCATCCGCCTGCATGCCTTCAGGCGCAAACCGTCCCCTTTCGTCCGCTTCCATCAACTCGTTACTGACGTTGCGGATGTGGCGCGCCATCGCCTTGTAGGCGGCGTCGGGATTGCGCAGACGCAGAGCTGTCAGGATCGCATGGTGATCGCCGATCCAGAGCGGGCGCACGCTTGGCGCATGGATATGCTCATGCAGTTTTTTCCACATCAGCGACTCGTCGCGCTGAACCCAAAGCGCCTCGACGATGGAAACGATGATGGCATTTCCGGTCATGCGCGCAATCGTCACATGGAAATCGCGGTCGCCCTTTTCGTTGTTTAAGGTGACGTCGGTCTCATGCTCCATCTGAGCGATACAGTCCTCGAGCACGGCAATATCGTAATTCGTCGCGCGTTCGGCCGCCATGGCGGCAGCGCTCGCCTCAACTGCAAGCCGGGCTTCCAGAAGCTCGAACGGGCCGGGGCCGGCATCCGCACTGATCTTGTCAAAATTGACCTGATTACCGCGGACCGGCAAAACGACGATGCCGGCCCTGCCCTTGACTTCCACCATGCCGCGCATCTCCAGCGCAATAACCGCCTCGCGCACGACCGGGCGGCTAACTTCGAGTTCTTCGGCAAGCTCGCGTTCGGAAGGCATGCGCCAGTCTGGGTTCTTGGCGTTTGCCTCGATCATGCGCGCAATCCGGCGTGCGACGATCTGATAAAGCCGCTGCTCCCCCTGAAGCCGAAGCGTTGGTACGGCTGCCCCCATGATACCTCCTTGCGGCGCCACCCTAAAGACGGGTGACGCATGTCTGTTTGGCGCTCAGGCGCTGGCGGCCATACGCCGCTCTTCGTCCGGAAGCCACGAGTGATAAAGCGGATGCTCGGCGGTAATCGGCAGCGGCGTCGGCTTGCCGGTGCGCTGCGAATGATAGGCAGCCGTGACCAGTTCCAGCGAATTGCGCGCGTCCTGCAGCGTTACCGGCGGCTCCTTGTCTTCAATGATCGCCTGGTGGAACAGCTCGAACTGGCGGGTATAGCCGTCTTCCTTCACTTCGTAGCCGGCAAGCACCTCGTCGACACGCTTCTGGTGCTCCTCGGTGCCTGCGATGAAGCTCCACGGATCACGACCCATCGTATAAGGTTCGAGAATGCTTTCGGCGACGAGATCATGGAAGCAGAAGCGCAGACGCGAGATCTCCTTGCGTGAGCCGAGCGTCATGGAAAGTGCCGCCAGCGATCCGTTCTGCATCTTGACGGAAAGCGCCATCGTATCTTCGACTTCGATCTTGTTTACTAGCGTCGCGCCATAGGCAAAGACTTCGGCGCAGGCGCCATGCACATAGTTCAGCATGTCGTGCGCATGGATCGCGTGGCCAAGCAGGCCGCCGCCGAGCTCGCTCTTCCACTTTCCGCGCCAGGGAACTTCGTAGTAGGCAGGACCACGCCACCAATGGGTCTCGATCGTCGTCAGGAAGGGACGCCCGGTCAGACCAAGTTCGATCAGCAGCTTCAGCTTCTGAAGACCGGAGCCGTAGCGATACTGGAAGATCGGCATGAGTTTCTTGCCGCCGGAACGCGCGACAATGCGGCTCATCTCGTCGACATCGGCAATCGAGCCGAAGAGCGGCTTTTCGCAAATCACATGTTTTCCCGACTCGATGCCCTTCTTGCAGAGTTCGAAATGCGAATCCGGCGGCGTCGAAATATCGATGATGTCGAGATCGTTGCGGGCAAAGAGGTCGTCGACATTCTGGGTATACTCGCCAATGCCATGCTTTTCGCAAAGCTCGCGGCCGCGTTCTTCGTCCAGCGAGCAGAGCACCGGCACGTCGAAGAGGTCCTTGTTCCAGTCGTAACCGATCAGATGGCGCGAAGCGATGCCCGCACCGATGACGCCAACGCGCAATTTCTTCGTCATGATATCTCCTCCTATCGTCCGCCGAGCTGGGAAGCCTTGGCCTGCGCCTCAAGAGAAAGGCGGCAGACCTCGTAGACGTGCGCCTGCGTCATCGCCGTTTCCGTGCGATCGCGCACGTCGGCGGTGAATGCTTCAAAATAGTCGAGCTTCTCGCTGCTGCAGTCGATGTAGGTATTTTCCTCGCCGTTGACGAGGAACAGATGATCCTTGCCGGGGCGGCCGGAAATATCGATGTATTTGCGAAGCTCGATATAGCCTTTGGTGCCGAGAATCGTCAGACGTCCGTCACCCCAGGTCGGCAGCGCCTCGGGCGTAAACCAGTCGACGCGGACATAGCCAGACGCCTTGTCGGAGCGAAGCAATACCTCGCCGAAGTCCTGGAATTCCGGTTTCTCCGGCATGCCGAAGTTGCCGATCGCGCTTGCGACGACTTCGCCGCTCGTCGAGCCGGTATAGAAGAGAAACTGGTCGATCTGATGCGAGGCGATGTCTACGATGATGCCACCAAAGGCTTCGGGATCGAAAAACCAGTCGGGCCGCGTCGGAAGCTGCAGCCGGTGCGGTCCCATGCCGAGCGTCTGGATGACCTGGCCGATTGCGCCTTGCTTGACGAGTTTGGCTGCTTTGACCGCCGAGCGAACGCAATGGCGCTCCGAAAAGCAGATCGAGAAGATCTTGCCTGTCTCGGCGACGGCCTTCTTGACCTCCTCCAACTGCTCGATCGTCGTGACGCCCGGCTTGTCCGTCATCACGTCCTTGCCGGCCCTCATGGCACGGATCGCAAGACCGGCGCGATCGCGCGGAATGGCGGAGATGCAGATGACGTCGATGGACGGATCGGCGAAAATCGTCTCGCGGTCGATCTGCGGCGCATCCGGATATGTCTTCTTGAAATTTTCGATGAGCGCCGGAACAGAGGTCTTCGGGCAATAGCCAACGAATTCTCCACCCGCCGCTAGCAATCCCTTCACATGATCAAACGTGTGCGAATGGTCGATTCCGACAACGGCAAATCTCAGCATTTTAATATCGTCCTCCTGCAAAAGCCGTGGGAGCTGCGGCTTCTCGTCTCCTCATCATTGGTCAAACCAGACACTCAAAGCTCGAACCTGTCAAGAATGTTTTTGGAACGGGAACTGCGGCAAACCGGCCACATTGGCGCGGGTTTTTGGCAAAATTCTTTCGGCTTGCCGGTTGACAATCTGGTAAGTCCAGACATGTTTATGGCAGATCGCCACCCCGGGCGGGAGGCCCGTCGCGATCACTGGAGGATTTGCATATGAAACGCACCCGCATCGGCTTGTGGGCGGCCTCGACGCTGCTTGCAGCCACGGCGCTGACGGGTATTGCCCAGGCGCAGGAGCTCACCGTTTTTTGCGACGATATCGGCTTCGGCTGCCTGACCATGGATCCGGTCGTCAAACGATACGAATCCGAAAATCCAGGCGTCAAGGTCAAGCTCGAAACCGTTCCCTATCAGTCGCTCGTCGAAAGCCTGCCGGTGCAGCTCGAATCCGGCGAAGGCCCCGATGCGGCGATCATCACCGACCTCGGCGGCCTCAGCCGTTACTATCTCGACCTGACGCCTTATGTGAACGCGGCGAATTTCGAGAAGGAATACAGCCAGACCCTGCAATGGCTGCGTGGCTCCAATCCGACCAGCAAGGCGATCAACGGCATGCCGACGACGCTCACCGTCAACGGCGCCTATGTCAATCTCACCTTGTTCGAGCAGGCGGGCGTTCCGGTTCCCAAGGAGGGCGCAACCTGGGCCGAATGGGCCGAAGCGACACGCAAGGTGGCCAAGGCCACCAACACCGAATACGCCATGGAGATGGACCGCTCTGGCCACCGCTTTGCAAGCCTTGCCATCAGCTACGGCGCCGAACTGGTCGATGACCAGGGCAAACCGGTTATCGACAAGGGGCTGAAGGACGCCGTCGAACAGTTCGTGGCCTGGCACAAGGACGGAACAATGCCGATGGACCTTTGGGGAGCGGTCGGCGGCGCAACGCATCGTGAACTCTTCTCAGATTTCCTGAATGCCAAGACCGTGCTTTACTTCGGCGGTTCCTGGACGCTCAGCCAAATGGACAAGGAAGTCGGGGACCTCTTCGACTGGCAGGTGGCACCTGCGCCCTGCGGGCCCTCATCGTGCACCGTCATGCCGGGCGGCGGAGCGCTCGTCGGTTTCAAGCATACCAAGCAGCCCGAAGCGGTCGGCAAGCTGATCGACTATATCGCCCAGTCGAAGAACAACGCCGAAATCGTCTCGGCGGCCGTCGAGATTCCGGCGGCAAAATCGCTGATCGAAAATGGCGTGACCTATCCGGGCGCCTCTCAGCGTACGCAGCAATCGCTTTCGACCTTCATCGCCCAGATCCCGAAAATGGCGCCGGCCGCCTATCGTTTCCAGGGCTGGCGCTATCAGCGCGCCATGATGAACGCGCTGACGACGCGCATCAGCCAGGTCCTGAACGACGAATTGGAGGTCGATGCAGCACTTGACCGTGTCAAGCAGGATGTCGAGCTCGCCATCAAGGCGGCCGGCCAATAGGCAGGCTGATCCGGAAGGAGAGAGGCATGGCCACAAGGGCTCGACTTGCGACGGTTGCCGGCGGCGTCATCCTCCTGCCGGCAAGGCTCGCCGAGCCTTTGATGACGGGCCTGCAAAAGATCCTGGGCATCCGGCGCATGCCGTGGGTCTTTCTGCTGCCGAACCTCCTCGCCGTTTTGTTCTTCTCGCTCCTTCCGGTCGCAATCAACGTCTTCTATTCGGTCACCGGCAGCGATCGCCTTTATCCGAGCGAGCGACCCTTCATCGGTTCAGTCAATTACGAAACGCTGTTCGACTGCACCAACTACCTCGATGCATCCACCTGCTCGAGCGATCTCTTCTGGCGGGCGCTCGGCAATAGTCTCGTCTTCGTGCCGATCCAGGTGATCTGCATGATCGGCGTCGCGCTGCTTGCCGCTGTCTGCCTCAATCGCGAGATCCGCGGCCGCGGCTTCTTTCGCGCCGTCTTCTTCTTTCCCGTCATGCTTTCGCCTGTCGTCGTGGCGTTGACCTGGCAGTGGATCCTGCAGCGCAACGGCGCGTTGAACGGCATTCTAACCTGGCTCGGACTTTCGCCCGTCAACTGGCTGGTATTTCCAAATACCGCCTTCTTCTGGTCGGTCTTCGTCACCGTCTGGGCGCATATGGGCTTTTACACGATCATTCTGCTTGCCGGTCTGCAGTCGATCCCGCGCGATGTCTACGAAGCTGCCAAGATGGACTCCGCCACCAACTGGCGGGTCTTCACGCGCATCACGCTGCCGCTTCTAAAGCCCGTCCTGCTCGTCGTCTTCGTCCTCTGCGTCATTCGCTCTGTCCAGACCTTCGATGAACTCTACGTGCTGACAGGCGGCGGCCCTGGATCTGCGACGATGCTGATCGTCCAGTATATCTACGAGGTCGGTTTCGCCGTGCAGCCTCGCAATTTCGGTCTCGCGGCCGCGGCCTCGCTGCTGCTCGGCGTCGTGCTCTTGATCTTCACCGGGCTCCAACTGCGCCTGTCGAGGAATTCGCAACATGGCTGACGTTGCCCTGTCCAAATCCGGAGCTCCCATGCGCGGTCTGCTCTTTGCCCGGCGCGGGCGCAACAGGCTCGACGTTGCCGATTGGCTCACCTATGGCTTCCTCGTCCTTGGATTGCTCATCATGTTCACGCCGGTTGCCTGGGTGGTCCTGTCTTCTTTCAAGACGCAAGCCAATTTGCAGGAATTTCCCCCGAGCATTCTGCCCTATTCCAGCGAAACAGCCGTGGTTGAAGGTTTCGACCAGCCGCTGCCGCTCTTTGACGTAACCTTGAAGGACGGCACGAAGGCGCGGCTTGCGCAGATCCGCCGTGTCGGCAGGAATGCGCAGATGATCAATCCGCACAACCCTGGCGCCGGCCGTGTCACCGTTGCCGTGACCGATGCCGTCCCCGTCCGCAAGGTGCGCCTTGCGACCGAGAACTACACCAACCTGGTCGCAAGTTCCGGCCAGGCGATGGGCCGCTATGTCTATAACAGCTTTTTCATCACCACTGTTGCGACCATTATCACGCTGGTGATGAATTCCATGGCAGCCTTTGCGCTTTCTAAATACCGTTTCGCAGGCAGCAGCGTCGCCTTGATTTCGATCCTGTCGACGCTGATGATCCCGGCAACCGTGGTTCTCGTGCCGACTTACCTCATCGTTGCCGAGCTCGGCCTTGTCGGAAATCTCTGGGGTGTCATCCTGCCGACCGTCGCGACGCCGACCGGCGTCTTTCTGCTACGCCAATACATGCTGACAATCCCTGACGAACTGATCGAAGCAGCGCGCATGGATCATGCGAGCGAGTGGCGCATCTTCTGGAGGATCGTCCTGCCGCTTTCCAGCCCGGCGCTTGCCGTTGTGGCGATCTTCTCGATCCTGTCGCGCTGGAACGACTTCCTGCTGCCCTTGATCGTCCTCAATCGCCGCGAAGTCTATACGCTGCAGCTGGCGCTCAACTCTTTCCAGAGCGAGTTCGAGGTCCGTTACGATCTGATGCTCGCCATGACGACCCTGACGGCGCTGCCGCTTGCCTGCGCCTTCATCTTTCTGCAGCGCTACATCACCACCGGCATCGCATCCACAGGCATCAAGTGAGTTTCGTTCATGGCAAACCTCGTACTTGAAAATGTCAACAAATCCTTCGGCACGCTGCAGGTGATCCCCGATATCAATCTCGATATCAAGGATGGCGAATTCGTCGTCTTCGTCGGCCCGTCCGGCTGCGGAAAGTCGACGCTGCTTAGGATGATTGCCGGGCTCGAAGAGGCAACGGGCGGCGACATCCGCATTAACGGCGAAAGCGTCATCGACACGCCGGCCGCTAATCGCGGCGTCGCCATGGTCTTCCAGTCCTACGCTCTTTATCCCCACATGACTGTTCGCCAGAACCTGAGCTTCGGACTTGAGAATATCCGGATGCCGAAAGACGAGATCGACCGCCGCGTTGATGCAGCCGGCAAGCTTTTGCAGATCGACACGCTGCTCGACCGGCGCCCCCGCCAGCTGTCCGGCGGTCAGCGACAGCGCGTCGCAATCGGTCGCGCCATCACCCGCGATCCGAAGATATTCCTCTTCGACGAGCCGCTTTCCAACCTCGATGCGGAGCTGCGCGTGCTGATGCGCGTCGAGATCACCAAGCTGCACGAGCGGCTCGGCAATACGATGATCTATGTGACGCATGACCAGATCGAGGCGATGACGATGGCAGATAAGATCGTTGTTCTTCGCAAGGGCGTCATCGAGCAGGTCGGTGCGCCGCTTGATCTTTACAATCGCCCGCACAACACTTTCGTTGCCGGCTTCATCGGCTCACCGCGCATGAACCTCATCGAAGGGACAATCGGCACTTCGACCGACGGGAGGCTCGCCTTCGAGGGCGCCGGATTGCCGCCGTTGGAATTGCCCCTTGAAGCCGGGCTTGCAGCCGGACGCAAAGCAACACTCGGTGTGCGGCCCGAAGATTTCCTGGTCGGTGAAAGCGGCTGGCCAGCCGAGGTCGCCGTTGCCGAACAGCACGGCGCCAACAGTTACCTGCATTGCACCCTTCCAAACGGCGAGCCCATCCTGGTGCACCAGCAGGGCCAGAGCCAGGTCGCGCGCGGCGATGTCCTCAACATCGCGCCCCGTTCGGGCCATTGGCATCTGTTCGACGAAACGGGCCTGCGGATCAAAACCCACTGACCTGCCGGGGCAATCCTTCGACTGAACGCTCAATGTCCGTCCGGCGGAACGACATCCGGCGTGATCGTGTCCCTGAGGTTTTTCCGGTGGAAGATGAAAAGCCCTGCAAAGACGATGATCGCCGCGCCGATGAGGATCTGCATATCGGGTACGTCATCGAAAAAGATCATGCCAAGCACGATCGCCCATATGAGCAGCGTGTATTGCAGCGGCGCCAGCAGCGATGCCGGGGCAAGCTTCAGCGATCGGGTAATCAGCAGGTGGGCGCAGGTGGCGACGACGCCCAGAAGCAGCATGCCTGAGTAGTCGAGAAGTGTCGCCTGACGCCAATGGCCGATACTGAGAATGATCCCGGCAATGAGGGCAGCGATCGTCTGCCAGGTGACGAGCGTGGTGTCGCTTGTCGCGCGCAAGGAGCGGTTCATCACCAGCGTGAGTGCGAAGGCGAGACTGCCCGTCAGACCGAAAAGAGATGGCAAGGACAGCATCGCAGACGATGGACGCAGCGCTACGACGACACCGGCAAAGCCGATGAAAACCGCAAGCCAGCGGCGCCAGCCGATCTTCTCGCCGAGGAAAAAGTGCGATAGCGCGGCGACATAGATAGGCCCCGCCATATAGAAGGTCATGACATCGGCCAGCGGCAGATAGGCGACGGCCGCATAAAACAGGCTGACATCGCAGGTCGTCATGACCACGCGCATCACCTGCTGCCCCTTTTGCTCGACATTGAAGAGCTGCCGCGTCCCTTGCCGGATGATCATCGGACCGAGCACGATGAAGGCGCCGAGCGAGCGGATTACCAGCACCTGGCCGACGGCGAAACTCGCAACCAGCCATTTGCCCATCGCATCGTTGAGCGCAAAGAGGAAATCGCCGAGCAGCATCAACAAGACGCCCGTCAAGATCAGGTTCGAACTGACGGCAACGGCACTGCGCTTCATCCTGACATTCCTTGATACGACACCGCGAGGCAGCCGAGTGCGGCTTCCGCTTTAACAGCACCGATGTCAAGGTCAGGTGAAGCTTAAAGCGTGTCAGCGGCGTGATTCAAGCGCCATGCGAACGGCAAGTCCTCCAAGGACGGTTGCCATCAGCATGCGCTGGGCCCGCATCCAGGCCGGCCGTTCGCCGAGAAAAAGCGCGATCGAGCCGGCAGAAAGGGCGATGAGTGCGTTGACGCTGACGCTGATCGCGATCTGCGTAAAGCCGAACGCGATCGATTGCAGAAAGACGCTGCCGACCTGCGGGTTCACGAATTGCGGCAGCAGTGAGAGATAAAGGATGGCGATCTTCGGGTTGAGCAAGCTGGTGGCGAAGCCCATGGCGAAGAGCTTGCGATTGGTATCGCGCGGAAGGTCACGAACGTGAAAGACCGAGCGGCCGCCGGGCCTGAATGCATTCCAGGCAAGCCAGGCAAGATAGGCGGCGCCTGCCAGCCGAAGCGCATCATAAGCAATTGGCGCGGCGAAGACCAAGGCCGTAATCCCGAGCGCTGCCGACAGCATGTAGACGACGAAACCGAGTGCCACACCGCCAAGCGAGATCAATCCGGCCGCCGGTCCCTGGCATATCGAGCGTGATACGAGATAGATCATGTTCGGCCCGGGCGTCAGAACCATGCCGAGAGCGATAAGGGCAAAGGCAAGCAGACTTGCAAGTTCGGGCATAACTTCTCTCCGGCTCGATCGCCAACTGATGAAGGAGCCCCCGGCACGCCGCAAGGGTGGAATTGTAGGGATGACAATTTAAAGCCGCAGCAACTTCGGCCCACGGCACAGCCGTTGTCAGTGCGAACTTTTCATGGACCGGATCAAGCGCAAGCTGCGCCGGGCCGCGGTTGCGGCGGCACCGAGAAGCACGATCCAAAGCCCCAGCCAAAGGGCATGGTTATAAAGATCCCAGTAAGGTTCGCCGATCGAAATGACAGCAGCCATGGTGACGATTGCCATGCGGTGCTGCTTGGCCATCGGGCCTGAAAAATCGCTGCCGTGGCCCGTCGCCCGGCCAAGCTCGCGCACATAGGCAGTCAGCACTGCGAATGCTGCCGCCGCCCAGCCAAGGCCGGGATGGCCAATACCGAGACCGATGCCGGCAAAAATCAGCATGTCGGCGGCGCGATCTGGAAATTCATTCCAGAACGGACCGTCGGCTTCTGCCTTGCCCCCTTCGACCGCAACCATGCCGTCAAACAGATTGCAGAGAAGCCTCACCTGGCAAAAAATTGCCGCAAGAGCGAGAAGGACCATGCGCGAATAGCCGGCGTCGCGTCCGGCGACGAAGAACAGGAGACCGGCGATGAAGGCAGCGGCGATGCTTGCCTGCGATATCTGGTTCGGTGTGACGGATCTCGCCGCGATCTTCTGCGCGATCGCCTTTGCCCACCATCTGTTCCGGCTGTTCAGCGGCCGGCGATCTTCAGTGTCAGTCATCACTTACCTTCCCCGGTCAAAAGAGAATAGTTGTAAATCGCCGCATAGCTGGTGGAGACGGCAAGCGGCACCGCAACGGTCCTTAGTATTTCGGGTGTTGCGGCGAGTGCGTGGATGGCGATGAGAATGCTTGCAGAACCGAGGCAGGCGATGAGAGGCGGCGCAATGAATGCGGCAGAGCCTTTGAAGCGCTTCGAAAATGCTTCGACCGCCGATTTCAAGAACAGGGTGAGGCAAGCAGACAGCGCGCCCTGAACGACGCCTGCAAGCAGCATGCGCGGCAAAGGATGGACGCGATTGGCAAACAGCGCCCAGCCTCCCATGGCGAGAAAGGCGAAAGTCACATGAACGGTGCTGCTGCGTCCAAGCCGTCCGACCCAACCACTCATGTCAGCGACCACCAGTAGCGGACAAGATGAAAGAAGATCGGCGCCGAAAAGACCACGGAATCAAGCCGGTCGATCAGTCCGCCGTGACCCTCGATGAGATTGCCCCAATCCTTGACACCCCGGTCGCGCTTGATAGCCGACATCACCAGACCGCCGAAGAAGCCCATCAGCGTGATGACCAGCGAGAGCAGGCCCGCCTGCAAAAGCGTAAACGGTGTGATCCACCAGAGCGACGCCCCGATCAAAGTCGCACTGACGATGCCGCCCGCAAAGCCCTCAACGGTTTTCGACGGCGAGAGTTTCGGGGCGATCTTCGTTCGCCCGAAAAGCTTGCCCCAGACATACTGCAAGACGTCGCTGAGCTGCACGACGATGACCAGAAATGCGATGAGAAGTACGTTGCGGTCCTCATAGCCGGGAATGTTCAACGTCAGCAGCGCTGGCACGTGCGAAGCGCAGAAGACGCAGATCATCAAGGCCCATTGCACTTCGGCAATGCGGATGAGGAACCGCTCCGTGTCGCCCCGGAGCACGGAAATGATCGGCATCAGCAAAAACGCGTAAACCGGTACAAAGATCGAATAGATCCCGTATTCTTCAGCCCACAGCAAATAATACTGAATGGGAAGCACCACGAAGAAGGCCGAGGCAAGCGCCCAGTGATCAGCCCGCTTCGTGTTTGTCAGCGTGATGAATTCTCGAAGTGCCGCAAAGGAGCAGAAGGCAAAAAGAATGATGACACCGGCACGACCCGCCAGAAACGCGACGCCGATGAAGATCACCATGATCCACCAGGCCTTGATGCGGGCGTTCAGGTTCTCGACGGCGCTGTTGGAGCCATCCGGCGAAAGACGCCGGTGCAGGACATAGCCAACCAGTGAGGCGAAGATCAGCACGGCGAAAATGCCGAGCACGAGCGTAATAAGATCGGACCGCGCGTCGTTCATTCGCTGCCGCCTGAATGTTTTGGAGAAAGGGAAATCAAGGCGGCTCTTGCCCTTGCCAGGAAGTCGTCCTTGGTCTCGCCGGGTTCAACCCGTATCGGGCCGCCGAAGGTGACCGTGCAGATCAGTGGAATTGGCACGATCTCGCCTTTCGGCATGACGCGATTGAGATTGTTGATCCAGACCGGCACGAGATCGATCCCCGGGCGCATTGCAGCCAGATGGAAGAGGCCGCTCTTGAAGGGCAGAAGCGGCTCGTCGGTCTGGTTGCGCGTGCCCTCTGGAAACACGATCAGCGACGAGCCGGCATCGATTGCCGCCGCCATCTGCTCGACCGGATCCTGCGTGCGCCTTTCACGGTCGCGCTCGATCAGCACGGCGTTGAAGACTTCGCGGCCAATGAAGGTAGTAAGCGGCGATCTCAGCCAGTAGTCTGCCCCGGCCACAGGCCTTGCCTGTCCGCGCAGACGCGGCGGCAGCACCGCCCAGATCAGAATGAAATCGCCATGGCTCGAATGGTTGGCAAAATAGACGCAGCGCCGGGGCGGCAAACCGTCATTCGCCCAGATCGCCCGCACAGCCGTGATTGCGCGGGCAAACAGCACGATAGCGATCGCGACAGGCTTTGCGATCAGGCTTTGCATCTGCTTCATCGACGCCCAATTCCCGCATTCAGGATTGCAGGAACGTAGCTGCGTTTTGGACAAATCGGAAGACGGTTGGAAAGCCGGATAAAGATTTCCACATGCAGCGGGCAGATTAAGCCGTCCGCTCCTCGCCTTCTACAGGTTCAGGCGAGAGGAGGATCTTGTCGACGCGGCGGCCGTCAAGGTCGATGACCTCGAAGCGCCAGCCATCCTTCACGAAGCTTTCGCCGAGGTCCGGCAGGTGTTTCAACTCTTCCAGCACAAGGCCGGCGACGGTCTGGAATTCAATGTCATCCGCCAGTTTGAAATTCATGAATTCGGCGAACTCGTCGATCGGCGTCCAGCCTGAAACAAGATAGGAACCGTCGCCGCGGCGAACGATTGCCTGTTCGTCAGCAGGTCCCTCCTGCAGTGCGCCCATGATCGCTTCCATGATGTCGCCGGAAGAGACAATGCCTTCGAAGTGGCCGTATTCGTCGTAGACAAGCACCATGTGGACCGGTGATCTGCGGATGGCCTGAATGACATGCGTTGCCGTCGAAAGATCCGAGATCACCGGAACTTCATGGGCAAGCGAGAGGATGTCTGCATGGCCATGCGCGTCGAGCGCATCGTAAAAGTCCTTCACGAAGAGCACGCCAAGCACCTCGTCAGAACTGTTGCGGCGCACAGGCAGACGCGAGCGGTGCGTTCGGTGCAGCTGCTTGCGAATGTCTTCGATGCTGTCTTCGATATCGACGACTTCGACGTCGCGGCGGGGAGTCATCAAGGCTCTCGCCGTCCGGTCGGCAAGGCGCATGACGCCGGATATCATCGCCGATTCCTCGCTCTCGATCACGCCGGCACTCTGCGCCTCGGCGAGCACCGTCTTGATCTCCTCGTCGGTCACCCCATCGCTGCCTTTTCCGGACTGACCAAGAAGCGTAAGCACAAGCTTGCCGGACGCGTCGAGGAGCCAGACGAGCGGCAAGGCAAGCTTGGAAAGCAGGGCCATGGCCGGAGCAACCTTGCTCGCGACCACTTCAGGTTCGCGAAGCGCGATCTGCTTCGGCACCAGTTCGCCGATGATGAGCGATAGATAGGTAATGGCAACGACCACCGTGCCGACGCCAAGCGCATCGGAAAGGGCGGGGGAAACGCCCTGTGCGCTCAGCCAGGCCGAAAGACGGCCGCCCAGCGTGGCGCCCGAAAAGGCACCCGAGAGAACGCCGACGAGTGTAATCCCGATCTGAACGGTTGAGAGAAAGCGGCCGGGATGTTCGGCAAGTTTGATGGCCTGGGCAGCTCCCCGGCTCCCATGATCGGCCAGGACCCTCAGACGGGCGGGACGTGATGAAACGACGGCAAGTTCGGACATTGCGAGCACACCGTTCAAGATAGTGAGCAGCACAACGATTATGATTTCCAGAAACAAAAGAAGCCTATGATATTGACAGCGATGCCTCAAAATAGGGGCAAAGCGCCAACAATGAAAGCAAGGCCTGCACCTTGCTTCGGCTATTTTTGCTCGGCGCTTCTGTATGGGTTGTTGGCTGGCCCCGTCACTGTGCCGAAGCCGGTGAGACCCGCCATATCGTGTTGCCGACGTCATCGGCAACAAGCAGGGCACCCTTGATGTCGATTGCGACGCCCACAGGTCGGCCAAAGGCCTTGTCGTCCGCCCCGATGAAGCCCGTCAAGACATCGCGCGGCGGGCCGGAGGGCTTGCCATCGGTGAAAGGCACGAAGATCACCTTGTAGCCGCTGCGCGGCTTGCGGTTCCAGGAGCCGTGCTGGCCGACGAAGGCACCGCCGACATAATCCGGACCAAACAGATTGCTCGTGTTGAAGGTCAGGCCGAGCGAGGCGGTATGAGGACCAAGGGCATAATCGGGGACGATGGCGCTCGCAACCATTTCAGGGTTTTGCGGCCTTGCCCGACTATCGATATGCTGGCCGAAATAGCTGTAGGGCCAGCCATAAAAGCCACCTTCCTTCACCGAGGTCATGTAGTCGGGAACGAGATCGCTGCCGAGCTCGTCGCGTTCGTTAACTGCCACCCAAAGTGCGCCCGACCGCGGCTGCCAGGCAAGACCATTTGGATTGCGCAAGCCGCTTGCGAAGACGCGAACAGCCTTTGTGGCAAGATCGATTTCGAGGATCGCGGCACGGTTTTTTTCCGCATCCATGCCGTTTTCCCCGACATTGCTGTTGGAGCCCACAGTGGCATAGAGCTTGGTGCCGTCTAAGCTCACGATCACGTCCTTCGTCCAGTGCCGATTGATCGGGCCAGCTGGTAGATCGGCAATTTTCGCGCCCGGCGTGGTGATCACCGTTTCACCTTCCTTATAGGGAAAAGCCATGACCGCATCGGTATTGGCGACGTAGAGCCTATCCTTGGAATATGCCATGCCGAAGGGAGATTTGAGATCTTTCAGCAAGACGGTGCGCATCTCGGCTGCACCGTCCCTGTCGGCATCGCGCAGCAATGTGATGCGGTTTGCACTTTTGACCTCGGCGCCGGCCCGGCTCATGACGAGACCTTCGAACCAGCCGCGGATGCTGAACCCGGCGTCTTCACCTTTTGGCGGCTTGTTGCTTTCGGCAACAAGGACATCACCGTTCGGCAAGACATGGATCCAGCGCGGGTGGTCGAGGCCCCTTGCAAAGGCTTTGACCTTCAGCCCCTCTGCGGCTTTTGGTGTGGCTCCTTCCGGCCAGCTCGCCGCTTCCGCAACATTGACTGTCGGGATCAGCGTCGGGTTCGGCGCGGGCAGCGTCGGTGAGGGACCGTAGCCCTGTTCGATCGGGACGGTGGCGGACTCACGCTCAAAGACGAATATCCACCCGCCTGCAACAAGGATGAGAAGAAGGACGACAATGATGATCTTCTTCATGGATGATCTTTCATGCAAGACCGTGCTAACGGTTTGACCGCTATAGGTGTCACCGCCCCTGATAAATTCGAATGATGGAGCAAACGCCCCAAGGTTCAAGATTTCAACGGCGCAGCTTTTGTTTCTCAATCCCCATCTTCCACGTGTTGAAAGTGTGACAAGATCACATACGAGCGACACGACATGAGCGAGCGCTCAGTGTGCTGAGTCTTGAGGCATGTGCGCAAAGAGACTGCCTGATACTTCAGGCCCGGACGGCCCGCATTGTACGATTGCGGACCTATGAAGTTTATCGGGAACCTCACAGAGTGCGAGGGCATTAATTCCTCCGTAGAAGGAGGACGCCATGCCCACAGTCTCCGTTGCACAACCTTGCAGCGCTCAGGCAGAAATTGTCTCGCTTCTTCCAGCTCTCAAAGCCTTTGCGAGGCGTTTCGAGCGTGTTGAAAGCGACGCCGACGATCTTGTTCAAGAGACGGTCTCCAAGGCGCTTTGTCATATCGCACAGTTCCAGGACGGCACGAGCCTGAAGTCATGGCTCTTTACGATCATGCGCAACACGTATTGCAGCAGCTACAAGCGCCGCAAGCGCGAACCGGTCGGTTGCGTCGGCGACCTGACCGGCTATCAGTTACCGGTCAAGTCGACGCAGGAATGGTCGCTGAGAGCTCTTGACGTGCAGGCTGCGATCGACAAGCTCGGAGCATCGCACCGCCATGCACTGCTGCTCGTGGTCAACGGGACAAGCTACGAAGAAGCGGCTGCGATCTGCGACTGCCAAGTGGGCACCATCAAGAGCCGGGTGAGCCGCGCTCGCAACCATCTTCTGGAAATGCTCGGCGAGACGCAATCTTCCGAAGCAGCCTCGTTACACTAGGTGCGCCGCAATGAGCCGCCAGGACAGGAACGAATGGATCGCCAAGAGGGCCTATGCACTTTGGGAAGCGTCCGGGCGCCAACATGGCCTGGATGGCGAGCATTGGGCACAGGCCGTGCGGGAGCGAGACGAGCTCGAGCGCACGCAGGCTTCGGCCGACGGGCGCGAGGTGCTTGTCCGGTTCAGACCAAGACCACCGGCCGCCACGTCACCGAAATCCATCGGGCACCCGCCGGCGATCGCCAACGGCTGAAGAATGATGCAGGCCTGCAGTCTGCACCCCTTGCGATGAGAAGCCGGCTAAGGTTCTACCAGCCGAGACCGGTCGCTTCCTTCACCCTGTTGCGCGATAGCGGCAGATCGACCAACCGCTTCCCCGTCGCATTGCGGATTGCGTTGGCGAGCGCCGCACAGGTCGGTCCCTGCGCCGCCTCGCCTGTGCCGAGGAAGGGCTGACCGGGCCGATCGAGAATATGCACTTCGATGCTTTCCGGAACGCTGCCGAAACGCAGTATCGGATAGCTCGACCAATCAGTGCTGGTTATGCGGGTGCGATCGAAGGTGACGGCTTCATAGAGCGTCCAACTGATCGATTGCAAGATGCCGCCCTCCGTCTGGTTGCGGATCCCGTCGGGATTGACGGCCTGACCGGCGTCGATGGCGGCAACGGCGCGCAGCACCTGCACACGGCCGGTCTCGCGCTCGACCTTCGCTTCCAGTGCGACCGCCAGATAGGCGGCACGGTTCTTGTAACGCGCAAAAGCAAAGCCGCGACCGTGACCGGAAGGCACTTGGCCCCTTCCCCAGCCGAATTTGTCGGCCGCCAGCTTCACGACATCGCTGGCTCGATCATCTTCCAGATGACGCAGGCGGAATTCGACAGGATCGGCTTTGGCGGCAATGGCCAGTTCGTCCATGGTGCTTTCGATCGAGAAAACATTGGCATAAGCACCAAGGCCGCGCAGTGCCGAAACCCGGAGTGGCATGTCGGGCAGGAAATGCCACAGCACCCGGCGGTTCGGGATCGCATAGAGAGGATCGGCATTCCGATCGCCGCTGCCATTGGGACTGATGCTGAGTTTCGGCGGTTCTAAGGGCGTCGGCTGTTCCTTGGCGCGGCCGGCAAGCAACGAGCCGGCATTGCCGGGGCGCGTGCTATGGGTATTGCTCCACACGTCATAGGTCCAGTTGTCGATCCTGCCGCTTGCATCAAGCGATGCCCGGACCTTGGACACCATGCCGGGCCCGTAAGGTTCCCACATATGCTCCTGTTCGCGCATCCACTGGACACGCACGGGGCGGCCGGGAATTTTCATGGCGATGAGTGCTGCGTCGGCAGCTGCGTCGTCAGCACCGTTGTGCCCGTAGCAGCCGGACCCTTCCATGTGGATGACACGCACCTTCTCCTGCGGCATCGCCAGCATCTGGGCAATCGCACCCCGATCGGGGAAAACCCCCTGCGTGTGCGACCAGATATCAAGGCTGCCGTCGGCCTTCAGGTGCGCGACCGCACAGGAAGGGCCGATCGAACCGTGCATCTGGTAAGGGCGCGTGAAGGTCGCCTCGTAGATCGCGCCGTTCGGGAAGCTCGCATGGCCGGATTCGGCCACTGTGCCGACATCCTTTTCCAGGGCGGTAAGAGCGGCGGCGAGATCAGTCTGTTCCGGAAGTGTTTCAGGTTCGTCCCAATGCGCCGCTTTTTCCACGGCACGCATGGCCTTGATCGCCTGCCATTCTTTCTCCGCCACGACGGCAAGGAAACTGCCATCGCGGATGACCGAGATGACGCCAGCCATGGCTGCGGCCGCCGTAGCATCGATGTCTTTCAATGTCGCACCATAGCTCGGCGGCCGGATTACGCGCGCGTGCACCATTCCTTCGAGGCGCAGGTCCTGCACATATGCTGCAGCACCGGTGACCTTGCCCGGGATGTCGATGCGCGGCACATCACGGCCGATGATGCGCAGGGCATCGGGTTGTTTCAGTTTCGATTGCGGCTGGGCTTCGACGTGCAGGAACTGGCCCGACACCAGCTCGCCATAGGTCGCCGATCTGCCGTCCGGCCCGGAGACGCTTTTCTTTTTCGCCCTGAGCTGGTCTGGAGGCAGGTTAAGACGGCGCGCCGCCTCGGCGATCAGGAGCTCGCGAACCTGCGCGGCTGCGTTGCGTACGGCAGTACCGCTGTTCTGCATCGACTGGCTGCCTGCCGTAAACCCTTCGTCGGGCGTGCGCGCCGTGTCGGCCGTCACGAGCGCGATGTCTGAGGGATCGACTTCCAGTTCCTCGGCGGCGACCTGGATGAGGGCCGTGCCGATCCCCTGTCCAAGCTCCACCTTGCCGGTAAACACGGTAATCTTGCCGTCCGAATCGATCCTTATCCAGCTATCGAGATAGCGGTCGTCATCCAGGCTGCCCGGCAACTTCGGTTTTTCGGGCGCCGCAATCGGTATCTCTTGGGCCAGCGTCCGGATCGTGGAAAAGCTGACGATGAGAGCGCCGGTACCGGCAAGCAGGCCGCGCCGGCTCATTTCATGTCTGGTGAGAATATCCATCATCCGGCACTCCTTTTGGCGGCCGCAAGCCCCGCAGCTTCCATCAGTTTGCTCGCGCGCCGGATGGCGGCAAGGATGCGCATATGTGTGCCGCAGCGACAGAGATTGGTCCGCAACGCCGATCGGATCTCCTCGTCAGTCGGCGCGGCATTCTGCTTCAGAAGCGCTGCTGCGCTCATCATCATGCCGGGAATGCAGTAGCCGCATTGGGCCGCCTGTTTCTCGATGAAGGCCGCCTGCAGCGGTCCAGGCTTTTCAGCTGTTCCAAGCCCTTCCACGGTCATGATTTCCTTGCCTTCGACGACGACGAGCGGCGTCACGCACGAAAGAACCGCCTGGCCGTCGACCATGACGGTGCAGGCGCCGCATTGGCCAAGGCCGCAGCCAAATTTTGCGGCGTTGAGATTAAGATCGTTGCGAAGCACGTAAAGCAGCGGCGTGTCGGGCTCGCTGGCAACCTCGTGGGTGTGTCCGTTGACTTTGAGCGTTGTCATCTCGGCTCCTTCGCGCCGACATTGGACGGCGCTCGTTCAATTCCTTCCGAGGGGCGGACGGCGACAAAATATTCACCGGAGCGTGTGCGGTTGACGCGTTGCAGCAGATCGGGCCAAGGGTCGCGCGTCGTAAAGCGCTGGCGCATGAAAGCGAGCAGATCCGCGATCTGCTGGTCGTTCAATGCCCCGGCAAAGCCGGGCATAACGGCGCTTGGCTCACCGTCGGCCGGTGGCAGGCCGAAAAGCACGACATTGACAATGTTTTGCGGATTGGGCGCGTTGACGGCGGTGCTGAGATTGAAATTCAGTCCTCCAAACGGCGCGGCGCGGCCGGACTCATGACAGGTCGCACAAGCTGCGCCATAGATGGCTGCACCCGGATGAGAGGCAAGTTCGGCCGACGCCTTGTTCTCGTCAATCGCCGCCGTCACCACGCCATCCAGCTGTGGAACGAACTGCTTCTTCAGCTCTTCGCCCCTTTGAACGCGTTCGCCAGACGGTTCGCCCATGATCGAGGCGACATAGGCTGCGATTGCATTGATATCGCTGTCGGGAAGCGCACCGAGATTGCCGGTGACTTCAGCCATCGGACCACGCGAGACGCCGTGGAACGCGTGGTAGCCATGGCGCAGATAGAACGCGAGCGAAGCCTTGTCCCACGGGATCGGCGAGGGGCTTTGCGCATTGATCGCATAAGCCTGCCAGCCTTCCGCCTCGCCGCCGCCGAAGTGCCTGCCGCGCTCCTCGGCACCAAAGGCGTTGCGAGGCGTGTGGCAAGCGCCGCAGTGGCCGAGGCCCTCGGTAAGATAGGCACCGCGGTTCCATTCCTCGCTTTTTTGCGGATCGGGCACGAAAGCCCCCTTGTCGAAGAAGACCAGCTTCCAGGCGGCAAGGATGGGGCGGACATGCAGCAGGTAGGGCAGCTCGTTTTTGGGTGCAGTCGCCTTGACGGGCGTGCGCGTCATCAAAAAGGCATAGAGTGCCTTGTTGTCCTCGTCGGTGACGCGGGTAAAATGATCATAGGGAAATGCCGGATAAAGATGATCGCCCTTTCGATCCACTCCTTCGCGCATGGCGCGCTGGAAGGCAGCCTCGCTCCAGCGTCCGATACCGGTTTCATCGTCCGGCGTGATGTTCGTCGAATAAATAATCCCGAAAGGCGTCGGCAGTTTGAGCCCCCCGGAAAAAGCTTCCTTTCCCGGGACCGTATGACAGGCGATACAGTTTCCGACCGCCGCGAGGCTGGCTCCCTTGGCGATCAGTGCGTTATCGAAGCGGATGGTCTGTGAAGGGTCTTGCGGCTTGATTTCGGGGCGCCAGGCAAGAAAAAAGAATGCGAGACCGAAAACGATAAAGAGGGTAAGGATCGTCGACAGCAGTCTGATGGCTCGCATTGCCGATATGACCCTCCCAGGAGTGCAAACCGAACTGCACAAAACGCAAGGAGCCGGGATTTGTTCCCGAAATAGGTGCTGAATCGCTAGCGTTTGGCGATCGTGGCGCGCTCTTGAATGACCCGAGCCGGCTCATTGTCGCTGGCGCGCATAAGGCGCCCGGTGGCGCGCAGCATCTCGATCAGGTCGGTTCCATCGATGGACGCCCTGGTCATTTGGAGCTGTTCGAACTCAGCTGCCGCCTGCTGCCAGTTTTCGGTCTCGCGCGCGCACGGGCGTCCCTCCGCCTCCCATATGGCGTATGCGCGCTGGCTGATCCAATCTTCCTTGTTGTAAACCATGACACCCAACCAAAATGGAGAAAATATTCATCTCGAGGTTGCCAGATTTCGCTTACGGAGTTGTTACTTCGCCTCAGACCGGACGCGCGGTTTGCGCGGTCTTGAGCGGGAAAACAGCAGTGCCGCTCAGATACTGGTATTGCCGGGTAACTGTCTCAATCGGTCCGCTCGGCGAGCTCGATGAGGATGCCGTCGGGATCGCGGAGAAAAGCAACCTTGTGCAGAACCTCGGAGTTGTAAGCAAGGCGCGGGCGCTCCTTCACCTCAACTCCGGCCGCTTCGAGCTTTGCGAAGGTTTCAGCGACGCTGCCGAACAGGAACGTGAGGTGGCGCAGACCGGCGGCACCCTCGGGAACGTCGGTTGCGCGCACCGCCCCGCTTGCAGGCGCGAAGACCTCCAGCATGCCACCGCCGGCATCGAGAAAAGCAACCTGCGAGCCATCCGGCATTGTCTTGCGCAGATGCAGCCGAAGGCCGAGGAGGCCGCAATAAAAGGCGACGGCACGGTCCATATCGCTTACCGTCATGCCGACATGTTCGAAGGATTTCAGCATTCAAAATTCCTCCCACAGATAATGCGCGAGCTGACTGCGGTCCCTTGCCGCCGTCAAGACCAAATCGTGTGACGGCAATCGAAGCGACCTGGCTTGCGGTCGATGAAATCGGGCGCTATCTGGTTGGAAAAGCCACGACGTCACGACCTAACCATCGAAAGCCGGGAGGCAGGGCATGCGTAAAGCGATCATCGTTTGGGGCGGCTGGCAGGGCCACGAACCGGAAGCATGCGCAAGCGTCGTCGGCGAGCTTTTGCAAGAAGACGGCTTCGCAGTTGAAATTACCGGCGATCTCGACATCTTCGGCTCGCCGCTGATTGCCAATGCCGATCTGCTTGTTCCGATCATCACCGGGGAGCAGTTGGAAAAGGCGCATGCGAATGCGCTGGTCATGGCTGTTCGTGACGGCCTTGGCCTCGGCGGTCACCATGGCGCACTCGCGACGTCCTTCAAGGAAAGTGCGCCGTTCCGCTATGTTTCCGGCGTCACCTGGGTTTCTCATCCGGGCAACATCATCGACTTCCGCGTGAATGTGAGCCGACAAAACGATCCGCTGATGCAGGGCATTCCGGACTTCGACTACCACTCGGAGCAGTATTACCTGCACTACGATCCGTCCGTTGAAATTCTGGCGACCACGACGTTTACCGGCGAATATGACGAGGCCGCCCGCAATGTCGTAATGCCGGTGGTCTTCAAACGCCACTTTGGTGCGGGCCGCGTCTTTTACTCGGCACTCGGCCATGTCGCGGCCGAATTCGACCATCCGTACATGCGTCTCATTCTTCGCCGTGGCCTTGCCTGGGCTGCGCGCCGGTAGAGTCCCACGCAGTCCGGCCCTCGCAAACGGTCAGTTCTGAATGATGTGCTGCCTCACCAGTCGCTTGAGCTCTTCTGCGTCCTTGTGCTGAATGGCGTCGATCATCAGGTGATGTTCGCGGCCGGACTGTTCGATGCGGGCGCGCGTGCGCCATTGAGCGACGGGTGCCGAGGAGGTTCGCTGGCGAATTTCCGCAACAAGGTCGACAAGCTCCTGATTGCCGCCAAGAACCAGAAGTTGCCTGTGAAAGGCGAGGTTGGCTTCGTAAAGCTCCAGCATCGTACCATCAAGGACCATCCGGTCGAAATGGACCGCCAGCTTCCGCAAGGTATCGAGATCGTCAGCAGAAGCATTCTTTAGGATCGTGCCGGCAACCGCCGTCTCGAGAATGATACGGATCTCGCTTACCTCCCTGGCGCGGCGGCCGTCGGGCTCGTAGACGTGATAGCCGCGATTGGGCACATGCTCGACCAGCCGCTTCTGCGCAAGGCGATCGAGCGCTCTGCGGACTTCCGGCCGCGTGCATTTGTAGCGTCGCTCGAGATCGATCTGCTTGAGCCAGGTGCCGGGAAGAAGCACGCCTGCCAGAATATCCTGGAGGACAAGATCGGTCACGTCTTTCGAATTTTCGATCTCCGGCGTCGGCCCCATCAAAACGTCTGCCATTCAAGACTCCCTTTTTCGAAACGGATATCACGGCGCCTTCAGATTCTGTAGGCAGCCAGACAGTTTCGATCCTGTTCAAATTTTATTCATGCCCACGGATTGCGCAAAAATCTTTTGTATCCTAAATTGGCGCCAATTTTGGATACTAAGTGAAAAGAAGCCGTTTTGAAAGCCATGAAAAACTCGCACAGCGTATGGGACATCGTTGAAGGCAAGCGCGAAATCTTCTTTGCGCTTAGCGATCGCATCTGGGATCTGCCGGAAACGAACTATGAAGAATATCGCTCGTCGGACGAACATGCGCGGCTTCTGCAACAGGAAGGCTTTCGCGTCGAACGCGGCCTCGCCGGGCTGCCGACAGCGGTCATGGGAGAGGCCGGCGACGGCGGACCGGTTATAGCAATTCTTGGCGAGTTCGACGCGCTGCCGGGCCTCAGCCAGGTGGCAGGCCTTGCCGAACAGCGCGAAGCAATTGCCGGCGGTAACGGTCATGGCTGCGGTCACAACCTTTTGGGCGCCGGTTCGATGCTTGCAGCCGCCGCAGTCAAGGATTTCCTTGCACAGAACGGCCTGAAGGGACGCGTGCGCTATTATGGCTGCCCGGCCGAAGAAGGCGGCTCCTCCAAGGGCTTCATGGTGCGCGCCGGCGTCTTCGACGACGTCGATGTCGCCATCTCGTGGCACCCGGCCGCCTTTGCCGGCGTCAACAATCCGATCTCGCTTGCCTGCAACGAACTCAACTTCCATTTCACCGGCCGCGCCTCACATGCCTCCGCGACACCGCACCTTGGCCGCAGTGCGCTCGATGCCGTCGAGCTGATGAATGTCGGCGTCAATTACATGCGCGAGCATATGCCATCGACAGCCCGTATTCATTATGCCGTGACCGATACCGGTGGCGCTGCGCCTAACGTCGTCCAAGCCCGCGCGACCGTGCGTTATCTCATCCGCGCCCGCACTTTGCCCGAACTTTTGTCGCTTGTTGCGCGCGTCAAGAAAGTCGCCGAGGGGGCGGCGATGATGACCGAGACGTCGGTCCGCAGCGAGATCCTCAGCGGCGATGCAAACCTGGTCGGCAATACCCCGCTGGAAGAACTGATGTTTGCCCATCTCCAGCGTCTCGGCCCTCCCGTTTTTGACGAAAATGACAAACAAACCGCCCGAACGTTCCAGCAGGCGATGAGTGCGGAGGATATCGCGTCTTCCTATGACCGCTTCGGCTTGAAACCGAATAAGGATCAACCGCTTTGCGAGGAGATATTCCCGCTGTATTCCGGAGACGGCTCTATCGTCGGCTCGACCGATGTCGGCAGCGTGAGCTGGGTCGTTCCGACCGTGCAGATGCGTGGCGCGACTTATGCGATCGGTACACCCGGCCATTCCTGGCAGCTGGTCGCACAGGGCAAGCTTCCGGCCGCCCATAAGGGCACCGAACATGCCGCAAAGGTGATGGCAAGCACGGCCGTTGATCTGATCTGCGACCCGTCACTCATCGATGCCGCCAAGGCCGACCTCAGGGCCCGCCTCGACGGGACACCCTTCGTCAATCCTATCCCGGATGACGTGCAGCCGCCGCTGCCGGAAAAACGACATGCCTGACGAGCTCACACAGCCCGATGTCGGGCGTCTGATGGCGCATCTTCGGGAATTTTCCCGGCGCGTCAAGCTGTCCGGAACGCCTGAAGAGCTGGAAAGTTTCGGCTACCTCGAGCGGCAGATGACAAGCTATGGCTATCGCGCCGAGCTGCTGTTTCACGAAGCCTTCATCAGCCTGCCGGGACAGGCAAAGGTGGAAATCGACGGCGCAGCTCTTCGTTGCATCACCCATTCGATGTCCGCGTCCAGCCCGCCTGCCGGCGTCAGCGCCGAACTCGTTCATGTCGGCGAAGGCACCGAAGCCGATTTTTCGCAGGCCGAGGTGGCTGGAAAGATCGTTCTCGTGGACGGCATTGCAACCGAAGAGGTCGCGGCGCTGGCAAGTGCGGCCGGCGCGCGCGGCCAGCTCCATATCAGTCCTACCGAGCATCTTTATGAAATGTGCGTGTCGCCCGTGTGGGGGAACCCCTCCCAGCATACCCGCGACCGGCTCCCTGCGACCGTCATCTGCTCGATCGACAACCAGGACGGTGCCGCCTTGCGCAAACGCCTTGCAGACGGCCAAACCGTCAAGGCGATCCTGTTTGCCGAAGTCGACACCCGCTGGACCAAGACGCCCTTGCTGGTGGCCGAGATGTCCGCCCCCGGCAAAGGGGCAGACGATCCGTTCATACTCTTGTCGGGTCATCACGACACCTGGCACTACGGCGTCATGGACAACGGCGGCGCGAATGCGACGATGCTGGAGGCAGCACGACTGCTGGGCGAAGCGGCGTCGAGCTGGAAGCGCGGGTTGCGCATCTGCTTCTGGTCGGGGCATTCCCATGGGCGCTACTCCGGTTCAGCCTGGTATGCCGACGAATATTTCGATGATCTCGAGCGCCGTTGCGCCGTCCACGTCAATGTCGACTCGACGGGTGGGAAGGGCGCGGCGATTTTGAGCAATTCCAGCGTGATCGATGAGCTCAGACCGCTGGCGGCCGAGGCGATCGAGAAGATCACCGGCCAGCGCCATGCCGGCCGACGTCACGGCCGCGCCGCCGACCAGTCCTTCTGGGGCATCGGTATTCCGTCGATGTTCGGCAGCCTGAGCCATCAACCTCCCGGACCGATAAAGATGCTGACGGCGCTCGGTTGGTGGTGGCACACTGCCCATGACACCATCGACCATATCGACCCGGACAATCTGCGTCGCGACACACAGATCATCATCGAAGTTCTCGAGCGCCTGCTCATCTCCCCCGTTCTGCCACTCGACTACACGGTCTACGCGGCTTCGCTTGAAGAGGAGCTGACGCGGTTGAGTACCGCCATTGGCGGCCGCCTCGATCTCGCACCGATTGCCGGCGCAATTGGCGAGCTCCGGCACAATGCCCAGGCAGTCCTGGCAGCAAGCGGTGGCTGCCTGACGCAGGCCGAGCGTCTCAACGCCGCGCTGATGCGCGCGTCCCGCCAGCTCGTGCCACTGAACTATACCCGCGGCGATCGCTTTCATCACGATTCAGCGCTGCCGCATCCGCCTTGGCCGGCTTTGGAAGGCCTGCGCGAACTGGCTGGCCTGCCCGAGCACGCACCCGACACTCCATTTTATGTCGTTCACGCCCGGCAGACGCGCAATCGCATCGCCCACGCCCTTCGTAACGCCAATGCCGCTTTGAGATCTGTATTTGATGCCTGAACAGCGAACCGCAAAAAAAGGGGAATGATGTCATGAAAAGGAAGAACCTACTTTTCTTCGTTCTGGCGACCGTTTTGAACACGGCTGCAATTGCTGCCGAGGCCAAGGACTGGACACATGTGAAGGTCGGCATAGAAGGCGCCTTTCCACCCTGGAACATGATGGATTCCAGCGGCAAGCTCGCGGGCTTCGATGTCGACCTGATCAACGACCTGTGCGCCCGGGCCAAGGTGGAGTGTGAGCTCACTCCTGGCGAGTGGACCGCCATGATCCCGAGCCTCAATGCCGGCAAGTTCGATCTGGTGATGACGCTTGGCATCAATGAGAAGCGCCGACAGGTTGTCGATTTCACCGTTCCATACGCCAGTGGCGTTGCAAGCTTCATTCTGCTGAAGGACGGTCCTGTCGCTTCGCTGCCGATGACCGGACAGAAGCTCAACCTCAACGACAAGAGCAAGGCCGATCCCATTATGGCCGAGATCGGCGAGGCATTGGACGGCAAGACCGTCGGTGTTGTCCAGTCGACCAGCCAGGAACAACTGATCAATGCTTACTACGGCAGCAATGTCACGGTGCGCGCCTACAAGAATTCCGGCGAACGCGACCTCGACCTGAAGGCAGGCCGCATTGATGCCGGCTTCGACAGCGGCGTCTATGCGACCTCCATACTTGCAAAATCCGGCAACGACGAACTGATGATGTCGGGACCGCTGATAAAGGGCGCCATGCTCGCCACGGAAGTCGCCCTTGGCATGCGCAAGGGCGAAGCAGATCTGAAGGCGAAATTCGACGAAGCCATCAAATCCGCTGCGAAGGACGGCACGATCAAGAAGCTCTCCGAGCACTGGAGCAAGATCGACCTCACGCCATCCTTCGAGACGAATTGATCTTGATCCAGGCGGCGACAGACCGTCGCCTTATTCCGCCACCGACTTTTCCGTGATGGGTGACATGTCGTTTCCAGCTCCTCTAGAAAAATGCAAAAGGCAGGCGCCATGAACCAGGCCGGCATCCTTGAACTGGTCAGTTTCGGCCCGGACGGCTGGGGCAAGGCACTGCTTGCCGGTGCGTGGATGACAATTCTGATCGCACTTGCCGGCTATTCGATCGGCGCGGTTATCGGTTCCTTCGGAGCCTGGGCGAAGATATCGGGAAGCCGCGGGCTTCGTATCGCCGCCGACACCTATACGACCGTGCTGCGCGGTATTCCCGATCTCCTGGTGATCTACCTCTTCTATTTCGGCGGCAGTGCCGTTGTCACCGCCGTCGGCCAGCTCTTCGGTGCCCAGGGCTTCGTCGGCTTTCCCGGCTTCCTCGCCGGGTCGCTCGCCGTCGCGGTCACCTCCGGGGCGCAGTTTACCGAGGTCTTCCGTGGCGCGTTCAAGGCAGTGCATGCCGGTGAGATCGAAGCGGCGATCGCGTGCGGCATGAGCCGATGGCTGCGCTTTCGGCGGATCGTCGCGCCACTGACGCTGCGCCACGCACTGCCGGGGCTCGGCAATGTCTGGCAGGTGGTGCTGAAGGAATCGGCGCTCGTCTCGATCACCGGTGTCGCCGAGCTGTTGCGCCAGACCCAGGTGGCGGCGGGATCGACCGGCCTGCCCTTCGATTTTTATCTCATCGCAGGCGCAATCTACCTGCTGATCTCGACGGCTTCCGGTCTCTTCATGCGCCGCGCCGAGCAGCACTTTTCGCGCGGCGTGAGGAGAAGCTGATGGACTTGCAATTTCTCTTCGAGACCTTCTTGAGCCTCATGTCCGCAATCCCGCTGAGCCTGGAGCTTGCCGCGACATCGATCATACTTGGCGCAATCCTCGCCCTTGCCCTGGCACTTTGCCGGCTCTCTGGCATTACGGCTCTCGACTGGTTCGCACGAAGCTACGTCTTCATCGTCCGCGGCACGCCGCTGCTGGTCCAGATCTTCCTGATCTATTACGGCCTTGGGCAGTTTCCGGCAGTCCGCAACAGCCTATTCTGGCCCTTTCTGCGCGAGCCCTACTGGTGCGCCGTTCTGGCGCTGACGATGAACACGGCCGCCTATGGCAGCGAGATCATCCGCGGCGGCCTGCTGTCGGTGCCTTTCGGGCAGATCGAGGCCGCCCGGGCCTGCGGCATGCCGCGCCGGATGCAGTTTCGACGCATCCTCCTGCCGCTTGCCATTCGTCAAGCGCTGCCCGGCTACAGCAACGAAATGATATCGATGGTCAAGGCAACTTCGCTTGCCTCCATCATAACGCTTATGGAGGTAACCGGTGTTGCCGCCAAAATTATCTCCGAGACCTACCGTGCCATCGAGGTCTTCGTCGTCGCAGGTGCCATCTATCTCGCGATCAACTTCCTGCTGACGCGGCTGGTCCACCTTCTCGAATACTGGCTGAGCCCGCACCTGCGCCAGCCCATGCCACACCCTCCGGCAGGCCTTTCCACCGCACCTATTGAAGGAGACGCGCGATGACCGCGGCAATGCCCTCCCCTTCGCCGATCGCACTCAGCGTCAAGGACATGCACAAGAGCTTCGGCCCCGTCGAAGTGTTGAAGGGCATCTCACTCGATGCCCACGAAGGCGATGTCGTTTCCATTCTCGGTTCCTCCGGTTCCGGCAAATCGACCTTTCTGCGCTGCATCAACCTGCTCGATACGCCAAACTCCGGCGAGGTCACCGTTGCCGGCGAGACGATCCGTATGACCGCTGACGGCAGGGGCGGCAGCCGTCCGGCCGATCGCAGGCAGGTCGACCGCATCCGCTCGCAGCTCGGCATGGTCTTCCAGAGCTTCAATCTGTGGTCCCACAAGACCGTGCTTGAAAATGTCATCGAGGCGCCCATCCACGTCCAGGGCCGGTCCCGCGCCGAAAGCGTCGAGGAGGCCGAGGCTCTGCTTGCCAAGGTCGGCATTGCCGAGAAACGGAATTTCTATCCCGCCCATCTTTCCGGCGGCCAGCAGCAGCGCGCAGCAATCGCCCGGGCGCTGGCGATGCGGCCGAAGGTCATGCTCTTCGACGAACCGACCTCGGCGCTCGATCCGGAACTCGTCGGTGAAGTCCTGCGCGTCATGCGCGCGCTTGCCGAAGAAGGACGCACAATGCTCGTGGTCACGCACGAGATGGGCTTTGCACGCGACGTCTCCAGCCGCGTCGTCTTCCTCCACAAGGGCCTCGTCGAAGAGGACGGCAAGCCACAGGACGTATTTGCCAACTCGAAATCGGATCGTTTCCGGCAATTCATCAGCAAATGACAACCTCAACCCAAACCAAGAAAAGGGGAGCCTACATGACAGCTTTCAATCGCATCCTGGCGGCGGCATCGGCCATGACCATGCTGGCCATTTCGACGGCCGCACATGCCGAAGAAAAGAAGTGGACGACGGTCACGATCGCCACCGAAGGCGCGTTCAAGCCTTACAACTTTACCAAGCCGGACGGCACGCTCGACGGCTATGAAATCGAACTCACCAAGTATTTCTGCGATCACATGAAGGTGGAATGCAAGATCGTCGTTCAGAATTTCGACGGCATGATCCCGGCACTCAATGCCGGCAAGTTCGATGCGATCATCTCCGGCATGTCGGCGACCGCCAAGCGCGAGGAAGTCATCGCATTCAGCGACTCCTACGGCTCGACGGGCCAGGCATTTGCAACGTCCAAATCCAGCGATCTCGCCCACATGCCCGAAAAGGGCCGGGTCTTCTCGCTTGCAAGCGACGAAGCAGGTGCGGCCGCCGAAATTGACAAGCTGAAGCCGATGCTTGAGGGCAAGACGATCGGCGTGCAGACCGCTTCGACGGCCGCAGCCTTTGTTGACAAATATCTGAAGGGTGTCGTCGAGGTGCGCGAATACAAGACGACCGAAGAGCACGACCTCGATCTCAAGGCCGGCCGTGTCGACCTCGTCATGGCCTCCATGGCCTATCTGACCACAGCATCGCAAAGACCGGGCAATGAAGACATGGCAACCACCGGCCCGCGCTTCCAGGGCGGCTTTCTTGGCCGCGGCAGCTCGGTTGGCCTGCGCAAGAGCGATTCCGAGCTGAAAGAGGAATTCAATAAGGCGATTGCCGCCGCCAAGGCCGATGGCACCATCAAGACGCTCTCGGAAAAGTGGTTCGGCTTCGACGTGACACCGAAGTGACCCTCCCAGGGCCGGCGGCGTCACTCAGCGCCGCCGGCCTGATTTTTTGCCAAAGACTTCTCAACTTGCTTGCATTGGTATTTTTGACCTTGCCCCGCCCGGACAGATGTGATCGATTTCCGGCGCTGCTGGAGGGCGGCGAATTTCAAATCACATGAGCAAAAAGCTCGACTGCGACGGAAGGTCATCATGCCTCAGCTCCTCGACGACGCCTCATCGGGCGGCCTGTTTGTCGGCCGCGTCTGGAATCCGCAGGCAGCCGGTCCGGCGATTGTCACCATCCGTGACGGAGAAATCGTCGACATAACGTCCAGGCAAGCCCCGACATTGAGCGCGCTTCTGGAGAAAGCCGACCCGGCAGGTTTCGTGCGCCAAGCGGATGGCAAACGGCTTGCTTCACTTGAAACAGTTGCTGCAAACAGCACCGGCAGGCCGGACGCTGCCAGGCCCTATCTCTTGGCGCCGGCAGACCTTCAAACCGTGAAGGCCTGCGGTGTGACCTTTGCCCAATCGATGATCGAGCGCGTCATTGAGGAAAAAGCTGCCGGCAATCCGGATCGCGCAGCCTCGATCCGGGGCCGCGTTGGCACACTGATCGGCGGCAGCCTTGCCAACATCAAAGCAGGCTCTCCGGAAGCGGCAAAGGTCAAGCAGGCGTTGATCGACGAAGGCATGTGGTCGCAATATCTCGAAGTCGGCATCGGCCCGGATGCCGAGGTCTTTACCAAGTCGCCGGTTCTTTCCTCCGTCGGTTGGGGTGCCGATGTTGGCCTGCATCCGATTTCGACCTGGAACAATCCGGAACCGGAAATCGTGCTTGCGGTCAACAGCCGCGGCGAAATCAAGGGCGCAACCCTCGGCAACGACGTCAACCTGCGTGATGTCGAAGGCCGCTCGGCTCTGCTGCTCGGCAAGGCCAAGGACAACAATGCCTCCTGCTCCATCGGTCCTTTCGTTCGCCTGTTCGACGCCACATACGGCCTCGACGAGGTCCGCAAGGCCGAGCTTGACCTGAAAGTCACCGGCCAGGACGGCTTCGTTCTCAACGGAAAGAGCTCAATGTCGAAGATCAGCCGAGACCCGACCGATCTCGTCAGGCAGACCTGCGGGCCTCATCATCAGTATCCGGATGGGTTCATGCTGTTCCTCGGCACGCTGTTTGCCCCGACGCAGGACCGCGACGCCCCCAACCAGGGCTTTACGCACAAGGTCGGCGATGTGGTCGAGATCTCCTCATCTGGGCTCGGCACGCTCGTCAATACCGTTCGCCTTTCTACCGAATGCGCCCCGTGGACGTTCGGCATTTCGGCTTTGATGGCAAACCTTGCCGCGCGGGGGCTGCTTCACGCCTGACAGCGCTCCGGGCCAGTTCGGCCGCCTGGATCTGCGGCAATTGGCCTCCTTTATTTGTGCACTGCAGCAATCGGCCCTATATGTATCCTCGGCGCCTTTGTTGGCTCAAGGAGAAGCATGTGTCCTTTCGAGATTCACCAGACGAACGCCTTGTCGAGATCGCAGCATTCGGATCCAATCCCGGCGCGCTCAAGGCTTGGCTGTTCCTCCCGACAGATATGGATACGCGTACCCCGCTCGTCGTAGCCCTCCATGGCTGCACCCAGACAGCTAAAGGATACGCACTGGGTTCTGGATGGTCGCAACTCGCCGAGCGGCGGAGATTTGCGGTTCTTTATCCAGAACAACAGCACTCGAACAACCCGAACCTCTGTTTCAATTGGTTTGAACCCGGGGATGCACGACGCGGTGCGGGCGAAGCCGCATCCATCAGCCAAATGGTCGCACATGTCGTTCAGTCACAAGGCATCGATCCGAACCGGGTCTTCGTGACGGGTCTTTCGGCAGGTGGCGCCATGGCGAACGCGATGCTGTCGACCTATCCTGAGATGTTCGCCGGCGGCGCGATCATCGCGGGTCTTCCCTATGGCGCTGCGGCCAATGTTGGAGAAGCCTTCGCACAAATGCAGGGGCGAAATCCGTCGAGCGCCGTGAAGCTCCGCTCCGCGTTGAGGCGTGCGGGACATCACACAGGTCCGTGGCCGACTGTATCGGTGTGGCATGGAACGCATGATCAAACAGTGCGACCGAGAAATGCAGATCAGATCGTCGATCAATGGAGCGGCGTTCACGCGACACGTAAAGAGCCGGACCGCACGGAAGTGGCGAATGGGCACCAGCACAAGGTCTGGTTCGATGCCGATGGGCGAATGGTCATCGAAACCTATTCTATCAAAGGCATGGCGCATGGCCTTCCTCTTGCAACCCAAGGCGGCTCCTCGTTCGGCCGACCGGGACCCTACATGCTCGAGGCGGGTATTTCGTCAACCGCGCGCATTGCGCGCAGTTGGGGCCTCGCTTCCGATTCCGATGTCGAAGCAACAGAGTTCGCCGCTTCCGAGGGGGCTGGTGATCGGAAATTCGCTGGCGCAAGAAAGCGGCGGAGCCCTCAACCGGAGCCCGCCGACAGTCGGGTCAGCAAGATCATCAATGACGCACTGCGCGCAGCCGGGCTGCTGCGCTGACCTTCTGCCGGCAGTCGAACAACGGCTCTTGCCTTGGCGATAGTCGCCGGCTGAGAAAAAAAGCCTGGCCCGGCAACACCCGGCAAGCGACGTAGGGTCGGCGATTTCCGCCGGCCTGGCTTGCGTGTAAAAAAAATGCCACGCAGTAAGATCCTGCCGATCGCCCGCAACAGCGGGCAAATGCCGGCCGGGAAATCTACTGGTTGCGCCGGATTCCCTGCATAAGATCCAGCACGGAATTGGCAGCGTCGAGCACATGCGTGCCGGGGCCGAAAACGGCAGAAACACCGTGGTCAGCCAGAAACTGATAGTCCTGGCGCGGGATGACACCGCCACAAATGACGATGACATCGCCGCCGCCCTTTGCTTTCAGGATATCGACGAGCTGCGGCAGCAACGTCTTGTGGCCGGCGGCAAGCGACGAGACACCGATGACGTTGACCTTTTCGCCGATCGCCATCTGCGCCGCCTCTTCCGGCGTCTGGAAAAGCGGACCGGCAAGCACGTCGAAACCGATATCGCCGAACGCCGATGCGATCACCTTGGCGCCGCGGTCATGGCCATCCTGGCCAAGTTTGGCAACCATGATCTTCGGCCTGCGGCCGAGCGCCGCGCTGACGTCCGACATGCGGCTCTTCAAGACCGCAAGCTCCGGCTCGTCGCGATAGGCTTCGCCATAGACATCCTTGATAACCTTTGGCGTCGCGGCGTGATCGCCGAAGGCTTTCCGCATGGCATCGGAGATCTCGCCCACGGTGGCGCGCGCACGGGCCGCCTCGACGGCCGCAGCCAAGAGATTGCCTTTTCCACTGCGGGCGACATCGACAAGCACAGCGAGCGTTTGGGCGACCTTGGCGCTGTCGCGCCGGCGCTTCGTCTCTTCGATACGCTTGATCTGCGCGGCTCTTACGGCGCTGTTGTCGATTTCCAGGATATCGATAGGCTCTTCGTTTTCGAGGCGGTACTTGTTAACGCCAACGATAACCTCATCGCCCTTGTCCACCGCAGCTTGCCGCCTGGCGGCGGCTTCCTCGATCAACCGCTTCGGCAGGCCTTCGTTGACTGCGCGTGTCATGCCGCCAATGGCCTCGACCTCCGCCATCAGAGCCCATGCCTTGTCTGCCAGTTCCCGCGTCAGGCTTTCGACATAATAGGAGCCGGCGAGCGGGTCGACGACCCTGGTGACACCTGTCTCATGGCTCAGGATAAGTTGCGTGTTACGGGCGATGCGCGCGGAAAATTCCGTCGGCAGCGCGATCGCCTCGTCGAAGGAATTGGTGTGCAGCGACTGCGTGCCACCCAGCACCGCCGACATCGCTTCGAAGGCAGTGCGGATGATATTGTTGTAGGGATCCTGCTCCTGCAGCGACACACCCGAGGTCTGGCAATGGGTGCGCAGCATCAATGAGGACGATTTCTTCGGCGAAAACTCCTCCATGATCCGCGCCCAGAGCAGCCGGGCCGCGCGCAGCTTCGCCGCCTCCATGAAGAAGTTCATGCCGATCCCAAAGAAGAAGGAAAGGCGTCCGGCAAAGTCGTCCACATTGAGGCCTTTGGCGATTGCGGCGCGCACATATTCGCGGCCATCCGCCAGCGTGAAGGCAAGCTCCTGCACCAGTGTCGCACCCGCCTCCTGCATGTGGTAGCCGGAGATCGAGATCGAATTGAACTTCGGCATCTCCTTCGCCGTATACTCAATGATGTCTGCGACGATCCGCATCGAAGGTTCAGGCGGATAAATATAGGTGTTGCGGACCATGAACTCCTTGAGAATGTCATTCTGGATGGTGCCGGAAAGATCGCCCCTTGAGCAGCCCTGCTCCTCGCCTGCAACGATGAAGGAGGCAAGGATCGGAATGACCGCGCCGTTCATGGTCATCGACACGGACATCTCGCTTAGCGGAATGCCGTCAAAGAGGATCTTCATGTCTTCGACCGAGTCGATTGCGACACCGGCCTTGCCGACGTCACCTTCGACGCGCGGATGGTCGCTGTCATAGCCGCGATGGGTGGCGAGATCGAAGGCGACGGAGAGGCCCTTCTGGCCGGCGGCGAGATTGCGACGGTAAAAGGCGTTGGATTCCTCGGCCGTCGAAAAACCGGCATACTGGCGGATCGTCCACGGCCTGCCGGCATACATCGTCGCACGCGGACCCCGGACGAATGGTGCAAATCCCGGAAGGGAGTCGAGATGCCCCGCCCCTTCGATATCGGCGGCCGTGTAAAGCGGCTTGACGTCGATGCCTTCCGGGGTGTGCCAGATCAGCGTTTCAGGCTGAGCGCGCAGCTCCTTCTCCGCCAATGCCGCCCAATCCGCGGTCGTCTTCTTGGCCATGTTTTCCTCCGGCATTTCCTTTTGGCCGCACGCTATCACTCGAACCGCATAGGGCGCGATAGGGCCTTAGGATAATTTACGCAGGAAACTGGCGATTTCCATGTCCAGCGTGGCGCCTATCGCGCCTGTCTCGGCCGCCAGCGCAGGAGGTAGGATTCAAGGGCATAGGCGAGACGGTTGAGAAAGAAGCCGACCAGGCCGAGAACGAACACTCCAACCATGACAAGGGCCATGTCGAAACGCTCGCGGCCGGCGATGACCAGCCCGCCGATGCCCGGGCCGACGGCGAGGAAATATTCAGCACCCACCGTCGCAAGCCAGGCGTAGATCAGCCCGAGATGCACGCCGGTGGCAATCGACGGCATGGCCGACGGCAGATGGATGCGCAAGATACGTTGACGGGTCGTGAATTTCAGCGCGCGGCCGACTTCAATGAGATCGGCGGGAGCGCTGCGCATTCCTTCATAGGTATTGAGGACAATCGGGATGAAGGCGGCAAGTGCCACGAAGACGATCTTCGCCTGCTCGCCGAAGCCGAACCAGACGGAAATGAGCGGGATCCACGCAAGCAGCGAAATCTGTTTCAGGCCGTTGAAGGTGGGTGAGATCAGCCGGTCGGCGGGACGCGAGAGCGCAAGCAGCGTTGCGAAGGCGATGCCTAGGACGGCGCCGATCCAGAATCCGGCGATATTGCGCATCAAAGAAAAGCCGAGTTCGCCAAAGAGGCCGTTGTCGAAAATCTCACGCTTGGCCGTCAGCGCCACGTCTTCAAGAGAAGGCAGGAACCGCGGGTCGGCAAGGCCAGTGCGGGCCGATATCTCCCATGCAACAAGCAGAAGGACCGGCAGTGTGACGCCGCGGCGGAAGCGGGCGGAGAGTGCTACCGTCATGTCATAAGTCCTGACGTTTCCAGCGCTGGATCAGCATTTCGGTGCGATCCAAGCCCTTGTCCATGGCAAAGCCGACGAGGCCGATGACAATCATGGCAACGATGACCGTATCGAGCCAGAACATCTGCCGGCCCCAGACCAGCAGATAGCCAAGTCCTTCGGACGAAGCGAGCAGTTCGACCCCGACAAGCGAGGTCCAGGAATGGGTTAGACCGTAGCGGACACCCGTAAAGATCGAGGGGACGGCGCCCGGGAGCACGATCAGCCGCAATCTTTGCCAACGGCTGAAACACAGCGCTTGGCCGACCTCGACGTATTTTGGCGATACGCCGCGGATGCCGGAAAATGTATTCAGCGTCATCGGTACAAGTGCTCCCTTGGCGATGATGATGATCTTCAGCGTTTCGCCGATGCCGACAAAAAGCATCAGCAACGGGATCCAGCCGAGCGTCGGGATTTGCGCAAAGGCAAGGAAGAGCGGCTTCACATAATCCTCGATTTTCTGCGACAGGCCGATCGCGATACCGAGGCAAAGCCCGGCTGCGGAACCGATTGCAAAGCCGATCACGACACGGCGAAGACTGACGCAGGCGTGGAAGAGAAGTTCGCCGCTTGCGATCATGTCGCGTGCCGTCTCATAGACGAAGAAAGGCGGCGGCAGGATTTGTTCTGCAAGCCAGCCCTTTGCCGAGGCCACCCACCAGAGGCCAAGAAGCGCCGCAGGCAGGACCAGACCGGCGACGCCGAAGACGGCGCGGCTTCGCCGTCGTCGCGCCATGCGAATGCCGGCATCGCCGGCGGCCTCGAAGATTGCAGCCATGCCGGTCTCCGTTTGCGTGAGCCTACGATGCGTGAGGTTTTCCATCTGCGCCGTAAGGTTGCCAGAAATCCTTGAGGCCGAGCCGTTCGATCGCACTGTTCAAGTATTTCGGCTCGAACCAGCCGTTGAGATCGACGTCGCGGCGGATGAGACCGAACTCCTTGCCCTTGACCGCCTGCTCCTTGTACTGCGACACCAGCAGGTCATCGATGAGTGGCGAGTTGCGGTAAGCCAGCGTGTCGTTGCTGAAATATTCCTCCAGGATCGGAACCGGAGTGCCGGATTTGTGCCAGAGTTCGAAGAGCGCGGGACGATTTGGCTCGTCGGACGACCATTTCGCCGCCTTGACGAAGGCATCGACGACGCGCTGCGTTATTTCCGGATGCTCATCGATGAAGGCTTGGCGGCCGATCACGCCGGCATTGCGGCCGAAGCGCGGATCATCGCCCTTGGTCGTGTAGATGATGTCGGCTGCACCCTTGGCCGCCAGGTTGATGAGCTGCGTGTCGCCGAAGGCTGCATCGATGTCCTTGCTCGTCAGCGCAGCGACCGTTCCGGCACTGTCGAGATTGATGACCTGCACGTCGCGCTCATTCAGTCCGTGGGCCGCAAGCACCTTGATGGCGGCAAGATGACCATTCGTGCCGCGCTGCAGGGCGATCTTGCGTCCCTTCAGGTCCTCGATCCTCGTGATGCCGGAGGCCTTTGCGGCAGCAAGATAGAGTGGCTTGCGGGCGCCGCTTGCCAGCAGGTACTTGGTCTTCAGGCCGGTTGCCCGCCCGATCAGCGAGGGCAGGTCGCCCTGGTAGGCGAAATCGAGCTGGTCGTTGGCAAAGCCCTCATTGACCGCCGGGCCGGCGCCCTTGAAGAATGTCCATTCGATCTTGATATTCGGATCGTTTGCGAATTCCTTCTCCAGGTATTCACCAGCACGCGCCGTGGCCGCCGATGTGCCCTCCGAGTAGGGCCGATTATCGACGCCGATTGCCGCATAGCCAACATGAATGACGAGCGGCTCCTCAGCTAGCGCTTCAGTGAAGAGGCCAAGAGCAAGCGCAATGCCCGCGGCAAGGGATGCAAGTTTCATAACTTCTCTCCGTTTCGACAAATTTAGCCGGCCGCGGCAATGGCGGGACGCAGTCCAGCCACCTTGCGCGCCTTGGGCGGAACACCGGGGCTCTGCTGCTCGCCAGCCTTCGTCGTGGTGCTGAGGCTTTCGAGCACGCGGTTGCGCACTTTAGAAAGTGCTGCAGAGGTCCGATCGCGCGGCCGCGGCAGATCGACAGGCACAATCTCGCGGATGCGGCCGGGGCGTGGCGACATCACGACGACGCGGTCGCCGAGATAGGCCGCCTCCTCGACATCATGGGTGACGAGGATCATGGTGATGCGCTCCCTGGCCCAGATTTCCTGAAGCTCGTCCTGCAGCCGCGTCTTGGTGATCGCGTCGAGCGCGCCAAAGGGCTCATCGAGGAAAAGCACGTTCGGCCGGTTGACAAGCCCGCGGGCAATGCCTGCGCGCTGGGCCATGCCGCCCGACAGCTGGTGCGGATAGGCATCGGCGAAGGCCGACAGGCCGACCAGCTCCAGATGCTCCTCGACGAGACGCTTCTTTTCGGCCTTGCCAAGGCCGGCGTTCTCAAGCCCGAGCGCGACATTGCGCCCGACGGTCAGCCAGGGAAACAGCCGTGGCTCCTGGAAGACGATGCCGCGATTAAGACTGGGACCGGTTACTCTTGTTCCGGCATGGGTGATGGAGCCGTCGTAAGCCGTATCGAGTCCGGCGCCAAGGCGCAACAGCGTCGATTTTCCGCAGCCGCTGGCGCCGACGATCGTCACGAATTCGCCCTCTGCGACATCGAGGCTGATATCGTCGAGTGCGGTGAGCTTGTTGCCGTTCACCTGGAAATCGCGGGTGACGCTGCGGATTTCGAGATGGGTCGAACTGGTCATCTTGTTCCCTCCCCTTATTCGGCAGCGATCTGGGCGCGGGCGGGATGGCGCGGCACGCCGAGCCCGAGATTTTCACGAAGCGTGCGGCCTTCGTAGTCACTGCGGAAAAGGCCGCGGCGGCGAAGCTCCGGCAGAACATGCTCGATGAACTCGTAAAGCCCGACCGGCAGATGCGGCGGCATGATGTTGAAGCCGTCGGCAGCACCCGTCGTGAACCACTCCTCCATCTTGTCGGCAATCTGCACCGGCGTTCCGACGACCTGGTAATGACCGCGGGCGCCGGCGATGCGAAGGTAAAGGTCGCGGATGGTGAGGTTCTCGCGGCGCGCAAGATCGAGCAGCAATTTCTGGCGGCTCTTGCTGCTGTTGGTTTCGGGAAGCTCCGGCACTGGGCCGTCCAGCGGATATCGCGACAGATCGATCGAGCCTGCCATGCCCGCGAGCATCGACAGCCCGACGGCCGGGTGGATGAGGTCCTGGATCTGTTGAAACTTGTCCTGCGCCTCCTGCTCGGTCCGCCCGACGACTGGGAAGATGCCGGGCATGACCTTCAGATCGTCGCGGTCGCGGCCGTATTTTGCGAGCCTGCCCTTGAGGTCCGAATAGAAGGCGCGCGCATCCTCGGTCGTCTGGTGGGCGGTGAAGACCACGTCCGCGGTGCGCGCGGCAAGTTCCTTGCCGGGCTCGGAGGAGCCTGCCTGAACCAGCACCGGATGTCCCTGCGGCGCACGGGCGACGTTGAGCGGCCCGCGGACTTTGAAATACTTGCCCTTGTGATTGAGGATATGCTGCTTGTCGGGGTCGAAATAGATGCCGCTTTCCTTGTCGCGAGGGAAGGCATCTTCCTCCCAGGTATCCCAAAGGCCACGCACCACGTCGGCGAATTCCTCTGCGCGTTCGTAGCGTTCGGCATGGGCATAGTGCTCGTCGCGGCCGAAGTTGTGGGCCTCATGTTCGCTCGACGAAGTAACGAGGTTCCAGCCCGCCCGACCGCCGCTGATGTGATCGAGGGAGGCAAACTTGCGGGCAATATGATAAGGCTCGTTGTACGACGTGGAGGCGGTTGCCACAAAACCGATATTGCGGGTTACGGCGCAAAGTGCCGAAAGAAGTGTGATCGGTTCGAACTGCGCGACGTAGCGGATGGCGGTACGGCTCAGCGCTTCGATGTCCGTGCCGCGGGTACCGACACCATCCGCCATGAAGACGAGATCGAATTTTGCAGCTTCGGCAGCCTGCGCAAGCGCGACATAATGGGCAAAGTTGGATCCGGCATCGGCTTGTGCGTCGGGATGGCGCCAGGCGGCAACATGGTGGCCGGTCGGATAGAGAAAGGCTCCAAGCTTGAGCTCTCGGCGAGTGTCGGTCATGTTGCTCTCCTCGGCAATGGCGATCCGCAAAGCCTAGCAACAATGACTATAATCCATAGAAATAGTATTCTATTACGGTTTGATCCGGGAAATTAAATCTCTAGCCCTTTCACACCGGGGCGGGAAAGCATTGCGGTCGAGATTGGGGCCTAATCAGACGGCCTTGTGTCTCGGAATGCGCGGCAGGAAAACCGTGAGCAGGCCGAGCAGCGGCAAATACGAGCAGATCCGATAGACGAACTCAATGCCGTGACTGTCGGCGAAATCGCCGAGGAAGGCAGCACCCAGTCCCCCCGCCCCGAAGGCGAAGCCGAAGAAGACGCCGGCGATCAGGCCGACGCGACCGGGCACCAGTTCCTGCGCGAAGACGACGATCGCCGAGAACGCAGAGGCAAAGACAAGGCCGATGACGACACTGAGGATGCCGGTCCAGAAGAGGTTTGCATAAGGCAGTAGCAATGCGAAGGGAATGACCCCAAGGATCGAGAACCAGATTACGAAACGGGAACCGAAGCGATCGCCGATCGGCCCGCCGAGGAAGGTGCCGACGGCGACCGAACCGAGGAAGAGGAACAGCATCAGTTGGGCCTGCTGCACATCCAGATGGAACCTGTCGATGACGTAGAATGTGAAGTAGCTCGACACGCTTGCCATGTAGACGTTCTTCGTCGCCGTCAGCAAGACGAGTATGATGAGCGCGATGATCACCTTGTTCTGCGGCAAGGGCAGCGCACGGCTCACCGCAGGCTTTCCGGCATTCTGCCGGCGGTGACTCATGAACCAGTTGCCGACCCAGCCGAGCACGACGATGCCGATCATCGCGATGGCGGAGAGCCAGGAGACGCTGTGCTGGCCGAGCGGCAGCACGACGAAGGCGGCAATCAGCGGCCCAATGGCCTGGCCGGCATTGCCGCCGACCTGGAAGAAGGATTGCGCAAAACCGTGACGACCGCCGGAGGCAAGACGCGCAACGCGCGAGGATTCGGGGTGAAAGACGGCCGAACCAAAACCGATGAGGCTCGCAGCCACCAGCAACAATTCGAAACTTGCGGCATTGCCGAGCAGGATCAGGCCGCAAAAGGTGCTGGCCATGCCGACCGGCAGAGAATAAGGCATCGGCCAGCGGTCGGTGACGATCCCCACAAAGGGCTGCAACAGGGAAGCCGTGACCTGGAACGTCATCGTCAAAAGCCCGATCTGGACGAAATCGAGATCGTAGTTTGCCTTGAAGAGCGGATAAAGCGAGGAAAGCAGCGACTGCATGATGTCGTTCAGCATATGGCAGAAGCTGACAGCCACGAGGATCGACATCGTCGTCTTCTCGAAACGGGGGGAAGTCTCGCTCAATACGGCCATAGGCATTTCTCCTGCGGACCGCTGCGCGTGCCGCCGATCACTTATTCATCAGGTGAATCCGGGCGACTGCAGCCTTGGGGAAGCTCTCGGCGCCGCAAGCAGAGCATCTACCGCAACTTGCGCGTCAGTTACAGCCCAGTTTTCCCAAGTTTGGTACGCTGATGCTTTAATTTCGCTGGAACGCCTGTATTGCTGCACGAATGATTCTGCCACAAGAAAGTACCAATTGAATTTTCCTATGTGCTCATACACTATCATTCTGCCCGAAATGCCGCCTCGAAAGGGCGCCCCGTCAACACAGTCCATGGAACCCGAAAATGAACGCAAAAGCTCCTAATGCAATAGACATCTACGTGGGCTCGCGCGTGAGGATGCGTAGGCTGCTGTTGGGGTTTAGCCAGGAGCGGCTGGCCGACCAGATCGGCGTTACCTTTCAGCAGGTGCAGAAATACGAGAAAGGCATGAACCGCATTGGCGCAAGCCGGCTGCAAAAGATTGCCGAAGTCCTTGCCGTACCGCCGAGCTTCTTCTTCCAGCAGGACGCCGCTCAGCCGCTGAGCCTCGACGGACTGGAGCCCTCCGAAAACCTCGATCCGGTCGGAGAATTCCTGCGTTCGAAGGAAGGGCTGGCGCTTAATCGCGCTTTCTTGAAGATCACCGACCCAACCGTGCGTGAAAAGGTCCTTTCCCTCGTCAAGGCGATGGCCCAGGCCGGAGAGCGCCGGGATATGACTGTCGATCCGGCAAACTCTGAGACGAGCGCTGCGCTCGACGCTTGAGGAAAACCCGCGGCCGAAAGAACCGCAACGCTCCCGGGCCAGGCCGTGCCGGAACTGTGGGAGCGTTCTTCATTCGCAGCACGCAGCCTAGATGAGCTTCTCCAGCGTGATCGGCAACGAACGGATGCGCTTGCCAGTCGCGTGAAAGACGGCGTTGGCGATCGCAGGCGCCACCCCGACGATCGGCAATTCGCCGACAGCCTTGCCGCCGAGCACCGAGGCACGGTAATCGGGGATGCCGACGGAAATCACCTGAAGGTCGGGCACGTCCGAATTGGTCGGCACGAGATAGTCGGCCAGATTGTTGTTGATCACGCGGGCATATCGTTCGTCGACAATACCTTCCTCCAGCAACGCCTGGCCAATGCCCATGATAATGCCGCCGCGCCACTGGCTTTCGGCGAGCTTCGGGTTGTAGAGCCTTCCCGAATCGAGCGCGGAAACCATGCGCGAGACGCGGACCGTGCCGAAATCTTCATCGACGCGAACCTCGACGAAATGCGCACACCAGCTATGGAGCGAATAGCCGCCTTCTGTCGGCGCCTTCATTGTCATCATTGTCGTAAAGTTGTCGTAGCGGTCTTTTCCATCCCGCTTGTCTTCCGGCAGCGTGTCACGCAGCGTCTCGACCTTCTCACGGCCGATCTGCCGCATGAAGTCTGCAATCGCAACGCCATCACCTTCGCCCCTCGGCGGCAAGATTCGACCTTCAGAGATCGTGAGCGTATTGGCCTGCGCGTCCCGGAACGGCGAATTCGCATCGTTGAGAGCAAGCCCGATCAACTCGTCGCGCGCGGCAAGCGCGGCCTTATGGACGGCACCCGTCATCAGGTTTGCAAGCTGCGAGCCGCCAGCAACGGGTGCCCTCGGCAAGGCCGAGTCGCCGAGCTTGACGTGGATCTGCTCGACGGGGATGCCAAGGATTTCAGCGGCAGTCTGGGCCATGATGGTATACGTCCCCTGGCCCATGTCGATGCCGCTGCTTGCAACCTCCGCCGTACCATCGGCAAGGATTCGCACAAGTGCCTCACCAGGCGTGCGGCGCACCGGATAGGTGCCTGCCGCCACACCCCAGCCGATCAGCGCGTTGCCGTCCCGCATGGAACGCGGCTGTGGCGAGCGCTTCGACCAGCCGAAGGCCTCACCGCCCACGGCAAAGGCTTCGCGCAGTTGTCTCGTCGACCAAGGGATCTTGGCATGCGGATCTCGCTCGGCATAGTTCAGCAAACGGATCTCGACGGGGTCGATGCCGACGGCATAGGCGAGTTCATCGATTGCCGACTCCAGGCCCCATGCACTGGGATTTTCGCCGGGAGCACGAAGCGCGCCGGGCAGAACCGTATGCACAGGCACGATGTTCTGCCTCGAGCTGAAGTTCGCCACGTCATACATGATCGAGGTGACGGCACCGAGCGGCTCGACGGCCACACCCGTCATCGCCGTTTCACTGGCACCGCGCTGGACGATCGATAGCAGCTTTCCTTCCTTCGTTGCGCCGAGCGCCAGCGTTTGCTGGGTGGCAGGGCGGCCGCCGAAGGCAGTGAATGTCTGCGCACGGGTGACCGCGAGCTTGACGGGACGGCCGAGCTTCCTTGCGGCCATGATCGCAAGGGCCGCATGCGGCAACGAGAGTGCCTTGGAACCGAAACCGCCGCCGATATAGGGCGAGATGATCCGCACGTTCTCGAAAGGCAATTCGAACCACTCGGCATAGCTGCGCGCCATGCCGTCCACCCATTGGCTCGGTTCCCAAAGCGTCAGCACATCGCCGTCCCATTTGGCGATCAGCCCATGGGGTTCGATCGGCACGTTATATTCGCGCGGTGTCTTGTATTCGGCTTCGATCCGAACAGGAGCTTCAGCCAGCGCCTGTTCGGCGTTACCCCACTCAATCGTCATTTGCTCGACCGCAATACCCTCCCCGGCACGTGGATCATCGAAGCCGAAGATGGCCTGCTTCTCGTCGTAGCTCACCTTAATCAACGCCGCGGCGGCGGTCGCCTGTTCGAGCGTTTCGGCAAACACGGCTGCAACATGCTGCCCACTGAAGGCAATCTCGTTGGTCAGCGCGAGATAGGGACCTTCAGGACCGGGCGTGCCGGCCCAGGTGGTTGCCGATTTCAGCTCCATGATGTTGTCCGGGGTCAGCACGAGCAGCACGCCAGGCGATGCCTCAGCTTTAGAGATGTCCATCGAGCTGATTGTGCCTGCCGCGATCGTGCTCTGGACCATCACGCCGTGAACGACGCCGTCGATTTGATTTTCGAGTGCGTAGTTTGCCTTGCCGGTAATCTTTGCCGGTCCATCCAACCGCGACAGGCGGCCTCCGAGCACGCCATCTGCTGCATCACCGCGTTTGATTTTCGGTTCCATGACGGTCATGCCAAGCCTCCCAATCTTTTTATGGCGCGAGCAACGACACGTGGCGCCAGGTCGATCTTGTACCGGTTGGCGCCATGGTCGATGGCGCCCTCAATGGCAAGCACGCTTGCTTTTGCGATCGCCGCGGCTTCGACGGTCTTGCCGATCAAGGCGCGTTCGACCGCGCGGGCGCGCCACGGTTTTGTCGCAACGCCACCCAGCGCAACACGAAGGTCGCGGATCGTTTTGCCATCCTCTTCAAGCTCGAGGCCGACAGCGGCGCTGGCGGCAGCAAATTCGTAGGATTGCCGGTCGCGGACCTTAAGATAAATCGATCTTCGGGCTGCTTGCGAGGCGGGGATGAAAATGGCGGTGATGAGTTCGCCGCGTTCAATTTTATGCTCCAGTTGCGGCGTGTTGCCCGGAGCCAGAAAGAAGTCGTCGACCGCAACCTGCCGCACGCCCAGATGGATCACCGCGTCGAACGCGACGAGCGCCACCGCGAGATCGCCGGGATTGACCGCGATGCAGTGCTCGCTGGTGCCGAGCACGGCGTGGTTGCGGGTCATTCCGCCGATCGCCGAACATCCCGAACCCGGCTCGCGCTTGTTGCAGGCCGTAAAGACCGCCGGGTCGCGGAAATACGCACAGCGGGTGCGCTGCAGGAGGTTGCCACCAATTGTCGCCATGTTGCGAAGCTGGGCGGATGCCGCCAGCGACAGCGATTGCGAGATCGCCGGGAACGCTTCTATTATGTCCCGATGCTCGGCGACCTCGCTCATCTTGGCGAGCGCGCCGATCGTAACGCCTGTCTCGGTCGACGAAATTGCGTCCAGCCCGGAAAGAAATGTGATGTCGACGACCGTTTCCGGCGCGGCAATGCCGCATTTGGCAAGATCGAGCAGGGTGGTACCGCCGGCAATGACCATCGCGCCGTGCCGAGCAGCTGCCTCACGGGCTTGATCGGCCGACGATGCGCGCAAATAGGAAAACTCTTTCATCGCGCCGTCTCCGCAGCTTCGCGCACCGCCGCTACGATGCTGTTATGGGCTCCGCACCGACAGAGATTGCCCGACATATATTCACGGATCTCGCTATCGGAGCCCGCATGACCCTCGCGAATGCAGGCAACCGCCGACATGATCTGGCCCGGCGTGCAATAGCCGCACTGGAATGCATCATGCTCAAGAAACGCCGCCTGAACCGGATGAAGGGTGCCGTCTGCCGCGGCAAGGCCTTCGATTGTTGTGACTTGCCGCCCCTCGGCCTGGGCCGCAAGCGTGAGACAGGCAAGCACGCGCCTGCCGTCGATATGGACGGTGCAAGCGCCGCACTGCCCGTGGTCGCAGCCTTTCTTCGTGCCGGTCAGCGCCAGATGTTCACGCAATGCATCAAGCAGCGTGACGCGTGGATCGGCAGCAAGCGCATGCGATGCGCCGTTGATATCAAGCCTGAGGTTGATTGTCCGGGTCATGGTGTTCTCCTGCCTCGACGGAGGAATGTTGCGGCGTCATTGAAAATAGCCGGGTCTTGAATTGCAAAGCGCCTGTGCCAGCTAAAATCTGGTTTCGGTCTCTGCGGGATTTGCTTTCACCTCGTGGCGCCTGCGCAATTGAGACATGACATTCCGCCTCTTTCTGCGATAACAGGTGCAAGGCCCTCAAGTTAAACGGAGGCGCCTCCGATTAAACTAGCGGCTTGCGCGGCAGCGTCAAGCCCCCATCCGCAGGAGAGGCTTTTGACCGGAAAGGCAATAGCCGGAAGCGAGACGAAACCCGAAAGACGCATGCGTGCCGATGCGTTGCGCAACCGCGACAAACTCATTGCTGTTGCCGCCGACGTCTTCGCCGATCATGGCGTCGAAGGTTCGCTGGAGGAGGTCGCCCGGCGTGCCGGCGTTGGTATCGGTACGCTCTACCGGCACTTTCCGACACGCGAACATCTGGTCGAAGTTGTCTATCGGCGGGAGCTGCAGAATTTGGCTACTGCCGCGAGCAATCTGGCGGCAACGCATCCGGCGGACCAGGCCCTCGAAGAGTGGATGCACCGTTTCGTCAACTACATTGCCGCCAAGCGCGGCATGGCACAAAGCCTGCGCATTTTGCTGAATTGCAACTCGGAGCTCTTTGCCGAAAGCGCCGGCATCATCTCCGGGGCTCTTCGACAGTTGATGGACAACGCTGCCGCAAAAGGCATGATCCGCAGCGACGTGGAGAGCACCGACCTCTTGCATGCGCTTTCGAGTATCTATTCGATGCCCGACTCGCCGGAATGGCGGGAACGCTCGCGCAGGCTGATCCGCCTGTTGATGGATGGACTTAAATGGGGGGTAAAAGTGGGGCCGGCCGATTAGGTCATTGCCTCGTCGTTCAGGACGTAGTCCTGATGACCGGCCTGTAGGATCGACAGGAAGTTAAGCCGCGATTTTGGCCATGGCAGGGTCATAGCGGGGCTCGCAAAGAGCGCGACCGCGGCAGCCGCGATATAGCAGATAGCTCCTCGCGGCTGAAATCCATGCCACCGGGAGAGCGGTTTATGTCCCTGATGCGCCACAAACCGTACCGCCTCGCTCATACAAGGATCGATCGGAGTTTTGACAGCGATCGAGATCTAGGGTAGAAATGCTTGAGAAGGTAGAAATTTCGAAGCTGTCATGTCGCTCAATATCAAAAACCCCGCCACAGTCGCTCTCGTTGACGAACTTGCGCGGCGGCTAGGTATCAGCAAGACCGCAGCCATTCATCAGGCTTTGACGGAGCGTCTACATCGCATGGGATACGGCGATGTGGCGCAGGAGCGTCTGCTCACCGAGATGCAGGCGATCCGTGGGCGAGTGTCGCGATTGCCCGAACTCGACAGCCGAAGCGATGAAGAAATCATCGGCTACGATGAGCATGGAATTCCGAACTGATGGTGCTCGATACCTCTGCAATTGTCGCGATCCTGCGCAGTGAACCAGAGGCCGCAGCGCTCGAGAGAACGGTCGTTGCTAACCCTGTTCGCTTGGTCCCCGCGACATGTGTTCTTGAGGCGCGTATGGTCTTGGTCAGCCGGCGCGGCGAACACGCACTTGCCGAGATCGATCTGTGGCTCGCCAGAATCGAGGCCGACATCATTCCGGTCGACGCCGATCTGGTGGATCTGGCGACACAGGCCTGGCTTACTTACGGCAAGGGCCGCCATCCGGCCGCATTGAATTTTGCCGATTGTTTTTCCTACGCTTTGGCAAAGCGTGCGGACGAACCGCTTCTCTTCATCGGCGAGGACTTTTCGCGCACCGATATCGAGGCGGCATAGTGATGGCTGGCGACGCTGCTTCCGATAACGACCGTCTAACATCGTCCCCCTGCCCTACCCGCGCATTTGCAGGATGTCACCTATCGTGCCCGCGGCTATGTCGAGGCGGCGAACTCTGCCAGTACCCGACGCGCCTGTGCCGCCGGCTGGACCTGGTCGCCATACTGGAGACGCTGGATGGTGGCGTCGCCTTAACCGATTGGTGCTGATCGGAATGGTATGCGTAGCCATGACAAGGCTTCCAAGTGACAGCACGGTCCATCGGTACAAGCGCCATCGTTTCCCTGCCGAGAACGCCCATGCGGTGTGGCTTTATTATCGGTTCCCGCTGAGCCTACGTGACGTCGAAGACTTGCTCGCCGAGCGCGGGATCGATGTCTCGTTTCAAACCGTGTCGGAGTGGGCCGTAAAATTCGGTCGCAAATTTGCCAATCATCTTCGCGAGCGATCACGGGCCAGCTTTGCCGCCAAATGGCACCTCGACGAGATGGTCGTGTCGATCAAGGGAACGAGATACTGGCTGTGGTGCGCCGTCGATGCCAACGGCTATATTCTCGACGCCCTCCTCAAAGCCGGAGAAACAAGAAAGCCGCTCTTCGGCTGATGCGAAAGCTGCACGGCCAGGTGCGTTCAGACCACGGAGATCGAGGTCGCCAGCTCAGGTTCCCGCATGCCGCGGTGGCTCCCAGCGGTGGCCAGCGACTTTGGGGCTTATTACGGTTCCGGTAAGTTACTTGTCGGCGGTTGCGTTCTGAGGCAAAATGATGCATCGGAGTTGTGGCCTCCCCTCGGAACAGGGGTGATTTTCCAGTGCGACTGGAGTTGGCGAGGCAGGCTTCATACGATGCAGCGTTGGTGCGGGGTACGGCCAGGGTGGAAACGCCGGGGGCTTTGTTGGTGCTGGGGGACGCGCGAGGATGTTACTTCAGATTGTCACGGGCACTGGCGTGCTGCTTGCCACGATCTTTATTCATGGCATGGCGGTTATGCTGCTGTTCCGGATAGGACGAGGTCACCTTGACGGCACGCGGAAACTCTCCGGCTACGCCCGATTGGGCATCAGTTACTTTTTTGTCACCGGCTTTGTGATCGCTCACATGATCGAAATCATGCTGTGGGCCACGGCGTACCGGCTAGTCGGCGAATTGCCGAACTTTGAGGACGCCATGTATTTCTCGGCGATTACCTTCGCCACGATCGGCTATGGCGACATCACGCTATCCAACGAATGGCGGCTCGCCAGTGCCATCGAAGGTGTAAACGGAATCCTGCTGTTCGGCTGGACTACGGCATTTCTTTTCAAAGTCTCGGAACTGTGGTCCTCCCGGCGCGCTGCGGATCGAAACATCGCGCAACCGTGAAACAAGGACTTGCGGTGCGAGACAGGCCCCCGGTGCACGACGTACGCCACCATCAGCGGCTGTCCCTTGCAGAAAGGGGCCTCGCCGACTTCTGATCAATCCAGGAGGTGCTGTTATGCAGGAATTGCATGTTGAAGGCGGGCGACACCGGAAGCTCATCGAGGCAGCTCTCGCCTTGCTGCTTGTGTCCATGCTGATCGTCGCGAGCTTCTGGGTACTGTCAGCCTTTGTCGGTGTCCTCACCTATGCGGTGATCCTTGCCACTGCCACAGCGGGGCTGTTTGATCGAATGGTTGCGCTGCTGAATGGAAGGCGTCGCCTGGCTGCGGTGCTGTTCGGCGTGGTCGCCGTGACGATCATCATCGTGCCGTTGATCTATCTCTGTTCCGCTATTTCCGACTATCTGAGCGTCGCCGAGGCGTGGTTGAGCACGGCCAGCACTCGCGGAATCCCCAACCTTCCCGAGTGGATTGCAGGACTTCCGCTGGTTGGAAACAAGGTATCGGCGGCATGGCAGGAACTGCAGCGCGAGGGTCTGGTGTTGATGCAGCGCTACCAACCCCAGCTCGCTGCCGCAGGGCGCTGGCTCATCAATTTGGGTGCAGGTCTTCTGGTGGCTGTCCTTGAAATCTGCGTGGGTGTCATCATAGCCGCGATATTTCATGCGTCGCGCACCTGGGTGCTGCGGTATGTTTCCGCCATCATGGTACGTATAGTTGGACCGAAGGGACCAGAACTGCTGAATGCCGCGGGAAGGGCAATAAGCGGCGTGGCAATCGGCGTCATTGGAACGGCTCTGCTCGAGGCGGTGTTGGCCTGGATCGGCTTCGCAATCGCCGGCGTTCCGGGAGCCATCGCCTTGGCTGCCGCGACGTTTTTCCTAGCCGTTATCCAGATTGGACCGCTTCTGGTCTGGCTGCCGGTGGCGATCTGGCTAGGTGCCGAGGGGCAGACCGGCTGGGCGATCTTCACCGCCGCGTGGGGGATCATTCTGCTCATGGGATCAGACAATATCGTCAAGCCTATGCTGATCGCGCGCAGCGGCCAGCTCCCGATGCTCGTGCTGTTCATCGGCGTGATCGGGGGCCTGGCAGCCTGGGGCTTTACCGGCATGTTCATCGGTGCGACGACGCTGGCCGTGCTCTGGACCGTGTTGCAGACTTGGCTCGGCACCAAGGAGGAGCAGTCGGCGGCGGTCACGTGAGTGTGTGCTTCAGCTTGATGCTGCTGTTTGGGTCGGTTGGTGTCCGCAAAACCTCGGGGCCGTCCGGAGTCGGTCTGGCGGGTACGGACGGCTCACCCTCAAATGGAACCTTTGAAGAGGCCATGCGCGTCATTTGGCATGACTTTCTCGTGTTTCCGATTGCGGCCAGAAGATTACCGCCATCAGCACCGTGTAGATCAACGCCGCGCCGACGTAGACAATGCCGGTCGCGAAGGATTCGGCGGCGCCGCCGGGCACCGGTGACACGCCAAGTCCGAACAGGATCAGGAATGTCGTCAGAGCGCCGGCGTACATCCGGGTGTCCTTCGAACTGGCAGCGGCGCGCCGGCCAAGGAGCAATGCCACCACGAGAATCGAGAACAGGCTTGGGCGCAGAGTGAGGATGCTGTAGGCGATGGATGCCAGAATCCCTCCTGACAGATTGATGATCACAAGCCCGAGTGCCACTCGGCCGCTGGCAGCGGCATCGAACTGGCCGAGCAGCGAAGCGACGGTGATGGGATGACGAGCGCTGCGGACAGTTGATCGTTGATCAGACAGACCGCTACCGCCCCCAGCAGTATCGCCGTGTTCGCCAGTGCGCGCAGATAGGAGGGAGGTCCGACTGTTGCTGAAGCCGCCACCCGGCGCGTCGAAGGCGGCTGCGGGAACACCGCATGGGCGCGCCACATCAGGAGCGTGCCACCGAGGTTGCCGGGGTGGCGTCGATGCCTGTCGATCTGGGTCGCGGGCGGCGATCTTCTTCAAATCAGACAAGGAGGAGGGGCAAGATTGCCTGGCAAACCAGCAGTGCCACTAGATCTGCCCCGCTTACCCCGATTCGGCTGGTGCAGACCTTGGCGCTTTCCAGCTAATATGCTGATATGATTTGTATCCAGTTCATTACGGAAGCTAAAAAGAGGTTCATTTCCGCAAGTCATACTTCTGTCGCTCGGGTCAGTATTGCGCGAAGAAAGCCCGTTTAGAAGGTGCTTAACCGCCTGTTAAGCCAGCGGCCTTGCAAGAAAATGAGAATCGGCGCTAAATGCGGTTTCATTGGCCTCACGGCGTTAAAATCGCATTTTCGAGATTTCCATGAATATGGCACCTACAATTGGTAAAGCAATTTCTGATGTCGATCAGCTGATCATCGGCCAGGCACAGGAACTGTCCGACAAATTGAAGCAGCATCGCCTGGAAATGTTTCCGCCCCGTGCGATGAAAAGCCTGCGCGAATTCCAGCTTGCCGAGGTTGCGCGCTTCCTTGGCGTTACGAGCGGCTATCTTCGCAATCTTTCGCTGGAGGGCAAGGGCCCCCTGCCGCAGGTGACGCCATCCGGGCGCAGATCCTATACCGCCAGGCAGATGGATGAAATGCGCCTGTTCTTGGATCAGAATGCCCGAGGCAGCACGCGTTACGTCCCCCACCGCACGGGCAATGAGCACCTGCAGGTCATCGCCGTCGTGAATTTCAAGGGTGGCAGCGGCAAAACCACGAGTGCTGCCCATCTCGCCCAGCATCTGGCGCTGACTGGCCACCGCGTTCTTGCCGTCGACCTCGACCCGCAGGCCTCGCTTTCGGCGATCCACGGCTTCCAGCCCGAATTCGACGTCGACGAAAACGAGACGCTTTATGCGGCAATCCGTTACGACGACGAACGGCGACCGCTTAAGGAAATCATTCGCAAGACCAATTTTCCCAATCTCGACCTGGTTCCGGGCAATCTCGAATTGATGGAATTCGAGCATGATACGCCGCGCGTGCTTGCCCAGGGGAAAGCGAGCGACTACGGCCGCATCTTCTTTGCCCGCCTCGACGAGGCACTGTCTTCCGTCGCCGACGACTATGATGTCGTCGTCATCGACTGCCCTCCCCAGCTCGGCTTCCTGACGATGAGCGCCATCTGCAGCGCAACCGCCGTGCTCATCACCGTTCATCCGCAAATGCTCGACGTGATGTCGATGTGCCAGTTCCTGCAGATGCTGGGCGAGGTGCTGAACACGCTGAAAGGCGCCGGCGGCAACATGAATCTCGACTGGTTGCGCTATCTCGTGACACGCTACGACCCGCAGGATGGGCCACAGACGCAGATGGTCGCCTTCATGCGCTCGATGTTCCGCAATCACGTCCTTACAAATCCCATGCTGCGAAGCGTGGCGATTTCGGATGCTGCTATGACAAACCAGACCCTCTACGAGGTGGAGCGCAATCAGTTTACCCGCGCGACCTACGACCGCGCCATGGAGGCCATGAGCGCCGTCAATGGCGAGATCGCCGAGCTCATCCATAAGGCATGGGGGCGCAGATGACGGCGCACCGATTGACCTCAACCAACCGTTCAACCGCCAGGAGGAGAAAGAATGGCACGTAAGAATATCCTCTCGGGCCTGATGGACGATTCCAAGAAGTTTACCGCCGTAAACAGCGAGCCCGTAAACGACCCCGACAAGCAGCAGATGAACTTCAAGGGAATTGGCGCCCTCGGTGCCGTTACCCGTAGTATCGATGCCCTTGCCGCAAGGGCCGACGCCGCGCGCGAGATCGAAGAAAAGCTCGCCCATGGCGAAACCGTGATTGATCTCGACACCGCACTCATTGAAGATTCCTTCGTCAGCGATCGCCTCGGGCACAACGACGAGCAGTTTCAGGAATTGGTGGAAGCCATCCGCCTGCGAGGGCAGGATTCACCCATTCTTGTCCGCCCGCATCCGGAAAGGGACGGAAAGTTCCAGATTGCCTTCGGCCATCGCCGCGCACGCGCTGCCAAGGAACTTGGCCGGCCGGTTCGCGCCGTCGTCAAGAAACTTGCCGACCGCGATCATGTAATTGCCCAGGGACAGGAAAACTCCGCACGCGCGGATCTCTCCTTCATCGAACGGACGATGTTTGCCGACAAACTCGACAAGCTCGGCTTCGATCGTGAGACGATCATGGCAGCGCTCAACGCTGACAAGACGACGATCTCCAAGATGCTGTCCGTCACCCGGCGCATTCCGGCCGAGGTTCTTTTGGCAATTGGCGCAGCGCGCGCAACCGGCCGCGACCGTTGGCATGACCTTTCGGCGAAATTCGAAGAAGACAACGCTGCCGAGCGGGCCATGCTGTTTATCGGAACGACAGCCTTCGAAGCTGCCGAGCCGGACGCACGGTTCGACATGCTTGCCGCATTCCTCAGCAAGAAGCCGGCATCAGCCGTCCAGACCACAACGCCATCTTCTGCCGTGACTGAGTGGCAGCGGAGCGACGTCAAGGCGAAGATCAAGGATGACGGGAAGCAATTCACCATCGCGCTGAGGGCAGGGAAGGCGTCAGCCTTCGGCACCTATATTGCGGATAATCTCGATCGTCTCTACGAGGCGTTCGAAGATAGCAGGACGACAGGAAAGAACGGAGATCAATAGCAAAAGAAAAGGCCCCCGAACGTTGCCGTAGCGGAAGCCCTCTCTGATCTAGACACCCAGAGAATCACATTTCCGCACAACATAGTCAAGAGTCTCCGGCACCTATTTTCGGTGAGCTGATATCTTTTGCCTTGAAGAAGGCGAAGAAAATGGAAAGCGGAAGTGTGACGACGCCCTTTGGGCGGCGGCCGATGACACTTGGCATGCTCGCAAGTCAGGTCACCAGCCAAAAAATTGAGCCAGGCGCCTCGATCGACAAATGGAAAATCTATCGTGCGCTTTGCGAAGCCAAGCCTCTGCTCGATATATCCGACAGAGCGCTCACGGTATTGAACGCGCTTTTGAGCTTCTACCCAAAAGGCGAGCTTGCTGCAGACGACAGTCTTGTCGTCTTTCCCTCCAACGCGCAGCTTTCGCTCCGCTGCCATGGCATGGCCGAGCAAACGATCCGGCGCCATATGGCCGTCCTCGTCGCTGCCGGTCTCGTGATCCGCAAGGACAGCCCCAACGGAAAGCGCTACGCTCGCAAGAGCCGCAATGGTGAGATCCACGAAGCTTTTGGCTTCTCACTCGCCCCTCTGCTTGCGCGCGCCTGCGAAATCGAACGCCTGGCCGCGAAAGTCTCTGCCGACCGTCTCTATATCCAAACGCTCAAGGAACGTCTCACGCTCACCCGCCGCGACATTTCAAAGCTTGTCCACGCAGCGATCGGTGAAGAGCTTCCCGGAGACTGGCAGGCGGTCAACGGACGCTTTCACGATATCCTGAACCAATTGCCGCGCGCAGCTGGCGCCCATGCGGTTGCGTCCACCTTGGATCTCCTCGAGGCATTGCGCGATGAAATCGTCAAGCGACTGGAAATACAGATTAAAACGGACAATCTGAGCGCCAATGACTCACAAAATGAGCGGCACATACAGATAACAGAATCCGAATCTAATCTTGATTCTGAAGCCGCGGCTAAAATTCCGACCCCTGAGTTGACTGCAGTAAACTCGGAAGTAATCGATCCGGCAAACGACAGCGACAGTGAACTCCCTCAACCTCAGGCAGGAACCAACACCGTATCCACGATATTTCCGCTCTCCCTCGTCCTGCAGGCATGCCCGGAAGTGCGTAGCTATGGACCTGCTGGAACTGTCAGAACCTGGCAGGACCTTATTGCCGCCGGCGCCATCGTCAGTTCAATGCTTCATATCAGTCCCTCGGCATACAGGGACGCCTGCAGGGTCATGGGTCCGCAAGCTGCCTCAGCCGTGCTCGCCTGCATTTTCGAACGGTCGGGGACAATCAATTCAGCCGGCGGTTATTTGCGCGACCTCACCCGGCGTGCTCAACGCGGAGAGTTTGCGATCGGATCGATGTTAAGAGCACTCGCAAGGACCCAGGAACATCATGACGCCCATCACTGAGTTTACCGCAGTAAACTCACACTTGACCGGCCCCAAAACGACAGCCCGGCAGCATCCACCAGCCGACGCCGCATCCACCTTGCTTCGGCTCTTCCTCGTTTGCCGGCACGCCCAACGCTGCGGGATACGGTCCCGTCGAAACGATCAAAGCCTCGTAGGACATGATGCCCGCCGGCACGCTGATCGGCCAGACGCTGCAATCAATACGTCAGACGTCACCAAGCAGCTTCCTCGGGTCTGCAATAGGCAGAGTGTGGAGCGCTCACCCGAGTCGGAGGTGCGACTTCAAATACCCTGAGGCAAACGGATGGAGTTGCAATAGCGTCGAAATTCGGGGATCCGGCAGGGGTGGAGAGATAGGGGAGGCGCATCACTCGTTTGAGGCCGAGAAATCAACGCATCCAGATGCCTGAAACAGGGGCCACAGTGACCGAACGAAATGTCGTGATTGTTTCCGTTAGATGTTGAATAGTCTGTGATAACAAACTGTTAGAGATCGGCTAAACTTGATCCGATCTCCCGGAAATCATGCTCATATGGTACCTAAACGGGGCCGTATGGTCAAGGAAAGCATCTCGTCCAGCGCCATAGATCGGCAAGATACGACACCGAACCAACCTTTGCGGCAAAACCGGCGGCACGGACAGGTCGGCGCCAGCCTTGAAAGCGGACGTCGCTCCAGACGAGGATGCCGAAGGCAGGAGCGAATGATGCCTGCCCCGCCGCCATCGACTGTAACGTCGTTAACGGGCGAGATACTGGATGTAATGCCTGCCGTGAACCGCCGACTTTTCAATATGAGCCCGGACCCCAAATACATCCCGAACGAGCTCTTCGGTCAAAACCGCTTCGGGCGGCCCGGCCGCAACCACGCGGCCGCTGTGCAGGACCGCCAGGCTATCGCAGAACATTGCCGCCAGATTGAGATCATGCAATGCGATGACGCTGGTGACCGGAAGCGTCGTGACGAGACCCAGCAGCTCCAACTGATGCTGGATATCGAGATGATTGGTTGGTTCATCAAGCAACAGTTCGGTCGGCGTTTGCGCAAGCGCGCGAGCGATGTGCGTGCGCTGACGCTCTCCGCCTGACAGCGTACGCCACAGCTGTAAAGCCTTGGCCGTCATGCCGACCTGTTCCAGTGCCGCATTGACGGCGTCTTCGTCGGTCCTATCCCAGAGTGAGAGCGCGCCTCGATGCGGCGTTCGCCCGAGGCGGACAACATCCTTTACCGTAAGCTCCGCATCGGTTGTCGCTTGCTGTTCGACCAGTGCGATACGCTGGGCAATCTCGCGACGCGCCATTGTGCTGATATCGCTCTCGCCCAGTCTGATGACGCCGCTCTTGACCTGCCGCAGCCGGCAGATGAGACGCAGCAGGCTCGATTTGCCAGAGCCATTGGGTCCGAGCAGACCCAGCGTCTTGCCCGGCGCAACATCAAGGCTGACGCCATCGACGATCATTGTGCCGCCAGCGCACCAGGTGACGTTGCGCATCGATATGCTCATACCGGCCTCCTTGCCTTGTAGAGGATGAGAGCGAAGACGGGAGCGCCGAAAAGTGCCGTTACCACGCCAATTGGAAGCACCTGCTGCGGGATGATCGTGCGCGAGACGATATCGGCAAGTACCATGAAGATCGCCCCGATCAACGCAGTTGCCGGCAGTAACCGCTCGTGAGCCGGACCGACCAGAAAGCGCGCCGCGTGCGGAATGACAAGACCAACGAAGCCGATTGAACCGACGATGCTGACGACGGCAGCGGTCATCACGGCCGTCAGTCCAAGAAGCGTCATCCGCACCCGCCGTACCGGTACGCCGAGCGCTGCGGCCGAGTCCGTACCGAAGGCAAAGGCATCCAGCACGCGTGCGTGAAGCATGCAGATAACAAAGCCGCCGCCGGCAATGGGGGTGACGAGCAAAACATCCGTCCAGCGCACGCCGCTGAGGCTCCCGAGCAACCAGAACATGATACCCCTTGCCTGCTCGGCATTGGCCGAGGTCGTGACGATGTAGGACGTCAACGCATTGAAGAGCTGCGAACCGGCAACGCCTGCCAGGATGATCCGATCGGCGCCGCCGCCTGCGCCTGCGGCCAAAAGCGAGACGAGACCGAAGGCTGCCACCGCACCGAAAAAAGCACCGGTGGAAAGCGAAAGCACGCCGGACCCGATGCCGAGGATCATGATGGCGACCGCGCCGGTCGAAGCGCCCGCCGAAATGCCAAGTACATAAGGTTCGGCAAGCGGATTGCGAAGCAGGGCCTGCAGCATGGCGCCCGTCATCGCAAGAGCCGCGCCGGAACTTGCAGAGACCAGCGCGCGGCTCAGTCGATAGTCCCAGATGACACCCTCATGGATCGGCTCAATTGCGAAGGAGGTGCCGAACATTCGGTTGGCAATAGCTTCCGCAATCGTCCGCAGCGGTATGACGATTTCGCCGATCGACACGGCAAGGCCTATCGCCAATGCCAGTGCGGCCATTGAAAGCAGGGACAAGACGGCAAAGCCGCCCCATCCGTTGTGTTGCCCGGCGTCTTTGCTCACTTTACCAGTCCAAACTGCCGTATGGCTGCCGCAAGCGCCTCGATGCCGTCGACAAGGCGGATCGATGGGCTCATTGCCTGCGAGTCCATGACGACCACGTGCTTCTTTTCCACAGCGCTGATCCTGCTTGCCACAGGATCGGTGTTCAGAAACCTAAGCTTGATGGCCGGATCGTCGGCAGCGTAGCGGCGACGGTCCATCCCGGCGATGACGATGATTGCAGGATTAAGACCGGCGACCGTTTCCCAGCCGACTAACGGCCATTCCTCGTTGGCGGCAATCACGTTCTTTGCCCCAAGGGTCTGCATGATATAGGCGGGCGCGCCGTTGCGGCCGGCCAAGAAGGCTTCCCCGTCGACTTCCTTGCTGGAGAACCAGAATACGACCGGGATATCCTTTACCCTCGCCCCGGCAACGGATGCAATTGCCTTATCCTCACGCTCCCTCAGCCTTGCGACCAATGCCTCGCCGCGGTCCTGAACGTTAAAGATCGCAGCAAGTTCGGCGATCTCCTGATAGATGACCTCGGTCTTCAGCATTTCCTTGCGGACACCATCACCACCCGTCGTATTGTCCTTGGCGGCGCAATCGGCCGGCGCGACATAGGTGTTGATGCCAAGCTTCGAAAACTGATCGTAGGTTCCAACCGAGCCGTTCGGGCCGACATGCCACTCGAACTCGGCAGCAACCAGGTCGGGGCCAGTTCCGACCACCGCCTCGAAGCTCGGATCATTGTCGGCGAGCCGCTTGATCTTGCTGTTTTCCGCATCGAATTGTTTGAGCACTGGGCTGAACCAGACAGCCGTGCCCGTGATGCGATCCGAAAGGCCGAGCGAGAGCAGGATTTCGGTCATCGCCTGGCCGATCGATACGACCGTGTCCGGCGCCCTATCGAAGGTGATGGATCGGCCGCAATTGGCAATTGTCAGGGGGTAGGTGGTCGAAGCGGCAAAAGCAGGTGCAGAAATCGCGCAGGTTGCCAACGCCGCGAAGGCAAGGCGCAGAATGTACCGCCGAAGTTTTGGATGGGATGACATGGAAACACTCATAGGGAATTGAGGATACGTCGGCACGGCGGCCTGATCGCTCTGATGTTGATGGGAAACGCTTAAGGTGGTCACAGGCCATACGGACGGGCGAGCCGTCCGGCACGACCGGCTCGTTACCTGCAGCGGCTATGGTTTATTGAAAAGAGCGATCCGTTCCGTCTCACGCGGAAGGGGTCTGCGCCGACTAGGGGCGTCAAAAGAAATCATCTCGTCTCCTGTTCCGGGCAACCCCGCCCGATCAATTGGATCTCTCTTTGACGGCAGGTCTCCTGGCTCGCGGATATGCGCCGGACCATCTGCCTTCCCGTGAGAACGAGCTCACAGTGGCATGGCGCTTGGCGCCACGAGGATGATCGGCAATCCGCTTACAGTTGCGGGGGCAGCCACGGTCTTGGTCCCTTTTGGGTCATCCGCACCGTGTTCCCTATTAATCCCCTCGGTGTCTACTTCGGGGAACCGTCGCGCTCAGTTATGCCGAGCGCAACCGTCACGTCAAGCCGTAGATACAAGGACGATCAATGCACGGCGCCCGATCCCCCGACGGCGACGATGCTGAAAGGCAGTCCCTCAACTGGGATGGTCCGAACCTCTTTCATGGTCTCAATATCGATCATCCGCACAACGCCATGGCGAGGATCGGTGATGGCAATCTGATCGCCTGCAACTGCGAGCCGCGGGCGCGGATCGCGCCAGTGACCATCCTTGCTGTAAGGCTCGGTGATGCTTGCCGACATCGTTATCTGACCGCTTAGAACGTCGACAAGATGCAGTTGCCCGTCTTCGGTCAGTACATAGGCATTCTTGACCCGCGTAGGATCGAGCGCGAAATCGATACGTCGGGTCGGCAGGTCGACCAAGCGATACGGCTCGGTGCCGTCTGGGTCGATCAGGGCAATCTTGTCCTCGCCGTAGTTGCCCAGGAAAAATTGCATCGCCTTACTGCCGAGCAAGGTCGTCACTTTTCCCTTCGGCAGTTTGTCGCCGTATTCCAGCATTTTAAGTTGCACGGTCTGGTCCTTGCCAGGACGCGCAATCAGGACACCTTCCTCGCAGCCGAAGGCAACGAGCTTTGCCGAGAAGGCTTCCCCGTGCAGCGCCGTGCAGGGTGTGACGTCGCCGACCTGTCTTCCGTTTGCGCTTAGAACACGTAGGCCCAGACGCGGCGGCAGCTCATCCGGTTTGGTTTCCGCGTCGGTATCGGGAACCGAGACCAGCATATTCCACCCCATGGGCACGGCGACACCATGGTGAGGTGCCGTCGCGTCTATGAGCTTTTCGGATGCTGCGCCTTCCAGAAGACCTTCTTCGGAAACGAGCTTGGCTTTGCCTTCGCGATCGTAAAACAATACCACGTCGTCGCCATGCATGACGGCGTGGACCGGCCGCTTCCCGTCGAGTGTGGCCTGCAGCAGCGAAGGTGCGGATGTTTCCAGATCGCGATGCTCGCCATGGTCGGAAAGCGTCACGCCGGTTTTGATCACCTGGACGGTATTGGCTTCTGATTGGACGGCAAAAACAGTCTGGCCGGAATGACTGGCGGCCAGCGCCGCATAGCCCTTTAGCCCAAACGCGCCGATCTGCTCACCGGTCTTGACGTCGAATGAACGAGCGACGGGTGCCGTGTGGTCGGCGATGAACAGGCGCCATGTCTGCTTTTCCTCTTCAGCGGAGGCCGGCTTTACCAAGAGGCTTGCTGCAAAGGCCCCGGCGATCGTCAATCTGGGTAACATCGGAAATCCCTTTTCTGATATGTAATAACATTACAATCTCTAGCGAAGTTCCAGAAACATGTCCAGGCCGTCGGGGCCAAAGGCGATGTAGCGCTCGAGGTCGCGCAAGTGAGTGCCGAATGCCGCTTCGAATCGCCTTCGCCGCGCTCATGCGCGTTGCCGAACATGGTGCCGGGCAGCAGGTGGTGCTTCCGCATCCGAGCGCCGATGAGACGCTCGATATGGCCACCGGAGCGTGGGCACCCGATGGTCGCCATTCGATCGCGATGGCGCCATCCTGGCACCCCTCTGGAAAGCACGGCTCCTAAAGCCGGCGCGGTTGTCGACCTGCAATGCCTCCAGCAGACCGGCGACGGGCCATGGCTCGGTGATCTCGCGTCCCCGCAAACAAAGCCGATTTGTCGAAAAACTTTCAAATCAGCGAAGAAGCACTCGCCTGGCTGATAGAAAGAAGTAAACACTTGACGGAGCTGATCGATCGCCTTTGTCGATCCAGGCTGGAAGACTTGAGCATTACATCTTAACAGGGGCCGCTTCCGGCCCGGTTTGCGCTGAAGTAGAAAGAATGGCGACCGCGTGCGAGGCCGGTATCGACGCAGGCGACGTGCAGACGCATTCAAAGAGAAAACTTGGTCCCTCATCCCGATCTTTCATTCGCGTTTGAGCGGTAACTTGGGCGAGCTTCAGCACTTCCGCCCCATTGGCGCCGAGTGCTGATGGTCTCCGAGACCTTTCCTGGTAGGAGATGCGGTGGAACCGCGGGCCACAGCAATCGTGCTCCCGGACTTCATCGGGTCCGTTTCGGCGTTGTTGACCTGAATCAAAGAATTTGCCGACTGAAGGCTCAATACTGATCTACTATCATGGCTGGACCGACGGAGGGTCGTTCAATGGCAAACATAACGTTGCAGTCCCATCCAGGAGCATCTCCAGCGATGCCGGCGCATGTCTCCGTCCCGATCCTTGGCGTAACACTTGCCGCCTTCGCGGCCATCTCGTTCCTGCTGTGCATGCTGCTCGGCTTGGTCGCTCCCGAATGGGGCCTTCATAGGCCATGGCTGCAGTTCTATCTCGGCCTGACGGGCTTTGATCTTCGAAGCGTGGCGCTAGGCCTCCTTCAAAGCATCGTCTTCGGCGGATATGCAGGAACATTGATCGCTGCGATCTTCAACTTCGTCAGCCGGCGCTTCGGCTGAGCAGGGGGAACGGAGCCGCGCACATGGTCGCCGACCGTCGCAAGTTCGCATGGGTGAACGCAATGCTGACCATCTTGGTCGCACTTGCGCTTCTCCTCGCGCCCGCGGCCAGCGCGCAGGCGATGCAGTGCCATGAACATTCGGGACACGGACAATCCGGCTTCGAGCAATCGTCAGCCCTGACAGACGACGTCTCGCTTCAAGGCGGTCTTCACACTCCTGATCACAAGGCCTGCTGCGCCGCCCCGTGCGGATTCTGCATCGTTCTGACCAGCATGGACAGGACGGAAGCTCCCGCAGCCATAAGCTCCTTCCTTCGTTTCGCATGGGGCGAGCAGACCCGCAGCGGTGTGGCGCTCCCGCCCACGCTCGGTCCTCCTCGTCTTCCGGTCTGAGGATACTGGAAGCCGCATTCGTTGCGGCTTCTGGTCGCTTCCACGGGCTTCCTCCTAAATGCCCAAGACCAATAGTCGGCTATGCCGACCCGGAACCAAGGACCGCACCACAATGAAACGTCGTGACTTTCTCAACGGCCTGATGGTCGGCGCAGCAGCGCTCGGCACATCGGCCGCCCTTCATCCGATCCGCGCCTGGTCGCAGGACAACGCCGCTAAGCCCCCGGCTTCGCCGCGTGCCCTGTCCGTCGGCTATCGAACCATTAACATCAACCGCAGATCCGCCCGCGTCTTCGGGCTCATCCAGCCCGATGGCAAATCGGGACTGACGCTGGAGGCCGGAACCGAATTCGATGTTGCTCTATCGAGCGTCATCGACGAGCCGACGCTGATCCACTGGCACGGTCTGACGCCGCCCTGGGCGGCCGACGGCGTGCCCGACAATCCGGCCGCGCTTCTGCAGCCGACCGAAACCCGCCGCTACACCTTTCCGGTCGGCGCGGGCGGCACGCACTGGATGCACGCGCATACACTGCAGGAGCAGAACCTGCTCGCCGCCCCGCTCATCGTGCGGACCGCGGACGACCTGAAGCGGGACGAGCAGGAGGTCGTCGTCCTGCTGCACGACTTCTCCTTCCTGCCGGCGGAGGAACTGCTGGCGAAGCTGAAGGGAAATGTCGCACCCGGCGCCATGCCGATGGACCACGGCTCGATGCAGGGCATGGCCGGCATGCAGCACGTGATGCCCGCCAACGACATGTCCGGTATGGCAATGCCGGGAACGTCCGCCATGGACCTCAACGACATCGACTACGACGCCTATCTCGCCAACGACCGCACGCTCGACGATCCCGAAGTCGTTAGGGTCGACAAAGGCGGCCGCGTCCGTCTGCGCATCATCAACGGCGCGACGGCGACCGTCTTCACCATCGACACCGGCCGCCTTTCCGGAGAACTGGTCGCCGTCGACGGACAAGGCGTGCAGGCTGTCACCGGGACGTCCTTCCCCGTCGCCATGGGCCAACGCCTCGACATCCGCCTGAGCCTGCCGAAGGAGGGCGGCGCCTTTCCCGTTCTCGCGCTTCGCGAAGGCGCTGCGGAACGCACGGGCGTCGTCCTGGCCACCGCTGGGGCGGACGTTCGCGGGATTCCGGTTGCGGGCGAAACGAAGGGGCCGGTTCTCGGGCTCGAACTCGAGCAGCGGCTGCGCCCCGTCAGCCCCCTGGCGTACCGTGCGGCGGACCGCCGCTTCGGGCTCTCGCTGACCGGCGACATGGCCGCCTATAGCTGGGGCATCGACGGCGCGGACGGTCTCGTGGTGAAGCGGGGCGAGCGGATCGAGGTCGCCATCCGCAACATGTCGATGATGGCGCACCCGATGCATCTGCACGGCCATCATTTCCAGATAACCGCCATCAACGGGACGCCGCTTGCGGGCGCCGTGCGAGACACGGTCCTGGTGCCGCCGATGGCGAGCGTCACCGTGGCCTTCGATGCCGACAATCCCGGCCGCTGGCCGCTTCACTGCCATCACCTCTACCACATGGCGACGGGCATGATGGCCTACGTCACCTACGACGGCATGGGCTGACGCGATCTCCGAGACCGCGAAGCCCCTTCTGCAACTCTATGGAATCGAGGCATCCTCATGGATCAGAACCATTCCTTCCCGTCGGCATGGAGCACGTACAGCCGAACTGTCTTCATCGCCTTCGCCGTCATCGCGGCAGGGCTCATCGCCTACGAGCACCGCGTACACGTCCTCGGTGTCCTGCCCTGGCTTCTCATCCTGGCCTGTCCGCTCATGCATATGTTCATGCATCACGGACACGGCGCCCACTCCGGTCATGATCATTCGGACCACGATGCGCGCATGACGCCGCACAAGCCGAAGGAGAAAGACGATGTCTAACACTCCCGCCTATGGACTCTGGAGTCTCGTGATCATCAACTCCGTGGTGTTCATCGTCTTCGCCGCGAGCTTCACCAGGCTCGAGACCAAGCGCGACTGGCGATCGCTCGGAGCGTTCTCCGCCTTCGTCGTGGCGCTCTTCACGGAGATGTACGGCTTCCCACTGACCATCTATCTGCTGTCCGGCTGGCTCGGCCGACAGTTTCCAGGCGTCGACTTCTGGTCCCACGACGCCGGCCACCTTCTGGAAATGATGTTCGGCTGGCGCGTCAACCCGCATTTCGGGCCATTCCATCTCGTGAGCAACGTCCTGATCGTCGCCGGCTTCTGGCTGCTGGCCTTAAGCTGGCATGTGCTCTATGCCGCCCAGCGCGACCACCGTCTGGCGACGACGGGGCCTTACGCCCGCGTCCGGCACCCGCAATACGACGCGTTTGTCGTCATCATGACCGGATTCCTGCTGCAATGGCCGACTCTCCTGACTCTCATCATGTTCTCCGCGCTGGTATGGGTTTATATTCGCCTTGCAAAGCGCGAGGAAGAGGCGTCGCGGGCCGAGTTTGGACCTAAATGGGACGCCTATGCCAAGGCCGTTCCCCGCTTCATCCCAAGGCTCGGCCGCGGAACGGATGCCGCCGGAAGCCATCGAGGAGGAGCGGTTCATGACTGACCACAACGTCGATGAGACCCATGCCCGTGGCGGCCATCACCATCACGAGGATGGGCGGCCGGCCACGCAGGCGACCACCAGGCCGGAGGCTCCTGAAGGCGTGATCTACACCTGTCCGATGCATCCGCAGATCCGGCAGATCGGCCCCGGCGCCTGTCCAATCTGCGGCATGACGCTCGAACCGGAGGTCGCGACCACGGAGACCGGGCCGAGTGCCGAACTTGCCGATATGACCCGGCGGTTCTGGATCGGACTCGCCCTGTCCCTGCCCGTTCTCGCGCTGGAGATGGGCGGCCATCTCACCAACCTGCACATGGTGCTCGGTGCGCAGCTCGCGAACTGGATCCAGCTCGCGCTTGCGACACCTGTGGTTCTATGGGCCGGATGGCCGTTCTTCGAGCGGGCCTGGGCCTCGCTCGTCAACCGCAGCCTCAACATGTTTACGCTGATCGCGATGGGAACGGGCGTCGCCTGGATCTACAGCGTCGTCGCCACGGCGGCACCAGACATCTTTCCTGCCACGTTCCGTTCCGCCGACGGTTCGGTCGCGATCTATTTCGAGGCGGCCGCGGTCATCACCGTACTGGTGCTGCTCGGCCAGGTTCTCGAACTCCGGGCGAGGGAGCAGACTGGCGGCGCCATCCGAGCGCTGCTCGACCTTGCGCCGAAGATGGCGCGCCGCATCAGGGACGACGGTTCGGACGAGGACATCGGGCTGCACGCCGTCGCTGTCGGCGACCGCCTACGCGTCCGGCCGGGCGAGAAGGTCCCCGTCGACGGGGAGTTGTCGGAGGGGCGCAGCTCCGTGGACGAATCCATGATCACCGGCGAATCCATGCCGGTCACCAAGGAGGTCGGTGCGAAGGTGATCGGCGGCACGATGAACCAGAGCGGCGGCTTCGTCATGCGGGCCGGCAAAGTCGGGCGCGACACGATGCTATCGCAGATCGTCCGAATGGTCGCCGAGGCCCAGCGTTCGCGCGCTCCGATCCAGCGGCTCGCCGACCAGGTATCGGGATGGTTCGTTCCGGCGGTGGTCCTGATTGCCGTCGCCGCCTTTGTCGCCTGGGGCGTCTGGGGACCGGAACCGCGCTTCGCCCACGGCCTCGTCGCTGCCGTCGCCGTGCTGATCATCGCCTGCCCATGCGCTCTCGGCCTGGCGACGCCGATGTCGATCATGGTGGGGGTCGGGCGCGGTGCGCGAATGGGCGTCCTCATCAAGAACGCCGAGGCGCTGGAGCGCTTCGAAAAGATCGACACGCTGGTGGTCGACAAGACCGGTACGCTGACGGAAGGCAGGCCGAAGCTGACCGCATTGAAGGCCGTCGAAGGATTCGACGAAACGGAACTCCTGAGGCTGGCAGCCACGCTCGAGCGTGCCAGCGAACATCCCCTTGCCGCGGCCATTGTCGCGGCGGCGCAGGAGAGGGGCCTTGCCCTGAGCGAGGTCCGCGAGTTCGACAGCCCCGTCGGCAAAGGGGTCACCGGTACGGTCGATGGCAGGAAGCTGGTCATCGGCAGTCACCGGATCATGGCGGAGTCGGGCGTCGATCTTGCGACTCTTATGGCCGACGCCGAAGCGCTGCGCGGCGAGGGCGCGACGGTGATCTACATCGCCATCGACGGTAAGGTCGGCGGTCTTGTCGCCATCGCCGATCCGATCAAGGCGACGACGCAAAAGGCGCTGCGCTCGCTCAAGGAGGAGAACATCCGCGTCGTCATGCTGACCGGCGATAACAGGACAACCGCGCAGGCGGTGGCCCGCCGGCTCGGCATCCACGAGGTGGAAGCGGAGATCCTGCCGGAGGACAAGGGCAAGGTGGTCGCCAGGCTTCGAAGCGAAGGACGCGTCGTCGCGATGGCCGGCGACGGTGTCAACGACGCCCCTGCGCTTGCCGCCGCCGACGTCGGCATCGCCATGGGCACGGGGACGGACGTCGCGATCGAAAGCGCCGGCGTGACGCTTCTGAAGGGCGATCTGCAGGGTATTGCCAGGGCGCGCAAGCTCAGCCACGCGACGATGAGCAACATCCGCCAGAACCTGTTCTTCGCCTTCATCTACAATGCAGCCGGCGTGCCCGTGGCGGCCGGCGTGCTCTATCCGGCCCTGGGGCTACTGCTCTCGCCGATCATCGCCGCCGCCGCCATGGCGCTCTCCTCCGTCAGCGTCATTGGCAATTCCCTGCGCCTGCGCCGCTCGTCCCTGGACTAGGCGCAGGTGGAAGAAGAAAACCAAAGGCGGCCATGCTGACCGCGCTGATTGCGGTCGGCGAAGCTGGTCTCGCCCCCGCGCAGACGAACGATGCCGACCCGCATCATCCTGCAACTTCGAAGCAGGCAACCTTGCGGCAATCCCTGGCGACCGGGTGTACTGGTTTGCCTGCTCCAATGCAGACACGATTGCCGATCCCGCGCTGTCGGGCATCGGACTTTCCGCGCTTCAGGCCATTTTTTCGGATACTCATGATCCCTTACCGGAGATGTTGGACGCAACGCCGGCGGAATCACTAGTTTCCGACATCATTGATGTCGATCCAATGCCCTCCTTCTTTCGAGGACTTGGCCGTTCTCGTCTCGGTGATGCTGCCCATGCAGTGACACCGGACCTCGGGCAAGGCGCTGGCCTCGCCATCAGAAGATGCTGCCGTACTCGCGGCACTTCTTGGGCGCCATTCGGATGACGATGCATTGCGTATTGTGTAGCCGATAGCCGCATCTGATCTCTGGGAACTGATAGCAGCCCGACCGTTGAAGTGATATGATCTGGCATTCGCATGAACCACGGGAGGGGTGAATGCGTTGGTATCTGACCGCATTTGCCGCCGGGCTATCGTTCGTTTCTAGTGCGAAGGCAACGGAACCATTGATTTTTCATACGGCGCATTTCGACGACGACACCGTTGTCAGCCTTGGCCTTATAAGCAACCACACCGCAGAGCGAGCTGGATACGATTTCGATGTCCTCATATCGCTTTCACGAGGCAATGCAGCGGGTGCCGGTTACCGCGACCCGGGAAAGCATCGAGCATTCGTTAAATGTGACGATCCAGCGAAGGTATCCGTCCGAGGCATCGACTATCCGGTGCACAAATCAGGCCCGGGAGGCGATGACTGGAAGGACGACCTTTGGAGGGCGGTCTGCATGCCCCCTGTCTCGTAGCGCAAGTTATCCTCAGCGAGTGCAGGGCCCGCTTCTCGGCGCAAATACCACACATCTATTGGAAGTCGACGCCCCGGCAGAACAACCGAACTCTGCGGTATCCAGAGCGCGGTCGGAACTGGTTTACGCAGTTGGGCCATCAGAGCTGACGATACGACGAGCGGCGCATCGAATGATTTGGCCAGAGACTCCAGGCGCTGGGCGACGTTAACCGCATCACCGATCACGGTGAACTCGTTATGGCATCCGCTGTCCAGAACGCCGCCGACGACCGTGCCGTAGTGCAAGCCAATACCTGCGTTGAGGGCAGAATAGCCATTGCGCACGCTGTGGTTCTTCCAATCGCTGAGCGCATCGACGAGGTCGAGAGCGCACGCCAAGGCACGGTCCGCATCGTCTTCTGTGGGGGAGGGCTGGCCGAAGACCACCATGACCCCGTCGCCGATAAACTTATCAACGGTCCCGCCATGCTCAAAAATGGTGCCGGAAACAAGGTGCCGATATTCCCCCAGCACACGGGCCAGTTCGCGTGCTGGCGCAGTCTCGGCAAAGCTCGTGAAATCACGCAGATCAACAAACATGATCGCCGCGTTGCGACGTTCGAGATCGAGCGCCGAGCTGCCTTCCTCAAGGTCGGCGACCACGAGCGGCGAGAAGAAACGCGAAAGGTTGAGACGTCGCTCATCCGCTCGCAGCGCCTCCATGCGCGTCCGGTCATTGTCCTTCGCGAGAAGATAGATTGCAAAGGCGGTAAAGCCAAAGCTGACCGTGAGACCCAGGTCCTGATTGAAGAATGATGCGATCAACGACACCGTGTCAGCCGTATCATGTCTCGCAGCGGTGATAGCCAGCATGGTCATCCAGGAAACGAGGACGAGGCTGGAGAAGATAAGGACCAGCCGCCGATCCAGCTTGAGGCCGACATGGTTGAGCAGGATAAATGCCACCACCAAGCTGGTAGTCGTCAAATTGTGGTTCTCGGTAACCGGTCCGCCAAGGATGTGCCCATATAGAATTAAGACGACCAGCAAGGCGTCGAGCACGACAAACAGCGTTTTCAGCCAAGCGCGATCAGGAAGGAATCGCGCTGTCGCGACGGAAGCGATGCTGATGACGAGATAGCTGACGACGACGATTAAATGCGCCCTTTCGGCACCTTCATTGCCGCCTAGCAAGAGGTTGGCGAGAAGGATGGCGAAGGCGACAAAGCGCAAAAGGATCGAGCGAATTTCTCGCGCGTCATCCCAATGAGTGCCGATTGCAGATTTCATGGCCATCGTTACCAGGGGCTATTCGATGCGCCTGCCGGTTTTATGGCGGAAGCGCTCGCTGTTACCTTTGATGCGGAAGAGGGTACGCGGCCGCCAGCGACGGCCGCGTATAAAGTCGCCTCAGCGACGGTGGGTTGGCTTACTTCACCTCGGTGACTGTCAGCTTGCCATTCACGCGTTGGGCCACGAACTCGATGTTCGAACCTTCTTTCAGCTTTTCCAGCAACGCAGGGTCTTCAACGCGAAAAACCATGGTCATCGCGGGCATGTCGAGGCTCTTCAGGTCTTCATGCTTGATGGTGACCTTCTTCGCCTTGGCGTCGACCTTGTTGACGACGCCCTTGGTGAATTCCTCGGCGAAGGCGCCGAAGGCCGCGCTGGCGCAGAGCAGGGCCGCTACGCCGATCTTGATCATTGCAGTTTTCATCTCTGTGTCTCCTTGGTTTCGATTACTTTCCGGCGACGGTGACGTCGCCGTGCATGCCGGCCTCGTAGTGACCGGGGATCAGGCAGGCGAACTTGAACTCGCCACCGGTGGTAAACTTCCAGACGATCTCGCCGGATTGACCGGCCGGAAGGCGGATCGAGTTTGGATCGTCATGTTCCATCTCGGGGAACTTCTCCA
>NZ_FMTM01000012.1 GCF_900099775.1 Rhizobium mongolense subsp. loessense | reverse complement strand
CGCCTCGGTCACTGCCGGTGATTGGTGGACCTTGGCGATCTCATCCGGAAAGCCGGCGCCAATTTCCAAGAGGTTCGATATCCCGTACATCGTCACCGCCGCCTGGACTTCGGATGATTTGTCGAGAAACTGGCCTTTGTCGAAGGTCTTGTCTCCATTCGTCATGCCCATCATCTGCGAGACATATCCACCGGCAGAATCTCCGAGCACACCGATACGGGCAGGATCGATACCGTATTCCTCCGCGTGTTCGCGCAGATAGCGGATCGCCGCCTTACCATCCTCAACAAGTGCCGGATATTTGTTGGGAACCGTGCGGTATTGCGCGGCTGCGACCACGAAACCGGCCTTTGCAAGTGCCATCCGCAGATCGATGAATTTTTCATGCTCTGCCGAGATAAACCCGCCACCGGAAAATAGACGATCGCCGGTTTCAGATCATTGTTCCGGGGCACCAGAAGCGACATTTCAAGCTGGGTAACAGCCCGAACTTGTTTGATCTGCGCAAAGTCATCGACGGCCACATCACGATGCCGGAACTGCCGGGCATCGGCTTCGAAGGCAAGTCCGACCTGATCAAGGTCATGCGCGAACTCGCCGAATAGCGTTGTTTAGTGGGGAGCGCTCGTTCCGCTCCCCGACATTTCTTGAAGAATTTCGGCATGATCGATGACGTCCGCCAAGCCGCTCACGACTATCATTGTCATCCGGAGCCGATCACGCTGACCGACATCAACGGCGTCGTTCATGCCGAGCGCAATACCCCGATGCTGCCCGACATGCGCCGGTTCGCCCATCGGACCGATGCCCGTAAGCTGGCCGAAGTCTTTCTGGGCCTATCCGCCCCTGCTGAATTCAAGCCCGATGGCTGAAACTGCTGGCCAATCCGGATCTGAAAATAATGCCGCACGTTGTGGAAGCCGCGCGGCCGATGCGATCATCGCCACTGACGCTGCGACCTCGCCAATCAGGTCAACAATCTCTCTGTTTCCCCTACATCTTGCGTGGCGCGCTCGACTGCCAGGCGACCGAAGTCAACGAAGATATGAAGATGGCGGCAGTGTCAGCCATTGCGGCGCTAGCGCGCGTCGAGCCTATGAAACCTTGGCCAATACCAATGGGGGAGAAGTGCTGTCGTTCGGTACCGAGCACATCATTCCCAAGCCCTTCGATCCACGCTTGATCCCCGACATCGCCCCGGCCGTCGGCAAGGCGGCAGCCGGCACGGGTGATGCGCCCGACCCGATTACTGATTTTCCTGCATACCACAGCCGGAGCGTCCGCTATGAGATTGACCGACTGTCTATATCAACGTGATTGGACGCCCGTCGGCGTCGATAATGGGTCGTCAACCCGCGGCGTGCCTCGCTGAATGTCGTTTTTGTCGGACCGGACTTAAACGACGCCTTTGCTGAAAATGAAGCACCCATAGGGCCCCATATCTGAGGTTCTTACAATTGCAAACGACTTTTTTGCTGCCTCATAGAACGCAAAACGCTCTAAGGCTTCTATGGGGACGCGCCTATCTTCGGCTCGATCGACAACTGACTGCATAGTCTCGAAAATTGGCATGGGAGCATCTGGGTCATCGACAACCTGCATGCGTTTTACCGGTGCGGTGACGAAAGTGTCGAGAGGAAACAGTTTTAAGACAGCTTCCGCAACCCGTGCGAGGCCACATCCCGAGACATCGATCAGGCGGCCGTAGGTTGTATGCCGAGCGATTGTCTGAGCCGGGTGGTTGACGTCACACAGAACCAATTGATCACCATGTCCCATAAGCATCAAGGCGTACAACAGTTCGGCGTTTATGACCGGATCGATTCCCTTTAGCACTTAATTCTCCTCCCGAGCGACAACACCCTGTTCTTTACGGCTTACTGCATCTCCGTAATGTTCGCAATGACACAGCGGGGGTGAGTCCCTAAGCCTCTCCTCGTTTCGGGCGTGATCGCGGCTGCATGCAAGTCCGAGCTTTCCCCGGGCATTACTGACTGATTACCGCTCATAAAAAAATTGCGAACTATTTACCCAACGCACTTTACAAAATTACGGTATCATGTGAAGTTTGATGCGCGGCGATATCCTCCCAGGATCTCCGGAACGGCGGTGGTGAAGCGCATTGCTTCCCGCCGCCTCCGTTGAGCGGGATCCTGGAGGGGACGTAGCGAGGAGAGCGCGACGCCGTTTGAGGAGAACAATTTGGCATCGATGAATATCGACAACGTCGGCAAAGCCTATGGTAGCTTGACAGTGATCCATGGGGTATCCGTGGAAATCCCGGACGGCGAGTTTGTCGTTCTTGTTGGGCCATCCGGCTGCGGGAAATCGACGCTGCTGCGGATGGTCGCCGGCCTTGAGCAAATCAGCTTTGGCGACATCAAGATCGACGGTAGAGTGGTTAACGGTCTGCCGCCGAAGGACCGCGACATCGCCATGGTGTTTCAGAGCTATGCCCTCTATCCGCACAAAACGGTGGCCGAGAACATGGGCTTCGCACTGAAAATGCGCGGCGAAACCAAGGCTTATATTGAAGAGCATGTGCGCAAGGCTGCCGAGATCCTAGATCTCACACCATACCTCGCGCGATATCCCCGGCAGCTTTCTGGCGGGCAGCGTCAGCGGGTTGCGATGGGCAGGGCGATTGTGCGTGATCCCAAAGTGTTCCTGTTCGACGAGCCACTGTCCAATCTAGACGCCAAGCTACGCGTGCAGATGCGAGCGGAAATCAAGGAGTTGCAGCGTCGTCTGGCAACAACCATGATTTATGTGACGCATGACCAGGTAGAGGCCATGACCATGGCCGACCGGATTGTGGTTTTAAGAGATGGTCGCGTTGAGCAGATCGGCTCACCGATGACGCTTTACGATAATCCCGCCAACACCTTTGTCGCCGGCTTCATCGGATCGCCGTCCATGAATCTAATCAAGGGCCACATCCGCGTTGCCTCGGAGCCTTTTTTCGAGACCGGCGAGGGGATTCGATTGCCGCTGGCAAGCGTGCCTGCAGGGTCAGATGGGCGTCCTGCCTGGTATGGGATCCGACCAGAGCATTTTACGCTTGGCGGTGACGTCAAAGCTCAGGTTTCGGTGGTGGAATCCACCGGATCTGAGACCCAGGTTTTTGCCAGGCTTGGGCAGCAGAAGGTCATCGGCGTATTTCGCGACCGGGTCAAAGAGCCCTCAGACCACCTGATCGCGATGACGCCCAACGCCGATCGCGTACATCTATTCGATGCACAGAGCGGAACGCGGCTCGGGTAAATTTTGCAGACGCTTTGGAGAAAGCGGCTTAGCCACACCGTGGCATTTGTTCAACAACGGGAGGAGAACCACGTGAAAGTCAGTGATTTCGAGAAAATGATGGCAATCGGCCTGAGCAGGCGCGCTATCTTAAAGACCAGTGCCAGTATTGGTGCCGTTGCCGCCATGGGTGGTGTCATCAGCCCGTTCGGCACAGCCTTCGCACAGGACACCTCGTTGCGGGGTCAAATTCTGCAGGTTCCAGGCGTGGGCAAAGGATCGCCAACGGACGCCGACTGGCAGAAAGTTGGTGAGATGTGCCTGGAGGCCACCAAGAAGAACGTCAAGCAGGGCGAGTTCTCGGGCGTCGAACTTTCCTTCATGGGCTTGAATAACCAGAATCTCCACAACGTCCTTTTCCGCGGTTTCTTGAAGCCGTGGGAGGCCTATACCGGTGCCAAGATCACATGGATCGATCTGGCCCAGGCCGACTACAATCCGCGCCTGCAGCAGGCAATTGCCACGGGTACCGTCGATTTTGACATCCTGGAAATGGGCGCTCCGTTTGAGGGCGATGTTTGTGGCAAGGGACTGGCGTCGGAAATGCCCGATTGGGTCAAGGCGCAGATCGACATGGATGACTATGTCGATTACCTGAAAGCGCCCGTCGGCACCTGGGACGGTAAGACCTACCGCATCTCGGTCGATGGCGATTGTCACAACTTCAATTATCGCACTGACTATTTTACCGACGAGACACTCGCTAAGGCCTGGAAAGACGAAGGCCACGAGGGCGAATGGGGGGTGCCAAAGACTTGGCAGAAGGTCCAGGAGGCCACCAAGTTTCTCAAAGGCAAGAAGATCGGCGGCGCGGATGCCATCGGTTATCTCGATGCACCAAAGGCGTGGGGCGGATTTGGCTTCTACTTCCTGGGCTCAAGGGCCACGGCCTACGCTAAACACCCAGACGACAAAGCTTGGCTCTTCGACGTGGATACTATGAAGCCGCGCATCAACAATCCGGCATGGGTTCGCGCAATTCAGGACGTCATCGACGCCCTGCCGTCGGAAGCCGGCGACCAGCTTAATGCCGATCCGGGCACGACCGCCTTCCAGCAGTTTCTGGCCGGCACGGGCTCCATGGTCTCCTGGTGGGGCGATGTAGGCTCCAGCGCCCGCACCAGCGACAGCTCGGTTGTTGGCGATACAATCGGATTCGATATCCTGCCGGGTTCAGACGACGTCTACAACGCCAAGACCGGCCAGTGGGACAAGCTCGCAAGCGGTCCGAACCACGCGCCGAACATGGCCTATCTCGGCTGGGGCGTTTACGTAATGGCGCGCGTTGACAGCGACGAGAAGAAGAAGAAGGCGGCCTGGAGTGCGGCAGCCCATCTCGGTGGAAAGGATCTTGCTCTTTGGACTGCGGCGTATCCATCCGGCTTCCAATGCTACCGCAAGAGTCAGTTCGATATCAAGGAATGGGTGGCAGCCGGTTACGACGAAGCATTCATCTCGAGCTATCTTGCTTCCCAGTCGAATTCTTACAACCATCCGAATGCGGCCATCGAACCGCGCATACCGGGCATCTTCCAGTATTACAGCGTGGCCGAAGACGAACTGGCGAAGGTTTTTGCCGGTCAGGCGAGCGCACAAGCCGGAGCCGATGCAATCGCTGCCGCTTGGGAAAAGATCACCGAGCAGCTCGGCCGCGACAAGCAGATCGCGCTCTACAAGGCCTCGCTCGGGGCCTAAGCTGAACAGCCAAGCGTCGCCCGCGACGCCTGGCTCTCATCCATGCCTGAAGAGCATGCGTCGAAGGTTTGTCAATGTCCCATACCATAATGCCAGCAGGCATCCCACCCGCTGCAACGCGTTCCGAGCAAACGGCGGTTCAGATCAGCGGCGCGCGGCGCGGCCGCATACTACTGTGGGCCGCGACCACGTTGCTGTTTGCGACGCTCGTCCTGCAGGTTCTCGAAGCCACCGGTGCAACATCAATTGGCCTTGTCAACTGGCGTCCGCTGCTCTTCGCTTATATTATATGGGCGAGTGCGCTATGTGCCGCGCAGGTCATGATCCGTGGTGAAGACGGGCAGCGCGCTGTCTTCGTGCTGCCAGCGGTCCTCTTCACAGTGGCAATGGTCGTGTTTCCTACCGTCTTCGGCGCTTATATCGCCTTCACGGACTGGAACTTGAGTGCTGTCGCCGGCCGTCGTTTCAACGGGCTCGACAATCTTCGCGCACTATTTTCGGACACCTATTTCTGGAACGCGCTGCTCAACATGGTCTATTATGTCCTGTCGGTGCTGGTGCAATATGCCATCGCCTTCGGGCTTGCTCTATTGCTGAATGCGGAGATCCGTGCGCGCAAGTTCTTCCGCGTGGCCTTCCTGCTACCGCTGATGCTGAGCCCGGTGGCCGTTAGCTGGATGATCGGCAAATCGCTGATGGAATACCGCTTTGGTCCGGCGGCCACGCTCGCCCGCCACCTCGGCTGGGACAATCCTGCTTTCTTTGCAACACCCTGGCTGGCGCGGACCTCCATCATGGCGATGGATGCCTGGGTATCGATCCCCTTCATGATGATCCTGCTCCTGGCTGGCCTGCAGGCGCTGCCGGCGGAGGTGAAGGAAGCGGCGAAGGTGGACGGCGCCTCCGGTTGGCAGAGTTTCAAGGAGATCACCTTTCCCCTAATGCTGCCGGTCAGCTTGACCGTCGTCATCTTGCGCATCATTTTCCAGCTCAAGCTCGCCGACATCGTCATCAACGTGACGGCAGGGGGGCCGGGTGGCGCGACCGACACCGTGTCGAGCTTCATCTTCCGCGAATATCGCGACCGCTCGAACGTGGGCTACGGCACCATGCTCGCTGAATTTTACCTCGTTGTCATCATCATCGTCGTCGCGCTCATCCTCAAAGGTGCCAGCCGATGGATGCAGCAATCCAACTGAGGCACCTGCTATGGTCAACGCCACCGACACATCCTCAGCCAGCCCTTCCGTGAGGCGCCCTTTGTCGCGGTCCGGAAGCCTTTGGCCCGGCCGACCACGATTCCTGACGCCCAGCCTGCTGATCTACGCTGCGCTGATCTTTTGGGCCTTCATTTCCTTGTTTCCGATCTACTGGACGATCACGACCTCGTTCAAGACGGCGGTCAACGTCACGCAGGGGCACCTCATCCCCTTTATCGATTTTACGCCCGACTGGAAGGGCTGGCGCTCGCTCGGCCTCTCGCCCGATACTCTGCTTTCCCCATCCACCGTGCGCGACGAGTTCCTACGCCGGTTTCTCAACAGCATCGTCGCCTCTGCCGGCGCCTCGTTCCTGGCGGTCGTCATTGGCTCGCTTGCGGCCTACGGGCTCAGCCGGTTTTCATACAAGTTTCTTTGGATGACGAACAAGGACATCTCGTTCTTCTTCCTGTCGCAGTTGATCCTGCCACCCGTTGTCCTCGCCATGCCGTTTCTTGTTCTCTACAAGAACCTCATGCTGCTCGACACGCTGATCGGCCTCGTGCTCGTCTATACGCTGATGGTGCTGCCGATCGTCATCTGGATCATGCGCGACCAGTTTGACACGATTCCGGTTGAGCTTGAGCAGGCGGCTTTGGTCGATGGATGCTCGATCTGGGGCGCGTTTGTGCGCATTGTCCTACCGATTGCACTGCCGGGCATGGTGGCGGCTTTCATCCTATCGGTGATCCTCTGCTGGAATGAATATTTCTTCGCAGCCTTGCTGACGAGCTCCAATGCAAAGACTCTGCCGGTAATGGTGGCGAGCCAGACCGGGTCGCAGGGGATCAACTGGTGGTCGATGGCAGCGATCGCGACCGCCGCGATCATGCCCCTTGTGCTCGTCGGAATCTTCCTGGAGCGCTTCATTGTCAAAGGCCTGACTGCGGGCGCAGTCAAATAGAAGCCTGGAGGAGCCGCCATACCAAGACCTTCCATAGGACGAAAAATATCGACATGCCGCATGCCTGCAGAGGGCGCTGCGCTAGTCGTGGTGTCGACCGTTCCCGACGACCGGTCATCGACACGACGGGTGCCGGCGATACCCTGTCGGCAACTTTTTGTGCGCTCGATTGAGCTGACCATTCTTTGGCGTCGGCCGCTTAGGCCGCAATTACTTCGGCATGGTCGTCAAACTTAGCGGTTAGCAGCCTGAATGCCGCTCGAGCCTAGGTCAAAGCGGTCATGTCCAACGACCTCTTCGGTTGTCGCAGGTCGATCAAACAACCACGGACTTTTCAAGATTCCGGGGCCTGCTTTGACGAGTTCTACAGCACCGAGCAGCAAGTCGAAAATTCATGCACCGGGCATCTTGTCCTCACGAATTGGTGCACCGCACAACATTAATAACTTTACAAACACGGATTAATTTGTGAAGTAGTAACCCATCGACCAAGTGAGCTGAAAATCGTGACCAATTTGAAATTCGCTACCCGCCTGAACTCTTTTGCTTCCAAGCCACATGCCGAGTGGCCGGACCTCTCCGGCAAACCGACCATGTTGCAAATGGCGACGCGTGCTGCAAAGGTCGCCGGCCTGACCGACCTTGATCTCAATTATCCAGACCATGTTACGGCGGATCCAGCGCTCCTGGCGCGCCAGATTGGCGACCTAGGACTGGCGATCAATGGTTTCGCCATGCGCTATTATACTAACCCGGCCTTCAAGATCGGTGCCTTCACCAATCCTGACCCAATCGTTCGTCGCGAAGCAATTGACCTGACAAAAAAAGGCATTGATGCAGCCCGCGCCGCCGGCAGCAACTTGATGACCCTTTGGCTTGGTCAGGACGGTTTCGATTATGCTTTCCAGGCGGACTACCATTTGTTGTGGGAACACGAAGTTGAAGGAATTCGTGAAGTTTGCGCCCATGATACGGATTGCCTCATTAGTATCGAATACAAGCCCAATGAGCCACGCTCCTTTAGCCTTATGCCGGATGCGGCCACAACGCTTCTGGCGATCAAGGACGTGGACATGCCCAATCTTGGCGTTACCCTCGACTTCGCGCATGTGCTCTATGCCGATGAACAGCCTGCCTTTGCCGCGGCACTGATCGCCCGCCACAGCCGTGTCCTCGGCGTTCATCTGAACGATGGCTACGCCAAGCGCGATGACGGCCTTATGGTCGGTGCTGTGCATACTCAGCAAACGATCGAGCTTCTCCGCCAGATCCGCAAGGATGGTTATGACGGCGCGATCTATTTCGACACATTCCCTGACATGACCGGTCTCGATCCGGTGCACGAATGCGAGGTGAATATCCAGACCGTCAAGCGGATGCTTGCTGTCGTGGAGCGCCTCGAGCAGGACAATCGGCTTTCCGGCGCGGTTGCCCGACAGGACGCAGTGTCCGCTCAGGCCGTCATCCAAGAGTTGATGCTCGGCTGAGCTGCCCAAACGCCTGATTTTGTTGGAGCCCAAGACCCTTTGTAACCTAAGGCACGCCGGAGGCGTGTTTGTTGAACACCCGGGAGGAACCGATGAAGAACTTTTTGAAGACGACCCTCGCTGCCAGCATCGCGGCAAGCTTTCTGGTCAGTGCTGCCTTGGCACAGGACCTCGCCCCGTTGAATTCCGACACTGAAAAGGACAGGATGGATTGGTCACAGCTTGAAGCCAAGCTGGGCGCTTTCCCCAAGCTTCCCGAAGGCACCAAGGCGGGCGCGGTTTCCAAGACCTTGACAAACGAATACTGGCGTTCGCTCGGTGAAGGCTACGAAGCGTTCGGCAAAAAGGTCGGCGTGCCTGTCGTCTATCAAGCAGCACAAAGTGAAGGCGACCAGCTCGGCCAGCTTACGATCGCTGAAGGCCTGATCACTCAGGGCTACAATGTCCTCTTGGTCTCACCGCAGACGGACGCCAATCTGCAGCCGGTAATCGAGCAGGCCAAAGCCGCCAATGTGCCGGTCGTGAACGTCAACGACGCCGTAATTCCTCAGGCGGAACATTACGTCGGCAACGTCCAGCGCGACAACGGCGTGCGCGTCGCCAAGTGGTTCATCGAAAATCGTACGGAGGGCGGCAAGGTGGCGATCGTCGAAGGCCAGGCTGGCGTCTACGCTGCCGTGCAGCGCACCGACGGCTTCAAGTCAACGATCACGCAGAACGGCAAGTTCCAAGTCGTGGCCAGCGTTCCCGGAAACTGGGATCGCCAGACCTCCTATGATGCAGCGACCAACATCCTAAACCAGCATCCCGATTTGATCGGCTTCTATGCTAATAATGACGGCATGGCGCTGGGCATCGTCGAGGCGGTCAAGGCCGCCGGTCTTGCAGGCAAGGTCGCGGTGTTCGGCACGGATGGCATTTCGGATGCCTATGCGTCGATCAAGGCCGGCGATCTGACCGGCACGGTCGACAGCTTCCCGGTGCTGACGGGCGAAGTTGCGCTCGAGACAGCACTCCGCCTTGTCGCCGGCCAGAAGTTGCCCCGCGTCGTTGCAACCCCTCAGGCGCTCATCACCAAGGACAATCTCGACCGCTACAAGGGCGAGGGTGTGGACGTCCGCGCCGTTCTTATGGAAGACGCCAAAGCCGCCAAGTAATAGAGGTTGCAGATGCCGGCCGCGACCGGTCGGCATCTCTCTCCCCCAGGAGGTGAAAAAATGGTGCCGAGACTGAGATTCGAAGCGATTTCGAAGAGCTTTCCGGGGGTGAATGCCCTGACAGATGTTTCCTTCAACATTGCTTCCGGCGAGATTCACGGGCTGCTTGGCGAAAACGGCGCCGGAAAATCAACGTTGCTGCGGATCCTCTCCGGCGTTTTTCGCCCTACGTCCGGCACGTTTTTCGTTGATGGTGAGGCTGCGGCCTTCAAGAAGCCTATGGATGCCCGCCAAGCTGGCATCGCGATGATCCATCAGGAATTGCAGCAGGTGCCGCATCTAAGCGTTGCACAAAACATGTTCCTCGGACAATCGCTGACCCGCATGGGCGGCCTGTTCGTCTCGCGCCGTGAGCAGGAAATGCGCGCGGCCGAAGCTTTGTCAATGCTCGACAAGAGCATTGATCCAGCCGCGCCGATCTCCTCTTTGAAGGTGGCACAGCGCCAGATTGTCGAAATCGGCCGCGCCTTGCTCGACAAGGCGAAGGTTATCGCGATGGACGAACCAACCTCGAGCCTGACGCCGAGCGAATTCGACCGTTTGGCGCAGGTCATCGCAAGCCTTTCCGCCAGCGGCGTCTCGATCATTTACGTCTCACATAAGATGGACGAAGTTTTCCACATCTGCCAGCGAGCCAGCGTCATGCGTGACGGCAAGCTTGTCGGGATGGTCGATCTCAAAGCGGCCTCCGAAAAGGACGTTATCGCCATGATGGTCGGACGCGAGCTGATGCAGGAGGAGCATCATTCGTTCGCCACGAAGACGATCAAGCTGGAAGCAAGGAACCTTTCCTCGTCGGCAAAGATTCGCGACGTCTCGTTTTCTCTTCACAAAGGTGAGGTGCTCGGGATTGCTGGCCTTGTCGGCTCGGGCCGAACTGAATTGTTGCGATTGATCGCCGGTGCCGATCGCCTGAGCGCGGGCTCCCTTGCGATTGACGGCAAGCATGTCAGTCTTTCCAGTCCGAGGGAGGCGATTGCCGCCGGCATTGGTCTGGTGCCCGAAGAGCGCAAGCGGGAAGGCATAATTCCTCTGCGTTCCGTCACCCATAATATGGCTCTCGCCTCGCTGCCGAGTTTCTCGTCCGGCGGCATGATAGGCACTGAAAAACTTCGCACAGCAGCGAAAACCTTGTTGAAGCGCGTCAATCTGCGGCCATTCCAATTGGATCGCCCGATCCGTCTTTTCAGCGGCGGCAACCAGCAGAAGGCGATTATCGCTCGCTGGCTGGCTGCGAGATCGCAGATCCTTCTCTTCGACGAGCCAACCCGTGGCATCGACGTCGGCGCCAAGTCCGAGATCTACCGCCTGATTGAGGATCTCGCCAGCGAAGGTCACGCGATCATCGTCGTTTCTTCAGAACTTCCAGAAGTGATCCGGCTCTCCGACCGCGTACTTGTGATGCGGGAGGGGCGGATTGCTGCCGATATTCCTCGCGATCGACTGTCTGAAGCCGAGATAGTTGCACATGCCATACCGGGTGCTAGCTCGGCTGCGGCCGATAGCCAAACAGCGCAGCCTGCGTGAATTTGTTAGGACATTCCATGACCACTTCGCCTTCCGAAATCACCTCCGCGACGGTCTTCCACCGCTTCTCATTTTCGCTGCGCGATGCGGGAACATTAATCGGCCTTGTCGTCATTATGGCGGTATTCGCCACACTAGTTCCAGGCTTTTTGTCAGAGCGCAATCTCGTCAACATCCTGCAACAGTCGAGCATCAACGCGTGCCTGGCGCTTGGCATGACGCTTGTTATCATTTCCGGCGGCATCGACCTGTCGGTTGGCCCGACCGCAGCCATCTCCGCCGTCATCACCGCGACCCTTCTGCTTGCCGGCACCCCTGTCCCGCTAGCCATCCTTGCAGGATTGGGCATCGGGGTCGTCTGCGGCTTCATCAATGGCGTGCTTGTGGCCTATGTTGGCCTGCAGCCCTTCATCGTGACGCTTGGGACCCTGAGCACCTATCGCGCCATCGCGCTCATTTACACGGGCGGCAATCCGGTTCTCGGCATTCCGGCAGATTTCCGGTCTCTGTTCAATAGCAGCATTGTGGGTATTCCAGCGCCCGTCGCCATCGTGGCCGTTGTTGCCCTCACTGCCTGGATCCTGCTCAAGAAGACGCCCATTGGCGAATATTTGATGGCTGTTGGCGGCAACGAGGAGGCCGCATATGTGGCAGGCGTTCCAATCGCCCGTACAAAAATCACCGCCTATGTCATCTCCGGTGGTCTGGCAGCTCTTGCATCATTGATTCTGATCGGTCGTCTGGGTGCCGCAGAGCCAATCCTCGGCAATCTTTGGGAGCTTGATGCGATTGCAGCTGCAGCGATCGGTGGAGCATCTCTGATGGGCGGCAAGGGTAGCATTTTCGGGACCATCCTTGGTGCAATTATCCTCGGCGCGATGCGTAATGGTTTGACTCTGATGAACGTGCAAGCCTTCTATCAACTGCTCGCAACCGGCCTTATAATCCTCGTCGCGATGATGATCGATCGCGCCACACGCGGACGGGAATAAGGGGACGAGAATGAACACTGAAAGCTTCGACATGAAAGCAGTGGGCCCACGCATCCGGATGATGATGCCGCTGCTCACGCCGCTCGAAGCAAAAGTGGTCGATACCGTCTTCGCCATGCGCGACTTCAGCGACGAAACCTCGCTTAAGCAGATCGCTGAAGATGCCGGAGTGTCGGAGGCCATGGTGGTGAAGATCACCAAGAAGCTCGGCTTTTCCGGCTTCCGGGACTTTCGCTTCGCGGTGAGCCAGTACAACCAGCAACCGACGGCCGAAATGCATCAGGAGCTGTCAGTAGACGATACATCGCTGGAAATCGTGCAGAAGGTTTTTCGAACCTCGATCCACGCGCTCGAGGAAACTCTTGCCATTCTCGACATGGCAGCATTCGACCGTGCTGCCGATCTCATCCGTAAAGCGGTGACCCGCGATTTTTACGGGGTGGGCGGCTCGGCCCAGATCGCGCGCGACGTGGCGCATAAATTCTTGCGAATCGGTGTTCGCGCCAACGTGTTCGACGATTCGCATCTTATGTTGATGTCGGCGTCGCTGCTGGGCGAGGGTGATATCGCTGTCGGCTTCTCCCATTCCGGCAATACGACCGCGGTGATCGAAGCGCTCCAACTTGCCCGCCGGAATGGTGCGAGGACCATCGCCGTCACCAATTACGATTCCTCGGCGCTCGCCCAGTCCGCCGACGTGGTTCTGTGTTCTACGGCGCAAGGGTCGCCGCTGATGGGGGAAAATGCGGCGGCACGTATTGCCCAGCTCAACATTCTTGATGCGGTCTTCGTAGCCGTTGCCCAGCGCGACTACCAAGCTGCCGAACGCAACCTCGAACGCACAATGTCAGCCGTCAAATCCAAACGAAAAGATCGCCTTCCATGACATCTTCGCCCCTCGTCACCGTTTTCGGCAGCCTTCACTATGATATAGCCGTCTTTGGGCCGGCTCGCCCTCGTAAGGGCGAAACCGTCGCCGGGACGTCCTGGCACCCAAAATTCGGCGGGAAGGGAGGCAATCAAGCCGTTTCGGCTGCTCGGAGAGGGGTTCCCACCTCGATGATCGGAGCGGTCGCCGACGACGATTTTGGACGCTTCCTGATTTCCAACCTTCATCGAAGACATGTCGATCACACGTTCGTCCGGCGTGACGCATCACAGTCGACGGGCATGAGCGTCGCAATTTTCGACGCCGAGGGGGACTATGGCGCCGTTATCGTGTCGGGGAGCAACCTGACGCTCGGCCATCAAGATGTCGAGGCAGCGGGCGAACTGCTTGGTAGGACAACAATTCTGGTTTTGCAAAACGAGATTCCGGATGCGGCCAATATCGCGGCAGCAAAAGCTATAAAACTTGCTGGCGGTCGTGTGTTGATTAATGCCGCACCCGCGCGCGCCCTGTCGAACGAGCTACAACCACTTATCGATATCATCGTCGTGAATGCCATCGAGGCCGAAACGCTGGCAGGAGTCCCCGTGGTCGAGACACTCGGTGGCGCGCTTGAGGCTGCGCGCGCACTTGTGCGGATCTTCCCCGAGGTCGTGGTCACCGCCGGCGGCGCAGGTGTGGCCTATGCCAACAGTGAGGGAAGCGAGATTGTGATCGAGGGTTTGAAGATCAAGGTAGAAAGCACACACGGAGCAGGTGACGAATTTATCGGCGTTCTTGCAGCCGAACTGGCCGTGGGAACAGCAATGAAGAACGCCTTGGCCAGAGCGAATGAGGCCGCGGCGAAACTGGTTGCAACAAAGGAAACTGATCGCGACTGACCATGTAGAGTCAGACATCTTCCTGCGGGAAAAGATGGCGTGATGACGGCTTATGCTGCAGTTCTGAAGAAGGGTGGCTTGAGACCTCGATATCGCCACAGACTGTAAGCCAGAAAATCTCTTGCGCGCTTACAAGGCAGCGAGCGAAAGCTCGGCGGCTTGAGGGTACATTTGTCCAAAATCAGGGGGGCCGACGGTGAACTCGAGAAAACCCGAATCTGCCCCGAATTTGTTCGCGTTTTCAAGTTCCGATCCCGGATTCTCGAGTGAGGCTATTTCAGACGTACTGATGCCGGTGCGATACTCCTTCCTAGACGGTGTCACGCGGTTTGAACATTCGGTCGAGATTGTGCGAGTGGGAGAACTCCACTTTTGGAACGAATGGTCTTCATCTGGATTTGCGTTCCGTGCCGAGCAAACTCCAGACAAGCGCTTTGAGCTGCACTTTATCGATGCGGGCCAATGTACGTCCACGACGAACTGTGAAACGGTAGCGGCAAGTGCCGGCCAAGCTTATCTTTTGCGGAATTATAAGGCCCACCACACCGTTTGGAGCCCACAGTCCAAACAGGTGGTTGTTTCGATTCAGGAAGCACGCCTTTCTAGACTTATTGCCGACGAATTTTCCATACTGTCTGCCGACCTAACCGCGTTACGATCCGTGGTTGATTGCAATGAGATCAAGATTCAGCGTCTGAGGCAGTTGGCAACACTTTTGGTAACGTCCGGAAGCGAGGAGCGGCAGGGGGAGGTGTCAATTGGCACGCATTTGCTCATTGAAGCATTCCTCGCACTGTTCATAGAATGCTGGCCAACGGATAATGCCCGCTCACATCAACATGTCGCAAGACCTTACTACATCAAGCGGGCCATCGCATGGATGAATGCCCGAGCTCTACAGAGGATCACTCTGGAGGACCTTTCGTCGGCTGCGGGAGCGAGCGTTCGTACGTTGCAGCTTGGGTTTCGGAAATATCTTGGTGTCAGCCCGATGGCTTATCTTTTTGCAATCCGCCTTGAGCGCGCGCATAAGGATCTCCTGACGGAAGCACCCTCAGTTACCGTGGATGAGATCGCAAGACGGTGGGGATTTTCAAATCCGGGCAAGTTTGCCGCGCATATACGCCTTCGCTACGGCCAAAATCCGCTAGCTATACGTAAGGCGGCTTTGCCGCGAAAGTAAGATCGGCCTCTCCCAGTTAATCGCTGCGCGTGGGAAGTAGATCGGCTGCCATTTATTCAAATTGCGCAAGTTCGTCCTATCTGCGCAATGCAGTTTAACGGCTTTGGTAGACGGTATAATTCTGTCAACCAATTGGGGCCTCTATTGTGTCTCGCAGGACAGCGAAGGGATGCTTTCCCAGCCTCGTTTCGAGATGCAGCCGGTTTGGATCTTTCGTCGTTCTCCTAAGCCATCTGACGGCATGAGGCCGTGTTCGTTTGCCGTCGGCGGAACAAACTTGTTCCAGCCACACCTTGATCAAGCAGTTTTGTCGCCTGGGAGCCATTTATGAAACGTCCAACCATCAAAGCCGCGCTCACATGTGCGCTAACGCTTATTGCGACAACAGTGATTGCATTTTCGATCGTCTCGGTGTCGAGCATGGGCGCTTTGGATAAACGTACCCAGGATATTACCTCTAGGTGGCTTCCAAAGGTCGCGCTGTCGAAGGACATGAATATTGAACTTTCCAACGCGAGCCTTGGATATCACAATTATATTATGGCTTTGACCTTGGACTCGCTGAAATCCTCGGAGCAAAGCATTTCGGCGGCAAATTCGGCGTTCCTTGGAGCTGTGGCTCAATATGAAGTTCTCATCAGCGACGACTATGGCCGAGATCGGATCTCGAAGGTCAAGGCGCTGTTTGCCGACTTGAACAAACTCGGCGACATGGCAATTTCCCTCGCCCGGGCCAGAAAACTCCCTCAAGCGACCGAGTTGCAGCAAACGCGGATGCAGCCTCTAGAGAACGAGATCCGAAAATTACTTGGCGAGATCGTCGTCGTGGATACCGACGGCGCGGCAGCTTCTCAAAGAGCCAGTGCGGAAACCTATCGATCGACCCTGGCTATCACTTATTTGATAATTTCGCTCTGCCTTGCGGTCATCGTTGCGGCGATATACTTCGCAATCGTTGGCGTAGCAAAGCCAATCCAAACTATCACTGTATCCATGAAAAGGCTCGCGGAGGGTAATACAGATTCCCCGGTTCCCTATGCCGGTCGATCGGATGAACTGGGTGAGATGGCCGCAGCAGTCGAAATTTTCCGCGCGAATGCCGTCGAAAATTTGAGGCTTCAACAGGAGGCGGATACGAACCGAAACCAGTCTGAACTGGAGCGTCATCGGAACGCAGAAGCCGAACGGATAAGGGGCGAGGCCATGGCCCAGGCGACGAGGGCGCTGGAAGAAGGCTTAAAGCATCTGGCCAGTGGCGATCTGACATTCCAGTTGGAAAACCCGTTTGCGATCGAATTCGAGACACTTCGGGCCGACTTCAACGGCGCTGTCGCTCAACTGGCTGAGACACTGCGCGCTGTCACTGAAGCAGCTGACGCAATCGACACTGGGAGCCGGGAAATCAGTGCCAGCTCCGACGATCTCTCCAAGCGGACGGAACAGCAGGCAGCGTCTCTTGAAGAGACTGCCTCTGCCCTCGACGAGATCACAGTGAATGTGGCGAATTCTTCCAAACGCGCCGAGGAAGCGCGCCAGGTGGCTATGGAGGCAACCGAAAGCGCCAGTCAATCCGGAAGGGTTGTCGCCGATGCGGTAGATGCGATGCAAAAAATCGAACAATCATCGGACCAGATCTCCAATATCATTGGGGTCATCGATGAGATTGCGTTTCAGACGAACCTGCTCGCACTGAACGCCGGCGTTGAAGCCGCGCGCGCTGGGGATTCAGGAAAGGGCTTCGCTGTGGTTGCTCAGGAAGTGCGCGAATTGGCACAGCGCTCGGCTCAGGCCGCGAAAGAAATCAAAGAGCTGATTCGCAACGCTTCGAGGGAAGTTCAAAACGGCGTCCAATTGGTGCGCGAGACGGGCGATGCATTGAGGACAATTGAGGACCACATCGTAGCGATGAACCAGCATATGGCTTCGATTGCCACATCATCGAAAGGACAATCCGTGGGTCTTGATGAGGTCAATACGGCGGTCAACCAGATGGATTACGTCACTCAGCAAAACGCAGCCATGGTCGAGGAGACGAGCGCAGCAGGCGCACGGCTTGCAAGTGAAAGTGGGCGTCTTCGGGAACTTATCTCAAAGTTCAAGCTTGACTTAGATCTTCGTGTGACCGGGTCCGTAATGCCAGCCAACCATGGTTCACGGGTGGTCATACCATTGAGCGGCGGCCGGCAAATTGCCTAAATTGCGCATCGTTCTGAAGAACCCGGCCTTGGGGCATTTGGCTAGGGTGCTCGTAAAGGAATTCTCCGCCAGGCATTTCGCCCACTTATTGCAGCTTGCCTTCCGGCCGGCCGGCTTCACGAAAATAACTCTGTCGAACTTTTTGCGATCCATGTTTACCGTTGCACATGGTAGTGACCTAGCGATCGGGCCAGCATGAAGTGGCAGCGCTATCAACTCCATTTCGCACGAGCGCACTCAGCCAAGAACGTAGCTCGTACGATGTGATCGCCATCAGTGTAGAAGCACCTAGGTCGGTTAAATTGGGAATGCTTGATCGGCTTGGCAGCACCGGCACGACATTTCATGCTGATGACCTCGGCACAAGCCGCCCCGGCATGACAACCATTTCGGCATCGCGCTTTCCGGCGATCATTGCGACAACGGCGTCCACCATCTCGACGGCCGGCTGCTCGTAGCTCGTCAATCCATAAGCAGGGGCGCCTCCGAGCTCGATATTGTCAAAGCCGACGACTGCCAGGTCTTTCGGGATTGCGAGCCCGAATTCGCTCCGGGCGACATCCATCGCTCCCATTGCCAATATGTCATTTTCACACATCAATACGTCGATGCGCGATGCGGGCGAAGTAGCGCTCAAATAGGTACGCGCCGCCTCGGCGCCGGCCTGCGCGCTATATCTCTCCGCAGCCAATTCTGTCACGCCTTCGATACCTTTCGCCCACCAGAAATTTGTATAATGATGGCGCCTGCCGAGCGCCGTCGACAGGGTTCTCGCCCCCGTCATAAAGCCGGGACGGCGATAGCCCTTGTCGAACAGATAGTCGACGATTTCGCTGAGAGCGAGTTCGGCATCGCAGGCAATGGCGGGGACGCCGGGGATTTGGCTGTCCCTCGCAAGTACGAACATCGGCGGGAAACCTGGGCCAAGACGTCGATTACCCAGCGTTTCCTCGCGAAAGGCCGTGCCGAAGAGGATCACCGCATCGAACTGCCGCTGGTCTGCGTTGATCAACGCGTGAACGTGATCGAAATGGCGGTTGATGTTGATTAATACGGTCAGCAGACCCTCCGCCTGCAGGCGCTCGGTCAACATCTCCAGAACCGGAAGCTTGTGCGGATTGGCGAAGTCGTCGACGAAGACGGCGACCTGATGGGTGGTGTTGGTCGCAAGGCTGCGGGCGAGAAGGTTGGGCGAATAATTCAGGGCCTCGGCAGCCTGAAGCACCTTTTGTCGGCTGGCATCCGTAATGGAGGCACCGGGTGTGAATGCACGGATAACAGTCCACTTCGATACGCCGGCAGCCTCCGCCACCTCTTTCGCTGTCGCCCGTTTGCGCATGACCGTCTCCTCCTGAGTGGAATGAATATTCCACAAAAAAATAAAAATGGAATGGATGCTTGATTTTTGTCGACAATAAAGTAGTTTTATCGAGCTTGCTACCGGGTGCAAAATGGAGTTGCAACCGGTAGCACTGGGAGGTTCGCGTAGAGCGGACTGTTTTTTGGGAGGGTAAAATGAAATTTGGTTTGAAATCGCTTCTCACGAGCGCAGCCATCGCTGCCGCGCTCATGTGCTCTTCGGCAATCGCCAATGCCGCGGACGTTCACATCGTTGCCGTCACCCACGGCCAGGCCAATGATCCTTTCTGGTCCGTCGTCAAGAATGGCGTCAATTCAGCGGCGAAGGACATGGGCGTCAGCGTCGATTACCGCGCTCCGGAAACCTTCGACATGGTGTCGATGGGGCAGCTCATCGATGCGGCCGTCAATCAGAAGCCCGACGGGCTCATCGTCTCCATTCCCGATGCCTCCGCGCTCGGACCGTCGATCAGGAAGGCTGTCGCCGCCGGCATTCCGGTTATTTCCATCAATTCCGGTTCCGACGTTTCCAAGGAACTGGGAGCGCTTCTTCATGTCGGCCAGGACGAATATACCGCCGGCAAGGCAGCCGGCGCGAAGCTGCATGAGATGGGCGGCAAGGAAGGCCTATGTGTGAACCAGGAGGTCGGCAACGTTTCGCTCGACCTGCGCTGCAAAGGCTTTGCCGATGGTTTCGGCGGCAAGGTTACGGTTCTTCCGGTCAGCAACGATCCGGCTGATGTCCGCGCGAAGGTCAAGGCGGCGCTGAGTTCCAATACGGCTGTCGACACTGTCATGGCGCTTGGTTCCGGTACCGCCGGCGAGCCCTCTCTGGCGGCGGTCGAGGATGTCGGAATGACCGGCAAGATCAAGGTGGCGACATTCGACCTTTCAGCTGATTTCCTGAAGGCCGTGGCCGATGGTAAGGCTGCCTTCGCGATCGATCAGCAGCAGTTCCTGCAGGGCTATCTGCCGGTCGTATTCTTGGCCAACTATGCCAAATACGGGCTTATTCCCGGGGGTAATGTTCCATCCGGCCCGAACCTTATCACCAAGGAAAAGGCCGCCCAAGTCGTGGATCTTTCCGCCAAGGGCATTCGCTAACCGGAATTGCCGAAAGGCATTCTCCCAGAATCTCCTCCCCCTTGATGGGGAGGGGGTTTGGCTGTCTGACCGCGCTGCCGAGCAGCGCCAACGCTACCCTAAATTATGATCCGTGGGAGGAGTTATGGCTTCGCTTGAGCAGAGAACGGCGGCTGCGCCGAAGGCCGATGAGCGCGTCAAACAAGTAAGTTTTCTGACACATATGATGCGGCGGCCTGAGCTTGGTGCCGTGGCTGGCCTTGTTCTCGTCATCGTCTTTTTCTTTCTCACCGCCGACCGTACCATGTTCTCGCTTTCCGGCCTGATGACCATCATGGCGCCAGCATCGCAATTGGGGATTTTGGCCATTGCGGCGGCCCTTCTGATGATCGGCGGCGAGTTTGATCTTTCGATCGGCTCGATGGTGGCCTTTGCGGGACTGATTTTCGGCGTCATCCTCACGAATTTCGGCCAGCCGCTTTCGGTTGCCATCGTCATGACGATGCTTTTTGCCGCGTTCATGGGGGCGATCAATGGGCAGATCGTCATTCACACGCGCCTTCCGTCCTTCATCGTGACCTTGGCATTCCTCTTCATTCTCCGTGGCTTGACGCTCGTCGGCCTGAAATGGGCGACCGGTGGCTCGACACAGCTTCGCGGCATCGGCGACCGGGTCAGCGACAGTCCGCTGCTTGGCTTCTTTTCCGGCGATGCGCTGAAGGGCGCTTTTGTCTGGCTTGCCGATCATGATCTTATCGACAAATTCCCTAACGGCATGCCGAAGGTCACGGGTATTCCGGTATCGGTATTATGGTTCGTAGCGCTTGCGCTGGCTGCAACCTGGGTCCTGCTGCGTACCCGCATGGGCAACTGGATCTTTGCCGCCGGTGGTGATCCCAACGCTGCAAGAAATTCTGGTGTCCCGGTCCACAGGGTCAAGACCGGCCTGTTTGCGCTGACGGCATGCGCGGCGGCGCTGGTCGCCATCATCACTGTGCTCGATGCCGGCTCGACTGACGCCAGACGCGGCTTTCAGAAAGAGTTCGAGGCGATCATCGCCGCCGTCATCGGCGGGTGCTTGCTGACCGGCGGCTATGGTTCGGCGATCGGCGCCTTCTTCGGCGCGATCATCTTCGGTTCGGTCTCGATTGGCCTGACCTATACCAAGTTCGACTCCGACTGGTTTCAGGTCTTTCTGGGCTCGATGCTGCTGCTGGCCGTTCTCTTCAACAATTTCATTCGCCGCAAGGTTACCGGGGAGCGCTGATCATGTCTGATGTCCACAAGCAAACGCCGATCATCGAAGTGACCGACATCATCAAACACTACGGCTCCGTGATTGCGCTCAACGGCGTATCGATGCAAGTGTCGGCCGGAGAGGTACTTTGTCTCCTCGGAGACAATGGCGCGGGTAAATCCACTTTGATCAAGACGCTCTCCGGCGTTGTCCGCCCAAGCGGAGGCGAGTTCCTCGTCGATGGCAAGCCGGTCAATTTTCGCAGTCCGCGCGATGCGCTCGATGCGGGGATCGCGACCGTCTATCAGGATCTTGCCATGATCCCGCTGATGTCGATTACTCGCAATTTCTTCATGGGGCGGGAGCCTCGCAGAGGCTTCTTCCCCTTCCGCCACCTCGACCTCACGCATTGCAACAATGTCACCCGTGAAGAGATGCGCAAAATCGGCATCGATATCCGTGACCCTAATCAGGCAGTAGGTACTCTGTCCGGAGGCGAGCGCCAATGCGTTGCCATTGCACGTGCAGTCTACTTCGGCGCCAAGATCCTCATCCTCGATGAGCCGACTTCGGCGCTCGGTGTAGCGCAAACCTCGATGGTGCTGAAATACATCCACCAGGTTCGACAGAATGGATTGGGCGTCATTTTCATCACCCACAACGTCCGACATGCCTATGCGGTGGCGGACCGCTTCACCATCCTCAATCGCGGCCAGACGCTTGGCACCTTTGCCAAGGCTGATATCGCGATGGATGAGCTGCAAAACCTCATGGCCGGCGGCAAGGAACTGCAGCAACTTTCCGAAGAGCTCGGCGGCACGATCTAATCCGCACGCTTCCAAGGCGGCGACCGGCCGGCTCTCAAAGACCGCCGCCTTTCACTCAATCATCAACATGGAATACGGTCATGAACGACGGCTCGTCGAATGCCTCATCCCCCTTCACGCTCGCGGTCTGCGCCGAGATGGTCTTCAAGTCGCTTCCTGTCGTCGACAGGCTCAAGCGCATCACCGAACTCGGCTTTCACGCCGAGATCTGGGACTGGACGAAACATGACATCGCCGCACTTGCAAGATCAGGAGCGACCTTCTCGTCGATGACGGGCTATGTGACCGGCACGCTCGCCGATGACGAGGGCGCCGACGACTTGCTGCGAACCGCGAAGCGATCGATCCCGATCGCCAGGGAAATCAACTGCCCACGCCTCAACCTGCATGGGACCGGTCTCGACGGTCAGGGCCTGCCCCTGGTCAAGGCCGACAAGGTGACGGGCGCCATGTGGCTCAAGGCGCGCGATACGCTCAACCGCATCGCCGACCTCGGTGAAAAAGAGGGTGTCACCTTCGTGCTCGAAAACCTCAATGAAGCCGTCGATCACCCTAAGACACCTTTTGCCAAGGCGGAAGACACGCTTGCTCTCGTTTCGTCGGTGAACCGACCGGCGTTGAAGCTCAATCTCGACCTCTATCACGCCCAGATCGGTGAAGGAAATCTGATCGAATTATGCCGGCGCGCTCTGCCCTATATCGGTGAAATCCAGGTGGCGGATGTTCCCGGCCGTATGGAACCGGGCACCGGAGAGATCAACTACAAGGCAATCGCCCGCGCGCTCAAGGACATGGGCTATCGCGGCACGATCGGCATGGAGGCCTGGGCCTCCGGCGATGACGAGACGGCGCTTGCCCGTTTCCGCGACGCCTTCACGGTTTGAAGATTTCGATAGTCAACACTTACATATCATGGAGAGATAACAATGATCAAATTTGGAGTGATCGGCGCCGGCCGGATAGGCAAGGTGCATGCCGCGACCATCGCGGCGAACCCGAAGGCGAACCTCGCTTACGTGGCCGACGCTTTCAAAGCATCGGCAGAGGCGCTTGCGGCACAGACGGGTGCCGAAGTTGCCGACGCGGAGGATGTCATCAAATCCTCAAGCGTCGATGCGATCCTCATTGCGACGCCGACGCCCAGCCATGCCGATCTGATCGAGGCGGCCGCGAGGGCCGGCAAGGCAATCCTCTGCGAGAAGCCGGTGTCCCTGTCGGTCGAGCGCATCAATGCCTGCCTCGATGTCGTCGAGAAGAACAAGTCGACCTTGATGATCGGCTTCAATCGCCGCTTTGACCCAAACTTCGCCAGCGTCGAGACGCGCCTGCGCCGCGGCGATATCGGCGACATCGAGATCGTGACGATCACCAGCCGAGATCCCACGCCGCCGCCGGCCGATTACGTCAAATCCTCCGGTGGTCTGTTCCGCGACATGATGATCCATGACTTCGACATGGCCCGTTTCCTCATAGGGGAAGAGTTCGTCGTCGTGAATGCGCTCGGATCGTCGCTCGTTGACAAGTCGATCGGGGCCGAGGGCGATGTGGATACCGCGGCCGTACAGATGCAGACGGCTTCCGGACGCATTGCCGTCATCACCAATTCGCGCCGGGCGACCTACGGCTACGACCAGCGCATCGAAGTCCATGGAGCTGCCGGCATGCTTGCGGCGAAGAATATCCATGCAACCAGCGTCGAGCTTTCCAATGCGAGCGGTGTCAGCGGCGATCCCGTCCAATATTTCTTCCTGGAACGCTACGCCCAGGCTTACGCCTACGAGATCAATGCCTTCATCGATGCGATCGACAGCGGCGACCGCTCGCCGAAGCCCGGCGGACTTGACGGGCTTCAGGCTCAGAAACTGGCGGAGGCCGCCACCGTGAGCTGGCAGACGGGCAGACCGGTGCAGGTCGATTAACAAGCTTCGATGCGATGCGGCCTGTTCTCACATCGCCGCATCGCCACCGGTGATGACGTGCTGCCCCGAGACATGCGTCTGGATCGCACCGGGATTACTGAAGACGGTTCTTTGGAAGGTGAAGCGCAATGCTGCAGGATAGAAATCGCCGTCCTCCCGCGACACTGCAGGAATTGAAGTACCTGATCGCCAAACGGCAGATCGTCTTTCCCAGCAGTCTCGAGCAGGTCGCGAGGCAGATCATAGAACGGCCGGAAATGATTGCATTCGAAAGTGCCGCTGCGATTGCGCGCAATTGCAGGGTTTCTCAAACGACGGTTCACCGACTTGCACAGCACATTGGGTTTCAAACATTTGGAGAGTTTCGCGCGATTATAAGAGATCATCTTCGCAAGATTTCCGAAAATCATCGCTAGGGGCTAGAACGACGGATACAGAAGGTTGCGATCTACATGAACAAGGCCCTGTTCAAACGCACGAGATATTCCGCAATGCGATTGCTCTTCGTATCGCCAGGCTTCTTTTGAACCGCAGCGGCGGAAAGGTCTCGCCGCTTTGGCAATTTAGATCTTTCCCCGGAGGCGAGTGCATCGGGCATGCCAATTCTAGTGAAGTCCGTAGAGTATACGGGCGAGCCCGATTGTTGGCACCACGATTCCGAAATTGCTCCATCATCGACGGCGTCGAACCCCCTATCGCCAACAAGCGCCATGGCGACATGTCGATCACGTTCATTTCCGTTGCAACCGGACCCGGGTGGCCGGCAGGTTTCCCAATCGGGCGAGAGTATCCGAGCCGATAGCGCACCAAGCCTTTGCAACAGGTCGGCCGAGTTGTCTGAAATACTCAGACACTCTCGACCTCGCCTGCTTCTATATCGGCAATCTCGGTGTCACGCATGGGTAGTGGTTAAACGTATCGATCACCACCATGTCTTCCGGAAGTCCAGCTAATCGAAATGCAATGAAGCCTGCCCGCCTCAGGCAACCACCTCCGGATGATCGATTGTGTCAGGCCCGCGAGTTTGCCACTCTATCCCCAGGTTCCGCCAAGGGTCGAATATGCACTCAGTGAGATAGGGGTCGCCTTAGGTCCATCAATGGCGGAACTCATCGATTGGGTTTTCAGGCGGCGTGACATGCGTCGTTCGTCGCCTGGGCCGAACGTAGATATAGCCCGGAGCTGACAGGCGCCTCCGTTGGATGCGTCTAGGGATTGCGGCTTCTTGGCAGGCACCCATGAAGCGTGAGCTGGAGGGGGCGAAAGTTTTCACCCACTCCGTTGATCTTACTCAGCGAGTTCGCGCATGACCTTGATGAGGTCGGACTTGCCCTCGAAGCCGATGCCCGGCAGTTCCGGCATGGTGATGTGTCCGTCGATGACTTTCACGCCATCCGGGAAGCCGCCATAGGGCTGGAACAGGTCCGGGTAACTTTCATTGCCGCCGAGACCAAGCCCTGCCGCAATGTTGAGGGACATCTGGTGGCCGCCATGTGGTATGCAGCGAGAAGGCGACCAGCCGAATTGGCGCAGGACATCAAGGGTCCGAAGGTATTCCACGAGGCCGTAGGACAAGGCGCAATCGAATTGCAAGAAGTCGCGGTCGGCACGCATGCCGCCATAACGCAGCAGGTTGCGGGCATCCTGGTGGGAGAACAGGTTCTCGCCGGTTGCCATCGGGGCGTCGTAAAACTCGGAAATTGCCGCCTGCAGGGCGTAGTCGAGCGGATCGCCGATTTCCTCGTACCAGAAGAGCGGGTAGTCGCGCAGCATCTTGGCATAAGCGATGCCGGTCTCAAGATCGAAGCGACCGTTGGCATCCACCGCTAGCCGGGCCTGGGAGCTGATCTCTTCGAGGACAGATTCGATACGACCGCGATCCTCATCGATTGATGCCCCGCCGATCTTCATCTTCACGACGTTATAGCCACGGTCGAGATAGCTGCGCATCTCCTTGCGAAGCGCGCTGTTGTCCTTACCCGGATAGTAGTAACCGCCAGCCGCATAGACGAAAACCTTCGGATTGGCTTCCCGGCCCTTCAGTTCTGCAAGGTGGCGGAAGAGCGGCTTGCCCTCGATCTTTGCAACCGCATCCCATATCGCCATGTCGAGGGTACCGACGGCGACAGACCGCTCGCCATGCCCCCCGGGCTTCTCGTTCATCATCATCGTCGCCCAGATTTTGTGCGGATCGAGATTGGTGCCCGCGTCATTCATCAGGCTTTCCGGGGAGGCTTCGAGGATACGGTCCTTGAAGCGCTCACGGATCAGGCCGCCCTGGCCATAACGACCGTTCGAGTTGAAGCCGTAGCCGACAACACGGCGACCGTCACGGACGACGTCGGTGACGATGGCAACCAGGCTAGCCGTCATTTTGCTGAAGTCGATATAGGCATTACGGATTGGCGAAGCGATTGGCTTCGTAACTTCGCAAACATCAAGGATACGCATAGCATTCTCCGTTCGGTACTTGTTCGATGTGTTTGTTATCGGGACGCCAGTTCGGCGGGTGATGCGGTGATGTTTCGGGGACGTTCGCCGCGCTGCTCGGAGATGACAGCGGCGACCGTCTCCTGGTCGAGAGCGCCTTCCCATTTTGCGATCGCGATGGTGGCGATGCCGTTGCCGATCAGGTTTACGACGGCGCGGGCCTCGTTCATAAAGCGATCGACGCCAAGCAGAAGGACAAGACCGGCGACCGGAATGGCATGGAAGCTAGAGAGAGTTGCCGCGAGGGTGACGAAACCCGCTCCCGCGACGCCTGCCGACCCCTTCGAGGTGAGCAGCAGAACGCCCAGGATGACAAGCTGGCCTTCGATCCCGAGCGGCGTGTTGGTCGCCTGGGCGACGAAGACGGCGGCCATCGTCAGGTAGATGCAGGTGCCGTCGGCGTTGAATGTGTATCCGGTCGGCAGCACCAGTCCGACCACGGATTTCTTGCAGCCGAGCTTCTCCAGCTTCGCCATCATCCGCGGCAGTACGGCTTCCGACGAGCAGGTCGCAAGCACGATCAGGATTTCGTCCTTGAAGTACCGGAAGAAATGCAGCAACGGGAACCCCGACCAACGGGCGATCGATCCGAGGACAACGATCACGAACAGGGCCGACGTCAGGTAGACGCCCAGCATCAACTGCCCGAGAGCCCAGAGCGAGCCGACGCCGTATTTTCCGATCGTATAGGCGACCCCGGCGCCGGCGCCGATCGGCGCCAGGCGCATGATCATGCCGACGATCCGGAACAGAGCCTGGAGCAGGGAATCGAAGAGATCGACGACGGGCCTGGCTTTCTCGCCGAGCTGGACAAGTGCGCAGCCCATCAGCACGGCGATCAGGATGACCTGAAGCATTGCGCCCTTTGCAAATGCATCGACCATCGTTGTTGGGATCACGTTCATGAAGAACTCGATGACGCCGCCCTGTTGCTGGGCAGTCTGCTGGTAGATTGAGATCGTGCTGGCGTCGATCTTGCTTGCGTCGATGTTCATGCCGACGCCGGGCTGCATGATGTTGACGACGATCAGCCCGATAACGAGCGCGATCGTCGAAACGACCTCGAAGTAAATCAGAGACCGTGCGCCGATCTTTCCGACCTCCTTGATGTCGCCCATCTTGGCGATGCCGAGGACGACAGTGCCGAAGATGACCGGCGCAAGCAGCATCTTGATCAGTTTGATGAAGCCATCGGCCAAAGGCTGCAATTTCGTGGCGATATCGGGAGTAAAAAGCCCGAGGATGATACCGACCCCGATGCCGATCAACACCTGTATGTAAAGCTGACTCAACAGACGTTTAGCCATTGGTCTCTCCTCCCTGTTTAGATGCGTTCCTCCGCACAGGGGCATGTCATAAGGACAAGGGAGGCACCTCGTCCAATGCCGATACGGGCTCTATTGGTGCCGTTTTGGCATAGCGAAAACTGAACATTGCTCTCGGGCGCCAGCATTCATCTTGATTTCGTGGGGGAACTGGATGTATCTCGGTGCGGTGGCGGCATGGCTCACTGAGGTATGACAGGATGGAGACTGTTTGGCTGGCCGACCTTCAGGCTCTGGCAGAAACACTGAATTTTTCCCGTGCGGCCGAAAATCGCAACGTCACGCAGCCAGCGTTTGGCCGTCGTATTCGAGCCCTGGAAGAATGGTGTGGGTTGGAATTGGTAGATCGATCCACGCACCGCCTGAAGCTGACGGCAGCGGGAGAAATAGTGCTGGATGCGGCCAACGATGTTGCCAACCGACTGGAACGGGTGAGGCAAGACCTGGATCGTACACGGGTAGATTCTTCGACAGTGACCTTCGCCGCGACCCACGCGCTGTCATTCGTGTTCTTCCCAGGCTGGATACAAGGCCTCGGGCATGTCACCTCGACCATGCCTATTCGACTGTTGTCCGATAACATGAACGAATGCGAGAAGATCATGTTGGAGGGGCGGGCCCAGTTTCTCCTGTGCCATTACCACGAGAACAGCAAAATTCGCCTGGACGCGGCGGACTTCAAACATGTCGAGCTGTCGACAGATCGGCTAATTCCCGTCTGTGGCAAGGATGGGAAAGGTGGTGCGCTTCATCATCTGCCCGGTACGCAGGAGGCTCCGGTTGCCGAGATTGCATTCGAAGAGAAGTCCGGCATGGGGCGCATCCTTGCCTCGAACCTGTCGTCCAGACTCGGCGAGCTTCATCTCAAAACAGTCTTTACGTCCCATCTTGCGATGGTGCTAAAAGCGTTGGCAGTCGATGGGAAGGGTGTGGCCTGGATACCCGAAAGCCTTGCTGCGGACGAACTGGGGCCAAAAGGCCGGCTGACGAAGGCTGCGTCGGATGAATGGGCCGTTAGCGTGAAGATCGTTCTTATCCGCCCTCGAAAGCGGATGACCGCTATTGCGGAGGCGTTTTGGGAGCTGATCTAGAAATTGGCTGATCGTGATGCTGGTCACGAGCACGACTGTCATCGGCCTATGAAAATCAACGATGGGTGCGAACGCGTCAGCCTCGAAGTCCAATTCCGTTATTCTTGATCCTCACCTAGGCGCTCGCGTCGAGCGCCCCGGTTGGAATCAATGCCAGGAGATGAAATAGCTCGGAGCTATGCTCACGGCGGGGCCGTTTACTCATAACCTCACGAACTTCAGGTTTCAGACGACGCGGTCAACGCATTCTCGAGCAACACTCTGGCTGCATCGCGGATTGTCTTGACAAGTCCAGGATCGGGCGTCGATTGCGCCATCACAATCGAGCCCTGGATGAGCGACAAGATCTGGATCACGGCTTTTTCGGGGTCGCTCAATGCCAGGGGCTCGATGAGTGAGGCAACGAATTCATGCAAGGCCTTAAAATAGAAGGCGATGGTCGTCTGTACGTCAGGGGAGTTAGCCTCCGGTCCAAATTCGGCCAGCCCCTTCACGAACGGACAACCACGGAAAGAGGGCGAACGGAATGGTTCGTCTAGCTACTTCCGCCTGCAGCATCGTGTTGACGTTACGCAAACTGTGGCAACCCGTCGTGTATCTCGTACCACTCAGCCTTCGAGGCGACGAAATAATGTGCGGCCGGCGGCGCCGGCAGCGGCGTATCGAGCGTCCCCAACCGCAAACGCACCACCTCCGGCATCGTATCGCGGCGACTTATGATCGGTGAACCGCAATTGGAACAAAAGAAGCGTTGGACACCTGGCAAAGAATCGAAGGCCTTCAACGACGACTCGCCCTCGATGATCACAAAGTCGCTGGCCGCAACGGCTGCATTGGTCGCAAACGCGGTTGCAGTCGCTTTGCGACATCGTGAACAGTGGCAATAGATTGCTGGACCAAGATCTCCGCGAACTTCGTATTTCACCGTGCTGCAGAGGCAACTGCCTTTATACATAGTAGCTCCTGTGACTGAAGGCCTGCACTGGATCAGCTTCCGCCCGAGCTGTCGCGATCAATCCGTTGAGGATCTGCCTGTTACGACCGACGGTGTCGCGCATAGCCGCCACGACATTTTATCCCAGCCGGGCCAGATACAGCACCGAGCGCTTCGGGAAGCTGCTCCTTGCGCCGGTCACGGCCACTCCCTTATTGCGCATCACAGATCCCTTGATCGTCGGATAATGGCAAAACTTTATACCGTTCTGTCTGCCTAGGCAACTAAGTATACAGGCCTGTCTGTCCGCACTCATGCCCAGCGTTCAACCAGCATTGGTACCAACAATGCGATCCGAGATCGCCCAATCCGGCGGCTTACTCCAGACCGCTATCGCCATTGAGCCGAAGGCGGAGACAATCCTCCCAGACGATCTAATCCCGCAGGCGAACTTGTGCTGTCGATCGATCCTTCGTGCAGGTACGAGGTCAGCAATGCCGTCATGCCGGCGATCGCGGAACCGTGGTCAAATGGTCAGTTCGAGGAACAGGTCAACACGCTCAAAATGGTCGAAAGGCATGTACGGCAGAGCCGAGATCTAGCGGCTCAAAGTTCGCCTAATCGGCGCGGCGTGACGGTATGTTCCATTACCAAGACTGCGTCAAATCCATACTCCACACGAACACAGGTTCGGACGATCCATTGAAACCGCCTGAGGCAACGATCGCTTTCGGCGGGTGGACGCTGGCAAGATCCCAGTCTAGCTGCGAATATTTGTGTCTCCATCGCTTAGATGCGGCAACCGTTCGTGAACGGTTTCGATAGGCCAGCTCTTCAGAAGAGAATAACACAGCTTCTCGACGTTCCTCGGTTTATGGCGGGCACACCAGCTAACGGCAAAACTGAACTGACGAAGCTGGATCCTAGTTATTTCCTCTATTCACCCCAATCGCCCGAGGCCACAAAAAACGAGACATGCGTTGGTCGAATTGCTTCGATGGAGATCAAGTCGGGTATGGTATTCACGTAATTACGCCGCGTGCCGGCCACGGCACACCCATCGGCGAAGATTTCGATGATGCCTCGATCATGGATGATCCGCAGGTCCGTTAGAATCGGTGTCGCAACCCCGTATTGGATGGACCCATCATCTTGTGGTAGTCTTACCGACAACTTTTGTTCCCTGACTGAAACAACAAACGACAGGTCGCCCGATTGCGTCGCGACAATCTCGATATCGCTTAGATCGCCTTGTAGCCTTATGTCGACAGGTTGTGCTGGCAGATTATAGACGGCCGACTGAAGAGATTCGGTTAGGAAAAGCGTGAACGCAGATTCGGACTCCTTTGCCGGCTTCATGCAAATCCTGTCGTGGTCATCCAGGAATAGCTCTCTTGGCAGGGACAGTTCCCCTGAGTACGGCGAGCCAACAGGCTTTCGGAATTCCCAGTTGAAGAGCCATGCGAAGGCAATCTGCCTCCCGGCCGCCGAGAAGCTTTGCATGGCATAGAAGTCAGTCCCAAAATCAAGGAGTTGCAACGTACCAGAGCCAGGAATGAAACGATCGTCTTCAAAGTCGCCAACCAGGCCGTAAAGAAGATTATGTCGTCCGCTTTCGGGTTCGAGATGGCCGACGAAACCCATGATCAGTACCCATTTGCCGTCGATCGGAAAGAAGTCCGGGCACTCAACCGCCCTGGCACCTTGAGCACGAAAATGCGAGGGTGCCCGATAGAGCGGGCCCAAATAGCTCCATTCCAACAGATCGCCGGAACCGTAAAGCAAGACGGCCGGGTCGCCGTGCAGGGAAGCGCCGAGCACCATACGGTAGGCCCCGGCGGTGTCATCCCACCAAACCTTCGGATCGCGAAAGTCGTGCTCGACTCCCTCAGGCCGATCTTCCAATACGGTCACGATGCCTTCCGCCTTGATCATCCACCGATCTGGGCGGGCGATTTTCTGAATTTCCCGATAACCCTTGAAAAGGTCGTAGGCTGGCAGGCGTTCGGTGTAGAAAAACATCAAGCGTCCATCTCGATCCCGAAAGGCGTTGCCGGAGAACGCGCCGCCTGTTGCGCCGAGACGCCACAGGTTCTGTTCTGGATGCAGAAATACCGGCATGTGAAGCCACTTGATCAGATCGCTGCTGGTCGCATGTCCCCAGTGCATTGGCCCCCAATCACTGCCGCAGGGATGGAATTGATAAAAAAGGTGCCATAGCTCGCCGATCTTGCAGAGACCTACGGGGTCGTTCATCCAATGCCGGATTGGCGAAAAATGAAGCGCGGGCCGATCCGTATCTGACCGAAGCCATTCTTCAATTTCCGCACCGGTGCGTTGAAGTATTTCTTTTTCGGAAAATTCAAGAACTGTTATACCAGTCTCGTTCACGATGTGAGGCTGATAGGCATAGGCCCAAAGAATAGCGTCCGGCGAATTGGTGACAATAGTGACCTCGCAGGCTTCCCTGTGATGATACGTGAAAAACTCCGGATGGGACGCAAATGACATGGCCTGCCAAACTGCTTTCCCATCAATGTCGATACGAAAAAAGCCGTCGCCGGCGGCCCAAAATTCCAGGCGGCACCCTGAAGGCAGGAACAGGCTTTGCTTCATCAATGGGCCATCTTCCCGTTTTCCATTTGGTTCGTCATGAACAGAACTCCGAATAGTCGTTGAATTCTCAGACTGTATTGCGAAGGTCGATCTAAATTGAAACTTTGCCGACTATTGCGTGGGGAACTGGAGTGCCCCGGAATGCATTCATCGTTGTGTCAATTTCAACCTGTTCGTCATTGCCCGAATCCAGGATCGTGTTCCGTACCGACCCCTTTTGGACCAGCACTGCCGTTACTTCGAGCGTCTCCAAATTGTTTGTTGAAAGCAACGCTCCCACCTGCGTGGAAAAACAGGCGCTGTTCGGTGCATCACTGATTTGCGAGATTTCGGTTGTGGCCACAATGTGATTATTGGCTATGTAGTTGCCACTCCCGGAAACCACATTAATGATCACCGGCTTTACTCCGAGAGGCTTGAGATATTGAGTGTCGATCGTTTCTGAAATGTGATTGGCGATGACCGAATTGTTGCTGCCAGCGATGTGCAAAAGTCCGAACAGGTCATCGAGGCCGTTATCGTACTTCTGCATGGGCGCCCACGGCTCGCGATCTCGCAAGAAGTGATTTGAGGACACAAGATTCTCGCAGCAGTTATCAGTAAAGACCAGCATCCCTGGGTAAAAGGAATGGAATCTGTTGCCCGTAATCGAGGAACGCACTACGCCAGAAAAATGGACGCTACTGGATCCTCGTGGGAATACGTTGTTTGAGGCCACCAGAATGCCCCCATAATTTTCTGCGTAAACAGAATATCCCTGATATCCGGCTCCGACAAAGTTATTGGCTATTCTAGAGGCCTGGCCCATGCCCTTCAATTCGATACAGTTGCCGCACTCTGCAATAAAATTGTTATCTATTGCCAGCGCATCTGCATCATGAACAGTAACGCCATGCTCCAGATAGATAAGACCCATCCCCGTTATTCGGAATGAGTCATTGGCGCTACCTACATAGATCCCAGTCTTGCCATTCCTGTATGTATTTTCCGCATCATTTTGCCCCGAACCATCGTCAATGAAGTGTAGGCCGTCGATGCAAAAATCGGCGAACTCCACGGAGCTTATGCGAGGATTTCCGGGGCGCTTGACATAGAACGCAGCTCCAGCGGCCTCACCGCCAGCGGTCTCAGGAGAAATGTCCACAAGAATGCGGCTACCGCCGGGCCATACTTCGCGCCAGTGTGCCAGCTCGTTTTTGGGGGTGTTGAACCGGATGCTCGAGGACGTAAATCCGTGGCCAGAACCCACAATTTTCAGATAGCTGACGTCGATAACAACCTGAGTGACCAGCCGATAATCGCCTGGAGGTATATAGATAACTGCGCCGGGCTTTCCGCCATCATTCAGATCGCTAACCTGCTGTCTGCTTTTGATATCGGCAATGATGCTGTTGATGACCGCGCCGATATCCTCATGAGGGTTCCCTGCGGGATATGTTGTTACATCGTACCGGTTTTCGCTAACCATTGTTAATGTCTCCTTGGACATTGCTTACTCCGCAGCGAGAGTAGACTGATGTTCTCGATTGGCCTGTTCTCGCAAACCGCGTGGAAAATGCGTTTAACCGGCTCTCCCGTTGAGTCTGCTCGTGGCCGAACCATCACCAGATGCTGGTGCGGGTTGCCGGTTCAAAGAAGTGAAGTTCTTCGGCATCGACAGCGATGCGCGCCATATCACCTGAGCGCACCGTGCTCTTCGGCGAAAAACGGGCCACAGCAGCTCTTTCGACTCCGATATCGGCGCTGGCGTCAGGGTCGCCGGCATCCACCCAGGGCGCGTCGATATTCAGATGCACCATGGATTCGGAACCGAGCGCCTCGACAAGGGCGACCGGGGCCGAGATCTCGGCCGAAGAGGGCCGGGTTGCGGCATCGTTCATATGCTCCGGCCGGATACCGACAATGACCTGACGGTTGGACGCGCCGTGGAGCGAGGGGCGGTCTTCGAAAACCCGATCAGGGATTTTGAAACTGCTGCTACCCAGTGTCAGCGTCCTCCCATTCAGAACGGCCTCATACAAGTTCATTGAGGGCGATCCGATAAAGGCGGCGACAAAAATATTGTCAGGACGATTGTACAGGTTCTGTGGTGTATCGACCTGCTGCAAGACGCCGCCTTTCATGACAGCGACGCGGTCGCCCATTGTCATCGCCTCGACCTGGTCGTGGGTCACGTAGATCGTCGTGACATTCAGTTTTCTTTGGAGACTGGCGATCTCGGCGCGCATCTGCACGCGCAGCTTGGCATCGAGGTTCGACAGCGGTTCATCCATCAAGAAAGCCGCCGGTTTGCGAACGATCGCTCGCCCCATTGCGACACGCTGACGCTGACCCCCGGAAAGAAGTGCGGGCTTGCGGTCAAGCAGACTTGTTAGTTCAAGGATGCCTGCCGCTTCTTCCACGCGACTGGCAATCTCGGTCTTCGGCAGACCCGCCATCAGCAAGGGAAAAGCAATGTTCTCCCGCACAGTCTTGTGCGGGTAGAGTGCATAGGACTGGAAGACCATGGCGATGTCGCGGTCCTTGGGGTCCACATCGTTGACTAACCTGTCACCGATCCTGAGTTCACCGCTCGTAATGCTCTCCAGGCCGGCGATCGTCCTCAGCGCCGTCGACTTTCCACATCCCGACGGACCCACGAAAACCATGAATTCGCCATCCCTGATATCGAAGCTCAGATCATGCAAGGCATGAAAGCTGTTTCCATAAACCTTGTTGATATTGCGCAGCTCTATACCGGCCATGCCTTTGCCTCCCTCATCCTTTTACAGCGCCGAAAGTCAGGCCGCCGACGATCTGTTTTTGTAGTGCGAGTGTTACGATGATGACGGGCAGCGAGTAGAGGACGGCTGCAGCTGTCATCGCCCCCCAGGCAAGCCCATAGACCGAATTGTATTCGGCGATGACGATCGGAGCTGTCTTGGTGGCCTCCGACGTCAACAGCAGTGCGTAGAGGAACTCGTTCCAGCTTGTGATAAAGGTAAAGAGCGCGGTGACCGCTATCCCCCCTGTCATCACCGGCAGGATAATCTTTCGAAACGCCTGGAAGCGTGTGCAGCCGTCCATGCGCGCCGCCTCTTCGAGCTCCTTCGGCACACCCTCGAAGAAGGCCGACATGAGGAGGAGTGCCAGCGGTACGGCGGCCGACGTGTGAGCGAGAACCAAGCCAGGAATCGTGTCGAGCAGACCCAGCGACTTCAAAAGCTGGAACAGCGGCACACCGAGCGACACCGACGGCACCATGCGGGTGACCAGGGCAAAGAGCAGGAAAAGCGTCGTGATCCGGCGCCGGTACTGGGTCGCGACATATGCGGCAGGCACCGCCACCAATAGCGATAGAGCAGTCGTCAGCACCGCTACGGTGAGGGAATTGACGAAGGCTTTCGGTAATGTGGAGGATTGCAGGACCTCCCGAAAATTCTCGAACGATACAACCGCTGGAAAGAAGCTTGGCGGGATCTGCTGGACATCGGCCGCTGGCTTGATAGAAGTCATGAGCAAATAAATGTAGGGTATCGCGTAGGAGAGAACGAGCACGAGGGCAGCTGCGTTGATCACGACGCCGCTCATATTCAGGCGGTGACTTCTAAGCATGGACGGGTCTCCAGATCTTCCAATAGGCGACCGCCGCCAGAAGCATCATGACGATGAGAAACAACGTTCCAGATGCTGAAGCCTCGCCGAGATCGCCGAAACGTACCATGCGCTGGTAGATGTTCATGGAGAACACTTCCGAAGCGTGGCGGGGCCCACCCTGCGTTTGTATCCAGATCAGGTCGAACGTCTTGGCTGCATCAACGCCACGAACGATCACGACGACAGCGATCACCGGACGCATCAGCGGCACGGTGACGTGCCAGAACCGCTTGAGTGCGTTCGCCCCGTCGATGCGAGCCGCTTCCAGCAGGTCTTTCGGGATATTCGTCAGGCCCGCATAAGAGACAAGCGCGACGAAGGACGTCGTCAGCCAGATGTCGGCGAACGAGACCGCGTATATGACGATGTCCTCGTTCGACAGCCAGGCGATCTGACCGGGATCATCGATCAACCCCAGGCTAGTCAGCCCGTAGTTCAAAATGCCGATATTGCCGACCAGAAGAAACCGCCACAGCAGGCCCGCGACAATGGGCGGGACCATCAACGGTAGAGCGAAGATCGTACGGTGCCACCGCGACTCCCCCGTCATGCCTGAAAACAGCAGCGCGGCACCAAAACCGAAGGTGAACTCGAAGAACAGGGCGAAGACCGAATACTGAAGTGTCCGCAGAGCGCTCTCCGCGACCCGTTTCGACGTCAACGCGTCGACATAGTTCTTAAGTCCAACCCATTCGCGTATATGAGGCGTGATTGTATCGACCTTGAAAAAGGAGTCGAATACCAGGAGCCCGACCGGGTAAGCGACCAGCACGCCGAGGATGGCGAGTGCAGGCGCGAGCATGTAGAGTACAAATCGGTCTTCACCCGACATCTCCGTCTCCGAAAGCTAAGGGGGTGAAATTCACCCCCGAAATGTTGAGGAATGGACGAGGCTAGTTGAGAATGTCCTCGATCGTTTCCTTGGCTTCGGTCAGCACTTGCCCGATATCGGCCTTGCAAGTGAGCGCCTGCTGGAGCGCCGGCAGCACAGCTTCATCCACGATTTCCTGATATTTTTCGTTTAGCGGCCGACCTTGGGTCGCAGGAGCACTCAGCGTCTCAAGAAGCGGGGGGAAGTGCTCGTAACCCTGTTTGCCGGCATAGCTGCGATAGGCTGAATTCGTCGCGGCGAGGCCGAGCGGGGCCTCGATGCCCAAGGCGTTGTTTGCGATCGCGTAAGCGATGAACTTTTTCGCGGCGTCCTTGTGTTGGGACGCCGAGGGGACGACGTTGTACCAAGGCCCGGGAACAGCGGCGATCCCGGCGTCACCGGCCAGCATCGGCACTACGCCGACCTTGCCGCTGACCTTTGAATCCGGAGGCGTCATCTTGTAGGCATGCGCCCAGAACTTCATCATCGCCGTTTTGCCTTGGTAGAACAGGTTCTGGGCCTCGCCCCAGCCGATCTCATTGACGTTTTCCGGGACGGAATGGTCGGTACAGTGCGGCGCAATATAGAACTCGAGCGCTTTCTTGTGCGCATCGTTGTCAATGATAACCTGCCCATCCTTGTCGAGGATTACGCCTGGGGAACCCGCCTGCAGCACATGCGCCATCCATTCCTCTGAGAAGGTGCCGATGGTGTCAGTCCCCCAGAAGTCGATCTTGCCGTCACCGTCGGTATCGCGGGTGAAGAATTTTGCGATATCGCGCCATTGCTGCCAGGTCTTGGGGGGCGCGAGGGGATAGCCATACTTTGCCTGGAAAGCTTCCTTTTCCTCCACCTTGTCAAACAGGTCCTTGCGATAGAACACGATCTCGGCATTGGCCCAGGCAGGCATGCCAATCAATTTGTCGCCGACCTTTGCGTCCGCAAGCAAGGCAGGTGCTAAATCCGCGCGAACGGCATCGGTGAAAAGTGCCGAGAGGTCCTCGACATGGCCCGCGAACTTCGCATTCCATACGACGTCGATCGTCACGACGTCGAACGCGGAAGAGCCTGAGGCGATTTCGGCAGAAAATTTATCGAAGACACCCTGGTAGGGAACGACGGTGAATTTCACCTTGATGCCGGTCTCAGCGGTAAACTTTTCGGCGACGCTCTTCTGCAGCATCTCGCCGCCGCCCTCCACCAGGATGTTGATGGTTTCGGCATTGGCAGTCGCGACCATGAAAACCAGCGAAAGTGCGCTGGCGCAGAGCAATTTTTTCATCGATTCCTCCCTTCGGCTCGCCGCACTGGCATTGAGCCCTCCTTCTTGCGGTGAACATAATCCCCGTATGACGACGTTGTCAACGTCCAATGTCGACGTTGTCATAAAAACATGTCGACGTTGTCATGCGTCTGGTTTACAACAAATATCATAAGGAGATTGGTGGGCATGGTCAGTATAGTCAGTGTCGCGAAAGTGGCTGGGGTTTCGAACAAAACTGTTTCTCGCGTCATTAATGGCGAACCGTATGTGACGGAGGAAACCAGGGAGAGGGTGGAAAAGGCCATTCGAGACCTCGGATACGTGCCAAATATGGCGGCGCGCCAGATCCGTTCGAGCCGGTCCAACACATTTGGCATCATCACCGACTATGTGTCGACGACGCCTTACTCGGTGGATATCGTTCGCGGCATCCAGGATTGGGCAAATGCCAACGGGAAAACCATCCTGATGGCAAACACCGGCGGCGTTTCCGAACGGGAAGCGGAAATCTGGAAAACGTTTCAATCCCATCGGATTGACGGCGTTCTTTACGTCACGATGTATCATCGCATCGTGGACCCAGAAACCGGGAATGTCGGCATCCCCACGGTGATGATCAATTGCAGGCCTCAAACGAACGAATTGTTTCCCTCGATCGAACCTGATGACTACCAGGGTGCGCAGGATCTTACGCGCTATCTGCTTGAAAAGGGCCATCGAAGGATCGGCTACATACGGCTCAACCCGATTTTGTTGGGGGCCGAAATGCGCCTTGACGCATTCCGCCAGACCACGTGGGAATTCGGCGTTTCGGAGAGTGACCTGTCCATCCGTCTCGGTATGGAAGGGCCGGTTGGTGCTGAGAAGAACTATGTTTTTGAGGCGGCAACAGAGTTGCTCCAGCAAAAAGACCGCCCCACCGCAATCATGAGCGGCAACGATGAGATGGCGATCCAGATCTATATTGCAGCCTTGACACTGGGTCTGCGCATTCCGCAGGACCTCAGCATCGTCGGGTTTGACGATTTTCGCACGGTATCCATGGCACTCAAGCCGGAGTTGACCACCGCGGCATTACCTTATTATGATCTCGGCTTCGAAGGAGCGAAGTGGTTGAATGGCTTGCTCTCCGACGCCATGATTCGTCCCAGCAGCCGTGTCGTTCCCTGTAAATTGGTCGAGCGCGCTTCCGTCTGTCGAACACAATAAAAATGGATGCGGCTTGTCTATTCGCGCGTATGGGTGTGGCATCGGTTCAACCTGTGGCGTTGTTGCCTAATTGAACTAGCAAGGAAACAAACGAGCGTGCGATCCGCCGTAACGCATCGAAAAACCGTCTTCAGCAATGGGTGAACGGTGTTTCTTGCCTCATGTGCAAAATCACTTACCGCAAACATTCATCGAAGGATACCGGTATGATCATCTGCTGCGGAGAAGCGCTGATCGATATGCTACCGCGCGAGACAGCGGTCGGAGAGATGGCATTCGCACCCTATCCCGGCGGCGCGATCTTCAACACCGCCATCGCGCTCGGTCGACTCGGCATTGCCACGGGGCTATTCACCGGCCTGTCGAGCGACATGTTCGGCGATATCTTGCGCGCCACGCTGAAATCCGGCAATGTCGATTTCGGCCCCAGCGCGACCTCGGATCTTCACACGACGCTGGCATTCGTCAAGCTCACCAACGGCTCTGCCACCTACGCCTTTTTCGACGAGAACACCGCCGGCCGCATGATCACGGAAGCTGACCTACCGACGCTCGGCGATTCCTGCGAGGCGCTGCACTTCGGCGCTATCAGTCTAATCCCGGAGCCGTGCGGCTCGACCTATGAAGCCCTGATGACGCGAGAACACCAAAAGCGTGTCATCTCCTTCGATCCCAATATCCGCCCCGGTTTCATCAAGGATGCGGAGGCCCACAAGGCACGCATGCTGCGCATGGTGGCAATGTCGGATATACTCAAGCTCTCTGATGAGGATCTTAAGTGGTTCGACGAAGAGGGAAGCCACGACGAACTGGTCGGCAGATGGCTGCAGCGCGGACCCAAGCTCGTCGTCATCACCAAGGGAGCAGAAGGCGCCGATGGCTATACGTCGCACGGCAAGGTATTCGTTCCGGGTGAGAAGGTGACGGTGGTTGACACCGTTGGCGCGGGCGACACGTTCGACGCGGGCGTTCTTGCTTCTCTGAAGATCAACAACTTGCTGACCAAGGCGCACGTCGCGCGCCTGAGCGAAGACGCCGTCCGCGACGCCTTGACGCTGGGTGCCCAGGCAGCAGCCGTGACGGTCTCTCGGGCCGGAGCGAACCCGCCCTGGAGCTATGAGCTCGGGCCCAACGGACACCTGAAATAGAGCCGATCCGCAAGGGCCGTCACCTAGACGGGAAATCGGTGACATTGACAAAGAGAATCACGAGCTGATCTGGTTATTACACCAGATACCATGTTTAGCTTGGTGGACGTTTCGATGCCGAGCGGCTAACTCCACCGAGATCGGGGCGGTGTCTGATCTCCAGCGCCACATCGATCACTGTATCGCTGCGAGTCCGTTCGGTCAGGACGATCTTGCCATGCAGCCGGCGAGCGACGGTTCGCTCGCCGGCGTCAGATATTGCGGTCGCAAAACCTAGGCGCGCCTTGCCAGGGGCAAGGTAACGGTTCAGGGGTTGGGAACGATGGCATTCAAAGTTCCGAGATCGGAGATTTGCGCACTGGAGCCGCTGTAGATTACCTTGCTCTGCGTCAGAGCGGCACCGAGACGGACGGCGATGTATTGGAGATCGGGAATCGCCGCGAGAACGAAGGCGTTGTCGCTGATCCAATTAAAGACGCCGGACTCCGCATTGATGACGACAATCGGCCCATCATCCGAGGTGTAGCCCTGAGGATCGACCAGAAAGTGGTTGTTTGAGATCTTGTTGTTGTCGCCCTCGATGCGAAGGATTCCGTATGTTTCCGGGAGTCTGTTGTTGTATCCCTGAAATGGAGGATAGGTTTCGTTCTGCCTGCGGATCAAGTTGGCAGCGACAAGCGTTTCATTCGTTCCGATGAGCCTGATTAAGCCGGGATAGAAGCCGGCAAAGCGGTTTGCGGTGACACTGCATCGTGCGCTGTTGGTCAGTTCGATCAGACTGCCGCCGCGCGGAAAAACATTGTTCGCCGCGATCAGCAGCCCATCGGCGCCGGTCGCCGCGATGGATTTGCCGTTGTAGCCGGCACCGACCAGATTATTCGTCACCTTGCAGGATTGAGAGGCCTCAAGTAATTCCACGCAACTGCCGCACTCCGCGATAAAGTTTCCATCTACCGTCGTAGCATCTGCGCCCTCCATCGCGAGTGCTCGCTCAAGGTACACAAAGCCCATGCCTCGCACGACGAAGGAATCGCAATCGCCCTCCACGTAAATGCCGGTCTTGCCGTTGATATAGCTGTTGCCGTCGCCGCTGAAATGCAGTCCGTCCATGCAGAAGTCGCGGAATTCGAGACTGGCGAGACGCGGTTGAACACCGTTGCGGCGCGTAACGATCGCCGGAGTGCCGGCCAACTTGACCTTGACATGACTACCGCCGGCCACGGTTTCCCGCCAGTTGGAAGTATCGGGCGTGTTGTCGCGAATGCTGAGTGAGGTGAACCCATGGCCTTCGCCTCGGATCGTCAAGTAGGAAATGTCGATAACGACCTGAGTCAGCAGATCATAGTCACCAACCGGTATGAGAATGTCACCACCGGGTTTCGCGGTCTGGCTGGTCTGATGAGCCTTGATGTCCGCGATGATCTCGTTGATGACTTTCCCAATGTCCTGCGAGGCAGGCACCGAGCCATGAAACTTCGTTACATCGTAGGTCGATGAATGCGGGCTGGTCATGTGCGGTCGCTCCATTAATTGCCTACCAATAGCTTCGGGTTTGCGGATCGAAGAAGTTCAATTTTCCGCGCCTATCGAGGCGCGGGGCCAAATCACGGAGGCGAAAGTTGCTCCGGGCGGGAACGTGGGCGCCGCCCCCTTCCAGGAAAATATCGATGGTTTCAGCGTTGGCTCACGCGACCATCAATGGAAGCGCGAGTGCTGGCAAAAAGCTTTTTTGTCCTCGATTTCTCCCATTCGGCTCGTTGCATTCGCATTAAGGCTTCCATCTCGGCGCGAACATAATCTCCGCCTGACAACGTTGTCAACGGGAAATGTCGACGTTGTCATGCCTTGTTCCTCGACGCATCGCGTCAATGACTCTGAGTGTCGGCAACAATGGTTTGACGCGGGCCCACACTTACAGACGGACGGGCGCTTTTAAAAAATGCGGACAATGGGCTCGCCGCGTCGAGCGCCCCGCTGGAATCGATAACATGAGACGAAGTGGCGATGTCACGCTGTCTGCAGCTTAACGGTTCGGGGACTATCGTATCTTAAGAAACGATACGGCGATGGCGTTGCAGATTCGGAACCGTCTCTACGTTCCCGGAGAAGAGGTGATTGAAATCGATAGCACTAGCTCAGATCTGCGCTTGTGGCGGGGCCGTCCCCGCCACCTCACGAACTTCAGGTTTCAGACGACGAGATCAACGCATCCTCGAGTAACACTTTGGCTGCATCGCGAATTGTCTTAACAAGTCCAGGAGCGGGCGTCGATTGTGCCATCACAATCGAGCCCTGGATGAGCGACAGGATCTGGATCACGGCTTTTTCGGGGTCTCTCAGTGCCAGGGGCTCGATGAGTGAGGCAACAAATTCATGCAAGCCCTTAAAATAGAAGGCTATGGTCGCCTGTACGTCAGGGGAGTTAGCCTCCGGTCCGAATTCGGCCAGCCCTTTCACGAACGGACAACCACGGAAAGAGGGCGAACGGAATGGTTCGTCTAGCGCGTCAAAAATAGCGAGGATGCGCTCCAGCGGCGATAGTCCGGTTCTTTCAGTCGCGGCTGCGAGCATCTGAAACCAGATATCACTTTTGTAACGTAAATAGGTGGCGATCAGGTTGGCCTTCGACGGAAAGTGTTTGTAGAACGTCATCTTGGCCACCCCGCTTTCGGCGATGATGCGATCGATCCCGACAGAGTGAATGCTGAACCGGTAAAACAGGTCCGATGCCGTCTTTAATATACGTTCTCGCGGGGCGAGGGCGTTAAGCGGTTGTGCCTCCACATCCAAAATTTCAAGCGCGCTGCGCGATCGCATTTTCCAAACCCCAAATTCTTCGTTCGTGTAGACAGACTATTCTGTAAATTTTGGGATTGCAAATACATACAGGTCTGTCTATTGATATTCGCGCCCATTGGATTTCAAAGAAAGGTCTCGAGATGAGCGGAAAAGTCGTTGTTGTAACCGGCGCGAGCAGTGGTTTTGGAAATCTCACGGTGCAGGAACTCGCGAGGCGGGGTCATACGGTGGTTGCGACCATGCGTGACATCGAAGGAAGAAATGCAACAGTCCGAAAGGAACTTATCGACGCGGTGAAAGCTGAAGGACATGAGTTGCAAGTCCTTGAAATGGATGTCTCCAACGAAGCCTCTGTCAATTCCACAATCGACGTAGTTATCAAGCAGCACGGAAAAATCGACGCTCTCGTCAACAATGCCGGTCTGATGCCCGTCGGGATCACGGAAGCCTACACTGTGGCAGATGTCGAACGGCTCTTTGCGGTCAATTTCTTTGGCGCGGTGCGGGCCGACCGCGCCGTTCTGCCGCATATGCGAGCCGCCGGCAGCGGGCTGCTCGTTCATGTGACATCCCTGATGGGGCGAGTGGTCTTTCCGTTCTTCGGCACCTACTCCGCGAGCAAGTTCGCGCTTGAGGGGCTTGCCGAAGCCTATCGATATGAACTAAAGGGCTTCGGAATCGACTCCGTGATCGTCGAGCCAGGGCCATTTCCGAGCAACCTCATCTCGTCGAGCCCGGAGCCGTCCGATCATTCCGTGCTTGCAGCCTACGGCGAAGTCGCGGCAATCCCGGGTCAGATCAAGTCCAACGCCAACGCCGGACACGACGAGGCCAATCCCCCGCGACCCCAACGGGTGGCCGACGCGATCGCGCAACTTGTTGAGGCCACGGAGCGACGTCCTTTGCGGACAGTGGTGATGCCAGAAGGCATGGACTTCGGTGTCCAACGACTGAACGAGGCCGTGAGCCCGATCCAAAACGACATGCTCATCGCGTTCGGCATGTCGAGCATGCTTTGACAGGATCAGTGCGATCAGCACATTCTACAGCACAAAGTTACCGCGATTGGCGGCCGCAGCGGAACTGTCCGCAGCCAGGACGGTCTTCTTGCTCTTTCACTGGCCGTCGGGACCACCTGATGTCGTCGCGGAAGGCGGATATGACGGAAGAGGGCGATAGTGCTCTAAGTCCCAATCCGCCTTCCGCTCATCGCCCAACGACGGCTGGCGTCGCTCCAAATCCGCACGCTGTCGGCATTGTCTTGGGCTTCGAACAGAAACGTCTCAAGGTCGTCATCGCACCCGACTTGGCCTTGAGCTCTAAAGGAGATTTATAGCATGATTGCTTATGCCATTTTCATTCAAGAGCGGACCCGCGACGCATCTGAAATGCAGACATATGTCGAACTGTTAAGACCTCTGTTAGGGAAATCTGGAGGAACCGTACTCGCCGTCCACGGCCCTCAGGATGTCCTCGAAGGTGCTGCTCCTGAAGGCGTAGTAATGGTCAGCTTTCCCTCCATGGAGGCGGCCCGCGCCTTCTATGACAGTTCCGAATACCAGGCTGCCGTGAAGCACCGTTTCCTCGGGGCGGATTATCGGTCCTTCATTATAGGCGGGATCAACTAACTCCGGCCGACTTCCACTACATTTGCATCAGAACGGTCCGTCGTTCCGAGTAACAGCACTTACAGGCCTTATCCTAGGTCATCGTTCGTCTTGCAACCGGGTGCAAACAGCAATAAGATTTTTTGAGGCCCACAAAAGGCGGCGCTGAGCTTATCTCCGCTCTCGCGAATGAGACGCCACTCCGAACGATTTTATCTGCCAGCTTTTTTAGAGGCGAGATGGTTGTTGGGTGATTAGCATAAGCCAATCCACGCTGTCGCAAGCTCGAGAAATTGTGTTCGAATACGGAATCCATCGCTTCGCAGGACTGTCTAAATAGTGCCGTTTAACCGATTAGACACCGCAGCCCGGCCGCATATGGCTATAGATTCTCAACGATTTGGGGGTGAGTGGTTATATGGAAATCTCAGACTTGAATTCGAGTAAGAACGTCGATGCGAGTATCGACAACGATTTCCGAGCGCGATTGAAAAATAGCGCCAAGCTTCTCTCCAACTTGGCCAATGAGACTCGGCTGCGAACGATTTATCTCTTGGCGTCGAGAGGCGAGATGTTTGTCGGAGAGCTGGTGTCGGAGATCGGTATAAGCCAATCTGCACTGTCGCAACATCTGGCTAAGTTGCGGGAGGCCGGGATAATTGCGACGCGGCGTGACGCGCAAAAACACTTTTATTCGCTTCAACACGATTGGATGCGAGACCTTCTGACGGCGCTGGACGCGGTCTACACGCGAAATCTTCCCCAGGCATAGACGTTCCATAAATCGCATTATGCAATCTCGGGTTGCATATAAGATTAAATGCCCTTCAGTGAGGAGCCCCTCGTGACTTGTCCCACCTGACAATTACGGAGTAAAATATGCAACATTGGCTGGACAAGCTCATCGACCTCGCTGCGCTTCGGGGCGACGAGAATGTACTCAAGGATGCTCTTGCCCATCTCGCCCAACAAGCGGGATTTTCCGGCTACGCTTATCTGTACATCCGGCCAGGCCACACGATAGCCTCATCAAACTACCCCCCCGAATGGCGAGCGATATACTTCAAGCGAAAATTCGAAGCCATCGATCCGATCGTAAACCGAGCGAAGTCGCTGAAGCGGGTCTTTACGTGGAGTGGAGAGGATGAACGGCGGCGCTTGGCGAAGGAGGAGCAAGCGTTCTTCGATCAGGCAGCGGATTTCGGAATCCGCTCCGGCGTCACCGTCCCTATTCGAGCGGCCAATGGATCGACTTCCATGTTCACGCTCGCTTCAGACAAATCTTCAATTGACCTCGAACGCGATATCGATCCTGTCGCGGCGGCGGCAGCTGTCGGGCAGCTCCACACCCGCATGTCGATGCTGCCCCTCACACCGGACGCACAGGATCCGGCCTGGCTCGACCCGAAAGAGGCCGCCTACCTCAACTGGATCTCGGTCGGCAAGACGATGGAAGAAGCTGCCGCTCTCGAAGGCGTCAAATACAATTCGGTGAAAAGCAAACTTGAAGAGGCTAGAAAGCGCTTTAAGATCCATACGATGCCGCACCTGGTGGCGCTGGCCATCCGGGCCGGGCTAATCTGACCGCGGACTTTAGTTGACAGAAACTATTGGGATGAAACCCAGAAGTACAACCAGCGTGTTCACCGCGCTCATTTGCGCATGCATCTCGATCATCGCTTCGATATATTCGAGATGCTGCTCGCCTCCTGCAGCCTTTCCGGTCTTGACGTCGTCCGGCAACACCTGGAACAGCTGATCGGCCCTCTCGACAAGCTGCCTGTGCAGCCGAATGGCATTTACCGTCAAGGTCTCGATATCCGAGCCTGGCAGTCCGCGCGTGAGCCCGATCACCGGGCGCAGTTCACATGTGTCCGACACTGCTGAATCTTTCAAATCCATTGGTGATCCAACCCCAAGATATTGTCTGCGGTACGCCCCCGCAAACGTTAATCTCTGATCCCAAGCCGGGGGTTGGAAACTGTACTCGGACAGTCCTGCGACCTTTAGCACCGGAGCACCTGGACATACGTCGCAGGCCCACCGGCCAATGGCCAGAGGATTCTGATGCCGTATCGGCCGACATCAACCGCCGAGTAAGGGTTTCCACACCCCCGGGCAGCGCGTACCGCCCTGTCCGTCCTTATAACGAGACGGTGGTTGTTTCGCTAGGGCACTGGAAAAACAATCGCTTTGCAGATCTGCAGAGAGACCCTGGTCACGGCCTTGCACCGATCCCCGAGAGATCGATCCTAATGCCTGCCTTGTTTGGATCGGACGCTACCGTGTCGGTCGCAGTTGCCGTCGCGGCGCTATCTTCATTTGGGTCAGCGCCATTTTCAGATTCTTCGGTATCGGTCGTAGCGGGGCGAGTGATTTTCTCCTGCGCCGGGTCCTCCGCCCGGAACACCGCCACACCTTCGAAATACCCCGTCTGCCAGGCGATGGCCGCATCGTCCATGACCTGTGGCAGGACTTCCTTCGCCGTCGGATTGCCATACCATTTCAGAACGATGCGAAACACCTTGGCAAACAGTGCTGTCCCCATGCGGATATTCTCACAAGGCTCGACCATTTCCGGCTTCAATTGACCGGCCTCGACGATCCCGACCCCTGCCGGATACTGGGTGATGCCAACGCGAACGGTGTTGCGTCCGAGATTGTCGCGGATGAGAGCCAGAGCCGCTTCCGGCGTTGTCGGCTTCGGCACGAGCACCACCCGGTTGCCGGAGCGCACGGTGACAGCCAGCGGATCCTGCGATCCGGCCTTCGCGATGAACTGCTCAGCGATCGCGGGCTTAAGGGAAGGATCGGCGCATTGGTGGATAAGGACGGCATCGAGCATCCCGGGTACTCCCTATGTGTTGAATGCCATAACGACGGGCAGATCGAAGAGCCTTGCCCAGGCTGAGACGCTCGCTTTCTGGATGGCAACGATCGAGGTGCTTTCGGTCCACCAGCCGTTGCCAACGGCAACGACCACCTCGGGCGAGTGCAGCATCGATTGAAGGACCGGCCAGAGAATGAGCTGCTCGTAGCAAATCAGCGGCGCGACCCTTGCTCCGTCAACCTCAACCATCGGATTGCCGAAGAAGTCGGCCCGTGCCCCACCGTCTTGTCCGATCCATCGCAACCATGGCTGCCACATGGAGCCTGGAACCGGCATGCGCTCGCGATAGAGGATGTTCGATTTATCGGCCGATATCGCCACCATCACATTGTCGTAGCCTTTGGGATCGACGACGGCAGCACCTGCGATGACGGTGAGGTCCGAGCCACGGAGACCTTCCCGCCAGAGCCGCGCAACGGTCGGCGTCCAGAAGCCGAGCGCACTTTCGGGCAGCAGCGCAACATGTACGTCCGGCTGCTCAGCAATCGTCCGACGCACCGTCGCGATCAGGTCACGGTGATAGTTAAGCGAGCCATCGCGCCCAAGGTCTTCCCCTCGTTTCAGATCGACGGCCATCCATCCGGGTGTTAGTTTCGGGGGCGTCCAGTTCGTGGCGGACCAGACGTAAAGTCCTCCGAGGACTGCGACCGCGATTTGCCATCTTCGACCGGTCATGACGACCAGCAGGATCGCGGTCGCGCCAAGGCCTGACCAACCCCACCCGGGAAACAAGACGCCGGCGACTGTCAACGGATGCGCCCAGCCCGTGATGCCAAATGGTGGTAGCTCTGTCAGCACCATGGCGAGGAGATAGAGCAGCGCTCTCGCCGCATCCGTCCCTCTCTTCCCCGAAGCGTCTCCACCACGAGGTTTCGTCCAGAACACTGCATGGACCGTGACGAAGGATGCGGAAGCCACGACCCAAAGCACGAGCCCCGGCCAGAGATCGGCGCTATAGAAGTTGGCCACGCCCTGCGGCAACCCGCGGGAGGCCGCCAGGAAATAGCCCCCCGCCACAAGTGCCGCGATCGATCGCGACGACGCCTTAGACCAGAGCAAGGGAAAGAACATGGCGAGCGGAAGAAGAAGCACCTCGCCGCTCCAGCCGATCCTCCCACAGGCAATCGAGGCGATGATCAGAAGGATGGGTTTCCAGCGGTCGTTCCTCTGGTCGTCACCGCGATCACGGATCGAAGGTGAGGACCGGCCGCGCCAGGCCGAGCAGACCGGAATCCGGAACCGGGCCAAAATATCGACTATCATAGGAGCTCGCGAAGGGTGAATGAAGGAACAGGTGATGCGGCGGTATGATCCCGCCGGGGGAAGGTGTGAGCGTCCTGCCCTCGCCGTCCCGGCCCCGCACGGACGATGCGGGAAGCGGGCGACCATCGATAAACACGCGATCGGTGATGTCGACACGCTGTCCGGCAAGTGCTGCGACGGTCTTGATCAGCGGGGCGAACCCGCCGGCGCAAAGCCCTCGCCGCAGATATCCGCGCCGCCATGCTTCTACGAACATGGCTGTCGTCGGCGGGCATAAAAACACCAGATCGCCGATGGCGACCGGACGTTGAAGCTCTTCGATACGCCAGAGTCCAAGCGGCTCGCTGGGGGTCAGATTCAGGCGGTAGCCCCCCGCGAACGCGGTCGCCGCAACTACGGACATGACGACGGTGGCGCCCGCCAGAAACAGGAGAATTCGCCTCTGCCTCATTGCTTCAGCACCGGCACCTGGCGCTGGGTAAGACGCTGTTCCTCGACTTGTGTTAGCGATTGTACGGTGCGCTCATGAGCCGCAAGTTGCTGTGCCGTCCGCATGACCGGCCAGGCTTGTTTCAGCTCTTCCTTCTGCTCCGGCTTCATACCCTCGGAAAGCTTTTCGTACAGCGTTCCATTGGGCGCACGGGCGGTGTTGCTCAACAGGGTGCGTTCCCCGAACCGCTCGGTAACGGCCTTGTTGAACCCGTCGATTTCGAGCTTGGTTTCGCGATTGCTGAGTGCGTACGCCATCGCCGCCGGCAGATCATTTCGGTCGATGGCGTCACGCACCCGCTCCAGCACCACGCGCGCTGCTGGCGACAGGGCCGGAATGTCGATAGAGACCCGCTGGCGCAGCGTCTGCTCGTCCGCCTGGTGCCGCATCGTGGCAGTCTCGCGCATGTGAAGATATTGCTCTAGATCGCGCTTGAGAGCAGGCACATTCACCTCGGCGATGCGACGTGCCTCGCGCTCTGCCTTGCCTGCCAGAATGCCGGTCTTGCCCTTCAATGGACCGATAGTCTCCGGCTCCGCCTCAAGCTTTTGGAGGACCTGCGTCGCCATCTCCTTGTCTGCCAGGACAGCATCGAAGTTCATCGACCGGAAGGCGGTTTCAGGATCGGCGAACACGTAAGCAAAACGTGCCGAGACCTCCTCCCATTGCCGCTTCAGGGCGGGATCTGTGCCGAGCTTGTCACCGACCGTCTCGGCAACCGAGCCGGAGAATATCTTGATGCCTGCGACCATGGGTGCGGCCTCCTTCATCGTTTGGGTTTTCGGGGAGTGGGTGAAGCCGAGGCGCGCGGCAAAGGCAGCAAGGCGTTGCCCAAGATCGACAAGTTTGGCCTTCTGGCGCAGCGTCCAGTCGAGCCGGTCGCGTACCAGTGTGCGAGCGACCTGTACGATGTGCAGGCCACGAGCCTCGGAGAAGCGCAGCGCTTCGCGATAAAGCTGGCCGCGCTCGTAATCGAGCGTCGTCTCCTTGGCGTTCTGTCGAGACAGAACGGCCGCAAGGCCGCCATTGTAGGCGAAGGAGCGCGTCCCATAGTAGAGCTGCAGATCTTCGCGATGGCGGGTCATCGCGACATAGGTCAGATGCCTATCGAGGGAGAGCGAAGCCAACACCTTCACGCGATCGACGGTCGCGCCCTGGCTCTTGTGAATCGTCGTGGCGTAGCCGTGGTCGAGATTGTTGTAGAACCGCTGTTCGACGATCACCTGTCGGCGCTGATCGCCCTCGCCCACCGCTGCGACGATGCGGTTTGCTGCGGCCTCTATGACATGACCGATCATGCCATTCTTGACGCCGAGCGATCCCTCGTTCTTTAGGAAGACGATCTGGTCGCCGGCATCGAAACGGCGTTCGCCGTCGGCTGCCCGGAACAGATGACCCTCGCCGACGATGCCGCGTTCGACCAGCTTTTCGCGGGCCATGACATTGAGTATGCGAACATCGCGGCGCAGATGAGCGAGGATCAATGTTGTCTTCGTCTGATCGTAGTCGTGGTTCCAGTCGGCGATCAGGCGCTCGACAGCCTCGCCCTTCAGACGCTCGCCCGTAATCCTGACATTGGCACCATAAGCACTCAACGCCTTTTCGACATTGCCGCGCGCGAGATCGAGCGATGCCTCGCGCATCCAGTCCTCGCGTTGGCGATAAATGGTTTCGAGTTCGGCATAACCAATGCGATCCACAATGGCGCGGAAAGCAGCCCCTGCCTCGATCGGCTGAAGCTGTTCGGGATCGCCGACCAGCACGATCTTCGCGCCCGCCTTGACCACGGCATCGATGAACCCCGCCATCTGCTTCGAGGCAACCATGCCGGCCTCGTCCATGACGAAGATCGTCTTGTCGTCGAGGACGTCACGGCCGCCCTTCCAGCGCAGCTCCCATGACGCGAGCGTGCGGCTCTGGATCCCGGCTTCCTTCTCCAAACCCTCAGCTGCCTTGCCGGCAAGCGCACCGCCGACGACGCGATATCCGGCCAGCTCCCACGCCTCGCGCGCCGCCTTCATCATCGTCGTCTTGCCGGCGCCTGCACGGCCGACGACGGCGGCGATACGGACAGACGCTGCAATGCGCTCGATTGCCGCTTTCTGCTCGTCGGACAACCGCTCATGCCGCCGGAACGTGGCATCGAGAGCGGAGGGGGAAACGCCCCTTCCCCCGCGGTTCGATAGCCATGTTGCCTGCCGTGCCATCGTCGCTTCCAGCCGGATCATCACCCGCGTCGAGTAACGCGCCGGCAGCTTCTCGCCCGTGGCAAAATCGATGGTGTTGCGTTGCAGCCGCAGCACATCCGGGTTCAGGGTGATCTTCAGCATCAATTGCTGGAAGAGCCCAGGATCGTCGACATAGCGATACAGGACCTTGGCCACGTCTCGCTCGTCGAACACGCTCTTTTCCCGCGTGATCAGGTCGAGCACGATGGCAGGATTCTTCAAAATGCGGCGGGCGTTTTCCGTGCGTCGCTGCTCGTTCAGTTCGACCCGTTCGAGCTCCGGCCGGACACCCTGTTGCTCTGCCTTGCGCTCGATCGCCTTGGCCCCGACACCGAGATGGATGGTCGGTTCGAGATCGATACCCTGCCTTTCGTAGGAACGGCCATCGATGTGTAAATCGATACCGCCCAGCATCAGGTGATGGTTCAGCCGCTCGAACCACCCATCCCGCAGAACGTTGAAGTCATCGGTCGATCCGGCCCAGAGTTCGTAGAGGATCTTGCCGGATTTCGTGCGGACCGGCTGGCCGTCATCGCCGATCACCGCAACCTTCTTCGACCCGAACCCATCCTCGGTCAGGGGCCGCAGCGTGGTCATCAGATGGATATGCGGGTTCCCTGGATTGTCGTGATAAACCCAGTCGGCAACCATGCCCTTGGCGAGGATGTGTTTCTCGACAAAATCCCGGACCAGGGCGATGTTCTGTTCGGGAGAAAGCTCCAGCGGAAGCGCAATGGTGAGATCGCGGGCAAGCTGCGCATCGGCGCGCTTCTCGAAAGCTTCAACCTTGTTCCAGAAGGCTTCCGACGCTCCGGAGACAGAACGATCAGCGGTCAGGGAGCGCACCCATTTCGGGGCGTCGGCGGGAAGCACGAGTTCCTCGTGCAGCAGGCCCTGCTTGCGAGTGTAGTCGATCGTGCGAGCCTCGCGCTCGTACTCCATCTTCGCGCAATGCCGGTAGGCCGCAGACAGCACGACACTGCGGCCGGAGCCGCGGCTGACGATGCTAGCTGAGAAATGTGCGATGGCCACGGCCAAGGAACTCCTGGTTCGAACGTTGTTCGTCGGGAGCGGCCGGGGCTACGGCCCCAGCTTGGCATAAGAGCAACACGTCGCATCGCGACGTATAATTGCGCCCTTGGAGCCATTCCTTCGGAACGGCGGGATCATTCACAAAAGCATCGCCCTTGGCGATCTGCAGATCTGCAGATGTCTTTTTCAACGCATCCGGAAGAATCTGGGCGTCGCAAGTGCAACGCCCAGACTTAAAAGGAGCAACCGGAATGAAGAAGCCGTCATCGAAGATCAGGGAAGAAATCGCCAGATTGCAGGATCAACTCAAGCAGGCCGAGACCCGTGAAGCCGAACGCATCGGACGTATCGCGCTGAGGGCCGGCCTCGGGGAGATCGAGATCGACGAAGCCGAGCTTCAGGCGGCCTTCGAGGAGACCGCCAAACGGTTTCGCGGAGGCAAAGGTAGTGCGACCGGGAAGAAGGACACCGGAGACGGCCGAGCCGCAAGCGGGTCGTCCACGGCGCAGTCGCCTGGCGCGGATGCGGGCGGGTCTGGTGAGGCTTGAGCGGATGGCGAAATCAACGACGACAGAGGCGCGCAAAAAGGACACGCGCGAAAAAATCGAACTCGGCGGCCTGATCGTCAAGGCAGGACTCCGCTACGAGAAGCGTTCCCTGCTGCTCGGCCTGCTGATCGATGCCAACAGGCGGATCAGGGGCGACGAGATGGAGAAAGCCCGATTGGCGGCAATCGGCGCGGAGGCCTTTGGCAATGAGGGCGAATAGGCTGCTTCTGGCAGTCCTGCCGGCCGCGATCATGATCGCGGCGATCATCCTGACGTCAGGCATGGAACATCGGCTCGCAGCCCTCGGAACTTCAACGCAAGCGAAGCTGATGCTGGGAAGGGCTGGTCTCGCCCTGCCCTATGTGGTGGCTGCCGCGATCGGCGTCGTCGCGCTCTTTGCCGCCAATGGTTCGACGCATATCAAGGCTGCCGGTCTGAGCGTATTGGCTGGCGGCGTTTTTGCTATCATCATCGCCATGACACGCGAGACGATCCGCCTCGCCGGTATTGCCAGCGGCGTGCCTGCCAAGCAACCGGTTCTCGCCTATGCCGACCCAGCAACGATGATCGGCGCTAGTGTCTGCTTCATCGGAAGCGTCTTCGCCTTGAGGGTTGCGATCAAGGGGAATGCCGCTTTCGCAATGGCGGGACCAAAGCGGATCGGCGGCAGGCGCGCGGTCCACGGTGAAGCCGACTGGATGAAGATGCAGGGGGCTGCAAAGCTGTTTCCCGAGCACGGCGGCATCGTCATTGGCGAGCGATATCGCGTCGATCTCGATAGTGTTGTCGCTCTGCCGTTCCGGGCCGATGACAAACAAAGCTGGGGCGGCGGTGGCAAGGCGCCCCTACTCTGTTTCGACGGTTCCTTCGGCTCGTCGCATGGCATCGTTTTCGCCGGTTCCGGCGGTTTCAAGACGACCTCGGTGACGATCCCGACCGCGCTCAAATGGGGAGGCGGTCTGGTTGTGCTTGATCCGTCGAGCGAGGTTGCGCCCATGGTCAGTGAACACAGGCGCCAGGCGGGCCGGAAAGTGATCGTACTCGATCCCACCGCGTCTGGTATCGGCTTCAATGCGCTGGACTGGATCGGTCGTCATGGCAATACCAAGGAAGAGGATATCGTGGCCATCGCCACATGGATCATGACCGACAATGCGCGCACGGCGTCTGCTCGAGACGACTTCTTCAGAGCCTCGGCGATGCAGCTTTTGACGGCGCTGATCGCCGACGTTTGCCTGTCGGGGCACACAGCTGAAAAAGACCAAACTTTGCGCCGTGTCCGGGCCAATCTGTCCGAACCCGAGCCACAGCTTCGGGCACGCCTGACGAAAATCTACGAGGGGTCGGAGTCCGACTTTGTGAAGGAAAACGTCGCCGTCTTCGTCAACATGACGCCGGAGACGTTTTCTGGTGTCTACGCCAATGCGGTGAAGGAAACCCACTGGCTGTCCTACCCCAACTATGCCGGTCTCGTTTCCGGGGACAGTTTCTCAACCGACGATCTCGCCAACGGCGAGACCGACATCTTCATCGCACTTGATCTGAAAGTGCTAGAAGCTCATCCGGGCCTCGCGCGCGTCGTCATTGGTTCGCTGCTGAACGCGATCTATAACCGCAATGGTGATGTGAAGGGTCGCACCCTCTTCCTGCTCGACGAGGTGGCCCGTCTCGGCTATCTGCGGATCCTCGAGACCGCCCGCGACGCGGGCCGCAAATACGGTATCACGCTGACGATGATCTTCCAGTCGCTCGGCCAGATGCGCGAGGCTTATGGCGGGCGTGATGCGACGAGCAAATGGTTCGAATCCGCGTCGTGGATTTCTTTCTCGGCGATCAACGATCCTGATACCGCCGACTACATCTCGAAGCGATGTGGCGACACCACGGTCGAGGTCGACCAGACCAATCGTTCGTCCGGAATGAAGGGATCGTCGCGATCGCGATCGAAGCAGCTCAGCCGCCGGCCGTTGATCCTTCCACATGAGGTTCTGCGCATGCGCGCCGACGAACAGATCGTCTTCACGTCGGGCAATGCACCGCTTCGATGCGGGCGCGCCATCTGGTTCCGGCGCGAGGACATGAAGGCCTGTGTCGGAAAGAACCGGTTTCACAAGAGCTCTTACGGCACGCATGAACCTGTTGTGCGATAGATCGAGGGCGCAACAATGAGATATTGGGAAGCGTGCGAAGCACAGGTGACGGCGACCGAGGCGATCGAGGAATGCCGCAAACATGGCATCACGGCGGGGGTTCGCGAAGCCGACGGCGCGCTTATCGATAAGGACAGTGGGGAAGTCATCGGGCATCCTGACGGCTACGGAGAATTCTATGGCGGAGATGTCCTCGGCTTCCTCGGATATTGATCGACGCCCGTTTGCACCGATGGCGCCTGGTGTTTACGGGAAGATCGTGACCCGAATGGGCGAAGACCGCAGGGCATCGTTCGCCCCGGCGAATAGAGCTGTACGCCGCAGGCGGACCGCCCATAGCCTTCAGCGGAACTTCACGAAAATGAATCGGTCAGACGTCATCGATTCATATCTCTCGTTGGACGAAAATTGGCGGCCGAACGATTATGCTGCCATGCTCACTCAACCCTATCAGCTCTATGTGGAACGCACGGACGAAGCCCGCAACATGGCTCGCTTCTATGCCATGACGATTGAGCCCAATCTGTTCGGCGAGATCTGCCTGACACGCCGCTGGGGCCGGATCGGTGCGCAGGGCCAGATGAAGGTCCAGCGTTTCGCCAAAGAGCGAGACGCTGTCACAGCCTTCCTCGATCTTCTCCGACAGAAGCGAGGCCGTGGATACCGGGTCACGCCTTCGGCAGCCCGTCATTGACGGTCGGCGATCCCTTGCGACCTTTGGCTGACATCCACACATCGACGATGATGAAACAGGAGCATTTGACGTTTGGCATATTCGCATGATCTTCGGCTTTTCTTCCGGAAAAAGAGAAGGCAATTCTACCTCTGGATCCTGCCGGTGGTCGCTGGCATAACAGGTGCCATCGCCTTGATGGTCAGTGCTCCAACGATGACATTGGCCGCTTCGAGCATGGCTTCAGTAAAGTTTGGAAAATGCACCGGCGGCCATCGAACCGCCTGCGTTATCGATGGGGACACGCTGTGGATCGGAGGCACGAAAGTCCGTGTTGCCGACATTGATGCACCCGAGATCAGCGAGCCCAAATGCGCCTCGGAACTTGCTCTCGGTAACCGGGCGACCGAGCGGCTGATCGAACTTGTGAACCAGGGTCCATTCGAATTGAAGGCATGGCCGGGTCGTGACAAGGATCGCTATGGCCGGGCCCTCCGGATTCTCGTGCGACATGGCCACAGCCTCGGCGATATCCTGGTCTCGGAAGGGCTGGCCCGGACTTGGACAGGTCGTCGCGAACCGTGGTGCTAGGACGGCTCGACCGGTGAAGGCCGAGCCTGCCGGCGCTCACTTGCGCCGATCCCATTTGGTCTCGATGTTGAACTCGACATCGGCGAAAAACGGGATCTTGACGGCGATCTTCAGACCGAGCTTGCCATTGCGGAAGAGGTGACTGACGATCTTGCCAAGGGTGCGGAGACGGCGGCCGGTGGCGCTGAGGAATTTTGCGAGCTGGTGCATCATGGATCTCCTGTTGATTGCGTTTCATTGCGGGGATGAAGAGCGGACCGGAAAGGAGGGCTGCACCCGCAGGGCTGAAGCGGAGCGGCGGACCTGATGGCGACTGAATTTTGATGCGCGAGGAGCGATAAGCGGGGAAAATTCTGGCGTCATCAGGTTGCAGCCGGACGCGCGGGACGCACCATCCCTGATGTCGATGAAATCGGATCAACAGGAGATCTTCGGGTACCGCGTGACGCACACGACGCGACCTGAGGCCGCCCCCTCAGAACGGTGGTTCAGCATCGACGCGGCCATCCTCGGCAATCGCAAGCGTGAGTTCCGCCTGTGCGAAATCGAGCTCGGCTTCGATCTGGCGGCGCTCGCAAGGATCGACAGCGTTACGCAGTTCGGCACGAAGTTCATCGATTTGGCGTTCGAGTTCGTAGGTCATCGTCTGATCTCCTATGTGAAAGACGATCAGCGGCGCCGGAAAGGGAATGACGATGTCAGGGATCGCTGAAGCGACCGGCAGCGCCGGGGAGTGGGGGAGCCGATTTCGTGTTGGCGGCTCTGCTGCCAATTCGAAATTGGGGGGACCGCTCATCCTTGACGACGGCAGTCCCGTCGGCATCATCACCGGATACTGAGCAGGTTTTCCTCCTCTCGGTGGCTACCCAAAAAAGCCGGACCTGGCTCGATGCCGGGTCCGGCTTTAACTACCGATGGGAGAAGGCTCCGCTGGTGGTGGCCTAACAAGCGCCGAACGCACGCGAAAACGGGCTTTTCGCATTGACTTTGAGTAACGGCGAATCAAAAGCTTGCCGGCCTAACAGAGGAGAACACTGATGGCCGACGAAACCACGATTGAGACGACTGCGACCACCGAAGCGCCGGCCGCAGCTCCCGCCGAGAAGAAAACCCGCAAGCCTCGGGCACCGAAGGCTTTGGCTGAATCCAAAACCATTGATGCGACTACTGCACCCGTTGAAAAGCCGGCCAAGAAGACGCGCGCGAAGCGTGGCTCCAAGACCGCTCCCGTGAAGGCCGAAAAAGCGGCTCGCGCACCCAAGGCGGCCGCCGCTCGCGCACCTCGCGTTGAAGCTGCGGCGTCCGCTCCCGCCGCCACTTCTGTTGACGTCATTGACGATATCGCCGACCTCATCAAGCTTGAGGAAGAGAACAAGCAGCTTCGCAAGGAGCTCTCCGAAAAGCTGCGCGCCGAGAATGCGGATCTGCGCAAGCGCCTCGGCAAGGCCTGAGTTTCGGTTTCTGAGCGGCGCCGCGCATTTACATGCGACGGCGCCGTCGATCTTTCGCCTGATTGAGCCGAGACCAATGCGGTCCTAGTGACAATGAATGACCGCGGCTGTTTCCCCTGCCGCCATGCTTTGAAGGTAATGTGATGAGAACACCATGGAGATTTGTGGCTGACCTGGTGTCGCGTAAACCGAAGCCAGAGAGCCCTGCAGTCGCAGCGAAAACCATTGCGCTCGAGTACAGGCCGGTTCCTGAAGAAGAACACCCGGGCATCGAACCGGCGGCAGTCGATCGCTCCGCTGAAGCCGGCTATGATGCGCAATTCGAGACAAGCCTGCACGATCAAGATACTGGCTCGACTGACTTCGAACCAGTGGCAACCGTTGCAGCAGAGGCTCCTGCGGCCCCAGCCGGAAACGAGGAGCGAGCAGCGCGCGCCACCTCGCATCAGCCCGAGGAGAAGTCGTCAGCTCCCACGCTAACCAAAGCTCCTGGAGCACTGGTGAAGCCAACTCCGGCACCCCGAAGGAAGATTAACCCAACCGTGGAGCCTGTGGTTTCTGCCTCCCAAACCGACGAGGTCGCTACTGCCGCTCCTTCCGGCCCAAAATCATTCATGGATGAGATGGCCGACCTCGACGCAGAGGTCGACGCGTTGCGGCGTCAGCTTGCAAAGAAGCTCATCGAGCAGAACGCGCAATTGCGCAGGATGCTCGTCAGGTTCGACGGGCGCTAATGTCGCCCCAATTCCGATAAGGGAAAAGGCTCCGCGGATGGCGGAGCCTCATGATGTCGATCAGTCCCGGTTCGGGCGGGACCAGATGAGCTGGAGGCCGTCCTCGCCTTCGACCTCGGTGAGCGTTGCGTAGATCGGGGCGGGGAAGCTCGGGTCGTCGAGCTTGACCGAGAGGTAGTCGCGGCCCTCACCGGAGGTCTTCTGCCAGGCAGCACCCAGCTCGACGCTACCGGCGTAGACGCGGAACTGCGGGCCCTTGTCGGAGGGGTTCTCGACCCGGGCGATGCGGGCCTTGACGTTGAGGGCGAGGGTGCGGATGGAGCCGGTGAAGCCGTTTTCGGTGGAGGTGAAGGTGCCGATGGTTGCCATTGTCGTATTCCTTTTCTGGTGTTCGGGCCGCGCCCATCGCGGCCTCGATGGCTGTCGAACAGACCGGTGACGATCGGACCGCACCTGATAAGGCCGAAACAAAGTGGAGGGCGGCAACTGCCACTTTTGTTAGTCGGAGAGGAATGGCGGCGCAGCCGGCAGGGGTAAGAAAAGTGGCTGTGGCCGTTGCGGGAAAACGATCGAGGCGCAGCCGCTCTCAGGTCAGACATGCCTCATCGAGCCCGCAGATGGGTTGCCGGAAATTCTGACGGGAAGGGATATAGCAATGGCGGCCCGCCACATTCGCCTTGGGCACGAATGGCATTCAGGGCCACTTCCAGTTGGACCGCCGTCGTTGCACGCTTCAATCGGGGACAAGCGTTCCTGCTAACATTGGCCCGCTTGCTGACTATGCCCGGTGCGATATCGTTGCCCTCGCGAATCGTAGCCTGGAGGAACAATGCGTCAGCAGACCAATCCGTTCATCATTGAGTGCAAACCGTGCCGTAAACCGAAACCCGACGCCGCAAAACCGTCGATCTGGGGAAGGCTGGACGCTGACATTGCACAAGGTCTTAGCGACCAGCGTGAGAAGGATCAGGCGGCCGCCACCGGGGGTGCCGACCGCGCTTAAGGGTCAGGCCGCAGCCTGCACATCCGCCTCCGGCTGCAAGGAATGAAGGAAGCTCACGGCCCGTTGAGCATGGGCTGCCGCCTGAAAGATCGCCCGCTTGTCGTTGGCCAGCACCGAGAGCCAGGACTGCAGGTATGACGCGTGATCCGGCCGCGGCTCGAGCTCCGGCGCGATACCGAGGTCGGCGCAGAGGAAGCAACTCCCAAGTTCGGCAATGAGTTCTTCCCACGCCCGCTCCGTCCGGTCCTTGGCATAGCGCGACAAGTCACGTCCGACGCGATGCTCCGCCGCCGTCCAGTGGGTCGCCTCATGACTGAGGACGGCAGCGTATCCGGCTGCATCGCGAAACGCCTCGAAGGGCGGCATCTGGATATAGTCCATCACTGGGGAATAGTAGGCCTGGTTGCCACCATGCCGGATGACCGCGCCGGTATTGCGGAAGAAGCGATCAGCGCTTTCGATCCGCTCGATCGAATCAAGGACCTCAGCGGGCGGCGCATAATAGCTCTCGGGCAAACCGTCGATCTGCTCGACGTTGAACACCGAATAGGCCTTCAGGAACGGGATCTCCCGATCGATCTCGTTTCCGTTTCCATCCGCTTCCGACTTGGTAAAGCGGCTGGCGAAGACAACGGTCGACCCGCTCTCCCCCTTGCGCACCGCCCCACCTAATTCGAGGGATTGCTTGAACGTCATCCACATCGAGGAGGTGAAGCCGCGTGACATCTGCTCCGACCATAGGAGGAGCACATTCATGCCCGAATAGGGAAGGCCGTTGTGGCGCACGGGCCGACTGATGCGGCTATGCGTGTTGGCGGCGCTCCACGGCTTCATCCAGGGCCGCACTCCTTGTTCGAGTTCCTCGACGATCCGATCGGTGATGCGCGTGTAGATGTCCGCACGGTCCAATTCTGATTTCTTTGCCATGACTTCTCTCTCCTTTTCTTAGGACCGCGCCGATCGCGGTCCGTCACGGAGGTCCGAAGTCAGGGGCCAATGGTGTGACCAGGCACCGAAGGCCGCAACACCGTGGAGGACGGCGAAGCCGTTGCATGGGCACCCGGCTCCTGCAGGACAGCCGAGCGGGACGGGCCGCGATCGAGCGTCGCCAGTTTTCCTTTTCGACATGAGAAAAGGCCGGCGTAGCGCCGGCCTCGGATCAGAAAAAGAAGGCGGGGTGGGACCGCCGAGGGTGTCATCCGAATGCAGCCATCTGAACCTCGGCCGCTTTGCGGTCGAGCGATGCGCCCGGGTTTTCGACCGGCCGGTCGAATGGTTTCCAGGTCTCGCCGACGACCTGTTCATAGGCCGCCACCGCGCCTTCTGCGGCCATGCGCAGCGCATGGGACTGGATACCCATGTCAGCCGCAAATTCCCGCTTGCGCTGAGCGCCGCTGTCATAGCCGACCGGACCGTCGAGATCCTCATCGCGGGCATCGTTGGATGCCTTGGCGGTTGCGTCGCGTGCTTCGGTAACGGCGCGCGAGTAAAACTGGCCGGCGCCGTGCGCCGATCCGACGAAGGCCCCGACGATGCGCTGCAGATGGATCTGCATGGCCCTCTCGCCCAGGCCTTCGGACAGGCTGTCGGCGGTCTCGACGATCAGCCGCTCATGCAGGCTGCGGATGCCATCGCTGTCGACGACCGTGGTGCCAAAGCTTTCGGCGATCTTAAGCGCCTGGGTGGCGTCTGGGCATGTGAGGCGCACCATTTCGAGGGTGGCTCCTTTGCGGAGTTGCGATATCCGTGCGTTGGAGCGGTTGGGAGTTGCGGGCTTGGCCATAAACTGTTCCTTCCTTGGCTGCCGAAGCGGTTCCGGCCCGTGCCGGTCTGCCCTTCGATGCGGACGACCAGAACCGGCAAAGGACGGGCGGCTTCACAGGTCCGATCCGGCTGAGCAAGCAGGGCAGGTTTGCGGGCCAGCAGGTTCTGACCTGAGCAGACCGCGAGCCTGCTCTCGCGCAGGGAGGCTGGGTCGGCCGCCACACGGCGCGACAGCGGCCTTGAAACGACCGGCCGCCGGTTCAGACCGCAGCGAACAAGAAGGGCAGTCCGGCACGGGCCGGATTTCTGTCTCGAGGGGCAAGGAACGGTTTATGGCCATGCCCGCCATCCCGCCGACATCGAAGTTAGGCAAGTTCCGCATCAGCGCCTTCGTTTCGGGTCCGCCTATGTCGCCGGATGATGCATAGGCGCATCGTCGCAATGCTGGAGTTCACTGATGACCTGCTCTTGCATCGCGTGCCTGCAGGTTATCATGTCGAGCTCGACCCAGCACTCGAAGGTGATGCGTTCAATGAGCTCCCGATAGTAAGTACGAGGGCCGGATCTTCGACGCGTCCGGCTCTGGACGTTCACTGTCGTCGCCTGCCTACTCGCGCGCGCCATAATCTGCCGGGTCAGGCATTCCAGATGCCGCTGGGTCTCTCGCCGGGCGCCAATTGCTTTCGCCAGCGGTTTCGAAGCGCGGATGTCGATCATGTCACATCCCCGGGCTTCGGCAGCCGATGAAGAAGGATGGCCAGTCATTTTCAGCGTGTTGCGCGAGATTGACGACGAAGCCGTCCGCCCTGGTGGTAAACGCCACCCCCGAAAATCGGGGGTGGGTTCTGCCATCTTCGACCGGCAGGCGGTCATGCTGCAGCCCTCTGATCGAAGTCATCGTCGTGCTCTTCGTCGTCAGACAGATCCGGATCCTGCAGATCGTTCTGATCCGCAGCCTCATCGATTTGCCGTTCCTGATCCTCGGCGGGGTCGTCAACACGATCGCCTTCGTCATCATGCGGGGCCGTGCCGATGGTATCGGTGGGAGAGCTTGCCCGGATCCAGTCGAGCAACTCGTCGGCTGTCGGCGCAAAGCGTGCAGACTCATGAACGAAATGCTCACTCGCGAAATGCTCGACGAGCGCTGCGCGGGTCTCACGAACCTTTGGCCGCAGCTGCAGGGACGCCTCGGCGCACGATGCTTCCAGCGCCTGGCGCGACAGGCACAAAAGGAACTCCTCCGAGCCCATGTTCGGCAAGAACGCGTCGGCGCCGATTGCCTCACCCGCAATACGGGACACCATGCCACTGTTCGACATGCCCCGGCGGCACGACAGGACGTCGATCAGCACCGAGCGAACGGAGACGCGAAGCGTTTCCTGATCGAAGGCGAGCTTCCCATGCTCATCGAATAGGGAGGCGGCATGGCGTGAGAAGCGCTTGCCCCCGTAGAAGGTCCCATCTGCACCTGAGTCGACACGGACATTCTGCCCGGCAAAGGCCAGCACCAGCAGCGCCATCAGCATGTCGTCCTCGATCGGCGCGCGGCCGAGAGCATCATGGAGCGCGTCGGTGCGAAAATCGCCGATCATGTCGTGGCCCTTCTGGGTCACGTGGGGGCGAGCCTTCGGCGAGGCGATCGCATCGCCGTCATCGTTGCTCGCGGCGGATTCGCCTGCTCCAGCGCCCTTCGGTTTTGCCGCCTCGGGCATGCGGTAATGCACGGTCTGCACCTTGCCATCACGATCGAGATAGAGTGCCGTGTGGTCGGACTTGGACGGCTTGCCGTAGACCTGAGACGCCTTCTTCGGCAGCTCCGGCTGGCCCCAGCTGTTGACCTCGACGATGGCACCACGCTTGGGAAGGTTGGCGGTCATCCACTCATGCTGGGCGCCGAGAAAGCCTTCGACATTGGTCGTGTAGCGACCGTCCTGGTCGGCTGGCGCGAAGAGGTCTTCGACCCACTCGATACCGTAGGCCTGCGCCAGGTCGTCACCAAAGCTTGCGTCCCTGGCATACATGCGCTTCTTGGTCAGCGCATTGGCGATCTGCCACCACGGAGCGGTGTCGCCCTTCTTCGGCTTATGCGCCTTCCAGACCTCCTTCTGGTCCACCTGACCGGCGGCGGCAATGATCCGCAACTGCTGCTCTGACGGCATGTCGCCCAGCGCCATCTGTTCGAGCATGGCCGGCAGGACGTTGGCAAGCAGTCGCAGCTTTCGGATCTGGCGGACGGGAAGCGCGAGAGCGACCGCAATCGCCTCCTCGGTCCAGCCGAGAGCAACGAGACGTTCGATGCCGCGCCACTGATCCACGGGGTTGAGCGGCTCGCGAACAGAGTTCTCGACCATCGAGCGCATGGCGCCGTTGTCGTTGGCAGCATCCACGACGAGGATTTCGATTTCTTCCAGGCCGGCGGCGATGGCGAGGCGTACGCGGCGATGGCCGGCGTCGATGATATAGCCATTTCCGCCATCGGTTTCGGGTGCGACCACCGGTGGCTGGACGATGCCGACGGCCTTAATCGTCGCCAACATCAACGCATCGGCCTGCGGCGAGGATTTCGACTGGCGCATCCGGTCGGGATTTTCCTTCAGTGCACGCGGGTCAACCTTCATGATCTGCATGGGATTTGTCCTTGTCTGGAGGTTCCGGACCAGCACCTTGCCGGCCCTTCCTGTCTTCATTTTTTTCGAAGACACCTCCCGGACCGCCGAGCGGCCGGACTGCCGCAACTGCGGCCGAGCATTCCTGCTGTGCAGGACGAGCGGGGCTAACAGCCCTGCGAAGGACAACCAGCCGGGATGACGCAGGCGGCGGTTGAGCGATAGCGTCGGCAGGAGGACCGATCTGCGACCGGTTCACCTTCCTGCTTTTCTTTTTAAATCCTCTCTTCTCGGTTCGAGCCGGCGCCCGAAGACGATAAATTCTGTCGGCAGCTTGGAGGACGGGACTAGGCTCGCAGCCCCAGAAGGGCCAGACCATCGGCGAGCATACGCTTCAAGATCAGTTTCCTGCTTTCCGGTGCAGCTAAGGCAGCTTCCGGGATAAAAACAGCAGCAGGCGGTGGATCGGCGGCCTCGGATGGCGAGACCGGCAGAGGCTCTTCGGCCACTGCGGCGACCACAACGTGCGTGATCGTTGTTTCATCCGATTTGACCGCGACGGTGACCTGTCCTCCGGAGCGGAGGCGGTCGATGCCCTTTTGAGCGGCCTCCTGCTCATCTTGAGCTTCGACCAGCGATGTCTGCGTTACGAGAAAAAATGGCATAAGTTCCCACGGAGTATTTTGATTGAGGTCTCGTCTGCAAAGCGGCTTCGGTCAAGTGCAGGACCATGTTTGCGGTCGCCTCCGAAACAAAAAAGGCGCTCGACCCGTGAGGGGAGCGCCTTCTTTTGGATCCCGAGACAACATCAAACGCCGCTGCGATTGCAGCGAGCAGGATATCGTCTCATCGGGAAGTGATGGTCAGATATTATCGGCGAAGAGCAATTTCAAGTCGAGATCATGGATGAGGGCTGATTGATTGAGCCTGACGCGCGTTCAGCGATCAAAAGCCGATCGGCAAAGTAACGCGATGGCGTGGTGCCAAGCACCTTCTTGAACATGACGATGAAGGCCGTCGTGGATTCGTATCCCAAGTCACCTGCCACCTGCTGGACTGTTGCGCCGCCGGCCAGTTCCCGCAGCGCGATGACCAGATGCAGCTGGCGCCGCCAACGGCCGAAACTTAATCCTGTTTGCTCGACCATAAGTCGTTTTAATGTTCGCTCACTGACGGCGACATGCTCAGCCCATTGGCCGAGGGTTCGGCGGTCGCTCGGATTTGCCAGGAGCGCCGCTGCGATCGAGGCGATCTTTGGATGAGTGGACACGGGCAGTTCCAACCTCTCACGCGGCATCAACGCGAGTTCATCGAGCATGACCCGCACGAGCCGATCGACATGAGCGTCGCGCGCGCCGCTTTCTGACAGGTCCGCCACTCGGTGGATCATCTCCCGAAGCATTGGCGATACCGAAAGAGTGCAGCATTCAGCCGGAAGTGCGGCCGCGCCGGGCTCGACAAACAGGTATGTCAGACGAGCATTGGGTGTGACCTGATTGCTGTGAGGAACGCCGCCGGGTACCCAAACTCCGCAGTCGGGTGGAACGACCCACATCCCACTTTCCGCTGTGCAGGTCACCGCGCCATGCAGCGCCAGGATCAGCTGACCCTGCGGGTGCTGATGCTCCACCCCCTCGGCTTCATAGTCGGCGAAGTCCACCCTGAACGCCATCGCCGGGCCCTGCGATAGGCTCAGATCGATAGCGGTACTGCACAGTGGCTTATCCGAAGGTTGGCCCGATTTCGAGATCATATGGCATTATCTCCACTTTTGCCCGACAAGCAATCCGTTAAAAATCGGCTCACCAAACTTTAGGAGATATGACCATGCGCATTGCCGTGGTTGGCGCGACCGGCAGGATCGGCGCCAAACTTACAGAGAACCTCTTGGCCAAAGGCCATTCCGTCAAAGTTCTTTCGAGAGGAGGGCCTGCTCTCGACGCGCTTGTCGCGAAAGGCGCGGAACCGTTCTTGGGTAGCTTCGACGAAGGGGATGGTGAGCTTTCCAGGTTCTTCGAAGACGCCGACGCTGTGTTTCTCATGGTCAAAACCCTTTGGGCCGCGGAAGATTTTCATGGGCACTATCCTGCGGTAGCGCTCCGGTTTTTCGACGCACTTCGGGATTCCCCCGTGAAACTTGCCGTGAGCCTGACCGCAATGGGGTCCGAGATCGGTGGAAACACCGGCCATTTCCAGGGCTTCCATATCCTGGATCAGTTCCTCAACCGGTTACGCGACATCAAGCTTGTGCATCTGCAGGGTGGCTGGTTCATGGAGGACCTGTCCAGGTGGGCGGACGCGATCGCGCAATACGATAGGATCGGTTTCACGCTTGCTCCCGATGTCAAAGCGCCCTGGGTTTCCATTCAGGACCTCGCGGATTTTGCGGCAAAAGAGTTCGACACGCCGAGTGACCAGCACCGGACGGTAAAGCAACTGGGCATTGATTACACGATGCCCGAGATCGCCGCGATCGTCGGCCGGGTACTCGGTCAAGAGGTGGACTATCGCTTCGTCGATCCTAGCGATCATGAGGTCGAATTGGTATTCCGGGAGAGGTTCGGAACGCTCGATCGGTGGGTCTATGACAAGAACACGGCGGCGGCTCTGAACGATGGGCGGGTCAAGTTCCGCGATGATCGCCCGGTGCTGCCCACGACAATGGAAGACTTCGTCAAAGACACCCTCAGACCGCTGATCGAGAAGGCGCGGATGGAAGGCCCCAAACCGGAGACCTTCCTGACTTGGAGTTCGCAACGGTAATTGCTGAGTTAGCTGGGCAAATGCCCTCTCGGCACAGGTCTCGCGGGATCATCCGATGAGGCGAATGAAGAATAAAAAAAGGGCCGCCAGCAAAAGCCGCGGTCCCTGAAGTGTGGAGATCTAAAACCTCCAGAGGGGAACAGCTGCTGCGACGGAACTGGGAGGTGACCGTCATGTGCATCAGCTGGAGGCGTTATGCCCGAATTTTGACCAGCTGGAAAACATTTATTGTGCAACGCAGCTATGCAGCTGCCGCGACGGTCTCACTTTCTTGGTCTGCCGCCAATTGAGCTTCGATTGCCCGCAGCGTCAGCCGCTTTTCCTTCAGGTCGTCTGCGAACGCGAAAGCGCCTCCGTCTCGGGAACGGTAGGAAACCAATCGTCGCTCGGCATCTTCAAGCCGCCGGCGATACTGGTACAGTTCCTCGTCGTAGCCGCCGAGCGCGTGCTCAAGCCGCGAGATAGCGCCAAGCGGCGTCACCGTGATGGCGAGGTCGACCTCATATTCTGCGCCTGTGCGTTGGAGCAATGTTTCATAGCGGTAGCCATCGCCCTTGCCGAAGTGCTCGCCCTCATAAATGAGATCGAACCCGCCGATGGTTGCCAAATGCAGCTCGCCTTCTTGCTGCAATTGCAGAAGCGTGAGGATCTCTTTCATCAACGCCCGGCCAGCTTCCTTGCGCTCGGTATATTCTTGTCCAAGCACCATCATCTTAAAGGCATCGCCGCCGGTCGGCCGGAGACGTGCAATGTCCTGGCCGATCTCACCTATGCGGCGGGTCGAGACCTCGATCTCACGCTCGGCATCGCGCATCTGCCGACGGACGGCGTACTGGTCGTCTTCGTGGGCGGCACGCAATCGTTCGAGCCGCGCAATGTCGGCTTCCAGGCCAGCCTTATGCATAAGGCGCTCATCACCTGACGCGATGGCCTTCGCCATGGCGAATTGGTTGGCGGCGCCCTCACCGACGTCTTCCAATCGCCGGATAGAGGTATCACCGGAGAGGGCGGCGGCGATGAACCGGGCCTTTCGCTCGTTGTTCTGCCACATCGACGCGTCGAGCGAGCCTTCTGTCGCATAAGCAAAGATATCGACCTCATCATGCTGGTTGCCCTGACGCACGATCCGGCCCTCCCTCTGCTCGATTTGCGAGGGCAGCCAGGGCACGTCGAGATGATGAAGGGCTTTGAGCCGAAGCTGGGCGTTGACACCCGTGCCCATCGTCTCCGACGAACCGATCAGGAATCGGACCTTGCCGGCCCTGACATCGCCGAACAGCCGCTGCTTCGCCTCGGTCTTCTTGTAATCCTGCATGAAGGCGATCTGCGACGCTGGCACGCCGAGCCGGATCAGCTCGTCGCGAATGAAGCGATAGGCCGAGAACCCACGGGACTTTTCGACATTGATCGTGCCGAGATCGGAAAAGATCATCTGCGCGGCGCCCGGCAACTCGAAGTCCTTGCCATCGGGGCGCCGATAGACGGCCTCGCCCGTTGCCCTCCAGATCCGGTAGGCATTGCGGATGAGCAAATTGAGCTTGTTGTCCTCCTCGTTCTCAGTCCCCGGTATAACGAAGCGCAGGTCGATCGCCGCGTGGCGGCCGTCGGTGATGACGGAGAGGAGAATATCGTCACCCGGCTTGGCCGGTCCCTCACGCTGCTCGATCGCCTTGATGCGCCCGTCGAGCATCTGCTGATAGGTCTTGAACAGCGCGGTGGGCTTAGCGGTCAGGATCTGCCGACGGCCGGTCGAGATGTTGGGGACCTTGACGTATTGCCACAGATCCTCCGGCATCACGACATCCGCAAACGAACGGAACATGGCGATCAGCTCGGGCACGTTGACGAAGGAGGCGAAGCGGCTCACCGGCTTGTATTTGCCGGACGGCTGGATCTCCAATTCCGTCGCCGTATCGCCGAAGCAGGAGGCCCAGGCATCAAATTCATGCAGCCCGCGCTCTGACAGAGCCGCGTGACCGAGCAGGCGCTGGATCGAGAACATCTCGCCGAGCGTGTTGGTGATCGGCGTGCCTGATGCGAGAACCAGAGCGCGGCCGGGGTTCTTCGTTTCGATATAGCGGGATTTGACATAAAGATCCCAGGCGCGTTGCGAGCCGTTCGGATCGATACCCTTGAGAGTCGACATGTTGGTGGCGAAGGAGAGTTTGCGGAATTCTTGCGCCTCATCGACGACGATCTGGTCGACGCCTATCTCGGATATCGTCAGCAGATCGTCCTTGCGGGTGGCCAGACCTTCAAGCCGCTCCTGCAATCCTTCCTTCAGCCGCTCGAGGCGCTTGCGCGAGACGCGGTCCTGGCTATCAACCTTAGTCAGCAGATCCTCGTAGAGCTGCAACTCGTCCTGGATCATTTCCTGTTCGAAGGCCGAGGGCACGGCGATGAAGCGGAAAGCGGAATGGGTGATGATGATCGCGTCCCAGGTGGCGGTCGCTGCGCGTGACAGGAAACGGGCACGCTTGTCCTTGGTGAAGTTCGTCTCGTCGGCGACGAGAATGCGGGCATTCGGGTAGAGCGCCAGAAACTCACGGGCCGCCTGCGCCAGGCAATGGCCGGGTACGACGAGCATGGCCTTGGCGATCAGACCGAGACGGCGCTGTTCCATGATGGCGGCCGCCATGGTCATCGTCTTGCCGGCGCCGACTGCATGGGCAAGATAGGTCGAGCCATCGGCGATGATCCGCCAGATGCCGCGTTTCTGGTGCCCATAAAGAACAAAGGCGCCTGAGGCGCCGGGCAGTTTGAGATGAGATCCGTCGAATTTGCGTGGCGCGATATTGTTGAAGCGGTCGTTGTAATCCCGCGCCAGCCGGTCGGTGCGATCCGGATCGGTCCAGACCCAGTCCTGGAAGGCTTGCTTGATCCTCTGCAGCTTGTCACGGGCGGCTTCGGTGTCGACGACATTGAGCACCCGGCGCTCGCCATCGGCATCCTTGAAGACGTCGAAGATCTGCGGGACCCGGCTGTTCAACGCATCGGCAAGGAGATCACCGGCATGGCGCCGGCTCGTGCCCCATTCGGACGTACCAGCAGCACTGTAGCCGAGTTGACGCGCCTCCACTGTCCAGGATCCAAGCTCAGTCATATGGTGGATGCAGATATCTGCTTCCATCTTCTCCTTGATGAAGGCGACGACATCGGCGGCCGGAATCCACGGTGCGCCGAGACGAGCGGTGATGTCGGAGGGTCGAAGGTCGGCCGGCTGAACATCCTGAAGCGCCCGTACATTGCGCTCGTAGGCCGGATCGAGCTCGGCTGCGGCCTGCGCAGCGGCCAGCTTGGTGCGGACCGCCCCGGAGAGATAGGCATCGGCCGTCTGCCAGGATCCGTCAGTCGGGTCGCGAAACACCTCGTCGGCGAGATCGGCAATAACGGTGGAGACGTCGAGATGCAGCAGTTCGGCGATATGATCGAGATCGACATGACCGCGTTCATTGAGTACGACCGCCAGCGCATCAGCCGCACTGGTGATGACAGGCGACATCGGCGGAGCGATCACACGGGTAGCGAATATCGGACCTGGCTTCGCCGTGTCGGTCTCCAGATCATAGTCCTCGATCGACGCCACCAGCCAGCAATCAGGGTCGTCGCGGAAGGGCGCGAGGTTCGGCTGGCGATGGGTCTCTTTCACCTCGCCGGTCTCCGGGTCCTCCTGGATGGAGACGGTCGTGTGGTTGATCGGTCCGAAGTCGCGTACGAAGCTCGACCAGGCGATGCGCAGGCGAACCTGAAGCTCGCGCCAGGGCCGGCCGGTTTCCTGCGCCTCCAGAACCTCGCGCACGGCGTCGCGGATCGGGATCAGTTTCAAAATGATCCGGATATGCTTCTTTGAGACCCCGTCGCCGGAGCGGCCCTTTCGGACCGCCACGGGTACTGCCGCGCCATCCAGCATCTGCATCAATCCCTTCGACCGGTCGAAGAAGAAACTGCCCTCGCGGACAAAACTGTCCTTCGGCTGCAGATCGACGATCTCTCCGAGCTCGTCCTCCAGATCGATATCGATGGGCGTGGGCTGGCCGTCATAGAGGTCGGCCGGCAGGAGGTCGATGGTAGCGGTGAGGGCGCTTTCGAGATCCTCGCTGGCGCGCGGCAAGCAGGTATAGGTCTCGCCAAATGGTCCCGACGTCAGCGCGTGGCGACCAAGCACGAAGTCGGGATGCCGGGCGAACCAACGATTGACGCGGATGGCGCCTTCATTGTCTGCAGCCGGCCTGATCTCATCGACATCGAGCCACAACTGATTGCCTTCCGGCTCACCGGCCTTCCGCTTGCGGAAGAACAGGATGTCGACGACAACATCCGTGCCGGCGTCGCGGCGAAAGCTGCCCTCGGGCAGCCGGATCGCCGCGATCAGGTCGGCGGATTTGGCAATATGCTCCCGCGCTGTCGCATCCGCCTTGTCCATCGTGCCATGTGAGGTGACGAAAGCGGCGAGCGCGCCCGGCTTCAAGAGATCGATGGAGCGTGCGATGAAATAGTCATGCAAGCGGAGGCCGAGCGACCGATAGGCGCGGTCCGAGCGGATGGTGCGATCGGAAAAGGGCGGGTTGCCGATGGCGAGATCGTAGATCGGCGCCAGATCGGTGCGAGCGAAGTCACCATTGATGATCCGGGCCTTCGGCTGCAGCAGACCGACGATACGCGTGGTGACGGGGTCGAGTTCGATCCCGGTGACATAGGTAGCGTCGCGGTAGGGCTCCGGCATCAGGGCCGGGAACAGGCCTGTGCCGATGCCCGGTTCCAGCACGCGCCCGCCGCGCCAACCAAGCCTTTGGATGCCTGCCCAGATCGCCCGGATGATGAACTCGGGGGTAAAATGGGCATATTGGGTGCAACGAGCGAGCGACGCATAGTCGGCTTCAGAGACGGCGGTTTCCAGCGAGGCGCCGAGATCATCCCAGCCCTGCCGGAAATCAACCTCGCCAGGACGGCGGAACATGCCGTTGGACAATTCGCTTGCGCCAAAGCCGGTAAAGCGGATCAACTGCGCCTGCTCCTTTGGCGTCGCCGGCCGGTCTTGCCTGGAGATGTTATTGGCAACGAGGATCGCCGCGACATTGGCGCGGGCACGATCCTTCCAGGACGAAGGCAAGCCGCGGTTACCCTCGAGATAGAAGTTTGCCCGAAGGCCGGCGCGCCGGGCAGGAGCTGTAATTGGCAGAGCAGGCGCTAGCGCCGGTGGCAAGGGATCCGGATCGTCATCATTGGCGGCGTCAGGCGAGAAGCTGCCGAAGGCGGTGACGCCGAGCCCGAGGCCGGACGAGAGTGCGGTATTGCCAAACATGTCGAGCGTGAAGGGATCGTTGCTCATGATAAAATCTCCTTGTAAAAGCGCGCGTCATCGTTCCGCCAGGACGATTGGCGGCAAACGGACGCTGATTGATGTTGAAGATCCCGCTGCGAGCCGGGACGTTACGACCACTCGATGATGAAGAGCTCCATCGAGTCCGGTTGAAAGCTGATGCCAAGATGCCGGGCATTTGGGCAGGCAGAGATCATGGCCTCCAGTTGCGCGGCGTCGATGAATTCGACGCCGTCGTCTCCCCCGAACGTCCTGCGCTTGACCTCGAACCAGTCGTCGTTCGTGCGGGGATCGCATTCGAGCGCATAAGCGACGAAGGGCTTTCGCCGTCCGGCAATTTGCCGTTCGAGCACAGGTAGACACCGTGATCGCCGACCAACCAGACGCCCGGCTGTTCGTCGCGACCGGGATCAAGGCCGTAGTGGGGATTGCGATAACCGCCGTTGGCTTCCGCATCGGCGCGACCGCGAGCGATCACCGCCCGCACGGATCCAATCGGAAAGGAAAGCATCGCACCCATCTCCTCACGCTGCGGCTGCCGCATCGGGCAGATGGCGCAGTTGGACAGGCAGTTTGCTGGCGATCTCATCGTCGGTCAGGCCGTCGAGCAGCTTCAACTTGGCAGATCGAGCTTTGGTATAGAGACTGATGACGCGCTGATCCGGCAGATATTGCGGGGAGGTTTGATCGGAGTAGCCGCGATAGGCGTCCGCCGTGGCGCTCCAGATGTGCTCGAGACGCTCTCGCCGCGTCATCGCTCTCACCGGGCGCGTTTCCCGCTCGATAATCGCCAGCCGCATGTGTTCCACCGACCGATCGTTGGAGAGATCACAATATCCATGGAAGAAACGAATGACCCCGTCGATCCGCAGCGCGAAGAACACTGATGTGACAGGCCCGGTCAGGAATTCGCGCATTGCGAACATCGAGCCCCGAATCCACAGCGGCGGCAGGATCTCGAACATGTAGTCGTGTTCACGCTCGGTGATTTCGAACCATTCGCCGGCATAAAGCGCGGTTGCGTCATCCTCGAAACGATGTGGGCGCTGTGCATGCCGATCGAACAACCGGAACATCTGATGGCGGTCGGCGGTGCCCTGGTAGACTTTACGGATTTGGGAAGAGGTGTTCACTGACGGCTCCTTTGGCCCTGTCCGAACCGAATTGCGGTGCAGCCGTGCCGGCTCACCATCCTCTTCAGTCCTTCATGACCCCTCCCCTCACGCCGCCTCTCCGTCCGGACGGGTCAAGGGCCGGCACAGCCGGGCGAAGCTTCACCCTTGATGCGGCCGGCGGGCATGCGGCAGGCCTCCTCTTCCTGCCCTCACTGTCCTTTCCTTCTTTTCTTCTTCTCGCGCTTTCAGTGCGTCATTCCAGTCCTCGGCCGGCGGCGTCATTCGCAACCAGTCGCAGCCGACCTCATCGGCAATGTCACGAAGCCGGCCGGCAAAGATCTCACCCTGACTATTGGCGTCGGTCGCCGCGACCAGAACAACACCAGGACGTGCGGCGAGTTTGCGGACCGCGGCGTCCGTCGCCGGCGACCATCCACCGCCGGTGCTGAGGTAGAGGCTGCCCTCACGAAGTCCCTCGAATGCCGCAAGGCTCATGGCGTCGATCGCCGCCTCGGTGACGCAAAGACGCAGGGCGTCGGAGGAACCAAGGCGAAACAGCACTTTCGATCCGCCCGTTGAAAATGCGCGCCACTCCGGGCCTCGCTCCTCCCAGCCAGTGACGCCGCCTTCGTCATTGACATGCGCAGCCCACATGCTGCCGTAAGGGCCTTCCCGGAGACCATCACTGCGGATGGCCTCCTGGATGATCGTTACAGGGAGGCAGCGCTCGGTGCGCAGATAGCGCCAGGTCATCGACCCTTGCCACGGGCGACGTCGTTTGGTCCACCGTTCCGAGGCGGAACTGCTATGCGCGGGCTTCCCGGCCGGGCGAGACCAGGCAGGACTCCTGGCGATGACGCCGATCAGCTCGGCAACCCGGTCGAGCGCCTCGACAAAAGTGATGCCGTCCAGATACTCCGCAAGACCGAAGATATCTCCTTTCGCGTCGGACAGCGGATCGAACCATCCCCTTCCTCCATGGATGACGATGACAATTTCCGCACCGCGCCGGTATTTTAATGCCTTGCGGGTGCTTTCCTTGACGTCGATGGCAAAGCCAGCCTGTTCCAACAAGGCTGCGCACAGGACACGGTCCCGAAGTTCTTCCAGCTTCTGTTTCTTCATTATTTTCCCGGCGCTTTCGCGTCCGCCCTTCTCTCCAGATTCATGTCTCCCGCAATTTGCGGGACCGTTTCCGGCAGTCCGCGAAGAGCAAAGGGGCAAGGGCGCGGATGGCAATCTGCTGATCTGCAGCTTGGCACCTACCGTCGGTGCCAAGGCGCGGCGAAGCTTCCCTTGCCGCCTGCCGCTCGCAAGCGGCACCTCGGAGAGGAAAATGCCGGCTCAATGAGCCGGCCAGGGATGGAATTCATGCACGATCTCCAGATCGTCTTCGTCATCGAGTTCGTCGCTCGGCAGAACGCCGAACTCGTCGCCGGACCTGAACAGCGTGACTGGAACCATCAGGGTGCGGGCGAGCTGAAAGGCGTGGTTCTGCGCGAGGGAAAGATCGGTGTGCATCTGAGGCTCCATCTTTGGAGCGGGCCATTCCCCGCTCGATGGCTCCCGTCAGTGTCCGGAACCGGTCGCGATCACCGCGAAGGCGCAGCCAAAGCGGCCGCAGCTTGCTAGCGGACCCCGTCAGCGGGTTGATCGACGGAGATCCGGGGCCGGATCAGGAAGCCATCCATCAAGAGCGGGATTGGGACGCTTCAATAGACGCCTCCGACCAACAATGATCATACTGATGCGGACCTTGTCGCGTTTCTCGATACCTTATGCTGTCTTCTTTTCGCTCCAGTCACCAGGTCAAAGTCCGTGCCCACAACTGCTGGATACGGGCCACATACGACGTGAAGCGCTGGACGTTGGCGAATGCGAGCCATGCGGAGCCGCCCCTTGAAAAGCCGACACGCAACCGATATATATTGGTCATAGTCGAGAGCGCTGATCCGTCGGTGTGTTGAACGATTGTTTCACTCGGCTTACCGAATTGGAGCGGACCGCATGCGGTCCGCTTTTTCGTTTCAGGGGGATTCGTTGCATCTACTATATCTCGACGAGTCTGGTCACTCGCATGATCCAAGCTCCGACTTCTTTGTCCTTGCCGGGTTTAGCATCTTCGAGCGCCAAACGCATTGGCTGGAAGCCCAGATAGATCCTGTAGCGGCGCGCTTCAGCTCGACCAATCCTCGAGAAATAGAGTTCCATGGAAACCCAATGCGCTCGGGCAACGGTACCTGGAAAGGGGTGCCTCCGAACGAGAGAGTTCAAGCCGTCGTCGACATCTTGTCGCTACTGGCCGACAAGCAGCTGCAGTTGAAGGTCTACGCTTGTGTCATCGAAAAGAAGCTCTTTTCTCCCAACGACATTTTGGCTCGGAGTTTCGAGGAAGTGGCTTCGTGTTTCGATGGATATCTGAAGACACTCTATAAGAAAAAGAACCCCCAACGCGGCTTGGTCATCCTCGACAAAAGCAATTACGAGGAGAAAATTCAAACCCTGTCTCATGTGTTCAAGCACGTGGGGCATGCCAACGGGCAACTTCGTAACTTTGCCGAAGTCCCGCTTTTCCTGGATTCCAAGGCATCGCGCCTGATTCAGATGGCGGATTTGATCGCCTACTGGATCTTTCGTCACTTTCAATCAGGCGACCAGCGCGGCTACAACCTCATAAGGCCGTACTTTGCCCGGTATGGCGTCGGGCCAGTCTCAGGCCTTCGCTTTCATGTCACGCAGGATACAGAGGCGCGCCTCGCATCGCTTCCCGATCCAACTCACCCGTTTCCGAAAGCAACACCGAAAGCTATTGCCGCCGACACCCTGCAAATTTCCACGCTTGAGGATTAATGCGGTTTGGAGGTGTATGCCCCTTCCGCACGCTCGGCTTGAGCATTTTAGTGAAAATTCCGGGCCTTCACCTTCAGCGTATCGATATGAAGGTCCGGCGTGAACAGGTCCCGCGGGACGACCGGCTTTGGCCCATCCCGAGAATCCGGCCCAACGCCACCATGGGCAAATTCATCGCCTCGTCCGGACGGCAGTCTGAACTCAGTATCCCGGTCAGCTAGCCCGACAAGGTCCCCCGACAGATCGAACAGCTGCTGTGCGACGAGGTGCACGACCTCCCCTTCTCGCTGGATACGCCCATTGATCGCCATCATCGAAGATCCCAACACCACGCGCCGGCGCTTCTCGAACAGCGAAGGCCATACTACGACATTGGCGGGCCCGGTCTCGTCCTCGATGGTGATGAACATGACGCCTTTGGCTGATCCCGGCTTCTGTCGGACAAGCACGAGACCGGCGGTATAAACCCACCGGCCGTCCCGCGCGCTCATTGCCTCTGCGCAGGTGATGATATTTCGTGCCGAAAGGTCCTCGCGCAGGAAGGCGACCGGATGTTGCCGCAGCGTCAATCCGGTGTGGCTGTAATCCTCGATGACGTTGTGCCCGTCCGTCATCTGCCGAAGCGCTACCTCCGGCTCCTGCTGCTCTGCAATCGCTGCCATTTCGCGCTCAGTCGCGACAGCAAACAACGGTAACGGCTCGTCGCGCAACGCCTTGATCGCCCAGAGGGCATCGCGCCTCTCGAGCTTGAGCGATGGCAGGAATGCATCGGCCTCTGCCAGTTGGACAAGCGCTTCGGTCGGAACACTCGACCGGCGCCACATGTCATCGACTGAGGCAAAGGGGCTGTCCATGCGCGCCGCGACTATCCGCGCCGCCTCCGCAACCGCCAATCCCTTCACCTGCCGGAAACCCAGCCGCACAGCATGACGATCGCTGCTTCCGATCCTTTCCAACGTGCAGTCCCAGCGCGAGCGGTTGACGCAGACCGGCCTCACCTGAACGCCATGCTTGATCGCGTCGCCAACGATCTGGGCTGGCGCATAAAAGCCCATCGGCTGACTGTTCAAAAGGGCGGCGCAAAACACATCCGGGTAATGGCACTTGATGTAGTTCGAGGCATAGGCGATCAGCGCAAAGGAGGCCGCGTGACTTTCGGGAAACCCGTATGAGCCAAAGCCTTCCAGCTGCGAAAAGGTCTTTTCGGCAAACTCTGGTGAATAGCCATTCTTCACCATCCCCGAAACCAGCTTGTCCTTGAACCGTGAGACGCCGCCGGTGAATTTGAAGGTGGCCATGCTCTTTCTGAGCTGGTCGGCCTCACCGCCGGTAAAACCAGCACAGACCATCGCCACCCGCATGGCGCTCTCCTGAAACAACGGCACGCCCAAGGTTTTGCCGAGCACCGCCTCCAGCTCCGGCGTCGGATAGACGACGTCCTCCTTGCCCTCGCGGCGACGAAGATAGGGATGCACCATGTCACCCTGGATTGGACCGGGGCGGACGATCGCCACCTGGACGACGAGATCATAGAAAGTGCGTGGTTTCAGGCGCGGCAGCATCGCCATTTGCGCCCGGCTTTCGATCTGGAAGGTGCCGAGCGTGTCAGCCTTGCGGATCATTGCATAGGTCGCCGCGTCCTCCTGCTTTATTTTCGACAGATCGAGATCATCGCCCTTGTGCTCGCGAATGAGATCGAATGCCTTTGCCATGCAGGTCAACATCCCGAGCGCCAAGACATCCACCTTCATGAATTTCAGAGCCTCGACATCGTCCTTGTCCCATTCGATGATCTGCCGGTCCTTCATCGTCGCCGGCTCGATCGGCACGAGATCGTCCAGCCGGTCATGGGTGAGGACAAAACCGCCGGGGTGCTGCCCCAGATGCCGAGGCGCACCCATCAGCTGCCGCGCGAGTTTCAGAGTGAGCGCCAGACGCCGGTCCTCGGGATTGAGATTGAGTTCCCTGATGTTTCGGTCGGGAACTTCTTCCGACCAGGACCACATGCCTGACGATAGCGCTTTGATGACATCCTCCGGCAGGCCAAGCGCCTTACCGACATCGCGGATTGCGCCCTTGGCCCGATAACGGGTGACGGTAGCGCAGAGTGCCGCCTTGTCCTTGGTATAGGTCTTGTAGATCCACTGTATGACCTCCTCGCGCCGTTCATGCTCGAAGTCGACATCGATATCAGGCGGCTCGTCGCGTTCCTGGCTGACGAAACGCTCGAAGAGGAGATCATTGGTCGAGGGATCGATCGATGTGATGCCGAGAATATAGCAGACGGCGCTGTTGGCGGCCGATCCCCTGCCCTGACAGAGAATGCCCTGGCTCCGGGCAAAGCGCACGATCGAAAACACCGTCAGAAAGTATGGGGCGTATTTCATGGTGCGGATGAGGTCGAGCTCGTGCCGCACGGTTTTTAGCACATCCGGCGGCAGCCCTTCGGGATAGCGATCCGGCACGCATTCCCAGACATAATGCTCCAGCGACGCCTGGGCATCCTTGCCGGGCACGATCGCCTCCTCCGGGTACTGGTAGGTGAGCTCCTCGAGGCTAAACTTGCAGCGCCTGACGATCTCCATGGTTCGTGCCAGGGCTTGCTCGTAGCGCGGGAACAGGCGCTCCATCTCCTCCGGTGGCTTGAGGAACCGATCCGCATGCCTCTCCCGCTCGAAACCGACATCATCGATCGTGCTATTGTACCGGATGCAGGTGACGATGTCCTGCAACTGCCGCCGGCCCGGCTCATGAAACAGCACGTCATTGGTGACGACGGTCTTCACCTTGAGCCGCGTAGCCATGTTGGAAATCTCATGCAGTCGCATCTGGTCGTTCGGTCGCCGGCGCAGGCAGAGCGAAACATAGGCACGATCGCCAAATAGCTCAGCCATCTTACGCAACTGGATAGCGCAAAGATCATCCGGCAGATCCGGCACCAGAATGCCAATCATGCCTTCCGAATAGGCGATGACATCCTCCCAGTGCAGGATGCAGTTGTTCTTGCCACCACGCGATTTGCCGAGCGTGATCAGCCGCGTCAGGCGCGAATAGGCAGCTCGGTCCATCGGATAGACCAGAACCGACATGCCATCCGCGAGATCGAGGCGACAGCCAACAACCAGACGCAGACCCGTTGCGCGCGAGGCTTCAAGTGCGCGGACGATGCCTGCGAGAGAATTGCGATCGACGACGCCGAGTGCCTCGATACCGAGCTGTTTGGCGGTCTCGAACAACTCCTGCGCAGATGAGGCGCCGCGTAGAAATGAAAAATGGCTCGTGACCTGAAGCTCGGCGTAGCTCATGCAAAGATCCCGTGACAGAACCAGCGATGGGACCCAGTATCCGGATCAACACCGTCGCCGGAGCGGAACACCCAAAGGCGCTCACCGGATTCGTCCTCGATGACAAAGTAGTCGCGCACGGCGTCCATTTCGGCGTCGCGCTGCCACCACTCCCCGAAAATGCGTTCCGGGCCGTCGGCACGCTTAACCTTGCGACGTTTGCCACGCCAGACGATGGAGACTGGCGGCCGGTCCGGCATCAGCGCAATCGCCTCGATCAGTTCCGGTCTCGGCAACAGACGGACGGGACGGCGCCAATGGCTGACCCAGGCAACAGCAACTGGCTCGGCGACGGGGCTGATCCGCTGGACGGAGCGTTCCGGCACATCGGAGGCGACCGGTGCGACGCGATAAACCCGCTGCCCACGGTTTCCGTAGAGGTCGATCAGCGGCGTGACATCAGTGATCTCATCCTCGACCAAAGCAGAGGCTTTCTGAGCCTCCTCGAGAGGCTCGGTTATCACGGCGAGCAGGACCAGCTTTTCGATCCCGAAGCCCGGCTCGATCTTTTCCGTCCGGTCCCGAAACAGTTTTGTCAGCCAGGCGACATCGCGGGCGGGCCTGGCGGTTCCGGCGCGGATGGCCTGTCTCGTACCATCGACCTTCTCGACGATCAGGTCGGCACGGCGAACGCCAAGCCCGCGCTTCTGGAGTTCGTCAACGAGTTGGACAACCAGACGGCCAACATATTTATTGATTGTTTCCGCAGCCCCGATCGGTTCGGCGAAGGCCTTGGAGACTTCAACCAGCTCTGCGGTGCGGATTGGCTCGATCGGCTCGGCGACACGACAGAGCATCTGGTCGAGACGGCGGCCGACCTCCGGACCGAAGCGCAATGTCAGCGGGGCCCGCGGGGTATTGGCAAGCTCGCCGATTGTCTGGAAACCGAGAATGCGCAGATCAGAGACGATCTTTGACGGCAGGCGCAGAAGCGAAATCGGCAGTTTTTCGACGGCACGGGCCGTCTCGCCCGGAGGAACGACAATCGTTTCGCGATTGATTGCGCGGGCGCAAGCATGGGCAGCACCCCAACTGTCGGCAACCGCCACGCGCGCCGTCAGTTTTCGGGCGAGAAACTGATTGGCAATCTTCGTCACCATCTGCAGTTCACCACCCTGCAGGTGGTCGGCGCCTTCTGTATCCATGACGATACCATCAATCCCGTCGACGGCGACGATTGGCGAATAGATCGTCAGCGCCCACAGCGTGATGCGCTCGAGCGCGGCGGCGTCGGCTCCAGAATCCGCATCGATGAGCATCAGACCGCGGAACAGCGACTGCGCCTTTGCCGCGGCCATGCCGACATGAACGCCGGCTTTTCTGGCAGCTGGATCCGCAGCCGAGACCCATCGCTTCGATCCGCTTCTCGCGATCACGGCGATTGGCTGTTCAGGCGGAATAGAGGGATCGGCTCGACGAATGCGCTCCGTCGGCAGATCCGGAAGATAGATCGAGACGACCCTTGTCATCGCACGCCCTCACGAGAAACTCAGCACACTCACCCGCTTTCACGCGCATCAATTCCAGAAACCATTGGGGCCTGCCCACGCCCGCTACCGGCAACTCTTCCGACGGCATCACGCTGACACGCCATCTGGTCGTCGAGGCCGTCGGCTGGCCGAAATCGTTCGCCTCCGTCTGCCGCCGCCATCGCCGGACCGCGAGCGCCATGGTTCCAGTTCGCTCGGCTGCAAGCTGTAAGCGGCGGGAACTGACCATGGGCAGGCGGACAAGCTCACCGACGACGGCGCCAAGTCCGCCGAAGGAAAGGCCTTCCTCCATATTGGCCAGAACGTCCTCTTCCTTGTCGGATTCAACGAAGATGACGCGGTCTGGATGCAGACCCACCTGGGCAAGCGCCGGAAAAAACAGATCCGGTCGCGTCAGACACCAGATGACGGGGCCTCTGGTTCGCGCGGCAATGCCGGCAACACAAAGGGCAGCAGCCGCGCCGTCGACGGTGCCCGAACCGCCGCCCGCAAACTCATGCAGCGCTCCATAAGCAAGACCTCCGCCAGGCAGCGCTGCATCGATCTCGGGAACGCCGAAGGAAAGCTCACCAGCCCGCTTCGCGGATCCGCCCTCCATTGACGCGATGCGGTCGCGCAAGTCGCAGATCACATCAGAGACCCCCTTGGGGCGGGCAGCAGTCATCGTTCACGGCTCCCTTCAAGGTCGTGTTCAAAGGATCGACATCATGTCGTACGGGCTATATGTTCATTGTTTGTTCTTATGCCGTCAAAGAGTCAAGCGAGGAATATTATCCCAGCATTAGCGATTCTGAAGATTCGAAGCGGAATCAAGCGCGTACGGGAGAAAGAAATTTTGCGGGCCTCTTGGGTGATTGGGTTTGCCCGGTGGATAGCGGGGATGGAGTGAAGACGTCACAATGTTCTTAAGATTTTTGTGCTGAACTCTCCCAATGACGAAGCCACCGAGATCAAAGCCGCTCCTTCGTGATACCGAAACTCCGATCCGCTCAAAGCCGCGTCGGAAGCGCAATCCCGCACAGCCACAGCTTCTGTTCGATCCGATGCCTGATCGCGTCGAGCCGGTGCTCGCGCAACTGAAGGCGCATCCGCCACGTGGCGACCAGTGGAGCTGGGAGCTGAAATGGGATGGCTATCGGCTCGCGGTTCATATCGAGCCGAAAGGGGTCCGCATCCTCACGCGTGGCGGCCATGACTGGACGCACCGGTTCCCTGCGATCGAGCAGGCTGCCCGGGCGCTCGGGCCGGCCACGATGATCATTGATGGCGAGGCGGTGGTACTTGACGAAGAAGGGCGGCCGGACTTTGGGTTGCTGCAGCAGTCGCTCGGTGCCTCCGGAAAAACGGCTGGCAATCGTGCCTCTGACGCCACCCTCTATGCCTTCGATCTCTTGTACCTTGATGGGCATGATCTGCGCGGGGTCGAATACCGGTCGCGCAGGCATCTTCTTGAGGACACGCTCGATGGTAAGGACGGCGCCATCCGTCTTTCTGAAACACTCGACGCCGAGCCAACTGTCCTGCTCGAGAACGTCTGCCACCTTGGCCTCGAAGGCATCGTCGGCAAGCATCTCGATCAGCCTTATCGCTCCGGCCGGACCGGCGACTGGGTGAAGGTCAAATGTGTCCAGAGCGAAGCATTCATGATCGTGGGCTATGAGCCATCCACGGCGTCGCCCGCCGGCTTCGGCTCGCTCGTGCTTGCCGCCTATCGTGGTCTTGATCTCGTCCATGTCGGAAGCGTCGGTACGGGCTTCAAGCAAGCTGAGATGATCAGGCTGCGCAAGATGCTGGACAAGCTGCGCTGGAAGGGGAAGCAGCCGCCTGTTCCCTATGCCGAAAAGGCAGACATCGTTTGGGTCGAGCCGACTTTGATTGCAGAGATCGAGTTTCGGGCCTGGACCGGAGACGGCAAACTGCGTCATCCATCCTACAAGGGCTTGCGGGAACGGCAGGACAACGCCGCCGTTTACAAGCTCGACTAGCGAACAGGAACACACCGAACAAACTGCATTCGGTCGCAACGGAGAGGATTGCTGCCATGTGTAATCTCTATCGGATGGAAGACAAGGACTGGGTCGCGAAATGGGCACAGGACGCAGAAAGCCTGATCAATCTGATGCCGGCCTATCAGATGAATCCCGACCAAATGGGGCCGATCGTCCGCAACACTATAGATGGGAAGAAGCAGCTCGTGCACGCCCGCTGGGGCCTGCCTTCGCCTCGCTTCGCCTTGGAAAAAGCGGCCAAAGCCAAGGCCGAGAAACTCGCAGCCAAGGGCAAGCCCTTCGATCTTGAAGAACTGATCCGCATGGAGCCCGACCGCGGCACGACGAACGTCCGCAAGCTCAATTTCCCGCACTGGACGCGATGGTTCGGCGTGGAGCACCGTTGCCTCGTCCTTGTCACCAGTTTTGCCGAGCCGGATCCGGCCAGCAAACAGGAAGGTGGTAATGTACCCAACGCCTGGTTTGCCCGTGATGAGGCGAAATCGCTGATGTTCTTCGCCGGCATCCATGTGCCACAGTGGAAAAGTGTCCGGAAGGTTCGGGACGGGCTCACGACCGACGATCTCTATGGCTTTCTGACCACGGATCCCAACGATCTCGTCAAGCCGATCCATGAGAAAGCAATGCCGGTTCTGTTGCTGACGAAAGAGGAGACGGACATCTGGATGCGAGCGCCTTGGGAGGAAGCAAAGGAGCTTGCTCGCCCGCTTCCGAACGATGCGCTCATCATTCTGTCACGTGAACCTTATGGATCATCGATCGTATCGAAGTCTGGCGAGCCGGTGGAGCAAGGCAGTCCAATGTAGCCCGCTCGTCGTTCCGGCCAGCTTCGTTTACTTCGTCTTCACCCGTTCAAGTCTGAATTGAAATCCGAATGCTAGCCAACAAATTATCGCTGCCAAATTGGAAGAGCACTCGCAACCGCCTAAGGCGAGAGACAAAATGGCTAAAGCAAAAGAAGCAGAGCTGAAGCTCGAACTGATCAATGTCGGTCACGGCGACGCTCTCGTCCTGCACTGGCTTCCAAAGACAGGCAAGCCGTCGACAATCCTGATCGATGGGGGGCCTGTCAAGGGCGCCGCCCGCGTGAGGGCAACTCTTGATGAGTTGAACGCGACGGCGATCGACCTTGCCGTGCTGACGCATTGCGACGCCGATCATGTCGATGGGCTCCTCGCTTATGTGCGCGGAGAGGGCGCCTTGCCCATCGACCATTACTGGGGGCCTTGCGTCCCTGCATTTCGGCGTCATGCGTGGCTTTTCCCGCCGCGTGTTGCAAGCGGCATCGATAAGACGGAAGACTTACAAAACGCTTTACCCGAATCCTGTGCCGTTTCGTGGCCAGTCGAAGGTGCAACGTGGACAAGTGCGGATGGTGATTTGTCCCTGAAGGTGATTTCCCCGGCAGGCCGGCTTATCGAACGTCTGCTCCTCGGCAGCGACACCCTGAGCCTGTTCTTGCAGGAGCCAATGCCAATGGGTTGGCTGCTGGAAAGTGTCGAGGAAGAGCCTGATGACGAGGACCCTTACGCTGATTTGCGCTTTGCTATTTCAACCTCGGAGATTACGCCGGACCGGATACCGAACCTTCCTACTTCTGAGCAGCCGGCGTCTGTCGATGACGTCGCTCACGAAGCAAAAGCCAAAGGCGTTGATCCGGAATTCTTCGGCAACTCGGTCCTGAACAATACCTCAATCGTGCTGTTGGTCGAGGCTCGCACCGGCTTAAGGACACAGCGCTTACTGCTGACGGGCGATCTTGAAAACTTCACTTATCTCATGGCCCGCTATCCCATGGGGCTCGGTTGCGAGATCGTAAAAGTTCCTCATCACGGCTCCTACAGCTATATCGACAGTGATCTGGCTTATGATGAGGTGTGGCAATGGATGCGGCCGAGGGCAGCGCTTGTCAGTGCGAACGGCAAACACGGCTTGCCTCGTCGCGAATTTCGAGATGCGGCACTGCGTTATGGCACGACGTTGTTCTGCACGTCGCGCCGCACTCGCGAAATCGTCACCGGTCCTCTGATCGAAGACTGTTGCAAAAACCAGTATAGGTGCAACCATCAGGCGCCTGTCTCACTGACCATCTCCTCGCAGGGTGTGCAATCCGAAGGGATAGCTTGCGCCCGCGGCAATCAAACGGGGGTGATGCCGGTTATCGAGGTTCGCCAGCATACTATTGATCCCAGCCCAATATTGTCGGCGATGGCCGAAGGGGAGATTCGTAAACATATAGACTGGGCGGTCACTTGGCTGCGAGAAACTTTGAAGGAACGCCAGAATCGTCCCGCTGATGTCCATTTACCTCCCCTTTCGATCAAAACTCTCTCGAAAGCGGCCAGCGGCGCCGGCCGGGTCGGAGCAGCAACGCAGATGGAACTCATTCTTGAGCGGGCTGCGCGATCGGGCAAAGTGTGGCTGTCTCGAGGCGACAGATACCGAAGAGATGGCAGTAGGAGCGTCTGGCCCCTGCCGAACAGGGAAGAAAACAAGGCGTTCAGGGAATGGATCGATGGCTTCAGTGTTATACAGTTGGCGGTCACCGACCGACATGCTGGCACGGCACGCGAAGAGCTAGTTTATGCCGCCGACACGACTTGGCTCGCGAACCGCTTCGCCGAAGCTTTCGCATTTCCAGTTGCGATATTCGAAGATGGAATTTGGCCGCCATTGGTTTCTCATCTTCTAAAGACCCGCTCGATTGGAATACGCACCATTGACGGTTCCGGGTATCGATCATCTGGCCCATCGATCGCCATTATTCTTTTCAAGGAGATTGATGCCGAGACGGCCTTTAGGAAACTTGTCGAGAGGCTCGAGGCGGTGGACAGCCAAGAACTCGAGGACTACCTCACGGCGGTCGTCAAATACTCGTACACTACCTCCGGGCCCGCGCCGAAATGGCCCCCAGCACTTGACCAGGCCGTTACGCAAATGCAGCTCGAAAGTCCGTCGATCCCAAGCGGGCTGGTGGGAAACAGGTATGGTTCCTCGTTCGAATTCGTTGGTTTATCGACAAGCGCAAAGCAGCTCGCGCGTTGGATGGAACTCGTCCCGTATGGTATGGGCGGACAACTGCCGGAGGCTCTTCTACGGCCACTATTGGCCAGCCTCATTCTTTCGGGATTCGAAGTTCTCGAGCGGACTAAGCCAACTCGCTCTCCCTGAGCTATTTGATTCTCATGATGTGCACCCTATCTTCCATCAGCGAACGCGAGCAAGTCAGAGACATCGTCCGGGTGAAGGCTCGCCTGGACGCTGTGAGGCCCGAGTTCTTGCAGCTTCGAGAGGGTTTCCGCCCTTCGGCTTCTCGGGCTTAACCACCGCTGACGCCAAGCGTCGGCAATCGCAGCGGCGGGCTCGCCTCGAGCAGTCGCATTAGATAATCCTAAAAGCGCCTTTCTTGCTTCCGAACCAAGTTCGCAGGCATAGAACAACCGCGGTGTTGCATGGTGAAGAATGGTGTCACTGTCTAGACCAAGGGCATCGAGACCCTCTCTCATCTGCCGCAATCTTGGACTGGTGCCCTCGCCGAAACGGTTGTTGATGCGTCGTGAAAAATGCCTAGATTGCGCCATGGACCGAAGGGCATTTGCGGTATCGGTTCCGAGATGGAGAGTTCCATATCCACCGGTCAGGCTGCTGCCGATCGGCTTCCAGGAGACATCAGTTTTTAATTGTGAGTTGCTCTTTGCTTGCACCGAAAGCCGGTTGTACTGGCTTGAACCGATGCCATAGAGGCTGGTTGTCGTGAGAATACGAAGATCCGCCGGCTTAGAGATGGGGCGTCCGGCCATTTGCGAAGCTATTACGCTGACCTGATTGCTGTATCGACGTTTGTAGGCGCACCGCACTTCCTCCGAAGCCAAAAGCAAGGCCACGAGCTTGCCGCCAAGTAGTTCATTGTAAGGAGCGACCGCTCCGCAGACGCTGACGTCGGCGATCCTGCTCGACAATCCGGCCTTCCTGCACTCGGTCAATACGATATCGATAGCACGTTGACCGCTACGACCGGCCAGCAGTTGCTCCAGCGCCAGCGCAGGCTCCTCGTCTAGCCGAGCGGCGCGGAACATCTGCCGAGCAAATAGCAACTGCGCAAGGACTTCGGCGCGCTTGCGGATGAATAGGAGATCATTGGATAGCGCCAGCCAATCTGCGTCGCTGGCATAGCTCTTGACCGCGCCTCGCAGCGGTGAAATCGGCTCTCCTTGATCCTTGCGGGCGTCGAAATGCGAGCGCAACTCCATTTCCCTGGCATAGGCTGCTCCGGCAGCCTTCTGCTCCAGGCGCAAGACTGTAGCCTCACTGGGCTCCGCGATCTCCTCCGCCCTCACTAGATCGTCCCACCGAATGGCAGCGAGCGATTGTTCCAACTGTGAGAGCAACGACAGAGCAAGCTTTTGGGGATCGAAAGAACCACTCTCTAATCGGAGCTTGGTTTCCTCTCGTAGCCATCCAATCCATCGGTCGCGCACATTTACGCGCATTACCGGACTCGCGAGCATGGCAATGCCAATGATCGGATACCTTGGTCGGGCAGCATTTCGGATCAGGATCAACAATTGTCGGCCCGGTATTGGCCGATATTCGTGTGCCCATGTATGACGGAAGTATCGCCATATATCGATTAGTTTGAGTCCCGTGTATGGGCAGCAATTTCCAGCCTCGCAAATCTCAATCACGGGATCAATGAGTTCCGCAAGGGCGGCCTGTCGTTTGTCGTCCTCTTCCTCATTTATCTCCGACAAAGCCTTGGACAGCGCCATCCCGTCGTCGATAAGATCCAGAACTGAGCTCTTATGCCCGCTTGACCTGACAGTACGCTTTTCCATCTTGCGAATAAAAGAGACGACAGACGGCTCCCTAAGTTGTCGTTGGCGCGCAGTCTGCAGCGCAATTCGAACTCGCGCTTTGACGTCATCGACCGTTTGGCTGCCAGATCGTGTAATGCCGGGCGGCTCAAAAAGGATATTTCCGTCGTTGACCGTGACGCGCCACCCCTGCTCGACTAGATCAGCGACCAGGAGGCAGATTGCCCTGAGCTTGAGGCTCGCGCCATCGTCGATATACTGCCGGGCGAGATCTCGGAGGGCGTCGGCGAAGCTTGGTGGCGCACCATCACCGACCTTGAATAGGAAGTGAAGTTGCTCTTTTTCAGCTGGCGCTAAAAAAGGCGAGAACGACCGGACCGGACCTGGCCCCCGGGATCCTTGAGGTAAACCCTTACTTGTTTTGGTCGTCATCTGCAGTTCTATTCACAGTGTTACACATCAGGTTGGTCTGGCCACGCGGCTATACACCAGGCAGTTAGCAAGTCACCATATTCATCCTTGGCTCGCGTTCCAGTAGAACTCGCTTGGTTGGCAAGCATATTGACAAGTTTCTGCAGGGCATGCGCACAGGCCATCGCTCCCGCGGATCCATTGAAGAGTGGATGCGCTTGATTAGCAGCCAAACCGCCCACTCCGTCCATTACGAGCAGAGAATGAAGAGGAGCAGCAGCCTTTGGCGCTTGCTCTGTCAGGCATCTCTTTTGAACGACCGCCGCTAGGGGCTTAGGCACTGGCGCTCGGGACACCGCCTCGAAACGGAACGACTTTGCCTGTTTCACCTTACCGCGCAGTTGCTCAATAGCCTTGTGAATCCCTGCCTGGCGCAGGGCGTCCCATACCATGGCCGTAACTGATACTTGTTGCTTTGACGTTGTGACACCGAAAAGTTCGTCAAGTGTGGCTGAAAACTCGATCTCAACACGAATATATCGATCGTTGTTGATAAAAACGGTCCATGGCAACCGATTTTGAACATCTATCAACCGACCGTTCCGGCTGAAGATTATACCATGATAGTCTTTCAGGATCGGAAAGCGTTGGTTGGCGTTGAGACCGACAGCATCTCGAGTTTTGTCGAGTGCGCCAAATGTCGGCGGTAGCCAAGAGTAACGCAGCGTGACGAGCCCGTCGCGGCCCGACGCCGGATTTGTGATTGAGAGCGTTACCGGTTCGAGCGGGACCGCGCGGTCATCGTCAAGGCCAAAGTAATCAGCGGAAGGCGTAAGAAAAAGCGGGTCAACTGGCCGGACGCGAGTTCCATCCACGTAAAGCGCGGCTAAATCTGATATCTTATGATAAGTGACCCCGAGATGGCGAAGGAGGTTTGTTCGCATTCCCAGTGCGGTGGTCCACTCCACGCGATCAAGTTTTTCCAGAACAACTATTGTTCCTGAGCGCCATCCCTGCGGATAGTGTTGCTGGATATGTTGGGAGACAAAATCAGGAAGTTCCGCTGGCTGGGCATCAGGCAGGCTGATCAGGCCATTGGCAGCCCGATAGGAACCAAGCTCAAGATCATCAAGGTCGAGGCAGACCTCGAAAATTGGCGCACGGTCCAACTTTGACAGGATTCTGAAGCATCGCGCAATGCTAACCGCAGCGCACGGAAGGCCGTAGCCATAGCGTCCCAAGCCTTCACGGTCGTCCTCCCGATGTGTTCCTCCCCACATCATTGCAAGCCGCATCATTGCCGCAGGCATCCCGTGTCCGTCGTCTATGATTGCGATCCGATTAGGTTTTTTCGCGGACCCGTCGTCGGAATATCCGAAGACGAGATCAATTCGCTGCGCATAGGCCTGAATTGAATTGTCGATAAGTTCAGCAATGGCATGCAGGTTGCTGCGATAGCCGATGTGCCTGATCCCCCGGATGAAGGCCTCGTCTATGGTGAGCCCGTGACGCGTAACCGCCTCGTGCGAAAAAGCATACGCTTCTTGCCGTAAAATGATGTCCTTGCTCGCCGAAATCATGTCTGCCCTCGCCGCCGCTTACGGTTTATCGATGAGTGGCTAGAATGACGTGATAACGCTGCGCTGTCAGCTGATTAATGAAGGAGACGGCATTTTTAACCTTTTTGGCCCGATCACCCTTCTAACGAAAAATCATGCTTGAACTATCCATTGAACAAAGTCGCGGCGCTTGTCGTGCACAACCATCAGAGCCGATTTTAGCACACTCGGCGGCGCCCCCACATTGACGACAATCGTGTCCATCGCTCTTGTCAGCGGGATCATAATCCACCGGGCAGCATGAGCCGCAGCGTTTTCCTCCGGGCTCGTTAGCAAATCGTCGGTTTGTCGTCCCGACGAAATCATCTGATTGAACTTGTAGTCCCAAAGCTGATCCAGGCCAAAATTTATGGACGTCCACGCTTCCAGACCGCGACACGAATCATACTGAACGAACCGAAGCTCGTCACGATGGCTTGCGAAAAACTCTCGCACGTCACGAGCAGTTCCATCCCAAACTCTGCCGCCAGATTTCACATAATGCTCGGCGGCTGTGCATAGACCATCTTCGCTGGTTGTTCGAACCATGGATGGTGGTACGCACGCCAGCATGTCAACGGGATGATTGCCAAGGGCCAGGGCCTCTGATGCCAAATCGTGCAGAATTTGGGGTCGACTATAAAGATCGCCCTCGATGATAATCACACGTCCGCCTGCAGCATCGCTGTTCGGCTCAACATCCCAGTCGTGAATTCCGAGAGCGTTTGCAACGTCACTAGCGAACGTCGCGACGTTCGACTTCATGCGCATACTGCGTTTCAAGCGACGAGACTGGACGCTTCCTTTTGCCATCCCGGTGATCCAGTCCGCCACACCATCACGCACGAACTGATCGACGCCATCCGAGACAGTGATGCGTTCGGTCCCAAATATGCGTCGCAAGATGTCGATTTCGTCTTGCGGCCAATCCTGCCCCTCATCAACGAATATAAGATCCCAATCGAAGTCCGCCGGCGAGCCGCGTCCGAGCTCAAGGATATCATCCGTGCTGATCGCACCCGATTCTAAGAATTCGATGAGATTGGCCTTATGGAGCTCAAAGTTTTCGAGGAACCCGTCGTAATCGGAGATCACACCGAGCGCCAGCATAACTCTGCCAAAAAATCCGTGAGCGGTCTCGATTGCAATCCCGCCGTTTTCGACGCTCCGGGGAACACCGAGAAGAGCCATCGTTCTTCGGAGGTCCGCAACCAGAGCTTTGTTGAATGTGAGCAGGAGAGAGCGCTCTTGGCGTTGATCATATGAGCGATAAGCCATTTGTAGCAGATTGACTGTCTTACCGACCCCTCCTCGGCCCCTGAGGATAATTTGACGCTTGCCGAGATCGTCTAGCCACTCATCGGGCACGGATTTCTTTGCGACGATATCCATCCGCCGACGGTCGAGCGGAGTTGGCTCAATCGCTTCGAAGAGGCCAAACTTGCCCGCGAGCAACCTCTCGAACGCTTCATCCGCTCCAAAGGAAAGCGTCACGCGATTCCCGCTACGATGTGGCCGGGAAATTTGTCCAAGAACGTTTAGGTATCGCTCGAAACTTGCATCATTGGCAACGCAGTTATGTGGCCGTTCAGGCAAGTCAGCCTCACGAAGTCCTGTAAACAGAACCAAATCCTGCACATGAATGCGATCAAGGCCGTGCCGGGCGAGATACTTTTTTAACTCGAACATTTGCGTTCGGTTTTTTTCTGTAACACATTCCCACTTCGCGGTTCCATTGCGCATGTAACGGACGGAAGCGACCTTGTCATCAAAGTGCACACCACCAGCATCATGAGATTTGACTTCGATGAGAAGGGCGAAGTTCTTAACCCAAGCCTGCCGTGGCAGGAATGGTTCTCCATCTCTGGGGTAAAATTTGAACTCAACAGCAAATTCTCTTGGCTCGTCCAGTAGTCCAACCACCACGAGATCTAAATCCTCGACGGCTTGGCCGTACATCTTAAAGCCGACGAAAATTTTCACCTTGTCGCGCCTGCTCTGGGCTAAGTCCGGCCAAACGTTCAGCAGCAAACGTCTGATATGAAGTGCAGCTTCAAATTCCTGCCCTTCCTTCACGCCAACAATCTCGATCACCTGTTAACCCTCTAGTTCCGCTTTAACCTTGCGGGTTGCGTCCGCAAGATTGCCCCTCACGAGTAGCTCATTGAGGACATATACGCGGGTCGCGTCTGGATCGAGTTGGATCGCCGACATGATAGGGTCCGCTGGGTGTCCATCAGTTAACCCCCCTGATAGGGCGATGATGATCTGAGAGCCATCTATCGCTGTCGCGACAATTGGAACCTCCAATAAGCCGTGTCCGGGGACATCGATTGGTTCGAAAATTCGAACGTCGTAGCTCGGACTCTGACGTTTCAGATCGTCTCCTAGTACGATTGTTGAGTTCCTGATCCGCGCCGCGTTGAACGGGACTATTTGGCCGTGAACGAGGTATTCCAGCAGTTCACAGCCGACGTGCCTGTCGAGAAGAGAATGTTCGAATTTGTTCTTGAAGCTCCGCAGACACCGATAACATGACGAGTCACAGTTGTCGGGGCACTCCCTCATAAGCTTCAAAGCTCTTTCAAAGAGTTCCAAGCCTTTTTCCGCGAGTTGAGAAGCAAACCCTGCGCCGCCTGGCAGAGTGTCGTAGAGAAAAATCTCAGCTTCGAGTCCACTCCGTCCTCCTGGTGTCAGCGCCGGGCGATACTCAGCCATCAACTCGCCGGGTTCAATTTCAAGCATGTTGCACGCAGCTTTCGCCAAGGCTTCACTCGCCGTTCGCAAAGCGACGTTCGTCTCAAATCGGGCCGGCTTGAGCTTAAGCGGTGCAACTACCCTCAGCGAGAACAGGGCAATGTCAGTGATGAAGTCGGTTCCAAGCACAAGCCGACGGGTGAGACCGGCGCCATCACACATCGGTTCCTTTTCATCCGGGAATGGCTTTCGATGCGGGCCCCCAAGCGTACCGGTTGCTTCGATATGGCTCTCAATTCTCCCGCAGTGCGTACAATAGTCATATCCCTCGCGTTTCGGTCCCGTGTTTGAAACGAGAAGATGGCTTCTGTCCGGCATGACGCGAACCCGATCGCTGACAACCCGCCAACGCTCGTCGTCTCCTGGTGTTGACATAGTCAGTTTGGCGCGTGTGGCATAAGATGTCTCCGGCATGTCATCCGGAGACGTGACCTCTTCGGCGTCAACTGGGTGAGCAAATCCCGGCGGCCGCAGCCAAAAATGGGCCGGCCCGAAACAATCGTCGGATCCGCAGGCCCTGCAATCGCGCTTGTCGCCGCGCTGAAGGCCGCTGTCCAACTCAACAGTTTCCGCAAAGCTACATTCCGAGCATTCCATAAACAGCCGCCGCTTATTCCAAGCATCCCGCCGATCCTGGGGCATAGCCGCGTAGACGGCACCAGAGGTGTAGCACTTGCCGGAAATCCAGACCTGCTTACCGGGCGCGTATTGGGATAGGGCAACGGGCAAACTCTGCGAGGGGGCAAACTTCATGATCGGTCGATACGACTTCGAGCGCTCTTCGTCGAATACGCTGAACGTCGCTACGTCGGTTGGAAAAGCGTATCGTGGCAAAACGCCCTTGTAGAGGAGCCGGTCGAGCAGTTTTCCGTCCGCGGCCACTTGCGGAGGCGGAGACTCTTCTCCTGCCTCCATAGGAACTTCGATGGTCTCCTCATCCTCTGCGGCTTCGCCTTCGTCCGCCGTAATTTCCTCCGCAGATCTGCTTGCAGTAAGCGCGTTATCAATTTCCTGAAGGCAATCCTCAGCCATCGCTTCCAGAAGCTTGTCACGGTCGGCCTCAGAGAGCTCAGTTGGCAACCAGGATAATGCCCGCGATCGCAGACGCTGGGTGTTGCTTTTTAACCAGTCGCCGAAATCCTTTCGGTTCAATGTCCCCGTGCCAGAGTGAAACGCGTGAACCGATCCGAGAACCGAAAAAAGGTCAGGATTTGCGGCCAGATCGAATGCAGGAATTCGATCTTGGAGATACGACTGGATAATAAACGCGCGGATGTGGCGCTTGACGATCTCTGGGTTATCCAAGGTCAGTTTGGGATCGACAACGGGACCGGCAATCATAGCCTCGGGATCGCTGAAATAGTGCTCGTCATGGCTGTCAGCGCTTCCGAAAGCTACCACCGTTGCAACAGCGTTTCCACGACGGCCGGCGCGGCCGGCACGCTGTTGATAGTTCGCACGACCTGGCGGCATGTTCCGCAGGGCAACACCAGACAACGCTCCGATGTCGATACCGACCTCCATAGTCGTGGTGCTCGAAAGGATGTCGATCGCCGTAACTTTTTTGGGGCGGTCGATCCACGTCAATTCGACATCTTGAAACAGAAGCTCGTTTTCTTCGGCTTTCGAAAAGACATCTTCGCTCTGCGGCGCATTCAATTGGGCCGTATGCTCGGCTGCGATAAGTGCCATTGGCGGCTCTGATGCGTCTTCAAGAACTGTTGCGACAGGCGCTCGGTAATATCCTTTTCGGGCGACGAAGACCGGGTCATGTTCCGGGTCCAGCTTCTTGATGTTAGATGAGCCACAGTCTAGGCACTGAGGGATCCGCGGCACTGGCCTGTGAACTGATCGGCAATCCTCGCAACGCACCCAATCGCCATCAAGCTCAAGCGCCAGGTTCCGTCCAAGAAGGCGCTTGAAACCGTTGTCGACGTCTTGTGTGAACGATGCATGCAGCCGAGGCTCCCAGTTCTTCTCAAATATTTTGTAGGCGGCTTTATCGCCGATGATTTTCTTCATCGCTGCAAAGGAGGATTTCCTGCTTCGAACGCTTGTCCCGCCTCCTTTGCGATTGTACCAACCCGGGGGCATCATGTTCAGCCAGAAGCCCTCTCGATGCCAGCAGCGCAGCCAAGCACGCGCGAGTGCGATTTTCTCGCTGTCTGTCTCTGCAAATCCTGGAATTTTAGGCAGCGCAAGGATGCTGGCTTGCTTGTTTGCTGCCTCTCTGATCGATGCCAGCGCCAGCGCTTCCAAACCAAGGTGCTTGTCCCGGACGGTCTTGATTATATCATCAAGCAAGGCGCTAGGCGGCGTTTCGTAGACAAATTCATTACGAAGACGGACGAGCCGCATTTCGTTTTCCAGAGCACCGTCGGCAACGGCATCATCGACCAGGTTCTCAGCAAAGAATTCGCCGTTCCGCATTTCTGGCCGTAAACGGACCCCGAGCGCTCGGGAAGCTAGCGTGACTGCCAGGTAAAGATCTTCCAGATTGAGATTGCCGGACAGCAGGGACGACTGATTGAGCCGGCCAAATCCCCAGACGATCAGAGAACGCAGAGCGTCCCGCACGGAATACATTTGAAGGTTCGGCGCGAGCCTCGCTGCCACCTGACGGGAATCGGAAAAAACTAGAACTTTTCGGCCGCGTAGAGGCGCAAACGCGGATGCTGGCTGAGTACCGGGCGGCTGCACCTGAATCTGTCGAGACACCAGCGCTTGGAACGGCTGGTCTCCCTTGGTTTGGTGGTCTTGGATTGAAGTGCGCCCAAAACTCGCCGTCTCACCGCAGACAGCACATGGCGTGAACTGCCCCCGCGCCTCCAGTCGTGTATCGCTTTGCCCCTCGTCGTCTGTAGCCGGTGTTGTTCGATCTTTCCGAATGTAAACGCTTCTCATCCTCGATCCAGGAAGATCCGGATCGAGTTGCCCTGTCAAAAGATCATAACTCGCGACTTCAGCGACACCGGATTGACGTGGTTCCTCTAGAAGAAGATCAAGGTCGAAAAGCTGGCCCACCTCCCCTGCATGCATTTTCATGCGCTGCCCAGGCTCGGACCAAAGCGCATTAGGCTGATCGACGTCATTGGTGTACGCGCGAGCGTGGGCCGCGCCGCAATTGCGACAGGTAAAGAACTGCAATACCCGGGCACCGCAGTTGCACTGTTCGCGTGGCTGCCCGAACATCTTGCCGCATATGCCCGACTTCTCGTCAGCCTGAACTTCGCTGCAATCGGCATCCATGCAGACCCACAATCCCGGCAAACCGCGATAGAAATTGTGGATGCGGCACGGCAGCAAACCAGCTTCATCAACAGATTCTCGTGCGACGCTTCCGAGCGCCAACAGGGCTGTCAACGCGCTGCCGGCATTTGCCTCATCCTCAGGGAAAAGCATCGGAGCAAGCTTTTCCAGCGGTTGCGCCGCTTTCATCGTCGAGTTGATAAGGAGAGCAATCGGAGGGTATGATTCCAAAGCCCGAAACAGGTCACGCTCAAGGTCGCCGGTTGGTTGGATATTGCGGTAAGTCAGAAATGGACCAATTGCCTCGTGCCGGTCGGCAGCTTTTGAGGAGTAGAATTTTCCGAGATCAATCGCCGCCAGGACGGCTTCGTCAGCTATGCTTGCCGCGGCCGAGTTTGCCTTTAGCTTTAACTGCCCGGTTACAGTTTTGAAGGTCTCCGCGGAAACGCCAGCGAGAGCAGCCCCAAACTCCCCTGCTTTATTGGCGTCATTAAAACTCGCGGTCGCACAGATGACTTGAAAGCGTTCCTGAGGAATGTCCAAGCGATCGCGCAGACGCCTTAGAAGCAAACCGACTTCAGCGCCGGCAGCACCTCGATAAAGGTGAGCCTCATCAAGCACGACCGTGATTTTCTCATCGGGGTTGGCAGCCAGCCACGTTTTCGTGTCGTCAAATATTGAGCGCTCGATCGGCCTCATCAACATATATTCGAGCATCGAGTAGTTCGTCACGAGGAGATCTGGGCACGCGGCCTGAACTTCGTGGCGAGTAATCAACTCGGAGTCGTCGGCTAATGTGACCGCGCGAAGAAATTCTTCCGTCGTCTTGTCGAACCAGCGCGCGTTCTTCGCTCCGAACCAAGCAGCTAGATCTGGCTTCGCAGGCCACTTCCCCTTCTTTTTGAGTTGCGCCTTGAGATTCGACGCTTGCGCATGATTTTCCGCGTCGGGATCCGCCGCCTGCCGTTCGATCTCCACGAAGAATTCCTCAAAGGAGGCAAGTTTCTGCGGATCCTTTTTTCGGTTGCGAACGCCTGCATAAGGAGTCCTACTTGTATAGCGCGCAAAAGTCGCCGGGCGCCCGGCCCAGCCGTTGAACAATTCGGTTAGTCGCGGATCACCAAAGATTGCCCGCATTCTGCCCAACTGGTCGTTGACGAGAGCGTTCATGGGATAGAGTAGGAGCGCGCGCATCGCGCGATGGTTTTTAAAGGCATCCGGGCGCTCGGCAGCCTCCCTGGCTAGCTTCCCGAGGATAGGCATGAGAAACGATTCCGTTTTGCCGGATCCTGTTCCGGTCATGATGACCAGGTTTTTGCCGGCGACCAGGGCGCTTTCGATCGCTTCCTTCTGATGTGTATAGGCAGGATTGTGTAGAAGCTTTGGCAGATTGCCCTTAGCGACCGATAGTTCGCTAAGGACCGACAGGGTTGAGGGGGGCAATCCGGCGATCTCCTCAAACCGATCGCCGGTCTGATATCGAGGTGTCGATTCCATATAAGGGATCTGATGCGTAACACCGTTGCGTTCAAGGAGTGTACGGCGTTGGGCGATAAGTTGGGCATTACCAATATGGTAGGTGGCTTCGATGTAGTCCTTCAAAGACCCGTGTAAAGATTCGATTGTTTCTTGAATTGTCTTGGACATTGTTCACCAGTTCAATTTGCGGCACGGGTCAGGAATAAAAAGGTCGCAAGGAATTGCTCGGTTGCCGGCATCTCGGAAATCGGGACGTCGAATGAAAGGAGACAGGATCGCGCCGGAACTTTCTGCCCCGCAAAAATGAGCGCTCGTGTGGCCCAGTCTGGAATCGGATGGAATAGATCGAAACCGGCCATATCATCTCGGATGCTTACTCGATATGTGACTGGCCTCCCTTGCAGGGATTGCAGCGCCAACATCAATCTCCAAGCGATATCACAACCCCGCCAACGTTCCTCAGGTTCAGGAAACTCAAGAAGCTTTATGACGTCACCGTTGGCAAGTTCTGCATAACCCCATCGATCGGCGCCGTAAGCCTGAGCACGGCGGATTACAAAACGGCCAGATTTCCCTTTCGCGTTCTCCCAGCGAACCCTGTAGCCGGCACGTTCGGAGTTGTGATTAAAGACGCGCAAGTCTTCCAGATCCACACCGCTACCGGAGCTTGTGAGTCTTAGATCTGCACGGTCGACAAGCTCTTTCGAAGAGAGATTTTTGGGATGCCGGAGCCAACTCGCACTCGAAACTTCCCTGAGACCAAGCGCGTTAAGCAGAGCGCGTAGATCCTCACCTTCCGTCGGATAGATCTTTCTGGATACACCTCGGATTACAACCCGATCGCGCACCGCGGCCGGAAGCGGAGTTTGCTCATCTGGGGTCAATCCGATGATGTTCGCAGCATCGCCGAGATGGATAACGAACCCGGGCGGAGCAGCGAATAACCAAGTCCCTTTAATGTTTTCGTCGACCGCAGTGACATCATTCAATTCGAGAAGGTCGCCGATGGCCACGAGAGCGTCAATCGTTTCTTCGACCTGCTGCAGAAAGCTATCAGGATTCGACACCAATCCACGATGGGCTTCCGTCATGGCCCTTACGAGGGTCTTGGGAGAACATGGACATGTTGCTCCCGCCAATCGCCTCAAGACAGCGGCAAGGTAGGATTCGCTGGTCGTGCCGTCATCGAAAACGCCCAGGAAACGATGTGCTGCGGTGAGTACGTCTGGGGCCGAGACAAGCGAAATCATGAAGCAGCCTTCACTGAATTCTGCCGGTCGGTCGGAACCTGGGCGTAAGATAAGAGACGCGCCGCGCGTAAGATTTGTCGTGCATTTTTGCTGAGCGAACTAAGTGTACCGAATTGTGTAGGCTCGGCGAAGTTCTCACTTAGACAAGCTGTTAAGACAGCCCGGGCCGTTGCTTCGTCGCATATACGATATCTCTTCGCCATCTCAACGACCCGGTCGATCTGCGTTAAGACATCCATCGAACGAAACGCTTCAAAATCTCGACTCATCAGGACAGAGAAAGCTGATTTTGCTTCAATGTTTAGCGCCAGTGTTCGCAGATCATCCGCCGTCTTTGCCGACCGATCATAAATTTTCTCCGCTTGAAACCAGGAGTCGCCGCAGAGAAGTCGAAACATATGCCGCTCAAGATTTTTGACGATGAGGTCGCGGCGAACATCTGCCAGCGGACCTGCGAGTGATGCCTTTTGCCATCGCAACAAATTCGTCTGCGTCAGTTGCAAGGCGTCTGGACCGCTGGGAAACGAACTTTCGGGTGGTTCAGGAGCAAGATCCGATAAACTAGCAACGAGGGGCATGCTTACCACCAGACCTTCGCTTCCTTCCCCATACTGAAGCCAAAACAACCCGCCACTTGCGGGGGGCTGAAAACCATCTGCTAGTTCATTTGACTGCAGCGAATACGGTGTGCAGGGTGACGTAAAAGGAGAAAAGTCCAAGGATACCGGCGCCCGTCCGCCATGATCATCGATGAGGCGTACCTGCGTAGAGCGACCATTGCTGTGCCAAACGAGGCGGATGGGTCTCACGTCGCGCCGCAGTGGGATACGATACGTTCCAAGCTCCTCGCTGACGACAACGAGGTTTGCGCTCGCAGCCGAGAGATAGGCCCAGGGTGAAGCGGATCTTCTGATGAATTGCGTGCTATGGCGGCGCCACACGTGTTCATCGCAGGGCAGACTGGCCTCCATGACGGTTTCAGTAGCAAGATCCGCGTGACCCGCATCAAACAGTTCTATCAACACCGAAATGGGATGCGAAACCGGACCGAGTATGCTTAGGCTGATACGGCCCTCAAAAAAGTCGTCGAGGCTTGGGTCTGGAGGATCGACTGAAGGTACGAGTCCCCTGAAGTTTGTGGCTCCCGCTGTCCATGGTTGGGGCACCTCAAGGCTCACGTCGATGCTTGCTTTCGAAGAAACAATCTCGCCGCTGAAGCTTGTCACCTTCGCGTCTACATCGACCCGATGAACGCCCTGTGAAAGACCTGGTAGGGATAAAAAGATCGGGGTACCCGCTGCGAGTTGAGGAAATGTTGCGAAGTCCTCCCTGTCGACTGAAACAACAAGGCTATGGACATTATGGTCGGCCCCAATTCCAAATGTCGGCGTTTCTCCGACAAACCAGTCCGCACGGCTATGTCCATCCCAACGGCGTGGTGGCAGGCCAGACGGCCAGATCGAGATGGATCGCACAACCTGAAGGCCGGCCATTCGCAAAGCACGAAATTCGTCGTCGGAAATATGAGCCGGCACGTCAATTAGGGCGGCATGGCAATTCAGACACTGCAATTGGATAGAAGCAGCGAATGGCCCGACCGCTTCGCGATGCCGCGAAACCAATATATAACGTCCGCCCGGCTGAATCCGAAGTGTAGGAACCTCGCGAGCCTTTCCGTCGAGCCCGATCTCGAAGAGCCAACGAGGTCCCTGCGAGAAGCGTCCGTGGGATACCAGCAGCGCCTCAATCGTTGCGTTTGATTTTTCAAACTGAACGAACGGTCGACTGGTATCCGGCCACGAGTTCAACACCCTTTGTTGATCATCCGACAGAAGCCAGCCCGCGGGCCGGAACCCGTCTGCCCCCTGTATCCTGCAGCGCGTGACTTTTAAAAAGCGCTCAATGTCGACCGATAGGTTGGCAAGCGCACGATACGAGGGAAATCGCGCAATTACGATCCATTGGCCGCATTCTCCCCGCTGCAGGACTATCGAAGGTCGCAGATAGGGATCGGCCTCTCTCGAACCGCTCGTAGGGGTACCGCCAGAATGCTCGTTCCATACCCCATAATGGCCGACGCCTTTTATCCGGGCGCGTTCGACGACGCGGCGTGCGTCTCCCAGCCAAGCTCTCGCACTTTGGCCTTTCTCAAGATCGCGGACGATACGCGCGAGCGTCGGAGGAAGTATGGCCTCGTCCGGCTCCAATTTCGAGCCGCCAAGCAATGCCATTGCGATACGTCCAACCATTTCCTCCTGTTGCAAGAAATTTCGGAAGCGCGAACTGCCGTTTCCTCGCCCGCTGATATACTTCCCAATCGCCACGGACCCCTCATCCAGACGAGCCGCGATTCCAAAGCTCAGTTGATAGAGGGTCTGAGCCAACTGTGTTTGCAGGTCTTGCGGTAGGATCGCATGGGCAATAGGCCACGCAATGATTGAAAACTGCCTGGCCCAGGCTCCTTGTGGAACGAAACCTCGATAGCGTCTGTGAAACCGTTTAAATGCATCGCGAAGCCAGCGACGGTTATAGCGGAAAGACCAAAGAGGCGTCTGCTTCTCAAAACTGGTCCAATAGTCCTGGCCATTGAAATTGTAGCCTAGTTCAGCACCGTAGACGACCCATAGGAGCCAGTCAGGCAGAAATGCAGCTCCATCGTAAAGTTGGCACTGAAGATATGCTTTTAGTTGCTCGAATTCGTTGACGTCCAGACCATGCTCAAGAGCAAAAACTGGCGCGCCAGACCGCGCACGAGTGTCGCGCAGTTCTTCAAAATGCCTATTTAGTCGCTCGCCCCAGCCTTCGGACAAAATCCTTGACCCTGTTGGTACGCTTCGGTGCTGCTACGCCCTTCGTTTCAAGCGTCAGGTCCGATCCATCCACTATCGAATCGACGTTACCAGCAGTTGATATTCAAATCAGTCGGGATGCAACCCAGCGATATTACACAGGATCTATTTACTCACAGGTCAAGAGATTACTTTGATGTTTTCAAAAGCGATTATCCGATGCATTAGCAGCCATTGCCTTCAGCACTCTCGTGATTTCAGATCGGCAGGAAAACTCGGCAACGCATCTGCCGAGCGCCATATGATAAAAATTACTCTACAGTTCGTGCTGGATCACAGAATCCCCCACGCCCGAAACCTCCCCCTGCCCGTCATCTCCCTGAGGCCGAGCTCCGAAACAATTCGACGCGCCGCCTGCGGCGTGACGTCGAGCGTCTTGGTCACCATCCCGGCCGACACCAATGGCTTCGCCATCACCAGTTCAATGAGTTCCGGCAACTTCGAGGAGGTGCGTCGCCCCTCCAGCTTTCGGTCCATCATCGTCTTCGCTAGCGTCAGCCGATCATGCTCTTTCATGCCGATCTCGGCGGCCGCCAAAAAGCCGTGGGCGATGGCGAGCAGCCGGGTTTCCCGATCACGATGCCGGCGCTGATCAACGGGGATGGTTTTGAGGCCGAGATTGATCGCTGCGAGATGTACCCCCGTGGTGATGCCGGCTTCCCGTAGAAGCGACGCCGCAAGCAGCCGGCCGAGCCAAGGCGCATGCTGAAGCACGGAAAGCTCGTTCCAGGCATCGAGGGCAATAATCGCCTGCAGCACTGCCGGCAGATGTTCGGTCTGCCGGAAAACGACGCGCCATTCGTCGAGCCGGGCATCCTCGTCCCAGTCGAGATCATAAATCATCGGATCCTTTTCGGATCGGCTAGCCGATGCGCGGCTGCCGTCGGCGCGGCCGGGCCGTGTGGCCTCCTCGAGAGCCGCTTTCGAACGAGCCAGCACCGCATCTATGTCCGCGAGATCGACACCCGGGAGACTAACGCCATCATAGTCGTCATCCCCCTCCCCCTCCAGATCTTTGGCGGCCGCGATCCGCTTTACCCTGGCCGGCTCCGCCGCATCGGCGTCGGCCGTACCTATGTCCGACGTTTGTCGCAAAATCCGGATACCCTCGTGAGACAGTGCCCAATCCGGCGACCGCCCGGAAATCCGTCGGCGGGTTCGCAGCACGTCGCGGGCGATGGTGAGTTCGTGGGTGGGGGCGCGGGTATCGCGAAAGGCGTCGTGGAGGACGAGGTCTTCGAGATGGACGAGTTCGCCGTCGATCCAGAGCGAGGCGCAGGCATCGGCGAAATTTTGCCGCTCGATCCAGCCGGCGCCGACCGGCGAGCGGCCGATGCGCTCGTCGAGACGGGTCAGCGCGACGCCGGCGTCGAAAACCGGCCGCATTAGGGCTGTCATGCTGATTTTCGCGAGATCGTAAGCCATTGAAATCATGGTAAATGAATTCTTATACGAACGCTACTGTGATATTACGGTTCCTCACATGGTATGATTGTCAGCTAGTGTTCTAACCATCGATAACTACCTCTTATCGATGGTAGTTGATTTCGCGGCGTAAATCGACGAAAATCGGGGCAAATCACGGTGCCAGCGGCCGCCGAAACCCGCGATTCTGGAGCCTCTCGTGACGAAAGCGAAGACATCACACACGTCCGTCGAGCGGCGCGCCGAAGAGCTCGATACCATCGCGTCCGTTTTGCCGCTCGAACGCCGCGACGAGCTTGCCGAGCTGTTGACCGATGATGACATCGAGACGCTGCGGCATCTCGTTAATCAGGGCATGGGCGACAATACGCTAAGGGCCCTGACGTCTGATCTTGCCTATCTCGAGGCCTGGGGTCTCGCTGCCACCGGACAGTCCCTGCCCTGGCCGGCGCCCGAGGCGTTGCTGCTCAAATTCGTCGCCCATCATCTGTGGGATCCGGAAAAGCGCGCGAGTGACCCCAACCACGGCATGCCTGATGATGTCGACAAAAATCTAAGGCGTCAGGGTTTCCTGAAATCCGTCGGCCCGCACGCGCCTGACACGGTGCGACGCCGGCTGGCCAGCTGGTCAACATTGACTAAGTGGCGCGGCCTTTCGGGTGCCTTCGCCTCCCCTGCTCTTAAGTCAGCCATTCGTCTGGCCGTGCGCGCCGTTCCGCGAACCCGTGCGCGCAAGAGCGCAAAGGCCGTCACTGGCGACGTTCTGGCAAAGCTGCTGGCGACGTGCGAGGCAGACAGCCTGCGCGATCTACGCGACAAGGCAATCCTGATGGTCGCCTTTGCTTCCGGCGGCCGTCGACGCAGCGAGATCGCCGGGCTACGCGTCGAGCAGCTGACAGTCGAGCCACCGATCGAGGTGACCGACGGTCCTCCCCTCCCCTCACTTGCCATCCATCTTGGTCGAACCAAAACGACGACCGGCGAGCAGGACGATGTCGTCTATCTCACAGGCCGGCCTGTCGAGGCGCTGAACGCCTGGCTGGCGGTCGCAAAGATCGACAAGGGCAGTGTGTTCCGAGGGATCGGAAGATGGGGCACCGTTTCGAGACGGGCACTCGATCCGCAGTCGGTCAATGCGATCCTCAAGCAGCGGGTCGAGATGGCCGGGTTGGACAGCGGGGAGTTTTCGGCCCATGGGCTACGGTCAGGCTACCTAACGGAAGCCGCAAATCGTGCAATTCCACTGGCCGAGGCGATGGATCAATCGCGCCACCGATCGGTGCAGCAGGCGTCGAGCTACTATAACAATGCGACCCGACGAAGTGGCCGAGCCGCCCGGATGATTTGAACAACGCAGGCTAAGCATTTCTCTAGCGCTCAGCCGCGTAGGCGTTGTGACTTGACCTCAACGGGGCCTTGGCCGCCATTGCAACAGTTTCCAAAAGCCACGGGACCTTTTATTCAACGGGGGCGACGGCTCCTGAACCCTAATACAGTGAGCCTCTCCTGGACCTTGATCTGTAGACGCCCGGTTGAATGGGGACGCAGCGTAGGTTTCGACAGACCGAGCCTGTATTCGTTCAATAATATCGGGGGCAAAACCCTTAATGGCATCCTCCAGACCTGGTAAACCGCCTCTTTCTACAGAACTGCCAAACAGCTCCTTTGAAATTTTGCGTGCGATCTCCCGTGCTTCGAGAAAGCTCAGAAACGTGTCATGCGGTTTCAAGTGTTTGACGCTCAACGACGCTTTAATGAATCCAATATTGAACATCGCGGCGCGTTGCTCCGCCGGTGCATACAGCTTTTCGTCTCGCTCATAGTCCGCAATTGTAGCAGCTAACAACCAGTGGCCGACAAAAGCAGCTTCAACAATATCGTTCGGTTGGCTGACCCGTGTATATTGCGCCAGCAGCTCACAGTTTTTGCGGTTCAAAAGACCGGCTAGGGAACCCTCGCCTCCTCTGCGGTCGGCTTCGTTTTCTTCTAGTGGCGCGACCCTCTCGCCCAAAGCAGTTGCCGCCCGCGCGAAGTGGCCTTTAAGAGAATGTGCGAATTCGTGCCCGATAGCCGTCAGACATGCCATTATGACAAATGCAACTGGATCGTACGCTCTTCCATGTTCCTTGGCGACGTGCTCCACCTTATTGTACAGGAGGTGAATAAACCCGATCTCGATTCCTGCATCATATCCCCACGTCGTCTTGTGAGAGGTAGCGGGTTTTAAAGGCTCGCCGGCAGTATCAATGATGAATTTAATTTCAATTCCATCGTTGTCTCTAGCCATCCGAATGACGTTGTTGGCGGTATTGACCAGGATTGTCAGCGTCTGCCGAATAGCAATCTTCGCCTTGCCTTCGTCCTTGCTAACCGACCGATATTCTCTTGAGAAATACTCTGAAATTTTTAGATCAATGAACTCGTTCACTACCACTATCCGTCTATAAGCCCAATTATCCGCTCGCTTTTAACCTCCCTAGGGTTGAGCTAGAATGAATAAAGCAATTCGAAAACCACGGTTCAGCAAATCAGCCGATATCTGGGCATCAAACAGCTTCTATGCGAAGACCTTTCGGCGCCATTTTCCCGAACGCTCGCCGTAGGGCAGCCGACGCCAACTTGAAGGCTTCACTAAGTAAACTTCGCCTGCCGGCCCTCAGCTCATCGACCAACAGAGCCTCGAGTGATTGTCGCCAGCCCGCTAATCCCTGATTACTTACTTAAGCGAGCATGCTGGTGGCCGCGTTCACGCTCCAACTTCGCGTATTTGGGCGAGTCCGCATAGGTCGCAAAATGCTTCCGAAAAAATAGGAGATCTGGAATCACCCTCGCCTGTCCATTGATATTGGTGAATCTCGATATTGAGGGCTGCGACCGCCGCGGCAATGGCGCCGGACAGTGTTGCGTCGATCAAGAGCACAGGCTTGTGACCCGACAGGTTTGGGAAAAGCTCTCGGTACAGCATCAGCTGACCGACCGCGGTATGCACATCAGACGTGCTGCATCCAGTCTTGATTTCAATGAGCAAGGGCGGCCCGTTCTCACGGGCGACCTCCATATCGATCGAGAAGCCGCCCGCTCGGCGCCATTTCCGATAGACGACTTTTTTCGCCGATAGAGCAGTGGCGAGGGTTTGCCATACCTTACCATGCAGCTGTTCAACGATCCGCGGATCCAAGGCTGGTCGAGCAGGCAACAGATAGGGTCGATCACTCTCCCCCCCTCCAATGCTTGCGCTTGCTCCCGCTACTTCAGCTTGGGTTTGAACCGGTGTACGGGCCGCCCAACACAGTTCAACGAAGGCCGCAGTTGTCCGACGAATACGCTCCGGCGCATCGCTGAGATCGGCAACGAGAAACCAACTCCGCTCGGCTGCTTTTCCTTCCGCAACAACCGATACAGGTTGCAGGCCAGTCGATGAGACGAACTCTGGGACGCGAATATCGGCTGCGGGGCGCCTTCCTCGCAGCCAACCTTGGCGCAACAGATGCAGCCCACCGGTCTCGTCTATCGCCATCGCCGTCAGTCGGTTGTAGTTTCCTGGCTCCGGTGGAGCATTGAGCTCCACTGCCCACTCGTTGCCAAGGGGATCAAGGCCAGCCTTTATTTCGACGCCACCCTCTCCGTCTCGTTCAGTGAACCAAACGTCTTGTTGGGCTAAGCGTCGAACTGGTCCTGAGACATCCGCGTTCTCAAGGAGTAAACTACGCCAATAGTCGAAGGCCACGCGAGACACTTCCTTGTCCGTCACCAGATGCAATGCTCCGGAGCCGAGGCCCAGTCTGCGTGCAATCTCGTCGTAACCAGGTTCGAAAAGGCCGATGGCCTCTATGCTCCAATCGACCAACTGATCAAGCGTCCAGGACAGGCCTATCTGTGGTGGTGCGATACTGGCGAATGGGGAGAGACGATGATCGTAGCGACTTAGCTGATCGTAGATGGAGCGAACGGGGTCTGGAGCGCTCACTGTATCAATTTTTACGCAGAACCCGTCGGCATCTATTCCTACCGTGTAAGCGAGATGTCTTGTGGCGTTCTGCCGCGGATAAATCCGGGTCCAGGTATAGGGTTTGAATTTCTGTCGCCATTGATCAGTCGGCTTTGAAAGTTTGCGAACAAAGCCTTCAGGAAACAACTTGCGCTGCAAAGCACGCGCCCACTCGGCTGTTGCTTCATAGGCATCAACAAGTTCGGCGTATGCAGCATCTTGGCGAACATCTCCGTCTCGCCGCACCTGACCGCTCAGTTCCGCAAGAAGCGCAAAATGCCTTGTGTTAAAGCCGTGATCCATCGGTCCCCGCTGCGATAGTGCCCTTGTCAAAGTCATACTTATCGAGGAGGCATATGCCTATACCGATCGCGAAAGACAACTTTGACGCGGTGCGTTTCTAAGTTGGCTGAGCGCTAGGTTTCCAACCCCAGCGATGGATAGGAGATTAAGCAGAATGCCGTTCAACACTCACGGCTTTGCCGATGTCGATTATAAATCTTATTACCAGCAGTACGCAGCGCCCTTTTTAAGTGAAGTTAATGAGGAGAATAACGACTTCTTCCTCAAGGAAGCTCAACAAAGCCACGTGTATGGCATCAACAATGCGCTCAACGAGGTAATAACCGATGCGGCACTGTTGACGTCTTTCCCGTTATCACCCGAGGCTGAATCTCATCTTCGCTATGGCGTTTTGCGGAGGTTGCGGATGATTTCAACGTCATTTCGGCACTTCCAAGCCTTGGTGCCACCGAACCGTAGCGTGCCGCTGGTGTTTGAGCAATCCGACGATGTTTCGCGCTATCTCAATTCGATCTACATCGATCTACTAGGCTTAATGGACAACTATGCGTGGACACTCACGCATCAGTTTGGGAGCCAGAAAACGCTTGCCGCCAACAAAATGGAAATCGGTCTGTTCAAACCCACACTAGCAAAAGACCCAGCTCTGTCTTCTATAATCAGGGAAATACTCTCTTTCGCTGGCTGGGAGAAGGAAGTGAAGGAGCGCCGAAATCCTGCAGCACACAGAATGCCCCTTTACGTCTCTTCGGCAGCGTTTAACCCCGACGACGCTCTGGAGTATAGACGGCTCGGAGAGCTAGCATCATCTGCGTTAGGCAATCAGCAATTTGAACGCTACAGAGAGCTGAGCGACGCCCAACAGCGGGTTGGGTCATTCCTCCCAAAATTTCTCCACGATCCCGCAGGGCCCGTCGACGATATTTATCCCACGATACCAACTGACCTCGGGAATGCGATTTTGATCGGACGCCTCGTACAGACATTTATTAGAGAGGAAATACCGGCCGCTAAGTGAGATTTCACTCACAAGCAAAGCAAATAAAACAAAGCTCATCATCCTGTTTCTATTGCAAAAAAACGCCATCTGTACCGCTGACAATTTCGCGCCAAGGGTCGATCGAGCATCCTCGCCACGTAGGCGCCCGCTATGCCAAGTGAGCGTGTCACGCCAATTGCCGCCGTTGAGGCTCATGCGCCCTAAGCAGGGCCATCAACATCGGACCAAGCGAAAACTTGCCTTCCTCCGTGCGCCTCGTCAGATCTCGCAGATAACCGCCCGGCGACGTGATTTGTCCGGCTCGTTCAAGAACGCAAGCCATAGCCACCGCCGCATTCTCCGGCCCCATAATCTCGCACGCGTCCTGATAAGCTGACGGACTTACCCCGAGCATGGTGCGGACGACCACCGCCGCGGCCATCAGCTCGCGCCAATGCGAAATCGCCCCCCCAACCGCGTAGTCGGAAATTCGCGGGCATGCCCTCAAAACCATACCCAACGGAAACGCCTTTACCGGCTCGGCACTGTGCTTCGGTTTAGCCACCACCGGTTCGCCCTGCTCCTCTTCAGAGCTAGGTTCAGATTCAATATGGAATTTGGTATTTGAATTCTGTATGTGATGACGGATTTCGCTATCATTGGTGTCGGATTTTTGCGATTTTAGCTGGGTTTCCAGCATGTTGACGGCTTCTTCGTTGAGAAGGTTGAGCTCATCCAGGCAAGCTTCCAAGGCCGAGGTTGTTTTGGCGAGTTTCACGCGTGCGATAGCCGCGACAAGAGCGCTCTCTACTGCCTGCCAGTTCCCGGGGGCGCCCTCGTCTACAGCAGCCGTGATGAGCTTACGTACGTTGCGCCGCGCGATCGTAATGCGTTCCTTTATAATTCGGCGCTGGCGGCTATCTTCCGCGACCTGGTGAGCCATCAGAGCAAGCTCTTCCGAGCGCGCAAGAAGCGGCGCGAGGCTAAAGCCGTACGCTGTTTCAATCTCACCGTCATGGCCTTTACGGGCGTAACGTTTACCGTTGGGACTATCGTTACGATGAATCAGTCCTGCATCAACCAAGAGTGCCAGATTCTCCCGCAAGGTCGTTCCTGCAATTCCATTGGAGCGAATGGCCAACTGCGCATTCGATGGAAAAACTACAAGATTGCGGTCTTCGCTCAGTTCCTGTTCGGGATAGAAGCTCAGCAGCGCGTTAAGGACGGCAAGCGCACGATCTCGCAGGCCGAGCAACGCTCTCGCCTCGCAGGCGCTACGATAAACCTTCCACTTGTCGACAGTCTTCCCTGCCTTGATATTCGCCGTTGCGAGTTGACCTTTCACCAAGGCAAGCGTCATCGGCCGCCGACCGAACGGCGTCGTTACATTTCCTGTTTGCATTTTCCTCTCACCTTTCGAAAGGCAAAGGAAATCCGCTCACCAAACCGGCGCCAAAGACTCTTGACTGCGATTCATGGAAATGCGATTCTCAGGCTGCTTAGACATGAGGAAGGCTTCCACGACGGCGACGTTTGGGGGCCTTTTTCTTTTGCCGCTATTTTCCCTCTGCTTTGGTTGATGACAGAAACTCTTGATGTAGGCGGTCAAGGTTTTCGGTTATGAATCTTCCAAACCTGGCGGCGTCGTTCGCTTTGAGGGCTATCGAGTAGCTCTTCCCGCTACCTTTGAATTCCGCACGGACGCTTGAGTCCTCGGCACGCCATTCGCTAGCGTTGCTGGGGCGCTTTGCAGGCTTTGAGGCATTCTTGATTTCGGCCAAAAGCCGCTCGAATCGCGTATCGGACTCCAGCGAGGAGAAAGTCGCATGACTAATGAACGTTCGCGCAAGTTCGAGCGATGAAGGCCTCTCGATCAACTGGGCAAATTCGGTCCACCGATTTCGACCAACAGACTTTGCTGGTCCGATCGCGTTTGCGATATCCGCTGGAACACGGCTCGACACCGACAGCATTCGCGTCAACATTGGCGCGTCAACGGACAGCGCCACCTGAATTACCGGTTTCTCGTGCGAGAGCTCGAGTAGCTTTTGTGCGAACATCGCACGCTCTATGAAAGAAAGGTTCTCACGGGCTGAGTTTTCCTGTCCCTGAGCAATGATATGATCAGCGTCGGACATCGGTTTTACAACAGCGCGGACTGGGCGGCCGAGTTCCTTTGCTGCGCGCGCCCGGCGATGCCCAAAGACAATCTGATACCGACCGTCGGCTGTTGGGTGAGGGCGCACCATTATCGGTGTGTCCTGTCCCCGCTCGCGGATACCCTCAAGAAGCTCGCCGTAAGCAAGATCGTCTGCTCCAATCCGATCGGCGACGAATGACGAGTCCAGAAGCTCAGGATCAAGGTCGATGATCGCCTCGCCAGAAATCTGCTGTTCGGCCTGCGCGACTTTTTCACGTAGCTCACTCAACGAGCTAATCATCGAACGGGAAGCCCCGTGCGTCGCATAGCCGGGCGTTGCCCGCCGCTCGGTGCCCGAATTCGCCGACGACGTTATGTTTGCGAAAACATCTTTACGTGCCATTGGATAGCGCCTCAAATTTGATCAAACTGCTGTTTCCGCTTCCAAAACCAGAGGTTTGTACCGCTGACAATTTGCTATGCATGGCGCCGCCCCCATGCCATCTGCAGGAGCTCGATGACTTCGTTGTTCACGGAATCCATCGATTCACGTGCACGGTCATATGTGGACGCTGTGAACTGTGCGCGCTCAACCTCATACAAGCTTTGCTTCGTCAGTCCTGCATCGGATACCGCAGTCGACTTCACCATGTGATTTTTCATCATCTGCTGCGCGAACATCGACTGCATGAAGCCGACCATCTGCTGTTGCGGGATGTCGGTCGGCTCGTAGCGTGTGACGAGATAGCGGAACCAGTCTAGCGACACGTCGACGCCCACGCTCTCGACACTTTTGAGGATCTCGCCAAGCATCAACAGAAACTGGGACATCGACATGATGTCGAGCATCTGGGGATGCACGGTAATGAGGACAGATGTCGCAGCAGTCAGTGCTGTCAGTGTGAGGTACCCGAGTTGGGGAGGGCAGTCGACCACGACGACGTCATACTGATCATCGACTTCGGTCAAAGCATCGCCGATTCGGGTGTAGAAGAGCTTGCCAGCGGTCGAATCCTTGCGCTGCATCGCGATCGGAGTGTCATACTCGTATTCTTGCAGTTCGAGGTTGGCTGGGACGACATCCAGGTTAGGAAAGTTCGTGGGCTGAATGACCTCTTTGATCGACTTGCGCTGATCGTCGTAACGCAATGCCTCGTAGAAGGACTTCTTCTCGTCCAGCTCCGGTTGGATGCCATAAAGCGCCGTCAGGGAGGCTTGGGGATCGAGATCAACCGCAAGCACGCGGTAGCCTTTAAGCGCCAGAAACTGTGCCAGGTGAGCTGACGTAGTGGTCTTTCCCGAGCCGCCCTTGAAGTTGACGACCGCGATGACCTGAAGCTTTTCATGAGCCTGACGATGTGGAACGCGATCTAGAAGTTGGCGAAGCTCGTTGACCTGGGCAGCCGTATAGTATCGGCGACCGGTCGAAGTGGTAGTCGGCTCCACGCCTTTTCCCTGGAGGTGGAGCTTCTTCAAGTAACTCTGCGAGACGCCCACAAAATCGGCGACTTCCGCCAGCGAAAATTGGCGAAGGGTCTTTTGCGCGTTCGGCGGGAATTTCTCCTGCCTCAGCATGTCGAGCTTCGAGGAAATATCCCCGCCTTGTGCGAGAATAGTATCCGCGAAACTCGTCACTTTCTCCAAAGCGGCCATTTTCACGTTCATTTAGCTATTTGCCTTCAGTCACGATAATTTTCAGGATTTGATCCGATTATCGTGACAATCGCCCGATTCTCAAACCGTGGCAAGGAAAATAGAGTTAACAAGGAGTTAACGACATTACCCCGATCGGCGCGCCTCCGCCGAATCTGCGAGGTGTTACTGACAGTTAGGCAGAATTAATCTAGGAGGGAAACTGCAGATCTGCAGAAAATCCGGCCCTTTTTGCACACCCCACGTTGGCTCCATTTCTACCACAGCTGTCCGACTCACCAGAATCACCCGCTGCAGATCTGCAGATGGCCAATCGTGATTTGAGGTGATCTTCATCCCGCCTGACGAAGTTCACGCGGAGATAAGGAATGCAGATTCTCACCGTCTCGCCCGACCGATATGTCGAGTATCAAAATCTTCTGAAACAGATGTTCCGGCTGCGCGCCGACGTATTTGGCGCGCGGCTTGAATGGGACGTAACCGTCGCCGATGGTGGGGAGCGAGATCAGTACGACGATCTGAACCCCACCTACATGCTCGCCGTCTCCGGCGGCAACAAGGTTGTCGGATGCGCACGCCTTCTTCCCGCGGTTGGCCCAACCATGCTTGAGCTGACATTTCCACAGTTGCTGGCCGACGGTTCGCTCAATGCGACCAGCGCGATGGTCGAGAGTTCCCGCTTCTGTGTCGATACGACCTTGCCCGCCGACAGGGGAGGGGGCCAGCTCCACCTCGCAACGCTGACGATGTTCGCCGGTATTATCGAATGGTCAATGGCGAATGGCTACGACGAGATTGTTACGGCCACCGATCTTCGCTTCGAGCGCATCTTGAACCGGGCGGGCTGGCCGATGACGCGGCTAGGTCAACCCGTCGAAATTGGCAATACCGTTGCCATTGCCGGCGCACTCGCAGCGAACCAGGAAAGCTTCGAGCAGGTTCGCCCGCCGAACTATCTCTCCGATCTCTCCCAAGCTGTTGGTCAGTCCGAGAGGAGCGCCGCGTGACCCAGCTTCGCTCCCACCCAAGACTTGTCCGCAAGCTTCAGGATGCGCTTGGCGATCAGCTGTGCGTCGCTCTCGAAGACGCATCGGTGGTCGAGATCATGCTCAACCCTGACGGTCGGCTGTTCATCGAACGGCTCGGTCACGGTGTCGCTGAAGCTGGAGTGATGGCACCAGCCGCTGCGGAAGTCGTCATTGGCAGTGTGGCCCACGCGTTGCAGTCTGAGGCCGATGACGAGCGTCCAATCATCTCCGGCGAACTACCGATCGGTGGCCATCGTTTCGAGGGTCTGCTTCCGCCAGTCGTCTCGGGTCCGGCTTTCACGATCCGTTGCCGCGCCTCTCGTCTGATCCCACTCGACGATTACGTGACCTCGAAGGTGATGACGGAGGCGCAGGCATCAGCTATTCGCAGCGCGATCGATGCCCGTATGAATATCGTCATTTCCGGGGGCACCGGCTCCGGCAAGACCACGCTCGCCAACGCAATTATCGCCGAAATCGTCTCGGCGGCGCCAGATGATCGCATGGTGATCCTCGAGGATACCGCCGAGATCCAGTGTGCGGCCGAAAACGCTGTGTGCCTGCACACCAGCGATACGATTGATATGGCACGACTGCTCAAAAGCACCATGCGACTGCGGCCCGACCGTATCATCGTCGGCGAGGTCCGCGACGGCGCAGCGCTAACCCTCCTGAAGGCCTGGAACACTGGTCATCCCGGCGGGGTCACAACGATCCATTCCAACACCGCGCTGTCGGCGCTGCGCCGGCTTGAGCAACTGACTGCCGAAGCCAGCCAGCAACCAATGCAGGAGGTGATCGGCGAGGCGGTCGATCTCGTCGTCTCGATCGAGCGGACGGGAAAGGGGAGGCGGGTGCGCGAGGTGATCCACATCGAGGGGTATAGCAACAACCACTACCAGACCGAACACTATGCCCAGATCGACGAGGACAGCCATGTCGCGTAAGACCTATCCCATTCTCGCAGCGCTTATTTTTGCTGCCGTCTCCTTCAGCCTTTCAAAGCCCGCATTGGCTTCTTCAGGAGGTGGCGGCCTTCCATGGGAGTCGCCGCTGCAGCAGATCCAGCAATCGATCACGGGACCCGTCGCCGGGTTCATAGCGCTTGCCGCGGTAGCGATCGCCGGCGCCATGCTGATCTTCGGCGGCGAACTCAACGATTTTGCCCGTCGCCTTTGCTACGTCGCCCTGGTCGGAGGCGTACTTCTCGGCGCCACACAGATCGTCGCTCTTTTCGGCGCAACCGGCGCGTCGATTGGCGAGCACCGTGCCGATGCAGGTGTAGCTCCAGTCGTCTCTGTCCCAGTGCGGATGCTGTCCACGGCAGGGGAGGGGAGGCATGGCTGAAGCGGGCTCCAACCTCATCCGATCGCGGGTGCATCGGGCGCTGTCGCGTCCAAACCTGTTGATGGGCGGCGATCGCGAGCTCGTCCTGGTGACAGCGCTTGCCGCCGTCATCCTGATCTTCGTGGTACTGACCTGGTACGCCGCACTGTTTGGGATTGCGATCTGGCTGGTCGCGGTTGGGGCGCTTCGCATGATGGCCAAGGCCGATCCGTTGATGCGGCGGGTCTATATCAGGCACATCTCCTACAAAACATTCTACCGCGCGACAACGTCGCCGTGGCGCAAATTCTGAAGGGATCGAGATGGTCGCCCTCAAATCCTTCCGCCATTCCGGGCCGTCCTTCGCAGATCTCGTGCCCTACGCCGGTCTGGTCGACAACGGCGTCATCCTGCTGAAGGACGGCTCTCTAATGGTCGGCTGGTACTTTGCCGGCCCCGACAGTGAGAGTTCGACCGATGCGGAACGCAACGAAGTGTCGCGGCAGATCAATGCGATCCTGTCGCGGCTCGGCTCCGGCTGGATGATCCAGGTCGAGGCCGTCAGGGTGCCGACCGCGGATTACCCGCAACAGCCCGACTGCCATTTTCCTGATCTGGTCACCAGCGCAATCGATGCGGAACGACGGGCACATTTTCAGAAGGAAAGAGGGCATTTCGAGAGCCGGCATGCGCTGATCTTGACCTGGCGGCCGCCGGAGCCGAGGCGGTCTGGACTGACGCGCTATGTCTATTCCGACACTGGCAGCCGATCCGCAACCTTTGCCGACAAAGCGCTTGAAAGTTTTCTAACGTCAATCCGTGAGGTCGAACAGTATCTCGGCAATGTCGTGTCGATAAGGCGGATGACGACACGCGAAACGCCAGAGCGCGATGGTCGTCGTGTTGCCCGGTACGACGAGCTCTTCCAGTTCATCCGCTTCTGCATCACCGGCGAAAACCACCCGCTGCGTCTCCCGGACATCCCCATGTATCTCGACTGGCTCGTGACGGCCGAGCTTCAGCACGGTCTGACGCCACTGGTCGAGAACCGGTTTCTCGGCGTGGTGGCGATCGATGGCCTACCCGCTGAAAGCTGGCCGGGAATACTCAACAGTCTTGACCTGATGCCGCTCACGTATCGCTGGTCATCCCGCTTCGTCTTCCTTGACGCCGAGGAGGCACGCGCAAGGCTCGAACGCACGCGCAAGAAGTGGCAGCAGAAGGTCAGACCCTTCTTCGATCAGCTCTTCCAGACGCAATCGCGATCGCTCGATCAGGACGCGATGCTGATGGTAGCAGAGACCGAGGACGCGATCGCCGAAGCCTCGTCGCAACTTGTGGCCTACGGCTATTACACCCCGGTCATTGTTCTCTTCGATGAAGACCAGCCAAGCCTACAGGAGAAGTGTGAGGCTGTTCGCCGCCTGATCCAGGCAGAAGGTTTTGGCGCACGGATCGAGACGATCAACGCGACCGATGCGTTTCTCGGCAGCCTGCCGGGCGTGTCCTATGCCAACATCCGTGAGCCATTGATCAACACGCGCAATCTCGCCGACCTCATCCCGCTCAATTCGGTCTGGTCGGGAAGCCCGACCGCACCTTGCCCATTCTACCCAGCTGGATCGCCTCCGTTGATGCAGGTCGCCAGTGGGTCATCACCCTTCCGGCTTAACCTGCATGTCGACGATGTCGGTCACACGCTGATCTTCGGCCCGACCGGATCGGGCAAATCAACACTGCTGTCACTGATCGCAGCCCAGTTCCGACGCTATGCCGGTGCGCAGATCTTCGCCTTCGACAAGGGAGGCTCGATGCTGCCGCTGACACTTGGGGTGGACGGCGACCACTACCAGATCGGCGGCGATATTGGCCCGTCGGCGAATGGCGAGGTGAGGGCACTCTCTTTCTGCCCGCTGGCCGAGCTCTCGACCGATGGCGATCGTGCTTTCGCCTCCGAGTGGATCGAGATGCTGGTGGCACTGCAGGGCGTGACGATCACTCCAGACTACCGCAACGCTATTTCCCGGCAGGTCGGCCTGATGGCCGAGTCCCGCGGCCGCTCGCTCTCCGACTTCGTCTCGGGCGTCCAGATGCGAGAGATCAAGGACGCCCTGCATCACTACACAGTCGATGGTCCGATGGGACAGCTTCTCGATGCTGAGGAGGACGGTCTGGCGCTTGGCGCCTTCCAGTGCTTCGAGATCGAGGAACTGATGAACATGGGCGAGCGCAATCTCGTGCCCGTGCTTACCTATCTCTTCCGGCGCATCGAAAAACGCCTCACCGGTGCACCCAGCCTCATCATCCTCGACGAGGCCTGGCTGATGCTCGGCCATCCGGTGTTCCGGGACAAGATCCGGGAATGGCTGAAGGTCCTTCGAAAAGCCAACTGCGCCGTGGTGCTCGCTACCCAGTCGATCTCGGACGCCGAGCGCTCCGGTATCATCGATGTGTTGAAGGAGAGCTGCCCGACCAAGATCTGCCTGCCGAATGGTGCCGCCCGAGAGCCGGGCACGCGCGAATTCTATGAGCGCATCGGTTTCAACGAGCGGCAGATCGAGATCGTCGCAACAGCGATCCCGAAGCGGGATTATTACGTCGTGTCGCCCGAGGGCCGGCGCCTCTTCGATATGGCGCTCGGGCCGGTGGCGCTCTCCTTTGTCGGAGCGTCCGGAAAGGAAGACCTCAAGCGCATCCGCGCGCTTCATCGTGAACACGGGGCCGCATGGCCTCTCCATTGGCTCCAGCAAAGGGGGATCGCTTTTGCCGACACGCTCTTCCCAACCCAATAAAGCATTGCAGGCCATGCTTTGTGCGGCCCTCATGCTCTCGTCTGCTCTCCCGGTTCCTGCACAGGCTGGTGGCGTAACCGGACAGGCGACAGAATGGACACAGCTTGCCAACAATACGGAACTGATCAGCCTGGTCGGCAAATCGGCCGAGCAGGTGAACAACCAGATCACCCAGATCTCGCAGCTGGCCGAGCAGATCCAGAACCAGCTCAACATCTACAAGAACATGCTGCAGAACACGGCGCAGCTTCCGAACCATGTCTGGGGCCAGGTCGAAAACGACCTGAAAAACCTCCAGACCATCGTCAACCAGGGCCAGGGCGTAGCCTTCTCCATGGGCAATGTCGATGATGTGCTCAAGCAACGCTTCCAGAGTTTCGCCGACATGAAGAGCAACCTTCCTGACGGTGCGAGCTTCTCCACGACCTACCAGAGCTGGTCCGACACCAATCGCGACACGATCGCCGGCACGCTGAAGGCTGCCAATTTGACGGCCGAGCAATTCTCCAGCGAGGAAAGCACGATGTCGCAGCTCAGGTCGATGTCGGAATCGGTCGACGGCCAGATGAAGGCATTGCAGGTCGGGCATGAGATCGCCGCGCAGCAGGTCGCGCAGATGCAGAAGCTGCGCGGTCTGGTCTCACAGCAGATGACCATGATGGGCACCTGGTATCAGTCCGAGCAAGCGCAAAAGGATCTGGCACAGACGCGGCGTGAACAGTTCTTCAGCGGAACCGAGCGTGACATACGTGGCGGCCAGACGATGGAGCCCCGCTGGTGAGCCCGCGTCAGGTCATCATTGTCGCCCTCGTCGGGATCGGTTCCGCGGCCGGCGCGAGCGTCATCACCTGGCTCGTTGTCCAGCCGCAGGCAGCGCCCGTCTCAGCTTCCGGCACGGCCACAAGGAATTCTTACTCCGATGAAGAACAGCGCCGACATCGCGAGGAGTTCTTTAGCGGGAATCCCGACCGCGGCATCCGCGGCGGTCAGGAGATGAAGCCCCGATGGTAGCCGCTCTTTCTTCCCGCACGCCCGAGCGGTTGTTCATCGCGATCGCAGTCGTTCTGCTGGCGACGACGCCCGCGCTGGCGCAACAAGGACAAGTCCTCACCACACTGGAAAACTCCGTCGTCACGGCTGCAAAGGGTTGGGAGACGACGGTGATGAATGCGGCACGGTCACTGTTTTGGATCTTTGCCGGCATCGAGGTCGGCATTGCTGCGGTCTGGCTGGCAATCAACGCCGCCTCGCTCGACAGCTGGTTTGCCGAACTCGTCAAACGCATCATGTTCATCGGCCTGTTCGCCTTCATCCTCGACAGGGGGCCGGAGTTCGCCAAGGCGGTGGTCGACAGTCTTTACCAGATCGGCGCCGGTGGTGGCTCTGCATCTCCCGCCAACATCTTCGATGCCGGTATTCGTGTCGCGACCAAGATGTCGGAACAGGCGAAGTTCGGGCTCTTCGAGGACAACTCGCTGGCGATCGCTGCCGTCTTCGCCATGGTCGTGGTCGTCGTGTCGTTTTCGCTGGTCGCGGCGATCTTCGTCGCCGTCATGGTCGAGATGTATGTCGGCCTGCTCGCTGGCATGATCATGCTCGGACTTGGCGGCTCCTCCTATACCAAGGATTTCGCGATCAAGTACCTGGTCTATGCCTTCTCCGTCGGCATGAAGCTGATGGCATTGGTCATGATCGCCAAGATCGGCTCGGACATCCTTCTCGGTCTGGCGGAGGCGCCAACCGCGACCTCTGAACAGTTCATAACGACGCTCGCGATTGCCGGCATCTCCGTCGTCGTCTTCGTCATCGCGATGTATGTGCCGCCCATTTTGCAAGGCGTGGTTCAGGGAGCGTCGGTCGGCGGCGGCATGGAAGCGATCCGCCATGGCGGACAGGCCGCGTCCTTTGCGGCGGGCGCGGGCTTTCTGGCAACAGCTGCGGCGAGCAGGGGATTTCAGGCGGCGACGACGGCAAGGGTAGGGGGAGCATCCCTCGGCAGTGCGGCGCTGCGCGGCATGCAGGCCGGGATTGGCGGAGCGGCTGGCGCGGTCGGCTCGGCAGCGAAAGAAAAGGCCATCGGGTCGCCCGGCGCCTATGCCGGATCGATGCTCGGCCTTGCCAACGCCAAACTCGACCAACCGACCGGCCGGCCCGGCACACCGCCTCCACCACCGCCGATCAACGACAGCAAGTGACGGGACCGTGACAGAATGGCCGGACAGAATGTTCCAGATAATCCGTATATCGCGGCACGCAACGAGTGGAACGAGCGTTATGGCTCGTATGTCAAAGCGGCAGCCGCCTGGCGAGTCGTCGGCATTGCCGGAATGACCATGGCGGTGATTGGCTTTGGCTACGCGCTCTACCAAAGCACGCAGGTGAAGCTGATCCCCTATATCGTCGAAGTCGACAAACTCGGCACATCAGTCAATGCCGGCTTCCCGCAGCAGATCGAGTATGCCGATCCACGCGTGGTGCGCGCGACACTCGGCAGCTTCGTGTCGAACTTCCGGTCCGTCACGCCGGACGCGGTCGTACAGAAGCAATATATCGATAGGACCTACGGGCTGCTGCGCACCTCCGATCCCGCCACGGAAAAGGTCAATGCCTGGTTCCGTTCGAATTCGCCCTTCGAGAAGGCAAAGACCGCGACGGTGGCGATCGAGGTCAACAATATCGTCGCTCTGTCGAACCAGAGCTACCAGATTGACTGGACCGAGTTCGAGCGGGATCGCCGCGGCAAGGAGACCGCCACGCGCCGCTTCCGTGGGATCGCCACCGTGACACTGACGCCGCCCCAGGACGAGGGCGTCATCCGTCTTAACCCTATCGGTCTCTATCTCCGCGACTTCGATTGGACAGCTCAGCTTTGAAAGACATGGCCCCGAACATGAACAGATCAAACGAACCCTCGCGGGTCACGGTGAGCGCCGGCATAATTGCTATCGCTGTTGCTGTCTCTTCCACCTTCCCGTCTCATTCTTTCGCCGCTGATGGTGTCACCGCTAATGAGGCGAAAGGCATGGGGATTTCGACACAATGGCGTGGAAGCCGTGGTCTCGTGACGAAAGGGGCGGACGGCAAAGTGATCTTCCTTTATGGCGAGGTGCAGCCATCCGTCGTCTGCTCGCCTCTGCAGGTCTGCGACATCGAGCTACAGGGCGGCGAGGTGGTTCGCGATGTGCTGGTTGGCGACACGGTACGCTGGAAGGTGGAGCCGGCTACCTCGGGTGCCGCCGGTGGGCAGGCGATCCATCTGATCGTCAAGCCGTCGGAGCCGGGTCTCATCACATCCATGGTCGTGACGACGTCTCGGCGGACCTATCATATCCAGCTCAAGTCTCATCCAATCCAGTATATGGCGCGTGTCGGCTTTGAATATCCAGAGGACGTCTCGGCAAAGCTTGCAGACGTCAACGCGCGGCTGGAAGCCAGCACCATTCCAGGCGCCGGCGTTCCGGCGGAGCAATTGAGCTTTGCCTATTCCGTCTCCGGCAGTGCCGGTTGGCGGCCGACGCGGGTCTACTCGGATGGGCAGAAGACCTACATCCAGTTCCCGCGGTCGATTTCCGGTCAGGATGCGCCGGTTCTCTTCGTCGTTTCCGGCGGTCAGAACCGCATCGTCAACTATCGCATGAAGAGCAACATGATGGTGGTCGACTACAATATCGCTCGTGCTGTCCTCGTCTCAGGCGTCGGCTGGAAACAGCAGAAGGTAACAATCAGCAGGGGAGGGCGGTGATGCTAGGCCTCCTTCGCCATACCCGTGATCGTTTCGGCCCAATCCGGTTCCTCGCCACAACCGTTGCCCTCGCCATCCTCCTTTCCGGATGCCAGTCGACCGACACCGACGGTCTCTCCACCAGCGCGGCGCCGCCGGAGGTTTCCGGACCGGCGGCCGGTGCGATCGCTGGCGACATGGTCAGCCGTCTCGCCGAGCAGATCGGACAGGGGAAGGCTACCGTTGCGCTCAAACAGGATGGTTCTCCCTTCGGCCAGGCACTTGAAGCAGCGCTGAAGGGATGGGGTTATGCCGTTGTCACCGACCAAAAGACAGATAGCGGCGGCGTCGTTCCGCTCGCCTATGTCATCGTGCCCTATGATGGTCAGGTGCTCGCACGGCTCTCGACGAGCAGAGTCGAACTCGGCCGAGCCTACATAGTGACGACATCGGGTGCGACACCGGCAAGCGCCCTGTCCCTCATGCGGCGCGGGTGAGGGAGGATATCATGATGCAGTCTCTCAAGCTCGGTGGCGCCGCGAATGGTCAGGCTACATCGGGTATCAAGCGGGTGAACCGCGTGCCGGTCATCCTTGTGATCGTGCTGTTGGTCGCCTTTCTCGGCATCATCTTCTTTGGGCTCGCCTCACGCGGGCTCTACTTCGGCAACGATAGCGGCCCGGATATGAGCTCAGGCAATCCGGCCTCGACCTATGCCGACCAGATCAAGCGCGGCGCCACCGACGGCATCATCGGGGAGCCACAGCAACAGGAAACGTTTCAGCCGACGCCCGTCGAGACGAAACAGGCCGAGGAGAAAGCGGCAAATCCCTTTACGCAGCAGCCGGAACAGAGACAGGAGCAACGGCGCGGGCAGGAACTGGAACCGGAGGAAGTGTGGCGGGCCCGTCTCGCTCGTGAGCAACAAGAACAGGTCCTTCGCGAGCAGCAGCGTCAGCGGATGGCCCGGATGCAGGCGCGGGACTCCGCCTACGATGCGCCTCTTGCCATCGATCGCGGCAAGCTGGAAGCCCGGGCACGGGCAGACGACACCGCCGCGATCAGGACTGCGACGACGACGGCCTCAGCGAATGGAAATCCGTCCGATCTCTATGCCGCGGCTCTACGAGCCGGCCTAAGCGGCCAGAATGTCGATCCGAACGGACAGAGTTCCAAGGAGGACTTCTTCAATGCCGACCTCAAGGATCTCGGATATCTGCCGAACCGCATCGTGCCGCAGCAGTCGGCGTTCGAGTTGAAGCGCGGGTCGGTCATTCCGGCGACATTGATCACTGGCATCAACTCAGACCTGCCCGGGCGTATCACCGCTCAGGTCAGCCAGAATGTCTATGACAGCGCGACCGGGCATCGGCTGCTGATCCCGCAGGGCACGAAACTGTTCGGTCGCTATGACAGCAAAGTCTCATTCGGGCAGAGCCGGGTGCTCGTCGTCTGGTCCGACATCATCTTTCCGAACGGATCGACGCTGCAGATCGGCGGGATGGCCGGCACGGATGCGGAAGGCTATGGCGGCTTCAATGACAAGGTGAACAACCACTATTTCAAAACATTCGGCTCAGCGGTCATGATTGCCCTGATCGGAACGGGCATCGATATGGCCGTGCCGCAGAGCTCCACGCTCGCGACACAGGATACGGCATCCGATGCGGCAAGGCGCAATTTCGCCGAAACTTTTGGGCGAGTGGCCGACCGGACAATCCAGCGGAACATGGACGTGCAGCCAACGTTGCAGATCCGGCCTGGCTACAAATTCAATGTTCTCGTCGATCAGGACATCGTATTTCCAGGCCAATACCGTTAAAAGCGCGATATGCGGCCGCAGGTGAACGTGAGGCAATGGCAATTGCCGAGCACTTAGAACCGGAGGTGGAGCTTCCGAAAAATTACGGATGGCCAAAATGTAATCGGGGAATACAGGCATACCGGACTGACGCTCAGGCAACACCCGGTGAGCGTTGCTGTCGGCCGAAGCGCTAAGTGAGAAAGAATGGTCGCTCCAACTCGGTGTCAGTCGCACGCCCTGCGCGGCTTTGATCCGGCTTGCGGACGAAGGACTGATCGAGTTCTGCCACAGCGGGGAAGCCAGGTTGCGTCGATCCGGATGAAGGATGTCGAAGAGGTGCCGTCGATCCGCAGATCACTCGAAGTGACTGTTCTCAGCCGGATGGCGGGTTGCTGCTTCCCTGCACCACTGTCAGAGCTTCATCGTAACCTAGTGCGACAGAGCCGTGCAGTGTCGCTTCAAGACCCTGACTCGTTTCGGGATCTTTACGGGGCGTTCCACAGAGGCTTTTGCGAAGAGGCGGGCCTCTCCAAAGGCTGGCGGGTCATCGAGCCCGTCAACTCCGGATGAATCGCGTCTGTAATCGACGGCCTTGCCGATCCCGGTCATTTGAATACGCTTTTGGCGAAGCATAACCGATTTATGCGGGCCGTCGAGCGCTTCTGCCGGCGTCGACGCGGTCAGATCGAGGGCAGACTGTCGGATCCGCAAACAGTCCTCCGTATTCGCCAAGCTCTTGGTGCGGTCGTTTGGTTAGCTGCGGAGGATGTTGAATTGACGCCGATGGCTCACATTGGCGTAACTTTCAGCTCACCTGGCGCGCATTCCTATAACGGTGTGATGCCGATCTCCCTATCATGAGCATGGAGGACAGGGTGACTGAATGGGTCATCTGAAGCGAGCAGCAGGCAGAACGTTCGGCAGTCAGTAGTAGGAGATGTTCGCGCTGGTGGCCGATAAATCGTGCCTGCTTTTGCGACCATTCGAGTGCACCTGGGCCGAAATAGCTTGCAACATACAGGGAGGATTTTGAGATGACGCTTACTGAAATGGCGACAAACGTAGTATCTCGTGACTTCGTCGCAGATCATACGATCGACCGTGACCAGCGACCCATGCTTGGCGGCCCGAACAAGTTCAAAGTCGCGATCTTCGGGGCGAATGTGACGACTGGCCAGGGAGGGTTGAACCTCGCCGAGAATACGATCCGGCTCGGAAATTGGGGCGAAGTCCACGGTCTTGCGCAGAAGGCTGACCGTTACGGCGTCGACGGCTTCATACCCATTGCCCGTTGGCAGGGCCTCTCGGGACCCGATCGCCCATGGGGTCGGCAATTCGAGACCTTCACCTGGGCTGCAGGGCTGGCAGCGGCTACACAGAACATTCAGATCTTCGCCACCTGCCTCATTCCCTTCATCCACCCGATCGTGGCAGCGAAGATGGTGGCAACCGTTGATCACATCAGCGGCGGCCGCATTGGCCTGAACGCCACCGCCGGCTACTTCAAGCCGGAGTATGCCATGTTCGGCATCCCGGTTCCCGAGCACGACATCCGCTACGAGCTCGCCGACGAATGGATGTCGATCGTCGAGCGCCTGTGGTCAGACGACGAGGTCGAGTTCAACTTCGACGGGGACTTCTTCCACCTCGAGGGGGCACAGTCATGGCCGAAGCCTGTTCAGAGGCCCGGGCCGATGGTGATGAGCGCGGGCTCTAGTCCCGCCGGCCAGCAGTTTGCGATCAAGCACGCCAACATTCTGTTCGCGGCGATTAGCAGCGTCGACCGCAGCTTCCAGGTAACCCCGAAACTGCGGGAGAACGCGAACGCTGCGGGCCGCGAGGATCTCGGCCTGTGGGCCGGCGTGCACATCATCTGCAAGGACACCGAGAAGGAAGCTCGCGACTACCTCAATTACGTCGAGGAGAAAGGGGACTACGAAAGCGCCCTCAAGTACAAGCACATTATTCAGAACGGTGACTCCCGTGGATTCAACTGGGACCACTATAAGACGTCGGAGGACCCGACGAAGGACGAGACGATCAAGACATTCTTTCGGGCTGGTCTTGTTCCGCTCGTGGGCACGCCCGAGATGATCGTCGACGGACTCCAGAAGCTGTACGACTCGGGCATCACGGGCATCTGCACCGGTCTTGTCGATTACGACGAGGGCCTCGACCGGATGAACGAGCAGATCTTCCCGCTGATGCGCGGCGCGGGCCTGCGCGTCTGACGAGCCCCACGATTCGCGAAGAAATGAATGACAGATGACATTCCCTGACCCCAAGCAGTTCCGCCTCATCGTCGCGGGACCCACCGAGTCTGGCGAGGCGGACTTCCTCGATGTCGGCCCCGCCGCCGAATTTGACTTCCCCCGCGTGTCCGCCGGCGCGTTCTACTGGGCCGTCGAGGGCGGCCACAGTAAGGTGAACGTTGGCGCCCCGCCTCGCCGCGTCGCATTGGCCGGACCGAATGGATCCACGTTTGGCGTGAGCAGCTTCCCTGCACATTCCTGCGGGGCGGTGAGTGCCGACGCCCTCGGGGACAGCATGACCGTCACCGACGACGGAGGCGATGCTGGAATGCATGCGAGCGACACGATCGATTACGAGGTCGTGATCTCGGGCAAGGTCGACCTCGTGCTCCCTGGGGGCAAAAAGCGCACGATCGGGCCGGGCGACCTACTTGTCGTGGCGGGCGTTCCCCACGCCTGGAAGAATCCCTACGACGAGGACTGCGTGTATATCGTCGTGACGGTCGGGTTCAATTCGAAAGAGGAGCTGTAGTCATGGCCGTGACCTCACCGGGCAAGGCGCTGCGCGCAATCTTTGACAGCCCCGAGACAGCGCTGATGCCGTTTGGTGCATTGCCGCTCCACGCGCAGATGGCACAGCATGCCGGTTTCGACGCGTTCCAGCTCTCCGGTGGCATGTCCGCGTGGTGGCTGGGTGTCTCCGACACGGGATGGCTCACGATGACCGAGGTCGTCGAACATGCCAAGCGCACTGCGCGCGCCGTCGACATTCCCATTTACTGCGATGCCGACACGGGTTTTGGTGCGCCGATCAACGTGCAGCGGACGGTCTCCGAATTTATAGACGCTGGCGTCGGCGGCATCCACATAGAAGACCAGCGCGAACCGAAGAAGTCCGGCGGCGTCGCCGGTATCGAACTGGTGTCCGATGCAGAGGCGATCGGAAGACTCAATGCCGCCGTGGATGCGCGAGACAAACTCGACAAGGATTTTGTCATCGTTGCCCGTACCGATGGATATGGCGCGGCCGGTGGTGGGCTCGACGAGGCGATTCGCCGCGCTCAGCTTTACAAAGCTGAGACCGGCGCTGACATTATTTTCTACGAGGGCTTCCACACGTGGGAGCAGGCCGAGATCGCGCTGAAGGAGACACCCGGGCCCGCTTACGCCATTGGGGTCCCGTTGATCGGGCATAAGACCGTCGCCGAGATGACGGCGATTGGCCAGGCCATCATGCCGGTTGCCTTCGCACTCCCCGGCGTTAACGAGGTATGGCGCCTGCTCATGCGGGTGAGGGAGGCAGGCGAGGCCGCACCGATCGCCGAGTACATCGATCGCATGAATGCGGATCCCGACGCCATCGGATGGGGCGCCAAGTTTGCCCGCCCCTCGACCGACGACGTCCGCGAGACCGAGGAAAAATACCTCCCTCGGAGTGGCCAGCGCGACTACGACAACAACGCGCATGTCGGGGAGCACTACTAATGGAGGCATGCTGTCGCAAGGAACGGCGAGCCTCGTGGCAGGCTTGGGGTCCGGCATCATCTCGCCGGTCCGCGCAGTCATCGCAGATGGCTCCGTGAATGCTGGGGGACGTGTCAGGACAAGTGAACCGTTCCAAGTACAGACGGCTCATCTCGCGCCCCAATTCGAAACTGCGATTCTCAAGAATCGCCGGCTTAGTGAGATGAGAACCAAACGGTTCGTTCTAAAGGAGAGGAGTTCATGACTATGATCAAGGTTAGCAAGTTCGACGGGGATCCAGGAGTTGTGCGAGACGCTTTCGCCCAGTTCCCCTCAGGAGTGGCCGTGCTCGCAACCCACATCCGGGGAGAGAAGCACGCGCTCGTAGCCTCCTCGTTCATGGTGGGCGTATCACTCGCTCCGTGCCTCGTCGCGGTCGCGGTCCAAAAGACATCGACGACCTGGGAACTGATCAAAGACGCGGGCGCGTTTGGTGTGTCCATCTTCGGCAAGGGCCAAGGTGACTTGACGAGAAAGCTGGCGAGCAAGGATCGCGCTGCTCGGTTCGACAAAGTCGCGATTGAAGTCGGCGATTCCGGCGCAATTTTCATCGAGGACGCCGCAATGTGGCTCCAGTGTTCGACCCACGTTGTCTCGGAGGCTGGGGACCACTGGTTGATCATGCTTGAAGTGAAAAAGCTCGGCGTCGGCAAAAACGAGGCGCTTGTGTGGCACGGCAGAAAATTCCGTGAACTCGCCGAGTTACCGTCGGTCGTTGGCGCCTGAGCACAGAGTTATTTCTAACAAACCGCAAGAGGAGCGACGGCTCGGCCAGTGCAATGAAAATGAGTGAAGCTGCATTCTGGACCACCGCTTCCCGGCGCCAGCTGTGTTCTTACACTAGGCGGAGCGATCTCGCACCGCGATGGCAAGAGGTGCTGCGATGAAATGGAGTTCTTATCAAAACCTACGGGTGCCGAACTTCAGCGTGCATGCGCTGTGCGCAGTACTCGCCGAGGCTGACCTTGATTGGTGTGCGGCTCTCGCAAACGCCGACATTGACCCTGATGCCGTGGACCGCCAAAGGGGAACGATTCCCGCACAGAAGGAGCTGGCGTTTCAGCTGGAGTTCGTGGCTCTCACGCAAAATCGCATCGATTTGTGGCTACGAGCCGCCCGGGCCTACACAACCAGTACGTCGGGGGCGAGAGGGATGGCACTGGCGACGGCACCGACAGTCGCAGCGTGGGCCAAAGCAGCCAGCGCGACGGACTACAGTCCGGGAATGCTCGAGATTTCACCTCTCCAGAGCCCGAATGGAACTGTAATAGGGATTCAATTCAGCTACCCTGATCTACCCGAAGAGCTTATTCCCTTCAGCGTCTACCGCGACCTCTGCGCCACCACGCGGTCTCTATCGTGGCTGTATGACGCCCCTTTTCCCTTCACTTGTGTGGAAATCCCCATCCTCGAACTCGCCCCAGAGGCGGCATCATTTGTGACCAGCCCCATCGAATGCGGCTCGGAAGCGTTACGCTTTTGGTGGGATCCTGCAGTATCGACACGTGAGTTCCCCTATGGAAACGCATTCCAGCACGCTGCATGGGTTCAAGCCGACACGCAAATCCTCGACACATTTAGAGCAACCGGGGATTGGCCTGACACGGTAACAAAAGCTGTCAAGGCCGCGCCTGAACTGAACCGCATGCTAGCGAATGCGGCCACAGCATTGCGCGTCTCCCCACGAACGTTGCAACGAAAGCTTGAGCTCGTTGGTCGTGACTTCGCCGAGGTGCGGGACGAGGCTTTGAAGGACGTCGCGTCGGACCTGCTTTCGAACTCCGATCACCCCGTGTCGCACATTTCATGCGTGCTCGGCTATGCGGATCCTGCAAGCTTCACGATCGCCTTCAAACGCTGGACGGGCACATCGCCCACGGCGTTTAGGGCAGCTTCTCGCTACCGGGCGCGTGCTAGCTAACGACTGCCTCAGATCCTGTCTCCCAGCAAATCAAGCACGATAAAGGAAAGATCTATGACGCAGAAAACGCAGAAGAAGCAGGCAGTCCAAGACTATCTGGACGCGGTCGGCAGAGGCGACGCTGAAACAATGGCGTCCCTCGTGGCGGACGATTTCCTGCACGAGTTCCTCGGCAGCACGGTGTTCGCGGTCGGGAAAAGAACGTTCCCAGAGAACCGGGAGTTGCTCAGGACGTTCAGGGCGTCACTTGTCGCAGACGGCAAATTCACCATTGAAGACATCGCTGAAGAGGAAGATCTCGTCCTGGCTATTTTCACGGGGGAATGCGAATTAGTGAGCGGTAAACGGTATGATGGTATCTACGCAGCGAGTTTCCGTTTCCGCGAAGACAAGATCATTTCGATGCGGGAATTGATGGATACGAAGTTGGCTGACGCCGTTATGGCCTGAGAGACCAGAAAAGCTAACGTGGCGTGTCTGCGCACGATTTGGGTCGCTGCCACTGTTATCGAATACCAAAAACGGTCCCCGTTCATAGCACGGACTAATCTCCCCTACAGCATTGGTTCACCTCGACCAGGAGGATTGCGATGGCGTGTCGCGATCCCTTGCGAGGGTGACTGTCTGTTCGAGCTGATGTTCGGAACAGTCTCCCCAGGTCTCAGCTGACATCAGCAGCCAAAACATGAACGAACATGACGTCAGCATCACTGGTGCAGCTCATAAGGCGGAGCAACGATATGCAAGCCCTTGCATGGGTGTACCGCAATCGGCGGCCAGAGGCACTGCCTAATCCCACAGGACATCAACAGCGGCAAATCCCCGCATAGAAGAGGAAAGTTGAAATGGCACATATTCTAGAGGGACGCTCCATATTGATCACCGGCGGAGCTAGCGGCATCGGTCGCGCTGTCGCGTTACGCAGCGCAGATGCGGGAGCAGCCGTTACGGTCACCGACGTAAACGTCGAGGCAGGCACCGCGGTCATTGAAGAGATTGTCAGCAACGGCGGCCAGGCTCAGTTCATCCGACTCGATGTCACCGATGAAGCGCAGCACCATGCAGCGGTAGCCGCAGCTGTTAAAGCCTTTGGTAAGCTCGATGGGGCCTGCAATGCGGCAGGCAAGCCGTTCCAGGGCCGACGGATGCACGAAATTGACCCTGACTTTTGGGAAAGCGTTTACTCCCTCAACCTTCGTAACGTTTTCTACGCCACGCGTGCGCAAGTGCCGGCGATGTTGGACGCTGGCAAAGGGTCCATCGTCAATGTCGCATCGACAGCGGGTATTGCGGCTTTCGCAAACGGGGCCGACTATTGCTCCGCAAAAGGCGGTGTGGTTTCAGCGACAAGGGCGGCGGCGCTTGACTATGCCAAGCTCGGTATTCGCGTGAACTCCGTCCTACCGGGCGCGACCCGGACACCTATGATGCAAGGACAGATGGATGCATTCGACGGGCTTGAGGACATAATGATGGCGGCCAACCCCATGGGTCGTCTCGCTGAGCCAGATGAAATTGCTTTCGCTGTTCGCTGGCTGCTATCCGACGAGGCGAGCTTCGTGACCGGCACCATGTTGATCGTGGACGGTGGTCTGACCGCAGGGTGATGAGCGAGTGGTCTAAGTAAAGCCACTTTCCAGATCTGATTTGGATCACCGCTCCGGCTTCCTTCGACGGGATTGTCGACTTCAAGCGGGTTCGGGAGGCCGGGCCCGCAAAGACGACGTACAAAGCGAGAAGAGGGCCATGAAGCGTCGTGCGAATAAAGCCAGCAAGCTCTCGAGAGCAAACATCGGGTAATTCTCTCTCAGTTTCCGCGCCGAAACAACTATTCGCCCTATGCATTGCACCTAGGCGACGGGCCGCCGTAAATCTTCACTTCTATTGTTGATGGTTCAAAGCTGGGTGCGTCAATGCCGCGCGCGAACGTGCCCACGACCTCGATTAAATGTATCGCCGAGGCGTTTTGAATGCTTAAGGCTGTGAATGGCGGGCATAGTCCACGTCACATCTCGGCGAATTCGCCATTCACAGCTTCTCATCTTTATTAGATTTCCTGCAGCTCAAGCTTTCGATACATTTCAACAACGTCTTTGCTTGTATACCCGAGTGTGTATTCGCCCTTTCCGAGGGAAGCGAGAAATCCCTCGCCAAAGGACTCAAGACGCTTGAGTGAGAGATCCCGCAGTTTAGGTGATCTACTCTTGACAGCCCTGTCTAGCGCCGCCCTCAATTCTGGTGCCGTCAGTTCGGTACAGTAGGCAGGCGTCCCTGGCTGCTGCCGCCAGGATTCTGCCAAAGGACCAGCGTCAATCCCGTCGAAGCCAAGATCGTCGATCAAGCCAATGACCTTTGTTTTACCAATCGCATCGTCGCCGTAGACTGACATGGCAATGCGGCTGGGCGTGCCCGCCGGCTTTCCCTCATGCGCCTGGGTGTAGGCAAGCTGATTGTTAAACGCCTTGATGACGGGACGCCCGATCTGCTGCTCGACCCATTGACTCTCCACCATGCCTGCCTCGATGGCAGCGATGGTTCTGTCGCGTCCCGGGAAGTAATTCGAGGTATCGACCAAAGTGACGTCGTTGGGCACGGTCTTGAAGAGGCCGCTGGGCAGCGAGGGTATGGCGTGAAGCGGGATCGTCGTGACGATCACCTCGACGTCCTTCACAGCGTCTGCGACTGGCACAGCCTGCGCACCGGTCTCGTGGGCGAGATCGTCGAGCGCTTTGGGATCGAAGTCGTTGGCCACACGAACAGAGTGACCCGCGGCCACCCATTTCCTTGCGAGATTAGCGCCGATCAGACCGGTTCCGATGATGCCGATTTTCATATGATTTTCCTTTGCTTCAAGATCAGTGATACTAAGAGTTACTAGCCACTAAAGGCTGTTTGGATTGGAAGGCAGCAGTCTTGGTTGGGTTACAGGCATTCATAACTACCTGCTTCATTTATACTGCCTCCGACATGGGTGATTTTTGTCGGAAGGGCGCACATCGGCAGGCTCTTGTCGCTGAGCGACTTAAGGACGGTATTTCCGGGCTCAATTCCTTTCTCCACCCAATCACGGGTGTAATCGGCGTTGTGGGCCTTGCGCAGCGGCGGGTTTGCATCGGGATTGGCAGTCCCGTTAGATCGCAAGCCAAAATCGCGACATTGGAGACCAAGTTAAGCTGGTCGGGCGTCAAATGACGGCCGCCTAGATCGCGTTGAATCGCGATCTACGGATAGACGTTGGCAATCAGGAACTTTGACCAACTGATCCCCGGCACAACGGACAAGATGCCGTCGAAATCCTCCGGATACCGTTGCGCCTGCTTCAGTGCCTGACGGCCACCTGTCGAAAGACGTCCCAGTAAGTATATTTCGGTGCGGCGCCATAATATGCCTCGGCAAGCGCCTTCGCCATGGCGACCTGCTGATGGATTGCGCGGGACGCGAAGTCATTCCACAGCGGTTTGTTGATCGTGCCGTCGGGGTTCATCGCAAAGGCGCCGTTCATGAAGCCTCCAGTATGCCCCCGCATCGGTGCTTGCAGTCACCGCGCCTTCCTTGCCGGCTATGAACGGTGCAGAGCTTAAGTCATTGGAGATTGTGTAAGAAGATATTTTCGTCGGGTCTGCTTCCTCGGTGCCTGCCCATCCGGAGCCGCCGACGGCATGGACGCGACCGTTCCAGATACCTTTTGCTGGCAGCCAGACTTCAATGCCGATACCGGCGGAGGTCGACGGAGCCTCCGCAGGAACTGGATTCCTCGGATCTACGAGCAGCTTCACCAGGCAAAGGTCAGCTGTCGCCATCACCGGCGGTGCGGAGGGATCGATTCGGCTTTCCTGCGGCGGTTCCGGAAACGGATCACCTTTCTTGTACGCTTTGACAAGCAGCACCTTGGTTTCGGCATTAGGCTTGAAGTTCGCTACAATGGACCCGTCGCAGCTAAGAGGAGGGGAATTTTCGTCCGCGCCAGCATGCGCAGGCAATTCGGCCGCAACGTTTGCCAGAACTGCAAACGATGTAAGCAACAGGCCTTTTCTCATAATTTCTCTCCCAGTTTGGGTACTTTTATCGTTTGGGCGCAGCGGTCGGTTTGGGAGCATCTCGTCACGCACTGAAATGTACTTGTCATTGAACTGGCATTCAGACGGCCGTCTGACCTCCATCAACGGGAACGACTGCACCGGTCATGTAGGACGATGCATCCGAAGCGAGAAACAGCATGGCCTGTGCTATCTCTTCCGGTTTGCCGACTCGACCCGCTGGGATGAGGCTTACGGTCTTGCTTACTGACTCCGGATCTCTCGCAAGATGCTCCAGATAGATTGGGGTCTCGATCCCACCCGGGCAGATTACATTCGCGCGAACGCCCTTGCTCGCATATTCAGCGGCGATGACACGGGTCGTGGCAATGATTGCCCCCTTTGTCGCAGAATAGACGGCAAGGCCTGGCATTCCAACGAGCGCTGTGGCCGACGAGATGTTGACGATGGCTCCTCCATTCCCCGCGACGAGATGTGGAAGCGCGTACTTGGTGGTGAGGAGCAGGCCGCGGATGTTGACCGCAATTACGCGGTCGAAGTCTTCCTCGTGCGCGTCCTCCAACGATCCTTGTGGACCTGTGATCCCGGCGACGTTGCACAGGATGTCCAGTTGCCCGAACTCCGTGATGGCCATGTCGATCATCGCCTGGACATCGTCACTCTTGCTCACGTCAGCCCGGCAATCCACTGCTCGCTCGCCAAGTTCGGCGGCAAGTTCCGCCTCTTTTCCACTGACATCGGCAAGCACAATTCGGGCGCCCTCTCTGTGGAACAGTCTTGCTGCAGCCGCAGCAATACCGGAGCCGGCGCCTGTGATCAGTGCGACTTTGCCTTCAAGAATGCCGTTCATTTGTCTTTTCCTCTTCTGTCGCGCGTTAGGTTGCCGCAACGTGGCCGCGGCGTCCGTCGTATGTCCCGGGGCAAGTCAAACCGCGTAAAGAAGCCGCGAACGTTGACGATGAAGTCCCGGCCGGCGTTGTGACCGGCCTCGAAGTGTTCGAGGTAAACTTTAGTGGCCGCGTCGCCTCAGCTCCTACGTGGCCGGAGGTACCGATTTACATGTCTGCTACCTTACTCTCGATTTATGATCGGGAGGGCGGAGGCGCTCGCGGCCTCCGGCGCAGGGGATCACTTTGGAGCAGTGACCTCACGATTGCGGGCGACAATTTGCCCGTGACTGAGTGGCGACGTCTCTTCCATAAAGCTCTTGATGAGCGCATCGCGGTTCTTCGGCGCGCTCGCCTTGTCGGCTTTGGACAGCGCGTCTCTGAGTTCGGGCAACGTCAGTTCCGTGCAGTAGGCGGGCGTGCCTGGCTGCTGGCGCCAGGAGTTTGCGAGATCTCCGGCATCCAGCGCATCGAAGCCGGTTTCGTTCACCAGTTTACTTGCAATCGCTTTTCCACGTGCGTCATCGCCCGCGACAGGGATCGCGATGCGGTTGACTGTGCCCTCTTCGGTGCCACCATTGGTAAGCGTTTCAGCGAGAAGCGCGTTGAACGCCTTGATCACCGGCCGACCAAGCTGTTCGCTTGACCAGACGCTTTCCGGCTTGCCCTCATCGATCACCGCAATGTTTCCGTCGCGGAAGGGATAGTAGTTACCGGTGTCGATCACGATGACGTCCGCCGGTACATGTGCAAACAGACCAGCGACATTAGGGATCTGCGCGAACGGGATCGAGAGGATAATTGCCTCAACGTCCTTGACCGCATCCTGAGCGGCGACCGGAATAGTGCCGATCTCCTCAGCTTTTTCGCGGACGTCTTCCGGCCCTTTCGAGCCTGCCAACTTGACCGTATGCCCGGCTACTGCCAGTTTTTTCGCAATCGTAGCGCCGATGTTTCCAGCGCCGATAATGCCAATTTCCATGTCCATATCCTTTCGATTGATGTGTGCCTGTTGATAGTTATTGACGTCACTTCGTAACGCGCCGGTCGATTCCGTATTGTGCGGGAGTGCCAAGATGCTCGCGCAGGGTAACGCCGTCATAGTCTCGATGAAATAACCCACGATCCTGCAGGATCGGCACCACGCCGTCGACGAAGGCGTCTATCCCGTCCTCATAGATGTCCGGGGAAACCCAGAAGCCATCGACGGCCTCTGCTTCGAACCACTCCTGCATGTGGTCAGCGGCCTCTATGGCGGGTCCAACAATGACCGGATGGTAGTCGATAACCCCGTGTGCAAGAGCGTCGCGTATAGTCCAACCTTCGCGTACAACCTTCAGCGCATGCGCCGAGCGTGGATCGCCAGGCGATGGACGCGCCTTGGCCAACTGATCGGGCGATAATGGCTCGTCGAGCCGAGCAGGATTAAGGCGCACGCCGAGCATATGACCGAGATACGCCGCCCGCTGAGGAAAGGTGCGTTCACTCAATGCAATCCGGCGATCGAGACCTTCCCGTCGATCGTAGGCGATCGTCGTCATCAGCCCGGCGAAGAACTTGAGCTCGTCCGGATCCCTCCCCGCGCGTTCGGCCGCCGCACGGAAAGCAGCGCGCTGTGCGTGCGCGTGATCAATCGTGAACGCAGCGCCTATGACGCCGCTGGCGTAACGGCCAGCGAAGTCCATAGCGTTTGGACTGCCGCCGGCGTGGAAAATGACGGGTTGCCCCTGCTCGGAAGGCGGAATGTGCAAGGGTCCGCGCGCGGCGACGAACTCGCCCCCCATGTTGATGGGAACCACCTGTTCGGCATTCGCGAACCGGCCCGTTGCCTTGTCGTGTACCCAGGCATCCTTGCCCCAGCTGCCCCAAAGCGCTTGTACCAGCTGGACAGTCTCATGTGCCCGTCCATAGCGATCCGAGCTGGACGGCAGGCGTCTTCCGTAATTTGCCGCAACATCTTCGCCGCTCGAAGTGACAGCGTTCCAACCTGTCCGCCCGTGACTCATAATATCCAGCGCTTTAAACTGGCGTGCCAGGTTGAACGGTTCGTTGAAAGTCGTTGAGCCGGTGGCGATGAGACCAATCCGGCTGGTTTCGCGCGCTACGGCCGCCAAGGTGAGCATCACATCGAGGTTGAAGTTCGGCGGCTCATTGGCGATATCTGCAACATAGGTAGGGCCGTCCGGAAGGAAAAGGAACTGGAGCTTGCCCCGTTCTGCGGCCTGAGCGTGCCTTACCTTAGCATCGAAACTTGTATAACTCTTGGGATCAACTGAGGATGCGCGCCAGGCGCCGGGGAGGTTGCCGTACCCGTTGCCCAGATGCATCCCAATTATCATCTGTCTCGTCATTCTATCCTCGGTCCCGGCGAGCAACTTGTTAAACAGCTCTGTAAACTTTATATGGAGAGCATCTCCGCTTCCGTTCTCATATACGGAGAGTGTCTCCGATGTTCAAGTGTCAAAAGGTTAGATATGGAAATGTTGCCGAAATCGTTTGCGCCTCGCAGAGACGCCCAACACAACCGGGCTCACATTCTCGACGTGGCAAGGCAGGCGTTTCGTACAAATGGTGTTGACGTGTCGATGGATGCTGTCGCCAAGCTGGCCGGGGTTGGGCCGGGCACGCTCTACCGACATTTCCCGAATAAGGACGCTCTACTCGCCGCGCTTTTGGTCGATCATTATGAAGCATTGGACCGCCGTCGCGCCGAGATCGAAGCACAGGAGTCGGATCCAGCTCGCGTGCTCGAGCGCTGGATTGAAGCTTTGGGAGACTGGATGGTTGCTTATGAGGGCTTGCCCGAGCCGTTAAGGGCAGCTTGCCGTCAAGAGTCTCCCCTAAGCCCTACCTGTAATGCAGTCACCGCCACGACAGAGCGGATACTGAATGCTGCACAGCAAAGCGGGGCCGCAGGACGTAAGGTGACCGGCAGGGATATCTTTTTAGGGGCACTGGCGATCGCCTGGGCAAGCGGAGCCACGCTCGCAGAGGATGATACGCGCGACGCGCTCAGCAAAGTTTTTCGAAACGGCTGGCTAGAGCAAAACTAGCAACTGGTCCTCCTCTCGCCACTGTCCATCAAGGTCTGACTATCTGTCGCTAATCAGAGGAGGGGGTCAGTCAGGTCTCGCCATTCTGAGCTATTTGAACAAGGATCCACGGGATGATTTCTTGAGCCATGACAGATCCCGTCAATCCCAGTACGACGATAGCAAAGGCCAATATTGTCTTGGGCTCGTGATCGACTCCGTTTCGGTTTGCATGAAAGGCGCGGAGTGGTAACCCACCCCTCAGCCCATAGTGTTGCTTCTATTCTGCGGCACCCATGCCGTAGTGGTCGTCTGATACCTCCTCGATACAGATGACACCGCTTCCCTCGAGTGCCTAAGTCTAAATATTATTTCTCTGCCATATCGTGCCGGGCAGTCTCTTTTGATCGACGATTTCTGAGAGGCTTGTCAATTCGGTAGGGACTGGCTCAGGTTAGTTCTTCAGGGTCCGGCTCACCACAGGCTGAACGTGGAGGGTAAAGTGACTTTTCATGCACTGAGCCCCAACGGTGGCCCGCCGGAGATTAGAGCCCTCCTGATTATGGTTGGCTGTTCGCGCTCCTGGCCCGGAGGATAGTCAGCCCATACGTTCAGATTTATACGAGCCCGGGCTTGGCGGAAAGACGATCGTCTTGTTGCCGTTCATGAACACGCGGTGGTGGATGTGAGCATGGACAGCGCGCGCAAGAACCTGGCTTTCGACGTCGCGACCGATGGAGACGTAGTCGTCCGGCGACTGGGCGTGGGTGACGCGGGCAACATCCTGCTCGATGATCGGGCCCTCGTCCAGATCGGCGGTAACGTAATGGGCGGTTGCGCCGATCAGCTTGACGCCACGCTGATAGGCCTGCTTGTAGGGACTGGCACCTTTGAAACTCGGGAGGAACGAGTGGTGGATATTGATGATGCGGCCCGACATTTTCTTGCACACAGCATCGGATAAAACCTGCATATAGCGCGCAAGCACGATGAGTTCTGCACCCGACTGCTCGACGACATCCATCAGTGTGGCTTCGGCCTGAGGCTTGTTATCCTTGCTGACTTTTATGTGGTGGAAGGGGATGTCGTGGTTGACGATCACCTTCTGGTAATCGAAGTGGTTGGAGACGACGCCGACGATCTCGATTGGCAGCGCGCCGATTTTCCATCGATAGAGAAGATCATTGAGGCAATGGCCGAAGCGTGAGACCATCAGAAGCACTTTCATCCGATAGTCGCCATCGTTGAACACCGCCTTCATGCTGAAGGCGGTGGCAATCGGCTCGATGTCTTTTGCCAACTCGGCACGCTCCACGCCCTGCTCACTGATGAAGGTCAGCCGCATGAAAAACAGGCCGGTTTCCTGATCGTCAAACTGGGAACTATCGGTGATATTGCAGCCTTTTTCAGCAAGATACCCTGTAACAGCCGCAACAACACCGCGTTTCGACTTACAGGTAACTGTCAGCACATAGCTTTTCATTGAAGCATTCCTTCAGGCCGCAGCGAACGGGTGCCGCTCGACCACGTCTTCGCCGTTCTGTTGTTGAAAAAAGGCCGGGCGAGGGTATCACAAACTCCGCTGCAACTCAGGTAGCGCGTCGAACAAATCTGCCACGAGACCGTAATCGGCAACCTGGAAGATCGGCGCTTCCTCGTCCTTGTTGATGGCGACGATAACCTTTGAATCCTTCATGCCAGCCAGATGCTGAATGGCGCCGGAGATGCCTGCGGCGATGTAAAGCTGCGGAGCAACGACCTTGCCGGTCTGGCCGACCTGCCAGTCGTTAGGAGCATAACCGGCATCCACTGCCGCGCGGGAGGCGCCAACGGCTGCACCCAGCTTGTCAGCGACAGGAAGCAGGACTTCCTTGAACTTTTCCGAAGAACCGAGCGCGCGACCACCGGAGATGATGATCTTGGCCGACGTCAGTTCCGGGCGGTCGGACGATGCAAGAGCATCCGAAACGAAGGACGAGACCGCTGGGTTTTCAGCAGCAGCGACGGTTTCAACGGACGCCGAGCCGCCAGCCTGTGCCGGAGCAAAGGTCGAGGTACGAACGGTGATGACCTTTTTCGCGTCGCTCACCTGTACGGTCTGGATGGCGTTACCGGCATAGATCGGGCGCTTGAACGTATCGGCGGAGATGACTTCGATGATTTCGGAAATCTGCGCCACATCCAGAAGTGCGGCCACGCGGGGCAGGACGTTCTTGGCAGATGCCGTGGCTGGCGCGATGATAACGTCATAGGAGGCGCTGAGCGAAACAAGCAATGCAGCGAGCGGTTCTGCCAGTTGGTTTGCATAGGATGCATCGTCGGCCAGCAAGACCTTGGAAACGCCGGACAGCTTGGCGGCTTCATCAGCAGCAGCCTTGGCGTTGGAACCGGCGACCAGAACAGTGACATCCCCGCCGATCTGTGTTGACGCCGTCAGTGTCTTTGCCGTCTGGTCGGAAAGGTTTGCGTTGTCGTGTTCTGCCAGAAGAAGAATGGCCATAATAAAATCTCCCTATCCGAATTCTTAAATTACGCCGTCGGCCTTGAGCTTCGATACGAGCTCGGCCACCGAACCAACCTTGACGCCAGCCTTGCGACCTGCAGGCTCCTCGGTCTTCAGGACCTTGAGGTGAGGTGCGATATCGACGCCGAAATCGGCAGGCGTCTTCTTGTCGAGCGGCCTCTTCTTTGCCTTCATGATGTTTGGCAAAGACGCATAGCGTGGTTCATTGAGGCGAAGGTCGGTGGTGACGACGGCGGGAAGCTTCAGTTCCACCGTCTGCAAGCCGCCATCCACTTCGCGGGTTACGGCAACCTTGCCGTCGGAAGGCTCGACCTTGGAGGCGAATGTGCCCTGTCCCCATCCCAGAAGCGCTGCGAGCATCTGGCCGGTCTGGTTGCTGTCGTCATCAATGGCCTGTTTGCCGACGATGACAAGGCCCGGAGCTTCGGCTTCAACGACACCCTTCAAAAGCTTGGCGACGGCCAGCGGCTCTACGGCGTCATCGGTCTCGATCAGAATGGCGCGGTCCGCACCCATGGCCAGCGCCGTGCGAAGTGTTTCCTCCGCCTTGGCAGGACCAACGGAAACGACGACGACCTCTTCCGCCTTGCCAGCTTCTTTCAGGCGAAGGGCTTCTTCGACGGAAATCTCATCGAAGGGGTTCATCGACATCTTGACGTTGGCAAGCTCAACGCCTGAACCATCCGCCTTGACGCGAATCTTGACGTTGTAGTCCACCACACGCTTCACAGGGACGAGGATTTTCATCGGGTCTTCCTTTTGATATCGTCGCGTTACATGCGGCCGCGCAGCGCTTCCGGGTCGTAGGGCGATTCCGGGATCACCCTTGCTTTTCGCATCTCACCGAGAATGGGAACCTCCAGCTCGGTCCCAGGCGTTCCAAGTTCGACCGGTAGAAGCGCGAAAGCGACATCGTGTCCAAGCGTGTAGGCGTAGCTTCCGGAGGTGATGCATCCCACCAGCTCGCCGTCGTGGTACACACCTTCGTGGATCAGGGAACTGGCGCCTTCCGTATCGATGGCAATCGTTACGGAGCGCTGCTTCACGCCCTCTTGCCTCTGGCGCAGCAGCGCTTCCTTACCGATGAAATCGCCCTTATCGAGCCTGATGAAACGATCGAGACTGCTTTCCCACGCCGTGAGTTCAGGGTTCATGTCGCGATACATGGCACGATAGGATTTCTCCAGCCGAAGCGGCTCCAGGGCATGATATCCGATGAGACGCAATCCATGTGGCTCACCGGCAGCTAGGATCGCTTCCAGAAGATGCCGCTGGTAGGGGAGGGGATGATATAGTTCCCAGCCAAGCTCGCCCTCATAGTTCACGCGCAGCATTCGCACGTCGGTCGCGAGCCCGACCGTTGCCGATTTTACCCCGAACCACGGGAAGGCTTCGTTGGAGAGATCCAGTTCGGTGATGCTTTGCAGGACATCGCGCGCCTTTGGTCCCACCACGGTAAAGCATCCGCGTTCGTTGCTCACATTGCGCAACTGCACCCTGCTATCGCTGGGCAGAAGCTTCGAGAGATCATCGAAATTCCAGCGCTCCGCGCGAGGGGTGGAAATCATGTAGAAGCTGCCGTCATCGAGCCGGGCAACCACATATTCCGCCTGCACGCCGCCGTTCTTCGTGAGATGGTGACTGAGGTTCACACGCCCCGTTTTCGGCAGACGGTTCGCTAGAATGCGATCCAGCCAGGCTTCCGCACCGGGGCCGGAAACCTCGAACTTCGTCATCGGGGTCATTTCCACGAGGCCGACTGCCGTGCGAACGGCGTTCACCTCCTCGGCGACATATTCCCCTTTTTGGGTCCAGCGCCAGCTGTTCTGGTTCTTTGCCTCGACGCCTTCGGGAGCGAACCAGTTGGGAACCTCCCATCCATCCAATACGCCCCAGACAGCACCATGTTTCGAGAGCAGATCATAGGAAGGCGCGGTCTTTTGCGGGCGGGCGGCGGGCATGTCCTGGCCGGGGTAGTGAAGTTCCGCGTGCGTTCCCCAGCTTTCCTTGACCTTCTGGCGCGTCCACTCCTTATTGGCATAGTCACCAAAACGGCGCGGATCGAGTTCCGAGGTGTCGAGGCTGTTGGCGCCTTCGACGATACGCTCGGAAAGATAATAGCCGATGGCTCCACCCCAGAGTATGCCGCCGGGAACACCTTCGGCGATCCAGACATTTTCCAGCCCCCAGGCGGGCCCCACCAGTGGCAATTCATCCGCAGTCATCTGGAACGGGCCACGCACATTTGCCTTGATACCGACGCGGCCAAGTGCGGGCACCATCTCCATCGCCGTTTCCCAGTTCCAGGCCACCGCATCGAAATCCTCTTCGACAAGGTCAGCACCGAACCATTCGGGAACGCCATTTTCAGCAAACAGCTTCAAATGCTCGGTTTTTTCATAGGGTCCGAACATCAGGCCATCGCCTTCCTCGCGAAGATATCCCTCGAACCCTTCGTCGCGCAGGATCGGCATTTCCGGCAGGCCCTTACGCTTACGCTCGACGATTTCCGGTACGGCGTCGGTGATCCAGTATTGATGGAGGATCGGAATGGCCGGAATTTCGAGGCCTAGCATTGCGCCGGTCTGGCGGGCGTAGTTTCCCGTTGCGGAAATGATATGCTCACAGATGATCTCACCGTTGTTGGTGATGATCTTCCACTCGCCACCGGGCAGACGCTCGAAACCCTTCACCTCGGTATTAAGGTGGATTTTCGCGCCGCGATCGCGCGCGCCTTTGGCCATGGCCTGGGTTACGTCTGCGGGGGCGATGTGGCCGTCGTCGGGGTGGTAGAGAGCCGCCAGCATCTGCTTGTTGTTCTCTAAAAGAGGCCAGAGTTCGCTTGCCTCCTGCGGTGTTACTAGCTCCGCACGGATGCCCTGCACGGCGGCCACGCTCATATAGCTTTTGTATTCGTCAAGACGGTCGCGCGTGTTGGCGATGCGCAGCTGACCGCATTTGTGCCAACCGACATGCTGTCCCGTTTCCGCCTCCAGACCTTCATAGATCTCAATCGTCTTTGCAATCATGCGACCGATATTGATGCTGCGCGCATAGGAAGGAATAAGGCCTGCTGCATGCCATGTCGAACCGGCCGTGAGCTGCGTCCGCTCCAGAAGGGCTACATCGGTCCAGCCGCGTTTTGTAAGGCCATAGAGAATGGCGGCACCGACACAACCGCCGCCGATGACAACGGCTCGAGCATGTGTTTGCATGAAGGGTTCCTTTGTATTGGTTTTCGTCACCGTACAAACGCCGCACAGAACTGTAATCTTGCAAAAAAATGCCTGGAAGCATAACTTGAGATTATGCACAGACTCCGATCCCTGATCCCATCTGCCAACTACCTTTTTTGCTTCGAGGCTGCTGCCCGGAGGCGCAGCTTTACCGCGGCCGCTCAGGAGCTGAATGTCAGTCAGCCTGCGGTCAGCAAGACGATCCGTCTGCTGGAGGAAGCAACGGGTCTGAGGCTGTTTCGGCGCGATCACACGCGGCTGGAACTGACAGCCGAGGGCCTGCGGCTCTACAAGGAGACGCAGGAGGCCTTCGATCATCTGCACATGGTCATATCGGCACTGCAGAAAAAGCATTCCAACGACGTGGTGCGGGTGTCGTTTTCGTCCTCCTTCGTGCAGCTGTGGTTGCTACCGAGACTGAAGGACTTCAAGGCCAGACATCCCGATGTGTCGCTGCGGATCGAGGAGAGCAGCCGGGACGATCAGGATCTGATCGAGGAGGATATCGACCTCTCGGCCCGTCTTGGAAACGGCAAATGGCCTGGCATTCATTCCTGGCATTTCGCAACGGAAGAGGTCCTTCCCGTGTGCAGCCCGGAATATCTCAATGAATATGGTCCTATCAAAGGGCCTGCCGATCTGCTCCAGCACACGCTTTTGAATTTTGAGGAACGGCACCGCACCCGGCTTGCATGGCGCGAATGGCTGGACCGGCACTCGGTTCCGGTTGCGCGGCTTAGGCAGGATTTCGTGTTTACCGATGCGCTCGGCTCTATCGAGGCAGCAGTCCGGGGTCAGGGCATTGCGCTCGGCTGGAAACATCTGGTGAACGGGCATCTGCAGGCCGGGCGGCTTGTTGCGCCGCTCGATGAAATCTACCAGTCCGGCCAGTCGGTGCATCTCATCATGCCGGCAGAGCGGCCATCGAAACCCGGCGCAGAGCTTTTTCGCGATTGGCTGATTGAGCAACAGGCAGCAATCGTGGTCGGCAGCCAATAAGCGGCTATCGCGTCTTGTCCTTCGGTTGCCCGAAAACATAATCCGGGACTTTAGGCAAAAAGGTGCCGGAATAATAGTACTTGGACTTATCGCCTACCGTGCTGCCGGTGTTGAGAATGCCTGCCTGGTAATCATCGGCAAAAAGGCTGTAGGGATAGGGCACATCGATGGCGCTGGCTGCATCCAGCAATGCCTTGTGCTCGCCCGGCAATTCGAAATCGAGGGCTGCCAGATTTTCGTCCAGTTGCTCTGGACGGCTCGCCCCGATGATCGCGGCGGCAATGCCGGGTTGATCGGTGACCCAGTTGAGAGCGACCTGCGCCATACTCCGGCCAACCTCAAGCGCAACCTTTTCGAGAGCCGATACGATACGGATATTGCGGTCTGTAAACAGCCCGAGGCCACTGCCCGAAGGATCAAGCGAAAGCCGCCCGGCCGGTGTGCCTCGAGAGCGATACTTTCCGGAAAGTAATCCCATGGCGAGCGGGCTCCAGGCGGTAATTCCGAGACCGCAAACCTGCGCCAGCGGCACGAATTCATGTTCGATGCTGCGCTCGATTAGCGAATAGGGCAGTTGCAGAGCGATGGGTTGCGAAAGCCCATGAGCTTGCGCCCATGTTTGTGCACGCGCGGCATACCAGCCTGGCACGTCGGAAAGCCCGGCATGGAGGATCTTGCCCGCCCGCACGAGGTCATCCAGGGTGCGCACGACTTCTTCCACCGGTGTCATCCGGTCCCAGGTGTGTAGCCAGTATAGATCGATATAGTCGGTCTTCAGCCGCTTCAACGATGCATCGACGGCGCGCATGATGTTCTTGCGCCCGTTGCCTCCCGCATTCGGATTGCCCGGCGACACGTTGTTGGAAAACTTCGTGGCAATGACCAACCGGTCGCGCAGCCCCATGTCTGCAGTAAACGTTCCCACGAGACTCTCGCTCACTCCGGCTGCATAGGAATCGGCGGTGTCGATGAAATTGCCGCCCGCCTCGACATAGCGCTGGAAAATTCTCCGGGCTGCATCTTCGTCGCTGCCCCAGCTTCCGCCGATCCCGCGAATACCGCCATTACCGAAGGTCATGGTGCCCAAGGCCAGACGACTGACCCTGAGACCGGATCGACCCAGCAGAAAGTAGTGATCGAGCGACATCAAGAACCCCTGTCAAACATGCAGTGTCCGACTTTCCGCTACATGCTGCCGATATAGGGGCGACGTGTTACGGTCTGCTGAACGTAGTTGATCATGGTGATGAAGTCGAAGACCGGACGACCCGTCGCCGCCTGCACGGCATGCGCATAGGGCGGCAGATCGCTGCACTCGAGCAGGATCGATTTGACATCGGGATTGTCCTCGACCAGTCGTCGCGCGACATCGGTCACTTCCCGTTCGATGGCGGCGGAGTCGAGCGTGCCGCGTTCTTCGAGTATGGCTTCGCGAAACTCCGTCTGTCCTTCCATGCCCGCCACGGCCAATGGAATATTGTCACCGACATTACAGGCGGCGAAGTGTCGCGGCGTCAGCCGTGATTCATTGGCGGTGATGACGCCAACACGGCCACCGCACAAAGCGTGTATGAAGGGAATTTGCATTAGGCTGGACAGAAAGACGGGAATATCGACCGAAGCGGCCACCTCTTCCTGAAAATAGGCCATGAAACCGCAGGCCCCGGTGATGGCCTTGACGCCCCGGTTTTGCAGCTCCACAGCCGCCTCGACAAAGGCTTCCTTCAATGCCGGATCACGCTGGTTGAGCAACCGATCGATGGATGCGCCGTGCACCTCCTGAAAACGCACGGGATAATCATAGGTGGTCGCATTGCCGACATTGCCCGGCACGCAGGGGTAAGCAGCGTCCAGAATAAGGATGCCGATCTGTTCGCCGTACCATGACTGTGTTTTGCGCGTGACCGTATAGACTGTCATTCTCGCCTCCGATTTCATATCAGTGTGTGATGCGGGGGGGCCGCCATCCCCCGCGACCAATGCTTACTGCACAAGGCGCGGTGCGCCGGTTTCTCCGGCAGTCCCGTCAAGGCCGTAGGATTTGAGGATTTTCACAATCGTACCGTCCGCGTGCATGTCGGTGATCCCGGCATCGAGCGCAACACCGAGCTCCTTGGCCTTCAGCGAATAGGGGAAGGCTGCCTGTGCGGCTTCCTTTGTCGCCTTGATGCGATCGTCGGCGGCAGCGACATTGACCTTGATATCGCCAAGAGCGCCCTTCTGGGCTGCAACGACGCCGGTTGAATAGCCATCGACGGCAACATCGATACGGCCAGATTTCAGATCCTGCTGCAGGTTGACCGAGTTCGGGTAAAGCTTCAGGGAACCGCCGAGCAAAGTCTTCAGGTCGGCGACCCAGAGGTATCCCTGCACAGTGCCCACCTGCTTGCCTTTGAGATCGGAGACCTTCTTGAAGTCACCCTTTGAGTAGATACCCATCTGGTCCGTGTAGAGCGGAGCGGAAAGGCTCATGACCTTGGCGCGCTCTGCGGTTCGATACCAGTCGCCGGTCGTGATGTCGGCCTGACCCGAAAGCACGTATTGAATGGCTGCAGCCGGATCGACCGCGACAGCCTTGACCTTGAGGCATTCACGCTTGGCAAATTCGGTGGCGATATCGCCATCGATGCCTTTCATGGTGCCATCCGCATCCAGAAATGAATGAGGGGCGTAGGTGGTGACGGCAACCGTCAGGGTGCCAGCCTCAACGGTGGCGAACTTGTGCTTTGGCGTGCAATCCTGCGCGCTGGCAAGTGTTGCGGAGATCAGCAAACCGGCAATGCCGGTAAGAAGAAACTGCGTAGGAGTGGTCATTCTGGTCATGCAGACATCCTTCAACTGAGGTTCAACGGAGGGCGTAACGCCCGGCGCGCTTCTCGACATGGTTGACGAGCAAGGCGGCTGGGATGGAGATGCTGGCGTAGAGCACACCCGCAGACAGCAAGGCGGGCAGATAACGGAACGTCGTGGAGCCGATCTCATAGGCGCGGCTCACCAGTTCAGGTAGCGCGATGGTGAAGCATAGTGACGTCCCCTGGAAGATCAGGATCGAGAACCCGAGGAGGCCCGGAAGGGCAACACGAAGCCCTTGAGGCAGGATGACGTAACGAAGCTCATCCAGCCGGCTGAGGCCGAGCGAAACAGCCGCTTCGCGTTGGCCATGGGCGACGGATTGAAGACTCGCACGGATGATTTCGCTGGTATAGGCACCCGTGTTCCATGCCAACGCGATCACCGCTGCCGTAAAAGAGCCCAGCATCAATCCTGTCGTGGGCAGGCCGAAATAGATGAACTGCAACAGAACAAGCGCCGGAGCGCCGCGGCCAATCTCAACCATGAAAAGGCTAAGGGCCTTGACCGCGCGACGCTTCGACAGAACGCCAAGTGCCAGGACCAGGCCAAAGGGAATGCCGATGACAAGGCTGAGCGCTGTCACCTGCACGCTGATCCATAGTCCGCTGAGGAGATCCGGAAGCCAGGTTATGATTTCATCATATGTCGGGAACATCAGCGCGCCACCTTCGCCATGAGATAGCTGTCGGCAACGCGCGACAGCCATGCGATTGGAAGGCTCAGCAAAACATAGAACATGCCGACCAGCGCAAAGACCTGCAGGCCACGATAGGACAGTTGCGAGAGCTGGTTGCCCTGATAGGCAAGCTCCGAGACCCCTATCGCCGAAGCGACGGCTGTTTCCTTCATCAGACCGATGAGGTAGCTCGCGGCAGAGGGCAGGGCCACACGGAAGGCCTGCGGCGCGACGATATCGCGGAAGACCGACCAGCGATCGAGGTCAAGCGCTGTTGCGGCTTCCCATTGGCCATGGTGAATGGAGGCGACCGCACCACGATAGATTTCCGCCATGTTGGCCGCAGCAATCATTCCCAGCCCAAGGAGTGCTGCATTGAACGGACTGATCGGCATGATACCCATGCCGATGCCGAAAAAGATCATGAAAAGCCACAAAATGGGCGGTATAGATCGCACGATCTGGATGATGATCATAGCTAGGAAAGATACCAGCCGATGACGGCTGCGTCTGGCGATCAGCAGGGGGACGCCAAGAACGGCACCGATGAGGAATGCGCCCGCCGTTAGGGCGATCGTCCATACCAGCCCACGCAGAAGTGGAAGCAAGTCTGCCGCACTCATCGGTCATGCACCGCGCGAAGGAATCGTTTCGTGCGCTCCTGTTGCGGATTTCGCATAATCTCTTTTGAGGGGCCTTTTTCGACGATATGGCCATCCGCCATGATCATCACATTGTCGGAGACATTCTCAGCAAATCCCATTTCGTGGGTCACGACGATCATGGTCATGCCGCTTTCGGCAAGCTCGCGCATCACGGCCAGAACCTCGAGACCCAGCTCCGGATCGAGCGCCGATGTCGGTTCGTCGAACAGCATGATCTCGGGATCGAGCGCCAGCGAGCGGGCAATGGCGATACGCTGTTGCTGGCCACCGGAACAGCGGACAGGATATTGCGATGCCTTGTCGGCGAGACCGACGCGCTTCAGAAGCTGCATCGAGCGCTCTTCGGCTTCCTGGCGGCTGCGGCCCAGCACACGCTCCTGCGCCAGGCTGACATTGCGCAGCACGGACATGTGAGGAAACAGATTGAAGGATTGAAAGACCATGCCGATGCGGCGGCGCAGCCTGGAGAGTTCGGCGGGTGCGGCCGGTCGCGATGCATTTATGGTCGCTGAACCGATGGTGATCGTGCCGCCATCCGGCGGTTCTAGATAGTTGATACAGCGAAGAAGCGTGCTTTTGCCCGATCCGCTCGGCCCGATGATGGCGAGGACCTCGCCCGAATGCACCTCCAGATCGATACCGTCGAGCACGGTATGGGTGCCATAATGCTTGCTGAGGGATGCGAGTCGAATGAGGGCGTTGTCCGGAGCAAACGTCATCTCAGACTGCGCTCCATCCCCACCATGCGGACGACTCTGTCCTACCCGATTAAAGATAGCTCGGTCCATATCATTTTGATCCCCATGCAACGGCTATCGACGCGCGGCGGTAACGGGCTGGTCTTTTCGCCTGAAATGCTTTTATAAATTGGCCGTCGGAACGTACCGTATCGACCAGGTTCCCATTGTTGTTTTACGGAATGGTAGCATTCAGCTGCATGGTTAGCAGGGTGAAAAAAATGCGTCTCTGCCAAACCTGAAGTTATGGGCAATTGTATATCTTATATAGCAGAAGAAATTTCGCCGTCGATTCCTACTGAGACTTGGTCCTTCAGTGCCGTAGGCAATACCTTGGGCACCGCGCCAGCTTGTGCGGCCAACAGGCCAAACCTTGTTTCCAGAATGGACGGTGTGGCGCGGTTGAGCCGATTTCGAATTTGCCACCCTGCAACCTTGCCGTCTGGCGGCCCTCGACCGGCTGCAAGAATCGAGGGCTGGGATGCGCCTCAAGGTCTTGAAAAGCGCGTTTCGCATCGACGCCATCTTCGGCGACGAACCGGGAGTCTCGATCCGCCTATTGGCGTCGCTGACTATGTTTCGGCGTCGTGCGCCGATTGACAGCCTGTCGTTTCCCCCTGAACTTCGGCCACGATGGTACTACACTCGGGCATTGATCACGCTACTGATACGAAGGAGCGCATCTGCATTGCCGTGGGCGATACGCTCCCTGTCCGCAGGAGAAACCGGTAGGCTATTGAGAAAAGCCGTGCCGGCACCGTTGGTGGCGTACGGATAGTCGACCGAAAACAGGATGCGATCCGCACCAAAAGCGGTCAGCGCGGCGAGAAACGCAGACGTGTCGAAAAAGCCACTGGTCGTGATCCAAACCTGATCCAGAATAGTTTCAGATACGGTCCGCTGTCGCCCCGTTTCTGCGCCCGTTCCGAAGGTCTCATCAACGCGCTTGAGGAGCATCGGCAACAACTCACCCATGTGACCGATGATCAGCTTCAGTCCTGGGTTCCGATCGAGCGTGCCGGACAAGACGAGGCGAAGAATGTGAATAGCTATTTCTGAATGCCAGCCAAAGCCGGCGTTTGATAGCAGATATGAAGAAATTTCGTTTGGCAATCCTCCATAGTAAGCGTCCCGCACTGCACGCGGAGGGGGGCCGGGATGAATATCGAGCGGACACGCGAGCGCCTCGGCGCGTGACAGGATGGGAGCGAACCGCAGGTCGTCTAGGAACAGTCCATCTGTGGTCCCATTGATGGAGGCACCACGAAAACCGAGCTTTTTCACGCACCGCTCCAGTTCGTCTGCGGCCGCAGCAGGTTCTCTCATAGGCAAGTGAGCGAATGCTGCAAGACGTTCTGGATGCCTTTCAACTGCAGCGGCAAGTCGATCGTTGTATTCACGCGCAAAGCTTATGCCTTCTTCTCCGGCCAGCGACTCGGCGCCCGGACCTATGACGGACAGCACTTGCAGGGTGACCCCTGCTTGGTCCATCGCACCGATGCGCCCTTCCTGTAAATTGCCCAACGCCTCGTTGAGAGGTTCCGGCCCCCAATGACCGCCCGATGGCACCCAGCCAGCTTCTATGGCAACCGAAGCCGGAATCCGTTGTGTCATTTCGGGGAGCATGACATGTTCTTCTAAAGCGACAATACGCATCATTTCATTTTCTCTAGTCGGCGGCGTTAAGGTCGAACATTCGCGGCGAGCATTGTCAGTACCGCTTCCATTTTTGGCGTGATATGCTGCGGAATGACTATCGATATCGAAAATCTGCCAATCGCACCTGTTCGGGCACCAACGGCAATCGCGTGGGACGTCGAGTTCGCGACACCCGCGATGGCGTTACTCGTTGGGTACGACAAGGACTGGGTTGAACTCCCCCTCCATAAGCACGTGAATGGGCAACTCATCATCGCGTTGAGTGGTGCGGTAATGTGCCACGTTCCTGGCTCGATATGGATCGTTCCTGCGGGGTGCGCCGTGTGGGTTCCGGCCGGCCTCAGGCACCGCAGCCCGGCATCGCCGCATTCGCGTACATGCATCCTGTTTGTCAAACAGGATGCCGCTTGCCTGCCGCATCATTGTTGCACCCTTGAGATCACCCCATTGGTGAGAGAAATAGCCCTGCGCCTTGTCGGCTCAACGGTAGGGAGCGACGCTGACGAGCACGAACTTCTTTTGATGAAAGTACTGTTGACGGAACTGGAGGGTATGGCAACGGGCGGACTTAGGCTTCCGGTTTCGTCACATCCCAAGATGGTGGCGATCCAGGAGGAACTGATGGCAAATCCTGGCGACCGTACAACGCTTGCGGAATGGGCAGGTCGCACCGCCACCAGCGAGCGGACCCTGGGTCGCCTGGTTTTCAGGGAAACGGGAATGACGTTCGGCCGATGGCGTCAGCAACTCCATTTGCTTGTTGCTCTATCCAAGCTGTCCGACGGATTGCCCGTACAGCAAGTCTCGGATGCCCTTGGCTACGAGTCGGCAACCTCTTTCATAACGATGTTCAAGAAGGCTCTGGGAACGACGCCGTCTCGTTACTTCGACCGGACAGGCGCCAGTCCGCGAAAGGTTAGCGAATGAATACATCGACCCGAGCAACTTGGTTTCGACGTTGCCAGCCCCGCGTTTGCAACAAGGGCGTTGACCTGTGGATGGATGCAACCGAGAAGGCACGGAGGTTGAAGCTTGAAGCTTTGCCGCCATTTCACGAGCAAAGACACCAGTTGTTGCTTGACAACGACGCAGCATCAGATGGTCGTCGCGTTGAGATCGAAGCGGAACAGTACGATCCATCTTGTGTATTCGCGTGATGAATTGACGCAGAGGGAGGCTTGATGATGGCCTAAGGAGGTTTCCAGAGCCGCTAAGCGTGGTTTGCCGATGAGACCGACTGCCCGTGTCGTCATTGAAACGACCGGCCAATCCTGACAGTTGGACAGAATTGCGGCATTCCGACGGACAGGACTGTCGGCATGACCCCTGTGGGACCCTAGCGAATGCTCGGCAAGGGAGCTACGGTAGCAAATGAAAGATACTGGAAAAAGTGCCTCCCGACGTTGAGAGGCAGATGGCTGGAGCCAAAAAAAAATAGGCTGCTAAACGCTCCCGATACGGAAGGCATTGGACGCAGTCCGGCGTTGTTTCGAAGGATCCTTCCTGAATCTTTTAAGAGATTACCCCCGTTGGGAACCGGCGTGTTGCCATCTCCCTTGATCGGTTCGCCCAACACGCCCTTGAACCACTCGACCACGCGGTCGATTATCGGCGGCTGATACCAGGTTAGGTCGCTATGGCCGGCATGCTCGACAAGAACGTATTCGACCTTTTCGCCCCTATTCTTCAAAGCTTCGTAAAGCTGCACGCTCTGTCGCGGCGAAACAAGCTTATCGGCACTTCCATGCATGATCAGGAAGGGTGGCTTACGGCCCTCGACATGACCCATGGGACTTGCCTGCAAAGCCTTTTCAGGGTTGCTGCCGATCGATGCGCCTGGAAAATCCGCAAAAGCCGTGCCGTTCACCAGCAGCGCCTCGGTCACTGCCGGTGATTGGTGGACCTTGGCGATCTCATCCGGAAAGCCGGCGCCAATTTCCAAGAGGTTCGATATCCCGTACATCGTCA
>NZ_FMTM01000023.1 GCF_900099775.1 Rhizobium mongolense subsp. loessense | reverse complement strand
CGGCTGGGGCAAGTCGGTCGTCATCGGGGTGGCCGGTGCCGGCCAGGAAATCTCCACCCGCCCGTTCCAGCTGGTCACCGGCCGCAGCTGGATGGGCACCGCCTTTGGCGGCGCGCGTGGCCGCACCGACGTGCCGAAGATCGTCGACTGGTACATGGAAGGCAAGATCCAGATCGACCCGATGATCACCCATACGATGCCGCTCGAAGACATCAACAACGGCTTCGAACTCATGCATTCCGGTCAAAGCATCCGCGGCGTCGTCGTGTACTGACAATCGTATTCTGGAAAATAGGGGCTTACATGTTCATAGGTTCGCCACGAGAGCGGCTTGCGGGGGAAGCACGCGTCGCAATGACGCCGGACAGCGCCACCCAGCTTCAGAAACTCGGATATCAATGTGCCGTCGAAACGGGCGCCGGCAAACTCGCCGGCTTCTCCGATGACGCCTATCGCGCAGTTGGCGTTACGGTCGTCGACAGCGTTGACGCACTTTATGCAAGCGTAGACGTCATCGCTCAGGTGCGCCCGCCCGAAGCGAGCGACATAGCAAGGCTTTCGGCAAGCAAGACGCTGATCTCCTTCTTCTATCCCGCGCAGAACAAGGAACTTCTCGAGCAGGTGAAGACGATCGGCGCGAACGTGGTTGCCATGGACATGGTACCGCGCATTTCGCGCGCCCAGAAGATGGACGCGCTGTCCTCCATGGCCAACATCGCCGGCTATCGCGCCGTGATTGAGGCCGGCAATAATTTTGGCCGCTTCTTCACCGGTCAGGTGACCGCGGCCGGCAAGATCCCGCCGGCCAAGGTTCTGGTCATTGGTGCCGGCGTCGCCGGTCTTGCCGCCGTCGGCACCAGCATTTCGCTCGGCGCCATCACCTATGCGTTCGACGTTCGACCGGAAGTGGCCGAGCAGATCGAATCGATGGGTGCCGAATTCGTCTTCCTCGACTTCAAGGAACAGCAGCAGGACGGCGCGGCGACGGGTGGCTATGCATCGCCGTCGAGCCCCGAATTTCGCGAAGCGCAATTGAAAAAGTTCCGAGAGATCGCGCCGGACATCGACATCGTTGTCAGCACCGCGCTGATCCCGGGCCGCGACGCCCCGAAGCTCTGGCTTGCCGACATGGTCGCCGCGATGAAGCCGGGTTCCGTGGTGGTCGACCTTGCAGCGGAACGCGGCGGGAATTGCGACCTGACCGTTGCGGACCAGAAGATCGTTTCGGAGAACGGCGTCACCGTGATCGGCTATACTGATTTCCCGAGCCGCATGGCCGCGCAGGCCTCGACCCTCTATTCGACGAACATCCGCCACATGATGACGGACCTGACCCCGAAGAAGGATGGCGTTCTCATCCACAACATGGAAGACGATGTTATTCGCGGGGCCACTGTGGCGTTCCAGGGCGAGATCACCTATCCGCCACCGCCGCCAAAGATCCGAGCGATTGCCGCCCAGAAACGACAAGAAAAGGCAAAGGAGCTAACGCTGGAAGAACGGCGTGCAGCCGAAGCTTCCGCCTTCAAGTCGGCAACGCAGCAGCAGATCGGCCTGCTCGTCGTCGGCGGCCTTCTGACGGCGCTTATCGGCGCCTATGCACCGTCGGCCTTTATGGGCCACTTCATCGTCTTCGCGCTTGCCTGCTTCGTCGGCTTCCAGGTCATTTGGGGTGTCAGCCATTCGCTGCATACCCCGCTGATGGCCGTGACCAACGCGATTTCCGGGATCATCATCATCGGTGCGTTGCTGCAGGTCACTGCAGGCGGCTGGCTGGTGACCGCCCTTGCCGCCGTTTCGGTGGCGATCGCCACCATCAACATCGTCGGCGGCTTCATGGTCACCCGGCGCATGTTGAACATGTTCCAAAAGTCGTGACGACTCCGCCCAGGGGATAAGAATCATGTCTATCGGTATCCAGACCGCGGCCTACATCGCCGCATCCGTCCTCTTCATCCTTTCGCTCGGCGGTCTTTCCGGTCAGGAAAGCGCCAAGCGCGCCGTATGGTACGGCATCGCCGGCATGGCAATAGCCGTGCTCGCGACCATCCTCGGGCCGGGCGTCGCGCTTTCCGTCGTCCTGATCATCATGCTCGTCGTTGGTGCTGTCGTCGGCACGTTGCTGGCACAGCGCGTCGAAATGACCGGCATGCCGCAGCTCGTTGCAGCGCTGCACTCCTTTGTGGGCCTTGCTGCTGTGCTGATCGGCCTCAACTCCGACATGACGACACATGAATTCGCCAGCAATGCGGAAAAGATCATCCATGAAGCAGAAATCTTCCTTGGCGTGTTCATAGGTGCGGTGACCTTCACCGGCTCGATCATCGCCTATGGCAAGCTTTCCGGCCGCATCGGCGGCAAGGCACTCATCCTGTCCGGCCGGCACATATTCAACATCCTGATGGTGCTCGTGTCGCTTGCTCTGATGATTATGTACATGAATGGCGCGGGTTCATGGACGCTTTACCTGATGACGCTGATCGCCTTTATCATCGGCGCTCATCTCGTCATGGCCATCGGCGGCGCCGATATGCCGGTCGTCGTTTCGATGCTCAACTCCTATTCCGGCTGGGCGGCCGCGGCGACGGGCTTCCTGCTCGGCAACGATCTATTGATCGTAACCGGAGCGCTCGTCGGCTCGTCGGGCGCGATCCTGTCCTACATCATGTGCAAGGCAATGAACCGCCAGTTCCTGTCGGTCATTCTTGGCGGCTTCGGCAATGCCTCAGGCCCGGCGATGGTCGTCGAAGGTGAACAGGTTGCTATCGATGCCGAAGGCGTTGCCGCAGCGCTCAACGATGCCGACTCGGTCATCATCGTTCCGGGTTACGGCATGGCGGTCGCTCAGGCCCAGAGTGCGGTTTCGGAACTCACCCGCAAGCTGCGCGCCGCCGGCAAGAACGTGCGCTTTGCGATCCATCCGGTCGCAGGTCGCCTGCCTGGCCACATGAACGTCCTGCTCGCGGAAGCCAAGGTCCCTTACGACATCGTGCTGGAGATGGACGAGATCAACGACGACTTCCATGAGACCGATGTCGTCATCGTCATCGGCTCGAACGACATCGTCAATCCGGCCGCACAGGAAGGTCCGAATTCGCCGATCGCAGGCATGCCGGTGCTCGAGGTCTGGAAAGCCAAGCAGGTTTTCGTCTCCAAGCGCGGCCAGGGCACCGGCTATTCCGGGATCGAGAACCCGCTGTTCTACAAGGAAAACACCCGCATGTACTACGGCGACGCCAAAGAGTCGGTCAACGGCCTGCTTCCGAAGCTGGCCTGAGAGCTTGATGATCTCCGCTTCCGACTGAAGGGATTTTCTCAAAGAAACATACATGTTGCGCGGCAGCCGTAAGACCTTCACGGGCAGGCTCGCCGTTGCGCGCTCTGGACAGTCAATCCAAAAGCCGCCCGCCATGACCGTGGCGATCGCGAAAGTGGCTATCGACATATGGGTTTATCCTTGATGGCGAAGTAACGCATAGGGCCAGTGCACGCCGAGGCGCCGAATAAAGCATGCTGGGGCTCCAGCCTACCCCCGTGCATTGACTCGTTAGCCCGGCGACATTGCCAAATAATCCTTGAAATCCGCCCGTGATGCGAGCGGATCTATTTGTTAATCTTCGGGGGCAATGCGAACGACGATTCCACTGAGAGTCTCGTCAAAGGGGATCTGACAGGAAAGCCGCGAGTTCTCCTGGCGGTAGTCGGAGCCTTCCAGCAACTCACTCTCGTCGATCGAGGGCTCTGCCAGGCTTACGCTCTTCGGTAGTTCCTCGACGTAGACATGGCAGGTGGCACAGGAAAGGCACCCGCCACACATTGCAAGCAGCTCATCAAAGCCCGCGCTTCGGATGTTCTCCATCAGCGAAGCGCCCACCCTTCCCTCGAAACTATGCAGCTCTCCATCCCGCGTACGCACTGATATCATAGACCTTTTCCTCCACTTTCATTCCGGGCCTCGAATGCCTCACGGCACTTCGGGGCTAAGTTCCTTGAGTTGTTTGGATGCGTCGGCCAAGGCGTCGCGGTCGATCCTCGCCGAGCCATCGACAAGCTTTCGTCCCTGCACGTAGTCGCGTGATGCGTTGACGCAATCGAGGGCCAGGACCGCCCCGTCCTTCAGATAGATAACGCTGAAGCTCCGACTGGCGGGATTGCCGCGCGTCACCACGCTGTCAAAGCCGTAGTTGAGACCGATGGTCTGCATCCTCAAATCGTATTGATTGGACCAGAACCAGGGTGTCGCCTCGTAGGGCTTGAGTTCGCCGCAGATCGCCTTCGCGGCGGTCGTCGCCTGATCCGTCGCGTTCTGCACAGATTCGATGCGAATGCCACGACCATGTCTCAGCCGAGCGCAGTCTCCGATGCAGTAAATATCCGGCAGAGACGTCCGGCAAAACTCGTCGACATCCACTCCGTTTCCGCCTTCCGCGCCCGCTTCGATCAGCGGGCTGGCCGAAGGGATAATGCCTATACCGACCACGACGATATCGGCCGCGATCGTCTCGCCTGTCGAAAGCAGCACGTTCGTTACGCGGCCGTTCAACCCTTCCAGAGAACGGACGCCGCTATTGAGGCGGACATCGACACCACGTGCGCGATGCTCGGCTTCGTAAAACCTCGATACCGGCTCGCCCGCCACACGTGCGAGAACGCGGTCGAGAGCCTCGACCAAAGTCACCTCTTTGCCGATCTCTCGAAACACCGCTGCCGCTTCGAGGCCGACATATCCGCCACCGACGATAACGATCCTTTCGGAGTCGGGAAGGACTTTGACGAGCGCATCACAATCCGCCTTGTTTCGGAGATAGCAGATTCCGGCAAGCTCGCTGCCGGGGCAGGAAAGCTTCCTCGGTTCACCACCGGCAGCCCAGACGAGCGTGCCGTAGGAGAAGCGTTCGCCGAGGTCCGTCACGACGACATGGGCTGCGGCATCGACAGTGGTCACGCGCCTGCCCAACATCAGTTCCACCTGTCGCGTCGACCAGAAATCCTCCGGTCTGAGATGCATCCTGTCGAACGATTTCTTGCCCGCAAGATATTCCTTCGAAAGCGACGGGCGGTCGTAAGGGACTTCCGGCTCTGCGCCGATCAGGGCAATGCCTCCCGTGAAGCCGGACTGCCTGAGCGCGGCCGCTGTCTGCGCGCCGCCGTGTCCGCCGCCGACGATGACGCAGTCAAAGAAGCGATTGTGATCCTCCCGCGTCATTGTCACGACTCTCTTTCAGCACCGATGAGGACGAAGCACATGGTCGCGGGCTTGTCGCTCTTGTTGCGCCAGGCGTGGCGCGTGCCGCATTGGACGACGACATCGCCCTGCTTCAGGAGCGTTTCGGCGCCGTCATCGAGTTCGAGCCAGAGCTCGCCGTCGAGGACAATGTCGTAATCCACGGTGTCGGTGGTGTGCATACCGGGGGCGTCGGGCTCGAACGCCTGGATCAGGCCCGGGATGTGCACCGCCTGCTCCTCGAACGCGGCCGCCAGATCGACGGTCGCGAATACCGAGTCTGGCGGGAAGACGACGATCATCAGCTTCGTCTGGCCCGGTTCGGGGGTGATCAGGATTTGCGGCGGCGCCTGCTCCGCATGACCCTGCGGAAGGCTGGGTTTCGCCGAAGTTGCATAAAGGACCGAGGTAAGGTGGCCCGGCACAGAATCGTACACATGGGCATTGGGTGCGGGGCCGTCGCTGATGAACACTGACCTGCCGTTACTAATCCCTGTGACGACGCGCCGGGGTATGCGCAGTTCCGTTGCCCTATTCATAGATCAAGCCCTTCGCCTCAAGCTGCGGACGCATGTTGTTAATGTCGAGGCTCAGTTGGCCTTGCTCGTAGAGACCGCGCTTTTCGTCTTCCATTTTGTGGCGTTTGCGCGCTTTTTCGAGGACCATCGCGGCCTCGTCGCGCTTGACAACGCAGATGCCGTCGTCGTCAGCGACAATGACGTCGCCCGGCTCGATGTAGGCTCCGGCGCAGACCACGGGGACCTGGACGTTCGCGAGCGTCTCCTTGACCGTGCCTTGAGCCGATATCGCCTTGGACCAGACAGGGAAGTTCATGGACCGCAGATCAGCGACATCGCGTACGCCGGCGTCGATCACGAGTCCCAGAATTCCGCGAGCCTTGCACGATGTCGCGAGGAGATCGCCGAAATATCCGTCCATGCACGGCGAGGTGGGTGTGACAACCAGGATGTCGCCGGGCTGCGCGACCTCAAGGGCGACATGGATCATCCAGTTGTCACCCGGTGGCACCTCGCATGTGAGCGCCGTGCCCCCGATGCGCGCGCCCTCGATCACGGGGCGCAGATGCGGGGCCAGCAATCCCCTACGGCCTTGCGCTTCGTGGACAGTCGCGACGCCGAGCCCACCCAAGGCTTCGCATGTCTCGCGATCCGTCCGCGGTGTCTTGGTCATTACTTTCATTGGGAACCTCTCGAGATGCAATCAAACGTGTTTCAACCAGCCGACCGCGCCTTGGAGGAAACTGCGATCAAACACGCCTGCGGCGCTGGATCTGGTTGCTTCGTCAATCAGCTTGGCGCGGATCATCAAGTCGACCGTGGTATCCATGGCACGTTGCGGAATGGACAGATCGCCGGGCCACATGCCCATGTCGCGCATGTAGCAAAGGCCGCGCGAGGCGAGTTCGGTGTCGTCTTTCGTGGTAATTCGCTGGAAAATCGGAAGCATGATTTCTTCGCGGCTTGGGTCGTTGGTGATCGAATAGGCTTCGAACAGCGCCTTGAGGAAACGAACGATGACATCGCGGTTGCCGTCCAACCAGCTTTTGCGTCCAATGACGGCAGCAAAGACGATCTCGGGGATGACATCATTGATCTCGCCGATCAGGTTGTAGCCTTCGCGTTCGGCGAGGAAATTCCATGGCGCAGGCTGCGGCGCGCAGTCGATTTCCCCCGCCTGCAGAGCTTCCCAACGCTTGGTGTGGATGCCGGCGAGCTCGAACTCGTAGTCGCCGGGATACTGTAGCCCTTCCTTGGAAAGGAGCATCTGCGTGTAGATCGCCGTACCCTCTGTGAGCGACGAGGTGCCGACCTTTTTGCCCCTCAGGTCCTTGATCGACTTGATCGAAGGCAGTGCGACCATGGACATCGGCAGGCGGTTTGAGTTTGAGGCGATGACCCTGAGCTCGCCACCTTTGACGAAGTTCGAAACGGCACCTTCCGGCGGGGTGATAGCGAGATCGGCTTCGCCCTCCAGCACGGCCGTGGTTGCCTTGTCGACGGTGCCCAGCTTCTTGTATTCGATCACCAAGCCATGCTTCGCGAAAATGCCGTGCTCCTCGGCCACAAAGACCGGAAGCCAGTTGAACCCTTGTGCCCCGCCTGCGAGGCTTAGACTTTGGCTGGAAGCCATATGCATTCTCCCTGACAATTTCGAGATTCAAAGGCCGCGCTTGCGCAGCCGCTCATCCAGAAGCGGGTAGACTCGGCGTGCGTTTCCTTCGAAGACCGCGTGCCTATGTTCGTCACCAAGCGCGAGCTGGTCGATGTATCTCTTGGTGTCGTCGAAAGGATGCCCCGTCTCCGGGTCGATCGCCTTGACCGCACCCAGCAGCTCGGAGCCGAAAAGGATGTTCTTGATATCGATGACGCTGAAGAGCGTATCGATGCCCGCCTGATGGTAGACGCAGGTGTCGAAGAACAGGTTGTTCATCAGGTGCGTGTCGAGGCTCGGTTTTTCGAGCATGATCGACAGGCCGCGGTAGCGGCCCCAGTGGTAAGGCGCCGCCCCGCCTCCGTGCGGTATGATGAGCTTGAGTTCCGGGTGGCGCTCGAACAAGTCTCCCTGAATCAACTGCATGAACACCGCCGTGTCCGCGTTGATGTAGTGCGCGCCCGTCATATGGAGGCAGCGCTCGCAGGAACTCGAAACGTGGATCATCGCCGGGACCTTAAGGGCGACCATGGCCTCCCACATCGGATCCCACCATGGATCGTAGACCGGCGGGGCACTCCAACGCCCGCCCGATGGGTCGGGGTTGAGATTGCATCCGACGAAGCCGTTCTCTACGCAGCGCTCCAACTCCTCTATGACCGCCGACAGGTCGCCGTCGACTGTCTGAGGAAGCTGGCAGACGGCCGCGAAATTATCCGGGAACATGTCGACGATCCGGCCAACATTGTCGTTCGACAGGCGCGACCATTCCTTGGCGACTGGCAGCCCCGGCACATGATGCCCCATGCCGGACGCGCGCGGGCTGAGAAGCGTCACGTGCGAACCGCGCTCGCGCTGAATTTTAAGCTGGTTCGCCTCGATAATGTCGCGCAGTTGCTTGTCGGGTATTCCCGGATAGATCGGTGGCTCGGAGGACTTGCCTTCCGTATAGGCGACTTGCGCCGTTCGGAAGGCATGGTGCTCTGGTGGTTCTGTCGTGAAGTGGCCGTGGCAGTCGATGATCAAAGACATCATGCATTCCACTTCGCAGGAAGGTCGGAGATGCCACGGAACCGCCAGCCCTTGCCCTTGATCTCCCGCGACGTATCGAGACGAAGATCGGGCAACTGCCGGAACACCTCGGTAAGCGCGATCTCGCCCATGGCACGCGACAGGAAGTGGCCGGAACAGAAGTGCGGACGGAAGCCGAATGACAGGTGCGGCTTCTTCTTGCGGAGCATGTCGAAACGATCGGCATCTTCAAAGCGCGTCTCGTCACGGTTGGCCGACCCCATGACGATAGCGACGGATGCCCCCTCTGGGATGACCGTGCCGGCGATCTCGAAGTCCTCTTTGGCGATGCGCGGTGTTACGCCGATCGGGGCGATCCAGCGCAAACCCTCATCGAAGGCGCGCATCGCGTTTTCCTGCGGCTGCTCGGCCATAAGCTTCGCCTGGTCGGGATTCGAAAGAAGACCCGCGCAGGCGTTCGCCGCTGCATGGCCCGGCTCCTGTAGGCCACCGAGGATGATGACGCGCATGGTCGGAGAAATTTCCTCCCAGCTACGAACCTCGCCCTTTGGCATGCCGCCGTACATGACATGGCTGAGCAGCGAGTGGTTGGGCTTCGACAGGCACGCCTGATACAGATCACCCATCTGCCCGTCGATGTCGGCGAGCGCATCGTCCAATCGCTTCCATATGGCCGGATCATTGCCGACGTTCTGCAGGCCCAGCGCCATCGCGTGAAACCACTCCACAAGGGTTTCGTTTGGCGTCTCCGTCAGTCCGATGACGTCGCCAATGCATCGCACCGAGATTGGCTCGAAGAGTTCAGTCGTCAGGTTCGCTTCACCATTCTTCTTGATGAAGTCGATATAACGCTGCACGACCGGGCGCGTCAGACCTTCGACGAACGAGCGGACGCGTTCCTGCGTGAGATTCTCGTCGATACCCTGGCGGAGGCACTGATGATCCTCGCCAGACATGGTCAGGACGTTCGGCATGCCCATGACGCGGGCTTCGGGGCGGTCAGCCGAACCCGACGGACCGAACACCTTGTCGTTGCCGCCGATCGTGCGGCAGTCGTCGAACCGCGTGATGAAATATTCCTTTGTTCCCTCGAAGAAAGCCACCGGCCGCTCCGCGCGTAGCCTCGCGTAGACGGGATAGGGGTCCCTGTAGAGATTTTCGCCGGTCAGTTCGGTGTGCGTTCCAGTCATTGATTTCCTCCCTCACCCGCGTCGCGGGTCTTCCAATCCGCCACCATGTTCTCCAACCCGGCGGCATGCATTCTCAGGACGTTGCAGTGGAGCAATCGAGATACGATTGGCGCTTGACATACCGAAACGTCTTCGGATACTGATAGGTATCCAAAGCGGGATTGGCTGTCAATAAGAGAAATGGACAGGCCGCGAAGAGACCGCCTCGGGAGGAGGAAATCATTGAACGATAGCAGCATCGCCGAGGTGCGCCTTGTGCTCGAGGCGCGGGATGTCTCCGTACAATTTGGCGGCGTAAAGGCACTTACGAATGTGTCGGTTTCCGTGAAGGCGGGAGAAATCTGTGGCTTGATCGGGCCGAACGGAGCAGGCAAATCGACTTTTCTCAACGCGGCGACCCGGCTCGTAAATTACACAAGCGGATCGATCATGCTTGACGGCCGGCCACTCGAAGGCGTCGCTTCGCGCGAGATGATCGGAATGGGCATCGCGAGGACCTTCCAGAACCTTGGCATCTATGCCTCGATGACCGTTCTGGAGAATGTCATGCTCGGGGCGCATCACCGGTTTGGCGGCAAGTTCGCTCAAGCGATCTTCGCTCCATCTCGGATAAGGGCGGAGGAACAGTCCGCACGCGAGAAGGCGATGGCGGTGCTTGAAGAGGTCGGCATGGTCGAGCTCGCCGCGCGCGCGGCTGGATCGCTTTCCTATCCCCTGCAGAAGCGTATGGAGATCGCTCGCGCGCTTGCCGCCGAGGCTAAAATTCTTCTGCTTGACGAACCCGCCGGCGGACTGACGCACGGCGAGGTCCACGAATTTGGGTCGCTCGTCGATGGCATCCGACGCAAGCGGAACCTCTCCATTCTTCTCATCGAGCATCACATGGGGCTGGTCATGAGCCTTTGCGACCGGATCGTTGTCTTGCATCTGGGTCGCAACTTGGCCGAAGGCACCCCTTCCGAAATCAAGTCCAACGACGCGGTGATTGCCGCCTACCTCGGGAAGGCGGCATGACACTGGATCTCAAGAACCTCTCCGTATTCTACGGCAAGACGCAGGCACTGTTCGACTGTTCGTTCTCAGTGGGAGAAGGCGAATTTGTCGCCCTGCTCGGCTCCAACGGGGCTGGGAAGACGACGCTGCTGCGTGCCGTTTCCGGACTGCTCCCATTCAAAGGCTCGGTTGCCTTTTCTGGAATGGCGCTCGACAAGATCGACGCACAGAAACGCCTCGCGCTCGGCATTGCTCACATACCCCAAGGACGCGGGACTTTCTCCGAGTTTACGGTCGATGAAAACCTGTCTCTCGGTGCAACGATCGTGTCGAACCGATCACAGGTGAAGGAGGACAAGGAACGCTGGTATGAGACATTCCCGCGTCTGCGTGAACGGCGCGATCAGCTTGCGGGAAACCTTAGCGGTGGGGAACAGCAGATGCTGGCTGTTGCACGCGCGCTCATGTCTCGTCCGAAGCTTCTGATGTGCGACGAGCCATCGCTCGGGCTCGCCCCTTCGATCACTCAGGAAATCCTGGCGATCTTCAAGACGCTCAACAAGGATCATGGCATGACGCTGCTCGTGGTCGAGCAGAATGTCGACATCACCCTTCAATATGCCGATCGGGCCTTGGTTATCGAGGCCGGCCAGATCGTCGCGAGCGGTGCGGCAAACGAGCTGATCGACAACGAAGACATCAAGAAATCTTACCTGGGAGTTGCCTGATGAGCCTCTTCTTCCAGCTCGCCGTCAGCGGTTTGACCACGGGCGCAATTTATTCGGCCCTGGCCTTGGCGCTCGTCCTCATCTTCAGGGCAACCAACGTCGTCAATTTCGGGCAGGGCGAGATGGCGACCTTTTCCGCTTATGTCGCGTGGCAGTTGATGCAGTGGGGTGTACCGCTCTGGCTCGCCGTCCTCGCAAGCCTCGTCGTCGCCTTTTGTATAGGGATCGTGACCTTCCGAGTCATTATCCGGCCGATGATGAGCGCTCCCGTGGAGGCAATCGTCGTCATCACACTTGGCATCCTCGTCCTCTTCCAAGCGGCCTGCATGTGGATGTGGGGCGCCGAACAGCTCTCGTTCCCAAGCCTCTTCCCTGACGGCGGCTTGGATATCGGCGCCATTCGCGTGCTCGCCTCGGCCATCGGCACGCTGACGATCCTTTTTGTTATCGCCTTGGCGATGGGCTTTATCTTCCGGTTCACCAGGCTTGGCCTATCGATGCGTGCGGCGGCTTTCGACCATGCTCGAAGCGTGCTTGTCGGCGTTAATGTCGAACGCATGCTGATGTTGGGATGGGGCTTTGCCGCTGTGATCGGGGCGCTTGCCGCCATCCTGATTGCCCCCCGGCTCTTCCTCAGCCCGACGATGATGACGCCAATCCTCTTTTACGGGCTCGCTGCAGCAACGCTCGGCGGCTGGGACAGTCCGCTTGGCGCAATTGTCGGCGGCCTCGCCGTCGGTGTCGCCGAGAGCTTGGGTGCCAGCTACCTCTCGTTCATCGGCGCCGACATGCGCATCGCCGTGCCGATCGCCCTCACGCTCATCATCCTGCTCGTGAAGCCCGTCGGCCTGTTCGGTTCCTACAAGGTGACAAAACTATGAATGACGGATTCCGCGCCGCGGCTCTCAAGTTCGGTCTCTTTGCGATCGTCGCGATCCTTATCCCCGTCTTTGTGCCGGGATATGCGCTTCAGCAGGTGGCGATCGCCATCGCCTACGCCATCGCCATCTTAGGTTTGAACCTGCTGATGGGGTTCGCCGGGCAAATTTGCCTTGCGCAGGGAACGCTGTTCGGCGTCGGCGCTTACGTGACCGCGATCCTCAACGCCACCTACGGCGTCTCGCCGCTTGCCACGCTGCCTGCAGCAGCAGCAGCGGCAGCCGTGGTCGGGCTGGTCATCGGTCTTCCGGCGCTTAGGCTTCAGGGCTTGCAGCTCGCCATCGTTACGTTCGGCATTGCAGCCGCGTTCCCGCAATTGCTGCTCAAGATGGGAAGCTTGACCGGTGGCGTGTCAGGGCTTCCGATCGATGCCCCCGAAGCTCCGAGCTTCATATCCGATAGCCCTGAGCTGTGGCTCTATATCATATCGCTTGCGTGTGCGGGCCTCGGTGCCCTGCTTGTCTCGCTGATGCTGTTTGGCGACAACGGGCGCGCCCTTAGGGCACAGCGGGATAATCCACAGATTGCCCAAGCGCTCGGCATCAACCTGACACGCACGCGGCTATGGGCATTTGCTGTCAGTTCGGCGCTCGCGGGAGTCGGCGGCGGAGTTTTCGGCATTATCAGCGGCTTCATCAGCCCGGAGTCGTTCCTGGCAATCCTGTCCATCAACATCGTGATCGGCAGCATCGTCGGGGGCGTCACCAGTATCGTCGGCGCATTTCTCGGCGGTCTGTTCATGGTCTTCGTCCCAACTTGGGCATCTGACATCAACCTTAGCCTCGGCAATCTGATCTACGGTCTCGCACTGATCCTGATCATGATGGTCGCGCGCAATGGGGTAACTGGCTTCATCGAAAAATGGCTCTCGGTGACTTTTCGGAGGATGGCGAATAGCCGACGCCATATTGCAACAAGGGAGGAACTGATATGAAATTTATCTCTGCACTGAAAGGATGCGCAATGCCGCTGGCTGTCGCGGCACTGCTCGCGGTCAGCAATGCCAATGCTGCGGAACCGGGTGTCACTGACGACACCATTAAAATTGGCGTCACGGGACCGCTGACTGGACCAGTTGCCGTCGTTGGCGGTGTCGCCGAAGGAATTCGCGCGCGGGTCGAACAGGCCAACGCCGAAGGTGGCGTCAAAATGGGCGACGGCAAGACCCGCAAGATCGATCTCATCATCGAAGATGATGGTCTTGATCCCCAGCGCACGCTGGCAAACGTCCGGAAGATGGCAGAGAAAGACCAGGTATTTGCCCTCGTAGGCACGGCGGCGACGCCAAACAATCTGGCGATCGGCCGTTACATTACGCAGAAGAAGGTCCCGAACCTCTTCATGTATTCTGGTGTCGTCTCCCTGAACGCCCCGAAGTGGGAAGTTGGCTTCGTGCCTTCCTTCTCGACAGAGGCGGATTCCTTCGCCGAATATCTCAAGGCGAACAAGCCAAATGCGAAGGTGGCGTTTCTGTATCTAAATACGGAAACGGGTCAGACCTTCATGAAGGCCTTCGATAGCGCAATCGACGGAACGAACATCAAGGTGATCGAACGCCAGCCGGTGACATCGCAGGACCCCACCGTCGAGACCCAACTCAACACCCTGAAGGCTTCCGGCGCTGACACCCTGGTGATCATCGCTGCTCCGCGCCAGGGAGGCGAAGCCATCCGCTTCCAGTCTGAAAGCGGCTGGAAGCCGTTGACCCTGGTAACCAACCTTTCCTCTGCATACCCGGTCCTTCAATCCGTGGGGCTGGATAATGCGAAGGGCATCATTACATCTGACTTCCTGAAGCCTATCACCAGCGATCAGAAGTCTGGCGACGAAGGCGTCGATCACTATCTCGACGCCATAAAAGCAGCCAAGGTGAACTTCGTCTTCGCCAATACGATTGGCCAGACCGGATATGCCATCGGCGACGCGCTCATCCAGTCCCTCGAAAAGCTCAAGGACCCCACCCGCGAAGAGCTGATGAAAGTCGTTCACAACATGAACGGGTGGAAGAACCCATTGCTCCAAGAGGGCATCACAATGACGACCAAGGAAGGATCCGATATTTACCCCATCGAGGCGCTCCAACTTTATCAGTTCGACGGCCAGAAGTACGTGGCGCTCGGTGGAGTAATGGGCTTTGAAGGCAAAACATACGAATAGCTTCCCTTGTCAGCGGGTGCCGGTAACCGGCGCCCGCACAGGCGAGGCAGATTTTGCAGGGATGTGGCGGCAATGGTAGCTAGATCTCCTGTCCGAGCGAGCGCGGGTGTTGCCGACGTCTTCGCGGCAGCATAGGCGCCCCTCAGTAGCCGTGTATCATCCGTGCCTCCTTATTCGTGCTAACAACTGAATGGGCCTAGAATTTACCTATCACTCAGGTAACGAAACGCGGCTTCCGCCTTGACAGGATTCGACCCCCAGTCCCAGTCGTCTACGTTCAGGATCACTGAAAATTCCGGCTCTTGATCTTGAGCGTATCGATATGAAGATCCGGCACGAACATATCTCTCGGCCGAAGTCCCGGCGCCGGTCGTTCGCGGGAATCGGGACTTCCGGGTGAGCCATGGGCGAACTCGTCGCCCCGGCCGGTCGGCGGCCGGAATGCTCCGTCGCGCTCGGCAAGGCTTGACAGATCGGCCGAGAGATCGAAGAGCTGCTGGGCGACCAGGTGAACCACGTCGCCTTCCCGCTGGATCCTGCCGTTGATTGCCATCATACTGGCGCCAAGCACTACGCGCCGCGACCGCTCGAAGAGCTTTGGCCAGACGACGACATTGGCGACACCGGTCTCGTCCTCGATGGTGATGAACATCACCCCCTTTGCAGATCCCGGTCGTTGACGCACCAGCACCAGGCCGGCCGCCATCAGCCATTGCCCGTCACGCGCCGTCATCGCCTGGGCACAAGTGACGATCCGACGCTTAGTGAGGTCGACCCGCAGGAAACTCAAGGGATGGCGCCGGAGCGTCAGGCCGGTATGGCTGTAATCCTCGACGACGTCGTGGCCTTCGGTCATCTGACGCAGCTCGACTTCCGGTTCCTGCTGCTCGGCGATCGCCCGCGCCTCCCTCTCCGCTGCGGCAGTGAAGAGCGGAAGCGGCTCGTCGCGCAGCGCCTTGATCGCCCAGAGCGCATCGCGGCGCTCAAGACGGAGAGACGGCAGGAAGCTATCCGCTTCGGCAAGCTCGACGAGCGAGGCGACCGGCACACCGGATCGCCGCCACACATCGTCAACGGATGCGAAAGGTTCTTCGCCACGAGCGGCGACGATGCGCGCTGCATCGGCCGTCGCCAGACCGCGCACCAGACGCATGCCAAGGCGGATCGCATGCCGGTCGCTGCCTTCGACGGGCTCGAGCGTGCAGTCCCAGCGCGACCGGTTGATGCAGACGGGACGGATCGCAACACTGTGCTTCCTCGCGTCGGCGACGATCTGCGCGGGGGCATAGAATCCCATCGGCTGCGAGTTCAGAAGCGCAGCACAGAAGACGTCCGGAAAATGGCATTTGACATAGTTGGAGGCATAGGCGATCAGCGCGAAGGAGGCGGCATGGCTTTCGGGGAAACCATAGGAGCCGAAGCCTTCGAGTTGTGAAAAGGTTTTCTCCGCGAATTCCTTAGAGTAGCCGTTTCGGATCATCCCGTTCACAAGCTTGTCCTGGAAACGCGAGACGCCGCCGGTGAACTTGAAGGTCGCCATGGATTTCCGTAGCTGGTCGGCTTCACCGCCCGTGAACCCTGCACAGACCATCGCCACCTTCATGGCGGATTCCTGGAACAGCGGCACGCCCAGCGTCTTGTGGAGGACCGCCTCCAGTTCGGGCGTCGGGTACTCGACCTTCTCCTTGCCTTCGCGCCGGCGCAGATAAGGATGCACCATGTCGCCCTGGATCGGGCCGGGGCGGACGATCGCCACCTGGATGACGAGATCGTAGAAGGTCTGCGGCTTCATGCGGGGCAGCATGGACATCTGCGCGCGGCTTTCGATCTGGAATGTGCCGAGCGTATCGGCCTTGCGGATCATCGCATAGGTCGACGGATCCTCCTGCGGGAGCGTCGCGAGGTCGAGATCCTGATGCTTGTGCTCGTTGATCAGGGCAAACGCCTTCGCCATGCAGGTCAGCATGCCGAGTGCCAGCACGTCGACTTTCATGAATTTCAGTGCCTCGATGTCGTCCTTGTCCCATTCAATCACCTGCCGGTCGGCCATGGCTGCCGGTTCGATCGGCACCAGATCATCGAGCCTGTCATGGGTCAGCACGAAACCGCCGGGATGCTGGCCGAGATGGCGCGGCGCGCCCATCAGCTGCTGGGCAAGTCTTAGGGTCAGGGCAAGGCGTTGGTCGTCCGGATTGAGGCCAAGCTCGCGGACCTGCCGCTCGCCGACCGTTTCAGACCAGGACCAGACGCCGGAGGAGAGCGCCTTTATCAGGTCCTCCGGCAAACCCAGCGCCTTGCCGACATCGCGAATGGCGCCCTTGGCGCGATAACGCGTGACGGTCGAGCAGAGTGCCGCCTTGTCGTGGCCATAGGTCTTGTAGATCCACTGGATCACCTCTTCGCGTCGTTCATGTTCGAAATCGACATCGATGTCGGGCGGTTCGTCACGTTCCTGGGAAACGAAGCGCTCGAACAGGAGATCGTTGGTGTCGGGGTCGATCGAGGTGACGCCGAGCACATAGCATACGGCGGAATTGGCGGCCGACCCCCTGCCCTGGCATAAAATGCCCTGCGATCGGGCATAGCGGACGATCGAGAAGACCGTCAGGAAGTAAGGTGCGTATTTCATCGTCTCGATCAGAGCGAGCTCATGGCGGATGGTCTTCTCGACATGCCCCGGGAGGCCCTCGGGATAACGTGTCTTGACGCCCTCCCAGGTGTAGTGCTCCAGCGACTGCTGCGCCGTCATGCCCGAAATCAGCGCCTCCTCGGGGTACTGATAAACCAGCTCTTCGAGCGAGAACCTGCAGCGATCAACAATTTCCATCGTGCGCGCCAGCGCTTGCCGGTAGGTGGGAAAGAGACGAGCCATTTCTTCCGGGGGCTTCAGATAACGATCGGCGTGCCGCTCGCGCTCGAAGCCGACGTAATCGATGGTGGTGCCGGTGCGAATGCAGGTGACGACATCCTGCAACTGGCGGCGGCCGGGTTCATGAAACAGCACATCATTGGTGACGACCGTCTTCACCCGGTGCTTTACCGCCAGGTCCGACAACTCATGCAGTCGAAGCTGATCGTTGGGGCGGCGGCGCAGGCAGAGCGAGACATAGGCGCGATCGCCAAAGACCTCGGCCATCTTCCTGAGCTGCATGGCGCAGGTATCATCGGCCAAGTCCGGTACGAGAACGCCGACCAGGCCCTCGGCATAGAGGGCGACGTCGTCGAGATGCAGGATGCACTTTGCTTTCCCTCCGCGGCCCTTGCCCAAGGTCAGCAGCCGCGTCAGCCGCGAATAGGCGGCACGATCGGTCGGGTAGACGAGGATCGACATGCCGTCCTGGAGATCGAGCCGGCAGCCGACGACGAGCCGGATGCCGGTGGCGCGCGAGGCCTCTAGCGCCCGGACGATGCCGGCGAGACTGTTGCGGTCGACGACGCCAAGCGCTTCGATGCCCATGAGTTTTGCGGTCGCAAACAGTTCCTCTGCTGAGCTTGCACCGCGCAGGAACGAGAAGTGGGTGGTGACCTGAAGCTCGGCGTAGCGCATCACCCAAACACCCCATGCAGGAACCATTTGTGCGATCCGGTTTCCGCTTCGACGCCATCACCGGAGCGGAAAATCCAGAAGCGCTCGCCGGTATCATCTTCGACCACGAAGTAATCACGCACCGCGATCCATTCGGCGCTGCGTTGCCACCATTCGCCAAAAATCCGCTCCGGACCGTCGGCGCGCTTCACCCGGCGCCGCTTGCCGCGCCAGGTAAACGAGACCGGCGGATGATCCGGCAGCAGCGCAATCACTTCGATCAGTTCCGGACGCGCCAGAAGCCGGGGCGGTCTCAACCAATGCATCGGCCAGGTGGCCCCGTCCTCATCGGCCGTAGGCGCGATCCGCCGGATGCCGCGTTCCGGGACATCGCTTGCGACCGGCGCGACCCGGAAAATCCGCTGGCCGCCACGATTGCCCAGCACGTCGATGAGCGGCGTCACGTCGGTGATCGGCTCCTCAATGAGCGACGACGCCGACTGTGCCTCAATCAGCGGCTCGGCAAGGATGGCCGCAAGGCTGAGCTTCTCGATGCCGAAGCCGGGTTCAATCTTCTCGATGCGATCGCGGAACAGTTTCGTCAGCCAGGCGATGTCGCGCACAGGCTTGGCGGTCCCGGCTCGGAGCGCCTGCATAGTGTTATCGACGCGGTGGACGATGAGGTCGGCGCGGCGCACGCCAAGTCCGCGCGTCTCGAGTTGCAGACAGAGCTGGCGCACGAGGCGGGTGACGTATTTTTCGATGGTCTCGGGTGCGCTGATCGGTTCGGCGAAGGATTTTTGGACCTCGACAAGTTCCGCCGGCCGGATCGGATCAAGCGGTTCGGCAAGTCGACCGAACATCTGGTCAAGGCGCCGTCCCACCTCGGGGCCGAAGCGTAGGGTCAGCGGCGCCCGTGGTGTGCCGGCGAGATCGCCGACGGTCGCGAAACCAAGAGTCCGGAGGCTCGCAACGGTCTCGGACGGCAGTCGCAGCGACGACAGCGGCAACCGGTTTACGGCCTTGTGGGTCTCGCCGCGCGCAACGATGATCGTCTCCCGGCTGCTGGTCCGAGCGAGCGCATGCGCAGCACCCCAGGTGTCGGCAATCGCCGCGCGCGCTGCGAGACCCCGGCCGCGCAAGCGATTGACGAGACCCGACAACATCAGTTCCTCGCCACCCTGAAGGTGATCGGCCCCTTCCGTGTCCATGACGATGCCATCGGGAGGATCCATGGCAACGACAGGCGAATATTGTGACAAGGCCCAGAGTGTCAGCCGTTCCAGGGCCGCGAGGTCCGCCGCAGGATCCGCATCGATCATGATCAGGCCCTGCACCAGCGCCTGCGCCTTGGCCGCCGGCATGCCGATGCGAAGGCCGAGCTTGAGAGCCGCCTGATCGGCGGCGGAGATCCAACGCTTCGAGCCGCTGCTGGCGATCACCACCAGCGGCGTTTCAACGCAAAGCGAAGGATCTGCTCGCCTGATCCGGTCGGTCGGCAGCGTCGGAAGAAAGACAGATACGACCCTGGCCATCACATGCTCCGATGATGAACTCACCTCCCTCTCCTGCCTTGACCCGCATCAGCTCTGCCAGCCATCGTGCCCGTCCGACCCCAGCGACCGGCAGCGGTTCGGACGGCAGCATCGAGATCCGCCAGCGGGTTGCCGCAGCCGTCGGCATGCCGAAGTCGGAGGCTTCCGTCTGCCGCCGCCAGCGGCGGATCACCAGGCCCAATGTCCCCGATTTTTCGGCCGCAAGCTGCAGCCGGCGCGATGCCGTCATCGGCAGGCGCACCAACTCGGCGACGACGGCGCCGAGGCCGCCATACCGCAGCGCCTCTTCGAAACTCGCAAGCACGGTCTCTTCCTTGTCGCCCTCGACGAAAATGACCCGGTCGGGATGCAGCCCGGCCTGGGCGAGTGCGGGAAAGAAGAGATCGAAGCGCGTCAGGCACCAGACCACCTTGCCGGTGGTGCGGGCAGCAATGCCGCCGATGAAGAGGGCGGCAGCCGCCCCGTCGATCGCGCCGTTTCCACCGCCGGCCACCTCATGCAGCGCGCCATAGGCCAATCCACCTCCCGGCAGCTGCGCATCGATCTCGCCAACCCCAAACGGCAAGACGCTTCGTTGGCGCAACCCTGCCCCTTCCAAATTGGCGATCTTCTCGCGCAACTCGGTAAGAACTGCATTTGAAGCGACTGCTGAGGTCATGATCTCCTTCTGACGGCAACCCGTTTTTGACTTGAGGAACAGGAACGTGTTCTGTATTTGTTCTCAAAGTGAAAATGAGTCAATGCGCGCTCGGCCCGCGAAAGTTGAGCGGCCATGTAAAGCCGGTAATTCCGCCAACGGATTCAAATCGATGGCAGAGATGGGAATTTTTTCGCATGCGGGCGTGCAGGCTCCGGCAGGTAACAATGGAACCGCGCATTCTCCATATTTGGCTGATGGGACTGATGGAAGCTAACCATGCCTGATGAGGGATGCAGCGAGCGACCGCGCAAGATCGTGCATGTGGACATGGACGCCTTCTACACATCGGTCGAACAGCGCGGCAATCCCGAGCTGCGGGGATTGCCGGTCGCCGTCGGTAGTCCCGCTGCCCGGGGTGTGGTCGCAGCCGCCAGTTACGAGGCACGGAAGTCCGGCGTTCACTCGGCAATGCCTTCAGTGACCGCGCAGCGGAAATGCCCGGACCTGATCTTCGTCAGGCCCCGCTTCGACGTCTACAAGTCCGTCTCTTTGCAGATCCGCGCTATTTTCGCCGAATACACGCCGCTGATCGAACCGCTCTCGCTCGACGAGGCCTATCTCGACGTTACCGAAAACCTGAAGGGCATGGAGATTGCCACCGAGATCGCGTCGGAGATCCGCGCTAAGATCAAGCAGGTGACCGGCCTCAATGCGTCGGCCGGGATTTCCTACAACAAATTCCTGGCCAAGATGGCAAGCGACCTCAACAAGCCGAACGGCCAAGCCGTGATCACGCCGAAGAATGGGCCTGCCTTCGTCGAGCAGCTTCCCGTCAAGAAATTCCATGGCGTGGGACCGGCAACGGCCGAGAAGACGCATCGCCTCGGCATCGAGACCGGCGCAGACCTCAAGGAGCAAACCCTCGATTTTCTCACCCAGCATTTCGGGAAGTCGGGTTCGTACTTCTATGGGATCGCCCGCGGCATCGACAATCGCCAAGTCAAACCGGACCGGGTGCGAAAATCGGTGGGCGCCGAAGACACGTTCGCCGAGGACATCCATTCCTATGAACCCGCGCGCGAGGGGCTTCAGCCTCTGATCGAGAAGGTTTGGAGCTACTGCGAGGCCAATGAGATTGGTGCCAAGACGGCGACCCTCAAGGTCAAATATGCCGACTTCAGCCAGATCACCCGCAGCAAGACATTTCCATCAGCACTACCGGCAATCGGCGATCTCGAGGACATGGTGGGCCTGCTTCTCGCGCCCCTCTTTCCGACGCGAAAAGGGATACGTCTGCTCGGCGTATCCCTGTCGTCGCTGGAACGTCGAGCAGCTATCGCGGAACCGCAGCTGCGGCTGGCGCTTTAGACGGGCAGCATTGTCTGAACAGGAGGGGTTGAATGACGCCTGACCCGAAATGTCCCTGCCGGCAGGGGCCGCAGGATTTTCTCTTCGGGGACAAGCCCGTCGAGCCAGACCAAGCGTTGATCGCGGGTGAGAACCGCCATTTGCCGGTCGTGCAATGGCGCGATATCGGCATTCGCCTCGATTGTCAGGATGGCATAGGCCTCATGCCAATCGGGGGTTGCCGGTCGCCAGATCCCTGCGAAATAGAACCAGTCGCCGTTAGCGAGCGAGAAACTGAAGCTCCTGTGGCAAAACTCCGACGCCGGCACCAGGCAGCGGTGGGTTGGAAATGTCCTTCCTTCCGATCGAACGACGTTCACAGCGCGTGGACCGCCGTTGCGCGGACGCAGCCCCCATGGCAGTTCCACCATCTCCACATCGCCGTCATGGCGCCTTATGATGACGCGGCGCTCGTCGAGCGGCGCGTCGGACTGGAAAACCTTCGCGCTCATCATATAAAGAACATATCAGGAACGCTCCTTTAAGACAACCAGACCTGAGACGGAGGATGCATGTGCAATGATTATCGGCTGATGGTGGACGTTGCCTCGATCGTCGAGGACTTCGCCGACCTGAAGATCAAGATTCGTTTCGGTGAAGGCGCGCCCAACCTTGAAGCGCGCGAGGACATCAAGATCACCGACGTCGGCCCCATTGTGCGACCCGTCGATGGCAAGCGCGACGAGGCAGAGCTCGTGCAGCGGCGCTGGAGCTGGCCGGGACCGAACAAGCGGCCGGTCTATAATTTCCGGTCCGATGGCCGGGAGTTCGACTCCAACCGCTGCCTGATCATTGCCGATGGCTTTTACGAGTTCACCGACCCAAAGGACCCAAAAAAGAAGCGTAAGGACAAATGGCTCTTCACGAAGAAGGATGAGCCGATCTTCTGCATCGCCGGCATCTGGCGCGAGACGTCGGAGGTCGGCCAGGCCTTCACCATGCTGACAATGGAGCCGGGACCGGACATCGCGCCCTATCACGATCGGCAGATCGTCATATTAGAGCGCAACGCCTGGGCTGATTGGCTCGACCCAGCGGTTTCGGCAAAGTCTCTCATCCGACCGCTTCCGGCGGGGACGTTGGTGGTGGAGCAGGTCGGCTAGCTTAACAGTTCTCGCTTTAATTGGAGCTTTCGCAACATCTCTGATCTCAACCTCCTTTAAGTGGGGTGTCCGAGGTATTCTTCGATCTCACGCTGCCCTTTGCCTGATCTGGGGCCGTCTCAACGCGATCGCGGCAGCCAACGCACGACATACTCTGCGACGTGCCACAGTTTAATGTAAATTCGTTGGTGAAAATTGAGTGCTAAGAAAAGGTGCTGATCTCAGACCCATCACGCTCAGGACGAACCGGTTGCCGCTGCTCGTTCATCAGAACTCCTCCCACTCACCGCCGGCGAGTGCGGCGTTGCCATGGAAGGCAGCGGTCACCTTAGCGGCCATTGTCCGCGCCGCCGATATGGCGGGCTTGGACGCGGCAGTTGCCACGACCGGGCGCATTTGACGTGAGGTCATGCCGCCTCCAATGTTGAACTGACCCAGCAGCTGGAAAAGTGCATCAGCCTCTCTAGCGAGGCTGTGAGCAGCGGCCGTCGATTCCTCGACCATGGCTGCATTCTGCTGCGTGCCTTGGTCCATGGTGTTTACGGCCGTGTTGATTTCTTTCAATCCCGTCGCCTGTTCCTTTGAGCTTTCGACGATTGCGATAACGTTTGCGTTGACCTGGTTGACTTGGGCGACAATCTCTTCCAGCGCCTTGCCGGTCTCGCCTACGAGAGCGACCCCGCTTTTCACATGCTCATTGGACGCCGTGATCAGCTCCTTGATTTCCTTTGCCGCTTTCGCTGATCTCTGGGCCAGTTCGCGGACTTCTTGCGCCACGACCGCGAAACCTTTGCCGGCATCGCCGGCGCGTGCCGCCTCGACGCCCGCATTGAGCGCCAAAAGATTGGTCTGAAAGGCGATCTCGTCGATCACACTTATGATATTGCCGATTTCCGCGGACGATGTTTCAATCTTCCCCATCGCATCGACTGCGCTTCGGACCACCGTGCCGGAGCGCTCGGCGTTATCGCGTGTCTTTCGCACCAGTTGGCCGGCGTCCTGGGCACGGTTGCTGGAATCGGCGACAGTCGTAGTGATTTCTTCGAGGGCGGCCGCAGTTTCCTCGACGGATGCGGCCTGCTGTTCCGTTCGCTTTGACAGATCGTCTGAGGCGGAACGAATTTGCTGGGCGCCGGCAGCGATGCCCGTTGCATTTTCCGACACGCCCTGCATCGCCTTTCGCAACTTGCTGGTCGCCGCGTTGAAGTCGATCCGGAGCCTTTCCAGCGTGGGGATGAATGGGGTTGCGACCTCCTGGGTCAAATCCCCATCGGACAGAGCCTGCAAAGACCCTGCTAACTGGTCGACATTGTTCACGCGGGCAGTCACGTCAGTTGCAAACTTGACGACTTTGAAGACCTTGCCGTTCATGTCGAAGATCGGGTTGTACGAAGCCTGGATATAAATTTTCTTGCCGCCCTTGCCAATGCGCAGGAATTCGTCAGTCACGAATTCGCCACCTTCCAGACGTTGCCAGAAGCGGCGATAGTCATCGCTGCTGGTGTAAGCGCTGTCGCAAAACATCGAATGGTGCCGGCCCTGGATTTCCGGGAGCTGATAGCCGAGCGCGGTCAGGAAGTTCTCGTTCGCCGACAGGATCTCGCCCTTCGGGGTGAACTCGATGACCGCTTGGGCGCGAGAAAGTGCATTCAGTTTGCCGGCATCCTCGGCGGCCTTGAGCTTTTGCGCCGTGATGTCGGTTGCAAACTTGACAACCTTGTAGGGTTTGCCGCCGCGGATGACGGGGTTGTAGGAGGCTTCGATCCAGATCTCCTTGCCCCCCTTGCCGATGCGCTTGTACTGACGCTGGTCGAACTCACCTCGATTGAGTCTAGCCCAGAACTCGCGATAGTCGTTGGAAGAGGCTTCTGCCGGCTCGACGAACATCCGATGATGCTGGCCGACGATCTCAGACAATTCGTAGCCGAGTGCGGCACAGAAGTTTGCATTGGCCTTTAGGATCTTGCCGGTGAGGTCGAATTCGATAATGGCCTGTGACCGGTTCATCGCGGCTAGTATGGCCTTGGCATCAGATCCGAAGCCGAATGCTATTCCCGTCATGCTGTTCCCCCACTCAAGACTAAGAGAGCGACTGCTTCCACCCCCACGCGGTCGCATTGGACGAGCAATCTGAAGATAAAATCTATTAAAATCTTTAAGGATCCATTAACCGCGTGTTTCCTGAATTTGATTCCCTCGAGTTGAACGAGCAAAAGATAAATATGTAACTGAAATCAGTTAGTTGTAAGAACATATTTTGAGCATTTCTGCGCGGAGAAAGACTTCGCGAGGGCGGCTTTGAATGCTTGTTTCGGGCATTTTTCCGCATTCTTTGCATCACGAAATTGGAAGATGTGTTTACCAGTTGTTAAGAATTAATCGCCGCACTACGCAACCTCACGGGCCATGTAATTGTCCCCTCGAATCCATGTTGCATTGTCGTCTATGCGTGTAGAATCCGCTTCCGATGCAAGCGGATTCGCTAGGCACACCAGTCCAAGCGCCCGGGCGCGACTGCTGATCGGAGAAAGACATGAAGCTCGAGGCCGAATTCAATCGAATTGAGGAAGTCGCCGCAGGCTTCAACACGCACTACGAAGTGTTCAAATATATGAAGGGTCTCACTCAGGACCTTGGAATGAATGCTTTCCTATTCATGACACTCCCGACTGTCGACATCGTTGAAATCGGCGCAACTAAGATCATCACCAACTGGCCAGCGGAAATGGTGGACTACTATGACGCCCATAATCTGATGATCGACAGTCCGGTCATCCGCCGGATGTTGAGATCAACCAGCGCGTTCAATTATGATGTCGAGGCGATCAATACCAATCGTGGAGAAGGCAAGAAATCCACGGTCATTCAGCTGTTCAACCGATATGGGATGGAAAAAGGAGCCTATTTTCCGGTTCACGATGCCGCGGGTGGACGCGGTGCGATGTCGATTTCGGGGCCACGGAATTTCAGCATGATCGAAATGGCGAAGCTCCTGTTCATCGCCACGCTCATCTACGACCGACTCTCGCAGCTCACATTGAACGAGAAACACAAGCCCATCGAGTTTACGCCAAGCGAACTGGACTGCCTGAGACTGACTGCCGGCGGTAAGAAGGGCAATGAAATTGCGAAACTTCTCGATCTGTCAGAAAATTCGGTCAATAATCACATTGGCAGCGCGATCAAGAAGCTGGGATGCTCCACGAGAACGCAGGCAGTCGTCAGCGCTCTGCGCCTCAATATAATTCGTGTTTAGAGGTCGAATTAACAGCCGTTTGCATCATCGTCTCATCGCCTTGACGCCGGCAGCAGGCTCGATGCCTGCTGCCGGCTTTCTCATTGCGGCCGATTGGCCCCACGCGGGGCCGCGGCCGGATCTCAATCCCGATTGGCGCGAGACCAGATCAGCTGGTGCCGTCTGATCACCGTTGAGATGCCCGTAGGAATCGTTGATCTTCTTGAAGTGATCGGCGTCAATGATGAGAAGCGTGCCCCTGTCGCGCTTGCGGCGCGGTCGCGGCGAAGTCCTCGAAGACGTCGAAGAAAGTGAATGCGACCAAGATACCGAAGGTCGGACGCGGCGATTCGAAGGCCGCGACTTCAAAAGCCCGGACGACGAAGGCACAACCTCAGCGTATCACGTCGAAGATTCTGGTTCTGCAAGTCCTGACCATCGACTTCAAGCTGCCCACCGGACGCGGCGAACGAGTTCGCCCATGGCGGCGGTCCGGATCCCCGCGACAATCCGAAGCCTGCGATTTAGCCGCGGGACATCATATCGACACCTTGAAGGTGAAGGCGCGAAATTCCCACTAGCTTCGTGTGTCGGTGTCGGATTGTCGTTCCCCCGTTCGTCCTCTGCTTGAACAGCACAGGAGAACGGTCAATGAGCAACGAAACCAAAGTCAATATCGAAGAAGAGGCGATTATCGCCATGCTGACGATGCGCGCTTCCGCGCTCGGCGAAAAAGATGCCAAGGGCGCACTTTCCTACGAAACCGAGGATTCGGTCGAGTTTTCGCTGGCACCGCCGCTCGTCTATCACGGCAAGGACGAGGCAGGCCTGCAGGCGTGGTTCAATACCTGGGAAGGTCCGATCGGTGGCGATGTTTGCGATGCCAAGCTAACGGTCGGCGGAGACGTTGCTTTCTGGAGTGGTCTGACGCGCATGACGGGAACTAAGACTGACGGCACCGAGGTCGATCTTTGGTT
>NZ_FMTM01000025.1 GCF_900099775.1 Rhizobium mongolense subsp. loessense | reverse complement strand
CGCCGCCGTCAGAGACGTCTTGCCGTGGTCAACGTGGCCGATCGTGCCGATGTTAACGTGCGGCTTGTTGCGCTCAAACTTACTCTTTGCCATTTTCGGCTCTCCATTCTGCTAGTCCCCGAAGGGATCTAATTCTTGTTATCGGTCAATTGGTATTCCGGTCACTTCTGACCGGAATACTTTGCCTGGATTTCAGTTGCGACGTTCGACGGGACCGGCGCGTAGTGATCGAAGGTCATCGTGTACTGAGCGCGGCCCTGCGACATGGAGCGCAGGTTGTCGACGTACTTGAACATGTTCGCCAGCGGAACGTTCGCGTTGATGACGACTGCGATGCCGCGGCTCTCCTGGCCCTGGATCTGACCACGGCGCGAGTTCAGGTCGCCGATGACGTCGCCGACATAGTCTTCCGGCGTCACGACTTCGACCTTCATCATCGGCTCGAGCAGCTGCGCGCCGGCCTTCTTTGCGGCCTCGCGGAAGCAAGCACGGGAGGCGATTTCGAACGCCAGGACCGACGAGTCGACATCGTGGAAGGCACCGTCGACCAGCGTGGCCTTGACGCCGAGCATCGGGAAGCCAGCGAGCGGACCGGAGGTCAGAACGCTTTCGATGCCCTTCTGGACGCCTGGGATGTATTCCTTGGGAACAGCACCGCCGACGATCTTGGACTCGAACTTGAAGTCGTCGCCTTCCGGGTTCGGTTCGAAGATGATCTTGACGCGCGCGAACTGGCCGGTACCACCGGACTGCTTCTTGTGCGTGTAGTCTTCTTCGTGCGTCTTCGTGATGGTTTCGCGGTAGGCAACCTGCGGCGCACCGACCGTTGCTTCAACCTTGAACTCGCGACGCATGCGGTCAACGATGATGTCGAGGTGAAGTTCACCCATGCCGGCGATGATCGTCTGGCCCGATTCCTGGTCCGTCTTCACACGGAAGGACGGGTCTTCGGCAGCCAGGCGGTTGAGCGCGAGGCCCATCTTTTCCTGGTCGCCCTTGGTCTTCGGCTCGATGGCGATCTGGATGACCGGCTCGGGGAATTCCATGCGCTCAAGGATAACCGGCTTCAGCGGATCGCACAGCGTATCGCCGGTGGTGGTTTCCTTGAGGCCTGCGAGAGCAACGATGTCGCCGGCGAAGGCTTCTTCGATGTCTTCACGCGAGTTGGAGTGCATCTGCAGCATGCGGCCGACGCGCTCGCGCTTGTCCTTGACCGTGTTCATGACCGACGCGCCTTTCTCGAGCTTGCCGGAATAGATGCGGGCGAAGGTGAGCGAACCGACGAAGGGGTCGTTCATGATCTTGAAGGCGAGCATGGAGAGCGGCTCGGCGTCATCGGGGTGACGCTCGATTTCAGCTTCCGTCTTCACGTCGATACCCTTGATCGCCGGAATGTCGAGCGGCGACGGCAGGTAATCGACGACTGCATCGAGCAGCGGCTGAACGCCCTTGTTCTTGAAGGCGGTACCGCAGAACATCGGATGGAACTTGACGTCGATGGTGCCGCGGCGAACGAGCGCGCGGATCTGATCGTTATCCGGCATGTTGCCTTCGAGGTAGGCTTCCATTGCGGCTTCGTCGATCTCAACAACCGTCTCGATCAGCTTTTCGCGATATTCTTCAGCCTTGGCCTTCATGTCTTCCGGGATTTCGACGACGTCCCACTGTGCGCCGAGAGATTCGTCGCGCCAGATGAGAGCGTTCATTTCGATCAGGTCGACAACGCCCTTGAACTCGGTTTCAGCGCCGATCGGCAGCTGCATGACGACAGCCGTCGCGCCGAGACGGGTCTTGATCATCTCGACGGAGCGGTAGAAGTCCGCACCGGTCTTGTCCATCTTGTTGCAGAAGATCATGCGCGGAACGTGATACTTCTCGGCCTGGCGCCAGACGGTTTCGGTCTGCGGCTCGACACCGGCGTTGGCATCGAGAAGCGCAATGGCGCCGTCGAGAACGCGCAGCGAACGCTCGACTTCGATCGTGAAGTCGACGTGGCCGGGGGTGTCAATGATGTTGAAGCGGCGCATCTTGCCGTCACGGCCCTTCCAGAAGGTCGTGGTCGCAGCGGAGGTGATCGTGATGCCACGCTCCTGTTCCTGCTCCATCCAGTCCATGGTGGCTGCGCCGTCGTGGACTTCGCCGATCTTGTGCGACTTACCGGTGTAATAAAGAATACGTTCGGTGGTCGTGGTCTTGCCGGCGTCGATGTGCGCCATGATACCGAAATTGCGGTAGTCTTCGATTTTATATTCGCGAGCCATTGTGGACTGCCTTTCGATACCGTTCGGAATTACCAGCGATAGTGCGAGAACGCACGATTGGCATCGGCCATCTTGTGCGTGTCTTCGCGCTTCTTGACGGCACTGCCGCGGTTGTTGGATGCATCGAGAAGCTCGCCCGAGAGGCGGTCAACCATGGTCGTTTCGTTGCGCTTGCGGGCAGCAGCGATCAGCCAGCGAATGGCGAGAGCCTGACGGCGCTCGGGACGGACGTCGACCGGGACCTGGTAGGTCGCACCACCGACGCGGCGCGAGCGGACTTCAACGTGCGGGGCGATGTTATCGAGCGCAGCGTGGAAAACCGCAATCGGCTCCTGCTTGGACTTGCCCTGCACGACGTCGAATGCGCCGTATACGATGTTTTCAGCAACGGACTTCTTGCCGTCGAGCATGATGGCATTCATGAACTTCGTGACAACCAAATCGCCGAACTTCGGGTCCGGGTTGATCTCGCGCTTTTCTGCTCTGTGACGTCGGGACATACTTCTCGTCTCTTCAACTGTTAAGGCGCTTTACCACGCGGAGAACCTCGCGCAGCGCCGGAAAACCAAAACCGAATTACTTCGGACGCTTCGCACCGTACTTCGAACGGCGCTGCTTGCGGTTCTTGACACCCTGGGTATCGAGAACGCCGCGGATGATGTGGTAACGGACACCCGGAAGGTCCTTCACGCGGCCGCCACGGATCATGACGACGGAGTGTTCCTGAAGGTTGTGACCTTCGCCGGGAATATAGCCAATGACTTCGAAGCCGTTGGTGAGGCGGATCTTGGCAACCTTACGCAGAGCCGAGTTCGGCTTCTTCGGCGTCGTGGTGTAGACGCGGGTGCAAACGCCGCGCTTTTGCGGGTTTTCCTGCAGCGCAGGAACCTTGTTACGCTTTACACTTGCCTGGCGAGGCTTGCGGATCAGCTGGTTTACGGTAGGCATTCAACCATCCCTTACGTTTATCTCTCAAGCCCTTGCGGGCGTAACTCGCGCCGTCTCCGGCAAGATCACACGGCTGTCGTCAATGCGCAAAATGTGGCCCGATCCGCTTGCGCAGATGGACCACTGAAGGCAGAGGACGCAAAAAAGAAATGCGTCATGCGTGCAGGCATCATATCTTCAACGTGCGTTTCGAACCTTGTTTGAGGAGAACTCCAGGACGAGACGCCCCGGACAGCCATGCCTCACATGGGTTCCGATGGCGCGGGTACTACTGGTTTCCCGCTGGTTCGTCAAGGCCGGTTAAGAAATAATCTTCGGCCGATCGCCTTGAAACCCGGGCTCCGTGCGCTCTTTGAAGGCTTTTAGACGCAACGGACACCGCATGCCAAGTTGAACTTGGGCATCGCTGCAAAAACGGATAAGGAATCAGCGATCGCAGGCCGCGCGCCTGTCAAAAACGGATTCGAGTTTCGAATCGCCAGATATCCAAAGGACCGATGAATGATCGAGAAGCCCGACAACGACAATAATTCCGTAGGCCCGATGATCTTCATCATCATCGGCAAGGGCTACGAGTCCGATGGCGCCGAAGGCGTCGACCTGCACGTGATGTTGAAGGCCGCCGATGACGATAGCGCCGTGCGCGAGGCGCTGAACGCCCTTGCCGAAGAGGGCTTCATCGAAGCCGACCTCGACCAGATCGGCATGCTGACCGACGTTCCCGAAGAAGAGCCGCATGCCTCGGCCTACCAAGGCGCGCTCGAAGGCGAAGTCGCAATCATCCGCTTCAACTGACGACATGGCGGGCTCGGATGCGCAAAAGGTGATGATCTACGCCACCTGGCGCGGCCGGCTCCTCGTTTTCGACGAGCCGGACTTTCCGGAGGTCGAACTGCAGGTTCCGGGCGGGACGGTCGAACCCGGCGAAGACCCTGAGCAAGCGGCAGCCCGCGAATTCGCCGAAGAGACAGGTCTTGCGCTGAGCAACACTCTTCGTCCGCTTGCAATCGATGATTACCGCTTCATCAAGAACGGCGCCGCCATCTGCCACCGGCGGCATTACTATCATGCTGACCTTGGAGGTCCCTACCCTGACACCTGGCTTCATCACGAGATGACACCATTCGGCGGCGGCGGGCCGATCCTGCTCCGCTTTTTCTGGATTGATATCGCAGCAGCAAAGGCCAGGCTCGGTTACGGAATGCACAATTGCCTCATCCTGCTTTGCTAACCAATCGGGCTGGGTAATTGCGGTCGCTTCATAGTTCATCGCGCTCTTGGAGACTTGCAGGAAATGCAGCTTCCACGAAACACTTATAACGGTCTGTCAGCTCGACAAAACGCCCTGCCGGTTGAACGCAGCCGCCTTCGACGTCGGCCATTCCGCGGGCCAAAGCGGTATCGAGCGATGCAAGGTGTCTTTCCCTTTCATAGAAAAGCCGCATGCGGCTTTGAGCCATGTGAGCGACTTCCGTAAGCTACATGCAGGCGAGCCCGTAGTCGCCATCAAGAAAAATGGAGAACTATTTTCGGCCTCCCCGGAGCCGGCGCAATCAAACAAAAAACCGCCCAGATCGCTCCGGGCGGTTTATCAATTCCGAGGCCGGGCTGCCGGTTATTCGGCAGCCGAAGCGTTTTCGCCGGCCATGTCCTGGAGCATCGGGGTTGCGGCATCCGCGCCCGTGCCCTTGCGACGTTCTTCGAGGATCATCTCATCGCGCGACGTCGCGATGCGGCGGATCGCCGTCATGGTGCCGCCGGTACCGGCCGGGATGAGGCGTCCGACGATGACGTTTTCCTTAAGACCCTGCAGGCCGTCCGTCTTGCCCGCGATCGCAGCTTCCGTCAGCACCTTCGTCGTTTCCTGGAAGGAAGCGGCGGAGATGAAGGACGGGGTCTGCAGCGAGGCCTTGGTGATGCCCAGAAGAACCGGCTCGCCATAGGCAGGCTTCTTGCCCTGCTCGATCAGGCTGTCGTTGACGTCCTCGAGCTCGATGCGGTCGACGTTGTCGCCGACGATATAAGTCGAGTCGCCCGCATCGGTGATTTCCACCTTCTGCAGCATCTGACGGACAATCACTTCGATGTGCTTGTCGTTGATGACAACGCCCTGCAAGCGGTAGACTTCCTGGATTTCGTTGACGAGGTAGGAAGCCAGAGCCTCTACGCCCTTGATCGCCAGGATGTCGTGCGGTGCCGGGTTGCCGTCGAGGATGTAGTCGCCCTTTTCGATATAGTCGCCTTCCTGAAGGTGGAAGGGCTTGCCCTTCGGGATCAGGTATTCGACAGGCTCGACACCGTCTTCCGCCGGCTCGATGATGACGCGGCGCTTGTTCTTGTAGTCGCGGCCGAGGCGGATCGTACCATCGATCTCAGCGATGATGGCATGATCCTTCGGGCGGCGGGCTTCGAAGAGTTCGGCAACGCGCGGCAGACCGCCGGTGATGTCTTTGGTCTTGGCGCTTTCCAGCGGCGAACGTGCAAGCACGTCACCCTGGGAGACCTTCTGGCCCGGCTCGACCGAAAGGATCGCGTCGACCGAAAGCAGGAAGCGGGCATCGCCGCCGCGGGACAGCTTCGCGACATTGCCGCTTGCGTCCTTGATGACGATTGCCGGCTTGAGGTCCGAACCACGTGGGGTCGAACGCCAGTCGATGACCTGACGCTTGGTGATACCCGTGGATTCATCGGTCGCTTCGAGAACGGACAGACCGTCGACAACGTCTTCGAACTGAACGGTACCGGCCAGTTCCGTCATTATCGGACGGGTGTACGGATCCCACTCAGCCAGACGCTGGCCGCGCTTCACCTTGTCGCCCTCGTCCACATACAGCTTCGAACCGTAGGCAACGCGCTGCGAGGAGCGCTCAACGCCACGCTCGTCCAGGATCTGGACGGTCATGTTGCGGCCCATGGCAACGAGGATGCCTTCGGAGTTCCGCAGAAGGTTGCGGTTCTTGATCTGAACCGTTCCTTCATACGAGGCTTCCAGGAACGACTGGTCGACCACGGTGGCCGTACCGCCAAGGTGGAAGGTGCGCATCGTGAGCTGCGTACCTGGTTCGCCGATCGACTGAGCGGCGATGACGCCGACCGCTTCGCCCATGTTGACCGGCGTACCGCGAGCAAGGTCGCGGCCGTAGCAGACCGAGCAGACGCCTGTCTGGATTTCGCAGGTCAGTGCCGAACGGATGCGGATCGACTGGATACCAGCCTTTTCGATCTCCACGACATCTGGCTCGAGGATCATCTTGCCGGCATCGACGATGCGCTCGCCGGTGACCGGGTGATCGATGTTGTCGAGGGCCGTACGGCCGAGGATACGCGCGCCGAGCGAGGCAACGACCTGACCGGCATCGACGATGGCGGTCATGGTGAGGCCCTTGTCGGTGCCGCAATCCACGGAGTTGACGATGCAATCCTGCGCGACGTCGACGAGACGGCGGGTCAGGTAGCCCGAGTTTGCCGTCTTCAAGGCGGTGTCTGCCAGACCCTTGCGGGCGCCGTGCGTCGAGTTGAAGTACTCGTTGACGGTCAGGCCTTCCTTGAAGTTCGAGATGATCGGCGTCTCGATGATTTCGCCCGAGGGCTTGGCCATCAGGCCGCGCATGCCGCCCAGCTGACGCATCTGGTTCGGCGAACCGCGGGCGCCCGAGTGGCTCATCATGTAGATCGAGTTCATAGGCTTCTGGCGGCCGGTCTTTTCGTCGAACTCGACAGCCTTGATGCGGGCCATCATCTCTTCGGCGACCTTCTCGGTGGCCTTGCCCCAGGCATCGACGACCTTGTTGTACTTTTCGCCCTGCGTGATGAGGCCGTCGTTATACTGCTGCTCGTATTCCTTCACGAGTGCTTCGGTATCGCCGACGATCTTCACCTTGGTATCCGGGATCACCATGTCGTCCTTGCCGAACGAGATGCCGGCGCGGCAGGCATGCGAGAAGCCGAGCTGCATGATGCGGTCGCAGAAAATGACCGTGTCCTTCTGGCCGCAATGACGGTAGACCGTGTCGATCATCTTGGAGATGTTCTTCTTGGTCATTTCCTGGTTGCAGATGTCGAAAGGCACCTTGCCGTTCTTCGGCAGCAATTCGCCGATGAGCAGACGGCCCGGGGTCGTTTCATAGATCTTGGAGTACGGCTTGCCGTCCTCGCTGATCGACTTGAAGCGACCGCGGATCTTGGTGTGCAGCGTGACGACCTTGCTTTCGAGAGCATGATGCAGTTCGCCGAGGTCGGAAAAGGCCATGCCTTCGCCCGGCTCGTTCTGGTTCATGATCGAGAGATAGTAGAGGCCGAGAACCATGTCCTGCGACGGAACGATGATCGGTGCGCCGTTTGCCGGGTGCAAGATGTTGTTCGTCGACATCATCAGAACGCGGGCTTCGAGCTGGGCTTCGAGAGACAGCGGCACGTGGACGGCCATCTGGTCACCATCGAAGTCGGCGTTGAAGGCCGTGCAAACGAGCGGATGCAGCTGGATCGCCTTGCCTTCGACCAGGGTGGGTTCGAAGGCCTGGATGCCCAGGCGGTGCAGCGTCGGTGCGCGGTTCAAGAGAACCGGATGCTCGCGGATGACCTCGTCGAGGATATCCCAGACTTCCGGCTTTTCCTTCTCGACCAGCTTCTTCGCCTGCTTGACGGTCGAGGAATAACCCTTGGCGTCGAGGCGGGCGTAGATGAACGGCTTGAAGAGTTCGAGCGCCATCTTCTTCGGCAGGCCGCACTGGTGCAGCTTCAGCTCCGGACCGGTCACGATGACCGAGCGGCCGGAATAGTCGACGCGCTTGCCGAGCAGGTTCTGGCGGAAGCGGCCCTGCTTGCCCTTGAGCATGTCGGAGAGCGACTTCAACGGACGCTTGTTGGCACCCGTGATGACGCGGCCGCGACGGCCGTTGTCGAACAGCGCATCGACGGATTCCTGCAGCATGCGCTTTTCGTTGCGGATAATGATACCCGGCGCACGAAGCTCGATCAGGCGCTTCAGACGATTGTTACGGTTGATGACGCGGCGATAGAGATCGTTGAGGTCCGACGTCGCAAAGCGGCCGCCATCGAGCGGAACCAGCGGACGCAGATCCGGCGGGATCACCGGAACGACCTTCATGATCATCCATTCTGGACGGTTGCCGGATTCCATGAAGTTCTCGACGATCTTCAGCCGCTTCATCAGCTTCTTCTGCTTGAGATCCGACGTAGTGTCGGCAAGCTCGGAACGCAGATCGCCGGCGATCTTCTCGAGGTTCATCGATGCCAGCATCTCGTAGATGGCTTCAGCGCCGATCATCGCCGTGAACTGGTCTTCGCCATATTCATCGACGGCAAGCATGTACTCTTCTTCCGAGAGGAGCTGATGCTCCTTAAGAGCCGTAAGGCCCGGCTCGGTGACGATGTAGTTTTCGAAGTACAGGACGCGTTCGACATCCTTCAGCGTCATATCGAGCAGCGTGGAAATGCGGCTCGGCAGCGACTTCAGGAACCAGATGTGGGCAACCGGTGCTGCAAGCTCGATATGGCCCATGCGCTCGCGGCGAACGCGCGACAGTGTGACTTCGACGCCGCACTTTTCGCAGATGATGCCCTTGTACTTCATGCGCTTGTACTTGCCGCAAAGGCACTCGTAGTCCTTGATCGGCCCGAAGATGCGCGCGCAGAAGAGACCATCGCGTTCTGGCTTGAACGTGCGGTAGTTGATGGTTTCCGGTTTCTTGATCTCACCGTAGGACCAGGAAAGGATCTTCTCCGGAGAGGCAATCGAAATCCGGATGGAGTCGAAATTCTGTGCAGGCACCTGCGGATTGAAAAGATTCATGACCTCTTGGTTCATGCCTGTCTCCTTCATGGGCGAAAGCGCCCTTAGCTTGCGATGGTCGGCGGCAAATCCCGGGAGCCGCGCCAACGCTCAAAACGACAATAACCGCACAATGCGGCGGAAACGTCCCTGCCCGGCCGACACACTAAGGGGCCAGGGCGGGAACGGTGTGCGCCCTCTTAAGGCGCACACCCTATCAAGTGGTTACTCGGCTGCGTCCGGCAACTGGCCCGCCTGCTGCAGATCCTCGACCTTCGAGTTCTCCAGCTCGACGGAAAGGCCGAGCGAGCGCATTTCCTTGACGAGAACATTGAAGCTTTCGGGAATACCCGCTTCGAACGTATCGTCGCCCCGGACGATGGCTTCGTAGACCTTGGTGCGGCCGGCAACGTCGTCCGACTTCACCGTCAGCATTTCCTGCAGCGTGTAGGCTGCGCCGTACGCTTCCAGAGCCCAGACCTCCATTTCGCCGAAGCGCTGGCCGCCGAACTGGGCCTTGCCGCCCAGCGGCTGCTGGGTCACGAGCGAGTACGGGCCGATCGAACGGGCGTGGATCTTGTCGTCGACCAGGTGGTTGAGCTTCAGCATGTAGATGTAGCCAACGGTCACCTGCCGGTCGAACTGCTCGCCGGTACGGCCGTCATACAGCGTCGACTGACCGGAGTCCTTGAGACCCGCCAGACGCAGCATTTCGTTGACATCGCCTTCATGGGCGCCGTCGAAGACCGGCGTTGCGATCGAAACGCCGCGCTTCCACTGGTCGGCAAGACGCAGAACCGAGTCATCGTCGAAGTCCTTGACCTGCTCGGCCTTCGGACCGTCGCCGACAACGTCGCCGATCGTCTTGCGCAACGGCTCGATATTGCCGTTCGCCTTGTAGGCTTCGATCAGGTCGCCGATCTGCTTGCCCATGCCGGCGCAAGCCCAGCCGAGGTGCGTCTCGAGGATCTGGCCGACGTTCATGCGCGAAGGCACGCCGAGCGGGTTCAGAACGACGTCGACATGCGTGCCGTCTTCGAGGAACGGCATGTCTTCGACCGGAACGATGCGCGACACAACACCCTTGTTGCCGTGACGCCCGGCCATCTTGTCGCCCGGCTGGATCTTGCGCTTCACTGCGACGAAGACCTTGACCATCTTCATGACGCCCGGAGGCATTTCGTCGCCGCGCTGGACCTTCTCGACCTTGTCCATGAAGCGCTGCTCAAGGCGCGACTTGGATTCGTCGTACTGACCGCGGAGTGCTTCGAGTTCGCTCTGGACCTTCTCGTCCTCGACTGCGAACATCCACCACTGCGAGCGGGGATATTCGGAGACCACGGCGTTCGAAAGTTCAGTGCCCTTCTTGAAGCCCTTCGGGCCGGCGATGGACATCTGGCCGCGCAGCATCTCGATCAGGCGGCCGTAGACGTTACGGTCGAGAATCGCCTGTTCGTCGTCGCGGTCCTTGGCAAGACGCTCGATCTCTTCACGCTCGATTGCCATGGCGCGCTCGTCCTTTTCAACGCCGTGGCGGTTGAAGACGCGCACTTCGACGATCGTGCCGTAGGTGCCGGGCGGCATGCGCATCGACGTATCGCGGACGTCGGACGCCTTTTCACCGAAGATGGCGCGAAGGAGCTTTTCTTCCGGCGTCATCGGGCTTTCGCCCTTCGGCGTGATCTTGCCGACAAGGATATCACCCGGCTGAACTTCGGCGCCGATGTAGACGATGCCTGCTTCGTCGAGGTTCTTCAGCGCTTCTTCCGAAACATTCGGAATATCGCGCGTGATTTCTTCCGGACCAAGCTTCGTGTCGCGCGCCATCACTTCGAATTCTTCGATGTGGATGGAGGTGAACACGTCGTCGGCAACGATGCGCTCGGAGAGCAGGATCGAGTCTTCGTAGTTGTAGCCGTTCCACGGCATGAACGCGACGAGCGCGTTGCGGCCGAGGGCCAGATCGCCGAGGTCGGTCGACGGACCGTCCGCGAGAATGTCGCCGCGGTTGACAACGTCACCGACGGTCACCAGCGGACGCTGGTTGACGCAGGTGTTCTGGTTAGAACGCTGGAACTTCTGCAGGCGGTAGATATCGACACCGGACTTGCCGGCTTCGAGGTCTTCCGTTGCGCGGATGACGATACGCGTAGCGTCGACCTGGTCAACGACACCACCGCGGCGGGCGCCGATGGCTGCACCGGAGTCGCGCGCAACGACCGGCTCCATGCCGGTGCCGACGAACGGAGCTTCGGCACGCAGCAACGGAACAGCCTGACGCTGCATGTTCGAGCCCATGAGGGCGCGGTTCGCGTCGTCGTTTTCCAGGAACGGGATAAGAGCGGCTGCAACCGAAACGACCTGCTTCGGCGAGACGTCCATGAGGTTCATGCTGTCGCGCGGGGCGAGCATGACTTCGCCGGCGTGACGGCAGACGACGAATTCGTCAACGAAGGAACCGTCCTTGTCGAGCTCGGCGTTGGCCTGTGCGACGTAGTACTTTGCCTCTTCCATGGCAGACAGGTAAAGAACATCGTTCGTCACCTTGCCGTCGACGATGCGGCGGTACGGGCTCTCGATGAAGCCGTATTTGTTGACGCGCGCAAAGGTCGCCAGCGAGTTGATGAGACCGATGTTCGGGCCTTCCGGCGTTTCGATCGGGCAAATACGGCCGTAGTGGGTCGGATGAACGTCGCGGACTTCGAAGCCTGCGCGCTCGCGGGTCAGCCCGCCGGGGCCAAGTGCCGAGAGACGACGCTTGTGGGTGATCTCCGACAGCGGGTTGACCTGGTCCATGAACTGCGAGAGCTGCGAGGAGCCGAAAAATTCGCGAACGGCGGCAGCTGCCGGCTTCGCGTTGATCAGATCCTGCGGCATGACCGTGTCGATCTCGATCGAGGACATGCGCTCCTTGATCGCGCGCTCCATGCGCAGCAGGCCGAGACGGTACTGGTTTTCCATCAGCTCGCCGACCGAGCGGACGCGGCGGTTGCCAAGGTTGTCGATGTCGTCGATCTCGCCCTTGCCGTCGCGTAGCTCGACGAGCATCTTGACCACAGCCAGGATGTCGTCCTTGCGCAGGACGCGGACGGTGTCTTCGACGTCGAGGTCAAGACGCATGTTCATCTTCACGCGGCCGACGGCGGAAAGGTCGTACCGTTCCGCATCGAAGAACAGCGAGTTGAACATGGCTTCCGCCGATTCCATGGTCGGCGGTTCACCCGGACGCATGACCCGGTAGATGTCGAACAGCGCGTCCTGGCGGTTCTCGTTCTTATCGGCGTTGAGCGTGTTGCGGATGTAGGCGCCGACATTAATGTGGTCGATGCCGAGAACCGGGATTTCGTCGAAACCGTTGGCAAGGATGACCGGCAGGGTCTTCTCGTCGATTTCGTCGCCGGCTTCGAGATAGATCTCGCCCGTCGAGTAGTTGACGATGTCTTCTGCGAGGTAGTTGCCGTAGAGATCGTCGTCCGTCGCCTTCAGAGCCTTGAGACCCTTGTCGGAAAGCTGGCGGAGCAGACGCGGGGTCAGCTTCTTGCCAGCTTCGACCACGACTTCGCCGGTGTCGGCGTCGACCATCTCGGTGATCGCCTTGGCGCCCTTCAGCGCCTCGGGCTGGAAGGGAATGCGCCAGCCTTCGCCGTCGCGCTTGTAGAGCGACTTCGTGTAGAAGGTGTCGAGGATTTCCTCGCCATCCATGCCGAGGGCCATCAGCAGCGACGACACCGGAATCTTGCGGCGGCGGTCGATACGGGCATAGACGATGTCCTTGGCGTCGAACTCGATGTCGAGCCAGGAGCCGCGATATGGGATCACGCGGGCTGCGAAGAGCAGCTTGCCGGAAGAATGGCTCTTGCCCTTGTCGTGGTCGAAGAAGACGCCCGGCGAACGGTGCATCTGGGACACGATCACGCGCTCGGTGCCGTTCACGATGAACGTGCCGTTGTTCGTCATGAGCGGCATGTCGCCCATGTAGACGGACTGTTCCTTGATGTCCTTGATCGACTTCGCGCCGGTATCCTCGTCGATATCGAACACAATGAGGCGGAGGGTAACCTTCAGCGGCGCGGCGTAGGTCAGGTCGCGCTGGCGGCATTCGTCGACGTCGAACTTCGGCGGTTCGAACTCATAGGACACGAATTCCAGCATCGAAGCGCCGGAGAAGTCCGTGATCGGGAAAACTGACTTGAAGACGGCTTGAAGGCCTTCGTCAGGGCGGCCGCCCTTGGGCTCTTCAACCATCAGGAATTGGTCGTAGGACGCCTTTTGAACCTCGATGAGGTTCGGCATTTCTGCGACTTCGGGGATTTTACCAAAAAACTTGCGTACGCGCCTACGACCGTTGAACGAAAGGGTCTGAGCCATCGTCGCTCCTTCAAAATTGCATCCGGGCCTGCAACGGACGGGAACCGCTGGCCAGGCGATCCCGTCGATCAATGGATAATTCAATCTCGTCCCACTTCCCAAAGCCACATGGCCGGATTGCCCTGCGCTTCGGTTCGAGACCATGCTCTTGAAGAACCCATTACCCAAAAGCCGTTTTCACGCGGCTTTTGGGTAATTCGTTCACAAAAACGGCAAATGGGAGACGGTGAAGACCGCCTCCCAGATGCAGTTCAAGATTACTTGACGTCGGCCTTGGCGCCAGCGTCTTCAAGCTTCTTCTTGATGTCAGCGGCTTCAGCCTTGGAAACGGCTTCCTTGACAGCCTTCGGAGCAGCTTCAACGAGGTCCTTGGCTTCCTTGAGGCCGAGGCCGGTGATGGCGCGGACTTCCTTGATGACGTTGATCTTGTTGGCGCCGGCATCCGTGAGGATGACGTCGAACTCGGTCTTTTCTTCTTCAGCAGCGGCAGCAGCGCCACCAGCACCACCTGCAGCGGCAGCAACAGCTACCGGAGCAGCAGCGGAAACGCCCCACTTTTCTTCGAGAAGCTTGGACAGTTCTGCAGCTTCCAGAACGGTCAGCGAGGAGAGGTCGTCTACGATCTTTGCGAGATCAGCCATTTTATCAGTTCCTTTTGTTCGGTTCGAACCGGTTTTCTATAAACAGCGAAAAACCGCCTTAAGCGGCTTCGTCCTTCTTGGCGTAAGCCGAAAACACGCGGGCAAGCTGGCTTGCCGGTGCTGCAACAACGCCTGCGATGCGGGTAGCCGGTGTCTGGATCATGCCCAGCAGCTTCGCGCGCAGTTCGTCCAACGACGGCAGGGTCGCAAGCGACTTGACTGCATCGGCGTTGAGCGTGGTTGTTCCCATGGCGCCGCCGAGCACAACGATCTTGTCGTTGCCCTTGGCGAAATCCACGACGACTTTCGGAGCGGTGATCGGATCGGCGCTGTATGCAATCAGCGTCTGACCGGTGAAGAGATTGGAAATCCCTTCCGCTTCCGTACCCTGAAGGGCGATCTTGGCCAGGCGGTTCTTCGCGACTCTGACGGTGCCGCCAGCAGCGCGCATCTTCGAACGGAAGTCGTTCATCTGCGCGACTGTAGCACCAGCATAGTGGGCCACGACAACCGAGCCCGAAGCCTTGAAGACTTCGTTCAGTTCCGTGACGAATTCGCGTTTTTCCGCTCTTTCCACTGCCTATCTCCAGTTGGCGGGACCGTGAAACGGACCCACCGGGTTGCCTTTGCCTCCCGGGATCAGAAGCGATCCCAAGCGGCGCTTGAGGATCCTGTCCCCTCGCGCTTCGCGCCAAAAGGCCGAAGGCACAAGGCATCCAAGGCTCGAACCAAATCTATGAAGCTGAGCTTCATTGAAATTCGGGTCTTACCCGTCTCATGCAGGCCAAAGTGATTAAGGGAAAACCACCTGCAATCTCGGACAGGATTCCGGATTACTCCGGAATATTCCGGCCCCTTTCGAGGCCGGAATTCTTGCCACCGGGCAAAGCCCGATGAAATTCGTTAAGCGGCCGTGACCGACGAAGGGTCGATCTTGACGCCCGGGCCCATGGTCGAAGAGATCGCTACGCGCTTGACGTAGTTGCCCTTTGCGCCAGCCGGCTTCGCCTTGATGACGGCATCAGCGAAGGCACGGATGTTTTCTTCCAGCGCCTTTGCATCGAAGGATGCCTTGCCGATGCCGGCGTGAACGATACCAGCCTTCTCGACGCGGAACTCGACGGCGCCGCCCTTGGAGGCCTTGATCGCCCCGGCAACGTCCATTGTGACCGTTCCGACCTTCGGGTTCGGCATCATGCCGCGCGGGCCGAGTACCTTACCGAGACGGCCGACGAGCGGCATCATGTCCGGGGTCGCGATGACACGATCGAAATCGATCTTGCCGCCCTGGACGATCTCGACCAGCTCTTCTGCGCCGACGATGTCAGCACCGGCTGCCTTGGCTTCGTCAGCCTTGGCGCCGCGCGCGAAAACGGCGACGCGAACGTCACGGCCCGTACCGTTCGGCAGGTTGACCACGCCGCGGACCATCTGGTCTGCATGACGCGGATCGACGCCGAGGTTCATGGCGACTTCGATGGTTTCATCGAACTTGGCGACAGCCCGGTCCTTGACCATGCCGATAGCAAGGTTCAGAGCGTAGAGCTTCGTGGGATCAACACCTTCGTTGATCTTCTTGGTGCGCTTGCCAGCCATGGTCTTAACCTACCACTTCCAGGCCCATGGCGCGGGCAGAGCCCTCGATCATCGCCATTGCACCTTCGATATCTGCTGCGTTCAGGTCCTTCATCTTCGCTTCTGCAATCGCCTTGACCTGAGCCTTGGTCAGCTTGCCAGCGACAGCGCCCTTGCCGGGCGTCTTCGAACCCGACTGGATCTTTGCTTCCTTCTTAAGGAAGTAGCTGACGGGCGGCTGCTTCATCACGAAGGTAAAGGACTTGTCCTGGTAGTAGGTGATGACGACCGGGATCGGCATACCCTTTTCCATTTCCTGCGTGGCGGCATTGAACGCCTTGCAGAATTCCATGATATTGATGCCACGCTGACCAAGCGCCGGGCCGATCGGCGGAGACGGGTTTGCCGATCCTGCCTTGACCTGAAGCTTGAGCTGGCCTGCAACTTTCTTAGCCATAACTCTCTGCCTTTCATTGATGACCGGTTGCCCGGCCAGTGATGCCGGATTTCTCCGGCGGCTGCGGTTGCGTGGTGCGGATTTTAAGGCCCGGCTAAGACCCCTCACCTTCCACGCGGTTGGCGGCTATCGCCGCGCAGAAACCGGTCAGTACTGACCGACTCCATCTCAAAAAATCAGACCTTTTCGACCTGACCGTATTCCAGCTCGACCGGCGTTGCGCGGCCGAAGATCGAAACTTCCACCTTCAGGCGTGAACGCTCTTCGTCCACATCCTGAACCGTGCCGTTGAACGACGCGAACGGGCCATCGGAAACGCGGACCTGCTCGCCGACCTCGAAGGTAACCGATGCCTTCGGCCGCTCGACACCTTCCTGGACCTGGCCGAGAATGCGCTCGGCTTCGGAGTCCGGAATCGGAACGGGCTTGTTGTCGGAGCCGAGGAAACCGGTGACCTTCGGCGTGTTCTTGATGAGGTGGTAAGCCTCGTCCGTCAGGTTCGCTCGAACCATGACATAGCCCGGAAAGAACTTGCGTTCGCTGTCGACCTTGCGGCCGCGGCGCACTTCAACCACCTTCTCGGTCGGCACGAGGATCTTTTCGAAGAGATGCTCGAGCCCCTTCTGCCTGGCCTTCTCCTCGATGGATTCAGCCACCTTCTTCTCAAAATTCGAATACGCGTGGACGATATACCAACGTGCCGCCATCTTATATCTCCACCCGATCAGTTGCCGGTGTTGAGCACGTAGCTCAAAGCCCAGCCAATCAGCTGGTCAGCAGCAAAGAAAAACAGCGCGGCAAAGACGACCATCACCAGAACCATGATCGTCGAGATCATGGTCTCGCGGCGAGACGGCCAGGTAACCTTGGACGTTTCGGTGCGAACCTGCTGCAGGAACGCAAACGGATTGGATTTGGATGCCATCGACTGCCCACGCAATTACGGCGCGTAAAGCTGAACATATCAGCCCCACGCACCGCGTGTCTGTTGAACCTTACATAAACACCGATTCCCAATTGCACAAGAGGAAAACCGACGTCTAGCGAAATTTGCCACAATGCCCTCCCCGACGGACCGCTGCGAGAACGTCCGCGCTTCCCTTCGAAGAAGATGGCAGGGGCAGAGGGGCTCGAACCCCCGACCTGCGGTTTTGGAGACCGCCGCTCTACCAGCTGAGCTATACCCCTTTACGCTTTACATTCAGCCCTTTGACCATGAGGGTCGAAGCGCTTCCTGCAAGCATGGCGCTCCCTTTAAGACGGTGGCACGGGATATGCAAGTGCGATTTTCGATTTTTCCCAATCCACCATCACCCCGGCATGGCCCGCGCTCAGAGCTTCACATACTTGCGCCAGTCGTGCTCTTCCTTGAAGCCGAGGACTTCGCGGATCTTGCGGTTGGAAAGCAAGCCCTCATGTTCGCCGATCTCGCGGGTGAAGGGCACGTTCGGAAAGAAGCGTTTGGCGAGTTCTTTCGACGGGATATTGGCGGTCACGGTGTCGTTCACCGCATTGAAGACCTGGAAGCCCAGTCCGCTCTTGGCGATACACAGATGGACGACCTGGGCGAGATCGCGGGCGTCGACATAGTTCCACGCGTTGCGCCGGCGCGTCTCCGGATTGGCGATGAAGCCTGGAAACCTGTCATACTCATGCGGCTCGATGACATTTCCGATGCGCAAGGCATAGATATCGGCACCGGACCGTTCGGCGAAAGCGCGGGCCGTCTTTTCGTTCAGCACCTTCGATAGACCGTAGCTGTCCATTGGATCGACGTCATAATCCTCCTCCAGCGGAAACTGATGGAAATCCTTCTTTCCCTCCGCGAAGCAGACGCCATAGGTGGTCTCGCTGGAGGCAAGGATGATCTTCCTGACGCCGAGCTTCACCGCCGCCTCGAGGACATTGTAAGTGCCCATCGTGTTGATGCGGAACGTCTCGTTGTCCGTCTTGATCAGAATGCGCGGTATCGCAGCGAAATGCACGACAGCGTCGAAACTTTGGGCGCCGTTGCCGGTCTCCAGATCGGGAAGATCGCGATGCATGGACAGCGCGTTGAAGACCTGGCCGCTGTCGGTGATGTCGGCAATCAGGTTGGTGACGCCGGGGCTGTCGAGCGGCACCAGATCGACGTTGTGAACCTCATAGCCGGCATTCACCAGCCACGGCACGACATGACGTCCGGCCTTGCCCGAACCGCCGGTAAAAAGAATGCGCTTCTTCATGAAATCTCCTCCGCATCATGAAATAGAAGGAATAGATAAAGACTCCGCAACAAGGCGCAAGGTGAAGGCGTGGCGATTGAGAAGCCACGGTCAGATTTCGCCTAAGCTGCCTCCGCTTCCGGAATTCCGGCCAGCACCTCTTCCAGCGCGCGAGCATGGATCTTGATGTCGTAGGCCACCTGCATATTCATCCAGGATTCCGGCGCGGTCTTTAAAGAACCGGCCGAACCGGAGAGCCGGATCGGCGCTGATTTTACGTCCGAACGTCAACGATAATGCAACGCAAAAGCCCCGCCGTTTCCAGCGGGGCCCTCTTCAATCCAAGCTAATGCAAAGATTACTCTACGATCGATGCGACGATACCGGCGCCGACGGTGCGGCCGCCTTCGCGGATGGCGAAGCGCAGCTTTTCTTCCATGGCGATCGG
>NZ_FMTM01000017.1 GCF_900099775.1 Rhizobium mongolense subsp. loessense | reverse complement strand
ACCTATCTCGACGAAGTGCATGCCGTCGGCATGTATGGCCCGCGCGGCGGCGGCATTGCCGAGCGCGAGGGGCTGATGGACCGGCTGACCATCATCGAAGGCACGCTCGGCAAGGCCTTCGGCGTCATGGGTGGCTATATCGCCGCCTCAACGGCACTGTGCGATTTCATCCGCTCGTTTGCCTCCGGCTTCATCTTCACGACGGCGCTGCCGCCAGCGCTTGCGGCCGGTGCGGTGGCCTCGATCCAGCACCTGAAGGTCAGCCAGTTCGAGCGCGCCCGCCATCAGGACCGGGTGCGCAAGCTGAGATCACTGCTGGACCAGCGCGGCATCCCGCATATGCCGAACCCGAGCCATATCGTGCCGGTCTTGGTCGGCGATGCGGCGAAGTGCAAATGGATCTCGGATCTGCTGCTCGACAATTTCGGCGTTTATGTCCAGCCGATCAACTATCCGACGGTGCCGAAGAAGACCGAACGGCTGCGCATCACCCCGACGCCGCTGCATTCCGATGCCGACATCGAACAGCTGGTTGCAGCACTCCATTCCCTCTGGTCGCGCTGCGCGCTCGCAAGGCAGGTCGCGTAAGGTCGATTGGCTTCGTAGTCGAAATTGCGGGGATCTCGACGGACCGTGGTGGTCTGGATCTCATCGTAGCCTCACCGGCTTTACTCATCGCTATCGGCGTACGTATCGACCGCGGTTTCGAATTCGGCCAGAGCGCTTCCGACATGGTGCCGTTGCGATCGCTGCGCTCGTCGTTGCGATTGTGGACCTGCAGTCGCGCTAATCGGGAACAAAGGACCGCCCGATCGGCGGTCCGCCGTCAGGCGGCCTTTTCGTTGAGCGCAACCAGTTCGGCAGCAAGCCTGCGGGCTTCGGTGTCGGCCGCAAAGACGTCGTCCATCGTGTGCGCGCCGCCCGTGCCGGCCATCCTGTCCATAACGGCTTCGACAATATCGGCCATTTGCAGGAAGCCGATCCGTTCGTCGACGAAGGCATGAAAGGCGACTTCCTCAGCAGCATTCATGATTGCCCCTTGCAAGCCGCCTCGCTCCAATGCCGTGCGCGCAAGCCTGAGAGCGGGGAAACGCTTTTCGTCCGGCGCTTCGAAGTCGAGACGAGAGAGCTTGGCGAAATCCAGGCGCTCGACATTCAGCTTCGGCCGGTGCGGATACTCCAACGCATAGCCGATCGCCGTTCGCATATCCGGGCTGCCGAGTTGGGCGATGATGGATCCATCGGTATAACCGACCATGGAATGGACGATGGATTGCGGATGCACGACCACCTCGATCTGGTCCGGTCGCACACTGAAGAGGTGCTTAGCCTCGATCATCTCCAGTGCCTTGTTGAACATCGAGGCGCTGCCGATGGAGATCTTCAAGCCCATCGACCAATTCGGATGGGCGCGTGCGGTTGCCGCAGTCACATTCGCCATCTCGGCGCGCGACCATGTGCGGAAAGGGCCGCCCGATGCCGTCAGGATGATCCGTTCGACGGCGTGCCGCTGATTTTCGTCAAGCGACTGGAAAATGGCGCTGTGCTCGCTATCGACCGGGATCAATAGCCCGCCGCCATTCAGTACCGCTTCGACGAAAAGATCGCCTGCTGAAACAAGGCACTCCTTGTTTGCCAGCGCGATCGCCGCACCCTTGCGCGCCGCCGCCAGTGTCGGCACCAGCCCCGCCGTGCCGACGATGGCGGCCATGACCCAGTCCGCTTCGATGTCGGCGGCTTCCGCCAGTCCTTGAGTACCGGCTGCGACCGCGATGCCGCTGCCCGAGAGCTCGGCCTTCAGCGATCTGTATTTGCTGTCGCTCGCTGTGACTGCTAGCCGGGCGCCGGTCGATCTTGCCTGCTGCGCAAGTAGCTCAACATTTTCATTTCCGGTCACCACGGAAATTTCGTAGCTCTCACGGCCGCCCAACTGCTGGATGACATCGAGCGTATTTTGTCCAATCGAGCCCGTTGAACCGAAGATGCTGAGGCGCCGCGGCGCGTTTGTGCCGGTCGTCATGCGGGTTTTTTGCCGAAAATTTCCCATTAGCCTCTGGCTCTACAAGGCTTTGAAATGGGCGGCAAGTGTGCAGTGCAGCACTTTTCTACCGTTGAGTGGTTTACACAATGAACTTCGGATGTGATCCTTATAACAATTCCTGCGGGATTTAACTCCGCAGTTGTTCTGCAGTTGCCCACGACTGATGCCGCGCTGCATGGCAAATGGCATCAGATGCCGGGCCAGTTCACAAATCGGGAGGAGTTGAAAATTGGATGCGTGGAAGCGCATCAGCGAGTTTTTGCGCGGTGCGCGCTGAGTGGGATTTGATGACGACGTTGAAGAAAATACTATTGTTGAGCGTATGCCTTCTGGGAGCTCTTCCGGCCAAGGGGGACAATCTTTTGATCTGGGCGCCAGTGCGGGTTTCCGAGCATTCCTACAAGGCCACGATGGGTTTTCGCCTTCCTTTCGAATGGGAAACAAGCGCCGGCGCCGACCTGGCGCTCGCGTCGACCGATGGCGAGGCCATCCAGCCCGGCTCCGAACAGGCGACGTTTTGGGGAAAGATCACAAAGGCGCGCGTCACGCCGGCGGGCAAAGCGCAACAGGATGCAAGCCTGCGGATCGATACATTGCGCGGCAGCGGTTCGCTGATGCTGAGCCGCTCGCGCAGTTTTATTCTCTCAGACTCGCTCGACCTGCAGACAAGCCGGGCTGTCAGCGTCGGCTACGCTGCCGTCGAAACACGTCAGACGTCGGTGACGGCAACCCAGGCACTGAAACTGATCTATCCGTGGACTGGAACGTCAATTTCGGCAGGAAGCAGCGTGACGGATTTCGGCAAGGATTTTTCGAGTTCAGTCGGCGTCAGCCAGACTGTTCTTCCGAACCTCAATCTCAATGCTTCGGTCACCGATCCGCTTTCGTCGGGACGCTCAGCCAGCGTCAATGTCAACTACCGGGTAAGCTGGTAGGCGATCACGAGATCGACGGCTGCAACAAAGCCGGTTGCCTTTGCGTTTCTCCGCAATCCAAAAGGAGGAACGATCATGGTTTTCAAGAAGGCTACATTCCACGGGAAGCAGCCTGGAATCGAAGCGGTGTCGGTCGATCATGCATCGCTTGAAAGAGCAGTGGCTGGCGCGCTTGCGACAGCTGGCGGCATCGACGCTTCGGACGTCGAAGTCACGGCCGAAGGCGACGACATCGTACTCACCGGCACGGTTGGTACTGCCGATGAAATCGAACGCGCAACGGCCGTCGCGCGAGGCGTTCAGGGCGTAGGTTCTGTTCGAAACCGGATCCTGCTTGGTTGAATGCACACGCAGCACCATAAACCAAGACGAAAGCTTGGCACTCCGCAGTTGGACGCTGGAAAGTGAGGCCGACATTGCTTTTAGCTGATTCAGCCGGCAAAGCGCTCGCTAAGGAATACCGAGCCACTGTCGGCGCCGCCGGCGCGGTCGGTCTTTTCTGTGGTGACTGGGCCGGACGATTGATGAGCGATTGCAAGCAACAGGCCGCTGATCGCAATGTAAGCAATCGCAAGGATGGTGATCTTTGTACGCATGACGAAACACTCCCTGTTTCGCCTTCAACGCTAGCCCTATTCCAAAGTTCCCCGTGACGATATCGGGAGCCATGTTGCACGCTGTCGCTTTTCCGCCACGTGTTGGGAGAAAAGGACGCCGACCCGGGCAGATTTAGGCTGCGCCTTCGAAATGTCCGTTTGCGATGTGAGCAGTGGTAGCTGTCCGCAACATGCAACCAAGGCACGGCGCCATGACATGCAGATAGATGGAGACGGTTTGGATCATTCTTCGATGACGCACGTTATGTGTTTCAGAGTTTGTTCTTCGCCGGTTGAACCCAATGCCGTCGCCAAATTTTTAGTAAGGAGACCATGATGAAAAAGTCCATTGCGATGATAGTTGCCGCAGCATCACTGGCTCAAGCCTGCGTGACGGCTGCAAACGCAGCAGACACGATCCGGCGCTACCAAGAGCCGGACGTACGCGGTGGGGTTAAGATTGGCCTCCTGACATGCGATGTCGGTGGAGGCCTCGGCTACGTGCTGGGTTCAGCGAAGGAGGCCGACTGCGTGTTTTCTTCGAGTGTTGGTCAAGAGATTTCCGATCACTATACCGGCGATATCAGGAAACTCGGTGTGGATCTCGGCTTCACGACGCGCAGCCGCCTCATTTGGGCCGTCTTCGCGCCGACTGCCGGCTATCATCGCGGCTCGCTCGGTGGCCTTTATGTCGGCGCCGTGGCTGAAGCCACGCTTGGCGCAGGTGTCGGTGCGAATGTCTTGGTCGGCGGTACCGCGGGATCGATCCATCTCCAGCCTCTCAGCGTAACAGGCCAGCTCGGTCTCAATATTGCAGCGGCCGGGGCGTCGATGACGCTCACCCCGGCCTGACAAGTTGCGTTACGCCCCTTTCGTCATGTCGGGAGGGGCGCAAGCTCGGATGAGGAGTTTGATGTTTGGTTCGGCAAATATAGCAAAAGCGTCCGCTGGAGCATGTAAAGCTCGCGGTCCCGCGCTGTTTTCGCCGGCTCGTGGCAAAATAAAAATCGTAAGCGCAACTGACCAAGCGGGGAATCTTTCGATTTTCCGCGCGCGGGAATCAGCAGCAGCGGCATTAGAAGCCCTTTGCGGCCTCATGTCACGTCCTGAAATGTGCTGATATCGCACTGGCGCCTTACGAATTAGGATATAGTATAGTTAGTTTGGTTGGAGCCAAAACGACCGGTGGATGCACATTTTTGTGCATTGCTATAGACGGCCGACAGGTGTCCAATCAATTCACGAAACATATTGATTCTCAACGAAATGTTGTTTCCATTGCGGTGGTACGGCTATTTCGGGAGCCTGTGGCATAAACCTTGAATGGAGGGCCCATGCTGAATGAATCCGTGTTCGATGCGTTTACGCGTAACTATGAAACGCGACGCGAAACTGAGATGTCCATCGCAGAATACTTGTCGCTCTGCAAGCAGGAGCCGCTCGCCTATGCCAACGCGACGGAGCGTCTCCTTGCGGCGATAGGCGAACCGGAGGTATTGGACACCGCCAAGGATCTGCGCCTCGGACGGGTCTTCATGAACAGGACGATCCGGACCTACCCGGCCTTCGCTGGCTTTTACGGCATGGAGGAGACGATCGAGCGTATCGTTTCGTTCTTCACACATGCCGCGCAGGGGCTCGAGGAGCGCAAGCAGATTCTTTATCTGCTCGGTCCGGTCGGTGGCGGCAAGTCGTCGCTAGCTGAACGGTTGAAGCAGCTGATGGAAGTTCATCCGATCTTTGTGCTGAAGGCGGGCGAGGAGGTCAGTCCGGTCTTTGAAAGTCCGCTCAGCCTCTTTGATCCGGCCACGATGGGGTCGCTGCTCCTTGAGGAATACGGTATTCCGACGCGCCGGTTGACCGGGTTGATGAGCCCTTGGTGCCTGAAGCGGCTTGACGAATTCGGTGGCGATATTTCCCAGTTCCGCGTCGTCAGAATGCAGCCTTCGCGGTTGCGCCAGATCGCGATCGCCAAGACCGAGCCGGGCGACGAGAACAATCAGGATATTTCTTCGCTGGCGGGTAAGGTCGATATCCGCAAGCTTGAGACCTATTCCCAGAATGATCCGGACGCCTACAGCTATTCCGGCGCGCTCAACCGCGCCAACCAGGGCCTGCTGGAATTCGTCGAGATGTTCAAGGCGCCGATCAAGATGCTGCATCCCCTGCTGACAGCGACGCAGGAGGGAAATTACATTGGTACCGAAAATATTGGCGCCATTCCTTTTTCGGGCATTGTTCTTGCGCATTCCAACGAGGCCGAATGGCAGAGTTTCAAGGCGAACAAGAACAATGAAGCTTTCATCGACCGCATCTGCGTCATCAAGGTGCCGTATTGCCTCCGGGTTACCGAGGAGCAGAAGATCTACGAGAAACTGATCGAAGGATCGGAACTCGCCGATGCGCCTTGTGCACCCGGAACGCTTAAAATGCTGGCGCGCTTTTCAGTACTTTCGCGCTTGCGAAAGCACGAAAACTCGACATATTTTTCCAAGATGCGCACCTATGACGGCGAAAGCCTCAAGGAGACCGATCCGCGTGCCCGTAGTGTCCAGGAATATCGGGATGCCGGCGGCGTTGACGAGGGAATGGACGGAATATCGACACGTTTCGCCTTCAAAGTGCTCGCTTCGACCTTTAATCATCACACGAGCGAAGTGGGGGCCGATCCGGTTCATCTGATGTACGTTCTGGAACAGGCGATCCGCCGCGAGCAGTTTCCTGACGAGACCGAGAAACGCTACATGGAGTTCATCAAGGCCGAGCTTGCCCCGCGCTATGCGGAATTCATCGGCAACGAGATTCAGAAAGCCTATCTGGAATCTTATGCCGATTACGGACAGAATCTTTTCGATCGCTACGTGGACTATGCCGATGCCTGGATCGAGGATGTGGACTTCAAGGATCCGGATACGGGCCAGCTTCTCGACCGGGAACTGCTCAATCAGGAGCTGACGAAGATTGAAAAGCCGGCGGGTATCGCCAACCCGAAGGACTTCCGCAACGAAATCGTCAAGTTCTGCTTGCGGTCGCGGGCAAACAACAGCGGGAAAAACCCGTCATGGACGAGCTATGAAAAGATCAGGGAGGTGATCGAGAAACGCATGTTCTCGCAAGTCGAGGACCTGCTGCCAGTTATTTCGTTCGGCACGAAGAAGGACGGCGAAGCCGAGAAGAAACACAGTGAATTCGTTTCGCGCATGACCACGCGCGGCTACACCGAAAGACAGGTTCGGCGCCTAGTGGAATGGTACATGCGCGTTAAGCAGGCAAGTTAACGCTCACGCGGGAGCTATCATGCACATTGTCGACCGCCGGCTGAATCCGCGCGGTAAAAGCTTGGAAAATCGTCAACGGTTTCTTCGGCGCGCGAAAAGCGCCGTGCAGCAGGCGGTGAAACGTTCTCTGCAAAGCCGTAATATTCGGGACGTGCTCGACGGTGGCGAAATCACCCTGCCGATTGACGGCCTGACAGAGCCGGGTTTCCGCCGCGGCGAAGGCGGCATCAGCGATCAAATTCTGCCGGGAAACAGAGCCTTTGTTGAAGGGGATATCATCCCACGGCCGCCTGGCAGGAGCGGTGGCAGGCCGAAGGAGGCAGGCGAAGGCGACGGCGAGGATGGTTTCCGCTTCGTGCTGACGCGCGAGGAATTCCTCGACGTCTTTCTTGATGATCTGGAACTTCCCGATCTCGCCAAGCGGCGGCTGACGGAAACAGAAGAAGAAAGCCCTGTGCGGGCCGGTTATTCGGTGTCTGGTTCACCGTCCAACATTGCTGTCGGTCGCACGACGCGGATGGCGATGATGCGACGGATCGCGCTTCGCCGCCCGCGCATCCAGGAGGTAGAGGCACTTCGGCGCGAGATTGGGGAATGCGAAGACGACGAGAAGCGCCAGGCTCTTGAGGCTAAGCTCAAAGCGTTGACGGAAAAAAGCCGGCGCATTCCTTATATCGATCCGCTCGATGTGCGCTATCGCCGCTTCGAAAGCGAGCCGAAACCAGTGGCGAAGGCCGTCATGTTCTGCCTGATGGACGTCTCCGGCTCTATGTCGGAGCATATGAAGGATCTTGCCAAGCGGTTCTACCTGCTGCTCTACCTTTTCCTGTCACAGCGCTACAAGAAGGTCGAGATCGTCTTCATCCGCCATACGGACAAGGCCGAAGAAGTCGACGAGGAAACCTTCTTCTATGGTCCGGCGACGGGCGGTACGCTGGTATCAAGCGCACTTGCGGCGATGCGCACGATTGTCGCGGCGCGATTCGATCCGGCAGAGTGGAACATCTATGCCGCCCAGGCTTCCGATGGTGACAACTCCTATTCGGACGGCACCATGACAGGGCAACTGCTGCGTCATGAGATTTTGCCGCTGTGCCAGTATTTCGCCTATATCGAGGTCGGTGAGGAAGACAGCGACTCCTCCGTGTCCCGCTCACCGCTCTGGACGCTTTACGAAGGGATCCGTGCCGAACAGGTGCCCCTGTCCATGCGCAAGGTGTGCCGGCGTAACGAAATATTCCCGGTCTTCCACGATCTCTTCCAGAAACGTGATGCACAGGTGGCGCCATGACTTCCACGGCGGTGTCAAAGGAGCGGTTGCTGTTTAATGGCGCCGACTGGGATTTCCCAACGCTCCAGCGCGTTCATGACGCCTGCGAGGAGATCGCGCTCGGCGAACTCGGCCTGGATGTCTACCCAAATCAGATCGAGGTCATCACATCTGAACAGATGCTGGATGCCTACTCATCGACCGGCATGCCGCTCTTCTATCGCCATTGGTCCTTCGGCAAGCATTTCGCGCATCACGAGGCTTTCTACCGCCGCGGCATGCGCGACCTTGCCTATGAAATCGTCATCAACAGTTCGCCTTGCATCTCCTATCTGATGGAGGAAAACTCGGCGACGATGCAGACCTTGGTCATCGCGCACGCCGCTTTCGGACATAATCACTTCTTCAAGAACAACTATCTCTTCCAGCTCTGGACGGATGCCGATGGCATCCTCGACTACCTCAATTTCGCCAAGAGCTACATCGCCCGCTGCGAGGAGCGCTACGGCGAAGTCGAGGTCGAGCGTACGCTCGATGCCGCGCACGCGCTGATGTCGCATGGCGTGCATCGGCACGCCGGCAAGACCAAGGTCGACCTTCGTGACGAGGAGCGGCGTGAGCAGGAGCGCCGCGTCCACGAAGAGCAGGTGTTCAACGACCTTTGGCGAACTGTTCCCACCGGCAAGAAGCGCACGGCAGCCGACGTCGGCCTGGAGAAGCGGCGCCTCGCCCTTGGCCTTCCTCAGGACAACATTCTCTACTTCCTCGAGAAATCGGCGCCATTGCTGCAGCCGTGGCAGCGTGAGATTTTGCGCATCGTGCGCCATGTCGCGCAGTATTTTCACCCGCAGCGCCAGACCAAGGTGATGAACGAGGGGACTGCCACCTACGTCCACTACAGGATCATGAACAGGCTTCACGAGCGCGGGCAGATCAGTGACGGAAACTTCCTCGAATTCCTGAAATCACACGCCAATGTCGTGTTCCAGCCCAACTACGACGATCGTCGTTTCTCGGGCTTCAATCCCTATGCGCTGGGGTTTGCAATGATGCAGGATATCGAGCGGATCGTGACGGCACCGACGGAGGAGGACAGGGTTTGGTTCCCGGACATTGCCGGACAAGGCGATGCAATGTCCGTGCTGCGTGACATCTGGGCCGATTATCGGGACGAGAGTTTCATCAATCAGTTCCTGAGCCCCAACCTGATCCGCCAATTGCGCCTTTTCCATCTTTACGACGACCCGGAGCAGGAAGAAGGAATTCTGGTTTCGGCAATCCACGACGAACGCGGCTATCGGCGCATCCGCCGTCAGCTTTCACGCGAATACGACATCGGCTGGATCGACCCGGGAATAGACATCGTCGATGTCGATCTTGCCGGTGACCGCCGCCTTCTCTTGCGCCACAACGTCACGAACGATTGGTTTCTTCAGGAAGCCGATACGAAGCTCGTCCTGCAGCATCTCGCCAATCTTTGGGGCTATGACGTCTTGCTTCAGGAAATCGATAGTTCAAATGAAGTGGTGAAGGAACACGCAGCCAGCCCTCGCAAGCCCATTCAGTGAGGGACTGTCCGCGTTGAGGGTTTCCTCGGAATGTTTTGGTGATCCCGGCGCGATTCGAACGCGCGACCCCCAGATTAGGAATCTGATGCTCTATCCTGCTGAGCTACGGGACCACTCCGTGCCATGCATACAAAAGGCTTGGCAGGAAGCCAAGCCTTTTTGAGGTTCTTATCGAGTATAGATTTTCACGCGCCCAAACGCTGTTCGGCAAGGCGGACCCAATAAGAGACGCCGTGGGCGATGGCTTCGTCGTTGAAATCATAGGCCGGATTATGAAGGCCTGCGCTGTCGCCGTTGCCGATGAAGATGAAAGCGCCGGGACGGGCGTTGAGCATGTAGGAGAAATCCTCCCCTCCCATCATCGGATCTATTTCAGAATTGACGTTCGCCGCGCCCGCTATGTCGCTGGCGATGGCAATCGCATGGGTGGTCTCCGTGGCATGGTTGACGGTGACGGGATAGTTGCGGTGGAAACTGATATCGGCCTGCGCGCCATGGGCGGCGACTAGGCCGTTGATGATCTGCTTCAGGCGTGTTTCCGCCAGATCACGGACTTCCGCGTCGAGCGTGCGGATCGTGCCGGCAATCTGCGCGTCATTCGGAATGACGTTGTGGGCGAAACCCGCATTGAATTTCGTAACCGAGACGACGATAGAACGTAGGGGATCGGCGCTGCGCGAAGCGATCATCTGCAGGTTGGTGACGATCTGCGCACCGATCGCAATCGGGTCGATCGTCCGGTGCGGCTGGGCGGCATGACCGCCGAGGCCCTTGATCGTCACCGTGAATTCGTCCGTTGCCGCCATGATCGCGCCTTGGCGGATGGCGAACTGCCCGACGGGAAGGCCCGGCAGATTATGCATCCCGTAGACCTCCTCGATCCCGAAGCGATCCATCATGCCCTCCTGGACCATCAGGTTGCCGCCGCCGCCGCCCTCTTCGGCCGGCTGGAAGATTACGGCGATGTTGCCGTTGAAGTTGCGGGTCTCCGCAAGATATTTCGCGGCGCCGAGCAGCATTGCCGTGTGACCGTCATGTCCGCATGCATGCATCTTGCCCGGCGTCGTCGAGGCCCAGGGTTTGCCGGTGATCTCCGTCAGCGGCAGCGCGTCCATGTCGGCGCGGAGGCCGATCGTACGGCTTCCTTCTCCCTTGCCCTTGATCAGGCCGACCACGCCGGTGCGGCCGATGCCGGTCACAATTTCGTCAACGCCGAACTCCCTGAGCTTGCCGGCAACGAAGGCCGCCGTGTTTTCGACCGCGAAAAGAAGCTCCGGCCGGGCGTGGATGTGGCGGCGCCATTCGGTCACTTCGGTTTGCATTTCAGCGGCTCTGTTCAAAATCGGCATACGTAACTTCCTGTCGCGAAATCGGGTTGTCCGGCGGCTTGCGCGATGCTGTGCCGCGGAATAACTTATTCAATGACCTTTGCCATGTCATGGCCATATAAGCTAAATAGGTGAAGCTTTCGAGATTTCCGGACATCTTAGGGACGAACCGTGTCAACGCGCCAGAAACGTTTGATTTCACTCGCAGCCACCGCTACGGCCGCTTTTTTCTTCTCGGTTCCGCTGGCGCAAGCCAATCCGCATATTCTCGTCGATGTCCAAAGCGGCCGCGTGCTGGAGCATGAGGAAGCCTTTCGCAAATGGTACCCGGCATCGCTGACGAAGCTGATGACGGCCTATACGGTGTTCAATGCAATCCGCGCCGGCGAGATCAGCCTCGAAACGCCGATCGTCATCAGCAAGCAGGCAGCTGCTCAGCCGGCTGCAAAAATGTATTACAAGCCGGGGCAGAAGCTGACGCTGGACAGCGCGTTGAAGATCCTCATGATCAAGTCGGCGAATGACGTCGCCGTTGCCGTGGCAGAGGCCGTCGCTGGTACCCAGGATGCCTTTGTCCTGCGCATGAATTCCGATGCAGCAAAACTCGGCATGTCGGATTCGCATTTCGTCAATCCGAACGGCCTGCCGGGCAAGGGCCAATATACGACGGCGCGCGATCTCGCAGTCTTGACGGTCGCGTTACGGCGTGACTTCCCGCAGTATGCGGGCTATTTCGCTCTTGAAGGCTTTACCAACGGCAAGACCAATACGGCGAACATCAATCTGCTGATCGGCCGTTTCGCCGGTGCCGACGGCATGAAGACCGGTTTCATCTGCGCATCGGGCTTCAATCAGATCGGTTCGGCGACCCGTAACGGCCGCACCATCATTTCAGTCGTTCTGGGCACAGACAGCCTCGCGGCGCGTGCGGATGCGACGGCGAACCTGTTGCAGAAGGGCTTTACGGCACAGTTTCCCGCAACCGATACCTTGGGTTCGTTGAAGCCCTACGGACTGGGGCAGGATCAGGTCACCGACATGAGCGCCGATATCTGCAGCGCAAAGGGTGCCAAGGTGCGTAGCGAAACGCGCGACGAGGTCGGGCGCATGAAAGTGCAGTCGCCCTATATCCAGGAAATGGATCACGAGCCACGTTACGTCTTTGCCGGTCTCATTCCCGGCCAGGATGTCCAGCCGGACAAGATGGCAAAGGCCGAGGCCATCGGCGACCTTGCCAACGTACCGGTACCGCTGCCGCGCCCGACGTCCTTCTAAGGCAAAAGCAAATGAGCATTTATCACGACACGATACCGGTCACGATCCTGACCGGCTTTCTTGGCGCCGGCAAGTCAACCTTGCTGAACCGCATCCTCAAGGATCCGGCGATGAAGGATGCCGCCGTTATCATCAACGAGTTCGGCGATGTCGGCATCGACCATCTACTCGTCGAAAGCTCGGGCGATGCGATCATCGAACTTTCTGACGGCTGCCTTTGCTGCACAGTGCGCGGCGAGCTCGTCGATACGCTGGCAAACCTCATGGATGCGGTGCAGACCGGCCGGGTCAAGCCCGTCAAACGTGTCGTGATCGAGACGACCGGCCTTGCCGATCCGGCGCCGGTCATGCAGGCGATCATGGGCAACCCGATTATCGCCAGCAATTTCGAACTGGACGGCGTTGTCACGGTCGTTGACGCAGTCAACGGTCTTCAGACGCTCACCAATCACGAGGAGGCACGCCGGCAAGTCGCAGTCGCCGATCGCCTCATCGTGTCGAAGCAGTCGATGGCATCCGCCGAGCTGTTGCCGGTGCTGGAGGCGCGGCTGCGTTACCTCAATCCGCGCGCGGTGGCGATCGATGCTGACAGCGCGCCCGCCGGTAGCGCGGAGATTTTCGTAAACGGTCTATACAACCCGGCAACGAAGATCACCGACGTCAGCCGCTGGCTTCGCGACCAAGACGAGCATGATGTCCATCACCATCATGGACACGATCACCACCACCATCATGGTCATGACCATCAAGATCCCCATGATGTGAAGCGTCACGATGCGTCGATCCGGTCTTTCTCGATTGTCGAAGACAAGCCGATCGAGCCGATGGCGCTCGAGATGTTCATCGACCTGTTGCGCTCCGCGCATGGCGAAAAACTGTTGCGCATGAAGGCCATCGTTGCCGTTTCGGACTGGCCGGAGAGGCCTCTGGTTCTGCATGGCGTGCAGAACATCTTTCACCCGCCGGTGCGCCTTCCGGCCTGGCCGGATCCGGTCGACCGGCGCACGCGCATGGTACTGATCACCAAGAATCTGCCGGAGGATTTCGTGAAGAACCTCTTCGATGCATTCCTTGGAAAGCCGCGAGTCGACACGCCCGATCGCGCGGCTCTCAACGACAATCCGCTGGCCATTCCTGGCATGAAGATCTGAGATTATCTCTTGCGGATCAGGAAACGGTGACCGGTTTCGGTTTTCACCGTTTCCAGTAACGCGTGGCCGTCTTCCTTGCAGAAATGAGGGATGTCGATCCCAGCCAGCGGATCGGTCGTTTCTACCCGAAGGAGCGCGCCGCTTGTCATCGAAGAAAGCTTGCGGCGGGTCTTCAGCACGGGTAGGGGGCATTTCAGGCCGCGCAGGTCATAGGAAAAGGCGTCCAAGCCGCTCAGTTCCTGGCCCAGAATTTCCAAAACGGCTTCTTGGTGGCTTCTGCCGTTTCCTGCGGAGGCGGTTCCGGCGCGAAGGCTAGAGGGTTCTGCGCCGGAACGGGGATATTGGCAGGTACAACCGCTGCAACCGCTGTCGCATTGTTCGGAGCAGGTGCTGTTGCCGATGCCGGTGTCGCAGCGGCGATCGCCGTCGCATTTGCCGCGGGTGCAGCGGGCTTCGACATCATTTCCTCAAGTTCGGCTACCTTGACCATGCGGCCTGCCTCCAGCGACGTGCCGGTTGGTGCATAAGCGAGTTCACGGCCCTTGCGCTGCTTGGCAACGACGGCTTTACGCTCGGCTTCGGTTGGGTCGTACCAAGCCATGCCGTCGAATTTCCTTTCGGCCCTGGCGAAGTCGGCCGCGTATGTTTTGTTATAGGCTGCAAGTGCTAAGGCCAGCGCTGGAGGCGTTGACATTGCTGGGCACTGGCCTGCCGGATTGAAGGCGGAGCTGCCCTGCGCTAACTGCTGGTTGAAGACATATTTCTTCTCGCAGACATTCACTTCCGGCGGACGCTTGGTGACCTCGAAATTGTCGTAGCCGACCTTGAGCATCTTCCAGAAGTCATAGTTCTGGTTCAGGCGGTGCTTGAACATGTTTTCCGCCGTCATGCGGAAGGGAAACGCCTGCAGCTGAACGGTTGCCTGGCCGCCCTTGAAGGCATCACGCGCGAAAGCGTAGATTTCCAGAACCTGCTCGTCGGTCATCGAATAGCAGCCGGAAGACGAACATGCGCCGTGGATCATCAAGTCGGAGCCTGTGCGGCCGTTGGCAGCGTCGTATCGGTTCGGAAAGCCGGTGTTGATCGCCAGATAATACTTGGAGTTCGGGTTAAGGTTCGCCCGTGTCAAGTTGTAGAAGCCCTCCGGCGCCTGCCGGTCGCCAGTCTTGACTTTCGGGCCCAGCCGGCCCGACCACGCGCAGATCTTGTAATCCGCGATCTTCTCGAAGCGATTGTCCGTCTTGGCCTTCCAAACTTCGAGAGCGCCTTCTTCCTTGAAGATTCGGATCATGATCGGGGAGTTGCGGTCCATGCCTTTCGTCCTCATATCGGCGAGGATACGTGCCGGCAGAGGTTGCTCGACCTTGTTCTTGACCTTCGAGAGATCAGTATGGGTGACGTCCAAAGCGTCGTTGCAGCCAGCAAGAGCCAGCGCCATCAGCGAAACATAGGCAAAATGACGAATGCGCATTTCCCAACAAGCCCATTAAATCGATACGACCCGATCCGCGTCCATGGAGTCCGGGCGATCCCAGAATCATAGACGGCTTATACTTCACAATTTCTTACCAGCCTATGACTTGCCCAAGGATGTCCCGCAAGCGCGACTGTTACTGATAACATTATTGTGGCCAAGGTTTGGCCGTAATCCGGTCACGTATGCTGGGAGTTATGCGAGATTCCGGCCCATGGCGAGGAATTTCTGGCGGCGGTCGCTGCGCAGCTGTTCGCCGGAACGCGACGATAGTTCGGCAAGGGCGCTTGCGATGACATCGCCGGTGGCGGCGATGACGCTGTCCGGATCGCGATGCGCGCCGCCGAGCGGTTCGGGAATGATGCCGTCGATGATGCTAAGCGACTTCAGGTCCTCGGCGGTGATCTTCATGTTGGTTGCTGCTTCCCTGGCGCGGGTCGAATCGCGCCATAGAATGGAGGCCGCGCCTTCCGGTGAGATCACGCTGTAGATCGAATGCTCGAGCATATAGACCTTGTTTCCGGTCGCGATCGCGATCGCGCCACCGGAGCCGCCTTCGCCGATGATGACGGAGATGATCGGTACTTTGACGCCAAGGCACATTTCCGTCGAGCGGGCGATTGCTTCAGCCTGGCCGCGCTCTTCGGCGCCAACGCCTGGATAAGCGCCAGCGGTATCGACGAGGGTGACGACCGGAAGGCCGAAACGGTCAGCCATTTCAAGAATGCGGATCGCCTTGCGATAGCCTTCAGGGCGGGCGCTGCCGAAATTGTGCTTCAGTCGGCTCTTGGTATCGCTGCCCTTTTCCTGGCCTATGACGGCAATCGGTTGGCCGCGAAAGCGCGCAAGGCCTGCCTGGATCGCCGCGTCCTCGGAGAACTTGCGGTCGCCAGCGAGCGGCGTGAACTCCTGGAAGAGCGTTTTTGCATAATCGACGAAGTGCGGGCGCTGCGGATGGCGAGCAACCTGCGTCTTTTGCCAGGCGTTGAGCTTGGAATAGATATCGACCATCGCTTCGCGAACGCGAACCTCTAGCCTGCCGACCTCATCGGACGTATCGATGCTCTCGTCTTCGGAAGCGAGCTTCTTCAGTTCGATGATCTTGCCTTCGAGGTCGGAGATCGGCTTTTCGAAGTCGAGATAGTTGTGCATGAGGTGCGTTTCCGTTCCTTGTGCCCGGGGCGTCTTGCTGGCCTTGCCCCATGTCGCCGGTCCTATTCGTGCTTTTTCGCCTGTTTGGCAAGGGGGTGATGCGTCTGAACCAGTTGCTGCAGCCTTTCTTCAAGGACATGCGTATAGATCTGTGTCGTCGAAATGTCGGAATGTCCGAGGAGTTCTTGAACTACGCGAAGGTCGGCGCCGTTGGCAAGAAGATGGCTTGCAAAGGCGTGACGCATGACGTGCGGTGAGATCATTGATGGCGTCAGTCCGGCACGGATCGCGAGGTTTTTCAGTTCCCGGGCAAAAACCTGGCGGGGCAGATAGCCTTCCTTGGAGGCTGCCGGAAAAAGCCATGGACTATCAACCGGATCCTTCGCCTTGGCGTTCTCTTCTGCGAGCGACCGGCCATAGACCTTGAGTGCAGCGATTGACGATTGAGATAGAGGTACGAGCCGCTCCTTGTTGCCCTTACCGCGAATGATCAGGAAACGCCCTTCTTGGTCGAGAACGCGTGCCGGCAGCGAAACGAGTTCGCTGACGCGCATTCCTGTCGCGTAAAGCAGCTCCAGAAGCGCCAACATTCGCTGGCGCTGCAATTGGCCGTCCGCGGGATTGTTGGCTTCGGTTTCGGCCTGTGTCAGTAGTCGCGTCACCTCCTCGACGCCCATTGTCTTTGGCAGAGCTCGCGCTTTCTTCGGCGCGTCGAGAACGCCCGTCGGGTCATCAACCCGCAGGCCTTCGGCATAAAGGAATTTGTAGAATTGCCGCATGGCTGCCAGCCGGCGGGCCTGGGACGAGGACTTGAAGCCCCGTTTCGAGAGCGAGGAGAGGTAGGCAGCGAGATCGCCGGAGGCCGCTTCGGTCAGCCGCACGCATTTGCCGTTCAGGAATGCATGGAGGTCGTCCAGATCGCGCTCGTAGGACTGCAGCGTGTTCACGGCAGCACCTCGCTCTGCACTCATCATCTCGAGAAAGGCTTCCACATGGACGCGGCTCAGATCCTTCATCGGATCACTTCTTCGCCGGTTTGATCGTGCCAGTCGCCGGCGGGTTGATGCGTTCCGACGGAATACGGATCGTCACGTCGCGCGGCTGTGGCTCCACGAAGGTCACGAGCGCCACCATACCGCCATAAATCGCCCCAGCGATCATCGCCAGGACAGCCAAGAGACGCAAGAGGGTCGGCATTTCGCAACTCCGTGAGCTCTGCCTCTTTTATGAAGAAGCGGGTTTGCGTGCAAGAAGCGGCTTTTGAACCATGTTTCCCTGGTCCGCGACTTGACGCTACACCCGCATTTGTCGATACCGTTTGCAAACAAAGTGTGAATGGACCGATGAGTGACCCAGTTCTGAAAGTGGGAGACAGCCTGAAAGACAGAGCTCGCGCCACGCTCGGATCCCGCAATCTGATCCTCGTTGGCCTCATGGGGGCCGGCAAATCCTCCGTCGGCCGTATCGTCGCCCATCAGCTGGGTGTTCCTTTCATCGACAGCGACGTGGAGATCGAGCGCGTCTCCCGCATGACCATCTCGGAGCTTTTCGCAGCTTACGGCGAAGATGAGTTCCGCGCGCTGGAAACACGCGTGATGAAGCGGTTGCTGAAGAATGGGCCGCGCGTGGTATCTACCGGCGGTGGCGCTTTCATCAATGATCGGACGCGCAAGCACATCAAGAAGAGCGGCCTTTCCGTCTGGTTGAAGGCCGATCTCGACGTGCTGTGGGAGCGGGTCAGCAAGCGCGACACACGCCCGCTCCTGAAGACCGAGAATCCAAGGCAGACGCTCGAAAACCTGATGAACGCGCGATACCCGATCTATGCCGAAGCCGACATCACCGTGTTGTCGCGTGACGTGCGTAAGGAAGTCATGGCTGACGAAGTGTTGAAGGCCGTGATCGAAGCCCAAACCGAAAGTACAATACCATGAATGCGATCTCCTCCTCCGCCCAACGAAAGGTTCACGTACCGCTCGGTGAGCGCGCCTACGATATATTGATCGGGCCGGGTCTGATCGCGCGCGCTGGAGCGGAAATAGCGTCACGGCTGAAGGGTCGCAAAGCTGCGATCATCACGGATGAGCACGTAGCGCCACTCTATCTCGAAGCTCTCGTTAGAAGCCTCGAAGGCTCGGGTATCATGTCCGCACAGCTTGTGCTGCCCGCCGGCGAGAAGACGAAGAGCTTCGAGCATCTGATGACCGTCTGCGACAAGATCCTGGAGGCGCGCGTCGAGCGGAATGATTACGTCATTGCGCTTGGTGGCGGCGTTATTGGCGATCTTGCCGGCTTTGCCGCTGGCATCGTGCGTCGCGGCGTGCGCTTCGTGCAGGTGCCGACGTCGCTGCTTTCGCAGGTGGATTCTTCCGTCGGCGGCAAGACGGGCATCAACAGCCGACACGGCAAGAACCTTATCGGCGTCTTCCATCAGCCGGATCTGGTCCTTGCCGATACTGATGTTCTTAACTCTCTCAGCGAGCGCGAATTCCGCGCCGGCTATGCAGAAGTCGCAAAATACGGTCTTATCGACAAGCCGGATTTTTTCGCTTGGCTTGAAACAAACTGGAGCGCCGTCTTTGCCGGCGGCTCTGCGCGTATCGAGGCGATTGCCACAAGCTGTCAGGCGAAATCCGATGTCGTGGTCGCTGACGAGCGCGAGAACGGTCCGCGGGCGCTTCTCAATCTCGGCCATACTTTCGGGCACGCTCTGGAGGCGGCCACCGCCTACGAGAGTGCACGCCTGGTGCACGGCGAAGGCGTTTCGATCGGCATGGTCCTCGCGCATGAATTTTCCGCGCGCATGAATCTCGCAAGCCCTGATGACGCGAAGCGGGTTGAGAAACATCTGAAAGAGGTCGGCCTGCCGACGCGCATGTCCGATATTCCAGGCGCTCTTCCGCCGGCTGAAAAGCTGCTCGACGCGATGGCGCAGGACAAGAAAGTGAAAAACGGCAAGTTCACCTTCATCCTGACTCACGGCATTGGCCGGTCGTTCATCGCCGATGATGTGCCGGCTTCCGAAGTGTTGGCCTTCCTCAAGCAAAAGCAGCCGCAATGACACTCGAAGTCACGCTGGCATTTCTTGCGGTTTACTGGCCGGAAATCGTTGCCATCGTGGCCCTCGTCCTCATATCAGCCTTCTTCGTTGGTTCGGAGACTGCGCTGACGGCGGTTTCTCGCAGCCGCATGCATACGCTGGAAACCAACGGCGAAAGGCGCGCCGGTCTTGTGCGCCAGCTGATCGAGCGGCGCGACCGGCTGATCGGGGCGCTGCTGATCGGCAACAACCTTGCTAACATCCTGTCTTCGTCTCTTGCGACCAGCTTGTTTCTCAGTCTTTTCGGCAGCTCGGGCGTGGCGCTTGCAACGCTTGCTATGACTGTCATCCTCGTCATTTTCGCGGAAGTTCTGCCGAAGAGCTGGGCGATCTCGTCGCCTGACCGTTTTGCATTGAGCGCGGCATTGCCAATCAAGCTCTTTGTCGCTGTCGTCGGTCCGATTTCATCTCTCGTCAATGCCGTCGTCCGCCGGATCCTGGGGCGCTTCGGCATCACCCTATCGCGTGAAATCCCGATGCTGACGGCGCACGAGGAACTGCGCGGTACCGTCGATCTGTTGCATCGCGAGGGGGCGGTGGTGAAGGCTGACCGGGATCGCCTTGGCGGAATACTCGACCTTAGCCAGCTTGAACTCTCCGACATCATGGTTCATCGCACGGCGATGCGGGCGATCAATGCAGACGACGCGCCGGAGGTAGTGGTTCGCACGATCCTCGAGAGCCCCTATACCCGCATGCCGCTGTGGCGCGGCACGATCGACAACATCATCGGCGTCGTCCACGCAAAAGACTTGCTGCGCGCGCTGGCCGAGCCGAACGTGGAGCCGGAGAATCTCGATATCGTCAAGATTGCCCAGAAACCCTGGTTCGTGCCGGACAGCACCAATCTCGAAGATCAGCTCAATGCGTTCCTGCGCCGCAAGCAGCACTTCGCCGTCGTCGTCGACGAGTATGGTGAGGTGCAGGGCATCGTGACGCTCGAGGACATCCTAGAAGAGATCGTCGGCGATATTTCCGATGAGCACGATATCGATATGCAGGGCGTGCGCCAGGAATCCGACGGCTCGATCGTTGTCGATGGCAGTGTGCCGATCCGGGACCTGAACCGCGCGCTCGATTGGCAGTTGCCCGATGAAGAGGCGACGACGATCGCCGGCCTCGTCATCCATGAATCGATGACGATCCCGGAAGAGCGGCAGGCCTTCACTTTTTACGGCAAGCGCTTCATCGTCATGAAGCGCGAGAAGAACCGCATCACCAGGCTACGCATCCGTCCTGCTGCGGAGAACGAGACCAAACCGCTCTGAATCTTATCCGGTCGCTCCGTGGCTGGTGAGCAAACGCAGGATCTGCACTTCTTTCGGCAGTTCGATCAAAAACTCGCTGTCGCGTTCCAGGTGATGGATCTTCGTGGGATCGGTGCCGGCAAAGGTGCTCATCGCCTCGATATTCTCCCAATAAGAGATCGTCACGAATTCGCTTTCCGTTTCGCGGTCTTCGCGAAAAGTCTGAACACCAAGTGCTTTCGCGATCAGTGGCTCGATGCCCGCGTCGTAGTTATAGGCTTCGTATTCGTCAGCCTTGGCTCTTGGCGTACGCCCGCGCCAGATGCGGGCAATCGTCGGCTTTGTCATCCCTGTTTCCTCCTTGGTGAAAGGAGGGCAAACGCCTATATGAGGGACGTGTTCCGCTACCAGCTTGTTGTTTCGCCGGGTGCGGCAAGCTCTACGGCGAGCGCATGCAGCCCTGCGTCGAGTTCCGGCTTCAGCAGTTCGGTGACGGCGCGGTGGCGGGCGAGCCTCGTCATTCCTGCAAACTTGGCTGAGACGATGCGCACGCGCATGTGCGTTTCACCGGTGCCGGTGAAGCCCGGCTGATGGCCGGCATGCAGGCGGCTTTCGTTGATGACGCTCAGGCGCTCGGGCGCAAAAGCTTCGGTCAGTTTTTCTTCGATGCGGGTCTCAAGGGTCACGATTCCGTCCAGTTGCTTCGCAAAAAAGGGGGTTCCCACCAAGCCAGCAACATTCGTGTTTGTCAATTCTTGTCGTCGCTTCGCGGCAGGCCCATAATTAGCGCCGTCATGAGACTCGATTCCAAATATTTCGATCGCATCCGCACCCGCCGCAAACGCGAGCAGGAAACAGAGCAGGCTCCTCCGACCTGCCAGTGGGACGGCTGTGATAAAAAAGGCGTGCATCGCGCTCCTGTCGGACGCAATGCCGAAGGGCAGTTCTTTCTTTTCTGCTTCGAGCACGTCAAGGAATACAACAAGGGCTACAATTATTTTTCCGGCCTCTCGGACGGTGAAATCGCCCGCTACCAGAAGGAGGCGGTCACCGGGCATCGTCCGACCTGGACCGTCGGCGTCAACAAGGCGGCGAAGGACAGCCCGCTGCATTCGGACATCCGCTCCGGCGCCTATAGCCGTGTGCGCGATCCTTTCGGTTTCGTCAGCGGTGCCAAGGGCAGCGGTCCGCGCTTTCCCGAGCAGCGCAAGTTGAAGAGCCTGGAGGCCAAGGCCTTCGACACGATGGGGCTGCAGGCAAGTGCCACCTCTGCCGAGATCAAGACCCGCTACAAGGAACTGGTCAAGAAGCATCATCCCGATGCCAATGGCGGGGACCGCGGTTCCGAGGAGCGCTTCCGCGCCGTCATCCAAGCCTATCAATTGTTGAAGCAGAACGGTTTTTGTTAATTCCTGTCCTTGCTCTCCGCCTTCAATCGGGTATGGTCCAAATCGGCTGAGGCCGCAGGCAACCGCGGCATGCATCTGTGCGTTTTGCCAACGCCGCCTTTGCCAACCTTCCGGACGCGGCGTTTCTTGTCCGGGACTTTGTTCCAGAATGCTCGCAAGCGGTCATTATCCCGCCGAGGTTTCGCTTCAGTCCCGGAGAGGTATCGCCGACGTTCCCGCCTTGAACGGGCGCAGAACAAAGCTGCGGCGTCATGGTTGCGAAATGGCCTGATAGTATGGCCGGGTGGAAGCACCCGCCTTGGAGACATGATGAGCAAGATTGACCTTGATATTTCCGAGCTTCCAGACACCACCGTTTCGGTCAGGGAGGTCTTCGGGATCGATTCCGATATCCGCGTTCCGGCCTACAGCAAGGGCGATGCCTACGTTCCGGACCTGGATAACGACTATCTCTTCGACCGCGAGACGACGCTCGCCATTCTTGCAGGTTTTGCCCACAACCGCCGCGTCATGATCTCCGGCTACCACGGCACCGGTAAATCCTCTCACATCGAGCAGGTCGCTGCCCGCCTCAATTGGCCCTGCGTGCGCATCAACCTCGACAGCCACGTCAGCCGTATCGATCTCGTCGGCAAGGACGCGATCGTCGTCAAGGACGGCCTTCAGGTCACGGAATTCAAGGACGGCATCCTGCCCTGGGCCTATCAGCACAATGTCGCGCTCGTCTTCGATGAATATGACGCCGGCCGCCCCGACGTCATGTTCGTCATCCAGCGCGTGCTGGAATCTTCAGGCCGCCTGACGCTGCTCGATCAGAGCCGCGTCATTCGTCCGCATCCGGCCTTCCGCCTCTTTGCGACGGCAAACACCATCGGCCTCGGCGACACCACCGGCCTCTATCATGGCACGCAGCAGATCAACCAGGCGCAGATGGACCGCTGGTCGATCGTCACCACGTTGAATTACCTGCCGCACGACCATGAAGTGAACATCGTCACCGCCAAGGTGAAGAGCTTCCAGAAGGATAAGAACGGCCGCGATACCGTTTCCAAGATGGTCCGCGTCGCCGATCTGACACGCGCTTCCTTCATGAACGGCGATCTGTCGACTGTCATGAGCCCGCGTACGGTCATCACCTGGGCCGAAAACGCCGATATCTTCGGCGACCTCGCCTTCGCCTTCCGCGTCACCTTCCTCAACAAGTGCGACGAGCTGGAGCGTCCGCTGGTCGCCGAGCACTATCAGCGCGCCTTTGGTGTCGAGCTCAAGGAGAGCGCAGCCAACATCGTGCTGGAGGCTTAAGGCCCGTCGATCATGGCATCACGTGGTGACAATTCGAAAGCAAGGCCGAACGGCCCCGTCGACGTCGAGCCCTTGCGGCGCGCGATAACCGGCTGCGTGCGCGCGATTGCAGGCGATGGCGAGGTCGAGGTGACTTTTGCCAACGAGCGCCCCGGCATGACGGCTGAGCGTATTCGGCTACCCGAGCTTTCCAAGCGACCAACGGCGCATGAGCTGGCGGTGACGCGCGGTCTAGGCGACTCCATGGCGCTTCGGCTTGCCTGCCACGATGAAAAAGTGCACGCGACGATGGCGCCGCAGGGCTCTGACGCGCGTGTGATCTTCGACGCCGTCGAACAGGCGCGCGTCGAATCGATCGGCACGCTGCGCATGGAGGGCGTGGCTGCCAACCTGCGTTCGATGACCGAGGAGAAATACTCCAAGGCGAATTTCACCGGCATCGAGCGGCAGGAGGATGCGCCGATCGGCGAGGCCGTCGCCATGATGGTGCGGGAGAAGCTGACCGGCCAGAAGCCGCCGGCCTCTGCGGGAAAGGTTCTTGATCTCTGGCGGTCCTTCATAGAGGAGAAGGCGGGTTCCGAACTCGATGACCTTACAAGCGTCATCAACGACCAGCAGGCTTTCTCGAAGGTGATCCGCCACATGCTCTCCGCCATGGAAATGGCGGAAGACTACGGCGACGACGACAGCGAACCCGACCAGGACAACGAGCAGGATCAGGAAGACCAGCCGAACGGCGACGAGTCGGATCAGGACGAGGTCGATGACGACGCGGGTACCGACGCCGCGCCGGTCGAAGATAGCGAAGTTGCCGACGAGCAGATGGAGGACGGCGAGACCGAAGGCGCCGAGATCTCCGACGACGACATGATGGAAGAGGGCGAGGACGATTCGGAAACACCGGGCGAAACCCGTCGTCCAAACACGCCTTTTGCCGATTTCAACGAGAAGGTCGACTATCACATCTTTACCGAAGAGTTCGACGAGATCATCACCGCCGAGGAGCTTTGCGACGCTGCCGAGCTGGAGCGCCTGCGTGCCTTCCTCGACAAGCAGCTCGCGCACCTGCAGGGCGCTGTCGGCCGGCTCGCAAATCGATTGCAGCGTCGCCTGATGGCGCAACAGAACCGCTCCTGGGACTTCGATCTGGAAGAGGGCTATCTCGATACCGCCCGCCTGCAGCGCATCATCATCGATCCGATGCAGCCGCTTTCCTTCAAAATGGAGCGTGACACGCAGTTCCGCGACACGGTCGTGACGCTGCTGATCGACAATTCTGGCTCCATGCGCGGGCGCCCGATCACCGTTGCAGCTACCTGCGCCGATATTCTGGCCCGCACGCTGGAGCGTTGCGGCGTCAAGGTCGAGATCCTTGGTTTCACGACCAAGGCCTGGAAGGGCGGGCAGGCGCGCGAGAGCTGGCTTGCCGGCGGCAAGCCGCAGACGCCCGGCCGCCTCAACGACCTGCGTCACATCATCTACAAGTCCGCAGACGCGCCATGGCGCCGTTCGCGCACCAATCTCGGCCTGATGATGCGCGAAGGGCTGCTGAAGGAAAATATCGACGGCGAGGCGCTGATCTGGGCGCATAATCGTCTTCTTGCTCGCCGCGAACAGCGCCGCATCCTGATGATGATCTCCGACGGTGCGCCGGTCGACGATTCCACGCTTTCGGTCAATCCCGGCAATTACCTCGAGCGTCATCTGCGCGCCGTGATCGAGCAGATCGAGACCCGTTCGCCGGTTGAACTGCTTGCGATCGGCATCGGCCACGACGTGACGCGCTATTATCGCCGCGCCGTGACCATCGTTGACGCGGATGAGCTTGCCGGTGCGATGACCGAGCAGCTTGCCTCGCTTTTCGAAGATCAGGCAGCGCAGCCGCGTGGCGGCCGTTTGCGACGTGCAAGCTGATGCCGAAGGGAACCGGCGCTTAATGATCCGTCTGTCCCGCGCGGCTTTGCTTGCTCTTTGTCTCGCTGGGGGTGCTTCGATCGCCGTTGCGCGCGAAAGCGCAAGTATCAGCAGCCGCGTCATCTCGACCTTCAAGATTGGCTCCAGCGAGACGAAATTCGGGCCGCTGGAATTCCTTGGCGGGCTGGAGATGGTGTCCGGCAACCGGCTTTTTGGGTCTTGGTCGGCGGTCCGTTTCTTGCCCGACCGGAAGCATTTTGTTGGTGTGCTTGATACCGGCCACTGGCTGACCGGCAGCATCGAGCGCGATCAGCAGGGAAGGCTTTCCGGTCTGTCCGGTGTTGAAATCACGCCTATGAAAAACGGGAGCGGGGATACTTTCGAGGGCAAGGGACGCATGGATGCCGAGGGCCTTGCCCTCAAAAGCGACCAGGTTCTGGTTTCCTTCGAACAGGACCATCGGGTCGAAGCCTACCCCGATCCTGGGTTCGAGACCTCGTCATCGGTTGGCTCGATCCCCATTCTCGTGCCGACACGGTCGCTGCGAAGCGGCCGCGGCTTCGAGACGCTGGCTGTGGCTCCGCCCGAGAGCGCTTTGAAGGGCGCTGCCGTCATCATTTCGGAAGAGAGCCGGGATCGGACGGGGAATATCTACGGCGCGATCCTATCCGGGCCGCTCAAGGGCCGATTCGCGGTGACGCGCAACGGTGATTTCGATCCGACCGATGGCGCCTTTCTGCCGGACGGCGATCTTTTGCTTCTGGAGCGTCGTTTCAACATCGCCAACGGCATCGCTATGCGGATCCGGCGCATCCCGGCAGCAGAGATCAGGCCAGCTGCCGTCGCCGATGGCGACATTTTGTTGACGGCCGATTTCGGGTACCAGATCGATAATATGGAAGGCCTGGACAGTTTTCAGGCGCCGGATGGCAGCACGCATGTGATCATCGTTTCCGATGACAACCATTCCATTTTGGAGCGGAACCTCATGCTGGAATTTCGTCTCACTGAGTAAAGGCTGATCTCGGGGCCGGCCACTGGCGATCAGCTTGCGCGGGCGGGCTGTATCGGCCGCAGCACGTTCATGAGTGCGCCGTAGGGCAGCAGCATGACGAGGCCCATAATCATCTTCACCGAGAAATCGCTGATCGCCCAGGAAATCCAGCGCGGCGCCTGAGCGGCCAATGCACCGAGGATCGGGGCCTGCTCCAGCGCAAACGGATCGTTCGGGCCGAGGAAGACGAAGAAGGCAGCAAAGGCGAAGGAGAAGAAGATTGCCGTGTCGAGCGCCGAGCCGATCAGCGAGCCGAGGAGCGGCGCACGCCACCAGGTCTGGCGGCGAAGGCGATTGAAGACGGCGATATCGAGGAGCTGGCCGGCGAGGTAAGCCGAACCGGAGGCGATCGCGATGCGCGGCACTGATGTGAAGAAGGAAAGCCCGATGCCGACGATAAAGCCGGCGAACACGACCTTGCGTGCTATCTGAGGACCGAACTGGCGATTCGTGAGATCGGTGATCAGGAAAGCGACCGGATAGCTGAACGCACCCCAGGTCAGGATATCGGCGAGGTTGATGCCGGCAACCTCGGCGTTCACAGGAAACTGGACGAGGAAGTTGGAAGCCACAACGACGAGCGTCATCAGAGCGATGTATAGGAGGGTATAGCGAGTCTTCAGCATTTTTTTATCCTGGGTGATGCCACCAGTTGGGTATCGGGCCGGCAAAGCAAAAGGCTTGTCCGGTATTAGCCGTGCAAGCCTTTGAAGCCGTATGGAAGAAGGTGTCGAAGCTTATGCGGCTTCGGCGGTCTTCTTGACAATCTGACGGCGCAGCAGGCGCGCGCGCATTGACAGTTCGTTTTCGCTTGCCTTGATCAGGAAGGCATCGAGGCCCCCGCGATGCTCGACAGAGCGCAGGGCAGCAGCTGAAACACGCAGACGGTAGCGCTGGCCGAGAGCGTCGGAGATCAGCGTTACCTGGCACAGGTTCGGCAGGAACCGGCGCTTGGTCTTGTTGTTGGCATGGCTGACATTGTTACCAGTCAGGACGGCCTTGCCGGTCAATTCGCACACGCGGGACATTGAACACCTATTCTTGTTTTTCTAGGCCATCGATTACGATGCCCCGGCAAACGCGGGTCTGCAATCCAACAGGCCATAATTGGAAAGTTGCGGTTCTATAGTCAGGCCGGCCGCCCGCGTCAAGCCAAACCTTGGCCTTTCCCGCAATTCTGTCAAAAAGCTCGTGTTTGCTTCTATATGCGGCAGGAGTATAGACCGCTGGTGTAGGGCATTGTCTGCCCTTGAAAAAGGCTCTCTTCATGGCTCATCTGGGCAGGCGGATTTTCCTATCGTCAATTGCAGTGCTGATGTCCATCCCGGCCGGCGCAAGCGAGATCCGTCATCGTACGGAATATAGAGTTGCGCTCGGAATCCTGCCGATTGCGCGCGCCGCCTTCGTTACCCAGATCGACGATGATCAGCGCTATCAGGTTTCAGGCAACATCAGTTCGGCGGGCCTTGCCGATCTTGTGACGAACATCGCTGCGAAAACCAACGTCACCGGTGTCCTGCACAACGACCGATTGCAAGCGCAGCGATACTACCTCTATTACAAGAGCGGCAAACGCGCGCGTACCTACGAAGTCCGCTACAGAAACGGCGATATCGTCTCCACGACCGTGAAGCCGGAACGGCGCCAGCCACGCAACTGGGTCAATGTCAAGCCGGGCGATATGCGCTCCGTGCTTGATCCCATCTCCGGGTTGATCTTCCCGGCGGACACGAAGCTCTGCTCGCAGCGCCTGCCGATCTATGACGGCGAGATGCGCATGGACCTTGTGCTTTCGCCAAAGGGATCCGAGGATTTCAAGACGGATGGGTTTTCCGGCAAGGCAACGGTCTGCGGCGTACGTTTCGTACCCAGGTCTGGCTACAGGAAAGGCCGCAAGGATATCGATTATCTGAGCAGAAGCGGCAACATGGAAATCTGGTTTGCAAAGGCGGATGGGGCCAACGTATATGCTCCGGTCTATGTTCGCATTCCGACGCAGTACGGAACGGTGACGATTACCGCGGTGAAATACAGTGCAAACTGACGGAGCAGGTCTCCGTGAAGGGGGACAGGTGAAGCTTCGGGCGACATTGATCGGGTTCACGGCCATTCTGATGTGGTCGTTTCTGGCGCTCTTCACCGCTGCATCCGGCAAGATGCCGCCGTTCCAGCTTTCGGCGATCTGCTTTGCGATCGGCAGCATCCCGGGTATTGCCGTTTTGATCTTCAACCCGTCTCGCGTGGCGCTGCTGAGGCAGCCGGCAAAGGTCTGGATCATCGGAATTGCCGGCCTCTTTGGCTATCACTTCCTCTATTTCACCGCGCTCCGGAACGCGCCGGCGGTGGAGGCCGGCTTGATTGCCTATCTCTGGCCGCTGCTGATTGTCGTCGGCTCGGCGCTGCTGCCGGGCGAGCGGTTGCGCTGGTATCACGTGGCCGGCGCACTCGCCGGGCTCTGCGGCACCTTCCTGATCGTCGGCCGCAACGGCATCGATTTCGACGGTGCATATGCGATCGGCTACGGCGCTGCCTTCCTTTGCGCCTTCACCTGGTCCGGCTATTCGCTGCTGACGCGGCGCTTCGATGCGGTCTCGACCGATGTCGTTACCGGCTTCTGCCTTGCGACATCCATGCTGTCGTTCTTCTGCCATCTCGGGTTGGAAACGACCCTTTGGCCGGAAACGGTTTTCGAATGGATCGCCGTTGCCGGTCTCAGTCTCTTCCCGGTCGGCGCTGCGTTCTATGCCTGGGATTACGGCGTCAAGAACGGCGACATCCAGATCCTTGGTGCGGCAAGTTATGCGGCGCCGTTGCTTTCGACGCTCATCCTGACGATATTCGGCTTTGCCGAGCCTAGCTGGCGCATTGCGCTTGCCTGCCTGCTGGTCACCGGCGGCGCAGTGCTTGCGGCTCAGGAAATGTTCCGCCGTAAAAGCGTCGCAAAACAGATTGCGGCGGCTGAATAGGTCTCAGCCGCCCGGTTTCCAACCCATCGGCGCCATTTCGAATTTCGAAAACTCGAAGCCGGGCGCCACCGTACAGCCTACGAGCGTGTATTCGCCAAGCGTTTCTGCCGATTGCCACCAGTTTGCCGGAATGATTGCTTGGGGACGCTCACCATTTGCCAGGTCGATTCCGAGCATCACGGTTTCGCTTCCCGTGCCGTCTGCGGACCTGTGGAGTGCCAAGGGCGCACCGGCGTAATAATGCCAGACCTCCGCCGCATCGTGGACGCGATGCCAGTGAGAGCGTTGCCCGGCTTTCAGCAGGTAGTAGATTGCCGTCGAGTGCCCGCGATCCTCGCCATTGCCATCGCGAAACGTCTGCACGTACCAGCCGCCTTCCGGATGCGGCTGCATCGAAAGCGCCTCTACAATTTCGTCGGGAGACATCAGAAATTGTCCTTGCGCCTGCGGATCTCCGCAAAGACTTCCTCATTCGTCTTGCTTTCCATCAGGAGATTGCGGCGGATGGCGGGATCGGCAGCGCGAAGAAAGGGGTTGGTTTCCTTTTCCAGGCCCAGCGTCGTCGGGATCGTGAACCTGCCTTCGGCGCGCAGAGCCTCGATCTCAGCAGCACGCGTCTTCAGCCGCTCGTTGTCCGGATCGATCGTCAAAGCGAAACGAGCGTTCGAAAGTGTATATTCATGGCCGAAATAGATCGCCGTCTCGTCTGGCAGTGCGGCCAGCTTCTGCAGCGAATGCCACATATCCGCGGCCGGACGCTCCAAAAGGCGGCCGCAGCCCAGTGCAAAGAGCGTATCGGCGGCAAAAAGCAGCTTGTCGTCAGCGAAATGGTAACAGATATGGCCGACGGTATGGCCCGGCGTTTCGATGACGTTGACCATGTGGTCGCCAAAGAGAAAGCTGTCGCCATCGGCCATCGATTTGTCGAGGCCCGGAATTGCCACGGCTTCGTTGACCGGACCGATGATCTCGCAGCCGAATTGCTCCTTCAGCGCCAGATTGCCTTCGACGTGGTCGGTGTGGTGATGGGTGGTGAAGATGTGCGAAATCTTCCAGCCGCGCCGCTTTGCAGCCGCTGCCACGGCCGCCTCTTCCGGCGCGTCGATCGATGCCGTCAGCCCGGATCCCGGATCATGCGCGAGAACGCCGAAATTATCGGATCGGCAGGGAAAAACTTCTAATTCCAAAGGTTTCATTGTCCAAGCGGCCTCTTTCCCACGAACATGTCCGGAATGTAGAGGCTCCGGCCTTGAAGTCCAATCGCCCGCTGATAACATTTATTGCGATGCACACGGATATCGTTGATCTGCGCCAGTTCTATCATTCCGAGCTCGGCCGCCTTGCCGAGCACTCGATTGCTATGGCGCTGTCGTCGCTTTGGGTGCGCCTGCCGCAGGAGCGGCTCGTCGGCATCGGCTATGCCGTTCCCTTCCTCGACCGGTTCAGCGCCGATACCGAGCGCACCTTCGCCTTTATGCCCGCCGGGCAGGGCGCCGTGAACTGGCCGGTAGGGTCGTTGTCGTCGACCGCACTGATCTTCGATGAAGAACTGCCGCTTCCCGATTCGTCTATTGATCGTGTGCTGATGGTCCATTCGCTGGAATTCGCCGAAAGCCCGCGGGAAACCTTGAAGGAGCTCTGGCGCGTGCTTGCGCCCGGCGGACGCCTCGTCATCGTGGTGCCGAACCGGCGCGGCGTCTGGGCGCGCATGGAACATACGCCTTTCGGCTCCGGGCGTCCTTATTCGCGGGGTCAACTCACGCATCTTCTGCGCGAGACGAATTTCACGCCCGGCGCGACCGCCGAGGCGCTGTTCTTCCCGCCATCGAAGCTTCGCGCGGTTCTCAGCCTTCGCCGCGGCTTCGAACGCATTGGTCGCGCACTCTGGCCGGCCTTTTCGGGCGTCATCATCGTCGAGGCACAGAAGCGGCTCTATCAGGGCCTGCCGGTAGCCGCACGGGCTTCGCGCCGCGTCTTCGTGCCGGTTCTTGCGCCGCATGGTGTTCCGACGACACGCAGCCGTTAAGTCTCACTCGACAAAGGCCGCTTTCCGCTTTATTGCCACAGGGCAATTTCCGGCCGGAATTTCCGGCGTTTTTTCAAGGTCGATCCCATGAGCGTTGAGATGAGCAAGCCTGTTCCGCGTCCCGGTATCCTGGATATTGCAGCCTATGTGCCGGGCAAGGAACATGCGCCGGGCGTCGCCCGCGTCTACAAGCTCTCCTCCAACGAAACGCCGCTTGGTGCGAGCCCGAAGGCCATAGAAGCCTTTCGTGAGGCCGCCGGCCATCTCGAGCGCTATCCGGACGGGCAGGCGATGGAATTGCGCGAAGCGATCGCCGCGGTTCACGGCCTGAATCCGGCTAACATTATGTGTGGCAACGGCTCGGACGAACTGCTCGGCTTGCTCTGCCACGTTTATCTCAGCTCCGGTGACGAAGGCATTATCACCGAGCACGGCTTCCTCGTTTACAAGATTCAGATCATGGGCGCGGGCGCGACGCCTGTCGTGGTGAAGGAGACGGATCATACCGTCGATGTCGACGCGATCCTTGCCGCCGTGACAGACAAGACGAAGATCGTCTTCATCGCCAATCCGGGCAATCCGACCGGCACCTATATCCCGGTCAGCGAAGTCCGCCGCCTACAGGCCGGTCTACCGAAGCATGTCGTCCTGGTGCTCGATGCGGCCTATGCCGAATATGTCCGGCGCAACGACTATGAATCCGGTATCGAGGTCGTCTCCTCGAACGCGAACGTCGTCATGACCCGGACCTTCTCGAAAGTCTATGGGCTTGCCGCGCTCCGCGTCGGCTGGATGTATGCGCCTGCCGAGATCATTGATGCACTGAACCGCGTGCGCGGCCCGTTCAACATGAATACGCCGGCGATCGCGGCAGGTGCCGCGGCGATCCGCGATCAGGCCTTCGTTCAAAAGGCGACCTCCTTCAATCAGATGTGGATTGAGAAGGTTACCGGGGCGCTCGAAACGATCGGTCTCAAGGTCACGCCGTCGGTGACCAACTTCGTCCTCATCCATTTTCCCGATGTCGAGGGCAAGCGCGCTGCCGATGCTGACGATTATCTGACGAGCCGTGGCTATATCCTGCGGGCGGTTCGCAGCTACGGCTTGCCCAATTCACTGCGCATGAGCATTGGCCCCGAAGAAGCCAATCACGGCGTCATCGAAGCGCTCGGCGAATTCATGGGACGCCCGGCATGACAGCGCAGTTTGATCGCATCGCGCTGATCGGCATCGGACTGATCGGCTCCTCGATCGCCCACGATATCAAGCGGCTGGGGCTCGCCCATGAAGTCGTAGTTGCAACGCGCAGTGCCGAAACGCTGAAGCGTGCCGAGGAATTGCAGCTCGGCAGCCGTTATACGACCTCGTCGGCCGAGGCCGCCGAGAATGCCGATCTCGTCATCGTGTCCGTGCCGGTCGGCGCCTCGGAAAGTGTTGCCAGGGAAATCGCACGAAGCCTGAAGCCGGGCGCGATCGTCACCGACGTCGGATCCACCAAGGCGTCGGTCATCGCGCAGATGCAGCCGCATATGCCACCGCACGTGCACTTCATCCCCGGCCATCCGCTGGCAGGTACGGAAAAATCTGGTCCCGACGCCGGCTTCCCAGGCCTTTTCGAAGGCCGCTGGTGCATCTTCACGCCGATTGCGGGCACGGACGAGGGTGCGCTCAAGAAGCTTCGCAAATTCTGGGAAAGCCTTGGTTCCAAGGTCGATGAGATGGACGCCGACCACCACGACAAGGTACTCGCGATTGTCTCGCACCTGCCGCACATCATTGCCTACAATATCGTTGGCACGGCCGACGATCTGGAAACCGTGACGGAATCGGAAGTCATCAAGTACTCCGCCTCCGGCTTTCGCGACTTTACGCGCCTTGCGGCCTCCGATCCGACGATGTGGCGCGACGTCTGCCTGCACAACAAGGATGCGATCCTTGAAATGCTGGCGCGCTTTTCGGAAGATCTTGCCTATCTGCAGCGCGCGATCCGCTGGGGCGAGGGCGACAAGCTTTTCGAGCTCTTCAGCCGCACGCGCGCAATCCGCCGCTCGATCGTCCAGGCGGGACAGGATGTGGACACGCCAGACTTTGGCCGCCCACATGCGCAGGATACGAAGACGAACTGAGCCTCAGATCGGCGGGATCGTGCCGAGTGGGATGAAGCCGCTTACGGTGGCATTGCCGTGCTGAACGACGAGGTCGACCGAAACCTTGTCGCCGCCGACAGCGAGCGCCTTCAGAAGCTTGGCGGCGGTATCGACGGTCTTGGCGATTTCCGGGAGGGCCTGTTTCAGGCTGTCGCGCCAGGGGCCGAGTTGCTCGATCTCCAGCTTGAACTTTCCGGACAAAAAGCCTTGCTCATCGAAGGAGAAGGGGCCTGTCAACGTCATCACCTTGCCGTCGCCGATATCGGCCACGGCCTTGCGCAGCTCTCCGCTTGCCCCATAAAGTCCCTGCGGATCGCTGCCGTCGATCATTCCGCCTCTGCCTGCAAGGGTGATATCGGCGCTCGCGGAGAATTTCGGGAAGACCTGCGGCCAGTCCTTGATGACGGCATTTGCATCCTGGAGTGAGAAGGCACCGTCGAGATCGCCTGCATTCTGGCGGAGGTGGACTTCCGTGCGTCCTGCATCGACATTGACTGTTTGCCCGGTATAGGAGGAGACAGCGGTCGCCTTCAGGCCGTCGATGACCATGGAGGTGCGGTCGATGCCCCTCAGCCTCGTCACCAGGCTGGATTGCAGGTTTGCCCACTGCGCCGAGATCGAAAGGCCGTTTGCCGTGCGGATTTCGGCCGGCGAATCGAGTTCCCAGACGATATGGCCCGGCGCGTAAACCTGCGCTGCGGAACGAAGTTCGCCAAAGGAAGCGGAGACGCCGTTGGTGTTGTCATCCACGCCCACTTTCGAGCAATAGAGGCCAATGCGAAACGGATAGCCGCGAAAGTCGATGTCGGCGCATTCGCCGCTGACGCCCGCCGTGCTGCGCGGCGCAATAACCTTCAGCACGGTTTCCTTGAGGTGGGCGGCTGCGTAAAACCAGCCGCCGGTATAAATCGCGATAACCAGAACGATGCCCAAGCCGAGCAACCAGAATTTTCTGCCGCTACCGGATTGGCTTGACGCTGCCATGATGGTTCTCCAATGGTGAATCGCGAATGGGAATTTCGGTCTGGCGTGCGATATGGACGAATTTTGGGTATTTGGCTACGGATCGCTGATGTGGAATCCGGGCTTCGCGTTTCTTGAACGTTCACAGGCTCTCGTTTACGGCTACCGGCGATCGCTATGTGTCCATTCCTGGGTTCACCGCGGCACGCAGGAAAATCCGGGTCTCGTGCTAGGCCTCGATCGCGGGGGCTCCTGCCGCGGCATAGCGTTTCGCGTGGCCTTGGAGAAGAGGGACGAGGTGATGGACTATCTGCGCGCCCGCGAGCTCGTCACCAACGTCTATCTGGAGCGGCATGTGCCGCTATCGCTTCCCGGTCGACGCAACATCAAGGCAATTGCCTACATCGTTGATCGGGACCACGCCCAATATGCCGGCGCACTCGATGCCGCTGTAGCTGCGCGCACTGTACATGAGGCAAAGGGTCAGTCTGGGTCGAACGACGCCTATGTTTTCAATACGCTCTCGCATCTTAAGGAGATGGGCATTCGCGACCATTGGCTGGAACGGGTCGCCGGCGAGGTAAAGCGGCTGCGGGCCGCTTAGGCAGAAGCGGCCGTTGCCTTGCGCAATTGCGCCAGTCTCTCGATGGCGGTCGGCGGCAGTGGCAGGTGCGGATTGCGCGTGACCGTATCGACCAGCAGTTCGTCGCTCGCCTTCTCCGTCACATCGACTAGATGCTCGAAGAACGAATCCGGATCCATGCCCGGCGGGATGGCAGGCAGGATGCGAACCTTGAAATGGCCGGGAAGGCGCACGGCACTGCGGCGCGGCCAGAAAAGGCCGGGATGCATGGCCACCGGCACGACCGGAATGCCGAGATCCCGATACATGCGGGCAATGCCGTATTTGTAGAGCGGTTCTGCGCCCGGAGGCCGGCGCGTACCTTCCGGATAGATGATCAGCTGACGGCCCGTCGCAAGCTCTTCCTTGGTGCGCTTCAGCACCTCGACCATCACCTTGCCGCGTGCGCCGCGATCGACCGGGATCATCCGCTGTTTTTTCGCATACCAGCCGAAAAGCGGGATCCACATCAATTCGCGCTTGAGGATGTAAACCGGGTCTTTCAACCAGGGCAGCAGTGCATAGGTGTCCCAGAAGGATTGGTGCTTAGGGGCGAGGATGTAGCTGCCGTCCGGTAGGTTCTCTATGCCATCGATCTCGAAGGTCGTCCCGACGATCTTTTCCATCAGCCAATGGTTCGAAAGCGCCCAATTCTTGGGGATCGCATAGGCGGTCTTGCGGGGCACGACGAAATAATAGGGCGAAAGCACGATCATCCGGATGATGAGGTTGGCGTAGAAGATCGTGTTGAAGAGAACGGAACGCAGGGCGATCATGAAATTTTCCAAAGCCAGTATCCGCACAAACGGCGGGCTGGCCCTGCCTACACGATAATGGCTCTCATAAAAAGCGCTTGATGGAAATCAGCCCGGACCCGTGATGCTTGCCGAGCGAAGGCCGGGATGGCGCCCGAAGCCGGTGATGTTGCGCGCGCCTGCCAGAAGCACCTTGGCATATTCGGCGAGCATGACGCGAAGCGCATTTGGGTCGGTGAACCAGGCCCTGGTCTTCAGGTCGGAGTTGACGACCGGGTAGGGGATGAACTGCGTATCGGCATCGACGTAGGCGAGTTCGGCGAGACTGCGTGGCATGTGGTAGTTGTTGGTGACGACCAGAACGCTCTTGTAGCCTTTGGCATGGATCCAGTTTGCGGCTTCCTGCGCATTGCCGATCGTGTCGATCGCGTCATAGCCGATGTCGACGCAGCAATCGAAAAGATCAGCGGACGCCGATGTGGTTTTGCGAATCTGTCCCGGCGTTGTCGACGGATGAACGCCCGATATGAGCAGCCGCTTGCCCGCGCCTTTCTCCAGCAGTTCGACGGCTTGGTCGATGCGCTGATAGCCGCCTGTCAAAACGACGATGGCATCGGCCTTCGGTTCTGCCGGAGGTTTCAAGGTGGTTACGGAATCGGCGAACCGCAGGAAGCCGACGAAAAGCAGCGCGGTCGCCAGGACGAAGGCGAATCCGCCCCATCGCAACATCCGGCGTAGGGGACCACGACGCAAGGTTTCGACACCGTAGCTGGCAAGCGCCGGGTCGGGACGAATCGGAGTGCGTCTAGTGTGGCCCATGGTCATAAATCGTGAATATATGCAGATTGCGGCAGGGAACAGACACTTTCGTGGCAAAAAAGACTGAGCCGTTCAATTCGCGATGCCATCGCTTCGCGTCGGGTCCGAGCGCAGCGTATCGATTTCATAGATCGTGCGCATCACCGTGAGCCGCGCTGTGAGCGTCGTCAGCAATGCAATGACGATCATCGTCGCAAAAATGCCGAGATAGCCGAGGGCTCCGACCGAGAAGGTGCCGAAGAGAGCGGTCGCTTGATCGGTCTGCGGCGTCGCAATCGTACGGCTCTGCAGGAAGCCTGCCGCTAAGAAAAAGAGAGCTGCCAAAGCGCTGCCAATTGCCGATCCCTTGAGACTGATCTTCAGGAAATGCTTCTGGAATTCAGTCGCGACGAAGGAGCTCTCGGCGCCCACGAAATGCAAGACCTCGACGATATGGCGGTTGCCGGAAAGCGCGCCGCGTGTCGCAAAGACGACCGTCAGCACCATGGCGATGAAGACGAGCAGTAGCACTCCGGTGCCGAGCATGACCGTCGTATGCGCCATTGAAACGAGGCGATCGACCCATGTTCGGTGATCGTCCAGCGACGCCTGAGGGATGCTCTCCTTCAGCAGCGAGCGCATCGCCTCAAAATCGGGCGGGTTCGTCTCGTCGATGGTAATAATCACCAGGCGGGGGACGGGAAGCTCCTTGATGTCAAGCCCGCTGCCGAGCCATGGTTCCAGCAGACGGGCCGTTGCTGCCTCATCGACGATCTGGCCGCTTTTGGTGCCGACAAAGGTCATGGCGATATCGCGTGCCTGCGTCAGCGCCTTTTCCATATCGAGGCCGTCGTCCGGCTTGATCTGGATGGTGATCTCGCGGGAAATCTGGCTCTCCCAGCTGGCCGCTGTCGAACGCACCATGCTGACGCCGCCAAGCGTCAGGCAGGCGAGGAAGGCCATGATGGCGATGACCACCGTCAATGCGTTGCCCTGGATATTCGAGGGCGGAAGGATCGGCGCCGTTGGCCGCACGCGCATCTCCGCCCGCTTCTGCTGTGCTTGGGCGGCGCTTTGCGCGCGGTTTTTTGATGCGGGCTCAATCATAGACGTCAAGGTGCCCTTCCGAAAGGATCATGCGGCGGGCTTCCACCTGGTCCATCAATGTCAGATCGTGAGTTGCGATCACGACAGCTGTACCAAGGCGGTTGAGTTCGAGAAAGAGGTTCAACAGGCGGCGTGCCATCGGCGGATCGACGTTGCCAGTCGGCTCGTCGGCAAGCAGAACCTCGGGCCGGTCGATCAGCGCGCGGGCGATCGCCGCGCGCTGTTTCTCGCCGCCGGAAAGCACCGGCGGAAGCACATTGATGCGCTCGCCGAGCCCCACCCATTTCAGCAGTTCGAGCACGTCTGTCTTGTAAGAGCTCTCGTCCTTGCCGCGTACACGAAGCGGCAGCGCGACATTCTCATAGGTCGTGAGATGATCGAGCAGGCGGAAATCCTGGAAGACGATACCCACGCGGCGGCGAAGCAGCGGCAGCTCCGGCCGCGGGATGTCGGAAATGTCGCGTCCGAACATGCGGATCAAGCCACGCGTCGGCTGCAGCGACATAAAAAGCAGGCGCAGAAGCGTCGTCTTGCCCGCGCCAGAGGGACCGGTCAGGAACTGAAAGGACTTCTTCGGAATATCGAAGGTGAGGTCCCGGAGAATCTCCGGCCCCATGCCATAGCGCAAACCGACATTCTCGAAATGGATCAACGGGTAGCCCGGTCTTTCATGGTTTCACGCCATCGACTTGTTAACCAACACCGTTAACAATCAATGAATTTTGTCGGAAAGATGCCTGTTCGAAGGCAAGCTTAGCGAAGCATTAACCATTAAAATTTACGACTGGGCAGGATTCGTTTCAATGCCGGATTTTAACCGTGCACTGAAACCATGTGGAGATGGGAGAGACCGTCAACATGGAAGCATCCACCTTCAGGCGCCGCGCGCCGGGCAACGCCTACGATTTCCTGCCGCCGGAGCCTGCCGCGCGTCAGTCTCGCTATCCTGGCCGTCCGGCTGATGTCGCCGATGCCGAATTCGTCGTTATCGGCAACCGGAGCCAAGGCTTCAACGCCAAAAGTTTCAATGATAATCGTAAGCGCGCCGCTGCCGCTGCCAAGTTGGCTGCGAGGCCTACGGCTTTCTCGAAAGCGGCTATATTCCTCGGGATCGCAGAAGAATGGCTGCAGCAGGCGTCGCTCAAGAGCTTTATAGCCCTGGTCTTCATGCTTTTCGTTCTTGTTTTCGGCCTGACGGGCGGTTTTTCCGGCCTAGCGGGGAGCGATACTGCTGCCTTGACCTCCCCGCTCCACTTCACGCATGTCACGGTGGCGCCGCGCGAGGCAAACGGCATGCGCATCCTGGTCATCAACGGCATCATCGAAAACGGTGGTGGTACGACACAGACCGTGCGGCCGATCCGCGCCGATCTGATGAGCGGTGAGCGGCTGGTGGCCAGCACGGTCATCAATCCTCCGGCAGACGTCATCTATGGTGGCGAGAGCCGTGGCTTTTCGGCACGCGTGCAGCACTCCGGCGGAAAAATGCCGGAAGTCCGGCTTTCGTTCATGCCTTAGGGTGTTTCTGCCCTTCTAATGTGCTAACGGCTTACCCTTCGTTTCATGGAGCTAGCCGTATGCCTGTCGTGCGCGGAAAAATTATCGAACCGCTTTTCACTGCCGAGCAGATTGCCGAACGCAATCACGCCATGGCAAAGCACATTGCCGCGGGTCCGACAAAGGACCTGCTCGTCATTGCCGTGTTGAAGGGGTCGTTCATTTTCGCCGCAGACCTCATCCGCGCGCTACACGACAGCGGTCTTGCGCCGGAAGTCGAATTCATCACGCTTTCCAGCTACGGCACGGGAACAGTTTCTCAGGGCGTGCGCATCGTCAAGGATATCGACAGCGACGTGAAAGATCGCGACGTGTTGCTGATCGACGACATTCTCGAATCCGGCCGCACGCTGCTTTTCGCTAAGGAACTGCTCTATGAACGCGGCGCGCGCAACGTCAGCATCGCCGTCCTGCTCGACAAGAGCGTCAAGCGCAAAGAAAAGCTCGAGGCAGACTATGTCGGCTTCGAATGCCCGGATTACTTTGTCGTCGGCTACGGCATGGATGTCGCCTATGCCTTCCGTGAGCTGCCCTACGTCGGCGTGGTTACCGGCGACGCCTGACTTCAACGATGATAAGACGGGTTGTTAACCATCCCTTCCATCGCCTTCTTTCGTTTACCGATCGAAAAGGAACGCCGTGCAATTTCCGTTCCGGGGCATGAAGACGGAGCGATGCACATCATGGCAAAAATTCTGATCACGGAAGACGAAGATTCGCTTCGCTCTTTCGTCGCCCGGGCCTTGCGCCTTGACGGTCATGAGACCGATGAAGCCGCCGATGGCGCCGAGGGGCTAGAGAAGCTGAAGGACGGGATCTACGATCTGCTCCTTTCGGATATCCGCATGCCGGTCATGGACGGCATCGAGCTTGCGCATCAGGCGAAATCCGCCTTTCCCGCGCTCAAAATCCTGCTGATGACGGGCTATGCCGAGCAGCGCGAACGGGCCGATGACCTTGCCGAAAAGATCGTCGATGTCGTGTCGAAGCCGTTTGCACTTCCAGACATCCGAAAAGCGGTTGCCCGGGCGCTGGCTGCATGAGGCGGGTTGGCGGCACCTTCCCCTGCTCCCCATTCCTGTCCTCGTGACAGGAACCCGCCGCGCTGCGTCAGCGCCGTGAGCGACCATCGTTTGAAAGAGAATCGTGTGCACCCAAGGACTTGGATGGCGCATTGCGATCCAATTTCAGCTACTGAATATCCAGCAGCCGTTCCAGATAGCGCCGCTCCATCTCCTGCGGCGGGTTGTTGCCGAGCTTTTCGCGGATCGCATCGAGAATTTCGCGTGCGCGCTGCACGTCGATTTCGTCGGGTACCTTCACTTGATCGCCGAAATCCGGGCCCTCTGCGCGACGCGGACGACCGAGTGGATCGCGGCCGTTCTGGTTGCCCTGGCCAACCTGACCTTGTGGCCCTTGGCCTTGCTGGCCCTGTTGCGCCTGCATCATCTGGTTCATCATGTCCCGGGCGCCCTGTCGCAACGCTTCCAGTGCGCGGCCCTGGCCCTGGAGGGCCGGTTCGCCGCGGCCTTGGCCGAGTTCGCGCCCGGCACCTTCCATCTCGCGCTGTGCCTGACCAAAGCCTGGGCCGGGCTTCATACCCATCTCACCAAGGCCTTTCTGCAGTTCGCCGAGCTGCTTTCCAAGCGCATCCTGTTGGGCTCGGAGCTGTTTCAACGCGTCGCGCAATTGCTCCTCGGTCAACTGCTCCGAAGGTGACTGCCCCTGTTCGCCGTTCTGCCCCTGCTGCTGATCCTGCGGCTGGCCATCCTGTCCTGGCATCATCTGGTCAAGCAGCGGATCGTTCATACCCATGTTCGGGTCGCCGCGCTGCATACGGTCCTTCAACTGTTGGTCCAGCTTGAAGGTCTGCTCCATCAACTTCTGCTGGTCGCGAAGGATCTGGCCAAGTTTGTCCATCTGCTGGCGCATCTGGCTGTTGTCGCCCTGCTGTTGCTGGCCCTGTTGCGGCCTGCCTGCCTGCAGGTTGTTCATCATGCGCTGCAATTCGGAAAGCAACTGCTGAGCGGCATCGCGGTTGCCTGAACGGGCCAGATTCTCGATCTGGTCCATCATGCGCTCCAGATCCTGCTGGCGGATCACGTTCTGCGCGTTCTGGTTCGGCTGCATCGGCGCATTCTGCATGCGCTCAGCCAGTTCCTTCATATATTCGTTCATCGCTTTGCGAAGCTCGTCCATGAGCTTCTTGATCTCCGGGTCCGGCGCATTGCGCTGAAGCGCGTCGGCGAGATTCTGCTGGGCGTTGCGCAGGTTGCGTTCCGCAAGCGAAAGGTCGCCGTCCTCCATGCCGATCGCGATATCCCACAGATAGTCGGCCGTATCCTTCAACTGCTCATCGCCCTTGGCGAGCTTCATGCGCGTCTGCGCCGATTGCAGCAGCAGATAGTTGGTGAGCTTAGGAATCGTTTCTTCAGGACGGATCGTCAGCGCCTCGTTGAGAGCGATCGCTTCCGACATCTTGCGGGTATCGAGTGCGAAAACCTGGCGTTCTTCCGCAACGGCTGCGGCCAGCGGTTCGTTGAACGGCCGTGACGGCAGCGTCATCTCATGCGGCGGGCTGCGGCCGGTCTGGCCGGCTGCATCCTTGGCGACCAGCGTAACGCGTACGCGCTTTCCGGCCAGCGGATGTTCGGTCAGGTTCTTACTGGTTACGGCCTTGGCATCACGCGCGTTGCGGCGCGGAATGTCGAGCCGGAAATCGGGGAGTGGATAAAGCGGCTTTGCCTCCGGATCGGATTGGGCCGGAAGGATTTCCGCACGCGCTTCGTGCACGCCGTAATCGTCCTTTACCGTGAAGCCGATTTCCAGCGCGCCGTTTACGCTGGGTTTGGGCAGTCCGTCGAAAGCAATCTCGGGTGCCTTGTCCGGTATGACATTGAAGTTCCACCTGCGGCCATTGACGAGCAGCGCACCGTTTTCCTCAAGCTTCATCACATGTGTCTGTGCGGCAAGTGCTGGCGTGGTCGGTGTCTGTGGCTTGGCCTGCGGTGCAGCAACAGGCTGCTGATTTGCCTTTGTCTCGGCTGCGATTTCCCGCACCTCGCCGCTCTCTTTCCTGAATACGACCTTTCCGTCCGTCTGCCCGCCGCTGACGCGAACGGTCAGGTTCGAGAACTGCGGAATGTTGATCGCCTGCTCAGTGCCGGTCGCCGCCAGATAGACCGGAGCGCGGCTGGTATAGGAGGGCGGGGTGACCCATGCGTCGATACGCACAGCCGGATTGGTCGCGGCCGGCGCGACGGGTGGCTGCAGCGCGTCGGTGATTGAGCCGCCGTTGGTCGATAGCGAGTAACCGAAGGCCGTGACGAGAAGGAGGGCCGGGATGGCACGTAGCGCGAAACGGTCGTGGGCTGCGATGTCCGGGCGGGGGAAGCCAGTGTCGAGGGCTGCTATCTTCTTTGCCATCCGCGTCTGATGTTCGCGCCAAAGCGCCTTTGCGAAGGGCGTGTCGAAGGCCGGCGCATCTTCCTGCACCGTCACCGGCTGATGCGGCAGGCCGTTGCGCTCTTCAAGCAGGCGGTCGGCTTCGGCGGTATTGGGCCAGCGAAGATTGCGAAACGGGATGAGGGCGGCGAGGAAGGCGATGGCGAAGGCAATCAGCAGCCCGACACGCATGAAGTCAGGAACGGAGCGGAAGAGGCCGAACCAGGATGCTGCCAGATAGAAGGCAACGACGGAAAGAACCGGGACGAGCGGTGGCAGGACCTGCTCGGATACGAGTACCAGGCGCGCTAAGAACCGCTTGACCGCTACGAGCCTCGCCAGAGAGGGCCGAAGGGCAAACGCACCATGTCTTTGCCTGCGGGGGCTGTTCGTCAATCCGGTCTCCGCCATTTGATGCTGGAGTAACAGAGGGCGCTTCGGGCGCTTGCTAGGCAATATGCTCGCATGCAGAAAAGATAACACTCTTTGTGGCGAAGGCGAGGGCAGGCGGTCGGCAAAGCCGTTTTTTCACCTCTCTTCGCCAAAAAGTGATGAGGCTGTCACTCGATCCAGGCGGGTACGGAGTCGAGGCCGATCAGTTCTTCATAGGTTCGGCGAGGCCGAATTACATGGAAATCGGCGCCCTTTACCAGAACTTCTGGCACGAGCAGGCGGCTGTTGTAGGTGCCCGCCTGCACTGCGCCATAGGCGCCGCCGGAACTGACCGCAAAGAGATCGCCCGGCTTCGGCATCGCCATCTCGCGATCGAGCGCCAGATAGTCCCCGGTTTCGCAAACCGGCCCCACGATATCGGCCTTGATACGCGGCGCATTTGCCGCCGAGATCACGACGGGCCGGATTTCGTGCCAGGCGTCGTAAAGCGTCGGGCGGATCAGATCGTTCATTGCCGCATCGACAATGACGAAGGTCTTTTCGCCCCCGTCCTTTACATAGATAACTTCGGTAACGAGAATGCCGGCGTTGCCGACGATCAGGCGGCCCGGTTCAGTCACGATCTTGCAGTTCAGCCCGCGGAGCTGGTTCTTGACAATCGCCGCGTAGGCATCCGGCAGCGGCGGTGGCTCGTTATCTTCCTTGTAAGGAATGCCAAGGCCGCCGCCAATATCGACATGGTGGATGTCGTGGCCGTCGGCACGCAGGGTGTCGACCAGTTCGCGCAACAGCTTGAAGGCATCGTCGAAGGGCTGCAGCTCGGTGATCTGGCTGCCGATATGCATGTCGATGCCGGTGACTTCGATACCGGGCAGCTTGGCGGCTTGCGCATAGACGGCGCGAGCGCGTTCCCAGGAAATGCCGAACTTGTTTTCCTTCTTGCCAGTCGAGATCTTCGAATGGGTCTTCGCATCGACGTCCGGATTGATGCGGAAGGAGACAGATGCCTTCTTGCCGGCCTTGACTGCGCGCTGATTGAGGATTTCGAGTTCCGGTTCGGATTCGACATTGAAGCAGTAGATGCCGACCTCAAGTGCAAGGTCCATCTCACGGGGCGTCTTGCCCACGCCGGAGAACATGATGCGGCTTGCCGGGATGCCGGCAGCAAGCGCGCGGCGCAACTCGCCCTCGGACACGACGTCGATGCCGGCGCCGAGCTTGCCGAGAGTCTTCAACACAGCCTGGTTCGAATTCGCCTTCATCGCATAGCAGACCATGGAGTCGACATCGCTGAAGGCTTCGGCAAAGACCCGGTAGTGGCGTTCAAGCGTTGCGGTCGAATAGCAATAGAAAGGCGTGCCGACGGCCTTGGCGATCTCCGGAACGGGGACGTTCTCGGCGTAAAGGATGCCGTCGCGATATTCGAAGTGGTTCACGGGACGTGCCTATCAAAGCAAAGGATCGAGAAGGAATGGCTTGTCGACGGCGCCCGGCTGTTTCGTCGGCTTCGATACGTCGCCTTCCTTCGTTGCCATCGCGCTCGGCGGGTCGAGATCCCCTTTGCGTCCACATCCGGCAACGGCAAGGCCGATGACGGCAAAGACAACCGTCAGGCGGATGAGGTGCGGCAAGCTGGTCTGCATGGGATTCCTCTTGGAGCGGCGCTGGTGGACATCTTCATAGCGAAGTTTATCCGCCTTGTGCACCCTGATTGTTTTCTCAGTTGCGAGCCCGCCAAAAGGCGATCTGCTTCCTCACTTCGGAAGGTGCAGTGCCGCCGAAACTCTTGCGGCTTGCAACCGAAGCCTCGACAGTCAAGACGTCGTAGACCTTGCCGGTGATTGCCGGATTGATGGCCTGGAGATCGGCAAGCGGCAGTTCGGCGAGGTCGCAGCCCTTGCTTTCGGCAAGCGCCACGGCACGCCCGGTCACATGATGTGCGTCGCGGAACGGAAGTCCCGCCTCGCGCACCAGCCAGTCGGCGAGATCGGTGGCCGTCGAATAGCCGGAACCGGCTGCGGCCTTCATGCGCTCCGTGTTGACCGTCATGTCGCGGACCATGCCGGTCATGGCGGCGATCGCAAGTTCCAGGCTCTCGGCGGCGTCGAACACCTGTTCTTTGTCTTCCTGCATGTCCTTGGAATAGGCGAGCGGCAGGCCCTTCATGATTGTCAGCAGCGCAATCAGCGAGCCGTTGATGCGGCCGGTCTTGGCACGCACCAGCTCGGCGGCGTCTGGGTTCTTCTTCTGTGGCATGATCGAAGAGCCGGTCGAGAATGCATCAGAAAGCCGCACGAAACCAAATTGCGGCGTCGACCAGATGACGATCTCTTCGGCCAAGCGTGACAGATGCATGCCGCAGATCGCGGCGATCGACAGGAACTCGATCGCGAAGTCGCGGTCGGAGACCGTATCGATCGAGTTGCGAGTAGGTTCCCGGAAGCCGAGAGCCTTTGCCGTCATGTGGCGGTCGATCGGGTAGCCGGTCCCGGCCAGCGCTGCGGCGCCAATGGGGCTTTCGTCCAGATGCTCAATGGCGTGGCGCACGCGCGAACGGTCGCGGCCGAACATTTCGACATAGGCCATGCAATGGTGACCGAAGGTGACGGGTTGAGCTGTCTGCAAATGCGTAAAGCCCGGCATGACGCTTTCGGCATGTTCTTCAGCGCGGTCGAGGAAGGCTGCGATGAGGTTCGTCAGCATCGCTTCGGTCTTGTGCAACTCTTCTTTCACCCAGAGGCGGAAGTCGAGCGCTACCTGATCATTGCGTGAACGGGCGGTGTGCAGGCGGCCGGCGGCCTGGCCGATCAGCGCCGCAAGGCGGGCTTCGATATTCATGTGAATATCTTCGAGCTGGCGGGAGAATGCGAAATTGCCGCTTTCGATTTCTGACAGGATCGTGCTTAGTCCGTGAACGATCTTGTCCTTATCTTCCGCGGAAATGATGCCCTGATGGGCAAGCATCGTTGCGTGGGCGATCGATCCACGGATATCCTGGGCAAAGAGCTTCTTGTCGAAACCGATCGAGGCATTTATCTCCTCCATGATCGCGTCGGGGCCGGATGCGAAACGTCCGCCCCACATCTGGTTGGAGGATTTGGTGTCCTTTGTGCCGTCGGCCATGAAAGATGCCTGTCTTAAGGGTGCATGCCCTGGAGAATGAAATGACGACAAGAAAGCTGTTCGGGCTGCCATCCTTGAAATTGATCGCGGTAGCCGCCGTCGCAGGCGTAATTGCCGGTGCGGCAGCGGTTTACATTAAGGAGGCCGGGTATGGCAATGCCGGCGGCGAAACGGCCTCTGCCGAATGCACCGCGGCCAAGGATCTCGTCCAGACGATTACGCCGCTTGCCAAAGGCGCGGTGGCGGCAATGGTTGCTGTCAACGCGCCGCGAAAGCTCACATCCGTCGCCTTCAACGGTCCGGACGGCAAACCGGTGACGCTCGAGAATTTCGCGGGCAAGACCGTGCTTCTCAATCTGTGGGCAACATGGTGCGTGCCCTGTCGCGAGGAAATGCCGGCGTTGAACGCGCTGGAGAAGGAGATGGGCAATGACAAATTCCAGGTCGTCGCGGTCAATATCGACACCGGAGATGACGAGAAACCGAAGGCTTTCCTAAGCGAAACCGGCGTCGATTCCCTGCAATTCTATCGCGACAATACGATTGGCGTCTTCAACAGCCTGAAGAAAGAGGGGCTTGCTTTCGGCCTGCCGGTGACGTTGCTCATCGACGACAAAGGGTGCCTGATTTCGGCGATGAACGGCCCTGCCGCATGGGATAGCGGCGATGCGAAGGCGCTGATCAAGGGTGCTACAGGGTCTTAACGCTACCGCGTCGGGACGGGTGTGTCGCCGCGATAATCGTAGAAGCCGCGGCCGGACTTGCGGCCGAGCCAGCCGGCCTCGACATATTTCACCAGCAGCGGGCAGGGGCGGTATTTGGAATCGGCTAGGCCGTCGTGCAGCACCTGCATGATCGAAAGGCAGGTGTCGAGGCCGATGAAATCGGCAAGCTGAAGCGGGCCCATCGGGTGATTGGCGCCGAGCTTCATCGCCGTGTCGATGGCATCGACAGTGCCGACGCCTTCGTAGAGCGTGTAGATCGCCTCATTGATCATCGGCAGCAGGATGCGATTGACGATGAAGGCCGGAAAATCCTCAGCTACCGTGACGGTCTTTTCCAGCGAGGCGACGAATTCCTTTGCGGTCGAAAACGTGATCTCGTCCGTCGCGATGCCGCGCACCAATTCCACCAGTTTCATAACCGGGACGGGGTTCATAAAATGAATCCCCATGAAGTGCTCAGGCCGGTCCGTTGCCGATGCCAGGCGGGTAATGGAGAGCGAGGATGTGTTCGTCGCAAGCAGCGCGCCCGGCTTCAGCACTGGACAGACCTGCGCATAGATCTTGCGTTTTACAGCTTCCTCCTCTGTTGCCGCCTCGATAACGAGGTCGGAGGGAGCAAGGTCATTGAGGTTGGCGGAGCCGGAGATGCGGGAAAGGGTTGCTTTGCGCTCCTCATCCGTCATCTTGCCGCTCGTTACCTGCCGGGCAAGGTTGCCATTGATGGTCGCGAGACCGGATTCGATGCGCTCCTGCGTCAGGTCGTAAAGCTGGACCTTATAGCCCGCAGCTGCCGAAACATGGGCGATGCCGCAGCCCATCTGGCCCGCGCCGACAATACCGATCGTTTTCAACACCGCACTCATCTCCAAACCCCCGTGGCAGCCGCCCGCTCCGCCCGTATTTTTCTTCTAATGAAACTGCCGGGCAAAATGATCGCCCGGCAGCAGTAGTAGCCCCATAAGAGATAATTTTCCAGTCATTCGCAAGTGCGAAAAGCTGGCATTCTGCCCGATTAAAGAGCTTTCTGCAGTTCCGGCAAGGCCTCGAAGAGATCGGCGACGAGACCGTAGTCTGCGACCTGGAAGATCGGGGCTTCCTCGTCCTTGTTGATGGCGACAATCACCTTCGAGTCCTTCATGCCGGCAAGGTGCTGGATGGCACCGGAAATGCCGCAGGCGATGTAGAGTTCAGGGGCAACCACCTTGCCGGTCTGGCCGACCTGCCAGTCGTTCGGCGCGTAGCCGGCATCGACGGCCGCACGGCTTGCACCGACGGCGGCTCCCAGCTTGTCGGCGAGCGGCAGGATGACTTCTTTGAACTTCTCGGCCGAACCAAGTGCGCGGCCGCCGGAGATGATGATCTTGGCGGAGGTCAGCTCCGGACGGTCGGAAGCCGACAGGGCGTCCTTGACGAAGGTTGAGAGCCCGGGATCGGAAACGGCCGGGATTGCCTCGACCGGAGCCGAACCGCTGGTCTCGGCAGCCGCGAAGGAGGCGGTGCGCACGGTGATGACTTGTCTGGCGTCGGTTGCCTGCACCGTCTGGATGGCGTTGCCGGCATAGATCGGCCGCTTGAAGGTGTCGGGCGCGACGACTTCGATGATTTCCGAGACCTGCGCCACGTCGAGCAGGGCGGCAACGCGCGGAGCGACGTTCTTGCCGGTCGAGGTCGCAGCCGCAATGATCGTGTCGTAGCTGCCGGCCAGCGAAACGATCAGGTCGGCCAGCGGCTCGGCCAGATTGTTGGCAAGCGTGTCGCTTTCGGCCAGCAGCACCTTGGAAACGCCGGAAAGCTTGGCAGCGGCATCGGCGGCAGCCTTGGCACCCTTGCCGGCAACCAGCACGGTGACATCGCCGCCGATCTGGCGAGCTGCGGTCAGCGCCTTGGCGGTCTGGTCGGAAAGGCTTGCATTGTCGTGGTCAGCCAGAAGCAGAATGGCCATGGTCGTATTTCCTTTCTCGCCTTAGAGGACGCCGGCTTCGGTCTTGAGTTTCTCGACGAGCTCGGCGACCGACTTGACCTTGACGCCTGCCTTGCGGCCGCTTGGCTCTTCGGTCTTCAGCACCTTCAGCCGCGGGGCGGTGGAAACGCCGAAGTCGGCAGGAACCTTCTTGTCGAGCGGCTTCTTCTTCGCCTTCATGATGTTCGGCAGCGAGGCATAGCGCGGCTCGTTGAGGCGCAGGTCGGTGGTGACGACGGCCGGCAGCTTGATGGCGATCGTCTGCAGGCCGCCATCGACTTCGCGGGTGACGGTCGCCTTGCCGTCGGCAATCTCGATCTTCGAGGCGAAGGTTGCCTGGGCAGAGCCCAAGAGCGCCGCGAGCATCTGGCCGGTCTGGTTCGAATCGTCGTCGATCGCCTGCTTGCCGACGATGATCAGGCCAGGCTTCTCGGCATCTGCCACGCCCTTGAGGATCTTGGCAACGGCAAGCGGCTCGACCGGCTCGTCGGTCTCGATGAGGATCGCCCGGTCGGCACCCATGGCGAGCGCCGTCCTCAGCGTCTCTTCGGCCTTGGCCGGACCGATCGACACGACGACCACTTCCTCAGCCTTGCCGGCTTCCTTCAGCCTGAGCGCCTCTTCAACCGAGATCTCGTCGAACGGGTTCATCGACATCTTGACGTTGGCAAGCTCGACGCCCGTGCCATCCGGCTTGACGCGGATCTTCACATTGTAATCAACCACCCGCTTCACGGGGACCAGAATTTTCATGGGGTCCTTCCTTCAACTCTTTCGCCAAGAAAATGCGCGCTTCGGCGCCGCTCCGATTGTCGAATGGCGACATGGATACGCGTTTTTCCTCCAAACACAACGCTTGCCAGTCGCAGACAGACAAATTGCGCCTGCAAATATATGACGTTTACGTTCACGTCAATATTTGAGGCGGTGCGTTTTTCAGTGTCCAGGCGCCCCGTCGTCAGCGGCGACGACCGCCCGCCTTACAGCCGGCGTGCTGGAAACGGCGCGTGGAGTGACGATCTTGCGGTCGAATAGCGGCACACCCTTGCGGCGCATGAAGAAGACGAGAACGGCGCCGGCGACGATACCGCCGGCATGGGCGCCCCAGGAAACATTGCCGTCCGGATCGACAAAGAGCATGAAGAACTGCTGGCCGATCCAAAGCAGCAGCGGCACGAAGGCAGGAAGCGGCAACGGAACGCGGAAGAAGACCAGCACCCAGATTTTCACGCGCGGGTGAAGGATGACATAGGCCGCAACCACCCCTGAGATCGCACCTGAGGCGCCGACCAGCGGCGCCTGCGATTCCGACACGAGCAGGCCATGGCAAAGCGCGCCGAAGGCGGCGCAAGCGAGATAAAAGATCAGGAAGCCGAGATGCCCCATGGCATCCTCGACATTATCGCCGAAGACCCAGAGGAAGATCATGTTCGAAGCGAGGTGCCAGAAGCCGGCATGCACAAAGGCATGGGTGATGTAGGTCAGCGGCTCGGGAACAATCGCGAGGCCGGGTGCAAGTGTTGCATAGTCAAAGGCGACCGCCGGTATGTAGCCCAGGCCGACCGATGTCGCCTGAGCCGTCTGTTGCGGAGCGAAGAAGCCGGTGAAAAGCCAGACGGCGACATTCATGCCGATCAAGCCCAGCGTCACCCACTGGACCTTGATGTGCTTCAGCGTATTGGCATCGTGCAGCGGTATGAACATAAAGCCTGCCCCTGGCTATCGTGACCGCGAGAAGCCTATCTGTTTTTTCCAGGAACCCAAAGCACATCCGCGTTGCCTCGGTCATTCGCGTGGCGCGCGGCAACGAAGAGGAAGTCCGAAAGCCGGTTGACATATTTCAGGGCGGCATCGCTGACGATCTCGCCCTCCGTGCGGGCGAGTTCCACCATCAGCCTTTCCGCGCGGCGCGCGATTGTGCGCGCTAAATGAAGATAGGCAGCTGCCGAATGACCGCCGGGCAGAACAAAGGATTTCAAGGGTTGCAGATCGGCATTCAGTTCATCGATCTCGCTCTCGATCCGCGCCACCTGCGTATCGATGATGCGCAACGGCTCGTGCGCCGGCGGCTTGCCGTCGTCGGGTGTCGCAAGGTCAGCGCCGAGGTCGAAGAGGTCGTTCTGGATCAGCGTCAGCATTCGTTCGAGAACCGGCATGCCCTGCATGTGCAGTCTTGCGACGCCAATTGCGGAGTTGACCTCGTCGATCGTGCCATAGGCTTCCACGCGCAGGTCGTATTTGAGACGGCGCGGTCCGCAAACGAGCGCAGTCGTGCCGTCGTCGCCGGTCTTCGTGTAGATCTTGTTGAGTGTTACCATGCCTATCCCCTCTCTTCCCGGCGTTAACTAGGGCGGCCGCCGCCTGTCAGCCAGAGCGTAAGCATGATCAGGATCACAGCGATCGCCTGCAGCAATACGCGGAGCTGCATCAGCTTGTTGGAAGTGTTCGCGTCGCCGCCCTTCATCATGTTGAAGAGGCCGCGGACCAACACGATTGCGACGAGGCCCATGATGATGATTGCGAGAATATAGGTGGCCGTGGACATGGAAGGTCGGCTTTCTTGATTAATCGGTCCAGCGCATCAGGCGATAAAAAAGGTCCGCCGGAATCAGCCTCTTCAGGAACATGCCCTGTTTTGCCGGTGTCGTTACAGGATAATGTGGCTTCGGATTGTTCGAGTTCAATGCGTGTTTCAAGACAGTATAGACGGCGTCAGGTTGAAGCTTATGCCGATTCTTCGGGCCAGTCCCTTCAAGACGCGCGAGCTGTCGGCGGTAATCTGCCGCATGCACCGAATTGCGGATGTCGACATGTTCTTTGAACTTCGCGAGCGCGTTGGCGGTAAAGCGCGAGGCAATCGGACCCGGTTCGATCAGGCACACGTGGATGCCGCTGCCCTGAAGTTCCATGCGCAGCGTGATGCTCAGCCCCTCGAGCGCAAACTTCGAAGCGGTGTAGGCGCCGCGAAAACGATAGGGCACGACGCCGAGAATGGACGAGCATTGTACGATGCGGCCCGAGCCGCGTCTTCGCATCAGCGGCAGTATTTGCCGGGTCAATTCGTGCCAGCCGAAGAAATTCGTTTCGAATTGCGCACGCAGCACGTCGGTCGTTAAATCCTCGACCGCGCCGGGCTGACCGTAGGCGCCGTTGTTGAAAACTGCGTCGATGCGCCCGCCGCTTGCCTCGGCTACATCGCGAACGAAATCAGCGATCGTATCCGACCGCGTATAGTCCATCAGGAAGGCTTCGATGCCCTCCTCCTGAAGCGGTTCGAGGTCGGCGTGTTTTCTGACCGCTGCAAAGACGCGCCAGCCGTCGGTCTTCAGGGCTCGCGCGCAATAGGCACCGATGCCGGATGAGCATCCGGTAACGATGATGGTGCGCTGCTCCGCCATGGAATGATTCCTGTACAAATTGGGACTCATTTCCCATATTCGAACCAACGATACAATGACGAGGCCCGGGGGTGGAATGCCGAAGATAGTGCGTACGCTCTATGATGTGGGTTACGACGCGATCTGCCACCTAATCGAGGATGACGGTTTTGCGATGGCGAGCCATGTCGCATTGTCGATCCTGCTGGCGGTTTTTCCTTTTTTGATCTTCGGCACGACGCTCGCAAACTTCCTCGGTGCCGATCAGTTCTCCTCCACGGCCGTTCATCTCATTTTCGACACCTGGCCGGAAGCGATCGCCAAACCCGTGGCCGACCAGGTGCTGCAGGTGCTGACGATTCCGCGCGGCGGACTGCTGACGGTCTCGGTGCTGGCAGCCGCCTATTTCGCCTCGAACGGTGTCGAGGCGCTGCGCATATCGCTCAACCGTGCCTATCGCGTACAGGAGACGAGGCCTTGGTATTTCACGCGCCTGGCCAGCCTCGGTTACGTGCTGATCGCGGTCATCATTTTTGCCGCCATCAGCATCCTGCTCGTCGCCGTGCCGCTCGCTCTCGATTACGCGCGGCAGTGGTTTCCGCTCTTTGCCGATACGCTCGAGATCGTTTTCAGCTGGCGAATCTACGGAACGCTTTTCGTGCTGACGGTCGGTCTGCTCGTCGTTCACCTCTGGCTGCCTGCCGGCCGCAGGCGGGTTTACGATGTTATCCCTGGGGTTTTGCTGACACTGCTTTTCTGGCTCGCCGGCGCGCTGATCTTCGCCTTTTACCTCGCCACTTTCGCGAATTACACAGCGACCTACGCGGGTCTGGCATCGGTGATGGTCGTGCTGATCTTCCTCTACATGGTCGGCGTGATCTTCATCATTGGCGCGGAAATCAATGCGGCGCTGATGAAATTTCGTGTGCGCGCCATCTTCGCCCGCAATTTTCTGAGCGGGCAGGGCAGCAAGCTTTCAAAGACCGACAAGGTTCCGGATATCGGCCGCCGATAGGCCCTTGCCACGCAAATCCGCGAGCCCGGTATCGCCATCGCTTTTCGAGAGCTTGCGTTTCTTTGCATCTGTCACCAGCCGATGATGGTGGTAGACCGGCTGAGGCAGGTCAAGGAGCACCTGCAGCAGCCGGTGGACCGACGTTGCGTGAAAGAGGTCGAGCCCGCGCACGATATGGGTGACGGCCTGCAGCGCGTCATCGATAACCACCGAAAGGTGATAGCTTGAGGGGGCATCTGAGCGCGAAAGAACGACGTCTCCCCACACCGATGGATCGGCGGCAATCCCCCCGGTCTCGCCGTCGCCGGTCTCGCTCCAGGATAAAACACGATCGGTGGCCTGCAGTGCCCGCCCCATGTCCAGACGCCAAGCGTGTTTCAGGCCTGAGTCAAGCATCTTGCGCCGCTCGCCTTGACTTCGATCGCGATCGTCGGAGGGATAGTGCGGCGAACCGTCCGGATCGCGCGGCCAGGGATTGCCGCCGGCTTCGCAAGCGGACACTCTGGCTTTCACCTCGCCGCGCGTCAGAAACGAAGGATAGACTAATCCGCGCTCGATCAGACCATGCAATGCTGTCTGATATTCCGCGATATGGTCGGATTGTCGCCGGACGGGCTTCTCCCAGTCGATGCCCAGCCATTCGAGATCGGCATAGATGCCTGCTTCGAATTCGGGTGTACAACGTGTCTGGTCGATGTCTTCGATGCGCAGCAGTAGGCGTCCGTCCATTGCTGCTGCCATATCCTGGTTGAGGAAGGCCGAAAGGGCGTGGCCGAGATGCAGCGGGCCGTTGGGACTGGGCGCAAAACGGAAAACGGGCTTTTGACGCTGAGTCGTGGTCATGCTTTCTTCTGCCACGAATTCGAAATCATCGCGAGGCAACGTGCAGATCATTCGAACCGAAGAGGATATCCGCGAGGGACTGAAGCATTTGTTTCTCCTCGACCCGCGGCTCGCCGATATCGCGAAGGAGGCGGGTCCGATCCCGCTGCGCCTTCACGAGCCGGGTTTTGCTGGCCTTGCCCATATCATCGTTTCGCAGATGGTTTCGCGCGCAAGCGCCGATGCCATTTGGCGGCGCATGGTGCTTGCCGAAGGAGTGCTGACGGCCGAAAACTATGTCGCACTGCGACCGGATGCCTGGCGGGAATTCGGTCTGTCGCGTGCCAAGGCGACGACATTGTCGGGCATCGCCGAAGCAGTCGTATCTGGCCGCCTTGATCTCGCTCTTCTTTCCTCGCGGCCGCCGGCAGAGGCGCTTGCCGAGTTGACGGCGTTGAAGGGCGTTGGTCCGTGGACAGCGGAAGTCTATTTGATGTTTTGCGGCGGGCACGCCGATGTCTTCCCATCAGGAGACGTCGCACTGCAGAACGCCGTCGCTGCAGCTTTTGGTCTTGCACAGCGTCCGCAGGCGAAAGTGCTCGCCTCGCTTGCCATGGTCTGGTCTCCCTGGAGATCTGTCGCAGCAAGGCTTTTCTGGGCTTACTATGCTCAAAAACTCGGTCGCGGGCTCCTGCCGGTCGGCTGATGGGCAACGCTCATCGAATTGCCGTTATTGACTGAATTTATTGGGCTTCACAAGGCTGTCACAACCGGCCTAATATAAGGATGCAGATGCCGAATCGCTCAGGAGAGTACCTTGACGATTGCAGTCTCCCCCCAGGCCCTGCCGGCGCTCGTCCTGAACGCTGACTACCGGCCTTTGAGTTATTATCCCTTGTCGCTCTGGTCCTGGCAGGACGCGATCAAGGCGGTTTTCCTTGACCGTGTAAATATCATTGCGGAATACGAACATTCGGTTTCCTCGCCTAGCTTCTCGATGCGGCTTCCAAGCGTCGTCTGCCTCAAGACCTACGTTCAGCCTTCGCGGAACCCGGCCTTCACCCGGTTCAATGTTTTTCTCCGCGACAAATTCGAATGCCAGTATTGCGGCGAGCACGACGATCTGACCTTCGACCACGTCATCCCGCGCGCCCATGGCGGCGAGACGACCTGGCAAAATGTCGTGGCGGCCTGCTCTCCCTGCAATCTCAAAAAGGGCAGCAAGCTGCCGAAGCAGGCAGGCATGTTCCCGTCGCAGAAGCCCTACCAGCCGACCGTGCAGGACCTGCACAACAACGGCCGGCTCTTTCCGCCGAACTATCTGCACGACAGCTGGCTCGACTATCTCTACTGGGATACCGAACTGCAGCCCTGATCGCCGCTATTTCCCTATGCCGATTTGCGGACGCCCACGAAAGCGAAGGCCGCAAGGACCAGGCTCGTAATCACATTCCAGCCCGCAAAGGAAAGGCCGAGCACGCGCAGCGCCGCATCCGTGCAGGACGGGCCGGTAATTGTATTGAGTTCCGTCAGCAGGTCGCCGGCATTCTGCGTCATGGCGCCTGCACTGGTCGAGCAGGTCGCTGGCCCTGCCCAGAAATGCCATTCGACGCCTGCGTGATAGACACCCATGCCGGCGCCGACCACCATCAGCATACCCGCCGCCAGAAGCAGGGCACGGGCGACCCAGTTCGGCAGACCGAAGAACGATGCGAGCGCACCGAGGATCGCGATCGGAATGCCGTAATAATAGGGCTGGCGCTGCAGCAGGCAGAGCGCACAGGGAATATAGCCGCCGATGTACTGGAAGCCGAGTGCAGTTCCAACGACCATCGCCATGCCGAGCGCCAAGAACAGCGAATAGAGAACGACCGGGCGGGAAAGAGGCGAGGCAATGGCAGTCATGGCGGAACTCCGCGAGGTTGGCTCAGTGGGCAAGATAGCGATAGACAATATAAAGCACGATGGCGACCACTGCACCGATGCTGACAATATGCCCCAAGCGCTTTTCAATGAAATGGCGTATCGGCTCGCCGTAGCGGCGAAGCAGCCAGGCCAGGAATAGGAAGCGCGCGCCGCGGGCAACGATCGCCGAGATGACGAAAAGCCATATGTTGACGTGAATCACCCCGGACAGGATCGTGACGATTTTGATCGGCGGCAGGTGCGCCAATCCCGACGTCACCAGCAAAAGCAGGATCGTCTCGTAAGTGACGTAAGATTTCATCTGCTCGAAGGCATCGAGCTTTCCGTAGAATTCCAGCACCGGCCGCGCCACGGTCTCGTAGGCATAAAAGCCGAGCGCCCAGCCGGCGATGCCGCCGAGAACCGAGGCGAGCGTGGCAACGATCGCATATCGATATGAACGCTCGGGCTTGGCGAGTGCCATGGGAAGAAAAAGGACATCGGCCGGGACGAGAAAGACGGAGCTTTCGACGAAGGCGATAACGGCGAGCCAGACTTCAGCCGATCTGCGGGCGGCGAGAGACATGGTCCAGTCGTAAAGTCTGCGGAGCATTCCATTCCTTTCGTGCTGCGGTGCAAAAGCTTTAGGGGGGCAGTCTGGCGCTGTAAATGCCTAGTGTGGCAATGATGCCAGCGTGCCACGAAAATTTTCGTGATCCGTATGGCGGCTGTGCTCCCAGGTTTTCGGGAGATTGCAAATCGGTGAATCTTCTGCAAGCTGGTTTCTGATTGGTTTTGCTTGCAGGTGGCTATGAATGAAATTGAGGGTGATTGAGGGCGGGCTCGGCGAAACGGCCGATCAGCGCGAAACCGTAGCTTCAGCTCGAAGGCCGAGCAGGGAGGATGTACGGCGGGAAGCCATCAGGCGGCTTCGGGAAAGCGGCTATCATTCGTCTTATGTGAGAGAGTTTGCAACGGGTGTTCCTGCGCCGGAAGCGCTCAGATATCTGAAGATACAGCTCGATTTTGCGGCCGAGACGCTGTCGCGGCTCGATCCGATCCCCCACGACTTCTCCGCCGATGCCTATTGGCCTTCCGCCGACACTTCGCGTTGATCCGGCTGCTCTTGGCGCTTCGCGTTTAGTGCGTTCATTTGCGAGCGCTCTCGCGCCATTTCGCTGACGGCGGCCCTTAGTGCCGGGTGCCGGGCGGTGAACATATTGAAGTCACGGCGTTCCAGCACGAGGAATTGGCAGAAATCGATGGCAATGACATCGGCCGTTCGCCGTCCGCCGCTCAGCAAAGCCATTTCACCGAAAAATGCGCCCGGTTCGAGACGGACGGCGCCGCCGGGAAGACGGACTTCCACGGCTCCGGAGGAGAGAAAATACATGCCGTCGCCGCGGTCACCCTTGCGCATGACGCGTTCGCCCGGCAGCGCGGATTTGGGGCGGAAGAGAAGGAGCAGTTCCTCCTGCGAGTGCTCATCGACCTTGGCGAAAAGCGGGAAAGTCTCGATCAGTTGCTGCATCTCCAGCTGATGCTGGCGCTCCCGCGCTTCGGTAAGTGCCCTGATCTTTTCAAGCTCTCGTCCGAGCGCCTCATGCCGGCGGCGGCCGTAATGATTGCTGAGCACCGGCCATCTGGCGTGCACATAGGTATGCAGCGCCTCGGCACCGGCGCAGACGAGCGGATTGAGCGTGATCGAAATGATCGCGGACGCAAGGATGACATCCTGCCCGTCAGTCGGCAGCAATCCGAGGGAAACGCCGAGACCGGCAAGAATGAAGGAAAATTCGCCGATCTGTGCCAATCCGCCTGAGACTGTCAGCGCCATTCCGATCGGATAGCGAAGCAGGACGACGATCAGAAAGGAGATGATCGCCTTGCCGACGATGATCAACGTCAGCGCGCTGATGACGGCCATCGGCTGGCGGGCCAGGATCGATGGATCGAACAGCATGCCGACCGACACGAAGAACAGCACTGAAAAGGCGTTCTGAAGTGGCAGAGAATCGGCAGCGGCCCGGTGGCTGAGATTGGACTCGCTCATCACGACGCCCGCGAAGAACGCGCCGAGCGCGAAGGAAACGCCGAAGATTTCGGCGGAGCCAAAGGCGATGCCGAGCGCGATGGCAAGGACCGTCAATGTGAAGAGTTCGCGCGAGCCGGTTCGGGCGACGAGCGTCAGGAGCCAGGGAACAATCTTCGGGCCGACAAAGATTGCCATGACCGCAAAGGCGCCGACCTTCAGCAGCGTCAGCGCGATCGCCAGCGAAAGCGGCAGCCCAGCGCCCTGTGCAGCATCGCTGGCGGCATGGCCGCCGAGCAATTCAGCAAGGGCAGGCAGCAAGACCAGCGCCAGCACCATCGCCAAGTCTTCGACGATCAGCCAGCCGACCGCGACGCGGCCGCTGGCGGAATTCAGGAGGTTTCGTTCCTCCAGGACCTTCAGCAGCACGACGGTGCTTGCCACCGACAGGCTGAGGCCGAAGACGATCCCGGCGCCGAGCCCCCAGCCCCACCATTTCGCGAGGCCAATGCCGAGCAGCGTAGCGATGATGATCCGGATGATCGCGCCCGGCACTGCGATACCGCGCACGGCAAGCAGGTCAGCGGCGGAAAAATGCAGCCCAACCCCGAACATCAGCAAGATGACACCCATCTCCGCCAACTGTCCGGCAAGCCCTGTATCGGCGACGAAGCCCGGCGTGAACGGTCCCATGAGTATGCCTGCCACCAGGTAGCCGACCAGCGGCGGCAGCCGTAGCCTGTCGGCCACATATCCCAGCACCGCCGCAAAGACGAAGCTGACGGCGACTGTGGCAATAAGCGTTACTTCCTGATGCACGTCCGTCCCTTGATATTCGTTGGCGACCGCCACTTTGACCGAAGTGTGAGTGAAATTAAATACTTGTTTTGAGTTTCCGTATCACCAGCAAATGCTGAGCTCCAACGATACTGAAGCGTTCTCGCGGCGACACCAGTTTGGCGTCAGTTTCGAAGATCAATATAAGCGCACACTAAAACAGAAGACGCTGTGTCATTGAGGATGTCCATGCGAGATTTAGAAGCTGTTGATGTCGCGTCCAAACGATCTTTTGAAGCCGTCGAATTCGGATATGTCCGAGAGGTATTTCTTGAGGACGAAGCCTGCTGGGGTCTGTTCGATTCCGACGGCGATGTGATCTTCGTCGGCGACGACCTAGACGAATGCCGCTCCTTCGCTGCAAAGGAAGAGATCAGGATTCAGCTGATCCAGTAGGAGTCGTCGCGTGGTCCCGCACCACTTGCGGTTCTTTTCGCAAACTCCGCCGCGTTAACTGCGTCAGCGCGATAAGGACTGGATGTAGTCGTAACCGACGATGGCTTCCTCGCTTGTGCCCTCGTCGTAGATCTTGGCAAGGGTTGCTTGCAGGCCAGGACAGTAAAGTGCGCTCCAGAGATCAACCCGCTCGCCGCCCCTTTTGGTTTCCGCCCTGATCCTGAAAACCTCGTATTTGCACCGGCCAACTGCAACTGTCTCGCGCTTAGTTATAGTCAGTTCCAGCGTCCACTTCTCGCTGGATTGTTGAGGATCCAAGGGGGATGACGTGATGCCCATCCTTCTTGATGGGGCAGAAGCTTGTCCAAGCCATTGAGCGGATAGATGGCGTAACGCTCATCGCTGCTGGAGCGCGACAGATCGAAAAGCCCCTGGTACGAATAAACCGTCTGCTTCTCCGAATTCCCGAACGAATTGGTTATTGCGACCACAGGTCCTTGCGCTGGCCGGAACTCGCTTGTCGCCCCCGAATTCCTCAATAAGAAACCGTTCTTTGCACTCTTGGCTGAAGGACAATCCGCGGCATAAGAAACAACCGGAAGGACAACAAGAAGGAGTACGTTGAGGAGGCGGCTTTTGATCGTGATCTTTTGACGGCAGAGGGTTAGGGTTTCCCGAACGCTAGATCATCAGAATTAAAAGGTCGACAAGAATAATCGCTTTGGTTGAAGTTTCTCACAGCTGACCGGTTGACGACGAGACGCCATCAGTTGCACAGGCGAACTCCGCCAGGGGTATACTGAATGCTTCGTCATTGTCGGCGAAGGCCGCAACGTCTTCCGCCGACGCCTCGAAAGGAGAGACGGCATGACGCAGCTCGCACGCGATGGCAGCATCGGTCCAAGCAAAAAGGCCGCCGTCATTTCTGATTGCGGCCGATTTCGTTACGAGCTGACGCGTGTGTGGGAGAAGGGCAGGCCGCTGCTCGTCACCTGCATGCTGAACCCGTCGACGGCCGATGCCGACAACGATGATCCGACGATCCGCGCGCTGAGCCATTTTGGTAAGGCGTGGGGCTATGGCGGCCTGCTGGTCGTCAACCTCTTCGCCTTCCGCTCGCCGAGCCCGATCGTGATGATGTCGTCGCACTATCCGCGCGGCCCGAAGAACGTCCAGTTCATCGATATCGCCTTGACGCTCGCCCGCTCGCAGAACACGCCGGCTCTTGCCGCATGGGGCGCCAACGGCGCGCACCACGCAGGTCCGAACGACTGGGAAGGTGGACAGGACTGGTTCTGCAGCCGCGCCCGCCACCAGACCGTCGATCTCGTCTGTCTCGGGCTGACGAAGGACGGATTTCCGAAACACCCGATGGCACGTGGCGTCCATCGCATTGATCGGACCCAGCAGCCGGTCATGTTCCGGCGCGCAACGGAGGCTGCGTAAACGTTAAAAGCAATCGATGATATGATCGCCGAGCGGCGGCGTATCACTCTGGCGGGCGAGTGGTCGCCTGACTGGTTTAAGCCGAGGGGTCGTGCGACGGAGTTTGCAGGCCGTTCAGGGTTAACGGCCCCGGCAACAAGATGCGTGACTGGTCCGACCAGGCCGACTTGTTCCACTGCACGGCGCCCGGCCTGCGCAAGGCGGTAGCGACGATCGCCGCTGAGACCAGTGCGACCGACGAGGAACCAATGGCGATCTTCGGCTGGACGACGAAGAGCCAGACGACGACCTACGACTTATCGGATCATTTTTCGTCGGTGGTGCCCCATGCCGGGGTCGAACCAGCACTTCTTTCGAAACTCGATTTTGAGTCGAGCGCGTCTACCAATTCCGCCAATGGGGCAACGGATACCGACGAGCCGGGTGTCTAACATGTGACCCCCGACCGCGCAAGACGGCGGGCGGGCTTATCAGGCTGATTTGATACGGCTTCCGGCTTGATGTTCCGTGGGAAAGCCTTTTGCAGTCAGTGTGCGGTAGCGAGTGCCGGTTCGGTCAGGCCGGACTTCTTCAACGTGATGGCGAGGATCGAGGCGAGCAGGCAGAAGGCGCCGGCAACGAAGAAAGCCGGCAGGTAGCTCGACAGCTCGGTTCGCGAAAGGCCCGCACCATAAGCAGCAGTTGCCGCGCCAAGCTGATGGCCGGCAAAGACCCAGCCGAAGACCAGACCGGCCTTCTCCCGGCCGAAGCGGTCGGCGGCAATCTTGACGGTTGGCGGAACGGTGGCGATCCAGTCGAGGCCGTAGAACACCGCGAATATCGAAAGACCGTAGAAGCTGAAATCGCTGAAGGGCAGGAAAAGCAAGGAGAGCCCGCGCAGACCGTAATACCAGAAGAGGAGCCAGCGGTTGTCGAAGCGGTCCGACAACCAGCCGGAGCCGATCGTGCCGAAGAAATCGAAGATACCCATTACGGCGAGAACGCTGGCCGCCGCGACAGGCAGGATGCCGAAGTCGCCGCAAAGCGTGACGAAATGAGTCTGGATCAGCCCGTTTGTGCTGAGGCCGCAGATAAAGAAGGTGGCGAACAAGATCCAGAAGGTCGAAGTTCCGGAGATCTCTTTTAGGATCGTGATCGGCGTCTTCAGCGCGCCGACCAACGTGCCGCGTGCCGGCGGCGGCGCGACATGAGCTTCGCCGAGCGCGGGCAGGTTTAAGTCGGAGGGGCGGTCGCGCATGAAGGCAAGTACGGCAAGTGCGGCAACCATGATCATGGCGCAGACGAAGAAGACCGTGGAGCGCCAGCCGTAGCGTTCCGTCAGTTCCGCCATCAGCGGCAGGAAAACGAGCTGACCGGTGGCCGAGCTTGCCGAAAGCATCCCGACGACAAGGCCGCGGTGCTTCGTGAACCAGCGCGCAGATATGGTCGCCGCAAGCACCATGGCCGTCAGCCCCGTGCCGAAACCGACGACGATGCCCCAGAGCAGCAGAAGTTGCCAAAGCGATGTCATGAAGAGCGAGCCAACGAAGCCCGCGCCAATCAGCGCAAGCGCGAAGGCGATGACCTTGCGCACGCCGAAATAGTTCATGAAAGCCGCCGCGAAGGGACCCATCAGGCCGAAGAGGACCAGGCGGATCGCAAGTGCGGAGGAAATCTGCGAAGTTTCCCAGCCGAACTCGTCCTGCAGCGGCTTGATAAGCACGCCCGGCGCACCCATGGCGCCGGCGGTGACCAGCATGGTCAAAAAAGTCGCTCCGACGACGATCCATCCGTAATGGATGTTGCGGCGTGCAAGAGTGGAGGCAAGCGCAGTGGAAACCATGGGGCAAGTTCCATTCGTGGGAATGATGGATGCATCACCAATTTAGATGATGGTCATCATGTTTGTTGCGTATTGATGATGGGTGTCATATAATTTGTCAAGGGACTATTTTCGGAGCCGGTTCATGCGCGTCAGCCGCGAAAAATTTGCAGAAAACCGCCAGAAGATCCTGGAAGTCGCGGGCGTGATGTTCCGCGAAAACGGGTTTGATGGCGTGGGGGTTGCCGATATCATGAAAGCCTGCGGGCTGACGCATGGAGGCTTCTATGGCCACTTCCAATCAAAGGAAGAGCTGCAGTTGGAGGTCAGCCGTGCGCTGATCGCCAGGGTGGAGGTGCGATGGAAGGCGCTCATCGCCGACGCACCGGATCGCCCGCTGGAAGCCCTCCTCGACCACTATGTTTCCTGGTGTTCCGTCGACAATCCAGGCTCGAGCTGTGTCTTCGTGGCGCTGATGGAAGAGGTGAGCCGCAGCAGCGGTGCGGTGCGGGAAACATTCAACGACGGGCTTTCCACGCTTGTCGATATCCTTGCCGAGATCGTTCCGGGTGAGACGCCCGAAGAGCGCCGCAAGAATGGCTTTACGACGCTCTCATCAATGATGGGAGCCGTCAGTCTGGCGCGCGCGGTCGAAAATCGCGAGTTGGCCGGTCAGTTCCTTTCGACGATGCGCGAGAAGCTGGCACCGGCAAAATTTGTCGGCGCCTGAGTGCCCGTCGGCATGTGTCTGCTTTATTTGAAGCCTTCCACGTGATGCGGAACATAAGGCTCTTCGAGTGCGGCGACATCCTCGGCGTTGAGCTTGACAGCCAATGCCCCAACGGCGTCCGAAAGATGGTGCGGCTTTGATGCCCCAATGATCGGTGCGGTCACCGCGCTCTTCTGCAAGATCCAGGCAGTGGCGATCTGGGCTCGGGAGACGTGATGTGTCTTCGCCAATCGGCCGACCGTGTCGATGATTTTGCGGTCGGCGTCTTCGGCCTGCCTGTAGAGCGTCTTGCCGAATTCATCCGTTTCCGTACGGGCGGTCTTTTCGTCCCAGTCGCGCGCCAGGCGGCCGCGGGCAAGCGGGCTCCACGGAATGACAGCGATCTTCTGATCCTCGCAGAAAGGCAACATCTCGCGCTCCTCCTCGCGATAGAGAAGGTTGACATGGTCCTGCATGCTCACGAATTGAGTCCAGCCGTTCAGCCTCGAGGTGTAGAGCATCTTTGCGAATTGCCAAGCGTACATGGACGAGGCGCCGATATAGCGCGCCTTGCCGGCCTTCACGACGTCGTGCAGCGCCTCCAGCGTTTCCTCGATCGGGGTCGTGTAGTCGAAGCGATGGATCTGGAAGAGGTCGACGTAATCCGTGCCGAGCCGGCGCAGGCTATTGTCGATCTCGTCGAAGATCGCCTTGCGGGAAAGACCAGCGCCGTTCGGACCGGGGCGCATGCGGTTGAAGACCTTCGTCGCGAGTACGATATCCTCGCGCTTCAAGTCCTTGATTGCCCGTCCGACGATTTCCTCCGACGAGCCGTCGGAATAGGTATTCGCCGTGTCCAGGAAATTGATGCCAAGATCGAGTGCCTGCCTGATGATCGCGCGGCTTTCCTCCTCGCCGAGCGTCCAGGCGTGGTTGCCGCGGCCCGGATCGCCAAAGGTCATGCAGCCGAGGCAGATCTTCGAAACTTCGAGGCCAGTGCCTCCGAATTTGACATAGTCCATGAACTGACTCCGTGAATGAATCTCAATCCCCCGAGACACCTCGGGGTGATGTAGGGCGCAATCGGTGAGAATGTCAGCAATCCCGGCGAAAGAATATTCCAGGGACATCCGTGCGATCATGGAGTGGAGCTTTGAAACACGCAATCGAGCGAACTTGCACTCGATCGCCGCAAGGTGTTAGCTGGTGCAGCATTCACTGGATTTCGAGTATGAAACTTCCTGCCCGCGATCGCTATGATGGTCTTTATCGCGATTTTTCGTGGGAGATTCCCGAAGACTTCAATATCGGGCGTGCCGTCAGCGATGAATGGGCGGCGCAGGCACCGGAACGCATCTGCCTCGAGCATTTCAGCCCGGACGGCCGTCATTTGTCGATGACCTACGGCGCACTGGCGGCTCGCTCGTCGTCTTTTGCCAATGCATTGACCTCGCTCGGCATTCGCCGTGGTGATCGCGTCGCGTTGCTTCTGCCGCAATGTTTCGAGACGGCGATCGCCCATGTGGCTATCTACAAGATCGGAGCGATTGCGCTGCCGCTCGCGCTGCTCTTTGGCGTCGAGGCACTGGAATACCGGCTGAGAACGTCAGGCGCGGCTGCGATCGTCACCAACTCGTTCGGACTGGAGCGGGTGAACCAGATTCGCGAAAACCTGCCGGAACTCAACACGGTCATCACCATCGACGGCGACGAAGCGTTTTCTTTCGGAGCGCTCGTCGAGGCGCATCCGCCGCTTTTCGACGTTGCTACGACCAGCCCCGAGGATCCGGCGTTGATGATCTTCACATCAGGCACGACGGGGCCGCCGAAGGGCGCGTTGCATGGCCATCGCGTTCTGGCGGGCCACATTCCCGGTATGCAATTCGCGCATGAAGGTTTTGCCCAGCCCGGCGACAAGGTCTGGACGCCGTCCGACTGGGCTTGGGCGGGCGGGCTGCTGAATGCGCTGCTGCCAAGCCTCCTGCTTGGCGTTCCTGTCGTTTCCTCTCCGGCGCAGAAGTTCGACGCCGATATGGCTTATCGCATCATGGCCGAGATGAAGGTGCGCAATGCCTTCATTCCGCCGACAGCGCTCCGTCTGCTGAAATCGATCAGTGATCCCCGCGCGAAATACGATCTCAATCTGCGTACTATCGGCTCCGCCGGTGAATCGCTCGGTCGCGAAACCTATGAGTGGGCGCGCCAGGCGTTCGGCATCACCGTCAATGAGTTTTATGGCCAGACGGAATGCAATTTCGTACTCTCCTCGAGCGCAGGCTACGGTGTCACGAAGGCAGGCGCGATCGGCCGCGCGGTTCCCGGTCATCGGGTTGCTATTGTCGGCGAGAGCGGCGATGAAGTGTCCCCCGGCGAGACGGGCCAGATCGCTATCAAGGCGCCCGATCCGGTTATGTTCCTCGGCTATTGGAACGACGGCGAGGCAACCAGGAAGAAGTTCATCAAAGGCTGGCTGCTAACCGGCGATCTCGGTCATCAGGATGAAGAGGGTTACGTCACATTCGAGGGCCGGGATGATGACGTCATTACCTCGTCAGGCTATCGCATTGGTCCTGCCGAAATCGAGGATTGTCTGTGCGGTCACCCGGCCGTGCAGCTCGCTGCCGTCGTCGGCAAACCGGATCCGGTGCGCACCGAGATCGTCAAGGCCTATATCGTGCTTTCACCTGGCCGCACGCCCAGTGATGCGCTCGGCGCTGAAATCCGCGATTGGGTGAAGATGCGGCTTTCGATGCACGAATATCCGCGCGAGGTAGAATTCGTGGATGCGCTGCCGTTGACGACGACAGGCAAGGTCATCCGCAGACTTCTGCGCGAAAAGGCGGCAGGCGAGGGGCCTAACCGCGCCGTGTGAGCGATATGATCTTCTCGCGGAGCATCTTCGCCATATTGCGAGTGCTGCGATACATATGCAACTGAGCGGCGGCCTGCCGGACATCGCGGTCGCCGTTCTGTTTCAGGCCGATCACCAGGGTTCCCATTTCCTCGCGCTCCTGCCAGAAGCGGCTCATGATCGGATGGTCCGGCACCGCACAGGAATCGGAACGCACGATATTCGCATCGTCGAGATGCCACTCCGTCAGTTCGGCCATCAGAAGCTTGCCCGGAGAATAGCGGGCATAGGCCTCGTCGTAGGCCGTCTTCCAAGTATAGGCTTCACCGCCCATCATCAGCACGACTGTTGCCGCAATTGCCTTGCCGTTCAGGTCGATCGTGTGAATACGCACGGCGTCGATCGCTGCGAGGTTCGAGACGGCTTCGCGGGCGAAGGCCGTGTGGTAGCGGTCGGTTGCCAGCGCGCTTCGTCTCTTGCCTTTCCAGCCGCCGGCTTCCATTGCCAAGAATTCCTCAAACCGCGCATGAATATCGCGGGGCTGGCGCACGACGACATAGACAGCTGTTCCGAGCTCTTCGAGCTGCCGCCATTGACGGCGCATTTCCCTTTTATGCGAAGAAGAGATGGTACGGCTAAGATAGGCCATAGCGTCGTCCTCGCTCTGCAGCATCGGCCGCTGGGATGGATTGGTGACCGTGACCGGCAGGTTGCGGCCCAGCGCGACTGCCTTTGCCATGCGAGCAAAGATGCCGTTCAGGCGAATATCCGGCAGCACCAGCGTTGCGGGAAGGTTCAGATCGCGCTCCGTCAAGCCCTCAAAAAGATTGTCCAGCGTCTCAGCCGCATCTTCTGCATCCACCAGGGGGGTGCCAAGAGGCGCGAAGCTGTTCGACCATGCGCGGATGATCGAGGGTCCGACGGCAAAGCCGGGTCTTTCGACAGAGAACGGCATCAGGAAACGCAAGCGGCTGCGCCGGCCGTCCTCGTCGCGGATCAGCGCGAAATTCACTTGCCGGTCTTCAAGCCGCGGCATGGCGGGCGCGAGGAAGCGGCCGGTGAAGAAAACATTCGGCTCCATCGCACGGTTCGAAAGGAAGTCCAGTTCGTCCTGCAATTCATAGCCGAGCCTGCCGGGATAGAGGCAGAGCTCCCGACCCGGGCGCCCGATCTCGATGCGCGCTTCGGCCTGCGGCAAGTCGAAGTTTATCGAGGCAAGCTCGTGAACCATGCGATTGGCATTGGTATCCGTGCTTTCGGTGACGGGGGGGACACGCACCATTGTCAGGTTCTCGTTTCTATCGTTGCCGGCGGGCGGCTGAATGCAAAAAGGACAATGCCGAGCGCCCGGCGCACGGCGATGTGCAGCAGGATCGCTTCCACACCCATTGCCGATGCCGTCGCGATCGCAGTGCCGACAGTGCCAAGGTGCGGGATCAGAGCGATATTCAAAGAGACGTTTGCCGTGAGAGCCGCCGCATAAAGGGCGACGCAGAGGTTCTGCTTTCCGGCCATCATCAGCAGCGTTTCGGCCGGACCGACGAGGGCCTTGGCGAGGATGCCCGCAAGCAGGATCGCCATCAGAACATAACCCGCCGTAAAGGCTCCGCCGAAAAGCGACAGCAGCAAATGACCGGCTGCAACGACTGCGAGCCCGAGGGTCAGCGCCGGCCAGAAGGTCCAGCGCGCAGCGTCGATTGCTGCTGCGGCAAGCTGCTCGCGGGTGCCTTCCGCGATGAGGCTGGAGAAGCGTGGACCGGATGCTGCCTTTACCGAGAACATGATGAAATGCACCAGCGCCATCGTCTTTGCGGCGGCAAAATAGATCGCCACGTCATGCGGCTCGAGGAAGATGCCGACGACAACCACATCCGAATTGGTCAAGAGGAAGCTCACGCCTTCGACCAGGAAAATCGGGAAGGCGATGTTCAGCCAGTTGAGGAAATCGACCCTGCGCGGTCCCTCGCTGTAGTGGCGGCGCAGGCGCAGGAGTGTCGCGATGTATTGGCCGATGGCGGTGACATAGGTTGCGGCCAGCGCGGCTTTCATGGCGGTGATGGCAGAATGTTCCGCACCGGCTCCGATCGCTGCCAGCATGAAGAGGATGATGAGGACAGGCCGGATGATGTAGACCGGGCTCAGTGCCATGACCGGCCAGTGATTGGCACGCGAGGTGCCTTCCAGAATGTCGCCGAGCGCGATCATCGGCATGGCAAGAAGGCCAAGGAAGACAGGAATGAGATAGTAGGACTCAATCCTGTCGCCCAGGAAATGGAGTCCCGCCATACCGGCAGCCATCACCAGCGTTCCGGAAAGCATGGCGAAGGTGCGAGCCGTTCCCGTCAGGCCGCGAATTTCCTCGACGGCACCTGCAGCCTTGTATTGCGGCAGGAAACGAACGATCGCGGTATGAAAGCCGAGGCAGGAGAGATCGCCGAACAGGACAATCAGAACCCAGACAAACACGAAAATCCCGTATTCATATTCGCCCATGAGACGCGCGAGGATGATCTGGGAAATGAAGGCGAGGGCGGCGCTCACTATGCGGATCGAAAAGGCGGTAAGTGCCATCCGCTGTGCAGTCGCCTTGTCGCCGTGCCCGGTCAAAACTGCGGCAAGCATGCGCAGCAGGCGGCTTCCCGCTGGACGCAGGCCCGCAGGCAGCAGTCTTTCCGCTGTTTCAATGACCGCCATTACGAACACGCAACACTCTGAACTCAGGCAAATCGTGTCAGAAGTCTTGTCAGATCAGGATTAAGAAACGGTTGTGGCGAGCACATTATCCTTAGCCGCCAGTTCGTTTCGCACAAAAGAAATGCCGCCCGAAGGCGGCATTCTTGAACTGCCTGCCCTCGCTTAGGCTTCGGCAAATGCACCGTGGCAGTGCTTGAATTTCTTGCCAGAACCGCAGGGGCACGGCTCGTTGCGGCCGACCTTGCCCCAGGTAGCCGGGTTGTTCGGATCCCGGTTTTCCGGCGAGATGATCACTTCGGATGCCTGGTAGATCGGCGCGAAATCATTCTCGCCCGTGTCGGGGTCCAAGTGCTGGGCTTGCATGACCGGCAGTTCCGGCTCGGCGGGCGCCTGCTGCACCAATTCGACGCGCATCAACTGCGCCGTCACAGCCTCGCGCAAGCTGTTCAGCAGCGTCTGGAAGAGCTCAAAGGCTTCGGATTTGTATTCCTGCAGCGGATCGCGCTGGGCATAGCCGCGGAAGCCGATGACGGAGCGCAGGTGATCGAGGTTGACGATGTGCTCGCGCCAAAGATGGTCCAACGTCTGCATCACGATCGAACGCTCGACATAATGCATGATATCCGGGCCAAAACGCTCTGCTTTTTCGGTGAAGGCCCCGTTGGCAGCTTCCGTCAGACGTTCGCGGATATCGTCTTCACCAATGCCTTCTTCTTTCACCCAGTCCTCGATTGGCAGATCGAGGTTGAGAAGCGCGGCAACCTGCTCCTTCAATCCGGTAGCGTCCCATTGCTCGGCATAGGCGCGCTCGGGAATATGCTTCTCGACGAGGTCCTCGATGACTTCGCGGCGCATATCCGAAACGGTCTCGGAGATGTTCGAAGCTTCCATCAGTTCCAGGCGCTGTTCGAAGATCACCTTGCGCTGATCGTTCAACACGTCGTCGTATTTCAGGAGGTTCTTGCGGATATCGAAGTTGCGGGCCTCGACCTTCTTCTGGGCGCGCTCCAGAGCTTTGTTGATCCAGGGATGGACAATTGCCTCGCCTTCCTTGAGACCAAGCTTCTGGAGCATCCCGTCCATGCGATCAGAGCCGAAGATGCGCATCAGGTCGTCCTGAAGCGACAGATAGAACTTGGAGCGGCCCGGGTCGCCCTGACGGCCGGAACGGCCACGGAGCTGATTGTCGATGCGGCGACTTTCATGGCGTTCCGTCGCGATGACGTAGAGACCGCCGGCGGCGATCGCCTGCTCCTTGAGTTTCTGGATCTCCTCGGCGATCGCTGCAATCTTCACGTCGCGTTCCGGGCCAGGCTCGACCTCGCCAAGCTCGCGTTCGATGCGCATGTCGAGGTTGCCGCCGAGCTGGATGTCGGTACCGCGGCCCGCCATGTTGGTGGCGATCGTGACCGCGCCCGGCACGCCTGCTTGCGCAACGATATACGCTTCCTGCTCGTGATAGCGGGCGTTCAGGACCTGGAAGTCCTTGAAGCCCTGCTTGCGCATCAGCTCAGCCAGAAGTTCGGATTTCTCGATGGAGGTCGTGCCGACGAGCACCGGCTGGCCGCGCTTCTGGGCGTCTGCGATCTCGGCGATGATCGCTTTGTACTTCTCCTCGAAGGTCCGGTAGACCTCGTCGTCTTCGTCGATACGCTGGATCGGCAGGTTGGTCGGCACTTCGATTACATCGAGGCCGTAGATGTTGCCGAATTCTTCCGCTTCAGTCTGCGCCGTACCGGTCATCCCGGCGAGCTTTCCGTACATGCGGAAATAGTTCTGGAAGGTGATCTGTGCCAGCGTCTGGTTTTCCGGCTGGATCTGCACCTTTTCCTTGGCTTCCAGCGCTTGGTGCTGGCCCTCCGAATAGCGGCGGCCCGGCATCATGCGGCCAGTGAATTCGTCGATGATGACGATTTCACCATTGCGCACGATGTAGTCCTTGTCGCGCTGGAAGAGTTTATGGGCCTTCAGCGCATTGTTGATGTGATGGACGATCGCGACGTTTTCTATGTCGTAGAGCGCGCTGCCTTTCAGGAGGCCGGCCTGCTTTAGGAGACCTTCGAGCTTTTCAGTACCAACTTCAGAAAAGTTCGCCGAACGTTGCTTCTCGTCGATTTCGTAATCTTCTCCCGACAAGAGCGGAATGAAAGCGTCGATCGTGTTATAGAGATCGGAGCGGTCGTCGAGCGGACCTGAGATGATCAGCGGCGTGCGTGCCTCGTCAACCAGGATCGAGTCCACTTCGTCGACGATCGCGAAGTTGTGGCCGCGCTGGACCATCTGGCCCTTCTCATACTTCATATTGTCGCGAAGATAATCGAAGCCGAGTTCGTTGTTCGTGGCGTAGGTGATGTCGCAATTGTAAGCGGCAGCGCGCTCCTCATCCGACAATCCATGGACGATGACGCCTGTGGTGAGCCCGAGGAAGTTGTAGATACGGCCCATGTTGGCAGCGTCGCGGCGGGCAAGATAGTCGTTGACGGTAACGACGTGGACACCCTTGCCGGAAAGCGCATTCAGGTAAACCGGAAGCGTCGCAACCAGCGTCTTACCTTCACCGGTCTTCATTTCGGCTATGGCGTTCGAATGCAGGATCATGCCGCCGACAAGCTGTACGTCAAAAGGCCGCAGGCCGAGTACGCGGCGCGAGGCTTCCCGCACGACGGCGAATGCCGGAACGAGGATGTCGTCGAGCGTCTTCCCGTTCGCCAGCATCTTGCGGAATTCCACCGTCTGGGCGGCGAGCTGTTCGTCGCTCAAGGCCCTCGTCTTCTCTTCGATCGAGTTGATGGCGGCGACTTTCGGCTGGAAGGACCGCACGCGGCGATCATTGGCAGAGCCAAATATTTTGCGGGCGATACCGCCGAAGCTGACCATATGACTGGTCCTTTCTCAATATTCTTCCCCGGCTTTTCTTATACGCACACCCAGCCGAAAATCAGGCACACGTCTCGAAACGCCAGGAAACTTTTCTGGACGCGAGGTTGCGTGACAGATAAGAGGGGGGTCGAATGATGTCAACGGATTTGGCTGATATAGAAAGGCCACATTCCAGTGTTGATGGCTGTTTTGGGCTGGATTCACGAATGCTGAAACCGGTGATGTAACTCTGAAAGGTTATTTGATGTTGAGCTACAACAAACTCGCCGTGATGGCGCTTGCAACTTTTGTTGCGCTTCAGGCGCCGGTCTATGCGGAAGACAAGCCGGATGCAGTCGTTGCCAAGGTCGGCGACCTTGAGATTCATCAGTCGGAACTCGATCTGGCCGTCGCCAACCTCGATCCCCAGCTCGCCCAGCTCCCGGACGATCAGAAGAAGGTTGCGGCGCTTTCGGCCGCGATCGACGTGAAGCTGCTCGCCGGCGATGCCGCTGCCGAGAAGCTCGATCAGACCAGCGAATTCAAGAAGCGCATACAGTACCTCTCGGATCGCGAACTCCACAATGCCTATTTCAAGAAGCATGTCGTCGATACCGTTACCGACGATGAAGTGAAGGCGCGCTACGACAAGGAAGTTGCAGCCCTTCCCAAGCAGGAAGAAGTTCATGCTCGCCACATCCTCGTGAAAACCGAGGAAGAGGCCAAGGATGTCATCAAGCAGCTGGATGGCGGCAAGGACTTTGCAGAACTTGCCAAGGAAAAGTCCACCGATCCGAACAAGGCTGACGGTGGCGATCTCGGCTACTTTACCAAGGGTCGCATGGTCAAGGAATTCGAGGACGCAGCCTTCTCTCTCGAAAAGGGCACCTATTCCAAGACGCCCGTGAAGACCGATTTCGGCTTCCATGTCATCAAGGTCGAGGACAAGCGCGACGCTCCGCCGCCGCCGCTTGATCAGGTCAAGGACCAGGTTCGTCAGCTTGTCATGCGCGATAAGTACCTTGCACTCCTCGCCAAGGCGAAGGAAACGTCCAAGGTCGATATCATGGACGAAACGCTCCGCAAGGGTTACGACGACGCAAACAAGCAGCAGGCGCCAGCCACGCAGCCGCAGCAGTAATTTCCATCCAGGGCCCGGTTCTTCCGGGCCCTTCACTATCCTCTGTTGTCGCATTTCCTGACGGCGAACCGTTTTCCAAGTCGCCTGGAAATGCCTATAGCTAGGTCGATCCTCATGTCCGGTTCCGTTTCTCCGCTCGCTCCGAAAACCTTTGCCACGATGCCGGCGCTGCGCGGCGTGCGCATGGCGACCGCTTCCGCAGGCATCAAGTATAAGAACCGGACCGACGTGCTGATGATGGTCTTCGACAGGCCGGCCGCTGTTGCGGGGGTTTTCACGCGATCGAAGTGCCCGTCGGCGCCCGTCGACTTCTGCCGTGGCAATCTGCCGCACGGCCTGGCGCGCGCCGTCGTTGTCAACTCTGGCAACGCCAATGCCTTCACCGGCCTGAAGGGACGCCAGGCGACCGCCTTGACGGCAAAGTCGGCTGCAGCTGCCGTCGGCTGCGCCGAGAATGAAGTCTATCTGGCGTCGACCGGGGTGATCGGCGAGCCGCTGGATGCGATGAAATTCGCAGGTGTTCTCGACAGGATGCATGCCGAGGCGACTGGCGATTTCTGGTTCGAAGCCGCCAAGGCGATCATGACCACGGACACCTATCCGAAGGTTTCGACCCGCAGTGCCGAAATCGGCGGCGTGAAAGTGACGATCAACGGCATTGCCAAGGGCGCCGGCATGATCGCACCCGACATGGCGACCATGCTCTCCTTCGTCGTGACGGATGCCGATATCGCGCCGGCCGCCCTGCAGGCACTGCTTTCGGACGGCGTCGGCCCGACCTTCAATTCGATGACGGTGGATAGCGATACGTCCACCTCCGATACGCTGATGCTGTTTGCGACGGCTGCCGCCGCCGAGGACGGTCAGGTCCGCATCGATCGCGCCGACGATCAGCGCCTTGCCGCCTTCCGCGCGGCGCTCAATGAAGTGTTGAAGGATTTGTCGCTGCAAGTTTGCCGTGATGGCGAAGGCGCCACCAAGATGCTCGAAATCAACGTGACCGGCGCAGAGAGCGATGCGGCTGCCAAGCGCATTGCACTTTCGATCGCGAATTCGCCCCTGGTGAAGACGGCTGCCGCCGGCGAAGACGCTAATTGGGGCCGCATCGTGATGGCCGTCGGCAAGGCCGGCGAGATGGCCGATCGCGATCGACTCGCCATCTGGTTCGGCGATGTACGTGTCGCGGTTAACGGTGAGCGCGACCCTGATTACTCGGAGGAAGCCGCCTCGAATGTGATGAAGAAGCAGGATATTCCGATTAAAGTCGATATTGGGCTCGGCGCGGGTGCGGCTACGGTCTGGACCTGCGACCTCACAAAAGAGTATGTGGCGATCAACGGTGACTACCGGAGCTGATCGTTCATTGACTGAAACATTGTCCCAAAAGGCAAATTTGCCGCTCGTACGCAGGCTGGAAGCTGTCGGTTTCCGGGCGTGGCCGGCTTCTTCCGTGCAATATGACGGCAGCTGGCAGGTGCGGCTGACGGCGGGCCATCCGTCGAACCGGCTGAATTCCATCGTGCCGCTCGACCCTTCCGATCATCGCGACGTCGAAATCCGGCTGGAGAAGGCCAGTCGCAAATTCGAGGCTTACGGCCGGCCGGCCGTCCTTCGCCAGACACCGCTTGCGTCGCCGGTTCTAATCGATCTCGTCAAAGAGCATCGATGGACGCATTTCGACGAGACAATCGTCATGACCTGCGACCTGGCGCATGCCGAACTGCCGGACACGCTCGATCACCTGCCGACCCATGACATCGGCCGCTTCGTCGATGCCAATCTCGCGACGGATCAAGTCTCCCCGAAGCTGAAGCCGGCGCTTGCGGAGATCATTAACGCGATCGGACCGCCGTGCGGTCTCTTCATGATCGAGGACCCGGAAACCGGCCCGCTTGCAACCGTGCTTTGCGTTCAGGACAACGATCTTGCCGGCATCATGTCGCTTTCGGTGGCTAAGAAGCGGCGGCGGGAGGGTCTCGGCCTCGAAATCCTGACCTCTGCCCTTCGCTGGGCGCGCATGCGCAGCGCCCGCTCGGCCTGGCTGCAGGTCAAGGCTGCAAACGTGCCGGCTCTGACGCTCTATGACCGTCTCGGTTTCCGCGAAGCTTACCGCTACAGCTACTGGCGCCGGGAACAGGCGCGATGAGTGAAGCCGGCAAGAATATTCTGTTGGTTGCCGCCTGCGCGCTGATCGATTCCGACGGCCGTATCCTTCTGGCGCAGCGGCCTGAGGGAAAGTCGCTCGCAGGCCTGTGGGAGTTTCCCGGCGGCAAGGTCGAACCTGGCGAGACTCCAGAGGAGACCTTGGTGCGCGAACTCGAGGAAGAACTTGGCGTCAAGACTAAGGTTGCCTGCCTCGCGCCGCTGACATTTGCCAGCCACAGCTACGACACATTTCACCTCCTAATGCCACTTTATGTTTGCCGCCGCTATGAGGGCATTCCCCAGGGCAGGGAGGGCCAGGCTTTGAAATGGGTAAAACCCATGGCTCTGAGGGATTATCCGATGCCGCCAGCCGACGAGCCGTTGATCCCTATGCTTCAGGATCTACTTTAGCGAATTATCGCTTTCTTGCGGCAAAGTGCCGGTTTCGGCCAGAGTTATTAATCGATCGTTTATCACCTTCTGCCAAAGATCGGCCTCACTCAAGCAAGTGGCGTGTGAGTAAAAGGCTTGACGCATGGACGACGATTTCTGGAAAGCTGTCCGAGAAAAAGAACAGAGCTCGAATGCTTCGCGCAGGACGGGCGCGCTCAATCTCGCTTTGCTTTTCGGCACCGCGGTCGTTGCGCTGACGCTCATCCTTACTCCGATGCTTGCCGACAAGTCCAAGTCGAGCGTTTTCGCTAGTGTTCCAGCCGAGTTCGATACGATTACGACTGGATCGATCCCGAGAACGGAAAACGGCAAGCGCTACACGATCCGACGTAGCGTCCTGCAGGAGACGCCCGGCTCGGTCTGCGTTGTCCAGGGGTACGGTTCAGGAGCCGGCTGCTGAGGAAATCGAATATCCGCCTTGGCGGGAAAGGTGGCGCATGCGTATTCTGAAAGCTTTCCTTGCAGATGTTCGCGGCGCGACCGCCGTCGAGTACGGTCTACTGGCCGCCCTGATTTCAGCCGCCCTTGTCGGCGGACTGACGACCTTCGGCGACGGCCTGCAAAACACCTTCAATACGGTGTCCAACAACCTCGACAACCACTAGGCGTTCAACTGGCTCGCCTCCATTCACTGCTTCAACTTGTGCTCTTCCACACGCAGAGCATCGGCAAGCCGCGCTTTCGCCGAGCCCGGCTGCAACGGCTTCTGCTGGCTTTCATGCGGTGCCCATCCTGAAACATAGATGATCGAGAATGTCGCCCTGATACGCCCGTCCGGATCGGAGTAGCGCGCGGCATAAATTTCTGCCGCGCGCAGAAAGAATGCGCGGGTGGGCGGCTTGCGGCTGCGGGCGGCGAGCGGATTGGACATGCCCATGGCGCGCAGGTCTTTCATCAGCGCGAAGAGGGAATCGTAGCGGACGGTATAGGTCTCGACGTCGATTACCGGCAGCGCGAAGCCGGCACGCTGGAGGAGGCCGCCGACATCGCGGACGTCGGCGAACGGGATCACGCGCGGGCTCGCGCCTCCGGTCATCTCCGCTTCCGTTGCAAGCAGAACGTCCCTGAGTTCCTGGAGAGTTCCTGCTCCGGGGATGGCCGCAAGAAACAGGCCGTCGGGCTTGAGAGCGCGGCGAATCTGGATGAAGACGCCTGGCGTGTCGTTGGTGAGATGCAGACAGAGCGGGGCAAGAACGAGGTTGGCCGACTGCGGCTCGATCGGCACGTCTTCAAGTGGCGCCATGGCCAGCACTTCATTCGGCGCGGCAAATGCCTGTTCCGCCTCGACCCGGGTCATTGCACCGATCTTACCTGTTGCGACTGCCGCCCGCGCCGCTGCTCCTGTCATCCCGTGCAGTTCCACGGCGGTCTCGAAATGGCGTTCGACGACGGCCAGCCGATCGGCAAGTTCCGCGGCGGCGATATCCAGAAGAAAGGCAGCTTTCGGATCGGCGTTTTTCAATGCGCGACGGCGGTTTGCAGCGATCGCGGCCCGGTCGAAGATCATATCCATGCGCATGTCCATAGTCCTGCGCGCGAAGGGCGGCAAGGCGGATTTTCCTTTCCTGCGGCAAGCGCCAATCTTCGCAAATGGGGCTCATCAATTTCGATTGACCGGGGCGCTGCGATTAACGCGATTCTTGCGCCCTTTGCCATGTTCGCCGATCGGCACTTTCCACCGGTCCGCGCCGCCTGCGGCATTATTGCTGCTGGCCACCGCGGATCATGTCCGAAATGCTGGTCCCGCATGCACTTCATCGAGCGGCTTTGTTGCCAAGTGCTGGGTCTGCCGTTCTCGCACGATCTCGGTGCAGGAATACTGAGCGCCGAGGCGATCACCAATGCCCTTCGACCGGCTTCGCTCAGTCGTCGCGCACGATCACGCCGTCGGCGACCTCGTCCACGGTCTCCAAAGCAGAGCTTGCCCGCAACCCGCGTTCTTCGGCGGGCGGCGCCGAGGACATCACGGTTTAACCTTTGCAAGGGCTTTCTCGGAACCTATATGAGAAAAAGAAACCGGCATCCGTCTGGAGGTAAAATATGGCACCAGTCATCATCTATACGCGGCAGTTCTGCGGCTATTGCGCTCGCGCAAAATCTCTTCTCGAAGAGAAAGGGATCGATTATGTCGAACACGACGCGACCTTTTCGCCGGACCTTCGCCAGGAGATGATTGGCAAGTCAAATGGCAGGACGACATTCCCGCAGATATTCATAGGCGGACAGCATGTTGGCGGATGCGATGATCTTTATGCGTTGGACCGGGCCGGCGGGCTCGATCCCATGCTGGTAGCCTGAGGGAAGACCGATGACGTTCAAGGCCGCTGCCGTTCAGATGTGTTCCGGAGTCGATCCCGCGAGGAACGCAGCCTCGATGATGCACTTGGTGCGTGAGGCAGCAGCCCAGGGCGCCATCTATGTGCAGACGCCGGAAATGACCGGCATGCTGCAGCGCGACAGGGTTGGCGCGAAACTGGTGTTGCGCGGCGAGTCGGACGACATCATCGTCAGAACGGCATCCGCGCTCGCTGCCGAACTCGGCATCTACCTGCATGTGGGCTCGACGGCGATCGCACTCGACGACGGCAAGATCGCCAATCGCGGCTTTCTCTTCGGCCCGCAAGGCAAAATCCTCAATCGCTACGATAAGATCCATATGTTCGACGTCGATCTCGATAACGGCGAAAGCTGGCGGGAGAGTGCCGCCTATCGTCCGGGCTCGGAAGCGCGCGTCTTGTCGCTGCCATTTGCGGAAATGGGCTTTTCGATTTGCTACGATGTTCGGTTTCCTGCGCTTTTCCGCGCCCAGGCGATTGCCGGGGCGGAAGTCATGACGGTGCCTGCCGCATTCACGAGGCAGACGGGTGAGGCGCATTGGGAAATCCTGCTTCGCGCCCGCGCCATCGAAAACGGGGTTTTCGTCATTGCTGCGGCCCAGGCCGGGCTTCATGAGGACGGCCGCGAGACCTACGGGCATTCGATGATCATCGATCCCTGGGGCAAGGTGCTGGCCTCGGCCGGCGGTACCGGCGAGGCGGTGATTGTCGCGGACATCGATCGAACGGCGGTCAAGGCCGCGCGTGACAAGATTCCGAATCTGAAGAACGGCCGTGAATTCTCGATCGAAAAAATAACAGGGGCTGTCGTGGGAGGCGTCGCCACTTGATCCGTTATTCCCTCAGTTGCGAGAATGCCCACGAATTCGAAGCATGGTTTTCCCAAAGTGCCGATTTCGACCGGCAAGTTGCGTCCGGTCACCTCACCTGTCCGGTCTGTAATTCCACATCCATCTCGAAGGCGTTGATGGCGCCATCCGTCTCGACCGCCCGCAAGAAGGACGAGATCAAGACGCTGGCGATGGATACCGCGCGCCGCGACGCCTTTGAGAAGCTGAAGGCGGCTGTCGCTCACATCAAGGCGAACGCCGAGGATGTCGGCGCGCAGTTTCCCGAAGAAGCTCGCAAGATTCACTATGGCGAGGCGGACGCCCGCGGCATCATCGGACAGGCGACGACCGACGAGGCCCAGGCGCTGCTCGAAGAAGGCATCGAAATTGCAGCGCTTCCGGTGCTGCCCGAAGACGTGAACTGATCGCTATTCGGGCCGCTTCGCCAGCAGCATGTAGTTCACGTCCATATCCTTGGACAGGTTCCACTGGTTCGACAGCGGATTGAAGAAGACGCCGGTGCGCTCGATAATCGTCATGCCGCTCGCCGCAAGCGGCTTTTCCAACTCTTCAGGGCGCACCAGCTTTTCATATTGATGGGTGCCGCGCGGCAGCCAGCGCAGGATGTTCTCGGCCGCGAAGATCGCAAGTGCGGCGGCCTTCATCGTGCGGTTGATGGTGGCGACGAACATCAGCCCGCCGGGGCGCACCATTCTGGCGCAGGTCGTCATGAAGAATTCGACGTCGGCGACATGTTCGACGACTTCCATGTTCAGCACGATATCGAAGGTCTCGCCGGCTTCCGCAAGCTGTTCGGCGGTGACTGCGCGGTAATCGACTGTGACGCCAGTCGCTTGCGCGTGTGTCGAGGCAATGCCGATGTTTTTCTCCGAGGGATCTGCACCGACAACACTTGCGCCCATGCGGGCGACGGGTTCCGAAAGCAGGCCGCCGCCGCAGCCGATGTCAAGCACGCGCAGGCCCTCCAGCGGACGCGGACTCTTCTGGTCACGGCCGAAGTTTTCGGCTGTCTTGTCGCGGATATAGGTGAGGCGCACCGGGTTGAACTTGTGCAGCGGTCTGAACTTGCCGGTCGGGCTCCACCATTCCGCTGCCATTGCGGAAAAGCGGTCCACCTCGCTCTGGTCGATCGTGCTTTTTGCCGCGTCGCTCATGACCCTGCTCCTTGCGTTCGTCGTGAGTGAAGTCGGACGATCAGCAGCATAAGTCAAGAGGCGGGAAAACGGGGAACGGCTAGACGCGCCTCGAGTGCCGCACCTATCGCCAGGACGTCTTCGTCGGCAAAGCGGCGTCCGACGATCTGCAGCCCGACCGGCATGCCATTTGCTGCGGGACCGACCGGCAGTGAAAGCGCGGGCAGTTGCGGCAGCATGTTGAAAGGGCAGGTCATGTCGAGCCCGGCGAAACGGCCGTCCGGACAGGTCGCGACATAGTCGTCGTCAGTTCCGCTGGCGAGCGGAGCGGTAATGGCGCAGGTGGGGCAGAGCAGGGCATCGTAGCTCTCGAAGAGCTTTGCCATATCGCGCCACATTGCGGTGCGCAGCAGTTCCACGCGCTTGTAAGCGGTGGCATTCATTGAAAAGCCGCGCTCGATCATTGCTACGACGGCGGGATCCATTTTCTCCCGGTATTCGGTAATCGTCTCGCCGAAGAAGCCAGACATGAAGACGCACCAGAGATCGAACCATTCATCGTTAACCGACCGCGTCCAATGCATCGGGACTTCATCGACGATGGCGCCGGCGCGGCGCAATTCCTCGACAGCAGCACGTATCGCATGCTCGACCTCGGGCTGGATACGATAGTAACCGAGGTCCATTGAGAGTGCGAAACGCTTGCCTTCCAGCTGGCTGTCTCGTGCCGCATGTGACACGAAGCCGATCGGCAGCGAAGAAATGTCCTCGTCGCTCGGACCGCAGGCCGCTTCCATGAAGGCGACGGCGTCTCCCACCGTGCGCGCGAGCGGACCGAAATGCGAGATGTTGTCGAAAACACTTGGGAGGATCGTCATCGGAATTCGTCCGAGGCTCGGTTTCAGACCGACCGTGCCGCAGAATGCGGAGGGAATACGCACAGAGCCGCCCATATCCGTGCCCTCCGCGAAGGGCACGACGCCGGTCGCGACCGCAACTGCCGACCCACCAGAGGAGCCGCCGCAGGTGCGCTCCGGATCCCACGGGTTGCGGGTCACGCCCCAGCGCGGGCTTTCGGTGAAGCTCGCAAAGGCGAATTCCGGCGTTGTCGTTTTTCCCATCAGAATGGCACCCGCGGCTTGAAGACGGCGGATGCAGAGCGCTGTTTCGGCGGGCACCCAGTCGCCCTTTGTCCATGAGCCCAGCGTCGTCAGATCGCCTGCGGTCGGCGTCAGGTCCTTGGCGGCAAACGGTACACCGTGTAGTGGGCCGGTTGCTTCGCCGCGAGCGACGGCGCGATCCGCCTCGCGGGCCGCTTCGAGCGCCTGCTCCTCACGAAGGACGGTGAACGGATTCAGCGTTTCGCGCACCGCCTTGGCGCGGCGGATCGATTCCGCCACCACGTTTTCGGAGGCGAACCGGCCCTGGCAGATGCCGCTTGCGATTTCCATTGCAGGAAGGTCCAGCGGATGTGGCGTGGCGGTTTCCAGTGGCTTGCTCATCGTGGCTTCTGCCGGCGTGAAGGAGTGCGTGCTTTCTTATGCGGCTCTAGTTTCAACGGATATAGTGAAGCATGCTCGATCAACCACGTGCTTGCTGCAAAAAGTCATCCGTTGCAATCACCTCGAGCTGAACGGAGAGGCGATTTCTCAGAGGTTCCAGCGAGGCATCAAAGGTTTGGTCGTCGTTGCTGCAGAACGCATCTTCGACACGGATGACGCGATAGCCGAGATCAATCGTCGTCGCCATCACGCACACGTCGGTTTCGCCGCCTGCAGCATAGGCGCTGCATGTCGACATATGGCGCCAATTTCCGAGCGGTCCTCTGTTTCATTGGAACCTCCGACCTTTCAACTCGGCATAGGTTGGGTTCCTTGAATTTTTGAAACTCGTTGCGGCCCGCGGCGTTATCTCGCAGGCGGATAAAGGCGGCGCAGATGACGAACAAAAGGACCGGCAGCGACTTTTTGCCCGACGGCGTCACTGAACATCGGGACTTTCAACGGCGGGTCTGGATCATTCAGCGCGCCGCCTGGTTTGTCTTCGGCCTTATCCTCGCGAGCTGCCTCTTCGGCGCGTTGGGAAAGGGCGGATATCTTTCCCGCGTCTCGGTGGAAACGCCGCAAGGAACGGTCGACTACCCAGCCATCTCGCGATGGAATGCGCCGGACGAGATCCATGTTCGATTCGGACCCGGCGATGTGGATTGCGTCTTCACAGTCGATGCAGCGTTTCTGAAGGGCTTCTTCGTCGAGGGCATCGATCCGCCACCAAAGGCGGTAACGTCCAAAGCCGGCTTGATCCACTATCAGTTCACCGGCGATCCAGGCATGCCGATCGATGTCAGGTTCCGCCTACACACCCAGTCGCCGGGCTTTCATCGCATTCGTCTCGGTATCGGCGATCACGTTTCGGCGCCGCTTGTCTTGATCCTTCCGTGAGGAGAACTCGATATGGAAAGCGTAATTCGCGGCCTTTCGATCTATTTTGCCCTCCTTGTCATCATTCGCCTGTCGGGCCGCCGGACGCTCGCACAGATGACGCCGTTCGACCTCGTGATCTTGTTGGTGGTCTCCGAGACGACGCAGCAGGCGATGCTCGGCGACGATTTTTCGATAACCAATGCGATCGTGCTGATCTTGACCCTGTTTCTTGCGGATATCCTGCTCTCCTATCTCAAGAGCTGGTCACCACTTGCGGCCAAGGTCATCGACGGTGTTCCGACCATTCTGATTGCGAATGGGGTTGCAGACCAGGAGGCCATGCGCGGCTGCAGGCTGCAGATGGAAGACGTGCTCGAGGCCGCGCGCAATCAACAAGGTGTCGAAAGCGTCAAGGACATCCGCTTCGCTATCCTCGAGGTGAGCGGCGCCATCAGCATCATCAAAAATCAATGAGTGCTGAGCCGTCTTCGAAGGCCAGGAAGGTTGCTTACGGAATCGCAAAGATGCTGATTTCTTGGGTGATGCCGCGAAGTGTGACTTTTTGCGACATCGGATTGAGGCCGCGATCCGTCAGAAGGCTGAAGGCGCGCGGGTCGCCCAACACCGAGCCGGTCGCGAAGATTTCGCGCGATGTGGCCAGATGCTGGACGCGCGAGGCGATGTTCACCGTCTGCCCGAAGTAATCCTGCCGTTCGTTCAGGTTCACGGCGATGCATGGTCCTTCGTGGATGCCGATCTTCAGAAGCAGATCTTCACTGCCGCGTTCATGGTTGAGCTTGCGCATCGCCTCGCGCATTTGCATAGCCGCGATGACCGCCCGGTCGGGGGTCGGGAAAGTGGCCATCACCGCATCGCCGATTGTTTTCACAACAGCACCCGCTTCCGCGCCAACGATGTCGTTGAGAATGCTGAAATGCGTTTTCACGAGGTCGAATGCCGCGAGGTCGCCTACCCTTTCGTAAAGCTCGGTCGAACCGCGGAGATCGGTGAAGAGGAAGGTCAGACTGGTGATCTTCAACCGCTGATCCACTTCTATCGTGTCGGTGCGGTAGATGTCGCGGAAGGTTTGGTTGGAGAGCAGGCGCTTGGCAGTCAGGAACGGACGGCGGCGGCCGAGCAAACCATGCAGGGCCTCATTCGCTATGCAAACAGAAGGCAAGGTGCGGACTTCGGTGTGGTTCTCCACCGAAATGCGCACCGGACCCGGCCTCAGCTCAAGGGGCTCGCTATGCCGGTGTGCGCGATCGAATACAAGCGAGAGGCTCTGCCGCTCCTTGGTTGGCTCGCCTTTGATATCCAGGAACTGCGCTGCATGGGTGACCGGTTCGAAGATGATGACGAAATCCGCAGGCAGCTGCAGGGAAATGACGGCCTTCTCTCCTGACGGCAGTTCGAGGGATTCAAGCACGAATTCGTCGACCCTCGCCTCAAAATCCTCCTCCGGCAGGTCGACACCCGAACTCCAATAGATCTGGCGGAAATATTCCAATGGCGGCAATTCGTGCGGATTGTGAGCGGCAATGCGGCGCACCCGCGGACTAACAGTGAAGGTGACTTCAACCATCTCGTCCAGCGTCGGCTCGTAGCCTGCCGCGCAAAGTGCGCAGTTATACTCGTCACTCTGAACGGTCCTCAGCGAGGTATTGGCGTCGAGTACCCCGCCACAGCCGGGACACAGCACGTTCCATGACAGATCGAATATGCCGAGGCGGGACGCATGCAGGAAGGCGTTGACCACCTGCTCTTCGTCGAGGCCCTCGCTGGCTGCGAAGGCAAGCGCATTGACACGGCAAAGCTTGCGGTCGGGGGCGTCGTGGACGAGCCGCTCCATGGCATCGACGATTTTCGGCTGCGCCGACTGGCGCAGTTGTGCGAATAAAGACCGGGCCTCACTCATGAAAAACATCCTACACCGAATTCGGTGCGCGATCAGCGGATTTCCTCAAGGTGGCTGAGATTGCCCCTCGGGTCTTTCCGTTTCCGTCGACGGCCACCTTGCCACCCCCATTCAAACTCGCTAAGAGACGCCGCAACTTGGGCCCTTGGGTGCAAGGCCTTAGAAGGGTTCCACGGACTCCTTATCCGACCCTTCGGCCATGCTTTTTTCAGGGCTTCGTCATGCCGGGTCTGGCTTTCGTCTCTCCCGGCGTTTGCTCTGGTAGAGGCTTATGGCACGCATCGTAATGAAATTCGGCGGAACGTCCGTCGCTGATCTGGACCGCATCAAGAACGTTGCCCGCCATGTGAAACGTGAAGTCGATGCCGGCCACGAGGTTGCGGTGGTAGTGTCGGCGATGTCCGGCAAGACTAACGAGCTGGTCGGCTGGGTGCAGGGGACGCCGAAGGTGGTCGGTGCCAATTCACCTTTCTACGATGCGCGCGAGTATGACGCGGTCGTGGCTTCCGGTGAGCAGGTGACCTCCGGGTTGCTGGCGATCGCGCTGCATGCCATGGACATCAATGCGCGCTCCTGGCAGGGCTGGCAGATCCCGATCCGCACGGACAATGCGCATGGCGCTGCCCGCATCCTTGAAATCGACGGTGCCGACATCATCAAGCGCATGGGCGAGGGTCAGGTTGCCGTCATCGCCGGCTTCCAGGGTCTCGGGCCGGACAATCGGATAGCGACGCTTGGCCGCGGCGGTTCGGATACATCGGCGGTGGCGATCGCAGCTGCTGTCAAAGCCGATCGCTGCGATATCTATACCGATGTCGACGGTGTCTATACGACCGATCCGCGCATCGTGCCGCAGGCGCGTCGACTGAAGAAGATCGCCTTCGAGGAAATGCTCGAAATGGCCTCGCTGGGCGCCAAGGTGCTGCAGGTCCGCTCAGTCGAGCTTGCCATGGTGCACAAGGTCCGTACCTTCGTGCGCTCCTCTTTCGAAGATCCCGATGCTCCGGGCATGGGTGATTTGTTGAATCCGCCCGGAACGCTGATTTGTGACGAGGATGAAATCGTGGAACAAGAAGTAGTCACCGGCATCGCCTATGCCAAGGATGAGGCTCAGATCTCGCTTCGCCGTCTTGCCGACCGGCCCGGCGTTTCGGCCGCGATCTTCGGCCCCCTCGCCGAGAGCCACATCAATGTCGACATGATCGTCCAGAACATTTCCGAGGACGGTTCAAAGACCGACATGACCTTCACTGTGCCTTCGGGCGACGTCGAGAAGGCGATCAAGGTGCTCGGCGAGAACAAGGAGAAGATCGGCTACGATGTCGTGCAGAACGAATCGGGCTTGGTCAAAGTTTCGGTCATCGGCATCGGCATGCGTTCGCATGCCGGTGTTGCCGCCACCGCTTTCAAGGCTCTTGCCGAGAAGGGCATCAACATCAAGGCGATCACGACCTCGGAAATCAAGATTTCCATCCTGATCGACGGTCCTTATGCGGAACTCGCTGTCAGGACTTTGCATTCCTGCTACGGTCTGGATAAGAATTGATTCCCAGCAGGCCTGCCGCATTTAAGTTGTGAAGTTACGCGGCGTCTGCCGGGTTACTTTGCTTTTGTTTTTGGAGCTTGAGACGCCATGAGAGACCTATCCGGCGGTCCGCGCGTGCTGCTCAAGCGGCTGCGCGAGTTGATGGCGGAGCCGCTGGAGCCGCAGGAGCGTCTCGACCGGATCGTTCGGCAGATCGCCAGCAACATGGTGGCGGAGGTTTGCTCCGTCTACGTGCTGCGCTCTGACGGCGTTCTCGAACTTTATGCGACTGAGGGCCTGAAGAAGGAAGCCGTCCACCTATCGCAATTGAAGATGGGGCAGGGCCTCGTCGGGACGATCGCCGCTTCGGCGCAGCCGCTCAACCTCTCCGACGCACAGTCGCATCCCGCTTTTCGTTATCTCCCGGAAACCGGCGAAGAAATCTACCATTCCTTCCTCGGTGTGCCGATCCTACGCACCGGCCGTTCGCTCGGCGTTCTCGTCGTGCAGAACAAGGCGAGCCGCACCTACCGCGAGGAAGAGCTAGAAGCGCTCGAGACCACGGCGATGGTGCTCGCCGAGATGATCGCCACCGGCGAGCTCAAGAAGATCACGAAGCCGGGCCTCGAACTTGACCTGACGCGTTCCGTCACGATCAACGGCGATACCTATAACGAAGGCATCGGGCTCGGTTATGTCGTGCTGCACGAGCCGCGCATCGTCGTCACCAATCTTCTCAACGAAGATTCGGAGAAGGAAATCCGCAGGCTGGCGGAGGCGATGGGTTCGCTTCGGATTTCGATCGACGACTTGCTTTCGAGCCGCGACGTGTCGATGGAGGGCGAGCATCGCGAGGTTTTGGAAACCTACCGCATGTTCGCACATGACCAAGGCTGGGTGCGGAAGCTCGAAGAGGCGATCCGTAACGGCCTGACCGCGGAAGCAGCGGTCGAAAAAGTCCAGAGCGACACCAAAGCGCGCATGATACGTTTGACGGATCCCTATCTCCGCGAGCGCATGCATGACTTCGAAGACTTGGCGAACCGCCTTTTGCGGCAACTGACAGGCTACACCGGCCACACGTCAGGTGACGGTTTCCCGAATGATGCAATCATCCTCGCGCGCGCCATGGGTGCCGCCGAACTGCTCGACTACCCGCGCGCCAATGTGCGCGGCTTGGTCCTCGAGGAAGGTGCTGTCACCAGTCACGTCGTCATCGTCGCTCGTGCCATGGGCATTCCGGTGATAGGCCAGGCGGCAGGCGTTGTCGCGCTTGCCGAAAACGGCGATGCCGTGATCATCGATGGTGACGGCGGCCATGTGCATCTGAGGCCGTTGCCGGAGCATCAGAGGTCTTACGAGGAGAAAGTCCGGTTCCGCGCGCGCCGGCAGGAGCAGTTCCGGGCGCTGCGCTCCGTTGAGCCGCTGACGAGGGACGGGCAGCGGATTTCGCTGCTGATGAATGCCGGGCTGCTGGTCGATCTGCCGCAGCTTGCGGAATCGGGTGCCGAAGGTATTGGCCTCTTCCGCACCGAGCTGCAGTTCATGATCGCTTCCACGATGCCGAAGGCCGAGGAGCAGGAAATCTTCTATCGCAACGTGCTGAAGCAGGCGGCAGGCCGCATCGTTACCTTCCGCACGCTCGATATCGGCGGCGATAAGGTTGTCCCCTATTTCCGCGGCCACGAGGAAGAGAATCCGGCACTCGGCTGGCGTGCCATTCGCTTATCGCTCGACCGTCCGGGGCTCTTGCGCACGCAGCTTCGGGCCATGCTGAAGGCGGCGGCCGGGGCCGAGCTGAAGCTCATGGTGCCGATGGTGACCGAGGTTTCCGAGATCGCGGCGGTTCGCGAGCTTCTGCAGAAGGAAGTGCAGCACCTCTCCCGCTTCGGCCACGGCCTGCCGCGCAAGCTGCAGTTCGGTGCGATGCTGGAGGTGCCGGCGCTCCTCTGGCAGCTCGACGAACTGATGGCGGCTGTCGATTTCGTCTCGGTCGGCTCCAATGACCTCTTCCAGTTCGCTATGGCAGTGGATCGCGGCAATGCGCGCGTTTCCGACCGCTTCGATACGCTGGGCAAGCCGTTCCTCAGGCTCTTGCGCGACATCGTGCGAGCCGGTGAGCGCAACAATACGCCGGTGACATTGTGCGGCGAGCTTGCCGGCAAGCCGATCTCGGCGATGGCGCTGCTTGGTCTCGGCTTCCGCTCGGTGTCGATGTCGCCGGCCTCGATCGGGCCAGTGAAGGCAATGCTACTTGGTCTCGATGCCGCGGCGCTGGCGAAGGTCATGAACGAGGCGTTGGACGATATCCACGCGACGACCCCGATGCGCGAGGTGCTTGCCCACTTCGCCGAGAGCCACAATATTCCCCTTTAGCAGATTATTAGAAGAATCGGAGTGAAGGGTGGCGAAGCTTCCCGTTGAAAAGATGCGCGAGCTGGAACGCCGCTTCGGCGAAATCGAAGCGCGAATGTCGGCCGGCCCGTCGGCGGACGTCTACGTGAAGCTCGCCTCCGAATATTCCGAGCTGCAGCCCGTCGTCACCAAGATCCGCGCCTATGAAAAGGCTGAAGCAGAGATTTCCGATCTCGAAGCGTTGCTTGAAGACAGGTCCGTCGACCGTGAGATGCGCGATCTCGCGGAGCAGGAATTGCCGGATGTGAAGGCGCGCATCGAGGCGCTGGAGCAGGAAATCCAAATCCTGCTGCTGCCGAAGGATGCCGCAGACGAAAAGAGCGCGATCCTTGAAATCCGCGCGGGTACGGGAGGCTCGGAGGCCGCACTCTTCGCAGGCGATCTTTTTCGCATGTATGAGCGTTTCGCCGCGGCGAACGGCTGGAAGGTCGAAATCCTTTCTGCAAGCGAGGGGGAAGCTGGTGGCTACAAGGAAATTATCGCCACGATCACCGGCAAGGGCGTCTTCGCCAAGCTGAAGTTCGAGTCTGGCGTGCATCGTGTGCAGCGCGTGCCCGAAACGGAAGCGGGTGGGCGCATTCATACGTCGGCAGCAACGGTCGCCGTGCTGCCGGAAGCCGAAGAAATCGACATTGAGATCCGGCCGGAAGACATTCGTATTGATACGATGCGATCATCCGGCGCGGGCGGCCAGCACGTCAACACCACGGATTCTGCGGTGCGTATCACGCATCTGCCGACGGGCATCGTCGTCACCAGTTCGGAAAAGTCACAGCACCAGAACCGCGCCAAGGCGATGCAGGTACTGCGTTCGAGGCTCTATGATGCCGAACGGCAAAGGGCCGATAGCGAACGTTCCGCCGATCGCAAGAGCCAGGTCGGCTCCGGCGACCGCTCGGAGCGGATACGCACCTACAATTATCCGCAGGGCCGCATCACCGATCATCGCATCAATCTGACGCTCTACAAGCTCGACCGGATGATGGAAGGCGAGATCAATGAAGTGGTGGATGCCCTGCTTGCCGATTATCAGGCAAGCCAGCTGGCTCAACTTGGCGAGCAGCAATGACGGGAGCGCGGCCGACGGTTTCTGAAGTTCTCGCCGAAGTCCGCCGCCGCTTCACCGAGGCCGGTATCGCCGATCCCGCAACGGATGCAAGGCTGCTCGTTGCCGGATTGCTGAAGTTCTCCTCGACCGAAATGCTCTCACGCGGTAATGAGCCCGTCGCTGCCGATAAAGCGGCGCTGATCCCGGTGGCTGTGGAACGGCGGCTAGCGCATGAGCCGGTCCACCGTATTCTCGGCGAGCGGGAGTTTTACGGTCTACCGCTTTCGCTTTCCGCCGAGACGTTGGAGCCGCGGCCAGACACGGAAGTTCTCGTCGATACGATGCTTCCTTATTTAAGAACCCTTGCAAAGACGGAGGAACATCTCCATATCCTTGATCTAGGAACCGGAACCGGGGCAATATGCCTTGCGCTTTTGAGCGAATTTCCGGAAGCGTCGGGTATCGGAAGCGATGTATCCGCAGATGCCCTCAGGACGGCTGAAACAAACGCTGCAAGAAACGGATTGAACGAACGGTTTGAGACTGTGCAATCAAGTTGGTTTCAAAACATTCACGGTACGTTTCACGCAATCGTCTCAAATCCGCCCTATATTGCTTCCAATGTCATTGACAATCTCGCTCCTGAAGTGACGAAATTTGATCCGGCGGCGGCTCTGGATGGTGGCCCCGATGGGCTTGACGCATACAAAGCGATAGCCAAGGATGCGGCGAGGTTCATGCAGCCGAACGGCGTCATAGGACTGGAAATCGGCTACGACCAGCGGAATCACGTAACGGCGGTCTTCGAGGCTGCAGGTTTCAAATGCGTCGGATCCGCAAAGGATTATGGCCAAAATGACCGGGTGCTCGTGTTCGCACCCATCGCTTGAGCAACAAATTGCAGCATTGAACAGGACATTACTGCTATTGCGAAGAAAAGGCTTGGATTTCCCGGGGAAGCGATATAGGTTGCGCTCACGCGTTGGGCAGTCAAGAAGGAACGTCGATTCGTTCGGTACTTGGTCGGCCTCGGGGGTCCACTCTTTTAAACGAGAGTTTCAAAGGTTGAACACGACCCAATGCGTGAATCAGTCAATATGACTTGAGAACAAGCGGCAGGTCGGCGCGAAGGCGCATTATGCTTGCGGCACGAAGGCCCTGAGCCGGTTTACCGGCCACGGCGGTTGGTGCCATAACTCCACACAAACAGAGAATTCAGGTGAACGATCTATGAGGCCAGGACAGCAGAACAAGCGCGGTCGAGGGCGTGGCAGTAACAATAACGGCGGCGGAAATAACAACAATAATTTCAACCGCAAGGGTGGCAATCCGCTGACGCGGACCTACGACAGCTCCGGCCCCGACGTGAAGATCCGCGGTACGGCTCAGCATATTGCTGAAAAATATTCGCAGCTTGCCCGCGATGCCCAGAGCTCCGGTGACCGCGTCATAGCGGAGAACTACCTGCAGCACGCAGAGCACTATTACCGCATCATTGCGGCCGCCCAGACGCAGATGCAGGAACGTTTCCAGCGCGACGATCGGAACGAATATACCGACCGCGAAGGTGGCGAGCGCGATGGCGACGAACTGGATACGGTAGACAGCGATGATGCCGTCGTCGTTCAGCCGCCGCGCGAGCAGCATCGTCGCGAACAGCGCGCAGAAGCTCCCGCTTCTCTACCGGCGCCGGCTCAGGAAACCAACGACGGAACCGGCCCTCAGCCGGAAATCGAAGGCATTCCGGCCGAAGTCTCCATGGAGGAAGAAGGCAGCCAGCAGCGCGAACGCCAGCCACGCCGCCGTAACGCCAGCAACCGCCCGCGCCGTCCGCGCCGTGCCGAAGGCGAGGGCGAGGCCGCTTCCGCCGAAGCACCCGCTCTGGTCGAAGCGGCTACGGAATAAGGCTGCCGTCTCCGGCTCACACGAAAATTGTCGCGACAGAGCCGGCGAGTACGATTGCCATCACGATATTGAAGGCGCGCGCAATGCGCGCGTCTTGAAGCAGTTTCTGCATCAATGCGCCAGCTATTAACCAGGCGAGACCACTCGGGAAGGCTGCCAAAAAAAATAGCACTGCGAAGGTTGCGGCCAAGCCGAAAGCGCTTCCTGGAGATGCGCCGGAGTAGGCGGCAATCCCACTCACGGCAACCAGCCAGCCCTTCGGATTCATCCATTGAAACGCCGCCGCTTGCAGAAAGCAAACGGCTTTCGTGTCGCCTTTCGCCTGCGTCACGTCCGCCGCGGTCGCGATTTTCCAGGCCAGCCAAAACAAAAAGGCAGCGCCGATCAGATTCATGATCGCCAGCGTAAGCGGATAAAGCAGAAACAACTGCGCAAGGCCGAGCCCCGCACAGAAGAATAGCGACGACATTCCCAATGCAGCACCGAACACGCATGGCAGGCCCCGTGTCAAACCCACGAGTGGGCCGGTCGCCATGATCATGACGTTGCTCGGGCCGGGCGTGATGGCGCCGACGACTGAAAAGGTCAGAAATGCAATCGTTTGCTCCAAGGTCATCAACGCTCTGCTGTTTAGGAAGCTGCTAGGCATACCAGCAGCGCTACAATCGGGTCTTGAACGTTCGTGCCATCAGGCCGTGCCGCGACTTCGCGGAGGACTCTTCGGCCCGGGTTTCGTGGTTCCGGGCTCTTTAAACTCGCAAAAATCCATCCCATATTCGTCCTCGAATGCTTCGTTCAATGTCCAAAAAGATGAAGCGACGGCTCGCCTTTTGAGGGAGCTCAATCTCAATCATCGGTCTGTGCCTTATAAGGGCAGGGCGATCCATGGAGGTAGAATATGAATATCGAAAAGTATTCCGAGCGGGTGCGCGGTTTCGTTCAGTCCGCCCAGACCTATGCCTTGGCGCAGGGTCACCAGCAATTCACGCCGGAACACGTCCTCAAGGTCCTGCTTGACGACGATCAAGGCATGGCCGCTTCGCTGATCGAACGCGCCGGCGGCGATGCCAAGGCCGTGCGGCTTGCAAACGATGCAGCGCTGGCAAAGCTGCCGAAGGTTTCCGGCGGCAACGGCAACATTTATCTCGCTCAACCGCTCGCTAGAGTTTTTTCTACGGCTGAAGAGGCCGCCAAGAAAGCCGGCGACAGCTTCGTCACGGTCGAGCGGTTGCTCCAGGCCTTGGCGATCGAGACTTCCGCTTCGACCTCAGCAACGCTGAAGAATGCTGGCGTGACGGCGCAGAGCCTCAATCAGGTTATCAACGATATTCGAAAAGGGCGCACGGCCGACTCCGCCAATGCGGAACAAGGCTTCGATTCCCTGAAGAAATACGCCCGCGATCTGACCGGCGAGGCCCGCGAGGGCAAGCTCGATCCGGTGATCGGCCGCGATGACGAAATCCGCCGCACAATCCAGGTCCTCTCCCGCCGCACCAAGAATAACCCGGTGCTGATCGGCGAGCCTGGCGTCGGCAAGACGGCAATCGTCGAAGGACTGGCACTACGCATCGTCAACGGCGACGTGCCAGAGTCTCTCAAGGACAAGAAGCTGATGGCGCTCGACATGGGCGCGCTGATTGCAGGTGCAAAGTATCGCGGCGAATTCGAAGAACGGCTGAAGGCTGTGCTCAACGAAGTGCAGTCGGAGAACGGCGAGATCATCCTTTTCATCGACGAAATGCACACGCTCGTCGGCGCCGGTAAGGCGGATGGAGCGATGGACGCTTCCAACCTGCTGAAGCCAGCGCTTGCGCGCGGCGAGTTGCATTGCGTCGGTGCCACGACGCTCGACGAGTACCGCAAGCATGTCGAGAAGGACGCAGCACTCGCCCGCCGCTTCCAGCCCGTCATGGTCGATGAACCGACGGTGGAGGACACGATCTCGATCCTTCGCGGTCTCAAGGAAAAATACGAGCAGCACCACAAGGTTCGCATTTCGGACTCGTCGCTGGTGGCGGCTGCGACGCTGTCGAACCGCTACATCACCGATCGCTTCCTGCCCGACAAGGCGATCGACCTGATGGACGAGGCGGCCGCGCGGTTGCGCATGCAGGTGGATTCGAAGCCCGAAGAGCTCGACGAGTTAGATCGCCGCATCATGCAGCTTAAAATCGAGCGCGAAGCGCTGAAGAAGGAAACGGATGCGGCTTCCGCCGACCGTCTGACGCGGCTTGATGCCGAATTGACGGACCTGGAGGAGAAGGCCAACGCTCTGACGGCCCGCTGGCAATCGGAAAAGCAGAAGCTCGGTCTTGCCGCCGATCTCAAAAAGAAGCTCGACGACGCCCGCAACGAACTGGCAATCGCCCAGCGCAAGGGTGAGTTCCAGCGCGCCGGCGAATTGACCTATGGCGTCATTCCGGAGCTGGAGAAGCAACTGGCCGATGCAGAAAGCCAGGATGGCGACCGCAGTGCCATGGTGCAGGAGGTCGTGACCCCGGACAATGTCGCCCATGTTGTTTCCCGCTGGACCGGCATTCCCGTCGACAAGATGCTGGAAGGCGAACGCGAGAAGCTGCTCAGGATGGAAGACGAACTGGCGACTTCGGTCATCGGCCAGGGCGATGCGGTGCAAGCCGTATCGCGTGCCGTTCGCCGCGCGCGCGCCGGGCTGCAGGACCCCAACCGGCCGATCGGCTCATTCATCTTCTTGGGCCCGACCGGCGTCGGCAAGACGGAGCTTACCAAGGCGCTCGCCCGCTTCCTGTTCGACGACGAGACGGCGATGGTGCGTATGGACATGTCGGAATACATGGAAAAACACTCCGTGGCCCGGCTGATCGGCGCCCCTCCCGGCTATGTCGGCTACGAGGAAGGCGGCGCATTGACGGAAGCTGTCCGCCGCCGTCCCTATCAGGTCGTGCTCTTCGACGAGATCGAGAAGGCGCATCACGACGTCTTCAACATCCTGCTGCAGGTGCTGGATGAGGGGCGCCTGACGGACGGCCAGGGCCGCACGGTCGACTTCCGCAATACGATGATCATCATGACCTCGAATCTCGGTGCCGAATACCTCACCCAACTGGGCGAGGGCCAGGACAGCGACACGGTTCGCGAGCAGGTGATGGAGGTCGTGCGCGCCAATTTCCGGCCGGAATTCCTGAACCGCGTCGACGAGATCATTCTCTTCCATCGCCTGAAGCGCGATGAGATGGGCGCGATTGTCGATATCCAGCTGAAACGGCTGGTGGCGTTGCTGGCCGAGCGCAAGATCACGATCGAGCTCGATGACGATGCCCGCAGTTGGCTTGCCAACAAAGGCTACGATCCGGTCTATGGCGCGCGTCCATTGAAGCGGGTGATCCAGAAGTATGTCCAGGATCCGCTCGCCGAGCAGATTCTCTCCGGCCAGGTGCCGGACGGATCGACGGTTAAGGTCACCAATGGCTCCGACCGCTTGCTGTTCCGCTCGCGCAATTCCGCCGTCAGTGAAGCAGCAGCGTAACGACCGGCATCCGGGAAAGCAAATGGCGGCTCCGGCCGCCATTTTTATTTGGCCTACTTGCTGGCGATCTGATCGACCGGCTGGTTATTCAGGAGGGTATCGATGCGCTTGCGCTCGTCCTGGAATTTAGCCAGTGCTTCGCCGGCCAGCGACTTGCCGCCCGGCAGGCGGATGCGGAGCGGATCGACCTTGGTGCCGTTGACGATCATCTCGTAGTGCAGATGCGGTCCGGTGGATTCGCCAGTGGTGCCGACCCAGCCGATCACCTGGCCCTGGCGAACTTTGGCTCCAGGCACGATGCCTTTGGCAATGGCGCTCTGGTGGTTGTAGGAGGACTCGTATCCATTGGCATGACGGACGATCGTCTGATTGCCATAGCCGCCGGAATCCCAGCCGGCCTTCTCGACCGTGCCATTGCCGGTCGCGATGATCGGCGTACCGCGGGGAGCGGCCCAGTCGACGCCCGTATGCATGCGGGCAAAACCCAGGATCGGGTGGCGTCGCATGCCGAAACCGGACTTGAAAATGCCGTTTGGCACCGGGTTGCGCAGCAAGAACTGACGGATGCTTTTGCCGTCCTGATCGAAGTAATCGACGTTTCCGTCCACATCCTGGAAGCGGTAGAAGCGAGTCACCGTATCGCCAAAACGGGCATTGACGTAAAGCAGTTCGGAATTCGGCGTCGCGCGGCCGCTTGAATCGGCGACGGAGAAAAAGGCCTCGAGGAAATCGGTCGGCCTCAGTTGCGCCTGGAAATCAACATTTGCCGCGAGCAGCTTGATGATCAGCGCCGTCATATCCTTGGTCATGCCGTAGGAAAGAGCGGCGCGATAAATGCCGTCATAAACGCGCGGCAGGTTCTGGCCAGCGGGAACCGACAGCGAATTGTCATCGAAGGCAGTTGCGATCGCGTCAAGCCTGGGCGGCTCACTCGCCTCAACGAAGCGGCTCTTGTCATCGAGAGCGATCGTGACGAGATGACGGGTGCCACGATAGACGCTGGCGCGGATGAGTTTGGCCTGTTCGCCCTTCTGAATGATGCCGACACGCAGGACGTCGCCCTTGGCGAGCTCGTCGCTGCCGAGTGGCGGCGCGAGGTTGGCAGAGAGCATCTTCGCCTGCGGCTCGGGATAGCCGGAATCCATCAGCGCCTTGACGATGGTGACGTCCTGCCGGGCCGGCACGATGTCGTCGGCAAATTCCTCGGTCTGCGGCGTGATCGATTCCGGCGCGGACACCGTCATGTTCTGCTCGAGAACACGGGCCGACAGGCCTGATGTCAGATCTACATCGTTGTCCTCGTTCGAAAAGCGCTGAGGGTCGACGTAGTAGAGCGCCGCGACTTGAGTGGCCCCGTCAGTCAGCGCCGAACCGTTCGAGCGAACATTCTCCTCGACTTCATCCAGAGTCATCCCTGGCGCCGCCTGAAAGTCGCTCTTTCCGATTGGGAAGGGAACGGTCTTGAGGCTCACCTCGGATTCAACATCCGAGCCATAAATCGCGCCGGTCCGCGCGGCCGGTGCGGGCTGCGCCTCATCGGCCGCGAAGATCGCAAGCGCGTCGAAATCCGGATAATCCTCGGTCGCCACGTGATTGGCGGCGAGCCGCATCTTTACATGCGAGAAGGGCTGGCGGCGGACGATTTCCTTGTCACCGTCATGGACGACCGTCGACACTTCCATGATTGCCCGGTCCGAAGGTTTGGCGGCGATCGCGGGGGCGATCAGCCGTCCACCGCGGGTAACGGCGCTATCTTCATGGGTATTGATGCTGGCAAAGGCCTCGGCGGGGATCGCAAGCTGCTGACGGCCATCAAGGGCGGCAAAGAGCGCGACACCCATCAGCACGCTCGATGTGATGCCAGTGAGGAACGTGCCCGAAAGCCAGCGTAGAGAAACCTCACGCTTGTCGGGTGCGCGCCTGCCATCGGCGAGAAGCGGAGGCTCGTTACCCAACGAGCGGATCATCATCTTCTCCGTCATCATGGCAGGTTTATCCGCGTCCTTTCATGGGCTTACTCGGGCTGCTCTGCTGGGCCGAAAGATGTGCATATTTCGGGCATGGAAGTCAAATCACGCTGCAGGGCGCAATCTAGGCGCCCATACCTGCGTGAATCATGCGTCCTTCTGAGACCACCCGATTGTGATCTTGTGAGGGCGGAACCATGGCCGAAGGTAATTTTTACCGGCGTTCAACCGGAATGGCCACCTGCGGGCATAAAAACAGAGCCTTGGAGGGCGCCGTAAGGACCATCAAGGCGAATTTCGCTTTAAAATCAACTGAATGAGAGAAATTTCATTTTTTTCCAAAAAGGCCTGTTGACTATGTCTGAGGGTTAGCCGTATAAGCCGCGTCACTGAACGAGGGCGGCGGCGCTGCTGGCGACGATGTCCTTCGCTCTTGGGTTTCCGGATTGGCTGGATTGCTGATTGGGGCTGGGACTTTTGGGTTTCGGCTTTTGCCTTGTGACTGGATTTGTCTGGTCTGTTATTTGACAATTGAAGATGAGAAGAAAGAGAAACGTGGGCGGCGGAGCTTGCGGGGTCTGAAGGAATTTAGACTTCTGGAAAGAGACTTTGGCGGTCACGTTTATCAAGAGAAGTTACACTGGTTTTTGACGTTTGGCTTTCGGGTTAGGCGTTTAG
>NZ_FMTM01000024.1 GCF_900099775.1 Rhizobium mongolense subsp. loessense | reverse complement strand
CCGATGTGACCCTGGTGCGCAACGGCAACGACGTGACGATCGTCATCGCCGAGAGCGCGGCAGGGGCCGGGGATGGCGGCTCGGTGCTGCTGAAGAACAATCTCGACGACTATTATTATCAGGGTGTCGAGAAGATCACCTTCGCCAATGGCACGACATGGACCAGAGCTGTTCTCAGAGCGATGCTTGTGAATTACGCCGGCACTTCCGGCAATGACACGATCACCGGCTTCAATGTTGCCGATGTGATTACTGCCGGCGCCGGCAATGACACGATCACTGCCGGCGACGGCAATGACACGCTTGATGGTGAGGCTGGCAATGACATTCTCGACGGCGGAAGCGGCGATGATACCCACATTGGCGGCGAAGGCGATGATTTGCTGATAGGCAATGTTGGAGCCGACACTTTTGACGGAGGCAACGGCGTCGATACTCTGGATTTCACTTACTACACTGCAAACCATAGTATCAATCTCGACACTGGGCTTGTGACATTCAGCGATGGAACGACCGAGCAGATCCTGAACATCGAGAACGCCATTGGCGGGGCAGGCAACAATGTGATGCAGGGATCGTCTGCTAACAACCGGCTCGAAGGACGGGATGGTAACGACGCGTTGTCCGGTGGCGCCGGGAATGACGTCCTTAATGGCGGCAACGGCACTGATAGCCATTTCGGCGGCGACGGCGATGATCTGCTAATAGGCAATGTTGGAGCCGACACTTTTGACGGAGGCAACGGCGTCGATACTCTGGATTTCACTTACTACACTGCAAACCACATTATCGACCTCGCAGCAAATCGGGTCATTTTCAGCGATGGCACATTCGAGGAAGCTCTCAACATCGAGAATGCAATCGCGGGATCCGGGAACAACGAGTTGCGAGGCTCGTCGGCCAATAACAGATTGGATGGGGGCAGCGGCAACGATATGCTCACCGGTGGTCAGGGGAGCGACACATTTGTGTTCGCTGCAAACTTCGGAAAAGACACCATATCGGATTTCCAAGTTGGTGCCGCTTCAGACGACATAATCGACCTTAAGTCGAATGTGTTTGCCGACTTTGCATCGGTGCTCGCAGCTGCAACGCAAGTTGGAACAGACACGCTGATCACCTATGACGCGAACAACTCGATCCTGCTGAAGAACGTCGCTCTGGCGAATCTGCATCAGGACGACTTCCGTTTCACTGCGGCAACCTGAGCGGGAACATAACTTGTCCAACAATGACACTCAGCCGCCGCAGGTCTTCCTTGTGGCGGTGCTTTCCTCGCTGAAGATGGCCTTTCTCGGCATTGGCGCAACCAGCGCGCTCGTCAACATACTCGCCTTGACCGGCTCCTTCTTTATGCTCCAGGTCTATGATCGCGTCATTCCCGGACGCAGCCTGCCCACCCTTGTCGGCCTCGGCATCATTGCCGCCACGCTCTACGCGTTTCAAGGAATCCTCGAACTCGTTCGTTCGATGCTCCTGGTGCGCGTCGGCCTGTCGGTCGATGAGCGCTTCGGAGAAACCGTCTACGATTCCCTCATTTTGTTCCCGTCGCGCATGCAGGTGCCTGGAGACGGTCTTCAGTCAGTGCGCGATCTGGATTCCGTTCGAGGTTTTCTGTCAGGGCCGGGACCAACGGCTTTGTTCGATATTCCCTGGATGCCGTTTTATCTGGGCCTGTGCTTTTTGTTCCATATATGGATCGGTGTGACAGCTCTCGCCGGTGCCCTGATGCTCGTTGGCCTGACGATTCTGGCGGAACTGAAGTCGCGTCAGCCGGCGAAGGAGGCAGCGAAGATCGCGTCTGAACGGACGGCGCTTGCGGAAGCAACACGGAGGAACTCCGAAGCCGTGCTCGCGATGGGTTTCGGCCATCTGCTTGGTGAGAAGTGGAGCGAGATCAACCGTCGCTATCTCAGCAATCATCTGTGTGCTACGAACGTGACGGGAACCCTCGGAACACTCTCCAAAATCTTGCGCATGATGCTGCAGTCCGCGGTGCTTGCCGTTGGAGCGTTGCTTGTCATTCGCCAGGAAGCCTCGGGTGGGATCATGATCGCCAGCTCCATCCTCGTCAGCCGCGCGCTGGCGCCGGTCGAACTGGCGATTGGCCAATGGAAGGGATTTGCCACAGCACGCGATAGCTGGTCACGGCTGCTCAAGCTGGCGCAACTCATGCCGACCGACGAGCGCGAGATGTCGCTTCCCAAACCGGTGAGCGCGCTGAAGGCTGAGAGCCTGCATCTCGCGGCTCCCGGCTCAAAGGTGTCAATCGTACGCGGCGTTTCCTTCGAACTCGTGGCCGGAGAAGCCGTCGGCGTTATTGGCCCTAGCGCCTCGGGCAAATCCTCGCTCGCCCGCGGTCTTGTTGGGTTGTGGCAACCGATCGCCGGTTCTGTTCGCCTGGACGGAGCATCGCTGTCGCAATGGGATCCGCGGGCGCTTGGCGGACACATCGGATACTTGCCCCAGGACGTCTCACTGTTTGGCGGATCGATCGCCGAAAACATCGCCCGCTTCGATCCCGACGCGTCATCTGAGAAGATCATTGCCGCCGCGAAAGCAGCCGGCGTCTACGACATGATCGTCCAGTTCCCCGAAGGCTTCGAGACCAAGATCGGCGAGCAGGGATCGGCACTGTCGGGAGGACAGCGGCAGCGTATTGCGCTAGCAAGAGCGCTTTATGGCGAGCCATTCCTGATCGTTCTCGACGAGCCCAATTCAAATCTCGATGCGGAAGGGGAGGCTGCATTGTCACGCGCGATCCTCGGTGTGCGGGCACGGGGTGGCATTGCTGTCGTCATCGCGCATCGCCCCAGTGCGCTTGCTTCAGTCGACAAGGTTCTCGTTCTGGCGAATGGTCAGATGCAGGCGTTCGGGCCGAAGGACGAGGTACTTAGAAAGACGACGCAACCGGCGCAACCGGCGGCTCCGCCTGTTCGACTGATCGCAAGTGAGGAAATGGCACAATGAAACATGATTATGCTCCGCTTGCGGAGAGTGCCATCAGGCGGCTGACGATGTTTGCGCTCGCTGTGATCGTTCTGCTGGTCGGCGTCCTTGGAGGGCTTGCGGCAACTGTCCGTCTTCAGGGCGCGGTCATCGCCGCTGGCACCCTGGTCGTCGACAGCTATGTCAAACCGGTTCAGCACCAGAAGGGCGGAACTGTGGGAAAGGTGTTCGTCAAGAACGGCGATCGTGTCGAAGCGGGGCAGATGCTCGTTCATCTCGATGATACGCAAACGCGTGCCAATCTTGGGATCGTTTCGAAGCGGCTGAAGGAACTCACCGCTCGGACCGCTCGCCTTTCTGCCGAACGGGATTCGAACGATGTGATCGTTTTTCCTGAGAGGCTCCTCAAAGAACGGGAAGCCGTCGAAGTGGCAGCGATGCTCGATGGAGAGCAACGGCTGTTCCACGATCGACGTTCATCCAAGATGGGTCGCAAGGCGCAGCTAGCCGAAAGGGTGCGCCAGCTTTCGAAGGAGGCGGAGGGGCTGACTGCTCAGCAGGACGGCAAGCGGCAGGCGATCGCCATCCTCAACAAGGAGCTCGCCAGCCTGCAGCCGCTGCTCGATCAGGGCATTATCCCGGCAACCCGGGTCTACGCCTTGCAAAGAGATGCTGCCGACCTCACCGGTGAACTCGGCAGCCTGATTGCCTCCGCGGCCCAAACCAACGGGAAGATTGCGGAAACTCAGTTGCAGATCATTCAGGTCGACGACGACCAGAGGACCGAGGTGTCGGACCAACTGCGCCAAGCCGAAAGTGAAATCGGGGAGTATGCCGAGCGTCTTGTTGCTGCTGAGGACGAGTTGCGGCACATCGATATCCGCGCGCCCCAGGCTGGTATTGTCCATCAGCTTGCCGTTCATGCGCCAGGAGCGGTCGTCACACCCGGTGAGGCGATCATGCAGATCGTGCCGGACAGCGATGTTTTGACTCCCGAACTCAAGCTGTCGCCACAGGACATCGACCAGGTGGCGGTGGGACAGGATGTCATGCTCCGGTTTTCGGCGTTCACTCAGCGGAGCACGACGGAACTGAATGGCCGCGTAACGAAGATCGCAGCCGACCTGACGACCGACCAGCGCACGGGGGAGAGCTACTACAGTCTCAGGGTGTTCGTTCCAGAGACCGAATGGGCGCGGCTGGGCAATCTCGTTCCCGTAGCCGGAATGCCCGTAGAGGCATTCGTTCAGACAGGTGAGCGGACTGCGCTAGCGTATTTGACAAAACCACTTACCGACCAGGTGGCTAGGGCCTTCAGGGAAGAATAGAGCCTGCCTCTTCGTAAACACAGCGATCGTAACACGAAGGTATGCCCAGTGAATGAATTTCGAGATTCATTATATAGCTGGCGAATCCAGAGATGTCATTCCTCGTGAATTCTATCGTCAAGCTGGCTGCCAGGTTCCCACAACGTTCTCGTGGCAAAAATCGCATATGTGGAACGGCCCGCTTGGCAAGATATTTCCTCATGTGTTTCCCCGATAAGGACGGTGCGGTCATATGTCCGGCCTGTTTTCTGGCCTTTCAGCCATGGCCACGATGAGATCCGCGGAGCAAATCGCCTAATCAGCTTCTCGCGCTGCAACGCGCTAGCGATTTTGCGGTCTGATTTGCTTCGGGATGTCGTCCCGTTGGGTCATCACAATTGGCACCTTGCCTGCCTCTCCGACAGATCGGTCGGAAAGCTCGTATGTTTAGGCTTGGGCGATCATTTTCGTTTCCCGATAGCTATCGCCTCGAACGAGAAGAGCCCAGATGATGCGCGCGATCTTGTTTGCGAGTGCGACGGCAATAACGTTGAACGGGCGGCGCAACATCATGGCCGCTATCCAGGGTGATAGTTGGAGGCCACGACGAGCGACCTTGAGAACCGACGTCGCTCCCGCGACAAGCAGCGTTCGCAGTTGCTGGTTTCCGCGCTTTGAGATGGAACCTATCCGTTCCTTTCCTCCGCTGGAGCGCGCGCGTGGGGTCAACCCAATCCAGGCAGCGAAATCTCGACCGGTTCGGAAACCAGCGGGATCCGGCACAACTGCTCGAACGGTCGCCGCAATGATCGGCCCCACGCCGGGAATCGCTGTCAGGCGCCGAGCGCAGTCGTCCTTCCTCACCGCTTCAAGGATTTTCCGATCGAGCCTTTCAATGCGTCCCGTCACGGTCTCGATTTGCTCGACGAGCTCTTCCAAAGCCATTCGCGCTGCACCCGGCAATCTCAGATCACTATCGTCGCGCACTATAGCGGCAAGGCTGATGATTCCGACCAGACCGGTCGACCCGACAATGCCCAGTTCGGCAAGATGAGCTCTCAAGGCATTGATTGCTTGAGTGCGCTGACGGATGAGCAAATCTCGCGCTTTGAGCACCATTCCGGCAGCCTGCTCGTCCTGCGTTTTTGCCGGTACGTAACGCATTGTCGGCCGGGTGACTGCCTCGCAAATAGCTGCGGCGTCAGTTTTATTGCGTTTGACGTAGGCCTTCACGTATGCGGGCGGCATCATCCGAACCGTATGCCCCAGGGCCTGAATTTCCCGAGCCCAAAAATGCGCACTGCCACAGGCTTCCATCCCTACGAGGCAAGGCCGCAGTGTGCGAAAGAAGTCCAGCACCTGCGATCGACGCAGTGCGCGAGTATGATCACGTCTCCTTCTTCGGCTATGCCATGAACCTGAAAAACGGATTTGGCCAGATCGAGCCCGACTGTGGTAATCTTCTTCATGGAGCGGTCCTTCTTCTTTGTGGCGTTTCAACACGACCACGTTAGGCACTTGATGCCGATTGAGAAGGGCCGTTCCACCTCATCAGCTTCGGGCCTTCGGGACGTGTGGGCCATCTAACAGTCTTAACGCCAAAGCAGCAGGGCAGCTTAGCGTTCTTTGCCCTTGGCCACGATCGCGTCGGCCGCCTATTGCTGGGTTGCCATGCGCTTGACCAACGCAAGAAGATCGCGCGTCGTATCGTGCGGCAGCGGCCAACACGAGTTTTGCCAGTGCGAGATGATCGCAGGCCTCCTCCGGGGTTCTACCCAATAGATGCGGCGCTGCCTCATAGATCATGTCCAGCGGCATGAAGCATGCGAGTATCATGCACTTTGGAGAAATGCGCGCTCGTATCGTCCATAGACTGGGATCGAAAGGCCGAGCAGCGGCGCAAGGTCGCCTGTGGTCGACGTATGCGGGAGGCTGGCGAAGACTTACCAATCCTTTTGGCTCAGCCCAGCCAAAAGAATAAGCAGTACAAAAAGCGCCATAAGAGGAAATATAATCTTGGCCAGCGCGCTTAACGAAGCTGGTGTGAGGTCGTCAAGTTTTCTAACTCTGGCGATCTTTGGAAGCATTATGCCAAAGATTATAGCGAAGACGATGACCGCACCGACAATCAGCAAGTTAGTCATTCGATTTTCCATTCAGGAGAACTTCAACCAGTTTTCTAAGGCGAGAGAATATGCAATCGCATTATGTGAATAGATAGTTGACGTTGTGAATATGTAACCTCAAGAAGGGATCGAAGATGCTGAATACACCGCCGATTGGGGTATGCCGAGTTTTGGATATTTAGGATCTCGCTTGGCGTCGGAGCTGACGGCGGTTTCATTTCTTCAGCGACGAAAGCACCGCCACAAGGAAGACCTGTGGCGGCGTGGTGTTACTGTTGGACAAGTTCAGATCCCGCTTGTCGTTTGGCACTTAATCGTAAGAATGCGGCCGTTCCGGCGAGCTAGGGCACTTAATGTGAGATTCTTTAAAGCGATTTTCGGCGCTTAACGCCTTCAGATGCGTTGGGGCTTACGTAAGGCGTGATCTTCCGTTGCCTCGAGCCAAAGCAATAAATGCCTCACTAAATCCATGTCCCGCTTCATGCGTTTCCCTCCGCTTTGGAGAACGCCAGAACGCGCCGCTGAAAACTCTCAGCGTTGAAAGCGGCTTGACGATATTCGTCCTCCACCACGGGTTCGAGCGCTGCCGCCTTCAGCAGGTTCTCATGAATAAAATCTTGGCCGGGCTCGCTGCCAGGCAACGTCCACCCCGATAGAGCTTTATCACCATTTAGCCGCGCCAAGGCGGTCAGCCGGAAATCGATCGCCATCGCCAGCTCGCGCTTCTGGCGTTTCAGCCCCTTATCATCGAGGAACCGGAACAGCTCGAACATGCGTGCCTCGTAACTGTTGCGCCGCTCGGGAGGCATGCCGGAATGAAGGCGCAAAGCTTCGCCCGAGAGCTCAGGAGTGACGTTCGTCTTGTTGACCTGATTCAGAAAGTCCATACCTGCCCCCCGGATATGTGATAGAGGACATTATCACATATAATCAGTGCCTTGGTGTCAACTGCCCTGCGGGTCGTAGGTTCAGATCTGTTCAAGAGCGTCATCCGGAAACTTCGTTCGAGATTTTTCGGCTAAAAGCGGTGACCGGTGACAGAGACGCAATTCGACCCCTTAAATGGGATCGTGGTTGGAGAGATAATTAAGACCTCCGGTGAGCCGATGGCTCTTATCATTCTCATGCCCGTGTAAGGAATAGAGCGGATCAGATACAATTGATTAGGCTCTTACCGACCGCGTCGCGCAAGACCTCGCTGGCTCCGCCCCAAATCGATTGAACGCAGCTCTCTACCAAATCTTGAGTGGCTCGTTCACCTGACTTACCGCTAATTCCCGACGCTCCACGGAGTTGGACCCCGAGCAGTGCGATTGATCTCAGAGCTTCGGTTGCGCGCAATTTTGCAATGCTTGCTGAACGGGGATCGTGGCGACCACGCATTTGTTCGGTAATGCATGTATCGATAAATGCTTGGTTCACGCAGCACTCGCTATAGAGATCCGCAAGCTTGGTGTAGGTCGTTTGGTAATCTAGAAGTGTGCCTGTCGAGGTTTTACGCGTTTGGCAAAAGTGAATCAATTCCTGAAGGATCGTGACAGCCGAAGCTTGGGCATAAATCGAGAGCATCAGTCGCTCCAGTCCGAGGAACGTAAACAGATAGAAGAGTCCTTTTCCCTCAATGCCGAGAAGTTTGCCATCCGGAATCTTACAGTTTTCGAAGATCAATTCACACGTATCGAGCGCCTGCATCCCTGATTTGGAAATGGGCGCACGTTTGATTCCCTGCATGTCGGTGTCGACAATGAGCAAGGTCAATCTCGTGTTATCTCCTCCAGGTGCGCTGCAGTCGCGCCCGGCGACGATGACCGCATCTGCCGTGAAGCCGTTCGAAATATGAGTTTTGTGCCCATTGAGAATGAAGCCGCCATCGACCTTTGAAATTGTCGTGCGCATCTGCGCGACTTCACTACCTGACTGAGGTTCGGTCATGGCAATCGCGCCAATCCGTTCGCCCGAGCATAGTCTTGGGAGGTAGGCTAATTTCTGCTCTTCGGTCGCGAGCTGCAGAAAATAGGGAGCGACAATGTCGCTCTGCAAGAATGTAAGAAGGCCGGAAAACCTGCGTTTGCCAAGTTCTTCCGCGATAACCACCGATTGGAGAAAGGGTGCGCTGTGCCCACCATACGCGCGAGGAGCGGTGCGGCATAGCAATCCCGCTTGACCAGCCTTGATCCAAGCCTCCCGTGGCACACAGCCGGCCCGCATCCAACTCTCATAGCATGGCGCAATCTCGCTATCGAGAAAGTCCCCAATCTGCACACGGAACTGTTCGTCCGTGAAAGAAAAAATGCTGCGCCGGATCATTCTAAGCCTCGCAATGCTGACATGCCGATACGCGTCCCGATAGCGGGATAGCTTCATCTGTTACGACAGCATTTCGCTGCCACCGCGGAGCAGTCTTGGCCAAAAGACCGAATCCGGCGTCCTATATCGCGATCTTTTCCGTCCGAAATCACGATATAGGAGCCGTGGCACCACAATGCAGCGAGCGCGGTTCTGAAAAAAAATGTGGCAGTGGTTGGCGATTGACCTTACGCGTAGGTCAATTTATGGGGGATGGCATGGTACTGAAACACGATCTGGGTCGTGCGGAACGACAGTTGCTGAGATAATTTCATTCTATTGCATTCGAGCCGCCGTGGGTGACTGTCATGCTTTTTATCCCGTTTCCTTTCGCTGTCGCCATCGTGCTCCTCGTGTTGTTTGCTTCTGTTTTCTGGCAAGATGACGACCGACCAGCAAATCTCGCCTTCGTGACACTTATCCTTGTCAGTGCTTTCCAGTCCGTGCTGTCGGGACTGCGATGGGGTTACGGGGTCCAGGCCGTCATGTATGTGGCCCCTTTGGTCGCGGCTATCATGCCGCCGCTCGTTTATGCGGGCGTGTTCCAGCTGGTTAAGAAGAGCACGCGACCGCCGCTTCTGCGTATTGGCATTCATCTCCTGCCGGCAGTTTTTGTCTTGATATCGATGGTCGTTTGGCGCGAAGCAATCGATGTCGTCCTCTTTCTTGTCTTCATCGGCTATGCGATCGCCATATTGCGCCTGATGCGACCGGGAATGGACGCACTTCGTCTTGCGGCCTTCGACGAAGCCAGGCCCGCCTATTATGCGAGCTTGTTCGCAGCCGCTGCACTGCTCCTTTCCGCAGTGCTTGATGCGGCCGTGACGTTTGATTTGATATGGACGCACGGTCGCTACGCGCCGACGCTAATTGTCGGCGGCAACATGGCAGCACTGGTCATTTTATCAGCGGCCGCGGCCGCCGCCAGCCGCAGCCGCGCGGCGAGGGATGTGCCAGAAATCATCGAGGCCCCCAAAGCTGATGCTGAAGATAGTGAGATGATGACTGCTATCCAGGCGCTAATGGTCGACAAGAGGCTCTATCAAGATCAAAGCCTGACGGTGAATAAGCTCGCCCGCAAAGCCGGCTTGTCCGCGCGCCAGATCTCCGAGGCCATCAACCGGGCTGCCGGCAAAAACGTCTCGCAATATGTCAATGAGTTTCGCATTGCGGAGGCCTGCAAGTTGCTGACCGAAACCGAACAATCGGTCATTGAGATCATGTATTCGGTCGGGTTTCAGACAAAATCCAACTTCAATCGCGAGTTTCGGCGATTAACTGAAATCACACCCTTGGAGTGGCGCAAAAGGACGATTTCGAGGGAGTAAAGAAGGCAAAAAGTACCAGATCGCGATCTAGTACGGTCTGAAACGCGTTTGAGGTCGAGTTTCTGCCAGTGTCGTTCATCTTGGCGACATGAACACGATCACCGAAGAAAATCGCAAACTCGCCGAAACGCTCAGATCGCTTTCTCTTGAGCCTTCGTTCCAAGCAATCGAGTCGCCAGTCAGGAAGGATCGGCGGCTTGTCCTCTCGAGTGTCCTGCTCGCACTGGGCGTCAGCGCAATTGCTCTGGCCGTCTTCTGGCCGGATATCGCGCCCCGCCTAAAAACGACACTCGAGCAACAGCCGGAAATCGCTCTGCCCCATAGCGTCGCGCAAACGGGCGATAAGCCTAGCACGATATCCAGTCAGGCGGCCGCAGGCACCAGTTCGTCCACAAATTCACCTAGATTGGCGTCCGCGCCGGAGATAACTGGCTCCGGCTTCGTCGTCGCGCCACACATCGTGACCGTCTTTTCCAAATATGAGGGGCAGATCGCCTCTGTTGGCGCTCGCATTGGCGACTATGTCGAAGCAGGGCAGGTCGTAGTCGGGATTGCCGACGTCAGCGCCGACTTTGCGCTCGAGCAAGCCAAGGCCGACAGCGATGCAGCCAAGCTGGTACTTGATGGAAAGATCCTGGAGCTCAAACAGGCCAACAGTTCACTGCAACGCAATGCGGCGCTCTCCGCAAAGAGTGCTGTCTCGATCCAGACGGTCGAGGAAGCGCAAACAGCAAGAGATACCGCATTGAATGCGGTTGATCAGGCGCGCCAAAGCTATGCCAAAGCACAACTCGGCGTGAGGATCGCGCAAGAGCATGTCGATGCACTGATTGTCAGAGCTCCAATTTCGGGCACGGTGACGCGGCTTGACGCTCATGTCGGCGGCAGAGTGTTGGCCCGGGTGGACAGCATCAAGGAAAGTGAAAGCCTGCTGACGATCACCGATACCAAAAGCTTGGTGATCGACGCCGACGTTGCGGAGACCAATATTGGCGAACTTCGGCCCGGCCTTCGCGGCGAAGCCGTCCTAGACGGTTTCCCGAACAAGCCCTTTGCAATCGAGATCCTGCAGCTGTGGCCGGTTGCCTCGGCGGAAAAGGGCACGATTACCCTGCGCCTTGCGCTTCTCAACCCGCCTGACGGCACCATGCCAAACATGGCCGCCCGCATTCGTATTTCGATCATTCCAGCACAACAGCCAGGAGACATTCCTCAATGACCGCCTCCACAAGTAAAGAGCCTTATATCGCGCTCAACAGTGTCAGGAAGGGATACAGGATAGGGACCGAGACTGTCCCGATCTTTTCCAATCTGGATCTGCAGATCGCCCGCGGCGAGTTCATCGCCATCATGGGACCTTCCGGCTCCGGAAAGTCAACACTGCTCAACATGCTGTCGGGCATAGACAGGCCGGATTCGGGTCGCTTGCGCATTGGCGTAAGCAACCTCGATCAGATGGGCGAGTCGGCTCGCTCCTCCTGGCGCGCCCACAATATGGGGATCGTCTTCCAGTTCTATAATTTGCTGCCGATGCTCAATGCGGCCGAGAACATTGAACTGCCGCTTCTGTTGAAGCCGCTCTCGTCGAGAGAGCGCCGGGTTCGCGTCGACAAGGTCCTGGATCTGGTCGGGCTTGCCGGTCGCCAGAGGCAATATCCGAAGCTGATGTCGGGCGGCCAGCAGCAGCGCGTGGGTATCGCGCGGGCGATTGTGGCGGATCCGGCCTTGCTGCTCTGCGATGAGCCTACCGGCGACCTCGATCGCAAATCGGCCGACGAGGTGCTGGAGATGCTGCGTTTTCTGAACAGGGAACTGGGCAAAACCATCATCATGGTCACCCACGATCCGCAAGCCGCAAGCTATGCCGGCCGAACCTTGTATCTCGACAAGGGAAAATTCGTTGAGGAGCGGAGGGCCGAGGCATGACCTTTCTCGATCTCGTCCGAAAGAGCGCATGTCGAAAACCCATGCGCACGATACTGCTGATGGTCAGCGTTGCCACGGCCTTTCTCATTTATGGTCTGACGACGAGCTTCGTCGATGGCAGCCAGGGATCCTCGGCGGCCAGCGAAGACATTCTCGGGGTCATGAGCGCGGCAGGCCGAACACAGCCGCTGCCGATCTCCTACCTGAACCGGATTGCCGCCGAACCGGATGTGGCTGCCGTCGGTTATATGTCGCGCCTGCGCGGATTTGCGACGGTCGAGAAGAACATCATCCCCGTGAGTGCTGCCGACCCTCAACGTCTCTTGAGTTCGAATGGCCGGGAGCTGGGATTGACGCCGGAACTAATGAGCGCACTTGGCAAGGATCGCAGCAAGGTTTTGGTCGGCCGTGCGCTCGCAGAGGCGCAAGGATGGACCGTAGGCCAGAAGATCACCGTGACCAGCTTCGATACGGTGAAACAGGATGGCAGCCGCGACTGGTCCTTCGATATCGCTGGCACCTTCGACGGCGAAGATGCCTCCACGGACACGTATTTCGTAGTCGCCCAATATGACTATGTGAATGCACTGCGTGCACGCAACAAGGATACGGTCGACGCCTTTATTGTCCGACCGCAGCCGGGTGTCCAGACCGGAGAGCTTGCTTCGAAAATAGATCAATTGTTCGTCAATTCGGCCGCGCCGACGCAGACCAAGTCGGAAAAGCAATTCCTGGAAGCCTTTCTGCGCCAGTACGCCGATATCGGATTGATCGTGAACATGGTCGTCGGGGCAGCCTTCGTCACGCTGTTGATGATTGTCGGCAATACTATGGTCTTCGCCGTCCGCGAGCGCACGTTCGAAATCGGTGTCCTGAAAACCCTGGGTTTTTCCGGCTCCTGGATCATGGCTCTGATCCTTGGAGAAACGCTCTTCATCTTCCTCGTTGGTGGAACCATCGGCCTCGTGCTCGCAATGCTTGCAACCGCGATCACAGGCCCGGCGATAGGGTTGGTTTTTTCTAACGCAATTTTTGCAAGAGCCTTGGCAATGGTCACCTTGCTTGCGCTTGTGACTGGTGCCCTTCCGGCCCTGAACGCTCTCAGAATCCCGATAATCTCCGCATTCAGAACGAGGTAGATCCATGTCTTCCAACGCCAAGCAAGCAGCCGTGATGATCCGGGCAAACCTGTTCAGCCTGCCGCGGCGACATTCCATCTCCGTCTCCATGGTTATCTCCGTGGCGCTTGTCGTCTGCGTCCTTGCCGGTTTTCTGGCGATGGCGAGAGGCTTCGAAACCGCTCTGCAAAGCGCCGGCTCGAATTCGGTGGCTGTCATTCTGGGCGGCGGCACCAATCAAGAGGCCGGCTCCGATGTTCCGGCTTCAGTCATCCGCACACTGAGCGCGATGACTGATGATCTTGGTGTGACACAAGATGCAAACGGGATGCCGATCGTCTCGCGCGAAATCGTCGTTGCCGTCGATGCCAACTCAAGCGAGACAGATACGCGGCGGACAATCGCCCTGCGCGGTATGGATCCGTCCGGTCCGTCGATCCGCGATAATATCACCTTGTCGGCCGGGCGCATGCTCGCTCCCGGTACACGCGAAATTGTCGTCGGGCACCGACTTGCACAACAGTTTGGGTTTTCCATCGGCAGCGTGGTGCGCCTCGGTACGGTCGACTGGACCGTCGTCGGTCTCTTCTCGGCGCAGGGCAGTGCGTTCGAGTCCGAGATATGGGCCGATCTCGACGCGGTTCGAGCAGCCTTCGATCGGCAGGGGCAAGTGCAAAGCCTACGCATGCGCCTTGCCAGCGCCGCCTCGCTACCCCGACTGCAGGAGAAGCTTGGTACGATAAAGACGACACCGTTGCGCGCCGTTGCCGAAGCCGAGCTTTATGCGGCCCAATCGGGCCGGACCGCTAGCCTCATCCGATTGTTCGGCTGGCCACTCGCGCTTCTGATGGCCGTTGGTGCGACCGCGGGTGCGCTGAATACGATGATGAATTCGGTTTCCGATCGTACAGTCGAGATCGCAACAGTCCGGGCTCTTGGCTTCAGTCGGATATCTGCGTTCCTCGGAACATGGGTGGAGGCCGTTGTGCTTGCCGCCATCGGGGTGGCGGTCGGACTGCTGGCCTCCTGGCTGGCCTTCAATGGCTGGCAGGCAAGCACCATGGGTGCCAATGGTGCTCGCATGGCGTTTCAGCTCTCCGTAACCGGCGAAGTCATGGCGACGGCGGGCCTGCTCGGGCTTGCAATCGGTATCCTGGGCGGCGCGTTGCCTGCGATCGCCGCAAGCCGGCTTCCTCTGACCGCAGCCTTGAGATCAAGCGGGTAGCTCCTGGCATGACAACTAATATCGCAAAACCGGGCTCTGACCTGCGCTGCAGCCAAAGCCCTTATCGACGCCGGGCGTGATCGACGCCCAAACGCAATACTTGAGCACTAGAGATACCAGACAATGCCATCAGGCTCGGCATTCAAAATTCGCGCAAATCACCTTCGATCGATGAGAAACACAATCATGCCGCGATTTTTGCGTGATGCGCACTTGCGCTTAAAGGCAAGTTCGCATTCTCTAATAGGCGGGATGCTTGCGGTATTTGTTGCGCGCAAAAAAGCACCCCTGATGTCGCTCGGCTGGATCTTTGCAAAGGCAATTGAAACGGATTCATTCGGCCGCGGTCGAGCATAGTTTCAATTGTCATTTTGATGATCGAATTTCTGCGGGAGTTTCCAAAATGATCAGTCTTCCTTTGCCGATCTTGACAACAATTTTCCTCGCCATCGTTCTGTTGCGACGACTGAATTCCAAGGATCGATGGGGATCGCCGCTACTTTTAATCACGATCGGCCTTTATGCCCTCCAGTCACTCTTGGTCGGAATTAAATGGACTCTGGGTGGCTTTCCATCGCTAATCCTCGTCAGCGTATCGCTTGCCATTCCACCGATGACCTGGTTGGCCCTTGCTTCCTTGATCGGCAGATCAAAAGAAGCAAATGCGGCGAGGGACATGGCCGTTGCCCTCGGGTCGGCCGCAATCTTTGTCGTTGCGGTAAATATCTCCGCGTTCCTCGGCTATTTCGTGTTTGCGGAGGCCATCAGCATCGGCGTCTACATGATCTATGGCATCGGTTTCATCGTGATCGCCTATCTGTCGGATCATGAATGGATGGAAAACCAGCCATTCCACATGGTTTTTCCGGCCAGGTTCGCTTCTTTCGTCGCAGGTGGAATGTTCCTCCTGTCCGCGACGATCGATCTGATCATCGCCTGCGATATTCAATGGAACAATAGCAGCATATCGTCGGCGCTGGTCGGCTACGGCAACCTGTTCATGCTCTGCATCCTGATCTCGTTGTTCCTTGGCGTGGGCTCGAGGCAGATCATTTCAAACGTTCCAGCGGATCTGGAACATGATCCAAGACGTGATGACAAGCTCAATCAGGAAATCGTAGACCGCCTGGATAAGCTCATGGCGGACACCAAGCTTTTCCGCGATGAATCCTTGTCGCTCGATCGGCTCGCGCGCAAACTCGGTGAACCCTCGCGGCAGATATCGATGGCGGTCAATAGCCTGCGCGCGATGAACGTACCGCAATATGTAAACACGTTCAGGATTGCGGACGCCTGCGATCTGCTTGAGACAACCAATGAGTCGATCACCGAGATCATATATAAAACGGGATTTACGACCAAATCCAACTTCCACCGCGAGTTTCAGCGCATTACTGGCTATAGCCCGGGAGCTTGGCGCAAGAGGTCGCTTGTCCCTGATCAGAAGGGAATAAGGGCGAAGATGGATCGCCTTCGCGTCGCAGATCAGCCGCTACCCGCTAAAGGCTGACACTGCAGTCCCGGAACGCCGTCGACACTGCGGCTTTTTTCCGACTTCCAGTTTAACGCCGATGGCGAAGCGACTCCGGAAAGGGTGCTCCGCCATCATTTTTCTACAACGCAGCGCCGTTGAGATGTAACAAGGTCTGGTAGATGCTCCCTTGACAGAACCGCGCGCCTTGCTCAACACCGCCCGCTAAGCCCAATCAGTCACTTTGGCGAACGTGATCGGATCGATGCCTGACCGCCAGGCTATTCTTGATGTCCGCGAGCAAAGACAGGCTTGCCATGGCGTTTGTATAGTCCACCCCGAAATCCACTAGACACGCGATCTCGTCGACGCCGGCTCTATCGAGTTGTTCGACGGTTGCTATGACATCCTGCGGCGTGCCGAAGAGTCCGCTCTCATTCATGTAGCGCTCGCATGCTTCTAAGAGCATCGCGTCGCGCAGGGCAGCCGCTGTCGCCGAGTTGCGCCGCTCGTGCTTGACGCGTTTCGTGGATGCATGCGTCAGGTCGAGGGAACTGCCGAGATAAGCCATCAAGGGCTGCTGAATGTCTTTGATCGCGCGGACCCTGTCTTCATGCACGTAAGTGTGCATCATTAGCGTCACCTGGCCCTCGCCGTCATACCCGCTCTCTTTGCGGCTGCGACGATAAAGTTCGATCTTCGCGGGCAGCTCGTTAAGCTCCTGTCCGCGAAGATGGGTAAGCACATTGGCGCCTATCCGGCCGGCGGCGATGAAGCTTTCAGGCCGGCCTGTCGTCGTCAGCCAGATTGGCAGACTATGCTGCATAGGACGAGGGAAGGTCTTCACGGGGCGATCGGAGATGATGACGTCATCACCTTGCCAAAGCTTCCTCACCACATCGACGTCGCTGGACACCCGTTCCCGGCGCGCCTCGAATTCCGTCGTAGAGAGAATGAAATCGTTGGCATTCCATCCGGCCGCAAAGGAGATGCCGACCCTACCGTTCGACAGATTGTCGATGACGGCCCATTCCTCAGCGATGCGTATCGGGTTGTGCAACGGTGAAACGACGCTGCCGGCGCGCAGCCCGATCTTAGTGGTGACCGTGGACAGTGCCGCGGCCAGGACGGATGGATTGGGAAAAAGCCCGCCAAATGCGTGGAAATGACGCTCGGGGAGCCAGACGGCTTCAAATCCGTTGCGATCGGCAAATTTCGTCGCATCAAGCAGAAGCCTGTAATTATCAGCGCCCGGTTTGCCGCGGTCGTCGTTGGAAAAGAAGGAAAGACTAAGCTTGACCTTGCTCGTGGTTTCGTGCGCCGCATGGTGCATGCCGGCGGATAAGTGATTGACGGGCGGCAAGGGAAGTGCGACTTCCGCAAGCCCGAATTGATCGCTTGGCATGATAACTCCTTTTTGCTGCTTTGGGGATATGCCGCGACCGCAACCTGCGGTCGACGATAGTAGCGCGGCGCAGGGCCGTTGCACTCGAATTCGGCCTGATCGGCGCGATCTTTTGCCACCTGCCGCTGAACCGGGTTATGGCGAACCTGCGAAAGTCCCTGACATTTCGGCCCTCAGCCCGGCTCGCTTATTTCGCTCGGCCGCAGTTCCAGCATCCGGCCGGCATCGACCTTGCCGTTGACGTTGAGGATAAACTTGTCGACGATACGGATGTCGCGCGGCACCATTACTGCTGGCAGCGCCAGTCGCATTTCGGCGATTAGGCGATCGCGGGTGACGTGGCGATCCGTATGCATTTGTGCAAACAGGACGATATTGGTCACCCGACCATCGGTAAGGAGCGGAACACAGGTGGCTTGGCGCACATAGGGAAGGTCGTTCGCAACGCGCTCTATTTCATTCAATTCGATGCGATTGCCGTTCCATTTGACCTGACGATCGACCCGTCCAAGCAGGATCAGGCTTCCATCGATGTCGATATAGCCGAGATCCCCGGTCATGTAGGTGCGCATGCCGGCCCAATCGCCGAAGGCATGGTTGCGCGGATGGTCGGACGGCAGGTAACCTTGACCGACTTGCGGTCCAAGGAGCTGGACTTCGCCGGGCTCACCACCGCTTGCCTCAGAACCATCTTCGCGCAGGATGCGCATGCTGGAAGGCGCCAAAGCCGGTCCGAGAGGCAGCAGATCTCCGGTCATAACGTCGGCTTCATCGAGGACCTTGGCATGCGTGACGCAGGTGACTTCGGTCGGTCCGTAAGCATGGCAGAGGCTTGCATTGGGGAACCGCCGCCAGAGGTCTCTGATCAAAGACTTCTGAACGACCTCGCCACCGACAAAGAAACACCGCAACTCGGGAAACGCCTCGCCATTGAAATCTTTGTCTGTGCACATGATCTGCAGCAGTGACGGCGTCGAGAACCAGGAGGCGGGTGTGGTTGCGCCGTTTTCGGCGAGCAGACGTACGTTGTTTCGAGCAAGAACATTATTGCGATGATCCATCATGATGACGGCGGATCCGTTCGCCAAGGCCGGCCACAGGTCGAGCATACCCATGTCGAAGGCCAGGCTAGCATGGTTGACGTGGGCGCCATCGCCGGCCAGACGTTGCCGCATCGGCCCGTACCAGCTGTCGAAATGCTTGAAGTTTTCCCTGGAAATGGCGACGCCTTTCGGCTGCCCCGTGCTGCCCGAGGTGAAAACGATGTAGAAAAGCGTGTCGCCACCAATTGCAGGAATCGTGGGATCGGCTGGCAACGGTGCCGCTTCGATTGCCCGGAGATCGATTTGATGGAGCAAGGGCAGGTCAATATCGCCGCCCGCCACGAAGGCATGGCTTGCTCCTGCAATGTGAGCGATCACTTCGATCCGTTGAACGGGGTTCGATCGGTCGACGAAGACGAAGGGTCTGCCGGAGAAAGCGCAGGCCAGCATCGCGGCGACGCAATCATGCTCCTTATGGCCGATCACAACGAGGGGTCCGGGCTCGATCTCTCGCAAGCATGACCGTATGCCTTCGCAGCGCCGCCCCAGTTCACCAAAGCAAGTGACGCCGCTGTCACTGACCAATGCTGGCCTCTCCGGAGATTGAAGGATGTGGCCGCGTATGCGATGCAAAATATTATCTACCATGAGCTTTCTCCGCAGGTGATTTTTTGAACAGGCTAAGCCCTTTGCGCTACCAACTCGAATGCGCGCGATTTCCACCAAAGGCTGATGCGCCCTCGAGGCGCTAATATCGAACGGAATACAGGCAGCAAGTCTCCTGGCCGGCTCTGCGCCGCCAGCCCAAATAGACTGGTCTTGCAGATGACTGTCAGGACCGTGGCGCTCTGGGCAATCACCCTGTCGGCCTGCCTGCGGGCATTCGCTCCGATGCCGAACGGCACGAAATGGGCCGGATGGCCGGCACCGTTCAGGAAACGCCTTGGATCGAAGCGGGTCGGCTGTTCCCAGCAACGCCCGTCGCGGTGCAGCAGAAAGGGAGAAAACAGCAAAGTCGCCTGTGCGGGGATCGTCATGGTGTCGAAATTGAGATCCTGGCTTGTGGTGCGATAGAAGAACGGAAGCTCGGGATAGAGGCGCTGGATCTCGCTGGCGACGGCGGTCGCCAGGCTGGAGGCACCGGTCTCGCTCAGGGCTTCCTTGGCGATCTCTTCAACGAGGTCTGGGTCCTGGCCGAGATGGACCAAGGCCCAAAGCAGGCTGAGACCGTCGATGCCCAGCCGCTCGAAAAGGATGCGAAACAGGACCGGTCGCAGATGGTCGATGCGCTCTTCTGCCTGGATATCGCCGGGCATTGCCTCAAGGAGCGAGGCGAGGATAGTGCGGTCGCCCGTCCTTGCGGCAGCCAAACCAACGCGAACGGCTTCATCGAGAAACGCGCGGGTCCTCTGGAACTCCTCCAGCGTCTCGGCATCTCGAAGGGCCCCGGTGTTCTTATTGAACATGAAGCGATGAAACACCTGCACCTGCGCGATCCCCTCGGCCATGTCCGTATCAGGCATGGCTGTGCCGAAGATGGTATGGCAGGTGCTTCGCACGGCCCACATGCGGCACATGGATCTAAGATCGGTCACCGACGCGGTCGCCTCCTTCAGGAAGGTTGCCGTCGCATGTTTAAGGGCCTCGTCGAACCAGAGTTCCAATGCGCCGCTCAAGCTCG
>NZ_FMTM01000001.1 GCF_900099775.1 Rhizobium mongolense subsp. loessense | reverse complement strand
ACCTGGTGGTTATGGCGGGGTGGCTGCACCCGTTCCCTTTCCGAACACGGCCGTGAAACGCCCCAGCGCCTATGGTACTTCGTCTCAAGACGCGGGAGAGTCGGTCGCCGCCAGGTCTGCAAAACGCAACAAATCAAAATCTTCTCTTAACAAAACAACGGCCATAAGCCGATATAAACCGGCCGCAACAATCGCGGTCCGTTCCGCTCAAAACAATAACGCGGGGTGGAGCAGCCCGGTAGCTCGTCAGGCTCATAACCTGAAGGCCGCAGGTTCAAATCCTGCCCCCGCAACCAAAAATTACCACAAACTCAATGGGCTCCGAGACAATCGGAGCCCTTTTTGCGTTTGCCGCAAAGCGTCATCCCCTCGGCCCAAATCAAAGACGAAAACAGGTGGCAGAGCGAGGCCAGCCACCAAATCCTTGGCAAATGGTCCAGGTTTACCAAGAATTCCGGCCTCGTGACGTCCCTTTGCGAGTTCGGATACAACTCGGTATCGCGGCACCTGGATGATGCCGAGACCAGCGCAGGCCGAGGCGACGTTGGTTTCCGCGCCAGTGACGGTGATGACGGTCAGCAGCAACATCTTGCGGACACGACCGTCTATCTGGAAGGCCAAGGGAGCAACCGAGGGCATATTGGGGGCGAGCATATCGACCATCCGATGGCCGTTTTCCAGATCCTCCGGCGTCGCTGGTGTTCCGAACTTCGTCAAGTAGCTTGGGCTCGCGAATGTGCCGCGCTTAAGTTCAGTGAGCTTGCGTTGGATGAGACTGGAGTCAGAGAGCGCTCCCACCCGCACGATGCAGTCGTAACCCTCGCGTACGATATCCATCGGCTGATGTGTCGCGCTTATAGGAAGATGAATGGGATAGCACTGCAGGAGGCCCGGTAACGTGGGCAGCAGGAAGTGGCGCGCTTGGGTGCCATGCAGGTCGAGCGCGCAGGAGACCGGACGGTTTTGTTCCGCTGAAACCTGCTTCGGCGTCGTCGAGGTCGGCGAGCAGGCGGATGCAACGCTGATAATAGGCCTCGCCGTCCAGCGTTGGACGTACTACGCGCGTCGTGCGCTCCACCGCACCCCAAGCCGCCAGGAGCGCGGCAGGCCCAGGTCTTCTGCCGCGAGTGAGAAGCTATGCCGCTCGGCGACACGCGTGAAGACGCCCATGGCGTCGAACCGGTCCATTGTTCGCCATCTCCGGATGATGATGGCGAATAATGCCTGATTATCTGAAGAGATCAATGAGCCATCTTGTTCTCGTCGAAATGCGCTGCTGCGCGTCGCTTGAAGGAGAACGGAAATGGCAAACATCGAAAACAGGATCGCGATCGTCACCGGCGCTTCGCGTGGCATCGGAGCGGCGATCGCCGGGCGGCTCGCCAGAGAGGGATATGCCGTCGTCGTCAATTATGCCAGCAATGCGAAGGCAGCCGAGGACTGGTCGACCGAATTGAGAGCGCCGGCGGAAAGGCGCTTGCGGCACAGGCCGATGTCAGCGATGCAGCGGCAGTCGGCCGCCTGTTCGACACGACGGAAGCCGCGCTCGGCGGCGTGGACGTGCTGGTCAACAACGCTGGCGTTATGACACTCGCCACGATCGCGGATGGCGACGAGGCCGTCGTTGACGGCCAGATCGCCATCAATCTCAAGGGCAGCATCAACACGCTGCGCGAGGCGGCGCGGAGGCTGCGCACCGGCGGTCGGATCATTAACTTGTCGTCCAGTGTGGTGGGTCTCTATCAACCTGCCTATGGCGTCTATGCGGCTACTAAGGCCGGCATCGAGGCGATGACGCATGTGCTTTCCAAGGAACTGCGAGGCCGCAACATAACGGTCAATGCCGTAGCACCAGGCCCCACCGCGACCGCCCTCTTCCTTGACGGCAAGCCGCAGGCGGTTATCGACAATCTTACCAAGCTGGCCCCACTGGAGCGCCTCGGGCAACCCGAAGACCTTGCCAACACAGTAGCCTTCCTTGCGGGCCCCGACGGCGCCTGGATTAACGGGCAGGTGCTGCGCGCCAACGGCGGGATCATCTGATGCCGCCCCCTTCCCATACGATTTCGATCGACGAGAAAGTAAAAAGGATCCTTACATGAGCAAGAAAATCGCCCTCGTCACTGGCTCGTCCAGCGGTTTCGGCCGCCTGACCGCTCGGGCTCGCGGGCGTCATGAGACCTGCCCGTGAGCTCAAACTCTTGCGGCGAAGCGTTTCGCCAGATCGATGAAAGCTCTTAGCTTTGCCGGTAAGTGCCGGCGGCCACTGTAGTAGAGGCACAGGCCCTCGTGCGAGGGCGTCCAGTCGTCCAGAACCTGGACGAGCCTGCCGTTGGCGACATAGGGCGCTACCGAATGCTCCGCCAAATAGCCAAGCCCGGCTCCGTCAAGTGCCGCCTCCAGCATCAGCCCGCTTTCGTCGAGAACCAGCCGGCCTGGCACATCGATACGGATCTCTTGCCCCTGCTGTTCGAATTCCCAGTGATAGTAGCGTCCACTCGCCATACGCGGGCGGATGCATTCGTGTGTTAGAAGGTCGTGGGGCAGAACAGGTTTATCCCGTTTCTCGAAATAGCTGGGTGCCCCTACCACCACTGAACGCATTGTGGGGATCAATGGAACGGCGATCATATCCGGCGAGACGAATTCCTTCAGCCGCACGCCTGCGTCGAAGCCCTCGCCGATCACGTCGATCAGTGCACCCTCGGTGATGATTTCCACCGCCATGCGCGGGTAGAGGCGCAGATATTCCAGAATCAAGGGCGCAAGCAGCATTCGCGCAGCACCCAGCGCCATGTTAAGACGCAACACGCCTGTAGGATCCGGTCCTTCGCTCCCGGCGTTTTCAAGTGCCACGCCGATTATCGCCAGTGCAGGAGCGATTTCTGCCGCCAGACGTTCGCCTGCCGCGGTCAGCGCCACACTGCGGGACGTGCGGTTGAACAATCTCACGCCGATCCGCGCTTCAAGACCAGATACGGCGTGACTCACGGCAGAGGACGAGATCCCCAGTTCACGTGCTGCGGCTCGAAACCCACCCCTGCGGGCGACGGCCGTAACCGCCTGCAGTTCGGGGAGGCTCGCTTGGATCATTGATCTATTTCCCTCATCAGTCCGTCAACGCTCGCGTGGATTTACTCAACTGTAATGCCTTCATATTTCTCATGCCAGGACAATATGAGGACTGAGGGATGCATAAAGTCGAACACGTTTACATCGATGGCCAATTCGTAATTCCAGACGGGGATCAGAGGCTTGACCTCTATAATCCAGCTACCGAGGAAAGAATCGGCGAGGTGCGGATTGCCAATGAGAAGGACGCACGCAGCGCCGTTCTTGCGGCAAAGCAGGCATTTCCCGCCATGGCCGCCACAACAAAGGCAGAGCGCATTGACATGCTCAACAGCCTGCGTGACGCTGTCGCTGCACGGCCTAGCGAACTAATCGAAACCATGACCGAGGAGTATGGCGCGCCGGCTTATTTCGCGGCGTTCTCAGTACAGAATGCGACTTCCATTTTCGATATTATGGCTGAGACTGTCGGTGGGTACGACTTCGATCGCGTTGCAGGACGAAGCGCTGTGAAGATGCTGCCGCGAGGCGTGATCGCTGCGATCACCCCGTGGAACAGCAATTTCGGCTTTATGGCTACCAAGATCGCTCATGCCATTGGGTCCGGCTCGACCATCGTCATCAAGCCGGCCGAACAGAGTGCAATGCAGACCCAGGTATTTGCAGAGAGGCTGCATGTGGCAGGTCTTCCGGGCGGCATCTTCAACATCGTCAACGGAACCGGCCCGGTGGTGGGTGCGGCCCTTACCGGCGACCCAGATGTGGCGACTATCAGCTTCACGGGCTCCACGGCGGCGGCAAGGATCATCCAGCGCGCAGCAATAGACGGCATGAAGCGGGTCATCCTCGAACTCGGTGGCAAGGGACCTACGGTTCTACTGCCTGACGCAGAACTCGACACGGCAATCCCGATTGCCCTGATGGCTGGCTTCGCCAACAGCGGACAGGCCTGTGTGGCCGGCACCCGCATTCTTGCCCCACGTGCACGGCTCGCCGAGGTGGCGCGGCGCCTAAAGAATGAAACGGAGGGGCTAAAGGTTGGCGATGCTCGCGATCCCCAAATTCGTATCGGACCACTTGCCAATGCGGCTCAGTGGGAGCGGGTACAGTCCTATATCCGACTTGGGCTGCGAGAGGGCGCCACGTTGCTGACGGGCGGGGAGGGGCGTCCCGGTGGTGTCGAGAAAGGCTGGTTCGCTCGGCCGACAATCTTCGCTGATGTGACCAACCAAATGCGGATTGCGCGTGAGGAAATATTCGGACCAGTGATCTGCCTGATCGGCTATGACGATGAGAACGAGGCAGCCGCCATTGCAAACAACAGCGTTTATGGTCTGCAAGCCTATGTACTTTCGGCGGACGTCGACCGTGCACGGTGCTTCGCGGATCGGCTGATGGCTGGCAGGGTCGTGATCAACGGCGCGCCACACGATCCCCGCGCGCCTTTTGGCGGCTTCAAGCAGTCCGGGTTGGGACGCGAAATTGGATCCTACGGTCTAGACGAATTGCTGGAGCCCCGCGCGATCCTTACGCCTTAACCCTTCTGGCGCGGATAAAGGTGACGGACGCCCTAGAGGCGGCAGACGGCAAGCGGGTCTCCGGCCAATAGAGCAGCTTCGCTGCCGAGCGACGGCGTCCAGTCTGCCATGATCTGCAAGATCTCGCCGCTCTCAAGGAAGGGCGCGGCCTCGCGCGCCAAGCCCGCTCGCCGCAGCCTTGCAGCAAGTTCCGTAGGTCCGACGATCAACCTGCGCGACACCTTCGATTCCGCATATTCGCGGGGGCGGCGGCCCATTTCCATGATCACGCCGCTTGGAAGCCGCGCCCTTATGCACTCGTGAGAAAGCAGGTCACCCGGGGTCTATTCATCGGAAAAGAGATATGCCTACCTTGCCGAGACAGACGTCTTGATCCTATGCCTGCGGCCGTCACAGGACAATGCCGGTGTTATCGGCGAGAAGGAACTGCGATCTATGCCGAGAGGCACCGGCTGGTCAATGTCGCTCGGGGCGGCCTCGTGGACTATGAGGCTTTGTTTGACGCGCTGCGCGACGAGCATTTGGGCGGCGCCGGTCTGGATGTTTTTTTCGAAGGAGCCGTTCGACGCCACGGATCCCTTGCTCGATTTGCCGAACGTCATCGCGACGCCGCATTTGGCGGGATCACCAGAAGTTCGATGAGCGACATCGCCAAGGGTGTCGCAGAGAATATTCTGCGTCTTCATGCCGGCGAGCAATTGGTAAATCGCGTTGCGTGAGGTGGGACAGCAACGCGGCGGCGCGGTCGATCACGGGACGACAACTTTTTCACGGCGGAAGCGGTCCGCCAGCAGCGCTGCGCATCCACAGCCTCCTCGAGAGGCAAGGTCGCGGCGATCTCCGCGCGAAGTGCGCCGCGCCCTCACTTCTCCAGCAGATCGCGAACGGGGATCCGCTACAACTGTCAGCAGGTGAATCATCCCGGCAGGGGCATGCCGGAAATCTCCTCGCAGATGGCGATAAGCCGATCTTGAAGCTCCGGATCATGAGCTTGCGGGTTCGCGGACCGACGCTTCATGTGATAGAAATATTCTCCGGTCACATCCGCTTTCGGGTCGTCGCCGGCCGCGAGCCACGCTTGCGTGAGATGCGCCTGCGCCATGTCGTCAGGCGCGCCGGGACCGCCCATCTTGGTGGGCACCCAGCCCGGTTCCAGCGAATTCGAGAATACATCCTTCCAGCGGCGCGCGACCGCGAAGGCGAGCATGGCATCGTGCAGCTTGCTTTCTGCGTAGGCTTCCGATCCGTTCCACCGGCGGGTTTTCCAGAGAATATCGTCGAGATTGGCGTCTGCATGATGATGCATGCCGGAAGAGAGAAAGACGAGCCGTTTGGGCCGGTCGATAAGGGCGGTCAGGATGTAGGCAGAGAGAGTGTTGATGGCGAAGACATGTGGCAGGCCATCGGAGGTGAGGCGATGGGCTTCGCGGTATCCGACGGCGGCATTGTGGATCACGGCATCGAAGTGGCCGAGTTTTTTGACCTCGGCGGCAACAAGCTTGGCGCCCGCGATGGTTTCAAGGTCGCCCGTCACGGCGGCCTCGGCCTGTGGCAGAGCGCGGCGGGCATCGCTGGCACGGGCGGCGCTTCGGGCATGAAGAACGACCTGATGACCTTGCTCGGCTAGCAGCTCAGCCGCCATGAGGCCAAGGCCGGTGGACGATCCGGTAATGAAGATGCGGGACATTAGGAAATCTCCTTTGTGTGGAGGGCGGCGACTTCTTCTCGCCGGCAACGTGGAACAATGGTCAGGATTGCGAAACGCGGGCCATCAGGGCGAGCGTGGCACCGGCGAGGGCGCAGGCGGCACCGAACAGATAAACAGAAGCATAGCCGAATTGTCCGGCGATGACGCCCGCGACTGGACCTGAAACGCCATAGGCAATGTCGAGGAAGGCTACGAAGGCGCCCAAGGCACTGCCGCGGTTGGCGGGAGGCACCCGCTTCAAGGCTTCCACGCCAAGAGCGGGAAAGACCAGCGCGCAACCAAAGCCAGTCACCAGTGCTCCGCCGAGCGCTACAGCCTCGCTTGGCGCTGTCCAAATTATGGCCTGGCCGATTGCCTCGATCACGAATGACCAGAGTGCGATGCGATAGCCGCCCATTCTGTCGGGCAGAGAGCCGAAGACAATCCGTACGAAGATGAAACCGGCACCGAAGGCGGTCATGACCAAGCCGGCATTGTCCCAGTGATGTGCTGCGAAATAAAGCGAGGCGAACGCGGTGAGGCCCGACAGTCCGACGCCTTGTAGCATCAGGCCGGCGCCTTCGCGCCAAATTTGCCCGATTACCTTGTAGAAGGGCAGGCGAGGGCCGGCGGCTGTCGCGTAGGGAATCTCACGCAAGGCGATTGCAGCCGCAGTCACTGGCGCCACAACGCAAGCAACTATTGCGGCTTCCAGGCCATAGCCCTGATAGAGCGCCATGCCAATCGGCGCACCGATCGCCAGAGCCGCGAACATGGCAGTGCCGGTCCACGACATCGACATGCCGGCGCGTTGCGGTCCGACCGAAGCAATCGACCAGGAGACACAGCCAGTGACGAACAGGCTCTCGCCGAGACCGGCGGCTAGGCGGCCGAGAATGACAATTGCAAGACTGACGTTCGGCGACAGCCCGGGCATGGCCACGGCGAGATAAAGCAGCCCTGCGGTCGTGCTGACTGCGGCACCCTGCAAGGCGGAACGCTTGCCGCCGTGGATGTCGGTCAGGCGCCCCGCATAGCCGCGGCTGAGCACAGTGGCGAGGAACTGGATGCCGATCACCAGGCCGACGACGAGATTGCTGAAGCCGAGGTTGTCGTGGATGAAGAGCGGAATGACGGGAAGCGGCAGCCCAACTGCGAGATAGCCACAGAAGAGCGCTGCGATGATGCCGCGGGCAGGGCGGGAAAGATTTGTAGGAGCAGCCTTCGGTTCGGCCGTGGCGTTGATAACAGATGCTGACATGACAGCCTCCATGCTGAATAGCTTGTGGGTGACAGCGCCGCCAGGAGCCGGCAGCGCTTCCGGTTCAGGCCGCCTTTGTGGGAGCGGATGTGTCGAACAGGTCCGGGCGATAGCCGCTCTTTTCCATCAGGTAGGCGCGCGAGGCGGTGACGTCCGCCGTCAGCTTGATGAGATCGGCGCCCACCAGCTTTCCTCCACGCTTGCGGATCTCGCCAGCGACCATGACCGTATCGACATCCGAGCGCGCGACCGCCTGGACGATTGTGCCGACGGCGTTGTTGACGGGGAGGACGGCGACGCCGTCGGTGCGCACCATGATGATGTCGGCTTGCTTGCCGGGCGCCAGCGAGCCGACCGCGCCCTCAAGTCCCGCGGCGCGTGCACCGTTGATGGTTGCCGCGTTGAGGACGCGCTCGACGGTGATCGGCGAAGGCACGTTCTCTTCGCCCCGGAATTTGCGGTAGCGCATGGCCGAGCGCTGCTGCGAAAACAGGGCGTGCATCTCGCCAAACATGTCGCTGCCGAAGGCAGTGTCGAGGTCGATGCCGATGGCCGGGGTCAGGCCGTGGTCGATGGCTTGCTGATAGGCGAAACTCTCGTCATCGAAGCCGAACAGTGCGTCCGAGCGCGGGTTGACCGTGATGTTCACGCCGGCATCGGCAAGCAGTCGCCACGTTTCCTGCGGAACCCGGGTGCAATGATTGAAAATGTTTTGCGGACCCAGCACGCCCTTTTCCGCGAACTCCGGCCCTAACTTGGCAAGATCGCCGATGAACTCGGTCAGGATACGCATATCGAGGCTACGGGCGACCTTCCACCAGTCAAGGTTGAGCTGTCCGAACAGGCCGACGCCCACAAGACCATTACCACTGTTCCAGTTGCTGGCCAGCCGCTTCAGGTCGCCGGGCAGATGCGTAGTAGACGCCTTCCTGTCCATGGCCGCGCCCACCATGTGCAAGGCGCGGATGCCACTGTCGTCAAGGGCATCGAGGGCCGCGTCGGTGTGTTCGGGGCTGCGGGAGGAATGGCACGCATCGATGACGGTCGTGATGCCGGCATCGATACACGCAAGCGCTGTGATCTTTGTGCTGAGATACATGTCGAGCGGGCGGTAATAGGCGCCCAGCTTTTCCGCGACGACATCGATATAGGCAAAGAGATCATCAACATCGGGCATCATGCGGCGCATGACGCCTAGCCACATATGGTGATGGGCGTCGATCAGGCCCGGCATTATTATGCTGCCGGAGGCGTCGATGACGGTTGCATTGCCGAGGGGTACATTTGGGGCGATGGCTGCTATCTTGTCGCCTTCGACAAGCAAGTCGCCGGTTGCAAGATTGGGGACGGTCCTGTCCATCGTTAAGATCGTGCCGCCCTTTAAGAGCGTGCGGTGATTGTTGAGGTTGCTCATGACTTGGTCCTTTCAGCGTTTCTTATCGGGCAGGACCGTTATCGCTCCGCAGAGTGCTTGATTTAATTGCGCTTATGTCAGATGTTTCCTGACGAAAAGTCAGGAGTTGTCGCATGTCTTTCGATGGACGGATTCTCTCCGGGGTAAGCGTACTTGCCGCCGTCGTTGAAGGCGGCAGCTTCGTCAAAGCCGCCGAATTGATCGGCATCACCGACTCCGGCGTCAGCCGAGCGATCGGCCGTCTGGAGACGCGCCTTGGAGTGCGACTGCTCGATCGGACAACGCGCTCGGTGACCCTGACCGACGAAGGACGACGTTTCTACCAAGAGGTGAAACCGCACCTGAACGCGATCGAAGATGCCGCCGTGGTCGCCTCCGGTGCGGCGTCAGCGGTACGCGGCCGCCTGAAAGTGGATATCGATCCGTTCTTTCTGCCACTCGTGCTCGCAGGCCGGCTCGGTACCTTCTGTGAAAGGCATCCCGATCTCTCAATCGAGTTCGTGACCAAGGAGCATGTCGGCGATCTTGTCGCGGACGGGATCGATCTTGCGATCCGTTTCGGTGAGCCACGTCTTGCCAGCCTGGTTGCGCGAAAGCTGATAGAAGCGCCGATCCTGACCGTGGCGTCGCCTCGCTATCTGGAGCGCCATGGTCGCCCGGCGCATCCCCGCGACCTCACCGCTCATCGATGTCTGCAATTTCTCGATCCCTATACCGGGCGGCCCTTCGAATGGGAGTTCATCCGGGGCGACGAGGCCATCGATTTTCCGACAACGGGACCGCTGACCTTCACTGACCCAAAGGCGATGCTCGACGAATGCTTCGCGGGAACGGGCATCGCTCAGGTTATCGGTTGGGGCATTGGGCAGGCCCTGGCGAGAGGATCGTTGGTCGACCTTTTCCCGGACTGGCATGGGGAGCGTTTCCCGCTGTTTGCCTTCCATCCATCGCGCAAACATCCGCCGGCAAAGGTGAGGGCCTTCATAGACTTCTGCGCCGAGATCGCAACGGAACTCGAGCGTTCGGCGCCAAGGGAACAGAGTTGGAAAGAGGGAAGTTGAGATTGTAGTATTGGTAATAAAGCGTGAGGGGGCCGAGCTCGAGAAGCTCCTCTGCGTTAGGCCAACGCGACAACCACCGTGATCTCGGTCTTCGCCGTTGTCATCGGACGGTCTGCGAAATAGGCCGGAGCTGCACAGATCACATAAGGCGTCGCCGGACCGAGCTTGCGTTCGGAAAGACCGGTACGGAACGATTCGTCATCGTCAAAATCGCGGCTGCCGATCACGACATCCACCGCGCGCTCCATCAGGTTCACGCACGTCGCCGAGACCCGTTGAGCGGAAATACCGAAACCGGCATCGCAATAAGCGTACCTTGTATTTCCACGAGTCGGCTAGTGCAGAATGAGGAGCGACTCCGTCGTCGATCCTCGACTGAATGTACGTGGGGTCCGAACCTCCGCATCGTCGGTGGGTCTGTGATGCTGCAGGTACCTTCTACGGCGACCATCACCACTTGCGCCCCATCATGCGGTCCTGTGTCGCTGGTCTCGGACCGTGTCTACCGCAGAAGTGCAGCCGTCGGATGTAGTTCAATCGGCACGTCATCGTTGCCGGCCGTTTGTCCCATCGTTTCGACCGTCACGATACCACTGAATGTCGGTCTTTGCGATCCGGGGAAGGGAGATCGCATGGCCTTCGAATCCTATGCATGCATCATGATTTCGGTGGCCGAGTCGGCAATCAAGACGTTACAAATCTCGGTGGTTTCAGGCCCCCGCAACCAAATTCCATACCAATTCAATGGGCTCCGAGATAAATCGGAGCCCTTTTTGCGTTCAAATCCACGAAAATCGGGTTCGCCAACCCTCGAAAGACCAGAGCAACCGCAGCCAACAAGACGGACATTTTACCCGCCAGCGTCAAGTTAGGCGGTTGCCCCTTCGATCAGCTCAAATCCGAGATCGACGACCTGGGATGGCGCATTATTGACGACAAGCTGTGCGGCCACCTTTCCGGTCTCAACGCGCGGGGTGCGGATGGTCGAGAGCGGTTGCGGCGTTGCCCGGCCGATATCGAGACCGTTATAGCCGAAGATGGCAAGCTGCGAAGGGATCGAAACTCCCGTTGCGAGGCAATGAAAATAACCACCAAGCGCCATGTCGTCGTTCGAAAAATAAACCGCATCGAGATCGGCGGTCCGGGCGAGCAGGCGCTCCAGCCCCAGCCTGCCGTTCTCCACGGATGATGCCCACGCGAGAATTTCTCGATCCGCGAGGCTCGCACCGCCAGAGGCGAGCGCTTCGCAGAAGGAGGATATCCAAGTTTATGGTCGACTTTTCGGATGTCCGCGTCGAATTGACGGTGGATGAGGGATGGACGGATATCGTTGCCGGACACTTCGACGCCGGTGTCCGGCTCGGCGAAAGCCTGGAAAAGGACATGATCGCTGAGTCTAGTTTTTCTTCTACCCTAGAACGATGCGCTCCCCACTTGCTGCCGATTGTTTGACGGCCTCAATGACCTTCAGCGTGTTCAGCCCTTCGCGCCCGCTGATCAGCGGCGGTTCTTCACCACGGATCACCTTGCAGAACTGCCGGATCTGCAGCGCCAGCGGGTCTTCGTCCCGAACGGCGACGCGGCGCTTTTCCAAGGGCTCCCACCAACTGCGTTTCATGCCGTTCTTCCACACGTCGAGCGACGGGATCGTCAGAGATCCGTGCGTCCCGCCGATCAAGTAGCATGCCTCTTGCGTTTTCGGATAAGCCGGGTTTTCGCCCGTCGTCATCTCCCAGCTCCAGGGTGCGACGACGGAGTCCGAAACGGACGCCGTGGCAAGAAGACCGCTTTGGAATTCCATCAGGATCACCGAGGTCTCCTCGACGACATTGCCGCGAACGGCGTTGGATTCGCGGGCCTGGACGGCAGCGATGTCGCCGAACAGGTAGCGCAGGTTGTCGACGTCGTGGATCAGGTTGAGGAAGACCGGGCCGGCTCCGGCTCGGCGTCGCCAGTCGATGTCGAAATAGTCGTCCGGCTTGAACAGCCAGAACATCACATTGGCCACGAGGATGCGGCCAAGCTCGCCGCTGTCGACAATCTCTTTCGCCTTCTGGATCATTGGATTGTGACGGCGATGGTGGCCGACCAGAAGCGGAACGCCAGCGGCTTCCGCTGCGCCGATCAGCTTTTCACCGGCCGCGATATCGTCGGCAATCGGCTTTTCGATCAGTGCCGGCACTCCGGCGGCAACGGCTTCGAGACCGTTGGCGACATGCACCTGATTGGGCGTCGCGACGATGATGCCGTCGGGACGATGCGTTTCGATCATGGCCGCAAAGCTTGGAAACCATTTAGCGCCGGATTCCTGGGCGATCTTCTGCCCAAGCGGCATCGGATCGATGACGGCCAGAAGTTCCGCCTGCGGCTCGGCAAGCACATGCTGGATATGTCGCTTGCCGATCAGGCCGGCGCCGAGCACCGCAAGTCTCACTTTCCGTTCCATGCTGAGCCCTTCCCGTCACTTCTTCTCGCCAGACGTGATCAGGCTTGCCACCCGGCGGATCGCAAACTGATAGCCTTCGGTGCCAAGCCCGGAGATGATCCCGTCGGCGCGGTGCGAGACGAAGGAATGATGGCGGAACGCCTCTCGCTTGTGGACGTTGGAAATATGCACCTCGATGACCGGCTGCTCGAAGGTGTTCAGCGCGTCGAGAATGGCAACGGAGGTGTGGGTGAAGCCGGCTGGGTTGATCACGATACCGGCGCCGTCCTCGCGCGCTTCATGGATCCAGTCGATGATCTCGTATTCGCGGTTGCTCTGGTGAAAGCGGATGTCATGGCCTAGTTCGGAAGCCACCCGGCGGCAATCGGCCTCGACATCGGCGAGCGTCTCGTGGCCGTAGATGTGCGGCTGGCGCTTGCCGAGCAGATTGAGGTTTGGGCCATTGAGAACGTAGATCAGGCTCATGTGTCTTCCTTTCGAATTGCCGGAATGATCACGGCAGTGTGGTCTCGTGGATCGCAAAATCGGGATCCGACTGGATGAGATCGGCCCGCAGGGCGCAGCGCCCCTCATCGAGCGCCGGACGTGCGACGCCTTCGGCTGCGTCATAGACCAACTGCAATATCGCTCGCTTTTCGCCCGCAGAGCGGCCGGGCGCGATCCGCAGGATGATCTGCACGAACTGATTGGCGGAATGCTCGTCGGCGACGAGCGAATGCGTAGCCTCGCGCGCAAAGGTGCGCACGGCATTCGGCTTGACTGCGCCGCTGTCACGCACGCTGCGATGAACGGCCCTCACTAGCGCCGGCATGTCTATGCGACTTCCGGCTCCCTCGCTGTATTCGATGACGATGTGCGGCATCCTGTTCCTCCTTCGCCAGCCTGGATCAGGAGGCACTGCACAGTTCCGTAAAATGGGTGCTCATGCGTTCGGCGTCGGGTTCGATACCGCTGAAAAGCTTGAACGCCGCAGCCGCCTGAAACACTGTCATCCCGCCACCCGGCAAGGTGCGGCAGCCGAGACGAGTGGCAAGCGCCAGAAGCTCAGTTACCAGCGGCATGTAGACGATGTCAGCAACCCAATGATGGGACTCCAGCCAGCTCTCTTCGATCGGCAGGCCCGGATGGTTTTTCATGCCAGTCGGCGTCGCATGGATGAGGCCATCAGCGGTCCGCATCGCTTCACCAACATCGGTGACCGCGAAGGCCCGTTCTGCGGAAAAGCGGCTGTTCAGATCCTCCGCAAGTTTTCTGGCGCGTGCATTATCCTGATCGAAAATCGCGAGATGCTCGATACCAAGTTTCATCGCGGCATGAGCAACGGCCACGCCGGCGCCGCCAGCGCCGAGAAGAACAGCCCGATGCCGCGGGACGTCAGGAAGTCCGCGCCGAAAGTTTTCATAAAAACCGTACCAGTCGGTGTTGTGGCCGGTCCGTTTTCCATTCTCGAACACCACGGTGTTGACCGCACCCAGCATGCGGGCATCGTCGGAGAGATCCGTGAGGTACTCAATCACCGTCTGCTTGCAGGGATGGGTGATATTGCTGCCGGCAAAGCCGCGGGCTTCCATTTCGGCCAGCACATCCGGCAGGGCGCTCGGAGGCAGTCCGCGCTCGGCAAGGTCGAGGAGTTCGTAGCGATAATCGAGACCCTGAAGCGTGCCCTCGCACTCATGCAGGGCAGGGGACTTCGACATCTGGATATCCGCGCCGATCAGTCCCACCGACACAGCGCGCTTCATCGTTTCGTTTGAAACAGTCATATGCGGATCGCCTCAGTGATGGGCCAGGATTTCGCCGAGGAAGGCCTGGGTGCGCGGATGCGTGGGATTGCGGAAGAAAATTTCCGGTGGCGCCTCTTCGATGATCTCGCCGGAGGCCATGAAGATCACGCGGTCGGCCACCTGCCGGGCAAAGCCCATTTCATGGGTGACGCAGATCATCGTCATACCGTCCCTGGCGAGACCGATCATCGTGTCGAGGACTTCCTTGACCATCTCGGGATCGAGCGCGCTGGTCGGCTCATCGAACAGCATGGCTTTCGGCTCCATGCAGAGCGCACGCGCAATGGCAACGCGCTGCTGCTGTCCGCCAGAAAGCTGGGCGGGGTACTTGTCAGCCTGGTCGAGAATGCGGACGCGTTCGAGATATTTGCGGGCGATTTTCTCGGCATCCGCCTTGCTGGTGCCACGGACGCGCATCGGCGCCAGCGAGCAGTTTTCAAGGATGGTCATATGCGGAAACAGATTGAAGCTCTGGAACACCATGCCGACTTCGCGCCGGACGGCGTCGATCGACTTGCCGCTGTCATCGAGCTTTGTCCCCTCGACCATGATCGTGCCTTTCTCGATTTTCTCGAGCGCATTGATGCAACGGATCAGCGTGGACTTGCCGGAGCCGGACGGTCCGCAAAGAACGATTTTCTCGCCTTTGCGAACCGTAAGGCTGATGTTCTTCAACGCATGGAATGCGCCGTACCATTTATCCACAGCTTCCATTGAGAGAAGCGGGCTTTGAGTGTCAACGGCGTGTGGCACGGCAGATCTCCTGCGCAGAACGTGTATCAGTTGATGGTGAAGGGGATGTTCGGAATGGATTCGGGGAACTTCGGAACGTCCATTTTCATCCACTTCGCATAGACCTTGGCGTGCTCGCCATTCGCCATGATCTTGTCGAGGAAGGCGTTGACGGTTTCATTCCAGTCCTTCTCGCCAAGTCGTGTTCCGACGCCATTGAACGTGGTGAGGAAATCGATCTTGCGTTCATATGTACCGGCACTGGCCGCTTCCAGGCGGTCGAGGTAGAACTGGTTGCCGCCGACAGCCTGCACCTGGCCGGAAAGCAGCGCCTGGATGGACGCGGCATCATCGTCGAAACGCCGGACGGTCGCCGTATCGCCGACAGCGGCGGTCACCGCCTTATCCTGCGAGCTTGACTTTGGAACGCCGATCTCCAGGCCTGCGAGATCGCCGATTTCGGCCATCTTCTTGTCCTTCGGTCCGTAAAGCGAAATTGTGTTACCAGCATACGGCTTGCTATATTGGATCGACTTGGCCCGTTCCTCCGTCATCGCCATGGTGGCAAACAGGATATCGACCTTGCCGGTGACAAGCGCCGGAATGCGGTTGGCGACCGCGAGCGGTGCAAATTCGACCTCCACGCCCAGCTCCTTAGCGAAAAGCTTGGCGATGTCGGCATCGAACCCGTCCTGAACGCCACTCGAATTGACAAAGCCCCAGGGCGCGTTGTCGCCCTGAATGCCGACGACGATCTTGCCCTTGGCTTTGACCTCCTCCACCGTCGCGGCCTGGGCAGACATCGGCGTTAGCCACGGGGCCATCACCAGAGCTGCGGCTGCGAACAGAATTCCACGGCGCTTCAGGCCGGTCTTAAAGCTGCTGATCATTACCTTCTCCTCCTTGGTTGATAGAGCTTGTGCGTTCGTTGGATTGCCGACTTACCGGACGGCCTTTGCCATCCGATTTTCGAGCCGGGCCCCATAGAGAGACAGGGGCCAGCAAATGATGAAGTAGATTGCGCCGACGATGCCGAAGATCAGCAATGGTCGATACGTCTGGTTCGAGACGATCTGTCCGGCGCGGGCGAGTTCGATGAAGCCGACGATGGCGGCAAGCGACGTGCCCTTGATGAGCTGGACGAGGAAACCGACGGTTGCCGGCAGCGAGATTTTGAGCGCCTGGGGAAGGACCACATCCTTCATCCGCGACACATAGTGGAGACCCAGCGCATTGGCCGCCTCCGTCTGGCCTTTCGGGATTGCCTGGATGCCGCCGCGCCAGATCTCGCCCAAGAAGGCGCTGGCATGCAGCGTGAAGGCGATGGCGACGGCGAGCCAGGCCTCGATGCTGACGCCGAGAAGCGCAATGCCGTAGTAGACGACGAAGAGCTGCATCAGCAGCGGCGTGCCCTGGAAGATGGAGATATAGCCCGCAGCCGTCTTGCGGAGCGCGGAATGTGCAGACGTCCTGGCAAGCGCGATGACGAGACCGAATATGCCGCCGCCGATGAAGCCGATCGCAGACAGAAGCAATGTCCACTTCAGACCCTGCAGCAGGAAAAGCATTTCGTTTTGGCCGATAACACCCATTGTCCTGCTCCTCATCGCACGGGATAGCTGAAGAAATGACGGGAGATCAGCGCAAACAGCCCAATCATCATCCAGGCGATGGCGAGATACATGAGCGTGATGGTGAAATAGACCTCGAAGCTGCGGAACGTGTCGGACTCGATGATCTGTGCGACGGAGGTCAGTTCATAGGCTGCGATCGACGTGCAGACCGATGTCGTCAGTGTCAGCATGATGAACTGGCTGGTCAGCGAGGGATAAATCGCTCGAAGCGCCGGTTTCAGGACGATCAGGCGAAACACCTGCGCCTTGTGCAGGCCGAGCGCGAGGCCGGCTTCGACCTGACCCTTGTGGATGCTGTCGACACCGCCACGAATGATCTCGATCGCATAGGCGCCGCCATTGACGGCGAGCGCGATGATCGCCGTAAAAGTGGGATTGAGGCGAATGCCCATCATCGGCAGGGCGAAAAAAATGAAGAAGATCTGCACTAGGAACGGGGTATTGCGGACCACTTCGACGAAGGCGATGACGGCCGCGCGCAAGGGACGGATATTCGATGTCCGGGCCGCAACGCCGATGACGCCGATCACCAGCGCTAGCGACGTGCCGGCCAGTGCAAGGCCGATCGTCGCCAGAGCCGCCATCAGCAGATCGGGCATCTTTTCGAAGACAACGCTGAAATCCAGCACGTAGTTCATGACAATATCTCTCTCCCGTCGACGGGCTCCTCTGCCTGTCTCCGTGTTTGGTATCCGTTTTGCGCTGTGCTTCTGGTTAGCCGGTCAACGCTCGGGCGGCATCATGCAGGTGACGCAAATGCTCCTCCGGCGACTGGCTGGCATGGATCGGCACCTCGACAGAGACGGCAGCGCCTGCCGGCAACTCATTTATCAGGCTGGCAACGGGAAGCTCACCCAACCCTGGGGCAAAGCGTCCAGTTCTGGCCTCGCTGACCATTTGATCCGCCGTCGTCGGCGCAGGTCCGCGGGCGTCGCAGAGCTGAATGCTTCGGATCATGCCCTCAGGGACAGACGAGACGTCCTTCGCCTGGCCGCCATTGCGGAAGAAGTGCAGAGCATCGACCAGCGCGCCGGCGTTGTCCCGGCCCGATCCCTGCACGATCGACAGGCTGTCATCAAAGCTGGCAATAGTGCGCCAACCCATGTTCTCCAGGTCGACGCCCATGCCGAAAGTGGCCGCGAGGTCGCAAAGCGCTGCGAAATTGGCAATCAGGCGTCCCCGATCAGGGTCGTCGCCGCAAACGCTGAGACGACGCGCACCGAGCGCGCTTGCGCCTTCGAGCATTGACGTCAGATAAGCGGCATCGAAATCCGGCCCGATGACGACGAATTCGATGTCGTAGAGCGAGATCCCTTCGCCATCCATACGGGCTTTAACGTCACGAGCCGTGTCGCTTCCCGCCGGCAGCTCATAATAGGGAGCGCCGGGAAAGGCCGGATGAAGGCGCAGGCCAACCGACGAAAAGCCGGCTACGGCCGCCATCGACACGAATTTCGCAGGCTCGACGTCGATCGCTGAAAAATGCGCAACCCCCAGCGACGGTGTGGAAGTCCTGGCTGCTATGGTATTCTCTAGGGTCTCCATTCAGGCGATCCCCTTTTCAGCGAGATGCCGTCGCAGATTTGTGCCGGTGCGATGGATGTGCTCGCGCAGCCGGTCGCAGGCATAGTCCATATCCCGCGCCACTGTCCCTTGGGCGATTTCGCTGTGCTCGACGCTGACATTGCGGTCGCCGGATGTACGGGTGAGAAAGGTGCGCCGGTAGCGGTCGTTCAAGTTCAGCATGGTCTTGCAGAAACTGAGAAGCAGCGGCTTACGGCATCCGGAAATCAAAGTGAGATGAAACTCCCGGTGAACGGCTTCCCATTGCTCAAGCGTTTCGGGTTTGGAGGCATCCCGTTCCGTACGGTTCAGGCGGTGCAGCGCACGCATGACATTGCCTTCCCATTCGACATCGCCGACGCGCATGGATTCCCGCAGCGCATAGGTTTCGAATTCCTCGCGCAGGCTAGTGATCTCTTCGAGGTTCGACAGCGAAACGGGCGACACGCGGTAGCCGCGATTGTCTTCGAACTCGACAAGCCCGTCCGAAATAAGACGCGCCAATGCCTCGCGCAAAGGACTGAGGCTAACGTTAAAACTCTGTTTTGCCCGATCGAGATTGATCTTGCTGCCTGCTTCGAGCTGGCCGGAAATGATCGCCTCGCGCAAGCGTGACACCAACTGGCTGGCGATCGTGTTCTTGCCGTCGTCCGGAAAGGATGGCGTTGCCGCCTCCGTGCCGCTTTCCAAAATGAGGCTGCCAGGTCCTGATCGCATTGACATCCTCCCAGATGGCTCCACCACGCTTTTTTGATGGCGAACTTCATTATCGACGATCGATATAATAAACGATTATTTATGTCAAAGCATTTTTGGCGAGATTTGCTGCGATCTTCTATGGTGGCTGCCTGGTGTCGATTTATCTAATTAAATCAGCAGGAGATAGATGGATTTTGAGTGCAAGAAGCACATTTATCCGAAATCGCCTAAGTTGAGGTCGTGGTTGGCTTGACAAATAATCGATGATTTATCAAAACAGGCACTCCCACAGGGAGGTGTGAGATGGTGATACGGACGCAAGAGGATGTGACGGCCGCTGTTCTGAAGGTGATGGAGCAGACCGCAGATGATCGGCTTCGCGAGATCCTGACGGCGCTGGTGAAGCATCTGCATGCCTTCGTCCGGGAAGTACGCTTGACGGAACCGGAGTTTCGCGACGCCACGGCGGTTCTCAACGAAATTGGTCAATTGCAGACGGACAGTCATAACGAGTTCGTCCTGATCTCGGGCTCGCTAGGCGTGTCGACGCTGGTCTGCCTGCTCAACAACGGCGACCAGGGACAAACGGAAACGTCCCAGTCGCTGCTTGGCCCCTTCTGGCGCCTCAACTCACCGCGCGTTAAAAATGGCGGTACCATCGTCCGGTCGGATACGCCGGGTTCTCCTCTTTTCGTTCACGCGCGGGTTGTAGATACACACGGTGAGCCCATTGCAGGCGCCGAAGTGGATGTCTGGCATGCGTCGCCGGTCGGCCTTTATGAAAACCAGGATCCCGATCAGGCCGAGATGAACCTGCGGGGCAAATTCACGACGGATGCAGACGGTCGCTTCTGGTTCAGCACGGTTAAGATGGTGGGCTATCCGATCCCGGTGGACGGTGTCGTCGGCCGGCTTTTGAAGGCGCAGGGACGTCACCCCTTTCGCCCGGCGCATCTGCATGCGCTGATCTTCAAGCGAGGATATAAGACCCTGATTTCGCAGGTCTTCGACCCGAGCGATCCGAATATCGATTCCGACGTTCAGTTCGGCGTCACGTCCGCGCTGACCGGTGATTTCGTGCAGCACGACGAACCGCATCCGGACGATCCAAGTGTCAGTATTCCCTGGTTTTCCCTGGAATACACATACGTGATGGAGCCCGGCGAAGCGGTCCTGCCGCGCGCGCCAATCAAATAAACAAACGGGAGAACCACATCCATGTTGACGGATGAAGAACGCCGCAGCGCGGCACAGGCACTGCTGGGCGCCGACGAAAACCGGGTGCCGATCCCGCAGCTCAGCAAGACCTATCCACACATCGAGATCGAGGATGCTTATCGCATTCAGGATATGTGGGCGGAAGGCAGGATTGCCAAGGGCGCGCGCGTCGCGGGCCACAAGATCGGCCTGACATCGCGGGCCATGCAGATGGCATCGAAGATGACCGAGCCGGACTACGGGCGCATCCTTGATGATGCTCTGTTCAACGACGGCGCCCAGATCAGGGCCGACCTCTTCATCAAGCCGCGCCTCGAAGTAGAGCTTGCCTTCATCATGGGCGAGGATCTCGAAGGCCCGAGCACCCGCGTCTACGACGTTATGCGCGCCACCGAATTCATCGTGCCGGCGCTCGAAATCATCGACTATCGGACCGAGGTTCCGCGCGCAATCACCGATACCATTGCCGACAATGCGGCCTTCGGAGCGATCGTCGTCGGCGGTCGCGTGATACGTCCGATGGATGTCGACATCCGGTGGATCGGGGCAACGCTTTCCAAGAACGGGATCATCGAGGAATCCGGTGTTTCGGCGGCCGTCATGGGACATCCGGCGGCGGGTATCGCCTGGCTTGTCAACAAGCTCCACGCGGTTGGCGGCAAGCTGGAAAAGGGACAGATCGTGCTGGCTGGCTCGTTCACGCGGCCCGTCGATATCACCGCCGGCGATGTCATCCAGGCGGACTACGGTCCGCTCGGCGCGCTCGGTGTTTCATTCCTATAGGTGGTGTCATGAATCTTCCGGAAAATCGCTTCAAGCAGGCCCTGCTCGAAAAAAGGCAGCAGATCGGTCTCTGGTGCAGTCTGCCGGGGAGCTATGCGGCGGAGATCGTTGCGCCCTCCGGGTTCGACTGGCTGCTGTTCGATACCGAACACTCGCCGGGCGACGTCCTGACGGTGCTGCCGCAGTTGCAGGCGGTCGCGGCCTATGATGTCTCGGCGATCGTGCGGCCCGCAAGCAATGATGCAGTTCTGATCAAGCGTTACCTCGATATCGGCGCGCAGACACTCCTCATTCCTTATGTGCAGAACCGTGAGGAAGCGGAAGCGGCGGTGTCCGCCATGCGCTATCCTCCTGCCGGTATCCGCGGTGTATCGGGACTGACGCGAGCGACACGTTTTGGGCGTGTCGCAGGTTATGCCCGGCGGGCGGAAGAGGAACTGTGTCTGCTGGTGCAGTTGGAAACCCGTGCAGCACTCGAGGCATTGGAAGCCATTGCACAGGTTGATGGTGTCGATGGCGTCTTCATCGGACCGGCGGATCTTGCCGCCAGCCTTGGATATCCGGGGGAGCCCGGCCATCCTGAGGTCGTCGCTGCCGTCGAGGATGCGATCACCCGCCTTGCAGCTCTCGGCAAACCAGCAGGCATCCTGACGCCGGACACCGCCTTTGCTGCCCGCTGCATTGAACTCGGAACGACTTTCACCGCGGTCGGCATCGATGTCGGTATTCTCGCTCGCGGGACCGAGGCGCTGGCAGCGAAATTCAGGCAAGAGTGACCGCAAGATTGCGCTGTCCGGCAGGAGATAAAGACATGACCGACGATATCGCAGCTTCGCTCAGCGCACTGATCCCCAAAGGCTATCTTCGGGCGGCGGTAAACCTTGCCAATATCGCCTTGGTGCAGTTCGATCCAGATACAGGAGCCTTTAAAGGTGTCAGCCCGCAACTCGCCAGAGAGTTTGCTGAGTGCCTCGGTTGTCGTGTCCAATTCGTCGCATACCCTTCGGCAGCCAGTATCCTGGACCGGGTCGATCAGGACGAGTGGGACATCGCCTTCCTGGCCGCCGACCCGGCGCGCGAAGACAGGCTGCTGTTTTCGCCTGCCTATGCGCTGATCGAAGGCACGCTTGTCGTTCGAGAGGCAACACCATATCGCACGTTTCACGAGATCGACGCGGAGGGCGTGGAAATTTGCGTCACCCGAAACGCTGCCTATGACCTCTATTTGTCCCGGCGTCTTGCGCATGCCAAAATCGTTCATTCGCCTACGCCGGGGGAAGCTCTTGAAATGCTTGTCGAAGGTAAACATCACGCTGCGGCGGGTGTGCGGCAAGCGCTTGAGCGTTTTGCGAGCACCCATATAGGCTTCCGCGTCTTAGCGGAGCCGTTCCTCGTTATCAGACAAACAATCGCTGTCAGTTGTTCTAATCCAGCCGCGGGTCTGTTGGTGCGCGAATTCGTCGAGGAGATTCTTCAGCAAGGCTTCTCGGAAAACGTCGTTCGCGATGCGCAACGCAACGGCGTTGCATTGCCGAATTGACCCAGCAACAATCGCGCGACTCGCTTACGACACTTGGCCGTGGGTCCGCCTGTTCAGACCCTTGCTCCGACCAACGGGGAGGTCAGAGCCGAGGGGAACAGCGGCACTTAGTTCGGGAAGAACGGTTTTAAGAAAGTCTGCGGCCGGCCTACAAGGATATTACTTGCCTCGATCGCGATTGGTCAGGTTTCTGCCCGAAGGTCACAACACAACCGGTCGCCGCCACCGAACTGCCTCCTGGGCGTCCGGAATCCGCCCCCTCTGACGCTCTTGTTGAAGTCTTTGCTCCGGTTCAGCGCAGCAAATCCGAGACGGTATCCTTCAATGGCGGCGCTGCCCTCTTGAATGCATCCAAAAGCCGACGAACAGAGAAACGTTGACCACTTACCAGGATGTAAATGGCGGCGGATACCCGGAATTGATCTCGAATAGCACTGCCGAGCTGACTTCGCCTGTGGGACTGCCGCGTCGCGAATGGTGGAAGTATTTTCGGCTTCAACCGGGTACGGACGGTCTGGCTAAAGAGATCTTTGTCGATGGTTTCGAAGCGAACGCCACTTCCCGCAGCACCGGTGCCGGCAAAGGGCTTAGTCCGTCAACCGCGGCTCTCTTCAAGAGCCACGGAACAAAGAACAATAACAAGTCCGGTTCGCCCGACCCGAACGTGGAGCCGAGTTTCGAATTCAACGCGGAAAATGGTAACGATACTGATTTTACCGAGTTGCGCGACCTCAACGGCGATGGGCTGGTCGATTCAGTACATGGTAGCACGGTCAATGCGCCGCTAAGACTGGTCTACAACACCGGTAACAGTGTTTTGACCACAGGCGATGGCGCGTTCACCGCAGGTGGCGAGCCGGTTGAAAGCGTATTCTATAACACTAGCCACTCAGCCGGTTTTGGTGTGCGCCTTGGTTACTCGACCGAATCCGGCAGCATCATTTGCTCCAGTTGTTGCTTGCTGCGTTGCAGGGCCTAAGCGTCCTCACCGGAGGGCTTTCCTGCGTCGTCGCAACTAGGCCTGTCTCTCTCTTCTCAAGTAAAGCCGCGTGCGGGAGAGACACGTCATGCGTGAACGCTGGACGTGGGTAATACCTCGGCAAGCTGGATAAGCCTCTTCTGTAACTCGGAGTAAGCCATTAAGAAATATATCGTTCAAGCGCGGGTATAAATTCGGAGTTGAATTTAAGCCTGTTTTTGCGCATACTTCCATCATGGATATTATATTTCAAATATTGAAGTATATTTGTTCTGTAATTGCTGATGGATCGCCGCATGCTCGTATTTTCAGATGAAAATTTGGAGGTGATACATCGTTCAGGATCATCTCCCTATCTTCTCGTCACCTTTAACGAGATGGAAATGAAGGCGAACGGCAGCCGCTTCTGGGGGCAGCGGTTCTGCGAGAAAGCTGACGTTTCGGCACTTGGCTTCATCAGTCGACGGCCGAACTGGTTTCCGGCGGCAAGTGTCGTCAAGGCGGTCGAGGCGACCGCGCCCATCCTCCGCGCAGCACCGGAGCGGATCCTTTACGGGCACTCGCAGGGCGGCTACGCGGCGTTGCGGTACCGAAGGCGCTTCAACGCTGCCGTTGCCATCGCTTTTTGCCCTCAGATCTCGATCGATCCGAAGGCCGTTCCTTTCGATGGCAGGTTTGCAAGCCATTTCTCGCCCGACCTCCACGCCAATATGGGGATCGCGCCTGACCACGCAACTGGCCGGGCCTATCTCTTCTTCGATCCGTTCCACGCCGTCGATCACCAGCACGCGGTTCGAATCGCGACGCTGCAGGCGAGGACGCACCTCGTGCCGGTCCACATGACAGGCCATGGCACCGTTCGGGCGTTCACCGGAACGGCACGCGCCCTGTCGCTGATCGAAGCCTGCCGCGAAGACGATCTTCCGGGTCTACGCGCTCTGGCTCGCGCAGCCCGAGTCATGGCGCCGATGCGACCCTATCAGATCGCTGTGACGGCGATCGCCCGGCATCGGGCCTGGGCCGACCGGTTTCATGCACGCTTCGGTTCGGCTTTCTCTCCGGTCGAGCGAGCAAACTTCCTCTATCATCGGGCCAACCGCCACATTCGCGACGGTGAGCTTGCGACGGCGCGGACCATGCTTGTGGACGCCATGACATATCAGCCGGAAAATCCCGGTTTCGCCCGCCGGATAGCGGAACTGGACGGCCGTATCGCGCGCCGCCTCGGGGCGGATGACGCCGCGCATTCGTGATCCGAATCTTGCCGAGCCTACTCGACAAGATGGCCTTGCTGAAGAGTGACAGCCTATCTCAGGTCCAACGCTTTTGGTTGCCGGAGCATCCTTGTTCCAAACCGGCGGCGCGGATGATGGTCTTGCGGACTTTCGTGTGCATGTAGCGAGCCCTCCAAGCGACCTTGCGAACGGTTTCTCAAGGGCTTGGTTGATCGATCCTCTCTTGGTCGAAGCCCTTTCAGCGCTTCACAAACGCGAGCGTCGCTAAAGTGAGTGGGCGAGAAGCGCGGGGCTCTCGGTCATCGCGGCATCTAGCTTCCGCCGCAGCAGCGCGCGATAGAGTTTGACGTGTTCTTGCGCGCAGGCGAGGCGGTCGGCGGGCTGTCGCATGGAAACGCGCAGCCGCTCCCAGATTTGGCTATCACCCAAGACTTCGACGATGCGGTCCGCGAGATCCTGGCTGCTGCCAGCGCGAAAGTGCAGGCCATCTTTTCCGTCACGCACCTTCTCGGCCATCCCGCCGATGTCGGAGCACATCATCGGCCTACGATGGAGTAGGGCCTCCTGGATCACGATGGGCGAGTTTTCCCACCAGACGGACGGCAGAACCACCCAGTCGACCGAACGCATGAGACGCGGCACGTCCGCGTTCTGGTAAGCGCCGTAGAAACGGACGCGGTGGCCGGCGTCTGCGATGAGCTTCTTCATCCGCTCCTGGAATTCGATCGGCTGTCGCTCGAGGTTTCCGCCGAAGATCATCAGGCAGGAGTCTTCGCCCCATATCTCCTTCGGGATGCGCAAAACAGCGTCGATCAGGAGGTCGGCCCCCTTGAACGGCGTCATTTGTCCGAAATAGGCAAAGCGGTTGCGGCGCGGGTTGGGACCTTGCGCTTCTCGCGCGGGCGCAGCTGTTTCCACAGCGATGCCGTTCTCGATCACGCTGAGCTTGTCCTTTTCGATGCCCCATGCGACGTAGCGCTCCGCCAGAAACCGGCTGGGGGAGACGAAAGCGTCGGCAAGGCCAAGCATCCCGCGCGCAAACAACTCCCGCTTCAGGAAGCGTGAGACGGGGATGTCGGGAAAGCAGCCGTGGCAAGCGACGGGGGATGCTGTTTCGCAGAGCTGACCGGAAGGCCGTTTCACCATCTGCCCATGATTGTGGCAGATCGACAGATACTCGTGGAACGTGACGAGTATGGCCGCGTGCGGAAATGCTTCTCTAAGGGCGTAGAGGGCTTCAAGGCCAATGCCTAGAACATGATGGAAATGCACGACATGGGGCCTGAGATCGCGCGCGAAACGCAACAGGTCTCGGCTGATTGCCTGGGTATCGCCATTGGACAAAAAGAAATGGTCGTAGTCGTCCGCGTGGAACAGCAACTCATCCTCGGCAAGGCGAAGGCTCATCAGCGCCGACGAGGCATGCCGCGGGACCGGATGGCCGACCCGGGCCAGGTAAACCGATTGCACGTTCGGCAATGCGTTCAGGCCGCGATGCAGGTTGTGAGAGGCGATTTCCGCCCCGCCGAGCGAAACCGTTGGGTGCGCATGCGAGACGACAAGGACGCGAAGCTGCTCGTTCATGCGGGCCTCTTTTCCGGGTGCTTTTCAACGGTGAGGATAGGCAACCATTGGCTCTTGAAAATCTTTCGATCGATCTCTTCCACCAGAGCCGCCATCACCGGATTATCACCGTTGCGTGCGTCGTCGCAGCCCCACATCTGCACCGATGGCAGCAAATAGGAGTCAAACCCGGAGCGGCTGAGACGGAGGCCGAGATCCAGACCCTTTTCCTGCGAGCCAAGATAGCCGCCAGAACAGCCGCCGGTGCGCAACAGGGCATCGCGGGGCATGACGCAGCACTCGAGCGAGGCCGCGGCGATACGGGTCAGCTTCATGTCGGTAACCGCTTTGAGAGGATATCCCGTATAGCGGCCCACAACTGGTTCGTCGCAGTCGCCGTCATCGATCCAGCTTCCCGCCCAGCGAATGGAATGGTCCTCGTAAACCAGGACGGGCGAGACGACGCTTCCTTTGAGCGTCGCGGCCCTGGCCAAGAGCTTGCCATACCAGCCTGTCCCGCGCGGGATCAGTGAGGCGGAGAGCGACACGACCGTTTCACAGGAGAGTGCTTGCGTGCCGGCTTCCAGCATGTCGTAGACGTCGCCTGTTCCCTTCGCCGATACCAGCCTGGCCGAAAGGCTATAGAACCGCGCGAGTTCCCTGAGGCGAGCAGCCTGCCTGCGAAAGCGTTCCGCGGGCATGGCGATCACGATCGGCGTGCGGCGAGTCTCCGGATCGAGCGCAAGCAAGGCCAGCAGCGGGGAAATGTCCTCCTCGCCCTCCCCGGCGCCGATGACGATCGGCGGGCTGTTTTCCTCATCGAAGGAGCCGGCATCGAGGATTGTCTCGATAACCGGCGTTAACCTTCCGGATTGTCCGAGGAACGGGACAATTTGTGAATCGGCTATCGCCGGCAGCGCACAGTTTGCGGGATCGATGGAGCCGATCTGGCGCAATGCCGCCAAGCGCGCAGAAACCCTTGTTGGTTTCACTGGCAGAAACGCACGGCGCGAATCGTGCAGCGTTAGTTCGAAGTAGAGGGGCGCACCAAGATCTTCATTCGGTAATTGGGCGTGGGCGATGAAGCCATGCGCGCGCTGTTCGCTCCGAAGGCTCGGTGTGAAGTGCTGCTGGTCGTCGAAACTGTCCGTGACATCGGGGCGATCAAAACGCGTCCAGCGTTCGTCGAGGCGAGCCGCGGCATCGCGTCGACGCAGCCTTACCGTTGCGACGTGGCCGTCGGGGTCATAAAGCCAGCCGGAGACGAGGAGGTTTCCTCCATCGGCCTCAAATGTGCTGTCTATTCCCATCCGGACGGGATACGGCAGGCTGGAGACGGTTTCTTTGCCCTCAAAGCTGTTGGCGGCTGCTCGCAGGGACAGGAGCACGTCCGGGGCGCCATGGGTCCGCAGCAGAATCGACCGGATATGTTCGGGCGTTTCCAGCGGGCCGGCGATGCGCTTTCGGGGGTGGACCGCAACATACCTCCAACCGGCGCGCCCCCGAAAAACCAGACCTTCGATGTCGAGAGCGAGGGCAGCCTGGCTGGCCTCGAGAAGGCCGACAAAACCAGAGGCGCCATCGGGAGCGTCCGGGCGAGGAAAGATGGCGACACCGCACTCCGCGACCACCGGTGTCACATTGCCGACCACGGACACCCGGCAAGGCCCCGGCGCCATGCCGCGGCTCCAGCCCTGCAGGAACGTCGCGCCATCATGGCTCTCACCAATCAACTCGATAAACCCATCGCTGGCGTGGGCTGACTGCAAAAGCGCGGTTACGGTCAGAAGTCTGCGGCGGCTGACATTGCCGACCATCAGAGCGTCCACGAGCCGGTCGAGGACCGCGGCTGACTGAGATCCCGCAGACTCGACCACAAGCGCGGCTGCTTCCTCCGCGGAGGTAAGCCGGGGCGCAAAGATGTAGCGTGCGCCCGTCTCCTCCGCTCCGAACCGGATCGTGGTCATGGCCAGGTCCGTGCCCACAGCCGGAAGGAGCGCCGCGAAGCCGTGCTTGGCCCGCGGTGAGGATGCGGCCAATCGCCATTCCGAGACAAACAAGCTTGGCGTGACTGCTTGATCCTCACCGAGGCCGACCACCACGTCGCCGGCCGTGACACGGCCGAGGCCGATGATCAGCAAGGTTGTGTCGTCGACGCGGCAGCCGATAACCCTTCCAGAGCGCATTGCCCTGCTCGCCCCATGCCCGCCTGCCGAGGGGCTAATGACAGCGGGGGATTGTTCTCTAACCAGCACGCTTTACCCTCCCTGGATCAGATTCTGGCAACCAGCGTAAGGCTGGCGCCCGCGGCAAATCCCACGAGAACAAACAGCAGCAGCAGCAGGGGCTTTATTTCGCCGTTCGCACGCTTCCGCAACGTATTCAGGTTCTTCTCCATTCCTGCCACAACCCCATCCAGCCGCATCAGATGGACATCGAGATCATTCAGCCGTTGGCTGATATCCACCTTGAGGCTTTCGACGGCGTTGCTGACATCGGTGAGGCCGGCGGTCTCGGTCTTGTCGGCATCGATTTCCGGTGTGCGCTGCAGCGAGCGCTGTGAGACCTGCAACTGCCGCTGCGCCGCCATCAGCAAATCGAGCTTATCGAGCACTTTCGCCAGCGGTGCGGCGATAAGAGCCTCGGCCGCCTGCTCGTTTGGCTGGGGAACGCGCAGGGCCTGCTCGGAACCGCTTCCATTTCGCGCCATGACGACAATATCGTTCGCCCGAGACTGGACGGGATCGGGCAGCGCGATTTCAAATGCGTGTTTGCCGTCGCCGATACCGTTGCGCCGCAGGTCGGGACGATTGCGGTCGGCAACAGCCTCGGCAATCACCTTGCCATCGAGGAGGACACGAATGGTCAGCCGTTGATCCGGCGCCATCGGGTCGAATGCCCAGCCGAAGACCTTGCCCATGTCAACGGCATCCACCCGGCCGTTCATCGGCTTGGCGTTGTCCTGTTCGGATGCGGCATCCGGTCGTTCAGCGGGACTAATCATAAGCTCTCCTGTGCCTGAACCTGTGCCGTCTCCATCCACTTGAGGTAGCGGCGGGCGGTCGTGTCGATGTCGTCGGGCTTGCGGGCGTTTTCGGAGAGCTGGCGCAGCAGGTTCGGCTCTTGCACTATGTTCCGCATCGCCACGGCGAGCGCTCGGGAATCGTTGGGTGGAACAGTCAGGCCGTTGACGCCATGCTCGATCAGTTCAGCCATTCCCCCGATGTTGCTGGCGATGACCGGACGGCCTTGAGCCTGGGCTTCCTGAATGACAAGCGGCGCGTTCTCCCACCAGACGGAAGGAACTATGGTGCAATCGACCGCGGCCACCAGATCGCCAATATCTTCGCGTCGATAGGGGCCTCGGGACTGGACGGATTCTGACGTTTCGGTAAAGCGCCGATTGATCTCATCGACGAAGGCCTCGCTCTGGAAGGGCGCTCCGCCATGGACGCGGAGTTCGAAATCAAGGCCATCGGCCAGAAGCTGGCGCGCAGCGTCGAGCAATACGGTCACCCCCTTCCAGGGGTTGAGATTTCCGAAATATCCGAAGACCGGCTTCCCGCCCTGGAGCAGCTCCCTTCGCGCGCCGGCATTTCGGGTGGGGATACCATTGGGAATGACGCTAATCGCATCTTCGTCCAGTCCCCACCGCACGAAGCGCTCCCGTAAAAAAGCGCTTGGCGAGACGAAGTGGTCAACCGTGCTCAGCAGGGCCTTCAGGTGGCGTTCGCGCAAGGCAAAGCGATCGAGCGGAATGTCCTTGAAACAGCCATGGCAGCGGTCCGGGCTGGATTGGTGACAAAGCTCCTTGCTGCCGGTGCGTACCATCAGGCCTTCATGGTGGCAAATGGGGTAGTAGTCATGGAGCGTCATGACGATCTGGCAGTGGGGTAAGGTGCGGCGGACGATGTGAGGGAACTCAGCGCCAAGCAGCAGCAGGTGATGGAGGTGAACAACATCTGGCCGGAAATCGCGCAGCAACTCCGCTATGTCCGGCACAACACCATAGAGGTCGATCTGACTCATGAAGAAGCGATCGAAGTGTCCGGACCAAAGCAGGACCTCATCTCCCGCCGAGCTGATGCTCTGAAAGCTCGTGCCCGGTCTGGCTTCGCGATGGATTTGGTTCGTGGCACCGAGAAACAGGGCTTCGTGCCCCTCGCGCTGGTAGGCACGAAACAAGTCGTGAGCAAATATCTCCGTTCCACCGGGGTGAAGGGACGGATGGTTGTGGGCTGCCACCAGAATGCGCTTGCTCATCGACCATTTCCCCGGCGCTTCGCCACGATGAAGTCCTGATGGTGGCCTGCGTTGGTGCCGCGCCAATGGCCAAGCGATTTCAGAGCGACTGAGAGGCCGGCCCGTTCGAGCGCCTTGTCCAGAAAGCCGTCTTCGAAACCGACCGCGGCAAGCGGTGGCTGGTTGGGTACGAACCAGCATGGGCTTTCGCCATAGCGGCGGAAGGCGAGACGCGGATCGCGCCGCCCGTTTTCGTTTGCCGCCGCGATCCGGTCGACCACGAAGGCGGTCATGAACAGGCGCCCGCCGGGTGAAAGGATTCTGCGGACCTCGGCGAGGTAGACAAGGACCTCCGCGGGCGGCAGATGAGTGACCAAGGACGTCATGATGACGAAGTCGAAATGACGATCCGGAAAGGGAAGCGTCAAGGCCATCCCGCTGATCTTGCCCTTCGGATTGTACAGCTCGTGCGCGATGTCCAGTTGCCGGAAGGCGAATTTGGGGTAGGCAGGCGCAATCGTTCGCTGGCACCAGCCAATACCGCTCTCGACTGGATCGATACCATCGTAGCGGCTGGTTTGCGGATCGAGATATTGGGTAAGCGGCACGGCCATCCGGCCGATGCCGCACCCGATGTCGAGAACGCGGCTGTCTTCGCGCAGGCCGCCGATGCGAATGAAGTACCCGAGAAACTCCGCTCCTATCGCGCGAAAATCCCCGTCCCCCACGAAGACGTTGGTGGATTCCGGTTGCGGCAGAAAACGATTGCCCCGAACGGATTCGATTAGCCAGCGAACACGGTCTTCATCGATCAGCCGGGCCGGCTTGGTGGGATGCAGGAGTGCCGCATGAGTCACGCCGCGTTCCTTTCCCGGATTCTCACACCCGCCGCAGCGGGTCGATCGTGATCTCTATCGAATAGGTTCGCCATCAGTTCGGCGATATCGTTCTCCCAGCGCTGCGTGTGCAGCCATGAATTGTATTGGCTTGCAACGCCGCGCATGTAGTCCTGGCTGCGGCGGATCGAGCGACGCTCGAAATGATACAGGCACGCTGCCGGCTCATAGGCAATCTGGAGCCCGACGCGACGGATCTTGAGGCACAGGTCGCTGTCCTCGTAGTCGCCGATCACGTAGTCCTCGCTGTACCCGCCAACGCGTTCGTAAGTGTCCCTGCGGGTCACGAGGCAAGCGCCGGTAACGCCGGGAACGTCGCGGGCATGTTGCGCAGGCGCGTAGTCGCCAGGCATGCCCTTGTAGAAATGGTGGTTCAGCCAGATCCCGCGCTGGCCGCGGCCGAAGTACAGCCCAGCGTGCTGCAGCGATCCGTCTTCGAAGATCAGTTTCGGGCCGACGGCACCCAGCTCGTTGCTTTCCAACAGCGCTCGCGACAACACCTGAAGCCAGCCTGGCGCGCAAGGCACGACGTCTGAATTGAGCATGACCAGTATGGCGCCGCGTGCAAAACGTGCGCCGGCATTGCAAGCACGCGCATAACCGCCGTTGCGATTCATAACGACCAACTTCATCGGCAGCCCATGCAGAAGGTGCAGGCCGCCCAGCAGGTGCTCCGTCTCATCCTGGATTTCCGGTGAATCGAGGACATAGATGAGCTCCGCGTTGGCTGCTAGCCATGGATCCGTGGCCATCCCCGACAGTTGGAAGCGCAGGAAATCGAGAACCCGGTAGAGGGGCACGACAATGGAAACGAGGGGTGCGCTTTTGGGCAGGCTGTAGTCCTTTGTGCTGTCGACCTCTATGGTCTTGCCCAATCGTCGTTCTATGTCCTGCAGGGCAGGGGCGAGAATCGTGCGGAAGGCACCGTCGACCGCATGCTGTGGCGGCACGGCGCGCAGGACATGGTTTCGTTGTGTCGCGGGCTCGAAAGGCTGTGGCGTCGGTATCAGCGGCCTGACCGTTCCCGAGGCAAGCCGCATCTGAAATCGCGGTTGCAGGAGCGGCCCGGGGGATTCCGAAAGAGGGACCCAGGCAACGAAACCGGTCACATCGGTCTTACTCTTCTCATCCTTCCCTTGCGCCCATGCCGGAAATTCGTAGCTGTTGCCGTCGAGCGGCACGGCCGTGCCGTCCTCTTTGACGTAGTCGATGCCGGCGAACGCGGATGACGGCGCGTGGAACCAGCCGCCGGCCAGCAGACCGTCGTCGAGCGCCAGAGCGAGATCGACCTCACCGGACGGATGCATCGATGACTTAGCAATCCGACTTGTTGCCAGTGGTGCGCGAACTTGAAGGTCGATCGCCGTGGCGGCGCCGCTTTCCGGCAGCGCGGCGAGTCGACGGACAATCATTTCGCGCAGTTCCACCGCCTCGGGGTTTTTGCCCCACCAACTCTGAAGGTTGGGATGGCGAGGCTTGCCGTGAGCAAGCTGGCGAATGGCGACGCCGTTCTTGCTCAGGAGGACGATGAGAAACGGAGGGGAAGGGGAACGCGCCTCTGCGATGAAATGGCACGATTGCAGGCCGTTTTTCGCGTTGCGTCCGAGGACGAGCCTTACGGCCATGCGTGTAATCGAAGCTGCGCCGACCGCATAGATCGCTGTGACGTTGCCTAGATCCGGATTGATAGCCGTCTCAATCAGATGGCGTCCTTGCGCAATCTGGCAGACGATGCTGGCGGCCTGCGGTTCGGGCACGAGCGCGTGAAGGGCGTCTTCGACCACCATGTTGAAAAGATGGTCGCTGGTGATGCGGAAGGCGCTTCGCCACACGGTCAGCAGGTTGTTGACGAACTTGATGCGGGCATCCGGCGCGAGATCCGCGAAAAGTGCCTCCACATCGAGGGGCACGAGCGTGCGCGCCGGCTGCATCACGATGGTTTCGGCGGCGCTGCCGTGTTCCGTGCAAATGCCCACACTCACTGGCTGCTTTTCCGGTCTCATCGCCCAGAACATTCGTTGTCTTCCGTTGCCAAGCGGCAGCATCATGCTGACGAGCGGTATCGGCGACTGGTCCATGGACAACAGGCACTTTGTGGTGGCGGGAAGGGACGGGGGGAGATCCCAGATAAGGAGGGCCAGCTCCGCGCCGAGCCGAAAGATCTTTGCCTTTCTGAAAACGCCAGAGGCGTCTATCGATTCGTCGAACGTCACACGCTACCTCTCTGGATCGGAGTTGCGCGCCCAACGGGAGGAGGCAGGGCGCGCAGAAGTCATATTCAGTGAACGGTGAAGTAGTTCTCGGGATTGGCATGGATGTCGTCGGCATCGACATTTACCAATGTGAGCGTATCGCCATGGCCGAGATCCACGACGACATTGCCCCCTACCTGCGTGACACGCGAGGCCAGGTCTTCGGGCGAAGACACGTCGAGGCCATTGATGCCCTTCGAGATCTGCAGCAGATCCTCGCCAGCGTGAAAGTCGAGGATGACGTCATTCCCGCCGCCGCCGTCGAAGACGAAGATGTCGTGTCCAGCACCGCCTGCCAGGACGTCGTTGCCAGCACCGCCATCAATGATGTCGGCACCATCGCCGCCATAAAGTATATCGGCGCCCTTGCCGCCGGACAGGAGGTCGTTTCCCTGGCCGCCGAGCAGGGTGTCGTTGCCTTTGTCGCCGTACAGAAGATCATCACCCCAGCCGCCGACGAGGTTGTCATTCCCGTTTTCACCGTTCAACAAGTCGCTGTCCTCGCCGCCGAACAGGGAATCGTTTCCCTTTCCGCCGAACAGCAGGTCGTCACCGTCATCACCGAACACGAGGTCGTGCCCGTTGCCGCCGCTCACGAAATCAGCGCCCCCATGGGCGCGAATGAAGTCGTTAAAGCGGGAGCCGAACAGCGCATCGTCGTATGCTCCGCCTTCCAATGTGGCCATCTGCCTCTCCTCTTCGGATTGATATTCATGCGTCTCGGCGCAGGGTGCGACGATTTCGCGCTTGAAATGTGCACTGCAAAAAACCGAAGTGCAACATATCTTGAATCTAAAATGGCTTGTCTTGAGAAATATATTTCCCAAATTGAATATTATTGGCACATTGTTTCGATAATATCCGCGATCATAAAGTAATATGTAAATATTTTACTTTGGAATAGCTTCAAAATTTGAAACAATTTCTGCTGTGCAGCATGCCAATTTCCTGGAAATCTAGTCTTCCCTGAACGCGCGATTGAAGCTCTCGAGGACGGGAGAAGTGAGGTAGTCGATCGCACGGCGTGACTCGTGGATGATCAGCACCTCCGCGGGCATGCCGGGATAAAGGTGGACATCCGGGTTTGCCTTGAGCGATGCCGGATCGAGTTTTGCGCGCGCGACGAAAAACGCACTGTTTGACTTTTCATCTACCGACTGGTCCGCGGCGACATATGTAATGGTGCCTTCCATCGGCAGGCGGGAGCGTTGATTATAGGCTGTCAGCCGGACTTGTGTATGCGAGCCCACGGAAATGCTGTCGATGTCGCGAGGATTGACGCGCATTTCGACCAGCAGTGGCTCATTTTCCGGAACGATCTCGAGCAACGGCTGGCCTGGCGTGACCGCGCTGCCAGGGGTGCGCAGCAAGATGTTGCTGATGATGCCATCCTGCGGAGAGCGAATCTCAAGGCGCCGCAGCACGTCCTTCGAAGCGATGATCTGCTCTTCGACGTCCGCCAGATCGATGCGTGCCGTGGTGATTTCGCCGGCAATCGTCGACTGAAAGTCACTTTCGATCCCGGTCAGCGCAAGCTGTGCGCCTGCTGCGGCTTTTTCTGCCTGGGCCTTGTTGCCGACGAGTTCGCCCCGTTCCCTCGCAAGCTCACTTAGCTTGGAGTCGATCTCGATGAGTTGCGTGCGCGGTGCCGCGCCTTTTTTCGCCAACGTTTCCGTCGCCGTCCGGTGCTCTTTCATGAGATCGATTTGCTGGTCGGTCGCCTGGATCTGGATGCCGAGCGACGTTGCTTGTTCGATATGCTCCTCGATGGTCTTTTGCTGGACCTCGACGCGTCCGACCTTGGTCTCGCGCCGCTTTTCGAAGAATATCGTCTCCGCCCTGACGGCGTCATCGACCGTATCGTCCCGGCTGTCACCCAAATCGCGTGGAAAGCTGATTTGCGGCATGTCGGTCTGCTCGGCTTTCAATCGCGCCAGTTTCGCGATTAGGCCAATGCGTCGGATTTGGAGCGACTGCAGGCTGGAACGGGCGCGCGTATCCTCCAACGCGATTAGGGGCTGCCCGGCGGAAACTTTGTCGCCCTCCTGAACGAGCAGTAGACTCATCACGCCGCCTTCGAAATGGCTGATAGTCTTTCGCTTCGAATCGACGATGACCGTGCCGTTGGCGACCGTCGCGCTGCTGAGCTCGACCGAAAAGGCCCAGGCAAAAAATCCCCCGAAGGACACAAGGATCGTGGCGAGCCCCGCAACGACAAGGCGACGAAGCGGCGAACGGCTATCAAACCGGTCGAATTCCAAGTTCGAGTAGCCAACATCCCGCGATGCCGGCTGACGCCGCTGGAGGCGACGTTCGGAGAGATCGGAGCGGACCGCAAGGGGCCTCTTTTCAGTCATATTGCGGCTACCTCGCGGTGTGGTTCGCCCGGCATCGTGGCTGTAACCACAGCCGTTCGCGGTCCGAACTGTGTGATGCGGCCGTTTTCGAGCACGAGCAGCTTGTCGGCGACCTGCATGATGGCTGGCCTGTGAGCGATTATGATAACGATGGCGCCGTCGTCGCGCGCACGTTGGATCGCGCGGATAAGGGCCCGCTCGCCGATCGAGTCCAGGTTTGCGTTCGGCTCGTCGAGCACGATGAGGCGAGGTTGGTTGTAGAGGCAGCGCGCCAACGCTATGCGCTGCCGCTGCCCTCCCGAAAGGGTCAGATGTCCGTCGCCGACGGGTGTGTCGTAACCGAGTGGCAGGCGTCCGATCATTTCGTGGATGTCGGCCAATCGCGCCGCCTCCAGCACCTTGTAGGGATCGCTGTCCGCCATTCGCCCAATGTTTTCTCGAATGGTGCCTTCCAAAAGCGAGACGGATTGCGGCAGATATCCGACCACCTGACCGAACGAGCCACGCTCCCAGAGATAGGTGTTGTTGCCGTCGAGGAAGACGCCGCCGGACGTGGGGCGCAAGATGCCGACCAGCAGCCGCGCGAGTGTCGATTTGCCGGCCGCGGAGGGACCGATCACGCCAAGAACCTCGCCCGGAGAGAGGGAGAAAGAAATGCCCTTGATGATGGGCACATCCAGCCCCGGAGCTGCGTAGACGAGCTTATCGACCACAATGTCGCCCGACGAATGTGGCGTGGGCATCGTTTGGCGGATTGCAAGATCCGCCTTGAGAAGGGCCTCGAGGCGACGCCAGCCAGCGATCGCCAGCACCCATTGCCGCCAATTCTCGATGATCGAATCGAAGGGGATCAGTAGGCGCCCGACAAGAATGCTCGATGCCATCATGGCGCCAGGCGTGATTTCCTGCTCCAGCACCAGATAGGCTCCGGCTGCCAGCGTCATGATCTGGATGGAATAGCGCAGGCTGCGGGTGATGGACGACATCGCCTTGCTCCTGCACCCACTCGTTTCAAAGGCGCTGAGAGCCTGCAGTTGAAGGGAGCGCCAACGGCTCGCCAGAGCTGGCAGCATGCCCATCGCCTCGATGGCCTCGGCATGTCGCAGCGAAGCGCCAATCCTGGACACGGCCTCGATATTTGTTTGATTCGCTTCCTTGATGAGTTGGTGCGTCAACATGTCCGTGACCAGTCCGCCGCAAATGAGCAGTGCGGCGGAGACGGCTCCGATTAGACCAAAAAGCGGATGCAAAAGGAAAAGGGCGCCGAGGAAAATCGGTGACCAGGCAGCGTCTAGGGGCGCACTGACCGCTGACGAGGTCAGGAAGCTTCGCAATTCTGCGATGTCCCGAAGCGACTGGGTCGCGCGCGACAGGCCCTGATCGACAGAAGCCTGAACGGCGGCCGCCAGGACGGGCATGTTCAGCCGACGCACGAGCGCGCCTCCGATGGCTTGGAACGAGAGGGCACGGATGAATTCCAGAACACCGAGCACCACAAGGGCGCCGACGGCCAAGATGGTGAGCATTGCAAGTGTGTCCATGCTCTGACTGTTGAGTACCCTGTCATGAACTTGCAGCATGAACAGGGGCATCGTCAGTTGTAATATGTTCAGACACACGCTTAGTGCAGCTGCATAAAGCAACCCAAACAAAAATACACGCTTTGCTTGAATAACCAGCAACCTTGGGCTGTCTTGTTTTTGGACTCCCCCGGTTTGCCCCTTGCTTCGTGTCTCATTTTGAACTTCATGCATGAAAATTTGCCTCGAGTTAACGTTAGATCCATCTGTTGGAGGACAGATTTGGTTGTAACTGAGCCTAAGGATAGTATTGCGTCGACCAATCTGGCACATAACAGCGAGCTTGTGCAAGCTCATGGTGATCGGCGGTGATAAGCATATTTGAATATTACTTCAAATTTTGAAGTATTATCTTGAAACGGAGAGTCGAATGAAAGAAAATGATGTGTTCAGTTTGCTGGCAGAACTGAATGACGATCCGAGTCTTCGAATAAGCCAGACAGCACAAACAGACCCCCGGCTTCCTCAGGGTGCCGAGCTTGGGGACCTCCAGCAGGTTACGTATTTCGAGCTCGCTCGCCTCATGGAGCGGGCAAGCCGGCGCTTCTCGGGCCTGATCCGTGCGGAGCTGACCAAGCTCCGTGTAGACGATATCGGGCCGGCGCAGGCGATGATTTTGCTGGCAATCGGCGATTCGGAACTGTCGGTCGCCGAGCTTCTGGATCGTGGGCATTATGTCGGCTCCAACGTTTCCTATTATCTGAAGCAGCTTGGCGATGGCGACTACATCGATCGCGTTGCCTCCCAGCGCGACAAGCGGTCGGCGCGCATCAAATTGACAGCGAAGGGACGCCAGCTCAGGGCAAATCTCCGCGACGCAGCGATGGCTTATGAGCGCGCGGTGAATCGTGGCGACCAGGACCAGCGGATGCTTGAGACGGCTTTCCAGACGCTGCACCAGCTCGAACTGGCCTGGGGCAGCGCTTCGCGGTACGGCGTCTAAGCGGTGAGTGATGCCGTGCACCTGGCAGGGGCGGGCTAAAGGCGATGCACGTGGCGTTTGTTCATCGCCGGGGTTTCGGTCAGTTCGCTGCCTTGGCCGCTCAGCTCGCGCAGGCGGGAAACGAGGTCAGCCTCATCACCGAGACCATAGACCAGAAGATCCCATCCGTTCGCGTCGTTCGACATCGAGCGGAATCCGGCCCGCGCGCAGATCCGCATATGGCCCGACACATGGGCACTCCCGATCACCATGCGCGAATCGGCCATCGCGTTGCCGAAACGCTCGACGCCATGGCGCGGCAAGGGCTGGTACCCGACGTTGTCGTTGGCCATATCGGTTGGGGAAGCATGATGTTCTTCAAGGACGTGCTGCCGCGGGTGCCCGCATTGGGGTATTGCGAGTTCTTTTACCGATCGGAAGGGGCGGACATCGGGTTTTCCCCCGACGATCAGCCCGATCTGGAGACGCGCAAGAGGCTGCGGCTGCGCAACATCGCGCAGCTCCTATCCCTTGAGGCCATCGAGGCCGGCATTAGCCCCACCCATTGGCAGAGAAGTCTGTACCCCGCCGACGCCCGCGGGCGCATTTCGGTATGTCACGAGGGGATCGATACGGCGCGGTTTCGACCGGACCCATCAACTTCGGTCACGCTTTCGGACGGGCGTGTGCTCAGCGCCGGTCGTTCTCCCATTGTCACCTTTGTCGCGCGCGACCTTGAGCCGTATCGCGGATTTCCACAGGTCTTGGAGGCTGCCGCCAAGGTTGTGCGTCAACGCCCCGATGCTTTGTTCGTTTTCGTCGGAGGAGATGGCGTCAGCTATGGTGTGCCGCCGCCCGGCGGCGGGGCGTGGAAGGATCATCTCCTCAAATCCCTTGATATACCGCGGGAGAATATCCTCTTTCCCGGCGCGGTGCCGCATTCGGTTTTGCGGCAGCTTTTCCAGATCTCGGCCGCGCACCTCTACCTGACCTATCCGTTCGTTTTGTCGTGGTCGATGTTGGAGGCGATGGCGTGCGGCGCCCTGGTCATCGGATCGGACACCGCGCCCGTCCAGGAGGTTATACGCTCCGGCCGGAACGGCCTGTTGGTGCCCTTCTTCGATACGGACGCACTCGCTGAGGCCATTCTCGGCGCCCTGAAGTGTCCCGAACGGCATTTTGGGATGCGTGCCGCGGCGCGCCGGACGGTGGAGAGGCGTTTTCGACTCACGGACTGCCTCGATCGCCAACAGTATCTTCTTGAGAAATTGACTGGAAAGTTACTTCGCCGCAATGCAGAGATGAATTCATAATCATTACTTTGATTTTTAAAGTATATATGAAATATTTTTCTTTACGACGGCTAATTTTTATTATTGTGCACTGCAATGTTAGTTGTTAGGCTCCCTATATATGGCGCGGGATGATTTGGATAAATATCTGATTATTCGGCGTCTTTGCTTTTTGTTCCGAGATAATTCTTCAGAGGCCGCGCGTGCAAGAATTGACGTCTTCCGGCATTGGGAAACGACTGGTGACGAGAAAGCTGATAGCGGCATCGGACCGGGATCGATCATGCTTCGAAGGGAGCGATATCGAGCATCTGGTTGTTTACCTCGATGTTGATGGCCATCCTCCAGCGACATTGGAGAATGCTTTTCCATTGATCGCCGTCGCCTTTTCCGAAGAGGGCGAGGCGGATTTGCGGGAGCGTCTGGCGCTGCTTGGACCACTGGGAACTGTCCCCGCGGTTCCCATGCAGCGGCTTGATCTCGCAAATAAGTCGGACAGTTTTCCGCTTCTGCGGGCGCTGACCGAGGGCGGCGTCGGCCGGCTTGCCCGGTATAGCGCCTCAATCACCTCGGAACTTGCGATCCTGCGCCGGGAACGCGAGACGTTGCTGGAAAACTACCGGGCGCTCGAAGATGCGTTTCAGGCGCGAAACTGGGAGCCGGTTTCTGAAGTTTTCTCCCATGATCCCTACGCCGATCCAAAGGACGAGGGGATCGGGCAATTGCTTGCCGCCGCCTTCGTCGAGCAACTGCTGCCAATATCCAGCCTTGGCGTGGCAGGGTTTGCCCTTCACCTGCACTCGGTGCCCAGGATCACCGGAGAGCTTGTCGTCGTATTGAGCTGCCTCGAGAGCGGCGAAGGAGTCGCCGAGTGGACCGTACCCTATGCGCAACTCGTGCCGAACTGGAATTTCTTCTCGCTGCCCCGGGCCTGCGGAGGGGCTGCGCGCACGCTTCGGCTGCGGATCTCCGCGACCGGACCGGAGACCGTCGGCCTTTCTCTCGGCTATCCGATCGCCGGCGAGCGCTATTCGGCGCGGTCGGAACTCCCGCATCCGGATCTCGACCTGCGCCCACTGGCGTTCAAAGTGTTTACGGGACTGCCGGGAGTAAAGCCCGCCAGAACACCCAACATGATTGCGCCCAGCAGCCTGCTCGAAGGCCAGTACACTGTCGATTATCGCCTGGCGGTCGGTACGTTGAGGCAGATTGCGGACGTTTCGGTCACGCCGATCGTCCCGGAATTCCAGACGGTGCGCTTCCTCGAGCATGAGCATGCTGTTGTCTGCCACCCGTTGCCGAGTGGCATATCGGCAGGCGCGGTCAGTCGCGCCGTCGAGCCCGGAACGATATCCTTCTCGGCGAGCGCCTTTATCGATCATCCGGAAGGTCAGCCCGCGGCGGTCAGCTTCCTGATCGCACCGGCGAATTCAAATGCGCGTTCCGAAGTGGCCGAGCTTGCGCGAAAGGGCGCGGCCAAGCCGTCGGCATTCTTCAGCGGATGGCGTGAAGTCAGCTCCAGTGAGGTCGTCAACATCAACATCCAGCTGGACGAGCCGGCACGCGGCCCGATGGACCTGATGATCCTCAGCCGCGCAGTCACGGATTCGGTCGATTTCTCCTGGCTCAAGGTGTCCGGCTTCAGGCTGGTCAAACAATTTACGGAGGCCGCCGATGTCCAGTAACAGGGAGCCAACGGACCTGATCGCCGTGGCCATGCCCCTTTACGGTCACGCGGCACTTGCCCTGGAGGCGATCGAGTCGGTATTTGCCTCGAATGTTAGCAGCTGCCGGATCGTCATTGTCGTCTCGGTCGACGGTGATCCACGGCACGAGACGTTCGATCAACTGTTGCTCTTCGCCGCGGCCCATCCTTCCGTCCATGTCGTGTTCGGCCAAAACGCCGGTCCGGGTGGCGCGCGCAATCGCGCCATCAACTTCGTCCTCGAGCGCTTTCCAGAGACGAAGGCTGTCTATTTCCTCGACGCCGACAATCGCGTCCTTCCCGGCACCATCGAGACGCTTTACCGGCACCTCCTCTCCAGTGGCTGCGGGTGGGTCTACACGAATATCGACACATTTTCGGTAAGCTGGCGCGCTCACTACGGCAACCGCTATTCACGACTGGTCCACTGCATCACCGACAACATCTGCGATACGGGATCGATGATCTCGATCGAGGTTTTTCAGCAAGGCGTCCGCTTCAACGACGACAGGCAGAACGGCTTCGAGGATTGGGAGTTCTGGCTGTCCTGCATCGAGCATGGTTTCGTCGGCACGCCCTGCCATGACACGGTCTTCGAATACAGGCTGAGGGCGGAGAGCCGCTTCAAGGAGGCCAATCGAGACCGCGCCACGTCGGTAAGCTTCCTGCGCAAGCGCCACAGGCCGCTGTTCCAGCGGCCGATGCTGGTGGATTTCGAGCATGAGGAGTGCCCGCGCTACCTGTTTGCACGAACGGAAGATACGGCGATCTCCTTCTTCACTGATCCTACCAAGCCACCGATGATGCTTCGCCTCGACGACATCATACCGGCGTTCTGGGGCAATATCGGCGAGCCCGACAATGAACATTTCCCGCCTTTCCTGGTCGCCGGAAGCGGCGCGGCGCTCGACCTTCTGCGGCGTTCGCGCATGCTGCCGAACGTGCTTGCCCATCTTGAGCGCCTGAGCGAGAACAGCAACGTCGTCTTCGTCCAACTCGCCAACGATGCCGCCCAGCGCAAGATCGAGCCGATCGTTCATGGGGCGGGCGCGCAAAAAATCGGCCCCGCCGATCTCGTTTTCCTTTCGATCCGGCTCGTCCAGGAGGTGGTCCAGAACAATGCTGTGGACTGGTTCGCCTCGATCGGAAGCCAGCAGGTATGGCCGACATCGACCGTTCTGAAAGTGCACTTCCCTTTTCCAAGAAGCCTCCCGCGCCGCTCTCTCATCACGCCTCAGCAGGTGATGATCAATTGCGTCAACGCAATTGCCATGAGCCCCCTGCGCGAGACGGCGGGCAGGCGGTGGACCTGGCGTCCCGCCCGGCTCGTGCCTTACACTGATCTCTACAAGGCGCTGCGCAAGGAAGTCGGAGGATCACCAGTCCTGCCGCTCGGCCATAGCGAGGGCAAGCGGACCGTGGCGCTGCTCGTGCCGAATGCCTCGTTCGGCGGAGCCGAAAAGGTCGTCTATGCAGCCGCCCGGGAATTGAAGGCGGCGGATTACGAAACTCATCTCTTCGTGCTCGGCACGTCCCGGATGGATGTGATCGATGAATTCGATTCCAGCTTCGACTACATTCACTTCTGGGACGCGGGAATTCCGGCCTGGGGAGGGTCGGGCTCCTTCCTGGGACAGGATTTCATCGACGAGGGGCATTCGGTCGACTGGGAGGCGCTGAAGGGACAGCTTTCCGGCTTCGACCTGGTCATCAACAACCACGTGATGGCCGTCCATCCCCTCATCGCGCGACTGCGCTCCGAAGGCACGCGCACGGCCTGCTATCTTCACGTCGTGGACAACACGGCCTTCAAGAGGCCTGCCGGTCAGCCCTTCGCAGCGATTGCCCATGAGCATTGCTACGACGCCTTCCTAACCTGCTCCGAACAGCTCAAGATCTATCTGCACAGCTACGGCGTCCCCCACGAGAAAGTCTTTGCCGTCGCGAACGGAGCGAGCTTCTCGGTACCGCCCAAGGCCCTGGCGGAGGTTCTGGCCGTCAGGCGGATCGAGCGCAGGGATGACCGCTTGCGGCTTCTTTACATGGGCCGGTTCGATCAGCAGAAGGGGATCGACCGGCTGGCGGCAGCGCTCGCGGAACTGCGGGCCTCCAACGTCAATTTCGAAGCCCGGGCCATCGGAGGGGAAATCCTCGCCGATTCTAGGGTCTCCTGGAGCGAACGGCTGAAGGACCTGGGCGTCGACGTGCGCTCGCCCGTCTTTGCGAGCAAGGATCTGATCAAGGCGCTGGGCTGGGCCGACGTTCTCGTCATGCCCTCTCGATGGGAGGGCGCGCCGCTGATGATCGCCGAGGCGCAGCAACTCGGCTGCGTGCCCATCGCGACCGCGGTCGGCGCGGTGGACGAGCTCATTACCGACGGCGAGGACGGCATACTCATCAACGCGCCTTCCGATCCTCAGGTGGTGAGGGAGATGGCGCGGATCATCGAAGAGGTCGCGCGCAATCGCGAGAGGCTCGCTCCGCTCATGGAGGGCTGCATCAGGACCGCCGCACGCCGGTCATGGGCTTCCTCTTTCTCGGATTTTATCTCTTGGAGCGATCGGTCCGTGAAGAATTCGTCACTGTCCCGCGCTGCGGTCTTTCGCGAGCAGGCGGCGGCAAATCCCGTGGTCGCGGCAATTGGCTGATTGCCGCGCCGCTTCTTTGAAACAGAAAGGTCTAGTCGAATGCGTCCGCGAATTCTCGTGACGGGTATTCCCGGTCACTACACGCGTCTTGCCAACGGCGCCCACGGCCTGTCCGTCTCCTATGCGGAGCGGCAGAAGCAGCCGGAAACGAAGGAGGAGTTTCTGCAGGAGCTGCGCAACATCAGCAATACCGGGAACTACCTCATCGGTGAGGGCGCCCTGCATGCGCTCGCGCCACATGCGAAGCAAGTTCCCTTCTGGCATCTCTACAATTTGAGCAAGAACGGCAATGGATTCGACGAGTTTAACGCCAACTTCGACATCTGCGTCTTCACCTGCGCAAACCTCTTGCGCAAGGGACTTTCCGCGGACGCAGAGGCGGATGTCCTAAGCCGACTCAATATGCCGATCGTCATGCTGGGCATCGGCCTGCAGAACCGCAAGGACCTTGAGAACAATCTTCCGGAGGGTACGAAGCGGCTTCTGGCCGTCCTAAAGGAGCGTGAGCACTACTTCCTGACACGCGGCTACGAGTCCGCCGGCTTCCTGAAGGACCAGGGCTTCTCCTTCGTGCGCCCGACCGGTTGCCCTTCCGTCTATTTCATGCCGGACAACATGCGCCGGTCCATGAGGAAGCTGTCGAGCGTAAACATCGGCAAGGCGCGGACAATCTTTTCAGGCTATCTCGGCGGCGATCAGGATGCGATCCTTGATGCGAACGCGCTGGCCCCGCGGGACACCGTGCCTCAATACGTGGTGCAGGACGAGTTCCTCCACTTCGATATGAAGGTGGCGCCTAACGACGAGGGACGCGTCTATGATTCCGCATCGGGCCTGATGATCGGCGATCTGGCCTATCCCGGCACTGAGCGGGAGACGCAGCGGTTCGAGATTCGCACCTTCTTCGACACCAACCAGTGGCGCGCCTGGGCCTCGTCGATGGACTTCAATTTCGGCCGTCGTTTCCACGGCTCGATCATCGCCATGCAGGCGGCTGTGCCGAGCCTGATGGTGGCGGTGGACGACCGCATGCGCGAGATGCTGGGCTTCACCGGCCTACCGGCCGTCGACATCACCGAGGTCGAGAAGGCCGAGAACCGGGCCGAGTTCGTGGCCGATCATCTGGCAAAGCTCAACACGAACGAACTTGTCGACCGCTATTCCGACCGCGAGCGCGCCTTCCGCACCACGCTTCGTGAAATCGGCATCGGTCTATAGCGGCCTGAGGGCCATCACTTTTCGGTTCAGAGGACAGTTATGCGTATCTTGCTTACGGGCATTCCATCCTATTTGCAGCGGACGATTGCGGACGTCTCAGGCACGACCGTCATCCATCGGCCCTACTTCGACGAAACCAGGACCAGGAAGGACCTGATCTCGCAGGTCAGGAAGATCGCCAACACCGGCAACTATCTGATCGGCGAAGGAGCGGCTGAGAGCCTGCGCGGTCATGACGTCACCTATCTGCCGTTCTGGCATCTCGCCAACAATCGGGACTCGAACGAGCTTTACGAGCGCGTGAACCGCGAATTCGATTTGTGCGTCTTCGCCTCCGCTAATCTGCTGCGTCCTGGCTATTCCGCCGATCTCGAAGCGGAAATCTTCGCGAAGCTGAAGATGCCGGTTGTGGTGATGGGCATCGGCATCCAGCGCAAGGAAGGCCTCAAGGATCAGCTGCCGGCTGGCACGATCAAGTTCCTGGAGGTGCTGAGGAACAAGGAAAGTTTCTTCCTCACGCGTGGCTACTTCACCGCCGAATTCCTGAGGGAGCAGGGGATGAAGTTCGTCAAGCCGACGGGCTGCCCGTCGCTCTACTTCTCGCCGAACGACATGAAGCGTTCGCTTTCGGCACTTGCCAATCCGGGACTGGCGGAGGCCCAGAGGATCGTCTTCGGCGGCTATCTCGGTAGCGTTGCCGATACAATCGTCGATGCTCATGCGCTGCTCAAGCCCGACAGCGTGGCAAGCTATGTCGTCCAGGACGAAGTGGTTGCCTACAGCCTCTCCCTGACAGGTGACGATAATGACATCGTCTATGATCGCGCGAGCGGGCGCATCACGGGAGGGACGGAGTACAAGCATTCGGAGAAATGGCAGCGGAAATACGAGCTGCTGGTCTATTTCGATACGAACCAGTGGCGCGGGGCGATGTCCGCGCGCGATTTCTGCTTCGGCCGCCGCTTCCACGGCTGCATCATCGGCATGCAGGCCGGCACACCTGCCCTCATGATCGCGGTCGATGACCGCATGCGGGAGATGCTGGAATTCATCGGCTTCCCCTATATCGAGGCAGCCACTTGGAATAGGGAGGCGGACAAGCGCGCCTATCTCGCCAACTTCCTCGGCAAGATCGACACGCAGGCCGTGATCGACCGTTATTCCGCTTGCGAGGCGAATTTCCGCAATGCTCTGGGGCAGGTCGGACTTTGAGCGGATGAGGGTGTTGGCGCAAACGCGAGCGCGCCTTGCTTGCGCGCTGGCAGTGCTCTGGGCCTTTGCCCCGGCGCTGCCGGCGGGCGCTGACGAAGTGCTCTCCGATCGTATCGGAATCAACCGCGTAAACCTAGCCTGGCTTTCTCGCGGCGATCAGGAGCGCGTACTGAATGAAATCGTGGCAAGCGGTATCACCCATGTCCGGCTTTCGCTGTCGAGACCGGTGGACAAGAGCATCGAAGCGCTCGAAATGGCGGACCGGCGGGGGTTGAAAATCCTCCTCGAGATCCAACTCGGCAACAAGGATTATTATCCCGCGGAGGCGCGTTCTCGCACCGGTTTCGGCCGCATCTGGGATGTTCAGCGGCTTTCGGATCTCGATCTCGATCTCTACCGAGCGCAGTTGCGCTCGGCGCTTCGCCGCATTGACGAATTGGGCATCCGCATCGACGCCGTCGAGCCCGGAAATGAAATAAACTACAGCGCTTACAACGGCGACCTCGTCGTCTATGAAAAACCTGGGCGGCAGACGCCGCGCAACGTTTCGGAAGTCGCAAATCGCTCGGCCTTCGAACGCGGGCTCGACGCATATGTCGGCGCCCTCCGCATCACCCGGGAAGAATTGCGGGCGACGGTCGATAGCCGCGACGCGCTTCTGATTTCGGCCGGACTTTCCGACGTCGGCACTGGCGAGGCCGACCGCCGCGGCATGGAACGGCTCGAACCCGGCGAGTTCATTTCACTCCTGCGGAAGCGGGGGATCGATGCGCTGGTCGATGGCTACGGCATTCATGTCTACCCGGGGCGCAAAGATGACGCGGCGCTTGCACGCTATGTGACGACGCTTCTCGACTTTTGCCGGCCTGAAGGGGAAGGCAAGCCGTGCTGGGTGAGCGAATGGGGCATTGCCAACACCGCGCTTTCCTGCCCGGTCGATGATCGCGAGCGGGAAGTGGCGGTCCGTGCCGTGCGCCGCAGCTTCGCGGAGCTGATGGAGAAGGGAAGGCTGAAAGCGGCCTTTTACTATGACTGGGACACCCAACCGGTCTACAGCGTCTGGCGTTGCGGCGCCTTGAGCCCGGCCGGCGTTGCGGCCACCGAGGCCAATAGCGGCGGGGTAGCGAGATGACGGGTCAAATCTGTCCGTTCGTAGCCAAGGTCCGCGCGGCCGCGATGGGAAACGGTGACGGACGGTCGGCGGATACACAACTGGTTGCATTCCCCGTCCCTGTTAAGGATAAGACGACGGCCGCCGGAGGCAGCTCTGGTCTAAAGACCGTAAAGCCCGATTATTCGCGGCAGACCCTAAACCCTCTCGGTCACGAGAACAGCTCCCGGAATAGGGGTGGGCCAGCTTCTTCCTCCGCGAGGGCGGCGCGGTTAGCAGCCTCGCGAAGTGCCTGAAAGTCGGCCTGGTCCTCGACCCTGGTACCGCCAAGCCGCACCGTCACCGATATCTGGCGCTCTTGTCCGGCTGTGAACGTGGTTTCCTGCACCCGCGCGCGGATGCGCTCGCAGATGTCGCTGGCATTTTCCGTTGTTGTGCCGGGCAAATAGATGCCGAGTTCGTCGGAGGCAAGGCGGGCGACGAGATCACCATAGCGCAGGGAAGAATGTACGATCCGAACAATCGATTGAAGCAGCGTGTCGGCCCATTGCGGACCATAGCGACGACCGATCTCATCGAAATTACCGACATTGAGAACGAGCATAACGCCATCCGGGTTTTCCGCGCTGCTCACGCGCCTGCGGTCTATCGCTTGCTCGACTGAGTTCGCAAATTCGCTGGCGCGCAATGTACCCGTGACGGGATCATGACGGAGCGCGTACTGAAGTTCTTTTTGGGTATCACGAAGCGCGTCGTTGCGCAGACAGATTGCCAATTGAAACCGAAATGTGAGAGCAGCCGATATTAACGCCACGGCGGTCAATTCCACCCAAAATGGAGGTTCGGGAACAAGCAGGCTCAGTGCCCAAACGACCACTGTCGCTCCAGTCGCAGAGGCGAGGGCGCGGAGCGTTGCCTTCTTGATATGCGGGGCGATTACGGCCTGGCGACAACGAAATTGCAGAGTCATCGATTAACGGAGCTTTTGCAGTGGTCGCTATCTTTAAGGGCTTCGGTGAAATACCAGGTGAATAAATCTGATGGCATTTTAGCAATGGGCCACGAAGAATTTGATCGTCACGTCAACCAGATCACGGCCTGCGAGACCCAGGCCAATGAGCTCGTTTAAAAAACATTCGCACCTTCTGCGTTAACGCCGGGAGTATTTGCTTCAAACACAGAAAACCGTGGAGGCCTGCGGCTCGATTGCCATAGGGTGAAAATTTACAAGTCTCCGCGCCATCAGGCCCCCGCAACCAAATTCCAAATGGACCATACTCAAAAGCCCGCCTCGTGCGGGCTTTTTGCGTTGCCAGAAGAGAGCAATATCGCTGGCGCGAAGACTTCATCTTCGCTGGCAATGGTAGCTCCTCGTCCTGCGGACCATAACCTGAAGGGTGAGCGGTCGCTCGGGCCGGCCCGATAAAACAGTCCAGTGGACTGTTTTAAGACCCGAACGGGACAAATCCTGAAACCGAAACCAATGAGTAAGCGTCTAGCGAGACCGTTCAGGCGGCGTGGTTCCAAGGCATGAGCGCCTCAATCTTACTGCTGGGCCATGCGTTAGAGAGGCGATCAAGCGTCTGAGTTAGCTAGGCCTGTGGATCGACGTTGTTCATTTTGGCGGTCTGGAGAAGTGTCGCGATGGTAGCCCAAGTCCTGCCTCCACAGTAATTTGCGTAGACGATTCACGTCGTGCAGGTGGAGGGAGGTTCAGTCGAAGAAGCCCGCATCCTCTTCCCTGAGATATCTCCTGGCCGCTTCGGCGTCGATATCGAGGCCCAGCCCCGGCGCTTCCAGTAGGTCCACCATGCTGTCCTTCACGATCTGCGGTGGCAAGCCGATTACCAGATCCTCCCACCAGGGGTCAGCGGCGCTCGGATATTCGAACGCGATGTAATTTGCAGGCAAGGTGGCGCAGACATTGATCAACGCGCCGAGGCCTAGCAGGCCGTTGGCGACCCCGTGCGGTGCCATCAGGATCGAGTGCATGTAGGCGTGCTCAGCGACCCATTTGAGTTCGGCAATGCCGCCAACATCGGCTGGATCAGGGCCGATGACGCGCACCGCCTGCGTCTCGATCAGTTCCTTGAAATTGTGCCGCAGGTAGATCTGCTCGCCAGTGTGGATTGGCGTCGTGGTGGAGATGGTCAGTTCCCGATAGGCCTGCGGATTGACCCACGGCACATAGTCGCCGGTCAGCATGTCCTCGAGCCACATCAAATTGTACTTCTCGACCGCGCGAGCGAACTTGATCGCATCGGGCAGCATCCAGCCCGGACCGCAGTCGAGCGCCAGGCTGACTTTGTCGCCCAGCACTTCCTTCATCGCGATCACGCAGTCGAGTATGTGATTGAAACCGCGCTCGCTGATCACGCCCTGATCCATGGCACCGTGATAGCCGGCCTTCTGCGTCACGCCGTAGTGGAAGCCCTCAATGGTGTCCTTCATGTTGGAGTGGAACGAGATTCCTTGCTTGACCATGAAGAAGTTCTGCGGCTGCTCCATCATCCATTTGACGTCAGCGGCGTAATCCTCCGGCCGGTCGCCCGTGCGTTTCTGGCGGATCGAGCCGTTGTAGACGCGCACCTTGTCGCGCACCTTGCCGCCGAGCAGTTTATAGACGGGCACGCCCGCGGCCTTGCCGGCAATATCCCACAGCGCATGCTCGATAGCGCTCACCGCCGCGCCGTAGGGCTTGAAAGAGCCGCGTTGGCGGATCTTCAGCATCACTCTCTCGACGTCAGTCGGATCCTCGCCGATCAGCGCCTCGCGGAAATGCAGCACCCAGGGCTTGAGGTAGGACTTGGTGAATTCGACTTCGCCCAAGCCATGGAGGCCCTCGTCCGTCACGATGCGGACGATCGGGTGTTTGCCGATAACGGCGCAGCGCAGATCGGTGATCTTCATTTTCGTTCCTTTCCGCCTCAGCTCCAGGTGCGATCCCAGGAATATTCATCGTCCCAGTGATCCGTGGGCTGCCAGATGCCGGTGATACCCGGCTGCAGATGTTGCGAGATCATCTCGTCGACGACGTCGTCAATCCCCAGGCCCGGCTTGTCCGGAACAGTGATAAACCCGTCCTTCACCAGTGGCTTGGGAAGGCCGGTGACGATATCGTCCCACCAGTCGACATCGGCGGAATGGTATTCGAGCGCCATGAAATTTTCGGTCGCCGTCGCGACATGTGCGGCGGCCATTGCGGCGATTGGACTTTCTGCCATGTGGATGGCCATGGCGACACCATGGTCCTGCGCCATATCACCGATCTTCTTGGTCTCGAGGATGCCCCCGCTGGTGAGCAGGTCCGGATGGATAACGGAGACGCCGCCGCTCTTGAGCAGAGGCTCGAAGCCCTCCTTGAGGTATATGTCCTCGCCGGTGCAGATCGGCACCGTGGTTGCGTCCTGCAGTTGTCGGTACTGCTCGGTATACTGCCATGGGATCACATCCTCGAGCCAGGCTGGCACGTATTTTTCAATTCGCCTGGCAAGGCGAATGCCGTTCTGCATGGAGATATGGCCGATATGGTCGATCGCGAGTGGAACCTGCATGCCGATGACCTCACGAACCTCGGCAATGTATTGCTCAAGCAGGTCCAGGCCCTTGTCGGAAAAGTGGAGGCCGGTAAACGGGTGCGGGACGTTATGCAAATCGTACGCAGCGTTGCGGACGCGCCGCTCTTCAACGGTCTTCAGCGGGCCGCGGCCGGGGTGGTCGCGGTACCCTTCCAGTGAGCCGGCAGGAAAAACGACCGCACCGGGCACCTCCGCGATCTGCATCAGCCCCAGATCCATCTTGAGGAAAGTGAACCCGAGCTCCATGCGTTGCTTGAGGCGCCTGCCGGTCTCGGTGCCGCTCGGCACGGTGGCATCAGTGTCGCAGTAGACACGCACTTTCTCCCGAAACCGGCCGCCGAGCATCTGGTAGATAGGGACGCCATAGGCCTTGCCGGCAAGATCCCACAACGCGATTTCAACCGCCGATACGCCACCGCCTTGCCGGCCGTGCCCGCCGAACTGCTTGATCCGGCGAAACAGTCGATCGATGTGGCAAGGGTTCTCGCCAAGCAACCGGCTCTTCAGCATCAGCGCGTAGGTGGCGCTGGCACCGTCGCGCACCTCGCCAAGCCCGACGATGCCCTGGTTCGTGTAAATCTTGAGCAGCACCGAGGTGAACGGCGCGCCGACAATTTCGGCTACCCGCATGTCGGTGATGCGAAGGTCGGATGGCTTGGAATGCGTGTTCACCCGATTGAGCGCCTCGTCGGCTCCATCTGCCTCTGGCATGATTTATCCTCGTTGTGGTCGGAGAGGCTCGTCGTCGCGCACGCTGAGGCGGCGTAGAGCGTTGCTAGCTAATCCAGCTCTATCTCGTGATTTTGAAGGTAGTCGCGGTTCATTTCGACGCCGAGACCAGGCTTGGGCGTAAGCTTAAGGCTCCCGTTCGAAACATCGAGTGGTCTGTCGATGAGGTGATCGTATTTGTCCAGGTTCCACTCTGACGTTTCGAGTTTGTAGAAGTTAGGAACGGTCATCATCACCTGCGCTCCCGCAACCACGTTGATCGGTCCTGCGGCGTCATGTGGCGAGACCGGGATGTAGTAGGCTTCGCATAGGGCAGAAATCTTCTTGAGTTCGGTAATGCCGCCGGTCCAGGTGACGTCCGGCATGATGTAGTCGGCGAGCTTGTTTTCGAGCACCGGCACGAAATCCCACTTCGTATGGCCGCGCTCGCCCCACGAGATGGCGGCACTGACCTTCTCACGGACCTGTCTGAGAGCGTTGAGGCTCTCCGGTGGACAGGGCTCCTCGAACCAGTCGATCTGACCAGCTTCCTCGAGGCTCCGACAAAGGCGAATGGCAGTGGGAACGTCGAACCGGCCATGCGCATCAATGAGGATGTCTACATCAGAGCCCGCCGTTTCGCGGATCAGAGCCGTGAGTTCGGCGGCTTCGCGCTCATCCTTGCGGGTCATGCTGCCATCGAGGTAGCCGTCCCGCTGTTCGCGAGGCTGTCCGTTGGCGGTGCGGCCTTGTTGGGGGAAAGGATCGAACTTGAGCGCAGTGTGGCCGGACTCGACGATGTCTCGAATTTCGCGGACAACAGCCTCATTGCTGGTAAATTTAGCCTGGTTAGGGTGGGTGTAGAGCGCAATTTCATCGCGTACTGGCCCGCCCAACAGCTCGTAAATCGGCTTACCCAAGACTTTGCCTTGGATGTCCCAGAGGGCTATGTCAATGGCGCTCACGCATTCGACCGCGGCGCCGCGACTGCCCATGTAGGTGAAGCTGCGGAATATCTTGTGCCACAAATACTCGATACGCGCCGGGTCCTCGCCTGTCACAGCGGCACCGATCTGCCTCAGGATCGTGCAGAGGGCGCGATTGGCGAGCCTCGTCGTGGTGGTGATCTCTCCCCAGCCGCTCACCCCCTCATCGGTCGTTACTTCGACGAACAGAAACTCTCCCCAATAAGAAGCATCGGACTTGATGAGCCACGGCCGAACGCTGGTGATTTTCATCTCAACTGCCCTTATCTGAGGTGGTCGGTATAGCGATATTCCGGGCCAGGTATTCTATCCTGCCCGAGCGGCGTTACGCGCACGCATGTGTTCGAGGATGTGCCGGCCGGAGCCTTCGACATGGCGTGCAATGAGTTCGCCTGCCTCGTTCGCATTTCCCGCTTTTACATGCGCGATGAGCTCGCGATGCTCGCTAAGGATCGCGGCACGCCGAGCAAGCGTGAAGTTGAAACGCCGGCTCACGGCCCGAAGCACTTCGCGATGCTTCCACCAAAGCTCGGCGGCATGGCGGTTGTAGTGCCTTTGGTACATTACGGTGTGAAAGGCGGTGTCCAGCTCGCTGTGCCTCAACGTGTCGGCGAAGTTGTTCTCTTCGATCAAGCCTTGGATGCGCTCGAGTTCAGCAATGTCCTCGACGGTGGCCATATTCACGAACCATCGCGTCAGTGCCGGCTCGATCAAGACTCCTATCTCGTAGATGTCCCGAACAAAATCCTGATCAATGGGCCGGACGCGCGCTCCGCGATTGGGAACGAAGGTGACAAAGCCCTCCCCGCGCAACAGTTGCAGAGCCTCGCGCACGGGGTTGGTCGAGGTGCCGTGGCGCCGGGCGAGATCGGTGACCACAAGCCGTTCGTTGGCAGCGAGCCGCCCTTCGATGATATCTTCCCTGATCAGTTGATAAAGCGAGGCACCCTCGCTGGAAGCCCCGATAGCGTCGATCCCTTCGGGTGGCTGTGCTTTAAAATCGCTTGTTTCCGCCAATTCTATCCCCAATCGATACATACACTGCTCAGATATCACGCGAGTTGTCTGTAAACAATGTACGATTTCTCTTATTGACAGGCAATCCACGATCTGAAAACGTATGATAAGGTCAAAGGGATACATTGGGTGGAAAATCCCGCGGCCGGGGAGCAAAGACCGCTCGCTTCGACGCAGAGCGGCATGGGAGAACCTGGAGGATACCCTATGACGAGGATTTCACTCGGCGGTGCCGTCCTGCGCGGCACTATATCTACTGCTTTGATGGTATCACTGATGTCGGCGTCGGCGCTCGGCGCGCCGGTCGACCTGAGCAAGTGGTCGCCGCAATATGTGCGCTCCATTGCCGGCACACAGAATTTTGACACGGCAGCTGATTGCGGCAAGGTCACTCCCCTCGACTACAAGGGGCGGCTGACTTTCTGGTATCAGGGGGTGTTCGAGGGCGACCCCGACCTCCTGCGCGAGTATTACAAGGATTTCTTCGCGACCTTTCGCAAGACCTATCCAAACATCGAACTCGAGGAACAAGCCCTCACCTATAACGACCTCTTGGACAAGTTCCGCACCGCGCTGCTTGGCAATGCCGCGCCCATGGCGGTCCGCCTGCAAATCTTAGGCGGCACTGAGTTCGCCTCAAAGGGCTATTTGCAACCTCTGAAGCCGGAGGATGTAGGTTATTCGACCGAGGATTTCTGGCCCGGCGCCATGAAGGCTGTAACCTGGGAAGATGTGACTTACGGCATTCCAACCAACAATGAGACGATGGCGTTCATCTGGAACGCCGACATCTTCAAGCGTGCAGGCCTTGATCCGGACAAGGCTCCAGCAACTTGGGGGGACGTCGTCAAGTATTCCAAGCAGATCCACGACAAGCTCGGCATTGCCGGTTACGGCCTCGTGGCTCGCAAAAATGCCGGCAATACGCCCTACCGCTTCATGCCGCAGCTGTGGGCCTATGGGGGCGGCGTCTTCGATGAAGCCACCGCCGATCCGACCTATAAGGAGGTCGAGCTCGATAGCCCGCAGAGCAAGGCGGCATTGCAAGCCTCCTACGATATGTATGTTCGCGACAAGTCGGTACCGGTTTCGGCGCTGACCAACCAGCAGGCCGACAACCAGCCCCTTTTCCTGGCTGGCCAGCTCGGCATGATGATCTCGCATCCGTCCGATTACGACGTTATGCTCGACCTGCAGAAAAAGGCGACGGACACCGACAAGGAAAAGGCGCAGACCGTTATCGACAATATGCGGTACGGCCTGATCCCGACTGGCCCCGACGGCAAACGTGCCGTGGTATTTGGCGGCTCAAACATTCACATCCTCAAGCCCGAATATGTGGAGGGCGGCAAGGTAGACGAGCCGGCGGCAAAAGCTATCATCTGCATGTGGACGAGCCCTGAATGGTCACTGAAGATGGCTTATGCCGGCTCGAACCCGGGAAATCTCAACGGCTTCAAGACGAAATGGATGAAGGAACGTTTGGACAGCATCAAGTTCCTTGATGTCACGACCTCGATGCTGCCTTACGGCATCCCGTTCCCGGCACTGCCACAGGCCCCCGAGATCATGAACATCATCATCCCGGACATGCTCCAGAATGCTCTGACTGGGGCCATGACCGTCGACCAGGCAGCGGACGACGCGGCCAAGAAGGTCAAAGACCTGATGGACGGTGGGCTCTAGTCCAAGTCCGACGATCTGACCGGCTGCGCATCGATCGCAGCCGGTTTCGTTCCCAAGGATGAGGGCTCTGCACAGTGACGATCTTGACTGCGAAGGCCGAGGTTCCCCGACGACTGCAACCTCGTAGGTCCGGAGTGCTACGAAAGATCTGGGAGCATCGCGCTGACTACGCGTACGTGCTTCCTGCGATCGCCGTCATGCTCATCGTCATAGCCTACCCTATCTATTACACGATCGAGCTGTCGTTCTTCAATACACCGCCTGGCCTGCAGCTTCGGGACAAGATTTTCGTCGGTTTCGACAACTACACTTCCATCCTCAAAAGCCCGGTGTTCTGGACGGTTACCTCGAACACTCTTATCTGGACATTGGGATCGACCATCATCGCGTTTGTCCTGGGGTTCGGTTGCGCCCTCGCACTTCATCGTGACTTTGCCGGCCGCGCCATCCTGCGCGCCGTCCTGATCATTCCATGGGTTATCAGCGCGGTTGCCGCGTCCTATATCTGGAAGTGGATCTACCATTCGGACTTTGGGATCATTGGCGCAGTGCTGGTTGGCCTGGGATTGAGCGACCGGCCACCGAATTTCATCGACAGCGTCAGTACCGTGCTGCCCTCGCTGATCGTCGTGAATATCTGGCGAGAGTTTCCGTTCGCCATGATCATGATGATGGCTGGCCTGCAGACGGTTCCCGACCAGTTGCTGCGCGCCGCAAAAGTCGACGGAGCCAATGCATGGCAGCGGTTCTGGCACGTCACCTTTCCGCACTTGAGAAACGTCTCGACGGTGACGATCCTTCTGCTGGCTGTGGCCAACTTCAATTCGTTCATCATCCCCTGGATCATGACCGGCGGCGGGCCGTCGAACGCATCGCATATCTGGATCACCCACATTTACGAACTCGCCTTCGGCCGCCAGCGCTGGGGGGTGGCATCGGCCTATTCGGTGCTGCTGTTCCTGATCCTGATGTCGCTCGGCTACTTCTACGTTCGTGCGCTGAGCGGCAACGACCAGAAGGGTGGGAGCGAATGAGCACGATTGCCGAGACTGCTTCTCGAGGCCAGGCGCGTCACCGTATGCGCATCGATGGGTGGCGGTGGGGCGGACGTATCTTCCTTGTGTTCATGCTGCTTTACACCGCATTGCCGATGATCTGGATGCTGATCACCTCGATCAAGTCCGGCTTCGCGGCCATGCAATTCCCGCCGCAATGGTGGCCGGACCAACCCACTCTTGCCAGCTACCAGAAGCTGCTCGATCCGCAAAACAGCGTCGGCCAGGACTTCCTTCGTTTCTTCTGGAACAGCCTTTTTGTCTCCACTGCCACGACCATCCTTTCGGTGATCGTGGCGGTTCCTGCGGCTTATGCGTTTTCGCGCTTCACTTTCCCGGGCCGGAACTTTCTGTTCTTCGCCGTCTTGCTGCGCAACATGTTCCCGGCGGTGATCTTTCTCGTGCCGCTCTTCATCCTGATGCGCGCGATCGGGCTGGTGAACACGCATGGGTCGCTCGTTCTCACTTACCTCACTTTCGGCCTGCCGCTGGCAATCTGGCTCCTCAAGGGCTTCTACGACAACATCCCGGTGCAACTCGAGCAGGCCGCGCGCATCGATGGGGCAACGAGGTTCCAGGCCTTTATCCTGATAGTCATGCCGCTCTCGGCGCCAGGAATCATCGCCACGGCGATCTATTCCTTCATCGGCGCTTGGAACGAGTACATCTACGCCTACACCTTCCTCTCCAAGAACGAGCAGCTGACACTGCCGGTCGGCATTCAGCGCTTCTTCTCAGAAAATACGACGGACTTTCCCGGCCTTATGGCGGCCAGCTTTATGATGAGCGTGCCCGTCGTGGTCCTGTTCCTCGTCCTGCAACGATACTTCGTACGCGCCCTTACTGAGGGCGCAGTCAAGCACTAGGGAGTTGCCGGTGGCCCACGTGGTCCTCAAAGATCTTGTCAAGACCTATGGCAGTTTCAAAGCTGTCAACGATGTTTCGCTGACGGTCAATGACGGCGAATTTGTTGCGCTCGTCGGCCCTTCAGGCTGCGGCAAGACAACCACGCTCAATCTTGTGGCGGGGCTCATCCCCATCACATCTGGCGACATCGTCATCGGCGACCGGGTGGTCAACGACCTCGACCCCAAGGACCGCGACATCGCAATGGTGTTCCAGAACTACGCGCTCTATCCGCAGAAATCTGTCTATAAAAATCTGGCTTTCCCGCTGCAGATGCGCAAACTGCCAAGGGACGAGATCGACAAGAAGGTCAAGGAAGCAGCGCGCGTGCTCGACATGACGCAGTTGCTCGAGCGCAAGCCGCGCGAACTTTCGGGCGGTCAACAGCAGCGCGTCGCCCTGGGCCGTGCCCTCGTTCGCGACCCGGCGGTATTCCTGATGGATGAACCACTCTCCAACCTCGACGCAAAGCTGCGCGTGCAGATGCGGTCGGAAATCAAGCGTTTCCACCAGGACCTCAAGGCGACGATCATCTACGTGACGCACGACCAGCTCGAAGCGGTAACCATGGCCGACAGGATGGCGGTGATGAACGGCGGCTACCTGCAGCAATACGATTCGCCGGCGCAGGTCTTTGCCCATCCGGTGAACATGTTCGTCGCCAGCTTCGTCGGCAGCCCGGCAATGAGCCTTGTTCCGCTGGAGGCATCAACGGCAAGCGGCAACACTGTGTTGACGAGTGCGGAGGGCTGGCGCCTCGAGCTTTCGCCAAACAACGCGCAGAAGGTCGCGAGGGCAACGACCAAGAAAGTCGTGCTCGGCGCACGTCACTCGACGATCAAGCTGCACAAGAGTGCGGTGCCAGGCAGCATCCCTGCCAAGGCCTACACGGTCGAGCCGACCGGAGACGTCACCTTTGTTCAGGCGTTTTTGTCTGGCGCCATCGTCAACGTCAGCGTGCCGCCGACCATTGCCGTCGCGCCCGACGAACAGATTTGGCTCGAGTTCGATCAGGAGCGGATGCATCTGTTCGACGGCGAAACAGAAATGGCCCTCAAGGCCCACTGAGACAGAGCCGATGCGTGCGAACGAGGGCGTGAATGACTACGAAGCTTAAAATCACGGCAATCAAGCCCTATCCAGTATGGGTGGGAACGCGCAACCAGATGCTGGTTAAGGTCGAGACCGACAACGGCATTTTCGGCTGGGGCGAGAGCGGCTTGAGCGGTCGCGAAAAGGCCGTGGCCGGCGCGATCGAGCACTATCGCGAGTTTCTCATCGGCCGCGATCCGATGCAGATTGGTCGGATCTGGCAAGAAGTTTATCGCAGCCAATACTTCGAAGGCGGGCGCGTTCTGCAGGCCGCGATTTCCGCGATCGACATTGCCCTTCACGACATCAAGGGCAAGGCGCTGGGAGTGCCGGCCTACGAACTGTTGGGCGGTAAGCAGCGCGACCGAATTCCTACCTTCGCCTCGACAGGTGACGAGGCCGAGGGCGATGTTGCCATCGAACGAGCCCGCGAACTACGCGAACAAGGGTGGCAGGCGATCCGCTTCTTTCCCATCGGGCAAAACAGCAAGGACATCTTTGAGCCGCGGGAGTCGATCGGCGCGACCGCAACTATGCTGAATAAGGCGCGTGAGGCGCTGGGCGACGAGGTCGTCCTCGGCATCGACTATCATCATCGGCTGTCGGTGGCAGAGGCGGCGAGCTTCTGTAACAAGCTCGGCCGTGGCGTGCTTGATTTCCTCGAGGAGCCGATACGAGATGAAACACCCGAGGCCTACGAATCCCTGCGCACGATGACCGACATCCCCTTCGCCATCGGCGAGGAATTTGCCAGCAAGTGGCAATTCCTGCCCTACGTCGAGCGTGGTATCCATCAGTTCAACCGGCTCGATGTTTGCAATGTTGGCGGGCTCACCGAAGCGATGAAGGTCGCCGGTTGGAGCGAGGCGCACTATGTGGACCTGATGCCCCACAACCCCCTCGGCCCAGTCTGCACGGCCGCGACCATCCATCTCGCCGCCGCGGTGGCGAATTTCGCCTGGCTCGAGACCAGGGCTCCCGAAGCAAAGCTGGGCTTCGATAATTCCGACTTCTTCCCCGTGCAACCACGGCTCGACGGACCCGACTATCCGGTCAGCGATCTGCCGGGGCTCGGCGTCGAGGTCAACGAAGAGGCGGTCAAGGCGGAGAGCTTTCGTTTCTGGGAAGCGCCTCACCTAAAGCGCCGCGACGGTTCTGTCACGAACTGGTAGTTTCATCCACCGGAGCCTAAAATGACGCATACACCCGACATAACGCGACCGACCAAAGAGCTGATCGACGCACTGAAGGAAATCGGCGCCGCGACGGTTTCCGGCACGCTTGGCCACATGGGCTTCCGCAATCCGCACATGGTCGGTCCCGTGCCGCAGAACCGCGGGAAGTCGATCGTCGGGCCGGCGCTGACGCTCCAGTTCATGCCGCAGCGGCCGGACCTCTTCACCGAGGGAGAATATGCCGATCCGGAGACGCAGTTGCACCGGCACGTGCTCTATCACGTGCAGGAGGGCGATGTTGTGGTGGTCGACGCGCGCGGCGACATGAGTTCGGGCGTCTTTGGCGATATGATGTCGACCTATTTCAAAGGCAGAGGCGGCGCTGGCATCGTGATCGATGGGTGCATGCGCGATCGGCCCAATGTCGAGAAGCTAGATCTCCCCCTATGGCTACGTGGCTGGACTCCCAACTATCATGTGCAGACCAGCATCTATCCGAATGCGGTCAACGTTCCGATTGCCTGCGGCGGTGTCACGGTCATCCCCGGCGACATCATCGTCGCCGACGATGACGGGGTGGTGGTGCTTCCAGTCGCAATGGCCGCGAAGGTAATCGAAGAGTCGCAAAAGCATCACGATTGGGAGGAGTTCTCGCGAGTGAAGCTCATGGAAGGCGGGTCGTTGCAGCGCTACTATCCGCTGCATGACGATGCCCGCGGAGAATACGAAGAGTGGCGCAAAACAAACCGCTTGGAGAACCGAAGTTAGCCCATTGATTACCCTCCGCGGGCCGCGAACCTTCTGAGGTATCGCCGACGTCTCCGAAAAAAATAAGGAGTCGAATTTCGCCGTGGTGACCAGCCGCCGCGGTCCCGCCGAATATCACTTTGCCGGCTGGTCCTTCCGATCCATGACCAAAATGTACAAATCTCTGTGCATTCAGGCCCCCGCAACCAAACGTTACAACACGCCGCAATCGTCTTCGAGACACAGCGGCGACAACCGCCAAGAGCCAGATATTCAAGGACTATGCATTTATGGGATAAGACGCAGCGACAGCCCTGAGTTGGGGCTTAGTTCTGGGCGAATGAGGCGGTCAAGCCATTAGACCATGCAAAATGAGATCGACATGCGCTTCCAGGTACGTCGTCTTATCCAGAGTTCTTCGATCATTGAAGATGAGCTTGAAAATCAGCATGGCGATGGCAGGAGCCACTACCGCGTCGGCGAATGCGGCTGGCGCCGGCCGGAACTCCCCGTGCTTCACACCCTCATCGATGAGGGATTGCAGATAAGCGTTGAGTGGGTCGATGAACTCTTCGTGGTGCCGATCGACGACTTGGGGAAACCGTGATCCTTCCGCGATGACGAACCTCATCAGTTCCCGCAATCTGCGGTTCTCGACAATGCGATCGTAGAGCATCGCTATCAGGCCCTCGAGCCGCTCCGAACATGTTCCGCTTAGCTCATGGGCACTAGCCAGGAGATCTTCGAACGGCACGGAGATGTGCCGGATCATTGCTTCAAAAAGCTGCTCCTTGGTTTCGAAGTAAACGTAAATCGTCCCCTTCGTTACTCCGACCCTGTCAGCGATGTCTTCAACGCGGGTCGCCACGTAGCCGCGTTCCACGAACTCCTCAAAGGCCGCATCGAGAATCTGTGCAGGGCGGCGAGCTTTCTGCTCCGCACGCGTCAGTTTCTTTGTATCAGGCATGTCTCACCTTTGAGCGGTCCTTGTCGTTCCGTGGCTCGGCATCAGGCAATCTTCCCGCAATTTCTATTGACTAATGAGTCAGTCAATTATATCGGTCGCGCGAACGGATGCAAGAGGTCAATTCATGAGAACTATCCTTGTTGCCGCCTTGCTGGCCATAGGCGCAGTCGCGCTTTCGTCATGCGAAAAGCAGGCCACGAATGAAGTGAAGCCCAAGCGGGTGGAGACTGTCGTCGTGAAGACTGCACCTGTCGGCGAAATCAACTTCATAACCGGCGAGGTAAGCGCCCGCGTGCAGAGCGACCTGTCCTTCAGGGTCAGCGGACGGATCGTCGAGCGCCTTGTCGATGTTGGCGCGTTCGTAAAGGCAGGGCAGGTGCTTGCGCGCATCGACGCTGAGGAACAGAAGGCCGATCTGGATGTCGCCACAGCGAACCTGCAGTCAGCTCAAGCCCAGCAGACCCAAGCCCAGTTAGCCTTCAGTCGGCAGCAGAATCTCTTTAAGGCTCAGGTCACGACCCGTGCGGCACTTGATCAGGCCCAGGAGGCGCTGCTAACGGCCCAAGGAAGCCTGAAATCGGCGCAAGCCCAGCTCGACACGGCGCGAGACGCTTTCTCTTACACGGAGCTGCGCGCCGATGCCGACGGCGTGATCACGGCGCGAAACGCCGAGATCGGTCAGGTCGCGCAGGCTGCGCAACGGATCTTCACGCTTGCCCATGAAGGACCGCGTGACGCGGTCTTCAACGTCTTTGAATCCCTCTATCTCGGACGAAAGCTTGAGGACAAAGTCACGGTTGGCCTGCTTTCGACCCCATCCCGGAAAGTAGATGCGGCTGTACGCGAGATCTCGCCAACTATCGACTCATCGACCGGAACGATCAGGGTGAAGGTGGGTCTCGAAGGGGCGCCGGACATGTCGCTTGGCGCTCCAGTCGTCGGCTCCTTCCGTTCCATCTCACAGGACACAATCGAACTGCCATGGTCGGCAATGGCCTCGAAGGGTGGCCAGCCTGCCGTTTGGGTCGTGGACCCGTCGTCGTCCAGCGTGTCCATCCGGCCGGTTGATGTTTCCAGCTATGGGACCGGCCGCTTCGCCGTGCGCACGGGGGTGTCTCCAGGTGAAATCGTCGTATCCGATGGAACCAAATTCCTACGGCCCAACGAGGTCGTCTCATATGACAAGGAAGCCGCGAAATGAGTATCCGTTTAACACTCGGGCTCCTGCTCCTTGGGCCATTGCTGGCGCTGTCATCTTGCCAGGGGCAGGATGAAGCGCGTGAGGAACCGCCCCGCCCCGTTCTTTCCGTTGTCGCCAAATCAACAGCCGCTTCGTCCCTGAGCCTGCCAGGCACAGTCGAGGCCAAGATCGAGACCGAACTTGGATTTCGCGTCCTCGGACGGGTGATAGCCCGCAAGGTCAGCGTCGGCGACATCGTCAAGAAAGGTGACGTCGTTGCCGCCATTGATCCGCTGGCGCTAGAGCTTGCGCTCAGAAGTGCGCAGTCCGAGCTCTCCAATGCACAGGCACAGCTGACAAATGCTGTCTCCACGGAAGAGCGGCAACGGAGTCTGACCGAAACAAGGTCTGGAAGCGAGGCCGCTTTCGAGGAGGCTCAACTGGGGCGGCGGAGTGCCGTTGCTGCGGTTGCAAAAGGGCAGGCCAATCTGGACAAGGCCGAAGAACAATTGAGCTATGCGCAGCTTCGCGCAGAATTCGATGGCGTTGTGACGGCCACCTCTGCGGAAGTGGGCCAGGTTGTCGCCGCAGGCCAGAGCATAGCCACCATCGCCCGTCCCGATCAGCGGGATGCGGTCATTGATATACCGGATGCGAGCTTCGACGGCCTCAAGGTGGGATCACCCTTCGAGATCTCCCTCCAGCTAGATCCAACCATTCGCGCGAGCGGTGTCGTTAGAGAAATTGCACCCGAAGCCGAGACCACGACCCGAACACGCCGCACGAAGATAACGCTCGTCAACCCGCCAGCGGCGTTTCGCCTCGGCGCGGTCGTGACGGCCACTGCGACCATTGCCGCCCAGCCGCGGATCCTGCTCCCATCGTCCTCGGTGCTGATGAAGGATGGGAAACCGAATGTCTGGGTCGTCGATACGACGGCCGGCAAGGTCTCCATTCGGGCGATCAAGATGGACGGAGACCTTGCGGAAGGAGGCACCATTCGCATCGCTGAAGGCGTCAATCCAGGCGAACGCGTCGTCGTTGCAGGTGTTCACAAGCTTACTGACGGCCAGGCTGTCAGGGTGGATCAAGGGGAAAACCCGTGAAAAAATTCAATCTTTCCGACTGGGCGCTCGAGCACCGTTCGCTCGTCTGGTATTTCATGATCGTCTTCATTCTTGCCGGCGTGGTTTCCTACATCGGTCTCGGCCGTGAAGAAGACCCGGACTTCACGATCAAGACCATGATCATCCAGGCGCAATGGCCCGGTGCATCCGCCGAGGAAGTGACCAAGCAGGTCACTGACCGTATCGAGAAGAAGCTCGAAGAGCTGGAGTCGCTTGACTATACCCGCAGCGAGACGGTTGCCGGACGGACAACGATTTTCGTGGAGCTATTGCCGACCACTAAGGCCCGGGACGTCAACCCAACCTGGGTGCGCGTCCGCAACATGATCGACGACATCAAGGGAGATTTTCCGAGCGGCGTCGTGGGGCCGTTTTTCAACGACCGCTTCGGCGACGTTTTCGGCAATATCTACGCCTTCACCAGCGACGGGCTCACGCAGCGCCAGCTTCGCGACCTTGTCGAGGACGCCCGCGCAAAAGTCTTGACCGTTCCCAATGTCGGCAAGGTGGACATTATCGGTGCGCAAGACGAAGCGATCTACCTTGAATTTTCGACCCGAAAGATCGCGGCGCTTGGTATCGACCAGCAATCGGTTATCGAGACGCTGCAGGCGCAGAACGCCGTCACTCAGTCGGGTTTCGTTGACGCCGGCCCCGAGCGTATCGCCTTGCGCGTCGGCGGTCAGTTTACATCGGAGGAAAGCCTCAAGTCGATCAACCTGCGTGTCAACGACCGGTTCTTTCCGCTGACCGATGTTGCCACGATCAAACGCGGCTATGTCGATCCTCCGTCGTCGCTGTTCAGATACAACGGGCAGCCCGCGATCGGTCTCGCCATCGGCATGAAGACCGGGGCAAATCTTCTGGAATTCGGCAAAGCGCTTGACCAGCAGATGGATCGCATCGTGACTGATCTGCCGATCGGCGTGGATGTCCAGCGCGTTTCCGATCAGCCTCACGTCGTCGACGAAGCGGTCTCGGGCTTCACGCGCGCTCTGTTCGAAGCGGTTGTCATCGTCCTTGCGATCAGTTTCATCAGCTTGGGCGTTCGCGCGGGCCTGGTTGTCGCCATCTCGATCCCGCTCGTTCTGGCGATCACGTTCCTCGTCATGGCCTATTCGGGCATTTCGCTGCAGCGTATTTCGCTCGGCGCGCTGATCATTGCGCTTGGCCTTCTCGTCGACGATGCGATGATTGCCGTCGAGATGATGGTCGCCCGGCTGGAGGCAGGAGACGATCTGAAAAAAGCAGCAACACATGTCTACACGTCTACGGCCTTCCCGATGCTCACGGGCACGCTCGTAACGGTCGCCGGCTTCATTCCCATCGGCTTGAATAACAGTGCCGCGGGCGAATTCACCTTCACGCTTTTCGTCGTGATTGCTGTCTCGCTCCTGGTCTCATGGATCGTCGCCGTGTTGTTCACGCCACTTTTGGGCGTGAGCATCCTTCCGAAGACGATGAAGTCGCATCATGATCAGAAGGGCCGGCTGGCGAGAGCTTTTTCGTGGCTTTTGAACCTTTCCATGCGGTGGCGCTGGATCACCATCGGCGCGACAGTCGTTGCCTTCGCGCTCTCCATCGGTGGAATGAGCCTTGTGCAACAGCAGTTCTTCCCTTCCTCGGACCGACCCGAACTGATCGTCGATTGGAATTTGCCGCACAACAGTTCGATCTTCGAGACGAACAGGCAGATGGCCAGGTTCGAGCAGGAGATGCTCGCGAACAATAAGGATATCGAGCACTGGACGAGTTATGTCGGACAAGGCGCTCCCCGCTTCATCCTGTCCTTCGATGTTCAGACGCCCGACGTGTCGTTCGGGCAGACCATCATCGTGACCAAGGGGCTTGATGTTCGCGACAAGGTCAAGAGCGAACTGCAGGACTATCTGACGAAAACCTTCCCCGGGACCGATGCGTTCGTAAAGCTCCTGGACATCGGGCCTCCGGTCGGCAAGCCTGTGCAATATCGCATCAGCGGGCCGGATATCCAGAAGGTTCGCGATATCGCCCAGCAATTTGCGGGCATCGTCGGCCAACATCCGCTGCTCTCCAACATGACCTTTGACTGGAATGAACCGTCGCGTGTCGTGAAGGTCGATGTTCTGCAGGACAAGGCGCGGCAACTGGGCGTCTCGTCGCAAGACATTGCAACAACCCTTAACGGCATCGTGGAGGGATCGTCGGCCACGCAGATCAGGGACAACATCTATCTCATCGATGTGATCGGCAGGGCGCAAACCTCGGAGCGCGGCTCCATCGAGACGCTGCAGAACCTTCAGCTGCCAGGCTCAAACGGCAAATCGGTACCGCTCTCGGCAGTTGCCAATTTCCGCTACGAGCTGGAGCAGCCGACGATCTGGCGTCGCACGCGTACGCCGACAATTACTATCAAGGCTGCCGTCGTCGGGCCGACACAGCCTGCGACCATCGTCACCGAACTGCAGCCCAAAGTCGATGCGTTCCGCAAGGGTCTTCCAGCCGGCTACAGCATCGCCAATGGCGGTTCCGTCGAGGAAAGCGCCAAGGCGCAAGGACCGATCGCTGCGGTCGCGCCGCTGATGTTGTTTGCCATGGCGACGATCCTCATGATCCAGTTGCAAAGCTTCAGCAGGCTGTTCCTGGTATTCGCAGTGGCCCCGACGGCACTCATCGGTGTGGTTATAGCACTGCTCTTCAGTAACGCTCCCATGGGATTCGTCGCAATTCTTGGCGTGCTTGCGCTGATAGGGATCCTGATCCGAAACTCTGTCATCCTGGTCGTGCAGATCGAGCAGCTTCGGAGCGAAGGCGTGCCCCCATGGCGCGCCGTCGTCGAGGCGACGGAGCACCGGATGCGTCCGATCATGCTGACAGCGGCGGCCGCGACCCTGGCCCTCATTCCCATCTCCCGGGAAGTCTTCTGGGGCCCCATGGCCTATGCCATGATGGGGGGCATTGTCGTCGGTACCGCACTGACGCTTCTTTTCCTTCCGGCGCTCTATGTGGCCTGGTTCCGGATACGAAGAGAGAATCTGGGGGAGCGGAAACCCGCGCATTCCTAGCATCGGGGGAACCGGTTTACCGTCGCCCTCCGCCGCGGCGCGCCCGCCTATCGACGGGTCGGAGCCTGCAACCAACGCTCAATAAAGAGGCCCGCCACACTGAACTGACCCCTGAAAGTTGTCAGTTCACGACGGCGGGCCTTCCGGGAGGAAAAACCTGGATTCAGCTTCTGATCGTTGCCTTGCCTTGTTCCACCAGGCGAGCGGCGGCATCGGCGGGGGTCGTGCGTTCGAACGCGAGCTCGTCAGCGAGGGGCCGAAGGACGCGCTGGTCGAATTCCGTCGCGCCAAGCGGGGCAGGCGCCGGGTAATCACCGACCTGATCCTTAAGAAGGTTGACGTATTTGACGGTATCCTGCTCCGTTGGGTTAAGGTTCGGCAGGATCGCCTCGCGGACAGTCGCCGACATCGGTACGCCCCGCTCCACTCCGAGGATCCTGCCGGCGTCGATGTCGTTGACGAAGAAGTCGATGAACTTGGCGGCCGCTTCGCCGTTCTTTGTCGTCGCTCCGATGCTCCAGATAAGCGCGGGACGGTAGTAATGGCCGGAAGGACCGCCCTTCCTTTCGCGCGGCAGCATGGTGATCGCCAGTTTATTCTTCGAGATCAGCTGATATCCGACGAGCTGGTTTGAATAGGCCATGCCGATCGCCGATTTGCCAAGCGCCAGGCAGTTGGTGTCGATGGTGTTCTGGTCGAGCGTCTGTACATCCGCCGCGACCGTGCCACCCTTCTTGCGCAGGTCCTCCCAGAAGCTGTACCACTCCTTGGCATCCTCGACGTCGAAGCCCAGGCTGCCATTGGCGTAAAGGCTCTTGCCACGCTGGCGCAGCCAGGCATCGAAGACATAGGCATAGCGCGCGCCGTAAGGGCCGCCCCAGTAATTGTCCTTGCCGGCAGCTTTTGTAAGCTCGACGGCCAGTTTGGCATATTCGTCCCAAGTGAGGTCTGGCGTCGGCAAGGGAAGTCCAGCCTTTTCAAAGGTGGTCTGATCAAAAAAGAGCGCAAAGGAGTTAAGGCCGAGGCCGATGCCATAGAGCTTGCTATCGACGGTCGTCAGCTTGAGCATATCCTTGCCGAAGGTGTCGACCTTGAGAGCCGAGGGAACGAACTCGTCGAGAGGCATGCAGGCGCCGCGCTTTGAGTAATCGGAGATCGTGCTGGGCTCGAGCTGGAACACATCGGCGATCGCGCGGCCAGCCATCTGCGTCGCGAGCTTCGTCCAATAGCCGTCGCCGCTGAGCGACTCGCCGACGATCGTGACGCCCGGCGTCTTGGCCTGATAGAGCTTTGCAACCTCCAGCGTACGCTTGGCGCGGTCGTTAGAACCCCACCACATGGCACGCAGTTGCGCGTCTTCGGCAAATGCCGGGATGACACTACCCGCGCCGAATGCGAGGCCCGTAGCCACACCGGCCGAGCCCATCAGAAATGAACGTCGATTGATCTGCATGATGATCCTCCTTTGTCGCCTGCCCGTGCCGTCCTCCAACGTTTCTCGAGCATGTCACGCGTAGAGTACGCAAATAATTTCGGTTTGCAACAAATTATATTTCCATTGCAAATTTGCATGATTTGCATATGTTTGAGTTATGAACGAAATCAAACCCAGACGGCCGCGTCAGGCCGACATCGCAGCTTTGGCTGGCGTCTCCGTTTCAACGGTTTCACGGGTGCTTGCCAATGAGCCAGGCATAAGCGAGAGCGTGCGCGAGCATATTCTGAGGGTGGCGGTCGAGCATGGATACCAAATGAGGTCTGCTCCGGAAGCGGTTCCGGGCGGACTTGCGCTGATTGCCAGCGATGGCGTCACGGGCGGACTGAGCGTTTTCTACGAGTCGATCGTCGAAGGTCTGCGTACGGCGGCGGCCGAGCACGGCATGTCGTTTGAGGTTCGCCTCATCCGGGAAGACCGTGCGACGCCCGAGGTCATTCGAGACTATATGAAGTCGGCGCGTGCCGAGGGCCTCTTTCTCGTCGGCATTGATCCGAGTGGGGCTTTGCGCGGCTTCATCGACGACGAGAAGGTTCCGGTTGTCCTCGTCAACGGGACGGATCCTCAGCTCCGCCTCGACGGTGTTTCGCCTTCCAATTTTTTCGGTGCCTTCCAGGCTGCCCAGCGGCTGCTGAAGGCCGGTCACCGCCGCATCCTCCATCTGACCGGTTCCCACCGCAATACGATTCGCGAGCGTGTTCGCGGTTTCGAGGCGGCGATAACCTCGATCCCGGATGCCGAAGGCCGGCTTGTGCCGATGACGTTTCATGGCAGTGCCAGCCGCGAGGCGCATGAGCTGACGGCGGCGATTCTTGCGGAGAATGCCGGTTTCACTGCCGCCTTCTGCATGAACGATTTTATCGCAGTCGGTGTCTTGGAGGCCGTCACGGAAGCTGGCCTTCGGGTGCCGGAAGACTTCGCGATCGTCGGTTTCGACGATCTGCCCTGCGCATTGATGACCAATCCGCCGCTTTCCACCATGCGCGTCGATCGTGCGGCGCTTGGCCGGGAGGCGATCGGTCTCATGATGTCCCGTTTCCGGGACCGCGCGGCCCCCGCCCGTCATGTATGCCACGGGGTCATCCCCGTCGCCGGGGGCACCGTATCTGATATTGCAACCTCATGAGTGATTCCGATGACCTATGATCCGGCCAGCGCCAATCCGCTTGCAGGCAACCCGCTCGAAACCCGCGAGGACATGGGCCGCGCGCTTCTCGATCTCTTCGATCCACTGCTGCCCTATTTTTCGAAGGGCAATGCTCGCGTGCGGCTGGATGGCGCCGGTGCGCATTTCGATCGCGCCGCGGCCGATCTGGAAGGCTTCGCCCGGCCTCTGTGGGGTCTTGCGCCTTTGGGTGCGGGAAACGGCCGGTTCGAGCACTGGGACCGTTTCGCCGAAGGCCTCGCTAATGGCGCCGATCCGCAGCATCCGGAATATTGGGGCACGGTCAACGGCCGCGACCAGCGCATGGTGGAGCTTGCCGCGCTCGGTTTTGCGCTGGCGCTTGTCCCGGAAAAGATCTGGGAGCCACTAGATGGGCATGCACGGAACAACGTCATCGCTTATCTCAAGCACGCGCGCCAGTTTGACTATGCCGACAACAACTGGAAGTTCTTCCGCATCTTCGTCGATATCGCGCTTGAACGATTGGGCGCGGATTTCGATCGCAGCCTCACTAGGCAATATCTGGAAGAGCTGGAGGGCTTCTATATCGGCGATGGCTGGTATCGCGACGGCAATGTCCGCCGTATCGATCACTACATTCCCTTCGCGATGCACTTTTACGGCCTGATTTATTCGAAGCTTGTCGATGATGACTATGCCAAGCGATACCGCGAAAGGGCAGTACTCTTTGCGAAGGATTTCAAAAACTGGTTTGCAGCCGATGGTGCGACGATCCCCTTCGGCCGCAGCCTGACATACCGCTTTGCCTGCGCAGGTTTCTGGTCAGCGCTGGCCTTCGCCGACCTCGAAGCTTTGCCTTGGGGTGAAGTCAAGCACCTTTGCCTCCAGCATCTGCGCTGGTGGAGGGACAAGCCGATGACGAACCGAGACGGCATCCTTTCAATCGGTTTCGGCTATCCCAATCTGATGATGTCGGAAAGTTATAATTCTGCAGGCTCGCCCTATTGGGCTTTCAAGGCCTTCTTGCCGCTCGCAATTCCAGCAGACCATCCATTCTGGACCTCAAAGGAAAGGGCGCCGGAAGCGGTCGCCGTCTCCCCGCAGCGCCACCCGGGCATGGTCATGATACGGGCGGGCGGCGATGTCGTGGCGCTTTCTTCCGGCCAGGAAAACTTGCAGATGCGGTTTGGAACGGAAAAATACGCAAAATTCGCATATTCAGCGCGCTACGGATTCAGTGTTGAGGCCGACGAGCGAAATTTCGTCGGCGGCGCTTTTGATTCGGCGCTGGCTTTCAGCGACGATGGATTGCATTACCGAGTTCGCGAGACGAATGCGGAAGCCAAGATTGCCGGCAACGTGCTTTATTCGAAGTGGTCGCCGTTCAAGGATGTCTCGGTCGAAACATGGCTCGTACCGGCAGCGCCCTGGCATATTCGCGTTCACAGGATCAACACGCCACGTGCGCTGCAGACGTCAGAAGGCGGCTTCGCAATCGCCAAACGGGATTTCGATTCTGATACGCTTTCGGCAGAAGCAGGTGCCGCGCATGTCATCGGCGAGACCGATTTTTCCGGCATCGCCGATCTTGGCTCGACCGTGACGCGCACCGGCCTTGCGCAGAAAGCCTTGCCGAATACGAACCTCATTGTTGCAAAGACATTGGTGCCGCAGTTGCGCGGCGAAATCCCGGCAGGTGAGACCGTGCTGATCACGGCAGTGCTCGCAGTCAATGATCCGCAAGCTGTTTGCGGGGTTTGGATGAAGCGCCCTGTTGTCCCGGACATCGCAGCTTTGGAACAGCAGGTGAAGGAATATGGCGTGACTGTCAGCGCCATTGTCGCGCCGGGACAGATGCCATGAGCCGTCCCGGCATCGCGCTTGCCATGCATCCGGGGCGCACGGAACATGTCGTCTCGGATGAGTTGTTTAAACGCCTGGAAGTCATCGGCCGCTTGCTCGACCGCGAGCCGCTGCAGAATTTTTCTGATGAGCGCGCCCGGCGCGTGCTCCCGGAGACGGAAATCCTCATTACAGGCTGGGGGGCGCCGCAGGTGGGCGGTGAGGTGCTTGCCGCAGCGAGGCGATTGAAGATTGTCGCTCATGCGGCCGGCACCGTCAAAGGCATTATCGGGGAAGAGATTTTCAGGGCCGGGATTGCGGTCAGCCATGCCGCGGAAGCCAATGCCACACCGGTTGCGGAGTTTACGCTCGCAGCCATTCTCTTTGCCGGCAAACAAGTTTTCCGCTTCCGCGACTATTACGTGGCAGACCGCAACCGTGACCGCACACATCCGATGCAGCGTCTGGCGATCGGCAACTACCGGCGCACGGTCGGCATCATTGGTGCATCGCGGATCGGTCGTCGCGTCATCGAGTTGCTGGAGCCGTTTGACTACCAGCTTGTCCTTTTCGATCCGACGATTAGCATGGCTGAAGCCCAGGGGCTTGGTGCAGAGAAGGTCGATCTGGATACGCTCATGAAGGTTTCCGACATCATTTCGCTTCACGCGCCGTCCCTGCCTTCCACGCAACATATGATCGATGCGGACAGGCTGGCTTTGATGAAGGACGGCGCAACGCTCATCAACACGGCCAGGGGCGCAATCATCGATGAAGCTGCGCTGCTGGCGAGGCTTGCAACCGGCCGCATCGATGCCATCATCGATGTCACGGACCCGGAAATCCCCGAGCCTTCATCGGCCTTTTACGATCTGCCGAATCTGTTCCTGACACCCCATATTGCAGGCGCCGTCGGACTGGAGCGCATGCGCCTCGGTGAAATGGCGGTGGACGAGATCGAACGATTCCTAAAGGGCGAGCCGCTTCGTTATGGCGTCACACTCGCGGATCTCGAAAAGATGGCCTGAGCCTATCCAACCTTGCGGGAATTCGGTGAGTCGTCATTGGCAAGCTCAGGCATCAGGTCGGCGAGATTGACGACCTTGCCGGTGCGGGAACTCTGAAGCGCTGCGATGCCGCAAAGCACAGACATGGCCCCGGCACGCGTTCCCGCACGCTGATGAAGCCTGTCCTGCATGTCCGGCTTGAAGATCATGTTGCGCATCCGGTCGTCGCCGCCGTAGTGGCCGCCGGAGGAATGCGGCACGATGATACGCTCAACCGCCTCCTTCCCATTGGGGAAATTCCGGATCAGCAGGATCTCATCCTCTTTCTTCACCTCCCATGGTTGGGCTTCATGCTGGCGGATTTCGATCCGGCCTTTGGTGCCGTTGAATGCCAGATGGTGGCCCTCGATCGGCTGGAAGGTGTTCAGCGAATAGGAGACATGCACGTTGTTTCGATAGCGGATGCTGGCGACCATCGTGTCCGGAATGTCGATATCCTCGCGGAAGACGCAGCCGTCGCGAAAATACCCGTCGATCTTCGACGGCTCCTCGTAGAGTGCGTCCAGGAAGGGATCTGCTTCCAGATCGAGAAAGTAGTCGCATTCATGCGTGTGCGGACAGAGCTTGCAGCGTGGGCCGCGAAAGGGGCCCTTGCGGCCGTAATTCTGTAGATCGGCGAAGGACGTCACCGCTTCGGGATCGCTGTCGAGATACCAGTTCAGCAGATCGAAATGGTGTGTTGCCTTGTGGACGAAGAGGCTGCCGGAATTTTCGGTATAGGCGTGCCAGCGGCGGAAATAGTCGGCGCCGTGTTTCGTGTTCAGGTACCAGTGGAAGTCGACCGAACTGACGCGGCCGATCTCGCCGGAATTGAGCAATTCCTTGATTTTTGCTGCGGTCGGCGCATAGCGGTAGTTGAAGGACACGTCGACGCGCCTGCCGGTCCGCTTTTCGGCGTCGATGATCCGGCGAATCTTGTCGACTGCGGTCGTCATCGGTTTCTCGGTGATGACGTCAATCCCGGCCTCCAGCGCCCGCACGACGATCGCATCGTGCGTGTGATCCGGCGTGCAGACGATGACAAGGTCCGGTTTGACCTCGGCCAGCATCGCATCGATATCCTCGTAGATCGGCGCATTGCTGCCGATCATCGTGCGGGCGCGCTCGCCGCGAAGAGAGTTCTTTTCGACGATCGCGACGAGATCGACATGTTCGCGCCAACCGGCGAGCAGCTCTTTGCCCCACATGGTGGTTCCGCGATTTCCTGTCCCGATCAGTGCAAAACGGCGTTTCTCCATCGAATGATCCTCCTCATGCGTGCTAAAATGCATCGACTATGCTTGGCAGCAGCTACGGTAGCGCTCGACGCAGGTCGCGATGGCCTCGTCCGCTGGCCGTTTCCACCAATTCTCTGCCGAAAAGATTTCGACCTCCTGCGCGCCGAAGAAGCCTGCCTGCTCGATCATGCGCCGGATGCCTTTGAGATCGATCACGCCATCGCCCATCATGCCGCGGTCGGTTAGCATGTCCTTTGTCGGTACCAGCCAGTCGCAGATGTGATGCGCGAAGATGCGCTTCATCTGGCCGGCGCGCGCGATCTGGTTGGCGAGATCCGGATCCCACCAGACATGGTAGACGTCGATTGCAACGCCGACGTTTTCGCCCAGCTGCTCACACATATCGAGCGCGTGAGCAAGCGTGTTCACGCAGGCTCGGTCGGCCGCATACATCGGATGCAAGGGTTCGATTGCCAACGGCATGCCGGCGGCTTCTGCGTGCGGCGCTATCGCAGCGATGCCGGCGGACACCATCTGGCGCGCTGTGCCGATGTCCTTGGAACTGCCCGGCAGCCCGCCGACGACGAGCACGAGGCAATCGGCGCCGAGCGCGGCAGCCTCATCGATTGCGCGCCTGTTGTCGTCGAGGTTCCTCTGCCGTCCTGCCTCGTTTTCCGCCGGAAAGAAACCGCCGCGACAAAGGCCTGTCAGCTTCAATCCGTTCGATTTGACGATGCGAACGGCCTCGGCGAGCCCAACTTTCGCGACCTGCTCCCGCCAGGGTGCGATCCTGGTGATGCCGTGCTTCAGGCAGATATCGACGGCTTCGGCAAATCCGCATTGTTCGCGGATCGTCGCGAGATTGATCGAAAGTCCTTCGATCTGCATATGAACTCCTCCCCGTCCCGATCGGCGTCAGTAAACGCCATGAACGGCGAGCACCCGCTTCATGTGGTTGACCGCCATATCGGGATCGGCAAGAACGCGCGCCTTGTCCGCCAGCCGGAAAAGCTCCGCGAGATGCGTCAGTGAACGCGTGCTCTGCTGCCCGCCGATCATCGTGAAGTGATCCTGCAGGCCGTTGAGATAGGCAAGGAATACGACGCCGGTCTTGTAAAAGCGCGTCGGCGCCTTGAAGATGTGACGTGAAAGCGGAACGGTCGGATCGAGCAAGTCGAAGAACTCGCGGTTGCTCTTGCGGCCCAATGCTTCCATAGCGGCGGAGGCGGCCGGCGCAATCGCATCGAAAATGCCGAGCAAGGCGTCGGAGTGCCCCAGTTCGTCGCCGGCTATCAGTTCCGCATAGTTGAAGTCGTCGCCGGTATACATGCGCACGCCCTTCGGCAGTTGCCGGCGCATTGCGATTTCCTTCTCCTTGGAAAGCAAGGAAACCTTAATGCCGTCGATCTTTGCGGCATTGGCTTCGATCACTTGCAGGCAGGTGGACATGGCCTTGATGTGGTCCGGATTGCCCCAATAGCCTTCCAGCGCCGGGTCGAACATCTCGCCCAGCCAGTGGATGACGACCGGTTCTTTCACCTGCCGCAGGATGCGGTCATAGACGCGGATGTAATCATCTGGCCCTCTCGCAGCGGCCGCAAGCGCGCGGCTTGCCATCAGGATGATGCGCCCGCCCTCTGCCTCGACGGCTTCGATCTGTTCTTCGTAGGCCCTGATGATCGTGTCGATCGTCACGTCGGGACCGGGAGCCAGATGATCGGTACCGGCGCCGCAGGCGACCAGCGCATCCTTGCGAGTGCGTGCTTCGGCAAGCGCTCGGCGAATGAGATCGCGGGCTTCCGGCCAGCCAAGTCCCATACCGCGCTGCGCCGTGTCCATCGCTTCGGCAACGCCGAGGCCGAGGTCCCAAAGGCGGTGGCGGAAGGCGAGTGTCCGTTCCCAATCGATGGCAGGTGTCAGCCATGGATCGTTGTCCGCGAGCGGGTCGGCGACGACATGGGCCGCGGCATAGACCACGCGCGGAAAGTCTTTCGCGTCACGCTTCTTGAGCTCGATCGGCGATCCGGTCAGCGTATAGGGGGCGATCCTGCCGTCGAGGGGAAGATTGATCGTCTGCATATCAGAACTCCAATGCGGGAACGTCGAGCCAGCGGCGCTCGGCCCAAGATTTCAGGCCCAACTCCGCAAGCTGGACGCCCTTGGCGCCCGCCTCTAGGCCGTAGGGCCACGGGGCGCCTTCGGCGACATGGCGCAGGAACATTTCCCACTGCACCTTAAAACCGTTGTCGAATGTCTGCGTATCCGGCACCTCGTCCCAGGTTTGGTAGAAGTCGATCGTTTGCGGCTGGTCCGGATTCCACACCGGCTTCGGCGTATTGACGCGATGTTGCGTCCAGCATTTCGTAAGACCGGCGACGGCAGAACCGTGAGTGCCGTCCACCTGGAAGGTCACGAGATCGTCGCGGCGCACGCGCACGGCCCAGGACGAATTGATCTGCGCGATGACGCCGCCTTCAAGCTCGAAGGTAGCATAAGCCGCATCATCCGTATCGCAGTCGTAGGACTTGCCCTGCTCGTCGACGCGGCTGCCGATATGCGTTGCGCCGAGGCAGGAAACCGCTTTCACCTCGCCGAAAAGATTGTCGAGCACGTAGCGCCAGTGGCAGAGCATGTCGAGGATAATGCCGCCGCCATCGCCCTTGCGGTAGTTCCAGGACGGGCGCTGCGCCGGAACGCCCCAATCGCCCTCGAACACCCAATAGCCGAACTCGCCGCGCACCGAGAGAATTTTCCCGAAGAAACCGGAATCTCGCAACAGCGCCAGTTTGCGAAGACCCGGCAGGAAGAGTTTGTCCTGCACGACGCCGTGCTTGAGGCCGGAGGCCCGCGCTTTCCTTGCAAGGTCAACGGCCACTTGCAGGTCGTCGGAGATCGGCTTTTCGCAATAGACGTGCTTGCCGGCATCGAGTGCCTTGGAAAGCAGCTCGGCACGCATCAAGGTCGTTCCGGCATCGAAGAAAATCTGATCGTCCGGGTTGGCGAGTGCTCCGTCCAGATCTGTCGACCAGCGTTTGATGTTGTGCTTCTTCGCCAGCTCTTCCATCTTGTCGCGGTTGCGGCCGACGATGATGGGGTCGATCTCCAGCCGCTCGCCGGATTTCAGGAACAAACCGCCCTGGTCGCGGATGGCCAGGATCGATCGCACTAGGTGCTGATTGTAGCCCATGCGGCCTGTAACGCCGTGCAAAATGATCCCCAGACGAGCCATCTTATTTCTCCCTGCCAAATTGTCGAACGGCGGGAGCGGGCGTTGCCCCGGCCCTCCCAAGCCAGTAACTAAACGGTTACTTGATGGCAGATCGGAAGTAGGGCTGTCAATAGTCAAATCCAATTTTGAATTCTCAGCGCTTGATGGAGGCGAGTGTCACGTGGACGATATGCTGTTCCCAACTGTCGAGATTTGACGGCTCAATCAGTTCGCGCCCGAAGATCGTCGAGAGCGTATGTTGGTTCGAAAGGTAGAAGTATCCGAGCGAGGCGATCGTCAGATAGACGTGAAGGGGATCGGCGTTCTCGATGAAAACGCCTTCCTTCTTGCCGCGCTCGAGAACCCGCGCAAGCTCACCGATCAGGTGAGAATGCAATTCCTTGAGCCGGACGGACTGGCGAAGCCAGCGGGCGCGGTGCAGGTTTTCCGTACCGAGAAGGCTTAGAAACTCCGGATGCTTGAGGAAATAGCGCCAGGTGAAGAGCGCAAGTTCGCCAATTCCTTCTTCCGGGCTGCGATCGCCGATATGCAGGGCACGCTCCGCTGTACGGATGCCGACATAAGCCTCCTCCAGCACACGCAGATAGAGCTGCTCCTTGTCGCCAAAATAGTGATAGAGCATGCGCTTATTGGTGCCGGCCCGCTCGGCAATTGCGTCGACGCGCGCCCCGCCCATGCCGTTTTCGGCAAATTCGCGCGTAGCTGCTTCCAGGATCGCGGCCTTGGTTCTTTCAGGGTCTCGTTGCAATACGCGCTCGCTGGCCACCCGCTTGGCTTTTTTCTTTTCCCCGGTCTCTGCGCTATTATCCATCCGCTTATCTCCCCAGACGCTCTGTTGCGCTCATAAGGCTTCGGTGCGAGATTGTAAAAGCGACAATCCGGGAGGAGAACCTCGCGAAATTATCACCGCTTGACAGGCCCGATGCTTGTCCATAGCTTGTAACCAATTAGTTATTTGTTGCAAGAGAAACCAGCAAGGAGCGTGTGGAGGCGCTCCCCAAGGGAGGAGGAAAAACAGATGACACTACGCGTAAGCAGACGTAATTTCATGGCAGGCGGGGCAACGCTTCTCTCGCTTTCGGCGCTGGGTTCCAGTGCCTTTGCGCAGGACACACGCCTGCGCCTGCTGTGGTGGGGATCGCAGCCACGTGCAGATCGCACCAACAAGGTATCGGAACTCTACAAGGCGAAGAATCCGGGTACGTCGATAACCGGCGAGTTTCTCGGTTGGGGTGACTACTGGCCTCGCCTCGCGACGCAGGTCGCTGGCAAGAATGCCCCCGATGTGATCCAAATGGATTACCGTTACATCGTCGAGTATGCACACCGCGGCGCACTTGCGCCTCTCGAATCCTACATGCCGTCGAAGCTCAATCTAGGTGACTTTGACAAGGCGCAGATCGAGGGCGGCAGCGTCGATGGACATCTTTATGGCGTGAGCCTGGGTGCGAATTCGGCGGCAACCATGCTGAGCAAGACCGCGTTCGAGGAAGCGGGCATTGATCTTCCGACTAAGGCAACGACCTGGGAAGAGTTTGGCAAGATGGCAGCCGAACTGACCAAGGCCGGCAAGCGCAAAGGCATGTTCGGAATGGCCGATGGCAGTGGTGGGGAGCCGCTTTTCGAAAACTACCTCCGCCAACGCGGAAAGGCGCTTTATACTGCTGATGCGAAGATTGGCTTTGGCGTCGAAGAGGCATCCGAATGGTTTGACATGTGGAACAAGTTCCGTGAAAGCGGTGCATGCGTTCCGCCCGACATTCAGGCTTTGGACAAGAACGACATCGAGACCAATACGTTGACCCTTGGCAAGTCTGCCGCTGGTTTCGCGCACTCGAACCAGTTCGTGGCATATCAGCAGATGAACAAGGACAAGCTCACTCTGGCAAACCACATGCGAGTGACAAAGGACTCGAAGGGCGGCCACTACCGCAAGCCTTCGATGTTCTTCTCGGTTTCAGCTCAGTCGAAAGCGGTCGATCAGGCAGTCGATTACGTGAACTTCTTCGTGACGAACCCGGATGCCGCGCTGGCGCTGGGTGTTGAACGCGGCATTCCGGAATCGGCAGCGATGCGTGAGGTCGTGGCAGCCAAGCTCGACGCAGTCGGGAAAGTGCCGCTGGAATACGTCTCCGGCCTCGGCGATCTCGCCGGCAAGTTGCCGCCACCGCCGCCTGCGGGTGCCGGTGAGGGCGAGCTCACGCTTCGAAACATATCTGAGCAGGTCGGCTTCGGGCAGTTGACAGCGGCAGACGGCGCCAAGCAGCTCGTGGACGAACTTACGCGCATTCTCGCGCGGGGCTGATCCATATGAATAATGCGATGCGCACGATGCCTGCAGAGGCCGCGACGGTAGAACGGTATCGGAGGGCGGTGGCCGACAGCCGGTTCAGGCGGCTGTGGAATGCCAATGCTCCAGGCTATCTCTTCCTGCTGCCCTGGCTGCTGGGCTTCTTCGGGCTGACGTTCGGACCTGCCCTGATGTCGCTCTACCTATCCTTCACCGACTTCGACATGTTGAGGTCGCCGGGCTGGGTGGGCGCGGCAAACTACGTGCGCATCGCCACTGCCGATCCGAAATTCGCCTCGGCAATGTCGGTCACACTGACCTACGTGATGTTGGCGGTGCCCTTCAAGCTTGCTTTTGCGCTGATGGTTGCGCTGGCGTTGAACCGGGGCATCAAGGGCCTGCCAATCTACCGCGCTATCTTCTACCTGCCCTCGCTGCTCGGCGCGAGCGTGGCGATCGCCGTCCTCTGGCGCCAGCTTTTTGCCGGTGACGGCTTGGTCAATGCGGCACTTGCACAATTTGGCATTCAGGGACCGAGCTGGATTTCGCATCCGAACTATTCAATCTATACGCTGGTTGCGCTCAGCGTCTGGCAGTTCGGCTCGCCGATGATCATCTTCCTTGCCGGTCTGCGTCAGATCCCGCAGGACATGTACGAAGCCGCCAGTCTCGACGGCGCCTCGAAGTTCCGGCAGTTCTACAAGATCACGCTGCCGCTTCTGACGCCGGTCATCTTCTTCAACGCCGTCGTGCAGACGATCGATGCCTTCAAGGCCTTCACGCCCGCCTTCATCATCTCCGGCGGCACCGGCGGCCCGATCAATTCGACGCTGTTCTATACGCTTTATCTCTACCAGGAAGCCTTCGGGAACTTCCGCATGGGCTATGCCTCGGCGCTTGCCTGGATCCTAGTGATCATTATCGCGATCTTCACCGCCTTCTCGTTCCTGTCCTCGCGTTACTGGGTGCACTACGATGACTGAGATGACTGCCATTGTCACCGCCCCGCAGCCGCCCTCGGACGTCAACAAGCGCAGCCTGGCAGGCTCGATCTTGGTCCATGCCCTGCTGATGGGCGGCTCGCTGCTGATGCTCTATCCGTTGCTTTGGATGGTTTCGGCTTCGGTGAGGCCGGAAAACGAAATCTTCACGTCAACGTCGATTTTTCCATCGTCCATTGATTTCTCATCCTATCTTCGTGGATGGGTCGGCCTCGATGTCAGCTTCGGTCGGTTCTTCTGGAACTCCCTGGTGATCTCGGTGCTGACGGTGATCGGCAATGTCATTGCCTGTTCCCTCGCTGCCTTCGCCTTTGCGCGCCTGCGCTTTGCTGGCCGGAACTTCTGGTTCGCGATCATGCTCGGCACGCTGATGATCCCCTATCACGTGACGCTGATCCCGCAATATGTGCTCTTTCTGAACCTCGGCTGGGTCAATACCATCCTGCCGCTGGTGGTGCCGAAGTTCCTGGCAAGCGATGCCTTTTTCATCTTCCTCATGGTGCAGTTTTTCCGCGGCATTCCGCGCGAACTGGATGAGGCCGCCATGATGGACGGCTGCAGCGCTTGGCGCATCTATTGGAAGATCATGCTGCCGCTATCGCTGCCAGTGTTGGCGACAGCCGCAATCTTCTCCTTCATCTGGACCTGGGACGATTTCTTCGGTCCGCTGATCTACCTGAATGACATGAACACGTACACGATCCAGCTCGGTCTGCGAACCTTCGTCGACTCGACCAGTGCATCGGATTGGGGCGGCCTATTCGCCATGTCGACACTCTCGCTCGTGCCCGTCTTCTTCTTCTTCCTCTTCTTCCAGCGCCTGCTGATCGAAGGCATCGCCACGACCGGCATGAAGCGCTGATGCGGATGGGAAACTGACATGAGCATCAAGACTGTTGCCATCGTCGGCTGCGGTATCGGGCGTTCTCACATCGTCGAGGGCTACCTGCCGCATCCAGATAAGTTCAGGGTCGCAGCCATCTGCGATCTCAATGAGGATCGCCTGAAGGCCGTCGGCGACGAATTTGGAATTGAGAAGCGTACGACCACCTTTACGGAGCTTCTGGGCGACGACGGCATCGACATCATCGACATCTGCACGCCACCTGGCATTCATCGTGAACAGGTCGTGGCAGCTCTTGCGGCGGGCAAGCATGTCGTCTGCGAAAAACCGCTCACCGGCTCGCTCGCCGCTGTTGATGAGATCGTGGAGGCTGAAAAACGTGCCAAGGGCGCTTTGATGCCGATCTTTCAGTATCGCTATGGCGATGGCATCCAGAAGGCGAAATACATCATCGACGCAGGCATAGCCGGCAAGTTCTACATGGGCGCTGTCGAGACCTTTTGGCTGCGCAAGCCCGAATATTATGCGGTTCCCTGGCGCGGCAAATGGGCGACTGAACTCGGCGGCGTACTCGTAACGCATGCGCTGCACCTGCACGATATGCTCTTCCACCTCGCAGGTCCGGCCGCCCGAGTCTTTGGCAGGGTTGCTACGCGCGTCAACAACATCGAGGTGGAAGATTGCGCCTCCGTTAGCCTTCAGATGCAAAACGGCGCCTTCGTTTCGCTTTCCTGCACGCTGGGTTCGCAGCAGCAGATCAGCCGGCTGCGGCTACATTTCGAGAACGTCACTTTCGAAAGCAACCACGACCCTTACGCGCCGGGCAAGGAGCCGTGGCAGATCATCGCCGCGAACGATGAAGTGCAGGCAAGGATTGACGCTGCGGTTGGCGACTGGCGACCGGTGGCGCCGCGGTTCAACACGCAAATGGCCCGCTTTCATGATTACCTCAACGGCAATGGTCCGCTGCCGGTCACCAGCGCCGATGCGCGGCGTGCGCTGGAACTGGTAACAGCAATCTATCAATCGTCCGATAGCGGCGCAGACGTAGCGCTGCCCATCGGTCGCGACAGCCCTAAATACGCCGACTGGCGTGCAAGAACGAGATAACGGACCAGGAGAGGGTTTAGAAGATGGCAACAAGTGTCGTTCTTCAGAAGGTCGAGAAGCGCTACGGGTCGCTGGATGTCATCCATGGCATCGACCTCACGATCGATCCCGGCGAGTTCGTGGTCTTCGTCGGCCCGTCCGGCTGCGGCAAGTCCACGCTGTTGCGCATGATCGCCGGCCTTGAGGAGATTTCAGGCGGCGGACTGCTGCTCGACAACGAGCGCATGAACGAAGTGGCGCCCGCCAAGCGCGGCATCGCCATGGTCTTCCAGTCCTATGCGCTCTATCCGCATATGTCGGTCTACAAGAACCTCGCCTTTGGTCTTGAGACGGCCGGATACAAGAAGGCCCAGATCGAGCCGAAGGTGCGCCGCGCCGCTGAAATCCTGCAGATAGAGAAGCTTCTGGAGCGCAAGCCGAAGGCCTTGTCCGGCGGTCAGCGCCAGCGCGTCGCGATCGGCCGCGCCATCGTGCGCGAGCCACGCATCTTTCTCTTCGACGAGCCGTTGTCGAACCTTGATGCGGAACTGCGTGTTCAGATGCGCGTCGAAATTTCCCGCCTGCACCGTAATCTCGGCAACACGATGATCTATGTCACCCACGATCAGGTCGAAGCCATGACCATGGCAGACAAGATCGTGGTGCTGAATTCGGGCCGCATCGAGCAGGTCGGCGCTCCGCTCGACCTTTACAACAATCCGGCAAATCGCTTCGTCGCAGGCTTCATCGGCAGCCCGAAGATGAACTTCCTGAAGGCGAAGATCGAGCGGGTTAATGACGGCGAGACGACGATCAATGTCTGCGGCAGTTCAATCCGCCTGCCTCGACGCTTGAAAGGTTCGGCCGGTCAGGAGGTTACCTTCGGCATCCGTCCGGAACACTTGTCCGTGGCCGATGGTGGCATTGCACTTGCGACCGTCGACATCGACCTGGTCGAAAACCTTGGCGGCGCCACCATGCTCTATACGAAGACGCCGGACGGCCAGCACCTGACGGTGGCTCTGGACGGTCAGCAGAAGGTTGAGCGCGGCACGAATGTTACAGCGTCCTTCGACCCGGCCCGCTGTCATGTTTTCGATGCTTCGGGCGCCACGATATAAAGCCTGCTCTGCTTGACAGCCAAGCCTGCTCTGGCCCATCCTTTGCAGGTGGGTTGCGAGGGGGAAAGCGTGACGCCTGAAGATAGGATTCATGCACTCGGCATCTGGCAAGGCCCGATCGAAATCACACCGATTGCCGGCGGCATTACCAACCGGAACTATCTCGTAACCGATCGCATATCGCGCCGCGTCGTGCGCCTCGGCGTCGATATCCCGGTTCATCATATCAGCCGCCGGAACGAGCTTGCGGCCAGCCAGGCAGCCCACGCTGCCGGACTTTCGCCTGCGGTCATCCATCATGAGCCCGGCGTGCTCGTCCTCGATTTCATCGAGGCGCGGGCTCTGACGGCGGAAGACATCCAGGATGCGCAAATGCTTGCACGTATCGTGCCACTGGTTCGCGCCTGCCATCATGACATCCCCCTTCATTTCCGGGGCCAGGCGATGATCTTCTGGGTCTTCCATGTCATCCGCGACTATGCGGCCACTCTGGTTGTCGCGGAAAGCGGCTATGCGCCGATGCTTCCCGCGCTGCTTGAAAAGGCCGAAATCCTCGAACAGGCCGGCGGCCCTTTCGATATAGCCTTCGGCCATAACGACCTTCTCGCTGCGAACTTCCTTGATGACGGCAAGCGTCTCTGGCTGATCGATTGGGACTACGCGGGTTTCAACACGCCTCTCTTTGATCTCGGCGGTCTCGCCTCGAACAACGAGTTTTCGCAAGGTGCCGAGCGGCAAATGCTGGAAACCTATTTCGGCCAGCCGCTGACGCGGGATCTTTGGCAGCGCTATAGCGCCATGAAATGTTCTTCTCTGCTCCGCGAAACGCTTTGGAGCATGGTCTCCGAGATCCATTCGACCATCGATTTCAATTATGCAGCCTACACAGCCGAAAACCTCGCGCGCTTCGAGCGCGCCTATAAGGCATTTGAACAGGACCAGTGATATGGCGAAGGAATTACCGAAGACGGCGAAAGCCGTGGTCATCGGCGGCGGCATCATCGGTTGCTCGACGGCCTATCATCTGGGCAAGCTCGGCTGGTCGGATACGGTGCTGCTCGAGCGCAAGAAGCTCACCTCCGGCACCACATTTCATGCCGCAGGCCTCGTCGGCCAGCTGCGCACCAGTGCCAACATCACCCAGCTGCTCGGCTATTCCGTCGATCTTTACAAAAAACTTGAAGCCGAAACCGGTCTCGGCACCGGCTGGAAGATGAACGGTGGATTGCGGCTTGCCTGCAATGAAGAGCGCTGGACGGAAGTGAAGCGCCAGGCAACGACAGCGCAATCTTTCGGTCTCGACATGCGATTGCTCACTGCGCAGGAAGCCTTCGAACTCTGGCCGCTGATGACGATCGACGACCTTGTGGGCGCAGCCTATCTGCCGACCGACGGCCAGGCCAATCCTTCCGACATTACGCAGGCGCTGGCGAAAGGCGCCCGGATGTCCGGCGTCTCGATCTTCGAGGATACGGAAGTTCTCGACCTCGTAATCGACAAAGGAAAGATCCGCGCCGTCATCACCGAAAAGGGCCGCATCGAATGCGAGCGAGTCATCGTTTGCGCCGGCCAGTGGACCCGGGCTTTCGCTGCTCGTTTCGGCGTCAACGTGCCGCTCGTCTCCGTCGAGCATCAGTACATCATCACCGAATCCTTCGGCGTGCCTTCGAACCTGCCGACGCTGCGCGATCCGGATCGCCTCACCTACTACAAGGAAGAAGTTGGGGGGCTCGTCATGGGCGGCTATGAGCCGAATCCAATCCCTTGGGCGGTGAACGGCATTCCGGAAGGTTTCCATTACACGCTGCTCGACGGCAATTTCGATCACTTCGAGCAGATCATGGAGCAGGCGCTGGAGAGGGTTCCGGGCTTGCAGAAAGCGGGGGTCAAACAGCTCCTGAACGGACCTGAGAGTTTCACGCCGGATGGCAATTTCATTCTCGGCGAAGCGCCGGAGCTCACGAATTTCTTCGTCGGCGCCGGGTTCAACGCTTTCGGCATCGCCTCCGGCGGCGGTGCCGGCATGGCGCTCGCCGAGTGGGTCGCCAAAGGTGAGCCGCCTTACGATCTCTGGCCGGTCGACATTCGCCGCTTCGGCCGCCCCCACTTCGATACCGACTGGGTGCGTACTCGCACGCTGGAGGCCTATGGCAAGCATTATACGATGGCTTGGCCTTTTGAGGAGCATTCGAGCGGTCGCCCTTGCCGCAAGTCGCCGCTTTACGATCGCCTCAAGGCTCAGGGCGCCTGCTTCGGCGAAAAGCTCGGTTGGGAGCGGCCGAACTGGTTCGCCGATCTCTTTGCCGACGAGGAGCCGAAGGATGTCTATACTTACGGCCGCCAGAACTGGTTCGATGCCGTCGGCCGCGAGCACAAGGCCGTGCGCGAAGCGGCTGTCATCTTCGATCAAACATCTTTTGCAAAGTTTGTTCTGAAGGGGAGGGATGCAGAGGCCGCTCTTTCGTGGATCGCCTCGAATGATGTCGCCAAGCCCGCCGGATCGCTCACCTACACGCAGATGCTGAACGACAAGGGCGGCATCGAATGCGACGTCACCGCCGCCCGCATTGCCGAGAACGAATTCTACATCGTTACCGGCACCGGCTTTGCCACTCACGATTTCGATTGGATCGCCCGCAATATACCGGCAGACATGCGGGCCGAACTTGTCGATGTGACATCGGCCTATTCGGTTCTTTCGCTGATGGGGCCGAATTCCCGCGCTGTCCTTGAGAAAGTCACCACCAGTGATGTGTCCAACGCCGCCTTTCCATTCGGCCGGGTAAAGACTATCGGCATCGTCGGCTGCCCCGTCAGGGCGTTGCGGATCACCTATGTCGGCGAATTGGGCTATGAACTCCATGTCCCTGTCGAATATGCAACGACGGTCTATGATGCCTTGATGGCTGCCGGCAGCGGTTTTGGTCTCGTCAATGCCGGCTACCGTGCCATCGAAAGCTGCCGTCTGGAAAAGGGCTATCGTGCTTGGGGTTCGGATATCGGCCCAGATCATACACCGATCGAGGCGGGGCTCGCCTGGGCAGTCAAAACGAAAAAGAACATCGACTTCCGTGGTCGCAAGGCGATCGAGCGCCAACTTTCAGGCGGCGTGAAAAAGAGGCTCGCTTGCGTCGTACCGGATGATCCGGAGACCGTCCTTCTCGGCCGCGAAACCATTTATCGGAATGGCAAACGTGTCGGCTGGCTTTCCAGCGGCGGCTTCGGCTACACGATCGGCAAACCGATCGGCTACGGCTACATCCGCGATCCCGACGGCGTGACCGAGGATTTCATGTTGTCGGGAACCTATGAACTGGACGTTGCAAGGGAGCGTATTCCCTGCACGGTGTCGCTGAAGCCGCTCTATGATCCGGAGATGAAGCGCATCAAGGCTTAATAGGCGTTTGCAATGCGGCTATACTGCCAGATTTTGGCAAGCGCTCAGCTCTCTCCTCATTCCAGTCCTTGTGACAGGCGCCCAGAGACGTCGCGTCTGCGCCGTGAATCACCCGCTTAACGAGCCTTCAGCGCCTAATGACCTGGGCGCGCAGTGGCGGCGGAGTAACGCGGCGCCCCCCACTCAAATCAACGGCAGCCTGTTATCCTGGATCAAAATCTCCAGCTTGTTCGCCACGTCCTCGGTCCAAGCAGCGTTTTTCGCCAGTGCCGCCGGGAAGAGCCCAGGCAGGCCGAAAATCGTCGCCGCTACCGCAGCGCCGTTTCGCGGGACATCTTTAAGGAGATCTGCGATTTCACCAGCTCTCGGATCACGCAATTCGTAACTTTTGCCGTTCCGGTCGACGCCCAGCGCATAGCGCATCCAGGCGGCGACTGCGATTGCATAAGTCTCCGCCTTGCTGCCATAAGCAAGCGCTTCGGTTGCCGGCTCCAGGAGACGTTGCGGCAGTTTCTGCGTCCCGTCCATAGCGATCTGATAGGTGCGGTGCGCGATCGCCTTATTTGCAAAGCGCGCTATGAGTTCTTCCGCATAGTGCTCGAGATTGATCCCGGGAACGGGATCGAGGGTCGCAGCTGCCGCGCTCATGTGCCGCCGCGCAAGCGCTGCCAACCCGGCATCTTCCATGACATCGCGAATGTATTCATAGCCACCTATATATCCGAGATAGGCGAGCAGGGAATGCGCCCCGTTCAGCATGCGAAGCTTCATCTTCTCGTAGGCCGAGACCTCCTCGACCATCAGGACGCCAGCTTTCTCCCAGGCCGGGCGGCCATTGGCGAAATGGTCTTCGATCACCCATTGCGTGAAGGGCTCGGTCTCAATCGCCGCAAGATCCTGTCGTCCCGTCAGGCGCTCGGCATCGGCATAGGTAACGTCGGTACTGGCCGGGGTGATGCGATCCACCATCGTGGAGGGAAAGGGTACGGTCTGTTCGATCCAGTCGTGCAACGAAGGATCGATGCGGCTCGCGAATTCGAGAACCAGGCGCTTGAGGACTGCGCCGTTGCTCGGCAGGTTGTCGCAACTTAGCGGCGTGAAGGGCGCAGTACCCTTTTTACGCCGACGGGCCAGCCCTTCGACAAGATAGCCGACAACGCCGCGCGGCGTATGCGGATGGATAAGATCGGCGGCGATGTCGGGATGGTTGAGATCGAGGCCGCCGGTAAGGGTATCCAGACCATAGGCCTTCTCGGTCACCGTCAGGCTGACGATGCGGATTGCCGGATCTTCCAGGCGGGCAAGCAGCCCTGTCGGGTCACGCGTTGCGACATGCGCCTTCAGGATCGGGCCGATCACCTGCGCCGTCGTTCCCGACGTATCGCGGATCAGCATCGTATAGAGGCCGTTCTGCTCGTTCAGGTGATCCGCGACATCGGCGGTGCGCAGGCTTGCGACTTCAATGCCCCAGTCGCCGCCGGCGGCCGCAAGTGCCGCATCGGTAAAGGGTGCAAAATGCGCGCGGAAAAAGGCACCCGGACCGAGATGCAGGATGCCGCTTTTCAGCTTGCTTCGATCATAGGCCGGAAGTTTTGCCGTCGGCGCGAGGCCCGTCAGGTTTTGCAGTCGCTCCGTCACAGCTTGTATGCCTTCTTCGCATTGTCATAGGAAAGTTCGCGCGCGACGATTTCGGCATCCTTCTTTGAAATCCGGTGCTCGGCTGCGAGCTGCGCCAGGAAGCGGCAGACCTCGCGGCGCCAGACGTCGTGGCGGGCGGGGATTGAAAGCAAAGCCCGCGTGTCGTCGTTGAAGCCGGCGAGATTGGCAAAGCCGGCGGTTTCAACGACCTGGTCGAGATAGCGGCGAATGCCGTTCGGGCTGTCATGGAACCACCAGGGCGGGCCGATCATCAGGCACTCCCAGTGCCCGGCCATCGGTGCCAGTTCACGGGCATAGGTCGTCTCGTCGAGCGTGAAGAGCACAACTCTGAGACCGGGCGCATGGCCGTATTTCGACAGCAGTGCATTCAAGCCGCCGACCCAGTCCGTGCGTGTCGGAATATCGGCGCCCATGTTCGGACCGCGCGTCTGGAAAAGGCCGCTGTCGGTGTTACGGCGGGAGCCGGCATGAATTTGCATCACCATGCCGTCTTCGGCCGAGAGGCCGGCCATCTCCGTCATCATAAGGCCACGGAAAAGCTCGGCATCTGCCCCAGAAAGACGGCCTCTCAGGGCTTTGTCGAGCAGCGCCTGCTTGTCGGCAAGCGGGAGATCGGCGGTAAAGGCCGTCGGCACGCCGTGGTCAGTGGCCGTTGCGCCGAACTGGCGGAAAAAGGCGCGGCGCTTGCGGTGCGCATCGACCATGCCATCCCACCGGGTAATGTCGGTGCCGGTGATTTCGCCGAATTGCAGGAGATTGGCACGGAAACCGACGGCATCTGGATCGGTGACACTGTCCGGCCGGTATGTGGTGCGCACGCGGCCGATCCAGCCCTCCGCCGCCATCTTCTGGTGATGGGTCAGCGGGTCGAGCGCGCCTTCCGTCGTCGCAATCGTTTCGATACCGAAACGCTTGTGCAGGGCGCGCGGCCGGAATTCGGGCAGCGCCAATTTTGCGTTGATGTGGTCGTAAAGCTTATCGGCATTATCCGGCGTCAGCGGTTCGTCGCAGCCAAGCACGGCCGACATCGCATGATCGATCCAGAGGCTGGAAGGCGTCCCGCGGAAAAGGTGATACTGTGCAGAAAAGGCTCGCCAGATCGCCCGGCCCTCTGCGACCGGCTTTCCGTCGAGCCGCGGCACGCCGAGATCGTCGAGTTTGACGCCGACACTGTGCAGCATGCGGAAAAGATAGTGATCGGGAATGACAAGCAGCGAAGCCGCATCCTCGAAAGGCTTGTCCTCGGCAAACCACGAAGGTTCGGTGTGCCCGTGCGGGCTGACAATCGGCAGATTGCGAACCGCTTCGTAAAGCTCGCGCGCGATGGTTCGCGTTGCCGGATCGGCCGGAAAGAGCCGGTCCGGATGAAGAAAGCCGTTTCCTACATCCATCAGATTTCCTCCCTGATTAGACAGGGCCTATCCCACCTGAGCAAGGACGGCAAGCCCTATTAGTAACTAAACGGTTCACTTTCGGAATTGTTTTTTACGAGCCTCGAAAGCATTGACGCAAAGACTTATTTCCGGTTTGGAAAGGCAGAAATTGCCGGGAGAAAACCGATGTCCGACGAGACGGGTCGAATTACCAAACTTGAGGAAATGGTTGCCCATCAGGCAAAGACGATCGACGAGCTTTCCGATCAACTCGCAAAGCAATGGAAGGCAGTCGAGCAGATGCGCACCAAGCTCGACCGGCTGACGGAACGCTTTCTGTCCCTTGAGGAGCAATCCCTCGAAGCCCCGGCGATCACGCGTCCACCGCACTATTGACTGGCAGGAAAAGGGCGTCAACGACGGCGCCCTTTTCTTTCGGCTCAGAGATTGCCGATGCAGAGGTATTTTATTTCGAGATAATCGTCGACGCCATGGCGCGAACCTTCGCGGCCGTGCCCGGATTGCTTGACGCCGCCGAAGGGTGCCGTCTCCGTGGACATCAGGCCGGTATTGATACCGACCATCCCATATTCTAGCGCTTCGGCAACCTTCCAGACCTTCTTCAGATCGCCGGCGAAGAAATATGCGGCAAGACCGAATTCGGTGTCGTTCGCCTGTTGAATCACCTCTTCAACAGTATCGAAGCGAAAGAGTGGAGCAACAGGACCGAAAGTTTCTTCACGTGCTACCTTCATGCCGCGGGCAACGCCGGTCAATACGGTCGGCGTGAAGAAGGTGCCGGCGCCTTCGATGCGCTTGCCGCCGGTCAGAACCCTGGCGCCCTTGGAAAGCGCGTCGCTGACGTGATCTTCGACTTTCGCAAGTCCCTGCGCGTCGATCAACGGGCCGATCGTGACGCCTGCCTCGAAGCCGTCGCCGACGGACATGCCTTCGACCTTTGCTGCCAGCTTCGCCGCAAATGCGTCGTAGACGCCTGACTGGACGTAGAGCCGGTTGGCGCAAACGCAAGTCTGGCCGGCATTGCGGTATTTGGAGGCGATCGCGCCTTCGACGGCGGCATCGAGATCGGCATCGTCAAATACGATGAAGGGTGCGTTGCCGCCGAGCTCGAGGCTCACCTTCTTGATCTGGTCGGCGCACTGGCGCATCAGAATGCGGCCAACTTCCGTCGAACCGGTAAAGCTGATCTTGCGCACCTTGTCGTTGCTGCAAAGTTCCTTGCCGATCGCCGGACCGTCTTCGCCGACAATGACGTTGAAGACGCCAGCCGGAATGCCGGCCTGTTCGGCAAGAACCGCAAGCGCGATTGCCGAAAGCGGGGTTTGCTCGGCGGGTTTCGAAACAACCGTGCAGCCGACAGCCAGCGCCGGAGCGATCTTGCGGGTGATCATCGCCGCCGGGAAGTTCCAGGGCGTGATGGTGCCCACGACTCCAACCGGCTGTTTGATAACGATCATGCGCTTGTCGTTGGAAGGAGCGGGAATCGTTTCGCCGTAGATGCGCTTGGCTTCCTCCGCATACCATTCGATATACGCGGCGGCATAAAGGATCTCGCCGCGCGCTTCAGGAAAGGGCTTACCCATTTCCGCCGTCAGGATCGCCGCCAGCTCATCGGCGTTGGCAACCATCAGGTCGAACCACTTGCGCAGGATAGCGCTACGCTCCCTTGCAGGACGTGCCGCCCATGCAGGTTGCGCCGCATAGGCCGCGTCGATAGCTTTGCGGGTGTCGACAGCACCCATGTCCGGCAGCGAGGCGAGCACCTCGCCTGTGGCCGGGTTCAAAACGTCGAAGGTTTTGGTTGCTTCGCCCCTCGTCCATTCGCCGTTGATGTATCCGGAGTCGCGGAGGAACGGCGAGGAAAAAGGCACATGCTTGGTCAGTGCAGTCGTGAATGGCATGTCATTTACTCCGAAGGGCGGTTACTTGCCCGCACTTGCTTGAAGGATGGAGGCTTCGAGGATATCGAGCGCTTCGACGAAGATATTGTCCTGGATGGTGATCGGGGCAAGGAAGCGAATGACGTTTCCGTGCACGCCGCAGGTCAAGAGAATGAGACCCTTCTCCAGCGCGATCAGGCGGACCTTGTTCGCGAAATCCGCGCTCGGCAGCTTTGTCGCCTTGTCGTTGAACTCGACGGCGTTCATGAAGCCCGGGCCGCGGATGTCGGCGATTTCCGGCACCTTGTCGCGTAGAGATTCCAACCGTTGCTTCAGGCGGCTGCCGAGTTGGTTGGCTCGGTTGCACAGATCCTCATCCTTGATGACGTCGAGCACGGCATGCGCCGCGGCGATGCCGAGCGGGCTGCCGCCATAGGTGCCGCCGAGACCGCCAGGGGCAGGTGCATCCATGATCTCCGCGCGGCCGGTGACGGCAGCCAGCGGAAAGCCGCCGGCAAGGCTCTTTGCCATGGTCATCAGGTCGGGCGCGACCTCATGGTGGTCCATCGCAAACATCTTACCCGTGCGTGCAAAGCCTGTCTGCACTTCGTCGGCGATTAGAAGAATGCCGTGCTGGTCGCACAGTTCGCGGAGCGCCTTCATGAATGCGACCGGCGCCGGATAGAAACCGCCTTCGCCCTGAACCGGCTCGATGATGATAGCGGCCACGCGCTGCGGATCGACATCGGCGGCGAAGAGCTTCTTCAGGGCGGCAAGAGACTGTTCAAGAGACACGCCATGCATCTCTACGGGGAAGGGCACGTGGAAAACATCGCCCGGCATCGCGCCGAAGCCAACCTTGTAGGGCACGACCTTGCCGGTCAGCGCCATGCCCATGAAGGTGCGGCCATGGAAGCCGCCGCCGAAGGCGATGACAGCGGAGCGGCCGGTCGCAGCACGCGCTATCTTCACGGCGTTTTCGACGGCCTCGGCGCCCGTCGTCACGAAGATCGTCTTCTTTGCAAAGTTTCCGGGCGCCAGCGCATTCAGACGTTCGGCGAGATGCACATAGCTTTCATAAGGCACGACTTGATGGCAGGTATGGGTGAAGTGATCGAGTTGATCTTTTACCGCGGCGATCACCCGTGGATGACGGTGGCCCGTGTTGAGCACTGCGATACCGGCCGCGAAATCGATGTAGCGACGTCCCTCCTTGTCCCAGATCTCGGCATTCTCCGCCCGGTCGGCATAGATCTGCGTGGTCATGCCGACGCCGCGCGAAATCGCGGCATTCTTCCGCTCCGTAAGGGTGATCGTGTTCATCGTGCGCTCGCGCTCCTGCGCTGGAAAGGGTAGAGGAATTATCTTGCATAATTTCTGCAAGGCAGCTAGAAAATTCCTACATTTTTCCTGCAGGAAATCAAGCGGCATTTTTTGCTTCAAACATCACGCTTTTTGATGGATGCTCGCGCCAGAAGATTCTGACGCGCACGGCGCCTAAAACAAAAACGGAATCAGGGATTTATTGCTTGATGAACAACAACGGTCCGGTACGCTACAAGGTGGCCGAAGCGGCAAGGCTGGCAGGCATTTCCGCCTCCACGGCGCGCCTCTGGGAAAGCCAGGGCCTGCTCGTTCCCGGCCGCTCGGAAACAGGGCATCGGCAATACAGCGCCGAGGATGTCGCCCGCCTGAAGCGGATCTCGTGGTATCGCGTCGAGCGCGGCCTCAATCCGGCGGCGATCCGCGAGGCACTGGAAATCGAGGAGCCGTCGGCCGAAAACGCCGAGAGCAGCAGCACTTCTGACATCGGCCGCAGGCTCCGCAGTCTTCGCCATGCGGCGGGCAAGACGCTGGAGCAGGTGGCGAGCGATATGGGCATCACCTCTTCGACCCTGTCGACACTGGAGCGCACGTCGCAGGGTGTCAGCTTCAAGACGCTGCACGATCTCGCGGAATATTACGGCACCACAGTCTCGCGCCTTTCCGGCGAGGAGAGCGAAGACGTTACCGCAATCATTCGTTCCGGCGAATGGCGCACCTGGCCGCAGACGACGCCCGGCGTCACGGTGCAACTGCTGGCCGAAGGGCGACGGATGATGGATTGCCATCGTTTCGTGCTGGCACCGGGGGCTGCCAGCGAAGGCGCCTACCGGCATGAAGGCGAGGAGTTCATGCATGTGCTTTCGGGTCGCCTCGAACTCGTTCTCGATTCCGACCAGTTCTTCGATCTCGGGCCTGGTGACTCGCTCTACTTCGAAAGCCGCCGCTATCATTCCTGGCGCAATCGTCACGATGGCGAGACCGTGCTCCTGTGGATCAATACGCCACCGACATTCTAACTCACAAAGAGCGTTAAGCGGTATCGCTACGGCTGCCTTTGCGCTATAGCGCGACGTGAGACATTGAAACGATAAGAGACAACCATGGCCGCCACCATCCGTTACCACGAAGGCGATATTTCAGAGCCGGACGCCGCCCGTTATAAAGGCGCGATCGCGATCGATACGGAAACGCTCGGCCTCGTGCCGCGCCGCGACCGGCTCTGCGTCGTGCAGCTTTCGCCGGGCGACGGCACCGCCGATATCGTCCGCATTGCCGCCGGACAGAAGGAAGCGCCCAACCTCGTCGCCATGTTCGCCGATCCGGCTCGCCAGAAGATCTTCCATTATGGACGCTTCGATATCGCTGTGCTGTTCCACACCTTCGGCGTCACCACGGCGCCGGTGTTCTGCACCAAGATCGCATCGCGCCTATGCCGCACCTATACGGATCGTCACGGCCTGAAGGACAATCTTAAGGAAATGCTCGACGTCGACATCTCCAAGGTGCAGCAGTCGTCGGATTGGGCAGCGGCAACCCTGTCGCCGGCGCAGCTCGAATATGCCGCCTCCGATGTGCTCTATCTGCATGCGTTGCGCGACAAGCTGACCGAGCGGCTGATCCGCGACGGCCGCATCGACCACGCAACCGCCTGCTTCGAATTCCTGCCGACCCGCGCCAAACTCGATCTGCTCGGCTGGGAAGAAGCGGATATCTTCGCCCATAGCTGAAGTCTTCAAGGCCAATAACACGGCTGCGGCGGCCGTTAGCGTTTCATTAACGAAATTTCGGTAACATTATCGTTAATTTTTATGCATTCGACGGTGCGATGACGCGCCATGCGGACAGGAGGATCTGCGGGAGAATGCGAGGGACCGGATGAGCGCGGTCCTCTTGTGATCTGCTTTGATCGTCACTTTGCGACAAAAGGAGCATGCCATGTTGACTCCGGTTCGTGCAGCGTCAAATGCAAGCCTTTCCTCCCACGGCCAAACTGCGGTGATCGTTGCCAACGGGCTCGGTCGTTCAGTCGTTGCGCCGACGCCTGTCCAGGCGGTCGAAGCCGCAGACCTCAATTCAGCGATTGCCGGCAAGCTCAATATCCTTCTCGCAGCCGCTCGCGAGCGCATGTTCGACGCGCTGCTCGATGCCATCAATGCCGCCTCCCGCGCGCTGCCGCTGCCGCGCCGGGAATTGGAAAGCAACCTCGCTTTCGCATCGCGTCTCGCAGAAGCCATCCAGAAGCTTCCGGCCGCCCGGATCAACGAGATCGAGACCCAGCTCGCGGGCGCCGGTCATACTCTGCCGCTGCGGTTGATTGCTGAGGCACTGAAGAATCCGGCCGGTCCGGAGGCAGCCCGTGTGATCGCCTATCTGGAAACGATCCGTTATAAGGATCGTGATCTGGCGGCCCGCGCCGTCGTTCGCTCCTATCGTCAGAACGATGCTTCGCCTCTGCGCACGGAAGCACGACCAAACATAGCAATCCAGGAAGAGAAATTGCCGCCAATTGCAAAGGCGCAGCAATCGCCCGTACGGGAAGCTCAGGCCTCCCTGCCAACAAAGAGAGCGTTGCCGCTTGCGCCAGCTGTTCTCATTGCCGAATTGGCGGAGCAACCGGTCAAAATCGTCGAGGCAGCATTTGAAAAGCCTGCGCGCGCGGAGGACAACCCTCTCGAATTCCGTGATGCGGTTGACGTGCACGCCGAGGATCCGGCTTCGGCGGATACGCCGAAGTTGATCGACGAGCCAATGGACGTTGAAGCTCAGATCCCGGAAGTGCGCTCCGATCATTCGGAGCCGGTTATTCCGAAAGTTTGGACCGGTGTTCTTGCCTCGATGACCGAAGAAGCTTCGGAGCTTATCGTTGCAATCATCGGCGAGCAGGAAACGGCAACACTCCTGGACGATTTGGCAGCGGTGCCGGGATCAACCGAGCCGACAGCCGGAGACGTGGTAGCCGAGGCAGAGCCGGCGGCGGCAGACATTTCCAAATTTGCGGTCTCTGCGAAGCTGCAGCCGACAGTGGTGACTGCGCAGTTACCGGTCGCTGATTCCACACAGATTATCCACCAGCAGAAAGACATCGTGGCGCAGCCGCAGGTTCTTCCTGCCGATATTGCAGAGGCCGTGCAGAAGTCAGGTTTGCTGAAGCCAATTGATGGGATGCCATATGCCCAGCATCCTTACCAGTTCGCCAAGGACGGTGCCCAACGTCGCGACGGCGAAATGCATCGTCGCGACTACGAAGGCAGTGGCTCCGAGGGCGAGCAGCAGGCCAACAGGGGCAGCGAGCATCAGGACGCAGAGCCTGAAGGCGAGCAACGAGCGGAAGGCGTCGCGCCGCAGGATCTGCCCGAGGTTGACGCTAGAGCATCCGGCAATAGCGTCGCCGATCCGGTTTACGCACTCTATCAGCGCATGGCCGGCTGGGAATAGGCATCCAAGCAAACAAAAAACCCGCCGGATCGCTCCAGCGGGTTCTTGATTTTCAAAGGCTTAACGATTACTCGCCGCGGTTCTTCAGAGCCGCGCCAAGGATGTCGCCGAGCGAGGCGCCGCTATCGGATGAACCGAACTGAGCGACAGCTTCCTTCTCTTCAGCGATTTCCAGCGCCTTGATGGACAGCATGATCTTGCGGTCCTTCTTGGAGAAGTTGGTGACGCGGGCATCAACAACCTGGCCAACCGAGAAACGTTCCGGACGCTGCTCGTCGCGGTCGCGCGAGAGGTCTGCGCGGCGGATGAACGAAGTGATGTCTTCGTGGTCGACGAGCTTCACTTCGATGCCGCCGTCGTTGACTGCGATGACTTCGCAGGAAACGACTGCATTCTTGCGCAGGTCGCCGGAAGCAGCTGCTTCGCCAACCGCATCCTTGCCGAGCTGCTTGATGCCGAGCGAGATGCGTTCCTTCTCGACGTCGACGTCGAGAACGACTGCCTTGACGACGTCACCCTTGTTGAACTCTTCGATGACCTGCTCGCCCGGACGGTTCCAGTCGAGGTCGGAGAGATGCACCATGCCGTCAACGTCGCCGTCGAGACCGATGAACAGGCCGAATTCGGTCTTGTTCTTGACTTCGCCTTCGACTTCAGTGCCGGCCGGATGATTGCGGGCGAATGCTGCCCACGGATTTTCCAGCGTCTGCTTGAGGCCGAGCGAAATACGGCGCTTGGACGGATCGACTTCGAGGACGACGACTTCGACTTCCTGGCTCGTGGACAGGATCTTGCCGGGGTGTACGTTCTTCTTGGTCCAGGACATTTCCGAGATGTGGATCAGGCCTTCGATGCCCGGCTCCAGCTCGACGAACGCACCGTAGTCGGTGATGTTCGTGACAGTACCGGAAATCTTCTTGCCTTCCGGATACTTGGCCTGGATGCCATCCCACGGATCGCTCTCGAGCTGCTTCATGCCAAGCGAGATGCGGTGGGTTTCCTGGTTGATGCGGATGATCTGAACCTTGACCTGCTGGCCGATGTTCAGGATTTCCGACGGATGGTTCACACGGCGCCATGCCATGTCGGTGACGTGCAGCAGGCCGTCGATGCCGCCGAGGTCAACGAACGCACCGTAATCGGTGATGTTCTTGACGACGCCGTCAACAACCTGGCCTTCTTCGAGGTTCTGAACGATTTCAGAACGCTGCTCGGCACGGGACTCTTCCAGAACCGTTCGGCGGGAAACCACGATGTTGCCGCGGCGCTTGTCCATCTTGAGGATTTCGAAGGGCTGCGGGTTGTGCATCAGCGGGGAAACGTCGCGGATCGGACGGATATCGACCTGAGAACGCGGCAGGAAGGCGATCGCACCGTCGAGGTCGACCGTGAAGCCGCCCTTGACCTGGTTGAAGATTACGCCTTCGACGCGCTCGCCGGCTTCGAACTTTGCTTCAAGCTTGATCCAGCTTTCTTCGCGGCGAGCCTTCTCGCGCGACAGAACCGCTTCGCCAAGCGCGTTTTCGATACGCTCGACATACACCTCAACTTCGTCGCCGACCTTCAGCGAACCATCCTTGGCTTTCGCGCCGAATTCCTTGAGCGCGATGCGGCCTTCGACCTTCAGGCCGACGTCGACAACGGCGACATCCTTTTCGATGCCGGTGACGATGCCCTTGGTGACATAGCCTTCAGCCAGATCGTTCTTGGCAAAGGACTCTTCGAGAAGGGCCGCGAAATCCTCGCGAGAGGGAGTAGCTACTGACATAAAATCTCCTGCGTGACCTTTGATACTGACAAGGCCCACGTATGCGCCGGTTGGTTCGTGTTAAACGGGCCTGAACCCAGTCCGCCTCCCTTGCAAGGAAGCAATCCGGCGCTTGGACGGAATTTCAGGCTTCTAATAAAGAGCTTCCCCGCAAAAGCACGGAACGATCGCTCGAATTCAGTTATTTCGGCTCAATGCCGCGTCGATGATCGATTTCGCAGCTTGAAACGCGGCCTCTATACTCATTTCCGACGTATCAAGCAAGTGTGCTTCCTCCGCTGGTTTCAAGGGGCTGTCGGCCCGTCCCATATCGCGTTCGTCGCGCCGCTTCACGTCCTCGAAGATCGCATCGAAATCCGCCGTTCCTCCCTTGCCGATGATTTCCTCGTAGCGGCGCTTGGCGCGCACCTCCGGGGAAGCCGTCACATAAAGCTTCACCGGCGCATCCGGGCACACGACGGTGCCGATATCACGTCCGTCGATCACTGTTCCTGGAGCCTTCTCTGAAAACCGCCGCTGCGCTTCCACCAGCGCCCGGCGCACGGCCGGCATGACGGCAATCTTTGAGGCGGCTTCGCCGATCTCATGCTTTGAAAGTATATCGCGTTCGAGGTCGCCCAGTTCAACCTCGCGGGCCATCTTTTCGGCGACCTGCTCGTTATCGAGCGGCAGGCCGGCATCGAGCAACGCCTTGGCAGCCGCTCGATAGGTCAGACCACTATCGAGATGATGAAAGCCGTACGCATCGGCGATCTGCCGCGAAAGGGTGCCCTTGCCCGCGGCTGCGGGCCCGTCGATGGCGATTGTAAATGTCTTGCTCAATGGTTTCCTTCCAGCCTGCCGTAGCGCTTCACAAGATCCAGCATCTCGGTTTCACCAGCGGTCTTGCCGAGGCCTTTCGCCACACCTTCGCGATGTGCGACCGGCCGGTTTTGGCTGACCTTCCCAGTTGCTTTCGATCGCCGTGATCTATTTCGACGCCTAGGATGCCTTTCAGCCGCGCGCGGATGAAATCCTCAGGTGCGTCACGGACGGCCCATGGATGGGTGCGGATCAGTTGGTGCTGGGTCGCCAGATCATCTTCCCTGAAATGGAGCGGTTGATACATCTGTTTCTCGCTGGTTTATCGTTTCCGGCGCTACCTAACACAATGTTATTTGCCGGTCATCTGACGATCATTTCACGATACTGATTGCAGCGCGAAGTTTAGCTTTGACATCGTTGGCCGCAACGATTATGGGGACCGGCTTATAAATTCCGATGAAACGCCGGTTTGAACGGCATTGCCGAATTTAGCATTCGGCCATTCTCACGAGGCTTATAGTGGCGAAAGCGGAACTTGGAACCAAGCGTACCGATCCGGAAACCGGCAAGAAATTCTACGATCTGAACCGGGATCCGATCGTTTCACCTTATACCGGAAAGTCCTACCCATTGTCCTTCTTCCAGGAAACCTCGGCCGCAGCAGCCGAGATCGCCGAAGAAGACGAGGTTCAGGAAGTCGATACCGAAAACACCGAAGTCGAACTGGTATCACTGGAAGACGCTGATGAAGGCGCATCCGGCGATGATATCCCGGATATCGGCGATGACGACGTCGAAATCGAAGGCGATGACGACGATACCTTCCTCGAAGCCGACGAAGACGATGAAGATGACGACATGAGCGACATCATCGGCGTCACCGGCGACGAAGACGAAGTCTGATCGTGAAGCGCGGCCCGGACGATAAAAAGTCTCCGGGCCGGTTTTTTTGGCTTGCCATCTGCGAAAACCGCAAGTAAGAAGCCGCCACTCCGCTAGGCATATGCCGCGGAGTATCCCAGGACCGGCAAAATACCGGACCACCCTGATGGGGCTATAGCTCAGCTGGGAGAGCGCTTGCATGGCATGCAAGAGGTCAGCGGTTCGATCCCGCTTAGCTCCACCAAGATCTCCAAGAAATTCAATGCTCGCTGAACGCCGTGTGGTTCGTACGCCGGAACCTAAGGTCTCATGAAAAGTTTACATATTGCGGATATTGCACTTGTTGCGGATATTGCGGATAGTGATTCGCACTAAAAATTATAAAGAAGGATGTCACCAATGTCGCAACTGCTCGAACGCCCAATCCTGCCATCGGCGGACGATACTGAATTGGCCGCCGAGGCCAGTCGCTACATATCCCGTGCGAAGCACGAGGGTGCAGAACTTCGAGTTCAAGTGGATGGCGGGGAGCTTCTAAAGCTTCCGAAGGCTGTCAGTGAACTGCTGTATCATCTCCTGACCGAAATGGCTCAGGGTAATGCTGTAACTTTGATCCCCGTCCATGCCGAACTGACAACTCAGGAGGCGGCAGATCATCTCAATGTGTCGCGGCCTTACTTGATCAAGTTGTTGGAAGAGGGGAAGATTCCCTTCCATATGGTCGGCAGCCATCGCCGCATCAAATTCAGCGACCTCGACGGATTCCGCAGAAAGGTGGAGGACGAAAGAAAGCGGCTCATGGACGAACTGGCCAGCCAAGCCCAGGATCTGGGGATGGGCTATTAAGAAGTCTAGCTACACAGTCGTCCTGGACGCCTGCGTCCTGTACCCCGCACCGCTGCGAGATTTCCTTATGGAACTCGCGGCGGCACGGCTTTATCGTGCCAAGTGGTCAGAGCAAATTCACGATGAATGGATCCGCAATGTCCTGAAGAACCGAGAGGATCTGACGGCAGAGCAACTCGGTCGCATTAAAGACCTCATGAACGCCGCCGTGCCAGATAGCACAGTAGAAGGCTATCAGAACCTTGTTCCGGCTCTTTCGCTTCCAGACGCGGACGACCGACATGTCCTTGCGGCGGCAATAGTCTCGTCGAGTGACGCTATCGTTACGTTCAATCTCGTCGATTTCCTAAGAAGGCTGTTTCTCAATACGATATCGAGGTTTTGCACCCCGATGATTTTATTTTCCACCAATTTGGCCTCAACAACGCGGGCGTAATAATCGCTGCACAACGTTGTCGAGCCCGGCTAAAAAATCCACCAAAGTCTGCAGCGGAATATTTGGAAACGCTGGAAAGGCAAGGCCTTCCTAAAACTGTCGCCGAGCTGAGGGAATATCTCTTTGCTATCTAGTGCGTATTAGCATTTCGTCGCATACCGAACCTGGCGACTGTCAATGAAAAGCCCTGTTTCGTGCCCTTGCCTCGTCGCACCCAATCGTACGCGACGCCGGCGGGGGTAACCGAAAACCGTTCCTCGCCCGGATGCGAACACAGCTTGAAGGCAGGCTTCCTATCGAACTCAACGATGGAGCTCATCGTCGCCTATCCTCCCTGAATATATGCCGAGAAGGTTTTCCACCGTGCCGAACACGGTGTCGTCGGTGAATTCGCCGCTTGGCATGTGCACACCGCTATGTCGCAAGACCCCAGGGGAACCCGACATTCCTTGGCGAGTTGCGGTGTCTACGAGCAGCAGCGGAAGCTTGTCATGATCCAGTTCAGGTTCAGTGCTATCGACGCCTTCTTCCAGATCGGAGTTGCCACCCGGCCGGTTAGCCCAAGTGGGTAACCGACCACAAAGCAGTCCATCCCTATCGAAGGTTTCCAGATCCATCGTTTCAGCAGTTCTTCCGTCTCTAGAGCTTTCCTATGCGCCTCGATGATGGCGACGACGCTTTGCGCTTCGGATGGGACAATCTCACTGTTGGTGACAGCCTGCAGTATCGCTGCGATGGCCGCCGGCATGTCATCCGCGCCCTCGATCTTCGGCAGAGCAAATGAAATGCACCGAGGGATCGGAGCGGGCCGCGGATGAAGGGTTGCCGCCTTTTCTGCGGCCCAGTCCCGGCGCATCTGCTCAGCATCCTCATTCATCATGACCTCCAGCAGACAAGCAAGCGGAGACTTGCCGGAGCCGAGGATGTCGGCGGCAAGCTCTACCGTCTGCTGATTGCAGCCGCCCCGCAGTTATCAAGCGGCTTGTCTCATATCCGACCCCTTGCCATGAACTACCGTTCGGCATAGCTCTGCCCCAATACCCCGAATCCGGATATTCGATGCCCCACAAGGTTTCCCTTTCGCGTCTGAAGCTGACCGACTTCCGCAACTACGCGGCGGCTTCGCTCGTGCTCGACGGGCGGCATGTCGTGCTGACTGGGGATAACGGTGCCGGCAAGACCAATCTGATGGAGGCGGTTTCCTTCCTCTCGCCTGGTCGCGGTCTTCGCCGCGCCACCTATGCTGATGTCACGCGGGTCGGGGCCTCCGCGGGGTTTTCGATCTTTGCCGAACTTGACGGCATGGAAGGTGAGGTCGAAATCGGGACTGGCATCGATACTAGCGATGAAAATGCCGGCCGCAAGCTGCGCATCAACGGCACGCCCGCAAAGACGGCCGACGAGTTGACCGATCATCTACGCGTGCTCTGGCTGACGCCTGCCATGGATGGCCTTTTTACCGGCGGATCTTCAGACCGGCGCCGCTTTCTCGACCGGCTCGTGCTGTCGCTCGATCCCGCACACGGCCGCCGCGCCACCGATTTCGAGCGCGCCATGCGCAGCCGCAATAAACTCCTGGACGACGGCCGTTTCGATCCCTCCTGGCTCTCGGGCATCGAAGAGCAGATGGCAAGCCTCGGCATCGCCATGGCGCTTGCACGCGAGGAAATGCTCGGCCTGCTTACCCGCCTGATAGAGGAAACGCGCGAAACCTCGCCTTTCCCCTCCGCTACACTCGAACTTTCCGGCTTCATGGATGGCCAGTTCGCGCGTCCTTCCGTAGACCTGGAAGATGAATATGCCGCGATGCTCGCTCAAAATCGCTATCGCGACGCCGGCGCCGGGCGCACGCTTGACGGCCCGCACCGAGCCGATCTGCTGGTCCGGCACCGCGAAAAGCAGATGGAGGCGGAGCGTTGCTCGACGGGCGAACAGAAGGCGCTGCTTGTCGGCCTCATCCTCGCCCATGCCAAGCTCGTCGCCAATCTCACCGGCCATGCGCCGGTTCTGCTTCTCGACGAAATCGCCGCCCATCTCGACGAGGCCCGCCGCGGCGCGCTCTTCGATCTCATCGATGCGCTTGGCGGCCAGGCCTTCATGACCGGCACAGATCGCTCGATGTTTTCTCTCCTCGGCGACCGCGCTCAATTCTTCACTGTTGCCGAGGGCCGCGTCTTCGAATGAAGGATGCCGCTTTCCCCGCGCCTTCAGGCCATGATAGCATTGCGTCCATGGAACCTTTGAGCTCGGAAGAAATCGCAAGATATCAGCGTCACATTCTGCTGCCTGAGATCGGCGGGGCGGGTCAGCAAAGGCTGAAGGCCGCGCGTGTGCTGGTAATCGGCGCGGGCGGGCTTGGCGCACCTGTTCTGCAGTATCTGGCAGCTGCCGGGATCGGCACACTCGGCATTGCCGATGACGATCGCGTTTCGCTCTCCAATCTGCAGCGGCAGGTCATCCATGACTCCGGCACAATTGGCGAACTGAAGACGGAAAGCGCCGCCCTTGCGATCGCCCGGCTGAATCCGCATGTGAACATCATCCGCTTCGAAGAGCGCTTTTCGTCGGAATCCGCCCGCCGCCATCTTTCTGGCTTCGATTTGCTGATCGATGCGTCGGACAATTTCGAGACGCGTTACGCCGCTGCCGATGCCGCTGAGAAAGCGGAAATTCCGCTCGTGAGCGGCGCTGTCGGCCGTTTCGACGGTTCTTTGACCGTGTTGAAACCTTACGAACGGGCCGAAGACGGCGCGCTCAACCCCGCCTATCGCGATCTCTTTCCGGAAATCCCGCCCGAGGGCCTCATTCCCGCCTGCGCCGAAACCGGCATCATCGGAGCATTGACCGGTGTCATCGGCACGCTGATGGCGATGGAGGCGATCAAGCTCATTACCGGCGCCGGCGAACCGCTTATCGGCCGGTTGCTGCTCTACGATGCGCTTACTGCCCGTTTCGACAGCGTCCGTTACAAGCGCCGCCGGGCGCAAGGGCCGAGCGTTCCATGAAGATCGTCCGGATCGATGCGAATTTTCACCGCTGGAACGAGTTGCTGCAACTCATCCTCTCGTCCTTCGCCTATATGAATGGCCGCATCAATCCGCCGTCTTCGGCCTTAAGCCTGACACCGCAATCGCTTGCCGAGAAAAATCTAAACGAGATCGGTTATGTCGTGCTTGAAGACGAGGATTTGCTTGGCTGCATGTTCTTGAGGCCCGAGCTTGGATGTCTTTATCTCGGCAAACTCGCAGTCGCGCCGGAGGCGCAGGGCAGGGGTATCGGCAGGCTGTTGATGCAGGTCGCCGAGGCGGCTGCGAGAGAGCGCATGCTATCTGCGCTGCGACTCGATACGCGCATCGAATTGATCGGCAATCATTCAGTCTTTGCCGCCTGGGGCTTTGCGAAGACGGCCGAAAAATCTCATCCGGGTTTCGATCGGGTCACCTATATCGAAATGCGCAAGGCTCTCGCCCTTTAGCGGCCGGGCAATACGCGATTCGGCGGCCGGTGGCCGTCGATGAAGGCGCGGATGTTGATAATCACCTTGTCGCCCATATCGATGCGGCCTTCGATCGTTGCCGAACTCATGTGGGGCAGCAGCACCACCTTGCCCTCGTTCGCAAGTTTGACGAGCTTCGGGTTGACGGCAGGTTCGTTTTCGAAAACGTCGAGGCCGGCGCCGGCGATCTTTCCCTCCCTCAGGCACTTGATCAAGGCGCTCTCATCCACGACGTCACCGCGCGCCGTGTTGACGATATAGGCTGTTGGCTGCAACAGCGCGAGGCGGCGAGCGGAAATCAGGTGAAAGGTTGCGGGCGTCGAAGGGCAATTGATGGAAACGATGTCGACCCGTGCCAGCATCTGGTCGAGGCTTTCCCAATAAGTCGCCTCAAGTTCGTCCTCGGTCGCCGGGCTCACCCGCTTGCGGTTGTGATAATGGATCGACAGGCCGAATGCCTTGGCGCGGCGCGCAACGGCCGTGCCTATCCGGCCCATGCCGACGATGCCGATGCGCTTGCCGTGAATGCGCCGGCCAAGCATCCAGGTGGGCGACCATCCGGCCCATTCGCCGGGTTTGTCGGTAAGCACCCGTGCACCTTCGCCGAGACGCCGGGGCACGGCGAGGATCAGCGCCATGGTCATGTCGGCCGTGTCCTCGGTCAGAACATTCGGCGTGTTGGTGACGGTAATGCCCCTGCGCGCTGCCGCCTCGACGTCGATGTGGTCGGTGCCGTTCGAAAAGCTCGCGATCAGCTTCATTTGCGGCCCGGACTGCTCGATAAGAGCGGCATCGATGCGGTCCGTCACCGTCGGCACCAGGACGTCGGCTGTCTTTACGGCCTCGATGAGTTCAGAGGCAGAGCGTGGCGAATCATCGATATTGAGCTCGGCGTCGAAAAGTTCCCGCATGCGGGTTTCCACCGCATCCGGCAGTTTCCGGGTGATGTAGACCTTCGGTTTTTTCTTTGATGTCATCGCGGCCGGCCATGCCTTGTTCAGAGGTCTTTAACCAAGACGGGGGATAATTTTCCCGTCTCGGGCATTTTCTACCAGACCCGCACGCGAAGACAAACAAAACTCGCGGGTAGCGTTAGGTGAATGTCAAAGCCCGGTGGCAAGCAGGCTGGATCTGCTGGCGAACTTGAGCGAACGGAAATCTCCATGCGTGGAAAATATTTGAAGGTCTGCCTCGTCTTTGCGGTTGGTCTGGTATTTGCGGCGGAAGCCGTCGAACCCGCGTATGCGCAGGTGGCAAAGGGCCCGAGCGGCCTACCGCTTCCTCGGTTCGTCTCGCTAAAGTCGAAGCGCGTCAATCTTCGCATCGGCCCGGGAACGGATTATGCCGCGTCGTGGATGTATCTGAAAGCCGGCCTGCCGGTCGAAATCATCCAGGAATACGACAACTGGCGCCGTATCCGCGATGCTGATGGCACGGAAGGATGGGTCAACCAATCGTTGTTGTCGGGCCAGCGCGCGGCGATTGCCGCACCGTGGATGAAGGGCAAAGGCAAGTTCGTCTACGTCAATATGCGCCGTGAGCCGCAGTCGTCAGCGACCGTGGTTGCCAAGCTGGAGCCGGGTGTGATGATCAATATCGCCGAATGCAACGGCGATTGGTGCCATGCCGAAGCCGACAGCGCCGAAGGTTGGGTGGCGCAGTCGGAAATCTGGGGCGCTTACCCGGGCGAAGCTTTCAAATAAGCTGCGCGTCGCGGGCGGCTTCGGAAAGCGATTTCATCGGCCGCGGGCCGATCTGCTGAATGACGATCCCAGCTGCAAGGCAGCCAAGCTTGCCGCAGTCTTCCAGCGTCCGTCCCTGCGTGTAACCATAGAGGAAACCGGAAGCGAAGAGGTCGCCGGCGCCGGTCGTATCGACCACTTCCTTGATGCGGATCGCATCGACATACCAGCGCTCGTTGCCCTTCAGCATAACGGCGCCGTTTTCGCTCATCGTCACGGCCGCGATCTTGCAATCCTTGGCGATCTTGTTGAGCGCTTCCTCGAAATCGTCCGTCTCGTAGAGCGCGAGTACTTCCTGCCGGTTGGCAAACACGATGTCGACAGTACCGGAGCGCATGAGGTCGAGGAACTCCGCGCGGTAGCGATCGACGCAGAAGCTGTCCGAAAGCGTCATGGAGACTTCGCGGCCGTTCTCATGGGCGATGCGGGCGCATTCGCGAATCGCTTCCTTGGCGCGCGGCGGATCCCAGAGATAGCCTTCGAAGTAGGTCACCTTGGCTTGTGCCACGACCTCGGGCTCGACATCCTCCGGGCCGAGTTCGACGCAGGCGCCGAGATAGGTATTCATCGAGCGTTCGCCGTCATCCGTGACGAAGATCATCGAGCGCGCGGTCGGTGGAAACGTGCCCTTTGGCTTCGTCTGGTAATGTACGCCCTGTGCCCGGATATCGTGGGCGAAAATCTCGCCGAGCTGATCCTCTGCAACCTTGCCGAAATAGGCGGCCCTGCCGCCGAGGCTTGCAACGCCCGCTGCCGTATTGCCGGCGCTGCCGCCTGAAGCTTCGAGTGCCGGTCCCATGCGGGAATAAAGAAGTTCGGCGCGGGCGGCGTCGATAAGGTTCATCGCCGCCTTGGTGATGTTGTTGTCAATGAGGAACTGGTCGTCGCAGCGCGCGATGATATCGACGATGGCGTTGCCGACAGTCAGAACATCGAATTTTGTCATGAAAGGGAAGGTTCCGGATTAGATGATAGCCGGGATCCGGTCTTACCGGAATTTCCGGGCTTTGGAAGAAAAAACGCCGCCAGTGGGCCCATTTCTTCGCAAATGCCGCCGATCCGTCATGGCGTTGTCACCTTGCGCTTTTAGATAGGATCACAAGCAGACCGGCATGAGCAGCCTTTGGGTTGCGGCCGGATGAGAAGGGGATGATGCCCTTCGACTGTACCGGAGCAGGCGCTGACCACGGATGAACTGGCAGCACCGGAACCGGGTGTCCGGCCAGTCCGGATGCGGAAAAGCGGGCAGTGCCCGCTTTTTTTGTTTCTGCCGTCCGGTTCCTTGCGCGCCTTCTTTGGCCAATCCATTTGTCAAAGAAGAAGTTTTGCTGCTAGAGCAGGGTATCCCCGCGCAAGGCATCCCTCCGCATGATAGCCATCATCTTCGACGTCCTTCCCATCTTCATCATGATCCTGATCGGCTGGCTGATCGTCAAAACTGGACTGATGAAGGCAGATGTCGGCGACGCCTTGAGCGATTTCGTTTTCAAGATTGCCGTCCCTCTGCTGCTTTTCCGCACGATTGCGGAAGCGGACTTTCATGGCGCTTCGCCGTTTCGTCTCTGGATCGCCTATTTCTCCGGCGTTGCGGTGACCTGGACGGCGGGTCACATCGCAGCGACCCGCTTTTTTGGCCGTGACGATCGCATCGGGGTGCTTGCCGGCGTTTCGTCAGCATTTGCCAATACGATCTTCGTCGGTCTGCCGCTTGTTCAGCGCACCGTCGGCAATGAGGGCCTTGTGCCGCTTTCCATCCTAATCGCCGTGCATCTGCCCGTCATGATGGTCATCGGCACGATCATGATGGAACGGGCGGAGCGGAAGATTGCGGGCAAAGGCGAACGCAGCATGCTGAAACTCTTTCGCCAGATCGGTCTCAATCTTGTCCGCAATCCGCTCGTTATCGGTCTTGTCGCAGGTTCTGCGGTGCACGTTGCTGGTCTTCCAATGCCGCTGCCGGTTTCGACCATTGTCGACCAGCTGGCAGGCGTTGCTGGGCCTGTTGCCCTGGTATCTCTGGGAATGGCGCTCGAGAAGTATGGTGTTTCCGGCAATGTCGGCATTGCCAGCGTCACATCTGCCTTCAAACTGGTGCTGCTTCCATGCTGCGTTTGGGCCGCAAGCCACATGGTTGGATTGACCGGCAGCTGGACCGCGGCGCTGGTGCTGATCGCCGCTGTTCCCACCGGCGTCAACGCCTGGCTGATCGCCAACCGTTTCGGCGTCGGCCACAGCCTCGCGGCCTCTACCATCACGGTCACGACGGCACTCGGCGCCATTTCGGTTTCGCTCTGGGCCTACCTGCTCGGCGCCTGATCGCAAAAAAGCCCGGCGGCTGCCGGGCTCTCGTTTCCGTCGGAAAGTTCTGCAGGATTACTGCGTAACCGTGTCGGGCGCGTTCGGATCCGGCAACGGAACCGGGGCGTCTGCCAGCGTGTGCAAGTAAAGGATCACGTTCGCGCGATCCTGTTCCTTCGGCAGACCGGCAAAGCCCATGGCCGTGCCCGGAACCTGCTTTTTCGGTGCCAGCAGGAAGTGGTTCAGGTGATCGAAGGTCCACTTTTCGCTGCCGCCCTTGGAGAAATCCTTCATGGGGGAGGAGTAGGCGAAGCCCTCATGCGAAGCGATCGGACGATCGACGAGACCATAGAGGTTCGGGCCGACCTTGTTTGGCCCTCCCTTGGTCACGTCATGACAGGACTGACACTTCTTGAATACCGTTTCGCCAGCCTTGGCATCGGCGCTGGCAAGAAGCTTGGCGATCGGAACCACAGCTGCTGCAGGTGCAGCGTCGCCACCGCCGGCAGCGGGTGCCTCTTCCGCAACGATGGCAAAACCTTCCTTCTCCGGCGCTTCGGAGTGGAAGATCCCTTCGGACGCGATCGACACCGACATCAGGACGAAAATCGTTCCTAGCAGCGCCCCAACGCCCATATTGACATAAGAATTCATCTGCAATGCTCCCCGTGCAGTCGGCAGACCCTGAATAGGCACCATCTTGAAATCGCGCGGAACCTATGTCTTTTGGCAGTTCGTTGCAACTGTCTAAATGGTCTTGTACGTGAGACTTTTTGACACTTTCCCGCCTGGAATAGAAGGTTCGAACGATGACTGCTTCAAATTTAGATGACGTGCTGGTTCTGATCCCCGCCCGCATGGCGTCCACCCGCCTTCCCGGCAAGCCGCTAGCCGATATTTGCGGATTGCCGATGATCGTCCAGGTCGCTTTGCGGGCGAAGGAAGCGGAGATCGGCCGTGTCGTCATCGCGGTCGACGACGAGGAGGTCTTCGAGGCGGTTTCGAAGGCCGGCTTCGAAGTCGTTATGACCCGCAAGGATCATCAATCCGGTTCCGATCGCATTTTCGAAGCCTTGCACAAGGTCGATCCGGACCAGACCGCCAGGATCGTCGTCAACGTCCAAGGCGATCTGCCGACCATCGATCCCGAAACGATCCGCGCTGCATTGCGCCCTTTGGAAGAGGAGACCGTCGATATCGCGACGCTCACCGTCGAGATCACTGACGAGGAAGAGAGGACCAATCCGAACGTTGTCAAGGTCGTGGGGTCTCCGCTCTCCGAAACGCGCCTTCATGCGCTCTATTTCACCCGCGCGACGGCACCTTATGGCCAAGGGCCGCTCTATCACCATATCGGCCTTTATGCATATCGCCGGGCTGCGCTCGAGAAATTCGTCTCGCTCGGTCCGTCGGCCCTTGAGAAGCGCGAATCCCTGGAGCAGCTTCGCGCGCTCGAAGCCGGCATGCGCATCGACGTGGAGATCGTTAAAACCGTTCCGCTTGGGGTCGATACGCCTGCCGATCTCGAGAAAGCCCGCCGCATTCTTTCGGCAAGGAAGGCATGAAGGACATCGTCATGAACATCAAGACCAATCGAATCTCGTTTCAAGGCGAATTCGGCGCGAACTCCGACATGGCCTGCCGTGACATGTTCCCGACAATGGAGCCGTTGCCTTGCCAGACATTTGAAGACGCCTTCATGGCGGTCGACAACGGCGATGCCGATATTGCGATGATCCCGATTGAAAACACGATCGCAGGCCGAGTAGCCGATATCCATCACCTTCTACCGGAGTCGCGGCTGCATATCATCGCCGAATACTTCATGCCGATCCGTTTTCAACTGATGGTGCTCCCCGGCGTCTCGAAGGACGAAATACGCACCGTGCACAGCCACATCCACGCGCTGGGCCAATGCCGCAAGATCGTGCGCGCAAATGGCTGGAAGCCGGTGATTGCGGGAGATACGGCGGGGGCCGCGAAGCTCGTCAAGGAAACCGGCGACAGAACCATGGCGGCGCTTGCGCCGCGTCTTGCCGCCGAACTCTATAGCCTCGACATCGTTGCCGAAAATGTCGAGGATACGGAGAGCAATGTTACGCGCTTCGTCGTGCTCTCCCGCGACGAGGAATGGGCAAACCGCAGCTCCGGGGAAGAAAAGATTGTCACAACCTTCGTCTTCAACGTCCGCAACATTCCGGCCGCGCTTTACAAGGCTCTCGGTGGTTTCGCGACGAACAACATCAACATGACGAAGCTCGAAAGCTATCAGCTGGGTGGCAAATTCGTGGCGACGCAGTTTTACGCCGATATCGAAGGCCATCCGAACGACGCCCATGTGCGCCGGGCTTTGGAAGAGTTGCGGTTCTTTTCAGAAAATGTCCGCATTCTCGGGGTCTACAGGGGCCACCCGATGCGCGGCCAACTGCACAAGTGAGGAAGGGCGTCGGCGCGCCCTTCCTGTTCTCTTACTTGTCGGGTTCGCAGACGCGCAACCGGTGGCCGTCCGGATCGAGCGCGACAAAGGTCGGGCCGAAATCGAGATCGGTCAGCTCCTGAGCAATCGGCAGACCGCGCTTTGTCCAATCCTCGTATTGTTTGGCAACGGCATTTTCGCCAGCCACCATGAAGGCGACCTCGCCGCGATTGCCGATCGCGGAAGGTTGCGGCTCGACCGTGCTGCGCCGCCACAGGCCGAGCGTGAAGCCGCCGTCGAGCGGGAACGCGACGAAATTCGGCGCGGCAACCCCGGGTTCGCGGCCGAGCAGATCCTTGTAAAACATCGCACTTTCGGCAGGATCCTTGACGTAAAGAATGATGAGGTTCGGGCTGGTCATATCGGTGTCCCTGGTATTTGGAAAAGGTTGCACAGATTTAGCGCTTGCCGGCGACTAAGGACGGCAAGCGCTAAAGCCGCCGCTGATGCGGCGGCGCTGCGTCGATTAGGCGATGTAGTGAATTCAGTTGCTCTCGTGGTGTGGGTGGTTCCAGTCCATGAACCCGATATCGCGCTTCATATAGTCGGACATCGCATCGGGATCGAGCTGAGGGTAGCGGCTCCGCACCATGTTGCGCGATGCGTTCAGCATCATTCGCAGCATCAGAGATTGCGGGTATCTTGCTTGCGTAGTCGTGTCCTCGACAACGCGATTTCTGCATGTCGATCGGATGAGGTTCAAGCTCGTCATCATCGGTCCTCCAGTTTGGGATTGTCCCGATATTAGCGCTGACCACTGTCAGTTTATGGCAGTAGCGTCGAGGCTAAGACGAAATTTCCTGTTGATCCCGCCACTCCTTGAGAAGCACCGCGCGGCGGCGCGGATAGCGTACCTCTTGGGGTCTCATTTCGACGATCCGGTCGGTGCGGAAATGACGGTAATCCTGCCGCAGTTCGCACCACGCCACCACGACGCGGACCTGCTCGAAGTAGCTGAGCGCAAAGGGCCAGATATTGCGGACGGAGACGGTTCCGCTCTCATCGGAGTAGGTCAGCTTGAGAATCCGTTCGCTGCGGATCGCCTTGCGAATGGCGTCAAGATCCGCCTTGTCGGCAACGGGCGGACGTAGGTGAACGAGGAGCGTCGAGGTCTCGATTTCATCGCGCATTTCGTGTGGCAGGACATCGGCAATCTTCGCCAGCGCATCGGCGCCGGCAGCAGCAAGACGCGGATCGGCGGCGCGGGCGACCCAGCGCGAGCCGAGGACCAGTGCCTCGATTTCGTCCTGCGAAAACATCATCGGCGGCAGCATGAAACCGGGTTTCAAGACGTAGCCGACGCCGGGTTCGCCGTCGATCAGAGCGCCCTGCCCCTGGAGGCTTGCGATATCGCGATAGAGCGTGCGGATGCTGACGCCTGTTTCCGTTGCCAGCACGGCACCGCTCACCGGACGGCGGTAGCGCCGCAACGTCTGGAGCAGGGTCAGAAGGCGTTCCGAGCGCGCCATCGCATCAGCCTATTGCTTTTTCCACTCCACCCAATCGCGCATCAGGCGGTGCGCGATTGCGCCTTTGGGCGGCGAAGCCTGGCCGTTGGCGCCGGGACGTTCGAGCATTTCAAGTGTTTCCTCGCGGGTGAACCAGCGGCAATCTTCCAGTTCCGATTCGTCGCGGTGGACCTCGGTCGATTTCGCCTCGGCATAGCAGCCGATCATCAGCGTATGCGGCATCGGCCAGGGCTGCGACGCGTGGTAGCGAATCCGGCCGGTCTTGATTCCGGCCTCCTCCAGTGTCTCGCGGCGCACGGCGTTTTCGATCGTTTCGCCGGGCTCGACGAAGCCGGCGAGGCAGGAATACATGCCCGGCGTAAAATGGTGGCTGCGCCCGAGCAGGCAGAGGTCGCGCTGTTCATCGATCGTCAACATGATGACTACCGGGTCTGTGCGTGGGAAGATCATGTGTTCGCAGGCCGTGCACACGCGTTTGTAGCCGCCGATACGCATCTCCATCGTGCTACCGCAGCGGCCGCAGAAGCGGTTGTCGCCGTTCCAGCGAATGAGGCTTGCGGCCTGGGCGAATTCGCCAAGCAGAACGTCGTCGACGAGCTGGTCGCGGTAGAGCGTCCGGCCGTCGGCGGGCTTGTAATGGCTTTCAAGTTCTTCGGCCGGAATGCCGACGGGAACGGCGAGCCGCGGTTCGCCCGTCTTGCGGTAGCCGAGCAGGATCGTCTCGTCCCAATGTGGCTGCAGTTCCTGCAGTTCGTAGCGGGCAAACAGCGGATCGAGCACTTGTCCATCATGCTTCAGGACAAGCCTGTCCTTGGCGAAGGCGAAGATGTGCGTGCCGTCTTTTGCCAGTGCATTTTCGACGGACTGCTCGTCGCGATGTTCAGAATCGCGATTAAGGTCGTTTGCGGCAAAGGCGGTGAGATTACTGGGTTCCGGATGTGGGACGTCCGAATCGAAAAGCGAACGGTTCATGATGAAAGGGCTTCCCGCAACTTCGCTATGAATTCATCTCTCTTGCCCGCTTCATAGGGCTCGGCCTTACCGAAGCTCCAGACGGGGCCTGGCCAGTTGGCATCGCCTTCGAAGCGGGCAATGACATGAACATGAAGCTGACGGACGATATTGCCAAGGGCCCCGATGTTGATTTTTGTGGCGCCGGTGATCTTCTTCAGCGCAGCCGCGGTCATTTCCGTTTCGAAGGTGAGAAGCACCTGATCGAGTGGCGTGAGTTCGAAGATCTCCGTCATGTTGGCCCTGCGTGGCACCAGGATCAGCCACGGCCAGCGGGCGTCCTTCGATAATCGGAGATCACACAGACCCGTTTGCATGACGCTGTCGCTATCGCTCTCCAGCCGACGGTCGAGAATGAAATCGTCCAACAGGCATTCCTCCATATTTTTCCTATGATTAGCAGTTTTTTTTGAGCTTGGCTTGCTTTTGATGGCGATATTGCCGATATGTGCATCCGGGAGGTTGGTGGTGGACGAGCCACTCGCCAACCGGGTCAGGTCCGGAAGGAAGCAGCCCTAACGAGCCCGGCACGGGTCATCGTGCCAGCCTCCCACCCTTCTCTCTTCCAAATGCCCGGCGTTCCGGGCGATAAGCAGGGCGATGAGCGACACCGAGCGACAGTCACAAGATGCCGCCTCGACGGGCACCGGGTACCGGGTGCTGGCACGCAAATACCGCCCCAAGGATTTCACGGACCTCATGGTCGGCCAGGAGCCGATGGTCCGCACACTGACCAACGCCTTTGAGACAGGCCGCATTGCGCAGGCCTACATGCTGACCGGCGTCCGCGGCGTCGGCAAGACGACGACAGCCCGGATTCTGGCGCGCGCGCTGAATTACAAGACGCCCGAGATCGACAAGCCGACGATCGATCTGCGTGTGCCGGGCGAACATTGCCAGGCGATCATGGAAGGCCGCCATGTCGACGTGATCGAGATGGACGCCGCCTCCCATACCGGTATCGACGATATCCGTGAAATCATCGAGCAGGTACGCTATCGGCCGGTCTCGGCGCGCTACAAGGTTTATATAATCGACGAAGTGCACATGCTGTCGACACAGGCCTTCAACGGCTTGCTGAAGACGCTCGAAGAGCCGCCGGAGCACGTGAAGTTCATTTTTGCGACCACCGAAATCCGCAAGGTTCCGATTACCGTTCTCTCGCGCTGCCAGCGCTTCGATCTCCGCCGCATCAGCGCGGCGGATCTCGTCGGCTTGTTTACAACCATCGCAGCGAAGGAAGGCATCGATGCGGAGCCGGATGCACTGGCGATGATCGCACGTGCCGCCGAAGGCTCGGCACGTGACGGCCTTTCGCTGCTTGACCAGGCAATCGCCCATGGTAGCGGGGTAGTCCAGGCGGAAGCGGTTCGCGGTATGCTCGGCCTTGCCGATCGTGCTCGCATCGTCGATCTCTTCGAGCATGTTGCCAGAGGCGATGTCGCCGCAGCGCTTGCCGAATTTCAGGCGCAGTACGAGGCCGGCGCAAATCCCGTCGTCGTGTTGACCGACCTTGCCGATTTCACCCATCTCGTTACCCGGCTAAAATATGTGCCGGACGCTGCTAATGACCCGTCGCTCAGCGAAGTCGAGCGAACCAGGGCCCGCGTGTTCGCTCAAGGGATTGCCGTGACGACGCTGTCGCGGATCTGGCAGATGTTGTTGAAGGGCATTCCGGAGACCGAAAGCTCTTCGCGCACGGCCGGTGCGGCGGAAATGGTGCTGATCCGGCTGGCACATGCGGCGCATCTGCCGTCGCCCGAAGATGCTGCGCGTCGCCTTGCCGAGCTCTCCGAAAATGGCAGCGGTACGCGTCCGTCGCCTACGCCCTCGGGTAACGGTAGCGGCAATGGTGCCCATGTATCATATCAGTCGGCGCTAGCCGTACGCGCGACGGAGAGCACGCCGAGGCCGCAGCCTTCCGGGGGACCGGCCATGTTGAGGGCCGTACCCGCTCCCGATCCGCAGCTAATGCAGACGGCAGGCCGCATCGAGACGAAGCCAGCGGAAGCGCCGAAGCCGCTCGTTCATGTCAATTCGATCGCCGATATCGTCAATCTCGCTGCGGAAAAGCGCGACCCGAAGCTGAAAGCACTCGTGCGCAATTTCGTGCGGCCGGTGAAGATCGAAACAGGCCGTCTCGACGTTAGCCTTACCGACGGGGCGCCGGCGACACTGCTCAACGAGCTTGCCGTCAAGTTGAAGGAATGGACCCGCATACACTGGATCGTCAGCCTCAGCCGTGAGGCCGGCGACCCGACGATGGTCGAGGCAGAAGCCAAGGCCAAGGAGCAGCAGGTGAGCGACGCCCGGCAGGATCCGGATGTGGCGGCAATCCTGGCGCAGTTCCCGGGCGCAAAGATCATCGACGTCCGGGTAAGGGCACCCGAACCGGAGGAGGAAGGCGAGGCGAAACCGCCTGCAGTAGCTGAATCCGAAGAGGGTGACATTCTGCCCGGCGACGACATAGAATTCTGAAGTTGAAGAAGGAACCAGACGATGCGCGACCTCATGGGCATGATGGGCAAAGTCAAGGAAATGCAGGCCAAGATGGAGCAGATGCAGGCGGAAATTGCCGAGCTCCAGGCTGAAGGAAAGGCGGGCGGCGGTCTCGTGACCGTTGTCATGAGCGGCAAGGGCGAACTCAAGAGCCTGAAGATCGACCCGTCGCTCTTCAAGGAAGACGATGTCGAGATCCTCGAGGATCTGATCATTGCCGCCCACAAGGATGCCAAGGACAAGGCGGAAGCTGCTGCAGCCGAAAAGACGAAGGCGCTGACTGCCGGTCTGCCGATCCCGCCCGGCTTCAAGATGCCGTTCTGAGCTCTGCAGCGATCGAGCTGGGGGGAGAGCGCCGATGACGCTGACCAGTCTCATTGTTTTTGCCGGCGCTCTCGTCATGGCCGCCGGTTCACCGGGGCCGAGCGTTGCGGCGCTTGTCGCCCGCGTATTGTCGAAGGGCGCCCGTGATGTTCTGCCATTCCTCGCCGCCATGTGGATCGGCGAAGGGATTTGGCTGACCTGCGCGGTGGCTGGCCTTGCCGCCGTTGCCGAAACCTTCCATTTGGCCTTCGTCGCCATCAAGTGGCTCGGTGTCTGCTATCTGCTCTATCTCGCCTGGAAGATGTGGTTCGCCTCGTATGATGCGAGCGAGGAAAAGCTGCCTGAAGCGCAATCCGCCACAAAGCTCTTCTTTGCTGGCATGACGGTGACGCTCGGCAATCCGAAGATCATGATGTTCTACGTCGCCCTGCTGCCTTCGATCATCGATATCCATTCGGTGACGATTGTTGGCTGGACACAACTCGTCGCGACCATGTTCGTCGTACTGATTCTGATCGACGTCAGCTGGGCACTGCTTGCCGCAAAAGCCCGCGGCTTCCTGAAAAGCCGCCGTGCGATCAGGATCGCAAACCGTGCCAGCGCCGGAACCATGGCCGGTGCCGCCGTCGCAATCGCGATGCGCTGAGTCACATCTGGGCGAAATCCAGAACATCGCTTTCGTCAACAAGCAGCGGACTGACCAATCCGGTCAGGAGCGGTTCTAGGTCAGTCGCGACAAATCGCGACCAATCGGCTTTGGCGGTTCGCCGCGCAGAACGAGCGAAATCGCAACCGCCTCTCCCGTCAGCCGCAGCACCTCAACCACCTGCGGAATCTCGTAAAATTGCTTCAAGGAGGGGCGTATGTGCTGGTGCGTGCTTGGCAGCCGGATGACCGCCATCATTGCACGTCCGAGAGCTGCGCTTCCAGAAGGTGGCGCAGCTTGTAGTGGATGGGCGCGGCGAGATACCGCCCACGGTCCTCGGCGGAGAGCAACTTGCCGAATGTTGCGAGCATCTCGGGCATCGTCACCTTCTGACCCCCATACGGCACGTATTCGACGGGCATTCCGGCCTCCGCCACCCCACCAGTGATAACCCGGCAATAAATGCCGGGGCGGCTGGCCCTGGTGTAACGCTTCACGAATTTCGGATCAGCCATCCTTGCGGCGAAGGTCGCGCACGGAATGCGCGCCGACGTCGCCTCGAGAACGAGTTCGCCCGCTATCAAGCGGTCGCCAACTGAAACTGCGCGGTTGTCGAGGCCATCGATCACGAGATTTTCGCCGAACGTGCCGGGCTCGATCGGGCGCCGGAGCTCTCTCGCCCACCAGTCGAGTGTCAGCGATCCTTCGAGATAGACGGCCTGATCGACACCGCCGTGATGCTTGCGGTTGCAAATGGCGTCGCCGACGAGACCTTCGGAGTCGATGATCACGGCGCCCTTGACGGCATGCTTGTAGATCCCCGTCTTGTATTTCTTGCCGGGCAGTCGCTCGGGATTGGCGGTGCAGACGGCGCGTATTTTCATCATTTGGTCGACTCTTTCCGCGATTCCGTTTTGGCAACATATGGGCTAAGAACGGCACATGACAAAGCGAGTCACCGGCCCCGAAATCGAAAAACTCATCCAGCTTCTGGCGAAGGTGCCGGGTCTCGGGCCTCGCTCGGCCCGGCGCGCGGCGCTGCACCTGATCAAGAAGAAGGACCAACTGCTCGGACCGTTGTCGAGCGCGATGGGTGAGGCCTATGACAAGGTGAAGGTCTGCTCGCGCTGCGGCAATGTCGATACCGTCGATCCCTGCACCGTTTGCACCGACGAGCGTCGCGACCACTCCGTCATCATCGTCGTTGAGGATGTTTCCGACCTGTGGGCATTGGAACGCGCCGCAGCAATGAACGCAGCATATCATGTGCTCGGCGGCACGCTTTCGCCGCTCGATGGCGTCGGGCCGGATGACCTGAACATTCGCGGGCTGATCGATCGCATCGGGGAAGGCGGTATTCGCGAACTCATCATCGCCGTTAACGCGACCGTCGAGGGGCAAACCACAGCGCACTATATAACGGACCAGCTGACGGGATTGGACGTGAAGATCACGCGGCTCGCGCATGGCGTGCCGGTCGGCGGTGAACTCGACTACCTCGACGAGGGGACACTGGCTGCTGCCTTGAGGGCAAGGACTGCGATCTGAGGAGGAAAAATGCGAGACGACACCCCCCTCTGCCACTTTGTGACATCCCCCTTACGAGGGGGTAGATCAGATGGAGCTCGGCGAGGCCGCTTCCTGCCCATCTCCCTCATTGTGGGAGAGATGCCCAGCAGGGCGCAGTGGAGCAGCATTTGCCGTTGGGCCATCGCTTTTGCATGTTTTCTCGCCCTCCTCCCTCTTCCTGCGCTTGCCCAGAACAGGCCGGCGGTGGAAAGACAGTTCCAGCAATGGATCATCAGCGACCTTGGCCCTGATGCGAAGAAGGCCGGCATTTCAGAAAAGACGCTGCAAGCCGCATTTAAGGATATCGCGCTTAATTGGAGTCTTCCCGATCTTGCGCCTCCCGGATTCCCACCGGCGAAAGAACGCAAGCAGACGCAGGCGGAGTTTTCTTCGCCGGGTCCGTATTTCAACGAGGACCGGCTGAAGAAGCTGGCGGCAACGGGACGCGGTTTTGCCTCACAGTATGCCTCGACGCTGAAGCGCATCGAAAAGACCTATGGCGTGCCGGGCTCGATCGTATTGGCGATCTGGGGCCGTGAGACGGGCTTCGGCGCGGCGAAGATCCCGAATTCGGCGATCGAGGTGCTGGCGACCAAGGCCTTTATGTCGACTCGCAAGGAAATGTTCCGGGTCGAGCTGATCGCGGCGCTTCACATTCTCGATGGCGGTGACGTGACGCCGGCCGGCTTTAGGAGCTCTTGGGCGGGAGCGCTCGGCCAGCCGCAATTCATGCCGACCAGCTATCTGAAGTATGCGGTCGACTTCGATGGCGACGGGCACCGCAATATCTGGACGTCCGTACCTGATACACTGGCATCCATAGCCAACTATCTTGTCAAGAAAGGCTGGCAACGAAATCGTGACTGGGGCTTCGAGGTAACGATCCCGGCGGCGGTTTCCTGCGCGCAGGAAGGACCGGATATCGCACAGCCGCTTTCGCACTGGGCGTCGCTCGGCATCAATCGCAAGTCCGGCAAGGGCTTTCCACCCGGCGAAATGAAGGCTGCGGGTATGATGCTTGTGCCGGCGGGGCGGGATGGGCCGGAATTTATCGTCACGCCGAACTTCTACATCATCAAGGAATACAACAACTCCGATCTCTACGCGCTCTATATCGGCAACCTCGCCGATCGGATCGCTTATGGCTCTGGCGCCTTTCAGGGTGCTTGGGGCGATGTCGGCAAAATGCTGCGATCCGATGTGGCAGCAATGCAAAAAGCACTGGAGCGCCAAGGCTACGACGTCGGCGGATCGGACGGCTTGCCGGGCTACAAGACCCGCCGTTCGATCGGACAATGGCAGGAAAAGAACGGTATGCAACCGACCTGTTTTCCCGATGCTTCAATGAAGGGCAAGCTGAAGTAACCGTCTTATAGGCTACGCTTCAGCCCTTCATGGCTCGCAGTAAAGCCGAGCTTTTCATAGAAGCGGATGGAATCCACCCTGGATTTGTCCGAGGTGAGCTGCACGAGCTTGCAGCCGCGCGCCCGGCATGTCTCTACCGCCCATTCGATAAATTCGGTCCCTAGCCCGCTGCCGCGCGCGTCCCTTGCAATCCTTACGCTCTCGATCTGCCCGCGCCACGTGCCGATGCGCGACAGTCCGGGAATGAACGAGAGCTGCAAACAGCCGACGACGTGATGCTTTTGGTCCACGGCAACCGCCAGCAGTTGGTTTTTATCCGCCTCGATTGCGGCAAAGGCAGTCTGATAGCGCCCATCGACAGGATTGGCGACGACCTCTCTGCCTTGGCCGATATCGTCGTCGGCAAGCAGCCGGATGATGTCGATAAGATCGGTTTCGCGGGCTTTTCGGAATGCGTGGATCATCGCATTGCCTCAGTGGTGAAGATCGATGGGCGCCTTGTGGAACACATCATCGGATGGCGGGATGGTCTGTCGCTCAATCATGCGGTGAACATGCGGCGCTGCCGTGCCGCGGTGGAGGGCGCGCAGGCGATCGGCGTTTTCCGCATCGGCCTGCGTGCGGCGCTGATTGTGGCGGATGTACTCGACCCATGTCGGCGTGTGATAGGTTTCGGTCCAGGTGCCGGGATTTTCGAGGTCGCGCATCAGTGCCCAGTTGCGTGCGCCGTCGCGGATTCGGATGCGCCGCCGTTCCCCCATCAGTTTCAGGAATTCGGACAGGTCGTTATCGCCGATCTGATAATCGACCTGAATGACGATCGGCCCGCTGCGGGGCGTGATGTCGAGCCCAAGCGCCGGCTCGATGAAGCGGTTGAGCGGGTCGAGATTGAGCGAGGCAAAGGCCGGCATCGAGAAGCGAAGGCCGGTAACGATGCCGAGCAGCATCACCGCGGCTGAACCATAAAGCGCATTCGAAACGCCGAAGCGATCGGCGGCCACACCCCAAAGCCAGCTGCCGCCGGCAATGCCGCCGAAGGTGACCGTCTGATAAAGCGACAGCGCCCGGCCGACGACCCAGCGCGGTGTCGAAAGCTGCACGATCGTGTTGAATAGCGAAAGCGCGAGTACCCAGCACGCGCCGGAAACGAGCAGCCCCGCCGAGGTGAGCACGGCAAACGGGCTCGCCGCGGCAATCACCATGCTGATGGCAAAACCGGTAAAGGCGTAGCGGATGATGGTCTCGCTGCTGAACATCTCGCGCAGCCGCGCATTGAGCGCCCCGCCGCCGATTGCGCCGATGCCGAAGGAGCCGAGCATGAAGCCGTAGGTCAGTGGCCCGCCGGCGACGAGATCGATTGCGACGATCGGCAGAAGCGCGAGCACCGAGCTCGCGCCCACGCCGAAGATCAAGCCGCGGATCAGTACCTTTTCAAGGTTGGGCGACATCGAGACATATCGAAGACCGGCGGAGATCGCGCTCCCGAGGCTTTCACGCGGGAGACTGGAAGCGGGCAGCGATGGCTTCCAGCGCGTGAGTGCGTAGATGAGCGCAAAATAACTGACCGTATTCACCATAAAGGCAGCGGCGGCACCCGCCGTCGCGACAATGACGCCGCCGATGGCGGGGCCGACGCTGCGGGTCATGTTGAAACCCATACTGTTCAGCGTCACCGCGTTCGGCAGGTCTGCCCGCGGCACCATATCGCCGACGGAGGCCTGCCAGGAGGGGTTGTTGAGCGCCGTGCCGCAGCCGATCAGGAAGGTGAAAAACAGGAGCAGCCAGGGCGTGATCCAGCCGAGCAGGGCACAGGCGGTGAGGATCGTCGAGACGGCCAGCATGAGGAATTGCGCCGTCAGCATCACCTGCCGCCGGTCGAAATTGTCGGCGAGCGCGCCCGAGATGAGCGAGAACAGCATTATGGGAAGCGCTGTCGAGGTCTGGACCAGTGCCACCATGTCCTGTGAAGCGGTGAGGGTCGTCATCATCCACGCGGCCCCTACAGCCTGGATCAGCCCGCCGAAATTCGAGGCGAGGCTTGCGAACCAGATTGTGCGGTAGGTTTCATGCTTCAGCGGCGCCAGCGTTGATGAATTGGATGGCACGATTCCTCCCGCTTGCTAAATTTCCCTCGGCTTCCAATATATGATGAAGCTCGACGGTGGCTAGGCGCGATTGCGCCGCCGCGGCGCATTTGAGCCGAGAGCTTGCAATTTCGTAAAAACAGGCCTATATGCCACTCAAATTCTTGATCGTGCGATGAAGAGTGGGCCGCAAGGACCCGCTCTTTTTTATTAGCGTGATCGCCTAAATGCATGAAAATTGCGAGGAGCGCATCGCTTGTCGGATCCGACGAACGCAGACAATGAACTTGAGCCGAGGTTGATTACCGAAACCGGGCTTGACCAGCGCCTTGCCGACATCATCGAACCCGTGCTCGTCGGCATGGGCTTCCGCCTGACCCGCGTGCGCATGCTCAACCAGAACGGCGCTACGCTGCAGATCATGGCAGAGCGCAACAATGGCACGATGAGCGTCGAAGACTGCGAAGAGGTCTCGATGGCCATTTCTCCGGTTCTTGATGTGGAAGATCCGATCGATCGGGAGTATCATCTGGAGGTGTCTTCGCCTGGTATCGACCGTCCTTTGGTGCGGAAATCCGATTTCACCCGTTGGCAAGGGCACCTTGTGAAGTGCGAAACGTCGATCATGATCGGCAACCGCAAGCGCTTTCGCGGAAAGATCATCGAAGCGGGCGCGGATGGTTTCACGCTCGAACGTGACCAAGTTGCCGATGGCGAAGAGCAGAAGGTCACCATTCCCTTCACGGCGCTCAGCGATGCGAAGCTCATTCTGACCGACGATCTGATTCGCGATGCGCTGCGCGCCGATAAGGCCGCGAAAGCGCAGGCAGCGAACCAGAACGAGGCGGAAGACGAAGAATAATCGATCAACTACGGCTCCAGGGACGGGAACCCGCAAGGCCAGGACGGAGAGATAAGACAATGGCAGTTAGTGCGAACCGGCTCGAACTTCTGCAGATCGCAGATGCAGTGGCGCGCGAAAAGGTCATCGACCGCGAAATCGTGCTTGCCGCGATGGCGGATGCGATCCAGAAGGCGGCGCGCTCCCGTTACGGCACGGAATCGAACATCCGCGCCGATATCAATCCGAAGACCGGCGAAATTCGCCTGCAGCGCCTGCTCGAAGTCGTCGAGAAGGCAGAAGACTACTCCACGCAGATCCCGTTGGAGCTGGCCCGCGACCGCAACCCCGACGCAGCGCTTGGCGACTTCATCGCCGATCCGCTGCCGCCGATGGATTTCGGCCGTATTGCCGCCCAGTCGGCCAAGCAGGTCATCGTCCAGAAGGTTCGCGAAGCCGAGCGTGACCGGCAGTTCGACGAATTCAAGGATCGCGTCGGCGAAATTGTCAACGGTACTGTCAAGCGCGTCGAATACGGCAACGTCATCGTCGATCTCGGCCGTGGCGAAGGTATCATCCGCCGTGACGAAATGATCCCGCGCGAAAACGTCCGCTACGGCGACCGCGTTCGCGCATATGTCTATGACGTCCGCCGCGAACAGCGCGGTCCGCAGATTTTCCTGTCGCGCACGCATCCGCAATTCATGGTCAAGCTCTTCACCATGGAAGTGCCGGAAATCTACGACGGCATCATCCAGGTCCGCTCGGTCGCCCGCGACCCGGGTTCGCGTGCCAAGATCGCTGTCATCTCGAACGATAGCTCGATCGATCCGGTCGGTGCCTGCGTCGGTATGCGCGGTTCGCGCGTCCAGGCCGTCGTTGGCGAGCTTCAGGGCGAAAAGATCGACATCATTCCCTGGTCGCAGGACCCGGCGACCTTCGTCGTCAACGCGTTGCAGCCGGCTGAAGTCGCCAAGGTCGTTCTCGACGAAGATGCAGAACGCATTGAAGTCGTGGTTCCCGACGAGCAGCTTTCGCTGGCGATCGGCCGTCGCGGTCAGAACGTGCGCCTCGCGTCGCAGCTGACCGGCTGGGATATCGACATCATGACGGAAGCCGAAGAATCCGAGCGCCGTCAGAAGGAATTCAACGAACGTACCAACCTCTTCATGGATGCGCTCGACGTTGACGAAATGGTCGGCCAGGTTCTGGCTTCCGAAGGCTTTGCCGCCGTTGAAGAGCTCGCCTACGTCGACCTCGACGAAATTTCGTCGATCGACGGCTTCGACGAAGAGACGGCGCAGGAAATCCAGCAGCGTGCTCGCGAATATCTCGAGAAGCTCGAAGCGGAAATGGACGAGAAGCGCAAGGCGCTCGGCGTTTCCGACGAATTGCGTCAGATCGACGGTATGACCGCCCAGATGATGGTTGCGCTTGGCGAAGACGGCATCAAGACGCTGGAAGATTTCGCAGGCTGCGCGGCGGACGATCTCGTCGGCTGGACAGAGCGCAAGAATGGCGAAACCAAGAAGTTTGAAGGCCTCTTTTCGAAGTTCGACGTTTCACGTGTCGAGGCCGAGCAGATGGTCGTCCAGGCACGCCTTGCTGCCGGCTGGATTACCGAAGAGGACCTTGCGAAGGACGCTGAAGTCGTCGAAGCCGACGCTGCCGAGCAGGAAGCATAATGATCGCGGAGCTGCACGCTTCTCCTGAGGATGATGATCTTGCAGGTTATGACGTGAACAGCCGCATGTGCATTGTGACGCGTGAAAGCGGATCGCCGGATGAGTTGATCCGCTTCGTTGCAGCGCCCGACGGGACGGTGATCGCCGATCTGAAGCGTCAGCTTCCAGGACGCGGCTGCTGGGTCAAGCTTGATCGGGTGTTGGTCGACAAGGCGGTGGCGAAGAAGTCTTTCGCCCGCGCATTGAAGGCGGATGTGAAGGCAGCAGCCGATCTCGGTGAAACCGTCGACCGGCTGCTCGCACAGCAGCTGATGCAGATGATGAACATGGCGCGCAAGGCGGGCCAGTTCGTCAGCGGTTCCTCGAAAGTGGATGCCGCAGTCAGAAGCGGAGCAGCACTCGCCGTGTTCCATTCGACGGATGCAGCCGACGATGGCGTGAGAAAAATCGACCAGGCTCGTAAGGCCTGGCACCTCGGAATGGAAACCGAGGAGAAAATACCTTCTTTCCGCCTCTTCTCGGAGAGCGAAATGGAAGGCGTGATGGGCCAGAATGCTTTTATCCATGCCGCAGTGCTTGCAGGGCAGGCAGGTGAGGGTGTAGTGAAGCGCGCAAAGATGCTCGAAAAGTACCGCAGCGGCGGTCAATCCCGGGCACCAGGCGGCGCTGGCCAGCAAAAACAATGATGCGGCGACCGGCACCGGCCGGCCCATCATTGATCGAAAAGTATTTGAACGATAGGGTTTGATGACGTCATCGCTCCCTGTCCGAAGGAACGGGAACGAATGACAGATAGCAATGACGACAAGACGCTTGGAGCAAAGAAGACGCTTACCCTGAAGCCATCGGGGATAAGCCAGGGCACCGTGCGCCAGGATATGGGCCGTGGTCGCACCAAGGCGGTCGTTGTCGAGACGCGCAAGCGGCGCCCGATGCGCCCCGAAGACGATCGCCCGACCACGCCGGCTCCAGCGCCCCGCGCGGCAGAAACCGCTCCGGCGGCAACGCAGGCGCAGGCGCCTGCGCCCCGCATCCAACAGCCGGGCGGCCAGCCGCCGCGCCCGCAGCAGCCGGCTTCGCAGGCTCCTCGCCAGCAGGACCGCCCGCGTCCGGTTGTGCTGAACCATCTTTCGCCTGAGGAAATGGACGCCCGACGGCGCGCGCTGGCGCTGGCCCAGGTCCGTGATGCAGAAGATGCAGTCCGACGGGCTGAAGAAGAAAAGCGCCGTGCAGCCGAAGAAGCCGCCCGCCGCGAAGCGGAGGCAGCCGAAGCAGCCCGACGTGCAGCCGAAGAGGCCGCCCGTCCTTCTGCGCCGGTCGAGGAGGCTCCTGCGCCCGAAGCAGTTGAGGTCCAGGCGGAGGCTCCGCGCCCGGCGCCGGCCGTGCGCCGTCCCGAGACTTCGGCGCCTACTTCTGCACGTCCGGCCCCAGCTGGGGTTGCGCCGGTGGTCCGTGGCCGCCGTCCGGAAGGTGAGGAGGAAGAGCGCGGATCTCCTCGTGGGGCTCCTGCCCGTGGCAGGGTCGTTCGTCCGGAACCGGCAAAGCCGGTGACGACGCGTCCGAAGACCGAAGAGGAGCGCCGCCGCGGCAAGCTGACGATCACGACGGCAAATGTCGATGACGACGGCAATGCGCGCGGCCGTTCGCTTTCCGCTATGCGTCGCCGCCAGGAGAAATTCCGCCGCAGCCAGATGCAGGAAACGCGCGAGAAGATTTCCCGTGAAGTCATTCTGCCGGAGACCATCACCATTCAGGAACTGTCGCAGCGCATGTCCGAACGCGCCGTCGATGTCATCAAGTTCCTGATGAAGGAAGGCCAGATGATGAAGCCAGGCGACGTCATCGACGCCGATCTGGCAGAACTCATCGCTGGCGAATTCGGTCATACCGTCAAGCGTGTTTCTGAATCCGACGTCGAACTCGGCATCTTCAACGTGACGGATGAGGGCGGCGAACAGGTCTCGCGTCCGCCGGTCGTCACCATCATGGGTCACGTCGACCACGGCAAAACCTCACTGCTCGACGCCATCCGCCATGCGAACGTGGTTGCTGGCGAAGCCGGCGGCATTACGCAGCATATCGGCGCTTACCAGGTGGAACAGAACGGTCAGAAGATCACGTTCATCGACACCCCCGGCCACGCCGCCTTTACGGCAATGCGTGCGCGCGGTGCGCAGGCGACTGATATTGCCGTTCTCGTCGTCGCTGCCGACGATAGCGTGATGCCGCAGACGATCGAATCGATCAACCATGCCAAGGCGGCAGGGGTTCCGATCATCGTTGCGATCAACAAGATCGACAAGCCGACGGCCAATGCCCAGAAGGTTCGCACCGAACTTCTGCAGCATGAGGTCTTCGTCGAGTCCATGGGCGGTGAAGTTCTCGACGTCGAGGTTTCGGCGAAGAACGGCACCAACCTCGACAAGCTGCTCGAGGCGATCCTGCTGCAGTCGGAAATCCTAGATCTGAAGGCCAACCCGGACCGCACCGCGGAAGGCACGGTCATCGAAGCTCAGCTTGATCGCGGTCGCGGTTCCGTTGCGACGGTTCTCGTCCAGAAGGGTACGCTGCGTCCCGGCCAGATTATCGTCGCTGGTGATGTCTGGGGCCGCGTGCGTGCCCTCGTCGATGACAAGGGCAACCATGTCAAGGAAGCGGGGCCGGCCACTCCGGTTGAGGTTCTGGGACTTTCGGGCACGCCGCAGGCGGGCGACAAGTTCGCCGTTGTCGAAAACGAAGCTCGCGCCCGCGAGATCTCCGAGTACCGTCAGCGGCTTGCCCGCGACAAGGCTGCTGCCCGCCATTCGGGCCAGCGCGGCTCGCTGGAACAGATGATGAGCCAGCTTCAGACGGCTGGCGTCAAGGAGTTCCCGCTGGTCGTCAAGGGCGACGTGCAGGGCTCGATCGAGGCGATCGCCGGCGCGCTCGACAAGCTGGGAACGGACGAAGTTCGCGCTCGCATCGTGCATTCTGCGGCTGGCGGTATCACCGAGTCGGATATCTCCCTTGCGGAAGCATCCGGTGCTGCAATCATTGGCTTCAACGTTCGTGCGAACGCGCAGGCACGTACGTTCGCCGAGCGTCAGGGCATAGAAATCCGTTACTACAACATCATCTACGACCTCGTGGATGACGTTAAGGCAGCGATGTCCGGCTTGCTCTCTCCGGAGCGGCGCGAAACCTTCCTCGGCAATGCAGAGATCCTCGAGGTGTTCAACATCACGAAGGTCGGAAAGGTCGCGGGTTGCCGCGTTACCGAAGGCAAGGTCGAGCGTGGCGTCGGCGTCCGCCTCATCCGCGACAACGTCGTCATCCACGAAGGCAAGCTCAAGACACTTAAGCGCTTCAAGGATGAAGTCTCGGAAGTGCATTCCGGCCAGGAATGCGGTATGGCCTTCGAGAATTACGAAGACATCCGCGCGGGCGACACGATCGAATGCTTCCGCGTCGAGCACATCACCCGCACGCTCTGACGGCGCGAGACTGGATTTTTCGACGGGCGCCGGATCATCAGAGGCCGGCGCCCGAACCTATTTGGGCAGAGAATAATGGCAACAAAACCCACATCCTCGGCACCTTCGCAGCGCATGCTGCGTGTCGGCGAACAAGTGCGTGCCGCGATCACGCAGGTTCTCCAGCGTGGCGAAGTGCGCGATGACGTGATCGAAAAGACGGTCATTTCGATCTCTGAAGTCCGGATGTCTCCGGACCTGAAGATCGCCACAGCCTATGTGACGCCGCTTGGCATTTCCGATCACGGCGCAGTCATCGATGCGCTGAACCGCAACGCAAAATACATCCGCGGCCGTCTCGGCCCGCAGCTTCGGCAGATGAAATACATGCCGGAGGTCCGTTTCCGCGACGATACGAGCTTCGACAACTACAAGAAGATCGATGAATTGCTGCGCTCGCCCGAAGTCCAGCGCGACCTCGACGGCGACACTGAAGAAGAATAGCAGAAGAAGCGAATGTCCAAACCACGCAAACCCAAAGGCCGCCCGGTTTCCGGCTGGCTGATCCTCGACAAGCCCGTTGATTTCGGTTCGACGGAGGCCGTCTCCAAGATCAAGTGGCTCTTCAAGGCGCAGAAATGCGGCCATGCCGGCACGCTCGACCCGCTGGCGTCTGGAATGCTGCCGATTGCGCTGGGCGATGCGACGAAGACTGTTCCCTATGTCATGGACGGCCGCAAGATTTACGAATTCAAAGTGACCTGGGGGGAGGAGCGCGCAACCGACGACCTTGAAGGCGAGGTGACTCGGAGTTCCAACAAGCGCCCGACAGAGGAGCAGATCCGCAATCTTCTTCCGAAATATACCGGTGTCATCAGCCAGGTGCCGCCGCAGTTTTCCGCGATCAAGATCGCCGGCGAGCGCGCATATGACCTGGCGCGCGACGGCGAGACGGTCGAGATTCCTTCGCGTGAAGTCGAGATTTTCCGGCTGACGCTGCTTGCTTGCCTGGATGAGAATACCGCGCATTTCGAAGTCGAGTGCGGCAAGGGCACGTATGTACGCGCGCTTGCTCGAGATTTCGGCCGCCAGCTCGGCTGCTTCGGCCATATCTCCGGGCTACGCCGGACCTTCGTGGCACCTTTTGCCGAAGACAGCATGGTGGCGCTCGCAAGCCTCGTCGCGCTTGAGAAACTTGAAGACATGGACGAGCGTCTTGCCGCGCTCGACGCCCTGCTGATCGATACCAGCGAAGCCTTGTCCTCACTCCCACACCTTGCCGTCAACGACGAACAGGCACATCGCCTGAGGATGGGCAATCCCATTCTGGTGCGTGGCCGTGATGCGCCGGTTGCCGAAAGCGAAGCCTATGCGACGGCACGCGGAAAGCTCATCGCCATTGGCGAGATCGGTCAGGGAGAGTTCCGCCCGAAGCGCGTCTTCGTTTAAGTCGCAATGCGTCTTTCCGGGAACACCACCGCGCCGAATTGAGCGACGGATGGTAATTGTCAATCATCCCCCTTGAGCTATGTTTCTCCTCTTTGCGGCTTTGAAGGCCGCCCAGCTTGAGGAGCAGGTCATGCGCGCAGTTGCGGTCGCAGTCGCGATATTTTTTTCGGCCGTTCTCGCGGCCGCAAGCGCCCGGTCGGCCGAGCGCTGGGCGGAATTGCCCGCCTTCCCTCCCATGCCGGCGGCGAAGACGAGCGGCATGGCGCCAGTAAACGACATCAAGATGTATTACGCCGCGTACGGTGCGGGCGACCCGATCCTGTTCATCCATGGGGGCCTCGGCAGTGCCGACGTATGGGGCCGCCAGGTCGAGGATTTTGCCAAGGACCATCTTGTGATAGTCGCCGACAGCCGCGGGCACGGGCGTTCGACGCGCAGCGGGCAGCCCTTCGGTTATGATCTCATGACGTCCGATTATGTCGCACTGCTCGATTATCTGAAGCTCGACAAGGTCACGCTTGTCGGCTGGTCGGATGGAGGCATCATCGGCATCGACATGGCGATGAAGCATCCCGAGAAGTTGACGCGTGTCATCGCGCAGGCTGCCAATGTGACGACGGAGGGCGTAAAGCCGGACGTGATGACGAACAAGACGTTCAGCGCCTACATTAATTCCGCGGGCGAAGCCTACAAGAAGGTCTCGCCGACACCGAACGAATATGACGCATTCGTCAACCAAATTTCGGCGATGTGGATGAGCGAGCCCGCCTGGACTGCTGCCGACCTCGGAAAGATTACCGTGCCCGTCACCCTGGCCATCGGCGATCACGACGAAGCGATCAAGCTCGATCACACCGAAAGGATGGCGAAGGAGATCCCCGGGGCCAAGCTCGTCATCCTGAAGGATGCCAGCCATTTTGCAATGCTGCAGGATCCGGAAGGATACGATGCGATGATCCGTGACGCGATGGCGGGCAAGTGATAAATCCGCCATCTGGTGCAGGCCCCTTTCCATCGAAGCTCATTTGGTTTATAGGCAGCGCCAGCATCAGGCAGGACCTGAGTGCGTTCGCGGCCGAAGCTGGACGACATCCCGGCTTTTGGCGACCTAATCTCCTCTCATAGAAAGGAACATCCGATGTCGATTACAGCTGAGCGCAAGACGGCTCTCATCAAGGAATACGCAACGTTCGAAGGCGACACCGGTTCTCCCGAAGTTCAGGTTGCGATCCTGACCGAGCGTATCAACAACCTGACGGAACACTTCAAGGGTCACAAGAAGGATAACCATTCCCGCCGTGGCCTGCTGACGATGGTTTCGAGCCGCCGCTCGCTTCTTGACTATCTCAAGAAGAAGAACGAAGGCCGCTACACCAAGCTGATCACCAGCCTGGGTATCCGCCGCTAATGATTTCCGGCGGGCGTTCCTTATGGACGCCCGCCGGATGCTTTTGAGGGGCCGATGGCCCCATGAAATTCTACCGCCGCGCCCTATCTTCGCGTGGAGGAAATACGGTGGACCCGGATGGGCCGGCTCTGCCAAACCAACCGTTGACCTGTCATGGGGCAGGATTGCCGGATGCTTTCGGCCAAAGTCTTTTAAGGAGGGCTTTGGTCCGGTTTCTCAGGAAGCTGGGGATGAAAAGCCTCCCGTTGTCTTGCCCATGATACGTCACATTAATTGCGGTCGACTGTGCGCTGCGCTTTTTGCGACGGCGCGCGCTCCCGCATCGAAGGACAAGACATATGTTCGATACCCATACCGTGGAAATCGAGTGGGCTGGCCGCCCGCTGAAGCTCGAAACTGGCAAGATCGCCCGTCAGGCTGATGGTGCCGTTCTCGCGACTTACGGCGAAACCGTGGTTCTCGCTACCGTCGTTTCCGCCAAGGCGCCGAAGCCGGGTCAGGACTTCTTTCCGCTCACCGTCAACTACCAGGAAAAGACCTACGCGGCCGGCAAGATCCCCGGCGGCTATTTCAAGCGCGAAGGCCGTCCGAGCGAAAACGAAACCCTCGTTTCCCGCCTGATCGACCGCCCTATCCGTCCGCTCTTCCCGGAAGGCTACAAGAACGACACGCAGGTCGTCGTCACTGTCGTCCAGCATGACCTGGAGAACAACCCGGACATCCTATCGATGATCGCGACTTCAGCCGCCCTGACGCTCTCCGGCGTTCCCTTTATGGGTCCGGTCGGCGGCGCGCGCGTCGGATATATCAATGGCGAATATGTCCTGAACCCGCATCTCGACGAAATGGATGAATCGAGCCTCGATCTCGTGGTTGCCGGCACGCATGACGCGGTTCTGATGGTCGAATCGGAAGCCAAGGAGCTTCCGGAAGACGTCATGCTCGGTGCCGTCATGTTCGGCCACAAGGGCTTCCAACCGGTTCTCGAAGCGATCATCAAGCTCGCTGAAGTTGCCGCCAAGGAGCCTCGCGATTTTGCACCGGAAGACTATTCGACTCTCGAAAGCGAAATGCTTGGCCTTGCAGAAGCCGAACTTCGCGAAGCCTACAAGATCACCCAGAAGGCTGATCGCTACGCCGCTGTCGATGCCGTCAAGGCGAAGGTAAAGGAGCACTTCCTGCCGGAAGAAGGCGAAGCCGAATACACGGCCGAAGAAGTCGGTGCGATTTTCAAGCACCTGCAGGCAAAGATCGTTCGCTGGAACATTCTCGACACCAAGAGCCGCATCGACGGCCGCGATCTCGAGACCGTTCGCCCGATCGTCGCTGAAGTCGGCCTGCTGCCGCGCACGCACGGTTCGGCTCTGTTCACCCGCGGTGAAACGCAGGCGATCGTCGTTGCCACGCTCGGCACCGGCGAAGACGAGCAGTACGTCGATTCCTTGACGGGTATGTACAAGGAAAACTTCATGCTGCACTACAACTTCCCGCCCTACTCGGTCGGTGAAACGGGCCGCATGGGTTCCCCGGGCCGCCGCGAGATCGGGCATGGCAAGCTTGCATGGCGCGCCATCCACCCGATGCTGCCGTCGGTTGAGCAGTTCCCCTATACGCTCCGCGTCGTATCGGAAATTACCGAGTCCAATGGTTCCTCCTCGATGGCAACCGTCTGCGGTACGTCGCTGGCGCTGATGGATGCAGGCGTTCCGCTCGCAAAGCCGGTCGCTGGTATCGCCATGGGCCTGATCAAGGAGGAAGAGCGCTTCGCCGTTCTTTCCGACATCCTCGGAGATGAAGACCATCTCGGCGACATGGACTTCAAGGTTGCCGGCACGGAAGCAGGCATCACCTCGCTGCAGATGGACATCAAGATCCACGGCATCACCGAAGAGATCATGCAGATCGCTTTGGATCAGGCGAAGGGCGGCCGTCTGCACATCCTCGGCGAGATGGCGAAGGCCATTTCCGAAAGCCGCGGCCAGCTCGGCGAATTCGCTCCGCGTATCGAAGTCATGAACATCCCGGTCGACAAGATCCGTGAAGTCATTGGCTCCGGCGGCAAGGTCATTCGCGAAATCGTCGAAAAGACGGGCGCGAAGATCAACATCGAAGACGACGGCACCGTCAAGATCGCATCGTCTTCCGGCAAGGAAATCGAAGCGGCCCGCAAGTGGATCCACTCGATCGTCGCCGAGCCGGAGATTGGCCAGATCTACGAAGGCACGGTCGTCAAGACCGCTGACTTCGGCGCTTTCGTCAACTTTTTCGGCGCCCGTGATGGCCTCGTCCATATTTCGCAGCTGGCTTCCGAGCGCGTTGCGAAAACGCAGGATGTCGTCAAGGAAGGCCAGAAGGTCTGGGTCAAGCTCCTCGGCTTCGATGAGCGCGGCAAGGTCCGCCTGTCGATGAAGGTCGTCGACCAGACGACTGGCCAGGAACTGCCGGCTGCCGAAAAGAAGAAGGAAGAGGCGGCTGAGTAAGCCGCGCCTTTCCAACCGTTCATGGGCGCGGGATTTTTCTCGCGCCCTTTTTGTATGAAGTCGAGAAGAGATCATGAGCCGCGAAACGCTGAAGACCCTGCTCCATCCCTTTGCGAGCGGTACCATTGATCCGCCGCGCGAGGGTGCGCGCGTGCTGTTCCTGGGTGCCGAGGCAGGTTTTGTGCTGCCGGAGGGCTTTGCCGCGTCCCTTAGCGCCGTACAGGGCTTCCGGCCGCTCTACCGGCAGCTTCTGTCGCAGCGAATCGAAGCATCGCCTGAGATCGAAGGCGAAGATTATGATGCGGCGCTCGTGCTCTGCACGAAGCACAAAGGCGAGAACGAGGCGAATATCGCTGCAGCACTTTCCCGCCTGAAAGCCGGTGGCCTGATCGTCGTTGCCGGTGGCAAGGAAGATGGCATCCAGCCGCTGCGCAAGCGTCTGGATGGCTTCGGCCTCGATATCAAACACATGCCGAAATATCACGGTGTTGCATTCTGGTTTACGCGGCCGAAGGACGTCAGCGAAGCTGTTTCGAAATTCGCCAAGTCACCGGTGCGCGTCGACGGCCGCTTCAATGCTTCAGCCGGCATGTTCTCGCATGACCGTATCGATGACGGCTCGGAGTTGCTCGCCTCGCGCCTTCCGACAGATTTCACCGGCGACGCAGCCGATTTCGGCGCAGGCTGGGGCTATCTCTCAGTCGAGCTTGCCGAGAAATCGCCGAACATCGAGCGCCTCGACCTCTACGAGGCCAACCACGCGGCTTTGGAGGCCGCTAAGGTCAATCTGGCGGAGAACTGCCCGAACGCACCGGCACGCTTCTTCTGGCACGATCTGGCGGCCGAACCGGTCAGGGACAAGTACGATTTGATCGTCATGAACCCGCCCTTTCATGAAGGACACGCGGCGGAGCCCTCGCTTGGCCAAGCAATGATCAAGACGGCTGCATCGGCGCTACGCGGTGGCGGCCGTCTCATGCTCGTCGCCAATCGCGGTTTGCCCTACGAGCCGGTGCTTGCTGCAAATTTCAAGGAAAGCGGCGAAACCTGCCGAAACGCCCGCTTCAAAGTGCTCTGGGCGAAGAAATAAGAATGGCGGCCAGCGGTCGCCTTTCTCATTTCCGGTAGTCTAATTGCAGTCGCTCGGAGACGCCATAGACCCATCGATTTGGCTGCACCGCCGGATCAATCTGCTGCTGCCTTTATACCGCAGTTCCTACAGTTTCCAGTAGTAGACGGCGAATCGTCTTTGGCCTATCGATGGACCCATGCGATCGTCCCTGGAACATCTGCCGGAAGAAAAGCAGCGCGAGCTGGCCCGCGTCGTTGCGATCATCCATGAGGAGTTCGCCGATGCGCTTTCAGGCACGTCTGCCGCCTTCAAGAAGCGCGGCAGGATCTTAAAGATCATCCTGTTTGGCTCTTATTGCCGCGGCACCTGGGTCGACGAACCGCACACGATGAAGGGCTACCGCTCCGACTATGACATCCTGGTACTGGTCAATTCCAAGCATCTGGCTGAACCGCAATACTGGGACAAGACGACCGACCGGCTGATGTGGGACAAGGACGTGAAGACGCCGGTCGGACTGATCGTCCATGGCGCCCGGGAGGTGAACAACTTCCTGGCCGACGGCCAGTATTTCTTCGTCGACATCCGGCGCGAGGGCATCGCGCTCTACGAGCTCGACGACAGGCCGCTGGCCGAACCGAGAAAGCTCTCTTCCGTCGATGCGTATAGGGTGGCGAAGGAGCATTTTGAGAGGCAATACAAGGCCGCAGCCGTTCCGTCAGCTTGGCAAGTACGCAGCTGAGAGCGGCTGGCAAAAGCGTGCGGTTTTTCTCCTCCACCAGGGTGTTGAAACTGTCTATTCCTGCCTGCTTCTCACGCTGACCAATTACAGCCCGCCATCGCACAACTTGAAATTCCTCAGGGGGCTGGCGGAAGATCAGGACTGCTTGATCGACGCCTGGCCGCGCGACCAGCACCGCTATACCGCCTGGTACAACATCCTCAATGAAGCCTATGTGAAGGCGCGCTACTCGAAGCACTTCGAGATCACCGAAGAGGCGCTTGGTTGGCTGCTTGAGCGAACGGAGCAGCTCCACCAGATTGTCGCGGCGATTTGTAAGGAGCGTCTTTCAGAACTGGAGCAGACAAGCGCTGCCAACTGACGGCTTTCCGAACTTTATCCTGTAACTGAGCAGATACCTGGTGTGGCCGTTTCGCTGATAGAAAGCCAGTGCCCTGCCGCCTGGAGCAACAGGGGTCGCCGGCGACCAATAGACTCGCTTACTCTACATCCGCCTTGCGCAGCGCATCCAGCGTCGGCATCGAGGTGATGTTGTAGCCGGCGTCCACAAAATGGATTTCGCCGGTCACGCCTGCAGACAGGTCGGAGAGCAGGTAGAGGGCGGAATTGCCGACCTGATCAATGCTGACCGTCCTGCGGAGGGGAGCATTCCGCTGATTCCAGGAGAGGATTGCACGGGCATCCGAAATGCCAGCGCCGGCCAGCGTGCGGATCGGGCCTGCCGAGATGGCGTTGACGCGGATGCCGCGCGGACCGTAGTCGGCGGCGAGATAGCGCACGGAGGCCTCCAAAGCAGCCTTTGCCACCCCCATGACGTTGTAGTTCGGGATGACGCGTGTGGAACCGTTATAAGTCAGCGTCAGCATCGAACCGCCCTCGGCCATCAGCGGTGCGCAGCGCCTGGCGATCTCCGTAAAGGAAAAGCAGGAGATGACCATCGTTCGGCTGAAGTTTTCGCGCGTAGTATCCGCGTAAAGGCCCTTCAGCTCGTTCTTGTCGGAAAAACCGATGGCATGGACGATGAAGTCCAGTTTGCCCCAACGCTCCTCCAGTGCACCGACAACGCCGTCGACTGAGGCAATGTCTTCGACGTCGCAGGGTACGACGAAATCCGAACCCACTTCCGCCGCGAGCGGTTTCACCCGCTTGCCAAGCGCCTCTCCCTGATAGGTAAAGGCAAGCTCGGCGCCTTGGGCTGCAAGCGCCCTTGATATACCCCAGGCGATAGAATGGTTATTGGCGACGCCCATGATGAGCCCGCGCTTACCCTGCATGATTGCGGTCATGTTCTTATCCGTTGTAGCGCTGGAAAACGAGCGTCGCGTTGGTTCCGCCGAAGCCGAAGGAGTTGGAGAGGGCAATGTCGATCTTGGCGTTGTCGATGCGCTTGCGGACGATCGGCACTCCATCGAATTCAGGATCGAGTTCCGTGATGTGGGCGCTTTCGCCGATGAAGCCTTCCTGCATCATCAGGATTGAATAGATCGACTCCTGGACGCCGGCTGCACCCAGCGAGTGACCCGTCAGCGACTTGGTCGACTGGATGTGAGGCATCTTGTCGCCGAAAACCTCCCGGATCGCGCCGATTTCCTTGCTGTCGCCCACCGGCGTAGAGGTGCCGTGCGTATTGATGTAGTCGATATCACCCTTCACAGTCGAGAGTGCCTGACGCATGCAGCGCACGGCCCCTTCGCCGGAAGGAGCGACCATGTCGTAACCGTCGGAGGTCGCGCCGTAGCCGACGATCTCTGCGTAGATCTTCGCGCCGCGTGCCTTGGCATGTTCCAGCTCTTCAAGAACGAGAACGCCGGCGCCGCCGGCGATGACGAAGCCGTCACGGTTGACGTCGTAGGCGCGTGAAGCCGTTTGCGGCGTGTCGTTGTACTTGGAAGACATCGCGCCCATGGCGTCGAAGAGGTTGGACATGGTCCAGTCGAGGTCTTCGTGACCGCCGGCGAACATCACGTCCTGTTTGCCCCACTGGATCATTTCCGCAGCATTGCCGATGCAGTGTGCAGAAGTCGAGCAGGCCGACGAGATCGAGTAGTTGACGCCGTGGATCTTGAACCAGGTTGCAAGTGTCGCCGAGGCCGTGGACGACATTGCTTTCGGCACGGCAAACGGGCCGATGCGCTTCGGACTGTTGTTCTTGATGGTGATCTCGGCAGCTTCGATGAGCGTGCGGGTAGATGGACCGCCGGAGCCCATGATGATGCCGGTGCGTTCGTTGCCGCTGATCACGGACTCTTCGAGACCGGAATCGGCAATCGCCTGCTTCATGGCGACATGGTTCCAGGCACCGCCTTGCGACAGGAAGCGCATTGCGCGGCGATCGACCAGATCGGTCGGATCGAGGCTGGGACGACCCCAGACCTGGCACTTGAAGCCATGCTCGGCAAAATCGTTGGAGAAGGAAATGCCGGACTTGGCATCGCGCAGCGAGGACGTGACCTCACCAGCATCATTGCCGATCGAGGAAACAACGCCCAGACCCGTGACAACTACCCGTCTCATGTGTTTCGACCTTTTCGTTTTTTCTATCTTGGGATACCGAGCCGTTTCGCCCGGTAGAGTCAGGTGGCCTTTTCCTGGAAAAGACCGACGCGCAGATCGGTAGCCTTGTAGATGACCTCACCGTCGGCCTTCATCCAGCCATCGGCGATGCCGAGAACGAGACGGCCGCGCATGACGCGCTTGAAGTCGATGCCGTATTCGACAAGCTTCGTCTTCGGCGTCACCATGCCAGTGAACTTCACCTCGCCGGTAGAGATTGCACGGCCCTTGCCAGGCTCGCCGAGCCAGCCGAGGAAGAAGCCGGTCAGCTGCCACATGGCGTCGAGGCCGAGGCAGCCCGGCATCACGGGATCGCCCATGAAGTGACAGGGGAAGAACCAGAGGTCGGGCGTGATGTCGAATTCGGCGCGAATGAAACCCTTGCCATGCGGTCCACCGTCTTCGGAAATCTGCGTAATGCGATTGAACATCAGCATCGGCGGCAGCGGCAGCTGCGCATTACCCGGGCCGAACATTTCGCCGCGGCCGCAGGTCAGGATTTCCTCATAGGTGAAGCTGGATTGTTTCGTTGTCATCAAAATTCTGTTTCCCCCGCACGTGCCAATGGAGTGAGTGTTTAGTCCAAGTTCCAAGGAAAATGAAGCATAAGCATGGCTAGTTCTACCCCGCCTTTGAACTGACTTGTCGCCTTATTTGGTGGTCGCATACAGGAAGGCCAAGGCCCCGGCCAGACCCAATTGCGTCAAAAGCCCGATTTTCCGGCGTTTCGGTGACCATTGTCCCCATCGGAACTATTGAAAGGCTCCCGCGCAAAAGATATATGGCTTAGGAAACCTGATTGATTGACGCTAGAATAACCGGAGTTCTTCCCTTATGGCGGCTGCAGCCCCGATCGCAATCGAAGCCAGACTGCGCAGCGCAGGCTTGCGACCGACGCGTCAACGCGTTGCGCTCGGCGATCTGCTTTTCGCGAAAGGCGACAGGCATCTGACTGTCGAGGAACTGCACGAGGAAGCAGTTACCGCCGGCGTCCCGGTTTCTCTGGCGACCGTCTACAACACGCTGCACCAGTTTACCGAAGCTGGCATGATCCGTGTTCTCGCCGTCGAGAGCGCCAAGACCTATTTTGACACCAACGTCTCCGACCATCACCACTTCTTTGTAGAAGGCGAAAATGAAGTGCTGGATATTCCGGTCAGCAACTTAACGATCGGCAATCTACCGGAGCCGCCGCAGGGCATGGAAATCGCCCATGTCGACGTTGTAATCCGCCTGCGCCCGAAGCGCTGAAATTCACATGACATCGTCAGGGTGGCGACCGGGCATGTGCCTGTAGGTCGGGAACGTCCATCCGTACCATAATGCGCCGCCGCGTACGGCGAAGGCTGCGACAACGCCAAGGGCGGATGCGCCATAAAGCGGCAGGCCGAGTTCAGTTGCACCGGTAAAGATCCCCGCACCGAAGAGTGCTGCAGTGATGTAGATTTCAGGTCTAAGGAGCACGGAAGGCTCGTTAGCCATCAGATCGCGTAACACGCCCCCGAAGGTTGCCGTCAGTGTCCCTGTCACGATCGCGATTGTCGGCGAGCCTGTCGCAGCAAGTCCCTTCGCCGCACCCATGACGCAATAGGCAGCAAGCCCCACCGCATCGAGCCAGATCAGCAGCCGGTAACGCGACTCCACGAGATGGGCGGTGAAGAAAACCACGATGCCGACCAGACAGCAGATGACGATATAGGCTGGGTTCAGCACCCAGAATACCGGCACGCGGCCAAGCACGATATCGCGCAACGTACCGCCGCCGGTGCCTGTTACCATCGCAAAGAAAAGGAAGCCGATGAGGTCGAGCTGCTTGCGCGAGGCGGCAAGCGCACCCGTCGCGGCAAGAGTGCGATGCCAGCATAATCGAGATAGACGAGCAGAGACATTGATTGGCCCCCAGAGCCGGCAGACGATACTGAACTGAATCACGGTGGCAAGGGCGGCGCAAGGCGGATCGTCCAGAATGGACGCCTGTCAGTGTCCATCCCGACAAAAGAGGAAAGCCGTGAAAGCGCGTCTCATCGTCCTGAACTTCATAGCCCTCCTTGTTTCTCAGTCGGCCTCTGCGCAGCAATCGCTGATCTCGGATCCGGAAATCTACGAGAAGAAGCATTTCACCGAGCAATGTACGAAGGCCGAATTTTCAGACGCTTACATCACGCGCCAGGACATCAACAATGACGGCCTTGTCGACGCCGTGGTCAATGAGGGCGAATTGACCTGCGACGGAAAGAAGGGGCCGCAGTGCAACGACGATGGCTGCACCTATAATTTCTACCTGCAGGTGGCCGAAGGCGGCTATTTCATGATCGCGACGGCGCAGATTTACGGCTACGATTTCATCAAGCGCTTCGGCAATATGGTGCTGGCCATGAAGATGCATCCACGCTTCTGCGATCGCACCGACGGCAGTCCCTGCATCGTAACGGCACGCGTTCGCGGCACGAAGTTTGTCACCATTTCAAAGAAATAGTGGTTCAGCCTGGATATAGCTCGGATGTTCGACCAGCAAAGTAATAGCCGACCAGACCGTACCATTCGCGCACGGCGGTCGCCATGTTCTGGGCATTGAGGCTCGGCTGCGTGAAGTCGATGCCAAGCGCTACATGACCGTCCGTCCGGTAATCCGTCGGCCACGGCACGACATCGATGCCCTGCTTGCGGAAAATGCCGACCGAACGCGGCATGTGATAGCCGGATGTGATCATCAGGCAGTTCGAAAGTCCCTGGCTTGTTAGCAATTCCTTGGTATTAATCGCATTTTCGAAGGTCGTGCGGGATGTTCTGTCTTCGACAAGCCGTCCAGGCGCAATCCCGAAAAGCGGAAAGAAGCGCGCAGAGGCGGCCGCATCGCCTTCATATTTTCCAGAAATCGAGCCGTCCCCGCCGGAAATCAGAATACGCGATTGCGGATATTGCCGCGCCAGCCGCAACGCTTCGATAAAACGGTCCGCACCCGCATTGAACTCGATTCCGTGGCTGGTCGTGTTCACTTCATTTTCAAACGCTCCGCCGAGAACGATCATGCATTGCAAATTATCCGGATCACGGTCCGGCTTTGGAAAACGCAACTCCAGATCCTGGAGGAGGTAATTGCCTGTTGTGGTGAAAAGGATGACGAAGAGCAGCAGCGTGCCGAGCGCCGAGAAAAACAGGGCGAGCCTTCTGAAGCGGAGAACGACGGCAAGGAATGCGAAGAGAATTAGGAAGAACACCAGCGATAGCGGCTGGCCGACGACCCAGACTAACTTCGAGAACAGAAACAACGGTACCCCCATGTCAAAACCAGCCGCATCTTATCCGATTCGATTGTGACGGGGATGACGGACGCATAGCAGGATCGGAACCTTGTGGGCTTTCGGGCATAGGAATGCCGTTGCTTCAAGCAAAGGTCCAAAAGCGTTTACGCCAATCGGCGTGCAACCGCCGCCCGGGCATTTCGCATTGGTTCGGCCGATGGCAAACGCTCCAAACGCTATAACACGATTGCCGTCCTCTTATCTTGTCGATGCTGATGACGGGCGTCGGTCTCCGACATCAGTATCGTCGCCACGCAAGGCGGTGGCCCGCTTGCTTTGGCTGTGTGACCATCCGCATGGCTGCTGTCTTAGGGTGGCGCTTTTCCGGTGCTGTTGCTGGTAAGGCCGGCCTGTCTGGCGCATCGCTTCATTCATCGTTGAATCACAACGAAAAAATACCGGCAAAGCACACGGGCTGCCGGTAGTGTGTATCGCCGCCGCGCAGATCAGGCTCAATCGGATCATCCCCGGATTTGTCTTGCCGCCCGTTTGTGTTCCGTCTTTCGAGCCGCTAGTTTGAGGCCGAATCATCTCCTGGAAGCCATCGCGGACATGTCTGCACTTGAGAATTTCGCCGAAAATCTGCGGCGCCTCTGCCTTGCCAAGGCAGGCAGCATCAGCGCTGCCGCGCGGGGTATGCAGATCGGCCGTTCGCAGATTGAATCCTATCTTCAGGCGCGGCGCGCACCCGGCCGGGCCTCGGTAAAGAAGATCTGCGAATATCTCGGTGTGACCGAGGAAGAGATGTACCAGCGGCCGGTTGCAGTCGATCTGGATCACGGCCGTCCATCGGCGCAACGCATCCTGTCTGCTGCGCGGGATGCGCTGGAACCGCTCCTCTTTGCCGATCCTTCCGCGGGTATCGCACCCGGCATTTATCATGCCTACATGACGATCCCCGGTGCGCCGGAGAGCCTACTTTGTGCCGTTGTCGTGATTGCCAAGCAGGGAAGCGCCACGACTTTCCGGCGTCTAACCAATCGAGCGATCAAGAAGGGCGAATATTGGTCTCGCTTCACCGGCGATCACAAGGGCATTGTGGTCGAGCGGCTCAATTGCCTTTCCTTCGTCGCGGCCAATCAGATTGGTACACAAGAGCCGACGCTGATGCGCCTTCGGTGGCTTCCATTCTCCGAGAAGCTGCTTGGAGGGCACGCCATGATTTTCACGCCCGCTGGACCGTCCTTCAGCGCCGTTGTGATGGTGCCGCTGAGCACGAAGATAAATCTCAGAACGGCGCTGCGCGTCGCGAAAGTCTACCGAACGGCCGATGAGGCCGTTCCGCGGATCGTACGGGACATGATTACCCAGCAGCGTGCCGATTTCATCTCTTCGGTCACACGCGATCTCGGTTAGTTGAGCGACAGCCCGGCTTCGTGAGTCGCGGGCGCGTGATCGACGTTGACGCGGTGCGCCTCGATCAGCGCCATAGACAAGAGGTAGGTCAGCATTGGCTGCCGGGCGCTGCGGCTTTGCGCGATCAGCGTGTTCAGCATGTCGATCGTATAGTCACCGACCCCATCATTCAAAATCAGCGTTTGTTCGGCTTGTGCAGTCTTTTTATGGGCCATCGTGCTTTCTCCGGCGTCTTGTCGAGTTCAGTCGCGCATTATGATTGGCATAATTCACGTTTTTCGGCTAGATATTTCTGTATAAACACAAAAATAACGATTTTAATTCAGAAATTCTCGATTTTTGACTTGAACTGAAGCAATACGCCACTGCGATGTATCAAACTAATATTTGCGAATTAATCGAATATTTTCGGTTGGCGCCTCATTGTTCGGGCTGCGATCAACACCGATTGCTTTCGAACCGAGGAGATGGAGCATGCAAAAGAAGAGCAAGCCGAACCTTAAGGTTACCGTAGCCAAGGCCAAGCCGACTTTTGTCAGCCGCGGCATGATGTTCCGCATCGATTAAGCGATGAGATGCCTGCCGGGCGAATGCGTTGCGGCGGGCATTTTTCTGTGATGCGCTATCGTTCCTCCCGCACGCTCGTCTTCCATAATGATGGTGCCGAGTTCGTAGCCTGTAATTTCCTCACCAAGGCTGTCTTCGAGTGCAGCCCGGACCTTCTGGATTTTCTGCGCGCTGTTGCCGAGTGGAGTGATCGCGCCGCGATCCGCGATCAAGCGCCCGGCCATAGCGAGGACGAACTCGATGAAACGCTTGCGGCGCTTGTCGAGATGTCCGCACTCGTCGTCGAAGGGTCCGAACTTGAGATGCGGGAGAACGCCTTCCGCCAGCATTGGAAGTGGGGCGTGCCCGCCGCCCTGATGCATTTTTGCGTTCAGGATCCCGACTACATGTCCCTTAATGAGGCCGAAGATCTGCAGCGCGATGCGCTCGCAAGCGATGGCGAGATCGAGCTCTACAGCCTCAATTCGGGGCAAGGCGATGTCACTTGGCTATCTGCCGAACCCTCCGGAAATTCCCTGCTGGAGCTGATGGCGAGGCGGCGGACTCAACGAAACGGTCTTACGAGAGCCGTGTCATTGCGCGCGCTCTCCGAAGCGCTTTTCGCGGGCCTTGGGATTACCGGCACTGCACGAAATTCCGTGGTGACGCTGCCGTTGTCGATGACACCGTCCGGGGGCGCGCGCAACCCTTATGAAGCCTATGTTTTTGTGAAGGCGGTCGATGGGCTGGCGCCAGGAATCTATCACTACTCGGCCTTCGAGCATTCGCTGGCAAAGATATCGGACGCTTCGCCTCCTCTCGCCGATCTCGTGGGCGGGCAGGAATGGGCGGATACCATGCCCTGCATGATCGTGCTCGTCGCCCATATGGACCGCAGCATGTGGAAATACAGCGATGCCAACGCCTACCGCGTGGTTTTGATCGAGGCCGGGCACATTGGGCAAAACATCATGCTTTCGGCCACGGCGCACGGCATGACGGCTTGCCCGACCGCGGCTCTGAGCCATACGCGGATCGGCGAATTGCTTGGTCTGCGCAATCCTGCTCATGCGCCGATCTACGCACTGACGCTCGGTTACCCTGACGTAGCGTAAAGTCCAAAAAAAGTCGGTTGAATTTTGCAACTACCGGGTTGAGTTCTGCTCAAGAACCGTCATAGTATCGTTAGGAATTCGTTAATAAATGAGGGAATGCTAGGTGCCGGATCCCGTAGATATCCTCGTCGGTCGCAATGTCAGACAACTCCGCGCCCGCCACCGTGTCTCGCAACTGGAGCTCGGGGAAGCTCTTGGTCTGACGTTCCAGCAAATTCAGAAATACGAAAAAGGCACCAACCGGGTCTCCGCCAGCAAGTTGCACCAGATCGCGGTCTTTCTTGGCGTTGAGATCTCCGCACTCTTTGAGGGCGCGGAAACGTCGCAATTGCCGTCAAAAGTAGCGCTAAGCCCCGAGGCTTATGAACTGGCTGTCAATTATGACAGGCTTCACTCGCCGGCGGGCAAAGAAGCGGTGAAGACCATTCTAACGCTGATGAGCGCGGAAAAGGCTGCCTGACGCTCCGATTGCGGCGCCATAACAAAAGAATATCCCGGTACTATGCCCGCCGCAGGCGGGTTTCTTTTTGTTTCGGGATTCTAATGAAGTTCGCGCTCGTGCAGCGCGACAAGCAAGTCGTCCTGCGTGTGATGCCCGGCATGATAAAGGTCGATCGCGATGCTGGCGATCGAAAGGCCCTGCTGGCTGCGAAGCTTGATGTTGCGCTCGGCACACCAAGTATAAAGTGCGCCGGCAAGGACGTCGACGTCATCCGGCTGAAAGGACAAGGAGGCTGCTGCCGTCATGGAAGTGACCTTCATTTGGTTTGTTCCCCAGAATTATGACGGTAGTAGTGCTGCCATTTCAGAAGGTTGCAAGCGGCATCCGCAGCCTGCGTTAACGCAGGACGTATTGCCGGTTTTCTCTGTTTCAAATTGGAACAGAATTGGCCGGCACCACGGAGCGGTTCTGATTCGTATGGTTTTGAGACATGCACGCCATGTGTCGGGCGGCGGTCTATTGTCTATCGGGTGCCACGAACGAAGACTCCGGCTGGACGGCGGGCTTCCGGGTCCTGATCGGCAGCGTCGATCGGGACCTCGATGATGGTCAACGCGGTGCCTGACGTGCTGCAGCCGGACGACAACACTGCCTCCCGGGCGAGGGACGGCCTCCGTGCCGCCGGAAGCGATGATCTCTCGTGTGGGGTGGCGTCCGCATGCCAGGCTGACAATGCATCGGCATATTCGGGCCAGGCGCAATCATGATACCGATGCGAGGGCGGCACTACAGCTACCACTGGAACGGAACGCGCGTGGATTTCGTGCGCCAGCACGACACCGGACTCGTGCTGGCGGTAAGCTAATTGGGGCTACCGTGGTCGGTTGAAGGGCGGCGCTGAGCCTGCGAACGGGAGATTCCAACGCTGCCTCCTAAGCTCCGATCACGCCAGCCTAGGGATCATCCGATCATCGACTATGACTGGCGGGCTCCCGGATTTCGGGCCACCGGGCTCAATCATCGCAAGGACGAGATCATTGAAATCGTCGCTGCCGCATCTTTAAAGATATCAGCGCAGAAGATCGCTCAGCCGCAATGAGCGCACTGACATTGGCACTATAGCCTATCAAAAGTCCGAGGAACTCGATGGCGCTATTGTCGTTACATATCAGGCAGACATCGCAATGGGAGTTTCCAGATGACGATCAGGTCTGTTTTCGTAACAATCTTCATATTGACAGCCAGCGGCGCAAGTGGTGCCGATACAGTTGTGGGAACCTGGAAGACGGAAACCGGCGAGACATCGGTGATCGACCATTGCGGAGCGAATTATTGCATTGTGGCAAAGAGCGGGCGATATGCGGGACAGCAGATCGGTTTCTTTTCAGGCAGGGCGGATACATATACCGGCCGGCTCACAGACCCGCGGACCAAGACAACCTATAGCGGCAGGCTCACTGTATCAGGAAACAGCCTCAAACTCCGGGGCTGCGCAACGAGCGTATTGTGCAAGACCCAGACTTGGACCCGCCTGAAACTGAGATAGCCCTATCATCGTTTTGTTGAGCATCATCGTGGCGCTGGACGGGGCGATTGTCTCCAAGCGCCCGTATCGTTTCTTTCGCCATCCGAACTATGTTGTCGAGATGGGCGAGATCGCGGCTCCCACTCGGTTTTGCCAATTCACGCACTTCTGTTCTCCATCGCCAATTGCAATCATTGTGACCATTCGCGTCAAGGCCGAGAATGCCGCACTTGCAGGATTGTCCCATGCCGAACCGGCTTGAGTCTGAACTTACCGATCGCCGCCAGACCGTCATCTGGATCGGTTTCTTCGCCATGTGCATCGGCATGTTTATGGCGATCTTGGATGTGCAAGTTGTGGCGACGTCGTTGCCAACGATCCAGTCTGCTCTCGACATCGATCCTGAGCAGATGAGCTGGATTCAGACCGTCTATCTGATTGCCGAGGTAGTCGCCATCCCGTTAACCGGGTTCCTGACGCGGTTTCTCACCATGCGATGGCTGTTCGTGACGTCGCTGGTACTTTTCGTGATCGCGTCCGCGGGGTGTGCGATCAGCGGTGGCTTCAGCGAACTCGTCGCCTGGCGGGTTCTGCAGGGCTTCTCGGGCGGAACGCTAATACCCTCTGTCTTCTCGGCGGTGTTCATTCTGTTTCCAAACGAGCGCCAAGCCCTTGCCACGACCATCGCTGGCGTTCTTGCCGTCCTTGCCCCGACCGTCGGGCCGATTGTCGGCGGCTGGCTGACAGAGACCTACTCCTGGCATTGGCTTTTCTTGATCAATATCATTCCTGGATTTCTTGCGGCTCTCGTCGCAATGCGATCGCTTCCTCGAGAGCGCGTCGACGTCTTGGAACTTCGCGGGCTTGACGGGGTGGGATTGGCCACAATGGCCGTCGCTCTGATTACGCTGGAGCTTGGATTGAAGGAAGCGCCTACGAGCGGCTGGATGTCAGTCTATGACAGTGGTCTGTTCGCCGTCTCAGCCCTATCAGCATCGGCATTCATATGGCGATCGCTCCATCGAGCCCGTCCGTTGGTAGAGCTTCACAATTTCCAAGATCGAAACTTTATGGTGGGCTCGACGCTAAGCTTCATCCTCGGCTTCGGTCTATTCGGGTCTGTCTATCTGATGCCTGTGTTTCTGGCCTTTGTCAGAGGACATAACGCATTCGAAATCGGTATGACAATGCTCGTAACGGGCATCGCGCAATTGTGTACAGCGCCAATTGCTGTTGCGCTCGAGAAGCGAATGGATCCCCGCCTGCTGTCGGCGGCCGGCTTCGCGCTCTTTGCAATCGGCATCGGTATGAGTGCTTCACAAGACCCTCGCTCAGATTATGACGCAATGTTCTGGCCACAGATCATAAGAGGCGTCTCCATCATGTTTTGCCTTCTGCCGCCGACCCGTCTGGCGCTCGGCACACTGCCGCCCGAGCGTGTTCCAGACGCAAGTGGACTGTTCAATTTGATGCGAAACCTTGGCGGCGCAATTGGGATCGCGCTCATCGATACCATCCTATATACCCGCTCGGAGCCGCTTGGACAAAAGCTCTGGGATCGCTTGCAGGCAGGGGATCTGGAGGCTGCCGAGTTCATCGGCGCATCGGCACAGATCGTTGCCGGTCACACTGGCGCTTTTGATGCTGACACGACAGCAATATTGAACCCCCTTGTCCAGACAGGGGCAACCGTCCAAGCGCTCAACGAAGCGTGGATGATGGTCGCAATCATCACGGCATGCGCGGTCATATGCCTCCCTTTTGCAAAGCCTGTTTTGCCGACGCAGTCCTGATCGCGGTCGCGCGTAATGCGCGCACATCAGGTCCATGGAGCCGGCGGTGAGCACGGGGTCAGCAATCGCGGATACGGACCCCCGATTCTGATTTTTGTCATGAGCGGGCACCTGAAGGGTTCTTTCAGAACGGGAGGCACTATACGACCTGAGGGGTCAGCCGCTGCGTCTGACTACCCAACCAAGACTGCACCGGAGCATGATGCCGTGAACTGGCATCGGAAGGAGCGTTTCCTCGGCTAACATGAGCGATTCATGTCCGGGCGAGCCCTTCCAGGGCATGAAAAAAGCCGGGATGGAAACCCCGGCTTTCGAACTGTGCTGTATTTGCACGCCCGTCCTTATCCTTCGAAAAATTCCTTCATGCGCGCAAAGAAGCCCGTCGATTCTGGATTGTTCTCTTTCGAGGAAAGCTGCTCGAATTCCTGGAGCAGTTCGCGCTGCCGCTTCGAGAGCTTTTGTGGCGTCTCGATCTGGATCTGGATGTAGAGATCGCCCGTCTGGCTGGAACGCAGCACCGGCATGCCCTTGCCCTTGAGGCGGAACTGCTTGCCGGCCTGTGTGCCCTCCGGAACGGTGACGCGCGACTTCGTGCCGTCGAGCGTCGCCACATCGAAAGTGCCGCCGAGCGCTGCCGTCGTCATCGAGATCGGAACGGCGCAATAGAGGTCGGCTCCATCGCGCTGATAGAATTCGTGCGGCTTCACCGACAGGAAGATATAGAGATCGCCCGCCGGTCCGCCGCGCATGCCGGCCTCGCCTTCGCCCTGCAAGCGGATGCGCGTGCCGTCTTCGATACCGGCCGGAATATTGACCGAGAGCGAACGCTCTTCGGTTACGCGGCCCTGGCCATGGCACTTCGGACATGGATCGGGAATGATCTGGCCGCGCCCATGACAGGTCGGGCAGGTTCGTTCGATCGAGAAAAAGCCCTGCGCCGCGCGAACGCGGCCGGAGCCCTGACAGGTGCCGCAGGTTTTCGGTTGCGTGCCGGGCTTGGCGCCAGAACCCGAGCACATATCGCAGGTGATCGAGGTTGGAACACGAATCTGCGCTGTCTTGCCGGAGAACGCCTCTTCCAGCGAAATTTCCATATTGTAGCGAAGGTCGGCACCACGCTCGCGTCCGCCGGATGAGCGCTGCCGTCCCCGGCCACCACCCATCATCTCGCCGAATATGTCTTCGAAGATGTCGGAGAAGCCGCCGCCACCGGCGAAGCCTGCACCTCCGCCGAAGCCGCCAGCACCCATGCCGCCATGCTCGAAGGCTGCGTGACCATAACGGTCGTAGGCAGCACGCTTCTGCGGGTCCTTCAGCGTTTCATAGGCTTCGTTGATTTCCTTGAATTTGATTTCGGCGCTCTTATCGTCCGGGTTCTTGTCCGGATGATATTTCATTGCCAGTTTGCGGAAGGCGCTTTTCAGCTCTTTTTCATCCGCCGTTTTGGCGACGCCCAGAGTTTCGTAAAAGTCCGCTTTTGCCAATTTAAACCCCGGAAATGGATTTCCGGCTGCCCTCGGGCAGCCGGATTGCAGTGTTTAGCATAACCGCTTCGCCGCGGATTATGCGGACTTCTTGCGGTCGTCGTCCTTGACCTCTTCATAGTCGGCATCAACGACATTGTCATCGCCTGCCGAAGCATCTGCCGTACCGGCTTCCGCCTGCTGGGCTTCGTAGATTGCCTGACCGAGCTTCATGGACACTTCCATGAGGGTCTGCGTCTTCGCCTTGATGTCCTCGGCATCCGGGTCGGTCGCCTCAGCTGCAGACTTCAGAGCCGCAATCGCATCGGAGATCGCGGTGCGGTCGGCCTCGGAAACCTTGTCACCGTAATCCTTCAGCGATTTTTCCGTCGAGTGAACCAGGCTTTCGGCCTGGTTCTTGGCCTCTACGGTTTCGCGGCGCTTCTTGTCTTCCGCGGCATGCGATTCTGCATCCTTGACCATCTTTTCGATATCGGCGTCCGAAAGGCCGCCGGAAGCCTGGATGCGGATCTGCTGTTCCTTGCCGGTTCCCTTGTCCTTGGCCGAAACCTGCACGATGCCGTTCGCGTCGATATCGAAGGTAACTTCAATCTGCGGAACGCCGCGCGGCGCCGGCGGCAGGCCGACGAGGTCGAACTGGCCAAGCAGCTTGTTGTCGGCAGCCATTTCGCGCTCGCCCTGCGAAACACGGATGGTGACGGCCTGCTGGTTGTCATCGGCAGTCGAGAAAGTTTGCGACTTCTTGGTCGGGATCGTCGTGTTGCGCTCGATCAGACGGGTGAAGACGCCACCCAGGGTTTCGATGCCCAGCGACAGCGGGGTCACGTCGAGCAGCAGAACATCCTTGACGTCGCCTTGCAGAACGCCGGCCTGGATGGCAGCGCCGAGCGCAACGACTTCATCGGGATTGACGCCCTTGTGCGGCTCCTTGCCGAACAGCTGCTTGACGACTTCCTGAACCTTCGGCATGCGGCTCATACCACCGACGAGAACGACTTCATCGATCTCAGCAGGGGTGACGCCGGCATCCTTGAGGGCTGCCTTGCACGGCGCGATCGTGCGCTGCACGAGGTCATCGACGAGGCTTTCAAGCTTGGCGCGCGTCAGCTTCAGTGTGAGGTGCTTCGGGCCGGAAGCGTCAGCCGTGATGAAGGGCAGGTTGATTTCGGTCTGCTGCGAGGACGAGAGCTCGATCTTGGCCTTTTCGGCAGCTTCCTTCAGGCGCTGCAGTGCGAGCTTGTCGTTCTTGAGGTCGATGCCGTTGTCCTTCTTGAACTCTGCAACGAGGTATTCGACGAGACGCATGTCGAAGTCTTCACCGCCGAGGAAGGTGTCTCCGTTGGTGGACTTCACTTCGAAGACGCCGTCACCGATCTCGAGGATCGAAATATCGAAGGTACCGCCGCCAAGGTCGTAGACGGCAATCGTCTTGCCTTCCTTTTTGTCAAGCCCGTAAGCGAGGGCCGCTGCGGTCGGCTCGTTGATGATACGCAGAACCTCAAGACCCGCGATCTTGCCAGCATCCTTGGTTGCCTGGCGCTGCGCATCGTTAAAGTATGCCGGAACCGTGATGACGGCCTTCTCGACCTTTTCACCGAGGTAGGATTCAGCCGTTTCCTTCATCTTCTGAAGGATCATTGCGGAGACCTGCGCGGGCGAATAGCCCTTGCCATTGGCTTCGACCCAAGCATCACCGTTGTCGCCCTTCGAAATACTGAAAGGGACAAGACCCTTGTCCTTCTCGACGGTCGGATCTTCGTAACGGCGGCCGATCAGGCGCTTGACAGCAAAGAGCGTATTCGTCGGATTGGTGACGGCCTGACGTTTTGCCGGCTGGCCGACAAGGCGTTCGCCGTCGTCGGTAAATGCTACCATGGAAGGAGTCGTACGCGCGCCTTCCGCGTTCTCAATGACCTTCGCGTCCTTGCCGTCCATGACAGCGACGCAGGAATTTGTCGTTCCGAGGTCGATACCAATTACTTTTGCCATGTCATTTACTCCTTGAAGCAAGCTGTCGGAACCCCGAGAAGGCATTTCCCTGACAGCCCCTTACGGGATGTGGGTCTTCGGAATTAACGCAATCGTGATTGCGGTGATGCGGCGTATATAAGGAGCGGTTTTCTTGACTGCAAGGCGAGAATGAGCCCGAAATCCAGCAAAACGAACGTGTTGCATTCACTTTCTACAGTGGGCGAAAAAAGTCCGCCTTGCTTCGCGTCTCCGCGGACTTGCCAAAGCCGGCTTGCACCGAGCATGAGGCGGCTGCGATCATTGGCCCATGATCAGGTCAAGCAGCGTGGTGCGGCGCGGCTGGACGGAAGAGGTGGCCGCAGGGCTGCCGACATCTCCCGGTGGAATCGGTCCGCCAGGGAGCGCCACGGCCTGTTGCTGCTGGCCGGGCGCCGGTGGAAACGTGGTTTGCGCCTCCGTGCCGCTCCCACCTCCGAAAACGCCGGAAATGATGCCGCCGATCGTTGTCGGTTGCTCCTGCATCGGCTGCGGTTCAGCCTGCGCCATCGGCTGATTGCCGAAACCATTCGGGTCCGCAATGAACTGGCCGTTTCCGAAAAGCGGAGCTGGAGAAAGACCCTTGTGCGCGGCAATCATGAATTCCTGCCATGCTTTCGCAGGCAGGCCGCCGCCGGTAACCTTCCTCATCGGCGTGCCGTCGTCATTGCCGAACCAGACGCCGGTCGTCAGATTGCTGGTGAAACCGACGAAGAGCGCATCGCGCGAATTCTGGGTCGTGCCCGTCTTGCCGGCCGCCTGCCAGCCAGGAATTTTGGCGCTTTTGCCAGTGCCGGTCTCGATCGTGCCCATCATCATGGCATTCATGTTGGCGGCGACCGTTTCAGAAACAACGCGCGGCGGGTTGTCATAGGTGTTCTCATAGAGAACCTTGCCCTCGGCGGTCGTCACCCGGCGGATCACATGCGGGGTTGCCTTATAGCCGCCGTTCATGAAGGCGGCGTAGGAAGCGGTGAGCTCCGTGAGCGACACTTCAGACGTGCCAAGCGCGATCGAGGCATTCGGCTGCAGCTCGGTCTCGATGCCTAGTCGGTGCGCAAGCTTGACCACCTGCTCCGGCCCGTCATACATGACGAGCTGAGCGGCGACGGTATTCAACGACTTGGCAAGCGCGGTCGCAAGTGTCACCTCGCCATTGTATTTCTTTTCGTAATTTTCAGGCGTCCAGTTGCCGATGCGAATCGGTGCGTCGTTGAAGACGGAATAGGGCGTCAGGCCCTTTTCGAGTGCGGCGGCATAAACGAAAGGTTTGAAAGAGGAGCCGGGCTGGCGCTTTGCCTTGACCGCGCGGTTGAACTGGCTTTCGGCATAATCCCTGCCGCCGACAAGCGCCCGGATCGCGCCAGTCCCGTCGATCGAGACGAGGGCGGCCTGGGACGCATCGAGCTTTGCGCCGTCCTTGCCGAGAATGTCGTTGAGCGACTGCTCGGCCTTCTTTTCCAGCCCCTTGTCGATCGTCGTATCGACGATGAGGTCCTCTTTCACCTCGCCGACCAGCCCGGGTAGCTCGTCCATGACCATGTCGGCCACATATTGACCAGCCCCCGACCAGTAGCTCTTCGCCTTGGACGGCGTCTGCGTCATCGCCGTTTTCACCTCGTTGTCGGTGATATAGCCCTGGTCGCGCATGGCCTGCAGTACGACCTGGGCACGGGCGTTTGCGGCGTCTGGATCGCGGGCCGGAGAGAGGCGCGACGGCGCCTTGACGAGACCGGCGAGCAAAGCCGCTTCCCCGAGGTTCACGTCACGCGCGGACTTGTTGAAATAGCGGCGGGCGGCCGCCTCGACGCCGTATGCATTCGAGCCGTAGAAGACGCGGTTCAGATACATCGCAAGGATCTGATCCTTCGTATATTTCTGCTCTAGCCAGAACGAGAGCAGCACTTCCTGCACCTTGCGCTCCAGAGTGCGATCCGGTGACAGGAAGAGGTTCTTCGCGAGCTGCTGCGTCAAGGTGGAGCCACCCTGAATCGGCTGGCCCGTCAGGTTGTTGACGACGGCGCGGGCAAGCCCCATTGGGTCGACGCCGAAATGGGAGTAGAAGCGCTTGTCTTCTATCGCGATGATCGCTTCAGGGATGTAGGGCGACATCTGATCGAGCGATAGCGCCTCGCCGCCGGTGGCGCCGCGATTGGCAATCACGCTACCATCGACAGATGTGATCTTGACGTTCGGCGGCCGGTCAGGGATCGCCCAGGTGCTGGCGCTCGGCATGCGCGAGCCGTAGTAGAAAACCAGCCCAGCTGCGCCGATGCCGGCCCAGATACCAAGAACGATGCACCAGTAGACCAGGCGGCGGATGAAGCTGAAAAGACCGCCATCCAGGCGTTCCGGCGGCTCGCGTCTGTTGCGCCTTTTCCTGTCGGGTGCGCGGGTTCGAGTTGCCTCCGAGGAAGAACGTTTGGTGCCGCGTCGGCCCGCGATACGATCGTCGTCATCGAGCGAGAAATCGTCGTCGTCTTCAAAGCGGCTACGGCCGCTGAAGGACGGTTCGATTCTATCGCGTGATCTGCCCCTACCTGCCATCGTGATCCGGCCGCACCCCATATGTCGCAAGCGCTCTTTGCGCAATCCTCCGGGTGGACTTTAAATACGGCGATTTAAGGGGTGGTTAAGACTACCGGTAAGCGGTCCCGCAGGCGCGCTTCAGCCCTGCCGTTTGCGCATGGCTGCCATTCGTTGCGGCTGTCACGAAAGTGACATATATCGCGCCACCTTACGCCGAAGAAAAAAGCAATAAGCATAGTAACTAGGCATTTAATATGAGCATTGACCTTAAGAGAATAGACGAGACCTGTCTTCGCGAGATCTGGAGCATCCATGAGTTTGCCCGGCAGCATCGGCTGAGCAAGATGGAGGAAAGCCGCTTGAAAATGCTGCACGGTCCGTTTGCAGAGATGCGTGAACTCGTGGCAGGCTGTGATCGAAGAGCTTCTGTTTGGTAATTTGGAACCTTTAGCTGTTCCGCTAGTTTCCTCAAAAGCGGGACAGCCCTCAAGTCCCGTTATGGATCGGTCGTTTCCCCTCAACACGGCCGATCGAAATCAGGCCCGGCGCCTCCGTCTTGGAGCGTCGGGCTTTTTCTATGCAGCCTATCGCAAAAGAAAGGGCGGCATCTCTGCCGCCCCTGGGTCGCGTTAGTTCCGGCACCCCGGATCGCCCGGTTGGCAGGCGCCTCGCTGCGGCCTGCGGCGGTCATTGTCACCACCGCCGCGGTTACGATTGTCGTCGCCACGGACGCGACTATTGCCATCATCGCCTCCACGTTCGAAACGCCGGCGGTCATTGTCACCACCGCGGCGGTTACGATTGTCGTCGCCGCGGACGCGATTATTGCCATCGTCGTCTCCACGCTCGAAGTTCCGGCGGTCGCGGTCGCGGTCACGGTCGCGGCGGTTACGATTGTCGTCGCCACGAACGCGACTGCCATCATCGCCTCGACGTTCGAAGTTCCGGCGGTCGCTGTCCCGGTCGCTGCGGTTACGGTTGTCGTCGCCGCGGCGGATGACGCGATTGCCCTCATCGTCTCGGCGTTCGAAGTTCCGGCGATCGCGATCGCCGCCGCGCAGATCACGGTCAAAGTCCGGCCGCCTATCGACATTGGGCCTACGGTCGGGCGCGCGATCGAAATCCGGCAGGCGATCCCGACGATCGTCAAAGTCACGGCGTCTTTCACGGCGATCCGAGTCGCGATAGAAGTCCGGTCCGCGGCGCCAGCGATCGCGGTCGCGATAGAAGTCACGGTCGCGGTAGTAACGATCCCAATAGTTGCCGAAGCTGAAGACAACGACGGGAATACCGAGCGGGCGATAATATTCAGGCCCGACATAAACGCGGCGCTGTTGATAAAGTGCCTGGATATATCCGCCGTGCACCCAGCCACGGCCGCCGTAGAACTCCACGTCGCACCATGGCATGTCGGCAAGACAGCCGTAGATTTCGATGGATTCGCCGGCCGGAATTACGGTGACCGCCGGATATGCTGTGCTTGGGCCGGCCCGCATATTAACGTTCGTCGTCGCGAAGCCTTCTGCCGCCTGAGCGATCGCCGGAGCAAACAGGAGCATACCGGTCGCGGCAATTTTCAAGAGGGTGCGTTTCACGTTTTCAACTCCCTGGGAGGCAGCGTCATGCCACATCCGGTATTTGTTTTTACTCCGGTTTCTGCCGGTTCCGGGCATAGTCGAAGGCTTGCCGACTTTTGTTAGCCGGCAACCATTCGTCTTGTCTTTCAATGGTTTATAGCGCGTGTTGCATGAACGCAGCTTGAACGGAGAAGTCTAGGCTCTAGGCCATGAAAGTGCCGGAGCAACTTCCGATATGGCGCACAACACGTCGCAGCCAAGTAGATGCTGTGCGCGCCTTAAGCGTTTGCCAGTTTCCATCATTTCGACTGCGGGGCGCCTTAACGGCGTGTTAACCTTTCGGGACCAATCTTAGCTGCAAAGTCCGCTTTTTCCTTGACCACGGATGTACTGGCATTGAAGCGAGGCGGATGATGAAGGCCGGTTTATCCGGCCTTTGTTTTTTGTCTGAATGCGTACCCCGCGTAAATCATCGCGAGGCACGCTTTTTTTGTTCAAGCGGCCAATGCGCCGAGGATGCGCACCCAGGAGCGGATGCCCTTGTGGTAGGAGGCGAGTTCGTATTTCTCGTTGGGCGAATGGATCCGGTCATCTGCGAGGCCGAAGCCGACGAGCAGCGATTCCATGCCGAGCATTCTCTGGAAATCGCCGACGATCGGGATCGAGCCGCCCATGCCGATAACGACGGCGGGCTTGGGCCATTCGTCGGAAAGCGCGTTCTTCGCCTTCGTGATTACTGGAGAATCATAGGCAAGGTGAATTGCCGGCGAAGCGCCATGGGGATGGAACTCGACCGAGCAATCGGCGGGAATCTTCGAGCGGACATAGTTTCGGAACGTCTCTCGAATCTTTGCCGGATCCTGTTTGCCGACGAGGCGGAAGGAAACCTTGGCCGACGCCTTGGCGGCAATCACTGTCTTGAAACCTTCGCCGGTATAGCCGCCCCATATGCCGTTTACTTCAGCCGTGGGGCGCGCCCAGGTGAGTTCCAGAACGGAGCGGCCTTTTTCACCCGACGGCACCGAAAGGCCGACTTGGCCCAGTAAGTCCTCAGCGGTCTGGCCGAGCTTTTCCCATGACGCCTTGACGTTTGCAGGCGTTTCCTCGACGCCCTCATAGAAATTCTCGAGAGTTATGCGGCCGGTTTCGTCGTGGAGACCGGCAAGCGCTGTTGTAAGGACATGGATCGGATTCGCTGCCGCGCCGCCGAAAAGCCCGGAATGCAGATCGCGGTCGGCCGCCGTAACGACGACTTCTTCACCGACAAGGCCGCGAAGGGCAGCAGCAATCGCCGGGGTCTCGCGGTCCCACATGCCGGTATCGCAGACAAGCGCATAGTCAGCCTTCAGTTCTGCCGCATTTGCCTCCAGAAAGGGCTTGAGCGACGGCGAGCCGGATTCCTCTTCGCCCTCGAAAAGGATGGTGATGCGGCAAGGAAGCGCGCCGTTGACCTCTTTATAGGCCCGGCAAGCTTCGACGAAGGTCATGAGCTGGCCCTTGTCGTCGGAGGTGCCGCGGCCAGTCAGGATCTTGCGGCCATTGCCGATGTCCTTGACGGCGGGTTCGAAGGGATCGTTTTCCCAAAGCTCGATTGGATCGATCGGTTGAACGTCGTAGTGGCCGTAGAACAGCACGTGCGGCACATCCGCGCTGGCACCGGCATGATGCGCGACGACCATGGGGTGTCCGGGAGTATCGCGAACGGAAGCTTCGAAACCCAGTGTCTTCAAATAGGCGACCAGCCATTCGGCAGCCGTGCGGCACTCGGCTTTGTACGCCGGGTCAGTCGAGATCGATTTGATACGCAGCAACTCGAACAATCTGTCCAGGCTTGAACCGAGGTTCTGATCGGCGCGCGAAAGCACCGGGGTTACGTCTGTCATTTCTGACTCCTTTAGAGATTCGGCCGGACGATAGACCAAAGGCGGGGACGTTTCGAGGAAGAAAAATCGAAACAAGGTAGGGCGTCGTCGGTCAGATTTTCTTGGCGTTTTCGAGGAGGCGGCGGATATATTCCAGCATCAGTTCGCGTTCGAAGGTCTTGAAGCCTTGGAAAAGCGCCAGATCGGCTTCACGTGCGATCTTGACCGCTTCATCTTCGATGGCCCGCGCATTGGGCGTCAGGAAGATCAGTTGCGCTCGCTTGTCTGAAGGATGGGGACGGCGCTCGATGAGGCCATCGCGCGCCATACGCGCAAGCGTATTTGCCATCGTCGCCTGTTCGATATCGACGCGTTCGAGCAATTGCTTCTGCGTGAGGCCGTCTTCCGCCCAAAGTTCGAGAAGGATCGGGAATTGCCCGGGAGAAAAACCAAGTCCCGCCGCACGCTGCTGCAGCGAGCGGGCAAAACCCTTGGCCAACTGGCTGGCAAGGTATGCTCCCGAATCCATCCTGTTAAATCCCATGATTGCAGTTAGGCTCAAAAACTGACGCGAAACAATGCAACAAATCGCATGCGATGGATCAAAACTTGTCCGTTAGCTTCATAAATGTGCATCTTCGCCAAAAAACAAAGCCGCCATGGCCTGGAGGTTGGCCATGGCGGCTTGAAAATGGGGACAAAGGCCCGGAGAGGGGGATAAGGCCTTTGTCCAAGCCTGATGCGGCGGGGGACAAGCCGGTAATCAGACCCTCGGCGCGATCAAACGCCGGTAGAGCTGATTTGTGACCGGGAATGTGGTTTTTCAAGGGAAGCAGGCCGAGCCGACAATTACAAATTGGTAACAGTTCGGTGAAGCATTGTTCCCGCGCCCTCCGGCGATCATTCCAGAAGAACGCAAGGTTCCATCCGGCAATCAAATTGGTGATGCCTCCAAAGGCGCAGATCAGCGCAATGATGCCAAGTGCCTCGTAAGGGCCGACGGATATTAAAAAAGGTGGAAAGAAGTAAACGTTCAGCAGCTGAAATCCAGCCTCGGTAGCGAAGCTTCGCGTGCGATCGAGGCGCTGCGGAAAAAAGCTCCCAGACCCTTACCCGCCAGCAGCAACACCGGCGCGAAGTGCACTTTTGCGAAAGACAGTCGTAAGGCCGTCCCCCAGTGCGTAGGAGCTGGCAAGGACGACCGCCATGAGAGCAGGCGGTATGGCACACAGGCGGCAGCGAACCCGCGCGTTTCCACAGTTCGAAGGCCTGGGTCAGCAATAAATAATACCGCAAGCTGCATGTGCAATGGACGTTTTCATCCCGCCACGCTATCCATGCAGCCATGAAAAAAGGCGATCATCTTTTCCTTATCGACGGTTCAGGTTTCATCTTCCGGGCGTTTCACGCCCTGCCGCCACTGACGCGCAAGTCCGACGGCTTGCCGGTCGGCGCAGTCTCTGGCTTCTGCAATATGCTCTGGAAGCTGCTGACCGATGCGCGTGACACCTCCGTCGGCGTCACGCCGACGCATCTTGCGGTTATCTTCGACTACTCGGCAAAGACCTTCCGCAAGGATTTGTATGATGCCTACAAGGCCAATCGCTCTGCACCGCCTGATGAGCTGATACCGCAATTCGGGCTGATCCGCGAGGCGACGCGCGCCTTCAACCTGCCCTGCATCGAGACCGAGGGGTTCGAGGCCGACGATATCATCGCTACCTATGCCCGGCAGGCGGAAGCGACCGGCGCCGATGTGACGATCGTCTCCTCCGACAAGGATCTGATGCAGCTCGTGACGCCGAACGTCCACATGTACGACAGCATGAAGGACAAGCAGATTGGCATCCCGGACGTCATCGAGAAATGGGGCGTACCGCCCGAAAAGATGATCGACCTGCAGGCTATGACCGGCGATTCGGTCGATAATGTCCCGGGTATTCCCGGTATCGGACCGAAGACCGCCGCGCAGCTTCTTGCAGAATACGGCGATCTCGACACGTTGCTGGACCGCGCGCATGAGATCAAGCAGGAAAAGCGCCGCCAGGCGATTCTCGAGAATGCCGACAAGGCCAGGCTCTCGCGCGAATTGGTTCGGCTGCGATCTGATGTGCCGCTGGTGCTTGATCTGGACGACCTCGTTCTCGAAGTACAGAACGGCCCGAAGCTGATCGGCTTCCTGAAGGCGCTGCAATTCACGACGTTGACGCGCCGTGTGGCGGAGGCGTGTAACTGCGATGCCAGTGTCATCGAGGCGGCCGACGTAAAAGTCGAGTGGGGTACTGCTGCGCACGGCCCCGATCTCGATGCCGTTGAACCGGAGCCGGTTGCGGGCGGCATCCCGGATGTCGGGGGCGCTGCCGTTCCGATTCCCGTCAAGGCCAAGCCCGCCGGCAAAGGATTTGCACCCGCCGAACTTGCCAAGGCGCGCGCCGAAGCCTTTGCAGCGCTGCCATTTGATCATTCTAGCTACGTGACGATCCGCGATCTCGCGACACTCGACAAATGGATTGGCGATGCGCGGGCAACCGGTCTGGTTGCCTTCGATACCGAAACCACTTCGCTTGATGCGATGCAGGCGGAGCTGGTCGGTTTCTCGATGGCGATTGCCGATAACGACAAGGACCCGGCGGGCGTCAAGACCCGCGCCGCCTATCTCCCGATCGGCCATAAGAACGGTGTCGGCGATCTCCTTGGCGGCGGACTTGCGGACAATCAGATACCGATGCGGGACGCGCTGGCGCGGCTGAAGTCGCTGCTCGAAGACGAATCCGTCCTCAAGGTCGCGCAGAACCTGAAATATGATTATCTGCTGATGAAGCGATATGGGGTCGAGACAAAGAGCTTCGACGATACGATGCTGATGTCCTACGTGCTCGACGCCGGCACCGGGGCGCACGGGATGGGCTCGCTCTCAGAGAAATTTCTCGGCCATAAGCCGATTGCCTACAAGGATATCGCAGGAAGCGGCAGGGCGAATGTGACGTTCGACCTTGTCGATATCGACCGTGCTACGCATTACGCTGCTGAAGACGCCGATGTGACATTGCGGCTCTGGATGGTGCTGAAGCCACGACTTGCCGCAGCAAAGCTGACGGCTGTCTACGAGCGTCTGGAGCGCCCGCTACTGCCGGTCCTGGCGCGCATGGAAGAACGCGGCATCACGGTCGACCGTCAGATCCTGTCCCGCCTTTCCGGGGAACTGGCACAAGGCGCTGCGCGCCTGGAGGACGAAATCTATGCGCTGGCGGGTGAGAAGTTCACGATCGGCTCGCCGAAGCAGCTTGGCGACATCCTCTTCGGCAAGCTGGGGCTTGCTGGGGGCAGCAAGACAAAGACCGGGCAATGGTCGACTTCGGCAAGCGTGCTGGAAGATCTTGCCGCTGCGGGTTTCGAGCTGCCGCGCAAGATCGTCGATTGGCGCCAACTGACTAAGCTGAAATCCACCTATACCGATGCGCTGCCGGGTTACGTGCATCCGCAGACGAAGCGCGTCCACACCTCCTATTCGCTGGCTTCGACGACGACAGGGCGTCTTTCGTCGTCCGAGCCTAACCTGCAGAACATTCCGGTGCGGACGCTGGAAGGCCGCAAAATCCGCACCGCTTTCATCTCCACGCCCGGGCATAAGCTGATCTCGGCCGATTACAGCCAGATCGAACTGCGCGTGCTCGCGCATGTCGCGGAAATTCCCCAGCTGACCCAGGCTTTTGCCGAAGGCATCGATATTCACGCCATGACGGCCTCCGAAATGTTCGGCGTTCCCGTCGATGGCATGCCGGCCGAAGTGCGCCGCCGCGCCAAGGCGATCAACTTCGGCATCATCTACGGCATTTCGGCCTTTGGCCTCGCCAACCAGCTCTCGATCGAGCGCTCGGAAGCGGGTGACTACATCAAGAAATATTTCGAGCGCTTCCCCGGCATTCGCGACTATATGGACAGCCGCAAACAGATGGCGCGCGACAAGGGCTATGTCGAAACGATCTTCGGGCGGCGAATCAACTATCCGGAAATCCGCTCCTCCAATCCTTCGGTGCGCGCCTTCAACGAGCGGGCTGCGATCAACGCACCGATCCAGGGCTCGGCAGCCGATGTCATCCGCCGGGCAATGATCAAGATCGAACCGGCACTCGCCGAAGCCGGCCTTGCGGATCGGGTGCGCATGCTGCTGCAGGTGCATGATGAACTCATCTTCGAAGTCGAGGATACCGACGTCGAAAAGGCGATGCCGATCATTGTTTCCGTGATGGAAAACGCTGCCATGCCGGCGCTTGAAATGCGCGTGCCGTTGAAGGTGGATGCGCGCGCCGCCACCAATTGGGACCAAGCGCACTGAGCGCTTCGTCCTTCCGGCCTCAAAGATTTTTCTCGATGACTTAACTCATTGGCGGTTCTGCGTTTTTGGTTCGGAGGGTGTGTCGTTTAGATGCGGCTGGAAGGAACTTGTTAACCTTCATTTTCTAATCCGGTTGGGTCAGAAATTGAGTGAGTAGCGGGTCGCATGCGTTTTCCCAGAACGAATTTGACGGATGCCGGTGATTTTTCCTCGGAAATAGACGTACAGCATGCGGGCGATGACATGAATGTCGCTCCGGCAGCGCCGGTTTGGCAGAGTAATTTCTCGCTTGCACCGAACGTGCGTTTTACCCGCACGCCGGAAAACCTGATCAGTAAACGCCGGCCGACGGCCGAATCGGAACCGCCGTTTCGCGAGGAGATCGTCAGCGAAGGGCCGGCTGTTGATGTCGAACCAAGCGCCCCGATGATGGTTGACGTGCCGTTCGACATCTATCTGCCGGAAGCCGGTCCATCCGTGCCCGAGATCGATCATCCCAAACATGTCGCCGAAATTCAGGTCGAGCCGGAATATCGCGCTTCGTCCGAGTTGACCGGCATTTCCGATTTCGCCTTTTGGGAAGTCATGGCCTTCGAGGAAGCGACTGCGGCCCCGATTGCCCTCCCAGTTGCTTGCCTGCCGAAGGTTGAGGTCACGCCGGAATCGATCATCTCACACTTCCGCGTAATGGAATGGCGCCCGGGAGGGAGACCGCCGAAGCCCGACGCACCCGCCACGGCCACGGCCGCTCCAGCGCCCATAAGGTCGATATCGAACGTGGCTCCGGCAGCCCGACCGGCCGCCGCACCGGTGACCGCGAAAACCCAGCCGATCGCGCCGATGCCGGTTCGCGTGCAGGCCCCTGCACCCCTGGCGCCCGCACCGCGGGCTGTAACGCAGAAGACAATCCCGGCGAATATCGATCCATCCGGTTACGAGTTTCCGCCGCGCTCCCTGCTGCAGGAACCACCGGAGCGTTTTGGCGAGATCATGCCGCAGGAAACGCTTGAGCAGAATGCCGGGCTGCTGGAAAGTGTGCTGGAGGACTTCGGCATCAAGGGCGAGATCATTCATGTCCGCCCGGGTCCGGTCGTAACGCTTTACGAATTCGAACCTGCACCCGGAGTGAAGTCGTCGCGCGTCATCGGCCTTGCCGACGATATAGCCCGCTCCATGTCGGCGCTGTCGGCCCGTGTCGCCGTCGTGCCCGGCCGCAATGTCATCGGCATCGAATTGCCGAACGTGATGCGCGAGACGGTCTATTTCCGCGAGATGATCGAGAGCCAGGATTTCGAAAAAAGCGGCTACAAGCTGGCGCTCGGCCTCGGCAAGACGATCGGCGGGGAGCCGGTGATCGCCGAGCTTGCGAAGATGCCGCACCTGCTGGTGGCCGGCACCACCGGCTCCGGCAAATCCGTCGCCATCAACACGATGATCCTCTCACTGCTCTATCGCATGACACCGGAGCAGTGCCGTCTCATCATGGTCGATCCGAAGATGCTGGAACTGTCCGTCTATGACGGCATTCCGCACCTATTGACGCCGGTCGTCACCGATCCGAAGAAGGCCGTGATGGCGCTGAAATGGGCGGTGCGCGAGATGGAGGAGCGCTACCGCAAAATGTCGCGCCTCGGCGTGCGCAACATCGACGGCTACAACGGCCGTGTCGCGCAGGCCCGCGAAAAGGGCGAGACGGTCCACATCATGGTCCAGACCGGTTTCGACAAGGGCACAGGTGCGCCGATCGAAGAGCAGCAGGAAATGGACCTGACGCCGATGCCCTATATCGTCGTCATCGTCGATGAAATGGCCGACCTCATGATGGTCGCCGGCAAGGAGATCGAGGGCGCGATCCAGCGCCTGGCCCAGATGGCGCGCGCCGCCGGCATCCATCTCATCATGGCGACACAGCGTCCGTCGGTCGATGTCATCACCGGAACCATCAAGGCGAATTTCCCGACGCGCATCTCCTTCCAGGTCACATCGAAGATCGACAGCCGCACGATCCTTGGCGAGCAAGGCGCCGAGCAGCTGCTCGGCCAGGGCGACATGCTGCACATGCAAGGTGGCGGCAGGATTTCCCGTGTGCACGGCCCGTTCGTCTCCGACCTCGAAGTCGAAAAGGTCGTCGCGCATCTAAAGACGCAGGGCCGGCCGGAATATCTGGAGACGGTCACGGCTGACGAAGAGGAGGATGCCGAGCCGGAAGAGGGCGCCGTCTTCGACAAGAGCGCGATCGCATCCGAGGATGGCAACGAGCTTTACGATCAGGCGGTCAAGGTCGTGCTGCGCGACAAGAAGTGCTCGACCTCCTACATCCAGCGCCGCCTCGGCATTGGCTACAACCGTGCGGCATCGCTTGTAGAGCGCATGGAAAAGGAAGGCCTCGTCGGTCCCGCGAACCATGTCGGCAAACGTGAGATCGTGTCGGGGCGTGAAGAGTGAAGCCGGCTAACCAACTTTTGTGAGGAAGCCGTTGAGCGTCTCGATGATCTTGCGCCCGGCTTCCTCCAGCGAGCGACTGTTGTCTAGTTCGGTGACGTCGTAGTCGCCGCGTACGGTCAGCGGGCCGCGGGCGAGGCGGGCCATAATGTCTTCGTGCGTCTCGCGGCCGCGCGCTTCGAGGCGGCCTGCCAGCACTTCCGGGCGTGCGGTCACGTTGATGACCTTGAGGCGGGGAAAAACGGCATGGAAGAGATGGAGTGCCGAGCGTGAGCCGTTGGCGATTACCATATGGCCCTTGGCGAGCGCGACGGAAACTTCTGCTGGAATGCCGTATTTCAGGCCATGCGCTTCCCACCATACGGCGAAGTTGCCGGATTGCTCCATAGAGACAAAGCCTCCGTCGGAAACGGACAGATGATCTTCGCCGCCGGCATCGCGGTCCCGTGTGATGACGCGGCGGACGAAATGCACGTCGGGACGGCCGGCAAAATGCTTTGCCGCCAGGTTTATCAGCGTGTCCTTGCCGGCGCCGCTCGGGCCGACGACAACGACCATGATGCCTCGCTCTGTGCCGGGTACCAAGTGTGGCTCGTGCGAGGGGATCATGCGACCCGGCGCCCTTCGCGCCAGACGGATCGTGTCACCGGCACGCCCTCGTCGCGGAAGACGCGGACAAGATCGGCACGGAGGCCGGTGTCGATTCGACCGCGATCATTGAGGCTGACGGTGCGCGCGGGCGTGGCGGTCACCATCGCGATGGCCTTGGACAACGAAATGGTCTCCACCTCGTCGGCAAGAATGAAGGGTGCGTAGAGCAGGCTGAGTGGCACGTAATCGGAAGAGAGCACGTCGAGGACGCCGCGCTCTGCAAGATCGCGAGCGGCGATGTTGCCTGAGTGAGACTTGCCGCGCACGACATTGGGAGCGCCCATCAGTACGCTCATTCCATGCGCGTGCGATGCCTTGGCGGCGTCGAAGCTCGTTGGAAACTCCGCAAGGCGCACGCCGTTTTCAATCGCCTCGTCGACATGGGCAAGTGTCGCATCGTCGTGGCTAGCAACGGTGATACCACGCTCCTTGCAGACCTTGGCGATCGCGGTGCGGTGCGGCGTCGAATTGCGAGCGGATTCGCCGAGGCGCTTTTCGATGAAGCGCGCGAACTCCTCGTCCGAAAGGCCGCGCTTCTTCTGATAGTAGAAGACGTACTGATCCATCGTCTGGAACTGACGCTGGCCCGGCGCGTGGTCCATCAGCGAAACAAGGCGGACATAGGGATCGTCCTCGAAGTCCGCGAAATGCGCCAGCACGTTGTCGGCCGAGACTTCGCAGCGCAGGTGGATCAGGTGTTCCGCGCGAAGCCGGCCTTCCTGCTCGGCCTTCTGGATGGCGTCAGCCATCTCGCGCATTTCGCCGTGTTCAAAGCCACCGTCCTCGTCCGCGCCCATGCGCAGGCAGTCGAAAACGGTGGTGATGCCGGAGGTGACGATCTGGGCGTCATGGGCCTGGATGGCCGCCGTCTTGTTCCAGCGCAGGCCCGGGCGAGGCGAATAGTGGCCTTCCAGATGGTCGGTATGGAGTTCGACGAGGCCGGGGATGAGGTAATCGCCTTCGAAATCCTCTCCGATTGCCGAATTGCCCTCTGAGATATCGGCAATCCTGCCGTCGCGGATCAAAAGCGAGCCATTGACGATCTCGTCTTCAAGAACGATGCGGGCGTTGGAAAGGACTGTCTCTGTAGTCATCTGCGGATCTCTCAGGGTTTGGCGCCAGCAAGCGGCAGCCAGGAATAAATCTTGAACGGCTCGCCGCGCTCTTCTTCTATGAATACCGCGAGGCCGGAAATGGAAAGCGGCCGGCCGATGAAGGCGGCAAAACGCTTCTCCAGGATCGATTTCATCAGTGCTGAGCGCTCTTCCGGCACCTGGCCGGTCAGCGTCATGTGGAAACCGAAATCCTCCATCACATAGGGATAACCCCAGCGCATAAGGTTGGCGCGCTGGCTTTCCGTCAATTTTTCAGGCTTTCGCCTTGCAATATCGGCCTCGCAAAGCGCTGCGCGAAACGGCTCGAAGGACTTTACCACGCTTGCCGCGAAATCCTGAAGCGGCGCATGCAGAAAACCTGGAACGAGCGCAAAGAAGCGGCCGATCTGCCCGAGGACAAGTTCAGGGATTTCGAATGCCGGTGTACGGCCGGTGAAATCCTCGACCACAGTCATCAAGTCTCTCTCGGTGACCGAAGAGGCAAGCGCAAAAGGCGCCTTTATCGTCGCATGAAAGCCGTAACGGCGCGGATCGGCTGTCAGCTCGAACTGCTCTGCAGCCGGCATCCCATCTTCCTCGGGAGCCGGATAAGTTTCGCCCGCAAATGCGTCGCGCCCAAGCCAGATGGAGGCAGTGCCAGTCAGGGGATCGTTCTTTGGCGGCGTGAAATAAAGGGCGTAGCGCAAAATTCTTGTCCTGAAAAAAATGGTAGAGCAGAGCCGCAATGTCAGCGATTTGACGACGGACTGCAAGCAAGCTCCCCGGCTAAAAGATTTCCGTGACAGAATGATGATCAAGCGGCGACATAGAACTTTCAGCAGGTCTTGCCTGCGCCGTCGTGAACAGAGCTTTAGCCATCATGCCGGCAAAGGAAGTCTTCGGCCGACAGCGCCCGGAAATCCTCGAGCGCTGCGCGCAACCTTGAATGCTCCCAGTCCCACCAGGCAAGTTTGTCCATCCGCTCACCGATTTCCTTGGGGAAGCGTTCACGGATAAGCTTTGCGGGAACGCCGCCGACGATCGTGTAGGGTGCGACATCGTTCGAGACGACTGCGCCGGCACCGACCACCGAACCGTTGCCGACGGTGACGCCGGGCAGGATGGTGGCCCCGTGGCCGATCCAGACGTCATGGCCGATGACGACGCGGTTGGAGCGTCGCCATTCGAAGAATTCCGCCTCCATATTCGCATCCGGCCAGTAGTCCGCAGCGCGATAGGTGAAGTGATGCAACGTCGCACGCCATGTCGGATGGTTGGTCGCGTTGATGCGAACGGCGGCGGCAATATTTACGAACTTGCCGATCGTCGCGCACCAGATGGAGCCGTCCTGCATGATGTAAGAATAGTCGCCGAATTCGACTTCGCTGATCCGGCAGCGTTCGGACACTTCCGTATAACGGCCAAGCGTGACATCGCTGACGGAGGCAGTCTCATGAATATAGGGCGTTTCGCCAAGCTTCCGGCTCATGCTGCAACCGCCTTTCGCGGCGAAAACTGCTGGACGTCGAGGATGCGATCGGCGACCGCCTCTCGCACCTCCTCGTCATGGAATATGCCGAGAAGGGCAACACCCGCCTTTTTCTTCTCCGCGATCATGCTCACGACAACGGCGCGATTTGTTGCATCGAGAGAAGCGGTCGGCTCATCGAGCAGCAGCACCGTATGCTCTGTGATAAAACCGCGAGCGATGTTGACGCGCTGCTGCTCACCACCCGAGAAAGTCGCAGGCGGCAGTTGCCATAACGCTTCGGGAAGATTTAGCTTTTCAAGCAGTGCTGCCGCTTTCTCGCGCGCGCCGGCTGCGGCCTCTCCGCGAGCAACCAATGGTTCGGCAACGACATCGATCGCGGCAACGCGCGGCACGGTGCGCAGGAACTGGCTGACATAGCCGAGCGTATGACGGCGGACATCGATAACGGTGCGTGGGTCCGCAGCGGCAAGATCGACAACCCGGCCCTTGTGGCTGATCAGGATCTGTCCGGTGTCGACGGCGTAGTTGCCGTAAATCATCTTGAGCAGGGAACTCTTGCCGATGCCCGAAGGGCCGCCAAGCACGACGCATTCGGTGGCAGCGACGGAGAAGGCGACATCGGCAATGACCGGCAGCTTGATGCCATCGCGCAAATGCATGGTGAAGCTCTTCGAGACTTCGGAAACGACGAGGGGGGTTGCCATGATTGTTGCCTTTCAGACCTGCAGGATCGATGAGACGAGCAATTGCGTGTAGGGCTCGCGCGGGTCATCGAGCACGCGATCGGTCAGACCGTGCTCAATGACATAGCCATCCTTCATCACCATCATGCGATGCGAGAGCAGACGCGCGACGGCGAGGTCGTGCGTGACGATGATGCCCGAAAGACCGAGATCATTGACGAGACTGCGAACCAGATCGAGCAGGCGCGCCTGAACCGAGACGTCGAGGCCGCCGGTCGGTTCGTCCATGAAGACGAGCCGCGGGCTGGTGACAAGATTGCGAGCGATCTGCAGGCGCTGGCGCATGCCGCCCGAAAAAGCGCGGGGCTGGTCATCGATGCGGCCGGCGTCGATTTCGACACGCTCCAGCCAGTCGATGGCAGTCGACCGGATTTTGCCATAGTGCCGGTCGCCGATCGCCATCAGCCGTTCGCCGACATTGGCGCCGGCCGACACCGTCATGCGCAGGCCCTCGGCCGGATTCTGGTGCACGAAACCCCAATCGGTGCGCATAAGGAAGCGACGCTCCGCCTCGTTCATGCGGTAGAGATCGCGATAGTTTCCGTCGCGCATTTGATACTCGACGCTGCCGGTGGTCGGCATGAGGCGCGTCGAGATACAATTGAGTAGGGTCGTTTTGCCGGAACCGGACTCGCCGACGACGGCCAGCACTTCGCCCGGCCAGAGCTCGAAAGAGGCATTCCGGCAGCCGATACGATTGCCATAGAATTTCGAAACGTCGTTGACTTTGAGGAGAGGGGTGTCGGTCACTCCGCAGCCTCCTTCGGCGCAAGCATCTCGCCTGCATGTCCCTTCTCGCGACGGTGTTCGCAATGGTCGGTATCGGAGCAGACGAACATCCGGCCGCCCTTGTCGTCAAGGATCACTTCGTCGAGATAGACATCCTCCGCGCCGCAAAGAGCGCAGGGTTTGCCGAAGCGTTGGATTTCGAAAGGGTAGTCTTCGAAATCGAGGCTGACGACTTCCGTATAGGGCGGCACGGCATAGATCCGTTTCTCGCGGCCGGCCCCGAAGAGCTGAAGCGCGCCCGACAGATGCATTTTCGGATTGTCGAATTTCGGCGTAGGCGAAGGATCCATCACGTAGCGGCCGGCGACCTTCACCGGATAGGCATAGGTCTTGGAGATGCGGCCGTTATGGGCGATGTCCTCATAGAGTTTCACATGCATCAGGCCGTATTCTTCTAGCGCATGCATCTTTCGCGTTTCGGTTTCGCGTGGCTCGAGGAAGCGGAGCGGTTCGGGGATCGGCACTTGGTAGACGAGCACTTGGTTGGCTCCGAGCGTTTCTTCCGGGATGCGGTGGCGGGTCTGGATGATCGTCGCATCTTTGGTGTGGGTGGTCACCGCGACGTTTGCGACCTTCTGGAAGAAGGCGCGGATGGAGACAGCGTTTGTGGTGTCGTCGGCGCCCTGGTCGATGACCTTGAGCACGTCGTCCGGCCCAATGATCGAAGCGGTCACCTGCACCCCACCGGTGCCCCAACCATAGGGCATGGGCATTTCGCGCGAAGCAAAAGGCACCTGATAACCGGGAATCGCGATCGCCTTCAAGATGGCGCGACGGATCATCCGCTTGGTCTGCTCGTCGAGATAGGCGTAGTTGTAGTTGGCAAGATCGCTCATTCGGCCGCCTCCTTGATGGTGTCGCCGCCGGCACGGTTCGTTTCGAAGTCGCGGCGCATGCGGCGGACAAGGTCCAGTTCGGCCTGGAAATCCACGTAGTGCGGCAATTTCAGATGCTCGACGAAGCCGGTCGCCTGGACATTGTCGGAGTGAGAAATGACGAATTCCTCATCCTGTGCCGGCGCCGTGATGTCTTCCCCGAGCTCTTCCGCGCGTAGCGCGCGATCGACCAGCGACATCGACATCGCCTTCCGTTCGCTTTGACCGAAGACGAGGCCGTAGCCTCGTGTGAACTGCGGCGGTGCCTTGGCCGAACCCTTGAACTGATTGACCATCTGGCATTCCGTCAATTGGATCACGCCGAGCGACACGGCAAAGCCGAGTTCGGGAACGTAAAATTCCACGTCGACCTCGCCGATGCGAATTTCCCCCGTGAAGGGATGATTGCGGCCGTAGCCCCGTTGCGTTGAGTAGCCGAGTGCCAGGAGGAAGCCCTCATCGCCGCGGGCGAGCGCCTGCAGGCGAAGGTCGCGGCTCATGGGAAACTCCATCGGTTCACGGGTAAGGTCACCGATCACGTGGTCCTCCGGCATATCGCCGTCGGCCTCGATCAGCCCCTCCTGGCCAAGGATCTCCGACACGCGCATGATGCGGCCGGCTTCAGCCGGACGTTGCGCCGGTTCTTCAACAATCTCGTCGGAAAGCAGCGAAGGATCGAGCAGTCGGTGCGTGTAGTCGAAGGTCGGACCGAGAAGCTGGCCGCCAGGCAAATCCTTGTAGGTCGCCGAAACGCGGCGCTCGATCTTCATCGCCGCGGTGTCGAGCGGTTTGGAATAGCCGAAGCGTGGCAGCGTCGTGCGATAGGCGCGCAGCAGGAAAATTGCCTCGATCATGTCGCCGCGCGATTGACGGACGGCAAGTGCGGCGAGCCTGCGGTCGTAGAGCGAGGCTTCCGCCATGACACGGTCGACGGCAAGAGCCAGCTGTGCGACGATCTGGTCGATGCCGATCGCAGGCAGCGAGCGGTCGCCGCGACGGCGGTCGGCAAGCAGGCGATGGGCATTCTCGATGGCAGCCTCACCCCCTTTGACGGCAACATACATGGCTCACATCTCCGTTGCGATGATCTTGGTGGTGCGCGGCAAGCAAAGGAAACGGCTGCCTGCCGTCAGCACGAGGTCGATGCCACGCGGAAAGAGGGCGCGGTTTTCCGTCCAGAGCCGCAGGAACGTCTCCGGCAGGCCGATAGGCGCAATCTCGTTCACGCTTTGAATGCCGGGGCCTGTCAAGGCCAGCCGGCGGCCGCCTTCGAGTCCTGCAAGTTCGACGATCAGCGTCGTCGAGCGATCAGGATATTCCTGCGTGCCTAAGGCAAAGAGTCCGAACGAGGAAAGCGTCACGCCGTGCTCAATAAAGGCAAAGCGGGCTTCAGCCTTTTCCGGCGCCACGGGCGCGCCGGTGTGAAAGCCGAGCCAATCGAGCGTTGCGGATTTTGCAAGCCCGGAAGATAGCCAGACCGGTGTATCATGGTCGCACAGCGTGAGCGCAATTGCGCCTGCCGCTATGCCAAGTGGCGCAGGTGGCGCGACTTCGGGCGCGACGGTCTGGATCGTGCCAGGGCGCGCCATGCCATCCATCATGGTCTTGAAGACGCTTTGGGCGTGGAAGACCGGTTCGGCAAAACCACCCGTCAGGGCTTCTGTCTTGATGCTCATCAGTCGTCTCCGCGCACCATGGTGAAGAAATCGACCCGTGTCGCCGCCGTCTCGTCCGCCTTGCGCCGATCGACCCCAGCGATTCGCGCCGTGATCGGCGAAAGCAGCTTCTCCTCGACGAAATCCTTCATCCCATCGTCCTGCCACAGTGCGTCGAAGATCGCGGCAAGCCTTGCCTTTTCGCGGTCGGTACCGAGCGCCTGTGCATGACCCACGGCACCGGAACCAAGCCGTATTGTTGCGCGCGTAACCGTGACCTCGCCGAGATTGAAGGGGGCGCCGCCGCCGCCGATGCGGCCGCGCACCATCACGAGACCGGTTTCCGGCCCGCGCACCGGTTGAACCGCTGGCTTTTCAATGAGAGCGTCAAAGGCTTCAACGAGTTCGTGCCGTTCAGCCCGCGCGAGAAGATCGGCAACGCGCTTGCGGTCAATCTCTGGCAGGGTCGCAAGGCTCTTCTGTTTCGCTGATGTCATCGCCGTTCCTTTAAATGTCTATTGATATAGACAACCATACAAGGTATTTGTAGCCTTAAGGTGAGGACGTGACAAGCGTGTGACATCACTCAAGTGAAAGTGCAGGGCGGGAAAAAATGGCCGGGCTGAACCAGCTACAGAGACAAACGGGCGTGGCGCTATGGCGCCAGATCGCGGACCGTATTCGCGACGCAATCAGTGCCGGCGCTTATGACGAGACCGGCATGGTGCCGCCGGAAACTAACCTGGCGCTGCAATTCGGCGTCAATCGTCACACGGTCAGAAGCGCGCTTGCCGCCCTTGCTCAGGAAGGCATCGTGCGCGCGGTGCAGGGCCGCGGCACCCTGATCGAGCGGAAGGAGAGGCTGAATTTCCCGATCACGCGGCGTACGCGCTTCACCGCCGGTATTGGCGCTCAGGCGCGCGAGATGCGCGGCCTGCTACTCGACCATGCGGAAGAGAGGGCTGATGCCGACGTTGCGCGCTGGCTGAGGCTGAGGCCGGGGACGGCGGTGATCCGTCTCGAAACATTGCGTCTGGCCGACAAGCGGCCGGTATCTTGCGCAACGACATGGTTTCCGGCCGACCGGTTTGCCGGTATCGACGAAGTCTATCGCAAGACGGAATCGATCACCAAGGCCTTTGCCGAACTCGGCCTGCCGGATTACGTCCGCGCAACGACCGAGATTACCGCCGCTCACGCCGATTCACACGACATCAGCACGCTCGAATTGACGCCGGGCGCCATCCTGCTCATCGCCAAGGCAATGAATACCGATCTTGACGGCGTGCCGGTTCAGTATTCGATCAGCCGCTTTGCAGCCGACAGGGTGCAGTTCACGATAGAGAATTGAATTGAAAAAGCCGGGCAGCGAGCCCGGCTTTTGAATGAGATGTCGAAGGCTTAATGCGCCCCGGACATATCGCCGAGCACTTCCTTGGAAGCGACGGTGGAGTCGGCATTGAGCTTGTAAACCATGGGAACGCCGGTCGCGAGGTTGAGTGCCAGGATCTGTTCCTTGGTCAGGCGGTCCAGCACCATGACCAGCGAACGCAGCGAGTTGCCGTGGGCAGCGACGAGCACTTTTTCACCGCGTAGTACGCGTGGCAAAATCTCGGTGAGATAGTAAGGCCAGACGCGCGCGCCGGTGTCGCGCAAACTTTCGCCGCCAGGAGGCGGGACGTCGTAGGAACGCCGCCAGATATGAACCTGCTCCTCGCCCCATTTGGCGCGGGCATCGTCCTTGTTGAGGCCCGACAGGTCACCGTAGTCGCGCTCGTTCAGTGCCTGGTCGCGGATCGTCTTGAGGTCCGGCTGGCCGATTTTGTCGAGAATGAGCGTCAGCGTGCGCTGCGCGCGCACGAGCGCCGACGTGAAGGCGATATCGAATTTTATGCCGTAGTCGGCAAGCGCCTGCCCTCCGGTATTGGCCTCTTCGATACCGAGTTCCGTGAGGTCCGGATCCTTCCAGCCGGTGAAGAGATTTTTCAGGTTCCAGTCGCTCTGGCCGTGGCGAACGAGGACGAGGGTGCCGCTCATGGAATATGCCTCCGTAATGAGATCAATGTGAGGAGAGCCCGAGCACGTCGAGCATGGAGTAAAAGCCGGGCTTCTTGTCGCGTGCCCAGAGCGCCGCCTTGATGGCGCCGCGCGCGAAGATCGAGCGGTCAGCGGCGCTGTGCGACATCGATACAATCTCGCCTTCTCCGGCGAAGAGAACGGAGTGTTCGCCGATTACCGAACCGCCGCGCAGCGTCGCAAAACCGACCGTACCCGTCTCGCGCGCGCCGGTATGGCCGTCGCGGACGCGGACCGATTGCGACGACAGGTCGATATTCCGGCCTTTGGCGGCAGCTTCTCCCAGAAGCAGTGCGGTGCCCGACGGCGCATCGACCTTGCGCCTGTGGTGCATTTCGAGGATTTCGATATCCCAATCGGCAGCATCGAGCGCTCGAGCAGCCTGCTCCACGAAAACGCTGAGAAGGTTCACGCCAAGGCTCATATTGCCCGATTTCACGATACGCGCATGACGCGCTGCTGCCGCGATCTTGGCATTATCCGCATCCGAACACCCGGTGGTGCCGATGACATGGACGATGCGCGCCTGAGCGGCCAGCGCAGCAAATTCGGTTGTCGTCCCGGGCGTTGTAAAATCCAGGACGCCGTCGGCATGAAGAAAGGCCGCGAGAGGGTCGTCCCCAATGGTGACGCCGTTTGGTCCAAGGCCCGCGATTTCGCCTGCATCCTTGCCAACGAATGGCGAGCCGGGCCGGGCCACGGCCGCATGAAGCGTGACACCTTCCATGGAATCGATAAGCCGGATCAGCGTTTGTCCCATGCGACCCGCTGCCCCAATCACCACCAGCTTCATCGCAGCATCGCTCATGTCAGCTCATAATCCGTGTCAAAAAGAATCCGAGGCGGCGGGCCGCTGAAGATTGTTGAGGCGAGCGTAAAGTCCGTCGTTGCGCTTCGCAAGCGTCTCGTGATTGCCTTCTTCGACGACACGGCCCTGTTGCATCACGACCATCTTGTCGGCACGTACGACCGTCGAAAGACGATGGGCGATGACGACGACGGTGCGGCCGGTCATCGCTTCATCGAGCGCCCTCTGCACGGCCGCTTCCGATTCCGTATCGAGTGCCGATGTAGCTTCGTCGAGAAGCAAGATCGGCGCTTTCCGGACGAGCGCCCGGGCGATCGACAGTCGCTGGCGCTGGCCGCCTGAAAGCGTCACGCCGTTTTCGCCGACAGGTGTGTCGTAGCCGTCGGGTTGCGCGAGGATGAATTCATGGGCGTAGGCAAGGCGGGCGGCCTCTTCCACCTCGGCGTCCGTCGCTTCCGGCCGCCCATAACGAATGTTTTCGCGGATCGTGCCTTCGAAGAGATACGGCTGCTGCGACACATAGGCGAGTTGCTGGCGAAGCGACTGTTTGGTGACGTGTGCAATATCCTGGCCATCGATGAAAATCTGCCCGCTCTTCGGGTCGAAGAAGCGCGGTATGAGATTGATGACCGTTGATTTGCCGGCACCGGAAGGGCCGACAAGCGCCGTCGTCTTGCCGCCCTCTGCAACAAAACTCACGTCGTTGAGGATCGGATCGGCACTGTAAGCAAAGGATACGCTACGGAATTCGATGCGGGCTTTCGTCACGTTCAACGGCTTGGCATCAGGAAGATCGCGCTGACGCGGCTCCATGTCGAGTAGTTCGTAGATCATGCGGGCATTGACGACGGCGCGCTCCAGCTGAACCTGCAGTCTTGCAAGGCGGCGGGCGGGATCGTAGGCGAGCAGCAATGCCGTTACGAAGGAGAAGAATGCGCCCGGCGGCACGTTATGATAGATCGAACGGTAAGCGGCATAGGCAAGGATGCTGGCGACGGCGAAACCGGCGAAGGTCTCCGTCATCGGCGCATTGCGCTCCGAGAGGCGCGCGATCCGATTTGCGCGGTTTTCCGCAGCCCCGACAAGCTTGTTGAGCTTACGTACCAGTTCGCCTTCCATCGTGAAGGCTTTGACGATCGCAATTCCCTGGATCGTTTCCTGCATTGCGCCCAAGACGTGGCTGTTGAGATGAATCGCTTCCCTGGTCACCTGACGCAGACGCTTAGAAAGATATCGCAAGCCGTACAGGAGTGGCGGAGCCAGGATGAAGACTGCAAGGCTTAGCAGCGGATCCTGAAAAACCATCACGCCGAGCAGCGCGATGAACGTGAGCAGGTCTCGCGCAGTCGACGTGATGGTCAGATTCATGACATCGCGGATGCCGCCGACATTCTGGCTGACTTGCGCTGCGATGTGTGCCGAACGGGCTTCGTTGTAGAAGCCGACGGAGAGCGTCATCAGGTGGGCATAAAGGCGCCGCTGGTAGCGCGCCACGATGTTGTTTCCGATTCTAGATAGAGCCACCGCTTGGCCGTAGCTCGCAAAGCCACGCAGTACGAATGCGATGAAGATCGCAAGACAAATGATCCAGACCATGTCCGCACGGCGATTGGCGAAGGCTTCGTCAATGATGACCTTCATGATCCAGGCGGTGAACGCAGTCGAAAGTGCGACAACAACGAGGCAGCTGATCGCGAAAGCATAGCCCCCAATATGATCACGGCCGTTTTCGGCGATGATGCGCTTCAAGACGCCGGTGATGGTATCGCTGCTGACGGTGCGCTTCTTGTTCGCGGACGATTCCAAAAATAAAGCTTCCTGTCTCGGACTACGTGCGCCAGATGAGCCGCGCGCTTGGGGCGGCTCTATAAAGAGTTGGCGCGCTTTTGGCTAGAGCGGCACTATCGGCGCCAGCGGCGGCCCTCGGTTGAGACGCCGAAGCTTGCGGGCTGGCGGGCATAGAAGGAAAGCCCAGCAAGGGCTGCAAGCGGGTGAGTCACCACATAAGTCGGAATCGCCCTCAGCCAGTGCGAGTGCGGCGCTTTGTCCTCGAACGCGGCGCGGAATTCCGACCTCCTCAATGCCGGCAGGATCTTCTGCGAGATGCCGCCTGAAAGATAGACGCCGCCCTTGGCCATGAAGATCATCGCCAGATCGCCCGCGAGCCGGCCAAGGTAAGTTGAAAAAAGCGAGATGGTCTCCACGGCGGTCTTGTCGGTTCCAGCAAGCGCATGAGAGGTGATATCGGCTGGATCGTGGTATTTGGAAACAATCCCGTCCGCCTTGCATATCGCGCGGTAGAGATTGACGATACCGCGTCCGCAAAGGATCTGCTCGGCTGCGACGCGGCCCTCGATAGTCTCGATATATGGGAAGATTGCCAGGTCGCGCTTGCTGCGTGGTCCGAGATCGACATGGCCGCCTTCGCCCGGCACGGGAATCCACGAGCCTTGCGCACGCACGAGCCCGCCAACGCCGAGGCCGGTTCCGGGACCGAGCACAACACGGGAAGCGACAAGCTCTCCGGATGCGGCGCCAATGCGCTCGCGATCGTTCTCACCGAGGGCGGAAATCGCCAGTGCCTGCGCCTCGAAGTCGTTGATGACAACCACGTCCTCGATGCCGAGACGTTCAAGCATCGTATAAGGACGGACGATCCAGTCGCAATTGGTCAGCGGAATTTCATCGCCGTTGATCGGGCCGGCAACGGCGAGAATAGCCGCACGCGGGCGCATGTCCGTCTTTGCAAAAACGCCCTCCAGGATCGCTTCATCGATGGTTCCGAAATCGGCTGTGCGAACGTTCGGGAAATTGACGGCCTCGGCCGAGGCGTCCCCTAGAATGGAGAAGCGCGCATTCGTTCCGCCGATATCGCCAATCAGGATCGGAAAAGGCAGGTGGGCATTGCTGGTGTTGGGCATGGACATAGCCGGTTCCGTGTCTAGGCGTGCAGAGTCGGGATGAGCTTTTCGGCGGTCGCTTCGTTCAGCGCCATTGGAATATCGTAAACGATCGCAAGCCGCATCAATGCCTTCACGTCAACATCATGCGGCATCGGCGTCAATGGATCGACAAAAAATTCACCGGTCGAAATCAATGCGCCGATCTGCTGATCGCCGCCAAGCGGCCCGCTCTTCAGCCGAGTGACATCGAGCTCGGGCACCGCATCGAGGACGCGGCCGCCGGTTGTTCCGGTTGCCACGATCTTCCATTTGGAAAGCGGGTCTTTGTTGCGGCGGGCAAATTCCGCCATCTCATTCTTCTTCTGGTCATGCGCAATCAATGCGAGGCATTTGCCGCCGGCCATGAAAAAGAACCTCCATCCCATGAATTCAATCGATTTGGCCGCTTCTATACCAAGCCCACGATCTGAAAAACAAGCATTTCCACTCTCATTGCACCAAGGGCTTGTCGGTGGGAACAGGGCCCACGGCAGGAAGAAGGTCTCCGTCTGCTGCCGGTACGGCCGGTGCTGCTGTCAGGGCGGTTGCAGCCGAGCCACCATCAGTCGCCGCCATGGATGCAGCAGCCGGCGCATCCAGAACGGCGGCGCAAGATTTCGGAAGATCGGACACCATCATTTCGCGCGGGGGCTTAGGTGGCCGGGCATTGGGCTTCGGTGCGGCCCACGGCTCCTTGGTGAACCACCAGGCCAGCGACTTGCCGCAGCCATCGCCGTCAGTAATTGGCGCCTGCGGCTTGCAGGCCGCAGCGCCTGGCGGGCATTTCATACGAATGTGGAAATGCGAATCGTGGCCGTATATCGGGCGCAGCTTGCCGAGGTTCGTGCGGTCCCCCGTCCACGTATCGCACATCTTTTTCTTGATTGCGGGGTTGACGAAAATGCGCTCCACCTCGGGATAGCTTGCCGCAAGCATCAACAGTTTGGCATGGGATTGCGTCCAGACCTTAGGGTCGATTGTCAGGAACTTCCCCTTCTGCAGCGTCGTGGTGAAGGGAAGATCTTCGCGCTCCTGCGCTGTCATCCGACGTGAAGGCATCGGCGTCAGCCAGACGTCGGCATCGAGGCCGATCTGATGCGAGGCGTGGCCGTTGAACATCGGCCCGCCGCGTGGTTGGGCAATATCGCCGACCAGCAGCCCCGGCCAGCCGATCTTCTGTTGCGCATCGCGGGACAATTGCTCAAGCAATGCAATCATAGCCGGATCGCCCCAACGGCGGTTTCGGGAAAGGCGCATCGTCTGCCATGTCGGACCATCCACGGGCAAGGCGACGCCGCCCAGCATGCACCCCTTCGAATAAAAGCCGATCGGTTGGGCCGGGCCCTGTGCGGGCAGGGAAGCCGAACCGAAGAGCGCTTTGGCGCTGCCGGGACTCGGCTGTTTCTGCTGTGCTGCCGCATCGCCCGCAATCAGGCTTGCACCGATGATACCCGCCAAAGCGAGTCTGCCGACTGTCTGGAAAGGCGGAGCGAGGCGGAATGTCATGCGGTATCCTGAATGTCTGCCGGAGTGATTTGCGTCGAATCTACCGTGAAAAGCAATTTTGGTGAATCGATGTTTTGCCAGCAGGGTCGGGGTGGCATTCGTGGAGCGGCGATCCGCAGCTCGTCTCGGAACTGCCCGGCATACTGCGAAGGCGGCTTGAGCAAGCCGCGCCCTGACGGCTCCCATCCGGTCAAAACATCGCGAGATGGCCGAAAACTGCACACTCTCCTGTTTTTTGCCCCTATTTCCCGTATTCTCTTCTCGGTGAAAGCTAAAATAACATGGGGTTTGGTGAATGGTATCGTTGAGGGCGAAGCTTGTTTTATGCGCCTTGGGTTCCGCACTGTTTGCATGGAGTGCCGGCGCGCAGGATGCGGATGGATGGCGGACCGGTATCTCCACCGTGGGCGACCTGAAGCATCCGTCCGGCTTTGCCCATTACGACTATGTCAATCCGCAGGCGCCGAAGGGCGGAACCCTTCGTCTATCCGACGAAGGCAGCTTCGATACGCTCAATCCCCTTCTAGCTAAGGGAGAGGCAGGCGCCGGACTAGCTCTCGTTTTCGAAACGCTGATGACGACTGCGCTCGATGAAGTCTCGTCGAGTTATGGCCTGCTTGCAGAGGCGGTAAAGTATCCGGACGACATGTCTTCCGCGACTTTTCGTCTTCGAGCCGAGGCAAAGTGGGCGGATGGTCAGCCTGTGACTCCTGAGGACGTGGTCTTCAGTTTCCAGCAGGCGACGAAGAACGACCCGCAGCAGGAATTTTATTACCGGCATGTCAAATCCGTCGAAAAAACGGGCGAGCGCGAAGTCACCTTCCAGTTCGATGAGGCGAATAATCGCGAATTGCCGCAGATCGTCGGACAGCTCGTCGTCGTTCCTGAGCATTGGTGGAAGGCGAATGGGCCGGACGGCAAGCCGCGCGATATCTCGCGAACGACACTGGAAATACCGATGGGTTCTGGCCCCTACAAAATAGCCTCTGTCGCACCCGGCTCTACCATCCGCTATCAATTGCGGGACGACTATTGGGGCAAGAACCTGAACGTAAACATCGGCCAGAACAACTTTGGCGCCATCGAATACACTTATTATGCGGATCGTGACGTGATGTTCGAGGCTTTCCGGTCCGGTAATACCGACTACTGGTGGGAAAATGCCGCAAAGCGCTGGGCAACAGCCTACAATTTTCCGGCCGTTTCCGACGGGCGTGTAAAGCGCGAGGAAGTCGAAAACGAAATGCGCACGGTCGGGGTGATGGTGGGCTTTATCTTCAACCTTCGCCGGGAAAAATTCGCCGACGAGCGCGTGCGCGAAGCGCTGAACTACGCCTTTGATTTCGAGGAGCTGAAACGAACTATTTTTTACGGCTCGTACGACCGTATCGACAGTTTCTTCTTCCGCACCGAGCTTGCTTCTTCCGGACTTCCGAAAGGAAGAGAGCTGGAAATTCTCAATGAAGTAAAGGATCTCGTTCCGCCGAAGGTCTTCACGGAGCCCTACAAAAACCCCGTCAACGGCGATCCGGCAAGACTGCGCGACAATCTCCGTACAGCGATCGGCATGCTCAAGAATGCGGGCTACGAACTGAAAGGCAGCCGGATGATGAGCGTCCAAACCGGCCAGGCGCTTTCCTTCGAAATATTGCTGAACGGCCCGACGATCGAGCCTATAGCGCTGTCTTTCTCCAAAAATCTGCGGAAAATTGGCATCGAGGCGACAGTTCGCAGCATCGAGCCCTCGCAGTTTACCAACCGCTGGCGGTCGCGGGATTTCGACATGATCTACAGCGGATGGGGGGAGTCGATGAACCCCGGCAACGAACAGGCCGAGTATTGGGGCTCGGATGCCGCAAAACGCGATGGCTCACAGAACTATAGCGGCATCAGCGATCCCGGTATCGACGCGCTGGTGAAGAAAGTGATTTTTGCCAAGAATCGCGAGGATCTGGTAGCCGCGACCAAGGCGCTGGACCGGGTTCTGCTGGCCCACCACATCGTCGTTCCGAGTTATGGCTCCAGAACTTCGCGGATTGCCTACTGGAACGGGATCGCACACCCACCCGAGCTGCCTGAATACTCACTTGGAATGCCCTCCGTCTGGTGGTCGGCGAATGCCGGCAAGTGAAGACGTCTTGCCATTCCGGCCGGGAAGCGTTCACAGTGAACCCGCGAATCAAGGACAGGTTCGCGACAGAATGATTGAAAGGAAGATCGCATTGGGGAAGCTTGGACGCCGTAAGACGGTGATCGCCCGCGGGACTGGCAAGCGCTGATGGGAGCATACATTCTTCGACGCCTGCTTTTGATGATACCGACGATTGTCGGCATCATGGCAATTTCCTTTACCGTCATTCAGTTTGCGCCGGGTGGCCCTGTTGAACAGGTCATCGCGCAGCTGACAGGTCAGGCGGATAGTGCCGACCAAAGGATTTCCGGCGGCGGCGATCTCGCACAGCAGTTTGATGACAGCGGCTCCAGCTACCGCGGTGCCCAGGGCCTCGATCCGGAACTGATCGCCAAGCTCGAGAAGCAGTTCGGCTTCGACAAGCCGCCACTGACGCGCTTTCTGGAAATGATGTGGAATTACATCCGTTTCGATTTCGGCGAGAGCTTCTTCCGCAATACCTCGGTGCTCGATCTCATCAAGGAAAAGCTGCCGGTTTCGGTTTCGCTCGGCATCTGGATCATGATTTTCTCATATGCCATCTCCATTCCGCTCGGCATCCGCAAGGCGGTGAAGGATGGTTCGACCTTCGACGTATGGACATCCGGTGCCATTATCATCGGTTACGCCGTGCCGAGCTTCTTGTTCGGCATCCTCTTGATCGTGCTTTTCGCCGGCGGCTCGTTCTACAACTGGTTTCCGCTTCGCGGATTGGTATCGGATAATTTCGACCAGCTCGCCTGGTGGCAGAAGCCGCTCGATTATTTCTGGCACCTGACGCTACCGCTGATCTCGCTCTCGCTTTCCGCCTTTGCGACGACGACGCTGCTGACGAAGAATTCCTTCATCGAGGAGATCAAGAAGCAATATGTCACGACGGCCCGCGCCAAAGGGTTGAATGAGCGGCAGGTGCTCTACGGTCATGTCTTCCGCAATGCCATGCTGATCGTCATCGCCAGTTTTCCGGGTGCCTTCATTTCCGCCTTCTTCACCGGCTCGCTGCTGATCGAAAATATCTTCTCGCTCGACGGACTCGGCCGCCTCGGCTATCTCTCGGTCGTCAACCGCGATTACCCGATCGTCTTTGCGACGCTCTACATCTTCTCGCTGCTCGGCCTTTTCGTCAGCCTGCTCTCGGACCTGATCTATACCTGGATCGATCCACGTATCGATTTCGAGCGGAGGGATGTCTGATGGATGCAGCTGCCAATCCGACGCCCGTCACGCCGGTCAAGCCACCGCGCAAGGGCCTGCTTTCCCCAACGAACATTCGCCGCTGGCGGAATTTCAAGGCAAACCGGCGCGGCTACTGGTCGTTCTGGCTGTTCATGGCGCTGTTCGTCCTGACGCTGTTTTCGGAATTCATCGCCAACGACAAGCCGATCATCGCGTCCTACAAGGGTGAAATCCTGTTTCCGGTGCTGGTGGATTATCCGGAGGAAAAGTTCGGCGGCTTCCTGGCGGAAACGGATTACCGCTCGGATGTGATCGCCGATGAGATTAAAGCCAATGGCTGGATGATCTGGCCGCCGATCCACTATTCATATCGGTCGGTGAATTCCAACATCCCGCATTCCGCGCCGACGCCGCCGTTCTGGCTGATGAGCAAGGAGGAGCGCTGCTCGGGCTATCCGCAAGGCGTCAACGACCCCAATTGCAACTACGGCAATCTCAACTGGCTTGGAACCGACGATCAGGCGCGCGACGTGCTGGCACGTATCATCTACGGTTTTCGCGTTTCCGTGCTCTTCGGCCTGGCATTGACCATCTGCTCGGCAATTGTCGGCGTGACGGCCGGCGCCGTGCAAGGGTATTTCGGCGGTTGGACGGACCTGCTTCTGCAGCGCCTTATCGAGATATGGTCGTCGATGCCTGTGCTCTACATCTTGCTGATCATCGCCGCGATCCTGCCACCGGGCTTTTTTGTACTGCTCGGCATCATGCTGCTTTTCTCCTGGGTGGGGTTCGTCGGTGTCGTGCGCGCGGAGTTCCTGCGCGCCCGCAACTTCGAATATGTCCGTGCCGCCCGCGCGCTCGGTGTCAATAACCGGACGATCATGTGGCGCCATATGCTGCCGAACGCCATGGTGGCGACCCTGACGTTTCTGCCCTTCATCCTGTCCGGCTCGATCACGACGCTCACTTCGCTCGACTTCCTGGGCTTCGGCATGCCGCCCGGCTCGCCATCGCTCGGCGAGATGATCGCGCAGGGCAAGGCCAATCTTCAGGCGCCATGGCTGGGGCTGGCAGCCTTCTTCACGATGTCGATCATGCTTTCCCTGCTGATCTTCATCGGCGAGGCCGTGCGCGACGCGTTTGATCCGAGAAAGACCTTCGCATGAGCCAGATGCCTGAACCTCTTCTCTCCGTCCGCGATCTTTCCGTCGCCTTCCATCAAAGCGGTGAAACATCGCTGGCTGTCGACCGCATCTCCTTCGACATCAAGAAAGGCGAGGTCGTCGCGCTGGTCGGCGAATCCGGGTCGGGCAAGTCCGTCTCCGCAAATTCCATCCTGCGGCTTTTGCCTTATCCTGCAGCAAGCCATCCGACCGGCGAAATCGTCTTCAAGGGCAAGGATTTGCTCAAGGCATCGGAGAAGGCGCTGCGCGAGGTGCGCGGCAACGACATCACGATGATCTTCCAAGAACCGATGACCTCGCTCAATCCGCTTCACACGATCGAGAAGCAGATCGCCGAAATCCTCGATCTGCACCAGGGCGTGACGGGCCAGGCGGCCCGCACGCGGGTGCTGGAACTCTTGAACCAAGTCGGCATCCGCGAGCCGGAAAAACGGCTGAAAGCCTATCCGCACGAGCTCTCTGGCGGCCAGCGCCAGCGCGTCATGATCGCGATGGCACTCGCCAACCGGCCCGAACTGCTGATCGCCGACGAGCCGACGACGGCGCTCGATGTCACGGTCCAGGCACAGATATTGGACCTGCTGCGCAAGCTGAAAGGCGCGCATGGCATGTCGCTGCTCTTCATCACCCATGATCTCGGTATTGTCCGAAAATTTGCTGATCGCGTCTGCGTCATGACCAAAGGCAGGATTGTCGAGACGGGCACGGTCGAAGAGGTCTTCAGCAATCCGAAGCATGACTACACGCGCCATCTGCTCGCCGCGGAGCCGCGCGGCGAGCCACCTGTTGCCGATCCGTCCAAGCCGTTGGTGATGGAGGGCTCCGATATCCGGGTCTGGTTCCCGATCAAGGCCGGATTGATGCGCAGGGTCGTTGACCATGTGAAGGCCGTCGACGGCATCGATCTCTCGCTGCGCGCCGGCCAGACGCTCGGGGTTGTCGGCGAATCCGGCTCGGGCAAGACGACGCTTGGCCTGGCGCTCACCCGGCTGATTTCCTCCAAGGGGCGCATCAGCTTCGTCGGCAAGGATATAGCGGACTATTCGTTCACAGAGATGCGGCCGCTGCGCAACCAGCTTCAGGTCGTTTTCCAGGATCCGTACGGCTCGCTCAGTCCACGCATGTCGGTCGGCGATATCATCGCGGAAGGGCTGAAAGTCCACGAGCGCTCGCAGTCGCATGAAGAACGGGACCAGCGCGTCTGCTGGGCGCTGGAAGAGGTTGGCCTCGACCCGCTGACACGCTGGCGCTATCCGCACGAATTCTCCGGCGGCCAGCGTCAGCGTATCGCGATTGCCCGCGCCATGGTGCTGAAGCCGCGTTTCGTCATGCTCGACGAGCCGACATCGGCGCTCGACATGAGCGTCCAAGCACAGGTCGTCGATCTGTTGCGCGACCTGCAGAAGAAGCACGATCTGGCCTACCTCTTCATCAGCCACGACCTGAAGGTCGTCAAGGCACTCGCCAACGACGTCATCGTCATGCGTTTTGGCAAGGTGGTGGAGCAGGGGCCGTCGGCAGAAATCTTCCGCGCGCCGAAAGACGACTACACCAAGGCGCTGATGGCAGCCGCTTTCAATATCGAGGCAGTGCCGACGCCTGCCGTCCAGCAGTGAAAAAAGATCATGCCCGCAAGACCTCCCGTTCTCATCGATTTGAAATTCAACCCCGAAGGCATCGCCCGTATTCTGAAAACCGCCTTTCCGGATCGCGGCAGCATCAACCTTGCCGATCCGGCGGCCAAAAACCGCGATTTGAGCGCAATCGACTATGCGTTGCTGTGGAAACCGGATGTCGACCTGTTCGAACGCGCACCGAACTTGAAGGTCATCTTCTCGGGCGGCGCCGGCGTCGATAGTTTCATGAACCTTTCGGGGTTGCCGGACGTGCCGATCGTTCGCTTCGTCGACAGCAGCCTGACGGTGCGCATGAGCGAATGGGTGGTGCTGCAGTGCCTGATGCATCTGCGCCAGCAGCGCGAACATGACCGGCATCAGCGCGATCGGATCTGGAGCCAGATGGCGCCGCCGGAAGCTGCCGAAATCACCGTTGGCGTTATGGGACTTGGGGTATTGGGGCAGGATGCCGTTCGCAAGCTTAAGGTCATGGGCTTCAACGTCATTGGCTGGTCGCGAAACCGCAAAAGGCTTGATGGGATCGAAACCTTCGATGCGAGCGAACTCGATACCTTCCTGTCGAAGACCGATTTCCTCGTCGGCCTGCTGCCGCTAACTCCGGAAACGGCGGGCCTTTATGATGCGCAGCTGTTTGCAAAGCTCCGTCGGGAGGGCGCACTCGGAAAGCCGGTCTTCATCAATGCCGGCCGTGGCAGGAGCCAGGTGCAACGCGACATCGTTGCGGCGATTGAAAGCGGTGTGCTCGGCGGCGCATCGCTCGATGTCTTCGAGGTCGAGCCGCTCCCGGCGAACGATCCGCTCTGGGGTTTGGAGCGTGTCTTCATAACCCCGCATGATGCCGCAATCTCCGAAGAGAATGCGCTCTTCCGCCATGTCGAGGCACAGATTGCCCGCTACGAGCGCGGGGAGCCGCTGGAGTTCGTGGTGGATCGGAAGGCAGGCTACTAAGGCGGGGTGGAACCATGCCGCCGCATAGCCGTTGCTCCTAACGACAGTTCTGAGACGGGCCGGCATACGGCCCGCGAGACATCGAAGGGAGACGAAGATGGCTCATCAGATGGAAAAGCGCTGGGAAAACGCCGATGGAAAGCGGCATGCCGAAGAGCAGATCCCTGCGGTGAAGGCGAAACAGGGCCGCACTGGCGCCCGCATCCTGATGGTTCTGGTCGTTGCGCTCATTCTTGCATTCGTTGTTTGGATACCAGTCGAGATCTGGGGCAACCGCGAAGCCGATAAAGTAGCGCCACAGCAGCCCGGTCAGGAAATACAGTCCCAGTCGCCGGCACCGGCTGAGCCGCCAACCACGCAGAATGGCGGTGCGGTCCCCACGGAAACGCCGAACACGCAGCCGCCGGCACCGACCGCTGAGCCCGTGACGCCTGCCACACCAGCGCCGTCTCAGCCGGCGCAATAGGCTTGAGTCGAAGGCGATCATCGAAAGTGGCCCTGCCGCCTTGCTGCGGCGGGGTTTTTATTTGCGCTGGACATTACCCGCTGATTTTTCGATAAGAAGGCGCACGAGCCGGTCGTCGTGTGCCGGCCTTTTGCGGCACCCGACCGGATTGGGACGGGATGGAGCATGGCCAAGACAGATATCGCAAGGCGCGTTTACAATCACGCCTGGAAGCTTGATCCCATCGTCCGTAGCCTCATCGATACGGATTTCTACAAGCTTCTGATGCTGCAAATGATCTGGAAGCTTTATCCGGATGTCAGCACTACATTCACGCTTATCAACCGCACCAAGCGCGTCCGTCTCGCCGAAGAGATTGACGAGGGAGAACTGCGCGCTCAACTCGATCATGCCCGCACGCTGCGGCTCTCCAAGAAGGAGATGATCTGGCTCGCCGGTAACAGTTTCTATGGCCGTGCGCAGATTTTCGAGCCGGAGTTCCTCGCCTGGCTTTCTCATTTCCAGCTGCCGGAATACGAGCTGTCAAAGAAGGACGGCCAGTACGTGCTCGATTTCCATGGCTCGTGGAAAGAGACGACGATGTGGGAAATCCCGGCGCTTGCGATTATCAACGAGATGCGCTCGCGCTCGGCGATGAAGGCGCTCGGACCCTTCACCCTTGATGTGCTTTATGCACGTGCCAAAGCCAAGATGTGGGCAAAGGTCGAGCGGCTGCGCGAATTGCCTGGCCTGCGTATCTCAGATTTCGGCACGCGCCGCCGCCACAGCTTTCTGTGGCAACGGTGGTGCGTTGAGGCGCTGAAGGAAGGTATCGGCCCGGCTTTCACGGGCACAAGCAATGTCTTGCTCGCTATGGATTCCGATTTGGAAGCGGTAGGAACGAACGCCCACGAGCTGCCGATGGTGGCCGCTGCGCTTGCCGACACCGACGAGGAGTTGCGCAATGCGCCCTACAAGATCCTGCGGGATTGGAACAGGCTCTACGGCGGCAACCTGCTGATCGTCCTGCCGGATGCCTTCGGCACCGCGGCCTTTCTGCGCGACGCGCCCGAGTGGGTCGCTGATTGGACCGGCTTCCGCCCGGACAGTGCGCCGCCGATCGAGGGCGGCGAGAAGATCATCGATTGGTGGAAGAAAATGGGCCGCGATCCGCGCCAGAAGCTGCTGATTTTCTCGGACGGACTCGATGTCGACGCGATCATCGATACCTATAAGCATTTCGAGGGCCGTGTTCGCATGAGCTTCGGATGGGGCACCAACCTGACCAACGATTTTGCGGGCTGCGCGCCGACCGAAATTTCCGGCCTCAACCCAATCTCGATCGTCTGCAAGGTCAGCGAGGCAAACGGTCGCCCAGCGGTCAAGCTCTCCGACAATCCTCATAAGGCAACCGGAGATCCGGCAGAGGTTGAGCGTTACCTCAAATTCTTCGGCGCGGAGGACCGCACTGAGCAGACGGTTCTCGTCTGATACAGGTTACGGGGAAGGCCAGTGCGGCCTCGCCTCCTCCTTTTCGCTCCGCCGGCTTTTTCTGCGTGGTCTTGTTGACATGGCAGCCTCCGAAAATGGCGTGGCAACGCCAAGCCTCTCGGCAAGTGAGCGTGCATCTGCCGGCGCGCGCACCTTCACGTCATTGTCGAAATAGACAAAGACGTCACGGCCTTTGGTTGACTTCTTGAGCGGCGGCAGCACGCGACTGGCATCTTCGGGCTCGTGTCCGCGCGCCCATGCTGCGATACGTTTGGCCCAGACATCGAGCGCCGCATCGTCGTATCCGCTGACATAAAGCTCCTCGGATCCATGAAGGCGGCAATAGACGAAGTCGGCAGTGACATCCATCAGAAGCGGCCACTGGACCGTGTCGGCGCAGACGAGCCCTACGTGATGTTCACGCAGCAGTTCGATGAATTCCTTGGCGCAGAAACTGTCGTGGCGAATTTCCAGCGCGTGGCGAAGCGGCTGCTGCACATCGCTTTCCAACCAGTCACGGCCGTTCAGCCGGTCATCGTGCCGCTTTGCAAGCTTTGCCGCGTCATCGGTGTCTTTCGGCAGCATTGCCAGAAATCGCGCGAAAAGTTCTCCGTCGAATTTCATGGTCGGCGGAAACTGCCAAAGAATGGGGCCGAGCTTTGACCCCAGCCGCAGGAGGCCGGACGCCATGAAATTGGCAAGCGGCGTCTCGATATCGCGAAGCCGCTTCATATGCGTGATGTAGCGTGAGCCTTTAACGGCGAAGACGAAGCCATCCGGTGTCGCCTCCCGCCAGCGCGCGAAGGCGTCTGGCTTTTGCAATCCGTAAAACGTGCCGTTGATTTCAATGGAGGCAAAACTGCGCGCGGCAAAATGCAATTCGTGCTTCTGCGGCAGGCCCCCAGGATAAAATACCCCGCGCCACGGCGCATAGGTCCAGCCGGATATGCCGATACGGATGGTGCCGTTCCTTGCCATGAAAGACAAACTGACCGCGCGGCCGCTTGTTCCCCCGCCGCGTCGGTCAGATATCAGGCTTGCGGTTTTCGCTTTTCGTCAGCTTCGCGGATGGCGTCTTCGTGGTACCAGGTATCGAAGGCGGCGTCGCAGACATCGTTATCGATGTCGAGCGGCTGGCGGGTGCCAAAGCGTTCGCCCGACCTGCGGAATTTAACTGGAAACTGATAGATCTTCGCGGTTTCGCGATGGACATTTGCTGGCATCGAATTGCCTTCCATTATCTTCGCATACCGGTTGCCCGGGTATTCATAGTAGCAGAGTGCACATCATTTGCGCAAATCGCCTAAAAAAGCGCCAATAACTGTGGGATTCATAAGCATTTGATAAAACGAATAAAATGCCCGCAAGGCCTGCATCTTTTTGAGGCGTTAGGTGTAGATCAAAAAAACGTCCGGCGCGCCGATGAGTTCCATGGCCCTAAACCCTCGCTTTCGTTGAAAGTTGACGATTGTCTGAAGGTTGATTCTTGCCGCGCGTCTCATGGCAGCCCGTATGCCTACTCGAAACTGGCACGCCACGTGCTTGGTATCTGGCATCCGGTGGTGATCAAGCACGCGCTTAGCGGTCGCTTCGGAATTTGCTCACACCCTTACGTTTGAGAGACTGGCCAATGACAAAGTATAAGCTCGAGTACATCTGGCTCGACGGTTACACACCGACGCCGAACCTGCGCGGCAAAACGCAGATTAAAGAATTTGACGCATTTCCTGCTCTTGAGCAGCTTCCGCTCTGGGGCTTTGATGGTTCCTCCACGATGCAGGCCGAAGGCCGCAGCTCCGATTGCGTGCTGAAGCCTGTTGCCGTCTACCCGGACCCGGCTCGTACCAACGGCGCTCTCGTCATGTGCGAAGTCATGATGCCCGACGGCGTGACTCCGCATCCGTCGAACAGCCGCGCAACCATCCTTGATGATGAAGACGCCTGGTTCGGCTTTGAGCAGGAATACTTCTTCTACGAAAATGGCCGTCCGCTCGGCTTCCCGGAGCAGGGTTATCCGGCCCCGCAGGGCCCGTACTACACCGGCGTCGGCTACAAGAACGTCGGCAGCGTTGCTCGCGAAATCGTTGAAGAGCATCTAGACCTCTGCCTGGCTGCTGGCATCAACCACGAAGGCATCAATGCCGAAGTGGCCAAGGGCCAGTGGGAATTCCAGATTTTCGGCAAGGGCTCCAAGCGCGCCGCCGACCAGATCTGGATGGCTCGCTACCTGCTTCTTCGCCTCTGCGAAAAGTACGGCATCGACATCGAGTTCCACTGCAAGCCGCTCGGTGACACGGACTGGAACGGCTCGGGCATGCATTGCAACTTCTCGACCAAGTTTATGCGCGAAGTCGGGGGCAAGGCCTACTTCGAAGCGCTGATGGCGCAGTTTGACAAGAACCTGCAGGCTCACATCGACGTCTACGGCCCGGACAACCATCTGCGCCTGACCGGCAAGCACGAAACGGCCCCGTGGAACAAGTTCAGCTATGGCGTTGCCGACCGCGGCGCGTCGATCCGCGTTCCGCACTCCTTCGTCAAGAACGACTACAAGGGCTATCTGGAAGATCGCCGCCCGAACTCGCAGGGCTGCCCGTACCAGATCGCTTCGCAGGTCCTGAAGACGATATCGGAAGTCCCGACCTCCGGCTTCGCTTCGGCTGCTGCCTAAGCCTCAGGCTTTCCTCCCAAGGGCGCCGGTTGCCTCGCAACCGGCGTTTTTTATTTGCCGAAGCGTGTCCAAGGAAAACATTCCTTCACGCCGTCGGTCGCGCTATAGTCGCAGCATGGCACAAAGAGCAGGCAGCGCTGATCTCCCATTGCATGGCGGCAGAGTTCCGAAGTGGCTCGGCGAGCGGATGACGAAGCTCGGCGCCGTGATCACCGAAGCAGTCGTGCACCATTATGGCCGGGACGAACTGCTCCGGCGCCTCGCGCATCCTTTCTGGTTCCAGTCTTTCGGTGCCGTGATGGGCATGGATTGGCATTCGTCAGGCATAACCACCAGCGTGCTCGGCGCCCTCAAGCGCGGGCTCACTCCGCTTTCAAGCGAGCTTGGCCTGCATGTCTGCGGTGGCCGCGGTTCGCATTCCCGCAAGACGCCGGACGAACTAGTTGCGATCGGTGACCGTGTTGGTTTCGACGGCGGGGCGCTCGCGACTGCGAGCAGGCTTGTGGCGAAAGTCGACAGCGCCGCCGTTCAGGATGGCTTTGATCTTTATCTCCATGGCTTCATCGTCACGGATGACGGCAAATGGGTCGTGGTGCAGCAAGGCATGAATGGCGACAAGCGTCAGGCGCGGCGTTATCACTGGCTCTCGGAAGGTCTCGAGAGCTTCGTCAATTCGCCACACACGGCAATCGAGGGCCGCAGCCAGGGTAGTATCATCAATCTGGCCGACAGGCGTGCTGAGCGTTCGCGCACCGGGCAGCTTGATCTTCTAGCAACGCTCGGTCCGGATCGTATTTTGCGCGAAGCGGCAGCTCTGGCACTCGATATTGCAAAGCCCGCGCCGCAGCCCGACCAGCCGCTTCTGCCGCATCTCATCATGCCCGCCCATCACGACGTTCGCGAAAAGGACGTCAACATGAAGCGCCTGCACGGCAATCTTGCAGCCGCTGCCGACCGCGGACCGGAGGATTTTGAGCAGCTTCTGCTCGTGCGCGGGGTCGGAGCCCGAACGGTACAGGCGCTGGCGATGGTTGCCGAAGTGGTTCATGGTGCGCCCTGCCGCTTCTCCGATCCCGCGCGTTTCTCGCTTGCCCACGGCGGCAAGGACCGGCATCCCTTTCCCGTCCCGCTGAAGGTCTATGACGAGACGATCAAGATGATGAAGTCGGCCGTGCAGAAGGGCAGGCTCGGCCGCGAGGAGGAACTGCAGGCGCTGAAACGTCTCGACGACCAGTCGCGCCAGCTCGAGCGATATGTCACTGGTCCAGACCTTAAGGAGATCGTCGCCGGCGAATTCCGAAACTCACCCGACTGGGGCGGCAGAAGCGTCTTCGGCTGGGAGGAAGAGCGTTGAGGCGCCCTATACGATAGAAAATCTTTGATTTTTATTGAGAAATGGCGGACAGAGAGGGATTCGAACCCTCGGTACGCTTTCACGTACACACGCGTTCCAGGCGTGCGCCTTCAACCACTCGGCCACCTGTCCATTTGCGTTTCGCACCCGGAAAGGAGCAAATCGTCGGAACGGCGCGATATATACCGATGAATTTTCGCTGATCAACCTAAATCTAACAGTTTTTTGACTTCTTCCGATAAAACTCCGCCCGCGCTGTGCATTGCGCTATGGCCGTGAGATAATTATTTATTGGATAGGGTGGAGAATGGCGCGGCTGACCGGAAAATCCGGCGGTAGGGCGTCGGAGGTATTGATGCGTTTCTTGTTGCGTTTGGCTAGCCTTGTCGCGCTTGCTGTAGCCGTGATTGCAGGAACGATCGATTCAATTCAATCCGTTGCGGCGTCGGCAGTCGTGGTGACACCCATGGGCGATGCCTGGCAGGAATTGAGCCCTTCGTCGCTTTTGGCACTGCAATCGTCCGTTTCCTACTATGTGCACCCGCGCTTTTATGCCTTCGTATTCCAATGGCTGATGCTGCAGCCTGCTTTTGCCGTCTTTCTGGTGATCGCGCTGCTGCTTTGGATGATCGGCTACAAGAAGCCGCCGGTGGCGGGCCGCTTTACCGCGTAACGCGCCCTGGGCGTATCACCTTTAAGGCTCGTATCCACGGCGACGACGCAACAGCTAGCCATGGCAGGGCGCGTGCCGCGACACGTTCCAGACGGCGCTCAAATCTGCCGGCCGCGCGTCGAAGATCACCCCGGAGATCGCTCCGGCAGGTGAATTCTACTATGCCGAGAACTATTGCAAGCAATATCTGCCGAAGAATCCGGATGGCTGTCGCGGTCTTGGCGGAATGGGCATGAGCTGCCCAATTGGTTAGTAAAATCGCATTCTATCAGCTCATTTTGCGCAAAAATCAGCCCATCTGAACTGATTTTCAGCATCTACGCGGAATTTTTACCAGCCGAAAAATTTCTCGTGAATTTTTCCTTTAGCCATGCAAGGATGCGCGCAGCCAGGCCTCCGGGGGGAGGCCGGTGGTTCCGCAGACATGCCTGCCAAAGGCTTGCGGGAGGACCCAGACAAATAGCAACAATAGGGCTGCACTATGAAAAAAACCCTTCTTTCTTTCCTGGCCGTGGCCGCGATGTCCACGACGGCGCTCGCTGCCGACGTCAAGCCGGCTCTGGTTTACGGCACTGGCGGAAAGTTCGACAAGTCCTTCAACGAGGCAGCCTATAATGGCGCTGAGAAGTTCAAGGCCGAAACCGGCATAGCCTATCGCGACTTCGAGCCGACCGGCGACACACAGGGTGAGCAGGCGATCCGCAATTTCGCAAGCCGCGGTTTCAACCCGGTGGTAGCCGTGTCCTTCGCATGGACCTCGGCAATCGAAAAGGTCGCTGCCGAATTTCCGGACACCAAGTTCATCATCGTTGATTCAGTCGTCGACAAGCCGAATGTCCGCTCGGTCGTCTATAAGGAAGAAGAAGGTTCGTTCCTCGTCGGCGTTCTCGCCGGCATGGCTTCCAAGACCGGCAAGGTTGGTTTCGTCGGCGGCATGGATATTCCGTTGATCCGCAAGTTCGAATGCGGCTATGAGCAGGGCGCCCGCTCCGTCAAGGCGGACATCGAAGTCTTTCAGAACATGACCGGCACAACCGGTGCTGCCTGGAACGACCCGGTTCGTGGCGGCGAGCTCACCAAAAACCAGATCGACCAGGGCGCCGACGTCATTTACGCCGCTGCAGGCGCGACCGGCCTCGGCGTTCTGCAGACGGCTGCCGACAACAAGAAGTTTTCGATCGGCGTCGATTCCAACCAGAACCATCTGCATCCGGGCTCCGTGCTGACCTCGATGGTCAAGCGCGTCGATCTCGCCGTGTACAATGCCTACATCGATACGAAGAACGACAAGTTCACCGGTGGCGTGCAGGCTCTCGGCGTCAAGGAAGACGGCGTCGGCGCTGCGATCGACGACAACAACAAGCCGCTGATCACGCCGGAAATGCAGGCCGCCGTCGACAAGGCAAAGGCTGACATCATCGCAGGAACCATCAAGGTTCACGATTACACGACGGACAACTCTTGCCCGAAGTGATCCGCGACTGAGATGGGCGTATGGCGGCCAGATTTTTCCGCCATACGCCCTTTTCGTATTTGGAGCCTGCAGTGACAGACACGCCCGCTATTGAACTTGTGGGCATCGATAAGAAATTCGGTGCCGTTCACGCAAACAAGGACATCAACCTTACCGTCGCCAAGGGCACGATCCACGGCATCATCGGGGAAAACGGTGCTGGTAAATCGACGTTGATGTCGATTATCTACGGGTTTTATCACGCCGATGCCGGGGAAATCCGCGTCAACGGCACGCCGGTGACCATCCGCGACAGCCAGGCAGCGATCGCTGCCGGTATCGGCATGGTTCACCAGCACTTCATGCTGGTCGATAATTTCACGGTCCTGGAAAACGTCATGCTCGGGGCCGAAGGCGGCGCACTGCTGGCAAAGGGCGTTGCGTCTGCTCGCGCCGAATTGAAACGGCTGGAGAAGGAATACGGCCTCGAGGTCAATCCGGATGCGCTGATCGAGCAGCTCCCGGTCGGCCTGCAGCAGCGCGTCGAAATCCTCAAAGCCATGTATCGCGGCGCCGAAATCTTAATCCTCGACGAGCCGACCGGCGTCCTGACACCGGCTGAAGCCGACCACCTGTTCCGCATCCTCAAGGTGTTGCGTGATCAGGGCAAGACCGTCATCCTCATCACGCATAAGCTGCGCGAAATCATGGCCATCACCGACACCGTCTCGGTGATGCGCCGCGGCGAAATGGTCGCGACCCGTAAGACCGCGGAAACGACGGTCGAAGAGCTCGCCGAGCTCATGGTTGGCCGCCGTGTTCTTTTGCGGGTCCAGAAGGGCGAGGCGACGCCCGGCGATGTGCTGCTGTCAGTCCGCAACCTGACGGTCAAGGACAATCGCGGCGTGACGATGGTCGACAACGTCTCCTTCAATGTCCGGGCCGGCGAAATCGTCGGTATTGCAGGCGTTGCGGGCAACGGCCAGTCGGAGCTGCTGGAGGCGATCGCGGGCATCCGCAAGCCGCATTCCGGCGAGATTTTCCTTGATGGCCAGCCGATCGACAAGGCCGACGCGGCGCGGCTGCGCGAGCTGGGCCTAGCCCATATTCCTGAAGACCGCCACCATATGGGGCTCGTGCTGAAGTTCGAGGAATACGAGAACTCGGTTCTCGGTTATCACCGCAAGCCTGCCTACAGCAGAGGCCCGCTACTCGATCTCGATGCGATCCGCAAGGATGCCATGGAGAAGATCGAGAAATACGACATCCGTCCGCCGAACCCACGGCTGAAGACCGCCAATTTCTCGGGCGGCAACCAGCAGAAAATCGTGGTTTCCCGCGAAATCGAGCGCGACCCCGCCGTGCTCATTATTGGCCAGCCGACGCGCGGCGTCGATATCGGCGCCATCGAATTCATCCACCGCCGCATCATCGAGATGCGCGACGCGGGCAAAGCGATCCTGCTCGTCTCCGTCGAACTCGATGAAATCCGCGCCCTTTCAGACCGTATCCTTGTCATGTTTGCCGGCCATGTCGTCGGCGAGAAGACGCCCGATGCCGGTGAACAGACCCTCGGCCTGATGATGGCCGGCATTGCCGCGTGAGGCCTTAATGAGCACTGCTTCCGTTTCTCTTCCAAACTGGATCACCTACGGTCTCATCCCGGTTTTGAACCTGATCGTTGCCTTCCTGATCTCCGGCGTTGTCGTCTGGCTGATCGGAGAGAGTCCGCTTGGTGCTCTTTCCTTGCTGATCGAGGGTGCGCTCGGCAGCGGCGAAGGCATTGGGTTCACACTGTATTACGCCACAAGCTTCATTTTCACCGGCCTTTCCGTCGCGGTGGCGATCCATGCCGGTCTCTTCAACATCGGCTCGGAAGGTCAGGCCTATCTCGGCGGTCTTGGTTGTGCACTGGTTGCGCTGGCGCTCGACCGCTTCGTGCCCTGGTATGTCACCATGCCGGTTGCCGTCGTCGGTGCCGGCCTTTTCGGCGCCGCCTGGGCATCCATTCCGGCCTTCCTCCAGGCAAAACGCGGCAGTCACATCGTCATTACGACTATCATGTTCAATTACATCGGCGCGGCGCTGATGGTTTACCTGCTAGTCCACGTGCTGATCGTCCCCGGCAAGATGGCGCCGGAAACGCGCACCTTCCTCGAAGGCGGCCAGTTGCCGAAGCTCGGAGGGGTGATGAACCTCTTCGGTACGAAGCTCGGAGCCGCACCGTTCAATGTCTCCTTCATCATCGCCCTTGTCGCCGCCTACTTCGTCTGGCTGCTCATCTGGCGAACGAAGCTTGGATTTGAGATGCGCACGCTCGGCGTCAGCCCCACTGCCGCCTCTTATGCAGGCATCCCCTATGCCCGCACGGTCATGATCGCTATGCTGCTCTCAGGCGCGCTGGCGGGCATGATGGCGCTGAACCCGGTCATGGGCTCTTCCGCCCGCCTGCAGGTCGAGTTCGTCGGCGGCGCCGGTTTCGTCGGCATTGCCGTGTCGCTGATGGGACGCAATCATCCCGTCGGGATCATCTTCTCGGCGATCCTTTTCGGCATCCTCTATCAGGGCGGCGACTGGATCTCCTTCGAGATGCCGAACATTACCCGCGAAATGATCCTCGTGATTCAGGGGCTGGTCATTCTCTTTGCAGGCGCGCTCGAATATATGTTCCGCCCAGCGCTCGTCCGCGTCTACCAACAGTTCAAGGCCAAGTGAGGGGCGGACGATGGATTACTACGACATCCTTATCAACGTTCTGAGTTCGACGATCAGACTGTCGATCCCGCTGATCTTTACCGCCCTTGCTGGCCTTTTTTCCGAACGCGCCGGCGTCTTCGACATCGGTCTCGAAGGCAAGATGCTGGGGGCGGCCTTTGCCGCCGCCTGCGTTGCATATATCACCGACTCGGCCTGGCTCGGTCTCGTCGCGGGTATCCTGTGCTCTGTCGCGTTGAGTTTGGTGCATGGCTTTGCATCGATCACCAATCGGGGCAATCAGATCATTTCGGGCGTTGCCATCAACTTCTTCATCGCCGGTATCACCATTGTACTTGGCCAGGCCTGGTTCGGTCAGGGCGGCCGCACGCCGCAGCTCTCGCCTGCAAGCCGGTTCTCGCCAATTACGCTTCCGGGCGCAGGCGCGATGCGGGAGGTTCCGGTCATCGGTCCGCTCTATTCGAACGTGATCTCCGGCAATAACATCCTGACCTACCTCGCATTCCTGGCGGTTCCGCTTTCCTGGTGGATCCTCTACCGGACGCGCTTTGGGCTGCGCCTTCGCGCCGTCGGCGAAAATCCCGGAGCAGTCGATACAGCCGGTATCTCGGTCAGTTGGCTGCGCTATCGTGCCGTCATGTGCGCCGGTATTCTTTGTGGTTTCTCGGGCACCTATCTGGCGATCGCGCAGTCGGCGGCCTTCATCAAGGATATGTCGGCTGGCAAGGGCTATATCGCCCTTGCCGCCCTGGTCTTCGCGAAATGGAAACCGGTGCCGGTGATGTTCGCCTGTCTGCTCTTCGGCTTCCTCGATGCGCTGGCGAACTTCATGCAGGGCAAGCAGGTGCCGCTGATCGGCGCAGTGCCGGTTCAGATATTCCAGGCTTTGCCGTATATTCTCACCTGCATCTTGCTTGCTGGATTCATCGGTGTTGCAACTCCGCCGAAGGCTGGTGGCGTGCCCTATACGAAGGAGCGTTGAAACATGTCACACGACCTTTTCGAAGCCGCCCGCAGTGCCATGGCCTTTGCCCACGCACCTTATTCCAAGTTCCCGGTCGGCGCGGCGATCCGCGCAGAGGACGGCAAGGTTTATACCGGCGCCAATATCGAAAACCTCTCCTTCCCGCAGGGTTGGTGTGCCGAGCCGACGGCCATCAGCGCCATGATCATGGGCGGAGCGAAGAAAATCGTCGAGATGGCGGTCATCGCCGAGAAGCTGCCGCTTTGCCCGCCTTGCGGCGGCTGCCGGCAGAAGATTTCTGAATTTGCGTCGAAGGATACGAGGATTTATCTTTGCGATGAGATGGGCGTGAAGAAGACCATGACGATGGACGAGCTTCTTCCCTTTAGCTTCGAGACCGAACTCGGATGAACGCCGCTATCGATCTGCTCGTTGGCAAACTCGGTGGGCTTGTACCGCGTCACGGCATCGTACTCGGCTCCGGCCTTGGCTCGCTGGTAAGCGAACTGACGGATGCGGTGCGTATTCCCTATCGGGATCTGCCGGGCTTTCCTGTCAGCGCCGTCTCCGGGCATGCGGGCGAGGTCGTCGCCGGTCGTCTCGGCGGCGTGCCCGTCATCATGCTGTCGGGCCGCGTCCATTATTACGAAAAAGGCGATGCCGACGCCATGCGGCTGCCGATCGAGGTGCTGAAGGGCCTTGGTGTGCAATCGCTATTCCTAACCAATTCCGCAGGCTCGCTGCGTGAGGAGATGGCGCCGGGCTCGGTGATGCAGATCACCGACCACATAAATTATTCCGGCATGAATCCGCTGATCGGCGAAGAAAACGACCGCCGCTTCGTCGGCATGACGAGCGCCTATGATGGGGACCTTTCCGTGTCCATGCGCAATGCGGCCGAGAAGCTTGGCATCAAGCTCTTTCACGGCGTCTATATGTGGTTTTCGGGACCAAGCTTTGAAACGCCTGCGGAAATCCGCATGGCGCGGATTCTCGGTGCGGATGCCGTCGGCATGTCGACCGTACCGGAGGTCATCATCGCCCGAATGCTGGGTTTGAGGGTTGCCGCAGCTTCGGTAATCACCAATTATGGAGCTGGCATGACGGGTTCCGAACTCAGCCACGAAGAAACAAAAGACATGGCGCCCGTCGGCGGCGCGCGTCTCGCCGCAATCTTGAAAGAAATGATTGCGGGTGGAGGAAGCGATAATGAATAGTCACTCGCAGAAGGAAACGGCAGCTGTCGCGCTGTCGCTGCTTGATCTCACCAATCTCAAGGACGATTGTACGCAAGAGCAGATCGATACGCTTTGCGCCCGCGCGCAGACGCCTTACGGTAATAGTGCCGCGATCTGCATCTGGCCACGCTTCGTGGCACATGCCCGCACGGTTCTCGGCAAAGGTCATCCGGTCCGCATCGCAACGGTCGTCAATTTCCCGACCGGCGATATGGAGGTGGCCGATGTCGCCGCCGAAACACGGGAGGCAATTGCGGACGGTGCGGATGAGATCGATCTGGTCATTCCCTACCGCAAGTTCCGCGACGGAAACGAAAAGGCCGTAATCGACATGGTGACGGCGGTGCGTGCGGAATGCACCGGTGGCGTATTGTTGAAAGTGATCCTGGAGACGGGTGAGATCAAGGACCCCGGCCTCATTGGCCGCGCGTCCGAACTTGCAATCGATGCGGGCGCGGACTTCATCAAGACATCCACCGGCAAGGTCGCCGTGAACGCGACGCTCGAAGCTGCGGATATCATGATCCGCGCGATCCGTCACAGCGGCCGCAAGGTAGGCTTCAAGCCGGCCGGTGGCATTGGCTCCGTCGCCGATGCCGCCCTTTATCTCAGCCTTGCCGAAACGATCATGACGCCGGATTGGCCTATGCCATCGACTTTCCGTTTCGGGGCCTCCGGCCTGCTCGATGACATTCTCGCTGTCCTCAGCGGCGTCCAGTCAGCGCCCGCCAAGGCCTCGAGCTATTGAGCATGATCCCGCAGGAGATCATCCGGCAAAAGCGGGATGGCGGTGTCCTTTCCACGGATGAGATTCAGTCCTTCATTGCGGCTCTTTCCGCCGGTGAATTATCAGAGGGGCAGATCGGTGCCTTTGCGATGGCCGTCTGGTTCAAGGGCATGTCGCGCGGGGAGACCGTCGCGCTGACGCTCGCCATGGCGCGATCCGGCGACATGCTGACATGGCCCGGGATCGATCATCCGATCGCCGACAAGCATTCGACCGGCGGCGTCGGCGATAACGTTTCGCTGATGCTGGCGCCGATTGCGGCTGCTTGCGGGCTTGCGGTACCGATGATCTCGGGCCGCGGCCTCGGCCACACCGGCGGAACGCTTGACAAGTTGGAATCCATTCCCGGCTATCAAATCACGCCGGACGCTGCTCTTTTCCGCAACGTCGTCAACCAAGCCGGCTGCGCCATCATCGGACAGACGGGCTCGTTGGCGCCTGCCGACGGCAAACTATACGCCGTGCGTGATGTCACGGCGACGGTCGATTCCATTCCGCTGATCACGGCATCCATTCTCTCCAAGAAACTCGCCGCCGGGCTTCAGACCTTGGTGCTCGACGTGAAAACCGGCAACGGCGCCTTTATGGCAGATCATGAGCAGGCAAAGTTTTTGGCGCAATCTCTGGTGGATGTGGCAAATGGAGCAGGGATCAAGACCTCCGCCTTGATCACCGATATGAACCAGCCGCTGGCGGACGCAGCAGGCAACGCCGTGGAGATATGGAACTGCTTGGATTTCCTGGCCGGCAGAAAAGCTGGAACCCGGCTCGAGGCCGTCGTTGTGGCCTTCGCAGCCGAGATGCTGGTGAGCTCCGGTATTTGCCAGTCTCTGAAAAACGGCGAAGTGAAAGCCCGCGAGGCGCTGACGTCTGGCAAGGCGGCGGAGGTTTTTGCCCGCATGGTGCATATGCTCGGCGGTCCGGCGGATTTTGTCGAAAAGCCCGCAAAATATCTGGTGAAAGCGCCGATCGAAAGGCCGGTTCTCGTAAGTGAGAGCGGATGGCTTTCAGCTTGCAATGCGCGCGAGATCGGCATGGCCGTCATCGATCTCGGCGGCGGGCGGCGCCGTCCGGCAGACAAGATCGACCATCGGGTCGGCTTTGCTGCTCTGCTACCGCTTGGCACGCGTGTCGAGAAGGGCGATACGCTCGCGATCGTGCATGCTGCAAGCGAGGCGGCGGCGCAAAAGGCCGCAGCCTCGATCGCGTCAAGCTACCGCATCGGCGGCAACGCGCCTTCGCTGCCGCCGATTATTTCCGGCCGCATTTGATTACTGCTTCAGATTCAGTGAGCCGTCGGCAACGGAATAAGACTCGAGTTTCTTCAGGAAACTCATGCCGATCAGAGTCGTCGAAAGCGCGTCATCCTTGAGCACGAAGGCTTCCACGCCCTGCACGCGGATGCCGCCGATCTCCATGCGATCGAGCGTGACATGTGCGGCCTTGGTCTGGCCGTTGGCTGTGTTTACGGCGTACCGGAAATCGAGCTGATTGGCACTGTAGCCGAGACGGCGGGCAAGGCTTTCGTTCAGCGCCACATAGGTCGCGCCGGTATCGATCAGGCCCTTAACGGGTCTGCCGTTGATCTTGAAGTCGCCTGTATAGTGCCCCTGCGCATTGGCCTGAAGGCGCATGCGGCCATTACCGGGAACCTGCGCGGGAGTCGTCGGCTGGTCGGTCGCGGTTGAGACGATGTTGGCCGAAGCGGTCTCAGTAGCCGGCTGGCCGCCATTGCCTTCGAAGAAGGAGGGAACTTGCGTGGCGAGCGCGGCGACGATGCTCGCGAAAATGACGATACGCATGAGCATGACACAGAAATCCTGCCTGTATAAACCACGCCTCATGCGGGCTTGACTCTTCAAGATCGCTACGCCGCAATTGCTGAAAAGTCGCTAATGGCGATGTTAAAAAGACCCGGATTAATGCTCCGGGCCTTCGATATCGTTGGATTTGGTAAAGGAAAGCTGAAGTTACTTTGTACCGTACATGCGGTCGCCTGCATCACCAAGCCCGGGCATGATATAGCCCTTTTCGTTCAGATGGCTGTCGATCGCTGCCGTAAAGACCGGCACATCGGGATGCGCCGAACGGAAATTCTTGATGCCTTCGGGAGCAGCGAGCAGGCAAAGGAAGCGGATATTGTGTGCGCCACGTTCCTTCAGCTTGTCGATTGCGGCAATCGAGGAATTGCCGGTCGCTAGCATCGGATCGACGACGATGATGAGACGTTCTGCTACGTCCTCCGGCGCCTTAAAGTAATATTCCACAGGCTGGAGCGTTTCGTGATCGCGATAGACACCGATATGGGACACGCGGGCAGAAGGCACGAGATCGAGCATGCCTTCGAGCAGCCCATTTCCGGCGCGCAGGATCGAGGCGAAGACGAGTTTCTTGCCTTCCAGGATCGGCGATTCCATTGTCTGTAGCGGCGTTTCGATGGTTTCCATCGTCAGTTCGAGATCGCGCGTAACTTCGTAGCAGAGCAGCGTCGAAATCTCGCGGAGCAGCCGGCGGAAACTGCCCGTCGATGTCTCCTTGCGCCGCATGATGGTGAGTTTGTGCTGCACAAGCGGGTGATCGATGACGATGACGCCTTCCATGGCCAGGCCTTCCTCTAATTGTTCTTATCGGACGTTTCTTTCATGGAAAGCGCCTCAACTGCAAGAGTGGAGGCGATTTTCACGGCATGATCTTCAAGCCCGGTCGGCTCAAAGCCGGGCGAGCAGCGCCATGCGGGTTGCTTCATCGACGAAAGCCGCTTCGATGCCGGTCCGCGTCAGCTCGTTGATTTCGCTGTCGCTGAAACCGAACGCATCGGCGGCGAGCTCATACTCGCGCTTCAATGAAGTATGAAAAAAGGGTGGATCGTCTGAACTGATTGTCACGCGAACGCCTGTTTCCTTGAACTTGCGCAAGGGGTGCGAAGCGAAATCGGGAAAGACGTTCAGCGCAATATTGGAGCCAGGGCAAACCTCGAGGACGGTACCGAGATCGGCAAGCCGCCTGACGAGATCTGGGTCTTCGATCGCACGAACGCCATGCCCGATGCGCGAGGGACGCACGACGTCGAGCGCATCGGAGACGCTGAAGGCGCCACAGACTTCGCCGGCGTGAATGGTTAGGCCAAGACCGGCGTCGCGGGCGATATCGAAGGCGCGGGCATAATCCGCAACGCGTCCCATGCGCTCCTCGCCGGCCAAGTTGAAGCCGGCGATCAGCGGGTTGTTGGCCTTGGCCGCGTATTTCGCAGCGGCGATCACGCGCTCAGGCCCGAAATGCCGCTCGCCGGTGACGATCAGCCGCGCTTCGATGCCACTCTTTGCCTTGGCCTGGCGAATGCCTTCGCAGATACCGGCGATATAGGCATCTGCACCAAGCCCGATACGCTCGCCGTGGTCGGGTGAAACGATGAGTTCGCTATAGATCGTACCGATCCCCGCAAGCTCCTGCAGATAGGTCTCGGTAAGAAGCCCGTAGTCCTCGTCGGTCTGGTAGACCTCGGAAACCTTGTCGTAGCATTCGAGGAAGCTCGCAAAATCATGCCAGACATATGTTCCGTCGCAAAGATAAGCGCTGATGTCGGTGTTGTATTTTCTCGCCTGGGCTTCGGTCAGCGCAGGAGGTGCCGCGCCCTCCAGATGGCAGTGCAGCTCGACCTTCTTCAAATGTGACGTCACAGAAAGCTTCTCCCATGCTGTCCGGCGGCGATGCCGAGATGCCGGGCAACCGTCTCGCCGATATCGGCATATGTGCTGCGAATGCCGATATTGCGAGACTTCAGCCCCGGACCGTAAGCGATGATCGGCACGCGCTCGCGTGTATGATCCGTACCGCGCCAGGTTGGATCGCAGCCGTGGTCGGCCGTAAGGATGACGAGATCGCCGGGGGCAAGCTTGCGGTGCACGTCCGGCAGCCGCGCATCGAAGGCTTCGAGCGCGGCGGCATAGCCAGGCACATCGCGCCGATGGCCATAGACCATGTCGAAATCGACGAAATTGGTGAAGACGAGGTCGCCGTCCTTGGCCTCTTCCATTGCGGCGAGCGACGCGTCCATGAGTGCGTCGTTGCCGTTCGCCTTGATGATCCTCGAAACACCCTGATGCGCGAAGATATCGCCGATCTTGCCGATGGCATGAACGTTGCGCTCCGCCTTGAGGAGACGATCGAGCAGCGTCGGCTCCGGCGGTGGCACCGAGAAATCGCGGCGATTGCCGGTGCGCTCGAATGTTGAGGACGTCTGGCCGATGAAGGGCCGGGCGATCACCCGGCCTATGTTGTGGCTGTCGAGGAGTGTGCGGGCGATGCGGCAAAAGCCGAGCAACCGGTCGAGACCGAAGTGCGTCTCATGTGCCGCGACCTGAAAGACGGAGTCGGACGAGGTATAGCAGATTGGCTTGCCGGTGCGGATATGCTCTTCGCCGAGCCGGGCGATGATTTCCGTGCCTGAGGCGTGGCAATTGCCGAGAATACCCGGAACCTCCGCCGCGGTGCAGAGCGCCTCGATAAATTGCGACGGAAAGGCATCGCCTTCCGTGGGAAAATAACCCCAATCGAATGTCACCGGCGTTCCCGCGATTTCCCAATGGCCCGAGGGCGTATCCTTGCCACGGGAGATCTCATTGGCGCAGCCATGAATGCCGTAGACTTTATCTGGAACCGGCATGCCGGCTGGAGCGCGCCCGGTCGCGGTCTTGGCAATCTGCATCAGGCCGAGTGCCGACAAATTGGGAAGCGACAGCGGGCCAGACCGCAAGCCTTGCCTGTCGGCAGCGCCGGCCGCGCAAAATTCCGCGATATGGCCAAGCGTATCCGAACCCTCGTCGCCATACTGCGCCGCGTCCGGCCCGCCGCCGACGCCGAAGGAATCAAGAACGAAGAGAAATGCTCGTGCCATCGCAAACCATCAAGCTAGGCGGCTAAAAAGCCGCAATTCCGCTCAGGCATATAATGCCGCCGAAGGCTTGGCAAATTTCAATGGATCGCCATCAGCAATCGCTGCAGGCGACATTGTCGCCCTGCCGCTGGCGGTAATAGTAGGTGCGGTGGATCGTGAGTTCCTGCATGTCGCCTGGAAGAAAATCGGGGCCGAACGCGAACAGCTTGTAGGGGATGCTGAGATCGGCCCGCACGAGAAAGCTATCTGCCTTCTGCATGTCGGTCGGAACGCCTGTTACGGTAGAATTTGCCGCATAGGGCGCCGTCGTCGCGTCGTTTGCCCAAGACCATAAAACCTTGGCATTGGCACCGGCATCGATGGTGATGCCGGTGACTTTGATCTGCATGCCGGTCGAATCGAAGGGAGCGAAAATCGCGCCGGTAAGGGAACTGATATCGCTCAGCGAACTCCTGGTCACATTCTGCTGCTGCGTGATCAGGTCGGCGATCGAGCCGGCAGCGCGGCTGGTGCGTTTGCTGACGTTTAGTCCGATCGTGATTTCGAAGGCGCCGATATAGAGCATCACCAGGACGGGAAAGAGGATGGCGAATTCGATTGCGCCAACGCCGCTGCGATCGCGCCCGAGCCGGAGGAGCTTCTCTTTCAACCGCATCAGGGTTCTGCTCGCCGCCATCAGTATTGCTCGTTCTGGAAGGCGGCTGTGGCGACGATAAGGTAGTCGTTCAGCCTTGATCCGTCGGCTGTGCGGTATGGGGTGATATAGGGCCGGACAAGATCGGTGACGACCTGCCAGTGGTAGTAGGCGCGAACCATGTTGATCGAGCTTGAGCCGCCGGGTGAATATTGCATCGCTGTCGTATCGAGGCCTGTCGCATTCATCGGAATGGTGTCGGGGATATCGGCGAACTTGCTGAATGTGCGGACATCGAGCCAAAGCTTGTTCGGCGTGGCGATTTCGGTGTCGGAGCACTGGATCAGGATTGAGACTTCTTCGCAAAATTCCTGCCGGAATGCCGTCCGGTCCTTATAGGTCGTCTGCCCGACGACATTGGTGATCTGTCCGGTCCGCAGCTTGCGGCTCATGGTGTCGACAGCGTTGGAGACAAGTTCTTCCGCGGCGAAGGCGATGAAGGTCTCCAGGATTGCGAAGATCACCATGAAATAGGGAATGGCAAGCAGCGCGAATTCCATCGCTGCCGATCCGTCGCGCGAGCGCGCAAAGGCCCGCCATCCGCCACGCCTGCCGGGCGGCGTGCAGGTTCTATCTGCCTGGTGATCATTGGCCGCGACGGCGCCATCCGATGGAACGTTCATGCCGCGATCGTAAAGTGCGTTCGTTGATTTTCCGTTTCAGGGCGGGTCAACAGTTTAACGGATGACGACGATCCTGCGTCAGCCGCCGGCATCTGCCGCATTGTTCTGCTGCGTGTGTTGTTCGCAGTTCGGCGTGCAGGAAAGGACGGAGCGATCGGTCTGTCGGTAGACGCGAACGGTGTTGCCTTCGTCGATTGAAACGAGGACCGTCTCGTCGAGTATCGCATTGCCATCGGCATCGAGCAGCACCAGATTGGTCGTCCCGAAACTGCGGCCTGTCAGCACGATCGTCTTCGGATCGGCAACGGTCGCGTCGGCAACCTTGGAATTGCCGATGATCACTTTGCTGGCTGGCCGGTCGAGCTTCAAAACACGCGCGTGGTTCATATAGACGCGCAGTACGCCTTCCTCGGCGCGCACGGGAGCCTGAAACCCGCAAAGCACGAGGATGGCTGCCGCGGTAAAGGAGATAGTCTTGCCGCTCGATGGCATAGCGTTCTCTTTATTGGATCCGGATCAGAGTCCGGCAGAAATCTCAAGACACAATGGGAAAAAATGGTGAATGAAGCTTTAAGAACTGCCGGGCATGCCTGATGATGGCACGTGTTTATCCAAATTGGGTCAGGCAAGAAGGATTTCCTGAGGCATGGTGATCAGTAATGGCGCAGCCTATGTAATGTTTTGATGCATCCCGAAGATCGGTGTTTTATACGATTTGCAGTATAGATAAAATTGAATATATCCGGGTAACGCAATACTTACCATGGATGTTTCTACTTTAGCATTTACGATCTGGTAACCCTCTTCCTTAAGCCGATCGAAATAGCCGCTTGCTAGGTTGTGGCATCCGATCAACGGCAACAGTTGGCGGACGTGCTGAACCTCAACTGGAGTTAGGAGTAACCATGACCAAGCTTTTTAGCCGTTTTCTGAAGGATGAATCCGGCGCGACCGCAATCGAATACGGCCTGATCGCAGCGCTGATTTCCGTAGCGCTGATCGCCGGTGCGACGACCCTCGGCAATACGCTGAGCAACACGTTCAACAATCTCTCCACGAAGATGAATACCGCGACCGCGGCGCACTAACCATCGTTTCGACGATGCAGCGCACTACGGAAACCGCTCGCAAGGGCGGTTTTTTGTTTTGATTCCAAGTGCAGTCAATAATTTGGCACTCGCGCTCGCCGTTTTCGCGATTTATTAAGTCTGCACGGATCATGATCGTGCGAGTTTGCAAGGAAGCCACAGATGATCGCCGCCGCCGTTTTTGTGATCTTTCCTCTCTGCCTCGCGATCGCAGCATTCTCGGATCTGTTCACGATGACGATCCCGAACCGTGTATCGCTTATTCTCGCCATTTCGTTTCTGATCATCGCACCGCTTACGGGGATGGCAATCCCGGTGATAGGCATGCATCTTGCCGCAGGGCTTGCCGTGTTCTGTGGCTGTTTCGCCCTCTTTGCCTCAAATGTCATGGGCGGAGGCGACGCGAAGCTTCTAATAGCCGCTGCGCTCTGGTTTGGCTTCAATCAAAGCTTAATCCTCTTCATCGGCTGCGTCGGCGTGATCGGCGGCTTGCTGACGTTTGCAATCCTGATGATACGATCACAATCCAACACGATCCTGGCTATAGGCCTGCCTGTTCCGGGTTCGATTCTATTTGCGAAGAAAATCCCGTACGGCATCGCAATCGCGATTGGCGGTTTCATGGCGTTCCCGCACTCGCCGATGCTGATCAATGCGTTGGAAACGCTGAAGTAACGGCGATTTAAACCTCCGTTAACTTAAAATGTAAGTGTTCCGTTAACTATAATTACACCAATTCCTGAGCATTCTTCGGGGTGAAGATACCGTCTCCCGAGGACTGAATAATGAAGCCCGCCCGTTTGATGATACTTTCAGTGGCCGTCGTTGCCGCTGGGCTCGCCGGCTTTCTGGCGATGAAGCTTGCCGGGCGGGGCGGTGTCGTCACGCAGGTTCAATCGGTGGTCGAAAAGGAACCGACGGTCAACGTGCTGGTCTCGAGCGCCAATCTGCCGGTCGGCGCCCGCATTGACGACAAGGCGGTTCACTGGATGCCCTGGCCGCGGGGCGGTGTCATCCAGGGCTTCATCACCGAAGCCGACAAGCCCGATGCGATCAAGGTTATGTTAGGGGCGGTGGTCCGCCTGCCGATCTTCGAAGGCGAGCCGATCCGGCCGGAAAAAATCGCCGACTCCAACAGCCGAATACTCTCGGCACTTCTGCCGGCCGGCAAGCGCGCCGTCGCGACGGAAATCTCGGTCGCAACCGGCGCCGGCGGCTTCATCCTTCCGAACGACCGGGTCGACGTCATCATGGTCCGCAGGGCGCAGGGGAGCGACAAGTTCCTGACCGAAGCCGTGCTGAGCAATGTCCGCGTTCTCGCCATCGATCAGCAGATCCAAGAAAAAGACGATGGTTCCAAGGCCGTCGTGGGCACGACGGCGACCCTGGAACTGACGCCCGATCAAACCAAGGTTCTGACGGTCGCGCAGCAGATGGCCGACAAGCTGTCGCTTGCCTTGCGTTCCGTAGCCGACGCGCAGGAGCAGGATACGAGTGCCGCCGATTATCTCCTGAACGGAGACAATGGAAGCGCGCTGGTTCAGGTCATCAAGTCCGGTTCGATCGTCACAGACAGCAGTGCGCCAAAGGCCGAATGAGGGGAACTTAATGGTCAACACAATGCGGCGCAGCAAGTCTTTCCTCGCAGGCTTTCTTACACTGGCGATCGTCGTTTCGGGGCTGACGCCACCTGCCTTCGCGCCACTCGTTGGCGCAGGGATTGCCCATGCGGAATCGGAAGGCGTCATCCAGATCTCGCGGACCGGTCCCGGCGCCCACCGCCGCCTGAAACTCGGTCTCAACAAGGCAGTCGTCGTCGACCTGCCCGAGGAAGCACATGATATTCTCGTCTCCGATCCGTCGATGGCGGATGCCGTAACGCGCACCTCGCGCCGTATCTACCTCTTCGGCAAGAAGGTCGGCCAAACGAACATCTTCATTTTCGGGAGCGATGGACAGGAGGTCGTGAGCCTCGACATCGAAATCGAACGCGATGTCTCCGGCCTCGAGACGAACCTGAGACGCTTCATCGTCGACTCCAATATCAAGGTCGAGATCGTGTCCGACAACATCGTGCTGACCGGCACCGTCCGTACGCCGCAGGATGCCAAGCAGGCGGCCGACCTTGCCCAGGCATTTCTGAAGGGCGGCGAAGCGACGACGCGAACCGAGACGGCCGCCAGTAGCGCTCAGCAGGGCGATGTCGCGCTTTTCGCCGAGGCGCGCCAGGAATCGCAGGTCGTCAACCTGCTGCAGATTGAAGGCGAGGATCAGGTCACGCTCAAGGTGACGATCGCCGAGGTCCGTCGCGAAATCCTGAAACAGATCGGCTTCGACAATCTTGTATCGAATTCCTCTGGCATGACCGTGGCGCAGCTAGGCGTGCCTTCTGCGGATGGCGCCGCTGCGACGGTCGGTGGCGGACTTGCAGCCCTCTTCAAGAGCTCGATCGGCAAGTATGACATATCGACCTATCTAAACGCCCTGGAACAGGCGAAGGTCGTCAGAACGCTTGCCGAGCCTACGCTGACGGCGATTTCCGGTCAGGCTGCCACCTTCAATTCGGGTGGTCAGGTTCTCTATTCGACCACCGACAATGACGGCAACGTGACCGTGGTTCCCTACAACTACGGTATCAATCTGGCCTTCAAGCCGGTGGTTCTCTCTTCAGGCCGCATCAGTCTTGAAATCGTGACCAATGTGTCCGAGCCTGCACCATCCGTCTCGGGTTCGCAGCCGACCTACCAGCGCCGTTCGGCCGAGACATCCGTCGAGCTTCCCTCCGGCGGCTCGATCGCGCTTGCCGGCCTTATCAGGGACAACGTTTCGCAGACATCGAACGGCACGCCGGGTGTGAACAAGATCCCCCTGCTGGGCACATTGTTCCGCCAGAGGACTGTGCAGCGAGAAGAAACCGAGCTTGTCATTATCGCGACCCCCTATCTGGTACGCCCCGTCGCCCGCAACGAGCTTAACCGGCCGGATGACAATTTCAGTCCGGAACATGATGGCCAGGCGTTCCTCATGAACCGTGTCAACAAGGTTTATGGCCGCCGCGAAGCGCCGGTGGCAGACGCGCAATTCCACGGTTCCATTGGGTTTATCTACAAATGAGCGGCGCAGGATCGAAAACGATGAAACGATATGGTGACCGGGCCATGGCTCAAAGCGCGAAATCCACGATGCAGTGGGCCATGCTTGGCGCGGCGGCACTTGCGGGTGCGATGCTCTCCGGCTGCGCGGCTCCACGCGACAATCTGACAACCGGCGGTATCCCCGACGACTACCGCCAGCGCCATCCGATCGTGGTGGCAGAGGCCGAGCAGACGGTCGATATCCCGGTCGCCTCGACGGATCGGCGCTTGACGATTGCCCAGCGTGATATGATCCGCGGTTTTGCAGCCAATTATATATCCCGGGCTTCCGGCCCGGTTTACGTCATGACCCCGCAAGGTTCGCCAAATTCGGCTGCCGCAAGCCAGTTGCGCAACCAGGTGCGGGCCGAGCTCTCGAAGAGACGGATACCGAGCTCGAAGATCGTCAATGCGAGCTATTCGGCAACTCCTGGCGATGCAGCGCCGATCCGGCTCAGCTTCGTCGGCATGACAGCCATGACCACGCAGTGCGGCCAATGGCCGAAGGATATCGGCGGCGGCTTCGACAACCAGAATTATTACAATTTCGGCTGCGCTACCCAGAACAATCTGGCTGCACAGATCGCCAATCCGGAAGACCTGATTGCGCCGCGCGGCATGACGCCGATCGATGCTGCGCGCCGCAATGACGCCATCACTGAATATCGCGAATACAGGACCGTCCTTGAACACAACAACTCAGGCACCTTCCAATGAGGAGCGGATCCAGACGATGAGCCCGATCGAATACGAGATCAAGAACACGACGGAGCTCCAGCATGCTGAAGACGCCGTTCGCATGGGCGAGCTGGAAAATATGCGGCCGCTGCCGCGTATTTCCGTGCACGCTTTCTGCGAAAGTGAGGCGCTTCAGCGGGTGATGGAGCGCTGCGGCAACGACCGGCGGATGGCGAAGGTGAGCCTGCGGATCACCAGCGGCGGCATTGCGGCTGCTGCGAACATGTTCGCCAGCGCTCCGACGCCCAACCTGATCATCCTCGAAACCAAGGCCAATGCGGCAAGCCTTCTCTCAGAGCTTGCGCCGCTTGCGGCCGTCTGCGATCCGAGCACCAAGGTCGTCATCATCGGCCAGTACAACGATATCGCGCTTTACCGCGAGCTGATCCGCAACGGCATTTCCGAATACATGGTTCAGCCGATCGCGATGCCGGACGTCATGATGGCCATGGCGTCGATTTTCGTCGACCCGGATGCCGAGCCGCTTGGCCGCAGCATTGCCTTTATCGGATCCAAGGGAGGCACCGGTGCCTCGACGATCGCCCACAATTGCGCTTTCGGCATCTCCAATCTCTTTTCGACCGAGACGATCCTCGCCGATCTCGATCTGCCTTACGGCACGGCAAATATCGATTTCGACCAGGATCCGACGCAGGGGATCGCCGAGGCGGTCTTTGCTCCCGATCGGCTGGACGAGGTCTTTCTCGACCGATTGCTGACGAAATGTTCGGAACACCTGTCGCTGCTTGCGGCACCGTCGCTACTCGATCGCGCTTATGATTTCGATGGCCAGGCATTTCAGCCGGTTCTTGAAGTCCTGCAGCGCAGCGCGCCGGTGACGGTGCTCGATGTCCCGCACGCCTGGTCGGAATGGACGCGCTCGGTCCTGACTGCCGTGGATGAGGTCGTTATCTGCGCCGTGCCCGATCTTGCGAACCTGCGCAACGCAAAGAACATGCTCGATGCCCTGCGCAAGCTGCGTCCGAACGATAAGATGCCGCATCTGATTCTCAATCAGGTCGGCATGCCGAAGCGGCCGGAAATCGCCCCGTCCGATTTCTGCGAACCGCTCGAGATCGAGCCGATCGCGATCATTCCTTTCGATGTCGGTCTTTTCGGCAATGCCGCCAATAGCGGTCGCATGATCTCGGAGATGGATCCGAAATCGCCAACCGCCGAAACCTTCTCGCAGTTGGCACACATCGTCACCGGCCGTGTGGCCATCAAGAAGGCGAGGCGCGGCGGGCTGATGGGGCTGCTGAAGCGCGCCAAGTAAGAGTCGAAAACGAGTAGATTGGATTTTGTGGCATGTTCGGAAAACGCGGAAATGAAGGCTTCGGAAAGGGCGGGGGTGTAAGCGCACCGCCACCGCCGCCTGCCGCGGCGGTTCCTTCTTCCGCGCCCGCCGTGCTGGTCGAGCCGGCAAGAGAGCCTGGCCGGCCCCAGGTGACACCGCCGCCGATGCAGACGCCACAGCGCCGGCGACCGGCCCGCACCGACGAATATTACGACACCAAGGCGCAGGTCTTCTCGGCGCTGATCGATACGATCGACCTGTCCCAGCTTGCCAAGCTCGATGCCGAAAGCGCTCGCGAGGAAATTCGCGACATCGTCAACGATATCATCACCATCAAGAACTTCGCGATGTCGATATCCGAGCAGGAAGAGCTGCTTGAAGACATCTGCAACGATGTTCTCGGCTACGGCCCGCTGGAACCGCTGCTCGCGCGCGACGATATCGCCGACATCATGGTCAATGGCGCCGGCAAGACCTTTATCGAAGTCGGCGGCAAGACGGTCGAATCGGAAATTCGCTTCCGCGACAACGGCCAGCTTCTCTCGATCTGCCAGCGCATCGTCAGCCAGGTCGGCCGCCGCGTCGATGAATCGAGCCCGATCTGCGACGCCCGTCTTCCGGATGGCTCGCGTGTCAACGTCATCGCCCCGCCGCTCGCCATCGACGGACCGGCGCTCACGATCCGTAAATTCAAGAAGGACAAGCTGACGCTTGATCAGCTCGTCCGCTTCGGCGCGATCACGCCTGAAGGCGCAAAGCTGTTGCAGATCATTGGCCGGGTGCGCTGCAACGTCGTGATCTCCGGCGGTACCGGTTCCGGCAAGACGACGCTTTTGAACTGCCTGACGAACTATATCGACAGAGACGAGCGGGTCATCACCTGCGAGGACACGGCGGAACTGCAGCTGCAGCAGCCGCATGTGGTTAGGCTGGAAACCCGCCCGCCGAACATCGAAGGCGAAGGCGAGATCACGATGCGTGATCTCGTCAAGAACTGCCTTCGCATGCGTCCGGAGCGTATCATCGTCGGCGAAGTGCGCGGACCGGAGGTTTTCGATCTTCTGCAGGCGATGAACACCGGTCATGACGGCTCGATGGGAACGATCCACTCGAACTCGCCGCGCGAATGCCTGAGCCGTATCGAATCCATGATCGCCATGGGCGGCTACAGTCTCCCGGCAAAGACAGTTCGCGAAATCATCGCCGGCTCGATCGACGTCATCATTCAGGCAGCGCGTCTTCGCGACGGCTCGCGGCGCATCACGGCGATCACCGAGGTGATCGGCATGGAAGGCGACGTGATCATCACCCAGGATCTGATGCGTTACGAGATCGAAGGCGAGGACGCCGGCGGCCGACTGATCGGCCGTCATATGTCGACCGGTATCGGCAAGCCGAATTTCTGGGACCGCGCGCGCTACTACAACGAGGAAAAGCGCCTGGCCGCCGCCTTGGATGAGATGGAAGCAAAGTCGAAGGAGGTATGATGTTCGGTCTCGATCCGATAGTGCTCGCCATCATCGTGCTGGTTGCGGTCGCAGCCGGCGCGGTTTGCTATGGCCTGCTCTTCAGCCGTATGGAGACCGAGAAGAAGGCTGCCAATCGTGTCAGCCGCGTCGCTTCAACCGAGACCGACCGTGTGAAGGTCAAGGCCGCACGGGACCGTGTCCAGGAAATGTCGAAGCGCCGCAAGTCGGTGCAGGACAATCTCAAGGACCTCGAAAAGCGCCAGCAGGAAAACACAAAACGGAAACTGTCGCTGAAGTCGCGGCTGACCCAGGCGGGCTTTGCGATCACGCCTGCCAAATTCTACATGTTCAGTGCCGCCTTCGGCCTGTTCCTGATGCTCGTCGCGCTGCTTGCCGGCGCGCCGATGCTGGTCGTACTTGCGCTTCCGGTCGTTGCCGGCCTCGGCCTGCCGCGGTGGATTCTGGGCTTCCTGATAAAGCGCCGCCAGAACAAGTTCCTCGACGAATTTCCGAATGCGCTCGACGTCATCGTGCGTTCGATCAAGTCCGGCCTGCCGCTCAACGACGCGATCCGCCTCATCGCAAACGAGGGCCGCGATCCGGTGAAAACCGAATTTCGCCGTGTCGTGGAATCGCAGCAGGTCGGCCTCAGTGTTCCCGACGCCTGTGCGCGCATGACCAACTACATGCCGCTGCAGGAAGTGAGCTTCTTTGCGATCGTCATCGCCATTCAGTCGCAGGCCGGCGGCAATCTTTCCGAAGCGATCGGCAATCTCTCGAAGGTTCTCCGCGACCGCAAGAAGATGAAGGCCAAGGTGAAGGCGCTGTCGATGGAGGCCAAGGCTTCCGCCGTCATCATCGGCGCTTTGCCCTTTATCGTCGCCACGCTCGTCTATCTCACATCACCGCAATACATGATGGTCCTGTTCACCGATTCGCGCGGGCACCTCATCATGGGTGTATCGGCGGTGTGGATGTCGATCGGCATCTTCGTCATGCGCAACATGGTCAATTTCGACATCTAGCCGGAGGCAAGCGTCATGTCAGCAGATCTTGCAGCGCGATTGACCGATCCGGCCATGCTGGTCGCGCTTCTCGTTGCGATCGCTGTCTTTGCGACCTTCTACACGATCGCCGTTCCCTTCTTCGAGCGCGGTGATTTGAACAAGCGCATGCGCGCCGTTTCGACGGAGCGTGATCAGATTCGCGCACGCGAGCGTGCCCGTATGAACACGGAGGCGGGAAACAAGGCGTCGCTTCGCAACCAAAACAATCGCTCTGTCCGCCAGATCGTCGAGCGCTTCAATCTGCGCAAAGCGCTGGTCGACGAAAACACGATGAACAAGCTGCGTGCAGCCGGCTACCGCTCCGAAAACGCTCTGAACACATTCCTCGTCGCCCGCTTCCTTCTGCCCTTCGTTTTCCTCGCGCTCGCCGCCTTTTGGATTTTCGGTCTCGGCAACCTCGCAGCCAAGCCGCTTCCTATCCGCCTGCTTGCTATGATCGGCACGGGCTATCTCGGTTTTTATGCGCCGAACATCTTCATCTCGAACCGCATGTCGAAGCGTCAGCATTCGATCAAGCGTGCCTGGCCCGATGCGCTCGACCTGATGCTGATTTGCGTCGAGTCCGGCATCTCGATCGAAGCGGCGATGCGACGCGTATCGGAAGAGCTTGGCGAACAGTCGCCGCCGCTTGCCGAAGAAATGGTGCTGACGACGGCCGAGCTTTCCTTCCTGCCGGACCGCCGTCAGGCGCTGGAAAACCTCGGCACGCGTACGCAGATCGATCTCGTGCGTTCAGTCACCCAGGCGCTCATCCAGGCCGACCGTTACGGCACCCCGATTTCTCAGGCGCTGCGCGTTCTCGCACAGGAGGGCCGAGACGAGCGCATGAACGAGGCTGAAAAGAAAGCTGCTGCCCTGCCGCCGAAGCTGACCGTTCCGATGATTTTGTTCTTCCTTCCCGTTCTCGTTGCCGTCATCCTCGGCCCGGCCGGCATCCAGGTCGCCGACAGGTTCTGATGCCGCTTGCAGGCGAGGCGGAAACCAGCTAGCCGTAGTTCCGCGTGACTGGCGAATGAGATCGAAGACCATCGGGAAGCGCTGATGTGACCGACGCTCGCCTGGCGTCTTTCGAAATCAGGAGCGAGCCTTTATGTCTTCCGCAGCCATCCTCACGAACATTTTTGCAGCACTGATGGTCGGCGCGATGAGCCCCGGCCCGAGTTTCGTCGTCGTTTCCCGCATCGCCATTTCCCGCTCGCGCCTTGATGGCCTGGCAGCGGCGCTCGGGATGGGTGTTGGTGGCGTCATGTTCGGCATTCTTGCGCTCGCAGGCCTGACGGCTTTGCTGATGCAATTCGCGTGGCTTTACCTGGTGCTGAAGTTTGCAGGCGGTGCCTATCTCGTCTATATCGCATTTCGCATCTGGCAGGGCGCGAAGGCGCCTCTCGATGTATCCGGTGCGGTTGAGGGCAGGGTGGCGCTCGGCCGCAGTTTCTCGATGGCGCTTTTGACACAGCTCAGCAATCCGAAGACCATCATCGTCTATGCGAGCATATTCGCAGCGTTTCTGCCGAAAACCGTACCTGCAGGTGTCATGATCGGCCTGCCGATCGGAATCTTCGCGATCGAGGCCGGATGGTATGCGATCGTGGCGCTGGCTTTTTCCGCCCGCCGTCCCCGCCAGGTCTATTTGGCCGCCAAGCACTGGATCGACCGCGCTGCTGGGCTTGTCATGGGCGGGCTGGGTTTGCGCTTGATCTTCTCCGGCGCGATGCTTCGGTAGCCGGAGATCAGTTGGTGTTGCTTGCCGGGGCGCTGTCCTTTGCCGCGAGCTTCTGCCATGAATTCTGCTGGGAAAGCATCGAACGCAAATAGGCGACGTTGGCGTCTGCCTGCTGCGGCGCGAGCTCGCGGCGGGCGATCTCTTCGGCCTCCGGAAAACGTCCCTGCAGGCCGACTGCAAGGGCGAGGTTCTGCCTGACACGGCTATCGGCGCCCGGCTGGCTCGCCGCCTGCTTGAGATAGGTTTCGGCGGTCCTGAGATCGCCTGTCAGCACGTAGGACATGCCGAGATTTGAAAGCACGGAAGGCTCGTTCGGCATGATGTCCAGCGCATCGCGATAACGCGCTCGCGCATCGCTGGGCTTGCCCATCTGATCGAGAATCGCGCCCTGGGCAGAAATGAGCCTCCAGTCAGGCCGGTCGGGGGTTTGCGCCCGGCCTATCGTGTCGAGCGCTTGCTGGAACTGTCCTGCCGCCGCCTGGGCCTTGCCGTAGGCAGCAAGGACATTGCGGTCTTTAGGATTGGAAATCGCAACCTGCTGCATGACGGCAAGCGCCTGCGCGTCGCGCCCGGCCATGCGCAGCAGGTTGGCATAGTTGACGCCGTTTACCGGATCGCGGGGGTTTTTCTCGTAGGCCTGCCCGACCCGTTCCGTCATTGCGTGGAGCTCGTTCGCATCCATGGCCTCGACTGGCTTTGTCAGCTTCGGCACCGAACCCGTCGTCATCTTGTCCTTGGTCGTCGAGCAACCTGCGAGCGCGGTGACAACCAGCGCTGCCGTGACGCACTGGAGAATACGGTTCTTGAATGGATGGATGGCCGGGAGAGGCATTGCGCTTTCCTGAATTCAGAAACTGGCGTTTGACCTCTAAGCGGAACAGGGAAAGGTTTGACGCAATCTTCACTCCAGCAATAGTCTGTTAACCCTAACGGACCGTTAAAAAAACGATTCCCAGACATCGTCGAAGGATAAATATGGCCCCCTATCAGTTCATCGAGAGACCGACGCCTTTCAACACGAAAGGCGGTTCCACATTGCCGATCTTCGCGGTCACGCCGGCGCATATCGAGACCGGCACGATCGATCCGATCGCGCTCGATTGGGCGAAGAAGGCAGGCTACAAGGCGGAAAGCGGTTCACTGCTGCTGATCCCGACTGACGCCGGCCATCTTGGCGGGGCGCTTTTCGGCCTCGGCGCCAATCCATCGGAGCAGCCCTATATCACCGGCAAGCTTGCCCGGTCACTGCCAGCCGGCGACTGGCATATCGAAACCGCACCGCTGACGGCAAACCGCCTGTCGCTCGGTTTCGGTCTCGGCAGCTACCGTTTCGACCGCTATCGTTCCGACAAGCAGGCAGCCGCGACGCTGATGATCCCGCGCGATGCCGATGGCACCGATATTAAGCGCCAGCTCGCAGGCGTCTTCCTCGCTCGCGATCTCATCAACACACCGACCAATGACATGGGCCCCGAACAGCTCGAAGCTGCCTTCCGCGGCCTTGCCGAGCACTACAAGGCGGAAATGTCGGTCACCATCGGCGATGATCTGCTGAAGGAGAACTTCCCATTGGTTCACACCGTCGGCCGCGCCAGCGCTGACGCGCCAAGGCTTCTGGAACTGCGCTGGGGGAAGAAGGGTCACCGCAAGGTTACGCTCGTTGGCAAGGGCGTCTGCTTCGATACCGGCGGCCTCGACATCAAGCCGGCCTCCTCCATGCTCTTGATGAAGAAGGACATGGGCGGTGCGGCGAACGTGATGGGGCTTGCGCTGATGATCATGGACGCGAAGCTGAAGGTCGACCTCCGCGTCATCATTCCCGTCGTTGAAAATTCGATTTCGGCAAATGCGTTCCGCCCGGGAGACATTTACAAGAGCCGCAAGGGCCTGACAGTCCAGATCGACAATACCGATGCGGAAGGCCGCCTGATCCTCGCCGATGCGCTGGCTTATGCCGACGAGGAATCACCGGATCTCCTGATCGACATGGCGACGCTGACGGGCGCTGCCCGCGTTGCGCTCGGCCCCGATCTGGCGCCCTTTTTCACGGATGACGAAAACCTTGCCCACGATCTGACTGACGCAAGCCTCGAGACGGACGACCCGCTGTGGCGGCTCCCGCTCTATATGGGCTATGACAAGGATATCCGCGCCAAGATAGCCGACATCACCAACGCTCCGGCGGGCGGCATGGCGGGTTCGATCACGGCGGCGCTGTTCCTGAAACGCTTTGTCAGCAACGCGAAGAGCTGGGCGCATTTCGACATCTACGGCTGGGCGCCGACCGAGCGGGCTCATTCGCCAGGCGGCGGCGAGGCGCAGGCGATCCGCGCGCTTTACCACCATATCCGCCGCGGCTGACCGCGATCGTTAAAATTTTATTCACCTTGCGGGGCGGCAGATTCTGCCGCCTCTTGCCTGCCAGCATTCTCTCCGGGAAAATAGAACGCCAGCGTAATGATTTTCCGGAGGAGCCTTGCCGATCGAATTGACTGCTTCGCAGGCCCTGCGGCTTTGGCACGGCGTTACGCTCAGCCAGGTTCACCATGACGAGCGTGATTTGACGTTGCGCCAGATGGCGATCCTGCTGCATATCTATCTGGTTCCGCCGCCCCATACGGTGCGGGGGCTTGCCGCGACGCTGAACGTGACGAAACCGGTTATCACCCGGGCGCTGGATACCATGGGCGAAATGGGCCTTGTCGATCGGGCACGCGACGAAAGCGACCGGCGGAACGTGATCATCAAGCGCACCGTGGGCGGCGCGCTCTATCTCGAGAAGCTCGGCGACCTGGTGCGTGACCAGGGGCGCCGCCTGCCGATTTAAGTGGAATGGAGAAGACGATGCTCGACCGCCGCCTGAATGCCTATCGGCCGGATCTTGCCGATGCGAGCCTGGAAGGCAGGGTCGAAGCCTTGCGCTTCGTTTCCGGGACCTCGGCGCGGATCGCCGTTCCCGTTGCACCGCTTCGCCCGCAACCGGAACCTTCAGTCGGCATCGATACGGAGCTGCTCCTCGGGGAGGATGTAACGGTCTTTGACCGCGCCGGCGGCTGGTGTTGGGTAAAGGCCCGTTCGGACGGTTATGTCGGCTATATGCCTGAGAAAATGCTGTCGGCCCCCCAGGCGGAGCCGACACATGTCGTCACCGTGCAGCGCACGTTCCTCTATCCGCAACCGGAATTGCGAAAGCCCTATGAATCCGTGCTTTCCATGGGCAGCCGCGTCAGGGTCGCGGGTGAGGCAGAGGTGCGCGGAAATCACTACGTCGTTCTGGAGGATGGCACCGCAATTTTTGCAAGGCATGTCCAGCCGGTCACCGCCGGAAAGGATGACGATTATGTCGAGATCGCGTCGCGCTTCATGAATGCCCCCTACTTGTGGGGTGGCCGTTCGGGCCTTGGCATCGATTGTTCCGGTCTCGTTCAACTGGCCATGCTGATGACCGGCAAAAGCGCACCGCGCGACACGGACATGCAGGCATCAAGCCTCGGCGAGAGGATTGATCGCTCCGGACTTCGCCGTGGCGACCTCGTCTTCTGGAAGGGACATGTCGCAATCATGGAGGACCCGGAAACGATCATTCACGCCAATGGCTACACGATGACTGTCGCCCGCGAGAATTTCGAGGCAGCTGTCAAACGTATAGGCCAGCTCTACCAACAGCCGACCGGTTACCGCCGTCCGGTCTGATCAAGATCGCCGCGGGTCGAAGAAGTCGCGCAGTCCATCGCCCAGCAAGTTGAAGCCTAGAACGGCAAGCGCGATCGCAAGCCCGGGCAGGATGGCAAGCCATGGCGCCAGCCCAAGATAGGTTTGGGAATCGGCGAGCATCCGACCCCAGGTCGGCGCCGGCGGCGCCACGCCGAGGCCAAGGAAACTTAATCCGGCCTCGGTAAGGATCGCCAGCCCAAGCTGGATTGCGGCATGGACGATGATCTGGTTGATGATGTTCGGCAACACATGGCGCACCGAGATGGTCAAGCGGCTGTTGCCGATCGCGCGCGCCGCCAGCACATAGTCGCGGCTCCAGGCCTGGAGGGCAGCAGCAAGTGTCACCCGCGCGAAGACCGGGATCATGAAGACGGCAATCGCTGTGATCGCCGTGAACCTGCCGGATCCGAGAAAAGCGCCGAGGATCATCGCCGAGAGGATCGGCGGCAGCGCGAAGATGACGTCGCAGACGCGCATCAGCAGTGTTTCGAAAATCCCGCGGGTCGCTGCGGCCGAAATGCCGATAACCGAACCGATTGTGCCGCCGATGGCCACCGCGGTGATGGCGATCGACAGCGAATTCCAGCATCCGGCCATCAGCATCGAAAGAACGTCGCGTCCGAATTGATCGGTGCCGAGCACGCCGAAGGCGAAGGGTGGCTGCAGTTTGTAAATGATCTGCATCTTTGCAGGCGGCAGCGGCGTCCAGACGAGTGACAGAAGTGCAACCGCGACAAGCAATCCGACGATGGATGATCCGGCGAGAAGCCTTATTTGCCGGCTAATTATAAATGAAAGCCGTTTGATAGGGGTTTCGGAAGCGATCGCCATTGTCACACATCCCTTCGCAGTCGCGGGTCGATCGCGAGATAGGACATATCGACGAGGAAATTCATGATGACGACGAGCGCTGCAAAGAACAGTACGACGTCCTGCATGGCGATGATGTCGCGTTGCGACAATGCCTGAAACGCAAGCCTTCCAAGACCTGGAAGGTTGAAGACGTTTTCGACCAGAACCGCGCCCGCTACCAGGAACGTAAACTGCAGTCCAAGGGTCGTCAGGATCGGCACCAGCGCATTCGGCACGACGTGCCGCCATAAGACTGCCCGCGCCGACAGCCCCTTCGCGATCGCCGTCCGCGTGAAATCCTCATGCAGCGTTTCCAGTACCGCTGTGCGGGTGACGCGCGTCAGCACGCCGGCTTGCGGAAGCGCTAAGGCTGTGGCGGGCATAACCAGCGCCTGCAGTGCAGGCCAAAGCCCGGCACCCCAGCCCGGAAAGCCACCTGCCGGCATGAGGCCAAGCGTTGTCGAAAACAGAATGATCAGCAGCAGTGCCACCCAGAAAGCGGGAACGGCAATGCTTACCTGTGAAAATAGCGTCGCTATGATATCGACGATGCCGTCCCGCCGTGCTGCCGCGAAGGTGCCGAGCGGCACGGCGATGACGACGGAAAGGACGATCGCGAGCAGCGCCAGCGGCATCGTCACCGCCAGCCGCTCGAGGATCAGCCCCGCAACCGGCACCCCATAGGTATAAGAGTGCCCGAGATCACCGGAAAACACCCCGGCTACCCATTGACCGTAGCGAAAGAGCAGAGGCTGATCGAGCCCGAGTTCATGGCGAAGTGCTGTCAACGTCTCCGGCGTCGCCGATGTTCCGAGCATGATCGAAGCGGGATCGCCCGGCAGAAGGTCCATGACAGCGAAAATCAGGAAAGAGACGGCGGCAAGCGTCAGGATCAGTCCGGCAAGGCGGCGGCCAAGAAGCGCGATCATGGGCGTGGCTTACTTGCAGCCGACGCATTTGTCGTTCTCCTGATTCCTATCCTTCGACTTGCTCCGCGGATCAGTACAGGATTCCGGCCACGGCGCGTCGGCGTCGCGAATGCCTCGATCGAACGGGTCTTTTGCGCCCAAGGACTTCGGCGTTCTGGATCCCTGTGACAAGCACAGGGATGAGCGAGAAGAGAATTGCGCGTCACCTATTCACGGCCTTTTAGATATCCAGCACAAAACTCAGCCTCACTCCTTCCACGACACATCCGTCAGAACATTCGAAGGAATCGGCTCGTTTTCCCACAAGCCCTTCAGATTCTTGTCCCACACGCCGAGCTTGGGCATGACGAATAGATATAGCGCCGGCACATCCTCGGCGAGGATTTTCTGCGCCTCTTCGTTGATCTTGATCTGCAAGGCGGGATCTGTCGTCTCCTGCACCTTCTTCACCAGATCGTTGAAGACCGGGTTCTTGTAGTTGAAGTAGTAGGGATCGCGGGAATAGATGTCGATATCCATCGGCTCGGCATGCGCCACGATGGTCATTTCGTAAGCGCGGTCCTTCATCACATCCTGAACCCATTTTGCCGGAAATTCGGTCGGTTCAATGTTCATGGTCACGCCGATTTCGGCAAACATTGCCTGCATGACCTGGGCGCTGCGTGGCGCATATGCCATCTGCGGCGATTTGATCGTGAAGGTGAAGCCATTCGGATAGCCGGCTTCCGCAAGGAGTGCCTTCGCCTTTTCGGGATTGTAGGGCAACACGCCAGTCATGTCCTGATAACCCGGATCGTTCGGCGTATAATGGCTGCCGATCGCCGTGCCGAGGCCCGACCAGGCCCCGTCGATCACCGTCTGGCGGTCGATCGCCATCATCAGGGCCTGGCGCACTCGCTTGTCGTCGAAAGGCTTCCTGGAATTGTTCATGCCTGCAATGACCTTGAGCTCGGTATTGCCGATCTTCGTCACGAGCCGCGGATCACTTTCGAACGAGCTCATGAGCTCGGGTGCTGCGAATTCCGGAATGGCGTCCACGTCGCCTGCCTTCAGTGCGGCAGCCTGTGCTTGCGGGTCGGCTATGAAGCGAAAGGTCACCTTGTCGAGCTTCACGGATACTTGGCTGTTCCAATAGGCTTCGTTTTTCGCGAGCTCGACCTTGTCGCCCTTCGCCCAGTTGACGAATTTGAACGGACCGGTTCCGACCGGGTGCGTCTTGTCGCTCGCAGCGGACTTCGGACCAACCATGACCGATGCCGGCCAACCAAGCCAGTAAAGCAGGCTTCCCGTCGGCTGCGAGAGGTGCAGCACCAGCGTTTCGGAATCCGGCGTATCGATGGCGGCAATCGAGGCGAAGAAGCGCTTCTGCGGATTGACCGAATCTTTCCCGCGGGCACGCTCCAACGCGAACTTGGCCGTAGCGGAATCGAATGCTTCGCCGTCGTGGAACTTGACGCCGGTCTGCAGCTTGAACGTATAGGTCAGCCCGTCCGGCGAAATTTCCCAGCTCTTGGCAAGCTGCGGTCGGACCTTGCCGCTCTCATCGATAGACACCAGCCCCTCGAAGATATTCTGCCAGGTCACCTGACCGATCGCGACCGGTGCGGCGATTGTCGGATCAAGCCCCGTCGGCTCGACGCTCATGCCGAGATTGAGCACGGCCTTGCCCGCTTGAGCCGGCATGACGGCGCTCGCCATCATCACGACGGAAAGGGCAGCGCTGAGAAAGAGGCGGTGGGCAAGGCATGTGAAACGTGCCGGCAACAGGCTGGTGATCATAATCCTGCGGATCCCGAAAAAGCGGTTTGAAAGCGATGCGAACATTTTGTGTTCACAGTGTATCGAAAAAAGCTACACACTAAAAACAGAGAAAATGCAAGCTGTCTCCTTGCGCGACTGGCCTCAGCGGCTCTTCAGTTTCGTCCGCATGAAATTCTCGATGAAGCCGATGAGCTTGCCGGCCGCGAAGGAGAGCTGCCGGTCCGGTGCGATCGAGAGCTCGGCATGGGTGCGGATGGAGGTTTCGCTGGAAAGGGGGATTGCAGCAAGCTGACCCGCCTCGATCTCGCGGCGAACAGCAAGTGCCGGCAGTAGCGTCACTGCGCTGTCGCTGAGCACGAGTTCCTTAAGCATTTCCAGCGAACTTACCGTGAAAACCGGATCGATCGTCAGCCCCTGCCGCTCGATAAGTGCATCGAAGCTCTGGCGGAAACCAAAGGACTTCTCGGGCAGGGCGAGCGTATCGCGCGCAAGTTCGCGAAGCGTGATTTCCCTGCGGCCTGCCGCTGCATGACGCGCCGAAACGATCACGTCGTAAGCGATTTCAAAGCGCGTCACCACTTTTGCCTCCGACATCGGCGGCGCAAAAAGCGTCAGCGCCATATCGGCCTGTGCTGCGTTCACCGCTTCGATGGCCTGCCGCGCGCTGGTGATCATCACTTCGAAACGGATATTGGGGTAGCTGCGGCTGAATTCCGAAAGCGCGGGTGCGAGCAGGCTGGTGACGATCGCTCCATTGGCGTAGATGGCCACCCTACCGCGCGCGATCCCCTTGAGATCTTCGATCAGTTGTTGCACGTGCTCGAGTTCGCGAAGTGTCCGCCCGGCGCGCGCGGCAAGCAGCTCACCTGCGGCTGTCAGTGTCACGCCGCGCGCGCTGCGTTCGACGAGCGCCGCGCCGAAATGCTCTTCGAGATTCTCGATCTGGCGGCTGACGGCAGTCGGCGCAACGCCCAGGTTCTCGGCAGCCTGGCGCATGGACTTGGTCCTGACCAGCTCGTCGAAATACATGAGGGCCCGGATCTGCATTTTTTCTCTCCGCCGCTTGGCCTTCATACTGTCCAGGCAATCAGCGCCCGTCCGGGTAGAGCTCCCGCCAGGCCCGCTGCGCACCCTCGTAAGGCAGCGCGGTCGCTTCGTAAACACCGCGCGCGATGGCGCGGGCCATGACCGTCCCCGCGAGATGGCAAAGCTCCATCAGTTCGCCCATGTCGGCCATCGCTCGTGCACCGGTAGAGGCGGCAAAGACCGTATCGCCGTCGAGCGGCAGATGGGCCGGAAGCAATGCCCTTGCAAGCCCGTCATGTGCGCCCAGCGAAAGCCGGTGAGCCTCGGCCTTCGTCAGCACCGCATCGGTCACGACCGCACCGATCGTGGTTGCAGGCGCCATCACGCCCTTCAGCCGCAAGCGAGGATCAATCACCTCCGGCATTCCGAACCCGCCGAATTCGTTGTCTCGTTCGAAGGGTGCCGCCCAGAAATGCGGCCCGTCGCCGATCGCTGCCGAACCGAGCGCATTGACTGCGACGATTGCCGCCACCTGATGCCCAGTGCTGCTGACCGTGCTTGCCGAGCCGAGCCCGCCCTTGAATGTCGCTGTCGTCGCACCCGTTCCGGCCCCCACCGTTCCAAGCGGGAATTCGCCTTTCGTCGCCGCCTTGAAGGCCGCATAGCCCATCTCCCGGTAAGGCGAATGCAGACCCCAATCCTTGTCGCCGCCGTTTAAGAGATCGAAGAGGATCGCCTGGGGTACGATTGGCACGCGCACCGTTCCCACCTGGAATCCGCGGCCGGCTTCCCTGAGGCCGGCCTGGACGCCACCTGCCGCATCCAGCCCAAAGGCCGAGCCGCCGGAAAGAACGAAGGCATCAACCTTCTCGACCGTCATCGACGGATCGAGCAAGGCGGTGTCGCGGCCTCCGGGCGCGCCGCCGAGAGCGGTGGCCGAGGCTGTCGCCGGTTGGTCGAAGATAATCGCGGTGACGCCGGAACCGAGCTTCAGGTCCGTTGCGTGGCCGATCGAAACGCCTTGGATATCGGTAATGAGATTGAGCAAGTGCGTCGTCCTTGTTGACGCCGGATAGGATCGCAACCAGCACGAAAAAACAAGACCGGCCCCTTTTGGGGACCGGTCATAAACCCTGGAAAGCGATGAAGCGCGGAAGCCTAAGCCTGTTTTCAGGCATGGATCGGCTTTGGATGGCGTCGGGTCATCAGGTCATGGATCGCGAGCTTCACCTCATCCGGCGAGCTGAAACGCTGCTCGTCAAGGTCGTGCACGTGAAACTTCACGGCAATGAATTTCAGCCGGTCTTCATCTGGAATGACGATCCCCACGGGGACGCCTGCATATTCGATAACTTGCTTTTTCATGCGTAGAACTCCTGCCGCGCGGATTGCGAGGCGATGACGAATTGACTTGTCTGATACCGTTGAAAGGGGACGAAGGTCACATTCGACAGTTCGGGCGGGAGAGGGCGCCCGGACGGTCATTGCCGAGCACAATTCGCCCAAGGATGGTGGCGAGAATACCGATATCAATCATGTCTCGTTCCTTGTGTTGGCGTTGCACTCTTGAGGTCTCGAAAGGCTCAAGACCCGGCGACGACTATCTTTATAATCTACCTTGTTTGTAGAGAATATAGGACAGTCTGTCAGAAACATATTCCGAAACGTGTCAAAATCTCGACGATCCGAAAAAAATAATTCCACCACAGTCATAGTTGCTAAAAGAACGTTATCAGGTCTTTGTGCAAATTGCGTGACGGCCGGAAGCCTCGTTTCGATGACCGGGACAGACATAGGAAGTCGTTTTGATTCCGGCAATGGGGCTTTTGATTAAAAAACCGAAAGCCTCGAAATGACCGCATTGGTTAATGGCGAAGGAGAGGTCACCAGCCCTCGGAAAGGACCTTTTCCAGCATGTCCGCAAAGAAGTCGGCGCTCTCGGTGGTCAAGCAAAGCGGCGGTTTGATCTTCAACACATTCAGGTGATCGCCGGTTGGCTGCACGATCACGCCGAGTTCGAGAAGACGGTTGCAGATGGCCGCCGTCTCTTGCGTCGCCGGCTCCAGCGTCGTTCTGTTGCGCACGAATTCAAGGCCGAGGTAGAGTCCCATGCCGTGGACGGCGCCCGCAATCGGGTGCTTGTCGATCAGCGCTGCCAGTCGGCTCTTAAGATGATCGCCGACGTCGCGTGCATTGTCCTGGAGTTTTTCGTCCACCATGACGTCGAGCACCGTCATGCCGGCAACGCAACTGACCGGGCTGCCGCCGGAGGAGGAAAAGAAATAGCCTTCCTTCTCCAGCGATCCGGCGATTGCCTGGGTCGTGATCACCGCGCCGAGCGGGTGGCCGTTGCCCATGCCCTTGGCGATGGTGACGATATCCGGCACCACGCCCTGCTGTTCGAAACCCCAGAAGTGATGGCCAAGCCTGCCATAGCCGACCTGCACCTCATCGGCTATGCAGACTCCTCCGCGGGCACGCACTTGGGCATAGACTTCTGATAGATATCCGTCCGGCAGGGAAATGCCGCCGGCGTTCCCGTAGACAGATTCGGCAATGAAGCCCGCAACCCCTTGCCCGCCGGCATCGATCGACTGCAGCACAGGCGCCATCGCGGTGAGATAGTCTCCGGCCGAATCCGGCCCACGAAATTCGCCGCGATAGGTGTTGGGTGAAGCGACGGCACGCACCCAGTCCGGCCGGGTCGCCGGGGCCTGAGGGTTGTCAGCAATTGAGGTGGAGACGGCGTCGCTTGCCACCGACCAGCCATGATAGGCTTCCAGCAGGCATAGCATGTTGCGCGCTCCCGTATGCGCCCAGGCAAGCCGGATCGCCAGGTCATTTGCCTCCGATCCGCTGTTGACGAGGAAGACGCGGTCTAGTCCGTCCGGCGCCAGAGCTGCCAATCGCTCGCAGAACTCGCCGATCGCCGCATAGTGAAATCGCGAATTGGTGTTGAGCTTCAGCCATTGATCGCCGATCGCTTCTGCCAGGCGCGGATGCCCGTGGCCGAGAATCGTGACATTGTTGACCATGTCGAGATAGGCGCGCCCCTCGACATCGAACATGTATTCCCTCCAGCCGCGCTCGATCTGCGGGGGTACCTCGTAGTAATTCTTCTGCGGTTTTGCGAGATGCGCCTGGCGCCTGGAGAACAGTTCTGCGGTCTCTGGCTGGGGCGCACTGGCGCCCGGTCCAAGCAGGCCTGCAGGCGAGGGGCAAAGCACGGACCAGGCGGCTGCCTCCTGCGGTGCGGCAAAGAGCGGCGGTTCGAGCGCTGGAACCGTGCAAAGCTGGATACGCAAGCCGCCGAGCGAAGAGGCGTCGCCCGAGACCGTCCCGATGATCTGCCCCTGTTCCACCTCGGCGCCATCCTCAACGGACAGATCCAGGCCATCAAGATGCAGATTGATACCGTCGCCGATCAGGACGAGATGGTGGTTCTTGCAATCAATGCGCCCGGCAAATGGTGCGGCGACGCTGTTGCCGCCTGGGAGGCAGATGTCGGTATGCAACGCGTAGGTCGATGGCTGCCTGACGCTTCGAAGAACGGCGCGCGAAAGCCGGTATTCGCCGTAGCGGGTCGCGGCGATGCCCGCCTCGTTCGCCGCGCGTGCCAAAAGCCGCCAGTCCATTTCCGCGTTCAGCCAGTTTCCGGCCGCAAAATGCGGGCTCTGAACGCCGAGGTCGAGATAGACGATGTTCGCAAGGTCGATGTCTGGCAGAAGCGCGTGCCAGCCGGACATATCGACCGGCGTCATGTCGGCGCCTACGACGTCAAGGATTGCCGCCTCCATCAATTCGAAGGAAACGGACATGGCCGTGTCGAAGATTTGCCGTTCAAGCTCCAGATTGTCGCGAACGTAGTCGTTTTCCGGGTCGATCGAAATCTGCTGTTCGCTACTTGCGACGAGAATGACGGCGCGCGCGACAATCAGAGGCCAGAGCGCCTTCAGTTCCTCGTCCGTCAGCGGATAGATCTCGTGATAGGCCTTGACCGCGGGCAGGATGTAGAAGGGATCGCCATCAGCCTGATGCAGCAGCGATGCGCAGGTAACAGCAAGATCGCCGACGAGCCAGCCGCGAATGATATCGCCGAAATCGATGACGCCATCGGGCATCGGCCGCCCTTGCGCATCAATCCGGCAGACGACGTTGTCGCCTGTTACATCATGATGCACGGCCTGAACGCGAAGCGATGGTGCGAGCGGCTGGATGCGGCGTACGGCAAGCACCATGCTCTTGGCGATCCGGTCGCGCGCAGCGCTGTCGGTGATGGCCGAAAGCAGCTGAACGGCAACAGGCCCCGCCCGGCGCAGGTCCCATTGCAGGCTGCGGTCGAGGCCCGAATGATTGAAGTCCGCGAGCGCCTGTGCCAGCCGGGCGCAGAGTGCGCCAAGGGCCGCGACGGAAGCCTTCGGCAGGTATTTGCGATGCGTCAGTCCTTCGCCTTCGAGATATTCGAGCAGGCGCACCTTGAAGGTCTGTTCGCGAACTGTGACGGCGATGATATCCTGGCCATCCGTCGAGCTCATGACCCTCGGGACACGCGGCGTACCCTCCTTGCTGGTCAGATACCGGATTGCAGCATTCTGCGCTTCCAGCTCCAGCGTATCGTAAGCCATGTGGCAGATCTTCAGCACATAGCTGCCATCACCAGTATTGATCCGGTAATTGCGGTCCTGCTGGCTGCCGAGTTCGGTGATCGTGCCGTGGAGGCCATAGCGGGCTTGCAGGATGCTCTCTGCTTCGGCCGGCGTTACGTCCGGGCGCGGCAATTCCATACGATCGGCACGCGCATCATCGGTCATGGCATCCCCCAGCATGATTCGATCTTCCACATTAAGCAGATAATCGAATGCATGTCATAGGCAAGCGCTCACTACTACCCTTTCGGGTGAGGTTTCAACCCATACGTTCGGAGGCGTAGCTTCCTGGGCTTGCCGGAAAGACGATGGTGCGGTTGCCGTTCAGGAAGACGCGGCGATGGATATGGGCATGGATGGCGCGCGCCAGCACCTGGCTTTCGACGTCGCGGCCGATCGAGACATAGTCCTCGGCACTCTGGGCATGGGTGATGCGCGCCGTATCCTGCTCGATGATCGGACCCTCGTCGAGATCGGCGGTCACGTAGTGCGCCGTAGCGCCGATGAGCTTTACGCCGCGCTCGTAGGCCTGCTTGTAGGGGTTGGCCCCCTTGAAGGATGGCAGGAAGGAATGGTGGATGTTGATGATCCGGCCGGACATCTTGCGGCACATTGCATCGGAAAGCACCTGCATATAGCGGGCGAGCACGATCAGTTCCGTGCCGGTCTGGTCGACGAGTTCAAGCAACTGGGCTTCGGCCTGCGGCTTGTTCTCCTTGGTAACCTTGATGTGATGGAAGGGAATGTCGTGGTTGACCACGACCTTCTGATAGTCGAAGTGGTTGGAGACGACGCCGACGATATCGATCGGCAGGGCGCCGATTTTCCAGCGATAGAGCAGGTCGTTCAAACAGTGGCCGAAGCGGGAGACCATCAAGAGCACCTTCATGCGGCTGTCCCCATCGTGGATTTCAGCCTCCATGCCGAATTTCTCGGCGATCGGCTTGAAGCCTTCCTTCAGCGCCGGCAGTGCAACGCCTTCCTCGGAAATGAAGCTGACGCGGGTGAAGAACTTGCCGGTGTCGAGGTCGTCGAACTGCGAGCTGTCGACGATGTTGCAGCCCTGATCGGCGAGATAATTTGCAATCGCCGCTACGATGCCGCGTGTCGATTGGCACGATACGGTCAATACATAATGCGTCATGGCCCTCTTCCCTCTCGCGGCAACAGCCGACAGGTCTGCTTAGATCAAAGCAGCTACGCCGCATAGGCGAAGCTCTTTCATTCGTGCAACAATCTGCAGGAGACGCTGTCAAGGACATGCAGGCTCTTGCACCGTTCGTTACGCCCCAACTTACGGAAGTCATAGCGAGAGTCCGTTCCGCCTGCGCCGTCTCGTATCCCCGCCGCGCAGCCGTTCAAGCAGAAACCGAAATGCCTACTTTACCGGCCGCCCGTTTCCCGCGCACGCCCTCGTTGACCTTCAGGAAGCCGACAAGCAGCCAGACGAGGCCGGCCGTCTTCATGGAGAAGATCGCCGTGGAGCCGATCATCAGGTTCAGGAACATGAAGAGCGATAGCGAATGCGCAAGACGCTTCTGGTTCGGCGTCTCGCCTGCCGGGAAAAAGGAGACGAACAGCCAGAAGAGGATGAGACCGAAGATCGTCGCGCCATAGGTTATGTAGACATAGCCGCTGTCGACGAAAGTCGTGGCTTTCTCGAGTTCAAGGCCGAGTGCCGCCGGGATATCCATCGCGATGATGTTCCGGATTGTTCCGCTGATGCGGCCGACGAAGTCGTCCTCATGGGCATCGGGACGGTATGCATGAATGACGAAGCCCATGACGACAATCGTCGGCATCATCAAGAGATCGCAGATCTTCGGAATCCACGGAAAGATAAAATAGCCGCAGAGGCAGGCCATGCTGAAAATCAGCATCGTACGCGTGTCGTTGGTAATGAGGATCAGCAAGACGGTGAAGACGAAGAGCAGCCGGTCGGACAATCTCAGGCGATTGGAAAAGCTGACGAGATAGATGACCAGCACGCCGCAGAAATTGGCAAGGGATACCTGCTCCAGGAAGATCGATGAGGACCGGTGATCGATAATCCCGAAGGAAAAGCGGGATGGGAACCCGAGCGCGCCGCGAAAAAGCCCGATGTCACTATAGGTGGCGCGGGGCACGCCGCGGGTGTTTTCGAAATATTCAGCCGGATGGAATAGGGCCACATAGGCTTGCACCGAGACAATCTCGCAGATCAGCACCGCCAGCACCACAACGCTGCATATCTTGAAAATCAGCTTAAGCGTTCGTTCGTTCGTCCATCGGCCCATGATGACGAAAGCGAAAATGATCAGCACGTTGCGCAGGTGGTCGATATAGCCTGCGCGGTTGACCGCGATCACATAGACGGTGAGGAAGATCGTCGCCAGCAAATAGCCAAGCGGAGCGAGGTCTTCTTCGTAAAGGCCCCTCTTTAGAAGGAAGCCGAAACTATAGATCAGCAGCAGGATTTCGCTGAGTGCGACATGCGACGACGCAAGGGGCGTGATGTTGTGATTGATGAAGGCGAGAAGGCAATTATAGGTGACCGACAGCACGCCGACGGCCAGGATCCCGTAGTCGATCGGCTCCTCCGCTGCTGCATCTCGCTGTTTCATCGCCGCTACCTGCCCATTGTCCGGCACGCATCCGCGGCAGGAGAAGGCGCCTTGGCGGCGGCTTCCAGCACCGCGATCTGCTTTCGCTCATGGCTGTCGTGGGGCTGCACGTTCAAGGGCTCGCTCGCCGGCCACCAGTCACCGGCCACCCAATAGGTCCAGCCAAGCCAGACGTCGCCGTTCTCCTGCATCGCATCCAGAACCGTCTTCAAGCCGGCGACGCATTCAGGTGCTTGCGAAACGCCGAATTCGCCTAGCAGCACCTTGGTGCCGTGCTGGCGCGCCCAATCGGACATGCGGATGATGGCATTCCTGGCGTTCTCATTGCCGGAGCATTCCTCATGCGTACCGGAAGAATCGCTGTCGAAATACTGGTGAACTTCGTAGGCAAAGTTCTTGCGCGGATCCTTGACGCCGAGCATTACAGTGCCATTTGGCCCGCCTGGGCCATCGGCCTGCCAGGAATGGGCGCCCGTCCACTTCGTGCCCGGCACGAGGACGAGATTGTTGGCGCCGACCGCCCGGATGCCGCGGAACGCCGCATTGGCTGCGCTTAGCCATTTGTCGCTGGCAATGTCGTGGGGTTCGTTCATCAGCCCGAAAATCACGTCGTCCTGATTGGCAAATTCGGAAGCAAGCCTAGTCCAGAAATCCGCGAATGCGAGGGTCGTCGCCGGCGGTGTCCCGACCTGCGTTTTCTTGTACTGGGCATAATTGTGCGGATCGAGAATGGCAGTCATGTCATGTTTCCGCAAAAGGGCCACCGTATTCTTGATGCGCTGGAGTTCTGCGTCGTTCAGTGCCTGCCCGAGTTCGGGCTGCAGCCGCTCCCACAAAAACGGCAAGCGAACGATGTTCATCCCCTTCTGCTTGAAGTAGCCGATCGTCTCTTCGGAGGGGTAGGCATAATCCTTGGAAATCTCTCCACCCGGATTGCCGAATTCCGCACCGGAAAGATTGATGCCACGAAAGCAGGGCCCTGCGGCTTCGGCAAGGCCGGCGTGCCACGGCAGTATCGCTGCCGCGGCGATCGTCAGCATGAGGCGCCAGGGCGAAAACGCGGCTTTCATCGATCTCGCTTTCAGGAGTTCTGCCATGTTCCGGCAATATCGGGTAGGGTATCTTAACGCTCCGTTAGCTAAGGATTTCTAAAGTTGGTCTACCTCCGCCAAAGATCTGCGTCGGCGGGTCACGAGTGTGTTTATGAGCCAATTTGACAGGAACAGGGTTAGTCGGCTGCCTAGCTGGCGAAGCTACGAGCCTGCGCCAACCGCGCCGGAAAGCTCTCCCGCGCGCGCGCCTGTCCTGAGGCCCGGTGATTTCGCAAAACCCGTTCCGGAGGCGTCGCCGTCGCCTGCCACTCCCGAAAAGGACTTGCGCCAGACACAGCCCTTGCCGTCGCAGCCAGAGCGTTCAGTTGCCCGCGCAGCGCCGGTTTCCGTCGACCCTGACGCGCCGCTTGTTGATATGCGATCGGTCATCTTTGCGATCTGGAACAGAAGGCTGTTTGTCCTCGGCCTGGCCGCGCTCGGCGCTTTGGCGGGGGGAGCACTGCTGCCGTTGCTGCCGCAGAAATTCACCGCAAGCACCAGCCTTTATTTCGATCCGCGCCAGATCGGCCTTGCTGATCCGGCGACACAATCATCGACGATCTCGCCGGAGATGATTTCGTCGATGATCGACAGCCAGGTGCAGATCCTGATGTCCGGCAATGTGCTGCGCCGGGTTGCCGATACCATGAAGCTTGCGCAGGATCCGGAATTCAACGGCGGCCGGAGCGACGACGCGGCTGTCGTCAGCGCCCTGCAGAAGTCCCTTACGATCACCCGCCAGAGCAGCACCTATGTCGTATCGTTGACGGCCGTGACGAACAATCCGGAGAAATCCGCCAAGCTTGCAAACCAGGTCGTGACCTCGTTCATGCAGGAGGAAAGCAGTGCCTCGACCGGACTATACGAAAATACCACGGCGACGCTCGATGTTCGTTTGACCGATCTGCGCCAGAAAGTGCAGGAGGCCGAACAGGCCGTCGAAACCTTCCGCTCCGACAACGATATGGCGGCGACGGAGGGCAATCTGATTTCCGACCAGCGCCTTGCCTCGCTCAATACGCTGTTGCTGACTGCGCAGGAAAAGACAATTCAGGCCAAGGCCCGCGCGGATGCCGCCGCGAACATGAGCTTCGAGGATGTCGTCGCCAACAGCCGAACGGACGGCAATTCTGTCAACTCGTCGCTCGCGAGCCTTCGACAGCAATATGCCACTCAGGCCGCAGTCGTCGGTAGCCTCGAGAGTCAGATGGGCGCTCGCCATCCGCGACTGCAGGCCGCCCGCTCGTCACTGCAAAGCATTTCGGGCGAGATAAAAGTTGAATTGCAGCGCATGGTGACTTCGGCGCGCGCCGATTATGAGCAGGCGACAAAAGCCGAGGAGGCGATTGCCAAGGAACTGAACATTCAAAAGGCGCTGCAGGCGACCACATCCGACAAGCAGGTCGAACTCAACGAACTGCAGCGCAAGGCGACGGCCGCCAGGGAAATTTACGAGACCGTCCTGAAGCGCTCCAGCCAAACGACCGAGGAGCAGAACCTTCCGCAGAGCAACATTCGTGTCATTTCAGAAGCCGAACCGCCAACGAAACCGGACGGTCCCGGCAAGAAGGTTCTTTTGATCGCCGGCGTTATCGGCGGGCTCTTCACCGGCTTTGCCGTCGGCGCGGCATTTGCGATCCTCGCAAGCCTCTTTGCACATCCGGTCATTCGGGGCTACTTCCGCCGGGAGGCCCAGCGGTAAAGGTGCTCCGAAATCAATTTGTCGTGCCCGGCCTACCGCTTGATGGCTGCTTGGCTGCTTCCTAAATTTGAAGACAAATGTCGCTGGAGCCAGTGCTGCAATGAAAGGTCACCGATATGCGATCCCTGCCGATTTGCTCGCTGCCCTTTCTGTAGTCAGCAGCCTGATCGCCGAGCCGGCTTTTGCGACGGATTGGAGCCGGGCGGGCAAAGCAGCCGCTCAGCCGCTCTATCCCTATCCCGATCTCCCCGGCGTCAAGTCTCAGCCTGACAAGAAGGATGAGGAACAATATGTCTGCCGCACCGAAACGCGCGGCATCCGGCGTTCGGGGGACTGGATCTTCCGCTCCGGCGGCATGCCGACCACCGTCTATGTATGCGACCGAGACGGTTACGTGAGCCAAGGAACGCAAGTGCCTGCAAGAGGCCACTATCAGCCCGTGCGCTGACGCTTCATGCCATAAAGGGAAAAAGTCCGCGCGATGAAGTCGTCGATTGAGACGCGTCCCGGTGTGCCGGCGCACGCGGTCCTGTGTAATGATGCTGTTTCCTTGCATTGCGGGCTTCGGAGAAAGCAGACGGAAATGTTGCAGCTCTTCTCACGGTTTCCTTGCCGGCCCGGCTTTTGCAGGGGTAAACGCCAGACAACAAAGGCTCGCCCGCTACCGCGAAATAATCTCGAACGAGCGGTAACAAAGGTGTGTACCCTCTCGTAGAGGATGATGCGGGTGAAATACTCAGCGCGGGAAGAGGAATGGGCAGGCTGGATGCGTAGCGCGATGGCTGGCGATGCGCAGGCGTATCACCGCTTTCTTTGCGCTGTCACACCTCATCTGCGCGCCATGGCCCGCAGGCGCTGCGATCAGTTTGGCGCGCCGGCAGGCGAGGCGGAGGATGTCGTGCAGGAGGTGCTGCTTGCTGTTCACCTGAAGCGCGGAACCTGGGATCCGGGCCGCCCGATCGGCCCTTGGCTGTCGACGATCGTGCGCAATAAGATGATAGACGCCCTGCGCCGGCGCGGCCGTCACATCGATGTGCCGATCGACGACGTGATGGCAACGCTCGAAGCGGAAGAACAGGCGGGTAATTTGGATCGGCTCGACGCCGAACATATGTTGGTTCGCCTTAAGGATCCGCAGCGGGACATCGTGCGCTCGATTTCGATGGAGGGAGCAGGTGTTCGCGAAACGGCTGAAAGGCTGAAAATGAGCGAAGGTGCGGTGCGCGTCGCGCTGCACCGGGCGCTGAAGTCGCTGGCGGCCATATACCGGAGTGAGACGAGTGAAGACCGATGACCTGATCAGCCTCCTGGCACAAGATGCGCCCATCCGTACGCGGCTCGGCTCTTTGCTCCTGTGCGCCTTGCTGATCGGCGTCGTGGTTTCTGCAGCGTTGCTTTTGTCGGCAGTCGGTATCCGCCACGACATGGCAAGCGCGATCGAAACGGCACGCGTGCTCTTCAAGGTGGTCCTGACCCTGACGCTCGCCGTCACCGCTTGCGGGCTTGTCTTTCGCATAGGCCGTCCAGGCGTACCGTTGGGGCTTTCAAGCCTGGCGCTGTTCGTGCCGCTGGTCCTTCTCGCAGCGGGCACCGCGGCCGAATTGTCGGCCATTCCTCAGGATGCATGGGAAACGGCGATGCTCGGCCGCAACGCACGCTTCTGCCTGTTCTTTATCCCGGTCCTGTCGTTCGCGCCGCTTGCGGGTTTCCTCTGGGCGCTGAAGAACGGCGCTGCGGAACGCCCAAGCCTTGCAGGTGCCGCAGCAGGCCTTGCCGCCGGTGGTATAGCGGCAGCGCTTTACGCCTGGCACTGCACGGACGACAGCCCGCTGTTTCTCGCAGTCTGGTACACCACGGCAATCGCGGCAGTGACAGCCATCGGCGCGCTGATTGGATCACGATATCTGACGTGGTAAGAAAGCCAGGTCGCGAGACCACGGCCGTTGGCATCGGCTCTTCTGCTATCTTTTTAAGGGAATGGTGCCCAGAAGATGCACCAGACTAGAACATCAATGTAAATCATCCCGTATCAATCAATATCAAAATCCTTTATTTTCAGGACCTTACTTGTCTATTCGTGACTCATGATGTATCACCGAAGACCAGCAAATCTTCCTTTTTTGGGTGGATTAAAAGGTGGATATATGGGGCGTGAATTAAACAAACTGACAGCCTTATCCGTCAAGAAATTGGCGGCAGGCAAGTACGCTGACGGCGGTGGCTTGTGGCTCCACAAGCGCGACGATGGCGGCGGGCAATGGGTGCTCCGCGTGACGGTCCACGGGCGCCGGCGTGAGATGGGCCTAGGATCTGCCGCAGAGGTTTCTTTGAAGGATGTCCGCGACGAGGCGACAAAATGGCGAGCGCTAGCCAGGCAAAATGTTGATCCAATCAAAGAGCGGGAGAGGCTTAAGCGGGAAGCAGCTCGGCACCTCCACCTGTTGGAAGAGATTGCCGAAGATGCGTTTGAAAGCCGCAAAGCAGAGCTGAAGGGCGACGGCACCGCTGGGCGCTGGTTCACTCCTCTGAAGCTCCATGTCATTCCGAAGCTTGGCAAGGTTCCGATCGCCGAGATTGATCAGATCGATATCAGGGATACGCTGTCTCCGATTTGGCATAAGAAAGCTGAGACGGCCCGCAAGGCGCTGAACCGGCTTAGCATCTGCTTCAAGCACGCCGCAGCGCTGGGCCTCGATGCCGATATCCAGGCGCCGGAGAAAGCTCGCGCGCTACTCGGCCAACAGCGGCACAAAGTGAAAAACATCCCCGCGATGCCCTGGCGCGAGGTTCCGGCCTTCTATGGCACACTTGCGGATGGCAGTGTGACACATCTCGCCCTGCGTCTACTCATCCTAACCGGCGTGCGCTCAAGTCCTTTGCGCTTTATCCATGAGAGCCAGATCAGCGGCGATGTCTGGACGATCCCAGGCGAGGCCATGAAGGGTCGCAAGGACAAGACCCCGGACTTTCGCGTCCCGCTTTCGGAAGATGCGCTATCGATCGTCGAGAAAGCGCGCAAGCTATCCCGCGACGGCTTCCTCTTCCCGAGCGTTCAACGCGGCGTCATCAGCGATATGACCATGGGCCGGCTGATGGAGCGTGCGAAGCTTGAAGCGCGCCCGCATGGCTTCAGGTCCAGCCTCCGCGACTGGATTGCTGAAGTGACCGAAACACCACATGACATTGCTGAAACCATGCTCGGCCATGTCGTCGGTGGAGCGGTCGAGCGAGCTTACAGACGTACCGATTTCTTAGAGCAGCGTCGAGTTCTTCTGGCGCGATGGGCAAAACACGTCACGGGCCAAAACGGCCAGGTGATCCACCTTGTAAAGGAATGAAAATGGACCTGAGCAACAAACCAGCTTCATGGCAAAAGGTGAAGATCGCGGGACGGCAGTTCTGGAGGATTCCACACAAGGAATTCTCTGAAATGATGAACTCGATGTTTCCAAATAATCCGCGAGAAAGTGACGGCGCCGATTTTCTCATGCCTTGCTTCCCCGATGATGACAAGAGAGATTTTCCGACCCGTTACGAGTTCGAAGACGCTGGTCCGCTAATTGCTTCAGGCATTGCTCGCCACTCGTTAACGCTAGAGGGGATAAGTGCTGAGCGGTCGAACCGGGGGCTAAGTGCCAGACACCTGTCGGTATTCAACGAAACGGACTGGTATGGCGAATGCTTCGGCGTTCTGGAAGCGCATGGCTGGACGACAAGCGGAAACCTAACCCCCGAGATATTAGCGAAGGTTGAAGAGATCGAGGGCAAGTCAGTGATCGACGAAGCAAAGCAAAGCTATGGCGAAAACTGGGAAATTTACTTGATGGAACTCGCGGCGCAGCACCTGGCGAAGCCTCTAAGTAGGCTTTGGTATGCTGCGAACATGAAGTCGCTGTATTACTGCCACCATGACGATTTGCGCTTAGGATTTCTCTGGGCAGAGTATCAGATGAAAATGCAGTACGAATCCTTTGCCTTGAAGCATATGGAGGTGGTTGAGCGGAATTCCGAGAATGGGAAGAAAGGCGGCCAGGGTGCAGCGCGTGTCGAGCGCTACAGAGTCCTTGACCAGCTCGTGATGGCTCAGGGAGATAAACTGGCGTTTTCTGACAATGATGAAATTATTAAAGCCGCAAAAAAACTAGCGATGGATTACGACCGGCAAGAAGGCGCACAGCTTTTCCAAATCAATAATAAAAGCCTTGGGCCGAGCTGGTACAAGGATTGGGTTGGGCACTATCGCAGCCTGATAAAAGCCATGAGGGCAAGGACTTAGTGAAGGCTAACCAGTGGTTCTTCAGCTTTTTGCACCGGAACCACTGGTTAGAGAAAAATATAGCAACTAACCACCGCTTGTGACGATTTATAGCGTGTAACCGTCGGTTCTACGCTTTTTCGTCAAGTATGTTCAGCCTGTATCAATCGAACAGCAGGCTAGACAGATGCAAATCAACGATCCGCTTCTTACCAAAAAAGAAGCCGCTTCCATTCTGAATATCAGCGTTCCTACTTTTTACCGTAGAGTTGCTGACGGGACTTTACCAAAGCCCATTAAAATCGGCGCTCTTTCAAAGTGGCCGATGTCGGATATCCTTGGCGCAATAGAAGACGCCAAAGCCGCGCGCAACCCGAAGCAGTAGGGTAGGGCGCGTCAATGATTACAACTGAAGACCAAATTGCGGCCTGGAACCGCTACGCCGAGGCGAAGCGCCGCGCCGATAAGACGCTCGTCATGGAGGATGGCCTCGCTGCTATCCGGGCGTGGAAGGAATTCAACAACGTCTTCCTACCTGAGGATAGGCATTTTCCACTCGACGCCATCCCGAGCAATACCGCAGTTTTTCCAGTCCATAAGACGCGCCCGCCTGGTGTCCGCTAATGGCAGCAGGGAAGGCGCGCCACGTCGATTTTCACTTCGACGAATACATTGCCGGTGTCGCCGGCATACTCAACGCTGAAGAACAGGGCGTTTATTGGATGATATGCTCTCTCATCATGTCTGAAGGCGGGCCGGTCGACGAGAACCATAAGCGCCTATCGATGCTTTGCGGAGTGCGGCCGGCAGACATCAAAAGGATACTCGCAAGCCTGATCAATAAGGGCAAAATATCCCGGGGAAATGACGGCAAACTGTTGCAGAAGCGTGCGCAAAGTGAGGTTGAACGTTCACTGAACCGCATCCAAAGTGCATCCGAACGTGGTTCAAAGGGTGGCCGTCCGTCTGGAAAAGACAAGCAAGAACAACAGAACGCGAAAGCTACGGGTTTTTCAGAGCGAAACCTAACCACCAACCACCAACCACCAACCACCAACGTAGAAGAAAAAAAAGAACCTAGCGGTTCTTCCAAAAAGCGCGCTGCGCGACTTCCCGCCGATTGGTCTCCGCCATCCGAGTGGATCGACGAAGCCGTGGAGTACGGCATGCCCAGACCAACGGCGCTGGCATCGGCCGAGAAGATGAAAAACTGGTCCCTCTCGACGACTAACGGCGTCAAGCTTGACTGGCACGCGACCTGGAAAAATTGGTTTAAGCGTGAAATGCCTAAGCCGAGAGCGAGCGTCACGACCAAATCCCAACTGTTCGGGAGAATGTGATGGCGGACGTCTTCGCAGCCCTTGCCGAGCACAACATCCGGATACGCAGCACCAGCGTCGGAAACCACAAGACCACCTGCCCAGCCTGCTCGTCGACACGGCGGAAGAAAAACGACCAGTGCCTGTCCGTCACGGTGAAGCCCGACGACAGCGTCGTTTGGCACTGCCACCATTGCTCATTTTCCGGAGGAGCAGGCGGCAGTGAATATCGGCCCGTTCGGGAGCGCCGCGTCTATCGCAAGCCGGCGAGGGAAGCCTCTCCGCAGCGGCCCGACAGCCTGCGTGCTTGGTTCGAAAAGCGCGGCATCTCCCGCGCTGTCGTCGATCGCTTCGGCATCTACAAAACCCGCCAATGGTTTCCGCAGACCGACAAGGAAGAGGATTGCATAGCGTTCCCTTACGAGTGGGACGGCGAGTTGCGCAACGTCAAATACCGGACAGCGAACAAGCTCTTCCGGCAGGAGAAAGATCCGGAACCGGTGTTCTTCAACGCCGACAGCATTGGCGCTGGCGAGGATCTGATCATCTGCGAAGGCGAAATCGACGTTATGGCGCTGATCGAAGCTGGTTTTCACCATGTCGTATCGTTGCCGAACGGCGCGCCTTCCGGGCCTGAGACCAGCGAGAAACGCTATGAACCTTTCGGCACGCACTGGGAGTTGTTGCTGCAGGTGAAGCGGTTCCTGATCGCGACGGATATGGACGGTCCCGGTGAAGCGCTGGCAAATGAGATCGCGCGGCGCGTTGGCAAGGATCGTAGCTTCCGCGTGCGGCTTCCAGCCGAGAGCAAGGACGCGAACGAGTGCCTGCTCAATCACGGCAAGCAGATGCTCGTGGATTGCGTTAATGCGGCCGAGCCGTGGCCGATCGACGGCCTGCATGATATCGAAAGCTTCGCGAATGACGTCCTGGACATCTATCACGGCCGGGGCCCGCAGCCGCTGACGACCGGGTTCAAGGAATTTGATAAGGCGTTCAGATACATCCCCGGGCAGTTCATAGCCGTCACCGGTATTCCCAATCACGGCAAGTCCCGGTTCATTGACCAGGTGGCCGTTCAGACGGCGCGCCTACGCGATGAACGGTGGGGGTTCTTTTCTCCCGAGACCGGCGAATCCAATCACATCGTCGATCTAAGTGAGATCTGGGTAGGTCAGCCGTTCTATGATGGCCCAACGGTTCGGATGACAGAGGATGAGCTCGTCACGGCCATGGCGTGGTTGAACGAGCGGATTTTCCTCTTGGGCGCTGTCGATCATACACCGTCGATAGACTGGCTACTGGAACGAGCCCGCGCCGCGGTGATCCGATATGGCGTCACGAACATCGTCATCGATCCCTACAACGAAATCGAGGCGTCCCGTCCCGACAAACTGACGGAAACGGAATTCATTTCGCAGCTCATCTCGAAGTGCAAGCAGTTCGGCAAGCGGCACGGCTGCACGATCTGGATGATTATCCATCCGACCAAGCTCAAGGCCCACGGTGAAGGGAAAGAACCGATCCCCGGCCTCTATGACCTCGCCGGCAGTGCGCACTGGCGCAACAAGGCGGATGCCGGTCTCGTCGTCTATCGCGACTATGAGGAGCAGGTGACCTTCGTGATTTCAAAGAAGATCCGCAGGCAGCCGATTTGCGGCAGGCCGGGTTCCGTCACCTTTCAATTCGTCGGCGCCGATCGGCGCTTCGAAGAGATGCCAGCCAGTTTCAAAAATCTTGGGAGTGAATAGCCCGTGAGCACCCTCATCAACGTCACCCGAAACGACGACGGCCAGTTCGAGTTGACCGACCAAGGGGGCAATCTCGTAGCGGGACCATTCGAAACCAATGCCGCAGCCTGGAAAGCGCTTGATCGTATCGACGACGATAGCGCCAACCGGCCGGACAAGTCGCGCAGCTCCAAGAAGGTTCGCTGGGGAAAACCCGGGCTGCCGAAAGGCAAGTCCAAAAAGGCCCTGAAGCGTCAGGAAAAGCAGATGAAGATCAACGCGGCGAAGGCACCGGGATGGCTGAGAACCGTCGCGGCTAAGACCTTCGATCCCGTTGGAGAACGTAAATATAGGGATTACCGACTCGGTACCTTTGGCGCAGCATCCGAAGTGAAGCGCATCGATCCGGCAATCTATCTTGCAGAAAAGGCAGCGAAGAAATGACTATCAAGGAAAGGCAAGAGCGAGAGGCACACGACCGCGAAAACCCCTGGCGGCCGATGAGCGAGGCTCCGCGGGGTACCGGCTTGATCTGCGATCTACTATTTGATGACATGGCCGGACACTACGCGAATGAAGGCCTTCAGTACTTCCTGGACGCTAATGGCGACTGGTACCAAATCGAGCCCCCAAAATGGATAGCCCACGGACCAACGCCAATGAACTGGCGACCGTCCTACGTTCGCATGACACCTGAACGCCGGGGCATCATTAAGAAGAGGGCAAGAACCGAATAGGAATCCCCGGCGAAACTGGGGATTACCTCACGGAAGAGTACCGGCGCGTTATGGCCGAATAGCAAAATCAACTGGAAACTGATATTGTTACGTAGCCGTAACGATCTGTACGAGGGCAATCAATGAAGTGGTTTGTTGTTCGAACGGTGCCAGGGCAGCAGCAGCGCGCAATGGCGGAATTTGCAGAGGCCAGAATCGAAGCCTACTGCCCGATGATGAGGCGGGAGACCCGCCACTACCAGACAAAGAAATGGATCACGCGGGAGTATCCGCTCTTTACCGGCTACTGCTTCGTGCGATTGGTCGAAGGCGCCTATGAGCGGCTGCATGAGCTGGACTACACAGCGTCAATTCTCGGCGGCAGCGTGGGCCCGATTTCCATACCGGACAGCAAGGTTGCCGAGATCCAAGAAGAGCAGGCGAGAGGCGCGTTCGATATCCTCCGGCCGCCTCCGATGGCAGCGATCAAGCCTCAATCCCGCGTATACATCCAATCAGGTCCGCTGGCCGGTCACTATGCCTCGGTGACGAAGGCGCGCGGCAAGAAAATTGTGCGCGCAATTGTGGAAAGCTTCTCAGAAATGCGCGAGATCGACATAGATATTGCAAATTTAAAGCTCGTAGCATAGATTATGCGCAAGCGATTTGCGGCCTGATTGCTGCTGGGGGCCTTAAGTGTCACCCACGGGGCCACGGGAAATCTGGCCGATTTCCTCCAACGTCGAATATTGCCCAATTTTCAAGATGCTCAAGCAGAGTACGAGAAGTGCGCCGATTCGCCGTAGTCGTAAATGTCTGCATTATTGCCTCGGACGGTGACCTCGAAATGGCTGCTCGTATCATAGTCGTAGCCTGAGTATTTCCCGCCGCCCGTGATGTTCAAATCGATGTGTTTGCCGGTGCCGTAATGGTACATGCCCGGAAATGAACCGCCAAAATGGCAGCTGCTTCCGTAGTCGTAGCCATTAATTGTGTTGCCGCTCACGTTTGCGCTGATGTTCACATGGCAGGAATTCTTGTAGTCGTAGACCGACGAAACGCTCCGACCTCGTGCGTGTGCTATTGCCATAGCGGCTACCGCCGCTCTCACATTTGATTTCATGGCCGTCCTCCTTAGGCGTTTTCCGCGCGCGCAAGCCTGGACTGTTGTTGATAGTACGCCTGTGCCTCCGCCTTGCTGTAAAAGAAGCGTTCCTCCTTATCGACGCCGGCCACATTCCTCGTCACGACCTCCCAGCCATCCGGCTTCTGCTCGATCGTCGCTGACGCCAGCGGCTTTTCATGGAATCCCATTCACTTTCCTCCTGAAACCGAGAGAGAGAATGCACGATGAAGTTGCAGGAGTCGAGATCAGTAAGTGTTGCGACCGTTTTTACATTTGAGAGTATCCACAATGTCAGCACCACTGGGAAATCAGTTCTGGAAGGCCCGGAGCAGTCACGGCCGAACGCCAATCTTCGCAACGCCGGATGATCTGTGGGCTGCGGCCAGCGAGTATTTCGAATGGGTTGACGCCAACCCTCTATGGGAAGACAGGATCGTCTCCTATCAGGGAGCAACGACACATGAGCCCGTAGCAAAAATGCGCGCCATGACATTGGGTGGGCTTTTCATCTTCCTCGACATCACACGGCAAGGCTTCGATGAGTATCGCAGGCGGCAAGATTTTTCTGCGGTCGTACACGCGATAGAGGAAATCATCCGAACGCAGAAGTTCGAAGGCGCCTCGGCTGACCTGCTCAATGCCAATATCATTGCCCGCGATCTAGGCCTTGCCGACAAGTCGGAGGTGACTGGCAAGGACGGCGGCGCGATCGAGACCAAGGACGTCTCATCCAATGAATTGGCGCGGCGGCTTGGCTTTCTGCTCTCCAAGGGCCTCAGGCCGAAGGAGGAGTAAGAGAGCCCCATTCTTCCTTCCACAGTGAAGGATCATGAATGTGGATCAGGATCTTGGAGAAGTGAAACCTTCGCTTGGCATCCTCTGCAACGTCTAGCGCTACAGGAAATGGCAACGCGTTACCTAATGCGGGGCCATAAATGGTCTCGCCATCGGAGACCCGGGGCCAATCGGCCTCCGCAACCGTTTCGCCGTCTACCGCGAAAATGCGAACCGTAACCGCATCCTCCGTTTCTTCCTCGTTAGTCTGCTGAAACGTCCTAGCACTCATATCGGCCTCCTGGTTTCGGTTGATTGCAGCGTAGCAGATTCCTCCCGGCATAGGAGTGTCTATGCGTCTCGATGAAATCCTGCAGGCGCTAGACGTGCTACCGGCTACCGAGCGCGCGCAAATCGAGAAGATGGCGCTGGAAGCGACTATTGACCAACGATTCATCCCGAACCCCGGACCACAGACGGACGCTTGGTTCTGTGACGCGGACGAAACCTTTTACGGCGGATCTGCGGGTGGCGGCAAAACCGCACTGCTATGCGGTCTCGCGATCGATGAGTATCAGCCGGCATTGATCCTGCGCCGGCAGGCTACGCAGGTGAAGGGCATTGAGGACGAGCTTTCTCGCATCCTCGGTACTCGTGACGGGTACAATTCACAGACCCATATCTGGCGCCTCCCGAGCGGTGGCACCATCGAGCTCGGCGGCGTGCCGAATGAGTCCGACAAAGAGAAGTACCAGGGCCGGCCGCACAGGCTGAAGGGCTTTGACGAGATTACGCAGTTCACCGAAAGCCAATACCGATACATCATTGGCTGGCTTCGTGACGCTCACGGCAGGCGCTGCCGGGTTGTTGCGACGGGGAACCCGCCGACCTCTGCGCAGGGCCAATGGGTAGTCAAATACTGGGCGCCGTGGCTCGATCCTCAGCACCCGAACCCTGCCAAGCCTGGTGAACTGCGCTGGTTCACGACGATAGAAGGCGAAGACGTTGAAGTCGGCGAGGACTACGTAGGCCCAAAAGGCGAGCGCCCCAGATCGAGAACGTTCATTCGTTCCCGCCTCGAAGACAATCCGGACCTGATGGCGACGGGCTACGCGTCGACGCTCGAAGCCCTTCCAAAAGAGCTGAGGGACCGACTACGCGACGGCTCGTTTGATGTTGAGGGCGATGATGACCCTTGGCAGGTTATACCCACGAAATGGGTTAAGCTGGCCCAGGCCCGTTGGACCGACCGGCCGCCCGAAGATATACCTATGACCGCGGTAGCTGCTGACGTCGCGCAAGGTGGCGCCGACAAGACGCAGATCCAGACCCGCCACGACTGGTGGTATTCCCGTTTCGACAGCCACAAGGGCTCTGACACCCCGGACGGGCCAACGGTCGCTGGCCTCATTATCAAGCAGATGCGCGACCGTTGCCGCGTCGTCGTCGATGCAGGCGGCGGTTATGGCGGCGATACGCTGACACAGCTCGCTCATGCCGATGTCGATTGCTACGGGTTCAAGGGCGGAAATGCATCTGCTTCGCATACGCGCGACGGCATGTTCGGCTTCAAAAACCTTCGAGCGCAAGTGGTCTGGCAGTTCAGAGAGCAGCTTGATCCCGATTACGGCTCTAAAATCGCTCTGCCCCCTGACCCGGAATTGACCGCGGACCTCTGTGCCTTCCGGTACGAGATCCGGGCAGGGGGCGGCGGCGAGGAAATCGTCGTCCTGCCGAAGGAAGAGATGCGGGAAATGCTCGGCCGATCGCCCGACAAAGGCGACACGACCGTCATGCTGTCAGCCTCGAAGCTTGGCGGCTTGAAGCGACCGAAGGCAGCGCAGGAACGGCGCGATGCCGCCTTCCGTCGCGTGCAGTCGGTCACGTCAAACAGTGCCTTAAAGGCAAGACTGAGAGGAAAGAAGTAAATGGGCGGATTGTTCGGAAGCAAACCCAAGTACCCGGACCCGGAACCGCCGGCCCCGATGCCCGATCCGGAAGACCCGTTGGCAAAGCGCCAGCGCAAGCGCCAGGGTGGGGCTCTGGCGACGACCAGTAGTTCAGCGACAGACAGGCTTGCCCCCGTGCCTGGGACGATTGGCCAAGAATTCACACGTTCCACGCTGGGTGCAAACTGATGGTCGACCAGGCAGGCAAGGACCTGATGGCTATCGATTCTAGGCTGTTCACGGCTAAGGGATCTATCGACAGCCTTCATCAGGAAATTGCCGAGTTTTTCTATCCGGAGCGGGCCAGCTTCACGAAGGAAATCACGCTGGGTGAAGAGTTCGCTTCTCACCTGACGGATTTCTATCCGGTACTGGTGCGCCGCGAGCTGGGCGACCAGATCAGCTCCATGGTTCGGCCTTCCGACAGCCAGTGGTTCAAAGCCAAGGCATCGAACGAACGGATCTCGCGAGCGAGTGACGCGGCGTCCTTCCTTGAGTTCATGACGGACGTCAACCGCTCCATCCTCTATTCGCGCGACAGCGGCTATCGTCGTGCGGCGAAGGATTGCGAGCAGGATTGGGCCGCGTTCGGCATGGGTTGGACGCAGGTGGCGTACACCAAGAAGCGCGACAATCTGCTGTTCAAGACGCATCACCCGAAGAACATGGCGGGCTGTGAAGGTCCTGACGGTCAGGTGAACCACGTGCACCGCAAGTGCGACATGAAAGCGAATGCGATGGCTCATCTCTTCGGAGAGAGCAAGCTTCCGCAGCCGGTGAAGAACGCCCTTAAAGAGAAGAACTTGAAGGATAGCTTCAAGGTTCGTCACATCTTCATCCCGCTCGATATTTACGAGCCCTACCGCAAGTTCCCGAAAGGCGCGAAGTGGGCCGACATCTATGTGACGGAAGACGGCACAATCCTGCAGGAGATTCCCGCCTTCACGTTCGATTACATCGTGCCGCGGTGGCAGACGCTAGACGGTCATATGTACGCCGTCTCGCCCGCCACCATCATTGCGCTGCCGCAGGCCCGCATGATCCAGCGCATGATGATGACCATCATTGAAGCCGGCGAGAAGCAGGTAGACCCGCCGATGATTGCCACGCAGGATGCCGTGGTCTCTCCGATCGATCTGTCTTCGAATGGCATCACGTACATTGATTCAGAGTATGACGAGCGCCTTGGCGCCGCGCTTCGTGCCGTGGAACTTGGCAAGAACACCGGCCTCGGTGTTGACCTGGTCAACGACGCTCGCGCTCGCTTGGCTGATGCCTTCTACATCAACAAGCTTGCTCCGATGGCTTCTATTCAGGGCCAAGATGTGACGGCCTACCAGGCATCGCAGATCGTTCAGGAATACATTCGCCATGCTCTTCCGCTCTTTGAGCCGATCGAAGACGAATGGACAGGCCGCACGCTCGATCTAGTGACGGAAAAAGTCATGCGAGCAGGCGGATACGGGCCGGTCGATCGGAATGGCATCCCTGTCGACATGCCCGATATCCTGCTCGGCCAGAACATCACCTACGAGTTCAACAACTCTCTGAAGGAAGCACGGGACCGGCAGGTTATCGGAGCCTTTCAGGAGAGCGCGCAGCTTCTGCAAGCCGCAATGGCTCTCGATCCGACGCTTCGAACCGACGTCGACACGAGAACCGCATTCCGTGATGCGTTCGGATCGGTCCCGAACGGCCGATCGGACTGGCTTATCGACGCCCAACAAGCGGAAGCATCACGCCGGCAGATGCAGCAGGCCATGGCAGAGCAGCAGCAGATGCAGCAGTTAAGCCAAGGTGCTGAAGTAGCGGGGCAGGTGGGGAACGCAGCCCAGCAGCTACAGGCGGCGACAGCCGGTTAACCGGACTCGGACGGCTTCCGAGCTTTACATTTTGCAGGTGACCCATGACCGATCAGCGAAAATATCGCCCATGGCTACCGGTATCGGTCCGCGGCGACAATGAGCAGCCTAAGAACGATCTGGAAATCAGGAAGGCCGACTGCGCGGCTATCCAAGCTGTGGCGAATGGCGTTGCCAGCGCTGAACAACAGACACGCGCGATTGCCGCAATCATGCACATCTGCGGCGCGCATGACCTCGAATTCTTGCCGGAAGAGCACGGCGGGGAGCGCGACAGCGTATTCAAGAGCGGAAAGAGGCATGTTGGTCTTCAGCTCCGCAAGCTCATCACTTTCCCTTTAAATTTGCTGACAGGTGAAAAGAATGACGGACCAAAACACGACAGGCGCACTGGAAAGCCAGCCGACGAACGCAACGTCGAGCGCGCCAAATCCTGATGTAGCCAAGGCTGCCGCTGCGCCTGCTGACGGTGCTGCTACCGCGACAAGCGCCCCTGCAGCGGCTCCCGGTGCTCCTACAGACGGAGAACTGCAGAAGTTCCGCGAGGAACTGGCCGGCGGTGACGAAACGATGCTCAAGCAGCTTGAGCGTTACAAGTCGAAGGAAGCTATCCAGCGCGGCATGCGTGAAGCCTACAATGCGGCCAAGGCAGGCAGGAAGGCAGTCACGCTAACGGACAAGTCAACACCTGAAGAGGTGAAGGCCTATCGCGAGGCAATGGGCATTCCGGAAGATCCGGCCGCTTATCCCGGCGATTTCCGGGAGGACTACAAGGCAACTGACGCTGATAAGGCGATCCTGGGCGACTTCAAGGCCGCCATGCATGCCCGGAACGTTCCGCCCGCCGCCGCTTCCGCCGCTCTGGACTGGTATCAGGACTTCGCTACGGCCCAACAGCAGGAGCTGGATGGCAACCTGGCGAAGGTCGCCAAAGAGACGCAGGCCGCTCTCCGCAACGAATGGGGCGGCGAATACGACGGCAACATAGGCGCCGCACAGCAGCTCATGACGGCGCACCTCGGCAAAGAAGGCTTCGAGGGAATGATGGGCCTACGTCTGATGGACGGCTCCCGCCTTCAGGACAACATTGCATTCGTGAAAATGATGGCCCAGCTCGGCGCCGACTATTATGGCGGCAATGCCATCATGACCGGCGATGTGGAAACGACGGCAAAGACCGTTCAGGAGCGCATTGACGAACTGCTCGCGCTTCGTGTCTCCGATCCCGAGAAGTACAAGAGCGACGACGTCCAACAGAAGATTACCAAGCTCTATTCGCAGCGCGACAAGATCAAAGCCCGCAAATAGGGCTATTGCTGTGTGTGCGTTGTGAACTTCGGGGCGTCTTCCCCGGTCCCTTCCGCAAGGAATTCGAACAGCGCTGCGATCAGAAACTCGGCGACCTCCTTGTTTATCAGAAGGTCGAAGGTGCCTAAGTCGGTCTCAAGATTCAGGCGCCCAATCAATGGCTCTGACGAAATTGTCTGGAATTCACTGTCCAACAAACGGTTTTCTTCCGACTCTGACATCTTTTCCTCCTGCCTCGAACGACAACGATGCGCAGGAGTCCTGTTGATTGGCAACTAACTGTATCCGTCGATCAACGAAATAGACGCGGCATCCCGGCAACGGCCCCGCAACAGAACTACCGAACATACAAGCTGATGTGACGCCCCGTTGATCGCAACGAAGCGGCCCCTTGGTATGTCCAAGGCACCCCGCGAAGCGTGAAGCGGCACCCTGAACACGGCTGGAATCAACCTCCCAAATCATCAAAAGTGAAAGGTTTTCTAATGCCTTACGTCATTACGAAAGACCAGTACCGTGATGAGTGGGTCGTCGCATTTCAGCGCGGCGAAACCTACCTCAAGGACTGCGTCACAAAGGAAGTCATGATTTCCGGCCTGACTGCGAAGTTCGCTTTGCAGGGTGCGGCCGGTCGCATGACTGAGCGCGGCACGAACGGGCTCATCCCGTCGCGTAACAGGACCGATTCCCAGCCGTCCATTACGCTGAAGGAAAAGCATTCCAAGGAAACGCAGACTGGCTTTAACGTCTTCACGGCGCCGGCCAACCTCCGCGAAGCCATGCAGAATGCCGGCGCCCTGACTGCCGCTCGCGAAATCGATTACACCATCATCGATACACTGGCGACGGCAACCAACGTCTACGCCGGCGGTGCAGCTCAGACGCTTACCTACGGTAAGACCGTGGACGCCCTGACGGAGCTTTTCGAAAACGACGTCATGAGCGGCAATGAAATCACCTGCCTCTGGACCCCCAAGGCATGGGGCCGCCTACTGACGTTCCAGGAGTTCAAGTCTGCGGACTACATCGACGCCAAGCCGCTCGTCGGCCTCGCTCTCGATCGCCCGAAGATCTGGCTCGGCGCGAAGCACATCATGCACAACGGCCTTCCCGGTAAGGGTACGGCAACTGCTTCCAACTTCATCTTTGCGAAGCCTGCAGTCGGCCACGCCATCGCGACCGGGGAAATCCAGGTGGATGCCGGATACAATGGCGAGGACGATTACTCGTACTCCCGCCATACGATCTACGACGGCGGCACCGTTCTCCAGCAGGCCGGCATCATCAAGGTCGTCACCGACGACACAGCCGCGTTCACGTAAGGAGAGGCGCAAATGGCTTACGATACTTCTGGCTTCAAGCTGCTTCTCGGCGGCCTGTCCGGTGCCGGCAACATGAATACATGGCTGCTGGATTCCGTTGACGCAATCGCGACGGTGAACACGTCGAATTACGTCTCGGACGGATACAAGAAGGGCGCGCGACAGGGCGATATCGTCATTGTCCGAACCCGCACTACCACGCTTTCTGGTCCGGTCACAGCGGTAAACTACTGCTGGGTCATCGACGAAGCTACGGGCACCGACACCCTCGGCATCGACCTTACGGACGGCTTGGCCGTTACGCCGACTGACACCGACTGACGCCGCATCTGGGGAGTCCTGAAAACTCAGGGCTCCCTTTTCCATTTCCATTTCGAAGGTGAAAACCATGACCTCAGTTCAGAAACTGGCGGGCCATCGCTTCATGCAGGCTGATTATCTGATCGGCCGGTATGCTGCGACCGTCCCCGCCGAAACGACGCTCGAAGACGTGACGCATCCCGAATTCTTCGCGAACCATCTCAGCTCCTTCAGGGCTGGAATGGTGATCAATGTGATTTCCGATGACCACAAGCTTGATTGCGACTTGCGCGTCCTGACCGTCACGAAAACATCCGCGAAGGTCCGCGTTCTCCGCGTCTTTGACGAGAAGACGGCGCCCAAAGTCGCCGAGGCGAAAATCTCAGATCCGATCATCAGTCACGGCGGGCCGGCGCACAAATGGCGGTTCATCCACAACGGCGAAATCGTTCAGCACGGCTTTGACACCAAGGAAGCCGCGGAGAGAGCAGCCGGAAAATACATCGAGCTGCTGAAAGGCGAATAACGAATGGCTGATAAGCTGCAGATATGGAAGCAGGCTCTGGTCCACCTGGAGAAGACGACTATCACGACACTGACCGATGACGTCGAGGCGGTCTACACCTTCGGCGCCGCCTGGCCCGGTGTTGTCGAGGAGGCCTTCAATGCCGGTGATTGGAATTTTGCCAAGGTATCTGCAGCTCTTGCCCTCAATGGTACGGAAACCCCGGCGATCGGTTGGACTTATGTCTTCGACTATCCGGACGACTGGATGCGAACCGTCGCGGTGAACAACCGGCCTGAATTCCGCTCGCCATTCCGCGATTACGCCGATGAAGGCGGGTTCCTACATGCTAATACGAACATCCTCTACCTGCGATACATCAGCCGCGACCGGATGGCAGATGACCAGATTGGCGACTGGCCGTCGATGTTTTGGAAATACGTCGCGGTAAAGCTCGCATTCGATACGTGCGGCAGGCTTACGGCCGGCGACACTCTCGAACAGAAGCTTGAAAAGCGGCTCGATAAAGCACTTCGGCAGGCCAAGAGCGTCGATGCTCGCAACGAAAACAACAAGGTCATAGCTCCAGGCTCGTGGCTCCGATCGCGCTTTGGCGCGGGCTGCGGTCCCTTTGGGGGCGCCAATGGCGGCACGCTTGTAGGCGGTGAAATCACTTTTGAAGAGGGCGATGTCTGATGCCTCGCGTCTCTGCGCCGGTATATTCGCTCAATGGCGGTGAAGTGGGCGACGAAGCCCTGTCGCGCCTCGATCTGGAGCGATTGCAGTTCGCGGGCTCTCTTTATTCTAACATGCTGCCCCGTGTCATCGGCTCGATGACCATCCGCCCAGGCCTTGAGCATATCGCTGATATCGACATCGGCGACGTGCAACTGGTGGAGTATTCCTATTCCGGCGGCTCCAGCCTCGTTCCGATCCTTTCCGACCTTGAGATGCGCGTCGTCAAGGATAATGCGTTTATAAGCCGTGTTGCGGTTTCGACTGCGATTACCAATGGGACGTTTTCATCCTTCACCGGATGGACGGATGCGAGCTCAGGCGGCGCCAACGCCTCCGTGAGCGGCGGAAACCTCGTGTTACTCGGCACTTCCCAGGACAGAGCCATTGCACGCCAGACGGTCACCGTGTCTGCAGGGGATCAACCGAAAGAACACGGTATCCGTCTCGACGTGGTGCGAGGCCCCGTCAATCTTCGCCTTGGCACGACGCTCGGCGCATCCGACATCCTCAATGCTATTGCGCTTGACGACGGCGTTCATTCCATCGCCTTCACCCCAGGTGTTGCCAGCGTCTATCTTGAGCTATCGAATGAGAACGCCCGCGAGGCTCTGGTGAACTCCTGCACCATAGAGGCGGCGGGTGTCGTTGTCGTTCCGACTCCATGGACCGATGTGGATCTGAACGATAACCGCATTCGCTATAGGCAGCACAAGGACGTTCTTTACACGGCGTCCAGCATCTATCAGCAGCGCATGATCCAGCGCCGTGGAGATACCAGCTGGGGCGTTCAGCGCTATAAGGTTGATGACGGCCCTTTTGTCACGTCAGACGGGACCGTTTCCCTGTCACCTAGCGACTTTGTCGATGACGGCAATGTAACCTTGACCGCCAATCGATCGTTCTTTGACCCCGGTATGATCGGCCGTCTCTTTCGCATCTTCCAGAGCGGCCAGACTGTGGATGAAAGCTTTTCGACCGATCCGGCAGATGGCGCGTTTATCCGAGTGGCAGGCGTCGGGAGCGCAAGGCGCTTCAGCTATGAGATAACCGGCACATGGGTTGGAACCGTGCGCCTGCAGGTGGCTACCGATGATGGATCTGGAGCCCCTTCATCATGGACGAATCAAGCATCATTCACCTCGAATACGTCTGATACGTACACAGACCCTGACGATAACGTCGTCAAGTTCTTCCGCTTTGCTGTTGAAACGGGTGGGCACACCAGCGGCACGATAGTCACCAAGCTGGTTTACAGCGGTGGGTCGCAGTCTGGCATTGCCAGAATGAAAGGCTATGTGAGCCCGACCGTTGCGGACATCGAAATCATCAGCCGCTTCTATCGACTGCAGGCATCGTTCGAATGGGATTATTCAATATGGTCTGATTTCGACGGCTGGCCGGCAGCGGTCGAGACCTTCGGCGGTCGCGTCTACTGGGGGCTCGGAGATTTCATCTACGGTTCCGTGCCGGATGCCTACAAGAGCTTCGACGATGAGGTGGAAGGGGATTCCGCGCCTATCTCGCGCTCAATCGGGTCAAATACCGATCGAGGCATCCTCTGGCTGCTCGGCCTCCAGCGCCTTCTCGCAGGAACGGATGCATCTGAGGTTTCCGTCAAGTCATCGAGCTTCGATGAACCGTTGACCGCTTCAAGCTGGTTCCCGATCGAGAGTTCGACGCGCGGATGCTTTAACATCCGTGCCGTCAAGTGCGACAAGGATGGCATCTTCGTTCAGTCATCCGGAACGGCGATGTTCTCGCTGACAACGGATCAAGGCACGCTCGACTATGGCTCGATTGACCTGACGGCCATGCATGAAATGATCTGCGACGGCTCAGATGTGGTCGACATCGCGGTCCAGCGTCGGCCTGACACAGTCATTTGGCTTATCCTAGCGAATGGCGAAGCAAGGGCGCTCACGTATGAGCCGGCTGACAAGGTTGTTGCCTGGTCGCGTGTCGTCACCGATGGCGATTTCAAGCGCGTCATCGCCAATCGCGGGGCAGGGCAGGACAACGTCTATTTTGCAGTGGTGCGCGACGGCACGCAGCGCCTTGAGCGCCTTGCCAACCTCGAAGACTGCCGCGGCGGCGCGCTGAACTGCCTTGCCGACGGCTTCAAGCGCTTCACGGTATCATCGCCGCAGACGACATTTTCCGTTCCGCATCTGAACGGCCTCGATGTGACTGTCTGGGTCAACGGCGTTGCAGTTCATGACCAGGATAACCTTTATACGGTTTCCGGAAACCAGGTCGTCATTCCATCCGTGGCGTCCGGCTCTGTCGTCATAGGCCTGCCATACACCGGACGGTGGCAGTCGGTGAAGCTTGCGTATGGCGCGGCGGGCGGCACGGCCTTGTTCCACAAGAAACGAGTCTCGCAGCTCGGCATCTACATGACAAACACGATGCTCGACGGTCTGAGGGTGGGGCGCTCGTTCACCGAACTGCGCAGACTCACAACGACGAAAGGCGACAAGCCCATCCAGTCTGGAACTCTGTTTCCAGCCTTCGACGCCGACATGATGAGCATATCGAGCGATTGGGACACCGACAGCCGCCTGTGCATTGAGGCGCGCGCGCCCTATCCCTTCACGGCTGCGTCTCTGGTCATGGACGTGAAAACGAATGGCTGAGATCGGGCCGGCTGACGATATCGATTTCGCTCGATACTTCGGGGGCATGCACGTGACCGGCCGATGGGTGGGACGCGCCCTGCGTCGCGGGCGGCTCATTGCTGGGTTCGGCGGACTACTTGAGGTGAAGGATGCCGAATGGTTTGCCTTTCTTGAGGTGCCTGCGGGCGATCGGAAGCCGCACGTATACCGGCATGTCCTGGCAGCCTTCGCGGAAGCAAAGGCACAAGGCGCGAAACGTATCACGGCATGGTGCGACACGAGCATTCCTGGGGCTGAGAAGCTGATGAACCGGCTTGGGTTCAAGAAGACGGACGAAATCATGCAAGAAAAAGAGGTTTGGGCATGGGAGCTTTAGCGCCTGCACTCGGGGCAATATCCACTGTTGCGGGGGTGGCAGGCACTATAATGCAGTTTGCCGGGACGCTTCAGCAAGGGGAAGAGGCCGAAGCTCGCTACCAGTATGAGCAGAAGGTGCAGCAGCAGCAGGCAGACGAGGCTGAAGCCGCAAGTCAGCGTGATGCAGCCCAGCGCTACAAGCAGGGAGCCTTCCTTGAATCCCAGCAGCGCGCGGCCATCGCCGGTTCCGGTGGCGATCTAAGTGACCCTTCCGTCATCGACCTGATGGACGACACCAGGGAGGCCACGGCCTATGCGGCAGGCTCCGAAATCTACAAGGGTAAGCAGCAAGCCAGAGGCTACAACGATGCCGCTAAGGTGGCGGGCATCAATGCCGACAATGCCATGAAGGCGGCGCAAATCGGCGCTGTTGGCGGCCTCTTCTCTGGCGTCTCCTCCATGTTTAGCCGCTTCGGGCAGCAGTCCAAAAAGATTGCCCCGGCTTCCTCTGTTTTGCTCCCATACGGTTGATAAATGGTCGAAATTCCTACTTCTCGGAATGTCTCGTATGCCGGTACACGATCCGGTCGCATAGCGCCGAACGGTCCTTCCGTTAGCGTTGGTGCGGCCGTAGCCGGGTTCGGTCAAGATCTGGTGCAGTCGGCATTCAACCTGAACGACCTTCGCACGCAAGAGCAGGCGGACATTCTGAATGACAAGTCGAATGCCGTCTCGACTAATCTCAACAAGTTCATTCAGGAGGAGGAAGAGCGCTTCCTGAAGGCTCGGGACGAGGCCAGCGAAAGCGGCATCGGCTTCACGCGCCAGTTCATGGAGAGCTACAAGGAGCGTGCCAACGCGTTCGCGAAGTCGAATTTCGAAGGCATCTCGAAGGACGCCCTGACTGGCTACAACAACAATCTATTGAGCGCTGGCAATTCCATCTTTGACAAGGCCAACGCGTTCGAGCGTGAGACCAAGGCGAATTATTATGACCGCTCGACGAAGTCATCGCTCGACGGAATCCGAACGCAGATCCAGTCGAATAGCGCGTCTTTCGACGACCTGAAAAAGCGTGGCCTTGAGGCGATCGACGCCACCAACATGCCGGAAGCATGGAAGGCAGAGCGCCGCGCTCAATGGGATGCGGACGCAGCCGAAAGCAAATGGAAATGGAAATACGCGCAAGATCCGCAGACCGCTCTTCGCGACATCAAGGGCGGGGTGAAGGTTGATGCGAAATCACTTGCCGGCGCCATCACTCAGACCGCGACGCAGCTCGGCATCAGTCCGAACGACCTTGCTACCGTCATGTCCTATGAGACGGGCGGGACGTTCGACCCTTGGAAGAAGGGGCCGACAACGAAATACGGGGAGCACCGCGGTCTTATCCAGTGGGGCGAACCGCAACGGCAGAAGTACGGTGTCACCGCTGACATGCCAATCGAACAGCAAGTAGCTGCTGCAGGGCGCTATCTTCTCGATGCAGGCGTGAAGCCTGGCATGGGCTTACTCGATATCTATTCCGCCATCAACGCGGGTGCGCCCGGCCTTTACGATCGATCGGACTATAAGGCTGGCGGCGCTCCCGGTACTGTAGCCGACAAGGTCAAGTATCAGATGGAGCAGCACAAGGCGAAGGCTGCAGCTCTTCTCGGCGGCACGTACACGCCTACCGTCAGCGATCCAGACGTCGAGAAAATCCCCTACGAGCGCCGCGAGCAGCTTCTAAGGCAGGGCGAGCAGGAGTATGCGCAGGAGCAGACGCTCCAGCGAACGCAGGTCAAGGATGCTTTCAGCCTGCAGATCGCTCAAAACCCTCAGCCACAGATCGAAGCCCAGATCATGGGCAGCAATCTCGACAACGGCGATAAGGCATCGCTCATCAACTCGCTGAATGCGGCGATGAAGGAAAATCAGGGCGTTCCTGAACTCATCCAGGCGATCGGAGCCGGCAAGGGCTCGATCAACGCGTTCGACCCCGACCAGACGAAAGTTGCGGAGAAGGCCTATGACAAGATGGTTGCAGGCTCTTCAAGCGAAGACCGGCAAGCCATCACGTCAGGGTTCATCGCCCAGACCGGTTACATTCCCAAGGCAGTTCAAGCAGACCTTCGGCGTGGTGCGGTCTCGACGGATGCAGCGGTCATGGCGCAGACCATGCAAGCTGCCGACGTCCTGCAGAAGAATGCCGCGACCTCTTTCACCTCGTTCGAGGGCTCTGCCGGCGTCCAGAAGAAGCTAGACCTCTATCGATCCTACACTCGCGATATGGGCTACTCGGCAGAGGAAGCGGCGAAGCGTCTGGTCGAGGCCGACAACCCGGAAAAGGCTGCGAAGCGCGAGGCTTTGCTAAAATCCCGAACCGTTGCGGACGCGGTGAAAGCCGTCGATTCCTCTACCGTTGCCGCATCGTTCGATGACAGCACGGCTGGATGGCGCCCGAACCCCTCGCTAGGCCCGACACCGGCAGCAGAGGCAGCAATGGTGGCTGACTATCGGTCGCTGTATCAGGAAGCCATCATCGATGCGAATGGCGACCTGACAGTCGCGAAGAAGACGGCGGACGAGCGCTTCAAGCGTACCTATGGCGTCACGAGCTTTACCCCAATGGGCTCCAAGGTCGTGGTGAAGTATCCGCCCGAGAAGGTCTACCCACCAGCGCCGGATGGCACGCACACCTACATTCAGAACCAGCTCAACGAGGTCATGAAGGAAGAGGGGATTACAGCCGATCAGTTCTACCTTCAGCCGGACGACATTACCGGCCAGGACGTACGAGCCGGCAAGCCTCCGCGCTACGCTGTCTTCTACAAGAAGGATGGCAAGATCGAGCGTTTCAATCTGCCATTCTATGCCGATCCAGTGGAAATGCAGAAGCGCTTTCAGGAGCAGAAGGAAGGCATGGTCCGGAATGCAGAGCGGCGCATGCTTGAGAACCGCGAGCGCACCGTTCGCGAGGGCAAGGCTGTCGATGACGCTCTCATCAATACCGTTGGCCCTGCCTGGATGAAGGCGCGGGCTGCAGAAACCGCACAAGAGAAGCTGCGAATGAACGAAATAATGCCTGGCCCGATCAACCCGTCCACCGCTGATGCAGGTGGCGGCGGAGGTGGTTTCTAATGCCCCTCGACCGAAGCAGCCCGCTCTTCCCAGCCCAGGCGGAAACGGTCGGCATTTCCGACTATGACACACCCGAGCCGTCCTTCCTTGAAAAGCTCACTGCAGCCTATCGGCAGGATAACAGCATCGTCTCAGGCTTTGCTCAGGCTGGCGTGAACATAGCTGCCGGAAACAAGCAGGAGATAGACCCGACGTACAATCCGTACGAAGACCCCGACCTGAAAGAATACGTCGATCGTGATCCGGATCGCTGGATAAACACGTTCAGCAAACCGGCTGCCAACGCTATGCGGGCGCAGATTGATATGGAGGACGCCGATAAGCAAACTCAGGCGGCAAGCGGCTGGACGGGCGTTGCGTTGCGGTTCGCTGCGGGCTTCACCGACTGGCCTACCCTGATTCCCGGTGGCGCACTTGTGGCCGAGGCTCGTGGCGGCTTTTCGGCCGTCCGCTCTGCTGCGTCGGTTGGTCTGGCTGCCGGGATGGGCGCTGCGGCACAAGAGGCAAGTCTTCATGCAACGCAGGAAACAAGAGTCCTTGAAGAGAGCGCCTACACGGTTGGTGGGTCGGTGCTCTTGGGCGGCATCATTGGAGCGGCCGCGGCCAAGTTCTTCAGTCCCGGCGAATGGACTCAGGTCGGAAAGAAGCTCGAACTCGATCTTGATGACACTTCACTGGATATCGGGGACATCACCAATACAGCCGTGCAACGGGCGCAATCCACTGGCGCGGCGGCTGTCGATGAGATCGACATCTCGGACCTAGCTGTCGGCGGGGGCAAGGCTGCGGATCTGGTCACGCGCGCTACCGCTGCGGCTCGCATCAACCCCGGCGTCCAGACGATGCTTTCGCCTTCGGTGAAGGTGCGCGAGGTCTATAATAAGCTGGTCGACAACCCGATCTACACCCGAATGAACATGGAAGGCCGATCGCTCGGCGCTGACGTGGAAAACTCCGTGAAGCTTTACGAGCGCGGCGCCGTGGGTGACTGGCTTGGGTCCGCGCGCAAGCTCTATCGGGAAGCTCGAAAGAACGGCTTTCAGGGCACGCTTGCCGACTTCAATCAGGCGGTGGCGCGCGCCGGCCGCCGTGGAGACAGCGACGTCAACGGCAATCCATTCGTGACACAGGCGGCGCAGGAAGCCCGCAGCAAGATTTTCAATCCGCTGCTTGAGCGTGCAAAGGCCCTTGCGCTTCTGCCCGATGACGTGAAGACGACGACGGCCGCAAGCTACGTCACCCGCTTCTGGAATCGCCAGCGTCTCATCGGTGAAGAAAACCGCTTCCGCGAAATCGCGCGTCGCTACTTCAACGAGGAGATGGATAAGGCCCTTATCCGGCAGGAAGAGCGCAAGCTTGGAAACAAGATTGTCGACACGCTCTATGTCGATGACCGCCTCGACCGTGCTTTCCAGCGCCTGAATAGCATAGAGAGCCGCTTGAACGAACGCGCGGTTGCCCGCAGCCGGAAGAATGCAGCGATCGACAAGAACGTTTCGACGCGCATGGATCTGGTGCGTCAGCGCCCGCCGCGTGAAGTCCTCGACGTAATCAAGACCGCCAAGGACGATGACACCCTCATGCCGGCGATCAAGGAATCGAAGAAGGCAGAGCGTGCGCTGAACCGAAAGCCCACCTACGCGGAAAAGTACCCGGTGCTTAGCGTTTTCAGGCAGTGGGGTGGCGTGCGCGTAGGGAGCCCGTTGGACTCGGAAATGCGTGCCATGGGTGTCACGCCTACCTCGCACCCCGGCCTCTTTCACAAAACTAAGGGAATGGGAGCGGCAGACACCATCGTATGGGCAGAGCACCCGGTGCTGCGCGACAACATGCACGAAGGGGCCAACGGCTACGCGGACCCGGGCGACTTGCTTGAAGCCATCCGGCGCGAAGTCGGCGGCGATCCTATCCGAACGGTCGCGGACGCTGAGAAGCTGTCGACGGCCGAAGCCCTCACGGACAACGTCAGCGACTGGCTCAGGTCAGTTGGCCTCTCCGAAAACGCATCGGTGAAGGAGATCCGCGATCTGCTGCAAAAGACCACCGGGCGGGAACGCCAGCTTGGCGAAGTCGACGAACGCATCGCACGCATGCAGCAGGAGCTTCGCGAGTTTGATGAGGCTACCGAAGGCATCCGCAACGAGCGCATCATCTCTGACGCTGAGGCCCGTAAGGTTGCCGACGAGTTGAGGGACCTTGAGGAGCAGATCAACGCCAGTGCCGACCTCGCGAGGGAATCCCCCGCGATCGGCCGGATGGTTGACTATGCCAAGACCCGCCGCGATTTCGGCGCCGCTCGCTACGAGCAGGCGAAGGTGGCGAACCGCCTTGAAGCTCTTCGCCTTCTGGAGACAGAAGGCCGCCTGACGCCCGCCATGAAGGCTGACATGGACAACCTTGTCACCCAGGCAAAGGACATCGAGAAGCGCATCGCCAGAGCAACCGAGAAATCCGACAAGCTAAAACCGACCCTTCCGAAGCAGAAACAGGATATCCCCGATTTCATCAGCGACGAGGACCGCGACGACTACATCGAGGAGATTGTAGGCTCGGTTTTCAACAATCTCACCGGAAAGGGCGCTGGCGACGTTCCCGAATGGCTGGTCCCGGTCACGCGCGGGCCGCTGAAGGAACGCACGTTCAACATCAAGGACGAACTCGTCGAAGACTTCCTCGAAAACGACATCGAAGTCGTGTTGCGCCGCTATGCCCGCACAATGGGCGCAGAGGTAGAGCTTGCGCAGCGCTTCGGCCGCCCCGACATGAAAGAGCAGTTCGACGAAATCACCCGCGACTATGAGGCTCTGCGCTCCCAGGCAAAGACGCCGGCCGAACGCGAGAAGTTGAGCAGGGACGAAACGCGCGACGTCAAGAACCTAGCCGCCTTCCGCGACATGATCCGGGGCACCTACAAGGCAGCGGACGAAAGCAGTGACTGGAGCAAGATCACCCGCGCGGCGCTGACGTGGAACTATCTGCGTCTCATGGGTGGTGTAGCTCTTACCAGCATGACGGACGCAGCAAGCATCCTCGGCAAGTTCGGCGCTCGCCAGATCATGACGGACGCCCTGCCGGCGCTGGTCTCCGGTACAAAGGCCGCGCAGATAGCTCGGCAGGACGCAAGGGACCTCGGCGTCGTCACTGAGCGCGTGCTGCAATCCCGTCTGGCGAACCTTGCAGAGTTGCAGGACCCGTACCAGTACGGCTCCAAGTTCGAGCGGTTCCTTTCGAACACCTCGAACATCTTCACGAAGGCTACCGGCCTTGGCTACTGGAACGACACGCTGCGCACCATCGTCGCGGTTATGTCGCAAAACCGCATGCTGAAGAACGCTCTCGATTGGACAGCCGCGGACAAGTCCGAGCGCGCCTACATGGCAATGCTCGGCATTGATGAGGACATGGCCCACCGCATCGGCGGCCAGTTCAAGCGCTACGGCGTCGAGGAGGACGGCATCTACGGCGCAAACGCTTCTGCATGGGATGACGATCTAGCCCGCCGCGCGTGGGCTGCAGCGCTAAACAAAGATGCTGACAGGGTCGTGATTATGAAGGGCGTGGCCGACAATCCGCTCTGGATGAAATCGAATGTTGGCAAGCTGCTCTTTCAGTTCAAATCGTTCTCGCTGGCAAGCCATCAGCGTGTCTTGATCGCTGGCCTTCAGGAGCGACCGCACAGGCTCGCGGAACAGCTTGTCTTTGCGACCGGCCTTGGAATGCTGATTTCCTACTTGAAATACGTCGAGCGCGGCGACGTCGAGGAGGCAAACAAGCTGCTTGAAAATCCCGGCCTTTGGGTTGCCAACGGCGTGGATCGCTCGGGCATCCTGTCCATCCCGTTCGAGTTCTCCAACACGATCGAGAAGGTTGGCCTTCCTGGCATGATGTCGGGTGCGCAGACTATCGCTGGCGATCAGGATAAAGGAGGCGCTTCACGCTATGCCTCGCGCGGCACGTTCGGCGCGCTGGCTGGTCCTACGATCGGAGCTTTCGAGGACTTGACCCAGATCGTCAGCCAGATAGCGGGCGGTGACCTGAAGAAGTCGGGGGCGAATGCGATCATCCGGCAGATCCCAGGCGCCACGCTTCCCGGCATCAGGTCTGCGGTTCACATCGGGCTGAAGCCGGCGCTTACCGATGCTGTTGACGACGCGCGCTGAAGAATTTGACGCAGCCAAAAATGATGCCGGCGATGATCCAGGTCGCGACATAGCCAATGATCGTTTTGACGACGAGTTCACCAGCAGACGACGGCACAACATGCATACTCTCGATGAGAAGTTGCAAGATAGCCGCAATGATGGCGAGAGAGACGGCGGTAACCAGTAGCCGGCGGCCAGGCGCGTAGGTCTTGCAGATGAAGGCAACGCACAAAAGCACGGCGACGATCCGAATGGGATCGGCCACCATTGCGATGAGTATAGCAAGCAGGCCCATGTGCCCCTCCAAGTGAAGGGCTCCATACAACTCCAAATCCATAACGAAGACAAGGCTGCGCGAGCGGCCTCTTTTCATTGAGGTAAACGCATGGCAACGGAATTCAACGACGCCTCCCACTACGGCTTCTTCATGACCGGCACGACGCTGACGAGCGCAACCGGGAAATACATTCGGGCGTCAGAGCTTGTAGTTGCATCCCTGAGAGCGTCCGGACTGCTCGACAACGTCGTTGACGGTATCGTTGCCCCGGCCACAGACAAGCTGTGGTTAGATAAGAATTTCGATCCGGCCATCCTGAAAGAGTGGAACCCCATCGGCGCAGCATGGGAGCAGGTCACCAGCCAGACGCTGTTTGGTCGTGTGCCTTGGCGTGGTCCTTGGGACGATGAACCGATATATCGCCGCGGTGATGTAGTGAGTTATGGCGGCAACATCTGGATCGCTGTCCTCCCGAGCCAGAATCACGCGCCGGCTGAAGACGCATACTGGGATCTTTTTTTATCATCTATCGCCGACAATTCGGTAAGTACCCAGAAGCTTGTCGATGGGGCTGTTACCACAGCAAAGCTTGCCGATGATGCAATCACCGACGAGAAGATCGATCCGGCGTCGGACTTCTCTGGCATGAGCTTCACCGCATGGACGAACGGAGAGCTTCGCACTCTGCGGGAGCGTGCCACAGATACCTATTGCATCCTCGATGCCCCCGGCTCTCCTGATCCGACTGGCGCGAATGAAAGCACAGCATCATTTGAGGCTATGCTTGCTGAAGGCATCCGGTGCGAAATCGTCCACGGTACGTATGTCGCAACTCGGAAACTCGTGGTTCCCGATGGCGTTTCACTGGAAGGGCAGGGCGGCGGCTATCAGTTCGAACATCGCACCAAAATCCTGTTCTCTGGAACGGGAACCAAGGCAAACGCGATAGCAAACGCAACGTCTGCGCTTGCCGTTGCAAACCCTGCTGCCGGGGCCGCTTACCTTGCGGATAGCGGCACGCGCGGCAACACCTATCGGACGCTCGATCTTGCCAGCAACTTCAGCGCTGCCGTTATCCTGGGGAAAGGATCAAAGCTAAAGGACGTTGGTCTATTCCCTGTTCTCAATGGCGGAATTGCTGACTACACCAACAGCGAAAATTACGCGCTGTCGGATGATTGGGACGTGGGCGTGTGGGCCGATAACGCGGACGGTGCCTCGATTGAGGGCGTCATCTCTTATGGTCATTGGCGCAAGTCGGCGCTGCTTCTTAGCACGCGCGATAAGGGCGACGGGAAAGTTCCATCCTGCGAAGCGGTTCACGTCATCAATAGCCGCTTTCAGGGTTTCCGGGGTGTTACGATCCGGACACCTGATGTGGATGACGGCAGCTATGGATTTGCGGGAACCGATTTCATCAACTGCAACATTCGGCCGCTTCAACACCAGTCGGCGCACCTTGCTACATCGTCAATGCTGGCGGCTCCGTTCGCTTCTCCATCGGCCTGCCTGGAAATGCACGGCTTCGCCAACAAGATCCGCGGCGTGCAGTTCTTGCACACGACGTTTATCGGCCGCGATGATCTTTGCATTGTCATGGATAAGGCAAGCGAAATCCTGTTCAACGGCTGCTACGAGGAAAGTCAGAATATCCGCGTAAGCGGTTCTTGGCTGACTGGCGCTGTTGGATCTCGATTGCTCGCCACGGCAAACTCAACGCCTCGGTTTAAAAACAACACGAAATACGCAATCGACTTCTCGCCATATCAATACCGCGACGGAAGCCTTGTTGGCGGCCGATACAATGCCTTCCTAAATCTCGGCGTGTGCAATGCTTCTACATTGTTTGACGATGATTTCATGAACCCGGTCTATAGCACGAAGATCGGTTATCGAATGCGGTCGGCTTCGCAGAAGTTCGGCGTTGATAGTCATGACAATGTGGAAGTGTTTGGCGTCTCCGATACCGGGAGAGTGACCTATCACATGGGCGGCGGCCTTGAGTTTCCAAATCTGACTACGGCGGAACTCACAAGCGCAGCGCATGCAATTAACACAACTGGGAAGTTCCTTGGGAAAATCGTCTTTAACACGACGACGGGGCTTTACATGCGGGCCAACGGCAGCGGCACAACGTCAACTTGGCGAGACTTTGCAAACGGCAATACGATCACGCCGGTATAATGAAAAACGGGCCGCAAGACCCCAGCCAGTGCGACCCGCCTTGATAGCGCAGCGACTATATACAACTGCCGCGAAGGCATGCGTAACATAAGCACTTGCTAATGCGAACTACCCTTATGGGGGATATCTCTCTCAATCTGGAGAACTTGACCCACGGACTCCGCGTGCAGGTGCAGCATCCGGGCGAATTTTTGTGAGCATCATTCAGGATTGTTCGGGGTTTTCCCCAATATCCACAGGCCAAGTCAATCCACGCTTCCCCACAATCTGGAGCATTCCCAATGCCGGTCTATGACCCTGCAAACGAATTCGCACGTTCTCTCGCCAAGGTGCTGGTGCACGAAGGCGGCTATTCCAATCATCCGAAAGATCCCGGAGGCGCGACCATGCGTGGCGTGACGCAGCGCGTCTATGACGAATATCGGCGCTCGCTCGGTCTGCAGCTGATGACCGTCAAGAACATCAGCGACAGCGAGCTTCAGGCGATCTATCGCAAGAAGTACTGGAACGAGATCAAGGGCGACAAACTGGCCCCCGGTATTTCCTACGTCGTCTTCGATGGCGCGGTTAATTCCGGGGTTGCCCAGTCCGTCAAATGGCTGCAGCGCGCTCTTCAGGCGATGGGTCTCTATCAGGGCGGCATCGACGGCAACCTTGGTCAGGGGACGCTTCTGGCGCTCTCCGGCGTCAATGACAATGATAGTCTCATCTGTCGCATCCTTGATCGCCGCATGGCCTTCCTGCGGGCTCTGAAGACGTGGAAGACGTTCGGGAAGGGATGGACTGCCCGCGTCAACGGCGTGCGCGCTGTCGGTCAGGCGTGGGCCTCCGGTTCGGTCGGGCCAGAGGTGCAGTATATCGTCGGCGGCGATGCCAAGGCGTTCCTGTCTGATGCCAAGGCAGCGCCGACGCTTGCTGTTGCCGATGCGACGACGGGCGGCGGTATCGGCTCTGGCGGTCTCGCCGGCACACTCCAGCAGGTGCAGGATCAGCTCTCTCCTCTCAGCTATAGCAGCGAGCTCATCGGCAAAGTCGTGGCCGGTCTGATTGTCGTCGGCGCCGTTCTGACGATCGGGGGCCTCGGCTATCGCTGGTATGCCAACCGTCGCAAGGCCGAACGCCTCGACGCCCTCGATCTGCAGGTGAAGACCGATGCTCAAGCTGCTGCCTGAATGGCTCAAACTCGGCGGCGCGCTCATGGTCGGCGCCCTGATCGTCACCTATCCCGCAATCCTCATTGGGCGCTCCGAGGGGCGCCAGCAGGCCGCAACCCAGGCGCTGGAATCCGCGGTGAAGCGCTTTGCCGAAAAAGGAAAGATCAATGGTCAGGTTTCTTCTCTTGATGCCGCTGCTCTGTGCAATGATTTCGGGCTGCCAGACAGCGACAAAGCCGATTGCATGCGCCGGGTTCGAGAAGCTTCAGCCAAGCCTTGAAACGTCGGTAACGATCCTGACGAAGGACCGGCCATTCGCCAATCAGGTCGCTTCACACAATCGCTTCGGCAAGTCGCAAGGCTGCTGGAATTAACAAAAACGAATACGCATTTGAAGCAGAGGGCAGGGAATTGACGCCAACCGAATTTGATCCCCGGATGCATCAGCAGATGGGTGAGGTGCTTGCCGAGATTCGCAACCTGCGTGATGCCTTTCGCCAATCGGAGATCAAGTCAGACAGCAGCCGCGCCACCATGCATCAGCGCATGGATATGCTAGTCGACCGCGTCGGCAAGGTTGAAGGCAATGTCGCGGCCGTTCAGGAAGATATTTCAGAGATGCGACCTGTCACGGACGATGTGAAGCGGTGGAAGCTGATGGGTATCGGGGCGCTCGCCGTCATCGGCATCGGCGGCATGGCAATGGGCGTTACGTTTGCAGATGCGATCCGGCGGATTGGGACGATCATTCTAGGACGTTAGGGCATACGACGAAGGGCCACCTAGTCGCCACTAGCGTTTACTAGTCAACAAGAGACCTCGGATACTCGGGGGCGGGCGGCGCGCAAACCTCATCGAGCCTCCCCACGATGGCACCCGGCGACCTCATGCCGGAACTGACGAGGGCCACGGCTTGCGTTAGCGCCGCCTGGCCGTGTTCGCTTTTGATATCGACATGATTTCTCTCTGACCAACGGCCGACTACGGACGTTACCAGTTCAATCTCATCATCGGTAAAGGCAACCAATTCGAAAAGAGACATGAAAGCTCTCCTATTTCAGGTAAGAGCAGACCGTCTCTCAAGCGGCCCGGGCACCCGGTTAAAATTGTCGAGCCGATAAATAAGAATACCCTTAAGTACCCTTTAGGGCAAACGAAGCCATCGGGAATCATGGTCACCGTACGCTAACAGACCGATGCGCGAATAATTCGAGGCGGATCGCACAGCCGCGTGCAAGGGGTTTAAGCACGGTGACAGGAGGGCTTGGCCGCACGATCCATTCCGCCGAACATCCGAGGCGGTTGAATGTTCCCCCGTGGCCTTCAGCGGCGCATTTTTTCCAAAATCTACGATAATTTGCGGATATTATCGAAGTTCGCCGCGGCCTATCATTATTCCGCGCCGATCAACGGCTGATTACCGCGGCGCAGGGGCCGGCTCCTTGGCCGGGGTTACGTGGAAATAGCCTCGGCCTAAATCCCTCAGCTTCAGTCATCGCCGATATAGCTTCCAAACAGCAGCTTGCCGGATTTCGCGCCGCAAGCCGAGCATTTCAGCCGCTCCTCGATTTCAGTGATGAGCGCATGCCGCATTGCCATGGATAGCTTGTCTCGCTGAAATTCCCGTGTCACTCCGCAGGCCGTGCATCTCACCAGGATGTCGAGGTGATGGGGGCAGGTGTTGATATATCCGGGTGTCCAATCCCGTATCGGCTGAAAACGGCGCATGCTTAAATCCTCGCAAGGATCGACCGCCGCATGTCGAAATGATTATGGAAAGCTCCCGCCCGAGCTACATATGACATGGCGCTAGTTCAGCGTAGGGTCAAGCCGTTCCATGTCGAGGCCGCCAAAATCAAAGCCTCTCCTCAGCGATGCCAGCGCGCCGGTTCGATCCCGGCCGCGCAAGCCGCGAGACCCGGCACAGCCTAATCTTCCCCTCGATCCGATGCCAGACCGCATAGAACCGTGCCTGGCGCTGCTGAAACCCAGACCGCCCAAGGGGCCGGAGTGGGCATTCGAAATAAAATGGGATGGCTACCGCATCGCCGTCCATATCGAACCGAAGGGCGTTCGTGTGATAACCCGCGGCGGCCACGACTGGACGGATCGCTTCCCAGCCATCGTAAAAGCAGCGAAGAAGCTCGACGTGGCGACCGCGATCCTTGATGGCGAGGCTGTCGTTCTCGACGAGCAGGGCAGGTCGGATTTCGGACTTCTGCAGCAATCGCTTGGCGACCGAGGCGGCAAGCGCATCTCAACCGAAGCGATTTTCATGGCGTTCGATCTTCTGTATTTCGACGGTCATGATCTGAGGAAGTTGGAATTCACCGCTCGGAGACATCTGCTTGAGGGGCTTATCAAGACCCGGGACGATGTCATCCGCCTATCGGAAGAGATCGAGGCCGACGGAGATCGATTGTATTTTGCTGCCTGCGAACACGGTCTTGAAGGTATCATAGCGAAAGACCGTGAGAGCACCTATCGCTCCGGCCGGCTTGGCGACTGGTTGAAGATCAAATGCATCCAGAGCGACGGCTTCGCTATCGTCGGCTACGAGCATTCCTTTGTCGCCCGTGCCGGTATCGGTTCACTACTGCTCGGAGCGCGCCAGGGCCGCAAGCTGGTCTATGTCGGATCGGTCGGGACTGGCTTCAACGAACGCACGGCGCATGAGCTGCGCGAAGCTCTCGACAAACTGAAGGTGAAGAAGCCACCCGTGGAATACTCCGGCCGGCGAAAATATATTGTCTGGGTGAAGCCGACGCTGGTGGCGGAGGTCGAATACCGGGCCTGGACGCATGACGGCAAGCTGCGACAGTCGTCCTATAAGGGGCTGCGCGATCCGGAGGAGAATGCGGCCGTGTTCGAGACGGAGTAAGTGGGGCCATGCTCAGAATGCGAAGTCGTTAGGTACGGGGTTGCCGAACTTGAGAAGTCTTATTGGTCCCTCGTTTGTCCCTCTTGTCCTTTGCTGGAAGCATCAAAGCCGCCCGTAATTTTTGCTCCCGCTCAGCCTCTTCCTTGCGGTCAACTTCTGCCCAAAACTCATCATCATCCGCCCAGGCGTCTAGCAGCTTGCGTTCGATCAATGTCTGTTCCCGCTTTCGGAGGATTACTGCCCATCCGAAACTGCCCGTGTGCTGCACGAAGTATCGCCCTTCGACGGAATAAAATTCTTCTTCTCCGCGTAGCGTTTCGCAAATCACATCCCCTATTTGCGGGCAACTGCCGAAATGACTCAGGGGCAGGATCGAGTCGGACTGAAGTTCACCATCATCGCCAACGATATAGAACCGGATTTCGATAGGCATCGAAAGTCTCGCTTTATGATTTGCCCGGGCGACAAGCTCGGGCTCTCTGCCTTGCTGCCCTCAAATCAGCAAGACGTTTCTCAATGTCGATAATTTCATAAGTGGCTGACGCAGCCGATTTGATCTGCTGTTTCAAAACCAGCGGCATCGCCGTCGTGCGCCGTCTTGCGATGAACTCGTCAATGTCTGTTGGAAGGTATCGGCGAGTAGGGCGCTTGTTGCCGAGCCCAATGTTCACAAAGGGTATTTCGCCGGCAAGCGTAAGGTGGGTCAGCTGCTTGACGGAAACGGCAAGTATTTTTGCGGCTGCGGCTGGTGTGAGTAGAGGAGATGGATCGGTTTGGTCTATCACCCTTCACCTCTTCGCCGCTGCAATTTCAGGCGGAGTGCCTCCTGCGCGCTGATCCCCCGTTGATTTGAAGAGGTCTGTTGAGCGGTTTTTTGAGTGCAGCTCTCGATCATCCTTCTGATCGCATTCCTGGTGACGAAGTCCTTGTTTGCGATCCGGACTATTTCAAGATTGCCTTTACGTGCCTCGGTGCGGAGCGCCGATTTCGTAAGGCGACCATGGAAGAAGAATTGTGCGGCGTCTCGTAGGGGAATTGGCTCATCGTCGCCAACATCATCGCTCATGGGCCACCTCTGTCGTTCAGAGCAGGGTGCCTTTAAGGCCCGTTTATTGTCAATCGATAGGAGGAATTTACGCCTCTTTCTTGCCAACAAGGCGAACTCCTGGCTGCCCATGATTCAGGAATTGTATCCCCCGCGATTCTAGAGCGCGCTGCACGGCTTGCACGTTCTGTGCTCGTCCCGCGATTGGCATCCCCCCAGAAGCCTCCATTGCCCTTATCGTATTGACATGCACGCCAGCTGCACCGGCGACCTCTATTTGTTCAATTCCTACTAGAGCCCTGGCGGCCTTTAGCTGGTTTCCCGTAGTCAGCATGTTCATCTCCAATTTCAAAAATGTGTATCACACACAGAAATAAGTTGACAACAAACCTTTTCATATTAGGTTACTAAACACAGTTAACAGTGGACCACACACAGGAGATGGAAATGCCGAACACACCGATTCAGGCAACCGCCGAAGGTATGCCCGCACCCAGCCGCCGCCGCTTCCTGCAGATGTTGCCGGCAGCAATCGCCGCTGTACCGAGCCCCGCTCCCGCGGCGCCAATAGAGCCAATGGAAGCCGCCCGCTACCACGCAGATCAGCTCGCCGCAGCAATGAATGCAATCAATTCGGAACGCATGTTCCGTGTCGCCTTCGACACCGAGAGCACATTTGTGCTGATCTGCGGAGATCGGAAGGATGGCAGCGACCGCGTCACACCGGCAGCCTACGACGGCCCGAATTTCTATGAGATCGAACTTACGAACGGCACACGGCCGATATGGTGGCTTGAGCGGGTCGAATACCGCACCACGCCTGGTCACTACTACGTCGCTGAAAGTCGCTGGAAGGGACGCCTCGAATCCAAGCCGCAGCGCTTGAAGGAAAAACACTTCAGGATCGTGCGCAAGGTCGAGGATTATGGCGGGAGGGTGATTTGATGGATGCGGTCACCATTAAGTTCTGCGCCGATAGCTTCCGCGCGCTGAGCATGAAGGATCTTGGATTAATCCTCGACGGGCTTGTTGCCGCGCGCGACGGTCTCGTAAGTGTACTCAACCAGCCTCGCTGTACTGGCGAGGCAGAAGATGAGCTCGATGACACGGTCGACGCTGTCCATGACGCGATTGATTTGCTGGCATCGATCGCCAACGAAGCAACCCCCATTGAACCCGACGAAGTTAAGGCGCGGGCTTGGCTGCTGCTTGGTTATCATGCTCGCCTAAGAGACGACCTCCCGCAGCTAGCCGCCTTGGCAACGTCTTTGGCTGCCGACCTTTCGAAGGCTAATTTCGCACAAACTCACAGGGAGAAGAGAAATGGAGACGCCTGATCCTGCCTACCAACTTTCTGATCTGTACTATGAGCTGCTGGATCTGCACCAACTTACCGAGACAGTCCGCGAGATTTTGGGTGAGATGGACTACGTTCGGCAAGACGGGAGAAGAAACACCGAACTTGCTCGCGTCGCAGCTATCAACCGGTTTATTTCCGACACCGTTGGCCGCATGGCTAATTTCACCAGTCGATATGACAAGCCTGATAACAATTAACTCAAACGACCTCGTACTTATGCCCGCCTCGCGAATGAGGTGGGTTTTTTATGAGGGTGGATAGACGTGGGGATGCGCAAAAACCGAGTTTTGCGTATCTTATTGTTTATAAACAATAAAATGTAAATGGAATGGTGCCCAGAAGAGGACTCGAACCTCCACACCCTTTCGGGTACCAGCACCTGAAGCTGGCGCGTCTACCAATTCCGCCATCTGGGCGACGGAGAGGCATGTAAGGGGGTGGCTCTTTGCTGTCAACTGGCTTTTTGAAGTTTTCCTGACAGGCTGGGAAAAAGAGCGAATATGCCTCCCGAAGACGCTGGAGCGGGGCGATCACGCCGAACTGAACGGCTTTCGATCTTGTGGTGGATGCCATCCGGCGGCGGGTGTTCTATATCTGCAGCAGCAGAAAGGAATCAGTGATGTCTGCTCTTCGAACGATCATCTTCGGCTCCGTCGTTGGCTTCGTGCCGCTTGCGGCCAGTGCCGCGCCTCCGCTTGCGACGTTGCAACAGCGCAATCCGGCGATCATCAATGTGCAATCGACCTACTGCGATTATCGCGGGTGCTTCGGCTTCGGGCCGCAGCAGTGGCACCGCCCTGCCTATGTCCAGCCGAACTATCGTCCGCTGGGAGCGAGAGGGCCGACCTATTACCAGCCGCGCGCCCAGCCAAGGCCGCAGCTCACCTATGATCCGCCGCCAATCCGCCGGATACGACCGCCAGCAAAGGACATGCATGTCGAATGGTGCCGAAATCAGTATCGGACCTACAATCCGAGGACCGATCGTTTTGTGACCTACGAGGGCATCTACAAGACCTGCAATTCGCCCTTTGACTGAGGGTCAGCTCTCCAGCGAAACGCGGTCGGCATGGCCGAGATCGCGGTCGGGTTCGATGATGTCCCGCACCCGCTGTTTGAGTTCCTTCGGCCCCGGGAAGCCGCCGTCGCGTTTGCGTTCCCAGATGAGGTCGTCGTTCACTCGGATCTCGAAATTGCCGCCCGTACCAGGAATGAGCGCCACTTCGGCGAGGCTGTCCGAAAAGGTGTGCAGCAATTCCTGCGCCATCCAGCCGGCGCGCAGCAGCCAGTTGCATTGGGTGCAGTAGAGGATCGTCACACGGGCTTTTTCAGTCATGGGCGGATTCCTTTCAATGGTTCGATTTAAGGCCTTCGCGGCCGCTTCGCAACGTCCGGTTTGCGCGGGGAGGCCATCGCATGTTCATGTCACGAAGTTAGCTGTGGTGCTGCGCGACACGGTTCGCTTAATAGGCGTTCAGCACCGGGAGAGGCAGATGAGTGAGCGGGAAAAGATGGCGGCTGGCGAGTGGTATTGCTGCCTTGATGACGAGCTCGAGGTGCTGCGCCGGCTGGCGCGCAAGGCCGTTCACCAGCACAACACGATGGCGCCGGACGAACGCGGCAATATGGCACCGGCGCTGGCGGCGCTGCTTGCGAAGGCGCCTGCCGACGCTTTCATCGAGGCGCCGTTTCATTGCTCCTATGGTGTGAACATAGCCCTGGGCAACCGCGTCTACCTCAATGCCGGCTGTACCATCCTCGATTCGGGAACGGTGGTAATCGGCGAGCGGTCCATGCTGGGGCCGGGCGTGCATATATATTGTGCGGAACATCACAAGGATGCGGCTCTTCGTAAAGCCGGGATCGAGATGGCGCGCCCGGTTTCGATCGGGGAGGATGTCTGGATCGGCGGCGGCGCTACCATTCTGGGCGGCGTGTCGATCGGGGACGGCGCAATCGTCGGAGCAGGCGCGGTTGTAACGAAAGATGTGCCGAGCGGTGCGACGGTCGTCGGCAATCCGGCGCGGATCCATAAGTGATTGCGATGCATTTCGGCCGTGGCCTTGATTGACGTCGGATGACGCTAGATTAGGGGCGAACACGGAGGATAGGCCGATGAGCAATAAGAACCTGCCATGGGAAGGTGGCTGCCGTTGTGGCCGGGTCAGGCTGAAGATCAGCGCAAAGCCGCTGCTCACCATGGCGTGCCATTGCACCGGCTGCCAGAAAATGTCGTCCAGCGCCTATTCGTTGAGCGCCGCGATTCCGGTGGAAGGCTTCGAAGTGACCCGGGGCGAACCCGTGATCGGCGGCCTGCATGGCGTAACAAGGCACTATTTCTGTCCGCATTGCATGAGTTGGATGTTTACGCGGCCCGAGGGCATGGATTGGTTCGTCAACCTGCGTGCCACCATGCTGGATGATACAACTTGGTTCACACCGTTCATCGAGACTTGGACGAGGGAGAAGCTGTCATTCGCCGAAACCGGCGCGGTATATAGCTATGAAACGCTGCCGGAAATGAATGCATATGAGGGGCTGGTGAAGGAGTATGTGGCGCGGGGATGAGTTGTCGAAGACGAGCCGTCAAATTTGCCGTACTTCACAAACGGTAGCCCGTGCCTTTCAACGCAAGCGTCTGCTTCGGCTCTCGTCTCCGCATTCTCCAGTCGCCGCAGGCGTTCGCGCGCGGCTTTTATCGCGCGGGCGATCCTCTTCGGCGGCGCGGGAGATGTTGACATTGGTTGGCGTGCGGAGGAGACGATCTGAGCATCGAGAGACAGATTCGAGTCTTTTCAGACAGGCTGGCGCATGGCGATTGCCCTTCGAGTTATGCGCATAAAATTGCGCATAACTCGAAGCGAAAAGAATTTACTCGTCGCCCATTTTCAGCGCCGCGATGAACGCCTCCTGTGGGATTTCTACCTTGCCGAACTGGCGCATGCGCTTCTTGCCGGCCTTCTGCTTGTCGAGCAGCTTGCGCTTGCGGGTGGCGTCGCCGCCGTAGCACTTGGCGGTCACGTCTTTGCGTAGCGCTGAGATGGTTTCGCGGGCAATCACGTTGCCGCCGATCGCGGCCTGGATCGGGATCTTGAACATGTGCTTCGGGATCAGCTCCTTGAGCTTCTCACACATGTCGCGGCCCCGCTTTTCAGCCGCCGTCCGGTGCACCATCATCGAAAGCGCGTCGACCGGTTCGCCGTTGACGAGGATCGACATCTTTACGAGGTTGCCTTCGCGGTGGTCGGTCAACGCATAGTCGAAGGAGGCGTAGCCTTTCGAAATCGACTTCAGCCGGTCGTAGAAATCGAAGACAACTTCATTGAGCGGCAGATCGTAAGTCAGCATTGCGCGCGTGCCGACATAGGTAAGTTCGATCTGGATGCCACGCCGGTCCTGGCAGAGCTTCAGGATGCCGCCGAGATAATCGTCTGGCGTCAGGATCGTGGCTCTGATCCAGGGTTCGTGGATTTCGGCGATTTTTACGACATCTGGCATGTCGGCTGGGTTGTGCAGCTCGCGCTCCGTACCGTCGGTCATATACATCTTGTAGACGACGGAAGGCGCGGTTGCGATGAGGTCGAGGTCGAATTCGCGTTCCAGGCGTTCCTGGATGATTTCGAGATGAAGCAAGCCGAGGAAGCCGCAGCGGAAGCCGAAGCCGAGGGCTGCGGAAGATTCCATCTCGAAGGAGAAGGACGCGTCGTTGAGGCGCAACTTGCCCATCGCGGCGCGCAGATCTTCGAAATCGGCAGCATCGACCGGGAAGAGGCCGCAGAAGACGACGGGCTGGGCCGGCTTGAAGCCCGGCAGCGCTTCCGCAGTCGGCCGCTTGTCCTCGGTGATCGTATCGCCGACGCGGGTGTCGGCCACTTCCTTGATGCTGCCGGTGATAAAACCGATCTCGCCAGGACCGAGGGAATCCACATTGACCATCTTCGGCGTCAGCACGCCGACGCGCTCCACCTGATACTTGGCATCGGTGCCCATCATGCGAATTGTCTGGCCCTTGGTCAGTACGCCATCGATGACGCGCACCAGAACCATGACGCCGAGATAGGCGTCGTACCAGCTATCGACGAGCAGTGCCTTCAGCGGCGCCTTCTCACCGCCCGGGCTCTTCGGTGGCGGCAGCTTGTGAACGATCGCTTCCAGCACAGCCGGAATGCCGAGCCCGGTCTTGGCAGAAATCAGTACCGCGTCGGAAGCGTCGATGCCGATCACTTCCTCGATCTGCTCCTTGATGCGCTCAGGTTCTGCCGCCGGTAGGTCGATCTTGTTGAGGACGGTGACGAGCTCGTGGTTGTTGTCGATCGCCTGGTAGACATTGGCAAGCGTCTGCGCCTCCACTCCCTGGGACGCGTCAACGACAAGCAGCGAGCCTTCGCAGGCCGAGAGCGAGCGCGAGACTTCGTAGGCGAAGTCGACGTGTCCGGGGGTGTCGATCAGGTTCAGGATGTAGGTCTCGCCGTCATCCGCCTTGTAGTGCAGGCGCACGGTCTGCGCCTTGATAGTGATTCCGCGCTCGCGCTCGATGTCCATGTTGTCCAGCACCTGCTCGGACATTTCGCGATCGGCAAGGCCGCCGGTCGTCTGGATCAGGCGGTCGGCAAGCGTCGATTTGCCGTGGTCGATGTGGGCCACGATCGAGAAATTGCGGATATGGGACAGCGGAGTCGTCGGATTGGTGCTCATGCGCGCCATATAGCAGCGCCGCCCCCCGCCGCAAAGCGGAAAAGCAGGACTCCGTTTAGGATAAAATGCGCGCCTCAGGCGGTGATTAAAAATCACTTGATTCCATTATCGGACCATGCATTTCTCTTATAGTAGAATCAATGGATCGGACGATGGAACAGGAACTCGAAACGGCGATCGGCATTCGCATTCGCAAGCTCAGGATCGAAAAGGGCCTGACGCTGGATGATCTTGCCAATGCCTCCGGCGTCAGCCGCGCGATGATCTCGCGCATCGAGCGGGCGGAGGCCAGCCCGACAGCCTCTCTGCTTGCAAGGGTCTGTGCCGCGCTCGGGCTTTCGCTTTCAGCCTTCTTTGCTGATGAAAGGCAGGCCTCGCCACTTGCCAGACGCCACGAGCAGCAGGTCTGGCGCGATCCGGAAACCGGTTATTTGCGCCGCTCCGTCTCACCGCCCGCAACGTCGTCCGAGGTCGATATCGTCGACGTCGAGTTCCCTGCGGGCGCCTGCGTCAGCTTTCCGCCGCATACGGCAAGCCACGGCATGACCCAACACGTCTGGGTGTTCGAAGGCGAGATGGAGATGACCACTGGCGAAACGGTGCATCACCTTTTGCCCGGCGATTGCCTCTTCATGCCGGTCGGGGAGGGACATGTCTTCCGCAATCCCACCAGCAAACCCGCCCGCTATTGCGTCGTGCTCAACCGTAGCACCCGCTGATGATTTCAGGAGAGACCGTGACCGTCATTCGTATTCTTGATGCACAACAGGCCAATGCGGCTATTCCGGAACTTTGCGAGATACTCGCCGACTGCGTGGAGGGCGGCGCCTCAGTCGGCTTCATGCAGCCTTACACGGCCGCCGACGCCGAGCCCTATTGGAGGAGCGTTGCAGAAACAGTCGAGGCGGGCGTCAACCTGCTCGCCGTGGCTGAGATCGACGGAAAGATCGTCGGGACGGTGCAGGTCGGATTTGCCTCGATGCCGAACCAGCCGCACCGTGGCGATTTGAAGAAGCTGCTCGTGCATCGTTTTGCACGTGGCAAAGGTTTGGCACGGCTGCTGATGGAGGCGATCGAGCTCGAAGCCGCAAAACATGGCAAGCGCCTGCTGGTGCTCGACACAGCAACCGGCAGCGAAGCGGAGGCGATCTATCCGCGACTCGGCTGGGAGCGCGCTGGCGTCATCCCGGATTATGCGATGTGGCCGGAGGGCGGCTATTGCGCGACCACGCTGTTCTACAAGCGCATCGCTACCTAAACCATTGACAAGGCGTGCGTCCGCCGCGCCTTATTCGACAAAACAAATCAGGGAAAAGCCAATGCGCGTCGTCTATTCCGAAGACCACAAGCTGCGCGATGCGAAGACAGAGCTGCATGGCGGTCTGCTGGTGACGCCGTTCGAAGGACCGTTTCGCGCTGAGTGGATCCTCGAAGCGGTCAAAGGGGCGGGCTTTTCGGATGTTGTTGCGCCCGAACGACATGGACTGGAAACGGCTCTGAAAGTGCATGATGCCGGCTATCTCGATTTCCTGTCGAAGGCCTGGACTTTGTGGCAGGCGAGCGGAGCCGCGGGCGAGGCGATCCCGACCTCGCTGCCGGTGCGCCGCGCAACGCAGCGCGTGCCGAACGATATCGACGGCATGCTCGGCTACTACGCCAATGCCACCGAAACCTCGATCACCAACGGCACCTACGAGGCGGCCGTCGCCTCGATGCAATGCGCGATCACCGGCGCCGATTGGCTAGATGCCGGAAACCGGTTCGCCTTCTCGCTCTGCCGGCCTCCCGGCCATCATGCGGGCGTCGATCTCTTCGGCGGCTATTGCTTCATCAACAACGCTGCCGTCGCGGCACAACGCCTGCTGGATATGGGCGCAAAGAAGGTTGCGATCCTCGATGTCGATTTCCATCACGGCAACGGCACGCAGGACATCACCTACCGCCGCGGCGACATTTTCTTTGCGTCGCTGCACGGCGAACCGGCCAATGCCTTTCCCTATTTCTGGGGCTATGCCGATGAAACCGGTGAGGGCGACGGCGAAAATTGCAATGCGAACTACCCGCTGCCGCGCGGCACGGCCTGGGCTGCATGGTCGGAAGCGGTTGCGGATTCGCTTGCGCGCATCAAGACTTTTGGCGCCGAAGCCATCGTCGTCTCGCTCGGCGTCGATACCTTCGAACGCGATCCGATCTCCTTCTTCAAGCTGACTTCCGATGATTTCACACGCATGGGCGCGTTGATCGCCAAGGTGGGCCTTCCAGTCCTGACCTGCATGGAGGGTGGCTATGGCGTGACGGAAATCGGCCTCAACGTCGCCAATATGCTGAAAGGGCTGGAGGCCTAGAAAGCCTTCGATGGACGATCAAAATCAACCCCCCGATGTTCCGACGCCGCGCATGCTCTCCTGGGCACGCAACTCGACGATCTATCGCCTCGAGCGTCGGATGATGACGGAAAAACAGCTGTTCGATGCGATCACGCGAAAGGCGAAGCAGAAATTCGAAGACATCAGTCCGGCGCAGCTGAAGGCGCTTGCCGATTCGGCGGTCAAATTCGCCTACGATCAGAAGGCTCTGGACGACGTCGCCTATGCTGCGGTGAGCACCCGCTCGGCGGTACGCGGCGGCAAGTCGAAACGGATCATCGCGCAGAAACTCTCCTCGAAAGGGGTGGCAAGCGAAATCGTCGATACCGCGCTTGAGCGTGCAGACGATCTGTTCGCCGCCGTCGTCTTCGCCCGCAAGCGCGCCTTTGGTCCGTTCAGGCGTGGCGACCTCGATGAGAAGCGAAAGGTGAAGGAACTTTCAGCCTTCGCCCGTAATGGATTCAGCTTTGAGATCGGCAAGAAAGTTTTTGGCATGAGCCCCGGCGAAGCTGAAGAGGTGCTCGAAACCAGGCTGGCGCTTTAGCGTCTCGGTTCATAAAGCCCGCTTATGTTCGGATCAGAAGTTTGCATTTGCCGCTGTGCGATTGCGTTCGTATCAGTGGTGCAAATCAGGAGCGGGAAATGGATCGGAAGACGGGCGAGCCAGCGGCAAACGGCAGTGCCGTTGCGTTACCTGCAGCAGCGCCCCCCTTTTCCGGCGCTGCTGCGGCCGGTGCACTCATGTGCCTGCTGTCGATGTCGTCCATTCAGTTTGGTGCGGCATTCTCTTCAAGCGCGATCGCAGCCTATGGATCGGCCGGCGCCTCCTGGCTGCGGCTCGCCTTCGCGGCAGTCATCCTTGCAATCGCCGTTCGTCCGCCATTGCTGCGCTACAGCCGCGAGCAATGGATCGGTGCAGTGGTTCTCGGCACGACGACAGCGCTGATGACCATGTCTTTCTTCGCGGCGATCGAGCGAATTCCTTTGGGGCTTGCGGTAGCGATCGACTTTCTTGGTCCGCTTTCCGTCGCGACGTTTGGTTATGGCCTGACGCGGCGCCTGGTTTGGCCGGTGATGGCCGCAGCCGGTGTTCTCTTCCTTGCCTATGATGGCGAGCAATGGGTCAGCAATCTGCCCGGCGTGCTCTTTGCCTTCGGCGCCGGCGCGGGCTGGGCATGCTATATCATGCTGACGAAAAAGGTCGGAGCGGCGTTCAAGGGGCTCGAAGGCCTTTCCATGTCGCTGATCGTGGCAGCGGTGGTGGCGACGCCCTTCGGCTTTGCCGGGGCCGCGTCGAACGTCGATGGCTACGGTCTCGTCGAAATGGCAGGTCTGGCGATCCTCGTTCCGCTCCTGCCCTATACCCTGGAAATGATTGCGTTACGGCGGATGTCGACGGCCGCGTTCGGCATCCTCATGAGCCTGGAACCGGCAATCGGTGCGCTCGCAGGCTTCCTCATCCTTGCCCAGCCCATGACGCTGTTGCAGATGCTCGGGACCGCGCTGGTCGTTGCGGCGAGCGCAAGTGCGACGTTTTCGACGCAAAAAGCTTAGGCGGGCTTGCGCGCCGGATCGTCGAGTGCGGGGTTGTAGAATAGCGATAGCGTCAAACTCGTCGCGATGCGTTCCGCTGTCGCCATGAACCAGGCCTTTACCGCGGCATTCGGAGCGATATCGTCGAGCGTTGCGGCAAAGAGCTCCAGCCATTGCGGAAAGAGAGCCGGCGACATGTTTGCAACACCGACATGTGCTTGCACCGGCTTGCCGCCATAGGCGCCGCTGCGAAATGCGACGGACGACCAGAAGCTCTTCATCTTCGCCATGTGCTCCGGCCAACGGCCGGAAAGCCGCGCATCGAAAATCGGGCCGAGTTCGGGATGCGCAAGGACGCGGCCGTAGAAAGTCTCGACCAGCCTGTCGATGAAGGCATTGTCGATTCCCATGGCATTCATTTCCGTTTCCGCTCGCTGGCGGATCGCGGCGGCATGCGCCGCCCGGCCTTGCAGTTCACTATTCATCTCAGACCCCGGTCGATTGGTTGCGGCACGCCCTATATAGGCACCTGCCGCTTCCAACTGAAGTCCACAAGCCGTCTTGCGGCAATCTGTCGGGATCGATCGCCCGATGCTTGACGCCTTGCTGTGCGCTGTTTAGATTTAGAATAATTCTAAAATGGAGCTGTTGTTATGCTGCCGCGGTTTTTCAGGTCGTCCAAACGTTCATTCAAATCATTGTCGGAACAGGAAATTCTGGCGCTAGCGATTGCCTCCGAAGAGGACGACGCCCGCATCTATCGCGCCTATGCCGACCAGCTGAAGGCCGCATATCCCGCCTCGGCGCAGGTCCTCGAGGACATGGCGGAAGTCGAAAACACACACCGCAAGTCGCTGATCGAGATACATCGGCAGCGTTTCGGCGAACGCATTCCATTAATTCGCCGCGAGCATGTGCAGGGCTTTTATGAGCGCAAGCCGGATTGGCTGCGCAAGAACCTGTCGTTGGAAGCAGTGCGGCAGGAAGCCGAGACGATGGAGGAGCAGGCTTATCGCTTCTACGTCGAGGCGGCAAAGCAGACTTCGGATGCCTCGACACGCCAGCTTCTCGGCGATCTCGCGCTCGCCGAACAGGGTCATGAAGACATTGCCAGAATGCTCGGCGACAAACATACGCCGGAGGGCGTAAAAGACGCCGAGGACGATACGGCGCGGCGGCAATTCGTGCTTACCTACGTGCAGCCTGGCCTTGCAGGCTTGATGGATGGTTCGGTCTCGACGCTGGCGCCGATCTTTGCCGCCGCCTTTGCGACGCAGGATACGTGGCAGACCTTCCTCGTCGGCCTCTCGGCTTCGGTAGGCGCGGGTATATCAATGGGTTTCACCGAAGCTGCGCATGACGACGGCAAGATTTCCGGGCGCGGTTCGCCAATCAAGCGTGGTCTCGCCTGCGGCATCATGACAACGCTCGGCGGTCTCGGCCACGCACTGCCCTATCTCATTCCGCAATTCTGGACCGCGACGATCACTGCTGTCGTCATCGTCTTTTTCGAGCTCTGGGCGATCGCGTTCATCCAGAACAGATACATGGAAACGCCATTTCTGCGCGCCGCCTTCCAGGTCGTGGTCGGCGGAGGCCTTGTGCTAGCTGCCGGCATCCTGATCGGCAATGGGTGAGGCCCGGTCCGGCGCGCAGCCGAAGCAATCGACCCAGTGACACGATTGCAGCGCCCAACGCCTTGAACTCAAAGCGAAGGGCCGGGAGTGCGGCAAAAAAGTCTCATAAAGCGGCCGACGGTCGCAGGTCCTAGTGCTGAAGGGTGAATTTCTTACTTCAGAGCGCCGACCAGGACGTCGCGGCCGTTTTCGATCGTCACCCAGCGGCCGGCATTGTAGCTCGACTGGCGCTTGACGAAGGAATAAGCCGTATCGAACCAAGGCTTCACGCTTGAAGCGAGGTTGTCGAGAATGAAGTCGCCTTCGGTCGTGCGAAGCGTCAGCACGGCATGGCCTTCGCCATCCGGTTTGCGCACCACCGTCATCAGAAGGTTTGCCGGCTCAAAGCCGCGCTGGATCAGGATGCGGCGCTTCAGGAGCGCGAAATCTTCACAGTCGCCCGCCGTTGTCGGATAAGCCCAGATTTCGTCCCTGCCGTAGATTTCCTTGTCGGTCATCGGGGTGATGGTGCTGTTGACGGTGGAATTGACCGAGCGGACAAGAGCCCACTTCTCGCCATTCATTTCCGCGGGCCCCGCGTTGCGGTCCGCACCGCATTCGATCCGGTGCAACTGGCAGAAATCATAATGGCCGATTGGCTGCGAGGTGGCGCCGCCGGTGACCATCGAGAGGTTTTTTGTGGGGGCCGGTAATGCGGCCGAAGACATCGCAAACATGGCCATCATGACCATCAAGTAACCCTTGATCCGCACGCCCGTTTCCCTGCATCGCCCTTGTATTTGTTAACAAAGAGTTAACGGAGAGGGCGTTGAGGAGTCAATCATTACTTCTCACAGGGCTGCCCTAACAACCCGACATGGTTAAAATGCCACACAGCCGGAGGTTTCATGCTGCGCATGACATCAAACACTGGTGGAGGTGGCAGGCGTCTGCTTCGGTTAACGAATGAGGCCTTTAACGGCAGATAGTATCCGCTCGATATCCTGCGGCCGTGAAAGCCGATGGTCGCCATCGCGAATGAATGTCAACACGACATTGTCGGCGGGTAGGTGTTCAACCAGCTTCATGGCGTGACTGTAGGGAACGTCCGGATCTTTCATGCCTTGGAGGACATGCACCGGGCAGCCTGTGTTGATAATGCCGGTCAGAACCCGGTTTTCGCGGCCGTTTTCCAGAAGTGCTCGGGTGTAGATGTTGGGCTCCGGGCTATAATCTGACTTCTCTTCGACATAGCCGCGTTCGGCGAGTAAGGCGCGATCCTTTTTCCTCAGATGCGGCTCGATGAGGTCCGATGTGAAGTCGGGTGCCGGCGCGATCAGTACCATACCGTCGAGCTTTGGCGTACCCTCCAACTTTGCAAGTTCCTGCGCCAGCCGCAACGCTATCCATCCGCCCATCGAGGAACCGACGACGATGACGCGCTCGGGTTTTGCATGGAGGAGGACGGCGAGCGCTTCTTCCAGCCAGCGGGAAATCGTCCCATCCTTAAACTCTCCACCGGAAAGTCCATGCCCCGAATAGTCGAGGCGGATGCAGGTATGTCCGAGTTCGCCGGCCAGCCGATCGAGCTCTATCGCCTTTGTGCCGCTCATGTCCGACCGATAGCCGGAGAGCCAGACGAAGGTCGGCCCGCGGTCCTTCGAGGTGGCTTGGCGAATGATGAAAGCGATCTTTCGTTGCGCGTCGCCTTCGCCCACCGTCAGGAACTGCGGCTCGGATATGGCTGTTGCTTCGGACATAAGCACAAACTCCCATTGTCTGTGCCTATAAAACAGATTCTCGATAGGCTGACAGCAGGTGATTTTTCCGCTAAAGCGTGTTATTGACGACATCGCAGCGATAGCGAGACTTCGTTGCGCCCCAATGGAGCGCGAAGCTGCGATCTGAAACAACTCGAGGAGAGTACGACCATTCGCAGACCTTTTAAAACCGACGCGCCCGTGAAGGAAGGGCCGCGTTCGAACCGGGAAATCCGTATTCCTAAGGTTCAATTGATTGATGCTGAAGGACAGAATTTGGGCGTGGTGCCCACCGATCAGGCCTTGAGAATGGCTGAAGAAGCCGGCCTCGACCTTGTGGAAATTTCTCCCAACGCCGAACCGCCTGTGTGCAAGATTCTCGATCTTGGCAAGCTAAAGTACGCCAACCAGAAGAAGGCCTCCGAGGCGCGCAAGAAGCAGAAGATTGTCGAAGTCAAAGAAATCAAGATGCGTCCGAACATCGACACCCATGATTATGAGGTGAAGATGAAGGCTATGGGCCGCTTCTTTGAGGAAGGCGACAAGGTGAAGGTGACGCTGAAGTTCCGTGGCCGCGAAATGGCCCACCAGGAACTCGGCATGAAGCTTCTGCAGCAGGTCAAGGCCGACACACTGGAATTTGCAAAGGTCGAAGCCGAACCGAAGCTTGAAGGCCGCCAGATGATGATGGTGCTCGCGCCGAAGTGAGCGGTCCTCATCAATACATCAAAGCCGTCTGTAAGGGCGGCTTTTGTGTTTTTCAGCACGCCTGAAGAATCCTCGTCTGCCCCGTTGCACTTTCGCGGCGCTGCGGGTATAAGCGCGCGTCCGAACTGACCGGCAGGGCATGCCGTGGCAGTTTCGAATGCTTGCGGGGATGGTTTCGTCGCCATGCCGCAGATCAACAACAAACGCTCCCGCACCTTGTTGCGACGGCCGGAAGACCGGACATCGCAGGAGGGCTTTTTTGAAGAAGCGCGCAGGGAGGATAGAAACGGAGTAGCAAAATGCCCAAGATGAAGACGAAGTCCTCGGCCAAGAAGCGGTTCAAAATTACCGCGACCGGCAAGGTCAAGGCCGCCGCTGCTGGCAAACGCCATGGCATGATCAAGCGTACCAACAAGTTCATTCGCGATGCACGTGGCACGATGGTTCTCGCAGAACCCGATGGCCGCAAGGTTGTGAAGAACTACCTGCCGAACGGTCTCTAAGACTATTCCGCGAACGCTTTAGATTAAGGAGATCATGAAATGGCACGTGTAAAAAGAGGCGTTACAGCCCATGCCAAGCACAAGAAAGTTCTGAAGGCAGCAAAGGGCTTCTACGGCCGCCGCAAGAACACCATCCGTACCGCCAAGGCTGCCGTCGATCGCGCCAAGCAGTACGCCTACCGCGACCGCAAGGTCAACAAGCGCAATTTCCGCGCGCTTTGGATCCAGCGCATCAACGCTGCCGTCCGCGAATTCGGCCTGACCTACGGCCGCTTCATCGACGGCCTGAACAAGGCTGGCATCGAGGTCGACCGCAAAGTCCTCTCGGACATGGCGATCCATGAGCCGGAAGCATTCGGCGCGCTCGTCGCAGCCTCCAAGAAGGCCCTCGAGTACCTCAAGGATGCCGGTACGAAGAACGAGTTTGAAAGCGCGGTTCGTTAACCAGCGCTTCCCAAGCTTGACGCTATTTGAATTTTGGGAAACCCGCGCTGGTTTGGGCTGGCGCGGGTTTTTCTTTCTCTCTACTGCTTGCCCGGCCGGTTCTAACCAGCCTCCGATTGCCCGCCTGATCCCGGACGGAAAGAATTGACGATGTCAGATATCGACCAGCTCAAATCATCGCTGCTTGCGGAAATTGTTGCCGCCAACGACGAACCGGCACTCGAAGCCGTGCGCCTTTCGGCCCTCGGGAAAAAGGGCTCCGTTTCCGAGCTCCTGAAGACCCTCGGCACGATGTCGCCTGAAGAGCGCCAGACCAAGGGTGTTGCAATCAACGTCCTCAAGAATGAGGTCGCTGATGCGCTTGCCGCTCGCAAGGCGACGCTCAAGGAAGCGGCGGTCAATGCCCGCCTCAGGGCCGAGACGGTCGACGTCAGCCTGCCGGTCCGCTCTTCGCCCGCCGAGCGCGGCCGCATCCACCCGATCAGCCAGATCGTCGACGAAATCACCGCAATCTTCGGCGACATGGGCTTCTCGATCGCCGAAGGTCCGGATGTCGAGACCGACTATTACAATTTCACGGCGCTGAATTTCCCCGAAGGCCACCCAGCCCGCGAAATGCACGACACCTTCTTCTTCCAACCGGATGAGAACGGCGCGCGAAAAGTGCTGCGTACGCACACCTCGCCCGTACAGGTGCGCACCATGGAGGCGCAGAAGCCGCCGATCCGCATCATCATCCCTGGCAAGACCTATCGCCAGGATTCGGACGCGACCCATTCGCCGATGTTCCATCAGGTCGAGGGCCTGGTGATCGACACGAAGGCGAACGTCGCCAACATGCGCTGGGTGCTCGAAGAGTTCTGCAAGGCCTTCTTCGAGGTCGACAGCGTCACGATGCGTTTTCGCCCGTCCTTCTTCCCGTTCACCGAGCCGTCCTTTGAAGTCGATATCCAATGCGACCGCTCGGGCCCGATCGTCAAATTCGGCGAGGGAACGGATTGGATGGAAATCCTCGGCTGTGGCATGGTCCATCCGAACGTGCTGCGCTATGGCGGTCTCGACCCGGACGAATATCAGGGCTTTGCTTGGGGCATGGGCCTCGACCGCATCGCCATGTTGAAATATGGCATGCCCGACCTGCGCGACTTCTTCAACGCCGATGTCCGCTGGATGACCCACTATGGCTTCCGCCCGCTCGACATGCCGACGCTGTTCGGCGGCTTGAGCGTGTAAGGGAGGATTGAGATCATGAAATTCACGCTCTCCTGGCTGAAGGATCATCTGGAAACGGATGCCACCCTCGATGAAATCTGCACCCGCCTGACGATGATCGGGCTGGAGGTCGAACATGTCGATGACAAGGCGGCCTTCAGGCCCTTCGTCATCGCCAAGGTTCTCTCCGCTGAGAAACATCCGCAGGCCGACCGCCTGAAGGTTCTCTCGGTCGATACCGGCAGGGGTGCACCGATCCAGGTCGTCTGCGGGGCGCCGAATGCGCGGGCGGGCCTCGTCGGCGCATTTGCCGCATCGGGCACCTATGTTCCCGGCATCGATGTGACGCTTTCGGTCGGCAATATCCGCGGCGTCGAAAGCCATGGGATGATGTGCTCCGAAAAGGAGCTCATGATCTCTGACAATCATGAGGGCATCATCGATTTGCCCGACGACGCGCCAATTGGGACCAGCTATGCGGCTTATGCCCATCTGGACGATCCTGTCATCGAGATCAACCTCACCCCGAACCGTCCGGACTGCACGAGCATTTACGGCATCGCCCGCGATCTGGCCGCTTCGGGTCTCGGCACGCTGAAGACGCGGCCTGCGCCGTCCTTCGCCGTCGAAGGCGAGACGCCTGTCAAGGTGAAGCTCGATCTTGACGACGAAAAGCTCTGCCCGGGTTTTGCGCTCCGCCTCGTGCGCAGCGTCAAGAACGGCTCGAGCCCGCGCTGGATGCAGCAGCGGCTGCTGGCGATCGGCCTGCGTCCAATTAATGCGCTGGTCGATATCACCAACTACATGACCTTTGATCAGGGCCGGCCGATGCACGTCTTTGACGCTGCCAAGGTAAGCGGCAATCTGACCGTCCGCCGTGCGAGGGAAGGCGAGACGGTGCTGGCGCTCGACCAGCGTGAATACAAGCTTGGCCCCAACAATGTCGTGATCGCCGATGCGGACGGCATCGAGTCGATCGGCGGCATCATGGGCGGCGAGCATTCCGGCTGCGACGAAAACACGACCGACGTGCTGATCGAATGCGCGCTCTGGGACCCGATGAACATCGCCAAGTCCGGCCGCGGTCTGGGCATCATCACCGATGCCCGCTATCGCTTCGAGCGCGGCGTCGATCCGGAATATATGGTTCCCGGTCTGGAGCGCACCACGGAACTCGTTCTTGAACTTTGCGGCGGCACGCCGGCGAAGGCGGATGTCGTCGGCTACAAGGGCTATCAGCCGAAGATCGTCGATTTTCCTTACTGGGAAGTCAGGCGCCTGACCGGCCTAGAAGTCTCGACTGAGGAGAGCAAGGATATCCTGACCCGCCTCGGCTTCGTTGTGTCGGGCTCGGGCGAAAGGGTCTCAGTCGCTGTTCCTTCCTGGCGTCCGGACGTCGGCGGTAAGGCCGACCTCGTTGAGGAAGTCATGCGCATCCACGGCGTCGACAATATCAAGCCGGCGCCGTTGGAAAGCCATGCCGCCGTGAACGGAAAGATTCTGACGACGCTGCAGATCCGCACGCGTATGGCCAAGCGGGCGCTCGCCTCGCGCGGCATGCTGGAGGCCGTCACGTGGTCCTTCATTTCGCAAGAGCAGGCGAAGCTCTTCGGCGGCGGCTCGCCGGCACTCAAGCTTGCGAACCCGATCGCAGCCGAAATGTCCGACATGCGTCCGTCGCTCCTGCCGGGTCTGTTGATGGCTGCGCAGCGAAACGCCGACAAGGGCTACGGCGATGTGGCGATCTTCGAAGTTTCAGGAACCTACGAGAATGACAGGCCGGAAGGCCAGCGTCGTGTTGCCGGTGGCATTCGCCGCGGCACGGCGTCGCTCACCGGCGCTGGCCGCATGTGGTCGAACAATTTGAAGGGCGGCGGCAAGCTGGTCGATGTCTTCGACGCCAAGGCCGATGCGCTAGCGGTGATCGAGGCCTGCGGCCTGCCGATGGGCAACATCCAGATAGAGCAGGGCGGACCGGAATGGTATCATCCCGGCCGTTCCGGCACCATCAAGATAGGCCCGAAGGTCGTTCTTGGCTATTTCGGCGAATTCCATCCTTCGACGCTCGAAGCGCTCGATGTCTCAGGCGCGCTCTGCGGCTTCGAGGTCTATATCGACGCTATGCCCGAGCCTAAGAAGAAGGCGACGCGCACGAAGCCGGCGCTGGACCTTTCGCCCTTCCAGGCCGTCAAGCGCGATTTCGCTTTCGTCGTCGACAAGGCGGTTGAAGCAGGCGCGATCATAAAGGCTGCGAGCGGTGCCGACCGCAAGCTGGTCACCGGCGTCAATGTCTTCGACATCTTCGAAGGCGGATCGCTTGGCGAAGGCAAGAAGTCGGTTGCGATTGAAGTGCAGATCCAGCCCGTCGAGCGGACGTTGACGGACGAGGATTTTGAGGCTTTGACGCAGAAGATCGTGGCGAGCGTGACGAAGTTTACCGGCGGTATGCTACGAAGCTGACAAAGCATACGATAGGCCTCCGGGCCGGCGGCCGGGCCGGCCTGAAGCAGTGAAAGCTGCGCCGCCTAGGAATGCAGGTAGTAAAGCTTGTTGACGATGGTCCATCGACCGTCGATCTTCAGCATCGACAGATAGTCGGTAAAGCGCATCCCGGCGAATTCGTCGGTCACCTTCGCCATCGCGGCATCGCCTGCGACATCGATCATTGCTATATCCATATACGGTTGCGTTCCCGGCGGGGCGGTGCCTTCGGCGGTGATCGCAGCGATGAATTCGTCGCGCGTCAGCCATTCAACCGCATGTTCATAGTGACCGATGATTGTGCTTTGCGGATGGAAGGCCTTTCGCAATGCGGCTTCGTTGGCAAAGGTCATGCCTTCGACGTAGAGATGGACGACTGCTTCGATTGCCTGCTGTTCGGACATCTTGCACCCTCCGTATCGGCGCCATGATAGCTGGAAGATTTAGAGGCAGGCGGTCCTTTGGCAAGCCATGCCAAGTGTGGAGCAGCCGGTCCGACCGGCTGCTCCAGGTGATTGTCGTCAAGCTGCGCGGGCGGCTTTCTGGTTTGCGGCGGTGACGGCGAGTTTCGTGAGTAACTTGTCAGTTGCCGCTTCTTCCTGCAGGGTCTGGTCCAGCAGCACAACGGCGTCTTTGTAGCCGAGGTTTTGCGCCCAGGTCTTCAGAGTGCCGTAACGGGCGATCTCGTAGTGCTCCACGGCCTGCGCCGCAGAGATCAGGCCGGCGTCGACTGCGGCCGTCCCCTTGAATTCTTCCATGATCTCTTCGCCTTCAGCGATGATGCCTTGAATTGCTTCGCAGGTCTTGCCCTGAGCACGTTTGCCGGCAATCTCGAACACCTGCTGCAGGCGTTCTACATGGGCTTCGGTTTCTTCCTTATGCTTTTCGAAACCGGCCTTCAGTTCGGCGGACTGAGCAGCGCGGGCCATCTTCGGCAGGGCGCGCAGAATCTGCCGCTCGGCGAAGTAGATATCCTTCAGAGTGTCGTAGTAGAGATCCTCAAGTGTCTTTCCCTTGGCCATTTCTTCGATCCTTGTTCTCGTTTTGGAATCACGCAGTCGTGAACCCTTAGAGAAGCGACCTGATTGGAAATTGTTCCGCTGGAGCCCGCGATTTCCGGGTGGCAATAGCTGGATGACGGGATAGGTTCGTGCCGGCGGACGGAGGAGAGACGCATGAAAAAGCCTGGGTCGATGAAATCGCTCGAGGATATGGGCCGGGCGCGGCTTTCGAAGAATTTCTTCCTCCGCGATTTCCTGCATTCCGAGATCGCCGATTTCTATCGCATTCCAAATATTCCAGACGACCCGGATCTTGCAATTGAGGCGGGTAGACGGCTTTGCAAGGAACTGCTCGAGCCGCTTCAGGCAACGTTCGGCAGGCTGCACATCCGCTCGGGCTACCGTTCTGCCGCCGTCAATGAATTTGGAAACAAGAACAAGCTCAATTGCTCGACGAATGCCTCGAGTACGGCGGACCATATCTGGGACATGCGCGATTTCGATGGCTGCATGGGGGCGACGGCCTGTGTCGTCGTGCCCTGGATGATCGATACTTATCGTGATGAGGAAGATTGGCAGAAGCTCGCCTGGTGGATCCACGATCATCTGCCCTATGCATCGCTCTGCTTCTTTCCAAAGCTATGGGCCTTTAATATCCAATGGCACGAGCGGCCAAAGCGTGCGATCCATAGCTATGTGCGGCCGCGCGGAACTCTCACCAAGCCCGGCATGGCGAATTGGCAAGGCGATCATTCGAAATTCTACGAGGGCTTTCCGCCGTTCAGAAACTGATGCGATAGCGGATGTGTCCGTCGCTTTCGACATAGCTGTCGTAGAGCGCACGTGCCGTCTTGTTCTGTTCATTGGTGTGCCAGTAAAGGCGCGACCAGCCGTGCTGCTTGCAGAGCAAAATCAGGTCATCCAAAAGCGCCCGACCGACCCCTTTGCCGCGGGCGCCGGGGTCGACGAACAGGTCTTCGAGATAGCAGTCCTTGCCCCGAATCCATGTGCCTTCATGCGTCAGTGATAGGGAAAAGCCCATCACCTCTGCGTCGACTTCCGCAACGCGCATGAAGATTGCTGACGCCGGATCGAAAACCCGGCGCCAGGTTGAATCGGTAATGTCGCCATCGACCGTGACTTCATAAAAGGCGAGGTAATCCTTCCAGAGTTCGCGCCAGCGCGCTTCGTCTTCCGGTCTCGCATCGCGGATCGTCACGGTCATGTCATCCCCTCAGGCGCCTGCTCTGTCGAGCAGTCTCATTGCTTCGCCAGAGAGCTCAAGCTTCGCTGCCTTCACCAGGCTATCGAGCTGTGAGGTGCTGGTAGCACTGGCGATCGGTGCCGTCACGCCTTTCTTGTTGAGCAGCCAGGCGAGCGAGATCTCGGCTGGTTTCGCGCCCGTCTCGGCGGAAATCTGATCGAGCGCGGCGAGAAGGCACATGCCCTTATCATCGAGATACTTCGCGACCCGATCTTTGCGGGCGCTGCCCTGCGTATCGGCCTTGCTGCGGTACTTGCCGGAGAGAAAGCCGGCTGCGAGGCTGAAATAGGTGATGACACCGACATCTTCCTTCACGCAAAGATCGGCAAGCTGGCCTTCGAAGCTCGATCGCTCATAAAGATTATATTCGGGTTGCACCACATCGTAGCGAGGAACGCCAGCCTTCTCGGCGGCATCGAAGGATGCCTGAAGCTGGCCGGCATCGAGATTGGAGCAGCCGATCGCTCGGATTTTGCCCTGCTGCTTCAGCTTGGCGAAGGCGCCGAGCGTTTCTTCATAAGGGGTATTTTCGTCGGGCCAATGGGAGAGGTAGAGGTCGATGTAATCCGTCTGCAGGCGGCGGAGCGAATCCTCCACGGCCTTTAGGATATACTGCTCTTTCAGCGTCTTGCCTTGGCCCATGTCGGAGCCGACCTTGGTGATGATGACCGCCCTGTCGCGGGAGAGCTTTCCGTTCTTCAGCCACTTGCCGATGATCTCCTCGGAATCGCCGCCTTTGTTGCCCGGCACCCAGGAGGAATAGACGTCGGCCGTGTCGATGGTATTGAGACCCGCGTAGAAAAATGCATCGAGGATATCAAAAGACGTTTTCTCGTCGGCCGTCCATCCGAAGACATTGCCGCCGAAGACGATAGGCGAGATTGAAAGACCTGTTTTTCCGAGCCGGCGCATTTCCATGGCGCTATCCTAAATTGCTGATTTGATTGAAAGTACGGATGCGGCAGAGCGTCGCCTTGAGTAAACTAGCGCAGGTTCCGGCAGAGGAAACCAATCTTTCGTGATTTGCGCGCACGCCATTGCGTCACCCGCTACCCCTGAATAAGGTTGCACCCATTCAAGCTCTGGGAGGCTAAGCCATGCTCCGTTTCGGTATCATTTCGACGGCAAAGATTGGCCGTGAACTCGTCGTTCCGGCCATTCAGGACGCGGAAAACTGCGTCGTCACCGCGATTGCCAGCCGCGACCTGAAAAAGGCGCGCGAGATGGCCGACCGCTTTTCCGTGCCGCACGCCTTCGGCTCCTATGAGGAGATGCTCGCCTCCGACGTGATCGACGCCGTCTACATTCCGCTGCCGACGTCGCAGCATGTCGAATGGACCATCAAGGCGGCAGACGCCGGCAAGCACGTCCTTTGCGAAAAACCGATCGCCCTCAATGCCCACGAAATCGACAGCCTCATTGCTGCGCGTGATCGCAGCAAGGTCCTGATTACCGAAGCCTATATGGTGACCTACGCGCCGGTCTGGCGAAAGGTCCGCTCGCTGATCGCCGACGGCGCGATCGGCAAGCTTCGCCATGTCCAAGGTGCCTTCACCTATTTCAATCGCGATCCCGGCAACATGCGCAACATTCCCGCACTTGGCGGCGGCGGCCTGCCCGATATCGGAGTCTATCCGACCATCAGCACGCGCTTTTCGACGGGCAAGGAACCACTGCGCATCCAGGCCGTCACCGAACGTGACCCGGAATTCGGCACCGATATCTATTCGAGCGTGAAGGCCGACTTCGGCGATTTCGAGCTGAGCTTCTACATCTCCACCCAGATGGCAAACCGCCAGGTCATGGTGTTCCACGGCACGGAAGGCTACATCGAGGTGAAATCGCCTTTCAACGCCGACCGCTGGGGTCCGGAGGAACTGGAACTCGCCAACCGCAACCACAACGAGTCGACCATCTTCCGCTTCCAGGACAGCCGCCAATACAAATGTGAAGCAGAAGCTTTCGCCCGCGCTGCCAAGGGCGAGAAGGAAGAGGTCGTCACGCTCGAAAGCTCGAAGCTGAACCAAAAGGTGATCGACGCGATCTACCGCGCGAGCGAGAAGGACGGCTGGGAGCCTGTTTGATTATTCGCGAAAAGCGAAGCGGATGTAGCCGAAAATTGCAAAGCACAGTGTAGAGGCGGAGGCGAGAACCATCGCCGCCAACGGCTGCAGAGACGGCAATACCGTTATGAGCGTGGCGTAGAGAGCATAATTCAAGATCGCCGCAATCAGCAGGATGGCGACGATACCGGTGCGACCGACCGACAGCCGGCCACCCGTCGTGAGATCGATGCGTCGCAGCATAGCGAGCATAATGCCAAGGATTGCAACAAGGCTCACTGCCCGCGTCAAAAGAGGGCCTTGCATCACCTGCAGCAGCAAATGGAAGAGTAGCGTTTCGGCCGCCAATCCAAGCAGCGACAATGCGGCAAAGCGCAGAAGCGACCCGCTTCGATTGAGAGAGGCGTCAGCCATTGATCGCGAGCATGCCGGCAATGATGAAAGCCGCGCCAATGGCGTAGCGAACAGTAAGGGCTTCTCCAAGGAAGACCTGCGCCAGCAAAGGCACGAAACAGAAGGTCAATCCCATAAAGGAGTAAGCAATCGTCAGCGGGACGGCTTTCAGGACGTAAATCCAAATAATCGTTCCGAGACCGTAAAGGAGCAGCGCTGCAAGCAACACCGGATTGAGAAGCAGAGCAAGAATATTGCGGACACTGAGCTCGCCTGTGGCCGCGCTCGCCAGCTTGAACAGCACTTGGCCCGAGGCAATCAGCAGCGGCGTGCCGATAAGCCCAATCCATGTTGCTGTCGAAAAAGTGGAAATCATCGAACCGTCCTTCAATCCGCTGCACCTCTCTCTTCCGAATAGAAGATGTCGCGACCGATATCCTCGCAGACAAAGGCCGGAGGCACCGGGTGGACAGCTCTCAGGAAGGAGTGCGTATAAGGGAAGAAGTTGAAGTGCGGATTGAACGTGTAGCGGTATTCGCGTTCCCTCGGCACAATGATGATCAGGCGGCGTTTTGCAATCCGGCGCAGTTCCGCAATCGCTTGCCGGTAGTCGAGAATATGCTCGATCACATGCGTGCAGATGACCGTGTCGAATTCCGCATCTGCAAAGGGGAGGTTTTCGACCTTGGCCGCGACATATTCGATGCCAGGCAGCCGTGCTGCGTCTTCAATCACGAAGTCGACGCCTGTAAGGCGATTAAGCCCGGGATGCGCCGCCTGGATGCTGCGGAGCAGCGCACCCGTACCGCAACCGATATCGCAGACGCTCTCTCCCGCGATCGATCCGAGGATGCGGTTGATACAGGCCGCAGAATTGTCCGTGCCTTCGTGAACACGGGGATGCTTGCGGTAAAGCTCGGCATATTCCTCTGCCGAAAGAAACGGTGCTCGCTCACGAAATTTCGCCAAGTGCGTGATATGGTCGCCCCAGACGCGCCGCGCTGCCCAGCGAAACGCACCGGAATCACGGACAACCGGCGGCAGGATATCTTCCAGCACGAAACGAATGCGGTTTGTGGTTTCTCTGTTCATGGAAAGGGCATCACCTTTGAGCGGAAGCAACTATGCGATACGCGTGGTCTTGCCATCTGGCGCGGTTTCAATGGACTTTTCCGGCGTTAGACCCTGGCTCGACGCGGCGACGTTGAGGTAATGAATGCGAAGCTGCTCGGCCCTCGAGCGTGCGACGGAATCAAGGATCAGACCCGCTGTGAAGACCATGAAGGAGATCATCATCAGCGCCATGGAGAGAACCCATGTCGGCATGCGGTTGACAAGCCCGGTCTCGAAGTATTCCGCCAGCACAGGCGCCATGAAAGCCATGCTCGACAGCATGAAGCACGCGCTGATGAGGCCGAAGAAGGCAAAGGGCCGCGTTTCCTTCATCAGCATGGCGAACATCCAGAGAATCTTGCCGCCGTCCTTCAAGGTCGAGAGTTTCGAGTGCGAACCTTCCGGGCGGCGGCCGTAATCGAGTTCCAGCTCGGCGACCGGCAGCTTGAGCCGAGAGGCGTGGACAGACATTTCGGTCTCGATTTCGAAACCGGCGGAAACGGCCGGGAAGCTCTTGACGAAACGGCGCGAGAAGGCCCGGTAGCCTGAGAAGATATCGGTGAAGTCCGGACCGAAGATCGTGCGGTAGAGAATGTTGAAGATGCGGTTGCCGAAAGCATGTCCATTGCGCCCCGCGTCGGAATGAACGCCGCGCCGCGTTCCGACTACCATGTCGGCGCGTTCGGTCAGCAGCGTGCGGATCAGCTCTTCGCCGTCTTCCGGCGCATAAGTGCCGTCGCCATCTGCCATCAGATAGATGTCGGCGTCGATATCGGCGAACATGCGGCGCACAACATGGCCCTTGCCCTGGCGCCGTTCGCGCACGACAGCGCCGCCGGCCAGCATCGCATGGAGCGCGGTGCCGTCTGTCGAATTGTTGTCGTAGACATGTATCTGTGCTTGCGGCAGCGCCGCTTTGAAGCCGCGAACCACCGCACCGATCGTGGCTGCTTCGTTGTAGCACGGAAGCAGGACAGCGATGTTTAGGGTTTTGGTCTGTGATCGTGTCATGATGCCACTTGCCATTCACAATTGGCGTGCAGTCTAAAACACCAGCGTTAATAAGACCCTATAACGCGGGAAGAGTCGGCAGCCATTCGGACGCTTTACACTTTCTTGATCTGCAAAAGCTAAAGTTCGCGCAGCTTAGGACGGGACAGCAGGAATGGCGAACGTCGCAGGAATGACCGGCAATTCAGCTTCTAAATCTTCGCCGCCTATCGTGTTGCTTGCCGCCATCCGCATGCTTCTCATGCGTCTATGGCCGTCGGTGTCGCTTTATAGCGCGGTGCTAATCGCGAGTATTTTGCCGGTGAAGCTGATCGGGACGAAAGACTATGTCGGTCCGGACAATGACGACGGCATGCGGCTCGTCGAAGTAAGGGATTTTCTTTCCGGACAGAGCTGGTTCGATTTGACGCAATACCGGCTGGGCGTTGATGGCACGCTGATGCACTGGTCGCGGCTGATCGATTTGCCGATCGCGGGGCTCATCAAGTTCTTCGGCTTGTTTCTGGCGGGCGAGCAGGCCGAGGCCGTGGCGCTCGCGATCTGGCCTGTCTCACTCGTTATCCCTCTCATGCTTGCGATGGCGAGTGCGGGCCGCCGCATCGGCGGCGTGCCTGCCATGCATATCTGTCTGGTGATGACCGCACTAGGCGTATGGACAAGCAACCGTTTCGTGCCCGGTGCGATCGATCATCACAACGTGCAGATCGGGCTTGTCGCGTTGATGACGGCAATGCTTCTCGATGAGGAGCACCGGGCCTGGAGCTATGTCGTTGCAGGCTTGACGGCGGCCCTGGCGGTGGCCATTGGTGTCGAGACCACACCTTTTGTCGCATCGGTTTGCCTTGTCGTCGCTCTTCATTGGGCTTGGGTGGGGGAAGCCTTTCAGAGGGCTGCCAAAGCATTCGGGCTGACGCTCACTCTGGCCGTCAGTATTCTGTTCTTCTCGACTATGCCGCCCCGCCTATATTCGACCGTAACCTGCGACAATTTTTCGCTTGGTTTTTACAGCCTCGCTGCGATCGGCGGTGGGATGCTTTCCGTTGCGGCTGTTTTCGCAAGCCGTACGTCGAGAAGAGGACGCTTCGCTGCACTTGGTGGTATCGGCATCGCTGTTGCAGCTTCAGCCATGGTGATCGCGCCCCAATGCCTGCATAATCCGCTTGACGATCTCGACCCAATGCTCGTTGAGCTGTGGCTGAACAATATTTCAGAAGCACGCTCGATTCTCGACATGATCCGCGACGAGCCTTTCGGCATCGGTGCCTTTTACGCAGTCGGTCTTTTGGGCATTGCTGTCAGCGCATTCCGAATCCTCTATCGCGACAGGGTGCGAATTCACGCCATACTGCTTTTCCTGCTCGTCCTCTGCTGGGCCATCGGCCTCATGCAGGTGCGCGGGGCACCCTTTGCAAACCTGATCGCTATCCTGCCGCTAGCGCTGCTGATTATCGACATCCGCCGTATATCGAACAGCGATCGCGAAAATGTCGCTGCCGCATTCTGTTACATCATGCTGGTGCTTGCCAGCGTACCTGCTGTTTGGGCCGTTGCAGGAGCCTTCATTGAGTTGCAGAGGCAAACGGAGGAAGACAAGAACGAAGCGAAAGACGAGGAAAACAAGCCTTCGTGTATCTCAAGAGAGGCTCTTGCGCCGCTGAATGCGATGCCTGTCGGCATGGTGGCGGCCTCATCTGAACTCGGCGTGCCGATCCTCCGCTTTACGAGCCAGCATGTTCTGACCGCACCTTATCATCGCAATCCCCGGGGTATGCTGACCGAAATGCATATCGGCCTTTCGGAACCGAAGGATGCAGAGGCCTTCCTGAGGGGGGCGGACGTTCGTGTTTTGGCTTTCTGTCCCGACGATTATCCGACAATGCAGTTTGCAAAACTGAAGCCGGAGGGTCTTTATTCTCAATTGGCGAGGGGCAATGTGCCGTCCTACCTCCAACCGCTTCCCAAGGCTGCGGGCGTTGGGGTGCAGTTCTTTCTCTTCAAACCGGAAAATTGAGCGCTAACCCGATGCTCTACTGATCTTTCCCTCTGCTTTCGCTAGAAAGGAAGGATGAGCAATGTCTTCGACACCGATTCGCCCACCAACCTGACTGAATATTCGGTCTCCGAACTTTCGGGATCGATCAAGCGCACGGTCGAAACCGCTTTCGACCAGGTCCGGGTGCGTGGCGAAATTTCCGGCTATCGCGGCCCGCATTCATCGGGGCATGCCTATTTCTCGCTGAAGGACGATCGCGCCCGTATCGACGCCGTCATCTGGAAAGGCACGTTCTCGCGGCTAAGGTTCCGGCCGGAAGAAGGCATGGAGGTGGTCGCCACCGGCAAGGTGACGACCTTCCCAGGCTCGTCGAAGTACCAGATCGTCATTGAAACGCTGGAGCCCGCGGGTGCGGGCGCGCTGATGGCGTTGATCGAGGAGCGCAAGCGCAGGCTTGGTGCTGAGGGTCTTTTCGACGCAGCGCGCAAGAGGCGGCTGCCGTTCATGCCGAGCGTCATCGGCGTCGTCACGTCGCCAACGGGCGCCGTTATTCGCGATATCCTGCACCGCATTTCCGATCGTTTTCCAGTCCATGTCATCGTCTGGCCAGTCAAGGTGCAAGGCGATGGTTCCGGCGAGGAGGTGGCCAATGCCATTCGCGGTTTCAACGGCTTCCAGGCGGGCGGCGAAATACCGAGGCCTGATGTGCTGATCGTCGCGCGTGGTGGCGGCAGCCTGGAAGATCTCTGGAGCTTCAATGACGAGATTGTCGTGCGCGCCGCTGCTGAAAGTGAAGTTCCGCTTATCTCGGCGGTTGGCCACGAAACCGATTGGACGCTGATCGACTATGCGGCCGATGTGCGTGCGCCGACGCCGACGGGGGCTGCAGAAATGGCCGTTCCCGTCAAAGCCGAACTGGACGCCCAGGTCTCTGCGCTTTCGGCCCGTCTGCAAGGCTGTATGAGCCGGCAGATGGATCACAGGCGGCAGTCCGTTCGGGCATTGATGCGAGCGCTGCCGTCGCTCGATCAGTTGTTGGCACTGCCGCGCCGGCGCTTTGATGAAGCGGCCGCAGGCCTCGGCCGCGGGCTGGAGCTCAACACCATCAACAAGCGTCGGAGTTTCGAGCGCACCGCATCGCATCTGAGGCCGGACGTTCTTTCGAACCGCATTGCCGAGCGCCGCCAGATGCTTGCCGAGCGGATGACGCGCGCCGAGCGCACGGTGGAGCGATCGATCGATCGCTCCAGGTCCCGTGTCGGGCGGGCCGATGCCGTCTTTGCGTCCTTGCCGACGCGACTGAAGACGCAGACGGCACGCATACGCGACCATCTGGCAAACTTGTCCCGTCACGCCGATACCGCTGTCCGCCATCAGTTGACACGGGCAAGGGGCGAGCTTTCGGCACAGGACCGCGTATTGCAGTCGCTCTCCTACAAGAACGTTCTGAACCGCGGTTATGCAGTGATCCGCGACGATGAAAACCGGCCGGTATCGCAAGCCGCGGCGCTTTCGGTCGGCGTGGGCATTTCGATCGAGTTTGCCGACGGCCGCGTCGGCGCCGTGACAACGGAAGGCGGTGCGCCACCGAGGAAACGGTTGGCAAGGCCTGACGAGCCGAGCATGCCGCCGAAGCAGGGTAGCCTGTTCTAGGAGGACCGATGCGTATCCTGCTTGTGCTCGCCCATCCGCTTAACGAGAGTTTTGCGGCCTCTGTTGCAAAGACTGCGCGTGAAGCTCTGGCGGAAGCTGGTCATTCGGTTGATCTGCTCGATCTCTACGCCGAGGATTTCGACCCTCGCCTCACGAAGGCCGAGCGCGGCGGCTACTTCGACATTCCCTATGACACCTCCGGCGTCTCAAAGATTGTGGAGCGGTTGAAGGCGGCCGATGGTTTGATCCTCGTCTTTCCCCAATGGTGGTTCAATTTCCCGGCGATCCTCAAGGGGTTCTTCGATCGGGTCTTCGCGCCCGGTGTTGCCTTCTCGCATGATGTGGCCGGCGGGCGGATCGTTCCGCAGTTGACAAATATTAAGCTGCTCTGGGCTCTGACGACGACAGGCTCGCCGTGGTGGCTGGTTCATCTCTCCATGGGCGATCCGGTGCGCCGGCTACTGAAGCGCGGCATTGCGAATTTCTGCTCTAAGGGCCTGAATTTTCGAATGCTCAGCCTGCACGACATGGATCGCGCGACGGCTGCCAAACGACAAGCTCATCTTGATCGCGTGCGCAAGGCGCTGAGCGCGATCTGACTATTCGAATTTCGCGAGGAACTTGCGCAGCAGCGCATCGAGAGCTGCCTTGTCTTCATCGCTGAGGTTTTCGATAAGCCGCTGCTGATTAGCGACATGGGCACCGACCGTGGCCTCGACGGCCGCAAAACCATTCTCCGTTAATGCAATCAGCACACTTCGCCGGTCGTCGGGGTTAAGTACGCGTTCGACGAAACCTGCTTTCTCGAGCTGGTCGATGCGGTTGGTCATCGTACCGGAGCTCACCATCGTCATCGCCAGCAGATCTCCAGGCGAGAGGCGATAGGGTTTTCCGGAACGCCGAAGCGTTGCCAGCACGTCGAAGGCGGATGACGAAAGCCCGTGCTGCAGCAGGACTTGCTCTACCTCGCGTCCGAGATGTGTCGTCAGTCGTTTCAGGCGCCCCAGGATAGCCATGGCCTCGACATCGAGGTCTGGCCGCTCACGTTGCCATTGGGAAAGGATTTTATCGACCCGGTCCATTGCTTCCTCATCCTTCATGAACAAGCGATAGCATGATATGTCTTGACGTCAAGATAAATGCTCCTATGGTGAATTTATCTTGAAATAGAGATTCTTGATATGAAGAAAAATAGCACATATGCAGCCGATGTCCTGACGACGGCCATTGCGCCCGCCATCTGGGGCAGCACCTACTTCGTAACGACGGCGTTCCTGCCTGCCGGCTATCCGCTGACTGTCGCAATGCTGCGCGCCTTGCCTGCCGGCCTCCTCTTGCTCGCCACCATCCGTCGCTTGCCGTTTGGTACCTGGTGGGGGAGGGTCTTCATCCTCGGCGCGCTGAATTTTTCGTTCTTCTGGGCGATGCTTTTCGTTTCCGCTTACCGGCTTCCAGGCGGTGTCGCCGCGACGGTAGGGGCTATTCAGCCTCTGATCGTTATCGCTTTATCGCGCCTCTTTCTTGGCAAGCCGATCAAGCTTCTCGTCGTGTTTGCCGGTTTGACCGGAATGGCTGGCGTCGCGCTGATGGTGTTAACACCCAAGGCTGCGCTCGATCCAGTTGGCGTTGCCGCCGGCCTCGCGGGCGCCGTATCAATGGCTTTCGGCACGGTGCTTTCGCGCCGTTGGACGCCGCCGGTTTCGAACCTCGCCTTCACGGCATGGCAACTGACGGCTGGTGGGCTTTTGCTTGTGCCCGTCGCGCTGATGTTCGAGCCGGCTCTTCCGATGCCGACAACTGCAAATGTGCTGGGCATGGCCTATCTCGGACTGATTGGTGCGGCCTTCACCTATGTCGTATGGCTCCGCGGCCTGTCGAAGATCGAACCAGCAGCGGCCGCGTCACTTGGCTTTTTGAGCCCGCTGGTTGCGACGTTTCTCGGTTGGCTGGCGCTTGGCCAGAGCTTGACGCCCGTGCAGCTCTTCGGTTTCCTGCTTGTGCTGGCGAGCGTCTGGATCAGCCAGAGAGCAATGGCGCCCGTCAGGCCCATTCTCCCTGCCGCATCACCGGAACCCGTGAGCCGTCCGGCTTGATGCCATCGATATCCACTTTGTCGGAACCGATCATCCAATCGATATGGATAAGGCTGGAATTTCCGCCCTGCGCCTTGATCTGGTCCTGGCTGAGCTTTGCGCCGTCGAGGAAGCACTTCGAGTAGCATTGTCCGAGCGCGATATGGCACGAGGCGTTTTCATCAAAAAGCGTATTGTAGAACAGGATACCGCTCGCCGAGATCGGTGAGGAATGCGGCACGAGCGCCACTTCGCCGAGGCGGCGGGCGCCGTCGTCGGTGTCGAGCACCTTGTTCAATACCTGCGCGCCACGCGAAGCCTTGGCCTCGACAATCCGGCCTTCTTCGAAACGAACCTGGATGTTGTCTATCAGCGTGCCCTGGTGGGAGAGCGGCTTGGTGCTTGAGACATGGCCCTCGACGCGCAGCGCGTGCGGCGTCGTGAAAACCTCCTCCGTCGGTATATTCGGGTTGCAGGTTACGCCGTTCTTGGCGACGGAGGCGCCGCCATGCCACTCATGACCGTCGGCAAGGCCAACAGTCAGATCGGTACCCGGTCCCTTGAAATGCAGTGCTGCGAAGCGCTGACCATTCAGCCAGGATGAGCGGGCGGCAAGGTTCGTATTGTGCTCCCTCCAGGCTGAGACCGGATCGTCGAGATCGACGCGCGAGGCGGCAAAGATTGCCTTTGCCAGTTTCGCGACCGCAATCGGCTCAGGATCGTCCGCAAACACGACCTTCGCCCAGGAGGGATTCGGATAGGCAACGATGTTCCAATTAATGTCGAAGTTCGAGATCTTTTCGAGTGCTGGTTTGTAGGCAGTGGAATTCGCCCGGTTCGCGCGGCCGACCTTGCCTGGATCCTGTTCGGAAAGCAGCATCGGATTGTCGCCGGCAATTGCAAGACGTGCCGCGCCGTTTTGATATGCCTTTGCCATACCTTCGTAGAGCCAGCCGGACGCACGGTCGAAGCCTTCGTCGGTGCCGTATTGATAGCGGGCAAGTGTCGTTTCTTCGTCGGAGTAGAAAGTCGTAACAAGGCCCGCGCCGGCCATGTAGGCGTGATTGGTGATCAAGCGAACCAGCGGCATTGCGACAATCGGCGCGGTCATTACCAGATCTTGACCCCTTTGAAGCTGCAGGCCGACCTTGACGGCGACCTCGGCGAGCTTTTCGAGCTTGATTGGATCGACGGAATTCTGACTCTGGGGCATGAACGTCATGGCCGGCTACCTCCTGAAATCTTCTCTCTGAAGATGCCAGACTTAGACCCCTTTTGGGCGAAAATGAAGTTCGCCAGCGTGAAAATGCAGGGCGGCAAGAGATTGCCCGATCTTAAGCAGCCGCCTGTTCAAGCAATGCCGACTGATGTTTCTCAAGGAACGCGACGAGACGCTCGTGATAATCGGTAGCGGCGGCTTGCCTAACGCTCGGCCGCTGCAAAAGAGTGCTTCGCCAACGCTTCACCTTTTCCAGGCCATCAAAGATGTGGCTGTCGCCGATTGTGTCGAAAACATCGAAATATCGGAAGATCGGTGCGAAGACGGCATCCACGAGGCTGAAACTTTTCCCGACGAAAAGTGGTCCGCCGGAAAGCTCGGTTTCGATGATAAGGAATTTCGATGCAAGGACCGTTCGTTTGGTCTCCAGCACCTTTCGGTCGCTAGTGGTTTCATACATCCACAGATCGGCCAGGATGGACGAGCCGAACTCCATCCATCCGCGATGTCGGGCGCGTGTCAGGGCATCTTGCGGATGAAGCCTCGGCCCGGGTTGCGTTTCGTCGATGTATTCGCATATTGCCGCACTTTCGAAAAGGACGACTTGCCGCCCGTCTTCCTCGATCAGCAAAAGCGGAACCTTGCCGAGCGGAGAAATCTTCAAGAACCAGTCCGGCTTGTCATCGAGATCGATGAAAACGCGTTCGAAGGCCGCACCCTTCTCACCAAGCGTAATCGCAGCACGCTGCACATAAGGGCACAGATGGTGCGAGATGAGGGTAAGCTTTTGCATGGCATATTCCCTTAAGAGGCCTTTGCAGGTGCAAGCGGTTGTGAAGGGCGAAGGGCGAAGGCGCCATCTCCGAGCATGGCCTGGGCAATCGAAAGCACGATCAGATAGAGCGGATATTCCCAGCCGCCGCCGGGCGCAGTAAAGACCCAGCCGTTCGCGCCATGCGCCCAGATGATTGCGCCGACAAGGGCCGGTACGAGCGCCAAGGCGGCGATGCGGCTCTGAATGCCGAGAACCAAGAGCGTCCCGCCGACCGCTTCGGCGGCAAAAGTGAGGTAGGCCAGCCAGCCCGGCAAGCCGATCGACGTAAAATATCCGGCGGTCCCCAGCAGTCCGAAGGTCATCAGTTTCAGGAGCATGCTGTGGGCGAGGTACATCGTGCCGAGGCTGATCCGCAGCAGGGCGGTTGCATAGAGGATGGATTTATCTGTGTCCATATTCGTCAATTTCCCGATGTTAGATGTAAATGCATATAATTTGTCTTGCTCCTTCGTCAAGATAAATGTAATTGCATCTATATGGGCAAAGAACTTCGATCCGAGACAATTACGCAGGTCTGGATCGCCATCATGCGTGCTCAGCAGCGGCTGCTGCGGGCCATCGAGAGTGACCTCAAGAAAGCCGGCCTGCCGCCGCTTGGCTGGTATGATGTGCTCTGGGAGTTGGCGCGCGCGGAGGAAGGCAAACTGCGCCCCTTCGAAATCGAAGAGCGGACGCTGCTTGCGCAATACAATCTCTCGCGGCTGATCGACCGGCTCGAACGCGAGGAGCTCGTGAGCCGCGAGACGTTTGCCGAAGACGGGCGCGGCCGATGGGTTGTAATTACCGAGGCAGGCCGGGCGCTTCGCGAACGCATGTGGACAGTTTATTCCAAAGCGATCGAGGTCCACGTCGGCTCGAGGCTTGACGAACCAGCCGCCACGGCGCTCATGAATCTGCTGGCGCGATTTTCCGCCTAAGCGATGAGCGAGGCAACTTTTGCATTCAGCGTCGTGAGCGCCTCCTTCGGCGCAAGGCGCACCTGCAGCCCGCGTTGACCGCCGTTCATGTAAACCAGAGGCTCAGTGAGCGTGGCCTCCTCCAGCGCCGTCGGAACGAGCTTTTTCTGGCCGAACGGGCTGATGCCGCCGACATGATATCCGGTCAGCCGCTCGGCATCGGCAGGCTTCATCATGTTTGCCGACTTGCCGGCGAAGGCGCTGGCAAGCTTCTTCATGCTGACTTCGCGATCGGAGGGCACGATGACACAGACTGGCTTACCGTCCACTTCCGCCATCAGCGTCTTCAGCACGCGATGCGGCTCCTCGCCGAGCGCTTCGGCGGCCTGGAGGCCGACGCGTTCGGCATTCGCATCATAATCGTAGCTATGCACCGTGAAAGTAACGCCGGCTTTGGCAAGAACCTGCGTGGCGCGCGTCGTCTTAGACATTATTTTTCGAATTCCGCCCCGTAGCTGTCAGGCTTGAAGCCGACCAACAGCTTGCCGCTTGCTTCCAGAACCGGCCGCTTGATCATCGATGGCTGGTCAAGCATCAGGGCGATCGCCTTTTCCCGCGTGAGGTTTTCGCGGTCGGCGTCCGGCAGTTTGCGGAAGGTCGTTCCCGCGCGGTTGAGCACGGTTTCCCATCCGGCTCTGTCGACCCATTGCTCCAGATGGGCGCGGTCGATACCCACGGCCTTGTAGTCGTGAAAATCATAGGCAACGCCATGCTCTTCCAGCCAGGCGCGCGCCTTCTTCATCGTGTCGCAGTTCTTGATACCATAAATGATGGCAGTCATATTAATCCTCGAGGGTTCCGGCTTTGCGGGCCACGCTGCTGGGCTGGCTGCAGGCGATCTTCATCAGGTCCGCGCGCCGCCGTACTAGGCGGTCGGAAACGCGGGTGACGACAAGGCCGGCTTGCGGCGCACGAACTTGGATGCTGCCGTCCGCCATGCCAGGACGAGTGATAATCGTTGCCAGCAGGTCGCCCTCGGCAACCACTTCACCGATGCTGCGATGAAAGAGGACCGTGCCGGACTCCGGCGAGCGGATCATCTCGATATTGTCCAGCGGCACGGCCGGACCGGCGAACATGCTTGGCGATACACTCCCGTCTCTGATGATCTCGCGTTCTGCGAGAAAGCGCCATAGCCCTTCGGCATCTGCTTTGGCCATATCCGGGTAGACATCGCGTTTGCCGCGAAGTTCCAAGGTGACGGAAAGCTTGCCGGGCAGACGGGTGCGCTTCTCGCCAGGCACTTCATATTTCCAGGCAAAGCTGATTGCCTCCTCGAAGGCCGAGCTCTCGCCATCGGAAAGGAGCACCGCGTCCATCGCCAAGGCGGCCGCAAGGTCGCTCGCCTCCGGCCAGAACGCCTCGTCGATATAGGCATATTGCAGGGACTCGTCGTCGCAATGCAGATCGAGCACGAGATCGGCGCCAAGCGCCATATGCATCAGCTGCCGCTTTAGCCGATCGACTGCCGGGTAACGATCGAGACCGTCGATCAGGTTGTCGCGGTCCCGCAGCGAAATCAGAGGGAAATCCCGGTTGAAATTGGTCCGCGAGCCGAGATCGAAACGGCCCTGAATCTCGCCGAAATGCGACTGTGCTGCACCAATCGGATTGGCCTGGGGCACGATTGTGATGTCGCCTGCAATGCTGTCGGCACTTTCTGCATCACGCAGCCTTATGCAGAGAAAATGCAGAAGTGCTGTGCCCGGGAGTTCGTCGGCATGGAGCGCCGCCTGGATGTAAACCTTCGGTGCGGCCGGGTCGTTGCCCTTGAACCGAAAAACCGGCAGACGCCACTCGATGCCGGGTGTGTCGCCCGGAATGATGATTTCGGAAATATCCACGCCACGTCACTCCGCAAATTCTGATTAAGCGAGCTTTATGCGAGTCCGGCGGGCAAGTGCAAGGCGGCAGGTGACGCACTTCGTTTGAAGCAAGAACATTGCGCTGAAAGGAAGTTTGACTTTGTCCGTGCTGGGCAGGGCCATTCAACCGCGTCGCGATCGTCTCGATTGTCTCCCGCAGAGTTCCAAGTCTAGCGCACCGAAGCTAAAACGCACGAACAAAATTAGAACATATGATCTTGCCAAGGCTGTGCGAAACGGCAAACTGTTGCAAGAAACGGGTTGAACTTGAGGTCCGGCCGCACGATTTTAGGGCGCAAGTGAAGCACGGAGGCGATGTCATGGCTGAGAAAGCGCACCAATATCTGATCTTCGAAACGGCTGGTGGTTTCTGCGGAATTGCCTGGAACGAGAACGGCATCACACGTTTCCAGCTCCCGACAAAAGCCGCGGACGCGACGGAGCGACTTCTGCTGCGCCGCCTTCCGGCGGCCGAATCGGGTCCACCGACGCCTGAGGTTACCGAGGCGATCGCTGCGGTAAAGCGTTACTTCAACGGCAAAGAAACAGATTTTTCAGGCGTAAAGGTCGATCTTGAAGGGCAGGATGCATTCTTCAAGAGCGTCTACGCTGCTGCGCGCCGCGTCGGCTGGGGCCGAACGACCACCTACGGCGCGTTGGCGAAGGAACTTGGCGCCGGCCCGGAAGCGGCTAAGGACGTGGGTCAGGCGATGGCAAAGAACCCGGTTGCCCTCATCATCCCGTGCCACCGGGTGCTTGCCGCAGGTGGCAAGATCGGCGGATTTTCGGCGCCGGGCGGCTCGAATTCCAAGCTCAGGATGCTGGAACTGGAAGGCGTTCGACTTGCACCGCCGCAGCCGACGCAGCAATCCATGGGATTTTAGTCAGTGGGGATGACAATCATTCCCACTCTATTATTTTGTACCTTAAGCAGTTGTTTTTATTGTTGAAAATTTCCTTCTCGACCCTTAGCGCCCTGAACGAGACCGTCAAAAATCCAGCGTTTTGATTTTACTGGTTTTGTGAAAGCGCGATGGCGACTTGGATCCGGCAGCGCCTGAAGCAGATCAACGCCCTGGTCAGCTCCCATTTCCTCGATATTTCAGCGAGATCGTCCAAGGTCGATTTCGCTGAGCCCGACCAAGGAGGCGGATGTTGTTTCCGCTGCCCTTTCCTCGAAAATACCGATCCTGTAGTGTTGCAGTAGCCGCCAAGGCAGAAACGTGGAGTTGCTAATGCCGGAACCCGAGCCCGTTGACTTGTTGGACGTGATCGCATTCATCCGAGTGGTGGAAACCGGAAGCATTGCAAATGCTGCCGCGCGCCTCGGCATCGTCAAATCTATCGTGAGCCGGCGCGTCAGCCGCCTCGAGGCTGTTCTTGGTGCTCAGTTGCTGACCCGCACCCCGAGGGGCACGAGGTTGACGGATATTGGTCGCGAATATCATGCGCATGCCGCCGCAGGCCTATCGCAACTGGAATCGGCGCAGGAGGTCGTCAGCAAGTCGACCAGCGAGATTTCTGGCCAGCTGCGAATTCAGGTTCCAGCCGCCTTTGGCGAGTTTCTGCTAGCGCCGCTACTGGCGGAATTCGCGCTTCTCTATCCGCTTATCCAGTTCGATGTTCGCTTTACCGATCGTCAGGTGGACATGGTCGCCGAGGCGTATGATCTTGCGATCTGGCCCGGCGCCGTTCCGGACTCGATTCTCATCACCCGCAAGTTTGCCAAGGTTCGCTGGGCAGTGGTTGCCAGCCCGGCCTATCTCGATGCGCGCGGACGCCCCACGATTCCCGCTGACCTGGCGGCGCACGACACCATTCTCTACGCGCTGGATCCCGGCCGTTGGCGCTTTCAGGGCCGCGAAGGCTGGGAGCACGTGCGCATGAACTCCCGGTTCTGCACTGATAACGGGCAGATGCTCCTGGCCGCTGCGCGCGCAGGTCTGGGGGTTGTACTTGCTCCAATGTTCATGGTCGAAGGCCCTTTGGAGCGAGGCGAGCTCGAAGCGGTCCTGCCCGATTTCCCGCACGAAGGGGGTGATCTGCAGATCTTCATGCCGCCTGCGCGCGCCGGTATCGCGCGTGTGCGGGCATTGGTGGATTTCCTCTACGAGAAGTTCGACCGGGAAATCTGAGTCGTTCGCCGGGTCAGGGCAATCTCCAGGCCGCCAGAACCAGCAGGGCACCACCAATCGCCATCGCGGCCAGTGCGGTAGTAACACCTCGGCCAGGGCGTGGCGGCTGCCAGCCACCATCACTCGATGCACCATGGGGGCCGCCCGCGGCCGCGGGTTGATCGACTGTGTTGGCGCTGCGCTCTTCCAATCGATCGCAGCGACCTTGAACCATCTCTATTGGGCCGATGCCCTGATGCTGCAGCGTTTGAACGGGAACCCACGCCCGGAGGAAACCATCAAGCACTCCCTAACCAGCCCAGCGGATTGGGACGACTTCAAAGACGCCGCGTTTGCAGCGGGACGTGGAAATCGAAGCGTGGGCAGCCCGATTGCTCGACGCGGATGGCGAAGTCGAAAGCTCTCTCAGCGGTCGGTCTCTTCAATCACCAGACCCCGCCGGGGCCAGATCCACGCGATGCTGACGGCAGCGGGTGCCAAACCGGAGGCAACGGACCTTTGAGTTCTGCCATAACTCGTCCGCTTTCCCTCGGGGGTTGTTGAGCTCCGCATTTTATGGTCCGTCTTCGCGTCACCTTATGGAACAGCTTGCGCCCCGCAGGGCGCTGCGTTGTCGTCTCCGGTTGCCGCCGCCAGCATCTCGATAGAACGTCTTGATGCGGACGATTATCTTCAGCTCTATCAATCCATAGGGATGCCCCTGTATGGGATGCGTCTGCGGATGCCCAGGGAAGAACTTTCGACGCTCCGGCGCAGCGGTTCCACGGCTCTCCACATCCTGCGGCTCGGCGGACGACCCGTCGGACTGTGCGAATTCGTGGGAAGGGCTTTCGTCGGGAAACCTGCAAAGCAGACGTCCGGCCCGACCTGACCTATCGATCAAGATCAGCCCGGAGTGGCCATTTCATCGAGCAGGCGCACGTTCCCCAGGCTGAACCGTCAGATAGCTGGTTGGAGTATGGCTGGTAACCACAGCCGGCCCCTCCGGTTCTCCTGGATCGTAAAACAGACGATTGACCGAGTCATAGAGCAGGAAATGGTCCCCATCGACGTGGACGACGGCCACACCTTGAATATCACTCCAATCGCTGGTTCTTATCGGCGCGCCGATAGGCCAGCCGAGCGACCTCAACACCCGGCAGACGTCATCCCACCGCGTATAATGGACTGACCTGTCGCCCCAATCCACCATGGCCGCGACCTGATCATAGGTCATGCCAGTGAGCATTTGCAGGACGCGAACCCCACAGCCGTCATCCCTTGGCAATTGTGAGTGAAAGGGAAATCGAACTTGGCCGGGCTGGCGCAGTGACATGGTTGAACTCCTTGAGATTCACCAATCTCAGCATATTGGGCAGCAAAGCAAGGTGCCAACGCCAACCTTTGCCCCTAGCTCAAGACGCTTCGGCGTATGTAGCGATAGGTCTGCTCTCTGGAGGCGCCGAGGCATCGAGGCGGGTCCGCCGCTGTGACTCGATTCCCAGCGCGACGGGCCGGTCCGCTCCTGAAAGACACGCGACCTACACTCCGTTCGACCACGCTTTGATGATGGTGCAAAGTGGAATGAGAGTGGAGAGCTAGTAGGTGGTAGTATCCAGTTAGCTCCCACTCTCCTATGTTTCAAGTCGTGGACCCGCGGGAGTGTGTTTAGGTCAGCGTGCCACCATCAACGGTCAAGATGGTTCCGGTGATTTGTCGGGCCGCACCAGATGCGAGGAATGCTACCGCAGCCGCGACATCCTCCGGCTCGCCGTACCGGCCGAGCGGTATTAGGGCACGCTGGAAATCTCCGAACTCGCCCTCGGCCGGGTTCATTTCCGTGTTGGTTGATCCCGGCTGAATGAGGTTGACAGTGATGTCACGGGGGCCAAGTTCTCGCGCCAGACCGCGGGTAAATGATTGAAGTGCCGATTTGGTCATTGAATAAACCGTCGATGGTCCGACAATGCGCTCTGCGCCTGCCGAGCCGATTGTGACGATCCGGCCACCTTTGCCAAGATACGGCATCGCGGCTTGCGATGCCAAGATCGGTGAGCGAGCGTTGACAGCAAAAAGGGCGTCGATCTCGGCGAGGGTGAAATCCGCCACATCCTTGTAGATCGCGATAGCCGCATTGTTCACCAATATGTCGAGGCCGCCCAACGCCTGCGCCGTCTCATCAACCGACCGCTTGACCGCATTGGGGTCCATGCTGTCAGCCTGGATAGCTAACGCCTTGCGCCCTTTGCCTTCGATCGTTGCGACAACTTGCGCTGCCCGATCAGCGGCGCGTTCGTACGTGATCGCTACGTCGGCACCTTTTTCGGCCAGTGCGATTGCGATCGCGGCTCCAATGCCGCGGGACGCGCCAGTCACAAGCGCACGTTTACCTGCTAGTTCACTCATAGATTTATTCCTTTCTTTATCGACAGGGGAAATGTTTCGCCCGGCCGCCTTGCGGCGGGCGTCCGAGCGGCCTGCCGCCGCACGATTATTTTCGGATTACGCGATCAGGACCGGCAGACCGCTCAAGCGGCGGTTGTCCATGTCGTCATGCGCGCGGGCTATCTCGTCGAACGGATAGCGGGCGGTTTCGAGATCACTGAAGATGCCTGAGCGCAGCGCATCCCATAGCTGAGAGGTGGCGATCTCGACTGTCGGTCCCCGGACGTATTGCGGGGCACCGCCGCTGCGGACATCAACGCCTCGTCGCACAACATCAGAGGCCGGCGCTGGCTGACCCGACGCGGCTCCGATCGCGGCAATCACACCACCATCTCGGACGCTTGACACGCCCAACGAGAAAGTCGCCCGGCCGACGAAATCATAAACGACGTCGACACCGTCAGGTGCGATCGCACGGATCTTGGCCGCGATATCTGGCTCGCCAGCGTGGAAGGCGTGGGTGGCACCGGCCGCGACCTTGTCGAGCTTATCCGGCGATCCGGCGACGCCAATCACTGTAGCACCCAGCGACTTCGCCCAGCGAGACAGGATAGCACCCACGCTTCCCGATGCCCCAAGTACCAGCACTGTGTCGGTGGATTTGAGATCGTGGAGACCACGCATCCCCATCCAGGCCGTCCCACCCTTCGCCAGGAAGGTCGCCGCAGTCTCGTTCGAGATATCGGCGGGCAGGCGGATGAGCGGCGCGGTCGGAATGATCCTCTCGGTGGCATATGCACCTTCCGAAAAGAAGTAAGCCACTCGGTCGCCGACCGACAGCCCCTCGACGCCGGATCCGACCTCGGTGATCGTCCCGGCTGCTTCGAAACCGGGAACCGCCGGCAACGCCATCGGATACTGGCCTTTTCGTATCATCGTATCGACAAAGTTGAGGCCGATCGCGTCCTGAATGAGCCTAACCTCGCCGGCTCGTGGCGCGCGCAGGTCTTTCTCGATGATTTGCAGGACGGAGGGGCCGCCGGTTGACTGCATTTGAATGAATTTTGACACGATATCGTCTCCGGGTTTCAGATGGCTGGCGGCGCATCCGATTGCAGACGGATGGAGCGCAGCGATGTTCAGTCGAACTTGACGAGGTTGAGAGCGGGCAGCGGGCCGCCCGGGAACTGAACCAGCTGGCTGCCGACCGCAAGCGCGCCGAGATCGATCCCGAAGAAGCCGATGCGATCAATGATGGCAGCAACCTCCGCCTTCGCCCTCATATCGTTGCCCGAATAAAACAGGACGCGCCTGCCGCCTTCCGAGTGGGGGTCGCCCGACAGTTGCTTTGGCGTCAGGTGGTTGAACGCCTTGACGACGCGCGCGCCTGGCACAAGGGCGGTGAAAATATCCGTAGAGGTGCGGCCGCCAAGGTCCGCCGGCCTGTAAAGCGGCGCTTCGATGGAGTTGTTGGCGTCGATTACGATCCTGTCGTCGAAGTTCAAACCGGCGAGCGCGCCAGGTATCTTTGACCACGGGACTGCCACGAGAACGATGTCTTGCGCCGCGGCCTCTTGCAGGCTTCCAGCCCGGATTGTGCTGCCGAGCTTCGAAACAAGCGTCGTGAGGCTTTCCGGTCCACGGCTGTTTGCGATCACGGCTTCGATTCCTGCCTTGCCGAGCGCCGTGGCAAATGCGCCCCCTATATTGCCGGCTCCGATAATTCCAACGGTCATGATCCAGTCCTTTGCGGTGCGGTGAGAATTGTATCCGCGACGGTCGGTTTTCCCGCTGCATCCTTGGCCTGATGCGGTTGGCGTTGCAGAAAACCCGTGCTGCTGTTGACTGGAATATGGCTGGCAAATACACGCAACATAAGTCATAGATGAATTGTTTCAGTTTCAATCAATGTTTGAAGGTGCTTATTGTGGAGACGCTGGCAAACCTAGAAGCGTTCGTTCGAAGCGCGGAAGCGAGCAGCTTTTCCGGGGCTGCTCGGCGTCTCTCGATCACACCGGCCGCAGTCAGCCGGAACGTTGCGATGCTGGAACGGAACCTCGGCATACGGCTGTTTCACCGCTCGACGCGGAAGTTGACCTTGACCGAGGCGGGGGAGTCCTTTCTGGCAAGCATCGGCGACAGCCTGAACCACCTTCAAGGGGCAATCGACGGGGCATCACAAACGAAGGGTGAGCCTGTCGGCGTTCTGAAGCTCAGCATGAGTTTAACGTTCGCTATGGGATACGTTCTTCCCGCACTGCCCGACTTTCTGGCCCGTTATCCGGGCATCAGACCTGACTGGCATTTCGACAGCCGTAAGGTCGATCTTATCGCCGAGGGTTTCGACGCCGCGATCGGCGGTGGTTTCGAACTCAATCCGGGCATCGTTTCCACGACGCTCGCACCGGTTCACGTTATCGCGGTCGCATCGCCTGGCTATTTCGCTGGACGGCGCCGGCCGACTAGCCCCGCCGATCTGGCCGATCATGCCGGAATACTGATGCGGTCCTCGAATTCGGGCCGGATTAGGCAATGGATGATGCGCGACGCCCAAGGGCGCGAAGAGCGCGCGCTGCTCAACGAAACGATCGTGATGAGCGACGCCGCGCCCATGGCGCAGGCGGCGATCGCGGGGTTGGGCATAGCATTGTTGGCCGTACCCGATGTGCTGCAGCATGTGGAAAGTGGTGCGCTCGAACGTATCCTTCCGAAGTGGTATGCCGATGCCGGATCTATCTCGCTCTACTATTCAGGCCGCGTGCTCCAACCGCTGAAAACCCGCGCTTTCATTGACTTCTACACTGAATATTTCCGTAGTGAGCGTCTTAGCGCCCGATTTGCAGGCAGCCTCAGATAGCGTCCACGCGTCCTTGTCATATTCTCCGAGAAAACGTGGCCCCTGGACCGCATCAAGTCTTCCATTATCAACAGATGCTTGAATATGATCCAAATGATATGCCGCTAATACTCTAGGAAAAAATGGACAAATATCATTCCACCGAAACGCTCGGCACGTAAATGGAGTGAGAAATGACTGAAGTGACCGCTTCTGGGTACCTTCCACTGAGCGGCAAGACCGCACTCGTTACCGGTGGATCGCGATCAATCGGCGCATCAATCGCCCAGCGTCTCGCAGCGGATGGTGCTCAGGTGGCCTTCACCTATCGCGGATCACCTGCGAAGGCTGAGGAAGTTGCTGTCGCCATCGAAAAAATGGGCGGGCGCGCGCTGGCCATCGCCGCTGATGCCCCTAATCCGGATGCAATACGCGCCGCTGTCGCCGCGACAGTCGATAAGTTCGGCGGCCTCGACATTCTGGTGAACAATGCCGGTATTGCCTTCGCGGGTCCGATCGACGAAATCGCATTTGATGACTATCAGGCAATGCTCGCAGTCAATGTAACAGGCGTTTTTGTTGCCACGCAGGAAGCCGTACGCCATATGAAGGATGGCGGCCGGATCATACAGATCGGCAGCTCAATCACGAAATATGCCGGGGTTCCTGGGCTGTCAGCATACGGCCTCACCAAGGGGGCAGTCGCCGGCTTCAACCGGAGCTTGGCTCATGACCTCGGCCCACGCGGCATCACAGTCAACACAGTTCATCCGGGCCCAACCGACACTGACATGAACCCTGTCGATGGCGAGTTTGCGGCTATGCAAGTCTCGCGCATCGCGGCGGGCCGCTATGGAAAGCCCCAGGAAATTGCGAGCGTTGTCGCATTCCTTGCAACTCCAGAAGCCTCCTTTGTAACGGGTGCCGACATCCGGGCTGATGGTGGTTTCACATCCTGAAATATGCCGGAGCGAAATCCAAAATTCGCTTCGACGCCCCAACGCCTCACCAACCAGTCAATGGCTCAACGCGGCTTTGATGGATACGGTTGCAATGCGCCGTCGGGTGGATCACGGCGCCGCGCCGCGCGGCTCACGCTGAGGCAGGTCTACCTCTATCCGGAGAAAATCCCTTGTCTGAAATAGCCAATTCAAACGAGCGCGATGGTCTCCCTAGAGCGCCGCCCGCTTCGTGGCTAGCCGTATTATCGATGGCGTTTGGAGCATTTGGGCTGGTGACTGCGGAATTTTTGCCGATCAGTCTGCTTACGCCGATAGCGACTGAACTGGGCGCTCCAAGGGTGTGGTTGGCCAGGCTATCACGGCTACAGCCGCGGTGGCTGCGATCGCCGGGCCATCTCTTATTTTAGTGTCAGGCAAGCTAGACCGCCAAAAGCTTGTCTTTGGCTTGACAGCGATGCTCATCATCTCCAACGTCCTCTCGGCCTATGCATCAAACATCTTAATACTCATCGCCGCTCGCGCGATGCTGGGTTTCGCTCTTGGAAGTTTCTGGTATCTCCCTCACCACAGTCTTTGCTGCACCGCTGGGCACTTTTCTTGGTGGCCTATGGGGGTGGCGCGCCACTTTTCTCGCCGCCTCCGGCATTGGCTTGGTTGCGCTGGCGATCCAGATACTAACCCTTCCTAAGCTGCCTCCCATGGCCGCGCCCGGCCTGAACTCCTTCAAAGCGGCGCTGTCGCGCCGTTCGGTGGCCATCGGTTTTGGAACGGCATTCCTCGTCGTGTCAGGGCACTTCGCCGGGTTCACCTTCATCCGCCCCTTTTTGGAGGAGGTCACGCGCCTCGACATTTCGACCGTCTCGCTCGCTCTCCTGGTCTTCGGCCTTGGCGGCTTCCTGGGAAATTTCGCCGGCGGGGTCATCGCCGAGCGCAATCCCGCCTGGGCCGTCGCCTTGTTCTCACTCCTGATAGCCAGTGCTGCATTTGCGCTCAGCCTTTTCGGCACGGTCGCGGGAGTTGCGTTCGTGCGACCGCTCTGTGGGGGGGTGCCTTCGGTGGTTTCCCCGTTGCGATCTCGATCTGGAATGCACGCGCAGCGCCTGATCACGCCGAAAGTGCCGGTGCGCTTCTGGCGTCGATTTTCCAGGTCGCGATAGCGACAGGCGCGGCAATTGGCGGTCTCATCATCGAGGGCCTCGGCTCGACTGGCGCAATCCTTTATACGGCTTCGGCGACCCTTACTGGCGCGATCGTCATCCTCGGGCTCAAGAGGCAGTAAGTGGAGAGGGTTATACGGCTCTCCAAAGCGCGAGCGCAGAATCAGGCCGGCCTTCCTTCGGCGACCTGTAGCAATACGTTTCGATCATCTCAGGACTCTGAACTCAGTCCATCCCCCTAGTCGATCAGTTGCACTTCTTCACGCATTTTTGGGTTCCTCGTTGCGCAACACTGGGTTCTCGAACCCCTATCTTGATCGAGGCCGGTTCGATCCGAGATGATTGGCGATGATGCCGAGGTGGCGCCGATCGCGGCGAACTCGGTCCCAAGTTACGAGAAGGACCAGAATTATGCTGCAGAGATCGATTGACCGCGTCACAAGCATACCTCCACTCGGCCCGGGCTTCGACGGCGAGCGGCACAAGGCCGCATTGGTGATCGCGCCCGGCGATCTTGCCTCGACCGATCCGTTCTTCCTGATGGCCGACGACAACATCACACTGGAGGGACGTTTCGGCGATGCACATCCCCATGCCGGCCTCGAAACCGTGACCTTCATGCTCAAAGGCACGATGGAGGATACCGGCGGCCGGCTGGAGGAAGGCGATGTGGAGTGGATGACGGCGGGCAGCGGCATCGTCCACTCGGAGAATGCGGTGGTCTCGACGGGGATGCGTCTGTTCCAGCTCTGGCTGATCCTGCCGGAGGCGAAGCGCAACATGCGCCCCCGGGTGCAGGTCCTGCGCCGTGCCGATATGCCGGTGCACGCTGAGCCGGGGGTCACGGCGATAGTCTACAGCGGCCAGCTGGAGGATGCGGCAGCGCCGACCTTGAACGCGGTACCTGTCACCTTGATCGACGTTCATATGGAAGCAGGAGCCGCCTTCGCGCCGCAACTGCCCGCCTCCTACAACGCCTTCATCGTCTTGATCGATGGCGAGGTGGAGGCTGGCGTCACCAGCGAGCAGCTGGCCACAGGCTCGGTGGGCTGGACCGCGCCGATGGGCGATGGCACGAGCTCGCTCACGATGCGCGCACGCGATCGCGGCGCGCGGGTGCTGCTTTACGCCGGGCAGCCACAGAGCATCGAGGTGGTAGCGCAAGGGCCGTTCATTGCGGGATCGGCGAGTGAACTCGCCGGCTACTATGCCGCTTACCGTCAGGGCAAGTTCCCTCATGCCGGCACGATGCGGCCGGTCGCCCACGCGTAGGAACGTTTCGTCGCGCCGCGATTGTCGTGCGGCACCCTCCAAGGAAAATGGTTATGGCCAGAAAAGTCGAAATGCAGTCAATCGGCACGCCCGCCGTTCTCAAGATCGTCGAGACGGACGTTGGACCACCCGGGACGGGTCAGGTGCGACTGGTCCAGGATGTGATCGGCATCAACTATGTCGACGTGATGGTGCGCACGGGGCTCTTCCCGATGCGCCTGCCCGCCACGCCGGGCTTCGAGGCGGCCGGCGTGATCGACGCTGTCGGACCGGGCGTGACGGGGTTCGAACGGGGCGACCGCGCCGCCTATTTCTTCTTCGAGGGAGCCTACGCCACCGCGTCACTGATACCCGTACAGAAGCCGGTCCGGCTGCCCCATGACATCTCCAACGAGGTCGCGGCAACGTTCCTGGCGAAGGGCCTGACCGCGTGGATGGGGCTTTATGCGCTGCACCGGCTCACCGCCGGCGACGTCATTCTCGTGCTCGGCGCATCGGGCAGTGTCGGTTCAATCCTTTCGCGTTGGGCGCGTACGCTCGGCGCGACGGTGATCGGCGTGGCCGGGTCACCTGAGAAGCTCGCCAAAGTCGAGGCGGGCGCGACCCACGCGTTTCTCGCAAGCGACCCGGAGCTGTCCACCAAGATCCGCGCGATCGCGCAGGCAGGTGTCGACGTGGTCTATGATTTTGTCGGGAAAGCGACCTTTCCATTGGGCGTTGCCGCCGTGCGCGATGGCGGCGTGATCGCAGCGATCGGCGCTGCGTCGGGGCAGCCTCCGGCAGTGACCGAGCAGATGGCGTCGCGCGGCATCCAGATCCGTGCCGGCGGAACCGCGCAGTATGTGCATGGCGGAACCGTCGCGGTCGCTACGGAACAGCTCTGGGATGCGGTCCGGGCAGATCTTTTCAGCGACCTCGAAGTCGTCCGCTATCGCTTCGACCAGATCGGTGGAGCGCACGCCGACATGGAGAGCCGGCGGCTGACGGGCCTTCCTGTCCTGACCGTCTGATGGGCAGCCCCATGCTTGTCGCTGATAGCACGTTCGATTATACATCCATATGATGGATTTACACGGCATTGACCTCAACCTGCTTGTGGCGCTCGACGCGTTGATCGCCGAGAGGAACGTCACGCGTGCCGGCCAGCGTATCGGACGCACGCAACCAGCGATGAGTGCCGCCCTCAATCGTCTAAGGGGATTGTTGCGGGACGAATTGTTCGTCAGGGGACCCAACGGCCTCCAGCCCACACCACGCGCGCTGGAGCTGGCGGAGCCGATCTCGCTGGCACTGCGTAACATTCAGCAAACGCTGGAATTCACGCAAGAGTTCGATCCATCTGCTGCGGCGATGACGTTCTCGCTGGGGCTCTCGGGGCATACCGAAAGCGTGGTTCTTCCGCCTCTGATCCGGATCCTCGCCGACCGGGCGCCGTCCGTTGACCTTCGGGTTCGCGACTATGGCAGCCGGGACGAGGCCACTCGCATGCTGGACGCCGGCGAGGTTGACATGGCGGTCGGACTTCCGCCGGTCGAGACCGGTCGAATCCTGAGCGCCCGTTTGTTTCAGGATCGCTTCGTTTGCATCCTGCGCAGGGACCATCCTGCGGCGAACCAGCCGCTCGACATGGAAGGGTTCCTGTCGCTGCCGCACATCCTGGTCTCGCCGGAAAACGAAGGGCTGGACGTGGCCGACGCCGCGCTCGCCACCAAAGGCCTGAAGCGCCGGGTCGCAGTCACGGTTCAGCATATGGCGAGCGCGCCGGAACTGGTCGCCGCTTCCGACATGGTGGCAACCGTTCTCGAGAGCGTCGTCAGGCGATCGGGTTGTTCGGAGCAACTCACGGTGCGGGACTTTCCGCTGCGGCTGAACCCCGTGCCGTTCGTCCTAAACTGGCATCGTCGCAATGACGCGCATCCGGCGCAGCGCTGGCTCCGCAGCTGCCTTTCCGGCGCCTTCCCGCACGTGTGGCAAGGCTCTGAACAGGTCTGCGCCGACCTCAGACAGCAATATTATTGAGGCAGGCCTCACGGCTAGTCATCCATGCGATGGATGATGATGCATATCAGATATCGATTTCAGGATATCGACCCCGCCCGTTTAAATGCCCGGCGACAGCGCCAATGAGCGCTCGAATATCAATGCTGGAGCATAATCATGACGGACAGGAAGTTTCGTGTCGGGATCATCGGCGCGGATACGCAGGCGAGCTGGGCTGGCGCATCACACGTCCCCGCGCTTGCGGCGCAGCCATCGCTGGCGCTGGCAGGCGTGGCGACACGCCGGGAAGATAGCGCGAGGGCTGCGGCCGAGGCGTTCGGCGCCGAACGCTGGTACGCGGATCCCTATGAGCTCATTCGGGATGAAAGCATCGACGTCGTAACCGTTGCCGTGAAGGTTCCGGCGCACCATGACCTGGTAATGGCGGCGCTGAAAGCGGGCAAGGCGGTCTATTCAGAGTCACCGCTCGGAGCGACCTTGTCGGAAACCGAGGCGATGGCGGCCGCGTCCAAGACGCTTCATACCGCGATCGGATTGCAGGGCCGCCACAATCCGGCTGTGCGCCGCGCCGCGGAACTGGTCGCTTCCGGCAAGCTTGGACGTCTGCTGTCGGCCCGCGTCGACGCGACGACATTCGGCTACGGGCCCCAGACGACGAGCAACTACGACTATTTCAACAAGGCCGCGTCGGGCGCGAGTTTCATGACGATCACGAGCGCCCATGTTCTCGATGTAATCGAAGCGGTTCTTGGCAACATCATCGAGGTCGACGCCCGCGTCGCGCTCCTCTGGCCGGAGATCGAGGTCGTCGATACCGGGGATATCTCGGCCCGCGAGATCCCGGATCATCTTGACCTGATCGCCAAGACCATGAGCGGAGCGCCGGTATCGGTCCAGGTGCTCGCCGGCGTTCCAGCCGAAGACGCGCGCTTCAGTTTCGAAATTCGTGGAACCGAGGGACGGTTGACCCTGACCGGCAATCACCTCGCCGGCGCACAGGTCGGCGATCTCAGGCTCACGGCGACCGTCGCGTTCACACCACCCGACACGCCGATCGCGACTGGTGTCGGCCCGACCGCCGCGGATTTTTGGGCCGGCGCCGCGATCAACGTCGGGGAAGTCTACGCCTCGCTCGCGCGTGACCTGATCGCGGGCACTTACAAGACGCCGGGGTTCGATCACGCGCTTCGCAACAGCCGCCTGGTTGCTGCGGTGGAGCGCGCGGCCCGGACGGGCGAGCGGCAGCGCGATCTCGGCTGACCTGATTTTCAAACGGGATCCGGCGTCACGTTCTACGGGCCGGGCCGTCAAGACAAGGAGATGTGGTATGCGGATGCGCAAGCTTGGCAGCAGCGGACTGTTCGTGTCCGAGCTCTGCTTCGGTGCGATGACCTTCGGGGGATCGGACGGTCTGTGGGGACAGGTCGGAAAACTGGGGCAGAACGATGCGGATGCGCTGATCGGCGCCGCGCTGGATGCGGGCGTCAACCTCTTCGATACGGCCAACATCTATGCGCATGGCCGGAGCGAGGAGATCCTGGGCCGATCGCTCAAAAATTTGGGCGTGGCGCGGGACGATGTGGTTGTCGCGACGAAGGTGGCGTCGCCCATGGGCGATGGACCGAACCGAGGCGGTGCGTCGCGGCTTCACATCCTGAGCGAGTGCCGCGCCAGTCTGCGCCGATTGGGGCTCAACCATATCGATCTCTACCAGATTCATGCCTTCGATCCGGCGACCCCGATGGAGGAAACGCTGGAGGCGCTCGACACCCTCGTTCGTACAGGCGATGTTCGCTACATCGGGCTGTCAAACTGGGCCGCCTGGCAGATCATGAAGGCCATCGGCATTACACGCGCGAGAAATCTGGCGCCGATCACCTCGCTGCAGGCTTATTACACGCTCGTCGGCCGGGACGTGGAGCGCGAGATCGTGCCGCTCCTCGCCTCCGAGCAGGTGGGCCTGATGGTATGGAGCCCGCTCGCCGGAGGCTATCTGACCGGAAAGTACGCCGACGGCGGAAATCCCGAAGGCGCACGGCAGACCGAACTCGACTTCCCCCCGATCGACCGCGTCCGGGGTGAGCCGCTGATCCGCGTCCTCAAGGACGTTGCCCACAAGCATGATCGCAGTCCCGCGCAGGTCGCGATCGCGTGGCTCCTCAAACAGCCGGTGGTGTCGACCGTAATCATCGGCGCCAAACGGGTCGAACAGTTGCGCGAGAACGTTCAGGCCACAGAGGTCCAGCTTGACCCGGACGACATGGCGCGTCTCGATTCCGTCAGCCGCCTGCCGGTCGAGTATCCGGGCTGGCTTCTGAATGCGCCGAGCAGTCGCGGCTCGTGATCCTTGCGGGTTACACGGCTGCCGTTCGCCTGGGTTCCTCAAACAGCAACCCCATGTTTCATGACTGCCAGCTACTGCAACGCGATCGAGACGATTATCTTCCTAACAACGCTCAACAACGCGCAACGCTCAACAAGGAGATATTCATGCCGGCAGTCCTCGTTCACGGTGTTCCTGACACTCATCGCCTTTGGGATCCCGTCCGCTCACATCTGGCGCGCACCGATATCGTCGCACTCGATCTCCCGGGCTTTGGCACGCCGCTGCCATCAGGCTTCGCCTCGACCAAGGAGGAGTATCTCGACTGGTTGATCAAGCAGGTCGAGCAGATCGGCGAACCCGTGGACCTGGTCGGCCATGACTGGGGCTGCCTGCTGACAGGGCGCCTCGCGTCGATCCGCCCCGATCTGGTGCGAACCTGGACCGGAATCAGCGGGCCCATCGATCCAGAATACCCATGGCACTATCTCGCCAAGATCTGGCAGACGCCAGGTGAAGGCGAGCAATGGATGAAGGACCTCGACCTCGAGGAATTTGCGGCGAAGCTCGTCGAGGCGCAGATGCCGCGAGATGCGGCGGATGAATCGGTTCGGCATCTCGATGCCACTATGCGGGCAAGCATTCTCGCACTTTACCGTTCCGCAATAGAGGTCGGCGCGGAGTGGAAGCCGGGTTTGAGCAGCATGACCGCGCCAGCGCTGGTGATCTGGGGCCTGGACGATCCGTTTTTGCCGCACCGCTTCGCCGACGAGCTGGGCAACGCCACTGGCGCGCGTGCCGTCGTGAAGCTGCGCAGCTCACATTGGCCGATGATAGAGCGTCCGGCCGATGTCGCGCGCGAACTCGAGGCCCATTGGACTCACGTTTAATTACCTGCGTTTGCGTTACTTGGGCTCAAACCCACGCAGCCGCAACGCGAACGGCAATGATTGGTCACCCGCTATGCGCCCAAGCATTTGTCCGGAAACGAAACCATGGTGAAGCAGCACGGCGAGCATTGCCCGGGTTGCACCAGACAGGAGCACGCCTACATGACAAATTCAGCAAACACCCGGATCGGCGTCGGCATCGTCGGCGCCAGTGCTGATCGAGGCTGGGGCGGAATTGCTCACGTCCCGGCGCTGCGGGCGCTCGATGCGTTCCAGATCCGCGCTGTCAGCACGACTCGTATGGAGAGTGCGAACGCGACCGCTAGCCGACTAGGCGCCGATCTTGCCTTTGACACACACCAGGCGCTGGTCCTGCGGCCGGAGGTCGACTTGGTGGTGGTTGCGGTTAAGGTGCCGGAGCACAAGCAGATCGTTTCCGACGCGCTCGCCGCGGGCAAGATGGTCTATTGCGAATGGCCGCTCGCGCGAAACCTATCGGAAGCGGAAGCGCTGGAGGGGTTTGCCCGCGAACGGCGGCTGCGAACGGCTATTGGGTTGCAGGGCGGCCTGCACCCGCCGATCCGCTATCTTCGCGACCTCGTCCGGCAGGGCGTGATCGGCATGCCGCTCAGTACGAGCATCCGAGCGCATTTGACCGACGCCATGTGGCTCGGCCGATATGACCCGCCGTTCGAGTACATGGCTCGCGCAGAGAATGGCGCCACGCTTCTAAGCATCATGCTCGGCCACGCGCTCCAACCGCTCGCGCACGTACTCGGCGCATTTGAGAGCCTGTCCGCCGTCGTCGCCAATCAGCGAGGCGACGGTGTCCGCCTCTCGGATGGCACGTCCCTCCCGAAGGACGCGCCGGACGAGATCGTCGTCGCCGGCGTTCTCGAAGGCGGGATCGTCACTTCGCTGCACTACAGTGCCGGGCAGTCCGCCGGCTCGGCGATGGTGTGGGAGATCCAAGGCACCGAAGGCAGTCTGCGCGTCGAGACGGCATCGGGCTACATCCACTTCGGCGATGTGACCATCACTTTGCGCCGCGGCAGCGAGCCTGTCCAGCGGCTACAGGTCCCGCCCGCATATGCGGCTCCCGACCTGCAACTCGACGCACCCGCGGCTGGTGTCGCCCGCCTCTACGCCCAGTTCGCCGCCGACCTCCGCGATGGAACCGCCGATGCGCCGGACTTCGCGGTCGCGCTCGATCGTCACCGGGTGCTCGAGGCGATCACACAGGCCGCTGAAACAGGTCATCGCCAGCATCTGTCCCATCCCGACCTAGCCAATTCCAATCTCTGAAAACCCGGGGAGTTTCCTGACCATACCCGTGCACCTCATGCACGAAAAAGTTCAGTCAATAACGCGGCTGCGGCGAAGATCGTCATCTCAGCTTTCCGTCGAAGCCCCCAGATACGTGTCAAATCAGGGAAAATGCGGCGTATCGGTATTAGAAAGCTACAACTCGGTGGCAAGAGGTGCTCTTCGCGGATTAAGGCGCACCTTCCCACGTTGCGGGAGCACTAGCATGAGGATACTTCTGGCCGAAGACGAGGTGGAGTTCGCCAAAGCAATGCGCGGCGCCCTCGAACGTGATCGCTTCGTGGCCGACTGGGTGACTAGCATTTCGCTTGCGAGAGAAGCATCCCGGTCGCAGGTGCACGAGCTCGTTTTGCTTGATCGCACTTTGCCTGACGGCGACGGCCTCAGCCTTATTCCACAGCTGCGGGTAGACAATCCGGGCGTGCCTATCATTGTGTTGAGCGCTCGCGGGGAACTGAGCGACCGCGTATCCGGGCTTGATGATGGCGCCGACGATTACCTGGTGAAGCCTTTCGACCTGGAGGAAATGCTTGCTCGCATCCGGGCCGTGCAGCGCCGCCCGAACGAACTTGCACCAGACGAGATCGTCGTCGGCGACCTCGTATTCGACATGGCCTTTGGCGAAGCACGGGTTCACGGAACGCAGTTGGTACTGCAAAGGCGTGAAGTTGCAGTGCTCACTGCGTTGATTCGGCGTCGCGGGCGCGTTGTCCTGCGCGAGTCCCTTGAGGAAGCAGTCTACGGCTTCGACGACGCTATCCAGTCGAACACACTCGATTCCCATATCTCACGCCTGCGTCGAAAACTCAGCGATTCGGGCGCTGGCGTCGAGATTCATACGGTCAGAGGGGTGGGTTATTTGCTCAGGGCAACGGATTGAAGCGCCGCCAGCCATCGTTGAAGACGCGCCTTGTTACCAGACAGCTGATCCTCCAGTTTCTGGCGGTCGCGGCTACCGCCATTGGCTTCATCATCTTTTTCGTCAATTCGGCTCTTGACGGGATGTATGTCGAGGAGGCCGTCGTAAAAGTCGCTGCAAACTCGATCGTCCGAGATGCGGCCGGAGCCCCAATAGTGGAAGTGACGCCCGAACTAGCGAACCTTCAAAAGGAATCGCCGGATCTCTGGTTCGCGGCCCGGTTTAGCGACGGCAGTGTGGTCGCCTTCGGCCAGGTGCCAGCGGAGTACTCTCCCCTCGTTCCCCACCTTGACAAGCTGTCTTCGGCAGACATGCGCGGGCAGTTCGATCCCTTTACCCTTTCCGCCCTCGTTCGACAGGAATCAGGCCCCGCAGGCGATATGAAGATCATTGCGCATGGTCGGGTCCAACCCTTCACGGCGCTCATCACAATAGCATCCAATCTCGTAGCCACTGCCATTTTCCTCGCTCTGGCTCTCGTCTCCATCGTCGCGACGCCAATGATCGTCAAGCGTGCCTTGGCCGGCGTCATAAAAACCGCGGAGGAAGCAGAGCGGATCGACACCGGGCGTCGCGGCATCCGCCTTTCGGAAGACAAGGTTCCACGGGAGATCGGCCCGCTTGTCCGCGCTGTCAATGAAGCTTTCGACCGTCTCGATGAGGGTTATGATCGTCAGCACCGCTTCATCGCGTCAGCCGCGCATGAACTGCGCACGCCGATAGCTATTTTGAGAATGAAGATAGACGCCGCGACCGAGAAGGGCCTGCGGTCGCTCTTGCCGGACGTCTCACGGCTTGCGACGCTGTCCGAGCAACTGCTCGATCTTCATCGGTTGGACAATGGCGCGCCGAGCGACCGGATCGACCTCGTTGCGCTCGCCCGCAGTGTCGTTGCGGATCTGGCACCGGTGTTGATCGCGTCGGGCAAGGCAATCGAGGTGATCGTTGAACAGCCCGGTTCGATTAGAGGCAACGCTGGGTCGATAGAACGCGCGCTCACAAATCTCATCCAGAATGCCGTCGAGCATGGCGGGAACGAGGTGATCGTGCGGGTCAACGGTACCTCTTTGGAGGTCGAGGATAACGGCGTTGGTATTCCGGGGGAGGAGCACGAACGGGTGCTTGAACCCTTTCATCGGCTGCGGCCGCGATCTTCCGGTACCGGCCTGGGTCTCAATCTGGTCAAGCAAGTCATCGATCATCATGGCGGCCGCATCACAATCGCAGAGGCCCCCAGGGGTGGGGCGATCGTACGATTAGAGTTCACTGCGGCGTCGTAACCGCGGCCGAGCCAATGTTGGCGCAATGTTTCCCTGCGCATCTACACGGACGCAGCGCGATGCCGGGCTGCCTGCATCCATACTCGCGGTCTTGCGCCTTTGCAGTGAGCTGCGACCGCGAGGCGCCGCCTTGTCATACTTGAGGTTGATAATGATCACAGATGATCAATGGCACCGACCCGGCTGGCCAGAAATACTGATTGGACTCGTCGCATATGCAGTGCTTCTTGTTTCGTTCGGCCTGCTGATGGGACTTCTGCCCAGCAACGATCCCGTTCTCCTAGGAGTTGTCGGCTCGACGGCAGGAGGTTTCGTCGGCGTCGGTGCTTTCGCCGCAGCATATAGCCTGCGGATACGGGTTCTGCGCTCGTTCGGGTTCCGACCGGTCTCACCTCGCTGGCTCATGATCGCGACTGGAGTCGGAATCATCGGATACGGTCTTAACCTGATCATACAGTTCACATATCAGGCGTGGTTCGGCAGCAATGATCCTCAAAGCATCCTGCATGCAGCGGCGCGTGGCGGCCCGCTCCCTTTTCTCTTATCATTTCTGGGCGGCGCCATTTTCACGCCCTTCGGCGAGGAAATCCTGTTCAGGGGCGTCGTTGCGAATGCGCTCAACCGCTACGGTGCGTTTGCCGGCGTCGTACTCAGCTCAATTATATTCGGTCTCGCGCACGGCGTCAGCGTGATCCTGCCCGTTGCGATCATGGTTGACCTTCTATCCGCCATCTTCTTCCGGGCGACGGGATCGGTTTGGCGCAGCATCGTCCTTCACTGCGTCTATAACGGGGTCAACAGCATCGCGTCGGCGTTTGGCTTCGCACCCATGCCGTAAATCGCCATAAACGCAGTCCGATCTGCTGAAACATGTCGTGCGCCAAAGGAGTGAAACAGAGCGAGGAAATCGTCGCGCCACCTGCGCCGGTTGTCATAAGACGCCCTTTACTCCTTGGGTGCGTAGGGCTCGATGTCCGCGGACCAATAGTGTCTGGCGATGTTTTGACTGTTTCGGATGACGTGGTAGGCAATATCCGGATCGCCTCCTTCAAAAGTGTCCGGATCTGCACCGCACATCAGGCAATACATTCGCTGATGAACTACGCCTGCAAAATATTCCAGCACCGGCGCGGCGTCTTCCTGATCGATTGCTCGCAAGTCTTCGGCAACCTGTTTGACCGCCTTTTCCAAAACCAGAGAGACCGCAGCAGCCAACGCCGTGTCCGCACGTTTGATGACGTCGACGGCTTTTCTTTCGGCGGGAGTGAGAACAGGGCAACTATTTTTCACCACTAACTCCGAGTTTTGATGATTTTGGTTGTGCAGCCACTACGCCTAGTCTGGTGAAGTGGTGAGGAGCGACAGGTAGCTTTTTGCTCTTTCGGTAAACTCGCGGTCGGTGTCAGAGAGGGACTCAAGCCTTGCATGGCGGGCGTCGATTGCCGCTTCGAGGCGATCTGTGATTTCCAGATCCGACGCACGGGCGTGATCGACCAGAGCGCGAACAACAGTTTGCAATGCGAAATTCTGTGCGGAGAGTGCCAGCTGCTGTCGTTCACTCTTGTCTCGTTCCATATCCTCCCGCCGGTCTTTTTTCTCCCGAAGTGCTGCCGAACTGCCGCGCACTCTCTCCCAGTGACGGGCGACGCTGCGGCCCATATAGAGGATTTTCCATGCCGTTTCTGGATCTCCTCCCGTGTTGGTTCTCAAGTCGGCCCCGCACAGGCGCAGGAACAGGTGGCGGAGGACGGCGTCCGCAAAATAGTCTTGTGGTGATCTGCCGACACCGAGCGACTGAAGTTCATGCCCTGCGGTCTGGGCGGCGCGCTCAATGGCTTCATCGACAGCGGCCATCAGGGTCTCATCTGCCTCCTGTAATAGGTGGGGTTCTTTCTGCATGCTATCCTCTAATGCTGTGCAGCCAGGCTCCCTGAGCAGTGGCTCACTTGCAAGAATATTCTGCCACTCACGACGACGGGAATAATTGCGGTCCCTTCTCGTCAGGCGTCCTCGACCGCTTGCCGTACAAGGCGTTCACCGACCTTCCGGCCCCGCCAAGTGAACCTTATCTTGAAACCTATACCATCCTGATAAATGGTTCCTGATGCACGACAATTCGCGCATGATAGGGGACACGGTCATAAAGATCGACGATGTCGTGGTTGATCAATCTTACGCATCCGGAAGAGACGCTCTTGCCGATAGACTGCCACTCGGGACTACCGTGTAGCCGATATAGAGTGTCGTGCCGGTTCTGGAAGATGTAGAGCGCCCGCGCGCCGAGCGGATTCATGATCCCGGGATCCATGCCGCCGTTCGCGACGGAATAGATTTCCAATTCCGGCTGACGAGCGATCATCTCTGCAGGAGGTTTCCATCGTGGCCACGGCTGGCGCCAGTGGATGATACCCTCGCCCTTCCAGGCAAACCCGTCTCGGCCTATGCCGACGCCGTACCGCATGGCCGTACCGCCCTCTTCAACGAGATATAAGAAACGGTTGGGCGTATCGACGACCACCGTGCCAACCTTTTCTCCCGTCGGGTCAGCAACACGCTGGCGATAATACTTCGGGTCCATATTCTGGTAGGGGATGGCAGGCACGAAGTGCCCTCCATCCTCGAATGCCGCATAACGAGCTTGAAGCTCAGGATCGGATGCAACTGGCGAAGGTGATTGAACTTGCTTCGCCAACATCATCTGCTCCGGAGTTGGGTTGTTCGTCGCGCAGCCGGAAAGAACGGCGGCGGCGGACATGGAGCCAAGGAGAAAGGTGCGGCGGGATATCTGATGGGTCACTAGCTGCATAGATAGTATTCACTGGTCTCTAACCGTTGCCCGAATGGCAACATCTCGAACCAGAAGAACAATTTCGCGGGAGTATTGTCTATCGTTTATCGAGTGATTGCGCGCATAACTGATTGTTATAAGACGCATCCCAAATCATCAGCGCTTTGGCTTATTCCTTCAATTTCTTTCAGACGCGGCATGACGAAATCGGTAAAGGCGCGCACCACAGGACGCATGAACTTGTTCGACGGGTAGGCAAGGAACGCCTCAGTCGGCTTCACTGCGTAGGCGGGAAGCACGCGCACAAGCCTGCCTTCGGCGATCAGGTCTGTTACGAGACACCATTGCACCTGTCCGATCCCTCGTCCTGCCAGAAGTGTGTTGAGAAGAACGTGAGCGTCATTCGTCCGGAAGACAGGTTTGACCGGAATTTCGATTGTCGGAGATCCGGATCGCATCAGCGGCAACATATTCTTGCCTGACAGGACGACGAAGGTCGAAATTATGCTGAGGCTTGATAACTGCTCCGGAGACCTCACCTCGCCGACGCGTTCGAGATAACCGGGAGCGGCAACGAGAATACGTTGCATCCAGCCGAAGCGCCGGGCAATGACCTCCTGAGCCTCTATCCGGCCATAGCGTAGGGTGAGATCAAAATTCTCGTAGATGAGATCGACGGTACGGTCGTCCAAGACAAGATCGACGGCAATTTTTGGATGCAGGTCCTGAAAATCCAGAAGGATGCCGTGGAGGTGCTTTGAACCGATACAGGATGGCGCGTGAATGCGGAGATTGCCCTCGATTTCGCCTACGTTCAATCGGATACCCTCGAGGGCGGCATCGATGGATGCGATCGCGCCGCGGCTTGCTTCGTAAAGCTCCAGACCGTGCGTGGTCGGGCGGATATTCTGGCGCGATCGCTCGAGAAGCCGTGCATTCAGATGTCGCTCGAGATTGAGAAGATGTTTTGTAACAGCGGGCTGCGAGATGCCGAGATCTCGCGCCGCGCCGGTCATGGAACCCTTCTCTACTGTTCTGATGAATGCCTTCAGGGCCGCGTTCAAATCCACTTATAACTCCTGGCTATCACATCGATAATGCCATAACTAAAATGCGAATGTGGCCACGCCGCGACTGATCGTGAGTTCAGAAGCCCGAATTTCGAGGCTCAAGGTCGGGGCCTTCAGGGATGAGCGGATTCTCCACTTCGAACTCAGTCGTGACGACCACTGCAACGTTCCCGAACGGTTGTCCGAAGGACGTATAACTAACGCGCCGCGCGCTGATTTTTCTCGGTTGTGTGCTTAGCGCCGGAAAGGCGCTTCCAAGCGGCGATCGGACTGCTCCCGGAGGATTTTCCAAACTCGGACAATGTTGCCGCAATCTTCTCCTGCTCTGTGGGGTTTCGGCTGGTCATGGCGGCCGCGGGGCGCCGCTGTGTCTCGCTCGCGTCGTCAACGAACCGCCAGCGCTCATTCTCGAAAGGAGATCAACAGAATGCTGCAACGCCCTTCCATTGACGATCGTCGGCCCGCGGTAGCCATCCTCTCCATCGCCCTCGTTGGCCTCGCTCTATCAGCGTGTGTGTCGACGGAAGAACGGCAGTACAGGGACGCGAATACCTGCCAGAGCTTTGGGGCACCCTACGGGTCCCGCGCTTATTCGAACTGCATGTTGGAACAACAGGCGCGGCGCGACAACGCGCAACGGGAGTCGCTCGAGCGGACCCGATTGACGCAAGAGATTGCGAGAGACGCTCAGGTTATGGCCGATCGCGCGCGCTGGGACCGCTGCAGGCGGGATCCTGATCGGCGCGAGTGCAGGCGATAGGAACAGTCGGCCGCTGATACTTCCGTACGCCGGCTCCGCGTCGCGGCGGCAGACGCTGTGGCGCCCGACAACAAGGCGTTTCCCATGAGATTGCTTATCCCGCGCCTTTCTTGGCGCTGATCTTCATCCAAGCGCGAGGCGCGGCGTTCGTTGCAAACGGGGCTGGTCGCCCTGTCGGCGACGGCATTGGCCATAGCTCTCCTGCCGGAAATTAGCACGGCATCCGAAAACAAGGGAAACACAATGACCTACCGGACGCGCCGGCCAAGTTACCGACAACATCCTCTATCCGCGTGCCCGCGCGCAACGCGGCCATGCCGGCGGCTTACGACCGTTGCCGCGACAAAGGCGCTAACATCATGTCCGACAAGCCGAACATCGCAGCCGCAAAGGGCTTCTTCGCCGCGCAACATTGCGGCGATCTTGATGACGCATTTGGCACCTACGCGCATCCGGATTTCCGCTTTGTGGTCTCCTGCGCGTGCAACGACGAACTGCGCGCCGCCATCCCCTGGGCTGGCTACGAGCATAGAGGCCGCGAAGGCTACCAACGCCTGACGGCACTTCTCTTCTCAGAATACGAACTGCTCGCTTACGAGACCACGCGATTTACCGATGCCGGTACGCAAGTCTTCGTTGAGGGCCATTTCCGTCTGCGCCACCGTGAGACCGCGAGGATCGCCGACAGCGACTTCCTCGCGCGATTTGAGATGCGCAACGGAAGATCGTCAGCGGCCAGATATACGAGAACACCGCAGCCGTTGCCGCCGCACGCTGCGCCGACTGAAGTCAATCTGATTCCAAACAACATGCTTTCCATGGAGCCATGACTCCGAAGAATGCACCTTGCGCTATGCGAAACCGCCGGAAAGACGCTCCTGATACTCTTCCGAGGGCGAGAAAACCCCGCCGATGTGCACGCTATAGCCCGATATTACCGCACACGTTCACGCCGGGCCTTCAATGCGGCAGATCTATCGCCTTCTATCTCCACAAGAGCAAAGAAGTGGAGATACGGAATGAGCGCCGCGCAGCATGTCGCCCGCAGGACAATTCGCCGGCAGCAGCTACGAGAGATCGTGCCGCTTGCCGACAGCACGATCTACGAGATGGAGCAGCGAGGAGAATTCCCGCAGCGCTTCTATCTCACCTCGCGCTGCGTCGTCTGGGACTTGGCAGAGGTCGAAGCCTGGCTCGACACTCGACGCGATGCCTCACGGGCTAACACCGTTAAGCGCGCTCCCAGTCCGGATGTGAGATTGCGCCGCTCGCGGCCCATCAAACACTAGGCTCGAGCTCAAGCAGTTCCATCGTGGCCGGGAGTAAAGTCGGAACATACTTTCGCCCCAAGACCCATGCGTCCACCAGATTAGACCACTCCTGCATCATATGCCGGCGCTGATGCTCGTACTCCGCCTTGTTGTAGACACCACGCGAGGATCGGCCGTCCTCGTGCGCCAGGCACTTCTCGATCCAGTCACTGTTGAAGCCGAGCTCATTCAATAAGGTCGAGCCTGTGCGTCGAAGATCGTGAACAGTGAAGGGTTCGAGTGGTAACCCCTCCTTTTTTGCTCTGACAACGACTGCGGTCGTAATCCGGTTGAACGTCGCCCGCGACATCGGCGCGTCAGCATCATATCGCGACGGAAGGACGTAGCGCGAATTGCCTGCGCAGGTTTTCAGCGCGATGAAGATGTCGACGGCCTGCTGTGACAGATAGACGTTGTGCGCCTTCGACCGCTTCATTCGCTCCTTGGGTATCGACCAGACGGCGTTCTCGAAATCGACTTCATCCCACGTCGCGTCTTGCAGCTCGCTTTTCCTGACCATCGTTAGGAGGAAGAGCTTCATTCCCAGCCGTATAGTCGGCAACGTCGGCACATGCTCGAGCTGACCGAGCATGACGCGGATCTCCGCAGGAGACAGCGAACGGTCTTTGGGAACGAACGTCGCAATTGACGCGGGCCCAACTTCGTCCGCCGGATTCGCGACCTTCTCGCCATGCAAGATCGCGAACGCGAAGATCAGCTTCACGATATCCCGCACATGGACGGCCGTGGCTGGAGCCCCGCGCTCTTTCACTTTCCCGCACATCATGCGGAGATCGTCAGGCGTGATCTCTGTCAGAAGCCTGTTTCGGAACGTTGGCAAGATGTCGCGCTCGTAGATCGAGCGCCGCATGGCGCGCGTGCTGTCCGCCATACGCGACTCCTGGAACCACTTCTCGCCGAACTCGCCGAACCGCTTCGCCTCCTTCAGCCGCCGCTTGTCGTGCTGCTTCTCTTGAGCAGGCGACCGGCCCTCAGAAATGACCCGCTTCGCATCGATCAGCTTCTCGCGAGCCCTGGCAAGCGAGAGGCCATCTGGGCCGTATCGGCCGAGCGTCAGCGTCTCGCGACGTCCGTTGAGGCGATAGTCGTACCGGAACACGATCGCCCCCGACGGCTGCACCACGACGTACATACCGTCACGATCGCTTACCTTGTACAATTTCTTCTGTGATCTCAGCGCCTTAATCGCAGTATCAGTTAGCATGAGTGCCTCCAAACCGTCTAAAAAAACCGAGGAGAGGCGCCGATTATACCGTCAGGCAAAAGCAGGCGATGCAGGAAGCAGGATTCCCGTTGTGAATCAGCCTGTTAACACCAAAAATAATACCGTCATCAGCTCTCTCAGCCGTGACGGTATAGAGAAATTCACGATCGAACAAGTTGGCCCGTACCGTCTGCTATACCGTCAAATCGGAGCGCTGCTCCTCGATAGACGGCGATAGATGACATCACAATTATCCTGATATTTTAATGCGTTATAGCGTATTTGAGCGTGCAAACGGATACTGTCGGAGGGGTAAAAATCATTCCCACTCGATCGTGCCAGGCGGCTTTGAAGTCACGTCGTAAACCACACGGTTGATGCCGCGCACTTCGTTGATAATGCGGGTGGCGGCGCGGCCGAGGAATTCCATGTCATAGTGATAGAAATCCGCCGTCATGCCGTCGACCGAGGTGACGGCGCGAAGCGCGCAGACGAATTCGTATGTGCGCCCGTCGCCCATGACGCCGACGGTCTGGACCGGAAGCAGCACCGCGAAGGCCTGCCAGATCGCATCATAGAGACCTGCTTTGCGGATTTCGTCGAGATAGATGGCATCGGCTTCGCGCAGGATGTCGAGCTTCTCGCGAGTGATGCCGCCCGGGCAGCGAATTGCGAGCCCCGGGCCCGGGAAGGGATGGCGGCCGATGAAGCTATCGGGCAGGCCGAGCTCCTTGCCGAGTGCGCGCACTTCGTCCTTGAAGAGCTCACGCAGCGGCTCGACGAGCTGCATGTTCATGCGCTCCGGCAATCCGCCGACATTGTGGTGCGACTTGATGGTAACCGATGGGCCACCGGTGAAGGATACGCTTTCGATCACATCCGGATAGAGAGTGCCCTGGCCCAGGAAATCGGCGCCGCCGAGCTTCTTGGCCTCTTCCTCGAAGGTCTCGATGAACAAGCGCCCGATGATCTTTCGCTTGGTCTCCGGATCGCTGACGCCTTCTAGTTCGCCGATGAACCTGTCCGAGGCATCGACATGCAGCAAGTGTAGATTGTAATGCTCGCGGAACATCGCGACGACGCTCGCTGCCTCGTCTTTGCGCATCAGGCCATGATCGACCAGGATGCAGGTGAGTTGGTCGCCGACGGCTTCATGAATTAGAAGAGCTGCCACCGAGCTGTCTACGCCGCCGGAAAGCGCGCAAATGACGCGCTTGTTGCCGACCTGCTGGCGGATTTGCTCGACCGCCTTCTGACGATAGGCCGACATCGACCAGTCGCCCTTGATACCGGCGATGTTGTGAATGAAGTTGCCGATAAGCTTCGCGCCGTCCGGGGTATGCACGACTTCCGGATGGAACTGCACGCCGTAATATTTGCGCTTTTCGTCGGCGATGAAGGCATATGGCGCGTTGGAGGAGGTCGCGACGACCTCGAAGCCTTCCGGCAGCGCCGTGACGCGGTCGCCGTGACTCATCCAGACCTGATGGCGCGAACCCTTCGACCACAGCCCTTCAAACAGCGGGCAATCCTTGTCGACGTCCAGGAAAGCGCGGCCGAATTCGCGGTGATGGCCGCTCTCGACCTTGCCGCCGAGCTGCATGCACATCGTCTGTTGGCCGTAGCAGATACCGAAGACCGGCAGGCCGCTGTCAAAGATGATCTGCGGCGCGCGGGGCGAACCTTCATCGACCGTCGAAGCCGGGCTGCCGGACAGGATTACGGCCTTCGGCTGAAGGCGCTTGAAGCCTTCTTCGGCGGACTGGAAGGGAACGATCTCGCAGTACACACCCGCCTCGCGCACGCGGCGTGCGATCAGCTGGGTCACCTGGCTGCCGAAATCGACGATGAGAACGCTGTCGGGATGTGCTGTCTGGGTCATGGCGAGCCTTTAATGAAAAGCACCCGTCCTGGCAATCCAGGAAATCGGCCGAGCCGGGATTTTATTGTCCTGATTGTCCCTGCTTTAGAGGGGTTCAGAACCAGAAAACACCATCCTCGAGCGCTGTGAATAGGCTATCGACGGCATAGGAGAGCTTGCGGTCTATCACGTGCAGATACTCTGTCCAGCCGGAAATATGCTGCAGTTCTTCAGCGCCGTCGGAGATTCCACGAAGGCCGATCAGCGGCAGCCGATAGCCTTGGCAGGCACGCAAAATCGCGAATGTTTCCATGTCCACCATGTCGGCAGCGATATTCCTGTAGGCCGACCCTGAAATGACGTTGCCACCGGTGGAAAGGCTGGCCTCTGGAATACCGGGAATGCGGAGCGGCAGGTCGATGACCGCTGGAAGATCGAGGAAGGGTGTGTGGCCCTTCTCGAATCCAAGCGGCGATGCATCCATGTCGCGATATGAAACGGAAGAAACCTGATAGACTTCTGTCTGCTCCAGCGTCGCGGAACCTGCCGAGCCGAGCGAGACGACAAGCTGCGGCAGGTCGTCGACCTGATCGAGCCTTGAAAGCGTCTTCGTCATCGCGACCGCCGCCTCGACCGGACCGACGCCCGTCATCAGCGGTTCGAAACGCGAGCGCAGGAAGGGGCCATATTCGGCTTCGGCCGCCATGACGAAGAGGATGGACTTGCCGGCGACCGGTTTCAGTTCGAATTTCATCCCGTAATTCCCTCTCTGCCGCGAACGACCATCATCGTTCCCGTCATGGAGGCGATCAGCTTGGCCGGTCCGTCGCCGATCGCATAGCCGCGCCCGTCGGCGACGATGATATTGGAGCCTGGCTTGGTGATCTCGCCGCGAAACAGGAATCGCTCGCCGCGGCCAGGTGACATCAGGTTGACCTTGAATTCGATCGTCAGGATCGAGGCATTGGCGTCGATGACACTGTAGGCGGCAAAGCCGCAGGCGCTGTCGAGAGCTGCCGAGATGATGCCGGCATGAAGAATGCCATGCTGTTGCGTGAGCTTGACGTCGAAGGGAAGTTCGATCTCCACCACGCCGTGCTCGACGCGCGTCAGCTCGGCGCCGATCGTTTCCATCGCCGCCTGGCGGGTAAAATTCTGACGGATCCGTTCGCGGAAGTCGCCGTTGTTCCTAACGCTCATACAGTTGTCCCCTTGCGACCGCGAAAGTGGCACGGCGCGCCGGTTTCGACAAGGATGAAAGGCAAGCAGTTCCGATATGCGATCGAGCCGGAGTGCCGCAAAGACGGTCCGCAGCATAAGCACCGGCTGAAGATCAAGCGCGCTCGCGTGATATCCTGACGATATGCTGATCCCATGCCACATTGCTGCGCGTCGCAAGGAACTCGCCGTCATAGGACGAGATCGCAAATCCGTGCCTGGCGGGCGCAATGCCGGCAGCGTCGGGGATGATGTCTTCGGCCAGTACCTTGCCGGAGTTGGCGTCGATGATCGCCGATGCACCCTTCGGCGACGTCACGCCGACGAGGGCGTCTTTGCGGTTGACGGCAATGGCGCCGACATAGTTGCCGAGCTGGCGGGTCGTTTTTTCCGGCAGATCGACGAATGCTAGTTCCTCGCCTTTGGCGAAGTGGCCCACGAGCGGCGGCAGGTCGTTACGGTGGCCCTCGTACTGGCATGCGAACCACACGCGGCCATTGGCGTCGATATCGACGTGACGGGTCGAGACCTGCGACCATTGCCGCGGCAGCACATGTTTTTCGACGAGCGTGCCATTGGACGCATCGATCAGCGTCAGCGATGGCTGCATGTTGCCGAGGTTGAGCTTCGTGCGGCCGTAATCCGGATGGGTCTCGATGCCGCCATTGGCGATGACAAGACAGCGGCCGTCATCCGAGACGATCATATCGTGCGGGCCGATGCCATAGGTCTGGAACTCGCCGATGCGGGCGAAGCGGTTTGTCGCGTCGTAGAGACCGACCATGCCGCGATTGCCGTCAAAATCGTTCTCACTGGCATAAAGCAACCGGCCATCCGGCGAAAAGGTACCATGTCCGTAGAAGTGGCGGCCTTCGGCGGAGGTTATAACGACCGGCTCACCCCTGTTCCAGGGATCGAAGATCATTGCATAGGTGCCGGGACGCCGAGCGAAGGCGACGGTCTTGCCGGTGCTTGGGCTGAAAGCCATGCCATGGGCACGTGCGGGGAGGGCGACCTGATCGACGATTTCGCCGCGTTCGGTCACGGTCGCGACCGCGAAGGAGCCGTCGGCGGCGCGGATGCCCGAGGCATAAACCGCATCCGCGCGCTCAAGTGCCAGCAGCCCGCGCGGCTGCAATGCGGCGAGAAAGCTCAGGCCTGCTGCCTTGACGAGACTGCGCCGGTCGATCGCGGCGCTCCGCCACATCGGCTCAGTCCCCGTCGGAGAAGGAGAAGCCGGCCGAAAGGCCGATCGCGCCGCCATATTCGTCGCTGATGCGGGTGATCAATTCACGGCTCGTCGCCAGAAATGCGTCGAGCTTGGCTTTCTCCGCATCACTGGTTGCCACGTCGATATCTGGATTGAGCTTCGGGGCGGTATCAAGCAGGGTCTTGAAGTTCTCCTCGATTGCATCAGCAACGGGTTTCTTGTCGGCAGGCAGGAGTTCCGCCATTCCGGCCTTCTGCCAGAGCGTGCGCAGTCCCTCGAGGTTTGCCGTCATCGATTTCCAGGTGTTTTTCGAGCGCCAATAGATAGCCATGCGCGGGCGCGGTGTCGTGTCCCGACCTTTGTAAAACAGCTCCAGCCGCTGATCGCGGACGGTTTCGACGCCGTGGACAAGAATGCCGAGAAGCGCCGTCACCGCTTCCTTGTTATCCATGAAATCTTCGCTTTGCGGACCGGGACGTTTCCAGCTTGCCTGCACGCCGTCCGGCTTTTCCCAAGCCGCAACGACTTCGCCTGCCTCGCGCTGGATATTGCCCGCGACAGCAGCGCCATATTGGCAGCGGAACCCGTTCCTTTGTTTGAGAAGCTCGTCTGAGCCGTCGCCGTAAAGTACGTATTCAAGCGCCGTCAGACCTTGCAAGGCGACACTCTTTTCCCCGATCGCGTCGACCGTTGCATCCTTCGGGTCGGCCTTGGCAAGCAGTGCCTGTACCTGTCTAAGACCGACGCCCTTTCGGTCAGGGAAGAAGAGGATGTGTTCGAAGAGATTGTCGTGCATCACCGGGCCGGTTTGCACGATCTCGATGATCGACCAATAGCGGATCGTATCGTCGAAAGCAGATTTGGCCTTGTCCAAAGTCTGCTGCGTGCCACCGTCGCAAAGGTCCTTCATCGCCGTCGTCAAGCGTGCCGTAGACTGTTGCATGTTGCGATAGCCGGGACGGATCACCTCGTCGACGGCGCGCGCCATCACGCCCGGCACCGCTTCCTCGTTCAGCCCCGTCGCAGTCGACGCAGTCTGTGCAGTTGCCGATGCCGCAAGCATGAATGAAAGCAGGAGAGGTTGCCAAAGGCGCATTACAGGGACTCCAGGAATCTGATCAGGGCCTCTCTATCGTCCTTCGGCAGAGAGGAGAACGCATCGCGGGCTTTCTCGGCTTCGCCGCCGTGCCAGAGGATCGCTTCGGTGAGATTTCTGGCGCGGCCGTCGTGGAGGAAAAAGCTGTGTCCGCTGACAGTCCGGGTCAGTCCTATACCCCATAGCGGGGGCGTACGCCATTCACGTCCGCTTGCGTTGCCAACTTGCTGGCCATCGGCAAGACTTTCGCCCATATCGTGCAGCAGGAAATCCGAATAAGGCCAGATAAGCTGAAAGGACTGGGCTTTTTCGGCGGCATCCCGACGCGTGACGAATTTGGGCACGTGGCAAGATATGCAGCCGGACTGATAGAAAAGTTCCTTGCCCCTCAGCGTGCCGGGAAAGCTTGCCTTTCGCCGCGCCGGTACGGCTAGATTCGCAGAATAGAAGGTCACGAGATCGAGGATAGGCCCGGGCGCCTCTTCATTGCCCAGGCGCTTTTGAACGCCGGTCGGCATTTTTTGGCATTTTATCTCGGCCCGCGTGCAATCCCCGTGTGCATCCGGACGATCGGGCGTCGATATGCCGATGTCGCTGGAGAAAGCGGCAGCGCTCTGGTCGCGCACAGTTGCATTCTGTGCCTTCCACCCGAAGCGGCCAAGGGTGACCGCGCCTGTGCGATGATCGCGCACGATGGCAGCCTTGCCTGAAATGCGGTTACCATCTTCGTCGTCCGGGTCGGCATGCGCGAGGATGTCGGCTGCTGGAATGGCTTCGATGAGGCCCAGCCCGATCATCGCCGGAGCGACGCGCGGCGATATCGTGGTCGCCGGATCGAGCGGGCCGTAGGCAAGATCCTTCACTTCGTAGGTCGGCGCGCGCAATGAGACAGTTTCTCCGCCGACAAGCGTAACGGTCCTTTCCGTATAGCGAATGGCCATCTTGCCTTCGGCGGCGAGACCGGGCACGGCAAGGTCCTGCAGCTGATGACCATAAGTGGGGTCTGGGAAATTGGCGGCGCTAGCATTTGCGATCGCCTCTCCTTCTTCCGGTGTCGCCGCTGCTCGTCCAAGGCGAAAGAACATCGATGTGGCGCTGACGCCGCCTTCCGGTGGCCTGCCGCGTCCGTCGTTGACGTGGCAGCTCATGCAGGAGCGCGCATTGAAGAGCGGTCCGAGGCCATCCGATGCCTGTGTCGAGGATGGCGCGGAAACCCAGAGCTTCTTGAAGAGTGCGTTGCCGAGCTTGAAGTTCTGCTCTGCCTCGAAGGGAATGTTTGCCGAGATATGCGAAAAGGAATCCTGCCTAATCGGATCGACCGATGTGGCGGCACCCGCCTGCATCGCCTCGTATGGCTCGGCTTTGGAAAAATCACTCGCCGGGCGCGTCACGGCCTCGACGCGCTTCAAATCGGCATCGGAAAGATCGCCACGTTTCGTCGGAAGATTAAAACCGGCGGCAAGAGCCACCGGAAGGCCGGCAAGCGTGGCGCAGAAAGCAGCGCAGAGAAAAACGCGACGAACCGGATTATGCGGCATTTCAGAGTTCGGGCCGCTTGGGTCTGCAAGCGGCCCGCCTTTTTGCTTATTGGAAGACAGCGTCAGGCTTATCCAAGCTGTCGGAACCTTCAAGCTGAACCGTGCCAAGATCGAGTGCGGCAATAACACGCTGGATCGACTTCGTTTGGTCAACCAGACCGTCGACGGCGGCTTGAACGGCGGCGTTGCCGTCTTTGTTGCCTTCGGCGATCATCTGGTCATACTTCTCGACCGTCTCGCCGCGTTTTGCCATGGCATGCATTGCGTCAAGCGTCGTCTTCAGCTTGCTTGCGACTTCGGTATCGAGTGCCTTGTCTTTCGCCGCAACGAGATCGTGCAGCGACGGGCCGGACAGCTTCGTTCCGTCGACGCGGGTGTATTGCCCGCTGTAAGCGGCGGCGATGCCGATCGCATCGTTGAGGTGCGAGTTATAGGTGTTGTCGGAGAAGCAATCATGCTCCTCTTCCGGATCGTGCAGCAACAAGCCGAGCTTCATGCGCTCGCCGGCGAGTTCGCCGTAGGAGAGCGAGCCCATGCCGGTCAGGATCGCGACGAGACCCGCCTTCGGATCGGCCTCGACATTCTTCGTCGCAGCACCGTCAGCCACCCAATTATCGGTCATTTCCTGCAGGTCGGAGACCAGCAGCGTGGATGCCGACTTCAGGTATTCGGCGCGGCGATCGCAATTGCCATGTGTGCAATTCTTGAGGTCGTAATCGGTTGCCGGGCGGCTGCCCGCCCCCGGGCCGGTTCCGTTCAGGTCTTGGCCCCAGAGCAGGAATTCGATGGCATGATAGCCGGTCGCGACATTGGCCTCGACGCCGCCTGCTTCCTGCAGCGTGCCGGACAGGAACTCCGGCGTCAGCTTGGAAGCGTCGATATCCTTGCCGTCGATCTTGATCGTCTTGTTGGCGATGACGTTTGCAACATAGAGCGCGTTCTCGTCGCTCTCCGCGCCGTAGGAGGCATCGACGTAATCGATCAGGCCTTCATCGAGCGGCCAAGCGTTGACCTTGCCTTCCCAGTCATCGACGATTGGATTGCCGAAGCGGTAGACTTCTGTCTGCTGATAAGGAACGCGGGCTGCAAGCCACGCATCCTTGGCAGCCTTCAGCGTTTCGTCGTTCGGCGTCTTCAAGAAGGCGTCAATGGCCTTGTCGAGCGCCTTTGCGGTGATCAGCGAGTCCTCGTATTTGGCATGCGCCACTTCGGCATAATGCTTCACGACGGCCGCAGCATCGGTGTCCGCGAGAGCCGGGCTGGATAGGGGTGCTATCGCCAGCGCCAATGCTGCGCAGATATTCTTGTTGAGCTTCATGGTCCTCTCCTATGACGGATGTCCGTCTGAAATCGCCCGAATCTCTTCGCGCAAAAGAAAACCAGTGTCAAACACTCTAGTTTGGAATGATTTTAAGAATAGAAGTTGTTTTAAAAGCGCTTGTTCAGAAGGGAATTTACTTGGAAAAGGGTAGAAAATTGACCCAATAGCGCAATTGTTCAATTTCTGATCTGGATCTTCGGCGCGAGCGCCATCACATCAGGCGCCTTAAGCTTTACGCTGCATCCGGCAGAAGAAGAAGCCGTCTGTATCAGTCGATGCCGGCGTCAGTGTAACCGTTTCACCGTCCGACGAACGCGGGCGCGGTGCATCCTTGCCGAATAGCTCGTTCCAGGCAGCCAGAGCGCTTTCGATGGAGAATGCCGGATTTTCCGCGGCGAAGCGTCGGACCTGTTGTTCGTTCTCCTGCGGCAGCACCGAACAAGTGACGTAGATCAGCTCGCCGCCGGGGCGCACGAAGGCGCTCGCCTGCTTCAAGGCATCCTGTTGCTGGCTCGTACGCTCGTCGAGGTTCTTTGCCGTCAGCCGCCATTTGGTATCGGGGCGGCGGCGCCAGGTGCCGGTGCCCGTGCAGGGGGCATCGACTAGCACCTTGTCGCAGCGAGCGCGCAGGCTCGAAAGCGCCTTTGCATCGTCATGCACTTGAACATTGCGCGTACCGGCGCGCTTCAGGCGTTCGATGATTGGCGCAAGGCGTTTGCGATCGGCGTCATAGGCATGGATCTGGCCTTTGTTGTGCATCGCTGCCGCCATGGCAAGCGTCTTGCCGCCGCCTCCGGCGCAATAGTCGAGCACCTGCTCTCCATCCCTCGGCAGCACCAGATCGGCAACGATCTGCGATCCTTCGTCCTGAACTTCGAACCAGCCTTTTTGAAAGGAAAGCTCGGCTGTGACGTTCGGAAGCCGTGAGGCACCCTCGCCTGCGGGAATGCGGATGCCATATCGGGCGATCTTCGCTTCATGAGCACCGGCTCTTTCAAGCGCTTTGACAGCTTTTTCACGGCTGGCCTTCAAAATGTTGGCGCGCAGGTCGAGCGTCGGCCGGGAAGCGAGCGCCTGTGCTTCGGCAAGCCAGCTATCACCGAATGCCGTCTCGAAGGAGCTTTGCACCCACTCGGGAATATCACCTTGGACGTGGACAGGCGCGGAGGAAAGAGCCCGGCCCTGGAATGCTGTAAGCGCAGCATCGGGCAGAGGAGGCGGCGCGAACCTATCGTCGGAGAGTTCAGCGGCAAGCGCCTCCGGGGCGAATCCCCACTGACGGAGCATGACGGCATAGGCGATCGCCAGCGGGCTGTCGTCGTCCATTAGGAACCCGTGTGAAAGCCGCATGCGCAGCGCATCATAAACGATGTTGCCGATTGCAGCGCGATCGCCGGAGCCGGCGAAACGATGCGCAAGGCCCCAATCCTTCAGCGCATCGGCGACAGGTCTCTTGCGCTGATCGATATCAGCAAGAACCGAAATCGCCCCCTCGAGGCGGCCGCCCAAACGCATTCACAAACTCCTGTTGCCACGGACGTGCGCACAATCCGCGGGAAGCGTGCCTGACGCTGCGGATCGTTTCACAAGTCTCAACCGCGTGGTAACCGCGATTGACGGCAAGAGCAAGCGCCGTCCGGCGCTGGTATCGGAAGCCTTAGCTGGCGGCGACGACTTCGTAGCAAACCTTGGCGGTACCGGAGCGGACCATGCCGATGTTCTGGGCGGCCGCCCGCGAGAGGTCGAGAACACGGCCGCGGATGAACGGGCCACGGTCATTGACGCGAACAATAACGCTGCGCCCATTGTTGCGGTTGGTGACTCTAAGCTTGGTGCCGAAGCGGAGCGAACGGTGAGCGGCAGTCAAAATGGCAGGATTCATACGTTCGCCGGAGGCTGTTTTGGAATGCAGTGCGTACCACGAAGCACCACCACATCCGGCTGCAGCAAATCCTTCGGCGGGAAGGATGAAAGAACTAGCTGCAATAGCTACGGCAGTGACTATAGAACGGCTGATATTCTTCAAAACGGATTATCCCTCAACTATTGAACTTGCGCCTTTACGGGCGGCGGGGCTTAAATCCGGCGAAAAGTGGCGAAAAAGTGCCGCTGATTATCACGGAATGTTACAGGCTGTAATATTTGCGAGTCTCGTGGAGTTCGCGTTGAAAAAGTGCAGCAGGCGAAAGAGTGGAAAAAATATAAGAAAATCAGGTAAAATTAGAACAATTTTTTCTGTTGCGCCGCACTGTCACGCTATGCTGCAAAAGTAACAAAAATAATTTTCCGATCATGCCACAATTGATGCCTCATTTGCGCAAATTTAGAGGCCGTTAACCATAATGCGGAGCGAAATTCAGATCGCGAGAACGCCAAAGTAGGAATTTTCTACTCATTTCGAATATGCCGAAATCGCCTGTTCGGATTAACCGCGCCAGCGTCCGCTCTGCCACAACTGCGCGAGCGACATCGGGTAATTCGGGAAGGAAAAGGTGTAACCCGCGGCTTTCAATTTGGCGTTTGAAACACGCTTGTTCTCGCCGTAGAAGGAGCGTGCCATCGGCGTCAGTTCCGCGGTTTCGAAGGGCTGTTCCGGAGGCGGCTCAACACCCATCAGCCCCGCTGCTTCGACAATGACATCCTGCGGCGGGCCGGGCAGGTCATCCGTCACGTTATATATGCCGCCAAGGGACCGGTCTGAGAGGTAGCGCGCCGACGCGCCGATATCCTCAACGCGGATGCGATTGAAAACCTGGTTCTTCTTGATCAGGCGGCGGGCCGTGCCCCTGTCTAGATTGACGAACGCATTCCGTCCAGGGCCGTAGATGCCCGCCAGCCGCAGTACCGCGACCGGAATACCGAGATCCTTGCCGAGCGCCAGCCACGCATCCTCTGCTTCGAGCCTTTCCTTCGATCGCCCGGAAACAGGAACGCAGACGGTCTCTTCGCTAACCCACTCACCTTGGTGGTCGCCGTAAACGCCAACGGTGGAAAGGTAGCCGATCCACTGAAGCGCCGGCATCATCTTGCCGAGCTGGCCGCCTGCGAGATTGATCAACGGGTCTCCGGCTTCCCGCGGAGCGATCGATTGGACGAGGTGTGTGACGCTTTCCATGGCGTCAAGCAAGGCGTCGCTGATTATCTCGCCATCGAAAATGAAGGCTTCGATACCTTGGCTGCGGAGGAGCTCAGCCTTGTCGGCCGATCTGGTTGTGCCGGAAATGCGGGCGCTTGCGGCTGAGAAAGCTTTGGCAATCGCCGTGCCGGAATAACCGCAGCCGAAAATCATCACATGCATCACACCACTCCCGCCAATTGCCATTCCGCAAGTACGCCGGCATCAATCTCATCCGGTCTTTGTGCCGCAAAGACGGCAAATTCGCCAGGCTCCATCAATCGCGAAAGCGCCCATATTGCCATGCCGCGAACAACCGGAGAAGCGTCAGTGGCCAGCCATCTGCATTGATCGACAAGGCTGTGATCACCGGAATTGCCGGCGGCGATCAATACATTGCGGATAAAGCGGGCTCTGCCGATGCGCTTGACCGGCGAGCCGCTGAAAAAGGACCGGAAAGCCGCGTCGTCCAGCGTCAGGAGAAAGGCAATCGACGGCTCTTTCAGGTCGTCGCGCGACTGCAACTTCATTTCGGATGCCGAGACGGCAAACTTGTTCCACGGACAGGCGGCAAGGCAGTCGTCGCAACCATAGATCCGGTTGCCGATCAGCGGCCGGAATTCGAAATCGATCGGACCTTTGTGCTCGATCGTCAGGTACGAGATGCAACGCCGTGCGTCGATCTGATAGGGCGCCGGAAATGCGTTGGTCGGACAGGCATCGAGGCAAGCGCGGCAAGAGCCGCAGTGATCGATCTCAGCGTCGTCCGTATTGAGATCGGCTGTCGTGAACATCGAGCCGAGGAAGAGCCAGGAACCGTGGCTGCGGCTGACCAGATTGGTATGTTTGCCCTGCCAGCCGAGACCTGCTGCCGCGGCGAGCGGCTTTTCCATCACTGGTGCAGTGTCGACAAAGACTTTGACGTCGGCCCCCGCCCGTGCTGCAAAGCGGGTGGCGATCTCCTTTAGCCGTCCCTTGATGACGTCATGATAGTCGCGATTGCGCGCATAGACGGAGATTGCCGCCTTGTCCGGCTTTTCAAGAATATGGCGTGGGTCTTCCCCGGGGCCGTAATTGAGGCCGAAGACGACGATGGATTTCACATCGCTCCACAGCGTGCGGGGATCGCCGCGGCGGTCGCGCGTTTCAGCCATCCATTCCATCGTGCCGTGGCGTCCGGCATCGATGAACTCGCCAAGCCGTTCCTTCGCTTCGGGTATCGAATCGGGCCGCGTGATGCGACAGAGCTCAAAGCCGAGCGTTGCCGCCTCGGCGCGAACAAAGGCGGTCAAATTGTCGCGGCGCTTGCGTTCTTTATCGTCTGCTATCCGTTCGGGCATCGAAAGCCCTCGTCAGAAATCCAGGTCTGCGTAGTGAGAGACCGGTGTCAGTCCACGCACTCGCTCGGTCAGCAGCGGGCGGAAGGACGGTCGTGATTTCATGCGCTGATACCAATCCTTGGCGATCGGCGATTCCGTCCAGTCGATCTCGCCGAGATAGTCGAGGATCGATAGCGAAGCGGCCGCAGCAAGGTCGGCATAGCTCATGCGATCTCCTGCCAGCCACTGCCGCGAACCGGCAAGCCAGGTCAGGTATTTCATATGCTGGCGGATGTTGGCGCGTGCCGTGCGCAGGATTTTCGAATCCGGTGCTCCGCCGCCCTGATCTGCGCTCATCTGCAGCTTATACACGCGCTCGCGCGCCAGGGGCCGAGTTACATCCGTCTCCATCTTCTGCATGAACCACTCACCGAGGCGGCGGATTTCCGCGCGTTGGAAGGGATCTTCGGCGAGAAGACGCCGGTCGCGCTTCAGCACGCCATGCGTTTCATCGAGATATTCCGAAATGACAGTCGCGCCGCAAAGAGCGCGCATGCTGTCGTCCACATAGACCGGCAAGGTACCGGCAGGATTGAGCGCCAGAAAGTCGCGCCGCTTTTCCCAGGTCTGCTCTTCAATGAGATCTGCCTGAAAGCCATACTCGCTCAGAATCAGCCGGACGAAGCGTGAAGCGGATGACATAGGATGATGATAAAGCGTCGGCATCGATACCCGATTTGTTGATTTCTCGCGGCATGCTCTGGTGCACTCATATTCATAGCGCCCTAGTCATGACTCATTCGTTGCAGCTATAGGAGCTTGGCCCCTTCAATACAAGCAAATCGGGCCTGGCCCCGCCTCACAAGGGATAAAACATGGCTGATATCTTTAGTGCACTCGTTCTAGGCCTTATTGAAGGCCTTACTGAATTCATACCGGTTTCCTCGACGGCCCATGTCCTGCTGGCAGGGCATTTCCTGGGCTTTCGGTCGCCGGGCAATACATTTGTCGTTCTCATCCAGCTCGGCGCGATCCTTGCGATTCTTCTCGTCTACTTCAAGCGGCTGTTGAGCCTGGCGCTTGCGTTGCCGCGCAGCGCGCGGGCGCGGCATTTCGTCCTTGCCGTACTCTTTGGTTTTCTGCCTGCAGCCGTTATCGGCGCAATTGCGCACGACTTCATCAAGAACGTGCTCTTCGAAACGCCGATGCTGATCTGCATCGTCCTCATTCTTGGCGGCCTCGTCCTCCTTGCCGTCGACAAGATCCAGTTCAAGCCGAAATATCACGATGTGACAGAGTTTTCCCTGCCGATGGCGCTGAAGATAGGTTTCTTCCAGTGCCTGGCAATGATCCCGGGAACATCCCGGTCGGGCGCCACGATCGTGGGCGCGTTGCTGATGGGTGCCGACAAGCGCTCTGCAGCCGAATTCTCGTTCTTTCTCGCCATGCCGACGATGGTCGGCGCCTTTACTTTGGATTTATACGAGAACCGCAATATGCTGAGCTTCGATGACGGAATGCTCATCGTCATCGGCTTCGTGGCGGCTTTCGTCTCGGCGCTCTTCGTTGTCCGCGCGCTGCTCGATTTCGTCTCGATCCGGGGCTATGCGCCCTTCGCCTGGTGGCGAATCTTCATTGGCGCGGCAGGCCTGATCGGCTTGACGTTGTTCGGCTGATTTTCAGATATTTGACATCGGAAGGCGGCTCCGGAGAGAGCCGGCCTTTGCCTCAGTGGTTGAGGGAGGCTGTGGAGCAGGGATCGATGCCATAAGCCGGCGCGCAGCCGCCCTTCACCGCTGCGACCGAGCCGGGCGCAATGAAGGAACCTGCGAGGATAACCAGTGCCGCACACGCAAAAAGAAGCGCGATTGACTTGCCCATCGAATAAAGCCTTTCAAGTCGATTTAGCGCGCCGCAAATGGCGCTGAGTCCGTTTCAGGACGCGCGGGGTGTTTAGTCAGTGGAATGGCAAATAGCAATAAACGTTGCTGCTAAATGTGGCGTTAATTTCACTAAATTTTTAATGCGTCTTTTATGCAACGCCGTCCCGGCTCGCGGCTATAGGAAGCACGCGAAGCTTGCTTCGGTTGCCTGAAAGAATCGAAAAGAAAAACGCCGTCGGTGAGCAAACACAGCGGCGTTCAACCGGTGGGATAATTTCTCAGGCCGCTTTTCCCGAACCGGTGTACTGACCATGCGGGCGGTAATGCACCAGATACGACGGCAGTACGGAGGTTAGCATTGTCGGCGTGACGCCGAGCGCCTTCAACGTGAGGCCATCCGTTTCGGCCTTCGTTGAAACGACATTGTCGCGCTTCAGCAGGCGAACCTGGTCGGCCGTGATCGGAGGCTTAACGAAGGGAATGAGCGAAGCGACGCTGCCGATCAGCGAAGCGATGCTGAAGGGAATGGAAACCAGCCGATTCTTGCGGGCGGTGATCTTCAACATGACCTGAAGACATTCGCGGAAGGTAAGCACTTCCGGACCGCCGAGTTCATAGATCGTCCCGCTCGCAGCCTTGCCTTCGACGGCGCGTGCCACGGCTTCTGCCACGTCCTCTACGTAGACCGGCTGCAGCTTCGTCTTGCCGCCACCGATGAGGGGAAGGACTGGCGAAAGGCGAGCCATCTCCGCGAATTTGTTGAAAAAACCGTCTTCCGGTCCGAAAACGATCGACGGACGGAAGATTATGGCGTCCTTCTTGGTCGAAAGGATTGCCGCCTCCGCGCGGCCCTTGGTGCGGGCATAGCTGGAATCCGAATTGGCGTCGGCGCCGATTGCCGAAATATGGATGAGCTTGGCACCGGATGCCCGGGCGGCTTCCGCCACGGCGCGCGCACCGAATTCCTGCACCGCATCAAAGGTGTTGCGGCCGGTCTCAAAGAGCACGCCGACACAGTTGATGACGAAGTCGGCACCCTCGACGGCACGATCGACCGAATTGCGGTAGCGCAGGTTCGCTTGGACAAAAGAAATCTGGCCGACATTGCCGAGCGGCTGCAGAAAACCTGCGAGATCGGGGCGGCGCACCGCGACGCGGATGCGATAGCCGCGCCTTGCGAGGGCGCGCACGATATGCCTGCCGAGAAAGCCAGAACCTCCGAACACGGTCACGAGCGGCGGCAGGTTGGCAAGGGTCATGGCAGGCTCCTCGAAAGGCTTGGATGGACGCGTTGATCGGCACTCGTATTAGCCGAAACCCGGCGCGACGGAAAGGTCCATCTTGCCTCAGCTTCGCAGATGCAAAGAGCGCTCAGATGCCTTCTACAACCACCATTTCCGCGTCGGCGGCTTCCTGGCGGATCTTGGCGGCAATTTGGTATTCCGGGGAGTTGTAGCAATCGACCGCGGCCTGCATGGACGGGAATTCGATGACGACGTTTCGGGCTCGCGACTTACCTTCAAGTTCGGTGATTGCACCCCCGCGGGCGAGGAAGTTTGCACCGTGTTTTTCAAAGGCAGGCTTAGCTGCCGCGACGTAATCCTTGTAGCGCTCGGGATCGCGAACATCGACGCGTGCAATCCAGTATCCTTTTGCCATGGTTTTTTCCTCCTGTTGACGCTTGCCCACGTCATCCAAATCGCTGATATGCTTAGTAAGTATCAGCCGCGTCATTCGCCAAGCGTCAGAGCGCGGCTTCCATCTCGGCAAGAATGGCGCGTGCCGCTTCCTTCGGATCGGGCGCCTTGACGATCGGGCGGGCGACGACGAGGTGGCTCGAGCCGGCCTTTAACGCATCGGCGGGCGTCATGACACGCTTCTGATCACCCTTTTCGCTACCTGCAGGGCGGATGCCTGGGGTGACGATCGCCATTCCAGGTCCGACGATTTTCCGAACGGCTGCGGATTCTTCCGCGGAGCAGACGACGCCGCCCATCCCGGCGAGCAGTGCCTGTTCGGCGCGGCGCAGCACCAGTGTATGCGGGTCGTATTCGTAACCTGCGGCGATCAGATCCTGTTCGTCCATCGAGGTAAGGACGGTCACGCCGAGCAGGCAGAGATCGGAACCCTTTGCGGCTTCGACGGCAGCCTTCATCGCCTTGGGATAGGCATGCAGCGTCAGCATGGACATACCCATCTTCACGATATTCTCGACGCCGGAAGCGACCGTGTTGTCGATATCGAGCAGCTTCATGTCGAGGAAGATCTTCTTGCCGCTCTGTGCGAGATCGCGTGCGAATTCCAGACCTCCGGCGAAGACGAGCTGATAGCCGATCTTGAAGAAGAGAATGTCGTCGCCGAGCGTCGAGACGATCTGTTCGGCCTCGCCAAGTGTCGGAACATCCAGCCCGACGATCAGCCGCTCGCGTGCATTCATCTCACATCCATCCGTCCCAGTTTTCCATGGGCGTCCAGTCGCATGATAAGCGCCGGTCTGCAAGGCTGAAACAATAGAGATTACCGCCGCCGGGCGGCTGATCGCGATCGCGCGCGATGGCGCGGCGCTCAAGATTGCATTTCAGCAGCGTGCCCACCCCGCCATGCCCGACAAAGGCGATCGGCTCGTTCGGATCGTGATCGGCGAGAACAGCTTCGAAGGCCGAAACGACGCGCTGCTGCGCATCGGCGGCACGCTCCCAGCCTCTGAAACTATCTTGCGGATGCGCGAAGAACCAGTCGGCAGCTTTCTCGAATTCCGGTGGCGGCAGGAACCCTGTTGCGGACCGGTCGTTCTCATACATGCCATGTCTGATTTCGATGGCCACGCCTGCCGTCGCAGCCAGTATTTCCGCGGTCTCGATGGCTTTCGTCTCGTCGCTGGAAATAATACGGCGCAGTTGCCTCGCCCAGCTGCTTTCAGCCGCCTTGCGCGCGCGAGCCTCGCCGATCTCGGATAAACCCCATTTGGGCACCGCGACGTTCGGATCGATTTTCACTTGCGGGTGGGTGATGTACAGCCCGTACATATCAGCTGCGTCGGTAGATCCAGAGCTGGGCCGGCGGGATATTGCGGACGATGAAATCGAAATGCTGGATGTGGTAGCGCTCCGGCCGTGCGATGATCGGCGAGACCGGACCATAGGAAATCTGCACGACCGGCCTGCCTGCCGGAATACGGTCGAGCAGACTTTCGAGAAGCGCAATTCGCGCCTGCATCGGGAAGTTGAGCAACGGCACAGCCGAAACGACGGAATCGAACGTCTGATCCTTGAGGTGACCGAGCGTCTTGTCGATGTCGAAGGCGTCGCCATTGATGAAGCGGACACGGGGGTAGAGGCGGACGAGATGCTCGTAAAAATCCGTCGAATATTCGATGGCGACGAGATTTTCCGGCTTCACGCCGCGCCCGAGGATCGCCTTGGTGATCGCGCCCGTGCCGGGACCGAGTTCAAGAACCGGGAGGCCGGAATTCAGGTTGATGACGCTTGCCATCTTGCGGGCGGTGATGGAGGAGGTGGGAACGATGGAGCCGACGGTTTTCGGCCCCTGCATCATGCCCTTGAAGAAACGGATTTCTTCATCGAACTTCTTGCCGAGCCGTTCTTTCAGCCGCAACGCCATGCCGTCCTCCACGAATAATGTACCGCTAGGTATCTATTTGCCATCCTCTGGCGCAAAAACAAGACCAAACGTCGCAATCGGCAAACTTTACCGCGGCAAATGCGACGTGCGTTTACACGCGCATCGGCATCAGAACGTAAAGTGCATCATCGCCGGCGGTATCGCGAATGAGCGTCGGCGAGCCTGCATCGGCAAGCAGAAAAATCGCCTGATCGCCGGAAAGCTGCGCCGTGATGTCGAGCAGATATTTGGCATTGAAACCGATTTCCATGGAATCCGTGTCGTAACCGACGGCGACTTCTTCCGTCGCGCTGCCGGAATCCGGATTGTTGACGGTGAGCAGAAGCTGGCCATCTGAAAGTGCGAGCTTTACGGCGCGACCGCGCTCGGAAGAAATCGTCGAAACGCGGTCGACAGCTTGGGCGAATGTTGTGCAATCGACGCGCATTTCCTTGTCGTTGCCGGTGGGGATCACACGCTGGTAATCCGGAAAGGTGCCATCGATGAGCTTGGAGGTCATGACGATCGAGTCGATGGCGAGGCGGATTTTGGCATCTGAGACTTCGACGGTGACCATCGCATCGGGATTGTCGACGAGCTTCTGCAGTTCACCGACCGTCTTGCGCGGAATGATGATGCCAGGCATGCCTTCGGAGCCGGAAGGCGCCTTCACGTCGGCACGCGCGAGGCGGTGGCCGTCGGTCGCAACCGCGCGAAGCTTCAAGTCGCCGTCGCTTTCGATCGTGTGGAAGAATATGCCGTTCAGATAGTAGCGCGTTTCTTCGGTCGAGATCGCAAACTGCGTGCGGTCGATCAGCATCTTGAGATCGGCTGCCTTCAGCTTGAAGGAATGCGTGAACGTGCCGGCGGTCAGATCCGGGAAATCGGATTCGGGCAGGCACTGCAGCGAGAATTTCGAGCGGCCGGACTGGACAGCCATCGAGCCGCCATCCGTCGACGTTGCCAAAAGAACTTCCGAACCGTCCGGCAGTTTGCGCACAATGTCGTAAAGGAGATGCGCCGGAACCGTTGTGGCACCGCCCTGCTCGACATTGGCTGGCGTGGCTTCAGTCACTTCGAGATCGAGGTCCGTCGCCTTCATGTCGAGGTTCTGGCCATCGGCGCGCAGCATGATATTGGACAGGATCGGGATCGTGTTGCGACGTTCGACCACGCGGTGAACGTGGTTCAGCGACTTCAAAAGGTTTGACCGCTCAATAGTTATACGCATGGGATGCTACCGCTTTCGACCGTTACTGCCCCAGCGCGCAAAACGCGCCGGAAGATGCTGTCCGGCTCCGGGCCGGAGGAGTGGACAGGCAAAATGGCAGAACTTTGCTGACGAATGCAAGGGGTGCGAGACGCAGCAGCGCTGCAATTGCCGTTTTCCGGGACAATGCTCACAGAAATCCGAACGCTTGCTGCGGGCCAAACGCCCGCGCATAAAGGCAGAGAGCCAAAGGAGCCATCGAAATTGAATAATGAGGAAACAGCGGGCGAGGGCGGCAGGCAGCGCGGCTATCGCCTGCACAATGTCGCCATCCCGGCCCGCCCGCTGGAAGCGGCGCTTTATCTTGTCGCTACGCCGATCGGCAATCTGGGCGATATCACATTGCGGGCACTGGAAACGCTGGCGGGTGCCGATGTGCTCGCCTGCGAGGATACGCGCGTGACCCGCGTTCTGCTTGACAGATACGGCATTCAGAACCGGCCCTTTGCCTATCACGAGCATAATGCCGATGAGGCCGGTCCGCGATTGCTGCAGGCTCTGGAGGCGGGCAGGTCAGTTGCACTTGTCTCCGATGCCGGGACGCCGCTTGTCTCTGACCCCGGTTATCGCCTTGCACAGTCGGCGATCGAAGCAGGATACCGTGTCGTTCCAATTCCGGGAGCATCGGCACCGCTTGCCGCGCTTGTCGGCTCGGGCCTGCCGAACGACGCCTTTTTGTTTGCGGGGTTCCTCCCGGCAAAGGACAAAGCGCGGCGCGAACGGCTGGCGGAATTTGTCGCCGCTCCAGCGACGCTCCTCTTCTTTGAATCGCCGCACCGGATCGGCGCGACACTGGCTGCTGCTGCCGACGTGCTCGGGCGCACCCGCAGGGCGTCCGTTTGCCGCGAACTGACGAAGACATATGAGGAGTTTCGCCGCGGCACGCTCGGCGAGCTTGCCGCGCATTATGCTGAAAACCACAATGTGAAGGGCGAGATAGTGCTCGTTGTCGGCCCCCCGGAAGAGCGGCCGGCGGACGAAGCGGATGTTGGAGCCATCCTTGCCGACCTTGCGACTTCCATGCCGACGGCAAAGGCAGCCGCCGAAGCAGCACGCGTCACCGGATTGCCGCGCAAGGAACTCTACCAGCGCTTGCTTGATATGAAGGCCAAGGAAGGACGATAGCTACGACCATTGGCTGGCGAAAGATACATCGGTGACCGTCGGCATTCGGGCGGAGAATCTGCGGATGGCAGGTACAAACGAATATGCGATGCCAGTGATGGTGGAATATGTCGAAGAACTCGGCTCGCAGCGGCGCATGCATGGTCTTTCGGGCGATCAGCCGCTGACGGCGGTCGTCTCCCGGACGGTGCTGGCATTGGAACTGCGTTTCGTGATCACGCCGCACATTTCTTCGCGCATGGCAAGCACGTCGGTGCCGGTGCTGCAAAGACTGCCCATCATCCGGCAGTCGCAGACGGCGTATCGTACAGGTTTGAAATGGATTGCTAAAATTTTAACGGCCGCTTGAACGCCTCCGTTACGAGTCTCTGCTATTCCGCAATGATTGGGGTAGTAAATTTGGGGGGTCCATGGCCATGAAGCTCATGCTCGCAAGCGCAGTCGCAATGGCCGCGCGTTCGCTGCCGTATGCGGTCGCGCCAACACGCGGCAGGAATTTCGTCGCACACTCCAGCGACCACCTGCCGATGAAATCGACGCCGATCAATCCTGACTGGATTGTCGATGGCAACCCGCAGGCGCGCACGGCCGAACATTCCCGCGGCCATGACGACGCATCGCTCACGGCGATCTGGGATTGCACAGCCGGCGAATTCCGCTGGTTCTTCGGTTGGGACGAGACGGTGATGATCCTCGAAGGCGAGGTGCACGTCACCGCCGAAGACGGAACGGAACGCACGCTGCGCGCCGGTGACGTTGCGTTTTTCGCCGGCGGCACATGGGCAAACTGGCGGGTGGACAACTACGTCCGGAAGGTCGCTTTTCTACGTAAGCCCTTCCCCAGGCCTGTGGCAATCCTCTACCGGCTTCGCAACCTATTGCGCAGCAGCGGCCAGCAGGGCCTCGCGGCCTGAAAATCCTTGATGCCCGCACCTGGAAGTCCTTGATTGGCCGTTGCGTTTGCTTTGCTTGCGACCTACATCTGTCCGGCACTCACTGAGGGACGGAAATGGCCAAGATCAAGAACGTAGCGGTCCAGATGGACCATGTCGCGGGCATCAACATTGCAGGCGATTCTACCTTCGCCATCAGTCTCGAGGCCCAGGCCCGAGGCTACAAGCTTTTCCACTATACGCCTGAGCGGCTGAGCCTCCGCGACGGCAAGCTTTACGCTTCCGTCGAACCGATGCTGTTGCGCGACGTGAAGGGCGATCATTTCGAGCTCGGTGCGCCCGAACGGGTCGATCTTTCGACCATGGATGTCGTGCTGCTCCGCCAGGATCCGCCCTTCGACATGGCCTACATCACCTCCACGCATCTCTTGGAGCGCATTCACCCGAAGACGCTCGTTGTCAATGATCCGGCCTGGGTGCGCAATTCGCCGGAGAAGATCTTCGTCACCGAATTTGCCGATCTCATGCCGAAGACGCTGATCACCAAGGATGTGGCCGAGATACGCCGCTTCCGCGACGAGATGGGCGATATCATCTTGAAGCCGCTTTACGGAAACGGCGGTGCCGGCGTCTTCCACTCGACGAGGGACGACCGCAACCTGTCCTCGCTGCTCGAAATGTTCGGCCAGCTCTTCCGCGAACCCTTTATCGCCCAGCAGTATCTTCCCGATGTCCGCAAGGGCGACAAGCGCATCATTCTTGTTGACGGCGAGCCGGCAGGCGCGATCAACCGGGTTCCGGCCGACCACGACAGCCGCTCCAACATGCATGTCGGCGGCCGCGCGGAAGCGACCGAGCTCACGTCGCGTGAAAAGGAAATCTGCCAACGCATCGGCCCGGCTCTCAGGGAACGCGGCTTCCTGCTCGTCGGCATCGATGTCATCGGCGACTATATGACCGAAATCAACGTCACGTCGCCGACCGGAATTCGCGAGGTCCGCAAGTTCGGCGGCGCTGATATCGCAAGCCTTCTCTGGGATACGATCGAGCGCAAGCGCCCATAAGCGTTCCGGCTTCTGTTCCCTTTCGTTCACGCCCTACAACCCGCTGCAACCTGACTGCAGCTGAGACGTGAACCCGCTCCCTTATTGTTATTGCCGATCTCCCGAAGGAAGCTCGCACTTCGGCCTATGATTGGTCTTGGCCTGAAGGGGCTCGGCGCTATGCCGGCGGATGCGCTTGCCGATTTTATCGTGCTTGGCGAAGTGCTTTTTCAAAGTGTTATCTTGAGTCATGAGGCATGCCGAAGCGGTGCCGCGGGCGTCGCGCGTGCTGTATATCCGATGGGTCTCGAGTATCTGCAACAAACACTCCTGGGTCGGCGTTTAGTAGAAATAAGGTAAACGAAGGCGAACCAATGCCCTACAAGCGGTACGGCTTAGAGGAAAACTCCGACGGCACTTGGCGTGTGATAGACTACCGCGAAGGAAAGGCCGCGGAAACGGACGGAGCGGTTCTCGATCGGTTATCCCACGATACGGCGAGCAACCTTGAATTTATCCTTAATGCACAAGACAAGGGAATGGAAAAGCGGAAGGGGAAGAGGAGGGCTAAGGCCTCGCCGCAGCACCCAAAGGAACACCTCATGGCAACCGCGCGGTATAGCCATCGCAAGAACTTAAACATCTACTGGACGGTAGTCGATGCAGTTACCGGACAGGCGGTCGTGATCGATGGGGTGGTCATGGATATGCTCACCGAAGAGGATGCCGAGGAGTTGGTCGATCGGCTGAACCGTAAGGATGAGGAAGGGAAACCGTTTAGTCGTCCCTGAGCCGCCCCTGAATAGTGCCACGCCGCGGAGAAGTTGCAGTTCTCAGCCCGCGGCTATCACAGCGCACTCAAGGTGGCGCGGAAGCAGTTTCCTATCATATTGCCGGCGAACGGCTGCGGCGGCGGCCCGACGGAGAAAGGGCGCCGAAGCGCCCGATTTTTGCCGAAGGTCAGTTTCCAAGACCCTCGAAGAGGGCAGTCGAAAGATAGCGCTCGGCGAAGGATGGGATGATGACGACGATGTTCTTGCCGTCATTTTCCTCGCGGCTGCCGATCTTGATTGCCGCCGCCAGTGCCGCGCCTGAGGAAATGCCGACCGGAACGCCCTCAAGCCTGGCGACCAGACGCGCCGTTTCCATCGCCTGCGCGCTGTTGATTGTGACGACTTCGTCATAAATCTTCGTATCGAGGATCGCCGGGGCAAAGCCGGCGCCGATGCCCTGGATCTTGTGCGGCCCCGGCTGACCGCCGGAAAGAACCGGAGATTCCTCGGGCTCCACGGCGATTACCCTAATGCCCGGCTTCTTCGACTTCAGAACCTGGCCCGCACCGGTGATCGTGCCGCCGGTACCGATGCCGGAAACGAGGATGTCGACGGCACCCTCCGTATCGTTCCAGATTTCCTCGGCCGTCGTCTTGCGGTGGATTTCCGGGTTTGCCGGATTCTCGAACTGTTGCGGGATGATGGCGTCGGGAAGCGTTGCGGCAAGTTCCTCCGCCTTGGCGATTGCGCCCTTCATCCCCCGCGGCCCCTCGGTCAGTACGAGTTCGGCGCCGAGCAGCGCCAACATCTTGCGGCGCTCGACGGACATGGTTTCCGGCATGGTGAGAATCAGTTTGTAGCCCTTGGCGGCGGCGGCAAAGGCGAGCGCGATGCCGGTATTGCCGGAGGTCGGCTCGATGAGGGTCGTCTTGCCAGGCGTAATTTTGCCTTGCGCTTCGAGGCTTTCGATCATGGCGACGCCGATGCGGTCCTTGACGGAAGCAATCGGATTGAAGAATTCGAGCTTGGCGAGCAGATTGGCCTTCACGCCCTTTTCCTTGGCCAGCTTGTCGAGGCGGACGATCGGCGTATCGCCGATGGTTTCCGTGATCGACGAGTAGATGCGGCCGCGGCCCGGTTTTCTCGACATGGTGCGCTCCCTTACTGATTGTTGCGCGAGAGAATAGGGTCAAAGGGCGAAGCAGGCCAGTGGGGCTTGATCCACGGAAGCGTCGTCCGAGAGAAAAAATCGTTTGGAAACGATGCTTTGCCGAATGATTTTTTCAGGCTGCGCGCGCAGCGATAAAGGCTGCGGTTCCGGCCAGGATGCTCGCCGCAACCCGGTTGAGCGCTTGCAGCGAGCGCGGCTGTTTCAGCATCGTGCGGGCGCGCGACGCAAGCAGCATGTAAGGGATCAAAACCAAAAGCAGCACAACGAAGGTTGCGACCAGAAGCATGCCGTATTCTCGAAGGCCGATCTGGTTGATGTCGATGAGCGTCGGCACGAGGGCGACGTAGAAGAGCATCGTCTTCGGGTTGCCGAGCGTCACCAGAAGGCCGGACAGGAAGGATATGCCGATGCTGCTCGATCTGCGCGCGACAATATCCTGCGGCAAAAGACCTGCCGTCCAGAGCTTGTAGGCAATGTAGCAGAGGTAAAGCACGCCGGCGAATTTGATGAACAGGAATATTCCGGTAAAGGTCTGCGCCACGAATGCAAGGCCGAGGATCACCGCCGTCAGGTACGTGATGTCGCCGAGAACAAGGCCGAGACCCATGAAGAAGGTCTCGCGAAAATTCGAGCCGAGCGCGCGGGCGACGATCGCGGTGATTCCGGGTCCGGGAATGATCGCAGCGATAAAAAGGGCGCCGCTATAGGCAAGCAGGGCTGCAACGGTCATCTTGCTCTCCTCAGGAGCTTCTCTTACTGAAGCTACAGTCCGCTTTCAAGATGAAGTCACACGCTCGAATCAGATAGAAGTGCGCCGAAAGGGAAGAAAGCCGATGACAACCGGACTGCTGCTGATCGATGTTCAGAATGCCATCTTGAAAGGCCTTGGAAGCACCGCGCGCCAGCCTTTGATCGACAAGACGCTAGACGAAACGGTAGCGCGTCTTGCAGAGGTTCTCCAAAAGGCCCGCGCGGTCAATGCACCGGTCGTCATCGTCCAGCACGACGGACACGCATCCCACCGCCTTGCGGAAGGCAGCCAAGGCTGGCAGTTGCGCGACGAGATTGCGCCTCAAGATCGCGAGATCGTCGTGCACAAGCGCAGCTGCGACTCGTTTTTCGAAACCGATCTCCAAGCGCGCCTCAAGGAGAACGGCATCACCAGGCTGGTGGTCGGCGGCTGCATGACCCAGTTCTGCGTCGATACCACCGCGCGGCGCGCTGTTTCGCTCGGCTACGATGTGACGCTGATGTCCGACGGACATATGACGGCCGACATGGGCGAACTCCGCTTCGAACAGATCATTGCCCACCACAATGCCGTGCTCGACGAGTTTGATGCCGGCAGCCACGAAATCCGGCTTGCAGCGGCCGCGGCGATCAATTTCGGATAGGCCGCAGCCAACGCCCAGGCGTCCAACCGAGATTCATTCCCGCTGCCGCAATGAGGATGATTGCCGCACCGAGGATCTGCAATGGCTGCAGTGCGCGGCCAAAAGCAAGGCCGTCCACTGCGATCGCAACGATCGGGTAAATGAAGGAAAGTGCGCCGGTGAGATGTGTCGGCAGCTTCTGGATTGCGCCGTAGAGCAGTACATACATCAGGCCGGTATGGACGACGCCCATCGCCACCAGGATGCACCACGATCCGGCTGTTACAGGCAGGTCCGAAAAGTCGGTCACGGGCGCCAGCATGAGAATGCCGGTCGAAACCTGAATGAGCGCGATCAGGTGCGGCGGCGTGCCCTTCAGCCACTTTGCAGCAAGAGCCGCCAGCGCATAGAAGAAGGCCGCTCCAAGGGCCAGCACAATACCCAGCCCGTAGCTGCCTGAAATGCCGCCCGCCTCAGGTTTGGCTTCGACAATCGCCACCATGCCGGTAAAGGCGAGCGCCAGCCAAAAGAGTTTCGCCAAAGTGATCTTCTCGCGGAGGAATGCGGCGCCAAGCGCCAGCAGCATGAAGGGTTGGGTATTGTAGACGGTGGTCGCGATCGAGATCGATGCGTGCGAATAGGAGGCGAAAAGCAGCAGCCAGTTCGCCACGATGGCGATCCCGCCGAGCACGGCGATGCCAAAGGTTCTCGGCGAGAGGAGGCCGGGTTTCAGGAATCCGAGAGCGCCGCAAATGACAAGAAGGCTCGCAGCACCAAACAGGCAACGCCAGAAAACAACTCCGCTCACAGGCTGGCCGGACATGACGACGAACCAGCCGATCGTCCCCGAAATCACCATTGCGGCTGTCATCTCAACTGTGCCTTTACCTATATCGTTCTGCATCGCGATCTCCTTTTTGTGTCTTGGAGATTATTGTGTTTGGATACCAATCTCTATAATCTGCAATGCGTGATAATCGAATTTATCCTAATAATGAAAGGTAAACTCGCGTTGGCGGCTAACGAAGCATCTCGCCTGGACAGCATCGACCAGCGGCTCCTCGATGCGCTGGCGCAGAACGCGCGTATTTCGCTAAAGGAGCTGGCGCAAGTGGCCAACCTCTCCTCGCCAAGCGCGGCGGAACGGCTGCGCAGGCTGGAGGAGCGCGGCATCGTCACGGCTTTCACGATCGATATCGATCCGTCTGCGCTTGGCTATCCGCTACAGGCAATTGTCCGCGTCCGGCCGCTACCGGGACAGTTACACCTCGTCGAGCGCATCATCCAGGAGACGCCGGAATTCATCGAATGCGACAAGGTGACCGGCGACGATTGCTTCATCGCCCGTCTCGTCGTCCGCTCGATGGGAGAACTCGACGGTATTCTGGACAAGGTGGCTGAAAAGGCTGAGACCAACACCTCGATGATCAAGGCTTCCCCCGTCAAACGCCGCCTGCCGCCGCTTTCGAGCCGCTGAATGGATGCCTTGCGAACCGTTCTGTCTAGAAGTCCCCCATCGGCGAGAGCATCGCGGGCGACGCAGGCGCGAGATCGGTCGTACCGCGGACCATGAAGGCCGTACCGCTGTCAAAGGCGAGAGCCTCTCCTCGCCAGTCAAGCTTATCCGGCGAAAAGAAGACGTCGACGTGTTCAGGCCCTTCGCCGAGTCTGCCAAGGATGACGGCAAGCGGCGGAATTTCCGTAGCGACGACGTCGAGCAGGCTGAAGCGGCCAGCCCCTCCGGCTTTCCACGCGATGGCGGCTTTCTCTGCATCGAGCCAGCTCAAACGAATCTCGGGATCGAGTTGGGTATTTACGAGAAACATTGCCGCATTGCCCGAAACAGCCAGCACATCCGAAACCGGTGCCCGCGTCTTCAGCGCCTCCTGCAGCAAAGCGAGATCGGCCTTATTCCATGGATCGAGCTGTCGGGCAGGTCTTGTCGCGGAATGTGGTTTCGGTGCTGCCCCGCAGTAACGGTGCATCGGCAGGCTGCGGAAGCCGTAGGGTTCGTAGAGCAAAGGCTTGTCGGTATAGAGCACGATAGCCTCGAACTGCCGACTCTCGCACCATTCAAGCGCCTTACAGGTCACGTCGCGGTAAAGCCCGCGTTTGCGCCATGGCGGGCGAACCGCGCCGGATTGAAAGGCGGCCGCGTTGATCTGACGGCCGTTGACGACGAGTGGCATGGCAAAGGCGGATAGATTGGCGGCAAGCGTGCCGTCGGCGGCAAACCAGCCGAAAGGCATGCTTGTCGGATCCGGGCCACCGAGCACTTGAAGCGGCCCGATATCGATGCCGAATGTATCGTCGAGGAGAGAGACAAGCGCTGCCCATGCTGCCGGATCGTCGAAATAGTCCTGACGAAAGGTCAGCCCGGCACTTTCGAACGACTTGCTCACACGCCGGTCGAGCCGAAGCCGCCGGCGCCGCGTGCCGTGCTCGTGCTTTCTGTGATCTCTGCAACGCGCACCTGAGTGACCGGCGCGATCACCATCTGCGCGATGCGCATGCCGCGCGTGATTCCGAACGGCTCATCGCCGAGATTGACGAGCAGCACCTTCACTTCGCCGCGGTAGTCGCTGTCGATCGTGCCGGGAGTGTTGAGGCAGGTGATGCCGTGCTTGAAAGCGAGGCCGGAACGGGGCCGAACTTGCGCTTCGTAGCCATCGGGAATTTCGAAGATGAAGCCGGTCGGCACCAGCGCGCGCTTGCCGGGCGCGAGCGTCATCGGCTCGTTCTCGGCAACGGCTGCCCGAAGGTCCATGCCCGCAGCACCGCTCGTCTCATAGGAGGGCAGGTCGAGACCTTCGCCATTGGGCAAACGGACAAGGTTGAGCTGCGGACGGATGTCATTGTGAATGGTCATGCGACATTACTTTGCGCCGGGACGCCCAAGGTCAATTGCAATGGCGGGCTTTAATCGCTAGATACGCCGCAATTCCACAGGATTCACATCATGGCCGAAAGTCTCGCCGAGGCGGTTTCTCGCCGCCGCACATTCGCTATTATCGCGCACCCGGACGCGGGCAAAACCACGCTCACCGAAAAGCTGCTTCTGTTCGGCGGCGCAATTCAGCTCGCCGGCGAAGTCAAGGCGAAGAAGGATCGCATTCAGACCCGGTCGGACTGGATGAAGATCGAGCGCGAGCGCGGCATCTCTGTGGTGACCTCCGTCATGACCTTCGAATATGACGACAACGTCTTCAACATTCTCGACACGCCCGGCCACGAAGACTTCGCGGACGACACCTATCGCACGCTGACAGCTGTCGACGCTGCCGTCATGGTGATCGACGCCGCCAAAGGCATCGAGCCGCGTACGCTGAAGCTCTTTGAAGTCTGCCGCATGCGCGATATCCCGATCATCACCTTCATCAACAAGATGGACCGCGAAAGCCGCGATCCGTTCGAAATCCTGGATGAGGTGGAGGAAAAACTGGCGCTCGACACCGCGCCGATCACCTGGCCAATCGGCCGCTCCAAAACTTTCTGTGGCTCATATCACCTGGCCACAAACACTGTGCGCGGTTCAGATACCGAAGTGGAAGCAACACCGGTCAACGGACCTCAGAGCGTCGCTGATCGGTTGCCGGAAAACGAGCGGGTTGCCTTTATCGACGAGACGGAACTGGCGATGGAGGCTTGCCGGCCCTTCGACCGCAAGGCTTTCCTCGAGGGTCACATGACGCCGGTCTTCTTCGGCTCGGCGCTCCGCAATTACGGTGTCCGCGATCTCATAAACGCGCTCGGTGAATTCGCCCCGCCGCCGCGCGACCAGATAGCCGATACCCGCAAGGTGCATGCAAGCGAAGACAAGATGACGGCCTTCGTCTTCAAGATCCAGGCCAATATGGACCCCAACCACCGCGACCGCATCGCCTTCGCCCGCATCTGCTCCGGCAAGCTGGAACGCGGCATGAAGGCACGCCTCGCGCGCACGGGCAAGCAACTGGGTCTCACAGCGCCGCAGTTTTTCTTTGCCTCGCAAAGACAGCTCGCCGATACCGCCTATGCGGGCGACGTCGTCGGTATTCCGAACCACGGCACGCTGCGCATCGGCGATACGCTGACGGAAGGCGAAGCGCTGGTGTTCCAGGGCGTGCCTAACTTCTCGCCGGAAATTCTCCGTCGCGTCCGTCTTGAAGACGCGATGAAGGCGAAGAAGCTGAAGGAGGCCCTGCAGCAGATGGCCGAAGAAGGGGTCGTGCAGCTCTTTTCCCCGGAAGACGGTTCGCCGGCGATCGTCGGCGTCGTCGGGGCTCTGCAGCTCGATGTGTTGAAGGAGCGCCTGCAGGCGGAGTACGGCCTGCCGGTCTCTTTCGAAATGTCGCGCTTCTCAGTCTGCCGCTGGATATCGTCCGATCAGCCGGCGGACCTCGAAAAGTTCCTGACGGTCAAACGCGGCGATATCGCCCGCGATCTCGACGGCGACCCAGTGTTCTTGGCGCAGGACAGCTTCTCGCTGCGCTACGAGGCGGAGCGCTATCCGGCAATCAAAATGGTCCCAATCAAGGAGTATCACGTCGCCAAGGCGGCGTGATTTCCACTTACGCGGCGGCAATGATCTCGATTTCGACCAGCCACTCCTCCTGCAGCGTTTCGACGACGATGGCTGTTGTGGGCACCCGACGCGCTCCGAGCGCCGCCACCCGCGCAATCTGGTTTGCCTCGGCAAAGGATGCATCGCGCAGGTAGCTGGTCAGCCGCACGATGTTGTCTGCGGTCATTTGTGTCTCTGCCAGAATTCGCCTGAGGTTCGACCAGATCAGTTGGAGTTGTGAGTCTAGATCGACGCCGGCTGCGCCAGCCTCATCAAGGCCCATCGTTCCGCTAACGAAAACAAGACGGTCAGGATGGCGCACCTCCATGGCATGCACGTAATCAGACGTGGCTGTGTAGATGCCGTCGTGAGGATTGCGAACGATCATTTCCATTTCTGCTCCTCTGGAATTTCATATGGCTTTTCAGCTATTTTGCCGAATAAAGTTCGGCTGGAAAGTGCAGGAGTAGGAACCGATGGAAAATACAGAAGGCATTCGGCAAAAGCGGCGGCACAGGGCCTCCCTCGATCCGTTCGACCGAAAGATATTAGCCGCTCTCGCCGCCGATGCGGGTCAGAGCTATGCCGTACTGGGAGACAGGGTAGGGCTTTCTCCGCCGTCGGTGCACGAACGGGTCAAGCGGCTGAAGCGGTCCGGTGTCATCCGGGATGTGGTCGCCCGGCTTGATGGCACAGCAGTCGGCAAGCCGCTGTTGGCCTTCGTGCATGTGGAGGCGGCGGGTTGGGGCAAGAGCGAACGGCTGATGCAGATCAGCCGGTTTCCGGAGGTGGAAGAGATGCACTCGGTCGCCGGGGATGCCAGCATGATCCTCAAGGTGCGGTTGGAAAATCCGCAGGCGCTCGAGTTTCTCCTCGGCCAGATTCATTCCGTGCCGGGCGTCAGCGGCACGCGCAGCTATGTCGCGCTTTCCACGTATCTCGAGCGGCCGGTACAGGCGCAAGTCACGGCCGAGTGGCCCTCTGTGCCGTTGCCGTCGGAATAGTCAGTCGAATTTCACGGCAGCCGTGTTGGCGCCGCAGACCAAGACGCAGACGCGTTCATTCCGTTCCGGAACATATTTACCGGAAAGCAGGGCTGCGAATGCCGCTGCACCTCCGGGCTCGGCAACGACCCTCGCCCCTTCCCATAGGGCGTTCTGAGCAGCACGGATTTCATCGTCCGTTACCAGCACCGGCGGCTGCACGAACTGCTGCGCGAGAGGAAACATCAGTTCACCAACCCGTTTCGGGGCAAGCGAATCTGCCGCAATGCCACCTGCCGGAGCATCCATTGGTTTACCCGCCCTGAAGGCCTCGTAGAGGGTCGGCGCTCCATCGGATTCCACGGCCACGATCTTCACCCGGCCGCGAAACCAGGCAGCGATGCCGCCGACCAATCCGCCGCCGCCGACCGCGACCAGCAACGTGGTGATGTCCGGCATGTCCTCCTCGATCTCCTTGCCGAGTGTTCCCTGACCGAGCAGCGTCTCCACCTGGTCATAGGCATGTATGGCAAGCGCGCCGCTTGCCCGCTCATGGGTCTGGCTCGCCGCGAGCGCATCGGCATAACGCTCTCCGCCGATGACCAGATTGGCACCGTAGGCGTGGATTTTCTCAGCCTTGGCAGGCGAGGTGACGCTCGGCACGAAGATGGTAGCCGGCACGCCAAGCCGCGATGCGGCATAGGCAACGGCCGCGCCGTGGTTGCCGCCGGAGGCTGCCACGATGCCGGCTTTAGGCACCTCCCGCGTAAGGAGGTGGGAAAAGGCGCCGCGTGCCTTGAAGGAGCCGGAATGCTGCAGGCATTCGAGCTTGAGATCGACCTTGATGGCCGCTCCGCCGAAATCCTGCATGTCGACGCACATTACGGGTGTGCGACGGATATGTGGGCGGATCAGTCCTTCGATTTCGGCAATGCGTTCGGCAGAAAGGGCGATCGGCATGCAGGCTCTCCATGGATTGACAATATTTCGTTACTTGGCAAAATGACGAAATGCAAGATGTAGATATTCTGAAAGCCTTCGCCAATGAACGACGCCTCGTCATCCTTGAATGGTTGAAAGAGCCGCGGAAGCATTTTTCGCCTCAGGTGGATGGCGACCTAGAGGACGACGGTGTCTGCGCCGTGCTCATCGCCGAAAAGCTGGGAATAACTCCGGCAACGCTTAGCGAACATATGCGTATATTGGTGCAGGCGGAGCTGCTACACGCAAAACGTATAAAGCAATGGATCTTTTATCGGCGCAATGACGACCGCATCGCGGCGCTGAAGCAGGGGCTTTTTGCACACATATGATCGGAGGGGTCACGGCTGCCCCAGCCGCTCGCTTATGAAATCCACCACGGCGCGCACTGATGGCAGTTGGCCGCGCCGGTGCGGCAGGAGCACCGTTGTCGTGATGTTGCCCGCCGTCCATTCTGGCAGGATACGGATCAATCGCCCTTGCTCTATGGCCTCTCGGCAGACGGAAGTCGGAAGAATGGTGATTCCCATTCCCGCCGCCGCGGCCCTCAGAAGGACGAAAGGTTCGTCAGCCGCCATCACCGGCGGTGGCTTGACCAGCGTTTCGTCCCCTGCGGCGGAGAAAAGCCGCCATGCCGTCTCGGTGAGGCTGGGCATGACGGCAGCATGTGCCACGAGATCCTCCGGCCTTTGTGGAGCCCCGTGCCTGTCGACATAGGATGGCGCGGCGACGAGAAGAAATTCATGCTCTGCCAATTTACGCTGCACGAGGCTTGAATCGGCAAGCGGCAGCTGATGGCTGCGCAATGCAATATCGAAGCCCTCTTGTACGATATCGACGAAGCGATCGGTGACATGCAGAAAGACCTTAAGCTTCGGATATCGGACCGCCAGGTCCGGCAGATGCTCGGCCAGCATGAACTGCGAAGCCGGCACCGAGGCCGTGATGCGCACGGTGCCGTTCGGCTCGCCGAGGCGTGACCGGACAATGCTTTCCGCCATCTCCGCTTCGATGACTGACGCCTGCGCGTGCTCGAAGAAATCGCGTCCCAGATCCGTGAGTGAAAAGCTGCGCGAGGTGCGTTGGATCAGTCGCGCGCCCAGCTTCGCCTCCAGTTCCGCAACCCGCTTGCTCACCGTGGATTTGGGAACGCCGAGGCGCCGTCCAGCGGCCGTGAAGCTGCCGCCTTCGACTGCGTGAACGAAAAGGTTGAGATCGTTGAGATTAAAGGAGTTCAACTCAATCTTCCATACTTGTAGACTTTGATGTGCATTTTGAGCAGCTGTTCGTCGATCGTCCACAAAACGATATTCTGATCGTGAATTCAGTTCAATCTCGAAAGGAACGAGGAATGTCTCCGATTTTGTTTTACGGCGTGCCGGAAGGCTGCTCTTTTGCCTCCATCGTCGCACTCGAATGGTCAGGCGAGCCCTATCGTTTGTGCCGGATCGAGATGCCGGAAGTCGTCTCGAGCGAAGGCTATGGGCGGATCAACGCGATCGGCGAAACACCTTCGCTCATGCTTGGCGATGGCCGGATCATCAGCGAGAGCATGGCAATCCTCAACCACATCGCTTCCGGCCACATCCGCAACGGTCTCGGCTTTGCACAGGGCAGCGCCGAGTTTGATAGGCTGAACCAGATGCTCGCCTATCTCAACACCAGCTTTTTCAACGCATTCAGCTCGCTCTGGTACACGATCGAGCATGAGCTGGAGCCGGATGCCAGGAAGGCGCTGACCGCTTATGGCGTTGCCAAGGTCGAGAAGGTCCATACGGAACTCGAGCAACTTCTTGGCGGGCGCAAGTGGCTGCTTGGCAAAGGACCGAGCCTTGCCGACGCATATTTCGCCGGCATCGCACGCTGGAACGACTTCCATAATGTCGTGGATCGCAAGCAATTCCCGGCACTCAACAGCCTCTATGAAAGGCTGCAGGAAAATTCAGCAGTGCGCTTTGCCCTGGCGATCGAACACGAAGAACCGGCTGAAAGCACAGGTGGCTTTCGTGGCCATGTCACGCTAGAGGAAGCGCTCGGCTATCTGAAAAACGCAGCCTGATGCCTTGCAAAATTATCCGCGCGGGTCACTCCCCGCGCGGATATCGCTGGTTCTCTTCCAGAACGTTAAGGTCCATGTGGTTGCGCATATAGCGTTCCGAGGCCTTTTGCAGCGGCTGGTAGTCCCAGGGATAATAGGCGCCATTGCGCAGCGCTGCATAAACGACCCAGCGGCGTGCCTGACTTTCCCGCACGGATTGGTCGTAGTGTGCGAGGTCCCAGCGCCTATTTGCCTGTTGGGTCAATGCCGTGAGCGTCGCGGTATGGGCCGGGTCCGTAGCAAGGTTCTTGAGCTCGTGCGGATCGGCATCGAGGTCAAAGAGCATCGGCGGGTCTTTTTCGCAGAGCGACAGCTTGTAGCGCCTGTCGCGCAGGCAGACGAGCGGCGCGATCGAGCCTTCCGCAGCATATTCCATCGGCACCGGGCCGCGACTGCCGGTGCCCGTGGCGAGGGGGGCCAGATCCTCGCCGTCGGTCCATTTCTTGAGCGAACTTATGTCGAGACCGGCAAGTCCCGCCAGCGTTGGCGTCACGTCCAGCGTTGAAACCGGCTGATCGATTCGCGCTGCCTTCCAGCCGGGTGCGGCAATCATCAGCGGTACCCGCGCCGAACCGTCGAAGAAGCACATCTTGAACCACAGCCCGCGTTCGCCGAGCATGTCACCGTGGTCGGAGACAAACAGGATGATGGTGTTATCCGCCATCCGTCCGCGCTCGAGCACGTCGAGAATCTCACCGATTTTCTCGTCCACATAAGAGATACTCGCGAAGTAGCCCCTGCGCGCCCGGCGGATGTGTTCGGGCGTAATGTCGAAAGCCTTGTAGTCGCAGGCCTTGAGCAGGCGCTGCGAATGCGGATCGAGCTCATCGAACGGGATTGGTCCGATCTCGGGGTCGAGCGCCGGGCAGTCTTCGTAGAGATCAAAAAATTTCCGCCGTGCCACGTAAGGGTCATGCGGGTGCGTGAAGCTGACGGTCAGACACCATGGACGCTCGTCCTGCCGGCGCGAAAGATCGTAGAGTTTGCGGGTCGCGTGGTAGGCGACCTCGTCGTCATATTCCATCTGGTTGGTGATTTCGGCGACGCCGGCGCCGGTGACCGAACCGAGGTTGTGATACCACCAGTCGATGCGCTCTCCGGGTTTCGTATAGTCGGGCGTCCAGCCGAAATCGGCGGGATAGATATCGGTCGTCAGCCGCTCCTCGAAGCCGTGAAGTTGATCTGGCCCGACGAAATGCATCTTGCCGGAAAGCGCTGTCTGATATCCGGCGGCCCGCAGATGGTGCGCGTAAGTCGGGATATCGGAGGCAAATTCGGCGGCATTGTCATAGACGCGTGTCCGGCTGGGGAGTTGGCCCGACATGAAGGAGGCTCGCGCCGGAGCGCAGAGCGGGCTTGCCGTATAGGTGTTGGCGAAACGCACGGAACGCTCCGCCAATGCCTTCAGATGCGGCGCGTGAAGAAATTCGGCCGGTCCGTCCGGAAACAGCGTTCCGTTGAACTGGTCGACCATGAGAATGAGGATATTCGGGCGCGCCATGTGGTGTTTATCCTTGGAAATTAGAGACCGAGCGAGCTTTTCACGGCATCAGCAGCAGGCTTCCCCGTAAGCGTGGTGACGCCAAGGAGCCACGGATCGATGGTCTTTGGATTTGCCTTCAGCCATGCAGCTGGAGCGGCACCAGCAAGGAGAGAGAAGAGGAGGCTGGCAGCGAACCGGTTCATGGGCGAATTCTTTCCATTGCGGTTCCCCTGTTATTCGAGCAATTTATTGAACACCAGGTTAGTTCCCCTTGTGAAGCTGGCTTTTTTCAATAGGTAATCAAAGGATTTCTTATGGCAGAGCGACCAATTGACCTTGGATGGGTTCGCGTATTTGCCGCGGTGGGGAAAATGGGCAGTCTCTCGTCTGCGGCCGGAACGCTCGGCCTGACCCAGCCTGCTGTCAGCTATCAGATCCGCCGCCTGGAAGAGCACCTGGGCGTCAGCCTCCTTCAGCGACAGCACCGCGGTGTCGAATTGACAGCGGAGGGCCGCAGGCTTTTCGACGTTACTTCTCGCGCGGTTGACGATATCGACATGCTGGTGCGCAGTTTCCGCAGCCAATCCGAACGTCCGGCGATCAGGCTGAGGACGGATTACGCCTTCTCATCGCTCTGGCTGATCCCACGTATGCATAGCTTCCGCCTGCTTTATCCCGAAATGGACATCCAGATCGTCGCGACACAGCGCATGGAGCACGGCCCGCCGGATGGCGACATTGCCGTCGTCTTCGGAACGCGGCAGGAATTCGGCAGCAACGCGACGCTCCTTCTGCCAGAAAGGGTCGTCCCGATTTGCACCCAAGGCTTTCTGGATCGAAACGGCCCCTTTTTCGATCCGTTCGAGATTGCCAGCGCGCGTCTTCTGCATCTCGATACGCGCGCACCGTCGCCGTGGTTCGATTGGAAGAGCTACCTCGCCGAGCTCGGCATCAATCGTGATGCGGCCGTAGGGCAGGGCGAGCTCAGTTTCAACACATATTCGCTTGTCGTCCAGGCGGCGATCGGCGAGCAGGGGCTGGCGATCGGCTGGATGGGTCTGGTCGATTCGCTGCTCTCGTCGCGTATGCTGGTTACAGCCGGGCCGATGTTGGAGGCCACGGACCGCGGCTACTGGCTTTTGCCGCCGAAAGCGCAGAGTGCGGAGACTGATCGGCTTGCCGCCTGGCTGATCTCCGAGGCCGGCATAGACGCGCTCAAGGCGCAAGATCTTTGAGAAAGTCCCGGCACCAGCGCGACACATCGTGTTCCAGCAAATGGTCCATCATCATCTGCCAGCGCTCTTTCCGCTCTTCCAGCGGCATGCTGAGCGCCCTCGCCATCGCGTTTGCCGTACCCTCGATGTCGTAGGGGTTGACCAGCAGGGAGCCTTTCAGCTCGCGGGCAGCACCGGCGAAGCGCGAAAGCACGAGCACGCCCGGATCGTCCGGGTTTTGCGCGGCTACATATTCCTTGGCGACAAGGTTCATCCCGTCCCGGAGCGGGGTCACCAAACCGACTTTGCCGAGCCGGTAGAGCCCCGCAAGAATGTGGCGTCCCACGGATCGGTTGATATAGCGTATCGGCACCCAATCGACGGCGCTAAGAGCGCCGTTCACCCTGCCGGCCTGCTCGGCCACGGTGCGTTGCATGGCTTCGTATTCAGGCACTTCGGAGCGGGACTTCGGGGTGATCTGCAGATAGGTGACGCGCCCCTGCTGTGCCGGATTGGCCAGGATGAAGCGCTCGAAAGCGTCGATGCGCTGCGTGATTCCCTTGGAATAATCCAGGCGGTCGACGCCGATGATCAGGCTGCGGCCCTCGATGCTTAGACGCGCTTTTTTGACCATGCTGTTGCTCGCGGCCCTTTGGGCGAATTCGGCAAAGGCTGCAGTCTCGATGCTGATCGCATAGGCGCCGCCCTTGAAAGTCCGACCATGGGAGCTGTAGCGGCCTTCGCCGAGTTCGTCGCCGATGCCTTCCCGTCTGAGACAACCGGCGAAATTCTCAAGGTCGTGATCCGTCTGAAAGCCGACAACATCGTAGTGCGAGAGGCCGCGCATGATCTGCTCGTGAACCGGCATTGTGAAGAGCACGTCCGCAGGCGGCCATGGAATATGGAGGAAGAAGCCGATGCGGTTCTTCAGGCCCATTTGACGCAGTTCCGCGGCGAGCGGGATCAGGTGGTAGTCGTGCACCCAGATGAGGTCATCGGGTTCGATCAGCGGCGCCAGCCGATGAGCGAAAAAACGGTTGACGCGGAAATAGCCGGCCATCTCCTTGCGGCCGTATTCCGCAAGATCCAGACGGTAGTGGCAGATCGGCCAGAGAACGCGGTTGGCAAAGCCGTGATAGTATTCTTCCACATCGGTATCGGTCAGATCCGTCAGTGCATAGGTGATGTTGCCTTGCTGCAGCCGTGCAAGCGGCTGCGGCTCATGTTCGCCGCTCGATTTTCCCGACCAGCCCATCCATATGCCGCCGCGCTCTTCAAGGGCTGCCTTCAGGGCGACGGCCAGTCCGCCGGCGGGCGCAATGCCGCCCTTGTCGGGAACGGGCACGCGATTGGAAACAATGACGAGACGGCTCATGCCAGTTCCTTTCATGCAATAAAATACGTCGGGTGCTCAAATCTTCACGAGGCCAATGTCTCGATGATGCCGCGCAGAGCTTCGGCAGAAGGGATGGAGCCGCGCGCTTCGCTCGCAGGCGAAAGCGGCCCGACGCGGATCGAATGGCCGCCAAGCCGGTTGACCGTGCGAAACATCGCTTCGTCGGTCACATCGTCCCCGATCGCAATGGCGCGTCTTCCGGCAAAGACCGGATGTGCGAGAAAGGCTTCGACCGCGTTGCCCTTGTCGGCGCTGGCCGGGCGAATTTCGATCACCATCTTGCCGTGCTGGATCGTCCAGTTCGGTCCGGCTCGACTAAGCGCCTGTTCCATCAATGGTTCGAGTTCGAGCTCCCTGTCCGGGGCAAGCCGATAATGTGCGGCGACCGCTGCTCCCTTATCCTCGATCAGAACCCCCGCCCAACCTGCAGTCTCGGCGGCGAGATCCGCCTTCAGCCGCTCGAATTGCGCTGTTACTTCGGCTTTGCGCAGGCGTCCGTCCGGGTCGCGCCGCTCGGCACCGTGAAGTCCGGCGATCGGAAAGTGGAACGGCGAAAAAAGCTGGTCGGCATAGTCGAGCCCCCGGCCGGTCACGAGGGCCAGCGCACCTCCGAGCCTTGTCGCCAAGGCGTCGAGATTTGCCGGCAGCGACGGTGGAACGACGATGTCGTCGGGCGTCTCGGCCAACTCGAGCAAGGTCCCATCGATATCCATGAAGAGAGCCCATTTTTCCGGCTCGGCGGAGAGAACAGCGAGAATAGAGTCTTCCCCTGAAACCGCATCCGGTTTCGAGGCGCTGAGAGACTGCTTCTGGTATGACATGAGGCTCTATCTATGTCAGGCCCCGCTTCAGGCAACCCTAACTTTCTGTTTCGAAGCGGGGCAGGGCTTCGATATTGCCGGTCCAGGGCAGCGCGGAGCGGCACCAGATCTGCTTGCGCGGCGGCAGTTCGGCCCGCTCATTGATCGTGCCGACGCGGATGCCGACGAAGGCGGTGTCCTCTCCCATGCGATAGAGATGCGAGCCGCAATCAGGACAGAAGAATTGCCGGCTGTATGCTCCGCTTTCGCCCTGCTTGACGTAGGTTTTCGGCGTACCGCGAAGAAGCCGGAAATCTTCCTGTCGCGCAACCGTGCTGACGCGATAGGCCGTCCCCGTCAGCCGTTGGCAATCCGTGCAATGACAGATGCTGACGCGCTCCGGATCGATCTCGGCCTCATAGGCAATCGCGCCGCAATGGCATCCACCGGTAACGTGCATCTGCTCCTCATTCGGCTATCTGCGCCGCCGGATGCTGACCATAGAAGGCCTTGGCATCAGCGGTAAAAGCGGCCCGCGCCTGCGCATTGGTGTAGAACATATGGCCGCCGCGATAGACGTCCAGGCTTACACGGCCTCGCGTCAGGCTCTCAGGCAGATGGTCCACGACATAACGGCTGACCCCATAGGGCGTAACGATATCGCTGTAGCCATGTGCGATCAGCAAATGAAAGCTTGGATTGGAACCCAGCAATTCGCGGATATCGTCCGTTATGCTCGCCTGCAGCCGTGAGCCGCTGCCGTGTCCACCGCCCCATTCCCACTGACGGCTGACGTCGCTTTCGAGTAGCGTATAGGTCATCTCGGTCCTGAAGCCGAGCTCGTTGCGTGCGTAATCGGCAAAAGCGCCGCCATAAGCACGGGTAAAGCCGTCGAGGACCGCATCATCGCCACGATCGGAATCTGACTCCGGATAAGGGTCGGGCGTTGCGAACGAGGCATCGTAGGGGCTCATCACCTCGCCCTGCTGCTTGGCGGAATTCTTGGCAAAGGCATTGCCCAGGAAGCCGCGGTTTCGGGCGACGACGTCTTCGGGAATGCCGGTCATCGTCGAGACCTTGCCATAGAATGCCTTCGCAGCGTCCCCCGCCGGAGCTGGTCCCGCCAAGGTCGTCAGATATTCGCCGAGCGCGAACTTCTCCGCGTCTCGCTGCGCATTTTCGTCGAAGGTCTTGCGGCGCTCGGCTTCAGCGGCGGCGAGGGACGGGAACTCGAGAGCAGCCCCAAGCGCAAACCGGTCTGCATTGAACATCAGCTGGCCCTCAAGCAACGGCGACAGCATGACCGCGCCGGCGATGATGATGCCTTGGCTTTGCCGAAGGGCAGCGGCGACCTTTGCGGCACGGAAACCGCCGTAGCTTTCGCCGAGAAGATATTTTGGTGAGCCAGAGCGATTTTTGTGCGCGACATAAAGCGCGATCGCCTTTGCAATGCTCTGCGCATCGGCGTTGACGTTGTAGTAGTTCGAAGCGTCGTCGGCTTTCGCCGTGCGACTCCATCCTGTGCCGATCGGATCGATCAGCACGAGATCGGTGAAATCGAGCCAGCTCTGCGGATTGTCGACGAGCTTCGCATTTGCGCCGTCCCGGGCCTGCGGACCGAAATCCAATATGCGCGGCCCGACGAGCCCAAGGTGCAAAAATGCGGAAGCCGCGCCCGGACCGCCGTTGAAAGCGAAGGTAATCGGCCGGTTGGCCGCACCCCCCTTGGCGGTATAGGCGGTGTAGAATATCGCGCCGGTCCGAGCGCCGTCCTGCCCGAAGAGATCGAGCGTGCCCGCCGTCGCCGTATAGGCGAACCTGCGGCCGCCGATATTTTTTTCATGCTGGGTCACGGAATCGGACGGCAACAGCTTCAACACGCCGGGCCGTTCCTGGGCATTCGAGACGGCAGGTGCGGCGAGAGCCAGCAGCGCGAACAGGATGGCGGCAGATCGGAACGACACTCTTTCCTCCTGGGCGATGGAACGCGATCATAGATAGCGTAACATCGGCCATCTCGCAGAGGTATCAAGAGATGGTGATGCGCAGGTGAGGAAAGACGCTTAGGGCTTCTTGGTCTCGCGCGCCTTGACGTGCAGCGCACGTCCTGCATTCCAGCCGTTGAGCGCGGCTCCAAATCCGAGCAGAACGAAGAGTACTGCGCACCAGGCAAAGCTTCCGGTTGTGCCGCGAATGAGCCCGACGATCAGCGGTCCGACAGCGGCCAGCAGATAGCCGACGCATTGCGCCATGCCGGATAGGTGAGCTGCGACATGCGGATCGCGCGAGCGCAGCACGATCGTTGTCATTGCCACAGCAATCAGGCCGCCTTGTCCTATTCCCTGCAGCACTGCCCAAAGCCAGACGGTCGAAAGCGGCGCGAAGAGCAGGCCAAGCAGGGCCGCCACGGCAATGACGCACAAAGCAGCGTTGATCAGCCGCTGGTCTTTGCCGCGTACGGCAATCTGCGGTGCCACGAGGCAGGCGGCGGCCTGCACCATGACTGATACCGAAACGATGGCGCCGGCAGTCACGCCGTCGAGGCCGCGCTCGCGCAGGATCGGCACGAGCCAGCCGAAGACGCAATAGGCGAGCGCTGATTGAAGGCCCATGAAAAGGGTGACCTGCCAGGCAAGCCGGTCCCGCCAGAGGCCCTCGACCCGGAAGCCGCTTCGCCGCGTCCGAGCCGGAATTCTCAGAACCTGCGGAAGCCAGATCAAGGCGACGACGAAGGCGGGCAATGCCCAGGCGGCAAGAGCGCCCTCCAGCGATCCGTCGAGCGAGTGCTCGATCGGCAGTGTGAAACCGGCAGCGCTCGCTGCGCCGGCGCAGAGCGCCATCGTATAGCATCCGGTCATCAGCGCTGTGCGATCGGCGAAGTCGCGCTTGACCAAGCCAGGAAGCAGGACGTTTCCGACGGCGATACAAGCGCCAGCAAGCGCGGTTCCGAGAAAGAGAAGCGGAACCGAGGATAGCCCGCGCATGGCCGTGCCGAGTGCCAGCAGCACGAGCACGCCGAGGAGCGTTCGCTCGGCACCCAATCGCTGTGCCAGCTTTGGCGCGAGCGGCGAAAAAGCACCCAGGCAAACGACGGGAAGCGTAGTCAGCAGGCTCGCGCCGAGGGCTGACAGGCCAAGCCCCGCGCGAATTTCCGGCAGCAGCGCGGATGCGCTCGAAAACACGGGGCGAAGGTTGAAGGCGATGAGGACGAGGCTGACACCGAGAATGAGACGGCTTGCCACGGTCGACTGTGCCGGAGCCTGCGGTGCGGGAATACTGTCTGCCTCGGCATCGATCAACTGCTCGTCGATAGCCTCGAGAGCCTCGGCTGCATCAGAAATGGGGGTGGTCACGAGAGAATCATCCGTTCAAGGGCGGCAAACACCGGCTTCATGAAGCGGCGTACGGCGGCATCCGCTCTTGCGGGGTGACCGCTCTCGATGGCATCGATGATATCGGCGTGCGCTTTCATGTCGGGCTCGGGAATATCCTGTCCGAGCGTTGCCTCGATGGTTTCGGCAATCGAGGCCGAGAAGAAGTCATAGATCTCGATCATCGCCCGGTTGCCGGCGGCAGCGATGATCGCTTTGTGAAAGGCAAGATCGCGCTCGACGAAGGCCCCCTTGTCGCCCCCTTCGTAATTGCCGCGCTTGGCCAGCAGGTCGCGCAGCAGAGTTATAATTTCCGGCGTCTGCCGCAACGAGGCGAGGCGGGCTGCCTCGACGTCCAGGGCGCAGCGCGCTTCGAACTGATCGCGCAGACTTGCCCGCCGGGCCATCGTCAGTGGTCGACTGGCATCCCTCGTCGAAAGGACGTAGGTTCCGGAGCCTTGTCGCGTTTCGAGCAGGCCCTGAGAGACAAGCACGCGCACGGCCTCGCGGATCGTGCCCCGGCTGACTGCCAGCGAGGCGGAAAGAGCGGCTTCGTTCGGCAGCTTGTCGCCGACACTCCATCGCTTTGCGAGGATTTCGCCGCGGATCGCTTCAATCGCGGTCTCGGCCAGATTTGTCTTGTTGAGCGGCTGCATGTCATATTCATAAAGTCATCTGATGACTTTATGAATATGACATGGCTCGGTTGCCGTCAAAGAGATTCTGCAAAAATAAAAAAGGGCCGCCTCAGCGACCCTTTCCATGAGTTTGGCCTGTAGCTGGCCTGGACCGTCAAAGCGGCCCCAGGAAGGCGGGGATTAGAGCGAGGGCTGCCTCGCTTTCGTCACCTCTCCCATGCCTGTTACGAGGTCCGAAATCTCACTAGACATTGGATCACCTTCCTTTCGTTCTGTTGCTGATGCTTAAAAGGTAAGGAAAAATTTCGATGATGCAAGAGAAATCCTTGCGATGACGGCTGTGACACAGCCAAGAGGCAATGTTCACAAAAGAAGATGCGTGCTCAACGAATGTGATCGCCTGAAGTGTTTCCAACCCGCATGCCGCCTTGCAAAATTTGTAATCGTTAAGTTTTTATTCACCATCGCGCTCGACAATCGATCGGGCATTTCCAACCAGTCCCGTCGCCAGGACGACGGGTTACGGAGTCAGAAAAGCATGTGTCGCTGGGCAGCCTATCGTGGAGACCCCCTCTATCTCGAGGAGCTGGTTTCCTCGCCCGCCCACTCGCTCATCGAACAATCCCATTGCGCCACCCGCGCCAAGACCGCAACAAACGGCGATGGGTTCGGTATTGCCTGGTACGGCGACCGGCCGGAGCCGGGCCGCTACCGCGATATCCTTCCCGCATGGTCCGACTGCAATTTGAAGAGCCTGGCGCGCCAAATCCGCTCGCCGCTTTTCCTGGCCCATGTGCGCGCAGCCACCGGCGGCGGCACACGGCGCGACAATTGTCATCCGTTTACGCATGGGAATTGGTCTTTCATGCACAACGGCCAGATCGGCGGCTTCGAGCGCCTGCGCCGTTCCATGGAGGCAATGCTCGATGACGAGCTCTTCAACGTCCGCAGCGGCACGACCGATTCCGAGCTGATGTTCCTGCTCGCCCTGCAATTCGGTCTGTGCCGGGCGCCGCTTACCGCGATGGCGGAGATGGTAAGCTTCGTCGAAGGGCTTGCTGAAAACATCCTGGGCCACGCCCATGTGCGTTTCACCGCCGCGTTTTCCGACGGTCGCTCGCTCTTCGGCATTCGTTATGCGACCGATCGAAAGGCGCCGACACTTTATGCCTCACCGATGCGCCAGGGACATTGCCTTGTTTCCGAGCCGTTGAACGACGACATCGATGCATGGGCCGAGATACCGGACGGCAGCGCCGTCACGATTGGCGAGAACGGCATCGAGGTCGCCGCCTTCAAGCCGGAAAAGCGTATCAGCGCAGCGGCGGGTATCGCTATCCCTGCCTGAAGCGTTCGGCGATCAGCGCCGCCAGCTTTTCCGCAACCTCTTCCTTGCCGAGATCGGGCCATTGCTCGACGCCGCTTCGGCTAATCAGTTTCACGCTGTTGCGCGTGCCACCCATGACGCCCGTCGCCGGCGAGACGTCGTTCGCAACGATCAGGTCGGCGCCCTTGCGCTCGAGCTTCGCCTTGGCGTTGTTTTCGACATCCTGCGTCTCGGCCGCAAAGCCGATCACCAGCCTCGGCCGCATCGTGTGGTGGCCGACCGCCTTCAGGATGTCCGGGTTTTCGGTCAGCGCCAGCGTCGGGATGGATTCGCCTGGATGCTTCTTGATCTTCTGATCGGCGGCAGAGGCCACGCGCCAGTCGGCTACCGCTGCCACCATGACGGCAATATCGGCCGGCAGCGCAGCGAGCACCGCATCGCGCATTTCTTCGGCGCGCTCGACATGGATCGTCCTGACGCCGACGGGATCGGCAATTGCCACCGGTCCGGAGATGAGTGCGACATCCGCACCGAGCTTGGCAAGTGCTGCGGCAATCGCATGCCCCTGCCTGCCGGAAGAACGATTGGCGATGTAGCGCACGGGGTCGATTGGTTCGTGGGTCGGTCCCGAGGTGACGATCGCCTTGCGTCCGGCAAGCGGCTTCGGCCCGTCGTCAAGTAACGCTTCGGCGGCGGCAACGATCTCCAGCGGCTCGGCCATGCGGCCGATCCCTGCCTCCTTGCTCTCCGCCATCTCGCCTGCCATCGGGCCGACGAAACGGATACCGTCACCTTTCAGGATGTCGAAATTCCGTTTCGTCGCCGCGTGCGACCACATCTTCGGGTTCATCGCCGGCGCGGCAAGAACCGGCCTGTTCGTCGCGAGCAAAACGGTCGAGGCCAGGTCATCCGCGAAACCGTTTGCCATCTTGGCCATCAGATCGGCCGTTGCTGGTGCGATCAGGATGAGGTCGCAGTCGCGAGCAAGCCGGACATGGCCCACATCCTGTTCGTCCTGCCGCGAAAAGAGATCGGTGAAGACGTGGTCTGCGGCAAGAGCGCCGACAGCAAGCGGCGTCACGAATTCCTGCGCGCCCTTCGTCATCACCGGACGCACCGAAGCACCGTACTCGCGCAGGCGCCGGATCAGGTCGAGGCTCTTGTAGGCCGCGATGCCGCCGGAAATGATGAGCAGGATGCGTTTGCCTTTGAGAGCCATGGCCTTCTATCCGTCGCCTTGTTGACCACTGCCGACCCTAAGCCTTTGGCGGATAACATGCAATCACCGCAGTACTCTGCGACCATTCGCGGTGAAGATCGCAATCGCAAGCCAGACGCCGCCGAGTTGGAGAATGGAGCCGCCTGCTTCCGCGACCGTCGGCAGGCGTTTCTCGAAAAACAGGCCAAAGACCGTTTCTGCGAACGATCAACTGTGCGGCAAGCGCAAGCGGCAGCCGTTTTGATGCGATCGTCCAGAGTAGCCTCGCAAGCCAAGCGCCCGCAAGGCGCATCGCTAGCGCCCAGACAAGACGTCGGAAAAGATCGAGACATTCATCCAACAGATGCCGAGGCCGATCAAGATCAGCGGTATGGCGAGCCGCCACCAGGCGACGGAGTGGTCGGCGAAGTTGGCGAAGATGATCGCGTTGCGGCTAGGTGCGCGTGATTGAAGCGCCGCCGTCGAGCAGCGAAGCCGTGCCTGTTACGAAGCTCGAGTCGTCGGAGGCGAGGTAGAGGACGGAGCGGGCGATCTCTTCCGGCGTTGCGACGCGCTTCAGTGCGTGCAGGTTGGTGATGAAGCCCTGTTTGTCCGGCGTATCGTTCATCTCGCGATACATGTCGGTATCGACTGCACCGGGCAGGATGGCATTGACGCGGACATTCTGCGCGCCGAATTCGGCGGCAAGCGCCTGCGTCAGGCCGATCAGGCCGGACTTGCTGGCGGCATAGGCGGCGACGCCCGGGAAAGCGAAGCTGTAGCCGACGAAGGTGGACGTGAAGATCACCGAACCGCCGCCGCGTTTCGCCATTTCCGCGATCTGGTGTTTGGCGGCGAGGAAAGAGGCGGTGAGGTTGACCGCCAGAGCTTGGCTGAAGCCTGCCTCGGAAACGCCCGTGCTCGGACCAGCTTCGCCGAGCATACCGGCATTGTTGAAGGCGATGTCAAGCTTGCCGTAATATCGGATCGCGGCAGCGACAAGTGCCTTCTGATAGTCTTCCGAGCGCACGTCGCCAATGACAGCTACGGCTTCGCCGCCGGCCCGCTTGATTTCCGCGGCGAGGCTGTCGAGTTCTGCCTGGCGGCGGGCGCCGACGACGACCTTGGCGCCTTCAGCGGCGAAAAGCTTTGCCGTCGAACGGCCGATGCCGGAGCTTGCGCCGGTGACGATTGCGACTTTGTTGTTCAAGCGATTCATTGTTCCATCTCCTGGTTGGGAGGGACAGCCTCTGCGGCCCCGTTCGACAAGATGGCATTTTCCATGCGTTCGGATTAGTCTTCAGATGATGGAACTCGAATTCGGAAATACCGAACGAACGATGATCAAGATCGAAGGGATAGTGGCTTTCGTCGCAGTGGTGGAATCAGGTTCCGTGAGCGAGGCTGCTAGGCGCCTCCGCATATCGAAATCCGTTGTCAGCGAAAGACTGGCGGATCTGGAAAAGACGCTCGGCGGCATGCTGCTTCACCGCACAACACGAAAGTTGACGCTGACGGAGGACGGCACGGCCTTTATGGAGCGTGCACTTCGGATCGTGCATGAGATAGAGGGGGCCGCAGCCGACATGGCCGAGCGCCGCGGTACGCTCGCCGGTCCCTTGCGAATTGCAGCACCCGTCACCTTCGGTCGCATGCATCTTGGTCCGGCCCTCTATCCGTTTTTGGCAAAGCACCCCGAAATCGCGCTGACGCTGGACATTGATGACCGCCGTGTGGACGCTTCGTCGGAAGGCTACGACGCCATTATCCGCCATGGGCCGATCGCCGATTCGCGCCTGGTGGTCTGGAAGCTCTCGCGCAGCCGCCGTGTGCTGACGGCTTCGCCAGCCTATCTCGACCGCCACGGGACGCCGACGACATTAGCCGATCTCGATGCTCATCGAGGCCTGTTCTACACCAATCGTGGCATCGCAGACTGGCGCTTTCAGACCCCGACGGGTGCAATCGTCGTGCGTGCGAAGCTGGCGATGGGTATCAACAATGGCGACATGCTTCGCGATGCGGCAATTGCTGGTCTCGGGATCGCGCTGCTGCCGACCTTCATTGCAGGTCCGGCAATCCGCGACGGCAAGCTCGTCGAGATTGATGTCGGCTACCGGCCCGAAGCCGAGTCCATCTACATGGCACATGCGCAAGGCCGCAACCCTTCCGCCAAACTCCGCGCCCTAGCCGATCACCTGAAAAATGCCTTCGGCGATCCGCCTTATTGGGATCTTTCAGGCTAAGTCAAAGCAGGCTCATCAGATTTTCCGTCACCGGCGAGCGTTGCGTCTTCAGCACCGCGAGGGCCAGCCGCGCGACCGCAGGCGGCCCGTCGATTTGCCGGTAGGCGACGCCATCGAGCCTGATCTGTGCGATCGATGCCGGAACGATCGACACTCCGAGCTCTGCCGCAACCAGATTGACGACAGAGGAAATCTGCGGCGCTTCCTGTGCCACCGTCAGCTCGAAACCCGCCTTCCTGCAGGCGAGCACGACATCGTCGAAGAGGCTGAGGCCAACCAGCCGCGGGAAGAGAATGAACGGCTCATTTGACAGCAGTGCCAGGGACAGGCGCTCGGACTTCGCCAGCGGATGGTTTGCGGGCAGGGCAACCACCATCGGCTCGTCATCGAGACGTTTCAGGCGCACGCCCGGCGGATCGTCGAGGCTCGGGCGCATGAAGGTCGCATCCAATTCGCCGCGATTGAGTTTCTCCATCAGTGCCAACGTATTCATCTCCGTCAGAGACAGTCGTACTTCCGGCCACCGCGCGCGAAACCGCCTGATCGTCGCGCTGACAACCGGATTGAACGCGGAGGAGGCTGTAAAGCCGAGCGCCAGCTTGCCCGTCTCGCCGCGATTGGCACGCTGGGCGGCAAGTTTCGCCTTCTCGGCAAAAGCGAGTGACGCCTTGGCTTCACCGAGAAACGCCTCGCCCGCCGCCGTCAATTCCGCGCCATGCGGCACGCGGTGAAACAGGGCCGCGCCTATTTCCGTTTCGAGATCGCGGATCTGCTGGCTGAGCGGCGGCTGGCCGATGCCGAGTTTCGTTGCGGCCCGCGTAAAATTGCCTTCCTCCGCGACCGCCAGAAAATAGCGGATATGCCGAAGCTCCATGCGGTATCTCCAAAACCTATCAAAAACGTCAGTTCCATATATTGGACAGCTTGTGCCCTTCTGGCTAGATGTATGGAGAAAGGCTTGAGCCATGCACAAGACCGCAGCCAGAATGAGCGACATTACCCCGATCGAAACACCGGCGGCGTCCCCGGCGAAAGAATATCTGCAGCGTGGCACGGCTTCTTACCGCCGAGCCAGTCTTGCACTCTTTCTCTCAGGCTTTTCCACCTTCTCGTTGCTCTATTGTGTCCAGCCGCTGTTGCCGATCTTTGCGGACGAATTCTCCGTCAGCCCCGCGCAAAGCTCGCTTTCGCTTTCGCTGTCGACGGGCTTTCTCGCCATTGCCATTATATGCGCAGCCGCCATCTCGGAAGGTCTTGGCCGCCGCAGCCTGATGTCAATCTCCCTCGTCGGTGCGGCGGCACTGACGATTGCAGCGGCCTTTGTGCCCGACTGGCACCTGCTGCTTGTCATCCGTGCCCTCCAGGGCTTTGTCCTTGGCGGCGTTCCGGCCGTTGCGATGGCATATCTCGCGGAAGAAATCGACCCGCGCGGCCTTGGCGCTACAATGGGACTTTATGTCGGCGGCACGGCCTTCGGCGGCATGTCCGGCCGGGTACTGACCGGTATCTTCGCGGAATACCTGACCTGGCGGCCGGCGATGTTTCTGATCGGCGCGATCGGCTTGGCTGCGGCAGGCGGCTTCATTGCGCTGCTGCCCGCCTCGCGCAATTTCATCCGCCGCCCGGGCTTCGATCCGAGGTTTCATCTGAAGGCCTGGCTCGCGCACATCCGCAATCCGGCGCTTCCGTTCATTTTCGCCATTGCCTTTCTGGCCATGGGCTCCTTCGTCACCATCTACAACTATGCCGGCTTCCGGCTTGTCGCAGCACCCTATGACCTGACGCAGACCGGACTCGGCTTGATCTTCACCGTCTATCTCTTCGGCATCGGCGCCTCTTCGGTCGGTGGCATACTGGGTGATCGCTTCGGCCACTTCGCTGTCCTTTTGACGGGAATTGCAATTACCGCCGTTGGCAGCGCCCTGACGCTTTCCGCCTTCCTGCCGGTCATCATTTTCGGCATTATCGTGCTCACCAGCGGCTTCTTCATGAGCCATTCGATCGCAAGCGGCCTCGTCGGGAAGCTTGCCCGAGGCACGAAGGGGCACGCCTCGTCGCTCTATATGCTTGGTTATTACCTCGGTTCGAGCGTCATGGGCTCGGCAGGCGGCTGGTTTTTCGCCATCGAAGGCTGGACAGCGGTCGTCTTCTTCACGCTCGGCATGCTGGCCCTCGCCTTTGCGGCGGCCTGCGCCGCGCGCAGCCTTTCGAGGAGAAAATTTTGATCCGCATCAGCCACCTCGATCACCTTGTCCTGACCGTCGGCGACATCGAGGCGACGTGCGAGTTCTACCGCCGAACCCTCGGCATGACCGTGGAAACATTCGCAAAAGGCCGCAAGGCGCTGAAATTCGGCAATCAGAAGATCAACCTTCACCAGGCCGGCCGCGAGTTCGATCCCAAAGCCAACCAACCGGTACCGGGTTCGGCGGATCTCTGCTTTATCGCCGAAACAGCACTCGCCGATGTCATCGCGCATCTCGAAGCAGCAGATGTTGCGATCGAGGAAGGACCCGTCGAACGCGCCGGCGCCACCGGGACGATCCGCTCGATCTATTTCCGCGATCCGGACGGCAATCTCATCGAGGTATCCAATCCCATCTGAGGGAATCCCTAGGTCAAGGCGCCTGGTCTTGCGTGCTAACTCAATCGAATATACGGCACATCCTTTTTTTGCACTTCGTCCAGCGCTTCCTCGTATCCGGCATCCGCATAGCGCATGACGCCGAGCGCCGTGTCGTTGGTAAGCGCATGATCGAGCCGCTCGTCGGCGGCCTCGGTGCCGTCGGCAACGACAGTCACGCCGCAGCTGGTCATGTAGCCGGCATAGCCGCCTCCGCCGGAATGGACGACGACGAGGTCAGCCATCGAGGAGCAGAGCATCATCGCATCGATCAGCGGCCAGTCGGCAATGGCATCGGAGCCATCCTTCATGCGCTCGGTCATGATGTTTGGATGCGCCATGGCACCGGCATCGAGATGGTCGCGGGAGAAGGCGACAGCGCCTTTCAACTCTGCGCTTGCGACCAATTCGTTGACGCGACGGGCAAGCGCGGTGCGCTCGCCATGGCCCAGCCAGGCGATCCGCGCCGGCAGGCCCTCGAAAGGCACATGCTCGCGGGCAAGCCGGATCCAGTTGGTGATGATCTTGTTATCCGGGAACATTTCGAGCAGCAGATCGTCGATCCTTGCAATGTCGCTTGCTTCTCCCGACAGCGCCATCCAGCGGAAGGGACCGATAGCGCGCGCGAAAAGCGGGCGCAAATAGGCTTCGGTGAAGATCGGAATGTCGAAGGCATTGGCAACGCCGCCTTCTCTGGCCTGTGTACGGATCAGGTTGCCGTTGTCGAAGACCTCGGAGCCCTTCTTCTGGAATTCCAGCATCGCCGTCACATGTTGAACGATCGAGGCGCGGCTTGCCGCCATCAACTGGCCCTGGCCGTCGTCGCGAAGTGCCTTGACCTGGTCAAGGCTCATGCCCTTCGGAACATAGCCGTAGACGAGATCGTGTGCCGAGGTCTGGTCCGTCACGATGTCCGGCGTGATGCCGCGCCGGGCGATCTCTGGATAAATCTCGGCCGCATTGCCGACGAGGCCGACGGACAGTGCGCGCTTTTCCTTCACGGCCGTGTCGATCATTTGTAGTGCGGCATCAAGATCAGGTGCAATCTCCTGCAGATAGCCGACTTGCTGACGCTTCTTTGCCCGCTCCGGATCGATATCGACGCAGAGGATTGCAGCTCCCGCCATGCGTCCAGCAAGCGGTTGAGCCCCTCCCATGCCGCCAAGGCCGGCGGTGAGCACGAAGCGGCCGAAGAGGTCGCCGCCGAAACGCCGCTCGGCAATGCGCATGAAGATTTCGTAGGTTCCCTGGATGACGCCCTGGCTGCCGATATACTGCCAGGCGCCTGCCGTCAGCCCGCCCCAGCAGATCAGCCCCTTGCGCTGCAATTCGTAGAAGACTTCGGCCTTCGCCCACTGTCCGACGATATTGCAGTTCGCCATGATGACGAGTGGTGCCTTGGCATGAGTCTTCACCAGGCCGATCGGCTTGCCGGACTGGATCAGCAGCGTCTGGTCCTCTTCCATCTCGGTCAGAGCCTTGACGATGCCCTTGTGCGCCGCCCAGTTGCGCGCCGCCTTGCCGAGCGCGGCATAAACGACGAGATTGTCAGGGTCTTCGCCGACGGCAAGCACGTTTTCGAGGAGGCGCAGCAGCGCCTCTTGCCGCCACCCCTTGGCCCGCAACTCCGGCCCGCCAGGAATCGGAAATTTCGGATGACGTGGATTGGGCTTCGGCATGGGGATGTCCTTCCTCAAGTCCTGTCTTGTTGTTTCACCTGCAGGGTTTGCACATAGTCGAGTGCGGCATTTAGCAGATGCTTGCGCAGCGCATCGTCGCCATAGACGCGGGCGTCCGCGCGAACCCAGCCCTGCATCGCCCGTTCGCCTAAGATCATCTGGACGACGCCTGGCAGCTCCAGCGCCCAGCCGTCATTGCCTTTGCCGAGCCGGACCAGCATGCCATCTTCTCGCGCACCACAAAGAAGGTTGCCGTTCAGCAGAAAGGCCCAGCCGCCGAACATCGGCTTTTCGCTGAGACCGGGCAGGCCGCCGAACTCTTCGCGCAGCAGTTCCTCAAGGCCACCATCTCGTGCCATCGCGTCAGGCCCTTGCCGCCAGGGCGTAGCGCGCAATCTCGATGCCCATTGCCTTTTCCACGGGCGGATAAACGGTCGGATCGAGCACGCTTGCGGAAAGCGGTATGATCTCCATCGGCACATGCAGGATGAAGACATGCATACCCTCCTTGAGCTGGCCGACGCTGAGCGGCTCACCGTCTGGAGAAAGCGTCGTGATGACCGACGGAAAAGTTGCCATGCGCGCTCCGTCGGCGTCGTCGACAGCCATGTACTCGTTCATCACATGCATCGTCACGGCCTTGGTGCCGGAGCCGACGACGATCGTGCCGATATCGAAGGCTTCCTTGGTGTAGACGACGTCCTTCTTGGCAATCACGCCTTCTGCGAGGATGCTGCCGCCGGTTGTCTTGCAGATTGCATCGATGACGGCGGGTCCGTCCTTCTTTTCCGCCGCAATGATCGCTTCGCCGAGGGCAAGCGCCATCGAGATGCCGCCGAGTGCTGCATGCTTGCGCACATACGATGTCCGCACCGGATTGCGGCAGCTGGCAATGAAGCCGCCCGATTGGTCGGAGGCAGCGCGGAGGATCGGCGAGATCTTCGCGGTCGCACCCTTCACCACGAGCTCGATGTAGCGGTTCTCCGCGCGGTTGCCGCCGACCGCCGTCTGGATCATCTGCTCCGGTGAGCCCGCCATGCCGATCGAGCCCATGTCGCCGGTCGGATGTGCTCGGATATCACCGACGGCATCGACAACCTTGGTGCCGAGAATTGCCGAGGGCAGCCAGCCGTTCAGCGTCGAGGATTTTCCGTTCTGCCCGATGATAAGCCCAGAAAGCCTTTCGCCAAGTTCGTCCTGCAAGAGCTGCACGGCCTTCACATAGTCGATGCCTTGCATTTCCCAAGGTGTCGTGGAAGCCGGCGCACCGATTGCCGCTGCTGTCGCGATCCAGTCGGCGTCCTTCAATTCATCGACGGAAACGAGCTCCGGCTTGCCGATACTGACCGCGGCATATCCCAGCATCCGGCCGTGATCGGCCCAGCCGCCGCCGCCCGCTGCATAGACCGAGCCGCCCTTGACCGCCGCCTCGACGTCTTTCTCAACGAGTATGCGCCCCATCCTCAGCCTCCTTTTCCAACGTTCTGTCCATCTCGCGCACAGCCGCAAAAAGCACGGCAGCGCCAAGTGCGATGTCGTCGTTCTTTGCCCATTCGTCGGCCGAGTGGCTGCGTCCTTCCTTGCATGGCACGAAGATCATCGCGGCCGGTGCGACCTTCGCGATCCATGCCGTATCGTGCCCTGCGCCCGACGCCATGCGTCGATGTTTGGCACCGACGGTTTCACAGGCCTTTTCCAGCGTCTTCAGCAGGGTGGGATTGCCGGGTGTCGGATAGTTGTCGGATACGCGATTGGGTGAGTTGATCATGACGCCGTGGGCGATCGCAAGCTTGATGACATGTGCATCGAGCCACATACAGAAGGCTTCCATGTCGCTGCGAATTTCCGCGCGCCCGTCGATGAGCAGAACCACCTTGGAAGGCACGACGTTAGCCGCATTCGGCTCGATCCGGAATTCGCCAACGGTCGCTGCGAAATGACCCGGCGTCTTCGCCCGCTCCGCTGCCGCATCGCGGATATCGAGCACCAGTTGCGAGGCCGCCACCAGCGCATCCGCGCGGGCATCCATCGGCGTCGTTCCGGCATGGTCCGCCCGACCCTCGACGGTGACTTCAATCCGGGTGATGCCCGCGATCGCCGTCACGATGCCGATATCCTTCTTCTCATTCTCAAGCACCGGCCCTTGCTCGATATGCAGTTCGAGGAAGCCTTTGAGGTCCGGACGCCGCTGCGCGAGAAGCGTCTCCGGATCGCCGCCGACACCAGAGATGCCTTGTGCCAGATCGCGGTCGCCGCTCTTGCGCGCAAGCCAGGCTTCGGGAAGTTGTCCAGTCATGCCGCGGCTGCCGACGCATGAAACGCCGAAGATGCTGACCTCTTCCGCAAGGAAATCGACGATTTCCAGATCATGCTCCAGTGTGATCGCCTGGTCCTTGAGCGCGCGGGCGACTTCCAGCGCCGAGATTACACCGGCGATACCATCAAAGCGTCCGCCGTCCGGCACCGTATCGGAATGCGAGCCGACCATAATCGTGCCAAGACCTGGTTTTGTCCCTGGACTGCGCCCGATCAGATTGCCGGCGGCATCGATGCGCGTCTCCAGCCCGGCCGCCTTCATGCGCGTTTCGATATAGGCGCGGCCGTCAAGAAAGAGCGGCGAGAAAGCCCGGCGTGTCCATGGATGATCGGGTTCGGTGATCTTCGCCAGCGCATCGATATCCTCGGCGATGCGATCGGCGTTGACGGGCAGGTTGCGGTTCATGCAGCTTCTCCGGAAATGATCTGACGCGGCAGAGGGCGGACGAATTTTCCCGTGCCGGGCTCTGCAAGCACCTTCATACCATCGGTTATCTGGCTGCCGCGCAGATATACTGCCGAAATCGTCCATGGCAGACGGATGCCGTTATAGGGGCTCCAGCCGACGACATTGTTGCCGTTCGCGGCAGCATCATAGACGGCTTCGCGCGGTTCAAGCACGACGATGTCGGCATCCTTGCCGGGCGTCAGCGCGCCCTTGATGTGGTCGAGGCGGAAATGTTTCGCCGGATTTCCCGCCATCAGTTTCGCAGCCCACGAGAGCGGGATGCCTCGTTCGAGCGCACCTTTGACGAACAACGGCACCATAACCTCGAGCCCGGGCACGCCGGAGGCATTTGCCAGCATATCCGGATTGGTCTTGCGATTTTCCGACCAGCTTACATGATCGGTCGAAACCAGCCAGACGTTGCCTTCCGCCACTTTCCGCCACAGCGTTTCCACCTCGGCGCGTGGCCGGATCGGCGGATTGATCTTTGCTTTTCCGCCGAGGCGCCGCACATCGTTTTCCTCGTCAAGCGTCAGGTAGTGAATGCAGCATTCGACCGTCGCCTCGAACCCGTCGCGGCGGTAGGCGCGGGCGATGTCGTAGCCGCGGCCGAGCGAGCAATGAACGACATGCGCCGGGCAGCCTGTATGGGCCCCGGTCTCGAAGATCGTGTGCATGGCAAGCAGCTCTGTGATCGGCGGACGCGAGAGACCGTGCGCGCGCCAATCCGTCACGCCGCTTGCCTTGACCTTCTCCATGTAGGTGCGCACTGCCTCATCGTCTTCATTGTGGACACCGGCCGTCAGCCCGGTCGGCGTGATCGCCGCAAAGCATTCGTCGAGAAGGGCGGGGGGGATGCGCGGGAAACGCTTCGGATCGGTCCCGAAAGTCGAGAATTTGAACGCGGCAACGCCGGCATCCGCCATTTCGCGGATTCGGGCCGCACCTTCTTGCGGATTGACCGTGCCGTAGAGCGCGAAATCGACACGCGCCTGAGGGCTCGCGTGATCGATCTTCTTCTTCACCGCCTCGGCCGAGCAGACGAGATTGCCTTCGTCATAGGGCATGTCGACGATCGTCGTTACGCCGCCAGCCGCCGCCGAACGCGTCGACCAGATGAAGTCCTCCTGGTCCTTCTGGGAGAGCGAATGCACTTGCGCATCGATCGCACCCGGCAGGACCAGCGCCTTGCCGAGCAGATGCCGCTCCCTGGCCGCAGGCGGCACGCCGATGCCGACCTCGGCGATCTTGCCATTGCGGACTGCAACATACCCCTCTTCGAGGATGCGCTCCGGCAGCACGACGGTGCCCTGCAGAACGAGGTCGAAATCAGCCATGCTGTTCCTCCGCTTGCGGTTCAAAAGCTCAGATGACGAGGGCGTCCTGCGTCAGTCTCCGTTCGATGCGCTCGAGCGAGCCAAGCGCGAAGAAGTCGTCGAATGAGGCGATCGGCACCTGCTCGATCAGCTTCGAAGCGAATTCGTCGGATCCGAGTTCTTCCTCAATCGCTTCGACCTCGGCCGAAAGCGGCCGGTCTACGGTGTAGAAATCGGCGTGCTTGCGGACGACATCGTAGATCATGCCCGCAACGCCCTCGGGCCGGTCGCCTAGAATGTCGGCCGCCTGTGCTGCCAGCAGGGCCTCGAGGGCAGCAAGACGCTTCAGCGCCTGCATCTGCCGCTCGAAGCGCTCGATGACCAGCGGCAGGAAAGCCGCTTCGTCCTCAAGCCCCGCCGCAACCACCAGCGACTGGGCAGATACCGGGTTGGACATGGAAAGCACGCGTGAAAAGATCTCGCCGGCGAGCTTGATGATCGGGCCGAAACCAGTTGCGATTCGGCCTGGCGGCACGAGGTTCACCGGAAGGTCGCGCCGCTGCCCGTTGCCGAGCAAGACACAGCGGTTGAAGGCGTTGCGCGCCGCATGCGCCATGCACAGTGCCGCCGATTCCAGCAGGATCGTCACATCGAGGGGCAGCGAACCGCCGGACGTCATCACCCGGCCCTCGACCACAACCGGGTTGTCGTCAGAGCGGCCGGTGGCAGCAAGGATCTTGTGACCGGTCGAGAGCAGGTTTTCGATCACGGCGCCGAAGACCTGCGCGATCATGCGAAGGCTGAGCGGATCCTGCACGTGGGTTGCGACCGGCCATTCCCAGGCGTCGGAGGCATTGCATAGCCACGAACCGATCAGCGCTTCGCGCGGGGTCCCGACATGGCGCACCGCCCTCCAGGGATCGCGGGAAGCGCCAAGCGCACCGGCCGCCATCATACCGGTTGCGAGCAGAATGCGGATCGAAGCCGCCGCATTGCGCGTTGCCTCGGCGGCGGCTGCAAAGCTCACGGCATTGATGCTGAGCGAAGCGAGGCTGTCGCGCGGCGCCATGGTGACCGGTTCCAGCCCCGCTGCCCTGAAGGCATCGGCCGCTTGCATGCGCTTGCCGCGATAGACGGCTTCGCCGACGCCGGTCAAAACAGCGCCGATCTGTCCCATGAGCCCGATATCGGCGCAACCGATCGAGCCCGTGCGCCGCACGAGCGGGATGAGGTCGGCCCTGAGCAGCCGCAGATAGGTTTCTATGAGTTCCGGCGTACACCCGACCTGGCCCGTCAGCGCGGTATTGACGCGGATGGCCATGGCATTTCGCACGACAGCGCTGGAAAATGGTGTGCCGGTGCCGAAGTGATGGGCCCGCACGAGGCCGAGGTTGAAGGTGTCGAGTTCCTCCGCCGACCATTCGACATCCTTCATCGCGCCGACCCCGGTGGTGGAACCGTAAACGGGAATGCCAGCCTGGATCGCTTCCTCGACGACGGAACGTGCGATCTCCACGCGTGCCATGCCTGTCGCCGAAGCAGAAAGCGCTACCCTGCCGGAGCCTATCCTTACCATCTCGGCAAAGCCGAGTGGTTGGCCGGAAAGTTCGATGCCGGGGCGTTCATGCTTCATCTGCAGGTCTCCTTGAATGCGAGACTAAGCGAGCACTGCGCATTATGAGATATCCCAAATGCCGAACACAGCATGTAATTGTTTGTGCCTGAGCCTCAGCTCAACATCCAGGCTATATAGAGAAGCGTCAACGCGATAATCCAGAGCGCCAGGCGGCCGGACCGGCTGTAGCGTGCCTCGGATTTGCCGATCGCATCGGCCGTTTCGGCGTCAAAGCGCAGTCCATGCTCGCTCATATGCAGCAGCTGATGATGGAATTTCTCGGTCTGCGCAGCGATTTCCGGAACGGCTTCTGCAAGCTTCACGGCAGCTTTCAGTCCATCTTTGAGGTCGGTGACAACCCGCTTCGGACCGAGATTGTTGCGGATCCAGTCGCCGACGACCGGCTCCGATGCCTTCCACATGTTGAAACGCGGGTTCAGCATGCGCGATACGCCTTCGACGACCACCATGGTCTTCTGCAGCATGACCAGTTCAGGCCGGGTCTGCATGTCGAAAAGTTCCGTCACCTCGAAGAGCAGCGTCAACAGCTTGCCCATCGAGATCGTTTCAGCAGGCTGGCCGTGGATCGGCTCGCCGATCGCCCGGATTGCCTGCGCGAAACTTTCAACATTGTGATGGCCTGGCACATAGCCCGCCTCGAAATGGACCTCGGCAACACGCACGTAATCGCGCGTAATGAAGCCATAGAGGATCTCGGCGAGGAAGCGCCGTTCCTTCTTTCCGAGCCGGCCGACGATGCCCATGTCGACGGCGACGATCATGCCGCCTGAATCGACGAAGAGATTGCCGGGATGCATGTCGGCATGGAAGAAGCCGTCGCGCAGCGTGTGGCGCAGGAACGATTGGATGAGGACATCGGCAAGCGTGTTGAGGTTGTGCCCGGCAGCGCGCAGCCCCTCGACATCGGACATCTTGACGCCGTCGATCCACTCCATCGTGATGACGTCGCGGCCCGTGCGTTCCCAGTCCACCTTCGGAACGCGAAAGCCTGGATCCTGTCCCGTGTTTTCGGCGATCTCCGAAAGTGCAGCCGCCTCAAGGCGCAGGTCCATCTCGACTTTGGTCGACTGCTCGAGCGTTTTTGTTACTTCAACCGGCCTCAGCCGCCGGCTCGAGGGCATGAAGCGCTCCTGCATACCGGCGACGAGATACATTGCCTCGATGTCATGGGCGAAACGCTGCCGCACACCGGGGCGCACCACCTTGACGGCGACCTTCCTGCGGCCATTGGGGGTGTTCACCTCTGCAGGATGCACCTGCGCAATAGAGGCTGCGGCAATCGGATCGTCGAAAGTCGCATAAAGCTCTTCGATCGGGCGACCGAGCGAGCCTTCGATACTCGCCTTTGCCGCCGCAATCGGGAAGAAGGCCATCCGGTCTTGAAGCTGCGAAAGGTCGTCGGCGAATTCGACGCCGACGACGTCCGGCCTGGTCGCCAGAAACTGACCGATCTTCACATAGGAAGGTCCGAGCCGCTCGACTGCCTGGGCCAGCCGATCGCTGCGTTTCTTCGCTTTTGCGCGGCTGCGCGCAAACAGCCCGACAAAGGATTTCGCAAGGCTTACGGAAGGCGGCAGGCCTTCCGAAGGCAGCGCCGAAACAACGCCCTCGCGCACCAGAATCCAGCCGACCCGCACGAGCCGTAAATATGCTCCGAAAGCACTCATTTAGATCAAAGCTTCCAGCCCGAGTGCAAGGCCGCGATGCCGCCGGTGTAGCTGGTGTAGGTCACGCGCGAAAAGCCGGCTTTACGGATCATTTCCGCGAAATTTTCCTGGTTCGGGAACTTGCGGATGGATTCGACAAGATACTGATAAGGCTCGGCGTCGCCGGTTATCGCCTTGCCGAACCTCGGAATGGCGTTGAAAGACCACGCCTCGTAAACCTTGTCCAGAAGCGGCATGTCCACTTCCGAAAATTCCAGCACGAGCAGCCGGCCGCCGCGCTTCAGCACGCGATAGGCTTCCGAGAGCGCCACGTCGATGTGCGGCACATTGCGGATGCCGAAGGCGATCGTATAGGCATCGAAGGTGCCGGCCTCAAAGGGCAGGTCCTCTGCATTGGCCTCGATGAAGGTGAGATTGTCGGAGAGTCTCTTCTTGTCCGCCCGCTCGGCGCCGACGCCGAGCATGGAGCCGTTGATGTCGAGCACGGTCGCATGCGCCATGCGGTTCGATGCTTCGACGATACGAAAGGCGATATCGCCCGTGCCGCCGGCAACATCCAGCACTTTGTAGCCCGGTTCCTTGCGCGGATTAAGCGCCGCAACCATCGCATCCTTCCAGACGCGGTGCATGCCCATCGACATCACATCGTTCATGATATCGTAGCGTTTGGCGACCTTATGGAAGACGTCGTTGACGAGACCCTGCTTCTCACCACTCGGCACCTCGCGGAAGCCGTAGGATGTTTCCATGCCGCCATTGGCGGAAGTACGGCTTTCTGACATCGGACTACTCCGTTACTCGAAATCGGTACCGCGACCATAGCGAAAGGCCGCTTGAGACGCTATCTGTGGAGGCGGGTAATACCCGCGGCTTACTGGCGCTATAACCCACATCGTCCGCAGTTGAAACACGTTTAAATACAGATGGGTTAAGATGCCGGAATTGCCAGAAGTCGAAACGGTGAAGCGTGGTCTTTCGCCCGCCATGGAGGGCGCACGCATCGAGAGGCTGGAGCTTCGCCGCGGTGATCTGCGCTTTCCCTTTCCGGCAAATTTCGAAGACCAGGTTAGTGGCCGCACCATTATCGGGCTTGGCCGCCGCGCTAAATATCTGCTGATTGACCTCGACAGCGGCAAGACCATCATCTCCCATCTCGGCATGTCTGGCTCCTTCCGCATCGAGCAGGGGCCAGTCAGCCAAACGCCAGGCGATTTTCGCCACGAGCGGTCGAAGGACGAGAAGCATGACCATGCGATTTTCCATCTGGAAGGCAAGGGTGGTGAGCGCCGCGTCATTTATAATGATCCACGGCGCTTCGGATTCATGGACATCGCCGATCGCTGCGAGCTTCAAAACAATCCCTTCCTTTTCGGCCTCGGGCCGGAGCCGACCGGTAACGAACTGAGTGCCGCCTATCTGGCAGAACGCTTTGCGGGAAAGGCACAGCCCCTGAAGGGCGCCCTGCTCGACCAGAAAAATGTTGCTGGCCTCGGCAATATATATGTGTGCGAAGCGCTCTGGCGCGCGCACCTGATGCCGGCACGCGCCGCCGGAACTCTGGTCACCAAAACCGGAAAGCCGAAGGAGCCGCTTAATCTTCTCGTCGCGTCCATCCGCAGCGTCATCGCCGATGCGATCAAGGCCGGTGGCTCGTCACTTCGCGACCATATCCAGACCGACGGCTCGCTCGGCTATTTCCAGCATTCCTTCTCGGTCTATGACCGCGAAAGTCTGCCTTGCCGCACACCCGGTTGCGGCGGTACGGTCTCGCGCATCGTGCAAGCAGGACGTTCCACCTTTTATTGCCCGGACTGCCAGAAATAGGGAGACAAGCATGGCCTATGAAACGCTGATCGTCGAAACCCGCGACAATGTCGGTCTGATTACGCTGAACCGGCCGCAGGCACTGAATGCGCTGAATTCCACGGTACTCAAGGAACTGCAGCAGGCCTTTGCAGATTTCCACGCCAACGAGGCGATCGGTGCGATCGTTCTGACCGGATCCGAACGCGCTTTTGCAGCCGGCGCCGATATCAAGGAAATGCAGCCGCTGCAGTTTGCCGATATGTATAAGGCCGAATTCATCAGTGGCTGGGACGAGATTGCCAAGGCCCGCAAGCCGGTGATCGCTGCCGTCAGCGGCTTCGCCCTCGGGGGCGGCTGCGAACTGGCCATGATGTGCGACTTTATCATAGCGTCGGAAACTGCAAAATTCGGTCAGCCTGAAATCACGCTCGGCGTCATCCCCGGCATGGGCGGCTCGCAGCGCTTGACGCGTATGGTAGGCAAGTCGAAGGCCATGGACATGGTGCTGACCGGCCGGATGATGGATGCGGGGGAAGCGGAGCGTGCCGGGCTCGTTTCGCGCGTGGTCGCGCCCGAGCGTCTGCTCGACGAAGCGCTGGCGGCGGCCGCCAAGATTGCGTCGCTGTCGCAGCCTTCGGTGCTGATGGCCAAGGAGGCGGTCAATCGGGCGCTGGAAACCACGCTGGAGGAGGGCCTGCGTTTCGAGCGCCGGCTGTTCCACAGCCTTTTCGCAACGGAAGATCAGAAGGAAGGCATGGCGGCCTTCATCGAGAAACGCAAACCGGCCTTTAAACACCGCTGATCTTCATTCCACGGAGAAAGGCGGCGTTTCCTTGAAAATGCGCGTTGACGCGGGCCGGCTTTAGAGTTATATGCCCGCCCACGGTTCGGGAAGCCGATCAGGTTTTCCGTTTATGCTCCCGCATTGCTGAAGATTGTGGCCGCAGGGCCCGCGGTGATGGTGGAGTTTGTTCGAATTCTTGAGAGAGGCATCCATGGCCAATACAACTTCGGCGAAAAAAGCGACCCGCAAGATCGCCCGCCGTACCGACGTCAACAAGGCTCGTCGCTCGCGCGTTCGTACTTTCGTTCGCCAGGTCGAAGAGGCACTTGCAGCTGGTGATGCTGCCAAGGCAAAGGAAGCCTTCCTTGCAGCGCAGCCGGAACTCGCGCGTGCTGCAAGCAAGGGCGTCGTTCACCCCAACACGGCATCACGCAAGGTCTCGCGGCTCGCTGCCCGTGTAAAGGCTCTGTCGGCGACTGCGACCGCATAATCTTTCATTAACAAATTGATCGTTATGATTAGCCCGGTAATTAAGCCGGGCTTTTTCGATTCCGGCGATCATCTCCGGATTGGTTAATTTGGCGACTGTTTCGTGTCACTGAGGTGACATGAAAAATTGTTTAAAATCAAATAGTTGCGCAAGGATGTTTCGAGCTTGGGCGACTCTTCTGCGTTCCGGCGGGCTTAGTTGTGAGTCAAGCGGATTTTTATTTTTTTTCTTTCAATGCGTGTCCAAAATACCCACTTCGGGAATCTCCTTGATTCTCCTGCGATTCTTTTTTGACATTGGCGTGACGCCCAAAAACGGGCCCCGGAGTCAATGGTCGCTTCTTAATTTTGCGTAAAATTCATCATTGATATCCGCAACCGATCCTGCCTAAATGACTTCCAGCAAAGGGCGCGGACATCACCTGCAAAGGCTCAGTCTAAACTGCCACACCGGCAGGGCGATGAGTTTGTGTCATTTGTCACGGAGTAGCTATCTCTCCGTTTTTTCAAGCACTTGAGCTATTTGCGCCGGGACCGTGGCTGGTCACGGAACGAAGATGCTTTGTGCGCTCGGCGGCTCCATGTTCATGGGAGCTGAAGGGGATGGGGACAGTAAAATTTGCGTTCGGGCAGGCTGGCCGGAAAACGAGGTCCGGTAGCCGGCTTGGCGCGGCGAGCATGACGGAGGCCGCATGAAGGCGGTATCCGCCACGGCTCTCTGCGTCGGTCTCGATTTGCGGGACAGTGTTTGTGTGAACCGGCATGCATGATGGTCCATGAAAGGGCCGCCAGCATGCCAGAACGGGGAAAATTGATCGGGCGGCTGTTTGACTGATGTCCGCCCGGTGAAATGAATTTGGAAGGCGGCATGATGCAAATGAATTCATTGACGACGGGTGCTCTTGAAAATGGGGATAAGGCACCGCAGGCGTTTGGCTCTATTTGCCCGGATGCGGCGGGGGAAAAAGGAGACATGAAGCATGGCATACTTTTCGAGCGTGTTGGTGCGCGTCTGAAGGCCCAGGTCGGTCCGGACGTTTATGCAAGCTGGTTCGCACGTCTGAAGCTGCATTCGGTTTCAAAGAGCGTCGTGCGTCTTTCGGTTCCCACTACATTTCTCAAGTCGTGGATCAACAATCGTTATCTTGATCTCATCACCAGCCTTTTCCGGCAGGAAGATGCTGAAATCCTGAAGGTGGAAATTCTCGTCCGCACGGCAACGCGTCCCGGCATGAAGCCGATGGACGAGGCGGCTTCCCAAGAGCCGGTCTCACCGGTCACGCCAATGCGTCGCCCCCTTGCTGCTCAGCCAGCTGGTCAGGCGGTTCAACAGGCCGTTTCGGCCGCCGCTGCCGCCCGTCCCGCGACGCTCGGCCAGCCACTGTTCGGTTCGCCGCTCGACTCGCGCTTCACCTTCGACACCTTTGTTGAAGGCAGCTCGAACCGCGTTGCGCTTGCTGCGGCAAAAACAATTGCGGAAGCAGGGCAGGGCGCGGTGCGCTTCAACCCGCTTTTCATTCATTCGAACGTCGGTCTCGGCAAGTCCCACCTTCTGCAGGCGATCGCCAACGCAGCGGTTCAGAATCCGCGGGCCCTGCGTGTCGTTTATCTGACGGCCGAGTATTTCATGTGGCGTTTTGCAACGGCAATCCGGGACAACGATGCACTGACGCTGAAGGACTCGCTCCGCAATATCGACCTTCTGATCATCGATGACATGCAATTCCTGCAGGGCAAGATGATCCAGCACGAGTTCTGCCACCTGCTGAACATGCTGCTCGACAGCGCCAAGCAGGTAGTGGTTGCCGCCGACCGTGCGCCTTGGGAGCTGGAATCGCTTGATCCGCGAGTACGTTCCCGTCTGCAGGGCGGTGTGGCGATCGAGCTTGATGCGCCGGACTACGAGATGCGCCTCGAGATCCTGAAGCGCCGCCTGGCTGCGGCCCGTCTGGAAGATCCATCTTTAGAAATCCCGGCCGAACTGCTCTCGCACGTCGCCCGCAGCGTAACGGCAAGCGGCCGCGAACTTGAAGGCGCCTTCAATCAGCTGATCTTCCGGCGCTCCTTCGAGCCGAACCTGTCGATCGAGCGGGTCGACGAACTGCTTGCGCATCTGGTCGGCTCCGGCGAGCCGCGCCGCGTGCGCATCGAAGATATCCAGCGCATCGTCGCACGCCACTACAATGTGTCCCGCCAGGAGCTGGTTTCGAACCGCCGCACGCGCGTCATCGTCAAGCCGAGGCAGATCGCCATGTATCTGTCGAAAACGCTGACGCCGCGCTCCTTCCCGGAAATCGGCCGCCGCTTCGGTGGACGCGACCATACGACAGTGCTGCACGCGGTACGCAAGATCGAGGAGCTGATTGCAGGAGACACCAAGCTTTCGCACGAGATCGAGCTTTTGAAGCGCCTGATCAACGAATAATCGGCGATCCTCCACCTGAAATTTGCGGCCGGAAGCAATTCCGGCCGTTTTCTTTTATTGGTTTTTTCCATACAGCCTCACGAAGAGCGCCGCGGCTTCGACGGCGCATGGGAGGGTAAAGATGAGTTTTAAGAGGATCGTCGTTCTCGGACTTGGTAAGGTCGGACGGCTTGCGGCAACGCTTTTGCATGAGGGCGGCTTCGACGTGACGGGCGTCGATGCGCAATTGCCGCCGGCCGAGGTGCCGTTCACGTGCCGCGTCGGCGATGTTTCCAACTCGGCCTTTGTGACGGAGCTGCTATCCGGCGTGGAAGCAGTGCTCTCCTGCCTGCCGTACCATCTCAATATCGAGCTTGCGCGGGCTGCCCACCTGGCAGGCATCCATTATTTCGACCTGACGGAAGACGTTCCGACCACCAATTTGATCATCGAACTCTCGAAGACGTCGCGTGGCCTGATGGCGCCGCAATGCGGACTGGCGCCGGGCTTCGTCGGCATTGTTGGTGCAAGCCTTGCCGATGGGTTCGACCGTTGCCGCTCGATCCGCATGCGTGTCGGTGCTTTACCGCAGAACCCGACGGGCTTGTTGGGCTATGCCTTCAACTGGTCGCCGGAAGGCGTCGTCAATGAATATCTCAACGATTGCGAGGTCATCGAAGGCGGTGTGCGCAAGTTCGTCTCGCCGATGGAATGGCATGAAACGATCTATGTCGAGGGCGTCAAGCTTGAAGCCTTCACCACGTCTGGCGGGCTCGGCACGATGTGCGATACGCTCTGCGGCAAGGTCGACAATCTCGACTACAAGACGATGCGCTATCCGGGCCATATGGACCTGATGAATTTCTTCTTCCATGAGCTGCTGATGCGGGAGCAGCGAAAGCTGGCCGGCGAAATCCTGACCAATGCCAAGCCGCCCGTCGACGACGACGTGGTCTATGTCCATGTCGCGGCCGAAGGCACGCAGGCAGGAAGCCTCCGCCGCAAGGAGTTCGTGCGCGCTTATTATCCGATCGAGATTGCCGGCGCGCGCCGTACGGCGATCGCCTGGACGACCTCGGCATCCGTCGTCGCCGTCATCGAAATGGTCCGCGACGGCCTGCTGCCGGCAACGGGCTTCCTGCATCAAGAGCACATCCCGCTTGATGTGTTCCTGCAGACGCCAACAGGCAGCCTGTTCAAGGCGAGCGCCTCAAGCCGCCACTAGGCCGTGAGGCTCGTCCAATAGGCGCCTTCGAAGGGCACCGCGGCAAAACGTTCGTTGATCTCGGCAAGACTGCTTGCCGGATCGACGTCGTCGAAAAGTTCGGGCCTGACCCAGGTCGCCACCGCTTCGGCTGCCAGAATGTTCAGCGGCACGGCATTGAAAAAATTCCACATACCGTGCACTTTGCCTTCGCGAACCGCCTTCAGCGGGGCAAGATTTGGCATCTTCACCGTTTCACCGAGCGAGCGCTGGGCTTCCGATGGATCGACGCCTGGACCGATGGAAAAGGCCGTATAGGTGCCGCCGGGTGATCCGGTAGCAATGTAGACATCGGGATCGGCTGCGAGGATATATTCCGCAGTCACCGGTCCGCCCTGGGGTGGAAGGTTCTTGGCGGCGGCGTTGCGGCCGCCTGAAAGGGTTATCAATTCACCGAGCCCAGTGCGGCCGATTGCCCAGCTTCCGCGGACATCGCTTGGAAAGGCATCCATCAGCACGACGGGGCCGCTGTCCATCGCCGCCTTGGCTTTGATGCGATCAAGCCGCGTCTCGAAGAACCTGGCAAAATCTTCGGCTTGCTCATTCCGCTCGAAAATCCGGCCGAGGAGGCGCATGTCGCGCGGCGTGGTCTTCAGCGGGTTGCGATTGAAATCGACAACAACGACCGGCACACCGACGGTGTCGAGATACTGTATCGCACGCTGGCCGAGTTCGCTGTCGGCCTGCCACATGGCCATGATCGCAAGGTCGGCATTAAGCGAGAGCGCCGCCTCGAATGACAGTCCATCCGCCTGGCCGTTGCCGACGAAAGGCACGTTCTCGATCGCCGGAAATTTCTTTCGGAAGGCCTCATAAATAAAGGGATTGTCTCCCTTCATGTCGTTTGCCCAGCCGGCGAGCAGGCTGACGGGATCGGGATGGATCAGCGACAGCGCGACAAGGTTGAATCCTGTCCCAAGGATTACGGCTTCCGGCTTTTTCCTGATCGTCACCTTGCGGCCGATCGCATCCGTGATGGTGAGCGGCCAGGCAGATTGCGCTTTTGCAACATGCGGAGCACAAAGAACGACGGAAGCCACGGCGAGCAGATTTCGTCGTGTCATGAGACGCTCGGTCATTGCGGGTTCCTCTGGCTCGGCAATGCGCAGAGTTTGCCGCAGCTTGGAATTCCGGGAAGCATGTATCGAAGGCAGCAGATCTTGCGCCGTGCGACCTGCTTACCCTCTTCATCCAGATAGCTGACGCAGCCGCAAAACGGGTTTACGCCGCCATCCGGCAGGTAGCCGCGCACAAAGAGCGGAAGGTCGGGGCCGCCTGATGGTTCTCCTCCAGTCAGCCGCAATGCATAATCGATATAGACGGCAGCGTTGTTCCAGCAGAGCTTCGCCGAGATGCCGCAAGCCTGCAACCGCAGGACGGCCTCGCCAAGGTGGGTTTCGAGCAGGGGACCCACGGCCGTGAAACCTTCGGTCTCGACCTCGCTTTCGATCGTGCCGGCATGCGGGACGCCGAAGGCGCGCGGCAGGCCGTTGTCCTCCAATGCGATCGTCATCTCTTCGAATCCGACCGGAAGCGCCTGGCCGCCCAGGCGCCGGGCAAGCAAGTAGGGGATAGAAAGAGCGGAGAAATAATAGAGCGACCACATGGAAACGACGGCGCGCCGGTCGCTGCCGCCGGATAATTCCGCATAGCGATCAATCGCGCGCTGAAAGCCTCCGTCCCGGAAAAAAGCAGGCAATGACACGCCGCCGGTAAGCTCCTTGCTCATCATCATCTTGTCCCGGCACCAGGCATGCTCGCCGGAAAAGGCGGACGATAGGCCAAGCGGCGCGCCCTCCATTGTCATGTTTCGATGCGACGCGCTTGCCATCGGCCTACCAAGTGTAGCGCAGCGTGCCGATCACCGAGCGGCCCTGGTCGCGGTAGCAGAAGCCTGCCGAGCAGACGGGTTCGCGGCGGTCGAATAAATTGGTGGCGTTCACCTGCAGGCTGAGACCGTCGTACTTCTTGTCGAGTGCAGCAAAGTCGTAGCTGACTGCTGCATCGAAAAGCACGCGGGCGCTGTTTTCCCTCGTGTTTTCGTCATTGCCGTAGCTCTTGCCGATGTAGCGGGCGCCGAGGCCGACGCCCGTTCCATAAACCGGGCTGCTTTCCTGGAATTTGTAGTTGGCCCAGAGCGATGCCATATGCTTCGGCACGGAGGAAACATAGTTGCCGACGGTGCCCGTCGGGCCTTCGAGGATCTTGGCGTCCGTAAAGGTATAGGACGCGACCAGCGACAGGCCGTTGTCGAGGCTCGTGTTCGCCTCGATCTCGAGGCCACGGGAACGAATCTTGCCACGCTGGACCTGAATGTTTTCTGGGCCGCTCGGCAGATTCACAACCTCGTAATAAAGACTGTTTTTCTGATCGATATTGAATAGGGCGGCAGAAAGCATCGTATTGCTTTCCGGTAATAGGTATTTGACGCCAATCTCTTCCTGTTCACTCTCGGTCGGCTTGAAGGGAGCGTTGGTCTCCCTGTTGATACCGGCATTCGGCGCAAAGGCGGTCGAGTAGCTGATATAGGGCACGAGGCCGAAGTCGGTCTCGTAGCTCAGACCGATCCGGCCGGAAAATTCCTTGTCCTTCTGAGAGATGGTGTCCACTGTATCTGCAACGAGATCGGTATTTTCCGTATCAGTCCAAACCCAGTCGTAGCGCCCGCCGAGGGTCAGCAGCCAGGCGTCATAGCGCATCTGGTCCTGCAGGTAGGTGCCGGCCTGCCACTGGTCCTGGACGGTGCGGGTCTGGAAGTCGATGTGCGGGACTGAAGCGCCTGCGTTCGGATTGTTGGTATCAAGCGGCGGCGAGACGCCGCGGCCGTCGAGCGAACGCCAACGAAGCCGGGTCAAGTCGAGGCCGGCAAGCAGCGTATGGTCGATATCGCCCGTGTCGAATTTCGCCTCGAGCTGGTTGTCGATAACAAAGGCCGTCAGGCGTTCGTCAAACGTGCCGGCGCTGCGATCCAAAAGCGTTGGATCGACCGCATTTGGTGCGTAGGCAAAGGCCCAATCGGTGTCGATGTTCAATGTCGAAAAGCGAGCATTCTGACGGAAGACGAAGGTGTCGTTGAGCCTGTGTTCGAACTCATAGCCGATGCGGCCCTGGTTCTGAACAGAATCGTTGAATGCAGGGTTACCCGCGAAATAGTCCGTCACTTCGCCGGTGACTGGGTCGTTGTAGTAAGCGGCCGTGCCACCCGTCTTCGTGCGCGAATATTCGCCGAGGATGGTAAGCTTTGTGTCCTCGTCCGGCTTCCATGTGAAAGCCGGCGCGATATAGACGCGGTCGTCCGGAACGCTGATCTGCTCCGTATTGGCGTCACGATAGAGGCCAGTGAGGCGATAATAGAAGGGATCGCGGTCGTTGACAGGGCCGGAGAAATCAAATTGGCCCTGGTAGCGCTGCTCCGTGCCGTATTGCAACTGGAGTTCATGATAGGGGTCTTCCGTCGGGCGCTTGGTGATCAGGTTGTAGAGACCGCCGGCGCCGGAGGCGCCATAGAGAGCCGACGAGGGGCCGCGCAGAATCGAAACACCCTCAAGGCCGTAGGGTTCGGTCTTGAAGAGAGAAGAGCCGGCGCCGGGCTGGCGCAGGTTGTCGCGAAAAACACCCGTGTAGGTGACGTCGAAGCCGCGCACCGCGAAGCTGTCGAATCGTGGATCGAAACCATAAGCACCCACGCGCGTGCCAGGCGTGTAGGCGAGCGTGTCGAGCAGCGTTTGGGGGTTGCGGTCCTTGAGTTGCTGTTCCGTCACGGACGAGATCGACTGCGGCGTTTCGATGAAGGGCGTGTCTGTCTTTGCACCTGTTGCGCTGCTCTTGCCGACATAGCCATCCGCCTGGATGACACCGCCGCTGCCGCCCCTGACGACGATCTCCTTTAGCACTGTCGCGCCATCATCCGGCTGGTTTTCAGAGGCCGCGTCCTGCGCAGCGGTGGGAAGGACGAGAAGGGCCATGGCGGCGCCGGTCAGTGCGGATGCCCGCAGCGACCTGGCAAAAACATGTATTTTCATCAGCTTACAACTCTTGGCGGTTCACTTCATAATTCATGAGTGTAATAGTCAACAAAAAGCCGGATGAAAACCCTTTTTATGAGTAAATCTATCCACTTTTTTTGGGGAGGCGACCGCGAGGATCGTCAGCTCTTCGCTTCCGAAAGCAACCAACGCCGGAAGGCCGCGACGGCCGGGCGTTCGAGTGCGGCCCCCGGATAGACGAGATGAAAGGCGAGGCGGCTCGCAACGCCAAGCGGGAAGGGGGCGGCCACGGCGCCTTCGGCGAGTTCCTTCTCCAGAAATGACCGCCGCATCAGTGCAAAACCGAGGCCAGCCTTCATAGCTTCGTAGGCGCCATTGCCATGCATGAAGATCGGGCCGCGCGAGGCGTCCACCTTGGTCGCCCCTGCTGCCTCCAGCCAGAGCTTCCAGTCGTGACGGTAAACATCATGGATCAACTGGAAGCCGGCGAGCGTGTCTGGCGAAGGGTGGTCTCCAAGCTGCGCCGCCAGCCGTGGAATGCAGACAGGCACCAGCTCATCATCCACTAACCGCTCGCTGACGAGGCCGTCATAGCCGCCGAGCCCGTGCCGGATGGCTAGATCGATGCCGTCGCGTTGAAAGTCGAGCACGCGATGCGAGGCACTGATGCGCACGTCGATCTCCGGATGGATCTCCTCGAAACGCCCGAGCCGCGGAACCAGCCAATAGGTCGCGAAGCCTGCCGTGCAGGTGACGTTCAGCACAGAGCCGCGTGCCCGCGCCGCAATCGCAGCCGTCGCCTCTCTCATCAGCCGGAAGGCGGTCTGCAGTGTGGCGAAGTAATCCGCGCCCTCGACTGTGAGGGCGAGCGCCCGCGTCTTCCGCTCAAAAAGCCGTACGCCGAGTGCGGCTTCCAGATCGCGGATCTGCAGGCTGACGGCGCCGGGCGTCACATGCAGCTCCTTGGCTGCCAGTGTCATGCTGAGATGCCGCGCTGCAGCTTCGAAAGCCCGTAGGGCCGAAAGGGATGGCAGAAATTCGCTCATGGTTTAGTCCAGCTAAAGCATATGCCGAAAAAGACTCGTTTGCCGAAGTGGGATTATAGAAATAATATCAGAACGAAAGCGATCACTAAACAGAATCGTGAAGCGACATTCATCGAGCAAAAATCGTAGTTGGCCGTAACTGGTGCGCAAGAAACGGGTGGCGAAATCATCCGCCGTATCGTAAGCCCGCGAACAATGAAGGGAGAAAGACATGCAGAAACAAATGGGCTTGGCCGAATGGAGTATGCTTTTGGTCCTGTCCCTCCTTTGGGGCGGCTCCTTCCTCTTCAACGGCATTCTCGTCAAGGCACTGCCGCCGTTTACGATCGTCACGGGCCGCGTGCTGCTGGCAGCGCTCGCGCTCAATATCATCGTGCGGCTCATGGGTCATACGATGCCGCGCGACGGCAAGAGCTGGGTCGCCTTCTTCGGCATGGGTGTGCTGAACAATATGATCCCTTTCTGCCTCATCGTCTGGGGCCAGACTCACATTGCAAGCGGCCTTGCCTCGATCCTGAATGCCACGACGCCGCTCTTTACCGTCGTTGTTGCCCATATCCTGACCACCGACGAGAAGATGAGCGGTCACCGCCTGATCGGCGTGCTCGTCGGCTTTGCCGGCGTGGCTTATATGATCGGCTTCGATGTGCTCCATGATCTCGGCTCGAATGTTCTGGCGCAGCTCGCGGTCCTTGGTGCTGCCATCTCCTATTCCTTCGCCGGCATCTGGGGCCGCCGTTTCCGGGCGATGAGCATGCCGCCGCTGCTGCCGGCCGCAGGCCAGGTCACGGCCTCCACCATCTTGATGCTGCCGATCGCGCTGATTGCCGACCGTCCATGGGCATTGCCCGCTCCTGGTATCGAAACCTGGCTGGCGCTGCTCGGTCTCGCACTGCTTTCGACCGCCATCGCCTATGTGCTTTTCTTCCGGGTTCTCGCAACGGCGGGCGCAACGAACCTTGCGCTGGTGACCTTCCTCATTCCTGTCAGCGCCATTCTGCTGGGTACGGTCATCCTTGGCGAGCAGCTGCAGGCAAAACATCTGATCGGCATGGCGACGATCGCGGTCGGCCTTGCGGCGATCGACGGGCGGTTGATGTCGCTTGGGAAAAGGCGGGCAGCCTGAGGCTCAGCAGGCGAGATCGGCGACGACCGAATCGAGGATCAGCATGCCCGACGGCGTGCAGCGAAGTCGGGAATTGCCGATCCGCTCGATGAAGCCGTGCTCCAGCAGAAACTCTTCGCGCTTCGGATCCGGATCCCGGCCGGACAGCTGCTGCCAGCGGGCAAGATCGACGCCTTCCTTCAGCCGCAGCCCCATGAGCAGCAATTCGTCCGCCTGCTCGTCATAGCCGAGCCGTTCCTGCTCCAGAATGCCATGCCCGTCGCGCTCGACAAGCTCGAGCCAGGTCTCGGGCTTGCGCTCGGTCGCCGTTGCGATCTTCTCAGGCCCGCGCGTCAGGCGGCCATGTGCGCCGGGGCCGATCCCGGCATAGTCGCCGTAGCGCCAGTAGGTGAGGTTATGGCGGCTCTCGGCGCCGGGCCGCGCATGGTTGGAAACCTCATAGGCCGGCATACCCTCGCGCGCCATGATCTCCTGAGTCGCCTCGTAGAGGATCGCCGATTGGTCCCCATCCGGCACGATCAGTTTGCCGGCTTTGTGCAGGCCGTAGAAAGGCGTGCCCTCCTCGATCGTCAGCTGGTAGAGCGAGAGGTGATCGACCGCGTATGAGATCGCTTCCTTCAACTCCTTTTCCCATTCTTCGACGGTCTGGGCGGGACGGGCATAGATCAGGTCGAACGACATGCGCGGGAAGATGTCGCGCGCCAGCTTGATGGCCTTCAGTGCATCGGCGACGTCATGCAGGCGGCCGAGGAATTTCAGATCCCGGTCGTTCAGTGCCTGAACGCCGAGCGATACGCGATTGACGCCTGCGGCGCGATAGCCGCGGAAGCGCTCGGCCTCCACGCTCGAAGGATTGGCCTCCATCGTGATCTCGATGCCGTTCGGCACATGCCAGTGCTTGGAGATACCGTCGAGAATGGCCGAAACCGTTGCTGGGTGCATGAGCGACGGCGTGCCGCCGCCAAGGAAGATGCTCGTCACCGTCTTTGGTCCACTCATCTGGCGAACGGCGGCCATCTCCTTCAGGAAAGCAGCGGCGAACCGCTCCTGGTCGACCGGCTGATGACGGACATGGCTGTTGAAGTCGCAATAGGGGCACTTCGCCGCGCAGAAGGGCCAATGCACATAGACCCCGAAACCGGGCTCGCCGGTATCGGGCAGAAGCATCGCATCGCGCGTCAAGCTTGGCGTATCGAGAATCTCCACGAACCGACCTTACGCTTCCAGGCAGGTTTCGACAAAGCGTTTGAATGCGCGCGCCCGATGCGACAGGGCCTGCGGCTTGCCAATGTTCCAGCCGTGCTTTTCCTCGGCATTCATCTCGCCGAAGGTGATGTCGTAACCTTCCGGTTGGAAGACCGGATCGTAACCGAAACCCTGGGTACCGCGCGGCGGCCAGACGACCCTACCTTCCACCTCACCGCGGAAAAGCTCCGTATGGCCGTCTGGCCAGGCGAGGCAGAGCACGCTGACGAAGCGTGCGCGTCGTTGCTCCGGCTTTGTGGCCCCGGCTTTCTCCAGCGCCTGGTGCACCTTTTCCATCCCCATTGCAAAGTCGCGCGTGCCGTCTGCAGTCTCGGCCCAGTTGGCCGTATAGACGCCCGGATCGCCACCAAGCGCATCGATCACCAGTCCAGAATCGTCGGAAAGCGCCGGCATTCCTGCTGCCTTGGCAGAGGCGAGAGCCTTGATCGTCGCGTTTTCCTCGAAGGTTGTGCCGGTTTCGTCAGGCTCGAGGAAGTTGAGGTCCGCTGCCGATTTGGCGGTAAAGCCGAGCGGTCCGATCAGATCCTGGATCTCGCGGATCTTGCCGGCGTTGTGGCTGGCGACGACGATCGTCTTCGTTTCAAGCGTGCGCATGGTCGGTCCTATTCAATGCCCCAGATTCTGGCTTCGGCGCATTCGAGGCTGTTTCCCGCGGGATCGCGGAAATAGATCGAGCGGCCGCCATTCGGCCAGTGGACTTCGGATTCGATTTCGATGCCCGCGGCTTTGAGCTTCACCGCCATGGCATCGATGTTCTCACCAGACACCCGGAAACATGCGTGGCCCTGACCTTTCGTGCCGTGGGGCGGCACCTGCAGGGCGTCGGCCGCTGGCGGTTTCACCGTTTCATCGGGGTTGAAGATCAACAGCACGCCTTGCCCGCAGCGGAAGAATACATGCCGGTTTGCGGCGCGCGTGATCTTGGCAAGGCCGAGCACGCCTTCGTAGAAAGCCTCGGCCTTGTCGAGATCCTTCGCATAAAGCGCGGTCTCCAGCATGCCTTCCAGCAGGGCAGTCATCCGGCGATGGCCTGTTTCTGCATGTCGACGAGCTCAACGATGCCGGTTTTCGCCAGTGTCATCAGCGCGGCAAATTCCCCGTCCGTGAACGGTGTGCCTTCGGCGGTCCCCTGAATTTCAACGATGCCGCCCGCGCCCGTCATGACGAAATTCGCATCGGTTTCGGCAGAGGAATCTTCAAGATAATCGAGGTCGATCACCGGCTGGCTGGCGAATATGCCGCAGGAAATCGCAGCGACATGATCCTTGAGCACGCGCTCGACCTTGATCATGTTGCGGGTTTCCATCCACTTCAGGCAGTCGTAGAGCGCAATCCAGGCGCCCGTAATGGAGGCCGTGCGCGTACCGCCGTCGGCCTGAATGACGTCGCAGTCGAGCGTGATCTGGCGCTCGCCGAGTTCCTTGAGATCGACGACGGCCCGAAGAGAGCGGCCGATCAGGCGCTGGATTTCCTGTGTGCGCCCGCCCTGCTTGCCGGCGGCGGCCTCGCGTTTCATGCGCTCGCCGGTTGCTCGCGGCAGCATGCCGTATTCGGCCGTGACCCAGCCCTTTCCAGTGTTGCGCAGCCACGGTGGCGTCTTGTCTTCCAGGCTTGCGGTACACAGCACATGCGTATCGCCAAATTTGACGAGGCACGAACCTTCCGCATGCTTTGAAAAATTGCGCTCGAAAGTGACTTTGCGCATCTGGTCGGTTTTTCTGCCTGAGGGCCGCATTGTGATCTCCTGAAGCACGATGCAGAAAACCGTGAAGCGGTTCTCGCAAAACATCATGCATGCTTGAATGGTGTCGACCGCTTCTACGATTGGCCGCAGCCATTTGCAAATTCCCTTTTGCTACGAGGGCGAGAACGGCTATATTTTAAGGATCGTCATCAGCAGCGCAGGTCTAAGGAAGTTCATGGGGTTCAGGTCGACGTCGGTTTCGGATGCCGTTGCTGCGCTGGATGAACGCTCCAAGGAAATCTTCCGCCGCATCGTTGAAGGCTATCTGGAAAGTGGCGAGCCGCTCGGCTCGCGCAATCTCTCCCGCCTTCTGCCAATGTCGCTATCGCCCGCGTCGGTGCGCAACGTGATGAGCGACCTGGAAGAGTTGGGCCTGATCTACTCGCCGCATGTCAGCGCCGGACGCCTGCCGACGCAGGGCGGCCTTCGCTTCTTCGTCGATGCCTTCATGCAGGTCGGCGACCTTTCCGCCGAGGACCGTGCGAATATCGACCGCCAGGTTCGCCCCGAAAGCCGCGACAATCCGGTTGAATCGATGATGAACGAGGCAAGCCGGATGCTGTCGGGCATTTCGCGCGGCGCAGGGCTCGTCATCACCTCAAAGAGCGATCCGGTCCTTAAGCATGTCGAATTCATCCGCCTGGAGCCCACCAAGGCGTTGGCGGTGCTGGTCGGCGATCACGATCAGGTCGAAAACCGCATTATCGAATTGCCGGCAGGCGTTACGTCGTCGCAGCTGACGGAGGCCGCGAACTTCCTCAATGCCCATATGTCCGGGCAGACATTGCCGGAATTGCGCAAGCAGCTCAGTCGCTTAAAGGAGAACGTCCGCCACGAGCTCGACGCGTTGTCCCGGGATCTCGTCGAGCGCGGTATCGCGGTGTGGTCTGGCGATGCGGATGAAGGCAAGCCGCCGCAGCTTATTATTCGAGGCCGATCCAATCTGCTCGAGGGCCTGGCGGGCGCGGAGGACCTTGATCGGCTCCGCATGCTCTTCGATGATCTCGAAAAGAAGGACAGCCTGATCGAGCTGCTGAACCTTGCCGAAACCGGTCCGGGCGTGCGCATCTTCATCGGGTCTGAGAACAAGCTCTTTTCGCTTTCCGGCTCGTCGCTGATCGTTGCGCCCTATCGCGACGATGACGACCGCATTGTCGGCGCCGTCGGCGTCATCGGGCCGACGCGGCTCAATTATTCACGCATCGTGCCGATGGTGGATTACACTGCCCAGCTGATATCCCGGCTTGCGCGCGGCACGCTATAAAAGACCCGGAATGTTTTCTTCTTTGTCACGCAGACTTGATTTTTTGCGGTCAAAGCTCGATATCGGGCGCATCCCAAGAGAACCCACTACCGGAGACCGTCATGACTGACGAAACGACGAAAAACGGATCTGACGCTGCCGCGGCTGAAGCCGCAGACGACGTTGCCGCAAACGTCGAGAACGAAACCACGGTGGAAGCGCCGCGCCAGCCGGATCCGCTTGAAGTGCTCAAGGCCGAAAATGCCGAGCTGCGCGACCGCTATCTGCGCCTTGCCGCCGAAATGGACAATCTGCGCCGCCGCACGGAGCGCGACGTGAAGGATGCAAAATCCTACTCAGTCGCGGGCTTTGCGCGCGATATGCTTGCCGTTTCGGACAATCTGCGCCGCGCGCTCGATGCCATCCCGGCCGAGGCGAAGGAAGCGGGCGAGACGGGCCTCGACACTTTGATCGAAGGTGTGGAGATGACGGAGCGCTCCATGCTCTCAGCGCTTGAGCGCCACGGCGTCCGCAAGTTGGATCCGATCGGCCAGAAGTTCGATCCGAACTTCCACCAGGCGATGTTCGAGGTTCCGAATGCCGAAGTGGCGAATAACACCGTCGTCCAGGTCGTTCAGGCAGGCTTCACGATCGGCGAGCGCGTTCTTCGTCCTGCAATGGTCGGCGTGGCCAAAGGCGGCCCGAAGGCAGCGGATGCAGACCTCAACACAGCGTTCACCGAAAAGGACGCCTGACCTTCGTCTCAGGCGCCTTTCATAATCAGTGAGAAAATCAGATGCGGGCGAAGCGCTCGATCAGCAGATCGAAGAAGCCGTCCGCATCCACATAGCGCATCACCTTGGCATTGCGCTTGCGGTCGGTCACATGCCACCAGTCGACCACCGTCATGCCCACGGTCAGCTCCGACTTCACCTCGATCTCGACATTGCAGTCACGGCCCTTGAAGAGCTCAGGCTTCAGTAGGTAGGCGACGACTGCCGGATCGTGCAGAGGCCCACCGTCCGAGCCATACTTCTCGACGTCGAAGCGCTCGAAGAATTCCAGCATTTCGACCATAGCTTTGGCCGGTGCCGTGCCGAGATCGGCCATGCGCTTCACGCGATCCTTCCGTGTCAGCAACTGATGCGTCACATCGAGCGGCATCATCACGATCGCTATGCCGGAACGAAAGACGATGTCGGCTGCTTCCGGATCGACATAGATGTTGAATTCGGCGGCGGGCGTTATGTTGCCGCCCTCGAAGAAGCCGCCTCCCATCATCACCAGTTCACGGATGCGCGGAATGATGTCTGGCGCCTTTTTCAAGGCCATGCCGACATTGGTGAGCGGTCCCAGCGTGCAGAGCGTCACCGTGCCTTCCGGCTCACGGCGAAGCGTCTCGATGATGAAGTCGACCGCGTGCTGTGCCTGCACAGGCATCGTCGGCTCATCGAGCTCCGGTCCATCGAGGCCGGTCTTTCCGTGCACGTGCTCGGCGGTGACCAGCTTGCGCGCAATTGGCGCGTCGGCGCCTGCGAAAACCTTCGTGCCGGTCCGTCCGCAGAGCTCGCAGACGATGCGCGCGTTGCGGCTCGTGTAGGAGAGCGGCACATTGCCTGCGACGGTCGTGATGCCGAGCAGCTCCAGCTCTTCGGGACTGCCGAAGGCAAGCATGATGGCCGCTGCATCGTCCTGGCCGGGGTCGGTGTCGATGATGATCTTTCTGGGGTTCGCCATTGCGTTGCTCCGTCTCAAGGTGCACGTTCTCGTGGCAGGCACCATTCGTTTATTTTTCCGTCGCAGATCGGCGCAGCCGCTGCGGTCGACGATGTGATGCGAGCCGCCATGATCTTTGTCAAGCAAGGGCCTCAGTCCAACCGTCTTAAATTCATGTGACTGCGATGGGCCGCATATGTCTTGCGCGAAAGGCACACACTTCCCATATTAACGACGTCCGGATGCTACGCTTAGGTCCGGAAAGGTCGCTTGCATCAAGGACTTTGACAGATGAGCCGCATGACACCTTTCGCCAGCCCGCTGCTTCTGGGCTTCGACGCCATGGAAAAGACGCTTGAACGCATTTCCAAGGCAAGCGACGGTTACCCACCCTACAATATCGAACGTATTGCCCCCGGCCAGGGAGCGCCTGAGCGCCTGCGCATCACGGTCGCCGTCGCCGGTTTCAGCGAAGATGAGCTGGACGTTACGACGGAAGAGAATCAATTGTTGATCCGCGGCCGCCAGGTCGAGCATGGCGAACATGAATATCTCTATCGCGGCATTGCTGCGCGCCAGTTCCAGCGAACCTTCGTGTTGGCAGACGGCATGCAGGTTCTGGGCGCCAGCCTCAAGAACGGATTGCTTGCCGTCGATCTCGTCCGTCCGGAACCGGCGCGCATGGTGAAGAAAATTAACATTTCGGTCTCACAGTAGGACAACGGCCCATTCGGCTGTTGGTCCCTTCTCCCGGAGGTACAGGAATGTTGATGAAAGAAGCGAATTCTCACCTGACCAAGTCCGAACTTGCCGGTATCGGCAACGGCGAGGTCGCCTATATCCGCAAAATGCGCAACGACGAGGTTTCGAAGTGCTTCCCCGAAGCACCGGATATCGATCCGAGCGTGGACCTTTGGGCTCTTTTCGGCGCAGACGGAACGCCGATTCTGCTCACGGACAATCGCTCCAGCACCTTCTTCAAGGCGGCTGAAGACGAATTGAAGACGGTCAGCCTGCACTGAAGATGCAGGCTTAGACCCTTTTGAATGTCAGATAGGCGGAGGATCTGCCCTCGCGCCGGGCTTTGGCCTCGTAGCGTGTGCTCGGCCAGCCCTCATAGGGCGTCAGCCAGTCGGCAGCGTTTTCCGCAAGCCAGTCGAAGCCGCCGTGATCGCGGCACTTCAGCAGCGTCCAATTCACGTAAGTATCGATGTCCGAGGCAAAGCAGAAGAGCCCGCCCGGCTTCAGCACGCGATGGAAACGGTCGAGATTGGTCTTGGAAACGAAACGCCGTTTCCAATGTTTCCTTTTGGGCCAGGGATCGGGATAGAGCAGATCAATGTGATCCAGGCAGCCGTTTGGTAACCAGTCGAGCAGCTGCGTTGCATCGTCATCATAGACGCGGATATTCTTTGCACCCTTCGTCTCGATGCTTGCCAGCAGTTTCTGCATGGAATTGATGAAGGGTTCGACGCCGATGAAGCCGGTCGAGGGCATTTCCAGCGCACGGTGGATCAGATGTTCGCCGCCGCCGAAGCCGATTTCCAGGCGCAGCCGTTCAGCCGGAACCGGAAAGAGGTTTTTCAGCGGCTCTGGTGGAGCCGCCGAAAGGTCGATGAGGAATGCCGGGAGGAGGGTGTTCAGTCTTTCCGCCTGATGTTCGCGGAGAGCCTTTCCCTTGCGGCGACCGAAGAATGCCTCGGTCGCGCGCCCCCGACGCTCCATATCCGTCATGCTGCTTCCCGGAGCTTTACGGCTTCCTTCAGCGCCTTGACGAGGTCGGTGCGCTCCCATGAGAACGAACCGTCACGGCCAGCCTTCCGGCCGAAGTGGCCGTAGGCCGAGGTCTTGGCGTAGATCGGCTTGTTGAGGTCGAGGTGACGGCGGATGCCGGTCGGCGACAGATCCATGTTCTTGCGGATCGCCACTTCGACTTGGTCTTCCGTCACACCCTTGCCGGTGCCGTGCAGGTCGACATAGATCGACAGAGGCTGAGCAACGCCGATTGCATAGGAAAGCTGGATCGTGCAGCGGTCGGCGAGGCCTGCGGCAACGACGTTCTTCGCAAGATAACGGGCAGCATAGGCCGCCGAGCGGTCGACCTTGGTCGTGTCCTTGCCGGAAAACGCACCGCCGCCGTGCGGAGCGGCACCGCCGTAGGTGTCGACGATGATCTTGCGGCCGGTGAGACCAGCATCGCCGTCAGGACCGCCGATGACGAACTTGCCGGTCGGGTTGATGTACCAGTTGCAATCCTTGGCGATCGGCAGATCGCCCAGCGCTTCGCGGATGTAGGGCTCGACGACATCGCGAACCTTCTTGGAATCCCAGCTCTCATCGAGATGCTGGGTCGACAAAACGATCGAGGTCACCTCGGCCGGCTTGCCGTCGATGTAGCGCACGGTTACCTGGCTCTTGGCGTCCGGACCGAGCTTGGCGACGTCGCCGTCGCCCTTCTTGCGGGCTGCGGCAAGAAGCTGCAGGATCTTGTGGGAATAATAGATCGGCGCCGGCATGAGGTCCGGCGTTTCCTTGCAGGCGTAGCCGAACATGATGCCCTGGTCACCGGCGCCTTCGTCACCTTGCTGGTCGGCGGCGTTGTCGACGCCCTGAGCGATATCGGCAGACTGCGAGTGCAGCAACACGTCGATCTTCGCCTTCTTCCAGTGGAAGCCGTCCTGCTCGTAGCCGATGTCCTTGATAGCGCGGCGTGCGGCAGCCTTGAATTTCGACGGGTTGATGACGTCCTTGCCATCCTTGCCCTTCTTCATCAGGCTTGGCGGCAGACGGACTTCACCCGCGATCACGACGCGGTTCGTCGTTGCCAGGGTTTCACAGGCAATGCGCACGCCCCAGGGGTTGACGCCGGTCTTGGCCGCTTCACGATAGACCAGATCCACGATCTCATCCGAGATGCGGTCACACACCTTGTCCGGGTGACCTTCGGCGACTGACTCACTGGTGAAAAGATAATTCGCGCGCATTTCGGGATTCCCCTCAAAGAACAAAAGCCGTTAGTTGGTACTCATTTCGCGTTCGAAAAACAAGCACAGAAGGACATAAATATATCTTTATATCTACCATTAAATGTTAAATTTTGCCCTTAAAACGCAAAAAAGGTGGCCTTTCGACCACCTTCTAAAAAACTGGAAGCATCAAAGCGTTCAGTCCGTGTCGGCTTCGGCGGCCAGTGCTTTCACAAGCTCCACGACCTTGCGGCGAACCTTCGGGTCGGAAATCTTCACGAACGCCCGGTTGAGCTGAAGCCCCTCCGAGGAAGAGAGGAAATCAACGACATAATTTGAGCTTGACGCTTCTGCCATGCCGGTCAACCCACCGGTGTGATCGCCCGGGGCGTCCTCGAAGAAAAAGGAAACCGGGACGTTGAGAATACTCGAGATGTTCTGCAGGCGGCTCGCACCGACGCGGTTCGTGCCCTTTTCATATTTCTGGATCTGCTGGAAGGTAATGCCGAGGCTCTCGCCCAGTTTCTCCTGGCTCATACCAAGCATTGTACGGCGAAGCCGAATGCGGCTGCCAACGTGTATGTCGATCGGGTTAGGCTTCTTCTTGTTTTCAATCATGGTCGTGCCCTAGCAAAGAATTTCAACCTGGTTAAACCGGCAGTGCCCAGACCCATCCGTAACGCCACGTTGTAAGCGGCGCAAACCCTATCATCAAGCATACGTTAACAACGCCGATCGCCACCACTATGCAATTTTAGGGGTTTTCGGTCAATTCGGCTTGAAAATAAAACCAAAGCGGGAAATCGACGCAATCAAAATCAACAACGTTTCAGTCAACCAGAAGTAAGCTTGCTGTGAAAACAAGTTCCCGGAAGCGCTTCCGAATCCCTCAAGGGTTGCGTCGATGAACCCTCTCTCATTGAGGCTGAGCCCTGCAACAATCTGCCCGCGCGCATTCACGATCGCCGAGATGCCGTTGTTGGCGTCACGAATCAGCGGCAGACCGGTCTCGACGGCGCGCACCCGCGCTTGCTGGAAGTGCTGATAAGGACCGGGCGTATTGCCGAACCACGCGTCGTTCGTGATGTTCAAGATCGCACCGGCATCGGGGATGTCGCCGGTCATCTCGTCGGCGAAGATGATCTCGTAACAGACCAGAGGATAGAGCTTCAGGCCCGTCGGCAGTTCCAGGAGATGGCGCGTTGCCGCGGCAGAGAAGCCGCCCGGCATTTCGACGATATTGCGGATGCCGAAATCGTCGAGGATATTTTCGAACGGCACATATTCGCCGAATGGAACGAGATGCACCTTGTCGGAAGCCGCGACGATCTGGCCGCGTCCATCGAACACGTAGATCGAATTGTAGTAACGCACCGGGTTTCCCGGCCCCATCTCTTCGGCGCGCACGGCGCCTGCAATCAGAATCTGATTGTCGTCCAGCGTATCGGCGATCCGGGTAAGGGCATCCTGGTTGTCGGTGAGGATGAAAGGGATCGAGGTCTCCGGCCAGACGATGATGTCCGGCTTCTTTCCGCCGTCCTGCGGCGCTTCGGCGGAGAGCTTCAAATGCATCTCGAAGATGGCCGAGCGGTCGGCGTTGCTGTCGAGCTTGGCCGCCTGATCGATCACCGGCTGCACGAGCCGGATCACTGGCCGTCTCTCCTCCGGCAGCATGGGAGCTTCGGGCGCGAGATACAACACATAACCGCCATAGCCGACATGAGCTGCAAAAAGCAGCGCGGCCAGCCCCGCACCCGCCGTCGCACCCTGCCGTGTCCCAAGAAGAGCGGGCGCTGCGAAGACGAAGACGGCAAGCGCAGTCACGCCCGTGGTGCCGACGATGTGTGCGGACTGCATCATCAGCGGCATCGGCATGATGCCGTAGCCGACCGCATTCCATGGAAACCCCGTGAAGGTGACACCGCGCAACCACTCGAAGAGGCCGAAGCTTGCGGCAAGTGCTGCAATGCGGCCCATCCCGTCCGACCAGAAGATGCGGGCGACAGCCGCCGCAAGGCCATAGTAGATCGACAGCACTGCCGGCAGGCCGAGGATTGCCAGCGGCAGCGCCCAGGCAAACTCTTCCGAGTCGATCAACAGCGCATGGCCAAGCCACCAGAGGCCTGCGACGAAATAGCCGAAGCCGAAGAGCCACCCGATCGCGAAGGACGGCCACAGGCGGCCGAGGACACTTGCCTCGGGGGAGGCGGCTGCGCCATCGATCAGCCAGACGAGGAGCGTGAATGAGAGGAACATCGCCGCAAAAAAGCCGATCGGCGGAAGTGCCAGAACGGCAAATGCACCGGCCAGGACAGCCAGCAATGCTCGTTTGAAACCCCAGGCCAGGATGACCCTGTCCGCAAGCCGCTCCATGCGCACTCCAATCAAGCCGCGAATCAACCCGGTCCGCAGTCTTTCAAAAAAGCGGCGCTTTGTCGTGCCATGCGAAAATCAGTTCGACGTGGATTCGGCAGTCCGGTCGTCTGTTGCCTCAGCTCCGTTCGCACTGTCGCCATCCGCCTTGACACGGCGGCGGATCGCCTGACGCTTGCGGGTGATGCGCACGCGCTTGATGCGGCGCGGATCGGCCTCGAGAATGTGAAATTCGAAATCCGGCAGCGCCTGGACCACTTCGCCGCGAACCGGAATGCGGCCGAGGGCCGAGAAGATGAGACCGCCTAGCGTATCGACCTCGTCCACCTGCTCGCTGATGTCGAAATCCGGGCCGATCGCCTCTGCAATCTCTTCCAGTTCGACGCGGGCATCCGCCACGAACACGTCTTCGGAAATGCGCTTGAACATGACTTCTTCGTCGTCATGCTCGTCGTCGATGTCGCCAACGACCATCTCGACGATGTCCTCGTGTGAGGCGAGGCCGTCGGTGCCGCCATATTCATCGATGACGAGCGCCATCTGCGTGCGGTTCACCTGCATGCGGCGAAGCAGATCGGATGCCAGCATCGACGGCGGCACGAAGAGGATCTTACGGATGATACCGGCCTCGGCGAGCGTCTTTTGCAGGTCGACGCGGGCGAGATCGAAATTCGGCTTTGCCGAGCGCACCGGCTTTTGAATGTTCTCTGTAGCGATCTCGACGAGCGGCTTGGCAGTCTTGGAACCTGCCCGGCGCTTGTTGCGTGCCTGCTTTGCGACATAGGAAAGCAGGTCGCGGATGTGCACCATGCCGCGCGGATCGTCGAGCGTATCGGCATATACGGGCATGCGCGAGCGTCCGGATTCCTCGAAGAGGATCATCAATTCGCCGATGGTGATATTCTGGTCGACCGCCTCGATGTCGGCACGCGGGACCATGACGTCGGCGACACGCACTTCGCGGAAACGCAGGATGTTGTGAAGCATCGCCCGCTCGTCGGGCGAAAAGGCATCGTCGCCAGTATCGTTGGTCATAAGCGCGTCGGCGAGATCTTCGCGGATGCGCGAACCTTGCTGGGGCCGGAGAATGCGGGCGGCACGCGCCCAGAATGATCGTCCTGAATGCCTGCTACTACTGCCCGCCTCATCTGAGGAGGAGGATTGATCGGCGTCCTTGGTTTCCGCCGCCGGTTTCGTCGTAAAGTCGCTCATGGTTCCATTTTAAGGTCTTGACCCTCGTATGGGTCAGATAGGCCGAGTACTGCCAAAATGCGAGTCTCCAACCCCTCCATAATTTCGGCTTCGTCGTTATTCATATGGTCGTAGCCGAAGAGATGCAAGAAACCATGCACCATCAGATGCGACAGATGGTCCTCGAACGATTTTTCGAGCTCCCGCGCTTCCCGTTCGACGGTCTCCCTGGCGATGATGATATCACCAAGCATTGGACCTGGCATCTGTCCCGGCGCTATCGGAAAGGCAGGGAAGGAAAGGACATTGGTAGCCTTGTCTTTCTTGCGCCATTGAGCGTTGATGGCGCGGATGGCCTCGTCATCCGTGAAGAGGAGCGAAAGCTCCGTCGCCGTCTTGGGAAACTTCTGCCGCTCGTCTTTTTCGAGAACCTTCGCTGCCGCTTCCAGCACGCGCTCGGCCAAAGCCTGAAGTTCATTCTCCGAGGGCCAGTCGCCCTCCTCGATGCTGACCTGGATATCGATGTCGGCCATCAGACCTGCGGGCCGGCGTCTTCCGGCCGCGCCGTATAGGTGGCGTCATAGGCTCTTACGATCCGTCCGACCAGCGGATGGCGCACGACATCGACATCCTTGAAGCGGATCGTCGAGATTCCTTCCACACCGTCGAGCAGATGCAGTGCTTCGACAAGTCCGGACTTCACGCCGCGCGGCAAATCGATCTGGCTCGGGTCGCCCGTGATGATCATGCGCGAATTCTCGCCGAGACGCGTCAGGAACATCTTCATCTGCATCGATGTCGTGTTCTGTGCCTCGTCAAGGATGATGGCCGCGTTCGAGAGGGTGCGTCCGCGCATGAAGGCGAGCGGCGCGATCTCAATGACGCCGGCCGTGATCGCGCGCTCGACTTTGTCTCCAGGGATCATGTCGTAGAGCGCATCATAAAGCGGCCGGAGATAGGGATCGACCTTCTCCTTCATGTCGCCCGGCAGGAAGCCAAGACGCTCGCCGGCTTCGACGGCTGGCCGCGAAAGGATGATCTTCTCGACGGCGCCGCGTTCCAGCATCTGGGCCGCATGCGCAACGGCGAGATAGGTCTTGCCCGTGCCGGCTGGGCCGACGCCGAAGACCAGTTCTGCGCGCTCCATGGCGCGTATATAGGCATCCTGCGTCGGCGTGCGCGCAACGATTGTCTTCTTGCGTGTCGAAATCTGCGCCATGGTCAGCTTGGCTTTTTTCTCCATGGTCGGCAGGCTCAACTGATCGTCGGCGGCAACCGCCATGCGGATAGCGCCTTCCACGTCGGATCGTTCCACGCTGCCGCCTTTCTGGAGCTTTTCATAGAGATAGTCCAGCGTGCGCCGGGCTTGGTTGGTGGCGACGATGTCACCGGTGATAACGACGGAATTGCCGCGCGCACGCGCATCGATATGGAGCCGCTCTTCGAGAAGCTTCAGGTTCTGATCGAATTGGCCAAATAGCTCGCTGGCGAACCGGTTGTTCTCGAACGTCAGGACGAAGTGATTGGCGTCGCTCGCAATGCGTGGGTGGCGCGGTGAAGAAGAAACCAATTCTTGTCCGTTCAAGCGGTCGAGCTCCCTAGGTTAAACCTCAGCCTCTGCAAACTCGGCAAACAGGCTGTTCGTTCCGGTTCCGGTGATTCGCACTTTGATAATGTCACCGATTTGCGATGCTTTTGCATCAACATTCACGGACTGAAGCCAGGGAGAACGGCCGATAAGCTGTCCTGGCATGCGGCCGGGCTTTTCAAGCAACAAATCGATCTCCTTGCCGATGCAGGATTCGTTGAAACCCTGCGTCTGCTTGAGGAGAAGCGCTTGCAGGCGCTCGAGCCGTTCTGCCTTGATCTCTTCCGGCACCTGGTCCTTCAGTTCCGCCCCGGGCGTACCCGGCCGCGTCGAATATTTGAAGGAGAAAGCCTGCGCATAGCCAACCTCCTCCACCAGACGCAGTGTAGCTTCAAAATCCTTGTCTGTCTCCCCAGGAAAACCAACGATGAAATCGCCCGAGAGCGCAATATCGGGGCGGGCTGCGCGGATGCGCTCGATCAGCGCTATGTATTCGGCTGCCGTATGGCGCCGGTTCATGGCTTTCAGGATGCGGTCCGAGCCCGCCTGCACCGGCACGTGCAAGTAGGGCATCAGCGCCCGCAGGTCACGATGGGCCTCGATCAGACGGTCGTCCATGTCGCGCGGATGGCTGGTGGTGTAGCGAAGCCGCGCAAGCCCCGGAATTTCGGCGAGGCGATAGAGTAGATCGCCAAGGCTCCATTCTTCGCCGTTGGCCCCAGCGCCGTGCCACGCGTTGACGTTCTGGCCGAGCAATGTGATCTCGCGCACTCCGCCTTCGACGAGTTTTTGCGCCTCCTCGACAATCTGGCTGACCGGCCGGGAGATCTCCGAACCGCGCGTGTAAGGCACGACGCAGAAGGTACAGAACTTGTCGCAGCCTTCCTGCACCGTCAGGAACGAGGTCACGCCGCGCGAGCGGATCTTCTTGCTTTCGGCAATCGGCAGATGCTCGAATTTATCTTCCAGTGCATATTCCGTATCGACGACGCGATGGCCCTGCTTGGCGCGCCGCAGCGCGTCCGGCAGGCGGTGATAGGTCTGCGGGCCGATGACGACATCGACGGCAGGCGCGCGGCGGAGGATTTCTTCGCCTTCGGCCTGGGCAACGCAGCCGGTCACGCCGATCATCATCTCGCGCCCGTCGGCGGCTTTCTTCTTTTTCATCTCGCGCAAGCGACCGAGCGCCGAATAAACCTTTTCGGCCGCCTTTTCGCGGATATGGCAGGTATTCAAGAGAACGAGATCAGCCTCATCCATGTTCTCCGTCGGCTCGTAACCGTCGCGGGCGAGTGCATCGCTCATCCGCGTCGAGTCGTAGACGTTCATCTGACAGCCATAGGTCTTGATGAAAACCTTGCGGCTGTTGCTGCCATCGCGAAGGTCCTCGCTGGGGATGGTCTCCGGGGCCGGAAGAAGGGCGCTGTCTTGGGTCATGGCGGGCTATTTAGTGGTTTTTTGCCCTCTAGAAAATCGAAATCTTCCCTCAAGAGATTTCGCGGCCGCGCAGGCGGCTGTTGAGCATTGTACGGATACGCCGTGCGATGGTGGCGCTGACATCCTTCCGGTTCGAATCGGAACGGTATTCGACCGCCTCGCCGAAGGAGACTTCGGCATCGAGCGCCGCGCATTTCACGACGTCAATCAGGTGCGGCACGAGTTCCACGTCGCCTGGCCAGCCGGCCAGCGGGCGGTGATAGCGGCCCATCGCAACGCCGTGCGCCTTTGTATAGGCAATCGCAACCGGCTGGACGACGACGGAACCGTTCGGCGAGTGCGGCACAGCCATGGCGGCTGCTCCGAAGAGGGAGGATTTGACTTCCAAAAGGCGATTGCCGTCAGAGGTCGTGCCTTCGGGAAAGAGCACGATGATCTCGCCGTCCGCCATGCGGGCTGCGATCTCGCTTGCCTGATTGCCAGTCTTTCGCTTCTCTTCGCGGACGATGAAGACGCTTTTCTGCAGCCGGGCAAGCAGGCCGAAGATGGGCCAGTCGCGCACTTCCATCTTGGCGATGAAAGCGACATCGGCAACCGAGGACATGACCATGATATCCATCCACGATGCATGATTAACGCATAGCATGAGCGGTCGGCGCCCCTCGAGCTTGCCGTGGACCTTCACGCGAATGCCGAGGGCGTGGCAGGCAGCGCGATGCCATAGGCGCGGAAGAATGCGGCGAAGCTTCCAGTCGAAATGGAGGCCGAGAAGCTGGAGGGGCATCAGCAGCATGCTGGCGGCAGCGACGACGACCGTGGCATAGGCAATGCGCAGCCAGACGATCAACGCGAACTCCTTGCGGCTGCGGTCATCGGCTCAGCGTTCGTCTTTCTTCAGCGGGATGCCGTAAAGCTCCAGCCGATGATCGACAAGCTGGAAGCCATGCTCACGGGCAATGCGCTCCTGCAGCGCTTCAATCTCCGGCGAGCGGAATTCGATGACCACGCCGTTCTTCAGGTCTATCAGGTGGTCGTGATGTTCTTCCGGTACCGTTTCATAGCGCGAACGGCCGTCGCGGAAATCATGGCGGGCGATGATGCCGGCATCCTCAAAAAGCTTGACGGTCCGATAGACGGTGGAAATCGAAATCTTCGCGTCGACCTTCGCGGAACGGCGATAAAGTTCCTCGACATCCGGGTGATCTGCCGACTCTTCCAGGATGCGGGCGATCACGCGGCGTTGTTCGGTCATTCGCATGCCGCGCTCGGTGCAAAGCTCCTCAAGGGTCTTGGCTGCGTCGGTCATTGGCGGCCTTCATTCCAGATTCCAATTCTCAACGGAACTAGCGAAGAACGCGCTTCATGACAAGCGCCGTGGAAACGGCGCCGTTCGCGTCCTTGTAGTATCCGCGGCGCTCGCCGACTTTCTCGAAGCCGAGCTTGTGGTAGAGGCCGAGGGCGGCTGCATTGCCGTCGTCGACTTCCAGGAACATGCTCTCACCCCCGCGCAGCTTGGCTTCACGCATTGCCGCCTGCATCAGCCGCCAGCCGAGGCCGGCACGGGCAACCTTCGCCTGTACGGCGATCGACAGGATTTCCGCCTCGCCTGCGACCTGGCGTGCAAGCACGAAGCCCGGCAGCGGTTTTTTCAGGAAAGCGTTGGTCTGGTGCGCCACGAAGCCGAAGACATTGTCCTGGCTGAGCAGGCTGTGGAATTCGCCGTCACCCCAGGGGCGGGCAAAGCGTTCGCCATGCAGCGCAGCGACCGCGCGGCAATCATCGCTGCCCATTGCGATGATCTCGAATTCGGGCTTCAGAGTGAGATAGGATTCCAGCATGGTCACACTCGCGCGATCGCGAACCCGGCCTGCGGTTTGGCGTCGGGTCCGCGCAGATAAAGAGGCTTCGGCTTTCCTGAACCGGGATCGGCGGCGGCTCCAAGGCGTGCCACGATGGAGATTGGAAACTTATTGGCGTGTTCGCCCGTCGCGTCCGGCTTCAGCAGCGGCGTGGCGGAGCCTGTGATCTCGCCGGCAAAGGCCGCTGCAATAGTTTTCGCCGCCTCGATCGTCACGGCACGAGGTTCATCGAGCGCCGGGCCGTCGGCGGAAAAACTCTGGAGATAGATTTCGCCGCGCTTTGCGTCCATGGCGGCAAGAACGGGGCGGCCGGGTGTCTTTTCGCGCTGGGCGGCGGCCATAGTCTCCAGCGTCGTGATGCCGATAGCGGGGATGTTGAGTGCAAGGCCGAAGCCACGAGCTGCGGCGACACCGACGCGGATGCCGGTAAAGGAGCCAGGACCGATCGTGACGGCAATGCGTTCGACCATTGCGAGTTTCATATCCGCCTGATTGAGCACGCGGTCGACGATTCCCATCAAATGTTCTGCATGGCCCTTACCGATCAGGTCGCATGCCTCCCCCAGCACCGTATCCCTGCCGCCGTCGTAGAGAGCGGCAGCGCAATCCACACCAGCCGTGTCGAGCGCCAGAACAATCATGCCATCAATTTCCGAATAAAAGCCTACCACAAATTCGGCCGGTGCAATGCTGAACCGGCCGAATTTTGGACAAACCGTCAGGCGGCGATGACTTCCTGCACTTCGGGAACGAAGTGACGAAGCAGGTTCTGGACGCCATGCTTCAGTGTTGCCGTGGACGAGGGGCAGCCGGAGCAGGAGCCCTTCATGTTGAGGTAGACCTTGCCATCCTTGAAGCCGCGGAACGTAATGTCGCCGCCATCCTGGGCAACCGCCGGGCGAACGCGGGTTTCAAGTAGCTCCTTGATGGTGAGCACGATGGTTTCGTCGGCCTCATCGAAGAATTCACCGCCGGCATCGAGCTCTTCCGAAAGCACCGATGCATCACCCATGACCGGCTTTCCAGACATGAAGTGTTCCATGATGGAGCCAAGGATGGCGGGCTTCAGGTGCTGCCACTCCTGGTCCTCCTTGGAGACGGAAATGAAGTCATAGCCGAAATAGACACCGGTTACGCCCGGGATTTCAAAAAGGCGCGCAGCAAGCGGCGAAGCCTGGGCTTCCGCGGCGCTGCGGAACTCGGCGGTGCCGGTCTCCATCACAACCTTGCCCGGCAGGAATTTCTGTGTGGCCGGATTCGGTGTGGCTTCGGTCTGAATGAACATTTCGCTCTCCATGCGGGCCAGCTCGCAGCTCAGGCCGTCTTTAGAATTCTTCAAAAGAAAATAAGCCGATTGACAGCGCTAATCAAGAGACAAAGACTCCAGAAATAGCCGCATTCATCGGGCCCTACGCCAGCGCATCCAGTTCTTCGTTCGTCAGCGTGTCAGGCAGCACGGTGACGGGGATCGGGAAAGCTGCGGCTTTTCCTACAACGGACGACACCAGCGGTCCCGGACCTTCCTTGGCGGAGCTTGCGGCCAGCACCAGGATCGCGATGTCGCGGTCTTCTTCGATCACCGCATTGATTTCCTCGACCGCACTTCCCTCGCGGATAACGACTTCCGGCTCGATGCCGATCGTTTCGCGAACCACCTGTGCCGATTTGGCGACGATGGCCTCGGCCTCCTCACGGGCTTCGGCGCGCATGATTTCCTCAACGCCCAGCCATTGCTGAAAATCGCCTTCGGGAATCACGTAGACAAGCACCAGGCCGCCATTGGAATTCTTGGCGCGCCGGCCGGCATAATGCACAGCACTTTGACATTCGGGTGTGCCATCGATCACCGCCATGAACTTGCGGCGATGCCCTTCGAGCCGTGAGAGTCGCTTTGATACCATGGCGCGGACTCTGACACCCTAACCGGGAAATTTGCAAGCCCCCGTCATCGCACGGGAGCTCGCCGTCAGCGGCATGCCTAGTAGAGGAAGCCGATGATGTCACGGACATCCTTCATGGTTGCTTCGGCGCGCGCCCGGGCACGCTCGCCGCCGCTGCGCAGGATTGCGTCGATATGGCTCGTATCGTCCATGAGACGGCGCATTTCGCCGGTGATCGGCGAGAGTACCTGAACGGCGAGATCGACCAGTGCCGGCTTGAAGACGGAGAACTGCTGGCCGCCGAATTCGGCAAGCACCTCAATCTTCGTCTTGTCGGCAAGCGCCGCATAGATGCCGACGAGATTGTCGGCTTCCGGGCGGCCCTTCAGGCCCTCGACCTCGCTCGGCAAGCCGTCCGGATCGGTCTTCGCCTTGCGGATCTTCTTCGAGATGGCTTCCTCGTCGTCCAGCAGATTGATGCGCGAGAGATCGGAGGGATCGGATTTCGACATCTTCTTGGTGCCGTCGCGCAGCGACATCACGCGCGGAGCAGGGCCTTCGATCAACGGTTCGACCATCGGAAAATAGGCGTGCACCGGCTCGTCGCCGACGGTGATGTCGATGCCGCGGCCGGCACGGCGAATGTGGTCCTGATAGTCAAGATTGAACTTCATCGCGATATCACGGGCGAGTTCAAGATGCTGTTTCTGGTCATCACCGACCGGAACATGCGTGCCGCGATAGACGAGGATGTCGGCCGCCATCAGGCTCGGATAGGCAAGCAGGCCGAGGGAAGCATTTTCGCGGTCCTTGCCGGCCTTGTCCTTGAACTGCGTCATGCGGTTCATCCAGCCGATGCGGGCGACGCAATTGAAGATCCAGGCGAGCTCGGCATGCTGCGGCACGGCCGACTGGTTGAAGACGATATGCTTTTCCGGATCGATGCCTGAGGCGATGAAGGCTGCGGCAATTGAGCGTATCTGGCCCGGCAGGTCGTCGTGCACGAGCTGCGCCGTGAGGGAGTGCAGGTCGACGACGCAATAGATGCAGTCGTTGCCTTCCTGCAGCGCCACGAACTTGCGGATCGCGCCGAGATAGTTGCCGAGATGGAGATTGCCGGTCGGCTGAACGCCAGAAAATACGAGCTCTTTGAATTCGGTCACATTGTCCTCGATTAGGCTGGTGGAGGGCCCCAGGGCAAAATCGCCCATGTTGCTTAACGCGGCGGCTTATGCACGCGCTCCGTGCTGCAATCAAGAGGCGGTCGGCGCGGCATGCCGGATCAGGTCGAAAGTATTGCCGTAAGGATCGGAAAATACGGCCACGGTGCCGTAAATCTCATTCCGGGGCCGTTCCAAAAAGCGCACGCCCCGGGCCAGCATGGCGGCATGATCTCGCGCAAAATCATCGGTCTTCAAAAAGAACCCCACGCGGCCGCCGGTTTGATTTCCGATCGCCGCTTTCTGTGTCTCGTTGACTGCTTTGGCAAGGAGGAACGCCGCTCCATCCCCTCCCTTCGGTTTGACCACCACCCAGCGTTTGCCTTCCGGCTGCACTTCGTCCTGCAGGCAGTCGAAGCCAAGCGCTCCGCAATAGAAGGCTTTTGCACGATCATAGTCGTCGACGAGGAGAGTGACCAGGAAGAGGGATTGGGACATCTGCAAGCCTCCAGTTGCCGGGGTTTCTTGATCTGTCGCGGCGTCGTAGGGCATGTACGAGCGCCGTCCGAAAGGATTGGCATCTTTTTATTGCCCCAATCTCCAGGGTTTAAAGGCCGCTAATTCGCATTATGGATGCCGTTCTTCGGTTTCACAGGCCTTCTAATACAAGCTGTCGCAAGGCCTTGTTTTTCATCGAAAGGTAGAGAGTATTTTATACTCAATTTGAGTTATGGCTGTTATGTCGAATCCAGCAATATGAGGATGATTCATCTTTCATATAAGTATAAAATTTCACAAATTGGCCATTTTTTGAATGAACGTTCTCGGCGCCAATCCGAGCCCGGCGGGAGACCCACCGCGCTCCACCTGGAGGGGACGTCATGCATGCGATTTTATCACTCGTTCTTGCTGGCTTGTTCGCTTTGTCCTGTTACGCCGAAGCAGGCGCGCAGAACGCTAAAAAACCCCCAGTAAGACTTCTTAAACATACCACGTCACAGCCCTATACCGTTCAGACCGTCAGCGTCAAAGTCGGCTGCTTCCCGCCGAAACTCAGATCCATTCTCGCGCATATCGCCGCCAAGACCGGCCGAACACCGATGGTCACGTCCGGTCTCCGGCATTCGGGACGTGCGCATTCTCAGCATCGCCATTGCAACGCAGCCGACATCCGCGTGCCGGGCTTATCTGAACGGGCGATCGTCGCGGCAGCGCAGACGGCGCCGGGTATCGGCGGTATCGGGCGCTACTGCAACGGCATCGTCCACGTCGATATCGGGCCGAAGCGGCGCTGGCGCCATTGCTGACAACCAAAGCTGTGGTTCAACCCTTGGGCGCAGGCTTCCGGTTGAGGTTTCGCCGGATCATGCCGAGGTCGGCGCCGCCGATCAAAAAGGCGGTCGCAAAATAGACGATCATCGAAATGGCGATCAAAAGGCTGAGAGTACCGACCTTTGTTGCCAGATGGGCACTGGAAGCGAGCCAGGGTTCCCAGCGATGCTGCAGGAAGACGATGACGCCGCTCATCACGGATGCCGAAACGACGAGCAGACCAGCCCGGCGGGCGAGCGCCCATTCCCAGGCGAGATGGCCGCGGCGAAGCAGCGTGGCGAAAAGCAGAACCGTGCTGATCCAGCCCGCGGTTGCTTCGGCCACCGCGATGCCCGGTGCGCCAAGATACGGAAAAAGCGTTAGAGCCGTGGCGCAGTTGACGCCGACAGCAACGGCTGAAAAGCGCATCGGCGTCTTGGTGTCCTCGCGGGCGTAAAAGCCCGGCTGCAGCGCCTTGATGAGCACGAAGGCCGGCAGGCCGATGCCGTAGATCGCGAGGATCGAGCCGACAAGCGCTGTGTTCTGCTGATCGAAGGCGCCACGTTCGTAAAGCACGCGGATGATCTCGTCAGCGAGGACCCAAAGGGCGAAGGCGGCGGGGATCGTCAGGAATAGCACGAATTCGATCGAGCGGTTCTGAAGGTTCCCGGCTTCGCGCAGATTGCCACCCTTCAGTGCGCGGGCAAGCTCCGGCAACAATACGACACCGACGGCAACGCCGACGACACCGAGCGGCAGTTGGTAGATGCGATCCGCATATTGGAGGGCGGCGATCGCTCCATCGCGGGATGAGGCGATCGCCTGGCCGATCAGTTGGTTGATCTGAGTGATGCCGCCTGTGACGGCGGCGGGGACTGCGAGGATCAGCAGCCGCTTGACGTTCGGCGTCATTCGCGGGAAGCGAAAGCCAATGCTCATGCCTGCGTGGAGGACGCCGACATAGACGACGGCGAGCTGCAGGACACCAGCAGCCAGCACCCCCCAGGAGAGATACCAGGCGGTCGCGAGCGGCTCGGCGCCAGAATAAAGCGCGTAGACGAGCGCACCAATCATCACGACATTGAGGAAAATGGGCGCGACCGCTGCGGCGAAGAAGTGGTGCAGTGAATTCAGCATGCCGCTCATCATCGCCGTCAGCGACATGCACATGAGATAGGGGAACATCACCGCCGCCATGCGGATGGTGATCGAGAACTTATCCGGATCGTCGGCAAAGCCCGGCGCGATGATGAAGCGTACGAGCAGCGGCATGCAAAGTTCCATCACGATAGTGATGAGCAACAGCACCGAAAAAAGCACTCCGAAAACCTCTTCGGAAAACCGCTTGGCTCCTTCCGTGCCGTTCGCTTCGATCTCCTTGGCGAAGAGCGGCACGAAGGCTGCGTTGAAGGCGCCTTCGGCAAACAGCCGGCGGAAGAGGTTGGGAAAGCGGAAGGCCGCGTAGAAGACGTCAGCCATGGAGCCGGTGCCGAGGGCTGCCGCCATCAGCGTCTCGCGGGCAAAGCCGAAGATGCGGCTGCCGAGGGTTGCGCCGCCGACGGTGGCGAATTTCTTGACGAGGCTCATGCGGGGGGCCCGGCTTTCTTTTCGCCCGGCTGCGATGTCCGCGCGGAGGCGGCGGGCGCGATGATGCCGGACGGCATGCGTTCGCGAAGCTCATCTTCTTCGCCGGCCATCACCGCCTTCAGCCGGGCGGTGATATTGGCCCGCTTGGTGTCGCTGGAGATTTTCTGGCCAACGAGGTCTGTGACATAGAAGGTGTCTATGACTTTTTCGCCAAAAGTGGTGATGCGTGCTGACTGGATGTCGAGCGAAAGATCAGAAAGCATCGCGGTGATTTCCGAAAGCAGGCCGGTGCGGTCAAGGCATTCGACTTCGATGACAGTGAACTTGTTCGATAGGTTGTTGGTGATGGTGACCGACGGCGGAATGACGAAGGCCTTGCTCCTCTTGCGGTTCTTCGTACGCGTAGCGATGACTTCTGGCAGCCGCTTTCGTCCCGACAGTACGTCTTCGATCATGCGACCGATCGTGCCGGCGCGGCGAAGCTCGTCAGCATCATCCTGGAATTCGCGGCTGACATGGATCGTATCCAGTGCGCGTCCGTCCGACGTCGTGAAGATCTGTGCATCGACGATGTTGGCTCCAGCTGCCGCACATGCGCCGGCAATAACGGCGAGCAGGCGCGGGTGGTCTGGCGAGAGCACGGTGATTTCGGTGATCGCGTGGAAACTGTCCGTTCGCACGGTTGTCGCGAGCGCCTGGCCGTTCTTGTCCGCCTGGCGGATGAAATCCGCGTGACGGACTTGGTCTTCCAGCGGCACGGAAAGCAGGTAAGGCTGGTAGTGCAGCTTGCTGTAGGTCTTGCGATCCTTCTGGCTCCAATCGGAAAGCGCGTTGAACAGCGCGTCGGCCGCGGAATTGGCGCGCTCCTTGCGCGACACCTCCGAAAAGCCGCCGGCAAGCAGCAGTTCGGTCTCGTAATAGAGCGTCCTCAGCAGCTGGCCCTTCCAGCCGTTCCAGACGCCGGGGCCGACGGCGCGGATGTCGCAGATCGTCAGGACCAAGAGCATCTTCAGGCGATCGAGCGATTGAACGCGATCGGCAAAGTCGGTGATCGTCTTGCGGTCGGTGAGATCGCGGGTCTGGGCAACCATGGACATCGTCAGATGCTCCTCGATCAGCCAGACGACGAGTTCCGTCTGCTTCTGCGACAGGCCGAAGCGGGAGCAGAGCTTGCGGGCGACGCGGGCGCCGGCGATCGAATGGTCTTCCTGGCGGCCCTTGGCGATGTCGTGGAGAAGGACTGCGACATAAAGCGCCTCCCGGTCTTCGATCCCCGGCATCAGCTTGTTGGCGAGCGGATGCAGGTCGTCGGCCTTGCCCTTGTCTATTTCCGAGAGCACGTCGACGGTGCGGATCAGATGCTCATCCACTGTATAGTGGTGGTACATGTTGAACTGCATCATCGCGACGATCTTGCCGAATTCCGGAATGAAGCGGCCAAGTACGCCTGCTTCGTTCATGCGGCGCAAAATGAGCGCCGGGTCGCCCTTGGAAGTGAGGATCGACATGAAGAGGCGGTTCGCTTCGTCGTTTTCGCGCAGGTTGTTGTCGATGAGGTTGAGCGATCGCGTGACCCGCTTCAGGGCATCGGGATGGAACTCGAGGCCATTGATATCGGCAACGTGGAAGAGGCGGATGATGCTGACGGGATCGTGCTTGAACACGTCCGGGCTGGCGAGCGCGATGCGGCCGCGATCCTCCATGAATTCCGTGCTGCCGGCGATCTTGCGGCTGCGATGGGCAAAACGGCTGATCACCCCGGTGAGCCCCGGCGTCGATTTTGCCTGCTGGTCTTCGAGAGCCGCGCAGAGGATGCGCGTCAGGTCGCCGACGTCCTTTGCCACCAGGAAATAGTGCTTCATGAAACGCTCGACGGCCGAAAGGCCGGGGCGCGAATGATATCCGAGCGCTTCGGCAATCTCTCGCTGGATGTCGAATGAAAGCCGTTCCTCTGCCTTACCGGTCAGAAAGTGCATGTGACATCGCACCGCCCAGAGGAAATCGTCGGCCTTCTCGAACACGCGGTACTCATGCTTGGAGAGTACGCCGAGCGCTACGAGTTCCGCCGTGTCGCGGACGTGATAGTAGTATTTCGAGATCCAGAAGAGCGTGTGCAGATCGCGCAGCCCGCCCTTGCCCTCCTTGACGTTAGGTTCGACGAGGTAGCGTGTGTCGCCTGCCTTGCGGTGGCGTTCGTCGCGTTCGGCAAGTTTGGCGGCAATAAATTCCGGTCCTGTTCCGGTCACGATCTCCCTGTCGAAGCGGGTCTCCAGCTCCGTTGCAAGTGGTTTCAGGCCGCAGATGTAGCGCATCTCGAGGATCGCCGTGCGGATCGTCATGTCGGACCTGGAGAGCGCCATGCACTCCTCGATGGTCCTTGTCGCGTGACCGACCTTGAAGCCCATATCCCAAAGGACATAGAGCATGAACTCGACAGCCTTGTGCGTCTCCCCTGCCGGTCTTGGCTGAAAGAGGAAGAGCAGGTCGATATCGGAGCCCGGCGCCAGCGTATCGCGGCCGTAGCCGCCGACCGCAGTCACGGCGAACTTGTCCTTCTGCTGCGGGAACATATGTGCGGTGACGAACTCGTAGAGTACCGTGATGATCTGGTCCTGCAGCCAGGAGATGCGCCGGGCGCAGCCAAGCCCGCTGCCATCGGCAGACAGAAGCTCGCGGGCCTTTTGGCGGCCGTCGCCGCTTGCTTTCTTGAGCATGGCAAGCAGATCGGAGCGCATGACGTCCGGCCGGGTCTTGTTGGCTTCGGCAACGGCGTCGCAGAGCCTTTGCAACAGGGCCGTGTCGAGAATTTCCGAGAAATCGATGTCACTCATCATCGCCATGCGCGGAGCGGCTTCCTGTTCGCGCGGTGCGACCGCGTCTCGTTTCGTCTGCATGCGCTATAGCCTCTTTACCCCGCGTTTGACACGGGTCTTCATACTGCAAGAACCCTTAATTTTGGCGAAAAGGTGATTGCCTTCCACTTGCGGAGGCGAAGAGGAACAGCTTCAAGCCGCGCCTTGCATATTCACCGAATAAAGGACCTTGCGTGCCTCGCTGGTAATCTCCTCCAGCGTCGGCCTGTCGCATTCGCGGTAGCCCGCTTTGGCAATGGCCGCCGCAAGGTCGCAGATGATGGCGCAGGATTGAGTGATTTCGAGCAGGCCGACCGGCGAATTCCAGCTGCGCGGATTGCCGTGCTCGTCGGCGTTCCGCAGCGCTTCGAGCACGGTGAACATATCGGCGAGGCGCTGTGTTTCACGGATAAGGCTGCGCATGAACATGACCGCGTCCTACTTCAGCTGCTTCTTGAGACCGTAAAGTGCCTCAAGCGCCTCGCGCGGCGTCATGTCGTCGAGGCTCATTGCCTTCAACGCTTCCTCGATCTTGGACGGCCCGCGATTGACATCCTCGCGCCGTACGGCGACTTGGAACAGCGGTAGATCGTCGATCAGTTGGCTTGCCGGGTTCTTGCGGTCGGCATCTTCCAACCGCGTCAGCACGTCGCGGGCGCGCGCGACGACAGACGCTGGCAGACCGGCGAGCCTGGCCACCTGGATGCCATACGAACGGTCGGCCGCGCCCGGTCCCACTTCATGCAGGAAAATGACGTCGCCGTCCCATTCCTTGACGCGCATGGTAGCGTTCGATAGCCGCGCAAGTTTTTCCGACAGCACCGTCAGTTCGTGGAAATGCGTGGCGAAGAGACCGCGGCATCGGTTTGCCTCATGCAGATGTTCCACGGCCGCCCAGGCAATCGACAGGCCGTCGAAGGTCGCAGTACCGCGGCCGATCTCATCGAGGATGACGAGAGAGCGGTCGGTCGCCTGGTTGAGGATCGCGGCTGTCTCGACCATCTCGACCATGAAGGTCGAGCGGCCCCGCGCCAGGTCGTCCGAGGCGCCGACGCGGGAGAAGAGGCGGTCGACGATGCCGATGTGAGCGGAGGTCGCGGGCACGAAGGAGCCCATCTGCGCCAGGATAGCGATCAACGCGTTCTGGCGCAGGAATGTCGACTTACCGCCCATATTCGGACCGGTCAGCAGCCAGATCGCCCCGTCTTTGCCGTCCGCGACAGGCGAGAGATCGCAATTATTGGCAACGAAAGGACCGGAGGACTGACGCCGCAGAGCCTGTTCGACAACCGGATGGCGCCCGCCTTCGATTGTAAACATTTTCGAGGCATCGACGAGCGGGCGGCAATAGGCCTGTTCCTCCGCCAAAAGTGCCAGGCCGGCAGCAACGTCGATGATGGCAAGCGCGCGGGCGCCGGCCTTGATCGCCTCGGCTTCAGCGACGACGGCGGCCGTCATCCGGTCGAAGGCTTCGAGCTCGATCTGCAACGCGCGGTCCGCCGCGTTTGCGATCCGGCTTTCCAGGTCGGCAAGCTCGGTCGTCGTAAAGCGCATGGCATTTGCCATCGTCTGGCGATGGATGAAGCGGGCCTTGGCCTCCGGCGCATCCGTCATCGGCCCGGCATTGCCGGCCGTCACTTCGATGAAATAGCCGAGGATATTGTTGTGCTTGATCTTCAGAGACTTGATGCCGGTTTCGTCGGCATATTGGAGCTGCAATCCGGCGATCACCCGGCGCGACTGATCGCGAAGCGCCCGCACTTCATCAAGATCGGCATTGGCACCGTCCCGCAGGAAACCGCCGTCTCGCTTCAACAGCGGCAGTTCGTCGGCGAGCAATTCCGCAAGCAGTGATTGAAGAGCTGCAGGTAAGGCTTGCAACCCGGAAAGGGCCGCATTGAGTTCTTCGGGCAAAAGCGCATTGCCGAGCAGCTTTGCAAGACCGGAAGCTGCGCCAAGTCCTTGCCGGATCGCCCAGAGATCGCGCGGGCCACCGCGGTCGAGCGCAAGGCGGGAGAGTGCGCGTGGCATGTCCGGCACGTGCTTCAGCGCGTCGCGCAGATCGCCGCAAAGCCTAGGCTCCTCGATGAGGAAGCCGATCGAATCCAGCCGCTCGTTGATGCAGGCAGGATCGGTCAGCGGTGACATCAGCCGTTCTGCGAGAAGGCGGGCTCCTCCACCGGTGACCGTCCGGTCGATTGCTTTGAGCAGGGAGCCGTTGCGCTCGCCGGACAGCGTGCGGGCAAGCTCCAGATTGGCGCGGGTCGCGGGATCTATGAAGAGCGTCGAGGCGCCGCTTTCGCGCTCCGGTTTGCCAAGCGGCGGGCGTTCGGCGATCTGTGTCTTCTCGACATAGGCAACGGCCGCCGCCGCCGCCGCAAGCTCGGCGCGGGAGAAAGTGCCGAAGCCGTCGAGCGTCGAAACGCCGAAATAGCGCGCGATGCGGTTTTCTGCTGTTGCACTGTCGAAAAGCACGGAGGGCTGCGGCACGGCAGTGCGGCCGAGCACGTCGAAGACCGGCTTCAGCTCGGGATCGTGAAACATCGTATCCGGCAGGATCAGTTCGCGGGGATCGATGCGCAAAATATCGGCAAGCAGCCGTGATGCCTCAGTTTCGGCCAGCCGGAAAACGCCGGTAGAGATATCGATCCAGGCGAGCGCCATCAGCGGTTCGGACGCGCCTCGAATCCGGGTAAGCGCCATCAGATAGTTCGATTCAGAGGGTGATAGCAGCTTTTCTTCGGTGATGGTTCCCGGCGTGACAAGGCGGATGACGTCGCGTTTGACGACGGATTTCGAGCCCCGCTTCCTCGCCTCCGCCGGGTCTTCCACCTGTTCGCAGACAGCGACACGGAACCCCAGTCCAATCAGCTTCTGCAGGTAATCGTCTGCGGCATGCACGGGAACGCCGCACATCGGGATATCTTGCCCCATGTGCTGACCGCGCTTGGTGAGCGTAATGCCGAGCGCACGCGAAGCTTCCAGGGCGTCTTCGAAGAACAATTCGTAGAAATCGCCCATTCGATAGAAGAGCAGCGAGTCGGGATTGTTCGCCTTGATCTCGATGAATTGCTCCATCATCGGCGTGGCCGAGGCACGGCTTTCCTCCGTGGATAGCTCGGCAGCCGAAAAGGCTTCGTTCCTGGCGTCTATTCGTTGGTTCACGGAGGTGCAATTTTCCAAAAAAACAGGTGCCAACCCTAGCCGCCCGCCGCTATAGATGACAACCGCCATTGAGGAAGAGCAAGGCGTCACCCACAGGACGTTGGAGGAAGAATGCCCGATATCGAAAAGAAGCCGCAACCGGTGACGTCCGTTACCGACAATGAAGCGCTCGAGTTTCATGCAATGGGGCGGCCAGGGAAGCTGGAAATCAACCCGACGAAACCGATGGCGACGCAGCGCGATCTGTCGCTGGCCTATTCGCCGGGAGTCGCGGTGCCGGTAAAGGCGATCGCCGCCGATCCGGGCACTGCCTACGACTACACAACACGCGGCAATATGGTTGCCGTCATTTCCAACGGCACAGCAATTTTAGGCCTCGGCAATCTCGGCGCCTTGGCATCCAAGCCGGTGATGGAAGGCAAATCCGTCCTTTTCAAACGCTTTGCCGATGTCGATTCGATCGACCTCGAGGTCGACACGGAAAATGTCGACGAGTTCATCAACTGTGTGCGTTTCCTTGGCCCGTCTTTCGGCGGCATCAATCTGGAGGACATCAAAGCGCCAGACTGCTTCATCATCGAGCAGCGCCTGCGAGAGCTGATGGATATTCCGGTCTTTCACGACGACCAGCACGGCACGGCGATTATCGCAACGGCCGGCCTCATCAATGCCTTGGAGCTGACGGGACGTGACCTGAAGACGACGAAACTCGTTTGCAACGGCGCAGGAGCTGCCGCAATCGCCTGTGTCGAGCTCATCAAGTCGATGGGTTTTGCGCCTGACAACATCACCCTTGTCGACACCAAGGGCGTAATCTATCAGGGCCGCACCGAGGGCATGAACCAGTGGAAATCGGCACATGCGGTAAAGACAAAGGCCCGCACGCTGGCAGATGCGATGAAGGGTGCCGACGTCGTGTTCGGTCTATCGCAGAAGGGTGCCTTTTCGGAGGAGATGATCCGTTCGATGGCCGACCGGCCGATCATCTTTGCGATGGCAAACCCCGATCCGGAAATCACGCCGGAGGAAGTCGCGCGCATCCGCGATGACGCCATTATGGCGACAGGGCGATCGGACTACCCGAACCAGGTGAACAACGTTCTCGGCTTTCCCTATATCTTCCGCGGCGCGCTCGACGTGCGGGCAACCACGATCAACGATGCGATGAAAATCGCCGCCGTCAAGGCGCTTGCCAATCTGGCCCGCGAGGATGTACCCGATGACGTCGTTGCCGCTTATCAGGGCAACCGTCCGCGCTTTGGTGCGCAATATATCATTCCGGTGCCCTTCGATCCGCGCCTCATTTCGGCAATTCCGGCCGCCGTGGCGCAGGCTGCGATCGAAACTGGCGTTGCCCGCAAGGTGATCACCGACATGGACGGCTATCGCCGCGAGCTGTCGGCAAGGCGTGATCCGATCGCTTCGACGCTTGCGAGCCTCTACGAGCGGGTTCGCCGCCGTCCGAAACGGATGGTTTTTGCCGAGGCGGAAGAAGAGCAGGTCATGCGCGCGGCGATGTCCTACGCCAACCAGCAGCTCGGCACGGCAATCCTTCTCGGCCGCGAAGATCTGATCAGGGTGACGGCGGAGCGGGCAGGGATCGATCTCAACCGGCCGGGCCTTGAGATCGTCAATGCACGCATCTCGACCCGCATTGAGGCTTACACCGACTACCTCTATGCCCGGCTGCAGCGGAAAGGCTATCTGCACCGCGATGCACAGCGCCTGATCCACAACGATCGTAATCATTTCGCCGCGACGATGGTGGCGCTTGGCGATGCCGATGGCATGGTGACCGGTATCACGCGCAATTATTCGACGGCGCTGGAGGACGTGCGGCGCTGCATCGACGAGAAGCCGGGCCACCGTGTCATCGGCGTGTCGCTGGTGATTGTCCGCGGCCGCGCGGTCTTTGTCGCCGATACCGCGGTTCACGATATGCCTACCGCCGAGGAGCTGGCCGATATCGCCGAAGAAGCGGCAGGCCTTGCGCGGCGCATGGGCTATCAGCCGCGCGTTGCGCTGCTCGCCTATTCCACTTTCGGTCATCCTTCGGGCGAACGTTCCGAGCGCGTGCGCGAAGCGGTGAAGATCCTCGACAAGCGCCGCGTCGATTTCGAGTATGATGGCGAAATGGCAGCCGACGTGGCGCTGAACCGAAAGGTGATGGAGCAGTACCCGTTCTGCCGCTTGTCGGCTCCCGCCAACGTGCTGGTCATGCCGGCTTTCCACTCCGCTTCGATCTCGACGAAGATGCTGCAGGAACTCGGCGGCTCGACGGTCATCGGCCCGATCCTTGTCGGCCTCGACAAAGCCGTTCAGATCACCTCGATGGGCGCCAAGGACTCCGACATCGTCAACATGGCGGCGATTGCGGCTTATTCTGCGGGGTAGCAGTCAGGCGCGAGCCCCTTCATCCCTGCCGGCACCTTCTCCCCGCTGGGGAGAAGGGACTGGCGACGCTGCTTGTGAGTTCTCTTGAATTTATCTCGTCGTGCGGATGCGGCCCAATCTTCCCCGAGAAGGCCCCGAGGGTCGGATGAGGCGGCGGCACTGCAGACATCAGAGATAGCGCGTGCTCGCTAGCTCGATCTTCTGGAAAATCAGCTCGCGAAACGGCCGGCGTCAGCGCCGTAGTAATTCAAATAGCGATCCGAAATGCTTGCGATCGGCAGCACGATCAGCACGTCCGTCGTGTTGAACGCATGGTCCACCACCGCGGTTGAACCGACCATGGCGCCGAGGCGAAGGTAGCCTTTGATCAGCGGCGGAAGGGCCATGAGCGCCTTCTTCGGGTTGACGGCCTCCGGCGGCATCAGATCCATGCTGCGGGCTTGGCCCGGCAGAGCGCCGACCGCCCATTCGCCCTTGGCACGGACCGTGTGGTGCAGGAAGGAAAGTGCCAGAGCATGGCTCTCCGGATGCACGCCTGGGAAGGAGGCACAGCCGAACATGGCGCTCATGCCGTGCTTCAACGCATAGGCCCAATTGCCCTGCCAGAGCAGTTCGACCGTACGCTTCGTGCGGTATTCCGGCAGCACGCAGGAGCGGCCGAGCTCCATGAAGCGCTTGTCTGGATGACGCGCGAGAAGCTCGCCGATCGCGAATTCGGAGGCCGAGTAAAAACCGCCATTTGCCATCGCCACGTCCTGGCGCAGCAGGCGGTAGGTTCCGACGATCTGGTCTTCGCTATCACCTTCGATCGAGCGGTCGAGGACGAGAAGGTGATCGCAGAATGCATCGTAGGCGTCGAAGTCGCGTTCGCGGCGCATGGCCTCTGGCGGAAGCTGCGCCTGCATTTCCTGAACGAAAACGCGGTAGCGCACATGCTGGGCAGCATCGATCTCGCGAGCAGTGCGGGCAAGGCGGGTCTCCAGGTTGCCGATGCGGCCCAAGACGTCGCCTTCCTTCGGCGCGACGGCCGCTGCAGGCCGGGAAACCTCCGGCGTTGTGTCGCGATTAAGGATGTCGATGGACATGATGATTCTCCCGTTGCCGGCTCATGGCGTGTCATAAAACACTTCTGTACGACAGGAAAGTGACATGGACTTTACGGAAAAACGACGCTTATGTCACTCTGCTCAGAGCGCTTCGGCTCGGCGGGCAGAAAGAGCTGCGACGGCATGGACTTCCGTCAGTAGCCGGATTGGGTCGACAGGTTTCAGCATCACGCGGTTTGCACCGGCAAGCAGGACCTGGCGGCGCGACTCGTCGCGTTTGTCGGCGGTCAGAACGATGACCGGTACCGGAACGACCTGCAGCCGCCGTTCGTGACCGCGCAGCCGGCCAATCATTTCAACACCTTCGCCGCCCGGCATCGTGAGATCGCTGATGATGATGTCGGGGCGCATGCTGCCTTCGGCAAGTGCGCAATCCAGCAACGTCTCGAAGTCTTCGACATGGTGAACCTTATGTCCGCCCTTCTCCAGCACGGCGCGGACAAGCATCGCGTTGATCGGGTCGTCTTCTCCGAGAAGGATATTCATCCCGCCTGGCATATTCGCTTCGGGAATGGCGGCGGTAAAGCCGGGCTGGTTGTCGTTCAGCGCATCGCGCTTTTCCATGCCGCGCATGCGTCCGCGAAGCACGTCGATCAGCGACTGTTCGCGAAGAGGCCGAATAAGCCAGGCATCGAAGAGATCGAGTGGATGGGCGTTACGCTCTTCCGGATTGACGAGAAGGGTCTTGCGCAGGCCAAGCGCGGCAATCTCAACGCGGTCGGCAAGGTGCTCTGTAAACTCCGCGGACATGCGATGATCGACGATGATATCCGTCGGGCGATGGTCGATGCCGGCAATGTAGAGAAGCGTCTCCCGGGCTTTTTCGCCGTCGGCTACCAGATGGCAATCGCCGCCGAGAGCGACGATGGTCTCGGCGATTGCGGCACGGGCTGCACCGACCGGCGCAAGAAGCACGACGATATTGCCGGCAAGCAGCGATTTGCGGCTGCCGCGAGCCTCTAGAGGAATGTTTACAGGAAAGTGGATCGTGAATTCGCTGCCCTTGCCCTTTTCGCTGGCGACCGTCAGCGATCCGCCGAATTCGCGCATGATGCGGGCGGAGATGGTGAGCCCGAGCCCGGTGCCGCCGCTCTTTTCCGTCATGGTTCCTCCCTGCTCGAATTCGCCGAAGATTCGGGCATGCTCCTCCGCTGTCATCCCTGGGCCGGTGTCCGTCACCGTTATCATGAGGTCGTCGTCGCGCAAGGATACGCGGATGAAGACGCCGCCCACCTGGGTGAACTTCACCGCATTGCCGATGACGTTGAAAAGTACCTGGCGCAGCCGCGCCGGATCGAAACTCATGAATTCCGGCACGTCGGAAGAGACCGTCGCACCGATCTCGATGCCCTTTTCGTGTGCCCGGTGTGCCAGCATTTCGACGACGCTTTCCAGCAGTTGGCGCAGCGATTCGGTGCGCGGACGAAGCTGGAAGCGGCCGACTTCGATTGTAGAGAAATCGAGGAGGTCTTCGACGAGTTGGGCGAGGGCATGGCCTGACTGGCGGATGCCGTCGATATAGTTCTGCTGCTCCTGGGTCATCTGCGCCTGGCTGAGCAGATGAGTCATCCCGAGAATGCCGGATAGTGGCGTTCGGATTTCATGGCTGACGGTCGCAAGCAAGCGGGATTTCGCCGCACTGTTGTACTCGGCCTTTTGGCGCGCCTCCTCGCGCGCCTGCGCTGAAAGGCGCTCGGCGGTCACGTCACGGGCGACGCTCTGGACGAGCAGACGGCCATTGGACGGATCGCGGGTGACGATGTCATGCCAGGCGAAGATGCGTTGGCCTTCCGGCGTCGAGATCTCGACATCGAAGCGATACGGCTCGGCGCCAGGACGGAAGGCAATGCCGAGTTGTTCGCAAGTCTGTCCCTCCGGCTTCACTCGGCCCGTCAGGCGGCGGAAGGTGGCATTGGCGCCGATGATCCGCCGGTCAATGGTACGGGTAACGGTTATGTCGCCGAGGGCGTCATGAACATTGGCGAAAAGTTGTGCGGCATCGCTTGCGTGCGGCTGGTTGCCGGTCCGCTGACGCAGCTTCATCAGCAATACAAAAGCTGGAAGTGCTACGGCAAGGATTGCAAGGCCGGCGGAAAATAACCAAGCTCCGCCCGCTTGCCCGAGTGCAAGGAGTGCGATCGCAGCAAAAAGGCCAAGGCCGCCGAGCCAGGAAAAGAGCAGGGTACGCAGCGGATGCTTTTGCTTGGGAGCTGCCGGCGCCGGCGGCACAACATCGTCCGCCGGCCGCGGATCATGCGGCTTGGCGGCCGCGCCGAATGCGGCGGCGAGACGTTCCTGCAATTGAGCCAGACTGTGCATAATTGCTGGCTAACATATGCGCCGTTCCGAATGCCTTCAGGAAAAGCGTAAGATTTTAGCTTTCCGTCTTTTTCGGCTGCAAAAGCTCGTCGAGAATGACGCAACCGGCGCCCACCGTGATGAAGCTGTCGGCGAGATTGAAGACGGCGAAGGACCAGCTTTCGGTGTGGAAGAGAATGTAGTCGATGACGTGGCCGTAGAGGAAACGGTCGATCAGATTGCCGAGCGCACCGGCAATGATGAGCGCAAATCCGCTATGCGCAATCCAGCGGTCCTTCGAGGTGCGATGCCAGAGCCAGATGACGAAGGCCACGATGACGATCCGCATGCCGACGATGAACCAACCGTCCATGCCCGACAGCATCGAAAAGGCGACGCCGAGATTGTAAGTGCGGTAGAGCGCCAGCATCGGGATCATCGGCACGGCTTCCTGCAATGGCAGATAGCGATCGACTGCAATCTTGACGATCTGGTCGATAGCGACCGCGACGAGAATGAAGATGAGGATCGGCAGCGGGCGCGACAGGAGCGCCGGACGGTTAAGCGTCGTTTCGGTCATTTGCCCTCGCAAAGCGAAAGGAGATGGCGCCGCGCTTCGAAAAGCATCACGGCACTTGCAACGGCGAGATTGAGGGAGTCCGCGCGACCCTGCTGCGGGATGCGTGCAAGCGCGTCGGCTTCCTTAGCCAACTGGTCGGGCAGGCCGGACTGCTCGTTGCCCATGAGGAGAACGACCGGCTTCTTCTTGTAATCGATCGTGCGGTAATCGACCGAACCTGCAAGGTGCGTGGCGACGACAGCCACGCCGGCCGATTTCTTCCAGCCGATGAATTCCTCTGGCGTCGCCTTCGATATGGGCACGGCGAAGACGGAGCCCATCGTGGCGCGCACCGTTTCAAGGGAGAAGGGGTCGGTCGTTTCGCCGACGAGGATGACGCCGGCGGCGCCTGCGGCATCCGCCGTGCGGATGATTGTGCCGAGATTGCCGGGATCGCGTACGCGATCGAGCGCGATCCAGGTCTCCCCGTCCTTTGGACGGATGTCCTTCAGCGGCTTCCAGCGGCTCTCGAAAATACCGACCACCATCTGCGGATTGTCACGCCGCGTGATCGAGGAAATGATCTTCTCGCTGACTTCGAGGACGAGGCCACCGGAGGCTACGGTTTTCGCCGCCATCTGCTCGACCAGCGGCTTGCCCTTGGCCGCCTTGGCATAGACCAGAGTGCGGATCGCCCAGCCGAGCTCGATCGCGTCGATGACCAGCTTCAGGCCCTCGGCCATGAAGGTGCCGCTCTCCTCGCGCGACTTCTTGTTGGTCAGCGCCTTGATGTCCTTGATAATCGGATTGGCGAGCGAGGTCACCTCTTTCACATGTCCGACCTTGTGAGGGCCATGGCCCCGATGTTCATGGCTCATTTCGGCACCCAGCGGGAGAAGAGGGAGGTTGATAGCGCGCGGCCCCGCGTCTTGCCGTCAAGGCCCGCCTCGCGGATCACGAGCTCGCCGGATTCGACCACGCCGCCTGCGCCGCGCATCGTCTCGCGCATCAATTCGTGGATCGAATAGAAGCTGGCACGGATCGAATAGGCGGTCAGCACCAGGCCAAGCGCCTGAGGCGACAGGATCTCGCGGCAGACATCGAGCATCAATGGCAGGTGTTCGAAGAGATGCCAGACTTCGCCGTTCGGGCCACGGCCGAATTTCGGCGGATCGGTAAGGATGATGTCATATGTATTGCCGCGGCGCTCCTCACGGAGGATGAACTTCATCGCGTCTTCGCAGATCCAGCGGATCGGCAGTTTCTCCAAGCGGCCGAGCGCCTGATTTTCACGGGCCCAACTGATCGCCTTCTTGGAGGCGTCGACATGGGTGACTTCCGCACCGGCGGCCGCCGCGACCAACGACGCGACGCCTGTATAGCCGAAAAGATTTAGGACTTTCAGCGGTCGGCCGGCGGCCTCGACCTGCTCTTTCATCCAGCTCCAGTGGACGATCTGTTCCGGAAACACGCCGACATGGCGGAAGGAGGTAAAGCGCCCATAAAAGTCGACGCCCAGAAGATGCAGCGGCCAGGTCTCGCCGAGCGCTTCCTTCGGAAAGCGCCAGCGGCCGGTGCCTTCCTCGTCCGTATCGCCGGTAAAGATCGCATCGACCTTTTCCCACACATGCGATGCCAGCGACGGCTGCCAGAGCGCCTGACCCTCGGGGCGGACGATGCGATAGGGGCCATATTGCTCGAGCTTCAGGCCGGTGCCGCTGTCGATGAGGTGAAAGTCGCCTGCGCCGAGGGATTCCAGAATGACAGGAACGCGCTCGTGAGGACGGTTGCCCGTGCGGTCCTTTAGCGGCCGCTCGCTTGCACCAGGCGCGGCCGCCTCTCGCACGGTCTCCCGCGCGGCCACAGGTTTGACCGCTTTTGGCGGGTGGCTCGAGCGTTCGTCATTGCGGCGATTGCCGGGGGAGCCGGCAGGTTGCGCCTTATGGCCCGGCCGGCGCTCTTTCTGTCTCAACGTGATTTCCGCGTCTCAAGTTTGATAGAGCCCGTGCAAATAGCATCCCCAGTCACCTTGGCAAAGTGCTTTCCCGCTGTGATAAGTTTAGAGAATTGAAACGGGAGGATTTCGATATGGACATGACCGGCGAGGAACGCATCAATGCGTCGCGCGATGCGGTGTGGGTAGCCTTGAACGATCCAGAAGTCTTGAAGCGATGCATCCCCGGCTGTCAAAGCCTCGAGATGAGATCGCCAACCGAGCTTGCGGCGGTCGTCAAGGTCAAGATCGGACCGGTCTCGGCGACCTTCAACGGCGAGGTGACTCTGACGAATGTCAACGCGCCGGAAAGCTACACGATTTCGGGTGAGGGCAAGGGCGGAGTTGCAGGCTTTGCCAAGGGCGGGGCCGACGTCACCTTGAGGGCGGAAGGTGCGGAGACAGTGCTGCAATATGCGGCAAAGGCACAGGTCGGCGGCAAGCTTGCCCAGCTTGGAGCGCGGCTGGTGAATTCGACATCGCAAAAGCTTGCGCAGCAATTCTTTGCAGATTTCAATGCTGTCGTCAGCGAAAAGGCCGCGGAATAGTGGCTGTTGGCTAAATCGCATCCATGAATTACACCGTTAGAAATTCCCGCCCTTCGGACAATGGGCAGCTCGGCGACATCTATCTCAACGAGCGCAGACAGACCTTCACCTGGGTCGATCCCGGCAAGTTTAGCCATGAGGATTTCCTCGCCCATTCGCAGGGTGAAATTGTCTGGGTTGCCGAAGCACCTGATGGCGAGATTGCCGGCTTCATGACGCTGTGGGCCGCGGATGATTTCATCCACATGCTCTACATCCGCAAGGAATGGCAGGGCAGGGGCGTTGGTACCGCGCTGCTGACGGCTCTGCCGGAGTGGCCGCGCCGTAAATACCGGTTGAAGTGCCTGATCAACAACAGAAACGCCAAGACATTCTATGCCGGCCGCGGTTTCGTGGTCACTGGCGGCGGCACGTCGGCTGAAGGCGACTACGAGGAACTGAGCTTTATCCCTGCCTGACGGTCGATCAGCGGGAAGGCAATTGACTAGCAATCTCTTCGGCGCGGGTCTTGTGCCGGTCCGCCTCGCTGTGCCAGCGAACGGCCTCTTTCGCCTCGATTTTCGCGCGCTTGCGGTGTTTGCCCTGCGTGAGCCATGTGGCAGCCGATCCGATCAGCATGCCGATAATCAGCGCGATGAAGATGAAAACGAAGAACGGCGCAGAAAGCGCGAGAACCTGATCTTCGGGCCGGAAGGGGTTGAATGCCAGCGTCACGCTCTGCCGGTTGGCAACGCAGAAGGTGATGAGAATGATGCCGAGCGGCAACAAAATCAAAAGGTTAATGATCTTCTTCGCCATCCGTGGCCTCCGCGCGTGGTTGCGCCGCCTCGATACGGCGCATGACTGCTCAGCACAATAGAAAGGTGCGCGCGAGGTTCAAGCGCGATTTCGACGCAGTCTCGATGAAGCTCAATCTTCGTGATCGGCCTGGCCGGGGTTCAGCCGTTCGCGCAACTCCTTGCCGGTCTTGAAGAAGGGCACCCACTTCTCCTCGACGAAGACGGTGTCGCCGGTGCGCGGATTGCGGCCGGAGCGCGAAGGGCGATTCTTGACGGAAAATGCACCGAAGCCGCGAAGCTCGACGCGGTTGCCCGCTGCGAGCGCATCGGTGATCTCGTCGAGAACCGCGTTGACGATATTCTCGACATCCCGGTGATAAAGATGCGGGTTGCGCGCGGCAACGATCTGCACCAATTCCGACTTGATCACGGTCGCCCCCTTAAATTATTGATTTCTTATCAATCGCGGCCAACCTGCCAAACTGAAACGAGCCCGTCAAGGAGCAACTTTTGTGGCAGAATGCCCTCAATGTCCTGGCTCTTCACGAGATCGCCATAGCCGAACAGAACTGCGAGCTTCGAAACAGCCCCCGCGAGCAGAAAAGGCGTATTGCTCTTCCTGTCCCAATCCACGACCGGAAGATCCTTGCCGACGTCCCTCCCAGCGAGATAATCCCGGATTTCCGGGTCGCCGCCGACCCGGTCGATGAGCTTGACCTTCGCCGCTTGGCGACCGGTGAAAATAGTGCCGTCGGCGAGCTTCAGCACCTCCTCGCGCGGCAGCTTGCGGCGGTCGACGACCAAGTCGACGAACCAGGCGTAGCTGTCCATGACCATATTGTTGATCATGGTTTTCGCTTCTTCGCTGGCAGCATGGAAAGGCGATGGCTCTGCCTTTAGCGGCGACGACTTGATCTCTTGCAGCGAGACGCCGAGCTTGTCGAGCAGCGGTTGGATCTGCGGATACTGAAAGATCACGCCGATCGAACCGGTGAGCGAGCTTTCTCCGGCAATAATCGTATCGCCAGCGGCAGCGACCATATAGCCTGCGGAAGCGGCAAGGGTTCGGATATCGGAGGCAACCGGCTTCTTCGCCGCAATCGCCCGGATCGCTTTGAATATTTTTTCGCCGCCATAGGTCGTGCCGCCCGGCGAAGAAATAGAGACGATGACGCCTTTGACTCGGTCGTTTTCTTCGATCTTCTTGAGCCTCTCGAGCAACTCGTCGTCGTCGGTTATGAGGCCGGAAATCGTCACATGGGCGATATGCGGCCGCTGCGTGGCGATGTCGCCTGCGACGAATTGGTAAAGAGCAAAGCCGAGCGCGACCAAGAGCACCACCGCTGCAATACGCCAGAAGCCGAGTTTGCGGCGAAGCCTGCGGCGATCCGCGATCGTCGAACTGTCCATAAGGTCCTCCAGAGCCGGCGCGCCGGCTTCATGCAACATGGCATCAGATAAGGCAGCATTCCTTCTTCGGAAATGCCGCTTTACCTCGGTTTCGTGCCTTATTTGCTAGTTGCAGAAAAAAATCCATATTGGCAAGCTAGTGTAATAATGCGAAACGATCTGTGATCGGTGGATGTAGTTCCTATATAGGGTTCCCGATCAACAGACACGGACATGTTAATGCTCAACACATTAAACAGCAGCGGGAAGCCTGCCTTTGCCAGGCCTGCAAGGAGCGCCTATGCGGCTGCGCTCTTCCATTCTGCACGTGTCCGCCGCCTGAAGATATTGCTGCCAGTCGCTGCCGTCATCATTTCGCTTGCCTTCATTGCAGTCTCGATGATCCGGGCTTACCTGCCCGAGAATCTCAAGATCGAGGGCGCTAAGATCGAAAACGGCAAGATCGTCATGGAAAAGCCGGCGATCGCCGGGCGCAATGCCGACGGCATCAACTATTCGATGCTTGCCGAGCGCGCGCTGCAAGACATCAAGAACCCGAACCTTATCACGCTCGAAACGATCAAGGCTGCGGTGCCGGTCAACGACGATCTGATCGCCCGCGTTGAGGCTGTCACGGCCGACTATGACCGATCGACGGACAATCTTGCGCTGAGGGACCCATTCACGATTTTGCTGAGCAACGGTCTGACGGCGAAATTTCAATCTGCCAAGCTCGACATCAAGGGCGGCAAGATGACGACAGATGATCCTATCGAGATTCAAAAAGACGGCGCTTCGATTGTTGCGCAGTCGCTCAAGATGACGGATAAGGGGCGCGTGATCACATTCGAGGGGAATGTTCGCATGAATGTCGATCCATCCGTCATCCGTAAACAGGGCACCTAACAGCCGGGTCACTCATGACAAAAGATTGTCACTTTTCACTTCGTAAGTCTGGCGTAACACTTGGCGCCAGCGCCCTGGGACTTTTACTGATGGCAGGGGCGGCCTTTGCGCAGGCGACGACCAGCCAGATGGATGGCCTGAAGCTCGACAGCAATCAACCGATCCAGATCGAAAGCGACAAGCTCGAGATTCACGATCAGGAGCACAAGGCAGACTTCACCGGCAATGTGAAGGTCGTTCAGGGGAAGACGACCCTGCAGGCCGGTCATATGACGGTCTTTTACAAGGCACAGGGCAGCGACGCCCAACCAAACGGCGCAAAGGCCGACGCCGGAGCGGCGTCCATCTCATCCGGCAATGCCGACATCGACCGTATCATCGTCACCGATAAGGTTTTCCTGAGTTCAGGCACGCAGACGGCGACCGCCGACAACGGCTCCTTCGACATGGCCCAACAGCTCTTCGTCCTGAAGGGTGAAAAGGTTGTGCTTTCGGATGGGCCGAACGTCTTCACGGGCTGCCAGCTCACGGTTCATATGCAGACCGGGCAGGCGCAATTGGATAGCTGCGGGGGGCGCGTCCAAATTCAGCTCGATCCGAAATCCCAGAAAAAGAACTGAGACCGGCCGCCCGACGTGAAATTATTCTCGCTTTCAACCATGTTCGGCCGGGCCGGGCCGCAATCTGCCGCGGGCTCTGCCGCCGGCGGAGACAAAAGCCGTTACCACGGCACGCTGATTGCGCGCGGCCTGACGAAGACCTATAGCACGCGGCGTGTCGTCAACGGCGTTTCGCTGGTCGTCAGGCGCGGCGAAGCTGTCGGCCTTCTGGGGCCGAACGGTGCCGGCAAGACGACCTGTTTTTATATGATTACCGGCCTCGTGCCGGTGGACGAAGGCACAATCGAGATCGACGGCAATGACGTGACGACGATGCCGATGTATCGCCGGTCGCGCCTCGGCGTCGGCTACCTGCCGCAGGAGGCCTCGATCTTCCGCGGCCTGACGGTCGAAGAGAATATCCGCGCCGTGCTCGAAGTGCACGAGAAGGACAAGGCGGAGCGGGAAAAGAAGCTCGATGAGCTTCTGGAGGAATTCCATATCTCCAAGCTGCGAAAATCGGCGGCGGTCGCATTGTCGGGCGGTGAGCGCCGGCGTCTGGAAATCGCGCGCGCGCTCGCAACCGATCCGACCTTCATGCTGCTTGACGAGCCTTTTGCGGGCGTCGATCCCATTTCGGTCGCAGACATCCAGAACCTCGTCCACCATCTGACGGCGCGCGGCATCGGCGTCTTGATCACCGATCACAATGTGCGCGAGACGCTTGGCCTCATCGATCGGGCCTATATCATCCATGCCGGCGAAGTGCTGACGCATGGACGCGCGAACGACATCGTCAACAATCCGGAAGTACGCCGGCTCTATCTTGGCGATAAATTCAGCCTTTGATAGGATCGAAGGCGACGGAAATTCACCTTCCTGTCATACTTGCGCTTGACCAAATAGAATAAAAAAGCAATTTTTGGGCCAAGTTGGATTTCCGCGGCCCGAACTCTGTTCGATCGCGGTTTCCCGGAGGAATTGAACGGGAGTTTCGCGTCCGCTATGGCCCTGTCTGCCAATCTTTTCCTGCGACAGAACCAGTCCCTGGTGATGACGCCGCAACTGATGCAATCCATCCAGTTGCTGCAGATGACGCACTTCGAGCTTGTCCAGTTTATTGCGCAGGAAGTCGAGAAGAACCCATTGCTCGAATTTCCGTCAGATGACGCGGAAACGGGCAGTGACAACGATGCGCAGGATGAGCCGCAAGGCCGTCAGCCCGACGATGATGATGATCGTACCGAGGCGCTTTCCGGGGACTGGTATGACAACGGCAGTGACGGCGGCGCCAGCCGGCTGAGCGAAGAGCTGGACGTCAATTACGCAAATGTCTTTCAGGATGATGGGGTGCCGCCGCGGGCCGATGCGCCGGAGCTGATCAGCCAGTGGAAGTCGATGCCGGGGGGCGGCGACGGAGAGAATTACGATCTCGACGACTTTGTTGCAGGCCAGGTCTCGCTCAGGGATCACCTTGCACAGCAGATTCCATTCATCCTGCCGGATGCGGGAGACCGGTTGATCGCGCAGCAGTTGATCGACCAGCTCGACGAGGCGGGTTACCTGCAGAGCGACCCTGCCGACATCGGCGAAAGGCTGGGTAGCGATCCTGCGGCCGCCGAACGTGTTCTTGCCGAGCTGCAGACCCTCGATCCGCCCGGTGTCTTTGCTCGCAGCCTAGCCGAATGCCTGTCGATCCAGCTGAAGCAGAAGGACCGCTTCGATCCTGCCATGCAGGCCCTCGTTTCCAACCTCGAATTGCTGGCACGGCGCGACTTCGCGACGCTCAAGCGGCTTTGCGGCGTGGACGAGGAAGACCTGCTTGATATGCTCGCAGAGATTCGTCAGCTCAATCCCAAACCCGGCAGCGGCTTTGAAACCAGCGTTTCCGAAGCGATCATGCCGGATGTCGTCGTACGTTCGTCGTCAGACGGGAGCTGGCTGGTGGAGTTGAACCCGGATACGCTCCCGCGCGTGCTCGTCAATCAGTCCTATTTCGCCCATGTCACAAAGAACGGCGGTGATTACACGTTCTTGTCCGAATGCCTTCAGAGCGCCAACTGGCTCACCCGCAGTCTCGATCAGCGCGCGAAGACGATCATGAAGGTCGCAAGCGAGATTGTCCGCCAGCAGGATGCCTTTTTGATGCATGGCGTCGATCACCTGCGCCCGCTGAATCTGAAGACAGTTGCCGATGCCATCAAGATGCATGAGTCGACCGTCAGCCGCGTCACCTCGAACAAGTACATTCTGACACCGCGCGGCCTCTTCGAACTCAAATATTTCTTCACGGTGTCGATCAGCGCGGTGGAGGGCGGCGATAGTCATTCGGCTGAGGCCGTTCGCCACAGGATACGCTCCCTGATCATGCAGGAAAGCACGGAGGCAGTCCTTTCCGACGACGATATTGTCGACATGCTGAAGAAGGATGGCATTGATCTGGCTCGCCGTACGGTTGCAAAGTACCGCGAGGCGATGAATATCGCATCCTCCGTTCAGCGGCGGCGCGAAAAGCGGGCATTGGCGAAGGTTGCGGGTTTTTGAAAGTCGAGCTAAATCAACCCTTGCCTGCATCTCCATATCAGTGCAGCGGCACACCCGTTGACATTTCGGCAGTCTGCCGCTAGAAGCCCGCCGCAGTTGGCGCTGCAAACAGCGTTTGGACTTATCCCCATCATCCTCAGGGCGATTGAAGCACACGACTTAAGCCGATATTGCTTGAGTTTGCGTGAAGTGCTTGGATGAGGTCTGGCCTTGGCGTAAACTGGTACCGCAAACCACTATAAGAAGGGAAACTCCATGAGTGTGCGTGTATCCGGTAAACATATGGAAATTGGGGACTCGTTCCGTCAAAGGATCGAGGACCAAATGGACATGGCCATCACGAAATACTTCGACGGGGGATATTCCGGTCAGGTGATTGTGGAGAAATCGAGTTCGCGGTTCTCGGCGGATTGCAAGCTCCATCTTGATAGCGGGGTGGTGCTGCATGCGGCAGGCGAAGCGATGGACCCGCAGCTTGCATTCGATGCCGCTTCGGAGCGCATCGAAAAGCGTCTGCGCCGCTACAAGCGCAAGCTCAAGGATCATCATGCCGGAAACCATCTGAACGGTACGGAAGTCGCCTATACGGTCATGGACGCTGTCCCGGATCATGAAGACGAGGTGCCCGACGATTTCGCCCCGGTCATTGTTGCCGAGAGCACGAAGCAGTTGAAGACCATGTCCGTTGCGACTGCCGTCATGGCGCTCGATATGACGGATGAGCCACTGCTTTTGTTCCGCAGCCCGGGCAAGGAACATTTGAACATCGTTTACCGCAGGCATGACGGTAATATTGGCTGGATCGACGCCGCCAATATCAAGAGCTGACATCCGGGCGATGAGCGGTAGCCACGCCGCTCTCCCAATCATCCGGTTTCGGCGACAGAAGGAAAAAGAAATGGCATTGGCAGATCTGCTGCACCAAGATGCGATCATTCCCGCCCTAAAGGTAAATTCGAAGAAACAGTTGCTTCAGGAATTGGCGGCAAAGGCCTCCAAGATCACCGGCCTTTCCGAGCGGGAAATTTTCGACGTCGTTCTGCAGCGCGAGCGTCTCGGCTCGACGGGCGTTGGCAATGGCATCGCCATTCCGCACGGCAAGCTCGCAAGCGTCCGCTCGATTGTCGGCGTCTTCGCACGGCTGGAAAGTCCGGTCGATTTCGAAGCGCTGGACGACCAGCCGGTCGACCTGGTGTTTCTGCTTCTCGCTCCGGAAGGGGCGGGCGCCGACCATCTAAAGGCGTTGTCGCGCATTGCGCGCGTGCTTCGCGATCACGATCTCGTCGCGAAGCTGCGTGCCACAGATTCCGCATCGGCGATCTATGCTTTCCTCAATGAAGAGCAAGCATCGAACGCTGCCTGAGCGGCGGACGATCATCTAAAATGAAAGGGGCGCCCGATTGTCGGGCGCCTCTTTTCACGTGTGAAGACTTGTGCCTCAGAACTCTTCCCAGTTGTCCTGGACAACGGCAGCCGAACTGTTCGACTGTGGCGCAGCGCGGCGCGGCACGGGAGCCGGGGAACGGTAGGCTGGCGTCGGGGTGCGCATCTGCTGCGCCGTCGCGCGCAGCGCCGTGGCGTTTCCCTGACCGGACACACGGAAGCGAAGGACGAGGTCTTTCAGCGTCTGCGCCTCGTCGTTCAGCGCAACACTGGCTGCTGTCGCCTCTTCCACCATTGCCGCATTCTGTTGGGTCACCTGGTCCATCTGGTTCATGGCCTGGTTAACTTCCTTAAGGCCGATCGCCTGTTCGCTCGCGGAGGCGGAGATCTGGCGGATGAGACCGTTGATGCCCATCACCTGTTCGGCGATCTTATGCAGCGTACCGCCAGCGCGGCCGACGAGATCGACGCCTTCCTTGACCTGGATGGCCGAGGTGTTGATGAGCGTCTTGATCTCCTTGGCTGCAGTTGCGGAGCGTTGCGCCAGCTCACGGACTTCCTGAGCAACCACAGCGAAGCCCTTGCCCGCTTCGCCAGCACGCGCCGCCTCGACGCCGGCATTGAGTGCCAGCAGGTTCGTCTGGAAAGCGATTTCGTCGATGACGCCGATGATGCGCGAGACTTCCGTCGAGGACTGTTCGATGCCGTGCATGGAGGCGATTGCTTTCTGCACCACCTCGCCGGATTTTTCCGCATCTTCACAGGCGAGATTGACGTTTTCTGCAGCTGTGCGGGCATTCTCGGCACTTGAATTGACCTGAGCGGTCAGCTCGTTGAGCGCCGCGGCGGTTTCTTCCAGGCTTGCTGCCTGCTGTTCCGTGCGCTTGGCAAGGTCCGAGGCGCTATTGCTGATTTCGCTGGTGCCGGAGCCAATGTTCACGACGCTGAGGTTCATCGTGTTGATCGTCTCTTCAAGGCTGGCTAGCGCAGCGTTGAAATCCTGCTTCAGTTTGGCGTATTCGCCGGGGAACTCCTCCGTAAGGCGATGACCGAGGTTGCCCTGTGATAGTTCTGAGAGCCCGGCACCGACGATGGAAACGATCTGGCGTTGCAGCGCGACAGACGCCTGCCGCTCGCTTTCCGAGCGGCTGCGTTCGGCTTCTGCGGCACTGCGCTGGTTGTCGGCCTCTGCCTCGAGCCGTTGCGTATCGGCAAGCGTAAACCGGAACCCTTCGAGGGCCTTGGCGACGGAACCGATCTCGTCTGCGCGCTCCTGGCCAGTGACCGGCTCTTCATACCTGCCGTCGCTGAGTGCCTTGACACTTGCAACGAGCAAGCCGAGAGGCTTTTGCACCAAGGAGCGGACGGCAAAATAGAGAGCCAGCATGACGGCACCAAGGACAACAATGCCGCCGGCGATCATCATGAAGGTTTGATCTCGCACCGGAGCATTGATGGCGCTGTGGGGAACATCGACGAGTACGACCCAGGTGGCATGAAGATCCGGTACGGCAAACGGATAGACGACGCGATCGAAAGGTTCACGGCCATCAAAGTTAAGGTTGCGAACCACACTCGGGGTCATCGAGGCCAGCGCTGTCTTAACTTCGGCTGCGCCTTCGCCGTTGCCGTGGGGTTTCGACATCAGTTCCTTCGTCGGCGCCACGATCCAGTTGCCGTTTTGCGCAACGAGAGTGACACGGCCCGAACCGAAGGGTTGCAAAGCCTGCAGTTTGTCGGTGAGGGACTTGAGCGAGATGTCGACGCCTTCGACACCAATCATCTTGCCGCCGGACATGACCGGATAGGCGATGGAAGTCAGCAACGTCGGAACGTCGGTGCCTTCGGCAAGATAGGGCGAGGTGATGGCGCCCTTAGAGGTGTCGGCGGCAAGTTTCCACCATTCGGCGGTATAGTCGTTGTCGAAGGTCGAAAACTGGATGGCACCATCCCTCGTTTTGGACCAATAGGGCGTAAAGGCGCCGTTCTTGTTCGTCCCCTCATCGAGTTTGTCGGCGATCTCGGCTGTTTTGCCGTCAAAGGCGCCGAGCTGTTCGCAGAACCAGCTTCCGAAGGCAAAGGCATTCTGCTCGAGGTTGGCCTTCAGGATGTTAATAATGCCCTTTCGGTCGAAGGTCTTGCCTTCGTGACCGCGACCGAGGACGCCCGACATCGAGCGCGCGGCGCTCGCCAGCTCGCCGACATTCGCGGCGATCTCGTTAGCGATTGATTTCGCTTCGAGGTTGGCTTGATCCATCGTTAACGCATGAACGCGATCGCGGGTCTGGCCAATCAGGAAGAAGTTCGAAACCAGTAGGACAAGCGCGATGGCCGCGCCTGTAATGAGGATGAGCTTTGCGGCAAGCGACTTCATGCGGAAGATGGACATGGGTTCCTCGGCAGGGGCGACGCACCGGAGTCGCATTCTCAGGCACGGGGAGGAAATGCCGCACCTTCATGGAGCAGCCGTGACGTTGCCGGGGCCTTTCAAGAAAAGCCTGGCGATCAAAAGAAAGATCGCCGGAAATCTCTTAAATTTGAATGAAACTATACGGATTCATTCCGCTAATATATTGAGTTGATTCATATTTCTTCGAGTGTCCCGTCAAATTAGACAAGACTATATCTTGTTTGCGACTTCGGCGGACAAGGGAATGGATGGCTGTGCTCCGGCCTTGAGGCAGGCAAGCGAGCCGGCGACGGCGGCCCGCCGCAGCGAAGCCTTAAAATCGAGGCCTTCATCAAGGCTTGCGGCAAAGTAGCCGCAGAATGTATCGCCTGCCCCGACGGTATCCACCGGATCGATCTTCAGTCCTTTCGCTCGTGTGATGACGCCATCCCGGATTGCGATCACGCCGTCGGCGCCGAGCGTCACGATCAACGTCTGTCCGGTCTCTCCGTGCAGGCGTCTCAACGCCGTTTCGCGATCAGTCGGGGTCATGTTGTCCTGGCCAGCAAGCCGCTCGAACTCCGTCTCGTTGGCAATGACGATATCGGCGAGACGTCCAAGCCGCGGGGCGTCTGCGATGAGCGGCGCGAGGTTGAGGACGGTCGTGACGCCCTTGACCTTGGCTGCGGCCAGCGCACGTTCGACTGCCGGGGCGGGCACCTCGAACTGCAGCATCAGGGTATCCCCATTGCTCATGGCTTCGATCGCCGCATCGGCATCCTCGGCCGCGATGGTCCCGTTTGCCCCCGGCACGACGGCGATCATGTTCTCGCCGTCTCCACCAACAAGGATCAGCGCAGTACCGGTTGGCCCATCGACATGCTTGACGCCTGCAAGGCGGATGCCCGCCTGATCGAGCAGCATGAGCGCCGGTGCAGCGAATTCATCCTTTCCGACTGCGCCCACCATATGGACCACGCAGCCTGCACGTCGCGCGGCCAATGCCTGGTTGGCTCCCTTGCCGCCCGCCGCGGTTGCAAAACCGTTGCCGGCCACCGTTTCGCCGGGCTTTGGCAGGCGATCGGTCGTGGCGATGAGGTCCATGTTGATGGAGCCGAAAACTGTGATCATAAAGGGTGTCCTGTCATGCTTCTCATGGCGACGGACACTGCCCGATGGGCTCACTCTTCGTCAACCACCCTCAGTTTGAGAAGGCCGGTGCGGCTTTCGACCGACTTCGCCGGAGGTCCGATTTCACGCTCCGCCTTGAGCGCTTCTGCACCCTCGAATTCCAGCGCTTCGATTTTTGCGCCGCGTTTGGAGAGTTTGTCAGTGGACGTGATGATCTGATCAACATCCCGCTGCGCCTGGGAAAAATGAGTCTGCAGTTTGCGCACGCGCTCATCGAGCCGCCCGAGATCATCCATCAGGATCGCTACCTCGCCCTGGATGACGTGTGCCTGCGCCTGCATGCGCTGATCCTTCAAAACGGCCTGGATGACCTGGATCGACAGCATCAGCAGTGAAGGCGAAACAATGACGATGCGGGAACGATGCGCCTTCTGGACGATCGGCTCGAAATTCTCATGAATTTCAGCGAAGATCGATTCAGAAGGAACGAAGAGAAAAGCCGTATCCTGCGTCTCACCCTGGATAAGATACTTTTCCGATATATCTCGGACATGGATTTCCATATCGCGGCGGAATTGCTGCGAGGCAAGCTTGGTTGCGTCCGCCGTGCCCGCGTCGCGAATGGCATTCCAGGCTTCGAGAGGAAACTTGGCATCGATGACCAGCGGCGGCGCACCGTTCGGCATGCGCACGGTGCAGTCGGGCCGCGAGCCGTTTGAAAGCGTTTGCTGGAAAGCATAGGCGCCCATCGGCAGACCGTCGGCGACGATGGTCTCCATGCGCGACTGGCCGAATGCGCCGCGCGTTTGCTTGTTGGAGAGGATGGCCTGAAGCCCGACGACATCCTTTGCCAGCGTCTGGATATTGTTCTGAGCTGCATCAATGACCGCGAGCCGCTCTTGCAGGCGCTGAAGGTTCTCATGCGTCGATTTCGTCTGTTCGCTGATCGTCGTGCTGACACGCTGTGACATGCCGTCGAGGCGCTGACCGATCGCCTGGTTGAGTTCGGCCTGACGCATTCCGAAGACCTCAGCCATGGTCGAAATGCGTCCCTGCATCTCGGCCTGAATTTTCAGGAGCTCGGCCATGCGGGCATCGGCTTCCAGGGCCCGGATCGCTGCCTCCTCATCCTGTTCGCGCCGCAGGTTGCTGTTCCTGAGCAACAGGAACACGAGCCCCACGACAACGACAGCCACAGCGCCACCGGCAAGGGCGAGGATGGCCGGGCTGAGCCCGGCGATCGAAATTGTCAGCGATTCGGTAACATTGTTCATTCGCGCACAATAACAAACCCGCCGGCGATGACTAGATCAAAACGTGAACGGATCCATGGCCCAATTTCGGGGGCAAAGTGCCGCAGCGCGGCGGCACGAAGCTCGTGACGACCGACGCCTGATTTTAACGAATACTCAACTATATTTTCGAATTGTCGTTTCCGAAAAGACCTCTATCGCACCATGCGCCAGGACAGAAATACAGCATGACCACTCAGCAATCCGAAAACGCACTCAAGCAGCGCCTTGATTTCATCGAACTCGACAGCGAGGCGAGAATGACCATACGCGAACTGCGCCCGGTCATCGGCGAGCTGATCGGCGGCGCGCTGGACAAGTTTTATGGCAAGATCGCCAGGACCCCCGCGGTGGCCGGCTTCTTTTCCGACAAAACGCATGTCGGCCAGGCCAAGAATCGCCAGGAGCATCACTGGGCGAACCTTGCCGGCGGCAATTTCGACGAGAGCTACGTGAACGGCGTCACCGCCGTCGGGAGGGCGCATGCCCGCATTGGCCTTGAACCGCGCTGGTATATCGGCGGTTATGCGATCGTCATGGCAGAACTCGTCAAAGGCATCATGGAAAAGCAGTGGCCGTCACGCTTCGGCCGCCAGCAGGGCAAGGCGCTTGCCGAAAAGCTCGCCTCGCTCATCAAGGCCAGTATGCTCGACATGGACTATTCAATTTCCGTCTACCTCGAGGCGCTGGAAGAGAAGCGGCGCAAGCATGAAGAGGAGCGTGCCAAGGCAGAAGCCGATCAGGCGATTGCGCTCGAGCATCTGCGCCGCGGATTGGAAGCTCTTTCAAAGGGCGATCTCGAAGCAACGCTGCCGGCGGATCTGCCGGGCAATTTCCGGCACATGGCGGAGGACTATAACCGCGCTGCGGCGGCGCTACGGGCCTCATTCGCATCGGTGCGCAGAAGTTCCGGGGAAATTTTGAGCGGCACCGAGGTGATTTCCAAGGCAACCGACGATCTGGCGATGCGCACGGCGCAACAGGCGGCCGGCATTGAGGAGAGCTCTGCTGCGCTCCAGCAGCTCTCCGTCAGCGTTGGCCAGACCGCAGCAAATGCCGAGAAGGCATCCGGTGCGGTGCGCGAGACGCAGGAGAAGGCGAAGAGTTCAGGTGAGCTCGTGACAAGCGCGGTGTCGGCCATGGCGGGTATCGAGAAGTCGTCCGCCGAGATAGCCAAGATCATCGGCGTCATTGACGAAATCGCCTTCCAGACGAACCTTCTGGCCCTTAACGCCGGCGTCGAGGCCGCGCGTGCCGGCGAGGCGGGCAAGGGTTTCGCAGTTGTCGCCCAGGAAGTGCGCCAGCTCGCGCAGCGCACTGCCGACGCGGCCAAGGAGATCAAGAATCTGATCTCGGAAAGTTCCATACAGGTGAACGAGGGCGTCGGCATCGTCAGCAGTACCGGCGAGGCACTTAGCGATATGATCAGCCGTATCAACATCATCAACAGCTTCGTCGCCGATATCGCAGCGGCAGCGCGTGATCAGGCGACAGGGGTAAACGAAGTCAGCATTGCGATCCGCAACATGGACACGATCACGCAGCAGAACTCAAGCATGGTAGAACATACCTCGGCAGAGAGCCGTCACCTGCGCGCGGAGGTGGACAACCTCGTGGCACTGCTGCAGCACTTCAATATCCGCTCGCAGGAGCGTCAGGCGCCGGCATCCCGCCGCGCAGCCTGACCAAATTCCGCGGGGCTGCGCAAAAAAGCACTTTCCGGAGTTTCAGGATAATTCCCTAGCTGGAAAAGATAGGTTATGGGAACGCGATGACCATCAAGCCACTTATCATTCTTCCAGATCCCGTCCTCCGCCAGGTTTCCAAACCGATCGAGCGGATCGATGCCGATCTCAAGCGTCTTGCCGACGACATGCTGGAAACGATGTATGATGCACCGGGCATTGGCCTGGCCGCAATCCAGGTCGGCGTGCCGCGCCGTATACTGGTGATCGACGTTTCGCGGGAGGGCGAGGAAAAGCAGCCGCAGGTCTTTATCAATCCTAAGATCGTCAAATCTTCCGACGAGCGATCGGTCTACGAAGAAGGCTGCCTTTCCATTCCGGACTATTATGCCGAGGTCGAGCGTCCGGCGACCGTCAGCGTCGAATATCTCGACCGTGACGGCAAGGAGCAGACCGTTGAGGCCGACGGCCTCCTAGCCACGTGCCTTCAACACGAGATCGACCATCTGAACGGTGTACTCTTCATCGATTATATTTCGCGGCTGAAGCGGGAAATGGTGATCAAGAAGTTCACGAAGGCGGCGAAGTCGGCGAAGGCTCTCTGAGTTGCGTTGAAGCTATGGACGCAAGCGCATGATGATATCGCTGATATCGTAAAGGAGGTGGCCTATGGGCGATCTTCGGATGCGGGATATTTCCGATGCGATGAGGCAAAACATCGCTGTGCGTGCCGAGCGAAGGGGTCGCAGCCTTTCCGACGAAGCAAACCGCCTTGTGCAAAAAGGCATGATCGCCGAAGAACCTGTTGCAAATGATGACGACCTAACGGCATGGGACAGTCTGCGTTCAGTTTCTCGGGCCGGAGAACGACGACGAGGCCGAGGCGTTCGCGAAAATCATGGATGAGATCGAAGCGGAGCGAAAGCGTGATTTCGGCCGACCTGTCGAGGATTTCGAGTGATCGTCCTTTCTCTGCAAAATTGTCGCGATGGAGCAGTCTTGCGCTGCCGAGCCTTTCTGGCCCGAACGAAATCAAAGCGTTATATCGACAGATCCGCCAGCCTGCTTGTCGCTTATCGGAACAAGATACTCGCCATTGACGACCATGCAGCGATTGCAACGGGCCGTCTGCGGGCAAAGCGCAAGAGCAAGGGGCGGCCGATATCGATCCAGGACGCTATGATCGCCGCCATCTGACGGCGCGACGCTGGCGACACGCGACATAAAAAATTTCGAAGGGCTTGATCTCAGGCTCGTAAACCCGTTTGAAGACACCTGTCCTGAAACCTGGCGAGAGAGAATGTCGTTTCGCATCATTTTCATGGGAACGCCTGAGTTCTCGGTTCCGACCCTGCGCACGCTTGTGGATGCGGGGCATCGGATTGTTGCGGTCTATACGCAGCCGCCGCGGCCGGGCGGACGGCGCGGTCTTGACCTGCAGAAGTCGCCGGTGCATCAGGCCGCCGAACTGCTCGGCCTGCCCGTCTTCACGCCGGTCAATTTCAAGGAGGCGGAAGAACGGGAGCGCTTCCGGGCGCTCAACGCGGATGTGGCGGTTGTCGTTGCCTATGGACTGCTGCTGCCCGAGGCGATTTTGAGCGGAACGCGCAACGGCTGCTACAATGGCCATGCCTCGCTGCTGCCGCGCTGGCGCGGCGCAGCACCCATCCAGAGAGCGATCATGGCAGGCGACGAAAAGACCGGCATGATGGTGATGAAGATGGACAAGGGGCTGGATACCGGCCCCGTCGCGTTGACCCGCGAGGTCGAGATCGGTCCGAACATGACGGCCGGCGAGTTGCACGACCAACTGATGCATGTCGGCGCCAAGGCGATCGGCGAAGCGATGGTAAAGCTTGAAATGGGCGACCTGCCGCTGACGCCGCAGCCGCAAGAGGGCGTCCTCTATGCCACGAAGATCGACAAGGGCGAGACGCGGATCGATTTCAGCAGGGATGCAAGGGACGTTCACAATCATATCCGCGGACTTTCGCCGTTTCCCGGCGCCTGGGTCGAAGTCGAGATTGGCGGCAAGCCGGAGCGGGTGAAGGTGCTGGGTTCGGAACTTGCGGACGGCCACGGTCCTGCCGGCGAAGTGCTGACGGATGAGCTGGTTATCGCCTGCGCATCCGGAGCGGTTCGGTTGACCAGATTGCAGAAGGCCGGTGGCAAGCCGCTTGCGGCGGCAGATTTCCTGCGCGGCACGCCGCTTGCGCAGGGCACGAGGCTCGCCTGATGCCGCGTTACCGGATGACAGTCGAATATGACGGCGGACCCTATGTCGGCTGGCAGCGTCAGGAAAACGGCCCATCCGTGCAGGGGGCGATCGAAGCTGCGATCCTGTCGTTAAGCGGCGAGACCGTGTCGATCCGGGGCGCCGGGCGTACCGATTCCGGCGTGCATGCGATGGGTCAAGTGATCCATGCCGATCTTTTAAAGGAATGGTCGGCGTTCAAGTTGCAGAATGCGTTGAATGCGCACCTGAAGCTGGCGGGCGAGCGCGTGTCCATTTTGGAGGTGCAGGTGGTGGTCGAGTTTTTCGATGCCCGCTTTTCCGCCGAGCGGCGGCACTATCTCTACCGCATCATCAACCGCCGGGCGCCGCTGGCGCTCGAGGCGGGCAAGGCCTGGTGGGTGCCGAAGGTGCTCGACCATGAGGTGATGCATCAGGCCGCCCAGATCCTCGTCGGCAGGCATGACTTTTCCACCTTCCGTTCCGCGCATTGCCAGGCAAACAGCCCGGTCCGCACACTCGACCGGCTCGACGTGACGAGGAACGGCGAGCTCATCGAAATCCGCGCAACGGCACAGAGTTTCCTGCACAATCAGATCCGCTCCTTTGCCGGAACGCTGAAGCTTGCAGGAGAAGGAAAATGGACGCCGGAGGATGTGCGTGCCGCCCTCGAGGCGCGTGACCGCAAGGCCTGCGGTCCGGTTGCTCCGCCCGAAGGACTTTATTTCATGCAGGTCGATTATCCGGCGGTGATCACCGATCGGCGCAAGCGGACGCAAGAGAATGGCGATGACGATCTGTCGTGACCCGGCCCCTGCCAGAGCGTTGATCTAAACCGGATAAATGCCGAGGAAGCGCTGCAGATATTCGGCGAGGATCATGGTCGGCACCAGCAGCGCCAGCGTCAGCGCCCCGACCATCAGCCCGTGGCCGTGAAAGATCATCCGCAAAATCCTTGCAAGCATGAAGACCTGCGCCATCATGAAGACCAGAAGCAGGATCGACACGACGCTGATGGCGCCGGGAATGAAGAAGACCAGCGCCAGCAGCAGGCTGTTGATGTAGGAAAGCGGCACACCGAGCCAGTTGATGCTGACGACCACGGCGGCAAAGCGATCGCCCATGCGGAAGGCAAACAGCAACAGTCCGGCAAGGACCAGCGGCACGAACCAATTGGCGATTTCGACCAGGCCCAAACGGAAATAGAAGGGAAGGCCGACTTCGACATGGGGCGGCATCGACTGCAGGAAGGCCTGACGCCACCAGAGCCACGAAATGCCCATCGGCGGCAGGCACCAGGCCATCGCCCAGAAGGAGCGGTTGACGCCGCGGTCCGACATATCGAGAAACCGGAAGCCCCGCGTGTCCATACGGATCAGCAGCCACAAACCCGACAGATAGTATTGAACCTCCCTAAGCCCCGGCATTTGCGAACCATCGCTCGATGAAGGTTTCGTAGATCTGCGTCAGCGTCTCCAGATCGCAAACGGCAACGCGTTCGTCGACCATGTGCATGGTCTGTCCGACCAGCCCAAATTCGACGACCGGGCAATAGTCCTTGATGAAACGCGCGTCCGACGTGCCGCCGGTGGTCGAAAGCTTCGGCGCCTTGCCGGCAATGCTCTCGACGGCAGAGGAAAGCGATGCAATCAGTGCGTTGTTGCGGGTGAGGAAGACATGGCTCGGACGATCGGCCCAGGCAATGTCATATCTTACCGCCTCGCGGCCGGGGCGCAGGGCCCCATTCTTGGCGGCCGCTTCAAGACGGCGGATGATTTCCGCCTGCAGCGTGTCGGCCGTCCAGGTGTCGTTGAAGCGGATGTTGAAGCTTGCTGCTGCCTTCGCCGGAATGACGTTGGTCGCCGGATTGCCGACATCGATGGTCGTCACCTCGAGGTTCGACGGCTGGAAGTTTTCGGTTCCATTGTCGAATGGGGGATCCATCAGCGCGCTCGTGAGCTGCAGCATGCCGCGCACCGGATTATCCGCGAGATGCGGATAGGCGGCGTGGCCCTGAACGCCGTGGACAGTGATCTTGCCGGAGAGCGAACCGCGGCGGCCGATCTTGATCATGTCGCCGAGCGTATCTGGATTGGTCGGCTCGCCGACGAGGCAGGCATCCCAGCGCTCGCCGCGTTCTGCCGCCCATTGCAGGAGCTTGATCGTGCCGTTGATTGCGGGGCCTTCCTCGTCGCCGGTGATCAGCAAGGAAATCGAGCCCTTCGGATTGCCGTGTTTTTCGACGTACCGGGAAACGGCTGCCACGAAGCATGCGATCCCGCCCTTCATGTCGACCGCACCACGACCGAAGAGTTCGCCGCCTGAAATTTCGGCGGCGAAGGGGGGATGCGTCCAGGCGGCTTCGTCGCCAACCGGCACGACGTCCGTGTGTCCCGCAAACATCAGGTGCGGGCCATCACTGCCCAGGCGGGCGTAGAGGTTTTCGATGTCGGGGGTGCCTGCTTCCGTCGCTTTGACCTTGTCCACCTTAAAGCCCAGCGGCGAAAGCATGGCGTCGAGCGCAGAAAGTGCGCCGCCTTCGGCAGGTGTCACGGAGGGGCAGCGGATGAGCGCCTGGAGATTGGCGACGGGATCGGTAGCGGTCATGAGGGTCGAATTATCCGGCGGGAATGGCAAAGACATGGCAAGGCGGCCAACCGCCTCGCTGAACAGAACGCCGTTTGTTTACCGGATCGGAATCCGGCTGTCACTGAAAGCTTAGTCGCGCAGCAATTCATTGATGCCGGTTTTCGAGCGGGTCTGCTCGTCGACGCGCTTGACGATGACGGCGCAATAGAGATGCGGTGCCGGTTGGCCGTTTGCCATGGTCTTGTTGCCGCTCGACATCGAACCCGCAACGACTACGGAGTAGGGCGGTACTTCGCCATACATGACTTCGCCGGTGGCGCGATCGACGATCTTGGTTGACTTGCCGATATAGACGCCCATGCCGAGAACTGAGCCCTCGCGAATGATGCAGCCCTCGACGACTTCCGAGCGAGCGCCGATGAAGCAGTTGTCTTCGATGATCGTCGGGCCGGCCTGCATCGGTTCCAGCACGCCGCCGATGCCGACGCCGCCGGAAAGATGCACATGCTTGCCGATCTGCGCACACGAGCCCACCGTCGCCCAAGTGTCGACCATCGTGCCTTCACCGACATGGGCACCGAGATTGACGAAGGAAGGCATCAGCACGACGTTCTTGGCGATATAGGCCGAGCGGCGGACGACGCAGTTCGGAACGGCCCGGAAGCCCGCGGCACGATACTGGTTCTCGCCCCAGCCTTCGAACTTGGAAGGCACCTTGTCCCACCAGGTGGAATTGCCAGAGCCGCCCTTGACGACTTCCATGTCGTTCAGGCGGAAGGAAAGCAGTACGGCTTTCTTGAGCCACTGATTGACCGTCCAGACGCCATCGGCGCCGCGTTCGGCGACGCGAGCCTTGCCACCGTCGAGAAGCTCAAGCGCTGCTTCCACGGCTTCGCGAACTTCGCCTGTCGTCGACGTGTTCACGTTGTCGCGGTTGTCGAAGGCAGCTTCGATGGTCTTTTCGAGGGATGCGAGGTCGGTGGCGCTCATGAGAATTCCTTAAACTTCGAGCTTTATCCTGAAGACTAAAAAGTCCCCGGGAATTGTGATCGGCGGGATGCGATCTGCTCTATCGCATGAGCGGCTAAAATGGAATGATTTTTCGAACGAGATCGTTCCTGTATTCAAGGCGTTATAGACATACCCGGTCAGTGGTGCCGGCATTTTTGAAGGGCATTCTGAAATGGCGAAGGGAAAAAACGGCAAGCTCAGGCGCAAGGACAAAGTCTGGGCTCCGCTGAAGTCGAGCGAGATCGACAGGCACCGCGCACTGGCCGTGCCGAAGACGCCGCAAACGCTTTCTCCTTCCTATCGCCTGGCCTATGCCGACGACGACTTTCTCTGCCGCGAGGAGCTGCGGCCGATCCGTCTCCAGCTTGAACTTTTGAAGGTCGAGATGATGTTGACGGAACGCGGCATCAAATCCACCGTCGTCATGTTCGGCGGCGCGCGTATTCCGGCCCCCGGCCAGAGTGCATGGGCAGCCCGCAACGACATACAGCGCGCCAACCTGGAGGCGGCGTCCATCTATTATGACGAAGCGCGCAAGTTCGCCCGGCTCTGCTCGAAATATTCCGCTGGTTTCGATTTCCATGAATATGTGATCGTCACCGGCGGCGGCCCGGGCGTGATGGAGGCGGGCAACCGCGGAGCAGCCGACGAAGGCGCCCCTTCGATCGGCCTCAATATCGTGCTGCCGCACGAGCAGGCCCCGAACGCCTATGTGACGCCGGAGCTCAGCTTCAACTTCCACTATTTCGCGATCCGCAAGATGCATTTCATGGTACGCGCCAAAGCGATTGCGGTGTTCCCGGGCGGCTTTGGAACCCTCGACGAATTCTTCGAATGCCTGACGTTGATCCAGACGGGACGCATGGAAAAGATGCCGCTCATTCTCTTCGGCGAGAAGTTCTGGCGAAGCATCGTCAATTTCGACGCACTTGCCGAATTCGGGACGATCGCACCTGACGACGTGAAGCTGATCAGCTTCGTCGATACGGCAGATGCTGCCTGGAAGATCATCCAGGATTTCTATGAACATCAGGAATAGAACACTCGCGCGATGCGACGGACCTCAATAGAGGTAAGTCCTTGCTTACAGGAATGGCCGATTAGGCATGTCATCGATCGAGATCGCGCCGTCCTTGTTGCGATCCATGCGGATAAAAAACCTGTCGAAGGCGGCCTCGGCTTCGTGCCTGGAGATCTGGCCGTTCTCGTCGGTGTCCATGCGGCGCATCATCGATGTAAACACCATCCTGCCGCCGTCGCGCATCCCCCAGCGCTTGTCGCCGCGGCCGCGATCGCCGTCGCCGCGGTCATGGTTGGCGCGCTTCGGTATCGTCGGCTGGTCACCGTTGTCGGCCGTCTGCGCAGCGTTGGGCATGGCGTCGTCATTGGCGCCCATTTGGTCATCCGGTGCCTTGCGGTCCACCATCTGGGCTTCACGGTGCTTGCGGATTTCGCCCGGCGTCAGCGCCCCGTCGTTGTTCTCATCGATCGCGGCAAAGACCTTCTCGATGCCGTTCTGGGCTTCCTGTTTGGAAATCTGGCCGTCCTTGTTGGTGTCGAACTGCTTCAACATGCGCACAAAGGCAACCTCGCGCATTGCTTCAGCGCGCATCCCCTCGCCCATCATCCGGCGCGGTGGTTGGCGGGCCTTGTCGCCTGGAGCGGCAACGCTGGCGCCGGCTGCAGCGCCGACGATCATGACGGAGGAAAGTGCGATCAGTACCAGCTTGTTCCGAGACATCGTATTTCCTTTTCGGGTTCGCAATCTCGCTGGAGATCGCGCTCGAAGGCTAGGACCGATGCGTCAATTTGACCAATTAAACATTGGCAAGCTGAATGAAATCTTCGTAATCTAGTCCACGACCCTTGCCAGAAACGCTGCCAGATCGTCGGTGACGAAATCGATATGGTCCTCGTCGCCGCTCGTTTGTTCCCACCACTCGACGACGGTTTCCTCAAGATTGTTCGGCACGAGCAGCACAGTCTGCATGCCGAGCGCCTTTGGAACCACAAGGTTGCGCGGCAGGTCCTCGAACATGGCCGCCTTGACCGTTTCGACGCGTTTCAGTGCCATGAACTTGTCATAGGTAACCTGCGCCGGCTTCGGCACGAATTCGGCTGCGACAATGTCGAAGATGTCGTCGAAATGTTCGAGAATGCCGAGCGCACCGGCCGTCATTTCGGCATGTTTGACGCTGCCGTTGGTGAAGATGAACTTGCGGCCCGGAAGTGCCTTGATCGCCGCACCCAATTCGGGCTGAGCCGTGAGGCTCGAATAGTCGATAGCATGGGCCTTTTCCAGAAAGTCGTTCGGGTCGACGCCGTGATGGATCATCAGACCCTGCAGCGTCGTGCCGTGATCGAGATAATATTGCTTTTGCAGCTTGCGCGCCTCGTCCCGCTCCATCTGGAGAAGCGCCGAGACATAGGCCGTCATGTTTTTGTCGATCTGCGCGAAGAGATTGACGTGATGCGGATAAAGCGTGTTGTCGAGGTCGAAAACCCATTCGGTCACATGCGCAAAATCAGCCTTGGTCGGAGTGCGATCTATCTTGGTCATGGCGGCGTTATGGCATGAGCCAAGGAAATTGCCGAACAAAAAAATAGGCGCCCGATTTTCGACGGACGGAAAAGGGAAGGGATGATAAAAGGCTCCCATGCTTTTCGATCTTCCCAATGACGACACGCTTTATGATGCGCTGATCGCCCGCAGCTCCCATTACGAGGGGCTTGCCTATGTCTGCGTGAGAACGACCGGCGTCTTCTGCCGGTTGACCTGCCCCGCACGCAAGCCGAAACGGGAGAACACGCTCTTCTACGATTCCATCGCCACCTGCATGCAGTCCGGCTTCCGGCCCTGCCGGCGCTGCAAGCCGCTGGAACAAGCGGGCAAGGAACCGATCGTCGACGAACTGCTGGAAGCGCTCGACCGTGCTCCGGCGGCGCGCTGGACCGAGGATGATCTCGTCCGCAAGGGCTACGATCCCTCCACCGTGCGGCGCGCTTTCAAACGATCGCTAGGCATGACATTCCTAGAGATCGCCCGCTACCGCCGACTGGGCGAGGCAGCAAGGCAGCTTGCGAGCGGCGCCCGCGTCATCGATGTCCAGCTGGATGCGGGTTATGAGTCGGGCAGCGGGTTTCGCGCCGCGTTTCAGCGGTTGATCGGCAAGGCGCCTGGCATGTCGCAGAATCGCGAGCTGCTCTTCGCAGACTGGTTTGAAACGCCGCTCGGGCCGATGGTCGCGGTGGCCGATCAGACGCATCTGCATCTTCTGGAATTCCACGATCGGAAGGCGCTTCAGGCTGAGCTGGAAAACCTGCAGCGCAAGGCGCGCTCCTCGGTTGCCGCCGGGAGAACGCCTGCGATCGAGCAGATCGATGCCGAGCTGAGAGCCTATTTCGAGGGTAAATCCGCGAACTTCAAAACCCCTTTGGCGCTCGGCAACAGCACCGCCTTCGAGCGAGCGGTCTGGGCGAAGCTTCGGGAAATTCCTGTCGGAGAACGACGCGCCTATGGTGATCTGGCCAGGGAGATGGAAAACCCGCAGATGGTGCGCGCGGTCGGCCGCGCCAACGGCGCAAACCAGCTTGCCATCGTCATCCCCTGCCATCGCGTGGTTGGCGCAGACGGATCACTGACCGGTTATGGCGGCGGGCTGTGGCGCAAGCAATGGCTTTTGAGGCACGAAGGAAAAATGCGGCCCAAAGGGTCTGTTTGAGGAGGACGTTCTATGAACCAGGCGGAAAAGGCGAAGGCGTTCGGCGCATTGCATCAGAAGGGCAATCCGGTCGTCCTCTATAATATCTGGGATGCTGGCACGGGAAAGGCTGTCAGCGATGCAGGCGCCAAGGCGCTCGCGACCGGCAGCTGGTCGGTTGCTGCGGCGCAAGGCTATGCGGACGGCGAAAAAATCCCGCTGGAAGCGCTTGTCGCAACGGTGCGATCGATCACTGCGGCCAACGACTTGCCTCTCTCCGTCGATTTCGAGGGCGCCTATTCGACCGAGAAAGCGGGAGCCGCTGCCAACGCCGCCAGGCTGATTGATGCAGGCGCCGTCGGCATCAATTTCGAGGACCAGGTGGTTGGCGGCAGCGGGCTGCATCCGATCGATAAGCAGGCCGCACGCATCCGCGCCATCCGCGAGATGGCCGAGGCCAAGGGCATTCCGTTCTTCATCAATGCCCGCACCGACCTGTTCCTCAAGTTCTCCGATCCCGACCGGCATGTCCCGCTGGTGGATGAGGCGATCGAGCGGGCAGCCGCCTATGCAGAGGCTGGCGCCAGCGGCTTTTTTGCGCCGGGATTGTCGAACCAGGACCTGATCCGCCGAGTGTGCGAAGCGGTTACTCTGCCGGTCAACATCATGATGCGGCAAGGCGTGCCGGATGTGAAGACGTTGGCAAAGCTCGGCGTCGGCCGTGTCAGTTATGGGCCGGGACCTTACCGCGCAATGATGGAAAAGCTGAAGGAGGCAGCCGAGGCGGTCTTCGCCGCCGCGGGCCAAGCTTGAATCACGGAACGATCAGCGTTCCGGCGCCGTGTTCGGTGAAGATTTCGAGCAGCACGGAATGGGCCGTCTTGCCGTTCAGGATGACGACGCCCTGGACGCCGGCCTTGATCGCGTCGATGCAGGTTTCGACCTTCGGGATCATGCCGCCGGAAATCGTGCCGTCGGCGATCAGCGCGTGCGCCTGCGAAACCGAGAGCTCCTTGATGAGGTTGCCCTGCTTGTCGAGCACGCCGGGAACGTCCGTCAGGAAGAGCAGGCGCGTGGCATTCAGTGCGCCAGCGATGGCGCCTGCGAAGGTGTCGGCATTGATGTTGTAGGTTGCGCCGTCGCGGCCGGGCGCGACCGGGGCGATGACCGGGATCATTTCCGAACGGGCGAGCAGGTCGAGCAGCGTACGGTCGACTTCGACGACCTCGCCGACGAAGCCGAGATCGAGCACGCGCTCGATGTTCGAATCCGGGTCCTTGATCTTCTTCTGCGCCTTTTCGGCAAAGACCATGTTGCCGTCCTTGCCGCAAAGCCCGATCGCCCATTCGCCCGTCTGGTTGATGAGTGCCACGATCTCCTTGTTGATGGAGCCGGCAAGCACCATCTCGACGATCTCGACGGTCTTGGCGTCGGTGACGCGAAGACCGCCTTCGAACTTCGATTCGATGCCCATCTTCGTCAACATCGCGCCGATCTGTGGTCCGCCGCCGTGGACGACGATCGGATTGACGCCGGATTGCTTCAAAAGCGCGATGTCGCTGGCGAAGGCTTTGCCGAGCTCGGGATTGCCCATGGCATGGCCACCGTATTTGACGACTATCGTCTTGTTCTCGTAACGCTGCATGAAAGGCAGCGCCTGTGCGAGAAGGCGTGCTTGGGTTTCGCTTTCGGACTGGTTCATGGCATACCCCGCAGAATAGATCGCGGCCTTTTATCTCAAGTTCTTGACAGATGGAATAATGCCCTGCGCATTAGTTGCTGTGGCTCTTGTCAATTTGAGCCGGCCGCCGTTTATTGGCATCGTGTCAAAGACAGATGGGCCGCGGCATGACGAGCGAGGAAATCGCGCAATTGATAGGCCGCATCGCCATGGCCGACCGGAAGGCTTTCGCCGATCTCTATAAGGAGACGAGCCCGAAACTTTTCTCCATATGCCTGCGTATCCTGAACGATCGTGTTGAAGCCGAGGAAGCGTTGCAGGAGGTTTATGCAAAGATCTGGCAGCGCGCCGGGGCTTTCGTGGCCAACCAAGGTACGCCGTCCTCCTGGCTAGCGGCGATTGCCCGCAACCAGGCGATCGATACGATGCGGGCGCGAAAGCCTGTCGCCGACGAGTTGAACGGTGAATACGATCTTCCCGATCCTGGCCTCGACCCAGAAACGCAGGCCGTGTTGTCTGATGAAGGAAGGCGGATTGACACCTGCATGGAAGAGTTGGAAGCTGATCGGGCGCAGGCGGTGAAGAAGGCCTATGTCGAAGGACTGAGCTATCAGGAACTTGCCGATCAGTTCGGCGTTCCGCTGAACACCATGCGGACATGGCTGCGGCGCAGCCTTTTGAAGCTGAGAGAGTGCATGGAGCGATGACATCGCCGGATCAAAGCAAGGGAGGCCGTTCCCGTGATGAAGTGCTCGCCGGCGAGTACGTGCTTGGTGTTCTTTCGTTTCAGGATCGCCGGGTGGTCGAGGAGCGAATGCGCCGGGACCGCCAGTTTGCCGCAATCGTCAGCCGCTGGGAAACGAACCTCTCTGCTTTCAACGACGATTATGAAGTGGCCGCGAGCCCGGGCCGGGAGACGTTCAAGCAGATCGAGGCACGCCTTTTCGGCGAACCGGAGCTTTCGCGGTCCTTGTCGCGCGGCCTTTGGAATTCCGCCGTCTTCTGGCGCTCGCTGACCTTCGCTTCGCTGGTCGTTGCGATCGGTGCCATCATTTTCGCCTCCGGCAACGTTCCACCGCCGAAAGGTCAATCGCCACTGTTTGCCGAATTGTCGTCCCCCGACAGCCAGGTCAATCTGCTTGCCTCTTACGACGCCCAAAGCGGCCGCCTCCGCATCGTGCCCGTTGCGGCGGGCGGGGCTGAGAATAAATCACTGGAGCTCTGGCTGGTGCCGGCAAGCGGCACTCCAAAGTCGCTCGGCATTTTCCACTCGGATGAAGATGGCGAGCTTGTTGTTCCTGCCGATCTGCGCGGCGGCATTGCCGACGGTACGACGCTCGCCGTCAGCCTTGAGCCTTTTGGTGGTTCGACGACCGGTACACCGACAGGACCGGTTGTCGCCAGTGGCACCACGCATCGCCGCTAAAAAATCGTCTCTTCTGAAACTCTTTCTGCATCGCCTCGTACATTTCGATGTCCGGGCGGGCCGAGGCATTCCGCACGCGAACCGGCGCCGGACGTGAGGAGAATGGTCATGATGAAGTCAGCTTTGCGCACCATTGCGCTTGCCACTGCCGTATCCGCAATCGCTTTTGCTGTGCAGGCCGCCAACCCCATTGTGGGTGGCGCTCCGATGTTCCCGACGAAGAACATCATCGACAATGCCGTCAACTCGAAGGACCACACCACCCTGGTCGCGGCGGTGAAGGCCGGCGGTCTTGTCGGCACGCTCGAAGGCAAAGGTCCATTCACGGTTTTCGCACCGACGAACGAGGCTTTCGCCGCCCTGCCGAAGGGCACGGTCGAGACGCTTCTCAAGCCGGAAAACAAGGCCGCGCTCGTCAAGGTGCTGACCTGCCACGTGGTTGCGGCAGATGCGATGGCGAAGACCGTCGCCAAAATGATCAAGGACGATGGCGGCGAACACGACATCAAGACGGTCGGCGGCTGCGTGCTGAAAGCCAAGGAAAGCATGGGCAAGATCACGCTGACCGATGAAATGGGAGGCACAGCACGCGTGACGATCGCCGACGTCAAGCAGTCGAACGGCGTTATCCATGTCGTTGACAAAGTGCTTCTGCCTAAGACGTGATGGATTTATGGACGAAGGAGGGGAGGCGCCTGGGGGCGCCTCCCCTCAGTTCCAGTTTTTGATCTCGACCGTTTCGGCAATGGCTTGGCGCAACTCATCCAATCCCTCGCTCTTCTCAGAAGAGGTGGCGATAACGAATGGGAAGGCCGCCGGACGCTTTTTGATCTTCTCTGCCGTTTCCGCGAGCAGCTTGGCGACCGCGGGCGGCTTGATCTTGTCGGTTTTGGTCAGAACAATCTGGTAGGAAACGGCGGCCTTGTCGAGCAGGCTCAGAACGTCATCGTCGTTCTTCTTGATGCCATGACGGCTGTCGATAAGCACGTAGACGCGCTTCAGCGTAGCGCGGCCGCGCAGATAATCGAATACGAGTTTCGTCCAGGCGTCGACCTGGTCTTTCGGCGCTTGCGCATAACCGTAGCCCGGCATATCGACGAGCGCCATCGGCGGCAGGTCGCCGCCTTCGCCGGTATAACCCTCCGGAACGAAGTAGTTCAGCTCCTGCGTCCGGCCCGGCGTATTCGAGGTACGCGCCAGTCCCTTATGTCCGACAAGCGCATTGATGAGCGACGACTTGCCGACATTCGAGCGCCCGGCGAACGCCACTTCCAGCGGCCCTTCCGGTGGCAGGAACTTCATGGAAGGCACGCCGCGGATAAAGATCCACGGCCGCCCGAAGAGTGGCTTTTCGTTGTTTTGCGTCATTCCGCTTTTCCAGCGCGTCCTAATCCATTGCGCATAAGGCATTCAGGTTTCGCATGATTTTGTCAACCAACGGTCCCCGATGCGCCCTCATTGGAAACAGGTTGCCGAAAAGAAAAAGCCCCGCCGAAGCGAGGCTTCCTCATTCATTTCGATGGCGCCGGTTTTCGCCGGAACAAGCCCTTGAGATTGTCGAAGAGCTCGATCTTTACACCGTGGCGGCGCATGATTACCCCCTGCTGAATCACGGAGAGCGTATTGTTCCAGGCCCAATAGATGACGAGGCCGGCCGGGAAGCTTGCCAGCATGAAGGTAAAGACCAGCGGCATCCAGTTGAAGATCATCGCCTGCGTTGGGTCGGGCGGCGTCGGGTTCATGCGCATCTGCACGAACATCGTCACACCCATGATCAGCGGCCACACGCCGAGATGCAGGAGGGCGGGCGCTTCGAAGGGGAGCAGGCCGAAGAGATTGACGATCGTGGTCGGATCGGGGGCTGAGAGGTCCTGAATCCAGCCGAAGAACGGCGCATGCCGCATTTCGATCGTGATATAGATGACCTTGTAGAGCGCGAAGAAGACCGGAATCTGCAAGGCGATCGGCCAGCAACCGGCAATCGGATTGATCTTTTCTTCCTTGTAGAGCTGCATCATCGCCTGCTGCAGGCCCATCCGGTCGTCGCCGAATTTGGCTTTGAGCTCTTCCATCTTCGGCTGCACGCGCTTCATGTTCGCCATCGAAGCGTACTGCTTGCTGGCGAGCGGGAAGAACAGGCCCTTGACGACGATCGTCGTCAGCAGGATCGCGACGCCGAAATTGCCGAAGTAGCGGAAGAAGAAATCCATCAGCTTGAACATCGGCTTGGTGATGAAATAGAACCAGCCCCAGTCGATCAGGCGGTCGAAGCGCGGGATTTGGTAGGAGGCCTCGTAGCCGTCGATGACCGGAACTTCCTTGGCGCCGGCAAAGACGAGGTTCTTGAGCTCGATCGACTGTCCGGGAGCAACGGTTACGGCGTCTTCCTTATAGTCGGCCTGATAGCGTGGCTGGCCATCGGTGAAATGCGAGAAGCGGGCTTCATAAGCCGATTTCTGCGGCGGCACGATCGTTGCGGCCCAATACTTGTCGGTGATGCCAAGCCAGCCGCCGGTGGATTTGGCGGGCGTGACGGCTTCCTCCTCGACGGCAGAGTACTTGCTCTCGACCAGGCCGTCTCCGATGACGCCGATGAAGCCCTCGTGCAGGACGTAGACGGAGGGCGTCGTCGGCTTGTTGTAGCGGGTAACGCGCCCGTAGGACGAAATGGAAGCCGGCGTGCTTCCGCTGTTTGTCACCTTGTCCGTGACGGTGAACATGTAGCGGTCGTCGACCGAAATCGTACGCGCAAAGGTCAGGCCTTTGTCATTGGTGTAGGTCAGCGTCACCGGGGACTTGTCGGTGAGCTTGGCGCCTTCCGGCGCCGTCCATACGGTCGACGGACCGGGAACTGCTCCCGTCTCGTCGCTGCCGATATAGCCGAGTTCGGTAAAGTAGCCGTCCTTGGTGTCAGCCGGCGAAAAAAGCGTAATGATCGGGCTGCTCTTGTCGACCGTCTCGTGATAACCTTTGAGCTTCAGGTCGTCGAGGCGGGCACCTACCAGGTTGACGGAGCCAGACAGCGCTTCCGTGTCGATGGCGATGCGCGGCGCCTTAGCAAGCGCTTCCTCGCGCGTTGCGGTCGCGGCGGCTTGGCCGGTCGGCGCGGCGCCACTTGTTTGCGGTGCGGGCTGGCCGCCTGGAGCAGGAGCCTGCGTTTGCTCGCTCTGCTGCTGCGCTTTTTGGGCTTCCTGCGCTTTGCGCTGAGCCTCGATGCGCGGGTTCATGTAAAGAAACTGCCAGCCGAGAACGATCAGCACCGAGAGAGCGATCGCAATGAAATAATTGCGGTTGTTTTGCATCATACGTTCCTGGGGCGTCCGTCGGAGGATCGCCTATGTTTCGGCTTGCTTTCGACGCGTGCCTTAAGCTCCGCGCTCAATTCCTTGAAGGACGCCGTCAGGCAGTCTCTTCGCGCGACAACCACATAGTCGTGTCCGGGCTGCATTGCAAATCCCACATGAAGCCGCACCGCCTCTTTGAGGCGGCGGCGCATGCGGTTCCGTTCGACCGCGTTGCCATGTTTTTTTGTGACGGTGAAGCCGACGCGGGCTTCGGTTTCGGGCTCTTTCCGGTCGAGAACCTCGAGCAGGAAGAGGCCACCCTTGCGCTTTTCGCCGTTGCGGACAGCAAGAAACTGCGGGCGGCTTTTCAACCGCCCTGCAGTATTTTTTTCAGTGGTCGTCAATTCGCCCGCCATCTGTTATCGGGCAATCCGGCCTTAGGCCGAAAGACGCTTGCGGCCACGCGCGCGGCGGGCAACGATGACCTTGCGGCCGCCCTTGGTAGCCATACGCGCACGGAAACCGTGGCGGCGCTTGCGGACAAGCTTCGATGGTTGGTAGGTACGCTTCATTTATTTAAACACCGCGGAGTGCGGCCCTTCTTGAATTTGCATATTGCAAGGAGCGTTGTTTTTCGAACGGGCGAGGCCAAAGACCGAAGTGACCGAACGTGCGGCGGCTTATACGGATGAAGCCTCGAGAAGTCAATTATCGCCCGGTGATTCATCGGCCGGCCGTTTAAGACTGCAAAAATTCGCATTAAGGTATTAACTATTGTGCTCAACACGTCGAAAGGTTGAATTTTGCTGATTTTGTCTTGATGGGCATGCTATCGGCGATGTTTCTACTGAAGTTTATGCAATTTTTGCGAAGAATGCCGTCGATGCGCGGATAATATGGATAATTTTTTGTAGTACTAAACCATCGCATTCGAAATGTAACATTAAGACATTTAGCCGATCTTCATTCTATCGGCTGGGAATTTGCTTTCCAGACTGTCGTTAGTCCCTCAGGAGGCATTCCGTTGAAAATCCGCGGCAAGATCAATTTGCTCGTTTCCGTTATGGCAGCTGTCGCCCTAATTATTGGCGCAACCGCCCTTATTGCCATGAACGAGTACAACAACAAATTCAGCGCCTATAAGAGTGCCTCACAGCGTGCCTATGCTGGCGAGCGGCTGAACCGCTTCGTGACGGCAACAGTCATGGAAGCCCGCGGCATCTACGCTGCGAAGGAAATCAAGGATACCGGCAACTTCGCCAAGGGACTGATGGCGGATCTCGACGAGATCGACAAGGTCATCGCCGGATGGGCGCCGCTCGTTCCCGAGAGCCAGAAGGAGAGCTTCGGAAAGCTCGTCGAGCGCGCCAAGGAATTCCGCACCTTCCGCACTGAAACGGCCCGTCTCGGCACTGAAGTCGGGCCGGCAGCCGCCAACACCCAAGGCAACAATGAAGCCAACCGTGCGAACCGAAAGGCTTTCCAGGCCGAGATCGATGCCATCGTAAAGACCGACAAGGCCGAGCTGCAGGCCGTCGATGCCGAGATCGAAGCTTTCCGTGCTTCGCTGTTCTGGCTCGTGCTTGCCATTACCGGCGTCGGCATTTCGACAGGCGTCGGCATGGGCGTTTACATCGGTACCAGTCATCTCAGCCGCCCGATCAAGCGCGTAACGATCGCCATCAACGAAGTCGCCAACGGCAATTTCGACGCGGACGTGCCCTATGCCGGCCGTAAGGACGAGATCGGCGAGATGGCCGCCGCCGTCGCCGTCTTCAAGGAAAACGGGTTGGCCATCAAGCGTCTGCATGCGCAGGAAGCGGCCATGCGCACCAAGAGCGACGACCTGCAGTCGAGCATGTCTGTGGTGGTCGCTGCCGCGGCTGCCGGTGATTTCAGCCGCCGTATCGAGAAGGACTATGAGGACGAGAACCTCAATCAGTTCGCAGGCAATATCAACACGCTGCTTTCGAGCGTCGATGCCGGCGTCGGCGAAACCCGCCGCGTCATTGCAAGTCTTGCGGATGGCGATTTGACACAGACCATGCGCGGCGACTTCCAGGGCGCCTTTGCCGAGTTGCAGCAAAATGTCAACAACACGTTCCAGACGCTGCAGACGACCATGCGCGAGATCCGCGAGACCACCGAAGCGATCAACGGCAACACCAACGAGCTCCGCGTTGCCAGTGACGATCTTTCCAGACGCACGGAACAGCAGGCGGCAGCCCTCGAGCAGACCTCCGCAGCTCTCGACGAGATCACGGCCGTCGTGCAGAACTCGACAGAACGGGCGCAGGAGGCCAGCATCATGGTCTCGGAAGCGAAGGATGATGCCGGCCGCTCCGGCGTCGTCGTCCGTAACGCGGTCGATGCCATGGGCCGCATCGAGCAGGCATCACGCGAAATCAGCCAGATCATCAACGTAATCGACGAGATCGCTTTCCAGACCAACCTTCTCGCACTCAACGCCGGTGTCGAGGCGGCACGGGCCGGAGAAGCAGGCAAGGGCTTTGCCGTCGTCGCGCAGGAGGTTCGCGAGCTCGCCCAGCGCTCGGCAACGGCCGCAAAGGACATCAAGGCGCTCATCACCAAATCCGGCGATGAAGTTCATGTCGGTGTGAAGCTGGTGCAGGCAACCGGCGAGGCGCTTGGCGAGATCGAGACACGCGTCATCGCGATCAACGATCACATTCACTCGATCGCGACCGCGGCCAAGGAGCAATCGACCGGCCTCAAGGAGGTCAACACCGCCATAAACCAGATGGACCAGGTAACGCAGCAGAATGCGGCGATGGTCGAGGAAACCTCGGCTGCGACGCACAAGCTCTCCGCAGAAGCCGACGGTCTCGTCAATCTTATTGCCCATTTCAGGATATCGAATGCTGCTGCAGCGCCGCTCGCCGTTGCCCGCCGCGAAGAACACCGTCCGGTCGCCTCGCCGGCGCGCCGGGTGATGAAGACCGTCTCGCGGGCCTTCGACGGCAACGCGGCGGTTGCCGGGCAGAATTGGGAAGAATTCTGAGTATCCTCGACAGTCAGAAAACGCCGCCTGCGGGCGGCGTTTTGTTGTGTGACGGCTTGCCGTCGCTCGCGAAGATTTGAAAGCGCACCTCGATCGGCTAATATAGAAGTCTGGTTTCAGGCGCTTGGCCGATCGGAAATGACGATGCCGGATCAACAGCAAGGCGGAAATTCGACTGTCGACATTGCGGCGGACGGCGCAAATGGTCGTCCGGCGGGTGCGTTCGGCGGCCTGTCGGGGAAGCTGCTTTGGCTGACTGTTTTGTTCATCATGCTCGCCGAAGTGCTGATCTTCTTCCCTTCCATCGCCAGCATGCGCATCCGCTGGCTGGAGGACAAGCTGAACACGGCTGCTGCCGCCGCCATCGTTATTGATGGTCTGCAGCCCGTCGAACTGCCCTACGCTTTGCAGAAGGAAACATTGGCGGCGACCGGCACGAAGGCGATCGTTCTTCGCAAGGAAGGCACCTCCAGGCTTCTCGCGATGAGCAGCATGCCGACATCGGTCGATGAGCAGTATGACCTGACCAAGGCCACCCCGATCAGTTCCATGGGAGACGCACTGGATACGCTGCTTTTTGGCGGCAACCGCATCATCCGCGTTTACGGCCCGGTCGGCGAGACGAACATGGGCGTTGAAGTGCTGATGAAGGAAAAGCCGTTGCGCACGGCGATGCTCGTCTATGCACGCAATGTTCTGTTCCTCTCCGTGCTGATCTCGCTCTTTACCGCGACGCTGATTTTCTTCGTCATTAATCGCATCCTGATCCGCCCGATCCGCAGGCTGACCGGCAACATGCAGCAATTTTCAGCCGATCCGGAAAACCCGCAGCATGTCTTCGTGGGCGCTGGCGGGCGCGATGAACTGGCGGTCGCGGGACGGCGTCTGACGGCGATGCAGATGGAACTGCAAAAGACGCTGAAGCAGCAGAAGAATCTTGCGGCACTTGGCCTTGCGGTCTCAAAGATCAATCATGACATGCGCAACATCCTCGCCTCGGCCCAGCTGATGTCAGACCGTCTCGTAGATGTCGATGATCCGATGGTTAAGAGCTTCGCACCGAAGCTGCTGCGTACGATCGATCGCGCCGTCGGCTATACGACGGAAGTGCTCTCCTTTGGTCAGGCAAGTGAATCGGCGCCGCGCCGCCGGCGGGTCAGGCTCTACGATCTGACGCAGGACGTGCGGGATATGCTGGCGATCGATCCGCAGAGCGGCGTTGACTTTGCCGAGCAGATGCCGCCGGACATAGAGGTCGATGCCGATAGCGAGCAGCTCTTCCGCGTGATTCACAATCTCTGCCGGAACGCGTTGCAGGCGTTGACCGGCGAAACTGCCCCTGACGGTGTCAAACGCATCACTGTCTCGGCGCAGCGTGTCGGTAGCGTCGTCAGCATCATCGTTGACGATACCGGGCCAGGCATGCCGATGAAGGCCCGGCAGAATCTCTTTGCGGCCTTCCGCGGTTCGGCCCGCAGCGGCGGCACAGGCCTCGGACTTACGATCGCGCGCGAACTGGTCCTTGCGCATGGCGGTACGATCGCCCTCGTTGAAAAGCCCGCGGCCGGCACGCAGTTCCGCATCGAGATCCCGGACCGGCCGGTTTCGCTGGAGGACTATCGTTCGCGCACCCAGTCGGAAAAGTGATGCAAATTCCGCAACTCAGCCATCTGCAACCAAACTCGTGATTTTTTTCGAATTGCTATTGCATTCACCCAAAGGACGCTTTAGAGGATCGCCCACGCAAGCGGCACGGCCGCTTTTGGCACGCACCCGTAGCTCAGCTGGATAGAGCACCAGACTACGAATCTGGGGGTCAGGAGTTCGAATCTCTTCGGGTGCGCCATTTTCCCTATAGCTACTGTGGAGTGGCAATAAGAGCCGGTATGAGGCACTCATAGTGACGCTCATTGCCTCCATGGACCACAGTCCTCAAGAAATACCCAATCATCGTGACGTTTGGCACACTTCTGCTCTTTCTGGGCCGGTCAGCGCTGAACAGTGGGATTGGGGTGAGACGACCGTTGCTAAATCCGCAAAGAAGAAATTGCGGAAGTGAGCGGCAAGGCGCGCCGATCGATATCGTAGCGAGGTTCGTCGGCAGTTTCCCACGGTGCTGGCGGGTAGCAGTTCTTCGCCCTGGCGCTGGGCGTTCAAGGCGAACGGTAATCGACTCCTTGCCCGAATTGATCGCCCAAATGAGTTTTCGATCAGAACCTATGTGTTTAGGGACAAGAAGTGACGATTGTCGGCTCAGCGTCCGGCGGAAGCTTTACTATTTCTACCGTTCAAGCCGCACCCGTCATTTATCTCATGCACTTTATCTGTCGTATGCACGCGTTGATTCTCGACAATCTGCACGACGGTGAAGGAGCCCGAAGGGTATCATGGGCTTGGCAAATCAGTCCGGCCAATTTCCCTCTCTGAGCTGATGGACCGATGGCGGCCTTGTTCTCCATTACGGCAACAGTGCTGCGAAGCTGCGCCTAATGAGTGGCAATCTCCAAGGCTTGACCCATGACTTTCTCGGCGATCCGGGGTCGATGTCTGGGACAACCTAGCGAGTATGCTCAAGGATGATCTAGCTCGCGGATCGTGCACCCTTGACGGCTTCGGGGCGGCATGTACTGGGAAATTCATTCTGCCGAAAACGTATGGAAGCTGGACGCAGCGATGAGACTGCGTGCCGCTGATGGCGCTACGGGTGGCGCATATCATAGAGCGCCAGCAATAAGATATTGGTTTCCAGCTTCATCCTGTCCGGTGCGCCGTTTCACGCCATTCCAGACTAAGACAAGCGAAGAATCCCTCATAGGGCGTCACTCGGGATATGACTCAACGCCCTCCGGCGCCGCCTTGTGGAAGAGGATGAATACCAGGGGGTTGCCGGGCTCGGACATCGCATCGCTGCGCTGGCCCGTTATCTCTCCGGCTACGCCGCTCGTATACTCCGCGACCACTTCGCCGAAGCTATTGCGCTGGATGGCCACCTTCTGTCCGGGTTCGACCTTGTCGTTGAGCTTGACCAAATGCTCGACGATCCCGCCCTGGGTTGCCAGGATCGGGAACGCACTGTTGCCGACGAAGACATTCACGTCCTTGCCTGTCCGGCCCATCGGCCCGGCAACGATGCCGTGATGCTTGAGGACGTTCATCGTGCCTTCCACGAATAGCGAGATCATCTCGATGTCCAGAACGCGAGCAGCGCCGATCTCCGGCGTAAAGGACGGTATGCCCGCGTCCATAAATGCGTTGTGCAAGACACCGGGATAGACATGGTTGTCGAAGATCTGGCCGACGGGATAGAGCTCCAACATTGCCTTCACCTCGGGCACATCCATGCCGCCAATATTAAACGCGGTGACTTCGAATCCGGTTGTTCCGGTGTGGAAGTCGATCGCGAAGTCGGCGTTGGGCCGCAGCAGCCGGTTGAACAGCAGCCCGGCGTGTCGGCTGGGCGCGGCGGCACCGTTGTCGTTCCCGGGCCATTCCCGATTCATATCGATCAAATCTAGGCCCCTGCCGTGATTGGGCCACCTGCGCTGCATGCTTTCAATGGCCGGGCGTGCCACGTCGGTGACCGCCATGACCGTGCCCGACATCTGCGTCGGATCGAGCTGGTTCATCACGGTCTGGACCGTGTGAATGTTACTCATTTCGTCGCCATGCACACCACTCGTCAGGACGCCGCGCTTACCCGGCCTTGCTCCCTTGGCGACCGTCACAGACACATACCAGTGCTGCCCCGTGGGCATCTGCGCACCCTGAAAATACAAGAAGTGCTTCTGCCCCGGCTCCAGGTCGTTGACGTCGAGCGTGCTGACGACCTTTTTCCCCTGGATGACATCGCCGGTATAGGCCGTTCCTGATGCCGGATGGGCAGCGGGTGTCGCTGCGTCCTGGGCATTCGCAGCACCAGCGTTGACGGCGAGGGCAGCCGACGCGCCGACCGTGGCAATAGATGCAATCAACAGATCGCGGCGATCGATGCCTTTCTTCGATTTGTCCGACATGATGGAGGCCCCTTGTGATTTGAAAAGCTACTTTCGAACAACGGCATGCACATCGGTCGCGAAAATCCCGCGCGACTTCAAACTAGGGTATGCTGCTGAACTGACAAGGTTGCGTAATTTCTGCGAAGCTATGCCGGGGCTGGTCCGGTGACGTTTGAGGTGGACGGTCTTTGTTTCGGTTGCGCGCTTGGCATGGAGCTGCACTATCCAGAAATATTCGCCGAATACGAGCGGCTTGATGTGGATTGCGTCCTGTTCTCCACTACAGGCGAGACGCCTTCCTCTGCACCCGTCTTCGCAGCAGAGGCACTGGGACATGCTGCAAGCAATAAGTTTGGATCAGCTTTTCTGCCCACTCGCCGCAAGTGTGACAGCCCCCTCGGGAATAGCCGCACTTGATGGTCAATGGGCCGTGCGATGCTCCTCTGACGGCGTACCTGCAATTGCTATCGCGGACATCAAGACTGATCCGAGCAATCCTGCACGGGCATGGAGGCGAACAGCTCGTGCCGATCTTTACACGCCCCATCCGATAGACGGTGATCCCAGGAGTAACGACATTGACCCTGTCGATTTGTCGCGAAACTTCGATTGGGATAGAAGAGCTCGGACGTGAGGGTTGCGAAGAGGCTCTCCATTGCCGCGTTTTCGAGGCAGTTGCCTTTGCGTGACTTGCTCTGTTGGATGCCGGGGCTCTCCAGGTGCGCACGTAGCTCTTCGTGATGGAGGGGCTCGTTGCGATGCAAATGTGGTCGAGATTGCGACCACCGGCCACGCTGTTTGATGCCGACGATCCGACGCTCGCCACAGGCATATCCGCCAACACCTCGATCTTGGCCCATTTGCCCAAGTCTGTAGGCCCGTCAAGGCCGCGTCCGGGATCGTGACAACTACGGCAGGTGGCTGAAGCGGGCGATTTGCGCATCCTTCATGAGGCTGCGAAAATTGGGCCCAGTGACATGCACGAGTGTCTTGTGGTCGCCGCCTTCAAAATAGACGTCGCTCGCGTCGCCGAGACTTTCGTCGAGGATCACCGGCACATCGTAAGCGGGTCCGATGGGTGGTACCGCGCCAATGTCGCAATCCGAAAAAAGCGAGCTAACCTCCTCCTCCGAGGCGAGGCCAAGACGCCTGTTCATCAGATCCTGCAAGGTGGAGAGCTCGATCCGGTGTGTGCTCGGTACAACGGCTAGGACATACCCCGTTTCGTGATGTACGACCACGGATTTGGCCAGCCTGCTGCCCGGAATATGCGCGGCTTGCGCCGACTGGCTGGTCGTTGCTGTGCGGTGATGAGCGACGGTGTCGTAAGCGATACCCTCACCGGCTATATAGTCCTGAAGTTTTCCTGCGATCGTCATCGTAGGCACTCCCTATGTTTGCCTGGGACGCATAAGGGACATTTTCCTCTCATCATCCGGGAAGTCAACGGCGAACGGGCGGCCGCAAGTGTAAGCGGTTCGGAGACCATCTTGTTGCGGCCGTCGATCAACTTGCTTAGCTTCGCGCAATCTTGCGCATATATCTGCGTTCTGCGCCGCGATGGTGCGGAGCGGGGCGCGGGAGAGAACTATGAAGGCGAGAACCCAGGTTGTGATTTCGATGATGGCGGTCGCGGTCATTCTTGCCGGATGTGTCACCTATGCCGACAAGCTGGTTCTCTATCCCGTCGGCAGCCCGGTCAATCCGCCATTCCTTGCCCACGTCATGTGCATGGGCGAAGCCAATGCGATGTATGGCGAAGCGATGCAGCAATATAAACTGCGTGCACAGATGACTGGCGATTATGACAGCGCCGAAGCGGAAGCGCTTTCGCGCGGCGCTGCGCGCAGGCAGTATGACGCCTGCGCCTCGTCCGAAGGCTATCGCGCGGTCTACGATCGATAGGGCAGTCCGAAACGCTCTCTTTGGAGAACTGCTTGCTGGCCGGTGTGGCTGCATGTCTGCGGCCGTCGATAAATTCTGGCTCGTATGCGTTGCACCAAGTGCAAAAATGCAATAGATATAAAAGTGCAATAATTGAAAGGATAGGATCCCGTTCAATCGGGATGTCGCGCTGCGCGGCTGATGGCTTCTTGGAATTGCCGTTCTGAAGCGATGCCTGGCAGGTAATGACGTTGAATTTCAAAAGTGGGCCAATCAACATGACCGCAAACATTGCATGCTCGGATTTCCTGCATTTCTTCCGTTCGTGGATCAGCAATCCACTTCGCGTCGCTGCAATCGCTCCCTCCGGGGTTTCGCTCGCCAAGTTGATGACGAAGGAAATCGCAGCACTTGACGGGCCGATCATTGAACTGGGCCCTGGTACGGGTGTTTTTACGCGTGCGCTGCTTGCGCGCGGGCTCAAAGAGGCGGATTTGACGCTGATCGAATATGGCCCCGAATTCATCGATGGCCTCAAGGCTCGCTTTCCGTCCGCTCGCGTCTTGCAGATGGATGCGGGGCATTTGGCACACGCCGGCATTTTCCAAGGCGAGCCAGTTGGGGCGGTGGTCAGCGGCTTGCCGCTGCTTTCGATGTCGCCACGCAAGATCACCGCCATTCTCGCCGGCGCTTTCACCTACATGCGGCCTGGCGGTGCGTTTTATCAATTCACTTACGGCCCACGCTGCCCTGTGCCGCGGCCAATCCTCGACCGGATGGGGCTCAAGGCAACGCATATTGGCGGCACGATGCGGAACCTGCCGCCTGCCGCAGTCTACAGAATTTCGCGCCGCAAGCCGCTTGAGCTCTCGCGGGAGCGCTTCAAATATCATAGCAGGGAAGCGGAGATCGAAACGGCCGCAGGAGAGGCTGGCGGCTGATGAAATCGGACGCAAATGGCTGAATCGAAACAGACCGGCACTGCAGAAGGGCGCCGCGAGCGCAAGCGGCGCCAGACGCGCGAGCGCATTGAGCAGGCGGCAATGACGCTGTTTCTCGAACGCGGCTTTGATGCAACGACGATCGAGGACATCACGGATTCCGCCGACGTGTCGAAGCGCAGCTTTTTCGACTATTTCCCCTCCAAGGAAGAGGTCGTCTTCGCCTGGCAAGATTCCTTTGCCGACCGGCTGATGGCTGCCATCGCCGCAAGGCCAAAGAGCTACTCGCCCCTGAAGGTCGTTGAAGAAGCAATCGTGGAAACCGTTGCCGCTTCCGCCAATGAACGTGGTCTCGCCCTTGGTGAACTCGTCCGTCGCACACCTGTGCTGAAAGCGCGCGATCAGATGAAATATGCAAAACTTGAGCAGAAGCTGACGGAAGCATTGGTCGCAAGAAGCGCCGAAGGGAAGGAGGTCCGGGCTCGGATGCGGCTTCTCTCTGCGATCGTCATCGGTGCATTGCGTGTTGGCGGCGAGCGCTGGCAGGAGCGTCCGCCAGAAGGCCCACTCGAGGCGTTTGCGAGGGAGCTTTTTGCGGATCTTTGGAAGTTGCTGGCGGATTTTGGCGACGAGGCGAAAAATCGGCTTTAGGTTATCGCATTTTACCGGAACGATATTTTTGACCAGTTGATCAAAGTTGCTGCAAAATGAGGCGCCTTCGAAAGATTGCGCGTCGAGCCATGCGCTATGTGCATTGCTGCATTGCGGTAATAACCCTATTCTCGATCAAATCAATCGGGTATTTATAGCTTCGTAAGTAGCGCACTCCTCCTCCCAGCGCGCTTACGCAGACTGGTAACACTCCTCCTCCCAGTTGCCAGTCAGGATCAAGAGCCCGGTGCACCTCCTCCCGCGCCGGGCTCTTTTCTATTTCATCCCTGAAAATCAGTATGCGCATCTATTGTGAGGCTAACGGGCTGCTTGCCTTATTTGACTCCCCCGACGCCCACGGCTTATTTGAGCAGCAGCCAGAGCGTTCAGCCAGGCGTCGATGTTGGAGTAGGGGATGTTTGACGGATCGGGGGCCATGCGGAAGACGCTTGCGAGCCTGACGCTTGCTGCCTTCCTGTTATCGGCCTGCGGCGGACGGCACATCGGCGTGATGACGCCGGTGGGATCCGTGCAGCCGGGCACTTCGAAAGTCGATCTTCTCGTCGCAACCACGCGCGCGCAGGACAAGGACCCCGCCGTCCTCTTTTCCGGCGAGCGCGGCACCGGGCTGATGGTTAATGCGGTCAACGTTTCGATACCGCCGGATGCCAATCGCAAGGTCGGTCAGGTGCAATGGCCGAAGCGCCTGCCGGCAAATCCACTTCGCGATTTCGTCACCGTGTCCGTCGACCCGCTGGAAGGAGAGCAGGCGGGCGAGGTTTGGCTGAAGAGCCATATGCCGAAGAGCCGCCGCGTGCTGGTCTTTGTTCATGGCTTCAACAATCTTTACGAGGATTCCGTTTACCGCTTCGCGCAGATCGTTCACGATTCGCATGCGGACGTGGCGCCGGTCGTCTTCACCTGGCCGTCGCGCGGAAGCATCTTCGACTATAACTACGACAAGGAAAGCACGAATTATTCTCGCGATGCGCTGGAAGAGCTGCTGCGCCGCACCGCCCGGAACCCGGCCGTCAGCGATATCACCATCATGGCGCATTCCATGGGCACTTGGCTGACCGTCGAGGCGCTGCGCCAGATGGCGATCCGGGACGGGCATGTTGCAAGCAAGATCAACAACGTCATCCTTGCCTCACCCGATCTTGACGTTGATGTTTTCGGGCGGCAATTCGTCAGCCTCGGCGAGGAGAGGCCGCACTTTACCATCTTCGTTTCGCGGGACGACCGCGCGCTGGCGCTTTCGCGCCGCATTTCCGGCAATGTCGATCGCCTCGGGCAGATCGATCCTTCGGCGGAGCCCTATCGCAGCAAGCTCGAGGCGGCGGGCATCACCGTCCTCGATCTCACCAAGCTCAAGGGCGGCGACAGGCTGAACCACGGCAAATTCGCCGAAAGCCCGGAAGTCGTGAAGCTGATCGGCGACCGGCTGATCGCCGGCCAGACGATCACCGATTCGCAGGTCGGTCTTGGCGAAGCGGTTGGTGCCGTCGCGATCGGTGCTGCGCAGACGGTCGGCAGCGCGGCCAGCGTTGCCGTCAGTACCCCGATCGCGATCTTCGATCCGCGCACGCGCCGCAACTATGATGCCCAGCTGAAGCGCTTCGGCCAGTCGGTGGAGAATACCGCCGGCTCGGTCGGCGATACGGTCGGTGCCGGTTTGCCGACACAATAAAATTCCTCATAGGCATTCATCTCATTCTGATATATCACAACGCAAGTCGTGCCGGTAAAGCCTTGCCTTGATGGATGATGATATGACGAATGAGAGGAAGCAGACAGTCGCCGTAGTCGGCGCAGGCGTAATCGGCGCATCGATCGCCTTCGAAATGCAGCAACGCGGTTTTCAGGTGACGCTGATCGACAAGGGCGAGCCGGGCCGTGGCACGTCCTACGGGAATATGGCGAGCATCGCGCTCGATTTCACCGCCGGTTCTGGTCCGGCGACCTGGAAGAAAATTCCCCGCTGGCTGATGGACCCCGAGGGGCCGGTCTGGCTGCGTCCGTCTTACGCTCCGAAAATGCTTCCGTGGTTCCTGCGCTTCATCGCGGCCGGCCGCCCGTCCCGTCTGCGCGGGATCGAAGATGCAGGCATGAACCTGACGCGCCGGGCGCTAGGCGATTTCCGGACCATGCTTTCTGCAATCGGCGCACCGGAACTCATGACGGAGGACGGCTGCCTCGCCATCTATGAGACGGAAGCTGAATTCGCCGCCGACCGCGGCCATATCGAGTTAATGCAGCGCTATGGCTTTGATTTCGAGATCTTGAACGGCGGCGCGATCGGCCACTACGAGCCGGAACTTTCGCCCTCGATCGCGAAGGCCGTGCTTTTGCCGGACAACAAATCGATCCGTGATCCCTACCAATTGGTGGTCAAGCTTGCGGACGCCGCCCAGGCGGCGGGCGCGCGCTTCGTTTCAGGTGTCGTTCGCAATATCGAACGCAAACCGACTGGCGATGCCGTCGTGCTGCTTCAGGACGGCGGCCGCATCGAGGTCAACTCAGTGGTACTGGCAGCCGGTGTGCACACGCGCGAGCTTGCCGCAAAGCTTGGCGAGCCGATCCCGCTGGAGACCGAGCGCGGCTATCACACACAGATCATGAAGCCCGGCATCTCGATGCGCTATTCGGTCATCTGGCCGCATCGGGCTTTCATGGTGACGCCGACGGCCGGCGGCATTCGCGTCGGCGGCAACGTCGAACTGGCGGGTCTCGACGCGCCGCCGGATTTCCGCCGGCCGCGATTGCTCGTGCGCCATGCGCAACGTGCGCTGCCGGGATTGAAGATCGAAGAGACAACCGAATGGATGGGCCATCGCCCGGCACTGCCGGATACGATCCCGATCATCTCGCCTTCATCGAAGATGCCGGGTGTCTGGTATGCAACCGGCCACGGCCATCTCGGCCTGACGCTTTCGGCGACGACAGCGCAGCTGATCGCCGATATGGTGGCGGGGGGCAAACCCACCGTCGACATGACCCCCTTTCGCTTAAACCGATATTAGGAGGAACCGATGTCCGATAGCACGAAGCCCGTAGCGCTGATCACAGGTGGCGGCCGTGGCATGGGCGAGGCGATTGCCCGCGAACTGGCTGCGCAGGGCTATCGTCTGGCGCTGATGTCGCCCTCCGAAAGCTGCGAGAAGCTGGCCCTCGAGCTTGGCGGCGTTGCCTGGCGCGGCGTGGCGCAAAAGGCTGACGACATCCAGGCGATTTTCGACCTGACGATGAAGACCTATGGCCGCATCGACGCTGTCGTGAACCACACCGGTCATCCGCCGAAGGGCGATCTCCTGGATATCACTGATGAGATGTGGACGCTCGGTTCCGACATGATGATCCTGTCTCTGGTGCGCATGGCCCGTCTCGTGACGCCCGTCATGCTCAAACAGGGCAAAGGCGCTTTCGTAAACATCACGACCTTCGCCGCCTATGAACCGTCACTGATCTTCCCCGTTTCCTGCACCTATCGCGCGGCGGCAGGCGCCTTCACCAAGCTTTATTCGGATCGCTATGGCGCGGATAATATCCGCATGAACTGCATCCTGCCCGGTTATATCGACAGCCTCAACCACAAGCCGGAAACCGCAGACAAGATCCCGATGAAGCGGATCGGCCACATGGAAGAAATCGCAAAGACCGCTGCTTTCCTGCTTTCTGACGGCGCTGGCTACATCACGGGTCAGAATATCCGCGTCGATGGCGGCGTCACGCGTCACGTTTGATAGGAGTAAAAAATGAGGTGGAAGCGTACCATCCAGCTTCTGGACGTTCACTGCGAAGGCGAGATCGGCAAGGTCGCGATTGGCGGTTTGCCGAAAATTCCTGGCGAAACCGTTGCCGCGCAGCTTCACTGGTTGAATACCGATCCCAAGGGCACCGAGCTTCGCCGTTTCCTCTGCCTCGAGCCGCGCGGCGCGCCGATCGGGTCCGTCAATCTGCTCTTGCCCGCCAAGCATCCCGATGCCGATGCAGCATTCGTCATTCTGCAGCCGGATCAGGCGCATGCGAGTTCGGGCTCGAATTCGATTTGCGTCACCACCGCGCTGCTCGAATCCGGCATCGTCGAAATGAAGGAACCTGAAACGGTCGTTACCCTGGAGACTGCGGCCGGCCTGGTAAAGGCGCTGGCAACCTGTCGAGATGGCCGCTGCGAGAAGGTGCGGCTCACCATGGTTCCGGCTTTCGTCCATCAACTGGACGTCGAGATCCAAACGCCGCATTGGGGCAAGGTCAAAGCGGACATCTGCTATGGCGGCATCTTCTATGCATTGATCGATGTCCGCCAGATCAACCTGACGATTGACAAGACGAATGCAGCAGGCCTCGTACAGGCAGGAATGATCCTCAAGGAGATCATCAATCGCGACATTCCGGTCATACATCCGGAAATTCCAGCCATCTCCGGTGTTGCCTATGTGATGTTTCGCGATACCGAGCCGGATGGCGCAGTGCGCACCTGCACGACCATGTGGCCGGGCCGTGCCGACCGCTCGCCCTGCGGCACCGGCAGCTCTGCGAACCTGACTGCGCTCCATGCACGCGGCAAGGCCAAGGTCGGCGATATCTTCAGGTCACGCTCGATCATCGGCTCGGAATTCGAGGTTGGCTTGCAAGCGGTGACCGAAGTTGCAGGCCGCCCGGCCATCATCCCGACCATCACCGGCCGGGGTTTCACCTTCGGCCTGTCGCAGGTGGCGCTCGACCCCTTCGATCCCCATCCGGACGGCTTCGCGCTGACGGATGTCTGGGGGCCGCAGGCGGGCGAGATTTAAGCGCTAATAGTCGAAAGGCTCGACTGCCCCCTTTGCGCTTTCGCCGGGAGCCTTCGGGTAAATGACGCCCTTGCGCAGAATGATGTTGGCATAAAGACGCGGCTCGCTTGTCTGAACGACGGCGTGGGCGGCGCGAACGCGGTTATAGAAGTCCTGGCCGACGAGCGGCGTCACCTGGCGATGCGGCTCGTGCTTGGCGCAGCAGTCGATCATTTCCTCGTGCACGGGATCGAGCTTGTCACGCTCGGCCTTGACGGTCGAGCGGAAGATTGCTTCCGGCACGAAATCGTCGATCGGCAGCACGCTCAGAACCGCGTCGAGCACCGGTACGACGCCGTGGCCGTCGAGACGGATAAGGCGCCGTCCATGCTCGACACCCGGATAATTGCCGTCGACGATGGCGATCTCGTCGCCATGGCCCATCTCGCGCAGCGTCGAAAGCAGTTGCGGACTTAAGAGCGGATCAAGTCCCTTCAGCATTTTCGATCTCCTTGAAAAGCACATTCTGGTCGGTCAGATAGCGCGCAAAAATCGGCAGGCTCGCGCCACCGATTGCGCGCGCTTGCGCCCCCACCACACCCTCGATGATCTCTGGCATCACAACGCCCTGCAGGTCGAGTTTTGCGGCCTCGCGGGTTGTTGCGCTTACGATACGCTTGCGCACCCAGCCGGGGAAGCCGCCGTCGATGACGGCTGCGCTGAAATCGATGATCGAGGCAGCGGCAACGATCGCCTGCGCCAAGGCTTTCGCGGTATCCTGGATCCAGGTCTCCATCGGCGCGCCGAAATCCACCCAGTCGTCGGCGGAATACCAGAGCGGCTGAGGGTCGATACCTTTCTCTCGCAGCATGTTTTCGAGCACGAAGATCGAGGCAATATCGAGAAGCTGGCGGTTCTCGCCGTTCTTGCCGCGCACCGGAAGCGGGCCGATCGCGCCGGCAGTGCCAGTTCGGCCGGAGAATATCGCCGAGTTGAGGACGATGCCGCCGCCGATGAACGAGCCTATGAAAAGATAGACGAAATCCGGGTAGGATGGGCCGACGCCGAAGACGAGCTCAGCGCCGCAGGCGCTAGTCGCATCGTTTTGCAGATAGACCGGATGTGAAACGCGTGCGGCAACTTCAGCTTGAAGGTCGACCCCGCGCCAGACTTCCATCGCGCCCTCCGGCGCGCCGACCTCGTCTGCCCAGTTCCAAAGCTCGAAGGGCGCGGCAATGCCGATGCCTGCGATCCGGCTCCGTTGACTCTCGTCGAGCCTGCTTTCAAGGTCCCGGATGCCGGAAATGATGAAGGCGAGAATTTCGTCGGGTTGGGGATAGGCATATGTCTGGTGGAGCTGCATGCGGATGCGCCCGACAAAATCCATCAAAACCAGATCGGCGCTGCGGCGGCCCATCTTTACGCCGAAGGAATAGACGGCGTCGGGGTTGAGGCGCATTGGGATCGACGGCTGGCCGACGCGGCCGCGAACGGGTTCGCCTCTTGAAAGCACCCCCTCTCTCTCCAGTTCCCTCATGATGACGGAAACGGTTTGAGCAGAGAGGCCGCTGCGGCGTGCGATGTCGGCCTTCGAAAGCGAGCCGTAGAGGCGCACCAGCGAAAGGACCAACCGCTCGTTATAAGCGCGCACCCTGACCTGGTTCGCGCCTCCCGCCGGATTCAGAATAGGTGGTGTGCCCGGCGCGTGCGTCGGACCGTCCAAGGACGACATTGGGCCACTCCTCCCGTTCATTGGCCTATGCCTGATTTTTGATCAACATGCCACATGGAATTAATAATTCAATTGGATTTATTTATTGACAAGCGAATTTCTTTTCGTTCTTAATTGCGACCGTCAACAGTGTGGGACGGCTTTGGAGGAGGCCTTTTGACTGAATCTGCGGTATCGTCCTGTATCTCAAATTCCGGTTCTGCCATGCGGGCGTTCCGGCTAATCTCTGGGAGGAGTTCATGAAGAAATCAGTTCTGGCTTTCGGCGCGCTTGCACTCGGCGTTGCTTTTTCCGCTCCGGCCATGGCCGCGGATGTTTCCGCCTGCCTCATCACCAAGACGGACACCAATCCGTTCTTCGTCAAGATGAAGGAAGGCGCGACGGCCAAGGCGAAGGAACTCGGCGTTACACTGAAGTCCTACGCCGGTAAAATCGACGGCGATAGCGAAAGCCAGGTTGCTGCTATCGAAAGCTGCATTGCCGATGGCGCCAAGGGCATTCTCATCACTGCATCGGATACCAAGGGTATCGTTTCTTCGGTCAAGAAGGCGCGCGACGCTGGCCTGCTGGTCATCGCGCTCGACACGCCGCTCGATCCGGCCGATGCCGCTGACGCAACCTTTGCCACCGACAACCTGCTCGCCGGCAAGCTGATTGGCCAGTGGGCGAAGGAAACGCTTGGCGACAAGGCCAAAGACGCCAAGGTCGGCTTTCTCGATCTGACGCCGTCGCAGCCGACCGTCGACGTTCTGCGCGACCAGGGCTTCATGATGGGCTTCGGCATCGACCCCAAGGACCCGAACAAGATCGGCGATGAAGACGATCCGCGCATCGTCGGTCATGATGTGACCAACGGCAACGAAGAAGGCGGCCGCAAGGCCATGGAAAACCTTCTCCAGAAGGATCCGAGCATTAACGTGATCCACACGATCAACGAACCGGCCGCTGTTGGTGCCTATCAGGCGCTGAAGGCTGTCGGAATGGAGAGCAATGTGCTGATCGTGTCGGTTGACGGTGGTTGCCCGGGCGTCCAGTCGGTCAAGGATGGTGTCATCGGCGCCACCTCGCAGCAGTACCCGCTGATGATGGCGGCTCTCGGCGTCGAGGCGATCAAGAAGTTCGCCGATAGCGGCGAAAAGCCGAAGCCGACCGAGGGCAAGTCCTTCTTCGATACCGGCGTTTCGCTCGTCACCGACAAGCCGGTTTCCGGCGTCGAGTCGATCGATACCAAGGTCGGCACCGACAAGTGCTGGGGCTAAGCCTGGCTATCTAGCCACAACAACGGCCGGGGCTTGATCCTCGGCCGTTTTCGACAGACGATAAGCTCTTGCCTCAAGGACCGGCGTGCGAAGACCGGAGCAATATGGGCAATAGCTTCCGCGCGCGGTTCGGCGCGAAAGCGGAGGAGAAAAAATGACCGGAGCACAGGAATTCGAACGGGTTCTTGACGGCAGCGATAAGAATGTCGCGTCGTTCGAACACCAGGACATCTCATTTCTGAAGCGTGCGCAGCACTTCCTGCACTCGACGCCCGCGGCGGTGCCGCTGATCGTGCTGGTGCTGGCGATCATCATTTTTGGCATAGCGATTGGTGGGCGGTTCTTCTCGTCCTACACGCTCACGCTCATTCTGCAGCAGATCGCCATCGTCGGCATTCTCGGCGCGGCCCAGACGCTGGTTATCCTGACCGCCGGCATCGATCTTTCGATCGGCGTCATCATGGTCATTTCCGCCGTCATCATGGGCAACTGTGCCATCACCTACGGAATTCCAACGCCGATTGCCGTCATCCTCGGCATGCTGGTTGGCGGCCTGTGCGGCTTGCTCAACGGTTTCCTCGTCGCCTACATGAAGCTGCCGCCGTTCATCGTGACGCTCGGCACGTGGAATATCGTTATGGCGACGAATTTCATCTACTCGGCAAACGAGACGATCCGCGATGCGGACGTGGATGCGCAGGCGCCGCTGCTGCATTTCTTCGCGCTCAGTTTCAAAGTCGGCAATGCGGTCTTGACGCTTGGCGTCATCGCCATGGTGCTGCTGGTGCTCGGGCTCTGGTATGTTCTCAACCACACGGCCTGGGGTAGGCACGTCTATGCGGTCGGCGATGATCCGGAGGCGGCAAAGCTCTCCGGCATCCAAACCAAGAGCGTGCTGCTCACGGTCTATGCAATCTCGGGCGTCATCGCAGCCTTTGCAGCCTGGGTATCGATCGGCCGCAACGGCTCCATCTCGCCGTCTTCTGCGGTCACCGATTATAACCTGCAGGCGATCACCGCGACCGTGATCGGCGGTATCTCGCTCTTTGGCGGCCGCGGTTCCATCCTCGGCACCCTGTTCGGCGCGATGATCGTCGGCGTCGTGTCCATGGGCCTCAACATGCTTGGGGCCGACCCCCAGTGGAAAGTCCTGCTGACGGGCGTGCTCATCATCGCCGCTGTCGCAATCGACCAGTGGATCAGAAAGGTTTCGGTGTAATCATGGCTGTTGAACCCATCCTTACCGCCCGTGGCCTCGTGAAGCGCTACGGACGCGTCACCGCGCTCGACAACGCAGACTTCGACCTTTATCCCGGCGAAATCCTCGCCGTCATCGGCGACAACGGCGCCGGCAAGTCGTCGCTCATCAAGGCGATTTCCGGTGCAGTTACTCCCGACGAGGGCGAGATCACGCTGGAGGGCAAGCCGGTCCACTTCAGGTCGCCGATGGAGGCGCGTGAGGCGGGCATCGAGACCGTCTATCAGAACCTTGCGCTTTCCCCCGCCTTGTCGATTGCCGACAACATGTTTCTTGGTCGTGAGATCAGGAGGCCTGGCGTGCTCGGCAGTTGGTTCCGCATGCTCGATCGGCCGGCGATGGAAAAACGCGCCCGCACGAAACTCACGGAACTGGGTCTGATGACGATCCAGAACATCAATCAGGCGGTCGAAACGCTCTCCGGCGGCCAGCGCCAGGGTGTGGCGGTTGCGCGCGCGGCCGCTTTCGGCTCCAAGGTTGTGATCATGGATGAGCCGACAGCCGCACTCGGAGTGAAGGAAAGCCGTCGCGTGCTGGAACTGATCCTCGACGTGCGTTCCCGCGGCTTGCCGATCGTGCTCATTTCGCACAACATGCCGCACGTCTTCGAAGTCGCGGACCGTATCCACATCCACCGGCTCGGCCGCCGCCTGACGGTCATCAATCCGAAGGAATATACCATGTCCGACGCCGTGGCATTCATGACCGGCGCAAAGACGGTTCCCACGGATCCGGTTCCCGCATGAGCGTAACCGTCGAGGAAATCGCCGGCGAGGTGGTCACCCGCGCCGGCGACACCAAGCGCTTCCTGATCGCCATCGCCGGTCCGCCCGGCGCCGGCAAGTCGACCATGGCGGATAATCTCGCCGATGCGCTGAGAGCGCGGGGAGAAACCGCCGAAGTGCTGCCGATGGACGGCTTTCACATGGACAACGCAGTTCTGAGCGAGCGCGGTCTGCTCGCCCGCAAGGGCGTTCCGGAAAGCTTCGATGTCCGCGGTTTTCTGGACATCATTCGCGCCATCCGTCCAGCCGACCAGGAAGTGCTGATCCCGGTCTTCGACCGGTTCCGCGAGATCGCCATCGCATCGGCCCGCGTCGTCTCGCCGGAGCATCGCTTCATCATCGTCGAGGGCAACTACCTTCTGCTCAGCCAGGGCAAGTGGGCGGAGCTTGAGGGTATCTTCGACTACTCGATCATGCTTGCACCGCCGGTCGAGGTGCTGGAAGAGCGGCTCTTAGCCCGCTGGCGCGGCTACAAGCTGACGGAAGAGCAGGCGAGTGCCAAGGTTAATGGCAATGACCTGCCGAATGGCAGGCTCGTCCTGGAAAACCGCCGCCGCGCGGATGTGACGCTTGAAATCGCCTGACAATTGAAGCGGCAAAATGTTTGCCATGAGCCGTGCCGGGATGATAATGCGCGAGGCGGAACTTTGAAGGCCGCCCTGCCGGAGTTATAGCGCATGCAGTCCATCACCATCCGCCGCCCTGACGACTGGCACCTGCATCTGCGCGATGGCGCGATGCTTGAAGGTGTGATCGGCGATACCAGCCGCAACTTCGCCCGCGCCATCATCATGCCGAACCTCGTGCCGCCGGTCGTGACGACGGCGGACGCGAAAGCCTATCGCGCGCGGATCATGGAGGCATTGCCGAACGGCGATCGCTTCGAGCCGCTGATGACGCTCTACCTCACGGAGCATACGAGCGCCGACGATGTCGAGGAAGGCAAGAAAAGCGGCCTGATCACGGCGGTGAAACTTTATCCGGCGGGTGCGACCACCAATTCCCATAGCGGCGTGCGCGACATGGAAAAGGCCATGCCGATGCTGGAGCGCATGGCAAAGATCGGTCTGCCGCTTTGCGTGCATGGTGAAGTTACGACGCCTGAGGTCGACATCTTCGACCGTGAGGCCGTATTCATCGAAACGGTGCTCGATCCCCTGCGCAAGCGCCTGCCGGAGCTGAAAGTCACGATGGAGCACGTAACGACGGCAGACGGCATCGACTACATCAAGTCGTCGAAAGCCAATCTCGCAGGCTCCATCACGACGCACCACCTGATCATCAACCGCAATGCAATCCTGGTCGGCGGCGTCCGGCCGCACTATTACTGCCTGCCGGTCGCCAAGCGCGAAAACCACCGCCTGGCGCTGCGTGCAGCCGCTGTGAGCGGCGACAAGCGCTTCTTCCTCGGCACCGATTCGGCCCCGCATATCGATCCGCTGAAGGAGTGCGCCTGCGGCTGCGCTGGGATCTATTCCTCGATCAATACGATGAGTTGCCTTGCCCATGTCTTCGAGCAGGAGGGTGCGCTCGACAAGCTCGAAGCCTTCGTCTCGCTGAACGGCCCGGCCTGGTACGGCCTTTCGCCGAACGAAGAGCGCGTTACGCTGGTGAAGCGTGACGTGCCCGTGTCGTTTCCAACGAAGATCGAAACCGGTGCCGGAACGGTGACGGTGTTCGATCCCATGTTCCCGCTGCACTGGGACGTCGAACGCTCCTGATCGGCTCGTTCAATTTTTCTGGGGTCGTTTCCGGCAGGATGCGGTCAGCCATCCCGAAGCGTGCGAGCGCTAAGGTGAATGCATCCGGATAAATCCTTGCCTATCGCGGACGATGGCGAACCTGTCAGCCGACGCGGGCACTGATCTTCCTGTTTGGCGCCGACGGACGGATGAACGATGCGTGATTTTCGCGATGCCAAGCTTATGGCAAAAGCCCTGCGACAGGCTCTGGCCGCCCGAGATATTACCCTCACGCATAGCGAGACTCTGGAGATTGTCGCCAGGCAATTTGGCTTCGATCAGTGGAACATTCTTGCGGCGAGGCTTGATGGAGCCGACGCCAGCCCGGCAACAGCACAGAACCACCGATCCTATCTTCCGTATTTTCGATGTGGACAAGGCGATGGAGTTCTATTGCGGCTTTCTAGGCTTCAAGCTGGATTGGGAACACCGCTTCGGCGATCAGTTTCCGCTCTATTGCCAGGTCTCACGCGGGAACATGCTGCTGCATCTGAGCGAGCATTCCGGCGACGCGAGCCCCTGCGCCAGAGCCTTTGTGCCGGTGAGCGGTGTTTGCGCCTTCCAGGCGGAACTCGTCGGCAAGAATTATGGCTACATGAAGCCAGGCCTCGAAGAGGCGCCGTGGGGCTCGAGATGCAGGTCGTCGACCCCTCCAACAACCGCATCACCTTCTGCGAAAAGTGCTGAAAGGCACGGCGGGAGTAGAAAGTCCTCCCGCTTCCATCAAGGGATCATCAAGGCCCGGACGAAGGCAACTGCGGAAAGCAGGGACGCGATCGTGCGGACGTGGTTCCACCAGGTCCAATCCTTCAGATAGGTATTCCAGACGCTGGCGGCTTGCGCGCCATTGCCGCTGACCTTTGCCAGGGCATCATTCATCGGCACGTTGAAGACGATAGTCGAGATAAAGGACGCGATGACATAGAGCCCGGCACCAGCCAGCATCCAGATGCCTGCGCTTCCCCGCCAGTCGATGACGGCCAGGACGGCGATCAGGATGGACAGGATGGCGGTCGGAATGAAAACGAGCATGAAGGGCGAGCGCACGATCGTGACGTTGATCGAATTCATTGCCGCGATGCCTTGCTCCGGCGGAATGCGGGAAAATGCGGTCATGATGAAGGTCGAGAAGGCAAAGAAGATGCCGGCGACAAGGCCGCTGCCGATTGCAGCGGCGACAAGCGCGAAGGTGAGGATCATTCCCATGGTCATCGCTCCCATATGCCGGTCACCGCAGTCTCGCGGGCATATTGGCTGAAGTCTTTCGGCGGCCGGCCGAGGATTTCCGCAACACCATTCATGACGCGCGAATTGCGGCCGTCGAGAACCTTGCCGAAGAGCTCCTCGAGAAGATTTATCGTTCCTGCCGGCAGGTCGGCCGAAGCGAGCCCGGCCTTGAAGTCTTCCATGGAAACCTGGCGGTAGCGGATCGCCCGTCCGGTCGCCATCGCGATCTCCGATACCGCTTCGCGGAAGGTAAGCGCGCTTGGCCCGGTCAATTCGTAGGTTTTGCCGAGGTGACGCTGGTCCGTCAGCGCGGCAGCGGCCGCATCGGCAATGTCGTCGGCATCGGTGAAGGGCTCCTTCACCTCACCCGCGGGCAGGACGAGCTCTCCCGCGGCGATCGAATCCTTAAACGCGCCTTCGCTGAAGTTCTGGCAGAACCAGGATGCTCGCAGGATCGTGTAGCCGATGCCGGCGGCCTTGAGCATCTCTTCGCTGCGCTCGGCACCGTCTTCGCCGCGGCCGGAGAGCAGCACGATATGCCGCAAGCCGTAATCGACGGCCGTCTTCGCCAGGGCGCCGATAGCAGCGGCCGCCCAGGCGACGGCGAGATCGGGCTGAAAGGTGACATATGCGCTGGTGGCGCCTTTGAGCGCCGCTGGCCAGGTTGCTCTGTTTTCCCAATCAAAGGGGCGTGTGCTGGAGCGCGAAGCGAAGCGCGACTTGATACCGCGCTCCTTGAGTCGAGAAGCGACGCGCCCGCCTGTTTTTCCCGCGCCGCCGACTAGGATGATTTCGGAATTCTGCATTTGACCGCTCCTTCCCAAAACAAGAGAAAATCTCGTATTTGCATAATGAGATAAACTCTCTTATTTTACTCGTCAACAGAAAAATGGAGTGCCGAATGACGGAACGGACCGTAGTTAGGCGTAAAAGAGGATTGCAATCGGCCGGTCAACCTCGACGCATCCCGCGCCAGCAGCGGGGTCGCGAACGCTTCGAGAAGATCTTGTCGGTGGCAATGGAACTGATCGAAAAGAATGGCAGCGACGCCCTGAAGATGAGCGAAATCGTTGAAAAGGCCGAGCTTTCCTTCGGCGCTCTTTACCAGTATTTCCCGGACAAGAGCTCCATCATCCGGACCCTTGCCGAACGCTTCAACGAGCAGGGCAGGCACTGCGTCGAAGAAGAGCTGGCCAAGGTAACGAGCACCGAAACGCTAAAGCAGGCGCTCTGCAACATCGTCGATCAGTATTGCGATTTCTTCCGCAGAGAACCGGTCATGCGCGACATCTGGCATGCGACCCAGGCCGACAAGCTGCTGCAGCAAGTCGATGCCGAGGACATGGAATTCCACTCGCAACGGCTGTTCGAGGTCTTGGAAAAGCTGTGGCCGGAGCGCGAAGGGGGCGAATTGCTGGCGATTGCGCGGCTGACGATGCATCTGCTTGCAGCGGCTGTGCGCTATTCGATCTCGGTCAGCGAGGAAGAGGGGCGCACTGCGATCGCGCTCTACAAGAGAATGCTGCCGGCCGATATCGGCCGGCTTCTCGACAGCCCGTCGCGCTAGACGGGCATAAGGCTGCGGAGCATGAAATAGGCGATGCCTCCCATGGCAACCGCGGCTGCTGATGCCAACGCCAAGGCGACGCCATACTCCCGGGTGCCGGCGGTGAAGGCCAGGACCGCCTTAGTTATGACATTGACGGCGACCGCAATCAGGATGACATCGGCGGCAGTTTTGGCATTGATCGCGGTGCCCATAAGGCGCGCCGTCGAAAGTGTGATGGCGTCCACATCGACCAGCCCGGAGATCGCGGCCACGGCGTAAAGCGCCGACGCGCCGATATAGTCGATTGCCATCTTCGATATCAGGCTAATCAACCCAAGCAGCGCGGCGAAAGAGAAGACCATGCGAAGTTCGAACGGGTTCTTCAGTTCAATTTCCGGCACCTCTCTCGCGGAGCCGGAACGCCAGACCCAGAAGACGCCCGCAATCAGAAAGCCGATGATCGCCGGAATCAGACCGGCTGCAAGCGGAGGAAGCAAGTCAGGCGAGAAGGCGCTGCCGATGACAAGAACACGGGCAAAGGACAAGGCTCCAGCAACGGCCGCCCCGGCCGCCAGATGTGTCGAACCCTGAGGCGCCTGCTTGGAATAACGTGCGAAGGAGAGCGTCAGCGCAGTGGAAGAAACCAGTCCCCCGGCAGCCCCTGCCAGCAGGATGCCACGTGTCGTGCCAGTCAGCTTGATGGCGAGATAGCCGGCAAAGGAAAGTGCGGCGATGGTAATGGTCAGCACCCAGAGGGAAAAAGGGTTGAGCGCGCCCCAAGGGTCGAGCGGCCTGTCCGGAAGCAGCGGTAGAGCAACCACGGTCATGGCAAGCAGCACCAGCGCAGAGCGAAGCTCCGGCCAGGTCATACCTCTCAGAAAGCCATGCAGGCTGTGGCGCGCGGCAAGAATTATCGTCATCACGACGCCGCTTGCAGCCGCAGTCACGATGTCACCGACAGCGGCGAGAACGCCAAGCCCGAAAACCGCCAGCGCAGCCACGACCGAGGTTATGCTGTAATCTTCGTCTTCCTGGGTCTCCAGCCAATTCCCCGCTATATAGACGAGGCCAAGCAGTGCCGCGATCGTTGCCGGCAGGAAGGGACCGATCACCGAATGCAGCGTCCCGGCTATTCCGCCGAGAAAACCAGTGAGGGCGAATGTGCGGATACCTGCTGTCCTGCCGCCCGCCCGGACGTCGCGCTCCTGCCAGCCCCGCTCGACGCCGACAAGCAGGCCAATCGCAAGCGCCACGCCGAGACGCTGAAAGATTTCGAGATGTTCCATGGTCTTACGATATTCCTGTCGTGCCATCGCACAATCAGAAATGTTTGAAAGAGTTGACGCATTCGTTGCTATTCTTGACGCCGGACCCTCGCAGTTCTGGAATCTTTTCGCGCTTGCTGCTATTGCCGCATGGATTTAAGCGAAGGAGAGAGCGATGACCCACACGACATTTCCCGACCGCGCCGTCATGGCTGAACTGGTGGCGAAGATGCTCTGGGAGATCAGGGCGGTCCATTTCAACGCCGCCCAGCCCTACAAGCTCTCCTCGGGCATGGCGAGCCCCGTCTATATCGATTGCCGCAAGCTGCTCTCTTTCCCGCGAATCCGTTCCACGGTGATGGACTTCGCCGCAGGCGTCGTCCTTCGTGATGCCGGTTTCGAGCAGTTCGATTGTATCGCCGGCGGCGAGACGGCGGGGATTCCCTTCGCCGCGTTGCTTGCCGATCGTCTCGGCCTGCCGATGATCTATGTGCGCAAACAGCCGAAGGGCCATGGCCGCAATGCGCAGATCGAAGGCAATATGCCGGAAGGTTCGCGCGTCCTTGTCATCGAGGATCTGACGACGGCGGGCGGCAGCATGTTCAAGTTCATCGATGCCATCCGTGCCGCTGGAGGCATCGTGGATCACGGCATTGCACTCTTCTACTACGGCATCTTTGACGAAGGCGCGTTGCGTTTTGCTGACGGGAAGGTGAAGCTGCATTACATCGCTACCTGGCGTGACGTTCTGGCTGTTGCGAAAGCGCAGGAGCTTTTCGACGATAAGACGCTCAGCGAAGTGGAAGCCTTCCTCGACGCGCCGCTCGCCTGGTCGGGCCGCAACGGCGGCGTTTCGTCGCTTTAAGGACAGATAGGCAAAGTGCGGCTTTGCTTTTGCCACGAAATTATCTAATCGATTTGAAGACCGAAATTCACCGATACGTTGGGAGGCCGGAATGATTTTGTGCTGTGGCGAAGCGTTGATCGACATGCTGCCGCGGGAGACCACGCTCGGCGAGAAGAGCTTCGCGCCCTATGCCGGCGGTGCGATCTTCAATACGGCGATCGCGCTCGGCAGGCTTGGCGTTCCGACGTCCTTCTTTACCGGCATCGCCGATGACATGATGGGCGATATCCTGCGCGAAACGCTGGTCGCCAGCAATGTCGATTTCAGCCTTTGCGCCATATCGCCCCGCCCGTCGACGCTCGCATTTGTTAAGCTGGTGAACGGGCAGGCGACTTATGCCTTCTACGATGAAGGCACGGCCGGCCGCATGATCACCAAAGACGACCTGCCGGTCCTCGGCGACGATTGTGAGGCGCTACATTTCGGCGCGATCAGCCTGATCCCCAGTCCCTGCGGCGAGACGTACGAGACGCTACTCGATCGAGAGGCCGGAAAGCGCGTCATCTCGCTCGATCCGAACATCCGCCCCGGCTTCATCAAGAACAAGGAAGCCCACATGGCGCGCATCAAGCGCATGGCGGCGAAATCCGATATCGTCAAGTTTTCCGACGAGGATCTCGAATGGTTTGGCCTTGAAGCCAGCCACGACGATCTGGCGGCCCACTGGCTGAAGCATGGCGCCAAGCTCGTCGTCATCACCAAGGGCGCTGAAGGCGCGTCGGGCTACACCAAGGATCGCAAGGTCGTTGTGCCGAGCCAGCGCGTCACCGTGGTCGACACGGTTGGTGCGGGCGATACATTCGATGCGGGCATCCTCGCTTCGCTGAAGATGGACAATCTGCTGACCAAGGCGCAGGTTGCCTCCCTCGACGAAAAGGCGCTGCACAACGCCCTGTCGCTTGGGGCAAAGGCCGCGGCTGTCACCGTTTCGCGCGCCGGCGCCAATCCGCCCTGGGCGCACGAAATCGGCCTTTGAGCTACGCAAGCCGATCAAGAAAGCCGAGTACTTCGCGATTGAAGTGCTCGGGCCGCTGCAGGGGCGCGAAGTGGCTGACATCGGGCAGCAGGATGAGCTCCGCATCAGGGATGTTGCGCGCGAGATAGTCGGCATGCTCGGGCTTGATGAATTCGTCGCGCTCACCCAGCACGACCGCGACTGGCACCTTGATCCGCGCGAGATCGCTTGATGTGTAGTTGGGCTCGGTCGCCATCATCCTGCTGACGTCCTGAACAAAGGCATCGAACTGATCGGGTGTTGCCGATAGTGCCTGATAGTCCTTCCTGTGCCGGCTGAAGCAGCGATCGATGACCGGTGTCGCGACAAACTCTTTCGTGCCGCTCGGATCCATATTGCACGCGAAGAAGAAGACGCCGCAGACGCGGTCCGGATGCTGATCGGCAAGGATGAGTGCCGTGCAGGCGCCATCACTCCAGCCGACGAGCGCTGCTTTGGCGAGCTCTAGATGATCCATGATCGCCAGAACGTCCGTTGCCATCAACGCGTACTCATACGGCTGGCTATCGCGCGTGCTGCGGCCATGCCCACGGCTGTCGATGACCACAACCTGCCGGCCGGACTCGACCAATGCCGGCACTTGGTAGCCCCAATTGCCGCTGTTACCAAGCCCGCCATGCAGCAGGATCACCGCAGGACCGTTCCCGTAAGTCGCGTACCAGATCCTGGCGCCGTCATGCGCGACGAGACCTGCGGATGCCGCCCTCGGCAGCGGTGGCGCGCCCTCTGCCTCAAAAATCTTGAGCTCGTCGTCCATCCCACTCATCCGGCTCTCCCTTCCTGATACAGACGATCAGATGTGGCGCGTTTCGACAGCTTCAACTGAAAATCACAGATCCCATCCGAGATCTTGAAGCACGATCCGATAGTCGGGATCGTCGAACGTCAGACCCCGATGGTCCCACGGAGAATTTTTAGAAGGTGAAATAAGACACCATCAGATCGTCTAAGGGCTTCGAAAGTCGCACAATGCCTAAACGGGATGCCAGGCTTAGGGAGACCCGTCGTGCGCCGGCAGCCGCGACAAGGGCGAGCTGAGGTGCAGAGCAAACACAGCATCTCGTAGAACGGACTTACGTGGCCAATTCGACGGACAAACGAGTCATTCGCATTTACATCTACTAGGCCGATAGACGAGCCTCGACAAAGTGTTCGGCGGCTTCTTCGAGTGCTTCTTCCGCCCACTGATTGAGGCTCTTTCCTGAAAGCTCGGCGGCAAGAGCTGCTCGGCGGTGCACTTCAGGAGCGACACGAAACATCATCTTGCCAGAATAGGATTTCTGAGGCTCTTTTCCTATTGTCTTGCATGTCTCGACGTAATCATCGACAGCCTCATGAAAGGCTTTCTTAATTTCAGAGACGCTGTCACCGTGAAAGCCGATGACATCGGAAATACCTGCAATCTTGCCAAAAAATACCTCGTCCTCAGCGTCAAATTCGATGCGAGCGTGGTAGCCGTTGTAAGTCAAGGTGTTCATGGTGTTGCTCCAATTTGCGTCAGGAACTCGCGAGCATCGCGCACCTGATAGCGCTTCGCTTCCTTGTCCGGGTGAGGTCGATGGAAGCTCGCAATGATGCCGTCTTTTTCGAACTTAACGCGAGAGCCGTTTCCCTCGATTACACTCGCCCCGGCAGCTACAAGCAGGTTCTCGATTGCCGTCCATTCAATGGTTCCAGAGACCGGATCCCTGAAGACGGCCGCCAGAGTCTTTCTCTGCTTGCTGTTCATGCTAGCAAATATATAGGCGCTTGCTGATTATGCAAGCACATATTCGGCAGCCCAAGTAGGCTAGAACCATGGGTTCATAGTTTTCTAATCGCCCTTATGAGGCAGTCGATCAATTCGAAGAATAGGCTCGTGACTACGTTCTCGCCGGCATCGGTGTTATCAGGGGTCTGCGGTTCGAATCTTTTCAAGGCGAGGGATTGGAGTTGCCTCTTGGCGCGATCGATCCAGTCCGGCAAGCAATACAAAGGGCAAACTTCCATCCAAGCCGGCCCTGACGTTCTCGTCGGCGCGACAGGCAGCTCTGGAGCGCTTCGCCACGCCCGCGGCCGAGCCGCCCATCAAACCAGGAGATCACTTCGCCGTGAGGCCTGGGCTCCGTCTTGAAACGAAGTTAAGCCGCTCCAATTCCTTCCAGCAATTCAGCTTGTATTCGGAGGGCGCCGATGAACGTCTTTTCCCCTAAAGCCGAATTTCTCTCCGCTAGAATTGGATTTCTCGCGCTCGCCTCCGTCGCGACTGTCGCCTCCGGCGTGGCCCTCGGCCCGGCGCGCGCCGAGCTGCTCGCACGTGTTCCCGCCGCGCGCGAAATGGCGGTCTGCGGCGACATATTGTTCGTTGGAACCAAAGGTTCCTCGGTCTATGCCGTGCCATTCTCCGGCGGCCGCGCCCGGCGTGTCGCCTCCGGATTCTCCGCTCCGAACGGAGTCGCATGCTCTCGCGGTCGTTTGTTCGTCGCTTCGAGAAACAGCGTAACCGCATTCAACATCGGGCGTGGGGGCGCTCTGAGCGGTAGGCGTGATATTCGTCGAGACTTGCCGAATTCGGGAGCCCACAGTTTTCGCTATATCGCCGTCGGTCCCGATTCCCGGCTCTATGTCTCGTTGGGATCGCCTTGCAACATTTGCTTGCCGCGCGGGCTGCAAGGCACGATCGTCAGCATGGACCAGGACGGGTCCGACCTTCGACGAGTGGCCTGGGGTGTGCGCAATTCGGTCGGCTTCGACTGGCGCGGCGGCACGATGTTCTTTACCGACAACGGCGCCGACCGAATGGGCGACGATATCCCACCAGACGAGCTGAACGCGCTGCAGCCCGGCGGCTTTTACGGCTTTCCCTTTTTCGGAGGCCAGATCCGGCTCAAAGGGTTCGAGGACGCGCCGCCGCCCGCGCCGCAGATTTCGCCCGTCTTCAGCTTTCAGGCACATGTCGCAACCTTGGGAATCCATTTTTTCCGCAGCCTCGGCGGCGACGCCCTGGTTGCCGAGCACGGCAGTTGGGACAGGTCTGTTCCGGTCGGCCGTCAGGTAGTGCGGGTGCGCTTCCAAGGCGCGCGCCCCGTCTCCGCGACGACTTTCGCCAGAGGCGTCGGACGGCCTGTGGACGTCAAGGAAGCGCCGGACGGTTCCGTCCTAATATCCGACGACGCCGGAGGCGCGATTTACGTCCTCAGGCGGTGACGTCCGAGGGTTCCTTGGAGGGGCTCGCTTCAGGTTAACGGCGTTTTTAGTCGGATGAGCGCTTCGAGGTAGGTAGTCGGGTTCAGGATTGGCGAGCTGCCGCGGACTGCCGCTGCGAAAGCCTCCTGACGCCGGTTGCGCATTGCGCCTTATGCGACCTTGAACGATGGTCCGTTCGGTGAACATGTTCTTCTGTGTTGCGAAAGCCGCACAATGCCTAGTTTGGAACTGTGCTTTTCGCACCACTCAACATACTGAGATCTGACTTCATGGGCCAAGACGTTCCTTGCAGATAGTCTCCACAAGCGCCTGCAGGTCCTTCACGCGCGCGACAAGCCATTGCAGCTCTTCATTACTGATCGTGTATCTCGACGAATAGCGCGCCTCGACATAAGCCCGCGACAACAGCTCGAATGAGCGGCGGGCAGAGCGGGTGTCGCGCGGCCAGGCGGAAACCAGCCGCGCATCGGTGCTTTCGGCTTGCGAGCGCAGCACCTTGATGCGGTGAGACTTCGGGCTGTACAGCGTCAGGGTCAGCAAAACGCAATGGTAAAAGCGCTCTGTTGCCTGATGCAGATCGAAGGCGGCGTGGTTTGACATCTGATCGGCAAAAGCAATTTCAGCCTGCCTGACACAGTAAGACGCATCGAGAAACCATTTGTCAAAATACCGCTGTGCTTCGGCCTTTGCCTCGTCTGGTGTCAGCGCCTTCGGCTGGGCGAGGGGATGGCCGGGCTCCTCGTAGAGCACGATCCCGTCCTTGGCGATGTCGGTGAAGAATGGCCGGCCGCGTGCCAACTGGTCGTTGACGTCTGCCAGGCAGTGCACGATCGGGATCACCGGCGTTTCGATCCGGTGGCTGATCTGCTCCTGCAGCAGCCGTTCCTCCAGCGCCCCCCACAGCTCGTGCTCCTCGGCAAAGCTCTTGGTGTTGACGACGATGAGAAGGTCATAGTCGGAACGGTAGCCGCTTGCGCGATCCTCGACCCAGTCGCCGCGGGCATAGGAGCCGTAAAGGATGACCATGAGGACCTTGCCGGCGGCCTTCTTTCCGGACAGCTTGGTGGCACGGAACTGCTCGACCTCGAAAAACAGGATTTGCAGAATACGGGCGAGCTCTCGACGCTTCTTGTCGGGCAGATGGTCGAGATGGTCTGTCAGGGTCACTGCCGCGTCGAAGCCTTCGGTGGGAATCGTATCCATCGTAGCGGCTCATCGGTTGTTGCGCATCTAAACTCTTTACGCGCATAGATAAAACATTACAACCATATTTCGCGGGTACACCTCTCCCCGCAAAGCGAAAAGGGTTATCCTTATCTCCGATCCGAAATCTCACTGTCGCGGGCTTCTCTTGCGGTTCGGATCAACGCCGGCCCGCTCGGCGAGATACCTCCTCACATCCGCTGGGAGGAAGATCCGACAGCTATCGCCGAGGGGCGCACAACCCGAATGATCGGAGTGATCTTACGTGGCGAGCTTCGCCAATGCTGCAACAAGCCCCTGAGTCGAGCTATCGTGTCCTGCCGCGCTCTCCGTGCCTTCAATGACCGGCAGTAGGCCGGTCGCCAGTTCCTTGCCGAGCTCGACACCCCACTGGTCGAAGGAGTTGATGCGGAAGAGCACGCCTTCGACGAATACGCGATGCTCGTAGAGCGCAATGAGGCGGCCGAGCGCATAGGGCGTCAGTTTATCATAGACGAAGGTGATCGATGGCCGGTTGCCGGTGAAGACCCTGTGCGGCGCGATGAAATCGGCCTTCTTGTCGTTCATCCCCTTGGCTGTGAGCTGCGCTTTGGCTTCCTCGAAAGTGCGGCCCTTCATGAGCGCTTCGGATTGTGCCAGGCAATTGGCCATCAGCAATTGGTGCTGGTGGCGCAGTTCCGGCTCGAAGGCATTGGCGGCGATCATGAATTCACCGGGAATAATGCTCGTTCCCTGGTGGATGAGTTGGAAGAATGCGTGCTGGCCGTTGGTCCCAGGCTCGCCCCAGACCACCGGGCCGGAATTGCTCTCGACCGGCGTGCCGTCGATCGTCACACCCTTGCCGTTGGATTCCATGTCGAGCTGCTGCAGGTAGGCCGGGAAGCGCGACAGGCGCTGGTCGTAGGGCAGGATCGCACGGGTGGGGTAACCCAGCACATTGCGATGGTAAAAGCCGATGAGGCCGAGCAGCATCGGCAGGTTTTCGGTAACCGGAGCCTTACGGAAATGGTTGTCCATTGCATGCGCGCCGTCGAGAAACTTGCCAAAGTTTTCCGGTCCGATCGCGATCATCAGCGGCAGGCCGATGGCCGACCAGATGGAATAGCGGCCACCGACCCAATCCCAGAAGCCAAAGACGCGTTCGCTCGCGATGCCGAAGGCGGCGACCTTGTCGAGCGCCGTCGAGACGGCCGCGAAATGGTGCTGCACCGCAGTCTCACCCAGAGCCTTGGCGATGAAGTTGCGAGCCGTCTGCGCATTGGTCATCGTCTCGATCGTCGTGAAGGTCTTCGAGGCAATGATGAAGAGCGTCGTTTCCGGCTGGACCTGCTTCAGGATGTCGGCGATATGGGCGCCGTCGATGTTGGAGACGAAATGCGCGCGCGGGCCGTCATGGAAGGGCGCGAGCGCCAGGGTTGCCATGACCGGGCCGAGGTCCGAGCCGCCGATTCCGATATTGATGACGTCGGTGATCTGCTTGCCCGTCGCGCCCTTCAGCGCGCCGGAGCGGATTCCGTCGGCGAACTTGCCCATGGCGGCGAGAACGCCGTTGACATCCGGCATCACATCCTTGCCGTCGACCAGCACCGCCGTGTTGGAGCGGTTGCGAAGCGCAGTGTGTAGAACCGCGCGGTCTTCTGTGAAGTTGATGGCTTTGCCGGAAAACATTTCCTCGCGCTTCTTCTCCACACCGGCTTCTTCTGCGAGCTTGACAAGAAGCGCCAGGATTTCGTCGTTCACGGCGGTCTTTGAATAGTCCATCAAAAGGTCGTCGAGCGAGGCGGTGAAGCGCGAGAAGCGCTTTGGATCGGCCGCGAATGCATCGCGGATATCGGTTGCCTTCGTGGCGGCCGCAGTGCTCTTCAGCTGTTCGACGATGACGTTCATTGGAGGCTCCTTTGAAGGCGGAAAGGGTTGCGGAAACTATTCGCTTTGTAGGGCGTAAATCAAGTTCAGCCACCGCCGGAATGCAAAAAAGCCACCCGCGCACAGGCGGATGGCTTCAAATTTCATGCTGCTGTCAAAATCAGCCGCGCAGGTCCTTGCGCAGAATCTTGCCGACCGGCGATTTCGGCAATTCGGTGCGGAATTCGATATGGCGGGGACGCTTGTAGTTGGTGAGGTTGGCGGCACAATGCGCCTTTACATCGGCCTCGGTCAGCGCCAGGTCCTTCCGCACCACGAAGAGTTTCACCGCTTCGCCGGAATGGCCGTCCGGCACGCCGATCGCGGCAGCCTCGATGATGCCCGGGTGCATGGCGGCGACTTCCTCGATCTCGTTCGGATAGACGTTGAAACCGGAAACCAGGATCATGTCCTTCTTGCGGTCAACGATCTTGGTGTAGCCGCGCTCGTCCATGAAGCCCATGTCACCGCTGCGGAAAAAGCCGTCAGCCGTCATCACCTTGGCGGTCTCCTCCGGCTTCTGCCAGTAGCCGGCCATAACCTGCGGGCCGCGAATGCAGATCTCGCCGATCTCGCCGAGCGGCAGGGAATTGCCGTTTTCGTCGCGGATGTCGATCTCGGTCGAGGGCAGGGGCAAGCCGATCGAGCCGGTGAATTCCGGCGAATCGAAGCGGTTGGCGGTTGCAACCGGCGAGGTCTCGGAAAGGCCGTAGCCCTCGGTGATATGCGAGCCCGTCATCTTCAGCCAGCGCTCGGCGACCGGTCGCTGCACCGCCATGCCGCCGCCGAGCGACATGATGAGGGAGGAGAAATCGAGCTTGGCGAAATCGGCATTGTTCATCAGCGCGTTGAACAGCGTGTTGAGGCCGGGGAAGATATGGACGTTCGACTTGCCGAATTCTTTGACGAAGCCTGGGATGTCGCGCGGATTGGGTATCAGGATGTTGTGTGCGCCGAGCGACATGCCCATCAGCGAGTTCACCGTAAGCGCGAAGATGTGATAGAGCGGTAGCGCACACATGAAGTTGAGCACGTCCGGCTGCCTCTTGAGCTCGAAAGCGGATTTCAGCCAAAGCTGCAGCTGCCCTTTATTGGCAAGCAGGTTCTGGTGTGTCAGCACCGCACCCTTGGCCACACCCGTGGTGCCGCCGGTATATTGAAGGAAGGCGATATCGCTGCCCCTGATGGCCGGCCGTTGCAGCGGCCCTCGAGCACCTTCGCCCAGGATCTGCTTGAATGTCTTGTGCTGCGGGATCGACCAGGAGGGGACCAGCCTCTTCACCTTGCGGACGACGAAATTGACGATCAGTCCTTTTGGGCCGAGCATTTCGCCAAGCGAAGTCACCACCACATGGCGCACATCCGTCTTTACCAGAACCTGTTCGACCGTGCGCGCGAAGTTCTCCAGTACGAAGATCGCCTTGGCACCCGAATCGCGCAGCTGGTGTTCCAGTTCGCGCGGCGTATAGAGTGGATTGACATTCACGACGACCAGGCCGGCCCGCAGGATGCCGTAGACCGCGATAGGGTTCTGCAGCACATTCGGCATCATCACGGCGACCCGATCGCCTTTCTGAAGACCGATGCTTTGCAGCCAGGCTGCGACCTTGCGTGTCTGCTCTCCGAGCTCCCGATAGGTGAGTGTCTTGCCCATGCTCGAGAAGGCAACGCGATTCGCATAGGTCTCGCAGGATTTTTCCAGCAGATCCGCCAGCGATTCATGTTCCGGCGGCGGCAGTTCGGCCGGAACGATCGCGGGATAGGCGGCAAGCCAAGGCTTTTCCCGCTTCGCGCCACCTGGATGGACGGAAATGCTGCTCATCGTGTCTCTCTCCCTATCCGGCAAGGATGCCGGTCTGCGGCTGCCGGTCGGATGATCCTCCATCCTCCGAAGGGCAGCTTATGCCAATGCTTGAACGGTTCAAGCTGGATTAGAGTTACACTAACTTTGACGTAAACGTCAACGTGCTTCCACCGTTCCGATAATCGGAACTTTTGAGTCCGAAGACGCGTTTTATTTCCAGGACTGACAGGTGAGGAGAAGCAGAAATGCTCAATGAAGAGGCTGATGTCAGCCGCCTCGATCCCAATGTGAAGGATACTCCGTCGCTGATTGCAAGCGACCGGGTTGAGGGCACTCGAGTCTATGGCGCCGATGGCAAGCACATCGGCTCGATCGAGCGCCTGATCATCGGAAAGCAGGACGGCCGCGTGGCCTATGCCGTGATGAGCTTTGGCGGCTTCCTGGGTATTGGCAATGACCACTACCCGCTGCCGTGGGAAAAGCTGAACTACGACACGCAGCTTGACGGCTACCGTATCGATCTCACGAAGGAGGAGATCGAAAACGCGCCGAGCTACGCGGACGATGACGACAACTGGTACAACGATAATAGCCGCCGAATCTATGACTACTACGGCGTGCCACCTTACTGGATGTAACGTCGTTCGCGCGAACGAGCCGGAAAGGGCCCCGCGGCTGGCGGGGCCTTTTTGGTGTCTTCAAAGGAGATCGTTGGCCGAGCGAAGAACCACGCCCGGGACGATGTCGTCCGAAGAGATTGGCCGCTTCGTATTCAGTGTGAAAACATGGCTCTCGCCTGGCAGCAGGGAGACAAGCATGGAACCTACCACTGCAGTCGGATCGAGGCGGTCGGCCATCAGGCAAATATCCTTCAGAAAGCTTCTGGCCGTGACCTTCACCTCGCATCCGTCGACAACCGGGGTGACTGCGACGTCGAACTGCGGCCTCGGCAACTTCAAGTCGACATCCTCGACGAAATAATGGAAGGCGCGTTTGTCGAGCATCTCTACGACGACCACCTCGTCCTCAGCCGCATCTGGAGTGGCGATTTCGTCCGGCAGGATGAATTCCTTCGCTTCGAACCTGTCGCAGAGCAGCCGCCAGAATTCGAATTCGGCAAGCACCGTCCCGTCGAGCTTCATGCGCCTGCCGCTGATTTTCGACCGCCAGAAGAGCGTCCGCTCGTTGACGGCTATGGCGGCGAGCTTGTCTCCCCGCGGCTGGATCGTCAGCAGGCGCGGATCGAAAGCGTGTTGCAGGGCGTACCAGAGCGGCTTGCGCCGTCCCGCGGAATCGAGTGCGGACCAGGACGTTACCGGCCAGCAATCATTGAACTGCCAAACGACTGCACCTTTGCAGACGCCGCGATGCGAGCGCATATGCTCGACGGCGAAGCGGATCGCGCGCGCCTGGTTCAACTGTGTGGCGAAATGCCAGTCGCCCATCGTCTTCGGCACCGGCAAATGGCTGGCAAGGCCGCGGATCAGCCGCTCGTTGCCATGTGTCGCCTTTTGATGATGGAAGACGCCATGTGATTGCGGCGTCAGCGGATTGTCATGCACGCTTTCTTCGAGCGTCGCCCAGTTCGGCGGCGCCTGCCAGCCGAACTCGGAGCAAAAGCGCGGGATATAGTTGCGATAGACCTCGTAGCCGACGTCGTTCCACACATCCCAGATATGCTTGCAGCCGTGTTCGTCCGAATTGGGCGCGATATCCATCGTGCCGGAATAGGGACTCCCGGGATAATAGGGCCGGTCGGGGTCGAGTTCGGCACACAGCTTCGGGAGTAGATCGAGATAATAGCCAAGCCCCCAGGTAACGCCCTCATTGATGATCGGCCGCCAGCCCCACTCATCGAAGCCCCAGATATTCTCGTTATTGCCATTCCAGACGATGAGCGAAGGGTGTGACATCAGCCGGACGACATTGTCGCGTACCTCGGCTTCCACTTCGCTACGAAGCGGCTCTTCCTCCGGATAGGCAGCACAGGCAAACAGGAAGTCCTGCCAGACCAGCATCCCGGCGCGGTCGCACGCCTCGTAGAAACCATCGCGCTCGAAAATGCCGCCGCCCCACACGCGCAGCATATTGATGTTTGCTGCCTTCGCCTCGTCGATGCGCGAGACATAGCCGTCCGAAGTCACACGGGAGGGGAAGCAATCGTCGGGAATCCAGTTCGCGCCGCAGATGAAAAGCGGCACCTCGTTGACGATGAAAGTGAAGGCTGAGCCATGTGCGTCCGGCGCAGTATCTAGCCGGACAGAGCGAAAGCCGATCTCCTTGGAATAGCTATCGAGTAAGTCATCGCTTACGCTATCGCGTAACTCGATCTTCAGCGGATAGAGTGGCTGGGCGCCGAGATGATGCGGCCACCAAAGTTGCGGCGATGGAACACGGATGTCGAAGCTGGCGTCTCCAGCATCTTCGGCAATCTCGACCGCATGAAATACGCCCGCAATCTCGGCGTCGATCCTGCAGGCACCCGATGCGCCATGCTTCGCCAGCTTGGCATGAACCCTCACCAGGCCATCGCCACCTGCAAGCGTCGCCGATACCCGTGTCTCGAAGAGCCGTGCCCGATCCCAGCTTTCCAGCCGCACCGGCTTCCATATCCCCGCAGTCACCAAGGTCGGTCCCCAGTCCCAGCCGAAATTGCAGGCCATTTTGCGCATCAAGTTGCCAGGCCCCGGATAATTGTTGGGCCGGTAGCCGTAATGCTTCTCCATCTCCGCACCGTGGGCATAGGCGGAATGGAAGGTGACGCTGAGTTCGTTGACGCCGGCCTTGAGCAAAGCCGAAACATCGAAGCGGTAGGTACGATGCTGGTTGAAGGTTCGCGCCACCTCCTCGCCGTTCAATCGGATCGTGGCGATCGTATCCAACCCGTCGAAAGCCAGCTCATGAACTTTGCTCTCATCAGGAGCGGCTTCGAAGCTGCAGCGATAGGTCCATTCCGTCCTGCCGATCCAGTCGTTGCTGATCTCGTTGACGTCGAGATAGGGGTCGGGGATCAGCCGGTTTGCCAGCAGGTCGAGATGCACGCAGCCGGGAATGGCTGCGGGAATGGATTCGGGCAGTCCGGGATGCCCTGTATCGTTGCAGGAGAGCGTCCAGCCGCTTTGGAGTTCGGCTTTTTCGATCATGGAGGTGCTCTTACTGGAAACGACCGTGACGCTGCAGAATTTCGATCTTGTAGCCGTCGGGATCGGTGATGAAGAAGAACAGGCCGAAGAGCTTGCCGTCGCGGTTGAGCTCGACAAGCTTGCCGGGATTGAGGCCGGCTTTCGTCAATCGCTTGTGTTCGACGGCGACCTCATCGACCGAAACAGCGAGGTGACCATAGCCGTTGCCGAGGTCGTAGGATGCGGTACGGCCCTTGTTGATCGTCAGCTCCAGTTCGAATCCGGTCTCGGCATTGCTCATATAGATCAGCGTGAAGGTCTCGAACTCGACCCGATCGGCGACTGTGAGCCCCAAGACCTTGCTGTAGAAATCGACGGAGCGCGCCTCGTCGAGTACGCGGATCATGGAGTGGATCATCTTTGCCAAGGCGGCCTCCCATTGCCAGTATTGCGGCGGTCTTGGTAGCTTTCCCATTATGCGGGGCGCAAGCCAATTCTCTGCGTGATCGCGCTTTCGATGAGGCCCATTGCATCGTAGATCAGCACGGCCATCAGGCCGACGATGAGACCGCCTTGCAGGATGAAGGCTGTATTGTCGGAGATCAGGCCGGCGATGATGACCTCGCCAAGGCCCTTTGCCGCAACCGTCGAGCCGATCGTCGCCGTGCCGATGTTGATCACGGTCGCGACCTTTAGTCCCTCAAGGATGAGCGGAAGCGCAAGCGGCAGCTCAACGCGGAAAAGCCGCTGTGTCGCATCCATCCCCATGCCGTCGGCGGCATCAAGAACGGACGGCGAAACCTGACGCAATCCGGAGACGGTATTCTCGAAGATCGGCAGCAGGCCATAGAGAAAGAGAGCGATCAGCGTCGGAGCGGCGCCGAAGCCTGTGGCCGGAACGGCAAGCGCCAAGACGGCGACCGGTGGGAAGGTCTGACCGGCATTGGCGATCGCGCGTGAGAGCGGCAGGAAATCCTCGCCGCTTTTGCGCGTCACGAAGACGCCGGCCAGAACCGCCAGAATGGCACTGCCGACGATCGAGACGACCACCAGCTCCAGGTGGCCGAAGGCAAGCGATGGCAGGCTGTTTTGCGTGTAGACCGGCGGTGCGTTGTTGCTAGTCAGCGGCACCAATATGAAGGAAAGCCACTCGGTCCTGAAAAGCAGGATCAGGAGTAGCCCCAGAGCTGCGAAACGAAAGAGGTTGGCGACGACAAGCTTCATGCCTTGCGGCCCAGTTCGAGAAGCCGCGTCATGGAGATCGAGCCGACCGGAGCCCTGTCGGCATCTTGTACCGCTGCTTCCTCGACCCCTTGCCAGATCATTTCCGCGAGAGCGTCCCGGAGGCTGATCGATTGCGGTAGTGCGTAAGGCAGCCCTGTCTTGGCGGGCGCCATGCTTGCCTTGAGCGGCAGCAGCGACATCAGTTTCAAGGCCCTGTCGGAGGTACCGGTCAACTGTTGCACGAAGGGGTCGGCCGGTTCGGTCAGTATCTTTTCCGGCGTCGAGCATTGCAGCAGCCTTCCCTCGCTCATGACGGCGATCTGGTTGCCGAGGTGGAAGGCCTCGTCCATATCGTGAGTCACGAGAACGACGGTCGTGCCGAACTGTTTTTGGATCGCCAGAAGATCGTCCTGCGCCTTTCCGCGGATAACTGGATCGAGCGCACCAAAGGGCTCGTCCATCAGCAGTAGCTCTGGTTCAGCGGCGAGCGCACGGGCCACACCGACGCGTTGCTGCTGACCGCCGGAAAGCTGATGGGGATATTTTTCGGCAAAACTTGCCGGATCGAGATTGAAGAGACCGAGCAGCTCGTCGACGCGCCCGGCGGTGCGCGCTGCGTCCCAGCCCAGCAATTCGGGCACGGTTGCGATATTCTGCGCCACGGTCCGGTGCGGAAAGAGCCCATGACCCTGGATTGCGTAGCCGATCTTGCGGCGGAGATCTGTTGCCGGCACGTCCATGACATTTTGCCCGGCGACGAAGATCTGTCCTTCGGTGATCGGGACCAGCCGATTGATCATCCGCATCAGCGTCGATTTGCCCGAACCGGACGTGCCGACGATGACGGTGATCGAACCCTTCTCGACACTCATCGAGACACCATCGACGACGGTTGCAGCGCCATAGCGTTTGGTGACGTTCCTGATCTCGATCATGGTCATGCGGCGGATCCCCGTATGCTGTCGATGACCGCATCGAGGATGACGGCCGATGAAAAAGCGAAGAAGACGGTCGGCACGGCGCCGAGCATCACGAGATCCATGGCGGTCTGCCCGAGGCCCTGGAAAATGAAGATGCCGAAGCCGCCGCCGCCGATGAGCGCCGCGATCGTCACGAGGCCGATCGCCTGTACGAGCACGATGCGGATGCCGGTGAGAATGACTGGAAAGGCAAGCGGCAGATCGATGCCGGTCAGGATTTGCCGGCGCGTCAGGCCCATGCCGGCGGCCGCATCCCGCACTGAAGGATCAACGCCCTCAAGACCGACGACCGTATTGGCTACGATCGGCAGCAAGGAATAAAGCACGAGCGCGATCAGCGCTGGCGCCGTGCCAATCCCGCGGATGCCGAGGTCTGCTGCGAGCGGCATATGCGTTGCGATATAGCCGAGCGGCAGCATGAGGATGCCGAAGAGCGCAAGGCTCGGGATGGTCTGGATCAGGCTGAGGCCCTGCAGCACGGCGGCGCGCAGCTTCGGTACCCAGAAACAGAAAATGCCGAGCGGCAAGCCGACGACGATCGCGATCGCAAGCGAACCGAGGGCAAGCAGCGAATGGGCGACCGCCTCGGACCAGAATTGCGCAGACCGCGTTGCGAACTCCTTCATGATCGACAGGCTGTCGAGCAGGCCGGAAGAAAGGCAACCGGCCAGGAGCGCAGTGTAGCCGATCAGCGCGGCGACCCGCATCCACGGCGTCAGACGGATCTTGACGAGCGCATCCGAAATGATGAGACCGACGACGGCAAACAGCACCCAAAAACCGCCTCCCGGCGTCATGCGCGCCGCATTGCTGTTGGGTGGAGTAAAGGCCGCGGCGACGAGACCGATCGCCGCGACCAGTGCTGCCAGCCCAAGCGTCGCAATCGCAAGCCGCAAGGCGGCGCTCCGAGCAAAGAGTGCAGCAAATGCGGTGGCGACCAGAAGAATGGCGAGAATGATGATGGAAGGTTGGTCGAGAAGCTGCGTAAGAAGCATCGGCTTGCCGGAGGCAATGCGGTTTGCCTTCACATAGATGAAGGGCAAAAGCGCCGTGGCGATGATGCCGGCAACCACGAGAACCACGCCGAGCCGATCCAACTTGCGGACCGCTAAGGTTTCTTCCATCGATCCATCCTGTCTGGCAAGCAGCCGCTCCGCACTGCGATGAGGGCGGAGCGTAAGAAGATTACTTCAGGAAGCCCTTTTCCTTCAGATAGGTTTCGGCAACAGACTTTGCCGGCTCGCCCTCGACCTGGATCCTGGCATTCAGTTTTCGCAGTTCGTCGGCCGTCAGGCTCTTGAAGATCGGAGCGAGGATTTCCTCGATCTTCGGGTTCGCCTTCAGTACGTCCTCGCGGATGATCGGGGTCGGCGCATAGACCTGCTGCACGCTCTTATCGTCTTCAAGAACGGTGAGTTCGGCCGCTTCGATTGCGCCGTCGGTGCCATAGACCATGGCGGTGTTGACGCCGTTCGTCTGGTCAGCGGCGGCCTTGATCGTCGCTGCCGTGTCGCCGCCGGAAAGGACGACCATCTGGTCGGGCTTGAGTTGGAAGCCGTAGGTGGTCTGGAAGGCGGGAAGCGCACCGGCCGAGTTCACGAACTCGGCTGAAGCTGCAAGCTTCGCATCGCCGCCGCCGGTCACCCATTTGCCGAAATCGGACATGGTCTTGAGCTTGTTCGGACCGGCGACATCGTTGCGAACGCCGAGCGCCCAGGTGTTGTTGGCAGGCGAGGGGGCCAGCCAGACGATCTTGTTGGCATCATAGTCGAGCTTCTTGGCCATCTCGTAGCCCTGCTCGAGGTTCTTCCAGGCTGCATCATCGGCCTTGTTGAAGAAGAAACCGGCATTACCGGTATATTCCGGATAGATGTCGATTTCGCCGGCCGTGATCGCCTTGCGCACGACAGGCGTCGCTCCCAGTGCGATGCGGTCCTGCGTCTTGATGCCGTTGGCTTCCAGCGCCAGCGCAATGACGTTGCCGAGGAGCGTGCCTTCCGTATCGATCTTCGACGAGACGACGACGTCGGCAGCATGGGCCGCACCCGCCGCAAAAGCGGAAAGTGAGACGGCAAGCGCGAGTTTCTTGAGCATGGAGTGTCCCCTTGGTTACACCGTTTGACCGTCGCGAGGGCCCGGCGGGAACCTTCGCGCATGAAATCCGCCGGCCAAAGCGCATAAGCGATCATGCCGGACATACGAGCATCATGGAAATAGTGTGCGCTCTCGAAAAATCGATGCAACCCCTCTCCAGTATCTGCAGTCGCAGCGCGATTATGGCCGTGAAAGCATTGCCGCGCGCGAAATCGCATTTCCTTTTGCAAGGCCGCGGCGGTTTGTTTTTGTCCCCTTGCGTGTTTCCGCAATCCTCCGGTGCTCTTTAGTCGGCACTGCTGCCGCGCCCGGATTTGTTCTTGAAAAAGACGATAGCCCGGCAACTCCGGAAGAGGGATATCTTTTTTCGTGAACACATCATATCGTCCGGTTTTTCAGTCACTTCCGGAGAATGCCTTGCATCTCGGTGCCCTTTTTGTTGCCAGCCACGTTCTCGCCTCGGGTTCGGTTCGAGAAACCGCGCGGCGCTTCTCGCTCGCGGCCTCCACTGTATCGTCGGCGGTCAGCAATCTTGAGAGCGAGCTTGCGATCAAGCTGACCAAGCGCAGTTCCGGTGAACTCGTCAAACTGATCGCGAGCGGCAAGGTGCGCGACGCGCTGCAGCCCATCATGCACGCGGTCGAGCAGCTTTATGAAGTCGCAGACGAACGCGCCGAAGCCTTGGAAAGCTGGGCATCGCGCATTCCGATCAAGCTCGTGACGATCGAGCGCTTTCTGGAGGTCGCAGATCAGGGTAGCATCAATCGTGCCGCCCGGCGTCTTCAGCTTGGCCAGCCGCAACTTTCATTGCAGATCGCCAATCTTGAGAAGTTCGTCGGTCATCAGCTTCTCGAACGTCAGGCGCAAGGCTCGACGCTGACCGAGAAGGGAAGGCGGGTCTATGGCATCTTTTCGGCGGTGAGCCAGGCCTGGAACGATCTCAAATCAACGGCCGACGAACGCTATCGGCGTGCTGCGCGTTCGCTGCGTATCGGATCGATCATTCCGACGGGTGCGGAAAGCTGGGTTGCGCGCTGCCTGGGCGCTCTGGTGGCCGATTGGAATGCGGGGCGCAGCAAGAACGCCATTTCGCTGATTTCCATGACTGCCGATGATCTGCGGGAAGCCCTCAGATCTGGCCGCATCGACGTGGCGATCCTAGATTCGGTGTTCGAGCTGGAAAGCTTCGGACACCGCGAACTCCTACGCACCGATCTGGTGGCAATCGCGCCGCCGGCAAGTACGGGGCTGACTGTCGCCGATCTGGTGGCCGAGCATCCCATCTGCACGCCGAGCGAGCGAACCGGCCTGGGCGATGCCGCAACTGCACTGAGCCGCGAGCGAACCGTAAGCCGCCGCTTTCGCAATCAGGACATCATGGCGGCGGATTCACTGCCGGTGATCGTCGATCTTGTTTCGAACCACGGCTATGTCTCGTTCCTCGGACGCGTCAGCGCGCTGCCGATTGCCGATCGCGTCCGTATTGTCGAACTCGCCGAACACATCCCGATTTCCTATCATGTCGCCTTCAATCATCGGAAAGCATCGGCGGATGCCTGCGCCATGATTGCTGCAGCCGTGCACAAAATCATCTCGGAGCCTGTCGCGAAAACCGCTGCTGTCGCCTAAAGAGGCCGTCGGCGGATGAAGGAGTTTAGAAAGATGCCGGCTTTGCTGGAAGTGTGCGTGGACAGCCCGAAGGGCCTTGCGGCCGCAATCGAAGGCGGCGCAGGCCGTATCGAGCTTTGCTCGGCGCTTGAACTGGGCGGCCTGACGCCGGTCGCAGGTCTCATGAAAGCCGCAGCATCAGCACCGATCCCAGTCTACGCGATGATCCGTCCGCATTCGGGCCCCTTCATTTTCGATGCAGCGGACGAGGATGCAATGATGGCGGATATCGATGCCATCCGCGCTTTCGGCCTCGCCGGCGTTGTCATCGGCGCCAACCGACCCGATGGAACGCTGGACATGCCGCTCATCCACCGCTTGAAAAAGCATGCTGCCGGTCTGGGCTCTACGCTGCATCGCGCCTTCGACCTCGTGCCGGATGCCGATGTTGCGCTGGAGCAGGCCGTCGAGCTTGGCTGCGAGCGCATCCTCACCTCCGGCTGCGCGCCGAAAGCGATAGATGGTCTCGAAACGCTGAAGCGTATCTCCGCAAAGGCCGCCGGCCGGATTTCGATCATGCCCGGCAGCGGCGTGCGGTGCGGCAATGTCGCGCAAATTCTACGCATGACAGGCGCCCGGGAGATCCATGGCTCGTGCAGTTCACCGGCGAACATCGATCCGCGCGCCGTCTCTTTCGGCTTTGCGGCACCGGCCTCCAATCAAACCGATGTCGCGGTCGTCCGGCAGATGCGCCAGGCGATCGACGCGGCTTAAGCGGCCACTTTGATGACGGCCTTGATCAGGCCGGTCTTTTCATGCGTCCAGAGGGGGAGGTCGCGCGGCGCGTCGGCAAGGGTCGTGCGGTGCGTGATCAGCTTGTCGACTGGCACCAGGCCTTTGGCGATCGAATCCGCGACATGCTCGAAGTCTGCGCGCGTCGCATTGCGGCTGCCGATGACCGTCATTTCGCGCTTGTGGAATTCCGGGTCGGAAAAGCGGATGTCGTCCTTCACGACGCTAACCAGCACCAGTGCGCCGCCATGCGCCACGAAACTGAAAGCCTTCTCCATCGAAGGACCGTAGCCCGTCGCGTCGAATACGACATCGAAGCCATCGCCGTCCGTCTTCGCCTTCACGGCTTCGGCCGTTTCGTCATTGGCGACAATGCCGGCGAGGAAGCCGAATCGCTCCGAAGCCATCTGCAACCGTTCGGCACTGGTGTCGAGCAGTGTCACGTCATGCCCGGCAATCCGTGAGAAGATTGCAGCCCCAAGCCCGATCGGACCTGCGCCGATGACCAGCGATCGCGAGGCGGCGGGCGCCATCGAACGCCGGACGGCGTGTGCGCCGATCGCCAGGAACTCGACGGTTGCTGCCGCCTCGAGGCTTAAGCCTTTCGCGGGATAGAGATTGTCGGCCGGAACGGTGATCTCTTCGCAGAACGCTCCGTCGGTGTGGACGCCGAGCACCTTGATACTCGTGCAGCAGTTCGGTTTGTCTTGCCGGCAGGCAACGCAGTTGCCGCAGGAAAGGTATGGATTGACAATCACTGGCGTTCCGGCAGTCATCGTGACACCGTCACCCGCCTCGAGCACGGTTGCCGAGATTTCGTGGCCCATGACGCGCGGATACTCGAGGAAGGGGTGTTTGCCTTCGAAGATGTGGTAATCCGTGCCGCAAATGCCGACGTGGCTGACGGCAAGCCGGACCCAGCCGGGGGCAGGGGTTCCGGGGGAGGGGTGCTCGACAATTTCGAGCACGCCGGGCTTCTGGCAAAGCACTGCTTTCATGATGTGTCTCGCATTCAGAACATGAAGAAGCCGGTCGCGGGACCGGCTTCACGATGTTTCTTCGATCTCACTGGCTCCGGCGGCGGCGCAACTGATCGAAATAGACGATCACGATGATCAGCAGACCGGTGATGATACGCTGCCAGAAGGAGTTGACGTTCAAGAGGTTCGCGCCGTTGTTGATCGTGGCCAGGATGAAGGCGCCGATCAACGGACCATGAACCGAGCCGATCGCACCGAAAAGGCTGGTTCCGCCGATAACGGAAGAGGCGATCGCCTGCAGTTCCCAACCGTCGGCCTGGGTCGCGTTGCCGATCGCGATGCGCGAGGCAAGTAGCACGCCGACAAAGGCGGCGAAGGTCGCCGAGAGAATATAGGCGAGATAGATCATGCCGTCGACGCGCACGCCGGAAAGGCGGGCAGCTTCGCGGTTGGAGCCGACTGCAAAGAGATAGCGGCCCCAACGGCTCAGATGCAAGAAGACGAAGGACGGAACCGCGACGAGTATGACCATCCAGAAGAGGCTCGGCACGCCGAGAAAGTTGGCGCGGGCGAAGTTCGTGAAGGGCTCGTTGACGATATTGATCGTCGATCCATTGGTGATGAGCAGGCCGATACCGCGCAACGACGTCAGCGTTGCCAAGGTGATGATGAATGGCGGCAGCCCCATCTTGACGATGCCAAAACCGTGAAAGGCTCCGATCCCGACCCCGATCAGCAGCGTGATGAGAATGGCGGCCCATACCGGAACCCCCGCCTGCAGAAGCCACGCGAGAATGACACCGGCAAAGCCGACGATGGCGCCGACGGAAAGGTCGATGCCGGCCGTAATGATAACGAAGGTCTGGCCGAGCGCCAGGATTGCCGTCATCGCGCCCTGCCGCAGCAGGTTCGAAATATTGAGCGGCGTCCAGAAGCTGGCGGTGACGATGCCGAGGAGGATCCAGAGGAAGAGAAGTAATCCGATCAGGGTCAGGCTGAACAGGATGTTCACTTTTCGGCGCGGCGGCGGGGCGACGATTTCCGTGGGGGTTACAGTCATTGGTTCTCTCTCCCTCTTATTCTTTCACTCAGACGCCGATCGCTTCGCCGAGCACTTCTTCATGCGTCGCCGCGTGGTAGTCGTGGCTTGCGACCAACTGGCCGCGGCGGAAAACGTGCAGCCGGTCAGCAAGCTCGTAGACTTCCGGCAGATAGGACGAGATCAGGATGATGCCTGCGCCTTCCTTCAGAAGCTTGGCAAACAGCCGGTAGATTTCCGCCTTTGTACCGACATCGACACCAACTGTTGGCTCGTCGAAGATGAACAGGCGTGCGCCGTGGCTGAGCCATTTGCCGATGACGACCTTTTGCTGGTTGCCGCCGGACATGCTGGATGCGAGCACCCGGCGGCTCGGGGTCTTGATTGAAAGATTGCGAATCTGCCGGTCGGAATTCTCCGATTCCTCGCTGTGGCTGATGACCGGGCCTTTGCTCAGCCTCTTGAAGACCGGCAAGTTGATGTTGAGACTGATAGACAGGTTGAGGCAGAGCCCCTGGTCGCGGCGGCTCTCGGGCGCAAGCGCGATCCCGAGCTCCATCGCCGTGCGTTCGTTCTTGATGTCGACCTGCTTGCCCATCCATCGGATTTCGCCGGCGGTCGTCTTTTCGCGGCCGTAGAGGCCGAGTGCGAATTCGCTGCGTCCTGCCCCGATCAGGCCGTAAAGCCCGACGATTTGGCCGGCCTTCACGGTCAGCGATACGTCCTCGAAACCAGGCCCCGAAAGCCCGCGTACATCAAGGATCGTTTCGCCGATCGGAATTTCTTCCTTGTGATAGATTTGTTCGATCGAGCGGTTGATCATCAGCGCGATCAACTCCGCTTCGTTCGTCTCGCCGATCGTGCGCGTGCCGACATGGGTGCCGTCGCGCAGCACCGAGACGCGGTCTGCAAGCTCGAAAACTTCTTCCATGCGGTGGCTGATGTAGACGATCGTCACGCCTTCGCCCTGCAGGCGACGGATGAGCTTGAAAAGTTGTGCAGATTCCTGTCGGGTAAGATAAGCCGTCGGCTCGTCGAAGATGAGGAACTGCGTACCGCGCATAGCTGCGCGTGCCGTTGCTACGAGCTGCTGCTGGCCGATGGTGAGCTCACTCAGCAGGACATTTGCGGGCAGGCCGAAGCCGAGATCGTCGAGGACGGCCTGTGCCATCTTGACCATCTGCTTCTTCCGCATGAGGCCGTACTGGTTGACTTCGTCGCCGAGAAAGAGATTGGCCGCAACCGTCAAGTGCGGGCAGAGCACCACCTCCTGGTGGACGGCGTTGATGCCGCGCGCGATCGCCTCGTTCGGCGTCGCAAGTGCAACGGGATGGCCGCACCAGAAAACTTCCCCGGCGGTTCGGCTGATCACACCGGTCAACAGCTTGATGAGGGTTGATTTGCCCGCACCGTTTTCGCCGACTATCGCGTGAATTTCGCCGGCCAGAAAGGTCATCGTCGCAGGCTTTAGCGCTTGGACATAGCCATAGTTCTTTTGCAAAGCCCTGAGCTCGAGGATCGGTGAGCCCGCGGGAATGCGGTTTGCCTCTTTCAGTGTCGCGCTGTCGTCGTGGCGATGACTGACCTCTTCCAGGCTCATGGACGTCTCCTCCTCACGAATTGCTGTCTCCTCCACCAGCGATCCGCGCCCCTCGGGCAAACGATAACACAGGTGAAGAAAAGGCTGCGCGGAATTTCTCACGCGCAGCCTTGGTTCGTGTTTACTGGATCTTCGGATTGATCAGCGCATCGATCTTCGGATCGCTCATATTCGCCTTCGTGACGAGGTTTGCACCGGTGTCGACGTTTTCTTCGACCTTCTCGCCCTTCGAAACCGCAAGCGCGGTCTTTATGCCGTCATAGCCCATGCGATAGGGGTCCTGCACGACGAGACCCGCAAGCGAACCTTCCTTCAGGAAGCCGACGGTCTTCTCGTCGCTGTCGAAGGCGATGACCTTGATCTTGTCGCCGAGCTTGTTTTCAGCGATCGCTTGGCCAACACCCTGCCCCAGGATCAGGTTGGAGGCAAAGACCCCGACGAGGTTCGGGTTGGCGGTGATCAGGTCGGTCATCATGTTGAGGCCGGTCGTTGCCTGACCGTCACCGTATTTGTCGGCAATGACCTTCAGGCCGGGATACTTGGTCTTCACTTGATCCAGGAAGCCTTCGCGGCGCTGCTCGAGCGAGCCGACGCCCGGAAGATTTGTGAGGATCACCACTTCACCCTCTTCCTTGCCCGTCATTTCCTTGATGGCAGCAGCCAGACCGTCAGCTGCGATGCGGCCGCCCTGAACGTTGTCCGTCGTCAGGAACGACTTGAATGCCTTGGAATCGGCGGCAGAGTCGATACCGATGATCGGAACCGATTTGGCGGCTTCGTCGATCGGCTTTCCGAGCGCCTTGAACTCGGTCGGCGAAATGACGATGGCGGCGGGTTTACCGGCGACGGCGTTTTCAAGAATGCTGATCTGGCCATTGATGTCGGATTCGGCCTGCGCGCCGAGTTCCGGAACGTTGACGCCGAGATCCTTGCCGGCCTTGCGGGCGCCGGCGAGCACGATCTGCCAGTAGAAGGACGTCGTATCCTTGACGATGATCGGGATCGTCACGTCGGCTGCAAAGGATGGCACCGGCATTGCAGTTGCGATGACGGCGGCGCCCGCGAGAGCCGTGAAGGCTCGGCGAGACAGAATAGATTTCATGCGCATGTGGGTTCTCCTCTCAGGGTGCGTTCTCCTCCAAGAAACCAGACCGCTGAACGCAGGCGGACGATTTTTATCTATAAAAAACAGTTGCCGAAGCAAGCTAGCCGAGACCTTACCAAATTGCAAGTGGCTAGAGGCCCGGCTGCGGCTGTGTCGACTATACTCTCAAGCTCCTGTTTTTAAATAAATTAAACTGCATTCTAAAATAAATCACGGCCGCGATAGACTTCATGCGGATGCACGACGCCTTTCTTCAGAATAAGATTTCCATACAGCCGGAATTCGGTCGTCGCGACGATATAGGCTGCCTTCCTGGCATGCTCGTAGAATGCGAAGCGTTCGAGCCGTGCGATCCGGAAGTCGCCAGCACGCCTGCTCACAATCTCCTGGAATTCGACGCACACCTCCGGCACGGCGCCGGGATCGCCGACGACCTCCATGCGCCATGCCGTTTCCGGAACGAACGTGTCCAGCGGCATATGCGTCAGGATCGCTTCGGCCATTTCGGTCGCCGTTACGCCATCGGCACGAATGACATCCGGTCCCATGGTGCTCGAGGGAAAGTTGGCGTCCGCGATGACAATGTCGTCGCCGTGGCCCATGCGCGCTATGGCGCGCAGAAGATCCGGGCTGAGAACGGGATGAATTCCTTTGAGCATGGTCTGGTCCTTAAACGCGCACCGCGTCTTCGCCAAGCGGCGGCGCAACCAGTGTCAGGTGGTCGAATTCAGGGAAGATCGTGTCGGGTAGCGCGGGCTCGAAGAGCTCCATGTTGCGCTTGAGGCTGGATGCCTTTGCCGTTCCGATCAGCACGGAAGAAACGGCTGGCTCGCGAAGCGGGAATTGCAGCGCCGGGGCCGCGAGCACAACGCCGTGACGTTTGGCGATGTCTTCCATCGCGCCCACCTTGGCAAGCACCTGCGGTGTCGCGGGCATGTAGTCGAAATGCGAGCCCGGCACCGGACCGGTCGCAAGGATGCCGGAGTTGAAGACGCCGCCGACAACCAGAGACGTGCCTTTCTTGCGGCAGAGCGGCAGGAGCTCCGCCACAGCGGAGCGATCGAGCAAGGTATAGCGTCCGGCCATCAGGATGGCGTCGATGTCGGCGTTGCGCATGACATCCAGACAGACAGGAACCTCATTGACGCCAAGGCCGAAAGCCTTGATCGCGCCCGATGACTTCAGCTCTTCCAGCGCCTTGATGCCGGAACTGAGAAAATTTTTCAGGTGAACGGCATTCTTCGCGGCACCGTGCGTGTAGCTGCCGATGTCGTGGACATAGAGAATATCGATGCGATTAAGCCCCAGCCGTGCATAGCTGAAATCGACCGATCGCATGATGCCGTCATAGGAATAGTCGTAATCGGCATCGAAGGAGAGGGGGTCGACATAGCTGTAGTCCGGCACCGTACCAGTCGGCACGGGCCGCAAAAGCCGGCCAACCTTGGTCGAGAGCACGTATTCCTTCTCGGGCTTGGCCCTCAGGAAATCGCCGACGTAGCGCTCGGCAAGGCCGAGGCCATACCAGGGCGCCACGTCGAAATAACGGATGCCGCTCGCCCAAGCAGCTTCCAGCGTTTCCATTGCCTGTTCGCGCGGGCAGGCACGGTAAAGGCCACCCAGAGCCGCGGCACCGAAACTGATTTCGGTGACCTTGAGTTCGGTCTTGCCGATTTTCCTCGTCTTCATCTTCCCTCCCCGTGAAGAGCCGATTTCTGTTAGAGCGTTGCTCCCAGGTGCCACGGTACGAATTCGTTGTCGCCGTAGCCAAACTCCTCGCTTTTCGTCTTCTTGCCGGAAGCCGTATTGATGATCAGGTCGAAAATTTCGCGCCCCTTGCCGCTGATGGTCGCATCGCCGGTGGCGATCGTGCCGCAATCGATATCCATGTCCTCTTCCATCGAAGCGTAGAGCGCCGAATTGCTGGACAGCTTGATCGAGGGCGCGGGACGACAGCCGAAACAGCTGCCGCGGCCGGTCGTGAAGGCGATCATGTTTGCGCCGCCTGCAACCTGCCCCGTCGCGGAAACCGGGTCGTATCCGGGCGTATCCATGAAAACGAGTCCCGGTGCAGTTACGCGTTCGGCATAGCTGTAGACCGCCGTCAGCGGAGACCGGCCGCCCTTGGCCACTGCACCGAGCGACTTTTCAAGAATGGTCGTCAATCCGCCGCGCTTGTTGCCGGGCGAGGGGTTGTTGTCGAGCGAGGCGCCATGCAGTCCGACATATTTCTCCCACCAGGCGATCTTGTCGTCGAGCTTCCTGGCCACGTCCTCATTGATCGCGCGGCTGCGCAGCAGATGCTCAGCGCCGTAGATTTCCGAGGTTTCGGAAAGGATTGCGGTACCGCCGGCTGCAGCCAGAAGATCGGCTGCGACGCCGAGCGCCGGATTGGCGGTAATACCCGAAAAGCCATCCGACCCACCGCATTGCAGGCCGATGATGATCTCGCTGATGGGTATCGGCGTGCGCCGCTCCCTACCGACATCGGCGGCGATATCCCGGAGCATCCCCATGGCGCGTTCGACGGCCCGCCGCGAGCCGCCGGCATCCTGAATGTTGAAGTGCCGCTTGGCATTGCCGGCACCGCTTTGGCCGTAAAGCGTCAGCTGGTTTACTTCGCAGCCAAGGCCGATCATCAGCACGCCACCGAAATTGACATGGCGCGTGTAGCCTGCAAGCGTGCGGTGAAGGACCGACATGCCGTCACCCGTCGAGCTCATGCCGCAGCCCTGGTCATGCACGATCGGCACGAAGCCGTCGATGCCCTCGTAATACGGCAGGATGGTGCGATTGGCCTCGTCTGCAATCGCACGGCAGACGGTGGTGGAACAGTTCACGCTGGCAATGACGCCGATATAGTTGCGGGTCGCCGCCCGGCCGTCCGCGCGTCGGAAACCCATGAAGGTTCGTGCGCGGTCTTCCGCGGTCGCCGCTTCCGGAGCGGAATTCGCAGTTGCCGCCAGACGGTCGTTCTCGAAATGCAGGTTGTGGCTGTGGATATGATCGCCGGCCTTCACCTCGGCAGTCGTGCGGCCGATCGCCTGGCCATATTTCACCACCGGCGTGCCGAGCGGGATGTCGGCGATCGCAACCTTGTGGCCGGGTTCGATTTTCTGCCGGGTCTTTATACCTGCGACGGTCGCTCCGGCTTCGATCGCTGCCGTTGCGACGGCGACGTTATCTCCAGCAGACAGGATGAGCCAAGGCAGTTTGTTCAATTGTCTTCTCCCTGAGGAACGCGCCCGCTGCATCGGCAAAATGCGCATTGATTTTGTTTTTTATCTACAATAAACATTTTCAAGTCAACGGGAATGTTGTTCCTGTGGTCAAGGGAGGCAAACAGCCGCAGATGGCCAGGAAATAGGATAAAGGTCGCAGTCGAGTAGCTCCTGCGCTTTGAACTTTGCAGGTGCAAAGTTTAAAGGCACGAGGAAAGAGCGGGGTGGCATGGCAAGGCAGAATACGGTCTTCAAGGAAGCCTATAACAGGTATGCTGCTGCTCTGCGCCCGGATGCCGCCTTGCCTTCCGAACCCGAAATCGCCGCGCAGCTCGGCATCAGCCGCAGCACGGCCCGGGCAATTTTGACCCGCCTGAACGACGAAGGCATCATCCGGTGGAACAAGCGCCAGAAGATCGTGCTGCGCGTTCCCACCGAGGAAGACCTCTTTCCGTCCGAAGAGACGGATTCGCTGCACGACATCATCGAGCGCAGCTTCATGCAGCGCATTCTGTCGGATGATGCCGCGCCCGGCATGCAGATCAACGAGCTGGAGCTGGCTCGAGAGATCGGCACCGGTACGACCAGCGTCCGCGAATTTCTCATCCGTTTCTCGCGCTTCGGCCTCATCGAAAAGCGGCCGAACAGCCACTGGATCCTGAAAGGCTTCACCCGCGAATTCGCACTGGAGCTCGCGGATGTCCGCGAAATGTTCGAGCTCCATTCGGCCACCGAATTCGGCAAGCTGCCGCCTGAAAGCGAAGCCTGGGCGGCGCTGGCCGATATCAAGGCCGAGCATCATGCGATGCTCAACGATTTCGATGCGCGCTACAAGGAATTCTCAGCCCTTGACGAGCGCTTCCATCTCTTGATCCACGGCGCCGCGAAAAACCGGTTCATCGCGGACTTTTACGATGCGATCGCAATCATCTTCCACTATCACTACCAGTGGAACAAGGCGTTCGCGCGCCAGCGCAACGAACGCGCCATTCACGAACATCTCGATTACATCGCGGCGCTGGAATCACGCGATCAGGCGGCAATCGACTTCTCGTGCCGCCTGCATCTGCGTTCTGCGCGCCAGACCCTTCTTCAGTCGCTGCCGCAGAATCCTGGCGAGCCGCCTGAAGCTTAGGCAGCCGCAGTGGGCGTGTGGATCTAATGGGCGGTATATGCCCCGTCCACCAGATGATAACTTCCAGTGATGAAGCTTGCTTGTTCGGACAGAAGGAAGCACACGAGGGCTGCGACCTCCTCCGGCCTGCCGCGCCTGCCCATCGGCTGAAGCGCTTCCATGCGCCGGCTTCCCGCAATCGCCAGATGCTCAGTCAAAAGCGGTGTTTCGATCCAGCCGGGGCCGACGGCATTGATGCGGATGCCCAGTCTCGCATATTCGATTGCGGCAACCTTGGTCAGGCCGACAACCCCGTGCTTGGCGGCCGTATAGGCTGCTGTAAAGGGCAAGCCAACCGAACCGAGGGCGGAAGACATGTTGACGATGGCCCCGCCGCCGCGTTGCAGCATGGCGGCAATCTCATGCTTCATGCAGTAGAAAACGCCGTTCAGGTTGACGTTCATCAGGTTGTGCCAATTGTCGAGCGGGTAGTCTGCCGTCGCCTTTCGGGGGCCGTCTATGCCTGCGTTGTTAACCGCCAGATGCAGGCCGCCGCATGTCTCGACAGTGTAGCCTATCAGCTTTTCCACCGCACCGGCATCCGTGACATCGACCGCAAAGTCCCGCGCCCGCCCGCCCTTTGAACGGATCTCCGCGGCAAGGTTGCGTGCGGCGTCAGCATCGAGATCGGCAATGACCACCTCTGCTCCCTCGTCAGCGAGCTGCCGGCAAATGGCTGCACCTATACCGGACCCTCCGCCGGTTACGAGCGCGACTTTCCCCGTAAAGTCAGGCGTCGTCATCATGTCCCTCCTCATTGCCCCTGCCTCTAGTCGAGCAGAGGCATGCCATTGATGCAAGACCTTTCATAGCCGTAAGCAACGGCGGCCGCTGGTTCTGCTGCCCTTCACCCTTCATGGTCCCGCTCGGCAACGCGGGTTCAAGTGAACGAGAGCATTTGACCTTTGACCTTTGACGCGAGGCTTGGCCGGTTGGCGCCGGGATGTTAAGACGAAGAATAGGGTCGATCGATTGCTTAGCAGGTAGAGATGGAAAAAAAACACGTTGCGCGCCGGGGGCTCCTGCTGGGCAGTCTGGCGTTGATGGTATCTGGATGCGCTTCAACGACGGGATGGCAGGTGGGGTCGATGTTTTCGTCGACGCCGCGAATCAGCTCTCGCTACCGGCGGCGGCGCGTTCCATATGACGGAAGCGAGCCGCCTGGAACGATCGTGGTCAACACCTACGAGCGTTACCTTTATCTGGTCGAAGGCGGAGGCGAGGCGCTGCGCTATGGCGTTGCAGTCGGCGAGGAGGGACTGACGCTCAAGGGAAGGGCGACCATCGGTCGGAAGGCGGAATGGCCCTCGTGGATGCCTACAGCGAGCATGATACGGCGCAAGCCGCACTTGGCGCAGTATGCGGGCGGTGTTTCAGGCGGACCCCACAATCCGCTTGGCGCCGCTGCCCTTTATCTCTACAGGGGCGGACAGGACACCCTGTTCCGGCTGCATGGAACGAACGAGCCCTGGTTGATAGGGCAGGCAGTTTCCAATGGATGCATTCGTTTGACCAATGAGGACATCGTCGACCTCTACAGCAGGGCTCCGGTGGGAACGCCAGTATTGGTCATATGATGCTTACATTTTGCAACGATAACGCCACGGTCTGTTAGGCATTATGAGGCACCCGAGGCCGCACAGAGGCAAGGTGTGTCCTTTCTGCACTTGGCTTAGGCGTATTTTGCGGCTATTAGTAGAAGCGTTGCCTTCGATAACCTATTCCGTGCTAAGGAGAGGACTACTGATGAGCAGAATTCTGATCATGTGCCTAGTTGCGTTGTTTTCCGTTGCAAGCCTGAGCGCTTGCGGGGCGATCGGTAAGGGCAAGGGGAAGGCCCCGCCGCCCGTAGCAGCGGAACCGGCACCCGTATATAAGTAGCAACTAACTGTTGCTGAATGGGAGGGGGCATTCGTGGCCCTTCCCAACATCGTGCAGTCCGAGCTGGACCTGCCTTTCAGCTTGCAGCGCAGAGAATGGCGTCAAGCAGGGCATGTGTCGATGCTCACTTGATACCGGGAGATGAAGTGTAGCGATGACGCTTGCAAAGGGCCGTCTATCACTTGTAATTCTATTCGCTCTCGCGCTCACATCATGCCAGACAGAAGACAAGCCACCCCAGCCGCGATTCGTTTCGGATGCGCGGGGCGGGGCTGTTGGCGAATCATCGCAAAAAAGAGATGGCCAGTACTTTATCGAATTTCGCTCGCGCTACGCGCTGAGCTACGGCCACACCTACGTGATTTTCGGGCGGTTGAACAAAGCTGGCGGGATGGTCAATCCGGAGGTCGCGGGGCTTGCTCCTGCGACCAATGATACAGCCCCCTATGTTCTCGGCCACTTCCTGCCCGTACCGGCCGAAACCGGGGCCAGTGACGGCGACCTGGAGGAGGCCTACAGATCGGCAAGCTGGCGCGTCCTTCTCACTCCATCGGAATACGACGAGACCGTCGCCTTCATACGCAAGCTGAAGGCCAAAACCAAGTTTTGGCAGGCTTCGGTTTATAACTGCAACGCTTTCGTAGCAGAAATCGCTCGCTCGATGGGCTATAAGGCACCCAGCATCTGGCTCCGCCCGCAACAATTCGTGACGCAGCTTCGAGAAATGAACACCTGAATGCGAGGCGGGCGAGCTGCTATACCGCTTCTCCATCCAGTCGGTTGCAGGACGCAGAAGGGCTCTGGAGACTTAAATTGAGCATAGCTGTTGTCGGCAAGATCCTGTGGGTGCTCGGCGTCGTTGCCTGGTATATCATCCGATATCCTTTCGAGCGCCGCGCCAAGCGCGTGCGTGTCGTCAGTCACCGCCGTTCTCAAATCGAGAAGATCGGGCTTGCGTCGGCGCTACTGGGTCTTGCGGTCGTGCCGGGGTTCTATGTCGCCACCGGCATGCCGCAAGACGCCGATTATCCGGCCCGCGCCTGGGCGGTGGCCATCGGAGTGGTGCTCTTTGCCGCCGCCATGTGGGTCTTTCGCAGAACCCACAAGGAACTCGGCCGCAACTGGTCCATCACGTTGGAGATTCGCGACCAGCATCAGCTGATTTGCAGTGGCCCCTACGCTTTCGTCCGCCATCCCATGTACACGTCTTTCCTGCTGATGGGCCTCGGCCAGGCCTTTCTGCTGTCGAACTGGATCGTGGGGCTTGCTGGTCTGATCGGCTTCGCAATCCTCTTTTTTCTACGGGTGGACAAGGAAGAGCGTATGATGCTGGAGATTTTCGGCGCGCAATATCGCGCCTATATGGACAGGACCAAGCGAATTATTCCCTATCTTTATTAGAGGAGGCATGATGCGAGGCCGGACCATCAAGCTTTCTGCGGCACGGCGCCTTGTCGGGGATCTGATGCGGTTCTCGATCGGAGTGCCGCGGGTCACTGTGCAGCGGCAGATGAATCTCGGCCCGCTCCAGAGGGCCAGACTGACCCAGCCAAGCAGGCCCTCCTGGACCGTACTCTTCTTGAAAGGATACGCGCTTCTCTCCCGGGAGACACCGGACCTTAGGCGCGCTTACATCAAGTTCCCGAGAGCTCAGCTCTATGAATATCCCGAAAGCGTGGCCTCGATTGCCCACGAGCGCGAATATGGCGGCGAGCGGGTCGTCTTGCTGAGCTCCATCAAGGCCCCCGAGCGGCGGCCGATCGCCGAACTCGAGGCCCTGATCCAGGCGGCGCGCTCGCGCCCGGTCCTGGAAATCAAGGAGTTCCGGCGTGCATTGAAGTTTGCCCGTGCGCCGGCGCCTTTGAGGTGGCTGTTGATGTGGCTCGGGCTGAATATCGGGCGGCAGCGTGCTCGCCGGTTCGGCACTTTCCAGCTGTCGGTCTATTCCGGTCTCGGGGCAGAGTCACTCAATCCCCTTTCGCCATTGACCACGCTCTTCAACTACGGCCCGATCTCGGCAGACGGATCGGTCACGGTCCGGATCCACTACGATCACAGGGTCATGGACGGTGCCAATGTCGCACGGGCGCTGGAGCGATTCGAAAAAATATTGAACGGCGAAGTCGCCAGCGAAGTAAAGAGCATCGCCCCACTCGCCCCACAGGGTGTTGCCGCCGCCCCCGATACGGCGGCTTCAGGGACGGCAATATGATCATGCAGAGTGAGTTTCGTCCGGCCGCCGTCGTGGTCGGTGCCTCGCGCGGCATCGGCAGGGCAGTTGCCAAAGTCGCTGCCCGGGAGCATGGGGCCGTCGTTGTGCTCGTTGCGCGATCGCCTGAAGGTCTGGCTGCTGCCGCGGCAGACGTGCAGGCGGCGGGCGGCGAGGCATTCACGCTGGAACTGGATCTCCTTGTGGCCGATGCCTCGGCGCGTTTGCAGGACTTCCTGTCTGCAAACGGGTTGTTCTGCGACGTCCTGGTCAACAGCGCCGGATACGGATTGCGCGGTGCGGCAACACTCCTGCCGATTAAGGACCAGCTTGGCATCATCGATCTCAATATACGCGCCCTCGGCGACCTGACCTTGAGCTTTCTGCCCGCAATGGCGGCGCGCGGACGCGGTGGTGTGCTCAATCTCGGTTCCATCGCCGGTTTCGCGCCCGGGCCGAATATGGCCCTGTATTATGCGAGCAAAGCTTTCGTGCGCTTCTTTTCGGAAGCGCTCCATCAGGAATTGCGAGGCACGGGCGTGACGGTCACATGCGTCGCTCCCGGACCGGTGTCGACCGAGTTCCTCGAAAAGTCCGGCGCCAGCCGGGCAACGCTATTCAAGATCTTGCCGAAGCTCGATTCGGACTATGTGGCCGAACGCGCCTGGCGCGGCTTCAAATCCGGCCGCCGCCTTGTGGTCCCGGGCATCTCGGCCAAGCTCATAGCCCTTGCCGCAGCCCTGCTGCCTTCTGCAGCGACGCTCCCGCTGATCGGCCGCCTGCAGCGCCGCAGCGGCGATCTATGCCCGTGCGGTTCAGGCAAGACCTTCAAGGAATGCCGCCGCCTTCGCCATCGCGCAATGACAACGGGAGGTCCTTGACTGGCGACGCCCGAAACGCGGCGAGGAACAGAGCGCATTCGCGAACAAATGGAGGCGCTGCATTGGGCCAACGGCGCGGGCATGACGCCTATGAGGGCGGCCAATCCGCCTATTCTTCACCCGACCGATATACGTTTGAGGATCCTGAGATGGCAGCAAATGCAAGCCGATAGCGCGAGAACAAAAAGAAACGTCCCGAGCGGTGAATAAGATAGCGGCAGGAACGACCAGTCGCCGCGCAGCAATTGCGGCAATGAAAAGCTGGAGGTGCCGGCTTGCGCTACGGCCGCCCGCCCCATAGTCAGCCCGGTCGCGATCAGCGCGACATGTGCATGGATGAAACCTGACCGCAGGTATCGTTGTGGCTGCAAGGCGAGTTGTATCCCGAAAAGTGACGCAAGCATCAATAGCGCCGTAGCGATCCAAATTCCCACTCCAGGTACCGCAAAAAGCAAGTAGATGGGCTCGCGCATGACCGGAAGTATCGTCATATAAAGCCACCACGCGGATGCGCTTGAGGGAGAGTAATCCAACAGCAGCATGCTGATGAGGAAGACCGCCGCTGTCGCATAAGCCAGGGATGGCCCCAGTCGCGCCAGCGTGAACAGAGCGGTCCGCATATGACTATTCATCCTTTGGGTTACGGTCACGCTACGACCGACAGGAACAATATAGGTGACGTTTGATAAATTTTTACTCTACGAATCACAATCTGCGAAGCGCGTCTTTCGAATCGTGCGCTTCCAAAAACTCGCTTGTTTTGCCTCGCAGCGGGCTGCGCATTTGTCGCTATTTTGCGACTATTTACCTAAATTATTGAGTTATTAGCTTTTTTTCAAGAAGATTTTCCGTGGACACATCCGACTGCTTGGCTAGGATGCCTGAAAAATCGGGGGATCAAATTGCAGATGTTGCAGATTAGAGCTCGGATTAGGTGCATTGCATTCTTGCTTGCGAGTGGAGCGAGCCTGGTCGGGTGCCAGTCGTCCGGCTTTGATAATCTGGCTGCTTATGGCGATAGTGCGAAGACCGTCGAGGATGATTCAGCCGTCGCCTTTTACAAGAATGATGAACTGATCACTACTGGCAAGCTGCAGTTCCAGGAAAAGAACTACGGAAAATCATACGCCATTTACAAGCGCGCGGTTAACGTCTTTCCGGAAGATCCGGCCGCCTGGCTCGGCTTTGCGGCCTCTGCGGACATGGTTGGCCGCTTCGATACCTCCGACCGCGCTTACCGGGAACTCGCGAGGATGATCGGCAAAACCCCGGTCTACTACAACAACATCGGGTACTCGCACCTCTTGCGCGGCGACCTTCCCAATGCCAGACGGTACTTTCTGAAAGCCTACGAGCTCGATCCCGCAAACGAGGTGACCGCCCGGAACCTCGAATTGTTGAAGAACAGCGTGAATTTCGCACAACGGAGGTAGGCTTTCTGGGCTCCCAGTTGAGACTCTGCCGACGGCAGCTTGGCGTCGTAGCCGCTATGGGCCGACACGATACCACAACGATTCTTTCGTCGCCGGGCGGTTTGCGTTGGAGATTTCGGGGAAGTCGCGGTTTACTGCACCTTCCGGAGTATAAGCTTCCCTTCCGGTGAGACCGTTCGTTCGTAGCGCGGCAGGTCGTCGACCGCGACGCCTTTAGCATCGATGGACGTAAAACTTTCATCCGGAGCCTGATTTCCAGCTGGCGGGGCAGCGGTTGATGGCGCGAAATATTGTGTCGGCTCCTTGCCAGGCGCACTCAGCACCAAAGCTCCGCCAGCGCGCGAGGCAAACGAACCAGAGCGCATCCGTTCATTCATTGTGAAAATCGTCTTTTGCAAGCTTTCCGTCTGCTGCCGGATGACTGCCACTTCATCAGCCTTTGCATTTCCGGCAAAAATGCGCCCCTGCTTGTCTACCTGCGCTTTCAGGCCATCGATCGACCTCTTGAGCGCGACAATCGTCTCGCGGCTCTCGCGCAAATCCGCTGCGTTCTTGGCAGTATAGATCAGAATGCCTGCGTTGATCGGCAGAAGCATCACGACCATGGCGATGAGCGGCGCATTTCTCGGGTGCCTCTGCTCTCCGGTCGTTCTGATACCGCGCTGTTTTGCGCCATCCGCTTCGGCGTCGAGATTCGGGATGCTGGTCATTCGCTTTCCTCCACCGCACGTCATCACGTCATTGTTTCAGGTATTCCTTAATAACGCTGGCAACTTATTCCAGAGTGAATACGCCTTCCCAGGCCCGCTCCAGCATATCCAGCGACGCGACCTTCGGCATTCCATTGAATTCGCAGTAAGACCCGACAAAATCGAGAAGATACTTCGGATGATAGCAGGACGCGAGCATGGTGCCATGGTACTTGCGATCAAAAAAGAGATTCAAATCAATATCACTGACATCGATCGCGGCACCGGCGGCATACGACTTGCAAATTTGGATGTATTCGTCGCGCGACGGGTTATTTACGAAGATCTTGTACTTCAGGCGTCTCAGGCCAGCCTCGTCGGAAAGATCCTTCGGGGCGATATTCGTCGAGAAGACGACCAACTCGTCGAATGGAACCTTGAATTTCTTGCCGGTGTGCAGCGTCAGGAAGTCGTATCCGCGTTCGAGGGGCACGATCCAGCGATTGATAAGCGATTGCGGCGCCACCTGCTGGCGCCCGAAGTCGTCGATGATGAAAACGCCGCCGGATGCCTTCAGATGCACCGGCGCTTCGTAGACATTTGGTCCTTCGTTGAAGGTGAGGTCGAGCAGATCGAGGGTTAATTCCCCGCCGGTCTTGACTACAGGACGACGGCATTCGATCCATCGCTGATCGGCCTTCGGATAGGGTTTTGCGTCGACCCCGGCTACGGGTTGATGCACAGCTTCGTCAAAGAAACTGATGACATGGCCGCCAACCTCGATGGCATGGGGTACAAAGATCGTTTGGCGAAATAGTTGCGACGTCCGCTCGGCAATGCTCGTCTTTCCGTTTCCGGGCGGTCCGTAAAGCAGGATGGAGCGACCCGAGTTCATGGCCGGACCGAGCTTTTCGACCAGCGAATCAGAAAGGACTAGCCCTTCAAGGCTCTCGATCAGCCGCTCTGGGGTCACGCGCTCGTCATGGATCGACTGCAACCCCACTTGTCGGCAGAAAGCGTCCAGCGATACCGGCGCCGGCCCCACATACTGGGATTGACGCGACGCCGCGCGGGCATATTCGAAGCCATTGGTCGAAAGCGTATAGCGAATGTCGGATCTCACATCCTCGCCAGCCAGGCCACGAGCCTCCAGGAATGCGAGCTTCACAAGTTCCTTGATCAGGATATTGGCCAGCACTTTCGGCAATTTCATGCGGTCGGTCAGGTGAGATGCCGTGATTGTATCCTGCTCGGCCGCACATTTTGCCGCCAGCCTGAGCAGGAACGACGATTCCAGGCCAGTCTCCTCTAGGCTTGCCGGTGCCATCGGCATCCGTGGATCGATGGGTATTACGACATCTTGACGATTCTGTTCGGGCGAATACTGCATACGGACCTCGCTTGGTTCAACCGCCGGGTTTCAAGCCGACGAGAATACTGACGACACGGATGACAATGGGCACGAGCACGATGATCAGGCTCACCGGAAACAGGAAGGCTCCGAGCGGCAGCAGCATTTTGATCGGCAGGGCGTTGGCCTTTTCCTCGGCCCGCACGATGCGAAGATCGCGCATTTCCTTGCTGTAGACCCGCAGCGTCTGCGTAACGCTCGTTCCAAGTTCCTCCGATTGGCGGAACAGTACGGAAAGCGCCCGCGCCTCATCTATCCGCAATCGTGTCGCAAGATTGGCCAATGCATCGCGCAAGCGGCGCCCGCCGCGCACTTCCAGCATCATGATCGAGAGATGCAGGCCGAAGTCCTGCTGCTTGTCGACGAACTCCCGGGCAACGCGGTTGGCCGCTGCCTCAATGCTCATCCCTGCATCGAGGCAGACGATCAGCATGTCCATGAAGTCGGGAAAGAGCCGGCGATACTCCCGCTCCTTGGCGCCGCCGCGCCGGTCGATATAGATGTTGACTAGAATAAAGGTCACGCCGGCGGCAAACATGGCGATGATCAGCGTTGCGATCCGCGACATCTCGGGCACGAAGCGATTGAACGTCCAGACCGCCGCGACAAACACGCCGATACAGATCAGCGCGCGAACCACCTGGAAGATGGTCACTGCACTGGCATCGAAAAATCCCGCGCGAATCAGCCGGTTCTGGGTGGAGTTCTGATTCGTATCACGCCGGGTAATCTCGAAATAGCGACGGATCAGGCGGTTTTCCGCCTCGCCGAGATCGGCAATGGTCGTATCGCCAAGTTGAAATTCCCCACCTGTCGCCGTCGTGGCCTCCGACAGCCGCGCCCCGACCTCGCGCCGGCGAAAAACCAGTTCCGATGCCGCTGCTGCAAATATCAGCACTGAAAAGAAGACGATGAAGTAAATTCCATATTCACTCGACATGACGGCCTCAGTACTCGAAGTTGACCAGCTTGTAGAGAATGACATTGCCGACCGCCATGAGGGCCAGCAGCACGCATACCACGGTGGTTCCGTGGCCGCTTTCCCAGAGGGGATCGAAGTAGGTCGGCGACAGCGCCTTGATCATCCCGTAGAGCAGAAACGGGTACATCGACATGAAGATCGCCGTGATGCGCCCTTCCGAGGAGATTGCCTTGACCTTTGCTTTCAGCATCGTCCGGTCGCGCAGTGTCTTCGAAAGGTTCTGCAGGATTTCGACGAGATTCCCGCCGGTTCCGGCCTGTACACTCAGCGATATTGCGAGCAGGTTTAGATCCTCGACGCCCACCCGGTCGGCCAGGTTTATGAGGGCGTCGTCGAGCGTCACGCCATAGGTGAGTTCGTCCGAGAGGAGGCCGAACTCGCTACCGATCGGATCAGGCATCTCGCGCGCCACCAGAGCAATCGCTGCAGGCAGCGGGTGGCCGGCGGCCAGGCTGCGGTTGGCGACATCGAGCGCTTCGGGAAGCTTCAGTGCGAATTTTCGCATGCGGCTTGCCCGGGTGCGCCAGACGACGAGCACAGGGATGAGAAGGCAGATCAGGAGAAAGACCGGTACCCTGACCAGATTGCTCGGCACCAGAAACTGAACGATCAGCCATACTAAAGCTGCGCCGGCGATCGCGAAGAGGCCAAATCGCCTGGCATCGAACTTGATGCCAGACTGGACGTAAAACTGCCGCATTCGCTGCACCAAGGGGACTTGCCGCCAGCTACCGTCGGCACCGCGCTCCTTCAGCATGTCGCGGTAGGTCTTACGATGATCGTCGCTGACATTGAGCAGGCTCAGCCGATGGTTTACAGCGCGGTGACGCTCGGACGTCCTGAAGTAGCCGCGCATGATCGCTTCGACAGCAACAAGGGCCGCGATGAATACGGCCGCGTAAAGCAGGATCAGGTTCATGGTTCAAGAGGCCCCGATTGCAGCGGTTTGCCGGGATCGAAGATCATCGCAGGAATCTCGATTCCGAGTTCGGCAAATTCCTCGATGAAGCGCGGCCGGATGCCCGTGGCGCGGAATTCCCCGCGGATCCGCCCGTCGTCGTCGGTGCCGGTCTTCTTGAATTTCATGATCTCCTGCATCTGCACGACTTCACCCTCCATGCCGGTGATCTCGGAAATCGAGACGATCTTGCGGCTGCCGTCGCTCAAGCGCTGAACCTGCACGATAATCGTGATGGCGGACGAGATCTGCGAGCGAATGCTCAGCTGCGACATCGGCATCCCTGCCATGCCGACCATCTGTTCAAGCCGGCCGACGGCGTCGCGGGGCGTGTTGGCGTGAATGGTCGTCATCGACCCTTCATGACCGGTATTCATCGCCTGCAGCATGTCGAAGGCCTCATCGCCGCGCACTTCGCCGACGATGATGCGGTCCGGGCGCATGCGCAGTGCGTTTTTCAAAAGTTCGCGCTGACGAATTTCGTTGCGCCCGTCGAGCGTCGGCGGCCGAGTTTCCAGCCGGCCGACATGTGGCTGCTGCAACTGAAGTTCGGCTGCGTCCTCGATGGTGATCAGACGCTCCTTCGGAGAAATTTGCGACGAAAGCGCGTTGAGCAAGGTGGTCTTGCCCGAACCTGTGCCGCCCGAAATGACCATGGACACCTTGCCCCTGACTGCGGCGCTAAGAAGGACGCGCATCGCATTGGCCATGGCGCCATATTCCACGAGGCGCTCCATCGTCAGCGGCTTTCGGGTGAATTTTCTAATGGAAACGAGCGGTCCGTCGACCGAGATTGGCCTAATGGCGACGTTAACACGCGAGCCATCCTTGAGTCGTGCATCGACCATAGGCGTCGATTCGTCGACGCGGCGGCCGACCGCCGAGACGATCTTGTTGATCACCCGCAACAGATGGTCCTCGTCCTTGAAGCGCACGGCGGTGCTTTCGAGCCTGCCGCCCCGCTCCACATAGACGCTGTCGTGGCCGTTGATGAGAATGTCGGCAATCGTGTCGTCGGTCAGTAGCGGCTCGATCGGTCCCAGCCCGAGCATCTCGTCGGTGATATCGCGGATCAGATCATTGATTTCCTTAGCATTGAGCGGAAAGTTGTTACGCCGGATATAGTCCTTAACCAGTGGCCTGATCTCAGTTGCAATCTCCTCGTTGTCGAGCGTATCGAGAATGCCCAGGTTGATACGATCGAGCAGGTAGCGATGCAGATTGACCCGCTCCGACACCATATCCGGCCCGAGCGGAGCTTCTTCGACAGACACCGGCGCTTCGCCGGACGGGGATTGCCGGGCTGGGGCGAGCGGAACCGCGCCGGCTAGAGACAGTTCGATCGCCTCCGGATGCTCCCGCTTTTCCGGTTCCCGCTGCTTGTAGAAACGCCCGATGATTCCGTTCGTCATGCCTTTCACCCTCGACTATTTTACAATGACCGTGGAACCGATCTTCACTCGCTCATAGAGATCGATGACATCGGCGTTGCTCATGCGGAAGCAGCCCGACGAGGCGAAACCGCCGACCGTCGACTGCTCGTTCGTTCCATGAATTCGGTAAAGCGTGTCGGTGTTGCCCTTGTAGAGATAGATTCCGCGGGCGCCCAAGGGATTAAACGGACCTGGAGGTACAAGGTCCGGAAGTTGCGGCGAGCGCGCCTTCATCTCGGCCGGTGGCCGCCAGTCGGGCCACTCTGATTTGCGCCCGACCTTCACGACGCCGCTCCAGCGAAATCCGTCGCGACCGACACCGATTTTATAGCGGATCGCCCGATTTCCGGAGACGACGAGGTCGAGCGTCTGGTTCCCGCTGACAATGACGATCGTCCCTGCTGCGTAGCTTTGCTCGATGGTGACCATGGCGCCTGTCCTCGGTCCGAGGCTTCGCGGCACAAGCCCGCCTGCCGCGGCATCCGCGACAGCTATCGCGAAAACCGCAAGACCAAGAATGGCGGCGCGGGCCCTTATGCGCCGACGGTCGATCACCTTCATCGCACCAGTGCTCCGAGCTTGCCGACCGCCCTGCAGAAGCGCGCTCGGGAATTCACTTCCACCGGCAGCACTCCGCGGTTGACCGCCTCACTTAGGGTATCCCAATCATCCACGATCACGTGAGTGGGGATCTCCCTGAATATCTTGTCCGTTTGCTGCCGGCGCACGCCGAGGCCGAAAAGCTTGGTGCGGTATTTGTTGATGACGATGAATATCTGATCCGAATTGCCGCGCAGCCGCACCAGATTGGTGAACAGGTCCTTGGCTTGCGAAAGCGCGGGAATCGTCATTTCGGTCACGATGCAGACGCTGTTGACCGAACTGAGCACATCGTTCTTCCACGGCGTATCGTAGTAGGGAACGTCGATGACGGTGTGATCGCTTTCGAAGGCGGCTACGTCCAGCATCCGCAGCACCAGTTCGGAGCCCCGCGGCGTCAGAAGGACGGACGGCTGCTTGAAGGACAGCAGCGAAAAGCCGCCCGAATGGCGCTTGCGGACCAGATCGATGAATTCCAGATCGACCCGGGAAGGATTGGCGATGACCGGCTTCAGGTCGTAGTCATTGACAAGGTTAAGATAATAGCCGAGCGACCCCGATGAAAAATCCATGTCGAACAGATTGACCCGCGGCGCGTAATTCTTGGTCGGCTGGGCAAGCACATGCGCCAGCGACGAAGCGATCACGCTGGCACCCGCACCGCCCACGGCCGAAACCACGGCATGGACCCGGCTGTCGCTTGCCCCGGTGCCGGGAGCGTGGGTCGAGATCATGTCGATCAACGCGCGGCGCTCGAGGGGTTTCTTCAACCAGTCATTGCCGTTCAGGCGAAAGAGCAGCCGCAGCATGTCGTCGGGTAGATCTTCGGAAACGACAACGAGCGGAATGTCCCGATGGCTGGTGCGGAACGCAAAAAGTTCCGGACGGTGAAGTGATTCGCCGTCGTCGACGTCGAGAACGATCAGGTCGAACTGCGTCGAATCGAACCGGCCTTTTTCACCAAGCGCCTTCAGTGCCACATGGCGTACATCGTAACGCGACAGTGCACCGAACACATCGAGCATGAGGCTTGCGGCCGCAGCATCGTCGGAAAGGACCAATATCTTGGTGGATGCGGCAATGTTGATGTGAGCTGTCATTTTCGCTTTCCTACGCAATATTCAAGGAGTCAGCAGGTCGAACAAGTCTTGAGGTCTTCCGTGGTGATCGTCACCGGATGGGCTGGAATGACGATGTCGTTGATCCCGAGCAGTGCCCCGAGGATTGGCAGATCGAAGGTGACGTCGCGCACCTCCAGCCGCATCGTCAGCACCGGCCCGTCCGGCCGGCCCCAGTAGCCGAGTCCCGAGCGCTGGTAGGTCACCATCAGATTCTGCGGCTGGATCCGCCAGTTGAAGTCGCAAATGCCAGGGTGGGGATCACCCGGCACGCTACAGAATCCATCGCTCCCTAAGACGATCCGGTTCAATGCCGCCGTGCAGTTCGCAAGAGCCGGTCCGCAGGTTGAGGCAATCGCCGCATCGTTCGGCGCGGCCTTGCCGTTGTCGAGTGGATCGGCGGCTTCGATCGGGAAAACGGCGCCGAAATTCGTTGTCAGCGGATCGGATACTGCAGCCAGGCGGGCGCCATATTGCAGTGCCTTGACCGTCTGGTTCCACTGCGCCATCGCATAGCCAAACTCGACGAAGGCGGCAAACACCAGCATAACGATCGGAAAGGTCAGCAGCCCCTCGGTGAGGCTGACGCCACGGGTATCTTGCCAGAACGCCCCAAATGTCCGAAAGGTCACCATCCGATGTACTTCTCTTCATGGAAGGAATTGATGGTGATGGCATCGATTCCAAGCCAGTCGAACAGAGGCGAAGTCTGGTAGAGGTGAGCGGTAGAAATAGTGATGTTCCCATCGGCATCGGGCGCTGCGATGGTGATGTCCGCAGGGTCCTTCCAACCCGGCACGCGGGGTTTGGCGTCCGCTGCAGGAGTTTGCGTTCCGTAAAAGGCGATCGTCTTCGCCGTTGTCTGATTGCATGTCGGCGCATAGGTTCCCGACGCTGGCCGACAGCGCGACAAATAACGCCCGGCATCGCGCAGGCCTGCGTCGATCTGCATCCGCTCCCAGAAAATGTTGCCGAACTCGAGAATACCGGCGGCGAACAGCGTCACAAAGGGCACCGCCACCAGCGCTTCGGCCAGTACCGCTCCCTCCTGCCTTGACCAGAACTCGAGACCAAGGCCTTGCCGGACGAAATTGCGGAGCGCCATCATCATCGGACTAGTTCCGCTTCTTCGCGCAGGAACTCATCGAGCGTACCGCGTCCGCCCTTGCCGGTTATGTCGATCATTTCGAGCGAGAGGTATCGCTCGCCGGCATCCTTGATCGCCGGCTTGGTCAGGAACATCCGGGCGAAGGCGACCGCACGGGTGGCCTTATGGCCGTTCAGATGGCCGACAGACTGTTCGTAGCCGCAGTTTACAATGGCCGAGAAGATCTCGCGGCGATCGCCATATTCGGCCGCCGTATAGTCTCCGAGGTCGGGCCCGCTGTAGCACTGGCCGCCTGTCGCAGGCGTCCCCGTCTCACCGTTTGCCGAGGCATGGCTGATGAGCGCCGGGTTGGCGAGTTCGTAGCGGTAGACGTCGTAGGCGGAGGGCTGGGATGGTGTACCGGCTGCCTGCTGCGGATAACTGGAGTGGCTGCTCAGGATCGTGCTTGCTGACGGAGCCGCCGTTCCCTGAGCAACGTTCCAGTATGTCGAATACTGCCAGTTGTTGCCGCTGCTGATCTTGCCGCCGGAGAGGGAGTTCATGGCCGCTCCGTAGCCTAGCGGCAAAGCCTGGGCGGGATCGCCGACAATGTCTCCCACTTTTACCGGATCGTACGTATCGCATCCCTTGACGCCCTTGCCACCCTTTCCGGTTATCGTTTGAGCAGAGCGCACGTTTTGGGCTGGACGATAACGATAATCGCCCTTCACTTTATTGAACGACGAGGAGTAGTAACCGAAGCGCGTATTCACGCCGTCTTCGACCGGCCCCGCCTTTGCACCGGTCTCTGTATCGAGGCTGTCACGTGTATAGCAGGTACCGGGATTGCCGGTGGCAAGAGCCTCGGCCAGCTCGGACGCCCCGTTACCCAAGGGGGTTCGCAAAAAACCGAAATTGCCAGGACCGGGGTTGGACGCCGAGGTGCTGTGAAGCTCGATCTGCACGCCATAGAGATTGCCGGCCGCAAAGTTGGTGTGTAAGGCCTCTGCCGCATCTTCGCTTGCCGTCTCGCTCGTGTTCCCGACCGGCTCGAACGGATTGCAGATAAACATCGGCGTCACGTCGCAGGCGCTCACCCGGTAGACCGCCACGGCATCCGCCGAGACATTCACTGTGTCACGCGTGAAGCCGACTGGTATCGGGAAGATCGTCTGCATCGCCTGTTCTTTGGCGATCACCCAGGCATAGGAGGCTTCGTTGGAGTTCTCCGCCTCCATCGTGTCAAGGTCGATGTCGTCGTCATCCTGATCCGGTATGCTCTTGAGATATTTGACAATAACGGTGCTCCCGGCATCGTTTCCGGGATCATAGCTCACCGTTATGTACGAGCCGAGCGACATGCCGTTTCCGCCGCCGGAAAAAGCTGCACTGTTGGCAATTTTCTCGATCGCCGCGTCTGCCCGGTCGATTGCATCGTCCCGGCCGTCGAGTTCGCGGGCTCCAGCGAGCGCCATCGCATCGACGGCGCTCTGCAGGTCGGTATGCAGATTGCCGCTGCGGCCTACATCGATGACCAGCAGCGAAAAGCCGAGAAGCAGCGGCATGGCGATGAGCGTCAAGGCGATGACGTAGCCATGATGATCATTCCAGAACCGTCGGATAACCCTGCTAAGCATTGGCATACCCCCATCGCGGCGCTATCGCCGTGACGTCCGTGTTTTGTGCGTCTTTTCCTTCCGGCGCTGCCGCCGTTCATGCCATTCGATAGTTACCTGCCGAGGGCTGCCCCACCGGCCGTGCCATTGGCCGCCGCGGCCGGAACCGGCTGCACGATAACCGACCCGCCGTTCTGGTAATCGGTGACCACCCTGCGGATCACCTTGCCGTCGCTGGCGATACGGGTTCGCTGCGCTTGCGGCGGGAACGGGTCCTGCGTATGGATGGCCTTGTTGGCTTCCACGGCGTTCCCGAGCCCGAAGGTGATCGAGTCGCGATGGTTCATGTAGTCGGCGCAGCCGGAAACGAGGCTGGCGACGATAAGGACGAGAAGCACGCGCTTATCTTTTTGCAACAGCAAGTTGGCCTCCCTGGTCCAGATCGAGACGATGGCCATAGGGGCCTTTCACACCTTCGCCGTTGCGAAAGCGCCGCAGCATGTCCTTGTCCACTTCCAGTATACCGAGCGCGAACAGCTCAGCGTCGTTCGATGAACGTGTCTGGTCAAGCGGACTGTAGAGGTCCTCGCCTGGCGAGGCCGGCCGCACGATATGCGGGGTGACGACGATGACGAGGTCAGATTCCTTTTTCTGGAAGCTCGTCGAGCGGAACAGCGCGCCGAGAATCGGTATCTGCCCGAGACCCGGCAATTGCTGGATGTCCTTGGCATTGATCGACTGCAAAAGCCCCGCCATTGCGAAGCTCTGCCCGTTGCGCAGCGCCACCGTGGTGCTGGCCGCGCGCGAGATGAAGCCCGGATTGCCGTTGACGTTGATCGATGTATCGAGCTCGGAGACTTCCGGCTCGATCTGCAGGTTGATGAGGCCGTCATCGAGAACCACCGGCTTGAAAGTCAGCCGCACGCCGAAGGGGCGATAGTCGGTCTGGGTGGCGACGGTCGCGCCGTTGGTCGTCGTGGTCAGGATAGGCACTTCGCCGCCTGCATGGAAGCTGGCCGTCGAGCCACTCATGGCGATCAGGTTCGGCTGCGCCAGTCGGCGCACCACACCCTTCTGCTCGAGCGCGTTGATCACCACGTCAATTTGGCCGCCCGAGATTTCCAGGACCTTGGCGATTAGTTGGCCGAAGGGCTGCATACCCGTCGCCGCCCCCTTGGGGTCGAGCAGGGTGCGGACGAGGCTGCCGTCCTCCACTCCGATGCCCTGGCTGGTCGTTGCCTTGCCGATGCCGTTGTTGCCCCGTCCGGACCAACCAATCCCGAGGTCGCGGCCCGTCTGGCGCGAGGCCTCGATGACACGCACTTCCAGCATCACCTGCTGGCTGTCGCTGACCCTGAGCTGGTTCAGCACCGGTCGCTCGGAATAGGACTGGGCGATTTCAATCACCCGCTGCAATTCCATGGCATCACGTACGGTGCCCGTCAGGCGGATGCGATCGTTCGAGTTGAAAACCCTGACCTGAGCCGAGGGCGCGGCGGAGCGGATTGCGAAGGCCGCCTCGCTGAAATCGCTGGCGACGCGGACGTCTATGACGCCGAGCAGTCTCTTGCTGTCGTCATAGACCGAGATATTGGTGGCGCCGATCTGCTTGGCGCGGATGAACAGCGACCGGTCTGACAGCGGCACCACGTCGATCATATCGGCGCTGCCGATGACGAGATCGCCGAACGTCTGGCCGGTATTGAGCGTCAGCGTTTCGTTTGGAGGCAGCGTGACCTGCTGGACCGATCCGCCGAGCGTCACGAACTTTTCCTGTGCGTCGGCGCGCCCGCTAAAACCTGGCCCCCAGCACACACAGGCCGAAAAAATTGCGACTAGTGCCGCAAGGCTTCTTGACCTTGCATTTCCCTTCTTGCCACACCTCGACATGCCTGCCTTTACCCCCCTCATTCGGCCGCCGCGCTCGCGTCGCGGGCATCCCGCATCGATGTCACTGGATCAGGCCGACTCGGTGCTCCTCGCGCTTCGTCGTGTTCCAGACGCCCACAGTTGCCCACTTTGGCTCAATCGGCAATACCGGTTCGACCTTGCTTTCGACAATCTGGACTTGTTTTTCGCGCTCTGGCGTCTTCGCCAGATCCTTGCCGAGTTCGGTCGCTATCGGCCCGCCACCGAGGTCGGCGACGGTGATCTGCCGGGTCTCTTCGACGGAGGACGAGGCGATGTTGCGGAGTGCCAGCGAGAGCGTGCCGATTGTGGCGCCGAGCGTGAGGCGCTGTGCCTCGTCGGTCGTCACCTCGAAGGTCACGGTTTTCACCACGGAAGGCTCGTCCTTGCGCTCGTCCGCGGTCTGGTCCACGGCCAGCACCTTGACGCCCTGCAGCAGCACGTCGACAAAGGTCTGGTCGTTGCCGGCCTTGCTGCGCACGAGCCGCGTCAAAAGCACATCGACGCGATCCGACGGCCGCACGAAGCCCGCGACGCCGAGCACGTCGTTGACGCGGATGGAAACCGCCTTCATGCCCTGGTCGAGCGCCGCCGACAGCGTGGCACGCTCGCCGGCACCGGTGATTTTCGAGGAAAGCACCGGCTCGCCCGGATCGATCGCCGCCATCGCATAGCGCGGCTGGGCATCGTCGCCGACTACGGCATCGATGCTTGCGAACGAGCCTGCGGGTGTTTCGTTTGAGGGCCAGGCAATGGCCTTGAGATTTTCGGGGCGCACCCGGTCGCCGAAGCGCATCGGCTTGGCGGCGACAACCAATGACTTTTCCTGCGTCTTGGTGCGGCCCATCGCCAGCAGCCGAGCCTGCTGATCGGCGAGATACTCACGCATTCCAAAGACCGCTGCTCCTGCGAGCACGAAAGCAATAACGAGACTGAAAATCGTTGAAGAACGCATCACCGCTACTCGCTACACTGGGTGAGATACTTCCATCTAAGATGGCTAATTTAGAAGAGAGGCGTTAACAAAACCCCTCTCTTCAGCTCAAAGGACGCTGCTCAGGAAGCAGCTGAGGTGCATCAACCCCCGGTCCCGGTCCCGGTCCCGCCGCCGCCCGCAGCCGGTGCTTCGAGGTCTTGGGCTTGGAACCAAGTGGCCCATGATCCCCATGCCGTGTTGAGTTCCTCGCCGATCAGGACAACTGATGCAACAACTCCGCCGACCAGCAAGCCAAGCAGAATAAGATATTCAGTCAGTGCGACGCCGTCTTCTTCCCGCGCGAAAGCGCGTACGCTATTTACAAGTGCTTTCATCGAGAATTACCTCCAGATTACTTGGCTCGCCGTCATTCCCCCGGCACCGCCTCTTGCCGTCGAGACCACCCCTCCGACTAGATATATTAATAATCTGTTAATTCTAATTTAGTCAATTAGCGATATCGAATACGAATCGACGTGTATAGTTTATGGTTAAGATGCGACTCGATAAAACCCGTCATTAAAACCGTTCCATCGCGGCCCGCATCGGCTTTAGAGCTGGATTTATGTAGATTATCTTCGCCAATAGGGTTAGGTGGCATGATACAAATAGTCAGCTTTACTACGTGGCTTTCAGTATTGCTTTTTCTTTATGCCGGGTGGACCGATTTCCGAACATGGAAAATCCCCAACCCACTCGTCCTCGCGCTCGTGGCCCTGTATGCGCTGCGCGCCGTGGCCGAGATGCTTGGCTCCCAGGATGTCGGCGCGACGCTGTTTGCCTCTACTGGGATCGGCGGCGATGTCGGTGCCGGCCTGCTGATGTTCGCGCTCGGCGTCGTGCTCTGGGCTTTACGGATGTTCGGCGCCGGTGACGCCAAGCTCTTCCTGCCGATCGGCCTTTTCGTCGGCTGGCATGGCATGCTGCCGTTCTCGATCTTCCTCCTCGTCCTCGGCGTCGCAACGCTGCTGATGCTGCGGCTGCCGGTGCCGCTGCCCTTTAGGCATCTCGGCTTTTTTATGCGCATCGAGGAAATTCGGGCGAGCCGCAAGGTACCCTATGGCGTCGTCATGGTCTTCGCGGCGCTCCTCACCCTTGCTTTGCCTTCGGCAGGACCTGACGCTTCGGCAAGGTCCGCTTCCAAGGCACCAGCAGTTGCTGCACGACTGCTTGCGGCGTGATCACCAGCATGAAAGCGACTTGGGGGCTTTTCATTCCAGCAGAAATGCTGCGAGCTATGCCTGATCGTGATCAATCCCGCTTATCTGGTCTGGAAGTCCCTGAATTGCATATCTCGGAAGACGACGCCAAGGCGAACCACCCTTATTCCGGTTGAGGATGTCCATGAATTCGGAGGCATCCTTACCCGTCAGGTCGTTCAACTGCTTGTACCCGATCCTAGCAGGATGGCCAGTAATGGCATCAACAACGGTCCACGTTCCGTCTGTTTCTGCGCGACGGTCATAGGGCATGTAGGAGATGTCGGAAGACATTATGTCCTCCTTTCCGGCGCCCCGTAAGCGAAAGCGCCTATATGACAGAACGCGCAGCGGGCCTGTTTGTTTCGGTTCTGGGGCCAGCACCATCCGCGCCGGCGGGTTCCGGCAAATAAGGAGAAAACGCATGAGCGTACAGGCAATGTTCTACGTGAAGGAAATCAATCACCGAACCATCAGTCAGGCCGATCAGGTTAACGTCGACATCAAGCTTGCTGCTGCCTTCGGTGGCTATCTGCAGGGCCTACCGGAAGGCAACGGCGACTGGTCGAAGTATACGCCGCAGGGCGAGCTTTCCATGACCGTCACGAATCCGGATGCCATCGAACAGTTCGAGATCGGCGGCGTCTATCGCCTGACTTTCGACAAGGCGGAGTGACCCCGCATACCCGATAAGGTGAGCCGGGCTTAGTGGCCCGGCTCCCTCAAGCCCTGCTGCGGAAAAGTCGTAAGGCTGTTTTTATGGGTCAATGCCGTTTGTAGATAGAAATAGGCCTAGATCATCAAGAAAAACGGCCATTCCAATCACAAGCTGCACCTGCGCTCTTAGTTCCTGAAGGACATGCGCAACGATTTGCCCTTCACTCATTCGAACTTGCGAGCCATCAGGGTTTGTGCTCGTGTAGACAAATCCGGACTGATTGCCTGCAAGCGCGTCGATGAACGATTGTGCCGTGGGGCTGGGCCGCGTCAAGCGAAAGCCTACGTTCGATCTGCGAATACGAAGCCATGCCGAACAAGGCGACGGTTTTCCGCTGGCTGGCTGCGCATCAAGAGTTTAGCGACCAATACGCCCGCGCGCGCGAAGCCCAAGCTGACAGCCTTGTCGATGACATCCTCTCGATCGCCGACGACGGACGCAACGAGTGGATTAATGCATCAGCGCATGGATATGCTGGTCGACCGTGTCGGCAAGGTTGAGGGCACTGTCGTGGCGGTTCAGGAAGACATTTCAGAGATGCGACCTGTAACAGACGACGTGAAGCGGTGGAAGCTGATGGGTATCGGCGCGCTCGCTGTTATCGGGATCGGCGGCATGGCGATGGGTGTGACCTTTGCGGATGCTATAAGAAGGATCGGGGCGATCATTTTGGGGCGCTGGGAATGGCGGTCCGCGCAGCCGTGCAACGGTCATTGCACGTTACACGTGGCTGCGTCGCGCGATCCGGGCGGGGCTAGCGGGCTATCAAGAGGCATTGAAGACCAAGAATTTTCGTTCGAGTGCCTTCTATCGGTGTCGTTCAGCGCAGGGGACCGTTCAGGTCAACCAAAAGAGGTAATGAAGGGAACCGAGAAGCAACCAAGAGTGAACTAAAGGGGATATTAGACTCTGCTAACTGACATAATGTGACAAAATTGCGAATCAGCTAGGATGCGGCTTGACTGAAGCTCAAGATAGGCGCGGCGATGAGATACGAAATTGAACGGGAAAACAACGGAACCTACCGTATCATAGATCATCGAAGAAACGACCAGGTCGCGGTATGGGAGGACGCAATGCAAGTTCGCTTATCGTTTGGCCTTGCAAGTGACCTAGTGGGATATATGAACGCGAAGGACCGGCACGACACGGCTGTCGGTCGCGAACCTGAACGCGATCGGCTCCCACAGGCAAGCTCTCACTGACATAATGTCAAAAAATGACCCGGCGATTGGCTGGCGATTGCCCGCTGGTGGCGGATCGCACAGCCGCGTGCAAGGGGCTAAAGCACGGTTACAGGAGAGCTTGGCCGCACGATCCATTCCGCCGAACGTCCAAGGCGGTTTGAATGTTCCTCGTCCGCTTCAATAAAAGGCTCGCGCTGGGTGAACAACGCGAGCCTTTTTGCAAACCGCGTGAAAGAGGGGAAGGGGTTCGCCTCCGTCACGCACTAATCAGAATGACAGACGATCAAACGAGAGCAAATTAGTTAAAACGGCTTAGGCCGTCGTGCCGTCGTGCCGTTGTGCTGTCGGCGGAGGCGCCGGGTTCTCCGGAAGCCGAATGCCTCTCTCTCAGGCATCGATAATCTCCATGGCGGTGGATTCATCAAGGCGCCTTAGCGGCAGTGTTTCAGCGATGACAGCGACCTTTTGCGTCTGGGTATTGACGATCGACCAGCTACCATCCCCGTCGCGTCTGGTGTAATACTGCGGGCGTATATTCACGTCAGCCTCTGTCTTTGACCTTGGACGAAGGTGGATTGATGGGGAGGAATTAGCGGGCCTGGGGCAGGCCCGCAGTGCTTTCAAGTTATTCGACGACCTCGATCACCGCGCGGGTCTTCGGATTGACGAGCACGCTTTTCGTTGACGATCACATAACCGTAATCGGGCTGATCGGGGATCGTGTGGATCTCGACCGTGTCAGGAAGCGCCGTACCGACTGCAACCTCACCTTCAAACTTGACCGATGGCGATTTCTGCCCAAGAACATAGGTTCTGACCTCGCCGGGAACGACGACCGTCGCTGTCTGCGCGACCGCCGCTGTCTGCGCGACCGCCGCTCCTAGGCATCGATCGCGAACTGCTTTGGTCGACCGGTCACAAGATCGAGCGGCTGTATCAGAAGGCCGTTGGCGAGCGCCGCGCGGTCCGTCGTTAATTGGCAACGCTTGGAGCATTCGCAAACGTCCCCTATTGTCATACCGTGGGGTCTTTTCGAAGTTGAGCGTTGGGCCCTCGGCACCGAGAAGGTCAAGCAGACATGAAGCTCGTCCTCATCGCTCTCGCTGTCGCCCATAACTGGTATTCCGGCCACCATGATCCGGTCACCGGCTACGAATGCTGCGACAACAAGGACTGCCGGGTCATCAGCCCGCGCTATGTCGAGCCGCTGCAGGGCGGCAACTTCAACATCCGCACCGGGTCCAAGACAAAATACTTCATCCCGAAGAACCGGGTTTTGGAGAGCGAAGACAGCCAGTATCACATCTGCACGTCCGCCCCGCATATGACGATCCGCTGCTTCTTCGCGCCACGCGGGCTCACTTGAGAGGTGGGCTGAACCTCCGGCCGGACATTGCCGTACAAGGAGCTGCCCGGCGTCCGCAGCGTCCAGTAGCGTCCAACGGGACAGCTTCCGCATGTAGTGCATTTCCGGCATCATTAGTCCCGGTCGAAACTCGGGCGCCAGCCGCGGACCAAGCCACGGCTCAACGCCTTTTCCGCCAATGCGAGTTGCAGCCTCAAGTGATGATTATCCGCCAGCAACGTTGCAATCGTCGCCTTGGCATCGTCGTCGTGAAAGGCGAGAGCGGCTTCAACCTCGTAGTCGATGTCTTCCTTCCGACCGGTCAGCATCAGAGAACCCAGCCATCCGCCTGCGCAATCCGAAAGACCTTATCAATAGCAAGTTCCGCATCGTTCTCGCAGGGGAACCACACCGGCATGCTGGTGATGTCCTCGCCTTCGAATATCGTCCTAAATACTCCGCACGCCCGCTCGTTGTCCGGATCGAGAGCGATTTCAAAATAGCCTACAGGACCGCCTGAGGCCACGTCGTAGGCGCAGGCCGTCATCAGGCGAATGCGCTGAAAAACCAGCCGAGGCGGCAGTTGAGCTTTCAAGTTGGGATGAGCCTCGCTTACCGTCATTGGTGCAGCGGGGGTCCAATACGTGCCTTGATCGTCGTCGTCATCGTCAATATGGATCGCCTCCGCAAAAGGGCGCGGCTTATCGTTCGGATGTAGAAGCATATCCGTTCTCCAGTTTCAAAGGTATCGTGATGGCGCAGCCGCAACGCGCTATGTTCCTATTATGTTCTCATCAAAATGAGAGTCAAGACATCTTCTTCAGGATGTCGTGTAGGTAGAGGTGAACTAAGGAGAGATGCCCAGCCAGACCGCCACAAGCTAAATCGGAGCTCGGTAGGGATCACCGGAGGATCGCTTCGGGCGCCGGGGCTGCATTGTTCCTCGCATGCCTTTCATTCTTGCGAAACCGAAGTCGACGTATGGCTCCTCTGTCCATCCACATGAGGAGATAAACAATGGAGATTGGACTTAGCCACGAACGTTTTCCAAGTTCACGGTCTGGACGCCGATGGCAAAAAGCTTTTCAACAAGAGGCTCCGCCGCAGCGAAGTGCAGCCGTTCTTACAGCAATTGTCACCATGCACCGTTGCAATGGAAGCAGGCGGCAGTGCTCATTACTGGGCGCGGGAAATCGAAGCACTGGGGCATAGGGCCATCATCCTACCCGGTCAGTACGTCAAGCCATTTGTCAAACGAGACAAGACGGACGCGGCCGACGCTGAGGCCATCGCCGTTGCTGCACGACAAGAGGGAATGCGCCTTGTGCCTGTGAAAACGGCTGACCAGCAAGCGCTGACCGCTTTGATCAAAACGCGTGCATTGTTCATCCGGCAGAGAACGAAGGCCTTTAATGCCATCCGAAGCCATCTGGCAGAATTCGGACTGATTGTTGGCACCGGTACAGTCCGATTAGAGGCTTTAGCCAGGTCCCTGGACGGCGATCAAACAGGTCGCGTCGCTTGCTCGCGGGAGTGGATGCGCTGAAGCGGATCCTTGCAAGCTCTCCTACCGTTGGTATCAATACGGTCGCACGCCCAGTGCCCAGGCTAATTCGACATCTAAATGCCTTCAGCCAATGCCGCGTAGCTAATTGTTTTTATTAAGGAAAATGGTGCCGCTTACGTGACTCGAACACGTGACCCCATCATTACGAATGATGTGCTCTACCGACTGAGCTAAAGCGGCAACTTGGCGGCCGAACCGTGCGGCCCGCGATTTGCATGGCGCTGATACAGGCATTGTTTGAAGATTTCAAGCGCCCTGTCGTGCCTTTGGCAAAAAAGACGCCCGTTGAAGACGATCATGCATCTCAGAGCGAGAGACGCGCACGCGCCGCGCGGAATTCGGCCTCCAGCCTGTCGACGAGCTTGGCGACCGGCTCAACCGCCTTGATCGCGCTGATGCCCTGGCCGCTCCCCCAGACGTCCTTCCAGGCCTTTGCGCCGCCGACGGCCTGCTCGAAATCCAGCTTCGATGGGTCCGCTACCGGCAGGTTGTCCGGGTCGAGGCCGACGGCTTGGATCGATGGCTTCAGGTAGTTGCCGTGCACACCGGTGAAATAGTTGGAATAGACGATGTCGTTTGCAGCGCCCGCGACGATTGCCTGCTTGTAGGCGTCGGTGGCGCGCGCTTCCTCGGTCGCGATGAACGGTGTTCCGATATAGGCCATGTCGGCGCCCATCGCCTGTGCTGCAAGGATCGCGCCGCCGGTGGCGATCGCGCCTGCCAAAAGCAGCGGCCCGTCGAACCATTCACGGATTTCCTGTACCAGAGCGAAGGGCGACAGCGTGCCGGCATGCCCGCCGGCGCCCGCCGCTACCGCAATCAGTCCATCGGCACCCTTCCTAATCGCCGAATTGGCGTGGCGGTTGTTGATGACATCGTGGAGCACAATGCCGCCATAGGAGTGTACGGCCGCATTCACTTCGGGCACGGCACCGAGCGAAGAGATCACGATGGGCACCTTGTATTTGACGCAGAGGCGCAAGTCGTGCTCCAGCCGCTTGTTCGACATGTGGACGATCTGATTGACGGCAAAGGGAGCTGCCGGCCTGTCTGGATTGGCGGCGTTGTAGGCCGCGATGTCTTCGGTGATCATTGCCAGCCATTCGTCGAGCTGGCTTTCGGGCCGGGCATTTAGTGCCGGAAAAGCGCCGATCACGCCCGCCTTGCATTGCGCCAGCGTCAGGGCCGGATGCGAGATGATAAAAAGCGGTGAAGCAAGAACCGGCAGTCTCAGGTTTTCCGTGAGGATTTTGGGAAGGGACATTGCATTCACCATTCAATTGACGTTTACGAAAACGTCAATTTGATAACAGACTTGATGAGCGAGGAAAAGAGTGTGCGTGAGCGCCGACCTGTCGATTCCGCAGAGATTGGCTGTCGACATAAGTGGGCAAGGGCGGGGTAATGGGCATATTTATTGCCTGCGATGCGAAATGCTGCCAGACGCAAGACTTGCGGTTTTCAGCCATTGACGCTACCGAGTTTTGTTAGGCATTTGTAAAGATTTCAGTGATGCCTGATGCCAGCATGAAGGATCGGATGTGAGCGGATTAGAAACGGCAATCAGAACGGCGCTTAACAACTCCGATCGCGATAATCCGGAAGTCCGTGCAAGGATTTATCAATCGGCCCGCCAAGCGCTGGAGGCCGGCCTTCGCAAGCAGGATATCACCGACCGGGAAGCGATTGCGCATCATCGTCATCGGCTCGAAACGACCATTCACATGATCGAGGCCGAAGAACGCGAGCGCCTGCATCCGCGCCAGGGTCCACCGGCAGTGCCCGTTCCGCCCGTCGCCGAAATTCCGCCGCCGGTCAGGCACGACGAGCGCTTTGAACATGACGCGCCTCAGGTCGGCGGTGAAACACGAGGCTATTCGGCAAGGCCTGCCTACGACGAGTCGAGGCTTGATGACGTCCATGCCGCTACGTCCGATCATCGCGGTGCTGCAGCTCAGACCGGCGAAGCCCTTGCACCCGAAAGCCGCCCCTCCGCTCATATGGACTTCCGGCCCGAGGGGGCTGCAAAGCGTCGCAAGCCGCGAAAATTCTTCTCGCGGCTGCTCGTCTGGTGCGTGCTGATCGCCTTCATCGGCATGGGGGCCTGGTGGGCTTATAAGTCCGGCCTCTTCCTGACGGCGGCCGAGCGCGACACCAGCGTCGCCAATCCGCCTGCCAGTACCGAGCCGGAAGACTTCGACGGTGTGGACGAAGGCGCTGCGAATACGACGCCGCATGTCGATCAACCGGTCACGATCGACCCGCAGAACCGCTTTTCTGCGGAATGGATCGAGATATTCGAGCCTTCGGACGCTGCCAAGATCGAAAGCGGCCCGCGGGCACGGACGGAAAACATCGCCGAAAACGATGGTCCGGCTGTTCGCTTGATCTCGGAAAGCAACGGTGCCGATGGCAATATCGGCATCAGCGTTCCGAAAGACGTACTTCGAGAGCTCGCCGGCAAATCCTCGACGATCGCGATCACGTTGCAATCGACGAGCGACGAGCCGACGCAGGTGATGGTCGAATGCAATTTCCAGACGCTCGGCAATTGCGCCCGCCATCGGTTCAGCGTCACCCGCGAAAAGTCCGACGCCCTGCTTCAGGTTACCTTCGACCGGTCGTTGGCGCCGAGTGGCGATGGCAGGCTGATGATCAACAGCGATGTCGACGGCAAAGCGCGAGGCATCAACCTCTACGCCGTGCGCATCCTGCCGGGGCAGTGACCCTTATTTCAAAAAGCCGGATCCCGCGCCGATGATCTTGTCGTCGAGATCGCCGATCGCCTTGTCGTCCTTTCCGTCGTAATCCATTTTCTTCAGCATGTGACGGATGAGGTTGAGCCGCGCGCGGCGTTTGTCGTTGGCGCGGATGACCGTCCAGGGCGCAAATTCCGTATGCGTCTCCTTGAGCATCCGCTCGCGTTTGTCGCTGTAGTCGTCCCATTTGGTGAGCGCAGCGATATCCATCGAGGAAAGCTTCCATACCTTCAGCGGATCGTGCCTGCGGTCGTGGAAGCGCTTGAGTTGCATCTCGCGGCCGATATCCAGATAGAACTTGAAGAAGTGAATGCCTTCGTGGGCAATGATCTTTTCCAGCTGCGGCGCCTGCTTGAGAAAATCCTCGTATTGCTTGGGCGTGCAAAACCCCATGACCGGTTCGACACCTGCGCGGTTGTACCAGGAGCGGTCAAAGAGAACGAACTCGCCGGCCGTCGGAAACTGGGCGATGTAGCGCTGGAAATACCATTGGCCGAGTTCGCGATCATTCGGCTTGGCGAGTGCGACGACGCGGGCAAGGCGCGGGTTCATGTGGGCGGAGGAGGCCGAGATGGCGCCGCCCTTGCCGGCCGCATCGCGGCCCTCAAAGAGCGCCATCACCCTTTTGCCGGTCGCCTGCAGCCAGAACTGCACTTTGACCAGTTCGATCTGCAGCTTTTCCAGCTCTTCGAGATATTCTTCCTCGTTCAGCTTTTTCTTGTAAGGAAAATCCCCCGATTCCAGCGCCTCTTCATCGATCCAGTCCGGAAGCACCGGATCGTCGACATCGAAGACGCGCTTCTTGCCCTTGATGTCCAGTTCAACCGCGCGGCTTTCAACAGCTTCGGCCATATTCCTTCTCCGCCTGTGGCTTTCTTCGCAGGCGATCATATTTTCCATTGAAAATCAAATCCGTTGCGGCAGGCAAAATTCCTGTGTGTTTCGATTGCCGCTTTTACGGCAGATGGCAGCGGCGGAAAACTTCTGTCATGAATCACGGCTATCAGGCAGAGTTTGAACATAAGAACGAACCGACCGGGCGAGGAACACTTGGAAGACGAAATGCCATGGACAACGGGGCTCATGGCCCGCATCCGGCAGCAGCGAACGGTCCTGCTCGCGGCGATCGTCATTGGCCTCGTTGCGCTTGCGGCCGGCATGAACAAGTGGGCGGTGCTGGGCCTTCTTGTTTTAATGATTGCCATTGTGCTTCTAAACAGCATGCCGGGCGTGCAGGCAAAGCTTGCGGAACCGCCGGAAGTCGAACCGGAAGCGCCAGCAAGTCTGCTGCCCGCCGTCTCCGCAACGCTGGCTGGCCTCGATATGCCCGTGATGCTCCTCTCAGGCGATGCCTCCGTTCTCTTCCAGAACCGCGCCGCGGAAAAGGCCTTTGGCGAAGTGGTGATCGGGGCCCATATTTCTGCGCGCCTGCGCTCGCCGGGCATTCTGGACATGGTGGGAGAGACGATCGCCACCAACGCTCCCAACCAGATCGAGCATTCCGAGCGCCTGCCGTCGGAGCGCGTCTATATTGTTCGCAGCGCGCCGATCGACCTCGGCGGTGCCGGAAATGGCGAGCGCTTTTTCCTGCTTTCGTTCCGCGATATCTCCGAGGTGCGGCGTATCGATCGCATGCGGTCGGATTTTGTTGCCAATGCTAGCCATGAGCTGCGGACTCCGCTTGCGTCGCTCCGCGGTTTCATCGAGACCATCCAAGGCCCGGCAAAGAATGATCCGAAGGCGCAGGAGCGCTTCCTGGGCATCATGTTCGACCAGACGACTCGCATGAGCCGCCTTGTCGACGATCTTCTCTCGCTTTCCCGTCTTGAGCTCAAGTCGCATATTGCACCGGACGAGAAGGTCGATCTCGTGCCGTTGCTCGGACATGTCAGGGACGCGTTGGTGCCGCTTGCCACGGAGGTTGGCGTCGAGATCAATCTGCACCTGCCGGAAGGCAAGGCGGAGGTTCTCGGAGACCGCGACGAACTGGTCCAGGTTTTTGAAAATCTCATGGAGAATGCATGCAAGTACGGCCAGGAGGGTAAGGTCGTCGATGTCCGTGTCAAAAATGCATCCGGCGAGGCGGTTGAAGTCAGCATCGCAGATAAGGGCCCGGGTATCCCCGCCGAGCATGTGCCGCGCCTCACGGAGCGCTTTTATCGCGTCAATATCGAAGACAGCCGCTCCAAGAAGGGCACCGGTCTCGGTCTGGCGATCGTAAAGCATATCCTGACGCGCCACCGCGCGCGGCTGATCGTCAAGTCCGAAATCGGCAAGGGAACGGACTTCACCGTTCGTTTCTGACGACGTAAATCCCTGGAATATTGGTGGTGGATCTGAGGCCGAGGTCTCCATTTCCAGACGCAAAAAAACGGGCCTGCGAGGACCCGTTTTTGTTTGTTACTTATCCGGCTCAGCTTGCGCGGGCTGCGGTCCGGCGGCGTTCGTTGACCGGCTGATAGGCCATGCGCTGGTGATAGCTGCAGTAAGGGGAAGAGTCCGGGCTGTCGCAGCCGCAGAAGTGGAAGTCGTCCTTCAGCGGGTCGCCGACCGGCCACTTGCAGGTACGCTCCGTGAGTTCCGTCAGACCCAGACGACGGGAGATCGGCACGACAACGTTTGCGGCCGGACGATAGTCCATCTCCTCCATGAGATCGATTTCGACCTCTTCCTTGAGCATCGTCGCGCCCTGCTGGCGCGTAACGGTGCGGGTCGCGATCCGCGATGCATAATTCGGCGCGCGGACAGCCGAAGTATTGCGCTTCGGTGCGCGTGCGGTCGTCGTCGCACCGCCGGCCTTGGCGCGGCCCGGAAGGCTAAGCCTGTGGACCTTGCCAATGACCGCGTTCCTGCTCACTCCGCCGAGTTGCGCCGCAATCTGGCTCGCGCTCAATCCTTCGGACCAAAGCTTCTTGAGTTTTTCGACACGCTCGTCTGTCCAGTTCATGCCCTGTCTCCGCCGTTTAGCGTTGTGAAGGCAGAATCCTTCACCGTTGCTCCGGACACGTCCGAAGCAGGAAACGCCTGACCAATTGTGGTGACTAGTTCCGCCGCATGCAGTCTAGTAATTGAGTTTTAACCTAGTGTGAGGCTGACTCCGTGACAAGAGTCGCGGGAATCCGGATGAATCGAATTTCAAGTTTTCCCCAACTTGCTTCCCGAGCGAGTCATTTCTGCAACATTAGCTGTTGATAAATAGCTCGCCTGATCGGCTGCCGGCCACACGCGCCGAAATCCGCAGTTTTGTTGACATTACGGCGCGAAACGTCAATAGTGGCCCTCGCCGCCGAAAGGCGGCATTTTTAATTTTTCGGGCCTGGTTTTTAGCCGGAGTCCGGTTGCCCTAACGACGACAGGAGACCGCGCCATGGCTCAAGCCGCGCCGCTATATGACACCTATTCTCGCGCCCCTCTGCGGTTCGAGCGAGGTGAGGGCGTGTGGCTGATCACCGAGGGCGGCGAGCGATATCTGGATTTTGGTGCAGGCGTTGCCGTAACATCCGTCGGCCACGGCAATCCGCATGTCGTTGAAGCCCTGAAGGCGCAGGCCGACAAGGTTTGGCATCTGTCGAACATCTATGAAATTCCAGGCCAGGAGGCGCTTGCCAAGCGGCTGACCGACGTCACATTCGCCGACAAGGTGTTTTTCACCAATTCCGGCGCCGAGGCACTGGAATGCGCGATCAAGACCGCGCGCCGCTATCAGTATTCCAAGGGCCATCCAGAACGCTTTCACATCGTCACCTTCGAAGGCGCTTTCCATGGCCGCACGCTGGCGACGATCGCTGCCGGCGGGCAGGAGAAGTATCTCGAAGGCTTCGGTCCCAAGGCACCGGGTTTCGATCAGGTTCCGTTCGGCGATATCGAGGCGGTCCGCGCCGCGGTCACGGATGCGACGGCGGGCATCCTCATAGAGCCGGTGCAGGGTGAGGGCGGTATTCGTCCGGCGACAAACGAATTCATGAAGGCGCTCCGCCAGCTCTGCGACGACAAGGGCCTGTTGTTGATTCTTGACGAGGTTCAGTCCGGCGTCGGCCGCACAGGCAAGCTCTTTGCCCACGAATGGTCCGGCGTCACGCCGGATATCATGGCGGTGGCGAAGGGCATCGGCGGCGGCTTCCCGCTCGGCGCCTGCCTTGCGACCGCGGATGCCGCTTCCGGCATGAAGGCCGGCACGCATGGTTCCACCTATGGCGGCAATCCGCTTGCCATGGCGGTCGGCAGCGCAGTGCTCGACGTCATCCTGGCCGACGGTTTCCTGCAGCATGTGCGCGACGTGGCGCTTGTCTTCCGCCAGGGCCTTGCCTCGCTGAAGGACCGCTATCCGGATGTTATCGAGAATGTGCGCGGCGAAGGCCTGATGCTCGGCATCAAGGCAGCCGTCCCGTCGTCCGAACTGCTGCAGGCCATTCGTGCTGCTCATCTTCTGGCCATTCCGGCGGGCGACAATGTCATCCGTCTCCTTCCGCCCCTGGTCGTCACGGCGGAGGAAGCGCGCGAGGGGCTGGCCCGCGTGGAGCGCGCTGCCGAAAGCATTCGCGTCGCAAAGACCAAGAAGACGGCTTGAACGGATAGACGCCTCTCAAGGGGCATACAGGTAAGAACGACATGGCTTCCCCCAAACACTTTCTCGATCTCTCGGCGGTAACCGCATCCGATCTCAGGTCCATCATGGATGATGCGATCGTACGCAAGCAGGCCTTCAAGGCCGGTAAGGGCGATAAACCGCTCGCAGGCAAGATGCTGGCAATGATTTTCGAGAAGCCCTCGACTCGCACGCGCGTTTCCTTCGATGTCGGCATGCGCCAGCTTGGCGGCGAGACGCTTTTTCTCTCCGGCACAGAGATGCAGCTCGGCCGCGCGGAGGCGATCGGCGATACCGCCAAGGTGCTCTCGCGTTACGTCGACGCCATCATGATCCGCACCACAGAGCATCACCGCATGCTGGAACTTGCCGAACGCGCGACGGTGCCGGTCATCAACGCGCTCACGGACGACACACACCCCTGCCAGATCATGGCCGACATCATGACCTTCGAGGAGCATCGCGGTCCCGTCAAGGGCAAGACGATCGCCTGGACCGGCGATGGCAATAACGTGCTGCACTCGCTGGTCGAAGGCGCTGCCCGTTTCGGCTATCGCATGAACATGGCCGTGCCCCTTGGTTCCGAGCCGAAGGATCACTATCTGAACTGGGCCCGCAACGAGGGCGCCCAGATCATGCTTGGCCATGATGCCGACCGTGCGGTCGAGGGTGCCGATTGCGTGGTAACCGATACCTGGGTCTCCATGAATCAGGAACATCGGGCCCGCGGTCACAACGTTTTCCAGCCCTATCAGGTCAACGCGGCTTTGATGGCAAAGGCCGGCAAGGATGCATTGTTCATGCATTGCCTGCCTGCCCATCGTGGTGAGGAAGTGACGGACGAAGTGATCGACGGCCCGCAATCCGTGGTTTTCGATGAGGCGGAAAACCGTCTTCACGCGCAAAAGTCGATTCTTGCATGGTGCCTGGGTGTGATCTGAACCATACTGGGCGCCACCTTTGGCCTGATGGCCTCGTGGCCGCGCGAGTGGATAGACTTCTGGTCTGCCGCTCGGACTACTAGGAGTAAGACCATGGCAGAAACCGCAAGTGCTCTCGGCGAGTTCAATTTCGCCGGTGATGATCACGTTGTCCCGTTCCAGGTAGAGGGCCTCGATGTGCGCGGCCGCGCCGTCCAGCTCGGTCCCATGCTGGATGCGATCCTCGAGCGCCATCACTATCCGGCACCCGTTGCGCGGCTGCTCGCCGAAGTCATTGTGCTGACGGTGCTTCTCGGGACGTCGCTCAAGTTCGAAGGCAAGTTCACGGTGCAGACCAAGGGCGATGGCCCTGTCGATCTCCTCGTCGCTGATTTCTCGACGCCGGAGAACGTGCGTGCCTATGCCCGCTTCGATCAGGCCCTGCTCGACAAGGCAGTCGCTGCCGGCCAAACCGAGCCGGAACAGCTTCTTGGCAAGGGCGTACTGGCTTTCACCATCGACCAGGGCAAGTTCAGTCAGCCCTATCAGGGCATCGTCGCGCTGGACGGCACCTCGCTTGAGGATATTGCCGGCACATATTTCCGTCAGTCGGAGCAGATCCCGACGCGCGTCCGGCTGGCTGCCGCCGAATTGTTTGACCGCGACGAGGCGGGTAAGCCGCGCCACCGCTGGCGCGCCGGCGGTCTCGTTGCGCAGTTCTTGCCGGAAGCGCCGGAGCGCATGCGCCAGCCAGACCTCCACGGCGGCGACGGCGATAACGCCGCGCTGGCACACAAGGAAGACGACGCCTGGACCGAAGCGCGCGCGTTGGTCGACACCATCGATGCGGACGAACTGACGGATCCGCAGGTTGGAATCGAACGCCTGCTCTTTCGCCTCTTCCACGAGCGTGGCGTGCGTGTTTTCAGTACCCGGGCAGTTTTCGACCGCTGCAGCTGCTCGCGCGATAAGATCAAGAATGTGCTGAAGGGCTTTTCGGACGACGAGATCGACGCCAGCCAGGAGAATGGCGAGATTGCCGTTACCTGCGAATTCTGTTCCACGACCTACCGGTTCGAGGTCGTGGAAGTCGCATCGGCTGCTGAATGATCAATTCAGCACCCTGAGCAGCCCGGGAGAATCCAGCGAGAAGGCGGGAATTTCGACATCGAAAAGCTCACCGTCCTCCGTTTCCATCTGGTAATGCCCGAACATGAGGCCGGAAGGCGTATCGAGCGGACAGCCGGACGAGTATTCGTAGGTATCGCCGGGTTCCAGCCGGGGCTGCTCGCCGACGACCCCAGGACCGGTCACCTCGTCCACCAGACCGTTCTGATCGGTGATGTTCCAGTAGCGATTGATGAGCCGTACTGTCAGGTCCGAATTATTGCTGATCACGATCCGGTAGCCCCAGACATAGCGATCATCATCCGGATCGGATTGCTCCTCCAGATAAAAGGGCTCGACGACAACTTCGATATCTCGTGTGAGGGCGCGGTACATGCCTTACACCATAGCTAAGATATGTTACCCGTATCTTATACAGCGCTCGATCCGTCAAGAAACGGCACATGCATCATCCTTCAAACCGCGAAGATTGCACGTCGTTTCGAACATTAATCCTAATTTTCGAAGTTAATTCCCGTATTAAAGCAAAGCTCTTGCGCCATTTCTTAGGTGGAGCGTGCGGCCGGACCGGCAAGGTCCGGCCGTCGCTATTGCAGGTCAGGACTTAACCTTTGAAAGAGCCTGAGCGAAATCTTCGACCAGGTCTTCGGCATCCTCGATGCCGAGCGAAAGGCGAACGGTGCCGGGGGAAATGCCTAGTTCCGCGCGGGCGTCATCGCTCAGGTTCTTGTGCGTCGTCGTTGCCGGATGCGTGATCAGGCTCTTGGAATCGCCGAGATTGTTCGAGATTTTGATGATATCGAGCGCATTCTGCAACGCGAAGGCTGCTTCCTTCCCGCCCTTCAGCTCGAATGCGACGAGCGTCGAGCCGCCGGACATCTGCTTGGCGATGATATCGGCCTGCGGATGATCCTTGCGGCCCGGATAGATCACCTTTGCCACCTGCTTCTGTTCGGCAAGGAAGTCCGCGATCCTGGCGGCACTCGCCGTCTGCTGCTTGACGCGCAGCGGCAGCGTTTCGATGCCCTTCAGAAGCGTCCAGGCATTGAACGGCGACATGGCCGGACCCGTATGGCGGAAGTAGTCGTGCAGGTTTTCGTCGATCCATTGCTTGTCGGAAAGCACCACGCCGCCGAGGCAGCGGCCCTGGCCGTCGATATGCTTGGTCGCGGAATAGACGACGACATGCGCGCCGAGTTCCAGGGGCTTCTGGAAGAGGGGTGTTGCGAAGACGTTGTCGACGACCACCTTGGCGCCGATCTGGTCGGCGAGCTTGGCAACGCCTGCGATGTCGATCACTTCCAGCGTCGGGTTCGTCGGGCTTTCGAGGAAGAAGACTTTCGTCGCCGGGCGGATCGCCTTCTCCCAGTTTTCGAGATAGCGGCCGTCGATGAGTGTGCATTCGATGCCGTATTTCGGCGCAAGCGTTTCGACCACCCACCGGCAGGAGCCGAAGAGCGCGCGGGCTGCCACGATATGGTCGCCGGCCTTCAACTGGCAGAGGATCGCCGCGGTGACGGCAGCCATGCCGGAAGCGGTGGCGCGGGCGTCTTCGGCGCCTTCGAGCGCACACATCCGCTTTTCGAACATATCGTTGGTCGGGCTTCCGTATCGGGCATAGATGAAGCCGTCCGTCTCACCCTTGAAGCGGGCTTCCGCCGCTTCAGAGGAATCATAGACGAAACCTTGCGTCAGAAAGATCGCTTCCGAAGTCTCGCCATATTGCGAGCGCAGCGTCCCTTCGTGAACGAGTTGGGTTGCCGGGCGCCAAGTCTTGCTCATGCCATCACCACCTTCAAACAACAAAAAAACCGGCCGCAAAAGCAGACCGGTTTCATACCCGGTCTTTTTAGCCACTTCTTTAACGTGGCTGCAAGCCGACCGGCCAAATCACCACGGGATAAAGCTGCAATACTGCTGTTAGCTTCTTGCGTCAATTCCTTGAGTTTGGTTTTGTCTGAGGCAAATTATGGATGGAGCATGATGGCTCGCGAAACTGGAATCTTGGCCGACCGCGCAATTGCTGCGCTGTTTGAAACGGGCCGCCTTACGAGTGAGCGGGAGCTGGATCGCGATCAGATCCAGCCGGCAAGCCTGGACCTGCGCCTGGGGGCCAAGGCGTTCCGCGTCCGGGCAAGTTTCATGCCAGGCCCCTCGCATCTCGTTGCCGACAAGCTCGACCGGCTGAGCCTGCACGTCATCGACCTCTCCGAAGGAGCCGTGCTCGAAACGGGTTGCGTCTATATCGTGCCCCTCATGGAGCGGCTCGATCTTCCGGCTGAAATGTCTGCCTCGGCCAACCCGAAGAGCTCGACCGGCCGCCTCGACATCTTCACCCGTGTCATTACTGATTACGCGCAGGAATTCGACAAGATTCCGACCGGTTATTCTGGCCCGCTCTATCTGGAAATCAGCCCGCGCACGTTCCCCGTCGTCGTGCGCCGCGGCTCGCGCCTCTCGCAGATCCGCTTCCGCGTCGGGCATTCGATTCTCGGCGAGCCGGAATTGCAGGCGCTGCATGATGCGGAAACGCTGGTTGCAAGCTCCAAGCCGAACGTTTCGGGCGGCGGCATTGCGCTGTCGATCGACCTGGCAGGCGACAAGGATGGCCTGATCGGCTACCGCGGCAAGCATCACACGGCCGTCGTCGATGTCGATAAGAAGGCTGAGCACGATATATTCGATTTCTGGGAGCCGCTTTACAGCCGCGGCCGCAACGAACTGATCCTCGATCCGGACGAGTTCTATATCCTCGTTTCGCGCGAGGCCGTGCACGTTCCGCCGCACTACGCAGCCGAAATGACGCCCTTCGATCCGCTCGTCGGCGAGTTTCGCGTGCACTACGCCGGCTTCTTCGATCCAGGCTTCGGCCACGCGCCTGCCGGCGGCATGGGCAGCCGCGCCGTTCTCGAAGTCCGCAGCCATGAGGTGCCCTTCATCCTCGAGGACGGCCAGATCGTCGGCCGCCTGGTTTACGAGCACATGCTGGAGAAACCCGAAAGCCTTTATGGTTCCGGCCTTGGATCGAACTACCAGGCCCAGGGCCTGAAACTCTCGAAGCACTTCCGCATCTGAGAGCCTTGACACCGCCACCCATCTGTTGGAAGGCTTCCGTGATCGCGGGTGTAGCTCAATGGTAGAGCAGCAGCTTCCCAAGCTGAATACGAGGGTTCGATTCCCTTCACCCGCTCCAGCTGCTTTCGTTTCACAGGTGGGACGCCTATAAGCGAGTGGGCGGCTCTAGCCGCCCGTTCTCAAAATTCTGTCCAATCGGCTTCCTTGTTTTGTGAAGCGTTGTTAATGCCAAATGCGCCGGCAAGCTTCTGGCCAAGTGCGTGTGCAGGCGAAGCGGCGGGCCGCGTGCTCACTGTCGCCACGCGGATTGCGGATTTTGATACCGGCGCCGAACGGGTCGCAGCAGGCCGTGCTGGTGCTTGCGGCATCGGACGTGCCGCTGCGATGAAGCTATCCGTTCCGCTCAGCTTGAATTGGCCGAGCAGTTCGTTCAGCGCGGCGGCCTCCGTTGCCAGGCTGTGACTTGCCGCCGTGCTCTCTTCGACCATGGCGGCATTCTGTTGCGTGCCCTGGTCCATGGTGTTCACGGCCGTATTGATTTCCTGCAAGCCTGTCGATTGCTCGCGGGAAGCCTCCGCGATCGCGTGGACGTGCTGGTTGATCTCCTGCACCTCATGAACGATGGTGTCGAGCGCCTTACCCGTTTCGCCGACAAGGGCAACGCCGGTCTGGACATGTGTGCCGGAATTGATGATCAGCGACTTGATCTCCCTTGCCGCATTCGCCGAACGCTGCGCCAGTTCCCGCACTTCCTGAGCGACGACCGCAAAGCCCTTGCCCGCTTCGCCCGCACGAGCTGCCTCCACGCCGGCATTCAGGGCCAGCAGATTCGTCTGGAAGGCGATGTCGTCGATCACGCCGATGATATTGCTGATCTCGGCCGAGGACTGCGAGATCTGCTGCATCGCCTTGACGGCATTGCGGACGACTTCGCCGGACTTCTCGGCGCCTGCGCGGGTGCGGGCAACGAGTTCGCTTGCTTCCTGCGCGCGGCGGGCGGCGTCCTTTACAGTCGTTGTGATCTGTTCCAGCGCGGCAGCGGTTTCCTCCACGGAGGCGGCCTGCTGCTCCGTGCGCTTCGAAAGTTCGTCGGCCGATGAACGGATTTCATTCGCCCCCATGCCGATCGCCCGGGCATTGGCGCCGACGGTGCACATCGCCTCGTTCAGCTTTTCGACCGAATGGTTGAAGTCGTGGCGCAATCCATCGAGATGTTCTGCGAACGGGACATCGATATGCGAGGCAAGATCGCCCGATGCGAGACGGCGCAGCCCGTCGCCGAGCGCCTCTGCCGCGCCGGACAATTCCGCCGCTTCGCGAGCCTTCTGGGCTTCGCGCTCGCGGCGTTCGCCATCGGTCAGGTTGCGATCGACTTCCGCCTGAGCTTCGAGCTTAATGCGCTCAATCGCACTGTTGCGGAAAACTTCGAGCGCTTCGGCCATCTGGCCCACTTCGTCGCGGCGTTCGAGGCCCGGCACATCGCTGTCGGTTTCGCCTTCGGCAAGGCGTGTCATTCGCTCACGAAGCTTCGCCATCGGCGAGGTGATGCCGGCCTGTGCGATGACGATGCCGAGCGCGATGGCGCCGATGACGGCCGCCGCAATTATCGCAAGGCAGAGATTGATGCGCTCATTGACGCGTGCCGAAACAGCGTCCCCGCCATCGTTGAGCATTGACATCAAGGCATCGTTATTCGCCGTCATCTTCGGGGTCAGTACGGTGAGCTTGGCGTTCAGCTGATCGGCCGCAATCTGGGCTCCGGCACTGTCGCTTGCCTTGCTCATTTCGGCAACCTTGCCTGAAATCGTTTCTATTTCGGCGATTCCGCTGAGAATATCGTCTATCGCCGGCTTGCGGCCGGGTACCAGAACGGCCGCCTCTTTAAGACGGTCCCGCGCTTGCGGCAGCTTGCTCGGTGTGGAAAGCGCGGTATGGAAAGCGGGCGTGCCCGCCTTCAGGCTCGCCAGCCTCGTGGTCTGCAGCACGGCGGCGACGACAGACGCGCTGGCGCGCGCACCTTGCATGGCCGCCAATGCTTCATGGTCGATGAAGGTGCTGTATGTCGCATCCGCATGACGGAACTCGGTGATGACGTAGATCAAACCGCTGATGGCGATCACCCCCAGAAGCATGAGGATGGACATGATCTTGGTTCGAATTTTCAGGTTCTTCAGCAGTGTTCGCATGGAAAATATCCGCTTTCTTAGGCCTTCTGCTTGCCCGTATTCTCGAAAATCGATGGTTCGAAACTCGGCATGGAGCTGCGGCATGTTCGAAATGATCTGGTGAGGGCTCGACGTCCGCGTCATGCAGCCGGCTGAAAAAAGCCGTCGTCTTCTGCGGCATAAGAATCGATATTGCTTAACGGTGGCCTAACGTTCAAAGCCGATCCCCAGCAATTCGAGGCGCGCATTCCTTGAACGCTACCGACGATTTCCTATGCTGGATTTTTGCTCGGAGTATGAGGCGTCCCGCAAGAAGGGTTCGTCCGGAGCTGCGAGCACGGCTCGCCAGGCGGCGGCGAGCATGAGCCAGCCTGAGCGGCGCCTGATCCATCGCAGCCAGGTCGCCTGTTTGCCGCTGTCTATCTTCATTTCGCCCGAAGCAGAATGAAGAGGGTATGGCTCCAGAAAATGTTGAAGAAACCGGTGCCGACAGGATCGGCTAGGCGAAATGAGGAGGCCGATCTCGGCATGCGCCTTTAGCCGCCCGGATATTCGTTGCCCGAGGATACCCATCCGCCGCACCTCGATCTCACCGTTGCCATCGTCGAGACGGTGCGGCCTAGCGCATATTCCCCGAAACGCATGACTCTGATACACGATCACCGAGCGATGATGCCCCGACCCCACGAGCCGGATATGAGACAATCTTTCCTCGCCTCTACAAGGTTTGTTTTTTTAACCTTACTGCAATTAGTAGCTGCATTATCTGCCGCACCTGGCTTTGCGCAGCAGACGCAGCCGTCACTGCCGCTGCTTTTTGATGCCCGCGAACGACTTGCCAAGCCGGACCTTTCGTCGCTCGTCCGCCTCCGTTTTCTCACCTCCCTCGACTTCCCGCCTTTCAACTTTACCGATCAGAACGGCAAGCTGGCGGGTTTTAATATCGATTTGGCCCGCGAGATCTGCGATGAACTGGAAGTTGCTGCAAAATGCGAGATCCAGGCGCTTCCCTTCGCCGATCTCAAGGAAGCGCTTGCCGCCTCCCAGGGCGATGCCGTCATTGCGGGACTGGCCGTAACCGCGGACTTGCGAAAGCAGTTTACCTTTACCCGTCCCTACCTCATGCTACCGGCCCGCTTTGTGCGCAATGCGAAGGCAGAGATCGGCGGGACTACCGCCGCATCGCTCTCCGGACGTCCGGTCGGCGTCGTCAAGACGACGGTCCATGAGGCCATGCTTGCCGCCTTTTTTCCGGCAATAAAAGCCGTGCCTTTCGATAACAAGGAAGCGATGCTTACTGCGCTGAAGGATGGCAAGGTGGATGCCGCCTTTGCCGATGCCCTGCAACTGTCCTTCTGGGTTTCCTCCCAGGCGTCAGCAAAATGCTGTGCGCTCTTCGACGGCCCTTATCTGTCGGAGCAGTTTCTTGGGGAAGGCATGACGATCATGCTTCGCCAGAACGACGGCATATTGACCGCTGCGTTGGACCATGCGCTTGCAACGCTTTCCAGAAACGGCCGCCTGCAGGAAATCTATTTGCGTTATTTCCCTTACGGGCTCTATTAACCCCTGCGGAAGCGGGCGATCGCACTGCGTTCGATGGCAGCGCAGGTGAGCTTGTCGAGTTCCAGCCTGTCGCGGAGCATACTGAGCAACCGAAGCTCCTCGGCCTTGACCGAAAGGTCGGCGGAGGCGACTTCGACGGCAAGTGCATAGGCGGTGTCGTAGAGCCGCGAAGGCAGCGTGTCCTTTACCGTTTCTAAAACGACATCGAGGCCTTCCGGTCCGGCCAGCAGCGATGCGCAGTCGCGGGCAATCGAAATCAGCTTGTCGTCGTCGAAATCGTTGAAGACCGGCAGAAAGCCGATCAGCTGGCCGATGCGCTCCATTTCCCGGTCGTTCATCGTGCTGTCGACAGCGGATGCCATCACCATCACGTAAATCAGCGCGTCATGGGCGGAAAGCGGCTTGTTCATTCGGTCATTCCCTCTGCTTCGGCAGGAGTTTAGGAATTGCCGTGCGCCATTACAAGGGATCGCTAGATCGGATCGAGAGTATTGTCTGGCGGCGGTCCGGGCGGTAGCGTCAGCGGCGCGCCTTTGCGCGGATCCTCGCCATAGACGCCTTTCTTCTCCGCTTTGGCTTTCGCACCGGCTTCGGCCAGTGCCGATCCGGCGGCCGCATCCGCCCAGCCGTTTTCGACGAGCCATTCGGAAAGGTCCTGCGCACCGATCTTGCAGGAGGCGGTGGTGAGACCGGTCCAGTTGGCGTCCTCCAGATCGCAGGTGACCGAGCGCAGCCGCAGAAAGAGCCGGAAATTCGTCTTCGCCAGCATGCCGCAAGGCCATTCGTTCCCATCCGGTTCTTTGCAGACCTTGTCGGCCTGTGTCGGGACGATACCGGCAAGGCGCAGCTTCCTGTTTCCGAAGGCGAGAATGCCTGCACTCTCGGCGACCGGCCTCGGCAATGTCGCGGCTTTCTGCGGCTCAGGCTTTGGCTTTTCAGGCTCGGCCGTAGCAACCCGTTCCAGCGGCTTGCCATCGGCCTGCGCTGGATAAAATCGGCTCGCTTCGTCAACCGACCGCGCGCGCATGCTGATCTTTGGATCGGGAAGGGCAAGCGGCGGCTTTGGAGTCTCCTTGGATTCGGCAGTTGTGACGGGTTCTTCGCTCGCGGTTGCCGCCGCGTCCGGCCCGGCAAACCGCTCCCTGCCAGCCGCCAGCATCCCGGCGACGATTGTTATTCCCGCAACAGCTGTCAGAAGTGCTGCAGGCCGCATGGAAGATTTTCCTATTGGCTGGCCCAGATAATGCGCGCGATCCAATCCACATCGGAAAGCTCGATCGTCCGGTTCGGATGTTCGGGATTGAGAGACATCAGTTCGATGGAGCGCGGGCTCTGGCGCAGCAGGACTTTTGCCATCACCTCGCCCTCGCGCGTCTTGACGACGACGCGATCGTTGCGGCGCACCTGCGCGCCCGGCTCGACGATCAGCACGTCGCCGTCGCGATAAAGCGGCATCATGCTGTCACCCTGCACTTCGAGCGCATAGACGCCAGCCTTCTGTGAGGGGGCGGCTGGAAATTCCACCACATCCCATCCTTGGCCTGCGGGGAAACCGCCGTCGTCGAAAAAGCCGCCCGCACCGGCCTGTGCGAAGCCGAGCAGGGGAATGGAGCTTGCCTGCGGCGGCAATGCGCCATCCGGCAGCCCGGACAAGCTGTTTGCCGGCCGCATGAAACCCATGAACTGCTCCATTGTGGCGCCTGTGGCATCGAGTACCTTGGCAATCGATTCCGTCGAAGGCCAGCGCAGGCGGCCATCGGCAGATAGCCGCTTGGATTTGTTGAAGGAGGTGGGGTCGAGACCGGCCCGGCGTGCAAGTCCAGACGGCGTCAGGTCATGCCGTTCGGCAAGCCTGTCGATCGCTGCCCAAATCTGCTCGTGTGACAGCATCTTGCCTGATCCTGCGCCCGGCGCCGCTCTCCAATTGGCAGGAAGACTAACGCTAGGCTTTCTCATAGTAAAGGAAAAAGAGGAATAAAATCCTGTCCTGGAGTCAGGCGACCATCGCCATGTTGATCTTGCCGAGCTGGATGACGGCCTGCGTCCGGCTGTCGACGTTGAGCTTCAGGAGGATGGCTGAGACATGCGCCTTGATCGTCGCTTCGGAAACGCCGAGTTCGTAGGCGATCTGTTTGTTGAGCAGACCTTCACCGAGCATGGTAAGGACGCGGCTTTGCTGCGGCGTCAGCGTGTGCAGGCGGTGAATGAGATCGGCTACGTCCGGATCCTGTTCATGGCCGTCGCGATAATTCTCCGGCGTCGCAATGTCGCCGGCAAGCACCGTCTGGATGCTGCTGCGGATATCTTCGATGCCGGACGATTTGGAAATGAAGCCGGAAGCGCCGAGTTCCAGCGCGCGGCGGATTGTCGTCGCGTCGTCGGTTGCGGAAATGATGACGATCGGCAGGCTGGCGAATTCGGCACGCAGAGCCATCAGCCCGGAAAAGCCGCTGACGCCCGGCATGGCAAGATCGAGAAGCATGATATCGGCGTCCGGATGATCGGTTGCGGCAGCACGCGCGGCCGAGAAATCGCCGGCTTCCACGATCGCGTGCTGCCCCTCCATGCCGGTCACGGCCTGGCGCAGCGCATCCCGGAAAAGCGGATGGTCGTCCGCAATGATGATCGTCTGTTCCTGCATCGAAAACTCCCTCCCAAGAGCTCGATTTCATCCCCTCATGTGCGAGGCTTCGCGACACACATGCCTTCCGCTTCATATTACTACATCAAATCAGGTCTTCTGCGGAAGAGGCGCGGACTTTTCTTCCTCTTGGAATTGCTTCACCATGCCCATGAAGCTTTTCATCATTCGCTCCATGATGCTGATCGAGCGGTCGATCTCGGCATCGGTGGGCAGCGCCTTGTTGACGATGCTCTTGTTTTCGAGCGCAGTCACGCGGTCGGAAAGCCGGTCGAGTTCGTCGTCATAGGCTGCGCGCTCGTCCGCCGCCATGCGGCATACCAGCGAACCGTCCTTTTCCTCGCAAAGCGCCATCGCGCCCGTTTGCTTGTCGAGGCGGACGAAATGGTCGCCGCTTCGCTCGAGCTGGAAGCGCGCCGGGTCCGGCTCGGCCGCGAGCGCTGTCAGCGGCAGAAGAATTGCGGCAATCCCGATTGCGATCGTCTTCATGATATGATCCTCCGGATTTCTGTTGCGGCTATCCTGTTTTTGATGGGGGAGCCGTGGACATCGCCGTTCCTTTCCGGCAAAGCGCTCACCAACAGCATCAGCCATTGCATGAGGCCATCATGAGCGTGACACCCGTCGTTTACAAGATCGTGACCGAGGCTCTCTGGCAAGAAGCCAGGCAAAGCGGCGTTTTTCGCGGCGCAGGCATCGACCTTAAGGACAATTTCATTCATCTTTCGACGGAAAAGCAGGTGCGGCAGACCGTGGCGCTGTTTTTCGCAGGCCAGCCGGGTCTGCTGCTCGTTGCCATTGATGGCGGCAAGCTCGGCGACAAGCTGATCTTCGAGCCTTCCAGGGACGGCGATCTTTTCCCGCATCTTTATGCCGAACTGCCGCTTTCGGCAGTTATCTGGGAAAGGCCGCTGCCGCTCGATGATGCCGGACAGCATATCTTCCCGGAACTCCTGTCATGATTGGCGCCTTCAAGCACACGGCCCGCAAGGGGCTCTTCCTCTTCGATCCCGAAACGGCGCACGGCATGTCAATCGCTGCGCTGAAATCCGGCCTGGTTCCCGCCTGCCGTATTTCTCCCGATCCGCGGCTGGTGCAGACGGTCGCCGGCCTCACCTTCGAAAATCCGCTCGGCATGGCAGCCGGTTACGACAAGAATGCCGACGTGCCGGAGGCCCTCTTGAAGCTCGGTTTCGGCTTCACCGAGATCGGCACGGTGACGCCCAAGCCGCAATCAGGCAATCCGCGGCCGCGCATCTTCCGCCTGGTGGACGACGAAGGGGTTATCAACCGCCTTGGCTTCAACAACGAGGGCCATGACGCGGCCTTCCGGCGCCTGTCGGCGATCCGCGGCCAAGGCATTATCGGCGTCAACATCGGCGCCAACAAGGACAGCGAAGACCGCATCGGCGACTATGTGGCCGGCATCCGCCGCTTCTATTCGGTGGCGCGCTATTTCACCGCCAACATCTCCTCGCCGAATACGCCGGGCCTGCGTGACCTGCAGGCACGCGAGAGCCTGGCCGCTCTTCTGACCGCCGTGCTTGCCGCCCGCGATGAAGAGGCCGCGAGATCGGGCCGGAAAATCCCGCTCTTCCTCAAGATTGCGCCCGATCTCACCGAGGAGGGCATGGACGATATCGCCGCCGAAGCGCTCTCCCATGGGCTGGAGGGCCTGATCGTCTCGAACACGACGCTCGCCCGCGACGGTCTGAAGGATCAGCTGCAGGCTAAGGAAGCGGGCGGTCTTTCCGGCAAGCCGCTTTTCGAGAAGTCGACCGCGGTTCTCGCGAAAATGCGCAAGCGCGTAGGCGCAGCGCTCCCGATCATCGGCGTCGGCGGCGTCTCCTCGGCGGAGACGGCGCTGGAAAAGATCAGGGCAGGGGCCGATCTGGTGCAGCTTTATTCCGGCATGGTCTATGAGGGTCCGGGTCTTCCGGGCGAGATCGTGCGCGGCCTTTCAAAGCTCCTCGACCGTGAGCAGGTCTCGTCGATCCGCGAACTGCGAGACACGCGCGCTGATCACTGGGCGACCCGAAGCCTCGGATAGGCCCGCCGCTTTGCCAGCATGGACCAGGAAGAAGCCGCGAAGAGCTGGAAGGCGTACATCGACAGACACGGCCCGCAAGGTGCGGATCAGAATGTCAAGATTGAGCGCGAAGAGACCCGCCAGTCAATGCTGCGAGAAGATTTCCGCGCGACTTGGCCGATCGGCGGCTTTGCACCTTCTGAGAACGGGGAAGGGCCGGCCAGCGCACCGGCCGTCACGCCCACCATCGTGTCCCGGGCCACGCCGGCCGTTGGTCAGCACCTGCAGGAAAAACACGATTCCGCCTTGCCAGCGCCCGAGCACGAAACCGGGGATCGCGTAGTTCGCGAGAGCTGAAGGGGCGGCAAGGATCCGGATGGCGAAATAGATGCACGTTAGCTGCGCGACCGCCGATTCTGGCCACATGAACTTGAGCCCGGCCGAAATGAACAGGGATCAGCTTTCGATTGACAGCGATGGCTGCCTTGGGGCGAGGTGCTCGGATCCTTCCTTTGAGCTCGGCAAACTCGTCGCCGCCTTCACGGAGGCACGCTTGGATTTTCCGGTTATATTCGCCACCCCGACGGCAATATGGACTTATGCTATCTCTAGGGTGGCAACCTGTGCCTCTGCCTTCGTCAGGGACGACTTTCGCTGCTCGGAACTTACGTTGACCCCGTCGGCAGCGATGACCTCAGGATTGGCGATGCCGATGAAAGCCAGCACGCTCTTCAGATAGCTCAGCGTGTGCTCGAAGTTCTCGGCTGGTGAGCCCGGTCCGTAGAAGCCGCCGCGCGCCAACGCTATGATGACGCGCTTGTTGCCCACCAAGCCTTCGGGTCCCTTTTCGGTGTACCGGAAGGTCTTGCCGGGGACCGCGATGCGATCGATCCACGCTTTGAGTTGGCTAGGCACGCTCAAGTTATACTGGGCTACGCCGAGAACGACTGTGTCGGCTGCTAGAAACTCTTCCAGAACGGCTTCGCCAAGCGCAAGGTCGGCCTGAAGTGCGGCATCGTGGCCGGCTTTCAAGCCTCCCCTGACCACGGCCGTGTAGCTGCCCGAGAGGTGCGGGATGGGCTGAGCTGCAAGGTCTCGGTAGACCAAGTCAATGGTCGGATCGAGACTCTTGAGCCGTGCGACCACTGCCGCCGAAAGCGCGCGGCTGACGGAGTTTCCGCCGAGAATGCTGGAATCGAGATGCAGAAGGGATGGCATCGATGAACCTCACATTTGGGATTAGCAGGGATGAAAATGAACGAGCCGGGAGCCTCGATCGATCTCAAAGTGAGATAAAAGTCATTTCGACGATATAGTCAAGATGGTATATGGTATTCGCCTAAAATGGGCTCGCGCCCGCTTTCGATGGCCTCAACGGGTGAGAGAGCTAATTTTCAGAACGGCTCGGCCGGCGGCATTTCTCGATTAAAATGTTCGCCCCTACGGGAGGGGTGGAGCGAGTCAAGGCCAACCCGCAATTGCGCTATAAAGTCAAAACGACTATATAGTCATAACGACCCGAGTGGTTTGCGGAACAGGTTGACGAATGGCGAAGATAAATCTGGAGCGCAGGGCGAAGATCGGGCGCGAAAGGCGGGCGAAGACGCGCGCGCAAATCGTCGAAGCGGGAGCGATGTTGCTTGCGGAAGGGCCTACCAAGGCCCTCACGGTGGATGCCGTTGCAGAGGCAGCAGGGGTCGCCAAGGGGACTTTCTACTATCACTTCCAGAACATTGAGGAGTTGGTTGCTGCGGTAAGCGTGCAACTCGGCCAGAGCTTCGACGACGTGCTGACGCCCGCCCGGACCGAGCTGCGGGACCCGATCGCGCGCCTGTCCTTCGCCTTCACGCAATCCCTGGAAAAAGCGATTTCAGATACCGGCTGGGCGCGGCTGGTAGTCCAGACGTCGAAAACCCCGAACGAGTTCGGCCGCAGTGTTCGCGACAATCTCAAAGCCGAGATTGCCGAGGCGATTGCCCAAGGGCGCGTGACAGTGCAGGACCCGGAGCTGGCTGCCGACATTTTCGTGGGAATTTGGCTGCAGGTGACACGTGGCATTCTCGAGCGAGTCGCCCCACCTGAATTGTCCAACCAGGCTCTTGAGGCGGCACTTCGGGCCATCGGGGGTGCCCAACTTAAGAGCCGGAGTCTATGAGGATTCTGGTGAAGCTGTCCGTGTCGGCATGATGGAGTGCGGACTATGCTACGCGCCGCCGGGTTTGCCCTCGCAAAACAGTCCGAAAACGCGAAGTTTGGTCCGCACCGTATACTCGTTACTTCGTCGAGCTTCGAGAGGAGCTTTCCAACATAGGAGCGGCTGGCAAGCGCACGAGCACCGACTTTGCCTCCTCAGCATTGAGGCCGATCGCGCGCAGCATCGCGCCGATGGCCGCCTCACGGTCGAGCGAGGACAGCCTGCCTTCGCCGAGCGCGCGCAGGATCTGGAGCATGATCCCCACGACAATCTCCATTTTCAGCTCCGCAGACACTCCGTCGTCCGGCAACGCCTTCGAGAACTGCTGCAGGTCTTCGAACAGGCGGCGGCGGGCCATCTCGCCACCCTTCGGAGCCACCGCCGCCAGTCTTGCGACGACACTGGCCCATCGAGGGTCGTTGAGAGCCTTGTCGATGAACGAACAACACCCGAAGGCAATCCTTAGAGCAGGCTCGGCGAGGGAGACCCGGCCCGGCTGCAGCAGTTCGTCGAAGGAATGCACCAGTTCTTCGGCAACCGCTGCGGTCACTGCCTCCAGGCTGTCGAAATGAACGTAGAAGGTTCCCTTGGCGACGCCGGCCTCCTTGACGACGTCATCCACTGTAACAGATTCCACCGCCTGCCTAGCAAACAGCGAATTGGCAGCAGCAATAAGCTGCGCGCGAGTTCTCGCGCGCTTTTCGCGCCCGATTTCGGCGCGTCGGATCGGATTGACTTTGGCCATGGTACAGACAACCTCAAACTGGATCATGCAAATAGGTCATATTGACCAGAATGTCCAGTTACGAACCGATGCGCCGCTGTGAGCCAAACCCGGCGCCGTCTACGCAAACGCACTGCGTCATATTTCATCCGCGACCACCATCATTCGAAGACTACGGATGCTGGTGGCAGGCTGGTCCGTGAGAGCTTCGGCCATGTTTTTTGCCTGCACAAATGCACGACGTTCATATTGACAATATAGTCGAGTTGACTTATTAGTCATATTGAGATGGAGGCCACTCAACAGGCCGGGCTTCCTATTGATCAAACCCCTACAACCTCGATCCTTTCGAGCGGAGGCTTTCATGCGCCCGTCATCCGGTCAGTTCCTTTGTGTCTGTGTTGCCAGCCTTTGTCTCTCTGGCCGTTGCGAAGTCGGCGGGCTTGCAGTGGCGGCCACTCTCACCCTGGTCTTCCTACCGGCCTTCTATGTCGCCGTGAATCACTTCCGGGAGACGGGCGAGCCGGCGACAGATCCTGGTCGGCTCGCGGCGCCTTCTCTCGCACTCCTGCACTGAGGGAGCAGAGCCATGCCGGAGATCCAAACGTCTCTCCTTGACCGCTTTCTTCGATCGGATGCCCCGATCTACGCTGCGCCAGGTGAGAACAAGCGCGACTATGTAGACAAGATGCTGCTTGCCGCGTTGCAGGAAGCGCAAGTGACGGCGCGCTCCTATGACACAAAAGCGCAGATCGTTGGCGCCGGCTATATCCTGGCGCTCAATCTGGTGCTGCACTTCGGCGATCTCCTGCCGACACGTGCACCGCTCGGCCCCCTGTTCTACGCCGTGGTCTGGGGTGTCGTCATTCTGCCGATCCTGCAGTTCGGGCACGTGCTCTATCCGAGCCGGACTCGCGCGGAAAAGGAACTGCTCGCAAAAACCTCGGGTGCTTCCCATCAGCGCGTCTACTATGTCGATCCCGACACTTTCGCCGATCTCCAAGATCTAGTCCAACAGGCCCTGAGGTCCGACTGGACCTCGGTGCTCGGCGCCGAATTGCTCAAGACATCTCGCGTCAGGATCATCAAGCAATTGCGCTTTCGGCGGGGCCTTATGATGGCAGTCGTGTCTTTCATCGTCCTCGGCGGCGAGCAATTTATTCGAAGCCTCGCCATCGCCTGACAAGGAGCGGCAGGCGGGGACGAGCATCTGCGGTGATAGGTCCCGCGTGGCTCGGGATCGATGACACGAGCATAGTGAATTCATCATCATGCCATCGGCGTCGAGCGCCATGATGTCGGAAGCGCCGGCACGGATCGCCGCATCGAGGGCAGTCCCCGGCTGGCTGTCGGACTTGATCTGCGCGCTCAGGCCGATGGCGCAGAGTTCGCCCACAAGCTCCTTCAGGTCGGTGCCGGGCCTGAGCTGGAAGCCGAGATCGCCCAACGCCTTTTGCTCGGCGTGCCGAAGAACGATGTTGTGGTGCTCATAGCCGATAGACAGATAGCGTTCGCCATCATGACCGGTCGCGGTTTCGCTCATGCCGATAGTTTCGGCATAGTGATCCTTAGCGCACAGGATATCGGGTGTTTCCAGCGCGATTCATCCCAGCTGGAACACTCTACGGGCGAATTGTTTCTGCAGAAATTCGCTCCCAAGCAGAAGCCGTGGTAGGCAACGCGAACTGCGTTTCCGGCAGCGAGGGTTAAAACGAATACCCCACTTTGACGGCGGCGCTGACCAGATCGTTGTCCGTAAAAATTCCGAACGAACCCGAAGCATCCCCGAACTGGCGGTAGCTGATGGCGGTGGTTATTTTCACCTGATCCTTCGTGTAGATCGCGCCAAGCGTGGCGCCCCACAAACCGTCAGTCGCATCGAGCGGCCCGTCAGCCGATACGTCAGTTGAGGGCTCGTATGTCAGAGTTGTGAATCCCGACCATTGTTCGCTGAACATCTGTGCCACGCCGAGCGTGTAGGTCGTCGTGTCGTTGAAGTGGACGAGCGATCCCAATGGATAGCCCGGCGGATTGATCTTGTGTTCGCTCCAATCGGCCCAGCGAACCGTCGCGAAGAGCAGGGTGCTAAGGCTGATCGGAGCCTGGAGATGGAGGTTGACCGATTGCGGGGTCTCGACTTCTGTAGCCCCTTCATAGGCGCCTGAGGTGTCGAAATCGTAATCGATCGCGGAATTGTATGTGACTGCGACCCGGACATGGCTCTGCGGGATTTCAAAGGCCGCCCCGACCACGTAGCCCGCCGCCCAGGTGTCGTCAAAAGTGACGTTGCCAAAACCGGCGGGCACGCCGCCTACGAAAACAGCAACATCGGTGTCGCCGCCCATACGTTGCAGTCTGGGTCCGCCGAAGACACTGAAACGTTCTGTGAACTTGTAACGCAGCAAGCCTGTGACTGCGATCGACTCAACCTTTCCAGACAGGCCGGACAGCGGCCCGCTATCGTAGTCGAGTCTGCGCCCATAAGGATTGTCTACGATGACCGCTCCTGAGAATTGTTCGTTGATATCGGCCTTGAAGGCGCCATTGTAGAATGGAACCGTGGGCGCCGTATCGCCCGAAGCAAACGGGGGCCCGACGGCAATGATCTGCCCTCCCACGTTCGGACTGCCAAAGCCGAGCCCGAATTCGACGTAGCGTCCCGTCTCGAAAAGGGCTTCATTCGGCTGCCCCAGAAGATCGAAGCCTCCTCCCGTCGCCGGTGTGACGAAAAGACAGCTGAAAAATCCGGTCAACAAATTAGTAGTTCTCATGCGGGTCTCCCTCCTCCGAGACGTCTCGCCTTCCCAAAGCCCAAGCAAATGGGCATTTCTCATTTTGCCTGCAGCACCGGCGCCTTGCCTCCAACCAGCCGACCGCTCCAGATCAAGGGGCTAGACCAGGAGGCGACCCTCAAGCCCTTCACACCTTCGCCGATCGGGCTGTGGTCGGGCGGCGACTGGGTGCGCGTCCTGGTCCCGCCGAGATCACGCGTCCACGACTTCGAGCAACTGCCTGCCAAAATCGACGGCGCGGTCATCGGTGCGCATTTCGGCGCGCAAAATGTCGCCGGGCGCGAGGTAGCGTGTGTGGGCAGTCGCTTCTTCGACGATCGCATCCTTCCGCTCCGAATCCTTGAAGAGCTTGGTCGTCAGAATCTGGGCCAGGGCGGCATTCGCTTGCAGGATCACGCCGCCCGGCGTCCCGGTCAGGACGAGATCGCCCGCAGACAGGTCCATCAGAGACCCAATGTCGTTGAGGCAGGTTTCCGGGCGAAAGACGAAGTCCCGAGTATGGGCCGACTGCCGCAGTTCGTCGTTCAGCCAGAGACGGATCTCAATCCTGTCGAGGAGATCCGCTACCTCGTCCGCTTCCGGAATGACCAGCCAAGGACCACAGGGGCACAACGTACGGGCGCTTTTGCCGCGGAACCACTGCAAGAAGGCTTCGCCGAACATGACGTCGCGGGCTGACACGTCGTTACACAGGACGAGTCCGCCGATGAAATCGCCGAGCGTCTCGCGGGTGACGTGGTCGCCTGCACCTAATGGTCGCTTCAGGACAAGCCCGAGTTCCACTTCGTAGTCGAGCATCTGACATCCGGCCGGCCGGATAACGGGATCGAACGCTCCCGACAGCGAGGAGGCGGCCTTCATGAAGAGCAGATTCTTCTGTCGTGGCGCATGCCCCGATTGATCCGCGTGATCTGCATAGTTCAGACCCTGGCAGATGATCTGCGCCGGCGCTGTGACGGGGCTCAGAATGTTTGCAGAGCTGATCGGGAACCGTTCAGCGCCTGCCAGCATCCTGAGCTCTGCCGGAGGAAGGCGCAGGATGTCGGCGGTCGACACGAAGGTGCCCTCGAGCGGGGCGATCTCTTCTCCGTCCAAAAATCCCCACAAGGGTTCTCCGCCGATCGTAAATCGGGTCACTTTAACTACCATTTCATTTCCTTTCTTTGGAGGGGCCGCTTCTAAAGCGGCTCGAATGTCCGCTCGCAGCGCCATTTGAAGGGCGTAGCGCGGTCAAGCGCGGTCCTTGCCGTTAAGGTCTCCGTATCGCTCGCGATAATTCTCGATCGTATCCATCGCACCGCAGAATTCGACATTGTGCCAGTCGGGATCGTAGAGGTAACAGGCCACGTTGCCGCCGGTCTCACCATCACCCAAAGGCGGTTCGCTGTTGTGGCGGACTGGACCGTAGTTCAGGGGGAATCCTTCGGCCTGCTGTTGCTGGGCAAAGGCCAGGACATCCTCCAGTCGGTTTCCTTTTACCTCGAGCGCGAAATGGAAGAAGCTCATGCCCGAAGGTACGGTAACCATGCCTGAGGGATCGTATTCCTCGACGAGTACAAGGCATTCCTCGTGGTCAGTTGCACTCATGTAGCAGCAGCTAATGCGCCAGCCCTCCTTGAACGGATGCGGTTCCGGCTTACAGGTGCGGCTGTGGATCATGCCGGCAACTTGCTCGTACCAGGCCCGGCTTTGCGCGATGTCGCGCACGTAGATGGAGAGCTGCCCGATATGAGAAACGAGGGAAGGCTTGAAGACGCCGTAGTCCTCAGTCTTGTTGGAGAACCGCCGCTTCGTCAGCGTCGGCCACAACAGCACCATTTCGCGAAACCATTTCCGCTTCAGGAGGCCCGAGAAGCGTAGCTTGAATGGGGGTAGGACGTTCGGCGGAACAAAAGCGGTGTTGCTCATCTGCTGGGCTCCTCAATAATCTCAATCCAGTGCTTGTCGGGGTCCCGGAGGCAAAAGGCAGACGAGGCCGGGCGCGCGGAGGCGAGCATGCGCCCCTCTCGGATCGGCAAGCCCATCTCTCGTGCGCGCCGTTTGACGTCGTCGAATGCCTCTGCGTCCTTCACTGCCAGCGTGAAGTGCAGCATGGAATTGTTGTCCATCTTCAGCTTGTGATGCTTCACCAGGCAGATGTCGTGATGGTAGAAGCCGAACGAGAAGAAATGCATTTCCTGCTGCGACAAACGCATTGCGGCGCTGCTGTCTGGATGGTTGAGAGCGGAGAACTGCAGGTCGAAGAGCTTGATATAGAAAGCCTTTGAGCGTTCCAGGTCGGTAACGTAGAAGACGTGGTGTTGAAGGTTGGTGACGGGGATCCGAGTTGGAGCATTCATGATTGGGCTCCTGACTGCTGGTTTGACCAAGAGAATGCTGGCGCGCCGATCTCGTAACGGGCATGATTGATCGCCATGATTGATGTCCTTTTCTTCTCGCGAACTTTCAGAGGAATTGCGCCTTAAAGGCGTAGTGACCCAGTTTTTCGCGGAGGGGGCCTGGATCGCCCTCGGTTGCAATTCTTGCCAGCAGCCCGAGCCGGACGTCTTGAACGACCGAAAGCGATTCGAGCTTCACGCCGGACGACGCCGCCTCCTGACGTACGACATCCTCGATCTCCAGCATCGACAGTGCTGGTTTGAAGATCTTGCCGACGGGTGTGACGGGCAGCGCGGCCAGGATCCGGACCGATTTGGGATGCGCAGCACGCTCGGGAATACGCTCGACGGCATGGGCAAGCAGGTCCGCCTCCGATGCCGTCGTCGCCGGCTTCAACTGAACATAGAGGACCGGGAGTTCTCCGGCGCGCTCATCGGGCCGTCCCACCGCTGCGGCGAGTTGCACCGCCGGGTGATCCTGCATTGCATTTTCGATCAGCTTGGGATCGATGTTATGGCCGCCCCGGATAATGAGCTCCTTCTTGCGACCCGTCAGCCAGAAGTAGCCGTCCGTGTCCTGGCGTGCGAGATCGCCGGTATTCAGCCAGCGCTCGCCACCAATCTCGAGCCAGAGCCCCTTGTTGTGTTGGGCATTGATGTAACCGGCAAAGACATTCGGCCCGCGGATCGCGAGCACGCCGACCTCTTCCGTCCCCGCAAATCCGGTGAAGCAGCCAGAATCGTCAAGTCTGACCACCGCCATTTTCTGGTAGGGAAGACGCAGGCCGATCGAACCGATGCGTCGCTCGCCTTCCGGCGGATTGACGCTGGAAACACACGCGCCTTCCGTCAGGCCGTAGGCCTCCAGAATGCGGATTCCGATCGTCTTTTCGAAATTGCGGAACAGTTCCACGGGCATCGGAGCCGCGCCGCAAAAACCGTAGCCGACGCTCGAAATGTCGCGGTCGCCGACCGGCACCTGCAGCAGTTCCGAATATACAGTCGGAACGCCCGAGAAGGCCGCGACCCGATAGTGTTCGACGATCTCCCAAAAGGACGGAATAACGCCCTCTCCGCGATAGCCATGCGGCGTGCCCATGAGGACATGTCCGCCTTGCGACCACGGGATGAGGCCCGTCACCAGCTGTCCGTTGACGTGGAAGAGCGGTAGGCCGCAGAAGATCGTCTTGCCCGGTGCGAACACACTCCCGATAAAGGCTTGGGTGGACCAGGCGTCGAACACTTCCGACAAATGGGCACGCGCGGCGATCTTGGGCAGTCCGGTCGTGCCGCCTGTGCAGAAGTATGAAGAGATCTCTCCGGGACGGGGCATTTCGAAGGTCAACCCGTCGCCGCGTTCCGCGGCAATTTCCTGACGCAGGCTGAGAACGGGGATGGAGCGGCCGTCGACACGTAGAGCCTGCGAGCGTACCTTCGTCGCTTCCTCGGCGGTGCCGTGGAGATACGGTTCGAAACTGACGGTCAGAATTCCTTGCAGGTCCGGCACATTCGCCGCGGCCTTGATCGCCTTCTGCCAGATGTCGGTTCCCGGAAAGGGGGCCAGAGTAACGAGCCATTTTGCCTTCCCGGCTATGAGGAGCTCGGAGATCTGTCCCGCTTCAAGCAGAGGATTGATCGCGAAGGCGATGCCCGCCGCCTCGCCGCCCCAGATCACGAAATGCGCTTCGGGCAGATTGGGCAGCATGAAGGCCACGACGTCGTCGCGGCCGATTCCCAGCCGCCGCAGGGCATTAGCTGTCCTCGTGATGTCAGCGAGGAGCTCGCCATGCGTCCAGACGAAGGGATCACGAAAGTTGTCGGAGCGCAGAAAGAAGGACAGGGCAAGCTGATCCGGCGCGATAGCGGCGCCGCGCGCAAGCATCTCGTAGGTGCTTGCCGGGAGGTTACGCTCCGGCAGCGGGATTTGCTCGAATGCCTCGACATCGGGCAATGCGACAATGGGGCGACCATCGCCACCAGGGGTTGTTGCGAGCATAGTGATCTTCCTCCCTATAGGTCCGCGCCGGCTCTCTTGGACAGCGGCAGCAACTCCAAATTAGCGATGCGACGAGCTTCCTCCGGCTCGATCTCAAGTGCCCGGAGCACGAACTCCGCCGCGTCGGATCCGGCGCCAGGTCTTATGGCCCTGCAACACCAGAAACACTGCAGAGAGACCTGTGCCGGCAATTATCGAAAGCATTGAGAGGGCCCGTTCCGCAGGGCCTCAACACTGAAGGAAATCAAGTCTTCGGGCGTAATGAGCGAGCGCCTGGAATGGAAGTTCTTGATAGCTTTCGGCTCCCAGAGTGCCGCAGTTGACCCGCAAAGGCATTCGGCGGCCCGTAGACTGTCCTGTTGTCGAAATTCCCGTGCACGGACACCCTCTTCGACAAGTTCAGCGACGACGTCCACTACGCGTCTTGCGTGTACCTCGAAAGCGGGCCAGCGCTCGTCATCGGCGACCGTGAGCAGCTCGAATATCTTTTCCTCATCCCGCATGAGAGCAAGAACACGTCTATGCAGCCCCAGCATGAACTCTCGGAGCGTTTCTGCACTGGTAAATCTTCCCGAGTCCGGTTGCATGACGGGAAAATTGTTTTCGAGCACTTGCGCAACAAGCTCGTCGTACAACGCCAGTTTGGACGGGAAGAACCTGTAGACATTTGCTGGCGACATTTTGAGGTAGCTCGCGATGTCGCGCACGTTCGTTTTCCCGGATCCATAGATCGCGCACAAAGTCTCTGCCGCACTGAGAATGCGGGCAACGTTCGTTCCCTGGCTCTCCTGCCGGCTTGTTCGCCGGTGGGTCATGTCCGAGCGGCAATGATCGCTATCAAGCATCGGCGTCCCTCCGCGCGTCTGCGGCGCCGGGGCGGGTCACCCTCAGTTCGCCCAGATAGACGCTCTCGGACAGGACGCAGTCACGCCAGACGCTGCCATGGGCATGGGATACTTCGACACGATATGTGGCGTCATCCCCGGCCAGATTGTCGAAGCGAAAGTCTCCGAAGCCGTCGGTGACTGTCTTCGTGAGAACCTTGCCTCTCTGAGACAGGGTGACCTCCGCCCCTTCAAGACATTCCACCGCCCCGGCGATGTCGACGCTGACGCTGCCGCCGATGAAGCATGTCTCCCACCGTTCCAAACCCCGGTACCAGACGCGCGGCTTGGTCCCAAGCTCGGGCTTTTGCACCTTGAGCCCCTCGGTGGCCGCCATCCGCTCCATGGCGGCGTCACTGAGCTTCACCGCCTCGAAGACCTCCGTCGGACAACTCTGCTGGCAGCGAGGCTGCTGCCAGCCCTGATCGAGCAGGTGGGCGTCGAAGATCCAGGTCTGCGGCACCTGCTGCTCCTCGTTCCAGACGATTGCCCGGTACGGGCACGAGCCGAGAATGTCCTTGCGGCCCCGAGCCTTCTCCGGATCAATAATAACGATGCCGTCGTCGCGTTTGCGAATGGCGTCGCCCGCATATTGCATGCAAGGCGCGTCATCGCAGTGGTTGCACATCACCGGCAAATAGGTGGTCTCCACCATGGGCACACTGCCCTGCGCTCGGCGCAGGATGCGGATCGTGCTCTCACCCACGGCAGCGGCCGGCGCCGAATAGCCGGGAAACTCGTTGCCGACATGTTCGTCCCGGTCCGCGATCACGCAATTATAGCAGTTCTCGCAGCGGCCGACGTTGATGATCAGGTTCCACTTGCTCAAGACTTCCTCCTACGCCGCGCAGCCATCTTGAAGGCGTCCGCGTTCTGCCACTTCTCGATTTGCACAAGGCAGGAATTGGGAGCCATGCTGCTGGTTCCGCGGGTCTGCGATCGGTCCGAGGTAAGGACGTTCAGGCAGCCGCCGATCTCGATGGTCTCTCCCGCAAGTTCGATAAGCTGGAACTCGGCGCTGGCCTCATAGGACTTGACGACGCCTGGTGTCACGAGGGGCGAAATGTCCGCGGCGCAGATCACGGCGCCGCGGTCGTTGAAGATTTTCACCAGGTCACGATGGGCAATGCCCCGGGCGGCGGCATCGGTCGGGTTGAGACGCAGCAACCAGAAGCGATGGCCAGCAATCTGGGCACGATGGTCCTCCACCTGATTGACCGCGCTGTTCTTGCCGTCCATGCTGGTATGGAAGCTGTAGCGGCTGTGCGTGGCGATCATCTGCAGCGGATAGCGCTCCGTCAGCTCGGTGGTGCGCAGCCCTTCCCAGGAGTGAATGTAGCGATTGACCGGTGGCCGGTCCGGATTGTCCGCCGTGTTCCGCTTGAGGACCTCGGGCACGAATTCCAGCTTGCCGCTCGGCGTCTGCAGGCCCATGCCGAACTCTTCGGCATACTGGGATGGCATCGGAAGCGGTTCCGGCAGATCCTTGCGCCTGCCCTCGGCGAACCAGCGCATGTCGACGGGCTGGCGCAGCTCCGGCTTTTCGGGCGGCACGACGTAGTAGCCCTTGCGACAGAATTTCTTCCAGGCAATTTCGCCGGGCAGATCCGACGAATCGAACACCCGCTTGACCCAGTCGAGCTCGCTGCAGCCCTCGGTGAAGACGGCGCCAAGGCCAAGCCGGGTCAGGATGGCAGTGAATATCTCGTAGTCAGACTTCGACTCGCCCAAGGGCTCGATGCACTTATGCTGGAGTGTGATGACGCGATGGTTGACGACATTGACGCCGTGATGGGCGTAGCCTCCAGAATTCGCCCATTCTCCGATGTCCCAGCGCTCCAGTGAAGTGCAGGCCGGCAGAATGATATCGGCAAACTGGGCCTCGCCCTCCATCCAGATGGACTGGTTAACCACGCACTCGATGCTCTCGTGCCGATAGGCGTCTACCCAGCGCCCCGATCGAGTCACGGTGCTCAGGGACGATCCGCCGTAGCGGTAGATCATGTGAATCGGCGAGTAGCCCGGCATGGGATAGGTGAAGGGCGCGAACTGGGCCTCCTGGGCCATGCCGTCCCAGAGATAGCCGGTGGCCTCGCCGTTGATGATCGCGTCGGGCAGTTGCTGGCGCGGCACCATCTGCTTGACGGGATTCATCGTCAGGATGTGCGGCATGCGCTGATAGTTGTTCACCGCATTGCCGGTCCACGCCAGGTCACCGGAGATCCCTCCGTCGGCATAGCCCGGAAAATAGAAATGCAGGTCGTGGGGGACCCCGATCTGGAGACCGCCGAAATTGACGCCCGGCTTGCCCCAGCCCTGCATCGCCATCATCATGATCATGCAACGCGCCCATTGCGCACCGGTCGCCCCGCGGCTTGCACCGCCGAAGCCAGTGCCCGTCATGCCGACGGCAAGATAGACCTTCTTGCGGCCCCACTTGCGCGCGAGGGCGCGCACATCCCTGGCAGGGATGCCGGTCTCGGCCTCCTGCCATTCGGGGCTCTTGGAAACGCCATCGGTTTCGCCCAGCAGGTACGCCTTCCATTCCTCAAAGCCGGTGGTGCGATTGGCGACGTACTCCTCGTCATAAAGGCCTTCCGTGATCCAGACATACATGATCGCATGGGCCAAGGCTGCGTCGGTCTGAGGTCGGACGGGAAACCAGCGTCCGCCCAGCAACTGGGCTGTCGGATTGCAATGCGGGTCGATATGAACGAACTCGATTCCGAGTTCCTTGGCCCATAGACGACGCGTTGTGCCCTCAAACCCCGCATAGGCTCCATTGGTGCTTTCGGGATCGCAGGACCAGAAGACGATCATCTCGGCTTCCTTGAGGCAATCCTCCACCCCGCCATAGCCCGCAGGCACGCCGACCCGCATTGAGTTGCCGAAATGGTGCATTGCGCCCCAGTACCAGCCCTCCCAGCTGTCCGGGTTGGCGGCAACCCGGGTGAAGCCGATCAGGTTGGCGAACCGCATCAGCGAGCTCAGGTAATAGCCCACATTGCCCCACTGGTGGTGGGACGACATCGGGAACGTGATGGAACCCGGCCCATGAACGCGCTTCTGCCGATTGATCTCCGTGGCGACGATGTCCAGCGCCTCCTCCCAGCTGATCCGCACGTAGCCGGATTTGCCGCGGTTTTGGGGATTGCGTTCGCCATTGGGATCGAAATCCATCCGCTTCATCGGGTGGAGGATACGCTTGTCCGAATAGACCAGGGATTTCATCGTCAGGGCGTGCGGCGCCACCAGCGCCCGGCGGGGCGGACTGAACTTGCGGCCGCGAGCCTCGATCACCCAGGTGGATGGATCGGTTACGTCGAACTCGATGGGCGTAACCCGCAGGATGCGGCCATCCTTGACGTAAACGAACAGGGGACCACCGTTGGTGCAGGTGGTGTAGCGGAGGCTGCCATCGGGCATCGGCGTTCCCATGGACAGGCCGGCGGTCTCGCTCATGTTGAGCGTCTGCGTGAACCAAACAACGAGCTCGTCCGGCCCGGTGGTCACCACCTTGAAGTTCTTGGCCGCGTGGATGATCTCGCCCTGATCACGATTGGGAAGCAGCAGTTTCAGGGCCGTCGATACGTCCTTGAACGTCATGTTCACTTGCGCCTCGGCCGCCGCGCCCGGACGGGACCGGAATTTGCCGCTCCGGACCTCGACGATGCGACCGATGCTCCCGTCCTGGAGGCCGATCCATGCGACGATGTCGCGCTGTCTCAGCCGCTCCCGGAACGCAGGGACGCAGGAGGCTGTGCGGTTCAGCACTTTGGGCAGGGCAACAAGGATGGTCCTCAGAACCTGCCGGTTCATTCTAGATTTTAAGGCTAGCATGTCGTGGCGGTCCGCGAGCCGAAATGTTCGATTGGGGGGCCGCAGAAAAACGGTCTGATCGCGGCATCGCGCGAGGCTTGCAGCTTCATTGATGGTTCTCCTCCCAAACCCATTCCTCAATATTGACTATAAAATCATAATGACGATCTAGTCAATTCGAAAAAAGAGGGAACCGAACGGATTGGAGGAATGACGGCATGAGCAGGCCAAAGAGACGCCCGCGTCAATACAGCCCCAGCGTCGAGCGCGCCAATGTCTCGTCCGCGGTCGCACCGCTCAGCCCTATCTCCGCCTAAGCGCCAAATCGACTTTTGCCAGTGCCCATTTTTGCATTCCACCATTGCGTGACTCTCATATTGACGATATAGTCGTTTTGACTTATTTATTCAAATTGAAATCCAGCCGGTCCCATGCAGGCGGCGAACGCCACGTGGTCACGCTCAATGAAAGGGAAAGCATTCGATGAACTTTCAGCCCCAGAAGGAATTCCGAACGGCAGAACGGCGTCTCCCTTTCGAATGCATTGCGTTGGTGTTGCAAGGCGGCGGTGCGCTCGGAGCCTACCAGGCCGGCGTCTACGAAGCCCTTTCGGAAGCCGACATTCATCCAGATTGGGTTGCCGGCGTCTCCATTGGAGCCATCAACTCCGCGATCATCGCGGGAAACGAGCCGTCTGAACGGGTTGAAAAGCTGCGGACCTTCTGGCGCGAGATCACTGCCAATCCACTTCTCGACTGGACTGCTGCCGCAGACGCTCTCGCTCCCAGAGGCAATCTGCCGCGCGCGCTCTTCAATCAATTCAGTGCCGCCTGCGCGCTCGTCGCCGGTGCCCCGGGCTTCTTCAGCCTGCGACAGCCTGTTCCCTGGCTGTACCCGGATGGCGCCACCGGGGGCACGAGTTTCTACGAAACCAAGCATCTGAAGAGCACTCTCGAGCGGCTTGTCGACTTCGACCGCATCAATGCTGGCGGTATGCGCTTCAGCGTCGGCGCCGTGAACGTTCGAACAGGAAATCTCGTCTACTTCGACAATGAGACGCATACGATCCGGCCCGAGCACGTGATGGCCAGCGGATCGCTTCCGCCCGGCTTCCCTGCCGTTGAGATCGAGGGCGAGTTCTACTGGGACGGCGGCCTCGTTTCCAACACGCCGCTGCAGTGGGTGGTCGAGCAAGGGCCGCGGCAGGACACGATTGCCTTCCAGGTCGACCTCTGGAGCGCGCGCGGTGAGATTCCCTTCAACCTTGCCGACGTCGCGGCGCGGCAAAAGGAAATCCAGTATTCGAGCCGTACGCGCGCCCATACCGACCAGTTTAAGCAATACCAGCGCGCCCGACACACGCTCGCGAACCTTCTTGCAAAACTGCCCGCAGACCTCGTCGGCGGTGAGGAGGCGAGGATGCTGAGCTCAATTGCAGACCACAAGGTCTACAAGCTAGTCCATCTGATCTACAACTCGAAGCAGCATGAAACGCACTCGAAGGATTACGAGTTCTCGCGGCTGTCCATGGAAGAGCATTGGCGGGCTGGTTACTTCGACGCTGTGCGCACTTTGCGCCATCCAGAGGCGCTCCGTCGGCCGGACAATCAGGACGGGGTTGGCACCTACGACCTTGGTTTCGACGGGCAGGAATAGAGGTCAGCCACCGCAAAGCGACTGACGATCCCCGTCGCGCCCCCTGAACGCAAACGAGCCGCTTGATCCAAAGGAATTTCAGCCATGCACGAAGACACTGTCCGGGCGAGAGCTTTCGCCATGCCCCTGACCAGCCCGGCCTATCCGGCCGGCCCTTATCGCTTCCGAAATCGGGAGTATCTGATCATCACATATCGCACCGATCCGCAGAAACTGCGCGACCTCGTGCCGGAGCCGCTTCAGGTGTGCGAGCCTCTCGTCAAATTCGAGTTCATTCGCATGCCGGATTCGACCGGCTTCGGCGATTACACGGAAAGCGGACAGGTCATCCCGGTCTCGTTCCGCGGACGCAAGGGCAGCTACACCCATTGCATGTTTCTCAACGACCATCCGCCGATTGCCGGCGGACGCGAGTTGTGGGGCTTTCCCAAGAAGCTCGCGAGTCCGACTCTTCGCACCGAGACCGACACGTTGGTGGGCACGCTCGACTACGGCCCGGTCCGCGTTGCGACCGCTACAATGGGCTACAAGCATGGAGCCGCCGATCTTTCAGCGGTGAAGACCTCACTCGGCGAACCGAACTTCCTCCTCAAGGTCATCCCTCATGTCGACGGCACGCCGCGCATCTGCGAACTCGTGGAATACCACCTGGAGGAAATCAATCTGCAGGGCGCCTGGACCGGCCCGGCGGCCCTGAACCTCTGGTCCCACGCACTGGCCCCTGTGGCCGAGCTGCCGGTGCTGGAAGTGGTATCGGCGGTCCATATCATCGCAGATCTCACGCTCGCGCTCGGGAGGGTCGTGCATGACTACCTCGCGGAAGCCGAGCCTCGATATCGGAAAGGAAGAGCCTATGAACTCGCAGAATGAAACGTCATCGAACAAGCGCGCCGAGTGTGCCGGGGGCCGGCTTCTGGACAAGGTCGCAGTGATCACCGGAGCCGCGAGCGGCATCGGCAAGGAGATTGCGCTCACTTTCGCTCGCGAGGGCGCAAGAGTGGTCATTGCGGATCTTGATCAGAGCGCGGCCCAACAAACGGCGTCCGCGATCGATCCGACAGGCAAACGCGCGCTCGGGGTAGGCATGGATGTCAGCAACGAGGAGCAGGTGGAAAGCGGAATGGCACGGGCGATCGAAGCCTTCGGACGGCTCGACGTCCTGGTCAGTAACGCCGGCGTGCAGATCGTCGCGCCGCTCGTCGAGTTCGAGTTCGAGAAGTGGAGGAAGTTGCTTTCCATCCATCTGGACGGAGCCTTCCTGACCACCCGTACCGCATTGCGGCAAATGTACAGGCAGAAGAGCGGCAGCATCATCTATATGGGGTCCGTGCATGCCAAGGAGGCATCGCCGCTAAAGGCTCCTTACGTTACCGCCAAGCACGGTCTCATCGGGCTGGCCAAGGTCGTGGCCAAGGAAGGGGCCGCTCATGGTGTCCGCGCCAACGTGATCTGCCCCGGCTTCGTACGCACGCCGCTTGTCGAGAAGCAGATCCCCGAGCAGGCGCGCGAGCTCGGAATTTCTGAGGCGGACGTGGTCAAGACCGTGATGCTGAAGGAGACGGTCGACGGCGAGTTTACGACGGTGCAGGACGTTGCCGAAGCAGCGCTGTTTCTAGCGGCCTTCCCATCGAACGCGCTGACCGGTCAGTCGATGGTGGTCAGCCACGGATGGTTCATGCAGTAGCGGGTTCGCAGACGAGCATCGAGCGCGCCTATCGCGCCCGTCCTCCTGGGAGAATCGACCTCGCTAGTCGCACTGTTTTGCATGCACAAATACGCGCCTGCGAGGCATTCAATTTTCCTTCGATTGCGGGCGCCGATATCGCTGCAGAAACATCCGAATCGTCTCGTCAACGACCTCGTCGGCCGCCAAGGGTAGGCCTTCGCGACCGATCATCCAGGGCCACAGCGATATCTCGTTCAGCATCCCCATGAACTGGTGAGCCGCAAGCATCGGATTGCGGCAGTCCAGGATCTCCAGTGCGGTCAGATGGGCGAGGTAGTGCACAAGTCTCTCAGTCCGAGGCTCCATCACCGCGGCGAACTCCTCGGCGATCCAAGGAAACTGCCGGGAGTCGGCCACCACCATTCGAAGAAACCCGCAGTATTCCGGCTTCTTGTGAAACTCCAGAATCGCGCGCGCGATGACACGTAGCACGTCCTCGACGTCGCCGTCAGGTTCGATGCCGGACGGAAACGCATCCTCGAGCTGTCCCGATACCCTGAGGAGCATCTCCCGGAAGATTTCCTCCTTTGTTTCGAACTGGTTGTAGAGCGTCCGCCGCGCTACGCCTGAGGCTTTAGCCAAGTCGTCCATGCTCACTGAACCGAACCCCCGGTCCAGAAATAGCCGCCCGGCCGCCTCGATGATCGCCTCCCTCGACCCGCCCTGCCGGGCTTTCGCGCCGGCTTCGTTTGAACCAGTGTGAGTATCCATAACAATCCCCTAGCACAATGAGTGCATTCACAATGTACTGCACGGTCTAGTGCATCTCAAGGGCCGGATGCGTCGCCGATCCGGCCCATCGCGCTGAACCTGTGCCGTCACCATTTCGAACAGGCTCTAGTTCCCGCCCGGCGCGGTGCTGTAATCAGACGGCGGAGTTTCGCCCGTGACCACGATATTTTCCGGGATCTTGTATGCGATCCGCAGGTTGGCCGCGGCTGCCTGAAGCCAACCGACCGCACCTTCCATGGTCCATGCCGTGCCATCCGGCGGCAGGCTCTCAAACAGGCCCACCATCAGCAGATTCACAGACGGCGCGCTCCCGTTGCCGCCCTGATTCGATGTGCCTTGCCGACCGCCAACGGATGCCTCGGAGCTGCCCTGATTATAAGAACCTGAAGAAGTCCCGCCGGAAGAACCCGAGGCGGTGGCGTAAGACGCACCCGACGAGGTGCCGTCAGACGAACCCGAAGAGGACGAATTCGAGTAAGTTGAGCGGGAGGAACCCGACGACGTGCCGCCGGACGATCCTGAAGAGGACGAACTGGAGTAAGTTGAGGGAGAGGAGCCCGTGTAAGAAGACCCCGACTGAGATCCGTAATCATATGTGTTTCCGCTACCGCCCGAAGCGATCGCGGCACCAGTGGTCACTCCGACCGCGTATCCGCCGAGGGCGTAGGCTGCGCGGCGATAGTATCCACGACCATAATGGTCTCCGTCTCCATAGTCTCCGCCGCCATAGCCTCCGCCGCCATAGTCTCCGCGGCTATAGAGTCCACGGCCAAAGTATCCGTTGCCGTTACCAGAGACTTTGATATCGCCAGAACTGTTCACCGTGAGATTGCCTGAGTCCTTTGCGATGATATTGCCTCCCGTGTTGGCGAAGGTGCGGTTCGCCTTGATGTTACCTCCGGAGTGCAGCGTGTTGCGGCTGATATTCCCGGGTAAACCGTTCCCTCCGCGGCCAGCCCCTTCCGCCAATCGCCCCTTTGCGCCACCGACATTTGGCGCATGGGTGGGGCGATTCACCGGCGGACGGTTGTGGGCGCTCACCGGCGGACGGCCGTGGCTGGCCACCGGTGGACGGTGCGGGCGCTCCACCGGCGGGCGGTGCAGGCGCTCCATGGGCGGGCGCGGTGGCCCACCCATCGGCGGACGCGGCGGGCCCCCCGGCGGCGGACCGAACTGGGCAAACGCGACGCCCGAATTTGCCGCCGTTACTGCAAGAAGAGCGACGAAGGTTCGTTTCAGATGGTTCATCACTGGGTCCTCTTAGTTGCCGGCGCAGCGGCCGCAGTCAGCTCGATCTTTTTTGCACCGGCGGGCGGTTGAAAGGAGAATTCGGACTCGGATGGGCGGGCTTTGGTGCTCCAGCTGGTGAATTCCGCGATGAAACTGGGTTGGCCCGGGAGCAGCCGGTAGGTGACAGCGAGGCGACGTGGTGTGGCAGCGCTATTCTTCTCGACCCACAACTCCAGATCGATGCCAGACTTCTGATGGAAAAACAGATGCCGACATTCTACTCCGTCGACATTGGCCGTCCCGACCTGCCAGGCGGAGACAGCATCGCTCAACAGCAGTTTGTCCGGAGAGTCCACAAAGAAGCCGCCGAGCGGAAAATCAACGTTGATCTTGTCTACCACCTCATTGAGTGCCGACGGTATATCGCCGGACGCGGCAATCACCGCGTACTCCTTGCTGTCGGGGAAAAAGATTGAGGCCGCCTTGCCGTTGTAGAATAGATTGTGCTTGCCGTCGTCGCCGGCAACCTCGACGGCGATTCGATTAGGACGACGCACGACGATCTTCATCGTGTGGAAGACGTGAAGCGGCTGTCCGGATTCGCCTAGATAGACCCTGATGGTTCTCGCCGTAATCGACTGTTCCTTGGCCAGGAGCGTCTTTCCCATCTGCGACACGGCGGTGGCTGCTTCATCGCTGATCGCCGGCTTGAGCGGCGGAGCCGGTTCAGCTGCTCGGGCTATCGGCAACGCGGCGAACCCTACAAAGACGCCGACCGCAGCGGCCCGACTGGCATTCCCAAAGATCATCGTCTTCAGCGCTGGCCACCGCGGGGACAGACCAGTCGGCGCGCTGCTGGCGTGCCGCGCAGGTGTCCGGGCCTTCAGGAAGACCTCGTCTGAACCATTGCAAACTTTCATTCCCAATACCTTTCTATTGCTATCGTTTGCACTACAAAGTGCATAATGTGTGCTATACTGCACAGTGCAGTGCATTGCAAGGGGCAGTTTTTGCTGGCAAGTCGATCCGGCCCGCAAGCCGAGCCTCCCGTCATTTCCTGCGGAAGGCAGTGCTAGTGCGGTATCCGATCATGCTGCGTCACGTCAGGCGTTTGCGAAGAAATTGGCGCATTCGTCGGGTGTGAATTGATCGATGATGAGGCCGATGGCGCGCTTCAGACTTTAATCAATTGATATAATGAAAGAATTTTATTGCGGGGCAAGATTCGAACGTGCTGCCTTCAGGTTGGTGGACCACGATGGCCCGGCCTGAACCACCCGGGGGCGAAGTTATGTCGGCACGAGATACCAGTATGCAAGCGATGTCCCGGATCGTCAGTGGGAGTATATAGCACCTTTCATGCCCGCGCCCCGACCGCACAAGACGGACTTGCGTGAGGTTGGAACGCTCTCCTTTATACGCGTCGACAGGCTGCCAGTGCCGGATGCTGCCGGCGATTTTCCGCCCTGCTCAACGGTCCAGCGGTATTTCTATGATGGCGTGCGATGGGCCTGTGGTTCCGGATCAACGATCATCGCGATATGGAGACGCGAGAACTGGAAGGCTAGCAAGCCTCTCCGACGACCGGCGCAATCGACAGCAGAGTACCAAAACCGCGCAAAGCGCCGGCATCTGTGGTTTTGATGGGGCAGGAAGATCAAGGGCCGCAACCGCTACATGCATTCAGAGCACGCGGAGGCTGATGAACCGGCGGTTGGCTTCGACGCGGTCAAGCAGGGCGACGGCAGCCAGCGTGGCAATTGCGATGAGGCAGGAACCCAATCCAAGGACAATCATTGCTGTATCCTTAACGACATCATCTCATACCTGAAGGTACGTTTCATGGCGTCTTCATCGCTGATCGCCGACCTGGACGGCGGGAACCGGCAGGTCCTTCAAAGCAGCATTGTCGAGCATGGCTTCCGCCAGGAGCCGCTTCAGCTTCGTGTTGGACGGTGGAACCGGTTCCTCTGCTCGGCCTATCGGCAACCCGGCAAATTCCACAAGAACGCCGAGCGTAGCGGTCTGAACAGCATTCGGTAAGATGATAGTCGTCAGCGCCGGCCACCGCGGCAACGAGCCGCGATCGACGGCCGGATCCGAGGCGATTGCACGGCGCCGGGCCTTCAGGGCGGCCTCGTCTGGACCATTGCAAACTTTCATGCCGATACCTTTTCAACTTCTATCAGTTGCACTATCAAGTGCACGGCAAGTGATATACTGCACGGTGCAGTGCAATGCAAGGCGTATTCGCTGACATTAAGCGGTCATGCGCTACAACGGGTCGAGCTCCCAGGGACCGGACAAGCCGTTGGCCGTCATCGCGGCTGGCCGGGCTTCATTTCCGTAGGGCACGATGGTGACGCCGGTCGCGCTTATGTCCATGGCCCGGCGGAACTCGCGGGATTCGAAAGCGCCGCTTTCATAATGTCGCTCCGGCTCGCTTTAGATCAGCGGCGTGTCGGTGGTGTGCCGGGCTCGTACTTCATTAATTGTGGTAGATCTCGGTGCCAAGAACCCTAAGGCATTCCCGCAAGAAAGCGGCAAGGGCTGTCCAGCCCTTTGGTGACATGCTCGCTTGCGACGCTTTATTCCAGGCCCGCAGCCTTCAGCCGAACTTGAGGCCAAACTCCTTGCGAACGTCCGACGCGGGCCTAGGCGCGAACCAGAGAGATATTCCCGTTCTATGCTCGAAAATCGATAATGTATCAACGGGAACATCGGCCGTCGGCCGGCAGCTCTTACCCGTCGCTAGGGGCTCGCTACAACTTTCAGCGCGATCGCGACGATGTCTTCGGCGAAGCTCGCGTCGAGTGGGCGATGTCCGACCAGCAACCGGTAGAAAACAGGTCCGTACATCATATCGAGCAGCACCTCGAGGTTTTGCGGCAGCATGATTTCTCCTCGAGCGGCTGCCTCGATCAACAAGGCGCGACCCGCCTCGCGGCTCGAGAGAATGACCTGGTTGCGGAAGGCCTTGGTGAATTCGCTTTCGGGGTCGGCGGCCGCGAGCGTCATGGCGATTTGGCGCCCTCTGGTGGTCGCAAAAGCCTGGATCAGCGATCGCATTTGCACAGTCAGCGCCGATCGCAAATTTGTGGCGTCTTCTTCGATGGCGCCCGAATCTCCGGACATCAGCGCAGCCATAGCGAGTTCGCAAGCGTTCGCCCATTGCCTATAGATCGTCGGCTTGCCTACGCCGGACTTCGAGGCAACCGCCTCGACGGTGAGACGGCCGAATCCATCCTCGATCAGTATGTCGTGCGCGGCTTTCAGGATTCTCGCCCGGGCCAATTGGCTTGGCGGTCTTCCACGCCGTTTCGGTAGGCTCATGTGCTCTTGACTCAATTAATTATGAAACGTAACGTAATGTAATCATATGCCAGCGGCAAGGGGCCCGGCCATGTCCACCTCGATCCAATCCCTGACGCCTTATCTCATCGTCAAGAATGCTCGGGAAGCGATTGCTTTCTATGGCCGCGCCTTCGGGGCCGAGGAGCTTTTCCGGCTGACCGACCCACATGACGGTCGGATCGGCCACGCGGAGCTCAAGCTCGGCGAAAACATGGTCATGATTGCCGACGAGTATCCAGACTTCGGCGCACTGAGCCCCGATACGATCGGAGGCTCTCCCGTAACCTTCCACCTCGCAACTTTGACGGTCGACGCAAATCTTGCCCGGGCCGTCGGAGCGGGGGCCGTCGTTCTGCGTGCCGCCGCAGATCAGGCCTATGGCGAGCGCGTCGCCATGGTCGTCGATCCATTCGGTCACCGGTGGATGCTCTCGCAGAAGATCGAAGTTGTGGCGCCTGAAGAAATGCAGCGCCGCTGGGACGAGGAGACCGGGGCGTGAACGCGGCCGACGGAAATCGAAGCGAAGGAGGCGGCGGAGCGGGGTGTGGCAGTCCGTCGCACCGCTGCTGCGACGTGATCCTTCTCGAGCCGGGAGAGGGGCGGCGCTACGAGCTCGGCCCGCTCACGGGCGTGTTCAAGGCCGATGAAGCCGAGACGGAGGCCGCCTATTCCGTGTCCGAGTGGATTCTCGAGACTGGCCTGAAAGGTGTCGGCGGACACAGCCATGCAGCAAATGACGAGGTTTTCTACGTGCTTGAAGGTGTGCCGGAAATCCTCGTCGGCGACTGCTGGCGGCGGTGCACACCGGGCACTTTCCTGCGAATCCCGGCCGGCGTCGTCCACGATTTCCGAAACCCCGGCGAGACGACCGCCAGGCTGCTCAATCTTTTCATACCCGGTGGATTTGAACGCAATATGCCCGAGATCTCCACTTGGTTCGTCGCTCAGGAACCGGTTTAGGGCGGCTGAAAAGGGGCCCATTTCTCCTTTCGCGGGGCGACCATGCGGAACCTTCGCTTCAACTTCCTGCATGCGGCTTTAGATCCTGTTGCAGTTAGTCAGCGATTTCCTAAGTGCGCGGAGTGGCTCAACTGGTTCCACCACGTGCATGGCGTGCCGTCCGCGATATTCCTGCCACAACAGCGTCAGCCACGCCCTTTCGCTTCAGTTCACTGGCGATCTTTCCCCAGTCAGGCCCGTGCATGTCCTGGGGCGGGCGGCCGCGACGATGAAACAGGCGACGCTGCAAAAAAGCGTCCTCGTCAAGCCCAGGCGGCAACGGCCAGCCCGTCAGCCCGGCCTCACGCGCCTGCAACAGATCGGTCGAAATGGTCGTTTTGGCGAATTTCAGCCGTTCCGATCTCGCACGAACGGAAAACCCTATCCTTGCGACGGTCTCAGCATCTATCGAATGTCCTTTACACTCGTAAGCCTCGCCAGCTTCCGTCTCGCCATTCACTGGCCCCTCTGGACCAAGAATGGCAAAACGGCGCGTGCGAGAGTCGATCTCTTTATCGCCAAAAGACTGTCCGGGATTTAATGGAATTCCTGTCCGCGAAATACCGAAACCCGCATTCGGCGACGATCTGCGCGAGAAGCAGCTGGTCCGGGTACTGCCTAGCTACTGCATGGTCGATATCGGCGTCGTGGCCGTCTATCCCGGCCGGCGGCATCTCAACGCGAAGGAGCGGGTGATGTTCGACTTTCCAGCGGAAACATCACGAGGGTTGCCAGCCTCGGATCAAGGACTTCTAAACCCCCGTATAAGTCATCCCCTCCTCTTCGCTACCCGATCCTTCCTCCCGATCAATAGGCAGGTCGGGCAGCGTCCTGCTAGGGTCAGGGTACTTCCTCCCGCAGGGCCGCAAGCTATGAAAGGGCGCTTCGGGACGTGGAGCCGCCCGGACAGACGGAGACGCTATTCGTAGCGGAACTCGATCGAAGGGAAAGCTTCGAATCGAGGTGCGGATCATGGGCAAGGCAGCGGCTATTTTCTTTGCAGTCGTGAACGCTGGCTCCGGCAGTGGCGCATGATGCGACGCCAACGGCGGCACAGCCGCACGGATGGACGTATCCGTTTTCGTGCTGCAGCGGATGGATTGCCGCGAGATCCACGATCAAGGGGTTCTCGAAGGCCCGGCTGGCACGTCGCCACCACGCACGAACCATCGCTTACAATGACAAACGTATTGGGCAATCGCCCGATGGCGAATTCCACCAATGTGCGAAGGGCGCCAAGTTTGAGCTAGGCGACCATACGCTTTGCCTATTCGTTCCGAACAAGGAGCGTGATCATGACCGCGCCTTTGAGAATAACAGAAGCTCAGGAAACCTTCCTTGCTTATATGTCGTCATGGGGGCCAATCGGCACGGACATAGCCTTTAGCATCGAAGACGCAGCTACGGACCTCGGCTACCGTCATCGCCGCTCGATCTATTACCTCTACTACCAGCTTCGCGACATGGGCTTGGCCCAGATGCTGAAGGGCGAGGGCTATAACGGCAAGACGGCGTTCCGATGCTATGCGAGGCCGGAAGACTGCGAAGTCGTCATTATCGCGCGCAAGGGCAGGGCGAAGGGATCAACCAATCCCGTTCAAGCCGGCAAGCCCAAGAAGCTGAAGGCAAAAGCCCGCAAGGTCAAGACTAAGCCCGCTCCCAAGCCATCGCGTCCAAAACTCATCTCATATGTTGGTTGCGTCGGCCAGCCGGAATGGAACCGCATATGATCCGGCTTCATCTTCCGTTTCCGCCATCCGTGAACCCGCTGGAGGCCAACGGCGGCGCTCGTCGCGGGGGGCATAAGACCAAAGCCCGTGACGACTGGGTAAAGCTCGCCTCGACCGCGATCAAGGAAGGCCATCGGCTTCGGTCTGGCCCCTACAGCCTGTATATCTGCCTAGAGGCTCCGGATAAGCGCGCTAGGGTGTCCGTTTCTCATTTCGCCCGACAACAATGGCGCGTCATGACTATGAATCAGCTTCGGCCCGCCTCAGTCGTCTCGCGGTGGAGAGGGTCCAGGCCGACGGCCTTCACTCTTCGCAGAGACCTGCACTAGATGCGAGAGGTTCAGCCAGCCGTTCGCCCCATTAGTTTCCCAACATTGCCATTTGGTCGGCATGCCTTGCGCCAGCGGGTTCGTCTCGTTCGAGAGGCAGAGTGAACAGAAACACTGCCCCACGAGGTTTATTCGCGGTGGCCCATAGCCGGCCCCCGTGAGCCTCGATGATCGAACGGCAGATCGCCAGGCCCATACCCATACCGGTGGATTTGGTCGTGTAGAAGGCCTCAAAAAGGCGGTCCATACTTTGCGGGTCCAGGCCTGGACCCGAGTCGCGCACCCCGACGACCACGCCTCCTGAGGCCTCTGTCTCGGTGCTGATCAGCAACTCGCGCTCTTCCTCATTAATGCCGCTCATCGCCTCAATGGCGTTCATGATCAGGTTTAGGATCACCTGTTGCAGCTGAACGCGATCCCCTTCCACGGACGGGAGGCTCGCCGCGAATTCGGTCTGCAGCGTGACGCCTTGCCGGAGCACTTCGCTGCCGGTCAAGGCAATCACGTGACCAATGGCTTCATTGAGGTCGAACTGCCCCTTGCGAGGGGGCTCCTTCTTGACCAAGGCGCGGATCCGGCCAATGACATCGCCGGCCCGATTGGCGTTCTCGACGATCCGGCCGAGCGCCTGAGCCACCTCATCCAGATTCGGCGGATAGGTACCGAGCCAGCGCAAGGCCGCCTGCGCGTTGGTAAGCGACGCGGCGAGCGGCTGGTTGACTTCATGGGCGATGGAGGCTGTGAGCTGCCCCATGGTGGCGACGCGGTTTGCGTGGGCCAGTTGCCCCTGCGCCTCGCGCAAGGCTTCCTCGCTCTTGCGTAACGCCTCTTCCGCCTGCCGGCGCTCCGTCAAATCGAGGACGAAAGAGACACCTTCATTCCTGCTTCCTTCCAACATTGCACCGCCGATCAGCACGGGCAGACGGCTGCCATCTTTCCGAAAGTACTCCTTCTCGAACGGTTGGACTGCCCCGATCAGCTTCAGCTCTGCGACGGTCCGTGCGTCGCGGTCGCGCCATTCGGAGGGCGTCAGGTCCGTCCAGCATAGCCGACCCGAGGCAAGATCCTCTCGGTCGTATCCCACCATGCGGAGGAACGCGTCGTTAGCCTCAAGAATGCGACCTTCGATATCCCAGATGACGATCCCGATGATGTTGGCCTTGACGAGGCGACGGATCCTGGCTTCGCGTTCAGCGAGATCGCGGTAAAGCCGGGTATTCTCCAGTGAGATCGCTGCCTGAGAGGCGAGCAGCTTCAGCACCGCGATCCGGGCCGGCGCGAAGACCCGAGGGGCGAGGTTGTTCTCAAGGTAGAGTACTCCGGTCAGTTGGCCCTGGTTGAGCAACGGCACACAGAGAATGGAACGAGCTTGGTGCTGACAGATGTAGGGGTCCGCGGAAAATGAATTCTGAGCTGTGGCGTCGCTGAGAACCACGCTTTCGTTTGTGCGCAAGACATAATGAAGGAGCGATTCCGGCAGCGTGATCGCAGTCACGATCTCGTCGCGCAGCTGCACCGCGACCGTGTCGCCGACGGTCGTGGCCTCCGCCGTGATCCGTGACTCACCGCCACGCGGCAGGATCAACAGGCCGCGCTCGGCGCCCGCCTGCTCAACGGCGGTGCGCAAGATCGTGTCGATCAGCTTTTGAAGGACAATCTCGCCCGACACGGCTTGCGAAATCTTGATAACGGTTGCGAGATCGAGTTGCTCGATCGGTGCACCAATGGTGCTGGTTGGAGCAGGAGCGCGTTCTTCCCCTCTCAGGTCAGGATAAAGTTGGTCGAGTTGCCGCACCTTACCGTCGGCGCCCCAGCGCAGATAGCAGCCTCGCGCGTTGCGCAGATAGAGACGAGTGAAGTCCTCGAAACCTCCCTGCGCATAAAAGCGGGCGGCGAGTTCATATGCGAGGGCTTCATGATGAATGAAGCCGTTGGCACGCGCCGAGCGGATCGCTTGTTCGTAAAGCCGCACGGCGTCGATTTCGCGGCCTTCAAGGCGTGCTATCTCGGCGCCGACCAGCGCGGCTCGGTTCTCGAAGTTCTCCGGGCAATTCTTCGCATAGATCTGTAGCTGTCGGTGGTGGGCGACCAGAGCCTCCGTGTGCCGCGCCCGCTGGTCAGCCACAGCAGAGTCGCAGCATGCGGCGCGGGCCAAGGCACCATAGAAATGATGTTCTGGCGTTTCTTCGAAATGAGACACCGATGTCCATGGTAGCCTCTGCGCCCGCAATGACGCATCGACGGCCGCCTCATAGTCGCCCGCAAAGAACCGCGCCTGGAGTTTTCTGACGAAGTAGCAGGTTTCCGCAAGAATCAAATTCGGATCGTCGGAAAACCGGCGTTCGATCTCAACTTCGTCAAATCCGTCGTCGTCGAAGGAGCCGAATTTCCGGGTCAACCCGCGCAGCGTCCGGACGAGGCCGAGTTGCGCGCTGGCGAGGTCTATGACGAACTGGAACCGCACCTTCTGCGCAAACGCAAGGCCAATCTCCGCTTGGCGTTGCACTTCCATAAGCGGATCTCCCGCCGCCAGCAGGTTGGAATTCAAACTGGCATAGCTGTATCCGGCAAACGTGAGGTCGCCGCTCTGGTTGGCAATTTCAAGCGCTCGCCGCAAGATGTCGCGGCCGGTTCGGACATGTTTCGTCCACGGTATGACGTGGGCCCCGAAGTCTTTATAAGTCCTGGCTTGGAAGCGCTTCAGCTCGCGCTCGTCGACCAGTTGGCAGCCAACCCGACCGAATCGATATCCGGCCGCATAGTCGCCAAAGCGGGGCCCGGCAATATAGCCAAGCGACACATAATGGTAGCAGGAGCCGTCGCTGTTGCCTCGCTCGAGGCTCAGATTAACCGCCAGGCAGATCGCCATGCATGCAAGATTCGCATCAGTATGCCATACCGCCCCAACGAGCCGGGTGAGGATATCCAGCGCCGCGGAGGATGCCGGGTCGCTCATCAACGGCAGATCAACGAGCTCCTCGATCGCGCGGTTCCCGAGCTGCGACCAGATCCGGCCGTATTCTCGTTGCACTTCCTCGTCGACCGGATGCGGCGACCAGTCGATGCCGAGATGCTGCCTCAAGTAGTCGAGACCGACGGCGGCGGAGCGACTGGTCTGACCGAGCGCAGCATAGAGGTCGATGCGCAGGCAGGCGACAGCAGCCTGATCGTCGGAGCAGACAGCACAATTGGAAAGCTGTGCCAGCCGCTCCTCCGCGTCCGCCAGCGCGCCAATGAGGAACTCGCATTCGGCTCGGTTCAGCTCAAGCGCGAACACCAGTTCGTGCTGGCGCTCCCAGGCGTCTTCCGGCAGCAGTGTCGTGCCGGCGACAAAATAGTTGAGCGCCGAGGCGTATGCCGTCGAGGCCTTGGCGCGCTTGCCGGCCAGCAGATTGAACTTTGCCAGTTGCTCGCGCTCCTCAGCCGAGGTGATCAGTGCGGCTCCGCGATTGAGTTGGCTGACAATCTCGAAAACATAATCCTCAATCAGCTCCGGCGCAGTGTTCGCGGCAAGCAGTCTGCCTATGCGAAGGTGCAACTCGCCGCGTCGCTCCTCCGGGATCAGCGAATAGGCAGCTTCCTGAACGCGATCGTGGACGAACCGGTAGGCGCCTGCCAGACGCTCGAGCAGTTCATGAGCGACGGCAGGCCACAGGGCCTCGGGGACTTGCTCCTCCGGGGTTTCGAGGACGAGTGAAAGCCTCGTGGCATCTGCGATGTTTCCGAGACAGGCGAACTGCTGCAACGCCTTTCGCGTTTCGGGCGGCAGGCGCGCGAGCTTGCCGACCATGAGGTGCACGACGTTGTCGGTGTATCCCTTAGCGTGAATGCGCTCTAGATCCCAGGACCAGCATGCCGCGTCATGATCGAAGGTGAGCATTCCCTCTTCGGCGAGCGAAAACAGGAACTGACGGACGAAGAACGGATTGCCGCCGGTTTTGTCGAGCATCATCTGTGCGAGCGGGGCTGCACGCTCGGGCTGACAGTGGAGCGCATCCGCAATCAACTGCCGGAGATAGTCTTCAGTAAGCGGCGCAAGCGTGATTTCCGCGACCTTGCCGCCGGCGGTCTTGATCGCGTCAAGCTTCCGCATCAAAGGATGGGCGGCGGTGACTTCGTTGTCGCGATAGGCACCGATCAGCATGAGCTGCTGCAGATCCGACCGGGTCAGCAGATCCTCCAGCAGGTCGAGTGTCGCTGCGTCGAGCCATTGGAGATCGTCGAGGAACAGCGCTAGCGGATGTTCGGGCCGGGCAAAGACGCTGATGAACCGCCGGAATATCAGCTGGAATCGCCGTTGCGCGTCCTGTGGCGGAAGTTCAGCGACCGGCGGCTGGTCGCCGATGATGAGCTTCAGTTCGGGGACGAGATCGACCATCAGCTGTCCGTTGGGGCCTAGCGTCTCGCTCAGCGCCTCGCGCCACGGTGCCAACTCGGCCTCGCTCTTGGCGAGGAGCCCCTTGAGCAGGCCCTGAAAGGCCTGCGCCAGGGTCGCATAAGGGATGTCGTGCTTGTACTGGTCGAATTTGCCGGACGCGAACAGCCCCCGCGGCGGCACCAGTACTTTGTGGAGTTCATTGACCACCGCCGACTTGCCGATGCCGGAATAGCCAGAGACGAGCACCAACTCCGGCGCCCCGCTCAACACCACGCGGTCGAAGGCAGCGAGCAAGGTCTCGACCTCGCGTTCTCGCCCGTATAGCCTCTCGGGGATCAGCAGGCGGTCCGGGATGTCGCGTTCGCCGAGCGGGAATGCATCAATCCGGCACTGCATTTCCCATTGGCTGAGACAGCGGCTCAGATCGTGCTCGACGCCGCCTGCCGTCTGGTATCGCTCCTCGGCCGTCTTGGCGAGCAGCTTCATGACGATGGCCGAGACTGCCGGTGAAACATCCGCCGTCCGCTCGTTGGGCGGCATCGCCTGCCGTGCAATGTGGCAATGCACCCATTCCATCGGGTCGGAAGCGGCGAAGGGCAGGCTCCCGGTCAGCATTTCGTAGAGGGTCACGCCGAGCGCATAAAGGTCGCTGCGGGAATCGATCGAGCGGTTCATGCGCCCGGTCTGCTCGGGGGCCATATAGGCAAGCGTTCCGGCGATCACTTCGGGCGGCTCGGGCGCCTGCCGTTCGCGGGAGAGGCGCGAGGCGATGCCGAAGCCTGTGAGCCGCACCTCGGCGCCCGAGCCCGTTACCAGGATATTGGCCGGTTTGATATCTTTGTGGACCAGGCCGCGCTGGTGGGCCTTGCCGAGCGCAGCGGCGATGCTAATCGCGAGGCGCAGGAAAAGCTCCGGTTCCATTGCCGTTCCGAGCCGCCGGGCAAGCGGCTCGCCGCCCAGATCTTCAAGCACCAGCATGGTCCGGTCGCCTTCGCGCACCAACTCAAGCGGTCGCACCGCCCATGTGCTATCGAGCTCATCCTTCAATCCATATTCATGGTCGAGGCGTTCGAGGCTTGAGAGTGTCGGGTGCTCGAGGGCCGGAAGCACGACCAGTACCGGGTTCCACTTGCCGTCGGCGCCTCTGCGCCGTTCCCGGTGGAACACGCGATCACCATCCTCCCAAAGAACCTCCAAACTGCTATCTCCACCAACGCCGAAGAAAGAGGATGTGCTTAGTTGCCGACTTCGTTACCTCGCCTGTCTCATTGCACTGCCACTCTCGTTTCGGAGATCCGTCCACTCACATTGGCCAAAGTGAGCACATATGATGAACCGTAACCACTTCCCTGCCTTCTTACCACATCTCGCCTGTTCGTCCCAGCGGATCAACCGAGCGGCTATCACCCACCCCTTCGATGCATGGTCCGCGTCTGCTGACGAAAGACCGCCCAGCGGCGGCTGGACGGCCGGGCGGATCGTGGACCCGCAGAGCTTCGGAGGAGAGCGCGCCGTAGCTTGTTGGTAGCACGGGAGAAATTCGCTACCTGCCTGTCGTGAGGCAACGACTAGAGACTAGCGATTAAGAAGTCGACGGAAAATTATACCGTGGTTTCTTCTTGCGATACTTTGGAATACCGGCATCGAGCCATCCGCGAACTTCTGCACGGCGAGTGACATGTTCGTGGATCGGCAATACCACTCCTCGCTCCAGACGCGTCAGCAAGCTCAAGCAGGCACTGTCAACAACCATGGGCTACTGAAAACTATCCAAGCGTATAATGTCGTCTCCAGCCGCCTTGTCCTAGACTCGAACCTGAAACAAGGAGCGGTCATGATGGTATCCCCATACTGTGTCCCCCACGCGTCCTCGGCATCCAACACCAGGAAAGCCAGTGTATTGGTAGCGGATCCGGAAATCGACGTTTTTTCCCCTCTTGTTGCACGTCTCCTTTCTGAGGGATTGGCGGTTCGGCTGGCCACGAGCGTTGCAGGAGCCAAGGCGCAGCTTGAAAGCGACGTGCCCGATTTCGCATTGATTGAACTCAAATATGCTGACGGCAATGGTTTCGAGATCATCGAAGCGTTGGCAAATCGGGGCACTACACGCGTCGTGGTCCAAAGTATCTACTGCAACATCAGCACGGCGGTCCGCGCCGTCAGAGAGGGAGCCAGTGACGTTTTGCCGAAACCGATGGAGGTCGATATCGTGCTGGCCGTGCTGCTTGGACGAAATCTCGAATCTGCGCCGATACCCGAGACGATTTCGCGGCCCGAGGCCGTTCGCATCGAGCATATTAAGAGAATTTACGCCATGTGCGGGGCAAACGTATCGCGCACTGCGCGCACGCTTTGTATGCATCGAAGAAGTCTACAACGCATCATGGCGCGGGATTCCTTCTCACTAGAGACACCTTGAGTTTGGCTACCACCCCATGCGGAGATCGTGTTCGTCGTCAGCACGGGCCCCCCCACCGCCTAGAGGAAATCCAGGAAAAGTGTAGATCGCTTCGGTCCGGAATTGCATAAAAACAAAAGGATTAGTGCCGTTGTGGCAACTCCGTTTTGGCCGAAGCTGCGCTCGCGATGGCGCTCCGGCACCTCTCTGCGCTCATATTCCATCCGGCCGCCCGTATCGTTGACGAGGGTTGGTCCCCGGAATCGCACGGCATTCTCCCCCGACATCGCCATTGTTGATCACTCGCCTGCCATCTGCTCCTTCAGGTTTGTCTTTAACAACCCGAACTTGGCATGCTTGTAACCGTGAACCCCGCCAGCCCCACATGCCGTGGCGCGATCTTATAGGCAAATCCACTCGGTCGGTCTCGAGCGCGCCTTGTCCGCCATGCGAGAGGTCCAAAAAGAAGCCTCCCGGGGGTTGGGAGGCTCAAGGCGGGCCGATCGGGGGCGATACGGCCTGGGAGGCGGAAAGGAACCCCTACCATAGAGGAGGGCTCCAGCCCGGGCTATTGGCCGCCAGGAAGGATCGATTACCAATGAGGAGGGGGTGACCTATACGCGCGGCCAAGACCTTTATGAGTGCGTTTGCGGCTTTCCCTGCGCGATCATCAGCTTGTCAGCCATACGCGCGAGTTCGGGCAAGGACCTGGTACCCATCTTCTGCATGACCTGGCTGCGGTGAACCTTAACGGTAATCTCGCTCACGCCCAGATCGCCGGCAATCTGCTTGTTGAGCCGTCCGGTCACCACCAAAGCCATCACCTCGCGCTCCCGCGGGGTCAGGCTATCGAAACGCGCGCGCACCGTCGCCAACGCCTTTTCATTTTCAAGCCACACGCGGTCGCGCTCCAGGCCGACGTGAACGGCGTCGAGCAAATCCTGGTCTCGGAACGGTTTCGTCAGGAACTCAATCGCGCCCCCCTTCATCGCCTGGACAGACATGGGAATGTCGCCATGCCCGGTGATGAAGACGATCGGCAGCTGAATATTTTCTCGCGACAGCTCGAGCTGAAAATCAAGACCGCTTTGTCCCGGAAGCCGGACATCGAGCACGAGACAGGTCGGTCCGTTGGGGCGTCCAGACCTGAGGAAGTCGTCCACAGAGGCGAGGAGTTTCACGTCAAAACCGACGGAACGCAGCAGACTGCCAAGCGCCTCGCGGATATCCGGGTCATCATCGATAACAATGACGGTTGCCTCGGTCATCGCCAGCGCCTTCCAAGGTCAACCGAAAGTTTGGGACGTGCAGGATCTGCACCCACTGTAGCCGCAGCGGGCAAAGCCCAACCAGCAGAGCGCCAATGACGCGATGAGAACACTCCTCCTCTCTCCTTCGTCGCTGCCGAAACGGAGTTTTTTCACACACCAGAATGCGCGCTAATTACTTCGGCCACAAGGCTAAATGCGGGCTTCCCAAGAGCGCGCTTGGGCGTCCTGCGGTCTGCCATGGCGCGCCGATGCGCCACATGGCCGGCGTCTGCCGTCACAAGGGGACACGGGTGCAGCAAGTATCAGGGCGGCGCGAAGCAAGCAAACTCAAGCACTAGCGGCGCTGTGCCGCGTGAATCCGGCATATTAATGAGACGTCAGCGATGAGTTCGACCAGGCGCCGCACCGGGCCAAGCCGCAGCCAAAGCGCCTGGTGGTCGCGCCGCTATCCGACCATTTCGTCACCCTTCCACGCGGCGCAGTCGAGATCTTCCTCCCACTCACCTCCTGCATTACCGACTGGCCCGACGCGCCTGGTGCCGCTTTCGCAGGGCGCGTCGATCTCAAAATTACCTCGACTGTCTCATCTCCACGTTCCGGGCGCTGCTGGGCAGATGCCCCCACGTTGCCGCGAATCTTAGACAGCTATACTATCGTATAGCTTGCGATGCCTTTGTCGCCGTTGGATATTCAATCCATCCAGTCAAGCGCGCCACAACGCTAGTTCGGCAGACGCCGATCGGCGAAGTCGGGAGGCGGCAGTGCCAACCAAGAGACCTCTGATTGCGATCGTCGATGACGACGAGTCGATGCGCGAGGCTATCAAGGGGCTCATAAGGTCGATGGGATTTGATGCCGAGACCTTTTCATCCGCGGATGATTTCTTGAGGTTCCCACATATCCGCCGCACGGCTTGCCTGGTGACGGACATCAATATGCCCGGGATGAGCGGGGTCGATCTGCACCGCCGGCTCGTCGCGCTGGGCAAGAGCATTCCGACTGTTCTGATCACGGCCTTTCCGGAAAAGAATGTGCGCGCGTCTGCGTTGGGCGCGGACGTCGTCGGCTGCCTGACAAAACCGTTTGGCGAACAGGTCTTGCTTGATTGCATCCGTTCTGCGCTGGCTCTCAGTGGCGAGGGCGAAAGCGGTTCATGAGGTCGCAAAGACCTCTCCTAGGCAAAGCGCGCTGCACCTCCACTTCAATCCCTGCGGCGCCGACTTTGACCTTTCCAATCCTATCAGCCGGGTCTCCAAACTGGAATACCACTTTGACCTTCCGCCAAAGCCTCGCACAGCAAGGCTTCCTGCGCATCTGTAATCCCCCAGCCGAGGAAGCTTAAGCTCGATGGATTCCGACGATCTGGTGGAGCGGGTTAAACCAAAGGCGCAAATGAGCATGCCTAGAATTCAGAAAGTCTTCCGCAAGTATTATGGACCGAGATAACGCTTGGGACTAGCCTCTAACGTGCCAACTGAAGGGGAATGCCTGCAACCAAAGGAAGCGCAGTATGACTGACACGCTGGAGCAGAATGATCCTGCCATCGAAGAACTGATGAAAGACGCAATAACCAGCTACATGCTGGACAGTTTCGAAGTCGAGGATCGGTTGAAGGCGGCCGTCCAGAAGCTCGCCGTGGAACTGCTTGCTGAAGAGCTGGCTGCTCTGAGAAAGAAGGTTGCGAAGGCCAAGTCGTCGTATATTCAGGCCGCAGATGTGTTGACAGCGGCTTAAGGCTAAGGTCGGTCGAATATTTCCAGCCTCGGGCAGGAAGGTGTTTTACGAGCGCTGCACCCCAATCCTGGGCAATGTTGATTTGAGTGCGGAAATCACCCCTCGGTCGCCAGCAAAACATCACCCCAATACAAGCATCCTCGTCACAATGTCAGCAGGTCGCCGAGCGCGAGGCTTGGGACGTTTTATTAGGCACGCGGAGGACCTATCCAAACGCCTTCTGGCACCGTGGGAATACAATTCGCCAATCCGTCGAGCATGCCTTGCAAGACGTTCTCGCTCAGCTCCTCCATCTTTTCGCCGGGGCCGACGAGGCGGTCCACCAGCAGCAAAGTGAGTCCGTGCATTTGCGACCAGAATATTAGAATGGCCCCCTCAATCTTGCGTGTGTTTGCCGCGGTGTTTGGAATGAGACGCCCGAGCGCACCGTCGCATATCGCGCCTACAACGAGGTCTTTCATGTTGTTAGCGGCCGTTCTTTCGATTGCAGGGCGCCCATTGTCCTGACCGGCAAGATAACCGCCGAACATCAATCTGTAGAGCGCAGGATTGTTGACGCCGCCGCGAACATAGGCGCGCGCTATAGCTGCCAGCCGCTCGCGCGGACTGTCGAGTTCCTTCGTCGCATCGCTCATCTGCTTTGCTAGGAGCTCGAACCCTACCGCCGAGACGGCCGCCAGCAATTCACGCTTGTCGGCGAAGTGTTTGTAAGGGGCGTTATGACTGACGCCCGCTCGACGGGCGAGCTCCCGAAGCGAGAACTCTGTGCTTTGGGATTCGCTAAGGACATCGAGTGCTGCCCCTACGATCGCCCTGTGCAGGTCACCATGGTGGTAGGGGCGCTGCTCTGTGCTGGAAATGTCTTTGGTCATGACTGTCCATTTAGGTTTTCAAGTTGCGCGTGTCAACTTTCTTTCCCAAGTGATGTTGACAATGCCCACTCTTGTCCTTAAGTGGGCGTTGTCAACATCGGGCGATGCCCATTAACGCATCAGATTGGAGACTGCGAACGAACAACGCAGCTCTCTTTTGGTCGCAAACCCTACCGGAGCGAAACATGCAGTCCTTTCGATTGCTGGGAATTGGTCTCGCCTGCGCAGTACTGGCTGCCTGCGAAGACAAAGCTGAAGTGGCGCCGCCGCAGCAGCAGGTCCGCGTTGTTGCGGCGTCGGCGGCTCAGTATCAACCGGGTGCGGAGATCACCGGGGAGATGAAGGCACGGGTCCAGACCGAACTCTCCTTTCGCGTCAGCGGTCGAGTTCTCGACAGAAAGGTCGACGTCGGATCGCACGTCCACGCCGGCGACGTGCTTGCAAGGCTCAACGACACGGAACAGCAGGCGGACGTGAGCGTCGCCCGCGCCGCGTTGGAGTCGGCACAGGCCGTCGTTGCACAGAAGACGCTGGCGTTCGAACGGTCGAGGTCGCTCCTACAGTCGCAAGCGGTTCCTCGGGCGATCTTTGATGACGCCCAAAAAGAACTCTTGAGTGCGCAGGCTTCCCTCGAGGCCGCTGAGGCCGCGCTCGCGACGGCCGAGGACGCGCTGTCCTACACCGAGCTGAAGGCCGCCGCGGACGGCATCATCACGTCGCGCGGCATTGAAGCGGGGCAGGTGGTATCAGCGGCGCAGTCTGCCTTCACGCTCGCCCACGACGGCCCAAGAGATGCGGTGTTCGATGTCTTCGAGGCGTTCTTTCTGGATGGCCGGCCGCTGAAGGACGTCGAGGTCGCACCAGTCTCCGACCCCTCGCTGGACGTCCATGCCGCCATACGCGAGGTCTCGCCCGTCATAGACGCGAAGGCAGGCACGATCCGGATCAAGGTGGGGCTCCAGGAAGGTACGCCATGGCCGCTTGGAACGCCTGTAGTGGGCAAGCTGCGGGCCTCGCCGCGCGACGGAATCGTGCTGCCGTACACCGCGATAGCATCAGCCGAGGGCAAACCCGCCGTGTGGCTCGTCAACGCCCGAAACCAATCCGTTTCGCTCCGGAAGATCTCTGTCGGTCGGTACCGCCAAAGCGATTTCGTCGTCACGGGCGGCGTCGCCCCGCACGACCTGGTCGTGACCGAAGGCGGAAAGTTCCTCAAGGAAGGCCAGGCGGTCGCCTGGGATGGCAAGTGAGATGACCCTTAATCGCATATGCGCCTCTCTCCCGCTTCTTGTGTCGGTCTCGCTGCTTGTAGGCTGTGATCAAAACTCCGTCGCAGGAGAGGAGCCAGCTCCCCGTCCGGTCAAAGTCGTCATAGCCGCGGCCGAACGAAACCAGGCGGCAAGCTTGCCCGGGGTCGTACGAGCCCGTATCGAAACCGATCTGGCGTTCCGGACGCTCGGAAAAATGGTGTCTCGCAAGGTCGACGTCGGCGACCTGGTCCACAAGGGCGATGTCCTCGCGCAGATCGATCCTCTCAGTCTGCAGCTCGCGGTCAAGAGCGCGGAAGCCGATCTGCGCAACGCCCAGGCGCAGTTGGAGAACGCCGCGACGACGGAAACGCGCAAGCGAAGGCTCATGCAGAGCAATGCGGCAAGCATTGCCGATCACGATCTTGCCGAACAGCAGCTCAAGTCGGCTGCAGCCAATGCTGCGAAAGCAACGGCCAGCCTTGCCAAGTCGCGTGAGCAGCTAGGCTACGCCGAGCTGAGGGCCGAGTTCGATGGCGTCGTCACGGCCACGTCCGCGGAAATGGGCCAGACCGTCTCGGCGGGCCAGCCGGTCTTGAAACTGGCACGCCTCGAGCAGCGCGACGTGGTCGTCGACGTTCCGGAAGCGCAGTTCAGTAACATTCGTCTGGACGACCGGTTCAACGTCGCCCTTCAGCTCGACAGCACGATTCAAACCATTGGCGTCGTCCGCGAGATCGCGCCTCAGGCCGATCCCAACACCCGCACCTATCGGCTGAAGATCGCCATCGATCATGCGCCGGAGATCTTCCGTCTTGGCGCAGTGGCCACCGCGACACCGTTTGCCGAAGAAAGGAAGCAGGCGATCGCTCTGCCGGTCTCCGCCATCCGCGCCGAAGGTGGCGCCAGCCACGTGTGGGTGGTGGATCGATCGACAGCAAAAGTCACGCCGAGATCGGTTCAGCTCGATGGCCGGCCGTCCAACGCCCGTTCCGTCCGGGTCCTGTCCGGTCTGCGGGAAGGAGAAGAAGTCGTCATCGCCGGAGTCAACGAGCTCGTCGATGGACAAAAAGTGAAACTGGGACAGGAGCTACGCCCGTGAATAAATTCAACCTTTCGGACTGGGCGCTCGAGCATCGTTCTCTCGTCTGGTATTTCATGATCATGTTCGCAGTGGCGGGCGCCTTTGCCTACCTGTCGCTCGGCCGCGAGGAGGATCCATCCTTCACGATCAAGACGATGGTGATCCAGGCCCAATGGCCCGGCGCTTCTGCCGAGGAAGTGACACAGCAGGTTACGGACCGCATCGAAAAGAAGCTCCAGGAACTCGACAAGCTGGAACATACCCGCAGTATCACGACCGCTGGTCAGACGATCGTCTTCGTCGACCTGTTGCCGGATACAAACGCGCGGGACGTAAAGCCCACCTGGTCGCGTGTCCGCAACTTGATCGACGATATCAAACACGAATTCCCCCAAGGCGTGGTCGGACCCTTCTTCGACGATCAGTTCGGCGACGTCTATGGCAATATCTTTGCCTTCACGGGCGACGGCCTTAGTCAGAGAGACCTGCGCGATTTCGCCGAAGGTGCCCGAACGCAGATTCTCAAGATCCAGGACGTCGGCAAGGTCGACATCGTCGGTGCGCAGGATGAGGTGATCTATCTCGAGTTCTCCACCCGCAAGATCGCCGCCCTCGGCATCGACCGCGCCGCCATCATTGCCACGCTACAGGCGCAAAACGCCGTCACCCAGTCCGGTTTTGTCGAAACCGGGCCGGAGCGGGTCGCTTTGCGGGTCGGCGGACGCTTCATCTCCGAAGAGACCTTGCGTGGGATCAATCTTCGGGTAAACGACCGCTTTTTCCCGCTGACCGACGTCGCAACGATCACCCGCGGCTACGTCGATCCGCCGACGTCGCTCTTCCGCTTCAACGGAAAGCCCGCGATCGGGCTTGCGATTGGTATGAAGACGGGCGGCAATCTGCTTGCCTTCGGCGAAACGCTCGAAAAGACGATGAGCAAGATCGTACAGGATCTTCCGGTCGGCGTCTCCGTTGAACAGGTCTCTGACCAGCCGAAAGTGGTTGACGAGGCAGTGGGTGGCTTCACGAAGGCCCTGTTCGAGGCGGTCGCGATCGTGCTCGCGATCAGTTTCATCAGCCTCGGGTTCCGGGCCGGCCTCGTCGTGGCAATCGCGATCCCGCTCGTTCTCGGCATCACCTTTATGGTGATGCTCTATACAGGCATATCCCTGCAGCGCATCTCGCTCGGAGCGCTGATCATTGCGCTCGGCCTCCTCGTCGACGACGCCATGATCGCCGTTGAGATGATGGTGGCACGGCTGGAAATGGGTGACAGTCTCAAGAAGGCCGCCACTTACGTCTACACGTCCACGGCCTTTCCGATGCTGACCGGCACGCTCGTGACTGTCGCGGGATTCATCCCCGTCGCATTCAACAAGAGCAGCGCGGGCGAGTTCACTTTCACCCTCTTCGTCGTTATCGCCGTATCGCTTGTCGTCTCCTGGATCGTTGCCGTCCTGTTCACGCCTCTCATCGGCGTGACCTTGCTGCCGAAGACGATGAAGAAGCATGCCGAGCACAAGGGCCGGGTTGCGAAAGCATTCTCGAGCATGCTGCAATTGTGCCTGCGCTGGCGCTGGATAACGATCTTCGCAACAGTCGTTTTCTTCGCAGGATCGATCGTGGGCCTGACGATGGTGCAACAGCAGTTCTTCCCGAGTTCGGATCGGCCGGAACTGATCGTTGACTGGAATCTGCCGCAGAACAGCTCAATTGCCGAAACGAGCCGTCAAATGGCTCAGTTCGAACACGAGATGCTGGCCGGCAACCCTACGGTCGAGCACTGGTCGACATATGTCGGGAGAGGCGCGCCGCGCTTCATCCTTTCCTTCGACGTGCAGCCGGCTGACGTTTCCTTCGGTCAGACGATCATCGTTGCCAAGGGACTCGACGCCCGCGACAAGCTGAAGCAAGAAGCGGAAGCTTACCTTCAGAAAACCTTTCCCGGAACGGATGCCTATGTGAAGCTGCTGGAAATCGGACCGCCGGTCGGCAAGCCGATTCAGTACCGTGTGTCCGGCGAAAATCTGCAGACGGTGCGCGACTTGGCACAGAAGCTTGGATCGATCGTCGGCACTGATCCTTCCCTAAGGAACCTGGCCTTCGACTGGAACGAGCCGGCCCGCGTCGTGAAGATAGACGTGCTACAGGACAAGGCCCGACAGCTCGGCGTCTCGTCCCAGGATATCGCAATGGCGCTCAACACCGTCGTACAGGGAAACGCGGTGACGCAGGTCCGGGACAACATCTATCTGGTCGATGTCATCGGCCGTGCCGCAGAAAAGGAGCGCGGCTCGATCGACACCCTGCTTGATCTGCAATTGCAGAGCAGCAGTGGTCAATCCGTCCCACTGTCATCGGTCGCAACCTTCCACTATGAGCTCGAACAGCCGACGATCTGGCGGCGCGACAGAGCTCCGACCATCACGATCAAGGCCGGGATCGGCGATGCAACCCAGCCAGCGACCGTCGTGAAGGCGCTCTCCGACAAGGTTGCGGCCTTCGAAAAGACGCTGCCGGTTGGGTATTCCGTTGCAGTCGGCGGCGCAGTCGAAGAAAGCGCCAAGTCCCAGGGTCCCATTGCAAACGCGGCACCGGCCATGTTCGTCATCATGGCGACGCTCCTGATGATCCAGCTCCAGAGTTTCCACAGGCTCTTCCTGGTCTTCTCGGTTGCCCCGCTGGCGCTGATCGGCGTCGTCGTTGCGCTGCTTGCAAGCCATGCGCCGCTCGGCTTCGTCGCACTCCTGGGCGTGCTCGCGCTCGTCGGCATCCTCATCCGCAACTCCGTGATCCTGATTGTGGAGATCGAGGAATTGCAAGCCGCGGGAATGTCGCCCTGGAAGGCGGTGGTGGAGGCGACCGAACACCGCATGCGGCCGATCATGCTCACCGCAGCAGCCGCTACCCTGGCGCTCATCCCGATCTCGCACGAGATATTCTGGGGACCCATGGCCTATGCGATGATGGGGGGTATCGTCGTGGGCACGGCACTGACGCTCCTCTTCTTGCCGGCGCTCTACGTTGCCTGGTTCCGGATACCCCGTGAAATCGAGCAGCCCTGAAATGACAACAGCGCACTCGCTCCCTGGGCGCAATGCCCAGGGTCTCACCCTGCTTGGGTTCGCTCAGACGATCGCTGCCATCCGTCGCGCGTGCATCGGGCGAACCGTACCCCTTCTTCTAACCCTATGTCTCGTTGCATCGGGTTGCGCCAACCGGGTGCAGGATGTTCTTCAGCCTCTCGCCGTAGCCCCGACGGACACGAACCGGGTCACCATGCTTGTCGCCACGACGCGCAAACCGTCGCAAGATCCTGGCAAGCTCTATTCCGGCGACCGCGGGACGGCGATTTCCCTCAACAGCGTCGATGTGTCCATACCTCCCGACCGCAACCGCAAGATCGGGGAGGTGCAGTGGCCTTCACGAATGCCACCCAAGCCGGAAAGGGAGTTTGCGGTCACGGAGGTCGCGAAAGTCCAGTCCGAAGGCCAGGCCCTGGACTGGTACCGCAAGAACCGAAACTCCAGGCGCCAGGTCATCATCTTCGTACATGGATTCAACAATACCTATGCCGACGCGGTCTCCGCTTCGCGCAGATTGTCCATGACTCCGGAACCGATGCCGCGCCGATCCTCTTCACCTGGCCGTCACGGGGGCGCGCGTTCGACTACCTCTATGACAAGGAGAGCGCCAACTACTCGCGTCGGGCTCTTGAGGATCTCATCCTTCAGACCGCAAGAAGTCCTGATGTTCAAGACGTGACGATTCTCGCTCATTCCATGGGAGGCTGGCTTGCGGCAGAGGCGCTGCGCGGCGTCGCCATGCGCGAGAAATCAATCCCGGCGAAGGTCAAGAATGTCATACTGGCCTCGCCGGACATCGATATCGACGTGTTTCGTCGTCAATTCGTTGAAATGGGGCCAAAACGGCCGCATTTTGCAATCCTGACGTCGACACGCGACAAGGCCCTGGAGGTCTCCAGTTGGCTGTCGGGCGGGGTCGACCGCGTCGGTGGATCCGATCTCAGGCCCTATGCACCGTTGCTCGAAGAACTCGGCGTTTCCGTCATCGACACGACCGCCATCGCAACGAGCGATCCGCTCGGCCACAATGCCTTTGCCGACACTCCCGAGATCGTGCGCCTGCTCGGGCGGCGGCTGGCGGGACAGAGCCTGGATGGGGGAAAGGCGAGCGTGACGAACCAGATCGGAATGACTGCGGCCAATTTCGCCGGTTCGGCAGCGCGCGTAGCCGTTGCGGCTCCAGTCGCGGTCATCAATCCGGAGGCGCGCGAGGTCTTGAAGCGCGAGGTCTTGAAGCGGGAGGTTTCCTCGGGCGGAGAACAGATTGTGGACGGGCAGATTTCCTACTGAACCGTCGAGCCGCCTCCTCAGCTAGAAAGAACCATGGCCCAATAAGGTATGTTGCGGGAAGACGTATTGTGCGCAACGGCCACGCCGAGCCCGTTATAGCGTCCCAGCATGTTTTCGAGGTGGTGCTGCGAGTTGATCCAGGCCGTCACCACGGCCTCGACGCTCTGTTGGCCGGCGGCGATGTTTTCGGCCGCTGGAAGCTGCACGCCGCTTTTCGTCACGCGTGCGCCGAAACTGTCGGTCATGCCGATCAGGTGCTTCATCTTGCCGGCGCTTGCCATTCGCTTTGCCTGGTAGATTGCCGCAGCGCTTGCCGCCGGATCGACGCGAAGCGCCGTCAGGCCGTTTTTGGCACGAAGCTGGTTGACAAGCGGCAGCGCCGCCGCCGTCTCGTCCTCCCCGTCCGAAGGCGTGGAGGACATTCTGGGTGCGGTCGTGCAGCTTGCGACACCCGTCAGGAGGACAAGGCCCGAAATGCGCAGCAGATTGCGCCTGGAAAGATCGATGGATGTCATGTTTACCGGCGGAAGTTGAAAAGTCGGATGATAATGAAGATCGGAATGACGACCGTTGCGCCAAGCAGCAGATAATCGCCGATGCGGCCGAGAGCCGAAAAACCCCGGTACCAGATCTCGCGGATAAAATCGCGGATGCTATAGACGAGGTCCAGCGGCGCCCATCCGAAAACGGTCATCACGAAACCGACAATCAGTGAAACGACCAAGAGCTTCACCAATGTGCGGCCGAGCGAGTCGCCCAGAAATTTGTTTACCTGATCGGACATGCGCCATCTCCTGTTTGCCCTGAAATACGGTTGCGGCGCGTCGCCCGCAAGCCTTTTCCGGAACTGGCCGTTCCGCCTCTGAAATAGGACTTGAGTTTTTTTGTGGCCGCCGCCAAATGCGCAGGCATTCAACGGGCCACATCATGCAGCAAAGCCAGCTTTCCTCCGGCGACGTCATCGCCGACCGCCGCGCCGACTATGCGAAAATGCTTAACGAGGGCGGCGAGCCGGATGCGGCCGCTGAACTGATGGAGCAGGCGCTGGAACTGACGCCCTTCTGGGCTGCCGGCTGGTATCGCCTTGCGAGCTACCGGGAGACGGCCGGCAAAGTGGAATCCGCGATCGAAGCCTATCGCAAGACGCTGGCGCTCGATCCCGAGGATATTTTCGGCGCAAGCCTAAAGCTCGCCGTGCTCGGTGATTCCGAAACGCCGGACCGGCCCCCGAGCCGCTATGTCGAGCGGCTGTTTGATGATTATGCCGCCCGTTTCGAAACCTCGCTCGTCGAAAAGCTGGACTACAGCGTTCCGCAGAAACTCGCAGCACTTGTCGCCGCCACCGGCCGCAAATATTCGGTGGCCGTTGATCTCGGCTGCGGCACCGGCCTGCTCGGTGCGGAAATTTGCGCCCGTGCCGGGCGGCTTGAAGGCTACGACCTCTCGCAGAACATGCTCGCCAAGGCCGAGGAGAAAGCAACCTACGATCACTTGGCCCAAGCCGACCTTTCTCTTGCGCCAGAAGGCTCAGGCATCTTTGCGGATGGCGCAGAATATCGCGCTGATCTGATCGCGGCTGCCGATGTGCTCATGTATCTCGGCAATCTCGAAAGCGCCTTCGCAATCGTCGATCGCCTCGCCGCATCCGGTGCGGATTTCGCCTTCTCGGTCGAAGACGCGGGCGAGGGAGACGGTTTTCATCTCGCGCCGTCGCTGCGCTACGCTCACACGGAAGCCTATGTTCGCAGCCTTTGTCGCCGTTACGGTTTCGAAATCATCGAAACCGTCAGAACCACGATTCGAAAGGATGGCGGCAAACCGGTCGCCGGCATTCTATTCCTTGCACGGCGATAGCCTTTCGCGCATAAATATTGCGATTTGAAAATAGGTCAGCATTGCTTACATATTTCGCTTGCTCGCAAGTGCGAAAAGCTCGATAATTCCCTTCATTAGCTGACCGGCGCCGCGGAAGAACAAGCAGGAACGCCTCAGCCTGATCACCATCCACAATCCGTCGCGCGGGGACTTCTCCGGCGATTTGACCTCTTCTGCTGTTGGAGATTGCCGCCATGGCTCAACGCATCGGTGCCCTTGGTTTCTGGAACACCAGCGCAACGCGCCATACGCCGCTCGAAGATGTGCAGGGCATATTCTCCGGCAGCCTCGTGTCTGCGCTCGGCCTTTACGTGCTCGCCAGTGCCGGGCTTCTCACCGGCAGTACGGCCGGCATAGCCTTCCTGCTGCACTATACTTTCGGCGTGAATTTCGGCCTTGCCTTCTTCCTGCTCAACCTGCCGTTTTTTTATCTCTCCTGGAAGCGTCTCGGTATCGCCTTCACGATAAAGACCTTTGTCGCCATCGGTCTCACATCGGTGCTTGCCGATGTTCAGTCGCGTTTTTTTGAGATTTCCAGCATCCATCCAGCCTGGGCAGCGCTACTGGGCGGCCTGCTGCTCGGCTTCGGCCTCCTTGCGCTTTACCGCCACCGCGCCAGTCTCGGCGGCGTCGGCATTCTCGGCATCTACATGCAGGAGCGTTTCGGCATCCGTGCCGGTCTCGTGCAGCTTTCCGTCGACATGTGTGTTCTTGCCGCCGCTTTTTTCGTCACCACGCCGCCGGTGGTCGTCTATTCCGTTCTCGGCGCTGTCGTCCTCAATCTTTTCCTGACCATCAACCACCGCGCGGATCGTTACATCGCGCTGTAGGCCCCGAAGCGGCAGTTCAATCATAAACAAATCGTAACTTGCCTCCTCTCAGGCTGAGAGCGACACTCGCCCCGCGCCGGATAGATGAGGTGAAGACATGTCAGAGTTGGAAAAACTTATCAGACGCCGCATGAACGAGGAGTACGCCAAGGGCTCCTCGGCGGAAAAGATCGCCCAAGTCATCCGTGAGATTATCAATAACTTCGATGGATCAGGTGCGCGTAGCAGCTGATCGACATTTTTGCCGACCCGATTTTCATCGGGTCGGTCGCTTCAAGCAGTGCCTCAAGCTTTTTGCTGTGGGCAAAATTCCTCACGCAGCCTTCGCCGGCTGATCGATCGGATGCTGGCTGCGGAAGCCGACGGCCAGCCGGTTCCAGACGTTGATCGTGCCGATCGCCACCGTGATCTTGGTGATTTCCTCCTCGCTGAAATGCGCCTTGAGGGCTTCGAAGTCCGCATCCGGTGCGCCGGTCTCCGCGATCTTCGTGACGGCATCGACCCAGCCGAGCAGGACGCGTTCCTTCGCGTCGTAGACCGGCGATTCCTTCCAGGCGCAGATCAGGTTGATCCACTGTTCGCCAAGGCCATCATGGCGGGCTTCCTTGACATGCATGTCGACGCAGTAGGCGCAGCCGTTGATCTGCGAGGCGCGCAGCTTGATGAGGTGGATGAAGCGGCGCTCGAGGCCGGAGCTCTGGACATATTGCTCCAGGGCGGCAACCGCCTTGTAGGCTTCCGGCGAGGCCTTTGCGAAGTTGAAACGTGCCTGCATTAATTTTCTCCTTTGGGTTATGGCTCAGTAAGCCTTTTTGCGTTCGTGGGTCTCAAGGAATGCGCAGCCGCGTGCGGCGATCCCGCCATCATCTGCGGCGGAGAGCTCGGTCAGGATGTCGGCGACACTGATCTTGGCGAGTTCGGTGCGGTAGGCGCGCTCGGCTTTCTGCATCGCAGCGCTGATCTGGCAGGGCTTGGCGAAATAGCGCTGCGGCAGCGGGTTTGGCCCGCGCTTTCGGATTTCAGCACAGCGGAAAGCCGGTGCCGGCCCTTCAACGGCAAGCACGATATCGAGCAGGGAAATGTCCTCTGGCACTTTCGCAAGCTTATATCCGCCCTTCGGCCCCGGCACCGTGTCGAGAATGCCCGCGCCGGATAGCGCCTGCAGGTGCTTCAGCAGGTAACTCGTCGAAACGCCATGAAACTCTGCGATCGCAGCCGCCGACAGCACGCCGCCTTCCGAAAGCCCGGAGAGCATCGCGACGCTGTGGATCGCCTGTTCGACGCCGTCACCCATTTTCATGCGGGGTCCTCTTCAATTCGTGGATAAAAAATATCCACGATTAGTAGATGTGTCAACAGCCGATCGAAATCCTGCTTGCCAAGCCCGAATGGCCGGATAGAACAACCGAAATACCAAGGGGAAACCAATGGCAGAAAAAGCCGCTCTCGCCGGACTCGTGAACTCGTCGTCGGACAGGCACTCGCTTTTCGATGACGCACAGGGACTTGTGGCGGGCAGCATGCTCGCTGTGCTCGGCGTCTCGCTTCTCTCCAGCGCTGGCCTTCTGGCAGGCGGCACGGCGGGCATGGCATTCCTGTTGCACTACGCGACGGGCTGGAGCTTCGGCCTCTGCTTCTTTGCGGTGAACCTGCCGTTCTATTATCTCGCCTTCCGCCGTCTCGGCCCCGCCTTCACAGTCAAGACTTTTGTGGCGATTGCACTGACCTCCGTGCTTTCGGAAATCGCGCCACGTTTCATCGGGCTCTCGCACGTCGATCCCGTCGCCGGTGCTCTCTTCGGCGGCCTTGTCATCGGCGCGGGCATGCTGGCGCTTTTCCGCCATCGCGCAAGCCTCGGTGGCATCGGCATCCTGGCGCTTTACATCCAGGACCGCTTCGGCTGGCGCGCGGGCTTGGTACAGCTCGGTTTCGATGGCCTTGTCCTGGCGCTCTCCTTCTTCGTCGCCAGCCCCTTCATCATCGCCTGCTCGGTGCTCGGCGCCGTGGTGCTCAACCTCACGCTCGCCATCAACCATCGCAAGGACCGCTATATCGCCATGTGAAGCGCGGCCGCTCTTCTATTTCACGTCGGTTTCATTACCTTTGTCCCGTGGACCAGATCGATACCGAAGCCCGCGCCGCCTTGCCCGCCCCCTTTATCCGCTGGTTCGCGGAAAAGGCTTGGCGGCCGCGCGCTCATCAGCTGGAATTGCTGGCCCGCGCCGAAGCAGGCGAGAGCACGCTGCTGATCGCGCCGACCGGTGCCGGCAAGACGCTTGCCGGTTTCTTGCCGGCGCTGACCGATCTCACCCGCCGCGGCAAGCGCCGGCCGGGTGCCGGCTTTAAAGGCATCCACACGCTCTATGTTTCGCCACTGAAGGCACTTGCCGTCGATATCGAGCGCAACCTCATGAAGCCGGTAGGGGAGATGGGCCTGCCCGTCACCGTGGAGAACCGCACCGGAGATACGCCGAACGCCAAGCGACAGCGCCAGAAGCTCAATCCGCCCGATATCCTGCTGACGACACCGGAGCAGGTCGCGCTTTTGCTTGCCAACAAGGAAGCCGAACGCTTCTTCAAGGACTTGAAATATGTCGTTTTCGACGAGCTCCATTCGCTGGTCACGTCAAAGCGTGGCCACATGCTCTCCCTTGGTCTTGCCCGGCTACGCCGCCTCGCGCCGGGCCTCAGCACCATCGGCCTCTCCGCCACGGTTGCCGAACCGATCGACCTTCAAAAATGGCTGGTTGCGCAGGAGGAGGGCAGGGAACGACACGCCGGTCTCGTGACCGTCGAAGGTGGCGCCCAACCGGATATCTCGATCCTTTCGACGGATGAGCACATCCCCTGGGCCGGCCATTCCGCCAGATACGCGATCCCCGATATCTACAGGCAGCTGACCGAGCACCAAACGACGCTGCTTTTCGTCAACACGCGATCGCAGGCCGAAATGCTTTTCCAGGAACTCTGGACGGTCAACGAGGAAAACCTGCCGATCGCGTTGCATCACGGCTCGCTCGATGTCGCCCAGCGCCGCAAGGTGGAGGCCGCGATGGCGGCCAACAGGCTGCGTGCTGTCGTCGCCACCTCGACGCTCGATCTCGGGATCGACTGGGGCGATGTCGATCTCGTCATCCATGTCGGTGCGCCGAAGGGTGCCTCGCGCCTTGCCCAGCGCATCGGCCGTGCCAATCACCGCATGGACGAGCCCTCCAAGGCGATTCTCGTTCCCGCCAACCGTTTCGAGGTCATGGAATGCCAGGCAGCCCTCGACGCCAATTATATCGGCGCACAGGACACCCCGCCCGTCGGCCGCGGCGCGCTCGATGCGCTTGCCCAGCACGTGCTCGGCATGGCCTGCGCCGAACCATTCGATATGCTGGAACTCTACGATGAGGTGAGGAGCGCTTCGCCCTATGCCGATCTCTCTTGGGAAACCTTCGAGCAGATCGTCGATTTCGTCGCGACCGGCGGCTATGCGCTGCGCACCTACGAACGATATGCGCGCATCCGCAAAACGAAGGAGGGCCTCTGGCGTGTTTCCAATGCGCAGGTTGCCCAGCAGTACCGCTTGAATCTTGGCACCATCGTCGAAAGCCCGATGCTGAACATCCGGATGGTGAAGCGCGGCGAGACAGGCAAGATTGGCCGCGGCGGCGGCACCCTCGGCAAGGTGGAGGAATATTTCCTCGAACAGCTTTCTGCGGGCGACACCTTCATCTTCTCCGGCAAGGTGCTCCGCTTCGAAGGCATCCGCGAAAACGAGGCGCTTGTCTCGCAAGCCTTCTCCTTTGATCCGAAAATCCCGTCCTATGCCGGCGGCAAGTTTCCGCTTTCGACCTATCTTGCCGATCAGGTGCGATCGATGCTCGCCGATCCCGACCGTTGGCACCATCTTCCGGATCAGGTCCGCGACTGGCTGTCGCTGCAGAAGGACAAGTCGATGCTCCCGGAGCGCGACGAACTGCTGATCGAGACTTTTCCGCGCGGCAGCCGCGCCTACATGGTGGCCTATCCATTCGAGGGCCGCCTCGCGCATCAGACGCTCGGCATGCTGCTCACCCGGCGCCTGGAGCGGGCCGGCGCCAAGCCGCTCGGTTTCGTCGCAACGGACTATTCGCTCGGCATCTGGGGGCTGGAAGACATGGGCCTGATGATCCGCAACGACCGTCTCAGCCTTTCCGATCTCTTCGATGAGGATATGCTCGGTGACGATCTTGAAGCCTGGCTCGACGAATCTTTCCTCTTGAAGCGCACCTTCCGCAATTGTGCCGTGATTGCAGGCTTGATCGAGCGCCGTCACCCTGGCAAGGAAAAGACCGGACGGCAGGTTACGGTGTCGGCCGATCTGATCTACGACGTGCTGCGCAGCCACGAGCCGGACCATATCCTGCTACAGGCGACGCGCCAGGATGCTGCGAGCGGCCTTTTGGATATTTCCCGGCTTGGCGATATGCTGAGACGAATCAAGGGCCACATTACGCATCGCGCGCTGGATCATATTTCCCCGCTCGCAGTGCCGGTGATGCTGGAGATCGGCAAGGAGCCTGTTCACGGCGAGGCCCACGATGCCGTGCTCGCCGAAGCGGCCGGGGATCTGATCGCCGAAGCTATGGCTTGATAATGCAGGGTAGACGAAATTGATGAACCGCCTGGCGCTTGCGCGTGAATTGAACGGATTGGTTCCGATGCCGGGCGTCGAAACCAGTGTTCATGGCGTTGCGGCCGTCTGCGATCCGCTCGGCGCGCTCTACCTGCCGGATGCCGGCATCCTCGTCGTTTCCGACCTGCATCTCGAAAAGGGTGCCGCCTTCGCCCGTCGCGGCATGCTACTGCCGCCCTACGACACGCTGGCGACGCTGACCGTGCTCTGCGCCGTCATCACCCGCTACAATCCGAAGCTTGTCGTCTCCCTCGGCGACAATTTCCACGACCGCGTCGGCTCAGCGCATCTACCGGATACTTTCCGCTCCCTGATCGACAACATGGCCCGCGGCCGCGAATGGATCTGGATCAACGGCAATCACGACCCCGACGGCACGGTCGATCTGCCCGGCTCTTCGGTCGATGAAATGCACTATGCCGGCCTGACCTTCCGTCATGAGCCGAAAGGCGGGCTGCAGAGCGGTGAAATCGCCGGTCACCTGCACCCCGCAGCCACCGTCCGCCGCCGGGAAAAAGCCGTCCGCCGCCCCTGCTTTGCCACCGACGGGGCCCGCCTCCTCATGCCCGCCTTCGGCGTCTTGACCGGCGGACTGGATCTCGGCCACAAGGCGTTGACGGGCCTGTTCGACAGGTCGTCCCTAGTCGCTCATCTCCTGGGGCGGGATCGGATTTATTCGGTGAGATTCGGGAATTTGCGCAGCTGAAGTTGAGCGCCCGCCCTCGTCCATCGAGGCCCCTTCTGGCACCTCAGGATAAGGGCTCTCGCCGCCGTTGCTTTTCGATAGACAATGCTGCGCTTACTCCAAGGGCGAAGCCCCGAAAGACGACAATGGCCACCACGCCATAGAAATCGGAGCTCAATTACAGCCCTGCAACTGCCGCTGATAGGTCGCTGCCATATCGGCGAACCTTTGTGCCGTCTTCTGCAACTGCGCATTCGAGCGCCAGTCGCCGCGCTTGTAACCCTTCGGCCCCGAATAGTAAGCGATGTAGAGCCTATAGGCGTCGTTGAGCTGGATGCCCGTCGCCTGGCTGTTGCTGTAGTGGTACCAGCCGATGAAGTCGATCGCGTCGGCGAAATTGGTGCGCCGCGCAGCCCAATTGCCGGTCGCCGACTGATAGTGGTCCCAGGTGCCGTCGAGCGCCTGCGAATAGCCGTAGGCGGTCGACGGACGCGTCCAGGGAATGAAGCCAAAAAGCTTCGTGCGCGGCGGGCGGGCGTTCGGCTGGAAACCGGATTCCACATACATCGTCGCCATCAGGATCGGCACCGGCACGGCGTATTTCTTCTCGGCGCGCTCGGCCGCGTGCTGCCAGTTGCTGAAGAAGCCGTTGCGCTGTTCGAAGACAGCGCAGATGTTTCTGGTCTGGCGAGGCGCCGTGGCGCAGCCAGCAGCGAGCGCCAGCAACACCAGGGCGAGAAGAGTACGGGTACGCAAAACAGAACCTCTCGTTTTCGAGAGATTACTAACTCGTAAATCTTAACACTCGGTTTTTAGTCAAAGGCGAACAAGCACTCCGCACCGAGGCTTGCCCCGCTGCCGCAAGCGCCGGGTCTCATCAGCGGTAGACCAGAACCGGGGTCTTTGAATGGGCGAGCACCTTCATCGTCACGCTGCCGACCATGAATGCGGTGAAGCCTTCGCGTCCGTGCGATGCCATGGCGATCAGGTCGCAGCCGCGCTGCGCGGCTGTGTCGATGATGGCCTTCGCGGGTTCGTGGCTGGTCACCTGGGTCGTATGGCAATCGACGCCATGCGTACTGGCCCGGGCACCCGCATCCGCCAGGATCCGGTCTGCTGCTTGCTGGCTGTGCCGGCCATATTCTTCGCGCGTGGATTCCAGCTGATCGATATTCGTGGAAAAGATATGGAACGGTTCGACGACGGTCAGGACCGTTGCCTTGGCGCCGATCTCCTTGGCAAAGGCAAGCGCCTTTTCAAGCGCATCGGTGGAAAGCTGCGAACCTTCGGTCGGGATGAGAATGTGTTTGTGCATGGGCTGGCTCCTCCTTCAACGCTCGCATATTGACGGAGGAACCAGCCTAACACGTTGATCTGCATCAAACTGTCGCGAATGTCGGCGTCAGGCTGCGCTCGCCGGTTCGTAACGCAAGATCACCGCGCCGGTCTTCAACGGTGTCGCTTCCAGCAGCCTCAGCGGTCGTTGCGCCGTCGCCGCCTTGAAGTGCGGATTGCCCGCGCCGAGAACCACCGGCACCAGGCAGATGCGGATCTCGTCGACAAGACCGGCCTTCAGCATCGCGTCGCAGAGTTCGGCGCTGCCGAAGATGAAAATCGTTTTGCCGTCCTGCTCCTTGAGCCTTTGAAGCTCGCAAACCGGATCGCTGACGATGCGGGCATTGTTCCAGCCCGGCTCTTTCATCGTCCGCGACACGGCGATCTTTGCGGTGTTGTTCATGTATTGCTTGATGTTGTCATCGTCTTCCGCCGTCGGCCAATAGGCGGCCATGCCCTCGTAGGTCTTCCGACCGAATACGAGCAGGTCGCCTTCCTCGCCCAATTGTTCGGAGTATTTCCGCAGTTCCGGCCCCCAGACCAGATTGTGGAAGTCGATGTCCCACGGCTTCGTGCCTTCGAAGTAGCCGTCGAGTGTCATCAGATTCCAGACAACAAGCTTTCTCATGTCGATTTCCTCCATCCGATAGTCAATCCATACCAACAGCACCGGTTGCAATCAGCAACTGGTTGAAAGTTAGATAAACCGATGGCAAAATGCAAGTGGTTTTTTTAGGAGAATGAGAAATGGACGACCTTCACCGCTCCGGCTGCCCGATCAATCTGACGCTGGAAATCCTCGGCGACCGATGGAGCCTGATCGTCATTCGCGACATCATGTTCGGCAATCGCCGTCACTTCCGCGAGCTGCTGCAGAATTCGCAGGAGCGCATCGCCTCGAACATCCTTGCCGACCGCTTGCGCCGCCTCGTGGACAAGGGCTTGCTCACCCGGGAGGACGATCCCACGCATAAGCAGAAAGCCATCTATAGTCTCACCGAAATGGCGATCGACCTCGTGCCGCTCTTTGCCCATATGGGCGCGTGGGGCCGCAGGCATCTGCCGGTGTCTGAAGAGCTCTCCATTCGCGCCGAGTTGTTGGAAAATGGCGGCCTGAGCCTTTGGGAGGATTTCATGGATGAATTGCGGGCCAAACACCTGGGCAAGCAACTGCCACCGGGAACGCCCTCGGTGCTCGGCCGTCTGACCGAAGCCTATCTCGACGTCCTTGCAAAAAAGAAAAAGTCCGCCTGATCAATCCTTGCGGAAGACGATGCTTGCGCCCCAGCCGGTCACGATCGCCAGGAACACGGCGAACATGCCGTAGGGAATCGGCTGTTCATGAGCCGCATCGGTGAGCATCTGCTCGATACCGGTCTTGATGACGCGCAGCGGCACCGACTTTTGCGTCACGAACACGCCGCTCTTGAAGAGATAGGCACGCACCGTATGCACGCCGTTCGGAATGTTGGCCGGCAGGCGAAGGCTTGCCTTGAAAAGATTGGAACTGACGAAGCGCACGCCGGTCGGGTCGCGCTCGTAGAGCCCGCCGGTCTGCTGCAGCCGCCGGAATGCGGTGCGGAACTCGCCGAGGCTGCTGCCGTCTCCGACGAAGCCGACGGGCGTCAGTGGAATATGGTCGATGCCGATCCCCTGATCGGTGAGGTCGAGCGGGGTCACGACGTCGTCGATCGAGCGCGAGCTCGACATCGAATAGGAATGCGGCACGCCCTCGAACGTCATCGAGTCGGTATTGATCCAGATGCCGAAGACGCGTTCCTTCTTGCGCACCGTCGCATCTTCGCGCGGCCCCTCCAGAACGACGACGACGTCGTATTGGCCAACAGCAAGCAAAAGGTTGTCGGTATTGGTCAGCGCCCCGAAGATCGTCAGGTCCGCGCCGCGGAAATCGGACGTGATGGCGATTTCGCTACTGGACGTGCCGATCTCCAGCCCCTCGCGCTCTTCTTCGGAATTCTGTCCCGGCAGCAGCATCTGCGCTGCGGCAATCCCCGGCAGCAGGCAGAAGAGACCGAAAAGGCAAAGGCGCAGCCGCTTCATCAGTACGCCCCCATCACGACGGAATAGATGTCCGCGGGCGTCACGACCAGCGCCACCGCCAGGCGGATGCCAACGGCGAGAACCAGTAGCCCGAGCAGCGCCCGCAATTGTTCGCCGCGCAGTTTCTGGCCGACGCGCACGCCGTATTGCGCGCCGACGACACCGGCCACCATCAGGATGAAGGCAAGCACGATATCGACGGAAAAGTTCGTCGCAGCCTGCACCACGGTTGTGTAGGCGGTCACGAAGATGATCTGGAACAGCGATGTGCCGACGACGACATTGGTCGGGATGCGCAGCAGGTAGATCATCGCCGGCACCATGATGAAGCCGCCGCCGACGCCCATGATGGAGGTCAGGATGCCGATCCCAAAGCCGAGCGCGACGATCGGGATGACGCTGAGGAAAATCTTCGATTTCTTGAACCGCACCTTCAGCGGCAGGCGGTGAACCCAGTGGTGATGTCCGGGCCTGCGCGGTGTCGGCGGTACGTTCTTGGCCGCCCGACGCATGGCGTTGATGCTTTCGAGTAGCATCAGCCCGCCGACGGCGCCGAGGAAGATGACGTACATCAACGAGATGATGAGATCGAGCTGACCGACCCGTCTCAACAGCGAGAAGATCCAGATGCCGATCGTCGCCCCCGCAAGACCGCCGACAAGCAATACACTCCCGAGCTTGACGTCCAGCGTCCCGCGCCTGAAATGCGTGATCGCGCCGGAGATCGAGGAAGCGACAACCTGGTTTGCGCCGGTCGCCACGGCAACCACGGGCGGAATGTTATAGAAGATGAGGAGCGGCGTGATCAGAAAGCCGCCGCCGACCCCGAACATGCCGGACAGGAAGCCGACGGCCGCACCCATGCCGAGGATGATGAAGATGTTCACCGACAATTCTGCGATGGGCAGATAGATTGTCACAGCCGACCCCGAATTATGAACTGCCCCGCCGGGCAGGTATCTTGCGTCCCGTTCGAATGGCGCATCATACGGTGAAATCGTTGCCAGAGGCTTTCGATAAACGACATGCGATCCGCGCATTACGCGAGCGATAAGTTCCGATTAATTGGGCTTTTTTCAGATTTTTTGACGATGGCGCGCGAGGAGTTTTGTTCGCCGGAGAATACTTAGCCATTACGCTAAGTATTCTCCGGCGATACTTAGCCTCAGGGATCAGCATTCAGAACAGCTGAGCGGCATCTTTCTCGCGCTTGCGGACCCGACACCCCGTGCAGTGCTCGGCCGTTCAGGCGAAGGCCGGGTCAGCATCAGTGACCTCGCGGAGCCGTTCGACATGGCTCTCTCGTCCTTCAGACAGCGCCGACCGCAACATGCACGCCGAAATGGGCTCCCACGATGGCTGGGGCACGGTTATCGAGCAGCTTGCAAGGCAAGTCGACAACCGCGCCTGAGGGCTATCGCATCGTCACTGCCCGGCCCGTGCCAGCCCGTGCGCCACGAGCCGGTCGATGATTTCGGCATAACTCACGCCGCTTACCGCCATTGCCTTGGAATACATGCTGATATCGGTGAAGCCGGGGATGGTGTTGATCTCGTTGACGAGGAATTGCATGTCCGGTGTCAGGAAAAAGTCGACACGCGCCATGCTGTCGCAGCCGACGGCCCTGAAGGCCCTTGCGGCCATATCCCGCATGCCGGCCTCGACCTCCAGCGGCAGTTCTGCCGGTATTTTCAGCGCTGCGCCGTTCTCATCGATATATTTCGCATTGTAGCTGTAGAAGCCATGGCTCTCCCCCGGCACGATCTCGCCCGGCCGTGATACGAAGAGGTTGCCTGCCGTATCCTCCAGCACGCTAAATTCGATCTCGCGCCCACGAACGAACTCCTCCGCAAGCAGTTTGCGGTCGTGCCGGAAGCCTTCCGCAAGCGCCCCGTCGAATTCCTGGCTGGCATGGACCTTCCTGACGCCGACCGATGAACCCTGCCGCGCCGGCTTGATGAAGAGCGGCAGGCCGAGTTCGTTTTCCAGCGCGGCGAAGGGAGGCTGTGCGCCCTCGTGAATTGTCACGGAGCGGGCGATCGGCACCCCGGCCGCCTTCATAAGTTGCTTGGCGATGTCCTTGTCCAGCGCGGTCGCCGATCCGAGAATGCCGCAGCCGGCAAGGGGCACGCGGGCAACCTGCGCAAGGCCCTGCACGGATCCGTCCTCGCCATGCAGGCCGTGAAGGACCGGAAAGAGGATGTCGATCGTTGGCAGTTCGTAAGCCGATCCGCCAGCGGGAATTGCAAACATACGTCCGCGTCCGCCCGGTACGAGGCAGACCTCGGCTCCCCTTTCCGGTTTCGCAAGCGCACCATCGTCGAAGCTGCTCAACAGCCATTGTCCTTCGCGGGTGACGAAGACAGGAATGGCGTCGTATTTTTGAGGCTCCAGCGCGCGCATCACATTCGTAGCCGAAAGCACCGAGACATCGTGCTCGCTCGAGCGTCCGCCGAAGAGCACGGCAATGCGCAGTCTGTTTGAGGCCTCGATCATGTAAATTCTCCGGCATGACTTGGTGTTGAAAAGGCTCAGAAGCCGACGGCGATGCCGCGGTTGGCGAAGAAGCGGTCGAAGACGGCAAGCGGCAGCGTCACATGCGCCTGGCTTTCGGGATTGTGTCCTGAAGGATTGTGGAAGCGGATGACCTCGGGCGAGGCGGCCGTCACCAGCACCAGATGGCCGCCCTTCGATGGCGGCTCACGTTCTGGCCAGCGGATTGCGTGATGCACCGAGGCGATGAAGAACTGCCGCTTCGAAAGAAGTTCGGGAATGGCGCCCGTATCGACATTCGTCATTGTCTCCGCGCATAGCCCGAAACGTTCGGTGACGAACTTGACGAAAGGCGCATAGATCAGCCCCTTGATCGAGGCATCGGCCTCATTGACGACATAGCCGCCATAGGCCGCGCAGCTGCGGGCAAGATCGAGCGTCGGATGGTGTTCACCGCGCGCGGCAAGGATCATCTTCAGGCAGGCCATCCCGCAGACATTGACGGCCCAGCGGGCATATTCCTCGATCGTCTGCGCGCCGGAATGCCGCCACAACGGATCGCGCATGAGCGCCGCAGAGCCCTCCGCCATGACCGGCAGCGTCATCTCGGGCGTTTCCCATTGGCTGAAATAGGGCACTTCGGCCCGCTGAATATTCACGAATCCCCCATTGGTGATCAAATCGCGCCGGGAAATTCCACAAGCAAAACGACCCTTTTGCGGCGGACGCAAAGGGTCGTTCAAAATTGCGGTATAGGAAAATGCCACAAGAGCCGCAGTTCTTCGCCGACGTCAGGGAGAATCTTGTTAACGTCCGGTTGCCTCAGCCGGATTTGTTCAGGCAAATATCTGACGCGTATCACGCTCCTTGGCGATTGCTCTCGATCGACGGCCCCGTGAGCTGACGGACGTAGAAGCAGTGCTCAATCCCGATCAGTTTCGAACGCTTTCGTTGTCCTTCCGTCAAGCTTTTGTCGTGTTCTTGGCGTTGCGCTCCAGGAGCGCCTTTACCGTGTCGTCGTTGATCCTGCCGCTCGGCTCCTGGCCGACCGACTTCTGGAAGCTCTTGATCGCGGCGGTCGTCTTCGCGCCTATCTCGCCGTCCGGCGGGCCGGCGTCGAAACCGTTGTTGTTGAGGATCGCCTGAATGTTGCGGATCGCCTTCTTCATATCGACGGTCGAGGTCTTCGTGCCGTTGCTCGCCCAGCCGTCCGGGATTTCGATGCCGTTGGCCTTGTTGTCGAGCGGCTGCGGCTTCCAGGCGCTCGTTGCAGCCCGTGCCCTTTCAAGGTCGGCGGGCTTCATCGCCTTTGCCACTTCGTCGCGCTTGGCGCTGGCGTCCTTGTCGCCGCCCTGGGCGGCGATGGCGAACCACTTGTAGCTTTCGCCGAGGTCCTGCGCCACGCCGTTGCCGCGGGCGCAAAGGATCGCCAGGTTGAATTGGCTGTCGGTGATACCAAGATCGGCGGCCTTGGTGAACCATTTTGCTGCGGCCGTGTAATCCTGCTCGCCGAGCGCGCCGGAGGCGTAGAGCACGGCCAGATTGTGCATGGCGCTGGCATTGCCCTGATTGGCGGCCTGCTCGTAGAAGGCCTTGGCCTTGCCGATATCGCGCGAGACGCCGGTCCCCTTCTCGTACATGCTGCCGAGACGGTACTGCGCCGGAGCAAAGCCCTTGTCGGCGGCAAGCTGATACCAGTTTGCGGCCTGCGCCTGGTCGGCCGCCAGGCCGTTACGGCCCTCGGTATAGCGTGCGCCGATCTCGAAGAGCGCGAGCTGGTCGCCGTTGCGGGCGGCGTCTGCAAGCGCCTGCGGCTGAATAGTGTCCGGCACCGATATGGAAGGTACCGCGGGCGAGGCATTCGTGGAAGCGGGAACATCTTTGGGCGAAAACGCTGCAGCGTCCTGTGCCGGTGCGCCTGGCGTCAGCGTCGAGGCACCTTCGCCGTCGAGCGGTACGACGTCGGTCAGGTGACCGGCTGGTGCGGGCTGCATGGCTTCGGGCTCGGTCTGTGCCGTCCCTAAGGCGGGCGGCGTTGCGGCCTCGGTTTCTGCGGATTCCGTCAAAGTGGCGGCTGCGGTTGCTTCCACACTCTGTTCCGGCATGGCCGAACTATTGGCTGCAACGGGGTTCTGCGCTGCATCCGAAAGCACCGAGACTTCGGCCGGAGGCGCCTGTTCACCGCTGGTCAGCGTGCGGGCAAGGGGAAACGCCATGATGGCGAGCAGCACGGCGCCTGCAGCAAGTAGAAGTGGACGGCGGAAGCGGCTGAAGGCGCTGGCGCCGCCGGCAGGCTTTGGCGCCTTGGATTTCTTCTCCGCCTTGACCGGCTGGGCCTTTGGATCGGCTTCCATGGCGGCGGCCTGGGCTGCGCGGCGGGCGGCGGCGATATAGTCGGCGCGCTCGTTTTCCGTTGCCGGTTTCGGATTGTTGCGTGCCGCGGCCTGGCTGGCGCGCACTCGCTCCAGGATCTTCTTCACGTCCGGTGCGCCCGAGCCTGGCTCCAGCGGCTCGTTCGATGCTTCCTCGCCAGGCATCAGGTCGACCGGATCGATCGACGGCGCGGGATCGATGACGGTCCGCTCGACAGCCTTGGCCTTCTCCGTCTTCTTGCCCGGAATCAGCCGCTTGCCGAGTGCTGCAAGCAGGCTGCCTTTTGCGGTCGTGGCGGCTCGAGCGGGATTGGTTGCGGCTTCGATTGCGCTCGCGCTCGTATCGGCCGTAGGCACAACATGCGCAGGCACGGCAGGCTCGTTGACGCTTTCCGCCGTGCGCAGGAGCGGCGAGGTACCCTTCTGGCCGAACACGGCCTGCGTCTCGCTTTCCTCGGCACCGGCGGGGACCAGCGCGTAAGGATCGATCTCGAAATCGGCATTTGCGGCGGGCATTCGTGCGGTCGGACGGCTGCGGGTTTCCATGTCGTCCAGCCGGTCGGCGATCTGCACCAGCGTCTCGTGCAGCGCCTGGAACGTCTTGTGCGTGCGTTCATCGCTGCTGCGGCTAAGCTCTTCCAGATGCCGCAGGTCTTCGGCGAGTGCGTTTAGCGCCGACATATCGGCGGCTGGAACTCCGCCGACCTGAAGACCGCCGTTGCGGGAATAGGCCTCGACGACGGCTTCGGCCGCCTGGCGGGCCGCCTCGATGATGTATTCGTCGCTGGTCGCCATATAGTCTTCGATCGCGCCCATGCGGCGGTCGAGCTCGACGGGAATGCCGTCACCGCCGGCGCGCGGCGTGTTCATCAGCGCTGAAAGACCGGCAATCTGGTCTTCGAGGTTCTTCAGGGCTCGCGAATCCGTCGGCGGCGCCGCCGTGCTTTCCTCGAGGCGTGCCGCGATGTCGCTGAGGCGCCCCTCGATGCGGCGGAATGCGCCGTCATCGGTAGCCGCGCCAGGCGCAGGCTGCACGTCCATCTGGTCGATGCGGCGCGCAAGATAGTCCAGCCGTTCCGCCAGCGCGTCGTTGACTGCGCCGCTTTCCAGGGCGTCGATCTTGCGGGAGATGTCGGCGAGCGTGCCGTTGAGATCTGCCTGCGGAACCGTCTTGTGGGCCCGCTCGAGCATGAAGGAAAGCTGCTCGAGCCGCTCGTCGAGGCGTGCCGTCGCCTTGGTATTGGCGAGTTCCTCGACGCGCCGCGTCAGCATTTCCAGCCGGTCGGCAAGGCCCTCGGCGGGCAGGGCGTGGCTTTCCGCACTGCGGCCCACCATATCGATCTGCTCGGCCAGCGCATTCAGCCGGCCTTCGAGGCGATGCATCAGCGCCGGGTCGCCGCTTGCCGCGCTGCGCCCGCTTGCCGCGATCGCACGGCTGATCTCGTCAAGGCGCATATCCATAGCGGCAAACTGCTCGGCCATGGCGCGGTCATGTGGCTGGATCATGCTGCCGAATTGCTCCATCGCGGTGGCGATCGCAATCAGCTTGTCTTCCAGGGCGCGCACTGCCGGGCTCTCGCCCATGCCGCCGATATGGCGCTTGATATCGTCGAGCCGATAGGCGAGCGACACCAGCTCTTCCTGCAGGCCTGCCGTGTCCAGCGCATGCAGCTGGTTCTCGAAGCCGTCCCAGCGGTGTTCCATGTGGCGGATGGAATCCTCGCGGGCAAGCCCGTCCATCAGTGAGCGCAGCTCTTCGAATTCATTTCGCAGGCCCGCAGCCTCCGGGCCAGCCGAACGGCTGGAGAGCTGGTTGATGCTCTGGGCGAGCCGGCCCATGTCTTCGCGGATGTCGTCGGCGAAATGCCGGTCCTGCGCGCTCGTCTTGATCTCGCGCAGTTCCGTGCGCAGCGCATCCATCTCGCGCGCTACGCCATCCGAAATGTCGCGCTTCAGGTCCTGGCGCAGGTTGACGAGCGCCTGGGCAATCTCGGTCATCGTGTCGGGCGAGGTACCGTAAGCAGGTGCAGCCTGCGGTGACGGCATGCGCGGGGCCGATGCCGGTTCGCGGTAAAGTGCACGTTCGGCGGCTGCGCGTTCACGACCGGCATCGAGCGTGCGCTGGCGCTCGCGAATTTCTGCGAGCGGGTCAGGCCGCGCTTCCGGCCTCATGTAAGCCGGTTCGTAAGGTCTGCCGTAGGTTTCGCGCTCCGCGGCGGCCGGCTGCTGTCTCGGCTCGCGGCTTCCCTTGCCCATCAGCCCTTCGATGCGTGCCTCAAGCCCCTCGATCGTGCGGTTCAGCGCATCGAGCGACGCTCTGTCGGAATGCCGGGGGATATTGGATCGCGATCCGTTCATCTTCCTGCTCGCTTCGTCTGCTCGGGACCCTCGTCAGGGCCAGGCCTTTGGCTTGAGAGACCGTTCACCGGAGAGCAGTTTATTAGACTTTTCTCAACTTGAACGGCGTAGCGGCACTCCAAGTAAACGCGAGACTTGAAAAAGGAATGCGGATCACCACTGCTCACCCCGCACCTTTCACGAAACGTGGTAAACAAGCCGTTAACTTCCGTGAGAATTTTTTAATCTTTCGGTAAATCGGCACACATTTCGAGCTAGATGCGCCGCTCCTTGATGGTGTTCATCACAAAGCTGGTCTCAATCGTATCGACGCATTTCAACCGCGCGATCTTCTCCTTGATGAAGCGCTCGTATTGATCCAGCCCCGCGCTCATCACCTTCAGGACATAGTCGCGCGAGCCGGTGACGAGATGGCACTCGAGCACTTCGTCCCAGCTGCGTACGGCAGTCTCGAACATCTGGATCTCGTCCTCGTGCTGGCGGCTGAGCCGTACGGAGGCGATTGCGGTCATCGTCCAGCCTTCCGCGGTCGGATCGACCAACGCCGTGTAGCCCTTTATGACGCCCGTCTCCTCCAGCCGCCGCAGCCGTCGAAGACATGCGGAAGCTGAAAGCCCCACGCGCTCGGCAAGCTCGTTGTTGGTGATCCGCGCATCGGCCGTCAGTTCCTTCAGGATACGCCGGTCCATCTCATCGGCAATTTTCTGCGCCATATTTCAGATTGCTCCGCAGGAAGTTGCTTCCAAAGACATCCTCCTGCGCCAAATAGCAAGAACGTGCCTCCGCATTTGATATAATTTGCTGTTTCAGTTCCAATCCATCGGCCTGAGGAGACCGTCAATGACCGCGCCGCACCCTTCGAGAACCCATATCGGCAATCACGCGCTGCATCCGGAAACACTGATGCTGAACTACGGGTACGATCCGGAGCTTTCCGAAGGCGCGGTCAAGCCGCCGGTCTTCCTGACCTCGACCTTCGTCTTCAACACCGCCGAGGATGGCCGCGATTTCTTCGATTATGTGTCGGGCCGCCGCGAACCGCCGGCAGGCAAGGGTGCCGGCCTTGTCTATTCGCGCTTCAACCACCCGAACAGCGAGATCGTCGAAGACAGGCTCGCCGTCTATGAGCGGACGGAAAGCGGCGCGCTCTTTTCCTCCGGCATGGCGGCGATTGCGACCACGCTGCTTGCCTTCGTCCGGCCCGGCGATGCGATCCTTCATTCGCAGCCGCTCTATGGCGGCACCGAGACGCTGCTGGCGAAGACCTTCCTCAATCTTAGCGTTTCCGCCGTCGGCTTTGCCGATGGCGTCAGCGAGGCTTCGGTAAAAGCGGCTGCAGAAGAAGCTATGTCGAAGGGCAGGGTATCGGTGATCCTCGTCGAAACGCCCGCCAATCCCACCAACAGCCTCGTCGATGTCGCCATGATCCGCCGCATCGCCGATGCGATTGGAAAAACGCAGGACCACAAGCCAATCCTCGTCTGCGACAACACGCTGCTCGGCCCGGTCTTCCAGCGCCCGATCGAACATGGCGCGGATATCTCGCTCTATTCGCTGACCAAATATGTGGGCGGCCATTCGGACCTCATCGCCGGCGCCGTCCTCGGCCCCAAGGCGGTGATCAAACAGGTGAAGGCGCTTCGCGGCTCGATCGGCACGCAGCTCGATCCTCATTCCTGCTGGATGCTCGGGCGCTCGCTGGAAACGCTGCAGATCCGTATGGAGCGGGCTAACAGCAATGCGCGCGCCGTTGCCGATTTTCTCCGCGACCACCCGAAGGTCGACAAGATCCACTATCTGCCCTACCACGATCCGGAATCGCCGCTCGGCCGCACCTTTGCCGCGCAGTGCACGGGCGGCGGCTCCACCTTCTCTTTCGATATCAAGGGTGGTCAGCCGGCCTCCTTCAAGTTCCTGAACGCGCTGAAGATCTTCAAGCTTGCCGTTAGCCTCGGCGGCACGGAATCGCTCGCCAGCCATCCGGCCGCGATGACCCATTCCGGCGTTCCGGCAGATGTGCGCCAGCGCATCGGCGTTCTGGAATCGACCATCCGGCTGTCGATCGGCATCGAGCATCCGGACGATCTGATCGCCGATCTGGCGCTCGCTCTGGACGAAGCTTAAGGGGCGGCGTCAGGCGGCCGCCGTCTCGCGCACATCATCGAGCAGGAAATGCGCGACGATGTAATTCGTCCTGTAGTGCCTGCCACTATCGGAGGTGTTCTCGATACTGCCGCCGTCAGCCGGGTGCCAGGCATGGTAGTGCGGATTGGTGGTGATCAGCGTGATCGCCTTGCCGGCGAATTTTCCGCCGAGCCGGTAGCGGGCTTCCGCCAATGGCCAGATGCGCTCGTAATCCTCCATCGGAATGCGGACTTTCAGGGCCTGCCTGCTGATCGCCTCGCTGGGCGATCCGTCCTCATGGACGACCGCCGGCAGCGTCAGCGTCACTTCCTCTGCGCCGTCCAGGATGGAATTGAACTCCTCAGGCCACATCCGTCTCATGAAATCGCTCCTCCCAGGGCTCTCTTCGGTTAGCCAGCGAAATGTAGCGTGTTCGCCCGCAGAAGCAAACGCTGCTTTCAGCCAGCGATTGCCAGCCAGCGATTGCCAGTCAGCGATTGCCAGTCAGCAGGCCAGGGCTGCGCGCCGCATTCTTCAGCGCCCTCTCCAGCGACCGGAATATCCTCGGATCATCCGACTGGGCGACATTGAAGCGAAGGAAACTGCGTGCTGTCTGCGACAGACTGAAGGCATTGCCCGGCGCTAAGACGACGTTGTCGGCAAGGCAGGCTTGCGCGATATCGGCAGCGTCTATGCCGTCCGGCAACTTACACCAGACAAACATGCCCGCCTGCGGCCTTATCCATGGCGTGATGCCGAGCGGCGCAAGGCGCGCTGCCGTCTCGTCCATCGCTCTTGAAAGGCGAACGCGCAGTGCATCCAGATGTTTGCGGTAGCTGCCATCCTTCAAAAGCAGCAGGATCAATTCGGACGAGAGCCGCCCGCCGCCGATGCTTGTCGCCATCTTGAGGTCGGTGAGCGGCTCGATCCAGTCCGGTCTCGTGGCTATGAAGCCGCAACGGACAGAGGCAGAAAGCGTCTTGGAGAAGCTGCCGATATGGACCACACGCTCCAGCCCGTCGAATGCGGCGAGACGAGGAGCCGGCTCATGCTCGAGATCGGCGAAGATATCGTCTTCGATGATTGTCAGGCCGGCGCGTTCGGCAAGCTTCAGCAGGCGGTGTGCCACAACAGGTGAACAGGTGGCGCCTGTCGGGTTATGGATTGATGAGTTGGTGATGTAGAGCCGCGGCCGGTGCTCGTCGATCGCCCGCTCGAATGCCTCGATATCCGGCCCGCTGGGCGTCATCGGAACGCCAATGGCGTTTGCCCGGTGAGCGCGCAACAGTGCATGGAAATTGAAATAGCAAGGGTCGTCCACCAATACGCCGTCACCCGGCTCGATCAGAAAACGGCACAGAAGGTCGATCGCCTGCGTGCCCGATTCCGTAAGAATGATGTGGTCGGGAGCTGCTGCAATGCCGCGCTCGCCCATGCGGCGCGAGAGCAGTTGCCTTAGCTGCGGCAGCCCAAGCGGCGTTCCATAATCTGCGAGTACCCGCCCTTCGCCGCGGGAGATCGCGCGAAGCGCCTTCCGTATTGCTACCTCCGGCATCCAGCTTGCCGGCAGCCAGCCGCATCCCGGCTTCAGCAGTTCGGGTGCGTCTTCAAGTGACTGTCGGTAGACCCACAATGGATCGATCACCCGATCGAGCTTCGGCCCGATCTCGGAAAGCGTAAGCGGCGCAAGCGGGCTCGAAACGTAGAAGCCGGAACCCGGCCGCGAACGGATCAGGCCTTCGCCGGCCAGCCGTTCATAGGCTTCCACGACAGTCGAAGGCGAGACCTGCATCGTCTTTGCGAAGGCGCGCACCGAGGGCAGGCGGGATCCCGGCACGAGCCCGCGAGCTGCGATCCGGCTGCGGATTTCCGCCATGACGCCTTCTATGCGCTTGCCGCCGCTCTCGCGCTTCGCCGACTGTTGATCCATCTGTACTGCATCCGTATCCATAACAGTTTGTGGTGATTGTATAGCACTGTCTCTGGCGGTTCCAGCTCTTGCGGTCGATAGCGATGAAAACGCGGGAGCATGGCGATGGACAGGACAGGCGGCTGGGTCAACGGGTTTTTGGGAGTATTGATCTTCAGCGGATCGCTTCCGGCGACGCGCGTTGCGGTTGCGAATTTCGATCCGCTCTTCCTTACCGTCGCCCGCGCCGCGATCGCTGGCATACTTGCCTTATGCTTGCTGCTCGCCTTTCGCGAAAAGCGTCCTGACCGCACCGATCTTGTCTCGCTCCTTGTGGTGTCTCTGGGCGTGGTCATCGGCTTTCCGCTGCTCACCGCATTTGCGCTGAAGCATATCACTTCGGCCCACTCGACAGTTTTCATCGGCCTTCTGCCACTGGCGACCGCCGTCTTTGGCGTGCTGCGCGGGGGCGAGCGCCCACGTCCGGTCTTCTGGCTGTTTTCCTGTCTCGGCAGCGCCATTGTCGCCGGCTTTGCGCTGATGCGCGAGGATGCCGCATCCTCGGTCGGCGATCTCTTGATGCTTGCGGCGATCATCGTCTGCGGCCTGGGATATGCGGAAGGGGGCCGGCTGTCGCGCAAGCTGGGCGGCTGGCAGGTTATTTCCTGGGCGCTCGTTTTCTCGCTGCCGGTCATGCTCGTGCTGTCACTCGTCGTCATGCCGCCGTCCTTCCCGGATGCAGCAAGCACGTCTTGGATCGGTCTTGCCTATGTCTCCCTCTTCAGCATGCTGATCGGCTTCATATTCTGGTATCGCGGCCTTGCGCTCGGCGGTATAGCGGCCGTCGGCCAACTGCAATTGCTGCAGCCCTTCTTCAGCCTGGCACTTGCGGCTGCGCTGCTTCATGAGAAGGTGAGCCTAAGCATGTTTGCTGTCACGCTGGCGGTCGTGGCCTGCGTTGCTGGCGCGAAGAAATTTGCGCGATAGGGCAGCGGGCGGAACTACGGCTGGCCGCACTCATCCGGCATCCCGCTAGCCGCGGAATGCCGCTTCAAGCTTCGCGACATCGAGCTTGACCATCTGCAGCATGACTTCGGTCATGCGTCGCGCCTTGGCCCGGTCCGGGTCGGCCATCATCTCGCCGAGCACGCGCGGCACGACCTGCCAGGAAAGCCCCCAGCGGTCCTTAAGCCAGCCGCATGCCTCCTCTACGCCGCCGTTTTGCAGGAAGCCATCCCAGAGCCGGTCGATCTCGGCCTGCGTCTCGCATGCGACGACGATCGAAAAGGAATGGTTGAGCGGATCGAGCGGCCCGGCTTCCAGCGCCGTGAACTCCTGATCGCCAAGTCTGAACTCGATCACCTTGCAGCTGCCCTCCGGCCCGCTGGGCGTATCTGCAGGAACCACGGTCGTGCGCTGAATGGAAGAATTAGGCACCATAGAGACATAAAATTCGACGGCTTCCTTTGCGTCCTTTTCGAACCAGATATTCGTGCTGACCTTGGTCATTGGAGAGTCTCCTCGTCTATTTGCTGACACTGTTTGACAGCCGAAGGACGTTTCACGCCGAGGTCATGCGACAGCTGTAAAGATTCTTTCCCACTAATTTGCCCGAATGCAGAATTTGACGTTTACGCAAACGTCAATATTTTGTATGAGACTCTCAAATGCCGGTCCCGTCCGGTTGCCGAATTGGAGGAATTCGAACAATGCCAGTCTATAAGGCTCCGGTTAACGACACGCTGTTCGTGCTGAACGACGTGCTAGGCATCGAGCGCTACAACAATCTGCCGGGTTTTGCCGATGCGACGCCGGATATGATCGAGGCCATTCTGGGCGAGGCGGCAAAGGTGGCAGAGGAAGTGCTCTTCCCGCTGAATTATTCCGGCGATCAGGAAGGCTGCAGGCGGGCGGACGACGGCTCGGTCACGACGCCGAAGGGCTTCAGGCAGGCTTACAAGACCTATTGCGAAGGCGGCTGGACCGGTCTTGCCGTGCCGGAGGAATTCGGCGGCCAGGGCCTTCCCTACACGCTGCATGCCGCAGTCGGCGAATATACCTCCGCGGCGAACATGTCGCTGATGATGTATCCGGGGCTGACGCAGGGCGCCATTGCGGCGATCGTCGTCCACGGGTCGGACGAACAGAAGCAGACCTATCTGCCAAAGATGGTTGCCGGCGAATGGTCGGGCACCATGAACCTCACCGAACCGCATTGCGGCACCGATCTCGGCCTGCTCCGCACCAAGGCCGTGCCGCAGCGTGACGGCAGCTACAAGATCTCCGGCCAGAAGATCTTCATCTCCGCCGGCGAGCACGACATGACGGACAATATCGTTCATCTCGTGCTCGCCCGCATCGAGGGCGCGCCGGAAGGCACCAAGGGCATCTCGCTCTTCATCGTGCCGAAGTTCCTGGTCACTGCCGACGGCACGCCGGGTGAGCGCAACGCCGTGTCCTGCGGCGCGATCGAGCACAAAATGGGCATTCACGGCAATGCGACCTGCGTCATGAACTACGACGAGGCGACCGGCTTCCTGATCGGGGAAGAAAACCGCGGCCTGAACGCCATGTTCGTGATGATGAACGAGGCTCGCCTCGGCGTCGGCCTGCAGGGCCTCTCGATCTCGGAAATCGCCTATCAGAACGCCGTGAACTACGCCCGCGAGCGCATCCAGGGCCGTTCGCTCTCCGGCCCGAAGGCGCCGGACAAAAAGGCCGATCCGATCATCGTTCATCCAGATATCCGCCGCACGCTGATGACCATCCGCGCCTTCAACGAGGCCGGCCGCGCGTTCCTCCTCTGGACAGCGCTGAAATCCGACATCGCCCACCGCTCCGCGAGCGATGCCGAGCGCCAGACGGCGGATGACATCCTCGGCCTCGTCACCCCGATCCTCAAGGGCGTGATGACCGACAAGGGCTTCGATCACGCCGTCATGGCCCAGCAGATCTTCGGCGGTCACGGCTATATCGAAGAGCATGGCATGAGCCAGTACGTGCGCGACGCCCGCATCGCGATGATTTACGAAGGTGCCAACGGCATTCAGGCGCTCGATCTCGTCGGCCGCAAGCTGGGTCTCAACGGCGGCCGCGCCGTCATGGCGCTCTTCAAGGAGATCGGCGATTTCTGCGAGGAGAACCGCAACGACGAGAAGATGACCTTCTTCACCAAGAACCTCAAGAAGGGCTTGAACGACGTGCAGGCGGCGACCATGTGGTTCATGCAGCATGCGATGGCAAAGCCTGACAATGCCGGCGCCGGCTCGACGGATTACATGCATCTCTTCGGTCTGGTCGTTCTGGGCTATATGTGGGCGAAGATGGCGAAAGCCGCAGAGGATGGCCTTGCGAGCGGCGATACGCCGCGCGAAAGCTATCTCAGGAACAAGCTTGTGACCGCCCGCTTCTTCATGGAGCGCATCATGCCGGAAACCGCGCTGCGCAGGGCCCGCATCGAGACAGGCGCCGAGACGATGATGACCTTGCCCGCCGAAGCGTTTTGATTTGAGTTGCCGCTTCTCCCCGCCGGGGAGATGGTAGCCCGAAGGACCGGCTGAGGGGGCGCGCCGCAGGCGTGGCTTCCTTCAGGCTCCGGCTTTGCCGGAGACCCTTATCGCCTCGCTTTGTTCGGCACTTCTCCCGGCTGGGGAGAAGGGAAGAGAAAGAATTCAACGGCCACCCGGCCGATAGGGAGATGAGACTATGACCGAGGTTTTCATTTACGATCACGTCCGCACGCCGCGCGGCCGCGGCAAGAAGGATGGCTCGCTGCACGAGGTGCCCTCCGTGCGCCTCGCCGCCAAGACCCTGGAGGCGATCCGCGACCGCAACGGGCTCGACACGAAGACGGTCGACGACATCATCATGGGCTGTGTCGACCCGGTGATGGATGCCGGCGCCGTCATTCCCAAGGCCGCAGCCTTCGAGGCCGGTTATTCGACGCACGCCCCCGGCATCCAGATCTCCCGCTTCTGCGCCTCCGGCCTAGATGCCGTAAACCTTGCGGCGGGTAAGATTTCGCAAGGGGCCGATGACATCGTGATTTCCGGCGGCGTCGAAAGCATGTCACGCGTCGGTCTTGGCATGTCTGGCGGCGCCTGGTTCATGGACCCGTCGGTTAATTTCCCCGCCTATTTCATGCCGCAGGGCGTCTCGGCCGATCTCATCGCCACCAAATACGGCTTCTCCCGCGACGACGTCGACGCCTATGCCGTCGAAAGCCAGAAGCGCGCCGCCAATGCCTGGGAAAAGGGCTACTTCAAGAATTCCGTCATTCCGGTGACGGACCAGAACGGCCTGACGATCCTTGCCCATGACGAACATATGCGCCCCGGCACCGATATGCAGGCGCTGGCCTCCCTCAATCCGTCATTCCAGATGCCCGGCGAAATGGGCGGTTTCGAGGCTGTCGGCATCCAGGCCCATCCGGAGGTCGAGCGCATCAACTACGTCCATCACGCCGGCAATTCCTCGGGTATCGTCGATGGCGCCGCTGCCGTGCTGCTCGGCTCCAAGGCCGGCGGCGAAACGATGGGCCTCAAACCCCGCGGCCGCATCAAGGCCTTCGCCAATATCGGCTCCGACCCGGCGCTGATGCTGACCGGCCCCGTCGACGTCACGGAAAAGCTGCTGAAGCGCACCGGCATGCAGCTTTCCGACATCGATCTCTTCGAACTTAACGAAGCCTTCGCCGCCGTCGTGCTGCGCTACATGCAGGCCTTCGACATTTCGCACGACCGGATGAACGTCAATGGCGGCGCCATCGCCATGGGCCACCCGCTCGGCGCCACGGGCGCGATGATCCTCGGGACCGTGTTGGACGAGCTCGAACGCCGCGATCTCAATACCGCGCTCGTCACGCTGTGCATCGGCGCCGGCATGGGCACGGCGACGGTGGTCGAAAGAGTTTAGCCGCGGCCTTTCGGGCGGCCCGCTCGCTTATGTCCGTCATCCTCGGGCTTGACCCGAGGATCCACCGCCCAGGGGCTGGAGGGTCGGGTCAAGTTCGACCATGACGGAAGAGAAAGGCGCCGTACAAGGCCGCACTACTGGAAGAGATTTCAAGGGAGAGGAGTCCCGCCATGAATACCTACAAGAACTTCACCGTCAGAACCGACGCCGACGGCATTGCGCTTGTCACCTGGGATATGCCCGGCAAGTCCATGAACGTCTTCACCGAGGAGGTGATGGACGAGCTGAACGCCATCGTCGATGCCACGGTTGCCGATACCGCCGTCAAGGGCGTCGTCATCACCTCCGGCAAGTCCACCTTCTCCGGCGGCGCGGACCTGTCGATGATCAAGTCGATGTTTACCCTCTACCAGCAGGAGAAGGCCGCAAATCCGCAGACCGCTGCGCAGAAACTCTTCGATCTCGTCGGCCGCATGACCGGCCTCTTCCGCAAGCTCGAAACCTGCGGCAAGCCCTGGGTCTCGGCGATCAACGGCACTTGCATGGGCGGCGCCTTGGAAATGTCGCTCGCCTGCCATGGCCGCGTTGCCTCCAATGCCAAATCGGTGAAGATCGCGCTGCCCGAGGTCAAGGTTGGCATCTTCCCGGGGGCCGGCGGCACGCAGCGCGTCGCGCGCCTGGCCGATGCCCAGTCCGCCCTGCAGATGATGACAACCGGCCAGTCGCTCTCTGCCTCCCGCGCCAAGGCCATAAATCTCGTGCATCAGGTGGTCGAGCCGGACCAGCTCATCCCGGCTGCCAAGCAGATGATCAAGGACGGCCTGAAGCCCGTCGCTCCTTGGGATGAGAAAGGCTTCAAGGCGCCCGGCGGCGGCATCTGGACGCCTGCTTCCGCACAGCTCTGGCCGGCCGCTCCCGCGATCCTGCGCCGCGAGACTGCCGGGAATTATCCAGGCGCGCTTGCCATCCTCAAATGCGTCTATGAAGGCCTGCAGGTGCCTTTCGATACGGCGCTGAAGATCGAGCAGCGCTATTTCACGCAGGTGCTGCAGACCACCGAAGCCTTCTCGATGATCCGCTCGCTCTTCATATCGATGCAGGAGCTCGGCAAGGGAGCCCGCCGCCCGGCAGACGTGCCCAAGACCGAGCTGCAGAAAGTCGGTGTCGTCGGCGCCGGCTTCATGGGCGCCTCGATCGCCTATGTTACCGCCGCCGCCGGTATCGACGTCATCCTGATCGATCGCGACATGGACGCGGCCAACAAGGGCAAGGCGACCGGCGAAGGCCTGGTAAAGGAGTCCATTGGTAAGGGACGTCTTACGCAAGAAGAGGGTGCCGCCATCCTCTCCCGCATCACCCCGTCTGCCGATTACGCCGATCTGAAGGACGCCAATCTCGTCATCGAAGCCGTCTTCGAAGATCGCGAGGTCAAGAAGGACGTCATCGAAGCGGTCGAGGAAGTGCTTCCTGAAGGCGCGATCTTCGCCTCCAACACCTCGACCCTGCCGATCACCGGCCTAGCGAAAAATTCCAAACGCCCTGAAGATTTCATCGGCATCCACTTTTTCTCGCCGGTCGAAAAGATGATGCTGACCGAAGTCATTCTCGGCAAGGAAACCGCTGACAAGGCGCTCGCCGTGGCGCTGGATTATGTCGCCGCCATCAAGAAGACGCCGATCGTCGTCAACGACACCCGCGGCTTCTTCGTCAATCGCTGCGTGCTGCGCTACATGGCCGAAAGCTATGACATGCTCATCGAAGGCGTGCCGCCTGCGATGATCGAGAACGCCGCCAAGATGGCCGGCATGCCGGTCGGCCCCTTGGCGCTGAACGACGAGGTCGCCATCGACTTGTCGCTGAAGATCCTCAGGGCCACGGTTGCGGACCTGGGAGAAAAGGCGATCGACCCCCGCCACATGGAGCTCGTTTCCCGCATGGTGGAAAAGGAAGGCCGCTTCGGCCGCAAGAACTCCAAGGGCTTCTACGATTACCCTCCGAAGCCCGCCAAGAAGTTTCTCTGGCCCGAACTCAAATCCTTCTACCCGCAGAAGAAGGCAGAGGACGTGGACGTCAACACCCTCAAGCAGCGCTTCCTGGTCACCATCGCGCTGGAAGCCGCCCGCACGGTCGAAGAAGGCATTGTCACCGACCCCCGCGAAGCCGACGTCGGCTCCATCCTCGGCTTCGGCTTCGCGCCTTATACTGGCGGCGCGCTCAGCTACATCGACGGCATGGGCGCCAAGAAGTTCGTGGAATTGTGCGAAACGTTAGCCGTTTCTTACGGACTGCATTTCAAGCCGACATCGCTGCTGAAGGATATGGCCGCGAAGGGCGAGACGTTTTATGGGCGGTTTGATCCGTATGCAAAGGGGAAGGAGGCGGCGTAAGCCGCCTCAATGGCTTGCGCTTGGTTTGTTAAGCCTCAGGGTGACGAAGCAAGGGACGCCGCCCTGCCCAGGAGACTTTTCATGGCCACTATCGCCGAAATCGTCGTCGAAGCTGAGACCCCCTCGCGCCTCGCCGCCTTCTGGGCGGCAATTCTCGATGGCTATCAGGTCCGTCCCTATGACGACGCCGAAATCGGCCGGCTGGCGAAGCTTGGGTTTGCGCCGGAGACGGACCCGACGGTGATGGTGGACGGTCCCGGCCCGTCGCTCTGTTTCCAGCGCGTCCCGCTGCGCGACTACAGCAACAACCGGATCCATCTGGATATTGCCGTCGATGATGTTCCAGCCGCAATCGAACGCATCACCGCGCTCGGCGGCAGCCTCCAGCGAAGGGAACCAGGCTATACGGTGATGAAGGACCCGGAAGGCAATCAATTCTGCATCGTGCCTGCGAGATAAAACGAGCCTTGCGCAGATCAGCAAAGGCCGTGTGCGCGATGCAAAGGAATGGAAAGCCGGCGCATGAAATGTCGGACGAAGTGAGGAACGCCGATGCGGGAGGACTGCGCATAAGGAACGAAAATTGCGCTCCGTCTCGTTCCGTCTTGCACTGGAGACAATTTTCGCGTAGAAGCGCGCACATCGATCTTGCTAGATGGACTTTGTTTCGGCCATTTGTGCCGTTCCTGGCGAACTTCCTCCAAAATCGGTCTTCATCGCGCGTCGGCCTTGGTCGGTGCGTTATCTTCTACGTACGATTTTTAAAGGATATCGTCATGAACACAGGTACCGTTAAGTGGTTCAACGCAACCAAGGGCTTCGGCTTCATTCAGCCGGATGACGGCGCAGCCGACGTTTTCGTCCACATCTCCGCTGTCGAGCGCGCCGGAATGCGCGACCTCCAGGAAGGCCAGAAGCTTTCCTACGAGCTCGTTTCCGACAAGCGTTCGGGCAAGATGTCGGCAGACCGTCTTCAGGCGGCCTGAGCCTCGCAAGGCATGAGAATATCATCTCCGGAACGTGACCACGGATGTACTGGCACGTTTCGTCGAGGTGGCAGGAAGGTCGGGTTAGCCCGGCCTTTTTTCGTTTGCGCGAAGCGTCCTGGATATCACTCCGCCGCGGCGCGCTTCAGCCCGGAAATCTGCGTGATGAAGGCGCGAAGGGCAGCCGGGCGCACCGGCTTGTGCTGGATGGCGATGCCGTGGCGCTCTGCCTCCGCCCTGACCTCGGGCGTCCGGTCGGCGGTCACCAGCAGCGCCGGCAGATCGGTCCCGAAGCATTCCCGCAAATTCAGGATCGCGGAGATTCCGGTCCCGTCGCCGAGGTGATAGTCCGCGATGATGAGATCGGGCGCGGGCTGACGCGTGTCGAAACCCGAAGCCGCGGCCAGGGAGTCGATAGCCTCCACCTCGCAACCCCAGCCGGAAATTAAGAGCCGCATGCCTTCGAGGATCTTCGGCTCGTTGTCGATGCAAAGGATTCTTAATCCCTTGAGCGGTTGCGGCAACCGATCGCTCGGCGCTGCGGAGGGCGCTGCGGCGCCGGCCTTGGAAACATCGAGCGGCATGACGATGCGGAAATCCGTGCCCTTGCCGTGCGTCGAATGCAGCTCTACCGGATGGTTGAGGACGCGGGCGATGCGGTCGACGATCGAAAGGCCGAGGCCGAGGCCGGAGGCCGTTTTGGCGCCTTCGTCGAGCCGCGCGAATTCCTTAAAGACCGTGCGGAATTTCGAAGGCGGGATGCCGATGCCGGAATCCATCACCTGGATCACCACCTGGTTTCCCCGCCGCCGGGCGCCGACCAGCACCTTGCCGGTCAACGTATATTTGATGGCGTTGGAAACAAGGTTCTGCACGAGGCGCCGCAGCAGGTTGGGATCGGAACGGACCCGTAGCGATGTCGGCATCACGACAAGCTTGAGCTTCTTTGCCCGGGCAATCGGCGCAAAATCGGTCTCGATGCGCTCCAGCAGGCCGGCCAGGGGCACGGATGTCAGCCGCGGCCGCATCGCACCCGTGTCAAGCCGCGAGATGTCGAGAACGGCCCCCAGAATGGTTTCGACCGATTCCAGTGCGGAATCGATATTGCGCACGATCGGCCCGTTTTCGGACTGCGCGATACGTTCGACGAGGGCGGAGGAGTAAAGCCGCGCCGCATTCAGCGGCTGCAGGATGTCGTGGCCGGCAGCGGCAAAGAAGCGGGTCTTGCCGATATTTGCTTCATCGGCGGCCGCTCGCGCCTCGCCGAGTTCGCGGTTCACCCGCGTCAGCTCCGCCGTTCGCTCGGCAACGCGCTGCTCCAGCGTCTCGTTTGCCTGCTTCAGCGCCTGGTCGGCCGCAACACGCTGGGTAATGTCGGTAAAGGTCGCCACGATGCCCTTGTCGGGCATGGCGTTGGACCGCACTTCGATGATCCGTTCGCCGCCGCCGAGAACGAGCGAGAAGGGTTTGTCGAGCGTCAGGAAATGCCGCACCGTCTGGCTGAGTTCGGCGGGTGGAACGTCACCGCGCTGGCTCAAGATCGCCACGATTTCCGAAAGCGGAAAGCCGACACGGCCGACATCCTCCGGCAGGTCGAGAAGCTGGCGGAAGCGCCGGTTCCAGATCGTCAGCTGGTTGGAGCTGTCGAAGACGGCAATGCCCTGGTCCATCTGCGAGAGCGCCGTCTGCAGCATGTCCTGGTTATATTGCAGCGCCTCGCTTGCCTGGTCGAGCAGCCATGCCGTGTCGGCGGAAGCGTCCTCGGTCTTCTGCAGGATCAGCGAAAGCACCAACCGCGCGGAGGAGGATCCGATGGCGCTGCCGAGCAGTTGTTCGGTGAAGTGGATGAGCGCCATGTCGGCCGGCTGGTCGTCCTCCAGCTTGCGGCCGGAATTCTGTTCGTATGTCGCAAGCGATCGCTGCATGCGCTCTTCGCCGAGATAGCGCGAGATTGCCGTTTTCAGGTCGCCGACGCTGATGCGGGTCTTCCATCCGCGGGTCGCAAATTGCGAGCGCGACTGCCCCTTCACGAAGATGCCTGCCTGGATGCGCTCTAGCGGACGGGCGTTGCGCGTCATCGAGCCGACGATGAAGAAGGCGGTATTGATAAGCAGGCTCATCGCTGTGGCGTTGACGAGCGGATCGGCATCCGCTGCTGCAAAAAGCGCCGTGCCCGGGAAGATGAAGCTGAGGAAAGCGGTCGCGACATAGGAATAATCCGGCCCGCCGAGCGAAGGCAGAAAGAGCAGGTAGAACCAGATGACGAAACCCGACGTAAGGCCGAGAATGGCGCCGCGTGCATTCGCACGCCGCCAGATAAGACCGCCGAAGAAGGCGGGTGCGATCTGTGCGATCGCTGCGAAGGACAAAAGGCCGATCGAGGCAAGGCCGGCCGTGCTGTCGGTCGAGCGATAATAGGCATAGCCGAGCAGCAGGACGGCGAAGATCGCGCTGCGGCGGATGTTGAGCAGGCTTTTCGCGAAGTCATCGCGCTGGCCGGCACGTCCGGCAAGCTTCCGGCGCAGGAAGATCGGCATGATGATGTCGTTCGACACCATGATCGAAAGCGCAACGGAATCGACGATGACCATTGCAGTGGCCGCCGAAAAGCCGCCGATGAAGGTGATCAGCGAAACGATCTGCATCTGCCCCGCAAGCGGCAGGGACAGTACGTAAAAGTCGGCATTGCCCGCGCCGCCGAAGGTCAGCAGGCCGCCGATCGCCACTGGCAGCACGAAGAGATTGATGGCGATGAGATAGAGCGGGAAGAGATAGCCGGCGAGCCGCAGCTGTTTTGCCGAGCGGTTTTCGACGACGGTGACGTGAAACTGGCGCGGTAGCATGATGATTGCGATGGCCGACAGCAGTATCAGCGTGATCCAGCGGCTGATCGGCGTCTTGTAGTCGAGGGTTGCGTTGACCAACTGGTTGTCCACGCTTTTCCGCCAAAGGTCGGCGGGCCCATCGAACAAGAACCAGATGACGCAGATGCCGGCGGTCAGGAAGGCGACGAGCTTGACCAGCGATTCCATCGAAACGGCGAGGATCAGGCCGTCCTGGTGCTCTGTCGCATCGGTATGCCGCGTTCCAAACATCACGGCGAAGCAGGCAAGCACCAGGGTTGCGATCAGCGGCAGGTCGAGGAAGTAGAGGTTGCCGCTGCCGATGCCATAATCCGAAGGATTGACCATCGCGGTGACCGTGCTGCTGATCGCCTTCAGCTGCAGTGCGATGTAAGGAATTGTGCCAATCAGCGAGATCAGCGCCACGATCGTTGCGACAGTGGGATTCTTCCCATAGCGGGCGGCGAGGAAGTCCGCGACGGAGGTAAGCTTTTCGGCCTTGGCAAGTTCGATGATCCGCCGCAGCACTGGCATGCCGAGCGTGAAGACGAGGATCGGGCCGATATAGATCCCGGCAAATTCAAGGCCGCGCTGCGAGGCGAGCCCGACGCCGCCGAAATAGGTCCAGGAGGTGCAGTAGATCGCAAGGCTCAGCGCATAGACGATCGGCCAGCCGCCGTCCGGTATGCCCAGCCTCTGGCTTCTACGGTCGCCGTAGCTTGCGACCGCAAACAATAGCAGCAGATAGCCGAAGGCAAACGCAATGATGACCCAGCCTTGAAGCATCGACCCTCCACCGGCGCACTCACCGCCGGTTCTCCCAAAAGACATCAAGACTAAGGGAAATCGTCTGTCTTGGAAATTGCGATGATCTAGGCATTAAGTCCAAGGCGCAGGAAGGTCCTGGTTGTTTCACTTTTGCATTTGAATAATCAATCAAGAGATGTAGCTATTTAAAACAACGGACTGTCCGTGAGAGCGCATCAGAGGGAGACAGATCGAATGCTCAACGAGTTCAAGGCCTTTATCGCCCGAGGCAACGTCATGGACCTTGCCGTCGGCGTCATCATCGGCGGTGCTTTCGGCGGCATCGTCAAATCGCTGGTCGACGATATCATCATGCCGATCGTCGGTGCCCTTTTCGGTGGTTTCGATTTTTCCAACTACTTCTTCGGTCTTTCGTCCGCGGTCAACGCGCCGACGCTTGCTGCAGCCCGCGCGCAGGGTGCTGTCTTCGCCTATGGCAATTTCATCACCGTGGTCATCAATTTCCTGATCCTTGCCTGGATCATCTTCCTGATGATCAAGGGCGTGAATATGCTGCGCAGGCAGGTCGAGCGCAACGAGCAGAAGGCCGCCGAAGAGGCGCCCCCGCCGGCCGATGTCGCGCTCCTCACCGAAATCCGCGATCTGCTGGCCAAGCGTCCGGCGGTCTGATCAAGGCATCGCAGCCCCGTATTTTGCGAGGTTGATTCATAACGAAAATCGATACGGCATCACGCATTCTCATGGGATTTGCGCCCGGTTTTGTTTTATGAAAGCGAAAACCGGAGATCTGCATGTCGATTATGAACAGCCTCAGCCCGCGCGCCGTTTCGGCGCCAGAAAGCGGGATCGTCGAAGTCGTCAATTATGCCCGGGGCCGCGATGGCCTGCTGCCGCTCTGGGTCGGCGAGGGCGATCTTCCGACACCGGATTTCATCAGCCGGGCGGCCATGGACGCGCTGACAGCGGGAGAGACCTTCTATACCTGGCAGCGCGGCATTCCGCAGCTTCGTGACGCGCTATCCGACTATTACGCCCGGCATTTCGGCATCAGCCTGCCGGCGGAGCATTTCTATGTCACCGGCTCGGGCATGCAGGCGATCCAGATTGCGGTGCAGGCATTGACGTCGCCGGGCGACGAACTGGTCTATCTGACGCCCGCCTGGCCAAATATCGCCGCTGCGCTGGAAATTGCCGGTGCCTGCTCGGTCGGGGTTGAGCTTCAGTTCGAAGGCGGCAAATGGGCGGTCGATCTCAACCGCATCGAAGCAGCAATCACCCCGAAGACAAGAGCGCTGTTCATCAATACGCCATCCAATCCGACTGGGTGGACCGCGACGAAGAGGGATCTCGCTGACATCCTTGAACTTGCCCGAAAGCACGATCTCTGGATCATGGCGGATGAAATTTACGCGCGCTATTTCTACGCCGGCACCCGTGCGCCTTCTTTCCTTGATATCATGGTAGCGGGCGACAAGGTCATGTTCGTCAATTCCTTCTCGAAGAACTGGTCGATGACCGGCTGGCGTGTCGGCTGGATCGTGGCGCCGCCGGAAACGGGGCAGGTGCTCGAAAACCTGATCCAATATTCGACCTCGGGCGTTGCGCAATTCATGCAGAAGGGTGCGGTGGCAGCCCTCAACGAGGGCGATGGGTTCGTCGAGGCCAATATCCGGAAGGCGGCTCTTTCGCGCGACATCCTCTGCGATGCGCTGATTGCCACGAACCGCGTCGAGACGTTGAAGCCGGACGGTGCGCTCTACGCCTTTCTGAAGGTTGACGGCGTCACCGACAGCCGCAAAGCAGCGCTGGATATCGTCGACAAGACGGGTGTCGGCCTGGCGCCCGGAACCGCCTTCGGCGCAGGCGGCGAGCTTTTCCTGCGAGCCTGTTTCCTGCGCGATCCGCTACAGGTCAAAGCAGCAGCCGACAAGCTCTGCGATTACATTCTGAAGCTTTGACGCTCAAGGCCCGGCCGTCGCAGCCGGGCCATTTTGACGTCGGAAACGGTCGTTCGCTAAAATTGTAGCAAAGGCGGAAATCAGCTTCTAACCACAGCAGCAAACTTACCGGTTCAAAGGCGTCCGAACGGGTGCCTGATAAGAATATCTGAAAGGAAAAACCGCGTCAGATGCCCTGTCCGATTAAACAGGGAACGGGACATGGCAATTTTGGTGACAGGCGGCGCCGGCTACATCGGCAGCCACATGGTTTGGGCACTGCTCGATGCAGGCGAGAACGTCGTCGTGCTCGATCGCCTTTCCACCGGCTTTCGCTGGGCGGTCGCGCCTGCTGCGCGCTTCTATCTTGGGGATATCGCCGACGCCGAGCTCCTGAAGACGATCTTCATCGAGAACGACATCGAGGCGATCATCCATTTTGCAGGCTCCGCGGTGGTTCCGGCTTCGGTTGCCGATCCGCTTTCCTATTACGACAACAATTCCGGCAAGACGCGTGCGCTCTTGAGCGCGGCGATCGCTGCCGGTGTGCGCCATTTCGTCTTCTCTTCGACGGCGGCGGTCTACGGTCCGCAGAAGACTTCCGATCCGGTCAAGGAAACCGCGCCGCTCAACCCGGAAAATCCTTATGGCCAGTCGAAGCTGATGACGGAGTTCATGCTGCGCGACGCTGCTGCAGCCTATGATTTCGACTATGTGGCGCTTCGCTACTTCAACGTTGCAGGTGCCGATCCGCGTGGCCGTGCCGGACAATCCACGAGCGGCGCGACGCACCTCATCAAGGTCGCCTGCGAGGCAGCCTTCGGCAAGCGCGACAGCGTGCATGTCTACGGCATCGACTATCCGACGCATGACGGCACTGGCGTGCGCGACTATATCCATGTCACTGATCTTGCCGAGGCTCACCTCAAGGCGCTGCAGCATCTGCGCAAGGGCAAGGGATCGTTGGTTGCGAATTGTGGCTATGGTTCCGGCTATACGGTGCTCGACGTGCTGAACATGGTGGTGCGCCTGCACGGCCACGCGTTCAAGATTCATATGGCGCCACGCCGCCCGGGCGATGCCGCAAGCGTCGTCGCCGACGCCACCTTGGCGCACCGCGTCCTGGACTGGACACCGAAATACGATTCGCTGGAGACGATCGTCCGCAGTGCACTGGACTGGGAGCTGGCGCTGATCAACCGCAGGGTCGGGGATCTGCACGGAGTGCACCGTGCCCTTGCCGCGGCTTCCTTCTAAACGCGATTACCCCTGTTTTTCGACGCAAAGTCCACTGGAACGAAGCGCTCCCTCTGTTTATTGATGGGAGGTCAATCGAGGGTGGACGAAGGACATGCAGAACAATCACGAACGGGAAGTCATTATCGAACGGCGCGGCACGGCGGGGATCATCCGCCTCAATCGGCCGAAGGCGCTGAACAGCCTGACGCTCGGCATGGTGCGCATGATCGATGCGGCGCTCGACGAATTCGCGGATGATGACGGCGTTGCAAGCGTGGTGGTGACGGGTGAGGGCGATCGCGGCTTCTGCGCCGGTGGCGATATTCGCAGACTTCACGAAAGCGGGTGCTCGGGTTCTGAGCTTGCGGAGTCGTTCTGGCGCGAGGAATTCACCCTCAACCACCGCATCGCAAGCTACGCTAAACCCTATGTCGCCCTGATGGATGGTATCACCATGGGCGGCGGCGTCGGCCTTTCCGCACACGGGCGGCACCGCATCGTGACGGAGCGGACGAGGCTTGCGATGCCGGAAACCGGCATCGGCTATTTCCCGGATGTCGGAGCGACCTGGCTGCTGCCGCGCATGCCCGGCGAGACGGGAACATGGGCAGGATTGACCGGCCAAGAGCTGAATGCGGCGGATGCCATCTATGCCGGCCTTGCCGATTTTGAGATCTCGTCGTCGCGGCTGCCGGATGTCATCGACGCGTTGGCTCGGCTGCCGGTCGGGTCATCGCCGGTCGCTTGCGAGGCTCTGCTGAAGCATCTTGGCGGCAAGGCGAGCGAAAGCCGCCTGCAGGCCGTTCGGCCGTTGATCGACCGGGCCTTCTGTTTCGATCGCATCGAAGAGATTCTGGACGCGCTCGCCGCTGTCGAAGGCGAATTCTCCGCCAAGACACGCAAGACCCTGCAGACGCGCTCGCCGACGAGCCTGAAATTGACTCTGCGTCTGCTGAGGGAAGGACGCCAGAGCGTCAATCTCGCCGCCTGCCTGAACCGCGAGTTAGCGGCCTGTATGCAGATACTGAAATGCGCCGACTTTTACGAGGGCGTGCGGGCGGCAGTGATCGACAAGGATCGGAATCCGAAATGGTCGCCTTCGACCATCGAGGCGGTGAACGCAGAGGTGCTCGCGCCGTTCTTCAAACCGGCCGATCGCCCTCTTGTCCTCTAGCGCCACATACCGCGCATGCGGGCGCCGACATCGATTCGGACTTGGCGCGCCTGTTGCGCTGAGGCGCTTTCGCTCTTGACCTGCGGCCAGCCGCAGACCTCGAAAAATTGCAGCAGCGTCGCCGGGATGAAGCGGGTGCGCGAGGCATAGACATGGCGGTCGCCCTGCGCATTCTGCCCGTGCGTGAAGAAGCGCTGCGGAACGACGAGATCGAGATTGTCCCTGGCGCGCGTCATCGCGACATAAAGCAGGCGCCGCTCCTCCTCTATTTCCGCGCTGGTGCCAACGCCGAGGTCCGACGGAATGCAGCCGTCGACAACGTTCAACATGAAGACCTTGGTCCACTCCTGACCCTTGGCCGAATGGATAGTCGAGAGGATCAGGTAGTCCTCGTCGAGCAACGGCACGCCCGCCTGGTCGCTGGTCGCATCCGGCGGATCGAGCGTCAGTTCGGTCAGGAAGCGTTCGCGCGACGGATAACCGCCGGCGATTTGCTCGAGCTGCAGGAGATCGGCCTGACGCGTTGCGGCATCCTCGTGCAGCCGCTCGAGATGCGGCTGATACCATTCTCGGACCAGGCCGATTTCGGCGGGCCAGCCGGCTTTCCCGGATCTCAGTTCCTGCATGACCGAAACGAAGGAGGTCCAATCCTCGCCGGCGCGTGGCGGGGTGGGCATGGCCGCGAGGGCCTGCAAGGGGCTTGGATCCTCCGCCATCTGGTCGAGTGCCCGCTGGGCCGTCGAAGGTCCGACGCCCGGCAGGATCTGCATCAGCCGGAAGCCGGCGACCCTGTCGCGCGGATTGAGCGCAAAGCGCAGGGCGGCCAGCATATCCTTGACATGCGCGCTGTCGAGAAATTTCAGACCGCCGAACTTCACGAAGGGAATGTTGCGGCGGGTGAGCTCGACCTCGAGCGCGCCGCTGTGGTGCGAGGCGCGGAAAAGCACCGCCTGGTTCTTCAGCCGCGTACCCTCTTCGCGGTTCTCCAGCACCTTGTCGGCAACATACCGGGCCTGGTCGGCCTCCTCGCGCACGGTGACGAGGCGCGGACGCTCGCCCGATTGCCGCTCCGTCCATAGGTTCTTGGTGAAGCGCTCCGAGGCAAGATCAATGACCGCATTGGCCGCAGCGAGAATAGGTTGCGTCGAACGGTAGTTGCGATCGAGCGTGACAATATTGGCTGCCGGGCTGAACGAGGCCGGGAAATCGAGGATGTTGCGGACTGTGGCGGCGCGGAAAGAATAGATCGACTGTGCATCGTCGCCGACGACGGTCAGCCCCTGTCCCTCGGGCTTCAAAGCAAGCAGGATGGAGGCCTGCAGGCGGTTCGTATCCTGATATTCGTCGACGAGCACATGATCGAAGCGGCCGCCGATATCCTCGGCGATCAGCGGTTCGGCAACCATCTGCGCCCAGTAGAGGAGCAGGTCGTCATAGTCGAGAACGTTCTGGGTCTGCTTGGCCTCGACATAGGCGGCGAAAAGTTCGCGGAGCTGCTTTTCCCATGCGCCACACCAGGGGAAGGCGTCACGCAGGACCACAGGCAGTTCCGTCTCCGAATTCACGGCCCGGGAATAGATCGCAAGGCAGGTACCCTTGGTCGGGAAACGGCTCTCCATTTTCGAGAAGCCGAGCTCGTGACGAATGAGGTTCATGAGGTCGGCGCTGTCTTCCCGATCATGGATGGTGAAGGCGGGGTCAACCCCGATCTGCTCGGCATAATCGCGAAGCAGCCGCGCGCCGATCCCATGGAAGGTACCGCTCCAGGCCAGCGCATCGGCCATGATGCCGGAATTGCTGCCAAGGACCTCAGCGCAAATCCGCTCGACGCGGCGAGCCATCTCGGAAGCCGCCCGGCGGGAGAAGGTCATCAGCAGGATGCGGCGCGGATCCGCACCCTGAACGATCAGATGCGCAACGCGGTGCGCCAGCGTATTGGTCTTTCCGGAACCCGCGCCGGCGATCACCAGAAGCGGGCCTGCAATATGGCTGCCGCCGGCAAGCGTGCCGTGTTCGACCGCCATGCGCTGCTGTGGATTGAGCTTTTCGAGATACATCCAGCCATCCGGTTGGCGCCCGCACGCAATGACGGCGCGGACAGATTAGGCGTTCCTTGAATGTTCTCGATAATGATTCCTGTCAAGCGCAAGCTTTAGTGAACGGCGGACACCACTTCCTGCCGCATGAGTTTCAAGCTCCGATCTGGCTGGAGAATGTAGGTTTCCCGCACCCGGTTGCCGCTTGAATTGTAGAAATTGTTGTAAACGGCGCTGCCGACGGGTGATTTAGTCAGTTTTGTTCGCGGCTGCCCGCCATAGGTCAAGCTGTCCGGGAATGGGCGTGGGCTCCGATGCGCCGGAGGATGTGCAGGCACAGAGCACAACCGCCGCGAGAATTGCCGAAACGATCACTTTCATTGAACTACTCGGCTGTCGATCCATTGCATATGGGCCACCTGCTGCCACACGCAAGAGTGGTTTCAAAGACAATGCTTGACGTCCCCATCAGCTCGTCGTGCCGGTATGCAACGGAAGACCGATTTGGAGCATCAAAGCCGCTGCTAGTGCGGCGACCGGTCAGTTCGGTTCTGGCTGCTGGATCGTCTCCGGTGGCGTGTCGTCTTTTCCCCCGCCCTTGTCGAAAGGTTTGACCACCAGGATACTGAGAATCGAGGCGATCATCGCTGCAATAATGATAAGCATCAGTGTTCTCATGGAAATTTCTACTTCGAGTAACGTGATTTGGGACAATTCAATTAAACTTTTTCAAGCGAAAAGAAAGTTCCAAAAGATTCGCGCGAGCATGCACAAGAAAAAGCGGGAACAAAAATTGCGTCTCACGTGTTTGATCGTCTGAATTCAACGTCGGAGACTGTTATGAGGACGACATTCCGTCTGGGCGCTGCCACCCTTCTTGTTGCATCCGCCGCATTTGCCACACCTGCATCCGCCTCACTTAAAACCGATATCGATTATTATTCGGCATTGCCGCAGGATCAGATTGCGCTCAATGAGTATACCAGCGCGCCTGCCTGTGAGCCGGCCGACGACGCGCATTATCTGCCATCCTTCATCCGTGCTCCGGACGGCACCATCATCGGCGTCGGCTATCTCGAGATAGAAAGCGACAGCAGCTGCTGAAGAGCAACAAAATGGGGTTCCGCCTGGACGAGGCTCGCCTGCGCATGGCTGAGGGAACGAGACTCTGACCATCATCATGATGGCTGGGGTGTTGATGAGTAGCGAGCGCTGGTGTGCAACGAGTTTAGAAAGGTTTCCAGCCTGTCCTGCTTCAACAGTTAAATGAAAATGAACAACCTTGCCTGAACGGCACAGGGCAGCAATTTCCGATTACAGTCAGCCGCACCCGTCAGTGCAGCTTCAGCTTAGCTTCTTCCGCCGCCGCCAGAAACTCGGCGCGGGCCTCCTCGGCGGTCTTGCGTCCATCGAGCGCCGCGCGGCAAACACTGCGGGCCTTAAGATAACGAAGCCCGCGGTTTGCGGGCCAAAGATCGGTAAGGCATTTCAGTGCATCGAACGGGCCGTTCACAGTTCGCGCATCGGCATTTTCGAAGCCGACCTTGACCGGATTTCCCCATCTTTCCGTTGCCATAGGCGTATTCCTCCAGCGTTTACGCCAAAACGCGCATCCAGCCCTTTGCGTTCCCCTAGCAAGGACCCTGCACAGGGATATATTAGCGGGATATTTGTCGCCGGCAATCGGGTTTGATATGGCAGATGCGGGAGTTGCGACGGAGAATTGAATTCTTTGGCAGAAATGATGCCGCCGGACCGGTCACGCCTGAAGGGTGACCGCTCGCTTTTTTGCAATCAGGGCGCTCTTAAAGCCGGATTGGCGTCTCGCGACCTTAGCGAGGAAGAGGCGGGCAGCCGAGCCCGGAGGTCCCGCTGGCCGCGTCGTCCTGCTGGCCCGTTACATTCGCGCAGCCAGGCGATGACGGGATCGCAGGGTTGACGCCGCTTGGGTTGATGGTACTGCCGCTCCTGTTCAGATCGACGGCACCGGAATTGATCGTGCTGTTGGTAATGCCGGGATCCGTTCGGGTCGTGCCCGAGCCGGTATTGTTGGGAGTGGGAGCTATTGTGGTTCCGCTATCCGCCAGAAGTGACGTAGCTCTCGGCCGCCTCGTCGAAGGTGATCATGGCGTGCTTGCCATGCACGCTTTCGTCTAGGAGGCGCGCTTCCGCCTTGATGCGGATTTCTTCTGCCGTTCTTCGATCGCTCGTGCCAGTAGACTCGAAAACGCTTTGTCCGCGGATCGTGTCACGGATGTAGTAGTTTTCAGAGCCGGGCCGGGTGATGAGCTTGAGAGGCTTCGTTTCTTGTTCCAGATCTCGACGAGATCGCTATCCGTGAAAAGGAAGTCGCGGCCCGATATGGTGCACAAACCCGCCGCGCGCGCAACTTTGGCGACGGCGCGCGGCGTCATATGCAGTCTCTCCGCCGCTTCGTGAAGGTCGTAGATGATTCCGAGGCGACCGGGTGTCATATTTTCACGCCTCCTCGCACACCATTTTCAGGCCACCGTTGTGCCCGGCCCCAGTTCGGTCTTTCATCCAAGCCGAACCAATAACCACAATTGGCGCATCTGTGCCATGGCGGCAGTCGGCCCTAATCGGGCAGCCTCCGCGAGTTGTATTTGACTGCTCCCTGGGGTTTCATGCGGCAAGCATCCGTTTTCTGCCTGCAGCAAAATTCCGATGTCCCTTGCCTGCAACAGCCATCGTATAGGAGGCTAACCAGTATGAAAGATGTCGTCGCGTTGGTTACGGGCGCAAGCCGCGGTGTCGGCCGCGGGATTGCGCTGTCGCTGCTCGCCGAGGGAGCCACGGTCCACGTTACCGGCAGGACGCGTTCCGAGGCGGAAGCAAGCCTGGGAGGTAAACGCGCGGGATCGCTGGAGGGGCTTGCGCTTGAGGCTGCGGCATTATCCGGACGACTAGTCGTTCATCATTGCGACCACAGCAACGACGCCGAAACCGAGCGCGTGGCTGAAGAGATCAGGGCCGCCAACAGGCTGGACATTCTGGTGAACAATGCATGGCCCGGGTATGAAAACATGGTCGAGGATGGCGATTTTACCTGGCCGCGCCCTTTCTGGGAGCAGCCCGTCTGGCGGTGGGACGCAATGATCGGCACCGCCCTGAGGGCTGCTTTCATGATGTCGCGCGCAGTGGCGCCGACGATGATCTCGACGCAGCGCGGTCTGATCGTCAATATTTCATTCTGGGCAGCTCAATTCTACGACGGCAACGCGATCTACGGCATGGCCAAAGCCGCCGCCGACAAGATGGCCGCGGACTTCGCACATGAATTGCGTCCACATAAAGTCGCCGCCGTCGCACTCTATCCCGGGCTGGTACGCACCGAAGCCGTCATGCAGAACGCCGAATATTTCGACTTGTCCAACTCCGAGTCCCCGAGGTTCATCGGCCATGTCATCGCCGGACTTTGGCGGGACCCTGCGCTGATGTCGAAATCCGGGCGTGTCCTGGTCGCGGCAGAGCTGGGTCGGGAGTATGACATTGCCGACGTCGACGGCTACAGACCTGTTCCCCTCAGCGCGGCGGACTTTGTGAAAAGCTGAAATCCTGTCGGTCTTTTCAACGACCCGGTTAGTCGGCTGATCTTTCAAACAGTTCGTGGAAAACCTTGACGCTCCGCCGAGGCGATCTTGCACGTCTATTTTCTCCTGGCTCCGTCTGCCGCGGCCTGGAGCGACGCTCTGGCCTTATACCGCCTTCTTCGCGATCAGTAGCAATTGACGTGAGGAAACTTCCACAGCACCGATATCAAATCCGAGGCTTCTGGTGGCTCTACTATGGGCCTAAATGAAGCCTTTAATTCCAGTGCAGCATGGCGCAAATTGTGGGACATTCGGAACCAAAAGTATAATAGTTTCGTTGACGAAAAAATTGTCCCACGTTTCTGCAAGTCTATGATTTCTCGCGCTTGCCGGACACCTCTTCTGACTCCCATACGGCGTTTCAAACCTCGCCGGACGCTACCCGGCGAGGGGACTTCTTAGTGAAACGCCGCCTTGATTTTGCTCAAGGTTCTCGAAGCTTCCCAAGCTGCTGCTTGTCGGCGTTCGGCCAAAGCGGCCAATCACTCAGCTAAATATAGTGTCGGCTTCGCGCCTTGTCGGCCGTTCGAGGCGGCGATAGACATTCTCAGAAGCCGACGTTCGTTCAGCTTTGCTAAGATTATCCGTTACGTCATCGTGTCGGTCGCTCGAAACAATGATTTTGTCTTCACTTTCCGGAGAACGGAGGTTTTAATTTTATGGGAGCTGCTTCGAAGTCGGTCCTGGATCGCGGAAGGGGACGTGACATGGTGGATTCTGATCGGATCGACAACCTGATCGCAGCGGTGCCCCCCGCCTTGGCGCTTGGCGCCGGGCTAGACCTTGGCATCTTCACCCAACTTGGTGGCAGCGCGGTGACTGCTGACAGCCTTGGGGCCGTGCTCAAAGTCGAGCCCGACCGTCTGTCGCGGCTCCTCTACGCGCTCGCCAGCATCGGTCTCCTCGAAGTCAAGGATGGCCAATTTCGCAACGGAGCCGAAGCGTCCGCCTTCCTCGACGCGTCCAAGCCGACCTATCGCGGCGGCGATCATGCGCTCCTGCGCGAGCTTTGGGGAGCCGATCTGCTAACCGCAGAGTCGCTGCGACAGAACCGGCCGGCTGCGCTGCACGACTTTTCCGAAGCGGGGCCTGAGGCCGCGGCGGCGTTCAGCCGCATGCTCGCACCGGGTGGGGTGATTTTCGGCCGACATCTGGCCCAGGAGATAGACCTCTCGGCGATCGGTTCGGTGATCGACATCGGTGGGGGGCCCGGGACCATTCTCGTTGGCCTTCGCGAGCGGCGGCCGCAGATTGCGGCGACGCTGATGGAACTCCCAACGGTCGCAGCGGTCGCGCCAGATATCCTGTCAGAATACGGTGCCAACGACGTGGTTGTCGAAGAGGGGGACATAACTGTCGCGCCATCGAACGGTCGGCACGATCTGGCGATCCTGAAGGCCGTCGTCCAGGTCCTTCCGCCGGACCAGGCGCGCAGTTCGATCCTGAACGCGGCGCGTTGCCTCACACCCGGAGGCGAGATCGCAATTGCGGGGTGGGGTGTTGTCGATGACGACCGCCTTGGCCCGCCTGAGGGTGTCTTTCTGAATCTCACCTTCTTGAACCTCTATCGCCACGGCGAATCGTACACCGAAGGTCAGTATCGTGCGTGGATGACCGAGGCTGGATTGCGGGATATCTCCAGGTCGCGCCTGACGGACGGCTCCACGTTGTTTCGTGCGCGCCTCACGGGCTGATCGTGGCTGAATGGTTGGTTTCGGACGCAAGGCACTCCGAGGCGCGAAGCTAACTTTACCACACCAAACGCCCCATTCCCGTTCCCAGTGAGATCAAGACGGACGGCACCGACGCACTCATTGCCATCGACAAAAATCAGCGGAAGATGCTCCGGCTTTCTGTCGTCAGGATGGTGATCGTCGTATCCAGACAATCCGGGCAGATCGAACAGCACATGCCGTCGAATCTGATGATACGCCTCCCATTCAGATTCGCTCGATACCCGTACTAGCTTCAAATCAGCAGCCTCTCGCAGTAGAACGATTATAGGGGCGGTCCATCGGGGCGCAATGACCGCAATTGGCGCGCGAAGCCGCCAAGGTACCAAGGCCTTCTATCACCCCTTGGTCGGCTGGGACCTCAAACTATCGCGGGAGGGAACCAGCCTCGTACATCTCCCCGTACTGGTCGCTCGGGGGGATCGGCTTGATGATATCGATAAGGACCCCATTCGGGTCGGCTGTTATAAAATGCCTCTGGCCAAATTCCTCATCCCGAAGCTCAAGACGGATGGGCAGGCCCGCTTTCAACAGCCTCTGATATGATCCGTCTACGTCCTCAACCTCGAAATTGAGTAGCAACCCCGACGCTTTGCCTCGAGCCCCTTCTGGGATCGTGCTGTGACTGCCGTCGAGCACAGCCAGGGCCACATGTTCGCTGTCTTTGGACTGCAGATGAACATACCAATCTGCTGAAAACTGCGCTTCGAAGCCAAAGTGTTCGATGTAGAAGGCTGCTGTCGCGGCGACGTCATCCGTCATAATGACCGGGTAGTAGCTCGTTGTCTTCATGGCTTTCGCTCCTGATCAACATCAATTACATTCAATCTGCATGTTTATAGAAACATTCTGCCTGTATGTAAAGGAATGCCGATGGCACGCAACAATCGAGAACGGACAGATGCCACTCGGACAGCACTGCTGGATGCCGCCAGAGCCCTCTTCGTGGATAGAGGCTATGCCGAAACCGCGACTCCGAATATCGTCGCTGCAGCGAACGTGACGCGCGGCGCACTCTACCACCACTTCCCGGACAAGAAGGCACTGTTCACCGCAGTGGTCGAAAGGGAAGGCGCTGCCGTAGCTTCCGAAATAGAGAAGCGCTCGTCGGCAACGTCCTCTGCGCGTGATGCAATCCTCGCTGGGGCGGCCGCATACTTCGACGCGATGGCCGTGCCAGGGCGGACCAGGCTTCTGCTGCTGCAGGCTCCGGCTCTCGTCAACGAGGATCAGGTCGAGAGCACTCTCAGGAGCGGGCTCTCGGCACTCTTGGCAACTTCAGGGTCGCTGGGCCTCGTCGACCCACTGACGGTCCTTCTTTCGGCCGCGTTCGACCGGGCGGCACTCGAAATTGATAGGGGCCGGAAGAGGTCGGACTACGAGGAGGCGATCGTAACGTTGATCGACGGCCTCGTGGATTGAACGTCCGCGTACGGGTCGAGACGTTCGTCTGCAGTCGGCCAAGAGCGGCCATTCCTGTCAAAGGAGTCATCGTCGAAATGCGCTTGACTTTGTTATACGCATCTTGTATGCAACATGCTTATGACAACCAATTCAGCCAGCGGCGCTGCCGCGCTCCAGCGAGGTGATGCAGCGCAGGATGTCGTTTATGCCTGGCTGAAGCAGCATGTGCTGACACTGCCGCGCCATGAGACGACGTTCCTCACAGAGGCGCAGGTCTGTCGGGAAACAGGCGTCTCGCGAACCCCGGTCAGGGAGGCGTTTCTGCGACTGGAGGCCGATGGCTTATTGCGGATTTTGCCCAAGAAGGGGGCATATATCGCGCCGATCACCGAGATTGAGGTTGACGCGATCATGCAGGCACGCGGCCTAGTCGAGGAATGGTGCGCACAGCAGGCAAGCCGCTTCGGGGTGGACTTGGCCGCTGAGTTGGACCGCCTGATCGCTCAGCAGGAGAAGGTCCGAAACGATCGCGTCGCGTTCATCGAAAGCGACCGAGAATTTCACCGGGCGATCGTGAGGGCTGCGGGCAATCCTGTTCTGGCGACCTTCTATGAGAGCCTTCGCGATAAACAGGTTCGAATGGGGGTCCATGCGATCTCTGTCGGCAGACGCGTTGACGAGGTGCTGTCGGAGCATCGGGCAATAGCGCAGGCTATTCGGACCTCTCAAGCGGACGAGGCCGCCGCGGCGGTCGGGGTGCATTTGGCTCGGACTTTGGCAGCATTGCGGGCACCTACACTCGGCGACTGGTCGCCCGGCTCGCGCGCGGTGGTATAGGCTCGCAGCTTGCGGCCAGGTTAGCAAAGAACGCAGAAATTACAGGATTGGCAATCAGATAGATCAAATCGACATCGGGGGAAGCCATGGAACCGGTCATGGACGTGCGTTCATTCAGGCAGGCTTTAGGGCAGTTCCCGACTGGGGTATGCGTGGTCACCAGCACGATCGGCGCGGAAAAACTCGGCGTCACGATCAGTTCGTTCAACTCGCTGTCGCTCAACCCGCCGCTGATCCTTTTCTCCATTGATCGCCGGGCCGCCAGCCTTTCCCAGTGGGCGCAGGCGGAGGGCTACGCGATCAACGTGTTGTCTGAGAACCAGGCGGATTTGTCGAGCCGATTTTCCAAGCCGCTTTCCAACAAATGGGAAGGGATCGCCTGCGAGACGATAGTCGGGCATGGTATCGTCCTTCCAGGAGCTGCAGCAGTGTTCCACTGCGCGCCTTGGGCTGCCCATGACGGTGGCGACCATCTGCTGTTCATTGGCAGAGTGACATCATTCCAATCGTTTTGGGACCGCCGGCCGCTCGTGTTCAGCAAGGGCCGATATGCCGCGCTAGAAAGTGAGAGGCACAACGAAGCGTCCTGGCCACTAGCCATGCACTATTGAGGGGGATGACATGTTGAAAACGGGTTCAGAGCATATCGAAACCCTGCGGGATGGCAGGCACGTGCTCATCAACGGAAAGCCCGCCGACGATGTCACGATCCATCCGGCCTTTTGCCAATCCATACAATCAGTGGCGCGGCTCTACGATTTCCAAAGCGCCGAGCAGAATCGCTCCCTCATGACATACGAGGTGAACGGCGTCGGCACTGCAAGCCGCATTTGGCAGATGCCTGGCAACCATGCGGAGCTGGTGGAGCGCCGAAGAGCGCTGGAGACCTGGGCAACGTTGCATTGCGGTTTCCTTGGCCGTGCGCCGGACCATGTCGCGTCCTGTCTGGCCGGCATGATGATGGGAATTGAGGTCTTTCAGGCCTACGATCCGAAGCGAGCCGACGCCCTTGCCGACTACTATCGATACGCCCGCGATAACGACCTTTACCTGACCTACGTGATCATCAACCCTCAGGCTGACCGGTCGAAGAGCGCAAGCCAGCAGCAGGACGGCACCTTGACGGCCGGCGTTGTCGACCAGGACGCGGAAGGTCTGACAATCCGCGGCGCAAAGATGTTGGCGACAGGCGGCATCATGGCCAACGAGGTGATCGTCACTTGTATCCAGCCGCTTTCACAAGGAGACGAGCCCTATGCAGTCTCCTTCGCAGTGCCCATGAATGCAGCCGGGCTGAAGATCATGTCCCGCAAGTCGTATGAAGAAAATGCAACCAGCGTTTTCGACAATCCGCTCGCCAGCCGCTTCGATGAGAACGATGCGATCCTTTATTTCGATGACGTTAAAGTGCCGTGGGATAGGGTTTTCATCAACCAGGACATCCACATGTGCCAGCAGCAATTTCATGCGACGCCCGCCCATGTCCTGCAGAATTACCAGGCACAAATCCGCCTGATGGTGAAGATGCGATTTCTTCTGGGGTTGGCACATCGCATCACCGAGACCAACGGCATCGTCAATTTCCCGCAGGTGCGCGAAACGCTCGGTGTCCTGGCGGCCCAGAGCGCGATGGTCGATGCGCTGGTGCATGCCATGGAGGTCAAGGGACGAAACTTCGGTGCCTACTTCGTCCCGGATGCGCACACGCTCTATTCGGCTCAGGTACTCACGCAGAAGCTCTATCCGGAAGTGATTTCGGCACTGCGTGAACTGGCCGGCGGCGGACTGATCATGCTGCCCTCAAGCGTCGAAGATTTCGCCGATCCCCAACTCAGGGCTCTGATCGAGAAGACCCAGCAATCACCATCCACGAGTGCCGAAGGGCGGGTGAAGCTCTTCAAGCTGGCCTGGGATGCGATCGGCTCCGAGTTCGCCTCGAGGCATACCCAATACGAGATGTTCTATGCGGGCGCGAACTTCGTCACCAGGAATCACAGTTATAGAACGTGCGACTGGCATTCCGGCACCCGATTGGTCGATCAGATGCTTGATTCCTATTCGCTCGAAAACGAACTTGGAGCCCTCGCGGCAGTGGCGGAATGACCATGCACCCGTCCACACTGAAAGAGCACAAGGAATTCCATCAGGTGGACATGGGACAGGGGTGGCATGTCCCTCCTGGCTACCCGGAGGGAATAGAGCAGAAAATACTGGCGGGGCGGCTTGACGAAGTGAAGGGCGAAGGCAACCGGACACGATTGCTGCGTTTCCTACCGGGCGCGCGCACTGAAAAGCCGTTCGTGCATGACTACTGGGAAGAGGTCTATCTTCTCGAAGGCGACCTCATAGTCGGCGACAGGTCCCCCGAAACATATCCTGCTCATACCTACGCATGCCGTCCTCCAGGGGTCTTTCATGGGCCATTCAAATCAGAGATGGGCTGCTTGCTGCTGGAGATTCACTATTATGAGACGACATTGAGATAACCACTTCTGGCGCGGGGGCGACCACCGGCTTTCGCCGATGGTCAGGTCGTCATAACATGATCTGCTCGGCAATCCGCAAAGCGTCATCCACCTCTACGCCGAGATATCGAACGGTACTTTCGAGCTTGGTGTGACCGAGAAGGATTTGGACCGCCCGTAGATTGCCTGTCTTTTTGTAGATTTGTGCCGCCTTTGTCCTTCTCATAGAGTGCGTGCCGTAGGCGCTCGACTCTAGCCCGATACTCGCGACCCACCTGTGGACGATCCTGGCATACTGCCGTGTCGAGATGTGCTGCGATGTCTGTCGGCGGCTTGGAAATAGATAACTTCCGCCATTCCTTCGAACGAACGGGAGCCAAGCTGCCAATGCAGTTTTCGTCTGCTCCGTCACCTCGAACTGGACTGGACGTCTCGTCTTTTTCTGAATGATTGTTGCGCGATCTCTGATCGAAGCACCTGACCAAAGGTCTTCAATCCTTAATCGGACGAGATCACATGCGCGGAGCTTGCTGTCGATGGCGAGGTTGAAAAGTGCCAGCTCACGGGTCGCACCGCTCATTTCGAGCCGAACCCTTATTGACCAGACATTCCTGGGTTGGAGCGGACGCTTTTGGCCGACGAGTCCAAGAACGCTGGGAACACAACACAACAGATTCCATGATTATGCCTCCGCCGCTCCTCCCACCTCGTCGCCGCTTTGGGCGGGACGGACAATAGCATCTTCGGTGGTTCCCGGCCCTCTGCGGACATCAGCTTTTGTTATCCCGTTGTCTTTGGGAGACCAGCCTTCCCTTGTGGTGACATAGACGAGATTTTTTTGGGCGTTTTCAGATACCCGAGGGATTGCACCGATTCTTTTTGCGACGGCGATGGAGGCATAATTTTCAGGATGAATGATGTGGACTGCTTCCATCCAACCAAGCTCTTCAAACGCCCAAATTAAGCAGCGAGTTGCCGCCTCAGTGGCGTATCCTTTGCCCCAAACGTCGCGACTGAACGCCCAGCCAATCTCAGGGCCTACGCATCCGGGAGGGAACCACGCGCCCGCGCGGCCTATCCAACGACCCGTCGCCTTCTCGATTACCGAGAAATTGCTATACCCCTGACCGCTCCAAGCCCCTGCGAAAAGGCATAGATTGCGCCACGCACCTGTAGCATCTTGCGGGCCGCCGATGAATCTAGTGAACCTCAGCGTCGGAGAGAAACACGGTCCAAGCAGGGAGATCAACCGCGCTGGGATGCCGCAACAGCAGACGCTCTGTTTCTATCATTTTGTCGCCTTTGGGAGTTGCCGTGAACGACCGCATACCGCCGCTACAAGACATAACGATGACCGCTCATGGCGCTTCGCTGCCATTGCGATGGTCGCCAGTCGTGCCGAAGCGGCCATCCAAAGGCCGCCGATGGCACCAGTCTCGTCAAATCGACGCGCCACGAGATCGAGTTATAATTGGCGAATCCGCAAAAATCTGCAATGCTGACGGGAACGCCAGGCAACGATGAGGGACTGATGTCAGGCCGAACAATTGACTCACGGAAACCTCGTCGAAAGCCATATATCGACAGCTCTATGCACACTACGGTTGCCATGCGGTTTATGGCGCAATCTAGGTAGACGCACAGCCTTCGGAACCAGCATTCGTCAAAGCAAACTTTCCGCAAAATGGCTCTGAAGCGATTCCGCAGACGGCTATATGTGTGAACATCCCGAGAACCGACTGCGCCGATTTTGCACGGATTTCCTGTGCAATTCGCGTTCCGTTCCGCGCTTTCGTGTGGTTCTGCGCACGGCCATCGCACTATGTCCGCCTGTCATGCTATTGTTTTCTTTGGGGAAAACTGGTGCTGCCGAGTGGGATTGAACCACCGACCTCACCCTTACCAAGGGTGTGCTCTACCACTGAGCTACGGCAGCAGGACCAGGACGCATGAGCCGGACGGCTGCATTGCGTGAACGGGGGGCCTATTGCCACAGCTTCTTGATAAGCGCAAGCCGCAAATTCCAACTTCGCATGTATTAAGGCCAAGGCCCTTTTTGCGTGAGGCGGAATCCGCTAAACATCAGGCATGGACGACAAGATGGAAAATGCCGCAAAGGGCCGCAAGGCAGTGATCGAAGAGCAGGCGAAACTGCGCCGCGAACGCGCTGCCGAAAAGCTTCGCGAAAATCTCGCCCGCCGAAAACAGCAGACACGGGCGCGCCGCTCGGGCCAGGCGGATGAGACAAATGGGCTTCCTGCCGCAAAAATGGACGAATCGTAATGTTCGTTCACGACGAATTGAAGCCTACCCGGAATTCGTCTAAAGACCCCCATCCCTTTTAAAGGCAGAACTTTCAGAAAGGCGGGCACAGCCCGTAAGCCCATATGGATCGTATCAGAATTGTCGGCGGTAATGAGCTCCATGGCATCATTCCGATTTCCGGCGCTAAGAATGCTGCCTTGCCGCTGATGATCGCCTCGCTTTTGACCAGCGATACCTTGACGCTCGAAAACGTCCCTCATCTGGCGGATGTCGAACTTTTGATGCGCATCCTCGGCAATCATGGCGTCGACGTTGCCGTCAACGGCCGCCGCGAGCGCCAGGAAGACTCCTATGCACGCACGATCCACTTCACCTGCCGCACCATCGTCGATACGACCGCGCCCTATGAGCTGGTCTCGAAGATGCGCGCTTCGTTCTGGGTCATCGGACCGCTGCTCGCACGCGAAGGCCATTGCCGCGTCTCATTGCCGGGCGGCTGCGCCATCGGCACGCGTCCGGTGGATCTCTTTCTCGAAGGACTTGCAGCGCTCGGCGCGAACCTCGAAATCGACGGTGGCTATATCAACGCGACGGCACCCAACGGAGGCCTGATCGGCACGCGCTACACGTTTCCGAAAGTTTCCGTCGGTGCGACCCATGTAGTGATGATGGCGGCAACGCTTGCCCGCGGCACCACGATCATCGGCAATGCCGCTCGCGAACCGGAAGTCGTCGACCTCGCCAACTGCCTGAACGCCATGGGCGCGAAGATTTCCGGCCAGGGCACCTCGACGATCACCATCGAAGGCGTGCAGTCGCTTTCCGGCGCGCGCCACCGCGTCCTGCCGGACCGCATCGAGACCGGCACCTATGCCATGGCCGTCGCGATGACCGGGGGCGACGTCGTTTTGGAAAACACCGATGCAGCTCTGCTCGAAACGGCATTCGAGACCCTCCGCCGTGCCGGTGCGGAAATCTCGCCGACCAACAACGGCGTGCGCGTCAGGCGCAATGGTGCCGGCATCAGGCCGGTCGATGTCGTGACCGATCCGTTCCCTGGCTTCCCGACGGACCTGCAGGCGCAGTTCATGGCACTGATGACGCGCTCGTCGGGCATTTCGCATGTGACGGAAACCATCTTCGAAAACCGCTTCATGCATGTGCAGGAGCTTGCCCGCCTCGGCGCGAAGATTTCGCTTTCCGGCCAGACGGCGAAGATCGAGGGCGTGCCGCGGCTGAAAGGCGCTCCGGTGATGGCAACGGACCTTCGTGCTTCCGTTTCGCTGGTGATCGCCGGTCTTGCCGCCGAAGGCGAGACCATGGTGTCGCGCGTCTACCACCTCGATCGCGGCTTCGAGCGGCTGGAAGAAAAGCTCACCCGCTGCGGCGCGCTCGTCGAGCGCGTCAGCGAATAGGAAAGGGCGGTTCTACGCCCTTTATTCCGGTTGCGCATTTAGCCGCGGCATCCTATTTCCGTTGTCGAACGCATTGCCATCCCGGCGGTGCGCGATAGACCCTGGGGTTTTGCCTGCATGACCGATTTGAAGCTTCTTGCGCTCGACAGTGAAGACCTTGCCGTGGTCTCCGCCCATATGCAGGACAGCGTCTTCAAGGTCGGGGACATGGCCTGGTCGCCGCGGGACGGGCAGTTTTCGATAGCCGCCAACCGCTTTGTCTGGGAAGATGCCCTCAACAAGCGCAAGGGCTTTGAGCGCCACCGGGCGGCGCTGATCTTCAAGCGCGTTCTGGCCGTCCGCTCGACCGGGATCGACCGCGAGCGGCGGGACGATGTACTGTCTCTGCTGTCCGTCGGCTTCGAACAGAAGGGCGAGGGGCCGGATGGCACGATCGAACTGACGCTTGCCGGCGCAGCCGAGATCGTCCTCGACGTCGAATGCATCGAAGTGCAGCTTGCGGATATCGGTGGCGCATGGGAAACCGCCTCCAAGCCTCGCCACCCCGGTGCGTGAAGACTTCCCCGCGTCGAATTGAGAAGGAATATCTGCGTTGGCAATCTGGCTGGATCAGGCATTGGACGGTTTCGAGCAGCGCTTCGCCGCGTTTCTGACAACCAAGCGGGAAGTTTCAGAAGACGTGAACGCGGCCGTGCGCACGATCATCGACGACGTGCGCGCCCGCGGTGATGAAGCGCTCGCCGAATATTGCAAGAAGTTCGACGGCATCGATTTTGCCGACGTGCCGATGCGCGTGAGCGAAGCGGAAATCGATGCCGCGGTGGAAGCAGTGCCTTCCGAAGTGCTCGGCGCGCTGAAAGTTGCGGCCGTCCGCATCGAATCCCATCATCGCCGCCAGTTGCCGAAGGACGATATCTATGAGGATGCCATGGGCGTCGGGCTCGGCTCGCGCTGGACGGCGATCGAGGCGGTCGGCCTTTACGTGCCGGGCGGCACGGCAAGCTATCCGAGCTCGGTGCTGATGAATGCGGTGCCAGCAAAGGTCGCAGGCGTTGAGCGCATCGTCATTGCGGTGCCGGCAACGGGCGGTGCGGTCAATCCGGCCGTACTTGCTGCGGCCAAGCTTGCCGGTGTTTCGGAAATCTACCGTGTCAGCGGTGCACAGGCTATTGCCGCTCTTGCCTACGGCACGGAGACGATCGCACCGGTCGCAAAGATCACCGGCCCCGGCAATGCCTATGTTGCCGCCGCCAAGCGCCACGTGTTCGGCACGGTCGGCATCGACATGATCGCCGGCCCGTCGGAAGTGCTGGTGATCGCAGACAAGGACAACAACCCGGACTGGATCGCCGCTGACCTTCTGGCCCAAGCCGAACATGATGCAAGTGCCCAGGCGATCCTGGTCACCGATAACGCCGAATTCGGCAAGGCCGTCGAAGCTGCCGTCGAGCGGCAGCTGAAGACTTTGAACCGTGCGGAAACCGCCGCCCGCAGCTGGCGTGATTTCGGTGCGGTCATCCTGGTGAAGGACCTTAAGGATGCGATACCGCTTGCTAACCGCATCGCCGCTGAGCATCTGGAGCTCGCGGTTGCCGATCCGGATGCGCTGCTCGACGGAATCCGCAATGCCGGCGCGATCTTCATCGGCGCCCATACGCCGGAAGTGATCGGCGATTATGTCGGCGGCTCGAACCATGTTTTGCCGACCGCGCGCTCTGCCCGCTTCTCTTCCGGCCTTTCCGTGCTCGACTTCGTCAAGCGCACCTCGATCCTCCGGCTCGGTCCACAGCAGCTTCGCGATCTCGGTCCGGCGGCGATCGCCCTCGCGGTCTGCGAGGGCCTCGACGCCCATGCGCGATCGGTCGCGATCCGTCTCAATCTCGAAAGGTGAGGCATGGCGAAGGGCGACTTCCGGCTCTCAGATATCGTCCTTGACGATACGATCGGCCGTTCGACGCCTGATGTCGAGCACGAGCGCGCCGTCGCGATCTTCGATCTCATCGAGGAAAACAGCTTCGAGCCAGTCGGTCACAGCGGCGGACCCTACCGGTTGAAGATTTCGCTGGTCGATTCCAAGCTCGTCTTTGCGATCACCACGGAAGACGGACGGGATGTTGCGACCCATATCCTGTCACTGACCCCCTTCCGCCGGCTCGTGAAGGACTATTTCATGATCTGCGAAAGCTATTACGAGGCGATCCGCTCTGCCTCGCCAAGCCGCATCGAGGCGATCGATATGGGACGGCGCGGCATCCACAACGAGGGGTCGCAGACATTGAAGGACCGGCTTGCCGGCAAGATCGAGGTCGATTTCGACACGGCGCGGCGCATCTTCACGCTCGTCTGCGTGCTTTACTGGCGCGGATGACGGCGATGGCGCCGGCTCCGACCACGGCAGAAGGAAAGGCGCCCGGCGCGATTCTCTTCATGTGCGGGCTGAACGCCATCCGCTCGCCGATCGCCGAAGTGATCGCCCGTAGCATCCTGCCCAAGAATACCTATATACGTTCTGCAGGCGTTCGCGCCGGCGAGCGCGATCCATTTGTCGATGTCGTGCTCGATGAAATCGGCCTTTCGCTCGGGCGTCGCCAGCCGCAGACGCTTGACGAACTCGAGGATGACTACTTCGATCTCATCATCACGCTCTCGCCGCAGGCCCATCACGCCGCGCTGGAACTGACGCGGTCGAGCGCCGTCGACGTGATCTATTGGCCGACGATGGATCCGACGGTCACAACCGGGACCCGCGAGCAGATTCTCGACGCCTACCGTGAGGTGCGTGATCACCTTGAGATGCTCATCGAAACACGGCTCGCCAGGAGAAATGGCATCGCCGCGCAATCGGCGTGAAACAAAAGGAAGAAAGCCCGATCAACAAGGTTCACAAATGACCCTTGATTGTGTAGTTTCCGCGAAAATTTTAAGGCGGCCAATGCCGTCATCTCAACCGACAGGAAGAAAACCTTTATATGCCTAAAGAAGAAGTCCTCGAATTCCCGGGTATTGTGACCGAACTTCTGCCGAACGCGACCTTTCGCGTGAAGCTCGAAAACGAGCACGAAATCATCGCCCACACGGCAGGCCGCATGCGCAAGAACCGCATCCGCGTTCTTGCCGGCGACAAGGTTCTTGTGGAAATGACGCCTTACGATCTCACGAAGGGCCGCATCACCTATCGTTTCAAATAGGCTTGGCCCGGAAGCCCCAAGGGCTTCCGTTTCCGGTCGAGGGTCCATGGCGCTCACATACAAGCTCATTCTGGCTTCCGGCTCGCCGCGCCGTGTCGACTTGCTCAACCAGGCAGGCATCGAGCCCTCGCGCCTGATGCCGATGGATATCGACGAGACGCCGAGGAAATCCGAGCATCCGCGTTCGCTTGCCCGGCGCCTGTCGACGGAAAAGGCCGAAGCGGCTCTTGCCGCGATCAAGACCGACATGGCCTGGAAGGGCAGCTATATCCTTGCTGCCGACACTGTGGTTGCCGTCGGCCGCCGCATTCTCGGCAAAGCCGAGTTCGCCGACGAGGCTTCCGCCTCGCTGCATCTGCTTTCCGGCCGCAGCCACTGGGTTTATACCGGCGTCTGCCTGGTGACACCCGACCGCAAGATCCGCCAGAAGATCGCCGAGACGAAGGTGCGTTTCAAGCGCCTTTCCGGTTTCGAGATCGAGAACTATCTTGCCTCTGGCCAGTGGCGCGGCAAGGCGGGGGCCTATGGCATCCAGGGGCTGGCCGGCAGCTTCGTGCAGAAAATGGTGGGCTCCTACACCAATGTCGTCGGTCTGCCGCTTTATGAAACAATCCTGCTGCTGACCGGCGAAGGCTTCGACGTGCATAGCCGGTGGCCTGAGGGCTGAGCCCGGAGGAGGATCACCGTGCCCGAAGAGAATAAAACCACCGCCAAGGTCGAGCCGCTGCGCAAGACGCGCCCTTGCCCGGAATGCGGCAAGCCCTCGCACCGCGATCACTACCCTTTCTGTTCGAACCGCTGCCGCGAGGTCGACCTCTCCCGCTGGCTGAATGGCGCCTATGCCATTCCGGTTGCCGAAGACGAGAAGACGGCGGACTACGACGACGAAGAGTAGCGCGGAAATCCACAGCGAACCCATTCAATTTGCTTGTGAATCCGCAAAAAATCTCCGGCTGGCAAAAAACTGTCATTTGATGCTTGCCATGGCCGGACAAGATGCTATAACCCCGCTCGCTTCCGGGGCGAACCAAGGCCCCGCACTTCTTTCAACGAAGAATGTTCTGCGAAGCACGGATGCCCAGATAGCTCAGTTGGTAGAGCAGCGGATTGAAAATCCGCGTGTCGCTGGTTCGATTCCGGCTCTGGGCACCATTTCTTTTTCTGACATGTTGAAGTCTCCTTGTTCGCCTGAGCAACCACGATGGTCGATAAGACCGGTTTTTATGCATGTGAAAGTTTTGCTCTAGAGATGATCTTGTAGACCAGCATCATACGAGGTGGGGCGAGCGCGAGACTCCACCCACTTGCCGATCCCCACCCCCGCAGCCTTCCCCGTTGCCATGCACGCCGTCAGCAAGTACCCGCCGGTCGGGGCTTCCCAGTCAAGCATTTCTCCGACGGCGAAAAGGCCGGGAATGGCATTCAGCATGTAGCCAGCGTCAAGCGCGCTCCATTCGATGCCACCGGCGCAGGATATGGCCTCAGTGATGGGGCGGGGGCGAGTGATAGGGATCGGCAGGGATTTGACGTGGCTTGCGAGCTTCGATGGATCCTGAAGGTCGGCTTCGTTTGCGAGTTCGCGCAAAAGGACGGTTTTGACGCCGTCGAGGCCGGCGCCTTTGCGGAGGCGGTTGGAGAAGCTGCCCTTCCTGTCCTGCCGGGCGAGGTCCTTTGCCAGGCGCTCAGTGCTGCGGCCGGGCGAGAGGTCGATAAGCAGAAAGGCGGGCTTGCCGGTTTCGAGCGCGTCGCGAAGTGCTGCGGAATGGGCGTAGACAAGGCTGCCTTCGATGCCGTGGCGGGTGATGACGAATTCGCCGGGGAAAGTGCCGGCGGGCGAGGTGGCGGTGACGGATTTGAGCGGCGCGCCGGCGAAACGGTCGCGAAAGGTTTCGCTCCAATCGACGTCGAAGCCACAATTGGCGGGGCGGAACGGCGCGATGTTCACGCCCTTTTCCTCAAGCCACGGCACCCAGGCGGCGTTCGAGCCGAGGCGCGGCCAACTGGCACCGCCAAGCGCCAGCAAGGCGGCATCAGGGTGGATGACAAGATGGCCTTGCGGCGTTTCAAACGCGTAGCCGCCGTCTTCGAAGCCGGTCCAGCGGTGGCGTGTCAGGATCTCGACGCCCTGGGCTTCCAGACGCGCGATCCAGGCGCGCAGCAGCGGCGAGGCCTTCATGACTTTCGGGAAGACGCGGCCGGAGGAGCCAGTGAAGATCTCGGTGCCAAGCCCTTCCGCCCAGGCGCGGATGTCGTCGGGCTTGAAGTCGTCCAAGGCCGGGCGCAGCCGGTCGGACGCTTTGCCAAAGCGGGTGATGAATCGCGCATAGTCTTCCGAATGGGTGATATTGAGGCCGGTTTTTCCGGCGAGCAGGAATTTGCGCGCCACGGTGGGCATCGCTTCGTAGATGGTGACGGCGTGCCCGGATGCCGAGAGGACCTCGGCCGCCATCAAGCCCGCCGGTCCGCCGCCGATGATCGTGATCTGTTTTTTCTTCATGGCTCGCCTGATACAGGATTCATACCCGCGCGTCTCCGGATTTGCGGGAAGCGCGTTCGTTGCGGGCGACCGGCAAAGCCGCTACTTGAGAAGCATATCAACGGAGTGTTCCGGCATGACCGACCTTAAGGCAAGACCAAGACCCACGGGCGCCACCGCCGTTCTCGGGCGCACCGGCTTTCCGCATGTCACCTCGGCGACGAAGGGTGAGCTCGACATCGTCACCAGCCCGTCGCAGCCGGGTTTTAATCCACTGGACCTGCTTTACTCCTCGCTTTCCGCCTGCCTGGTGCTGAGCGCGCGCATCGCCGCAAGCCAGATGGGCGTTCTCGACAGGATCACTGAATTGACAGCTGACGTGACCGGGGAGAAGGCGACCGAAGGGCCTTCTCGCGTCGAGATGTTCAATATCGTCTTCGCCATCAAGGGCGATATCGACGAGGAGACGCGGCAAAAGATCGCGCATGCGGCGGAGGAAATCTGCACGGTAAGCAATACGATGCGCGGCAATCCGCAATTCGCTACCGCAATTTCCCGCTGAGCCGCTGGGCTGTCGAATACTTTTGCCTGCCTTTGTCGTTCCTGCGCTATCGTCGGTGGCCTTCATCTGGTAATTCGCTGCCGATCGCCGCTTTCATAGCTTGCGGCGCAGAAAGCATCGAGATCATGTCGCAGGCCGCTTCCGCAACCGTCGAAACCGCACCTTCCAATCGCCTTGCCCTGGCGGCACTGATCCTTGGCGGGGCGGCGATCGGCGGCTCGCCGATCTTCGTGCGACTGTCGGAAGTCGGGCCGATGGCCACGGCGTTCTGGCGCGTCGCACTCGCCCTGATACCGATCTTCATCTTCTCGCTGATTAAGGGTAAGGATGCCGGGCCCAAGCCAAAAAGGCTTTCGGACTATGCGCTTCTGGTCCTGCCAGGTGGGATCCTCGCCATGGATCTTGCTGCATGGCATCTGTCGATCACGATGACATCAGTTGCCAACGCGACGCTGCTGGCAAATCTTGCGCCCGTCTTCGTCACGGTCGTCGGCTTCCTGTTCTTCCGAGCGGCGGTGACGCGGCTCTTCGTTCTTGGCCTTGCACTGGCATTGGCCGGCGTCATCATCCTGAAGGGCGGGCCTTCGGCATTTGGGAACGGGGATCTGCTGGGCGATGGCATCGCGATCGTCGCGGCGTTGTTCTATGCCGGATATATCCTTGCGATCGGCAGGCTCAGAAGCCGGTTCGATACCATCCGCATCATGCTCTGGAGTACGGCGTCTGCGGCGGTCTTCGTATTTCCGCTGGCTTTCGCCTTCGAGGATCAGATCTGGCCGGCCACGGCGTACGGCTGGGCGATGGTTTTCGGTCTCGCCTTCATCAGCCATGCAGGCGGGCAAGTGGCGATCACTTATGCGCTCGCCTATCTGCCAGCCGCCTTCTCCTCGCTGACGCTGCTGCTCCAGCCCGTCGTCGCGGCAATTCTCGCCTGGATGCTGCTCAACGAAGCGATCGGCCCGATGCAGGCGATCGGCGGGGCAGTCGTGCTCGCCGGGATCATGATCGCCCGGCGAGGCTGACGGGATCAGGCGACTGCGGCAGGCCGCACGCGGCGGGCGTCGAGGATGGCGAGCGCCTCGTCGACAGTTGCGGCAAGGGCTGCCTTTTCTGTGTTGCAGGTGCCCCAGGCCTCGATGAAGCTGCTCGTCTTGCCGTAGCTGTTGTCCAGCACGCAGTGATCGGCGCCGATCAATACGCACATGATGTGGCCGTGCATGCGGTCGGTGATGACCTGGCGCGCCGAGCCGAGCAAGGCCACGCCGCGATCGAAACGCTGCTGTGCGCGCTCGCGATAGGCAAGCTCCGTCATGCGGGCACGTCCGCCGATTTTCCCGGACATCAGGCCCTTCAGGATCGCAGTATGCTTGGTTTGCCGCTGGAAATCGGCGGGCTCGTCCGGCCAGTCGGATTTGACGGTGCCGGGACGTCCCGTGGCAGCGGTGAGATCCTGCGGAGTTCCGACTTCCTGATCTTCGCGGAGGTTGAGCAGCAACTCGTGCTGCGGCGCCGGGCGCGCGACCGGGCCGATGCAAAAGGCCATGTCCGGGCAAAGGCGCGTTTCGCATTGGAACCAGCGGCGCGCGAATTCCAGGCTTTTCTTGTCGCGCACCAGGAGCGTAAAGTTGCCGTGCTGCTCGATGGCGCGGGCCGTGCTGTCGATATTGGCCTGCTCCTTGAAATGGATCGTCTGCGGCATCTGGACGATCGGGCGGCCCTTGAATTTAGCCAGCATGCCTTCGCGGAACTGGCGATAGCCGGCCCATATGTCGCCGAAATTGCCGCCGCCGTGCAGGAAGATGCGGCCGTTGCCAATTGTCGCGAGCATCCGCTCCTCATCGTAGGTCGGAATCTCAGTCACATAGGCCGGCCGCGTCTTGCGGCGGTCGAAATAGGCGAGCTCCCCGAGCCAGATGGCGCTGTCGCCGATATTGTAGTGGTTGGGGAAATCCAGCAGCGCGAAGCGCTCCGCCGGATCGACAAGATCGGAGAGGTTGTTTGCGATCAGACCCTGAAGGCGGTTGATGATCGTAATGTTGGTTTCCTGCATAAAAGCTCCTGTTTGCTGGCTCGGCGGCGAAGCTAGGCCTCAGCCCGTTTGCCGAACGGCAGCAGCGACTTGCCGAGTGCGATATAGGGACGGATGGCCTTTCTGCCGAAGATCGGCAGAAAGGCCAGATAGATGACGGCACCAAGGCCGATGCTGAGGCCGAGTGACAGCCAGCGGCTTTGAAGATACCCGGCGATGTAGGGATGGGCGAACCAGACGCAGAGGGCCATGACGGCGCCGCCGCAGAAGGGAAGGGCGACCGCCTTGAATGTGCCGGCCGCATCGATCCCGGCATATCTGCTCAGCACATATTGCTGGTAAGGCATCGTTAGCCAGGCCCGCAGCACATAACCTGCCGCAACCGCGTAAATGCCGTAGGGAACAAGCAGCCAGGTGAGGATCAGCGTTACCGCAAGCTGGAGCGCGGCCACCGAGAGGATCGATTCCGCGCGGTTAACGGCCGAGAGCGCCGAGGATGCGAAGAAGTTCGTGACGAAAGGCACGGACATCAGCACCAGCACGGTGGCGATATCGCCGGCATTGCCCCATTTGTCTCCAAAGAGCAGGGCGATCATGTCATTCGACAGCGCGCCGAAGCCGAAGAGTAACGGGATCGTGCCGAGTGCTGCGGCACCGACGATCTTGTTGTAAGCGTTGCGGAATGCGGTGCGATCGTTCTGCAAGCGCGACAGCGTGACCAGCGAAACACTGCCGATGGGCGCCAGAACAGCCTGACCAATCAGTTCGATCAGCCGCCAGGCGATGCGATAACGGCCGACTTCGACGGCGCCGTACCAGCGGGAAATGAAGATATCCTGCACGCGGGCAAGCAGCATCCACATGAGCTGCGTCACCACGAGACTAACGCTGAAAAGGAAGACCGAACGGAATTTTTCGAGATTGAATCGCAGGCGCGGCATCCACGGGTAAGACACCCAGCCAAGGACGACGGTGACGGCCGCATTGACGGCAGTCTGCGCCACCAGCGCCCAAATGCCCCAGCCGAGATAGGCGCAGATGACAGCCGTGGTGCCGGAAAGGAGGCTTGCGGCGATGCTCTGCGCTGCAAGGCTCTTGTGACCGAAGTCGCGCGCAAGCCGCGCATTGTGGATGACTGCAAGCGACGAAAGGGGCAGCAATGGCGCCAGCCACTGCAGGATACCGGCTACCGAAGGATCGCGGACGAATTGGCCGTAATAGGGAGCGAAGACGAAGACGAGCAACGCGACGACGGCGCTGAAGGCGACCGTTGCCCAGAAACAGGTATCGGCAAGTTCCTCGTCGAGATCGAGCTGCCGGGTAATCGCATCACCGAGGCCGGCATAGGCAAGCACACGGCCGATCTCGACGAAAAGGCTGGCGAGCGCGAAGGTCCCGAAATCGGCAGGCCCAAGGATGCGGGCAAGGATGACGAAGATGACGAAGGTTGCGACTGTGCTCCACGCAACGCGGATCACCGACCAGAGGACGGACAGCGCGGTCTTTTTCTTCAGGTCGGCATGCACAACTGCATTATCTGCCATTCAGATTCCAATCGAATGTGGCACTGCCGGCGGTGAGGATCAGCGGCGGATCGCCGTTGGCGCCGCGGCGCGTTTGGCGCTCCGCCAATAGGCGAGCATGCCGGTGATATTGTCGCGAAGCTGGCGGCGGTAGGTAAGCCCCATTTCCTCGCTCATTTTCCGGCCACTGATCAGTTCCTTGAACGCTTGGCGGATGTCCCAGCGCAGCATGCCGCGCATGTTGGAGCGCCGGTCGAACATGTATTTCGCATAGAGCGCGCCGTTGCCGAAGGCATAGCCCGCATGCAGGTGGTGGATGTCCTCGATCTTGCGGCGGCCATGGAAGTGCTTGACGACGAGATCGGGAAAATATTCGACGCGGATGCCGGCGTTGGAAGCGCGGTGAATGTAATCCGTATCCTCGCCGGAGCGGAACCGCGAGCCGGCGCCGAAGAGCGGATCGAAGAGACCGATCGTTTCGCAAAGCGCCTTCGGGAAGGCCATGTTGCAGCCATGGATGAAGCCGCCCGCGTGAAGCTCGCTGGTCAATACGGCGGGCTCGAGTTCGGTCTTGATGGTGACGGGAAGATCGCGCGCATCGCCAAGCTCGACGCGTCCGCCGCGCATGACGATCTCCGTATCATTGGCGAAGACCGCGTCGATGGCCGTGAAGTAATCTGGGAACACTTCGCAATCGTCGTCCGTAAAGGCAAGGATACGGCCGGTGGCGGCGGCAATCCCTGTATTGCGAGCATTGGCAAGGCCGGGTAGCGTTTCGTAGATGAGATTGGTGTCGATCGGCGCCGAGGCCGCCCATTTGCTGAAGACATCCGAGGTGTCATCGCTCGACCCATTGTCCACGAAGACAAGTTCAAGGCGTAGATGGCCCGCCTGCCGCGCGGCGGTGGCGATGGCATCCAGGCAGTTCAATAGGCCATAGGCCCGATTTCTCGAAGAGATGATCAGGCTGATGTCAACAGGCCGAGGAGGCATTCGTTTCCCCTTCTGTGATCAATGTCCAGGCGAAGATAGGCCGCACATCGAGGTTCGGCAAGGATTTTTTGCAGTGCAGCAAAATAGAACAGATGCTGAAAAAATAGAAGAAATGAGGTAATTTGTTGACGAAGATCTTTTGTTCGGCGGTGGGTAGAAAATCCAATGAAGAAACATGTAATTATAATTTACAATTATTGTATTTAATGACTTAACGTATAGCCATTAGCAAACGTGGCCGTGTTTTGTTGTTTTTATATCGTGAATAAATCGTAATTTTATCTGATAAAAATTCAAATAATATTTGATCTCAATAAGATTAGATGTTTCCGTTTTCATTGAAGCAAATGCAGAGATCCGCGAATTGAGTGATGGCGACAAGAGTTGAGCAGAAATGCCCCTGCCGATAAAGATACGGTTGAAAACACATCTGGACTAAACTCGCTGAAGGAAGTCCGTTCCAAGAAATCATCACACATCGGAAGTCTTTCTAAGTGCTATTGTGGGACGCTAGCTTGGCGGTCTTTCTGCAGAAGCCACTTCTGGATGATTGGCACATCGGCATCGCCGAGGTCATGGCCGCCAAAGATGACGTCCGAATCGACGGTCGCGCCGGAGCTTTTCAGCCGTGTCCGAAGCTCGTTCGCATATCGCCCATAGGCGTCTGTCTTGCCGCTGATGACGAGCAGATCCGTGCCCGTAAGGTCGGCATGCGGATAGTCCGTCAGCACCGGCATAGAGCGCAGCAGCACCGCGCGATGTATCAGGCTCGGATGCAGGTAGAGCAGCGAGTTCAGAAGATTGGCGCCGTTGGAATAGCCGACATAGACGATTTTCTTCGGGTCGAGGCCGTAGGATTTGACGGCGTTGTCGATAAAGGCGGCGAAGGCTTCCGCCTCGTTCTTGATGTCGTCCTGATCGAAGGAGAACGGCGTTATGCGCTTGTACCAGCGCGGGAAACCTTCTTCCGTCGCGCGGCCGCGCACGCCGAGCAGTGTTGCGCGCGGCGCCACCTTATGCAGCAGCGGCATCAGCGTCGTCTCGTTGCCGCCCGATCCGTGAAGCAGCACGAACACGCTGCCATCCGCATCCGGTGGCGTATAGAAGCGGTGGACGAAAGGCAGATCGCGATAGTTCACGCGAGGCTCACCGGGCATGGAAAACTGCGGCAGGACGACTTTCAGGTCCTCAAGATTGGTGATCGCATCCTTTGGCGGCAGGAAGAGCTTGGAGCCGAGGGTTTCGGCCGGCTCGTCGACGGTCATGCCGGGCTTGTCCGTTGCAAGCTCGGCCAGCGTGCCACCGGGCTCTCGGGCATAGAGGGAGCGGAAATATTTGCGGTCATGCGTGCTGGTTGCCGAGGAGTTCGTCTTTTCTAGCGCTTCGTGAACCGTCGACAACTGTGCATCGTCGGTGGCGCGGAAGGCCACGTGATCGACCGTGCCTGTTCCCGGCGCACCGGACCAGAAGCCGCGGGCATTGCGGACATCGATCACGTCGCCCGACTGCGAGACGAGACGATCAATCGCGCCCTTGCTCACCTGGAAGCGATAGCCGAAGTGACTTTCGAGGAAGCTGCGGCTCTCCTCGGGCACTTCCGTCAGCATGGTCGCGCCGCGGATGCGCTGCACGGCGTGCTCCACCGGCACCGGACCGCCATGCCAGGGGGCGGCACTCTTCAGTTCCCTGTTCCCGGTAAGTTTCAAAATGATGTTATCGGGATCCTTGAGGCGCAGCACCGTCTCGCCGAACTCGTCTCCTGGCCCTTCCATGCGCAGGCCGAAACTCATTGCCCGCGTGAGCCAATAGCCGATGCTCGTAGGATCGATGGCAAGCGCGATCTCGCTGATTTGACCGAAGCCGGCGCGTCCCGGCGAACCATCTTCCCAGGCGAGGAAGGTGACGAGCGAACCGGGCGTTCCGACAGCGTCGCCATAGAAGAGATGCAGCTGCGTCGCGTCCTCGAACCCGGCCGTCTGCTTGACGAGCCGCAAGCCCAGGAAGCCTGCGTAGAAATCGACGTTCGCCTGCACTTTGCGGGTAATCGCCGTGACGTGATGTATTCCAGAAACCATCGATAGCAGTCCGGATTGGATCGGTGTGGCGAGTAATGCCAGAACGAGAGCTGATGCGAAAGTCATGCTAGTACCGTGGGAGATTGCCTTGATTGTTCTACACATAAAACGAACGAATCGCCGCGTGGTTGCAGTTCCAACGTATCGACTTCCTCCAATGCTGCTTCCAGTTGCTGCAGGGTTGGCGGCTTCACCATATAAGCGAGCGCGCCAAGCTCCTTTGCTCTTTGAATATCGCCTTCGTCGCTTGACGTACTGAGGATGCAGACCGGAATCCCGGCGAGCCGCCTATCGGCTGCAAGCGCATTCAGGACCTCGAAACCGTCCATGAGCGGCATGTTGATGTCGAGCAGCATCAGGTCCATCGGCGGCTGATCGGCTATTGCGGCACGCTGCTCGAGCAGCAGCATCGCTTCACGACCGTTGTTTGCGACATGGAGATTGAAGCTGACTTTCTCGCGGCGCATGAGCTTCAGTTTCAGAAGTTGTATGTCGGCTGGGCTGTCTTCGACAAGCAGCACCTCGGCAAGCCTGCCCGCCCCCTCCGTCACCTGTTCGTAATGTCGGACGCTGTGAGCAGCAGGCATGGCCGCGGGGGCTGCGGCGGCTGCCTGCGCAAGGGGTACTTCGAGGATAAAAATCGCGCCATCATCGCGCGCCTCGCACCAGATCGCACCGCCATGCAATTGCGCGATGCGGCGGCAGATGGCCAGACCGAGGCCGGTTCCCTCGATGCCGCGGCCGACGAGCCGTTTGAACGGCTGGAAAATCAGCTCACGATGGGCGGGATCGATGCCGGGGCCGTTGTCGCAGACGGAAAGCCGGCATAGGCCGCTATCTGCTGTCGCCGCGATCCTGATTTCCGGTATGCGGTTCTCGCAATAACGGATGGAATTCGAAACGAGGTTTTGCAGAAGCTGGATCAGTAACGTCGCGTCGCCCATCACTTCGGGCAAGTCTGCCCGGCTGATCACTGCCTGGCGGCTTTCGATTTGCCGATGGAGATTATCCTCCACCTGATCCAGCACCGAGGCGAGCGAGACAGGCTTCAGCTCCAGCTCGCCGGAGGCCTCGAGCTTGGTGAAGCCCGAAACCTTGACGATCAGATCCTCCATGTGATCGGCAGCGCTCAGCACATAGTCGAAAAGCTCGCGATCCTCAGGCAGCAGCGATGGCGAACCGTGCAGGATCTTGCTGAAGGACTTGATTGTTCTCAGCGGTTCTTTGAGGTCGTGCGCCATCGCACGGGTGAAAATTTCAAGGGATTGGCGTTTCTGCTCCAGCTTGGTCTCCAGTGCGCCGTGCATGATGGCGTTCTGAATGCAGCGGTGCAGCCCTTCTGGTGAAAGCGCATCCTTGGTCAGGTAGTCGCGTGCGCCGCTCTTCATCACCTCGACGGCAACCGCCTCGTTGCCCTGGCCTGTCAGCATGACGACATTGGCGGAGGCATCGAGTTCGAGGATTTGCGCTAGCACTCCGAGGCCGTTGCGGCCGGGCAAAGAGTAATCGAGCAGGATGCAGTTCGGCCGTTTGCGGGTGATCATCGCGAGACCCTGATCACCGGTCTCGGCCTCTGCCAGCGTGTAGGTCGTACCCGCTATACGGCCCAGCATGCGACGGTAGAAATCGCGGTCGTCCATATTGTCGTCGATGATCAGTACCGAGCAGACTTCTGCCAATCGTCACTCCTCCAGGGGCAGTATGGCAATCTCGAACCAATATTCCTTCAGCCTTTGTATGGCTGCAAAAAGGCCGTCCAGATCGACGGGCTTTTGCACATAGGTATTGGCGCCGAGGGCATAGCAGCCCTCGATGTCGCGCTCGTCGTCGGAGGTCGTCAGGATAACGACCGGTATCTTATGCCAGTGCGTATTGGATTTGATCGCCTCCAACGTCTTGCGGCCGTCGAGCCCCGGCATGTTGAGATCGAGCAGGATCAGACCTGGCCGCGGACTGATGGTTGCCAGCATATCGAGAGCCTCTTGTCCCGAAGCCGCCCAGTAGATCGGGTTGCGCAGGTTCGTGCGCTTGAAAGCGCGCATCGTCGCTTCGAAGTCGTCCTCGCTGTCCTCAACGATGAGGATCGGTTGCGTATCACGCTGCTGCATTCTGCTCCTCGCGCTTCCTGCCCAAAGTGAAATAGAACGTCGTGCCCGCGCCGACCTCCGATTCCAGCCATATCTCGCCGTTGTGGCGGGCGATGATCTTGCGGACGAAGGTCAAGCCGGCGCCTGTTCCGTCATCCGAATCCTGCGATTTTTCCAGGCGTTTGAAAATGCGGAAAATATCCTCGTGGAATTCCTTGGGTATGCCTTTGCCGTTATCTTTAACGAAGAAGACGTTGCGCGCCGTCGTGCCGTCCCTAGCGACGAGGTGTTCGAGATAGCCGATGCTGACGAGCGGATGAGGTTTGTCGTTGTACTTGATCGCATTGGTTATAAGGTTGCGGAAGACTTCCGTGAGCCGCAGCGCATCACAGACGACTTCCGGCAATTGGCCATCGATGACAACCTTGGCATGGCGCTCCTCCAGAAGCAGCTCCATGGTGGCGATCACATCCTTGATGACAAGATTGATGTCGGTTCGCTTCACCGCAAGCTGCTGCCGGCCGATCCGCGAAAAATAGAGCAGGTCGTTGACCAGCTTCTCCATACGCTGGCTGAGCCGCACCAGGCGATTGAGGCGCCGTACGCCATCCTCGTCGAGGAGGCCTTCGTAGTCCTCCAACAGGAAGCGCGAGTGGTTGTGAAGCCCACGCAGCGGCTCCTTCAGATCATGCGAAGCAATATAGGCGAACTCGTCGAGGTCGTGATTGCTCCGCTCCAGATCGGCGGTATAATCCTCAAGTTGCGCCAGCGTCGTCTTCAGCCGCTCCTCCTGGGTCACGCGCTCGCTGATATCGCGCACAATGCCGACGAAGGCCTTCGTTCCGCCGCTCTTCACCTCGCTGACGGAAACATCGAGCGGAAAGGCGGCGCCATTCTTGCGCCGTCCGGAAACCTTGCGCGTGGTGCCGATGATGCGCTGCTCGCCGGTTTCGGCATAGTGGCGCAGATAGCCGTCGTGCTCCGAATGATACGGTTCGGGCATCAACATCTTGACATTTCTGCCGATCACTTCTTGCGGCGTGTAACCGAACATCTGCTCGGCCGCCGGATTGAAACTTAAGATCGTTCCCTTTTCGTCAATCGTGAGCACCGCGTCCGGCGTGCTGCGCACCAAGGCGCTGAAGCGGATGCGTTCGGTCTCGAGGTTCAGCCTGTTGCGCACGTAGTAAAATACGAGCAAAGCAATCAGCCATAGCATGACGAGGGTGATCGCCCGGTTCGTGACCTCCTGCCAGAAGCCTACGCTGTCGTGGCGCACGGCAAAGAAGCCGAGCAGGACGAGGATGGTGCACACGAGGGCGAAGAGAAGCGACGCCTTGCGGTTTCTGAACCAGAGAGCGGTCAGCACCAGTGGCACGTAAAGAATGCCGTTCGCCACACCAAGCGGCGTATAGAGGTCTGCGGTAAGCCCAGTGAAGCACACGAGTGCGGGAACCCACAGCGGTACTCGGCCACGGCTTTCGGGTTGCCGCCACCAGGCACTTGCGAGCAATCCGCCGCCGAATAGCACCATGCCGATCGCCGTTGGCAAAGCCATCGTTGCATAAGGCCCCCAGCGATAGCCCTGTTCCGCATTGGTGACGTAGCTGATAAGGGCGATCATGCCGAGCGTCATGACCACATAGCTCACCAATTCCTGGACGAGCGGCGCTCTTGCGGCTCTCCAATTCTGAGCGGCGATCAGCGACAGGTTGCCCATCAGGAAAATCACGGCCGTATTCGGTCCCATGCCGCCGCCGATCTGCGCGGCGAAATCGGGCGATATAAGAATATCGGTCAACAGGCGGTCGATGTGATGAACGGTGCGGCCGAAGATAGTGATCTCAATCAGCCGGGCGAGCGCGATGACAACGACGAACACCGAAAGTGCTGTTGAAGGCACCGACACCAGCCGCCGGCCTGTAGCGGAAGTGGCAAGGGCGCCGCCGGACAAAACAAAGCAGAGTGCCGTGTTGAACGCCATCGACGGAAAATCGGGAACGACCGAAATGATGACTTCGAGCTGCAGCAGCCAGCCGGCCAGCGCGGTCAGTCCGAGAAGGGCAAGCAGAGAGCCGATACCGATGACGGCGGAGCGATAGCGCTTCCGATTTATCTGCGGATCGTCCTGCAGTCCTGCCGCCGCTGCTTTCCACACGTCGTCACACCTCCCCAGTCGCGTGCCAATTTTTTCCGAAAACCCAAAAGACACAATAGGAAAACGCATGGTTGCGCGACTGATTCATCGGTGGGCGGTCTGCCGCTGCTATCGATTGGAGGAAAATGCGGCTAGTGTTGCGAAAACGCACAATCGAGAAGCGTTCCGAGACCGCTGGATGCGAGCACCGATGCCAGTCATATTTTATATCGATGACAGCAGGGATGATCTTTTCTACCTCGACTATATCCGCAAGAAAGAGGGGATCTCTGTTGATCTTTTCTGTTTTGCAACGGCCGAGGCGGGTCTTGCCGCCCTGGAGCACCGATTTGCCGAGCGCGACGCGCTTCCGGACGTGCTCATCGCCGATCTCTATATGCCCCTCGATAGCGGCCTTGCGCTCATCGCGCGGCTTCGAGCGGAAGCCCGGTTCAAAACGATGCGGCTTTGTGTCTGCAGCGGATCGGATGCCGAGGAAGATCGGCAGCGCGCTTTGGTTGCCGGTGCTGATTCCTATCTTCAAAAACCCCTCGACTTTGCGGCGATTTTTCGTCCCCAAACGTCGCGCTGAAGGGAAGACGGCGCGACAAAGCTGCAGATCCGGCTTTGGCGCTGCTGGAAACTGCGATTGACAAGGTCGTTTCAGAATTTCAAAATACACAACCATGGGGAAGAGGAGTGATTGAGCACTGAGAGAGCCGACCGACCCACATTCGCCGCCACGAATTTCAGCCAACCCCTTAGCTGGATGGATCTATCAGCTCTCTCGCGCTTACTCCGGCACTTCTTCCGCTCTTCATGGATGGTGAACAACGAAATTGCGATACCTAGGTAAGAACTACGACTATCCTGTGTATCACTTGCGGTTGAGAGAATTGATGTCGTTTCCGCTTTCAGGATATTGGGGTCCCCATCCCTTTATCCTCATCAATTGTCTCGAGATTCTTCTAACTTCTCGCATGCAGGACGTATATCCCAAGATTTCGGGATGAAGATAACTTCCGGAGGTTCGACATAAGGATTTTGCTGGAATGACCAACGCTGCGGCGGTTCCATTTCACACAGGGCCCGAGCTCAGCCGGGCGATCAATCGCACCGACTTTTTCCGCCTCTTCAAGGCGGCGGCACAGCACTATCACTTCGATAACTTTGCGCTTGCTCGGATTTCCGAGGCAAACGCACCCTTCGGCGAGCGCGAAGTCGTCATCACCAATATTGCCGAACGCAGGGTCCCGCTTTTCCTCAAGATGCTCAAGGAGGCACTGGGCGCGCTGAAGGCAAAGACCGCGCAGTTCCTGACGACGCCGGTCTACGGCAAGAGCGGATCGGTCGGGGCCGACCTCGTATTCAACGAATTCAATGGCAATACCTTTCTGCTCATTCCTCTCTTCACGCCGGAGGGGCGGCGCTACTGTCTCGTGCTCAGCGGCATGCGGTCTGAGCCCGATCAGGGAGAAATTGCCGACGTTCTGCTCGATGCCATGCGTATTTTCGACAAACTTTACGAGGAAATCTTGACGCAGGAGATGTCAGGGCGCCTGACGCAACGGGAGGCGGAAATCGTCAAATGGACCAGCGAAGGCAAGACGTCAGCCGAGATCGCGATCATACTCGGATTGTCGGAGCACACCGTCAATTCTCATATCACGGCCGCCGCCAGGAAGCTTGATGCGGTGAACCGCGTTCATATGGTGGCGATTGCCCTCAGGAATGGTTTGGTTTCGTGACCGGGGAAAACAGCATGAGCGCCGAAGCGATTGCGGGCGATGCCGTCAAGGTCCTATTCGTGGATGACGAATTCGTCGAGTTCAGGTCGCTGAAGAAGAAGATTGGCAGCCTTTCCGAGCCTGCCGTCGACGTCGAATATTCGCAGTCCATCAGCGACGCGCTGGAGAAGGTCAAGGGCGGCCGGTTCGATCTCATTCTGCTCGACAACCGACTGCTGCCGAATGCCGATTTCCGCGAGACGGTGCCCGAGCTTCGCGGCATCGGCTACACAGGACCAATCGGCGTCGTTTCAACGGACATTTCGGATGGCTATTTCCAAGAGTTTCCGGACTATGGCGTCGATTTTCGTATCGGCAAGGATGAGATCGACGCGCGGACGCTGCAATATATCATCCGCGAATTCGTGAAATACGACCTGCCCGACTTCTGGAAGGACGACTACACGATCTGATCGAGTTCAGGCGGGCAGCCGGATAGTGAAGCGGCTCCCCGTGTGGTCCGAATGGCTGAGTATCAGCTCGCCGCCAAGCGCGCCTAAGAGTTCGCGCGAAGCCGTCAGTCCCAGGCCAGGGCCGGTCACGGCGTCTGGCTGAGGCAGTTTCCAGAAAGGTTCGAATATCCGCTCCTGATGGACCGGCTCGATGCCCCGCCCGTTGTCGGAAATATGGATCAGCCAATCGCTGCCGCTCCTTTCTGCCGCCAGTTCGATACGGGGATCCGCCGCACCCCGGTAAAGCAGCGCATTGGCGAGAACGTTCTTCAGCACGGTTGACAGAAGGGCCGCATCACTGTTGAGGATTGGAAGCCTGTCACGGGTGATACGCGCGTCATGGGCACCCATCTCGGTCTTCAATTCCGTCCAGAGACCGTCGACAAGCGGGCCGAGTTCCACCGGAGCTGGCGAAACCTGCGGCGCGCCGGCAGCAAAGCTCATCAGCGCCTTGGTGAGGCGTTGCGCAGTCTGGGCTTTCTGAAGGATCGCCGTGAGGCTTTCGAGCTGTTCGCTATCGAGCTTCTCGCCGAGCTCATCCAGGAGGATTTCCGCATACATCGCGATGTGCCGAAGCGGCGATTGAAGGTCGTGTGAAGCCGTCGCCAGAAAACGCCTTATGCGCTCCTCGCTGGTGCTCGAAACAGCAGTTGGCGTTGGATCGGATGACATTGAGACGCAACCTCTCGCTTCTTTGAAGTGAAAATAGAAAGAGGGCGCCGGTTCGGCAACCGGCGCCCTCTCGGAATGTCTGTGTCGAAGATTAATTAGCCGATCGACTTGCGCGGCTCGGTGGCTTCCGGCGGAATGATTTCCGGCTCGGCGCCAGCAGATGCCGCCACGGCCTTGGCGTGGCGGCGGCGCCAGTCGCCGAGGAAGAGCAGGATCGGCGCTGCGATGAAGACCGAGGAGAGCGCGGCGACGGCAATGCCGAACACCATCGGGATCGCAAAGCTCTCGACCGCGCTGCCACCCCAGATCGCCATCGGAAGCATGGCGAGGAAGGCGGTGGCGGAGGTATAGAGGCTTCGGCCGAGCGTTTCGTTGATCGATTTGTCGATGAGTTCGCGAAGTGGCATCGACTTGTAGAGGCGCATGTTTTCACGCATGCGGTCGTAGACCACGACCTTGTCGTTCACCGAATAACCGACCAGCGTCAAAAGGGCCGCGATGGCAGTGAGGTTGAAGTCGAGCCCGGTAAGCGCGAAGAAGCCGATGGTCTTCGTCACATCGAGGATGAGGGTGGCGATGGCGCCGACCGCAAATGGCCATTCGAAGCGCGCCCAGATATAGACAAGCATCGCCAGGCTTGCGAGAACGACCGAGAGAATACCGGCGACCGCGAGCTCGCCGCTGACCTTCGGGCCAACGACTTCCGTCCGTTCGATCGTTGCCGACGGATCGATCTTGACGATCTCTGCCTTCAGCTGATTGACGGCCGTCGTCTGCGCTTCTTCGCCGCCCGGCTGGCGCTCGGCCCGGATAAGCACGTGGTTGCTGTCGCCGAAGGATTGCAGCGCCACTTCGCCGAGGCCCAGTGCATCGAGGCCTTCACGGAAGGAGGCAAGATCGGCGGGCTGTGCCGTCTTTACTTCCAACTGGATGCCGCCGCGGAAATCGACGCCATAGTTGAGGCCCGGCGTGACGAACAGCACGACGGAAATGATGGAAAGGGCGGCGGAAAGCGCAAGGCCGAAGAAGCGCGCTTTCATGAAGTGAATTTGCGTTCCGTCCGGAACGAGGCTGATCGGAAGCAGCGGCTTGATGTTGATGACCTTCATCTTCGTGCGACGGACGATTGCCATCATCGCGACACGGACGATGGAAACGGCGGTGAACATGGAGATCATGATGCCGAGGCCCATGGTCACGGCGAAGCCGCGAACCGGGCCGGAGCCGAACCAGAACAGCAGCACGGTGGCGATCAGCGCCGTCATGTTACTGTCGACGATGGTCGAGTAGGCGCGGCTGAAGCCGGCGTCGATCGCGGCGAATGCGCCGCGGCCCTTGCGGGTTTCTTCACGGATGCGCTCGTTGATCAGAACGTTCGCATCCACCGCCAGACCGATGCCGAGGACGACACCGGCAATGCCGGGCAGGGTCAGCGTCGAGCCGATCAGCGTCAGGCCGGCGAAGGTCAAGATCACGTTCAGGAACAGCGCGACGTTTGCGAGCAGACCCCAGCCGCCATAGAGGAAGAACATGAAGCCGACGACCAGTGCGAAGCCGATGAGGCCGGAGGTCAGACCCTTCTTGATCGCGTCACCGCCGAGATCGGCGCCGACGGTGCGTTCCTCGATGACGGTGAGCTTGGCGGGAAGGGCGCCGGCGCGCAGCATTGCCGCAAGCGTGGTGGCGCTTTCAGCCGTGAAGCTGCCGGAAATCTGGCCGGAGCCGCCGGTGATCGGTTCGCGAATGACGGGCGCGCTCAGCACCTTGCCGTCGAGGACGATGGCGAATGGATTGCCGACATTCTGGCGGGTAATATCCGCAAAGCGGGTTGCGCCGGCGCTATCGAAGCGGAAGCTGACGATCGGCTCGCGCGTGTTTTGGTCGAAGCCGACGCGGGCGTCCGAAAGGCGGTCGCCGGAGATTTCGACGCGGTCTTCCACCGGATAGGTGTTGCCCTGCTCGTCTTTCATCATGGTCACGCCGGGTGCCGGAGCGTTGTTCGGGGCAAGCATGTGGAACGTCATCTTGGCCGTGGAGCCGAGCAGCTGGCGCAGGCGGGTCGGATCCTGCGTGCCGGGAAGCTGAACGAGGATACGGTTTGCGCCAACGCGCTGGATCGTTGGCTCGGCGACGCCGACCTGGTCGACGCGCTGGCGGATGACCTCGAGGCTCTGCTCGACGGCGGAGTTCACGTTCTGCGTGATACCTGCCTCTGAAAAAGTCATCGTGACGTTGTTCGTGCCGCTGGCAGCGATATCGAGGTCGGACTGACCGGCGGTAAGGCCGACGCCCACAGGGTTCGCCAGCGTCTGCAGATCGGTGATGGCAGCGTCGCGCTGCGTCGGGTCCGTCAGCGTCACGATGATCTGGTTCTGGTTGCGGGCGACCGAGCTGGTCGCAACACCCTTTTCGCGCAGCACGCGGCGGGTATCCTGCAGGAGCGATTGCAGGCGTTCCTTCGTCAGTTCCGATTCATCGACTTCGAGAACAAGGTGGGAGCCGCCGCGGAGGTCGAGACCAAGAGAGACCTGATCGTGAGGCAGCCAGGAAGGTATGCGGTCGAGGACGTTTTGCGGCAGGACGTTCGGCAACGCCGTGAGAATGCCGAAGAGGATGATCACCGTGTAGGTGAGCACCAGCCATGGTGAGGTGCGCATGTCGTTGTATTCCTTGAATATGCATATACCGGCGCGGTGCGCTGGCGGTGTGTCATGTGATTTTGTAAAGGCGCGATGGTCGCGATATCAAGCAGCGGGCGGGGCTCGCGGCTGATTGCCCGGCAGAGCGGCCGGACGAAGAGCAGTATCGATCGGCGGCAGAGCCGCAGGCGGGCTCCACTCTGCGAATTCGAGATGCGGCGGTACCGGCACGGGGACCGGGCCAAAATCGTGAAGCGTTTGTTTCGGCGCAACCTTACGATCGGCGGCGAGAATGCCGCGAACCGCCTCGCGCGCGGTCAGCTGGGGCGGCTGGGGTTCCTTGCCGGGCAAGATCAGCGCATTGTTGTCTGAGGCTGCGGGACCGAGAATGAGATTGCCGCCGATGAGAAGGCCGATATAGGCGGCAATCGCAAGGACGAGCGAAACCGCGATGCGGGCGCTTAACCGGCGTGCATCGAATCCTTCGCCGCCATTCTTTGCGATCTCGCTCTCAAATCGGCTCAAAAGCGTAAAAACCCGTCATTCACTCTCGGACGGCGCTGCGGCCGTGCCCGGAATTGTATCAGTCCCATGCCCATCTTCATAGGCCGGACTGTCATGATGCACTTGGGCGAGCCGGTCAACCATTCCCATGGCGATTTCTCGCTCGCCCATGATGACGGTATCGGCGCCGTACTGTTTCAACTCGTCGACTTCGGCGTCCGAATGGGCGCGGGCGACGATCAGGATCGACGGGTTCACGCTGCGGCCGTATTCGGCAACACGGCACGCTTCGAAGGCATTCGGGATGGCAATCACCAGGCTGCGCGCGCCAGGAAGATTGGCGAGATCGAGCACTTCGCGGGCGCCGGCATTGCCGAGAACCGTCTCAACGCCCTGCGCAGCAAGCTCTTCGATCCGCTTTTCGGAATCTTCGATGACCAAGAAAGGTGTGCTCGAAGACTTCAGGTTCTGGCCGACGATGCTGCCGACGCGGCCGTAGCCGACGAGGATGGCGTGGCCGGAAAGCGACGTCGGCTGGATTTCGTCTTCGGGTTCGGCGGGCTCGATGGGTTCTTCGGCGGCAGCGGTTGTATCGACTGGAGCCTCCTCCCGCTTCGGACGGTGGAAAAGCGGGCGCATGCGGTCGCAGGCGAAGAAGAGCAGCGGGTTGAGGATGATCGAAATGAGTGCGCCTGCAAGGACGAGATCGCGGCCTTCTTCCGGCAGCAGGCCGAGATCGACACCGAGGGCGGCAAGGATGAAGGAGAATTCGCCGATCTGTCCCAGGCTGGCGGAGATCGTCAGTGCCGTACCGGCCGGCTTCCGAAAGAGCAGCACGATGAGAAAGGCGGCGACGGACTTACCGATGACGATGATGAAGACGGTTGCCAGGACAGGCAGCGGCCTTTCGACCAGGATGTGCGGATCAAAGAGCATGCCAACGGAGACGAAGAAGAGCACAGCGAATGCGTCGCGAAGCGGCAGGCTTTCCTGGGCGGCGCGATGGCTGAGTTCGCTTTCTGCAAGCACCATGCCCGCAAAGAAGGCGCCTAGTGCAAGCGACACGCCAAAGAGCTTCGCGGCGCCGAAAGCGACGCCGAGCGCGATGGCGAGCACGCCGAGGCGGAAGAGTTCGCGCGAGCCGGTATGGGCGATCCTGTGCATCGTCCAGGGAATGAGCTTGCGGCCGAAGACAAGCATCAGGGCGACGAAGAGTGCCACCTTCACCAGCGTCATGCCAATGATGCCGGAAATGCCGAGATCGAGCCCGAACAGGCGGTTGAGGCCGGCCGAAAGCGGCTCGACCGGCGCATGTTCACCGCCGCCGATGCTGGCGGCTGCGGGTATCAGCACGAGCGCGAGGACCATGGCCAAGTCCTCCACGATCAGCCAGCCGACGGCGATCTTGCCGCGTTCCGTTTCCACGAGGCGGCGTTCCTGCAGCGCCTTTAGGAGAACGACGGTCGAGGCGACGGAGAGTGCGAGGCCAAAGACGAGACTGCCGCCGGTTGACCAGCCCATCAGCGCGCCGAGACCCCAGCCGAGCAGGGTCGCGAAGGCGATCTGGGCGACGGCTCCCGGCACGGCGATGCCGCGAACCGAAAGCAGGTCCTTGAGCGAGAAGTGCAGGCCGACGCCGAACATCAATAGGATGACGCCGATTTCGGCAAGTTCGGGCGCGAGATCCTGATCCGCCACATAGCCGGGGGTGTGTGGACCAACGAGAATGCCGGCAACGAGATAGCCGACAAGCGGCGGCAATCTCAGGCGGTTGGCGATGGCGCCAAGGATAAACGCCAGCACGAGCCCCCCGACGATCGTCGAAATCAAAGGCGTGTCGTGCGGCATCGCTCTCTCCCGGTCTGGAATTCCTGATCAAAAAGTGACATATATGGCTTATATTGACCAATATGGGTGGATTGAGATCATGGGTCAAGGCGCAAAGGAGACTATTCTCACGCCTGCTTTATGCCGGGCAGCACGCGGTTTGCTCGATTGGACGCAAGCCGAACTCGCCGGCAAGGCGTCGGTTTCGCGCAGTACAATACGCGACTACGAAGGGCAGAACCATGAAATCCACCGCGCCACCGAGGCCCAGCTACGCCTGGCCTTCGAGGACGGCGGTGTTCGCTTCGTTGAAATCGAAGGGGCGGGGACAGGGCTTTGCCTGCCTCCCGCGGCCAGTCTTTAGCTCTGCGGTCCAAGGCAGCTTGCAGGCGCTTTGTATGCATTGATCGTCCTGCCGCGGTAGTAGCCGTCGGCCGGCTGCCAGCTTTTGACCAGTTCCGGTGCCGCGGCTGCGCAGGTCAGTTCGTTGCGCGTGACGAAGAGAACCTGATCTTGCACATCCGCCGGCAATGCGAAGTTCTGCTCGTAGTAATTGCCCGGGAAGCCGGCGGGTGGACGCGAATAGATCTTGAGCGGTTCGTTCCTGAGCGTATGGAACATGTCGGCGACGAAATCGCGATTGTCGGTGACGACGATCCCAAGTCCGGCCTGCTTGGCCAGCACACCGACTTCGCGGCTGATTTCGCTGCGGCCGAGATAGCGTTTCATCACTTCATTACCGCCCGGAAGGATCAATTGATGCGCAAAGATCGTCGCAAGCGGAAAAAGGAAGCTCGCAACGCCGCCGACGACGAGCGAAATGCGCAAGCCCTTCGGCCATAGCTGCGTGAGCACCAAGACGGCGAGGACCGTACCTGCGACATAGGCCGACACGCCCCAGTTCGCCTCGGCCTTGGCGACAAAGGCCTGCAGGGTGATCAGCAGGACGACCGGCATGGAGAGCCAGATGAGGAGCTTTTCCTTCTCGCCGCTCTTGCCTTTGATCATGCGCCAAGTCGCCCAAAGCATCGCGAAGAAGACGATCGGCCCGACGACCCCGAACTGTGCGGCGAAGAATTCAAGCGCGCCGCCAAAGTTCAGCTGCATCTGGTCCCACTTCGCGATGTCTTCGGTGTGGCGCACTGTGGTCGCGTCATGGGTGACGTTCCACCACAGGTTTGGTGAAGCGACGGCAAGCGCGGCGGCGACCGAAATGAGGAAGTCGCGCCAGGCAATCCGCGCAGCCGGTACCAGAAGCAGCGCGATCAGCCCACCGGGAACGATGAAAAGGATCGCGTATTTCGACAGGAAGGCGCAACCGAAGGCGACACCCATGACGAGCGCAAGTGCGCCCGAGCGCTTCTCGGTCAGACCGAAATAGGCCCAGAGCCCGATCGTCATGAAGAACAGGAGAACGACATCGGTGGAGAAGAAGACGGAGGAGAGCGCGACGGCAGGCATCGTGATGTAGATGACACCGGTCCAGCCTTCAATTTCGGGACCTTCAACGCGCTTTGCGAACTGCATCAGCAGCAATGCCGTGGCCATATGCACGAGAGGCCCGCAGAGCCGCACCCAGAAGATGTCGGTTGAGCCGGCAATCTCCGTCATCGACCGGATGAACCAGGCGATCATCGGCGGCTTCGAATAATAGCCGAAGTCGAGATTCTGCGACCAGAACCAGTATTGCGCCTCATCGACGAAGAAATCCGTCGTGTCGAAATGCAGCATCGCAATACGCCACAGGGTGACGGCGAGAATGATGAAAAGGCCGGTTCTGGCAGTCATGAACAACTTCCGCTGAGCTTGAGGCGCCTGCGATACATCAGAGGAAGAGGGCTGCCAACGGGCGGCGCAAGAAAGCCGCACTATGCCGCAGGCGGCAACTGCATTCAGAGCACCCGGAGGGTGAGGCTGCCGCGATTGGCTTCGATCCGGTCGAGCAGGGCGACGGCGGCCAGCGTGGCGATCGCGATGAGGCAGGAACCCAGTCCAAGAACAATCATTGCTCTATCCTTAACGACATCATGTCATGTCTGAGGTGCCGGATATAGCATGGACCTTGCGCAGGACTTGTAGCGCGCCTGCAACTGCGCCGGACTATTTCGTTGAACGTGTTCGAAATGCTTGGAAAGGGCGGTTTGTTAAAACACCTATTAACCTTCAAGCAAGGAATTAACCATAAACATTGCGAGACACGTCGGAATGGGAAGATGTTTGCTCGTTCCCACCAGGCATGAAGCCGTCCCGCCGTACCGGCTCGATCCGGTATCCATCTCTTTTCCGAAACAGATTTGCTGATCGGGATACTTCCGCCCTCCGGTTTGCGCCGGTGGTGACACAGGTCGTTTCCCTGCATTGCGCTCATCGGATGGAGCACAACGGTTTTTCACCGGACCTTGTCCGGAATGTGGTGGGGATAGGCATTGGGGCAGGACATGCCATCAGATCAGGCCAGGGGCGCGCAGGCAGGCAGCCTTCGCGATCGCCTGCGCTTTGCCGGTCTCGATGCCGCGCAATGCGAGGCGGTGCGCCGTCACCGGCCGATGCTCGAAGCCCGGCTGAAAAGCGGCCTTCGCGACCTGTTCCAGCGCTTCCAATCTTTCCCGGACGCGGCCAGCAATTTCCAGAACGAGCGCCAGCTTGATCGCCTGCACGATCTTCAGTCCTCCCACTGGGACGTGCTGACCGATGCGCGCTTCGACAGTCTCTATGCAGAGCGCGTCAAGGTTCTTTCCGACAGCGAAAATAAGATGGGGCTTGATCCGCGCTGGCACGTGGCTGGCCATGGCGTCGTGCTGGAGCATCTCATTTCCGGTCTTGCAGGCGAGCTGGCAGGCAAGCCGCTTTTGCCGGGCGCCAAGCGCCGCGCGAAAGAAATCTCCCAGATGATGACGGCCATCATCCGCCTCGTCATGGTCGATGTCGAAATCGCCGTTTCGCTGCGCTTCAATGCACTGCGTGCCTCCCAGCAGCGCGCACTTGCCGAGCAGCGTGAAAACGACAAGGCAGAGATCGCGCGGATTTTCGGTGACGTGGTCGAGGGCCTCGCGGCCCGCGACCTGACCGTGCGTGCAGCCACCGATGGCGACGATGCCTACGCCGATACCGCCGGTTCGCTCAATGCGGCGCTCGATGGCATTCAGGCGGAATTTGCGGCAATCAGCGAGCGCACGGCAAAAGCCGAACTCTCCATGCGTTCGCTCGCGGCTGCCTCCCAGGGCTTTTCGGGCGATGCAGCCGGTCATTCGCGGCAACTCATGACATCGGCAGCAGTGCTCGAAGCAATCGCCGGAAGTGTCCGCAACGGCGCATCGGAAAGCCGCGCTGCGGAAAAGGCCGCGGCCTCCACCCGCTCGGCGGCGGAAGAGAGTGGCCAGGTCGTCGGCCACGCCATCAGCGCGATGGCGGATATCGAGCAGTCCGCCGAAAAGATCGGCCAGATCATCGGCGCAATCGACGAGATTGCCTTCCAGACGAACCTGCTGGCGCTGAACGCGGGTATCGAAGCCGCGCGTGCCGGCGAATCCGGCCGCGGCTTTGCGGTCGTGGCGCAGGAGGTACGGGCGCTTGCTCAGCGTTCTGCCGAAGCCGCTCGCGAAATCAAGACGCTTGTCACGACGACCAAGGCGCAGGTCGATGCCGGCGTTCAGATGGTCGGCCGCACGCAGGATTCGATTGGCAACATCGTGCGGCAGGTAACCGGCATCAATGCGGCAATCGCAACGATTGCAAGCCAGACGGGCGAGCACGCCGCAAGCCTCGACACGGTGACGGCTGACGTCAAGGCGCTTGGCGGGCAGGTTGCCGACAGCGCGGCATCAGCCAACCGCGCAGCCGAAGGCGCCGATCATCTGCACACCGTGATCCTCGAACTGGGGCAGACGATCCGCGCGTTCCGCATCGCCCGCGAAAACGCCCGTATCGAGGCCGCTCCGCTCCGCGCTTCCCGCCAACGCAGTATCGAGATCGCGGCCCGTCCCGCCACGCTGGACGAGCAATTCGACAGCGAGGATTTCGGGCTTTCCCGTCCGGCTGTGAATTTCGGAGGCGGCCGAAATGTTTACTAACCTATCGGAATATGAGCTCGCCTCATTTTTGCGGGCACGGGACAAGGGGACAAGGAAAAGCTGATGGCAGCAAAGAAGAGTGGGAAGACGCTGAATTTGGCGGCGGTGCTTGACCTCAACGAGGCTTCGGCCTTGCGCGACAAGCTTATCTCGGTGCGTGGCAGCGATCTTTCGATCGATGCGTCCGCCGTTGAGCGTCTCGGTGGCCTGTGCGCTCAGGTTCTGATGGCTGCGGCGAAGACCTGGAAGGAGGACAAACATTCGTTCACCTTCACGAAAGTGTCCGATGCATTTCACAAAACCATGCAGCTGGTTGGCGTCGACATCGACCACCTGCTTGCCAAGGAGATCCGGCAATGAAGAAAAAAGTGCTTACGGTGGATGATTCACGGACCATCCGAAACATGCTTCTCGTGACGCTCAACAATGCGGGCTTCGAGACGATCCAGGCCGAAGACGGGGTTGAAGGCCTTGAAGTCCTGGAAGAATCCAACCCGGACGTCATCGTGACCGACATCAACATGCCGCGCCTCGACGGTTTCGGCTTCATCGAAGGTGTTCGCCGCAACGAGAAGTATCGGGCGATCCCGATCCTGGTGCTGACGACCGAAAGCGACGCTGAAAAGAAGAACCGCGCCCGCCAGGCCGGCGCCACCGGCTGGATCGTCAAGCCGTTCGACCCTGCCAAGCTGATCGATGCCATTGAGCGCGTAACCGCTTAAACCCAGGATTCTCTCCTATGGATATGAACGAAATCAAAGAGATCTTTTTCCAGGAATGCGAGGAACAGCTCGCCGAACTGGAATCCGGTCTCATGAAAATGAATGATGGCGATCGCGATCCGGAAACCGTCAATGCGGTGTTCCGTGCCGTCCATTCGATCAAGGGCGGTGCCGGCGCCTTCGGTCTGGACGATCTCGTCGCCTTCGCCCATGTGTTCGAAACCACACTTGATTGCGTTCGTTCCAACAGGCTTGAGCCGACACAGGATGTCCTGAAGGTCATGCTGAAATCGGCCGACGTGCTTGCGGACCTCACCAATGCCGCCCGCGACGGCGGCAGCGTCGACGAGAGCCGCAGCCGCGGTCTGGTGAAGGAACTGGAAGCGCTGGCGAACGGAGAGCTGCCATCTCCTTCCACAGCCGCCGAAGCGCCGGCGCCGAAACCTGCCGCAAAGGCGCCTGCGCCTATCCCCGTGGCGGAGGCCCCTAAGGCGGCCGATGACAGCGGTTTCCAGCCGATACCCTTCTCCTTCGATGATTTCGGCGGCGAGGAAGAGGCCGGCTCCGGTCTTCCGGTCTATGAAATCACCTTCAAGCCGCGCTCCGACCTCTATTCGAAGGGCAACGACGCCACGCTGCTGCTACGCGATCTCTCCCGCCTCGGCGAGATGAGCAGCTGCTGCAACATGGACGACCTGCCCGGCCTCGACGATCTCGATGCCGAAGGCGCCTATTTCAGCTGGAATATCACGCTGACGACGGACAAGGGCGAGGATGCCATCCACGCCGTGTTCGAATTCGCCGAATGGGATTGCGATCTGGCCGTCAAGGCGGTCGAAGCCGCAACCTCTGTATCGTCCAACGACGAACTTCCGATGATCCCGGTTCCCTTCGACCTTTCGATTCTAGATGAGGGTGCCGCCGAGGAACCGGCGGAGCCGAAGTCGGATGCTGCAGCTGCCGTTGCCGCCGCCGAGACGGCCTCAAACGTCACCCAGATGGCGGCCGCCGCCGCTCGCATCGAAAAGAAGGAATCCGCCGCTTCGGCTGCCGCAAGTGCTGCCGCCGCTGCCCAGAACAATGCCGCAGCCGGTCAGACGATCCGTGTCGACCTCGATCGCGTCGACCGCCTGATCAACCTCGTCGGCGAGCTGGTCATCAACCAGGCGATGCTCTCCCAAAGCGTCATCGAGAACGACACGACCGGCACATCGTCCATCAACATGGGTCTCGAGGAGCTGCAACAGCTCACCCGCGAGATCCAGGACTCGGTCATGGCGATCCGCGCGCAGCCGGTTAAGCCGGTCTTCCAGCGCATGTCGCGCATCGTTCGCGAAATCGCCGACATGACGGGCAAGACCATCCGCCTGATCACCGAAGGTGAAAACACCGAAGTTGACAAGACGGTCATCGATAAGCTGGCCGAGCCACTGACGCACATGATCCGCAATGCGGTCGACCACGGCATCGAAACGCCGGAGAAGCGTGCAGCAGCCGGCAAGAACACCGAAGGCACGGTTCGTCTGACGGCAAAACACCGGTCCGGCCGCATCCTGATCGAGCTCGCCGACGATGGTGCCGGCATCAACCGCGAGAAGGTTCGCCAGAAGGCAATCGACAACGATCTGATCCCCGCCGACGCTAACCTTTCGGACGAGGAAATCGACAACCTGATCTTCCTGCCCGGCTTCTCGACGGCCGACAAGATCTCCGACATTTCGGGCCGCGGCGTCGGCATGGACGTCGTCAAACGCTCGATCCAGGCCCTTGGCGGTCGCATCAACATCACCTCGCGTCCGGGCCATGGCTCCGTCTTCACAATGAGCCTGCCGCTGACGCTCGCCGTCCTCGACGGCATGGTGGTCACGGTTGCCGGCCAGACGCTTGTGGTACCGCTGACCGCCATTGTCGAAACACTTCAGCCGGAAGCTGCTGCGATCCATTCATTCGGTGCGAACCATCGTCTGATCTCGATCCGTAACAGCTTCTGCCCGCTGGTCGATGTCGGCCGCATCCTGAACTTCCGAGCAACCCAGGCAAACCCGGTCGAAGGCGTCGCACTGCTGGTAGAATCCGAAGGCGGCGGTCAGCGCGCACTCATGGTCGACGCGATCCAGGGCCAGCGTCAGGTGGTCATCAAGAGCCTCGAGGCGAACTATACGCATGTGCCGGGCATCGCTGCGGCAACGATCCTCGGCGACGGGCGCGTGGCGCTCATCCTCGATGTCGATGCCGTCGTCGGCGCCTCGCGCGGCCAGGCACTGAAACCCGAAATGTCGTTGGCAGCAGCTGGATAGGGTCATGTCGTACGCCGTGAAAAATCTGAGCCAGGGGGATCGCGAGCTCATCGCGTTCCGCATCGGCGACCAGGAATTTTGCGTGAACATCATGTCGGTTCGCGAAATCCGCGGCTGGACGCCGGCAACGGCCATGCCGCATTCGCCGGCTCACATGAAGGGCGTCATCAACCTGCGCGGCGCGGTGCTGCCCATCATCGATCTATCGGCGCGGCTCGGCATGAAACCCGCCGAGCCGTCGGCACGCCACGTCATCATTGTCGCGCAGGTCCGGCGCAAGGTCGTCGGCCTGCTCGTTGACGCGGTCTCGGACATCCTCACCGTGACCGACGACAACATTCAACCGACGCCGGAAATTTCTTCCGACATAGAGCGCCAGTTTGCCCGGGGCATTCTTGCGATCGAAAAGCGGATGATCTGCCTGGTCGAATTGGAAGCCCTGTTCCCTGATACCGAAAGCGAAGCTGCATGAATGCGTTGAGTGCAAAAGATCTCAGGCAGGGGAATCCGGACGAGGTCCTGGCGAGCGGCGAATATCCGCTGACGCGCCGTGACCTCATGGAAATCGCCGCGATGATCTACTCGGATGCAGGGATTTTCCTGAACGAGACCAAGGCTTCGCTGGTCTATTCGCGTCTTTCCAAGCATATCCGCAATCTCGGCCTTTCAGGCTTCCGCGAATACTGCTCGCTGGTTTCTTCGCCGGCAGGCGCCGCGCCGCGCCGCGAAATGCTTTCGCATCTGACCACCAACTTCACGCGCTTCTTCCGCGAGAACCATCACTTCGAGCACCTGCGCGACCACGTGCTGCCGGAGCTTCTCAATCGTGCCAAGACGGGCGGGCGTGTGCGCATCTGGTCGGCTGCATCTTCCGACGGGCAGGAGCCTTATTCGATTGCGCTGACGGTGCTTTCGATGATGCCCAACGTCGCGGACTGCGACTTCAAGATCCTTGCGACCGATATCGACCCAAAGATACTCAATCTCGCTCGCGCCGGATGCTACGACGAGACGGCTCTCGAAACCGTATCGCCGGCCATGCGCAAGCAGTGGTTCACGGAAGTCAACGTGGATGGGCGACGCAAATTCCAGGTCGATGACCGCGTCAAGCGCCTGATCACCTACAACGAGCTGAACCTGATGGCGCAGTGGCCCTTCAAGGGCAAGTTCGACGTCATCTTCTGCCGCAACGTCGTGATCTATTTCGACGAGCCGACGCAGATGAAGATCTGGTCGCGCTTTGCCGAACTGCTGCCGGAAGGCGGCCATCTTTACATCGGCCACTCCGAGCGTGTTTCCGGCGAAGCAAAGCACGTCTTCGACAATATCGGCGTTACCACCTATCGCCACACTACAAAAGGATTGGGGAGAAAGGGATGAGCGCACCGGCAAGAGTTCTCGTCGTTGACGACTCCCCGACGATGCGCGGGCTGATCAGCGCCGTCCTCAGTTCCGATCCGGACGTCAACGTCATCGGCCAGGCGGGCGACGCGCTGGAAGCACGCGAGGCGATCAAGAAGCTCAATCCCGATGTCGTCACGCTCGACATCGAGATGCCGAACATGAACGGCCTGGAATTTCTCGAGAAGATCATGCGGCTTCGCCCCATGCCGGTCATCATGGTCTCCACCATGACGCACCGCGGCGCGGAGGCGACGCTCGCCGCGCTCGAGATCGGGGCCTTCGATTGCGTCGGAAAGCCTGCCCCCGGCGAGCCGCGTCCCTTCGGCGATCTGGCCGAGAAGGTCAAGGCTGCCGCGCGCACGCAGCGCCAGTTCGTGCAGCCTCAAGCAGCTCCGGTTCCGCCGGTATCGGTCGCCGATTTCCGGGTCGGACGCAAGATCGTCGCGATCGGTTCATCGACGGGCGGCGTCGAGGCGCTGATCACCGTGCTGCAGAAGTTTCCGGCGAACTGCCCGCCGACGGTCATCACCCAGCATATGCCGCCGACCTTCACGAAAAGCTTTGCCGACCGCCTCAATCGCCTCTGTGCTCCGGTCGTTGAAGAAGCGACGGATGGCGCACGTTTAGAGATTGGTAAGATTTATCTGGCACCAGGCGGGGAACGTCATTTGCAGGTCGCGAATGCATCCGCGCCCAGTTGCCGTCTCGTCGAGCGCGATCCGGTAAACGGCCATCGCCCCTCGGTCGACGTTCTCTTCGATTCCGTTGCCGAACTTGCCGGACGCAATGCGGTCGGCGTGATCCTGACAGGCATGGGCCGCGATGGCGCGGCTGGCCTCTTGAAGATGCGCCATGCCGGCGCGCGCACTCTCGGACAGAACGAAAAGACCTGCGTGGTCTATGGAATGCCGCGAGTGGCCTATGAACTCGGTGCCGTTGAGCAGCAGCTGCCACTGAATGCCATCGGCGAAGAAATACTGAAAATGACAGCCGCCCGAAAGGAAGGGACAGAATAATGTCGATTGCGGAGAAAATCAAAGTTCTGATCGTCGACGATCAGGTCACGAGCCGGTTGTTGCTCAGCGATGCGCTGACCCAGCTCGGTTTCAAGCAGATCACGGCTGCCGGCGACGGCGAGCAGGGCATGAAGATCATGGCCCAACAGCCGCATCATCTGGTGATCTCGGACTTCAACATGCCGAAGATGGATGGTCTCGGTCTGCTGCAGGCCGTACGCACCAATCCGGCAACCAAGAAGGCGGCCTTCATCATCCTGACTGCGCAGGGCGATCGTGCTCTCGTGCAGAAGGCCGCCCAGCTCGGCGCCAACAACGTGCTTGCCAAGCCCTTCACCATCGAAAAGATGAAGGCGGCGATCGAAGCCGTGTTTGGAGCGCTGAAATGAATGTCGAGGCAGCAGCCCGCCGCGTTCATATCATTCAAGGCGAATGGAAGGTCCTGAATGATCCGACCGCGGTTTTGACGACCATCCTTGGTTCGTGTGTGGCTGCCTGTCTGCGCGATCCCGTGGCCGGTGTCGGCGGTATGAACCACTTTCTGCTCCCGGGCACCGGTAACACGCCGATGAGTGGCGGCGACGCGACGCGCTATGGCGTTCACCTGATGGAATTGCTGATCAACGGCCTTCTGAAGCAGGGCGCGCGCCGCGACCGCCTTGAGGCCAAGATTTTCGGCGGGGCGAAGACGATCTCGACTTTCTCCAATGTCGGCGAACAGAACGCCGCCTTCGCCATGCAGTTCCTGAGGGATGAAGGTATCCCCCTCGTCAGCTCCAGCACCGGTGGCGAACACGGCCGCAAGCTGGAATACTGGCCGGTTTCGGGCCGCGCGCGCCAGTACCCGCTGACCGGCGCTGAAACGCAGAAGACGGTGGCTCTCGAACAGCGCCCTGTCGCACCCCAGAAGCCCGTCGAAACAAGTATCGAATTTTTCTGATGACAAGGATCTCTCTATGACTTTCAGTGGAACGATAGAGCCTTCGCCGGTCGAAGCGCTTCCGGATATCCTTATGCGTATCGTTTCCGAACTGCACGATGTCGCCTATCTCATCGAACGCATCGAGCCGCAGCTTCTCGAAATCGGCGGCGCCGATATTCTGCACTCGCCCGATAGCATGAAGATCATGCAGGGCATCGATCTTGCCGTTCAGAAGACCCGCGGCCTTGCTGAATTCATTGACACGATCACCGGCGAGATTCCGCAGAGCTGGGCTGTTGACGTTGCGACCGCACTCAGCCTGGTCAAACTTGCCGAAATGCAAAAAGCGCTCGGCGGTGCCACCCGTCACGGCCATTCCCAGCCGCTCAGCAAGGCGGCCGGCGACTTCGATTTCTTCTGATTTTCAAGCCTCCGAACCTGCCCTGACGAAACGCTCGCACAAGTTTCGCCGTCTATCAACAAATGAGGCAATAAGCCTGTTTTGTCTTTGACGGATCGTGCGAGAACAGAATGAATCTGTTAAATCAATTAGTTCAGCTCATTAAGAACTTAGGTTCGCTGGGGCGGACACGCTTGTTGGCGCTCGCTGGCGTTGGCGTTTTTTCAATTGCAATTATCTTGGCTGCTGCCCTTTTCGTCAACAAGCCGGCGCAGGAAACGCTCTATGTCGGCCTTGACACCCCTGACCTCAACCAGATCAGCATGGCTCTTGCGGAAGCCAATATCGGCTTCCAGGTTGGTTCCGACGGCTCAAGCATTACTGTGCCTGCCGGCATGACGGGCAAGGCCCGCCTGCTGCTTGCCGAGCGGGGCCTGCCGAACAGCGCGAACGCAGGCTATGAACTCTTCGACAATGTCGGTTCCCTCGGCCTCACCTCCTTCATGCAGGAAGTCACCCGCGTGCGTGCGCTCGAAGGCGAGATTGGCCGCACCATCCAGTCCATCTCAGGCATCACCGCTGCTCGCGTCCATATCGTTATGCCTGAAGTCGGAAACTTCCGTAAGGCGGAGCAGAAGCCGACAGCCTCCGTCATGATCCGGGCGAGCGCTGCGGCAGGCCGAAGTGCCGCCACCTCGATCCGCCACCTCGTCGCCTCGGCCGTGCCGGGGCTTGATGTCGATGACGTGACGATCCTTGATTCCGCCGGCCAGCTGCTCGCATCTGGCGACGAGGCGAGCAACAGCTCGCTGAACCGCTCTCTGAACATCGTCCAGAACGTCCAGCAGGAAGTCGAATCGAATATCGACAAGGCGCTGGCTCCCTTCCTTGGCATGGATAATTTTCGCTCCAGCGTAACTGCCGATCTCAACACGGATGCGCAGCAGATCCAGGAAACCGTCTACGATCCGGAATCAAAGGTGGAGCGCTCCGTGCGCACGACCAAGGAAGCCTCACAGTCGCAGCAGAAGCAGTCCGATAACGCAACGACCGTCGAGCAGAACATTCCGCAGGCCGCCCCCGAGCAAGGTGGCAGCAATAGTCCGGAATCGCAGGATAAGTCGGACAAGAAGGAAGAGCAGACAAACTACGAGATCAACAGCAAGACGACGGCCACGACGCGCAACAGCTACGAGATCGAGAAGCTCTCGATCGCCGTCGTCGTCAACAAGGGCCGTATCGCCCAGATGGTCGGCGAACCTGCCGATCAGGCGAAGATCGATGCTTATCTCGCCGAAATGCAGAAGATCGTCTCGTCGGCAGCCGGTATCAGTGCTGATCGCGGCGACGTCGTCACGGTGACGGCCATGGACTTCCTCGAGAACCAGCTTCTCGAAGATGCCGCCGGCGGCGTTCGCGTCCTCGATATGCTGAGCCGCAACCTGGCCGGCATCATCAACTCGCTCGCCTTCCTGGGCGTCGCCTTCGTGGTGGTCTGGATGGGCGTGCGGCCTCTGGTGCGCAGCATCAGCGGTGGCGGTGCGGCAGTCATCGGCGACACGTCTTCAGAAAGTGTTGGCCTGGAGCTGCCTGATTTCGCACCGGCCGGTGGAGGGGCTGCCGGCGGCGCGCTCATGGACGGCTTCGGTTCGGACTTCGGCTTCGACAGCACGGAGGACCTGCTCAGCCTGGGCGACGACGACGGAAACTTCAACCGCCGCGTCAAGGAAGGCCCGGAGCGGAAGCTCGCGCGAATGGTCGAGATCAACGAGGAACGCGCCGCGAAAATCCTCAGGAAATGGGCGGTGGACAACGCCGCCTGAACGAAAGGCCGGGAGACCGGCCTTTTTTAACGTCTTCATCCGCCCGGCAAATCACGGATTTGTTATCTAAAGCTGCCGCGCGGGACATTTTTTGCACAAGATTGAAACGGTGCTCGATTATTTCCAGATCGAGGCGAGAGCGGAAGTTTTTTCCTCACATAAATAAAAGGAAATCGCTTGGTAGGAAGACTGTTAGAGCCGATAATTTTCTCTATAAATACATATTCATATGCGACGCGCCACAGTGGCGGATTTTTTCTCACTACACGAATTAATGTTAGTTAGGTTTAAAGTATATATGAATTGTGGCGCAGAAATACTTAGATGGTGACTCGACCGAAAGGCGTGGTGTATTGCGATATTGAGAGAATCACCATAGGTTCCAACCATCTAATCAAGCGATGTCTGGGCGCGAATCACGCGCACGGAAAGCGGCAAGAGTAAATCCCAAGAACTCGGATATGGTAGTTTCTATCGTCTGACTTACCCTTGGGTGATTCGTTTAGTCATTGCCGCAGGCCGCGTCGGCCCTGCGCAGATAATGCCTTGCAGGATCGGGCACTCAGCCGCGGGACGTTGCCTATGGACATGCACATACTGCTTAAGGGCGAAAATCAGGCCGCGAACTTCGTTGGTCTCCAGGCTGTCAATCTTTGCTCTCGCCGGGAGCTCATTGAGCAGCTCAGCGAAATCGCCGGCAGCGGGAGGTTGCAGGTCGCGCTTCGCACCCTGACGGACTACGTTGGAGCGTCGCATTACCTGCTTTCGAGATCCGACCTCATCCAGGAGGCCGGTCTCGATTTCATCGTGTCCTCGGACTGGCCGTTCGATCTCGTCAAGGATCTGGCGACGTCACTGACAAGCAGCTATGCACGCACCACCGAGCTGGAAAAGTGCATGCAGCTCTTCCAGCCAAATTTTGCTCTTCTGCCCGACAATGCCGACGTGCCGGATGGCGCCAGCCGCCAGTATTGTTCCTTGACGTTAAATGTCGGCCGTTCGCGGCTGTTGCTGATGTTCCTCTTCGATGACGGCTTCATCCTGTCGCCGGAGCGGCTGAGGGACGTGGGACTCCTTGCAAGTTATCTGGCAAGTTCGCTCCGGTGCGGGGGCGCCCGGGCCGAGCGCGATTTTGAGCTGACGGAGCGGGAGCTCGAATGTCTCTTCTGGATCGCCGAGGGCAAAACCAGCGATGAGATCGCGATGATCCTGGGCATCTCCCGCAATACGATCAACAACTACATTACGAGCGTCATGCGAAAGACGGCGACGAAAACTCGCTCCGAGGCCATAGCGTTTGCGGTGAGAAATCATCTCGTCTAAGGGGAATACATGGGGCATTCGTCAAGCAGGGCGATGGGTAGTACGGAACACATACGCAGCGTGCGCCTGAACAGGATAAGCAGCCGCTCCGACCTCTTCCCGCGGCTGGTCGCGATGCAGAAGCTGGCGGATGCCCAGAATTTTGCAGTCTACCGGATGAGCGGCTCAGGTCTGCCGGCGAAGCAGCGTCTGGTCTGCGAACTGGAGAACTGGGGACCTTCGGCAGCGGCGGCCGCAAGCAAGGCCCTTGTGGACGCTTATGGCGATGCGCTGCTGGACCATATCGAGAAATCCCTTTTGCCGCTGTCCTGGGCCGGCGCACATGACCGCGCCGCGCCCGGCTCAGCCGATTTCGCGCCGTTCATGGCGCGTCTGAAGGATGGCATTCTGCCATTTTCAGGCCTCGCTTTTCCCGTGCGGCTCGGTGCTGCAGGAAATGGCTTCGTCGTCTTCACCGGCGATCACCTTGATTCCGCCGGCGACATGATCGTCGAGCTTCATGGCCGTAGCTGCCAAATCATGATGGATCTGCTGTCGCTGGACGAACGCCGCGCGGCGGCGGCGGAAGCGTTGAGCGAACGCGAGATCGCTTGCCTGCAGCTTGCCGGCGACGGACGCATCAGCGAAGAGATAGCTGACAAGCTCGGGCTTTCGGTTCATACGGTGAATGCTTACCTCGGCTCGGCGACGATCAAGCTGGATTCGGTCAATCGCATCCAGGCAATCGCCAAGGCCATTCGCCTCGGCTACATCAGCTGACACGCCCGGCGCGGGCGGACGGGCCGGGCTCTTTATGCCTGATGTTTGCAAGATCGATCAGCCGGCTAACGCCTGCAGCGGCCGGGTGTTGTACCGGCTTTCACGCAGGCTGCGTTCGAAAAAGGCCGTGTTCACGTCTGGATCGGCGGACGGTTCATGGAAGGCGATGTGATTGATCTCGATGCCGGCATGCTCCTCCGCCAGGGTCAGCTGCGCATAGACCGTCACGCCTTGCGGCTTGATCTCGAGATCGAGGACGACCTCGGGCTTGCCACCCCATTCCAGCGTGTAATTGCCTCCAAGGCCGAAATTGACCGTGCCGGGATGAAAGAAGAGCTCCGCCGCCGAGGCCACCAGATCGGCGATGCTGCCGTAATACTCGAAGCGCAGCAGCGAAATTAGATCCGAAGCGTCGAGAAGCCGAAGCTCGGTCGCAACCGGGCTGATGGCTTCGGCAAGAATTCTTTCACGCTGAGAAGAGTAGGGGCATTTCTTCATTCGGCTTATCTTACCCGTTTGTTCCTGGCGTCGGCGGCGTAAACCCGGTGAATGAGCTCTGCCACTGCCTTGTAGAATACTGACGGGATGACACTATCGATCGAGACTTGCGCAAACATGGAGCGTGCAAGCGGCGGATCTTCGAAAACCGGAATTCCGTTCTTTTCGGCTATCTCTCTGATTTTCAACGCAATGAGGTCCTGACCCTTGGCGAGAACCACAGGCGCGTCGTTTTCTTCGCGCACGTAGCGCAGGGCCACGGCATAGTGCGTGGGGTTGGCGATGACGAGCGTTGCGCGCTCGACATTGGCAATCATGCGGCGGCGGGCACGGTCTCGCATCAGCGAGCGCTGGCGGCCCTTCACGAAGGGGTCGCCCTGAGCCTGCTTGTTTTCTTCCTTTACTTCATGCCGCGTCATCTTGAGCTCGGTGAACCAGTGATGCCGCGACCAGAAGAAGTCTGCGATCGCAACGACGGCTGTCGCAAAAAGCACGACCAGCACGATCTTGCGCATGATCGTCATTGTCCGGTCGAAAAAGGTTTGCGGGTCGGAGAACATCGCATCGATCGCGTTGAAATATTCGCTCTTTAGCACGAAGAACATGATCACGCCGACGATCAGGATCTTGAAGAGCGATTTGCCGAATTCGATCAGGCCGGGCAGGCTGAACATGCGCGAAAAGCCCTTGGCCGGCGAGATGCGCGACAGCTGCGGACGGATGCGTTCGAGAACCGGAGTGGGCAAATTCTGGCTTATGGACGCTACGACGCCGAAGATCATGAACAGCAGCATGGCCGGTGTAAGAAGCACAGCGCTCACCCAGCCGAGATGAACGAAGAGTGACATCGCGTCCGGCCCGGTCTCGATCTTCCACTGGTCCGGCTGCTCGAAGATGTCGCGAAGCGATTCGCTGACCCGGCTGATGCCGTCGGGCAGATAGAAGGTCAGATAGATGAAGGTCGCAAGAACGGTGGCAAAGATGGGCACTTCGCGCGAGAAGGGCGTATTGCCTTTCTCGGCAGCGTCGGCCTGCTTTTTCGCTGTCGGGGCTTCTGTTTTGCTGTCCTTGTCTTCATCAGCCAAGTTCGCGGCCCTCCATCAATGGAAAGGGCCGCAGCAAGGCGCGGCCCGTTCCAAAAAGCGTAGTCTCGTGGTGCATCGCGATCAACGCCGTGAGCGGCCTCTCGTCCGGTTGTCAACAGAAGCAGAAGCTTAGGCGGCTGCCGGCGCTTCGCCCTCCGTCTCCTTGAGCTGGATCTGGCCGGAATTTGCCAGACGAATCGCTTCCTGGGCGACAGCACGCCGCGCAATGGCGATCTCGCGCGGATTGATGCCGACAGTGCCGCTCTGCAGATCCGATTCGATCATTCGTCGCTGGCGCGGACTGATCGACGAGAGAACGGCTTCGCGGATTTCGGCCGACGCGCCGCGCAAAGCCATGGTAAGAATGTCGGCGGAGATATCGTTGAGCAGCATGACACGGCTGCGCTGCGGCATGAAGAGAATGTCGTCGAAGAGGAAGATCTTCGGGCGAACCTTGTTGACGGATTCGCGGCTGATCGACTCCAGCGAAGTTAGCAAGGTATCGACCTGCGGCTTGTCCATCTCGTTCATGAGTTCGGCAACCTTGTTCGAGCCGATCGAATTCTTCTCGGCCTCGACCTCGGCCAGCAACGTCATCACCTGCTTTTCGATGATCTGCGCGACCTTGGGGCTGACGGATTTCAGGTTCACGGTACGGTTCATGATGTCCGCGCGGCGGCTGTCCGGAAGCTGCATCAGCACCTTGGCGCCGAAGGAAGACGGCATCATCGAAAGGATATAGGCGACGGTCTGCGGATGTTCGCGCAGCAGGAACTTGCCGATGAAGGCCGGATCGCCCTCGCCGAGGCGGTCCCAGATTGAGGTTTCGTATGCCTGGAACGCGGTGCGGCGGCCGAGTAGGCTGTCCACCTCGTCCGGTGTCAGGCCCTCCTCGAGAATGCTCTCGATGGCCTTGGCATTGTCCATAAGGCCGGCGCCTTCGGTGAAGAGATCTTCGAATTCGGCTACCAGGCCCAGAAGCTCATCCGGCGGAATGGCCCGCAGAGCCTGTGCGGAGGAAATAATCGTCTGCAACTCGGCCTGCGTGAAATACTTCAATAGCCGGCCTGCGACACCCTTCCCCATAGCGAGGAGTACAGCCGCTGCCTTTTCAGCCTGGGTCAACGGTTTCCCGGCAAGTGCGCCGCCGAAATCGTCAAAGTCCATCATGGTCTAACCTCTCCGCCCCTAACCGGGGTCAGGCTTTTCTTGTGCTCAAAACTTCTATCAGTTTAACACCGAAGCGGGTGTCGTCATTCTCCAGGACGGTGATTTCGCCACGTGCGATCTTGCGGCCGTTCACCATGATTTCAACCGGCTCGCCGATCTTCTTGTCGAGGGCGATGGTCGCGCCTTCGTTGAGGTTCATCAGGCCCGAGACCTGCATGCGGCTGCTGCCGAGCATGATCTGGACGTCGATCGGAATGTCCATGATCAGTTCGAAGTTCGAAGACAGCGCGCTGCCGAGCGGTGCCGGTTCGGCGCTCGCCGCGGACAAGCCGGTATCACCGAAATCCGAAGAGCCGCCAAAGTCGCCGCCGCCGAAATCGCTGCTGTCGAACGATGTCTCGGCTGCGCCATCGCTGCCGAAATCACCGAAGGCCGACAAATCGGTGCCGGTTCCGGCGCCGAATGCATCGGCTTCTTCGCCCAACTGCGCAAGCCCGCCGTCTGAATCCTGCTTCAGAACCCCGCGGAGATCATCGATCGCCTGGTCGAGGTCAGCTTCGTTGCCCGGAAGCTCCAGTGACAGATCGTCGTTCTGCTGTGTTTTCTTCGTAGCCATGAAATCACTATTCCAGTTGAAACTTGCCTCAAACTGCCGTCGCAGCCGGGGGAGGGGAACCGATTAATTCATTAAATGACGGATGAGCTCGTCGTCGGAGCTGATCGTATCTTTGACCCGGACCGTATAATTTTCGCCCGAACGCCCGAACTCGCACACATACAATTCCTTGCTGTTGGCACTGACCTCGACACGGACATCGCCAGTGTCGCGGAACGGAATGACATCGCCCGGCGCAAGCTTGGAGATGGTGCGCAGCGTCAGATCCTGAAGGCGGATTTTCGCGTCGAGCGTCACATGCGAACGGTGGACCTGTTCGGTGAGCTGTTCGGTCCACTGCGTGGACTTGGTGGACTGGTTCGTTGCCTTCGGTGCGGAAATCTGCGTCTTCAGCAGGGGCCCTTGGGGGACGATCACCGAGAACTCGGACGTGATGCCCGAAAGCGTGATTGACATGTTGATGGCCGAGGCGAATTCGTCCGGCGTATCGCTGGAGGGATGGGCGCGGAAATCGTGCGGATGCGGCGGCTCAAGGTTCGGTTCGAAACCGCCCGGTGCATTGACGGCGGAACGGAAGACATTGGCGATCTTCTCGAAAACCATGACCGCAAGTTCAAGCTCGATGACCGAAAGCGACCTCTCTGCCGGCTGCTCGATCGTATCGGACGCAGCCCCAAGCAGGTTTTCCATCAGTGTGATGACGAAGCTGTTGCCGCAGGCAAAGGTGATATTCTGCGACCAGTTGCGCAACGTCGCCTCGACGAGGGTCACGTTGGCGTCGAGGTCGGCTATCAGATCGTTCTTGTAGCCGGAACTGCAGCCGAGATAGGCCACGGCGATGTCCAGCCCGGTTTCGCTCTTGAAGATATCCGGCAGGAATTCGCCATAGACCTCCGACAATGAAGCGCAGAGCTTTTCTATGGTCGCCCGGTCGCCGAGGCGTCCCGTCAGCTTCGCAAGAAGGACCGAATCCATTGCCGGCCGTTGAGGGGAAAGGTTGCTCATGGTCGTTTAGGCCGCCTTGTTCTCGCCACCCGGGTTCATCATTTCCTGCTCGACCGCGTCGATTGATGGACGCTCGTAAGCAGAAATCGTCTTGCGGCCGTATTCGAGGGCAACCTGCGGTACGGAGCCGTTCATGTAGGCAAGCAAGGTCTGCTTCACGATGACATAGAGGCGATGCTGCTTCGTGCGCACGACCTTGATCTGGGAGACGAGCGGCGAGCAGAGGCAATAAGACAGCAGAATCCCGAGGAAGGTGCCGACGAGCGCCGAACCGATCAGGTGGCCGAGGACTTCCGGCGAATCGTTGATGTGCGCCATGGCCTTGATGACGCCGAGAACGGCGGCGACGATACCGATCGCGGGGAAAGCGTCACCCATGATCTGGATAGCGTGATAGGGCTTCATCTTGTCGTGCAGGATCGTATTGATCTCTTCGTCCATCAGAGCCTCGATCTCATGCGAGCGGGCATTGCCGATAATGATCAAGCGGACGTAGTCGCAGATGAATGCCGTCAATTCCTTGTTCTTCAAGATCGTCGGAGCTGACAGGAAGATCGAGGATTCGGCCGGATTGTCGATATGCGCCTCGATCTCGTTGCGTGATTTCGTGCGAAGGTCGCGCATCAGCGAATAAAGGACACCCAGCGTATCGAGGTAATTCCGCTCCTTGGGCACCGTATGCTTGAAGGCTTCACCGAGTGCCTTTCCGGAATCCTTCACCACCTTCATCGGGTTAGCCATGATGAAGCTGCCCAGGCCGGCGCCGCCGATGATGACGAGTTCGAAAGGCTGCCAGAGTGCGCCGACATGGCCACCCATCGCCATGAAGCTGCCAACGATGCAGCCGCAGGTAATCACAAATCCGATAATGATATTCATCGTCAGTCCAAACCTGAACGTTGTTTTCAACCTCAGGGATAGGGTTGCTGGCTTGCGTGAGGCTGATGGTCGGCACGTTCGGCCCGCATTCTGCATGCCAGCTTCGCACAAGGATTTGCCGTCAGGTTCAAGGTGACGAATGGACCGATTCGTTCGTTTTTGAGGTGCGCCGCCTCAGCGATACCGTGGTCGAACAAGCGACAGGAACCCCGGTCTTCGTTCCGTTAATCGCCAATACCAGGAGCCTACCATGCAATCCGGTCTTTATGTTTCCCTGTCGTCTCAAATGGCACTCGAAAAGCGCCTGACGACAATCGCGGACAATATGGCGAACGTGAACACGACCGGATTTCGCGGGACGGAAATCAAGTTCAATCAGTTGCTGAGCGACACCGACAACAAGCTGAACGCAAAGGTTGCCTTCGTCTCGCAGGGCAACGACTACCTATCCGGCGACAGCGGCGAGCTGCAGCACACCGGCAATATGCTGGACTTTGCGATCAAGGGCGACGCCTGGTTCGCACTGGATACGCCGGCGGGCCAGGTTCTGACCAAGGACGGCCGGTTCACCATGAAGGACACGGGCGAGCTTGTGTCGATCCGCGGATACCCGGTTCTCGACGCTGGCGGCGCGCCGATTCAGCTGAACACGGCAGGTGGTGAGCCCAAGGTCGGCAATGACGGCATGATCTACCAAGGCGGCCGGCAGGTTGGCTCGCTCGGTCTCTTCGAAGCCGATATCAGCAAGGGTTACCTCCGCTATGAGAACAGCGGGGTCATGACCACGGAGACGCCGCGCGCCGTCACCGACCGGTTCAATATCGGCATCGAGCAAGGCTATCTCGAAAACTCCAACGTCAACGCGATGCACGAAATCACCCAGCTGATCGAAGTCAACCGCGCCTTCGAGAGCATCGCCTCGCTGACGGCTGACAGCGAAAGCTCCTTCAACGAGGCCATCAAGACGCTGGGTGGCAGCCGTTGAGCAAAGGTTTGACGGATGACCAACATGCCGCTGACTGAAGACGCGCTTTCGCCGAAGCTGGATCATCTGGCCGGCCTTGTCAGCCGCTATACCAAGCCGGAACATGCGGTCGCACATGGCGGCCATGTCCAGACGATCGCCGCCGGCCACTATACGGTAAGCGGTCTTTCCCGCCACGTCCGTCTCGGCGAATTTGTCGCTCACAAGTCGGCGACCGGCATCCATCTCGGCGAGGTCGTCCGCGTCGAGCCGGAACTGGCCTATGTCTGCCCGATCGAACCGGGTGAGCCGATCGGCATTCATGACACGGTCATCCGCAAGGGAGCTTTTCGAATATCGCCGGCCGAAAGCTGGTGCGGCCGGACAGTCAATTCGCTTTGCGAGCCGATCGATGGCCTTGGCCCGATCGTCGAGGGGCTCGATCGCCGCTCGATTTCCAATACCGCGCCGCCGTCGATGACCCGCAAGCGTGTCGAGAAGGGCTTCCGCACGGGGGTGCGCGCCATCGATATCTTTTCGCCGCTATGCCACGGCCAACGCCTCGGCATCTTCGCAGGCTCCGGCGTCGGTAAATCCACGCTCCTCTCGATGCTCGCCAAGGCCGATGCCTTTGACAGGGTGGTCATTGCGCTCGTCGGCGAACGCGGCCGCGAAGTGCGCGAATTCATCGAGGATACGCTCGGCGAGAACATGAAGAAGTCGATCGCCGTTGTCGCGACCAGCGACGAGAGCCCGATGCTGCGCAAGATGGCGCCGTTGACGGCGGTGACGATCGCCGAACATTTCCGCGATCAGGGCGACAACGTTCTCCTGATTGTCGACAGCGTCACGCGCTTTGCCCACGCAATCCGTGAAGTGGCGACGGCATCCGGCGAGCCGCCGATCGCCCGCGGCTATCCCGCATCCGTTTTCACCGAGCTGCCGCGACTGCTCGAGCGTGCGGGTCCCGGCCCGGAAGGCACAGGAACAATCACCGCAATCATCTCGATCCTCGTCGATGGCGACAATCACAACGACCCGATCGCCGACTCGACGCGCGGAATTCTCGACGGCCATATCGTCCTGCAGCGTAGCCTTGCAGAGGAGGGCCGCTATCCGCCAATCGACCCGCTGGCTTCCATTTCGCGCCTTGCCCGCAAGGCGTGGACGCCGGATCAGGAAAAGCTCGTCTCGCGCCTGAAGGCGCTGATCCATCGCTTCGAGGAAACGCGCGACTTGCGCCTGATCGGCGGCTACCGACCGGGGGCCGACCCGGATTTGGACATGGCGGTCAAGCAGGTACCAATTATTTACGATGTTTTGAAACAGTCGCCGGGAGACCGCGAGTCGGCCGATGCCTTTGCTGACCTGGCGGCAGCGCTCAAGACGGCTGCCGGGATTCCGAACCAGCCATCGACAATCCCGACGAGACCCAGAGGCTAGTTTTGACCACCTTCGACGATGATGACGAGCGCATCGCTCCCTTGAAGCCACTGGATAAGCGACAGGCGCTGATGCTCGACCGTGTGCTGACCGTGACCGGGCTTGCGCTCGCAGGTGCGGCGGCGTTTTTCCCATGGTATGTCTTCTTCAACGAGGACAAGTTCAGCATCAAAGTCGAGCAAGGTGATCGGAGCCGTGACCTGCCGGACTGGCCGGAGCGCAACGTTTTCAGCGTCTCGCCGCTTGCGATGGTCAACAAGAACGAGGTGGAGAAGAAGCCCGCGCTTCCCTTCGACCCGCTGACGACCGCGACGGTTTCGAATGTCGGCAGGGAGAACAACAAGGGTATCATGCCCGACGACCAGCCGTTTCCAGCCGTTTCCGGTTTCAAGCTGCTGCATGTCGCCAACGGCCGCGCGCTTATCGAGGATTCCTCGGGCATGTATGTCGTGCGCGTCGGATCGATCCTCCCGGACGAAAGCCGTCTTGCCACGCTGGAAGAGCGTGACGGCAAGTGGGTGATCGTCACGTCCAACGGTGAAATCTACCAGAACAATTGATCGCGGTTGCTGTGATCGGTGGAGGCTCCGCGCGTGCGACGGGGTCTCTTTCCTTTCGGCGCTACCATAAAGATAGCTTCGGCGAGAGCCGAGATTCTCCGTAAGTCTGACGCAAGATTGCCGCCCTAGGGTCCTCTCAGTAAAAACGGAGAGTGCCCATGCAACCGATTCAACTTTTCGACTTGGCTTCGCGGCAGGCGGAATGGCTGACGATCCGTCAGGAGGTTGTGGCCGGCAATATCGCGAATGCTAACACGCCGAAATTTCGTGCCAAGGACGTGACGCCTTTCGAGGCCGTGCTCGACAAGGCCGATATCACCATGGCCCGCACCAATCCGGCGCATCTCAGCGGCAACGATTTCAGCGCCAGCGGCGGCATCGACGTCAAGGAAGCTGCACTCGACCAGGAAATCGGCGTGCAGGAATCGGGCAATACCGTCGGCCTTGCGGAGGAACTGTCCAAGTCCGGCGAAATCAAGCGTCAGTACGAGTTGAACACCTCTTTGGTGGGCTCCTTCCATCGCATGATGTTGATGACCGTAAGGAAGTAATGTCGTGGATCCCTTGTCAGCAGCAATGAAGATCGCAGGTTCCGGGCTCGAAGCGCAGTCGACGCGTTTGCGCATCGTCTCGGAAAACATCGCAAACGCCCGTTCGACCGGCGATACGCCCGGCGCCGATCCCTATCGCCGCAAGACGGTCACGTTTGGCGAGGAGGTCGATCGCGCCGGTGGTGTGACGACAGTCGGCGTCAAGAAGCTCGGCGTCGACGAATCCGATTTCACGACGGAATACGACCCAAGCAATCCGGGCGCCGACGAGCGCGGCGTCGTCAAGCTGCCGAACGTCAACATGCTGGTCGAAATGGCGGACATGCGCGAAGCCAACCGTTCCTATGACGCCAACCTGCAGACCATCAAGCAGACCCGCGACCTGATCTCGTCCACGATCGATCTCCTGAAGAGCCAATAATGATCAACAACGTACAGAACGTCAGCTCTCTTTCCGTAACGCGCGGCCTTAGCAGCGTTGCGACCGAGAATTCCTCCACGCCCCCTTCTGCCGCCGACAGCGCCAAGAACGACCAGAGCTTTGCGGCCGTTCTCGGAAACATGGCAACGCAGGCCGTAGATACAATGAAGGGCGCCGAAAGCATGTCCTTCGCCGGCATCAAGGGCACGGCGACGACCCGCGAAGTGGTCGATTCCATGCTGCAGGCAGAGCAGACCCTGCAAACCGCAATCGCAATCCGTGACAAGGTCGTGTCGGCCTTTCTCGAAGTCACCAAGATGCAGATGTAACTGGATTTAAGGACGAACCGATGAGAGCGCTCGCCATTGCGGCTACGGGTATGGATGCCCAGCAGACTAACCTCGAAGTGATCGCGAACAACATCGCGAACATCAATACGACAGGCTTCAAGCGTGCACGCGCCGAGTTCACCGACCTTCTCTACCAGACCGAACGCGCCAAGGGCGTCGCAAACCGCGCCAATCAGGCGATCGTTCCGGAAGGCGCCAATATCGGCCTCGGCGTGCAGACATCTGCGATCCGCAACCTGCACATTCAGGGCGAGCTTAGCCAGACCGGCAACGATCTCGACGTGGCGCTGATCGGCAAGGGTTTCTTCCAGATCGAGGCCCCGGACGGCACAACGCTCTACACACGCGCCGGCGCTTTTAACAAGAATGACCAGGGCCAGCTCGTCACCGTCGATGGTTATGAAGTCGTCCCGGGCATCACGATCCCGACCGGTTCGACGGAACTGACAATCAGCCGGTCCGGTGAAGTCACCGCAAGGCTCCCGGGCCAGACGGATCCGACGACGCTCGGCCAGCTGACGCTTGCAAGCTTCGTCAACGAAGCCGGCCTTCAGCCGCTCGGCGACAACCTTTTCCAGCAAACGCCGGCCTCCGGCGACCCGGTTGTCGGTACGCCGGACGAAGAGGGCTTTGCGTATATGAAGCAGGGCTACCTGGAATCGTCGAACGTCGATCCGGTGAAGGAAATCACCGAGCTGATATCGGCCCAGCGCGCCTATGAAATGAACTCCAAGGTCATCACCACGGCCGACGAAATGGCCTCCATCGTCAGCAAGAACCTGAAGTAAAGAGGAAAGGGCCGAACATGATGTTTCGCCGGGCGAGAAATTTCGCCGCTTTGACGGCATTGGCCTCGGTTGCGATCGCAGGCAGCTTCATGCCCGGTGCCGCGAGCGCCGGCATGGGCTATGCGGTCGTGCCGACGGCCATCATCTATCCCGGAGAAACGATCAGCGGCGGCCAGCTTCAGGAGGTCGAAGTCACCAATCCGAACCTTGCGAGCGGCTATGCAAAATCCATCGACGAAGTTCGCGGCATGATCTCGAAGCGCACGCTGCTGCCGGGACGGACGATCCCTGTCTCGGCGCTGCGCGAGCCTTACACCGTCACCCGCGGATCGCAGATTCGCCTTATCTTTCGTATCGGCGCGATGACGATCTCGGCGGCAGGCTCGCCGCTCGAGGACGGCTCTACCGGCCAGGTCGTTCGCGCCCGCAACATGGATTCAGGCGTCATCGTCAGCGGCACCGTCCTTGCCGACGGCACCATACACGTGGCGGCAAAATGAAGATTGTCTCTCGCATTTTTATCGCACTCGCGGCCCTTTCCATGTGCATGGCGCATGTGACGCCGGCATTTGCGCTGACCTCGCGCATCAAGGACATCGCCTCGCTGCAGGCCGGACGCGATAACCAGCTCATCGGCTACGGTCTCGTCGTCGGTCTTCAGGGCACGGGCGACGGCTTCCGCGCTTCACCGTTCACCGAACAGTCGATGCGCGCCATGCTGCAGAACCTCGGCATTTCGACGCAGGGCGGCGAATCCAACGCGAAAAATACGGCGGCGGTCATGGTCACGGCGAACCTTCCGCCTTTTGCGAGCCCCGGCAGCCGTATCGACGTCAGCGTCAGTTCGCTGGGCGACGCGACCTCGCTGCGTGGCGGCACGCTCGTCATGACGTCGCTGTCGGGCGCCGACGGTCAGATTTATGCCGTCGCGCAAGGCTCCGTCGTTGTCTCCGGCTTCCAGGCGCAAGGCCAGGCTGCAACGCTGACCGAGGGTGTCACGACGGCAGGCCGCGTTCCGGGTGGCGCAATTATCGAGCGGGAGCTTCCCTCGCACTTCAAGGATTCCGTCAATCTCGTGCTGCAGCTTCGCAATCCGGATTTCTCGACGGCCGTGCGCATTGCCGATGTGGTGAACGGCTATGCGGCTGCCCGCTTCGGCGGTCCGGTCGCGGAGGCGAGGGACGCGCAGGAAGTTGTCGTCCAGAAGCCGCGTGTGGCGGACCTGACGCGATTGATGGCCGATATCGAAAATCTCGTCGTCGAGACCGATACGCCGGCGAAAGTCGTGGTCAACGAGCGCACTGGCACGATCGTCATCGGGGCGGACGTCCGCGTCTCGCCGGTCGCGGTCAGCTACGGAACCCTGACCGTACAGGTTACCGAGCTGCCGCAGATTATCCAACCGGAACCCTTCTCGCGCGGCGTCACAGCCGTTCAGCCGCAGACCGATATCGCCGCGCAGCAAAATGGCGGACGTGTCGCGATCCTCGACGGTCCGAACCTCCGGACCCTGGTTGCAGGTCTCAACAACATCGGCGTCAAGCCGGATGGTATCATCGCAATTCTGCAGGGTATCAAGTCCGCAGGCGCCCTGCAGGCGGAGCTCGTACTGCAATGATCGGCTCGAAGTTCGACTTCAAAATCCCTGAACTGCTAGGGAAGCTCTCGTTACCGGCTGCCGTGGCTGTCCTTCTTTCCATTCCCGGAGCCTTTGCCCAGGAAGCCGCAAGACCTGCCGGGGACCTGAGCTCGGAAGAGGAAATCAAGCAGTTCTGCACCAACATTGCCGATCCGGCGCGCGACCAGCGCTATCTGCTGCAGAAGCAGGAACTGGAGAAGCTGCGCGCCGATATCGACGCCCGCATGGCAGAGATGGACAAGCGCAAGGCCGAGTATCAGGACTGGCTGAAGCGTCGCGACGACTTCCTCAAGCAGGCCCAGGCCGGCCTTACCGACATCTTCAAGAACATGAAGCCGGATGCTGCGGCGTTGCAGCTTCAGGAAGTCAAGATCGAGGTCGCGGCGGCGGTGATCATGCGGCTCGGCTCGCGTCAGTCGAGCCTGATCCTGAACGAGATGGACCCGCTGAAGGCGGCCGTCATCGCCAACATCATCGCAAGTGCGTCCGATCCCAATACGTCGAAGGATCCCTCATGAACAAGCGTTTCCCGGCTGTCATGGCCGCTGTTGCCCTTCTAGCCGGCTGCCAGTCGCCGCAGGCTGTGAGGGAGATCGGCCGGGCGCCTGCCATGAGCCCGATCGGCAGTGGCCTTGCTTATGGCCAAACACCGCAGATGGCGCTTTATCCGAAGCAGCCGCGCCAGGTAGCGCAGGGCTATTCGCTGTGGAGCGATTCCCAGGCGGCCCTCTTCAAGGATGCGCGAGCACTCAACGTCGGCGACATTCTGACGGTCAATATCCAGATCAACGACAAGGCGACGTTCGACAACGAAACCAATCGCAGTCGCCAGAATTCGAGCGGGCTCAATTGGGATGTGCAGGCCAACATCTTCGGCTGGAACCCGACCTCTCAGACGGACATTACCTACGGTTCCGACACGAGCACTGACGGCAAGGGCAAGATCGAGCGTTCCGAAAAGCTGACGCTCCTCGTCGCTGCTGTCGTCACCGGCATCCTCGAAAACGGCAACCTCGTCATCAGTGGTTCGCAGGAAGTCCGCGTAAACCAGGAAATCCGCATCCTCAATGTTGCCGGTATCGTGCGCCCACAGGACGTCGATGCCGAAAACCAGATCTCCTACGAGAAGATCGCCGAAGCCCGCATCTCCTACGGCGGCCGCGGCCGCCTGATGGAAGTGCAGCAGCCGCCGCGCGGCCAGCAGGCCATCGATCTCTTCTCGCCGCTCTAAGGCCGGATGACCATGGCAGACGCAGAAGAAACCGACGGCAAACCGAAAGCGAAATCCGCCATGCTGATCATGGCAGCGGGGCTGCTCGCGCTCACCGTTCTCGGTGCCGGCGGCGGCTGGGTCGTCGGCACGATGATTGCGCCGAACGTCAAGAGCGCCGAGCAGGCGGAGGCGGCACAAACGGCTTCGGCCAGCGGCGAAGAGAAAAAGGAAGGCGAGGGCGGACTGCCGCATATTTCCACCGAGGCGAACAACGTCGTCCAGCTTGAGCCGATCACGTCGAACCTCGCCTATCCCTCGGAAAACTGGGTCCGCCTCGAAGTGGCTCTGCTCTTCAACGGTCCGCCGGATGTGAGAGTGGCCGAGGAGATCCACCAGGATGTCCTGGCTTATATCCGCACCGTTTCCCTTCAGCAGATCGAAGGGCCTCGCGGCTTTCAATATCTGCGGGATGACATACAGGAACGTGTTGACCTGCGTTCGCAAGGACGAGTATCGAAGGTCATGTTCAGGACCTTTGTCATCGAATGATTCGATTCATAGTTTTCTTCGCTGCCATGATGGCGGCGCCGGAATTGGCGGTTGCCCAGCAGCTGCCGACAGATCTCTTGAACATACCCGTCGATGGCTCCGTCGCCGCCTGGATCATCCGTACCTTCGGCCTTCTGACCGTCCTTTCGGTCGCGCCCGGCATCCTGATCATGGTGACGAGCTTTCCGCGGTTCGTCATTGCCTTTTCGATCCTGCGCACGGGCATGGGGCTTTCTTCCACCCCTTCCAACATGATCCTGCTTTCGTTGGCGCTCTTCATGACCTTCTATGTCATGTCGCCAACCTTCGATCAGGCCTGGCAGAGCGGCGTGCAGCCACTGCTTTCCAACCAGATCAACGAGCAGGAGGCCGTACAGCGCATTGCCGAGCCCTTCCGCACCTTCATGGCCGCCAACACGCGCGACAAGGATCTGGCGCTCTTCGTCGACCTCGCGCGTGAGCGCGGCCAGACCGTCCAGACCGGTGCCCAGATCGACTACCGTGTTCTTATTCCGGCTTTCATGATTTCGGAGATCCGGCGCGGGTTTGAGATCGGCTTCCTGATCGTCCTGCCGTTCCTCGTCATCGACCTGATCGTTGCAACGATTACTATGGCGATGGGCATGATGATGCTGCCGCCGACCTCGATCTCGCTGCCGTTCAAGATCCTGTTCTTCGTGTTGATCGACGGCTGGAACCTGCTGGTCGGCAGCCTGGTGCGATCCTTCAGCTAATCCCCGCTAACGAATTCCGATCGGCCGGCACGGCCGCAATGAAAAACCGCCGGGCATGCACCCGGCGGATTCCTTTATCTTCTAGAGCGGTCATTCCGCCGAGTAGAACGGCTCTGTACGCTGCGGCAAAGCCGGCACGTCGATGTGATCAGGATCAAGGCCGTTCCTGGCGCGCTCAGCCATCATTTCATAGGCTGTTTCCAGGTGATGGCAGAAGCGCTCCGCATCGAAAAGCGGCATGATAGGGCCGTTGGCTTTCAGGCGCGCCTTGTACTCGGCGATCTTTTCGGGATTTTGCGCCAGCTCGACGGCAAGGTCTTCATAAGCCTTCAGGTCCGGGGCAACGAGTTCGGGCAGGCCGATGGCGTGCTGCAGGCTCTCGCTGACGCGCGACGCGAAGTTCGTGCCCTTGACTGTCAGGACCGGCAGACCGCCCCATAGCTGCTCCGATGTGGTGGTGTGACCATTGACCGGGAATGTGTCGATGCCGATGTCGGCTGCCTGCTGGCGGGTGATATGTTCTTCGTAGGTCACACGCGGGCAAAAGATGATGCGCCTTTGCGGGATGCCGGCCTCCTGGAACCTCTTCGAGAGATTTGCCTGGTTCCGCGTGCCGTTGGACATGATCCAAAGAACGCTGTTGGGCGCGCGCTTCAGGATACGGCACCAGATGTCGATCGTCTCGGCGATGATTTTGCGGTTGCCGTTGAACGAAGCGAAGATGAAGGCATCTTCAGGCAGGCCGAGCTCGGCCCGCGTGATCGGCTTCGGTTTCGGACGGTTCGTCGGGTCATTCGGCTGGTAGCTTTCCGGCATCCGGCAGAATTTCTCATGGTAATAAGGCTTTGCCGCATCCGGAAGGACGAAGCGGTCGCCGATGACATAGTCGAGATCGATGTTGAGCGTGCTGCCCGGAAAACCGAGCCAGGCGACATGAACAGGTGCCAGCGGCAGATTGAAAGACGACGCCCGACTGCCGGCGGTGTGGCCCTTCAGGTCGACCATGATGTCGATGTTATGTTCGCGAACGATGGCAGCGATTGCTTCATTGGAAAGGCCGTACACATCGACGACCTTTCCCCAACGGCTGCGGTCGGTCGTGTTCTTCGCCAGATGCTCAGGCTCGGTGTGGCAGAACAGCGTAATTTCGAAGCGGCTCGTATCGTGCAGTTCGAGGATGCGCTGCAGGAGCTTCATCGTCGCGTGGTGGTCCCAGAAGTCCGAGGACATATAGCCGACGCGGATCTTGTCGGACCAGGTGTGCGGCATTTTCCGCCGCATGGCGACGCGTTCTGGATTGAGGGGGGTCGTACCGATCGTGGCAAACCGGTTCAGGCTCTCGTCGCCGTTCCAGTGAAGATGGTAGAACGGGTTGTCCTTGCGAAGCACGTCGAGATCGCCTTTGGCGATGCGCTCGATGATCGGAGCGCTGTGTTTGTCGGTTTCGTCGAAATCGTTGAACTCGCGCAAGAAGACCAGATAAAGAAAGCGGAAAGCGATATTGCCGGGGTACCGCTTGAACAGATTGCGCGCGAGCATCTGGTTGGTCTGATCATGCAGATCGTCGGTCAGAAGCAGGGCGGCGAGCCTGGAGTGGTCCGGATTGGAGCTTTCCGACAGCACTTTCTTGAACGGCTTTACGATGTCGCGCTGCTGGCGGTTCAGGTAGATCGAGGTCAGGATATAGGCGAGCTCCGCGTCATCCTGCGCCTTCGAAAGATTGCGCATGCCGATCAGCAATGCGTCGTCTTCGTTCCCGCACTCAAAATGCAGACGTGCGGCTTGCTTGTGGTATTCGTAGGCGTTCGGGCTGTCGTATTGAGCAGCAAGCGCATAGGATCTTGCCGCATCTGCCTTGAAGCCCAACTGCAGAAGGTTTTTTGCAAGCAGCGCGTAGGTTTTGGCGTCCTGTTGGCTGTCGATGAGCTGGTTCAGTGTTGCAAGCGATTGGGTATAGCGGCCCATCTGGTAGTCTTTGGAGGCTGCCGAAAACGAAACTTTGCTGTTCAAAACCAACTCCGTGCGGAAATATCCGTTTGAATGTCGCCGTTAAGGGTCGCGCCCACGGCGCCGCAAAGGCGCAATTATCCCAACCCTGGTTCATCGCATATTGCCGGGCGAAGCTTGCTTGAAACAGGTGGCCGGTGAATGCGCACTACGAAATATTTTTAGCTTGATATTACAGATATTTACCGTGCATTAACTACGCCTGCTGTCCGCGTTCGGGCACTGCTTCGTTTTTAAGAAGTTGGCAAGCATTGGCTGCGAGATTGCTCCCCGACATGACGGGTTTGGGCCAAGAACACAAGGCACCGAGGGGCATGAAGCTGCTCCGTCATCGCCGGTAAGCAGTCCGGTAATGTCCTCCTTTTGTATCTAGTTTTCTAGGGGACAGACTTATGACAAGTATTAATACCAACAATTCTTCCATGGCAGCTCTCCAGACGCTGCGTAACGTCAACAAGGGCCTGAACCAGACTCAGAACCACGTTTCGACGGGTCTGCGCGTCGGCTCGGCTTCCGACAACGCTGCTTACTGGTCGATCGCAACGACCATGCGTTCCGACAACAAGGCGCTTTCGGCCGTTTCCGATGCTCTCGGCATGGGTGCCGCCAAGGTCGACACCGCTTACACTGCGATGGACAGCGCCATCGACGTTGTTTCCGAAATCAAGGCCAAGCTGGTTGCCGCGACTGAAAACGGCGTCGACAAGGCGAAGGTCCAGGAAGAAATCAGCCAGCTGCAAGCGCAGTTGATGAGCATCGCTCAGTCGGCTTCCTTCAATGGCGAAAACTGGGTTGCCGGCGCAAACAACACCACGAAGAGCGTTGTTTCGTCCTTCGTTCGCGACGGTTCGAACGGCGTCTCGGTCAAGACCACCGACTACAAGCTCGACAACACCTCGGCCGGCAACGTCCTGTTCGGCATGAGCGGTGGCTCGATCGAAACCTCCACCGGCATCCTCGGCACCTCGACGGGCGCAACCGGTTCCGTCTATTCGATGGACATCACCAACTTCACGCTGGGCCAGATCTCGACGGCTCTGTCCAACGTCGAATCCGCACTGAAGGCGATGACTTCGGCTGGCGCCGAGCTCGGCTCGCTCTCCACCCGCATCGAACTGCAGGACGATTTCGTCTCGGCCCTGAGCGACTCGATCGACTCCGGTATCGGCCGTCTCGTCGATGCTGACATGGAGGAAGAATCCTCCAAGCTCAGCGCCCTGCAGACGCAGCAGCAGCTGGCGATCCAGTCTCTTTCGATCGCCAACTCCTCTTCGCAGAACATCCTGTCGCTCTTCCGCTAAGAGCGGTCGAAATCGACAAGCACGAGTTTTCGCGGCCGGGTCATCCCGGCCGCGAAATGTTTTAAGAACAGGTTAATCAAACTCCATTTAACATTCAGAATTCATTAACTAAATTTCTTTTTCGACTTCAGTATTCCTTAACCATCTTGCTGTTTCCTAGGCCCATCGAAACGGCGAGTTAACCTTAATGGATACGGTTAACAGGCATGAGGCTGATCGCTGTGGGCCGGCTAAAAATTCCGGAATGTCCCTTCCTTGTTTTTCCTGCCAAAGGGGCAAATAGACATGACGAGTATCGTTACCAATAACGCTGCAATGGCAGCTCTCCAGACTCTCCGCGGCATCAACCAGGGCCTCGGCGAAACCCAGGATCATGTTTCGTCCGGCCTGCGTGTCGGCAAGGCCGCTGACAATGCCGCTTACTGGTCGATCGCAACGACCATGCGTTCCGACAACAAGGCGCTTTCGGCTGTTTCCGATGCTCTCGGCCTCGGTGCCGCCAAGGTCGACACTGCCTATGCTGCGATGGACAGCGCCATCGACGTTGTTTCCGAAATCAAGGCCAAGCTGGTTGCCGCGACTGAAAACGGCGTCGACAAGGCGAAGGTCCAGGAAGAAATCGACCAGCTTCAGGAACAACTGCTGAGCATCGCTCAGTCGGCTGCCTTCTCCGGCGAAAACTGGGTTGCCGGCGCAAACAACACCACGAAGAGCGTTGTTTCGACCTTCGTTCGCGACGGTTCGAACGGCGTGTCGGTCAAGATGACCGACTACAAGCTCGACAACACCTCGGCCGGCAACGTCCTGTTCGGCATGAGCGGTGGCACGATCGAAACCTCCACCGGCATCCTCGGCACCTCGACGGGCGCAACCGGTTCCGTCTATTCGATGGACATCACCAACTTCACGCTGGGCCAGCTCTCGACGGCTCTGTCCAACGTCGAAGCCGCACTGAAGGCGATGACTTCGGCCGGTGCCGAGCTCGGCTCGATCTCCACCCGCATCGAAATGCAGGACGATTTCGTCTCGGCCCTGAGCGACTCGATCGACTCCGGTATCGGCCGTCTCGTCGATGCTGACATGGAAGAAGAATCCTCCAAGCTCAGCGCCCTGCAGACGCAGCAGCAGCTGGCGATCCAGTCTCTCTCGATCGCCAACTCCTCTTCGCAGAACATCCTGTCGCTCTTCCGCGGCTAACAGGTCGAAGAACATACACCTGCCGGCTCGTCCGGCAGCCCACGATAGGAAGCCGCGCTTTGTTGGAGCGCGGCTTTTTCTGTTGGCGTTAACTATTCGTTAACCATTTTGGCGTCTTCTGCGCTCAACGAACCGGCGGGTTAACCAATATTGATTTTCGGTTAACAGGCATGAAAGCTGACCGCCGCTCCCGGTAGTCCGGAATGTCCCTTTCCCAATATATGCCAACAAGGGGCAATCATTTTATGACCAGTATTTTGACCAATGTCGCTGCAATGGCCGCTCTCCAGACGCTGCGGGCCATCAATGACAGTCTGGAGGAAACTCAAAATCATGTTTCATCCGGTTATCGCGTAGAAAAGGCAGCCGATAATGCCGCTTACTGGTCGATCGCAACGACCATGCGCTCAGACAATAAGGCACTTTCGGCCGTCTCCGACGCTCTGGGTCTCGGTGCCGCCAAGGTCGACACTGCCTATTCTGCGATGGACAGCGCCGTCGACGTGGTGACAGAAATCAAGGCCAAGCTGGTTGCCGCGACCGAGAAGGGTGTCGACAGAACGAAAATCCAGGAAGAGATCAAGCAGCTGCAGGCGCAGCTCCTCAGCATTGCGCAATCCGCATCCTTCTCCGGCGAAAACTGGGTCGCAGGCAACGAAACGAAAAGCGTTGTCTCCTCCTTCGTCCGCGACGGCAACGGAAACACCTCGGTTACGACCACCGACTATAAGCTCGACTCCTCGTCGACCGGCAACGTTCTGTTTGGCGTGAGCGGTGGCGCAATCGAAACCTCGTCGGGCATTATCGGCTCTTCGAACGGGACCATCGGTTCAATCTACTCGATGGACATCACATCCTTCGGAACGGACGGGATTTCGCTCGCTCTGACGGCCGTCGAACTCGGCCTCGAGGCGATGACGAGGGCAGCCTCGCAGCTTGGCTCGATCTCGACACGCATCCAGCTACAGGAGGATTTCGTCTCAGCGCTGAGCGACTCGATCGACTCGGGTGTCGGCCGTCTCGTCGATGCAAACATGGAAGAGGAATCCAGCAAGCTGACGGCATTGCAGACGCAGCAACAGCTAGCGATCCAGTCGCTGTCGATTGCGAATTCCAGCGCGCAGAACATTCTCTCGCTCTTCCGCAGTTAAGCTTCAGGTTGAAGCTAAGCCGGGCCCAGATCCTGGCAAGCGGCGGCTTTCGGCCCCAATAACAGACAGCAAGTCGCGCCGTTATGGCGCGATTTCGATTTTGGAAATCAAGAGCTTGCGTCAAGCTTGCCGGTGCGGTCGGCGGATGCGTTCAACCTCTTGCCGTCAAGGTAAATGTCGGGTTAATCTCATTGTAGAGTTGATTTGTTTGCGACATACCGGCCTGGAGGGACCAGCCGGCGGCATGAAGCCAGTTAAGTCGCTGCCGGCAATCCGGCCTGTCCCATTCATATTATTTCAGGGATTAATCGATGGCCTACACGATCACAGACGTAGGCGCGTTGAACGTGCTCACTGTTCTTCGCGGCGTTAGCAAGGAAGCCGACACCGTTCAGCGGCAGGTTTCGTCGGAGCTGCGCGTCGAGACTGCGGCGGACAATGCCTCCTCATGGGCTTCCGCCACGACCCTGCGGTCGGACGAAAACGCGTTGAAGACGGTCGGCGATGCACTAGGTCTCGGTGCCGCGAAGGTCGATACCGCCTACACGGCAATAACCTCGCTTATCGACGTGGTCTCGGAGATACGCAAAACCGTCGTATCGGCGACCGACCCCGCCAATGATCGCGACAAGCTCAGCGTCACGATGGAGCAGTATAAGTCACAGCTGGAAAGTGCCGTGAATTCCGTCAACTTTTCCGGTGAGAACTGGCTGTTGAACCGAGATGCGACGGCACCAGTGCAACGGTCGGTCATCGGCGGCTTCGTGCGCGGTCCGAACGGTGAATATTACCCGCAGAATATTACTTACCCGGCAGGCGAGACGATCATGATCGACACGAACAACGCCAGCCGCGGACTTCTGACGAAATCGATCAACGCCGATCCAGACGCAGTGCCGGCCCGCAATTACTATCTGCTCGACGTGGGTTCGACGACGTCAGCGGCAGGTAGCGAAATAACGATCTCCACAAGCTCGACGTCGCAGGACCTGCAGGACATGCTGACGGTATTGGACAACATCCTCTCCAGCCTCAATGCCACCGCCGCGGGCCTTGGCACGATGAATTCCCGCATCGAAGATCGGCAGGATTTCGTCGCCACGCTTTCGACGTCGCTGAAGACAAGCATCGGTGCCCTTGTCGATACTGATATGGACGAAGCGTCGGTCCGCCTGTCCGCAGCTCAAACGGCACGTGATATGGCAACCGAAGCACTTTCTGTCATGAATACGTCCGCGAGCAAGGTCCTGATCCTGCTCGAGTAGCGTCGGCCTGAACGGCAGGCGCAGAGCCTGCCATTCATCCTCGCACAAGTTTGGGTTTCTAGTCTGAAGAAGAAACGCTGTTTGAGCCGTGCGAAGACTGAAGAATGCCTTCGCGTCCGTTGCCGGCGTAAGTGTTTGGTTCGTAAAGGCGGGACGCGCATGTCGAATTTGATTGCAGATGCCGGGTGGTTTGAATGAGCGCCATGCTTTCTCGGTATTTGAAGGACTTCGGTGAGACGAAACCTGCCGCTCCGGTCGTCGATGAGGACAACTTCGCCGACGACGTCTTCGCCGGCTTTCCGGATATCCCGCAAGAGGCTGCGGTCGATGTCGAAGCCGAGCGCCGTGAGGCCTATGGCGAGGGCTATGCCGCAGCGACGGCCGAGCTGACGCAGAGATACGAGTTGGAGGCGCAGACGGTCGCGCTTGTGCACCAGCGCGAGATTGAAGAACTGACGGCAAGGTATGAAGAAGAGACGGCAGCGGTGATTGCACGCCGCCTCGATGAGATCGCAGCGCAGGTCGCAAATCTCGTAAGTGCGGCAACCGCCAAAGCGATTGCGCCGATGCTGACGGAAGCCCTTGCCGTCCAGGCGGTCTCAAGTCTTGCAGCCTTGCTACGCGAAGCGATCCTGGAAGGAGCAGCAGGTTCGATGACGGTCAAAGGCCCGGCGCGGCTTTTCGAATTGCTGAAGGCCGAAATGGGTGAAAGGCCGGATCTGCTGCGTCATCATGAATGCGATGATGCCGATCTCTCTGTTGAAGTGGGCGATTCCGTTTTGGTTACGCGCATTTCCGCCTGGTCTGCCAGCCTGAAGAAGGTCCTTGAATGAGTGAAAGCGAAAACCATCACCACGGCCGGAACGAAGTCATCATCGTCAAGCGGCATGGCGGCGGCGATCATGACGGCGCGCATGGCGGCGCCTGGAAAATCGCCTATGCCGACTTCATGACCGCCATGATGGCGTTCTTCCTCGTCATGTGGCTGGTCAACGCGGCCAACGAGGAAACCAAGGCCTCCGTCGCCACCTATTTCAATCCGATCAAGCTTGCCGATGAGAAGCCCACTGAGAAGGGCTTGAAAAAGCCCGTCGACCAGGCCGATGGCGATCGGAAGCAGGACAAGTCGAAGCAAGAGGAAGAAGAACCCACCAAAGGCGCGTCCGCCGCCAATGGTGACGACCAGACGTCGACTTCAGGCGACCAGAGGAATTACTCCGAAGCCGATTTCTTCGAGAACCCCTATTCGGTTCTTGCCGAAATCGCCCAGGAAGTCGGCCAGCAAGCAAATGTCAGCGCGAAAGGCGAGGGCGGAGCAAGCGATTCAGGTCCCGCAACCGGGGCTGATGGCGGAAAGGCGTATCGCGATCCGTTCGATCCGGATTTCTGGACGAAACAGGTCGAGGTCACGCATGCCGACAAGGCCGAACAGGCCGCAGCCGACGAGGCCGACCCCGAACAGAAACCCGATGCGACGGAACTGGCGAAGGAGGCGCTCAAGCCTGCAACAGCGGATGAGGCGTCCGCCGCAGCAGGCGAAGCGCAGGACAAGGGCGCCCCCTTGCCGGAAAAATCGGGTGAAGCCGCAGCCGAGGCACAAAAGCCCGGCCAACAACAGCCTGCCAATGCACTGAAGCTTACCGACGAGCAGAAACAGGCCGAGGACCTCCAACGGGAAATCGCCAGGCAGATCGGCGGTATTGCGGGCAAGCTTGCAGAGGGTTTGACCGTCACTGCAGCAGAGGGCGGCCTGCTCGTCAGCCTGGCCGACCAGGACGACAGTTCCATGTTCAATATCGGCTCGGCCATTCCGCGTAAGGAAATGGTGCTGGCGATGGAGAAGATCGGCGAAATCCTGAAGAGCCGTCAGGGCGCAGTCATGATCCGCGGCCATACGGACGGCCGTCAATATAAGGGTGCCGACAATGAGAACTGGCGTCTTTCCATGGATCGTGCGCAGGCAGCCTATTACATGCTCGTTCGGGGCGGGCTGGACGAGAAGCGCGTCTCCCAGGTTTCCGGCTTTGCCGATCGGAGGCTGAAGTCGCCCGACGATCCATTCAATGCTGCCAACCGCCGCATCGAAATCCTGGTTCAGGCGGATCAAGGATAGTCTCATGGCGCGCCCGCAGCACCGGCATCTTCTCCTTGCTCTCGGACTGGCGATCGCTTCGCCAACCGTCGCTGCGGGCGAGGATCAGGCGAACCTGGCGCCGTACAAGATGTTGCGTTCGCTGCAGTTCGTACAGGACTCGGTCGCTCTCGGCGATCATTCGGCGGCGGAGATGCAGCGCTTCATGCTCGGCACGATCGATCAGCGCCTGCGCAGTGCGGATGCCTCAGTCTTCGATGACGACCGCAATGTCGATGCCGCACTCGTCTATGCCATGAGCGGCGGCAATCCGGCCACGCTCGAATATCTGATTGCCCGGGACGTGAACGGCTATTTCGACAATCGCGTGACCGATGTCCTGCGCAAGTACCTGAGCGGCAAGGGCCTGCTCGTTGCAAAGACACTGGTCGACACCGCAAATGAGTACCGCGACAAGAAGATCGGTCCCTATCTCGCGCTTGTCGGCGGCAACGTCATGGTGGCGCGAAGCCCGGACGAAGCGCTCAAGCTCTATGATCAGGCGCGGCTCTCGGCGCCGGGAACGATCGTCGAAGAGGCGGCCCTGCGCCGCTCGGTGGCGATTTGCGTCGAGGCGGGTCTCCGTGACAAGGGCCTTGCCTATTCGCAGCGGTATGTGCGGCGGTTCCTGCATTCGCCCTATGCGAGCCAGTTCGCCGATCTTTTCGTCAAGCTGATCGTCGACCACGACCATGTGAAGACGGAGGATATCGTCAGCATCGTCTCCTTCATGGACGAGTCGCGGCGGCGCGAGGTCTATCTGCGCATTGCGCGCGCCGCCGGTATTGCCGGCAAGGCGGAGCTTGCAAGGACGGCGGCCGCATACGCGCAATCGCTTGCCGGCGAACCGAACAATGCGCTCGGCGCGCTCGCGGATTTCTACGGCAACATGGCCTTAGTCTCCACGCCCGACGTGGGGGCGGCCGCAAAGAGCATCGGCAGCGTTGCAGACAGCGAGCTCTCCCCGCGCGACCGCGCGTTACGCGCCGCAGCCAAAACAATCGCCGAACAGGTGCTGCAGCCGCCGGATCCGGCAAGCCTGACACAAGCGTCCGGTTCTAAACCTGCTAATGAAGAAATTACTTCTGAACAGGCAGCCGTATCGACGGCCGACGGATCCCAGCCCGCAGAGATCGCGGCGCCCTCCGAGCCTGCTGACGATGGGGCGGCGCCGGCGTTGATGCGGCACGGTGCAGAGCAGGTGGCTGATCCCTCATTCAAATCCTTTGTGACGACGAGCCGTTCGAAACTCGATGAAATCGACGGTCTCTTGAGCCAAGAGAGCAATTGAAATGATCGATATGAGCGTTTTGGGGGGAGCGGCCGCAACCGAGGCGTCGCCAGCCGCCAGAGGCAATGGTCCGGCAGCCAAGGGCGGCGACGCTGGCAATGGCGGCTTTTCGGACGTGCTCTCAAAGGCAGGAAACAGTCCCCAAAACAGCACCGGCGGCGAACCTGCAGGGACCCCTGCGGCTGATGACGCTCAAACAGAAGTCGAGGAAGGCGCCGCCGGCAGTATCGCTCTTAATTTGCGCGCTCGCAGCAAGCCGATGATCGCTCTTAGCGATGCATCGTTGAAACAACAGGCCGCGACGCAGCCGGAGACGGTTGCGATCGTCACGGGCAAATCCGGCAAGGATCAGGTGAAAAGCCGCGTCGATACGGCTTCGGTAAAATTCGACGTCAAGGAAGACGCCGGCGAGGTCGCGGAAGATGCACATGTCGCAAAAGACGGAAAATCGGCAAAGACATTGGAAAACAAGACCGGAACCGATGAAGGCACTCCGTCGGATGCGACTTCTGTCTCTGATGCGCTCGGCCTTTTGAACAAGGATGCCACGGACACTGTGATCCCGGCGGCATTCCTGGCTGCAGCCCAGGTAGCGAAGGACAATATGGCCGGTAAGGAAAAGGATGCCGGCCGTGGCACTGGTATTGCGCCTGCGGCCGATGCGCTGGCGGCGATCAGCGCCAGCGACGTGCAGATGCCTGCCGTGGACGACGCAGTCAATCTTGATGGAAAGACGTTCCGTTTGAGCCGCGCGGACGGGCGCGGCGAGTCCATGGAGATGCATATCGGTGCTGACCAGGAAGCGTCCGCCGCCAAGGCGAAGAGCGATATCGAAAACGTCACGGTTCTCGATTCACGCCGATATATCGGCCTCGCGCAGAATTCCGCATCCGTGACCGCTGCAATCCTTGGCGACAGGGAGTGGACGGGTGCGATGCAGCCGAGTTCGGCACTGTCGAACGCTGCCGAATGGACGAGCACCGGGAAGGTCGTCAACACCCTGAAGATCCAGATGACGCCGATTGACCTCGGCCTCGTGACGGCAACGATGCGCCTTTCCGGCGATGCCCTGAACGTCGATCTGAAGGTCGAAACCGCTGCGGCCTATCGACAGCTCAAGGAAGATCACGGCAAGATCATCGAGGTGCTTCGCAGCCAGGGTTATGCCATCGACAACGTCACGATCAGCATGGCGCCGGTCGAAAAGCCCGACGCGGGGAACCAGGCAAATGCGCAAGAGCAGTCTTCCCAGCAACAATCTCTGCAGCAGGGGCAGGGCGGTGAAGCGCGCGAGCGCCACGCCCAGACGGCACAGCGCGGCAATGGAGGCCTTAATGGGGCAGGGCAGACCAATGTTGAAGATGTTGCTTCTGGCGCCGCTGACAGCGGCGCTTCTGGCAGCGTTTACCTCTGAGGCGCGCGCTTCCAACGGTGCCTGCGAAAGGGAAATCCTCTCTGCTGCCGCCAAATACGGCATACCGGAAGGCATTCTCTATTCCGTGGGCCTGACGGAAACCGGACGCAAAGGTTCGCTCTATCCTTTTGCGCTGAACATAGAAGGCAAGGCAGTCTTCCCGCCTTCCGAGGTGGACGCCATGAGGCAGTTCTATTCGGCGCGAAAAAGCGGTGCAAAGCTCATCGACATCGGCTGCATGCAGATCAACCACTACTTTCATGGCGAGAATTTCAGCTCGGCGGAAGCCATGTTCGACCCGCACCGCAATGTCGAATATGCGGCGAAGTTCCTTCGCAATCTTCACGACCGGCATGAAACCTGGACGATGGCGGTAGCCAGATACCACGCCGGACCAAACAACGACCCTGCGCAGAAGCGATATGTCTGCCGCGTGATCGCCAATCTCGTCGCTACCGGCTATGGCAAGTGGACTCCCAATGCGAGTAACTTCTGCCATAACTGATGCAAGCAAAAATAGAAAAATGTGAACAAAACGGAATCGTGCCATAATGTGGCAGGAATTGGCCGAAAATTGGGTTCACAAGACCTAATTTACCATCTGTTAACTTTTCCACGAAATTTTTGTGTGCATAACCGACAAGGCATACTACATATAGAGCAAATCGGGCCCCAGTTCTTAATCAACTATTAATTCCTGCCATTAAGTTCCAGCAGCTTGTCCCAGATTCGTGCGATTCGTACCCATAGATCATCGAGGTGCCACACTGATTCGGAGGCGGACGAATGATCGTAGTGGTTGATGAGCGTGAGCTCGTGAAAGATGGTTACACATCACTGTTTGGCCGTGAGGGCATTCCCTCGACGGGCTTTGATCCAAGCGAATTCGGCGAGTGGGTGCAAACGGCAGCGGATTCCGATATCGCGGCTGTCGAAGCTTTCCTGATCGGCCAGGGCCGGCAGACCTTGGAGCTGCCTCGGGCGATCCGGGATCGCTCCCAGGCGCCGGTGATCGCGGTCAGCGACCAGCCTTCGCTCGAAAACACCCTTGCACTTTTTGATTGCGGCGTCGACGATGTCGTCCGCAAGCCAGTGCACCCCCGTGAAATCCTGGCGCGCGCCGCTGCAATCCGCCGCCGCCTGAAAGCGATTTCGACCCACACCGATATCGGCGCGATCCGCGTCTTCTCGGACGGCCGCGATCCGGAAATCAACGGTGAAGTCTTTGCGCTTCCGCGCCGCGAACGCCGCATTTTGGAATACCTGATTGCCAACCGCGGCCGCCGCGTCACCAAGACCCAGATCTTCAACGCCATCTACGGCATCTTCGACGAGGAAGTCGAAGAGAATGTCGTTGAGAGCCATATCTCCAAGCTGCGCAAGAAGTTGCGCAAGAAGCTCGGCTTCGACCCGGTCGATTCGAAGCGCTTTCTCGGCTACTGCATCGACTGGAACTGATTTTCAGCGGCGGGCCCGGCCCGCGGAAACGTGCCGTTCAATATTTCGATCAGGCAGCTCCGCTACAGACAGCTTCACGCAAGGCCCGCCAAATACTCTCCAAGCTATCAAGGAAAACGAGGTTTTCAGATGAGCATTTTTGGCAGCATGAAGACGGCAGTGTCGGGGATGAACGCACAGGCAAACCGCTTGAGCACCGTTGCCGACAACATCGCGAATGCAAATACCACCGGCTACAAGGCTGTCTCGACGGCCTTCTCCTCGCTCGTCCTGCCGTCCACGGCAGGCAACTACAATTCCGGTGGTGTGCAGACGTCCATCCGTCAGGCTGTTTCCGACCAAGGCGACATCTCCTACACGACTTCGGGCTATGACCTCGCCATTTCCGGCGACGGCTTTTTCATCGTGCAGGGCGCCGACGGCACGCCGGTCTTGACCCGCGCCGGTGACTTCACGAAGGACGACGAAGGCAACCTCGTCAACTCGGCGGGCTTCACGCTGATGGGCTATCCTTATGGTTCGTCCGCTCCGGCCGTCGTCGTCAACGGCTTCGACGGCCTCGTTCCGATCAATGTCCTCGGCGATCAGAAACTGGAAGCCGTGCCGACGGCGAATGGGACGTGGACGGGCAACCTCAAGCCATCTTCGCCCATCGAAACCACTGCGGCTGACCTCCCGAGCGCAAACAACGCAACGGCCACATCCGATACGCAGAAATATTCGATCGTCACCTACGACAAGCTCGGCAGCAAGGTGATGTACGACATCTACTTCACAAAGGTCCCGGTAACGACCGTGGCGCCGCTGCCGCCGACCGGCACCGCCTACGAATGGGAAATGGCTGTCTTCCGCAACGCCGACAAGGCCGCGACCGGCACGAGCTCCTTCCCATACTCGTCCGCCGCCGTTGACGTGAAGCGGGTATATTTCGACAGCTCGGGGCAGATGCTGACGGATGCAACGCATACCGGCACCACGGACATCATCGATCCGGTGACGGGTCTCACCATCAATATGAGCCTCGATCTCTCGCAGGTCGGCGACAGTTGGTCCGGCACTGGTAACGTTGATGGACAGGGCGCAAACTCGCCGGTCGATATCACCATCGACGCCGATGGTGTGGTGTACTCGAAATACGACGACGGCAGCACCAAGCCCGTCTTCCAGATCCCGCTCGCAAACGTGCCGAGCCCCGATCTTTTGACGCTGATGTCCGGCAACGTCTACTCAGCGAACGGCAGGTCCGGCGTCACCGTCACCGGCTTCCCGCAGACGAGTGGCTTCGGCAAGATCCAATCGGGCGCGCTTGAAGGTTCGAACGTCGATATGGCGGGCGAGCTCACGGAAATGATCGAGTCGCAACGCAGCTATACGGCAAACTCGAAAGTGTTCCAGACGGGTTCGGACTTGATGGACGTCCTCGTCAATCTCAAGAGATAAGTAAGGTAACGGCTAAGCCATGTCGCTCACTTCCGCACTTAATACGGCACAGGGCATATTCAACAATACAGGCGCTCAAAGCAGCGTCGTATCGAACAATATCGCCAATGCCGGCAATAAGGATTATGTGCGTCGGCAGGCGATGCTCACCACCTCGTTGAACGGCGCGCAGGTGGTCAAGATCAACCGTGCGCAGGAGGATGCTCTCCTGCGCCAGTACCTGAAGAGCAATTCTCAAGACAGTGCCCAGCAGACCCTTTTGAACGGCTTGGAAGACATCAAGTCCGTCATCGGCGGCAACGACTACGAGACGGCGCCCTCGACCTACCTTGCGGTCTTTCGTGACAAGCTTAGCGCGTTCAGAGCCGCACCGAACAGCACGATTGCCGGCCAGGGCGCCATCACGGCGGCGCAGGACGTCGTCAACTCGCTCAACAATGCGACCAACGCTGTCCAGCAGGTGCGGATGAATGCGGACAAATCGATTGCAAATTCCGTAGAAGAGCTGAATGAGCTGCTGGCGCAATTCGAGACCGCAAACAACGCCGTCAAGTCTGCCACGTCCGCCGGTGCCGATCCGTCGCAAGCGCTCGACCAGCGCGATGCCCTGCTCAAGCAGATTTCGGGGATCGTGGGAGTCACGACCGTCTCCCGCGATAACAACGACATGGTGCTGTATACCTCGGACGGGGTGACGCTCTTCGAGACCATTCCGCGCGCGGTGACTTTCAAGCCGACCCAGAGCTACGGCGCCTCCACGGACGGCAACGGCGTTTACATCGATGGCGTGGCGCTCGCTAAGGGTTCGGGGGGCACGACGTCGGCGCAGGGCAGTCTCCAGGCGCTTCTCCAGCTTCGTGACGAAGTCGCGCCGACGTTCCAATCCCAGCTCGACGAAATCGCCAAGGGTCTCGTTTCGTTATTTTCGGAAACGAACACGGCCGGAACCAGCACCCTGCCGGGTCTCTTTACCTGGACGTTGCCGAGCGGGCTTGCGGGCGGAACGCCGACGACGGCCACGATCATCGACGGCATTGCTGGTTCCATCACGGTCAATCCGGCGGTGGTGACCTCGCTGGGCGGCGATCCGATGAAGCTGCGCGACGGATCGATCAACGGCGCCGCGTTCAATCAGAACACCGCGGCCAATGGCGGCTACACCGCGCAGCTCGACAAGCTCTACACGGCCATGGGCGCCAAGATGGATTTCGATCCGGGGGCCGGCGTCATCGGCTTCAACTCGGTGACGGGTATCGACTCCAACGTCAGCATCATGGATTTTTCGTCTAACTCGATCGGTTGGTTCGAGCAGTACCGCAGCGACGCGAGCGGTGCCACGGAGAACACGGCGGCAGCGCTTTCGCGATCCGACGAAGCCTATTCCAACGAGACCGGCGTCAACCTGGACGAGGAGCTGACGCTGCTTCTCGACATCGAACAATCCTACAAGGCGGCGACGAAGATTTTGAACGCCATCGATGAAATGTTGAAGTCATTGCTGGATATAGCGAGTTAAGCCATGAAGAGCTCCTTTATTTCTAGTTCAGCCATTCAGAACGCGATGCGATTGACGATCCGCCAGTCGCAGAACCAGATGGTCAAGGCTTCGATTGAAGCCACCACCAAAACCTACGCCGATATCGGCGTATCGCTCGGCATCGACGCGGCCAAGAGCGTAAACTATGCGCGCGAGCTTGACCGGATCTCCTCGTTCAAGGACAGCAACTCCACCGTCAATCTCCGTCTCGAAATGTCCCAGAGCGGGTTGGCCGACGTGCAAAAGGCGAGTGATGCCCTGGTCAAGAATCTGACGGCGCTCAAGGGAAGCCAGGCATCGACCGCCATCACCGTTACCCTCCAGTCCTCGGCGGCGGCACTTTCGCAGCTCATGGACACCGGCAACATGATCACCGGCGGCGAATACCTGTTTTCCGGTGTCAATACGGACGTTCCGCCGCTGACGGATCGCAGCGCGACCGTTGAAGCCGATATCGTCACTGCGCTGAACACTTACGCGACCGGGCTTTCCAAGCCGGTCAGCGCCTTGACGGCGGCTGAAATCGATACCTTCATGACCAGCACAGTGGAGCCGATGTTCAGCGCTGCGGCATGGACGGACCCGACCACAGGCTGGTCCAAGGCTTCCAACCAGAACATGACGAGCCGGATCAGCAACTCGGAAGTCATCACATCGTCCACCAACGCCAATTCAGACGGCATGCGCTACCTCGCCATGGCCACGGTAATGACGAATGCGCTGATCGATCAGGGTCTTGGCACTGATGCCATGGACGCGGTTTCCTCGCGCGCCATCGGCTATGCGGCGCAGGCAACCTCCGGCCTCGTGACGCAGCAGAGCCAGCTCGGCCTGTCGCAGGAGCGCGTCGAGAAGGCAAACGACGCTCTCGATGCCCAGGCAGCGATCATCAACAACAAGGTCGTTGACCTCCAGGGAGTCGACCCTGCCGAAGCTTCGACCCTGGTCAAGACCTTGGAAACGCAGCTCGAAACGGCTTACACGATCGTATCGAAAATACAGCAGCTGAGCCTCGTGAACTACCTTTGATGATCAAAGGCGCGCAATACAAAGAAGGATGCATGAATGTATCAATTCTCTTATGCCGAGGTCATGCAAGACTCGGTGACCGACGCGAAAGAGCGGGAGCGGCAAGTTCTCGACCGGTCAATCGAATTGCTCTCGCTGGCGCGCGACAAGGAAAAGTACAGCCGGGAATCCGTTGAGGCACTGTTTTACACCCGGCGTGTTTGGGTGAGTTTTATCGAGGATCTCAAGCATCCCGACAATCAGCTACAGATCGAGCTGCGGGCCAACCTGATTTCGATCGCAATCTGGATTTTGAAGGAATGCGACAAGATCAGGCGGCGCCAATCGAGTAACTACCAAGGCATTATCGACGTTACCACCATCATCAGGGATGGACTTAAATGAAAAGTACACTTCGCATTTCGCTAAAAGCCGGAGAGAGAATCTTCATCAACGGCGCGGTTTTGCGCGTTGACCGCAAGGTCGCGCTGGAATTCCTGAATGATGTGACGTTTCTTCTTGAAAACCATGTTCTTCAGCCGGAAGACGCCACGACGCCGCTGCGCCAGCTCTACTTCATCGCGCAGATGATCCTGATTAATCCGGAAGGCAAGGAGCAGTCGACGGCGATGTTCCGCAGGTCGATCACCATGCTTTTGACCTGCTTCAAGAACGAAGAGGTTCTCGCCGAGCTGAAGCGCATCGATGGCCTCGTCTCGACGGGACGCGCATTCGATGCCCTGAAGGCGATCCGCGCGCTCTATCCGACCGAGGACGGCATCTTGAACAACCAGGAAATGCACCCGGCGATGGTCGAGCAAATCCGCAAGGAGATCGCACCATGGCGGTAGACGGCGTTTCCAGCGTCGGCACGACGTCGACCACGCAGACTGCGCAGCAGAAGGCAACGCTCAACTACGACAACTTCCTGCAGTTGCTCATCGCGCAGATGAAGAACCAGGATCCGACGGATCCGATGGACGCCAGCGAGCAGATGTCGCAGCTCGCAAGCTTCTCGCAGGTCGAACAGACGATCCAGACCAACACGAAACTGGACACGCTGCTCGCAAGCTCCAGCCTCACCCAGGCAGGCAGCTATATCGGCAAGTACATGACCAGCGCCGACGGCACCGTTAAAGGCACTGTCGCCTCGGTCAAGGTGTATTCCGACGGAATTATCGCGACGACGACGGACGGGAAGAGTATTCTCGTGCAGGCGGGAATCACTCTCGCGGATGAAGCGCCGACCTCAGACACGTCGTCGTGAACTGACTTGCAATAAACGCAATAATGGTCCGGCTACTGCGGGGCGGACCGAAAGGCGATATGAGGTTGCCTGACGATGAATGAAGCCGATGCACTCGACCTTTTTCAGGCGGCGATCTGGACCGTTTTGATCGCAGCCGGCCCTGCGGTCGCGGCTGCCATGATCGTCGGCCTCGTCATCGCGCTGATCCAGGCGCTGACGCAGATCCAGGAAGCGACGCTCACCTTCGTTCCAAAGATTGTCGCCGTCCTCATTACCGTCGGCATTTCCGCACCGTTCGTCGGTTCCCAGATCTCCATTTTCACCGACATGGTCTTCTCGCGCATCCAGTCCGGCTTCTGAGCTACCTTCGCGCAAGCTTCGCCGGTTAATTCTCGATCCGAATTGGGCAGGGCATACCTGCCTCCTCTCATGAAGAGACGGAATCGAAATGGCGCAACCACCTGCACTCCCCCTTCCGAAATCTGCTCCGAGCCTTCGTGATGTCGGTTTTGCCCTCGGCATCATGGTCATCATCTGTGTGCTCTTCCTGCCGATTCCGCCGTTTCTGATCGACTTGGGGCTGGCGTTTTCGATCGCGTTTTCCGTTCTGATCCTGATGGTTGCCCTGTGGATTCAGAAGCCTCTCGAATTTTCGTCCTTCCCGACCATCCTGCTGATCGCGACCATGACGCGACTGTCGCTGAACATTGCAACGACGCGCGTGATCCTTTCGCATGGCAATGAGGGACATGACGCTGCCGGCGGCGTGATCGCCGGCTTTGCAAGCCTGGTGATGTCCGGCGATTTCGTGATCGGTCTGATCGTGTTCCTGATCCTGATCACCATCAATTTCATTGTCATCACCAAGGGTGCGACGCGTATCGCTGAAGTCGGCGCGCGTTTCACCCTGGATGCCATCCCCGGCAAGCAGATGTCGATCGACGCCGATCTTTCCGCGGGCATCATCGACGAGAAGGAAGCGCAGCGCCGTCGCAAGGAGTTGGAGGAGGAAAGCTCCTTCTTCGGCGCCATGGACGGTGCCTCCAAGTTCGTCCGCGGCGATGCGGTCGCCGGCCTCCTCATTACCTGCATCAATATCTTCGGCGGCATCATCATCGGCTATTTCCGTCATGACATGCCGATTTCCGAAGCGGCCGACGTTTTCGTCAAGCTCTCGGTCGGCGACGGCCTCGTCGCCCAGATGCCGGCGCTTATCGTTTCCTTGGCGGCCGGCCTTCTCGTTTCACGCGGCGGCACCATCGGCTCGACTGACCAGGCCGTCGTCAATCAGCTGAGCGGTTATCCGCGCGCGCTTTCCGTTTCCGCCGTGCTGATGGCGGTTCTCGGCCTGATGCCCGGCCTGCCGACAGTCCCCTTCATGTTCCTCGGCGGCCTCATGGCGTTCGGCGCATGGTTCATTCCGAGGCAGATCGAAGCGGAGAACAAGGTCCGTCGCGAGCAAGAGGAAAAGAAGGTCGTTCAGACCAAGGAGCTCGAAAAGGACTCCGTCAAATCGGTCCTGCGCACCTCGGAAATCGAACTCGCGCTCGGCAAGATGGTGTCGACACGCCTCCTCGGCGCACATCAGGAACTCGCCTTCCGCGTCGGCAAGATGCGCAAGAAATTTGCAACGCAGTATGGCTTCGTCGTCCCGGAGATCAAAGTCACCGACGATATCAGCATTCCCGAGAAGTCCTACCAGATCCGCATCCACGGCACGACGGTGGCATCGAACGCACTGCGTGTCGGCGAAGTCCTGGTCGTCACCGGCTCCGGCCGCAAGCCGCGCATTCCAGGAGACGAAATCCGCGAACCGGCTTTCGGCATGCCGGCGGTTTCCATTCTTGAGGCTTTCGCCGAGGACTTGAAACGCGAAGGTTTCCAGCCGATCGACAATGTCTCGGTGGTCCTCACCCATATGAGCGAGGTTATCCGCAACAACTTGCCGCAGCTTCTCTCCTACAAGGACGTAAAGGTTCTGATCGACCGCCTCGATCCCGAATACAAGAAGCTCGCAGACGAGATCTGCACATCGCATATGTCCTATTCAGGCCTGCAGGCCGTCCTCAAGCTGCTGCTTGCCGAGCGCGTTTCGATCCGCAACCTGCATCTGATCCTGGAAGCCGTGGCCGAGCTCGCGCCACATGTGCGCAAGACCGAGCAGATCGTCGAGCATGTACGGATCCGCATGGCGCAACAGCTCTGCGGTGACCTGGCGGACAATGGCGTGCTGCGCGTCCTACGGCTCGGCAGCAAGTGGGACATGGCCTTCCACCAGGCGCTCAAGCGCGACAACAAGGGCGAGGTCGTCGAATTCGACATCGACCCGCGTAGCCTTGAGGAGTTCAGCGAGCAGGCAACGAAGGTTATCCGTGAATTCATGGACCGCGGCTTGCCATTCGCCCTTGTCACATCGCCGGAAACACGCTCCTATGTGCGCATGATCATCGAACGGCTGTTCGCCACGCTTCCGGTTCTTTCGCACGTCGAACTGGCCAAGGGCATCGAGATAAAGATTTTGGGCTCTATTTCATGATTTCCGACCCGCAAGGGACTGTTCTGGCGCTCTTCCTGGTTTTCTGCCGGATCGGCGGCTGTGTCCTTGCAATGCCAGGCTTTTCTTCGGCGCGCGTGCCGGAACTGCTGAGGGTCTTTGTGGCCGGCGGCCTTTCGATCGCCATGCTGCCGGTTCTTTGGGATACGGTTTATCCGGCCGTCAGCAACACCGGCGCGACCTATATCGGGCTCATCGTCAGCGAATCGCTGATCGGCGTCATGTACGGCTTGCTGGCGCGGCTCTACACGCTGGGCTTCCAATTCGCCGCCAGCATCATCGCCATGATGGTCGGATACACCTCACCGGGTGCGGCAGATGTCATCGAGGATTCGGTGGAAACAAGTCTCTCCGGTTTCATCACCTTTGCCGGAATGATGATCCTCTTCATGATGGACTTCCATCACATCGTGTTCCGGGCGCTGATCGATTCCTACACTACGATGCCCTTCGGCGGCATTGCCGATATGCGCGCCAATCTGATTTCGCTCACCGATACGCTGCAATCGACCACCTACATCATGCTACGGCTCGCAAGCCCTTTCCTCATCTACAGCATGATGTTCAACGTCTCGATCGGCTTCATCAACAAGCTGGCGCCGCAAATTCCGGTGTACTTCATCTCGACGCCCTACATGCTGCTTGGCGGCTTATTCCTGTTCTATTTCTCGGTTGCTGCCTTGATCAGCCAGTATGCACAATCTTTCCCAAGCGTGTTTATCGGAAGATAGCGGATGGCGGAGAAGACCCGTTCGGAAAAACTGAAGCGGCTTGTCGCAGTCCAGCGGCATCTGGAGCAGATGGCGCAGTACGACCTTGCCGAAACGAGCCGCCAGCGCGCCGAGGTCAACCAGTCGATCGACAATGTCGTCATGGCGCTCGGCTCCATGGATCCGGTCCATCGTGCGTTTTCGCAAAGCTATGCCGACCGGTTCGAGCGGCTGAGCACCAAGGACAAGCAGCTGACCGGCATGGAGCAGCTGCACGAGATGCGCCTGCAGCGCGAGCGGGCCAAGGGCGACCGGCTGGCAGAGGGCATGAAGGAAGCCCTTGAAGCCGAACGGCGCCAGGCAGATGACAACGCCGTCTACGATGTCATCGATCAGAAATTTGCAACACCAGCCTCCAGCAAGCTTCAAAAACCATAATCCCCACAACTTAATTTAGAGGATTGTGACATTGGCTATTTCACCCCCGAGTGATCTGGTCCTGGATGTTGTCAAAGCCGCCGACCCGATGGAGGTTCAGGTGGCCCAGGAGAAATTGAAAGCGAGCCGCGCGGCCTTTCGGGCTACGGGCCTTGCCGAAAACGGCGATGGCTTTTCTGCCAAGGTCGACGTGCTTGACAGCGCCACCGGCCTCGACAACGTCAAGAATCGCGCCAAGACTGAAGAGATTCCGGAAACCTACCGGAAGTTCGAGGCCATGGTGCTTCAGAATTTCATCAAGAACATGCTGCCGAGCGACAGCGAACAGATCTACGGCAAGGGCGCTACCGGCGACATCTGGAAGGGCATGATGGCCGAGCAGCTTGGCAACGTCATCTCCGAAGGTGATGGCGTCGGCATAGCCAAGCAGATGTATCACGAAGCGCTTCGCAAGAAGGAAGGCGCCATCGTGAACGCGTCGGCGGACCAGGATGACCGCAAGGTCGCCTTCAGCATGATCGACGAATTCCAGCGCAAGACATTCGGCACGCCAACGGCGGATGCCAAGATCAATGATGAAGCATAACCGAGGATAAAATGGAAATCATCTCGAACGAATATCGTATCAAGTCGGTCCTCGGCCGCCTGGAAATGATCATTGACAACGAGAACACGCGGATCGGCAGCGACCCGCAGTTCGATCTCAAGGTCTCGAATGCGCATAAGAGCCGCTGCCTCTATGAACTGTCGATGCTCTTCCGTGATACGGATCCGGCCGAGCTTGCTGCGTCGCATCTGGAACAGCTTCACGGGCTGAAGCAGAAGCTGACGCTGAACGCGCGGCGCGTTGAGGCACATCTCGAAGCCGTTCGTGCGGTTGCCGACCTGTTGAAGAATGCCGTTCAGGATGCGGATGCCGACGGCACCTACTCCCAGGAACAGTTCGTCGCGCGTGATGCCGGATGGTGAAGCTCGTCCTGACAGGCATCTGGGTCTGCGCCATCACGCTTGCTTCGGTCTATTTCTCCGTGAAGCTTGCGACAGCGCCGGCCCCGCCGGCTGATGGTTCGAAGCAGAGCCAGCTTGAGCTTGTGAAGGGCGAGACAATCACCGTACCGATCATCGGCGACGGCGCGGTGACCGGCTACTTCCTCGGCCGCGTGTCCTTCATGATGAACAAGGACACGGTGAAGGGTATGACCCTGCCTCTCACCGAAATGACCACCGACGAGCTTTTCACCCTGCTCGTCGGCAATAAGATGGTCGATATCAGCAAGCTGAAATCCTTCGACCCGCAGGCCTTCCGCGACGCGATCAAGAAAGGCATGAACGAGAAACTCGGCGGCGAATATGTTACCGAGGTCATGCTGGAGCAGCTCGACTACCTTTCCAAGGAAGACGTGAAAGCCAACGCCTCCGGCCAACAGAAGAAAACGGCCGATCCGGTCAAGATCATCGAGCCCCCGCCACCTGAAGCTGCGAGCGCTGCTCACTAGTTTCGCCGGCATCGTCTGCGCCGTAAAGGTGAAGCGCAAAGCCGGTTGCGCCCGGTTCGCCGAGCTCAGGGCGTAGCTGCATGGCGGGGATCAGATAGTCTCCGCCATTCTGCTGACGATAGGGGATAGCTGGGGTGGACTCGAGCGTGCGCATCCTCTCACGCAGGCGCTCGGCTGCGAATTCGAAGCCGGCTTCATCCAGACCGTCGACCCTGTAAGCCACGAAAGGCGGAAGAACGTCATAGCCCGGGTAGTAGAGGATTCCATGATTGATCGGGAAGAGCAGGTCGTCGATCGGTCCGTTGACCCCGCGGGTCGAGTAATGTTCCTCCCAGCCGCCGGCAGTCACAATCAACATGGCCCGCTTGCCGGCCAGAGCTCCTTCGCCATAGCGGTCGCCCCATCGCTTGTCGCTGTGCTCGCCGACGCCGTAGGCGAACCCATAGGCAAAGACCCGCTCGACCCAGCCCTTGAGAATTGCCGGCATGCTGAACCACCAAAGCGGAAACTGGAGGATCAGCATATCGGCCCACAGGAGCTTGTCGATCTCGGTTTGGACATCCTCGGTCAGCGCACCAGTTTCGAACGCTCTCTTGGATGCAGCGACAGGTATGAAGCGCGTACCGGTTGCCAGCGACGGAAAGTCGGCACGGTCGATCTCGGATTTCCAGCCCTCGGCATACAGGTCGGACACGCGCACCTCATGGCCCTGGGCCTCGAGCTCCTTGATGGCAACGTCTCGCAGTGCCCCATTGAGCGAGCGCGGTTCGGGATGGGCGAAGACAAGCAGAACCTTCATGGTCAGTGATCCTTTGAGGGTGAGAACTGACCCATAGGTAGACAGGTTTTAAAACATCCACTAGATGTATGTAATGCATAAGATTATGCCGAATAATGGATAATTCAGACATTACGCTGGAACGTATGCGAACCTTCGTCCGCGTTGCCGAACGCGGCAGCCTGTCGGCGGTTGCGCGCGAGTTCGGAATCGGTCAGTCGACGGTCACACGGCATTTGCGGGAGCTTGAGGAAGCCGTCGGCGTGCCTCTGCTGACCAGGACCACCCGGCGTGTCGCGCTGACCGATGAAGGTAGCCGATATTATGCCAACAGCGTCCAGATCCTGCGCCTTGTCGAACAGGCCGGCGATGAGGCGCGGGGCACGCGCGGTGCGCCGGCCGGCACGATCCGGATATCCTGTACCGCGGCTTTTGGGGTTCTGCACGTCAGCCGGCTGATCTTTGCGTTTCAGGACCGCTATCCCGATATCGGAGTCGACCTCAGCCTTACCGATGAGCGGGTCGACCTTGTGCGGGAAGGCGTCGATATCGCGCTTCGCTTGGGCCCGCTCACCGACAGTTCAATGAAGCTTCGGGCGCTCGGCCAGTCAAGGCGTCTGCTGGTCGCATCGCCGGACTATCTTGCAGCGCGGGGGAGGCCTGCTGCCCCGCAGGATTTGCTCGGTCATGAAGGCATCCGCATGTCGAACGTCGCAGGAAGCGACATGCTCGCTTTGCGAGGGCCGAGCGGCGAAAACTATGCCGTGCCCTTTGAAGGGCGCTTTCGGGTCGACCATGGGCTTGCTGCCCGCGAGGCCATTGTCGCCGGGCGCGGCATCGCACCTACCCATCAATGGCTTGTCGACGATCTCCTGACGGCTGCCAAGCTTGAGGTGATCCTGGCGGACTATTCGCTGCCGCCTGTCCCGCTCAGCATGCTGATCGTCCCCGAACGCGCCGGCGTTGCCCGGGTCCGGCTGCTGGTCGACTTCCTCGTCGAGCAGATCAGCGGCATTCCGGGGATCGAAAAGCCGCAGCCGAAGCGTTGATCGTCAGCATCAATGGCGCTCCGGTACAGTTTTGCTTTGGCGCACAAGCTTAACAAAGCCTTGAAAGCGGCGGCGGAATTCGAACGACTTTTCTAAGAGTTGTTTGAAACCCACCTGCTATAGCTCGCTTCATATCCCTGATGCAGCATTCGGGACTTGCTGCAGGCGGGCGGGTGCTGCCGGTTCGTAAAAACCTGCTGGTGCGGAATGTATCTTGTGTTTTCCGGGATGTCGGGTGCGTGAAGCACCCTGGCTGGAGGTTGGAATGAACCTGATCGCGAATTTCGCGGTTCTCGCATCGCGCCGCACGATCTTCGACGTGCCGGTGTGCGACCTCGGATGGGACGACGCGCTCGTCTTTATCAACGAGCTTGCCTCCTTTCCTGTCGGCCAGACCGTCATTTCCTTCGTCAACGCTCACAACATGCTGATGACGCTGCGCGATAGCGAATACCGGGATATCCTCCTGCAAAATCTCGTCCTGCCGGACGGCATCGGCCTGAACATCGCTTCCAAGATAGCGCATGGGGCGCCGTTTCCTGCCAATCTCAATGGCACCGACTTCGTCCCCGCGTTTCTGACTTACATGGAAAATCCGCGCCGTGTCGGCCTGATCGGCGGCAGGCGCGAAGTCGTCGAAAAAGCCGCAGCGAACTTCCGCAAGCATGCGCCCTGGCACGAGTTCATCGTCATTTCGGACGGTTATTTCGACAAGGAGAACCCGACGGAGCTCATTGACGAGGTTGAGCGCCAGGCCCTCGACATCCTGATCATTGGCATGGGAACGCCGCTGCAGGAGAAGTGGGCGCATCATCACATTCGCCCCGACCATGCCCGGCTTGTCCTGACCGTCGGGGCGCTCTTCGATTTTATCTCCGGAGTTGTTCCTCGCGCTCCGGAAACCGTTCGCATGATACGGCTGGAATGGGCCTACCGGATGCTGCAGGAACCGGCCCGTCTCTGGCGGCGCTATGTGCTCGGCATCCCGGTCTTTCTGTTTTACGTGATGCAATACCGCTTCAATCGCCGCAAGCGCATCCTTAGGCAGGCGGGCAACAACAGTGTTCCCTTGCCGTTACCGCAGGAACAGAGCGAGGCGGTTCGCTGAGACCGTGTTTCTTGCCTCACGCAGTTAACCATTTCTTTGCCATGAAAATTTAGAGTGCCTTAATCATCCGCTTCCTACGGGCGGCTCGGCTCGTGCGCATGAGATATGGCGTCATGTATGACAGCAGGTTAAAAGGCAGCATTGACAGGCGCCGACTGGCAACGGCGGCGCAAGTCGATGCACGTGGCCGAAATCTCGAAATCCTGCCCGTTCGCCCTTCGGAGGCCGAACTGCTGAGGGTGATCGGAAAAGCACTCGAAGAGCAGCGCCTGCAGCGGAGCGCACCGCCCGAACCGCCGCACCTGGTCGATCGCATCGAGACAATCCTCGAAACACGGCTGCGTGCCGCAAACGATGTCCGTCCTCCAGAGCCGCCGCAGTATAGACTGGCGGCGCCTGTAAAGGCCCGGCAGGTAGATTTAGCAGATCTCAGCGCTCGTCCCGTCCGCCGCCGCAGTTTGGCGAAGCTGATAGGCACAATCGCCGTTACTGCCTTGGTGGGCGCAGGCGTCCCCTTGCTGATGCCGGCCGAACCCGCGCATTACGCGGCGGAGGCGGCATTTCATGTGCAGGCGGCCAAAGCCGAGCGCGGCGCCGTGACCGCGGCAGCCGTGAAACGCCTGCTTTCCGGCCGCACCATGTCTGCCGCCGTTGGGGCGTTGAAGCTCGATCGCGATCCCGAGTTCACCGGCGGCCAATCCACGATCGGTGTAGCACTCGATCTCCTTTCGGGCAGTGGTGCAGCGGCCGATGCGGCCTCGCGCGCGGAAGCGGCGCTTGCAGGAATGGTCGAGGCCAATGCGGATGGAACGCAGGGCACAGTCCGTCTGAAAGTCACGACGTCCGACGGCGCGAAGTCTTTGCATATCGCTTCCTGGCTTTCCGATATGCTGACGTCCAGCGGCCCTCCTGCATCGGCGGAGGCGGGCGCCGGGTTGCGCAAGGCCTATGAGGATGTGAAGGCGCAGCTGGCCGCCTTCACCGCAAGCAGCGGCGAAGGCAATGTCAAAGTCGCAAGTGATCTTCAGCAGCGCATCAACCAGCTTGACGCCGATCTCAAGATCGCCGAGCAGCGGATCACGCTTGCCAAGCAAGAGACCGATCGTCTCAAGGCGGCCAAGCCCGGCGATGTGCTGAGCGGTTCCTTGCCGCTCGAAGCGATCTCGCCTGCGCTGCAGGACGCGCGCGACAAATACGTCACCGAGAAGGCGACGCTGTCGCTGCTTTCGAACGAGCTCGGTCCGCGCCATCCGCGCCGTCTCGGACAGCAGGCTGTCGTTGACGGCCTGAAGGACAAGGTTGCGAAGGAGTTGGCTCGCCAGTCCCAAGACGCAAATGCCGCTCTTAAGGCAGCCGCAGAAGCACGAAAGACGCTGAACGATCAGCGCAACACGCTGATCGCACAGAGCCGGGACACCGGTGTAGATCTCGCCAAACTGACCGAACTGCGCGACAAGACAGAGGCGGCGAGATCGCGTATGGCAGATGCCGTTACGGCGACGGCTTCCATCGCCGCTTCGATCACTGCTGCCAAACCGATAAAGACCACTGCCGTTGCCGCCGGACCCGGACTGCCGGTTCGCTCTGCCGTCGGCGCTGCACTCGCAATGGCGATCGGTCTTGCAGGCATGCTTGGTTTGCGCTTCTTGCGACAGCGTCCCGCACGTGCCGCGGAAACGCTAACGGTCCCGGAACAGCCGGAGGTGGCAGCCGGCGAACTCGAACTGCTGCGCGATCGGCTCGCCGGCCTGCGCGACAGGCTGCAATCCCACGGCGCCGGCCATCGTTGATCTCGGCCGCGGCATCATTGCTCTTGCATTTGCCGCTTTTAAACAGGATACGGCGTTCTGAGGCAAACGGCGCAGCTGGCGAGAGCCTAGCTTGCGCGTGAGGCAGTGCAGGAGAATCGCGTGACGACAGTGATCGATGGCAAGCAGGTAGCCGCTTCGATAATCGAAACAGTAAAGATGGCGACGGCTTCGCTGGAAAAGCAGAGCGGCGTGAAGACGGGCCTTGCCGTTGTGATCGTCGGCGACGATCCGGCAAGCCATGCTTATGTCAATTCAAAGAGCAAAATGGCCAAGGAATGCGGCTTCAAGTCGGTACAGCACACCCTGTCGGCCGACACGACGCAGGAAGAGCTTGCCGGGCTCGTTTCGTCACTCAACGCCGATCCCTCGATCCATGGCATCCTCGTACAGCTGCCGCTGCCGAAGCATCTAAACAGCGAGCCGATCATCCAGTCGATCCTTCCGGAAAAGGATGTCGACGGGTTGCACGTCGTCAATGCCGGCAAGCTTGCGACTGGCGACCTTGAAACCGGCCTCGTCTCCTGCACGCCGGCCGGTGCCATGGTTTTCGTCCGCCGAATGCATGGCGAGGACTTGTCTGGGCTGAACGCAGTCGTCATCGGCCGATCGAACCTCTTTGGCAAGCCGATGGCGCAGTTGCTGCTCAATGCCAATGCCACGGTGACAATTGCCCATTCGCGCACCAAGGATCTACCCGCCGTCTGCCGCAACGCCGATATCCTGGTGGCGGCCGTCGGCCGCCCGCAGATGGTCAAGGCCGATTGGGTGAAGCCCGGCGCCACCGTCATCGATGTCGGCATCAATCGCATCGCCGCACCGGAAAGGGGCGAGGCCAAAACACGGCTGGTCGGCGACGTCGCCTTCGAGGAAGCATCGAATGTCGCCGCGGTAATCACCCCGGTTCCAGGTGGCGTCGGCCCGATGACGATCGCCATGCTGATGGCCAATACCGTCATTGCCGCGCATCGCGCCGCCGGCCAGACGCCGCCGAAGTTTTGAGGCCTATCGCGGTTCGGGGCCGGTCGAGGCCCTGACGATCAGCTCCGCTTTCCACAGCTCGTGCTCCGGATAGGAGCCGATCTCTTTGACGGTGCCGATCAGGCGCTGCGCAATCCGGGCGCCGGCGGCACGAAGAGACGAGCGCGTTGTCGTCAGCGGGACCGAAAAATTCTCCGGTTTCAGAAGCGGCAGCTCGTCGTCATGGGCGATGAGCGAGATATCCTCACCGAGCTTCAGGCCGGCCTGGTTCAGGGCGCGGATCGCGCCGAGTGCGAGCACGGTGCTGGAACAGAGGACGGCGGTCGGACGCTCCGGCATCTGCAGAAACTGCTCCATCGCGATCAGGCCTTGCTCGTCGGTCATCAGTGAGTGACTGACGCAGTTTTTGGAAAGCGTCAGTCCCCGTTCCGACAAGGCGGCGACCACGCCGTTTTTCCGGCGGATCGCAAAGTCGAGATGCGCCGGGCCGTTCATCAGCGCGAATCGCGTATGGCCGAGCTGCAACAGGAGTTTCGCCGCATCGTAAAAGGCGGTTTCGTTGTCGATATCGAGATAGGGATAATCCGGCTCCGACCCGAACGAGCGGCCATGCACGATGAACGGCATCGCCAGCGATTTCAGCATCGCCAGGCGCGGGTCGTGAGCGCGCATAGAGGCAACGAAAAGCGCATCGACATTGCCGCTGATCGCGAGGCGGCGAAGTGCAGCCACTTCATCGTCGGGGTCCGATGGCATGATGACGAGATGGAAGTCCTGCCGAACGGCCTCCTCTCCGAGGCCGGCCAGGAACTCACCAAAATGTATATCCGATTGATGGCCAGGCGCCATCGGCATCACTAGTCCGATCGAACCCGCCTTGCCCGTCGCGAGACGCTGAGCCGCCTTGTTCGGCCGGTATCCCGTTTCCTTGACGGCGCGAAGCACACGTTCGCGCGTCGCCTCGTTGACTTCAGGATAGCCATTGAGTGCACGGCTGACGGTCGTCTGCGAAAGACCAAGCAATTGCGAGAGCTGTTTGAGATTCACCTGCCGCGTTTCCTCCTCAGCGCCCTCAACACACGCGTCCCTGTGTCCAAAGCGCTTTCAATTATGTAGCAAGTCCGGCGCTTGACTCAAGAAAAATCGCTCCATATTCACCTCCAGGTGCCGCTGCAATGGGCAATGCAAGCGTCTCGTTTCGCGGTATTTTTGAAATGGCTTGACTCTTTTCTCCCGAAAGTGAAATGAGTGTCAAAGCGCTTTGAAATTTGCCCTCGGGAGGTTGGGAAGCGCCGTTGGGATTGTGATGGGAGGTTGATCACATGAAGAAAATTCTTTTGATGGGCGTTGCCGTAACGGCGCTGTTTGCCGGGGCAGCTTCCGCTGCCGATCTGAAGTTTCCTCCAGGTCAGGATACGAAGTTCAACTGGAAGAGCTATGACGAGTTCAAGGCAGCTCACGCCGATTTGAAAGGCGAGCCGCTGACAATCTTCGGGCCGTGGCGCGGTGAGGACGAGGCCTTCTTCCGCAGCATTCTTGCTTATTTCACCGAGGCGACGGGCGTCGATGCCACCTATTCATCCTCCGAGAACTACGAACAACAGATCGTTATCGATACGCAGGCGGGCTCGCCTCCGAACGTCGCGATCCTGCCGCAGCCCGGCCTCCTGGCCGACCTCGCCAGCAAGGGGCTCCTGACGCCGCTTGGCGAGGAGAATTCCAAGTGGGTGAAGGACAATTACGGCGCGGGCGACAGCTGGGTCGGCTACGGCACCTACAAGGGCAAGGACGGCAAGGACGGCTACTATGCATTCCCTTACAAGGCCGACGTGAAGTCACTTGTCTGGTATGTTCCGGAAAACTTCAAGGAAGCTGGATATAAGGTTCCGACCACGATGGAAGAGCTCCATGCCCTGACGGACCAGATCGTCAAGGACGGCGGCGTTCCATGGTGCATCGGCCTCGGCTCCGGCGGCGCGACCGGCTGGCCTGCGACCGACTGGATCGAAGACATCATGCTGCGCATGAACAAGCCGGATGTCTATGACAAGTGGACCACGAACGAAGTGAAATTCACCGACCCGGCCGTCGTTGCCGCGATCGATGAATTCGGCAAGTTCGCCAAGAACGAGAGCTATGTCGATGGCGGTGCTGCCGCCGTTGCCTCGACCGACTTCCGCGACAGCCCGAAGGGTCTCTTTGCGGTTCCGCCGAAGTGCTACCTGCACCATCAGGCTTCGTTCATCCCGTCCTTCTTCCCCGAAGGCACGAAGCTCGGTCAGGACGCCGACTTCTTCTATATGCCGACCTATGCGGCGCATGCCGACCTCGGCAAGCCGGTTCTCGGTGCCGGCACGCTCGTCTCGATCACCAAGGATTCGAAGGCCGCCCGCGCTTTCGTCGAATTCCTGAAGACGCCGATCGCGCACGAGGTCTGGATGGCGCAGTCGAGCTTCCTGACGCCATACAAGGGTGTGAACACCGCCGCCTATGCCAACGAGCAGATGAAGCGGGAAGGCGAGATCTTGACGACGGCCACGACCTTCCGCTTCGACGGTTCGGACCTGATGCCCGGCAAGATCGGCGCGGGCGCCTTCTGGACCGGCATGGTCGATTTCGTCGGCGGCAAGTCTGCGGAAGACACCGGCAAGGAAATCCAGTCCGCCTGGGACGCCATCAAGTAATCGCGATAGCCGGTGCCGCGGGAAACCCGCGGCATTGCTGGCACGAATGACCGGACCGGCAGGCCCGGTCAACGCCGGATGCTGTGATCAAACGCATAAAGAAGTTGACGGTAACGGGTGTCGACCCTTCAACATAGGCAAGGGTAGCACGGGGAGGGACGAATGCTGTCGCAGATAGTTTCCGCGTTGGGCGTTGTGGTGGTGGCGGTATTCGCCTGCTCGGCCTATTTTTATTTTTCGAACAAGATTCTGGATCTGGCGCTACCCGTGAAGGATGGCGACATTCGTTCCGCGGCGCGCAATCTGAACCGCCGCGCGATGATCCGCCCCTGGCTCTTTCTCGGGCCGGCACTGTTTTTGCTGATCGTCTATCTTGTCTACCCCGTCGTGGCGACCTTAATCCTCTCCTTCCACGATCGCTCCGGTGAGCAGTTCGTCGGATTTGCAAATTACCAGTGGGCTTTCGGCGATCGTGAATTCCGCCAATCCATCTTTAATAATATTCTCTGGCTCGCCGTCGTTCCGGCGGCCTGCACGTTCTTCGGCCTGGTCATCGCAGTGATGACCGACCGCATCTGGTGGGGCAACATCGCCAAGAGCATCGTCTTCATGCCGATGGCGATCTCCTTCGTCGGCGCATCCGTCATCTGGAAGTTCATCTACGAGTTTCGCGGCGGCAACGACACCCAGATCGGGCTCTTGAACGCGATCGTGCAGCTTTTCGGTGGCACACCGCAGGTGTGGATTTCGGTGCCCTTCTGGAACAACTTCTTCCTCATGGTGATCTTGATCTGGATCCAGACAGGATTTGCCATGGTCATCCTCTCCGCAGCGCTGCGCGGTATTCCGGAAGAAACCATCGAGGCCGCTGTCATCGACGGCGCCAACGGCTGGCAAATCTTCTGGCGCATCATGGTGCCGCAGGTCTGGGGGTCGATCGCCGTCGTGTGGACCACCATCACTATTCTCGTACTGAAGGTTTTCGACATCGTTCTGACCATGACCAACGGTCAATGGAACTCGATGGTTCTTGCCAACCTGATGTTCAACTGGATGTTCCGCGGAGGCGGCGATTCCGGCCGAAGCGCCGTCATCGCCCTCATCATCATGCTGGCCGTGACGCCGATCATGGTCTGGAACGTCCGCCGCGCCAATCGCGAGCTGGGGGGCCATTGAGATGACGCTTGCCAGAGATTTCTTCAAGATTGGCCCCGCTCGCCTTTTTGTCCACTTCGTCGTTCTGGTCATCGTGATCGTGTGGCTTATTCCGACGCTCGGCATCTTCATCAGCGCGCTGCGAGACAAGGATCAGCTCGTCGTCTCCGGCTGGTGGACAGCCTTCGCCGGCTCCTCCCGTACCGTGGCATCCCGCCTTGGACAACCCGACCAGCAGAAGCAGGAGGGCGCGACCTATGTGATCGCCGGCAATGTCCTGGAAGGCCAGGAAGGACGTTCGGTCAGAGCCTTCGGCACGCGTGTCCAGCAGCCCGCTGCCTACAGCGCTGGTGAGACCGCTGACCTCGGCGACGGCGTCTCGCTGCTCGTCAACAGCGACGGCAGTTACCGCTACATAAAGAGCGCCCCCTTCGGCCCGGACGACGGCGGCCGGCGCGTCTACGTTTCGATCGCAACGCCGCCGGAATTCACGCTGCAGAACTACCGGACGGTTTTGACGGGCGAGGGCATCGGCCAATCCTTCATCAATTCGCTGACGGTGACGATCCCGGCGACCATCATTCCGATCCTCATAGCTGCCTTTGCAGCCTACGCCTTGAGCTGGATGGAGTTCCCGGGCCGCGCACTGTTGATCGCGCTGGTCGTCGGCCTCATCGTCGTGCCGCTGCAGATGTCGCTGATCCCGCTGCTGCGCCTCTACAATATGGTTGGTGCGGCTTTCGATGCGCCGTCCAAGACCTATCTCGGTATCTGGCTGGCGCACACGGCTTTCGGGATGCCGCTGGCCATCTACCTGCTGCGGGCCTATATCGCAGGGCTACCAAAGGAGATTATCGAATCCGCGCGTGTCGATGGCGCAAGCGATTTCGAAATCTTCGTCCGCATCGTTTTGCCTCTTTCTTTCCCCGCACTTGCATCCTTCGCGATCTTCCAGTTCCTCTGGGTGTGGAACGACCTGCTTGTTGCCATGGTCTTCCTCGGCACCGACAGGCAGCACCTCGTGCTGACCGGCGCGCTGAACGCGCTGCTCGGCTCGCGCGGCGGCAATTGGGAAATCCTAACGGCTTCGGCCTTCGTCACCATCATCATACCGCTGCTCGTCTTCTTCGGGCTGCAGCGCTATCTGGTGCGCGGCCTGCTCGCCGGTTCGGTCAAGGGGGGCTGATCATCATCCCAACACGACACATCCCGCAGGAACAGACATGAGCATAGCATCTCAAACCACTTTGACGGTCGACAAGGACTGGTGGCGCGGTGCGGTAATCTATCAGATCTACCCGCGCTCCTTTCAAGATTCAAACGGCGACGGCATCGGCGATCTGAAGGGCATCACCGCCCGCCTGCCGTATGTAGCAAGCCTCGGTGCCGACGCGATCTGGATTTCGCCCTTCTTCACCTCGCCGATGCGCGATTTCGGCTACGACGTTTCGGACTACGAGAACGTCGATTCGATCTTCGGCACGCTGGTGGATTTCGACACGATGATTGCCGAGGCCCATCGCCTCGGCATCAAGGTGATGATCGACCTCGTCATCTCGCACAGCTCTGACCAGCACCCCTGGTTTGCCGAAAGCCGTTCCAGCAAGACGAACGCAAAGGCGGATTGGTATGTCTGGGCGGATGCAAAGCCGGATGGCGCGCCGCCGAACAACTGGCTGTCGATTTTCGGCGGCTCGGCATGGGCGTGGGATCCGCGACGCATGCAGTATTATCTGCACAATTTCCTGACCTCGCAGCCCGACATGAACCTGCACAATCCGGAAGTACAGGACCGGTTGCTCAATGTTGTCCGCTTCTGGCTGACGCGCGGCGTCGACGGCTTCCGTCTCGACACGATCAATTTCTATTTCCACGACCAGCAGCTGCGCGACAATCCGGCGCTGCCGCCCGCCCGCCGCAACGCTTCGACCGCGCCGGCGGTGAACCCCTATAATTTCCAGGAACACATCTACGACAAGAACCGGCCGGAGAACCTGGAGTTCCTGAAGCGCTTCCGCGCGGTTCTGGAAGAGTTTCCGGCAATCGCGGCCGTCGGCGAAGTGGGTGACAGCCAGCGCGGCCTGGAGATCGTCGGCGAATACACCTCCGGAAACGACAAGATGCATATGTGCTATGCCTTCGAGTTTCTCGCCCCCGATCCGCTTTCGCCTGAGCGTGTCGAAGAAGTGATGGAAGATTTCGCCGCCGCAGCGCCTGATGGTTGGGCCTGCTGGGCATTCTCCAATCACGACGTCATGCGTCATGTCAGCCGCTGGGGTTCGCTCGTCGCCGATCATGACGCATTCGCCAAGCAGTATGCCTCGCTGCTGATGACCCTGCGTGGCTCCGTCTGCCTTTATCAGGGTGAGGAGCTCGGCCTGACCGAAGCCGATCTTGCCTACCAGGACCTGCAGGATCCATACGGCATCCAGTTCTGGCCGGAGTATAAGGGACGTGACGGCTGCCGCACGCCTATGGTCTGGGACTCGCAGGTTTCCCAAGGTGGCTTCTCGACCGTCACGCCGTGGCTGCCGGTGCCGGTCGAGCATATCCTGCGCGCCGTCAGCGTGCAGCAGGGCGACGAGAATTCCGTGCTCGAGCACTACCGCCGCTTCCTCGCCTTTCGCAAGCAGTATCCGGCGTTTGCCAAGGGCGAGATCGAATTCGAGCAGCCGCAAGGCGATGCGCTTGTCTTCACGCGCATATACGGCAACGAGCAATTGCTCTGCATTTTCAACATGAGCCCGGTGGAAATCAACGTCAGCTTGCCGATGGGAGAATGGCAGGCATTGACGGGACACGGTTTCACCAGCAACAACTACGGCGACAAGATCGATATTCCGGCTTGGGGGGCGTATTTCGCCCGTCTCGCCTAAGGATCAGGAGGGGAGCATCAAATGACTGGACTTACTCTAAAGGAAATCCGTAAATCCTACGGCTCCGTGGATGTCCTCCACGGCATCGACCTGGAGATCAACCAGGGTGAGTTCATCGTCTTCGTGGGGCCGTCGGGTTGCGGCAAGTCGACGCTGCTGCGCATGATCGCCGGCCTTGAGAACATCACGGGCGGCGAGATGTATATCGATGGCCAACTCGTCAACGACGTCCCGCCGTCGAAGCGCGGCATCGCCATGGTGTTCCAGTCCTACGCGCTTTATCCGCACATGACGGTCTTCGACAACATGGCTTTCGGCATGAAGATCGCCGGCGAGAGCAAGCAGGAGATCGATCGTCGCGTGAGAGCCGCCGCCGAAAGCCTGCAGCTCACCAATTATCTCGACCGCCTGCCGAAGGCGCTCTCCGGTGGCCAGCGCCAGCGCGTTGCGATCGGCCGCGCCATCTGCCGCGATCCGAAGGTCTTCCTCTTCGACGAGCCGCTGTCGAACCTCGATGCAGCATTGCGCGTCGCGACCCGTATCGAGATCGCCCGCCTCAATGAGCAGATGGCCGATACCACGATGATTTACGTCACCCACGACCAGGTCGAGGCGATGACGCTTGCCGACCGTATCGTCGTCCTGTCGGCCGGCCATATCGAGCAGGTCGGCGCACCGCTGGAGCTTTACGAGCGTCCGGCAAACCTCTTCGTCGCGAAGTTCATCGGCTCTCCGGCCATGAACATCATCCCCTCTACCATAAGTGATGCCGGTGCCGCCACGACGATCACGCTCAAGGGCGGCAGGTCGGTCACGCTCGACATTCCGACCGCGGCTTCCGAAAAAGGCAAGACGGCAAGTTTCGGCGTGCGCCCTGAGGACCTGCAGATCGCCAGTGGCGACGACTACATCTTCGAAGGCGAGGTCTCGATCGTCGAAGCGCTCGGCGAAGTCACGCTACTTTATATCGAAGGCCTGGTGCCGGGCGAGCCGATCATCGTCAAGCTGCCGGGCATCACCGACACCAAGAAAGGTCAGAAGATGAGGTTCGCTGCTGATCGCTCGAAACTGCATCTTTTCGATGCCGAAGGTCACACTTACGGAAGGTAGGAGACTATTTTGGGGCGGTTCTTTGTGAGCGCCTGAAACGTAGCGATCATCACTTTCTGTTAAACATCCGCTGCTAGCTTTCCTCTTATAGTTTCAAGGGGAATCAGGGTCGTGGGTGCATCCAATCCATTGCCAGCAGGGCATTTTCTCAACAAGGAAGAATCCTTCATGTACGACCGCGAACAGCGGTTCAAAATGGAGGATACGATGAACGCTGCGCGGATCGAGTACACCGAAAAGGGCGTCATGCATATGGCGTCCCGGCGCTGCGATATCATACGAATTTCGATGAGCAGCGCGATCCTGGCGATCCTGACGCAGTTCACCTTGCCGAAGCAGTTTTATCTGGATATTCCCGATGCACGCATCACCAAGGTCGGCTGCATGCTGATGCGGGTGAACACCAACAACACCATCGAGGTCCGCTTCCTGCGCCTGCTTTCGCAGAAGGAAATGAACAAGATTTTTGTCTACAGCACGCATCCGGCGCATCGCGACCACGTTCTAGACGTTCGCGCCTGATCGGACATTTCTGGAATTGCACAAGCCCGCGATCCGTTCGCGGGCTGTTTTGCGTCAGTGGAAGAGCACGCTGGCGCCGTGGTCCGAGGCGCCGACGGCGCGCCGGAAGGGAGCGAAGAGCTCGCGGCCCATGCCGAATTCATTGTCCGAAAGATCGGCCGTCACCGGCTCGCGGTCCGCCAGGGTGGCGGCATCAAGGAGGACTTCCAGCGTGCCGCGGATCGCATCGAGCCGGATGATGTCGCCGTCCTGTATGCGGGCGATCGGCCCGCCCTCGACGGCCTCCGGCGTGACATGGATCGCAGCCGGAACCTTGCCCGACGCGCCGGACATGCGTCCGTCCGTGAGCAGGGCGACGTGGAAGCCGCGGTCCTGCAGTACGCCGAGCGGCGGCGTGAGCTTGTGGAGCTCCGGCATGCCGTTTGCCTTCGGCCCCTGGAAGCGCACAACCGCCACGAAGTCGCGGTTGAGCTTGCCTTCCTTGAAGGCGTCCTGCAGCTCTTGCTGGCTATGGAAGACGATCGCCGGTGCCTCGATGATGTGGCGGTCCGGCTTGACCGCGGAGATCTTGATGACTGCCTTGCCGAGATTGCCGCGCAGCATCTTCAGGCCGCCATTCGCCTGGAAAGGCGTTTCGATGCTGGCGAGCACCTTGCCATCGTGGCTCTTTTCCGGTGCCGGTTCGCGAACGACCGTGCCGTTGTCGCCAAGGCGCACGTCGATCGTATAGGCTTCGAGACCCTGGCCGGCAACCGTGCGCACGTCATTGTGCAGCATGCCCTTCTTCAAAAGCTCCTTGATGAGGAAGCCCATGCCGCCTGCGGCGTGGAAATGGTTCACATCCGCCAGTCCGTTCGGATAGACGCGGGCAAGAAGCGGGATTTCCTCGGAGAGTTCGGCAATATCTTGCCAGGTGAGCTGGATGCCGGCAGCGCGCGCCATGGCGACGAGATGCAGCGTGTGGTTCGTGGAGCCGCCGGTTGCGTGCAGGCCGACGACGCCGTTGACGATGGAGCGTTCGTCGATCATTTCGCCGGCCGGCGTGAATTCGTTGCCGAGCGCGGTGATCGCCAGAGCGCGCTTTGCCGCCTCGCGCGTCAGCGCTTCGCGCAGCGGCGTGCCCGGATTGATGAAGGACGAGCCGGGCAGATGGAAGCCCATGATCTCCATCAGCATCTGGTTGGAGTTTGCGGTGCCGTAGAAGGTGCAGGTTCCCGGGCCGTGATAGGACTTGGACTCGGCCTCGAGCAGCTCGGCGCGGCCGACCTTGCCTTCCGCATAGAGCTGGCGCACACGAGACTTCTCGTCGTTGGGCAGCCCGCTGGTCATCGGCCCCGCCGGCACGAAAATCGAGGGCAGGTGGCCGAAGGAGAGGGCCGCGATCACGAGGCCCGGCACAATCTTGTCGCAGACGCCGAGGAAGAGCGCCGCATCGAACATGTTGTGCGACAGACCGATGCCGGCAGACATGGCAATCAGGTCGCGGGAAAAGAGCGACAGCTCCATTCCCGGCTGGCCCTGCGTGACGCCGTCGCACATGGCCGGAACGCCGCCGGCGACCTGGGCAATGCCCCCAGCTTCCGCCGCAGCTTCGCGGATGATCGCCGGATAGGTCTCGAAAGGCTGATGGGCCGAGAGCATATCGTTGTAGGCGGTGATGATGCCGAGATTGGGCACGCGGTCGCCTGCCAGTGCGTCCTTTTCGGAGGGGGAACAGATCGCAAAGCCGTGGGCGAGGTTGGCGCAGCCGAGTATCGATCGGCTCACACCCTTGGAAGTCGCGGCCTGCAGGCGTTCCAGATATCGCTCGCGCGTCGGCTTTGATCGTTCGACGATGCGGGATGTGATCGCGGAAATGCGTGCGTTAGCGGACATGGGAGGTATCCTGCCTTGGTTGCTCAAAAGTTTTCGTTCGGCGGCGCTGCCCGAAGGCTTGGTCTTACGGCGCCCAGTAGATTTCGACCGGGGAAGCCGCCCGGCGCAGAACGGCCCGGATCGGCATCTCGGCCTCTTCTCCGGCCTCTTGCGCTTTCGCCAGCGTATCTTTCTTACCCGCGCCTTCGATGTGAAGCACCAGGAGCCCGGCATCCTGAAGGCTGGAGAAGGTGAAGGTCAGGCGCGGTTCGCCGGCGCCTTCCGCTTCCATCGTGATGATCCCGCGCGGCGTCGCTGGATCGAGCGCGGCGGCAAGGTTGTCGCCGCCGGGAAAGAACGATGCCGTGTGGCCGTCGCCGCCCATGCCGAGGATCACCACATCGAACGGGTTGCCAATCGCTTTCGTTTCGGCAGTCGCAAGCTTTGCCGCATCGTCGGCAGAGCCTGATTTTTGATAGAGCGGCAGGAAGCGCGCCGCCTTCGCCTTGTTCTGCAGCAGATTGTTTGCGACCAGCAGATGGTTCGAACGCTCATTGTCGGCGGGAACGAAGCGCTCGTCAACAAGCGTGACGGTCACCTTGCTCCAGTCGAGGTCGCGGACGGAGAGCTCCTGGAAGAAGGCCTTCGGCGTGGAGCCGCCGGAAACGGCGATGCTGGCCGCTGCGCGGGCTGTGATCGCTGCAGAAAGCCGCTCCGCGACCTTGTCCGCAAGGCCGTTTGCAAGTTCCGCTGCATTGGAAAAAGCATGCAAGGTTGCTGCCATCGCTCGCGATCCTAGATGTTGTCGTGCCAGGTGCGGCCTTCACGCTCGATGAGCGCGATGGCCTGGCTTGGGCCCCAAGTGCCGGCGGTATAGCCTTGAACGAGCTGGCCGGTTGTTTCCCAACCTTTGAGCATCGGGTCCACCCACTGCCAAGCGGCTTCAACTTCGTCGCGGCGCATGAAGAGCGTCTGGTTGGAGCGGATGACGTCCATCAGCAGACGTTCATAGGCGTCCGGATTGCGCACATTGAAGGCTGACGCAAAGCTCATATCGAGCGAGACGTTGCGCAGGCGCATGCCGCCCGGGCCGGGATCCTTGATCATCAGCGACTGCTTGACGCCTTCGTCCGGCTGCAGGCGGATGATGAGCTGGTTCTGGTTGATGCGGCCGGCTGCCTGGTCGAAGATTGCGTGCGGGATCGGCTTGAAGGTAATGACGATTTCCGACATGCGGCCGGTAAGGCGCTTGCCGGTGCGGATGAAGAACGGAACACCCGCCCAGCGCCAATTGTTGATCTCAGCCTTGATGGCAACGAAGGTTTCCGTGTTCGAAACGCCGCCTTCGAGCTCTTCGAGGTAGCCCTTGACCGGGCCGCTGCCAGAGGCGCCGGCGCGGTACTGGCCGCGCACGGTGACCTGCTCGACGTTGGAAGCATCGATCGGCTTCAGGGCACGCAGGACCTTCAGCTTTTCGTCGCGGACCGCCTCGGAATCCATCGATGACGGTACTTCCATGGCGGTCAGGCAGAGGAGCTGCAGAATGTGGTTCTGCACCATGTCGCGCAATGCGCCGGCGGTGTCGTAATAACCGGCGCGGCCTTCGAGGCCCACGGCTTCGGCAACCGTGATCTGCACGTGATCGATGTAATTGGCGTTCCACAGCGGCTCGTAGAGGGCGTTCGCAAAGCGCAACGCCATCAGGTTCTGCACCGTTTCCTTGCCGAGATAGTGGTCGATGCGGAAGATCTGCTCTTCCTTGAAGACACGGCCGATCGTATCGTTGAGCGACAGTGCCGAGGAAAGGTCGCGGCCGATCGGCTTTTCGACGACGATGCGCGTCGACTTGGTGATCAGCTTGTGTTCGGCGATCTTCTGCGAGATGTCGCCAAAGATGCCGGGTGCGACGGCGAGGTAGAAGGCGCGGACGCGGTCCTTGCCCTCGTCCAGCAGCTTCTTCAGCTGATCCCAGCCGCCGTCAGAACGGGCGTCGACGGAGACGTAAAAGAGGCGCTTGCAGAATTTCTCGACTTCCGCCTCGTCATACTCGCCCTTCTTCAGATGCTCCTTGAGGGCATCCTGCGCGAACTTGCGGTATTCGTCATCGGAAAGCGGGCTGCGAGAAGCGCCGATAATGCGCGTCGGCTCGGTGAACTGGCCCTCGATCTGGCGGTGATAAAGGGCGGGAAGGAGCTTGCGCTCGGCAAGATCGCCGCTGCCGCCGAAGACGACATAATCAAAGGGTTCGACGGGGATGATCTGGCTACTCATGAGCTCTTCTCTCAATCAGGCTGGTTGCGGCCTTTTAATCTAATCGATTTAAAAAAGCCAGTGTGCGATGCAATGAATCTGTCGGGTCTCGGTTTTAAAGCGAATTGCCCCGGGAGGAAATCCCGCAATCGCCCTTAAAACTTGTCGCGCAGCGCGAACCACGACAAGGCGAGGAATAGCAGCGGCGCGCGCATTGCCGCGCCACCGGGAAATGCCGTAATATCGAGCGCCTTGAAGAGCTCGAGATCGGCGGATTTTCCAAGCACCGTTTCTGCATAAAGTTTGCCGCAGTAATTTGACAGCATCACCCCGTGGCCCGAATATCCGCCGATTGAGGTGACGCCCGGCATCACTTCGCGCACGAATGGCTGGCGCGGCATCGTTATGCCGACGCTGCCGCCCCAGGCATGCGTGATCTCGATGTCCCTGAGTGCCGGATAGATTTCGGCGATCTGGCGGCGGATATGTGTGCTGATATCGCGCGGATTGTCGGCTGTATAGGCTTCCCGCCCGCCGAAAAGCAGCCGTCCATCCTTGGACTTCCGGAAATAACGCACGACGAAACGCGAGTCGGCGACGGCTTCCCCTCCGGCAAGCACGGCAGGATATTTGTCGAGCGGCACGGTTGCGCCGATGAAGGAGCGGATCGGCATGACATGGCTTGCCGTCACCGGCTCCAGATTGCCGATATAGCCGTTGCAGGCAATCAGCGCGCGGGAGGCGACAATTGTTCCCTTCGGCGTTTCGATCGTCACCTTGCCGCCGCCCTGGCCGATTGCGGTCGCCTTGGTCATCTCGAAAATCTGCGCCCCGGCATTGGCCGCAACGCGCGCCAGCCCGATCAGCAGCTTCAGCGGATGAATGTGGCCGGTGCCGGTGTCGCGCACGCCGCAGTAGTAGCGTTTGGAGCCGAGGCGTTCCTGCGTCTCTTCTCTGTCCATGAACCGCAGGTGCGGATAATCGTAACGAAGGGCTGCGATCTCGGCATTTTCGTAATAGAAGCGCTTGTAGCTTTCCTTGTGCGAGACGTTCATCTGGCCGGGCATGAATTCGATGTCGATCTGATGTTCGGTCGCAAAATCGAGCAGGTGTTTCTTGGAAGCCTCCGCAAGATCGAAGAGCGCTTTGGAACGCTCGTAGCCGATCTTCTCCTCCAGTTCCTCCGGCCACCAGCGTTGGCCGGTGCCGAGCTGCCCGCCGTTGCGACCGGATGCCCCGTCGCCGAAACGGCAGGCATCGATCAGCACGACCGAGACGCCAGCTTTCGCCAGATTGTATGCCGCCTGCAAGCCGGTATAGCCGCCGCCCACGATGGCGACATCGCATGTCTTGGATCCGTCAAGCTCGGGATAGGTCGGCCGCTCGCCCACCGTCGCCTGGTACCACGAAACGCCCGGCGCGATGGGGCTCTGCCAGTTTTCTTGCACCGTCATGCGGCGGCCTCCTCACACGTTGAGCAGCAGGAATTCGCGTTCCCAGGGGCTGATCACCTGCATGAAGGTTTCGAACTCTCCCCGCTTCACGCCTGCATAGAGGCCGATGAATTCCTTGCCGAACACCTCCTCGAATGCCGGTTCGTCTTCCAAGAGTGCCACGGCTTCGAGCAGGCCACGCGGAAGGTCGATCGACCCTTCATTGGCTGCGTCCTCGGTCGGTGCCGTCGGCTCGATCTCCTTCATGATGCCGAGAAGGCCCGATGCCAGCGAAGCAGCCAGGGCCAGATAGGGGTTGGCATCGGAACTCGGCAGCCGGTTTTCGACGCGCCGTGCCTGCGGGTCGGAAACCGGCACGCGGAATGCGGTGGTGCGGTTGTCGTAACCCCAGGCGTTGTTGACCGGGCAGGACATGTCCGGCGCAAGGCGCCGGTAGGAGTTGACGTAGGGCGCCAGCATCACAAGTGCGCTCGGCACATATTTCTGCATGCCGCCGATGAAGTGGAAGAACTCCTTCGACGCCGATCCGTCGGAATTGGAAAAGACGTTTTTGCCGGTCTCGATGTTGACGACCGACTGATGGATATGCATCGCCGAGCCCGGCTGACCCTGCATCGGCTTCGCCATGAACGTCGCATAGATATCGTGTTTCAGCGCAGCCTCGCGGATGGTGCGCTTGAACATGAAGACCTGGTCGGCAAGCTCGATCGGGTCGCCGTGGCGCAGATTGATCTCGAGCTGCGCTGGGCCTTCCTCATGGATCAGCGTATCGATCTCGAGGCCCTGTTTCTCGGAAAAATGGTAGATATCGTCGATCAGTTCGTCGAACTCGTTGATGCCGGCGATCGAATAACCCTGGCCGCCGAGGATCGATCGGCCCGATCGGCCCTTCGGCGGGCGCAACGGATAATCCGGGTCGTCGTTGTTGGCCACGAGATAGAATTCGATCTCCGGCGCGACGACCGGTTTCCAACCGCGTTCGGCGTAAAGTCCCATGATCCGCTTGAGGAGGTTACGCGGTGTATAGGGAACCTCCTCGCCTTCCGAGTTGACGATATCGCAGATCACCTGCGCCGTCGGATCAGTCTCCCAAGGAACGACGGAAAGCGTCGAAAGATCGGGCATCAGCTTGAGGTCGCTGTCACGGGGCTCGTAGCGGAAGCTCTCGGTCTCCTCGGGATATTCGCCGGAGATCGTGTGGCGATAGATCGCCGAGGGCAGGGCCAGCGACGTATTGGATGTGAATTTTGATGTCGGCATCATCTTGCCGCGCGGAACGCCGGCGAGGTCCGGGGTGATGCACTCGATGTCCTCGATGCCGCGTGCGCGAAGCCACTGCGCCGCTTCCTTCCAGTTGGCCACACCGCGCGAAGATCCGGGTTCTGGGGGAATTTTCGTAGAGGCAGGCACGTTTCTGGCAGGTTTCAGCGTCGTCTTCTTGGGTGACATGACACACATGTTCGCGGTTGATCGGAAGGTCATCATAACTGGAGTTTGGCAATTGGCGAGGGGCAGCAGCGTTGACTTTCGCCATTTGATAGAAAAAGAAGGCGCCACTCACAGAAGGGAAATGGGCTTGAGACTGAAGAGCGACGTGATCGTCATAGGCGCAGGCGCCGCCGGAATGATGTGCGCCATCCGCGCCGGGCAGCGCGGCCGCTCCGTGGTCGTTCTCGATCACGCGAAAGCGCCGGGAGAGAAAATCCGCATCTCGGGCGGCGGCCGCTGCAATTTCACCAATATCCATGCCGGACCGAAGAACTTCCTGTCCGCCAATCCGCACTTTTGCAAATCCGCCCTTGCACGCTTTACGCCTGCCGATTTCATCGCGATGGTCGAGGGCCACGGAATTGCCTGGCACGAAAAGTCGCTCGGCCAGCTCTTCTGCGACAACAGTGCCAAGGACATCATCCGGATGCTGCTCGAGGAGATGCGGGCGGCAGCTGTGCAGCTGCGGTTGCAGACCGAAGTCCTGGCCGTTGAAAAAGACAGCGACGGCTTTCGCGTCAGGACGTCCGAAGGCGAATACGAGTGCGCCTCGCTCGTCGTGGCGACCGGCGGCAAGTCGATACCGAAAATGGGTGCGACGGGTTTTGCTTACCGCATCGCCGAACTGTTCGGTCTCGCGCTCGTCGAAACGCGACCGGGTCTCGTGCCGCTGACGCTCGATCCAGTCCTATTGGAAAGCATTGCGCCGCTTTCGGGGATCTCGGCGCCGTCCGAAATCCGGCATGGAAAAACCGGCTTCCGCGAGGCCCTGCTCTTTACCCACCGCGGCCTTAGCGGCCCGGCAATCCTGCAGATATCCTCCTATTGGCGGGAAGGGGATGAGATCGCGATCGAAATCGAGCCGGACGTCGACCTTCTAATGCATCTGAAAAAAGCCAAGCAGGCGAACGGCCGCCAGTCGGCCCAGACGGCGCTCGGTGAAATCCTGCCGAAGCGGCTGGCGCAATATCTGACGGAACGGGAAGCCATTTCCGGCAACATGGCCGATCTCTCGGACAAGGGGCTTATCCGTCTCTGCGATGCGGTGCAGAACTGGAAGATCAAGCCCTCCGGCTCGGAAGGCTATCGCACCGCCGAAGTGACGCTTGGAGGCATAGATACGGCTGGGCTCGACTCCCGCACGATGCAGGCAAAAAGCATACCCGGCCTCTATTTCATCGGCGAATGCGTCGATGTGACGGGATGGCTCGGCGGCTATAATTTCCAATGGGCCTGGGCCTCGGGTTTTGCCGCAGGTGAATCCTTGTAGGCAGGAATCTGGAGCAGGAGATTCAAGACTCGTTAAGAAGGTTGCGCCATCGTGTCCCAATGGCCGTTAGGAAAGAGCTTTCTAAATTGCGCTTTACCGGCAAGCCGTTTTGATGGATTGTTGGTTCTTGAACGAAGTGAGGATCTTTGCATGAACAGGAACGCACGACGCGCCCGCGCCATCGCAATCGCTCAGGCGAAGCCTGACACGAAGCTTGCGACTACCCGCTTCCTTATGCTCGCAACCGGTGCAACGGCGGCACTTGTGAGCATCCTGATCGTTCACGTCTTCTGACACATCCCTTTCGTCATACTTTTTGCGCTTTGTCCTTATGCGGCAAAGTGCTTTGCGGATCGATGTTGCGGGAAGACACGATTTCAAACGGTTCAGCTTATCTGAATATTAAGACATCTTCTGTCACATTCCCCGCGAATGTTTGGGCATCGCCGCTTTTGTGCCGGAGATGATTTGGCAATGATTGCCGCCTGACCCCTCGGGTTCCCCAGTGTCCCACAATCAGCTCGATGCACTCGGCCGGCGCCGATTTCAGCCGGTGGGAGGAGTGGTGTATGGAAGGCCGGTATCGCCATGTTTATTGACAAGATCCTTTCGCGCTTCAAGATCAAGACCAAGGTTTTGATCTTCGTCCTGCCTTTCGTGGTCGCCATTTCCGCCGTCGGCCTGACAGGCCTCTATGCCTCCGGCCTGCTGCAGGGCCGCATGGAGATTTCAAACAGCGTCCTCCAGTCGCTAAGTGGCTTCAAGGATCTGTATGGCTCGATGGGCGATTTCCTGCAGATCACCAACCAGGAAGCGCGCGACAAGCTCTACACCGACATCAAGACGCAGCGGGATACGCTGAAAGCCACCCTGAACCAGATCGGAGACAATGGTGGCCGCGAGAACCTGCAGGCCGCGTCGGACGGCACGGCGGGGATTGCGGATACCGTCGGCAAGCTATGGTCTCTTCATGAACAGGAGATGGCGCTTCGCAAGTCGATCGATGACGCACAGAAGACGTTGATCAGCAGCCGTTTCAATGTCAACTACGACGCACAGCAGCTCCAGGAAAATATCCGCAACGACGAAGGCAAGGCCACCGCGACGCTCCGCGCCGCCGATCGGCTGTTGAAGGGTGGCGATACGCTTGCCTCCGTCATGACTGCCTTCAACAAGGCGCAGGCTCCTGCCGACAAGCTGAAGGTCGTCACCGACGCGATCCCGCAGATCGCCAAGGCGCAGCGCCTCATCGAAATCTCTGTGCCGCAGAACCAGAAGAGCATGACGCAGTCGATTGCCCAGACGATCAACGACCTGAAGACGCAGGCGGCAGCGCCTGACGCGGCGACCGATGAAGCGATTGCCAACCTTGGCCGCCTTGTTTCCCGCTTCCGCCAGATGTCAACCTATACGCAGTTGACGGCTACGCAGATGATGCGGGAAGCGACGACGACGTTCGTCGAGCTCGACGGCCGCATCGCTCAGACGAACTCCGTTCTCGAAGACACTCGCCGTCTTGAGACCTCGATCTATTCGCTGCAGCTGGTGCTCGGCGAATTCACCGCCAAGCCGAACCCTGACAACCGCGTTCGCCTGCATCAGGAAATCACGACGCTTGGCACCAACCTCAACACGCTGCTTGCGAGCGCCAAGGGCATGGACTTCGCCGAAGACATCGTTGCCGCCATGTCGCCCGCACTGGCTTCCATGGACAGCGACGGCGAAAAGCTGGTCGCCACGATCGGTCAGCGTACCACTGACTATGCAGCCGCCCGTCAGCAGCTCGATAGCGTCTGGGGCCAACTGACCACCTTCGCCGAGCTGCAGAAGCAGTCGGCAGGAACCGAGCGCACGCAGGCAAACAGCATCTCCGTTCTGACCACCGGCCTCGGCATCCTCGTCTCGATCGTCGGCGGCTTCGCCCTCGTGCTGACGCTGCAGCGTCCGATCGGCCAGATCACTGCCGCCATGCGCCGCATTGCCGACGGTGCGCTAGATACCAGCATTTCCGGTGAGAGGCGGTTCGACGAGATCGGCGACATGGCCCGCGCCCTCGGCATCTTCAAGGAAAATGCGCTCTCGAAGATCCGCATCGAGGAAGAAAGCGAAGAAGAGCGCGCAGCCGCCGAACAGGAGCGCCAGCGCAACGATGCCGAAAAGCGCGAGATGGATCGCCAGATCGAGTTTGCCGTCACCGAGCTTGCCGCCGGCCTCGAACGTATGGCGCAGGGCGACATTTCGACCACGATCGAAACGCCGTTCATCGGCCGTCTCGAGCAACTGCGCCAGGATTTCAACGGCTCGATGCTGCGCCTCCAGGCAACGATGAGCCAGATCCGCGACAATGTCGAAATGATCCAGGGCAACGGCAATCAGATGGCTCAGTCCGCCGAAGATCTCGCAAAGCGCACGGAGCATCAGGCGGCTTCTCTCGAGGAAACGGCGGCCGCTGTCGATGAGATCACCGTCACCGTCCGTTCGTCGGCGGCGCGCGCCAAGGATGCCGACCAGGTCGTTCGCGAGGCCAAGCGCAGCGCCGACGATTCGGCAACCGTCGTCAGCAACGCCATCGACGCGATGACCCGCATCGAGGACGCATCGCGCCAGATCGAACAGATCATCGGCGTCATCGACGAGATCGCCTTCCAGACCAACCTGCTAGCGCTGAACGCCGGTATCGAAGCCGCGCGGGCGGGCGATGCAGGCAAGGGGTTTGCAGTTGTTGCCATGGAAGTCCGCGAACTGGCGCAGCGTTCCGCCGCTGCCGCGCAGGAAATCAAGGGCCTGATCAACAAGTCGACGACGGAGGTCAGCTCAGGCTCGCAGTTCGTGCAGGAGACCGGTACCGTGCTTGCAAAGATCAGCGCGCAGATCGTGACGATCAGCCAGCATGTCGAGATGATCGCCCGTGCAAGCCATGACCAGTCGAGTGCACTGCAGGAAGTCAATGCGACCGTCAATCAGATGGACCAGATGACCCAGCAGAATGCCGCGATGGTGGAAGAGACGACAGCCGCGAGCCGCGAACTTGCCGGTCAGGCGGATGCGCTTCTCGGTCTCGTCCAGCAGTTCAAGATCGACGGCGAAGGGTCGGACGCAGCGTTCTATCGCGCGGCGTAAATTCCGCCCCATCTTGCAATTCGCGAAGCGGCTTCGGTCTCCGGAGCCGCTTTTCCTATGGTTGCAAACCGGCCATACCGGTGCGGCCAATCCGGCAGGCAGGAAAGCGCTGTCAGCAAGCCAGTGGCGACATCTTATCAGGCAAGCCGACTGCGAGAAAAATCCTTAACGCTTTTCTCTTACTCTTACCTTGGTTGTACTCACCGGAGGTCTTCATGCCGCGATTCTTTTCGACGTCCATCGTGCGTCAGGTGGTTGCGATCACGCTTGCTCTTCTCGCCATCAGCACCGCGGCGATCGTCGCTGTCACATATCACAATCTTAGCCGATACGTGATGGAAAACGCCATTTCGGACGCAAAGGGCGCAAGCCGCACGATGGCGGTACTCTATGGTGCGGCGGATGCGAACGCGGCTGTCGGCGTGACGGGGGATGAGCTTCTCGCCGTGACGGAAGATGGCATTCCCGAATTCAAGGACCATACCCTCGTCGATCGCACGGCCCAGTCGATCGCCGGTGTCGCGACGGTCTTTGAGAAGCAGGGCAATGACTATGTCCGCGTTTCGACCAACGTGAAGAAGGAAGATGGCAGCCGCGCTGTCGGCACCAAGCTTGCCGCCGATCATCCCGCGCAGCCGGTTCTCGCGAACGGCAAGGCCTACTACGGTCCGGCGCAGCTCTTCGGGCGGAATTTCATGACCGGCTACTTCCCGGTCAAGAGTGCCGCCGGCGCCAATATCGGCATCCTCTTCATCGGCATTCCGATGGAAGTCTATTTCGCCCGCATCAATCACCTGCAGACTATGGTTCTCGGCGTCGGCGCTGCCGTCATGCTGCTTGTCGGCCTGCTTGCCTTCTTTGCGATCCGCGCCTGCGTAAAGCCGCTGTTTGCGCTGACGCAGACCGTTCATTCGATCTCCGCCGGCAATCTTGAAGGCACAATCCCCTGCCTCGGAAAGAAGAACGAATTCGGGGAGATAGGACGTGCTTTGGCCGCCTTCCGCGACAGCGCCCGCGCCCAGCAGGATCTCGAGGCGCAGGCCGCGGAACAGCGGGCGCTGAGCGAAGCCGAGCGTGCCCGCAACGACGCCGATAAGCGTTCGCTCGACGGTCAGATCGACTTTGCTGTGAACCAGCTTGCGGCCGGCCTCGGACGCCTCGCTAAGGGCGATGTCTCACAGACGATCGAGACGCCGTTTGTTGGCCGGCTGGAACAGTTGCGCGTCGATTTCAACGCATCGCTTGTCCGCCTGCAGGATACCCTCGTGCAGATTCGCGAAAACGCCGATGCCATCCAGCGCAATAGCGGCGCGATGCTGACATCAGCCGGCGAGCTTTCCAAGCGAACCGAAGCGCAGGCCGCCAGCTTGGAGGAAACGGCAGCTGCCGTCGAGGAGATCACTGTGACCGTGCGCTCGTCTGCGGGGCGCGCTCGCGAAGCAAACAACGCGGTCACTGCCACGAAGAAGACCGCCGACAGCTCCGGGGTCGTCGTCAGCGAGGCCGTGGCCGCCATGGGGCGCATCGAGCAGGCTTCGCAGCAGATCGAACAGATCATCGAAGTCATCGACGACATCGCTTTCCAGACGAACCTTCTCGCCCTCAATGCCGGTATCGAAGCGGCGCGCGCCGGCGAGGCGGGCAAGGGCTTTGCGGTTGTCGCACAGGAAGTCCGCGAATTGGCGCAGCGCTCGGCAGATGCCGCCCGCGAGATCAAGGGTCTGATCGAGAAGTCCAGCCAAGAAGTGACGGCAGGCTCTGCGTTGGTACAGAAAACCGGCAGCGTGCTCGCCTCGATCAGCGAGGAGATCATTGCGATCAGTAAGCACGTCGAAACCATTGCCACGGCGAGCCAGGATCAGTCGGCGGCGCTCCAGGAGGTCAACGGTTCGGTCAATGCCATGGACCAGATGACCCAGAAGAACGCTTCGATGGTCGAGGAAACCACTCAAGCAAGCCGCCAGCTCGCCGACGAGGCCGACACACTAATGAGCCTGCTGCAGCAGTTCCGCATCGAAGCGTCGACACAGTCTCATGGCCGGGCAAGGCGGGCAGCCTGATCGGGCTTGCAGCTTGAAGGAATGGAGGATCGCGCCGGAAGGGCGCGCTCCTTCTGCTTGTTGAGGCTGATGCTTGTAAGCCACGCGGTGAAGCTTACGAAAGGCGAGCTTCCAAGATCCCTGTAGAAGTCGTCCTCAGTCCTCTCACGCTTCTGGATTGGCCGGCAGTTCTGCGAAAGGCCGAGGAAATTGGCAATCATGATCTGCTCGATCATTGGTGATGTCCTCCGTTAAAGACATCCCTTCAAATACACATCAAAAATCGCTTCATAAACATCGAAGATCCGGCTATGTTTTTCATCAATGAAAAATACCCCGTGGGACTCCTATCAGCTTTTCCTGCAGGTCGCGCGCCGCGGCGGACTGACCGGTGCGAGTGTCGCGAGCGGCTTGAGCCCGGCCACGGTCGGCCGGCGTATGCTTGAACTGGAGCAGGAAACGGGACGGATGCTCTTTGCCCGCAGCCAGACCGGCTACCGCTTGACGGCCGACGGTCAGACGCTCCTCGACCATCTCCAGGAGATGGAAGCGGCGGCCCGGAAAGTCGATGCCTGGCGCCAGGCCGGCGAGGGCGGCGCTACGGTAAAGATCGCAGCCGGGACCTGGGTGGCCTGGCTGCTGACAGAAAACTTCTCCGCAATCCGCATGCCTGCCGACGCTTTCAACATCGTGCTGACGATCGGAGAGGCAAGGGCCAATCTCGCCTACCGCGAGAGCGATATCGGCATCCGCGCTTTCGAGCCTGACGAAGCCAATCTCGCCGCTCGGCTTTTGGGCGAAGTCGCTTATGCCGTCTATGTCCGGCGCAATGCCGGCGAGTTGGAAAACCGATGGATTGCGGTCGCTGAGGATGAGGCCATTTCTGCCTATCTCCGCTGGCCGTACCGCCAGACGCCGGAGCCGATCGTGGCGACGGTCAACCGGCCCCGGTCACTGCCGGACCTCGTCCGTGCCGGTGCGGGAAAGGCCGTGCTCCCCTGCTTTGTGGGTGATCTTGATCCGGAACTGCAACGGCTCGGCGGCGAGCTCGCGGAGCTGCGCCACCGGCAATGGATCGTGCTGAACAACGAGGATCGCCATCGGCCGGAGATCCGCACTGTCGCAGATCGTATGACGAAGCTGCTGAAAAGCTATGCCGATCTTTTCGCCGGCAAGCGCGCCAGCCGCAGCTGAATACTACGGCATCAGACGCCGCACAAGCGCGACCTGGCTGTTCACGCCGAGCTTGGAATAGATGTTCTTCAGATGCGTCCGAGCCGTCTCGTAGCTGATGCCATGCAGCTTGGCCGTCTCGCGCGGCGACAGACCCGCGGCGATGGAGGAGGCTATCCGCAGTTCGGCAGCAGTCAGTTGCAGCTTTGCAGGCAAATGATCGTTCAACTCGGGGCATGCAACGGGTATTCGCTCGATGACGACTGCTGCGGTTGGCCCCTGCAGGAACTCGGTCATGAAATCGGAGGTGAGACGCACGAGCGTGCATTTGAACGAGGCGCAGGGAGAACTGAACCTTGCGGTGAACGGCTCTGCGGCGGCTGGGGGGCGGTAGCGTGAAAAAAGGGCGAGATGCTCAAGGAAATCCCGATCGCTGGAACTCAGACGTCCTGTTGGCGTGACGCTGATCCCGGCATCTGTGGCGAGCATCTGTTCCGCGGCAAGATTCATCGATCTGATCTGGCGGCCTTCGCTGATGTAGATGAGCCCGACGCCGATCGCGTCGAACAGCGAACGGCCCGTCTCATCGCCTGCTTTGTCCCGGCGCATGAAATCGAAGGCCCGCTGCAAATGCGGCGCAAGCCGCGTCAGCAGATCGGCGTTGATCCGGTTGAAGCCGGTGTCGGTGCTCGATGTCAGCGTCGACAGATTGAAGGACCGGTTGTTCTCGCGAAGGATCGTCACGCCAATACTGCTACGGCAGCCGATACTACGCAGAAAGTCATTGTAGAATTCCGTTTTGACGAGCTCGGCATGCGGCAGCATCTGGTCGGCGATGACGCCGAGGCCGACTGGCCGGACGGCTGCCTTCGGCATCCATGGGTTTATGGTGCAATAATACCGATTGTAGCCTTCTAGGCCGGTATCGTCCAAGCCTGAGCAGAGCGAAAAGGCACCGGCGCCTGCCACGCTGTCATGGTAGAAGAGCGTCGTCTTCGCATCAGGCATTCTCGTGTTGAGGGTGTCGAGAAAGTCCTGCCAGTCCGTTTCGCCAAACAATGCGCCATAGACCAGGTCGGTTAGAGATTCAAGATTGGCGTCAGTCGTGGTGGGCATCCGGCGCCTCAAATGAGCGGATGCTTATTATGCCCGCCTTTCGTGACAGTGACAATTACGTCGAATAACGCAGATGGCGGCGCCGGAGCGGCGCCGCCATCTCTGATCCTACATCCTGTTGGCGACGACGACGGGGATCAGGAGATCGCCCCAATTGCCGTCTCCTCCATGGTGGCGGGCGGAGCGCACGAGCTCGACCGACACGCCGGCCTCGACGGCCTTCATCACGGACTGATTCAGCCGGTGCAGGTCGTTTGCGAGCATGCGGATCGTGGCCTGCTGATCGGCGCTCATGGTGGAGGATTGTTCTTCCGCTCTTTCGCGGACACGTGTGATGGAAGCCATGGCTTTTTCTCCTTTGGTGTGGCTACTCGGCTGCGGGTTTGAACTGGGCATGTTCGGTCGATTCCTTCATTGCGGTCGTAGAGGACTTGCCGCCGGTAATGGCGAGCGAGACGGCATCAAAGTAGCCGGTCCCGACTTCGCGCTGGTGCTTGGTCGCTGTGTAGCCCTGAGCCTCGGCGGCGAACTCGGCCTGTTGCAGTTCCGAATAGGCAGCCATCTGCCGGTCCTTGTAGCCGCGCGCCAGTTCGTACATGCCGAAGTTCAGCTGGTGGAAACCAGCGAGCGTGATGAACTGGAATTTGTAGCCCATCGCGCCGAGTTCCCGCTGGAACTTGGCGATCGTCGCGTCATCGAGGTTTTTCTTCCAGTTGAACGACGGTGAGCAGTTGTAGGCAAGCAGCTTGCCGGGATAGACCTTGTGAACGCCCTCGGCAAAGCGTCGCGCCTGCTCCAGATCCGGCTTGGAGGTCTCGCACCAGATGAGATCGCAATGCGGCGCATAGGCAACGGCACGGGCAATGCAGGGCTCGAGGCCATTGCGCACGTGATAGAAGCCTTCGACCGTGCGCCCGGCATCGTAGTCGACGAATGGCCGATCGCACTCGTCGATGTCCGAGGTCAGAAGCTTTGCCGCTTCCGCATCCGTACGGGCGATGACGAGCGTGGGAACTCCCATGACGTCTGCGGCAAGCCGCGCCGCGTTGAGATTGCGGATGTGGGCTGCGGTCGGAATCAGCACCTTGCCGCCGAGATGCCCGCACTTCTTTTCCGATGCCAGCTGGTCCTCGAAGTGGACACCGGCAGCGCCAGCTTCGACATAGGCCTTCATGATCTCGAAGGCATTGAGCGGTCCGCCGAAGCCGGCTTCGGCATCGGCAACGATGGGCGCAAACCATGTTTCGACGGAAAGTCCCCGATCCTCCGATGTCTCGATCTGGTCGGCGCGCTGAAGCGTGCGGTTGATCCGCTTGGCGAGTTCTGGTCCGGCATTGGCGGGATAAAGTGATTGGTCGGGATACATCGCCGAAGCTGTGTTCGCATCGGCCGCGACCTGCCAGCCGGACAGGTAGATCGCCTTCAGTCCGGCACGGACCATCTGCATTGCCTGGTTGCCAGATAGCGCTCCGAGCGCATTGACGAAATCATCCTGATGCAGCAGTTGCCACAGCCGGTTCGCCCCCATCTCGGCAAGCGAATAGCGAAGTTCGACGGAGCCCCGCAATCTCTTGACGTCCTCGGGCGAATAGGGCCGCTCGATACCGTTAAAACGGCCTGCCGGAGCATTGCGGATAAGCTTGTCAAATTCTGTCACGATTTTCTCCTTCGCGATAAACATGGCCTTGTCAGCTATGTGACATAATTTACAAAAACACTCAGAATGCCAGGAAAAGCTTGATTTTTAGGAAGGAATTGAGGTTAGGTTGCCGGAGCATTTACAACGTCATTTTGTAAATTTGTGAATGGTTGTAAATTCGTTTCGATACGGGGAGATGTCGAATGGTCGAGCGGAAGATATTTGCTGGTCCGAAAGTTCGCCGGATTCGCAATGGCCTGGCGGTCACCCAGACGGCGATGGCTGAGGCATTGGGAATTTCGCCATCCTACCTCAATCTGATCGAGCGCAATCAGCGGCCATTGACGGTGCAGCTCCTCTTGAAGCTGGCGTCGGTCTACAAAGTCGACCTTGAGGAGCTGCAGAGTGAGCCTGGAAACAATCTTGCGCAATTGCGCGAGGTTTTCGCCGATCCTTTGCTTTCGGGCGAACTGCCCGGAGACCAGGAACTCATCGAAGTCGCAGAAGCCGCGCCCAATGTGGCAAGCGGTGTCGTGAAACTCTATCGCGCCTATCGCGAGCAGGCTATGCGGCTTTCCGATTTGACGGTCCTGATGGCGGGAGAGGGGCAGGCGCCGGCCGCTGGCGCGCGGCTGCCGGCAGATGAAGTGCGCGACGTGCTGGAGCGCCGTTCTGCCTATTTCGGCGCGCTTGAAGAGGCTGCTGAGGCTTTCTTCGTCACTCTGCCAGCGGGGGAACGCGCGCAGGTTCTGAAGGACTGGCTGCAGAAGGAGCGTGGCATCAGCGTCCGCATCCTGCCGGTGCACGTGATGCCCGATTTGCGTCGCCGCTTCGACCGGCATTCCATGCGGCTTTTTATTTCGGAGCGCCTTGCGGCTTCCGATCAGCTCCAGGAGATCGCAGTCGAGGTCTCAACGCTCGCGCTTCGCGAGGCCATTGCTCGAGAACTGGAAACACTCAGCCTCTCGACGCAGGAGGCGAGGCGCATTGTCCGCTTCGAGCTCGCGCGTTACGCAGCACTTGCGCTGATGATGCCTTATGATGCGTTCCTTTCCGCAGCAAAAGCATCGCGTTATGACATCGATATTCTTTGCGCGCGCTTCGGCTGTTCGTTCGGCCAGGCTGCGACACGGCTGACGATGCTGCAGCGGCCAGCCAATGCCGGCGTTCCGTTCTTTGTCATGGAGGCCGATGCCGCGGGCCATCGGCTGCGGCGGGGAGGAGCGGCAGGTTTTCCCCACGCGCGCTTCGGCGGCGGCTGTCCAAAGCTCAACATCCACGCCGCCTTTCTTCAGCCGGGCCAAGTTCTGGCCGAGGCTGCCGAGATGCCGGATGGCTCCGCGTATCTTACCATAGCGCGGACGCTTGAAGGGCCGCATGCACCCTTTGGCGAACGGGTCCGGCGTACAGCACTTCTGCTCGGCTGCGATATCGCGCTCAAAGACAGCACTGCCTATGGCCAGGCCCTCTCGGCGACCCTGCATCCGGTTGCAATCGGGCCTGCCTGTCGCCTCTGCGAAAGGAAGGGCTGTCTTGCGCGCGCCGAACCGCCTGTCACTCGCCCGCTTGGGTTAGATGAGATGGTAGCAGGGCTCAGCGCCTTCGACTTCCAGTGACCGGTGAAATCATTGAGAGTGCAGGATTTTGCGCTTGTCGCCTCACAAAATCCTTTCTAGTCTACCCGAAAATCCAGAGGGAAGCGGTGTCCGGGGTGATGCCTGCAAACGCTTATAATAAGAACGGACAGGAGATAATATGAGGTCAAGAATCGCAAGACTTGCGGCCACGGCCGTCGTTGCCGCTTTTGCTGCAGCGCCGGGCTTTGCGCAGGAGCGTGTCGTCAACGTCTATAACTGGTCGGATTATATCGACAGTTCCATCCTCGAGGATTTCACCAAGGAAACCGGCATCAAGGTCGTCTACGACACCTTCGATTCCAATGAGACGCTTGAAACCAAGCTTCTTGCAGGCGGGACCGGCTACGATGTCGTCGTTCCGACCGTTTCCTTCATGCAGCGCCAGATTGCTGCGGGCGTTTATCAGAAGCTCGACAAGTCGAAGTTGCCGAACCTGAAGAACATGTGGGACGTGGTGATGAAGGGCGTCGCCACCTTCGATCCGGGCAACGAGTACAGCGTCGACTACATGTGGGGCACGACCGGCATCGGCTATAACTTGGACAAGGTGAAGGCCGCGCTCGGCACTGACGAAAAGCCGGACTGGGATGCTCTTTTCGATCCGGCCAAGGCCGCTAAGCTTAAGGATTGCGGCATCTATATGCTGGACTCGCCGACGGACGTCATTCCGTCCGTTCTTGCCTATCTCGGCCTCGATCCGAACAGCAAGGAGCCGGAAGAGCTGGAAAAGGCACAGGATGTCCTGCTCGCCGTCCGTCCCTTCGTGCGCAAGTTCCACTCCTCCGAATATATCAGCGCGCTTGCCAATGGCGATATCTGCATTGCACTCGGCTATTCGGGCGACGTGTTCCAGGCGCGCGATCGCGCGGCCGAGGCAAAGGCCGGCGTGAATGTCGACTATTCCGTTCCTTCCCAAGGCGCGCAGATCTTCTTCGACGTCTTCGGCATCCCGAAGGATGCGCCGCATGTCGAAGAGGCGCATGAATTCATCAATTACATGATGAGGCCGGAAGTTGCGGCCAAGGCATCGAATTTTGTCTTCTATGCCAACGGTAACAAGGCATCGCAGCCGCTGCTGGACAAGGCAGTGATTGATGATACGGCGATCTATCCGACCCCGGAGATCATGGCTAAGCTCTTTACGGTGCCGCCGCTCGATCCGAAGACACAGCGTCTCGTGACACGAATCTGGACCAAGGTCGTTACCGGCCAGTAGTTAAGGCTCCGGCCCGGGTGGAAACGCCCGGGCCTTTTCTTGACGACTGCCCGCCGTGGGGAGGGCCGGTTCTCAAATCATGTCTTGGGGAACAAAATGAAGTCACTTGGCAATATTCGCCGCACCTTCGCGCCTTGGGCCGATCCGGCTTCCAAGCCGTTTATCTCCTTCAAGAACGTGACGAAGAAGTTCGGCAACTTTACCGCCGTGAATGACCTGTCGCTGAATATCTATCATCGCGAATTCTTTGCATTGCTCGGCGCATCGGGCTGCGGCAAGTCGACATTGTTGCGCATGCTTGCGGGCTTCGAGCAGCCGACCTCCGGCGAAGTGATCCTCGACGGCACGAACCTGGCAGGTACTCCGCCCCACAGGCGGCCGGTCAACATGATGTTCCAGTCCTATGCGCTCTTCCCCCACATGACGGTCGAGAAGAACATCGCTTTTGGCCTCCGCCAGGACGGCATGCCGAAGGACGAGATTATCGAGCGCGTTATGCAGATGCTGAAGATGGTGAAGCTGGAGCAGTTTGCCTCCCGCAAGCCGAACCAGCTTTCGGGCGGTCAGCGACAGCGCGTGGCGCTCGCCCGCTCGCTTGCCAAACGCCCCAAAGTACTTTTGCTCGACGAACCGCTCGGTGCACTCGACAAGAAGCTGCGCGAGGAAACGCAGTTCGAGCTCATGGACCTGCAGCAGAACCTCGGCCTCACCTTCGTCGTCGTGACGCACGACCAGGAAGAGGCGATGACGATGGCGGATCGCATCGCCGTCATGAGCCACGGCAAGGTCATCCAGGTGGCGACACCGGCCGAAATCTACGAGGCCCCGAACTCGCGTTTCGTTGCCGATTTCATCGGCGATGTGAACATCTTCGACGGCCAGGTGGCTTCCGCCGGGACCGGTATGGTCGAGATTGCCGTCGACAGCGGCCTCACCATCAAGGTCGCGACATCCGATAAGCCTGCGAAGGGCAGCAATGCCGGCTTTGCGATCCGCCCTGAAAAACTGAAGGTGCTTCGTCATCCGCCGCCGAACTCTTCGGTCAATGCCGCATCCGGCGAGCTTTGGGATATCGGCTATCTCGGCGATATGACGGTTTTCCATGTCAAGCTGAAGAGCGGAAAGGTCGTGAAGGCTTCTTCGCTCAATGCGCAGCGTGCGGTCGATGATCCTTTCACATACGATCAGGAAGTCTGGATCTCTTTCGCCGAAGATGCCGGCGTGCTGCTGAGGGATTGACCATGGGCAAGCTCGGTTCCGCGATCTACAGCCGCCTCGTGATCATCGTCCCCTATGCTTGGCTGCTCATCTTCTTCCTCGCGCCGTTCTTCATCGTCTTCCGCATCTCGATGTCGGCAACGGCGATCGCGATGCCGCCCTACACACCCGTCTTTTCGCTCGGCGATGGCTGGACCGGCTTCTGGGACAAGGTATCGACCTTTTCCTTCGAAAATTACAGTTACCTCATCGACGATCCGCTGTATTTCAACGCCTATGTCTCGAGCGTCGTTATCGCCGCGATCTCGACATTCCTGACACTGCTCATCGCTTATCCGATCGCCTATGGCATGGCGCAGGCCCCTCGCAGCATCCGCCCGACACTGCTCATGCTCGTCATCCTGCCGTTCTGGACAAGCTTCCTGATCCGTGTCTACGCCTGGATCGCGATCCTGAAGCCGGAAGGCCTGCTCAATCAGGTGCTGCTGGCCACCGGGATCATCGACAGTCCGCTCATCATCCTGAACACCAACATCGCGGTCTATATCGGGATCGTCTATTCCTACCTGCCGTTCATGGTTCTGCCGCTCTATTCATCGCTGGAAAAGATGGACGGGACGCTTGTCGAGGCCGCGCACGATCTCGGCTGCACGCCGATCATGGCCTTTTGGCGCGTGACGTTCCCGCTTTCGCTCCCGGGCGTTATCGCCGGCTGCATGCTGGTTTTCATCCCGGCCGTCGGCGAATTCGTCATCCCCGACCTGCTCGGCGGATCGCAGACGCTGATGATCGGCAAGACGCTCTGGAGCGAGTTCAATTCGAACCGCGATTGGCCGGTCTCCTCCGCGGTCGCAACGATCCTGCTGTTGATCCTGGTGATCCCGATCGTCTTCTTCCAGAACGCGCAAGCCAAAGCCGACGAGCAGGGAAGGTAAGCCATGCTGCAATGGACCCGCTTCAATATCGTCTCGGTCACGCTCGGCTTTGCCTTCCTCTATCTGCCGATCGTCCTGCTCGTGATTTTCTCGTTCAACGAATCGAAGCTCGTCACCGTCTGGGGCGGCTTCTCGACGAAATGGTACACACAGCTGCTGTACAATCAGGCTTTACTCGACGCTGCCTGGGTGACGGTGCGCGTGGGCGTGCTCTCCGCCACGCTGGCTACCATCCTCGGCACGCTCGCCGCGCTCACGCTCGTGCGCTACACGCGGTTTCGCGGACGCATGCTCTTCTCCGGAATGGTCTATGCGCCGCTCGTCATGCCCGAGGTGATCACCGGGCTTTCGCTGCTGCTGCTGTTTGTGGCGATTGGCTTTGACCGCGGCTTCTGGACGATCACGCTGGCGCATACGACGCTGACGATGTGCTTTGTCGCCGTTGTCGTGCAGTCGCGCCTGGTGAGCTTCGATCATTCGATCGAAGAAGCGGCGCAGGACCTCGGCGCTCCCCCCGTCCGGACCTTCTTCGAGGTGACGCTGCCGATCATTGCGCCCGCCGTCTTTTCGGGCTGGATCCTGGCATTCACCTTGTCGCTCGACGACCTCGTGATTGCGAGCTTCACGTCAGGCCCGGGCGCCACGACCCTGCCGATGAGAATCTATAGCCAGGTGCGCCTCGGCGTGACCCCGGAAATCAATGCGGTCTGCACGATTCTGATCGGTATCGTAACGGTTGGGGTCATCTGCGCCTCGATCGTCTCCAAGCGCCGCGAGATACAGCGGGAACGCGATGAGCGTGCGGCAGCCAACGCGCCTTGAAAATCACTGGACGCCGGGTGGCTGCTGATTGATCAGCGGAACCGGCGAAATCACCGGGTTCGGCCAAGAGCCGCCGACGAAGAACGGCAGAAGCGGCAACACTGCCTTCTTGGCGTCATCGGTCGCCTGCAGCGATCCCGAAAGGGCCAGTCCGTTGGATTCGTACGGGATGATGCCTGAAAGGGTCAGCGTCTCGTCTGTACCTTGAACGCTGACGCCGCGAAGCTCGGCCGAGCCATCCGCGAGAGCAGCAGCCACATCGATCCGATTGAATTCGAAAGCGCGGCCCGAAACGGCGCTCAGCGGGAAAAATTTCTGCTGGGCGGCCTGGCTTCGGATGGCTTCCACGTCAAGGCGGGCGATCGAGCCCGCATTGCCCCGGAATGCAAGCTGTCCGCTGACGTCGGCAGCGCCTGCCGTCCAGATCGGCTTGTTGGTTTTCAGCGAAATGTCGAGCGATCCATTCGCGAGCGGTAATGGGCCTTTTAACTGCAGGCGTTCGATCAGCCCAGCAAAATCGGCACCGCGGATCGAGACCTGCAGCTTGCCGCCGCCGTCGAAATTCCCGCGCATTGCCTCCAGATGCGCCGTCATCTCTCCGCCTTCGAACTGGCTGTCGCCGATATCGAATTTGGCTTCGTTGCTGGAAACGATGATACTTGCCCCGACATCGAAGAGCTGGAAGGGCGGAAGCTGCATTTCCTTGGCGGAGAGCCTGAGATCGACATCAAGCTTCTGCAGCGGACCGCCATCTTCCGGCGCGCCCGCTTCGCCCGCGGCCAGGCGCAGAGTAAAGGCGTCGAAGAAGGGCTTGAGGTTCATACGGTCGAAGGCCAGCGTGCCGCCAAGTCTTGCCCGCGCGTTTGTGCCAATGGAGATGTCCATGACGCCGGTTGCATTCGCATCGTTGAGCCCAAGCGCAACTCGGTTGAAGCGCAGGCCGTTGGAGGCGGAAAATATGTCGCTCTCGATCGAAAACGATCTCAGCGTCTCAACGTCCGGAATGGATTTGCCGGACCAGGCCAAAAGCGCAGGCAGGTCGGGAATATTGACCGACACGGTGCCGGATAGTCCGGCAAGGCCTGAGATACCGCCGATACCGGTGAATTCTGCTGTCATGAGCTTGGAGGTAAGTGCGGTTTTGATTTGAGCAACCTTGCCGCCGAAGATCAGCAGCGGGCTATTGGACGAGAAGTCAAGCTTCAAATCTTCGCCGCTCGTTCTCGCCATCAGCACCGCCGTCATCGGGCTTGAAAGCCGCGGCCAGGTGATATCGGCGGTTACGCCTTGGAAATGATAGGTCTTGCCACTTGCAAGATCGGCGACATTGAGCGTGCCGTCTTCGACGGTGATCGCACCGATCGTCGCATCAAGCCTTTGATCGAGGACTTCGGCTCCACCTTCCTGGCGCGCGTTGGTGATCGCCTTCGCAAGCTGCCCGGCATAGGTCCAGTCGATCAGCCCCTGTTGGTCGCGGGTGAGGGAAAGATTGGGGCGCAGCAGGTGGAATTCATGAAAGCGGGCGCTGCCGCGGATGGCGTCGATGAGGCTGAAATCGGCCGAAAGGCTCTCGATCGTGCCGAGCAGCTTGTTGCCGCTCTTTTCGGGCTGGCGGATGGTGATCTGGTTCAGCGTAATGCGCGGTGTCGGCCAGAATTCGAGAACTGGCGTGCCCTTGATCTCGGCCTGATAGCCGGTCCATTTCGACAAAACGTCCTCGATGCCGGAGCGCACCAATCCGCTCGAAACGAGATAAGGGGCGGCAACACGAAGCGCCACGAAAACGATGGCGGCGAAAAGGATCAGGCTGGTTGCAATTCGCGCAAAACCCGGCAGCCAGCGGGAAACGGGTATCATCTTGCGCCGCCATTTTGGTTGTCTTGACGTACCCATAAGCTCCGCCAGTATTTTCAGCTGCTTATCCGTTAGCTATCGATTTCGCCGGATATATGAAACGAAAGATATATGCAAATCTTCGAGAGGCCTGCGTCTGAAGCGATGCACACTTTATAATGCGGTGCAGCATGGTATATAGCGGATAATAGGGAGGAGATTGAATGAGTGAGACCGTGCCGCTTTGGGTGCCTTCGAAAGAGTCGATTGAGGCAAGCCCGATGCATGCCTTCGTGCAGCGCTGCAACGCCGAGTTTGGTCTGGAGTTCGAGACCTATTTGGACCTTCATGCCTGGTCGATCGATGAGCCCGAAAAGTTCTGGACCTCGGTTTGGGCGTTTTGCGGTGTGAAGGGGGAGCAGGGCGCACGAGCGCTGGCCGACGGCGATCTCATGCTCAAGGCTCGTTTCTTTCCTGATGCGAAGCTGAACTTTGCCGAGAACCTGCTTTCGGGCGAAGGGGCTGCTGACGCGATCGTCTTCCGCGGCGAGGACAAGGTCGAATATCGCTGGTCGTGGGCCCGGCTGCATGCGCTCGTATCCCAGCTGCAGCAAGCCTACCGCGCGCTCGGCATCGGCGAGGGGGACCGCATCGCCGCGATGATGCCCAACATGCCGGAGACGGTCGCCTGCATGCTGGCCGCCGCCTCGATCGGTGCCATATGGTCGTCCTGTTCACCGGATTTCGGCGAACAGGGCGTGCTCGACCGCTTCGGCCAGATCGGCCCCAAGCTCTTCATTGCCTGCGACGCCTATTGGTATGGCGGCAAGCTGCAGGATGTGAAGTCGAAAGTTGCTTCGGTGGCAAGGAGCCTCGCTGCTCCGGTCGTGATTGTCCACTATGCCGGCGATGCCGCAGCGGTTGCGAGAGAGACTCCGAAGGCGAAGACGCTGGAAGAATTCATCAAACCTTACCAGCCAAAAGCCGTCGAATTCGTGCGGCTTCCCTTCGCGCATCCGCTTTATATTCTCTTCTCCTCCGGCACCACCGGCGTGCCGAAATGCATTGTTCATTCCGCTGGCGGCACGCTTTTGCAGCATCTGAAAGAGCATGTGCTGCATTGCGGCCTGAAACGTGGCGAGAAGCTCTTCTATTTCACCACATGCGGCTGGATGATGTGGAACTGGCTGGTGAGCGGCCTTGCCGTGGGTGTCACGCTTTGCCTGTTCGACGGCTCGCCCTTCGCGCCGGACGGCAATGTGCTCTTCGACTATGCGCAGGCTGAAAACTTCGCGGTCTTCGGCACTTCCGCGAAATATATCGACGCGGTGCGCAAGGGCGGGCTGACGCCGCGTACCACTCATGATCTTACGAGCCTGCGTCTCATGACATCCACGGGATCGCCGCTTTCGCCCGAAGGCTTCACTTTCGTCTATGAGGGGATCAAGGAAGACATCCAGCTAGCCTCCATATCGGGCGGTACGGATATCGTCTCATGCTTCGTGCTGGGCAATCCGCTGCAGCCGGTCTGGCGCGGCGAAATCCAGGGGGCGGGCCTCGGCCTTGCCGTCGACGTATGGGATGATGAAGGTAAGCCTGTGCGCCAGCAGAAGGGCGAACTGGTCTGCACCAAGGCCTTTCCGTCGATGCCGGTCGGCTTCTGGAACGATCCGGATGGCGCGAAATACAAAGCGGCCTATTTCGAGCGCTTCGAGAATGTCTGGTGCCATGGCGATTTCGCCGAATGGACGGAGCATGGCGGCCTTGTCATTCATGGCCGCTCCGACGCGACGCTCAACCCCGGCGGTGTGCGCATCGGCACCGCCGAGATCTACAATCAGGTCGAGCAGATGGACGAGGTAGCCGAAGCGCTTTGCATCGGCCAGGATTGGGAGGACGACGTCCGAGTGGTGCTTTTCGTTCGCCTCGCGCCGGGCGCCGCGTTGACGGACGACCTCGTCAAGGCCATCAAGACCCGCATCCGCACCGGGGCCTCGCCGCGCCATGTGCCGGCGAAGGTCATCGCGGTCCGCGATATTCCGCGCACCAAATCCGGCAAGATCGTCGAGCTTGCGGTGCGCGAGGTCGTGCACGGACGGCCGGTGAAGAACAAGGAGGCGCTCGCCAATCCCGAGGCGCTCGACCTTTTCGTCGGACTCGAGGAATTGCGCGTCTGATTTCAATCAAATGCACCGCAAACTATAGGCTATCGTTTGATAGTTTCTGCCGCCTGGAAACCTTTCGTTAAGAAAGGTTGGTCAAAGGTAAAGGCAATCGGGGCTGCGCATGAACGAAGCAGCTTGCCTGCGGGCTCCCGAAACATGAGGTTGATCGACTATTCTCTTGTTGAACAGCACCAAATTCCAGGCAGCCATTCGCGGCTGCCTTTTTTGATTCAGCCTGCCAGCACGCGCTGCGACGGGAAGGTGACCTCAACGAGCGTGCCCTCGTTCGGCGCCGAATTGATCGAGAAGATCGCCCGGTTTGCATCCACCATCGCCTTGGTCAGCGGCAAGCCGAGACCCGTACCATCGCCGCGGTGGCGCGACTGGGCGGAAACCTGCCTGAACGGCTTCATCGCTTGGTCGAGTTCGCCGCGCGTCATGCCGATGCCGGTATCGCGCACACGCAGCACGACACTGCCATTGGCTTCATATGACGTTGAAACCACGATCTGACCGCCTGACGGCGTGAAGCGGATGGCGTTGGAAAGGATGTTGAGAGCGATCTGCTTGACGGAGCGGAGATCGGCAACGACATTCGGCACCGACTGCGACAGCGCCGTACGAATTATGACGCGTTGTCCGTTTGCCTGCGGCTGGACCAGAGCCACGGCCTCCGAAATCGCCTCGTTGAGGCCGACGGATGCGAAATCGAGATCCATCTCACCCGCTTCGATCTTCGAGATATCGAGCAGATCGTTGACAATATCGAGGACATGGCGGCCCGAGCGGCCGATGTCGTTTGCATATTCGATGTAGCGCGGATGGCCGATCGGACCGAAGCGCTCGCTCGCCATCATGTCCGAGAAGCCGATGATGGCGTTGAGCGGCGTGCGGATTTCATGGCTGATGCGCGCGAGGAAATCCGTTTTGTGGGCATTCGCCGTTTCGGCGGCGCCCTTCGCATTTCGAAGCTCGTCCTCGGTGCGCTTCCACTGAGTGATGTCGCGGATAACGGCGCAATAGCCGCTCGAGGAGGTGAGCCGGCCCATCGTCATGAACAGCGGAACAAAGCCGCCGGATGACTCGCGGCCGATCACCTCACGCCCGTCGTTCAGAACGCTTGCGACGCTATGGCCGGAAAGGCCGTTCAGATAGTCGAGCACCGCCTTCTGGCTCTCATGCGCAAAGAGCATCACGAAGGGTTTGCCGCGGGTCTCTTCCTCATCATAGTTGAAAAGCGCGCTTGCCGAGCGGTTCATCGATCGGATATCGCCTTCTGCGCCGATGACGACCACGCCGTCCGTCGCCGTTTCCAGGATGGAGCGGAGTTCTTCCACCTCGACCTGCAGCTTGGCGACCTTTTCGATCATGCGGTCGGAGCGGATGTCCGCGCGGGTTTCTTCGTTTTGAGCCGGCGCAACGTCGCTTCCCTCGACAGGCATCAGCGCCAGCATGAGCGCGCTGGATTCTTCCCAGCGGATCGATTGCAGGCGGGCGGTGACCGGCACGAGCGAGTCGTCGGCCGTCACGAGCACCATTGCGCCCGGGCGGCCCGCTTTTTCATCCAAGTCGCGGCGTTGAAGCAGCGCGTCGATCCCGCCCACATCGCTGAGATCGTCAAGCGAAGCATAGCCGGTCAGACGCATGAATTCGGGATTGGCGTGGATCAGCGCATCGCCGGCATGGACGAGCACGGCAACCGGCAACTGGTCGACGGTATTGGCCGATAGCCCGTCCGTCATCTTCACCCGCGGCGGGATGGCACTGTGCAGCACTTCGATCGGGCTGAAGGTTTCGTGCAGGCCCTCGGTGGCATCGTCCTCAGTCGGCTCGGGCGTCTCGACGTGCTCCGCTGCATCGGCCGGTTTTTCGGCGGCCGTGCTCGCGCTCTCGAAGATTGCCTCGTTCGGCACGCCTTCGGATGCACCTTCTGCCGGCTCTGTGGGAGCCGGGCTCTCTGCACCATCGGGCTCTGTGGGAGCCGGCTCATCGTCGCGAACGCCGAAAGCTTCCAGGCGTTTGGCGATCTCGCGGAAGTTTGCCTGCTCGGCCGCGCTCAGCGCCGGACCTGCACCATGGAGTTGAATGATCTTGTCCGTCAGCCGGCGGCTCGGCGTTTCCACCACGCGCAGGACGGGCGGCTCTTCGCGAGACGCGGTTTCGAAGGCCGCCTCGGGCTCCGGTGCGGCTTGCGGCACGTCCGGCTGGGGCTGCACGTCGGATGCCTCCGGAGCAGCCTCCTCCGGCGACTGTTCGGGGCCGGCCGTGTCGCGGCCGAAGGCATCGGCGCCGAGCGTCAGACCGAGCGCCAGCGGATCCTCGGTTGCATCGGAAAGCCGGACAACGCCAAAGCCGCGGAAGCCGTCGAACTCCCGGTTGCGCGTATAGGTCGGCAGCGCGGCGAGGTCGACGGGAACGATCAGGCTCGTCCCCTCGATCGGCCAATGGATCGTCTTGCCTGACCATGTATCCCGGCGCTCGAGCGCTTCGGCGATCTTGGCTTCGGGATCGAGGTTGAAGAGTGCCGCGATGTCGGAAAAGGCAACGCCAATGATGTTGGCTGCGTGTGGACCGACGGCATCGGCGAATTCACCCGACACTTCGCTGAAGTGGCCGTCGGCGTCGATCTTCCACACAAAGCGCGTCGCGCGGCTGTTTGGCTTGAACGCAAAGCCGTTTGCTGTCGGCTGGGCGGCCACCTTGTCTTGGCCGCCATCTTCGGTTTCGTGCCCCGGATTGCTTCCGGCAGGTTCGATCTCGCGCCGCACCTCGGCATCGGCAGGCTCTGTCCTGGTCTGCGCGTCCACTGTGTCGTCGCCGGCCGGCTCCGCGCGGTCAGCGAGCGGCATCTCGGGTTCGGAAAGGATAAGCTCTTCCGGTTCTTCGTGATCGATGAGCGGTTCATCTGCCGCTTCGGCTACGGGCTTGGTTTCCTCGCCGTCGACAATCTCCAGCGCTTCTTCGACGTCCTGGATATGCGCAACTGCATTGAGCGCGTCGTCGAATCTTTCGCCCTTCGGCTCGTCGATATGGTTAACGGCGGCTGTGGATAACGGCTCTTCTGGCGCTGTTGCGTCGATCGGGTCGAGATTGCCAAGCACGGTCTCGACGGCAAAGAGAAGATTGAGCGCCGGCTCGTCGCTGAGCTTGCCGACGGCAGCGGGCAGGTAACCCTTGCCGGTTGCGACCGGGCGCTTGACGAGCCGGTCGGGATGGGCGCCTGCAAGGTTGGTCAGCGTTTTGGCGGTCTGCTGGGTGATGCCGAGCGACGCAAAGCCGGGCGAGGACGCAATGACTTCGCCTTCCGCTCCGATCACGGCCATATGCGTATCGGGATCGTCGAGCCCCTGTAGCATTCGCGCTGCGGTTTCTGCGGCAGGAAGCGGTTGTGAAGAAACGGGAACCGAGAACAGAATGCCGCGCTCGCCGGACGAAAGCCCGATCATTTCGGCAGTTGCTTGGGCCGGAGCTCGCCGGAAGCCCTTGGCGATCCGGATCACCAGGCTTCTGGTGTCGCCGATCGCGGCGAGCTGGCGAGCGGTCGTCTCGATCTGGCGGAAGGTGATGTCGGCGCGATTCACGCCCTGATCGAGAAGGTCATAGACGGCGATCTGGCTGAACAGTTCCGCGCCGGCGCCATTGGCCCAGAGCAGGCGGGAAAGGTCGGCCGAGAAAAGCACCATTGCTTCGCCACGCGAAAAGCGTTCCCGCACCCGTTGATGCACGGCAATGTCGATGAACGGGTATTGGACTGCGGGCATGTCGGAACCTTGTCCCTTTCGGCCTCTTCAAAAATTAACAGTCTATTAATAACGACGCGCCGGAAATGGGTCCAGCGCAGGGGTCGGGTTTCGGGCGGAAAGGTTAATTCGTTGTGCGACGCACAATTATGTTGCAATGCACAATGGAATGCCTTATATAAGATATATCCAAACTATCCAGGCGTTGTTCGCCTGAACCCAAGGAGCTTAATTCGATGGCTAACATAAAGATCGACGACGTTTTTTCAATGTCCTCCTTCGACCCGTCCAAGTTCGCCGAATCCTTCCGCGACTTCGCGGAAAAAGGCGCCCAGCAGTCACGTGAAGCCTATGCCAAGATGAAGGCCGCCGGCGAAGATGCCGGCAAGACCCTCGAAGCCACGGTTCAGACCGCGCAGGCCGGCACGGTCGAAATCGGCCTGAAGGCGATCGACGCACTCCGCACGAATGCTGAAAATTCCCTCTCGCACATGGAAGCTCTGCTCGGTGTGAAGTCGATTGCAGAACTCGTCGAACTTCAGACCGCTTTCCTGCGCAAGCAGGCGGAACTGACCGTCGAGCAAGCGAAGTCGATGCAGGAAACCTCCAAGCAGGTTGCCGAGAAGCTCGCAAAGCCCAGCAAGGAAGCCGCCGAAAAGGTCATGGCCTCCTTCAAGGCTGCCTGATCCGTTACGAGCGCAATCAAACAAAAGGCTGGACCGTATGTCCGGCCTTTTTGTACATTGAGGGGAGATAGGGCTTGAATTAATTTCCAAGTCCTCGTATGTGACCCCCGTCGCGCCAGGCGCGATTTGTGCGGTTGTAGCTCAGTTGGTTAGAGCGCAGGTTTGTGGCACCTGAGGTCGGTGGTTCGAGACCACCCAACCGTACCATTCCTCTCAAAAAACCGAAATTCGGCAGATCCGCTTGGGCCGTCCGGCTTGTTATCTGCTGAACTATTGCCCTCTGGCACCGGCTCCCTATCTAGCCACCGCAGCGAAGGTAAACTTTGTGTTATATTGCGTTGCAAAATGTGAGCCGGAATGTCATTTTGTGCCGGGGGTTACATCAGAGTGCTTTTAGAAGGAGACTTTAATGTCCATTTCTCTCAAGAATCTGGATGAATCCAAAGCGACGGTGGTTTCCGCGATGAATGTTGCCGCCGAGGTCAGGAAAGCGCGTGAGGCTGTTGGTTACAGCGTCGATGATCTGGCGGTCACCTGTGGGCTTGTCACCAATGAAATCATCGAAATCGAGAATGGGGAAAATGCCGATCCTGCCAAGTTGCGGCGCATTGCTGCCGCCTTGCAGGTTCCGCCGTCCGATTTCGTTCCTCTGTAAGGCTACACTGTGAACGAACTAAAAAGCCGGTCAATTTTGACCGGCTTTTTTTGGCTTTGCGCCATGCCCTCCGAAATGATGGAACCTGCCCATCCTCCCGCCGTTTTACAGACGACGGGAGAGAATGAGAATGTCAAAAACGCTTCTTTACGGTGCAACCAAGGTCGAAGAGACGGACGGCGCTCAGGCGCCGGTCGCAAGCCTCGAAGAGTTCCGGTGGAAGAGCCGGGTTCTGGTCATTTTCGCCGACAAGGACAATAGCCGCGCTGCGCGCCAGGAAAACCAGCTGCTTGCCGATCGTACCGGCCTGGGTGAGCGCGACATGGTCATTCTCAAGATTTCTGGCAGCACGGTCAAGCCGATCTTCGGCGCAGGCGGCAATTTGAATGAAAGGGCGCTTCGAAAGGAGCTTGGGGCTCCCGAGGCTGGTGAATTCGCAGCCGCCCTTGTCGGCAAGGATGGAACGGTGAAGCTCAAGGTGAGCGAGCCGATGAGCAACGGCGAACTCTTTGCCATCATCGACAGCATGCCGATGCGTGCGGCCGAATCCCTGAAAACCGACAAGTGAGCAATCGAAGACGGAAGGAGCAGGATGTCCGTTCCCAACGAACCTATCCCCGATCAGCCGCCGATGCCAGGGCCTGGCTGGAAACCGGAGCCGCCTGTCAAGGAGCCGGATCCCGATCGCCTGCCGGACGAGACGCCCAATCCCAATCCGGACGAAAACGAAGAGCCAGCAAAGCAGGCCGGTGGTCAGAGAAATATCTGACGTTCCGCGCCGACCAGTTCCTGAAGAAAGTCGGCGACGGTGCGTACGCGCACCAGATCGCGGGCGCTCTCGTGATAGGTCGTCCAGTAGGCACGCCGGATCGAGACATCGGGCAGGATACGAACCAGTTCGTCATACTGCCGGGCGATGTAGTCGTGCAAGATGCCGATTCCAGCGCCGGAACGCACCGCTTCGGTCTGACCGGTCGCCGAGGAGATCTCAAAGCCAGCGCTCCAGTTGCGCATGACCTCTCCGGTGAAATTAAGCGATTGAGAGAAGAGCAGGTCCTCGACATAACCGATGCGGCGATGCTGCTTGAGCGCCTCGTTGTTGTCGGGCAGGCCGTTCTGTTCGGCGTAGCCGCGCGAGGCATAGAGCCCCAGCGTATAGTCGGTCAGCTTCGAGGATACGAGGCGCCCCTGTTCGGGCCGTTCCAGCGTGATGGCGATGTCCGCCTCGCGTTGGGATAGCGAAAAGGAGCGCGGCACTGGCACCAACTGGATTTTCAGCTCTGGATGACGCTCGATCAGCCGTCCGATCCGCGGGGCCAAAAAGGAAACGCCGAAGCCGTCCGGCGCCCCGACCCGGACGGTGCCAGCGATAGCCGTGTCGGTGCGGCCGAGGTTGGCCTGCGCGGCGAGCATCTCCGTCTCCATCCGCTCTGCCGAGGCGAGGAACACTTCGCCTTCGGCAGTCAGTTCGCAGCCATTGGTGCGGCGAGTGAAGAGGCGAGTCTTCAGGGCCTCCTCGAGCGACGTCACGCGCCGCGAGAGGGTAGCGTGGTTGAGCCCCAGCCGCTTGGAGGCGGCAAGGATCTGCCCCGTTCTGGCTACGGCGAGGAAGATGCGGACGTCGTCCCAGTTCATGTTCTTGTGTCCTTGCTGCCAACCTGCGTCGCCAAATGATCGCCGGTCTTACCCCGCAGAATGATGGGATCGACATCAATGAGTGACAGCGACCGGACCATGCGGGCGCTCGCCGTCTTGTACTTGAGGAAATGCGGCATTCGGAGATGCGCTTCGTAGTCCTCCTGGCTGGCATAGACTTCGAAGATGCAGATTTTTTCCGGATGATCCTTGATCGAGACCGCGTATAGGGTCAGCACGCCTCGTTCGGACGCGACCGACGCCTCGATTTCATCAGCCAGGAGCGCACGATAGGCATCGAGCTGGGCAGGGTCTATCTCCAGTTCCGCCATTCTCACGACACGTTTGCCGCTCATCGATGGACGACCTCCTCTTGAGTTCGGCCCCTTGCGCGCGGCTGTCCAGGGTTGCGCCTTGAGAAGGCCTGCTGGAGGAGTGCTCGCAGTTGGAGCTTCAATTTTTGCACAACGGTTGCTTATCGCATTGCATTGATTTGTGCAAATTGAAGTGCGATTATGCACCATCAACGGAAATCAAAGAGGAGGCACATCCATGCGTGAGATCGGTCATTTCATTGGCGGCAAGCATGTTGGGGGCAAAAGCGGCCGCAGCAGCAACGTCTACAACCCGGCAACCGGTGAGGTTCAGGCGACGGTGGCGCTCGCAAGCGTCGAGGAAATCCGTGCCGCGGTCGAAAACGCCAAGGCGGCGCAGCCGAAGTGGGCCGCAACCAATCCGCAGCGCCGCTCCCGCGTCTTCTTCAAGTTCGTGGAACTCTTGAACAAGCATATGGACGAGCTTGCCGAGCTGCTCTCCAGGGAGCACGGCAAGACTGTCGAAGACTCCAAGGGCGATATCGTCCGCGGTCTTGAAGTCTGCGAATTCGTCTGCGGTATCCCGCATCTGCAGAAGGGCGAATTTACCGAAGGCGCAGGTCCGGCGATCGACATGTATTCGCTCCGCCAGGCCGTCGGCATTGGCGCTGGCATCACCCCATTCAACTTCCCAGCCATGATCCCGATGTGGATGTTTGCGCCGGCAATCGCCTGCGGCAACGCCTTCATTCTCAAGCCCTCCGAGCGCGACCCGTCCGTTCCTCTGCGTCTGGCCGAACTGATGATCGAAGCCGGACTTCCGGCCGGCATCCTGAACGTCGTCAACGGCGACAAGGCCGCCGTCGATGCGATCCTGACGGACCCGGATATCGGCGCCGTCTCCTTCGTCGGTTCCACGCCGATCGCCCGTTACGTCTATGGCACTGCCGCCATGAACGGCAAGCGTGCCCAGTGCTTCGGCGGCGCGAAGAACCACATGATCATCATGCCGGATGCCGACTTGGACCAGGCCGTCAACGCGCTGATGGGCGCAGGTTACGGTTCGGCTGGCGAACGCTGCATGGCGATCTCGGTTGCGGTTCCCGTCGGTGAGGAAACCGCAAACCGCCTCGTCGAGAAGCTGACCCCGAAGATCGAGTCGCTGCGCATCGGCCCTTATACCGACGACAAGGCCGACATGGGACCGCTCGTCACCAAGGAAGCCTATGCCCGCGTCAATAGCCTGATCGATCGCGGCGTCGAGCAGGGCGCGAAACTCGTCGTCGACGGCCGTGGCTTCAAGCTGCAGGGTTATGAAGACGGCTATTTCGTCGGCGGTTCGCTGTTCGATCACGTCACGCCTGACATGGACATCTACAAGACCGAAATCTTCGGACCTGTGCTTTCAGTCGTCCGCGCCAAGAACTACGAAGAGGCCCTCGATCTGCCGATGAAGCACGAATACGGCAACGGCGTCGCCATCTATACCCGCGACGGCGATGCCGCCCGCGACTTCGCCTCGCGCATCAATATCGGCATGATTGGCATCAATGTTCCGATCCCGGTTCCGCTCGCCTATCACTCCTTCGGCGGCTGGAAGGCCTCCAGCTTCGGCGACCTCAACCAGCACGGTACGGACTCGATCAAGTTCTGGACCAAGACCAAGACCGTCACCGCCCGCTGGCCGTCAGGCATCAAGGACGGCGCCGAATTCGTCATGCCGACCATGAAGTAGTATCGAAAAGCACGTGAATACCGATTGGGGGCCACCACGGCCCCCAATTTTGCGATTTTAAGTTGTTAAATTTTCATACGCATGCTTCTCAGCTTGAGGAAGACTGGCTAGTTTTCGCCCAGACGCCGGATCGGCCGGCGAAGGGGTAGGGAAACAGCGAATGCTTTTTAAGAACCAGATGCTGGCGGACACGCCGGCAAATCCGTTTCAACGCGCGAAATTCACGGGCAGCGCTTCGGAGTATTTCGGCATCTGGATCGTGAACGTGCTTCTTACGATCGTCACGCTCGGTATTTATTCGGCCTGGGCGAAGGTTCGGCGCAACCGGTATTTCTATGGCAATACGGTCCTGCTCGGACGCGCGTTCGAATATCATGCGACCGGCAAGCAGATTTTCATCGGCCGTTTGATCGTCTTTGCTGCCATCATCATCGTCAACGTCATAACCACCATCAACCCGCTCTTTTCGCTTGTCACGACGTTGGCCATCTTTGTCGCGTTGCCTTGGCTGATCATGCGGGGCATGCGGTTCAATGCCCGTGTCACAAGCTACAGGAATGTTCGGTTTGACTTTGTAGGCGGCGCCGGCGGCGCCTTCGTCGCGGTCATTCTCGCAAGCCTGCTGGCGGCGATATCCCTCGGCCTGCTCGCGCCGTTCGCCAGCCGCTGGCTCAACCGTTATGTATTTAACAACCTGCGCTACGGCGACCGTACGTTCCATACCGATCCGCGTATCGGCTCACTCTATCGGGCTCTCGTGATCCCGGCGCTGATGGTTGTCGTTGGCGGCATCATCCTCGCGGTCATCGGTTTGGGCGCGGCAGGTGCAGTCATGCCGCTACTCGATGGTGCGCAGACTGACGAGCGCGAGGCGACGGCTGCGATTGTTGGATTGCTCTATCTGGCGCTTTTCGGCGTCTTCATCGTTTATGGCCTGGCAGCCCTTGTCTATCGGGCAGCGGTTCACAACATCGTCTGGTCATCTATGACCATCGATGGGCGTCACCAGCTCAGAAGCGATCTGGGTCGCGGACGTTATGCCTGGATCGCTCTGTCGAATTTGCTGGTAACCATCTGCACGCTCGGCTTGATGCGTCCTTGGGCGGCGGTGCGTCAGGCACGTTACATTGTCGAGCATACCGCAATCCTTGTCGATGGAGAGATAGATCAGGTTGTCACCGCCGTGGAAGCACGCGGAGCGGCGATCGGCGCGGAATATATGAGCATGGAAGGATTCGACTTTGGCTTCTGAGGAGGAAGTCATTGCACATGGAGATTGGTATCCGCCGAACTCCAACGGATCGATTGTTGCGCAACTGGTTTCGCGCAGTGGGGAGGTCATTGCCCAGGCAAACGAGGGGGCGGTTCATTCGGCCGCCCCCTTCGCGGCCTTGTCGTTCAGCTCTCGCGTCGGATCGATCCCGCGCCGGGTCACGTTTCCCGACCGTTCGGTGTTCGAAACACGCGACAATGACGCCGTGGACGCCTTTCTCCGGGCACGGGGAAGGAAGGCAGTCAGCCGCGCCTATCATCTGGAAAGGTTTCATCCGCGCATTCTGCTATTTGCTCTCTGCGTTGTTCTGCTGGCATTCGGCACCTATCGTTTTGCGCTTCCGGCAATGGTCGAGGTTGCAGTCCTCGTTACGCCTCCAGTTGTGCCGCAGCTGATTTCATCCGGTGCCATCAACGCGCTCGACAATACCGCCTTTTCACCGAGCCGCCTGTCTGCGAATCTCCAGCAAGACATCCTCGAGCGCTTCGAGCGCGTGTCAATTAATGCGCAGGGTGGTGTCAGGGGTTACAAGCTGAATTTCCGCTCCGGCGGCCTGATCGGCCCGAATGCTTTTGCGCTGCCGGACGGCAATATCGTCCTGACGGATGAACTCGTGGAAATGGCAGGTGGCGACACCGAAATGATTGCCGCCGTTCTTGCCCATGAGATCGGCCATGTCGAGCATAAGCACAGCCTGCGTCAAATCTATCGCGCCGCCGGCATCGCAGGCTTGGTAATGCTGATTGCCGGAGACGTCGGCTCAGGTGTTGAAGATGTCCTGACCCAAGGCGGTGGATTGCTGGCGCTTTCCTACTCGCGATCAGCCGAAAGCGAAGCAGATCGCAGGTCCGTCGAGCTGATGAGAAGGTCCGGTATGGACCCGGCCGCGATCGTGCGCTTTTTCGATATGATCGAGACGAAACTTGGCGACCACTCCGAAACCAGCATGCTCTCCACGCATCCCGGTACGCCAGAAAGGAAAGAAGCCATCCTGAAATACGCCGGAAACGCTAACTGAAATGGCGCGGCTGCGGCTAGCTGTGCAAACGTGAATGTAAATTTCATATTTTGGAATTGTTCAAAACTACGAAAGCCACTATATAGCATCCATACGAGTATCCAGCCCGCGCGATTCAGGAGAACGGCATGCGATTGACGAAGCAGACCAACTATGCGGTTCGCATGTTGATGTATTGCGCTGCCAATGAAGGACGTCTGAGCCGGATTCCCGAAATTGCCAAGGCATACGGGGTTTCTGAACTCTTCCTGTTCAAAATTCTGCAGCCGCTGAACAAGGCAGGCCTGGTTGAAACCGTCCGGGGCCGCAACGGTGGCGTCCGGCTTGGCAAACCGGCGAAGGACATCAGCCTCTTCGACGTCGTCAAAGTCACTGAAGACAGTTTTGCGATGGCCGAGTGCTTCGAAGACGGCGCGGTCGAATGCCCGCTGGTCGACAGCTGCGGTTTGAACTCGGCGCTGCGCAAGGCGCTCAACGCTTTCTTCGACGTGCTGGCTGAATATTCGATCGACGATCTCGTGAGGGCGCGCCCGCAGATCAACTTCCTTCTCGGCCTGACTGGCGAAGATTACCGCAAACCCGCCATCAGCGCTCCGGCTGCCTGACGCCTGACACGTAATAGTCGAATAAGCCTCGTCGACCGCAGCCGCAGCATGCAGCTGCGGTTTTTGCGTTTAGCTCCTCCGGATTGAACGCCGAGTGGCTTTTTCGTGTATCCAAAAAGCGCGAAATTATACCAAAAGCGACAAAAACTCAGCTCCTTACGTCCGATTATTTCCAAATGAGGCCGATTTTTGACGGAAAATTTCTAAAGTTGTCCAACTGGAAAAATTTTCTGCAGATACCGTTGCTTTCAGCAAATAAATATCGTTCCATCGGCCCGCCGATCGGGAATATTTGTGCTCGATCTCCAAAGATCAAAAAAGAACAAACCTGGGAAACAAAATTATGAAAAAGCTCTCCGTCCTGCTGGCAGCGACGGCCCTGGCTTCGGTCATGGCGACGTCGGCCTGGTCAAAAACCCTTGTCTATTGCTCTGAAGGTTCGCCGGAAGGCTTCGATCCGGGCCTCTACACCGCAGGCACGACCTTCGACGCGACCTCGCGCACCGTCTACAACCGCCTCGTCGAATTCAAGCACGGCAGCACCGAGATCGAGCCGGGTCTCGCTGAAAGCTGGACCGTTTCCGACGACGGCACGGTTTACACCTTCAAGCTGCGGTCGGGCGTCAAGTTCCAGACGACCGAGTTTTTCACGCCGACGCGCGATCTCAACGCCGACGACGTCATTTTCTCCTTCGAGCGCCAGCTGAAGGCCGACAATCCGTGGAACAAGTATGTCGAAGGCGGTTCCTATGAATATGCCGCCGGCATGGGCTTCCCGGAGCTCATCAAGTCGATCGAGAAGGTCGACGACCTGACGGTCAAGTTCACCCTGGCGCATCCTGAAGCACCCTTCATGGCCGACCTCGCCATGGATTTTGCTTCGATCCTGTCGAAGGAATATGCAGACAAGCTAGCGGCTGACGGCAAGATGAACCAGATGAACCAGATGCCGCTCGGCACCGGTCCGTTCACTTTCGTCGCCTACCAGCCGGATGCCGTCATCCGCTACAAGGCCAACGAGAGCTACTTCAAGGGCAAGGAAAAGATTGACGATCTCGTTTTCGCGATCACCTCCGACGCTGCCGTCCGTGCGCAGAAGCTGAAGGCCGGCGAATGCCACATCATGCCGTACCCGAATGCTGCCGACGTAGCCGAATTGAAGAAGGACGAGAACCTGACCGTCATGGAACAGGCCGGCCTCAACGTTTCCTACGTTGCCTACAACACGCTGGTCCCGCCGTTCGACAAGGTTGAAGTCCGCAAGGCTCTCAACATGGCGATCAACAAGCAGGCGATTATCGATGCCGTCTTCCAGGGCGCTGCAGCGGTTGCCAAGAACCCGATCCCGCCGACGATGTGGTCATATAACGATGCCGTCGAAGACGACAAGTATGATCCGGATGCGGCAAAGAAGATGCTTGCCGATGCCGGCGTCAAGGATCTCAAGATGAAGCTCTGGGCGATGCCCGTCTCGCGTCCGTACATGCTGAATGCTCGCCGCGCAGCCGAACTGATGCAGGCCGACCTCGCAAAGATCGGCGTCGAAGTTGAGATCGTGACCCATGAATGGGCCGAATACCTGAAGCTCTCCTCCGCCAAGGACCGTGACGGTGCCGTTATCCTCGGCTGGACCGGTGACAACGGCGATCCGGACAACTTCATGGATACGCTCCTGGGCTGCGACGCGGTCGGCGGCAACAACCGCGCGCAGTGGTGCAACAAGGAATTCGACGACCTGATGACCAAGGCCAAGACGACGGCAGATGTTGCCGAGCGCACCAAGGCCTACGAGCAGGCTCAGCTGATCTTCAAGAAGGAAGCTCCCTGGGCAACGCTCGACCATTCGCTCGTCTTCATTCCGGTCAGCAAGAAGGTTTCCGGCTTCGTCCAGGATCCGCTCGGCTACCACCGCTTCGACGGCGTCGACATTTCCGAATAACAAGAATTATGCAAGAATGCCCGGCTAACGCCGGGCTGGCCGGCGGTCAGGTTCCCTGACCGCCGGAAACTATTGGAACATCTGCCATGTTGCGATTTCTCATCGGGCGCCTCGCGGTCCTGATCCCAACATTCCTCGGCGTCACGCTCATTGCCTTCTCGTTCATCCGCATGCTTCCCGGCGATCCAGTCATGCTTCTGTCGGGTGAACGCGTGATGGCGCCTGAGCGTCACGCCCAGATCATGCACGATCTCGGTTTCGACCGACCCATGTACATCCAGTACTTCGATTACCTCGGCAAAGTGCTGCAGGGCGACTTCGGAACGTCGATCGTCACGAAGCGCCCGGTTCTCGGTGATTTTGGTGCGCTCTTCCCGGCAACGCTCGAGCTCTCGCTTTGTGCCATTCTTCTGGCGGTCTGTCTTGGCGTGCCCGCCGGCGTCTTTGCCGCCGTCAAGCGAGGCACGTGGTTCGACCAGAGTGTGATGGGGGTCGCCCTTGTCGGCTATTCGATGCCGATCTTCTGGTGGGGCCTGCTGCTCATCATCTTCTTCTCCGGCTATCTCGGCTGGACGCCCGTTTCGGGCCGCATCTCGCTCATGTATTTCTTCAAGCCGGTCACCGGCTTCATGCTCATCGACAGCCTGCTGTCGGGCCAGGCGGGCGCCTTCCGCTCCGCCGTCAGCTATCTCATTTTGCCGACGATCGTGCTTGCCACCATTCCGCTTGCCGTCATCGCGCGCCAGACCCGCTCGGCGATGCTCGAAGTGCTTGGCGAAGACTATGTGCGGACTGCCCGCTCCAAGGGCTTGAAGCCACTTCGAGTCGTTGGCGTGCATGCACTGCGCAACGCCATGATACCGGTTGTGACGACCATCGGTCTGCAGATCGGCGTCCTTCTAGCGGGCGCGATCCTGACCGAGACGATCTTTTCCTGGCCCGGTATCGGCAAGTGGATGGTCGATTCGGTGTTCAAGCGGGACTATGCGGTTGTCCAGGGTGGTCTGCTGCTGATTGCCGGCATCATCATGCTGGTCAATCTGATCGTCGATATCACCTATGGCTTCATCAACCCACGTATTCGGTATTAGGAGCGGTCCCGTGAGTACGACAAACATGCAGACCGGCACGGTCGCAGCAAAAACCGCCCACCCATCGGCTCTTGCGGAGTTCTGGTATTATTTCTCGCGAAACAAGGGCGCCGTGATCGGCCTCGCCGTTTTCGTCCTCATTCTCGTCGTGGCGCTATTTGCGCCGCTCGTTGCGCCGCATGCACCAAACGAGCAGAACCGGCAGATGCTGCTTCTTGCTCCGTTCTGGATGGAAGGCGGCAGCTCGTCCTTCCCGCTCGGGACGGACGCTGTCGGACGCGACATTCTCTCGCGCCTCATCTATGGCGCGCGCTTCTCGCTCTTCATCGGCGTTGTCGTCGTGACGCTCTCGGTGATCGCTGGTGTGCTGATCGGCCTCGTGGCCGGCTATTTCCGCGGCCGCATCGATATCGCCATCATGCGCCTGATGGATATCATCCTCGCCTTCCCGTCGCTGCTTTTGGCCCTCGTCCTGGTCGCGGTCCTTGGCCCCGGCCTCATCAACGCGATGATTGCGATCTCCATCGTCAACCAGCCGCATTTCGTGCGCCTGACGCGTGCCTCGGTCATGGCCGAGCGTGAGAAGGAGTATGTCATCGCATCGCGCGTCGCCGGTGCCGGCACCTTGCGGCTGATGTTCAAGACCATCCTGCCGAACTGTCTCGGGCCACTGATCGTCCAGGCGACGCTCGCCTTCTCGGCAGCGATCCTCGATGCTGCGGCTCTCGGCTTCCTCGGCATGGGCGCCCAGCCTCCGACACCCGAATGGGGCACAATGCTCGCCGAAGCGCGAGAGTTCATCCAGCGCGCCTGGTGGGTCGTAACGTTCCCGGGGCTTGCCATCCTCGTTACCGTTCTTGCCATCAACCTGATGGGCGACGGGTTGCGCGATGCGCTCGATCCCAAGCTGAAGAGGTCATGATGCCACTTCTCGATATTCAGAATCTGACCGTCGAATTCCAGACGTCTTCCGGTCTCTTCCGCGCCGTAGACGGCGTATCGCTCAGCTGCGACAAGGGCGAGATCCTCTCGATCGTCGGCGAATCCGGCTCCGGCAAGTCCGTTGCAATGCTCGCCATGATGGGCCTTCTGCCCTGGACGGCGAAGATCACCGCTGACCGCATGACTTTCGACGGCAAGGAACTCATCGGCATTTCCGGCCGACAGCGCCGCAGGATTATCGGCAAGGACATGGCGATGATCTTCCAGGAGCCGATGTCGAGCCTGAACCCATGCTTCACGGTCGGCTTCCAGCTTGGCGAGAGTCTGCGGGTGCACATGGGTCTGAACCGCAAGGAGCGCCGCGAGCGCTCGATCGAGCTCCTGAACCTTGTCGGCATCCCGGCGCCGGAAGATCGTCTGTCGAACTTCCCTCACCAGATGTCCGGCGGCATGAGCCAGCGCGTGATGATCGCCATGGCGCTCGCCTGCAATCCGAAGCTCTTGATCGCCGACGAGCCGACGACCGCGCTCGACGTGACGATCCAGGCGCAGATCCTCGATCTGCTCGTGCGCCTGCAGAAGGAGCAGGGTATGGCGCTGGTATTGATCACCCACGACATGGGCGTCGTCGCCGAAACTGCCGAGCGGGTGCAGGTTCAGTATGCCGGACAAAAGGTCGAGGAGCAGCCGGTCAAGGCACTCTTCCGCGACCCGCATCATCCCTATACCGCCGCATTGCTTTCCGCCCTGCCGGAGCGTGCCCAAGTCGGCCAGCATTTGCCGTCGATCGCCGGTGTCGTTCCCGGCCAGCATGACCGCCCGCGCGGCTGTCTCTTTGCGCCGCGCTGCGGCTATGCGACGGTCGAATGCGATCGTGGCGTCGTCCGCCAGGGGACGGAACTCGGCCTCGCACTCTGCAACTATCCATTGAAAGACGGCAAGCCGCTCGGTCATCCCGGCGTGATGCCGAAGCAATCCGCTGGAGACTTCGTATGACCGGCGCCGTTCTCGAGGGCAAGGATCTTGCCCGTTTCTACACTGTCAATCGCGGCATGTTCAAATCGGAGGCGACCGTCAAGGCGCTGAACGGCGTGAGCTTCAGTCTCTATTCCGGCAAGACGCTTGCCGTCGTCGGCGAATCCGGTTGCGGCAAGTCGACGCTCGCGCGCCTGGTCACGATGATCGAAGACCCGACGGCAGGCGAACTGCTGATCGACGGCAAGCCAGCTCGCGTCGGCGACCGGAGTCTCCGCAGCCAGGTGCAGATCGTTTTCCAAAATCCTTACGGATCGCTCAATCCGCGCCAGAAGGTCGGTGCGATCCTCGAGGAGCCGCTAAAAATCAACACCGATCTCGATGCCGCACAGCGCCGTCGCAAGGCAGAGGAAATGATGGCGCGCGTCGGGCTGCGGCCGGAACACTACGATCGATATCCGCACATGTTCTCCGGTGGCCAGCGCCAGCGTATCGCGATTGCCCGCGCCCTCATGCTGCGGCCGAAGGTGCTGGTGCTCGACGAGCCGGTTTCGGCGCTCGACCTGTCGATCCAGGCGCAGGTGCTGAACCTGTTGATGGATCTGCAGAAGGAAATGGGGCTTGCCTATCTCTTCATCTCGCATGGTCTTTCGGTCGTTCGCCATATCGCCGACGATGTGATGGTCATGTATCTCGGCCGTCCGGTCGAGACAGGGCCGGCGGCCGAAGTCTTTGCGCACCCGCGTCATCCCTATACGGCGGCACTTCTGTCGGCGACGCCGATCGCCGATCCTGATCGCGCCAAGAGCCGCATCCGTCTGCAGGGCGAGCTTCCCTCGCCGCTAAAGCCGCCAACCGGCTGTCATTTCAACCCGCGTTGCTGGAAGGCGCAGGACTATTGCCGTCGGGTGGAGCCTGAACTAAGTGGAGAGGGCGAACAAAAATACGCCTGTCATTTTCCACTCGACTGAACGGAGGCAGGCGACGACGGAGGACGGAATGCCGGAGCGGACGAACAAGGCCCATGCAATCATCGTCATGGGCGTCAGCGGCTCCGGAAAATCCTCAATCGGCGAGAAACTGGCGGAGGCGCTCAGTCTTCGCTTCATTGAAGGCGACCAGCTTCATCCGGCATCCAACGTCGAGAAGATGTCGAAAGGCATTCCACTGACCGACGCGGACCGCATGCCCTGGCTCGACCTCATCGGTGAAGCCATGAAGGCGGCTCTTGCAAAAGGCGATGGCGTCATCGTCTCCTGCTCGGCGCTGAAGCGCATCTATCGCGAGCGGCTGCGGGTTGCGGCCGGCGGCAATCTCTTCTTCGTCTATCTCGAAGGTTCGAAGGAGCTGCTGAGCGAGCGCATGGGGCATCGCTCGGGTCACTTCATGCCGACGTCGCTGCTTGAAAGTCAGCTCGAAACGCTGGAAGTGCCGACCGGCGAGCCAGGGGTCGTAACGGTGGGTATCGACGACACGATCGAAGACATCGCCGAGGAAGCCCGAAAGAAGCTAGCGCCGCTCGGCGTTGCCTGAGCACGATCTATTGACGGCCTCTTCGAAGCGGCCATCTTTGAGTGCTCATAGAAGTCCAGTGCCCGGAGGACTTGCCTTGAACAGGGCCGAACTTTCCACGATTTATCGCGGCTACATCGCCTGCCTGAACGCGCGGGACTGGCAGCAGCTGAGGCGCTTCGTCGGCGACGATGTGCGCCACAATGGCCGGCGGCTTGGCCTGGCAGGCTATCGGGCGATGCTGGAGCGGGATTTCGAGGAGATTCCCGATCTTCGTTTTGACGTCCAGTTGCTGACGTCCGACCCACCCCTTATTGCATGCCGGCTGGCTTTCGATTGCACGCCGAAGGGAACGTTTCTCGGCCTTCCAGTCAACGGACAGAGAGTCTTTTTCACCGAAAACGTCTTCTATCGCTTCGATCGGGAAAAGATCGATGAGGTATGGTCGATCATCGACAAGGCGGCCATCGAAGCACAACTCTGATGAAAGCCGCCACGTCTTGTCGTGCCGCTACGGATTGAAGCGCTGCGGAGAATAGGCGGAAATATTGATGAACGGCGTCTCGCCGGTGATCAGTTCCGCCAGCACGCGACCGGTCACCGGCCCGAGCGTCAGGCCGTGGTGCGCGTGCCCGAAGGCGAACCACAGGCCGTTGTGCCGCGGCGCCTTGCCGATGATCGGCATCATGTCCGGCGTGCAGGGGCGCGCGCCCATCCACGGCTCTGGATCGAGCCTGCGTCCGAGCGGGAAGACGGTACGGGCGACCTTTTCCGCGCGGTCGAGCTGAACCGGCGTCTTCGGCGCGTCGAGTGCTGCGAATTCCGCACCGGTGGTCAGCCGGATGCCGCGGTTCATCGGCGCGAGGAAATAGCCGCGCTCGGCATCGAGCGTCCAGTTGTTGAGGACGGCATTGCCTTGCGCCGCATAGTGCATGTGGTAGCCGCGCTTGACCCCAAGCGGAAAGGAATAGCCGAGCCGCTTCGTTGCAACCGCAGCCCAGGGGCCGAGCGCCATCACCGCGTCGTCTGCCTCGATCGAGCCTTCGGACGTCATGATTTTCCAGCCGGAACCCGACTGGCCGAGCGAAACGGCGTCGCCGACAACAAAGCGGCCGCCAAGGCTTTCGAAATAGCTGCGGTAGGCGGCAGTCAGCGCTTGCGGATCAAGGACCGACCAGGGATCGCGCCAGCGGATGCCGCCGGCGAAGGTCTTCATGAGGCTAGGCTCCATGCGGGCAATATCCGCGGAAGACAGCGTTTCATAGCTGACGCCGAATTCCTTCTGCCAGCTTTCGGCCTCAGCAAGCTCTTCGTCGCGCTTTACTTCGGTCCGGAAGATCTTCATCCAGCCATCCTTGCGGATCAGCTGTTCTGCATGCGACGCCTCGATCAGGTCCTTGTGCTCCAGGATCGAGTTCTCGATCAGCGGCGCATAGGCACGGGTGATCATCTCATGGCGCCGTGCATTGGAGTTCCACCAGTACCGGGCGAGGAAGGCGAGCTGGCCCGGGAGGGCCTTCAGGTGATAGTGCGCGTCGATGCGGTTGTTGAGCGCGTAGCGCAGCAGCAGTCCGATCTGTTGGGGAAAGCCGTAAGGCACGACACCTTCACGCTGGATCAGTCCCGCATTGCCGTACGAGGTCTCGCTGCCGGGATCCTTGCGGTCGATCAGCGTCACTTGCCGTCCACGCCGTTGCAGATGAATTGCCGTCGAAACACCGACGATGCCGGCACCGAGCACGATTGCGTTCTTGGTCATTTTTCCCTGCAGCCCACTGAATTCCAAGGGTCGAAAATGCCCTTAGGATTGCAATGGCGCAATTGAAAAATCGCATTTTATTTCAAAATCATTGCCGTTTTGAGTGCGGCATTTTCGGCACGGATGCGGATGGCGAGCATGAGCGCGTTCAAGATCGTGAAGGCCGCCGCGTAGAGCGGCATGCCGAAGGCAAGCGGCAGGACCGCGATCTCCCCTGCAACGATCGCATAATTCGGATGCCGGATGAAGCGATATGGCCCGCTACGGACGAGCGGCGCCTCCGGCAGAACGACGATCCGCGTCGTCCACCGCTCCTTGAGTGTGGCGAGCACCCAGAGGCGGAGGATTTGCAGCAGCATGAAGATGCCGAACCAAACAAGGTTCACCGGCCTCTCCATGGCGAGCAGCCACAACCCGCCGATCCAGGCGGCATGCAGCGCGACCATGTAGGGGTAGTGTTCCGCCCCGGTCTCGCGTGCGCCTTTTGCAAGAAGCGCGGCCGTGTTGCGCCTGGAGAGAACAAGTTCGCCGAGCCGCTGGACCGTGACGAAGGTCAAAAGCGCGATGGACGCAAGCATCATGCCGTCCTCCGCAGCGTAACGCAGCTTGCGGAAAATCCCGGTCCCATGGCGATCATCGCAGCGCGGTCGGGCAGGCCGGCGCGGATTGCGCGTTCCAGCACGAAGAGGACGGTTGGCGAGGACATGTTGCCATAGTCGGAAATCACGTCGCGCTCGTGATCCAGCGAACCGGGCGCGAGCGAAAGCGCACTTTCCATTGCTGCCAGCACCTTGGTTCCGCCCGGGTGGCATATGAAACGGTCGATATCCTGACGCGACAGGCCATTGCGGGCAAGGATCGCGTCGACAGCGGGACCAAGCTCCGTCTCCGCGAAGGGTGGCAGCGACTGTGCAAGCACGATGCCGAAGCCTGCGTCGTCGATCTTCCAGCCCATAATATCGAGCGTGTCGGGAAACAGATGTTCACCGCTCGACTCCACTTCGGCGATGCCGTCTCCACCATTGCGAAGCACGCAAGCTGCGGCACCATCGCCGAAGAGTGCGGTTGCGATGATATTGGGCCGCGTCAGCTCGTCCAGCCGGAAGGCGAGGGTGCAGAGTTCGATCGTCACGAAGAGCACGGTCCTGCCCGGTTTGCCCTTCGCCAGACGCGACGCGATGCCGAAGCCCGAGACGCCGGCAGCACAGCCAAGCCCGAACACGGGGACGCGCTCTGTATCCGCCCGAAAGCCCATCTTTCCGGCAAGCCGCGCATCGAGGCTCGGCGTTGTAAACCCGGTGGAGGAGACGGTGACGACACAATCGATGTCGCTTGCCTGCAGATCGGCCTGCCGCAGTGCATTGGTCGCCGCTTCGATGAAGAGGCTGCTTGCGACCTCCGCATAGGCCTCCATCCTGTCCTGCCAGCCATGCGGCTCGTCGAACCATGAGAGCGGCCGCGCCGCATGCCGCTTGGTAATGCCCGCATTGTCGAAGACGCTCGCAAGATGCCGAAAGTCCTGGAAGCGGCGGGCAAAGAGGCGGGCCGATGCCTCGGCTGCTTCTGCCTGGGTGATGATGTGTTCGGGCACTGCAATGGCGAGGCTCAGAAATTTGACCGTATCGTTCACGGCATTCTCCTTTTGCCGGCGGTAAAGCGGAGAACACCTCTGAAGGCGATTTATTCGTACCGGTTTCGTCACGAAAAGGTGATGCAAAAATGCCTTGCGCCGTTCGAATAAAATGCCGGACAGGCGTGTTCTTTCGCGGCAACGTCATTTTCCCGGAGATATCCCATGACGACCACGATTGTCCGTATCGCTTCTCTCGTCCTCGGCGGCTGCATCGCCGCTTCCATGCTTTCCACTCCCGTCTTCGCCGTCGGTGGCGGTGGCGGTGGCGGCGCGAACACGCCCACCTGCAAAAAGGGTCAGATCTATGACAAGAGATCGAAGCAGTGCGTGAAGCAGCAGGGCGCCAATGTGACGGATGAGAACCGCACCGACTATGCCTATTCGCTGGCAAAGGCCGGCCGCTATGAAGAAGCGCTGGCGATACTCGACACCGTCAAGGATCAGAACAATGCGGAAGTGCTGAATTATCGCGGCTACGCCACCCGCAAGCTCGGCCGAACGGACGAAGGCATCTCCTATTACCTTCAGTCGGTCAAGCTCGATCCCCAATATGCGAAGGTTCGTGAATATCTTGGCGAAGCCTACGTCGTCAAGGGCCGCATCGATCTCGCCAAGGAGCAGTTGAACATGATCAAGGCGATCTGCGGCACGGGTTGCGAGGAATACCAGGACCTCAACGCTGTAATCCTCGATCCGTCGAAGTTATGAAATCGAGGCGGGCGCGTGGCAGGAAGGAGGGATGATCGAATGCCGGTCGCGCGCGCCGCATTTCGTGCCTATAGTCGCCTGGAAACGGGATTGCCGCTTCGGCTGGCGATCCCCGGAAGACGAACTGGGGCGGAGGCGGCCATCGCGAGCGAAGCGGACATCAGGAAAGGCCTGACGGAGAACCTTGCCAGGCTCTGGCGTTATGGTCTCGTGCTCTCGCGGCAGCGCGATGTGGCCGATGACCTCGTGCAGCAGACCTGTGTCCGGGCGCTGGAACGCGGCGGGCAATTCCAGCAGGGGACACGGCTCGATCGCTGGCTGTTTTCGATCCTGCATTCGATCTGGTTGAACGAGATCCGTTCCCGCAAGGTCCGCCAGGGCAAGGGCTTGGCTGATCCGGAGGAAGCGCTGGTCTTCGATGGAGCCCGCGACACCGAAACGCACGTCATGGCAAATCAGGTGCTGCTGCAGGTGGACGCGCTGCCCGAAGCACAGCGCAGTGCCGTCTTCCTCGCCTACGTGGAAGGGCTCTCCTATCGCGAGGTGGCGGATGTATTGGCCATACCGATCGGAACCGTGATGAGCCGGCTGGCGGCAGCACGTGCGACGCTTTGCGGAGCCATTTCGGACGAGGGACGGCAATGAGCAACGACATCAAGATACCCTCTGACGAAGAACTGACGGCCTTCATCGACGGCGAACTGCCGTCGCAGGATGCTGCGCGCATCGAAGCGCTCGTCAATGCCGACGAACGCGCAGCCGCCAGGCTGGAATTCCTGTCCCACAGCAACCTGCCATTCAAGGAGGCCTTCACCCCGCTTCTCGCCGCCGCGCCGCGGGCGAGCCTCGAAACGATGCTTGCCGCAATTCCCACACAGCGGGAAAGTAGGGGCTCAAGCTTTGCCAGCCGCCGCGGCTTTCTCGGCGCGCTTGCCGCTTCGGTGGTCGTCGGTGTCATTGCAGACCGCGCCTATCTCGGCATCAGCCGCAGCCTTTCGCAGGACGAGGGGGCCGCCGAATGGCGCGCTGTCGTCGCCCAATATATCTCGCTCTACACGCCGGACACGCTGGCAGGTCCCGTTCCGCCTGCAGATGTGCAGAGCGTTCAGCTTGCCCAGATCGACCGAAAGCTCGGACTTGCACTTTCCCCCAGGATGGTTGCTTTGCCGGGGGTAGACTTTAAGCGCGTGCTGCTCCTGGAATATGACGAAAGACCGCTCGCTCAGATCGCCTACCTTGATCCCGAGACCGGCCCGATGGCGCTCTGCATCATCCGCTCGGACAAGGGCGAAAAGGCCCCGGACATCGAAGGCCGCGAAGGCATGAACGTCATCTACTGGTCCAGCCGGAGCTATGCCTTCATGTTGATCGGCCATGCCCCGGCAGACCGGATGCGGGAAATCGTCGATAACCTCAGGTCAAAATTGACGGCATGAACGCCGTCCCGCCATCATGATGACCAGATTGCATGGTGTTGCCGATCATCTCGATACGACAGGGACCGGCATTTCAACATGGATTGGATCAATCGTTACATCGACGAGCCGCTGCTTTCCGGCGCGGCGCGTACGCTGCGGGCTTGGCATGTTTACACCGCGCAGCATCCGGATCGTTTGGAACCGGTGTGGAACCTGGCGGCGCTTTCGTTCCTGGCAATGGCAAGCCGGTACACTCTCTCCGGTCAGCCTCTTGTCCTCAGCCTCGCGGCGTTGTTGATGCTGGCTCTGCCGTCCATCTGGAAGCTGGCTTCCTCCGCAAGGGTGGGACGGGGCGACTATGACGCGCGGCGTTACAAATCGCTGCGAGCCCGAGCGATCAGCAAGCGTGAGGCGGAATGGTCTCTGCGGATGACCGTTCTCTTCGCCTCGGCCGGGCTGCCGTTCGTGACGCGCATTGATGAGCCCATCGGATCGGCGTTCATGGCTGGCGCCTGCATCTGGTTCGTGCTCACCGCGCCCGTGAAGTTCTATCTCGAAGCAGCAGAGCCGCCCGCCCCCGACGAAGGCGACCGCACGCATCAGGGCATCATTCAGTTCGGCTGATGCCCGGAAACCGGGCCTTTGGGAACCAATTGCCAAGGGTAGCCGTTGATAGATCAGAATCGAAAGAGGAGTTCACCATGCTGTACTACGCTTTGGTATTTCTCGTCGTAGCCCTGATCGCCGGCGTCCTCGGATTTGGCGGGATTGCAGGCGCTTCGGCGTCCATAGCACAGGTTCTTTTCTTCATATTCCTGGTGCTGTTCGTCGTATCGCTCGTCATGCGCCTGATGCGCCGCGAATAGTGCGACGAAATGAGATGTTTGAAAAACCCGGCGTCGTAGCGCCGGGTTTTTTGTGCCGAGAGCGTCCGTGTTATCCGGCATCAGGCGCGACCCCGAAATAGATCTTAATGCGGAAAAACTTGCGACAGCCTCGCCGCCCCGTGCCATAAGGCCACCGAAAAACTTTTCTGGGTCCTTATCGCATATGATTCGTATCGAAAACATCAGCAAGCAGAACAGCCACCGCATCCTCTTCATCGAGGCGACCGCAGCGCTCAACAGAGGCGACAAGGTGGGCCTCGTCGGTCCGAACGGTGCCGGCAAGACGACCCTTTTCCGGATGATCACACAGGCGGAGCACCCTGACGAGGGACAGGTATCCGTCGATAAGGGCGTCACCATCGGCTATTTCAACCAGGATGTCGGCGAGATGGAGGGCCGCAGCGCCGTATCCGAGGTGATGGACGGCGCCGGCCCCGTGAGCATCGTTGCTGCCGAATTGCGGGAGCTCGAGGCTGCCATGTCGGACCCCGAACAGGCCGACGACATTGACAAGATCATCGAGCGCTACGGCGAGGTCCAGGCGCGCTACGAGGAGCTGGACGGCTATGCCCTGGAAGGACGTGCGCGCGAAGTTCTGGCCGGTCTGAGCTTCAGCCAGGAAATGATGGACGGCGACGTGGGCGCACTGTCCGGCGGCTGGAAGATGCGTGTGGCGCTTGCCCGAATTCTCCTGATGCGTCCGGACGTTATGCTGCTTGATGAGCCGAGTAACCATCTGGATCTGGAAAGTCTGATCTGGCTGGAGGAGTTCCTGAAAGGTTACGACGGCGCGCTGCTGATGACCTCGCACGACCGCGAGTTCATGAATCGCATCGTCACCAAGATTATCGAGATCGATGGCGGCAACCTGAACAGTTACTCCGGCGACTATGCCTTTTACGAGCAGCAGCGGGCCCAGAACGAGAAGCAGCAGCAGGCCCAGTTCGAGCGCCAGCAGGCGATGCTCGCCAAGGAAATCAAGTTTATCGAGCGCTTCAAGGCCCGCGCCTCGCATGCTTCGCAGGTACAGAGCCGCGTGAAGAAGCTGGAGAAGATCGACCGGGTGGAACCGCCCAAGCGCCGCCAGGTCGTCTCATTCGAGTTTCTGCCGGCACCGCGCTCGGGCGAAGATGTCATCAGCCTGAAGAACGTGCACAAGAAATACGGCAGCCGGACCATCTACGAAGGGCTGGATTTCATGGTACGGCGGCGCGAGCGCTGGTGCATCATGGGCATCAACGGCGCGGGAAAGTCTACGCTTCTGAAGCTGGTCGCGGGTTCGGCGGAGCCGGATGAAGGAAACGTCGCTCTCGGTGCCAGTGTGAAGATGGGATATTTCGCGCAGCACGCCATGGATCTCTTGGACGGCGACCGCACCGTACTCCAGTCACTGGAAGATAAGTTCCCGCAAGCGGGGCAGGGCTCACTGCGAGCGCTGGCGGGTTGCTTCGGATTTTCCGGCGACGACGTCGAGAAGAAATGCCGCGTGCTCTCGGGCGGCGAGAAGGCGCGGCTCGTCATGGCAATGATGCTCTTCGATCCGCCGAACCTTCTCGTGCTGGACGAGCCGACAAACCACCTGGATCTGGACACCAAGGAAATGCTCATCAAGGCGTTGTCCGAGTACGAGGGCACGATGCTGTTCGTTTCACACGACCGGCACTTCCTGGGCGCTTTGTCCAACCGGGTGCTGGAACTCACCCCCGACGGCATTCACCAGTATAGCGGCGGCTACACGGAATATGTGGCGCGCACCGGTCATGAGGCGCCTGGCCTTCGCAGTTGAGTCGAGTGCAATAAGGACGCGCGCGCCTAAGCGCGCTCTTCCCATATTTTCGCCAGTTCGACGATCGTCTTGACCGCTTTCTCCATATCTTGTCGGCTGACCCATTCGAGCGGCGAGTGGAAGGCGTGGCCGCCCGCGAAGATATTGGGACAGGGCAGGCTCATGAACGAAAGCCGCGAACCATCGGTTCCGCCCCGGATGCTGCCGCGCACCGGCTCCATTCCGGCGCGCCGGATTGCCTCGACGGCGTTGTCGATGATTTCCGGATGGCGGTCGAGGATGGCCTTCATGTTGCGGTACTGCGGCTTGACTTTGAAGCCGTAAGAGGAGCCGGGATAGTCCGCCATGACCTGCTTTATGATCCTCTCCAGCATGGCTTCCTTGGCTGCGAGGCCATCGTCATTGAAGTCACGAACGATAAGGTTGAGGGCTGCTTTTTCCATCGAGCCTGTGACGCCCGTCGGGTGAACAAATCCCTCTCTGCCTTCGGTCGTCTCCGGCGCCAGATTCTTCGGCAGCCGGCTGATGATTTCGCCAGCGATCTTGATAGCGTTTTCCATCTTTCCCTTGGCGAAGCCGGGATGGATGGCCACACCTTGAATGGTGATCTCGACGCCATCGGCGGAGAAGGTCTCGTCTTCGATATGCCCTGCCGTCTCGCCATCCATGGTGTATGCGAACCGGGCGCCGAGCTTTTCAAGGTCGACCTTGTCGACGCCGCGGCCGATTTCCTCATCCGGCGTGAAGAGGATCTTGATCGCCCCGTGCTTGATATCCGGATTGTCGACGAGGATTTGCGCTGCCGTCATGATCTCGGCAATGCCGGCCTTGTCGTCGGCCCCGAGCAGCGTCGTACCGTCGGTGGTTATGATGTCGTTGCCGATCTGGTCGTTGAGCGCCGGATTGTCGGCGACGCGAATGATCTGCTGCGGATCGCCTGAAAGCCTAATGTCGCCGCCGCTGTAGCTCCGCACGATTTGCGGCTTGACATTCGTTCCGGTGAAGTCCGGTGCGGTATCCATATGCGAACAGAAGCAGATGACTGGCACTGGCTTGTCCACATTGGACGGAATGGTCGCATAGACATAGCCGTGTTCGTCGAGATGCGCATCCGAAAGCCCGATTGCCAGCAGTTCCTCGACCGGCATACGACCGAGATTCTTCTGCTTGTCGGTGGAAGGCTGCGTCGACGACGTGGGATCCGATTGCGTGTCAATAACGACATATCGAAGGAAGCGATCGGTAACAGTATCGGTCATAGGCTCAAGTCCAGTGCATGATCGTCAGCGATTGACTGCTGTAACCTTCATCCGCGTTGCGGTGAAGGCCTTTTTTGCCTGGCGCCTGTGTCAGCGGGCGCAGGCAGGCTTCGTATGGCGGGCATTGACGATCAGTCGGAACTTCAGAAGCAACGGAGGGCAGGGCTAGTACTGCTACGTTTTAAGATACGCAAGCGGCAGGGCGCCAAAAGGAATGGCTTGTTGGGGAATCTCTTGACCGTGATGCGGACCTTCATTGGCCGACACCGCCACTGGTAAGTGGACGTTGAGCGGAACCCGAGTCGCTGCCGAGCTCGACCTCTGGAAATGACCGGCGCAGGTGGGCGCATGCCGGCCGCTGCCAAAGCCGATTGCCTGCAGTCGTATCGACCTCTCATGTGGTCGCGCACCCAATGTCCCTACCAGCCCGGACAGCTCAATCCCCCGGCAGGGTGAAGACCGCGCAGGGATCGGCGATGCCACGCAATGCGTGTTCGCCCAATGGAATCAAGGTTGTTGTCGTCTCCTTGGCGACAGCGCCCGAGATGAGTACGCTGTGACCAAGGGGCTTGCAGAGCCCTTCGAGCCGGCTGACCAGGTTGACCGCCGGGCCGATGGCGGTAAAGTCCAGCCGATCGGCAGCGCCGATATTGCCCCATAACATCTCTCCGAAATGCAGCGCCATGCCGAATGGCAGCGATGGCAGGCCCTGCGCCTGTCGCGTCGCATCGAGATGAGCCATGCCGGCGCGGGCGGCGGCGACCGCGCGCAGCGCCGCGTCGCAAGCCTCGCCCGGCGCGCCGGCGGCCGGGAAGATCGCTAGCACGCCGTCGCCGATGAACTTCAGCACTTCGCCCCCGAAAGCATGTACCGCTCCAGTGACGCGGTCGAACCAGGCGTCGAGGGCAGCGATCATGACGGAGGGCTCTGTCGCTTCAGACAGCGCTGTGAAATCGCGCAGATCGGCACAGAGCAATGCGGCGCGGATGGTCTCGCCGGCACCCCGGCAGAGCGCGCCGGCCTGCACCTGCGCGGCGCTGCGTCGGCCCAGATAGGCCTCAAGCAGCGTTGCCAGCGCCGCCCGTGCGGCCAGCGCGGCCAGGGGAGCGGCGGCAAAGCGCGAGGCCTGTCGCAGCCGGTAGACCTCGGCGGGATTGAATGGTCGGCACCCGGCCCAACCCAGCACCGGGCTGTCCGGAGCCGGGCCGACTGTCTCCTCCAGCACGGGGCCAAGTCCGACAAGCCAGCTGTGTCCGGCCTGACCGGGCGGGCCGCCGGCAAAGCCGAGCGCCTCGATCACTATTGCGGTTTCGGCCCGCCATAACCAGGTGCGGCGGGCGATGATCGGATGCGGCACGGCAAGCGTCAGGGCTGCGCCGGCCAGCGGCAGGCCGTCGGCGACCAACCGGCCGCCGAGCTCGGCCAGGAACGATTCGGGGTCGAATGAGGCGCCAGCCTCGTCGACCAGCCAGGCGAGGGGGGCGGGCAGATCCATGCCGCGATCATGCCACGGGGGCCGGAGGCTGTCATCCACGCCGTGGCGAGGGGATGTCCGCCTGGCTATGTCGGAGGACATCCGCGACAGGACGTCATCGAGGAGAGGCGTGCGCGGACGAAGCTGCGGACGGCTGACCGTTGCCTGGCGCTCGCCTCAAGGCGGCGTTTCGGGAGCGGAGTTCAGTCATATCTGCCATGCATCGGATCCGGGCCCGGGTCGCGTCCGGCTGCCACTTCGACCAGCCGGCCGAGGTAGTGAGCCCAGCCTTCCGCATGGCCGGCGCATTGTTCGGCATTGGGCAGGCCAGTGTGGGTCAGGCGCAGCAGCGTCCCGTCCGGCTGCTCGATCAGGTCGATCTCGACCAGGCTCGACCCCGGCGGTACGATTTCGCTGCCGTCCCAGCCGAAACTGTAGGCCAGACGGTGCACCGGCACTACCTCGCGAAAGGAGCCGCGGGCGAAGCGAGCGCCGGTGACGTTGACCAGATAGATCCCCCCAGGCTGCGGCTCGATCTCCGCCTCAGTACCCATCCAGCGCAGGATTTTCTCTGGATCTGTCAACAGGGCAAACACCGCCGAGGGCGGCGCCGGGATATGCGTCTCGCGACGAACGACAAGGGCCTCTTGCATTGGTCTCTCCTGTGTTGCTATTGCCTGCCACCGTTTGAGGCGCAGAATGGATGTCCCGCTTAGCGTGAGACAGCATGTAGGCAAACGCTCACCCGCAACAAGGGCGCCGGCCACCGCTTGCGATGGCACTGCCAGATGGTTGCTGGTTACACCACCGGGCGCCGCATCTTTTACGTCCATCAATACTCATCGTGCCGGCGTAGCTACTCCATCGGGAAGTTAAAACCGTCCTCATCACGGCCTTTCGACACGAGGTCAAGGTACTGGTAGGCGCCATTGACCATGTCGATGCCCTGCTCATAGCAGAAATAGGTGTGGAATAACGGGCCTTCCTCGTCCTTGTAGAAGACGCTGGTCTCAAGGCGCGCTTTCAGCCACCCCTCGTGCGAAACGATTTGATTCTGCACAGTTATTCCCCTGTTCGTTGGTGCTTTGCGGGGTAAAAGCCGGGTCGGGACGGCAGGTTGCGCTTCGCAGGCCGGAGATCAGCTTCAGCCAGGGCGCCAAATGAAAGGCGCTCATCAGCAAGTACATCGGGACCATTCCACTCAGCGGTGACGTATGAGACGCGGCAGAGCAGATCATGTCCGCACCGCCAAAGACCGCTGTCAACAGCGCCATGACCGCGAAGGTCGGCGCCGCCGCAAGGGATAGCCAATCCGCGGCACCGAGGGCCGCCAGGTTGCCGCTTTCGCCGGCGGAGCCCAAAGTTTCACGCCGAGCAGCAATCATTGTTGTGACCCCCCGGGCGAAATTGCTTGTCGTACTTGTCGTGGTGGCGCCACCAGATGCCGTGCTCGTTGCGCCCCATAGGAGCACGGTCGAGCCATTGGTACATACCCCACAGGCCGTCCAGACCGCGCGCATAGCTGGAATAGGTATGGTAGACGATGCCATCGTCGAGCACGAATGCACTGAGGCCCGGCCTGTCGCGCGTATATGTGGCAACGTCGGCTCCGGTCATGGCTGCGATCTGCGCGATCGGCCCCTCGCTGCCACGCAACTGCCATTCTTGAACGGTTTTTCCTGGAAGTGGCTCAGGTGCCGGCGGCTCGCGATGGAAATTGTATTCTATGCTGCCCTCGCGCTGCTGCTCTTCAGTGAACCAGACGCCGAAGTCACGGTTGAAGTCGCCGCCGTTCGACGACGCCCAGGAAAAGGTCCAGCCCATCCGCCGCTTGAATCCCTGCAGTGTTGCGAGCGGTGCGCGCGAGACCGCCGAGAAGGCGACATCGTGGTTCTCGAGATGGACGACGATGCCGTTGAATCCATCGGCGATCGAAGAGCAGGACGGGCAGCCGGCCGTATAGTCGGGGCCGAACATGAAGTGATAGACGAGAAGCTGCGAGCGGCCCCTGAATAGATCCACCAGCTTGGCGCTCCCTTCTTCGGTCTCGAACCGGTACTCCTTGTCGATCCGAACCCAGGGCAATTCCTGACGCCGCAACGCCAATGCGTCGCTTCGCCGTGTCAGCTCTTTCTCATCCTTGAGCAGGTCGAGGCGTGCCGACAACCACTCTTGGCGTGTTCCGGTTATGTGTGCCGTCATCGTTCTTCTCCAATGGCTGTCTGTCGCCGTCCCATTTTTCGGTGCGGCGTGTTGCTTGCTGGTCATGAATAGACTAGGGCCGGATATCGAATGGTGGGAGTTACAAGTGTGACGGGATTCCGATGGACTCGCTGATCACTGCCGCAGCACGCGCCCTCGCCGCAGGTGATCCCCTCGGCGCATTGAAGCGGGTCGCCCTGCGCGACGACGCACCAGCACTTGCGCTCAGGGGTATTGCGATGGCGCAGCTCGGCGATCTCGTCCGGGCCACGGCTCTCCTCAAGAGTGCGGAGCGTGCGTTCGGCCGCAAGGAGGCGGTGGCGCGCGCAAGGTGTGTCGTCGCCGAGGCAGAGATCGCACTCGTCTCGCGCGATCTCACCTGGCCTGCCAAGGCGCTCGACGCAGCGCGGGCGACCCTCGAAGTCCACGGCGACCGCATCAATGCCGCGCATGCACGGAATGTGGAGGTCCGGCGCCTGCTCCTGATCGGCCGCCTCGACGAGGCCGAGCGCATGCTGGCTACGCTCGACCAAGCACCGCTCCCGCCCGCGTCGAGGGCCGCCCATGAGTTGGTTGTTGCAGGGATCGCAATTCGGCGTCTCCAGACGAAAGCGGCGGGCGAGGCTCTCACACGGGCCAGGCACGCCGCCAGCGAGGCAGACATCCCTGCGCTCACGGCGGAGGTAGAACGAGCATCCCTCCTCCTGATAACGCCCGCAGCGCGCCTGGTTGCGCGTGGTGAGGAACGCCCGCTCCTGCTCGAGGAGATCGAAGCGCTCCCGGCATCCGGTGCGCTTGTTGTGGACGCGTGCCGGAATATCGTGCGGGACGACCGGCTGGCCGTCCCGCTCGCGACGCGCCCGGTATTGTTCGCGCTTGCCCGTGCGCTGGGCGAAGCCTGGCCTGGAGACGTGTCGAGGGGCGCGCTCATCGCACGCGCATTCCGGGGAAAACATGCCGACGAATCCCATCGCGCGCGACTGCGGGTCGAGATCGGGCGGCTGCGCGCGGAGATCCGAACGCTTGCAGATGTGAAGGCGACGAAGCGAGGCTTTGTGTTGGCGCCGCGCCGGGCTTGCGAGATCGCTGTGCTGGCGCCGGCCGTCGAAGAGCAGCATCCCGCGGTGCTCGCTTTTCTCGCCGACGGCGAGTCATGGTCGAGCTCAGCGCTTGCGATTGCGCTCGGAGCCAGCCCGCGCACGGTACAGCGGGCGCTCGAGCACCTTGCCGCAGCAGGCAAGGTGCAGTCTTATGGTCGCGGGCGGGCGCGTCGCTGGATGACCCCGCCCGTGCCGGGATTCCCGACGATCTTGTTACTCCCCGGTCCGCTGCCGGGTGATTAAGATCAGGGCCTGAACCGAGTTGAAAACCTGAAAAGACAGGGTGGAATCATGAAAAGATCCGCAGCCGAAATTCTCCGTGAATATGGACCTTTTCCGGGTGCCGAGCAGGTGCACGGCGTTACCTTCGACGGCCGGCACGTCTGGTTTGCGTCCGGAGACAAACTGAACGCTCTCGACCCGGCGAGCGGAGAGACGGTGCGCTCCATTGATGTTGCCGCGCACGCAGGGACCGCCTTCGACGGCGAGCACCTGTTTCAGATTGCCGAGGACCGCATCCAGAAGATCGACCCGAAGACCGGCCGCGTGCTCGCCACGATCCCGGCGCCCGGCGGCGGCGACTCTGGCCTTGCCTGGGCCGAGGGCACGCTCTGGGTGGGGCAATACCGAGATCGCAAGATCCATCAGATTGATCCCGAGACAGGAGCGGTTCTCCGCACCATCGAGTCCAGCCGCTTCGTCACGGGGGTCACCTGGGTTGACGGCGAACTGTGGCACGCCACTTGGGAAGGAGACGAGAGCGAAGTCAGGCATGTCGATCCTGAAACGGGGGAGGTCCTGGAAGTGCTCGCCATGCCGGCCGGTGTGAGTGTCTCCGGGCTCGAAGCCGATGGCGGCGATCGGCTCTTTTGCGGCGGCGGGAGCAGCGGCAAAGTGCGGGCCATCCGCCGGCCGAGGTGAGATACGCCGCGGTGCCGGGACACATGCTGACTAAACCGACGAGTGGTCGAACCGGCCTCACGGACGACAAGCGTATTGCGTCAAAACGCGACCCGGAACACCCAAAAAAACAAGGATTTAAGGCTGCACGGGGATGCAATGCTAGGATTGTTCCCGTCCCCTCAACGAAGTTCCTGGCATTCGATCAGTTCAATCCGACCCTTGCCCTTGATTTCCACGAAGCCCAGTGAGCGCCCGCGACCCCGCTCGCGAATGCGATGCCACGTGGCCCCGCTGGTCGCTACAGTCCCAGGGCTAGCATGGGCTGCGATCCGTGAGGCCATGTTTACCGTGTCGCCCCACAGGTCGAACACATATTGCCGCTGCCCGATGATTCCCGCCACAACTGGACCGAACTGAACGCCGACTCGCACCTCCCATTTGGGCTCGATGCGGCGTGATGCCGTCACCATGTCGAGTCCGCATTGCAAGCTGGCAAAAACTGGATCTGGCATGCGATCAAACAGGCCGGCCGTAGCCATAAAGGCGTCGCCGATTGTTTTGATCTTCTCCATCCCATGCCGACGGACGATTCGTTCGTATTCGCCGATCAGCGCCTGAAGATCCTCCACCACTTTCTCTGGCGGATTCTCATCGCAATAGGCTGTGAAGCCAACGATATCACAAAATAGCACCGCGACTTCATTGTATCGGCGGGGCCGAACCTCATTGGTCGCTTTGAGCTCGCGCACCGCGCCGGCGGGTAGGATGGCGTACAGAAGCTCGTCGGCTCGGCGCTTTTCGCTTTCGATTTGCTGTGTATATACCGCCTCTTGGTCGCGCAGGCTCTTCTTTTCAAGGCACGCGGCCACGCGGGCGCGCAGCAGGACCGCGTTGAACGGTTTGGCCAGATAATCCTCGGCGCCGAGGCTGATGCAGCGCGCCACACTGTCGATCTCATCGACCGCCGATATCATGACGACCGGAATGTTGCGCAGCGTTGTGTCGGCCTTCAGGTGCTCGAGCACTTGGTAACCGTCCATTTCCGGCATCGTAATGTCGAGCAGTACGAGGTCGAACGGTCTCGTTGCCAGTATTTCGAGCGCCTCCCGTCCGTTGCTGGCGCATTCCACGTTCCGGTAGCCTTCTCGCTTCAAGCGCTCGGTCAGCGTAAAGCGATTGTCCTCGTTATCATCGACGACGAGCAGGGCAGGTCCAACCTCACTCATGGCATCGACTCCTTTGGGAGCAGGGCCTTGATCTTTCCAAGCAGGCGCGCGAAGTCGACGGGCTTGGTATCGAAGTCATCGCACCCGGCTGCCAGTGCTGCTTCGCGATCGCCAGCCATCGCGTGCGACGAGAGTGCGATCACGGGAATACCCCGCGTCTCAGCCAATGCCTTGAGACGTCTTGTCGCCTCCCAGCCGTCGAGGACGGGAAGGCTTAAGTCCATCAGGATTAGCGCCGGGGCGTCCGATCGTGCACGCGCCACGCCCTGATCGCCATCGGTGGCGACGACTACCTCGTAGCCTTTGCGTCTTAGTCGCGCGGACAGCATGTAGACGTTGTCCTCATTGTCCTCGACATAGAGGATCCTAACCATCACGGCGATCCTTGTCAGGTGAGCTTCGTTTGACAACGTATCGACCAACCATCTTGCGCAATTCCTCCAGAAGCTCGTCGCGGCTGAAGGCGGTCTTAGCGAGCACGCGCTCGACGCCGCCGTTCAGACGCCGGTGGTCTTCCTTGCCAAGGGTCGCCGCCGTCACAACCACGACCGGCATCGCCTTGAAGGCAGGCTGCTTTCGCAGTTCGACAAGGAACTCGAAGCCGTCCATTTCCGGCATGATGAGGTCGAGAATGATCAGGTCCGGAGGCGCGCGGATGAGCCGTTCCAGCGCGATCCGGCCATTCTCGGCCTCGTCCACATTGCAACCCTCGGCACTCAGTATGCGACGCCATTGCTGGCGCGTGTTCTCATCATCTTCGACGATCAGAACACGAAGCGCTGGGCTGGGCGCGCCCGACCAGAATTTGGCGATCAGTTTCCTGAGCGCGTCGCGGTCGATCGGCTTCATCATGTAATCGGCGGCACCGAGCGCGTACCCTCGATTCCTGTTATCGGCCATGGTGAGCATCACCACGGGGATACTCGCGAGCTCAGGATCCGCCTTCAGTTCCTGCAGGACGCTCCAGCCGTCGCAGCCCGGCATGAGCACGTCAAGGGTGATGAGCGCGGGTTTCACCTGCCGGGCCAGATTAAGGCCTTCGGCACCGTCCCTGGCCGTCACGACATCGCAACCTTCGCGGGCAAGAAACCGGCGCATCTGGTCCCGCACCGCCTTATCGTCATCAACGACGAGGACCACGTTCGAGACGAGGCGAACGTGATCATCGGCGGCGACCGCGGTGGCAGAGGCCGGCTCTTGCAGCGTGGGGCCTGCGTCGATTGCCGACGGCAGCCACACCGTGAACTTGGTACCGGCGCCGGGAGTGCTGTCCACAGTGATCTGGCCATCCATCGCGCGACACAGGCGTTGGCTGATGGCAAGCCCTAGCCCAGTGCCGCCGTACTTGCGGGTGGTGGAGCTGTCGGCCTGACTAAACTCCTGGAACAGGTTCGTCATCTGCTGCGGCGTCATGCCGATGCCAGTGTCGGAGACGGTAAATATGACGCCACCCCCTCCATCATCCTTCGCGCAGGTGGCCCCAATCGTCACTTGGCCGTTCTCGGTGAACTTGCAGGCGTTACTCAACAGGTTGAGGAGGATCTGGCGCACACGAAGCTGATCGGCGCGCATGCTACCAATGTCATCCGGGCAGCGGATGATGATCCGGTTGCGGTTTTTCTGCGCAAGGGGATTTGCGGTTGTGGCGGCATCTTGAACCATTCCTGCGATATCGAACTCCTCGATATGCAATTCCAGGCGGCCGGCCTCGATCTTTGACAGATCGAGGACCTCATTAATGAGCTTGAGCAGATGCTTGCCGGCGCGCGAGACCCGCTGAAGCGGTTCGATCAGTTCGCCCTGGCCGGCTTCGCTGGCATCTTCCTGCAGCATTTCGGTAATGCCCAGGATGGCGTTCAGCGGTGTGCGCAACTCGTGGCTCATGCTGGCAAGGAACTTGCTCTTGGCCTGTGTCGCCGCCATGGCCGCGTCGCGGGCGATCTCGAGCTCCGTTTCATGCCTCTTTAGCTTGCTGATATCGGTGTAGACCGCGACCGTGCCGCCGCCGGTAATGCGCCGCTCATTTACCTGAATCCACTGGTCATGGCTGCGATGTTGAACCAGTGTCTGCTTAGGGTTGCAGTGTGCCTCAAGGCGCGCGGCGAGCCATTCTTCCTCCCGGCCTTTCGCATCCTCGACGAGGCCCTGTTCCACCGCCTTACGGACAATCGTCTCAAATTGCGCACCCGGCACGACGGCATCGGCTATGCCGGGATAGAGGATTTCCCTATAGCGGCTGTTGCACAGAACAAGCCGGTCCTCAGCATCGTAAAGGGCGAAGCCCTCGGAGATGCTCTCGATTGCATCGACGAGTCGCTGACGCGCTTCGGCGACCTCACGCAGGTTTTTTTCCTCGACCTCGACTGCAGTGTCACGGAACAACAAAAGCGCCTTGGCCATGCGGCCGATCTCGTCGCGGCCTGTGGCAGGCAGTGGTGCCCGAAGATTGCCGCCGGCGATGGCAAGCATGCTTTGGCTCAGCCCCGACAAGCGGGCAAGAAGATTGCGGTCGACATACAACCAGACGATCAGAACTGAACTTAGGAGGCTCAGAATGGCTGAGCCGAGAACAACACCGGTACCGTAGCGCTGGACGATCGTAGCTTCACGACCAGCCTCGGTGATGTCGCGGTTAGCCGCAGCTACCAAGCGATCCACGGCAACGGTCAAATTACGCGAGAGCTGAGCGTTCTCGGCCAAAAGCTTCCCGCCGTTTGCGAGTAATGCGAGCTCATCCTCACGCGCCCGTGCAATGCTCTTCGGCCCGTCGATCAGCCCCTCGAACTCGTCAACGCGCTGACGGAACCGCGTCCGCAGCTTCTCATCGATCTCCGATGTCACCGCCGCAAGCGACTCGACCGAGCGGCGCAGCGGAAACGACATCAGCGCCAGGTCGCCGGGCGTCGGCGCAACGGCCGTTTTGAGCAGCGCTTCGTTGATCGCGGAAATCTCCCGTTGTGCCTTCTGTTGCGGGATGTAGGCGGAGATTGCCTGTGCAAGCTCTGTCGTAGCCGCCGCGCGTGCTTCGGGTGGTACGGCGGCATCCGCCACGGTTACACGCCACTGGGGGACCTTGGAGTTCATCACCAGGATGCCGGGTGCCACGAGACGCTCGCTTGCGACTGTCGTAGCCGACAAGCGGCCCAGCAGTTCCTCTTTGCGTGCAACCACACCGAGGCGAGCGGCGACGAGATCGTTGAGAGCGTTGAGATTGCGCCTCAGGCCAATCACTGCGGCTTCGATCTCCGCTACCGCCGCCGTGCTTGCCGCGGTGTCTTTGAGCGCGGCGAGCAACTCTTCGAGGCGCGACATCTCCACACCGATCGCAGCCGAGACCTCGTTGTGTTGAACCGTGCTGGTCGTAGCAAGTACGGCCGGCGTAGTGGCGGCGACCCGCTCAGCTTGACGGGAGAGCTCGAGCGATGCAAGCGCAGAGGGGACCCGGCGCTCCGTGATCCTCTCGACGACCTCGCCCACTTGCAGAAAGGCATACACGGCTGCAGCGGTTGCGAGCACCGCGAAGGTGCTGATACCAAAGAAAGCAAAGAGTAAGCGGCCACGTATGCCGAGACGTTCAAACATCGCGGCGACCCATCGATCCGGCTGATGTGGTCAACATGGCCCGCACAGCTTTTTTCTCGAACGCGATCGGCAGTGATCAGCGTTGCGTTATTCCAATGGCACGTATTCGCCACCCCTCCAGATATACCATACCCAGCTCTGAACCGTGAGGTCGCCCTTGTCGTCAAAGTCGATACGGCCCAATACAGTATCGAACGAGTGGCCGCGCAATGAAGCAATCACCTCGCGCACCTCCAGTGAACCGGCCTCCTTGAGCGCCTGCGCCCAGGCCTGAACGGCGCCGTAGCTCAGCAGCGTATAGCCTGCGGGTTCGAAGTTTTCTGCACGAAACCGCTCCACCACCGGGGCCGCTTGGGGGGTTCGCCGGGCGTCCGCGGAGAACGTGAAGAGAGTGCCCTCAGCGGCTGGACCGGCGATCAGCGCAAATTCCTCGGTCGCCAGGGCATCGCCTGAAATGAACTGAACCGCGTAGCCTTGGTCGTGCGCAGCGCGAACCATCAGCGCAACTTCAGCATGATAACCGCCGACATATACCACGGCGACCTTTGCAGCCTTTAGTGCAGCGATTTCAACCGAATAGTCGTTCTTCGCTGGACTGTACGCCTCGTAGATCGTGTCGGTCATGCCCCGCTTGTTCAACTGCTTTTTGGTCTCATCGGCAAGGCCCCTGCCATAGGTGGTGCCATCGTGAAGGATCGCAATTTTCTTGTTGCCCCAATGATCGGCCAGATAGTTGCCGGCCACGACGCCTTGCGCATCGTCGCGACCAATGACGCGGAACACGTTGGCACGGCCTTGCTCGGTCAGCAGTGGATTGGTCGACCCCGGTGAAATCTGCAGAACCCCCGCCGCCTCATACACCTTTGATGCCGGGATTGAGGCTCCAGAGCAGTAGTGCCCGACGACGAGAACCACACCGTCGGCCACGAGTTTCTTGGCGACGGCTACCGCTTGCTCTGGATCGCAGAAGTCGTCGACCGCGATGAGCCGCACCCGCTGGCCTAGGACGCCGCCCGCCGCATTGAGATCGGCCACGGCCATCTCTGCGCCACGCTGCCCCTGTTCGCCGATCCACGCGAGCCGTCCGGTCATCGCCGCTGAAACGCCGATCAGTATCTCAGCCTGCGCGGAATAACTGACCACGGCTGCAAGTGCGAAAACTGCGACGGCGATTCGGTGCATGAAACAGCGCTCCGCCTTGATACCAATCTTGTGCACGAGAGCGGTTCCGCATGCGCAGCGGCGCCTCTGTCATGATGTGGCACTCGCGACCCGCCGCGATCAGCAATCTGCTGTTCCAGAGGCCTAGTCGCCATGCCTCAAAATATACCATGCGGCGCTGAGGAGTGATATGGCCTTTGGTGTCGATGGCGCTGAGTAGGGCACGTTCATGGCGAGCACATGAGCGGCTCCGTCGCGAAGAGGACCTGCAGTGGGGCTTGCCGAGCGGAACTGCCGAATTTCGCGACGTCTGTCGTATCGTGGGCGCGGCTTGCATGGAGCAATGAAGTGGAAGCCGCGATGAGGGAGGCGGCGAAAAAGGGACTGCCAAAACCTGCCATTATCTGAGACAATTACCCGGGGAGGATTACCTCTATAGCTCTCAGCCGCAGAGGGCGGTTTCGACCCTGTATCCCGTCGAAACATCCTTGGATCCTTCCCCGTCCGCAGCGCTGAGTTGGCTGTCGGCAAGCATCTAGCGAACATCATTCATGTTTAGCAAACGCGAGCCAGGAGCACTTTACATGGTAACGTGGAAACCCGATCCAAGTTTTTATCCGTCACCGCGAATGGCTATGAAGGCTGCGCCGGAGACACTTGCCTATGTCGTCGCCTTCGATCCGACGCGAGCGGTTCCCGACGAACTCGCCGTCGTTGATGTCGATCCTCAATCAGCCTCCTATAGTCAGATCGTCACATCGCTTGCGATGCCTAATGTCGGCGACGAGTTGCATCATTTCGGCTGGAACGCCTGTTCATCCTGCCTTTGCCCGAATGCGCCGCATCCGCATGCAGAGCGCCGCTATCTGGTGGTACCTGGATTGAAATCCTCGCGTATCCATATCATCGACACCAAGCCCGATGGGCGCAGGCCATCGATCGTCAAGGTCATCGAACCCGGCGAAGTCGCCGACCGGGCCGGCTACTCCAGGCCGCACACCGTTCACTGCGGACCAGAAGGCATCTATGTCGCAGCACTTGGCAATGCCGAGGGTAAGGGACCGGGCGGCGTGTTCCTCATGGATCACGAGACATTCGAGGTGCGCGGACAGTGGGAAATGGATCGCGGACCGCAACAGCTGTCCTATGACGTCTGGTGGCATCTGGGCCACGACACACTCGTCACCAGCGAGTGGGGTACGCCGGATACGTTCGAAAGCGGCCTGATCCCCGAAATCCTGCTCGGCGCGAAATACGGCCGCCGTCTGCACTTTTGGGATCTGCATAAGCGCAAGCACCTGCAGACGATCGATTTCGGTGACAAGTATCAACTCGTATTCGAGCTTAGACCTGCGCATGACCCGACCAAGGCCTATGGTTTTGTCAACTGCGTTCTTAGTCTTGAGGACCTCTCCTCCTCGATTTGGGTCTGGCACCGCGACGGCACCCAATGGGCGGTGACAAAGGTGATCGACATTCCGGCCGAGCCTGCCGATCCAGACCTGTTGCCGCCGATGCTGAAGGGTTTCAATGCCGTGCCACCACTCGTTACCGACATCGACCTTTCGATGGATGACAGATTTCTCTACGTGTCGTGCTGGGGAACCGGCGACCTGCATCAGTACGATGTTTCCGATCCGTTCAAGCCGAAACTGACTGGCAAAGTTCGGATCGGCGGCATCGTTTCGCGCGCCTCACATCCAGGAGCGAAGAATGGCGCGCTGAATGGCGGACCGCAGATGGTCGAGATCAGCCGTGATGGTCGCCGTGTCTATTTCACCAACTCTCTCTACGGTGCGATCGACGAACAGTTCTATCCCGATGGCGTTTCCGGCTGGATGGTGAAGCTGGACGCGGTGCCTGACGGCGGGATTGCATTCGACGAGAAATTCTTTGTCGAATGGCCAAAATCGCATCGCCCGCACCAGGTCCGCCTCCAGGGTGGGGATTGCTCGTCAGATTCATATTGTTATCCGTAAGGAGCGAAGGTTAGCCGGATGAGGCGCCTATGAACGAACTCTGGCCATGGATTTTGTTGGCGGGACTTGGAGCCTTTCATGGTCTCAACCCGGCGATGGGATGGCTGTTTGCCGTGGCGCTTGGCGTTCATCGGCAGAGTTCTGCCGCCGTGGTTCAGGCAGTGCCCGCCATCGCCGTCGGACACGCCGTGTCGGTCGCACTGGTGGCTGGAGCCCTGGTCGCGGCCGGTCTTTTCGTGAACCAGGATGCTGTGCGCACGGCTGCGGGAGTCGGCCTCATAGGCTGGGCTGTCTGGCATCATTTCGTCGGACACGGGCGTCGAGTTCGTATCGGCATGCGCACGGGGCTTGCCGGCCTGGCGTTCTGGTCGTTCCTGATGGCGACGGCCCATGGGGCCGGACTGATGATCCTGCCAGCGTTGATACCACTTTGTCTTTCGGATTCCCCATTGCGCGAAATCGGCGGGGATGGGTCTGCCGCCATCGCGATCGCCGCGGTCGGGGTCCATACACTTGCGGCGGTTACAAGTCTCGTTGCCCTGGTGGTCTATCGCTGGATCGGGCTCGAGATATTGCGCATCGCCTGGCTCAACGTGGATCTCGTATGGACGCTGGTACTGCTTGGCACCGGTTCCATGCTGCTGGTCGTCTAGCGAACACGAGGAAGATGCGCTGAAGTCAGGAAGCAATCCGTGCGGTGTTCTTCGATCGGCTTGGCATCGCAAGCGGGACATCCACGAGGCGAAGATAACGCTACGTCGTTGACATAATGAGGTCGGTTCACGACCTGGGTGTGATTGGCTGGGGAACATTGATTCTCACATCATTTCAAATGCTTAGCGAGATCGCCTTTGAATTCCCTCTGTTTTTCCGTCGCGGGCGACCGTGGATGCCATCTTTGTGCCCCGGCGCAGGGCCTCACTCAACCGGCGCGCGGAAACGGAAATAATTTCCGCTCTTGGGGCCTAAAGCGAGCCTCGCACGTCAGGGTCCGAATCGGGTGGCAAGCGGAAGTCCAGCGTGAACGCGCGGAATAGTTGCTTTGCTGACTTGAGCCGACATTGGGTTGCGCAAGCTGTATCGGCTGATCTTGGCGACCGAGACCAACGTCGGCGCTCACGCACAGGGCCCGCTCTTGAAGCCAGTGGCCAGCGGGCTCTACGCCGATAATGGGCGCTTTCCAGAATGACCGGAGCCGCGCGGCAACCGCTGACCAAACCCTACTAACCCTGGCCAGCAGTGCAATCGCCTTTACGATTCGACCAGGATCACCAAGGACTCTGGCACCACTCCATCGAAGGCCATCGCATCCGCGGCTTCCTTGCTCTGCATAGCCTTCATCATGGCGTCCATGTCCGGAACGTCCATAAGAACGGCCACCCGAGACGGATTTTGTGGATCTACAAATGTTCGTATGTTGGTCACGCCGAGCGGACCAAAAAGCTCTTTGCGCTTTGGCGAGTCGAGCCAGTGCTTCGTTCCCTTTGAGATGTTATGGTGGCCAATGACTGTCGGCATTGCATCCTCCTATCGTAACGGCGAGGGCCGGCATCAACCAAGGGTGCCAAGATCCATCGCCGTCGAACCACGGAGCGCCGTTTTGGTTGGACTGTCAATTATTTCCGTTAAGGGCGCGGAAGCCCGATTCGGAGAGGGCGTTTCTTGCGGACGGTTCGACCTCAATGAACCAGGATCGCCGGTCACGCGGCTGTGGCTATTACCATGTGACATGCGCAAACAGCCGGACAACAACTGCAAGGCCCGCGTGGCAGATATCGGGATCCGGCGCGGGGGTCGGAAAGGGCAGTTGCGGGCGTAGGGCTGCCATTCATGATCCGGCGGGCCAAGGTCGTCTTCGGGTCGATTCCAGCCGCTAACCTTGAAATGCGTTGCGTCGACTTCTGCGCCGAAAGCAGACAATCGTCTCGGCCGTTTTGCGTCTCGGATATATCCTGATTGAGTCTCGCGGTTGTTCATCACGAGTCATACCTCTCCGACAAGCAAGTATAAGCGCGAAGTAGCAGCAATCGTAGTTGCACGCATGGCAATTGCGCCTCGACAGGTTGCATATTTTAACGCATGCTCATGGATGGATCTAACTTGCGCGTCAGGGGCAAAGATGCGGCTGTTTGTCTTATCCGTCGAATTGCAAGCTGAATTATCGTGGGGCATCGATCGGGACGGAAACGCGATCGGGTCGTGCAGTTTCAAATCGGAGGTCGGTGACCTCGCGCGGTTCGGTGTCTTGGTTCTGAACAAAGGAAGGGTGGGCCGTCGCCAGATCATTCCGGAAGCGTGGTTCGACGTAGCAACCAGGAGAAGCACCGGCGACGTGATCGACGCGAACAATCGCTATCAGAATGCCGGCTGCCCTCTGGCATACCGGTACTTCTGGTGGTTCCGACGTGGCGTCTCTGACTTCACTGCGATCGGTCGGGACGGCCAGTTCGTCCACATCTACCCGGACAGTGGGATCGTCATCGTCCAGATTAGCGATTGGAGGGCCTGGAGAAATGGACCAGCAAGGCAGTGTCTGACCTTCCAGGCCCATGACGCTTTGGTGCGCGCCGCCGTGAAGGCGCAGGAAGGCGCTCACACCGTATCTTTTGCGCCGAAATAGTCATCGTTCAATCAAGTGCAACATTTGGGAAAGGGCATGCGCATGTCTCAAACGCCCAGGAAATCCAAAAAAGCCCTGACGAAGCCGGCAACCGCTGCCGCGAAGACCAAGACCCCAAAGACGAATGCATCTTCCTACACTCCTGCTGGAACGGTGAGCACGTGGGAGGACGATCCTGAAACGGCTGTGGGTCTGACGGTGCCAACACCGGATCTTTCCAAACTTCCCCTTGCGTTCTCGTTCCCAGCGGGGGGGCCGCCGCCTGCCGTCTACGCACACGGAACGTCCGAGTTCCGTTATTGGGCCACCGCGGCCGCGTTGAGGCGAGGCGCCGACTATTGGGCGCAACGGGTACCGCTGACGCAATGGCAAGGGGGGCCGAGCCTCAACGTCGTGCTCGACAACGGATTCGACCTCGACGCCAACTACAATCGGACTGCGTTGAACTTCTTCCACGGTCCGGGTGCGATTGGAACGGTCTTCACCTGCGAAAGTCCCGACGTAAGCTGTCACGAAGTGGGCCACGCCGTGCTTGACGCGTTCATGCCCGAGCTATGGGACGTCGCCAGCAAGGAGATCGCGGCCTTTCATGAGTCCTTCGGCGACATCAGTGCCTTGATGTCGGCTATCCAGATTCCGTCGCTGCGGACCGCTGTCCTCGCCGTCAGTGGCGGAAACCTGTACACGACGTCGCGTCTCTCAAGGCTCGCGGAGCAGCTCGGAACCGCTCTCCGCGCGCAGGATCCTGATCTGGCCGAGGCGGACTGCCTGCGCAGTGCGGTCAACTCGTTCAACTATCAGGACCCGATGACGCTCCCGAGTGCAGCGCCCTTGTCGCAGCTTTCGTCGAAGCCGCACTCCTTCTCGCGTATTTTCACGGGCGCCTTCTTCGAGATTCTCGGGGTTTCGCTCGCCGCGAAGGCGGCCAACCCGGGGGCACCAACCGAGACAGAGTTGCTTGCCGTCGCCGACGACCTCGCCGGATTTCTCGTTCAAGGTGTGAAGTGGTCGTCGCCAGTCGTCACCAACTGCTACGCCCAAGTCGCTGCAAACATGGTAATCGCGGCCCAGGCAGACCCGACCTATTCGTCGATTGCCAGGGGCGTGTTCGTGGGGAGAAGCATCCTTTCCCTGCAATCCGCGTCCTCGCTGCCAATGATGGCGAAGGTCAAGTCGCTCACCGCGGCGGCAAAATCGGCTAGGGCCGAGCGAGAGCCCCTACCGATGGTCGGGCTGCCGGCGTCCCAGTATGGCATCGACGGCGTGCTCTTCGTGGAGGCCGCGGCCGAGCCGCGCGAATTTGTCGTGACGTCCGCCGGCTTCAATGCCGAGCCAATCGCACCCCCGAGCGGAACTGCGGCGGCCAAGGCCTTCGTCGACGACCTCTTCATGAGTGGCCAGATCGACTACGGCACGGTCGTCGACCCGGAGCGCCGGCTGGTGCGCAACCACAAGACCAAGACCCACGCACTCGTCAAGGTCGACGGGGGCGCGCGCCTTGAGCGCCGACTTTTCAACTGCGGCCTCTGCGCGCGCGGCGTCAGCCACTAGAAAGGAACAACTGGGTGACGCAGCAGGAAACCCGCCAGACCAAACCGTCGTCGTGCCCAACGACGAGCCATCCAAGGCATTCGTCAAAGGGCGCGTCGAGCGGGGGGAAGTGGTGCCGCCCACGCCCGACGGAGAGCTTCCGCGGCGCGCTACCCACATCGTCGTCGGCAGGACCCACGAAGGGCGGCCGATCGTCAAGTGGTCGGTCAGCGGCAGTACGGGCACACCGTACCCCGATCTTGCATCCTCTATCTTTGCGGTGGATCAGATGAAAGCAAATCAAGTGACGGCTTGGCTCTCGCCTCCCATGCCTTGGCCCCTTGATCGCGTGCGAAAGAGATCGCCTCCTCAAACGATCTCTTGGCCGCAGCGGGCCGATCCGTCTGCCTCAGCAGTTCTCCTCTTAAGCGAAGCAGCTCGGGCATGTAGTAGTGCTCACCGGTACGCCCTGCGAGCTTCAGCCCCTGGTCAAGGGCGGCTGTCGCCTCGTCAATCCGTCCCATTCGAAGGTAGCTATCGGTAAGCACGCCCAGATAGCATGTCTTATCGACCTCCTGATCGCCCATGTTATCGCAGATCTGCTTCATCTGTGCGAGGCAGGAGGAGTCCTGGCTGCTTGCGGCCTTGACCCACCCGGAAAAAAACGAAGCGAAGTTGAGCCAAAGCTGAAATCCGTTGCGTGTCGCGAGTGGCACGAGTTCGTCCACCAGCCTCGCGAGCGTCGCTACATCCTGGCGAAGAGACATCAGTATGCAGCCGTTGCCCAGATACGCAGCGAGGCGGTAGTCCGCTTGCCCGCGGGTCTCCATTTCAGCCGCGTGGAACAATTCCATGGCCGTGTCGGCCTCCCCAAGTATTTGCAGCGTCCACGAGAGATAGAGCATCGACATGCTTGGAAAGTCACTTCCGACCTCATGGGCATGCTCGCGGTGCTCGAGAGCCTCCAGCAATACCTCTCGTGCCTGCGGAAACCTGCCGCGCGCGAAAGCGCACATGCCCCCGAACTGCAGTCCGAGTACAAGAGCTTTAATATTGCTATCCCTGCGGCCAATCTCCTTGAGCTGGTTGCTCGCCCATTCCGCGTCCGAGAACCGGGCGGAGTTGAACGAAGTGCCGAACAGGCCATCCAGTGCCCGGATTGCCGCCTCCGGATCTCGGGTAGCCTCGCTAAGTCGCATGACGTTCCGGTACGCGTCGCTGCCTTCGTCGGTCATGTATCCGTATGGCGCGTAGACCTCGCTCGAGAGACCGACGACATGAGCGAGCGTCTTCAGGTCGAATTCCCGGCCGATCACAGCCGCAGTCTGCGCGACCGCCTTGACCGCGCCGAGCTTATCCAGACGAGACATGAGCGCGGACTGGAGTGAGATGGGGACGGCTACGTCGCTCTCCGCCTTCGTCTCGGACGGGTCGGACGAATGGGCAGCAAGCATAAGGGCCGACTGGGCTAGTTCCTCGAGATAGGGGGGAACACCTTCGGCTTTGCTGAGAAGCGTCGAGACGACGCCGGAAGACAGATGGCCCCCTTCGACGACATGCTGGACGAACTCGCCAGCCTCCCCCGGGAGAACCGCTCGAGAGCAAGGTGCACAGTGACGGCTTTGTCGAACTCGGCCCTCGTCCGGCTTTCGCGCGAGGTCACCAGGAGGAGCACCGGAAACTGCGCGACGCCGTAGGCGAGCGTCTGGAGGAGCTTGCCGGAGGAAGGGTCGATCCATTGTTCGTCCTCCACAAAGAACATCAGGGGCCTGGCGCTCGCCAATTGCCGAAGCCAGTCCGAAAACACTTGGCTGATCGCGGCCTCCTGTTCGGACGCGGCGAGCCTGGACGGCTCGTAATCCGGTTCAACCGCCAGAAACCGTGTGAAGATCGGATACGAGATCGACAAGGGGACGGTGCTGGCCGACAGAGCGGCCCGCAGCCTCTCAGACGGCAGCGGCGTGTCCTCCGTAATGCCAACCTCCTGCTTGAGCAGTCTCAAGAACGGAAAGAGCGCGCTGTTGGTGAAGGCGGGGGCGCACTGCGCAACGAGCGCCTTCTATCCGGGAAAGCTTCTTCCAACCTCGTAGAGCAGGCGCGATTTACTGATCCCCGCCTCGCCGCTTATCAATGCGATCCGCCCGTTGCCGTCAGCTCGCACGGCGTCCCAGAGGGTCCCGACTGCCTGCAACTCGCTCTTCCTCCCCACCAGCGGCGTCGATTGGAGTTCCCCCGCAAAGCGGTATTGCCTCGCAATCGGCTTGAGGGCGCGACAGATGTGAATGGGACCGCTAAAGCCCTTCAGGGTCTTCCCGCCGACATCGGCGTACTCGAAGGCGCCCGCCGTTGTTTGGTAGGTGTTCTCGTCGACATAGATGCCGTTCGGTACGGCTATCGCCTGAAGTCGGTGCGCGAGATTCGGGACATACCCGAACGCCACCGTTGAAATCCCGGCAGGCGCACCCTCAATATCGCCGACGACGACCAGACCGCTTGCGACCCCAATCCTCACGCCAAGGCGCAAACCGTCCGGCGTCTCTATCTGTGGAACGGTCGCCACGATGTCGAGCGCCAAGTGTATCGCGCGCTCGCCGTCGTTCTCCTCCGCCGCAGGGAAGCCGAACAGGACCTGCAGCGCGTCACCGACATAGTTGGAAACGAAGCCCCCGTGCGACCTTGCAAGCCCGCTGCAGCGCGAAAGGAATGTCTGCGTGAGCTGGCTGAAGTCCTCAGGGTCGTCGAGCCGACCATGTCTCCCACCAGGATCGTTAACTGCCGCCGTTCGACTGGAGTCCGATCACCCCCGGGCTGCCGCGCCGAACTGCCGAGCGCAGCAATCGCTGCAAGCAGCTTGCGGCGGGGGCCTATGGGGACGCAGAGTTCGCGCAGATCCTGATCAGAAAGCAGCGCGAGCGTGTTGAAGTCGATCTGCGCATCGACGAATTTGTCCGCCAAATGCGGCAACCCGATCTCGGCCATGAGGTGACGTCGTTCATCGCCGGACCCACCCAGTTGAAACAGAGCTGCAACTCAACTTGCGCATTTCTTCAGTTCAAGCTACTCTCCTAACCGATGTCATTCAACAACTTGAGTTTATTCTAGGCGCGGCCGCATGGTGTGGCCGCGTATACTTGCAGTGCTGCGAGAACGTTTGGTGCGGTCCGTTGGTAGTGCATGGTTATGGAATGGCGTAGGGAACGGGCCGGACCTGCGGCGGGCAGCACAGAGGGGGTCAACGTGAAAGCATTTACGTTTTACGGGGCTGTAGCCCTTCTCTCGCTGCTTGCGGCCTCGCCTGCATTCGCGGCCAACGAATGCCCCGGGGCAAGCCAGATGCCCTGGAGGGACTACCGCGGCGGGTCATTAGTCGCGCCCACGCCGGAGGAGCGGCGCGACGTGATAGACCTGCTCAGCCAATATGCATGGACGATGGACAACCGCGATTTCAACGGGCTGGCCGCTTTGTTCGTAGACACGGGGCAGTACTTCCACTGCGACCCGGGCAATGTGAATGCCGTGCTTGCCGTTTCGGCAGGGTCGCTGGCAAACGAATTCCAGAAGATGTTCGCCAACCTCGCCGCTTCGAACTCCAGCGCCACCCGGGTGCTGAGCAGCATCCTGATTGGGAAGAGGGACGGCAGCACCTTCGAGGTTGCTATGACGGTCCAGGTGACCATTGAGACGATCGGGGTCAGCGCGGCACAACTCGACTACACGGCCAGGCTATACGCAACGATCACAAAGGACGGCGATTTGATGAAGTTCGTTATCCTCAAGGTCGCTCCCTCCCAGTCCGGGATTCAGGCCAGCGCGCGTTGATCATCTGTGCCGGCGGCAAATGAGGGAAGGAAACGTGGGGCGCCTCGTCCATCTTGCCGCGGCGATTGCGGTCGCTGTTTTTCTGCCCGTTGGCTGGGAGATCCGCGCTCTTCGGGAACTGCACGCTAGGCCCCTCGAGGAAGCGGGACCCTTCTCAGCTCCTGACCCAAAAGCCGCAACAGCCGTTACGCAAACCGTGTCGTCGTACGACCTTCTTCTTCGGTGGAACGGCGACGTGTTGTGGGCTCCGGCGACGGCGAGCACCGATCCGGTGACCAAATTCGGCGACGAGGCCAGATCGGTGTTCGGCCCCATACCGGACGGCGTCTGCACGGGGCCGAACTCCAGACCGGTCGGTCTCGAGGTTGACGGAAACGCTGTAAGGCTGGAACCAAATCCCTCCAAGGCAGGCGCTCCGCTCGAATTTGCGCACCGTGACGTCGAAGGACGCCTGGTGAAGTGGACGACTGTCGTCGACCGCTGCGACAAGCCTTCGCTCGCCGGGGACGTGACTTTCTGTGCAATGAACTCGCGGGTCGGCCGGATCACGCGCAACCATGTGCAGTGGCTGTTCCTATGCCGGAAATCGTCCGAGAGCCTGGAAATCGAGGCGGATTCCTACTGGACGGAGACGGATCCACGGTTCTCCCGCTACAGCGCGATCGGGTTCAACGACGTCACGGGTGAAATCGCATTCCTCGACGGCCGGAAGGACCGCTCCGTCTTCGACTGGAGGGACCGCTTCCCCCCACCCGGCGGGACATCCTACGGAGACGCTGCCGGGCGGCGCGCTGCTGAAGAGCTATACGACGGCAGTGCCAAGGTCGATTGCGTGCTCTGTCATGACAACAAGAAACCCACCGTCATCGATCCGCACATGCAGCAGGCGAGGGTCGGCTATTTCGAGAGCAGGCACGATCCGCGCGCCGTGTTCAGCATGGGTAACTTCCTTCCGGGCCGCGTCTCGAGGCAGGACCTGCCGTTTCGCGTGATTGGTTCGGGATACGCGGCCGTCCATGCCGGCACGCTGCTTGACGCCAGGTCCTTCTTGATCGACGGGCATCCGTGCTCGGACTGCCACAGCCTTACGACGCTGGAGTCAGGGCGCCGTTTCGCCGCCGACGCCACTGGGAAGACGCCTGTCATCGCGAGCGCGACGGTGATGCAGAACGCGGCCCTCTTCGCACAAAAGGTAGCCCTCGGGCTCGTGCAGAACCACAGGACCGAATGGGCCTCCGCCTTTGGAGCGGGCAGGATCAGCCCATGGATGACACCTGAGCATGGTGGCAACCTATGGAAAGGCGTGCGAGCACTCAACGACGAGGAATGGTTGCGTCTCAGCCAATGCGCTTGGGGCCTCGGGGGAAGCGAATGTGGATACAGGCCGTTGTTCACCCAGTGCCCGCCCCCGGGCGGCGGCAGCGACACCTTCGTGCCAGCGGACTTTTCGGCCGACGTCCGCTCTGACCCCGCCGCTGCGAGTGGTTCGCAAAAGATCCTGCGCATTTCCTGGAAGTACCTGAACGGCTACGGCTACGTGCCAGCCCGCGACGACGTACGTTTCAACGTGGCATTCGCGACGACGGACGTGCCGCTGGACCGCGGACCACCGGCTCAGCAGGAATATCCAACGATCGACGAGGCGAAAGGAATGGGCTTCGTCGCTGCGGCAGGAGGCGTCGGCCGCTCGGGATCGGCGACGCTCTTGGAAGACGCTTCCTTCGTCGGGCACAAAAAATGGACAGATCCCGTGCCGTCCAACGTAGCTCGATTGTATTCGGTGGATGTCCCGGCGTCATGCGGGAAGCGGTATCTTTTTAGGATCGTGCCCAAGCGCTTCTGCTTCGACAATTCGGACATCCGGTTCAGTGAAGCAGAATACCTACTCTACAAGGACATAGATTGCGGCAGATAGACCGGACGAGGTTGCTACCGCGTTGCTTCCTTTTTGCTTCAGCCCGCCAGTCTTTCAGCAGGTTCCACGCGATACATTATCTTTTTGGCCCAGAACCGCGGCGGGTCAGATTCTCGACCTCGTGACGCACGGCCATGATGAGTGCCCTGTCTTCTCCCGAGAGCTTGTCCATCGCGCTCGATCGACGTGGGCATCACATGTGGGCTACAGTTCTGGGCATCAGGTCGCCAGTGATGCCAAAACGATATCCGGCACGACTGGAAAATCAAGGAATTAAGGGCTTTTAGGGAGAATTGGCTGGGGAACCTGGATTCGAACCAAGATCGACGGAGTCAGAGTCCGCTGTTCTACCATTGAACTATTCCCCAGCAGGGCGCGGCCGGCAAAGCGGCTCCGCTGGTGTGCGGCGCTTATAAACAAAAGCCGGAGGAATGCAAATACTGTTTGGAAAAATTTCTGCACCCTAATCGGGTGAGGTTAAGCAGGTCTCGATTTTTGAATCCAAAAAGAATTTGGCGATTTTGCATCGCGCTGGTATTCTCGCGGCAACGCAAAAATCTAATGAGCGCCTGCTGCATACCGTCATGGACTTGCGCGGCGCGTGGAAAACGAACGTGGAAGACCCCGAAGGCGGCGCAAAGCCGCAATTTGACGGGGCGTCAGCGGCGGTGCGCAGGGACGGCAAGAAATCCCGGCGCCGGAAGGGCAAACGGGGCGGTCAGTCCCGCAACGCGCCCAATGCCGCTTCGCAGGCCCCCTCCGAGACATCCGGAGAGGCAGCGCGCCCGATGGAAGCTGCAGCCGGGAACCCGGCCCGCAAGCGCAAACGACGCCGCCGCGGTAACGGCGGCCAGCGGCATGACGGCGCATCCTCAGCAATCCAGCAGCATGAAAAGCCGGCTTCGGCCGCGCAGGCGGATGGCGACGCTTCATCCAGCCGCCGCAACCGGCGCAAGCATCGTGGAAAGCGCGGCCTGCAGGGCCGTCCGCTGGCGCCTGGCAAGCCCGTCGGCCAGCCGGGGATCGCTGCCCTGCCTGGCGCCATTGCCAGGGATCCTGCCATTGCACGAGCCGCAACGATCGCAAAGGCCAATGGGCATTCCGACCCTCGAAACGATGGCTTCAATCGCGGCGGCCGGCCGCCTGAACGCGAGCGCCGCGATCACGCCGCCGAGCATCCCTGGCCCGACGAACTTTATGCCGCGCTCGACCTCGGCACGAACAACTGCCGCCTGCTGATTGCCCAGCCCACGCGGCCGGGTCAGTTCCGCGTCGTCGACGCTTTTTCGCGCATCGTGCGCCTCGGCGAGGGGCTTGCCGCGAGTGGCCGCCTTTCCAACGAGGCGATGGACCGCGCCGTCGATGCGCTGCGCGTCTGCGCCGGAAAGCTGAAAAGCCGCGAGATCCGCCGCATGCGACTGATCGCCACCGAAGCCTGCCGTCAGGCCGCAAACGGCGCCATTTTCCTCGATCGCGTCGTTGCCGAAACCGGCCTCGAACTCGAGATCATCGACCGCGAAACGGAAGCCCGCCTTGCCGTATCCGGCTGCTCGTCACTGGTCGGCCGCGAAACGCGTTCCGTCGTGCTTTTCGATATCGGCGGCGGCTCCTCGGAAATCGCGGTCATCCGTATCGGCGAGAATCGGTTCAGCCGCCTTGCCAATCACATCACTCACTGGACCTCGCTGCCGGTCGGCGTCGTTACGCTTTCCGAGCGCCACGGCGGGCAGCATGTGACGCCGGAGAGCTTCGAGAGCATGGTATCGGAGGTGGGGGGCATGCTTGCGCGGTTCGACTGCCCGGAGATCGAGGTCGCACATTCCGGCGATTTTCACCTGATCGGCACGTCCGGCACGGTGACGACGCTGGCGGGCGTTCACCTCGACCTGCCGCGCTACGACCGCCGCAAGGTGGATGGCATCTGGCTTTCGGATGACGAGGTTTCAGCCATGCAGGCGAAGCTTCTCTCGTGGGATTTCGAGAGCCGCGCCGCCAATCCCTGCATCGGGCCGGACCGCGCTGACCTGGTGCTCGCCGGCTGTGCCATTCTGGAGGCGATCCGGCGCCGCTGGCCGAGCCCGCGCATGCGCGTCGCCGACCGCGGCTTGAGAGAAGGCCTCTTGACCGACATGATGGCGGACGACGGCGTCTGGCGGCGCCATCGAAACCGCCGCGGCCAGCGCGCAAGGTAGGGACAGAATGACCAAGGCACCGATCGCGGGCAACCGCACTGGCCGCAAGCTCGGCCAGCGCGTCAAGAAGAAGAAGCTCAAGGCCTCTTCGCGGCAATGGCTGCAGCGCCATATCAATGATCCCTACGTACAGCGGGCGCAGCTTGAGGGCTACCGGGCGCGGGCTGCCTTCAAGCTTCTGGAGATCGACGAGAAGCACAATATCCTCAAAGGCGCGCGCCGCATCATCGACCTTGGCGCCGCACCGGGCAGCTGGTCGCAGATCGCCGCAAAGGTGACGGGCTCGACCGACGAGGATACCCGCGTCGCGGCCATCGACTTTCTGGAGATGGCGCCGCTTCCCGGCGTGAAGATCCTGCAGCTCGACTTTCTCGATCCGGACGCGCCGACGAAACTGATGGAAGCGGTCGGCGGTACGCCGGATCTGGTGATGTCCGACATGGCGGCCCCCACGACCGGCCACCACCGTACGGACCATCTGCGGACGATGCATCTCTGCGAAGTTGCCGCGCATTTTGCCGTCGACGTTCTGGGCGAAGGCGGACATTTCCTCGCCAAGACCTTTCAGGGCGGCACGGAGCGCGAATTGCTCAACATGCTGAAGCAGCATTTCCGTCAGGTGGTGCACGTCAAACCGGCTTCCTCGCGTGCCGAGTCGGTCGAGATGTTCCTGCTGGCGAAGGGCTTCAAAGGCCGCAAGCCGGTCACGGACGCTGCGGACGCTTGATCTTTGGCTTCGTCTGTGGCGATGATGGCGGCTTGCAGGATTGGAATGCCACGATCGGATGCTACTCTACGTCACTCTCGGAACCAATGACATCGAGCGCGCCCGGCGCTTCTATGACGCCGTTCTGCCGGTGCTCGGTTACAAGCTTCAGCGTCTCTCTGACGAGGAGATCGGCTACTCCGCCGATGGCGACACTCGCTCGCGCCTCTGGATTGTCACGCCGTTCAACCGCCGCCGTGCCGCCGCCGGCAACGGTTCGATGATCGCGCTCAGCGCTGAAACGCGCGCTGATGTCGATGCGTTCTACGCGGCGGCACTCGCGGCAGGCGGTGCTGATGACGGCAAGCCTGGCTTGCGCTCCTATCATGCGAATTTCTACGCCGCCTATATTCGCGATCCCGAGGGCAACAAGCTTGCCGCCGTCTGCGAAAAGCCGGAATAGCAGGGCTTATTTCACCGCTTGTTGCTCGGTCTCGATGGCCGGGCCGATCCGCTTGGCACGATGGCCCGAAACCAGCGCCCCTGCATCCCTGTCCATCCGGATGAAGGGGATCATCGCCACGACCGTCAGTCCGGCGATGACGTAGAAGGCCAGATGGAAGTCGGCGACCTGCAGTGCCTCGCCGCGAAAATAGATGGATGTCTCGAGGATCGCCGCCGCCACGGCAACGCCGAGCGCGAGGCTGATCTGCTGCATAACAGAGCTCATCGATGTGGCCTGGCTTGCTTCTCGATCCTCAATGTCCGCAAAGGCCAGCGCGTTCACGCCGGTGAACATGAACGATCGCGAGAAGCCGCCGATGAGCAACACCGTGATGATGACGAGATGCGGCGTTGCGGGTGTGAAGAAGCCTGTCGTGATTGTGACGATCGTTGTGACCGCGGCTGCCGAAAGAAGCGTCGTGCGAAAGCCGGTGGCGGCGAAAACACGCCGCGCCATGAATTTGGTGGTGATCGCGCCGATAGCGCCGGAAAAGGTGATGAGGCCGGACTGGAACGGTGTCAGGCCAAAGCCGAGCTGCAGCATCAGCGGCGTCAGGAACGGCATGGCGCCGACGCAGATGCGGAACAGGTTGCCGCCCGTCGTCGCAGTGCGGAAGGTCGGATTGCGGAAGAGATTCAGGTTCAGGATAGGGGCTGGGTGACGCTTGGCGTGACGCACATAAAGATAACCGCAAAGGAAGCCGGTCAAAGTGGATGTGACACCGATGGCCGGCGGCAGCGCCGGAAGGCTTACCACCGAGAGGCCGAAAACGACACCCGCGGCGGAAAGCGAGGTCAGTATGAAACCGGTGAAGTCCAGTTTCGGCGGCATGGTTGCTTCAACCTCCGGCAGAAAGATTGTTGCAAGCCAGACGCCGATGATTCCGACCGGCACATTGATCAGGAAGATCCAGTGCCAGCTGAAATAAGTGGTGATGAAGCCGCCGAGCGGCGGACCTGCGAGCGGACCGACAAGGGCGGGAATCGTCAGCAACGCCATGGCCGAAACCAGTTCGCTCCGCTGGGTGGTGCGCAGGAGAACAAGCCGGCCGACCGGCGTCATCATCGCGCCGCCCATGCCTTGCAGGAAGCGGGCGAAGACGAACTCGACCAGATTGGAAGATACTGCACAGAAGATCGAGCCTATGACGAAGACGCAGATCGCAAGCCGGAAGATGCGCTTGGCACCGAACCTGTCCGCCATCCAGCCGCTGACTGGAATGAAAACGGCAAGCGATACCATGTAGGAAGTCAGCGCCAGTTTCAGCGTAATCGGCCCGACATGAAGGTCGCTGGCGATTGCGGGCAGCGCGGTCGAAATGACGGTGGAATCCATCTGCTCCATGAAGAGCGCGACGGCGAGGATCAGCGGAACAATGCGGTTCATAGGCAAAAGCCCTGGGCGACTCTTGGGAGGATGGCTCGCGAGCCCGTGCTGTGTAGTCCCAGTTGCTGCCTCTGCCAATCCCTGAAACTGCGGGAGTTAAAGGTTTGCATCACGTGTGCGTGAGACGGCGGTTCCCGGCAACTTTTCCTTTCAAAATCGACATAGTTTCGGGCCGCCGCCGCAGCAGGAATCCCGGACGGAGAGCCAGAGGGCCCCGCGCGGCGCGACCACCGCCGTTATTGGCGAACGGATATATGGCAATGAAGCGGCCAAGCTTTTTGCTGCAGGCATTTTCGGCCGGCTATTTAAGAACGGGCTACCGTTTTGTGCCGAAGACCTACCAGTTCGACATCTGATCCAGGCGCATGGCTGCCATTACGCGCCCGGTGCATGCGCCGGGCGTTTTGCTATTCCCTTCCTGTCATAGACGTGTTACGAGCCCTCGCCAACTTCCAAAGCAACCCTTGCACACCGCCGGTGCGGACGATTCGTTCCGGGTGGGTCGCATTTTTCTTAATTGAAGGAAATTGGCCATGGCTCGCATCATAGAAACGGCAACTGGAGCGGACGCGCTCACCTTCGACGACGTGCTCTTGCAGCCCGGTCACTCCGAGGTCATGCCCGGTCAGACGAACATCGCAACGCGCATCGCGACCGATTTCGACCTGAACATCCCGATCCTCTCCTCCGCAATGGATACCGTCACCGAAAGCCGATTGGCGATCGCCATGGCGCAGGCCGGCGGCCTCGGCGTCATTCATCGCAATCTGACTCCGATCGAGCAGGCTGAGCAGGTTCGGCAAGTCAAGAAGTTCGAAAGCGGCATGGTCATCAATCCGGTGACGATCGGCCCGGATGCGACGCTTGCCGAAGCGCTGTCTCTGATGAAGACGCACGGTATTTCCGGCATTCCGGTCGTTGAGAAGTCGGGCCGCCTCGTGGGCATCCTGACCAACCGCGACGTCCGTTTTGCCTCCGATCCGGCCCAGAAGGTCCACGAGCTGATGACGCGGGATAACCTCGTCACGGTCAAGGAGAATGTCGATCAGCAGGAGGCCAAGCGCCTGCTGCATTCACACCGCATCGAAAAGCTGCTGGTCGTCGATCCGGAAGGCCGCTGCGTTGGCCTCATCACCGTCAAGGATATCGAAAAGTCGCAGCTGAACCCGAACGCTTCCAAGGATGCGCAGGGCCGTCTTCGCGCTGCCGCCGCCATCAGCGTCGGCGATGATGGCTTCGAGCGTGCCGAACGCCTGATCGAAGCCGGTGTCGATCTGCTCGTCGTCGATACTGCGCACGGCCATTCGCAGCGCGTTCTCGATGCCGTCACCCGCGTCAAGAAGCTGTCCAACTCGGTTCGCATCATGGCCGGCAACGTCGCGACCTCGGACGGCACTAAGGCACTGATCGATGCCGGGGCCGACGCCGTCAAGGTCGGCATCGGCCCAGGCTCGATTTGCACGACGCGCATTGTCGCCGGTGTCGGCGTGCCGCAACTCGCCGCCATCATGTCGGCTGTCGAGGCCGCGCGCGCTCAGGATATTCCGGTCATAGCCGACGGCGGCATCAAGTTCTCGGGCGACCTTGCCAAGGCGATGGCTTGCGGCGCTTCTGCCGTCATGATCGGCTCGCTGCTCGCCGGTACCGATGAAAGCCCGGGCGAAGTCTATCTCTATCAGGGCCGCTCCTTCAAAGCCTATCGCGGCATGGGATCGGTCGGCGCCATGGCGCGCGGCTCGGCAGACCGCTACTTCCAGGCTGAAGTCCGAGACACGCTGAAGCTCGTGCCGGAGGGCATCGAAGGCCAGGTTCCTTATAAGGGTCCGGTCTCCGGCGTCCTGCACCAGCTCACAGGCGGCCTCAGGGCAGCGATGGGTTATGTCGGCGGCAAGGATATCAAGGAGTTCCAGGAACGCGCGACCTTCGTGCGCATCTCCGGCGCCGGCCTTCGCGAGAGCCATGCCCATGACGTAACGATTACCCGCGAGAGCCCGAACTATCCGGGCGTAGGCGCCTGATCGTGACTGCGGGCAGCCGGATACCCTCCTGGATGATCGGGCTGCTTGCCATTCTCTGCCTCGCAGCGTTGGCATGGACGACCTTCGGCTTCGTCCTGCCATTCCGGCATGAAACCGGCGAAACGGTGCTCGACACCTATTTGACCGGCTATGGTCAGCCCACGGTTACCGCCATGCAGAATGTGCTGAGCGAAAACGATGTCGCGCGTGCGCTGCTGCGGAGCATGTATCTTGGGCCGGAGCTCGTCCTGCCGGCGCTGGTGACGATGCTTCTCTTCACGATTGTTCTAAAGCTCCAGCCGGGCGGCAGCTATTTCGGCAAACCGATGCATCCAGCCTTCATCAGGGCGATCTACGCTCTTCCATTCATCTACTGCTTAGCCGATTATGCCGAGAATCTCTCCAGCCTGATTGCTTTCGGTGACAGCAGCGCCGCGGCATCCGCCGCCGCGTTACTGCCCTGGATGACAAAGCTGAAATTCGCAGCACTCGCCGTCTCGGCAATCGTCATCCTTCGTTTCGTCCTGATCCGTCTGACACCCGGCAGTGTGAACGGGCGATAGGCTGGAAAGTGCCGGAACTTTCCTCTACTGCTTTGAAAAATATGAGAGAACTCGCAGAGGGGACACCATGACCGGCTACGAAATGTTCTGGCCCATTATTGCCCATGTCGCGCTTGTCTATGGCCTCTACATGCTGCTCAGCGTCCGCCGCCGCAAGGCGGTGCAAGCCGGCGATGTGAAGCTTTCGGACTATCGCGAAAACCGCAGCGAGCCGCCGGAAAGCCTTTTCGTCAGGAACAGCATCGCCAATCAGTTCGAGCTGCCGGTTCTCTTTTATGTTTGCTGCATCCTTCTTTACGTTACCGAGGCCGACAATCTGGGCGCCCTCGTGCTCGCCTGGATCTTCGTGGCATTGCGGTATGCCCACGCTTTCGTGCACGTGACGAGCAACCGCATGCGCTTCCGCAGTCCGCTCTTTGCTGCCGGATACGTGGTGCTTGGTGCCATGTGGGCGTGGCTTGCCGGCTGGATGGCCTTCAGCGGGTAACGCAGTTTTGTTCCTGCGTTATCGTAGGCTGGCCTATCTTCTCTCCTCGGGCTTTGGCTCAGCGAGGAAATGAGGAGGTTCACATGGACAAGCCGGAAATCACGCAGGCGATGATCAACGCCTATGACGAATACACGCATCTGACGCTCGACCGCCGCAGCTTCATGGACAAGCTGACGAAGCTTGCAGGATCGGCGGGTGCTGCCGCCGTCATCGCACCGATGCTTGCAGCAAACAAGGCGAGTGCGGAAATGGTCCCGGCCAACGACGAGCGGCTGAAGGCGCAGGATGTCACTTATCCCGGCGGCAGCGGCGAGATGAAGGGCTATCTGGTCGAACCAAAGGAGGCATCTGGAAAGCTAGGCAGCGTTATCGTCATTCACGAAAATCGCGGCCTCAACCCGCATATTCGCGACGTCGCCCGCCGCATGGCGCTGGAAGGCTTCGTGGCGCTGGCGCCGGATTTCCTCTCGCCGCTCGGCGGTACGCCGGAGAATGAGGATCAGGCGCGGGAAATGTTCGGCAAGCTTGAGGCTGCCGCAACTGTCGCGAATGCCGAAGCGAGCCTCAAATACCTGAAGACGCTTCCTTCCGCCAATGGCAATGTCGGCGCCATCGGTTTTTGCTGGGGTGGCGGGGTCGTCAACAATTTCGCGACGCAATCGCCGGAGCTGAAGGCAGGCGTCGCCTATTACGGTGCGCAGCCGAAGTCTGGCGTGCCCAACATCAAGGCGGCGCTGATGCTGCACTATGCCGGTCTCGACGACCGCATCAATGCCGGCATCGACGCCTACAAGAAGGAACTGGAAGCAAACGGCAAGAGCTTCCAGATCTTCGTTTACGACGGCGTCAACCATGCCTTCAACAACGATACGTCCTCGGCGCGCTACGACAAGAAGGCGGCCGATCTTGCCTGGAGCCGCACCGTCGAGTTCTTGAAAAAGAGCCTGGCCTGATCAGGGTGCAACCGCCGCGATCGTGCTGCTTTTGAAAAACAGCACGGCTAATGGCTCGATACGATCCTTGCCCAGCCGGCGGCTGCCGAACAGTTGATCCACAGCTTTGGGCAACCAAATCGGGGCTTATCACCCCGATTTTCATATGCTTCTGGCGTCAGTTAAAATGCGAGCTTTTCGATTTACGGCGCATGAATACCTGCGTGCCATATCGCTCAGATGCGCCGGTTTGAGCCATCTTCCGCCGCTCAACGATAATTCATGGGAACGATATGAGCGCGCAGGGTATGGATCGCATCGGCCTTCGCCGGAAGCCGAAGCAGGAACGCAGCATCCAAAGACTCGATCTGATCCTCGCCGCCGCCGCAGAGCTGATCGCGCAAAAGGGCGTCAGCGCCATGCGCATGACGGAGCTCGCCGCTGCCGCCAAGGTGCCGATCGGCTCGGTCTATCAATACTTCCCCGAAAAGGCGGCGATCGTCAAAGCGCTCTTCGACCGGCATGCGGCCGCAGTCCAGTCGAAAACGGCCGTCATGTTCTCCAACGTCCAGTCCCTCGATGAAGCACTGGATCTGATCTCGGTGATGATCGACTGGTACTATAACGAATACCGCAACGACGCCACCTATCTCGCCGTCTGGATGGGAACGGAGACCGATCAGGATCTCTTGCAGCTCAACATCCAGCACAGCAATCGCGTGGCCGAAATTTTCCTCGAGGCGATAAAGCGCATCGCCCCGGAGATGCCGGAAGTCGATATGCAAGCGCGCACTTACCTTTTCAGCCATCTGATCGGCGCGTCGATCCGCCTTGCGGTCAAGAGCGAAGAAAAGCTAGCAAAAAGGATGCTGGACGAATGGAAGCACGTCATCCGCGCTTCGCTTTTCGCCGAAGCGGCCTGAAGTCTACCAGCTCGGCACCATGTTGGCAGCCTTCAGGCGCGGATACTGCCGCGCATAGGCCGTCTTCACATCCGGTTCCAGATTGTCGTCGACCACCGCAGGCGTGATGTTGTCGAGGCAGGCGGTGATATGCGCCGTGATCGCATTCATCAGCGAGATTGAGACCCCCGGACGCTTCATGATGCCGATCTGCACCGGCGGCAGGGCGGGGAAGCCGTCAGCCTGGCTCAGAACCTTCATGCCTGTCCGCAATGCCGATTCCGGCATAACCGAAACTGCCATGCCGGCAAGCACGGCAGCGGCAACTACCGTGCATGACCAACTTGTGAAGAGGATCTGATGCTCGCGGCCCACGGCATCGAGCGCCGAACAGGCAAGTTGCCGCCACTGGCAATCGCGGCGTCCGACAGCAAGCGGCACAGGAGCGTCGTCACGGATCGGGTGGTTTGCGGAGCCGACCCAGCAGAGCGGCTCGGTTCTGACGACGTCGGACATGCGTTCCCGTGGGTTATGCGTCACCAGAGCGATGTCGAGCTCGCCCTTGTGCATGCGTTCTGCCAAATCCACCGAAGGCTCGCACACGATGTAAAGCTCCACATTCGGATGGGTCTTGGCGAAACGGCCGATGATCTCCGGCATGTAGCGGTCGGCGTAGTCGTCCGGCGTGCCGATGCGCAGCATGCCTTCGAGGCGGTTGTCGTCGAAAGCGGCGATTGCCTCGTTGTTGAGGCGGATGATACGGCGGGCGTAATTCAGAAGCTTCTCGCCCTCCACCGTCAGCCGGTTGCCACGGCCATCTTTGATGAAGAGCTGCTTGCCGATCCGCTCCTCGAGGCGGCGCATCTGCATCGAGACGGCGGATTGCGTCTTGTAGACGCGATCGGCCGCCTTGGTGAAGCTGCCGGAATCTATAATGGCGATGAAAGTCTGCAACTGGTCAATATCAAGAGGCGCGGACATGGGCTCACCTATAACGATTGCTGATAATAACCATTAGAAACATTCGTTGGACTGATCAATAGGTCTTTGGCATCTTCGGGATGCAAATCAAGCAAAGTGACGGACAGACACCCTGCTGTCCTGCCCAGGTTTCAGCCCGCCTTCCCGCTCGACCTCGCGGGAGGGGTGGGCTGTTGCGCCCGAAAGAAAGGAGAGTTCGATGCGCATGATTGACCAGACAGTAGAACTCGACTGTGCCAAGCAGCCCGCGACGTTTTCCCAGCGTCTCGGCGGAACCCTTGCGCCGCTTACGGCTCTCTTTCGCGCATTCCGCAATCGCAGAGCGATCAACGGCCTGAATGACCTCGACGACAATCAGTTGCGGGATATCGGCCTGACGCGGGCCGACGTTACCGCCGCCCTGTTGACGTCGACCTTCTTCGAGGATCCGTCGGCACATCTGACGAACTCGGCGCGCCGCCGCTGGCGCCTCGCGATATTCCGTTCCTACATCGATTAGGAGCGGCCAGTTTTCCCCGCAGGGTGATAGCCAATAGCCCTGCCGCTTGACCCGGTGACCGGCTTTCCCAAGCCGTCTCCGGGTTTTTTTACGTCTTGGAGGACGGCTGGCCCGTCTTAGGCAGATATGTCTCGAAGATTGCTTCCATGCTTTTCTGATAGCCCCTCTGCACCTCAAGCCCGCTGTCGAACATCGTGTTGAGTATCTTCAGATAATTCTCTGCCTGTTCCTTCGCCTCTTCCTTCGGAGGCTCCGGCGCCTTTTGCGCCACCGGCTGATTGAGGCTCCCCATCATGTCCTGAAAGGCCTTGGCGAAAGGATTGTCGAGGAACGGATTGGCCGGAGCCTTCTTGGATTCTGGCCGCGGCGTGCTGAACATCACCTGCATCGCCTGCGTGAACGGATTGTCGAAGATGCTCGTCTCGGGTGCCGTTTTCGGCTTTGGCGCAAAACCGGTGCTTTCCAGCCATTTCTGGATCGTCTCGCCCATCGCGGTATTGACGAATGGGTTGACGGGCGAGGCCATCTGCCCGGTCGCTTGCTTGAAGAGTCCGCCCATCAGCGTATCGGCCATCACCGGCAGCATCTGCTTGTAGATCTCCTGGCCGATGCCGGTCATCTGCGCAGCTTGTGCGGCGACGGCGCGCGAAACCTCCTTAGAGCCAAAAAGCTGGCCGAGGATATTGTTGCCGTCGGAGATGCCCTCCGGGGTGAAGGCTTTCGTCATGTCCTCGAAATATTTGGCATAGTTGCCGGATGCGACCGCCTGCATCAGGCCCATGAAGTCATAGGGATTGCTCGTGCTGCGCTTCAGCCCGGCGGAAAAGGCGGGCATCAGCGCCGCCATCGCCTTGGTCGCCTGTTCCTGGGCAAGGTTGAACTGCTTGGAGATGGCGTCCATCGCCGCGCCATTCTGCGCCTGCATCATCATGTCGAAGAGTGGCAACATGACAGTTCTCCCCCGCTTTCTAGTGCTTGTGAATCGCCACTATAAACGGAAATCGGAATGCGCAAACGGCTTTTTGCCGAAGGGTTCAGTACTGATATTCCTCGAAGACCGGCTCGACGGAGTGCTGCCAGCGGCCGTTGTAACGCGCCAGCAGGTCCTCGGCGAGCGTGGCTTTTTTCGCCATTACCTCGTCGAGCGGCGATAGGAAGATGCTCTCGTCCTGGCCTTCCTTGTTCAGCCGGTTGCGCGACTTCAGACCCGCCTTTGAAATAGCGATGACCTCGCGGGCGGTTTCATAAAGGGTGTTGCCGCGAAACTCGGCCTTGAGGCCGGCCGTGGGAACGGCATCGCGCAGCGCGCTGACTTCGACAAATGTCCAGTTCTTCGTCAGCTGATCGGCCGCATCGAGCGCCGCTTCGTCATATAGGAGGCCCACCCAGAAGGCGGGCAGGGCACAGATGCGGCGCCACGGGCCGCCGTCTGCACCGCGCATCTCGAGGAAGCGCTTCAGGCGAACGTCGGGGAAGAGTGTCGAAAGATGGTTCGTCCAGTCGCCCATCGTCGGCTCCCACGCGGCGACCTCGCCTTTCAGCGCGCCGTTCATGAACTGGCGGAAGGTGACGTGGGTACAGTCATGATAGTGGCCGTCGCGGACGATGAAGTACATCGGCACGTCGAGCGCCCATTCCATATAGTGCTGGAAGCCGAAGTCGTCGCGGAAGGTGAAATCGAGCAGGCCGGAGCGCCGGTTGTCCGTGTCGCGCCAGATGTCGCCGCGCCAGGAAAGCATGCCATTCGGCTGACCTTCGGTGAAGGGCGAGGACGCGAAAAGCGCGGTTGCCAGCGACTGAAGTTTCATCGACACGCGCATCTTCTTCTGCATGTCGGCTTCGGAGGAGAAGTCGAGGTTCACCTGGATCGTACAGGTGCGGTACATCATGTCGAGGCCCTTGGTGCCGACCTTCGGCATGTAGCGGGTCATGATGTCGTAGCGGGATTTGGGCATGCGAGGCGTCTCGGCGAGCGTCCATTTCGGGCTGCCGCCGATGCCGAGGAAGCGGATGCCCATCGGCTCTGCGATTTCGCGCAGCGTCGCGAGATGCGAATTGGATTCCCTGCAGGTCTCGTGGATCGTTTCCAGCGGCGCGCCGGAAAGCTCGAATTGGCCGCCCGGCTCGATAGAGATTGCGCCCATACCGCGCTGCTCGGCAAGGCCGATGATATTTTCGCCGTCCATGATCGGATCCCAGCCGTTCTTTGCCTGAAGGCCCTTCAGAAGGGCTGAGATGCTGGCTTCGCCGGCATAGGGAACCGGGTTGTTGTCCGCACGGAAGAAGGCGAACTTCTCATGCTCGGTGCCGATGCGGAAGCGCTCCTTCGGCTTGTTCCCCGCAGCAATGTAATTGGTCAGCTCCTGCACCGAAGAAATCGGTGTCTGGTCGGTGGTATCGCGAGCCATTCAACGTAACCTGTATTCTGGGGAACGCCCGGTAGCCCCAGGCAATTGGAAGGGTGATTAGTGCCGGTCTCACGTATGTTGCAAGTGAAATTCTTTCAACGACGCATCAAAAAAATAGCAGGCTGTCTCAACGGAGCCTGATTTGAAGGTTAATTCCAGTCGCCGACCGCCGCCTGAATCACCGCCATGGCCGCAACCGCAGCCGTGTCGGCGCGCAGGATACGCGGCCCGAGCGGAATGGCCGTGACGAAATCGAGGCCGCTCAGCCGCGCGCGCTCCTCCTCGGAAAAGCCGCCCTCCGGCCCGACGAGAAGCGCAAGCTGCTTTTCCTCGATCCTCGAAAGCAGTGGCAGGGGGTTTTGTCCTGCATCGCCCTCGTCGCAAAATATGATCCGCCGCTCTTGCGGCCAGTTGTCGAGTAGATCGAAGAGCTTCACCGGCTCGGCAACTTCCGGGATGGCGAGGATGCCGCATTGCTCTGCCGCCTCGACAGCATTGGCCCTCAGTTTATCGAGATTGGTGATCTTGCCCTGCACATGTTGCGTCATGACCGGCTGCAGCACGCCGGCGCCCATCTCGACCGCCTTCTGCACGAGGTAGTCCAGGCGGCCGACCTTCAGCGGCGCAAAAAGATAATGCAAGTCGGATGGGGCCGGCTGCGGCCGGGTCTGCTCGGTTGGCGTCAGCACAATGCGCTTGCGGGTCGGAAAGGAAAGGCTCGCCTTCCATTCTCCGTCTCGGCCGTTGAATACGAGGATCTCGGCGCCGTCCGTCATGCGCAGCACATTGGCGAGATAGTTGTACTGGTCGGAACTGGCCTCCACCGCGGCGCCCGGCGACAAGGAGGCATCGACGAAAAGCCGCTGCATGCGGAAATTGGCGCGCATCTCAAACAATCCCGATCAAACGAAGAGGGCGAACATAACCCAATAGAGCAACGCCGCAAGCGCCGCCGACACAGGCACGGTAATGATCCAGGCGGCAATGATGGTCATGAAATGCGAGCGCCGCACAAGATAGCGGCGGCGCGCCTCATGAACGTTCGGATCTTCCGGTTCGTCGATCGCCCAGGCCTCGGCCTTGCTGCGCAAATATTCGATGCGGCGCTTGGAATTGCGCGTATACCATTCGCGGAAGAAACCGACGCCGAAGACGGCTCCAACGGCGATGTGCGTCGTGCTGACTGGCAGCCCGAACCAGGACGCGACGATGACGGTGAAGGCCGTCGAGAGTGCGACACAATAGGCCCGCATCGGATTGAGTTTGGTGATCTGCTCGCCGACAAGGTGGATGAGGCGCGGGCCAAATAGCAGCAGACCGACGGAAATACCGAGGGCACCGATCAGCATCACCCAAAGCGGCGGTGCGTCACCGCCGGATGAAAGGCCCGATGTCGAACGCACGATCGCCGAAAGCGGGCCGATGGCGTTCGAAACATCGTTGGCGCCGTGTGCGAAGGAGAGCAGCGCTGCAGAGCCAATCAGCGGGAACTTGAAGAGAATGCGCAGCGAACTGTTGCGGTTTTCGAGGCCTTGCGATTGCCGCGCGACGATCGGCATTGACGCTGCCCAGGCAACGAGGCCGGCAGATAATCCGAATGCAAGGATTGTCGGTGACGAAAATCGCCCGGCGGGCGTAAGCTGCAAGATCATATAAGCCGCAAAACCGCCGGTCATCATGGCAATCAGCGCCGGAACCCAGCGCCGTGCTGCCGCGATCTTGTCGTCACGGTAGATGATCAAGGTCTTGACGAGGTAGAGCAGCCCAGCGGCGATCACACCGCCGATCAGCGGCGATGTCATCCAGCTTGAGGTAATCTCGACCATGACGCGCCAGTTGACGGGGTCCGGTCCGACAGCGGCAATTCCGGCACCGATCACCGCGCCGACGATGGCATGTGTCGTCGAGACGGGCGCGTTCAGCCAGGTCGCAAGATTGATCCAGAGCGCTGCGGCCATCAGCGCGGCCATCATGATCCAGGCAAGCAGGCCTTCGGGAACCTGTACGGCATCGATGATGCTCGACGAGATCGTCTTGACCACCGCGCCGCCGGCAATCGTTGCTCCAAGAACCTCGAAGGCTGCCGCGATGACGAGAGCCTGTGTCATCGTCATGGCACGCGCACCGACGGCGGCGCCGACATTGTTCGTCACGTCGTTCGCGCCGATGTTCATGGCCATGTAGGCAGCAAGCGCAGCAGCAGCGATGACGAGAACGGCGCCCTGCCGGTCGAAGACGTAGACGCCTGCAAAAAGCATGGCCAGACCGAGGAAGATCAGGCCGAGGCCCGGGGCGACCAGCTTGCGCGCGACGAACTTCGCCGCGTCCTCGGCATGGCTGATTTTGTCGAGGTCCTTGTCGAGCGTTCGCTTCGTAAGAACGGGAGTTCGGCTGGGCATGCTGTTCCTTGGGGCAAATCCTGCTTTAGCGCCCCATTATCCTAGTAGCGCAAGAAGGCAGGAATCATTCCGCTGGAATCTGCCTGGGCAAGCTTGCCTGAGGCCGCTCGCTCATCCTTCGCTTGAAGAGCAGGAAGAGATCGCGCAGCTCCGGCTCGTTGACGCGCTTGACCGCCTCGTCGCAGGATACCCACTCGATCCTACGTTCGCCCTTTTCCTTGAAGTTCTTGGCGACATCGGTGACCTCAAGCACATAGACCTGAACCTTGCAGGTTACTTTCAGTCCGTCCTTCAGCATCTTCGGATAGGTGTAGGAGCCGAGCGGCTCGTCTTCGACAACGCCACGCGCGCCCGCTTCCTCATGGGCCTCACGGGCCGCAACTTCAAAGGAGCGCTTGCCGTTCATCGGCCAGCCCTTTGGAATGACCCAGCGGCCCGTATCGCGGCTCGTCATCAAGAGAACCTCGACCTCACTGGTCTTTTTCCTCACCCGGTAGCAGAGGGCAGCATATTGCAGTCGCGGCGGGCGACGGAACATCAGCTGCACATCAGAAGCCAGTCGGGCTAGAATCGTCAATTGTCGGGTCACCTTTTAAAGTCTGCCTCAGGAATCACTAATATAAGTTTCGCATGGAAAGCTTGCACGGTCCATGCGCCATTCGACGGTATAGGACATGATCTACAACTTCGAATAAGGAAATTCGTTGCCGTTGCGCTTCGGAATTCCGTCAGATCGTGTTCTGATTCCGTCCTTGCACAGGTGTTCAATATGCTGCCGACCGGTCTCTCATTCAATGCCGGGTACATTTGTTCCTCCGGATTCTTTCAAGATATGGTGACCGTGCGTCTTCCGTTGCTCAACTCTCGTGCTTTGCCTAAAGTTCCCAGTAGGGAACCGGGCCATACAGGTCGGCGAGATAGTCGATGAACAGGCGAACCTTGGCCGGTAAAAACTGCCGGCTCGGGTATATTGCAGAAAGCGCCAGGTTGCGGGAGCCCTCATAGGCCGGCAGTACCTGCACGAGATTGCCGCTCTTGAGTTCATCACCGATATCCCAGGTGGAACGCAGCGCGATGCCGAGCCCCGCGATCACCGTCTCGCGGATCACCTCGCTGGAATTGGTGACGAGCATGCCCTCCGGCCGCAGGCTCATCGCGCCGTCCGGTCCTTCAAGCCGCCATAGGTCGTTGTTGTGCGCCGGCAGGCAGCGATGGTTCTTCAGGTCGTCGATGCTTTGCGGCATCCCATGCATGTTGAGATAGGAAGGGGCGGCACAGAGCAGGCGCCGGACCGGCGCGAGCCTTCGAGCGACGAGGCTGGAATCGGTGAGCTCGGCAATGCGGATTGCCAGGTCGAAGCCGCCGCCGACGATATCGCTTAGTTCATCCGTCAGCACGAGGTTGATCGCAAGCTCCGGGTGTGCGTCCATGAACGCCTTGAGATGCGGCGCGATATGCATGCGGCCGAACGAAGTGGGTGCCGAGATCTTTAGCGTGCCGTGCATCAGCGCCGAGCGGCCGGAGATGTAATGTTCCGCTTCCTCCAGCCCGGCGAGAATGCCGAGCACGCGATCGTAGAAACCCTGACCGGCCTCGGTCAGCGAAATCTGGCGGGTCGTGCGTTGCAAGAGACGTGTTCCAAGCCTGTCTTCCAGCCGTTTGATGCGCTTGGAAACGACGGCCGGCGAAAAGCCGAGCACGCGCCCGGCAAGCGACATGCTGCCGGTCGAAACGACCTTGGCAAATATCTCGAGATCACCCAGATTTGTCATATTGGCTTTAGACTTTTTCCCTTTTGGCATAAATGCCTAGCATTTGCGCCAGTTTCGGGAAAGTGCTAAGCCAAAGAACCGGTTGTCGTGGAGTGACGCTCCGGTCTCGCCGCCATTCGTCCGAAGGAAGCGCGCCATGTCCGACGCCATCTCGTTTCTCGCTCCGCGCGCCGATGTGCTGGCCCGCCGCCGCCAGATCGTCGGCGATCTCGTCGACTTGCTGCCGCCCGAATGTCTCATTCACGAGGCGCGAGAACTCGTGCCCTTCGAAACAGATGCCTTCGTTGCCTATCGCCGGGTGCCGCTTGCCGTCGCATTGCCACGCACCACCGTCGAAGTCGCAGCCGTGATGAAATATTGTTATCGCTACGGCATTCCGATCGTACCGCGCGGGGCGGGCACGTCGCTCTCAGGCGGCGCCATCCCGCAGGAGGATGCGGTCGTAATCGGCCTTTCGAAGATGAACCGCATTCTGGAAATCGATTATCAAAACCGGGCAGCCGTCGTCCAGGCGGGCGTCACGAACCTCAATATCTCCGAATCCGTTTCCGCGGATGGTTTCTTCTACGCACCCGATCCCAGCTCGCAGCTGGCATGCACCATCGGCGGCAATATAGGCATGAATTCCGGCGGTGCGCACTGCCTGAAATACGGCGTCACGACCAACAATCTGCTCGGCGTGAAGATGGTGCTGACGGATGGAACGGTGATCGAGCTCGGCGGCAAGGCGCTGGATTCGGGAGGTTACGACTTGCTGGGTCTGGTCTGCGGCCACGAGGGACAGCTCGGCATCGTCACCGAAGCGACGGTCCGCCTGATCGCAAAGCCCGAGGGTGCGCGGCCCGTGCTCTTCGGCTTCGACAGTTCCGAGGAAGCCGGCTCCTGCGTCGCCGATATCATCGCGGCGGGCATCATTCCCGTGGCGATCGAGTTCATGGATAAGCCGGCGATCGAGATATGCGAGGCCTTTGCCCATGCGGGATACCCGCTCGATGCCGGTGCGCTGCTGATCGTCGAGGTCGAAGGCTCCGAGACGGAGATGGACGGCATCCTGAAAAACATCGTCGAGATCGCCCGCCGTCATGGCGTAAGATCCATTCGCGAGAGCCAGTCGGCGACGGAGGCGGCACAGATATGGAAAGGTCGCAAATCCGCATTCGGGGCCACGGGGCGGATTGCGGACTATATCTGCATGGACGGGACGGTGCCGCTCAGCCAGCTTTCCTATGTGCTGAAAAAGACGTCGGAGATCGTCGATCGCTACGGCCTGCGCGTCGCGAACGTCTTTCACGCCGGCGACGGCAACATGCACCCGTTGATCCTTTTCAATGCGAACGATCCGGAGGACGCAGCGCGAGCCGAGGCCGCCGGCAACGACATCCTGAAGCTCTGCGTCGATGCCGGCGGCTGTCTCACCGGCGAACATGGCGTCGGTATCGAGAAGCGAGACCTGATGCGACATCAATTTTCCGACGTCGATCTCGCTCAGCAGATGGCGGTGCGATCTGCCTTCGATCCGGGCTGGCTGCTCAATCCGTCCAAGGTCTTCCCGCTTGATGGGCGCGCCGCCGTATGACCGATTTTCTGCCGGAGACGGAAGAGGCCGCAGCCTCGATTATTCGTGAACACGCGGCCGCGGGTTGGGCGCTTGCCATATGTGGCGGCAATACCCGCTCGGGCTTCGGCAATGCTGTGGCGACGAAGGACCGGTTGCGTTCGACCGGTCTGACCGGCATCGTCTCGTACAATCCCGGCGAGATGGTCATGACCGCACGCGCCGGAACACCGCTTGCAGAGGTCGAGGCGGCGCTTGCGGAAAACGGCCAGATGCTGGCGTTCGAGCCGATGGACCACCGCCCGGTCATGGGCACGTCCGGCGAGCCGACCATCGGCGGCGTCTTTGCCGCCAACGTCTCCGGTCCTCGCCGCTTCGTAGCAGGCGCGGCACGCGACAGCCTGCTCGGCATCCGCTTCGTCAACGGCAGAGGCGAGATCGTCAAGGCGGGTGGGCGGGTGATGAAAAATGTCACCGGCCTCGATCTCGTCAAGCTTCTCGCCGGTTCGCACGGCACGCTTGGCTTTTTGACGGAAGTCACCTTCCGCGTGCCGCCCCGGCCGAAAACGGAAGAGACGATCGTCGTATCCGGCCTCAATGATGCGGAAGCAGCCGCTGCGATGGCCGCGGCGATGGCACAGCCGGTCGAGGTCTCAGGTGCAGCCCACCTTCCCTTGACCGTCGCCTGGAAATTCCTCGGCGGCAAGCTGCCGGAGGGCGAGACGACCGCTCTCAGGATCGAAGGTTTGCCTGGCTCCGTCGAAGCGCGTGCTGAAAAGCTGGCGTCGGCGATGTCGGCCTTCGGCACGGTCGCGAGATTGGGCGAGCCCGCCAGCCGCCAGCTCTGGCGCGAAATATGTGATGTGCTTCCTTATGTCGATGGAACGGTTCGCCCGGTCTGGCGCATCTCCGTCGCTCCGACCATCGGCCACCAGCTCGTCGCCGCCCTCCGCCTCGAAGCCGGCGTCGATGCGTTCTACGATTGGCAAGGCGGCCTGGTCTGGATGCGGATGGAGGCCGATCCGGAGTCGCAGCTCATCGGCCGTTTCATCAAGGCGCTGGGCGGCGGCCACGCCACGCTGATCCGGGCAACTGACGCGGCGCGCGCCACCTTATCGGCGTTCCAGCCGCAACCCCAGGCCGTCGCGCAGCTGTCGGCGCGGGTAAAGGAGAAATTCGATCCGGCGGGGATACTCAATCAGGGAAAGATGGGGTGATATGATGGCCGGTATCCGCTTGTGGCAGCACCCCTTTGTTCCCCGACGGGACATCTCCCCCGCAAGGTGGCAGATTGGCAATGCATCTCGTGCGCTCTTTCCGCTCTGGTCCAACGTCGACGGCAAGACCGTCTCACTCGATCGTCCCCTTTGTGCGGGAGGTAACCGGAAGGACGGAGGAGGGTGCGCCTCCCCACGGCAGGGAGTTGCCTGATGCAAACCAACTTCACCGCCGAGCAGCTAACCGACCCGCACGTCGCCGCATCCGAGAAGATTCTGCGCAAATGCGTACATTGCGGTTTTTGTACCGCGACCTGTCCCACCTATGTGACGCTCGGCAACGAGCTCGACAGCCCGCGCGGCCGCATTTATCTCATCAAGGATATGCTGGAAAACGGCCGGGCCGCGGATGCCAAAGTGGTTACACATATCGACCGCTGTCTCTCCTGCCTGGCCTGCGTGACGACGTGTCCCTCCGGCGTCGACTACATGCATTTGGTCGATCATGCCCGGGCCCATATCGAAAAGACCTATAAACGTCCTTTCATGAACCGGTTCACGCGCGCCATCCTGGCGGCGGTGCTGCCCTATCCGAGCCGCTTCCGCCTGGCGTTGAAGCTTGCGAAGATCGGTAGGCCGCTCCAGGGCCTGATGCGTGCGCCGGCCTTGAAGCCCTTTGCCGCGATGCTGGCACTTGCGCCGAAACATATTCCGGCGCCATCGCCCTTCTCGCTGCCGGCGGTCCATGCTGCGAAGGCGGAAAAGCGCGGCCGGGTCGCGATTCTGACTGGCTGCGCTCAGCCGGTCCTCGATCCCGCGATCAACGAGGCGGCGATTAGGCTTTTGACCCGCCTCGGCATCGAGGTCGTAGCGCCCGCCGGCGAGGTCTGCTGCGGCTCGCTGGTGCATCACATGGGCCGCGAGGAGCAGGCGCTTGCAAGCGCCCGGGCGAACGTCGATGCGTGGATGCGCGAGATCGAGAAGGGTGGTCTGGACGCGATCATCATCACCGCCTCCGGCTGCGGCACCACGATCAAGGATTACGGCCACATGCTCCGTCTTGATCCCGCCTATTCAGAAAAGGCGGCAGGCGTGGCGGCATTGGCGAAGGACATAACAGAATTCCTGGCATCGCTCGACCTGCCTGCCAATGTGCCGAAGGGCCTGACGGTCACCTATCATTCTGCCTGCTCCATGCAACACGGCCAAAAGATCACCATGGCGCCGAAACAACTTCTAAAGGCGGCCGGCTTCACGGTGCGCGAACCGGCAGAAGGCCATCTCTGTTGCGGTTCGGCTGGAACCTACAACATCATGCAGCCGGATATCTCCGCGGCGCTGAAGGTGCGCAAGGTGAAGAACATCGAAGCGACGAAGCCGGATGTGATTGCGACCGGAAATATAGGCTGCATCACGCAGATCGCGACCGGCACAGCGATTCCGATTCTGCATACGATAGAACTGCTTGATTGGGCCTATGGCGGCGATATACCGCAAAAATTAAGAGGTTTTCCGTTAGCGTGAGTCGGGCCGGTTTTCGGCCGGTCACGGAGTTCAGCGCTATGCGTCGTACAGTCATATTGCTTGCAGGTCTGCTTGGCGCGGCAGGGGCCGCTCACGCCGACAGCCGTTTCTTCTGCTCAACGGACGATAATAGCGCGCGGTTCACGATCGAAAGCGGCTTTCAGGACGAGGCCGGCCATAGGCTCAATCATTTCCGCGGTGCGCTGATCGTCAAGAACAACTCGGTTCCCGAGGTCTTCAGGAAACGCGTATTCGATTCCAGCAAGCTCACGAATCGCTGGTCGCATGATGGTGAACTCCGCCTCGAGATTTTCGATGATGGCAGCGAAGACGCCAAAGACCAGTCACTGAGCCTCGTCATTCTGGCCGAAGGTCGAGGGAAGACTTTTTCGGGCACCTACGGACTGATGGTCAGCAGTGATGGAAAGCCGTTCACCGCCAGCGGCAAGGTCAGCTGCGGTTCCAAGTGAGCCGTAACGACTTGAACGGGCCGCAACAATCTCAGCTGACGTCAATATGGAAAGGGCGGCACAAGGCCGCCCGTCGTTATCACGTAAAAGCAACGTATCAGCCGCCTCCGAAGATGGTGCGCAGCACGTCGATGCCCCTGTCCTGGAAGGCGACGTTGCCTTGCTTGTTGCCGGGGCCGATGACGATCACCTTCGTGCCGACCGGCGCGCGCGAATAGAGATGAATGACCTCATTATTCATCATTCGGATGCAGCCGGAAGACATGTTGAGGCCGATCGTCCAGGGCTGATTGGTGCCGTGGATGCGGAAAATGGTGTCGCGTCCGCCCTTGTAGAGATACATGGCGCGTGCGCCCAGCGGATTGTCCTCGCCGCCCTCTTGAAAAGCGGGAATGATATGGCCCTTGCGGGCTTCGCGGATGCGCATCTCGGCCGGTGGCGTCCAGCTCGGCCATTCTGCCTTGCGGCCGACCTTGACGACGCCCGACCAGCCGAAGCCATCACGGCCGACACCGATGCCGTAGCGCGTGGCGCGGTTCTTCGATTCGACGAAGTAGAGATACTTGTTGTTGGTATCGACGATGATCGTCCCCGGTGCTTCGTCGGTCACGAGCCGCACGAGTTTGCGCTTATACTGCGGCTTGACGAACTTCGACTGCGCGACGCGGACGACCGGCGCAGCATCGTGCGCTGGTTGGGCAACGGCGGGCATTATTGCGACGGAAAACGCAATGCCGGCGGCCATAAGGCCGGAGGCGACTTTCAGCATGATTGATTCCCCTCAAAAGCAAGATCGGGCTGAAGCTACCTGAACTTCAGCCCGATTCAAGATCAGTTGCCGCCGCCATTGCACTTTTCGAGTATGCTGGCGGGATGTTCTTGCAGAGCGCAACTAAATCCGGGCGTTACATGACGATAACCCGCGTGCCCACGTTGACGCGTTCGTAAAGGTCGACAACGTCTTCGTTGCGCAGGCGGATGCAGCCGGACGAGACGGCGCTGCCGATCGTCCAGGGTGCGTTGGTCCCGTGGATGCGGTAGAGCGTCGAGCCGAGATACATGGCGCGCGCGCCGAGCGGGTTCTCCGGGCCGCCATCCATGCGCGCAGGCAGATAATGGCCCTTCGCGGCTTCGCGGCTGATCATGTCGGAAGGCGGCGTCCAAACCGGCCATTCCGACTTACGGGTGATCTTGTGCGCACCGGCCCACTCGAACCCCGGCTTGCCGACGCCGACGCCATATCGCCGGGCCTTGCCGTTTGCCATCACGAGATAGAGAAAGCGGTTATTAGTGTCGATAACGATCGTGCCCGGCCTTTCCTTGGTTTCGTAATCGACCATCTGCGGCAGATATTGCGGCTCGATTTGATGGCGGATCACCGGCACTCCGGGACGAACGGCCGCAACCTGCTGCACGGCCGGTGCCCGGCGGAAGAACCGGCGCTGGAAGAAGCCGCGCTGCTGCACGGCCGGGCGCTGGTAGACGACAGGACGAACGGCGCCACCGAGCTGGTTGAGCCACGGCGCGGTAAGATCGGGGCTGAGAACGACCGGCGGGCGGCTCGCATAACGATCGTCGCCGAGCGCTGGCGAGACAAGAAGGCCGATCAGGCCGGCGGCAATCAAGACGGATTTCATCATCGGACGGACTCTCTACAAATGACCGAGAATGCATGAGGGTGGCATTTCTGCCTGACAGAATGCTGCCATCATCCCGCCAGCGAATGGTAAAGATCGATTCATTAAAAGCCGGCCTTCGCAATAAACTTTTCGTCAGGGTTACTCTTCGGTTTGGAAACAAGGTTTCTAAATGGTAAAGCCGAATTCTGAGCGCAGGAACGGCGGAGAAGAATGAGCGAATCGGGTATCATCACCGGCGACGACGGCAAGAGCCGCTGCCATTGGCACGCGAATCTCCCCGACTACAGGCGCTATCACGACGAAGAATGGGGCCGGCCGGTGACCGACGATGTCCGCCTCTTCGAGAAAATCTGCCTCGAGGGTTTTCAGTCCGGCCTCTCCTGGCTGACGATCCTGCGCAAGCGCGAGAATTTCCGCGCCGCCTTTGCGGGCTTCGATTTCGAAAAGATTGCGCTCTTCGACGAGCGGGATGTCGAGCGCTGCCTTGCCGATCCCGGCATCGTCCGCCATCGCGGCAAGATCGCCTCGACAATCAACAATGCACGGCACGCGATCGATTTGAGGGCCGAATTCGGCTCGCTCGCGCATTATTTCTGGAGCTATGAGCCGCAACTCCACGAACGTCCGGCCCTCGTCGACCGCCAGCATGTTGCCGCCAATCCGACGACGCCGGTGTCGGTAAGGATATCGAAGGATTTGAAGAAGCGCGGCTGGACCTTTGTCGGTCCGACCACAGTTTATGCCTTCATGCAGGCAATGGGTCTCGTCAACGATCATATCGAAGGCTGCTTCTGCCGTGCCGAAGTGGAGGCGATGCGCGCGGCATTGGTACGCCCGTGAAAGTGTGGGTCGGAACCGTTGCGGCAGTCCTATTGTCCACCACGGCGGCATTTGCTCAGGCGCCGCAACTCGACCCTGGCGAAAAGCTCGAGAAGTTGCAGTTTCCGGCCGTTACCATGCAGATCAAAGGCTGGACCAAGTTCGGCAACAGCGATGTCTATACTCTGCCGGTGCGCGCCGGTCAGCGCGTGAAGATCAGCTTCACGACCAAGAGCCAATTCGCCTTTCTTGCGATCTTCGACCTTTCGAAGACGGATGACGAAGCTTTCTTCGGCACCGACGAGGATGGCACGACGCTTGATGTGACCGTAAAGGAAAACACCACGTGGTTTCTGCGGCCCTATTATTCCAAGGTCTCGCCTCGCCGTGGCCTCGGGGCGCCTTACACGCTGCTAGTCGAGCCGCAGCCAGTCGGCGAGCCGCAGCCCGCGACACCGCAAGAGCCTGAGCGCCCTTCACTCTTTCCGCCGGCACCTTCGAAGTCCGGCACTGGCGAATAGGTCAAGATAGTTCGCCGAGCAAGCTGCCAAGCTCGCCAAGGTGGGCGATCTTGCGAAAGCGTGGCGCATCCTTCGGTTCGTCGACGTGCTCCAGAACCCAGGTCAGTTCATGCGGCACGAAGACGCCGTAGCTTCCGGCGGCGATCGCCGGCACGATGTCGGATTTCAGTGAGTTGCCGACCATCATCGCCCGCTCCGGACCATCGCCGACCTTCGAGAAAACCCGGCGATAGGTGACTGCGGTCTTCTCCGAGACGATCTCGACGGCATCGAAGAAATCTCCGAGGCCTGATTGTGCGAGCTTGCGTTCCTGGTCGAACAGGTCGCCTTTGGTGATCAGCACGAGCAGGTAATTTCCGGACAACGCTTCAAGCGTCTCGCGCACATGCGGCATGGTCTCGACCGGATGGGACAGAAGATCGCGGCCCGTATCGAGAATTTGGGCAATCACGCTCGTTGGAACCTTGCCTTCGGTGATTTCGATCGCCGTCTCGATCATCGACAGCGTGAAGCCCTTTATGCCGAAGCCATAGTGGCTGAGATTACGCTTTTCGGCCTCCAGCAGGCGCTCCGAAATCTTCGGACCCTCGGCGAAATCGGCGAGCAATTCCCTGAAGTGCTCTTCGGTCAGCCGGTAGTATTGTTCGTTCTGCCAGAGCGTATCATCGGCATCGAAACCGATTGTCGTCAGCGGATGTGTGCTCATCTCAAGCTCCTGCAATCCATGAAGCAATCTATTGAGCGGCCGCGTCGAGACAAGGGCCTTTGCTTTTTCGTCGCAGCACGTTGCAGCGGCGTTGAAAAGCAGAGGATCGGCATTAGGTAAATATTGCCTACCCTGCAGCCAGCCACGGCTGTGCCTGACGCGTGCAGGCCAATAATCAAAAAATAGCGTTCCAGCAGTCCGCAAGCGGCCGCTTGCGGCCGACACAAGGAAATTTCTCCATGCGATACAATCAACTCGGAAATACGGGACTTTTCGTCTCGGAAATCTGCCTCGGCACCATGACTTTCGGCGAGGCGGTCAGCGGCACCATGTGGGGTTCCATTGCCGATGTGGACCAGAAGGCGGCAGTCCAGATCGTCGAGCGCTCGCTCGCTGCCGGCGTCAATTTCATCGACACCGCCGATGTTTATTCCTCCGGTGAATCCGAAAGGCTGCTCGGCCAGGCGCTGAAGAACCTCGATGTCCCGCGCAAGGACGTCGTCATCGCCACCAAGGTTTACGGCGTGATGGGCGACAAGCCGAACGATCGCGGCGCATCGCGCGGTCACATTATGGATTCCGTCGAGGCCAGTCTGAAGCGGCTGCAGACGGACCATATCGATCTCTACCAGATCCACGCAACCGATCCCGTCACCCCGATCGACGAGACGCTGCGCGCTTTCGATGATCTCATCTCGCGTGGTCTCGTGCGCTATATCGGCGTTTCCAACTGGCAGGCGTGGCGGATCGCCAAGGCGCTCGGCATTTCCGAGCGCCGCGGCTTCGCACGCTTCGAAACCGTCCAGGCCTACTACTCGATCGCCGGTCGCGATCTCGAACGGGAGATCGTGCCGCTGATGAATGAGGAAAAGATCGGCCTGATGGTCTGGTCGCCGCTTGCCGGCGGTTTACTCTCCGGCAAGTATGGCCCCGGTGCGCCCGGCAACGGCGAGGGCCGCCGCGCCAATTTCGACTTTCCGCCAGTGGACAGGGACAAGGCCTGGGCCTGCGTGGCCGTCATGCGCGAAATTGCCGAGAAGCACGGCAGCAACGTCGCAGCCGTTGCGCTCGCTTATGTCCTCGCAAAGCCGTTCGTAACCAGCGTCATCATCGGCGCGAAGCGCATCGATCAGCTCGACCAGAACCTTGCCGCCGTCAAGCTGAAGCTCGATGCCGGCGACATGCACAAGCTCGACGAGGTCAGTGCGCTTTCGCCGGAATATCCAGGCTGGATGCTGGCCCGCCAGGGTGCCGCCCGCCGCCCGGAACCGTTTGAGCCGAACGCCTGAGAACGAACTGAAAACGCCGGTGCGGGAATGAACTGACCCCCGAAAGCTGGACAACAACCTTCGGGGGTTTTTGCTGATGCCTTACTTGCCGTGGGCTTTCAGCCAGGCGTTCATGTCCGCGATCTCCGCTTCCTGAGCCTTGATGACGGTTTCGGCGAGCTTGCGGATGTTCGGGTCCTTGCCGTATTGCAGCTCGATCTTTGCCATGTCGATCGCGCCCTGATGATGCGGGATCATACTGCGGACAAAATCTGCATCGGTATCGCCGGTCATTTCAATCGCCATATCCTTGTGCATCTTGGCGTTCGCCTCGGCAAAGGCCTGGATTGAAGGACCCTGGTTGCCCACCGGCTTGCTCATGTCCATCTGCATATCCGTATGCATCGGCATATCCTGATTCATGTGCATCGGCTTATCCTGGGCAAGCGCTTCCTGGACGAGCGCTGGGGCGGCGAAGGCGAAGGCTGCGGTAAGGGCAAGAATTTTCAGAGACATGGGACTTCCTTCCTCTGTCTGACATAAGTGCTTTTGCACGGGCAGATACCGCGCGATCGGTATGCGGAAAATATTGTCAGACAAGGCGGGGAGGTGGCGCCTGCGGTGCAGGGCGAAGATCGGCGAGGCCATGTGCAACGGCCGGTGAGGGATAGGCGAAGATAGACCTCGCGCTTGTATCGATCGTCAGCGGTGGAGGAACGATAAGACATACCGCGCAGAAGGCCATATGAGCCGTGTCGCCTGTTGCGCAGGGATCCTTGGCTGCGCCGGTCTCATGCCCGGCCGTATCCATGCCGATCATATCGTGATGCGTTTCGGCCAGGACGGGCTGTTGCATCGACGCGCACATAGGACAGCCCACCAGCGCGGACATCGCGCTGTAGAACAGCCAGCCGAAAAGCATCGTCGTAATGGCGAAGACACGCATGCCATCAAGATAGGCTCGCCCGGCAAGCAAGCCAAGCGACCCGTGTGCGAATTTCAAAGCTTTGCCGCCTTGCGCAGCGCCCCTGCCACCCCTTGCCGGTCGCCTTGGAGTGGTCTTCGGTCCATTCGGGATTATCGGAGACGTTTAATTCAGTAGGCGGCAATGACCTTGTGAACGATCTGGTAGTCAGCGCTTTCCTCGCCGATCGGTGCGACCGGCCATGACCAGCTGGCGTTGGCCGCAGGTGGCAAGACGCCATGCAAAAGCTCGGTCTCCTCGTGAGTTTTGCCGTGGCGGTCGATGACGGTGTAGGAGATGTCGGTCAGAAGGCAGGTTCGGCAGGGCAAGGCGGCCAGATCGGAAAGATGAGCGTCGATCAGCCGAGCCACGGTGTCATCCGGCATCCGGCCCGGCTCTTCCGCCTCATAGCGCCGCTTCGCGCCGCGGCCGATTTGCGACAGCAGATTCGCCGAGACCGCGAAGTCGAGATAAGGCACCGACCGCAGGAAGCCGAGCGGCACCACCTCCTTCCCTGCCGCGAGATCGTCATAACCGCAGAGATCGCGCTCGATGAGCCGGACATTGCGGTAGCCCTTCATCTTCAGCCAAAGGCGCACCGAAGCGACGTGCACGAGATCGACAAGAACGACCGTATCGAAGCACTTCGAAAGCTCCTTGATCGGCACGTCGCAAAGCAGGCCTGAGCCGAGCACGACGACCGTGCGTGTCTCGCGAAGACCGTCCATCGCGGAGAGGATGGCTGTGCGGCTGTTTTCTTCATGCTCCGCCCAGGCCCGGCTGCAGCGCCTGGCGCGGGACCAGAGGTTGATGGAATAGCGGATGAACCTGCGGTTCGCCTTGCTCGTGACAGGCAACGTCGCGAGATAGTGAAGTGCCTCGATAATCATGGTCGTTCCCGCAATTCGGTGGGCTGTCCTTCGATCTTCGATTCTGGCCTGCGCTTCAAGCCCCTTCGCCCTTGCCGCTATCGTCCCAATCCGCTAGGAAACCGCCACTGTCACGATTGAGCGGAATGCGTTGGAAATGAACGAGAAGCAGAAGAAAACACAAAAGCTCAAGGCTCGCTTGCCGCGCGGCTTCGTCGACCGTTCGGCCGCCGATATCCGCGCCGTCAACGAGATGACCGCGAAGATCCGCGAAGTCTACGAGCATTATGGTTTCGATCCGGTCGAAACGCCGCTCTTCGAATATACCGATGCGCTCGGCAAATTCTTGCCGGACAGCGACCGCCCGAACGCGGGTGTCTTCTCGCTGCAGGACGACGACGACCAGTGGATGAGCCTGCGCTACGACCTGACGGCGCCGCTCGCCCGCCATGTCGCGGAGAATTTCAACGAGATCCAGCTACCCTACCGCACCTATCGCGCCGGCTACGTGTTCCGCAATGAAAAGCCAGGTCCCGGCCGCTTCCGCCAGTTCATGCAGTTCGACGCCGACACCGTCGGAGCGCCAGGTGTTCAGGCCGATGCCGAAATGTGCATGATGATGGCCGACACGCTGGAAGCCCTCGGCATCAAGCGCGGGGATTATGTGATCCGGGTAAACAACCGCAAGGTTCTGGATGGCGTGCTGGAGGCGATCGGTCTAGGCGACGAGGACAGGGCAGGACAGCGCCTCAACGTGCTGCGCGCCATCGATAAGCTCGACAAGTTCGGCCCTGATGGCGTGCGGCTGCTGCTCGGCGAAGGCCGCAAGGATGAATCTGGTGACTTCACCAAGGGCGCGGGGCTGACTTCGCAGCAGATTGATCGGTTACTTGACTTCATCAATATCTTGCAGACGGCAGAAACGGCACTCGGTTCACAGTCGTTGGTGCAAAATCCAGTGGCCGGTGCCGAGATTGATGGAGGGGCAATTTTTGAGACGCTTCACAACAACTTCAAAGATTCTCCCAAAGGCATTGAAGGGGTCCTTGAGCTAAAGCAGATTTGGCAATTGGTTGAAGCAGCGGATTACGGTCCAGATCGCATCAAGATCGACCCCTCGGTCGTCCGCGGCCTCGAATACTACACCGGCCCCGTTTACGAAGCCGAGCTGCTCTTCGACGTGACCAACGAAAAGGGCGAAAAAGTTGTCTTTGGCTCAGTCGGTGGCGGTGGCCGTTATGACGGCCTTGTCTCCCGCTTCATGGGCCAGCCGGTTCCGGCAACCGGCTTCTCGATCGGCGTTTCGCGCCTGATGACGGCGCTGAAGAACCTCGGCAAGCTTGGCCAGAGCGAGGTCATCGAGCCGGTGCTCGTTACAGTCATGGATGGCCAGGATATGGATGCTTTGGGCCGCTACCAGCGCATGACGCAAGAGCTGCGCGCCGCCGGCATCCGCGCCGAAATGTTCCAGGGCAACTGGAAGAAGTTCGGCAACCAGCTGAAATATGCCGACCGCCGCGGCTGCCCAATCGCAATCATCCAGGGCGGCGATGAGCGTGCCCAAGGCGTCGCGCAGATCAAGGACCTTATCGAAGGCAAGCGCTTGTCCGGTGAGATCGAGGACAATGCCAGCTGGCGCGAGGCGCGTGTGGCGCAGGAGACCGTCGCCGAGGCCGATCTGGTGGCCAAGGTGAGGGAAATCCTGGCGGCTCAGGCGGAGGATCGCGCGAGGGCGGGCGGCAATGGGTAATTTTCCCTTCGCCAACTCCTCCCCACACGGGGGAGGGGCTTTGAGCGCCGCCCTCCTGCCCAACGCAGCATTCGCTTGGTCGACTGCGTTTATCTCTTTCGGCGATCGCTTCGGGTCAGTCCTTCCCCCTTGCGGGGAGGCGTTGAGGAGGGGACTTTATTTGGGAGCCACCCCATGGCCCTGATCAACCTCCCCGTTTTCGCCAATGACCTCCTGGACGAATTTGCCGCCCGCAACACGGAACGGATCGATACGCCGGTCATCCAGCCGGCCGAGCCCTTCCTCGACATTGCCGGCGAAGACCTCCGCCGCCGCATCTTCATGACGGAAAGCGAAACCGGGGCCAGCCTCTGCCTGCGGCCGGAATTCACCATTCCCGTCTGCATCCGCCACATCGAGACGGCAACCGGCACGCCGAAACGCTATTCCTATCTCGGCGAAGTTTTTCGCCAGCGCCGCGAGGGGGGAAACGAATTCTATCAGGCGGGCATCGAAGACCTTGGCGACATCAATATCGCCAGCGCCGACGCCCGCGCGATCGGCGATGCGACTGGCATCCTGGCGCGGCTTCTTCCTGGCAAACGCCTCACGGTCACGCTGGGCGATCAGGCCGTCTTCGAAGCCGTGGTCCAGGCGCTCGGCCTGCCGCTCGGATGGCAGAAGCGGCTGATCCATGCCTTCGGCAATATGGGCCAGCTTGAAGCGCTGCTCGCAAGCCTCGTCAGCCCGCAATTCGCGACTGATCTGGATGACGATGTTGCACGTCTGATCGCCGCCGGCGACGAGGGAGCACTCATCGCCCACATCGACGCGACGATGCACAGAACAGGCTATTCCTCGAACGCCAGCCGCTCGCCGGCTGAAATCGCCCGCCGGCTGAAGGAGAAGCTCGTCCTTTCGGAAACGCGCCTCGATGATGCGGCCTTCCGCGTGCTGGAAGAGTTCCTGTCGCTGAGGGTGCCGCTCATCAATGCGTCGGCCGCTCTGGCCGGTTTTGCTGATGCGGCCGGGCTGAACCTCGGCAATGCGCTCTCTCGCTTCGATGGCCGGGTGGCCGCCCTCGGCAATGCCGGGATCGACCTCGCCTCCATCGATTATCGCGCCGCCTTCGGCCGCCCGCTCGATTATTACACCGGCCTTGTCTTCGAGGTGGGCATCCAAGGTTCGTCTGCCGTGCTCGCAGGCGGCGGACGCTTCGACAGGCTGTTGACGCTGCTGGGCGCCAAGGACCGCATTCCGGCCGTTGGCTTCTCGCTCTGGCTCGACCGCATCGAAACGGAAAGGGCGGCCCTATGACCATCACCATCGCGCTGCCCTCCAAGGGCCGGATGAAAGACGATGCCTCGACACTCTTCGAGCGCGCCGGCATGAGGATCATCGCCGTCGGCAATGACCGCTCTTATCGCGGCCGCGTCGAGGATTGGGACGACGTCGAGATCGCCTTCCTGTCGGCCTCGGAAATATCCCGCGAACTCGGCAACGGCACCATCGATTTCGGCGTGACCGGGGAAGACCTGGTGCGCGAAGGGCTGGCGGAAGCCGACAAGCGCGTCGAATTCTGTGCCTGCCTCGGTTTCGGCCGCGCCGACGTTGTGGTTGCCGTTCCTGAAATCTGGCTCGATGTCGACACCATGGCCGATCTCGGCGATGTCGCGGCCGACTTCCGCGCCCGCCATGGTCGCCGTTTGACCATCGCAACCAAGTATTGGCGGCTGACGCAGCAGTTCTTCTCCAGCCAGCATGGCATCCAGCTCTACCGCATCGTCGAAAGCCTTGGCGCGACGGAAGGGGCCCCGGCCTCCGGTTCCGCCGATATCATCGTCGACATCACCTCGACGGGCTCCACCTTGGGCGCGAACCATCTGCGGGTACTGAACGACGGTGTGATCTTGCGCTCGGAAGCCTGCCTCGTCCGTGCCCGCAAGGAGAGCCACGCCGGCGAGCCGTCCGTGGCGAGGATCATAGAGGCGGTGCGCAGCGCCCTTTGATTTCTGCAAAGAACCAAACGAACAACCCGCCGTCTTCCGACGGCGGGTTTCTCGTACTTGGAAGGATGTTGCGCGCTTAGACGGCGACGGCATATGCGCCGCGGCGTGCGTCCAGCGAATAGGCGCCCGGGCCGAAGGTGGCGAGGAGGATATAGGCGCCGGCAAGCGTCAGGTTCTTCATCAGCATGATCTGGTTGAGCACGTTGATCCAGCCGTTGGCTGCAGCCGGAAAATCCGGAACGTTGATCGTGCCGCTGTGGAAGACGAGGCCGGTGAAGGCACAGAAGAGGGCGAGCGCCCAGCCGACGATACGGGTCTGGAAGCCAACGAGGACGGCAAGCCCGGCAAGAAGCTCAAAGAGTCCAGCTGTATAGGCCAGAAGCGTTGCGGCAGGAAGGCCGGCACCGCTGATCATACCGGCCGTACCGGCCGGATCGGTGAGCTTGCCGAAGCCGGACATGATGAACATAAACGAAAGCAGGATGCGGGCGACAAGAAGGACGATGTTGTTGGTATTCGACATGGACGCGATCTCCGTTTGAATTGCTCTGGAGGTCCCCGTGCCCCGGCACCGTTGAACCCCGATTGGCCGGTGTTGTCGCCTTTTTTGGTTGCGATGAAAAGATAAACAAAAGAGGATGGTTTGTTCACTAATCTGAAACGACCACTCTGGTGAGCGGCTTGTCTTTTGCGGCGCCGGTCTTCTATGTTCGGCCACCAACTCCCAGGAGAAAACGGCATGGCAGACCTTTCCGCATTTCCGATCACCAAGCGCTGGCCGGCGCAGAACCCGAATGTTATTCAGCTTTATTCGCTGCAAACGCCGAATGGCGTGAAGATACCGATCGCCCTGGAAGAGCTCGGTCTGCCTTACGAGCCGCATTACATCGCCTTTGGAACCAACAATCAGAAGTCTCCCGAATTCCTCTCGCTTAATCCGAATGGCCGCATACCGGCGATCATGGATCCGAACGGCCCGGGCGGGAAGCCGATCGGTCTCTTCGAATCCGGCGCGATTCTCCTTTATCTCGCGGAAAAAACCGGCCAGCTCCTGCCCCCGGATGCTGTTGGGCGCTACGAGACCATCCAGTGGGTGTTCTTCCAGATGGCGGGCATCGGCCCGATGTTCGGCCAGTTCGGCCATTTCTACAAATTCGCGGCCGACAAGGTCGCCAACAATTCCTATCCGATGGAGCGTTACCGCGACGAGGCCAAGCGGCTGCTGAGCGTACTGGAAGCGCGCCTTAAGGGACGGCAGTGGATCATGGGCGACGCCTACACCATCGCGGACATCACCACATTCCCATGGATCCGCGGCGCCGATATCTTCTACGGCGGTCGGGAAGTCCTGGACTACGCGAAGTTTCCCTCCGTCATGGACTGGCTCGAACGCTGCATCGCGCGTCCGGCAAGCGCCAAGGGTCTGAACATCCCTGTGAAGCCGGAGTAATCCTGCTTAAAGAAAGGGGCCGGTCGCAGGAACGGCCCTTAAAATTAGCGGCTTTGTGGGAATCTTTATAGCGATCGTTCTTTATTGCCCATCAGGGACATGCTTCGAGCGCCCCCGCTGATCAGGCAAGATCAAGCCCAATGGGGGCCGCAGCTAACATGCAAATGAGTCCGGAATTGGCGATCATTGCCGAGATACCGCGCGGCCGCTTCCCCTATGCAGACGCTCGGCTGACCGATAGAAGCGACCGCTTCGGGCTTTTTCGCGAAGTAACCGCTCGGCGCGGCCATGTGCGCTTGGAGCCGGCTCCGGAAGTGTGATTCCTGCTCCCCGAAAATCGGAGCACAAATCATGCGGCATGAACTCAGTACCAGGGCCGGTTTCAGCATCAGCCTTTCTCTTAGGATGCTTGCGCTTGTTGCCGACTTGTCGTCTCGTTTGCCCCTTCCAGCTTGAAGCGCGGAAAGATGAAGACCCCTGCCATTCTGCCACTGAATTTTTCCTCCACTCCGCTCGATTCACCCATGCAGAAAACCGGCTGGCGCAGGCCGTTCGGCATCATGATCGTTGTGGAAAAGCAGAAAGACGATGAAAGTGTCGTGGCTTGCTCGAAAAGCGCGAGGATATGCCCCCGATCTTTCGGATCATAGCAGCGCAGCAGGCTCAAAAGGCCGCATTCCTGTGCCGAAAGGCCATGCAGGGTGCTGCTCCAGTCGCCGAGGCGGATGATTCCGCTTGAAAAGTCGCCGGCCCAGGCCTCGGAGACCGAAAATTGCGCAAGCATCTCCTGACTACGATGGGTCAGGTCCAGCGAGCCGGGCATCAGCGGGGCGGCAACAGTTGCTTTGGCGATCTTAAACAATGGGTTCCCCGGTTCGGGCGCAGTCTCTGCTGCGCTGAGGTCAGAGCGAAACAGGGTCATACAGCGCCAGGCATCATGCCTGCGGTCTGGAACCTCGACCGCCGGCGGGGCACTGAGGCTTGCTCTTGCTTGTCACGAAACCGTTCGCCGCCGAAAATTCGCGCAGGTTAAAACGGCGTTCCGGCCTCGCTGGCGGTTGAAAACGACTTCGAACGCACAAATTGCAGCGTGGATTTATAGGAGCTTTTCGCCAAACGGCAACGGCTTTTTCGGGGGGTGAAACCTCGTTCGGCCAAGACGGTTCAACCGGCTATTTTGCCGGATAACGTCGCGTGGGAAGTACAAGAAATCAATTTTGTGATGGATCGTGCGGGTTTCACTCCGCAAAGAAATGGTTTTTGCCCCGCAAATGCCTCTTTAAGCCGCCCCTCACACCGTTGAGCAACGCCGATTGCATCTATTCCGGCGGTCTCCATGCACTGATGCAGTTGGGGGTGTAGAAATAGCCGCCAGTAATCAAATAATTCCCATTATCAAGCCAAGGCTGATGATACTTCACCAGCAGGGAGGCTCGACCTCGAATTTTGTCCAAGAAGGTAGCTGGTTGATATTCATCGCCTGGCACCTCCCAGCGATTGGGGAAGGAATACTCCGTGCGGATGCTTTCGTTGATGCCGCCTCTTTCGCGAAGAACGATTTGGAGCTCATTCGGTTCAACACGGTGCCATCGCCAAGCGGCGATACCCTCGGTGCAAACTCCGCTGTAGTTGAAACCCGCCTTAACGAACACGACAAGGAGTACCGTCGTCGCAAGCATGAACAAGACACTTATGAGGGTGGTGAACCGACGCTTCATCAGCTTCCCTTATGACCATCAGTTAGATCACGTTAGAACTTGCCACTTTTCGTTGCAATCTGTTCGGGTGACCGCTCTTGGAGCCAAATCCGAACATTTGTTGAAAATCTGGCGGCGCAAGCTTCGAGAAAGCTCCGAGCTGGTGGCGGCAACAGGACAAGCCAAGTTAAGCGTTGTGCCAAGTCAACGGCTTGCCCTGCGCGTGCGCAGCTGCGAATCGCGCTCAAAAGAAAAGGGCGGCCCGAAGACCGCCCTTCCTGAACTGAACCGGATGGCTCAGATGCGAGACCTCAGTCTCACATCATGTCCATGCCGCCCATTCCGCCCATGCCGGCCGGCATTGCCGGAGCGTCCTTCTTCGGCAGCTCGGCAATCATGGCTTCCGTGGTGATCAGCAGGGAAGCAACCGAGGCTGCATTCTGCAGAGCCGTACGGACGACCTTGACTGGATCGACGATACCCATGGCGATCATATCGCCATATTCGCTCGTCTGGGCGTTGTAGCCGTAGTTGTCGTCATTCTTGTCGAGGATCTTGCCGACGACGATCGAAGCTTCGTCACCAGCGTTGTCAGCGATCTGGCGAACCAGCGACTGCAGCGCCTTGCGAACGATGTTGATGCCGGCTTCCTGATCGTCGTTCACGCCCTTGGACGTGATCTTGACAGAGGAACGGAGCAGGGCAACGCCGCCGCCCGGGACGATACCTTCCTGAACAGCAGCGCGCGTCGCATTGAGGGCGTCGTCGATGCGGTCCTTCTTTTCCTTCACTTCGACTTCCGTCGAGCCGCCGACGCGGATGACGGCAACGCCGCCTGCGAGCTTGGCAAGGCGTTCCTGCAGCTTCTCGCGGTCGTAGTCGGAGGTGGTTTCTTCGATCTGCGCCTTGATCTGTGCAACGCGGCCTTCGATGTCGGACTTGGCGCCGGCGCCGTCGATGATCGTGGTGTTTTCCTTGTCGATCGCGATTTTCTTTGTGCGGCCGAGCATGTCGAGGGTGACGGACTCGAGCTTGATGCCGAGGTCTTCGGAGATCACCGTACCACCGGTCAGGATCGCAATGTCCTCGAGCATGGCCTTGCGGCGGTCGCCGAAGCCCGGAGCCTTGACGGCAGCAATCTTCAGCCCGCCGCGCAGCTTGTTGACGACGAGCGTTGCAAGCGCTTCGCCTTCGACGTCTTCAGCGATGATCAGCAGCGGCTTGCCGGTCTGAACCACGGCTTCGAGAACCGGAAGCATCGACTGCAGGTTGGAGAGCTTCTTCTCATGCAGAAGGATGTAGGCGTCGTCGAGGTCAGCAACCATCTTTTCCGGGTTGGTCACGAAGTACGGGCTGAGATAGCCGCGGTCGAACTGCATGCCTTCGACGACTTCGAGTTCGGTTTCGGCGGTCTTGGCTTCTTCGACGGTGATGACGCCTTCGTTACCGACCTTCTGCATGGCTTCAGCAATGTCGCGACCGACTTGGCTGTCGCCGTTTGCGGAGATCGTGCCGACCTGCGCAACTTCTTCCGACGTGGAGATCTTCTTGGCCTTAGCCTGGAGATCCTTGACGACTTCAGTAACGGCAAGATCGATACCGCGCTTGAGATCCATCGGGTTCATGCCGGCTGCAACGGCCTTGTTGCCTTCGCGAACGATGGCCTGAGCAAGAACGGTTGCGGTCGTGGTACCGTCACCGGCGATGTCGTTGGTCTTCGAAGCGACTTCGCGGACCATCTGGGCGCCCATGTTTTCGAACTTGTCGTCCAGTTCGATTTCCTTGGCGACCGAAACACCGTCCTTGGTGATGCGCGGCGCGCCGAAGGACTTGTCGATGATGACGTTACGACCCTTCGGGCCGAGCGTTACCTTGACTGCGTCGGCGAGGATATCGACGCCGCGCAGCATCTTTTCGCGGGCGGTGCGGCCGAACTTAATTTCTTTAGCTGCCATTTTGAAAACTCCTGAGAAGGGTTGTCAGCGATTTCGGGTAAAAAGCGACCGGCTGGATCAGCCGATGATGCCCATGATGTCGGCTTCCTTCATGATCAGAAGGTCTTCGCCGTTGATCTTGACTTCTGTGCCGGACCACTTGCCGAACAGAACGCGGTCGCCAGCCTTGACGTCGAGAGCGACGACCTTGCCAGACTCGTCACGAGCGCCGGAACCGACGGCGACGATTTCGCCTTCCTGCGGCTTTTCCTTAGCGGTGTCGGGAATGATGATGCCGCCTTTGGTCTTTTCTTCGGATTCAACGCGGCGAACGACGACGCGGTCGTGAAGGGGGCGGAAGTTGGTGCTTGCCATTGTCTAATCCCTCGATCAAATGACATTCGCAGGCCGGACGGCCCACATGGATAAGTGTTAGCACTCTCCGTTGAGGAGTGCTAACGCCGAGCATTTAGGGATGGCTCCAGAAGGAGTCAAGAAGACCCATCACGGAATTTTGCGCCGGAATTGTGAAGAGGGCAGGAATTGTGCGAAGCATCGCCCGATTCGACGCGCATCGGTTGTCTGAGCTTGGGAAGGCCCGCTCAGGCTGTCAGCGGCGTGGCGTTCATCTCGTGGAAGGTCCGACGGTTTTTGCTGGCGATCGCCCGAAAATCCCTTGCCATCGCGGCATGCCTTTGCAATGTCACGCCTGACTGAAAGCAAATCGGGAAATCGAATGGCCAAGCGGATTGGAAGTTTAGCGGAGATCACCAGCCAGTATGATGCGGTGTTTTGCGATGTCTGGGGCGTGCTGCACAATGGCGTCGATCCTTTCCCGACGGCCGCTGCCGCTTTGGAAGCCGCGCGCGGCGATGGGCTTGCCGTCATCCTCATTACCAATTCGCCGCGCATTGCGCCTCAGGTCGTCACCCAGCTTCGCCAGATCGGCATCCAGGACGGCGCCTATGACCGGATCGTTACCTCTGGCGACGTCACCCGCGGCCTGATCGCCGAAGGCCCGAAGAAGGTGTTCCTGCTCGGCCCGGATCGCGATCTGGCCATCATCGAAGGTCTCGGCGTCGAGCGCGTCGATGCGAAGGAAGCTCAATCCGTGGTCTGCACCGGTTTCTTCGACGACGAGACGGAAAAACCGGAAGACTACACGGATATGCTCAAGGATTTTCAGGCGCGCAACGTGCCCATGGTCTGCGCCAATCCGGACCTTGTCGTTGAACGTGGTCACCGCATCATCCCCTGCGCCGGCGCCATGGCTGCCTATTACCACCAGTTGGGCGGCGAGATCCGCATCGCCGGAAAGCCGCACGCGCCGATCTACGACGCCGTGCTGGCAACCGCGCGCGAACTCCACGGCGAGTTCCCGAAAAGCCGCATTCTTGCCATCGGCGACGGCATGCCGACGGATGTGCACGGCGCTCTCGATTACGGCCTCGATCTCCTCTATATCAGCGGCGGTATCCACGCGAAGGAATACACGCTGAACGGCGAGACCGACGAGGCGATCCTGCATGCCTATCTTGAACGCGAGAAGGCCGCGCCCAAGTGGTGGATGCCGCGCCTCGCATAAGAAGAAGCCCGCCGATGACCGTTTTTCACCGCAATGAAACCCGCGAACTCTTGCCTACCCACCTGAAGGGCGGGGTGATTGCCATCGGCAATTTCGACGGCGTTCATCGCGGCCATCAATCGGTGCTGAAGCGCGCGCTGGAAATCTCGAAAGAGCGGGACATCCCGGCGCTGGTGCTGACTTTCGAGCCGCATCCCCGCACGGTCTTCAGGCCGGAAACACCGGTCTTCCGCATCACGCCTGCACCCCTGAAGGCCCGCATTCTGGAAGCGATCGGCTTCAACGCCGTCATCGAATATCCCTTCGACCGCGAATTCTCGCAGCGCTCGCCGGATGACTTCATCCACGGCATCCTGAAGGATTGGCTGGGCGCCTCCGAAGTCGTCACCGGCTTCGACTTCCATTTCGGCAAGAATCGCGAAGGCGGCCCGGCCTTCCTTATGGATGCCGGCCATAAATACGGTTTCGGCGTCACGCTGATCGACGCCTTCCGCGACGAGAATGCCGAGGTCGTCTCATCGAGCCGCATCCGCGAGTTGTTGAAGGAAGGCGATGTCAGCGAGGCCGCCGCGCTGCTTGGCTACCGCTACACCGTCGAGGCTGAGGTGATCGGCGGCGAAAAGCTTGGCCGCGAGCTCGGTTTTCCAACCGCAAACATGCAGCTTCCGCCGGAGGCCGAACTTGCAGCCGGCATTTACGCCGTCCGCTTCCGCCTGGACGATGGCAAGCTCTACGACGCGGTTGCGAGCTACGGCCGCCGCCCGACGGTGATCGAAAACGGCGCGCCGCTGCTGGAGACCTATCTCTTCGATTTCAACGGCGACCTCTACGGCCGGACCTGTTCCGTCTCCTTCTTCGGCCACCTGCGGCCTGAACTGAAGTTCGACGGCCTGGAACTGCTCGTCGAGCAGATCAAGCGTGACGAGCAGGAGGCGAGGGCGCTGCTTGCGGGTGTCCGGCCGCTCGGCGAACTCGACCTGAAGCTTTGTTTCGTCTGATGCCGCGACGCCGGTTGGCGCGGCCTCAAATCCCTCTTCCTTTTCCCGGCAAAAACGCCTATGAACCGCCGCTATGGATAAAGTCCGGCTGTCGAGTGCGATGCGAATTATCGGCCCGGCCTTCCGCGCGCGCTAAGCCGCCGGAAGGTCCGGGTTTTTGGCGCTTGGGCAAACGAGCGCTTCCGTCATCAGACATTTTTGAAGCCGTCGCGCCTTGAAGGCGCCCAGAAACGATTGCTGAAACATGACCGACACAGCCGAAAAGATCGACTACTCGAAGACCCTCTACCTGCCCGAAACCGACTTCCCGATGCGCGCCGGTCTGCCGCAGAAGGAGCCGGAAATCGTTGCACGCTGGCAGCAGATGGGCCTCTACGGGAAGCTGCGCGCATCCGCCGCCGGACGCGAGAAGTTCGTCCTCCATGACGGCCCCCCCTATGCGAACGGCAACATCCATATTGGCCACGCGCTGAACAAGATCCTCAAGGACGTCATCAACCGCTCGTTCCAGATGCGCGGCTTTGACGCCAACTACGTTCCCGGCTGGGACTGCCACGGCCTTCCGATCGAATGGAAGATCGAGGAGAAGTACCGCGAGAAGGGCAAGAACAAGGACGAAGTTCCGATCAACGAATTCCGCAAGGAATGCCGCGACTTCGCCGCCGGCTGGATCAAGGTGCAGTCCGAGGAGTTCAAGCGCCTCGGCATCGAGGGCGACTTCGACAATCCCTATACGACGATGAACTTCCACGCCGAATCGCGCATTGCCGGCGAGCTTTTGAAGATCGCGAGAAGCGGGCAGCTCTACCGAGGCTCCAAGCCGGTCATGTGGTCGGTCGTCGAGCGCACTGCGCTGGCGGAAGCCGAAGTCGAATACGCCGATGTCGAAAGCGACATGATCTGGGTGAAGTTCCCCCTCGCGGAAGGCCCCGCCGCTCTGGCCGGCGCCTTCGTGGTTATCTGGACGACGACCCCCTGGACGATCCCGGGCAACCGCGCGATCGCATTTTCGTCGCGCTACCCCTATGGCCTCTACGAAGTTGCGACCGCCGAGAACGACTTCGGCCCGCAGCCCGGCGAAAAGCTGATCTTTGCCAAGCGCTTGGCGGAGGAATCCGCTGTTAAGGCGAAAGTGACCTTCAATTTCGTTCGCGATATTAAAGCGGATGAACTTGCCGCCGTCACCTGCGCGCACCCGCTGCACGGCCTCGGCGGCGGTTATGATTTCAAGGTGCCGCTGCTTGATGGCGAGCATGTGACCGATGACGCCGGTACCGGTTTCGTCCATACCGCCCCCAGCCACGGTCGCGAGGATTTCGATGCCTGGATGGACAATATGCGGGAGCTCGAAGCGCGCGGCATCTCGTCCACGATCCCGTTCCCGGTCGACGATGCCGGCTTCTTCACCATCGACGCGCCCGGCTTCGGCCCGGATGCGGAAGGCGGCGCGGCGCGCGTTATCGACGACAGCGGCAAGAAGGGTGATGCCAATGAGCGCGTCATCAAAGCGTTGATCGCCCGTCAGTCGCTCTTCGCACGCGGCCGCCTGAAGCACTCTTATCCGCATTCCTGGCGCTCGAAGAAGCCGGTCATCTTCCGCAACACGCCGCAGTGGTTCGTCCATATGGACAAGGAGCTCGGCGACGGAACGACACTGCGCTCCCGTGCGCTGAACGCGATCGATGAGACCCGCTTCGTACCGGCTTCCGGCCAGAATCGCCTGCGCGCCATGATCGAACAGCGCCCGGATTGGGTGCTTTCGCGCCAGCGCGCCTGGGGCGTGCCGATCTGCGTCTTCGTCGACGAGCAAGGCCTGATCCTGCAGGACGACGAGGTCAATGCCCGCATCCTCGAAGCCTTCGAAAAGGAAGGCGCCGACGCCTGGTTCGCCGAAGGTGCGCGTGAGCGTTTCCTCGGCAAGAAGGCGAACGAGCCGTGGAAGCAGGTCATGGATATCCTCGACGTCTGGTTCGACTCGGGCTCCACGCACACATTCACGCTGGAAGACCGCCCGGACCTTAAATGGCCAGCCGATCTCTATCTCGAAGGCTCGGACCAGCATCGCGGCTGGTTTCATTCCTCGCTGCTCGAATCGGCCGCTACCCGCGTCCGCGCACCCTACAACGCCGTCCTTACCCATGGGTTCACCATGGACGAGAAGGGCGAGAAGATGTCGAAGTCCAAGGGCAACGTCACTGCGCCGCAGGAAGTTATGAAGGACGCCGGTGCGGATATCCTCCGCCTCTGGGTCATGACCTCCGACTACGCGGACGACCTTCGCGTCGGCAAGACGATCATTCAGACGAATGTCGATGCCTACCGAAAGCTCCGCAACACGATCCGCTGGATGCTTGGCACCCTCGCCCACGACAAGGGCGAAGTGATTGCACTCGCCGATTTGCCGGAACTGGAGCAGCTGATGCTCCACCGCTTGGCCGAGCTCGACGAGCTCGTGCGCGAGAACTACGATGCCTTCGACTTCAAGAAGATCGCCCGCGCGCTGATCGACTTTGCCAATGTCGAGCTCTCGGCCTTCTATTTCGACATCCGCAAGGACACGCTCTACTGCGATGCGCCGTCGAGCCAGCGGCGCCGTGCGGCTCTCCATGTCATCCGCAATATCTTCGATTGCATGGTGACCTGGATGGCGCCGATGCTGCCCTTCACGATGGAAGAGGCGTGGCTCTCGCGCGATCCGTCGGCGGTCTCGGTTCATCTCGAGCAGTTCCCGGTGATCCCGCCCGAATGGAAGAACGAGGCGCTGGCCGGCAAGTGGAAGAAGGTCCGTGCGATCCGTTCGGTCGTCACCGGCGCTCTGGAGATCGAGCGCAAGGATAAGCGGATAGGCTCGTCGCTGGAAGCAGCGCCCGTCGTACATGTCACGGACAGCGTGCTTCGCGCTGCTCTTGATGGGCTGGATTTCTCGGAAATCTGCATCACCTCGGACATTGCCGTCGACGGCGCCGAGGGGCCGGCCGCAGGCTTCCGGCTGCCGGAAGTTCCGGGCGTCAGCGTCGAGCCAGCTCTTGCCGAGGGCACCAAATGCGCCCGCTCCTGGCGTATCACCAAGGATGTCGGCTCCGATCCGCAGTATCCCGATGTATCGGCCCGCGATGCTGCTGCATTGCGCGAACTCGGATTGTAATACTGAAGAAAATTGCCGGATGAATTGCTCTTTTGCAGTTCATCCGGTAAAAGCTGCCTGAAAATGGCCGGATTTTTACGTCAGGGGGACGATCATCCGGTAGGGCGATGATTGCACCGGCATGGCTGGAAGGGTTTTCATGTTAGCGACGCGTTGGTTCCGTGTAGGCGCTTGCCTGGCTGTTGTTGTGGCGGCGGGCTCGATAGCTTCCGGCTGCAGCCCGACCTACGGTACAGGCACGACGGCGATGGAGCAGCTTGGCGACGATATCGGCCAGTCCGTGTCTTTGGCTCCCCGCGAGCCGAAGAACAAGGGCGTCAAGTACACGCCGCGCCCGACGCTGGTCTTGCCTGCCCAGGCTTCCAGGGAAGCCCTGGTCGAGCCGCAGCAGACAATCGCCAGCAAGGAAAATCCGCAGTGGGTCGAGTCGCCGGAAGAAACGCGTGCACGCCTCGTCAAGGAAGCCGACGATAACGAAGACAAGTACACCTATGTGTCGCCGCTCGCCAAGAACGGCGTCGAAGGCGGTCGCCAGACCACCGAAGCGCAGACCAAGGCCTACCGCGAAGCCCGCGCCCTGCAGAAGGGGGCCTATCTCGATCAGCGCCGCTACATTTCCGATCCGCCGTCGACCTATCGTCAGGTCGACGATCCCGCCAAGCTGGAAGATCTTGGCGAACCCGAGCTCAAGAAGGCAAAGCAGCGCAAGAAGGATGCCGCAGTTGCCGGTACCGGCAAGCAGTGGTGGAACTTCCTTCAGTAAGTTCAGGCCATCTCAGGCTTGCCGCGCCGCAAACCAGCGGCGAACGAGCGCGATGTGCGCAATCTGACATCCGAAAAGAAAACAGCCGGTGAAAGCGAGCTCGTTTCCGCCGGCCATGCCGCTTGCGATCAGCAGGATGAAGACGGCGATGTCAAGTGGGGCACGGAGCCGGAGGCCATGAACCGGTGCGCCGACCAATTCACCTTGCCCCGAAAAGACCATTGCATCGGGATTTTCTCTGCACCCGGCGCGACCGCCCCCTGTAAGCCCGGGCCGCGAGCGCGACTATGGCGGCGAGAGCAAGAATGACTAGGGGTCATGGAAGCTCTCTCTTTTCGACAAAGAACGTCCTGAGAATGTCCGCTGATTCCGTTTCGTTCAAACCGGAATAGACCTCCGGCGCGTGATGGCAGGTTGGCTGGGCGTAAAACCGCACACCATTGTCGACTGCCCCGCCTTTGGGATCTTCGGCGCCGTAATAGAGCCTGCGGATGCGCGCAAACGAGATGGCCGCGGCACACATGGTGCAGGGCTCCAGCGACACGTAGAGGTCGGCGCCAACTAGACGCTCTTTCCCCAGGACTTCGCAGGCCCTGCGGATCGCAGCCACTTCGGCATGGGCCGTGACGTCGTTGAGCTCCCGCGTCCGATTGCCGGCACGCGCGACGACGGCGCCATCGAGCACTACCACGGCTCCGATCGGCACTTCGCCGCGCTCGCCCGCTGCTCGCGCTTCGTCAAGGGCCATCTCCATAAACCGATTTGTCTTCACGATCCGGCAATTTCCCACTTAACCGCAAGGGCGCGACCTGATAGACAGGCCCCAAAAGGCAGGCAAACAACAAATGACATTCAAAGACAAGCCAAAACGGCCGGGCGGCAAGCCCTCCGCGCACGATGCGCGGCCGAAAACCGAAGGCAAACCGGCAAGAAGCTCGGCGGCCCCCAAGGCTGCAGCCGCCGAGATCGAAGGCGAAGCCAAGGCCGAACGCATCTCCAAGGTCATGGCGCGCGCAGGGGTTGCCTCGCGTCGCGACATCGAGCGCATGATCATGGAAGGCCGCGTCACGCTAAACGGCAAGACGCTCGATACGCCGGTGGTCAACGTGACGCTTTCCGATAAGATCGAGGTTGACGGCGTGCCGATCCGCGGCACCGAGCGCACGCGCCTCTGGCTCTATCACAAGCCGGCCGGTCTGGTGACCACCAATTCCGACCCGGAAGGCCGCCCGACGGTTTTCGACAGTTTGCCAGAAGAGCTGCCGCGTGTCATGTCGATCGGCCGGCTCGACATCAATACCGAAGGTTTGCTGCTGCTGACCAACGACGGCGGTCTTGCCCGCGCGCTCGAACTGCCGACCACCGGCTGGCTCCGCCGCTACCGCGTGCGCGCCCATGGCGAGATCGATCAGGAAGCGCTCGACAAGCTGAAGGACGGCATTGCCGTCGACGGCGTGCTCTACGGCTCCATCGAAGCGACGCTTGACCGCACCCAGGGTTCCAACGTCTGGATCACCATGGGTCTTCGCGAAGGCAAGAACCGCGAAATCAAGAATGTGCTCGGCGCGCTCGGCCTCGACGTCAACCGTCTCATCCGCGTTTCCTACGGTCCGTTCCAACTCGGCGATTTGCCGGAGGGCCACGTCGTTGAAGTGCGCGGACGCACGCTGCGCGATCAGCTTGGCCCGCGCCTGATCGAGGACGCCAAGGCGAACTTCGATGCCCCGATCTATAACGCGCCTGCCCTTGCTGCCGAGGAAGAGGTGGAAACGCGGCCGGAGAAGCGCGAGCGCTCCTGGAAGCCTGAGGACAAGCGCGAGCGTGCTTTGAGCCGTCTCGACACCAAGCGCGACGATCGCCGTGATGACCGCCGGGATGGCAGGCGCGGAGGCGACCGCGATGTCGGCCGCAAGGAAGACGACCGGCCCAAGCGCCCAGCGCTTGGCAGCCGCAGAAACGCCAACGTCTGGATGGCGCCCGGCGCCCGTCCGCTCGGCGAAAAGGCAGCCGCCAAGGCCGCGAAGAATGCCCAGACCGCCCGCAAGCGTGGCGAGAAGCCGGGCAGCAGTAAGCCGCAGCCTTCCAACTACGGCGACGACCGGCCACGCGTGCAGATCAACCGCGCCCGCGACGAAGAAGGCGAGTGGATCCGCTCCAGCGAAGTTTCGCCGAAGTCCAAGGATGACGGCGAGGGTTTTGGCCGCAAGCGCTCGTCCGGCGATCGTCCTGCACGCCCGGATCGCGGTTCTGGCGACCGTCCGGCTCGTGGCGACCGCCCTTCACGTGGGGAGCGGCCCTTCGGCGACAAGCCCCGTGGCGACCGCACACCACGTGCTGAGGGTGACGACCGTCCCCGTTCTTTCGGTGACCGTCCGGCTCGTGGTGACCGCCCGTCCGGTGACCGTCCTCCGCGTGGGGATCGGCCTTTTCGCGACAAGCCCCGTGGTGACCGCAGACCACGCGAAGAAGGTGACGAGCGTCCTCATGCCTTCGGTAATCGTCCGCGCGCTGCCCGCAGCGCTCCCGGCGAGGGCCGCTCCGAACGTCCGCGCGGTGAAAGGCCGTTTGGCGATAAACCTGCGGGCGACAAGCCCCGTGGCAAGAGCTTCGGCAAACCGGGCGGTGGTTCAAAGAATTTCTCAAGCAAGCCTAAGGGCGATCGGCCGGGCGGTGGCAAGCCTTCGGGCGCGCCGTCGCGTGGTGGACCGAAAGGAAAGGGAATGACGCGCGGTGCGGATCGTCGGCGGTGAGTTTCGCGGACGGCCGCTCGCCGTACCGAAATCGAACGACATCCGGCCGACTGCCGACCGGACGCGTGAGAGCCTATTCAATATCCTGAGCCACGCCTATTCGGAATGCCTCGACGGCACCCGGATTCTCGATCTTTTTGCCGGCACGGGCGCCGTCGGCCTTGAAGCCATTTCGCGCGGCTGCCGTCATGCGCTCTTTGTCGAAAACAGCGTCGAGGGCAGGGGGCTTCTCTGGGAGAATATCGATGCGCTCGGCCTCCACGGCCGCACCCGCATTCTGCGGCGTGACGCCACCGACCTGGGTCCCGTCGGCAATCTCGAGCCCTTCAGCATGCTTTTCGCCGATCCACCCTATGGCAAGGGTCTGGGTGAAAAGGCGATGGCAGCTGCCGCCAAGGGCGGCTGGCTCGCCCCGGGCGCGATTGCCGTTCTCGAAGAGCGGTCGGATGTTGCCGTTTCAGTTGATCCTTCCTATCTCTTCCTCGAAGATCGCATCTTTGGCGATACAAGGGTTCATTTCTTCCGCTACCAGCCTGAATAAGGGCGGCGGGTTATCCGGAGTTGAGTTGTGCGGCAGGCGGTTATTGCGAATAACGAAATGCCTGTTGCGAGCCGCATGCCGACGGTGGCCATCGCCTTCGGCGGTGGCGGTGCCCGTGGGCTCGCCCATATCCACGTGATCGAAGCCCTGGACGAGCTCGGCATCCGGCCCGTTGCGATTTCCGGCGCGTCGATCGGCGCCATCATGGGTGTGGGTATGGCGGCCGGCATGAGTGGCGAGGCGATCCGCGAGCACGCGCTGATGACGGTCGGCAACAAGACGGCTGTCGTCAGCCGCATCTGGGGTCTCCGGCCGCAGACGGTCCGGGACGCCGTCGCAAAGGGCATCCGTATCGGCCAGTTCAATCTCGAGCGTATCCTCAAGGCCTTCCTGCCGGCCGGCCTCCCCGATCGCTTCGAAGATCTGCCAATTCCAATGAATGTCATCACGACCGACTACTACGGTCAGAGCGAAGTCATCATCGGCGAAGGAGCGCTGTTTCCGGCGCTTGCCGCATCGTCTTCCATCCCTGCAGTCTTCATGCCCGTTCGCCTCCACGGCCGGGTGATGATCGATGGTGGCATCAGCAATCCGGTCCCCTACGAGTGCCTGATGGATATTGCCGACATCGTCATCGGTGTCGATGTCGTCGGTGCGCCGGAGGGCGATGGCACACATATTCCGAACCGCATGGAAAGCATTTTCGGTTCCGGCCAGCTGATGATGCAGACGGCAATTACGCTGAAACTCAAGCTCCAGCCGCCGCATATCTTCCTGCGCCCGGCCGTCGGCCGCACTGGCGTGATGGATTTTCTCAAGGCGCGCGAGGTACTGGCGATGTCTGCGGGCGTCAAGGATGAACTGAAGCGCGCACTCGATCAGGAATTCGAAGCCCGCCTCAGAGTCTAGGCATCCGCTGTCACGTCAGCCGTTCCTGCTAGCGGATCTTCGCTGAAATCCATCGTTCGCTTGGGCTTCACCAGCGGTTCCGGCCGGACTGGCTGGGAAAAGAGCATGTCGCGGCCCGCCTGCAGCCCACCGGTCACCTGAAGCGCCAGCCGCTCCTCGTCGCGCTTGCGGATATCCTCGCCGATCTCCAAGGCGTCCGCATCGTCCACCCCGAGCGCCTCAAGCGTGCGGCGGCCAAACAGCAGGCCGGATTCCAACGTTTCGCGGAGCTCGTAGTCGACATTGCGATTCCTGAGGGCGATCGAATGGACACGGTCGTAGGAGCGCACAAAGAGTTTCGCGTGCGGATATTCGGCCTGCACCAGGTCCACCACCTTGTCGGTGATTTCCCGCTTCTGCGTGCAGACGACGACGATCTTCGCCCTGTCGATGCCGGCCGAGCGCAGTACGTCCTTGCGCGTTCCGTCGCCGAAATAGATACGGAAGCCGAAGGAGGACGCCTGGCGGATACGGTCCGCGGAGAAATCGATGACCGTCACGTCGCGCCCGCCCGCGAGCAGGATCTGCGCGGCGATCTGGCCGAAACGCGAGAAACCGACCATCAGCACATCGGCCCCCGCACCCTCGAAGTCCTCATCGAGCTCCTCCTGATCCTCGCCTTTCAGCATACGTTTCGAAAGTCCTGCCCCGAGCGGAGTCAGCGCCATCGACAGAGTAACGATGGCGACCAGAAGCGATGCCGTGCTGAAGGGCATCAGTCCCGCCGCACCGGCAGTCGTGAACAGCACGAAGCCGAATTCGCCGCCCTGCGGGAGCAGGAAAGCGATGCGGATGGCGTCGTCGTGCGAAGAACCGCTCACCCGGCAGAGGCCGTAGATGATCACAGCTTTGACGGCCATCACGATCGGCACCGCGACGACGATGAAGAGCGCGTTGTCGAGTAGCACGTCCAGTTCCAGCGACAGGCCGACCGCCATGAAGAAGATGGCGAGGAGCACGCCGCGGAAGGGTTCGATATCCGCCTCAAGCTCGTGCCGGTAGGAGGATTCGGCGAGCATGACGCCGGACAGGAACGCGCCCATCGCCATGGAAAGCCCGGCAAACTGCATTAGGCTCGCCGATCCCATGACCACGAAAAGCGCCGCGACGATCATCGCCTCGCGTGCTCCGGTCCTTGCAATCACCTGGAAGAGCGGCGTCAGAAGATAGCGCCCCATGACGATCATCGCGCCGACGGCACCGACCGCGATCGCAAAGTCCATCAGCGGCGTGTTGCTACCGGTTCCACCGTCGAGAATGGTGATCAGCGCCAGGAGCGGCACGATGGCCAGGTCCTGGAAAAGCAGCATCGAAAAGGAGCGCTGCCCGTATTTGGTGTTCACCTCGCCAACATTGTCGAGGATCTGCATCGCAAAGGCAGTGGAAGAAAGCGCCAGCCCAAAGCCCGCAACGACGCTTCCCCGCCAGTCGAGCACGCCGGAGAAATAGGCAAGCCCCGTCAGCGCCAGTCCCGTCAGCATCACCTGCGCGGTGCCGAGCCCGAAGATGTCACGCCGCATCTGCCAGAGCCGCGAGGGCTTGAGCTCGAGGCCGATGATGAAGAGCAGGAAGACGACGCCGAGCTCGGCAACACCCAAAATCTGCTCGCCGTCGGTGATGCCATGAAATATCGGACCGATAACGACGCCGGCGGCAAGATAGCCGAGCACCGTGCCGAGCCCGAGCTTCTTGAAGATCGGGGCGGCAACGACCGCGCCGCCGAGCAGCAGGATCGTTTCGGAAAAGAGGGCATTGGGGGCGGACATGTCGCGCAGTTTCTTTCAATGGCGGGAAGCGCGCAAGCTGCGCGAAAAAGAATCGGCGGCCGCGGCCTTGATGCTTTCGGAAGTGCACAATAAATGGAAGCCCAAGGAAAGGCCAAATCATGTCCTCAGAAATAGATTCCTCGACACTTCTTTCCCGTGCAAGCCAGTTGATCGATCTTGCCAGGACGGCCGGCGCCGATGCCGCCGATGCGGTTGTCGTGCGCTCGCGCTCGCAATCCGTCAGCATCCGCCTCGGCAAGGTCGAAGGCACGGAATCGTCTGAGAGCGACGATTTCTCGCTGCGCGTCTTCGTTGGCCGGAAGGTCGCGAGCGTTTCCGCCAATCCCGGCTTCGACCTGAAGGCGCTCGCCGAACGCGCTGTCGCGATGGCAAAGGTCTCGCCTGAAGATCCCTTCGCCTGCCTTGCCGACGAGCAGAGGCTTGCTAAGTCCTATGCCGATCTTGAGCTTTTCGACCCGACGGAAGTTTCCGCCGACATGCTGCGCGAGGCAGCGCTCGCGACCGAGGCCGCCGCACTTGAGATCAAGGGTGTCACCAACTCGTCCGGAGGCGGAGCCTCCGCTGGTTTCGGGGGGCTGGTTCTCGTCACCTCGCACGGCTTCCAAGGCAGCTATATGGGCTCGCGCTTCGGCCGTTCCGTGAGCGTCATTGCCGGCGAAGGCACCGGCATGGAGCGCGATTACGATTACGACAGCCGCCTTTATTACGCCGAACTCGACGATGCCGCCGAAATCGGCCGCCGCGCCGGCGAACGTGCCGTCAAGCGCCTCAATCCGCGTCAGGTCGATACCGGCAAGGGCGTCACCGTCGTCTTCGATCCGCGCATTGCCCGCGGTTTCGTCGGCCACATCGCTGGCGCCATCAATGGCGCGTCCGTGGCGCGCAAATCCAGCTTCTTGCGCGACAAGATGGGCCAGCAGGTGTTGAAATCCGGCCTTTCGATCACCGACGATCCGCTGATCGTCCGCGGCCCGTCCTCGCGTCCTTTCGATGGCGAAGGCATTTCCGGCGAGCGGCTGGTGATGATTGAGGACGGCGTCCTGAAGCATTGGTTCCTTTCGACTGCGACGGCGCGTGAAATCGGCATGGAAACCAATGGCCGCGGCGTGCGCAGTGGTAATTCGGTGACGCCTGCGTCGACGAACCTTGCGCTGGAACCGGGTGATATCTCGCCGGAAGAGTTGATCCGGAGCGTCGGGAACGGCTTCTACGTGACAGAGCTTATCGGCCAGGGTGTCAATATGCTCACAGGCGAATATAGCCGCGGCGCGACCGGCTTCTGGATCGAAAACGGCGAACTGACATTCCCTGTCTCCGAAGTGACGATCGCCTCGAACCTCAAGGAGATGTTCATGCGCGTGACACCCGCAAACGACATCGATCGCAAATATGGCGTAGCGGCCCCCACCCTGGCGATCGAGGGAATGACGCTTGCGGGACGCTAGCGCGCCGCGACCTTGTTGGAATTGGATTGATGCAATGTGTGACGTTCGAACGGCCCGCTGGCAAAGCGATCTCGAATTGATCGCCGATGCCGCAAAGCAGGCGGGTGATGTTGCTCTCGGTTTCTTCAATCAATCGCCGGAAGTCTGGTGGAAGAATGAAGGCCGCTCGCCCGTCAGCGCTGCCGATTTCGCCGCCAACGAAAAGCTGGAATCCATCCTGCGCCTCGCCAGGCCGGATTACGGCTGGCTTTCCGAAGAGACCGAGGACAGCGCCGCCCGGCTGTCGGCCGAGACGCTTTTCGTCATCGATCCGATCGACGGCACGCGTGCCTTCCTCGGCGGCTTGGATCTCTGGTGCGTCAGCGTCGCCGTCGTCCATCGCGGCAGGCCGGTTGCCGGAGTGCTCTACGCTCCCGCCCTCGACGAGCTGTTCGAGGCCGTCGAAGGCGGTGCCGCGATGAAGAATGGCGAGCCCATCGCCGTATCGGCCAACGGACCGGATACCGTCAGTCGTTTTGCGATCGGCGAAGACATCCTGAAGGCGTTCCCCGATCCCTTCCGGCGGAAAATCGAAAGGGTGAAGCATGTGCCCTCGCTTGCCTATCGCATCGCGATGGTCGCGGACGGCCGTCTTGAAGGTACCTTCGTCAAGCGCAATTCGCACGACTGGGATCTTGCCGCAGCCGATCTCATCCTCGAACGCGCCGGCGGGCGGCTGACCGATCTCGATGGACGCGCGGTCCTCTACAACCGTTCTGAGGTTAGTCATGCCGAGCTTTGCGGTGCTGCCGGCCCTCGCGTTGCGGAGTTTCTAGAAGGGCTTGCTGAAATACGAAGCAGTTGACGTTTGCGTCAAAATCCCGCAGATGAAAGCGCGGAGGAGACCAGAAGAGAAAGAGAAGAAAATGACGGAATCTGGCGGCAAAAAGCAGCTCTTGCATCTCGTATTTGGCGGCGAACTGGAAAGTCTGACCGATGTTCAGTTCCGCGATCTGAATGATCTCGATATTGTCGGTATTTTTCCGGATTACGCCTCGGCGCTAGGGGCCTGGAAGGCCAAGGCGCAGTCGACCGTGGACAACGCGCATATGCGCTACTTCATCGTCCATATGCATCGCTTGCTCGATCCACAGGACAAGGCTGGAAATAACTAATTTTTCAGCATTTTACGCGCCGGATGCCGCCCATTCGGCCGTCTTTGCGCATCGTTAGAGACGCGCCACAGGCGATTGACGCATTCTGAACAAATTACTCGGTCATTCCGGCCGCAACAATAATTGGGGAATGGGTTTGATGTCGATCATCGCTGATCGGAGGCATTTTAGATGAGTTCGCCAAGAGCGCGGTTCGCGCTGGGCGTCTATCGGACGGCAGGGGTCATCGCCTCTCCGATCGTCGGCGCCTATCTCGCCTACCGAACTGCGAAGGGCAAGGAAGAGCGTGCGCGCCGCACGGAGCGCTTTGGTTATGCCAGCGCAAACCGGCCGCAGGGTCCGCTCGTTTGGTTCCATGCTGCGAGTGTCGGTGAGACAAACGCCGTCATTCCGCTTATCCGCGAAATCCGCCGCCGCGACATTCATGTGATCCTGACGACGGGCACGATCACCTCGGCAAGGCTCGCCGCCGAGCGCATCGGCAATGAGGCGATCCATCAATATGTACCACTCGACCTGAAACCGGCCGTCAGCCGCTTCCTCGAGTACTGGCAGCCAGATTGCGCCATCATTGCAGAGTCGGAAATCTGGCCGGCGACCGTCATGGAACTCGGCCGCCGCCGCATTCCGCAGATCCTCGTCAATGCGCGAATGTCGGATCGCTCCTTCGCGCGCTGGCAGCGTCGAACGGCCATTGCCGAGGCGCTGTTCGAGAACCTCGCGCTTGTGATCGCGCAGTCGGATATCGATGCCGAGCGTTTTCGCGATCTCGGGGCAAGGCACGTGACGACCTCCGGCAATCTCAAGGTCGATACGGACGCACCGCCTTACGACGCATCCGTCCTCGCCCGCTATAAGAAGCAGATCGGCGATCGCAAGACATGGGCTGCGATCTCGACTTTCGACGGCGAGGAGAATGCTGCGGCGGTCGTTCATCGCACGTTGAAGGAGCGCAACGGCCAACTGACGATTATCGTGCCGCGCCATCCCGAGCGCTCCGACGAGATCGAAGAAATGCTCGTCAAGCAGGGCCTCAAGGTTGCTCGCCGCACGCGCGACGACGTACTCTCGCCGGATGTCGATATCTTCCTCGGCGATACGATCGGCGAAATGGGTCTTTACCTGCGGATGACGGAAGTTGCCTTCGTCGGCCGTTCGCTCTTTGCCGAAGGCGGACAAAATCCGCTCGAACCCGCCATGCTGGGCTGCGCTGTGCTTTCCGGCAGCAATGTCCAGAACTTCCGCGAAGCTTATCAGAAGCTTGCCCGTCGCGGCAGCGCCCGCATGGTGCGCGATACCGAGATGCTGGCCAAGGGCGTCCATTATCTGCTCATCAACGGCGAGGCGCGGCGTAGCATGATCGAGGCCGGCGTCACGGCTGTGCAGGAAATGCGCGGCGCACTGACGGCGACGGTGAAGTCTCTCGAGCCTTACATCAATCCGCTGACGGTGAAGGCAAGACTGCTGCCGAGGTCGGTGGCAGAGGGCTGATGGAAAAGATGACGATTGCGCAAATCAAGGGCATCCTCTTCGACAAGGACGGCACCCTGCTCGATTACGATGAGAGCTGGCTGCCGGTAAACCGTGAATTGGCGCGCATCGCCTCGCAAGACGATCTGGCGCTAGCCGACCATCTGTTGCTGGCGACCGGGATGGACCCGGTGACCGGCCATATCGTGCCCGACAGTCTACTGGCTGCCGGCAATACCCGGCAGATCGCCGAGGGGCTGGTTGCGGCCGGTTCCAGGGTCGATGTCATGGAACTGACGATCAAGCTCGACTCTCTCTTTTCCCATGCCGCCGACTTTTCCGTACCGGTCACCGATCTTGCCGCCTTCTTCGGCCGCCTGCACCGCCGCGGCTTCAAGCTTGGCATTGCGTCCAGCGACAACGAGCGCTCCATCCGCCAGACGGCGCAGCGTTTCGGTTTCGCTGAGTTCGTGGACTACATCGCCGGTTATGACAGCGGCTTCGGCAGCAAGCCGGACGCTGGAATGGTCCTCGGCTTCTGTAAGGCGACCGGGCTAGAGCCGGCACAAGTGGCGGTCGTCGGCGACAACAATCACGACCTGCACATGGGCCACAATGCCGAGGCCGGCCTCAAGATCGCCGTGCTGACGGGCACCGGCTCGCGGGAATCGTTGGCTGCCGCGTCCGACTATTGCCTCAACGATATCACCGAACTCGAAGGCCTTTTGCCGAACCTGCAATTGGCATGATTGCCTACTACGCGCGGCCAGTCATTCTTGCCGTGCCGGCACTCCCTTACTCTCGCTGATCTCTGCACGCGTCCAGCCGCCCCATGTCCATGGCGCGGAAGACTCTTTCGCACCGTGGCTTGATTCCTGTGCCAAGCACCGGAAATGAGGACGGTCGGGGAGCAAAGCTTGCTTTTTCTGCAAATTTGCCCTTTCTTTCCCGCCAGTCGAGGGGGTAGCCGGTGGCCCGCAAGGCACCGGAGGAAGCATAGGGCGGCAGTTATGGTATCCGAAGCGCCGCCGTTTTGGTGGACGAAAGCTGATTGGCGGGCATGGGTGCTGTCGCCTTTTTCCTTCCTGTATGGACGGATCGCCGGCTATCGCATGACGCATGCGCGCCGCGCTTCCGTTCTCGTTCCCGTCATTTGCATCGGCAATTTCACCGTAGGCGGCGCCGGCAAGACGCCGACAGCGCTGACGATCGCTCGCGCCGCCAAGGCCAAGGGGCTGCGGCCCGGCTTCCTGAGCCGTGGCTATGGCGGTTCCCTGGACGTCACTGTGGTTGTCGATCCCGCTCATCATCGCGCCGTTGCCGTTGGCGACGAGCCGCTGTTGCTTGCTCGCGAGGCGATGACCGTCGTTTCCCGCCGCCGCGTCGAAGGCGCCGAGCGGCTGGTCAGGGAAGGGGCCGACCTCATCATCATGGATGATGGCTTCCAAAGCGCGCGGCTAGCGATCGACTATGCGCTGCTCGTCATCGACACGACGCGCGGCCTGGGTAATGGGCACACGGTTCCGGGCGGTCCCGTGCGCGCGCCGATCTCCGTGCAGATGCGCTATGCCAGCGCGCTCCTGAAAGTGGGAAAGGGCAATGCCGCCGATGCGATCGTCCGCATGGCTGCCCGCGCCGCCAAACCCTATTTCACCGCATCGCTGAAGGTTTGCGGCGAAAGCGACCTCGCCGGCCGGAAGGTGCTGGCTTTTGCAGGCATTGCCGATCCGGGCAAGTTCTTCCGGACGGTGGAGTCACTCGGCGCCGAAATCGCGATCGGCAGATCCTTCGGCGACCACGAACACCTGAGCGACGACGAGATGGCGGACCTGCTGTCGACCGCCGAACGCGACGACCTGCTGATCGTCACGACCTCGAAAGATTTCGTGCGGCTTGCCGGCCACCATGGCAAATCGGAGGAACTCGCCGCCAAATGCCGGGTCATCGAAGTCGAAATGGCGTTCGAAGACCCACAGGCACCCGGCCTCATCATCGATCGTGCCATAGAGGCCTGCCGGGAGCGGCGGCTGAGAAAAAGCCGAAAGGGTGAGTCTACGGGCGCGACGCGTTGAAATCCGTTAACGATCACCGCGCATGAATGGTCGGGCGGCCGAACGGCGGCTCGTTCACGATCGTTTCCTAAATCAGCGCTTCTGGTTCGGCAGAACGCCGGCGCGCTTGTCGGCTTCGAGCGAAGAAACGACATCGGCATAGGGTTCCTGGCGCGCAACGCTCCAGTAGCGTAGCTCGTCGAGCGGGATATGCTTGCCGGTCATGGCGCAGATAACATAGGAACCCGGCGACAGGATCTGGAAATCTGCATCGAGATAGCGGATCTTCGCCTCGCGGTTTCCGTTTCCTTCAAACAAGTTCATCCTGCTCCGTTCCCTGTTGCCTTCGACTGCCAATATCGCGGCGAAGGCATTATTGCCAGCGTTTTCAGCTGCGTCCGAACAGCCGCTCGATATCCGACAGCTTCAGTTCGATATAGGTCGGCCGCCCGTGGTTGCACTGGCCGGAGCCTGGCGTCACTTCCATCTGCCGAAGCAGCGCATTCATTTCCTCCGGCCGGAGCCTGCGGCCGGAGCGCACCGAGCCGTGGCAGGCCATTGTCGCGGCGACATATTCGAGCTTGGCCGAAAGGCCAGAGGCCGTATCCCATTCGGCAATCTCGTCGGCAAGCTGGCGGATGAGGCCCTGCGCATCGACCTCACCCAGCATGGCCGGCGTCTCGCGCACGGCAATCGCCCCCGGCCCGAAGCGCTCGATTGCAAGCCCAAGCTCTTTGAGGCCTTCGGCATACACCATCAGCCGGTCGCAATCCTCTTCCGTCAGGTCGACGATTTCCGGGATCAACAGCACCTGTGATGGCAGCTGTTTCGATTGCAGCGCCTTTCGCATTGCCTCGAACACCAGCCGCTCATGTGCGGCGTGCTGGTCGACGATGACAAGCCCGTCATCGGTCTGCGCGACGATGTAGTTCTCGTGGATCTGCGCGCGCGCAGCGCCGAGCGGGTAACGCGACGGCGGTTCTTCGGCTGGTCGGGGCTGCTGCCATGCCTGCGCCTGCGGTTCGGCGCGCGCAGCCGGCATGCTCAGCCCTTCGAAGGACGCCTGCGGCCTTTCGCCAAATCTGCCGGTTGCCGTCTGAAACGGACGCGATGGGGAGGTCTCGGCCGACCATGCGGCTTGCGCTGGCCGCTGGTAGCCCGGCTGGAAACCCGACCTGAAGGAGCGCAGCATACCCTCCGCGCCAGTCGTTGCCGCCCGGCTTCCGTCACGCGCCAGCGCCTCGCGCACCGCGCCGACGATCAGCCCGCGCACGAGGCCCGGATCGCGGAAGCGCACGTCCGACTTGGCCGGATGCACGTTGACATCTACCAGCGCCGGATCGAGCGACAGCGACAAGACGGCGACCGGATAGCGTCCAGCCGGGATCGTCTCGGCATAGGCGCCGCGGATCGCCGAAAGGATCAGCTTGTCCTGGACCGGCCGGCCGTTGACGAAGGCATATTGATGGGCGGAGTTGCCGCGGTTGAAGGTCGGTACGCCCACAAAACCGGTGAGAGCGATGCCTTCGCGCTCAGCGTCGAGTTCGATCGCGTTCTCGCGGAATTCCTTGCCGAGCACCTGCGCCATGCGCGCCAAATGATCCTCTCCGGTTGCCGGAAATTCAAGTGTGCTGCGATCGGTGCCGGACAGGACGAAGCGCACGCCGGGAAAGGCGATCGCCATGCGCTTGACGACTTCCGTGATGGCCGCCGCTTCCGCCTTCTCTGTCTTCAGGAACTTTAATCGCGCAGGTGTTGCGAAAAAGAGATCGCGCACTTCGACGATCGTGCCCGGATTGGAGGCCGATGGCCGCAGATGCAGGACCTTGCCGCCCGCGACGGCAATCTCGGTGCCGCCCCCACTATCCTTGCGGCGGCTGGAAATACTGAGCTTCGCCACGGAACCGATGGAAGGGAGCGCTTCGCCACGAAAGCCGAGCGTGCGGATATCGTCGAGCGTCGTCGAAATCTTCGAGGTACAATGCCGCTTCACGGCAAGTTCCAGGTCGGCTGCATCCATGCCGGAGCCGTTGTCGCTGACCCGCAGTAAGCCTTTGCCGCCGCCGGACGTCGCGATCTCGATACGGGTCGCGCCGGCATCCAGTGCATTTTCGATCAGCTCCTTTGCCGCGCTCGCCGGGCGTTCGATGACTTCGCCGGCGGCGATCTGGTTGATGAGCGTTTCGGAGAGTTGTCTGATGGCCATGCGCCATTTTCGTGGATTCGCGGGTCCGAGGGAAGGGCGAAAACGCTGCGCCGTTGGACCATGTGTTTTCCCCGTGAATTGGGGTGCTTAACGTTAAGCCGCCGTTAGGAGAAAGCTGGCATTTTGATCGCACACAACCAGACAGTGCTATGAAATCGGACAGATGTGGGACGTGAAGGAATGAGTGCCGGCTTCGAAAAGGCGGACGCATCATCCGTGAGCGATGAAATGCCGGCCGAAATCGACCTGCCGGCTGCGCTCTTCGATGCCTTTTCGGACGGTCTCTCGGCCGCCCTCATCATCTACGACAAGAACGATCAGATGATCTTCGCGAGCCGCCAGGTGCTCGATTTTTTCCCGATTTCGTCCGTGATGCTGAAGCCTGGAACCCGGCTTCGCGATTTTCTCGGCGCCGTCTACGACACCGGCGTGCGTCAGCAATATACGGCCAGGCAGCCGGGCATACCGCTCGGCCGCGAGGATTGGCTGTCCCAGAAGATTGCCTCTCATTGGCGCGAGCGCTTCGAAATCGTCGAGCGCCATGGCAGCGACCGGTGGATCCGTCTGATCAAGCGTCGTCTGCCGAGCGGCTATTGCGTATCGATCATTTCCAATATTTCCGAGGAGAAGAAGCGTGAGGAGCAGTGGCGCGCCGATCTCGAACGCGTGCAACTGACCGAGGATATACTCGACAATCTGCCGTTCCCGCTCTTCGTCAAGGATCGCAACCTCACCTACGTCGCCGTCAACATCGCCTTCTGCGAGAAATACCAGACGACTGTCGAGGAGGTGCTCGGCCGCAAGAGCGGGGATCTCTTCTCTCCCGAAATCGCCAAGCGCTTCGAGGAAAGCGACCGACATGTTCTGGAAACCGGCGAGATGTCGGTCGTGCGGCAGCGGCAGGTCGCCCGCGACGGTTCAGAGCGCGACATCGTCAGCCGCAAGCACCGCATCGGCAAGCCGGGACGCTATTTTATCGTATCGACGATGCAGGATCTGCCGCGCGACGGCGCCGATCTCGACGAATTCGACCAGGCAACGTCTGTGACCACCTCCAGCAGTCAATCCTATCGCCGCGCCTATGTTCCCCTGAATGGCGATCACGAGCGCCGGCCGCCGGCTGCGATGGAAACGATCGTTCCAGAGAATTTCTCCGGCCGCAAGATCCTGGTCGTCACCGGCGACCTCGCTGCTGAAACCGCCGCGCTCCGCACGCTCGCGAAATACGGCTTCGAGGCCTGCTCCGTTCGCGGCGAGGACGAGGAAGAGCGCTTCCTTGAGATCGCAACCTCGTCCGGTATCGCGCTGGATCTTCTGATCGTCGACAATCAGATGGGAATGCGCTGCCTGGAACTTGCCGGACAATACGGCATCCCGGCGTTGGTCATGGACGGTTTCCAGCTTGCCAACGAGCTCACCTTCCAGATCGCCCGCCACTTCAACCGCAACAACCGCACCGCGCCGGAAGGCGAGGCCGATTGGGAAATCAATACCTCTTCCGAGATGGATTTCCTGGAGGTGCTTGTGGCGGAAGACAATGACATCAATCAGATTGTCTTTTCCCAGATACTGGAAGGACTGGGTTACCGCTACTTGATCGCAGCCAGCGGCGACGAAGCAGTGCGCCTCTGGGCTGAGTACAGGCCGCAAATCGTGCTGATGGACATTTCCCTGCCGGGATTGAACGGTTTTGAGGCGGCGCGCATGATCCGTCAGATGGAAGACAACCACCCGCGTAAGACTCCGATCGTCGGGGTCCTGACGCAGGCATTCGAGCGGGATCGCGCCGAATGCGCGAAGGCCGGTATGGATGACGTCATCATGAAGCCGGTCAGTCCGGACATACTGGAAACGCTGTTCCAGAAGCATCTAGCTGCCGAGCCAATGCGGGCGCGCGTCTGAGCGCCGTCAACTCCTCAAATCTGGGGCATCTGAGCCGAACGGGGCCGGTTTACTATCGGTTTGTTAAGACTTGCCCGCCATTCTTGCGGGAAGGAGTGACGAAATCTCAGGTTGAATAATGAAGCCGGCGGACATACCCTTCTTGCCTGTGAGCCAGAATGAGCTTCAGGCCATGGCTTACACCGATCCGCTGACCGGACTCGGCAACCGCCATCGCATGCGCGACAGGGTCAGTCAGATCTCCATGGAACGCGCAAACGATCCAGCTCCCTTCACCATCGGCATCGCCAACCTCGATTCCTTCAAGCCGATCAACGACCTTTTCGGCTCTGGCGCCGGCGACGAAATTCTCTGCCAGGTCGCGCACCGCCTGAAAGCATGTATTCCGGATGGTGCGCTTGTGACCCGCCACGACGGCGACGAATTCGCTTTCGTGCTGCCGCTGATCTTCGAGCGCGCAAGCGCTGAAAAGTTCGGCCAGATGATCCGCGAGGTGCTGTCGGCACCCTATGATCTCGGCGACCGTAACGTGCGGCTTTCCGCCTCCTTCGGCTTTGCCATCTACCCTTTCGCCGGTGCGGAGTTCGATGAGCTTTTGAAAAGCGCTGAAACCGCTCTCTATCGCTCGAAGCGCCGCGGCCGCAGCCAGATTACCGTCTATTCGCGGGAGATCGCGCAGGAGATGAAGCGCGCAACGCAGCTCGAGCAGGCGCTTCGAAATGCCATCATCTCGGACGCCATCGACGTGCATTTCCAGCCGATCGTCTCTCTGTCGAACAATCAGGTGGTCGGCTTCGAGGCCCTGGCGCGCTGGAACGATCCGGACCTCGGCTTTGTTTCGCCGGGCGTCTTCGTGCCGCTCGCCGAAGAGCGCGGCTTCATCGACGCGCTGTCGGAAACCTTGCTTAGAAAGGCTGCCGAAGTGGCGCTCTCCTGGCCGCGCGAACTATTCCTGTCGTTCAACCTGTCCTCCGCCCAGCTCATGGATCCAGGCACAAGCAGCAACGTGCTCTCCATCCTCGGCCGCGTCGGCTTGGACCCGCACCGATTGGAATTGGAAATTACCGAAACGGCGGTCATAAGTTCCACCGATACTGCCCACCGCATCCTTTCCGATCTGCGGCAGGCAGGCGTGCGCATCTCGCTCGACGATTTCGGCACCGGTCAATCGAGCCTCGGGCGCCTTCGCGACTTCATCTTCGACAAGGTGAAGATCGACCGCGCCTTCGTCTCGCGCATCAATTCAGACCGCGCCTCCGAGCATATCATCAAGGCGATCCTGACGATGTGCGAAGGTCTCGATCTCGATGTGGTTGCCGAGGGTATCGAAGATTATTCGGAGGCCGTGAAGCTGCGGTCGCTCGGTTGCGGCATGGGGCAAGGGTACCATTTCGGCAAGCCTGCCGATGGCATCGCGACATTGCGCTTCCTCCACGAAAACTATTACGACTCGGCCGCGATCGATCGCGTGTCGGCCTGAGGCCTGCGCAAGCCGCATCAATGGCATTTCACGCCGTCAGACGTCGCAATCTGTCCCGCGCGGCCATGATCTTTTTTGCTCAGGCACCTGACGTTGACCTCCAGCGGTGATTGATACCCTTTGATCTCTCCGTAGAAAAACGGCGGCGCCCCGATTGGGGCACCGCCGCCTGCACTATACGCGCTGCGCAGGATTATTTATTGGTCGAACCGGTAGCCGTCGGGTCTGACGGCATCGTGCCCGTAGGCGCCGGAGCCTTTTCAGCGGCCAGAGCCTGCAGGGTCTTGAATTCCGGAGCGGCCTTCAGAGATTCTGCCGTTTCCGAAGTCGTCAGCTTGAGGCTGCCGTCCTGCGTGTTCTGGGCAACGGTGATCTTGTCCATCGGCACCGCAACGTTCTTCTCACCGATACCAATGAAGCCGCCAACACCGATGACCGCAGCAACCAAGCCGCCATCCTTCTTCATGATCAGGTCGTTGACCTCACCGATGCTTTCGTTCTCACCGGTATAGACAGACTGGCCAATATAGGAATTGGCGCTGATCTGGTCGGCACCCTGTTCCGTCAGGTATGCGCCTGCCTGGGCCATATCAGTCGACGGAGCCGGAGCCGGAGCCTGGGCGGCGTCACCAGCCGGAGCGGTTGCATCAGGCATCTTTGGTGCTGCCGGGTCGGCCGGAGCCGTCTGGGTGGCATCGGGGGTGGCCGGCTGCGGTGCAGTCTGCGAGAACGCCGCCGGCGCGAAAGCCGTGGCAAACAAGGCGCCAGCGGCAACGGTCGTCAGAAGTTTGCGTGTCATTTCGAACCTACCTTTGTGTTCCTCGATTGGTCTTAAGCGCGGCCGCCGGTTTGTTCTTTGGCGTCTTTTTCCGTGCCGGTTCAAAAAGGAAAATGACTGGATAGGCTTTTAGTTCCGGGAACGAACACGGAAAGTTCGATGATTTTCATGGAATTTTATCGAAATGCGTGTGGTTTTGACGACCACAACAAAGCGCGGGCCGCTTATTCGATATTTCACGAGAGGCTTTCGGTGCGGGAGGCCCCGCAGCCAATGTCGCCGGTTTCAGAAGCACCTAAGATCCGGGCAAGAGCAGCGCGAGCGGCGCGGCATTCATCGCCTCCTGAGGACCGAATAACGGGACCTCAGTTGAAAAGGTCCATCGAGCAGCCTGGTCAATGCGCCTCCATGGCGGACAGGCTCAAAGCTCACGCAATTGCCGCAACGGCGAGCAAGCCGTTGGCGATCTATAACGAAATCGTTTGCTCGCAATCGTGTTCCTGCCGGAACGAAGATGGACTGAAGGCATTCGCCGTCAGCTTCCTTGAAACGTCGACGTTGCGTTTTTCACAGCACGTAGACTGGGTCGAAAACGCCTTTTACCGTCACACCAAGCTCCAGCAGCGCACCCGCTTGCGGCTGCGACGAGCGTGCAGTGTCGTCGAGTCCTTCCCAGGCGGTCGTTACCGCCAGCCGGTCCGCATTGACGCCGATAAAGGCTGGGCAGGAGGGTTGTGCGGCAGGAACCTTGTAACGGGCGATGCGCAGGCCGTCCGGGCTGTACCGGTCGACGACACCTGCACCCCAGCGTGCGTTCCAGATATAGCCATCCGAATCGCAGACGGAACCGTCGATGCCGCCGGGATCATCCATGCTGTCGACCATGACGATCGGCTCGCCCGTCGGAAGTCCGGTCTGTGGATCGACCATGACACGCATGAGACGGCTGATGCGGGTGTCCGTGTAATAGCCGATCGTGCCGTCGGGCGAAAAGCAGATTGAATTGGGAATGCTGATGCCGCTGAAGATCTTCGTCACCCTGCCACCGGCGACGTGATAGATCGCGCCTGCCTGGGGCTCCGCCCGTTTGCTCATCGTGCTGATCCAGAGTGCGCCGGATGGGTGCGTGCGGCCGTCGTTCGAGCGGTTTTCCGGGTTGTCGTTTTCGAATGCGGCATAGAAGGTCAGATTGCCGCTGCCAATATCGCGGACGAACAATCCTTCTTCGGTTGCGAGCAGCTGGCGGTTTGCGTCGATGCGTGCAAGCACGCTCGCCATCATCGGAAGCGGATGGACCTTCTTTTCCTCGGTGCTGAGGTTCAGTTCGTGCAGTTCCTTGCCGAGAATGTTGAACCACCAGACGGTGTCGGTATCCGGATCGTAGGTCGGGCCTTCGCCAAGTACCGAACTGGTATTGCAAAGCGTCTTGCCCTCGAACTCGTAAATCTCAGTCATATGCCTACGCTCCTACGGCTGCGTCATAGGCGTAAATGGTGGCCTTGGCGCGCTCGGCAACCTCTGCGGCTGTCATTCCGGGCTTGTAAATGCTGGTGCCGAGGCCGAAGGCCAGAATGCCCGCTTTCGTGTATTCCGCGAAATTTCTGTCGGAGACGCCGCCGACCGCCGCGATCACCAGTTCGGGCGGCAAAATGGCGCGGATGGCTGTGATGCCCGAAGGACCGAGCACGCTGGCAGGGAAGAACTTCAGGCCGGTTGCCCCGGCGCGGGCGGCAGCGAGCGCCTCGGTCGGCGTGAAGACGCCTGGCATCGAGACCATACCGTAGCTGCGCGCACGAATGATGACGTCAGGCTCGACATTCGGGGTGACGAGCAGCTTGCCGCCGGCATTATGAAGGCTGTCGACAGCATCGACCGTCAATACGGTGCCCGCGCCGATCAGGCATTCCGGCGGCGCCGTTTTCGCAGCGATCTCGATGGATTTGAAGGGCTCGGGCGAGTTCAGCGGGATTTCGATCGCTGTGAGGCCGTTCTCGATCAGCGCGCTGACGACGCTTTCGGTTTCTTCCGGCTTGATGCCGCGGAGAATGGCGATGAGCGGACGCTTCATGGAGGGGAAGGGAATGCGGTTGATCATGAAAATTTCCTCAATTCGGCCAGATAGCTTCGGCGGCGGCCGAAAGCCCTCGGCGCACGGCCGTGTCGGCATCGATGACTGTGTACTTTAGAGACAGGAACTTGAAGGCCGTTTCATAAATGCCTTGGAGGCGGCCCGACGCGACGAGCGTGACAGGCGTGTCGTTCGGTGCGTCGGATAGCGCACCGGCGATTTCAAGCCCGATCAGCGTGCCGGAAATCCTTGCCTGCGCGCCGGCCGCCGTCAATCCGTGAAGAAGTTGGCCCGAGCGGGCGGTAAAGAGAAGGTTCGACGCCATGGCGGGCTGCCTGAAAGCGGTCGAGACCGCCGCTTTGAAGGCGGAACTGTCTACTTGAGCCTCCTCAGCGCTCGCAACGGCATGCGAGAGGATCGTATGCTTGCTGATCGCGTCGAAGAGCTCACCGGTCATGAAGGTCGAAAACCCGATCACTTCGCCGTCCTGAACATGAACCCATTTCGAGTGCGTGCCTGGCATGCAAATGGCCTGCAACCCCCTGCTGTCGGGGCCAAGTGCGCCAAGCAGCTGCGTTTCCTCCCCGCGCATGACGTCGGGCGATGTCTTGTCGCGCTGGGCAAGGCCGGGGAGGATACGGATATCCCGGCTTTGGCCCGGAACGGAAACCGCGCCGGTGAGGATCGAGGAAATCGACGCGGGAACATCGATATAGCCCGCCTCGACCCAGCCCTGCTTGGCCCCGACCATGCCGCAGGCGATGACCGGCACGTTCTGTGGGACCGACAGTGCGGCAAGATGCGACGCCAAGACATCGGCAAAGCCGGTCTTGGCCGCCGTCGTCATGCCTTCGCCGCTGCGGCGTTCGCCGAGAATGCTGCCGTCCTTGCCGATCAGCCAGAGCCTGAAACTGCTCGTACCCCAATCCACCGCGACATAAATGGGATCTGTCATCAGAAAATACCTCCGTCGACAATCAAGGACTGCGCCGTCACCGCGGCCGCGCAGTCGGATGCAAGAAACAGACAAGGGCCGACGATCGCGTCGCCGTGCAGGACCTTCTTCAGGCACTGCCGTTTGATGGTCTGCGCAATGCCGTCTTCGGTCAGCCAGAGCTTCATCTGCCGCTCGGTCACGATCATGCCCGGTAAAATGCAGTTGACGCGGATATTGTCGGGGCCAAGCTTGCCCGCAAGGCTCTTGGTGAGACCGATCACGGCGGCCTTGGCCGTGGAATAGGCCGGGAAGTCCGGCATGTTCAGGAGAAAGGCGATCGACGACATGTTTATGATCGCGCCGCCACCTGCCGCACGCATGGAAGGCGCTACGGCCTGGGCGGTGAAGAAGACATGGCGGAGGTTTGTCGCCTGATTGTTGTCCCAGTATTCCTCGGTCACCGTATCGAAATCATGCCGGTCGTCCCAGGCAGCATTGTTGACGAGAACGGTGATCGGCCCTGATTGCGCGACCACCGCATCGACCGTCTGCCGGATCGCGCCGATATTGCGAAGATCGGCCTTGAAGAAATGCACCGGATGCTCCGAATCACGGGAAAGTCGCATGGCAAGTTCGCGGCTTTCCGCTTCGGCTATGTCGATGAAGGAAACCTTCGCGCCCTGCCGGGCGAAGCCCTCGACGATCGCGGCGCCGATACCGGAGCCACCGCCTGTCACGAGCACGCAACGATCCCTGAATTCCGGAAACTGCGCGACTACGCTCGTCACCGTATCCTCCCGATTTTCCATTATTTGGAACACAATTTGACTATGTGGAATTATCTGACTACGCTGCCATTCGTGTCAAGGCCGACGGTAGGCGATCAATGGCTCCACGAAAAGATATATCGAGAGAAAGTCAAACGGGGACATTGGGTAAGTCGATGGCGCTGCTCGAGCTCGTGACGCATGCCGAACATCCCATGCGCTTTACCGATATTCTCGCGCTCGCCGGCCAGCCTCGCGGCACGCTGCACCGCCAGCTCGGCCATCTCGTCGAGGAAGGGCTTTTGGAGTTCGACGCAGACGGCCGCTATGCGCCGGGGTTAAGGCTTCTCGATCTGGCGTCGCGAAGCTGGGCGAAGAATGAGTTCCGGCTGATTGCCGAACCGCACCTGAGGCACCTGCAGCAGATGAGCGGTGAGACGGTCCATCTGGGCGTCCTGCGCGAAACCTCGATTATCTACCTCGACAAGATCGAAGGCCAGCAGTCTGTTCGCATGTATTCCCAGATCGGCAATGCCTCGCCCGTCTATTGCACCGGCGTCGGCAAGGTTGCGCTTTCGATTTTGCCGGATGATGCCCTGGAGGCGCTGGTGCGTAGTCTCTCCTTCCATAGCTACACTCCGCAGACCTTGGTCTCGGCCGAGGCATTGCTGAGCGAGGTAGCGCAAATCCGCAAAGCCGGCTTCGCCTTCGACCGCGAGGAGCATGAGCAAGGTATCCGCTGCGTCGCGGCGCCAATCCGGATGGAGGATGGAAAGTTTGCGGGCGGCGTTTCGATCACCGGTCCGGCTTACAGGCTGACCCTTGAGCGTCTCGAAGAATGGGCTGCGCCCTTAAAGCAGACGGCGGAATGCATCGCGGATGCGATGCGCGTCCGTCTCGGCCCGCGCCGATAGCAGTCTACGTGGCGATGCAATCGGCTGGACGCTCCCGCAGAGCACGCTTATGATAAGTGCGATATTGAGATTTGGCTGCGAATCACGCCAACTGCGGCAGTTTGTTAAAACGCATAGTCCCTTCGGCCATTGTATTTCGGCCAGGTTGTTTTTTATTTCATGCGGGCGCGTGTTGGCTTGCAGGCACACATCGATCTGAAACGGCGCCGCCGCTCTTGAGAAGACGAAAAAGCAGATGACAGCACTGTCACGGGCATCTTTCGATGCAGATGGATATATTCAGGAAATCGCGGGCCTGAAGACCCAATTCGATATCTTCCGCTTCATGAAGCGCCTGACGGAAGCCTGCCGAAGCCGCGCGTTCATGGTCCTAAACCTGCCGCCGGTCACGTCATTCGAACTGCAAAGCGCGACGGTGATCACCAGTTGGCCGGCCGAGCTGCTGGCCCTTTATGATCAGGAAAACCTGCTTGTGAGCAGTCCCGTCATACGCCGCCTGCGCACGTCGTCGATCCCCTTTTTCGTCGACGTGACCAAGGGCCATAGGAGGGATGACGGGAAAGCGGCGATGGCCGTGTCGCTTTTCGAGCGTTTCAAGATGATGCGCTGCGCCTTTTTCCCGACGCACGAGCCATCGGGCATGCGCGGCGCAGTCTCGTTCGCCGGTGATCGTGAGCCCTTCGCGTCGGAAGAGATGCGCGATCTTTCCTATATCTCGATCCATGTCTTCGACAGGCTTGCCGAAATCCGCAGTCTCGATACGCGTATGACGGATGCGCTGACGGACCGCGAAATCGATTGCTTGAACTGGACGGCGGCGGGAAAGACCAGTGCGGAAATCGCCGATATCCTCAACCTCTCGGAACATACCGTCAACCACTACCTGAACCGCGCAACGAAGAAGCTCGACACGGTCAACCGGACGCAGGCGGTCGCCAAGGCGCTGCGCATCGGCATCATCAAGTAACCCTGCTGAAAATATTGGCAGTTTGGCTCAAAAGATGGGCAGGGCCGCGTCTCGCTACTCTCCGTCGTTTACCGGCCCGTCGCCCCAATTCGCCCGTCGCGCCCATTTGAAGGTGGCGCCGTCGCGTTTGGAGAAGGTCCGCTCGCCTGCCGTCCCGTCGCTTTGACAGAGTTTCAGCCTGATCACCCCGCCCGAGCCCTGAGGGGGTGCGATGATGCGAGCCTGGGGAGCCTCGCCTGCAAAACGGCTTGCGGCGATGAAAATATACTTCTCGTCCTCCCACGGCACGTCCGCATCCTTGACCAAGCGGTGCATTCTTGAGCGGGCGACCCGGCGCGAAAAATGACACCAATCTGGCCGCGCGAGAGGACAGTGCGAGGCATGCGGGCAGGGCGCGATCAGATGCGCCCCTTTTGAAAGCAGTAGGTCACGCGCGGCGAGGATGCGGTCCCAACCGGCCGGCGTTCCGGGTTCGATAATGACGATCGTGTCGAGCGTCAGCGCCCAGAGCTTATCGATCGACGCGTCGATCTGATGCGGCTCTATCTCATCGAGCACATAGGCGATAGTGACGAGATCGGCGGGCGCAATTTCCGGCAACGCCTTGATAAGATTGCCATCCAGCCATTCCGTTTGAAGGTCGAGCCGCTCCGAGAGGCTTCTTCCTACGTTGCGGATCGCATCGCTTGCTTCCACCATCACGGCGCTTTTGATTTCCGGCCAGCAGTCGGTGGCCGCCCAGAGTGCCGAGCCTGGACCGGCTCCGATATCGACGAAATACTCAGGGGCGAAATCGGGCCGGGCTTCCGAAATCATTTCATAGGCGGCGCGGATTGCGGCATATGTGGCGGGCAGCCTGGCGGCGAGATAAGCCTTGGCTGCAAGGCTATCGCTGATGTGGAAACTGCCGTCGCGCAGTTCCTGGCGATAGCGGCTGGAAAGGCGTGCCGCGGCGCGCTTCAGCCCATCGAGCGGCTGGCCCTCCAGCATCTCCTCCACCTGTTCTCGCAAGATCCTTGGCAATTCCATCGCTGTCGCCCGCATTGACCGATCACGCCATACAGCCGGGTGCGATCCATGCCAAGCGGCATATGAAGTGCTTGCCGATCATCATCTGGCACGAGCCTTGCTTCTCATTCCGCAGAGGTCCAGAGGGGACTTTGGAAGAGCGCCAAAAAAGAACGGCGCCATCGGCAACCCGCCGTCGGCAGCGTTGATGCATGTCTCCCGCATCCGTGCCGGCGGCGGTTGTTGCCTTTTTGTAACGGCTTTCCCGTGATGTCGCTCCAACCCCGTGGTCTGGGGTGATTTTTCCTCTGGTCATTTCCGGACATTGTTCTACTTCGACCTGCATTGCGCCGGGTATCGGGCAGACCGTTGCGGCCATCGGGGCGAAAGCCCGGCGGACCAGATGGCCGCAACGGATTTCGATAGAGCGCGATTTCCGTTGCCCTTGATGCGGATTTTGTTTGGCGAAGCCGCAGCCCTCCACTATCTACGTCTCTTCAAAGACGATGCGTGAGGGTGGAATGACGGACGTCACCAAGGAACAAGTTCTCGAAACGCTGAAGACCGTGCGCGGTCCCGATCTCGAACATAATATCGTCGAGCTCGGCATGGTTTCCGATGTCTTCATTTCAGACGGCAAGGTCTATTTCTCGATCACCGTTCCGGCCGAGCGCGCCAAGGAGCTTGAGCCGCTGCGTCTCGCGGCCGAACGCGTCATCAAGGAACTGCCCGGCGTCAAGGGTGCGCTCGTGGCGCTGACCGCCGACAAGAAGGCGACCTCTGCCTCCGCGCCTGCCGCCCGTCCTGCTGCCCATGCCGTGCACGGCCACGAAGGCCATGCCCACGCGCCACAGCAACAGCCGCCGCGCGCCGGCAAGATCGGCGTTCCCGGCATCAAGTCGATCATCGCGGTCGCCTCCGGCAAGGGTGGCGTCGGCAAGTCGACGACGGCCGTCAATCTCGCGCTCGGCCTGCAGGCGAACGGTCTGCGTGTCGGCATTCTCGACGCCGACATCTACGGTCCCTCCATGCCGCGCCTTTTGAAGATTTCCGGCCGGCCGACGCAGATCGACGGCCGCATCATTAATCCGATGGAGAACTACGGCCTCAAGGTCATGTCGATGGGCTTCCTCGTCGATGAGGAAACTGCGATGATTTGGCGCGGCCCGATGGTGCAATCGGCGCTGCTGCAAATGCTGCGCGAAGTCGCCTGGGGCGAACTGGACGTGCTTGTCGTCGACATGCCGCCCGGTACCGGCGATGCACAGCTGACGATGGCCCAGCAGGTGCCGCTCGCCGGCGCCGTCATCGTCTCCACGCCGCAGGACCTTGCATTGATCGATGCCCGTAAGGGGCTCAATATGTTCCGCAAGGTGGAGGTACCGGTTCTCGGTATCGTCGAGAACATGAGCTATTTCATCGCGCCCGATACTGGCACCCGCTACGACATCTTCGGTCATGGCGGCGCGCGCAGGGAGGCCGAGCGCATTGGCGTGACCTTCCTCGGCGAGGTTCCGCTCACGGTGAGTATTCGTGAAACCTCGGATGCCGGCACGCCGCTTGTCGCCTCCGAACCGAACGGCATCGTTGCGGGCATCTATCGCGACATCGCGTCGAAGGTCTGGGAACAACTCGGCGGCCAGCCGCAGCGCCAGGCGCCGGCGATCATTTTCGAATAGGTTTCGGCGCGCCGCATGCCCCAAATTGTGGGGGAAATGTGGTGATATTGCCCAGTTCACCTAAGATGACTTGATTATTTCACAGCTTTCCGTCATATGGCCCGCCGTCGCCATGATGGCGGTTTCTGCGGATGCTCGATGATGGCCGCCCTTGCTTGAAAAGTTTCGGCCAGCCTGCATGTTCGGAGTTATCTTGTCGATCGAAGGATTGGTGGACTGCGATGCGGTTGAGCAGAATGCATGGCCGGGGTCTGACCGGATGCAGCTGGAGTTGTATGAACCTTATTCCGCGTCCGGTAAGATCGAAGACTATTAGCCTGTACGGCGCCGTGACGGCTGCCATTCCAGTGAAAGGCTCTCGATGAAAAGCGCAGGCATTGCAGGACGTGCCGGCGGCTGGAGCAACGCCCGGTGATCACTGCTTATTGTTCAAATTGCAAGTCGGTCGAAATCCGTGACCTATCGCACGCCGCGGAGTTTCCGGACGATGTGGTATGGATCGATATGCTTGAGCCAACCCGTGAGGAGGAACTCTACGTCGAAAAGATCGTCGGCATCGAGGTTCCGACCCGCGACGATTTGAAGGATATCGAGCCGTCCGCACGCCTCTATACCGAGAATAATGCGGTCTACATGACGGCTTCGCTGGTCTGGAAAGCTGAGACAGAGGCCCCGACGCTAACGGATGTTGCCTTCATTCTCGTTGGGAACCGGTTGATCACCATCCGCTACGCTCATCCGAAATCCTTTGCCCTGTTCATCGCCGCCCTTCATCGCGTGCCGGAAGAGTGGCGCAGCGGTGCCGCTCTCCTTGCCAAGTTGCTCGAGACGATCGCCGACAGGACTGCGGAAATTCTCGAACTTTCGGTCGCCCGCATCGATATCCTTTCGACGCACGTTTTCGGCGACCGCGCCAGAAAGGTTCGCAAGCCTTCGAACTATCTCGAGGAGAAGCTTCGCGATATCGCCGGCCACCACCGCCTTGTCAGCAAGGTGCGCGAGAGCCTCGCCTCGCTCTCACGCCTCATGACCTTCTTTTACACCATCCCCGCAGTTCAGAAGGACCAGGCGACGAAGGAACTGTCGCGCACCGTCTCGCGCGATATCCAGTCGCTGACGGAGCATGCGTCCTATATCGCCGGAAACATCACCTTCCTTCTCGACGCCTCGCTCGGCCTCATCAACATCGAGCAGAACTCGATCATCAAGATCTTCTCGATCGCATCCGTCGTCTTCTTGCCGCCCACCCTTGTCGCATCCATTTACGGCATGAATTTCGAATTCATGCCGGAACTGCACTGGGTCGCGGGTTATCCCTCTTCGCTGGGCCTGATGGTGATGTCCGCCATCATTCCGTTCTTCTTTTTCCGATGGAAAGGCTGGCTCTAAGGAGCCTGTTGTCACTTTATGTCCGACGAAAGCCATTCACACGATCGCCACGTGACGCCGCGCAAACTCTTCTATCTTACGCTCGGCTCCGTCGGCGTCGTCTATGGAGATATCGGTACCAGCCCGCTCTACGCATTCCGCGAAGCGCTGAAGCCGGTCGCGCACGATGGGATCACCCGCTTCGAGATCATCAGCCTTATCTCGCTGATGCTCTGGGCACTGACGATCATCGTCACCCTCAAATATGTCCTGCTGCTGCTGCGCGCCGATAACGAAGGCGAGGGTGGAACACTCTCCCTGCTTGCCCTGTTGATGAAGACGGCGAACGGACACACCGCATTGCTGCTTACACTCGGCATGGCGGGTGCGGCACTGTTTTTAGGCGACGCGATGATTACGCCGGCGTTGTCAGTGCTGTCTGCCGTGGAAGGCGTTAAGCTGATGGCCCCGAGCCTGTCGGCCTATATCGTGCCGATTTCGGCGGCCATTCTTGTCGTACTATTCGTTTTCCAATCGCACGGCACCGGCGTCATGGCCCGTTTTTTCGGACCGATCACCGCGCTCTGGTTCATCGTCATGGCGATTGCCGGCATTTCGCATATCTCCGACGACTACGGGATCTTGGCAGCCTTCAATCCGTATTATGCCGTCAGCTTCCTACTCGACGAGGGATTCTTCGGCATCGTTGTTCTGGGTGCGGTCTTCCTGACGGTTACCGGCGCCGAAGCGCTTTACGCCGACCTTGGCCATTTTGGTCGCCGCCCGATTCAGTGGGCCTGGTTTGCGCTGGTCTTCCCTGCGCTCGCGCTGAACTATCTCGGCCAGGGCGCACTCGTCCTCGGCAATCCGGAGGCGATGTCCGACCCCTTCTATCTCATGTTCCCGAAGTGGGCGCTGCCTTTCGCCGTCATACTGGCGACGGCTGCAACGATCATCGCCAGCCAGGCGGTCATCACCGGCGCCTTTTCGCTCGTGCGCCAGGGGATCAACCTCGGTTTCCTGCCGCGCATGGAGATCCTCTTCACATCGGAGACCAATACCGGGCAGATTTTCCTGCCGACCGTCAACACTGTGCTCTTCCTGGGCGTCATGTTCCTGGTGATCACGTTCCAGACGTCGGAAGCTCTTGCAACGGCTTACGGCATCTCGGTCACCGGCGCGATGGTCGTCACCACAATCATGACCTTCGAATTCGTACGGACGCGCTGGAACTGGTCGGTTTCGATCGCAACGATCGTTTTGTTACCGCTGCTTGTGCTGGAACTGATTTTCCTCGGAGCCAACCTGCTCAAAATCCACGACGGCGGCTATATTCCAATCCTCATCGCCACCGCCTTCATTGTTGTCATGTGGACCTGGCGCCGCGGCACGGCGCTCCTCATGGAAAAGACCCGCCACACGGATATTCCGCTGCCTTCCTTTGTCAGTTCCATCGAGCGCAAAAGCGACCACTCGCCTGCCCACGTGCCGGGCACTGCGATTTTCCTCACCAGCGATCCGGAATCGGCGCCCGCAGCCCTGCTTCACAATCTAAAGCACAACCACGTCCTGCATGACCGCAACGTCATTTTGACGATCCGCACGGTCAACAAGCCGCGCGTTGCGAACTCTGAACGCTACAAGGTCGAGCAGGTTTCCGAGCGCTTCTCGCGTGTCGAACTGCTCTTCGGCTTCATGGAAACGCAGAACGTCTCCCAGGCGCTTGCAGCACTCAGAAAGACCGGGCTGAAGTTCGACATCATGACGACCTCCTTCTATCTCGGCCGGCGCAAGCTGGTGCCGGATGCGAAATCCGGAATGCCTTACTGGCAGGACCGGCTCTATATCGCGCTCGCCAACGCGGCAGCAAACCCCTCCGACTACTTCCGCCTTCCGGCGAACCGCGTAGTCGAACTCGGCTCGCACGTCATCATCTGACACGCTTTCCCTACTCTTCTCCCCGCCGGGGAGAAGACGAAAAACCGCTCAGGGATGAATTCTGGAACACCGCATTAACCAAGCATCAAGGTTAATGGGTGATTTTCGTCTGACTGTTGAAGCGTCCCGTGTCCGGAGTCTGGCGTTGCGTCGAAATCGCGTTGTCCGCAGCAAGCTGCGTTTTCTCCCTCAGAGCTGGATTTCACCCGCCATCTTCGGCGTTTGCGGGTGGCTCGCATTCCCCACAATCACATCGCATGCCGATCTCGCCGCCATGCTCGCCGGGCTTGATCAAAGCCGCGACAACTGGCGCATGGTGATGACAAATTCCCCGGCAGGCTCCATTCATCAGGCCGAACTCGCTTTCGCGGATCCAATCGTGACGGGAACGATCGCGGCCGGCGCGGGCATGGTTCTTCCGGATGGCCGCAAGGTTGCCTTCGTCGCGAAAGGCAAGGGCCACGAGGAAACGCCGGACGAAGAACGCGTCAACCGCGGAACGAAGAAAGGCCGCATCGTCGCCGTCGAGAAGATGCAGCCGCCGAAGGATTTCTCCGCCGGCTCCATTCTCCAGCGCACGCAGCTCCTTTTCCAGCCGAGCTTCGACATCAAGGACAAGTCCGCCTTCGTCAAGCCGAAGATCATGGGCAAGGAAATCGAGATCGCCACCAGTTTCTACAGGAAGCAGCCGGTCATGCCGGAGCCCGGCGTTCCGGCGATGCTTGCAGGCCTCGTCACAAGCAACAAGGCCGACGTGCTGGCGACCGCCTATGCGCCGGCAGCCCCGGACTACGCGCGTCAATCACCCTTCGACTCCATCCTCGCCGATCAGACAAATGACGGCCGCTTCGTTCCACAGATCGGCGCGGGCGATCACGCATGGGCGGCGAGCATCCTGCCTGCCAGCGTGTTTTCGGCACGCGAGCAGCAGTGCCTTGCATCCGGCATCTATTTCGAAGCTCGAGGTGAATCGGTAAAGGGGCAGGCAGCAGTCGCGCAGGTCATCCTCAACCGCGTGAGGAACCCCGCCTATCCGAAAACCATCTGCGGCGTCGTCTACCAGAACGAAGACTGGCGGAACCGCTGCCAGTTTTCCTTTGCCTGCGACAACATCCGCGATCGCGTGAACTCCGAAAATCACTGGCGCGTTGCCCGCGACGTCGCCATGGCGGTTACGGCCGGCAAGATCTGGCTTCCGCAAGTCGGCTCCGCTACGCATTATCATGCCGTCTATGTCCGGCCGAATTGGGCAAGGACCATGGAAAAGGTCGGTCGCATCGGCCTGCACGTCTTCTACCGCACCTATGGCGGCGGCTGGAGCTGAGGAAAAGCCGATCCGGCAGCGGATTTCCCCGCCGATCAACGGCTTCGAAAGCGGATTCTTTCGCTCGAATTTTCAAGGCGGTGGGAAATTCGGATCAAATCATTGATTCGGAACGATAATTTTATGGCTGGACATAAGCTCTCTACGCCTTGACTATGGTTTCCCCTAAAACTATGTTGCGCGCGACTTCAGAACGGGCCGAAAGGTTTTCACACCTTGTGTCCGTTGTCCTGAAAACCGGGGTAGCGGGGATCGCGGACAGCGGAAGACGAGGAGGAAGCCATGGCGGATGACCGCGAGGAAAGTCTTGAAAAGCGCCGTGCGCAGCTGGGAGCGAAGCTCAAAGCCAAGCGCATAGATGCGGGAGAGGACGAGGCGAACGAAGCCCGCGCCGAGGTAAGCCGCAAAGGCTATGCTGAGGCGATGAAGCTTTCGAGCGAGTTCATTTCCGCTATCGTCGTCGGTGCCCTTCTTGGCTATCTTTTGGACCGTTTTGTCGGCACGGCGCCTTGGGGGTTGATTGTTCTTCTGCTTCTCGGATTCTGTGCCGGTGTTTTGAACGTTCTTCGTGCTGCGGGAAAGGTTGCAAAACCGGAGCCTGGAGAGGCCGAAAACGGCAAGAAATAGGGCAGGGCGCCTGGCGTTTTGTCCAGTGTGATGATCCCGCGTTCGCGGGCCAAAGAAGAGAGAACAAGCGGTGTCTAACGATCCGACCCATCAGTTCCTGATCCAGAAGATTGTACCGATCGAAATCGGCGGAATTGATTTCTCCTTTACCAACGCTTCTCTCTTCATGGCGGCATCCGCTGCAGTCGCCGCAGGCTTCCTCTATTTCTCGACGTCAAACCGCGCGATCGTTCCCGGCCGCTCGCAGTCGGTCGCGGAAATAACTTACGAATTCATCGCCGGAATGCTGAAGGAAGGCGCAGGAACCAAGGGGATGAAGTTCTTCCCGCTGGTCTTTTCGCTCTTCATGTTCGTGCTGACGGCCAACCTGCTTGGCATGTTCCCGTATTTCTTCACGGTGACGAGCCAGATCATCGTCACCTTCGCCTTGGCGCTGCTCGTCATCGGCACGGTTCTCGTCTACGGCTTCTATAAGCACGGCTTCCATTTCCTGAACGTCTTCGTGCCCTCGGGCGTGCCAGGCATTCTTCTGCCGCTGGTGGTGGCGATCGAAATCATCTCCTTCCTGTCCCGCCCCATTTCACTTTCTGTTCGTCTTTTCGCCAATATGCTCGCCGGTCACATCACGCTGAAGGTGTTCGCAGGCTTCGTCGCCTCGCTTGGAGCCCTCGGTGCAGTCGGTGTCGGCGGTGCCATTCTTCCCCTCATCATGACGGTCGCCCTGACCGGTCTCGAGTTCCTCGTCGCCTTCCTCCAGGCTTACGTCTTTGCGGTGCTGACTTGCATGTACCTCAACGACGCAGTTCACCCGGGTGGCCACTAAGGATACCGACATTGACGTCAAAGGGCGTCAGTCAATTCGCCGCAACAACCATTTCAAAGGAGTTCAACATGGAAGCGGAAGCAGCAAAGTTCATCGGTGCAGGTCTGGCTTGCTTTGGTATGGCCGGTACGGCTCTCGGCCTGGGCAACATCTTCGGCAACTACCTCGCCGGCGCGCTGCGCAACCCGTCTGCTGCTGACAGCCAGTTCGGCCGTCTGGTTTTCGGCTTCGCCGTTACGGAAGCTCTGGGCATCTTCTCGCTGCTCGTCGCTCTCCTTCTGCTCTTCGCCGTCTAATTTCGGTGGATTGAGGGATCACGGCCTGCGACCAGCAAGCCGTGATCCTTCGTATTTGCAGTACACCTGGAGGTGAGCATGTTTTTTGTGACCCCGGCCTATGCTCAAGAAGCTCCGGCGGGAACGGCAGAACCGGGTGCAGCGCCCGCCACGGACCCGCATGCCGCTCCGGCGCCCGGCGAGGTCCATACCGAGACCGGCGTTCCCGGCGGCGAGCATGGCGGCGGTGTTTTCCCGCCTTTCGATTCGTCGACTTACGCATCCCAGCTTCTGTGGCTGGCGATCACCTTCGCCGTTTTCTTCTTGCTCATGCAAAAGGTCATTACGCCGCGCATCGGCGGTATCCTCGAGCAGCGCCATAAGCGCATCTCGCAGGATCTCGACGAGGCAAGCCGCCTGAAGGCGGAGGCCGATGCGGACGTTGCAGCCTATGAAGCTGAACTCGCTGCGGCCCGCGCCAAGTCGAACTCGATCGGCACTGCCGCGCGCGACGCCGCCAAGGCCAAGGCCGAAGAAGATCGTCGCGCCGTCGAAGCCAGCCTCTCCGAGAAGCTGAAAGCTGCCGAGGGCCGCATCGCCGACATCAAGGCGAAGGCATTTGCAGACGTCGGCACGATTGCCGAGGAAACGGCCGCTGCCGTTATCGAACAGCTGATCGGCGGCACAACCACCAAGACCGACGTTGCCGCTGCTGTCGCAGCCGCTAAGAAGGAGGCTTGATCGATGGAATTTGATGCAACTTTCTTCGCTTTCGTCGGCCTCGTCCTGTTCCTCGCCCTCGTCGTCTATCTGAAGGTTCCGGGCATGATGGCAAAGTCGCTCGACGACCGCGCCGACCAGATCCGCAACGAGCTGGCCGAAGCCAAGCGTCTGCGCGAAGAGGCTCAGCATCTGCTGGCCGAATACCAGCGCAAGCGCAAGGAAGCGGAAGCGGATGCTGCGCATATCGTCGCCGCTGCCGAGCGCGAAGCCGAGATGCTGACTGTCGAGGCGAAGAAGAAGACGGAAGAGTTCGTCGCCAACCGCACGGCCCTTTCGGAACAGAAGATCAAGCAGGCGGAAGCCGATGCGATGAAAGCCGTCCGTTCGGCTGCCGTCGATCTGGCGATCAGCGCGGCCGAAACGGTTCTCGCCACGAAGGCCGACGGCAAGGTCCAGGCCGACCTCTTCAAGGGTGCCGTCGGCGAAGTGAAGACGCGCTTGAACTGAGCGTTCTTTGAAGTAGATCTGGAAAGGCCCCGGCATCGGGGCTTTTTTTATTGGCGGCCGTGCGGCTGCCAGAGAGTTTGCTGGTGCTGAATAAGAAGGTTCCGGACCGATCTTGCGTGACGGGCTTGTATGGCGCGCCACGCGTCCATGGACCGCGAATGTGCATTCTCTCTTTGGCCACCTGAAGCAGTGCGGCTTCGATTCAGCGCCGCGATCTGCAGGCTATGATGAGAATTTCGAGCGCGTGACTTTTATTGAGGGCGAGTGCGGCGACCTCGACAGTGCCCAAATGCGCTTGGAGACGGTACTGACTTCTGCTACATCCGCGTTCATCTGGATAAAATCGCGGCCGGACTCATGGCCACATGATCGAACCGGCAACAAGCCGAAGGGGGGAATCCTGCCACAAAGCCGCCGCTCGATGGTCGGGAGATCGCCTTCCTATTGCCGCACCGAAAACGCCTGAGAGTCACATTGTCGCCGGATCGTTCCTCAACCCTAACCGGCGGCCAAGGCAGTATGTCGCCGTCCACGCCACCACAGAGGAATGAATATGATCACTCGTTATACCCCTGTTGCATCGTTGACCGCTGCAGCTCTCAGCTTGATGTTTCTCAGCAACCCCGCGTCCGCACAGCAGGCAGCTCCAGCGCAGCAACCGGTTCAAGCGCAACCAGAAAGCAAAGGCGCGGCCGCAGCCGTCAGCGATCAGAAAATCGAGGCCTTTGCGGTCGCCTATCTCCAGGTTGACCAGGTTAGGCAGGAATACTCGGCCAAGATCGGAGCAACACAGGACACGGCAGCGAAGCAACAGCTGCAGACCGAAGCCAGTAAGCAAATGGTTCAGGCCGTGGAAGCCTCTCCAGGCATCTCGCTAGATGAGTACAATTCAATTCTGACCGCCGCGCAGAACGATCCGGCACTCGTCAAGAGAGTTCAGGAAAAGCTCCAGGAATCTGCGCCCGCGCAGCCGGCGCCCGCGAAGCAGCAGTAAGCTGTGCGCCGGGACTGCACCTCAAGCTGGTGCTGTTCTGGTTCCATTGAAGCGGTCTGAATGACCGCTTCAATCACCACGTGCGAGGTCAAGATGCTGCTTCCATGAAGCCAGAGTACAGAGTTCGACAGGCCTGCAGCGGCAGCAGTTAGTCCTCCAGCAGTTCATCCATCGTAGCGCCTTCGGTGCCGTCCTTCTTCAACGGCCGGAAACTCATGCGGTGAAGCGAGCAGGGACCATGCCGCTCGATGCCGGCGCGGTGCTGCGCCGTGCCATAACCCACATGCGCGGCAAAGCCGTAATCGGGGAAGACGGCATCGGCACGCGCCATCATCCGGTCGCGGGTCACCTTGGCAACAATAGAGGCGGCGGCGATCGAGACCGAGCGCGCATCGCCCTTGACCACCGCTTGACCTGGGCACACCAGCCCCGGCGGCACGTCGAGGCCATCGGTCAGCACGTAGCTTGCTGGGATGGCAAGGCCGCAGATTGCCCGGCGCATGGCGTCAAGGCTCGCTTTGCGGATATCCGTGAGGTCGATCTGTGTGGAACTCGACGACGCGATGGAAACCGTCGCGGTTGCCAGGATCTGGACGAAAAGTTGTTCGCGCCGTTGCGCCGAGAGCTGCTTGGAATCATTCAGCCCGTCCGGAATACGCCTGGGATCGAGAATGACCGCGGCAGCGACGACAGGCCCGGCCAGAGGGCCGCGCCCTGCCTCATCGGCGCCAGCGACCGGCCAGTGACCGGCCTTGCGTGCCTTCAGTTCCAGCTTGAAGTCCGGGACGAGCGGCACCTCTTCGAAAAGCAGAGGAGAATCGGGTGACGTGCGAGGTTTCATGCGGCTGAACCTCGCACGCCAACCCGATTTCCTGCAAGCCCCCGGATCAGGCGGCGTACCGGGGGCTTTGGCCGCGAAACGGGCAGGGAGCCGTTCGCGGCGGCAAGAGGCCAGGGCGGCGGCCTCCTGCGGGTAACTCGTTATGGCATTCGCCGGGCGGCCTCAGGAACGCCCGCGTTCGGACGGGCGACTAAAGCAGCGAAAGCTGCACGCCGCTGCCATCCGGCGGCACGAAAAGATCGTCGCGAAGCGGCATGCTGCGCCTCGTCATGCCGAGCCGCTTCGTCGCCATCTCGAAGCGGCGAGCGAGCTGCCAGGCATAGGGGCCGGCGCCTTTCATGCGCTTGCCGAATTCGGCGTCGTAATCCTTGCCGCCGCGCATCGAGCGGACAAGCGACATGACGTGCCGGTAGCGATCCGGATAGTTCTGCAGCAGCCAGTCGCGGAAGAGCGGAGCGACTTCCAGCGGCAGGCGCAGGATCACGTAGCCCGCCTCCAGCGCACCGGCAACCTTTGCCGCGTCGAGAATGCGTTCCAGTTCGTGGTCGTTCAGCGCGGGGATCATCGGAGCGACCATCACCGAGGTCGGGATGCCCGCCTCTGTCAGGGCCTGGATTGCCTCCAGTCGGCGCGGCGGCGTTGCAGCGCGCGGTTCCATCGCACGAGCGAGCTTGCGGTCGAGCGTGGTCACCGAAAGCGCGGCACGCACAAGGCTCTTGGCTGCCATCTCCTGCAGGATATCGATATCGCGCAGAATCAACGCCGACTTGGTGACGATCGAGACCGGATGGTTCGCCTTGTTCAGCACTTCGAGGATCTGCCGCATGATGCGCCATTCCTTCTCGATCGGCTGGTAGGGATCCGTATTGGTTCCGATGGCGATGACCCGCGGCTTGTAGCCGGGCTTCGCAAGCTCGCGCTCCAAAAGCTTGGCCGCATCCGGCTTGGCAAACAGCCTGGCTTCGAAATCGAGGCCCGCCGAAAGCCCCATATAGGCGTGCGTCGGCCGGGCGAAGCAGTAGATGCAGCCATGTTCGCAGCCGCGATAGGGATTGATCGAACGGTCGAACGGAACGTCCGGCGACTCGTTGCGGGTAATCGCCGTGCGCGGCTTTTCGATCTGCACTTCGGTCTTGAAGGGGGGCAGTTCTTCCAGCGTCTGCCAGCCGTCGTCGAAGGCCTCTCGGTGCATCGGCTCGAAGCGCCCGCTGGGGTTCAGTCCGGCCGCGCGGCCGCGACGCCGGTCGACCTCGATGCGAAGGCCCGAAGAGGCGATCATCGCTTCGGCAACATCCGCCGGATTGGCAGGCGCAAACGCGGCCTGCCCTGCAAGGGACTGTTCGTTCATCCGATTCTCCAGGGACCAGGCCATTGCCTTCGTCCGTCTTGATGATTAAATTCCTATCGAGAAAAAGAGAACAATGCAAGAACAAAATAAGGAAAGTCGCGCTGGCAAATTTTTGTGCGGCGCTTTATAAATAGGCAATGTTGACGGTTGTTCTGGAGTGCCAGGATCAGGAGCCTGAGCTGGCGCAGACTTTATCGGTGCTGGTGGCGGGTGCAGTCGAGGGGCTTGTAAGCGACGTGATCGTGCTCGATCACGGCTCGCGCGACGGTACATCCAGGGTGGCGGACGCGGCTGGGTGCCGGTTCCATTCCCAATGGGATATCAAGGATGTGTTGCGCTCGGCCCGCGGCGAGTGGCTACTTTTCGTCGAACCTGGCGCCCGGCCGCAGACCGGTTGGATAGACGAGATCGCCGAATATGTCGCCCTCAACAAAGTTCCGGCGCGTTTCACCGCTTCGCGCGGATACAAGCGCCCGTTTATCCAGCGGGTGGGCCGGTCGCTGCCGCCGCTGGAACTCGGCCTTCTCGTGCCGAAGAAACACGCGATTGCCGCCGCAAGAAGCGGAATGCGCCTTTCGGAATTTGCCAAGGGGCAGAAGCTGCGCAAGCTTTCCAGCGAACTGATTCCCTCCTGGGTAGCACGCGCCGCACGATAGCGCGCAGACTTTTCAGCATTCGCGCTAAAGATGGCGCCCGATACGATTTCGCGCTATAATTCAGCCATGGCGCCGCCCGAGCGCCCCGCTTCTTGGCGGCCGACCATGGAATGCCGACAGACGGCAGAACAGGTCACAGCGGAAGTCTCCTCTTCTGCCGGGTTTCCGGCGAAAGGAGGTGCGTCATGAAACGCAATATGATCCGCGGCCTGTTGGCCGTCATATTGACGACATTGGTGATCGCGCATCCGCATTCGGCAGCATCGCAGATGATGCGCAGTTGCGCAGGCCGATCCGAGGTCGTCAAGTTCCTTGACAAGAATTTTGCCGAAAAGCTCACCGCGGTCGGACTGATCAACCAGAACGCCATTCTTGAGGTCTATGCCGCCAAAAGCGGCACCTGGACACTCATCATAACGGATGTTCACGGCGTCAGCTGCTTCCTGCTGTCGGGTGACAGCTGGGAAACGATACCCACTCTGCCGGGCTTGGATACATAGCGAACGCAGGCTGCTGCCCTGGCGCGCCGGGCAGCAGCGCGCCTTCTACTTCCCCACGCCGCGCTTCATGTGCTCGTCGAGCCGCGGCATGATCTCCACGAAATTGCAGGGCATGTGGCGGTAGTCAAGCTGCGGCTTCAAGATGCCGTCCCAGGCGTCCTTGCAGGCGCCGGGCGAGCCCGGGAGCACGAAGATGAATGTAGCCTTGGCAACCCCTGCCGTTGCCCGCGATTGGATCGTTGATGTGCCGATCTTGTCGTAGGAGACGCGGTGGAAGACCGCCGAGAAGCCGTCGATGCGCTTCTCGAAAAGCGGCTCCAGCGCCTCGGGCGTCACGTCACGGCCGGTTAAGCCAGTGCCGCCGGTGGTGATCACGACGTCGATGCCGTGGGTCTCCGTCCAGGCGTTGACCTGGGCTGCGATGGCCGCCTTGTCGTCGCGCACGATGGCGCGGTCCATCAGCTTGTGGCCGGCCTCGGCGATCCGCGCCACAAGCGTGTCGCCGGATTTGTCGTTCTTTAGCGTGCGCGTGTCCGAAACCGTCAGCACGGCGATGCCGACGGGAATGAACGGCCGCTCTTCGTCGATACCTGTCATCACCTGTCTCCCGAAAGCGTTTCCGTCGCCTGGAAATACCAGTCCGGCCGTTCTCTGTGAAGTTTTGCCGCGGCCGCTCCGGCTGTTTCAATCGAGCCGAAGATGCCGAAGCAGGTTGCGCCGGAGCCGGACATGCGGACAAGTCTTGCGCCTGCATCCTTCAACGCGGCCGACACATCCTCGATCTCGGGAACAAGCTTGCGGGCAGGCGGCTCGAGATCGTTCCGGTTGGCCCCGATCGCCGCCAGCCAGTCGTTGCCCCGCAAGGCAAGCGGCGGGTTGTTCTTCGCCGTCAGCAGCCGGAATATCTCTGGCGTCGAGACCGCCTTCAGCGGATTGGCCAGCACGACCGCAAAAGAGGGCAAGGCAACGGGCTCGATCTGTTCGCCAATCCCGCGCGCAATCAGCGGCCGGCTCGCAAGGCACATGGGAACGTCGGCGCCAAGTCTGAGAGCGATCGCCGACAGCCTCCCACCGGGTAGGCGGAGGCTCCAAAGCCGCATGAGGCCGCGAAGCGCGGCTGCCGCATCCGCGGAACCGCCGCCGATACCAGAGGCGATCGGAAGGTTCTTTTCGAGATGGATATGGACCGGCGGTGCATGGTCGCCCTGCGCCAGCGCTGCCTGCCGAAGCATGTCACGCGCCTTGAGCACCAGATTGCTGCGGGAATCGATGTGGAGAGCGGGGCCGAACCGTCCGCTGATCGTGAATTTGTCCGATGGCGAAGCGGCAAAGCCCAGCCTGTCGCCGTGGCCGGCAAAGGTCACAAGCATGTCCAGCAGATGATAGCCATCGGCTTTCTGGCCCGTCACGTGCAGGGCAAGATTGATCTTAGCGAGAGCATCTTCAGTAACCGCGAAGCCGCCGCTCATGCCCGCATCAGGCATGGGTTGTCAGGACTTCTTGTCGGCTGGCGGCGGCGTAACAGGCGCCGGATCCGGCTGCTTCTTGTCGGCCGCCTCGGCGTCGTCGTTGTCCGACGTCAGACCGTTCGCGATCTTGTCCTTGATTCTCGGAATCTCGGTCTCTTCCGGTGCCGAACCTAGCGCCCGGTTCCACTGATAAACGGCCTCGAGCTTGCGTCCGACGCGCCAGTAGGCGTCGCCCAGATGGTCGTTGATCGTCGCATCACCGGCCTTGATCTCGGCGGCCTTTTCCAGTTCGGCAACTGCATCGTCGTAACGGTTCAGGCGGTAATAGGCCCAGCCGAGCGAGTCGATGATGTAGCCGTCGTCCGGACGCAGGTCGACGGCCTTCTTGATCATCGTCAGGCCTTCGTCGAGGTTGCGGTTCATGTCGATCCATGAATAACCGAGATAGTTGAGAACCTGCGGCTGATCCGGATTGAGGTCGAGCGCCTTGCGGAAGTTCGGCTCGGCCTGGTCCCATTTCTTCAGGCGTTCATAGGCGATTCCGCGCTGGAAGAAGACCGTCCAGTCGGCGCGGCGCGGCAGCGGGCCGATCACCTCCACCGCCTTGTCGTAATTCGCCGCCATTTCCGCATAGTCCTTGGCGTCGGAAAGCACGCTGCCATAGGCGAGATAGGAGCGGACGTCCTTCGGGTCAGAAACGATCAGCGCCTTGAGGTGTTTGCGTGCCTCGTCGGTCTTGCCGCCCTGTGCCAGCGCAAGGCCGAGCTGAAGCTCGGAGATGCGTCGCATCGGCGAGTTTTCCGGCACGCGCCTGTAGAATTCGATGGCACGGTCCGTCTGTTCCTGTTTTTCAGCAATGCCGCCTAGAAGGACCAGCGTATCGGCGCTGTTCGGGTCAAGCGTATTGGCCGTCTGCAGATAGAGCGAGACGATGTCTTCGGCGCCGTCGCGATTCAACGCGCTGCCGATGGAGAAAAGCACGGCGGCAGCGCCCTGCGCGGCGTTGCGCACCTGCTGTTCCGGCTTTTCGCCCTTCTCGATGCTCTGGCGCAGCGCATTCAGCGGCGCATAGTTCGGCAGCATGTTGTCACCGACCGAGATCGCGTCGAGCGCCTTCTGCTTGTTGCCCTGGGATGCTTCGAGGCGGGCAAGCGCCATGACAGCGCGCATGAAGGTGTCGGGTGCGGTCGCGCCGCCATCCTTGTCCAGCACTGCGTCGTTCAGATGTCTGCGCGCGGCCGCCACGTTGCCGGTTACGATCGCAATTGCGCCCGCATGATAGTTCTGGAAGATGCCGAACCATTCCGGGCCCTTCATCTTCTCGACCATCGAAAGAGCTTCCTTGTTGCGGCCGGCGCCGGCGCGCGCCCAGGCGAGCAAAAGGTCGTTCATCATGCGGTCGAGGTCGTTCGGGCCGTCATATTTCAGGATCGCTTCGGCCGTCTTGAACTCGCCGCGGCGAATCGCGTCCATGCTGCGCACGACTGTTGTGATGCGCTCGACGGAAGGATCCTTCTTCAGGTCGTTGGCATATTTCACGCCATCTTCGATATTGCCGTTCAAAAGCAACGAGATCATCAGGCGCTGGCGGATCTCCGGGTTGCCCGGCTCGATCTGGAGGGCCTTCTTGTAGAGCTCGATTGCCGTCTTGTAGTCGTGATCGACATCGGCCGTGCGGGCAGCGAGAAATGCGCCTGCGAAAGTGCCGACCGTATCCGGGTCGAAGATCACGTTCCTGGCGGCATCGTCCGTCTTGGCCGCTTCTTCGGCATTCACGCCGCCAAGCGCGCCGAGCGAAATGACCGCTGCGAGCGCTGCGCTCGAAAGAAGACGGATGGCATATCTCTGCCGCATTAGAAAACCTTTCATCAGGGCAGCCGATTCATCCGGCCGGCTGCGAAATCAGTTGAAAAGACTGATTCACAATAGGATGGCTTTTTTGAAGCGGCCCTGCAAGAAAATCAGCCCGCGATCAAGGACCTTTGATCAGTTGACCCGCTCGATGCAGAAATCGATCACTTCCATGAGGGCCGATTTCCAGGCCGTTTCGGGGAGCGGCGCCAGCGCGTCGCGGGCGATCGTGCCGTAATGGATAGCTCGCGAGATCGTGTCGTTCAGCGTGCCGTATTTGGTGATCAGGCCGAGGGCCTTTTCGAGGTTGGCATCGCTGCTGTTGCCGCCTTCGATCGCATCGCGCCAGAAGGCGCGCTCGTCCTGCGTTCCGCGGCGGTAGGCGAGGATGACGGGAAGCGTGATCTTGCCTTCACGGAAGTCGTCGCCGACATTCTTGCCGAGATCCGCAGCCTTGCCGCCGTAATCCAGCGCGTCATCGACAAGCTGGAAGGCGAGGCCGAGATTCATGCCGTAGGATTTCAGCGCATTGCGGCCTGATTTGCCGGCGTCTGCGACGATCGGGCCGACTTCGGCAGCAGCGGCAAAGAGTGCTGCCGTCTTGGCCCGGATAACGGAAAGATAGTCGTCCTCCGTCGTCTCCATGTTCTTGGCGACCGAAAGCTGCAGCACTTCCCCTTCGGCAATGACGCAGGCGGCCGACGAGAGGACATCGAGCGCATCGAGTGAGCCGACATCCACCATCATGCGGAAGGCCTGACCGAGCAGGAAATCGCCAACGAGAACGCTCGCCTGGTTGCCCCAGATCGTGCGCGCTGTTGATTTGCCGCGGCGTAGATCGCTTTCGTCGACGACGTCGTCATGCAGCAGCGTTGCCGTGTGCATGAACTCGACGCTGGTCGCGAGCTTGACATGGTTTTCGCCTCTATAGTCGAAGAGACAGGCCGATGCGAGCGTCAGCATCGGGCGCAGGCGCTTGCCGCCGGAAGAGATCAGGTGATTTGCGACCTCCGGAATCATCTGAACGTCGGAACCGGCCTTCGAAAGGATAAGCTGGTTGACCCGCTCCATGTCCGCCCGTGTCAAATCGACCAGCGGCTTGACGGATGCCAGTTTGTTTTTGCTTTCTTCAAGCGGTATGACCACGCCCAACGACCCGGACTCCTGTTCATTCTTTGGGATTGACAATAGAAAGGGGCGATTGAAGCGGCAAGGGGTGAATTGTCGCGCAACACAGAATTGAAAGGGAATTGACCGCAAATGCATGAACTTATCCGCGCCAATGACCCTGTTCTATTGTCCTATGCGCAGAGTCTTCTGAAGGATGCGGGAATTCACTGCTTTGTCGCGGATCAGGATATGAGCATTCTTGAGGGCTCGCTCGGCATGCTGCCGCGCCGTCTGCTCGTCGAGGAGGAGCGAGCCGATCAGGCCCGCCGCATCCTGACGGATGCCGGTCTCGCCGGCGAATTGCGTATCGCGAAATGATGTGGCCATGAACGGCGCTTCCGACACGATCGATGCCTTCCATCGCGGCGGCTTTTACATCGTCCAGCCGAAGGGCAGGGGGCACCGTTCGGGCATGGATGCCATGCTGCTCGCAGCGCTCGTTGCCGATGACCGTGCAATCAAGGTTGCCGATCTTGGCGCCGGCGCCGGTGCTGCCGGACTGGCCGTGGCCTGCCGGCTGCAGAAGGCGCAGGCCGTGCTTTTCGAACGCTCTTCGGAAATGGCCGATTATGCCCGCCGAAGCATTGCCTTGCCGGAAAACGCCCATGTGGCAGGTCGCGTTTCGGTCGTCGAGGCGGATGTGACGCTCACGGCAAAGGCGCGCAACGACGCGGGCCTTGCCGACGAGGTCTTCCATCATGTCATCATGAACCCGCCTTTCAACGACGCGGCTGACCGGCGAACGCCGGATGCGCTGAAGGCTGAAGCGCATGCGATGACGGATGGTCTTTTCGAAAGGTGGATTCGTACCGCCGGCGCGATCATGATCCCCGGCGGGCAATTGTCGCTGATTGCGCGGCCGGAATCGATCGCCGACATCATCACCGGCTGCGGCAGGCGCTTCGGCGGCATCGAGATTACCGCCATCCATCCGCGCAAAGGTGAGAATGCCGTGCGCATCCTGGTGACGGCGATCAAGGGGTCGCGGGCGCGGCTTTCATTGCGCGCACCCCTTATCATGCACGAAGAAGGAACGCATAAATTCTCCCCCTTCGTCGACGATCTGAACAATGGCCGCGCGGCCTATGCAAGGCTTAGCCGGTCACGAAGTCGATAAGCAGCTTGATGTTCAATCCGGCGATCACCACTGCGATCACATAGGCAATAGTGCTCAGCCAGCGCGGCGCGACGAGCTCGCCCATCTTCGCCTTGCTGGCGGTGAACATCACCAGCGGGAAGACGGCGAAGGAAAGCTGCAGGCTGAGCACGACCTGCGTCAGGATCAGCAATTGCGCCGTGCCCTGGTTGCCGTACCAGATCGTCACGATCGCTGCCGGCACGATTGCGATGGCGCGGGTAATCAGACGGCGCACCCATGGCTGGAGCTTGATCTTCAGGAAGCCTTCCATGACGATCTGGCCCGCAAGCGTCGCCGTCACGGTCGAATTCAGGCCGCAACAGAGCAGGGCGATGCCGAAAAGCGTGGGTGCGATTGCAAGCCCAAGCAGCGGTGACAGCAGCGAGTGCGCCTCCCCGAGTTCGACGATGTCCGTCCGGCCGTGGGCGTTGAATGCGGCTGCGGCCAGGATTAGGATCGAGGCGTTGATCAGCAGCGCAAAGCAGAGCGCAAAGGTCGAGTCGATCGTCGCATAGGTCAGCGCTTCCCGTTTTTCCGGCACTGTGTGGCCGTAGGCGCGGGTCTGCACGATGCCGGAATGCAGATAAAGATTATGTGGCATGACGGTCGCGCCGAGAATGCCGAGCGCCAGATAGAGCATTTCCGGGTTGCTGACGATTTCCGTCGTCGGAAAGAAGCCCGTGATGACGGCACCCCATTGCGGGTCGGCGAGGAAGATCTGTACGCCGAAGCACAGCGCAATGACGCCGAGCAGCGTGATGATGAATGCTTCGATCCAGCGGAAGCCGAGCTTTTGCAGATAGAGGATAAGGAAAACGTCGAGCGCCGTAATCAGCACGCCGAGTTCCAGCGGAACGCCGAAGATGAGGTTGAGGCCGATTGCCGTGCCGATCACCTCGGCAATGTCCGTCGCGATGATTGCGATTTCCGCAAAGGCCCAGAGCGGTACGGAAACGAATTTCGGGAAGGCGTCCCGGCAGGCCTGCGCCAGATCGCGGCCAGAAGCAATCGCAAGCCGGGCACAAAGCGATTGCAGCACGATCGCCATGAGGTTCGAAAGCAGTGCCACAGTCAGCAGCGCGTAGCCGAATTTCGAGCCGCCGGCGAGCGAGGTCGCCCAGTTTCCGGGGTCCATATAGCCGACCGCGACCATGTAGCCAGGGCCGGCAAAGGCGGCAATCCGCCGAAGTTTCGATCCCGGGCGGCCTGTGCCGATCGTGCGATAAACGTCTGAAAGCGAGGCTTCTTCGCGGTCGTGTCGCCAGCCACCCTTTGGAGTACGATTCAAAACATCCATATGATTACCGCTTTTTCGACCAATGCCGCGCACTATGCCCGATTAGAATGATAATGCAAGTCATTCGCAAATGAAAAATCGGATGCATGTTGGGAAGGTGGCCCATTGCGTTTGCTGCTCCATTGCATACATGGATTGCGATGCCGAGAGCGAGAAGGATTTGAAATGGCCGGATTTTTGAGAAAACTGGTACCGAAGCGTTTCCGCAAGGAAGGGGTGATCATCCCGGTCGTCAGGCTTCAGGGCGCAATCATGAGCGGCGGCGGCCAGTTCCGCCCGATACTCAATCTCGCCAATGTCGCACCGGTCTTGGAAAAGGCCTTCTCTGACAAGGAAGCTCCCGCCGTTGCCATTGCAGTCAATTCGCCGGGCGGTTCGCCCGTTCAGTCGCGGCTCATCTTCACGCGCATCCGGGAGCTTGCCCGTGAGAAGCAGAAGAAAGTGCTGGTCTTCGTCGAGGATGTGGCGGCCTCCGGCGGCTACATGATCGCGCTTGCCGGCGATGAAATCATTGCCGACCCGACCTCTATCGTCGGTTCGATCGGCGTCGTTTCCGGCGGCTTCGGTTTCCCCGAACTCCTGAAGAAGATCGGCGTCGAGCGCCGCGTCTATACGGCCGGCGAAAATAAGGTCATCCTCGATCCTTTCCAGCCTGAAAAGGAGAAGGACATCGAATATCTGAAGACCCTTCAGCTCGAGATTCACGAGGTCTTCATCACCATGGTGCGCGAACGCCGCGCCGGCAGACTGAAGGATGACGAAACCGTCTTTTCTGGCCTATTCTGGAGCGGCACGCGCGGGCTCGAACTCGGCCTCGTCGACAGCCTCGGCGACATGCGCCAGGAACTGAAGAGGCGCTACGGCCCGAAGACCAGACTGCAGCTCGTCACCGCCGCCCGCAGCCTCTTCGGCCGGCGGATACCGGGTGTCTCGCCCGTCTCGATTGATGGCTTGGCATCAGGTCTCGCGACGGGACTTGTCGAAGCGGCGGAAGAAAAGGCATTGTGGAGCCGCTACGGACTGTGAGAGGAGAAGAAAAAGGGAGATGGCGCAGCTTATAACAATCATAATCCTGGTCGGCGCTGCCTGGTGGCTCTACCGCCGCTTCATCTCCGATGCCAAGCGCCTGCAGGAAAAATCCCGCCGTGCCGAGAAGGAGCGTCAGACCGGCGCCGTCGGCACGCTTGTCAAGGATCCGGTGACCGGCGAATACCGCGTCAAGCGGGAGGATGAATGATGGTGACCGCTGAACAACGCGGGCAGGCTCTCGAACGAATACCCGCTGTCCGGCTGCAATTGCCGGCCGACTACAAGTTCGATCGCAACGAGGCGAGTTCTCGCAAGGGTGGCGTGCTTAACTCCGCTCGACAGTGAAGCAAAGAACCGCTTTATCTGAAGCCGGAATTGCCCGGAGCCCGGGGTGAATGTCGTTTCTTATGGTTCGGTATGGGGAAGTCCCTCAACTTCTCTGTGAAGGCTACGATTTCATCGATTTTCGCCTGCGCTCTCCACAGTTCCGATAGTTTGAAACTAAAACGGTGATATTAAGCATCGGTCATTGACCTCCTCCTCAAGCCGCATCCGGGCGATACCCCTGCCAATGACATCGGATGCGCTTGGAAAACGCCCGATCTCGACGAGCACATCAGACAGGTGGCCGTTGTCTCGACGTTCGTGACGGAACTCCTTCCAAAACATGGTCCGATCATACTTATGTATTGACCCTTGTCCTCTCCCATGGCACCTGTCCGGCAAAAATACGCAACCGGTGGCTTGTCTCCATGTCTGCATCGATCCCCGACCATATGAACCCGAAGCGCTCGTTCCAGGCGCTCATCCTGACGCTTCATAACTACTGGGCGGACAAGGGTTGTGCGGTTCTGCAGCCCTATGACATGGAGGTCGGCGCCGGTACGTTTCATCCGGCAACCACGCTGCGCGCGCTCGGCCCGAAGCCGTGGAAGGCTGCCTATGTCCAGCCGTCGCGCCGTCCGTCGGACGGCCGCTACGGTGAAAACCCCAACCGTCTGCAGCATTATTACCAGTACCAGGTCATCTTGAAACCGAACCCGCCGAACCTGCAGGAGCTTTACCTCGGCTCGCTGGCGGCGATCGGCCTCGATCCGCTGCTGCACGACATCCGGTTCGTCGAAGACGACTGGGAAAGCCCGACGCTCGGCGCCTGGGGGTTGGGCTGGGAGTGTTGGTGCGACGGCATGGAAGTCTCCCAGTTCACGTACTTCCAGCAGGTCTGCGGCATCGAATGCGCGCCGGTTGCTGGCGAACTGACCTATGGCCTCGAGCGTCTGGCGATGTATGTGCAGGGCGTCGACAACGTCTACGACCTGAACTTCAACGGCCGCGAAGGCGACGAAAAGATTAGCTACGGCGAAGTCTTCCTGCAGGCCGAACAGGAATACTCACGCCACAACTTCGAATTCGCCAATACCGAGATGCTGCATCGCCATTTCATCGATGCGGAGAAGGAGTGCCAGGCGCTTCTCGCCGCCGGTGCGCCGAGCGACAATGCCAATCAGCTGCTGCACAAGTGCGTATTTCCGGCCTATGACCAGTGCATCAAGGCAAGCCACGTGTTCAACCTCTTGGATGCACGCGGAGTGATCTCGGTCACCGAGCGTCAGAGCTATATCCTGCGGGTGCGCACGCTCGCCAAGGCTTGCGGTGAAGCCTTCCTGTTGACGGATGCCGGCGGCATTAACATCGCCAGGGCCGCCGCCTGAGAATGCCGCTTAGCGGCGGTGGTCGGACCGTAAGACGACGCGCCGGGGTGCCGGCCGTGGGGTCTTTCGGAAGACGACAAGGGATGTGATCGCCGACAGGCTCAATAGGAAGATTGCTGCGCTCATTGTCGATTATTCCTCGTCATGAGTTGCAAGTGCACCGTAACAAGCCGGCACAATAAGGAAGATACAACCGGATATATGTGTGCGGTATCGTGAGATTTCGCTAGTCGCTGATGTAAACCTCAGCCCGGAAATGCGGGATGACAATCCAACGGAAGCCGCATAGTCTCCGTCCAAATTTTGCGTCGTTGCGGGGGATTCGCGATGTATATCGTTCTCGGTGTGATCGTTCTGATCGCTCTTTATCTTGTCTTTATCTATAACGGTCTCGTCCGCGCCCGGCAGATGGCCGAAGAGGCCTGGTCCGGCATCGACGTGCAGCTGAAGCGCCGCGCCGATCTGATCCCAAACCTCATCGAGACCGTCAAGGGTTACGCTACCCACGAAAAGAGCACGCTGGAAGAGGTCGTTGAGCTGCGCAACAAGGCGCAGGCGGTGCCTTCTGGCGATGTAGCGGGCAGGGCGCAGGCCGAAGGCCTTCTCGGCCAGGCGCTCGGCCGTGTCCTGGCGCTAGCCGAAGCCTATCCGGACCTGAAGGCGAACGAGAACTTCTCCGAGCTTCAGGCCTCGCTCGAGACCATGGAAAGCGAAATCCAGATGGCCCGCCGGTATTATAACGGCGCTGCCCGTGATCTTAACGTCAAGGTTGAAAGCTTCCCCTCCAACCTGGTCGCCGGGCAGTTCGGCTTCCAGAAGCGGGAATATTTCGAGATCACCAACGAGGCCGACCGCGCCGTTCCGGCCGTCAAATTCTGATATGGGCGTTTGCCTTTGCGCAAAAGCTGCTATGAGCAGGGCCGGTCAAGGCCGCAGGGCGGCTAGCGCAATGGACGGAATAGACGAGCGTCATGAGCAAGGACAAGAAACTCACCATCATCCCGGCTAAGGCTCCGCTCGTGGGGCGCGCCGTGCCGCCGGGCTCGAAGTCGATCACCAACCGCGCACTGCTCCTGGCTGGCCTCGCCAAGGGGATCAGCCGCCTGACCGGCGCGCTGAAGAGCGACGATACGAGCTACATGGCGAATGCCCTGCGCGCCATGGGCGTCGTCATCGACGAACCCGACGATACGAGCTTCGTCGTCACCGGAAGCGGCAAGCTGCTTCCGCCGAAAGCGCCGCTCTTCCTCGGCAATGCCGGCACGGCAACACGCTTTCTGACGGCCGCTGCCGCACTTGTTGATGGCACTGTCGTCGTCGACGGTGATCAGCACATGCGCAAGCGTCCGATCGGTCCGCTGGTTGATGCGTTGCGGTCACTGGGAATAGATGCGACGGCCGAAACCGGCTGCCCGCCTGTAACCGTGAAGGGCACAGGCCGCTTCGAGGCGAGCCGGATCGGGATCGATGGCGGTCTCTCTAGCCAGTATGTGTCAGCGATGCTGATGATGGCGGCCGGAGGCGACCGCCCGGTGGATATTGAACTCCTCGGCGAGGACATCGGGGCCCTCGGCTACATCGATCTCACGACCGCCGCGATGCGAGCCTTCGGCGCCAAGGTCGAGAAGACGAGCGCGGTCACCTGGCGCGTTGAGCCGACCGGCTACACGGCGGCCGATTTCGTCATCGAGCCGGATGCGTCGGCGGCAACCTATCTCTGGGCTGCCGAAGTCCTGACCGGCGGTTCCATCGATCTTGGCGTGCCGAACGGTGCCTTCACGCAGCCGGATGCGCGCGCCTATGAGATGATCGCCAAATTCCCGCGCCTGCCGGCTGAAATCGACGGCTCGCAGATGCAGGACGCGGTTCCAACGCTCGCAGTCCTTGCCGCCTTCAACGAAACGCCCGTCCATTTCGTCGGCATTGCCAATCTGCGTGTCAAGGAATGCGATCGCATCCGCGCGCTGTCGACCGGCCTGACGCAGATTCGCCCGGATCTGGCACGCGAGGAAGGCGACGATCTCATCGTCCAGTCTGATCCGTCGCTTGCCGGAAGGCGCCTTCCTGCCGAGATCGACACTTTTGCCGACCACCGCATCGCCATGAGCTTCGCGCTCGCCGGGCTGAAGATAGACGGCATCACGATCCTCGATCCGGACTGCGTCGGCAAGACGTTCCCTGCCTATTGGCGGACACTGGCAGGACTGGGCGTCAAATATGCGAACGAGGGCTGACATTATCTGAGGCGGCAGCGCGCCGCCGGCGGGAGAGGTATGATGATCCGGCGGCTTTTCGGCCTTTGCTTCATTCTGTTTCTGGCGTTTGCAGCATATGGCGCAAGCGCCGCGGAGGTCATCAACTCCTTCGCGTCGGATATAAAACTCGAAAAGAGCGGCGCCATGACGGTGACGGAGACCATCACCGTCAATGCCGAGGGCAATCGGATCCGGCGCGGGATCTTCCGCGACTTTCCGCTGACTTTCGTCGATGAAGAAGGTCGCCGCCGCAGCGTCGACTTCGATGTTGTATCGGTGAAACGCGACGGCAATGACGAGCCGTGGAAGACGGAATCCATCTCCGGCGGCATCCGCATCTATGCTGGGTCGGAAGACGTCATGCTTCCACCAGGCCGCCATCAATATTCCTTCACCTACACTACCAATCGCCAGATCCGATATTTCGCCGATCACGACGAACTCTATTGGAATGTGACCGGTAACGGCTGGATCTTCCCGATCATGGCCGCGACCGCGACCGTGAACCTGCCGGATGGCATCACCGCAACCGATACGAATGTCTTCACCGGTGCGCTTGGCGCAAAGGACAAGAATGCCCGCATTTCAGGCGACAGTACCCGGCCGGTCTTCTCGACGACCACGCCGCTCGATGCCAACGAAGGTCTGACGATTGCCGTCAAGCTCCCGAAAGGCGCGATCGATCCGCCGAGCCAATCCGACCAGAACATCTGGTGGCTGAAGGACAACCGCGACTATTTCATCGGTTTCGGCGGCCTCCTCCTTGTTTTCCTTTACTACACCCGCTCCTGGCTGAAGGTCGGACGCGACCCTTCCCGTGGCGTCCTTGTGCCACGCTGGGATCCTCCCGAAGGCATCTCGCCGGCGCTCGTCAACTACATCGACAACAAGGGCATTTCAGGCGGGGGTTGGACGGCGCTTTCGGCAACGGCGCTGGACCTGGCGGTTCGCGGCTATGTCATCCTTGAAGACCTCAAGCAATCGATCATCGTACGCCGCACGGAAAAGCCGGTGGGTAAGGAGAAGCTGGAAGCCGGCGAAACCAGCCTCCTGAGCGCCGTCGCCAACAAGGGATCGCTGACGATCGACAAGGCAAACGGCGAACGCGTGAAATCGGTCGGCCAAAACTTCCGCTCGGCGATCGAGCGGGAACATCGCGGCAAATACTACAATTCCAATATCGGCTATACGACTGGCGGCATCGCGCTCAGCGCTGCCGCACTTATTGCGCTCTTCGTTTTCGGCACGCTGGAACCCGACGCGATCGTCCTGATGATCATCCCGATCGTCGTTTCTGTCTTCGTCGCCATCTTCGTGGCCGGCTTTGCACGGTCGTTCCGTCCAGGCCAGTCCCTGGGCGGCAAGATCGCCGCCGTGATCGCGATTGCCGTCATCGTTTTTGTCGGCTTCAGCATCATTTCATCGCTGGCTCTGGCGCTTTTCTCCACACTCTTAGAATTCCACGAGACGCCGATGCTCTTTGCCGTCGGCGGCATCGTGCTGCTCAACCTGCTCTATGTCTTCATCATGGGTGCGCCGACGCCGCTTGGCTCGAAGATCATGGATGGCATCGACGGCCTTCGTCAGTATCTGACGCTTGCCGAGAAAGACCGGATGAACATGGCCGGTGCGCCGGAAATGTCGCCCCAGCATTTTGAGAGGCTGCTGCCCTATGCAGTTGCGTTAGGTGTCGAGAAGCCCTGGACGCGCACCTTCGAAACCTGGCTCGCGGTGGCCGCTGCCGGTGCGGCTGCGGCCTATGCCCCGTCCTGGTATTCCGGCAACTTCAGCAGCGGCAGCTTCTCCGACCGCATCGGCGGCTTCTCGTCGTCGATGGCGTCCACCATCGCCTCGACCATTCCCTCGCCTCCGCCCTCCAGTTCCTCTTCCGGTTTTTCCGGTGGCGGCGGTTCTTCGGGTGGTGGTGGGGGAGGCGGCGGGGGTGGCGGCTGGTGAGCTTTCCCGCTTGACCTTTGGCGTCCCGCCCCTTAACCGCCAGACAGAAAACGGAAAGGATCAGGCATGAAGGTTCTGTTGATCGGCTCGGGCGGACGCGAGCATGCGCTTGCCTGGAAGCTGGCACAATCGCCGCTAATGACGGAATTCTATGCCGCGCCGGGCAACCCGGGTATTGCGGAACATGCGAGGCTCGTTTCCCTTAAGATTGAAGATCACGAGGCAGTCGCGGCCTTCTGTGCGCAAAAAGCGATCGACTTTGTCGTCGTCGGCCCCGAGGCGCCGCTGGTTGCCGGCCTTGCCGATCACCTGCGAGCCGATGGGCTGACGGTCTTCGGTCCTTCCGCTGCAGCAGCCCAGCTCGAAGGTTCCAAGGGTTTTACCAAGGATATCTGCGCCCGCTACAACATCCCGACCGGTGCCTACCAACGCTTCAACAACGCTCCGAAGGCAAAGGCCTATATCCGCGAACAAGGAGCGCCGATCGTCGTCAAGGCGGATGGTCTTGCCGCCGGCAAGGGTGTGACGGTGGCGATGACCGTTGAGGAGGCGCTTGCCGCAGTTGACGATTGCTTCGAAGGTGCGTTCGGCGCAGCCGGCGCCGAGGTCGTCATTGAGGCTTTTCTCGACGGCGAAGAGGCAAGTTTCTTCTGCCTCTGCGACGGCAGGAACGCCCTGCCGCTGGCGACCGCACAGGATCACAAGCGTGTGGGCGAGGGTGATACCGGCGTCAACACCGGCGGCATGGGCGCCTATTCGCCGGCTCCGGTGATGACGGCCGAGATGATCGAGCGGACGATGAAGGAAATCATCGAGCCGACGATCTACGGCATGGCCGAAAGCGGTTATCCCTTTTCAGGTGTTTTCTTCGCCGGGCTGATGATTACGGCAAAAGGCCCGGAACTTATCGAATATAATGTCCGCTTCGGCGATCCTGAGTGCCAGGTACTGATGATGCGCTTGAAGAGCGATCTGCTGCCGCTGCTGCTGGCAGCGGCCGAAGGCACGCTCGACAAGGTCACAGCCGAGTGGAGCGACGATCCGGCGCTGACCGTTGTGATGGCCTCTAAGGGTTATCCAGGCCCCTACGAGAAGAACACCCCGATCCTCTCGCTGCCGGAGGCAGGCGTCGGCGCGAAAGTGTTCCATGCCGGCACGTCTTTGAGGGACGGCGAGCTTGTCGCGACCGGCGGCCGTGTGCTGAACGTGACCGCCACCGGCCGAACAGTCGGCGAGGCGCAGAGCCGCGCCTATGCGCTGCTCGACAAGGTGGAATGGGAAAACGGTTTCTGCCGCCGCGATATCGGCTGGCGGGCAATCGAGCGCGAAAGAGCTTAACTCTGGCCCGAAATCAGGTCAGTTCCCTAAATTTTTACCCTTTCCCCTGACGGGATGGAAATAAAGACGCGCTATTCTGTTCCCATAGTAAGTCGGAGCAGTTTTCATGCGTCAATTCATTCTCGGTGCGGCAATTCTTCTGGCAGCCGGTTCGGCGATGGCCTCCTCGATCGAGGTGATCGGCAAGACACCGCGCACCGGCGGCGAAAGCATCGTGACCGAGACCTGCACGACCTGCCCGCCGCTGCAAACGACCGAACGCAAGAAGGATTACACAGTGCCGGCGTTGCCGCCCGGCGCCATCCAGGCCAGCGCGCTCCGCGATGTGGCTGGAGAGCAGAAGCTCTACCGTACCGAAGGCTGGATGGGGGGCTCGCCCGTCGTTTTCGTGACCAAGGCAACTCCCGAAGTCCTGGCCGCCTTCAAGGTGACGGTCCCTGTCGACGGCATCGACCCGACGGCAACGACCTCCGTCATCGGCGGCGATGCGAAGCCTGTTATTGCAGGTATGTCCGCCCCTGCGGAACAAACCGCGCCGCTCGACGTTTCCGACTTTAAGCTAAGGATGTGATTTTAGTTCCCTGCCCCTGACCCGGCCAAAGTTTTGGTCGTACGGGGTCCGCCGTATGGCGGATTGAATGCGCTCCTGAAGAGAAGCAGGGGCGCATTCTCTATTTCAATTGATTTTAAAGTACTCATGCAACTGGCGTAATCATACAACAAACATGATTCAGTTTTGGTGTTGCTAATCTTTGGCAACGCCAAAATCGTTAAGTGATCGTTCAGTCATTCACAATAATTTTACCGAGGGCCGGAGTAAGCATGATTGTGCTTGCTGAACGTGCGTAGTGACACGCGCGAAGGGACGGGAGTTGACCGATCCGGTGTTGCAAATTCACCTTTTTCGCGAGACATTCATGAAAAACCTAAAGATTTCAAAACAACTGATATTGCTGGTGACGGGCCTGATGGCCGTCTTTGCGATCGCTATCAGCCTGCAACTCAAATCGTCTGCCGATGGCATCTACAACGAGCGCTACGAAATGCTGCGCACGGAAGTGGAATCCGCCGTCTCCATTCTCAAGCTCTATCAGACCAGGGTCGATGCTGGTGAGATGACGCTGGAAGATGCCAAGAAGCAGGCCTACGCCACGCTGACCGGCATGAAGTATGATCCAGACGGTTACTTTTTCGGCTATGACTACGACATCAACATCGTCTTTCACTACGACAAGACGAAGGTCGGCCAGAACGTGAAGGGCCAGCCTGACGTCAAGAACCATTTGTATCGCGAGGAACTCGTCAAGCTCGGCCAAAGCGGCGGCGGTATGACGGATTATTATGCGAGCAAGCCGGGCGAGCCTAAGGATGCGACTTTTCGCAAGACCGCTTATGCGCTCGACTTCGCGCCTTGGAAGATCGTCGTCGTGACCGGCGTCTACATGGATGATCTCGACGCGCAGGTGCGCGACAGGATTATGACGGCGCTGCTCGGCAGTCTCGTCCTCTTCGCTGTCGCGATCATTGCCGCCTATTTCGTCATCCGCGGTATCTCCAGGCCACTTTCGGATGTCCACGCAGCCCTGAAGGCCGTCGCCGACGAGGATCTGTCGGTCACCATCCCGCATGTCGATATGGGCAACGAAGTGGGCATGATGGCCAAGGCCACGAAGTCGCTTCAGGAGAAAATCCGCGAAAGGCAGACGCTGTCCCTGCGTCAGGTCGAGCAGGAAATGGCACTTAGCGCCGAGCGTGAAAACAATCTTCGCCAGCAGCAGGAAGACGCCCGGATGCAGGCAAACGTCGTCACAACGATCGGCCAGGCGCTGGAAGATCTCGCCCGCGGCGACCTGACCGTGCGCTGCGGCGATCTCGGCCAGAAATACGCAGCCCTTCGAGACAACTTCAACGATGCGCTGTCGCATCTCGAGGCCGCCATGGCCAAAGTCAGCGCCAAGGGAAGCGACATCGGCAACAGCAAGGAAGAGATCCGCCGCGCCTCGAATGAACTGTCGCAGCGCACTGAGCGCCAGGCCGCCAGCCTGGAGGAAACCTCGGCTGCTCTCGACGAGCTGACCGTCGCCGTCCGCCAGACTGCGGAAGGTGCAAACGAGGCCGCCAAGCGCGTGCATGCCGTCAGCACCGAAGCGAGCCGCAGCGATGCCGTCGTCACCGAAGCGATCGAGGCGATGAGCGGTATCGAAAAGTCGGCCGACGAGATCGGCAAGATCATCGGCGTCATCGACGAGATCGCGTTCCAGACCAACCTTTTGGCGCTGAATGCCGGTGTCGAGGCGGCACGCGCTGGCGAGTCCGGCAAGGGTTTTGCGGTCGTCGCCCAAGAAGTCCGCGAACTTGCCCAGCGCTCCGCCGCTGCTGCCAAGGAGATCAAGGATCAGATCGCCCGTTCCTCCACCCAGGTCGATCACGGCGTCCGTCTTGTCGGCGAGGCCGGCGAAGCGCTGAAGCGCATTTCGAATCAGATCAAGGCTGCGAACGAGATCGTCGGCAAGATCGCCCACAGCGCTTCTGAGCAGGACACGACGTTGCGCTCGATCTCGTCTTCGATGAACCAGCTCGACTCGGCAACGCAGCAAAATGCCGCGATGGCCGAAGAGACGACGGCATCGGCAGAAACGCTTGCGGCCGATACCGACGAATTACTCGGCCTCATCCACGGCTTCCGCGTCGGCGGCGCGGGTCACGCGGCAACCGCCCCGGCGCGCCGCGCGGCATGAGCTTGAACACCCCCACCTTCATCACGCATACGAACAGCCGCCGGGGAAAATCCGGCGGCTTTGTCTGCGCCGTTGCGGCAGGCAGCGAGTCGATAGACTGGTACATATGGACCATCCGGATTTCGCCATTCCCGAGAGCGATCGATTGCAGGTAGAACGCATTCAGACCGGCGTTCGGCGCGAAACGGTTGGTAAAGGTGATGAAGGCACTGGCGGGTGCATAAGGACATGCCTTTTGATCAGACAGGCGTCGCGAGGCTTTCCACCAGCCGGTCGATTTCTCGGTCCGAGAAGACTTGGATTCCCGCACGCTTCAGCAGGGCAGCTGTAACACCAATGCCGTCCCGCGGCGTTCCGCTGAAAGACCCATCATAAATGAAACCGGAACCGCAGGAGGGGCTGCCGTCGATGAGCAGCGCATGGGTGCAGCCTGTCTCCTGAGCCAGCCTGAGCGCATTCTGCGCCGCTTCTCGGAATGCAGCCGTCACATCGCCTCCGGTGATCTCGAACACCACGTGCTGCTCCAGACAGAACGTCCTTGCCACTCGCGCCGCCCTCGATTTCCGCCGGCGGCCGCGGCACCGGCATGCCTGCCGACATCTCCGGACAGATCGTCACCAACCTGCCCTCCGCCCGCCAGCGCTCGAGCGCCGGATGTGCCAGCGGCTTCGCCCGGCCGTCATAACGGACGGCATGGCCCATGAGGCAGGCGCTGACGAGGATTTTGGTGGTCATGATTGTCTGATAGCGCGAGCGCTGGTGAATGACCAGTGGGATGCCACTCATCCCTGTACCTGCCGCAGGGATCCAGCAGCGCCATGTCTACCGGGCGCGAGAGTTATTCAAAGGAGGTTTCGAGGTTGCCGCGAGCGCCGCGGTTGGTCCGAAACCGTTACCCTGCGATCTTCGAGAAGTCCGCAACCGTCCCCGTCGCCTCGCGGATCAGCCGCAACAGGGCGAGGCGGTTGGCGCGGATCGCCGCGTCCTCGTCGTTGACGAGCACGTCGTCGAAGAAGCGGTCGACCGGGGCGCGAAGCTTCGAAAGCGCCTCCATTGCCGAGCGGAAGTCTTCGCTGGCGATGGCGGTGGAAGCCTCGGTCGAGGCTTTGGCGATGGCGGCGAAGAGCTCCTTTTCGGCATCCAGCCGCAACAGCTTTTCAGAAACGCCGTCGGCGATAACGGTGCCCTTCTTCTCCTCGGCGGCCAGAATCTGCGTGGCGCGCTTGGTGCCGACCAAGAGGTTCTTGCCGTCTTCCGAGGTAATGAAAGCCGTCAGCGCCTCGACGCGGCGGGCGATCATGAGAAGGTCGTCGGCCTCGGATGTGACGACGGCATCGATCAAATCGTAGCGGGCACCCTGGTCGCGGAGATAGACCTTGAGGCGGTCGTGGAAGAAGGAGAGGAGGTTGATTGCCAGCTCATATTCTTCTTCGATTGTCTTTGGATGGCCGTCAGCAAGATATTTCCTGCAATATTTGATAGCTTCGCGCTGTTCTTGCACGAGCCTCTCGTGGTCGAGTCTTTCGCTATCCTGTTGGATTTTAAGCTCAAAGAGTCTTATCGAAGCTTCATGGCTAGCGATGGCCACAGCCCATTCGCTACGAAATGCAGAGCGAAACAGTGGGATGAGGGATGCTCTGATTCCCCGTTCCAACAGCAGCCGTATCGATCCTAGCGCTGCTCGTCTTAATGCGAACGGATCCTTCGAACCGGTTGGCTTTTCGTTTATTCGCCAAAACCATACAAGCGTGTCGATCTTGTCAGCAAGCGCTATGGTTATGGCAACATTGTCGGTAGGCACTCGGTCGGTGGGACCCTGAGGCTTATAGTGGTCCTCCAGTGCTGCCGCCACTGGTTCATCTTCGCCTTGCAGCAGCGCATATTTCTTCCCTATTGCACCCTGCAGTTCAGGGAATTCGCCCACGACTTCAGTTCGCAGGTCCGCCTTTGCCAAGGCTGCTGCTCGGCTAACCTTTAGGGGATCTGCATTGACGATTTTACCGATTTCGCCGGCAAGGGTGCGAATGCGTGTTACCCGCTCGCCCTGCGTTCCGATTTTCGCGTGGAACGTCACATGCAGCGCATCGAGCTTCGCCATCCGCTGATCGAGCGGCTTCCTCAGATCAAGCTCGAATTTCTTCGCCGAAGCCTCCAGCGTTTCGAGGTCCGGCAAGTTCCCCTGGTCGCGCTTCCAGAAATGTAGCGCGTCGGAAAGGCGGGCGCGGACGACTTTGCCATTGCCATGGATGATTTCCTTGCCGCCGTCGGTCGCCTCAACATTGGAGACGAGGATGAACTTGTTCGAAAGCGTCTCTTCGCCCTGTTTGCGCGTTACGAAACACTTCTGGTTCGTCTTGATCGTCAGCCGGATGATTTCGGAGGGGATCGAGAGGTAATCCTCCTCGAAGCTGCCCATCAGCACTTGCGGCCATTCGACGAGACCGGAGACTTCCTCCAGCAGACCGTCGTCCTCGACGAGTTCCAGTCCGCCGGCAAAGGCGATGTCGCGTGCATCATGCAGGATGATGTTCTTGCGCCGCTCGGCATCGAGGATGACCTTCGCTTTTTCGAGGCTCGCGGCATAGTCGTCGAAACGCTTGACGGTGATGGCGTCTGGCGCATGGAAGCGGTGGCCGTAGGTCACATTGGAGGCGACGATGCCGTCGATCTCGAAGGGGATGACGGAGGTTTCCTCATGCTCGGTGCCGAAAGTGCAAACGATCGATTGCAGCGGGCGCACCCAGCGCAGCGAGCCAGGTTTGGAGGACGCCTTGCCCCAGCGCATGGATTTCGGCCAGGGGAAATCGCGGATGATGCCGGGCATCACGTCGCCGATGATCTCTTCCGCAGCGCGGCCGGGCTTTGAAATCACGGCAATGTAGAAATCGCCCTTTTTTGGGTCGCTACTCACCTGCGCCTCGGAAATCGAAGAAAGGCCAGCGCCGCGCAAAAAGCCTTCGATCGCCTTATCGTTGGCATCGGTGCGCGGGCCCTTGCGCTCTTCGCGCACATCGGCGGATCGGGCGGTCAGTCCGCGGATATCAAGCGTCAGGCGGCGAGGCGTCCAGTATTCGCGGGCGCCCTCATAGGAAAGTCCTGCCTCCACCAGCGCATCGGTGACGAGCTTCTTCAGGTCGCCGGCAGCCTTGCGCTGCATGCGGGCCGGAATTTCCTCGGAGCGAAGTTCTAGAAGCAGATCGGGCATGTCACTTTTCCTTGCCTCCTTTAGGGAGGACGGTCCAAAACGGTCGCCTCTGCTACCAAAGAATGCCGCATCTGCACAACCGCAAAAACGGGAAATCCAGGCGCGCGAGCCAGGCGAGGAGGCAATCGCCCTTCTGCGCGGCGCCGCCCCCCGCATCCGCCCTGCCAGGGATCTTCCGTCTGAGGGTGAAGGAGATGAGGCCGCTACGCTTTGTCGTCCTTTCTCCCAGGCGGCGAAAAGGTGGCCCGAAGGTCGGATGGCTGCGGGTGCTAACTTTATGAAGGGCGTCAGTCTGCTGTGGAAAGCTCTGCCGGGCATTGCCTTGCCGCTTTTCGCCGCTATGGTCCCGCTACCTTCGTTAGTTCAGGGAATCCCATGGCCGCAGACCTCCGCTCGCTTGCCGCACTCATCGCCTCCGAAATCAATGCCCGGCCGGACCAGGCCAAAGCCGCGATCGAGCTGCTCGACGAGGGCGCGACCGTTCCCTTTATCGCGCGCTACCGCAAGGAAGTGACTGGTGGCCTGGATGATACGCAGTTGCGCAAACTGGCAGAACGCCTCGTCTATCTGCGCGAACTGGAAGCCCGCCGCGACACGATCGTCGAATCGATCGCCGGCCAGGGCAAGATGACCGACGAACTGATGGGCAAGATCGCTGGCGCCGCCACCAAGGCGGAGCTCGAGGATCTCTACCTGCCCTACAAACCCAAGCGCCGCACCCGTGCCGAAATCGCCCGCGAGCGCGGCCTCGGACCGCTCGCCGACGCGATCCTCGCCGATCGCTCGAAGGGACCGGCGGTGCTGGCGGAGGACTATATCACTGCCGATGTGCCGGATGCGAAGACGGCGCTCGAAGGCGCACGCGACATCGTCGCCGAAGGCATTGCGGAAAATGCCGATTTGCTCGGCAAGCTCCGTGCCCATATGCGCAGCGCCGCGTTTGTGAAGGCCAAGGTCGTGGATGGCAAGCAGACGGCCGGCGAGAAATTCTCGGACTATTTTGACCATTCGGAGCGCTGGGCGACCGCGCCCGGCCATCGCGCGCTCGCCATGCTGCGCGGCTGGAACGAGGAAGTGCTGACGCTGACGATCGAGGCCGACGCCGAGATCGCCTCTCCCAACAAGCCTGTCGAGCGCATGATCGCTGCTGCCTATGAAATCGGCACGAGCCGCCCCGGCGATCGCTGGCTGATGGATGTCGCAAGCTGGGCCTGGCGCGTCAAACTTTCCATGTCGCTGTCTCTCGACCTGATGCGCGAACTGCGCGAACGCGCCGAAGAGGAGGCGATCCACGTCTTTGCGCGAAACTTGAAGGATCTGCTGCTGGCGGCGCCTGCCGGCTCGCGCGCCACGATGGGCCTCGATCCGGGCATCCGCACTGGCGTCAAGGTCGCAGTGGTCGACGGCACCGGCAAGGTCGTTGCGACCTCCACGGTCTATCCCTTCCAGCCCCGGAACGACGTGCGTGGCGCTCAGGCAGAACTCACCGCGCTGATCCTTAAGCATAATGTCGAGCTGATCTCCATCGGCAACGGCACTGGAAGCCGCGAAACCGAAAAGCTAGTGGCCGACATGCTTGCCGATCTTGCGGGCGCAAAGCCCACCAAGGTCATCGTTTCGGAAGCCGGCGCGTCGGTCTATTCCGCCTCCGCGACCGCCGCAGCTGAATTTCCGGATCTCGACGTGTCGCTGCGTGGCGCGGTTTCCATCGCCCGCCGCCTGCAGGATCCGCTGGCCGAACTTGTCAAGATCGAGCCGAAATCGATCGGCGTCGGACAGTATCAGCATGACGTCGACCAACAGAAGCTGTCGCGATCGCTGGACGCTGTCGTCGAAGACGCGGTGAATGCCGTCGGCGTCGATCTCAACACGGCTTCGGCGCCGCTGCTCTCACGCGTTTCCGGCCTCGGCCCATCGATTGCCGAAGCCATCGTCGTCCATCGCGACCAGAACGGTCCCTTCGAAAGCCGCCGCGACCTGCTCAAGGTCGCGCGTCTCGGCACGCGCACCTTCGAGCAGGCGGCAGGCTTCCTGCGCATCCCGAACGGCAAGGAGCCCCTCGACGCGTCATCGGTGCACCCGGAAGCCTATGGCGTGGCAAAGAAGATCGTTGCCGCCTGCGGCCGCGACCTGCGGTCGCTGATGGGCGATAGCGCGGCGCTGAAATCGCTTGATCCGCGGCAGTTCATCGACGAGAAGTTCGGCCTGCCGACGGTCAAGGATATCCTCGCCGAACTGGAAAAGCCCGGCCGCGATCCTCGCCCGAGCTTCAAGACGGCAACCTTCGCAGAAGGCGTCAACGAAATCTCCGATCTCAAGCCCGGCATGATGCTGGAAGGCACGGTGACCAACGTTGCGGCTTTTGGCGCCTTCGTCGATATCGGCGTGCATCAGGACGGCCTTGTGCATGTCTCGCAGCTTGCCGACCGCTTCGTCAAAGATCCTCATGAAGTTGTGAAGGCTGGCGATGTCGTCAAGGTGCGTGTCGTCGAGGTCGATGCAAAACGCAAGCGCATCGGTCTTTCGATGCGCAAGGACGATGGCTCCTCGGCTCCAGCGCCACGCGGCGAGCCCCGTGGAAATCAAGGCGCGCGGCCGCAACACGACCGGCGTCCGGCTGTCGCGAAACAGGAAAGCCAGGGCGCCTTCGGTGCTGCTCTTGCCGAGGCCATGAAGCGAAAATAATAGCTTAACGGCAGGCATTGCAAAAATGTCACAGTTTGGCAGCCTTGTTGCGGAACTGCCAAATACGGCGCTTGTGTGGCGGAAGAGAGCGACTAAGTTTAACCCATATCATCCTGTCACACATGCGAGGCCTTTCATGGCGTCGGGATTTTTATCAATTGTCCAAAAAATCATCCGCAAGGGTAATCTGAAGCTCACGCTGGCCAATGGCGAGACATATGCAATTGGCGATGGCACCGGAGATCTGGTCGTCGTCCGCGTTGCCGACGAGGAGGCGGAGAAGCTTATCCGCCGCGACCCCACCCTCAAGCTCGGCGAAATGTACATGGAGGGCCGGTTCGTACTTGAACAGGGCAACATCTACGACTTCCTTTCGATGGTGAAGCAGAACACCACGAACGAAATCTTCGATATTCCGATGGCCGCACTTCTGGTCGGCCGCATCGCCCTGCAGCAGCTGAAGAGCCGGCTGCCGGTCAATCACAACAAGCGCAATGTCGCGCATCATTACGATCTGTCGGAAAAGCTTTTCGAACTTTTCCTTGACGAGGACTGGCAATATTCCTGCGCCTATTTCGATCCGCCAGGCATCAGCCTGGAGGAAGCACAAGCCGCCAAGAAGCGCCATATCGCAGCCAAGCTTCTGCTGGAGCCCAACCAGCGTATTCTGGAAATCGGCTCCGGCTGGGGCGGGATGGGGATGTATCTGGCAGAATCGACGGAGGGCGTTGACGTCACCGGCATCACGCTCAGCGAAGAGCAGCTGAAGATCTCGCGCGAGCGCGCCCAAAAGCGCAGTCTCGCCGATCGCGTCCGCTTCGAGTTGCAGGATTACCGCACGATGACAGGCATGAAGTTCGACCGCATCGTCTCGGTCGGCATGTTCGAGCATGTCGGCATCGGCAATTTCAACAATTACTTCCGCAAGGTGCATGAACTTCTCGCCGACGACGGCGTCATGCTTCTTCATTCCATCGCCCGGCCGAAGCCGAGCTTTGCGACAAATGCTTTCATCGAGAAATACATCTTCCCGCAGGGCTACATCCCGTCGATCGGCGAGACGGTGCCTGCAATTGAGAAGGCCGGGCTGCTGATCCGGGACATCGAGGTCCTGCCGCTGCATTATGCCTATACGCTCCGCCATTGGCGCGAGCGCTTCATGGCGCGCAAGGCGGAAGCCGTCGCCCTTTACGACGAGCGCTTCTTCCGGATGTGGGAATTCTATCTCGCCGGCTCCGAAATAGGATTCCGCTGGGACGAACTCTTCGTCATGCAGATCCAGGTTTCCAAGAACCAGTATTCAACACCGGACAACCGCAATTACATTGCCGCGAACGAGGCGAAGCTGAAGGAATTCGAGGCCACACGGCCCCCCTTGGAAAAGGTTGTCTTCTGATATCGCGGCGCAGCTTCGGCCGCGGTTTTCTACAAGGAAAGGCGTGCAGATGAGCAGTGCATTTCCCGAAATCCATCTTGTCCGTCACGGCGAAACAGAATGGAGCCTCTCCGGAAAACATACCGGCAGGACTGATATCCCGCTGACCCCGAATGGCGAGACGGCCGCCCGCAAACTCGGCGATCGCCTCAAGGGACTGGTTGTCTCGGCGGTCTGGTCGAGCCCTTCTCAAAGGGCGACGAACACCTGCGCGCTTGCCAATTTCGGCGCAGATGCCGCAATCAAGCCCGATCTCGCCGAATGGGATTATGGTGCCTATGAGGGCATCACGACGAAGGAAATCCTCGCGGCCCGCCCCGGCTGGCAGCTCTTCCGCGATGGCTGCCCGGACGGAGAAATGGCCGCAGATGTCGGCGCAAGGGCGGACCGTATCGTCCGCGAGCTTCGCCAAGCCGGCGTGCCGATCCTGATCTTCTCCAGCTCCCACTTCCTTCGCGTGCTCGCCGCCCGCTGGCTCGGGCTGCCGCCGGAAGACGGGTCCCGCTTCGTCCTCGATACTGCAAGCATCAGTATCTTAGGCTATGAGCACGATCTGACGGAGCCGGTGATCCGGCGCTGGAACCAGCGGTAAGAGGCTGTCGCGCTTTGGAGCGCGTGATGAACGTTTGAATTTAAAGCTTGTTTCGAGTTCAAGCTTCGGAGCTGCCTATGCGAACACGTCTCGACGATTTCATCAGCAGGATTTCCGCACAGAGGGACATTCTCGATCACATCGCGGCAAGGCAGGCAAGCCTGCCCGATGGACCGATACTAGAAATCGGCCTCGGCAATGGCAGGACCTACAGCCATTTGCGGGTGCGCTTCCCGGATCGGCACATCATTGCATTCGACCGTGAAAACGGTGCGCATGGAAGCTGCCGGCCCGATGACGGCGATGTCGTCATCGGCGACATCAGGGAGACTTGCCTGAGTTATACTGGCACGAAGGCAGCCGTCGTTCATGCCGACATTGGAACCGGCTATGCGGAGCAGGACGCAATCATCCGCGAGTGGTTGCCGTCCCGCGTGGTCGCGGTGCTGACCCTTGGCGGATTTGGAGCAAGCGGCCTGGAATTGAAGCATCCCGACCTGGAGGAAATGCCGCTACCTCCGTCCGTCGAGAAGGGCCGTTATTTTCTCTATCGGCGAAGATGAACGCGGAGGCAGGCCACGCTGCTATTGACCCGCGCCTTCGCCCGTCGCTAGATGGCCGCATGCAACAGATTGGCGGCTTTAACGGGCGCGTTGCCGATGCGCCTTCGGACAATTGGGTTTACCGGATTTTGCCTCCGTGGCTCTGGCCCTATGCGCAGCTGGCGCGCTGGGACAGGCCGATCGGCTGGCAACTCCTGATGTGGCCCTGCTTCTGGTCGGTGACGCTTGCCGCAAATGTGGCGGCGGGACAAGGCCTGTTTTCCGGCTCGCAGACGCTGTTTCACCTGGTTCTCTACTTCATCGGCGCCGTCGCCATGCGCGGGGCAGGCTGCACCTATAACGATCTGGTCGATCACAGGATCGACATGGAGGTCGCACGCACCCGCTCGCGTCCCCTGCCTTCGGAACGCGTCACGCGCACCCAGGCAAAGATCTTCATGGTGCTTCAGGCGCTTGCCGGTCTGCTCGTGCTTCTGCAGTTCAACTGGTTTGCAGTCATTCTCGGCATGCTCTCGCTCGCCATCGTTGCGCTCTACCCGTTTGCCAAGCGCTTCACAGACTGGCCGCAATTTTTTCTCGGCCTTGCCTTTTCCTGGGGCGCGCTGATGGGCTGGGCTGGCATCTTCGGAGGCCTGTCTTTCGCTGCGATTGCGCTCTACCTTTCTTCCGTCGCCTGGACGATCGGCTACGACACGATTTATGCGCATCAGGACAAGGAAGACGACGAATTGATCGGCGTGCGTTCCACCGCCCGGCTTTTCGGCGATCGGACGCGGCAGTGGCTGATTGGCCTTTATGGCGCAACACTGATCCTGATGCTGCTCGCCTTTGTTTTTGCCGGCGTCGGTTTCTCGGCCTATCTCGGGCTGCTGATTGCCACCGGCATGTTCGCCTGGCAGATCGCCAGGCTCGACATCAACGACGCGACGCAATGCCTGGCGCTTTTCCAATCGAACAACCGTGTCGGGTTGATCATCTTTGCCGGACTGTTCGTCTCGCTGCTCTTTGGGCTTCCCTGATTGAAACGAAAAACCCGGCGCTAGGCCGGGTTTCAGATTGGGTCACTTGCCGAATTCTTAATTGCGGGCGATAATTTCCTTGCCTTCGATCTTCATTGTCACCCCGAGCTTGCCGGTCGTGCGGCGTACGAGGAAGCGCGGACGGCGATTGGCGAAATAGGAATGGCGTCGGCGCGGTTTCATGTGACTGGTACGCAATTCGCCGAGGTGCTCCTCGAGAGGGCGTGCAATGCCGTCGGCCTCCACCATCAGCATCGGAATGCGGTACGCCTCCGACCAGCCCCGCCAGTCGGCCGCGATATCGGAGAGATCGTGGGCGACAAGCAGCGGAATGCAGAGATCCGGGTCTTCGTGGTGCAATTCCAACGTTACGGTCACTTCCCCGTTGCCGTGGTCGATCGCCCGGGCTGCAACGCCTTTGAAGGCGCGCTTCGGCAGGGCAACGGAAAGCGGCAGGCCGCTGGAGGGAAGGGTCTTGCGGAGGATGGCGCCGCGCTCATCGATCGTTATGCTGACGTCACTTGTGGAGTCGTGGATGGCGTAGCTGACCTGCTGGGGAAAGCGCGACGGATCGAGACGCAGTGTCGTTCCAGCCCAAGCGGGCTTCATAACGGTGTTGTTCATGTTCATTTCTACCCTTGTCTTACCTGAGAGCCGGTTTCCGGTCTTCTCCTCGGGGCTTTTTCGCCCTCTACGCCTCGACAATAGGCGGGGCCTCTTCCGGACCACTTAAAATTTGCGGTTAAGAAAACTTTGCCTTCCCCGATGGTTATCAAAAACCAATGTGGCAAGGTTTCCGGACCATGAACGGACCGGCGAGGATGGCTGCGCCAAAGCGGGACAGCGTCAGGTAAGTCTCGGGTAAGCTTTACATGGCAAAATGCGCGCAGGATCCTGCATTATTCTTTTAGGTTTTGCTGTTTAAGGGCGCATTCATGATTTCCGCCTCCGTTGCCTATGCGATCATAAGTCGCGACCCGAAGACGAGTCTTGACCGCATTGCCTCGCAGGCGACGGTCAAAAGGGACGCGGAATACTACGCCGAGAATATCAACAAGGTGAAGGACGTCGACGACTTCCTGGGCAACTACAAGCTCTACAGCTACGCGATGAAGGCCTATGGCCTCGATGACATGACCTATGCCAAGGCCTTCATGAAGAAGGTGCTGGAAAGCGACCTGACCGACCCCGACAGTTTCGCCAACAAGCTTTCGGACCAGCGCTACAAGCAGTTTGCGGCGGCGTTCAATTTTAATGCGCCCAAGCCCGATGCGCAGACCGATGCGCAGGAAGACGACCTGATCGACAGGTACAACGCATCCTTCACCGATCAGGAAAAGCAGGCGATCAAGGACACCGACTATTACAGCGCGGCGATCGCTGACGTGCAAACAGTCGATGATCTCGTCAACGATACGCGGCTGCGTACCTATGTACTGAAGACGTTCGGCATCGATACGACCTACGCGTCCAAGCAGTTTCTGCGGGATGTGCTGACCAGCGATCTCAACGATCCGAACAGCGTGGTGAACCTTCAGGGCGGTGAGAAGTACCAGGCGCTCGCGGCGCAGTTCAATTTCAATGCAGACGGCACGGTGAATGGCGCTGTCCAGACTGCGACCCAGAAAAACACGGTCATGGAGCAGTACAATCTGAATTCGTCGACCGTCATTGTCGACAACGACGTGTTTCCGGATATCGTCTATACGACGAAGGCTGCTGCCGATTACAACAAGACCTATTACGAATCCAAGATCAAGACGATCACCAACGTTGACAGCCTCATCGCCGACGAGCGCCTGACGGACTACATCAAGGCCGCTTACAGTCTTGGCCCGAGCAGCTTCGGCACGGACTTGAGCGACACTGCCTTGAGGCAAATTCTCGTCGATCCGGCCTATGCCAATACGATGGGTGCCACGGCTGTCTATCAGGCCTTCAGCTTTGAGGCGGATGGAAGCGTCCTCGGGCCTGACGGCCCGCAATCGGATTCCCTGATCCAGGCAACTTCCGTCAACTACATGGCCCGCTACGACGACGAGGCGAAAGCGGCCATCGAGGAAATCGTCGCCAACTACAAGACACGCATGTCCGATACCAGGACGCTGGACAATTTCTCCGACGTCGACAGCATCAACGATTTCCTGAAAACCAACAAGACCGGCGATCTAGACAAGACGAACGACGATTTGCCCGACCTCTATCAGGTTGCGCTTCAGGCTTACGGCTTGACGGAAGAGGAACTGTCGAAATCCGCCATGCGCAAGCTGCTCGCAAGCGATCCGTATGACCCCGAGGGTTATGTCGCGTCCTTCAAGGACGACCGCATCACCCAATTGGCGAGAGCCTTCAATTTCGATGGCGAAGGCAATGCGTCGATCCAGCTGCAGGCCCTGTCGCCCGCCGCGATGGCCAAATATGCGACGAACTATAAGTCGCATGTCACCATGCTGATGAAGGACGGTCCCCTGAAGGACAAGGCATCCAAAGATGCGACCGAGGAAGTCGACTATTTCGCCAAGACCATGGAATCGGTGCAGTCTCTCGATGATTTCCTGGAGGACGACCGGTTGACCGGTCTCATTCTCAAGTCTGTCGGTCTCGATCCGAAGGACTACGACGAAGAGACGCTGCACAAGATTTTCACATCCGATCCCGACGATGCAAACAGTTATCTGAACACCAAGGCGGACTCGAAGTTCAAGAACGTCGTCGCCGACTTTAACTTCGACACGGCCGGCAATCTCACGCGCGCCAAGCTCGGCATCGTCCAGGATCAGGGTGCGCTCGATCGCACGCAGGATGCCTATCTGCAACAGACGCTCGAGACCCAGGAAGGCGAGACGAATGATGGCACGCGCTTGGCGCTTTACTTCGCCCGCAAAGCGCCGGATATCACCTCGCTCTACTCCATCCTAGGCGACAAGGCGCTCTTCCAGGTCATCACCACCGCCTACAACCTGCCGAGCCAGATCTCCAGCATGGATGTCGAGAAGCAGGTTGCGCTTCTCGAAAAGTTTGTGGACCTGAAGGATCTTGGCGACTCGAAGAAGGTCGACAAGTTGGTGAAGCGGTTCACGGCGATGTACGACATTCAGAATGTCACGACCCAATCGCCGGCGCTGCAGATTCTGACCGGTGGCGGTTGAGCCGCCACGTTCTTACGCCACGCTTACCACTTTGCCCGGGTTCATGATGTTTGCCGGATCAAAGGCACGCTTGATGCGGCGCATCAGGTCGATCTCGATGGCGGGGCGGATGGCGGCGAGCTCGTCGCGCTTGAGCTGGCCAATGCCGTGCTCTGCCGAGATCGAGCCGCTGTGTGCCAGAACGATGCCGTGCACAATCTCGTTCATCTCATGCCAGCGGCCGATGAAGGCGTCCTTGTCGGCGCCGAGCGGCTGGGAAATGTTATAATGGATATTGCCGTCGCCCATATGGCCGAATGCGCATATGCGGGCGCCGGGCATTGCTGCCATCACGGCGTCGCCGGCCTCCTGCATGAAATGCGGGATCTTCGAAACCGGCACAGAAACATCGTGCTTGATCGAACCGCCTTCGGGCTTTTGGGCCTCCGACATGCTCTCGCGCATATGCCACAGCGCCTTCTGCTGCGCGACAGATGAGGCAATCGCCGCGTCTTCTACCAGCCCCGCCTCAAAACCCTGTTCGAGTAGCGCATTCATCATCCGCTCGGCGGTTTCCGCCGAATCCGAGGTCGAGATGTCGATCAGCACATACCACGGGTAAGCTGCTTCCAGCGGATCGCGCACGCCCTCGATATGTTTGGCGGTGATCTCGACACCGAACCGCGGCATCAGCTCAAAGCCGGTCAGGGAGGTGCCGCAGAGGCTGCCCGCTAGATTGAACAGGGCAAGCGCCTCCTCCACGGAGTTGAGTCCTGCAAAGGCGACCTGATGGCCGAGCGGCTGCGGGTAAAGCTTGAGGACGGCGCCGGTGATGATGCCGAGCGTGCCTTCGGCACCGATGAAGAGATCGCGAAGGTCGTAGCCCGTATTGTCCTTCTTCAGGCGGCGAAGGCCGTCCCAGATTTCGCCGGTCGGCAGCACCACTTCGAGGCCAAGGCAAAGCTGGCGCATGTTGCCATAGGCCAGCACCGCCGTTCCGCCGGCATTCGTCGAGAGGTTGCCGCCGATCCGGCAGGAGCCTTCGGCGCCGAGAGAGAGCGGGAAAAGTTTACCATGCGCCTCGGCCGCCTTCTGCACCTCGGCGAGGATTGCGCCGCCGTCGGCAACCAGCACGTTCGCCACCGGATCGACGTCGCGGATCCTGTTCATCCGCTCAAGCGAGACGATGATGTCCGACTTGCCCTCGCGCGGCGTCTGGCCGCCGACGAGGCCGGTATTGCCCGTCTGCGGTACGACCGCAGTGCCGGTTTCCGTCGCAAGCTTGAGGATGGCGGAAACCTCCTCGACATTCGCGGGCTTGAGCAGGAGAGGGGAGGAACCGTGATAGAGGCCTCGGTTCTCAATCAGGTGCGGGGCAAGTTCGGCCTTGCTGCGTAGCGCATATTTCTCCCCGACGATTGCGGCGAAGCGGTCGAGAAGTTCGGGCAAGACGCTGGCGCTCATCGAGCTCATTCCTTCCTTGTTATTCGCGCGGCGCGGCGGCACGCCGCAAACGGTCGTTGATCGCTTCGCCAAGTCCCTCGTCCGGTATCGGCGAAAAGGCGATCGTTGCTGCGCCGCTGGCATCGGCCTTCTTCATGTAGTCGAAAAGATTGGCAGCCGCCTCCGCCAGATCGCCACAGGGGCTGAGGTTGAGCACGATGGCGGCATCGCTCGCACCCGCGACATCGGCCGCGCCGAAGGCAATCAAAGCCTCGTCGCTTTTAACAGCCCCGGCATCGAGACGGACATTGGCACCGGGCGCATAATGCGAGGCGAGCATGCCGGGAGCCTCGATTGCTGCGGATGCCTTGCCGGCACGCCGCAGCCGCTTGCCGGCGATGCGCTCGATCTCGGAGGCCGCAAGCCCACCGGGCCGCAGCAGTTTCAGTTCGCCGTCCTCGACCTTGACGATCGTGGATTCGACGCCGACGGTGCTGGCGCCTGCATCGACGATGAGCCGGATCTTGCCGCCGAGATCGGCGTCGACATGCGCTGCGTTGGTGGCGCTGATTCTGCCCGATGTGTTGGCGCTCGGTGCGGCTAGCGGTTTGCCGAAGGCGCGGATAAGGTCGCCCGCAAACCCTTTCGGCACGCGGATACCAACCGTATCCAGACCGGCAGTTGCCAGCGCATGGATCTGGCTTTCCGCCTTCAAGGACAGAACGAGCGTCAAAGGCCCTGGCCAGAAGGCTTGCGCCAGTGCGCGCGAGACCGGATCGAACTCCGCATATTCTTCCGCCATCGCCAAATCGCTCATATGGCAGATCAGCGGATTGAAGCGGGGGCGGCCTTTGGTCTCGTAGATACGGGTTATCGCCACCGCATTGGTGGCATCGGCAGCAAGGCCGTAGACGGTCTCAGTCGGAATGGCGACCGGAAAACCTTCCGAAAGCACCGCCGACGCCATTTGCAGCGCTTCATGTCGATGTTGTGCGATGTCGATTATGCGTGCCATGTGCCGCCCGTTGTTCCAGGCAGTCCCATAGGCCTTTGAAAGCTTGCGATCAATATCAGAGCTGGCGGATGATTTCGCGAAGCTGTTCGTCGCGGGCGCCAAGCAGAAGCACATTCCTGATCGCCACCTGCGGATCGTCGGTTCTGAAGAGCACGCCGTTGCCGCGAATGGAGCGGTCGATCGTCATTTTCTCCGGCGTATGCTCGCCGGGCTTGATTGCAACCGCGAAATACATGCGGGAATATTTGATATCGATGTGATGGAAGAAATTGTCGTTGTCGCCGATGTCTGCGTAGAAATTGGCGATATAAAAGGCCCAGCTGACCTCCTCGTAGCGGGCGAATTTTGTCCGGGCAGCCGTGACATGGCAGTAACCGAGATGCGGCCTGTCGGCGAGCGTCCGGTGGAACACCATCTTGGGGAACTGGATCGTGCGGTGGAAGCCATTGATCTGCTGATGCGCCTTGATGCCTGCCGTCTGCAGTTTTCGGCCGGTTTTCTCGCTTACTTCGCGGTAGCTCAGGTAGCGGCGTTCTTCGGCGAGCCAGTGCGCGCGATCGCGGGTGATCTTGCCGGTGCGGAGAAATTCGGAATGCGGCGCTGCAGACTTCATGTCCTGCGGCCCGGCATCTCCTTTGGCGTCGAAATAGCGAAGTTTCGCCATGGCTCGCATTCCATTGCTTTGTCCGATAGGGGAAACATAGGAGTTTATGCTTAATGGCCAGTTAAAGCGCACGATGGCCGGAGCGTGTGGCGAAAGGGCGTCGCAGATGCGATAATGACGGCGAATGCAGGTGAATTCTGCTGTCAGGTTTGCGTTTGTCGGATGTCGCATTTGAAGGCTATGTGGCGGAGGCCGAAAATCGTGTTGCCTCACCACGCTGTCGTCAATTTCGAAGCCGATGTCGCATTACAACCAAGCGGCAGTCATGGCCGGTGTTTAAATGACCCCATGATAGTTCTCCCGCATGGAAAAGAAGCGGGCGCTTCCATCCCGCCTTCGTGGCGGCAGCCTATGGCACGAGGATAAACAGATGGATATTCGCAGCAACGTTTTGCGGCAGCTCAAGAACCGGCGCTCAGGCTTCAGCCTTGAGCAGCCTTTCTATATCGACGAAGATTATTTCAAGCTCGATATGGAGATGATCTATTATCGCGACTGGCTGTTCATGGGCCATGATTGCGAACTGCCGAAGCCAGGCGCCTATTTCACGGTTCAGATCGGCCAGTATCCCGTGGTCATCGTACGCGGCCGCGACAACGTCATCCGTGCCTTCCACAACAGCTGCCGCCACCGCGGTTCGCGTGTCTGCACCAAGGAGCACGGCTCGTCGGTCCGCCTCGTCTGTCCCTATCACCAGTGGGCTTATGACCTTGACGGCAAGCTCGCCTTCGCCCGCCACATGGGCGATGATTTCGACAAGAGCGGCTACAGCCTGAAGCCCGTGCACTGCGAGAGCTTTGCGGGCTACATCTTCATCTGCCTGGCAGATAAGGCACCGGACTTCCAGCCGATTCGCGACATGGTCAGCCCCTATCTGCTTCCCCACCGTCTGAGCGAAGGCAAGATCGCCTTCCAGAGCACCATAGTCGAGAAGGGCAACTGGAAGCTTGTCTGGGAAAACAACCGCGAGTGCTACCATTGCGCCGCCAACCATCCGGAGCTCTGCCGCACCTATCCGGAAGCCCCGAGCGTCACTGGCACGGACGGTGGCGCCGACGACCCGGAAATCGCCGGTCACTGGGCGCGCTGCGAGGCGGCGGGCCTTCCGAGCAAATTCCAGATCTCGCCGGACGGCCAGTTCCGCACCGCCCGCATGCCGCTGATCGAGGATGCCGAAAGCTACACCATGTCCGGCAAGAGTGCCGTCAAGCGCCCGCTTTCGGAGGATGTGAAGATCGACCGCATCGGCACCATGCTGCTCTTTCACTATCCGACGACCTGGAATCACCTACTCGGCGACCACGCGATCTCGTTCCGCGTCCTACCGCTCAGCGCCAACGAGACAGCCGTTACGACGAAGTGGATCGTGCACAAGGACGCCGTCGAAGGCGTGGATTACAATCTCGAGGAACTCACACACGTCTGGACGGAAACCAACGATCAGGACCGCCGCATCGTCGAAGAGAACGCCTTCGGCATCCACTCGCCGGCCTATGAGCCCGGTCCCTACTCGATGCTCCATGAAGGCGGCGTCATGCAGTTCCTCGAATGGTACTCGAACTTCATGGTGAACCGCCTCCAGGGCGATCAGGCGAAGCTTTCCGACGTCGCCTGAGTTTTTCCGTTCCAATCGCGGAAAATGAACCGGTTAATCCCCGGTTCATTTGCGTTCCGGTAAAAACTCGATCCATGCCGAACGGCGCGTGTTGGGAACATTTTCCGCACTCATACGTTACAGGCGAGGCCAGATTTCGCGCTTGGGGATTGGAGAATGCAATGAATGTGCTCAGTAAGAAAATTGCCAGTGCGGTCTTTTCCGCAGCTGTTGTCCTGACGAGCTTCGTGCCGTCGCAGGCCGTTCAGATGCCGGCAGCACCGCAGGTGGAAAAATCCTCGGACGTGCAGAACGTTCAGTATCGCCGTTACTATCGCCCGGACTATCGTCCCGGATACTATCCCGGTTACCGTCCCGCATATCGCTCTGGTTACTATGGCGGATATCGCGGCTATCGCTATTCGCGCCCCGGCTATCGTCACTATAACGGCTACTGGTATCCGCTGGCTGCTTTCGGTGCCGGCGCGATAATCGGTGGCGCGATCGCCTCGCAGCCGCGCTACGTCGCTCCGCCGGCCTATAGTGGCGGCGGCGGTCACGTCGCCTGGTGCGCAAACCGCTACCGTTCGTACCGGGCTTACGACAATACGTTCCAGCCTTACAACGGCCCACGTCAGCAATGCTATTCGCCTTACAACTAAGGCCTAGTACGATTTTGAACCGAAAAGCCCGGCAGCACTGCCGGGCTTTTCGATATTGAGTATAGATGCCGCCAGCTCACGTCGAAAGGACAGTACAGCGGTGGCTCCTTTGCGCCAGAGAACGAACCCGCCGGCCGCAAAGGCTTCGTCCGACTCGATCGGGCATTCGAATTGTTGCTAGAGCGGGGTGCTCACCTCGACGAGGTTGCCGTCCGGATCCTTGAAGTAAACGGACAGGATTTAGCCCGTCGCTCCGTCACGCTCGCCCGGCTCGTCTAAAATCTCTATGGCAACATCATTTACACAAAGTACATATGGTCGAGTGCACGCAGTTTCATGTTGTGATCTTATTCTTCTGCGTGACGAAGCGCGAGCCGGCACGGCAGAGCCTGCAGCCATCCATTGCAGCCATGCTGCGTATTTCGATATGCGTCCATGGCAAGCAGTGCAGCGATTTTTCCTGTCAAAGAATATTGACCCGCTTGAGCAGCCACCAGGCAAGCAGGACCGAAGCGATAAGGAGCGCCACCGCGTATTCCGTACCGCCAGGTCCTTCGGCGAAGGGTAGATTGGCCGTATTCATGCCGAAGAAGCCGGTCACCAGCGTTGGCGGCAGCAGGAAGGCGGTCATGATCGAAAGGATGTAGAGATGACGGTTGGTCTCGGAGGACTGCTTCGAGTCGATTTCCTCGTGCAGCAAGCGGGCGCGTTCCTGCAATGCATAGATATCGTGGTCGACCGATTCCAGCCTGCTCGTTAGCCGGCCGGCAATATCCTCGAAGCCGAAGGGCATCTCGTCCTCGTCGGAGGCCGAGGCACGCCGCATGAGCGTCAACACGTTTCTGAGGTGCCGGTGGAGGCGTACGATTGTGCGGCGTGCCGGCGCCAGCCGCCGCCGCTCATCGCGCGAAACGTTGTCGTAGACGAAGTCTTCGATGAGGTTCAGTTCTTCGGTGAGCTCCATGACAACGGAAATCAGCGTGCGCTGAAACTCGATCACCAGCAGTTCGAAGAGGTCCACCGGCCGGGAGAATTTTGCCGGATTCTTTTCGATCATCGCGCGTGCCCGCTCGACACTGCGCAGCGGCTGCAGACGGGTGGTGATTATGAAGCGATCGGCGATCACGAAATGCAGCCAGCCGAGATCGTTGGTATCCTGATCGAATTCACGCTGGCAATCGATGAGCGTGCCGTAGAGCATCTGCTCGTCCACGGTAAGCGCAGCATGCGTATCGCGCGTTGTGAGAGCCGTCTTGGCATCTTCGGAAAGGCCGTCCAGCGTTTCGAGCAGGGCAGGGACGCGCGCATCGGCGAGGTTGAGATGCAGCCAGTAAAAGCCGTTGCCGGACACCAGTTCTGCCGGAAACGCGCTGTTGTGCAGGCGCACTGCCTTACCGCTTCCTGCCGGAAAACTGTAGGCCCAGACGAGGCCGGGTATATTGGCGGGCAATGTATCCATCGGTCGCGATCCTTTTGATGCGATCAGTCTGTTTAGAGATTCTCCATGACGGTTGTTTGTGCAAGTGTGAAGACCTGCGAGTGGCAAGATATCGTCAATTCTGAAACGCCGAATTCGAAATTGACGTTTACGTAAAAATCAATTAGCTCTTCCACCGGAGGCTTTGGAACCACGGTTCCGTTTGAGATGCGAGGAGATGATATGTACAAGGCGCCCGTCGAGGACATCGCGTTTACCCTGAGACACGTCGCAGGGCTAAGCGAGGCGATCGATAAAGGCCTGCTCGGCGACCTCGGCGAGGATCTGGTCGATGCGATTCTGAACGAAGCCGGTCGTTTCGCGACGGAAGAAATCGCCCCGCTGGCCGAGATCGGCGACAGGCAGGGTGCTCGTCTGGTTGACGGCGAAGTCAAGACCCCGGACGGCTGGGCGAAACTCTATCAGGATTGGATCGCAGGTGGCTGGAACGGACTGACGGGCCCCGAGGAACATGGCGGCCAGGGCCTGCCCAACATGCTGAACGTCGCCGCTCTTGAAATGTGGAATTCCGGCGCCACGGCCTTCGCGCTCTGCCCGACGCTGACGATGGGTGCGGTCGAGGCGCTGAGTGCCCACGGCAGCCCGGAACTTCAGCAGAAATACCTGGCGAAGCTCATCTCCGGCGAGTGGACTGCCACCATGAACCTCACCGAGCCGCATGCAGGGTCGGACGTCGGCGCGCTGAAGAGCCGGGCCGAGCGGCGCGATGACGGCACCTATCGCCTGTTCGGCCAGAAGATATTCATCACCTGGGGCGAGCACGACGCTACGGACAACATCATCCATCTCGTCCTCGCCCGCGTGCCTGATGCACCGGCCGGCACGCGCGGCATTTCGCTGTTCCTGGTGCCGAAGTTCCTTGTCAACGACGATGGCTCGCTCGGTGGCCGCAACGACGTCTTTTGCCATTCGCTGGAACACAAGATGGGCATCCACGGATCGCCCACCTGCACGATGATTTATGGCGACGGCAGGTTCGGCGGCGACAAGGGGGCGGTCGGCTGGCTCGTGGGCGAAGAGAACAAGGGCCTCAACTGCATGTTCACGATGATGAACAACGCCCGTCTGACGGTCGGCATGCAGGGTGTCGCGATCGCCGAAGCCGCGACGCAGAAGGCGATCGCCTATGCCATGGAGCGCACGCAGGGCAGGGCGCCTGGCTGGAGCGGCAGCGGCATGAGCCCGATCATCGAACATCCCGACGTTGCCCGCATGCTGCTGACGATGAAGGCGCTGACGCAAGGTTCCCGCGCCATCTCCTATGCCTGCGCCCATGCGATCGACATGTCTCATCGCGCCAGCGGAGACAAGCAGCATTGGCAGGAACGCGCTGCGCTTCTGACGCCGATCGCCAAGTCCTTCTCGACCGATGCCGGCGTCGACGTCGCCTCGCTCGGCATTCAGGTCCATGGCGGCATGGGCTTCATCGAGGAGACGGGCGCTGCCCGCTTTCTGCGCGACGCTCGGATCGCGCCGATCTACGAAGGCACCAACGGAATCCAGGCGATCGATCTCGTCACCCGCAAGCTCCCGCTTTCGAACGGCGATCACGTGAAAGGCTTCCTCGCCGAACTCCGCGATATCGCCGATCAGGTGCGCAGTTCCAATATCGAAGGCTTTGGCGAAACGGCAACGCGGCTTGATTCGGCCGTCGCCGATCTCGAACAGGCAACCGGCTGGCTTTTAAAGGTGCAGGTAGATGGCAAGGTGACCGAGGCCCTTTCGGGAGCGACGCCCTATCAGCGCCTCTTCGGGCTCGCCCTGACCGGCTCCTACCTCGCCAAAGGCGGGCTTGCCAGGGTCTCTGACGATGCGCACGAAAGCCGCATTGCGCTTTGCCGCTTTGCCGCCGAAAATCTGTTGTCGGAAACCGCAGCCTTGAAGGATCGCGTCATCAACGGCGCAGATAGTCTCGCCGCTGCCCGCATTGCTCTTGCCTGAGGATCATTCATGTCCGACCACATCATCGTCGAACAATCCGCTGCTCATCCCGGCGTACAGATCATTCGCTTCAACCGCCCGGAAAAGAAGAACGCGATTACCCGCGCCATGTATGTGCGAATGACCGAAGCGCTGAAGGCGGCGAATGAGGACATCACCATCCGCGCGACGGTCTTCCTCGGCACAGAAGGCGCTTTTTCCGCAGGTAACGATATCGGCGACTTCCTCGCGGCGGCCACGGGTGGCTCGCTTGGCCGGGAGCTCCTCGATTTCCTCAATGCGCTCGTCAATGCCGAAAAGCCGCTGGTTTCCGGCGTCGATGGGCTGGCGATCGGCATCGGCACGACGATGCACATGCATTGCGATTTGACGGTCGCCTCCGACCGCAGCCAGTTTCGCACACCTTTCGTCGATCTGGCGCTCGTGCCCGAAGCTGCTTCCAGCTTGCTTGCGCCGCGCATCATGGGTCATCAGCGCGCCTTCGCCCTGCTTGCTGCGGGTGAAGCATTCTCCGCGCAGGAGGTAAAGGATGCCGGGCTGGTCTGGAAGGTTTGCTCCGCGCCGGACGTTGAATCCCTAACCCTTGCGGCCGCCGCAAAACTCGCCGCCAAGCCGCCGGAAGCCTTGAAGATTGCTCGCAATCTCATCCGCGGCGACCGTGCCGAGATCGTTGCGCGCATCGATGACGAGGCCCGGCATTTTGCCGCACAGTTGAAGAGCGCCGAAGCCCGTGCGGCTTTCGAGGCCTTCATGCGCCGCTGATCCCGGACACGGGATTTTTGCTAGATTTTAAGCCTGTTTTAAGTAACCCCTAATAATCAGGGGGTGACGAGTTGATCCATTCGGTCGTCCGGGCGCATGAGGCGCTTTGCGCATCCTTGTCTCCATGAGCCCTCTGCCCGTTCAGCGCTCCCGCCCCGCGTTCCTGCGCGGCGACGCGACGGCAGACGATCCGAAAGGAACGCATCTTGAAAAAGAAGACGAATTTGATGACGCGCATCCTTGTCGCTGCGTCCGCCGTCGTTCTCGCGGCCTTTGTCGCCTTTTCCTCTTATATCAATTCGGTGCAGCGTAGCGTCACGACGGCCTCGATCGAAGCGAATATCCAGTCTTCCGGCGAGCAGGCTGCACGCAGCCTTGCCAACTGGATGAACGGTCGCGTCACGCTGACCGCGATGGTCGCGAACGCCTCCGCAAAGGCTGCCGATCCCGCCGGCGTTGTCAGCGTGCTGCAGAACGACGTCCTGACGAAGCAGTTCGTCAGTACCTATCTCGGCGATGAACAGGGCGTGTTCACGTCCTGGCCGGACCTGCCGCTCCCGGCGGATTACGATCCGCGCAAGCGCCCGTGGTATCAGGACGCAGTCAAGGCCGATGCGCCCGTCCTGACCGAGCCCTACACCGACGCCTCGAGCGGCGATCTCATCATCAGCGCGGCCATACCGGTCAAGCGCGACGGCAAGCTCGCCGGCGTGGTCGGCAGCGATTTTTCGCTGGATACCATGGTGAAGATGATCAAGGAGATCGATCTCGGCGGCCAGGGCATGGCTTTCCTTGTCAACAAAAGCGGCCAAATTCTTGTCCATCCGGATGCCAAGCTTGTTACCAAGACGCTTGCCGATGCCTTCCCGGACGCGACGCCGTCGATCGGTCCCGGCCTGGTCGAGAGCGAATTCGACGGCAAGCCGGTTCTCGTCAGCTTCCGGCCGGTTGATGGCCTGCCGACGGTCGAGTGGCATCTCGGCTTCGTCGTTGACGGCGACAAGGCCTTCGCGTCCCTGAACGAGTTCCGCATTGCCGCGACCATCGCCACGCTTCTCGCCGTTGGTCTGATGATCGTCGCCATGGCTTGGCTGCTGCACGGTCTCGTCATCCGCCCCGTCACCGCCATGACGGCTGCGATGCAGAATCTGGCAGCCGGCAATCTCTCCGCTTCCATTCCCGGTGAGGAACGCCGCGATCAGATCGGCTCGATGGCCGAAGCGGTCGCAGTCTTCAAGAACAACGCAATCGATCGCGAGCGCCTGGAAGGCGAGGCCGAGACCAGCCGCGCACTGAGCGAGCGCGAGCGGCAGGACCGCGAGGCGCAAAAGGCGCTGGAGGCGGCAGAAATCCGTACCGCCGTCGACGCGCTTGCGGATGCGCTCGGAGCGCTTTCGGAGGGTAATGTCGCCCACCGCATCGAAACGCCGTTCGCCGCGCATCTCGACCGCCTCCGCAGCGACTACAACACGGCCGTCGGCAAGCTGCACGCGGCACTCCAGACGGTCGGCCGCAACGCGCATGCGATCGATGCCGGTGCGTCGGAGATCCGCACTGCTGCCGATGGCCTCGCCCGCCGCACGGAGCAGCAGGCAGCGTCAGTCGAAGAGACTGCCGCAGCACTCGAGGAGATCACGACCACCGTCAAGGACACTGCCCGCCGCGCCGAGGAAGCAGGCAATCTCGTCAACCGCACACGCGTCGGCGCCGAAGAATCCGGCGAGATCGTCCGCAAGGCGGTCGATGCGATGAACGGCATCGAGCAGTCGTCCGAGCAGATTTCGAACATCATCAGCGTCATCGACGATATCGCGTTCCAGACCAACCTTCTGGCGCTCAATGCCGGTGTCGAAGCCGCACGTGCAGGCGAGGCAGGCAAGGGGTTTGCCGTCGTCGCGCAGGAAGTTCGCGAACTGGCGCAGCGTTCCGCCAAGGCAGCCAAGGAGATCGAGAGCCTGATCACGGCCTCGAACTTCCAGGTTCGCTCCGGTGTGACGCTGGTCGGCGATACTGGCAAGGCGCTGGAGGCGATCGTTCTGCAGGTGCAGGAAATCAGCCGCCATGTCGGCGCCATCGTCACGGCCACCCGTGAGCAATCGACCGGTCTCCACGAGATCAATATGGCCGTCAACACAATGGATCAGGGCACACAGCAGAACGCTGCAATGGTCGAAGAGCAGACAGCGGCAAGCCACGGCCTGGCAACCGAGGCCGCAAAGCTGATGCAGCTTCTGGCGCAGTTCACCCTACAATCCGGGACACCCCAGATGACGGCTCCGGCTAACCGCCGCGCTGCCTGATCCCTGCGGCTTCAAACCAAAAGATGCCCGCGTTGTGCGGGCATTTTTGTTCGCGCGGATCGAAATGGCGGCTCAGCGAGAGCCCGGGCCAATTTTTTCCAGCGTCGCCACCACCTCGACATGCGAGGTCCAGAGAAACTGGTCAATCGGCGTGACGCCGGTGATCCGGTAGCCGCCCTCGATGAGAATGGTGAGGTCGCGCGCCAGTGTCAGCGGATTGCAACTGACAGCGGCGATCTTCTTCACTGTCGAACGGGCGAGCTCGCGGCACTGGAACTCCGCTCCGGCGCGAGGCGGATCGAAGACCACCGCGTCATAGACTTTCAGTTCTGACGTCATCAGCGGGCGGCGGAAGAGATCGCGTTTCTCGACGCTGACCGGCTTCAGCCCTTGTGCTTTGCGCGCCGCCTGGTCGAGCGCGACGAGCGCCTTCTCCTCGCCATCGACGGCATGCACGCGTCCGATCCGGGCAAGCCGAAGGGAAAAAGTGCCGGCGCCCGCAAAGAGATCGGCGATGCGCTTTGTCTTGGCGAGATGGGCAAGTACCAGCTCGGCCATCGTCTCTTCGGCGGGCTTCGTCGCCTGGGTGAAGCTGCCAGCCGGCGGCGAGACCTGCACACCGCCGAAGTCGACGATCGGCTTGGATGGCTCGACCAGGATTTCGCCATTCAGCGAAACGCGCGCGATGCCGCGAAGGCCAAGCACGGTTTCAATCGCCTTACGCCGCTGTGGGTCCGGCATCTTCTTGATCCCGTCGACGGCGAGATCAAGCCCGGAAAGTGTTTCGAGAACCGAAATGCGAAAGGCCTCGGCGCTGGTCGCAAGTGCTGCGCCAATTGCCTTGATCGCCGGCAGCCGTGCAAGGATCGCCGCCGACGAGATAGGACATTCCTCGATCGCAACGATATGGTGGCTTTCGGCCTGGTTGAAGCCGATCAGCATATCCTTCTCGGTCTTGCGTGCCGCAAAGACGACGCGCCGCCGCTCGCCGGGATGTGCAGGGACGAGTTCGCCGACCTCGGAGGATATGCCCTTCGATTTCAGTGCGTCGATCACCAGCTGTCGCTTGAAGGTCCGGTAGGGCTGATCCGCCATGTGCTGCAGCGTGCAGCCGCCGCAAGTTCCGTTGACACCGTCCGGGCCGAAATGGCGGCAGGGCGGCTCCTGCCGGTCGGCCGAAGGCTTGGCAATCGACATGATCGTGCCGTGGTTCTTGACGCGCGCGATCGCCACGCTTTCGCCGGGCAGCGAGAAGGGCACGTAGATCGGGCCATCCGCGCCGTCGGCAATGCCGTCGCCCTGGCCGCCGAGTTTCTGGATGGTGACTGTTTCGGTGCTCACGGCTTCGTTCCTGCGAGTAGAAATTCCTGATTGCCGTCGCCCCCGGCGATCGGCGAAGCGATGAGCCCAAGGCTCTTCCAGCCCATGTCTTCGGCGAACCAGCGCTCGAGCTCGGCGGCGACCGCAGGCGCGCAGGAGGGGTCCTTCAACAGTCCGCCCTTGCCGATCGCTTCGCGTCCGGCTTCGAATTGCGGCTTTACCAAAAGCGCTGCAATGGCGCCACGCTCGGCGATCTGCAACGCAGGCGCCAGCGCGAGCTTCAGCGAAATGAACGAAACATCCGACACGACGAAGGTGGTTGGCCGGCCGATATCCTCTGCCGTCAAATTGCGGGCGTTCAGCCCCTCGATATTCGTGACCCGCGGATCGCCTGCGATGCGCGGATGCATCTGCCCGTGACCGACATCGATGGCGGTCACATGTGCCGCGTCGCGCTCCAGCAGCACTTCAGTGAAGCCGCCTGTCGAAGCGCCGATGTCGAGACAGTGGTGGCCCGCCGGACAAAGATGGAAATGATCGAGCGCCGCAATGAGCTTGAGCGCGGCACGGGAGACGTAATCCTGCGCCGGGTCATCGACCTCGATTACGGCGTCCTCGGCAAAGAGGGCGCCCGGCTTTGTCACGACAGCGCCGCCAACCTTCACTGTGCCACGGCTTACGGCATCGCGTGCCCGCGAGCGGCTGGAAAAGAGGCCGAGGCTCACGAGAAGCTGGTCGAGGCGCTGGGTATTCTGATCGGACATCGGCTGTCCATGACCGGCAAAGCCGCTGCTTGCAAGCCTTTTGTTGCCGCCGCCGCAGATGAGATGAGGGCTTTCGAGGAAATGCGAAGCGCGTGGAAACAATTCCTCCCCAAAATTTGGGCAGTACAGATTAAGCAAATTTAAAGCCGATGCCCGTAGTTTCGCGGTGATTGCAGCGGTCCGCCCGGGCCGTTCCCTGCCATGATGGCATCATAACCTCCACCTGCAGATCATGTTTCAGTTTTATTCGCTTTGCCGCTGCGTCTCGCGCGGCTTGTATCGCCGTTTTTGTCAGGAGAGTTGACCGGTGTTCGCCAACATGTCCTTGAAGGGAAAGCTTGCCGCAACCTTTGCCGCGCTGATTCTCATCTTCATTTCCGTCTCAGCCTATGTGTACAGCAAGGCAAACGCCTCGGCTGCGGCTGCCGCCGAACAGGAGAAATCGGAGCTCCTCGTCAATCACATCGACGACGCGCTGCAGGCGATGCTGGAGCAGGCCGTCAACCTGCGGGGCTTCATCCTCTTCCGCAGCGACAGCACCTATGGCGATATCTTCGCCAATCGCGAGCGCATGCTAAAGGCGATTGCTGCCGCCAAGCAGACAGCTGCAGGCGAGGCGGAACTGATCGGGATGATCGACGGCATGCAGAAGGCGGCCGATCTCTATTTTCACGAACTTGCCGAACCGCAGGCCAGGGCCCGCAAGGAAACCGAGATGCCGATCGCAGACGTGGTCAAGATCGGTGTTAACGCCACGAAGGGACAACTCGACGGCTTCCGTCAGGCCTCCGCCAAGATCAAGGCTGTCGCCCGCGAAAAGTCGGCGGCCTTTGCCGCAACGCAGCTCGACGCCAACAAGGATCTGACCTTCACCCTGATCGTCGGTGGCATCGCTGCATCGCTTGCCGCAGCCGTGCTTGCCTGGCTTCTATCGCGTACCATCGCGCAGCCGATCGTCGGCATGACCGTCGCCATGGGCCGCTTGGCAGCGGGCCATAACGATATCGACGTGCCGGCGCTCGACCGCGGCGACGAAGTCGGCCTGATGGCGAAATCGGTGCTGGTTTTCAAGGAGGCCGCAATCGAAAAGCAGCGTCTTTCCGGAGAGACGGACCGCATGCGCGACGAGGCCGAGCGCCAGCGTCAGCTCTCCGACGAGGAGAAGGCCCGCGAGGCAGCCGAGATCCGCTTTGCGATCGACAGTCTGGCGGGCGGTCTTTCGAACCTCGCCAACGGCGATGTCGCAAGCCGGATCGCAACGCCCTTCTCCGCTCACTTCGACAGCCTGCGAAACGACTTCAACCATGCCGCTGAAAAGCTTCAGTCGGCACTCCAGGCGGTTGGCCGCAATGCCTCGGCGATCAATGCCGGCGCCGGCGAAATCCGCTCCGCCGCCGACGACCTCGCCCGCCGTACCGAACAGCAGGCTGCTGCTGTCGAGGAAACCGCCGCAGCTCTCGAAGAGGTCACGACGACCGTCCGCGACAGCGCCAAGCGCGCCGAAGATGTCGGCCATCTGGTCGAGCGTGCGCGTCTCGGTGCCGAGCGCTCCGGCGATGTTGTCCGCAAGGCCGTCACTGCCATGCAGCAGATCGAAAAGTCCTCGGGCGAGATCAGCAACATCATCGGCGTCATCGACGACATAGCCTTCCAGACGAACCTTCTTGCCTTGAACGCGGGCGTCGAGGCCGCCCGTGCAGGTGATGCGGGCAAGGGCTTTGCCGTCGTTGCCCAGGAGGTGCGTGAACTGGCCCAGCGTTCCGCCAACGCCGCCAAGGAGATCAAGGCGCTGATCACGACCTCAGGCGACCATGTCAACACCGGCGTCTCGCTTGTCGGTGAAACCGGCAAGGCGCTCGCCGAGATCGTGAGCGAAGTCCAGGAGATCAACCGCCATATCGGCGCGATCGTCACCGCCACGCGCGAACAGTCGATCGGCCTGCAGGAGATCAACACCGCCGTCAACAATATGGACCAGGGCACGCAGCAGAATGCTGCCATGGTTGAAGAACAAACGGCGGCAAGCCATGCGCTGGCTCAGGAAGCCAACGCGCTGGACGCCTTGCTGCAACAGTTCAAGCTCGGCCAGGCCGCACCGGCGGCCGCGCCCCGTGCCGCGCAGTCAGGCGCCCGCCCTGTTGCATCGCCCGCCCGCGCGCTGACCAGCAAGCTCGCCAGTGCCTTCGGCGGTAAGGCGGCAACCGCCGCAGCCGTCCAAGACGATTGGACGGAGTTCTAAGAACGCTGATCGATCTGGAATATGAGAGGGGCGGCCGATTTGGCCGCCCTTCTCGTTTGTTGCGTGCTAAATGCCCTGGATGCCGCCGATCCGCTCGACGTCGCGTGTGGTGGTATAAGGTGAACCGGACATAGTCGCCGCTCAACTGGGACGGGCTGTCGTAGCCGACGCGAAATCCCGCTTCGGCCGCCCGCGCGGACACCTGCGGCTAACCTGCCGCCGCCTGGGTGCGGCGGCATCCGGATGGAAAGAAGTAGATTGTAGCTTTGTGGAGCCTGCGCGTTGCCGAAGGCTCCGGATGGCGTCAGCCCGCAACCCCCACGGCCGCGCCGTGGCCGAGTGTCCGGAAGACGGTGGAAACGATGCCTGCGCGGTCGAGACCGGCATGGGCGTTCATCACCTCTGGTTTCGCCTGCTCCATCCAGATATCGGGCATGGTGAGCGAGCGGACCTTCAGGCCGCTTTCAAGCAGGCCTTCCATCGCGAGGAAATGCAGCACATGACTGCCAAAGCCGCCGATGGCGCCTTCTTCGACGGTGATCAGCATTTCGTGGTGGCGGGCGAGCTGGCGAATCAGGCCGTGGTCCAGCGGCTTGGCGAAGCGCGCATCGGCAACGGTGGTCGAAAGGCCGGCAGCCTCAAGATCTTCGGCCGCAAGCAGGCAGTCCGCGAGCCGCGAGCCGAAGGAAAGCAGCGCAACCTTGGTACCTTCCTTGACGATGCGGCCCTTGCCGATCTGCAAGATTTCGCCGCGCGCCGGCATTTCGACGCCGACACCTTCGCCGCGCGGATAACGGAATGAAATCGGGCCGGCGTCATAAGCCGCCGCCGTGCGCACCATATGCTTCAGTTCCGCCTCGTCGGCCGCAGCCATGACGACGAAACCGGGAAGCGTCGCAAGGAATGTCGTGTCGAACGAACCCGCATGGGTCGGGCCGTCGGCGCCGACGAAACCAGCGCGGTCGATCGGGAAACGGACCGGCAGGCCCTGGATTGCGACATCGTGGACGACCTGGTCGTAGGCGCGCTGCAGGAAGGTGGAATAGAGCGCCGCAAACGGCTTGTAACCCTCGGTGGCCAGGCCGGCCGCGAAGGTGACGGCATGCTGCTCGGCGATGCCGACATCGAAACAGCGGGCAGGGAAGACTTCGGCAAGCTTGTCCAGGCCAGTGCCATTCGGCATGGCCGCCGTGATGCCGACGATCTTGCCGTCGAGCGTTGCCTCCTGCACCAGCGCCTCGGCGAAGACGCTCGTATAGCTCGGCGCATTCGGCTTCACCTTGGCCTGCGCCCCGGTGATGACGTCGAATTTGTTGACGCCGTGGTACTTGTCGGCGGCGGCTTCGGCAGGCGGATAACCCTTGCCCTTCTGCGTGACGACGTGGATCAACACCGGACCTTCGGCGTTGTCGCGCACATTGCGCAGCACTGGGAGCAGATGCTCGAAGGAATGACCATCGATCGGGCCGATATGGTAGAAGCCCATTTCCTCGAACATGGTGCCGCCGGTCACGTAGCCTCGCGCGTGCTCGACGGCGCGGGTCAGCGCCCGGTCGACTTTCTTGCCGAGATAAGCCGTCAGCTTCTTGCCGAAATCGCGAAAGCCCATATAGGTCCGTCCGGAGGCGAGGCGGGCGAGATAGGCGCTCATGGCACCCGTCGGCGGGGCAATCGACATATCGTTGTCGTTGAGGATGACGATGAGCCGCGCATCGAGCGCGCCGGCATTGTTCAGCGCCTCGTAAGCCATGCCGGCTGACATGGCGCCGTCGCCGATGACGGCAATCACGCGCCGGTCTGTCTTGCTGAGTTCGGCGGCGACCGCCATGCCGAGACCCGCGGAAATCGAGGTCGATGAGTGCGCCGCCCCGAAGGGATCGTATTCGCTCTCGGCGCGCCGCGTGAACCCGGAAAGGCCGCCTTCCTGACGCAGCGTGCGGATCCGCTCGCGGCGGCCGGTAAGGATCTTGTGCGGATAACACTGGTGGCCGACGTCGAAGATCAACCGGTCCTCGGGCGTATCGAAGACGCTGTGGATGGCGATCGTCAGTTCGACGACGCCGAGACCCGCGCCCAGATGACCGCCGGTGCGCGAGACCGCATCGATCATCTCGTCTCGGACTTCGCGCGCAAGCTGCGGCAGGTCACGATCCTCGAGCTTGCGCAGGTCGGCGGGATATTTGACCTGGTCGAGCAGCGGGGTTTTCGGCTGATGTGTCACGGGCGGGAGCTCTTTCTTATGGTTCTTGCTTTGCTTATTCGATTAGATTGCGGCAAAACAAGTGCATTTCAAGAACCGCAACCCCATAATTCTAAGGGAGTTCATCCTTCAGGCAAAGGCACGAATTCCTCTTCGTCCCCCGGAACGATGTCGAAGCGGCCCGTGCGCCATTCCTCCTTCGCCTTCTCGATACGCTCCTTGGAGGAGGAAACGAAGTTCCACCAGATGTACCGCTTCGAATTCAGCGCCGCACCCCCAAAGAGCATCAGATGACAGCCCGCAGGACCTGCCTCAAGCGTGATCGCGTCGCCTGGCCGGAAGACGAGCAGCTGATCCGCGGCAAAGCGGTCGCCGGCGATGATGACATCGCCCGAAAGCACATAGGCTGCGCGCTCTTCATGGGCGGCGCCGAAGGGGAACCTGGCGCCTGGTTCAATATCGAGGTCGGCATAGAGCGTGTCCGAAAACACCTTGACCGGCGACGTCATTCCTTCGAAGGAGCCGATGACGACGCGCCCTCTCACGCCACGTTCATCGATCAGCGGCATCTCGCTTTTTTCCGTATGGGCAAACGAAGGGTCGATTTCTTCCTTGTCGTCCGGTAGCGCCAGCCAGGTCTGCAGGCCTGACATCAGCAGCGGGTGACCACGCAGATTGTCGGGCGTGCGCTCCGAATGCACGATGCCGCGCCCGGCCGTCATCAGGTTGATGTCGCCGGGCCGTATCACCTTCTCGGTACCAAGACTGTCCATATGCCGGATTTCGCCATCGAAAAGGTAGGTGACTGTCGACAATCCGATATGCGGATGCGGCTTCACATCCAGCGCTTCGCCAGGCTTCAGAATCGCCGGTCCCATCCGGTCGAAGAAGATGAACGGCCCCACCAGCCGGCGTTGCCGCGTCGGAAGCGCCCGCCGCACCTGAAAACCGCCGATATCACTGGTGCGCGGAATGATCAGATTCTCGATGGCGTCGCAGGCGAAGGCGTCGCCGGGCAGCGGGTCTTTACCGGGGAAGAAGGACATGGCGGTTCTCCGAGCACGAGGGCGCGACCAGCAATAGCGCCTGGCGCGCCGCCGCGAAAGGGTTCATGTTCTTCAGATGGCGGTGAAGCCGTTATCGACGAAGAGATGGGCTCCGTTGACGAAGCTGGATTCGTCGCTCGCCAAATAGAGCGCCGCCCTCGCGACATCTTCCGGCTCGCCGATCCTCCCCTGCTGCGCAGCAATCGCGGCGTCGGAAACATCGACGCCAAACGCCTTCAAGTCGGCCACCTCACGAAGGCCGTGCGGCGTACGGATGAAGCCGGGGCAGACTGCATTGCAGCGGATGTTGCGGTCGCGGAATTCCACCGCAATCGCTCGCGCGAACATATGCACTGCACCCTTGGTCGTGTCATAGAGCACTTCCATCGGCGTCGCGGCAACGGCGGAGATGGACGAGGTACAGACGATCGATCCGCCGCCTGCCGCGATCATCTTCGGCAACACGGCCTTTGTCATCAGGAACATCGAGCGCACGTTGACGGCATGCAGCCAATCCCATTCCTCAAGCGTCGTTTCCAGGAACGGCTTGATGACGATGGTACCCGCATGATTGAAGAGCACGGTAACGGCGCCATAGCGCTCCTCGATACCGGCAACGGCCATGTTCACCGCTTTCTCGTCGGAAACGTCGGCAATCCAGTAATCCGCTTCACCGCCTGCATTCCGGATGGCCGTGGCGGTCTGCGCCGCCGCCTCGCCATTGCGGTCTATGATCGCGACACGAGCGCCTTCGGCCGCAAACAGCGTTGACGCTGCGCCGCCCATGCCGGTCGCACCGCCCGAGATGATGGCAACCTTGCCCTTCAGCCTATCCGTCATTCTGAACTTTCCCTCTGCTGTTGGTAAGGGATGTTAGACTGACGATTTGCTTCCGGCCAGAAGTCTTGGGAGAATGTTTTGCCGGATCACGCCCCGTCCAGCGGCTCCGTTCCCTGCGGTTTGCCGGCGCGGTCGAGCCGGATCTTCTCGATGCGGTTTTCGGCAGCCGAAAGCAGCGTCTCACAATGCTTCTTCAGCGCTTCGCCGCGCTCGTAGATCTCGATGGATTCATCGAGCGCCACGTCGCCGCGCTCCAAGCGGGCGACGATACTTTCGAGTTCGGCAACCGCCTTTTCGAAGGAAAGACCGGAAACCTCCGGCTTGGCGCTGTCAGTCATACTCAACCCTTCATCAATCGAAGCACATGCAGGCCTGCCGATTCGGCAAGCCCTTCCAGATCATAGCCGCCTTCCAGCAGGCTGACGACCCGGTTGGAGGCGCTTTTGTCGGCTATCTCCAGCAATCTTCCGGTCGCCCAGTCGAAATCCTCGCCGACAAGATTGATCTGCGCCAAGGGATCGCGGTGATGCGCGTCGAATCCGGCAGATATGATGATGAGGTCAGGCCGGAAATCGACAAGCGCCGGCAGTACGCGCGATTTGAATGCCTCGCGGAAATGATCGCTGCCGACATTCGGCGAAAGCGGCGCATTGATGATCGTGCCATGCTTGCCGCTTTCGTCCTTCGCTCCCGATCCCGGATAGAGCGGCATCTGATGCGTCGAGCAGAAGAGCACGGAGGCGTCGTCCCAGAAGATATCCTGCGTGCCGTTGCCGTGGTGCACGTCCCAATCGACGATCGCGACACGCTCGGCGCCATGGCGTTTCTGGGCGTGGCGCGCGGCGATCGCCGCATTGTTGAAGAAGCAGAAGCCCATCGCCGTCATCTTCTCTGCGTGATGCCCCGGCGGGCGGGCGGCGACGAAGACATTGTCGGCCTTGCCGGTGAAGACGTCATCCACCGCAGCCATGGACGCACCGACGCCCGTCAACGCCGCCTGCAGGCTCTTCGGGCTTGCATAGGTATCGGCCTCGATCTGGTTGATCTCGCCGTCCTCTTCGGGGATCTGGCGCAGGATGGCGCGCAGATGTTCCTCGGGATGGGCAAGCAGCACGGCCTCCTCGTTCGCCTGCGGCGCCTCCTTGCGCTCCAGCCGCGCGAAATTCGGATGGCCGAGCGCAACGTTGATTGCCCGCATCCGGTCCGGCCGCTCGGGATGGCCCGCGGGTGTGACATGTTCGAGAAAGATCGGGTGTTCGTAAAGGCGGGTGCTCATGCGGATACTCTTATCGCTTGCCCCAGTCATGATCCACAGCAGATGGCGCGAATGCCGGCAATTTCAACATAGGAGCGGTGTCGTGCGCATGTCACCTCCACCGTTTACTTCGGGCTGTGGCGCCATTAGTCTTTCAGCAGGGAAGTGAGGATAGGCAGACAGATGGCAAAATCAGCGCGCTCGAACGTAGCGGAAATACGTGTGCCGTTTCGGGATGTCGACATGCATGGTGAGATGTTCATCTCGTCCTATATTTCCTATGCCGAATCCGTACTTGCAAATTTCTGGCTGACGCGGCCGGAAGTGGAAGGCGAGCCAATTTATACTGCAAGCAAGATTTCCTGCATCCTGCATCGGCCCTTGCACTACGATGAACTGGTGGAATTCACCACCGCGGTCGACAAGATCGGCGTCCGCTCCGTCGGCTTTCTGATTGCCGTTCAGGCGGAAGGCGAACGCGCCGCCGAGGTCGAGATCATCTGGCAAGCACGCAATCGCGAAGACCTGTCGCCGGCCGCGCTCCCTGAAGAAACGCGCGACTGGCTTTACACCTTCGTTGATTAGGCTCCGATCCTAAGCACGTGCAGGCAGCAACGGATAGCCAACCATGACGGCGCGGCCGGCGAGCGCTGCGACGAACGCCTTGATGACATCGCCGGGGACGAAGGCCATCGAACCGACGAACGCCTGTTGCAGGCCGACGCCGGCAGCGACCGCGAGATAGGCGATCCCGAAAGCATAGAGAACGACAATGCCGCCGATCGCGGATGCGAGGAAGAAGCCAACCGTCTGCACGAGGCCGGACTGCTCGGCCTTCACCAGGCGCTCGGCGACATAGCCGGTGACGAAGGCGGCAAAGAGCCAGCCGATGAGGAAGCCGGTCGTCGGTGCGGCAAATGCCGCAAGGCCGCCGCGGCCGCCTGAAAGCACCGGAAGGCCGATCGCGACAAGAACAAGCACGATCAGCACGGCGATCGCGCCGCGGCGCGCGCCGAGCACGACGCCTGCCATCATGACGCCAAGCGACTGCGCGGTGATCGGCACCGGAATGAAGCCGAGCGTAATCGGCGGCAGAATGCCGAGCGCCACTATGATTGCGGCAAAGAGGGCTGAGAGAACGAGGTCGCGGGTGCTCATCATGGGCTCCGTGGTTACAGAATGTTAACTGACATGCCGCCGAACGCCGCGCGCGTCAATCGCTGCGGCAATATTATCCGCATCTCTGAGCGTGAGGATGATCAACGGCGCAAGCACCGTGACGGGCCGCACCTTAATGCCGCGGGCTGTATGCGCCTCCTTGATCGCCTGGTAGCGGCCAAGGATTTCCGGCACGAAACGGACGACGAGACCGACCGCAAGCCCGACATCGTTCGCCGCCACCAGGCCGGCCCGCTCCAGTGGGCGGGCAAGCAGCGTGATCTCGTCGATGAACTCGCTGATCGTCGTTGTTGCCGTCACCGCCGCCGCAAAGAGCATCAGTGCCGTCAGCCGCAGCAGCGCCACGACCGCGCCATGCCAGGGATTGAAGGCGAGGCTGAAAAGTGCCACGACGAGGATCGTCAGCAGCACGGCCTTCAGCCGTGCAGTCGCCTGCCCGAAAGGCAGGCCGAGGCTAAAATAGACGGCCCCTGTTATCAGCACGCCGAGCAAAAGCAGCGGAATGTTGCGGGTGGTGAAGAGAATGACGCCGAGGATCGCGAGAACAAGCAGCTTCGAGCGCGCCGGGAGCCGGTGCATGATGCTGGTTCCCTCGACATACAGCGATTGCATCAGGCGATAATCTCCCGGTAGCGCGCAATTGCCTCGGCCGCCGGCGCATCGGCGGCAAGCCTGCCCTCGTGGAAGAGCAGGACGCGGCCGAAATCCGCGACCAGTTCCAGATCATGGCTGATCACGATGGCGTTTTCAGGCAGTCCCTCGATGATCTTCTGCACCAACGCGCGATTCTTGAGATCGAGCTGATTCGTCGGCTCGTCGAGGATCAGGATATCCGGGCCGGTCACTAGCACCGCGGAGAGGGCGGCGATCTGCAACTCGCCGCCAGAAAGCTCGTGCGCCCGCCGCGCTGCCAGATGGGCGGCACCGAAGCGGCCGAGTACAGCTTCAACCTTCGCTTCGATCTCGGCCTTCGAGAAGCCGCGGCCCTTCAATCCGAAGGCAATGTCGTCACGCACGATCGGCAGGATGATCTGGTTCTGCGGCTGCTGGAAGATGAAGCCGACATCCGCAAGGGCCGAATGGGATTCGGCTGTGTCGCGGCCATTGACGATCACGCGTCCGGCTGTCGGCTTCGTCAGGCCATTGATCAGCCGCGCGAAAGTGGTCTTTCCCGAACCGTTGAGGCCGATGACGCCGATGCGGTTTTCCGTGAGAACAAGGGTCAGCGGCGAGAGCGCTTCCCGCGCGCCATAAGCGACTGCAGCCCCTTCGAAGCGGATCTCCAAATCATTCCCCTGTCACAATCCGATGCTGCTTCTATAGCCGCAGCGTCAAAAGTGCAAAACCGGGTGGCTAGGAACATTTTCCCGAATATGATGTGCCCATGACGAATCTCTTTTCGAACAGCGATGCCCGCCGCGTCTTCCTCGCCAAACAGGGCCTTAGCTCTCCGCCGAACCGCGCTCTGACAAAGGCCGGGCTGCTGCGGCTGATCCACGACATCGGCTTCGTGCAGGTGGACAGCATCCAGACGGTGGAGCGGGCGCATCACCAGATCCTCTTTTCCCGCAACCAGACATACAGACGCGAACACCTGACGGCGCTCCTGGAGAAGGACGGCGCGCTGTTCGAACATTGGACGCACGACGCCTCCATCCTGCCGAGCGCCTTCTTCAAATACTGGAAGCACAAATTCCGGCACCAGGAAGAGGTGCTCGTCGAGCGCTGGCGCAAATGGCGCGGCGAGGGTTTCGAGCATGCCTTCGACGAGACCTACGAGCGCGTGGCGCGCGACGGCGCGATCATGGCGCGCGAGATCAAGGCCGACGGACACACCTCGGGCGGCTGGTGGAACTGGCATCCCAACAAGACCGCGCTCGAATATTTCTGGCACACCGGCAAGTTCGCCATCGCCGGCCGCTCCAATTTCCAGAAGATCTACGATCTGGTCGAGCGTGTCATTCCCGCCGAATTCCGCGATCCGGAAGTAAGCCGAGAGGAGTTTGTCGATTGGGCGTGCCGAAGCGCGTTGAAACGGCTCGGTTTTGCGACACACGGCGAGATCGCCGCCTTTTGGAATCTGCTGTCGCCGGACGAGGCGAAGGCCTGGGTTGCAACCCATCGCGACGAACTGATCGAGATCCTGATCGAGCCGGCGCTCGGCGGCAAGCCGCGCCCCTCCTGGGCGCTCGCGGATTTCCTTTCGACGCTGGATGACTATCTCGAGGCTCCCGCGCGCATTCGCGTTTTGAGCCCCTTCGATCCGATGATCCGCGACCGCAACCGCACCGAGCGCCTGTTCGGCTTCTTCTACCGCATCGAGGTTTTCGTACCTGAGCCGAAGCGCGAATACGGCTATTACGTCTTCCCGCTGCTCGAAGGTGACAAACTCATCGGCCGCATCGACATGAAGGCCGACCGCAAGAAGGGGACGCTGGATGTGAAGCGGCTATGGCTGGAGCCCGGCGTGAAGGCTTCTTCGGGACGGATGGAGAGGCTGCGAGCGGAACTGGAGCGCGTGGCGAAGTTTGCGGGGGTGGAGAAGGTTGAGTTTCTCAAGGGGTGGAGGGGCTAGCCGCGTGTCTCTTTCCCCAACGGGGAGCGGTGCCGGAGCCTAGCTCGGCACGAGATTGTCGGAACGCCCCTCATCCGGCCCGGCAGGCGACCTGTCTCCCCCGGAGAAGGGAGCCTCTCACCAGATCTCCGTCTTCGAAATCTTGATTCCAAATCCCTCCAGGCCGACATAGTGTCGCTCGCGGCTGGTGAGCAGCCTGATCGAACTGACGCCGAGGTCTTTCAGGATCTGCGCGCCCAAGCCGATTTCCAGCCATTCGCTTTCGCGGCTCTTGGCTTCGGCGTGGGCTTCGCGGCCCTGGCTGCGGGCCTTGCGGCCGTTGTCGTAGTGGCCCACGCCCACGGAGCCTTCACGGAGGTAGACGATGATGCCGCGGCCTTCCTCGGCGATTTTTCGCATGTAGTGGTCGACCGGGCTTTTCTTGCCGAAGAGGTCCTCGGCGACATTTTCCGGGTGCAGGCGCACCGGGATGTCGATGCCGTCGCGTATATCGCCGAAGACAACGGCGAGGTGCTGCATCGGATCCCAGGGAAGCGAATAGGTGTGCGCCTTGGCCTTGCCGAACGGCGTCTCGATATCGAAGCTGGCGCCGAGTTCGATCAGCGTTTCCTTGCGCTGGCGATAGGCGATGAGGTCTGCGACCGAGACGAGCTTCAGGCCATGCTTTTCCGCAAAATCGATGACCTGCGGCCCGCGCGTCACCGTACCGTCGTCATTAACGAGCTCGCTGATGACGCCGATCAGCGGCAGTCCAGCGAGCCTGCAAAGATCGACGGCCGCTTCCGTATGGCCAGAACGCATCAGAACGCCGCCTTCGCGGGCAACGAGTGGAAAGATGTGGCCGGGCCGGACGAAATCGCTCGCACCGACATTCGGATTGGCGAGATTGCGCACTGTCAGCGTGCGGTCGTCGGCGGAAATGCCGGTCGTGGTGCCGTGCTTGAAATCGACGGACACGGTGAAGGCCGTCGTGTGCGCGGAGTCGTTTTCGGCCACCATGGCGTTGAGGTTCAGGCGCTTCGCCTCTTCTTTCGGCATGGGCGTGCAGACGATGCCGGAGGTATGGCGGACGATGAAGGCCATCTTTTCCGGTGTGCAATGGACGGCGGCGACGATCAGGTCGCCTTCGTTCTCCCGGTCGTCGTCATCCATGACGACGACGATTTCGCCGGCTTCGAAGGCCCGGATGGCATCGACGACGCGCTTCTGGTCATAAGGCATGAGACAGTTCCTATTTCAGCCGGCCGGTCTGGCCGCGGTCGCGGAGGTAGTGATCGGCGATGGCGCAGGCGACCATGGCTTCGCCGATCGGCACGGCCCGGATGCCGACGCAGGGGTCGTGCCGGCCCTTAGTGCGGATATCGACATTGTTGCCATCGGTATCAATCGAGCGTCGCTCGGTGAGGATGGAGGAAGTCGGCTTGATCGCAAACCGCGCGATCACCGGCTGACCGGTCGATATGCCGCCTAAAATACCGCCGGCGTGGTTGGAAAGAAACAGCGGCTTGCCGTCATTGCCCATGCGCATCTCGTCGGCGTTTTCTTCGCCGGTGATCTCGGCGGCGCTGAACCCGTTACCGATCTCGACGCCCTTCACGGCATTGATCGACATCAGCAGCGAGGCTATGTCCTGGTCGAGCTTGGCATAGATGGGCGCACCGAGCCCGGCTGGAACACCTTCAGCTACGACTTCGACGACGGCGCCGATTGAGGAGCCGTGTTTGCGGATGCCGTCAAGATATTCCTCCCATACGGGGACGATCTCAGCATCCGGCGAGAAGAAGGGATTTTGATTAACCTGATCCCAATCCCAGTTCTGGCGGTTGATCTTGTGCTTGCCGATCTGCACGAGAGCTCCATGAACTTTCATGTTCGGCACAACGAGACGGGCAATCCCGCCGGCCGCGACACGTGCGGCGGTCTCGCGGGCGGAGGAGCGGCCGCCGCCACGATAGTCGCGGATGCCGTATTTGACGTCATAGGTATAGTCGGCGTGGCCGGGGCGGTATTGCCGGGCAATCTCGCCGTAATCTTTGGAGCGCTGATCCGTGTTCTCGATCGTCATCGCGATCGGCGTTCCGGTCGTAGTCATCGTCTCGCCGTCGGCATCCAGCATCACGCCGGACAGCACCTTCACGAGGTCCGCCTCGCGGCGCTGCGTCACGAAACGCGACTGGCCGGGCTTGCGCTTGTCGAGCCAGGCCTGAATGTCTTCCAGCTTGAAGCGCAGGCCGGGAGGGCAGCCGTCGACGACGCAGCCGAGCGCCGGGCCGTGGCTCTCGCCCCAGGTTGTTACACGGAAGAGATGACCGAATGTATTGTGCGACATGTGTTCCGACCACGCGCGGCAACCCGCGCCATTCTCCAAAATGCGCGACACTCATAGGCCAAAAAGAGGTTGGGGCAAAAGCCTTTCTTTTCGCGAAATCCACGGGAGGAAGAAATGGCGTTTCCGCAATTTGCGATCGATGCGGGTTTTGGACGTCATCGGCATTCAGAAATGCCGCGGCGCCTTCATCATCCTTCCTCAAATCTCGGCGCTCGGTATGGCAAGTTCCCTCGCCGCGTTTACGGGGAGAAGCGTTAGGGCGAGGGGCTCAAATCATGCGATGGAGGGCGGGGGCAAAATCGCAAACAGCTATTTCAGCCCCTCAGGAAGCGAGTCGCCATGCCGCACCATCGGCTGCGGCGGCCGTGAAGTCGTCGAAGGAGAGGGGACGGGAGAAGGCGTAGCCCTGCAGCAGGTCACAGCCAAGATCGCGCAGCATATCGGCATGCGCGATCGTTTCGATCCCTTCCGCCACCGTTTCGACGCCGAGGGAGCGGGCGATGTCGATGATCGAGCTTACCAGTGCGCGCTCCCGCGGAGAGTTGAGAATCGGCTGCACGAGCTGGCGGTCGATTTTCAGCCGTTTCGGCTTCAGCTTCAGCAGGCTCACGATCGATGTATGGCCGGTGCCGAAATCGTCGATTTCGATGTCGATGCCGAGCGCCTTGATGCGGTCGAGGTTGTGAGCTGCCACATCCTCGCTCTCGTCGAGGAAGATCGATTCCACCAGTTCGAATGAAAGCTCGCCCGGGCGTATCTGCAGGTCGCTCAGGGATTCGAAGAGGCTACCGTCATGCAGCCGCCGCGCTGAAACATTGACGGAGACCTGCGGCACTGAAACGCCGAGTGCTGCCCAACGCATCTTGTCCTTCAGCGCGGTTTCGAGAACGATGCGGTCCAGCGCCTGCACCACGTTGATCTCGTCGGCGATGCGCAGGAACTTGTCCGGCGTCAGCAGGCCGTGGGCGGGGTGGTTCCAGCGCACCAGCGCTTCGACACCGGTGAGCCGCATTGTCCGCGCGCAAAATTGCGGCTGGTACCAAGCGGTGAATTCACCATTCTCGATCCCGGCAAGGATCTCGTCGGCGACGCGCTTGCTGTTGATGATGTCGGCCTGGAGGTTCTGGTTGAAGAATTCGTAGCGGTTCCGACCCAGGCTCTTTGCGCGGTAGAGGGCGATATCGGCGTTGATCAGCACCTTGCGCGCGTCGACATGGATGCCGTTCGCAAGCGCGATGCCGATCGAAACGCCGCAGCGGCAAGGGAAGCCCTGGAAATTGACGGGCTGGCGCATTTCTTCGATGATCCGGCCCGCCAGCGCGGCCATATCCTCGTCGCTGACATCGAGTGCGAGGATGACGAACTCGTCGCCGCCGATGCGCGCGACGACATCGCTGCCGCGAACATTTTTCGAAAGAACCTTCGACGCATGCACCAGCATCGCGTCCCCGGCTGCGTGGCCGAGCGTGTCGTTGATCTGCTTGAAGCGGTCGAGGTCGATGTGGAGGATTGCGAATTTCTGCCGCTGCGACCGGCTGCCGGCCGTCAGGTTTTCGAGCGCGATGTCGAGCTTGCGGCGGTTGGCCAGTGCCGTCAGCGGATCATGCAGCGAATTGTGCTCGATACGATCCTTGGCAAGTTCGAGTTCGATATTCTTAGCAACCGCTTCGTCCTTCGCAGCCTTCAGCTCGGCGGTCAGCAGCGCATCTTCCGTGACGTCGAGCGCTACGCCAATGAGCTTCAGCTGACCTGTCGCCGTCTGGTGCACCTTGCCGGTCGAGCGGACGTAGCGAATGCCGCCGTCCTCGGCCGGCACGCGGCAAATGAGCGTGTGCTTGTCGCCGAGCTGCTTGAAATGCCGTGCGCTTTCCAGTGCAAGAGCTCGATCTTCCGGGTGAATGCAGGAAAGCCATACATCCTGGGGCATGAATCCCTGCCGTGGTTCCAGCCCGTAGAGCTCGTGCATGCGTTCGTCCCAGACCGAGCCGGCAGTGCCGAGCGTCGTTTCCCAGATGCCGCATTGATAGGAATCGAGCGCCAGATCGAGTCGGGTTGAAAGTTCGGCAAGCTGCGTCTCGCGGCGGGAGAGCTCGTCCAGTGCCAGTTCCAGCTCGGCATTCTTGATATCGCTGTTTTCTTTTGCCTTGCGCAGCATATCGGCTGCCTCCGCGTCTGCAGTCACGTCCGCGACGATACCGATCGTCCTGCCGGTTCCGCCCGCATCCGTGTAGAAGGAGCCCACCGAGCGCAGATACCGGATGCGGCCGTCCGAAAGCCTGATACGGTACTGCGCCGTGCAGGACGTGCCTGCCAGGCTGCAGTTGAAAAAGTGCGCCTCGGCGATTGGCCGGTCTGCCGCCACGATTGCCTCGAGCCAGCTTTCAAGCGGATGGCTGCCCTCGCCGGCAGGTTGGCCGTGAAGGCCCGAGGCGCGCGTGTCCCAGTAAAGGCTGTGGCCGTGATCCTGCAGTTCCCAGATGCCGATATTGGAAGAATCCAGCGCCAGGTTCAGCCGCTGCGAAAGTTCGAGCAGCTTCGTTTCGCGTGCCTCGAGTTCGTTGACATTGCGGGTGCGCTCGCCAAGAAGCAGGGTCGCGAGGAAGATCGGCACGATGATGACGCAGCCGGCCGCGATGATGATCAAGCGAAGCTGAAGCTGGTTCGGCGGAGCTTCGTTCCATCCGGTCGTCGGCACGGCCGAAAGCTCCCAGCGCCCGCCCGCAAAGGCGATCTTGCGGCGGAACGGCTGCTTGTCGAGTACATCGGCGCTTCCGAAGAAGGGAAGGGCGCGTTGCTCGGTCGCAGTCCCCAGGTCGCGCACCGCGATCGAAAGATGGTCGAGATGCGGGTAGCGTTCCTGGTTTTCGCTATTGCGCGCGGGTTTGAGGCCAGTGTTCTCGTAGAACATATCCTGGTCGATCATGACTTCGACTGCACCCCAGATCTTTCGCTGCCCGCTCTCCTTGATGAAGATCGGGAAGAAGATCGCGAAAGCATCCCTTCCGCTGCCGATCTTGACCGGGCCGTAGAAACGCGCCTGTTGGTCCCCCGTATTGCGCCCGACGGACTGGCGCAGCATCAGCATTTCACGCACATCCTTGCCGATACGGCTCTTGCCGGACTGCGGCGGGAAGACGTTGCCGACGACGAAATCGGGCGCGACGGCGATGCTGACGAAATGGGGATTCTGGATGAGCAGCCAATTGATCTGGCGCTCCATTTCTTCATCGTTGGCTTTCGCGCTCATGGAAATCATGTTGGACAGATCGCGGACGACGGTGACGTCCATATTGATCTGTGCCGCCATGCGGGCGCGAATGAGGTTCGTCTCGTTTTCTGTGCGGATCTGCACCTCTCGCAGATAGGCCGCAGTATTCGCACGGTCGAGCGTGAAGCCGACCGCAACGACCACAAATGCGACGAGGGTCGAAACCAGCAGTGAGACCCAGGTATTCTTGAGTACCCGCCGCAACTGAATATTGGCGCCCAGCCGGAAAAGCAAAATATGTCCCCCTGTTCGCCGGAACTCTAGGAGGAACCGGTTAATTTACGATTTCCTGATGGTTCATCTTTGCGGCTTGCAATTCAGAGCACTCTGATGGTTAGCGGCTGTTCTTGATTGTTGTTAAAATGCTATTCATCAATGAGGCGCGGAAAGCCATTCTTCCGGGCAATTTTCGCCATATTCAGGAGCTTATCTGTGTTTCACCGGATTTTTGCGTCGAGTTTCAAGAGGGTTGCCGCGATGCGTTTTTTTGTTGCCACGCTGCTGGCCACAGCAAGTTTCCTGTCGCCCATCAGCAGCTTTGCGGAAAGCGCCGACGTCGAAGCGACCATCAAGAAAGTCGACATGAACAGCCTCAGCCTGACACTCGATGACGGCAAGACATATCAGGCGCCCGAGGAGTTCAACTTCGATGGGCTTAAGGCCGGTGTGAAAGTGGTGATCTTCTACACGGAAGTGGACGGCAAGCGGGTGATCAACGACCTCGATATCGTGCAGTAAGTAGAGACTATATCCAGCCGATCAGTCTTTTCGCGGTGTCGATCTTCAGGATTCGGTCCTGCGGAATTTCTCCCTCGGCAGCCTCGTGCTTCGGCAGATCAGCGATCATCTTGAAGAGGCTGCGGATGACGCCACCATGTGTGACGCAAACGGTCGGGCGCTCGACGGAGTTCAGCCATGAGCGGATCCGCCACGACATGATCTCGTAGCTTTCGGCATAGTCGCCCGGCGGGATGAAATCCCATTTGTTGACATTGCGCTCGATGATGCGATCGCGCTGGGTCGCCTTCAGTTCCCGGATGGTGAAGCCTTCCCAGTCGCCGAAGGAAACTTCGACTAGCCGGTCGTCGCTGCGGTAGTCCTTGGGCGGCAGGCCCATTGCCGTGCGCATGATCTCCATCGTCTCGCGCGTGCGCTGGAGCGGGCTTGCGACGAAATCGAAGGAAATGGCTTCGACCCTGAGGATCTCGGCCATGTCGATGCCGTTCAGCCGCGCCTGTTCGCGGCCAATGACATTCAGCGGAATATCCTTCTGGCCCTGCAGACGGCGTTCGGCGTTCCAGTCGGTCTGACCATGTCGGACCACATAGATGAGCAAGGCAGATTCCGCTTGATTGGACTTCGATCAGTCCTTGATAACTGAAATATCCGGCGCGTCTACCGCCTTCATGCCGATCACATGATAACCGCTGTCGGCGTGGTGCACTTCGCCGGTCACCGAACGCGAGAGGTCAGACAGCATGTAAAGGCCGACATCGCCGACGTCTTCGATAGTGACTGTGCGGCGGAGCGGAGCGTTATACTCGTTCCACTTCAGGATATAACGGAAATCGCCGATGCCTGACGCTGCCAGCGTCTTGATCGGGCCTGCCGAAATCGCATTGACGCGGATGTTCTTCGGTCCGAGGTCGACGGCGAGGTACTTGACGCTTGCTTCGAGCGCAGCCTTTGCAACGCCCATGACATTGTAGTTCGGCATGACCTTCTCGGCGCCGTAATAGGTGAGCGTCAGCAGCGAGCCGCCCTCCGTCATCAGCTTCTCGGCGCGGCGTGCGACGGAGGTGAACGAGTAGACGGAAATCTGCATCGTCTTGGAAAAATTGTCCGGCGAAGTATCGACGTAGCGGCCTGTCAGTTCGTCCTTGTCCGAGAAGCCGATCGCGTGAACGACGAAATCGATCTTGCCCCACATCTTTTCGATATTCTCGAAAACCGCATCGATGCTCGCTTCATCACTGACGTCACAGTGGCCGGCGAGTACGCCGCCAAGTTCCGCAGCCAGAGGCTCGACGCGTTTTTTCAGAGCATCGCCCTGATATGTAAAGGCAATTTCGGCGCCCTGTGTATGAATGGCTTTGGCAATGCCCCACGCAATCGAACGATTGTTGGCGACGCCCATGATGACGCCACGCTTGCCTGACATGAGGCCTGTTGCTTGAGCCATATTTTGCCCCCTAATGAACCAAATGGAAATTGCCTATGGCATAGGCCGTTAATCGGTTCAAGATTGCGGGCAATCATCAACTGTTAGGGATCGTAACAAAGGGTGCGCTTGTCACGAAAATTTCATAGAAACAGCCCTTCGCGCATGCTTCTCATGAGATCCGTGACCTTATCATCCGGCTTTTCCCACAACATAATGCGTAGCTCGACGATCAGGTCGCCCTTTCCGCCTGTGTCGTCGGGCAGGCCCTGGCCGGAGATTCGGATCGTTTTGTCGGATCCTGACCAGGCGGGAACGGTGACGTCGACCGGCCCGTTCGGTCCGTCGATGCGCGCTTCGGTTCCAAGCACGGCATTCTCGATCGTCACCGGCAGCACGGTACGCAGGTCGAAGCCATCGACGGTGAAACGCGCATCGGATGCGATGTGGATGCTGACGACCGCGTCGCCTCGCTGCATGTTCGGCAGCTTGTACCCGTGGCCCTTCAGCCGGACCTGATGGCCCTCGCGTGTCCCGGCCGACAATGCAAAGCTTGCCTCGCGGCCTTCGCCGAGCTGCGCCGTGGTCCAGCTGCCCTTCAATATATCCTCGATCGTGACCGTTACCTGCACGAATTGATCCGGGGCCTTTTCCGGTGCGGGCGCGCTGCCGGTAAAGCGGCGCACAAGCGATGTCAGGATGCTCAAGGGCTGAAGAATGCCAGCGGCCGCAACCGTCTCCGTGCCTTCTTCCTCGGGCTTTACAGCTTCTGCTTCGAGTTTGCCTGCCTCCGCCTCCGTCCGCTTGCCGGCATTTGCCCGTGGAGGCGTCGCGCTGGCGCTTGCAGCCTTGGCCTGCGCGCCAAAAATGCGCTCGACCATGTCTTCGGCGGATTCCGGGCTGACGTGTTGCTGTCTTGCCGCCTTCGCCGCCTTCTGCGCGTTGGCGCGGGCGAGTTCTTCCATCACCCGTTCGGCATTCGCCTGCGCGGCCTTCGCCCGGACTGCCGCCTCGCGGGCCGCCTGGCGCTGCTGCATGATCGTCTCGCCGTTCATTCGCGCCTCTGCCATTCGTGCCGCCGTATCGAAAAGGCTGCGCTTCTTGGGATCCTTCAATGTCTCATAGGCACGACCGACCTCGGCGAAACGAGCCGTTGCCGTCGGATCGCCCTGGTTGTGATCCGGATGAACGGCCTTGGCCATGTTGCGCCAGGCCGCCTTGATCTCGTCTGTCCCTGCGTCCTGAGGAACGCCCAAAATCTTGTAAGGATCGCGCATTTAATAACCGCCGGTGTTGCGATGCGACGTGCCTGTCCTTGCCCAGCACCCCGAAGCCCAATGACCACTCTCCGAGCGCCTTCCGGTCCATTTCAGAGGAACCGAAACACGCGTCTATGAGCCGATCGTGCGTCAGAGTTACTAATCAGTCCTTATTTTTGGGGAGGGGAAGGCGGCTTTCGCCGCAAATGGTTAGCTTTCTGCTAAGCATTGCGGCTGCGGTCCGGCTGCGGTTAATCATGTCTTGAAGCGGGTCAGCCTTCCGGCTGGAAGCTCAGCAGTTGCCAGTTGCCGCCGCCGACGAGGCAGGTCTTGCCGTAGAATTTGGCAATGCCCGCATAGGAGTGCCGCGTCGTGCGGAACTGGCGGCAGACCTGGCCCTGGTCGTTGTTTTCGACGATCGTATCGATGACGCCGGCGCTGCCGGTGGAGGAATTCGCCCAGGGCAGCGGCTGGCCGGCCATCCTCTGGATGTCGGCAGAGGTGACCGCGTTGCGAACCGTCATTTCGTCGGAAAGCGTATCGGTGCTCGGCGGCGTCTGCGGCACGGTTCCGGTGGCAACTGAACGGTCCACCTTCGAATCGCTCAGGAAGTCAAAACCGCCCGTCATGCAGCCGGAAAGCGGCAGCACCGCCGCCCCGATGACGAGCAACGTGGCACAACGGCACAGCAGGCCCTTTGTATGGCGATTTGACTTTGCTATGACTTCCACCCTGCGTCCTGTCCAGTCGTGAAAAGCTGGGCATTAAACCGATAAACCCGGGGCATTTGAGCTAATATGTCGGCAAATGAGTTAATAAGCGGTGACTTCACCGAGCGCGACGAGCCATTCAAGCTTTTCTCGGAATGGCTGAAAGATGCCGAAGGTTCCGAGATAAACGATCCGAATGCGGTAGCGCTTGCGACGGTCGATGAAGATGGCCTTCCCAATGTCCGCATGGTTCTCCTGAAGGGATTCGATAGCGACGGATTCGTCTTCTACACCAATTTCGAGAGTCAGAAAGGCCGCGAAATCTTGGGGCAGAAAAAAGCGGCCATGTGTTTTCACTGGAAAACGCTGCGACGGCAAGTGCGCGTGCGCGGTCCTGTGGAAATCGTGACCGACGAGGAAGCCGACGCTTATTTCCAGACGCGCGCGCGCGGCAGCCGCATCGGCGCCTGGGCATCCAAGCAGTCCCGCCCGCTGGAAAGCCGTTTCGCGCTGGAAAAAGCCGTGGCCGAATATACGGCGCGTTATGCCATCGGCGAAATCCCGCGGCCGCCCTACTGGTCGGGTTTCCGCATCAAGCCGGTTTCGATTGAATTCTGGAAGGACCAAAACTTCCGCCTGCACGACCGCATCGAATTCCGCCGCCAGGCCCCGGAAGGCGATTGGGAAAAGGTAAGAATGTATCCTTAAGCGGTTAACGGCCCATCAGCTTCAGCGGGATGCCGGAGGCGAGTGCGGAGACATAGCGTGGCTTCTGGTAAAAGCCATTGAGAGAGAGCCGCGGCAGATAGGTGGTGCTGCCAGGCAGGTCCGCTCGCATGACGCCCGGCCGGGTCGTCACGGCGACCTTGAAGCTGAGTTCGGCTGCGATTGCCGCCTCGCGACGGGTTGCTGCTTCGGGGGTGCCATATGGGAATGCGAAGGTTTCCGGCCGTTTGCCGGTAATCGCCTCTACATGGTCGGCGGAAAGCGCCATTTCCTCCCGTATTTCGGCTTCCGGAAGCCGCGCGAGCGCGCGGTGGCTGACCGTATGGGCGCCGATGGACGCGAGGGGGCTTGCGTCGAGGAGATTGAGTTCCGCCGCGCCCATCACGAGATCGTCGACGAGTTCGGCTGGATCGATCTCATGGCGACGGGCGAGCGCATCGATCTTCGCAACAGCCGAGGCCTCGTCGGTGCCGTGGACATGGGCTGCGAACCGCGAGAATGCCGCATGCTGATCGGCCAGTGTGAAAAGCGTGATGCTCTCGTCGCCTCCGCCGAAATCGAAGTGGACCTTTTCGGCCTTCCGCAGAACGGCGGCTAGCGTCTCCCACCAGATCGTGTGCGTGCGCTCCGTCAGACCCTTTGCCACGAACACGGTAAAGGGTGCCTCGTGCTTTTCGAAGATCGGATAGGCGTGAACGAGGTTGTTGCGGTAACCGTCGTCCAGGGTAAAGGCTGCAAAGGGATGGTCGCCGGCCGGTCCGGAAAGCAATGCCGGAATCTTGTCCAGCGCGACGAAACGGTACCCGTCATGCGCAAGCCGCGTCAGTGCAGCATCGAGAAATGCCGGCGTGATTTCGAGGTGTGCGTTCGGCTCGAAAGCATGCGGCTCGTGCGGCCTGACATGATGCAGGGTGAAGATCACACCGCGCCCGCGCGCGCTGCGCATGAGCCGGAGAGCAGCGATGAGATGCGCAGCTTCGAGCCCGCCGGTAATGGCGATCCGTTTCGCGCGACTTTTCCACAGCCTGTGCATTCCGCCTCCCTGAAGACGGGCGAGCCTATCAATTATGGTGTTAATCGTTGTTGAACATTGCATTTTCGGGTGAAATCTTTACGTTCCGTTCACCAAGAGCAAAGAAAATTCAAAAAATCGGTGTCCGTTGCCTCAAAGTCGCGCCAGATTAGCGGCTTCTGTCGCAGAACGGGACATGTTTTGGCTTCGCCGCAGTCGGCACGTGTATTGAGGGGACTTCATGAAAAGGTTGTTGGCCGCATTTCTAGCTGTGACGCTTGCCGTTTCGGCACCGATCGCGGCCATGGCCGGCAGCGCCTCCCTCATTCTCGATGCCCGGACAGGCAAGGTTCTCGCGTCCGAGAACGGTGATGTGCTGAACCACCCGGCGTCGCTCACCAAGATGATGACGCTCTACCTCACCTTCGAGGCGCTGAACCGCGGCAAGATCACCTGGGACACGCCGATCGTCATGTCGAAATACGCAGCCAGCCGCCCACCGACAAAGCTCGGCGTGAAGGCGGGCGGAACGATTACCGTGCGCGAAGCGGTCTATGGGATGATCGTTAAATCCGCGAATGATGCCGCGGCCGCGGTGGGTGAAACGCTTGCGGGCTCCGAAAGCAACTTCGCCCGCGTAATGACGCAGAAGGCCCGTCAGCTCGGCATGAGCCGTACCGCCTTTTATAACGCTTCCGGCCTGCCGGATAAGCGGCAGGTGACGACAGCCCGCGACATGTCCACCCTCGGCGTCGCGCTGCTCAAGCACTATCCTAGGGAATACCAGCTCTTTTCGATGACGGCGTTCACCTTCCGCGGCAAAACCATCCGTGGCCATAACAACCTGATGGTTCGCTACCAGGGTATGGATGGCATCAAAACGGGTTACACGAACGCCTCCGGTTTCAATCTTGTGAGCGCCGTGCGCGACGGCAACCGCCGCGTCGTCGGCGTTGTTCTCGGCGGCCGCACGGCCCGCAGCCGCGATGCCCAGATGGCCGCACTACTCGACAAGTATCTCGGCCGCGCTTCCAGCGGCGGCAGGCTGCTTGCAAGCGTCGGCGCCAAGCAGCCGGTCGAAGTCGCCTCCGCCGCCGATACGGATGCGCCGCTTGCAACTGCGGCGCCACGAAGCGAAGGCGAAACCGGCAACGCTCCTTTCGCGCTCGGTTACTCTGACACGGCAGCCGTTCCCTTGGAACGTCCCGCAGCACTTGAGGAAATGGCCAATGCTGGCAAGCCGCAGCCGTCGACCCGCGGCTGGCAGATCCAGATTTCCGCCGCTCCAAGCGCCGATGCTGCCCGTGCGCTGCTTGCACAGGCAAAGTCCGAAGGCGGCACGGCGCTGAAATCCGCAACGCCCTATACCGAAGCCTTCGGCACCGGCGCCAATGCCATCTACCGCGCCAGTTTCGTCGGGTTCGACAGTGAGCAGGCCGCCACCGCCGCCTGCGAAGCCCTCAAGAAGCGCTCATACGACTGCGTGCTGCTCGCCAATCAAGGCTAATTCCGAACACCCTTCGGTGGACAATCCAGACGAATCGGCATTCTCCTGTTTTGGATACAAAAGGAGAACGCCGATGCTTGCCGATCTCGCGGAAAAGTTCGAATCCTCTTCCCGCCGTTATGCTGAAGTGCACGGCATCGAAAGAGATCCGGACTGGTATCTCCTGAAGCTGCAGGAAGAAATGGGCGAACTCACGCAGGCGTGGAACCGCATGAGCGGCAGGGGCCGCCCGAAAGGCAAGGCGCCGGACGAACTGAAGCAGGACCTCGCCGACGAGACGGCCGACATCCTCGGCCACATCCTGCTTTTCGCCCGCCAAAACGGCATCGACCTCGCACTAGCGATCGAGCGGAAGTGGCTGTTTAGGCCGTAAGCTAGGTGCGCTTCAGGGACGAAGCCTTGCCGCGTCGCAAGTTCTCGGTGATCCATCACTGGCACTGTTCTTTGGTCAATAAGGCGCTGCCTCGATCGAATTTTGCCTGGCAAGCATGACATCGCCGTCCGTCTCAGCAGGGGCCGACGAGTGTCGAGGGTAGCGCTTCTAATTCACTCTCATCGAGATAAAAAGAATCCCTCGCTAACCGCTCGGTTTCGATCTTCAAATTAGCAATAGCGCCTGGCGAGGCCTCGAAGCGAGTTTCATGCGCCGAACACCCAGGTAAGGCGATATCAATTTCACCAGGAACTTCTGCCGCCAAACATTACTCCTTCACTGAGACCTTGGTCCGGTGGACGATCGCTAGACCGCTCTGCGGTAGAACTTGTTGTCCACGGCCATCAACGGGAAGGAGCGGGGAAGGTCGCTGCGCTTGATCTCAGTGAAGCCGTTCTTCTCGTAAAAGCGATGCGCGGCGAGGAATCTGTCGGTCGTGCCGAGGAACATCTCGTGAATGCCGTGTTCTTTGGCATGGGTAAGGAGCGTGTCGAGCAGCTTTGCGGCAACGCCGTGCCGGGGGCCGCGCACGGCCGCGGCGACGAACATCTTGCGCAGCGCTGCCCGGTTGTTGCCGATATCCTTGAGGCCGATCGTGCCGACGATGACGCCGTCAAGCTCCGCGACCCAGAACTGGCCTTTGCCGGACTGGTAGAAATCCGGGATGACCTGCAGATCAGGTTGGTCGTCGGCTGTGATCGCGAACCCGAATTCGTCGCGCTGGATCGGCAGGATGACCGAAAAGACCCCATCGATGTCAGGGGGGGCGAAGGGTCTGATCTCGATCTCGCTCATCGCCACCTCCGGATCGTTAGGCTTTCGTGCCGCCGACGGTCACCTGGTCCATGCGCAGATGCGGCTGTCCGACGCCGACCGGAACCCACTGCCCGGCCTTGCCGCAATTGCCGATGCCGGTGTCGAGCTTCATGTCGTTGCCGATCATCGAGACGCGCTTCATCGCATCCGGGCCGTTGCCGATCAGCATCGCGCCCTTGATTGGTGCGCCGATCTTGCCGTTCTCGATGAGGTAAGCCTCGGTGCAGCCGAAGACGAACTTGCCGGAGGTGATGTCCACCTGGCCGCCGCCGAAGGAGACGGCATAGATGCCCTTCCTCACGGAAGCGATGATCTCTTCCGGCGTCTTGTCGCCGCTCAACATGTAGGTGTTGGTCATGCGCGGCATCGGCACATGGGCATAGCCCTGGCGGCGGCCGTTGCCGGTCGCCTGCATGCCCATCAGCCGGGCGTTCTGCCGGTCCTGCATGTAGCCGACGAGCTTGCCGTTCTCGATGAGCACGTTGTAGCCGGAGGGCGTGCCCTCGTCGTCGATGGTGATCGAGCCGCGTCGGCTGTCGATCGTGCCGTCATCGACCACGGTGACGCCCGGTGCAGCCACCATCTGGCCAAGCAGGCCGGCGAAGGCCGAGGTCTTCTTGCGATTGAAATCGCCTTCGAGGCCATGGCCTACCGCTTCGTGCAGCATGACGCCCGGCCAGCCGGAGCCGAGAACGACATCCATTGTGCCGGCCGGCGCTTCGATCGCTTCGAGATTGACGAGTGCCTGACGAAGCGCCTCGTCGGCACCGTACTGCCAATTGCCCTCGGCAATAAAATCGCCGAAGCCGATGCGTCCGCCGCTGCCATAGGAACCGCTTTCCTGCCGATCGCCTTCGCCAACGATGACGGAGATGTTGATGCGCGTCATCGGGCGGATATCGCGAACGCGATGACCATCGGCGCGCAGGATATCGACAACCTGCCAGCTTGCGGCGACCGACGCCGTCACCTGGCGCACCTTGTCGTCCTTACCGCGCAGGTAAGCGTCGATATCGGTCAGGACTTTAACCTTCTCTTCGAAGGTCGGCGAGCCGATCGGGTTCTCGTCGCCGTAGAATTTCTTGTTGGTGCGCTGGGGCGCTGCGGCGTAGCTGCCGGAATAGCCCTTCGTGACCGCTCCGACGGCCTCTGCCGCGCGCTTCAGCGCCGCAACCGAGAGGTCGCCTGCATGCGCGTAGCCGACCGCTTCGCCGGCGACGGCGCGAAGGCCGAAACCCTGCTCGGTATTGAAGCTTCCGCCCTTGAGGCGGCCATTGTCGAACATCAGCGATTCCGCCTGCGCATGCTCGATGAAGAGCTCGCCGTCATCGGAGCCGGAAAGCGCCTCGGCAACGTGTTTGCGCATCGTCGTTTCGTCGGCGTCGAACAGCGTCAGCAGGTCGGTATTCATAGTTGTATTCTCCGCTTCGAAGCAGAAACGCTTCCAGGCCGATGTAGGTCCGCAGAGCTGTTCGAGCAAGCCCTCATCAGGGCAGGGCGTCGTAGCCTTCTGCAAAGCCCTTGAGGTCGACCGGAATGCCGATGCCTTCTTCGGGCGTCTGGAAGACTATGAACGTGGCGCTGGTGCCGCTGCGAAATGTCTTGAGCAGCTCGTCCTCGAGCACGACTTCGGCGTAGCAGCCGTCGGCAAAGCAGCGCACGAAATAGGCGCGGCCGATGTCCTTGCCGTCGACATTGAGGCCGAGGCCGTTCGGTAGCAGGACACCGAGCGGCGCCAGAACGCGGAGGATTTTCGACTTGCGGTCGGCGGTCTTCAGCACGACGACCGAGAGGCCGACCTCCGGCCGGTCTTCGGCAATCACGTTCTGCATCAGCGCGCATTGCTCGGCCGAAGCGCCAGCGGGCTTGTCGCAGACGACGGACCAAGCGCCGTGGTTGGACTTCACGGTTCCGGGGGCCTGCGGCTGGCTTTGTCCGGGCGTTGCCTGCTGCGGGCGATCCGGTTGCGCTGGCGCCGGCTGTACCGGCGCCGGTTGCTGGGCAGGCGGCTTCGGCGCAGGCTGCTGCTGGGCAAATACGGGGGTTGTCGCCGCGGCTGCGATGCTGGTGGTCAGGATAAGCGACCGCGCGAGGGAACGGAAACCCATGGAAACCTCTGGAATTCGAATCAGTGCCGCTATTGTTGAAGGCCGCCATCGGAAATGAAAAGCCCCGCCCCGTCAAAACCGGGGGACTACGGCAGAAATAGGACCTTTCGCCGATATTGTCGGAAGGGCAGATTGGTTACAGCCGGTCTTTTTCATATGACCATGAAAATCTTCAGCAATGTTTTGCCCTGACTGCGGAATTTGACTTTAGGCAAAAATGCCGCATAGACAATCGCTCTGGCCTGTTGCGGTAGATGCCAAACTGTGGTTTGAAGCGCTGAAGATGGCAAGGATTCTGCGTTCGATTTGTGGCAGATCAAGCGCTCGAGGGAGATACTAAGGTGATTAAGAAGGCTTATGCAGCACTGGCCGCGCTGGTCTGTCTGCTTTTTGCTTCCGGCAGTTTTGCCGATCAGCCGCTGCCGTGGCAGGCAACGCTGCAGCCGGCGGCAACGCCGATCATGCGGGAAATCCGCTGGTTCGAACAATATACGCTGTGGTTCATCGTTCCGATCACGCTTTTCGTTCTCGTGCTGCTGATCGTCGTCTGTTTCAAGTTCCGCGCCAGCGCCAATCCGGTGCCTTCGAAGACAAGCCACAACACGCTGATCGAAGTCATCTGGACCGTCGGGCCGGTTCTCATTCTTCTCTTCCTTGCCGTTCCGTCGTTCAATCTTTTGACGGCGCAGCTCACCCTGCCGGAAAACCCGGATGTCACGCTGAAAGCGACCGCCACCCAGTGGCAGTGGAATTATGAATACGCAGGAACCGGCGAGACGCCGCTGACCTTCGATTCCTTCCTTCTCAAGGATCCGGATCGCGCAGCTGCCGGCAAGTCCGACCTCGCCACCTATCCGCGTCTGCTCGCCGTCGACAACGAAGTGGTTCTGCCGGTCAACAAGACGGTCCGCGTTCTCGTGACTGCCGCTCCGACCGACGTCATTCACGCCTTCGCCATGCCGTCCTTCGGCATCAAGATTGACGCCGTTCCCGGCCGTTTGAATGAAACCTGGTTCAAGACGGAGCGGGAAGGCCTCTTCTACGGCCAGTGTTCCGAGCTTTGCGGCAAGGACCACGCGTACATGCCGATCGCGATCCGCGTCGTCTCCGAAGACAAGTACAAGCAGTGGCTGACGGCTGCCGCTTCTGATCTTCCCGGAGCCTACAAGGCTCTCATGGCTGCCACCGATGGTCCTGCAAAGACCGTCGACGTCGCCGAAAACGTTCAGTAATAGAAGGGGCTCGGGACAATGGCTGGACCTTCCGCTCACGATCATTCTCATGATCACTCGCATGACGCTCATGCGCATGACGATCATCACGACCACTCGCATAAGCCGAGCTTCGTCAACCGCTGGTTCTTTTCGACGAACCACAAGGACATCGGCACGCTCTACCTGATCTTCGCGATCATTGCCGGCATCGTCGGCGGCGCGCTCTCTGTTGCCATGCGCATGGAGCTTCAGGAGCCCGGCATCCAGATCTTCCACGGCCTGGCCTCGATGGTCTATGGTTACGAAGGCGACGCCGCCATCGACGGCGCCAAGCAGATGTTCAACATGTTCACGACTGCGCACGCGCTGATCATGATCTTCTTCATGGTCATGCCCGCGATGATCGGCGGTTTCGCCAACTGGATGGTGCCGATCATGATCGGTGCGCCGGACATGGCATTCCCGCGTCTGAACAACATTTCCTTCTGGCTGATCGTTCCTGCCTTCCTTTTGCTCGTGCTTTCGATGTTCGTCGAAGGCCCGGCGGGCGCTTACGGTGCCGGCGGCGGCTGGACGCTCTATCCGCCGCTTGCCACCTCCGGTACGCCCGGTCCGGCGGTCGATCTTGCGATCTTTGCGCTACATGTGGCGGGAGCCTCCTCGATCCTCGGTGCGATCAACTTCATCACCACGATCCTGAACATGCGCGCTCCAGGCATGACGCTGCACAAGATGCCGCTCTTTGCCTGGGCCGTTCTGATCACGGCCTTTCTGCTGCTGCTCTCGCTGCCGGTTCTGGCAGGCGGCATCACCATGCTGCTCACCGATCGCAACTTCGGCACGTCGTTCTTCGCGCCGGAAGGCGGCGGCGATCCGATTCTTTACCAGCACCTGTTCTGGTTCTTCGGTCACCCGGAAGTCTACATCCTGATCCTGCCAGGTTTCGGCATGGTCAGCCACATCATCTCGACCTTCTCGCGCAAGCCGGTCTTCGGCTACCTTGGCATGGCATATGCCATGGTCGCGATCGGTGCCGTCGGCTTCGTCGTCTGGGCCCACCACATGTATACGGTCGGCCTGTCGCTGGATGCGCAGCGCTACTTCGTCTTCGCAACGATGGTCATCGCCGTTCCGACGGGCGTGAAGATCTTTTCGTGGATCGCAACGATGTGGGGCGGCTCGATAACCTTCCGCACGCCTATGATCTGGGCGATCGGCTTCATCTTCCTGTTTACGGTCGGCGGCGTGACCGGTGTTCAGCTCGCTAACGCCGGTCTCGACCGCTCGCTGCATGACACCTATTATGTCGTGGCTCATTTCCACTACGTTTTGTCGCTCGGCGCCGTCTTCGCCATCTTCGCAGGCTGGTACTACTGGTTCCCGAAGATGACCGGCTACATGTACAACGAGTTCGTCGGCAAGCTGCACTTCTGGGTCATGTTCATTGGGGTCAACCTGGTGTTCTTCCCCCAGCATTTCCTCGGCCTTGCTGGAATGCCGCGCCGTTACATCGACTATCCGGATGCATTTGCCGGCTGGAACTACGTTTCCTCGATCGGCTCCTACATCTCGGCCTTCGGCGTGCTGATCTTCCTCTTCGGCGTCTTCGAAGCCTTCGCCAGGAAGCGCATCGCCGGCGACAATCCGTGGGGCGAGGGTGCCACGACGCTCGAATGGCAGCTGCCTTCGCCGCCGCCGTATCACCAATGGGAACAGCTCCCGCGCATCAAGTAAGATGCCGATATTCCAGGCGCCGCATGCAAATGCGGCGTCCGGCCTTGAAGAATGCAGGACGGACGCATGAGGGTCATAAACAATCACGAGGTACTTGTGGACGACGGCGAACATCTCCTGTCGGAAGCCAGTGCGCGCGATTATTTCGAGCTTCTGAAGCCGCGCGTCATGTCGCTCGTGGTCTTCACGGCTTTTGCCGGCCTCGTGCTGGCACCCGGCCACATCAATCCCGTGCTCGGCCTGATCTCGATCCTCTGCATTGCCATCGGCGCAGGCGCCTCGGGTGCGCTCAACATGTGGTACGATGCCGATATCGACGCCATCATGACCCGCACCGCGCGCCGCCCGATTCCGGCAGGTCGCATCACGCCGAAGGAGGCACTGGCCTTCGGCCTGATCCTCTCCTGTTTTTCGGTCGTCATCCTCGGCCTGGCCGTCAACTGGCTCTCGGCGTCGATCCTCGCCTTCACGATTTTCTTCTACGTCGTCATCTACACGATGTGGCTGAAGCGTTCGACGCCGCAGAACATCGTCATCGGCGGTGCCGCCGGCGCCTTTCCGCCGATGATTGGCTGGGCCTGCGTGACGAATTCGGTGACGATCGAAAGCACCGTCCTGTTTCTGATTATCTTCCTCTGGACGCCGGCGCATTTCTGGGCGCTGGCGCTGTTCAAGATGCGCGATTATGAGGCCGTCGGCGTGCCGATGCTGCCGAACGTATCTGGCGAGCGCGCCACCAAACACCAGATCGTCGCCTATGCCGTATTGACGGCGGTGTGCGGCGTAGTTCCGTCCTTCCTCGGCTATGCGAGCGCCGGATACGGTCTTGTCGCTGCATTGCTCGGCGCGGTGTTCATTTACTGTTCCATCGCCGTCTGGCGCATGCCGGATGGCGATCCCAAGATGATCCCGGCGAAGAAGCTTTTTGCTTTCTCTATCTTTTATCTCTTCGCCATCTTTTCTGCCCTGTTGATAGACCGGCTCGCTTCCATGCTGGTCTCCCATGCAGGAGGTCTCTGATGGAAACGGTCAAGCTGACGGAAGCGCAGCGCAAGTCGCGCCGCAACCGGAACATCGCACTCGGCCTCACGCTTGCCGGCCTTTGCGTTCTCTTCTACGCCATCACCATCGTGAAGTTCACCGGGCACGGAGGCTGAACCGATGAGCGATACCGTAAACGTACAGGACAAGCAGGGCCGCAACAACGGCGCCGTCGTCTTCATGTGCGTGAGCTTCGTCATCGGTATGGCTGCGATGAGCTATGCCGCGGTTCCGCTCTACCGCATCTTCTGCCAGATGACGGGTTACAACGGCACCACGCAGCGCGTCGATCAGGCGTCGAGCGTCATCCTCGACCGCAAGATGCGCGTGACCTTCGACGCCAATGTGGCGTCGGGCCTGTACTGGGACTTCAAGCCGGTGCAGCGCGAGGTTAATCCGCGCATCGGCGAGACCATCCAGGTCAATTTCGTGGCGGAGAACAAGTCGAACGAGACGCAGCGCGGCCAGGCAGTCTTCAACGTGACGCCGGGCGAGGCGGGCGTCTACTTCAACAAGATCCAGTGCTTCTGCTTTACCGAAACGGATCTGAAGCCGGGCGAGAAGCTGGAAATGCCCGTGGTGTTCTACATCGACCCGGATATTACCAAGGCCGTCGAGTCGAAAGACATCCACACGATTACGCTGTCATATACGTTCTACCCAAAAGAGGGACCGAAGCCGGTGGCTTCGAACGAGGGTGGAGCGCAGAAGGTTGAAAAGAAACTTTGATTGAGGATCGTTTCCGGCTATGCCGGAGGCGAAGCGAAGGAAGACATCCGGGGATCTGACATGGCCGATGCGCATCAGAAAAATCACGACTACCACATCATCGACCCAAGCCCGTGGCCGATTCTGGCGTCGCTTGGCGCCTTCATCGTAACATTCGGCGGCGTCGGCTATATGCGCTACCTGAACGGCGGTTCGTTGCACCTCTTCGGTGTCGAGTGGGCCCAACCCTGGCTGTTTTACATCGGCCTCGTAGTGATCCTCTATGTCATGTACGGCTGGTGGGCCGATACGGTAAAGGAGGCCCATGAGGGTGCCCATACCCGCGTCGTCTCGCTGCATCTGCGCTACGGCATGATCATGTTCATCGCCTCGGAAGTGATGTTCTTCGTCGCCTGGTTCTGGGCCTATTTCGACGCCAGCCTCTTTGCGAACGAAGCGATCCAGGCGTCGCGCCTCGCCTATACTGGTGGCCAGTGGCCGCCGAAGGGCATTGAGGTTCTCGATCCCTGGCATTTGCCTATCTACAACACCGTCATCCTGCTGCTGTCCGGCACGACGGTCACCTGGGCGCATCACGCCCTGCTGCACAATGATCGCAGAGGTCTCATTCAGGGCCTGACGCTTACCGTCCTGCTTGGCGTCCTCTTCTCCGGCGTCCAGGCTTACGAGTACATGCACGCGCCCTTCGCATTCAAGAACTCGATCTACGGCGCCACCTTCTTCATGGCGACCGGCTTCCACGGTTTCCACGTGCAGATCGGAACGATCTTCCTGCTGGTCTGCCTGCTGCGCGCGCTGCGCGGCGACTTCACGCCCAAGCAGCACTTCGGTTTCGAAGCCGCCGCCTGGTACTGGCATTTCGTCGACGTCGTCTGGCTCTTCCTGTTCTTTTGCATATACGTCTGGGGCGGCTGGGGCGCCCCAGTCGCGGCAGGCTGATGGACCGATAGAAAATCAGAAAGGCGGGAGCCATCGGCGCCCGCCTTTTTTCATCGCTACCTTGACGCAGCGATCCGCTCGAAGGCCGATGGGTCCGCAATTCCGAGATCGAGTTGGTGCCGGATCGCCTCTGCGCATTCATATGGCGTCAGCACCGAGGTATCGAGCTCGAGATCGTAGATACCCGGCCTGTGCACCTCCTCCTGCCAGCGCCGCACGGGATCCGGAACAGGGACCTCGCCATTGCCTCTTTCATAAAGCTTCTCGCGCCCGGGCTCGTCGATGTCGCGGCGCTTCATGATGACGTCGAGCGGGCAGAGCACACCGACGAAGAGAACCGGGAAACCTTCAAGTCGCCGGGCGCAATCGGTGAGAATCCCGAGTGGCTGCGAATAGGCGTCGTGGTGACCGAGGTCGGCGACGACATTCAGCCCGAGCCCGGCATGGATGGCGATGGACTCGTAGAGTGCCGCGTAGAAGAACGGCACCAGCTCCTCAAGATCGGGGCGCTCGCCGCCGGGGCGGAGGCCAATGCCCGGCAGGTAGCGGGCCGGCGTCGCGGCATTGTAGACGTCGACGCCGAGGTTCATCCATGGTCCTTCGAACTGCTGTTGAATGGCTCTCGCGATCGTCGTCTTGCCGCTTCGCGGCGCCCCGTTCAGGATCACGATCTGGCCTGCAGGGTTCTCGTTGCTCATCGGCGTCTTCTTCTGTTTGGCGCGAATCGCTGAGGCGAAATCGCGCAGCTATTTCCTTTCGTCCTGCAGATACTTTATGGGAGAGTTAAGGCGCGGCTGAAAATGATCTCCAGCCGAAAGGAAGGCGATGAGCGAAGACAGTGCACATTTTCCCCCTGTGGATCCCGTAAGGACCGGGATGCGGGGCTGCTGCCCGCGCTGCGGACAGGGAAAATTGTTCGATGGCGTGCTCGCGGTGAAGCCACGCTGTGCCGCCTGCGGCCTCGATTATTCCTTTGCCGATTCGGGCGATGGCCCTGCCGTCTTCGTCATTCTCATCGTCGGCTTCATCATCATCGGCTCCGTGCTCTGGCTGGAGGTGAACTATTCGCCGCCGATCTGGCTACACATTCTGCTGTTCGGTCCGTTGACGATCGCTCTTTCGCTGGTTGCGCTACGCTGGTGCAAGGGCATCCTGATCGCCATGCAATACCGCCACAATGCCCGTGAAGGACGCATTTCCAGTGACTGATATCCATGCCGTGGCTGCGCGCCGCAGGCTGCCGGTCTTCACCGGCATTGCCGTGCTGATTGCTCTCGCCGTTCTCGTTTCGCTCGGCACCTGGCAGATGGAGCGCCTGCATTGGAAGGAGGGGCTGATCGCCGATATTGCGCAGCGCCGCGCCTCGGCGCCGGTGTCGCTCGCCGATATCGAGCGGATGCTTGCCTCGGGCGACGACATCGAATACCGGCCCGTCACAACAACCGGCCGTTATGTCAACAACAAGGAGCGACACTTCTTCGCCACCTGGCGCGGCCAGACGGGCTATTACATCTACACCCCGCTTGAGCTTGCCGGCGGGCACTACCTCTTCGTCAATCGCGGCTTCGTTCCTTTTGAGAACAAGGAGCCGGAAATGCGCATGCAGGGCCAACTGACCGGAGAGCAGACGGTCACCGGCCTGGCGCGCAACAAGCTGCCTGGAAAGCCTTCGTGGCTCGTACCGGACAACGATGTCGCTAAGAACATCTTCTACTGGAAAGACCTCGACGTGATGGCCGCAAGCACCGGTCTCAACAAGGCAAGCGTCTTGCCCTTCTTCGTCGATGCCGATTCGGCGCCCAACCCGAAAGGCCTGCCGATCGGCGGCGTCACCGACGTCGACCTGCCGAACAACCACCTGCAATATGCCTTTACTTGGTATGGCCTGGCGGCGGTGCTAGTCGTGATCGTCGCGATCTCGTGGTACCGCGGGCGCGGCAAGCCGGCCTCGCAATAGTATCGCTTCAATTCCTTCTTATATTGGGCTAGACAGCCCTATCCCAGATGACCGGACGTGACATGAACATAGCGGCGAAACCTCCATTGAAGATCAGGCTTTGCGGACCGCGCGGCTTCTGCGCCGGCGTCGACCGCGCCATCCAGATCGTCGTGCTGGCGCTGAAATCCTATGGCGCCCCCGTCTATGTCCGCCACGAGATCGTCCATAACCGCTACGTCGTCGAGGGACTGGAGGCCAAGGGCGCTGTCTTCGTCGAAGAACTCGATGAAATTCCGGCAGAGCACCGCGCCCAGCCCGTCGTTTTTTCCGCGCACGGCGTCCCGAAGTCCGTTCCGGAAGATGCGAACGCCCGCAATCTTTTCTATCTCGATGCCACCTGTCCGCTGGTTTCCAAGGTTCACAAGCAGGCGATGCGGCATAATCGCCTCGGCCGCCATGTCGTGCTGATCGGCCATGCCGGTCATCCGGAAGTCATCGGCACGATGGGTCAGCTTCCCGAGGGCTCGGTCTCGCTGATCGAGACGGTCGAAGACGCCGATGCCTATCAGCCTGCCGATCCCGACAATCTGGGCTACGTGACCCAGACGACGCTCTCGGTCGACGACACGGCCGGCGTGATTGCGCGTCTCGAGCAACGTTTCCCGAAGCTGACCGCGCCTGCCGCCGATTCGATCTGCTATGCCACGACCAACCGCCAGGAAGTGGTCAAGCAGGCCGCACCCGGCTGCGACCTCTTCATCATCGTCGGTGCGCCGAATTCCTCTAACTCCAAGCGCCTTGTCGAAGTCGCGCTGAGGGCAGGGGCAAAGAAGTCGATCCTCGTGCAGCGCGCCGCTGAACTGGACTGGAACGACATCGGTGCGATTTCGACGCTTGGCCTATCCGCCGGTGCCTCCGCGCCGGAAGTGATCGTCAACGAGATCATCGAGGCCTTCCAGGCGCGTTTCGACGCCAGGGTGGAGCTTGCGGAGACCGTCCAGGAAAACGAGCATTTCCTAGTCAACCGGGAACTGCGCAACATCGAGCTGACGACGGCCGACATGGCTTTTGTGAACGGGGATTAGGGGCTTGGAGCGTGCCGCTTACCCTCCTCTGCCGTGCCGGGCATCTCCCCCACAAAGGGGGACATCGGCTCTAGCACCGTCTCGGGCAATCGCGACGAAAACGATAGATTGCAAGGCAAGACGCATGCTTCCAATCTCCCCCCTTGTGGGGGAGAAGTCACGAAGTGACAGAGGGGGGTATCCCCATGCGCTTCACCACTCCCCTTAGCGTACTTAATGTGAGAGCCCTCCTTGGCAGTCTATACCGATATTTCAGAAGACGATTTGAAGTGGTTTTTGACGGAGTATGATGCCGGCACCCTGCTTTCCTACAAGGGAATTGCGGAAGGCGTCGAAAATTCCAACTTCCTGCTGCACACCACCAAGAATCCTCTGATCCTGACGCTCTACGAAAAACGCGTCGAAAAGGCCGACCTGCCGTTCTTCCTCGGCCTGATGCAGCATCTCGCCGCCCGCGGCGTGTCCTGCCCGCTGCCGCTGCCGCGCAAGGATGGTGCGCTGCTCGGCACGCTTTCAGATCGTCCGGCAGCGCTCATTTCCTTCCTCGAAGGCATGTGGCTGAGGAAGCCCGAAGCCAAACATTGCCGCGAAGTCGGCAAGGCCCTGGCGCAGATGCATATCGCCGGCGAAGGTTTCGAACTGAAGCGGCCGAACGCGCTGTCGCTGGACGGTTGGAAGCTGCTTTGGGATAAGTCCGAGGTGCGCGCCGACGAAGTCGAGAAGGGCTTGTCCGCCGAAATCAGGGGCGAGATCGATTTCCTCTCCGCCCACTGGCCGAAGGACCTTCCGGCCGGCGTCATTCATGCCGATCTCTTCCCCGACAATGTCTTCTTCCTCGGCGATGAGCTGTCCGGCCTGATCGATTTCTATTTCGCCTGCAACGATCTGCTTGCCTACGACGTCTCGATCATTCTCAACGCGTGGTGCTTTGAAAAGGACGGCGCCTACAACATCACCAAGGGCACTGCCATGTTGGAAGGCTACCGGAGTGTTCGGCCGCTCAACAGTGGCGAACTTGCAGCGCTTCCTGTGCTTGCGCGTGGTTCTGCGCTCCGTTTCTTCCTGACCCGCCTCTATGACTGGCTGACGACGCCGGAAGGCGCAATGGTCACCAAGAAGGACCCGCTCGAATATCTGCGCAAGCTGCGCTTCCACCGGCAGGTCGCATCGGCTGCCGAATACGGGCTTTCGGCATGAAGCACGTCGAGATTTTCACCGACGGCGCGTGCTCGGGCAATCCCGGTCCTGGCGGTTGGGGCGCGATCCTTCGTTATGGCGACATTGAAAAGGAGCTCTCCGGCGGCGAGGCGGAGACAACCAACAACCGCATGGAGTTGATGGCGGCGATTTCGGCGCTCTCGGCGCTGAAGACACCCTGCGAGGTCGACCTCTATACCGACAGCGCCTACGTCAAGGACGGGATTTCCAAGTGGATTTTCGGCTGGAAGAAAAACGGCTGGAAGACCGCGGACAAGAAACCGGTGAAGAATGCCGAGCTCTGGCAGGCGCTGGAGGAAGCCCGCAACAAGCATAAAGTGACGCTCCACTGGATCAAGGGCCATGCCGGCCATCCGGAAAACGAGCGTGCCGATGAACTGGCGCGCATGGGCATGGCGCCGTTCAAGAAGCGGTAGGGCGGCAACTCCGGGGAGGCGATATTGCGCATCATTTCGCTGAATGCCTGGGGCGGCAAGCTGCATCGGCCGCTGATGGACTATCTCCGAGCTGCTGAGGCGGACGTGCTCTGCCTCCAGGAGGTCACCCGTTCCGTCACCGTCAAGAGCGACTGGCTGGAATATCGCGATGGCAGCCACATCCTGCCGCAGCGCGCCAACCTCTTCGAGGAGATCAAGGCAGTTCTTCCGGAGCATGACGCCTTCTTCGCCCCGACGGCGAGAGGCGAGCTTTTTGATGACGAAAACCGCGTGCCTTCGGAATTCGGTATTGCGACGTTCGTGCGTCGGTCGGTTGCGGTCATCGGCCACGCGGTGGATTTCGTCCATGGCGATTTCTCAGCAGATAGCTACGGAGAGCATCCGCGCGCCCGCAACGCTCATGCCATTCGCCTTTTCGACTATGGGGCCCATCAAGCGATCACGATCGCCCACCTGCATGGCCTGCGTGACATGGCCGGCAAGGGCGATACGCCCGCACGCCGCGGTCAAGCCGATGCGCTGGTCAGCCTGATCGGGCAGACCTGGCGCAAGGGCGAGCGTCTCGTCGTCTGCGGCGACTTCAACGTGCTGCCAGGAAGCGTCATGTTCGATGTGCTGGGTGGACTCGGACTGACCGATCTCGTCACTTCCCGCGGCTTCACGGATACGAGAACATCGCACTATACTAAAGACGAGCGCTTTGCGGACTATATGCTGGTGACGCCTGAAGTCGGCGTCTTGAGCTTCGACGTCGTCGGGGAACCGGAAGTGTCCGACCATCGGCCGCTCCTGCTGGACATTGAGTAGCTGTCAGCGCGGGTTGCCTCCGATATCGACGCCTCGTCGTTATTCAGAATGTGAAACTGCTTAAATTGTGGGCATTGCAACGGACTGGTTCGCGGTCCAGGTGGGAAAGCCGTTGTAAATGAAGCATTTGCGAAAATTGGCATATGGCTTGCTTACCCGTCTTGTATGCAAGATAGCCATACATCCGAAAGCACACAGAGCAACATAGAAGAGGCCATCGTTTCGGGCATTCTTTCCGCCCGGATCCGGCCCGGCACGCGGCTGAGCGAAAACCAGCTGGCGTCAGTCTTCGGCGTTTCGCGCACCCGTGTGCGCGAGGCGATGATGAGGCTCGAAACGCGCGGCATCGTCACCGTGAGCCCCCGGCGAGGCTGGTTTGTGGTCGAGCCGTCCGCCGAAGAGGCGATGACCGTCTACGAGGCAAGGCGCGCTATCGAATCCGGCCTGCTGCGTGGCATGCGCGCGCTGACGGACGAAGGCCGCACGGTTCTCGTCTCCCACCTGGAGGAGGAAAAGGCTGCGATGGCTGCAGGCGACCGCCAGCGCCTGACCTGCCTCATGGGCGACTTCCATATCCGCATCGCCGAACTCGGCGGCAACCCGATCCTTGTCGACATCCTGCGCGATCTCACTGCCAGGACAATCCTGATTTCGATGCTCTATCAGTCGGAATTTCACGCAGTGCAATCTCATGAGGGGCACTGCCGCATCTTCGGGGCCATGGCAGCAGGCGATTTCGTCAAGGCCGCCGAGCTCTCCGTCGAACATCTGGACGAGGTGGAAACGGGCCTGGACCTCACGACCCGCCCGGACCCACTGTCGGAATTGCGCAGCTCCCTGTCGCTCCCTCCCAGGACCGTGTCTTCCCGACCCTCAGGCACACGAAAAACCGCAACTTCAAAGGAGAAATGAACACATGCTGACAAGAAGAACATTCTTTGCAATCGCAACGCTCGCAGCCGCTGTCGGCTTCGGTTCCGCTTCCCATGCCGATGCGCTTGCCGACATCACCGCGCGCGGTACGCTGCGCGTCGCCGTCCCGCAGGATTTTCCGCCCTTCGGCAGCGTCGGTACCGATATGGCGCCGATGGGCTATGACATCGACATGGCCAATCTGATTGCCGAAAAACTCGGCGTCAAAACCGAGCTCGTGCCGGTCACCAGCGCCAACCGCATTCCCTATCTGCAGACGAACAAGGTCGACCTGGTTATTTCCAGCCTCGGCAAGAATCCGGACCGCGAAAAGGTCATCGATTTCTCCACGGCCTATGCTCCCTTCTATAACGGCGTGTTCGCGCCAGGCGATCTTTCCGTCGCGAAGGTGGAGGATCTTGCCGGCAAGACGATCGGCGTCACCCGCGGCGCCGTCGAAGACCTCGAACTGACGAAGATCGCGTCTGCCGATGTCACGATCAAGCGCTACGAGGATAACAACGGCACGATTTCCGCCTTCCTCTCCGGCCAAGTCGAGGCTGTTGCAACCGGCAACGTCGTTGCCGCCGCCATCCTTGCCAAGAACCCCCCGAAGCGGCCCGAACTGAAGTTCCTGATCAAGAACTCGCCCTGCTACATCGGCCTCAGCAAGGAGCAGCCTGCGCTTCTCGAAAAGGTGAACGGCATCATCGCCGCCGCCAAGACCGATGGTTCGCTGAACGCCATTGCCAAGAAGTGGCTCGGCGCCGACCTCCCGAAAGACCTCTAAAACCCGTCCAGCATGGTCATCCCCGCGCCGCGGGGGTGACCACTCGTCGGTATTCAAAGAGGGGACAGTGTCTTGAGCTACCATTTCGAATTCGGTTGGCTGCTTCAATATTACCCGCAGATCGTCAAGGGCATCGTGATCACCATCGAGCTGATCTCGATCGGCGGCGTGCTTGGCATTTTGCTCGGCACCTTCTGTGCCTGGGTGCGCGCTCTCGGCCCGGCTTGGCTGAAGCCCGTCGTTGCGGCCTATGTCGAGCTGATCCGCAATACGCCGTTCCTGATCCAGCTCTTCTTCATCTTCTTCGGCCTGCCGTCGCTCGGTCTGCAGCTTTCCGAGCTGACGGCCGCCAATCTTGCCATGATCGTCAACCTCGGGGCCTATAGCTGCGAGATCATCCGCGCCGGCATCCAGGCGACGCCGAAGGGGCAGTTCGAGGCAGGCGCAAGCCTCGCCATGACGCCGTTCGAAACCTTCCGACATGTCGTTCTCGTGCCGTCGCTCCAGCGCATCTGGCCGGCACTCTCCTCGCAGGTGGTGATCGTCATGCTCGGCTCCTCCGTCGTGTCGCAGATCGCCGCCGAGGACCTGACCTTTGCCGCCAACTTCATCCAGTCGCGAACCTTCCGCGCCTTCGAAGCCTACATCGTCTCGACGGCCATCTATCTGGCGCTGGCGATCCTGCTCCGGCAGCTGCTGGTGGTGGCCGGCGGGTTCATCTTCCCGAGGAGGCTTGTCCGATGATCGAGTTCACACTTTGGGATATCCTGCGCAACCTGCTGCTCGCCACGCGCTGGACGGTTCTGCTCTCGCTCGTTTCCTTCATCGGGGGCGGCGCGGTCGGGCTCGGCCTGCTCTTCCTGCGCATCAGCAAGCGGAAGTCGCTGCGGGCGCTTGCAAAATACTACATCGAGCTTTTTCAAGGCACGCCACTCCTGATGCAGCTCTTCATCGCCTTCTTCGGTCTCGGCCTTTTCGGCATCGACGTGCCGGCATGGCTTGCCGCCGGCTTGGCATTGATCCTCTGGACCGCTGCCTTCCTCGCCGAAATCTGGCGCGGCTGCGTCGAAGCGGTTGCGAAAGGCCAATGGGAAGCCTCCGCCAGCCTCGGCATGGGGAGGCTGCAGCAGATGCGCTACGTCATCCTACCGCAGGCGCTGAGGGTCGCCGTGCCGCCGACTGTCGGCTTCTCCGTCCAGGTCGTCAAGGGAACGGCGCTCACTTCGATCATAGGATTCGTCGAACTATCGAAGGCAGGCACCGTCGTCACCAATGCCACCTTCCAGCCCTTCACTGTCTACGGGCTCGTCGCTCTTATCTATTTTGCGCTTTGCTGGCCTCTATCGAAGAGCAGCCAGATCCTCGAAAGGAAGCTCAATGTCGCTCATCGAAATCACTGAAGTCCGCAAGAGCTACGGCACGAACGAAGTGCTGAAGGGCATCAACCTGGATGTGGAGCCGGGCGAGGTCATTGCCATCATCGGCAAAAGCGGTTCGGGAAAATCAACGCTGCTGCGCTGCATCAACGGCCTCGAGACCATCACCCAAGGCTCGATCTCGGTAGCCGGCGCCCAGCTTCTGGACGACGAACTGCATCTGAAGGCGCTCAGGCTGAAGGTCGGCATGATCTTCCAGCAGTTCAATCTCTTCCCCCACCTGACGGCCGGCGGCAATGTCATGCTGTCGCAGTCGGTCGTCAAGAAGACGCCGAAGGCTAAGGCTGAAGCGGTCGCCCGCAAGATGCTCGACCGCGTCGGTCTCGGCCACAAGTTCGATGCCTATCCCGACGAGCTTTCCGGCGGCCAGCAGCAGCGTGTCGCGATTGCCCGGGCGCTTGCCATGCAGCCGATCGCGCTGCTGTGCGACGAGATCACCTCCGCGCTCGACCCGGAACTCGTCGCCGAGGTTCTCGCTGTCGTGCGCGAGCTTGCCTCCGAGGGCATGACATTGCTGATGGTGACGCACGAGATGAAATTCGCCCGCGACGTCTGCAGCCGGGTCGTCTTCATGCACCAGGGCCGCGTCCACGAAATCGGCCCGCCGGAAGAAGTCTTCGCCAACCCGAAGACCGCCGAACTCAAGCAGTTCCTTGGCGTGCATTAGGGAGGGGTTCCATCGCGTGTGCCATCCCGCCGCCTCGATGATCAGTTGGGTGATCTCATCGGGATGGGCGAGCAGCGAGAGGTGGCCGGCCTACAGTTCGATGGTCTTGGCTCCCATGCGCTTGGCCATGAAGCATTCGAGGTCTGGATTGATCGTGCGATCTTTCGTCGAAACGGCATACCGGCTTGGCTTCGAACGCCAAGCCGCCTGGGAGGTCTTGCCCGTAAGGGGAGCCTTTTTGAATGGCTCCTGGACTGCATAAAGCATCTTCGCCCTTGCTTCCGGTAGGTCGCCTGCGAAATCATGCAGGACTGCCGCCTCGCTAAGGCGCCCTTCGTCACCACCGAAAACGATGCCTGCGGAGGCCGGTGGCGTGGGAAATGTCTTGGCCAGTGCGACATGAGCCTCGCCCGCATCAGGCGCCCGCGCTGCGACATAAACGAGTGCACGACACGTTCCAATGCATGCCGGCTTCAGTTACGATCATCCCGGCGGAGGAATGCCCGACCAAAACCGTTGGGCCATCCTGCCGTGCCAGCACCCGCTGAACGCAGGATACCGCAGGCAACGAGAGCCCTTGAGCCTTCCGAGAAACCGGGCGCCTTCAGCTCTTGAATCGCGCCGCCTCTTCAGACCCGCGCGTCGCGTCTCCGGCGCTGTAGGAGTGAGCACCGGCGCCGGCGAGTTTGCCGCCGTCGACGATCAGATATTCCTCGCGGATCGGCTTGCCTTCGAACCAGCATTCGAGGATTTCCCGCGTGCCAGCGGCGTAGCGCGCCTGGGCGGAGAGCGACGAGCCCGAAATATGCGGAGTCATGCCGTGATGCGGCATCGACCGCCAAGGATGGTCTTTCGGTGCTGGCTGCGGGAACCACACGTCGCCGGCATAACCGGCGAGCTGGCCGCTCTCGAGCGCCCGCGCGACGGCATCGCGATTGCAGATCTTGCCGCGCGCTGTGTTCACCAGGTAGGCGCCGCGTTTCATCTTGGCGATCATCGCTTCGTCGAAGAGGTTTTCCGTCTCCGGATGCAGCGGCGCGTTGATCGTGACGACATCGCAGACAGGTACCATCTCAGCTGGCGTCTTGTGGAAGGTAACGCCGAGTTCCTTCTCGACTGCATCGGGAAGCCGGTGGCGGTCGGTATAGTGCAGCTTGACGTCGAACGGCTTCAGCCGGCGAAGCACCGCGCTGCCGATCCGCCCGGCACCCACCGTGCCGATCTCCATTCCCTCGACATCGTAAGAGCGCGCGACGCAGTCGGCGATGTTCCAGCCGCCTTTCACGACCCACTGATAGGAGGGGATATAGTTTCGCGCGAGGCTGAGGATCATCATGACAACATGTTCGGATACGCTGATTGAGTTGCAGTAGGTCACCTCTGCGACAGTGATGCCGCGGTCCATCGCGGCCTGGAGATCGACATGGTCGGAGCCGATGCCGGCAGTGATCGCCAGCTTCAGCTTTGCCGCCTTCGCGATCCGCTCGGCGGTCAGGTAGGCCGGCCAAAAAGGCTGGGAGATCACGATCTCGGCGTCGGCAAGCTCGCGTTCGAAGACGCTGCCGGGACCGTCCTTGTCCGAGGTCACGACCAGATTGTGCCCCTGGCTTTCGAGAAACTTCCTCAAGCCCAGTTCGCCGGAGACGCTCCCCAACAGGGCGCCCGGCTGAAAATCGATGGCCTTCGGGGTGGGAAGCGTCTGGCCGCCGGGATAGTGTTCGAGTTTCGGCAGGCCATCCCGCGCGTAGGCGCTCGGATATCCATCGACCGGATCGTCATAGAGGACGCAAACGACCTTTGCCATTTCCATCTCCCTTCAATTGAAAACGAAGGGGGAGGCCTCGAATTCTTCAAGGCTGCCGGTCAAGGCGGACGAACAGCAGGGCAATGTGCTCTGTTGAATGATCTGTGGCCAGCAGGCTCGCTCGCAGCGCTCCCGCGTTCGTAATTGGCACCAGTTAGGAAAGGTGGAGGAGCCGGACTTGGTTTCAAGTAGAGCCGTCGGGAAGTCACCGCAATCCCCTTGCCCTCTGCCTCGTTCCCTCTATTCTGCCGGCAACGCCATAGGAGACCAACATATGATCCTGCATTGCGTATTGCTGCGGCTGAAGGCTGCTATGACGGGCGAGGAGAAGCAGGCGTTGCTCGAATCGGTCGTGGCGCTGAAGCAGGTGATCCCGGGCATCCTCGATCTCAGATATGGCCCAAACGTCTCGCCGGAAGGGCTGCATGGCGGCTTCGTCGACGGCTTCGTGGTAACCTTCGAAAATGTCGAGGCGCGGGATGCCTATCTCGTGCATCCCGAGCATGTGGCCGTCGGCGAGCGCATCGTCTCCTCGACGGACGGAGGCCTTGCCGGCCTCCTGGTCTTTGATTTCAATCTCTGAGGGAAGCCGTAGGGCCAATCAGCTCGACTTTGCCATCGCCGCGGCGATCTGGTCGACATTGTATCGGAACATCTTCTCGTAGGTCGGCGCCGGTCCCTTCGCATCCGAAAGCGACTCGACATAGAGCTCGCCGCCGGGTTCCGCACCTGTTGCCTGTGCGACCTGCCTGACGAGTCGGGGATCGTTCGAGTTTTCGAAGAAATAGCTCTTCACGTGTTCGGCCTTGATCTGCTCGATCAGTTTGGTGACGTCTGCGGCAGACGCCTCCGTTTCAGTTGACATGCCCAGCGGCGCTAGGAAGCTGACATTGTACTCGCGGCCGAAATAGCCGAAGGCGTCGTGGCTCGTCAGCACTTTGCGCCGGTCGTCCGGAACCGTGTCGAATTTGGAATGGGCATAGGCGTCAAGCGCGTCGAGCGTCTTCGTGTAGCGCTCAGCATTGGCCTTGAAGATGCTGGCGTCCGCCGGATCGGCGGCCGATAGCGCCTTCTCGATATTGGCGACCCAGACCTTCACGTTGACCGGACTGTTCCAGATGTGGGGATCGGTGACGGTCTTGCCGTCCTCCTCCATCGTGCGGGTCTTGATGCCGTCGGAGACGGTGACCGGCGTCCCCTTGTAGCCGGAAGCGGAAATCAGCCGGTCCATCCAGCCCTCCAGGCCTTCGCCGCTGACGAAGGTTACCTGCGCGGCCTTCAGATGCTTGGCGTCGGCAGGCGACGGCTCGAACTCATGGGGGTCGCCATTCGGGCCGACGAGGCTCGTGACGTTCACGTGGTCGCCGCCGACTTGGCTGACGACATCGGCAAGCACGGTGAAGGAGGCAACTACCTTCAGGGCTTCGGCGGAGGCTGGTGCGGACGAAAAGGCGATCATCGCGGGAAGGGCCGCGGAAAGAAGCAGTCTGCGGGAAATCATCGAAGTCTCCTTGAGTTCAGCCCGTAAGACGCGGGCGCGGAAAGAGGCGCCGGGCAAGGCCCGACGGCGCGAAGAGGATGGAAAGCCCGTAGATCGCCGCCGCCGTCATGATGATGGTCGGACCGGAGGCGAGCTCGAGATGGTAGGAGGCGATAAGCCCGAGATAGCCGGAGAAGGTGGCGCTAATCACCGCGATCGCCATCATCGACGGCAGGCTGCGCGACCAGAGCTGCGCAATTACCGCCGGCAGCATCATCAATCCGACGGCCATCAGCGTGCCAAGCGCCTGGAAGCTGGCGACGAGGTTGAGCACGACGAGCAGCAGGAAAAGCACATGATAGACAGGTCCCCGGCCGCCGACGGCTTTGAGGAACCCCGGGTCGAAGCATTCGGCCACCAGCGGCCGGTAGATCGCGGCGAGAACGACGAGCGTGGTCGAGGTGATCGCGCCGATCTGGACGAGGGACGGAGCGTCGATCGCCAGAATGGTGCCGAAGAGCACATGCAGCAGGTCGATATTCGATCCGCGCAGCGAAACGATCAGCACGCCGAGCGCCAGCGACGCGAGGTAGAAACTTGCGAAGCTGGCATCCTCCTGCAGCACCGTGGTCCGGCTGACGATGCCGGAAAGCAGCGCGACGGAGAGCCCGGCGATAAGGCCGCCGATGCCCATGGCGGTCAGCGACAGCGATCCCGCAACGAGGTAGCCGATCGCCGCACCCGGCAGCACGGCGTGGCTCATCGCATCGCCCATCAGGCTCATGCGCCGTAGCATCAGGAAGACGCCGATCGGGCCGGCGCCGAGACCGAGGCAGAGGCAGGCGACGAGCGCGCGGCGCATGAAACCGTAATCCGCAAACGGCGCGAGGAAGATGTCGTAGGCCGTCATGCCGCATGCTCGCAGGCTCTCGCATCTTCGTCCCAGCGCTCGGCCATGGCGCGCGCCTTGTGAAGATTGGCGGGCGACATGACGTCGCCGGTCGGCCCCCAGCCGATCAGCGTCCGCGCGATCAGCAGCGTCTCCGGGAAATGCGCCCGCACTTGGTCGAAGTCGTGAAGCACCGCAATGACGGTCCGCCCGTCGCCGTGCCAGCGCGCGACGATATCGAGCAGGTCCTTTGTCGTGCGGGCATCGATGGCTGTGAACGGCTCGTCGAGCAGGATGAGCTTGGCATCCTGCAGCAACAGCCGGGCAAAAAGCACGCGTTGGAACTGCCCGGCCGACAGCGAACCGATATGGCGTTTCTCGAAACCTTCGAGCCCGACTGCGGAAAGCGCTTCGCGAGCCTTGCCGGTCTCATGCGCCAAGACGCGCCCGAAGGCGCCGCTGCTACGCCAAGCGCCAAGCAGCACGGCGTCGAAGACCGAGATCGGAAAGCGCCGGTTGATTTCGGCCGCCTGCGGCAGGTAGCCGAAATCCGTGCGTTGCAGCCTATGGGAAATCCGCCCCTCGGCGGGCCGCAGCTCGCCCATAATGGCTTTCAGAAGCGTCGATTTCCCTGCACCGTTCGGCCCCGCGATCGCCGTCAGACTGCCTGCGAGAATGGAGCCGGAAACATGATGCACCGCTGGGTGACGATCATAGGCGACGGTCAGGTTGTCGAGGGTGATCAGCGCGCCGCTCATGGCAGGACGATTGCCCAATGGATCGCCGTCCAGAGTGCCCCGACGAGAACGAGCACGCAGGCGACGCGGGACACAGCAGAGGGCAAGAGCAGACCGGAGGCGAAAGGCAATCTCTTCATAGGTGACGCTTCAGAAATGTAATAACATTACCAGTTATGTTATAACGAATATGGCAAATTGACGGCAATGGCAAGCCGGCAAAAACAAAAGCGCGGATACCAATGCGGACTGGAAGAAAAAAGGCTTGTCCTTGTCATGTTGCAACCAATCAGCCCTAGACAATGTCGCTTTTTTAGCCGGAAATTCCGCGGGAGGAGGGCTCATGGACGAGAGCGCTTTGATCGCTCAGATTAGGACACGTGCCCTTTCTCGGAGAAAGCTATGGTCGAGGGACCACTGACGCATTTAGCGATGTTGATCTGTTAGCCATTGTCCGTTCCGATGATGCTGATGGGCGCCGGTTGCTTGCCAACTCTGCGATTCTGTTAAACCGCACGGGCGTTAGGCCGACTCTCCGGTGCTTCCCGGTCAGCCTGCCGCAATGGGGGGCCTTCGTTTAGCAAAAGACGCATGCAATCTGCGTTACTGACCTCACGAAGGCGCCATAATCGGCCTAGTGGCAGGGGGAGGATCTTCCTGCGAGCATTCCTGAATCATTCAGGTTTAACAATGCGTATCGCCCGAGTTCCAATCCTTGCGCTGGTAACGCCATCAACGGCGACGGGCTCAATCTCCGTTCCAGTTTCAGCGTCGAGGAACCGTGTCAGTTTGCCACCGCCACGGTGCTTGCGTCCCCATGCGCCGATCATGAAGAGCACCGGTAGAAAGTCGAGTCCGGCAGCCGTCAGCACGTATTCTTCCCGTGGGGGCCGCTCCAAGTAGCGCCGCTTTTCTAGCAAACCTTCCTCCGTCAGCATGGCGAGACGACGTGTCAGGATCGTGGGTGCAATGCCGAGACTTTTGCGGAACTCGTCAAAACGAGTGAGCCCTGCATTCGCGTCCCTGAGGATCAAGATGCTCCACGCGTCGCCGACCAATGCCAGGCTGCGCGCGATGGGGCACGGTTCATCTAAAAGATTCTGATCATTCATATCATTTTGATAGTGACTTACTTTCGAAATGATACTAACACTATAGTGACAAACAGTCCACCCCGTAACAGGAGAATTGAAGTTACATGAGCAATACGGAACGCGGCATAGCCTTGGTCACAGGCGCATCATCAGGCATTGGGCTGGCTACGGCCAAAGCCCTGAAGCGCGCCGGCTATCGCGTGTTCGGAACCAGCCGAAAAGCGGTAGCCGAAACGGTAGACGGTGTTACGATGTTGATCTGCGATGTGACCGATGACGCTTCTGTTCAGAAGATCGTGGATGAGATTGTAAGCAGAGCTGGACGCATCGATTTGCTCGTCAACAATGCCGGCATTGGCTTGCTCGGCGGCGCCGAGGAATCCTCACCTGCGCAGGCTCAAGCCTTGTTCAATGTGAATGTCTTCGGCGTTCTCCGCGTGACAAATGCGGTGTTGCCGGTCATGAGACGCCAACGCATGGGCAGAATCATCAATATGAGTTCCATCCTGGGCCTTATTCCGTCGCCCTATAATGCTCTTTACGCATCGACCAAGCATGCGATCGAAGGATATTCGGAATCGCTCGATCATGAACTGCGCACGTTCGGCATTCGGGTTGTGCTTGTCGAGCCTGGCTTCACCCGCACGTCGTTTGAAGAAAACCTCACTAGGCCCGATCGGTTACTGCCCGTTTACGACACGGTTCGCGCTCAGATGGAGGGACAAATGCGGAGCGGCGTGGAAACCGGCGACGCCCCCGAAGTTGTGGCAGAAGCCGTCGTGAAAGCCGCCGCTGATCCCGCGCCGAAAAGGCGCTACACCGCGGGAAAACTGGCGGGCCAAGTCAGCCTCATGCGTCGTTTCCTGCCGGAATTCCTGGTCGACAAAAATCTACGAAAATACAATAATCTACCGGTCTGAGGCGGCTGGGTTCGGCCGCCTCTCCACACCTTCTCTGTGGCCGTCTCAGAGCTGCTCTATCATCGTGGCCGCACCTGAGATCGTGGCTTGGCCGGGGCTCTCCTCGACGTTCAGCGATTTCACGACGCCGTCTTCGACAAGCATCGAATAGCGCTTTGAGCGCACCCCAAGGCCGCCGGCGGAAAGGTCAGTGTCCAGGCCGAGCGCCTTGGTGAAGCCGGCGTCCCAGTCGGCGAGGAAGTGGATCTTGCCCATGCCGCCGGACTGTTCGGCCCAGGCGCCCATGACGTGCCAGTCGTTGACGGAGAGAACGGCGATATCGTCGACGCCCTTGGCGAGGATGGAATCGCGGTTTTCGAGATAGCCCGGCAGATGGTTTAGCGAGCAGGTCGGCGTGAAGGCGCCGGGTACGGCGAAAAGCACGACACGCTTGCCTTTGAAGAGCTGATCCGTCGAAACCTCGACTGGTCCGTCGGCCGTCTTTTCCTTGAATGTGGCTGCAGGAAGCTTATCGCCGATCGCGATGGTCATAGGATTCTCCTTGGTGTTTACAATTGCGGTGGGGGCAGCTGCGGGGTTGCCGCCGACTATAAAAGCCGATCAGTCAAAGGCAAGCGGCGTCTCCATGGCGCGGCCGTCGTCGATGATCAGAACGCTCCAGCTTTTGCGGGCGATTTCATAGTTCTTCGGCAGCTTATCGACGGCAATCGACGTTGAAAAATTCTTTCCGTCGCGCTTGCTCATCAGCTTCCTAGTGAAGACATATCCGTTTGGCCCCGTGAGGATTACCTCCGGTGCGGTGTCGCCGCCGTCGGGCAAGGCAACTTGCAGCCAGAGCTCTTTCATGTCCTCAGAGAACTTGTGGGAGATCACCTTGAACTGCGACGACGGCTTTTCCGGCAGGGAGGCCTCGGCATTCCTGAGGATCGCTTCCTCTTCCGGCCGGGACTGATTGGCGGCAGCGATGGGAAGTGAGAATTCGGCCTGGAACGGAATGCAGATATCCTTGCAGATGCCGATGAACGCGCTCGCCTTCAGTTCGAGCGACCGGGAGGCGTCTTTCGCCGAGAAGGTCAGGGGCAGCGAAACGGGCGCGTCATAGGCGATGTCGTCTGTCTTACCGTCGACGAGATGTTTTGGCACGGGATAGCGGATTGCCGTCAGCGTGATGCCGCTTTCCGGCGCGACCGTGATCTGGGGCGGTATTCCGCTGTTGCCGGGCTCGCGCCAATAGGTGATCCAGCCGGGCTTCGGCTCGATCTGCAGCGCACCGCGCATCGTGCCGTCGCGGCCGGGCGGCAGCGCGATCAGCCGCATCCGGCCGCCCTCATTGTCGATCCAGCCGCTCATCTCGGCGCGCGCCGGCCCAAGCGAACCGGCCAGCGCGGCGGCGCAGATGGTGGCGTTCAGAAACTGGCGAAACCCGAGAAAAATAATCGTCATGGAACAACGGTTTATCGAAAATCGCCTTTCGCTGCCAGAAGTTCGGCCATCTAATTCTTCATTTTCAGTTGATTGATCTGCGGCATTGCCCCATGTTTCTTTTATAGGGCTGTTGGTAACGGTCTGGCAGCAGGAGGAAGTATGTCCTTATCCACGCTGAAAAACAGACGGGAACGCGGCTTTTTCGACGGGCAGTTCCTGATTGCCATGCCGGGGATGGAAGATAGCAACTTCTTCCGCACGGTCATCTATATCTGCGCCCATTCCGATGCCGGTGCCATGGGCTTCATCATCAACCGCGCCCAAAGCCTCACCTTCACGGACGTGCTGCTGCATCTCGAAATGGTCAACGACCAGGAGCCGATAGTCCTGCCGGACCATGCCCGGGATTTCCCGATCCAAACAGGCGGTCCCGTGGAAAGCGGCCGCGGTTTCGTGTTGCATTCCGATGACTATATAAGCGACTCCAGCATCCCGATCAGCGACGATATCTGCCTGACGGCGACGCTCGACATCGTCCGCGCGATTTCCAAGGGCGGCGGGCCGAAGAGGGCCACGATGATGCTCGGTTATTCCTCCTGGGGTGCCGGCCAGCTAGAAATGGAAGTTGCCAGCAACGGCTGGTTGACCTGCGCGGCCAATGAGGCGTTGATCTTCGACCGCAATCTGGACGACAAATACGAGCGCGCTCTCGCGGGCATGGGCATCACGGCCGCCATGCTTTCCGCCGAAGCCGGACATGCGTGATATCTAATCCAGGAACGATTTCGTTAACGTGACGTTGTCTTCCGGCAAGCGTGCCAGATGGCGCGCCGCCGAAATGCCTGTTGCGTGGCGCGCAGCAGGCATTTTGGTTCGTCACCATTCGTCGAGGTAATCATGAGGCTCTTCGCCTGCGATAATTGCGACCAGGTCGTCCACTTCGACAACCGCCATTGCGTCCGCTGCAATCATCGCCTGGGTTTCCTGCCGGATGATCTCTCCGTGCACGCGCTCGAGCCGCGCGATGAAATGCAGTGGCAGCTCGTCGCACGTCCGGAGCGCAGGATCCGCTTCTGCGCTAATGCCGGTCTTGATATCTGCAACTGGCTGCTTGCGGATGAGGACGCCCATGATTTTTGCATCGCCTGCCGCCACAACCGGCTGGTGCCGAACACCGGAACCCAGGACGGCATCGCCCGCTGGCGCCGTATCAGCCAGGCGCAGCGCCATCTGTTCTATTCGCTGCTGCGCTGGAACCTGCCGCATCCGGATCGCGAGGAAGATCCCGTCGGCGGCCTCGTTTTCGATTTCCTCGAAGATACGGTTCAGAACGACGGCAATATCCTCCCGGCGATGACCGGACACGAGGAAGGCCTGATCGCCATCCGTGCGGCGGAAGCCGATGACGCCACCCGCGAGCAAGCGCGCACCATGATGAAGGAGCCTTACCGCACGCTGCTCGGCCACTTCCGCCATGAGGCCGGCCACTTCGTCTGGAACAAGCTCGTGCGGGACAGGAACGGCTTAGATGCCTTCCGCGCCGTCTTCGGGGACGAACGACAGGATTATGGCGCAGCCCTTCAGAGCCATTATGTCAGCGGTCCGCCCTTCGGCTGGCGGGAGAGCTTCATCAGCGCCTATGCATCCTCACATCCGTGGGAAGATTTTGCCGAGTGCTTTGCGCACTACCTCCACATCGTTGATACGCTGGAAACGGCCCGCGCCTTCGGCATCGCCATCGATCCCCGCGGCCATGAGGAAATGGCCTCGGAAGTGGATTTCAATCCCTACAGGGCGGAAAGCGCTGAACAGCTCGTCAGCGCCTGGGTTCCGCTCAGCGTCGCGATCAACGCCATTCAGCGCAGCATGGGCCAGCCGGATTCCTATCCCTTCGTGCTATCGCGGGCCGTCGTCGCGAAGCTGGAATATCTGCACAAGCTCATTCAGGTCGCGTCCGCGATGTCGCGGAAGGCTGCGGCGTAGCCCATCATCCGCTTGCGGCCCCTTCTCCCCGACGGGAAGAAGGGGCATGCGGTTAACGCTCGCAAAGCTCTCGGTTGTATCGACGACATAGCGGGCATCTCGGCTTTCCTCTCCATTCGGGGAGAGGACAGGGGTGAGGGGTAGTCGCCAGCATTGATTTGAAAAGACCTAAGCCCGCTTCGTCAGTGGAAAGCGTTCCTTCAGAAGGCGCAGCACGGAATCAGAGCCCATCGGCGGGCCGAAGAGGTAGCTTTGCCCGTAGCTGCAGCCCATCTTGGCGAGTTCGATAGCATCCTCGTTGGATTCGATGCCTTCGGCGACCACCTGCATCTCCAACTCGCGCGCCATGGAGATGACCGACCTGAGGATGGTCGCCTTCTTGTCGCTGTCATCGCGAACGAGCGCTTTGTCGAGCTTGATCGTGTCGAAGGGGAAGCGGGTAAGATAGGCAAGCGACGAGTAGCCCGTGCCGAAGTCGTCGAGCGCCAGTCCGAGGCCAGCTTCCTTGAGCTTCTGCAGCACAAGCCGTGCCTGTTCCGGATTTTCCATGACCATGGATTCCGTCAGCTCCAGCTTCAGGCGCGACGGCTCACAATGGGTCTTCGAAAGAACCGAGCGCACGTCGTCATAGAGTTCGTTGTTGAGGAGCTGCACGCTCGACAGGTTGATCGAGACGAAGATCGGCAGCTCGCCGGTCTGGTTCTGCCAGGCCATCAGGTCGCTGGTCGCCTGTTCGAGCGCGAACATGCCGAGCGGTCCGATGATGTCCGACGCCTCGGCGATCGGGATGAATTCGGACGGCGGGATGTTGCCGCGCTTCGGATGCTCCCAGCGCATCAGCGCCTCGAATCCGGCAATCTCGACATCCTCCAGCCGCGCGATCGGCTGGTAGACCATCGAGAGCTCCTTGCGCTCGATGGCGCGGCGGAGATCGGATTCGAGCTGCAGGCGGTCGGCGCCGAAATCGCGGAAGGCGGGGCGGAAGGGTTCGACGCGGTTGCCGCCGGCGCGCTTAGCACGATACATGGCGAGCTCGGCATCGCTCAGCATTCCGGCCGCGTTTTCCTGCTGGTCTACCCAGGAGGCGAGACCGGTCGAGGCCGTCAGAATAATTTCGCGATTGCCGAAGTTGATCGGCACCATGATCGCCTTGCTGACGGCATCAGCAAAATCGGCGACCTTCGCTGGATCGCGCTCTGAAACGAGAATGAGACCGAACTGGTCGCCCGCAATGCGCGCCAGCGTATCCTGCGGCTTCAGCAGGCGACGCAGGCGGCGGGTCAGCGCGATCAGAATGTTATCGCCGGCTGCGACGCCAAGCGAATCGTTCACCAGCTTGTAGCGGTCGATATCTATCACCATCACCGTCGGCCTGAGCGTTTCGCCGCCGGGCGCAAGCGCCAGCACCGATTGCAGGCGGTCGATGAAGAGCTGGCGGTTCGGCAGACCAGTGAGATTGTCGTGCAGTGCATCATGCAGCAGCCGCTCGACGGAATTCTTCTGCTCGGTGACGTCTACGATCGTGCCGACGCAGCGGATGATCTCGCCGTTCGAGCCGAGCACCGGCCGCGCGCGGATCAGCAGCCAATGGAAATGCCCGTCCTCGGCGCGGATGCGGAACTCGTGGTTCAGGCGTCCGCGACGATGTTCGAGCAGCACGTCCAGCGTCGCGCGGAATCGGTCGCGATCGTCCGGGTGAAGCCGCGGCAGCCAGTTGCGAGCTGCGCCGTGCATGGTTCCCGGCGACAAGCCCAGCTTGATGGAAACATCCGGAATGGTGACGACGCGGTCGCGCGCCACGTCCCAGTCCCACACCATGTCGCCGGAGCCGGTCAGCGCCAGAGACTGGCGTTCGAGATCGGAAAACAGACCCTGCTGAAAGGCGCCGCCCGCAAAGGCGTGCTGCATCACCGTAAAACCGATCAGCAGAACGATGAGGACGAGGCCGCCGCCGAGCGCCGGCTGGATGATGTCGTTGTCGAGCCGGCCGGTAACGGTCAGCCAAGCCCCGAATATCCACACCAGGATCAGCGCCCAGGCAGGGACCAGCAGGATGGCGCGGTCGTAGCGGTTTAAGCCGAGATAGATGATGAGCACGATGCCCATCGTCGCCGTCAGCGCGAAGGAGAGCCGCGCAATACCGGAGGCGATCGACGGATCATAGATCGCGACACCGAAGAGCAAAGCGAGGCCGAGCACCCAGGCAAGCGTCGCATAGCCGAGATGTGTGTGCCAGCGGTTGAGGTTCAGATAGGTGAACAGGAAGATCACGAAACTCGACGCCAGCGCCACTTCCGCGCAGGCGCGCCATATTCGTTGGTCCGCCGAGGCGACGCTGACGAGTTTGCCGAGGAAACCGAAGTCGACGCAGATGTAGCCGAGCACCGCCCAGGCAAGTGCCGCCGTTGCCGGCAGCATAGAGGTGCCCTTGACCACGAAGAGGATCGTCAGGAACACGGCCAGAAGGCCGGCAATGCCGAGCACGATGCCGCGGTAGAGCGTGAAGGCGTTGATCGTGTCCTTGTAGGCGTCCGGCTCCCACAGGTAGATCTGCGGCAGCTCGGGCGTCGCAAGCTCGGCGACGAAGGTGATGACAGCGCCGGGGTTCAGAGTGATGCGGAAGACGTCGGCCTCGTCGCTCGGCTGGCGGTCGAGCGCAAAGCCCTCGCTCGGCGTGATCGCCATGATGCGCTGCGAGCCGAGGTCCGGCCAGAAAAGCTTGGAATTCACGAGGCGGAAATGCGGAGCGACGATGACGCGCTCGAGCTGTTCTTCCGAGACATTGGCGAGCGCAAAGACGGCCCAGTCGCCCTGATGGTTTTCGGAGCTGGCACGCACCTCGATGCGTCGGCGGATGCCGTCTGCGCCCGCGGCCGTCGAGACCTGGAAGGCCTCGCCCTGATTGGCATAGATTTCCGTGGTCGCCGTTAAGTCGAGCGCGGTGTCGTCGCGGGAAATCTTCACGGGTTCCGCCGCCTGCGCAGTGCCTGCAGCCAATGCAAGCATCGACAGCAAAAGAGCTGCGATCACCGCGATCAATCGGCCGGACGGTGATTTGGGCAGCATGCGGTTCGTGGTCATCGGCTGTCGGTTTTCCTGCCTGTATCCGTATCGGCGGCAAGCAGTGAATACATCACGTGATCATGCCACTGACCGTTTATTTTCAAGTATCCGCGCAGATAGCCTTCCCGCTGAAACCCGGCTTTCTCAAGCAGGCGAATGCTTCGTGCGTTCTCCGGAATACAGGCTGCCTCGATACGGTGCAACTCAAGCCCTGCGAAGATATAGGGTATAACCAACTGAAGTGCGGCGAACATATGGCCTTGGCCGGCATGCTTCTCGCCCATCCAGTAGCCGATCATGCAGCTCTGCGCCGCGCCGCGGCGGATATAGCCGATCGTGATCCCGCCGAGCAGTTCCATGTCTGGTTTCAGGAACAGGAACAGCGGTATCGCCTGGCCGGACGCGTATTCCTGCTTGCCGCGGATGACGCGGGCGCGATAGGCGCCCTCTGTCAGCTCGTCGCGACGCCATGTCGGTTCCCAGGGCTCCAGGAATTTGCGGCTGGCGGAGCGCAGCTTGTGCCACTGGTTGAAATCCTGATAGCGGGGAAGCCTCAGCGCATAGCGGTCGTTTTCGAGCTCCACCGCCTCCGGCTGCCGCGACAGGAATCGAAAAACCGATTTTGGCATCGATCACTCCCGGCAGATGGAACGCGGCTCAGAGGCTTGCAGTTTTCGACTGCGGCAGGGGAGCGGACAGCGAGGCGACGATATCTTCCGTCGGTGCCAGTTGCTCCAGCGGGCCGATTGCCGAAAGCGTCGGCACAGTGTCGAAGAACAGCCGGCCGGCGAGATCGGTGAGACGCTCGATTGTGATGCCCTCGAGCCGTTCCATCATTTCCTGATTGGAGATCGGGCCGCCGTAGAGCATCATCTGGCGGGCGATCTGGCCGGCGCGGGCGGCAGGGCTTTCCTGCCCCATCAGAAGCTGGGCGCGAATCTGCGCACGGGCACGCTCGATCTCCTTCTGCTCGATGAAGCCGGCCGACTTATGTAACTCGTCGATGATCACCGGTACGAGTTCGGGAAGGTTCTCGCCGCCTGTTGCGGCATGGATGCCGAAGATGCCGGTGTCGGAAAAGCCCCAGTGGAAGGCATAGATCGAATAGCAAAGGCCGCGGATCTCGCGCACTTCCTGGAAGAGGCGGGAGGACATGCCGCCGCCGAGGATGTTGGCAAGGATCTGCGAACAGTAGAAGTCGCGGGCATGATAGGCTTTGCCCTCGAAGCCGAGCAGGATCTGCGCGTCCATCAGGTCGCGCGTCTCGCGTACGCTGCCCCCGATATAGCGGGCGGTCTCGATGACCGGCGGCGCGCTCGGCGCGGTCGGCAGGCTCGCGAAGCGCTGTTCCACCATGCGCACGAATTCGTCGTGATCGACTGCGCCGGCGGCAACGACGAACATGCGATCGGTCGTATAGTTGCGGCCGAGATAGTTGCGGATCTGTTGCGGCGAGAAGGAGACGACGGTCTCCGGCGTGCCGAGGATGGCGCGGCCGAGCGTCTGGTTGCGATAGGCGGTCTCGGAAAACTTGTCGAATACCACGTCGTCCGGCGTGTCGTTCGCCGCATTGATCTCCTGCAGGATCACCTGCTTCTCCCGTTCGAGCTCGTCTTCCTCGAAGGCCGATTCGGTCAGGATGTCGGCGAGAATATCGACGGCGAGCGGCACGTAATCCTTCAGCACGCGGGCGTAGTAGGACGTCGTTTCGGTCGAGGTGGCCGCGTTCACTTCGCCGCCCACATCCTCGATTTCCTCGGCGATGTCGCGGGCCGAGCGGCGTGCGGTACCCTTGAAAGCCATGTGTTCGAGCAGGTGGGCTATGCCATGCTCGTCTTCCGTTTCGTTGCGCGAACCTGATTTGATCCAGACGCCCAGTGCGACGCTTTCAAGATGCGGCATTGTCTGGGTTACTACTGTCAGCCCGGATTTGAGCCGGGTGCACTCAACTGTCATTGGCTATCTTTCTGCGCCTGCCGCATCACGTCCGGGCGTGCTTGCCGATAAAGCCTTCAACGGCCTTGAGTTCCGGATCGACGACTTGGAAGCGCTCCTCCTTAAGCATCAGACCAGCAAGCCACGTCGGGAGCGCCGGGTCAATACCGGAGGCGGATTTTACCGCGGCGGGGAATTTTGCCGGGTGCGCGGTTGCAAGCGTCACCATCGGCGTGCTCGGCTTGTCGTGCTTGGCGGCAACGAAGACGCCGATTGCCGAATGCGGGTCGAGGAGATAGCCGGTTTCGGCGTAGGTATTCTTGATCGTCTGCGCCACCTGCTTCTCGCTGGCGCGGCCGGCGCGGAAGTCCTTCTTGATGGCGGCAAGCGCCTTCGGCGCGATCTCGAAGCCATCCGATTGCTTCAGGCTGTCCATCGCATGGCGCACCTTGGAAGCGTCCCGATCATAGGCTTCGAAAAGCAGGCGCTCGAAATTCGAGGAAATCTGAATGTCCATCGACGGCGAGGTCGTCGCCTTGACCTTCTTCATGTCGTAGCGGCCAGTCTTCATCGTGCGGGCGAGGATGTCGTTCTCGTTGGTCGCGATCACCAGCTTGCCGATCGGCAGGCCCATGCGTTTGGCCGCGTAGCCCGCGAAAATGTCACCGAAATTGCCGGTCGGTACCGTAAACGAAATCTTACGATCCGGCCCGCCGAGTGAGATCGCCGTCGTGAAGTAATAGACGATCTGAGCCATGATGCGCGCCCAGTTGATCGAGTTGACACCGGAAAGGCGAACCTTGTCTCGGAAGGCGGCGTCGTTGAACATCGCCTTGACGAGGTTTTGGCAGTCGTCGAAATTGCCCTTGACCGCCAGCGCGTGGACATTGGCAGCCGTCGAGGTCGTCATTTGCCGCTGCTGCACCGGCGAGATCTTGCCGTGCGGGAAGAGGATGAAAATATCGGTGCGCTCGCGGCCGGCGAAGGCGTCGATGGCCGCACCGCCCGTATCGCCCGACGTTGCGCCGATGATCGTCGCGCGCTCGCCACGCTTTTCCAGCGCATAGTCCATCAGGCGTGCCAGAAGCTGCATCGCCACGTCCTTGAAGGCGAGCGTGGTGCCGTGGAAAAGCTCCATGACGAAGCTGTTCGGTCCCGTCTGGACGAGCGGGGCGATCGCCGGATGGCGGAAGGTGCCATAAGCTTCGTCGATCATCGCCCGGAATGTGGCGGCGGGAATTTCGTCGTTCGTAAAGGGCGATAGGATCGCAAACGCGATCTCCTGGTAGCTCTTGCCGCGCAGCGCCCGGATTTCCTTCTTGGAGAAATGCGGCCAGTGCCGCGGGACATAGAGGCCGCCGTCGCGCGCAAGACCCGTCAGCAACGCATCGCAAAAGCCGAGAGATGGGGCCTCGCCGCGGGTCGAGATATAGTCCACGTTCTTCATCCTTGACGTTATGGCCGGAGGAAATCCGGATAGAGGATCCAGGCGCCGAAATTGCAGCAGATTGAAATGTGCGTCAAAACGGTGCTTACCCAATCGATTTTTCTTTGCGCCGCTGATATAGACCATCGCAAACTGTCACGAAAGGCCCTGCGAGCAAGACTTCGGGTCTGCCAGAAACTTTGTAAGAGGGTGGAATAATCGTGTTCGGCAAAGTCTCGCGTCTCATTGTTTCCGTATCAGTCGCCGCTCTTCTTGCAAGCTGCAATTCCCTGGGCGTCGGCGGTGAAAGCAAGTCCGCCGAAGCGCCGGCGCAGCCAAACGGCAATGCCCAGATCATGCCGCTTGCGCCCGCCAATCCGTCTTCCAGCGACAAGCCGATCGGCACCGCGACCAACGTTCAAGGTACTGCGCAGCCGGTCGTCCAGGGCTCCTGCCCGCAGATTTTCATGAAGGATCAGGACGCGATCTTCCGCACCTATGCCAAGGGCAAGACAGGTGACAACAGCCAGATCGTCCATCAGGCGGCAATCGGGGACTACACGCGTCAGTGCACGCTGAACGAACAGAACCTGACGATGACTGTCGTGGCCCAGATCCGCCTGATCGCCGGGCCGGCCGGCGGCCCCGGCCGCGTCACGCTGCCGGTCCGGATCACCGCCTTCGACGGCCAGGATGTGGTCACCTCGGAAGTGGTTCCGTTTACTGCCGAAATTCCGGCAGGGCAGACGGCCGCTCAGGTCCTCTTCCGCAAGGACGGCTTCAAGCTGCCCGTCGGCTCCGGCGCGCTGGTTCGCGTCAATATCGGTTTCGATCAGGGCCTGGCTGCGAAGACCAAGAAGAGCAGCTAAGAGCCGGACTGTTGCGCTTTTAGAGGACGCCAGCCCATTCCGAAAGAGCAGCAACGACGCCCGGCAGATCCTTCATCCGCGAGATGACCGTCTCCGCACCGGCATCCGTCAGGCGGTCGGCATGCGAGGAATAGGTATGCGATGCGCCGGTGAAGCCGATGACGCGCATGCCGGCATCACGCGCCGCATGGATGCCATGGACAGAATCTTCGACGACGACCGTCTTCGACGGCGAGACTCCCATCACCTCGGCGCCATGCAGGAAGATGTCCGGCTTCGGCTTGACGCGATCCGGCCCGAGATCTTTTGCGGAAAAGACGTTTGGAGCAAACAGCTTCTTCAGTCCCACCTTGCCGAGCATCATGTCGAGCCGGTGCGCGCTGGAATTCGAGCAGACGCAACGCTTCAGATCAAGGCGCGAGATGGCGAACTCGACGCCGGGAATGGCCTGCACGTCCCGTTCGAGGCGCAGGTCGAGCAGCTTTTCGGATTTGTCGAGCAGCGAGGCGGAAAGCGGGATGCTTGCTTCGCGTTCTACCTGCAGAAGAATGTTCTTCCAGGTCATGCCTGCGAAGCGCTCCGCCATCTCTTCGCCGCTGATCGGATAGCCTGCGTCAGTCAGAAGCTTGGACTCCACATCCGCCGCTATGATTTCGGAATCGACCAGAACGCCGTCGCAGTCGAAGATGATGAGGTCGAAGCCGTCCATGTACTCTCAAGCCTTGTTGGGGGATGATGCGATTTACACGATGGCCGTCGAAAGCTCAACCGGCACGCCGGCATGGCTGGAATGCGCCGCGCGGGCGGCTCGCCGCTGACGTTTGGCGGCTCAGGCTTCCAGCGGAAAGAGAGACAGGAACTGCTTCTCGCCTTCGGGCGAAAAGATCACCGAGCGGCTTCCCGCCGCCCGCCGCGCCCAGCCCTTGTCGAAGAAAGTCGAAAGCAGCGCCTTGCCGAGACTGCCGGCCAGATGCGCGCGGCGCTCGCTCCAGTCGAGGCAAGAGCGGCAGAGCGGGCGACGGGACGATTTGAGGCAGGAGACATCTATTCCGATGCATTGCAGCCGGCTCTCGCCTTTCGGGGTGACCGACAATCCTTCGCCGATTGCGTCGATCGCACCTGAAGCCACGAGACTGTCGAGCATGCGCACGCCGTAATCGCCGGCCAGATGGTCGTAGCAGATGCGCGCCTTGCGCAGCGCCGGTTCCTTCGGACCCGGCCGGTGGCGCAGATGTCCGCGGCTGGCAGCGAAACCCATCATGCTCTCGATCAGCAGGGCAGTTGCCTCGTCCGCGAGTGTGAAATAGCGGTGGCGGCCTTGCTTTCGCTGGGTAAGCAGGCCGCCGGCTTCGAGCTTCGCGAGATGCGTGCTCGCCGTTTGCAGGGTGATGCCGCCCACTGCCGCAAGCTCGGTCGCCGTTAAGGCCTTGCCGCCCGACAGCGCAGCCAGCATGTTGGCGCGGGCAGGATCACCGATCAGCGCTCCGATCTGGGCAATATCCGGTCCTTCTTTCATACTTCGATCGTAACCGAAGCATCGTCGTCACACAATGTGCGAAAACGCCTTTCACAAGCAAAGGAGAAACGTGATGCTTACCTGCTTCATCCGCTACGAAATCGACCCCTTCAAGAAGGATGCCTTCACCGAGTATGCCCGTGGCTGGGGGCAGGCGATTCCGCGCAACGGTGCCGATCTCATCGGCTATTTCGGCCCCCACGAGGGGTCCGCGACGACGGCCTACGGCGTCTACAACATCGAAACCCTCGCCGCCTATGAAGCCTATCGCGCCCGCCTTGCAGCTGATCCGCTCGGCAAGGAGAACTACGAATTCGCCAAACGCGAGCGCTTCATCCTGAAGGAAGACCGCATCTTCCTGAAGAACCTGTCCGTCCCTCATTCTCCGCCGGTGCTGCCATGATCGCTGTCATCTTCGAAGTCGTGCCCTATATGGGCGAACGCCACAAATACCTCGACCTTGCCGGCGAGCTGCGCGCCGAACTGGAAACGATCGACGGCTTCATCTCCATCGAACGCTTCGAGAGCCTGACGATACGCGGCAAGCTGCTGTCGCTGTCCTTCTGGCGGGACGAGGAGGCGGTCAGAGAGTGGCGCAATCGCGAAGCCCACCGCGCCGCGCAGAAGGCCGGTCGCAGCGGCATCTTCGCCGACTACCGCCTGCGCATCGGCCATGTGGTTCGAGACTACGGCATGTTCGAGCGGGCGGAAACGCCGGTCGATAGCCGGCAGGTGCATGCCGCTTAGTCAGGCTTCATCCACCTGCCTTTGAATGGCCGCGACAGCGATCCGGATTTTGGGACGTTCATCCACGATGACGCCCCAGATAATCCTGTCGGAAAAGCAATGATACTCGTGCTGCAGCGCGGTTTCGATCGCCCTGACGCGCCCCGCCGGGCAATTTTCGGCCGCGCGTTCTCGAGATTGTCCGAATGCCGCGGCTGGCTTTCGAGATGACCCGCTCCAGAGCGAAAGGCAGGATTGTCGTTCCGGTAGTCGCGAACGGCTTGCCGGCAAATTAGGTAGAAGTGCCGGATCTCCCGGGGGACAAAAGACCTGGAAGGCGGAATTTTCGATCCTGTCCTTCGACAGGGGATGGAGGGTTGTCGGATCGGAGTCGATGAAGGGGTCGAGGTCACTCGCCGGGCCTGTCTCCCCACACGCGGCCGAACCGAAAAGGTAGAGCGAAGTTGCACCGAGCGCCCGGATGGCGTCGGCCCGTCGCTTCAGTCTCTCAATGGTTTCGTTTCTTTTCACGAAGGAAGTCTAGCGCGGCGGCGAGTTTATTTCCGCGTCCTGCATTTATTTCCCGAAATCATCCACCGGTTCAGGCTTTAGTAACCAACTTGAGTAACCATAACGGCGAGTAAAAGCGTAATGTGTATAAGCGAGTATCCATATGGCGTCAGTTTTTCCGCTTGCCGATCTCAAGACCTCCGAAACAGCGGGTTCCTGGATCGACACGATCATCAAGGGTGATTGTGTTGCAGCCCTCGAAGCTTTGCCGACCAATTCCGTCGATGTCATATTCGCTGACCCGCCGTATAATCTCCAGCTCGGCGGCACGCTCCATCGTCCGGACCAGTCGCTTGTCGATGCCGTCGATGACGCGTGGGATCAGTTCGCATCCTTCGAAGCCTACGACGCCTTTACCCGCGCTTGGCTGCTTGCCTGCCGCCGCGTGCTGAAACCTACTGGCACGATCTGGGTCATCGGCTCCTACCACAACATATTCCGGGTCGGCGCGACCCTGCAGGACCTGAACTTCTGGATTCTCAACGACATCATCTGGCGCAAGACCAACCCGATGCCGAACTTCAAGGGCCGCCGCTTCCAGAATGCCCATGAGACGATGATCTGGGCGAGCCCGGACGCAAAAGCCAAGAGCTATACCTTCAACTACGATGCGATGAAGGCTGCCAACGACGACGTGCAGATGCGCTCCGACTGGTTGTTCCCGATCTGCAGCGGTGGCGAACGGCTGAAGGGCGACGATGGCAAGAAAGTTCATCCGACGCAGAAGCCGGAGGCGCTGCTCGCCCGTGTCATTATGGCGTCGTCGAAACCCGGCGACATCATACTCGACCCGTTCTTCGGATCCGGCACGACCGGCGCTGTCGCCAAGCGCCTCGGCCGCCACTTCGTCGGCATCGAGCGCGAACAGGACTATATCGATGCGGCGTCTGCCCGCATTGCCGCCGTCGAGCCGCTCGGCAAGGCAGAGCTGACCGTCATGACCGGCAAGAAGCAGGAGGTCCGCGTCGCCTTCAATGCCCTATTGGAAAGCGGCCTCATCAAACCTGGCCAGGTGCTGAGTGATGCCCGCCGCCGCTACAGCGCGATTGTCCGCGCCGACGGCACGGTTGCCTCCGGCGGCGAGGCTGGTTCGATTCATCGTCTCGGCGCGAAAGTGCAGGGGCTTGATGCATGCAACGGATGGACATTCTGGCATTTCGACGACGGGCAATCCCTGCGCCCCATCGACGATTTGAGGTCTGTGATCCGCAGTGATCTGGCGAAGGCGGAATGAGCAGCGGCCTGACCTGATCGAAACTACCTTCTTCCGGTTTTTGTACCTCCAGTTGCGGAAGAGGGCCTACGGCGCCCGGGATCAACACCCCGGGCGCCTTTTCTTTTCAACGCCAGTCCGTCACCTTGCCCTTACGCCATAGTCGGCAAGATCGCTGCGCAACTTGTCGGCACCGGTGAAAAGCACGGCGTTCCATCCTGCCGCCCTTGCGCCTTCGACATTCGCAGGCGCGTCGTCGATGAAGATCGTCGCCGCCGGCTCGAGGCTGAAGCGCCTTGTATGCGTTTCATAGATCGCGATATCCGGCTTGATTAGCCCGACATCGCCGGAAACGGTGACGCCGCGCGGTTTCGTCAGGAAGGTAAAGCGCTTCTGCGCCTCGCGGAACGTATCGGATGCGAAGTTCGTCAGCATTGTGACATCGCGGCCCTCCGCAATCAGCGCTTCCATGATCGCGACGCTGTCTTCGTAGGCATGCGGCACCATTTCGTGCCAATACTTGCGGAAGGCACGAATATGCTCTTCACGCGTCGGATGGGTTTCAATCAGGAGAGCTTCGGCATCGGCCCAGGTGCGTCCGCGGTCCTGTTCGACGTTCCAATCATGCGTGCAGACATTGTCGAAAAACCACTTGCGCTCGGCCGCGTCGGGAATGAGGCGGCTGTAAGGAATATTCGGATCGTAGTGGATAAGAACTTTGCCAATATCAAAAACGATATGATGGATTGATGCCGTCATGTGTCATCCCTTGGGCATTGCAAACGCAAGAGGAATAGCGGTGGCGATTGCTTTTTTCATGATGGTCGGCAGCGCCTGCGCTTCAAGATTTGTAACCGGCTCCCACCATTTGTCATCAGTCTGTATTCGCGACGGGATCGCAGTGCGGTAGATCGAAAGCCGCAGTTCGAAATGCGTGAAGACATGGATGACGCTGCCGCATGGTTCCCATTGTGCCGGAAAGGGCGCTGCATCCGCGGAAGTTTCCCCGTCCGCCCGCGATGTCCAAGCGGTCGTCGGCACCTCCGTCATGCCGCCGAGCAGCCCGCTTGCAATCCGCCGCCGCAGGAGGATTTCGCCGTCTGCGGTCACGGCGACGAAGGCTGCACCGCGCCGGACCGGCCTTTCCTTCTTTGCCGCCTTCACCGGAAACTGCTCGGGATCATGCAGGCGAAGCGCCTCGCACGATCCCCTGAACGGACAGATCGAACAGGCCGGCCGTTTCGGCGTACAGATCGTCGCACCGAGATCCATCATCGCCTGCGCGAAATCGCCGGGTCTGTCGGCCGGCGTCAAGAGCGCCACCTTCTGCTTCATCAGCGGCTTGCCAGCCGGAAGCGATGTCGCGATCGCGTAGAGCCTGGAGATCACACGCTCGACATTGCCGTCCATGACGGCAGCCTGCCTGTTGAAGGCGATCGCCGCGACCGCCGCTGCCGTATAGTCGCCGATGCCCGGCAGCGATTTCAGGCCGTCCTCGGTGTCCGGAAAGACGCCGTCATGATGCGTGGCGACCGCTTCTGCGCATTTCTTGAGATTGCGGGCGCGGGCGTAGTAGCCGAGCCCCGCCCAAGCTGCCATGACATCGTCGTTCGTCGCCTCGGCGAGGTCGCGAACCGTTGGCCAGCGCGCCAGGAAATCGGCAAAATAGGGCTTCACGGCCTGCACGGTCGTCTGCTGCAGCATGACTTCCGAAAGCCAGACGCGATAGGGATCGGCCCTCACGCCATGCGCCGCCATCGGCGGGGAGACGCGCCAGGGCAGGTCGCGGTGGTGGCGGTCGTACCAGGCGAGAAGAGGCGTTGCGGAAGGGGCGTTGAGTTTCGTTGATGTCATCATTTGCCGCAGGACGGGGAAGTGCCCTATACTTGGCGGAGCAATGCTGCGCGATCAAGGTGGTAGCGCCGATTGGCGGCCGCATCCGAAGGTTTCCATGAGTTATCCACGTAAAGCTGAAAAGCAGATATCCGAACTGGCAAACGGCCTGATCGACCCGGTGCTTGCAAAACGGGCCGGCATCAACACCGCGCTGCTCGGTTCCTGGGATGAAATTGCCGGCGAGGATTTCGCCGACTGCACACGTCCGGAAAAGATCGCCTGGGCGCGCAGCAATGAAGTCGGCACCTATAAACCCGGCGTCCTGACGATTGCGTGCGAAGGCGCGCGCGCCCTGTTTTTGACGCACGCGCAGGGCGAACTCATCCAGCGCATCAACAGTTTCTTCGGCTTTGCTGCCGTCCACCAGATCCGCATCGTCCAAAAGCCCGTTTCGCAAGCGATAAAGCGCTCGCGCACTCCGCCGCCACTGAAGGGCGAGGCTGCCCGAAAGCTCGAAGGCATGATGGAAGGCATCGAGGGCGACAAGCTGCGCGAGGCGGTGAAGCGGCTGGGCACTGCGGTGCTGGGGAAGGGGAGCAGATAACGGACTTTGAAAAGCCGTCTTCGTTCGCATTCTTGCATTCGAGAAACGGGTCCCGATCGCTTATAGAATTGAGAAAAGCAGCATTCAAATACGGAGGCTGTTCCAGACTGGCAGAAATACGCCTGCCGCCTTTTGGCGAAACTGAAATTGCAGATGCGGCGCGCAACGTCAGCTTTCGTCCCACCAAGGTCACAATTCTTTGAAGAAAGTTGCCGAAGCGTGCCTTGTTCGCGGCCGCGTGCCGTTATATCGCACATTCAGCCGCCACTCTCGATTAGGGGAACCCATGCTGATCTCTGAAATGCAACTGACGAAACGCCAGCTTCTGAGCGGCATGGCCGTAGCGACCGCGACACTTGTGGTTACCGGCACGGCAAACGCAGCAGCCGAACTTCCGCAACCGGCTGGCGATGTCGACATGGCGGAAGTGCTGAAGCCAGGCCCGCTGCCAGAAATGGCGCTCGGCAAGGAAGATGCGCCGGTGACCATCGTCGAATATATGTCGATGACCTGCCCGCATTGCGCCCACTTCCACAACACGACTTTCGACGTGATCAAGAAGACGTACGTGGACACCGGCAAGGCGCGTTTCATCATCCGCGAATTCCCGTTCGACCCGGCGGCTGCAGCAGCCTTCATGCTCGCTCGCTGCAACGCTTCCAAGCCCGAAGAATTGAGCACGCCGGAACAGTATTTCCCAATGGTTTCCATGCTTTTCAAGCAGCAGGAAACCTGGGCCGCCGCTGAAGATCGCCGTGCTGCACTTCTCCAGATGGCCAAACTCGCTGGATTTAGTGAGGATAGTTTTACGAAGTGCTTGACGAACCAGAAGCTTCTGGATGAAGTGAACGCCACGCGGGAAAGGGGCTCCAAGGAGTTCGGCATCGATGCCACGCCGACTTTCCTCATCAACGGGAAGCGTTATTCTGGAGACATGCCGGTTGACACCATGTCGGCCCTCATCGACAGCCTGCTTTGATCCGTACCGTTTCAAGATGACGGGCGGCGGCGAAAGCCATGCGCCCGTTTTTTGTTCTGCGCGCCGTGAGGGCGCCGCATGAAGTTCAACAAGCTCCGCGTCATCGGATTCAAGTCCTTCGTCGAGCCGACGGAATTCATCATCGAGCGCGGCCTGACCGGCGTTGTCGGGCCGAACGGCTGCGGCAAGTCCAATCTTGTCGAGGCGCTGCGCTGGGTGATGGGCGAGAACTCCTACAAGAACATGCGCGCCTCCGGCATGGACGATGTTATCTTCTCCGGTTCGGGAAACCGCCCGGCGCGCAACACGGCCGAAGTCGCGCTCTATCTCGACAACAGCGAGCGTACGGCGCCTGCCGCGTTCAACGACAGCGACGAAATTCAGGTGACCCGCCGCATCGAGCGCGAACAGGGTTCGATCTATCGAATCAATGGCAAGGAAAGCCGTGCCAAGGACGTGCAGCTTCTCTTCGCCGATGCCTCGACCGGCGCGCGCTCGCCGTCGATGGTCGGGCAGGGGCGTATCGGCGAGCTGATTTCGGCAAAGCCCCAGGCCCGCCGCCAGTTGCTGGAAGAGGCCGCCGGCATTTCCGGCCTGCATTCCCGCCGCCATGAGGCCGAACTGCGGCTGCGTGCCGCCGAAGGCAATCTCGAGCGCCTTGATGATGTGACCTCGCAGCTTGAAGGCCAGATCGAGAGCCTGAAGCGCCAGGCGCGTCAGGCGAACCGCTTCAAGACGCTGTCTGCCGAAATCCGCGCGCGCGAAGCCACACTCCTGCATATCCGCTGGGTGCAGGCGAAGGAGGCGGAAGCCGAGGCCGACAGCGCCCTTAACCAGGCGACCGTCGTCGTTGCTGAAAAGGCCCAGATCCAGATGGAGGCCGCAAAGGCTCAAGGGGTGGCCAGCCTGAAGCTTCCGGAGCTTCGCGAGAGCGAGGCGCGTGCCGCTGCTGCCCTCCAGCGGCTGCAGATCGCCAAGTCGCAGCTCGAGGACGACGCAAACCGCATCCTGCGCCGCCGCGACGAACTCACTCGCCGCCTGGCGCAACTCGCCGAGGATATTCAGCGCGAGGAGCGGCTGGTGTCGGACAATGCTGCGATCCTTTCGCGGCTCGATGCCGAGGAGGCGGATATTGCGGAGATATTGGCCGATTCCGGCCGCCATGCCGACGAATTGCGCGAGGCTTTCGAAGGTGCTGCGGCAAAGCTTGCCGACAGCGAGCGCGTTTTCGCAGCGCTGACCGCCGAGCGTGCCGAAGCTGCCGCTGGACGCCATCAGCTGGAACGGGCGATCCGCGATCTTTCAGACCGCAAGATGCGCCTCGAACGGCAGATGAACGAAGCAAACCGCGAGTTCTCCAGTGTGGCTGAAAAGATCACTGCGCTGCCCGATCCCGATGAGAAGCGGGCAGTGGTCGAAGCCGCGGAGATGGCTGTCGCCGAGGCCGAAACGGTGATCCAGGCGATCGAAGAAGCGCTCTCCGCAGCGCGAAAGACCGAAGCGCTTTCACGCGCGCCGGTCGATCAGGCGCGCTCGAAGCTGAATGCGCTGGAAACCGAAGCCCGCACGATCTCGCGCATGCTTGCTGCGGGTGCCGCGGCAGGGCAATTCCCGCCGGTTGCCGATGAACTCCGCGTCGATCGCGGCTTCGAAACGGCCTTGGGCGCCGCACTCGGCGACGATCTGGAATCGCCCCTTGATCCGAAGGCGCCTGCCCACTGGGCTGGAAATGGTGATGGCACTTCCGATCCCGCACTGCCGGCCGGTGCCGTGCCCTTGCTGAACCATGTCGGCGCGCCGGCTGCGCTGACGCGCCGCTTGAAGCAGATTGGCCTCGTCGCCGATGGCGACGCGATGCGGTTGATGAACGACTTGAAGCCCGGTCAGCGCCTGGTGACGAAAGATGGCGCGGTCTACCGCTGGGATGGCCATGTTACCGGCGCCGATGCCCCGAGCGCCGCCGCTTTGCGCCTCGCCCAGAAGAATCGCCTTGGCGAGCTGGAAAGCGAAGTTTCGCTCGCTCGCGATGTTCTGGCTGAAGCGGAGGAGCGGCTTGCCATGGCGGGCGAAGCCATTCGCGGCGAGGAACGCAAGCTCAACGAAGCGCGTGACATGAGCCGCCTTTCGGCCCGTCATCTTGTCAACGCGCGCGACGCGCTGGCTGCCGCCGAACGCGCCTCCGGCGATCTCATCCGCCGTCGCGACGTGGTTGCGGAAGCCGTCAACCAGCTCCAGTCGCAGCAGGAAGACCTCGCCGTTCAGGAAGAGACGGCGCGCATCGAGCTCGAGGATGCGCCGGATCTCACCGCACTCGACGACCGGCTGCGAATCCAGCAGGCCGAGGTCGCGACCGATCGCGGTCTTGCGGCCGAAGCGCGCGCCCGCCACGAAAGCCTGAACCGCGAGAATGAGGCTCGCCAGCGCCGCATCACTGCGATCGGCCAGGAGCGCGAGACCTGGCGCCAGCGCGCCGCAAGCGCCGAGGATCACATCGCGACCTTGCGCGATCGCGAGGAGGAGGCGCGCGAGGAAGCGGCCGAACTCGAAATGGCGCCGGATGAGTTCGAGGACAAGCGCCAGGCGCTGCTGAACGAACTGCAGAAAGCAGAATCCGCCCGCCGTGGGGCCGCAGATCTTCTCGCTGCCGCCGAACTCGTGCAGCGCGAAGCCGATCATAAGGCCGCCACCGCGCTTTCCGAACTTGCCGAAAGCCGCGAGCGCCGCGCCCGCGCCGAAGAGCGCCTCGTCTCTGCGCGCGAGAAGCGGCAGGAGAGCGAAAGCCGAATCCGGGAAGTGCTCAATGTTCCGCCGCATGAGGCGTACCGTCTGACAGGCCTGCAGGCTATGCAGTCCGTCCCAGACTTGCGCGAGGTCGAGCGTGAGCTGGAGCGGCTGAAGATGGAGCGCGAGCGCCTCGGGGCCGTGAATCTCCGCGCCGAGGAAGAGCAGAAGGAACTCACCGAAAAGCTCGTGGCGCTGATCAGGGAGCGCGACGACGTCATCGACGCCATCCGCAAGCTCCGCGGGGCGATCCAGAGCCTCAACCGCGAGGGCCGCGAACGCCTGATCGCCGCCTTCGACGTCGTCAACGGCCAGTTCCAGCGCCTTTTCACCCACCTTTTCGGTGGCGGCACGGCGGAGCTTCAGCTGATCGAGTCCGATGATCCTCTGGAGGCGGGCCTCGAAATCCTCGCCCGCCCGCCGGGCAAGAAGCCACAGACGATGACACTGCTTTCGGGTGGCGAACAGGCGCTCACGGCCATGGCCCTGATCTTCGCGGTCTTCCTCACCAATCCGGCACCAATCTGCGTACTAGACGAGGTGGATGCGCCGCTAGATGATCACAATGTTGAGCGCTATTGCAATCTGATGGACGAAATGGCGGCATCGACCGAGACCCGATTCGTGATCATTACTCACAATCCGATCACCATGGCGCGCATGAATCGACTTTTTGGTGTAACGATGGCCGAGCAAGGTGTATCGCAGCTTGTTTCCGTCGACTTGCAAACCGCCGAACGTCTTCGCGAAACGGCCTGAAAAACAAGCGCTTTCATAAATACCCAAAAAAGGTCACGTCCCAAAGGACACGTTAACCCAATTGGGTGATGCTCTTTTTCCAGAATTGAATTAGAAGTTGTTTCTAGATGGCGGACCTGAGATGCGGGCTTATGCGCATGTTGGATCGATCGGGTGGCATACCGAATAAGGGCAGTCGGATTTACCCGGTTTAACGTACCCCCCGTCCAGTTTCCTGGCTGGACGGAAACAAGGCTTTGCGGGACGGTTGTTGCAGTCCCGCAAAGCTTTTTTTCTTCCCTATTTCAATCAATCGGTTCGAAACGGCGAGCATCCATTGTGCGGTGCAATATTTCGCCGTATTTGTCGATTTTCATTTCAGGACCAAGGGAATAAGCTGGTCCTGATTTTGATCGGGGGGAAGATGACCAAACTGGTCTATACGTTCGGCAACGGGCAGGCGGAAGGTCGCGCACGGGACCATGACGTTTTGGGCGGTAAGGGCGCCAATCTGGCGGAGATGTGCAGCCTGGGCCTGCCGGTGCCGCCGGGCTTCACCATCGTCGCCGATGCCTGCAGCGCTTATTACACGCTCGGCAGACGGATCGATGCGGGCCTGAAAGATGAAATCCGCCGCGGACTGGAGACGATCGAGAAGGCGACCGGCCGGCTGTTCGGCGCAAAGGACCGGCCGCTGCTCTTGTCGGTCCGCTCAGGCGCCCGCATTTCCATGCCGGGCATGATGGATACGGTTCTCAATCTCGGCCTCAACGACGAAACCGTGCAGGCGCTGGGACATGATGCGGGCGACGCCCGGTTTGCCTGGGATAGCTACCGCCGCTTTATCCAGATGTATGCGGATGTCGTCATGGGTCTCGATCACGAAATTTTCGAGGAGATCCTGGAAGACCAGAAGGCGCGCCTCGGCCATGAGCTCGAAACCGAGCTGACAGCCAGCGACTGGCAGCATGTCGTTTCGCTGTATAAGGAGCTGATCGAGGAGGAACTCGGCGAGGAATTCCCGCAGGACCCCGAAGAGCAGCTCTGGGGCGCCATCGGTGCCGTCTTCGCAAGCTGGATGAGCGCGCGCGCCGTCACCTATCGCCAGCTCCACAACATTCCGGGAGGCTGGGGGACCGCCGTCAACGTCCAGGCCATGGTCTTCGGCAATCTCGGCAATGCGTCGGCAACCGGGGTCGCCTTTACGCGCAACCCCTCGACCGGCGAACGGTCGCTCTACGGCGAATTCCTTGTCAATGCGCAAGGCGAAGACGTGGTCGCCGGCATCCGTACCCCCCAAAGCATTACGGAGGAGGGACGCATCAACTCCGGTTCCGACCGTCCGTCGCTGGAAAAGCTGATGCCAGAGGCTTTCGAGGAGCTCACCCGTATCTGCACGGAGCTCGAAGCGCACTACCGCGACATGCAGGACATCGAATTCACTATCGAGCGCGGCAAGCTCTGGATGCTGCAGACGCGCTCCGGCAAGCGCTCGACAAAGGCGGCGATGAAGATCGCCGTCGATATGGTGGATGAAAAGCTGATCACCGAAGAGCAGGCGGTGCTGCGCATCGAGCCGTCAACGCTCGACCAGCTTCTGCACCCGACGATCGATCCGCGCGTAGACCGCCAGGTGATCGGCACCGGATTGCCGGCTTCGCCGGGGGCTGCGACGGGTGCGATCGTCTTTACCGCGGAAGAGGCGGTCGAGGCGGATGAGGAGGGCCGCAAGGTCATTTTGCTCCGCGTCGAAACGAGCCCGGAGGATATCCACGGCATGCATGCCGCAGAAGGTATCCTCACCACGCGCGGCGGTATGACCAGCCACGCGGCAGTGGTCGCCCGCGGCATGGGCGTCCCTTGCGTGGTCGGCGCCGGAACGATGCGCATCGATCTCCGCAACGAGCGCCTTATCGGTGTTGGCGTAACACTGAAAAAGGGCGACGTCATCACCATCGATGGCTCGGCCGGGCAGGTTCTGAAGGGCGAGGTTGCGATGATCCAGCCGGAGCTTTCCGGGGATTTCGGCCGCATCATGGGCTGGGCCGACAGGCTCCGCCGCATGACGGTGCGTACCAATGCCGATACCCCCGCCGACGCGCGCGCTGCGCGTGCCTTCGGCGCGGAAGGTATCGGCCTTTGCCGCACCGAACACATGTTCTTCGAAGGCGAGCGCATCCATGTCATGCGTGAGATGATCCTTGCCGAAGACGAGAAAGGCAGGCGTGCCGCACTCGACAAGCTGCTGCCAATGCAGCGGTTGGATTTCACCGGGCTCTTCAGCGTCATGCACGGTCTGCCGGTGACAATCCGCTTGCTCGATCCGCCGCTCCATGAATTCCTGCCGAAGACCGAGGAAGAGGTCGTGGATGTCGCCGCTGCCATGGGCATGGAGGCGGCCGCACTCCGACAGCGTGTCGATGCGCTGCACGAGTTTAACCCGATGCTCGGCCACCGCGGCTGCCGGCTTGCCATTTCCCATCCCGAAATCGTCGAAATGCAGGCGCGCGCCATTTTCGAGGCGGCTATTGCCGCCGCGCAGGAAACGGGGGCGGCCGTCGTGCCGGAAATCATGGTGCCGCTCGTCGGCCTGCGTTCGGAATTGGATTATGTCAAGGAACGGATCGACGCGGTTGCCGGGGAGGTGATGACTGAGGCTGGCATGAAGATCGATTATCTCGTCGGCACGATGATCGAGTTGCCGCGGGCAGCCCTGCGCGCGCACAAGATCGCCGAGGCCGCCGAGTTCTTCTCCTTCGGCACCAACGACCTGACGCAGACGACCTTCGGCATTTCGCGCGACGATGCCTCCGCCTTCATCCCGACTTACCAGCGCAAGGGGATCATCGAGCACGATCCTTTCATCTCACTGGATTTCGACGGCGTCGGCGAGTTGATCAGCATCGCTGCAGAACGCGGCAGGCGCACACGCAACGACATGAAGCTCGGCATCTGCGGCGAGCATGGCGGCGATCCCGCCTCGATCCATTTCTGTGAGACGATCGGCCTCGACTATGTCTCCTGTTCGCCGTTCCGCGTGCCGATTGCCCGGCTCGCGGCAGCTCAGGCGGTCATCAGCAACAGTCAGCGGCGGTAATAGCGCGGATAGTAGATCGGCCGGGTGAAGTCGTCGAAGTTTTCATCTGCCTGCGCGCGAAATGCCCGCGCGTCGGCGCGCCTGTCGAGATCAATGCGCTGCAAGCAGGTGGCAAACGCGTCGGTGCCGCGCCTGAAGCCGTAGCTGAGGCATCGCCGCTCGTCGGCAGCCCGCCGTTCTTCCGGGCTGAGAGTCTGGCAGGCCGAAAGGCTGATCGCGATGGCGGCGAGAGACAGGGAAAGAGCGGAAAGACGCATAGCACATTCTCCGATGCATGAACCGGTCGCCAGACAAGAGGCGATTTGTCGGCTCACGTCAACAAACATCGGAAAACGCGGCTGAGATCAGATTCGTTCCAGCACCTCGATGAAGGCATCGGCGAACTGCACGAGATGTGCGGTCTCCTGATCCGCCGCCTGCACGCGGATCTCCGAGCCATTGGTATCGAGAACGGCAAGCACGACACGCATTTTGGTGCTTGCCGACGGGATGCGCAGAACGGCAATACGCCGGCAATCCTCGATCAGCCCGGCTGCCGGAAGATCGAACAGGAATTCACCGTTTGCATTGGCGGCAGCCGCGCGCACGGCCTCACAGAAGCCCTCTTCACCGCCGTCGTAGCCTTCGAGCGAAAGCTCGAGCTCGAGAAGCTCCATCGGCAGGAAGGACTCGGATGGATCGCTTGCGCCAAGCGATGATACCTGTGGTCTTTCGGTTGTTTCCGATGAAAGCATCACTCTTCTCCTGGTCCTTCCCGTTGTTGGCAAATCCGCCGGGCTGTCTTTTTAGTGACATATCAGATGCTGCTTATTAAAGCCACCACCGCCTTTTGGTGGATTGCGGCCCTTGCGCGGAGACAACAGTTTCAATTTAGGCGAATCTTGCCATAAACAAGTGTGGGTGCTTCTTGCGCTCTCGCAGGCGGTTTGCGCCCACGAATAACCGGTAAGTTTGATGGCCATCCGCTTTGACCGCCCCGTTTCCAATTCGGCCCGCTTTGCGCGGCGCTTCGGGGCGTTTGCATTGGTCCTCTGGGTCGCGGTGCTGGTCGCGCACCGCTTCGGCGGGCTTGCCACGCCCTATCTCGTGCTCCTGCTGCTTGTCTCCATCGGCTTTGCGCTGCTTGCCGCCATGCTTGCGGCCGTCGGCCTCAGAAGCCTCTGGGTGACCGGAGCCGAAGGCGGCCTCGATGCGTTGAAAGCGCTGATCTTTGGAATCCTCCCCTTGGGTTTCGGCGGATTTATCGCTGAGCGCTATTTCACGCTTCCGGCCATCTACGACGTGTCGACGGATGTCGTTTCAGCGCCAGACTGGCTTTCGTCGCCACATGCCGATCAGATCTGGATGAAACGCAATCCCGACGTGTCGCCGCAGGAGCGCGAACAGCAGCTCCTCGCTTATCCGGAACTGACCGGCCGTCGTTATGAAGGCGCGATCGACCGCGTGCTCGAAGCGGTCAAAAAAGTGGCGAAGCTGGATGGCATCACGATCACCAGAAGTGCCGGCGAAGGCGAACCGGTCCGCGACCTCGAGGATGCGCCGTCAAGACCCCAGCCCGGTGGCGATGCCGTCGCCGAAGCGCCCGATCAGGTTCCCGTTCCCACGCCGAGGCCTTATGAGGACGATGTCGCAAAGCTTATTCGCGAGGCAAACGGCGTGACGCTTCAGGGCGAAACCCGCACGCTTATCACCGGCCTGTACTTCGACGTCGTCATCCGGCTGCGCGAAGAAGCCGAAACCACTTTCGTCGACATCCGCGTCGCCTCCCGCTACGGCCAGCACGACCTCGGCCTCAGCGCCGAAATCGCCGACCATTATCTCGAAGCCCTCGATATGGAATTGCTGGGCATTGCGGGGTAAGGCGAGGGCTCAACTGACTTCCTCTTCCAGCCATCCGGCATACCTCACGATCAGCCCGGTCAGCGGCCCGCCGATCTCCACATGAAAATGGAAACGGCTTTCGCGCTCCTCCTCGTAGATATCGCCGCCTGGCGCCAGCACCAAAGGCAGGGGGATGCCGAAAAATCGCCAGCCGCGAATGATGAAACGCAGCTTGGCGCCATCCGGCACCACAGCCATAAGAATCCGGAAAGGCCCGAAATCTTCTGCGAGCAGATGCGCATCCCGCCCCTGGCCCTCCAGTTGCACGCCGCCAAACTCTGCACCGCCGAAATCGCGCGTCCAGAACTCCGTTCTGCCTTTGGTGGTGAAACATACGCGGACCGCAACATCATCCTGCGCTTTCGGAAAGCCCACGGCGGCAGCGATGATTGAGGCCAGGAAGCCGGTCCCGCGCTCCACGCGTGCACGGCCGGAGAGCCTGTGCCCGCCTTCGGCTGTGTCATGCGTCGCGGCAATTGCACGGGGCAGCCGTTCCCAGGCCGAGCCGAGCAGGCGCCGGTAGAGAGGCAGGTTCACCTCTCCCGGTCGAACGTGGCGCGTGCCGCTGTGGATGGCGAAGCGCTCGAAGCATCTTTCGAATGCTTCAAGAGGAAATTCGCCGGCCGCCGAACGCGCACCATCGGCCGGTCGATTGCCATTCGCCAGCTTTCCTATCAGTACCTCCAGCCCGGTGACAGGGATGAATGGCCCGTCATCGCCTTCCGCGACCAGATGCCAGCTTGCTTCGAGCGGCTGGCCGGCCCTATCCGATCCTGAGGCGTGGACGAACATGCCGCCCCTGTGTTCCCCGAAGGCGAAGAGCTTGCTTGCCCGATACATCAACGGGGCAAATGGCAACAGCGAGGGAAGAAGCTTGAGCCGCACCAGTTGCGCCGTTGCGGCCAGCAGCCGTTGCAAGCTCTGCGGCTTTGTCGCCACACCGGTGAATACTGACGAAAGGCCTTCGAACCGCTGAGGCAGAAGATCGAGGTCCGGCGCGTCAACCAGTCGGAAACGGTTGCTTTTGAGCGGGATGCATCCCGGTGCGGCGACCGTCACCCGATGCCATTCGATGAGCCCAAGGCCAGTCGTGGAAATGCCGTTGCGAAAGATCGGCACGGGCTTTCCGGCATAGCTCGCAATCGCCCGCATGACGTTGGGGCCGATGTCGGCATGCGGCGAGGGCGCGATACCCGATGAAACATGGTCGATCCGCGAAAAATCCTGTTCCAGACGGTCGAGCGCGGCAAAGGAGAGAGCGGGAAGGCTGCTCAGTCCCGACAGAACGAATACGCCTGCCGCCCGCGCTTCCGCGTCTAGCGCTGCGATCCCGCGGACGAATTCGCGGCTGTCTGCCAGATCGGCGTAGTCGATGCCGAGAGATATGCAGGCTTTCGGCACGCGATAGGTATCGCCGCCCATCGTCTGAAACGGTCCGGAAGCGTCTACTGTCATGGCGGGCGCGAGTGCTGACAGCTGCTTGTAAACATCGCCGTTGCGGTCGAACTCCACCGGCTCCTTGCCGGCTTTGCCGCCCAGGCTGGACACGAAAGCAGCCGCCTTGGCAAGCGAACGTCCTCCAATCAGCAGGCAGAAGCGCTCGTCGTCGCAAAGAAGCTGCGCCAGCCTGGCGCCGAACGTGCCATAACCGCCGATGATGAGAATGCGAAGTGCCGAACCGCTCATGCCAGGAAGCGGCTCCGTTCCTCGGGCGTGGGCACATAGCATGTTGTCTGGCGCCCGGCGATCTTCAGGCGGTTCCTGGCGACGAACTCATAGAGCCGGTCGGCAAACGGGCGCGGCATGATGTAAAGGATACTGATGAGCGACCAGGGAAAGCCGAGCCGGGCAATCATGCGGATCGAACCCTCGGATTTGAAATGCGCGCGGCCGTCTTCGATCAGGATATTCGTCTCGTAGTCCCGCTCATCCAGGCCGTAGTGCCGGTAAAGTGCCGTGCCGAGCGGCGATTGCGCGGTAAGGAAGCGGTAACGCCCGGCCTTGTCGTGCTTCAGCGCAAATTTCACCCAACCGGAGCAGAAGACGCATTCGCCGTCGAAGATGATGAGCGGTTTGTCGTCCGGAAAGGCCGGAACAGCGGCATCGCTCCGATAGCTATAGTCATACCGTCTCATCGTCCCGCTCCAGCAGCCAATTGATACGCCCCGAAGATCGAAGGCGGTCCGTCCGCCTGCACAATGCCGCGCTCCACCAAATTCTCGATATGTGCGAGGACGGAGAGTGCCGCCGCGCCGTGCAGCTTGGGGTCTGTGTCGCGGTAGATCACCTTCACCATGTCGGGGATCAGCCGGTCGCCCGCCTTAATCCGCTCCACGACGGCGCGCTCGCGCATGCGCCGGTGGGTCTTCAGCGCCCGCATGAAGGAGACGGGACGTTTCACCGGCCCGCCATGGCCGGGGAAAAGCAGGTGGTCGCGGCGTGCGATCAGCTTGTCGAGCGAGACCATGTAATCGGCCATTGAGCCATCCGGCGGCGCAACGATGGAGGTCGCCCAGGCCATGACATGGTCGCCGGAAAAGAGGATGCCGGTGCCTTCGAGCGCGAAAGCCGCGTGGTTTGCGGCGTGTCCCGGTGTCAGCACCGCCGTCAGCGCCCAGCCGTCACCTTTGATTGTCTCGCCGTCGCCAAGTGCGATATCCGGCGCGAAACGCGTATCGGAGCTTTCAGCAAAGGGATTGACCTCGCCGTCATAGAGCGGCCTTGCTGCCCGGTGCATACCTTCGCCGACGGTGATGGCGCCTGTCTCTTTCTGCAACTTCGCGGCAAGCGGCGAGTGGTCGCGATGCGTATGGGTGATGACTATATGCGTGACCGTCCGGCCCTTGAGCGCCTTGATCAGGGCCTCAAAATGCGCTTCGTTCTCAGGCCCCGGATCGATGACGGCGACGGAAGAGGTGCCGACGATGTAGCTGTTGGTGCCGTGGAAGGTGAAAGGGCTCGGATTGTTGGCGGTGATGCGCTGGACCCCCAGCGCAACGTCCACCGCGCGGCCATAGCGAGGCTCGAAGGCAAGATCGAATGTCGGGCTGGGCATGGTTTACTTGTATTCTATCTCGATAAAGGACATCGGCTCGCTTCCGGCATTGACGACATTGTGCTCCGCGCCCGCCTCACGCCGGTAGGCAGCGCCCTTGGCCACGTCGACGCGCCGGCTGCCATCGCGATCCTCGAGCAGGAATTTGCAATCAGTCATCGGCACGACGACATAGCCGAACCCGTGGGTATGCACGCCGGTATCCGCACCCGGCTCGAAATCCCAGCGCGTAATGCGCACCACGGCATCGTCGAGAAGAAGTGTCGCAAGGGCAGGCGGGCGGGCACGGTACTGGCTCATCATCTCTCCTGAGACTTGATCGGGCGAACCAAGACGTAGCATGGCGCAGGAAGAAGCGCACAGAAATATGCCAGAAGCGCAAGTTAGTGATTGTGAGGCAGCCGGACCTTTGCTAATCAGGCCTCGCTTCCGGCAAAGCGGGTTTCCGCTCTCAAGCTCTGGTGGGGCGTCGCCAAGCGGTAAGGCACCGGTTTTTGGTACCGGCATTCCCAGGTTCGAATCCTGGCGCCCCAGCCACGACTGTTCGGGTCCATTCTGGACACAAAGGTTACGGTTTATTCCTGAGACATGGAAGTGGTTCCACACATGCATGTCTCTTCGTCGAAATAGCCAATAAAAGAAAAGGCAGCCTGCAGGCTGCCTTCCCGGACTGATACTGGCCGCGAAACTCAGCTACTGAGCCGTTTCCGGTGCCAGAAACTCCGCACAATAGGACTTGCTGTTTTCGCCCGGGATGTCACCGACGGTGCGGATGGAGCGGATGGTGTAGCTGGAATCGGCGGTCACTTCGACCTGGCAGCGGAGATAGAGCGTGCGGGCGGCAGCGAGCTGCTTGCCGCGCTTGCCGTTTTCGCCTTCGGCATATTTTGCTGGGACACGGATCCTCTTGTAGCCGCCCTTCCACGTGTAGACGGTGGCCGAGCCGTTTTCGGTATCGGCGATCGGCGGGCCGTAGGCGGCGAAGAACTTGCCGGCCGACTGGCCGGTCCAGCGTGCGGAAATCGGATCGCCTGCAGAAGGAATGGTCGTGCAGCCGGCAAGCGCAAAGGCAAGCCCGACCGCGGCAGTGGTGCGGAGTTTCATCTAATCGTCCCTGAATTTGTCGCGCATTCGACGGCGGGAATCGCTGTCTGCCAACGGTTTCCGCTTGTCCCGTGGAGCGCTTTAGCGCGGAACCCGGCAAAAGAAAATTGCCCTGTCTTCGCGATCGCGAAATTTGCCGCGAGTGTGGCTTTTTGTTGCAGTTTTAGGCTGCGCCGGGTCCTGTCGCGCCTCCGTCAAAAATGCGCCGGGTTTTGAAATTTGGTGCTTGCGCAATAAGATGGGCCGGTCTATAGAGGCGCCGCTGGTCACGGAGTGTAGCGCAGTCTGGTAGCGCACCACGTTCGGGACGTGGGGGTCGAGTGTTCGAATCACTCCACTCCGACCAGCCGATTTTCCCGAGTTTCCCTGGTCCCCGGCGAGTATTTGCGCCGCACACTGCGTGCGGCGATCCGTTTGCGCCAGATGCGTAACGCACGCCTCGAACCGCAAGAAAAAGGGGCCGTCCGGCCCCATCTTCAGTCTCAGATATCGCTTGCGGCGTTTTTCCAGAGTTCCGCCGCTTCCGCCGCAGTCATCCGGTGCACATGCGCCTCGTCGCGGCGGGTTGCGAAGATCTCGCTCGCCATAATCTGCTCGGCGAGGTCAGCTGGAAGCGAGAGGATGACGCGTGCGTCACCGGCGTGAAGTCCGCCGAGTTCCGAGCGCTTGCCGGTCACCATGCCGCCGGCGACCGTATTGTTGGTGTCCGGGTCGATGAGGATGAAGGAGCCGGAGGAGCGGTTCTGCTCATAAGGATCGAAGATCGCCGCTTCATCGAAGGCGAGGCGCACTTTGCCGATGGCATTCATGTAAAGCCGCTCGGCCATGTTCCAGGCGCCGGTCTTCAGCTCCAACTGGCTGATGGGCTGTACCTGGACGCGCTGGCGGCGGCTGCCGCTCTTCAGCCAGTAGCGCTTGCCGGCCTCGATGCCTTCCGGCTGCAGCGCCACGATCTGCGCGTCGAAGGCAAGGCCGACCTGCGGCTGGCTGTCGATCGAGACGATCATGTCGCCGCGCGCGACGTCGACCTGTCGGTCGAGCACGAGGGTGATCGCATCGCCCGCGACGGCCGCGTTGCGCACTAGGTCGAAGGTGACGATCTTGGAAACATTGGCGACCATGCCCGATGGCAGGATCATGACGCTGTCGCCCGGCTTCACCGAACCGCCGGCAACCGTGCCTTGATAGCCACGGAAGCTTTCGCCGGGACGCGAGACGCGCTGCACCGAGAGACGGAAGCCGACGGTCTGCGAAGAGCGCACCGTGGCAAGCTCCAGCGTCTCAACCAGCGTCGGACCTGTGTACCAGGGCATGGCGGCTTGGCCGGAATAGACGACGTTTTCCCCCTTCAGCGCCGACATCGGGATCGCGGTGATCTGCTTGACGCCGAGCGATAGGGCAAATTCCTTGAACTCGTGCGTAATCTTCTCGAATCCGGCGCGGTCGTAGCCGGTCAGATCGATCTTGTTGACGGCAAGCACGAACTGCTTGATGCCGAGCAGCGAGGCGATTGTCGCGTGGCGGCGCGTCTGCTCGAGGATCCCGGCGCGGGCATCGACCAGCAGCACGGCGAGATCGGCGGTTGAAGCGCCGGTTGCCATGTTGCGGGTGTACTGTTCGTGGCCGGGTGTATCGGCGACGATGAAGGCGCGCCTGTCGGTCTGGAAATAGCGATAGGCGACATCGATGGTGATGCCCTGTTCGCGCTCCGCCTGCAGGCCGTCCAGGAGCAGTGCGAAGTCGGGCAGGCCGAGATCATTTTGCTTGCCGGTGGAGTCGCGCTGGAGCGTCGCCGCCTGGTCTTCCTTGACGGCCTTGGTGTCCCAGAGCAACCGGCCGATCAGCGTGGATTTGCCGTCGTCGACGCTGCCGCAGGTGATGAGGCGCAATGGCCGCGTGTCGCGCGTGGCCTTCAGCGGCTCGGCGGCAGGCAGGGCGATGGCGGTTGCAGGTGCTGCTGCAGTCATCTCAGAAATATCCTTCACGCTTCTTCTTTTCCATGGAGCCGGACTGATCGCGGTCGATGGCGCGGCCCTGGCGCTCGGAAACAGTTGCGATTTCCAGCTCCGCTATGACGTCTTCAAGGGTGGTGGCGGTGGAGCGGATGGCACCCGTCAGCGGGAAATCGCCGAGGGTACGGAAACGGATCATGCCTTCCTGGCGGACTTCGCCGGGAAGGAGTTCCAGCCGCGGGTCTTCCGCAAGGATCATCATGCCGTCGCGCTCAACGTAGGGGCGCTTCTTCGCATAGTAGAGCGGCACCAGCGGAATGTCTTCGGCCTGGATGTAGCGCCAGATATCGACCTCGGTCCAGTTCGACAGCGGGAAGGCGCGCACGCTCTCGCCCTTGCGGATCTGGCCGTTGTAGATGTTCCAGAGCTCGGGTCGCTGGTTGCGCGGATCCCAGCGGTGGTCCGGCGTGCGGAAGGAATAGATGCGTTCCTTGGCGCGGCTTGCCTCCTCGTCGCGGCGCGCGCCGCCGAAGGCTGCGTCGAACTGTCCGGCGTCAAGCGCCTGGCGCAGCCCCTCGGTCTTCATGATGTCGGTGAAGGTCGCGGAGCCGTGGCTGAAGGGTGTGATTCCTTCGGCGGCGCCGCGCGGATTGATGTGCTCGACCAGGTCCAGGTCGTACTTCTTTGCGGTCTCGTCGCGAAAGGCGATCATCTCCTGGAATTTCCAGCCGGTGTTCACATGCAGCAGCGGGAAGGGCACGCGGCCCGGATAAAAAGCCTTGCGTGCCAGGTGCAGCAGCACCGACGAGTCCTTTCCGATCGAATAGAGCATCACCGGACGCTCGAATTCGGCTGCAACCTCGCGGAAGATATGGATGGACTCGTTTTCCAGAGCCTTCAGGTGCGGATCGAGCGGCGGCTTGGCGCTCTGTGGATTGTTGAGTTCCGTATCCGGACGGCTATCGGGCATTTCCTACTCCAAACTTTCGATCCTTGGCAAGAAGGCATTCGCCCCTCACCTCAACCCTCTCACGGAGAGGGAGTTAAATGCCGCACTCGGCGGCCCGTTTTCCGTCCCAGGGGTGAGGGGCCATGCAGTCGGCCGTCAAACTCACCCTTCCTGACTATCGTGCGGCAACCGCTGTCGCCTCTTCGCCGACATGCAGGCCGCATTCGCGTTTTTCATCCTGTTCCCACCACCAGCGGCCGGCGCGCTCCGGCTCGCCGGGCTTGATGGCGCGCGTGCAAGGCTCGCAGCCGATAGAAGGGTAGCCGCGGGCATGTAGCGGATTAACCGGCACGCTATTGTCGGCGACGTAGGACTTGATTGTCTCGATATCCCAGTCGGCAAGCGGATTGATCTTCAGGAGGTGCCGTTCGGCGTCATATTCCGCAAACGGCGTTTCCGCTCGGTTGGCGGACTGACCGCGGCGCAGCCCGGTGATCCAGATCGTTGCGCCTGCCAGCGCCCGCGCAAGCGGCTTCAGCTTGCGCACGCCACAACAGGCATGCCTGGCTTCGACGCTCTCGTAAAAGCCGTTCATGCCGTATTTTGCCGCATAGGCTTCGATATCGGCCTGCTCTGGCTCGTAGCGGGTGATGTGGATGTCGTACTGGTTTTCGGTTTCTTCGATCAGCGCCAGCGTCTCGGGGAAGAGGCGGCCGGTCTGCAGCGTTACGACGTCGATCGGCAGGCGATGATTGCCGATTTCGGCGGTGATCACCTGGTCTTCGATACCAAGCGATGTCGTGAAGACGACCCTTACGTCGAGGCCGGCGACAAACGACAGGCGTTCGGCCAGGCTCAAGGGCGCAAGTTTCGCATTCAGCGTTTCCGCTTCTTCGATGATATTGACAACAGTCATGAAAAACCCTGTCCTCGATGTTGGCCGGAGTATCGCAGCTTGAGGGCAGATCGCACAGAAAAACGGATTTCGAAAGCGGCGCATACGGGAGCAAATATCTCTCCGAAGCCGCTGCAATGCAGAAAAGCAGCCGCGTCAGGCCAGCATCCGTCGAGGCCGGTTTAATCTCTATAAATTTAGTAGAGTTACACGCTGCCTGTCAATTCGAAATCTGAAGTGATGTCGAAAAAGATGCAGGATGCGCAATTCCAGCGTAGAATTCTGTCCGTTGGCCGAGCAAGAAAAACAGGGCCAAAATGCTTGTCTTCCAAGGCTTTCGCAGGCGCGTTCAAATTCCGTTCATGCTGGCTGTGCAATAGGAGATAGGTAAGCTTCTGAGGTGATGCGGCACGTCGCATCGCTCGTGTGTGTGACGGTCCAAAATGATTACGCAGAAAGCAAAATACGCGCTCCGGGCGCTGACGGTACTGGCTGAAGCCGATGCCGGCGAGCCCGTCATGATTTCCGACATCGCAGCGCAGCAGAAAATTCCGAAGAAGTTCCTCGAGCAGATCCTGCTCGACCTTAAGCATCAGGGTATCGTCGCGAGCCGACGCGGCAAAGCGGGCGGCTATCTGCTGTTGAAGCCCGCCGACATGATCACCTTCGGCGAAATTTTGCGCATCGTCGACGGCCCGATCGCGCCGCTCCCATGCCTTTCGATCACCGCTTATCGCAAGTGCGACGATTGCGACGGCGAGCAGACCTGCAAAATCCGCAGCGTCTTCGCCAAAGTAGCGGATGCAACGCGCAAGGTTCTGTTCTCGACGACGATCGCCGACGCGGTTGCGCCGGCAAGAGGCGCAGAAGTCACCCGCCTTCTCGCCTGACGGCGGCTTCTTCTCTTTCCATGGGCAGTCGCACTTCGCAAAATCATCTCCCTGCTTCAAGATTTGGTGAAAAGCCTTTCAAAGCCGCCGGCATGCGCCAATTCGGACCTGTTCGAAAAAGGGCAGGGAGACTGAAATGCGTGTCTTATCCACAAAGCAGATCGTCTTGAGCGCGGCCCTCGCGACAGCTTTCGCGACCGGCGCTGCGGCGCATCACGGCTGGTCATGGGCCGAGGCCGAGCAGATGGAGTTGAGGGGGACGATCCAGAAGATTTCCATGGGCGGCCCGCATCCCGCGCTTGACGTTGCGACCGCCGATGACGGCGTGTGGCGCGTCGAACTCGGCAATCCGCGCCAGACGGAGCGCTCCGGTTTCGTCGAGGGCTCGGCGAAGAACGGCGATCCGATCGTTGCGATCGGAAACCGTTCGCTGGATCGGAATGAAAAGCGCATGAAGGCCGTGCGAATCACGGTCGGCGAGAAGCGCTACGATATCTATCCTGATCGAATCCAGACGAATTGACCGCATGGTGATCGAACTTCTGGAATGGCTTGCCGCAACGCCGTTCGCCGCCGGGTTGCGACGTTCAGCACTGCTTTACATGTTCGTCAACGCCTCGCATATCCTGTCCATTGGTTTGCTGCTCGGCGCCATCTTGCCGCTCGATCTCAGGTTGATGGGCTTCTTTCCATTGGTCCCGCTTTCGGTGGTCGGACCATTCCTGTCGCGCGCAGCGGCGGTCGGTTTGACGGCGGCGATAGTCACAGGCTTCTGCCTCTTCAGCGTCCGGCCGATGGAATATGCCGGAAACCCAGCATTTTTGGCAAAGATCGGATTGCTGGCCGTGGGCGTTGCCAATGCCGCGATCGTGCACGCCAGGGACAGCTGGCGAAAGGCGATTGCCGGAGTGGTCGTTGCAGCGAGCTTGCGCATTGCAGCTATGGTTTCGGCGGCGGTATGGATTACTGCTCTCGTCGCCGGGCGGTGGATCGGTTTCATATAGTTTTGATTGCGGACAGGATAAGATGGCAAAGAGCAAGAAGGTTTCCCGCGCCTCGCTCATCCGCAAAGCAGTCAACGATTTTCTGAATCGTCATGATCGGACAAAAGAGGCAGAAGCTTTCGGGCTCTGGGGTAATATCGAATACCAGGATAAAGTTCGAAGCGAATGGTGAAAGCGCTCTTCGATACGAACATCCTTGTCGACTATCTCAACGCCATACCGGAAGCCCGCGACGAGCTTGACCGCTATGGACGCCGTGACATGACATCAGCACCATCACTTGGATGGAGGTGTTGATTAGTGCTGATCCCGACGTCGAAGCAGCCGCGCGAAGCTTCTTGAATAACTTCCAGATCATCGCGGTTGATGATGCGATAGCGGAAGGCGCCGTTCGCTTAAGACAGCGCCACCGGATCAAAATGCCGGATGCGATAATCTGGTCGGCCGCCGATACGCATGCGTTGCTCCTGGTGACGCGCAATGCCAAGGACTTTCCGGCGGATAATCCTGGAATCCGCGTCCCATATCTACGCTGATTTGAGAACGTCAAAAAGCCGAGGGCAGCATCTGGCAGCTCCATCACATGAACCTGCCAGGCGCCACCATCGGGGCAACTGCGGATATCCAGTCGCTTGATATCGGCATAGGCGCGAACAACATCCCGGGAGACTGCTGGGCATTCGTGTGCCCTACTAGCTCTGATTACCGGTCGCTCAGTGCCCAGCGCGGATTGACCCAGGGCTCCTGGTTCGAGCGCGGCAGCGGCTGCTTGCCCAGGATATGGTCCGCCGCCTTCTCGCCGGTCATGATCGAGGGGCCATTGAGGTTGCCGTAGGTGATGTGTGGGAAGATCGACGAGTCGGCAACGCGCAGGCCGTCGACCCCGATGACGCGCGTCTCCGGGTCGATCACGGCCATCGGGTCGTTCTTAGCGCCCAGCTTACAGGTGCCGCAGGGGTGGTAGGCGCTTTCCAGATGCTCGCGCAGGAAGCCGTCGATCTCGTCGTCCGTCTGCACCTTCTCGCCCGGCTGGATTTCCGGCCCGCGATAGGGGTCGAAAGCCTGCTGGCCGAAGATCTCGCGGGTGAGGCGCACACAGTGGCGGAATTTCTCCCAGTCATCCGGATGACTCATATAGTTGAAACGGATGATAGGGTCGGCCTTCGGATCGGGCGAGCGCAGGGTGACGGACCCGCGCGACTTCGAGAGATTGTAGCCGACATGCACCTGAAAGCCATGGCTCTTCGCCGCCGCCTTGCCGTCATAGCTGATCGCCACCGGCAGGAAGTGATACTGGATGTCCGGCTGCTTGATTCCGGCTGCCGAGCGCAGGAAGGCGCAGGCTTCGAACTGGTTGGAGGTGCCGAGGCCGGATCTCGTGAACATCCATTGCGCGCCCGCCACGCCCTGCCAGAACCATGGCAGCCAGGAATAGAGCGAAACCGGCTTGGTGCTGACCTGCTGGAAGTAGAATTCCATATGGTCCTGCAGGTTGGCGCCGACGCCTGGCCGGTCGGCCTTCACCTCGATGCCGTGCTCCTGCAAATGAGCGCCAGGGCCGATACCGGAAAGCATCAAGAGCTTCGGTGAATTGAAGGATGAGGCGGAAACGATCACCTCGCGGTTCGCCTTGATGATTTCGACCTTGCCACGGCGCTCGATCTCGACGCCGGTCGCGCGGCCGTTCTCGATAACGATCCTGCGCGCCAGGCCGTAGGCGATGTCGACATTCGGCCGCCTCAGCGCCGGCTTCAGATAAGCGCTCGCCGCAGACCAGCGATGGCCGCGGAAGATGGTCTGCTCCATCAGCCCGAAGCCTTCCTGCTTCGAGCCGTTGTAGTCGTCGGTCACCTCGAAACCCGCCTGCTTGCCGGCTTCGATGAAGGCATGGAACAGCGGGTTGCGAAAGCCGCCGCGTTGCACATGCAGCGGGCCGTCGGTGCCGCGCCAGCCTTCCTCGCCGCCGTGCGAATGCTCCATGCGCTTGAAGTAGGGCAGCACGTCCGCATAGGCCCAGCCGGTGGCGCCGAGCTCTTCCCAACGGTTGTAGTCCTCGGCATGGCCGCGCACATAGACCATGCCGTTGATCGAGGAGGATCCGCCGATCACCTTGCCGCGCGGCGCGGTGATGCGCCGGCCGTTGAGGTTCGGTTCGGGTTCGGAGAGGTAGCCCCAGTTGTAGCGCCTCATGCTCATCGGCCAAGCAAGGGCTGCCGGCATCTGGATGAACGGCCCGAAGTCGCTGCCGCCCGCCTCGATGACGATCACGCTGTTTCTGCCGTCTTCCGAGAGACGATAGGCGAGGGCCGACCCTGCCGAGCCGGAGCCTATGATGACGAAGTCTGCTTGCATGATGGTACACTCAGTATGTGTTGGCCTTCCCCTCCCACAAGCGGGAGGGCTTGGCCTCTTCTCAATAAGGCGCCGCCACTGGCCCCATGCCCACGTAAACCGTCTTCAACTCCGAATAATGATCCAGCGCCGCAAGCGAGTTCTCGCGCCCGAACCCGGATTGCTTCGACCCGCCGAAGGGAATTTCGACCGGGCAGAGATTGTAGGTGTTGATCCAGAGCGTGCCCGCCTCGAGCTGGTCGGCGACGCGGTGGGCGCGCGTCAGATCGGCGGTGAAGACGCCGCCCGAAAGGCCGAATTCGGTGGCGTTCGCACGTTCGATGACTTCGGCTTCGTCGTCGAAATCGAGCACGCACATCACCGGCCCGAAGATCTCCTCGCGGGCAATGGTCATGCCGTCGGTCACGTCGGCAAACACGGTCGGCTGGACGTAATAGCCTTCGCCGGAAACATTGTTCGGAATGCCGCCGCCGGTGACGAGTGTGGCACCCTCGGCCTGGCCCTTGTCGATGTAGCTCAAGACCTTCTGTCGCTGGTCGAAGGAAACCATCGGGCCGAGCTGCGTCGCCTCGTCCATCGGGTCGCCGATCAGGATCGCCTCTGTGCGGGCCTTTAGCCGTTTCAGGAACTCGCCTTTGATCTTCCGATGCACAAAGACGCGGGTGCCGTTCGAGCAGACCTGGCCCGTCGAATAGAAATTGCCGAGCATGGCGCCGCCGATTGCGCTGTCGACATCGGCATCGTCGAAGACGATCAGCGGCGACTTGCCGCCGAGCTCCATCGTCACATGTTTGAGCTGGCCTGCCGCGGAGGCAGCGACCTTGCGGCCGGTCGGCACCGAGCCGGTGAGCGACACCTTTGCCACGTCCTTATGGTTGACGAGAAGCGGGCCAGTGTCGCGGTCTCCCTGGATCACATTGTAAAGGCCATTTGGCAGGCCTGCTTCGTGCAGGATTTCGGCAATCTTCAGCGCGCCGAGCGGCGTGTTTTCCGAAGGCTTGAAGACCATCGCATTGCCCGCAATCAGCGCCGGCGCCCCTTTCCAGCAGGCGATCTGCTGCGGATAGTTCCAGGCGCCGATGCCGACGCAGACGCCGAGCGGCACGCGCTTCGTATAAGCGAAATCGCCGCCGAGCGGGATATAGGAGCCGTTGAGGCCAGCTGCCGCGACGCCGCCGAAGAACTCGAAGCTGTCGGCGCCGGACGTTGGATCGGCGACGATCGTTTCCTGGATCGGCTTGCCGGTATCGAGCGTTTCGAGCTCGGAAAGCTCGCGATTGCGCTCGCGCATGATCTCGGCGGCGCGCTTCAGGATGCGGCCGCGGGCCGTCGGGCTCATCGCCGCCCATTCCGGCTGTGCGCGCTTGGCAGCCGCGATCGCTTTCTCGACGATGGCAGGCGTTGCCGCATGCAGCCGCGCGATCACTTCGCCGGTTGCCGGATAGATGCTTTCGATGACGCTGCCCGCTTCGTCCTCGACATATTCGCCGTCGATGAAGTGCGACGCTTTCGGCTGGGCTTTCATAATTCAATCCTTTGCTTTGTCCGACAGGGCAAAAATAAAGCCCCGCATTCCTGTGCGGTCAGCCTCATTCGATCCCCCTTAACTGCATCGTCACATAATCCTCCGTCAGCCCGATCGAAGCCTCGATGTTGATCGGCGCCGATTTCAGACTTTGGCGGATATAGAGCCCGTCGATCATCGCAGCAGCGCCTTCGGCGATGCGTCCTGCGGCATCCGGCGGGCAAAGTCTCTTGAGGTTGGCCAGCAGGTTCGAACGCAGCCGGCGGGCATAGATGACGAGGAAACGGCGCGTCTCTTCCGAGCGTTGCGCCTCGGCATAAAAGGCGAGCCATGCGGCGATCGTTTCCGGCGCAAACTGATCGGCCTGGAAGCTGACGCGGATGACGGCAGAGAGCTTTTCGCGCGGTGTCCCGGCAGCCTTCAGCGCTGTCACCGTGTCGTCACGCAACTGCCTGAGCAGCGAACGGACCGTCTCGACCAGCAGTTGCTCCTTGCTGCCGAAATAGTGGTGCGCAAGGGCAGGAGAGACGCCGGCCTGGCGGGCGATATCCGACATGGTGACGCTCAGCGAGCCGTGATCTGCGATTGCGCGCAGCGCAGCGTCGACAAGCGCCTTTCGGCGTAGAGGTTCCATTCCGATTTTTGGCACGAGCTCAGCTCCGACAATTCAGCGCATATTATTTTTGATTGACTGATCAATCAATAAAAATCTTTTGGCGGAGTTTGAGAAGCCTCAACCCTTTCCGACACGCGATTCTGCAGCATATCAACAGCTATCAGGAGGTGTGTCATGGCTAACGTCTTCGATGGGGCGCCGTCCTCGGCCCTACAGTCGAAATGGATATGGTTCGTGGGTCTCGGCATGCTGCTGTTGATCTGCGGCCTGATCGCAGTCGGAAATCTGCTTCTCGCCACCGTGGTGTCGGTCTATTCCGTGGGAATGCTGATGGTCTTCGGCGGGATCGTCTATCTCATCCACGCCTTTCAGGTGCGCGGCTGGGAGCACATCCTTTTCTGGGCGCTAAGCGGTGTACTTTACGTGCTTGCAGGCATATGCGCCTTCATCAATCCGATCCTTACCTCCGCTGCCCTGACGCTCTTTCTCGCTGTCGCTCTGCTTGTTGCCGGCGTCTTCCGCGTTTTTATCGGCCGCCGCATGAAGCCGCTCAAGGGCTGGGGCTGGATTGTCGCAAGCGGCGTGGTTACCGCGCTCGCAGGCTTTATCATCGCGCTCGGCTGGCCGGTCAACAGTCTCTGGGTCCTCGGTCTTTTCCTCGCGGTCGATCTCATTTTGCAGGGATGGACGATGATCGCGTTCGGCATTGGCCTTCGAAGCGTGCAATGAGGCTGTCCACAGGCTGTGCTCACGGAATGTTTCTTTTTTGACAAGCATGTGAGGCGAGACTAAAATTCAAAAGATACCAAGGAGCCGGCAGACGACATTGCCGGAACAGATGTCATGAGTGGTCATGCATCCCGCGTAGGGCAGGTTCTGCCCCATAGAAAAACAAGGGAGGAAGTTCATGCCGATGGTCACAGTTTCCATATCACCGGTCCAGGCAGCGGGCATTCGCGATGCCGTCGATCATGGCGGCTATGCATCGAGCAGCGAGGTTGTCCGTGAGGCGCTGCGCCTGTGGGATGCCGCCCGCAAGCTGGCAGAATATCGCAATGACGTTCTAAATGACGATGACCGCGCGAGTGGGGGCCGCTGCGTTGCAGACATGTTTGCCGATCACGAAGCGGAGCGCCGCCGATCCGCCTAGGTCGGACCTAAGCCATTGATCGGAATGCTGAAACATTCCGGTCCGCAACTTTCACAAAAGTTTCACATTGGCGAAAGGGTTCGTTGATGCTTTTTCACCATCTTCGCTGCGAAAAAGAAGACTTCACAGTGGAGAATTTGGCATGTCTTTGGCTGCCGCCGTCGAACCGGGCGTATTGCGCCGTTACGCCAGCGATCAGATCGTGACGCTTGCAAAACTCGTCATCGAAAATGCGTTCCAGCCGATTGTCGAGGCGGGGACGGGCACGGTCTTCGGCTACGAGTCCCTGATGCGCGGGCAGGAACGCATCGGCTTCGATTCCCCTGTTGAAATCCTCGATGAGGCGGATCGCGCTGGCCAGCTGCTGCAACTGGAGCAGATGGTCGCCAGCCGCGCGCTCGCCAAGTTCGCGACGCTCGGGAATTATTCGACCTCGACCCTTTTCCTCAATCTCGACGTCCGGCTGATCCCGCACGGCGACCGCCTGATTGAAACGCTCCTCCAGCACCTGAAGGCCGCCAACATCCCGCCGTCCTCCGTCTGCTTCGAATTCTCCGAGCGTTTCGACAACACCAGCGTGCCGGAATTCGAGGCGCTGGTATCCAAGTTCCGCAAGACCGGCTTCAAGCTGGCAATCGACGACTTCGGCGTCGGTCACGGTGAAATGAAGCTCCTTTGCGACTATGCCGTGGATTACCTCAAGATCGACCGTCACTTCGTCGCCGACATCGACCGCAAGCCGCGCAAGCGCCACCTGTTGAAAAATATCGTCAACATCGCCCATGTGCTCGGCACGCGGGTGATCGCGGAAGGCATCGAAACCGAAGCGGAATTCCTGGCTTGCCGTGAATATGGCGTCGATCTCGTCCAAGGCTGGTTCATTGCCCGACCGACGCCGCATACGTCCGAGCTCGTGTCCTCGTTTGCGCATCTGCAGGATCTCGGCAAGAGCAAGCACAACACGCAATCGCTCGATGAAATCCTTATCCGCAAACAGATTGAAGTGCTGCCGACGGTCTATGAGAACGACAGCATCGACACGGTCTTCGAGCTCTTTCGCCGAAATCCGCGCCAGGCCTTCTTCCCGGTGTTGAATGCCAATGGCGAGCCGCGCGGCATCATCCATGAGCACCATCTCAAGGAATATATCTACCAGCCCTTCGGCCGCGATCTCCTGAAGAACAAGGTCTATGGCCGTACGATTTCACACTTCGTCGAAATGGCACCGATCGTCGGTCTCGATTCCGATGCCGAGCGGTTGATGACGATCTTCGCCAATATGGAAGGCAGCAACTGCCTGATCCTTACGGACAACATGCGCTATGCCGGCGTCGTCTCCGCTGCCTCGCTCATCAAGGTCATCAACGAAAAGCAGCTGAAGACCGCGCAGGACCAGAACCCGCTGACCGGCCTGCCGGGCAACCGCGCCATCCGCGATTTCATGCGCCAGGCCGGTCGCGACGGCGACGAGGTACGGCATTTCTGCTATTGCGACTTCGACAACTTCAAGCCTTTCAACGATGCTTATGGTTTTCATCTCGGCGACCACGCGATCTCGCTCTTCGCCGCGCTGATGCGCCGTTACTTCTTCACCGAGCGTCATTTCCTCGGCCATGTCGGGGGCGACGACTTCTTCATCGGCGTCATCGGATGGACGAAGGAGGAACTGACCGAGATTCTTGACCGGCTCATCAGCGATTTCCACGAAGACGTCCGCGATCTCTATTCCGACGAGGACCGCGCTGCCGGGCGCATTCGCGGTCATGACCGTGCCGGTGCGGAAGCGCTTTTCCCGCTGATGCGCTGCTCGATCGGTGTCCTTGAACTGCCGGAAGGCTTGGTGATCGACGACATCAATCGTGTCAGCGCCGAAATCGCGCACATCAAGGCCGAAGCGAAGGAAAGCACAGAAGGGTTGATCTTCCATCCGCTGGGCGAGGCGAATTGACGCCTTTGCCACTTCTCTCCTTCCCAAGCACCGGGCGCTGAATTATCTCCTGGACTTTCGGAAAGAGGAGGCCGTCATGCCCTTGCCAGCGAACATGCGTTTCGTCGACCTGCCGTGCTTCGGTGCCCCGGAAGTCATGAGAATTGCGATCGGACCTGTTCCGGTGCCCGGCGAGGGGCAGATTCTCGTTCGCATGCAGGCGATCGGCATCAACCGTCCGGATGTGGCGCAGCGCCAGGGAACATACCCGCCGCCGAAGGATGCGAGTCCCATTCTCGGGCTCGAGCTTGCCGGCGAAGTGGCCGCGATCGGTCCGGGCGTTGCCGGATTCTCGGTCGGCGACAAGGTCTGCGGCCTCGCCAATGGCGGTGCCTATGCCGAATATTGCTTGCTGCCCGTTGGCCAGGTTTTACCGTTTCCGAGGGGCTACGATGCGGTGAAAGCCGCAGCCCTGCCGGAGACCTTCTTCACGGTCTGGGCGAACCTCTTCCAGATGGCCGGCTTGACGGAGGGTGAAAGCGTTCTCATCCACGGCGGCTCCAGCGGCATCGGCACCACGGCGATCCAGCTCGCCCGCGCCTTCGGCGCCGAGGTCTATGCGACCGCAGGCTCGGCGCAGAAATGCGAGACCTGCGAAAGGCTCGGCGCGAAGCGGGCGATCAACTACAAGAGCGAGGATTTCGCCGAAGCCATCAAGGCCGAGACCGATGGTCATGGCGTCGATGTCGTACTTGACATGATCGGCGCTGCCTATTTCGAAAGGAATATCGCATCGCTCGCCAGGGACGGCTGCCTGTCGATCATCGCTTTGCTGGGCGGCGCGGTCGCTGAAAGGGTCAACCTCGCGCCGATCATGGCCAAGCGCCTGACCGTTACCGGCTCGACGATGCGTCCGCGCACTGCAGAAGAAAAGCGCGCCATCCGCGACGACCTTCTCTCCCAGGTCTGGCCGCTCCTCGAATCCGGCAAGGTCGCCCCCGTCATCCACAGGACCTTTGCCTTCGAGGATGTCGCCGAAGCGCACAGGCTGATGGAAACGAGCAGCCATATCGGCAAGATCACGCTGACCGTTTGAGGTCAGCTTCGGACCAGCATCGATGCACAAGGTAAAACTGATCCTGGCCGTATGTGAGTCTCCGGGGTCGCTGAACTGTCGTCTGAAGCGAAACCCGGCCCCGAACTGCGCATCTTGATGTGGCGTTGATTGCGCGTCGTACGGTCCTTACGAGGAATGCAATGGCTCTATTCCACTCTTGCCCCATCTGCCGCAGCAGGATTCCGCATTTCGTGCCGCTTCCGCGGTATTATATCGACAAGGCGACCGAACATGGCTTTCCTTATCGGGTCGATGAATTCGAAACGATCAATCATGAGGCTTATAGTTGCCCCAACTGCCACTCGAGCGACCGCGACAGGCTCTATGCCCTGTTCCTGACGCCTGTGTTTCAGCGCCTCAACCAAGCGCAGCCGTTCCGGTTTCTCGATATCGCCCCAGGCCGCTCTTTGAGCTTCTGGCTGAAAAGCCACCCGCACATCTTCTATCGCAGCTGCGACATGTATATGCCGGAGGCGGACGACAAGGCGGACATTCACAATCTGCCTTACGCGGATGAGACTTTCGATTTTGTTCTGTGCTCGCACGTGCTCGAACACGTCGACGATCCGGTGCGCGCCACCTCAGAAATACGGCGTGTTCTCAAGCAGAACAGTATTGCCATCCTGATGGCGCCGATCTGCCTGTCGATCCAGGACAACTATGAAAATCCCGAAGTGACGACGCCTGAGGGGCGCTGGCAGCATTTCGGCCAGGATGACCATGTGCGCATCTTCTCGAAGCCGGGATTCGTCGATGTGATCCAGCGGTCAGGCCTTGCGGTGCAGGAGGTTCCGGTCAGCGAGTTCCTGACTCCCGAAGTCTGCGACACCTACGGCATCGGCCTCCGCTCCGTTCTCTATCTCGGCGTGAAGCAGCAGGCTGTCCAGCAAGAGCCGGAGCGCAGCGTCGCCTGAGATCGGCAAGCTCTTAGTCATGAAGAGGCGCCCCGAGGCGCCTTTTTAATTTCGGCCTTCTCTCAGCGTCAGTGCCGCCGCGATCGTGACGATGCCGGGGAGCGCCATGGCGGCGTAGAGCCAGTGGGCTGCCGAGATGCTGCCGGCAATGCCGCCCGGTGTGAGGAGCCCTGTGCTGTTGGCAATGACGCCCGCGACCGCCGCGCCGAAAGCGCCGCCGAGGGACTGCACGGTCGAGATCGCTGCCGATGCCTTGTCCTGCTCGGCACTGCTGACAAGGCGCAGCACCTTTGTCACCAGATGCGCCCATCCGAGGCCGACGCCGAAACCCATCATCAGCATTGCGACAGCCGCCGGTCCGAGAATTGCAAGGTTCGCCATCTGGTTGTCTCGGGCGAGAAAGATCGCGAGGAAAACGGTTGCCAGCGCTTCGATGATGCAGCCGGCGACGATCGCGTTGCTCGCGCGCCTGCCGGTCAGAGAGCCGCTGAAGAAGGCGGCGATCGTCCATCCGAGCGCGACAAGGGCAGTCAGATAGCCGGAAATCAGCGGCGTCACGCCATGCAGAGCCTGCAGGAAATAGGGAATATAGATGTCGCTGACGAGGATGAACAGTAGCACGAACATGATGAGGTAGACGCGCGCAACCGGCTTTGCGAGCATGACCGCGCCGGTCGGCAGAAGCCGGTTGTCGCCTCGACGTTCCGTCACCAGCATCAGTGAGATCGAGATGACGGACACGGCAATCAGTGCAGCCTTCGTGACCACATGCTCGACGGTGCCCGCGATGCTGACGAACAGCACGGCGACAAGCAGCAGGCAGATCTGCCAGACCGGCGTCTTGCCGTGCGCGCGGTCGTCCGTTGCTTTCGGTAGCAGCCATGGCGCAAGAACGGCCATCAGCAGACCGAGCGGCACGATGATGATGAAGGCGTATCGCCACGCACTCCCTTGCGAAAACAGGCCGCCTGCACTCGGCCCGAGCAGGGTCGCAACACCCCAGATTGCGGCATAGAGCGTGGAGGCTTTTGGCCAGAGCGGCTCCGGATAGGCGAAGCGGACGAATGCATAGGCAAGCGCTGCAAGGATGCCGGCGCCGAAACCCTGAACGGCGCGCCCGGCGAGTACCACTTCCATGACAGGGGCGACGGCGCAGATGAGGCTGCCTGTTGCGAAAATCAGGGCGCCACAGACATAGGCGCCACGCAAGCCCATACCGCGCGGCCGCATGGCGACGAAGATCGAACCGAGCACGGCGGCGGCAACGAAGAGCGTCGTCACCCAGGCAAGTAGCGGCAAGCCGCCAATATCGCGGACGATCGAGGGGGCGACTGTGGCGGTGATATAGCTCTCGATTGCATAGAGCGTCACGCCGCCGCCGAGCATCAGCGTGGCGGGCAGCAAGGCCGGCGTGAAAAGCTGGAAGACGGATGAGTGCGGCGCAGCGGCCTGATCGACACTGGTCATGACAATTACCTTGATGTTTTCCCTAGCGGCTCATTATTTTCCAAGATATAAATTGGAAAATTACATGCATGTCTCATTAAAGCAAGCAACGACTTGGAAAATTAAATGCGTCAATCGCCTGCCAGCCGCATTCTGCTTCTGCTAAAGACCGAAGGGCCGCAACGCGCAGCGTCGATCGGCGATGTGCTGGGCATCACTTCTGAAGCGGCGCGCCAGCAACTGACGAAGCTTGCCGAGGACGGTCTTGTCGAGCCGCTTACCGAGCCGGGTTCGGGCAGGGGACGGCCAGGCCAGCTCTGGCATTTGACCCCCGCCGGCAATCAAACCTTTCCGGACGGCCACGCGGAATTGACCGCGACCCTTCTGAGCACCATGGTCAAGACGCTCGGCAAGGATGCGCTGGATACCATCATCTCGGCACGCGAGGCAGAAACCGTGAAGCGCTACCGCGATGAGGTCTCGGCTTCAGATCTCGCTCTGCGCGTCCGCCAGCTGACAGCGATCCGGACGCGCGAAGGTTACATGGCGGATAGCTGGATGGAAGAGGACGGCTCGTTTATGCTTGTCGAAAACCACTGCCCCATCTGTGCGGCGGCCCGGGCCTGCGCCGGCTTCTGCCGTTCCGAGCTCGAGACCTTCCGCAATGTGCTCGGCGCCAACGTCGAGCGGTCCGAGCACATTCTCCTCGGCGCCCGCCGCTGCGCCTACCGGATCAGACCGCTTTAGGCTTCGCGACGAAACGGGCATGCAATTGCGCCGCAGCGCGGCCGAAAGGCGTTGCTTTATCGGCGCAACGCGTTATGGCTTTGCTCTCCCCAAAAACCGATCCGGATTCGTGCCCATGTCCAATCCCGTCACTGTCGAAGTCACTCGCGGCTCGCTCGTCGAAAGCCGCCATCGCGGCACGGTCGTTGCCGTCGACGGCGATGGCAAGGTCGTCTTCGGGCTTGGCGATATCGATGCCGGCGTTTTCCCGCGATCCTCCTGCAAGGCTATGCAGGCGCTGCCGCTGGTCGAAAGTGGTGCAGCCGATGCCTATGGCTTCGGCAACAAGGAACTGGCGCTCGCCTGTTCTTCACATAACGGCGAGGACGAGCATGTGGCACTTGCCGCCTCCATGCTGGCGCGCGCTGGAGGGAGCGTCGAAACGCTGGAATGCGGTGCCCACTGGTCATCGGACCGCAAGACTCTGATCCACCAGGCGCGCACGATCACAGCGCCGACGGCGCTGCACAACAATTGTTCCGGCAAGCATGCAGGCTTCGTCTGCGCCTGCTGCCATCGGGATATCGATCCGAAGGGCTATGCCGGCTACGACCACCCGCTTCAGCAAGAGATACGCGGTACGATGGAGAGCCTCAGCGGCGCCGTGCTCGGCCGCGACAATTGCGGCACCGATGGCTGCTCGATCCCGACCTATGCCGTGCCGCTCCGCGGCCTCGCGCATGGCTTTGCCAAGATGGCGACCGGCAATGGCCTTGAGCCTTTGCGCGCCAAGGCCTCGCGCCGCCTGTTCGACGCCTGCATGGCGGAGCCTTTCTATGTCGCGGGTACGGGCCGCGCCTGCACGGAGCTGATGCAGATTGCGCCGGGCAGGATTTTCGCCAAGACCGGCGCCGAAGGCGTCTTCTGCGCCGCAATTCCCGAAGAAGGGATCTCGATTGTCGTGAAGTGCGAGGACGGGACGACCCGCGCCGCCGAGGCCATGGTGGCGGCAGCGCTTGCCCGGTTCTTCGAAAGGGGCAGCGAGGTTCACGCGAAGCTGATTTCGATGGGCGTCAAGCCAATGCACAATTGGAACGGCATCCATGTCGGCGACATTCGCGTCACAGCTGCGCTTCTTGCGTAGGCCGTGCCGTTACGGCACAGGCTGCTTCGGATAATCAGCAATTCCTAATATGCGTTAAACCAAATCCTGCGAGAGGAGATGCGCGGCGGCGCAATTGTCCTAGTATGGTGCGGCGTTCAACCCGTGCCACGAGGGCAGGATATGTTTGCAGGCCGCTATCTCTGGTGGATGCTGATCGCCGTCGCGATCTTCCTGTTCTTTTCCATGTGCTTCGATTACGTGACCTGGGCGGTCGTCGCCATGTCCGGTTGCGCCGAGGTCGCCGGTTCCTGCGGGCCGATCATGCTTGCCATGTCCGGCGCAATGAAGCCTTCGGGTATTGGGCTTGCGGGAGCAATCATGGTGATCTGCACAATCGCCCGTTTGCGCTACCTGTCGGTCAACTGGTTCTGGGCGCCTGTCGCACTTGTCTGGTTTTCGGCGTCGGCGGCCTTCCCGGGGATTCTCGCGGGCGGCTGGACGGGCCAGTTGCGTCCGGAAATGGTCGTTGAAAGCCTGCCGGTGGCCTTCCTCTTCGTCACGGTGTTCTGCGGTTATCTCTTCATCGCCTTTGAAGAGGGGAGGATGGTTCCCTTTGGCCAACGCGCCTGGCTGCGGGTCGTCATCTGGATTGCCGCAGGCTACGGCGTCCTTACAGCAATCGCCGAAACGCCAGGCCTCGGCGCTCTCCCGGCGCGCATCCTCGGCATGCCGTGGATCGCCTCAGCAGTTGCGGCATTCCAGCCGCTTTTGGCAGCAATCTTCGATCTCGGAACCGGCAGCATGATGCCGGCCTATGCTATGCTGGCGCTCTTCGTGGCGGCTCTCTGCGCAAGCCTGCTGCCGCAGGACATCGCGCGGCTCGCCGCGCCCTTCATGCTTCGAAGATCGCGGCATTGAGCGCCCGGTAGGGCGCAAGCCGCTCTTCCGGCACTCCTGCCGAAACGATCAGTCCGGCAACATCGGCAATGCCGAGCACAGCGCAGGGCGAAACAAGATCGAATTTCTCCTCGGTCAGCAGGACATATGTTTCGGCCGCACAACGGGCGATATGGCGCTTGATCGCCGCCTCCTCGAAATCGCCTGTGGAGAGCCCGTGCACGGGATGGGCGGCGGTGACGCCGAGGAAGAAGATGTCGGGTCTAAGCTGCGAGATCGCCGCCATGGCTGCAGCGCCGGTTGCCACCATCGAGTGCTTGTAGAGCCGCCCGCCTGTGAGAATGATGTCGGCGGTCGGGTGATGCTCCAGTTCCGCCGCGATCGTCGGGCTATGCGTTGCGACGGTAAAGGCGATGTCGCGTGGCAGGTACCGGGCGATCTCCGCCGTCGTCGTCCCGCCGTCGAGAAAGATCATCTGCCCCGCTTTCACCATTTGCACCGCCCTGGCGCCGAGCCTCTGCTTGGCATCGGACGAAACGCTCCGTCGCGCCGAGAAATTTGGCAGGTCGGGCGCAATCGGCATCGCGCCGCCATGCACCCGGTTCAAGAGGCCGTCAGCCGCCATCTCCCGCAGGTCGCGCCGGATCGTGTCTTCTGATAGCGCTAAATCTTCGGCGACGCGTTTGGCGATGACCTGGCCGTCACGGCGCAGGATGTCGAGGATCAGGGATTTGCGCTGTGTTGTCAGCATTGCTCTGCACGAAATTCAACGAATTATCACGATAATGCCTGAAATGACTCGACATGCAAGCAATTTCACGCATTATCGTGAGATCCCGTGCATGATGCCGGGCCTGAGGAGTCTGAGATGTTGATCTTGATTGCAGGGCCGTACAGGTCCGGAACCGGCGATGACCCGGTAAAAATGGCGACCAACCTGAAGCGACTGGAAGAACCGGCTTACGCGCTCTTCAAGGCGGGCCATGTGCCGATGATCGGCGAATGGGTGGCCTTGCCGGTCTGGAATGCAGCCGGAGGCAAGTCGATCGGCGATGATCTCTATGAGCAAATCTTCCACCCCGTCGCCCACCGGCTTTTGGAGCTTTGCGAGGGCGTGCTGCGGCTGCCGGGAGACTCCAAGGGTGCCGACAACGACGTCCGCATCGCGCGCGAGCGCGGCATTCCGGTCTGGTACAAGCTGGAAGAGGTGCCGGGCTGCGCGAGAGCCGGGTGATGGCGCCGGGGCCGGCAACGGCCTCGATTTCCGCCATGGGCAGGGTGTGACGGCTGCGCTATAAAGTTCCCGAAAGGGAGTCTCGACCATGCTGACATTTTATTTCGCGCCAAGCACCTGTGCGCTGGCAAGTCTCATCGCGCTGGAGGAATCCGGCCTTGCCTATGAAGCAAGGATGATCAGCTTCAAGGACAACGAGCAGCGCTCGCCGGAATATCTGAAGATCAACCCGAAGGGACGCGTCCCCGCCCTCGTCACCGATCGCGGCATTGTCACCGAAACGCCGGCGATCCTCGCCTATATCGCGCAGACCGCCCCGGCGGCCAGGCTCGCGCCACTCGACGACCCCTTCGAGTTCGCCCACCTGCAGGCCTTCAACAGCTACCTCTGCTCGACTGTGCATGTAAACCATGCACACAAGCGCCGCGGTTCCCGCTGGGCCGACGATCCCGCCGCGCACGAAGCCATGCAGGCTAAAGTGCCGCAGACCATGACGGAAAGCTTCGAACTCATCGAGGAGACGATGCTCGCCGGCCCCTGGGTCATGGGCGAGCAGTATTCCGTCGCCGATCCCTATCTCTTCACGATGACCGGCTGGCTGCGCGGCGACGGCGTCGACCCGATGCGCTTCGCCAAGGCCACCGCCCACTACGCCCGCATGATGGATCGCCCGGCGGTGCAGCGCGCGCTGAGGATTGAAAAGGGATGAGGGCGCCCTTACTCCCTCATCATCTCGGTCGGCGAGAGCAGATGGGGTGGCTCAAGCGAGCAATCCTTGCCATGCCTGAGTTCCCGTCACGAGGACCGGAATGAGGTGCAAGGAGGGCCGGCGGCATCCAATCCATTGCCGTTGCTTGCGCAAAGACCCCAGCAGCAATCATGCACATTTCGAAAACGGCCGCGTCTCATATCGCGTTGGCTTCGGCGCCGGATAGTTTAAAGGCAGATCGGCCATTTGCCGCAGCGACATTGCGGCGATCTCCGGATGCGACAGCGGATCGTCGGCCTCAGGAGCCTCCGCGTCGGATGCCTTGGTCAAGAAAAACTTCAGCAATGACATGGCATGCCTCGCTTTCTCTGGTTCGGAAATGCAAGTGTGCGGCGAGAATATCGCGCCGTTACAGGTGCTCCGCCTCAATATCGGAGCCATGAGAAACCTTTTCAATTGAGATTATCAGCGACGCGCTATAGAAAATATATATGCGGAATCTCAACTCGGTGCATTTGAACGGGCTGCGCGCGCTGGAGGCCGTCGGGCGTCTCGGTTCGCTGCAGCTTGCTGCGGAGGAACTCGGGGTCTCGATCGGTGCCGTCAGCCAGCAGGTCATCAAGACCGAAGCGCAGCTCGATCAGCTGATTTTCGAGCGCACGTCGAAGGGCATGGTGGTGACGCAAGCGGGCGCGCCGGTGCTTGCCGCTCTGACGGAGGGCTTCAACCGTATGTCGCAGGCCGTCTCGATCGCGCAGCGCCGGGACGACGCGACGCTGACGATCTCCGTAGCACCCGTCTTCGCCGCTCGCTGGTTGGTGTGGCGGCTCGATCGTTTCGCCGCGCGTTTTCCGGATATCAAATTGCGCATCGACGCGACGACATGCCTCGTCAATCTTTCGACCTCCGACGTCGATATCGGCATCCGCGTCGGTGCCGGGCAGTGGCCGGGGGTGACGGCCGAACTGCTTGTGGAGCAGGAAGTGTTCCCAGTCTGCGCACCGCAGATGGCGCGCGATCTGAAGGAACCCGCGGATATCCGGAAGCTGCCGGCCGTCATCGATGGCCGCGCCATGTTCGGCTGGGAGGTCTGGATGCAAGAGGCGGGCCTTGCCGGTTCGGCGCCGGCGACGCGCCACGTCTTCAACGACGCATCGCTCTGTCTCGATGCGGCCATCGCCGGGCAGGGCGTCATGCTCGCCTGGCAGACGCTGGCAGACTATTCGCTGCAGGCCGGCCAACTCGCCGTCCCATTCGACATCCGCGCGAAAACCGGTTTCGGCCATTATTTTGTGGCAGCCGAAGGCGCGCGCGAGCCGAAGAAGGTGCGCGACTTCAAGGCCTGGATCCGCGAGGAGATGGCCGGCACGGTGAAGCTCTTTTCTTGAGGGCGTGACTGACAGGGGGCTGCGCTTCGCTGGCATTGGCATTGCACAACTCGTGTGGCAAAGCTGTTCGCTAGAACCACATTCGCAAAGGACGAACCGTCACAGTGCCCATCGGCGTCGCACACGCAGAACTGATCGCGGTCCTCGCTGCCGTAACCGACGAAGACCCGCGCGTCATGACGGTCAGGACTGGCGAGGCGCTGCCTTCCGGATCCTTCGAGATGGGGCACCGCACGCTGCAGAGCGGGCTGCGGGAGTGGATTCAGGAGCAGACGGCGCATCCGGTTGGCTATCTTGAACAGCTTTATACCTTCGCCGACCGCGACCGGCAGAACGAGATCCTCGGTGGACGGACGATCTCGATTAGCTATCTGGGGCTGGTGCGGGAGCACCCGGCGCCGGGTTGGCATAGCTGGTACGAATATTTTCCGTGGGAGGATCACCGCAAAGGCAAGCCGCCGGTCTTCGACGCGCTTGTCGACCGGCTGCGGCTTTGGGAAGCGACGGATGCTGCTCGCCTGCAGAACCGCAAGCGCCGGATCGCCTTTACCTTCGGCCTGGATGGCGCCGCATGGAACGAAGATCTCGCCCTGCAACGCTACGAACTGCTGTATGAGGCGGGTCTGGTGGCGGAGGCGGGCGCAACCGTGGCGGAGAACCCGGGTCGTCGGATGTTTGCCGATCACCGGCGGATTCTCGCGACCGGAATAGCCAGGCTCCGCGCGAAGATCAAGTATCGCCCGGTCGTCTTCGAGCTCATGCCGGAGAGCTTCACGCTGCTCAAGCTTCAGCGCAGCGTCGAAGCGCTGGCGGGCCTTACGCTTCATAAGCCGAATTTCCGCCGGCTGATCGATCAGCAGCAACTGATCGAGGAAACCGGCGAGATGGCCAGCGAAACCGGCGGCCGCCCGGCGAAGCTCTTTCGCTACCGGCATGCCGTTCTCGAAGAACGCGCGCTGTCCGGCTCGAAACTCCCACTCTCCCGCGCTTGACATAAACTCAAACTGAGAATAATTAGTTTGCCCTAGAAATACTCGTTTCGAGTATAAAAGGAGCTCGCCGTGAATTCTCCCGTTTCCGCGTCCTCTCTGTATGACCGTGTCAGCCGCGTCATTCCTAAGGCGGAATGGCTGACCTTTCAGGACGATGTCGAAGCGATCCTCGATCTGAAGCGCCGCCGCAACGCCGTCATCCTCGCCCACAACTACCAGACGCCGGAGATCTTCCACGGCGTTGCCGATATCGTCGGCGACAGCCTGGCGCTGGCGCGCAGGGCGATCGAGGTGGATGCCGATGTGATCGTGCTGGCCGGCGTCCACTTCATGGCCGAGACCGCGAAGCTGCTTAATCCCGGAAAGACGGTGCTCATTCCCGATATAGGCGCCGGTTGCTCGCTGGCGGATTCGATCACGCCGGAGGATGTCGCTCTGCTGCGCCAGGCCCATCCCGGCGTGCCGGTAATCACCTATGTCAATACCTCCGCCGCGGTGAAAGCCGCCTCGGATGTCTGCTGCACCTCGGGCAATGCGAAGCAGGTGGTCGAATCGCTTGGTGTGCCGCGCGTGCTGATGATCCCGGATGAATATCTTGCCCGCAACGTCGCAAAGGAAACCGATGTTGAGATCATCGCCTGGCATGGCCACTGCGAGGTGCATGAGCTCTTTAACGCGGATGATGTCCGCCAGCTTCGGGAAAATTATCCGGGCGTCACCGTGCTTGCCCATCCGGAATGTCCGCCGGATGTCGTCGCCGAAGCGGATTTTGCCGGCTCCACCGCCATCATGTCCGATTATGTCGGGAAGAAGCGACCGGCGCGCGTCGTGCTGCTCACCGAATGCTCTATGAGCGACAACGTCGCCGTGCACCATCCGGATGTCGAATTCATCCGGCCCTGCAATCTCTGCCCGCACATGAAGCGGATCACGCTTTCGAACATCCGCACGGCGCTTCAGGAAAATCGCCACGAAGTCACCGTCGAGCCCGCCATTGCGGTGGCCGCGCGGCGTGCGGTGGAAAGGATGCTGGCGATATGACCGAAATCCTCACCCATCTTGCCGGCCGCCCGGTCATCGTCGGCAGCGGCATTGCCGGCCTGATGGCGGCGCTCACGCTGGCACCGCAGCCGGTCGTCCTGATCACGCAAGCCGCCCTCGGCGCCGGGACCTCGAGCGCCTGGGCCCAGGGAGGCATCGCAGCAAGCATCGGCGCGGATGACAGCGCGGACCTGCACCTTGCCGATACGCTTGCTGCCGGTGACGGCCTGTGTGACCGTGAGATCGCCGCCGGTATCATAAGCGAGGCGCCAGCGATGATCGCGGCGCTTGAGAAATCAGGCGTCCGCTTTGATAGGAATGCCGAAGGTCGGCTTGCGCTCGGCCTGGAAGCCGCTCATTGCTGCCCGCGCATTGTACATGCCGAAGGCGACGGCTCCGGCGCCGCCATCATTCGCGCGCTGGTACGAGCCGTCTCGGCCATGCCGTCGATCACCGTGCTTGCTAATTTCGAGGTCCGACGTCTGGCGCTCGCAGACGGTGCGATCGGCGGCGTCCTTTGCGCGTCCGGCGGAAAGGCTTTCATCGTACCGACGCCATATGTCCTCTTGGCAACCGGCGGCCTCGGCGGCCTCTACGAGGCGACGACCAATCCGATCATCAATTTCGGCCAGGGCATCGTCCTTGCTGCAAGGGCAGGCGCCGAGCTTGCGGATATGGAATTCGTGCAATTCCACCCGACCGCACTCCGTTCGAAGCGCCGGCCGCTGGCGCTCGTCAGCGAAGCGGTGCGCGGCGAAGGCGCTATGCTGGTCAACGAGCGCGGCGAGCGCTTCATGGCGGATCAGCCTGCTCAGGAACTTGCACCACGTGACGTGGTGGCCCGCGCGATCAGCGCCGAGATCGCTCGCGGCGGCAAGGTCTATCTCGACGCGCGAGAGGCCCTTGGCGCTCGCTTTTCAAGCCGCTTTCCGGTGATCGATACCCTCTGCCGCGAAGCCGGGGTCGATCCGGCGCGGCAGCTGATCCCGGTTGCACCGGCCGTGCATTACCACATGGGCGGTGTCGCCACGGACAAGAACGGCCGCAGTTCCGTTCCCGGCCTGTGGGTCGCCGGCGAAGCGGCATCGACTGGCCTGCACGGCGCCAACCGCCTTGCCAGCAATTCGCTGCTCGAAGCCGCGGTCATGGGCGTGCGCTCGGCCCGGGATATCGCCGGCACGACCATATCCGTGCGGCCAACAGTGATCGAACCGCTGCCGCCGCAACCCGACGCATCGCCGATCCGGCGGATTGTCTCCGCGCATCTCGGCGTGCTGCGGAACGGCGGTACGATCCATGGCGCGATCGGCGCGCTCCTGCCCTTCGTCGAGAAGGAGGGGCCAGCAACGGATCCCGCCACCGTCGCGCTGCTGATTGCCGCCTTTGCGGCGCTGCGGACGGAGTCGCGCGGCGCCCATGCCCGAACCGATTTTCCGCTCAAGCACGCGCATGCCAAGCGCCAAAAGATGAATTTTCCTCAGGCTTTGAACTTTGCGCGGGCCGTTTCATCCGACCCCCTTGCCAGGAGTGCTTGACATGACGCTTGTTCCCCTGCCGCGGCTGCTCATCGAGCCACCTGTCCGCAATGCGCTGTTGGAAGATCTCGGCCTTGCTGGCGATATCACCTCGGCTGCCGTCATTCCGCAAGATCACCGCTCCACGGTCGTCATGGTGGCCCGCCAGCCGGGCGTGATTGCTGGGCTCGACGCCGCCGCGCTGGCGTTTGAGCTTGTCGATCCCGCAATCATTATGACCCCTCATGTCGAGGACGGGGCGGCGGTGAAACCCGGGGACGTCATCGCCACGATCGAAGGTCGTTCGCGCGCCATTTTGACCGGAGAGCGGACGGCGCTGAATTTTCTCGGCCATCTTTCGGGCATCGCGACGGTGACGGCCGGGATCGTGGCCGCGATCGGTGGTACGAATGCCTCGGTCGCCTGCACCCGCAAGACGACGCCGGGACTGCGCGCGCTGGAGAAATATGCAGTGCGCGCCGGTGGCGGCGTCAACCATCGCTTTGCGCTTTCCGATGCCGTGCTGATCAAGGACAATCATGTCGCCATTGCCGGCGGCGTCGCCGAGGCCATTTGCCGGGCCAAGGCTGGTACCGGCCATATGGTGAAGATCGAAGTCGAGGTCGATACGCTCGATCAGTTGCGCGAAGCCATGGAGACCGGCGTGGATGCCGTCCTGCTCGACAATATGACCCCTGACCAGCTTCGCCGGGCGGTCGAAATCGTCGCCGGCCGTGCGATCACCGAAGCTTCCGGGCGGGTGACGCCGGAGACTGCAGGTGCGATTGCCGCCTCCGGCGTCGATCTGATCTCGGTCGGCTGGCTGACGCACAGCGCGCCGACGCTGGACATTGGGCTCGATTGGAAATCCAACCATCGGTGTGATCGAACTGGCTTTGGTTCAGACAGGCTCCTTTAAGCGTACCGCCTGCATGGCGAGATAGGCCGGGCGGGACTGGCAGCGCTTTAGCCAGGCGTTAACCTTCGGATGAGCGTCGAACAGGCCCTGTTCCGTTTGGCCATAGCGCAGCACTTCCGCAACGTTGAGATCGGCAACGGTGAAGCGGTCGCCGACGATCCATTCCTTGTTGGCGAGGTGCTTTTCCAGCACGGCGAGCGGGCGCTTCAAGGAGCGGCAAGCGACGTCGATCGTGGCCTTTCCCGCCTCGGTGTTTTCCTGCTCGTTGTCATAGGTCACGACGATCCTTACCGTATGCGGCTCGAGTTCCGCCAGCGCCCAGATGGTCCACATCGTCAGCAAACCGTCCTCCTCGACGGTATTGCCGGAAATCGGGCCGCCGTGCTTACGCACAAGATAGAGATTGATCGCCAGCGACTCATGCATCACCAGCTCGCCGTCCTTGATCGAGGGGATCCGCGCCATCGGATTGATGGCGATGAATTCGGGCGAGAGCGTATTGATCGGTGCGTCCGGCGCCAGCGGATTGGCAAGCCGCTTCGCCTGGATCACCGGAACGGAGGTGAAGGTGATCCCGAGTTCCTCAGCCGTCCAGTAGACGCGCGCAGCGCGCGAACGGTAAACGCCGTAGATTGTCAGCATGCTTGGTCCCCTTTGTCGTTGCGCGCAAGTTAGAGCGCGGCCCGGCGAAGCGAAAGCGGCTGGTCCTGATGGATCAATGAAAGCTTTTGATGCGTCCTAGCTGGTGCGGTTCCCTTCGATGGTGAGATGCGGGTATCGCTCGCTCCCCGCTTGCGTGAGATCCCCCGAGACCTTCTTTTCCCATTCGAACCCTAAGACTGCGCCCTCGGTCATTTCCTCAAAGACGTTGTCGGTGATTACCGCCGTGCCTGAACCCTCCGCCACCGAGACCGCACACCCAACAGGCGCCTTGCGTATGACATTTCCGGTGACAACGAGATTGCGCAGATACGGCCCCCAGCCGAGCTGCATCGCCCAGAGCGGCGCATCTTCGATGACATTGCCTAAGATGGTCGTGTCGGCTTCCGCGGCAATTCCGATGCCGAAGCCGACCTCGGATTTGTAGGGGCCGTCGCGCCTCAGGTTCCGCACGATGTTGCCGATGATGGTGGCTAACCTTCCGCCTTCGTTGAAATTGGCGATCGAGATGCCGTTTGCAGCACCATCGACGAGGTTGCCGGATAAGACGGCGCCTTGAAAATCGAACTCGGCATAGATCGCCGTCTCGCCGGAGCGCAAGCATTGATTGCCGGTGATCTGCACATTGTCGCCGGAATTGGCCCGCACGGCGGTAAAGGCGCAATCGGCAATCTGGTTATTTGCCACCATCACGCCACCTGCGCGGAAGACATTAATGCCGTTGCCGTTCTGCCCCGTGCCGCCGTCATCCGCCCTAATGCGCCTAACGCGGTTGCCGATAACGACGGTGCCATCCTCGCCCTTTTCCCAGCGGTGCACGAGAATGCCGCCATTGCCGCAATCGGCAACGGTGTTTCCCGTGATCGCAAGCCCGGTGGAATCGACTGCGAAGATACCGGCCTGCGCCGCCCCCGAAATGCGGCTGCGCTCGATCCGGCCGCCGCAGCGCTCCAGGCGCAGGCCATGCTTGCCGGCCTCGCGGATTTCGCAGTTGTCGATCTGCACGTCGGCAATGCCGGTCAATTGCACGAGGCCGCTATTGTCCTTCCCGCTCGTTTCGCCGCTACCCTCGATGACGATGCCGGAAAGCTCGATCCGCCGGGCGCCTTCCGCCGAATTGACACTGCCTCGATGTAGAATCCGCGACGCCCCCGCAACGCCCATAACGCGGGCATTGTCCGGTAATACGAGGTTCGAAGCTTCATAGGTCCCGGCCGGAAGATAAAGCGGCGTGTCGCTGCGTGCCGCCTCGTCAACCAGAGCCTGCAGCCCGCGCGTTGCCGCGCCGGATGCATCCAGCGCCCCGCGCAGTTCGGGCCGTTTTGACGTAGCGAAGGCGCGACTGGCCATCGGCAGGACCAAAGCCGCACCGACAAAGACGAGCATATCGCGCCGCAGATACATTCAGGACCCTTTCGCCGCCCGTAGGACATCATTCGTGCCAAACGAATATCTGTTCTGACACAGAATCCTTGCCGCGAAGTATCTTGGGAAGCCTAATTTTCCCTGAGCTTGCCGATCGCCTCGATCTCGTTCGTCCATATGCCACCGGAATAATCGGCAGGCAGCTTTGCCAGCAGTTCGGGCGTATCGATCCCCGTCGAAAAATCGCCGCCGCGATAGGGGCCGAGCGCAAAGACCACGCTGTTTCCAGCCTCCATCCGATTGAGGAAACGGTCCGGCCAGCCCCAGAGCCAGGGAGCGATATTGACCGGCACCAGCATCATCGTGTTCTTGCAGGCTTGCGGCAGGATGCCCGTCCAGCCGTAGCCGATATAGGCGAGCAGGCAGGCTTTGAGGCTCGCGCGCGATGTCGTCTTGATGTCCGGCGCCAGGCGGCGGATGGTTTGGATGGGCTCGTCGCCGCCATAGACGATGATCAGTTCCCGGCGCTCGGCAGGCAGGGCGTTGAGGACGGCAGCCAGGTTTTTGCCTTCCAGCGGATCCCGGCTTTTGACATTGATCAGCAGCCGTCTGTCTGGAAACGTCTGAAGCACCTCGGCAAGCGTCGGCATCTGGCCGATGCCGGCACCTCGGAAGGGAAAGGTCTTTCCGCCGTCGGCCGTATAGCCATAGCCGATATCGAGCGCCTTCATCTCCGCCATCGAGTGCTCGCGGGTGACGCCGTGCCCATTCGTGCGGCAGTCGAGCGTCCAGTCGTGGAAGATTGCGAATTCCCCATCCGTCGTCGGATGGACATCGACCTCGACGATTTCCGCACCCAAATCGAAGCCCGCGCGCATCGAGAGGATGGTATTTTCCAGATAGTGGTGCTTCGGCGGAAGCATGCGCGCCGCCGTGCAGGTGTCGTTCGTCAAATCCCGCTCGTCGAAACGCTGGGCGATCCCGCGATGTGCCAGCAGCACCGGCTTGCCTTCCCGGTGCGATGCCAAAAGATTGGTATTGTTCAGATAGACGGCTACGGCGAAGACGGCGATTGCCGTAGTGCTATAACGCAGTCTCTTTCTCAAAACGGTTCCCTCCCAACGAATGGGGCGAATCGGTAAGGCGAGATTTGGGTCGATCTGCGGCAGCCGGCGGCAGGCGGACGGAATTGCAGGAAGCTACTGGCTCTGCGCCCATTTCCCGCTATCTTCCCGTTGATGATGCGACCCGATGCTCTTGTTTTTCCGGCTCCCGAAGGGCTTTATTGCCCTCAGGGCGGATTCTATGTCGATCCGGTGCGGCCGGTGGAGCAGGCGCTCGTTACTCATGGCCATTCCGATCATGCCCGCCCGGGCCACCGGCATGTTCTCGCGACGCGCCAGACGCTCGACATCATGCGCCTGCGCTGCGGCGACGGGTTCTGTGGCAGCGAGCAGGCCGTCGGCTTCGGCGAAGAGCTGGATTTGAACGGCGTCAAGGTAAGCTTCCATCCGGCAGGCCATGTCCTCGGCTCTGCTCAGATTGCGATCGAAAAGAACGGCACCCGCATCGTCGTTTCCGGCGATTACAAGCGCCGTCCGGACCCGACCTGTGCGGCCTATGTGCCGGTGCCCTGCGATGTCTTCATCACCGAAGCGACCTTCGGGCTGCCGGTGTTCCATCATCCCGATCCGATGGGGGAGATCGGCAAGGTGCTTGCCTCGCTCCGGCAGTTTCCGGAGCGCACGCATCTCATCGGTGCCTATGCGCTCGGCAAGGCCCAGCGCGTCATCCGTCTGCTGCGCGATGCCGGTTACGGCGAGCCGATCTATATCCACGGGGCCATGGAACGGCTCTGCGAGTATTATGCCGGGCAGGGCATCGACCTCGGCGACCTGCGGCCGGCCACGGTTGAAAGCCGCGACAAATCCGCCTTCAAGGGCGCCGTCGTCGTCGGACCGTCGTCGGCCTTCGCCGATCGCTGGGCACGCCGCTTCAACGAACCGCTCCCCGCCTTCGCCTCCGGCTGGATGATGGTGCGCCAGCGCGCCAAGCAGCAGGGTGTCGAGCTGCCGCTCGTCATTTCCGACCATTGCGACTGGCCGGAACTCACCGAGACGATCACCGAACTCAGCCCTGCCGAAGTCTGGGTCACCCACGGCCGCGAGGAAGCGCTAGTCCGCTGGTGCGAACTGCAGGGCATCAAGGCGAGGCCGCTGCATCTGGTGGGTTATGAGGACGAGGGGGATTGAGGAAGATGTGTGGGACTATTCGCAACGCCCCCTCCCCAACCCCTGCTTACAAGGGGCAGAGGGTACGATGCGGCTCCCTTTCGCCCCAATACAGCGTCGCTTCCTGCTACATCGTTGCGAATGAAACGCGGTGGGCACGGCGTCTAGGCCCCTCCTCCTTGTTGGGAGGGGTTGGGGAGGGGCCCTCAGCAGAAATGGCTTCTCGACCGGCTGGAGCGGCCCCATGAAACCCTTCGCCGATCTGCTCGACCGTCTCGTCCTGACGCCCAGCCGCAACGGCAAGCTGAAGCTCCTGACCGACTATTTCCGCGACACACCCGACCCGGACCGCGGCTATGGCCTTGCGGCGATCGCCGGCACGCTCGACGTGCGCAACGTCAAGCCCGCCATGCTCCGCGATCTGACGCTTGAGCGGATGGACGAGGTGCTGTTTCGCTACTCCTACGACTATGTCGGCGACCTCGCCGAAACGATCTCGCTCGTCTGGGACAACGAAAAGGACATCGAGCGCTCCGCCTTTGTCCAGCCGCGCCTCGGCGAGGTCATCACCCGCATGAATTCGCTCGGCCGCACCGAAGTTCGCAGTTTCGTGCGCGATACGCTCGACCGGCTGGATCCGTCTGGCCGCTTCGCCTTCATCAAGCTCGCCACCGGCGCCATGCGCATCGGCGTTTCGGCAAGGCTTGCCAAGCAGGCGCTGGCCGATCTCGGCGGTAAGGACGTGATCGAGATCGAGACGCTGTGGCACGGTCTGGAGCCGCCCTATGAATCGCTCTTCGAATGGCTGGAGGGCAGGGGCGGCAAGCCAGTGCTCGCGACGCCGGCGATCTTCCATTCCGTCATGCTCGCCCATCCGGTGGAGGACAATGATCTCGCCAGCCTCAACCCGGCGGATTATGCGGCGGAATGGAAATGGGACGGTATCCGCGTCCAGCTTTCCCGCTCCGGCGAAACGCGCAAGATCTATTCGCGCTCCGGCGACGACATCTCCAATGCCTTTCCGGATATTCTGGAGTCCATCAGCTTCAACGGCGTGCTCGACGGCGAACTGCTCGTTGGCGGAACCGCCCGCTCGAACAGCCCGACGAGAACCTTTTCCGACCTTCAGCAGCGCTTGAACCGCAAGACGGTGACGGCGAAGATGCTCGATGAATACCCCGCCTTCATCCGGGCCTACGACCTGCTGTTCGACGGCGAAGAGGATGTGCGCGGCAATAGCTTCATCGACCGCCGCGACCGGCTCTCGGAGATTATCGAGCAGGCGCCGCACGATCGGTTCGACCTCTCGCCGCTCGTCGCCTTTTCGACATGGGAGGAATTGGACGACTTGCGGACTTCGCCGCCCGACCCGGTGATCGAGGGTGTGATGATCAAACGCCGGGACAGCATCTATCAGGCGGGCCGCATGAAGGGCCCGTGGTTCAAGTGGAAGCGCAATCCTTACAACGTCGACGCCGTCTTGATGTATGCCCAGCGTGGTCATGGCAAGCGCTCGAGCTATTATTCCGATTTCACCTTCGGTGTCTGGGCCGAGACGCCGGACGGCGAACAGCTGGTGCCTGTCGGCAAGGCCTATTTCGGCTTCACCGATCAGGAATTGGAGCTGCTCGATAAATTCGTCCGCAACAACACCATCGAGCGCTTCGGTCCGGTTCGTGCCGTACGCGCAGATCGGGAGTTCGGCTTCGTCGTCGAGGTCGCCTTCGAAGGCATCAACCGCTCGACGCGGCACAAGTCCGGTGTGGCGATGCGCTTTCCGCGTATCTCCCGCCTACGGCCGGACAAGCCTTCCTATGAGGCAGACCGTCTCGAAACGCTGGTTGCGATGATCGACGAAAGCCGTGGAATAGGCCCGCCTGCGCGACAATGACGCAGGGCCGGATTTCAACGCAATGTGTATTGGCCGAAATGCCGTTCTGGTGCAGATATTTGAGTGCCCCGGGGGCTATCGGGTGCTGTGTCATGTCCTTTGACGACGATCGAAATGCCTTTTTCCGCCAACGCCGCGCTGTCCTCGCCGGTATCGCGGGTGCCCTCATGCTTCCCCGCGCTGCGTCCGCCTTTAATGTTCCGGATCAGCCGCGCCTGATCACCCACGACTATGCCAAGGTCCGCCGCCGCTTCCGCACGAAGCTGCTGCAGAAGGGTCCTGCGCCGGACAAATACGAGGCATTGGCCCCGCCGCCGGATGGCGAGCAGATATTCTACCGCTCGGGCGCCGGCGGCGAGCTCGAACTGGCGGCCTGGGTCAGCAAATACAAGCGCGGGCACCACGCAAAGCCCGGCGTGCTTTTCCTTCATGGCGGCAATGCCATGGGTGCTGGCCAGTGGCAGCTCCTGAAACCCTATGCCGAGGCGGGTTTCGTGGTGCTGATGCCGTCTGTGCGCGGAGAAAATGGCCAGATGGGCAATTTTTCCGGCTTCTATGACGAGGTGGACGACGTTCTTGCCGCCGCCGAGCGGCTGGCGCACCTGCCGGGCGTCGACCCGAGCCGGCTGTTTGTGGCGGGCCACAGCATCGGCGGCACGCTGACTATGCTTGCCGCCATGAGCACACACCGTTTCCGCGCCGCCGCCCCGATTTCCGGCAATCCGGACGCCTTCCGCTTCTTCAATCGCTACCCGCAGGACATCCGCTTCGACGACGGCAACAAGCACGAATTCGAGGTCCGCTCGGCGCTCTGCTATGCGCAAAGCTTCAAGTGCCCCGTCCACGTCGTTCACGGCACGGAAGAGGATCAATTCAACGACCGTGCGGGCCTGCTCGCTGCCCGCGCCCGTGCGGCCGGTATCCGCATCGAAACCGATAGGGTAGCCGGCAACCACACCTCCGCGCTGCCGGCCGAGATCGAGCAAAGCATCCGTTTTTTCCGTGGGGTGGCTGCTTGAACGCGTCTTCAATTTTCGCCGCGAGGGTCTATATTGGACGCATGATGGCGCAAATCGCAGACGAGATCATTCCGAATGACTTCCCGGAGCTGAAATCGCTCCTGATGGATCGCGATCCTCTATGCGCCATTTCCGCAAAGGAGGCCTTCGCCCTTTACGAGCGCAACTGGCGCTTTGTCGATGTTCGCAAGCTCACCGAACATGAAGCGCAGCTTGTGCGCGAATTGGCGACCGTCTACGGCCACGGCGTTGTGCTGGTGTGATGCCCAGCCGACGCCAGCTTCACGCCAGCCGCAAATGCCATCCTCCCGCCAGATATTGCTCCGCTGACAATGGATAAAGGGTGGGTTTATGGATTTTTCGCGCCGGGTGTTTCCCTCTGCCGGCCTTGCCGTGGCGGTCCTTGGCCTCAGCGGCTGCAACATCCTTATTCCGGATACGGGCGCGACCGATCCGGCCCGCTTCGTGCAGGAGACTTCGCCGGTCTTCTATGAGCCGCCGGGCGTTGATCCGCGCAAGGTAAGAGCGATCCCCGATCCGCCGGTGCCTCAGGTGCGCGATCTCTACTCGACGCAATTCAATCAGACCTACGGCCTGCCGGTCACCAATCCGGTGAACACCGCCTTGTACGGCGAGCTTCGCGATGGCGATTTCCTTTTGCCGGCCATTCCGGTCAGTCGCGTCAGCCCCGAGTATCTCCGTCAGGAAGTCGACTACCCGACGCAGGAAAGGCCGGGCACTGTGATCGTCGATACGCACGCCCGCCATCTTTATCTCGTCGAGCCAAACGGCAAGGCGATCCGCTACGGCGTCGGCATCGGCCGCGAAGGCTTCGCCTGGTCGGGCCGCGGCGTCATCCAGTGGAAGCAGAAATGGCCGCGCTGGACGCCGCCTGCCGAAATGGTCTCGCGCCAGCCGGATATCCGCCCCTTCTCGGCCGAAAACGGCGGCATGAATCCTGGCCTCGGAAATCCGCTCGGCGCCCGCGCAATGTACATTTTCAACGATGGCCGCGATACGCTCTACCGCGTGCACGGCACACCGGATTGGCAATCGATCGGCAAGGCGACCTCGTCGGGCTGCGTGCGCATGCTCAACCAGGACGTCATCGACCTTTACGACCGCGTTCCGGCCAAGGCCGAGATCGTTGTGATGTAGCGGCGCAACAGGGCGGGCGATATCGTCTGCCCGCACGGGGACACGACTTCGTGAGGGTATGGTTTATTTGGCGGCGGCAGATAGATTTCCGAGTCGTCACCGGCGTTGAATGAACCAACCGGGGTGGGTGCCGCATTCCGGCCCTTCCCCCGCGACAGAAGGAAATCCGTCCCGCGCATGAGTCTCGAAAAATCTCTCTCCCGCCGCAACTTTCTCTCTTTTTCGGCTTTGACGGCGGCCTCCGCGCTCGCCGGCTGCGCTTCCACTTCGGCACCGAGCGTCCAGCCCGTCGGTTTCCGTTTCCCACGCCCTTTCGAGACGACGCCCGCTCCCACGGATGCCGAGCTTGACGTGATATACGGTCCCATCGAGGACGGCGGCTTTTTGATCCCCGCCGTCCCCTATCAGCAGATCGATCCGCGCTACTATCGCCAGCAGGTCATCGACCCGACAGGCGAGCGTCCAGGCACGATCGTCGTCGATACGCCGTCGCGCTTTCTTTATCTCGTCCAGCCGGGCGGGACAGCAATGCGCTACGGCGTCGGCATCGGACGCGAAGGCTTTGCCTGGTCCGGCAACGGCGTCATCCAATGGAAGCAGAAGTGGCCGCGTTGGAAGCCGCCGAATGAGATGGTTGCCCGCCAGCCGGAACTCGCAAAATATTCGATCGAACGCGGCGGCATGGAGCCTGGCCTCCTGAACCCGCTCGGCGCCCGCGCGCTCTATATCTTCTCGAATGGCGAGGATACGCTCTACCGCCTGCACGGCAATCCGGAATGGCGCTCGATCGGCAAGGCCGTTTCGTCCGGCTGCGTCCGCCTGCTGAACCAGGATATCATCGATCTCTACGACCGCGTGCCGAACAAGACGCCGATCGTCGTCTGGCAGTGATGAATGAGCTCGACTTCCTTCTGCCTCGGAAGGAAGTCCTTTTGACCGGCCTCAGCCGCCCGCCGGCAGATGGCCGGCAGCCAGTCCTGCGCTGTTGTAGGCGGGGCGGGGCGTCGGCAGTGCGATTGGCGATCCTTCCGGCGGCATGACCGTGCCTGGTGGAGCCGTCGATGCCGGGGGAGCGGCCGGAATGGCGGAGGTCGTGGTGGCATCCGGCATCGATGCCACATCGGGCATGACCCCCGGGATTGGCCCCTTTGCCGGGAGCAACACGTCGATTTGTGTGGAAGTCGCGAACGGCTGCACGCCTGCGAACTGAACCGGGCCCGATAGCCGCGGGTCGGAAACGTAGTTCATCGCAACTTCATAGGCCGGCAGAGGTGCCGGCGTTTGCAATGCTCCGTCCCTGCCGCGCTTTTCATAAAAGACGTTGCCGCCGGCTTCGACGACATAATGCATGTTGCGATAGGGGAATTTCAGGCCGTCGGTGTGGAAGAACATGGCGTTCTGCACGCCGGGATGCCGTTCCCCCCGCAAGATTCCGTCCACGGCGGAATCAAGTTCCGGTCCGGCCTTCGGGTCGACGACCCTGGTCATGACGCCGGGCGCGAACTGCTTTTCCTGCGCTACGACCTCGCAAATCGTGTCGGGATAGGCAGGCGATGTTAGCCGGTTCATTACGACGGTTCCGACCGCCATGTAGCCATCGCGATCCGAGTGTTCGGATTCGAAATACATGGCGCGCTTCAGACAATCGCGGTCTCGTGCCGTGTAATTATAAGTCACTTTGGCTGATGCTGGTTTCGCGGTGGAAGAAGGACGTGCAGTCGACGATGGCGCCTTGGCGACCGTCGTGCACCCTGTTGCAGCCAGTCCGGCGAAGAGAATCCCGGAGATGGTTTTGCCCAATGCGTATCGCGCCCTCAACGGCCGGTGCCTCCTATTGTTATAGTCCAGCCCAAATCACGTCGCGAAAACGTTTTAACTCACGTTCGTAAATATTCCAAACACATTTCGTGATTTACAGAAAAATCCTTATATTTCAAAGGGAAGATGAGGCCTTTAATGGCTAAGTCGCTAGGCGGCTGCCCTGGAAATGTTCATCCGGCAGCCGGATGCTTCGAGTGCGGCGCTGGCAACGTCGATGAAGAGCCGGCGGAACCAGACGGAGCGTCCGTCCGCCCGGTCGATGCGGCGGTAAAGCATCGTGACCGGTTCGGCAGGCAGCGGGATTGGTGGCACTGAAACCGTTAGTCCATGCAATTGTGCCATGCAGCGGGCGATCGATTCCGGGATGGTCGCGATCGCCGGCATGGCCCGCAGCGCCGTCGGTAGGGCGGAAAAGCGGGGCACGGTGGCCACCACCTGCCTGCTATGCCCCAAGCGGGCAAGCGCGATATCGACATTGGTCGAGCCGTTGCTGCCTTCGAACGAGACGCCGACATGGTCTGCGCTGGTGAAGTCCTCAAGGGTCAGCGGGGTCTTCAGCCTGAGCTGCTTCGGATCGTAGATCGAGATCGAACACTGGTCGAAGAGCGGATCGCGGATATGCCAGGAGGCGGGCTCGTCGTGGATCGAGACGCTGAAATCATAGGCGCCCTCGTCGAGCAGGCGTGCGGCGTCGCGTTTGTGGAAAGCCACACCGACCAGCCGGGCGCCCGGCGCCAGTTCCCGCAGGCGCGCCGCGAGCGGGCCGAAGAAGGCTGATTCGAGATTGTCGCACAGGCCGATGCGGAATTCGCCCTTCCAACTAGCAGGGTCAAAGGCGGCGGGCGGGCGGATGGCCCGCTCGATGCCGGAAAGCGCATCCTCGATTGCCGGCGCGATGGCAAGCGCGCGCGGCGTCGGCTGCAGGCCGCGTCCGACACGGACGAACAATTCGTCGTCGAGTGCTTCGCGCAGCCGCCGCAACGCCGCCGAAAGTCCCGGCTGACCAAGCAGCAGCCGCTCGGCCGCGCGGCTTACATTGCGTTCTTGCATCAGCACTGAAAAGGCCAGCAGGAGGTTCAGGTCGATTTTCCGAAGGGTCGCGTCATTCATCATTATCAGTAATACCTGGCATGGTTACTATCAATTTGCAATAGGTTTCGGAGATGATCATTTTGGCGTTCCTCTGCCGCTTCCTCCCAACCCGCGCGGCAGCAAAAGGAACGATCTCGATGACTCTCACACAATCTCGAAGTGGGGCGGGGCTGGCATTGCTGTTGCTTTGCGCCGCCAATTTTCTTGACGCCATGGACGTTTCGACCATTGGCGTCGCACTTCCCGCCATTCAGGCCGAACTCGGCATGCAGGCAACTTCGCTGCAATGGGCCGTCAGCGCCTATGTCCTCGGCTACGGCGGCTTCCTGCTGCTCGGCGGGCGCGTTGCCGATGTTTTCGGCCACCGCCGCGTCTTCCTCTGGTCGCTTGCCGTCTTCGCCGCTGCGAGTATCGCGGGCGGCTTTGTCGACAGCGGGCCGACGCTGATTGCCGCCCGTCTCATCAAGGGCATCGCCGCGGCCTTCACTGCACCGGCCGCTTTGGCGCTTCTGCTTTCCGTCTTCGGGGAGGGCAGCGCCCGCGCCAAGGCGCTCGGGGTCTTCTCCTCCACCGGCGCCGCAGGCTTCGTGCTTGGCATGGTCCTTGGCGGTGCGGCCACCATTTTAAGCTGGCGGGCGACGCTCGTCATGGGCGCTCCGGTGGCGATCCTCACGCTGGCGATCGCGCCATTCGTCCTGCCCGCAGACGAGCGCCGGGGAGCCGACCGTCCGCGCTTCGACTGGGCAGGCGCCTTGACCATCACCCCCGGCCTGCTGCTCTTTGTCTTCGGCATCACCAACGCCGCAGCCGAGGGCTGGAGCGCCTTTCCCACCTGGGGTGCACTGACTGCGGCGGCCGTCCTGATCCTGCTCTTCCTTGCCGTTGAGGCCCGCCATGCCGATCCGATGGTGCCGCTTGCAATGTTCCGCCGGGCAAAACTCAGCCATGCCAATGCCGTCGCTGCTCTTTTTCAGGGCGTCTATGTCGGCTTCCAGTTCATCGCGACGCTCTACTATCAGAACGAGCTCGGCTGGTCGGCGTTCAGCACCGGCTTCTGCTTCGCTTTGGGCGGCGTCTTCGTCATGTTCCTGGCGCCACGCTTTGCCGCGATCGCGCAGAACCGCGGCACCACGGGCCTCATGGCGCTCGGCGTGGCGCTGCAGGCAGCAAGCTACATCTTCTGGGTCGCGGCCGTCGGCGAGATCAATCCGATCCTGCTCGTCATCCTGTCGCAGGTCCCGCTCGGCCTCGGTTACGCGCTGACCTATCCCTCCGTTCAGGTCGCGGCACTCGCTGATGTCGAGGAAGACAAATCGGGCCTGGCGTCCGGCATGCTCTTTGCCGCCTTCCAGATCGGCGGGGGCATCGTGCTCGCAGCCGCCTCCGTGGTCTACAGCGCGGCGCCGTCCTTCGGCTGGGATCCTTACGTGGCAGGCGTCGCCTTCACGGCGCTGCTTGCCGTCGCGGTCGTGCTTCTCGCCGCCCTCGGTCCGAGGACGTCGCCGTTGCGCGCCGCAGCCTATCAGGCCGCCGAATAGATCTTTGAACGCCCGCGCTTAAAGGCGCGGGCGATTTCTCACACGGCCGCATTCAGGTTTCCGCGCAGCTTCTGTAAGGATCCGCGGATTTCCGCCATTTCCTCGAGCGTGCAGCCGGCCGCCTGGCCGATGGCCGTCATGATCGTTGCCGCCTCGCTCTTCATCGATCGGCCCTTCGGCGTCAGTGAAACGATCACCTGCCGCTCGTCACGTGCGTCCCGGGTCCGCTTGATCAGCCCGGTCTGCTCGAGCCGCTTGAGCAGCGGCGAGAGCGTGCCTGAATCGAGGTCGAGCTGCTCGCCGATCGTCTTCACCGGAAGTTCGGCATTTTCCCAGAGCACGAGCATCACCAGATACTGCGGATAGGTGAGGCCGACCTTGTCGAGGATCGGCTTATAGGCGCGCGTGAAGGCATGCGCTGTCGCGTAGACCGCGAAACAGAGCTGTTTCTCCAGCCGCCTCTCCTCTTGCGGGATTTCCATCGTCTTTGCCATCTGCGCTTTCATGATCCTGTTCCTTTGAGGTGCAATTCTCCTCTTTTCAGATTCCGAATGCAATTTGCGAAATTCACTTGTGTACAATTTAATTGTGCGATATACGAAGTCCAGCCCCAACAGAAAGGAGACTGACATGCCTATCCTCTATACGACCCAAGCTTCCGCCACCGGTGGCCGCGCAGGCCGCGCCGTTTCCGAAAACGGCGTTCTCGACGTGACGTTGACTGTTCCGAAGGAACTCGGCGGCGATGGCGCCACCGGCACCAATCCCGAACAGCTCTTCGCGGCCGGCTATTCCGCGTGCTTCCTCGGTGCCCTGAAATTTGTCGCGGGCCAGCAGAAGGTCAAGATTCCGGAAGACACCACGGTTTCGGCCAAGGTCGGCATCGGTCCGCGCGAAGACGGCACGGGCTTCGGCATCGACGTGGCGCTCACCGTCAATATCCCTGGCCTGGATAGGGCCGCGGCTGAAAAGCTCGCCGCCGCCGCCCACATCGTCTGCCCCTACAGCCACGCCATGCGTACCTCGACAGAAGTTCCGGTCACAGTGGCTTGATGCGGAATCACCTTCTCCCCGCGGGGAGAAGGTGGCCCGAAGGGCCGGATGAGGTGGCGGCACGGCAAATGTCGTCTTCGCTTTTCGTTCAGACGCTCGCTCATTGCGTCGCTCTTTAGGAATCCGTCCGCGATCCGCATCATGGCAAGAAGCCACTGACGGCTAAGGCGCTTCAGCGCCCGCGAACCGGCCGAGCGCCAGGCATGGCGCATTCGCCTGTCGCGGGCAGGCGTTCAGGCGCTGTGCGAATTTCTGAAGATGCGGATCGGCGTTGCTGGGAGCGATTTCGGCAACGATGCGCGCATCGCCCGTTGATCAGGCGAGCGCCTGCAGCTCGCTTCGGAGCCGCTCGCTGCCGCCAGGCAGCGTCTCTTCCAGCACTGCATGCGTCCTTTCCCAGATCGGCAGCGCTGCGGCGAGCACCGCCTTGCCCTCCGGCGTCAGGCTGAGCAGCCGCCCCCGCTTGTCTTTCGGATTTTGCGTTACATTTACCCAGCCACGGCGTTGCAACGGTTTCAGCGCCGCCGTCAGCGTCGTCTGGTCCATGGCGAGAAGATTGGCCACGGGCCCCATCGGCGGCGGCTCCGGCCGGTTGAGGGACATCATCAACGAGAACTGCCCATTGGTGAGCCCGACGGGACGAAGCGCATCGTCGAAAAGCCGTGCGAGTGCTCGCGCGGCGCGCTGAACATGCAGGCACAGGCAGGTGTCCCGTACCAGCAGTGTCGTCGAAAAGGGAATCTCTATCGGGTTTGACATGCCCTATTTCTATTGATATCAATGTATTTAGTCAAGCGAATGAGAACGAATGCCGGTCTTGCCGGCGGCGCCGGAGGAGGGCGCTTGCGATGCAGAATCAAGTCGTTTCCCGTGAACAATGGCTCGATGCCCGCCGTGCGCTGCTTCTTAAGGAGAAGGAAGCAACGCATCTCAGAGATAGGGTCAATGCCGAGCGCCTGGCAATGCCCTGGGTCAAGGTCGACAAGGACTATGTCTTCGACACGCCGCAGGGAAAGAAGGGCCTATCCGATCTCTTCGACGGCCGCAGCCAGCTGATGATCTACCATTTCATGCTCGGTCCGGATTGGGAGGCCGGTTGCCCCGGCTGCTCGTTCCTTTCCGATCACGTGGACGGCGCGCTTCCGCATCTCAACCATCACGACGTCACCTGGGTCGCGGTTTCTCGCGCGCCGCTCGCCAAGATCGAGGCCTACAAGAAGCGCATGGGCTGGAGGTTTCCCTGGGTTTCGTCCTTCGGTAGCGATTTCAATTTCGACTACCACGTTTCCTTCAGCCCGGAAGATCTCGCCAAGGATAAGGTATTCTACAATTTCACCGCGATCGAACCCGCCGAGGCCCATGACGAACTGCCGGGGCTGAGTTCCTTCTACAAGAACGAGCGGGGTGAAATCTTCCACACCTACTCTAGCTATGCCCGTGGGCCGGAGGAACTGATCGGCACGCTGATGATACTCGACCGCGCGCCTAAGGGCCGCAACGAGGAAGGCACGATGGATTTCGTCAAGCGCCACGACGAATACGAGGGTGCTCGAACGACGCAATCCAGTCACTGAAATCTGCGAACATCACCCAAGGGAGAAGGATGATGGATACTGCAAGAGTGTTGGAGGAGCACCGCTTCCTCGAGAGGCTGGTGGGCGTATGGGATGTCACGGCATCCGAAATGACCGCTGACCAGCAATGGACGGAGATCGTGCGCTCGCTGCACGGCATCTGGTTCGTTGCCGAAGGCAATGGCGAAATGCCGGGCGGCGGGGCTGCCACCACCATGCTCACCCTCGGCTACAATGCGGCCAAGGGCAAATATGTCGGCAGCTGGATCGGCTCGATGATGGACCACATGTGGGTCTACGAGGGTGATGTATCGCCGGACGGCAAGGTGCTCAGCCTCTATACCCGTGGGCCCGATTTCCAGAACCAAGGCGCCGAGCAGGACTACCGCGAGCAGATCATCTTCGTCGATGACGATCACCGCACCTTCAACTCGGCGGCCAAGCAGCCGGACGGCAGCTGGAAGCAGTTTATGGAGGCGCATTACACGCGCAAGCCGTGATCCTGAACCAAACCCGATCCCATACGCACGAAAAGGAAAATGATCATGGCTTCCGACACGCATGGAAAATTCATCTGGTGCGAACTGATGACGACGGATACCAATGCCGCCGCCCGCTTCTACAGCTCTGTCGTCGGCTGGACGACGAAAGAGATGCCGATGGAGGACCTTCCTTCCCCCTATACCATCTTCGAGGCGGATGGCCGCGGCGTCGCCGGCATGATGACCTTTCCGGCCGAGCTCGAAGGGCAGGGCATTCCACCGAACTGGACAGGCTATGTCTGTGTCGACGATGTCGACCAATCCGTGAAGGATTTTGAGGCGAACGGCGGCCAGATCCGCCGCCCCCCCGAAGATATCCCGACGATCGGCCGCTTTGCCGTCGTCGCCGACCCGCACGGGGCCATCCTCTGCATCATGACGCCGCTGCCGATGGAAGGGGATAGCGGCTGGGAGCCGGAAATGGGTACGCCCGGCCATATCGGCTGGCACGAACTGATGGCCGGCAACATGGAGGAAGCCTTCGCCTTCTACTCGAAGGTCTTCGACTGGACCAAGGACCACGATTTCGACATGGGCGAGATGGGCGCATATCGCATCTTCGCTGAACATGGAAAACAGATCGGCGGCATGATGACCAAACCCGCCAATGTGCCGATGTGCTATTGGGGCTATTACTTCAACGTGCCGGCGATCGACAGCGCCATTGAACGCGTCAATGCGGGCGGCGGCAAGGTAATCGTCGGTCCGATGGAAGTGCCCGGCGGCAGCTGGATCATCAATGCGACGGACCCGCAGGGCGCTTTCTTCTGCCTCGTCGCGCCGGGCCGCTGACCTCGCAGCAACGTCCCGGAAACGGCGAATCGGGATACGGAAGTGATCGGCGGCGGCCTTGGAGGCGGGCCGCCCCTTCCATTTGAGCGGCAAAATTTGCCCCCGCTAACCCGTCTCAGTATGCCGCGCCTTCGCCCGGTGCGACCTTTTCCAGCGACATGCGGGAGGCAACCTGCATGTTGCCGGTCCGCGACCCGTGCAGATGACCCTTGCCGCCGGTGGTGGAAAAAAGCGGCTGGTAGTCGGGCAGGCGGCTGTCGGGCAGTACCTGGTCGCGCATGTTGTCTAGGATGAAGTAGTTGCCATCGACGGCAACCGAAAGCACCGCATGGTAGAAGTGACGCTTCTGGTCGAAGAGCACGACGATCGACATGTCCTGTCGGCGCCCTCGGCACGAAGCGCTGCCATCTTCAGGATCGCGAAATCTTCGCAATCGCCCTGCTGGCGGGCCAGCGTCTCGGAAGGTGCTGCCCAGTGGTCCGCCGCCTGATCGGTGTCCATGTCCCGGCGGTAGCGGATCGCGCGGTTGACCGCGACGTTCACCGCATTCAACTTGTCGCGGATCGAAGCTTGGCCGGTCTTGGCTATTGCCGCCTTGATGACATCGGTCGCAACCGTACATCCATTTGCGCCGCACTTGATGGCCGCGCCGCTCGCCATTTCAGTCAGCGAAGGCGCGCGACGCTTGACCGCGGCAAGACGCGTGAACGGAATGGTGACGGAGCCGAAAACCGCGTCGTTCGAAGAGGTGGCCTTGCGCGGCAGGTCCGGCTTGACGGAGGCGTCGTTTCCGCTGTGAACGATGCGGTCTCGACCTTCCTTGCCGGCGTCGCAGGCTGCCAGTCGGATGCGGACGGCCTGAACACGGTCAAGAATACCAACATCAAGGCGCCATCGAGCAAGGTCGAAGAGACCTTCGGCGAGACCGGTACGGAGATCACGCTGCTGCTGCCGAGAGGTGCGAGCGGCGTTTACGAGGGTGCCGCCCGCGTTGTGCGCGACGGCGCAGCCCTCAGCGTAGGCGAGCTCGGCAACGGCCTGGTCTTCATCAAGGTCGTCGATGTTTCGGGCGGCGCAGGTGCCGTGCCTGCCGCCGTCAGCGCCGCCAAGGCGCGCAATTCTGGTCGAGGCCCTTGGTTCGAGCCTGGTTGGTGGCCCGAAGGGTCGGACGAGGGGCCGACCGGCATGAGCCTTACTCGCTTGGGCACGAAGGGTCGGCGGATACCTACATCCCAAAGAACGCTTGCAGCAACCGCTCCTCCGATTTGGCGATCAGCCCCTTGGCCAACCATCTCCGCCAGCTGCCGACGCAAAGAACCCCTCGGGGCTCTCCACTTCCACTAGCCGCCGCTTCTCGATCAGCCAGAACCGGTTGCCGACGGCGCGCACGAAGCTTCGGTCGTGGGAAACGAGCAGGCAGCTTGCCTGGTGCGCCATCAGCTCGCCTTCCAGCGCTTCCTGCCCGTCGATGTCGAGATGGTTGGTGGGTTCGTCGAGCAGGTAGAAGTTCGGGTTGGAGAGCCGGAGCACCAGCATCCCGAGCCTTGCTTTCTGCCCGCCGGAAAGCTGGCCGATGGGGCGGCCCTGCATCTCGATCGACATGCCGGCGCCTGCCAGCAGTGCGCGCGCCCGCTGATCACCGATATCGAAGCGGCGGATGATCATGTCCATCGGCGTGTCGGCATCGCGCAGATCGGCAAGCGCCTGGTCGCCGTAGCCGAGCGCCAGCGAAGGCGTCGCCTTGATGCCGTTCTCGGCCGTCTCCGGGTTCGCGATCGTCTCGCGCAGCATGGCGATCAGCCGCGTCTTGCCGGCGCCGTTTTCGCCGAGCAGCACGATCCGGTCTCCCTGGCAGATGAATTGCCTGCCAGTCTTGAAGAGCAGCGTGCCGTCCGGCGTCTCAACCGCCGCATTGTCCAGCGTCACCAGAACCTTGGCATGCGTGCCGCGATTGGCAAGCCGGATCGCACCCGCCGAACGCTCCAGATGTGCGGTTTTTGCCGCATCCTCGAGTTTCTCGGCGCGCTGTTTCAGCTGCTTGGTCTTGACGACCAGCAGGTCGCTGCCGGAATTGATGCCGATATTGTTGAGCTTCGCCGCCTGCTTGCGCAGTTGCTCCGCCGTTTTCATGTCGCGCTCATAGCGCCGCGCATCTGCCGCATCGAGCTCGTCGATTGAAGTCCGCGCTCGGGAATAGGGCAGGGCGAAGATCTGGGATTGCTCCGGCCGCAGGAAGAGCGTGCGGTTGGTCACGGCGTCGAGGAAAGCGCGGTCATGGCTGGCCAGGATCACGGGCACGTCGCGGGGGAGCGCATTCAGCCATTCCTCGAGCCGCGCGATCTTGCCGAGGTCAAGATGGTTGGTCGGCTCGTCGAGCATCAAGAGGTCGGGTTCGGTCACCCAGACACGGGCAAGCATTGCCAGCCGCTGCCACCCGCCGCTGAGTGCCGAGAGCGAACGCCGGCGCAACTCCTCCGCCACCTCCAGAGACCCCAGCACGACATCGACGCGCCAGCTCTCGGTTTCCGCCTGCTCCGGAGCGAGCGCATCGAGAACGGCATCGTAGAATGTCCTGGCGAACAGGGCAGGCGGCACATTCTGCTCGACATAGCCGACCGTCAGCCCGCGCGCCCGGGTGATGACGCCTTCGGTCGGCTCCAGCGTACCGGCGATGCAGCGGAAAAGCGTCGATTTCCCGCGGCCGTTGGCGGCCACGATGCCGATGCGGTCGCCGGCATTGACCACGAAATTGAGCTTGGAAAACAGAGGGCTCGACAAGGTGATGCCGAGGTTGCGGATATTGAGGAGGGTCATGATCGTTCTCTGGTCTTGACCGCGCGATCATCCATCGAGGGCTCCTGGGCCATCATCGATGCGATGCGTCAGCGGTGGATCGGAAATCGCAGACGCTCAAGCGATAAAGCTCGACGCTGCGGGGCACCAAGGGCAGACCAAAAAAGAGGTTTTGCGAGAAACGGCCTCTGGTCAGCCCTGCAAACGCGTTTGCAGGGCGTTTACGGGGCCGCGCTGCCGGTTGAACCGGAAATAGTAATTATGCACGCGACCCTCCTTTGCTCTTTAGAGTGCACGCATGAAATATCATCACCTATGCAGGAATGCAACCATGGCGATCGCTTCAGGCTCTTCTTAAGAACACTCTACGCCGCACGAGGCCCCTTGCTCTTCGCGGCCGAACTTGCGCAAGATGGGCTGGCTGTTATAAGCGGCCCGACCGGGAACTTCTTGATATAGGGGGAGACGACCATGGCGGGCAATGACGACGAATACGTCTATGATGAGGTGACGGGCGAATGGCGTCCGGCTTCGGAATTGGCTGCCGCCGCGCAGGCGGCCGTCGAGGTCCGCGACGCTGCCGGAAATGCCCTCGTGGACGGCGATTCCGTCACGCTTATCAAGGATCTGAAGGTCAAGGGTGCCAATCAGACCCTGAAGCAGGGCACGGTCATAAGGTCGATCCGGCTGACGGACAACCCGGAAGAGATCGACTGCCGCCACGACACCATCAAGGGCCTGGTCCTTCGCACGGAATTCGTCCGCAAGCGTTGAGGATCTCAGCGAGCCAGGCATGATATACCCCTTGGCACTCCATCTGCCCGGCAGGGTAGGGAGGTTGCTGCAGAATGGCCTCACCCTTCAGGCTTCTGCCTCCGCGACCTACCGCTTCAAACTCCCCAGAATGCCGCGCACGAGCGCCCGGCCGACCTGCGTCGCAACCGTCCGCGCCACGCTTTTCATCGCCGCCTCGACGACCGTCTCTCGCTGATAGCCGGACGAACGCCCGCGCGATTGGCCGCGGTTCGGCGGCTCATCGTCGCTGTCGCCGAAGCCGGGCAGCGTCCAGCCAGAGGTCGTGCCGGAACTCGTCTGCTGCGCTTCGGCCTCTTCCTGCGCCCGCTTGGCCGCTTCTGCTTCGGCAGCCTTCTTCGCGCGGGCTGTGAGCATTTCGAAGGCGGAGTCGCGGTCGACGTCCTCGTCATAGATTCCAAGTACCGGGCTCCGGTCCATGATCTGACGGCGTTCCGCTTCCGTTACCGGGCCGACGCGGCCGGATGGCGGGCGGATCAGCGTGCGCTCGACGATCGATGGCGCGCCCTTGGTCTCCAGCGTGGAAACCAGCGCTTCGCCGGTGCCGAGATTGGTGATCACGGTGGCGCAATCGAAGGCCGGGTTGGGGCGGAAGGTATCGGCGGCTGTTCTGACTGCCTTCTGCTCGCGTGGCGAATAAGCGCGAAGCGCATGCTGCACGCGGTTGCCGAGCTGGGCGAGGACCGTTTCCGGCACGTCGAGCGGGTTTTGCGTGACGAAATAGACGCCAACGCCCTTAGAGCGGATCAAGCGCACGACCTGCTCGACGCGTTCGGTCAAGACACGCGGCGCGTCGTTGAAGAGCAGATGCGCCTCGTCGAAAAAGAAGACGAGCTTCGGCTTGTCCGGATCGCCGACTTCCGGCAACTCTTCGAAAAGCTCGGAAAGCAGCCAGAGCAAGAAGGTGGCGTAGAGCCTGGGGTTCATCATCAACTTGTCGGCGGCAAGCACCGAAATCTGGCCATAGCCATTACTGCTGGTGCGCATGATATCGGTGATCTTCAGCGCCGGTTCACCGAAGAAATGCTCGGCCCCCTGCTGTTCGAGAACGAGCAGCGCGCGCTGGATCGAGCCGATGGACGCCTTGGAGATCAGCCCGAACTGACTGGAAAGCTCGCTCGCATTCTCGCCCATGTAGTTCAGCAGCGAGGAAAAATCCTTAAGGTCGAGCAGCGGCAGACCCGCCTGGTCGGCGATCTTGAAGGCGATATTGATGACGCCCTCCTGTGGCTCGGAGGCATCCATGAGGCGGGCCAGAAGCAGCGGCCCCATTTCGGCGATCGTGGTGCGGACCCGGTGGCCCTGCTCGCCGAAGAGGTCCCAGAAGATCACCGGGAACTGGTCGAATTCGTAATCGGCAAAGCCGATCTGCTCGGCCCGCTTGGTGAGGAAATCCTTTGCTTCGCCCCTGGCGGCAATGCCGGAAAGGTCGCCCTTGATGTCAGCGGCAAAGACCGGGACGCCAGCCTTGGAAAAGCCTTCTGCGAGCACCTGCAGCGTGACGGTCTTACCGGTGCCGGTCGCGCCCGTCACCAGGCCGTGGCGGTTGCCGAATTTCAGGTCGAGATATTCCGGCTTGTTGATGCTGTCGTCCGGATTGCGGCTGGCGCCGATGAAAATCTTGCCTTCCTCGAGCATGAAGCAGTTCTCCCTTCGGCCGATGCCGCCGCTTGCGTTTGAAATGCGGAGATCGCAATAAGCCGCATTCATCTTACTATCGTCCACCTGTTATAAGCAGGGACCGGGATGCCGACAACTGTTTGCATTGAAAGCAAATCCGGGGAAAATGCCGGCTCTCGGCGGTGCGGCTTGAGTTGCGGACGAAACTCGAATAACGTTGACGTCAACGTCAAATAACAGGAGGCTGACGATGAATGAAGTTGTGACCCAGATTGCCGATCGCGTGGGCATTGCGCCCGATCTGGCGGAGAAGGCGCTGGGCATGATGCTCGGCTTCCTGCAGCGCGAAGGGGATGATGCAGCAGTCGCCAAGATGATAGAAGCCATGCCCGGCGGCGCCGATCTCGTCGCCCAGTATAACGGAGAAGGTGCCGGTGGCGGCGGTCTCCTCGGCGGTTTGATGGGCGCGCTCGGCGGCGGCGGAATCATGGGCCTCGGCCAGCAGCTCATGAGCCAGGGCCTCGGCATGGGCGAAATCACCTCGCTCGCCAAGGAAACCATCGCCATTGCCAAGCAATATGCCGGCGAAGAAGTCGTCGACGAGGTCGTCGCCTCGGTCCCGGGCTTGAGCCAGTTCGTTTGATCCGGCCTTCATGCCGAAACGGAAGGAGCCCCGCTTCCAGTTGAAGCGGGGTTTTTGTGCTTTGCATGCACCACGTCCAGAGGATGCCATTGCCGCCCGTCGCGTTCGATGAGGCGGTCGGCGCAGGCGGGCCCCATGCTACCGGGGGCGTAGGCTTCCGGCTCGCCGCCCTTCGCCCATAGGTCGAGGAAAGGCTGCACCGCCGCCCAGCCGGCTTCAATGCCGTCGGCCCGCTGGAACAGCGTCTGGTCCCCGATCAGGAGATCGTAGATGAGGGATTCGTAGCCGGTCATCTTAGCGATGTCGAACCGGTCGGCATATCGGAAGTCGAGCGAAACCGGCACGGTATCGACCGAAAGCCCTGGCGATTTGATGGATATCTCGAGGCTCATGCCTTCGTCGGGCTGCACTTGTATGACCAGCCTGTTCGGCGGCAGCCGGCGCGTGACGCCGGTCTCGCGGAACTGCGCGAACGGCACGGGCTGGAATTCGACGACGATTTCCGTGTCGCGTGCGGTCATCGCCTTGCCGGTCCGCAGATAGAAGGGCACGCCCGCCCAGCGCCAAGTATCGGCATAAAGCTTCAGCGCCACGAAGGTCTCGGTCCTGCTGTCGGGCGCCACTTGCGGCGTCTGGTGATAGGCAGGGATTTCCGCCCCGTTCAGCGTCCCGTCGGAATAGACGCCGCGAACGCCGTGTGTTGCTGCCTCCTCGGGCGTAAAGACGCGCAGCGCCTTCAGCACCTTGCTCTTCTCGTTGCGGATCGCTTCGGCGTCGAAGCTGTTCGGCGGTTCCATGGCGATCATGGCGAGCAGCTGGAACAGATGGTTCGGCACCATGTCACGCAGCGCGCCGGTCGCGTCGTAGAAGGCGCCGCGGCTGCCGACATCGACGGTTTCGGCCGCGGTGATCTGCACATGGTCGATATAGCGGTTGTTCCACAGCGATTCGATCATCGTGTTCGCAAAGCGCGCCGTCAGCAGGTTCTGAACGGTCTCCTTGCCGAGGAAATGGTCGAGCCGGTAGATCTGGCTTTCATCGACCTTGCTCAGGATCTGCGCGTTCAGCGCACGGGCCGAAGCGAGGTCCGTTCCAAAGGGTTTTTCGATGGCGATGCGACGGAAGCTATATTCGCTCTCGGAGGCAAGTCCGTGAGCCGCGAGCTTCTCCACGATACCGCCGAAGAAGCGGGGCGGCACGGCGAGATAGAAGGCCGCGTTGCCGCCCGGCGCCGAAGTGAGGCGTTTGGCGATCTCCAGATAGATATCGTCGCCGGTGAAATCGCCGGAAATATAGCTGATCCGCTGCCGCAACCGTGCCCAGGCCGGATCCTTGACGAGCGGTTCGCCGCCGCCGAGGCCGGCCAGGAAACCGTCTAGCCGTTTGAGCAGCATCTCGTCGCCGCCGGGCTCGATGCCGATGCCGAGAATGTCGAGATCGTCGCCAACCATGGCGCCGCGGGTGAGATTGATAATCGCCGGAACGAGAAGCCGCCGGGTAAGGTCGCCGGTCGCCCCGAAGATGACCAGAGTGGCGGGCGGCGTTGGCTTGGCCTCTGACATTGGGATCGCTCTCCGTGATTGTCAGCGTCGGAATATAAGGCCGCCGGGCGCTACCGCAAGCGTGGCCTGTTGTCACTAGGTCTGCTTCTCCTCTGCTTATCAAGTCAGTTGAGCGGCAACTAGGGCACAGCGTGGCGACTGCGCGGCACTCCATGAAGCGTGCGCGCTTAACCCTTCACCGCCACCATGAAAATCCGCGGGAAGCGGAGCAGCACCCGCCCGTCCGCCATCTTCGGATAGGCCTTTTCGACACGCGCAAGATAATCAGCAAGAAATGCCTCGCGATGCTCATCGCCGGCAGCCGTAAGGTAGGGCATCAGGCCCGTTGCCTTCACCCATTCGACGATGGCCGCGGCGTCCGCCATCGGGTGGTTGTAGATCGTGTGCCAGATATCCAGGCGCGCGCATTTGCCGATCAGGCGGCTGTAATAGGCCGACGGCGGGGAAAGGGGATTGCGGCGGACGCTCTTCTTTTCGAAGGCCGTCTTCCATTGTCCGACATGGGCGCTTTCCTCCATCAGCAGATGCGTCGGCTCGCCGAGATTGTCGGGCATCTGCACGGCAAGCACGCCGCCCCTGGTAAGCCCGTCCATCAGCCGGTCGAAGATGTCGAAATGATTTGGCAGCCACTGGAAGACGGCATTGGCGAAGAGCAGGTCGGCAGGCTCATCCTGCTGCCAGGTGGCAAGATCAGCGTGGGTGAAGGTGGTGCCTGGAAGCCGCTTTCGTGCCGCCTCCAGCATGTTGAGGTCGCTGTCGAGGCCGGACACGCCTTCCTTGCCGTAGCGGTCGATGATGAGTTCGGTCGAATTTCCCGGCCCGCAACCGAGATCGATCGCCTTGCTGACCCTATCCAGCGGCACCTGCGCCAGGAGATCGCGCGCCGGGCGTGTCCGTTCATCCTCGAACTTCACATACTGGCTGGCAGACCAGGCCATAGGCACCTCCCGTTTTCCCGTGTTGCGATACAGCAATGGTTCAAAGCGCGTCATGCTAGCAGCAATTCTCGGACACTTGTATGCGGCGCGTTGCAGCTGTGTTCGAATTGCCTGCACGAGTGGGTTGCATTATTGATGTCGTTTCTGAGCTTGGGGGATTCATGAGAGCCGGTTTCGTCTTTATCGCAGTCTTCCTATCGATCGCCGCAATGTCCGCAAGGGCCGAGACGCCGGCCGCTCCGCCGATTTTCCTTGTGGAAGGCATGGGCAGTGCGCGCGACCAATATATATCCAGCCATCTGGAGCCCTTTGCAGTCTACAGCGGTGCCGACCGTGCCCTCGATGAAGACGATATCGCCAGGCTCCGACAGGTCGATGCCGCACGCCAAAGGGCCGCCGCCGCAATGCCGTTCTTCATCGGCGACCTCGATGCCGACGGGCGCATGACGCTCGACGAGTACGAGCTCGCCAACCTCTATGAAAGCCGCGACGAGGCGGAACTCGGCATGAAAGCGCGCTTTGCGAATTTCGATCGCAACGGCGACGGCATCGTGACGCTCGACGAAGCGCTGAAATCACCGCCGCTGCCTCGCATGCCGCCCGCTTACGGACTGAGCGATACGGAGCGCGTCGCCGCTCTGCTGGCACTCGACCCCAACAAGGATGGCAAACTGACGGCGGATGAGTTCAAGGCGCTCCTCCTCTCCGCCTTCGCCTTCTACGACAAGAACGGCGACGGCGCTCTTTCGAAAGCAGAAAAGGCGGAGCGCGCCGCAACCGTCAGGCAATTTCGGCAAGAGCAGGAGAAGCGGGAGAAGCCGTAGAGGGAGACGGCTTCTTGCTGGCCGTCAGTCCGTCGCGGCCTGTTTGACAATCACCGCTATATCCGGGACGACCGTCGCGAAACGGTCAGCGATCTCCGCCAGCGCCGTACGGTGTACGGTCTTGGCCGGGATCATGCCGCCCAGCGGATCCGGCAGATCGCGGCTCATGGCGGCGGATGCGATGACGGTCGCCTTGATGCCGAGATCAAGTGCCGCACGCGCCGTGGCGCTGACGCACATATGCGTCATGAAGCCAACGAGGATCACATCGGAGCGCCCTGTCTGCTCGGCAATTGCTGCGAGAGCCGCGGCAAGCGTGGTTCCGGCAAAGGCATTGGGAAGCGTCTTCGCGATGACGGCTTCACCGTCGGCCGGCGTCAACGCGGAAATGATCTTCGCGCCATGCGAGCCGATCGCGAAGACGCCGCTGCCCGGCGCCGCGTGGTGAACGATATGAATAACCGGAACGCCATCGCGCCGGGCCGCATCGAGCAACTTGCGAATCTCGCCGACGGGTGCCGCGATGCCATGAAGCGGCAGTGCGCCAGCCACATATTCATTCTGGGCGTCGATGACGACAACGACCGACTTCGACCAGTCGGCGGTTTTCGGCGTGACGCCCGCATGTTGAAGCAGGGTGAGGGGAACCATTGGCATATCTCCTTGAATGGATCGATGCCAAGGACGCTAACCGCTTTCGTACTGAGCGAATATTCGCTATCAATTCACAATGATTGAGAAAAAGCGCACAGATATCGATTGGGAGGACCTGCGTTTTTTCGCGGCACTGGCAAGGCACGGCAGCCTCTCGGCGACGGCGCGTGCGCTGAAGGTCAACCATGCGACCGTCGCCCGCCGCGTTGGCGCGCTGGAAAGTGCTCTCGGCTTCGCGCTGTTCGAGCGGCGCGCCGACGGCTACCAGCTCAGCCGCCACGGAACCGCGATCCTGTCCGAGGCGGGTGCCATGGAGAGTGCCGCTGCGGCGATCCGCGACCGGTTGGCTTATTCGAACGGTCCGAGCGGTCGCGTGCGGCTGACGACGACCCGTTCGATCGCCGATCTCGTCATCGCGCCGCAGCTCGGCGGCGTGCTGCGCGGGCTTGCGAACGTCGAACTCGAAATCGTCACCGATATCCGCGTGCAGAGCCTTGCCCAGCGCGAGGCCGATATCGCCCTTCGACTGGGACACCCGAAGGACAGTGATCTCACCGCAAAACGCGTGGCGACGATCGGATACGCTTTCTACGCATCGAAAGCGGCCGTCGAGACTGTTGCGGGAAACGGGCCAGCCCGCCTCATCGGATTTGACCTGGATAGCGACGGCGTGGCCGAAGCGCGCTGGCTGGAAACGAAATTCGGCCCGGATGCCTTCGTCTTCCGCTCGAGCAGCAATGTCGTGCAGGCAAATGCCGCAGCCGCCGGGCTCGGCATCGCCATGCTTCCGCGCTTCGTCGCGAAACAGAATCCAGCTCTGGTCGAGATCGATTGCGGCGAAGCAATGCCCGATCGCGAACTCTGGATGCTTGCCCAGGCCAATCTGGTCGATATCCCGCGCGTCCGCGCGGTATGGGATGGCTTGGCTGAGATATTCGCTGTGTCGAAGGACAGGCTCTAAGCCGATCCTATGCGCATGGCGTCGACGATATCGCTGGCGGACGCCTCGAACTCTCCAGGCCCACGATTGGACATCCACCAGATCTTCCTATCAGAAGGAAACGTGACTGCTGACCAGCCGACCATTCCGAAGATCATGGATCATGAGGGCGGGAGGATCGGTGACAGGCGGTTCACGTGGGGGATCGAGCAGCAAAGGATTGGCGGGACAGATCGAGCCGCATATGTAGGCCGGAATGCCTGCGATCAGGCTCGACATCGGCCGATGGACGTGGCCGCTGCAGATTGCGATGGGGCGTCTTATGCCACTCGATAGCAGGTCGCCCAAGGCATCTGCACCCCTGCACATGAGATCATCCAGAGGCGATATTCCGGTGAGGAAAACATGGTGATGCGTAAAGAGCAAGGGTATGCCCGATGGACCGCTCGCCAGCGTCTGCCGCAACCACGCAAGATGCTCTGTGATGTCACCATGGGCATGTCCGTCGACGCATGTGTCGAGGCCGACGATCAAAGCGTCTCCATGGGGTTCGGCAAAATGCATTTTCTCGTCATCGCCCCAATGGCCGGCCTCGGGGATCGCCTCGCGCATGACGGAGCGGTCGTCCGCGTTGCCGGGGAGGATCAAGGTGCGGCACGCGAGGCTTTGCAACGCGGCAATGATCTGCCGGTAACCCTCCCGCCAGCCGCCGTTGACAAGATCCCCGGACACCACGACGATAGCCGGCTGCATCGTGGCGAGCCAGGAAATTGCCCTCTTAAGCCGGGCAAGGCTGTCATTGCCGGGGCTGGCGTGGATATCGCTTACCTGGGCGATGAGCATGGCACCACCTCATTCAAAACCGCGTAATCACGCTGATCCCGGTTCCTTCCGCCCTGTCCATCGCCATCAGCGCCGGCACAGCCTCTTCCAGGCTGATTGTCCGGCCGATCAGCTTCTGCGGCGCGATCTTGCCGGCGGCAAGCATGGAGAGCATGGCGTCGTAGCGCCAGGCCTGCATGCCGTGGCTGCCGTAGATTTCCAGCTCATGGCCGATCACCTGCGCCATGGGGACTTGCGGCGTGGCATATTCTCCGAGCATCAGGCCTATCTGCACATGGCGGCCGCGGCGGCGCAAGTTCTTGATCGAGTTGAAGCAGGTCACGGGATGGCCGAGCGCGTCGATCGAGACATGCGCGCCGCCCTTGGTGATCTCGCGCACGGCGTCCGCGACATCGGCAACCACCGCCGCATTAATCGTCGCCACCGCCCCGCATTCGCGCGCAAAGGCAAGCTTCTCCTTTGAAATGTCGATCGCGATCGGATTGGCGCCGAGCGCGCTGGCGATCATGATCGCCGAGAGGCCGACGCCACCCGCGCCATGGATGGCGATCCACTCGCCGGGGCCGGTGCGTGCCTGGTCGGCAACGGCGCGGAAGGAGGTGGCGAAGCGGCAGCCGAGGCTCGCCGCCGTCGCATCGTCTACGCTGTCGGGCAGATGCACGAGATTGGTGTCGGCATAGTCGATCGCGACATATTCGGCGAACGAGCCCCAATGCGTGAAGCCGGGCTGGAACTGGTTCGGGCAGACCTGCTGATTGCCGGAGTGGCATTCGCTGCAATGGCCGCAGCCGGAAACGAACGGCACGGTCACCCGGTCGCCCGCCTTGAAGCGCACCACGCCCTTGCCTGTGGCGACGATCTTGCCTGCAAGTTCGTGTCCCGGCACATGCGGCAGGCGGATATCCGGATCATGCCCCATCCAACCGTGCCAGTCGCTGCGGCAAAGACCGGTCGCGCCGATGGCGATGACGACGCCGTCCTCGGTCGGCGTCGGATCGGGCACCGTGCGGATGTCTGGGGTCTGCTCGAAGGCTTCGTAATACATGGCTTTCATCGGACGGCCTCCAGCTCTTTTGTTTGAGATTCCGCCGCCATGATGCCACGCGGGAGCCTGTCGTTCCAACACTCCGTTCGATCATTTCCGCTGATGGATCCATCGCTTTCATGCGAGCGAACGCGCATGATTGTTGCGGTGGCATGCGCGGTTGTGGCATTTTTCTTGCGTCCCTCTTAAGCGGCCGAATTTCTGCTTGACGCTGTCTGCAGGGAAGGATTTTGCTTCCCGGGCTTTGGAAGGAGAAGATCATGCCCGTCGATACATCGCCTCGCACGACCACCTGGACCCATGTCGAGGGCGAGTGGCTTCCCGGCAACCCGCCGCTGATCGGCCCGACCTCGCATGCCATGTGGCTCGCGTCCATGGTCTTCGACGGTGCCCGCTGGTTTGATGGCATCGCGCCGGACCTCGACCTGCACTGCCGGCGTGTCAACCGCTCAGCCGTCAATATGGGGCTGAAGCCCATCAAGACGGCCGAGGAGATCGAGGCGCTCGCCTGGGAAGGCATCAAGAAGTTCGACGGCAAGACGCCGATCTATATCAAGCCGATTTATTGGGGCGAGCACGGTTCGCCGGGCAGCGTCGTCTCCGTTGATGCGGAATCGACCCGCTTTGCGCTCTGCCTTTTCGAGGCGCCGATGGGCGGCCATAGCGGTTCGTCGCTGACCGTTTCGCCCTTCCGCCGCCCGTCGCCGGAAACGGCGACGACGGATGCCAAGGCGGGCGGGCTCTACCCGAACAGCGGCCGCGCCATCGCCGAGGCGCGAAGCCGTGGCTTCGACAATGCCCTGATGCGCGACCTGAACGGCAATGTCGCCGAGACCGCATCCTCCAACATCTTCATGGTGAAGGACGGCGTCGTCTTCACGCCGGTTGCCAACCGCACTTTCCTCGCTGGCATCACCCGCGCCCGCATCATGGGATTGCTGGGCCAGGCAGGATTCGACGTGCGCGAGGTGACGCTCTCGGTCGAAGACTTCATGAATGCCGACGAGATATTCACCAGCGGCAACTATTCCAAGATCGTCGGCGTCAACCGCCTCGACGGCCGCGAATTCGAAGACGGCCCGGTCACTCGCAAGGCGCTCGATCTCTACATGGATTGGGCCAACGGGCGCAGCCATAGCCACAGTGGCGAGTAGAGATCCGCGCGCAGGGAAGTGCGAGCCGGTTGCAGCCTCACGAGAAAGGTACGCGCGGATCCTGCATCAAATAGAACTCGGTAACCGGCGTGACGTCGGTGATAAAAAAGCCAAACGCCGGTCGGTCGAGGGGGTCAACGTGGCCGCTGGCGAAGCGTAGCCGGTCGAATTTCTCGAAGTGGTTCTCGAAACGGGCAAACCGGTTGGACGAAATGAGGTCCGGATTGGGGTTGGTCTGATCAAACGACAGACCGTCATAAAAGTCGCTCGGTTTTCCGAGAATCTCTTGAAGTTCGAATTCGAACTCGATCCAGGCCAATCCGCTCGTGTTCAGAGTGACAACGCGCAGATGGAAAGCGCCCTCAGGAAACCCGTGATGTTGAATTGGCTTTGCGGCCCTAATCACCAGAGTGACGGGGCTGGCCGACTTAAGTTCCTCGTTGATTTCGATTGGATCGGCTTTCGTACCTGAGCCTGTAACTGACAGGATGCGGAAGCCGCCAAGCTCATCGGAGAAGGAATAATCCCCAGCATACCAACGTCCGTCGTCAGCCGGTCCGGCACTGATGAGTGACAGTGTCAGCAACGCAGCCAGGATTCGCAAGTGACGCGTCATCGGTGAGTTCCTCTGGGAACGCAGTCTATCCGTGCAGCGACCAAGTGACCGAAGTACCGGCGAGAGTTTTCCTCAGATGCTCGTTCGCCTCCACGCCCGCCGCATCCGCCGCATATTCCGGTTTCAGCCGGTCGAGGAAATACATCGTCATCTTACCCTTGTTTTTCACGTCAAGGGCACCCCGCGAGGTGCAGTCGAAATATGATTTTACGTGTTGGTAGGTGCTTTCGGAGATATTCACCTGGTCTGCTTCGTCCGTGCTCTCCATACGAGCCGCTATATTCACCGCGTCGCCCCAGACGTCGTAGGTGAACTTCTTCCGGCCGACGACGCCGGACATCACACTGCCGGTATGCAGGCCGACGCGGAGGTGCCAGGGCCGCTGCCCGATCGCTGCCCAGCGCTGGTTCGACGCCACGACAAAGCGTCGAATCTCGAGAGCAGCAAGGCAGCTGCGGATCGCATGGTCCTTGCGGCCCTGCATCAGACCGCCGGCGCACATGTAGGAGTCGCCGATGGTCTTGAGCTTCTCCAACCCATGTCGCGCGACGATGTTGTCGAACTCGGAGAAGTACATATCGAGGTCATCGACCAACTCCCGGGGGGAGAGTTCAACGGCTGATTTGGTAAAGTCGACGAAGTCCGTGAATAGGATCGTCGCGGAAGGGTGGTGGCGGGGTTCGACCGAGCCCTTCTCTGCCAATTCCGCGGCTACCTTGAGTGGGAGGATGTTGAGGAGCAGGCTGTCCGCGCGCTGCTTCTCAGCGGCCAGTTCCTGCTGCGAGCGCAGCACCTCGGCCATCTTCAGGCGCAGTTCGAGCTGGGCGATGGTCTGGCGCGCGAGGCGACGGATGCCTTCGGCAGCCTCGAAGGCGAGCTCGCGCGGGGTGAGGTCCAAGATGCAGAGCGTGCCCAGCGCATGGCCGCCTGAATCGATCAGCGGCATGCCTGCATAAAAGCGGAAGAAGGGTTCAGTCGCGATGAACGGCAGTGCCTTGAAGCGATCGTCGGCGTGGGTGTCGGGAACAACCAGCATGTCGCTGCGACAGAGCGCATGGGCGCAACAGACGCCGCTGCGGGGCACTTCTTCGATGCCAGGAGGAACGCCATGACGGGATTTGAGCCATATCTTGGTGTCGCCGACGATGTTGACCATCGCGATCGGGGCACTGGCAATCAGGGCGGCGAGATCGGTGAGATCGTCGAATCCGGCTTCGGGATCGGTGCCGTAAACATCATAGGCCCGTACCGCGGCCAAGCGTTCAGCCTCGTTGTCAGGTAGAGGGAAGTCCATGCCGGCGCCCTCCGTTGTGCGAAGCCAAAATGGCGAGCCCGTTCAGATCGGGCGGGCGCGGCTCCGCTCTTGTCGATCATCGGTCCGGTGTTGTTCTCGTGCCTTGCCGTGGCGAAGCAGCTCACCCCGCCCGTCCGACACCTACGGCCACCCAAAACTTACTCTCGCGACCTCACTTAATCAATGACGCCGGCCGCTATCCAAGAGAAGCTGCTTGCCTTCGATCGCGATCAAGTTAGGTCGGGCGCAACCATGCGGGTCTCGCCGCTCCCTGCAAGCGGGACGAGCTCGGGACCCACTTTCGTTCCAGGTGTCCGCTTCGCGCGTAGGTGGACGGTGCGCCAGCGCCACCGAACGGCAAGTGGTCGGCCGCGCGCCTTCCCAAGATCGGCTGGGTGAAGTTCCGCGACACGCGGCTCGTGCGTGGCAAGACCATGAACGTACGGTGAGCCTGGCGGCGAACGGCTGGCACATCGCCTTCGCCTGCGAAATCGACCATGCCGTCACGGCGAACGATTGCCCGCCGTGGGATTGACCGAGGCGTGGTGAACACGCTGACGCTTTCGACCGGGGAGCATTGGTGGATGCCTGCCGGCCTTGCTGAGGTCGAGCGCAGGAAGCGCAGGAAGCGCAGGGCACAGCGCGAGCGCGGGTCGAGCCGCCACGCGAAGGCCCGCCGCCGCGTTGCAGCCTTGCAGGCCCGCGCTGCCCGCATCCGCCAGGATTGGCGGCACAAGGCCAGTCTTGATATCGCCCGTCGCTTCGCAACGGTGGTTCTGGAAGACCTCGCCACGCGCAACATGACGCGCAGCGCCAGGGGAACCGTCGACGCGCCCTGGCACGGCTTTGGAACCGTGTTGGCCTACAAGCTCGAAGAACGGGGCGGATACCTGTGCAGGGTCGATCCCCGCCACACCTCGCAGACCTGTTCGGCCTGCGGAGCCGTGGACAGGGAAAGCCGCGAAAGCCAAGCGTCTTTCCGCTGTCGCCAATGCGGCTTGCGCGCCCAATGCTGCAATCAACATCCTGCGTCGGAACACGGCGTATGATCGTGGAGGAAGGGCAGCGGCTCTCGGTTGAAGCGATAACTATCGCAGGAGCTTCGCGCCCTCGCAAATCCCCCGCTTTCGAGCGGGGGAAGATGTTAATTCAGGAACATTAGCCCACTGTCCTCGTTTGGCGTCTATCACCCAAAATGAGGGACGTAATCATGTCCGACAACCCGTTCGACACCAGCCGCGGCAATGGCGGCGAGACGCATCAGCATATTCCGGAAAATGGCCCGCACGAGGGCCTCGACCATCTGACCACCAATCAGGGCATCCGCATTTCCGACAATCAGAACAGCCTGCGCTCCGGTGCGCGCGGACCGACGCTGCTCGAGGATTTCGTGCTGCGCGAGAAGATCTTCCATTTCGATCACGAGCGCATTCCGGAGCGGATCGTGCATGCCCGTGGTTCGGCCGCGCACGGCTACTTCGAGTTGACGGAAAGCCTTTCCGGCATCACCAAGGCCGATCTCTTCCAGCGTAAGGGCGAGAAGACGCCGGTCTTCGTGCGCTTCTCGACGGTCGCCGGCGGCGCCGGTTCGGTCGACACCCCGCGCGACGTGCGCGGCTTTGCGGTCAAGTTCTATACGAAGGAAGGCAATTGGGATCTGGTTGGCAACAACATCCCGGTCTTCTTCATTCAGGATGCCATCAAGTTTCCCGATCTCGTCCATGCGGTGAAGATGGAGGCAGACCGCGCCTATCCACAGGCCGGCAGCGCCCATGACACTTTTTGGGACTGGGCGTCCCTGATGCCCGAAAGCACCCACATGCTGATGTGGGCGATGTCGGACCGCGCCATCCCGCGCTCTTTCCGGATGATGCAGGGCTTCGGCGTGCACACGTTCCGCTTCGTGAACGCTGAGGGCAAATCGACATTCGTGAAGTTTCACTGGAAACCTAAGCTCGGCATCCAATCGACCGTCTGGGACGAGGCGCTGAAGCTGCAGGCGGCCGACAACGATTTCCATCGCCGTGATCTTCACGAAGCGATCGAAGCCGGAAACTTCCCGGAATGGGAACTCGGCCTGCAGCTTTTCGACGAGAACTTTGCCAGCATGCAGCCTTACGACGTGCTCGATGCTACGAAAATCATCCCAGAAGAAGTGTTGCCGCTGAAAATCGTCGGCCGCCTCGTGCTGGACCGCAACCCAGACAATTTCTTTGCCGAGACCGAGCAGGTCGCCTATTGCCCCGCCAACATCGTGCCCGGCATCGATTTCACCAATGACCCGCTGCTGCAGGGACGCCTCTTCAGCTATCTCGATACGCAGAAATCGCGCCTCGGCACCGCTAACTTCCACCAGCTGCCGATCAACGCGCCGAAATGCCCGGTCATGAACTTCCAGCGTGACGGGCAGATGCAGATGAACGTGCCGACGGGTCGAGCCAATTACGAGCCGAACAGCCTTGGCGCGCATGGTGAGGGAGGCGGGCCGCGCGAATGTCCCGTCACCGGCTTCCCGACATTCAGTGCCGCGTCCGGAAAAGAAGAGCAGGGCGACAAGCTGCGCATCCGCGCCGAGCTCTTTGCCGACCACTACAGCCAGGCGCGGCTGTTCTGGAAGTCGCAGACGCATTCGGAGCAGGCCCATATCGCCTCTTCCTTCGTCTTCGAGCTTTCCAAGGTCGGTCTGAAGCAGGTGCCACCACGCATGGTCGGCAACCTGCTGAACGTCGATCCGGAGCTTGCAAAACGTGTCGCCGAAGGCCTCGGTATCGATCTGCCGCAGAAGAACCCGGCCGCCCGCGAGCCGATCGACATGGCCCCCTCGCCGGCGCTTTCGATCCAGAAAAACATGAAGCAGACGATCGAGGGCCGCAAGATCGGCATCCTGATCGCCGACGGCAGCGACGCTCACGCCCTGCAATCTCTCGTGAACTCGATCGAGGACGCGAATGCCACGGCTTTCGTCGTTGCCCCGAAGGTCGGGAAGGCGAGGCTGTCGGACGGCAGCACGATCAGGGCCGATGGCCAGCTCGCCGGTTCCCCGTCGCAGATATTCGATGCGGTCGCGGTTCTCCTGTCCGGGGAGGGCACCGGGATACTGCTGAAGGAAGGTGCCGCCGTACAATGGGTGATGAATGCTTTCGTGCATCTGAAGGCGATCGGCCACACGCCGGAAGCCTTGCCCCTGCTTCAAAAGGCCGGCGTCGAACCCGACGAAGGTGTCGTCGCGTTGGACGGCGCTTTCTTCGAGGCCGCCGCCAAGCGCTACTGGTACCGCGAGCCGAATGTGCGCATGCTGGCATAGATGTGTCGCGCCGCGGATTGCTTTTTGCCATGGACAAGTGAGGGGACGTCACGTCAAATCACCTTCTCCCCGGGGGAGAAGGTGCCAGAAGGGCGGATGAGCGGCGGCTCCTCGAGCCTTACAGTTGGCGACGCACAAGCAGCCAATAGAGCTAGCTCGTTTCCTCCCTCGGCCGCACCATCCAAGCATAGGCAGCACCCGCCAACAGCAGCACGCAGGTGCCGAGAAAGACCGCCCGCATGCCGATATGTCCGCCCACGAAGCCACCGAGCACGGGGCCTGCGACCTGGCCGACATATTGGGTCGAGATGGAGTAGCCGAGTATGCTGCCTGCTGCACTGTCCGGCACGCTGTGGCGGATGACGGCGGTTATGCAGGGCAACAGCCCGCCGAGCGCAATTCCCATCAGGAAGCGAAGCGCAATCAGCTGCCACGAACTGGTGACGAAGGCCTGCGGGATCAGGAGTAGCGCCGCAACAGCAAGCGCACACGCAATCACCGGCCAATGCCCGATCCTGTCGGCGAGCTTGCCGAGGCGCGACGCCGAAAGGATGCTGCCGAGTGCTGTCGCCGACATGACGATGCCGGCGGTCATCGTTACGCGTCCCTGGTCTTCGACCAGTTGCGCCACGTAGACGGTTATGATCGGTTCGATCGACATGTTGGCGAGCATCAAAAGCAGGCCGGTCGCCAGCATCGCGACCACCGGGCGCTTGTCCGGTATCGCGCGCCAGCCGCCGCTTGCCTTCGCCGCTTGTCTGCGGGCAGGGGACTTCTCCTCCTTGATCAGGAAGGTGGTCGCCAGGAAGGCGAAGAAGATGACGCCGCCCGCCGCCAGGAAGGTGCCGCGGATGCCGATGATGGGCGGCAGCGCTCCGCCGATCAGTGGTCCGACGAGATTGCCGGCCATGATGCCCGACGACAGCACGCCGAGTGCCCAGGCCGAGCGGTCCTTCGGCGTCTGCGTCGCGACGAGCACCATGGAGCCCGAGGCGTAGCCGCCTGCAAGTCCGACGAAGAGCCGCAGCGCCACCAGCTGCCAGACATTCTCCGCCATGCCCATCAGCGAGATTGCGATCGTCATGCCGAGGCTGGCGCGCACCAGCATCAGCTTTCGCCCGTAGATATCGCCGAGCCGGCCCCAGAGCGGCGCGACGAGCGCGGCGGCAAAGAAGGTCGCGCCATAGGCGATGCCCGACCACTGCACGATCGCGGCATGCTCGCCGACGCTAAGTTCCGCGACATAGAGCGGCAGGAAGGGGAGCAGCAGTGTCATTGCCACGATGGTGGTGAAGGAGCCGGTCAGGGAAATCGCGAGGTTTCGTTTCCAGTAGGCTGACCCGGCCGCCGCATCTGCCGCGTCCATCTGCGTCTCTGTCATGTCGGGATCTCTACGGGTACCAGTTTGGAAGAAGCGGAAACTTACGCCCCGCCGGCTCCGGTGCCAAGGACGGATCGGGCTTGAATCGTCCGGCAATTTGCATTGCGGCCCACTTCTTGTTATATAACTGATTGCAATTTGCAATCGGATGTCAAAAAGGAGAAGGCGATGGCCGCAACGACCCGTGAAGACACCGTCCGAAGCCTTTACAAAGCCTATGTCGAAGGCCGTAAGGATATCGTCCGCGGCATGCTGAGCCAGGATTTCACCTTCTCGAGCCCGCGTGACGATCATATCGACCGCAACGCCTATTTCGACCGCTGCTGGCCCGAACCGCCGCCCTTTCGCGGCATGGAGATCGAATTCCTGGCGATCGACGGTAACGAGGCCGTCGTCCGCTACCGCGCCCAAAAAGCTGACGGCACCGCCTTCCGCAATATGGAGGCGCTACGCTTCAAGGACGGCAAGCTTGCTTCGGTGGAGGTCTATTTCGGGCGTGAGACTTTCTAATCGCATTTACCTTGGTCAAGGTGGACTGGCCAGTCGGCATGCTCGCCCGTGTTTGCAGAACCGGCAACGCGGCGTAAACTGATTGATTGGATCGGCCCTCAGCGGCAATGTTTTCTCCAGTCCGGTCCGATGCGGGAGCGAGTTGTATCCACGGTCGCAAGATATAGCCGTGATAATCAACTCGTCTGACTGGTAGCGCCGCATTGAGAGCCCGAGCCCCGACCGAGCGCGAAGTGCGGAAGTTTTCTAGCATTGATCGAAGCTCGTTCGACAAACCGCGACCCTTAGAATCTTGGGGCTCGCGCCGAATCGGAAGTGCCGACCGGCGGGGAGCTGATCATGCGCCATTCGTTCCTAGAAAAACCGGATCGCCGACGTCGAGATGATGACGAACGAGACGGCGATCATCAAGGGCCTCACCGGCAGGCGCTTGACGAGCATCGCGCCGAGCGGCGCGGCGATCACGCCGCCAACGATGAGGCCGACAGCCGAACGCAGTTCCGACCAGCCCAGCGTCAGAACGAAGGTAAGCGAGATGGTGAGCGTTACCGCGAATTCCGTAAGGCTGGTAGAGCCGATCACCTTCTTCGGATCGTGCCCGCGACTGACCAGCGTGCTGGTGACGATCGGCCCCCAACCGCCGCCGCCGATCGCGTCGAGCACGCCGCCGCATAGCCCGGCCGGCGGCACGATCCAGTCCTTGACGTCGCGCGGCCAGTGCGGCTGGAATGCCTTGAAGAGGATGACGAGGCCGATGGCGATCAGATAGGCCGAAACGAAGGGCTCGATCGCCTTGCCTTCGACATTGGCGAGGATATAGGCTCCGACCGCCCCGCCGATCATCCCTGCAGGCGCCAGCCGCGCCACGAGTTTCCAGTCGACATTGCGGTGATAGACATGCGATGCGCCTGATGCTGCGGTCGTGAAGATCTCCGCCACATGTGTCATCGCGCTGGCATTGGCAACGGGCACGCCAAGCGCCAGCAGGCTCGTCGTCGAAAGCACCCCGAACGCCATGCCGAGCGCGCCATCGACGATTTGCGCGCAGAAACCGACCAGCACGAAAAAGAAGAAATCAAGCGTCATCAAACTCCCCGAACCGGCGGCTTCGCAAGGCAACACGCAAACGGCGAGAAAAGTTCCTTTCGCAGTGTCCGGCGATCGCTTGCTTCAGGTGCCAAGTTTCGCGCGATAACGCCTTTGGAGCAATGGTAGAATCGTGGGTGGCTGAAGCGGTCGAAGCGTTCATCGAACGCTGGCAGGGCCAGGAAGGCGGCCAGTAGAGCCCTCTTCCTGACGGACCTTTGCGATCCTGGGCCTGCCGCATGCCGATCCCGCCTCCACGACCACCGAAGGCAACGGCAACGGCTTCCAAAGGGCCATGCGCGAAGCCGGCCAGGACGGCACGGTCTTCAGTAGGCGCATCGATCTTTGCAAAGCGCGACTGCTTCATTCTCGAAGCCAAAAGAAGTTCGCCGACCCGCAGGATGCGCCGACGCTGCCGAGCGTCATCGCTTGAGGTCTCTGCCGCAGTTCGCAAAAGCACTTGGCATGGAGCGCGGGCAGCATTGGCTGCAGTTAACCCACGATTTGGTGACCTCAGTCGCTTGATCACCGGTTCATCCCCGAGGGTTCCACCAGATCAAAGCTGCAATAGTTGCAGAAAATAGAAGGATGAGGCTCTCTTCACGCCACAAGATGAATTGCCTTGGCGCACGGATTCGACATTGTGGCAATTTGCTACAATATTTTGGGCTTAACCATATCGCTTAGGCTTTCGTTCATCCTCCCGCATCAGTTTGCGCGCCGGTGGCTGGGAACCAACCATTGAGGATCGGAAGCTATGACCCATGCACTCGTGCTTTTCTCGGCCGTAACCGCGATCGTCGTATCGATATCGGCGATCGGCAGTCAGCCGGCGCCGAACAATTCGAAATGGCCGGAAATCCATCCGGCGAAGACATCGCGCGTTCTCTCCGCGCCTGAGCGTTGATGAACGGGTAGTTCATGATCGGTTCAGGACTGCACGGCTAAATCTCGCTCCGGCTGGATTTATGGAGACTCGCAATGAAGATTATCTCGCTGGCAGCAGCGCTCGTTATCGGAGGCCTTTCGGCAGTTTCGGCCGAAGCGATGCCGATGGCGCCGGCGCGTGCCGATACCGCCGCCCCGTCTGCGATCACGCAAGTCGATTATGCCTGCGGGCCCGGATGGCGCCTGAACCGCTGGGGCGAATGCCGCCCGCGCTTCTACCGTCCACCACCGCCGCGCTACTGGCATCGCCCGCCGCCACGTTGGGGCTGGGGCTGGGAGCGCCCGCACCATCGCCGCGACCGCGACTGGGGCCGCTACGACCGCTATGACCGCTATGACCGCTATGATCGCTACGAGCGCAGCAGCTTTTGAGCGGCGCAGCGATCGGTAAAGGCTGAGACTGACGAAGCCGGGACGAAATGTCGCCCCGGCTTTATTTTGCTTTCCGGGCTGCCACCTTCTCCGGCGTCGTCGCTAGTGCGAATTTCTTGATTTCCTCCGGCGTCAGATAGTAGAGCCGTTCGGGTGGCGTCTCCATCGCATGCAGCCAGAGGCCGGGCTTGATACCCATGTCGCCGAGATGGCGGGTGACGACGGCGGTCGTGCGCTGCGCCTCCGACATGGCGCGCTCCGGCGAAAGCTTCTCCTTCGAGCCGTTGAAGACCTGATGCACGCCGATGACGGCGCCGTCCTCGGCCTCGCGGGTCACACCGCCGGCCATGATGATCGGGCAGGAGGAGGCGCAGAGCGCGCCCCTTGCCACCTTGGTGCCGATCTTCCGTTCGCGAATGAGCTTCGACATCGCAAGCGCATCGCCGACGGCGCCGCCCGGCGAATCCAAAGAAACGGTCTTCACATATTCGCCGCGCGCGGCAATCTCCTGTTCGAAGCGGGCGCCAGCGCCGAGCTCGATTGCCCCCTGCGCCAGAAGAACACCGCCCGGCTGTAGCTCGAAACGGATCGGCTGCTTGAGCAGCTCGATGCTGGTCGTGATCTCGGAAGGTGGCGCCTGCGGTCCACCCTCCGTCAGCGCCGGCGGCAGCACCGGCATGGTCTCCGGCTGTGCCGGATCGAAGCCTGGCAGCTCGGCATTGGCGGCGCTGATCTCGCGCCAGTCGATGACCGCAAGCAAGATCGCTGCGGCAAGCAGGGCGTGGAAGGCGTGCCGTATCAGCGTGCCGTCATTTGTGGAAAGCATGTAATCCTTCAGCCGTTGCCCTGCCGTTTCCAGCATCATGCAGGCGGTCCCTTCCTCGGTCCCTTGCCGGAAAGATCGAAGCTCGCAATGTTCGATTGGTCCAGCGTTTCCGTTTTCTCTGCCTGAGTGAGTGCGGTTTCGAGATCGACGCCGCGCTGCTGGACGGCCCGCTGAACCTCCAGCGCCTGCAGAAGCTCCGCCGCGGTGATCCGCTCAGCAAACGGCAGGCGCTGGTCCTGGCGCCGCAGCGTCGAATGGACGATCGACAGTATGAAGACCAGCACCGCGGGTAGGATATCGATCGAAATTGCGCCGGCCCAGCTTGGGATGAAGTCGGAAGCATAGCGCAACACCGCTTCGGCAGAGGAGAGGGGCACGAACCGCCGCTCGGCGACCGGTTCGCGCGAAAGGATCTGGTCGGCTGCCTGCGACAGCACTTTGGATTGCGCCGCAACCGAGGAACGGATCGTCTCCATAACCTGATCCTGGCGGTTGGCGAGATCAGCCTCGCGGCCGTCGGCGACGGGGGCGATGAAGCCGAGCGAAAGGTCTTCCGCCGCACGCTTCACCGAAGGGGCGATGGAGGTCTGCTCCAGCGAGGTGATGACGCCGGAAAGCCCGACGACTTCGGCGGCGAATTGGTCGGCGCGCGGATCGATCGCGCCGGGGGCCGATACCAGCGTACGCATCGTTTCCAGGTGCTTGCGGCCCTCGTCGAAGAGCGAGGTGACGAGTTCGCGCGAGGCATTGATGCCGTTTTCGAGCTCCGTCAGCTGCGAGGCCATCTGCGAGAGAAGCTGCACGACGCTGCCTGCGCCGGTCGTGCCCGTCAGAGCGCCAGTTTCCCGCTCCTGGTCGGCCAGCCGCTCGAAGCGTTCCTGCGTGCGCTGGATGTCCGGCAGCAGGCTCTGGGCCGCAAGCGCGTTCTGATGCGCCTTGTCGAGGTCGGCGGTGTAATCCTCGAGCGTCTCGGCAAGATGCTGTTCGAGTGCGGCCGATCCTGCAAGGGCCGCTGCATTCAGCCAGCTCGACATGGCGATGATCATCGCGCAGCCGAGCGCCATGACGCCGAGCATCGCGCCGCGTCCTGCCGCACCGGTCACATGCGGATAGAAGCGCGCCATATAGGTCCAGAAGGCATAGATAGCCACCGAGACCGCGCTGGAATAGATGAGGGCGGCGAAGAACACGGCCGTTGCCGAACCGTCGAGGATGCTGCGCACGCCGAGATAGGTGTAGACGCCCGACGCGAGCGCCAGAACGGCGAGCGCGAAACGCGTCATTGTTTCGACGGCGTCGATGCCGTCCTGCAGGCGATGGGATGTGCCGAGCGCCATGGGTTTCCTCCCAGTGGTATCCTCTTAAGAAACCATTAAAATCCCGGCGAAAACAAGGCCCGCAAAAGCAGCGGATCGCTTACGCCGCAGGAGGTATGCCAGGGCAGGCGCCGGACCTTACTCTTCCGGCAGCAGGTTGAGCGTCTGCGTGTCCAGTTCGCTGCCGATTTCCGCGCCTTTCGATTGCTTATCGTAGACACAGATATGGGTGACGAAGCCGTTGGCGCCTTTCGGCCTGCCGGTTACCAGCGCCAGCCCATAATGCGCGCTGCCGATCGGATCGACGACCGCCCTTGCATCCGCGATGGATGCGGCCGCCGCTTGCCTGCACTTGGCCTCCACGTCCGCGGCAAATTCCTTCCATGCCTCGTCGGAGGAGGCGAGTGCACGTCCTGCCGTCATAAAAAGGAGGATCGTTGCGGAAAGGCGGATATTATTCCTCTGCATCTTGGTTCCCTTGGGCGTGGTGTTTGCCGGAAGCGCGGTTATATGCCGATGATGGGCGATTTTTGTCACCGAGGCCAGGCCTGCGGGCGAGGCAAATTTTCCTCGGAGGCGGCCGTTTTTTGATGTTTCCACCGTTGCCTCCCTACGTTTCCGCTCCTATGTTCCGCCTCACCTGCCGATCCCGCAATCTATTGCCAAGAGGAGATCTACAATGGCTTTCGAATTGCCCGCACTCCCGTACGACTACGAAGCTCTCGCACCTTTCATGTCGAAGGAGACGCTGGAGTTCCACCACGACAAGCACCACAAGGCTTACGTCGACAACGGCAACAAGCTGGCGGCTGAAGCAGGCCTGGCCGATCTCTCGCTCGAAGAGGTCGTAAAGAAGTCCTTCGGCACCAATGCCGGCCTGTTCAACAACGCGGCCCAGCACTACAACCACGTCCATTTCTGGAAGTGGATGAAGAAGGGCGGCGGCGGCAACAAGCTGCCGGGCAAACTGGAGGCGGCCTTCAACTCCGACCTAGGCGGCTATGACAAGTTCAAGGCCGATTTCGCCAATGCCGGCGCAACGCAGTTCGGCTCGGGCTGGGCCTGGGTTTCCGTCAAGAACGGCAAGCTCGAAATCTCCAAGACCCCGAACGGTGAAAACCCGCTCGTGCACGGCGCCACCCCGATCCTCGGCGTCGATGTCTGGGAGCATTCCTACTACATTGACTACCGCAACGCCCGCCCGAAGTACCTCGAAGCCTTCATCGACAGCCTGATCAACTGGGACTACGTCCTGGAGCGTTACGAAGCCGCCACCAAGTAAGCGGTCTATCGCGTTGAAATCCAGCACCCGGCGCCTTCAAACGCCGGGTGTTTTCGTTTTCGCTCCGGCCCTGTTATCCGATGCTCTTAAAGCAACCGCCATGCCTTCCTCGGACACTCTCCTTTTCCGCTTCGGCATCATTGCCGACCCGCAATATGCAGCGATCGCGCCGAATGCCGCGATGGACCGCTATTATGCCAACAGCCTCGCGAAGCTCGCCGAAGCGATCGAGGTTTTCAACGGCGAGGAGCTGAGCTTCGTGATGACGCTCGGCGATCTCATCGACGGGATTTGGGAGAGCTTCGACGATATCCTGCCGGTCTACGAAAAGCTCCGCCACGAGAACCTCTTCCTGCTTGGCAATCACGATTTCGCGGTCCCTGCGGAGCATCTTGCCTCTGTTTCCGCACGCGTCGGTCTGCCGTCGCCCTATTACGCCTTCTCGTGCCATGGCTGGCGTTTCGTCGTTTTGAACGGCAACGAAGTCAGCACGTCCGCTCCGCCGGACGGACATCCATACCGCGAACTTGCGGCCGAGCGTCTGGCGGCGCTGGCGGCGACGGGCGCAATCAACGCCCATCGCTGGAATGCATCACTGAGCGACGAGCAGTTCGCATGGCTTGCGGCCGAACTGGATGCGGCAGAAGCCGCCCGCGAGCGCGTAATCGTGATGAACCACTATCCGGTCTATCCGCCGAACGAGCACGACATGTGGGACCGCGAACGCATTATCGATCTCATCTCCGGCCATGACAGCGCCGTTGCCTATTTCTGCGGCCACAACCACGTTGGCAACTACGGCAAGACCGGCGGCTGCCACTTCGTCAATTTCAAGGGCATGGTCGACACCGAAACGGAAAACACCTTCGCCATCATCGAGGTCTTCGAAGACCGCCTCGAAATCCGCGGTTTCGGCCGCGAGGAAAGCCGCACGCTGCTGCTGTAGTGCCGGCAACGGTTATCCGCCCGATGGAAACCGATGCCTCTTCTGAAAAGTTAGGCATGAGACCCTTCAGGAGGCCATACCGATGTTCCAGGCTCTTGAAATACTGACTGTTCTCGTCGTCGCCGTCGCTATGGCATCGGCCCTTGCCCATGCGCTCGAGCTGCCGGGCAAGATGCGGCTGTCGAAGGAGAACTACCTTGCCGTGCAGCCCATCTACTATCCCGGCTTTACCTTCGGCGGTGTCGCCGAGCCGCTCGGCCTGATCATGATCCTGGCGCTGATCGTGCTGACGCCGCCCTTCAGCGGCACCTACTGGCTGACCGCCGGCGCTTTCGTGGCACTGCTCGCCATGCATGCGATCTATTGGATGGTGACGCATCCGGTAAACAATTTCTGGCTTAAGGAAAATCAGCCGGAAGGAGCCAGGAAACGCTTTTTCAGCTTCAGATCCCATGCGGAGGCCGAAGCGCCGGACTGGACCGTCCTGCGCGACCGCTGGGAGCGCTCCCATCTTCTGCGCGCCGTCTTCGGCCTGGTCAGCCTGATCCTGCTCGTTGCCGGCGTCGCAGCCTGACACATCGCAGGGCAGAGCCTTGCCATGTTTCAGCGTTTGGATCAGACGGCAAGCGGTCTTTCCGCCCAGCTGGTCATCCATTCTTCGCGCAACCCGTCGCCTTCGCCCCGGAAGAAGGCGCCGGCCGCTTCGCAATGTTCGACGCGGTCGCTGCGGAAATTACGGATGGCCCGGCGCAGTTCGCACCAGCCGACGATATTGGCGTAGTGTGAATAGTAGATCAGCGCGATCGGGCGGATGGTGCGCTCGGTGGCGCGTCCCAGTTCGTCGCGGTAGTTAAGCGCCAGCTTCTGCTCGTCGCGGATCGCCCGGCGCACCATGCCGAGATCGAAGCCCGCAGGCGGCTGCGCGATGGTGCCCCAGGCAAAGAGCGCCTTGTTCTCCATCGCCTGGCGCAGCGGTACCGGCACTGCGCCTGCGATCTTCTGGTTCACCCGCTTTGCCGCCTGCTTCAGCTCCGCGTCGCCGGTGCGCTCCAAGAGTGCAAGCGACAACACGATCGCCTCCAACTCCTCGATAGAAAACATCAGCGGCGGCAGGTCGAAGCCGGGGCGCATGATATAACCGATGCCGCGACCGCCCTCGATCGGCACGTGCATCGCCTGTAGTGCGGCGATATCGCGATAAATGGAGCGCACCGTCACTTCCAGCGCGTCCGCCATCGCCTGCGCCGTCACCGGTTTCTTTGCCAACCGCACGATCTGGATGATCTCGAAAAGGCGTGACGCCTTGCGCATTTTACCGGTCTCCTCCAAGGCTCCTGACAATACACTGTCAGTTGGGCTTTGGTATAGCACCTCCTATCGAATTGAAATCAAAGGCGGTCCGCCAACATGGCTACCGGCTCGAAGGCAGACAACTGACATGACTTACACGGAAAACCTCTGGCTCTACTTCACCCTTCTCTTCGGCATCATCATCGTGCCGGGCATGGACATGCTCTTCGTGCTCGCCAATTCTCTGACCGGCGGCAGGAGCCGCGGTATGGCGGCAACGGCAGGAATCATGGCGGGTGGCGCGGTGCATTCTCTCTACGGCGCAATCGGCGTTGGCATCCTCGCGAGCCTGCTGCCTTCGCTCTTCAACCCGCTGCTTTTCCTGGGCGCTGCCTACATGATCTGGATCGGCTTCACGCTGATCCGCAGCTCGATTACGGTGGATACGGTCGGCGAGGGGACCCTTCGCTCCGGCTGGCGCGCCTTCCGGCAGGGCGCGATCACCTGCCTCATCAATCCGAAGGCCTACCTCTTCATGCTCGCTGTTTATCCGCAGTTCCTCAAACCCGTCTACGGGCCGATCTGGCTGCAGGGCCTTATCATGGGCGCCATGACGCTCGCGACCCAATTCGCGATCTATGGCGCAGTGGCGCTCACCGCCTCGCGAAGCCGAACGCTGCTGATCTCCAATCCCGGCGCCACCATCATCGTCGGCCGCGCCGCCGGAGCACTGCTGATCGCCGTCTCGCTGCTGACTGCCTGGCATGGCTGGAAGGCGGTGGCAGTGTGAGGGGCAGATAGGTAGCGAGACTTGACCGAGCGCGTCTTATTGCTGTGCCTGTCACGGAAATTCAGCCACGGCGCCGACGCGCCGTGAATGACCCCTCCTTCTCCAACGAGTCTCCCGCGCCATGGAAATGGCGCTGCTGGAACTGGCACAGTGGGATTGCGGGTGGATTACCATTTTGAATTCCTTGTCATATCACCCACTTGTTACTTCGCGCCCGGTATAAATTTGCCATCATGCGGCCGCGAATATCAGGCGCCGGGCTCGGAGAGGCCTCGGTATCGAAGAGGAGTGGACATATGAAATTCAAAACAATTGCGGCGGCTGTGCTCGTTGCCGGCATGGGGGTGACAGCGGTCTTCGCGCAGCAGGAGGGCACGCATGAAGCGCGCGAAGCGCTGATGAAGAAGGTCGGCGGCTCGGCCGGCGCCATGACGGCAATCGCCAAGGGCGAAAAGCCCTATGATGCCGAGGTGGTGAAGGCAGCGCTGACGACGATCTCTGAAACCGCCAAGGTCTTCCCCGACCAGTTCAAGCCGGGCACGGAAACCGGCGACAAGGCGGCGAGCCCGAAGATCTGGGAAAACATGGATGACTTCAAAGCGCGCGCCGCAAAGCTTAGCAGCGACGCCGAGAAGATCCTCGCGCAGCTTCCGGCCGACGCTGCCGGTGTCGGCGGCGCGTTGAAAACGCTCGGCGCCAATTGCGGCGGCTGTCATGAGAATTACCGCATAAAGACGGATTAAGCGGTAGTCGTCCCCCATCCGAATCGCTCCGCGCCCGCCTTGCCGCAGGTGTGGACCGGTTTATCTTAGACCGTTGCAGTCGCTGAAAAGGGGAGCGGCATGGTCCGCAGGTTCATCCGGTTTGTGCTCTGTCTTGTCGGCATTGTCGCCCTCGGCGGTGCGGCCTTCTATTTTGTCACCGCGCCGAATCCGCTGCCGGAAAGTCATTGGGCCAATCTCGGCGCGCCGGATGTGAAGAACGGCGAAACGGTGTTCTGGGCGGGCGGCTGCGTCGGCTGTCATGCCGCTCCCGGTTCCGAAGGCGATGCCAAGCTCACGCTATCCGGCGGTCTTGCGCTGAAGAGTCCCTTCGGCACTTTCCATGTTCCGAATGTCTCGCCGGACGAGAAGGCGGGCATCGGCTCCTGGACGCTTGCCGAATTCGGCAATGCCATGAAGCGCGGCATCGCCCCCGGAGGCCAGCACCTCTATCCGTCCTTCCCCTATGGCTCCTATACGCGCATGAGCGACAAGGACGTCAACGATCTTTTCGGCTACATCAAGACGTTGCCCAAAAGCGACAAAGTCGCGCCGCCGCACCAATTGCCGTTCCCCTATGATATCCGGCTCGCGCTTGGCGGCTGGAAGCTCCTCTATTTCAACGACGCGCCCCGTATCGTGCTCGCCAACGCCGACGACAAGCTGAAGCGCGGCCGGTATCTCGTCGAAGGCCCCGGCCATTGCGGCGAATGCCATACGCCGCGTGACGCGCTCGGCGGCTTCGAGCCGGATATGTGGCTCGCAGGCGCTCCGAATCCGGAAGGCCGTGGTCGTATCCCGAACATCACCCCGGGCTCCAAGGACATCAGTTCCTGGAGCGAGGCCGATATCACCAACTACCTCGAAACCGGCTTCACCCCCGATTTCGACACCGCCGGCGGCTCGATGGCCGAGGTCCAGCGGAGTCTCGCGCATCTGCCGAAAAGCGATCTCGAAGCGATCGCCGCGTATTTGAAGGCGGTGCCGAGCCGATGATGATTGCAATATGACTGTTCCGCGTCGATCCCGAAATCCATGCACGCGCGCCAAAGGCCGCAGAACTTGCGGCAAGAGCCTCAACCAGTGGGCGCAAGAGATACTGTCGGGAGCCGGAAAGCCGGCCGCCTGAGCCTCACGCCGCCTTCGGCTGGTGCTCCGCGCCAAACATTAAAAGATACTGGTCGAGATCCTCATTGCGGAAGTCGAGGGCCCGGTAGATTTCGGCGGCAAAGGTGGTGGGGGCGGAACCGGGGGCGGTGACGAGCATCCCGTCGCGCACCGCCGCCGGCGCGTCCTTGTAATGCGCATGCCCGGAATAGCCGGGCAGGTCGGCGATGAAACGCAAGGCATTGCTGGTATGCGCCGCATTGTTCAGCGCGCCCGCCTTGGCAAGCGCCAGCGTTGCGCCGCAGATCCCCGCAACCAGTTTGCCGCGGGCCAAGAAATCGTCGATGACGGGCTTTAGATCCGGCGCCTTCTCGGTCTCCCAGATCATGCCGCCGCAAAGCACCAGGCCGTCGAAAGCCTCGGCCCGCAGCGTTTCGGCCGCTGTATCGGGCGTCACCCGCAGGCCGCCCATGGACTGCACCTCGGTGCCACCGGGCGCCGCCGTCACCACGTCGAAGCCGAATTCGGTGCGGGCGGAAGCCGTCAGCTGCCCGACCTCCCAGTCCGCGAAAGCCTCCGTCAGAACCACAGCAAGCCGTGTCATGTGTCTCTCCCTCGTTCGTTGGAGCGGCTGGCGCTCAAGCCAGCGCCTGCATATAGCGCATGCCGGTGACCGGGCGAGGGGTGAAGTCCATATGCTGGTAGAAACGATGTGCCTGGATGTTTCCGGTCGCCGCACTCACCGAAAGGTAGTCGCAGCCGGCATTCCTCGCGGTTTCGCGGGCGCGGTTGACGAGGTGCTGGCCGATGCCGTGGCCGCGATGGCCGTCGCGCACGAAGAGGTGGTGCAGGTCCATGCCACGCTTGCCTTCCTGCGCCCTGTAGAGCGGCACCAGGATAGCGTAACCGATCAGCCCGTCGCCGGTTTCGGCCACCAGCGCCGTGATCCACGGAACCGGGCCGAAAAGGTCGCGTTCCAGCTGATCGGGCGTGGCGATCGCCGCATCGCCGTGATGGGCGGCAAGCAGGGCGATCATCTCGTTGATGGCCGGCAGGTCCCGCGGCTTTGCCGTGCGGATCGTCACCACCGGGGGGCGGATCAATGAAATTTCGCTGTCTTCGGTTGCAATCATGGCCTTCGCGTCCTTGTTTGGTATTCTGCCGTCAGGACGCTGCCGATTACAACAAAGCCGCCTGACGGCGGCTTGTTGACAATATGATCTGTCCGGCCGCCCTTTACAGGTACAGCCAAAAATACGTGCTGGTGATGTGCGCGTTGTTGATCATGCGCGATAGATTCTCCAGAACGCGCGATTTGTCAATGGGGCGTCATCAATCGTGCATACTATCTGTTAAGTTGTTTAGCGTGGCGCTGCAGCCTTATGTAGACGATCCGACATTCCAGACGAACGCTTTTATGGAGGGGCATCATGCGTTTCGTTTCCAAGGAAGTTGAAGGATATCGCATTTTTGCGGTCACCGGTGTCAACACCGTCTCATTCGCCGTCGACTACCAAAATGCCGATACGAAAGGCCTGCTCGGTTTCGCGGTCGAGCGTTACGACCCCACCGAAAACCAGCGCTATTTCGTGTATGGCATGAAGGTCTTCGCAAGCGTCATCCCGCAGCCGGACGACAAAACGGTCGTCACGACCTACGATCACCCCGTGCAGAGTTTCGTCTGGGACGACTTCACGGCAAAGCCCGACCGTCGATACGAATATTTCTTCCATCCGCTGAAAGGCAAGCCGAAGAACATCGATCGCAACGCGCCGCTGGTGAAGATCGTGGTCAGGACTGAGCCGCTCTTTACGGAGCTTGAGCACGATATCTTCTTCAACCGCGGGGTTGCCAGCAGCCAGGCCTATCAACGCCGCTTCGGCAACGAAAAGCCTGACGATCTGCAGCCGGCGGAGAAGCGTCTTGAAGCGATGCAGTGGCTGAGCCGCGACCTCGACGAGGCGCTTTTCAGGTTCATCGATCAGGCGCAGGCCGGCGACACCCTCCTCGGATGCTTCTACGAATTCCGTTATCTGCCGGTCGCCGAGCGCCTGAAGGCCGCCATCGATCGTGGCGTCGTGGTAAAGCTCATCCTCGACGCGAAGATCAATGAACACACCGACAGCAAGGGCAAGTTCCATCCGAGCTTTCCGCGCGAGGACAACAAGGCTATGGTCAAGGACGCCGGGCTTCCGGCGACGACGATTGCCCGCTGGCGGGAAAACAATCCGAACAACATCCAGCACAACAAGTTCCTGGTCCTGCTGAAAGGTGCTGCGCAGAAGCCGGCGGAAGTCTGGACAGGCTCGACCAACATGTCGCCGGGCGGCATCCACGGGCAGACGAATGTCGGCCATTGGGTGCGCAATTCGGATGTTGCTGCGGCCTTTGAGGCTTACTGGAAGACGCTCGAAAGCGATCCGGGCGCAGTTGAGGGCGAAAGCAGAGCCTTATCCGATGCCAAGCGCAAGGCCTATCGCGAAGCCGTGATGGGGCTGGCGCCGATTCCGGTGGACTGGGAGAATATTCCGAAAGGCGTATCGAGCGTCTTCAGCCCGCGGTCAGGAAGCAAGGTGCTCGACATGTATGTCGACGCACTCGATTCCTCTACCGATTACGGCGGCATCACGCTTGCGTTCGGCATCGGCAAGAAATTCAAGACGGCGCTGGTCGACAACACGGAAGCAGAGATGCCGCAGCGCCCCGTGATCTTCCTGCTCTTGGAAAAGCAGGACAAGCCCAATCCCCGTGCCAGCGATCCCTTCGTGCCGCTGAATGCGAAACACAACGTCTATCAGGCCTGGGGATCGTTCCTGCGCGATCCGGTCTACCAGTGGACGAGGGAAACCAATGCCCGGGCGCTCGGGCTCAACCAGCATGTGGCTTACGTCCACTCGAAATTTCTGTTGAAGGACCCGCTCGGCGCCGACCCGATCGTCGTGTCCGGTTCGGCGAATTTTTCAGAAGCTTCCACCAACGACAACGACGAGAATATGCTGCTGATCCGCGGCAGCGAACGCGTGGCCGACATCTACTTCACCGAGTTCAACCGGCTCTTCAACCACTATTATTTCCGCTCGATCCAGGAGGTCATGGCCGGGCGGAGCGATGGCCAAGCGAATGCCTCGGCCGACACCAGTGCGAGCCTCTTCCTGGACGAGAGCGAGACCCAGGAGTGGCTGAAGAAATACAAGCCCGGCACGCTGCGCTGGAAGCGCGTGCAGGTGTTCACCAAGATGGCGGGTGCGAAGACGTTGTAGCGTTCCCAAGCCGCGGGCTCATCAAGCCGGTTGATGGGGACGTAAAGAAAACCGCACCCCATCACCCGCCTCGTCCTTCGAGGCTGCGCCCTGCGGGCTTGCATCGGCCCACATCCTGAGATGCCCGAAAACGAAGGCTCAGGGCCCCGAAGGATCACCCCCTCGCCGCCGCCGTGGCGGCATGGATCCGTTGAATGCGTGCCTTTTGCCAGCAGAAAGCCATCCCATACGCTCCGCATTCCTTTCACAAAGGACGGGAATGAGGGCGGGAAGGACGAGGCAGCGCCGGTCAGCAACGCGGTCTTTGCCGTTCCGCACGTCGAACATCACATGGAAACCAAAGATACACTTCCCTTTCGCTGTCGCTGCATATACTATACCCCCCTATACTAAAAATGGCGGAAACCCTTGTCGCACACCAGCCGTCACAGCAAAAAGCTCATCGCCCGCGTCAGCCGCCTCAAGGGCCAGCTGGAAGCCGTCGAGCGCGCTCTGGAGGCCGAGCGCCCCTGTGGTGACATCTTGCAGCTGCTGGCCTCGATCCGCGGCGCGCTGAACGGGTTGACCGGCGAGGTGCTGGAGGATCACCTACACGAGCACGTGCTGCATGCGGCCGACGAGAGGGCCCGCGCCGAGGCGGTCGAGGAAATTTCGCAAGTGCTGCGGACCTATATCCGCTGAAGAGAGCGAAGGAGCGCGCGATGAGTACACAAACGCTGGAGCATGACCATGTCTTCCTGGGTGCCGGCCACCAGCGCAACGAGCGCCGCGTCTGGTTCGTGATCGCGCTGACGGCGGTGATGATGGTCGTGGAAATCGGCGCCGGCACAATATTCGGCTCCATGGCGCTCGTCGCCGACGGATGGCACATGTCGACGCATGCCAGTGCGCTTCTGATCTCCGCCGTTGCCTATCTCTATGCCCGCAAGCAGGCCCGCAATCCGCGCTTTACCTTTGGCACCGGCAAGCTAGGGGATCTGGCGGGTTTCGCAAGCGCCATCATTCTCGCCGTGATCGCACTGCTGATGGCCTGGGAGAGCGTTATGCGCATCGCCAATCCGGTTCCCATCAGCTTCGCCCAGGCGATCGGCGTCGCCGTCATCGGCCTTGCCGTCAATCTCGTCAGCGCCTGGCTGTTGAAGGATAACGGCCATCACCACGGGCACAGCCACCATCATCACCACGGCGGAGCCGTCGACAACAACATACGCGCCGCCTACACCCATGTCCTCGCCGATGCGCTGACCTCCGTACTCGCGATTGCGGCCCTTTCCTTCGGCAGCCTTTACGGCTGGCTCTGGCTCGATCCGCTGATGGGCATCGTCGGCGGCTTCATCATCGCGCAATGGTCCTGGGGCCTGATGAAGTCCTCCGGCCGCGTGCTGCTCGATGCGATCGCAGACGGCGAGGAGCTGCCAGGAGAAATCCGCAAGGTGATCGAAACCGGCAGCGACCGCATCACGGACCTGCATGTCTGGCAGCTTGGCCCCGGCCATCACGCCGCGATCGTCGCCGTCGCGACGTCCGAGCCGCGCGAGCCTGCTTTCTACAAGGCGAAGCTCGAAATCCTGGACGAGCTCTCGCACGTGACCGTCGAGGTCACGCAATTGCAGGCGGCCTGATGACGCCGCAAAGGCGACGACAAGGCGCCACAATCGCGGCATAGCTCTTTGGCTGTTGATTGAGCCGGAGTGATTTCATGAATGATTTTCCAGTCCATCGCCGCACGATCTTGAAGACGGCGATGCTCTTTCCCGCACTTTCCCTTGCCTCGTTCGCCCGCGCCTCTGAAACCGATGACGACATTGAACACCGGTTGGCGGAGCTTGAAAAGCGCACCGGCGGCAGGCTCGGCATTTCCGTCATCGACACCGAAACAAAGGTCACGCTCGGCTATCGCGAGACCGAACGTTTCCCGATGTGTAGCACCTTCAAGGTGCTCGCCTCGGCCATGGTGCTTTCGCGCGTCGACAAGGGCGAGGAGAATCTCGAGCGCCGCGTGATCTATAACCAGGAAAAGCTCGTCTCATATTCGCCGGAAACGGAAAAACACGTCGGCGGGGAGGGGATGAGCGTCGGCGATCTTTGCAAGGCGGCGATTACGCTGAGCGACAATACCGCCGGCAATCTATTGCTTGAAAGCGTCGGAGGCCCGAAAGCGCTCACCAAATGGCTGCGCTCGATCGGCGACCGCGCGACCCGCCTCGATCGCTGGGAGACGGCGCTGAACGAGGGCAAGAAAGGCGATCCGCGCGACACGACGACCCCGGACGCGATGCTCGACACGCTCGGCAACCTCGCGCTCGGCTCGGTGCTGTCGGAGCCTTCACGCGAAAAGCTGATCGAATGGATGCTGGCGAACACCACCGGCGATGCACGTCTTCGCGCCGGTCTGCCGCGAGCGTGGAAGGTGGGCGACAAGACCGGAACAGGCGATAATGGTAGTGCTGCTGACATCGCCATCATCTGGCCGAAGGGCCGCGGCCCAATTCTTGTGACGACCTATATCGCCGAGGCAACGGCGCCGGTGAAGGAGTTGAACCCCGTCTTTGTCGAAGTCGCGAAGATCGTCGCGGGCATGACGGGATAATCAGCAAATTCAAAAGCATGCGGCGGAGATATGATTTTCCGCCGCATCGTCTTGAATCAGTTTGCGAACTTAGGCGGTCTGTTTGCCATGGATGTCGGCCGCCTGAGACCCGGAAACGGTGTTCTCGGTATCGTCTGCGCTGTCGATGCCGGGAAGCTCGCGCTTGATCGTCTCGGCAATCTGCTTTTCGCTTGCGTCGCGTTCCTCAGGCGGCATGGCGGTAAGGTCACTCGCGTATACCGGGTCCCTTGAGACCGCGCTCGCGGATAATTGTGTCCGGTGTCTTGCCGGCTTACCCGTGCAACCCGTCGAACGACTCGGTATGGTGTTTCTTGTCGGCGATATCGGCCTCGGTTTCCTCGGCAGTCGTCGTGTCGATGGAAATGGAAGCCGCCGTATAGCCCAGCTGCAGTCCGCCGCCGCTCTGGTTTGACGCATTGCGCTCCCGTGCGGTTATAGGGACTGAAGGCTTCGAATGCTTCCACCGAATTCCATCAAGAGACACCCTTAAAGACTGCAGCAGACCATGGGCGGAAAAACATGCACAGGGCTTTCATTTCCATTTCAGATTGTGCTGAAGGAGGCGGTGTTGAATTTTGCGGCTTGAAGTGGGAGGTCGCATACCCAGCGGCACCCAACCCCGGTAGTGCCTACGGCAGCGTATAAGCGATCACGTAATCGCCGGGCTTCGTCCCCACCGACCCATGCCCGCCGGCAACCATGACGACATATTGCTTGTTGTCGCTGGCCGTATAAGTCATCGGCGTCGCCTGACCGCCGGCTGGGAGACGCGCTTCCCAGAGCTGGTTGCCGTTGGTGGCGTCGTAGGCGCGCAGGTAGTTGTCGACGGCAGCGCCGAGGAAGGCGACGCCGCCCTTGGTGAGTATCGGCCCGCCGATACCGGGCACGCCAACCTTGAAGGGAAGCGGCAGCGGCGTCATGTCGTGCACGGTGCCGTTTTTGTGCATATAGGCGATCTTGCCGGTCCGGAGATCGACGCCCGCGACATAGCCCCATGGCGGCGCCTGGCAGGGGATTTGGAGCGGGCCGAGGAGCGGTCCCATGAACACGCCGTAAGGTGCCCCGTCATTGCGGTTCAGGCCCTGCTCGCTGCCCTTTTCGTCCTGGCCGCGCGGGGGAATCGCGGCGGCCGGAACGAGCCTCGAGGTGAAGGCCAAATAAGTCGGCATGCCGAACATGATCTGCCGCTCCGGATCGACCGCGACGCTGCCCCAGTTGAAGGTGCCGAAATTGCCCGGATAGACGATCGTTCCCTCCAACGAAGGTGGCGTATAGCGGCCTTCGTATTTGTAGCGGTGAAAGGCGATGCGGCAGGCGAGCTGGTCGATCAGCGTGATCCCCCACATGTCCTTTTCCTTCAGCGGATCGGGCGAGAAGCTGAGGTCGGAGATCGGCTGCGTCGGCGCCGTATGGTCTTCGGGAATCGCGCCGCCGGGCGCCGGGATTTCCTTGAAGGGAATGATCGCCTCGCCGGTGCGCCGGTCGAGTACGTAGATGTCGCCCTGCTTCGTCGGGGCCACGAGAGCCGGAACGACGCTGCCGTCCGGCTTCGTCATGTCGAAGAGCACGGGCTGCGCCGGCACGTCCATATCCCAGAGGTCGTGGTGGACGAACTGCTGCACCCATTTCAGCTGGCCCGTATTGATGTCGAGCGCCACGACGGAGGAGGAGAACTTTTCGACATTGGCGCTGCGGTTCATGCCGAGTTGGTCCGGCACCTGGTTGCCGAGCGGGATATAGACGGAGCCAAGCCCTTCATCGACACTGAAGACGGACCAGCTGTTCGGCGAGTTGGTGACGTAGGTCTGGCCTTCGGGCAGGGGCGCGGTCTGATCCGGGTTGCCAGAATCCCAGTTCCAGAGGAGTACGCCGGTGTTGATGTCGAAGGCGCGGATGACGCCGGATTGCTCCTGGGTCGAATAGTTGTCGTTGACGGCACCGCCGATGATGAGCTTGCCGGCGACCGCGACCGGCGGCGAGGTGGAGTAATAATAGCCGGCCGGGTTGTATTTCATGCCGGTCTCCAGATGCAGAACGCCCTTGTCGGCAAAAGTTTCGCAGATTTTGCCGTCAGCTGCATCGAGCGCAATCAGCCGTGCATCGGACGTCGGCAGATAGACCCGTGCGGCGCAGGGCTGGCCGGCCGCGACGGCCGGATCGGCATAGTAGGTCACCCCGCGGCAGGTCTGGTGCTGCCGGTCCGGGTTCATGCCGGAATTGGCGTCATATTTCCATTTCTCCTTTCCGGTCTTGGCGTCGAGCGCGATCGCCCAGTTGTGCGGTGTGCAAAGATAGAGCGTGTCGCCGACTTTGAGCGGCGTCACCTGATAGGTCGTCTCGCCGATATCGTCGGGCCGCTTCACGTCGCCGGTCTGGTACTCCCAGGCGATCTTTAAATCCTTCACATTGTCCTTGTTGATCTGGTCGAGCGGCGAATAGCGCTGGCCGAAAGGCGTGCGGCCATATTGATGCCACTCGCCGTCCGGCACATTGCCGCCGAAGGGCGGCGCGGCCGCCACGACCTCGCTGGGAAGATCGCCGGCAAGATCATGCGGATCGGTCGTCATCGAAAAACCGGCAACAAGAATGGCGATGATCACCGGCACGGCGAGCGGCCAGGGATTGGCAGGGTAGGGAAGGCCGCTCGGGCTCGAAAACCCGAGCGGCCTTCGGATCCACGGCGTCAATAGCCAAAGCCCGAGCAGAATGATCAAGCCGCCGCGCGGCCCGAGCTGCCACCAGTCGAACCCGACTTCCCACACCGCCCAGATGAGCGCCACGGCAACCAGTATCGCATAGATCCAGAGCGCCATGGCCTTGCGCATAAAAAGCAACGCTGCGGTGATAAGGAACATCAAGCCTGCAAACAAATAGAATACGCTGCCGCCGAGCGTCACGAGCCACAGCCCGCCGCCGCTAAGAACCAGTCCGATGAAAAGAAAAAGGATGGAAGTAATGACGATCGCCATAAAGCCGGTCTCCCGCTAAGGTGAACTTGGCATGGTGGGATGGGGACAATTCCGCCGAATCAGCGACTTAGGGCGAAGGGGCTGTCGTTCAATGGCCACATTTGGCGCAGGGAGGCATGGATGGATGGCCACATCGCCTCGCATGCGACGCTCCTCATAGTCCCCCATCCCCTCGTTCTCCATCATCCTGTGCTTGTCAGAGAGATCGAGCAGCGCCATGTCCCTGGCGCAGGAGCTCCTTCTTGTAAGCGTGTCATTTCACGGCGCAGATGCGCTGTGGCTCGTTCCTTGTGACAAGCATCGAAATGAAAAAAGTGAGGAATGCTCACGTTTCTCAAAAAGGGCCAGTAGCATCCGCTTCTTGGCCTCCCGTGCAGCGTGAAGCAAGCGCAAACCCCTGGCTTCCCGCTCGCAAGAAATACGCAGCCGTGGTATGCAATTGCATCATCGGATACAGGGGACTATGCGATGATTTCTGTTTCCAGGGCGATTGGTGCGGCGGATTTTGAGATTGCCGCGGAATTCTGCGATGCGCTCGCTGAATGGGATGCGGCCGAGGTGCAGGCCTACGGCGTCGCTCCGGAAGAAGTGCTGGCCATATACCACGGCGAAACGAGGACCAGCCTAGCCGCAAAATACAGTTCGGCGGACGCTATGATGTTCATCGCCAGATGGGAGGGCTCGCCGGCGGGATGCCTGGCCTTCGCTCCATTCGATGACGCAACCATGGAGATTCGCAAGTTCTACGTCGATCCCGAATTCCGCGGCAAAGGTATCGGCAGTGCGCTGATGCGAGCGGTCCTGGCTGAAGTCGGAAAAGGCCATCGGCGCACAATCGTGGCCCACACGACGGTCTATATGAACAACGCGATCTCGGTCTACGAAGCCTTCGACTTCACACGCTGCCTGCCGTTCCGCCAGATCCCGGACAGCATCGCTCATACTGAAGTCTTCATGTCGCGGCCGGTCTGAACAGGCGCCGCGCAGGGAAATATCACGTCCCGCAAAACGTCTGTAGCACCCGCTCTTCCGGCTTCGGCGGCTCCATGTAGGCCGCAAACATCGGCTGGTCGTCGTAGGGCTTGGAAAGAACCGTCAGCAGCTGCTCGAAGAGCGAGAAGTCGCCGTCGTCGGTCGCGGCGACGATCGCCTGCTCGATGCGATGATTACGCGGGATGAAGGCCGGATTGACCTTGCGCATTGCCTCCGCGCGTTCGGCCGGTGATTGCGCATCGCGCGACAGCCGCTCGCGCCAGCGTGCCAGCCATTCGCCGCAGGCCTCCGGCTCGCGGAAGCTGGCGGTAAAGGCCGTCTCCGCGGCATCGTCGCCGGCAAGCGCGCAAAGCCGCCGGAAGGTCAGCGTGAAATCCGCCTTTCCGTCCTGCATCAGCGCCAGCAGCGACTGGATCAGGTCCAGATCACCGTCCTCTTCCGAGACGAGCCCAATCTTGCGGCGCATGCCGGAAAGCCAATGCGCCTGGAACCGCTTGCCATAGTCCGTAATGACGTCGTTGGCGCGCTCGACGGCCTTGTCCTGATCCGCATCGATCAGCGGCAGCAGCGTCTCGCCGAGGCGCGCAAGATTCCACTGGCCGATGCCCGGCTGGTTGGCATAGGCATAGCGACCGTGATGGTCGATCGAGGAGAAGACGGTTGCCGGATCATATGCATCCATGAAGGCGCACGGCCCGAAGTCGATCGTCTCGCCGGAGATCGACATGTTGTCGGTATTCATCACGCCGTGGATGAAGCCGACATGCAACCAGCGGGCAATCAGCGCCGCCTGCCGCTCGCAGACCGCTTGGTAGAGCGCAACATATGGGTTTTCGGTAGCCTTCAGGCCTGGATAGTGCCGTTCGATTACATAGTCGGCGAGTGCCTTGATGCCTTCGGCATCGCCGCGGGCCGCGAAGAACTGGAAAGTGCCGACGCGGATATGGCTTCCCGCAACGCGGGTGAAGACCGCACCCGGCAGCACCTCTTCGCGATAGACGGGCTGGCCGGTCGAAACTGCTGCGAGCGCCCGTGTCGCCGGAATACCGAGCGCATACATCGCCTCGCTGACGATATATTCGCGAAGCACCGGCCCGAGTGCTGCACGCCCGTCGCCGCGGCGTGAGAACGGTGTCTGTCCTGCACCCTTCAGCTGGATGTCCTGCCGCTTGCCGTTCCGGTCGATCACCTCGCCGAGCAGGATCGCGCGGCCGTCGCCGAGCAGCGGCACGAAGCCGCCGAACTGGTGTCCGGCATAGGCCATGGCCAGCGGTTCGGCGCCTTCCGGCAGGAGATTGCCGGAAAAGATCGCGGCACCCTCGCGTCGCAGCAAATCCACATCGAGGCCCAGTTCGACGGCGAGTTCCTCGTTCAGCTTGATCAGCCAGGGCTCCGCCGCCTGCGACGGCGCCTGCCGCGCAAAGAAGTGCTGCGGCAACCGCGCATAGCTGTTGTCGAACGGAAAGGCGCGTACGGGCGCAGCTTTTTCAAGAACAGAAGTCATAGGCCATAGGTAGGGCCGCGCCGCTGCGCATGCAAGCCGCACGGCAGCGGACACATCTGCCGCCATCGGTCACCGAGCATGCGCCGGCCCTGGCTTGTCGGTCCCGGTTGGCTGATCGGCGACATGCGCATGATACCCGTTCGGGCCGATGCCGATATCCTGCAACAGGTGACCGTCGAGGCCCTCAAAGGGTATCAGCCCAGCATCGAACAGCTCGAAGGCTTCGTGCTGATGCTTGTGCTTGTGGCTGAAAGCGTAGCGCACTGCTTCTTGGAGCATGTGGCTCGGCCGCCATTGTTGGATCGTAACCATCATTATACCTCATGCGCTCACGGCCTGCGGCGGAAGGCAGGCTTCGCAGATTGCCGTGACATGCCGGTGATCGGTGCCGCAGCAGCCGCCCAGCACGCGCAACTGCGGCATGCTGGACAATAGCCTCCGGTAGCGGTTGCCGAAATCGATCGGATCGCCGGCGTCCAGGGTCTCGCTATCGTCGAGCTCGGCATGGCTCATCATCGAGGCATTGGCGCGGATGCCGTAAATTCGCTTTACCCAACCGCTATCATGATCGAGTGCGGCCTCGAAATGTGTCGGGTGCGCGCAGTTGATCATGTAATAGGCTGGCGCGCCGCCGGTCGCCATATCCGTCGTTTCGATCGCATCCTGGATGCTGCGCCCGGTCACGAGCCTGCCGTCCGTTTCTACGGTAAAGGAGATCGCCGACGGCATGCCATGGACCTTGGCGGCGCGGGCGACCCCGATCGCCTCGTCGATATTGGTGAGCGTGAAGGCCGTCACCATGTCCGCCGCCGTCCCGGCGAAGGCCGCGATCTGCTGGCCGTGGTAGTCCTCGGCTTCCGAAGCGTTCATGGCGCCCGCTTTGTAGCCGTCGCCGCGCGGGCCAATCGCGCCGCTGACGACGATCGGCATCTGCGGCCGCTCGTATTCGCCTCTCAGCCCGGCGAGCAGTTCGACGGCATCCTCGTTTGCAGCCTTCAGCGCTTGCGGCGAATAGCCGAGCCGGTTGCCCCAGTCGGCGTTAGCGCGCCAGGTCGCCGTGTCGAGCACGAAGCCGGTGCCGTGCTGCCGCGCGATATCGAGATAGCGCCGGTAGTATTCCTCCAGCTTTCGCCGTCCTTCCGGCGAGGCGAGAAGGACGAAGGAAGCGAAATGCGGAAGGTCCATGCCTTCGTGGAAGATCAGCGTGGTTTCCATGCCGCCGTCGGTGATGAATGTGCCGCCGCCTAATTGCGGCAGTCTATCTCTGTATTTGCTCATCGCAGGTTCCGCCCTTCGTTTGACCGTTGGATCGATCGGCCAGGTGAGATTTCTCCCCCTTTAGAGCCTGCTAAACTAGCCAGCTTGCGGTATACTGGTGACGATTTCCAAAGTTGCCGTTTGAAATCAATCGGTTGGGAGGATGAGGCGGCATGGGTGATGCGTTGCGCCGCTATGAAAAACTGTACCGGCGGTACAGGAGGGGCTGATGCGCAAGGGCGAGGAAACGAGAACCCGCATTCTCGATGTGGCGGAGGCGGCCGTACTCCAGAAAGGTTTCGGCGGTACCTCCATCGAGGAGCTGATTGCCGAGACCGGCATCACCAAGAGCGGATTTTTCTATCATTTCAAGGATAAGAACGAGCTCGCGAAAGCACTGCTCAACCGCTATATCGAAAACGACGAGCGGATCTACGACGAGATCTTCAGCCGCGCCCGCGATCTGGTGGACGATCCGCTGCAATCCTTCCTGCTCGGCCTCAAGCTTCTTTCGGAACTGCTGTCTGATCTGCCGAACGGCCATCCCGGCTGCCTCGTCGCCACCGTCTGCTATTACGAACGGCTCTTCGACCGCGAGATACGGGAGACGAACAGGAACGCGGTACTCGCTTGGCGCCACCGCTTCAGCGGTATGTTCGAAGAGATCATGGCCGTGTACACGCCGCGCGAGCCGGTGCATATCGACCAGCTCGCCGACATGGTCTCCGCCGTCCTGGAAGGCGGCATCGTGCTGTCGAAGGCTCTCAAGGAACCGAACACGCTTGCCGAGCAGATCCTGATGCTCAGGACCTTCGTCAAGCTGTTGTTCCAGCCTTCCGTGGAGGTCTTGAGGGCGTAGGCCTAGCGCGAGCGCCTCCACATTCTCCCTCATCTGTGTGCTTGTCACAAAGATCCAGCCACGGCGCGTCCGCGCCGTGGCTGGCGTCTTGTTTCAATGTGTCCGCAGAAGGACATGGGCGCGCTGGATGCCTGTGGCAGGCAGGAATGTGGGAATATGGGATGGGCGATAGTGGCAAAAGGCGCGAACTCAGCGGGATTCGTATCGCCAAGGCGGCCTAGGAGGTGATCCTTCAAGGCGTGCGGCTTCGCCTTCGGCACCTCAGCAACCGTGTTGTTGCGGCTCCTTCCAGGGTATTTTCCTTCTGAGGATGGTGTTGATCATGATGATGTGTTTTCGCATGGCGGCGACGATGGCGACCTTCGGCGGTTTGCCGGCTGCGCGCAGCCTGGTGTAGAAGGCCTTGATGGCCGGGCTGCAGCGGATGGCCGACAGGGTTGCCATATAGAGGGCGCATCTGACGGTGGCGCGGCCACCGGCGATATGGCGTTGTCCACGCCAGGTGCCACTGTCGTGAGCCATCGGTGCAACACCGACGAGGGCGGCGAGCTTCTTGTCGTCGATCGCGCCCAGTTCAGGCAGTTCGGCGATGAGCACGGCGGCATTGACCTCGCCGATGCCGGGCACGCCGAGCAGCAGATTACGGCGTTCGGCCATATCGGGCTCGGCCTCGATGGCCAGCGCGATGGCGGCATCGACGCGGGCGAGCTGGGCCTTGAGGGCGGCGAGGGTCTCGCCAATCAGCGCTGCGACGGCTTGAGGGGCGTGTTCGAGGCGGTTCTTCTCGGCGACCGCCATATCGATGAGCTGGCGGCGGCGGGTGACAAGCGCAGCAAGCGCGATGCGGCCGTCGTCGATATGGGGGATCTGTGCCGGCCGCATCGCTCTGGCGAAGTGGAGGATGACGCGGGCGTCAACCTGGTCGGTCTTGGCCAGGCGGCCGCTGGCCTTGGCGAAGTCGCGGACCTGGCGGGGATTGACGACGGCGACGGCAATGCCGGCGGCCATCAACGTCCTGACGATCGCCATCTCATAACCGCCGGTCGCCTCGACGACGACGAGCTCCGCACCGGCCACCGCGGCTGTGAGCGCGGCACAGCCTGAGGCATCATTGTTAAATCGGGAAACTGCGCGTTTGCCCTCGACGGCCACGTCGAGATAGGCTTTCGCGACATCGATACCGACCATGAAAGCTTGCTGGACAGCCATGACTGCTCCTCCTTGCAACGCGGGCTCGAAGCCAAACCAACCGTTCGAGCAAAGACATGGCGACGGAGATGCTTGCTGAGGCACGAGTTCAAGACCCAAGGATGACACGCATCCCCGTCGCACAATCGCATGCTACACGATCGGCAACGTACAAGATGAGGACAGTGCCGCGGGCGCCGGCGATCAGCCTCCATCCTGAGATGCAGGCCCGCAGGGCGCAGCCTTGAAATACTCGGCGGTACGTCTAACCACTATCTTCCATCGCCGCCGCCATCTCGGCGAGCTTGCGCACGGTGTTGAGGTTGCGCGACGTTCCTGCCTTCAGCGCCGGAAGCTTGAGCTTCGATTTTCCGGAGCCGATCGGATAATGCACGTAGATCTCCCGCCCGGCGACCTTCGCCTCCTCGCCGTTCGGCGCCACCATATTGTCAAGGGCACCCTTGGGGGCAGCCTCGGGCAGGAAGGTCACCAGCAGGAAATTCGGCTTGGCGTCGGAGAAGGGCGCCTCGTCGACGATGTTCTGCAGTTCCTTGCGGCTGCGGATCATCACGCCCGGCTTCTTGCCGAAATTCTTGGCCAGGGCGTCGTCCAGCCGCCTCTCGACCGTTGCCTCGGTCTCGTCCGAGCGGAAAAGCACATTGCCGCTCTGGATGTAGGTCTCAACGTTCGCAAAGCCCAGCCGCTCGCAGATCGCCTTGAGCTCGGCCATCGGCAGAGCGCCCGTGCCGCCGACATTCACAGCTCGAAGCAGCGCGACATAGACCGGCATGGGTTTGCTCCTTTCACCATTCTGGTATCCGGGGACAGACGACAACCCCAGCAACCGTCATTCCTGTGCTCGTCACAGGCGTTCAGCGCGCCCAAGTCCTTGGGCGCAGGAAACTTCATGAGAGTCGTCCACTGCGCAGACGCGCCGCGGCTGGGTTCCTGTCGCAAGGAGGGGAATGAGGAAAGGCAACTCCCGTGCCGTCTCCCGCCTACACCTTCCCCGCCACCTTGATTGCAAAGGCATACTCAAACGCGATCTCCTCCAGCCGCTGGAAGCGGCCGGCGGCGCCGCCGTGGCCGGCGTCCATGTTGGTCTTGAGCAGGACCGGCGCTGCGCTTGTGGTCTTGTCGCGGAGCTTGGCGACCCACTTTGCCGGCTCCCAATAGGTGACGCGCGGGTCGGTCAGGCCGCCGAGCGCCAGGATCGGCGGATAGGCCTTCTCGCTGATGTTGTCGTAGGGCGAATAGGACGCGATCTGCTCATAATCCTCGCGGCTCTCGATCGGATTGCCCCATTCCGGCCATTCCGGCGGCGTCAGCGGCAGGCTGTCGTCGAGCATGGTATTCAACACATCGACGAAAGGAACGGCGGCGATGATGCCTGCGAACTTCTCCGGCGCCATGTTGGCAACCGCGCCCATCAGCATGCCGCCTGCCGATCCGCCCTCGGCGACGATCTTCGCGTAGGACGTGAACTTCTGTTGATTCAGATAGTCAGCGGCGGCGATGAAGTCCTTGAACGTATTGGTCTTGAAGGCCATCTTGCCATTCTCGTACCAGGCAAAGCCCTTGTCCTTGCCGCCGCGGATATGGGCGATGGCATAGACGAAGCCGCGGTCGGCGAGCGACAGGCAGTTGGTGTTGAAACCGGCCGGAATGCTGATGCCGTAAGCGCCGTAGCCATAGAGCAGGCAGGGCGCCGAGCCGTCGAGCGGCGTATCCTTGCGGTAGAGCAGGGTGACCGGCACCTGCTCACCGTCCCATGCCGGCGCGAAGACGCGCCGTGTGACGTACTCGTCCGGATTGTGGCCCGAGGGTACCTCCTGTGTCTTCAACAGCGTCCGCTCGCGCGTCATCATGTTATAGTCGTAGATCTGCGAGGGCGTCGTCATCGACGAATAGGAGAAGCGGATGATGTCGGTGTCGTATTCGGCAGCGCCCTGCAACCCGAGCGAATAGGCTTCCTCGGCAAAGGCGATCGCATGTTCCTCGCCGGTCTTGCGATCGCGGATGATAATCTGCGGCAGACCATCCTTGCGCTCCAGCCACAGCAGGTGGCGGGCATAGGCCATGTGGTTGATGATCAGCGTTCCGGGCTTGTGAGGTACGACCTCGCGCCAGCTCTCCTTGCCGGGATTGTCAACTGGCGCTTCCATGATCTTGAAATCCTTGGCGCCGCCGTCATTGGTGAGGATGTAGAAGACGTCGCCGCCCTCGGTCAGCGTATATTCGATGCCTTCCTGGCGCTTGGCGACGAGCTTCGGCTCGGCCGTCAGATCCTTGGTCGAGAGCAGCCGGTATTCGCTGGTCTCATGGTCGTGGATGTCGATGAAGATGAAATCGTCGAGCAGCGAGCCGCCGACGCTCATGAAGAAGCCCGCATCCTTTTCCTCATAGACGAGCCGGTCCTCGCTCTGCTGCGTGCCGACGATGTGGTGGAACACCTTGGAGGGGCGGTGGTTTTCGTCGAGCGCCGAATAGAAGAAGCTCTTGCCGTCCGGCGCCCAGACGCCGCCGCCGCCGGTGTTCTCGATCACGTCGGGCATGTCTCCTCCGGTCGCAAGATCACGTACCCTCAGCGTGAAGAATTCCGATCCCCTGTCGTCATAGCCCCAGATGGCGCGGCTGTGATCGGTCGAGTGGTCGAGGCCGGCGAGCCGGAAATAGGATTTGCCGACCGCCTCCTTGTCGCCGTTGAGCAGCACGGTGCGGATCGTCTCGTCCTTGACGTCGCCGTCGCGCGGGATCCGGAAGTAGCGCGGCTGCTCGCCGCCGGTCACGAAGAAGGTGCCGTAGGCGTGAGCGCCGTCCTTCATCGGCACCGAGCTGTCGTCCTCCTTGATGCGGCCGCGCATCTCGGCAAAAAGGGTCTTCTGCAGCGGTTTGGTATCTTCCATCGCCGCGTTCATATAGGCGTTTTCCGCCTCCAGGTGCCTGCGGATTTCGGGGTCGAGGATCGATGGATCCTTAAACATCGCCTGCCAGTTATCGGCGCGCAGCCAGGCATAGTCGTCCGACCGCGTGATGCCGTGGCGGGTATCGGAAACGGGCTTCTTGGCGGCTGAGGGCGGGGTCGGCAGGTTCTTAAAAACAGACAAGGAAAGGCTCCGGATCGCAATTGCGGGGTTGAGAAGAGATAGAGGTGGAGGCGGGCTGGATCAAGCGCCAAGGCAGGCGCGAGGACCCCTGCGGCAAATCGGAGCCTTCCTCACGTTGCCTTGATGTCACCACATTGTTTAACAAAGTCCGCTACCGTCGCGCGGAATTTACGCTTCGTTTTGGCTTGGGGTGAGGACCATGGACCGGGCGGATTCTGCCATCAGCATGAAGAGGAATTTGCCCGTAATGCCGAAATGTCTGGTCCTGTGCGTGTCTGTCGTCAGCTTTGCCTCCTGCGCCTTCGCCGTCGATCCCGCGATCAAGAAGCAGCTGGAAAAACTCGATCCCGCCACCCGCCTCGAACAAAGCTGCGACACCGAAGCGATGAGCCGCATCAACAAGGACAAGACCGGCTTCAAACCCGACAAGGTGATCGCCTACACCTTCAAGGACCCGATCCCCAGCGACGACAAGCTCGAAGCCCCCGGCGCCGTCTTCCGCAGCCAGGGCGACTGGTACCACCTCTCCTACACCTGCATCACCGGCCCGCAGCACATCAACGTGCGCGAGCTGCAATACGAGATCGGCGAGAAAGTGCCGCGGGAAAAGTGGAGCACGTATTATTTGTATGATTGAGATGTGGCGTGGCCTCCCGATGCCGAAAGAATATTGGGAGGAAGAGGGCGTTGAGCGGCCCTTTACGACGGCACTTCGATCTGAGGGCAAGGGCGCCGAATTCGTCCAGCTGCGGGATGTCGAGGATATGGGCGAGCCCGATCCGGGTACCGCCACTTTTTCCGCGCCGGCAGAAGGGATATGCCTCCCCCGCTTCAACAAAACTCACTCTTCTCGCAAAACAAGTCCGCTTCCGTCATAACGGCGAGAGGTTAGGGCAAGCGGCATTATCTGCCAACTGTCTCACCCCTTCACTTCGGCAATTGCGGCAGTACTTTTTCCTCGATGAAGAGTTCATCGACGATCGTCATGACGATCAGCGAGAGCGGCAGAGCGAGCATGGCGCCGACGGCGCCCCACATCCATGTCCAGAAGATGATGGCGACGAAGACGATGAAGGGATTGATTTCCAGCCGACGGCCCATGACGGCGGGGAACACCAGATTTTCCATGACGAGGTGCACGATGAAGAAGGCGGCCGCCGGCAGGAGGCCGATTATGATGCCGTTATGGGTGAGGATGCCCGCCACCGCGATGGAAAACGTCATCATGGTGATGCCGAGATAGGGAATGAAGCTCGAAAGGAAGGCGAAGAAGCCCCAGAGCGCCGGCGCTGAGAGCCCGCCTGCCCAGGCAATCATCGCCATGACGACGCCGAGCGCTGCATAGATCACCGAGGCGGTTGCGAAATAAAAGCCCAGCACCCGCTCGACGGAGCCGATGACGCGGATGGCCGTGAGCCGCTGCTGGCGGGTGCGAAAGGTCAGGATAATCGTCTTGCGCAGGTTGACGCGCCCGGACAGGAAGAGCAGCAGGGCCGCAAAGAAAATCAGCGCCTGCACAAGCGCCGGCGTCAGGTTTGTCGTCACCACATGCAGCACGTTGCCGGTGTTTTCGAGCAGTGCATTGATCGAGATCGGCCCGCTCTGGAAGCTTGCGGGGGTAATGCGCAGCCAGCGTATCTGCTCCAGATAGGGCATGATCCGGTTGATCGTCCTTTCGATGAACGCCGGGGCCTCGTTGGTCAGTGTCGTCAAAGGCCCGGAAAGCGAGCTGACGACGAAGAAGATGACCAGCGCAACGGCGCTTGAAAGGATGACGGCAACGGTGACGCGCGGCACGCCGAGCTTGCTCAATTTTTCCGCCGCCATGCCGAGGATCATACCCACCACTACGGCAAGCGTGATCGGGATCAGGATCAGCGACATCTGGTAGAGGACGGCAAGGCCAAGGATCGCGAAAATCCCGATCATCGCCCAGGCCATGCTGACGTCGAGCGCATCCTTCTGGACGCGGTGGGCCGGTGCCTGCGGCATCTCTTCCGTCGCGGTGGTCAGCGCGTCTTCCCATGCGCTCGTCCGCCGCTCGCCGATTGCGATCTTCTTTGCTTGTTTCCGGATGCCGCTGGCGAAGCCCATCTATGGAATGTCCCCGAAAGCCTCATTGGCTCGGAACGGAAACGCACGGAATGCGTGTTGGTTCCCGGCAAGCAGGCTTGCCGATGGATACTCAGTTTGGGCACGTTGACAATCGCGCGACCTACTCGGAATAGTTTTGCGGGCTGGTCTTTCTTCGGTGGAAATGGAGGGTGACATGCGTGAACCCGATATGCAGAAACTCGATGGACTGGTCGAACGGCTGGTCGGCGATGTCGGAGCCGCTGTCTCCGGCGCGCTCGTCGTGCTCGGCGATGATCTCGGTCTGTTCAAGGCTCTGGCGGACGGCGAGCCGCGGGATGTGGCGCGCCTTGCGAAGGAGACCGGGCTGAAGGAGCGCTATCTCCGCGAATGGCTCTCGGCGATGGCCGCGGCCGATTACATAACCTATGACGACGGGACGGACCGCTTCCATCTCACGCCCGAGCAGGCGATGGTGTTTGCGCAAGAAGACAGCCCCGCCTTCTTCGCCGGCGCGTTCCAGGTCACGCAGTCCATGTGGATGGACGAGCCGAAGATAGCCGAAGCCTTCCGCAGCGGACAGGGCGTCGGCTGGCACGAACATAGTGCCTGCCTCTTCCGCGGCACCGAACGCTTCTTCCGGCCCGGCTACAACACGCATCTGATTTCAAGCTGGATACCGGCGCTGAACGGCGTTGAGGCAAAGCTCCAGGCGGGTGCCAAGGTCGCAGATGTCGGCTGCGGCCATGGTGCGTCGACAATCCTGATGGCGCAGGCCTATCCGGCCTCGCGATTCTTCGGCTTCGATTATCATACCCCCTCGATCGAGAAAGCCAGGGCCGCGGCTGAGGAGGCAGGCGTCGGCGACCGCGTTACCTTCCGGCAGGCCACTGCGGCGGAATTTCCTCCGCAGGGATATGACATGGTCGCAATGTTCGATTGCCTGCATGACATGGGAGACCCGGTCGGTGCCGGCCGTCATGTCAAGGAAACGCTGGCGCCCGGCGGCACCTGGCTCATCGTCGAGCCATTTGCCCACGACAATCTGAAGGACAACCTCAATCCGATCGGACGCGTCTATTACGGCGCTTCGACGATGATCTGCACCCCGGCGTCGCTGTCGCAGGAGGTCGGCCTCGGCCTTGGCGCCCAGGCGGGCGAGATGAGGCTCAGGAAAGTGGCGCTCGACGCTGGCTTCTCGCATTTCCGCCGGGCGACGGAAACGCCGTTCAACATGGTGTTTGAGGCGCGGGCGTAGCGGCTCGAAGGAATGGGGAACGGACCGTTGCCTCAAGCCGAAAGCGTCAGCCCGATGCCCCACGGATCCTTGAGGAACACGCCGCCGTCGCGTTTTGCGCTCTCGATCTCCAGCCGGTCGAGCGCCGCCACCGCATTGTCGAGCGCCGCCTTGTCGTTGAAGCGCAGCGTGTAGTCGGAAAGGCCGGTCATACCGTCGGCGCGGGTGCCGGCGCCGCGGCTGTTCCAGATGTTGGCGGCGATGTGATGGTGATAGCCGCCAGTTGCAAAGAAGCTCGCGCCGGGATAGCGCGCCATCAGCTTAAGGCCGAGGACGTCGCGATAGAAGGCATCGGCTTTTGGAATGTCGCCGACCTGCAGATGGATATGCCCGATCGCCGTCCCGTCGGCCATGCCGCCCCATGCATCCTCCGGCGCACTATCGTAGAGCGCCTGCAGATCGAGTCGGATCGTTGCCATTTCGACCTGGCCGTCCTGATGGAATTTCCAGACCTCGTGCGGCCGGTCGGCGTAAATCTCGATGCCATTGCCTTCGGGATCGGAGAGATAGATTGCTTCGCTGACGAGATGATCGGAGGCGCCGTCGAGCACGACATCATTATGGGCCGCATGGCGCAGCCAGCGGGCAAGTTCCGTGCGGTTCGGCATCAGGAAGGCGGTGTGAAAGAGGCCGGCCGCATTGCGCGGCGCGATCTGCGCCTTGCTGTCGGTCGTCAGCGTCAGGAGCGGCATCCCGTTCACGCCGAGCACCTCGCCGCTCGGCGCCTTCTCGATTACCTTGAGGCCGAGCATCGACTGATAGAAGCTCGAGACCAGCGGCAGGTCGGTGACGACCAGATGCGACTGGCCGACATAGGCAGGCCGCGTCAGCGCATAAGAGGTTTCGGTCGTCATATGTCGATCTCCTGCCATGGAAGGGAAAGGCGCACCGGCGGCGGCAGCGAAAGCGCTGCCCGTAGCAAGCTCGAGGAATGTTCGCCGGTCCATCTCGCCTCTAAGTCCACTTCGAGCCGCTGTACTTCTATCTTATATGACGGAGTCCGATTGTTCACAGAAGATCAGTTTTTGAGGATAAAGCGTTGAGCGAATGTTGACGATCGCTTGTGCCCACTTGAACCTGTCCATCGCGCGTTATCTTCTTTTGTAGGTAAGCCCGCTGTGGAGGAAGCCATGTACAAAAAGATCATCGTCCCTATCGAGATGGGTACGATCGAGAGGGGGGAAAGGGCGTTCCGCAAGGCCGCGACGCTGCTTGATGCCGGCGGTGAGATCATCCTTCTCAATGTCGTGCAGGACGTGCCGACCTATATCGCCGTCGACCTACCGGCTGAACTGATCGACAATGCGATCGATGATGGGCGCGCGCAACTGGAGCAGCTGCGGCTGAAGACCGGAATCCCGGCGAAGGTGGAGATCGGTCGCGGCCCGCCGGCGCACGGCATACTCGCCGCCGCCGAGGCGCACCACGCCGACCTCATCATCATTGCCTCGCATGTTCCGGATTTCTCGAACTATTTCATCGGTGCGACTGCTGACCGGGTGGTACGCCACGCCAAATGCTCGGTGCTCGTGGATCGGTAAGGATTAAAGCGTTTCATGAAGTTTTACCGCGCACGGTGCTGCCGCCTGTTGCGCCGCCGGCCGTTCAGTGAGAGCATCGGTAAGGGTCGAGGAATGGGTACGCATTAATGGGCGAGTTCAACGGCATTCGCTGGGCTTACGACAGATATGAGCTGATCGCTGACGGCATCGTGCACGGCGTCGGCCTGGCGCTTGCGCTCGTCGGTGCGACCGTCTTGATCTTCTATGCGACGGTCTGGAGCTCCTACGGCGAGATCGCTGCCGCCTGGATTTACGGCGTCGGCCTTGTACTGACGCTCGGCATTTCTTTTTCCTACAATGCCTGGCCGGTCTCGCCCACCAAATGGTACCTGCGCAGGCTCGATCATTCGGCGATCTTCATCCTGATCGCGGCGACCTATACGCCCTTTCTTGAACGCGGTGCGGACGACCCGCTTCTCTTCGCCATGCTGATCGCCATCTGGGCGATGGCGGCTGCCGGCATCTTCCTCAAATGCGCCTTTCCGGGGCGCTACGACAAGCTTACGATCCTGCTCTATCTCGCCATGGGTTGGAGCGGCATTCTGGTTGCCGGGCCGGTCGCCTCGCGCATTCCCTTCGCGTCGATGCTTTTGATCGTCATCGGCGGCATTATCTATTCGGCAGGTGTGATTTTCCACGTCTGGGAAAAGCTGCGCTTTCAGAACGCCATCTGGCATGGCTTCGTGGTTGCCGCCGCTGCGGTACATTATTCGGCGGTACTCACCTGCTTCAGCATGGGCGCTGCCAGGCTCTGATCGTTCTTTCTTCGCGCCAATTCGCGGTTTACATGGAAGAAGGCCGGGCGTATGCGCTTGGGCTCAACGAACCGGAATGGACATGACATGACCGACGCCGTCATCGTGCGCGACGCCACCGAAGCCGATCTTGCGGCGATCCGCGACATCTACAACCACGCCGTCGAACACACGACGGCGATCTGGAACGAAACCCTCGTTGATCTCGAAAACCGCGCCGAATGGTTCCGGGCGCGCAAGGCGAGGGGCTTTCCGGTTCTCGTCGCGGAAAAGGCGGGGCAGGTTGCGGGCTACGCCACCTACGGCGACTGGCGGGCCTTCGACGGCTATCGCCATACGGTCGAGCACTCAGTCTATGTCGACAAGGACTGCCGCGGCGGCGGCATCGGCAAACTTTTGATGCAGGCGCTTATCGAGAAGGCCAAAGAGAACGGCGTTCACGTCATGATCGCCGGCATCGAGTCGGAAAACGTCGCCTCGATCCGCCTGCACGAACAGCTCGGCTTCCGCATCGCCGGCACCTTCTCCGAAGTCGGCACCAAGTTCGGCCGCTGGCTCGATCTCACCTGCATGGAGCTCAGGATTTTGAATTAAGCCTCGTCGTTCAGGCAGGCATCTTGGCACTCCAATCGCTGGCGCGGGAGCGACACACTAGGAGCCATGGCTGTCTTGCGCTGCCCTCTCTTCCTGCATTCCTGTGCCTGGCACAGGAATGAAGCCACGGCGCGTCTTAGGCATCGAGTGGGTCTTCCGCGCCATGGACATGGTACTGCCCTCATCCCCGTGACGGGCACAGGTGTCGGTCGTTTCCCTACCGGAAAATAGTTGGCTGTGGTGATGAGCCCCCGTGCATTGCCTATCTTCCCGGCTCGAACACCATCGAATGTCCGTTGATGCAATAGCGCAGGCCCGTCGGCGGCGGGCCATCGGGGAAGACGTGGCCGAGATGTGCATCGCATCTGTTGCAACGGATCTCCGTACGGACCATGCCGTAGGAGCTGTCGCGATGCTCTGTCACGGCGTCCGGTGAGACCGGTTCGAAATAGCTCGGCCAGCCGCAGCCGGCATCGAATTTGGTATCGGAGCGAAAGAGCGGCGCGTTGCAGCCGACGCAGCGGTAGAGGCCGGTCTCGAAGCTGTCCCAATAGGGGCCGGTAAAGGCGCGTTCCGTGCCGTGCTGGCGCGTGATGCGGTATTGCTCCGGCGTCAGCTGCTCTTTCCATTCTGCATCGGTCTTGCGGACTTTGGCTGTCGTGGTGTCGGACATCAGGCATGCTCCTTTCGCGCCGGAGGGGCGATTCCGTCTTGGCCAGAATGTGGGGCGCAAGACAAGCGGGATCAAGACAGGGCGGATTAGCCCGGCAATCATGTTCTATCGCGGGCCTCGAAATATCTGCACAAGGCTCATCCAGCGTGCATCCGCGATTTCGCGGAAAGGCTGCGGCGTCGCTGACGGCCCTTAGGGAGAGGGCAGGGTAAGGGGTAATCGGCGAACTGCCTAGCCTAATAGCTAATCCGAATTGATGGTTTGATCCCGACCGCGCCGTTAACGTACTCTCAACCATGGCAGCTGATGCCAGGCGGGGGATATGGACGTGTTCATCGTTGTTCTGCCGTGGGCCTATTGCCTTGTGGCTGTGCTATTTCTGACGATGACTTTGCTGGAAGGCTGGGCCAACCACGATCGTTGGACGTTGGCCCGCCTCGCAGGCGCGGTGGCATGCATTCTCTGGCCGCTGACTTTGGTAGTCCTGCTAGTTCACATGTTGGTTCTGCCGCTCCTCTCCGCCGGGCCTGATCGGTCCGCCTCCGATCATTCATCCAAACCTCTTCCGAAATTGCTTGAGGGCGCTTGCCGATTACCCTAAGTTCGCGCCAACGCATCACTTTCTGGCAATGAGGAGGGGACATGGCCGGTGTCACTGGTCTGACATTTTTGGCTTTGTGCCTGCCGCTTCTCGGCGCCTTGCTTTCCCCTTTCGTCATTCGCCGGCTCGGCGCAAACGGCGCCTGGCTGCTGGCGAGTGTGCCGTTGCTGGCGTTTCTGCACTTCCTCCGCTTCATACCTGGCGTCGCCCGCGGCGAGGTGGTGACCGGCGGATATTCCTGGGTGCCAAGCTACGATCTGAGCTTCTCTTGGTTTCTCGACGGTCTGTCGCTCACCTTTGCGCTGCTGATTACCGGCATCGGCACGCTGATCGTGCTTTATGCCGGCGGTTACCTGAAGGGGCATCCGCAGCAGGGGCGTTTCTTCTCTTTCATCTTCCTGTTCATGGGTGCGATGCTTGGCGTTGTCGTCTCGGACAGTTTCCTGATGTTCTTCATCTTCTGGGAGCTGACCTCCATCACCTCCTTCCTGCTGATCGGCTTCGACCATGAGCGGGAGGCGGCACGACGGGCGGCCCTTCAAGCGCTGGTGGTGACCGGCGGTGGCGGGCTTTGCCTGCTGGCCGGCCTGCTCTTTCTCTGGAACATCACCGGCGTCACGCAGATGTCGTTGCTTTCGCCGTTCGGCGATGTCGTCCGCGGCAGCCCGTTTTATCTGGCAACGCTCGGTCTCGTGCTGTGCGGCGCCTTTACCAAATCGGCGCAGTTTCCATTTCATTTCTGGCTGCCGAACGCCATGGAGGCGCCGACGCCGGTATCAGCCTACCTGCATTCGGCAACCATGGTGAAGGCCGGCGTGTATCTCTTGATGCGGCTGAACCCGGTGATGGGTGACACTCCGGCCTGGGAAATCCTGCTGCCGTTCTTCGGCGGGATGACCCTGGTTGCCGGTTCCGCGCTGGCCGTTGCCCATGCCGACCTGAAGCTGAAGCTCGCCTATACGACGGTTTCTTCGCTCGGCCTTCTCGTCCTGCTTACCGGTTTCGGTTCGCAATACGCCATCGAAGCCGCGGTGCTTTACCTGGTGGCGCACTCTCTCTTCAAGGGTGCACTCTTCATGATCGCCGGCGTCCTTGACCACGAGACGGGCACCCGCGACATCACGAAGCTCGGTGGTCTTTTGAGCGCCATGCCGCTGACCTTTGCGATTGCGATACTCGCCGCGATCTCGATGGGCGGGCTTCCGCCCTTCTTCGGCTTCCTCGCCAAGGAGGAGATCTACGCAGCGCTCGCCGGTGGCAATCTGCGCTCGCTGATGTTCACCGCAGTCGCGATCTTCGGCAATGCGCTGATGTTTGCAATTGCTTTTTCGGTCGGCCTAAAGCCCTTCGTCGGCCAAGCGGCCGAAACCCCGAAACATCCCAACGACGCGCCCATCCTGTTCTGGCTCGGTCCCGGCATTCTGGCAGTGCTGGGCCTTGCCGGCGCGCTCTTTTCCGGCATCACGCATCAGTACGTCTCGTCGCCGATGGCTTCGGCCGTTCAGGGCGATGCGATCGACGTTGCGATCTCGCCGATGCCACATCTCGGCCTTCCCCTCGCGCTTTCCGTATTGACCGTGATGCTCGGCGTTGCGGTCTATTGGAAGATAGAGCAGGCCCGGGCGCTGATGGTGTCCTTCCTGCAGGCGGCAGGGCCGGGACCGGACCGCGGCTTCGACAGCTTCATCGCCGGGCTCGTCCGCCTTTCCTGGCGCGTCACCCGCATCGTCCAGCCGGGACGGCTGGAAATCTATGTGACCTGCACCTTTGTCTGCCTCGCCCTGATTCTCCTCGTGCCGCCGCTGCTTTACGGCGAACTGCCGTCGTTTCCCGTCTGGCCGCGCGGCGTTCAGCTCCATGAATGGGCGCTCTTCGTGCTCGCCGTGATCGGCCTTGCGGCAGTGCTTTCCGCCCGTGACCGGCTGACGGCGATCGTCTCGCTTGGCATCCAGGGCTTTTCCGTGGCGTTGATCTTCCTGCTCTTCGGGGCGCCCGATCTTTCCTTCACCCAGTTCATGGTCGAGACGCTGTCCGTCGTCATCCTGGCGCTTGTCATGACAAGGCTTCGCCTCACGCCGACCGACCCGCGGCCGCTGCGCCAGCGGCTTGGCGACGGCTCGATCGCGCTTGCCTGCGGCCTCGGCTTTGCGCTACTCCTGATGCGGGCGACGGAGGGGCCGTTCAATGCGGCGCTGACGGATTTCTTCAACACCTATTCGAAAACCATCGCCCACGGCGCCAATGTCGTGAACGTCATCATCGTCGATTTCCGCGGCACCGACACTCTCGGCGAGATCGCCGTCGTCGCCATCACAGGCCTCGCCATCATCGCACTGATCCGCATGCGGGCAGGGGGAGAGCGGAAGCTGGTCGCGCATGATCTGGATCGAGAGGAGGTGGCGGAGTGAAAGGCGGTTGTTTCCATCGCGCGGGTTCCCATTCCGCCAGGTTTGCAGCACCAGGTGCTGTTGTCTGGAGACGGCGTTGCCTCAACTGCCCGAACTTGCTTACCTGGCACAGGAATCCAGCGCGCCCAAGTCGTTGGGCGCAGGAGGCTCATTCAAAAGGCGGTTCATTCACGGCGCAGACGCGCCGTGGCCTCATTCGTGTGACGAGCACAGGAATGAGGGGAGTAGGAAATGAGCGCTGGTGGCAAAGGGCACGCATTCAGCGGGATCCATATCGCCAAGGCGGCGCACGAGAAAGTGATCCGAGGATGAGGGCGGGTGATGAGGCGCGGTTTTCATTGCGTGCTTCATCAACTGACTCAGCGAGCGAAGAATGTAACCTCGTCCGCCGCTCGCCGCCAAGCGGAGCACCCACCCGATGAACACCCTCATCTTCCGCACCATCGCCCCCTTCCTCGTCGCGCTCATGCTGCTCTTTTCGGTCTTCATCCTGCTGCGCGGCCACAACGAGCCGGGCGGCGGCTTCATCGGCGGGCTTATCGCCGCTTCGGCATTGGCAATCTACGGCATCGCGGCCGGCGTGCCGGCTGTGCGCCGGGCAATTCTCTTTCATCCGCTGTCGATCGCCGGTGCCGGGCTGATGATGTCGGCGGTCGCCGGCCTGATCTCGATCGCCGCTGCCGTGCCCTTCATGACCGGCCTTTGGGTGCATCCCTCAATCTTCGGGGTCGAGGTGTCGCTCTCGACGGTCATGCTCTTCGATATCGGCGTCTATTTCGTCGTCGTCGGCGCAATCACCGCCATTGCGCTAGCCCTTGAGGAAAGGGAGGTGGAGTGATGGAGCCGCTTTTTGCGGTCCTCGTCGGCCTGTTTTTTTCCGCCGCCATCTACCTGTTGCTGTCGAAATTCTCGATCCGCATCATGCTCGGTATCGCGATCCTTGGAAACTCTGTGAACCTCTTGCTCTTTACCGCCGGCCGGCTGACGCGCGAGGTGCCGCCGATCATTCCGGCGGGCCTCGACGCGCTGCCCGCCGATGCCGCCAACCCGCTGCCGCAGGCCCTCATCCTGACGGCGATCGTGATCTCCTTCTCGTTCTTCGCCTTCCTGCTGGTTTTGACTTACCGCGCCTATCAAGACATCGGCACGGACAACACCGACGAGATGCGCGTCGCCGAGCCCGACGATCCGCTGCTTCCGCCAGTGGGGTATTGAGATGCGGATGATAATCCCCCTCCGTTCAGCCGGGCATCGCCCCCACAGGGAGGGGGATGGGCTCTTGGCGCTGGCTTTTTTCATGGGGGATAGCGGCTTTTCCGCCCGCTCCCCGGCGGTGAGAAGGGGACCGGGAGGGTCGGACGGGGGGGTAGGCTCGGCATATGGTATTCGTCGCTTTCGCTCCCGACATTCGCGGCTGATCGCCCAGTTCCGCGCGGCACTTCTCCCCGCTGGGGAAAAGAGGAGGAAGCTTTAAATGGCCGCCCCCTTCGCCGCCGATCTTTCCGCCGCGCTCCTCACCGCACCCGTCCCCCCAGGCGATTGGCTCGTGATCTTGCCGGTTGTGCATTGCATCGTGCTCGGCGCGCTGATGCTGATGCTGCGCGCCCATGTCCGCCTGCATGCGTTGATCACCGTTCTCGGCCTTGCGGGCTTGGTGCTAATCGACGCGGTGCTGTTGAAACGGGTGATCGACGATGGCCCAGTCACGATGGTAATGGGGCGCTGGCTGCCGCCTTTCGGCATTGCCTTCACCGTCGACCTCTTGGGCGCGCTGATGGCGCTTGCAGCCGCGATCGCGGCGCTTGCGGGCAGCCTCTATGCGCTCTCCGACATCGACGCGGGCGGGCGGCGCTTCGGCTTCTTCCCCTTCCTGATGCTCCTGATGGCAGGCGTGTCCGGGGCGTTTCTCACCGGCGACATTTTTAATCTCTATGTCTGGTTCGAGGTGCTGCTGATCTCGTCCTTCGGCCTGCTGATCCTCGGATCCGAGCGCGAGCAGATCGACGGTGCGATGAAATATGCGGTGCTGAACCTGATCGGCACGACGCTCTTTTTGACTGCCGTCGGCTACCTCTACGCAATCTTCGGCACGCTCAACATGGCCGACATCGCCCTGAAGGCCGCCGGCCTGCGCGATACGGCGCCGCTGATGACGCTCGCGGCCCTTTTCCTTTTTGCCTTCGCCATGAAGGCCGCCGCTTTCCCGGTAAACTTCTGGCTGCCCGCCTCCTATCATACGCCGCGCATCGTCGTCTCCGCACTCTTTGCCGGTCTGCTCACCAAGGTCGGCATCTACGCGTTGATCCGGGTGATGGTGATGCTGCTGCCGGTGGAGCGCGAGGCGCTGAGCCTGATGATCGCGCTCGTTGGCGCCGCAACCGTCCTCATAGGCGCATTCGGCGCGCTGGCGCAGACCGATATCCGCCGCATGCTCGGCTATGTCGTCATCTCCGGCATCGGCAGCATGCTTGCCGGTATTGCGATCGGCACGCCTGGCGGCGTCAGCGGCTCGGTTTTTTACGCGCTGCATTCCGTCGTGCTGATGATGGCGCTCTATCTCTTGGCGGGGCAGGCGGCCCGCCTCGGCGGCAGCTTCGAGCTCGGCGCGCTCGGCGGGCTTTATCGCCAGTGCGGCTGGTTTGCCGCCGTCTCGCTCATTCTCTTCCTCGCCGCCTGCGGCCTGCCGCCGTTTTCCGGCTTCTGGCCGAAGGTCATCCTCGTCAAGGCCTCGCTCGATATCGGCGCATGGTGGCTTGCCGCCGCCCTTTTGGCCGGCGGGTTTCTGACGACCATCTGTTTCGGCCGCGTCTTCCTGCTTGCCTACTGGCGCCCGGCGCCGGCTTCTGTCGAGGCAGTTGCGATCGGATGGCAATCGGCGCTGCCGCTGCTGGCGCTGACCGCACTCGTCACCGGTTTCGGCATCTTGCCGGAGCCGTTGCTGTCGCTGGCACAGGCAGCGGCCGGAAGCCTTGCCGATCCGGGCGCCTACATTCATTCTGTCTTCCCCAAAGGAGCGGCGCAATGATCGCCTTCCTCGTCAATCTGCTGCTCGCCATTGCCTGGGTCGCCGTTTCCGGCAGCGCCTCGCTGCATAATCTCGTCTTCGGCTTCGTTCTCGGGGCCATTGCTTTGGCGATCGTGCGCGAGCCTTTCGGCAGCAAGAGCTATCTTCGCCGCACGCGCCTCGTCCTGTCACTCGCGCTGCTTTTCCTGAAGGAACTGGCGCTTTCGGCTTGGACCGTCGCCCGGACGGTGCTGCGGCCGAGGATGGAGATCCGGCCCGGCATCTTTGCCTTTCCGCTGACCGTCGAACGCGATCTCGAGATCACGCTGCTTGCCAATCTCATCACGCTGACGCCCGGCACGCTCTCTGTCGATGTTTCGGAGGACCGCAGGACGCTTTATATCCACGCGCTGGACTGCTCCGACCCACAGGCGACGAAGAGCGCCATTGCCAGCGGCTTCGAACGCAAGATCATGGAGGCATTCCAATGATGGCGCCGTTTACGCTTGTTTCGGCCGCCGCCGTGGTCACGCTTGCGATCCTCGGGATCGCCTTCGTGCTCACGGCCTATCGTGTGATCACCGGACCGACGCTGCCGGACCGCATTCTCGCTCTCGATACGCTCACCGGCATTGCCATCGGCTTCATAGCGGTGATCGCCGTCAAGACGCGCTTTGCGCTTTACATCGATATCGCGATCGCATTGAGCCTGGTCGGCTTCCTCGCGACGGTTGCCTTTGCCCGCTTTGTCTTGTCGCGCCGTGCGCCGGGCGCCAGGCCGTCGCCGGCTTGGGAAGAACAGGCAGTGACGCCGGCGCCGGGCGATACCGCAGGAAAGGCGGGATGATGGAATACGTTATCGCCACGGTAACTGCCCTCACGATGCTTGCCGGCGCCTTTTTCGCGCTCTCGGCGGCGATCGGCGTCGTCCGTTTGCCGGACCTTTACTCGCGCATGCATGCAGCCTCCAAGGCGGGTTCGGTCGGCTCCGGTCTACTGCTGCTTGCTGCCGGCCTTTATTCCGGCGAACTTGCAATTTTTGCGCGCGCTGCCGCAGGCGTCGTCTTTTTGCTGCTGACCGCCCCGGTCGCAGCGCACCTCTTGGCCAAGGCGGCGCATGAAACGGGGCATAAATTGTGGGAACTCTCGGTCCGCGACGACATGGAAGGCCGATGAGAGTATAATTTTCAGCGATTTAGCTCGTTTTACGCAAGTTATGCACGCGATTGCGAACTAAAGCCGCAGCCTTGCTTGCAAAATCTTAGTGTTTTGAACTTTTTAAGTAGAAAAACCGCAAATAAGAATTGGACTTTCGGTAAAACAGTGATAATTGAAGTGTAAGTAGAGTTCTGATTTCGAATTAGAATCGTTTCGCCTATTCCATCTCTAGCTTTGATTTCGAATGTCTAATGAAGGCTGTGGTCGAAGAGTGCGGCGATTGTGATTCGTATTCGGGCAGTATTAGAACAGGTTTCGGTCTCAAGAATCTAGGGGTGGATTCGCGTTTTAGGACATGATGCCGTTGTCTGGGCCTTTTACTGTTTGCCTCTACGAAGGCGATCCTCCGAAAGAGGGTCATCCACGCATGCGAACAGGAGAAACAGAATATGACGGATACCGCGACCGGCAACGGGCCGGAATTGCTGGTAGAACTGACGGCCGATATCGTAGCGGCTTATGTCAGCAATCATGTGGTCCCGGTCAGTGACCTGGCCAATTTGATTTCCGACGTGCATTCCGCACTGAGCAACACGTCTGCACCGCAACCCGCCGCAGCCACCATCGAAAAGCAGAAGCCCGCCGTTTCGGTACGCAAGTCAGTACAGGATGATCAGATCACCTGCCTGGAATGCGGCGGCAACTTCAAATCTCTCAAGCGCCATCTGATGACCCATCACAGTCTCTCGCCGGAAGAGTACCGCGAGAAGTGGGATCTTCCCGCCGATTATCCGATGGTCGCTCCCGCCTATGCCGAGGCGCGCTCGCGCCTCGCCAAGGAAATGGGCCTCGGCCAGCGCCGCAAACGCGGCCGCGGCTGACCTCGCACGCTCCTAAGCGCGAAAGCCGGGCCCCAAGCCCGGCTTTTTTTCTATGCGCGGACACGTAGGAAAATAATCCCAGTATATTCAAGCCGGTGGCGAAAAAGGCGAATTGAACGAATAAGAGCGCCTGGGTGCTTTCCCGGTCGCGCCGGACCCATTGGGCGCCTGCGTCATTGCCGGGAACCGGTAAAATCCCTGTTGACCTCAATCTAAGTTGACATGCGAACTTGATGCAGTCTGTCAACCAAGGAGGCGCCGGTGACCATCATTTTAAGCGACAGCGACCTGGACCGAAGCACGGCTATGCAGATCGCCATCGAGGCGATCGAGGAAGCAATGGTGGCGCGATCAGCAGGGGCATTGGTTTCGCCGCCCAGGCACAGCGTGTCCTTTGGCGGCAAAGGCGACCTTGTCTTCACCATTGGCGGCACGATCGGCGAGGGCTCAATTGCAGGCTTCAGGGTTTATGAAACATTCAAAGGGCTGCGCCACGACCAGATCGTCGCGGTCTGGTCGGCTAAAACGGCCGAGCTTCAGGGCCTTGTCGTCGGCAGCCGCTTGGGAGATATCCGAACTGGCGCAATTGGCGGCATCGCCATTCGTCATATGTCATCGTCGGGCGTCAGGACGGCAGGCGTCATTGGAAGCGGGCACCAGGCGCGGACGCAGTTGGAGGCTGCGGCACTAGTGCGCAGGCTGGATCATGTCCGCGTCTTTAGCCGCCACGAACAGAACCGCCGTACATTTGCAGCGGAGATGGAGCAGCGCTTAGGCATCCCCGTGGAGCCCGTGGATACGCCACGGCGCGCTGTAAGCGAGGCCGATATCGTCATTTGTGCAACGACCAGCCGAACACCGGTGATGGAGGCAGCGTGGCTGAAGCCCGGAGTTCATATCAACACCATCGGCCCGAAGACCGTGGATGAGCATGAGTTGGGCTTGGACATCGCCGCTGCCGCCCATGTTATCGCGACCGACTCTCTGGAGCAGACGGAAGCCTATAAGGCTCCATTCTTCCTGCATGGATCGCCCGATGCCGTGCGCCTGGTTGATTTGGCCGCGATCGTCAGCGGCAGGCTGCCTGTTCGCCAGGCGCACGATCAAACGACGTTGTTTTGCTCGGCGGGCCTCGCAGGCACTGAAGTCCTGGTGGCATCAAAGCTGCTTGCCGCTTGCGGCGGTAAGGTTCCTGCGGCCTGAAGTGGCGGAGAGCCTGGGTTGTCTTAGAAACAGTGGCTTGGCTCCCAATTGAGGCCAGCATGATGACGGGCGCCTGAAGTTCCCTCGATCGCGATCTTCAAGTTCTTGTCCCGCATCTCGAGAAAGGCGTCGCCGACATGAAGATGCCGTCAATCGTTCCCGAACATCAGCGACTGATGCGCTGCCGTTCCGGCCAGCGCTCCATCACCAACGGCGAGAGCCACGGAGCCCGCGGCTCTTGCTACATCGCCGCAGGCGAAGATGCCCTTCGCGGTGGTCTGTTTTACGGCGTCCGTCCTGATGAACTGGCCGAGCGGCCCCTCTTCGAGCGCGCAGCCCAGCTGCTCAGCCCAAGGAATTTGCACTGAAGTCCGCGTCAGGGTGAACAAACCGTCCATTGCGACAATCCTGCCATCGTCTAGACAAACATCCGCACGGTCTCCTGCGATCTCGCGCACTGGGGTCGTCTCGACCTTGACTGCGCGCGCACGCAATTGCGCTGACTGATCGGCATTCGGCACGACGATACCGTTGGTGAAAAAAGTCGTCTCGCCCCAGTCGGGAAGCATTAGGGCGTGATGCATGGAATGCTCCCCGGATGCGATGACGCCGATCCGCCCCTGGTTCAGTTCGTAACCATGGCAATAGGGGCAATGGAAGACAGATTTTCCCCAACGTTCCTGCAGGCCTGGAATAGCGGGCAGTCGATCTGCAACCCCTGCTGCCAGGATCAGACGCCTGCCTTCCTCCATAGGCTTGCCATCGATCTCGATGGCAAATCCATTGCTGGTCCTCTTTGCGGCTTGTGCCTTGGCATGCAGCCAGTGGACAGTCGGATAGCGTTCGAGCTGTTGGCGGGCCTCGGATACGATCAGGCCGGGTTCACGGCCGTCCTGCCCTAGAAAACCGTGCGAGACAGCGGCAAAGCGATTGCGGCGCTCACCGGCATCGATCACCAGGATCTTCCGTCTGGCGCGGGCGAGCGGCAGCGCCGCTGAAATGCCTGCAAAGCTGCCGCCGATGATGATGACGTCGAAATGCATAAATGATCCTCTCACGTTCGTTCCGGTTCATCGCCCGGCCGGACGGCCGAAGGATGAGTCATGATACTTGTTAAGTTACGTGAAAGGGCTTTGTCAATGATCATGCAACTAGCGTTGTTGCATGATCATGTATCTGTTACATCTGTGATCCGCAAACGAGCTGAACCAGGCCATGAGACACGACACCCGCTTATCCCGCATGCTGCATGTGCTTGTTCACATGGATCGCCACGAAGGCGCCGCAACATCCGAAACAATTGCAGCGATGCTGGGCACCAATGCCGTTGTCGTGCGCCGAACCATGGCCGGCCTGCGAGATCAGGGGTATGTCCGGTCCGAGAAGGGGCACGGCGGCGGCTGGATCCTGGCGCGCCCTTTGGGGGAGATCACCCTGCTCGGCATTCACAATGCCTTGGGCGCGCCGCAACTCTTCTCGATCGGACTGGCGGGCGACAATCCGAACTGCGTCATCGAACAGGCCGTCAACGCTTCGCTTGCCGAGGCGATGCATGAGGCAGAAGCCATTTTGCTGGCGAAATTCGGTCAGGTCACGTTGGCCGCGCTTGCCGAAGAATCCTCCAAGCGATGGGCAAAGCCTGCGCACTGTTCTCTAGCAATGGAGCATTCCTAGAGTTGTCCCTTCGAGGCTATTTTCTGGACCAAACGTGTTTCCGCCTCAAGGCCGCTCGAAAGGCCGGCGGGAATATCCGCGCCGGAGAATGCAGGCAATAAACAAATCACCGACCTTCCTCGTCATCGCTTTTCAGACTCCGTGCAAGTAGATCCTTGGTCAAAAGCCTGAAGCGACCGCGGGCATCGCGCAGCGGTCCGTTCCAGCGCCGCGAACAGCGTGACGATATATAAGGGAAAGCGAAAGATATCGTTTGCTTTGCATTGCCTGGAAGCGCACTGTCCGGCCTCCAGCAGCCATTTTCACGGGCGCTGCTGTCTGAGGGCGGTCATGCCCTAGCCCCGACCGAAAGGAGGACTGCATGTCTTCCGAATCCACCATGAAATACCTGAAAAGCGAGGACCTTGGCATGCTGCAGCAGGTGCTGAGCGATGCAGGCTATACCGGCGACATTCTTTTCGATAAGCCTCGGACTTTTAATGCTGCGGCACTGCTGCTCATCCAGTTGTTCCAGGCGGGCACGACCTCGCCCGCCGAGCTTGCAAGTGAACTCGATCGCCACTTCGGCAAGGCAAAGCGTGTCGTCGCCATGCCTCCTTCCGTTCCGCCGTTTCACCGTTTTGCCATTCAGGGCCTTCCGTCCTCCCTTTCCGCGATCGTCCACTGAACATGAACATAAGGCCACCAACCTTCAACGTCGACGATGCCCGGCGCGCGAACGAGTGCGCCTGCGTCTTCGACCATCTGGCGAGGCAGATTGCGATTGAAGCCGAAAGCGCGGGGTGGCTGCAGAGCGAGGTTGCATTGGCTCTCGCTGACGCCGCCGAGCGTTACATCATGCATGTCGCAGCCGGCACCCATGAGATGCCGATTGCGGCCAACTGCAACGCCGTTCGGGAGGCTTGACGCATGCGGAGCGGCCTTCTCATCGCGTTCTTCTGCACCGCCGCGGCGCTTTATCTGGCGTGGGGACAGATCGCTGCCTATCAGGAGCGGGAGCGCATTCAAACCGTCGATGCCGCCCAGCGCCGAACACGACTGGCGGAACTTTCCGCAGACGGCTGCAACGGTGCCGTTAGCTCCCTTTCGGCGATGGAGCATCGGATCCTCAAGGCCGGAGGCATCGAGATCCCTAAGGCTCTGGCTAACGACATCACGTTATGTCTCGAAGAGAATATCATGTCCGGCCGTTCACGGCTGCAGATGGAGCGGACGCACTTGATTAGGCTGTTTCCGCGCGAGGCGAGCATATTGCCGCACGAATGACGGCGCGCTTAAGCCGCGACACGCACCCGCGCTTCTTCCCGGATCCGGTTCACCATGGACCTCAGTCCGTTAGAGCGCTGCGACGACAGGTTCTCGACAAGTCCGATCTTCGAGAAGATATCGAAAGCATCGAGGCCCGCGATCTCCGAGGCTCTCTTGCCGGAATAGGTAGCAAGCACGATAGCGACGAGGCCACGCACGATATGCGCGTCGGAATCGCCCTCGAAGACCAGCACCGGATTTTCAGGATTGCCCTGGGGATGCGTCACCAGCCAGACCTGGCTGGCGCAGCCCATCACCTTGTTCGCGGACGTCTTCTTGTCGTCCGGCAGGTCCGGCAACCCCTTGCCGAGTTCGATGACATAGCGGTAGCGGTCCTCCCAGTCGTCGAGGAAGGAGAAGTCGTCGATGATCTCGTCGAGAGATGCCATAAGCGGGCCTTTCACTATTGTGAGTGATATAGGTGAACTGCCGTCGCTTTTGAACCATTAAAAAGAAAAACGTCCGCCAGGCGGCAAACGCCTTGGGGTCAGCCGCCGTATCACATCGGCCGGAGCAGCCCATCGCTGCGAACGAACTGGTGATAGAGGGCAGCTTTGGCATGCCACACCAGCAGCGCGACAAGTAGGCGGGCACCGAGGCCGTGAGGCGCGCGAAGGATAGGCGGTGAAGTTCGGGCGCATTGCGGGGCGCGCGCCGCTCAGGATCGTCATGCCGATGCCACTGGCCATGCCGGGAATGACGACGCCCACGGTATCCTGATCCTCATTCCTTCACTTCCTCAAAAGCAAGGCCGGTGAGTTCGACATCGTCTTCTATATGCGCAGGCACTCGAACTCGCCGGGGGCGACAAGATCACTCTTCAGCCTCAAGTTGCGCGGCCTCAAGTTCAAAGGCCGCCTTCGCCGCCAGGCCGCGTATCCCTCCAACGCATAAAAAAACGCCGTGAAGGATGGGCATCCTCACGGCGCAGCAAAAAGCTGAAATCAAACAGGGCAGGCACGTCAGGCACGGGCGTCTCCGTATCATGCGGATCGCCGGTGCAAGGTTGGGGCGGAGAACTCCGCGGAATTCCTAAAGGACCGGCTTCGGTGTCGGCAAGGGAATGGCGCCGGTCACGACCTTGTCGGAAATCGGGTCGTCCTCCACCGGCGCGCGGTAGGGCATCGGCTGGTTCAGAGCGGCAGCCCTCTGCTCTTTTGCGGAAGGAGCAGTGGCTGCAACGGGAGCTTCGGCAAGCGGTGCGGCCGGCGTCGCCTCCGCAAGCTTCAGAGCCGGTGCCTTCTCGTCCGAGAACTGACTGTCCAGCAGCTCATAAGCGACGCGGGCGCCTTCGCGGGCCCGGTAGCCGAGGGCGGTGAGCGTTTCCGCGCCCTTGGCGCAGACCTCCGGTTTCTCGTTGCACATGCCGGTGAGATAATCATAGGCGCCACTTGCGGCGGTGAAGGCGTCAAAGAATTGGATTTGCGGGTCGTTGGCAAGGCGCGTCGAGCTCTCCGAGCTGAAGAGCGGCAAGAGGACCAGCACGAGGCCGAACCAGAACGATCCTTTGATCAGAAACCACATTGTCGTTGCCCATCCTGTTTTTCCCGTCCGGTCTTCTCGCCGAATCAGGCCGGTTTTCCGGTGTGCTTTCACCCTAGCGGGGAAATGCGAATGCCACTTTTCGAAACTCCACGGCATTTGCGGCAAATTTAATTCGAATTTTAAATAAAGGCATTGTGACCGCATTTCAGTCAAATTGTAGCCATCGGGGTTAAGCATGGCGCAGTGGGCTGCCTGGAATTGCAGGGATTCCCTAAGGGCAGCGTGCCGCAAAGGTTAACGAAAAGCCGAAATGCGAGCGAAATCCATCGCTTACCCGCTATTAACCACAAAAACCAAAGGGCCCTGCGGATGGCTCAAAATGGGATTTTTACAGCTTTTGGGCTGTGGAGAGCCGCTTTGCCTTATCCTTTCCTTAAGCCGCCGGGGCCTATTGTCCGCACTGTGTAAACAGCCTTTTCGGCGGGTATTGCGTGCGCGTATTGAGTGACATTGGCGGACGGGCGGCAGCCCTCGTGGACCGGGCAGCGGCAGGCTGGCTTTCCCGCACGGGAAGCGGCGAAGCTGTTGCCGAGCGCGAGCTTGCGATCCTGCGCCGGCTCGTCTTCCTCTCTTGCGCCGCCTTGATCGCTGCGCCTGCCGGCCTCTCCTTCGTCACCAGCCCGGCCGTGGCACTGCCTGCAGGTGTCGCGACCGTCTGTGCTGCCTTCCTTTTTTCAGCCGTGGGCAGCATCGCGCTTGCCCGCCAGAGCGCCGTTGTGTCGGCCGTTGCCACGGCACCCGCGGAAGACTTCTTCCTGGAAAACAGCGTCGGCCTCGTCCTCTTCCTCGATCCGCAGGGCAACGTCACCACCGCCGGTGGCCGCGACAGCCGCGAGTTCCTCGCCTGGATGCGCGACCCGAAGGGAAGGGGCTTCATCGAGCAGGTGCATGTCTCCGACCGCATCTTCGTCCTGCAGGCGCTCGACCGGCTGCGCCAGGGCGAGGCGTGCGCCAGCGTCGACCTTCGCCTCGACCGCCCCTGCGTTTCCCTTGATCTTCGCCAGTTCGCACATCTCAGAATGGACATGACGGCACGGCGCGATGAGGACGGCGAGCTCCTAGCCGTCGTCGCCCAGCTTCGCGACGTCTCCGTCGAACAGCAGCTGCGCATGGAAGCCCAAAGCCGGGCGGCCGATGCCGAATCCGCCAACGATGCCAAGTCGCGCTTCCTCGCCGCCGTCAGCCACGAGCTGCGCACGCCGCTGAACGCCATCCTCGGCTTCTCGGATATCTTGCTCGGAGAATATTTCGGCAAGTTCGACAATGAGCGCCAGCGCGAATACGTGACCCTGGTACGCGAGTCCGGCGCGCACCTGCTTTCCGTCGTCAACACCATGCTCGACATGAGCAAGATCGAGGCCGGCCGCTATGAGCTGCTGCTCGAACCGTTCGATATAGGCGTCTCGGTCCGCTCCTGCGAGGCGATGCTTGCGCTGCAGGCCAAGGGCAAGGGTGTGACGCTGACGAGCCGCATCCAGCGCGGCCTCGACGAGGTTGTCGCCGACCAGCGCGCCATTCAGCAGATCCTCATCAATCTCGTCGGCAACGCTGTGAAGTTCACCGATGCCGGCGGCGCCGTCACCGTCGATGCGGCGGTGCGCGACGGCATCCTGCAGATCTGCGTCAGCGACACCGGCATCGGCATTCCCGCCGACAGGCTCGAATCGCTCGGGCAGCCCTTCATGCAGGTGCAGAACGATTATACACGTCATTACGAGGGGACCGGCCTCGGCCTGTCGCTGGTGAAGGGACTCGTGGCGTTGCATGGCGGTCACTTCGCGATTGCCAGCGTTCCCGGCGAAGGCACGATCATCACCATTTCGATCGCGGCGGATGGTTCCGGCGCCGGTGCCGCGCATGCGGAAAAGGACCGGGCCGTCGATTTCCCGCCGCGCCTGAAAATTGCGGCGACGAATGTCGCCGGGCTGGAAGAGGGGCTTTTCGATGGCCGCGCGCAAGCGAAAATCGCCTAAGGGAAGGAGAGGCCGGCATCAGCCGAGCCTGCTTCTCACAGGGGCTGCCGCTCTCGGCGGCGTGGGCATGACGGGCGCATCCGTGCTCGGTGGCGTCATTGCGCGCAATCCTTCGGTCGCAGGCGGTACCACCGCCTTTGTCGTCATCTTCAGCTTCGTTGCCGCCAATGCGCTCTGGTATCAGCCGGGTACGCATCCGCATCCCTTCTTCCGCACCCGCGATGTGCTAGCGCCCTTCTCGATCGGCCGTCCGGCCGTGGAAGAGCCGCACCCAGGCGACGTCACGACCTTCAAGATCGAACGTGCGGGCGAGGCAGGCGCTGCCGCCACCACCAATGCGACGCCGCCGGCTGCAGCACCCGGCCAACAGCCCAGTCAGCTTGTCATGGACATCCAGGAGGAGCTCATCCGCCGCGGCCTCTATAACGGCACGGCCGACGGAATCATTGGCCCGCGCACCAGCGCCGCGATCCTTTTCTTCGAGGAAACCGTCGGCATGCCGCCGAGCGGCGATGCGACGCCGGAGGTGCTTGCCGCCCTCAAGACCGATTCCATCGGTCCGTCTGCCGTTCCCGCCGAGAAGCCGCGCGAGGATGTGACCTCGAAAGCCTCGGCCGAGGATCCGGTCGCCGCCGCCATCCGCAGCGCTGAAAAGCAGATCAAGACCGCCGCCGGCCCGAAGCAGGTTCCCTCATCCGAGCTCGCCAACGTCGATCTGGTGCTGAAAATCCAGAAGGGCCTTTCAAACATGGCCTACGCCAATGTCGGCGTCGACGGTGTCGCCGGCGAACAGACCCGCACTGCCATCCGCCGCTTCCAGAAGCATTACAACCTGCCTGAGACCGGCGAGCCCAACGAGGCGGTTTTGAAGAAGTTGAAGGAAATCGGCGCGATTTGAGGCTGGGTGAGGGGGCCTCGCGCTGGAAGCGGACGTTACACGCCGGCATCAAGGCTCGTCCAATGTGAAATCTTCACTCCGACGACTTCTGATTGCTGGCATCGTTCAAGGCGCTTTCCGCGCCGCTTCACGATGTCGGTCTGCTTCCGGCGCTCGACGAGGTGATCCGGCGTTGCCGGGAGCGTCGCCGAATAGGCTGACCGGTCCCGGGCAATCGCGGAGCTCTACCACAAGCTCCCTTCGCTGGGAGAGCTTGGACGGCATATTCTTCCGGCGGAAGGTGAGCCGGGAGGAAATCTTGCGGCAAGTGATCGACGTGATAAAGAGCGGAGAATTCCGTCTGGCATGCTGAGCCGTCTGGGCCGACACGTTCACGCCCGTCGGCACTTTAGCGCTTACTGAAGCTGCCACCATTCGGGCAGGAAGCCACCTTGCTGCGTGCCAACTGCGAACATTTGCGCTATGCTCAGTCGATGGAACGGCAGCACGCCAAATTGATTGCAACGGTATCGTTGGCCCTGGCCGCAGCGAGCGTGGCTGCGGCGCACCCGGATTCGCGCTGCACCTGCCGCAATCGGGATGGCACGAAGTACGAGCTTGGCCAGACCGCCTGCATCAGGGTGGGTGGGGCGTCGTATCTCGCGCGCTGCGAGATGGAGCTGAACGTCACGACATGGCGTAAATTGCGGGACGGTTGCCCGGAGGCCTGAACCGCAACGGCGGGCCGTTCTGCCAAGAGCACATCCAATCAGCCGAAGCCGGTCCAGCCGGTCCGGCTTCGGAAATCCAGGGACGGTTATCTGATCACCGGCTCGCCGTGATACCGGCGCTTCGACGGCTTCGACACGCCAAATCCGACTTCCATCATCAGGCGCGGCGTATGCTTGGCGAGCGTTCCCATATGGAAGCCGAAGGGATCCTCGACAAAGCCGGTGCCCGCCTTTCCGGTCAGCGTGACCGCACTCTCCTTGCCGTAGAAGCCAAGCACGTCCTCGGCCGAATGTCCGACAAGCAGCGTCAACTGATGCTTCATCCGGCGGCGGTTGTGGCTGCCTTGAACATAGACATGGGGACCGGCATCCGCATCGACGTCGGACAGATAGAAGAAGAATTTCAGCATTCGCCAGTCGTCGAGATCGAAGTGGAACTTGAACGAGGCGCGGCTCAGATCGGCTTCCGAGGCAGATTTCGTCGGGAAACTCCACCATGTCCGCGTTGTGATCAATTTCGCCTCGCCGCCGAGGTAGTGCCGCGCGATACTGAGGAGCAGCGGGTCTTGCTGCACGGCGACCGCTGCCTTGCATTGCAGAACCCGCTCGAAATGATGGCCGCTCAATATCGTGCGCCCGAAGCGGCGTTCGGCTTCAGCATGCTCTCCGGCGAGAAACTCGACCTTGCGCTCGAAATTGCCGAAACACGGGGTCTCGCGTGCAAAACGGGCGATTTCCTCATGGATGGCTGGTGGCAAAGTGAGGCCGGTGAAGATGCCATTCCTTCGCAATTCCGCGGCGGCGTTCTCCGCCTTGATCCCGCCAAACATTGACGGTGCTGCTGTTGCCGAAGACGGAACAGGTCTGGCGGTCAGCCAATGGGCGCGACGGAAAGGCATCGTGCGCGCCAGCAGGAACATCGGCAGCCAGGCAGGATTTTCCTTGAGGTCGGTTAAGTAGGTTGGTACGCGCGCTGCCATGCGGCGAAGGGGCCCGCCTGTGCGGGCAATGGCTTCGAGGTCTTTCGGCTTAGATTTGGGCGCATCAAGCATCTGACATCCTTATTCGAACATGGTTTCCCATGGCGTTTTTCCCCGTGGCGCCGGCCTACGGTAGGTGGTTTTGGATCATGATGCAATGCAGCATGGAAATTGCAGCCTGCGATATGGTTAATAACTATTTGAATAAATTGACGAATTTCGGGGCACTGGGTCCCGACGGGCAACGAAGCTGAGCCCGTCTATATGTGGCAACAAACGGACGGCGAGCCTGGTGCTAAAGCCGGTTGGGGCGGCGCCTAGAAGAAATGGAAGTCGTCGGCGGCAAGCGATGTGCCGTGGCTCACGGCCGCAAACGCCACTGCGGCCGCATCGCCGCTCCCGTCGGAATCGAAGAGCAGGCGGCCGGAGCATGTGTCGTAGATGATGTGGTCGTCCTCATCCAGCGCGACTGTGCCCTTCGCGAAGGCCCCGGGGTCGAGCGCGCCCGCCACAACGCCGGCGAACACGGAGCTGTCCAGCCGGAAGACGTCGTCAGCGGAGCTGAAGTCGAGGATTTTGTCGCAGTTCGCCCGGCCGGGCTCGGCGTCGAAAACGAAGGCGTCGCCGCCCGCCCCGCCGGCGAGCGTGTCGCGGCCGGTTCCGCCGTTGAGAGTGTCGTCGCCGCCGCCGCCGTGCAGGCGGTCCTTGCCAGCGCCGCCATCAACGGTATCGTCGAACCGGCTGCCGGTGATCCGGTCATTGCCGCCCATCGCGGCGACCAGAACCGGGTGATCGTAAGCCCCATAGCTGGCGACGTCTTTCGCATCGGTGAGCGTGATCTCTTCGGCCGGCGGCACGATCATGATGGTGATCGTCGCCAGATTGCTGTTGCCCTGGCCATCGGTGGCGTAAACCGTGAAACTGTCGGTGCCGGTGAAGCCGGCCGCCGGAGAATAGTCGAAGAGGTTACCGTTCAGGTAGTCCTGGTGATAGTGCAGGCTGCCCACATATTGGCCCTGATGAAACGGATAGTAGCCTGCTTCATATCGCGTTTCCTGCTGCAGCGTGCCATGGTCCGGCCCGTCCACGATGACGAAGCTCAACAGGTCGAAATCGGCATCCGACGCGCTGAAAGTGATGTCGTCGAGCGATTGGCCCGGCGAAAGCGAGAAGGTCATGTCGGCGGCGGTGGGCGCATGGTTGACGAAGGTGTCAGGCTGCAGCGCACCGCCTTCCAGGATAATCTGATGCGGGCCGTACTGGGTGTTTTCGCCGCCGAAATATTCGTTGGCGCCCTGCCATGTCACCACTACGTCGTTGGGGCTTTCGGCAGTGACGGAGATAATCTCAGTCGAAAGAAAGGCCGCCTGGTCGGACAGCGTGCGGATATAACGGCCTTCGTTGTCGAAGACGAAAGTTTCCACCGTCGTGAAGATCTCGGTCCTGCCGTCGTTGGTGAAGGTGGTGACCGTAAAGAAGCCGTCGAACACGTCGACTGAGGCAAGATCGACCCAGCCGTACGGATAATCTGTATGCGCAGCCCCCGGTCCGAGGACGTCGCCGTCAGTTTCCGTTATGCTGAAAAGGATCGCATCGGGGCTCTCGTTGTTGATGTCTTCCCATACGGTAAGCTCACTGCCATTGCTCAAAGTGGGCATCGTATTTCCTTCGTTGCAGGGAAACGGCGCTGCGGACATCTTCACCGAGAGGCAAGATAGGCTGGGATGCGGACCGATCAAGCTCGGCGATGGGGTTGACGCTTCCTTCGGCATGCTCGCTCGAAATCTGGTAAACTTTCTTCCTCAAAAAGGAGTGGGTATGTCCACAAGTGACCTGAAAGCCCATTGGCAGGCTGTCTACAAGACCAAGGCGGAGAGCGAAGTCAGTTGGTACGAAGATGCGCCGGAACTTTCGATGGTTCTGCTGCATCAAGCCGGGCTGACGCCCGACATGTCCGTGATCGACATCGGCGGCGGGACCTCGCGGCTGGTCGATGCTCTTGTGGCATCCGGCCAGGCCCATGTCAGCGTCCTCGATCTGTCTGCCGCAGCCATCGAGACGGCAAAGGCGCGACTGACAGATGCAACGCGCGTGCAGTGGATTGTGTCGGACATGACCGCCTGGACGCCCGGCCGCCAGTATGATTTCTGGCACGATCGCGCCGCCTTTCACTTCCTGACGGGGGCGGCCGACCAAAAGGCCTATGTTCGGGTGCTGGGGCAGGCTCTCAAGAATGGCGGCAAAGCCGTGATCGGCACCTTTGCGCCCGACGGACCGGAAAAATGCAGCGGCCTGCCGGTCGCCCGCTACGATGCGGAAAGCCTGCAGGCTGTTCTCGGCAACGGGTTCAAGCTTGCCGCAACGCGCCGGCATGAGCACACGACCCCATCGGGATCGGTGCAGCGATTCCAATTCAGCACGTTCGAGAAGGTCGGTAGCGCGGAGCCGTTTGCTTGAAGATCCGAGACTCCGGCGCGCCGGCTCCTCCACCACCGCCGCATCGATCAGATTATTGGTGCGCGCCAATCGCGGCGAGTTGTCGCGTCCCATTCTGTCGTGCGTGTGAAAGCCAAGGCGATGGAGCCTCGAAACCTGAAAGAAATTAGGCGACTTGACCATGGCGTGCCGGCTTTCGCACTGCAAAAAAATTGCGAAGGCAATGTGCCTGCAGGGCCTTGAAATTCGTTAGGGCAATATCGAAATGTAATTTTGATTGTCATCGGCCGCTGGCTGGCGAAGAGGTACGTTTTGAGACCGTGCTCAACTTCGCTTGAAAGATACCGGCCGTATGGTATCTTTTTTCTGTCTGATACTGTTGGCCGACGGCCCATGGCCGGCCATCTCAAAGATTTTGCCAGCCGGGATAGCCCGAATGTTGTTTCAAGATTCCGGCAGCGCTCTATCCGAAACACATATTGCTGATCGCGCCATGTACAGATCAATCGCCTCCCTGAGCAGCGCGGACAACCCGCGGCTCTACAAGGTTCTTTTGGACCATTTCTCGTCGCTCTATCCGGCGATCGCCAAATCGAGCGTGGCTGAGTTTCACTTAGGGGGCGATCAGACTTTTCGGCTCCTTCGAGGGTCGAAGGACCTCACTTTCGAGGTTGTCTACTCCGACATTTCCCGGTTCGCCTCGATCACCCGATCATTGAATTCACGAGCACGAAAATACATCACGGGCTTTGCTCTTCAGTGGAGCACTTCGCGCGTGGCCCCTCCGCGCGGACTCCTGCAGCTTCCTCGTCCACTGGATGAAACGCGGGTTCCTGAAGATGTGTTGATGGTGATCTTCCATCTTGATCAAGCCGATCCGGTCGAAGCCGAACGAAAGATCATGGCATGCATTAGCGCGCTCTATCCCTCCGCTCCGAGATTGCAGCGAGAGGCGCAGGACTATAACGGCCAAAGAGCAATAGCGCAGCTCGCTGACTGGCTGTCGTTCCAGGATGCAAAGCGCGTGCTTGACATCGAAGACCCCGACCACGCGGCAACGATGCTTATCTCGATGATGTTTGGAGGAATGGCATCCTTTATGGCCGCAGGTGGCGGCTTGCCGGACAGATCGAGTCTTATTGGCTATCTCAAAGGGTGCATCCACCTCTTCGTGAGAGGTTGCCGCTGTAAAGAGGCCGCCTGACCGGAAGAGCCGATAGGGCACCGCCGGCTGCTGTTCACCACCCCATTTTGAGTGGCGGTGGAGTTCGGCTTTCTTTTGTTGGAATTCCTCGCAGCGACCCCTTTAACTTGCCCACGAAGGACAATCATTGATCGCGAAACGGTGGCTTGGCCAAGTCTGATTGTGGCAAAAATGCAACGTCCACTGTTCGAAATTATTTTTGGTACGAACACGTTTATTAAATAATTGACGGGCTGGCGCATCGCCTGTTCTAAGGGCTGCGTTGCCGGAGCAAATTGCCCTGGCAACGTCTGGCGGACTGAAATTTCAGGGGACCGCATCCATCGCGCTAGCAAGAGCCAACCTTGGGGTTGGCCTCTGGAACGGAGACAAAAATGAACATTAAGAGCCTTCTTCTCGGCTCCGCTGCTGCCCTCGCAGTAGTATCCGGTGCTCAGGCCGCCGACGCCATCGTCGCTGCCGAACCGGAACCGGTTGAGTACGTCCGCGTCTGCGACGCTTACGGCACCGGCTACTTCTACATCCCGGGCACCGAAACCTGCCTACAGATCGGCGGCTACATCCGTTTTGACGTTGGCTTCGGTGCTGGCGACGCATTCAAGAACAACGGCTCTGAGGACTGGGATGCCCGCACGCGTGCGCATATCAACGTCATCGCAAAGAGCGATACGGAATACGGCGTTCTGACGAGTGCGATCATTCTTGAATCCAATTTCCGTCCGAACGAAGTTGACAGCGACGCTCGTTCAGCTGGAGCATCTTCTACGTTCGGCAGTTCTCAGGACAGCACGGGCATCGACGAGGCTTACATCGATCTCGCCGGCTTCCGTGTCGGTAAGTTCGCCAACTGGTGGGATGATGACTTCTCGGGCGAAACCGACGTCATGACAACCCTTGATGGTTCGACGAAGCAGAACTCCATCCGCTATCAGTACGATGCTGGCGACTTCTATGCCGGCATCGCCCTCGAAGAGCTGGTTCAGACAGAGGGCGGAAATGCCAACAACCTCGGTATCGACGGTTCCATCGGCGGTAAGGTCGGCGGCTTCACCTATGCGATTATCGGCGCTTACGACACCGACGCCCAGGAAGGCGCCGTACTCGCAAAGGTCGGCGTTGACGTTGGCCCGGGCACGCTCTCGGTTGCCGGTATCTATTCCACCGGTCTGGGCGATCAGGGCTTCAACGGCTACTACGACGCCGGCGAATGGTCCGTGGCTGCTCAGTACGCGCTCAAGGCAACCGACAAGTTCACGGTCACCCCTGCAGTTCAGTACATCGACAACATCGATGCCGATGCGAGTGGCAGCTGGGACAGCGGTAGCGAGCTGCGTGCTGGCGTTACGCTCGATTACAAGGTCGTAGAGAACCTTTCAACAAAGCTCACTGCAACCTATGTTTCGGACGATCACGACAACGCGGCGGATCAGGACTGGGTCGAAGGCTTCTTCCGGCTGCAGCGCGACTTCTAATCAAACGCGATAAAACTGATCTGAATTGACCTCTGATCAGTTTCGAGGGAAGAGCCCGGTATCCCAGCCGGGCTCTTCTTCAATTCAGGCGGTCAGCCCCTTGGCGAATATTTTAAGGCTCGAACGAAGATAGACTCGAGTCCGTTCCGCGCGTTCTTCCAAATCCATTTCCGCCCGGTCGATGCTCAAGCTCCCGAAGACGACGCCGATCAGCATGGTGGCTGCAGCGTCTGCGTCAGCAACCTTTATACGGCCCTTTTGCTCCATCTGCCTGAGCCATTTGGCGAGCTTTGCACGTGCAAGGCGGAAATCGTCCCGCAATTCCCCAACTTGTTCCGCCGCTTCCCAGCCGACCTCTATCATGAAGTAGTCATTCATGCCGGCCGCGTCTGCCGCACCGTCTCCATCGATAAAGAAGATTCTGGCTAGGTGTTCCTCCAGCGGAAGCTGGTCATCAATTTGAGGTAAGAAAAAAATGGAATCGCTTCGAGATTTCAGTATTTCCCGCAGGAGGTCGGCTTTTCCGTTGAAGAACTCGTAGAAGGTTCTTTTGGAAATACCGCATCTGGCCGCTATCACATCAACCGTCGTATTGATGTATCCGTATTCGATGAAGACATCGCATCCCACGCCGATTATCTCATCTCGTCGCTGATCGGTGTCCACGCTTTTAGGACGACCGCGCGGCCTCTTTACATTTTCCCCAGTTTTTGAACTCACGATCCCTCATCGCTTGTAATTTTTCCCACCCCGGCCTCGACTGATACATGAACCGGCCTGGCGGGTACAGGCCGTCTGGCCCCCTCTCATCCGCCGCGCGGCCCTCACGCCCCCCTCACGCCCCGCTCACGCCCCGCTCACGCCCCGCTCACGCATTGTCACCGTCGCGTTACGGTCTCAAGCTTCTCAAAAGAATTTGCCCGAAGCAATACAGATGTTATTTTGTGGCCATACACATCGCCATCGCGCGGCACGCTTTGATTGCGTGACTTGGTTGCGTGCCGGGGGGCAAGAGATAGACGATGGAAAGTTCGTACAGGCGTAGGAAACAGCCGGAGCTGGTCAAGCGGACCCTGATAGATGAAGCGGCAAAACTTGCCGTGCGGGAAGGGCTTGCCTCCGTGACCGTTCAGGCCGTATCCGATGCAGCGGGCGTGACCAAGGGCGGCTTCATCCATCATTTCCCGAGCAAGAAGGACCTGATCGACGCCGTCTTCGGGGAACTCCTTGAAGCGATCGATGACGATATCGATGCCCGTATGGCCAACGACCCCGAACCCTATGGTGCGTTCACGCGCGCTTACGTCAACTCGGTCTTCCAAAACAATCTATGCGCCAAGGGCGGCCAATGGGCGCCGCTGACGATTTCGGCGCTGACGGATCCCTATCTGCGCGATCTCATGGCAAGCTGGGTCGAGGAAAGGGCGCAGCGCCACAATGAGACGGATGGCGATACGCACTTGAAGATCGCGCGCCTGGCTGCCGACGGCATCTGGCTCGCCCATCTTTATAAGATCAAGATCACCGATCCGGAGAAGCTGAGGTCTGAGCTTTTGGCAACCACCAGAAAGCCGGATGCGCAGCGCAAGAACTGCCCCGATTGGGGCGCGCGCCCTACAACCTAAGTCTAAGCCGCCCGTTTCGTTTGCAACTTATTAACCATATTACCTGAAGCTTTCCTAAGTTACTTGGGGAGCCGGGGTCATGTATGCGCTGAAGACGGTGGAGGTGGTTGCAGATGAGCCGGACGAGCACAGCGCGGAGGCTTTGCGACATGTCCTTTCCAGACTGGCGGAAGAGGCGTCCACGCTCGGTATCGATCTCGTCGATATCGCCGGCGCCATCCAGGACATGGCGTCGATGTCGGCGCGCCATGCGACGGCGTTCGACGATGTGACGCGGACAGCACTTTCGATCGCCGAGACGAACCGGGCAGTTGCCGTGTCGCTCAACGAGACCGACCGAACGGCAGTTGAGGCTCGGCACATGCTGAAGGAATCGGCCGGCCGCCTGTCGGGATCGGTCGAAGAGATCGGCCATATGGTGGAGTCCTCCGAGGAGATCAGCGCCGAGATCAATACCTTCTCCAAATCGCTTGCCGACGTCGACAAGGTTGCCGCAGAGATCAGCACCATCGCGCGGCAGACGAACCTTTTGGCGCTCAACGCCGCGATCGAGGCGGCACGCGCCGGCGAGGCGGGCAAGGGCTTTGCCGTCGTCGCCTCCGAAATCCGCGCGCTGTCGCTGCAGACCTCCAAGGCGACCGGCTCCATCCAGGAAACGCTGGACGAACTGCGCATCAGGATCGACCGTCTCTCGGCGGCAGGCAGTGGTGCGCGCGAAAGTGCTGCCGGTGTCAAGGACAAGTCCGAAGCGATGCGCGGCGCATTCGGCAAGATGGAGCATGTGATCACCCGGATCCTCGACAGCTCCACGGTGATGGCAAGGACCACCGAGGCTGTCGACCAGCAATGCGCCGGTTTCGTCGCCAAGCTCGGCGAGATGTCGGCCGAAGTGCTGAATTCCAACGTGAAGCTCCAACACGCCGCAAAGCGCGTCGACAGCGTCGTCGGCCTTTCCGAGAAACTGGTGCAGTTGACCGCCAGCGCCGGTGTGCAAACGGCAGACAGCCTCTGGATTGCCAAGGCGCAAGGCGTGGCCGCCGCGATTTCCGACGTCTTCGAACATGCCGTCGCCGAAGGCCGCATCGGCTTCGAGGCGTTGTTCAACCGGCAGTACCGGCCGATCCCAGGAACCGATCCGGTGCAGCTCATGGCGGCTTTCACGGAACTCACCGACCGCGTCCTGCCGCCGATCCAGGAGCCCGTCGCAGCCAGCGACGAGCGCATCGCCTTTTGCGCGGCGGTCGATGAGAACGGCTATCTGCCGACGCACAACCGGAGATTCTCCGAACCCCAGCGGCCGGGCGATACGGTGTGGAACACCGCCAACTGCCGCAACCGGCGCATCTTCAACGACCGCGTCGGCCTTGCCGCGGGAAAAAGCACAGCAGCTTTCCTCGTGCAGACCTATCGCCGCGACATGGGCGGCGGCAGTTTCGTGATGATGAAGGATATCTCCGCGCCGATCACCGTCCGCGGGCGGCATTGGGGCGGGCTGAGGCTGGCGGTAAAGGTCTAGCGTTGCCGCCCGCACTCCGCCAGTCTATACCGCGCCCATGAGATTGCGCACCGACATCTTCGTTTCCGCCCTCGTGCGCCGCGTTTTCGCTAGGGGCGATTTCGCCGCTATTGAAAAGAAGGGGGCGGAGGAAGCGGGTGCCATCTTCATCCGCCAGCATTTCCGCGACGGGCTCGAAACGCTTTACGCGCCTGCGCCGCAAAGCTTCTTCGATGAGGAGGAGAGCGGCATGCGTCTTTTTGAAATCCGGCTGGACAAAGCGGAGGCCGAGGAGGTGCGCGAACTGCTCGACCGCGAGCGCAAGTTCGATCCGGATCTCTGGATCGTCGAGCTCGAAGCCGACGATGTCGCGGAGATCGTGCCGCTGGCCGACGAGCTGAAGAACCCTCTCTAAAGTTCTTATCGGCGGCCGACGATGCGGATATCGCGTGCCGGCGGCACCTGGCGCACGGCGCTCGAGGCGGAAGCGGCGGCTTGCTCCGCCCGCGCCTGGTCTTCCGGCTTGTAAGTATAGCTGTCGGCGCGCCGCCAGGCTTCGACCCGCTGATGGCATTCCTCCGGATCGAGCCCATCCAGCACCATCCAGGCGCGAGTCACGTTGTGCTGCGGCTCGGCAAGATGCGGATACAATCTCTCCAGCACGAAGACGGCGTCGAGAAAACCCATGCCGAGGCTGGTCAGTGTCGTTGCGAGCTGCTGGCCCGAGAGATCGAGCATGATGCGCTCGGCAAGCCAGCGGCTGGCTGAAAGCGCATCGGCAAGCGCGGTTGCGAAGGACTCAGCCTCCCGTGCGCGGGCAAAGCGGACGAGCAGGGCCTCCTGGATGTCGGACAGCGTGCGCAGGCCGAGGCGGTTGCCGTCATTGCGTCCGAGATGTCGTGCCAGCCCTTTGATCCGTTCGCGCATCGCCTCTTCGCTGGCAAGGCGCTCGACGAAGTCGGCCGCCTCCATCGAAGCAGCGGTCGGCGGGAGCGCAAGCGCTTCTGCCGGCTCTTCGGCAACTGCGGCCGTTGCAGTCTGGCGCGGCTCGGCATGACGCAGCGCCACAAGCGCGTCGATGACCTTCGGTGAAAGGCTGTCGCGGCTGACGATCGCCCGGGCGTGAGCAGTTCCCTGCGACCGGGCGATGATGATCAAGATATCGTCGTCGATTGCCTGCGAGGCCGTCAGGAACGGCGCGGCGATTGCGATCGGCTGGCTGCCGATGAAGAGGGCAACGGCCGGAGGGATGTTCTTGGACTGGGAAAGTGCGGCAACCGCCTGGCGGCGCGCTTCGTCGGAAGAGGCCTGAAAGAGCGGCATGAACAGTTCGGCGAACTGGCGCAGCTCGGATCGGGTGGGATGCGCCAATCCTTCGAAGCTGCTGACTGTCGCCATCAATACCACATCCTTATTCCGGATGGCCAGGGGCCCCTCTAGGTCTCGAAACCGGTCACGCACACGAACACCCTGGGAAACGCGGAACTCGGGCCCTCATGCGCTGGCGGAACGCACATCAACCCATGCGAAGATGAACAAATCCTACACCGGCACGGTTAACGGTTGCTGAAGATTTTAATCAAATGCGCGACGATGATGCACGCAACACGTGCATCATGACGGGTCGCTGGCGCAATGAAAAAGCGCCTCGCAACGGCAAGGCGCCCCCGGCACTCCTCGGGATGCAGTTCAAAGACCTTTGTGCGAACGCACGGCCGTCAGCAGCGTTTCGCTATCGGTATGGCCTGCCTGGTAAAGATCGAGGGCGGCAGAGGCGGCAAATCGCGCTTCGGTGCTTTTGATATCGATCCGCTTTTCAGCGCACCATGCGTCCAATGCGCATCTCAGCACATCGAGGTCTTCCGGAGAATATGACGAGTTCAACATCAAAGACATCATCTGCCCTCCGTTCTTGCGCTAAGAGCACACTTGGTCTCCCAACCGGCCGTTGCCCTGAAACTCGCCTGGTATAAACACGATACGCTTAAATGGGGCGGCTGCAATTAAATATTCTTTTGTGACGCAAATATGCAACAGTCGCGTTTTCCCGGAGATCCGCCGAGTGATGCTTTTAAGTAGTTGAAATAATTATTAAATTATATTTGTGCTTTTGCTCTCGTCCGATTGAAACCAAACGGCTGTTAACGGCGTTTAGTAACCGGTGTCGTGCAGACGCCGCGAGCCTGCAATATTAGTAAACTGTTAACTATCGTGTGTCTCAATTCGGATAGGAACGGCGCGATTGAGTGCTTCGGTCGTCAAGATTCCGCTTCACGGTATTTCGAATAGGTGCCGTGAGAAAGGCGCGAATGCCCTCGGTCCGGAATATCCGGCGCCGCAGGACGCGCTGGCCCGTGCAGGCGGGCAGGGTGAAATCCGCTCACGTTCATCCGTCTCGGGCAGTGCATGGAGACGAGAATGGCCATAGTAGTCGCATTGTCGGACCGGCGGCCACAGGCGCCACGCCGCAAGGAAAGGGAGCCGGTCAAGGCTCAGATTCTGCTGTTTACGGGTGTACGTTACGAGCGCCTCCCGGAGATGCCGAAGTGCGCGGCGCAGCGCGCATCGCGTGTGGAAAACCGCGTAGAGAACGAGTGAGGCCGAGCCTCAGTCGGCGGGTGCATAGGCCTCACAGCCGGCGCCCGCGAGGAAGCTTCTGGCTGCCTCATCGAAGCTTGCCTGCGGGGCAAGCGTTCTGAGCACCGCATAGCCTTGCGGATGGCTCATCTCGACAAGAATGGTCGGCTGCAGCTCCGCAGGCAGCGATTTGCGCAAACCGGTTAGCTGGATCGGCGTAGCGACGAGTACATCCAGCGCTCCCCCCACAGACGTCCTGTCGTTCATGCTGAAGACTTCGTTCGATGCACCGTCATAGACGGCGATCGACCAGAAAGGCACGTTGCCTTTTGCCGTGAAGCGGACGGGGTTGTCTTCCAGCTCGAAGGCGCAGACGGCGGTGCGCAGGAAAGGATCGCTGTTTGCAAGCCCCGCATCGTCGTTCTGTGCTGAGAGCAGATAGAAGCGGTTCGGATCGCCCTCAGCAAGCACCCGCGTCTGGGCGTCCCTGCCGGTGTAGTGCGGCAGCGCGAGAATGATGACGAGGTGCAGCAGTGCGGCGCCGAAGAGGCCGGTCAGGATTGAGAATATCAGCCTAAGCATGGCCGCATCCGATCTTCGTAAGCCTCGGCATAGCGAGATCGATGACGCCCGAACTTCCGGCAGTAGGCGTGTCGAACAGCGTCAGCACCAGCCGGAACGTGCCGGCGGCGGGAAGCGCCAGCCAGTTGCCCGGTCTTGCATTGGCGGAAATGTCGATCGTGAAGCTGCTGTCGGCCTGGCGCAGGATCGTCCAGGAATTCAGCGCCGCCGGCAGCCCGGGACGGATGGAGGCGGGATTGCCGCTATTGTCGGAAGTAAACAGGGTCCACAGCCGGGCAGGCGGTGTCTGGCCGCTGATGCGATAGCTGCAGGCCGCGTTCAGCCGCTCGCCGCTGTCGTCGACGCTCGCCGTGAATGCCAGCCCCTCGGCGCTGCCATAAAGCAGCTTGCCGGCGCGGGCGCGGTGGGACTTCGCATAGGGATCGGCATCGGCTGTCTGCAATTCGGGAAAGGCTTCCCAGGCGCCGAGCTTGATCGCACCAAACCCTTGCGTCGCGTCCAGCGCATAGAGCGAAACCACGATCCCGCCGCCGAAAGCGACAATCAGCGTGATCGCGATAAAAAGCGGGAATCGAAACACTGTATGCCCTTGGAAACAAATCAGGCGAAAGGGTTAGCATTGATTCCGGCAGGGTGGAATGGTGCGGGCGCGGGCGCGGCCGAATACGCGGTGGAGGATTGGGGTGATATGTGGGGGAAGGGGAGCTACCATGCCAAAGACGAGCGACGATTTGCAGGCGCTGTCGCAGTGTCACCGATGACGTTGTGGACGACAAGTGCGACATGACATGGGTTCAATCGGGCGATGGATGTCGAATTGGGTGACATCTCGCAATTACCTGCATGGGCTATGAGGCTCTTCGCCGCGCGGACGCACCGTGGTTTGGTTTCTGTGACGAGCGCAGGACGAGGTTCGTGGGCCTGAACACGAAGCCACACCAACCTCCTTGCAGTAAAACCTACCCTGCGCTCGCCACCTTCTGCGCTTCGAGCGGCGGGGCGGATTTCAGCTTTTCGCCGAGGTCTTTGAGGATCCTGGTCGATTCCACCGAGAGCATGCGGGGACGGATGAGCTGTGGGATGCTGTCTTCGGGTTTGGCGGCGGTGGTTTTGGCGGTGTCTTTGGCCGGCGGCGCCGGGTTTTCGACGCCGGGGATGGGGCGCAGCACGATGCCCTGGTGGGCGTAATCCATGGCGCGCTTGAAGGTCATGGCGGGAAGCGAGCCGCCAGTCATGTTGTTCGTCGAGGTGTAGTCGTCATTGCCGAACCAGACGGCGCAGGTGTAGTTGCCGGTGAAACCGACGAACCAGGCGTCGCGATAGGCCTGCGTCGTGCCGGTCTTGCCGCCGGTGAGGATGCCGTTGTCGAGCGCTGCCTTGCGGGCGGTGCCGAAATAGGGAATGCGGGTCAGCATCTGGTTCATGTAGGTATCGGCTTTTTCCGACAGCACGCGCTTGGCCGGCGGCTCGTCGCGGTCGAAATCGTAGAGCACGTCGCCGCCGTAATCGAGGATCTGGGCGATGCCATGGCGACGTGATTGATAGCCGCCCGCCGGAAACACCGCATAAGCCGTCGCCTGGTCGAGAACCGTGACTTCCGACGTTCCGATCGGGATTGTCACGTCGTCGCGCACCGGCGATTCGATGCCCATCGCCTTGGCCATGGCGCGGATCGGCTGGATGCCAAGCTTGTCCTTGGCAAGCCGCACCGGGATCGTATTGATCGATTGCGCGATCGCCGTTTCGAGCGTGACGCGCCCGGCATAGCGGTTCGCGTAGTTGTGCGGGCTCCAGTTGCCCCAATAGATCGGCGCATCGACGATGGTGGTCTGCGGGGTCATGCCGCTCTCCATCGCCACCGCATAGGTATAGACTTTGAAGGAGGAGCCCGGCTGGCGCAGCGCCCGCGTCGCGCGGTTGAACTGGCTTTCGCCGTAGTCCCGCCCTCCGACCATGGCGCGCACCGCACCGCCGTTTTCAAGCATCACCATCGCGCCCTGCTTGGCGTGAAAGGACTCGCCATATTCGCGCAGCGACGTCTCGATTGCATCTTCCGCCGCCTTCTGGATACCCATATCGATCGTGGTGCGCACGATCAGTGAATGCTGGTGGAAGCGGGCGGCAAGACGCTGAACCTCCTCGAAGGCCCAGTCGAGGAAGAAATCGGGCGATTCCTGCTCGTTGCGGTCGACGATCGTCGCCGGACTGCGGCGGGCGGCAATCACCTGGCCCTCGGTCATCAATCCGCTCTGGACGATATTGGTAAGCACTTCGTTGGCGCGCGCGCGCGCCGCCGGCAAATTGACGTGGGGCGCATATTTCGCCGGCGCCTTGAAGAGGCCGGCAAGCATGGCCGATTCTGCGAGGTTCACGTCGGTGATGTTCTTGCCGAAATAGAACTGCGAGGCCGCCGCCGCACCGAAGGTGCCGCCGCCCATATAGGCGCGGTCGAGATAGGTGGAGAGGATCTCCTTCTTCGACAGGTTGGCTTCGAGCCAGAGCGCCAGGAAGGCTTCGGTGATCTTGCGGTCGATCGAGCGCTCGTTGGACAGGAAAAGGTTCTTGGCAAGCTGCTGCGTGAGCGTCGAACCGCCCTGGACGACTTCGCCGGCGCGGGCATTCTCGCTCATGGCGCGGAACAGGCCGATGAAATCAATGCCGAAATGGTCGAAGAAGCGGCGGTCCTCGGTGGCAAGCACCGCCTTGATCAGCGAATCAGGCAATTCGTCGATGGGCACCGAATTCTGGTGGATGACGCCCCGGTGGCCGATGACATTGCCGTAGCGGTCGGTGAAGGTGACGGCGAAATCGCCGCGATTGCGCCAATCTTCCTTGGTAGCCTCGAAGGCAGGCTGGGCGAGGAGGAGCATCAGAACCGACCCGGCAGCGCCGAGCGTTAACGCTTCGCCGCTAAGTTCGAAGACGAAGCGTTTCCAGCCGCGCACGCGGAAGCGGCGGAAAAAGATGGTGACGTCTTCCCAGATCTCGGCGGAACGAAAACCGGCGTTCCAGAGGGTGGAATCGATCCATGAATCGATCTTCAGCAGGATGTGCCGGTTCCTGCGCGGGCGTTCTTCTGGATTGTCCGGATCCTGCACGTTCTATATTCCCGCCCGATCGCGCTTGACGGCTGGCGAGCCAGGCGTCAGAGCACAGCCATCCTTCGGCATTGCGCTCTTCGATAAACGAAGCATGCTGAATAATTGATTGATTTGGCGGCCGATAACAAGAGAATTGAGGGCGTCTCACGCGGATTTGCGGAGGCTGTTGCAAAGAAAACGAATGATGAACGAACTACCCTTCTGGAAGCGGAAAACGCTGAACGAAATGAACCGCGAGGAATGGGAAAGCCTCTGCGACGGCTGCGGGCTCTGTTGCCTCAACAAGCTGGAGGAGTGGGATTCGGGCGACGTCTACTTCACCTCCGTTGCCTGTAAGCTCCTTGACGGCCAAAGCTGCCGCTGTTCGAACTACGAGAAGCGGCGGGATTTCGTGCCGGACTGCGTGCAGCTGACGAAGGCGAACGTGCAGGAAATCGCCTGGCTGCCGCCGACCTGTGGCTACCGGCTGGTGAACGAGGGGCGCGATCTTTACTGGTGGCATCGACTGGTTTCCGGCGACCCGGAAACCGTGCACCAGGCCGGCATTTCCGCCCGCGGGCGGACGATCAGCGAGACGGAGATCGATCCCGACGACCTGGAGGATTATATCGTCGACTGGCCGCTGACGGTGGGCGACGGCGAGCGAGCTAAGAGGTAGACGCTGGCCTAAGCGGCGGCGAAGCGTTCGAACCTGGAGGACGGGAAAGTGTCAACAGACCTCAGGGAAGTCGGCACTCGTTGCCGACGGCACGCGCGCCTCCGATGCGGGGATTGCCGTGGAACTCGGCGCGGGGGCGGAGGCGATCGAGGAAATGGCGGGGTTGTGACGGCTGCCGGCGGAAGGGCTTTGTCCAGCGCGTTACGGGCGTTCGGGCGGCTGCTCGCCCGACAGGCCGGATGCGCTGGTCTTGGCGCTGACGGCGCTGGTGCTGGGACGGCGGCGGCGAGCCGAGGTGCGGGGATTTGAAGGATCCTCGGCCTCGCCTTTTGAGTTTTATGGGTTTATCGCTGCTTGGGCGGCTGTGGCGCCGGGCGCGGCGTTTCGCGCGTCGGGCGGATCTGGCGCCACTCGTTTTCCATCTGGTCGACGAGGTGCTGGGGAATGGTGGGCTGGCTGTTGGCGGGCGTTTGCATTCGGTCTCCTGTCCTTCGGCGAGCTTCGACAGGAAACGCATGACATAGGCCAAATGCGGTGTAAATCAGGGGTTTAAACGCTTTAAACGATTGAAATTATTTTAATCGATTAGGGCCAGGTCAGTTTCCATGGTTATCCACATCGACCGGACATTCTTCTTCGATGCTGTGCGGCAAAGCCTGTTCAAAGGCACCCTTTCCGAGGGACAGGTCGAGGGCATGACGGCGATTCTCGACTCCTTCGAGGAACGCATGCCGCAGGCGGACTGGCGGTGGCTGGCCTATATCCTGGCGACGGCTTTCCACGAGACGGCCTTCACGATGCAGCCGGTGCGTGAGACGCTGGCGGGCAGCGACGCAAAGGCGATCGAGATTCTCGACCGCGCCTATGCGGCGGGCAAGCTTTCCTGGGTGAAGGCCGTTTACTGGAAGCCCGACGAGGACGGAAAGTGCTGGCTGGGGCGCGGGCTGGTTCAGCTCACCCACAAGCGCAACTACGAGGCGATGAGTGCGATCACCGGCATCGACCTCGTCGCCGAGCCGGACAGGGCGATGGAGATGGTGGCCGCCGTGACGATCCTGATCGAGGGGATGCTGGTTGGCAGTTTCACCGGGCACAGGCTTGCCGACCACCTGAACGCCGAAAAGGAAGACTGGGTGAACGCACGCCGCATCGTCAACGGCACGGACCGGGCCGAGAAGCTCGCCGAATACGGCCGGGCCTTCCATGCGGCCCTGCGCGGCGCAGAGGCGCCAGGCATTCTGCAGCGGTTGAAGGGGTGGCTTGCGCGTGCTATCGCGCGGCTTTGTCGAAGATGAGGAGTGCCCCGGTGATCCGCCATATCGTTTTCTTCACCGCAAGCGCGCAAAACCTCGAGACGGTGCGCGCCGGGCTTTCGGTGCTCACGGCGATACCGCATGCGCGGCTGCTGGAGATCGGCACCAACGTGAAGACCGACCAGCTCGGCACCGATGTCGACCTGGTGGTCTACGGCGAATTCGACGACGAGGCGGCACTTGCGGCTTATAAGGCCCATCCTGACTACCAGCGCTCGATTGAACTCGTGCGGCCGGTCCGGGAAATGCGGATCGCAGCGGATTACGATGTCGAGACAGCGGTAAGGCAGCCGCTCGGCTGATTGCGATTGACCGTTTGCAGCGGCCCTGTGGCTCTCCCGACCATGAAAAGCGTTTGATTGCGGATCGTTTGAGGTTTCGCGCTTCACGTGAACTTTTGCCCCTCACCCCTTACTCTCTCCTCGCGAACCAGCTGCTTTGACGACCTGACCATTCCCGCCAGCATGAAAACGGAGACCAGGGCGAGGGCGGCGAGCGCTGCGCAGATGGTGAGCGTCAAACCGGTGCCGGCGCGGTCGAGGGTGGCGGTGAACATGACGGGGGCGATGGCGTTGGCGAGGTTTTGCGGCAGCGAGAGCCGGGCGGCTTGCAGGCCGTATTCGCGGGGCGAGAAGAAGGCGAGTGGTAGCAGCGCACGGGCAACGGCAAGCACGCCGGAGCCGAAGCCGTACATCACGATGAAGGCGACAAGCAGCGGCGTCGAGGCGCCGCACAGCAAAAGCATGAGGAAGCTCACTAGCACGAGGCTGATGCCCATGACCGAGGTGAGGATCGGGTTGCCGTGTTTGCCGAGCAGCATGTCGAGCCCGCGGGCGGAAATGCCGATGACGCCGCGGGCGGAACCGAGCTGCAGGGCAAGCGCCGGCGAGGCGCCGGACTGGCGGAAGATTTCGATCAGCGACGGCGCAATGCCGAAGCTGATGAAGGTGCCGAGCGTCGTCGAGGTGGCAAGCAGCAGGAAGGCCTTGCGGCGCTCACGCGGCGATAGCGCGATCGGTGCGATATCCGCAGCAGTGCCATGCGTGTGCGTTGCGGCGGGCTTCGGCAGCGCGAAAAGATGAAGCGGCAGGCAGACGAAAACGTGAAGTGCCGCCGAGAAGATGAAGGCGACGCGCCAGCCATAGGCGTCCGTCACCAGCGTCAGGACCGGCCAGAAGAGCGTTGCTGACAGGCCGGTGAAGAGCATGAGGATGGCGATGATCCGCTTGCCGTTCAGGCCTTCTCGCTCGACGACGGCGGTATAGGCGGGCGCTGAAAGGCCGAGCGCACCGCCGAGGCCGATGACGATCCAGGCAGCCGCATAGAGGACGACCCCATGCGTGGCGGCAAGCATTAGCAGGCCCGTCGCGAAGGTGACCGAGGATGCGGCAAGCACGCGGGCTGCACCAAAGCGCGCGAGCCAGCGGCCGGTCGCGGGGCCGGCAATGGCGCTGACGACCATCATGACGGTGAGGCCGGCGAAGACCACTTCGTTCGGCAGTCCGAGATCGGGGGCGACGACGCGGCCCAAGACGCCTAGCATATCGAAGGTGGTGCCCCAGCCGATGAGTTGGCTGACTGCAAGCACGGCGATCGTCTGCGCCGAGCGCAAGGGGAATTTGGACATTCGTGCTGAAACGGATTTGGGAGTTGAGGATATGGGGCAATAGCAGTTTCGCATGTGCGGCGAAAGCCGCGGCAACGGAACGGCGCCTCGCCTGACTGGTAGGGCATGCCCTCGTCCTTGAAGGCTGCGCCCTGCGGCGAAGCTATTTGATGCGCCGATGAACCGTGGGCCGGCCTATGGCGGGACGCCGGACGATGCGAATGTGGTCTCGGTGCTTGCCCATCTGAAGGCGCGGGGATTAAGGTCTTCCCTTATCCCTTCGCGATGGCCATCACCGAGAGAAATTCGCTGCCCGATCCTTACGGTGGCGCAGGCCAGGCAGCATATCCCGACGAGCGCGTGACCTGCCATCTTGCGGCCCGGCAGGTGGTTCGCTGAGGAAATCTCAGGGCGGGACATCCGTGCTTTCAGGGCATCCTGCCCTCTCGTCTTTCGGCTGTAGAAGTTGTGGGAAACTACAGTCCAGAATTGTTCTAAACATCCGGCGTTACAGGGCATTCATTTGCCATTCAGGTCACGTGAGTACATAGTCGGACCAAGTTGGAATTACGTTGGAAGCATGCACATGGCCTCTCCCTTGAGCGTCGTAGTTTTGGCCGCCGGGCTGGCGGTATCGGCGCCCTCACCGGACGAACCGCGCGGTCTGATCGTGCGCGTCGCAGGCGATTGCAGCGCGGCGGCTGAGCAGGTCGTCGAGCAGACGGGCGGGCAGCTTCTATCCGTGCAGCCATCCGGCAACACCTGCATCATCACCGTTCTCGTCCAAGGCAATGGCCAGCGTCCACGCAAGGTGACCGTCAGGGTTCCGATGTAGGCGGAATCGGCCTATGAAACACCAATGATACACTTGAGGTGAAAGCGGACCGATGCGCATTCTGGTAGTCGAAGACGATGTCAATCTGAACCGGCAGCTCGCCGATACGCTGAAGGAGGCGGGCTATGTCGTCGATCAGGCCTTCGACGGCGAGGAAGGACATTTCCTCGGTGACACCGAGCCTTATGACGCGATCATCCTCGACATTGGCCTGCCGGAGATGGACGGCGTGACCGTCCTTGAAAAGTGGCGCGGTGCCGGCCGCGGTGTGCCGGTTCTGATCCTGACGGCCCGCGACCGCTGGAGCGACAAGGTCGCCGGCATCGATGCCGGGGCCGATGACTACGTGACCAAGCCCTTCCATGTCGAGGAAGTGCTGGCGCGCATTCGCGCCCTGATCCGCCGTGCGGCCGGGCATTCCTCTTCGGAGATCATCTGCGGCCCGGTGCGGCTCGACACCAAGACCTCCAAGGCGATGGTCAACGGCGTGACGCTGAAGCTCACCTCGCACGAATACCGGCTGCTTGCCTATCTGATGCACCATATGGGCGAGGTGGTTTCGCGCTCGGAGCTGGTCGAGCACATGTACGACCAGGATTTCGATCGCGATTCCAATACGATCGAGGTATTCGTCGGCCGCCTGCGCAAGAAGATGGGCGTGGACCTGATCGAAACGGTGCGCGGTCTCGGCTACCGCATCCAAGCGCCGAACAATGCGCATTAAGTCGCTCACCGCACGCGTTCTGCTTCTGACGACCGTCTGGTCGACCGTGGCGCTTGTGGTGATCGGCCTGCTGATATCCACGCTTTACCGCCGCAGCGCCGAGCGCGGGTTCCAGGATCTGCTGCGCGCCCAGCTTTATAACGTCATCAACTCCGTGACGATCGGCGATCAGGGCGCGCTGAGCGGCAGCCCCCAACTCGGCGACCTGCGCTTCGCCCAGCCGAGGACCGGCTGGTACTGGGTGGTGGAACCGCTCGGAACCTACACGGCGGCGCCGCTGGTGTCGCCTTCGCTGGGATCGGCGACAATCCCCGTTCCCTCCGTGCTGGAAGCGCCCTTCGACAAGAACTACGAGCGCTACTACCAGGTGACGGACGCGACCGGAAACCGCGTGCAGGTGGCGGAAACCGAAGTGGTGCTCGACACGGACGGACGCGCTGCGCGCTTCAGGGTGTCGGGCAATGTCGAGGTCGTCGAGAGCGACGTCAGCAACTTCTCCCACAGCCTCTATCTGGCGCTTGCAGGCTTCGGGGTCGGAAGCCTGATCGTCAATGCGCTTGCCATTCTCTACGGCTTGAAGCCGCTCGACAAGGCGCGCGCGGCGCTGGAGCGCATCCGGGCGGGAGAGAGTGAATTGCTGAAGGGCGATTTCCCGCGGGAAATCCTACCGCTTGCCAACGAGGTGAATGCGCTGATCGACAGCAACCGTCGCATCGTCGAGCGCGCCCGGATGCAGGTCGGCAACCTGGCGCATTCGCTGAAAACGCCGATTGCGGTTCTGCTTAACGAGGCAAGGGTGCTGGAGCGCTCGCACGGCGAGCTGGTGCGCAGCCAGGCAGAAGCGATGCAGGGACAGGTGCAATCCTACCTCAACCGGGCACGCATCGCCGCACAGCGCGAATCGGTGCTGGCGCGTACGGACGCGGAACCTGCGCTGGAGCGGCTGGTGCGCGTGATGCGGCGGCTCAATGGCGACAAGGAATTCGAGCTCAACGTGACGCCCCAGAACCTCGCGGTTGCCATGGAGCAGCAGGATCTGGAAGAGACCGTCGGCAACCTTTTGGAGAATGCGTCTCGTTTTGCCACGACAAAGGTTCGGCTCAGCGCAGCCGAAGCGGCCGAGGATGTGAAGGGTGCCGAAGCAAGCGCGCGGCGGCACTGGGTGGAGCTCGTCATCGAGGACGACGGACCGGGACTGGAGCCCGACCAGATCCGGGAGGCGCTGAAGCGCGGGCGGCGGTTGGACGAGAGCAAGCCGGGAACGGGCCTCGGGCTTTCGATCGTAACGGAGATTTCCAACGAATATCAGGGCCGGCTCGAGCTCTCCCGCGGGGAGTGGGGCGGCCTGAAGGCGCGGCTAATCCTGCCCGGCGTCACAAAGGATGTTGCATGAGCAATTGCTTGATGCCACAAAGACATAGGCAATTGCATAGCATGCTTTGCCTTAATGCCGACATGGGGCGATGCGCATCTGGCGGCACTGATTCACACCCCGATGCTGGTTTGACCGAATGATGTTACGACCGAATGTTTTGATCGTTTCTTCGCTTCTCGTTGCCGTTGCGCTGTCGTCGTGCACGACCTCCAGGCCTTCGGCATCGGCGTCGTTCATCACGGCGCTGCAGGGCGGGATTGCCGGCCGCAGCGGCGTGCAGCTGAGCGACAGCGACAAGCAGCGGGCCCTCGAGGCCGAATACCGGGCGCTCGAAGGCGCTGGTGTCGGCCAGCCGGTCGTCTGGAGCGGGCGCAATGTAAGCGGTAAGGTTGTGGCGGCCGCACCCTATCAGGTGGGTTCGCAGAACTGCCGTCAATATACGCATACGCTGACTGCGGACAGCAAGGACATCGTTACGCGTGGCGCGGCCTGCCGCAACAGTGACGGAAGCTGGTCGCCGCTTGGCTGACTTCGGCCGTTGCTGCAGATAACGTCCTTCTGAAATTGCGGCCAAACGCCTCAAATCTTCGTCATTCCGACTTTGCCAGTTGGAATGGCCCCGCGCTTCAAGTATTTGGGCCGGTATGATGTTCTGGATTTTGGTGGCCGCGATGACCGCGGCCGTTGCCGCCTTGATGCTTTATCCGCTTTTGCGCGGCGCGAAGGCGGCTGACGATGACCGTGCCGGCGAAGCGGCGGTCTACCGCGATCAGTTGCGCGAACTTGATCGCGATTTGGCTGGCGGATTGATTTCGGCCGACGAGGCTGATTATGCGCGGGCCGAAATCGGCCGCAGGCTGATTGCCGTCTCGGCTGCCGAGCCGAAGGCGGAACGCAAGACCGTTCGCCCGCACCGTTTCAGCGAGGCTTTCGTTCTCTTGCTGCTGCCGGTACTCGGGCTCTGTCTTTACTTGCCGCTCGGGCGTCCTGATGTTCCGTCGCGGCCGTTGGCGGATCGGCTGGCGGAACCTGGCAACGACATGGCGATGCTGATTGTGAAGGCGGAGCGTCATCTGGCGGAGGATCCGGAAGACGGCAGGGGCTGGGATGTTCTGGCGCCGATCTATTACAATGCGCAGCGCATCGCCGATGCGGAGAAGGCCTACCGCAATGCGATCCGGCTGCTTGGGCCGAGCCCGATCCGTCTCGACGGGCTGGCCGAAACGCTGATGGCGGGCGCTGGCGGCGTGGTGACCGAGGAGAGCCGCAAGGCGCTGGAGCAGTCGCTTTCGCTCGAGCCTGACAATCCGCGAGCGAGGTTCTACGTGGCGCTGGGCCTGGAACAGGCGGGACAAACGGGGCAGGCGAAGGCGGCCTTCGAGGCGTTGGCGAAAGAATCGCCCGCCGATGCGCCATGGCTGCCGCTCGTCAACGAGCATATCGCCAAAAACGGCGGCGCTCCGGTGGTGGCGGACGGCAAGGCGCCGGGCAATCCGACAGAGGAAGATGTCGCAGCGGCGCAGGATATGAGCAGCAGTGAGCAGCAGCAGATGATCCGCGGCATGGTGGAGAGCCTCGATGCGAAGCTTGTCGCAGACCCGAACAATTTCGAGGGCTGGATGCGGCTTGTCCGCTCCTATGCCGTCTTGAACGACAAGGATCGTGCCGCAAGCGCGCTGAAGCGCGCCCTGGGAGCCTTTCCGGCCGACGGGGAAGAGGGCAGGCAGCTGATGGCGCTGGCGCACGAACTCGGCATTGCGGCGGAAGGAGGAACGGAATGACGCGCAAGCAGAAGCGCCTGGCGGTGATTGGCGGCGGCATGGGCTTCATCCTCGCCGCGGTGCTGCTCGTCATGTTCGCCTTCAGCCAGTCGGTCGCCTATTTCTACATGCCGGCCGACCTTGCCAAAACACCGGTGGCGCCGGAGACGCGCATCCGCCTCGGCGGGCTGGTCGGCGAGGGCAGCGTCGTGCGCGGCGCAGGCTCGACGGTGGAATTTGCCGTCACCGACGGCAGCGGCGATGCGGTGAAGGTCAAGTATACCGGCATCCTGCCCGACCTGTTCCGCGAAGGGCAGGGGGTCGTCACCGAGGGCCGGTTTGCGGCCGGCAGCCGGGAGTTCATCGCCGACACGGTGCTTGCCAAGCATGACGAGAAATACATGCCGAAGGACGTTGCCGACCGGCTGAAGGCGCAGGGTCTGTGGCAGGAAGGCGAGAATACGCAATGATCATCGAGATCGGCCACTACGCACTTGTCCTGGCGCTGGCGGCAGCGATCGTTGTTTCGCTGGTGCCGGCAATCGGCGCGCGCAGGCTTGACCAGGCGATGATGGATGTCGCGCCGCTCGGCTCCATCGTGCTCTTTGCGCTCGTGACCTTCTCCTTCGGCGTTTTGACCTATGCCCATGTGGTCTCCGACTTTACCGTCCGGAACGTCTGGGAGAACTCGCATTCGCTGGTGCCGCTGATCTACAAATATTCCGGCGTCTGGGGCAATCACGAAGGCTCGATGATGCTGTGGCTGCTGATCCTTGCGCTGTTCAGCGCGCTGGTGGCGCTCTTCGGCGGCAATCTGCCGGACAGGCTGAAGGCCAATGTGCTTTCGGTTCAGGCCTGGATCTCCGCCGCCTTCATCCTCTTCATCCTGTTGACCTCCAACCCGTTCGTCCGCCTCGATCCGGCGCCGGCCGAGGGGCGCGACCTCAATCCGGTGCTGCAAGATATCGGGCTCGCCATCCATCCGCCGCTGCTTTATCTCGGTTATGTCGGCTTTTCGGTGTGCTTCTCCTTTGCCGTCGCCGCCTTGATGGAAGGCCGGATCGACGCCGCCTGGGCGCGCTGGGTCAGGCCCTGGACGCTGGCGGCCTGGACCTTCCTGACGCTCGGCATCGCCATGGGCTCCTACTGGGCCTATTACGAACTTGGCTGGGGCGGCTGGTGGTTCTGGGATCCGGTCGAAAACGCCTCCTTCATGCCGTGGCTTGCCGGAACCGCACTGCTGCATTCGGCGCTGGTGATGGAAAAGCGCGAGGCGCTGAAGATCTGGACCGTGCTGCTTGCGATCCTCACCTTCTCGCTGTCGCTGCTCGGCACCTTCCTGGTGCGCTCCGGCGTCTTGACCTCGGTGCATGCCTTTGCCAGCGACCCGAGCCGCGGCGTCTTCATTCTCTGCATTCTCATGCTCTTCATCGGCGGGGCGCTGTCGCTGTTTGCGTTTCGCGCACCGCGTTTGAGTGCGGGCGGCCTGTTTGCGCCGGTCTCGCGCGAAGGCGCCCTGGTGCTGAACAACCTGATCCTGACGGTTGCCTGCGGCACCGTCTTGACCGGGACGCTCTATCCGCTGCTTCTGGAGACGCTCACCGGCGACAAGATCTCGGTTGGCGCGCCGTTCTTTAACATGACCTTCGGGCTGTTGATGGCACCGTTGCTCGTCGCCGTGCCGTTCGGGCCGCTGCTTGCCTGGAAGCGCGGCGATCTTCTGGGCGTGCTGCAGCGGCTCTATGTCGTGGCAGGGATTGCCTTTGCCGCGGCACTCGCTGTCTTCTACATCGAGCACGGCGGGCCGGTGCTGTCGGTGCTCGGGCTGGCGGCCGGACTGTTCCTGGTCGCAGGTGCGGCTGCCGACCTCTGGTACCGCGCCGGCATCGGCAAGGTGAAGGCGCATGTCGCCTGGAAGCGGCTGACAGGCCTGCCGCGCTCGGCCTTCGGCACCGCACTTGCGCATGCCGGACTTGGCGTCAGCGTCATCGGCATCGTTGCGGTGTCGGCCTTTTCGACCGAGCATGTGCTCGAGATGAAGCCGGGCGAGACCACCGAGGCTGGTGGCTACACGCTTTCCTTCGACGGTCTGAGGCCGGCGAAAGGGCCGAACTATAGCGAGGAGCGCGGACACTTCACGGTGCGGCGCGGCGGCGCCGAGGTCGCCGAGACCTGGTCGGCGAAGCGTCTTTATGCCGCCCGGCAGATGCCGACGACGGAAGCCGGTATCCTGACCTTCGGGGCAAGCCAGCTCTACGTGTCGCTCGGCGATCCGACCAGGGACGGCGGCATCGTCGTGCGCATCTGGTGGAAGCCGTTCATCCTGTTGATCTGGGGCGGGACGCTGCTGATGGCGGGGGGTGGCTTCGTGTCGCTTTCCGACCGGCGGCTGCGCGTCGGCGCCCCGCGCCGCAAGGCAAAACCGGCAAAACCGGTCCTGGAGGCGGCGCAATGATCCGGCCGATCCTCCTCGCCATCGCGCTGTGTCTTTCTGCAGCACCAGCCTTTGCCGTCAATCCCGACGAGGTGCTGGCCGACCCGGCGCTCGAGGCGCGTGCCCGGGCGCTGTCGGCTGAACTGCGCTGCATGGTCTGCCAGAACCAGTCGATCGACGATTCCAATGCCGACCTTGCCAAGGACCTCAGGCTGCTGGTGCGCGAGCGCATCACCGATGGCGACACCGACGAGGAGGTGCTGAGCTACATCGTCTCGCGCTACGGCGAATTCGTGCTGCTGAAGCCAAGGCTCAGCACCAGAACCGTCCTGCTTTGGGGTGCACCAGTGCTCCTAATCATCGTAGGTGGCATCTCGCTCCTGGTCTTCGCGCGGCGGCATGCGGGAAAGCCGACCGGTAGCCCTCTGACTGCGGAGGAGCAGGCAAAGCTCGACGAACTGCTCGGCAAATGATCACACCCGCATCTTGCTGACAGCATAATGGCTTCGCCAATCAACCTGCGGTAAGATGCGCGCCCGGGAGCCATCGCAGCATGCGGGGAAGACATGGAGCGCCGTCTTGCAGCAATTCTGATCGCTGACGTCGCCGGTTACAGCCGTTTGAGCCAGATCGACGAAGAGGGCACGCGTCGCTGCTTTCAGGCGGACATGGACGACATCTTCCTGCCCAAGATCACCGAACATCACGGCCGGCTTGTGAAGACCATGGGCGACGGCCTGCTTGTTGAATTTCACAGCGTTGTCGACGCCTTGCATTGCGCAATGGACGTACAGCGCGAGAAGGCATTGCGAAAAGCATCCGGCGATGGAGCGTTGCGGCTCGATTTCCGCATCGGCGTCAACCTTGGAGACATCATTGTCGAAGGCGACGACATTCAGGGTGATGGCGTCAATATCGCAGACCGCATACAGGCGCTGGCCGAGCCGGGAGGGATTGCGATCTCCGGCACGACTTACGATCAGGTAAAAACCAAGCTTGATGTCGGCTACTCCTCGCTTGGCAGACAAAAAGTGAAGGGCATCGTCGAGCCGATCCGCGTCTACCAGGTCGTACTGGAACCGAATAAAGCCCAGATATTACCTAGAAGCGTCAAGCGTCTGTTGAGGATGCCTGCCGGCCTAGCGGCTGCCATTGCCGTCCTGCTTTTGGCCGCTGCCACAGCCTACTGGTGGCAGCCGTGGGAGCTTGGCCTGACGCCAACGCTGGTCGAGCGCTTCGCCTATCCCCTGCCGGACAAACCTTCGGTGGCGGTGTTGCCGTTCATCAATGTCAGCGGTGATACGGAGCAGGATCATCTGGCCCAGGGGCTGACCGACGACCTGATCACGGAGCTGTCCAAGGTTTCGGGACTCTTCGTCATCGCCAGGCATTCGGTATTTGCCATTCAGAACGGTGCAGGCAAGATTCAGGATGTCGCGGCGGAACTCGGCGTCCACTACGTGCTCGAAGGCACGTTGCAGCGCGCGGGGCCGCGGCTGCGGATCAACGTCAAGCTGATCGACGCGCTGAGCGGGCTTTCGGTTTGGGCCGAGCGCTACGACCGCCAATATGCCGATCTATTCGCAATTCAGGACGACGTCACCGGCAGGATCATCTCCGCGCTTGCAGTGGAACTCAGCGAGGGCGAGCGTACCCAGCTGGAGCGGATACCGAGCGACAATCTGGAAGCCTACGATTACTACATGCGGGCGGAGCAGGAGGGTCTCGCCTACAGCGACGTGGAAACCTATCGTCGCACGCTGTCCTATTATCAGAAGGCGATCGATCTCGATCCGAACTTTGCTGATGCGCATGCCGGCATTGCGCGCGTTGCCGTCGACGTCTGGCGTAACGACTACAACTTTCTCTGGTCGGCGGCGGTGGCGCGCAAGATTGCCTATGATGCGGCCGGACAAGCGCTCAAGCTCGACCCCGACAATGCGCGCGCCCACACCGTTCTCGCCCTGCTGCAGCTGGTTGACGGCCGGGCCGCGGAAGCGCGGGAGTCGGCAAACCGGGCGGTGCAGGCGCAGCCCAACAGTGCGGAGGCCTTCGGCAACCTGGCTTTGATCCTCGTCCATACGGGTAGTCACGACGAAGCAATCGCTGAGATGGAAAAGGCTTTGCGGCTCGATCCCGCTCCACCGTCGAGCTTCCGGCTGCTGGCCGGAATCGTCTTTTACACCGCGCGGGACAACAGGCGCGCAATTCCGCTCATCGAGGCGGCGCGGGATGCGCTGCCAAACGCAGAGCCTGCGCGCGAGTACCTGACGGCAGCCTATGCGTATGAAGGGGACCGGGTTCGCGGCGCCCAGGAAAAGGCCAAGCTTCTGGAACTGTTTCCGGACGCCAACCTTACCTACTACAATTATCTCTACGACTACTGGCGCGAAGACGACCTGGAGCATCATCTGGCGGGATTGCGCGCGGCCGGGATTCCGGAATGGCCCTTTGGGTTCGACGGTTCGGAAGCTGATCAGCTTGATGCAGACGCCTTGCACAACCTGATCAGCGACAAGACATGGAGCGGAAAACACAAAAACGGAACGGTGTTCGTCCAGTATTTCGACAAGGCGGGCAATACCGCTTACCGCAGCGCCAATACCAACATCACCGGCACGGTGGAGGTGCAGGGAAACAGGCTCTGCGAGCGGTTCGGCGGCTATTTTCTCGATCGCATGGTGTGCGGGCAGGTTTACAGAAACAAGGACGCCGGACAAGGCGGCGCCCAGTATGTTCACGTAACCCCGCAGGCGCTGAAGTTCTTCTCGCTAACGCCGTGAATTCACTTGGCCGACATATGCTGCCAGTCCTTGCTCACCTTGTCGGAAATCAGGGTGCTCTGCACCTCCGACCAGTGCTTTTGGGAGTCGACGACCTTGGTCGGCTTCTTTTCGAAGCCTTCCGCGGCACCGGGATCGTAACTCAGATAGAGCTTACCATCGATGATCCGCCATGCCTTCGGGTCGATATTGGTCGTGACGGTTCCGAAGGAAACGCCGTCAGCGCAATATCCGCCGTATTGAGGCGCATATTTGCCGGGTTCGGCAATAAAGCGGTCGCGGTTTTCGGAACTGGTGAAATGCCATTCGGCACCCAGCCAGCGATACGAGTAGACCGGAGATCCTTCCACGGCTTTGTTCTCGGTGAAATAGGCCACCGGATCGTAGCCCTTGATCGCCACGTCCCCGAAATAGCCGGTATTCACCGGCTCTTCCGCCGCTGCCGGTTGCGTAAACGCCAAGAGGATCGCGGCGCCAGCGATAATATAGGCGGCAGGGCTGCCTGTCTGCTTGCGATATGACATCTTGTCCATTCTCCCAGTTCGGGCGATGAGATGCAGCAAGCGTTATTTCCGCTTCGTGCACTCGCCGTACAGCCAGTCGCCGACCAGGTCGGCCTGCTGGCAAACAGCGCCCGCTTTCAACAGCAGGTCTGCGGCATCCCAGTGGGATCGCCATCCGGCCTGCGTCAACGGCGTGTAGCCGTTGCGTTCCTTTGCCTCTATGTTTGCCTTGTGCGCGACGAGAAAGGCGACGACATCGGCATGACCTTCTTCGGCCGCAGCATGAAGCGGCGACATATGGTAGAAATTCTTTTCATCATTGATCAGCGCACCCTTCGATACGAGCAGTTCAACGACATCGAGGTGCCCGCCATAGGCGGCCGCGTGCAACGCCGTCAGCCCGCCCTTGTTTCTGATCTCGATATCGGCGCCTTTTTCGAGCAGAAGTGCGACGATATCCTTGTTTCCGGCAAGTGCCGCGATCAGTAGAGGCGGCTCTCCTGCCGCATCCGGCTCGGCGATATTCGCGCCCTGATCGATAAGCTGGCCGGCATGTTCGCGATTGCCGTCTCTTGCCGCATCGTGCAGAGGACCAGCCCAGGCGAGCGAGATCCCAAGCAAGACACTCAACGCAGATGTTCCGACAACCCTCATCGCATGACCCTGCCGCAAGGCATCCTCGTCGGAGTGGAAGAATATTTAAGATATCATGAATATATCTAAGGGAGCAAGAAGTACGGCGCCTCAACCCGTCGAGGTTGCCTCGGGCACTGAAATTTATACAGCGTTTGGCCCTACATTACGAATTTTTCATTATGCGGACAGTTCGCAGTAAGGTGCGGCATCCTATATCTTCATCCATCGACCGATCCGGCATTGGCCGGGACGAAGAGAAGAAGAAGAGAAGGTGCCTAAAATGTTCAAGACCCCCTCCCTCAAAACGATGCTGAAGGCGTCCACTGTCGCAGGTCTCGCTGCCGCCGTGTTTGCAACCGGTGTGCCGCTTGAGATCACGCGTTCCTACGCCGAAGCCGTCAATGTTCAAGCTCCGTCGGTCCCGAGCTTTGCGAATGTCGTCGACGCCGTTTCCCCGGCCGTCGTTTCCGTTCGCGTTGAATCCCGCATCAATCCGGCCTCCGACAGCACCGACGGCTTCGCGTTCGATTTCAACGGCCGCGGTTTCGACGATCTTCCCGACGACCACCCGCTGAAGCGCTTCTTCAGGCAGTTCGGCGAACAAGGCCCGAACGGTCCGCAGGGCGGTCCCAACAGAAGGTTTGGCCCGCCGGATGGCAAGGGCCGCCTGCGCCCAGTCGCGCAGGGCTCCGGCTTCTTCATTTCCGAGGACGGCTATGTCGTCACCAACAATCACGTCGTTTCCGACGGCTCGGCCTTCGTTGCCGTCATGACCGACGGGACCGAGTTTGACGCCAAGCTGATCGGGCGGGACCCGCGCACGGACCTTGCCGTACTCAAGGTTGACGGCAAGGGCCGCAAGTTCACCTATGTCAACTGGGCTGACGACAATAATGTCCGCGTCGGTGACTGGGTCGTGGCGGTCGGCAATCCGTTCGGTCTCGGCGGCACGGTAACGGCAGGCATCATTTCGGCCCGTGGCCGCGATATCGGCTCCGGTCCTTATGACGACTACCTGCAGGTGGACGCCGCCGTGAACCGCGGCAACTCCGGTGGTCCGACCTTCAACCTCAGCGGCCAGGTGGTCGGCATCAACACCGCGATCTTCTCGCCGTCGGGCGGCAGCGTCGGCATCGCCTTCGCGATCCCGGCTTCGACCGCCAGAGACGTCGTTGCCGACCTGATGAAGGACGGTACGGTTTCGCGCGGCTATCTCGGCGTACAAATCCAGCCGGTTACCAAGGACATCGCCGATTCGCTCGGCCTTTCGGAAGCCAACGGCGCGCTGGTCGTCTCGGCTCAAGATGGAACGCCGGGCCAGAAGGCGGGCATGAAGGCTGGCGACGTCGTTACTGCCGTCAATGGCGAAACGGTCAAGGATGCCCGCGATCTCAGCCGCCGAATCGGCGCCATGCAGCCTGGCAGCAAGGTCGAAGTGTCGGTCTGGCGCGACGGCAAGGCTCAGTCCCTCACCGTTGAACTCGGCACCTTGCCGATTGACCAGAAGGACGCTTCCAACGACGACAATGGCGGTCCGGCACCGCAGCCTGAGGCACCGGCATCCGAGAAGGCGCTTGCCGATCTCGGCCTGACGGTCGGCCCCTCAGATGACGGCAAGGGCCTGACGATCACTGGCATCGACGCGGATTCGGATGCTGCCGACAAGGGCATCAAGCAAGGCGAAAAGATCACCTCGGTGAACAACCAGCAGGTCTCGACCGCCGATGATGTCGTCAAGGTTCTGAACCAGGCGAAGAAGGACGGACGCACCCGGGCTCTCTTCCAGATCCAGTCCCAGGAAGGCAGCCGCTTCGTTGCGCTGCCGATCAACGGCCAAGGCTAACCCTCCCACCTTGGCCAAAAAAGGGGAGCCGCGATCCAACCTCCGCGCGGCTCCCTTTCTCCATCCTTTTCAAGGACGATGGCGATGACCCCACTGCAACAGGATGACGCTTTGAGCCTTGCCCAAACGCAACCGGCAGGTAATGTCGGCCGGATGAAGATTCTCATCATCGAAGACGATCTTGAAGCCGCGGCCTACCTCACGAAGGCCTTTCGCGAGGCGGGCATCATCGCCGATCATGCAAGCGACGGCGAAAGCGGGCTCTTCATGGGGTCCGAAAACACCTACGACGTGATCGTTATCGACCGCATGCTGCCGCGCCGCGACGGGCTCTCCGTCATCAGCGAGTTGCGGCGTAAGGGCGTTCATACGCCGCTTCTCATTCTTTCCGCCCTGGGGCAGGTCGATGACCGCGTGACCGGCCTTCGCGCCGGCGGCGACGACTATCTGCCGAAGCCCTATGCGTTCAGCGAGCTTCTCGCCCGTGTCGAAGTGCTCGGCCGCCGCAAGGGGACGCCGGAGCAGGACGTGGTCTACCGCGTCGGCGACCTCGAACTCGACCGGCTTTCCCATGAAGTCCGACGCGGCGGCAAGGAAATCCCGCTGCAGCCGCGCGAATTCCGCCTACTCGAATATCTGATGAAGAATGCCGGGCAGGTCGTCACGCGCACCATGCTGCTCGAGCATGTCTGGGATTACCATTTCGATCCACAGACGAACGTCATCGACGTGCATGTCTCGCGCCTGCGCTCGAAGATCGAGAAGGACTTCAGCCGGCCGCTGCTGAAGACGATCCGCGGTGCGGGATACATGATCAAGGACGAGGGATGAGCCGTTTTTGGGTTCTCTTCAAGTCCACCGCAGTCCGCCTTTCGGCCCTTTATATCCTGCTTTTCGCAATCTGTGCCGCAACGCTCGTCTTCTACGTGACGGCGATGTCGCAGCGGCTGCTCAGCGGGCAGATCCGCGAGGCCGTCCAGCAAGAAGTCGATGTGGTCCGGCGTGCGTATGATCTGGGGGGCATGAACGCGCTGCTGCGCGCGATGGAGCGCCGCACGCGCCAGCCGGGCGCCAATCTCTATGTCATCGCCGGCCCGTCGGGCGATATCCTTGCGGGCAACGTCGCCTCGGTGCAGCCGGGCGTCTTTGAGGAAACCGGTTGGACCTCAGTTCCCTTCTTCTATCGACGTTACGCCGACAGCGGGATCGACCGCCGCCACATGGCGATCGCCAATATCTTCGTCCTCGACAACGGCCTGCGCATTCTCGTCGGCCGCGATCTCGGCGAGCCCGAGCGCTTCCGCGTGCTGGTGCGCCAGGCGCTGATGATCGCGCTTGCGATCATGGGCCTCGGCGCCATCATCATCTGGTTTGGCATCGGCCGCAACGCGCTGAAGCGGATCGACCGCATGTCCGCCGCAAGCAAGAAGATCATGGCGGGGGACCTCTCGCAGCGCCTGCCGGTCGGTGGTTCGGGTGACGAGTTCGACCGCCTGTCGGTTTCGCTGAACACGATGTTGGAGCGCATCGAAAAGCTGAACGAGGGCCTGCGGCAGGTTTCCGACAATATTGCTCACGACCTCAAGACGCCGCTGACGCGTCTGCGCAACAAGGCCGCTGATGCGATTGACACGGCCAATGAGGATCAGCGCCGCCTGGCTCTGGATGGGATCATCTCGGAATCCGATCAATTGATCCGAACCTTCGATGCGCTTTTGATGATCTCGCGCGTGGAAGCGGGTTCTGTCGCCGCGGAGATGTCACCAATCGAGCTTTCAACGATTGTTGCCGACAGCGCCGAACTTTACGAGCCGGTTGCGGATGAGGCCGGACTGGTGCTGACATCCAGCATCGAACCCGGCATATCCATCCAAGGCAACCGTGAATTGATCGGCCAGGCGATCTTCAATCTGATCGACAACGCGATCAAATACTCCGGGGGTGCCAAGGGCGGTGAAATCAGCCTGAAGCTGCTGCGCCGGCCTGACGGCATTTGCCTTTCGGTCGCCGACCACGGGCCGGGCATTCCCGCCGACAAGCGCGTGGATGTCGTCAAGCGCTTCGTGCGGCTTGACGAGAGCCGGTCCAAGCCGGGCACGGGGCTCGGCCTTTCGCTGGTCGAGGCGGTGATGGAACTGCATGGCGGCACGCTGGAGCTTTCCGATACAGATCCGGAAAAAGAAGACGGCCGTGGCCTTACCGTCAGCGTGATTTTTCCCATCAAGCCTGCTTAGGGTTGGCCGCCCCGGATTGTCACCCTAGGTTAGGGGCACATATGGCAGCGCTGATTACGGGCGCGGCCGCACCGGGAGGTGAAATGCTGACGAAATCGACACATAACCTGAAGGATGTGGGTGGCGGTCTATTGCGCCCGTTGAACCAATCCGAACTCAAGCTGGCGCAGGTCGACCTTCAGGATATCGGCAGACACGAACCGGCGGTCGCGGCGATGCTGAAGGCAGGTGGTCCGCTATCCGACTTCATCGCTGCGGTACTGACGCTTTCGCCCTATCTTCGCGAGATTGCCAATATCGACAATGCGGTTCTCGCTGCTGCGATTTCATCGCCGGTCGAGCCGCAGATCGAAGTGCTGATCGCTGAGGCGCGCGACTGCTGGAAGCCCGAAGACGGGATTTCTCCTGCCGAATCTGCGGTCATGAGCCGATTGCGGATCATCAAGCGGAAAATGGCGTTTCTCGTCGCTCTCGCCGATCTCGCTGGTCTCTTCGACGGGCGGCAGACGACGGCTTGGCTGAGCGCTCTGGCCGAAGCCTCGGTTAAAGCCGCGATCGACCATCTGCTGCTGTCTGCCCATGAGGCCGGCAAACTGCAATTGAAGGACGCCGAAAATCCGAGCGAAGGTTCCGGTCTGGTCGTGCTCGGGATGGGAAAGCTCGGCGCATCGGAACTGAACTATTCGTCCGATATCGATCTTGTGGTTTTCTTCGACGAGCATGCCGGCATCGTGCCTGATCCGGATGATGCGATCGACATCTTTCCGCGGATGATGCGGCGGCTGGTGCGAATCCTTCAGGAGCGGACGGCCGACGGATATGTTTTCCGTGCCGATCTGCGCCTGCGTCCCGATCCCGGCTCGACGCCGCTTGCGATCCCGGTCGATGCCGCGATGATCTACTATGAGGGGCGCGGTCAGAATTGGGAGAGGGCAGCCTTCATCAAGGCGCGGCCCGTTGCCGGGGATATGAAGGCGGGAGAGGGGTTCGTGCGCGGCCTTGCGCCCTTCGTCTTCCGCAAATATCTGGACTATGCGGCGATCGCAGACATCCACTCGATCAAGCGGCAGATCCACGCGCACAAGGGCCACGGCGCGATTGCGGTCAAAGGGCACAATGTCAAGCTCGGTCGCGGCGGCATCCGCGAGATCGAATTCTTCGTGCAGACCCAACAGCTGATCGCCGGCGGGCGCATGCCCGCGCTGCGCAGCCGCGGCACGGAGGAAACGCTTGCCGAACTGACCAAGGCGAAATGGATCGATGCAGAAACGCGCGATGAACTGACGGAGGCCTACTGGTTTCTCCGCGATGTGGAACACCGCATCCAGATGGTGCGCGACGAGCAGACGCATTTGCTGCCGGAAACAGAGGCCGATCTGAAGCGCATTGCCTTCATGATGGGCTTTACGGATACGCCAAGTTTTGCTGAGCGGTTGGTGGAGGTGCTGCGGACCGTGGAGCGGCGCTATGCGCGGCTCTTCGAGCAGGAGACCAGGCTGTCGACCGATACCGGAAATCTGGTGTTCACGGGCCAGGCCGACGATCCGGATACGCTGGAGACGCTGAAGAAGCTCGGCTTCAAGCGTACGTCCGATATTTCCCGCATTATCCGCACTTGGCATTACGGCCGCTATCGCGCGACGCAATCCGTCGAAGCACGGGAGCGGCTGACGGAGCTCGCGCCGGAGCTGCTTCGCGTCTTCGGCGAAAGCAAGCGAGCTGACGAAGCGCTGCTGCGCTTCGACAGCTTCATTTCCGGCCTGCCGGCCGGTATTCAGCTTTTCTCCCTGCTCGGCAGCAATCCGGCGCTGCTTTCGCTGATCGTCAACATCATGTCCTCGGCGCCAAAGCTTGCAGACGTGATCGCCGCCAAGCCGCACGTCTTCGACGGCATGCTCGATCCGGGACTGATGGCGGAGCTGCCGACGCGTGACTATCTCGGCGAACGTTTGAAGGCATCGCTGGCTCAGGCGGGCCACTACGAGGAGGTCCTGGACCGGCTGCGCATCTTTGCGGCCGAGCAGCGCTTCCTGATCGGCATCCGGCTCTTGACCGGCGCCATCAACGGGCTGATGGGAGCGCGCGCCTTCACCCATCTGGCCGACCTTGCGATCGAGGCCGCGCTCGATGCGGTCAGGCAGGAAATGCGGGCGGCGCACGGCGATTTTCCCGGCGGCAAGGTCGCCATTGCCGGCATGGGCAAGCTTGGCAGCTTCGAGCTCACGGCGGGCTCCGACATCGATCTCATCCTGCTCTACGACTATGACGATGCCGCTTCCGAATCCGACGGCGGGAGGCCATTGGATGCCGCGCGTTACTTTACCCGCATGACGCAGCGGCTGATCGCGGCGTTCTCGGCGCCGACCGCCGAAGGCGTTCTCTACGAAGTGGACATGCGGCTTCGCCCCTCGGGAAATAAGGGTCCGGTCGCCACGCGCATCAGGTCTTTCGAGAAATACCAGCGCGACGAGGCGTGGACATGGGAGCATATGGCGCTTAGCCGCGCCCGTTTGATCTGTGGTGATCACAGCCTGATGAGCGAAGCGGAGCAGATTATCCGCGATGTGCTCTCAAAGAGACGCGATGCCGCAAAGGTGAGCCGCGACGTCGCTGAGATGCGCGAACTTATCGACAAGGAGAAAGCGCCGGATGGCATCTGGGATCTGAAACTTATCGCGGGCGGCGTGATCGATATCGAATTCATCGCCCAATATCTGGCGCTGATCGCGCCGGCCAGGAACGTCACGGCGAAGATCGGCGGGATGAATACGGGTGAGGCGCTGAAGACGCTCGGGGCGAAGCTCATGCCGGCGGCCGACCTCGACCTTTGCCTGGAGGCGTTCTCGCTCTATACGGAGCTGTCGCAGCTGATCCGGCTTTGCATCGATGGGCCTTTCAATCCCGCCGAGGCGCCGTCCGGGCTGACCGAACTGGTGTGCAGGGCAGGGGATTGCCCGGACGTCAAGACGCTTGAAGGCGAGGTCAAACGGCTTTCGAAGGCTGTCCGGAAGATATTCCAGACGACTGTGAATTCCTAACGCGCTCCGTCCGGAATGCGGAACGAGACGACGGTGCCGATCGCCTCACGCGAACGGATGCGCATCTTGCCGTCGTGAAGTGCCGTGAGCGAGCGGGAGATGGCGAGGCCGAGGCCGGAACCGCCCTTGCTCTTGGCATATTGGCTCTGAACCTGCTCGAAAGGTTGGCCGATCTTGGTGAGCGCTTCGTGCGGGATGCCGATCCCGGTGTCGGCGATCGTGACGACGACGCCTGCCGCATCGCGGCGGGTGCGCAGCGCGATACGGCCGCCGTCGTTGGTGAACTTCACCGCATTGGAGAGAAGGTTGAGGAGGATCTGTTTCATGGCGCGGCGGTCTGCCGTCAGCGTCATGCCATCACAAACGCGCTGCTCGATGACGATGTTCTTCTGAGCCGCCGGAATGGCGGTGAAGCGCAGGCTTTCCTCGATCAGCGGCGCAAGATCGATCTTCTCGCGGTGTAATTTCATGTGCCCTGCCTCGATCTTCGACATATCCAGGATATCGTTGATGACGTTGAGCAGGTGCTTGCCGCTGTCATGGATGTCGCGGGCATACTCGTCGTATTTCAGTGAACCGAGGGGGCCGAACATCTGGTTTTGTAGAATTTCGGAAAAGCCGAGGATGGCGTTGAGCGGCGTGCGCAGCTCATGCGACATGTTGGCAAGGAATTCCGACTTCGCCCTGTTCGCCGCTTCCGCGCGTTCCTTCTCGGCCTGGTAGTTGGCGTTTGCGACCGAAAGAGCGGCTTTCTGACTTTCGAGCGTCTGACGCGATGACTTGAGGTCGCCGATGGTCGCGATGAGACGCCGCTCGGATTCGCGCAGGCGCTCCTGGTTGCGCTTCAGAAGCGTAATGTCGGTACCGACCGAAACCATGCCGCCGTCGCGGGTGCGGCGTTCGTTGATCTGCAGCCAGCGCTCGTCGGCAAGCTGGACCTCGGTCGTGCGCGAATGGCCGGCGCCATCGGCATTCGCCATGCGGCGCTCGATGACCGGCCGGGCGGCTGCGGCGTTGACCACGCTGCGCTCGGTGCCCGGAACGAGGACGCTGTCGGGGAGTCCGTAGGCCTGCTGGAAGTGGGCGTTGCACATCACCAGGCGGTCATTCTTGTCCCAGAGAACGAAGGCTTCCGACGTGCATTCGATCGCATCCGCAAGGCGCTGGTCGGCCTCGGCGTAGCGCTGCGCGAGGCGATGCTGCTCGGTCACGTCCATCGCGATGCCGATCATGTGGACGCGGCCAGAATTGCTGCGGATCATCTGGGCGCGCGCGCGCATCCACACATAGTGGCCGCCGGCATGGCGCATGCGGAAGATCTGGTCGACCTGGCCGGAACTGCCCTTGGCGATCGAGCGCGCGATTTCGTGCAGCCCACCGTCTTCGGGATGCATCAGCCGTGCCGCGTCGCCGAAGGAAATCGATTTGTCGGAAGCCGGCAGGCCGAGCATGCCGTACATCGAACGCGACCAGAAGAATTCGCGGCTGTCGAAATCGAAATCCCAAAGCCCGCAGCGGCCGCGCGAAAGTGCTGTCTCGACGCGTTGGTTTGATTCGACGAAGATCTCGTCGGCGTCCCGGGCGCGCTTGACCTGCATGTAGTAGGCGTAAAGGATCACCAGCAAGATCGAAGAAATGCCGGCAAACAGCGTCACGTTGAGCGTCAGCTCTTCGCGCCAGAGCCTGCCGACCTCGTCCAGCGAGGTTGCTGCGATGATATAGCCGCCGGTGCTGCCGACCAGGGTGATTTCGGCGTAATGCGGATTGCCGCTGATCGTCGTCTCAATGACGCCGGCCCGATCCCCGAAGCGGCGGATGGCCGAAACCTCGGGAAAGAAATCGCCGGCATTCGATCCGACATAGGCAAGGCCCGCGGTGGACGCGGCGAAGACTTTGCCGCTCGTCTGCACGAGCAGAATGAAGGAGCCGCTGCCGAGACGGTCCTGTGGCAGGAATTTCGCAAGTTTCGCTTGGGCTTCGGCGGCTCTGCCGTTGTCGAAGAGATCGCTGGAATCGGCAAATACGGCCGCGGCGGTCGCGGCCGAAAGTGCGGTCGCATGCCGGGCGGCTGCGCCCATGCGGGCATATTCCGACATCATCCCGAAAAGATGCGAGGCTGCGACGACGGCAAGAAAGGCCACGATCAGTGCCGGGATGGCGCGCTTTAGGATGACTTCGGTGTGCGGAAGGCGGTTTGCTATCGGCTTGGAGATCGCCGCGGTGCGGTTGGAGGCATTGCCGTGCCAGGCACGAAGCCCCTCAAAATCAACCCGCAGCCGCCCTCCGGCCGCAGTTGCCCGCCGCACGTTCATCATCACTAGCCTTGATCCCTCGTGCGATTCGCAGCGCCGCTCGCTCGAACCTCACTCAATGAATCATTACTGATTCGCCGTGTCCAGAGGGAAAGGTAAAAATCTGTTAACTATCTATAAGTGCTGATTTTTCGCCGAGACGTTTCGAAGCGCCGCAGGGTCGCGCGGCGCCTGTGGCGAGCAAATCACCCCTTCAACGTGCGCTCGACGATGTCGCGCACGTCCGTCGAAAGCGCCGGTGCGTGTTCGATCTCCGTCAGGGCAGCCCGGGCCAAACCAGCGCGCACCGGCTCCAGCGACCGCCATGAACGCATGGATGTGAGGATGCGGGCGGCAAGCTGCGGATTACGCTGGTCGATATCGAGAATCTCGCGCGCCAGGAATCGATAGCCTTCGCCATCGGCCCGGCCGAAGCCGGTGGGATTGGTGAAGGCAAACGTGCCGACAAGGGCGCGAACGCGGTTCGGATTGGTGCGCTTGAAGAGTGGACTTTCCATCAGCTTGCGGACCCGGTCGAGCGCGCTGGGGCCAGGGATGGTTGCCTGCACGGAGAACCACTTGTCGATGACAAGGGCGTTCTCCGCGAAATGGTCCCGGAATGTTGAAAGAGCGGTGATCGCTTCATCGCTTTCGGGAAAGCGGTGAGCCAGGACCGTCAGCGCGTGCAGCCGCTCGGTCATGTTGTTGGCGGCGTCGAACGCAGCCTTGGCGCGTGCTGGGCCATTTTCCACATAGGAAAGGTAGGTCAGCGCCGCATTGCGCAGCGCCCGGCGGCCAGCGCTCTTTGCGTCAGGGCTGAAGTCGCCCGGCGTTGTCATTTTCTCGAAGAGGCCGGTAAAGATTGCGATGCCACGATCTGCAATCTGCTTCATGACGGCCTGGCGCCCGGCATGGATCGCGTCCGGATCGTTGTTGCTGCCGAGTTCGCGGGAGATGTCGGATTCGCTCGGCAGGGCGAGCGCCTGGGCGCGGAAGGCGGGCTCAAGGCTCTCGTCGGCGGCAGCATGAAGCAGTGCATCGATGGAGGTCTGTTCGCAGGCAACCGCTTTGCCTTCACGGGCATCGCGCGCTGCCTTCAGCAGGTTCGGCAACGCCAGATCGGTCAGCGCCTGCCAGCGAGCGAAATGGTCCGTCTCGTGACGGGCGAGCAGCGCGAGGTCGGCGGGGCTTTGGTCGAGATGCAGGTTGATCGGCGCCGAAAAGCTGCGGTTGATCGAAACGACCGGCCGAGATCCGATTCCATGGAGAACGGCAGTCTGCGTTCTGCCGATGAGATGCAGCACCTCTCCGGTAAATTCGGCTCCCTCGACGGAGGCCGGCTCGATCTTGCCGCCGTTCTCGCCGAAGAGGGCAAGGCTGAGCGGGATATGCATCGGCTTCTTGTCGGTTTGGCCCGGCGTCGCCGGAACCATCTGCTCCAGTGACAGGCTGAAGGTCTTGGCGGTCGCATCGTAGCTGCCGGAGGCGGTGACGAGCGGCGTGCCGGCCTGGTGGTACCAAAGCGAGAACTGTGCAAGGTCGCGGCCGCTCGCATCCTCGAAGCACTTGACGAAATCCTCGATCGTGACCGCCTGTCCGTCATGGCGATCGAAATAGATGTCCATGCCCTTCTTGAAGGTCTCCTTGCCCAGCAAGGTGGCGATCATGCGGGTGACTTCGCTGCCCTTCTCGTAAACCGTTGTCGTATAGAAGTTATTGATTTCCCGATACTTCGTCGGACGAACCGGGTGGGCGAGAGGGCCGGCGTCTTCCGGGAACTGTTCCGACTTCAGATGCCGGACCTCGGCAATGCGCTTGACGGGACGCGAGCGCTGATCGGACGAGAATTCATGGTCGCGATAGACGGTCAGGCCTTCCTTGAGGCAGAGCTGGAACCAGTCGCGGCAGGTAATGCGGTTGCCGGTCCAGTTGTGGAAATATTCATGTGCGATGATTGCTTCGATATTGGCGTAGTCGGCATCGGTTGCGGTTTCCGGATCGGCGAGAACGTATTTGTCGTTGAAGATATTGAGGCCCTTGTTCTCCATCGCCCCCATGTTGAAGTCGGAAACGGCGACGATCATGAAGATGTCGAGATCGTATTCGCGTCCGAAGGCCTCCTCGTCCCACTTCATGGAGCGCTTCAGGGCGTCCATGGCATAGGCAGCACGCGGCTCCTTGCCGTGCTCGACATAGATCTTCAGTGCGACCTCCCGGCCGGACATCGTCGTGAACGTGTCCTCGATGACGCCGAGATCGCCGGCGACGAGCGCGAAGAGATAGCTCGGCTTCGGATGCGGATCGAACCAGGCCGCGAAATGCTTGCCTTCGCCATAGCCGGCGCCGCCGAGGAAGTTGCCGTTGGAAAGCAGAAGCGGATTGGCGGCCTTGTCGGCGATGATGTTGACAGTATAGGGCGCCAGGACATCCGGACGGTCTGGGAAATAGGTGATGCGGCGGAAGCCCTCGGCCTCGCATTGGGTGCAGTAGATGCCGCCGGTGCGGTAGAGGCCCATCAGCTGGGTATTGGCTTGCGGATTGATGATCGTCGAGATCGTCAGTTCGAAGGGGTCGGCTGCAGGAAGGTTGTAGACGACCAGGCTATCGGCTGTCGCCGTATATTGCTCCGCTGGCATTTCCATCTGGTCGAACAGCAGGCCGGAAAGTGAAAGCTCGTCGCCGTCGAGAACAAGCGGCGCCTTCGGATCGGCACCTTCGCGGCGATGGAAGATCAATCGCGCTTCGACTTTGGTTTCTGTGGGATCAAGCTCGAAGGTCAGGTCCACGCGTTCGAGAACGAAATCGGTGGGGCGGTAGTCTGCCAGATTGATGACCTGGCCCGTGTCTGTACGCATAGTGTTCCCTGAAGACCTTTATCGATATGGGCTGGGACAGACGCGAATGCTCTGCCGTAGGTTTTGCAGCATCATCACATTAAAGTCTGAACTAAACTTAAAGCGAAATGGAGGGAGTGCAAGTTTTGATGGCCGCAATTGGCGGAGATGCTTGGATGACCAGCGGACGAGTGTGCACTATCTGAGATTGAGCGCGGCCCTTATGGCAGCATCGTCTTCTGTCTTCTGGACGACGACGCCGTGCCACCCGAGACCGTCATAGTCTTCGTATCCCAAGGTCTTCGCAAAGGCGACGATCGATCCGTTGTTGTCGTAGTAGCTGCCGCGGGATTGGCCTGTCTGATTTTGCAGCGCGAAGTGCGTGAAGAGAAGCGCCGGATTGCTTGCGGCGATGATCCTGCTTGCGCCATCGAGTAGCATGACGGTCGTCTTTTCCGCGACCTGCGGCGGCAGGTTGGCCTCTTTGTCGACGATCGCCTGCCCCTGGCTCTGCCAGTCGAAATAGACACCGAGCGTCCCGACGATCGCCCCGTCGACTTTGCCGCCGTCGCGGACGCCGGTGGCATAGACAAGCGCGGTCCGGCCGTCGTGCAGCGGGCTGGGGCGGACCTCGTCGACGATGTAGTCGTCGCCGCACTTGCAATGCGCCGCCGCCTGGAACCAGGCGGCGCCGGCAAGCGAACGGTTGGTGACTTTGCGCTGGAACTCGGGATTTGCCGAGGCGACGATACGCCCGGAAAGATCGGTCAGCACCAGATCAAGATAGACCGTGTAGAACCGGTTTATCACGCCGAGCCGCTCGGAGGCGAATCTCGCCTTGTCGCTGCCCGGCTCCTGCAGGGCCTGCCACAATGCGGTATCGGTTGCCCACCATCGCACGTCAGCCGTCCGTTCGAAGAGGTTGCGCACGATAAGCTGGACGAGGGTTTGCGCAAGGTCCGTCAACCTCACGCCTTCCATCTCGTTCACCAGCGATTCCGCCATCGTCCGCGACAGCCCGATGCGGCCAAGGACGTTACTCTCGAATTTTCCCGCGATATCGCTTGCAACCTGCGCCAGACGCTGCACCTCGTTGGCAACGACGGCAAAGCCCTTGCCGGTCTCGCCCGCGCGAGCGGCCTCGATCAGTGCGTTGATCGCCAGCAGCTTGATCTGCTTCACCACATGCGTGTTGGCTAAACTGAAACGCTCAAGATCGGTACCGATCCCTTCCGTCACAATGCGCATGGAACGCGGCGTTGCGGCCTGCTGTGTCTGATCGCTTGTCTTAAGCGGCATCATGGAGGTGATCCTGGCAACAATTGAAGTGGCGGTCATGAAGATGGGCGCTGCGATATTGATGAAATCAATGCGAGCTTATGGTTTTCAAAAGATTAAGAGTTGAAATGTTCAACAAACCTTTTTTGGGCATATCTCATCTGTGCTGATTTTTTGTGCAGTTGTGCGCTCAATGCGAGGAAGCTGAATGCGCTGGGTTCTTTTTTCACTTTTGGCCTGTTCTTCGGGCGCAGCGCCTGTCACAGTCATGTTGCGTCGAGTCTGACGTATTTCCCCGCTTCAAATAACTGGTGCGCGAGTTTCTGACATGCAGTCGGCTTTCGAAAACCCGATGAGAGGAATCCTGATGAAGGTCTCATCGGTGGTGGTCTTCCTCGGCATGCAGACCTTCATCAAGCTCGCCGGTTCCGATGTCGCGCCGGGCCAGGTGACCTTCTATCGCTCCTTCTTCGCGCTCTTCCCGATCATGGGTTATCTTGCTTATCGCGGACAGTTGCGGGCGGCCATTTATACGGCAAATCCGATTGGCCATCTGAAGCGGGGCACGATCGGCATCCTTTCCATGGGCTTCGGCTTTTACGGCCTACTGCATCTGCCGTTGCCCGAGGCGATTGCGCTCGGCTATGCGACACCCTTGGTCGCTGTCATATTCGCGGCAGTCTTCCTCGGGGAGACGGTCAGAATATACCGTTGGAGTGCGGTTTTCTTCGGTATCATAGGCGTTGCCATCGTCTCATGGCCCAAGCTTACGCTTTTCAGGCAGGGCGGCATGGAGGCAGAGCAGGGAGTCGGGGCGTTGTGCGTCCTGATGTCCGCTGTGCTTGCCGGCATGGCGATGATCCAGGTCCGCAAGCTCGTCGAAGAGGAGAGGACGGCGACAATCGTTCTCTATTTCTCGATGATCGCATCGCTCTTCTCGCTAGCGACGCTGCCGTTCGGCTGGGCCTCGCTCGATCTTAACACGAAGTTTCTCCTGGTCTGCGCAGGCTTTTGCGGCGGCGTCGGGCAAATCCTTCTGACGGAGAGCTACCGTCACGCTGATGTGTCGACAGTGGCGCCGTTCGAATACACGTCGATCCTGCTTGGCGGCATTGTCGCCTATTTCGTGTTTGGCGATGTCCCGGGCGTCCATATGATGGTCGGAACGGCGATCGTCATCGCAGCCGGCATATTCATCATCTACCGCGAGCATCAACTCGGGTTGGAACGCCGCAAAGCCCGGAAAGCCGGAACGCCGCAGCCCTGATCGGATCAAGGCAGAAATCCGCCCGCCGGTTGTCCTACCCGGCCGGGACGGCACTCGCGAAATTTAAGGATACCAATCGGCCCCCAATTGTGGTTTCTAAATATGACGAAACTTCATTTATTCAAAGCCTTGCATGTCTGATTGGTCGCTGATGCCGGATCCTGGTCCCCGTCCTTAGCTGCTCCGAACGCTGGCTTGCGAGCGGGACGCCCATGAAATTTACGGCAGAAGAACTGGCGCGGCACCCTGATTTTCTGCTCAGCATCCGTCATCTGGCCGGAACCTTGCGCGGCATGTTCCAAGCCGGTCCGCGTCTTGCCCGTTTGCTCACCTCCCACCAACGCTGGCTCCTCACACAGACGGCCTATGCTCTCGCCATGCAGTACGATCCTGGCGATCCCTCTTCGGGTTTTTCCGCAGTTTCGCTGACGACGCTGATAACACAACACAAGGTCGCGAGCCGCAACACGGTTTTGAACTTCATCGAAGAGCTCTTCACCTATCGCTTCATTACCTATGCGCCGGGCGAAGAGCGCCGCCGCCCGCGCCATTTCGAGCCGGCCGAAGTCAGTAATCAGGCAATGTACGGCTGGCTTCTCGCCAATCTCGCCGCCCTCGACATGTTGGACCACGGCGATCGCGCCGGCTACCTGCAGGCGCATCCGGAGCTTCTTCGGATTGCCCAGCCGCTGGTTGCCCGCAGCTGCCTCGAAGATACCGCCTGGCGGGAGCCTCCGGAGCCAATTGCTCTCTTCCTTTGGACGGAAGCGGGCGGTCTGGTAGTGGACCATCTCATGGCACGAATTGACCTTAACGGTGCCGACACGGATCGGTTCGACGTTGGCCGCGTCGAAACGCGCAACCTGGCCGGCGATTTCATGATGTCGCGAACGCACCTGCAGCGCCTTTTTGCAAAGGCAGTGCAACAAGGCTGCCTTGGCTGGTACGACGAGCCCAGGAAGACGCAGTTATGGGTGTCGCGCGATTTCGTCAGGGAATATTGCGGCTGGCAGGCTGTCAAGTTCGCCTATGTCGAGGACGCCTTTCACGTTGCCCGGGCAAAACTGGAGGGTGTGCCGGCCAAGGTGCTGGCGCAAGCTTAAAGCGCGATCGCCGCGATTTCTTTGACCAGCGAATCCGGCTTGGCGATAGAAAGTTCGCGCTGATACTCCTTCGCGGCGCACACGGCAGCGCGGATATGCTCGATCGTGTCGATATTGCGCAGAAGCGAAACGAAAACTGCAGACATCACAAAACTCCGATCGCGCGCCCGAGGCCGGGCCCAGGGCTTATCTCAGTATTCCTGGAAATCCACGAAGATTGCGGAGGGCCGCGTCGTGCGGCCGCCGATCCCGGTCCCACGGGCGATCATCTGCTCGTTGGTCGCAAAGCCCAAGCGGCTGTAGCCTTGCGTGGTGCGAGCCGGATCACTTGCCAGACGGAGGGTTTCAAACCCGCAATGTATAGGACGAAAACTTGCGTTCATTGCCTTGGTTCCTGTCAGATTCCTCCCAAGACAGACTATATATTGCAGTGCAGCATCGATTCTGCAATGCGCCAAAATAGGATACAGCCATGCCGGAAATGCATGGGTCGTTTCATCAAAACTTAATATCTGTCTATTTTCTAATCAGGTCGAGCGACTTAAGCCGTGCCTGAAATGCCAGGAGATCACTCCAAGCCAGCCGCTTGTTGATCGGCGCGGTCAGGAGATCCTGCGGGTGCAGCGTCGCGATTGCCGGTATCGTCAGCGTCCCGGCTCCGATCTCATTCCACTGCCCACGCAGGCCGTGAATGGTGTCGTTCTCGCCGAAGAAGAAGCGGGCGGCGAAATTGCCGAACAGCAGGATTACCTTCGGTTCGGCAAGGGCGATCTGGCGTTCGATGAAGGGACGGCAGATTTCCATCTCGGCGACAGAGGCGACACGGTTGCCTGGCGGGCGCCAGGGAATGACCTGCGTCAGAAGAATGGCGTCGCGATCGAGCCCAATGGCCGCCAGCATCCTGTTGAGAAGTTCTCCCCCGCGCCCGGCAAAAGGCGTGCCCTCACGGTCATCGTCGGCGCCAGGTGCCGAGCCGATCACCATAATGCCGCTAGCAGCGTTGCCCGTCGCAAAGATCGTCGAACGTGCACTGTGCTTGAGATTGCAGCCGTTGAAGGCCTCGATCGCGGTTTTGAGCTCGGCGAGCGATCGCGCACTCTCGGCCGCAAAGCGCGCGTGCTGCACGGCTTCGCCATCAGGAATGGCAGGCTGCGGCCGAGGGGATGCGCGCTCAGCCGGCGTTGCGGCTTGGCGTTGCGCCGCCGCCGGCCGCTCGGGCTGGGTCGGGCTTTGCGGAGGAGCGGCGGCGTTGCGCCGCGCTGCCTTTATCGCCCCGAACTCGGCGAAGCGGTCGACAGCCTCCTCCTCCAGCAGCCATTCGACGCCGGCTTCTGCATGGAAATACAAAAGCGCGGCAAGCTCGGCCGGAGAAAGTTCGTTGACGGAGACCATGCGGCGACCTTAGCGAAGTGGCAGCAGCAATGAAAGGGCAGGTGCCGTGCTCTGCGGCTATTGCACAGTCCATTGCGCGATGTCGTCGCGTTCGCCGATCAGCGCAAGCCCGTGGGCAATGGAGAGGAGCTCGCCGCCGGTTTCGATCTTGCCGGCGTCGAAGCGTTCGGTGAAGATGCGGCGGACGGCAGGCACGAAGGATGTGCCGCCGGTCAGGAAGACCTTATCGATTTCGCCGGGCTTGGTTTCTGTCTTCTCCAGAACGTCGTCCAGCGTGCCTTCGATACGAGCCAGATCCTCCGCGATCCAGCTTTCGAAGTCCTTTCGGCAAATGATGCGATGGCCACCGCGGCCGAGCGGGCCGAAATCGAATGGTGCTTCGTCTGCCGAAGACAGTGCCATCTTGGTGGCGGAGATCGCCTGATAGAGCGGATAGCCCTCGTCGTGATCGACGAGATCGACGAAGATCTCGAGCTTCTCCGGTTCGAGCGCCGTGCGGACCAGTTTCTTCAGATCCTCGAATTCGCGCGAGGTCTTGAAGATAGAAAGCTGGTTCCAGCGGCCAAAACTCGAATAATAGTTCGACGGCACCTCAAGAATCTTGTCGAAGCTTTTGAAATGACTCCCCTTGCCGATCTGCGGCGCGACGATGTTGTCTATCATCCGGTAGTCGAAGTGATCGCCCGCGACGCCGACGCCCGAATGGCCAACCGGCGTTGCCGTGAGTTTGCCGGCAACGGTTTCGAAGCGGATCAGCGAATAGTCCGTCGTGCCGCCGCCGAAATCGGCCACGAGCACCGTCGCGTCCGACTTCAGGTTCTGCGCGAAGTAGAAGGCGGCGGCAACCGGTTCGTAGACGTAGTGGATTTCCGGAAAACCGAAGCGCAAGAGCGCTTTGTTGTAGCGTTCGGTTGCGAGCGCCGGATCGGGATTGGCGCCGGCGAAGTGCACCGGCCGCCCGGTAACGATGCGCGTCACATCTGTCGACCAGTTTTCGCCCGCATAGGCGCGCAGCCGCCGGATGAAGACCTCCATCAGGTCTTCGAAGCTGTGGCGCTTGGCAAAGATCAGCGTGCCCTGGAAGAGGGCGCTTGCCGCAAAGGTCTTGATTGACTGGAGGAAGCGGCAATCGCCGGGATTGTCGATGAACTGGCGGATCGCCGCATGCCCGGCCTCGACCTTCAGGGCCGATGTGCCGAGCTGCGGATCCTTCATGAAGGAAAGAGCCGTGCGCATGCTTTCGGCCGTGCCTTCCGCGCTGGTGAACGCCATAGAATGCGTCGTCCCGCCATTGGCCGTGGCGAGAACCGTGTTCGTCGTGCCGAAGTCGAAACCCAGCGCCTGAGCCATGCCCGCACCTCTTCATGCCGATTGTGATTGAGACCGGAGTCGTGCTCCGCATGAAGGACGCACGCGCGCCCGGAATTTAGGAGGCGCGTGATGCCACAGAGGGGCGACACATTCAAGAGGGAAGGCGAGGGTCGTTGTGCCAATCTGGTGGTGGCCGCCTTGGCCCCGCGGCAAAGAGCATATGACGCGCTGGTTTGCCCGCTTTTGCGACGTCGAGAAAGGCGCGTCCTCTCTCCCTGCTGGTGCGGAGAAAGTTAGGGTGGGAGGCAATGCGCGAAAGCCCGACCAAAAGATCACTCCGCCGCGATCGCCGTCGGCTCCTCTTCGTCCGGCATCGGCTTCTTTCGCTGCCAAAGCTTTTGAAGCCAGCTGTTCAGCCGGCCCATTTCGATGAAAATAACGGGTGTAATGAAGAGTGTCAGAGCCTGGGAAACAATGAGGCCGCCGACGACGGCGACACCCAAAGGCTGGCGCAGCTCGGAGCTGGCACCGGTGCCGAGCGCGATCGGAAGAGCGCCGAGAAGCGCACAGAAGGTCGTCATCATGATCGGCCGGAAGCGTCGCACGCAGGCCTCGTGAATGGCCTCCATAGGCGACATCGATGTGGAGCGCAGGTTCTCCAGCGCCACGTCGATCATCATGATCGCGTTCTTCTTCACGATGCCGATCAACATCAGGAGGCCGATGAGCGCGATGAGCGAGAGGTCGAAGCCCATCACCTTCAGAGCCAGAAGTGCGCCCAGAGCGGCGGCCGGCAGGCCGGACAGAATGGTGAGCGGGTGGATGAAGCTCTCGTAGAGAACGCCGAGGACCACATAGATCGTCAGCACCGCGGCGAGGATCAGAAGCGGCGTGTTGCCTTGCGACTGCTCGAAGATCTGCGCCGTACCGCCGTAGGACGTGAAGACGTCCGCCGGCATGTTGATGTCCTTCTTGATCTGATCGATCGCGGCCGTTGCGTCACCCAGCGCCTCATCGGCAGGTAGGTTGAACGAAACCGTTGTCGAGACGAGCTGACCCGTCTGGTTGATCGTCACCGGTCCGGTGTTTCGCTCGACCCTCGCGAAATTCGACAACGGGACCAGCGTGCCGTTGGTTGAGGCGACCCGGATATCCTGAAGCTTCTGATCGTCCCAGGGCTTGTTGGTATCGTATTCGACGATGACGTCGTAGCTGTCGCCGGTGGATTGGATTTGCGCTGCCGTATAACCGCTGAACGATTCCTGCAGGGTCGTGCGCAGCTGGCTGTTATCGATGCCGAAGGCGGCTGCCTTTTCGGAATCGACGACGATATTGGCCTGCAGCGCGTTGTTCTGCGCATCGGTTGTCACGTCGGTGAAGCGCGGATCGCCGCGCATTGCCTGCTGGATTTTATTGGCCCAGAGATTGGTCTGGTCGGCGCTGAGTGCCTGAACGACGAGCTGATACTGGCTTGCGGTCTGACGACCGCCGAAGCGCAGGCTCTGCTGCGGCGTGATGAAGGCTTGCAGGCCGGGCACCTTGCCGATGCTGGAGCGCAATTCGCGCAAGGTCTGGTCAAGCGGCGGACGCTGCGCCTTGTCCTTCAGCTCGACATACATCGTGCCATTGTTGAGCGGGCTGCGCGCATTGCCGCCGACGATTGACATGACGTGATTGACCGCCGGATTCTGTTTCACGATCGCGGCGGCCTCGTTCTGCAAGGCGACCATCGCCGGATAGGAGATGTCCTGGCGTGCTCTTGTGGAGATGTTCAGCCGGCCGATGTCTTCGGTCGGGAAGAAGCTGGAGGGCAGCGTCATGAACAGATAGGCGTTCAAACCGATCGAAGCGAGGAACAGGCCAAGGATCGCAGGCCGGTGGCCGAGGCACCACGCAACCGCCCGATCGTAACCGCTGAGCGTGCGTTCAAAGCCCGCATCGAACCAGCGGACGAAGAGGGGCGGGGTGCCCTTGCCGCTGGAAAGCCGCGAGCCGAGCATCGGCGTTACCGTCAGCGAGACGATGGCGGATGCGACGATCGCCAATGCGACGACCATGCCGAATTCGTTGAAGATGCGGCCGACGACCCCGCCCATCAACAGGATCGGGATAAAGACCGCAATCAGGGAGACCGACATCGAAATGATTGTGTAGCTGACCTCGCCGGCGCCCTTGATCGCCGCATCGAGGACCGGCATTCCCTCTTCGACATGCCTAAGAATGTTTTCCAGCATCACGATCGCATCATCCACCACGAGGCCGACCGCGAGCGTCAATCCGAGAAGCGAGATGTTATCGACGCTGTAGCCGAGCACGTACATCATGCCGAAGGTCGAGATCAGCGAGAGCGGAACGGCAAGGCCCGGAATGACCGTTGCGGTCAAATGGCCGGTAAAGAGGTAGATAACGAGCACAACGAGGCCAATCGTCAGCATCAGGGTGAACTTTACATCGGAAATCGCGTCGCGGATCGGCTTGGCGGAATCGTTCATGACCTTGGTGGTGACCGACGACGGTATCTCGGCATGCAGCGTCGGCAGTTTGGCGTTGATCGCATCGACGACCTCGACCGTGTTCGCATCCGGTTGGCGCTGGATGGCGAGGATGATGCCGCGGTTGCCGTCGTACCAGCTGCCGGTATTCTGGTTCTCGACGCTGTCTTCCACCTTGGCGATGTCGCCGAGATGAATCGGCGCCCCGTTCGGGTTTGCGATCACCAGCGAGCGGAATTGCGCTGCGTTGGTACGCTGCGTGTCGGCGTTGATCGTCATGCTCTGCGCGTCGTTCTGCAGCGTGCCGACCGGCACCTGGCTATTGGCGGCGCTGATTGCCTGGTTGACCGTATCGATGCCGATGTTGCGGGCAAGCAGCTTGTTGGGATCGACCTCGACGCGGACGGCATAAGTCTGTGCGCCGAACACGGTCACTTCGGCCACGCCGGGCAGGGTGGAGAGCGACGGCGAGATGATGTCTTCGGCGATTGCGTCGAGCTTGCTGCGCGGCATCGTATCGCTCTGCACGGCAAGCAGCATCACCGGCGCGTCGGCCGGGTTTGTCTTGCGGTAGCTCGGCGGCGTCGTCATGTTGTCCGGCAACTGCCGGGTCGCATGCGAGATTGCGGCCTGCACGTCGGCCGCGGCCGCATCGATGTTGCGGTCGAGGTCAAACTGCAGAATGATACTGGTATTGCCGAGCGAATTTGTCGCGCTGATCTCGCTGATGCCGGGGATGGTCTGGAACTGCTTGATCAACGGCGTTGCAACCGAAGTCGCCATGGTCTGCGGCGAGGCGCCGGTGAGGGCGGCCGAGACGTTGATCGTCGGGAAGTCGACCTGCGGCAAGGCCGCGACTGGCACAAGCCGGTAACCTGCAAGACCTGCAAGGACCACGCCGATGGCGAGAAGGGTCGTCGCAACCGGCCGCCGGATGCAGAAATTCGGGATCATTGTTCTGCCTCCGCCGCCAGGGTTTCGGACTGGTGAGCCGGCTGGTCGGCGGAGGCGACGTTCAGCGCCTTGTCATCGAATTGCTCGTCGACATGCTGCTGGTCGGCAAGCTGCGCCTGTCCCTCGATGACGACGTGATCGCCTTCCGAGAGCCCGGCGGAAACGGCAGTGAAACCGCCGTTCTCGCGGGCGACCGTGACGGGCGTCATCTGCACCTTTTCATCCTTCACGACATAAGAAAAGAACCCGTCGGCGCCGGGGCTGACGGCGACGGTCGGTACGACGACCTGCTGTTCTTTATTGTTGAAGTGAACGACGAGATTGACGGATTGCCCGGGCCAGAGCGCGCCGGTCGCGTTTTCGAAGCGCGCCTTTGCGAGGATCGTGCCGGAAGCAGTGTCGACCGTATTGTCATAGAAGCTGATCGCGCCGCGGCGCACGCTGCCCTTCGTCGAGTCCGGTGTGGTCGTGACCTCGACGGGTCCGGTGGCGAGCGATAGCTTCAACTGGCGCAGATCGCGTTCCTGCAGATGGAACTTCACATAGATCGGATCATATTGGGCAATCGTCACGATCGCCGTTCCGGCACCGACGAAAGCTCCAGGGCTGACCGCGATGTCGCCAAGGCGGCCGTCGAAAGGCGCGCGGATTTGCGTGTGTTCGAGTAGAACCTGATCGGAGGCGAGCGAGGCCTTGTCGGCCTCGACGGTGGCGGCAGCCGTGTCGCGAGCGGCCTTGGCCTGGTCGTAGCTCTGCTGAGTGCCGGCCTTTTGCGCCAGGAGATCGGCTGCGCGTGTCAGAGCGGTTTCGGCTTCCGAAAGCGTCGCTGTGTCTCGGATGATCGTCGCTTTATCCTTGTCGACCGCCGCTTGCGCCGGCCGGTCGTCGAGCTTGACGATCAGGTCGCCTTGCTTGACGGTGGCGCCGTCGGTCGCGACGATCGAGGTGACAAGGCCCTGTTCCTGCGCGGCGATCGTGGTGGTGTTGTCGGCTTCCGCCCAACCCGAGGCCGTGACGTCTCGAGGCAGCACTGTCTTTACGGCGGCGACCGTTTTCACGAGCGTCGGGCCGCTGCCTCCCCGCCGGTTATGCTGCCCGCCGACTTGCTGGTCCGCTTGCGCCTTGCCGCCTTGTTGCGCAGGCGCCCTGACCAACTGCGAGACGTACGGAAGCTGGTCGACGAAGGGAACCCTTTCTCCGAATTGCCAAATGCTGACGGCCGTAACAGCAATAATGCTGAAGGTGATCCAAAATTTCTTCATGTGTGAGACCGGTCTTGACGGGTTGCGCGAAGTTTCCGGTCCGGATTGAGCCGCCCGCATTGCGGCGCGAAAAAGACATAATCCGCCAGCCGCAATCACTAAGTGGTTATAATGGCTTAAATTTTCGTAATGATCAGCGTGACGCCCATCTCGCGTTTACGGTCAAACCGAACGCGCCGCACCGCCGTCGCAACGGACCAGTGAGCCGGTGATGTAGCTCGCTGGTTGGCTGCAAAGGAAAGCGGCGGTTGCTGCGAATTCTTCCACCTTGCCATAGCGGCCAACCGGAATGCGCGCTTCCTTGTCGCTGCGGACGTCTTCCATGCTTTTGCCAGTGCGCTTGGCAGCCGCGCCATCAAGCTCGTCAAGGCGTCCGGTGAGGATACTGCCCGGCAAAAGCAAATTGGCCGTCACGCCGTGGCTTGCGACTTCCGAGGCGAGCGTCTTCGACCAGCCGGCAAGGGCAGGGCGCAGCGTGTTGGAAAGCGCTAAATTGGCGATGGGCTCTATGACACCAGACGAGGCGACGGTAAGGATGCGGCCCCAACCTTGCGCCTTCATGCCGGGAAGCAGGGCGTTGGTCAGTGAAATGACGCGCAGCACCATCGAGAAGAAATAAGTCTCGAGCTTCTCAGGCGTCATGTCCTCGGTCGTTCCGGGGGTCGGGCCGCCGGTATTGTTCACCAGGATGTCCAGGCCGCCGAACTTTTCGTTGACGGCCGCAGTCACCGTCTCGACGAATTTCTCGTCAGACAGATCAGCCCAGATCCAGTCGGCCTTGCCGTTGCCCTCGGCGTTGATCGCCTTGCAGTTCGCCTCCAGCTGATCACCGCTGCGGCCACACAGAAGCACGTTTGCGCCTTCGCGTGAAAGTGCGACCGCAATGCCATGGCCAAGCCCGCGCGACGAAGCCAGAACGAGTGCGCGTTTGCCGTTGATTCCGAGATCCATGATGTCCTCCAGATGCTTCGGCTTCTGTATAAGGCGCAGCCGACGGAAAAGGGAAGGGTGCTTCTGGCTCTCATTCACCGAAGAATAATTGACGTTAACGTAAGCGTTATATAATCTTGCGGTGGAGGGGATAATCATTGTGCGAATTGGAGGATCGGCTGTCGCTTCCCGGCTCGACAATGCTTTACGGTTTTGAGAAGACAATGACCCGACAAGGGATTATGGCCGCGTGGGCGGCCGAGCGGAGACGGATGAATGACCGAGACGACTGAGCTGCCCGAACGCGAAAGCATGGAATTCGACGTGGTGATCGTCGGCGGCGGGCCTGCTGGCCTGTCTGCCGCCATCCGGCTGAAGCAGGTCAATCCGGAGCTTTCCGTCGTCGTGCTGGAAAAGGGTGCGGAAGTCGGCGCGCATATCCTGTCAGGGGCCGTCGTCGATCCGATCGGCATCGACCGGCTGCTGCCGGACTGGCGCAGCGAAAGCGACCATCCCTTCAAGACCGAGGTGACCGCCGATCATTTCCTGGTGCTCGGCCCGGCCGGCTCGGTCCGCCTGCCGAATGTCTTGATGCCGCCCTTGATGAACAACCACGGCAACTACATCGTCTCGCTCGGGCTTGTCTGTCGCTGGCTGGCGAGCCACGCCGAAGCGCTTGGCGTCGAGATCTATCCGGGCTTTGCCGCAACCGAGGTGCTCTACAACGACGAAGGCGCGGTCATCGGTGTTGCCACCGGCGACATGGGCATCGACAAGAGCGGCGAGCTTGGGCCCAACTATACCCGCGGCATGGCGCTTATCGGCAAGTACACGCTGATCGGCGAAGGCGTGCGCGGTTCGCTCGCCAAGCAGCTGATCGCCAAGTTCGACCTATCGAAAGGCCGCGAGCCGCAGAAGTTCGGCATCGGCCTCAAGGAGCTCTGGCAGGTCAAGCCGGAGCACCACAAGCCAGGCCTGGTGCAGCACTCCTTCGGCTGGCCGCTCGGCTTCAAGACCGGCGGCGGCTCGTTCCTCTATCATCTGGAGGACAACCTCGTGGCCGTCGGCTTCGTCGTTCACCTCAACTACAAGAACCCTTATCTCCATCCGTTCGAGGAGTTCCAGCGCTTCAAGACCCATCCGGCGATCCGCGGCACCTTCGAGGGGGCCAAGCGGCTCTCCTACGGCGCCCGCGCCATCACCGAGGGCGGCTACCAGTCGGTGCCGAAGCTTTCCTTCCCCGGCGGGGCGCTGATCGGCTGTTCGGCGGGCTTCGTCAACGTGCCGCGCATCAAGGGCAGCCACAATGCCGTGCTGTCGGGCATGCTGGCGGCCGACAAGATCGCCGCGGCAATCGCTTCGGGCCGCGCCAATGATGAAGTCGTCGAGATCGAAAGCGACTGGCGCAAGAGTGATATCGGCAAGGACTTGAAGAAGGTCCGCAACGTCAAGCCGCTCTGGTCGAAGTTCGGCACGGCGATCGGCGTGGCGCTCGGCGGTCTCGACATGTGGGTGAACACGTTGTTCGGCTTCTCCTTCTTCGGCACGCTCGGCCACGGCAAGACCGATGCCGAGAGCCTGGAGCCGGCCGCCCAGCACCAGAAGATCGACTATCCGAAGCCGGATGGCGTCTTGACCTTCGATCGTCTCTCCTCGGTGTTCCTGTCGAACACCAACCACGAGGAAGACCAGCCGGTCCATCTACAAGTCAAGGACATGGCGTTGCAGAAATCGTCCGAGCACGACATCTATGCCGGACCCTCGGCGCGCTACTGTCCGGCCGGCGTCTATGAATGGGTGGAGAAGGACGGCAAGGACACCTTCGTCATCAACGCCCAGAACTGCGTCCACTGCAAGACCTGCGACATCAAGGACCCCAATCAGAACATCAACTGGGTCCCGCCCCAGGGCGGCGAGGGGCCGGTCTATCCGAATATGTGAGGTCGAGCAGACCTGGTTTTCAAACACAAAGGAGCCCGGCAAACGCCGGGCTCCTTTGTGTCTGGGTCTCATTCAGCGCTGACGGGCGGCGATGCCGGTCGACAATGCTACCCCGATCCCTGTGATGACTGCGGCTGCGATTTCCGCCAGGCCGATTTCCTCGCCCAGCAGGACTCCCCCACCAAGCGTTGCCAACACCGGCGTGATCGCCGTAAAGGCGGCCGCCTGCGTGCCGCCCAGCGTCTTGACGGCGGTGCCGTAGGCAACCATGGCGACAAGGCCCGACAGGATGCCCTGGCTCAGGACCTGCAGTCCGAGATCTTCAGCGCTTGCCCGGGTCAGCGAGGTGCCGAAGCTGGTGGCAAGCGCTGCAATGATCAGGAACGACCAGATGGCGACCAGTGCGCTCGCCTGAATGGCGGTGAGGCCGCTGCGGCGGAAGGCGTGCGTATAGCTTGCCCAAAGAATGGCGCCCGCCGGCAAAAGCACGAAGCTTGTCCACGGCAGCGATGCATCCGAAAGGCTCTGCACAAGCAGGATTAGCACGCCGCAGACGATCGCGGCGAGTCCGAGCTTGCGGGTAATATCCGGCCGCTCCCCGAAGATGAATATGCCGATGAGTGCCGTCGCAAGCGGCATGGAGCCGCCGAGCAGGATGCCCGACGAACCTGCCGGGGTCGCATGGATGGCAAGCGTGGTGACGAGAAAGAAGACAGCACCCGCGCCGGTCACCATTAATGCCAGTAGATGCAGCGGAACGGCTTTCGGCAGCAGGCCGGTCTTCAGCCAAACGGGCGAAAGGGCAAGCGCAGGAATGCCGTAGCGGATGAGCCCGATATCGATCGAGCCGAGCGGCGTTGCCGCGCTGTGGCGGGTCGCAAGAAGCCACGTCGCCCAGATGAGCACCGTGATGGTTGCGCCCGCGTAACCGGCGACGAGGGATGGGGACTTTGCGTTGGCGATGCTGAAGCTGGTCATCAGTCTATCCTTTCTTGTCATTCGGTGTGCTGTCCGACCAAGAAAAAGATAGGCTCAATAGTCAGGGCATGTCCTTGCTATCTGTAGCGCCAAAAAAATGATATCAGCAATGATCTGCCAACAATAAAGGCCAAAGTTAGAAGTTATGCCAAATCTTGATAAATTCGATCTGGCTATCCTCGAATGTCTGCAGGAGGATGCACGCGCCACCAATGTCGAAATCGCCGAAAAGGTAAACCTCTCGCCGTCGCCCTGCCTGCGGCGGATCCGCAACCTGGAAAAGGCGGGTGTGATCCGCGGCTACCGCGCCGATATCGACCGAAAGGAAGTGGGGCTGGGGCTGACGGTCTTAGTCGAATTCAAAGTGGCCCATCACAGCCGCGAGAACTCGGAATCCCAGCAGGCGGCTCTCCTTGCGATCCCGGAGATCGTTTCCTGTTTCCTGATTTCTGGAAGCGCGGATTTCCTGGCAGAAGTCGTGGTGGAGGACCTTGCTGCCTACGAGCGGCTTCTCACCGATACATTGCTAACGCTGCCGAACGTCAGCGACATCCGCTCGAACTTCGCCATCCGCAGCATGAAGACCCACGGCCCTTTGAAGCTGCCCAAGGGGAGGTAGATCTGCACGCTCGCCAAGTCCCAGCCAGTGAAGCAGATGGAGGCAACATGTGAGCGAGCCTTGATGGTGCCGAGAGTTCGCCCTGGATTTTCTCATTCCTGTCCTTGTGACAGGATAACTATCGCTGGAGCTTCGCGCCCCCTCGCAAATCCCCCGCTTTCAAGCGGGCGAAGATGTTATTGAACAGGTCTTCCGCGCGCGCGAGACGGACGCGGCTGCTGGATCCCTATGGCTCGCAAGGGATGAGGAAGAAGGTTGAAGGCGATCAACAACACAGCACCGTTGTGCATGAACTCGTCTCATTGCTCGCTCTTTCGCCGCTCAACCCTATCCGCTTAGAGGACGAGCCACGTAGTCCCCTTCTCCACCAGAAGAAGGGGAACGGCTTTTCTAAAGCAGCGTCCCGCTGAGGATGAGCAGGGCCACGGAGAAGTAGATCACCAGGCCGGTCACGTCGACCAGCGTCGCGACGAACGGTGCCGACGCGCTGGCGGGGTCCAGGCGAAGCCTTTGCAGCAGGAACGGCAACATGGAGCCGCAGAGCGAGCCGAAGGTGACGATGCCGATCAGCGCGGCGAAGACGGTGACGCCGACGAGCAGCCAGTGCTCGCCGTAGTCGTAGAGGCCGATTTTCTGCCAGAGCACGATGCGGCCGAAGCCGACGAGCCCGAGGATGGCACCAAGCACGATCCCGGTCGGCAGCTCGTGGATGAGTACGCGCCACCAGTCCGAAAGCTTGAGCTCGCCGAGCGCCAGGGCACGGATGATGAGCGACGTCGCCTGCGATCCGGAATTGCCGCCCGAGCTCATGATGAGAGGGATGAAGAGCGTCAGCACGATCGCCTTCGCCAACTCCCCTTCGAAAAACTGCATGGCGCTTGCCGTCAGCATCTCGCCGAGGAAAAGGGCAGAAAGCCAGCCGGCCCGTTTGCGGATCATGCCGAAAAAACCGATCTTCATGTAGGGCTTGCCGAGGGCTTCCATGCCGCCGAACTTCTGGGCGTCCTCGGTCGTATCCGCGATCATCGTGTCGATGACGTCATCGACGGTGACGATGCCAAGCATGTGGCCGTCGTCGCTGACGACCGGCAGCGCCAGCAGATTGTGCTTGCGGATCAGCCGGGCGACGTCCTCCTGCGTCATCAACGGATCGCAGCGAACGAGGCCGCCCTTCTGCGCGACGGAGAAAACCGATGCCTGCGGTTCGCCGGTGATGAGGCGGCGCAGTGTCACGACATTGGTCAGCCGCTGCGTTGCCGCGTCGAGGACGTAGATCGCATAGACCGTCTCGCGCGAGCGCTCGACCTGGCGAACATGGTCGAGGGTCTCGGCAACGGTCCAGGCGTCCGGCACGCTGACGAACTCGGTCGTCATGATGCTGCCGGCCGTGCGCGGCGGATAGCCCATCAGGTGCTTGACGGCGAGCGCCGTCGTGCGGTCGAGCTTCGCGAAAAGTGTCGCGCGGGAACCCTCGTCCAGTTCTTGGAAGAGATCGGCGACGCGATCGTTTGCGGTGGCATTGAGCAGCCGCGCGGCATGCTCGACCGGCATCTCGGCGAGGATTGCGGCAGCGTTGTGCAGTTCCGGCCTACCGAGAATGCGGACGGCCTTCTGTTGCGAAAGCGTGGCGAGGATAGCCGCTGCCTCCGGGATGTCGAGTATGTTGAGACGCTCGACGCGCTCTGCGGTAGTGACCGCTCCGAGGCTGTCGTTGGTGAAGAAACGGGCAGCATGGCCTGCCCGCAGGGGGAAGCGATTGAAGTTCACTGGCTCGCCTTTCCGTCGATCCGCCGCAGCGTCCGGCGGGCGAGCCCGACAGGAGTCGGTCAGCGCACGGCGGTCGCGTACGGCAAGGGCAATCGACTGCTACTGTCGCTTGGCATCGGGTTGATGGCTCCGTTGATTTTCCGCGGAAAAGCGCTGTCATCCGCGTGCCGTAAGACCTGCTCCTCCAATCAAGAAAAGTCAAGCGGCGGTGGTTTCGGAGCACAATGCCGCACCTAGGGTGCGGCAATATGCGTGGAATATCGGTGCTCCTCAGAAGCCGACGAGTGCTGCCTTGCCCTTCATCCTGCCGCTCTCGACCATCGAATGCGCCTTCTTCATATTGGCTGCATTGATCGCGCCGACGGTTTGGCTGAGTGTCGTGCGGATATTGCCGGCATCGACAAGCTCCGACACCTTGTTGAGGAGGTTATGCTGCTCGATCATATCGGGCGTCGAAAAGAGCGACCGTGTGAACATCAGCTCCCAATGCACCGAAACGGCTTTGCGCTTGAAGGGCACGACGTCGAGGAACTTCGGATCGTCGATCAGCGCGAAACGGCCTTGCGGTGCGATCGCCTCGACGATGTCGGGGATATGGCTGTCGGTGTTGGTTGTCGAGAAGATGAAACCTGGAGCCCCGATGCCGAGAGCCGCAACCTGCGGCGCGATCGGCTTGGAGTGATCGACGACATGTTGTGCGCCAAGTTCCTTCACCCAGGCCTGTGTTTCGGGGCGGGAGGCTGTTGCGATGACTGTCAGATCGGTCAGCGCGCGGGCGATCTGGATGGTGATCGAGCCTACGCCGCCGGCTCCGCCGATGACGAGGAGAGCGCGAGCAGCGCCCGGCACCGCGTCCTGAACCTTCAAGCGGTCGAACAGTGCTTCATAGGCGGTGATCGAAGTCAGCGGCAGTGCGGCGGCGGCGGCGAAATCGAGGCTCTTCGGCTTGCGGCCAACGATGCGCTCGTCGACGAGATGAAATTCCGCGTACGTGCCCGGGCGATTGATCGCACCGGCATAGTACACTTCGTCTCCGGGCTTGAAGAGCGTGACATCCGGACCCACGGCCTTGACGATGCCGGCTGCGTCCCAGCCGAGAACCTTCACTTCATCCGCCGGCGGTGCCGAATGTGCCCGCACTTTCACATCGACCGGATTGACCGAGACGGCCCTGATCTCGACGAGCAGGTCATGCCCGGTCGCCTCCGGAACCGGCAGGTCGACATCGATCAGCGAGGTCTCGGCGGAAATGGGCTGCGGGATCTTGTAGGCGACGGCGCGCATGGAAACCTCCTATGTTCGTTGCACAGAGGCTAGATGCGTCTTATGTCCAAAGAGTGCAAGAATGCACAAATTCGGTACATAGTACCAAAAAGGATACTGTAAAATGTCGTTGCCCCGCGCCAAGCTGACGAAGAATTTCCCCGGCTGTCCGGTCGAGGCGACGCTGAGCTATCTTGATGGAAAATGGAAAGGCGTCATCCTGTTCCACCTCATGGACGGAACGTTGCGCTTCAACGAATTGCGCCGGAAGCTGCCGGCGGTGACTCAGCGCATGCTGACCAAGCAGCTACGGGAACTGGAAGCATCCGGCCTCGTCTCGCGCACGGTCTATCCCGTCGTGCCGCCGCGTGTGGAATATGCGCTGACGCCGCTTGGCGAAACGTTGAAGCCGGTCATCCGCGCACTGGCGGCGTGGGGCGAAGAATATGTCTTGTGCCGCCCGGAAGGCCACGAACTGCGCGATCCTTCATGCGCGCCGGCTGCGCTCCAGGTGTAGCGAGGCGGCGTAGACGAGGAGGCCGAACAAGGACAGCACGGCGCCGACATAGCCCGTTGCCGCAAAGCCGTAGCCCCAGGCGATCACGAGGCCGCCGAGCCAGGCGCCGAGTGCATTGGCGATGTTGAAGGCAGAGTGATTTGAGGCGGCGGCAAGCGTTTGCGCATCGGCGGCGACGTCCATCAACCGCGTCTGCAGCGCAGGACCAGCCGCAAAGCCGCAGCCGACGAGGAACACACAGATCGCCAGCATAATGGGGCTTGATGCCGTTGCCGAAAACAGCGTCAGAACGACGATGTTGAAGACCAGCGAGCCGCCGATCGTTCCCATGATCGATTTGTCGGCGAGCCATGAGCCGACGACGTTGCCGGCATTCATGCCGACGCCGAAGAGGACCATCATAACGGCCACCATGCTCTCCGGCAGCATCGCGACCTTCATGGTCGTGCCGGCGATATAGCTGAACATCGCGAACATGCCGCCATAGCCGACGGCTGCGATGCCGAGCGTCAAGAGCACCTGCGGACGCTTGAAGGCGCCGAGCTCGCGCAGGAAGCTGGCACCGTCCGCGACCTGGTCGCGCGGCACGTAGTACCAGATGAGCGCCACGGTCACGAGGCCGATGAGGCCGACGGAGGTGAAGGCGACGCGCCAGTCGAGCGACTGGCCGAAGAAGGTAGCGAGTGGCGTGCCGAGCAGGGTTGCGATCGTCAGACCCAGCATCACCCGGCCGACGGTTCGTGCTCGCTTGTGCACCGGCACCATCGAAGCAGCGACAATCGCGGCGACGCCGAAATAGGCGCCGTGCGGCAGGCCCGTGATGAAGCGCATCACGGTGAAGCTCTCGAAGGTTGGGGCCAGTGCGCTCAAGATATTGCCAACCGCGAAAATGCCCATCAACAGCAGAAGCAGTGAGCGGCGTGTCATCTTGGCGGCGAGGACCGCAATCACCGGTGCGCCGATGACGACGCCGAGCGCATAGGCGCTGATGACGTAACCCGCCTGCGGGGTCGTGACCGAAAACGTGTCCGCCACATTCGGCAGCAAGCCCATGATGGCGAATTCGCCGGTGCCGATGCCGAAGCCGCCGCAGGCGAGCGCCAGCTGCACCAGGGCGATCGCCATCGGCGAGGGGGCTTCGCAAGCCGGATTGGAATCGATGGAATCGTCTACGGCGATCTGGCTCACACGAGCTCCTGAGGCATGTCTGCAGGGCAACCATCCGAAAAGCGGGCGCTGAGGCGGATGTCGGCCGTTCTATGGCGGGAAACGGAGAACAAGAGTCTCCATCGTTGAAATCATGGGGGATCGCGCCATCAGCGTCGAGTGCGTTTTTCGCAGTGCAGCGTCCTGCTATGTGCATACGTGCATTGCAAAATTTGCGCTTGGACGCCTCGCTGATGCGTCGGCCGCAGGCATGCTGCGCTTGAAAACGAAGAGGCTCCAACCATCTTAAGGGGCACTGACTGAGACGCCACGACGCGAGGAACGGCACGCCTGATGAAGCTTGTAGGTTTTTTCAACAAAGACGGTGGTACCTTCCGCACCACCGATATGGAGGCCTACGAAAAGCGGGCAGAGGCGACCTTCCGGGAAGCGGGACATGACTTCGAGGCCATCGTCTTTTCCGGCAAGGAGATCGTTCCCGCGATGGAGCGGGCCGCCCGGCGCGACGATATCGACGGCATCGTTGCGGGCGGCGGCGACGGAACGATTTCGGCAGCGGCCTCGATTGCCTGGAAGAACGGCGTCGCCCTCGGTGTCGTACCGGCCGGAACAATGAACCTCTTCGCCCGCTCGCTGAAAGTGCCGCTCGATATCTGGCAGGCGCTGGATGTGTTGGCCACCGGCGAGGTCGATCATGTCGACATTGCAAGCGCCAACGGCCGGCCCTTTATCCATCAGTTCTCGGCGGGGCTTCATGCGCGCATGGTGCGATACCGCAACTCCTTCAGCTATCGCTCCCGTTTCGGCAAGATGCGCGCCAGCGTCCGCGCGGCCTTCGGCGTGGTGCTCAACCCGCCGGAATTCGAAGTCGAATTCCAGGCGCTCGGCGTACGCGAAACGCGTCGCGTATCGGCCGTTTCGGTCTCCAACAATCCCTTCGGCGAGAACGCGCTTCTTTACGCCGATAACCTGCGTAGCGGCGAGCTTGGCTTCTACACCGCAAAGCCGCTGAAGCCGATCGGCGTCGCCCGTCTTGCCGTCGATATGCTGCGGGGCAAGGTGCGCGAAAATGCCGATGTGATGGTCATGCATCCGGCCGAAGTAAATCTGCATTTCCCGAAGCTGAGGGCAAAGGCAAATTGCGTCATGGATGGCGAGCTTTTGCCGCTCGAACGCGACATTTCCATCAAGCTGCATCCCGAAGAGCTGAAGGTGCTGGTCAAGCAGGGCCTTGCCGCGCAGGTCAATGAGGCTGAGCGGCGGGAGCCTGCGGCTTAGTTTGCCTCTTCACGCCAGCATCGGCCCAGTCGCATTGGAATGCCAGCACGGGCTTCGAAAATCCTTTCAAACGCCGGCGCGTCGCATGCGTGAAGAGATCAGCGCTGCCGTACTCCCGAAAAATATTCTCCGACACGAGGATATGGTCGCCGGAGGCGGCCGCGCACAAGCGTGCTGCAAGTTGCACAGTGGAGCCGAACAGGTCGTTGCTGTCTTCGACGGGCTCGCCGCAATCCAGTCCGATGCGAACATGAAGTGGTTCAGGATTGCCGCGGTTGTAACGTTTGAATTCCTGCTGGATCTTCCTGGCGCAATCAACGGCTTTGGCTGTCGAGGCGAATGTCGCCATGATGCCGTCGCCGGTGTGCTTCACCTCGCGACCTGAAGATTGGCTGAGGCATCTGCGCACGATCGAGTCGTGCGCCCTGACCAGTTCGGTCGCCATGCGGTCGCCAAGGCGCGATGTCATCGCGGTCGAGCCGACGATGTCGGTAAACAGGATGGCCCGGTGGCCGGCATCCATCTCACCTGAGGCTTGACCAGGCGCCGGCTCGGGGTCGTGAATTCGGCCAAGAAACGCCTCGACCGCCGACAACGCGACCTCGACAACCTCGCCGGCGACGAAGCCATGCGCTTCGCGGTGCACGCATTGAGCGGTTTCGGCGTCGGGCGCGTCCATGAGGCAAAATGCGGTCCCACGCCGCTGGTCGAACCAGTAGGTGAGGAACTTAACGCCATACCGGTCCTGGATCTCGAGATCCTTGCGATGGGCCTCGGCAACGTCGGCGGCTGTGGTTCCCGTGAGTTCATGCCGATCCATGAAGATTGCCATTTGCGCGCTCCTTTCGGAAACCTCCGCTTACAGGAAATTTCATTCTACGACTTGGACACCGCCCGGTCCACCTTTGAGATGGCTGCCGGCAGGCCTTAGACGCGCGGCAGATAGGTCCGGTAGTCGAAGTCCGAGACCGTGCGCAGATAGGTGATGGCTTCCTTGTATTTGGTGTCGCCGTAGAGCTTCCGATAGCGCTCGCCGAAGATATCGGCGATGAAGGGCGATGCGCGAAAGGCTTCCACCGCCGTCAGGAAATCATGCGTCAGCCGCGTCGTGTTTTCCGGCACATGCGACGGCGTCGTCTCCTCACCGGGGTCGAGATCCTCGTCGAGGCCAAGCAGCATGCCGCCGAGGATGGCGGCCAGCAGCAGGTAAGGATTGGCATCTGCGCCGGCGACGCGATGCTCGATGCGCGCTGCCGGTCCGGAGGTATCCGGGATGCGGATCGCCGTGCCGCGATGGCCGGTGCCCCAAGTGAGGTCGATTGGCGCAAAGGAGCCCGGCTGGAAGCGGCGGTAGGAATTGGCGAAAGGCGCAAAGATCAGCTGCGCCTCGCGCATCGTGTTCAGCATTCCGGCGCAGACGGATTTCAGCCGCTTTGGCTCGCCGCGCTCCGCATCGAGGATATTGCGGCCCTCCCTGTCGATGACGCTCGCATGCACATGCAGGCCGGAGCCGGCATGTTCGGAATAGGGCTTGGCCATGCAAGTTGATTTGAGGCCGTGCTTGCGGGCGGCCTGTTCGGCGATGCGCTTCAGGTAAATGCAGTCGTCGGCGGCGGCCAAGGCATCCGGCCGATGCGCCAGGTTGATTTCGAATTGCCCAGGCCCGAACTCGGCCGTCGTCGCCTCCGCAGGCAGGTTCTGCGCCTGGGCATAGGCGCGCACCGTCTGCAGGTAATCGTCGAGCGCATCGACGGCGCTCATGTCGTAGAGCTGGAAACCGTTCGGCTCGCCGCGATAGGTCAGGCTTTTCGGCGGCGAGGGACGGCCGGTATCGCGCCAGTCCTGTTCCATCACATAGAATTCGAGTTCCGTCGCGACGACCGGCGTGAGGCCGCGCTCTTCGTAGCGCTTCAAGACCGCCGCCAGGATCGCTCGCGGATCCATGAAGCTCGGGCTGCCGTCGAACTCGTGCATCGTCGCCAGCACCTGCATGGAGCCTTCCGGCGCCGCCCAGGGCATCGGCGCAAGGCTGCGCTCATCGGCGATGCAATTGCCGTCCGGATCGCCGATCGTCAGCGACAGGCCGGTGATGTGGTCGTTATCATCGCCCCAGATATCGAGCGACTGCGTCGAGGAGGGGAGACGCACCTCGCCTTCCCAGATTTTCTTCTGGGCATCCAGTGGGATCTGCTTGCCGCGCAAATCCCCGTTCATGCCGACCAGCAGGATTTCGATCCTCGGTTCGCCTGTCGCAGCTTTGCCATGCATGATGTCAGCCGTCATGATCTTGAAAATCCCCTCGGACAAGGCCAAGGTCGTAGCTCATTGAAACCGGCCTTTCAATCTCCGCAGGTGTTTTGCAAATCATGTCCGATACTTACCAGCGCTCAAATCTCGCCGCCATCGATGCCGCCCACCATCTGCATCCCTTCTCCGACATGAAGAAGCTGAATGCCGACGGCGCGCGCATCATCCAGCGCGGCGAGGGTGTCTACATCTGGGATAACCACGGCAAGAAGTATCTGGATGGTTTTGCCGGGCTCTGGTGCGTCAATATCGGCTACGCCCGCAGGGAAATCACCGATGCCGTGGCGCGGCAGATGAACGAGCTGCCTTACTACAACACCTTCTTCGGCACCACGAGCACGCCGACAACGCTGCTTGCGGAAAAGGTGACCGCACATGCCGGCCCGCGCTTCAATCATGTCTTCTTCACCGGCTCCGGCTCAGAGGCCAACGATACCTGGTTGCGCATGGCGCGCGTCTATTGGAGTGCGGTCGGCAAGCCTTCGAAGAGGATCGTGATCGCCCGCAAGAACGGCTACCACGGCTCGACGGTAGCCGGCGCCAGCCTCGGCGGCATGAAATATATGCATGAGCAGGGCGACCTGCCGATCCCCGGCATCGTCCATATCGGCCAGCCTTATTGGTACGGCGAGGGCGGCGACCTCTCGCTCGCCGAATTCGGCCTTAAGGCGGCTCGCGAACTGGAGGCGAAGATCGATGAGCTCGGCGAGGACAATGTCGCCGCCTTCGTCGCAGAGCCGGTGCAGGGTGCGGCCGGCGTCATCATCCCGCCCGAGACCTATTGGCCGGAGATCGACCGCATCTGCAAGGCGCGCAACATCCTGCTCGTTGCCGACGAAGTCATCTGCGGCTTCGGCCGTCTCGGCGAATGGTTCGGCCATCAGCATTTCGGCGTCGAGCCAGATCTGGCGCCGATCGCCAAGGGTCTCTCATCGGGCTACCTGCCGATCGGTGGCCTGTTAGTCAGCGGTCGCATCGCCGATGTGCTGATCAACGAGGTCGGCGACTTCAACCACGGCTTCACCTATTCCGGTCATCCGGTCTGCGCTGCCGCGGCGCTGGAGAACCTGCGCATAATCGAGGACGAGAAGCTGGTCGAGCGCGTCCGCGGCGACATCGGTCCTTACTTTGCCAAAGCCTGGGGTGCTCTGGGCGACCATGACCTCGTTGGTGAAGCGGTGAGCATCGGCCTGATGGGCGGCCTGCAGCTCACTGCCGATAAGAAGACGCGCACCCGATTCGAAAAGTCCGACGCGGTCGGAGCGCTCGTCCGCAACCATGCACTCGCGAACGGCCTCGTGCTGCGGGCCACCGGCGACCGCATGCTGGCGTCCCCGCCACTTGTCATCACTCATGATGAGGTGGACGAAATGGCGCGCATCGCAAGGATTGCGCTGGATGCGGCGTGGAAGGAACTGAAAATCTAATCCGCAGGCGCGACCCACGCGTAGCCGAAACGATAGGAATCGCCGTTGCGGGCGTAGTAATACGGAACCTCGATCGTCGAAACCTTGGGCGCGATGCTGCCAAGCTCCGGCACCGATTTCAGCCACTCGGCCGCTCTGGCGGGCAGGGCATTGCCTTGTGCAGTGCTTAGCGGCCAGACAACGAGCAGCGGGCGCTCCTTCGAGATCGAGACCGTCGGCTTGAACCCTGGATAGTCTGTCGAAATCACGGTCGCCGGAAGAAGGTCCTTCCGCAGGTTCCCCGCAAGCAGGCTGCCTTCCGCAAGAATAGCGGCAGGCTCGCCCTGTTGCCGGAGCGCTGCGGCGAGCTGGGCGTAGGGCACGTTCAAACGCTCGTAATCGCCGTTCAAAGTGGCAGCTGCAATGCGTCCAAAGAGAATACTTGGAACGGCGATCATGATTATCCCGACGATCGGCACGAGGCGGCGCAAAGGATTTAGAACCGCAACATTCGATGCCTCGATCTTCAGACAAAGGTAAAGCGGGAAGGTGAAGAGGAGCGGCACCAGCCAGCGATCCTTGACATGGGCCGCTCCGCCGAAGATGACGAGAAGCAGGATGCCAAGGATGGAAAAAAGCATAATGCGCTCGAGGAGCCGCGTCCACTGCGACCTGCCGGAGAAGGCCGAGAGAAACGGCTTGCCGAACGCGATGGCGAAGACAAGCAACGTGACCGCGCAAAAGCCAATCACTGCCAGAACGAGCAACCCTGAACCCATGGCGACCTGCACGACGTAGCTCGCATTGCCGCCGTCGGTCAGCTTTTTCAGTGTCCGGGCCGTTGCGAAGCCGAGATTGTCCTTCAGCCAGAAGAGATGCGGCAGTGCGATGACGAGGGCGGTGATTGTGGTCAGGGCAATGCGCCAGTCGAAGACGCGCTTGCGCATCTGCGGATCGAGCAGTGCCGCCAAGAGCGCCGAAGCGGGCAGAAGGGCGAAATTATATTTGGACAGCAGGCCGATGCCGATGCCGACGCCGGTCACGAGATATGAGAGCACATCCGGCCTTTTGAGCGATCGGATAAATCCGTAGAGGAAGACGCAGCCGGAGAAGAACACCGCGACCGTATGCGTCAGGTCGCGCTGCATTTCGAATGCGACCTGCGGAAGCGTCAGGAGCCCGAGCGTTGCGACCACCGCAAGCGTGCTGTTCTTCAGGATCATCCGTGCCGTCAGGCCGTAGATCAGGTAGGATGTGAAGAGCAGCGCATTCTTGACGACGGCGAGCGAAAGCAGCGACACACCGCTGATCGAAAAGGCGGCATATTGCAGCCAGTTATAGAAAGGCGGCTGCGGGCCATAACCGGCGGCAAGCCATTGCGAGCGGAAGGCCTGCTCGGCTTCGTCGAGCCCGAGTGTCGGCGGCATCGCGACGCGAACGGCGATCTGTACGAGAAAATATGCGGCAAGCACAACGAAAAACCACCGCATGTCGACGTTGCGGGCCTTGTCCATGTCCTCGTTCATTTCATTTCCGTTCAAGCCAGACATAGCCGAGCGCAAAGGTGTCACCGCTCTTGCCGAAATGGTACGGGAGCGCCAGCGAGCCGATCGCGTCCGGTTCGATGCCGCAGCGAGTTACCTCGCCGCCTCTCAAATGTCGCTTCCATCGAAAATCTGCCGCACGATATAATTAGGCGAAGCGTCGTTGCGATAGTAGGTGCGGGCAATCATCTCCGCCAGAATGCCAGTCGTGATCAACTGCACGGACGAGAGCAGCAGCACGACACCGACCATGAGCATCGGGCGAGTACCGATATCGTTGCCCAGAATGAACTTGTCGAAGAATAGGTAAAGCAGGATCAGCGTTGCGAGTGCCCCGAGGCCGAGCCCGAGCGAGCCAAAGAAATGGCCGGGTCGCGCCTTGTAGCGCATGAAGAACATCACCGACAGCAGGTCGAGGATAACGCGGAAGGTCCGGGAGATGCCGTATTTCGACTGACCGTGCTGGCGGGCATGGTGGGTGACGCCCATTTCGCCGATGCGCGAGCTCGGGACGACGCCGGCGACCCAGGCGGGGATGAAGCGGTGCATTTCACCCATCAGCTTCACCTGCTTGATGATCGAGGCGCGGTAGATCTTTAGGCTGCAGCCATAGTCGTGCAGCTTCACGCCGGTGATGCGGCCGATCAGATAGTTGGCGCACCATGAGGGAATCTTGCGCAGCAGCAGGCCGTCCTTGCGGTTCTTGCGCCAGCCGACCAGGAGATCGAGTTCACGGCGCTCGAGCTCGGAAATCATCGAAGGAATGTCCTTCGGATCATTCTGCAGGTCGCCGTCCATCGTTGCAATCAGCCGGCCTTGCGCCGTGTCGATGCCGGCCTGCATCGCAGCGGTTTGGCCGAAGTTGCGCTGCAGCTCCACAATCCTGAGCGCCAGCCCTTCACGCCCTAGATATTTGCGGGCGTTGACGAGCGTGGCATCCGCGCTGCCGTCATCGATCAGGATAAGCTCCCACCGGTAAGGATAGGCGACCATCGCATCGCATATCCGTTCGACAAGCGGGCCGACGCTTTCTTCCTCGTTGAAGACCGGCACCACAAGCGAAAGTTCGAGCGACTGCGTTAGATCATTTGCGCTTTCCAGCGACTCTGACGTTGTCTGCAACTGTTATTGCTCCTAAAAGGCCGTGACGGCCAGTCGAGCGGCGTTTTGGCCGCTGAAGTCAGGAAGCCTAGTACATGAACTCTCCGGTTGGCGCCAGCCGACAATCCTGGTTCGGGCGCAATCGCATGACACTGCTGACGGTCGTAATCGTCGCAGCCTATGCGTTTTTCATCGAGTGGTTCTGGGGATGGTCGGCCATCATCGCCCAATGGGCGGCCGTCGGCGTGATGCCGATCCTTGTGGCTCTTGCATTATTGACCAGTACCTATTTCCTGCGGACATGGCGCATTCTCGATTACTTCCCGCGGGAGACGGCAGGCAGGTTCCGCACGCTTTTCCGGGTGACGCAGGTTCATAACCTGCTCAATATCATGATGCCGTTCCGCACCGGGGAAACGAGCTTTCCGGTTCTCATGCGCGCGGAATTCGGCATTCCGCTGACGCGGGCAACTTCCGCTCTGCTTGTCATGCGTCTCCTCGATCTGCACGCGCTGCTTGCCGCAGCCGGCATCGGATTTGCGGCAGCCGCCCCGATTGCCGTTCTGGCCTGGCTTTTGTGGGCCGCATTCCTGCTCTTGCCGATCGCAGCTTTCCTGATCCGCAAGCCATTGCTTCGCTTCGGCTTCCGGCTCTTTCCCGCCAAGGCGCAAGGCCTCCTGTCGGAGATCGAAAACGGCCTGCCCGCAAATGCCACAGCCTTCGCGCGGGCCTGGGCCATGACGGCGGTGAACTGGCTGGTGAAGGTCGTCGTGCTCGCCTGGGCGCTTAGCCTCATGGGCGTTTCACCGCTCACGGCGAGCTTCGGCGGCGCGCTCGGCGGCGAGCTTTCGTCGGTTCTGCCGGTCCATGCGCCGGGCGGCGTTGGCACCTATCCCGCAGGCATTACCGCAGGCGCCGTTTTCTTGGGCGCACCGGGCGGAAAGGCCGCGCTTGCAGCCCTGGCGCAGGCAAGCATCAACGCACATCTGTTGATCATCGTCTCCGCCTTGACGGGAACAGCACTCTCACTGCCCCTCGGGCGCCGCCGCCAGCTCTGATATCCTCTTGCGCAGGAAAGCGAGCTCGGGCCCTTGCTGACACAGGGACAGCGCGCGTTCATAGGCGGTGATCGCCTCCGTCGGTCGGCCGAGCTGGCGCAGGAAATCGGCGCGTGCGGCATGCGCAAGGTGATAGGTGCGGAGCTTTCCGGATGCCAGGATGCCGTCGATGATCTCAAGCCCTCTCTGCGGCCCTTCCGACATTGCGATCGCCACTGCACGGTTGAGTTCTACGATCGGCGAGGGCTGCGCCGTAATCAGCAGATCATAATAGGCAGCGATGCGCGGCCAATCCGTTGCCTCCGGCGTTGCGGCCTTAACATGTTCGGCGGCAATGGCGGCCTGGACAGTGTAGAGGCCCACCTCACCAGGTTCCATCGCTCGTCGCAGCAGGTCCAGACCTTCCTCTATCTTCCTGCGATCCCAGGTCGATCGATCCTGCTCTGCAAGCAGGACCAGGCTGCGGTCCTCAGCGCGCCGCGCCAGCCCGCGGGAGTCCTGCAGCAGCATCAGCGCCAGCAGGCCCTCGACATCGGGGTGCGGCAGCAGGTCCACCACCAGCCGCGCCAGCCGGATCGCCTCGGCCGTCAGGTCCGCCCGTACCACTTCTGTGCCCCAAGAAGCCGAATAACCCTCATTGAAGACGAGGTAGATGACGTGTAGCACGCGGTCGAGGCGCTGCGGCAGTTCGTCGAGGTCCGGAACCTCGTAAGGAATGCGGTCGGAACGTATCTTGCTCTTTGCCCGCACGATCCGCTGTGCGACGGTCGGGGCCGGAACGAGGAATGCATGGGCGATTTCCTCAGTCGTCAGGCCGCAGACTTCGCGCAGCGCCATTGCCATCTGCGCGTCGGATGGAATGGCCGGATGGCAGCAGGTGAAGATCAGCCGCAGCATGTCGTCGCCGATAAGCTCCATGTCGCCGATCTCGTTCGCGTCGGCCTCGCCGTATAGGCTGTCCTCGATGTCCTTCAGCGACGCATCGAAGCGCGAGCGCCGTCGGATATGGTCGATCGCCTTGTGGCGGCCGGTGGAAACGAGCCATGAAAAAGGATTGCCGGGAACGCCGTCGCGCGGCCATGCGCGCGCAGCCGCCGCAAAAGCGTCGTGCAGGGCCTCCTCCGCCCGGTCGAAATCGCCAAGCAGCCGGATGAGAGTGGCGAGCACCCGTCTGGAATGCGACCGGTAGATGTCCTCGATCAATTTCTCCAAATGCTACTCCGGCAAAGTGAGTATCCGCACCGGCCGCAATTCCAAGGCGCCGACGCGTGCGGAGGGGATGCGTGCGGCAATCTCCATCGCCGCTGCATCGTCCGGTGCTTGGATCACGTAAAAACCCGCAAGATGCTCCTTGGTTTCGACATACGGCCCATCGGTCGCCTGCAGTGCGTTATTGCGGACGCGCAGCACGGTTGCTTTCTCCGGCATGTCCAGCGCATCGCAGTGGATCAAAGTGCCGTTGCGGCGCAGTTCTTCGTCGAAGCTGAAATGCGCCTTGACGAGTTCGCCAGTCTCCTTCGGCGTCAGCGTGCCGTCAACGTCTGCGGAATTGTAGATCAGGCAAACGTAACGCATCGCCCTACTCTCCATCTTTGATGGAATAGGCCGGGCGGATCTCGACAGAGGCATATTTCAGGATCGGGAAAGTCGAAACGATCGATTTCGCCTCTTCGATGTCCCTGGCTTCGAGCAATACGAAGCCGCCGAGGTGCTCCTTGATTTCTGCGAAGGGACCATCCGTCGCAACCGTCGTGCCGTTGCGGATGCGCAGAGTGACGGCTGACGCGGGCTCGCGCAGCGCAAGCGCAACCTGAAGGAAACCGCGCTCGCGCCACAGATCGTCACTGACGATGCATTCCTGCGTCAGCGCCTCCCATTCTTCCTGCGGGACCAGATTGCTTTTTTCGCTATCGAACCAGACCTGGCAAAGAAACTTCATGGGGTGGTGCCTCCTCAGCCGAACGTGTAGACAGGTCGAACTTCAATGCTGCCGAGCTTTGCCAGCGGAATGCCGGCTGCGACACGGATCGCATCATTCAGATCGTTGGCCTTGATCAGGATGAAGCCGCCGAGATGTTCCTTCGTCTCGGCATGCGGGCCATCTGTCACCGACACCTCGCCATTGCGGACACGGATGGTCACTGCACTCTTCGGCGATTGTAGAGCCTCGGCGTGGATCATGTGGCCACTTGAGACAAGGTCCTCATCATAACCAAGCGAATCCCTGTCGAGCTTGTTCTTCTCCTCTTTCCTCATGCGCTCGAGCACGGATGGCTCGAGCCACACCTGACACAGATATTTCATCGCTTGCCTCCTGCGGGCTGCCGCTCACAGCCTGTTGACGAAGAGACTAGGCTGAATTCGACAGCAAAGAAAAAAATCTTTGTTCGCCCGGACAGTCGAAATCAGCGACGCGCATTCGACAAAGCTCCATCGATAACATTGAAGGAGTGAAGGACATGGGAATTCTGGAAGTCGCCATTGCAAGTCTCATCTGGGCGCGGCGCGGGGAGCAGCCTCGCGATGAGCTTTACGGGACAGATATTGGCCAGTTCCTTGGGCGGATGGTGGTTGCCCTTGCGGTGTTTGCAGCGGTCATCACAGGCCTGCAGATTGCGGCGGCACACCCTGACGACCCGAAAATAGTTGCGGATCGCACGGTGGCGGAAGCGAATTGAAATGGCCTACTGAAAGGCCGTCTCGAAGAAGCTGCGAAGCTTGCGGGAATGCAGTGCCTCCGGCGGCATTGCCGCAAGCTTCTGGATGGCGCGGATGCCGATCTGCAGGTGCTGGTTGACCTGTGTTCGATAGAAGGCGGTCGCCATGCCCGGCAGTTTCAGCTCGCCATGCAGCGGCTTGTCGGAAACGCAAAGAAGCGTGCCGTAGGGGACACGGAAGCGGAAGCCGTTGGCTGCGATCGTTGCCGATTCCATGTCGAGCGCGATGGCACGTGCCTGGGAGAGCCGCTTCACCGGGCCGCGCTGGTCGCGTAGTTCCCAGTTGCGGTTGTCGATCGTGCCGACGGTGCCGGTGCGCATGATGCGCTTCAGTTCGAAGCCTTCGTAGCCGGTGATTTCGGCGACGGCTGCTTCCAGCGCCACCTGCACTTCGGCAAGCGCGGGGATTGGCACCCAGACCGGCAGGTCGTCGTCGAGAACATGATCCTCGCGCATATAGGCGTGCGCCAGGACATAGTCGCCGAGCCGCTGGCTGTTGCGCAAACCGGCGCAGTGGCCAAGCATCAGCCAGGCATGTGGGCGCAGAACGGCCACGTGGTCGGTGATCGTCTTGGCGTTGGAGGGGCCGACGCCGATATTGATCATGGTGATCCCGGCATGGCCCTTTTTCTTCAGGTGATAGGCAGGCATCTGCGGCAGGCGGGGGGCCGTGGCATCGGTTTCCGGCTGGCACGATCCGGCATGGGTAATAATATTGCCCGGCTCGACGAAGGCCGTATAGCCGTCATCGCCGCCGCCCTTGGCTATCGTCTCGCGCGCCCAGGTGCAGAACTCGTCCATATAGAACTGGTAATTCGTGAAAAGCACGAAATTCTGGAAGTGCTGCGCGCTCGTTGCTGTGTAATGGGCAAGGCGGGCGAGCGAATAATCCGTGCGCTGCGCCGTGAAAGCGGCTAGTGGCGATGGCTCGCCCGGCGGCGGGATATATTCGCCGTTGGCGATTTCGTCGTCGGTGGTGTTGAGGTCCGGTGTGTCGAAGAGGTCGCGCATCGGGATGTCGATGAAGGTCGAGGCGGAGGCCTCGACGTGCGCGCCTTCGCCGAAGGCGAAATGCAGCGGGATCGGCGTCGAGGATTCGGACACGACGATCGGAACGTTATGGCTCCTCATCAAGAGCGCCAGCTGTTCCTTCAGGTAGTGACGGAAAAGCTTCGGCCGGGTGACGGTCGTCGTATAGACGCCCGGCGCCGTCACATGCCCGTAGGAGAGGCGGGAGTCGACATGGCCGAAGCTGGTCGTCTCGATGCTGACCTGAGGATAGAAGGCGCGGTAGCGCGAGGTAATCGGCGCGCCCTTGGCAAGCTCCGAAAAACTGTCGATCAGGAAGGTGGTATTGCGTTCGTAAAGCGCAGTCAGCGCATCGACGGCCTGTGCTGGATCGTCGAAGCTTTGCGGTTCAAAGGCAGGTGGCGAGGAAATATCAAGAGGTAATGGAGAGATTCGTTTGCTCATGGCGCATTATAGGTTGCCCTTTTTAACAAGCAAGCGACGCGCCTTCGCCCAGTTCGGGAATTATTCAGCGGACGCCGGTGCAGAAGGGGCTTGTTACGTTGAGGCAGGTGTAGTTCGCACCGAAATGCGATTGTGCTCCGCCCCCGCCGCCGCGCACGACCGCTGCCGAAAATGTGATCGCGAAAACCGCCGCGAACAGCGTGATGACGGTGAAGCGTCTTGCAAGAATAAGCACGTCCATGTTCCTCGGGGCGATATGCGTCTTATCGTTGAGATAAGTCTTGCCACACGCCGGCTGAACGGGTGCTGAGGTTCCGGTTCATTTGGCGTTCACAATGGTCGACGGCTTGAAGCCGGCGCTCAGCAGCTTATGTGTCTAGTCCCGCAAAGGAGATTTCATGACCGCACCGATTGAACTTTATTACTGGCCGACCCCGAACGGCTTTAAGATCAGCATCATGCTTGAGGAGCTCGGAGTTCCCTACGAGGTGAAGTACATCAACATCGGCAAGGGCGAGCAGTTCGCCCCCGACTTCCTGAAAATCGCGCCGAACAACCGCATGCCGGCGATCATCGATCCGGACGGTCCCGGCGGGGCGCCGATCTCCGTCTTCGAATCGGGCGCCATTCTCCAGTATCTCGGACGCAAATATGGCAAGTTCTATCCACAGGACGAGCGCACGCGCGTGCAGGTGGAAGAATGGCTCTTCTGGCAGGTCGGCGGCCTCGGCCCGATGGCCGGTCAGGCGCACCACTTCCGCAACTATGCGCCGGAAAAGATCGAATACGGCATCAACCGCTACACGAACGAAGTGAACCGCCTCTACGGCGTGATGAACAGGCGGCTGGAAGGCCGCGGCTACCTCGCAGGCGACTATTCGATCGCCGACATGGCCTGCATCGGCTGGGTGATCCCCTACGAGCGACAGGGACAGAACCTCAATGATTTCCCGAACCTCAAGGCCTGGTTCGAGCGCATGCATCAGCGCCCGGCGGTCTTGAGGGGTATCGAAGTCGGCAAGGAAGAGCGCGAACGCCAGGCAAATCTCGCCGAGGACAAGGAAGCGCAGAAGATTCTCTTCGGCCAGCGCGCCCTCTGAAGGCAGTACCCAGGGGTAAAGCTTGAGTGTCGAATGAAAGGGAAGGCCGCTCGAACCACGTTGTCAGGGCAGCCTTCCTTGTTCAAGGTGCTTCAGCGGTGAGTTCGCCGATTTCGATTGTTGCAGAAGGTCGATTGGCAATGTTGCAAAAGTCAGGCGCTGCGTGAAAATGGTGATAAAGCGAAATCCTGACTTTCGCCGCGGCTGTGCAGTTGTTGCCGGCCGCTTTTGATTCTAAAGCCGCGTCCAGGTCTGCGACTTACAGAGCACCTTAAGCACGCAGCCCTTCATCTTCAGCGAATCGCCGGAGAGGCTTCCCGAGCCGCTGTAGGTCTTGTCGTTCTTAGGGTCGGTAATCTCGCCGTTATAGGTGCCGCCGGTGCCGGCAAGTGTCCCGATCTTCTTGCCCGCGAATTTGCCGGTCTTCAACGTCACGCAGTAGCTGCCGCCGCAAGAAGCGATTTGGGCGGTTTCGCCCGAGGCCGTCTTCCAGTTGCCGACGATCGGCTCCTCCGCGCAAGCAAGGCTGGCTGAAAGCGCCATGGCGCCGGCGAGAATAAGTGTACGGATCATCCTTTCCTCCCTGATGTCCTGAGCGCGGCGAAAATAACTGACGCGAACGTAAAGGTAAACAGGCCGCAATCGTGAAATTCCGCTGATTTCCAAGGTGCTTTTTCGCCGAATTGTTTCCAGCTCGCTTGTTGCGGACTGATTTCGTGGTGAACGAAAGGTTGATTTTCAAATGTGAATCTTTCGTAAAATTGTTTGGAAAGTCCTTAATGCGCAGGGACTCCGATGTTTAACGAAAACCCAATTTTACCAAGCGTTTGCACTTTGTTTGTCTCAAATTAATCATGCATTTTAGGCGTTTTTTGAAAGCGTACCGGCATAGTGGAGCCATCAAACGAGCGGGGCAAACCCGCCGGACCGAAGGGACCGAAAGCTGCGGTAGACGGCAGGGCCTGGAAGGTAAAACAGGGCAAGTCGATAACAGACTAAACAGGGATTAAACCGATGGCACGCTTTGAAATGCACAATGCTGAAATGGCCACCATGGGTGGCGACAACAACGCCGATATCTTCTGCGAAATGGGCCTGATGTATGCAACGGGACGCGGCTGCGATGTTGATCTCGTCGCCGCGCACAAGTGGCTGAACATCGCCGCGATCAAGGGCAACGACCGCGCTGCCGAACTTCGCGCCGATGTCGCCGCCACGATGGACAAGATGCAGCTCGCCGCGGCGCTCCGCGCCGCCCGTGAGTGGATGACGGTCCACTAGACCGTCTCCGGCGCGAAGGAACAATTGAGAGAAATAACAACCTCAAAAGAGGGGACTGGCGGGCACCTTGGATCGGGCCGGGCCGGGAGAACGGAAACCGCGACCGGCAGGAACAAGGCCGGCGCGGTTTTTCCATTTAGTCCAGCAAGCGGAGAACCCGGGGCAGGGCTTCCTCGAAGAGGGCCATATCCCGCTCCGGCCCGACGCTGACGCGGATGCAGCGGTTGAGCGGCGCGACACCCGGCATGCGGATGAAGACGCCGTGCTGCATCAGCCCGTCGACGATTGAGCGGGCATAGGTACCCTCGCGTCCGGCGTCGATTGCGACGAAGTTCGTGGCAGACGGCAGCGGCGAAAGCTGGTTGGCGCGGGCGATCGAGGCAATGCGTTCGCGCGCAGCATGGATATTGCCGACGACCTCGGCGAGGTAGGCCTGATCCTTGAGCGCGGCAAGTGCCGCCGCCGTCGCCAGCCGGTTCATGCCGAAGTGGTTCCTGATCTTGTCGAAGGCGAGCGCCGTGCCGGGCGTCGAGATGGCATAGCCGACGCGTGCCCCGGCGAGACCATAGGCCTTGGAGAAGGTACGGGTGCGGACGACGTTCGCCAGGCCGATCAGCGCCTCGATCGAGGGAAGTGAGCCGGCCGGGCCGGTTTCGCTATAGGCCTCGTCGAGCACCAGCAGGCAGGTTTCCGGAAGGGCGCGGGCGAAGGCGACGATCCTGTCGGCATCCCACCAGCTTCCCATCGGATTGTCCGGATTAGCGAAGTAAACGAGCGGGGCGTTTTCGCGCTTCACCGCATCGAGCAGGCCGGAGAGATCCTCGCGGTCGTTGACGTAGGGCACCGTCACCAGCCGCCCGCCGAAGCCTGCGACATGGAAATTGAAGGTCGGATAGCCGCCGAGCGACGTGACGACCGGCATTCCCGGTTCGATCACCAGGCGGACGATCTGGCCGAGGAGTTCGTCTATGCCGCCGCCGATCGCGATATGGGCAGCCGTCACGCCGAGATGGGCAGCCAGCGCCTCGCGGAGATCGAAGTTTTCCGGATCGTTGTATTTCCAGATATCGCCCGCCTGCTCCCGCATCGCGGCAAGCACGGAGGGCGCGGGGCCGAAGCCGTTTTCATTGGCGCCGATGCGGGCCTCGACCTTGAGGCCGCGCTGGCGCTCGATGGCCTCGGGGCCGACAAAGGGAACGGTGGAAGGAAGGACGCTGACCAGCGGCGTAAAGCGCGAGAAGGCGGACATCGAAATGCAGGTTCCCGGGATGGTGAAAAAATCGCGCCAACAATAGGCACTGCCATCCTCAAGGCAAGGAAGATTATTCTATCGCGCGCGTGGGTTACGGTCTGCTTTCGATACGCGGCGCGCGATACGCTTCGATCGCTTCGAGATTGCCGGCCATGAAGTCGGCGCGAACGACGCGCCGAAGCACTTCGGGGTCCAGCGTGTTGATGAAGCGGACACCGATGCGCTCGTTGTTGCGATGGACCTCCGCGCAGCCGATGCGATAGGCAAGGCCGAGAATGTTGAGATAGTAGTGTTTCGGCAGCCCGGCCGCCGACGAGACGACGAAGGTGGCGCCGCCGCGGGAAATCTCCAGGATCTCCGCGCTTCGAAGCGAGATGCCGGTCAGGCACGGGCGGACGGCGACGATGCGGGCCGGGCGCCGCACGTTGAACTGTTCCCAGCGTACGTCGTAAACTTCCGATCTGACCGTAGTAAGGTGGGTTGCTCGGAGCATGGACATGACGCGGCTCTCCCTGGGCCAAGCTCATCCTGGCCCTGTTGTCGCATAACGTCACATGAATGTTTTTCGCATTCGTCAAACGGATCGAGACAATTTTAACGAATGCTAATTTTGTTTTAAGCGCACAGGCCTGATTTCGTTCGTTCAGGCATCGGATCACCTTTCCGAATCGATTTATGCGTGGACCCTGCGAACTCTTTCATTTACTGTACGTTTTGCCTCTGTCGATGAAGCATTTCGCTTCGAATTATCATTAAGAGGAAACGAAAATGGCTGACATCAAAGTGCCGTGGGAATCATGGGTCGTGGTCTGTGATGGTGCGAAGGCGTTGATCATGCGCAATGCAGGCAATGCGCTTCTCATGAACCTGCAGGTGCATGAGACGCTGAGCCAACCCAGCGAGCCCACCCGCGAACTCGGCACAGATAAGCCTGGACGGGCCCATGCTCCGGACGGCACGAGCGGCAGCGCCATGGAGCAAACAGACTGGCAGGAGCAGGCGGAAGCCGATTTTCTGAGGCGGATCGCCGCGAAGTTGGATAAGCTCGTCCGTGAAAGAAACGGTAGCCGCATCATCCTGGTTGCGCCGCCCAAGGCGCTCGGTACTTTGAGACCGAACCTGAGTGCCGAAGCGCAGGCAGCCATCTCCGCAGAAGTTCCCAAGGATTATACCAACATGCCGGTCGATGAGATCGAGCGCCGCCTGGCTGCCTGATCGTTTCACCGGATGAAGAGCGCGGGAAAAAGGCTCGCGCTTTTTTCATCCACCGCGTTTTCGTCCTGCAAACAAATCCTCGTTCTCGCCGAAAAGCGCGGCAAGTCTGTCGATGACCGTACGCACCTCCAGACGCTGGCGCTCGTCGTCATGCGCCGTGATCCACGTGTCATAGGTGAGCGGCTCGATGATCGGTCCGGCGCGCGTCAGGCCGGGCTCAGCATCGCCGATGAAGCATGGCAGCACGCCGCGGCCGGCACCGCCACGGATCAGGTGGAAGAGCATATGTGGCGTGTTCGTCCAGCCGGTGATCCAATAGTCCGGCTGCTCGAAGGTCCATTTGTCCGCCGGTGTGATCGCGATGTCGGTGCCCAGCGAAATCCAGTTGCAGTTGTCATCGTCGAAGCTTGCCGCCTGGTAGGCGGCGTGCGCTACCGTTACCGAACGCCGAATCGCGATATTGCCGTTTTCCGGACGGCTGTGCCGGATGGCGATATGCGCTTCGCGATAGGTGAAATCGACGCCCGCGTCGCAGGTCTTGTAGCACATGCGGAACCGGTCTTTCGGCGTCCAGATTCTTGCCAGGTGGTCGGCGATGAAACGCGACGTCCAGCTGTCGGCGGCCGTCGAAACGATTGGCAGGGTCAGCACTTCGCCGCGCCAGTCGGAGATCGACTGAGCGGCCTCCTGCATCAGGCGCACGCGCTCCAGAAGCGCCGTGCCGTCTTTTGCCAGCAGATAGCCGGTTGGTCCGCGTGTGAAGAGCGCGCGGCCCGTGGCGCGCTCGAGCGCCAGCATGCGCCGGCCGATCGTCGGCGCGCTGAGGCCGGTCTTTGACGCTGCCGCCGACAGTCCGCCGGCGGTCGCGACATGGAAGAAGAGTTGAAGATCGTCCCAGTTCGCGTCTTTCATTTTTGAAAACCCCCTTTCTTCCGCAGGCTCTACATTCGGCTGCCGCGAAGGCTTAGTTCAAGTGCTCCCACAGAATAGATGGAGAACCTGACAATGCTTCTCAACTGGGTAGTTCTTTGGAACGAGCTTGAGACAAGAGACAGAAGCCGCCGCCGCGATCCCCTGGCAGACCCGCTCGACGGGGAGGAATGGGACGGCCTGCGGTGGCTCCTGCCATTGATCGTGTGGTTTGCGGCGCGCGACAGTGCCCGCGCTCCCGACCGGGCAGCACGGCGCCTCAGACGTCCGCTTCGAAGCTCAGGCGCAGCACATGGTGCAGGAATTCCGCATTGATCAGCATGTTGAAGCTGATCGTCACAAGCTCGCCTTCGCGTTTGACGACCGTCGAACCGATCTCGTCGCGGATGCCGAGGATTTCCAGGAAAAAGTGGTTCGGAACCTCGAGCGTCGGGCTCACTTCGAGGACGGCGCCGGCGAGATTGATGGTGCGGATCAGGCAGCGGACCTGCGTGCCGGTGCTGAGGTGATGGCCGACGATAATGATCTTGCCGGGCCGATCGAGGGAGAAATCCCGGTAGGATTTCTCCCGCTCGTTGCTATCGTCGTTGAGGTGCGTCTGAAAGGCCATTTCAGCCTCCGCTCGTTGTACGATTGAAAGGTAACGCATGAATGCTGACAGGTACTGAACCGGACCAATAGAATTTGAGCCTTATGCGTAGCTGGACGTAAAAAACCTTGATTCCGCAATGGCGAAGAGCCGGGCGATCCATTCTGGGGCAATTGTTGACACAGCGGGCCGCTTCGCCCATATCAGGCACCGGTTCGAGGCGCCGGCCGCTCGCGGATGAAAATCCATGGTGAAGTCCTCGAAGTTCACGTCGCAGCCAATTGGTGCATGCTGACTGACGGCAATGCGAGCTCCCTTTGCAGTCAAAATGGCATGCCTTCCGAAAGGCTCAGCACGTGACGACCTATCTTACTATCGATGAACTGAAGGCCCAGGCAAAGCGACTTCGCCAGGCGATGGAAACAGGCGGTACTGCGATTTCGCACGGGGCCGCGCTCGAACTCGTTGCCCAGCAACACGGTCGGCGCGATTGGAATACGCTTTCGGCTCTCGCATTAAAGCCGAAGGCCGATCCCATCGCTGCGCTCCTTGTCGGCTCGCACGTGCGCGGCTGCTACCTGAACCAGCCGTTTGCCGGCAAGGTTCTGGCACTCGCAGAGACTGGCGGTGGGCTTTACAAGATCACCATCCATTTCGATGAACCGGTGGATGTCGTGACCTTCGAGAGCTTCTCCGCGTTCCGTCAGCGCATCAACGCGCAGGTTGACAAGCACGGCGTCTCGCCACGGAAGACATCGAACGCCCAGCCGCACCTGATACTCGATATCTAGCCGCGGGGAGAGTTCCTAGTGCCTTAGGTCTTGCCGGTCGTCGCTGCGGTTGCAGCGGCATCGGCCTCCTTCAGCGCTGCGGCGCATTCTTCGCAGCAGACCTCGACCGTCTTGCCGCCGAGTTTGGCGCTGATAGCCTGAGGTCCGAGTTCGCAGTCGCAGGCAGCGCATGTGGTCTTCGTCATCTGATGATCCTCCGTTTGATCGTCCCGCGCCGGGACCAGATCATAAGATCATCAGGAGGGGCATCGCCGCTGTCGAAATCTTTAGCGATCGGCCCTGCGGTTCACCTCAGTCGCGCCAAGCGTTGAAATTCGGCGGGCGTCTGACCGAAGGCCTGCTTGAAGGAGGCACCGAAGTGGCTGTGGCTCGAGAAGCCCAGATCGAGGCCGAGCGTGGTGAGGTCCTCGTATTTTCCAAGAAGATCAAGGGCGCGGGCAAGGCGCAGCCGCAGTTGATAGCGATAAAGCGGCGTGGCTTCCACCTGCTGGAAAACCTGGGTGAGATAGACAGGCGAGACGCCGACTTCCTTGGCTATCTCGGCCAGGGTCCAGCGGCGCGCGAGATCTGAAGTGAGCACGAGCTTTGCCCGGTCGACCAGCTTCTGCCGTCCGGCGCTGGCGCCCGCGGCATGCGAGGTGCGCTCGCCGAGCGAGCGGCGCACGAGTGTCAGCGCCAGTGTCTCGGCCTCAAGCGGCTCGGCTGCTTGCCGGTGCAGGCCATGGCGCAGCAGCGCAACCAGCGCCTGGGCGCGCGGATCGATCCGACGGCGCTGGCGGCGGAAGGAGAGAAGTTCGCCTGCCTGCATCTGCTCTTTCGGCGCAAGCTCTGCAAGTACGGATTCGTCGATCGCCAGATCGATGCAGGCATCGCCGCCTTCGACCGGATGGCTGATCCGATAACCCTGGCCGGCATTGAAGAACAGCATCTGGTTGGCTTCGGCCACCGTATCGTTGCGGCCGACATGGCGCATGAAGACGCCGCGATAGGGATAGACGAGGCTTGTCCTGTGGGCGGATTCATCGCCGCTCTTGTGACGGCACTCCCCACTGCAGACGATGTCACGAATCGTCACGGTCTTCGTCTTCAAGAGCAGGGCGGTCGATATCTGGGGCATCGAGTCTTTCCGGTCCGATAGGCGGCGATGGGGGCCGGCCTGTTTGCACGGTATCACACCTCAGTAGCGTGAATAGACATGGACGTCGCTTTCGGTCTGGCCGCGTGAAAGACCGATATCCTTGAGCTGGTCGTCTGAAAGCTCGAGCAGGGCGTTGCGATTGCGCCGTTCGGCCATCTTGCGCGCCATCCAGCGGGCTGCCGCGATGAGGATTGTAAGCAGCCATGGCCGCATCGCGTGCGAGGAAGGCAACCGCCGGGACGGGATGAAGCTTGAGCCGCGCATTGTGATCCTCCATCCTTACTGATTGGATGAAGGCAATGAACCACCTGCGCGTCTTTCGCGCTGTCAGATTATTTAGCGATCGAAGGCGGCGCTACGCCTTCAGCAGCCATTCGTGCTCGGGCGCATTGTGGAACTTCCAGATGCGCTTCGGACCGGCCATGACGTTGAGATAGTAAAGGTCGTAGCCGTGGCAGGCGGCACAGGGGTGGTAGCCCTTCGGCACCAGCGTCACGTCGCCGTCTTCCAGCACCATCACCTCGTCCAGCGAGCGGTCGTCGGTGTAGACGCGCTGGAAGCCGAACCCCTGCGGCGGGTTCAGGCGGTGGTAATAGGTCTCTTCCAGGAAGCTTTCGTTCGGCAGGTTGTCCTGGTCGTGCTTGTGCGGCGGATAGGAAGACGTATGGCCGCCAGGCGTGATGACTTCGACGACCAGCAACGAATGCGCCGAACTGTCATCCTCCGGCATGATGTTGTTAACGTAGCGGACATTCGTGCCCGTGCCGCGCGTGAGTGCCGGATGGGTGCCTGGCGGGAGGGCCTTCGCTTCGTAGGTGCCGCCGCCCGGCGCAGAGCAGACGGCGAGTTCTAGATCGGTCTCGGCCGTCACCGACCAGGTCGATTCCATCGGGATATAAAGCGCATGCGGGCTGCCCTCAAAGGGGCTCATGCGCTCGCCGAGCGTACCGAAATCCTTGGTACCGGCCTTCGCCTTGCCCTTGCCGCTCACCCAGACAAGGCAGACCTCGCGGTCGCCGGTCTCGCCGGACGCAGTTTCGCCCGGCTTCAGCCGGTGGAGGTCGAAGCCCACATAGGTCCAGCCGGCATTCTCCGGCGTGACATGGGTGACGCGGCCGTTCGTGCCGTTCGGCTTGACCTTGAGATTGGGCATGGTGGTTTCTCCTTGTAAGCTCCGCGGATGCTGGCTCCGGGCAGTCAACTCAACCCTTGTCCAACCCAGCTTCCTTCGCAAAACCCTTCAGTGCCTTCAGCCCCATCGACTGATATTCGAATGGATTGCGCTTGAGTGGGTCCTGCTCGGCTTCGATAACCAGCCAGCCCTCGTAACCGTGTTCGGCGGCGACCCTCAGGACCGGCAGGAAATCGACGCCGCCCTCCTTGTCGCCGGGGACGGTAAAGACGCCGCGGCGCACGCCTTCGAGGAAGGAGAGCTTGTCGCCCTCGACCTGATTGCGGATTTCCGGGCGGACGTTCTTCGCGTGGATATGGCGGACGCGGTGCATGTACTTCTTCGCGACTTCCACCGGGTCGCTGCCGCCGAACCAGGCATGTCCGGTGTCGAGCAGCAACTTCGTTGCCGGGCCAGTAGTCTCCATCAGCTTGTCGATCTCGGCACCTGTCTGCACGACAGTGCCCATGTGGTGATGATAGACGAGATCAATGCCCTGATCCGCGCAATATTGCGCGATTGCCTCGATATCGGCGCCGAACTTCTTCCACTGATCGTCGGTGAGAGCCGGCTTGTCGGCCAGAGCTTTGCCGTCGTTGCCGTGGATGGCGTTCGACGTTTCGCAGACGATGCACACCTTGCAATCATTGGCCTTGAGCATGTCGAGATGCGGCTGGATCGCTTGTCTCTCGTCCTCGACACTGTGGTCGAGCAGGTTAAGCGAGTGCCAGCCGGATACGAAGACGAGTTTGTGCGCGGCGAGCACTTTCTTCAGTTCGTGGCCGTCGGACGGCATTTTGTGGCCTTTCTCGATGCCGTCGAAGCCGATCTTCTCGCAATCGCTGAGGCAGTCCTCGAGCGTCAAATGCGCGCCGATCGTGCGGTCGTCGTCATTGCTCCAGGCGATGGGGTTGGTCCCGTAGCGGATCATCATTGTCTCCGGATATGTGATTTAGCGTTGATGCTTGCGCGCTTCGACATAGTTCTTGCGCGCCTTGTTGACCTGTTCGCGCGGGCTGACCTCAGGAACGGCGACATCCCACCAGTGACCGCCGGCTTCTGTCGTGATCAGCGGGTCGGTATCGATAACGAAGACCGAGGTACGGTCGTTCTTTTTCGATCCGGCAATCGCCCTCTCCAGATCGGCAATCGAAGAAACCTTGACCGCTATGGCGCCCATGCTCTCGGCATGTGCACGGAAGTCGATTTCCGGCATCACCTGGTGGTAGGAGTCCTTCAGCAGGTTGTTGAAGTTCGCACCGCCCGTTTCCATCTGCAGGCGGTTGATGCAGCCGTAGCCGCGGTTGTCGAGCAGGACGACGTTCACCTTGATGCCCATCATCACCGAGGTTGCGAGCTCGGAGTTCAGCATCATGTAGGAGCCGTCACCGACGAGAACGAAAACCTCCTTGTCCGGGTTCGCCATCTTGGTGCCGAGGCCGCCGGCGACCTCGTAACCCATGCAGGAGAAACCGTATTCCATGTGGTAGCTGCCGGGGGCTGTTGCTGGCCACAGCTTGTGCATCTCGCCCGGCAGGCCGCCTGCGGCGCAAAGTCCGATCGCCTTTTCCAGTTCGATCGAGCGCGTCACCGCGCCGATCACCTGCGCATCCGAGGGCAGGGCGGCATTGGTGGAAGCCATCGCCTTGTTGGCAGCATCCATCCAGACGCTCTTTTCCTTCGTCGCCCTTTCCCTGAGTGCTGCCGGTGCCTTCCAGTCGCCAAGCCCTTTCGACAGTGCCTTCAGGCCTTCGCGGGCGTCGGCGACCAGCGGCTGACCGTCATGCTTGTAGGCATCGTAGGCGGCGATGTTGAGGCCGAGGATCTTCAGCTTGGCGTTCTTGAACAGCGCCCAGGAGCCGGTCGTGAAGTCCTGGCAGCGGGTGCCGACGGCGATGATAAGGTCGGTTTCCTCAGCAATGGCGTTGGCAGCCGAAGTGCCGGTGACGCCGACGGAGCCGAGCGCCAGAGGGTGGCGCTCGTCGATCGAGGATTTGCCGGCCTGGCTGACGACGACGGGAATGCCGTGGGCTTCGACGAAGGCTCTAAGTTCCAGCGTCGCCTGTGAATAGAGCACGCCGCCGCCGGAGATGATCACCGGCTTTTCGGCGGATTTGATCAGCGTGATCGCAGAGGCCAGTTCATCGGCGTCCGGCTGCGGGCGGCGGATCGTCCAGACCTTTTCTTCGAAGAGGCTCTCCGGATAGTCGAAGGCTTCCGCCTGGACGTCCTGGCAAAGCGAGAGCGTCACCGGCCCGCAATCCAGCGGATCGGTCAAGACCTGCATGGCGCGCTTCAGCGCCGTGATGATCTGCTCGGGGCGGGTAATGCGGTCGAAGTAGCGCGACACCGCGCGAAACGCGTCGTTGGCCGAAACCGTGCCGTCGCCCCAGTCCTCGATCTGCTGGAGCACCGGATCGGGCGCGCGGTTGGCGAAGACATCGCCCGGCAGGAAGAGCACCGGGATGCGGTTGACATGTGCGACGCCGGCCGCCGTCACCATATTCAGTGCGCCGGGGCCGATCGAGGTCGTGCAGGCCATGAACCGCTGGCGGAAGCTTGCCTTTGCATAGGCGATCGCCGCATGCGCCATGCCCTGTTCATTATGGGCGCGATAGGTCGGCAGCTCGCCGCGCACCTGATAGAGCGCTTCGCCGATGCCGGCGACATTGCCGTGGCCAAAGATTGCCCAGACGCCACCGAAGATCGGCACCTTCTTGCCGTCGACGACAGTCATTTGCGTCTTCAGGAAATGCGCAACAGCCTGCGCCATCGTCAATCGGATCGTCTTGCCCATCGGGCGCCTCCCAAATGCTCTTAGTTAATGCTGGCCGCGGGTTTTCAACCAGGCCTCTGTCAATCGGCGGAAGCGTCCGGCCATGTCGGCGATTGCTTCCTCGTCATTCATATTGCCGGAGAGCCAGGCGCGCGCCGCATCGGCAAAAATGGTGCGGCCGACGGCAAAGCCTTTTACCGAAGGAGCGGCAAGCGTTGCCTCGAAGCCCTTTACGAGCTCTTCGGCCGGCGCCTCCAGGCCGAGCAGCACGATGCCGCGGCACCACGGATCGTTCTTGGCGATCACGGCGTCGATCTTCCTCCAGGCAGCCGTCGAAGCCTGCGGCTCCAACTTCCACCAGTCCGGCTTGATACCCAGCGCGTAAAGCTCTTCCATCGCCGTCGAGATCGTGTCGTCGGTCAGCGGGCCATTCTTGCTGGCGATGATTTCCACCAGCAGTTCGCGGCCGACTTTGCGCGCGGCCTGAAAGAGTGTGCGCAGCTTCTCCTGCTGCTTGCTCTTGAGATCGGTCGGATCATCTGGATGATAGAAGCACAGGCACTTGATGCAGTGGTCGAGCGGCCATTCGACAAGCTGCGAGCCGATATCCTGGCTGAACTCGAAGCGCAGTGGCTTCGAACCCGGCAATTCGACCGGCCGTCCGATCCAAGAGAAATTCTTGCTCGCCGCATCGAAGAAGGCGTCACGGCCGAACCGCTCGTCGATCAGCATGCCATAGCCGTCGCGGCCACCGGCAACGCGCGCTGCCGCTTCGACGGCCAGCCGCTTGAAGGCGGCGATCTTCTTGTAGTCGACGCCCAACTCGTCGCAAACGCTAGTGAGTTGCGACCGATGGTCGATGGCGAGCGCCATCAGCAGCGGAATATCGCCCTTGCGCGTCGAAGCCCAGTGGATGTGGTTGATCGCCTCGTCCTTGCGTAGCGCGCGGTGCTCGCTACCGTTCTTCAGGAAGAAATCGAGCTCCGCCCAGGTCGGATATTCCGGCGAGCAGAGCAGGCGGGAGACGGCAAAGGCGCCGCATGCATTGGCCCAGGTGGCGCAGGTCTTCAGCGGCTCGTCCTTCAGCCAGCCGCGCAGGAAGCCGGACATGAAGGCGTCGCCGGCGCCGAGCACGTTGAAGACCTCGATCGGGAAGCCTTGGCCGATGATGCCTGCTTCCAGATCGTCGGCGATCGGTCCGTCGTAGACGATGCAGCCCATCGCGCCGCGCTTCAGCACGATTGTTGCCGGCGAGAGGCGGCGGATTTCCTTGAGCGCGCCGAGCACGTCATCCGCGCCGGAGGCGATCAGGATTTCCTCCTCGGTGCCGACGATGAGGTCGCAGTCCGGCAGCGTCTCCTTCATCTTCGACGAGACGCGGTCGGACTTCACATAGCGCTCGAAGCCCTCGGCATGGCCGGCAAGCCCCCAGAGGTTCGGCCGGTAGTCGATGTCGAAGATCACCTTACGGCCATTCGCCTTGGCGATCCGGATCGCCTTTCGCTGCGCAGCCTCAGTGTTTTGTCGCGAGAAATGTGTGCCGGACACGAGAACGGCGCGTGACGACTGGATGAAGTCCTCGTCGATATCGCCCTCGTCGAGCGCCATGTCGGCACAGTCCGAGCGATAGAAGATCATCGGCGAAACGCCTTCCGCCTCCACCGCAAGCAGCACGAGTGCCGTCAGCCGTTCGTTGTCTGTCTGGATGCCCTTAGTTTCCACACCTTCGCGCGCCGACTGCTCGATGATGAAGCGGCCCATTTGTTCGTTGCCGACGCGGGTGATCAGGCCGGACTTGAGGCCGAGGCGCGCCGTGCCGATGGCGATATTGGCCGGGCAGCCGCCGACGGATTTGGCGAACGAGCCGATGTCCTCCAGCCGCGAACCGATCTGCTGGCCATAGAGATCGACGGAAGAGCGGCCGATGGTGATTACATCAAAAGACGGCTCGGGCTGCAGACCCGGATTCGATTGTGCCATGATGTCCTCCCGCTAGATTCCTGCAGGACCTTGCCGCCTGCCGATTTCGAATAATGAAACATTGGTTCCGAGTTTTTGTCAATTCGGAATATTTATTCCATTTTCTATTTTGCGGTTTTGGGATGGTGAAGTTTGCGCCGGCGCTCGGCGATCGCCACCGGCAGCGCCATCACCAGCGCCATGGAAGCGGAAAGCGAGCGGAAGCCGGCAAAGTCAGCTTCGGCAACTTCGAACCAGCAGGCGGCGCGGGCCGCAAGCGGTGAGAAAGCCGAATCGGTGATCGCGACAACCGGCACGCCGCGATCGGCCAACCCTTCGGCCTGGCTGAGGCTGTCGGCAGCGTAGGGCGAGAAGCTGGCGGCGATCGCCGCATCCTTCGGCGTTGCGAACTGCACCATCTCCGGATCGACACCATTCGGCGAAGCGACGATCTGGTGGCGGATGCCAAGTTTTGAAAGGGCGTATGTCATATGCGCCGTGAGCGGATAGGAGCGGCGTTTCGCTATAAGAAATATGGTGTCCGCCGCCGCCAGGATGTCGACGGCCCTGGTGAAGGTCTCCGTCTCGACCGTCGCCGCCATGCGGTTGATGGATTGGGTGGCCGCGGCGATGAACCCTGAAAGCAGATTGGCATCCTCGTCACCTTCGGATTGCTCCAGCGTGGCGAGGCGCTCCTCGTAGCTCAGCGTCCGCTCGCGCAGCCGCTCGCGGAAAATGCTTTGGAGGTCGGAGAAGCCTTCATAGCCGAGGTGACGGGCGAGCCGCACCAGCGTCGACGGCTGGACGTCCGAAGCCGCCGCGATGCTCGCCGTCGTGCCGAAGGCAATCTCGTCCGGATTGCCGAGTGCAAAGGCGGCGACCTGGGCCAGCCGCTTCGGCATACTTGCCTTGCGCTCGATGATCGTGCTGCGCAGGCTTTCGAAATCGCGGGGCACGCGCACAAATCTCTTGGTGTCGTTATCCATGCAGGCGGTCCATGCGATGAAACAAATATTCCATATTCAAAAGCATAAATGATTTCGCTTTTCGATCCTAACTGTTTTTAATCCCCTGGAAATGAAGGGTTTTGAACGATACTCGACGTTGCCTGACGCAAATTGCCGCCTTGTCAAAACGGTCCAAATATTCCAAAAGTCATCGCAGATATGGAGGAGAGTACGGGAAATGAAACCACTCGGCATCGGTTTGATCGGCACCGGTTATATGGGCAAGTGCCACGCGCTGGCCTGGAATGCGGTGAAGACTGTCTTCGGTGATGTCGAGCGTCCAAGGCTCGTGCATCTCGCCGAAGCCAACGCAGACCTCGCGAAATCGCGCGCTGCCGAATTCGGCTTCGAAAAGGCGACGGCCGACTGGAAAGCGCTGATTGCCGATCCGCAAGTCGATGTCGTCTCCGTTACCACACCGAACCAGTTCCATGCCGAAATGGCAATTGCGGCGCTCGAGGCCGGAAAACATGTGTGGTGCGAAAAGCCGATGGCTCCCGCCTTTGCCGATGCCGAGCACATGCTGAAAGCGGCGAGGGCTTCGGGCAAGGTAGCCGTTCTCGGATACAACTATATCCAGAACCCGGTCATGCGGCACATCAAGACGCTGATCGGCGAGGGTGCGATCGGCGTTGTCAATCACATGCGCCTCGAGATGGATGAGGATTTCATGGCCGATCCGGAGGGCCTCTTTTATTGGAAGAGCGAACTATCTTCGGGTTACGGCGCGCTTGACGATTTTGCCGTGCATCCGCTGTCGCTGCTCTGGTATCTCTTTGGCCACGTCGAAGCGGTCATTACCGACATGGTTAAACCTTATGCCGACCGTCCGCTCATGGAAGGCGGTCGCCGTGCGGTCGAGAACCACGATGGCGCAAACGTCCTGATGCGTCTTGGCGGCGGCATCTCCGCCGTACTGATGGCAAACCGTGCCGCCTGGGGCCGCAAGGGCCGCATCGCACTGCAGATTTTTGGATCGAAAGGATCGATCGCCTACGATCAGGAACGCATGAACGAATTCGAGCTCTATCAGGCCGAAGGCCGCGGCACCGAGCAGGGCTTCCGCAAGATTCTCGCAGCGCCCGCCCACCAGCCTTACGGCCGCTTCATTCCCGCGCCGGGCCATGGCCTCGGCTTCAACGACCTGAAGATCATCGAATGCCGCGAGCTGATCCGCGCCATTTCCGGTCAGCCGTCGTCCTTGGTCACGTTCGAAGACGGTCTCAGGATAGAGAGGTCGGTGCATGCCATGGCACAGTCCTTCCACGAGCGCCGCTGGATCGAGATCGGCTAACGGGCAAGATCGCTTCCTGTTGACGGCGCCAAGGGCGGGGGCTACGTCTCGCCTCTATAATAACGCTGCTTCTGGGAGTGGGACCGTGACGGACAGACTGGTAATCATCGGTGCGGGGCAGGCGGGTTTCGCGATGGCCGCAAAGCTGCGCGCGCTGCACGACACTCGCCCAATCACCATTATCGGCGCCGAGGACGTTCTTCCCTACCAGCGGCCGCCGCTTTCGAAGAAATACCTGCTCGGCGAGATGACCTTCGACCGGCTGGTGTTCCGCCCCGAGCACTGGTATCCGGACAATAATGTCGAAATCCGACTTGCGACCTGGGTCGAGCAGATCGACCGCGACAAGAAGCAGGTCGCGCTGCAGGACGGCTCGATCCTTGACTACGGCACGCTGGCGCTGACCACGGGTTCGACGCCGCGCAGGCTGCCGGCAGCCGTCGGTGGCGATCTCGACGGCGTCTATGTCGCCCGCGACAAGCGCGATGCGGACCTCCTCGCCGACGAGATGCGGCCCGGTCGGCGCGTCCTTATTATAGGCGGCGGTTATATCGGTCTCGAAGCGGCAGCCGTTGCGCGCTATCGCGGGCTCGAAGTGACCGTCATCGAAATGGCCGACCGCATTCTCCAGCGCGTTGCCGCCAAGGAAACGGCCGATATCATCCGCGCGATCCACGAGAGCCATGATGTCGTAATTCGCGAAAAGACCGGGCTTAAGCGTCTCGTCGGCAGGGATGGGCATGTTTGCGGCGCTGAGCTCTCTGACGGCTCGGTGATCGAGATCGATTTCGCCATCGTCGGCATCGGCGTCGTGCCGAACGACCAGCTGGCCAAGGAAGCCGGTCTTGACGTTGCGAACGGCATCCTCGTCAACGAATTCGCCCGCACCTCGGACACGTCGATCTTTGCCGCCGGCGATTGCGCCGTGCAACCCTGGCAGGATGGGCGGATAAGACTCGAATCGGTACAGAACGCCGTCGACCAGGCTGAAGCCGCCGCTGCGGTCATTGCCGGCGGTGACGCTCCCTATGACCCGAAGCCATGGTTCTGGTCCGATCAGTATGACGTCAAGCTGCAGATTGCCGGCTTCAACCTCGGCTACGACGAAACCCTTTTGCGCCCCGGCGCCCGCGAAGGCGCACATTCCGTCTGGTACTTCAGGAATGGCCAGTTCATCGCCGTCGACGCGATCAATGACGCAAAGGCCTATGTGACGGGCAAGAAGCTGCTGGAAACAGGAATCAATCCCGACAAGGCCGTGCTGGTGGACGCGGCCGCCGATCTCAAGCAGTTGCTGGCTTAAGATCACAGCATTGTTTTCTTCCCGGGTGGAAGCCGAAAAAGCGCTTGCTTCACCTGCCGAATGACTCTATCAGGGCTCCCACCGGAGAGGTGGCCGAGTGGTCGAAGGCGCTCCCCTGCTAAGGGAGTATACGTCAAAAGCGTATCGAGGGTTCGAATCCCTTCCTCTCCGCCATAATCTCTGTGTCCATACCGAAGACATAGGTAACAAAACGTACCTAAGTCTTGCAGACGCTCTCCCTACCTTCCGGTAGGAAATGCCCGTATCAAGATCGACCCTGTGTTTGGCATCCATTGCTGCCTGAGCATCGCCGACAATCGCGTTCCGGTATAAACGCCGACCAGCTCCTTCGGGCAATTACCTATCTCGCAGATGGGGGGAAACCACAAAATTGGTTTGATCTGCCCTCGGCCGATACGCAGCCTGTGAAATTGAATCCCTCCGCGCCAGAATCGCCTGAAGAGAATCAATTCTCACCCGGAAGTGATTCCTGCGGCGAAGCATCGTCAATTCGGATGCCTCCTCGCCCATGGTCGCATTGCTTGGGTGACATAAGAGCCGCCGAATCTGGCTGGAAATTGGTATCAATGCGGCACAGGATACGTCGTGCCATACATGTGAGGTGATGCTAAACCCCTGCAAAACCGGCAGTTTCTTAACAAAGCATAAAGAAATGCGGCGGCGCCTGCCCAACTTGTGGCCTTTCAGCAACAGGGCGGCGGTAAGGCTGATGCAAATACCACAAAGGAGTAAGTTGGTGATTGCGTGACAGGCGCGGTCTTGTATTTTCAACCTCGGAAGCGAGGGCGGTTGATCGTCCGACTTCTTGAAACATGGGGATGGGGCAGGGAACGCTGCTCAAGGCGAAAAATCCCAGACCCGATCGAAACTTTGAATTGGAGGTCACTATGAACATCAAGAGCCTTCTTCTCGGCTCCGCTGCTGCTCTCGCAGTAGTTTCCGGTGCTCAGGCCGCTGACGCTATCGTCGCTGCTGAGCCGGAACCGGTTGAATACGTTCGCGTCTGCGACGCCTACGGCACCGGCTACTTCTACATCCCGGGCACGGAAACCTGCCTCAAGATCGAAGGCTACATCCGCTTCCAGGTTGACTGGTCTGCTGGTGACGTTGCTGACAACGGCGGCGGCGAAGACTGGTCGGCTCGTACCCGCGGTCAGGTTGCCTTCACGGCGAAGAGCGACACTGAATACGGTCCGCTCACCGGCGTTATCGTCTATCAGGCAAACTTCCGCCCGAACGGCGTTGCCAACAGCCAGGATGACCAGAACGACACCGTCATCGATGAAGCCTACATCGATCTCGCCGGCTTCCGCGTTGGTAAGTTCGTCAACTGGTGGGATAATGACTTCTCCGGTGAAACGGAAGTTATCAACAACAACACCAACTTCAACGCGATCCGTTACCAGTACGACTCTGGCGACTTCTACGCTGGTCTTGCTGTTGAAGAGCTGACCCGTACCGGTGGCGAAGACGACGAACTCGACAACGGTGGAAACAACGTCGGTATCGACGCTGCTGTCGGCGGCAAGTTCGGCGCCATGAGCTGGGAACTTCTCGCTGGCTACGACCTCGACCGCGCCGACGGTGCTGTCCGTGGTATCATCTACGCAGACATCGGACCGGGCACCTTCGGTCTCGCCGGCGTCTGGGCTAGCGGCCCGAGCGACTACTATGACAACGGCGAATGGGCTATTGCTGCTCAGTATGCTGTCAAGGCAACTGACAAGTTCACCATCACCCCGGCTGTTCAGTACACTGACGGCATCGACATCGACGCAGACGACGATTTCGACGGTGGCAGCGAATGGCGCGCTGGCGTTACGCTCGACTACGAAATCGTCGAGAACCTGACGACGAAGGTGACCGTTAACTACATCAGCCAGGACCACGACAATGGCGATGAAGACGAAGACGGCGTAACGGGCTTCTTCCGCCTGCAGCGTTCGTTCTAATCTAATCTGATCTGACTTCGGTCAAATCACGAAGCCCGGCCTTCGAGCCGGGCTTTTTGCTTTGTAGGTGTCAGCTTCCGACGCTCCCGAGACGGATGCCTTTAGAGGTCGCGGAGAAAGCGACGGATTTCCTCCGCCACATCATCGAGATGCAGCAGCGGCGCATGTCCCTGACATCTCGCTGTGAACTGCCGTGCTGCCGGATGCCGCCGCCGCATCTCTTCGACCGTTGCCTTTGACAGCAGTTTTGAAGTCTCGCCGCGGATAACCAGCAGCGGTATCGCCGCCATCGCGTCGAACGGCTTCCAAAGATCCGGCAGCGGCTTGCTGAAATCGGCAGCGATCACTGCCTCAGCGATGGCCGGATCGATATCCGTGACCAACCCATAATCGGTTTCGCGATAGATTGCGAAGGCCATGCTGCGCCAATCGCTGGCGGAGAGAGCGGGAAATTCCGCCTCGTGCAGTTCGCGAAGCAATCCGGCCGCATCGTCCCAGTCACGGGGCTTTCGCGGATTTGCAAGATAAGCTTGAATATGCCGAAGCCCTTCCAGTTCGAGCACCGGCCCGACATCGTTGAGCACGACGGATGCCAGCAGTTCCGGCTTCATCTCGGCGATGAGATGCAGGATCAGTCCACCACGTGACGTTCCGATGAAGACGGCTTGCATGATGCCTAAGGCGCCGCAGGCGGTCAGAACGTCGTTTGCTTCCACGCCGAGATTGTAATTCTGCTTGTTGTCGTCCCACGCCGAGCGGCCGCGTCCCCGATAGTCGAGCGCGACCACGCGTCTGGGGCGCTCCGGGTCCTTCGAAAGGATGAGCGCAAGCTGATGAAAATCGCGGGAATTGCGTGTCAGGCCGGGAAGGCAGATTACGGGCGGATAGACGGATGCCGACGGATTCCGGGCTCCATAGTCGCGGGCGTAGAGCTTGAGCCCGTCGACTGACAGGTATGTCGTCTCCTCGAAGCCTTCGGTGGTGTTTGAAAACATTGCGATTTCCCAATTGCGCTCCGGAAATCTAGCCTGCTTCAGCGCCAAAGCAAATGATCAGGATGAAGACCGCCCGCCGATCAGGTCGCGCTCGATATCCGGCGTCTGCCCGAGCCGCGCCTTATAGACCTCGTAATTCTCCATCACGCGCTGGACATAGTTGCGCGTTTCCGGAAAGGGGATGCGCTCAATCCAGTCGACGATTTCATTGATGGATTTGCCGCGCGGGTCGCCGTAGCGGCTGATCCATTCGGGCACGCGCTTCGGCCCGGCATTATAGGCGATAAAGGTCAAGATGTAGGAGCCGCCGAAGGCGTCGATCTGTTCACCGAGATAATGCGCGCCGAGCGTGGCGTTGTAGCCGGCATCCGCTGTCAGCTTGTCGGCTGAATAGGTGATGTTGTGGCGCTTGGCGACTGCCTTGGCAGTCCCGGGCAAAAGTTGCAGGAGGCCACGGGCGTTTGCGGACGAGACGGCAGCGGGGTTGAAAGCGCTTTCCTGCCTTGCGATGGCATAGGCGAGCGCCTTGCCCGAGCCGGAGATATTCGCGTTGGAGGGAATGACGCCGACAGGAAAGGCCAGCGCCGCGACATCCATCCCGCGCGCATAGGCGATCTTGCCGACCTGCAGCGACAGGTGATGGTTGCCGGAGCCTTCCGCCTGCGCCGCCAGGATGGCAAGTTCGCCGGCACTTTGAAGCTGCTCGGCGAGCGCCAGGTAAAGGCTTGCCGCACGCCAGCCATGGCCCGCGGCCTCAAGACGCGAAATTGCCTGAACGGCTTCGCGGGATTGGAGGCGCTGCCGGTCTTCCATTGTGGGCGACGGATAGGCGACTTTGAGCGTCTTGCGCCCCAGCCGCTCAGCTGCGAGCTGACCGTAGAAAGTGCTCGGGAAGTTTGCTGCTTTTTCGTAGAACTCGCTGGACTTGCCCGCACCGCCGGCATCTGCGGCACGGCCCAGCCAATACCAGGCCCGCGAAACGGAAATCGGACCGTTCGAAACTTGAAGAATCTTGCGGAAATGCGTCTCGGCCGTCGCCGGATCCTGCAGCCCTCGCAACGCATACCAGCCGGCGTGGAATTCGGCTTCGACAATATCTGTCGGGTTCGTGGCGACATGGTTGGCGACGACACGGTAGGCGGCCTTGAACTGGCCCTGGTCGACGAGGCCCCGGCTGACGATGCGCTGCTCGTTCCACCACTCGCCGGAATTCACCAGTTCATCGCGCGCCGAAGGCATTTGCGCTAGGAGCTTGGCGGCTTCGGCATATTTGTCCTGCTTGCGCAGATATTCGATGCGGGCAAACAGATAGCCTGGGTCATTCGACCATTTGCCATCGACAGCACTCAGGAGCGCGCCGGCATTGGCCGCCTTGCTCGCGACCGCCGACCATGCCTTGTAGAGGGATTGCGCCTGGCCCATGTCGCCGAAACGCTTGGCCTGCGCCGTCCGGCCGCGATACATCAGATATTCCATGCGCGCCTTGTGGTCGGCGGCGCCGAGCAGTGCTGAGAACTCCGCCAGGATCTTGTCTTCGGTCTCCTTGTCGAGTGCTTCGCTGCGCCAGACCTTGCGGATATGTTTCGCGGCCTGTGTTTGTCTGCCGGCAGAGACCAGCGCTCGCGAGAGGATGATCGCGCCCGGTGTCGTTTCCGGTGCGGTGTCGCCGAAAGCAGCAAGGATCGCAGCCGGGTCCGGATTTTCGTCGTAGAGTGCGCGCTCGGAATTAGCGCGCAGCTTGGAAAGTCCCGGCCAGCCTTTGAGTTCTAGTGCCGCGCCTGCGATTTCATAGGAAGGCACGCCCTTGATGCCGGAAACGGCGATCGCCCATGTCAAGATATGCCGGTCGAGCGTGCCCTTGCCCATGCCGTTGCGGATCGAGATGGCCTGCTGCGGATTCTTGCTGGAAAGCGCGTCTAATGCGGCCTTCAGGTTTCCGCTCACGGGCGCGACGGTCGTGCTGCTGCGCGGGATGGCGCCGGTCATGATCGATTGAGGTGCCGAGGTTTGCGGCACGAATCCGATCGGCTTTACCTCAGGTACCGGCGCGCCCGTGTCAGGCAGCGGCGAGGCGGCGCTGCTCCACGCGGCGGCCGCAAGGCCGAGGGTGGAGAGGATCAACACAGCTCTTTTCATCCGGGATACTCGTCAGGAAAATATGCCTCGAGTTTCGCAACAGGCCTCTTAATGAAACCTTACCGAAACCGGTAAAATTCGTTCACATTTGATGTCGGAATTTGCCCTAAACCGATCCATGCGCGCTTGTCGCGGCGATTTCGCCGCTTTATGGTGCGCAACCTATATTCAAGGAATGCGGCTGAAGCGTGGATATCGGCCGTGAGGAGTTGCGCATGTTTAAGGGATCCATTCCCGCCCTCGTCACCCCCTTCACTGATGCCGGACTGGTTGATGAAGCCTCCTTCGCTTCCCATGTCGATTGGCAGATCAGGGAAGGCAGCAGTGGTCTCGTTCCGGTCGGCACAACCGGCGAGTCCCCGACGCTGTCGCATGGCGAGCACAAACGGGTCGTGGAAATCTGCATCGAAGCGGCGGCCAGGCGCGTGCCGGTCATGGCTGGCGCCGGCTCGAACAATACGCGCGAGGCGATCGAGCTTGCCCAGCATGCCGAAAAGGCGGGCGCCGATGCCGTGCTCGTCGTCACGCCCTATTACAACAAGCCGACCCAGAAGGGTCTGATTGCGCACTTCTCGGCCATCGCCGAGGCCGTCAGGCTGCCGATCTATATCTACAACATTCCCGGCCGCTCGGTGGTCGACATGACACCGGAAACGATGGGCGCGCTGGCCAAGGCGCATTCGAACATCGTCGGCGTCAAGGATGCCACCGGCAAGATCGAGCGCGTTTCCGAACAGCGCATCACTTGCGGCAAGGATTTCCGCCAGCTCTCGGGCGAGGATGCGACAGCACTCGGCTTCAACGCCCATGGCGGCGTCGGCTGTATTTCGGTAACGGCGAATGTCGCGCCGCGTCTCTGTGCAGAATTCCAGGCAGCAACGCTTGCCGGCGATTACAACAAGGCGCTCGAATATCAGGACCGCTTGATGCCGCTGCACAAGGCGATCTTCCTGGAGCCGGGCCTCTGCGGCGCGAAATACGGCCTCTATAAGCTCGAACGCATGAGGCGCAACGTGCGCTCGCCGCTGATCTCCACGCTGGAGCCGGCGACGGAAGCGGCAATCGATGCCGCTATGCGTCACGCCGGACTGCTGAACTGAGCGGGGCTGGAAGGCGGACTGCATCCGTCTTCACAAGTTTCGGCTGTTCCCCTACATAAGGGCAGGAAATGAGGGCGCGCGGTTTTGCGCGCCCGCAAGGATTGGATTGAGTCATGGCCCCCAAAGGCAGCCAGCGTATCGTGAAGAAGGTCGTGGCCGAAAACCGCAAGGCCCGCTTCAACTACGAAATCATCGATACATATGAGGCCGGGCTCGTTCTGATGGGCACCGAAGTCAAGTCCTTGCGCGAAGGCAAGGCCAATATCGCTGAATCCTACGCTTCGGATGAAGGCGGCGAGATCTGGCTCATTAATTCCTACCTGCCGGAATATCTGCAGGCCAACCGCTTCAACCACGAGCCGCGCCGCCGCCGCAAGCTTCTGCTTTCGAGCCGCGAGATCAACAGATTGCGTGCCGGCATCAACCGCGAAGGCATGACGCTGATCCCGTTGAAGATCTATTTCAATGACCGCGGCCGGGCGAAGATGGAACTGGCGCTCGCCAAGGGCAAGAAGCTGCACGACAAGCGCGAATCCGAGAAGGAGCGCGATTGGAACAGGCAGAAGAGCCGCCTGCTGAAGGACAATGGCTAAGCGATGCGAAGGCTGAAAATTTCGGTGGCGTCGCAAGTCTTCGTGGCGAAGCTGGAGGTCGAAAAGGCGCCGAAAACCTGCGCTGCGTTCACATCGCTGCTGCCCTTTCGAAATCACACTATCCATTCGCGATGGAGCGGGGAGGCGATCTGGGTGCCGCTCGGCGATTATCAGTTCGGCGTGGATTTTGAAAATCACACCTGCCATCCCTCGCGCGGCGATATCCTGCTTTATCCGGGCGGGCACAGCGAGACAGAGCTGCTCATTGCCTATGGCAGCTCGTCATTTGCGAGCAAGATGGGCGCTCTTGCCGGCAATCATTTCCTGACGATTGTCGAAGGCCGCGAAGAACTCGATGACATGGGTAAACTGGTGCTCTGGAAAGGCGCCCAGCCGATCCTGTTTGAGGCTTTGGATTGAGAATTACTCCTCGAAGTCGCTCGCCGGGGCGATCTCGACAGGCTTTTGCGGGCGTTCGGACGGGTCGCGGCCGATCTCGCTTTTCAGCGACAGAAGATCGATGAAGTGATCCGCTTGGCGGCGCAGGTCGTCGGCGATCATGGGCGGCTGGGTCGCCATCGTGGAGATGATCGACACCTTGCGGCCCTTACGCTGAAGGGCTTCCACCAGGGTGGTAAAATCGCCGTCGCCGGAAAAGATGACAAGGTGGTCGACGGTTTCGGATTGCTCCATGGCGTCGATCGCCAGTTCGATATCCATGTTGCCCTTGATCTTCCGGCGGCCCATGGAGTCGGTAAATTCCTTGGCAGGCTTGGTGACGACCTTGTATCCGTTGTAATCGAGCCAGTCGATCAGCGGGCGGATGGAGGAATATTCCTGATCCTCGATCAGCGCGGTGTAATAGTAGGCGCGCAGCAGGTATCCGCGTTTCTGGAACGCTTTCAACAGCTTGCGATAATCGATATCAAAGCCGAGGCTCTTGGATGCAGCGTAGAGGTTGGCGCCGTCTATGAAGAGTGCAATTTTTTCGCGTGGGTCGAACATCGCTTGCCAATCCAATTAGAGTAATCCAAATCTTCTTCGGTCAAAATTCCATAAAAACAATGGCTTAGTTAACGAAGAAAGAATAATTCTTAATTTATGAATTATTCATATAAAGGAGATTTAGGGCACGATTCGGCATATTCCAAGCAACTAACGGTGGAATTGTCACATTCACTCGAAAATTTTAGTAGGGCGAGCCATAAACGGCGGGGCCGTGCATGAAAAACTTGAATTCGTCGGCTTTTAATTGTATCGGGCGTTCTAATCCCGAAATCACGACCGTAAAGGACAGGCAATGGCCCGTGTCACAGTTGAAGATTGCATCGACAAAGTTGAGAACCGCTTCGAGCTGGTTCTGCTTGCCAGCCACCGCGCCCGGCTGATTTCCCAGGGTGCCTCGATCACCATCGATCGTGACAACGACAAGAACCCCGTTGTGGCGCTGCGCGAAATCGCCGATGAAACGCTGTCTCCCGACGATCTGAAGGAAGACCTCATCCACTCGCTGCAGAAGCACGTCGAAGTCGACGAACCCGAGCCCGATCCAGCAAGCCTCATTGCCGCTGGCGGCGTTGCGGCTGCGGAAGGCGAGGAGCAGGACGATCAGCCCGAGACGATCACTTTCGACCAGATGTCGGAAGAAGAGCTTCTGGCAGGTATCGAAGGTCTTGTGCCTCCGGAAAAGAGCGACGACTACTGACACGTCGCGAGACGATTACCAATCGTCAATCTTGCGCCTTTATTGCTAAGGCATATTATTACCAGTGCGTGCGCCAATCGGTGATTGGCGCGCTTTTGTTTTTATTGGAGTAGTTCCGGGATGATGCGGCAGTACGAGCTCGTGGAGCGGGTGCAGAAATACAAGCCCGACGCCAATGAAGCTCTGCTGAACAAGGCCTACGTCTATGCCATGCAAAAGCATGGACAGCAGAAGCGTGCCAGCGGTGATCCCTATATCTCCCATCCGCTCGAAGTCGCTGCGATTCTGACGGACATGCATCTCGACGAGTCGACTATTGCTGTCGCTCTGCTGCATGACACGATCGAGGATACAACGGCGACACGCGCCGAAATCGACGAGCTCTTCGGCGAAGATATCGGCCGGTTGGTCGAGGGCCTGACGAAGATCAAGAAGCTCGATCTCGTCACCAAGAAGGCCAAGCAGGCGGAGAACCTGCGCAAGCTGCTGCTTGCGATCTCCGACGATGTGCGCGTGCTGCTCGTCAAGCTGGCCGACCGCCTGCACAATATGCGAACGCTCGACCACATGTCGGCGGACAAGCGTGCCCGCATCTCCGAGGAGACGATGGAGATCTATGCGCCGCTTGCGGGTCGCATGGGTATGCAGGACATGCGCGATGAGCTGGAGGAGCTTTCCTTCCGCCATATCAACCCGGAGGCTTACGAAACCGTCACGAAGCGTCTGCAGGAGCTCTCGCAACGCAACGAAGGCCTGGTCAAGAAGATCGAAACGGAACTGCGCGATCTGCTGGTGACCAACGGCTTGACGACGGCCAAGGTCAAGGGACGCCAGAAGAAGCCGTACTCGGTTTTCCGCAAGATGCAGTCGAAGTCGCTTTCCTTCGAGCAGCTTTCGGATGTCTATGGCTTCCGCATCCTCGTCGAGGACGTTCCAGCCTGCTATCGCGCGCTCGGCATCGTTCATATGCGTTGGCGCGTCGTGCCTGGCCGCTTCAAGGATTACATCTCAACGCCAAAGCAGAACGACTACCGTTCGCTGCACACGACGATCGTCGGCCCCTCCAGCCAGCGCATCGAACTGCAGATCCGCACCAAGCGCATGCATGAGATCGCCGAATATGGCATCGCCGCGCACGCCCTTTACAAGGACGGCGCGACCAATGCCGAGGGCGATATTCTCTCGCGCGAGTCCAATGCCTACTCATGGCTCCGCCACACGATCGAGGCGCTGGCCGAAGGCGATAGCCCCGAGGAATTCCTCGAACACACCAAGCTTGAGCTGTTCCAGGACCAGGTCTTCTGCTTCACGCCGAAGGGCAAACTGATCGCCTTGCCGCGCGGCGCAACGCCGATCGATTTTGCTTATGCCGTTCACACCAATATCGGCGACACGACGGTTGGCGCCAAGATCAACGGCCGCATCATGCCGCTGGTGACAAGACTTGCGAACGGCGACGAGGTCGAGATCATCCGCTCCGGCGTGCAGGTGCCGCCAGCTGCGTGGGAGGAGATCGTCGTGACCGGCAAGGCGCGTGCCGCAATCCGCCGCGCCACGCGCCTGGCGATCCGCAAGCAATATGCCGGCCTCGGCCATCGCATTCTGGAGCGCACCTTCGAGCGGGCGGGGAAGATATTTTCTCGAGACGCGATGAAGCCGGCGCTGCACCGCCTCGGCCAGAAGGATGTCGAGGACGCTATCGCAGCCGTCGGCCGGGGCGAGATGTCGTCGCTCGATGTCCTGCGCGCAGTCTATCCTGACCATCAGGATGAGCGCGTGACGGTCAAGCCGAGCGGCGATGATGGCTGGTTTAATGTCCGCAGCGCCTCGGGCATGATCTTCAAGGTTCCAGACAAGGCCAAGACGGAGGCGGAGACGGATGCTGATATGGGCCCGATCCGCGGCATTTCCGGCAATATCGCCGTGCAGTTCGCACCCGCAGGCGCCGTGCCTGGCGATCGCATCGTAGGCATCATGGAGAAGGGGAAGGGCATAACCATCTACCCGATCCAGTCGTCCGCGCTGCAACGTTTCGATGATCAGCCCGATCGCTGGATCGATGTGCGCTGGGATCTGGACGAGGCCAACAAGTCGCGCTTCATGGCGCGCGTGCTCATCAACGCATTGAACGAGCCTGGCACGCTGGCCAAGGTGGCGCAATCCGTTGCCGGCCTTGACGTGAATATCCGTTCCTTAAACACGGTGCGCGTCGCCGCCGACTTCACCGAAATGGCGGTCGATGTCGAAGTATGGGATCTCCGCCAGCTCAACCAGCTGCTCGCGCAACTGAAAGATTTGGATTGCATTGCGACAGTGCGGCGCCTCTACGACTGAGGCGTCTGCACATTTTATAATCGCTTTGTTGCAGAATTCGCGTACGGAAAAGGCAAGGCATGCGCGCGTTGCATGGCTGTGCCTATATTAGAGCGTTGGTAATTGTGCACTGCAGCACCTATCTTCCGGTCATCAGAGAATGAACGAGAGAAAGTACCAACGCTATGTTTACTCCAATCAAGAAAATCGCCCGCGCACTTCGCGTTCCGAGCGTACAGGAACGAGAAATGGCATACCTCAACGGTTCGTATGACCGTATCGATCTTGAATACCGTCAGCGTCAGGTTGACCGAGGCCTGTTCCGAAGCCGTTAATTACGGGTCAATACTTCCAGGGACGCGAAAGGGCGCCATGCATGACGCGCGCCCTTCGGTGAAGAGCTTCGACGGTGGCTGACGCGAGCCCCCGAGACTTTTGGCTGCTCTTGTCATGGCCACGTGCGCTGCCCTAAATAGCCGCCATGCTGTTTCGCCGTAGAAAACCTGCAGGATTTCGTGAAAGGACGCGAGAGTTGTTCTGGCCCCGCAAGGGCTTTCTGCGTCCGCTGCGCTATCTGAAGATGCGCATCCTGCGCCTGACGGCTTCGCCGCACGCCGTAGCAATGGGCGTTGCAGCCGGCGTCTTCGTATCCTGGACGCCGTTCATTGGCGTGCATTTCATCATGGCCTTCGTGCTTGCCTATTTCCTCTCCGGAAACATGGTAGCTGCCGCGCTCGGCACGGCGGCCTTCGGCAATCCCCTCACATATCCCTTCATCTGGGCGGTCACCTGGGAAATCGGTCATCTGCTGCTCATGCGCGAAAATGCGATGACCGGGCAGTCCGTCGATCTGATGGAGCTTTTTCACAAGCTCCGTTTCACCGAGCTCTGGAAGCCGGTGCTGGAGCCCATGCTGATCGGCGCCATTCCTCCGGCCGCCATCAGCTCCGTTGTGCTTTATATTCTGACGTTCTACACCGTGAAAGGTTTTCAGGTCCGCCGCCGCGAGAGGCTGATGCAGCGGGCGCGCCTTCACCTTGCCAATCCCACGCAGGATATTCCGACTGTATGATTATGTTTCGACAGAGAGGTATCGCATGATCATCGGCATTGGCAGCGATCTGATCGACATCCGCCGTGTCGAAAAGTCGCTTGAGCGCTTCGGCGAGCGCTTCACCCACCGTTGCTTCACCGAGATCGAGCGGGCGCGCTCCGACCGGCGTGCCAACCGCGCAGAATCCTATGCGAAGCGTTTCGCCGCCAAGGAAGCCTGTTCGAAGGCGCTTGGCACGGGGATGGCGCAGGGCGTTTTCTGGAAGGACCTGGGTGTTGTCAATCTGCCGAGCGGCAAGCCGACGATGCAGCTGACGGGCGGCGCCGCTGTCGTGCTTCAGTCCATGCTGCCCGCCGGACACAAGGCGATGGTGCATTTGACGATAACCGATGACTACCCGCTTGCTCAGGCATTCGTGATCATTGAGGCCCTGCCGGAAAGCGCGTGATGAGCGGCGTGTCGTCGCTTTTAATGTTCGCGGCATTGCCGCCACCCGCCGAAGCCGCTAGAGAGAAGCAAACAGAGAATGCGCCGCTGCGGCGCCTTTAAGGAACAAGACTGCGTGTCCGAAAAAGCCGATACTAAGCCGAACGCCCTTTGGGAAAATATTAAAGTCATTATTCAGGCATTGTTGCTGGCGATGGTGATCCGGACGGTCTTCTTCCAGCCGTTCACGATTCCATCCGGTTCGATGATGCCGACGCTGCTCGTCGGCGACTACATCTTCGTCAACAAGTTCGCTTACGGCTATTCGAAATACTCGCTGCCTTTTTCGCCGAACCTTTTCGCCGGCCGCATCTTCGGCTCCGAGCCGACCCGCGGCGATATCGTCGTCTTCCGCTTTCCGCCGAACCCGGACATCGACTACATCAAGCGCGTCGTCGGCCTGCCGGGCGACCATATCCAGGTGACGGATGGCGTGCTCCATATCAATGGCAAGCCGGTTCCGAAGGTGGCGGACGGCGCCTTTACCTCGGATTACAAACTCGATCCGGGCGAAGACGTGCCGGTGTTCCGCGAAACGCTCGACAATGGCAAGACCTACGATACGCTGGACCAGTCGCCCGTTTCGCGCGGCGACAACACCCAGGATTTCGTCGTGCCCGAGGGCCATTACTTCATGATGGGCGACAACCGGGACAATTCTCTCGACAGCCGGTTCGACGTCGGCTTCGTTCCGGCGGAAAACCTCGTCGGCCGCGCCAGCGTCATCTTCTTCTCGCTCGGCAACGACACGTCGTTCCGCGAAATCTGGAAATGGCCGACCAACATGCGGTGGGACCGCCTCTTCAAGGTTGTTGAATGAGCAAAGTTCAGACGCTTTCGGCGGCGGACCGGACGAGGCTTGAAGCCTTGATCGGCCACGAGTTCGCCGGGAAGGAGCGCCTGGACCGGGCTTTGACGCATGCGAGCGCCCGCACGCAGAAGGGCGCCAATTACGAACGTCTGGAGTTCCTGGGCGACCGTGTGCTTGGCCTCTGCATCGCTGAACTGCTTTTTCGCACTTTCGGGACGGCTGGGGAGGGCGAGCTGTCGGTGCGCCTGAACCAGCTGGTCAGCGCCGAGACCTGCGCGGAAGTGGCCGACGAACTGGGTCTGCACCTCTTTGTCCGCACAGGCGCCGACGTCAAGAAGCTCACCGGCAAGCGCATGATGAACGTGCGTGCCGATGTAGTCGAAAGCCTGATCGCGGCACTCTATCTCGACGGCGGTCTTGAAGTCGCCCGCCGCTTCATCCTGAAATACTGGGAAAAGCGGGCGACCCGCGCCGACGGAGCAAAGCGCGACGCCAAGACCGAATTGCAGGAATGGGCGCATGCGAAATTCGGCGTCACGCCGCAATATCGGGTTGAAGAACGCACCGGGCCGGATCATGATCCCCGCTTCACGGTGACGGTGGAAGTCGTCGGCGTGAAGCCGGAAACGGGCGTTGAGCGCTCGAAGCGTGCGGCCGAACAGGTCGCCGCAGCAAAGATGCTGGAACGCGAAGGCATTTGGCAGCAAGCCTCTGCCGGAAATTGACAGGACAATGACGGAAGAAAACGATATGGCGCATGAAGTCGCCGCTGAAACCAATGGCGAAACGCATTCCGGCTTCGTCGCGCTAATCGGCCCGACCAATGCCGGAAAATCGACCTTGGTAAACCGCCTTGTCGGTGCCAAGGTGTCGATCGTCAGCCACAAGGTGCAGACGACGCGCGCCATTGTCCGCGGCATCGCGATCCATGGCAATGCGCAGATCGTCTTCATGGATACACCCGGCATCTTCAAGCCGCGCCGCAGACTGGACCGCGCCATGGTCACGTCGGCCTGGGGCGGGGCCAAGGATGCCGATCTCATTGTGCTCCTGATTGACAGCGAGCGCGGCCTGCGCGGCGACGCGGAGGCGATCCTGGAAGGGCTCAAGGAGGTGCGGCAGCCGAAGATACTCCTGCTCAACAAGATCGACCGCGTCAAGCGAGAAGACTTGCTGGCACTGGCCGCTGCCGCGAACGAGAAGATCGCCTTCGAGCAGACCTTCATGATCTCGGCGGAGAACGGCTCCGGCTGCGACGACGTCATGGATTATCTGGCGAGGACCCTGCCCGAGGGCCCATGGTACTATCCGGAAGATCAGATTTCTGATCTGCCGATGCGCCAGCTCGCCGCCGAGATCACCCGCGAAAAGCTCTTCCTGCGTCTGCACCAGGAGCTTCCCTATTCGTCCCACGTCGAAACGGAAAAGTGGGAAGAGCGCAAGGACGGCTCGGTCCGTATCGAGCAGGTGATCTACGTCGAGCGCGACAGCCAGAAGAAGATCACCCTTGGCAAGGGTGGCGAGACGATCAAGGCGATCTCCTCGGCATCCCGAAAGGAACTCGCCGAAATCCTTGAACAGCCGGTGCACCTGTTCCTCTTCGTCAAGGTTCGCGAGAACTGGGGCGATGACCCGGAGCGGTTCCGGGAAATGGGGCTCGACTTTCCGCGTTGACCGATTGAAAAAGAGCGGCTGGAATGGCTTGGCGAATCCAGGCGGCCGCCCATAAAATTTCGGCCGCCATGTCTTTTTTGAATGCAAATCGGTCAAACAGAAAATAAGGTCGGTGATGCCACTTTTCCTCCGATTTTGCTTCTTATCGACAGAATCGGAAAAGCGGCTCACTCAGGTCGCATGGCTTATAGCCCGGGAACGGGCATAAGGGGGTACCAGAGGTAGAGATGCGGGTTAAGCAGGCGGTGTGCGCCGTAAACGGCGTTCAGCGAAGGGCGCGGAGATCATGAACGCAAGCCGTGTTCTGGTCCTTGAAGATAGTCTCATCATCGCGATGGAGGCGGAAGATATGCTTCGCGCCGTCGGCGTGGAGGCCATCGATATCGCAAGTGGCCTCGATCAGGCGATGGATGCGGTGAAATCGGAAAGCTATGATTTCGCGCTGCTCGATGTCAATCTCGGCGAGGCGATGAGCTTCGGCTTTGCCCGGCATTTGAATGACACGGGCATCCCTTTCGGCTTCGTTAGCGGCTATTCCGATACGCGAGACTTCCCGCCGGATCTCCAGGATGTGCCGCTTCTCGTAAAACCCTTCGACGAAGGTGCGATGCGCGAATTCCTCGAGAAGCTTTTTCCGAGTGCCGAATTGGACCCGGCTTCATGACATGAGGCTGCGCTTGCTTTAGGATCAATTCCGCAAGCTTGAGGTTCGTTCGCCATGCAGTGGCAGGATCATGCAATCATTCTTGGCGTCAAACGCCACGGCGAGACCAGCGTCATTGCCGAGGTGATGACGCGTGCCCGCGGCCGGCATCTCGGCCTGGTGCGTTCCGGCCGTTCGCGTGCGATGCAGCCGGTGCTGCAGCCCGGCAACGAGGTGGATGTCATCTGGCGCGCGCGCCTCGACGAGCATCTCGGCGAATTCCGTGTCGAGCCGCTGCGGCTGCGCGCAGCACAGCTCATGGAAACAGCCACCGCCGTCTATGGGGTGCAGGCGATGGGCGCTCTTTTGCGGCTTTTGCCGGAGCGCGACCCGCATCCGCATCTTTACGATGCGCTCGAGGTCATCCTCGACAATCTCCACAATCCGGCGGATGCCGGTGAACTCTTCGTCCGCTTCGAGCTCGCCGTCCTTAACGACCTTGGCTTCGGCCTTGACCTTGCCGAATGCGCCGCAACCGGCGCGCGGACCGATCTTGCCTATGTCTCGCCGAAATCCGGCCGGGCGGTCAGCCGGTCAGCCGGTGCCCCTTGGGCGGACAAGATGTTTGTGCTTCCGGGCTTTCTACGTGCCGACGGCAATGATGCCGCAGACTTCGACAGTCTGAGCGCGGCCTTTCGCCTGACGGGCTTTTTCCTCAATCGCCACGTCTATGAGCCGCGCGGTATCGAAGCGACTGCAGCCCGCGACGGCTTCATTCAGGCAGCACTAAAGGCACTCAATTCGTCTCTCAGGGCCATTCCTGCAGCGCCGGATGAGCTCTCGGCCTGAGGGTTGTTTTTCACTGCTGAAAAGCATGCTGCGGAATTGGAGGTTTATCCGTTCCGGCGTCCTCCCTATGTCTGCTCATGTTGCTTGGAGGACTTTCATGCTGACTAAAACAGATAATGCGACAACGATCACACTCTGGAATGGCCGCGAAATCCCGAGGCTCGGCATGGGCTGCTGGGCGATCGGCGGGCCGTTCTTCGCAGGCGACGTGCCACTCGGCTGGGGGGAGGTCGACGATGATGAGTCGATCGAGGCCATTCATCGCGCCGTCGATCTCGGCATCCGCTTTTTCGACACGGCTTCGAACTATGGCGCCGGGCATTCGGAAGAAGTCGTTGGCCGCGCGATCGGCAATCGCGACGATATCGTTATTGCCACGAAATTCGGCTTTGCCACCGACGAGAAGACAAAACAGGCAACGGGCGCCTTTGCCGATCCGGCCTTCATCCGCCAATCGGTGGAAACGTCGCTGCGCCGGCTCAAGCGCGAGCGGCTCGATCTCCTGCAGTTCCACCTGAACGATTTCCCGCTGGAAGCGTCGGACGAAGTTTTCGATGTACTCGAGGCACTTAAGGCACAGGGTAAGATCGACGCCTTCGGTTGGAGCACGGACTTCCCCGATCGAGCCGCCCGCCACGCAGGTTGCAGTGGCTTCGTATCCATACAGCACACGATGAATGTCTTCGAGCCGGTGCCGGCCATGGTCGATGTAATCGAGAAGAATGGCCTGCTGTCGATCAACCGCGGACCGCTGGCGATGGGGCTTTTGAGCGGCAAGTTCACGCCGGAGAAGACAGTCGGCGCCAAGGATGTCCGCGCTACGAGTCTCGACTGGATGGTTTACTTCAAGGATGGGCGCATCGCGCCGGAATTCGCAACCCGCCTGGAAGCCGTTCGCGACCTGCTGACCACCGGCGGCCGCACGCTGACACAAGGTGCTCTTGCGTGGTTATGGGCACGCTCGCCTCGCACGCTGCCCATTCCCGGTTTCCGCACAGTCGCCCAGGTTGAGGAAAACGCAGGCGCTTTGAAAAAGGGACCGCTGCCACGGGATGTGATGGCACGGATCGATGCGGCGCTAGCCGGCCGTTAACCCGTCGCCCGCAACTTGAACGCCCAGCCTTCCGGCCGTTCCTCGATGATGGTGACGGCATCGCCGATGGCGATCCGGCCGGTGCCGCGCGGTACGGCATTCCAGCCGAAAATCGCGCCGCGCACGCGGAGGTCTGCCGACATGCGGATGCGGCCCATGGCGGGCATCGGGTTTGCCACCTCGCGCGAGCCCGTCATTTGATCCTGCGTCGTCATGATGCAGCGCGCGCAGGGTTTCACGAGATCGAATCGGATGCCGCCGATCTCGATTGCCGCCCAGCGGTCCTCCGGCCAGGCTTCGTCCGTATCGATAACGATGTTCGGCCGGAATCGCTCCATGCCGACTCGGCCCTCCGCATGCGAGGCGAGGTTGGCGTTGAGCGCTTTCAGCGAGCCGGTCGTTGTCACCAGGATCTGATAGCCGTCCGCGAATGTCATGGGAGTTTCGCCGCCTGCCCATTCGGGATTGGCGATGCGCTGCGCCTGGCTATCGAAGAAGACCAGCTTGACGTCCCGTCCGAGCCATTCGGAAATCCGAGCATTGCTTTCGTCGTCGGCAACTGCGGCATTCACAAGGGATTTCCAGACGACGACATCCATGCGGCGGTCCGGCTGCGGCGGCGCGACGGCGATATCCGGCTTCCCCGTCATCACCAGCCGGAAAGCCTCCGGCTCGGGCCGGACTTCGATTCTGGCGAGAGCCGGCAATTCGCGTTGCGTGATGAAATGGCCGTCAGGATCAGTCACCATCGCGCGCCGGTCGCCGGGAAGGCCGAAGGCGTCTACCGCCGAGAAAGGGATGGCGATGGCACGTGCGCTCTTGAGCGGATAGATAAAAAGATCGCTGACGTGCATTTCGTTCTCCTAAATCTCGTCCATAAATGCCGTGAGGAAGTCGCGCAGACGCTTGTCGCGTTCGGCGGCAAGGGCGCGACCCGCCACCGTCTGAAATCCCTCGGCAAGTTTGAACAGCTTTGTCTGGAAATGGTCAATGGCATAGCGCCGGTCGTCGAGGGGACGGCGTTCGGCAGCCGGATCGAATGGATCATAAAGGCCCGACGCCATGCGGCCGCCGATATAGAAACAGCGCGCCGCTCCCACCATGCCGATTGCGTCGAGGCGGTCGGCATCTTGCAATATTCGCGCTTCCAGGGTTTCCGGAGTGATGTTGGCAGAAAAGCTGTGGGTGGTGATCGCATGCGCAACGGCCGCGATCTCATCTGCCGCCCAGCCCAGTTTCTTCAGAATGCCGGATGCCTTCTCTGCCGCGAGTGCCGAAGCTTTGGAGCGCAACGGTGAGCTCTTTTCGACCGCGACGCAGTCATGGAGCAGCACGGCGGCGGCTAGGATCCGACCGTTTCCGCCCTCTGTTGCGTGTATCCGCATCGCATTGCGGAAGACGCGAAGGATATGGGCAAGGTCATGCGACCCGTCATCGCCTTCCGTGGCGTAGGGAGTGAGTTTGGCCGCGAGACTTTCAAAGGGAGAAAAGGCCTTGGCTTCGAACATGCCTGTCACCGGATTTTTGGAGTGCTGGGGGTTTCGCATAAAGCTTCCGGACACGAGTCGCAATGAAGCTCTCAGCTCGCCTTCGTCATGGATCCCGAGCATGATGCTGAAAGCAGCCGCGCGACGTCCGGGGCAGGTCTCGGCGGGCTGATGTAGTAGCCTTGAATCTCGTCGCATTCCTCTCTTTCGAGCAGGCTCTTCTGTTCGGCCGTCTCGACGCCCTCGACGGTGACGCGCATGCCGAGCGCATCGCCGAGCAGGATGATCGCGTGCATGATGGCATAGGCTTCCTTGTTTTCGGCGATTCCGCAGACGAATGATTTGTCGATCTTGATCTTGTCGAAGGGAAAGCTGCTCAGGTAGCTGAGCGACGAATAACCGGTGCCGAAATCATCCATGGAAATCCGGATGCCGCGCTCCTTCAGGGCATGAAGGATCGGCAGCGTATCGTCGAGATTTTCCATCAGCACGCTTTCGGTGATCTCCAGTTCCAGACGCGCCGGGGATATCGCAGCCTCCGCAATCGCCTCATCGACATCGGCCAGCAGATCGCTGCTGGTGAACTGGATCGCCGAGACGTTGACGGCGATCTTGATGTGTTGCGGCCAGCAAGCCGCCTCGCTGCACGCCTTTCTCAGGACCCACCGCCCGATATCGACGACCAGCCCGACCTCTTCGGCAAGTGGGATGAACTCCATCGGCGGCACGCGGCCGCGTGTTGGATGGTTCCAGCGTACGAGGGCCTCGAAACCGCAAATGCGCTGCTGACGCAGGTCGTAGAGCGGCTGGTAATGCAGTTCGAATTCGTCGCTGTGCAATGCCAGCCGAAGGTCGGCTTCGAGCGCGTGGCGGGCCTGGATGCGGGATGCCATCTCGCTCGTGAAGAAGCGCTCGTGCTTGCGTCCGTCCGCCTTGGCCTGCGAGAGCGCGACACCGGCATTGCGGAGCAATACGTCGGTCTCGGCACCGTCTTCTGGCGCGAGTGCAATTCCCATCGAGACGCTGAGCTCGATCTGCTTGTCGCCGCGAAAGAAGGGCTCGGAAAGCTCGCGGCGGATCTGGTCGGCAAGCGCCGTGACATTCCACGGCTGCTGCCGTCCACGTTGAAGAATCGCGAATTCATCGGAGCCGAGGCGGGCCAGCATGTTCTCGCCGCTAGCTGACGCACGGATGCGTTCTGCAACCTGGCGAAGGATGGTGTCGCCGGTCGAAACGCCCATCGTATCGTTGATCGATTTGAAGCGGTCGAGGTTCAGGTGCACGAGCGCGATCTGCTCGTCCGGAGCGCGCTCGGAAAGGGCGGCATCGACCTGCTCGCGGAAACGGATGCGGTTCGGCAGACCGGTCAGCGGATCGTGATGCGCGAGGTGTGCGATCCGCTCGGCGGCCTTGCGCTCCTCGGTGACGTCGGAATGGATCGCGATATTGCTGCCATCCGGTAAGACGGTCACAACACTGACGATTACGCGGCCGTCGTCCATCAGCCATTCGCGCCGGCGAATTTTACCTTGGCCGGGCGGCATTGCAGACGCCTGTTTGGAGCGGCAAGGGGATCGAACCGTCTTCCTCTCTTTTCCGGGGATCCTGGCGCTGAGAGCCCGCACAGAAACTCCAGGGACTGCCTGATCGGCGAAAAAACCGAAGAGCTGGCGGAACCGGTCGTTGCAGAGGATCAGGCGCTGTGCCGAATCGAAGACGCTGAGACCGAGCGGCAGGTTATCGAGCACGAGGGCGAAAAGGGCATGGTTGCGGCCGTGGCTTCGATAGGTCTCGATGACCAGCGCCACGAGGCGCATCGCGTCGACTGAACCGTCGTTGTTTACGGCTTGGGTGCATTGCTGCCAAAAGAGCGTTTCAGCATCCATGAGGGCAATTATCCTGCATGCAGGTCGCTGCGAATCAACGCCGATCCCATAGCTCAAATCCGAGCAGGAAACGCCGCGCTTCGCACCGGGCATGCAAAGGCCTTTCTGAAAATCTTTGAAATATTCGATTTAAACAATACCGGAAACGACCGGTTCTGCTGCGGCAACCCGTTGCAATCATTATCTGTTGGCCGAATTAACAATCGGTTGCCTGCGAAGTATATAAGAAACCGTATATTTCCAGCTATGCCACGTGCACGCGTAGGATGCAAGGCGGTAAGCTTCGTGTAAAAGCTTTGTCAACCTTGATTAATGAGAAGTTAACAGCTTATTGACCCGACTCGCAAATCAGTCTATCCACCGAGTCAGTTTTGATTTTCCCCCATCGTATTGCGTACAGACATCACCGGAAAAAAGGCGGTGAACGGAGGTTTGTATGACTCATGTTTCATCTGTTTCAGAAACGTCTTATGCCTATTTGGCGACCCTTTCGCGGCTGGACGCGAATGGTGACGGCGTATTGAGCCGCGGGGAGCGTGCAGCTGATGAAAAGCCCGGCATTCTCAAGCGGTTCAGTGAAGACGATCCGGGACGCCAGCCCCGCTCCACCGCTGGCGACAATGTTCTCGCGCTGATGATCGAACTTGGCGATAGCGGCGCTGCGAGCGTTGCGTCGAATTCCCAGGATACGGCAGTCGAGAGCGACTATGCCTCCGAGCTCTATCGCAATACATACGGCCAGTACGATCTCGGTATCGCGTCCTGAGCTTGACTTGCAGCAAGCGCTGAAGCCGGCCTCGAATGGCCGGCTTTTCTTTTGCCTGATCTGCAGCAGGAACACCTTCCCGGATGAGGCGTTGGGAACAATAAGCTCTCAAAAATGGAAGGAATCCGGATGGCAAGGATAGTCACAATCGCAGCACTCGCCGTTGCCGCAACGGCTTCGATGGCATTTGCGCAGGATAAGCAGACAGCGGTTGCAAATTTTGTCGGCGAGGACGGCAAGGAGAACGGCCGTGCGACGCTGACGGCTGCGGCCAGCGGCGGCGTATTGATCGAGCTCGAGGTCTCCGGGCTTCCGTCAAACCGATGGGTGGGGTTCCATATCCACGAAGTCGGCAAATGCGACCCGGCCACCCATCATGAATCGGCAGGCAAGCATTTCAATCCGACGGAGGCCGAGCACGGCATCCTGACAGCCAAGGGTCCGCATGCCGGCGATATGCCGAACCAATTTGTCGACCAACACGGCGTCCTGCGCGCCCAGGTCTTCAACAGCATGGCCACGCTTGACGGCAAGGAGGACGGCGTTCGCGGCCGCGCGTTGATGATTCACGCAAATTCGGATGACTATCGCAGTCAGCCGGCGGGTGATGCAGGTGCAAGGCTCGCTTGCGGCGTTATCGAATGAAGGGTCAGGCGCGCCGTCTTCTCAACTGTAGTAGAAGCGCTCGGCGTACCAGTCCGTCGAAGCCATCGGCTTTTCCTGCGCGACCCATCGGGCGATATCGCTTTCCTCCAGCAAATCCGCCGTCGCCTGATCTTCAATGCCGACAAAGATGAGATTGGTATTTTCCCTGAGGCGCGGATCGAGCGTAAAGCCCATCCGGCTGTCATTGGCGCTGTGAAGCAGGTCCATCCGGACATAGAAGAATTCCGGATGATAGCTCATATCGCTTGCCTCGTTGAAGGCATGCGCGACGTCGATGACCGACTTTGCCGGCCCACTATAGGCCGTAATCGCCTCGTTAAGCCCGAAGGTCGCCCCGTAAAGAGCGGCGGAGCGGGCAGGAATGATGGTGATTTCGCCGTTTGTCAGATCGATCTGCTGACCGGAAAAGCCGCTGAGCTGACCGTCGAGCGTGCCTCGGAAGAAATAGGAGAAGCGCCCGCGCGTCAGATAGATCGCCTGCCAGCGAAACCGAATATATTCCTCCGACGGCCCCATAAGGTCCTTCAGGGTCAGCAGGCACTGCAGAAACGTATCGCGGTAGTTCGGTAGCCGCATCGGTCAATCTCCTTGGGAGGGTAACCGATGGAGAGTCAAAACGTTCCGTGCCGGAGTGCCGGTTGCCTACCGGCGAGCTTTTCGTTCTGGCGTTGCAGGCTCTTCGGCTATCATTTCGGCATCGGCGACCGCTGCCGGCCCGGACTGTATTTCGGCGCCGTATAGGGGAATGAGATGCCCGGCCTGATCGATGGCGAGCTTGGCACGCTTGATCATGTCGCGGCTCACGCCCCACCAGTCCCCGGTCCTGGCCCAATAGCGCAGCGTGAGACCGATCGTTGCGCCGCTCATGCTGTCGATGAAGACGGCAGGCGCTGGTGTTTTCAGGATGCGCGGGTCGGCCTTGGCAAAGCCGAGCAATCGCTCCATGGCGGCATCGGCATCGTCTTCATAGGCGAGGTTTATCTTCAACTCGTTCTGGCGCGTCGGTTCCCGGCTGTAGTTGGTGATCGGCGTGTTCCAGAGGATCGAATTCGGAGCGAGCCGATAGAGCCCGTCAAATGTCTTGAACTCCGTGGCGAAGAGACCGATCTCGCGAACGGTGCCCGAGACGCTGCTCGTCTCGATATATTCCCCGACCCGGAAGGGGCGTAGGATGAGCAGCATGATACCCGCCGCGATATTCTGCAGCGTTCCCTGCAACGCCAGGCCAATCGCCAGGCCCGCAGCGCCAAGAGCAGCGATGATCGACGCAGTCTGAACGCCGAATCGGGCAAGAACCGTGACAAAAACGAGGATCAGCAGAGCATAGCGCAAGACATTCGTGAAGAAACGCGCCAGCGTTTCGTCGATGCCACGCACCCGCGACATGCCTTCATACGCCCAACGGCTCACGAAGCTCGCCATGACCCAGCCGGCGATCAGAAGGATAATCGCTCCGAGGATCGAGAAAGAGTATTGCACGGCAAGCGCGCTTGCCTCGTTGAGCGCGGTGCGGGTTGCCGCGATGACGTCCGTTGCCTGCTCCATGCCAAAGCTAGATGGGGCAGACGGCAGAACCGTCAACCGCTAAATTCTGTCGTCACCGAGAGCACGAAAGGCGCATTTCCATCGGCATCAGCACCGCGTCCGATGGCGCGGACGGCATCCACCAGACGGCCCTTTCTTTGGAGCAGCACATCGCCGATCTCGACGATGCGGGCATTGGGCGTCGCATAGGGCGAGGCGCTGCGCAGGCGCTTTGCCAGCGCCATCTCGTCCTGGTCCGGCGCAAGCGAAAGCGCGGCGATCAGGGCTGCGGCGGGAGAGCGGGAGACTCCCATCCAGCAATGGATCAGCAGGGGCGAGCGCTGATCCCAGGCGGCGGCAAAATCGATCAGCTGGCGCACATGCGCCTCCTCAGGTGCGACCAGATTTCCCGTTCCCTTGAAGGCGATGTCGTTCATGTACAGGAGCAGGTGGCGGTCGGCGGCAATCACGCCGGGCCGGTGGAAGGCCTGTTCCTTTGCCATCAGGCTGATCATTTCCCGCGCGCCGTGGCGAACCGCCATTTCGGCGATCCGGAAAAGCGGCGAGACGACGATCCTCGTCATGGTTTCGCGCTCCTGCGCATCGTCTCGATCGCCTCGAAGCGCTCGCAGAAGAGCCGCTGTGCCTCCAGCGCCGGAAGCGGCTCGATCAAGAGCATGTCCTTGCTGATGCCGCGCGGCTGGCCGAAGAATTTCCGGGCTTCGACAGGCGTGAAGCCGGCCAGGCAGGTGGCCTCGAAATAGGCCGCGATCGTATCGGCCTTCTTGATCTTGTCCTTGAGTTCCCGTGACGGGTGCGGCGGCAGGCCGAAGCGCAAGTGAACCGCCGCCTCGAGACGCTTCTCCACTGCCTTATAGCCGCCGCCGACGACCGACTTGAACGGCGAGATCATGTCGCCGATCACATATTCCGGGGCATCGTGCAGCAGCGCCATCATGCAATCGTCCGGCGTAGCATCGTTGAACCGCCGGAAGATGTCCTCGACGACGAGGCAGTGCTGGGCGACGGAGAAGGCATGGTTCCCGCAGGTCTGGCCGTTCCAACGCGCCACACGTGCGAGCCCGTGGGCGATATCGGTGAGTTCAACATCGAGCGGCGAGGGGTCGAGCAGATCCAGGCGTCGGCCAGACAGCATGCGCTGCCATGCGCGCGGCTCCTTGCTCACGCGCTCGCCTCGTCGGCGCTCGCAGGGAAGTTGAGGCCGGACCAAGGCGGCAGTCTTAGCGAAACGGTCGTCTCTCCCGCCAGCAGCGGAATGCCGCTTGCGATGGCTTCGCCGACGCGATCGATGCGAACGATCGCAAGCCCATTGCTGCCGACGACGGTGCCCAAAGCGCCGACCGGCTTTCCGGCGGCGGTGATCTCGGTCCCCGTCGCGGGCAGATCGGCATCGGCGCTGACTGATACGACACGCCGGCGCGCGGTGCCGCGATGTTGCATGCGGGATACCACCTCCTGACCGACATAGCATCCCTTCCTGAAGGAAAGACCACCGTTCAGGTCCAGCAGCACGTCATGCGGAAACGCATCCTGGAGGGCGAAATCCGCACCGGAAATCGCAATGCCATGCGCGGCGCGCAGGGCATCATAAAGCATGGGATCCGCCGTGCCATGATTGCCACGGCGGATGAGAAGCACCCCCCCGGCCTTCGCAAAGCGACTGTCGGCCACGCCTTCCGCGGCCTCTTCGTCCCAGGACACGGTAACGCCTTGCTCTTCGACCGGTTCAAGTGTCACAGCGGCGTGCAGCTTGTACATGGCCAGCCGCTTCAAGAGCGCATCCCGCTGGCCGGCGTCCGTCTCGATGATGAAATCGGCACCGTCGCGCCAGATCATGAAGTCGAACAGGATCTTGCCCTGCGGCGTCAGCAGCGCGCCCGGCCGCGCTTCGCTTGCCGAAAGCGAGACGATGTCGGTGGTAATGAGATTGTGCAGAAAAGCTTCGGCGTCGGCCCCGCTGACGCGGATAAGCGCGCGATTCTTCAGAAAGACGGCTGGCATGGTGGAACCTGTCGCGTTCGTTATCGCTCAGAAGTAAGTCTTCGATGCGCTGGCTGCAAGCGGGGTTGAAAGGCCAAGCTCAGTCGCCGGCCGTGAAGAACTTCCATTTGCCGGCGGGCGTAATGCCGAGACGGTAGAAATTGTAGCCGCCGAATTCCTGCATGTCGGAAAGGTCGCCCGCAGTGACGATGCGCAACAGTTCCACGCGTTCCGGCGGGGTCAGAGCCTTCAAATCTTTCTCGGCGAAATAAGGCCAGACATACATCTCTTCCGGCGTGCCTGCGCCGACATGCACGAAACCGGTCGAGATCACGTCGAGCATGATTGCAAGGATCTCGTCGCCGTCCGGGTCACCCGATAGGTCTTTCAGCGTGCCGATCGGGTCGTCCGTCGGTTCGCCCACTGACACTTGCGTCTGTTCGGCACCGGTGCCGAAGAGCGGCCGCAAGCGCTCCAGGTCGCCGGATGCTGCGGCTTCTACGATCTGCTCGCGCATGCGGCGCACCGGTTCCGGCACCTTGCTGATATCGTAGATTACTTCGACAGGCTTCGAATCGTCACTCGCGCCGGGCGTCGTGTCGCTGCCTTGGCTACTGTCCTTGCTGACGAGGGGATCTGGCATCGGCACGCCCGGAGACGTTGAAGACGGTGCCTGGGACTGTCCGGAATTTTTCTGATCGGCCGCCTGCGGATCGGCTTGGGCCGGAATCTTCTGGAGTTCAGAAAGAGCATTTGCCGAAGGAGCCGCCAGAATGCCGGCGCTGAGACAAACAGCGAGCAGGAGCGGCGCGATCGGAAGCCGCGGTTCGGTGTCCTTACCGGTACGCATGAGGACTCTCTGTTATTGCAGGGTGCGGTTCGGAGAAAATTCGCCACCCAGCATACGTTCGCGCAACGAATCAAGCAGCGCCTCTGCACCCTTTTCGCCATGGCGGCGGATCGTTTCGCGCAGCGCTTGAACGATTGCCGTGTCGGCAATGATCTCTGGCTCGATACCGTCAGCCATACCGTCGGCCCAGGCTTCGTTGTGGTACTCCAGAGCCGCCTGCATCTTTTCGTGGACGATCATGTCGTCGATGTCATTGAGGCTTGGTTCCATCATCTCTTCCTCAAATTGCATGCCTTACTGCCTGGTTAACAACTCTATCAGCCTTTTCCCAAAACGACACGTGCGCGAGTGAAAACAGGTTAATTTATCCCTAATTTCCAAAGCGCGAGGTAATTTCTGTGGCGAGTGTTGCACCTTCGTTACGGTAGCGCTCTTCTGCCACGATGGCTGATGGAGTGCAATCGGTGTAGACCGAAGCAAAAGCGCGGTAGCCGCGGTTGAACGCTGCCGTCAGCTTTTCCTTCCGTTGTGGTTCGTCTTTCGTCTCCGAATCGAGCAGCTTTTGCATGTCGCTTCGCCATTCGCCGCTGTCTGGCGCCTTGCAAAGCGTTCGCAGGTAGTGGACCGAGCCGATCACCTCCGCCAGCCGCCAAAGCTTGTCGTCGTAAGGCACGACAACGGGCGCTGCCGGCACGACTTCGGAAACCGCCGGCGGAGCCTTGTCCTGCGCCCATGCCGCATCCGCTATTGCCGAACCGGCGCAGACAACAAGAGACAGAAAAACGCGTTGAACGGGAATCATATTGATAGATGATACCTGCGCCGTGACCGGAACAAGGCAGGCTGATGACTATCCACGCCGTTATTGTGGCACGGAGAGCCGTTCGGCACATTCAAGCACCGACTGCGGCACCGGCAAGCGGCGGATTTCCTCGACGGTGTACCAGCCGAGAGCCGCTGCGTCGTCTGACGCCTCGGCCACCGCTTCCCCGTCAGCTTCCACCGTGAAGACCGAAAGGAGAAAGTGGCTGCTGACGCTGCCGTCGGCGGCATGGGCCTTAAGGTCGTAGGTCGCAAAAAGCTGCGGACTATAGGCGCGGATGCCGGTCTCCTCCTCAAATTCGCGCAGTGCCGTTTGATCAGGCGTCTCGCCATCCTCCGCCCGGCCGCCGGGGAAGGCATACATATCCGCAGACGGCGGGTTGCGGCGGAGCACGAGGAGAAAGCGGCCGTCTCGCTCGAGGATCGCTGAAGACGCTGCTCTTGGTTTGGAAGTCATGACCTGCCGTCTCTACACTCAGCCGGGGATTTCCGTATTCTCGTTTTGAATATTCAATCGCCGACTCGAAGGGAAGGACACCCTGACCTATTTCATCTACGCTTTTGCAGCACTCTTCGAAATCGCGGGCTGCTTTGCCTTCTGGGCCTGGCTGAGGCTGGGCAAGCCGATTGGGTGGCTCGCGCCGGGCATCGTCTCACTTGCCCTCTTCGCCTGGCTTCTGACGCTGGTGCCGAGTGTGGCGGCCGGGCGTACCTTTGCGGCCTATGGAGGCATTTATATCGTCGCATCGCTTGTCTGGTTGTGGCTTGCGGAAAATCGTGTTCCGGACCGCTGGGATATCGGCGGGGCGGCCGTCTGCCTTGCCGGAACGGCGATCATTCTCTTCGGGCCGCGCAGCTAGGGTTGCGCCTTGACCGTTGCGAAACAGGGTGCAAAGACAACGCCATGTGCGGACGCTATGCATTGACGCTGACCCCGGAGGAATTGAAGGAAATACTTGGGCTGCTGGAGCTCGGGGACTTTCCCGCGCGCTACAATATTGCGCCGACGCAGCCGATCCTCGTCGTCGTGTCCGGCGACGCGCATGAGCGTGGCAGCAATCTTCCGGATCGCCGCGCCGTGCTGGTCCGTTGGGGGTTCACGCCGTCCTGGGTCAAGGATCCGAAGGAATTTCCGCTGCTCATCAATGCGAGGGCCGAAACCGCAATCGGCAAACCATCCTTCCGCGCCGCGATGCGCCATCGCCGTGTCCTCGTCCCGGCTTCCGGCTTTTATGAATGGCATCGTCCCTCGAAAGAAAGCGGCAAAAAATCCCAGCCTTACTGGATCAGGCCCCGCCGCGGCGGTGTGGTTGCCTTCGCCGGCCTGATGGAGACCTGGTCGTCGGCCGACGGCTCGGAAGTCGATACGGGCGCGATCCTGACCACGGCGGCCAACGCTTCCATCGCAACGATCCATGACCGCATGCCGGTCGTCATCAAGCCGGAGGATTTCGCCCGCTGGCTCGACTGCAAGACGCAGGAACCACGCGATGTCGCCGCTCTGATGCAGCCGGCGGACGAGGATTTCTTCGAAGCGATCCCCGTCGCAGACAAGGTCAACAAGGTCACTAACATGGGAGCCGACCTGCAGACGCCCTTGGTGATCGAGACGCTGCCGAAACCGCCCGGCAAGAAAGCTGACGACGGCCAGCTTAGCTTCTTCTGAAACATTCAGCATTTTCCTGAAACCCAATGTTCGCGATCACGGCTGCCCTTACGGGTTTGGGGTTCGGACAGGATCGCCTACGGGCCGCCGTCGCGTCGTTCCTCTGGTTTCTGGCTTGGGATATGGCGCGCGTCTTCTGAAGCTGGTATTCGCAAAACCCGCCGCGTGGCGGGTTCTCGATGTCATCATCGGTATCGTCCGTCCTGAGCCTGCCGGCTCAGCCGGCTCGTTCGCTTCTTCCGCCCGGCTTAGGCGATCTTCTTGACTAGGGCCGGCTTGCTCTTCACCATCAGCGCGGCGGCCAGAACGGCCTTGAGGCCGAGCGGGCGGTAATGTGTGCTCAGATCCGGCTTTGCCGCTTGTTCCGCCTGGTCTGTCTTCTTCGAGGTCACGATACTCTCCTTACACGCTTCCCTAGCCTTTTTTATTGTTCTGCTCTTTTGTCGCCAATAACGACAAAATAGAGGCATGGCTTATCAGGAATTGTGTACGCAATGCACATTGCGCGAGGCTTGATGCGCAGCCTGGCGTTCGTCGGGGCTTACCGGGAGAGTAGGAAATCAGATGTGGCGGCCGATATCGTCGTCGCCGTCGCCGGGTTCTTCGATCGTGAGCGTGCCGTACTTTAATCGCCATTTACGTGCTCCGAAGGGCAGCGACAGCAGGTAGACGATGACGGTGAACACCATGACTTCCCAGGTGAAGCTCATCAGGAGAGCGACATAGAGCACGACGCCGAGCATCAGCGGCAGCACCAGATCGCGCCGCAAGCGGCTGCCTTCCGACTTGCCGGACCAGACGGGCAGGCGGCTGATGAGAAGGAAAGCGATCAGAATTGTATAGGCCGAAGAGATATAGGCGAAGGTGCGGTCTTCGGTGAGGCCGAGGAAGCCGAGATAGACGGGCAGCAGCACCAGCATGGCACCGGCGGGGGCAGGCACGCCGACGAAATATTCGGATTGCCAGGGCGCGCGATTTTCCCGTTCCGCCATGACGTTAAAGCGGGCGAGGCGGAGACCCGCGGCGATCGCATAGATCAGAGCGGCGATCCAGCCGATGGAGCGCGCGCTGTCCAGCGCGAAGACATAAACGACGAGAGCGGGCGCGACACCGAAATTGACGATGTCGGCGAGCGAATCCATCTGCGCGCCGAACTTGGAGGTCGCTTTCATGAGGCGGGCGATGCGCCCGTCGATGCCGTCGAGAAAAGCGGCCAGGAGCACCATGATCACCGCCAGCTCGTAGCGGCTTTCGAAAGCGAGGCGGATGCCGGTGAGGCCCGCGCAGATCGCCAGAATCGTGATGAGATTCGGAACGACGAGGCGTAGCGGAATTTCGCGCAGCCGCGGACCGCGCGCCGAATCGTTCGGGCCGTTCGGTTCGAAGGGCGGGAAAGGCGTCTCCATAGCACGCTCCATTCGTTCTAGCTGCGGCGGCTGATGACGGGTCCCTTGGGGGAGCCGAATTCAGCAAGTACCGTTTCGCCGGCAATCGCCGTCTGCCCGAGCGAAACACGTGCTGCGGCGCCGGCCGGCAGGAAGACGTCGAGCCTGGAGCCGAAGCGGATAAGGCCGAAACGCTCGCCGGCATCCAGCGGCTCGTTGTTATTGGCCCAGCACAGAATACGGCGGGCGACGAGGCCGGCGATCTGCACGACGCCGATCTGGCCGTGGACGGTCTCGATCACCAGCCCGTTGCGCTCGTTGTCCTCGCTCGCCTTGTCGAGCTCGGCATTCACGAAGCTGCCAGACCGATAACTGATGCTCACGACGCGGCCGCGCATCGGCGCGCGGTTTACATGGCAGTTGAAGACGTTCATGAAGACGGAGATGCGCAGCATCGGTTCGTTGCCTAGGTTCAGCTCGGCGGGCGGCGTCACCATCTGAATCGAGGAGACTTTGCCGTCGGCCGGCGAGATCACCAAGTCATCATCCTGCGGCGTCATGCGCTCGGGATCACGGAAGAAGTAAGCGCACCAGAGCGTCAGGACGAGGCCGACCCAGAAGAGCGGCTCGAATATCCAGCCAAGGATCAGCGAAGCTACGAAGAACGCGGCGACGAATACATAGCCTTCCTTGTGCACCGGAACGATGGTGTTTCGAACGGTATTGAGCAAGCTCATCGACGCTGGTCTCCTCGCGCTTTTTCGTTCCCGCTGGTTATAGAAAAAGTCCTGCGGGAGCAATGCCGTGCCGCTTCCGCCCGACCTTATGGCGTGGTTCTAAACAGCAAAACGACAGAGCGGCTTTTTGGTTCGAACGCTCAGCTTGCCGGCGCGAGACGGGCAACAATGCCCAGGTCGTCGCTTTCGCGCACTTGCTTTAGATGTTCCTCCGCCTGCGTTGCTTCGCGCTGGCGGTTCCACATCGAGGCATAGAGGCCGTTTTTCTTAAGCAGCGCCGCATGCGTTCCGCGCTCGGCGATCTCGCCGCTTTTCAAGACGATAATCTCATCCGCGCCGATGACGGTCGACAGGCGGTGGGCGATGACGAGTGTCGTGCGGTTCTTGGAAACGACGTCGAGGGCCGCCTGGATTTCCCGCTCCGTCGTCGTGTCGAGCGCCGAGGTCGCCTCGTCGAGGATCAGGATCGGGGGCGCCTTGAGGATCGTGCGGGCGATGGCGACGCGCTGTTTCTCGCCACCCGAAAGCTTCAATCCGCGCTCGCCGACCTTGGTTTCGAAGCCCTCCGGCAGCAACTCGATAAAATGCGCGATCTGGGCAATTTCCGCCGCCGTCTTCACCTCGGCATCGCCGGCCGACGGGCGGCCATAACGGATATTGTAGGCGACTGTGTCGTTGAAGAGCACGGTATCTTGCGGAACCATGCCGATCGCCGAGCGAAGGCTCTTTTGCGTGACATGGCGGATATCCTGGCCGTCGACTGTGATCGCGCCGCTCTGGATGTCGTAGAAACGGTAGAGGAGGCGCGACAGCGTCGATTTGCCGGCGCCGGACGGGCCGACGACCGCGACGGTCTTGCCGGCCGGGACTTCGAAGGAAACTCCCCTAAGGATCGGGCGCGCGGGATCGTAGGAGAAATGCACGTCCTTGAAGCTGATCGCGCCCTGGCCGATCCTGAGCGGGGCGGCGTCCGGTGCATCGGTGACCTCGGGCGTCACGTCGAGCAGGTCGAACATCTGCTCGATATCCGTAAGCCCCTGGCGGATTTCGCGATAGACGAAGCCGATGAAGTTCAGCGGGACGGAAAGCTGCAGCAGCATGGAATTGACGAAGACGAAGTCGCCGATGGTCTGCTCGCCGCGCTGGACGGCAAAGGCTGAAAGCAAAAGCATGACTGTCGTGCCGAGGCCGAAGATGACGCCCTGGCCGAAGTTCAGCCAACCGAGCGAGGTCCAGACATCGGTCGCAGCCTTCTCGTAGCGTTCCATCGACCTATCGAAGCGTTTGGCCTCCATCTCCTCGTTGCCGAAGTACTTGACGGTCTCGAAGTTGAGGAGGGAATCGATCGCCTTGGTGTTGGCGTCGGTATCGCTGTCGTTCATCGTCCGGCGGATGGCGATGCGCCAGTCCGACGCGCGGATCGTGAACCAGATATAGGCCCAGACGGTGAAGGCGGTCACTGCGAGATAGGAAAAACCGTAGCCCCACCAGAAGATCACGGCGGTCAGCAGGAATTCGATGACGGTCGGAACCGAGTTCAAGATCGTGAAGCGCACGATCGTCTCGATGCCCTTCGTGCCGCGCTCGATGATCCGCGACAAGCCGCCGGTCTTGCGTTCCAGATGGAAACGCAGCGAAAGTTCGTGGATATGCACGAAAGTCCGGTAGGCAAGCTGGCGCACCGCATATTGGCCAACGCTTGCAAAGAGTGCGTCGCGCAGTTGATTGAGGCCAAGCTGGATCAGGCGGGTGAGGTTATAGGCGATGACCAATACCGTCGCGCCCACGAGGAGCGGCGGCAGGGTTCCGGCGAGATCCACGCGGCCGTTCAGGGCATCGGTCGACCATTTGAAAAAATAGGGAACGAGCAGGAGCACAAACTTGGAGACGAGCAGGTAGACCGTTGCCCAGACGACGCGCATCTTCAGGTCCGTCCGCCCGGAAGGCCACATGTAGGGCCAAAGATTGAAGAGCGTTCGCAGGAGGTTGGATTCCGAAACCGTCTTGCCGTTTGCCATGCCTATCTCCAGCCCGGTCGGGCTCGGCCGCGGATGCGGCGTTTCGATACGGCAAAAGTGCAAAAAGCGGAGATGCCCGATTGAGCCTCCGCAGACAGGATCGCCGTCTCCGCCACATAGGGTGCGCGGCGTGCGAATGCAACATGTGAAAAACCGGGGAAAAAGGCCGGGCGCTATATCGGCCCGGCCTTTTCATCACCTGGTTCGGCTTAAAGGTGCTCGCCCGAAAGGCGCTTGCGATGAAGCTCTTCGGCGTTCGGCAGGGCTTCCTTCGGCAGGCCGAAAATCTGGCCGGGCAGGATGCGGTCCGGATTGTTGATCTGCGTTTCGTTCGCCATGTAGATCGTCGTGTAGCGGACGCCGAGGCCATAGACGCGGCGCGAAATCTGCCACAGCGTGTCGCCGCGGCGGATGATGACGGCGGTGTTGTTCGCCGTCAGTGGCGCCTGCTCGATCGTTTTCGGCTGGCTCGCGTCGGCCGCTGCTTCGTTTGAAGCCGGTGCACCGGCTGCCTTTGGCTGCGCTGGCGTGGCTGCAAGACCATCGATCGCCGTCCCAAGCTTGCCGAGAGCGTCGCCTACGGACTTTGTATCCTTCGGCAGTGCCTGGAGCATGGCGAGCGCGCTTGAGGCCGATTGCGAGGCTGCGCCTGCCGTCTGCTTAAAGGCAGGGGTTGCTTCTGCTGCCGGACGGAATTCGGCGATCGAGCGAAGCGCAAATTCGGTTGCCGATCGCGCTGCCGCAAGCTGCTCGGCGCCGGGAAGCTTGCCGTCGGCAAAAAGGCCCTTCAGCAGCCCAAACGCCTTACCCGCATCGGCTCTCAGCTTGCCGAGTTCACCTTCATCGAGAGGAACCATCGCGGCACCAGCGTCGGTTGCGGACGGGTTCCCGGGTTGTGCCGCTACGGTGACCTGGTCGCCTGCCGGGCGGGTGAAGTTGACGGAGGCGCGAATGAGCACCTTGCCGCTGCCGTCGACGACATCGACGCGGATCTTGTGATCGCCGACCGAAAGGTCCATCACGCCGTCGATGACGAAATGGCCGTCGGCGCCTGCTGTTGCCTTGCCGATCAGGGCGTCGTCCGCATAGGCGATCACGTTGGCATTCGGCTTGGCGGTGCCAGCGACGAAGATCTTCTTGCCTTCGATTTCAACTGCGTTGACCATCACCTCGGCCGGTGCAGAGGAAGCTGCATCGCTTTCGCCGGCCTGCGGTGCACCCGGAACTGTCGGTGCGGTATTGGCAATCTCGGGCGAGCCGGCTGGCAGACCGGGCTGAGCGGAAGCCTGTTCGCCTGCTGCGGGCTGAGCAGCAGGCGTGCCGGCCGTCGGCGCCGTGATGATGCGGCTCGCTGCGCCCGGCTTGGAAACCATGGCGAGCAGCTCGGAGCCACTGCCGTCCTTCGGCACGGAAACGGTTGCGACTTCTTCGGAAGTCAGGCTCTTGCCGTCCTGGCCGGTCACCTTGAGCACGAGCTGGTGGTCGCCGGGCGGCAGCGGGTTGTCGAGGACGGCGGCAAAATCGCCGGTCGGGCCGACATTCGTCGTGGTGACGACCTTGTCGCCGTCCATGACTTCGAGCTTGCTGTTGGGCGTAGCCGACCCGGCGATGACGGTGGACCCGTCCGGCTCTACACGCAGAACGTCGAAAGCCGGGAGCTTCGATCCGATATTCGCATCGGTCGCCGGTGGGCTCGCCGCGGGCTGGCTTCCCATCTTGCCGGACAGCTCGGCTTCGGCCTTGTTAATGGCGGCAAGCGCATCGGCGATGTTTTCCGGCAGGGCCTGGACGATTGCCAGCGCCTTTGCAGCGCCGTCCTTGGCTTTCGTGGCAGCGGTAGCGGTCGCTGGATCGGTGCCTTCGGGGACTGCGAAGTCGGCGAGCGCCTTCAGCGAGCCCGCCGCCTTCGTCTTGGCGGCATCGAATGCTTCGGTCGTCGGACCCTTGCCGTCCGCAAAGAGCGCCTTAAGTTGCGTAAGAGACTGACCTGCATCGGCCGAAAGACGGCCGAGCTTCTCGGTCGTAGCCGCCGTGTCGGCAGCCGCGTTCCGCGCGCTCTTGCCGGCTTCTTCAACCGTGTTCTTGACCTCGGAGCCTGCTTGATTGATGGCATCGCCGATTTTCGACGGGTCTTCGCCGATCCGGGGCATGACCACGAAGACCATCAAAAGGATCGCAACTGCAAGCACTGCGAAAGCCAGCAAGCCGGCACGATTTCTCATCATTCACTCTCCCCAGACGGCAAATGTGCCGTAGTACTAAAAATTGCTAGCGATTCCCGTTGCTTTTCACAAGCATTCAAAGCAATGACGCAGGCTCAACGCGCAGCTTTTCTGTCATTTTTCTTGACTGCGCAGGCATGGAATAGTTGTTTTCCCATATGAGCGATCAATCTCATTCAATTCAGTCCATCTGTGTCTACTGCGGGTCGAGGCCCGGACGGGATACGGCATACATGGCCGCCGGGCGCGCGCTCGGCAAAGAAATCGCCGAATACGGCCTGCGGCTCGTCTATGGCGGCGGCACCAAAGGCATCATGGGTGCTGTTGCGAGCGGCGTGCTTTCCAATGGGGGGCAGGTGACCGGCATCATCCCCGAATTCCTGATCGACATGGAGGCGACGCGCCATTCCCTCGGCCAGCTCAACGAGCTCATTGTAACGCCGGACATGCATGCGCGCAAACACCTGATGTTCGAGCGTTCCGACGCCTTCGTGGCGCTGCCGGGCGGGATCGGCACGCTGGAGGAAATCGTCGAGATCATGACCTGGGCGCAGCTTGCCCGTCACGAAAAACCGATGGTCTTCGCCAACATCAAAGGATTCTGGGACCCGATGATGGAACTGATGAAGCACATGACGGACGAGGGTTTCGTGCACACCGCCCATCGCGTGCAGCCGCTCGTCATAGACGACGTCTCCGGCATCATTCCAGCCATCATGGCGCAGGCAGCGGAACTCGCTGCCGACCGTGAGGGCGAGGATGCCGTAATTTCGAAGATGTGAGGCGGGCGCTCAGCGCCCGCGCGTTGCGTTCAGCATTGACCACGTATAGAGCACGAGGCCTGCCCAGATGAGCGGGAAGGCGATCATGCGCGCTGTATCCAGCGGTTCGTGGAAGACGAAGATCGCGATCAGGAAGATCATCGTCGGCGCGATGTACTGCATGATGCCGATCGTCGAGAGCTTCAGAAGCTTTGCGCCGTTGGCGTAGATCATCAGCGGTGCGGCAGTGACTATACCGCAGCCGAAGAGCAGCGCTGTATCGCTGAAGCCGGTCTGAACGAAGTGGCCTTCGCCACTGAAGAACTCCAGATAGACGATGTAGAGGACGGCCGGAACGCTGAGAATCAGTACCTCGAGCAGGAAGCCCTGGTTGGGGCCGAGCGGCAATGTCTTGCGGAAGAAGGCATAGAAGGCCCAGCTGAAGGCGAGGGTCAGCGCCACCCACGGAAGCCCGCCGCCATCGATGGCGAGAACGACAACGGCAATCGCCGCCAGGCCGATTGCGACGATCTGAGCCGGGCGCAGCTTCTCCTTGAGCAGTACCGAGCCCATGAAGATGCTGATCAGCGGGTTGATGAAATAGCCCATGGCGGCATCGAGCGAGTGTCCGGCGCCGATCGCCCAGACATAGGTACCCCAGTTGACGGTGATGAGTGCCGCCGTCAGCGCAGCCATTGCGAGCATGCGCGGCGAGCGCAGCGCGTCACGGATTTCCTGCGTACGTCCGAGCGCGAGCAGCACGAGGCCGGCAATCGGAACGGACCAGAGAACGCGATGCGCGATCACCTCGGCCGGCGAAATATGCGCCAGCGCCTTCATGTAGATCGGCAGGAATCCCCACAGAAGATAAGCCGTCAGCGCAAAGGCGAAACCGCGCGCACTATCTTCGTTTTTGATGACAGGAGGGCTCGCTTCGGCAGACATCAGGTGTTTCCAGCTTTGTTCTTCTTCTGATCTCGATTAGCTTAAGTGCCGTGAATAGACCAATTCATTTCGGTGAATGGATTGTCAGCGCTATTGAGGCGGAGGACGCATGGCTTTCGAGGATGAGCCGCCATACCGGCAGATTTATGCCCGCCAGATACTGGCGAAGGCAGGTGTTGCGAAGAACGACAGGCTACTTGCAGCCCTGGCCAAAGTGCCGCGTGAAAAATTCGTCGGTCCGCCGCCCTGGCTCTACAACGACTTCCGCCATTATCGGGAAATGGCTTCCACCGATCCGGTCGTGCTTTATCAGGACTTGTTGATAGGTCTCAATACCAGGCGTGGGGTCAACAACGGCATGCCCTCCCTTCACGCGTCCGCACTGAATACGCTTGGAATTCGGGAGGGCGAGACGGTTGCCCATCTGGGTGCCGGGACGGGCTATTACACTGCGATCATTGCCGGACTCGTCGGCTCCTCTGGCAAGGTCGTCGCCGGCGAATACGAGGAAGCGCTGGCCGAAAAGGCGCGGGAAAACCTTTCCGGTTATCCCAATATCGAGGTAGTGCGGGGCGATGCGGCCAAATGGCCGAAGGAAGACGCCGACGTCATCTACGCCAATTTCGCGCTCGACCATCCGCCGGCCACCTGGATCGAAAACCTGGCCGTTGGTGGGCGGTTGTTGTTTCCGCTCGGAATCCCGGCGGTCGAAAATGGCAGAGCCACCGGCTTCACCCGTTCGGCAGGCTTCCTGCTTATAGACCGGCGTGCCAGAGGTTTTGGCGCCCGCTTTGTTCAGCCGGTCTCCTTCGTCTGGGCGGAAGGTCAAGAACCGCCGCCGGCTGGTCGCCACGAGGGTCTGGCGGAAGCCTTTCGCAGCCGCCGCCTGTTGCAGGTTCGCAGTTTCCGCTGGCGGACCGCGCCACAAGGCGAAGAGAGCTACGGCGAAAAGGAATGGGGGCTCTCTTTCGAGGAGCCGTGATCTTCACTCCGCCGCGATCTTGCCCGCCAGCTGCCGGTTCTTCATCAGCTTGTAGATCACGGAATCCATCAGCGCCTGGAACGAGGCGTCGATGATATTTTCCGACACGCCCACCGTCCACCAGCGCAGGCCGTCGCTGTCGGTGGATTCGATCAATACACGCGTGATGGCCTCGGTGCCGCCGTTGAGGATACGCACCTTGAAGTCGGCGAGAACCAGGTCGTCGATTTCGTGCTGATACTTGCCGAAATCCTTGCGTAGCGCCAGGTCGAGCGCATTGACCGGGCCGTCGCCTTCCGCCACCGACATGATCGTGTGGCCGTCGATCACCATCTTCACGACGGCTTCCGAAACGATCTTCACCCGCCCGTGCGAGTCGAAGCGGCGCTCGACCATCACGCGGAATCCTTCGATCGAGAAGAATTCCGGGATGGTGCCAAGCGTGCGGCGTGCCAGCAGTTCGAAGCTCGCATCCGCCCCTTCATAGGCGTAGCCGGAAGCTTCACGCTCCTTGACGATGGAAATCAGCCGGTCGAGCTTCGGGTCGTCCTTGGCAACCTCGATGCCCCGGCGTTTCAGAGCATTGATGAAGTTCGCCTTGCCGCCCTGGTCGGAGACCATGACCTTGCGGAAATTGCCGACGCTTTCGGGCGGTACATGCTCGTAGGTGCGCGGGTCCTTGAGCAGAGCGGAGGCATGGATGCCCGCCTTGGTCGCGAAGGCCGAAGCGCCGACATAGGGCAGTTGATGGTCCGGCGAGCGGTTCAGAAGCTCGTCGAAGGCATGGGAAAGCCGGGTGAGGTTCACCAGCCGCTCCGCATCTATGGTGGTTTCGAAGCGGGTGCTGTAGGTGTCCTTCAGGGCTAGCGTCGGGATCAGCGTCACCAGGTTGGCATTGCCGCAACGCTCGCCGATGCCGTTGAGCGTCCCTTGGATCTGGCACACGCCGGCCTCGACGGCCACAAGCGAATTGGCGACCGCCTGGCCCGTGTCGTTATGCGCATGGATGCCGAGACAGTGACCGGGAACGCCTGCCGCAATCACCGCCTCGACGATGGCGTGGATCTCAGGCGGCTGCGCGCCGCCATTGGTGTCGCAGAGCACGACCCAGCGAGCACCCGCTTCATAGGCGGTCTTCGCGCAGGCGAGCGCATAGGCTGGATTGGCCTTGTATCCATCGAAGAAATGCTCGCAATCGACCAGCGCCTCCTTGCCGGCGGCGATGGCCGCCTTCACGCTTTCGGCGATGCATGCGAGGTTTTCCTCGTTGGTGCATCCGAGCGCGACCTTGACGTGATAGTCCCAGCTCTTGGCGACGAAACAGATCGCATCGCTCTTTGCCTGCAACAGCGCTGCGAGGCCTGGATCGTTGGAGGCTGAAACGCCCGGTCGCTTCGTCATGCCGAAAGCGACGAATGCTGCCTGGCTGGTGCGCTTCTCTGCGAAGAAAGCGGTGTCAGTCGGGTTTGCGCCCGGGTATCCGCCCTCGATATAATCGAGGCCGAACTCGTCCAGCATGGTCGCAATCGCAATCTTGTCCTCGACCGAGAAGTCGATCCCGGGCGTCTGCTGCCCGTCGCGGAGCGTCGTGTCGAAGAGGTAGACTTTTTCTCTGGTCACCGAGGTGCCTCCGAAGCATTTGATCTTATGCCGTGCGGCTCATCCCCCTCTGCTGGCAGAGCCGACATCTCCCCTAAAAGGGGGAAGATTGAGAATATGCGGCGTCTCACGCCCGCTGCATCGATGGTTGCACGCGCGGGTGCCGACAGCGGATCTTCCCCCTTGTGGGGGAGATGCCCGACAGGGCAGAGGGGGGTATCCACGACACGCATCATAGGCCTTTATTTCCCCGCAAACCTGTCCGTTGCCCGGATCAGTTGATCCAGGATGCCGGGTTCGGAAAATGCATGTCCCGCACCTTCGATCAGGTGGAATTCCGCCTTCGGCCAGGCCTTGTGCAGCGCCCAGGCGAAGCGGGCGGGGCAGGGCATGTCGTAGCGACCGTGCACGATGACGCCCGCAATATCCTTGAGCTTGTGCGCCTCGCGGATGAGTTGGCCTTCCTCCAGCCAGCCGGCATTGACGAAGAAATGGTTTTCGATGCGGGCAAAGGCATAGGCGAACTCGGCCTCCTCGAACTTGCCGCTAGTCGACGGCTCGGGCAGCAGCGTGATCGTCTCGCCTTCCCAGATGCTCCAGGCATGCGCGGCTTTGAGCGCGATTGCCTTGTCATCGCTCGTCAGGCGGCGGTGATAGGCCTGCATCATCTCGTGACGCTCTTCCGGCGGAATGGGCGCAATGAAGCGTTCCCACTTGTCCGGGAACATTTCCGAAACGCCGAATTGATAGTACCAGTCGAGTTCCGCTTTCGTGAGCGTATAAATACCGCGCACGATGAGCTCAGAGACCCGCTCGGGATGCTTTTCGGCATAGGCGAGCGCCAGCGTCGAGCCCCAGGAGCCGCCGAAGATCTGCCATTTCTCGGCCCCAACCATATCGCGCAGCCGCTCGATGTCGGCAACGAGGTGCCACGTCGTGTTGGCGTTCAGATCCGCATGCGGCGTGGATTTGCCGCAGCCGCGCTGGTCGAAAAGCGTCACGTCGTAGAGCGCCGGGTCGAAGAGGCGGCGATGCACGGGCGAAATGCCGCCGCCAGGGCCGCCGTGCAGGAAAACGGCGGGTTTGGCGCCTGGCGTTCCGCAGCGTTCCCAGTAGATCACATGGCCGTCGCCGACATCGAGATGGCCCGAAGCATAGGGTTCGATTTCAGGATAGAGCGTACGCAGCACTTCGGTCATATCTTCAAGCCTTTCGCGGGCCATACGTCGGTATCGTGGTCGGGATGCTGGAAGGAGATGATGTGCTCCTGCCGGGCATAGTAATCGGGATCCCGGTGAACCGGTGCATCGAAGATCGTTTCGACCCAGGGCAGACGCGAGTCGTAATTCACTTGGATCTGCGGCGCGAGATCGCTGCGGTCGTCGAAGGTGCCGATCGCAAGCTCCAGCCCGCCGGGATGCCGGTAGGTCATCGGCGTGCCGCAACTGCTGCAGAAACCGCGGTCGATGTTGATCGAGGACTGGAAATAGCTCGGCTCGCCGCGCGTCCACTCCAGGCCCTCCTCCGGCGCGGTAATGAGCGCCGAAAAGAAGCCGCCGAACTGCTTCTGGCACATGCGGCAATGGCAGATAGACGGGCGCCCCAGCTTGCCGCTGATACGAAAGCGTATGGCGCCGCATTGGCACCCGCCTGTTCGGATAGGTTCGCTCATGTCTGTGCTCCGGATGGCCAGTGGTTCGTATCGTGATCGGGATGCTGATGATTGCTGGCTGCGATCGCGTCTTCGCGCTCCGAGGTCCCGGCGTCGGGCTCTACCGGCAGGGCGTCCAGCGCGTGAAACCAGCTCATCTTGCGACCGGTATTCGATTGCATCACCGGCCTGACCGCGTCGGGATCGTCCAGCGAGCCGAGCGTAATGTTGACAGACTCGGCACTAGGTATGTCGTAGAAGAGTGGCGTGCCGCAATCGCCGCAGAAGCCGCGGCGCACGAGATCGGAAGAGCGGAACCACTTCGGTGTTCCGCGCGTCAACGCAAAATCCGTTCGCATGACCGCTCCGAGCGGCAGGAAATAGTTGCCCGCCGCCTTCTGGCACATGCGGCAATGACAGATATGCGGATAGCCGAGTTCGCCCGCCGCGCGATAGCGCACTGCGCCGCATTGGCATCCGCCGCTATGGCTCGTTCCCGCCGTCACTTGCGCTCCTCTGGCCATTCCGTCGTGTCGTGATCTGGATGCTGATAGGAGACGATCTCACTGACGAATGCGGCCGTCTCGACGTCGTCTTCCGTGCGTGTGCCGGGAAGCTCGTGCAGTTTGTCCGTGAACGGCAGCTTGCCTTCGATGCCATACTGGATCGTCGGCGGCAGAAGAGCCGGATCGTCGAACGTGCCCGCTGCAATCGCCATCCCATCCGGCGCCTCATAGGTCAGCGGTGTGCCGCAATTGTCGCAGAAGCCGCGCTCGACGAAATTGGAGGAACGGAATGTCTTCCGCCCGCCGCGCGTCCACGCGAAATCAGCCCCGCGCACGGAAACAAGCGGCGCATAATAGCCGCCGAACGCCTTCTGGCACATGCGGCAATGGCAGATCGACGAATGCGAAAGCTCGCCTTCCACGCGGAATCGGATCGCACCGCACTGGCAGCCACCGGTGTAGACGGTCATCGACACTTCCTCCCGTTTGGCGTGGGTGGTGAAAAGACCCCTTCCAGCCCTCCCCACAACGGGGAGGTCTGGTTCGCGCCGCCGCGGTCATTCTCAGCGGCAACCTCGATGGATGCTTCATGCTCGACAGGGGTGTCGTTTCCAAGCGGCATGGCGCAGTAACCCCTCCCATGTGTGGGGACGGGTTGGGAAGAGGCATTTCCCCATAACACCGACCTCACCGCTTCACCTCCCAGGTCGTCACGCGCTCGCCGCTGACCGCATCTTTGCCGTCCTTGAGCTGGATGCCCTCGGCAAGCAGTGTCTCGCGGATCTTGTCGGCCTCAGTGAAGTTTTTTGCCTTCAACAGTTCAAGGCGCGCGCGCACTCGCCTGTCGATCTCGGCGGCGACCGCCTCATCCACTTCCGTTTCCTTCGGCTTCACGCCGAGAAGGGCAGCGCTCGCCGCGAAGGTGGCGGCGTTGCCGGACTGCGCCAGGGCATGAAGCGCCTGAACGGCGACGACCGTGTTCAGGTCGTCGGCAAGCGCGTTCAGTACTGCCTCGTCCGGCGGCGCGTCGCCGGCATCCGCCGCTGGCCACTTCGCCAGCAGGCGTTCGGCCTCTTCTAGCCGCTTGATCGAAAAATCGATCGGCTCGCGGTAATGCGTCATCAGCATCGCAAGCCGCAAAACTTCGCCCGGCCACTTCCGGCCGCCGAATTTTTCGGTGTGCAGCAGCTCGTAGATGGTGACGAAGTTGCCCTCGGATTTCGACATCTTGCGGCCCTCGACCTGCAGGAAGCCGTTGTGCATCCAGACATTCGACATCACATCCGTGCCGTGGGCGCAACGAGACTGGGCGATCTCGTTTTCGTGGTGCGGGAAGATCAGGTCCAACCCGCCGCCGTGAATATCGAAGACCTCGCCGAGATAGCGCCGGCTCATCGCCGAGCATTCGATATGCCAGCCCGGACGGCCGCGGCCCCATGGGCTTTCCCAGCCGGGTTCGTTATGGCTCGAAAGCTTCCAGAGAACGAAGTCGCCGGGATTTTTCTTATGCGCATCGACGGCGACGCGCGCGCCCGCCTGTTGCTCATCGAGATTGCGCTTCGAAAGCGCGCCGTAATCCGCCATGGATTTCGTGTCGAACAGCACTTCGCCCTCCGCCTGATAGGCGTGGCCCTTGGCGATCAGCTTTTCGATGATCTCGATCATCTGCGCGATGTTTTCCGTCGCGCGCGGCTGGATGGTCGGATCAAGGCAGCCGAGAGCCGTGGCATCTTCGAGATATTGCGTCTCGGTTTTTTCGGTGACCAGGCGGATCGCCTCGTTGAGCGGCAAGCCGGGGTGGTCGCGCAGAGCCCGCAGGTTGATCTTGTCGTCGACGTCGGTGATATTGCGCGCATAGGTAACGTGCTCGGCGCCATAGACGTGCCTAAGCAGCCGAAACAGTACGTCGAAGATGATGGCGGGCCGCGCATTGCCGATATGGGCGTAGTCATAAACCGTGGGGCCGCAGACATACATGCGGACGTTTAGCGGATCGATGGGCTTGAAGACCGTCTCCTCGCGCGTCAGCGTATTGTATAGCTTGATTTCCGGCTTCTTCAGTTCCGGCTGGCCGGCCATGTTTATTCTCCCAAAATGCAATGACCCGAAAAATACCGCCGCCGGCGGGCCGGGGCGTTTCTCATCTTTGGGTATTTGGGAGACGAAAACGGCCAGGCCAGCGAGCGCGCTAGCGAATAATCTTCCGGCAGATAATGCAGGTAACCGTTTTCATGGCGGGTTTTATGGCGCGGGAACGATGTTTGGTCAAGTGCTGCGTAAGAGACGGGCGTCGCGACCGCAAATGCAGGGCTGGAATGGCAAATAATGCGCCATCTTTCCGGCGCAAACCTTTCTGGCGGAAGCGGTGGAGCGAGAGAGCATCAGTGAAGAAAGCCGTTCAACGAGCCGTCATCGGTGCGGCGATTCTAGCGGTCGCATCCGCTTCCTATTTGGCTTACGATTTCGGCATGGTCCGCTTCAATCATCCATCCATCAAGGACTATCCGATTCAGGGCATCGACGTTAGCCACCATCAGGGCGACATCGAATGGAAGAAGCTCGCCGCTCAATTGAATGTCCGCTTCGCCATCATGAAGGCGACAGAGGGCGGAGATCATAAGGACACGCGATTTGCCCGGAACTGGCAGGCCGCAAAGGAGGCCGGCATTGTGCGCGGGGCATATCACTTCTTCACCTTTTGCCGGCCGGGCCGTGAGCAGGCGCAGAACGTATTGGCGACAGTTCCCAACGAGCAGGGCACGCTGCCCATTGCGATCGATCTCGAATTTGTCGGCAACTGCGCCAAAATTCCGACGGTCGAGCAGCTGACCGCCGAAGTCAACGCGTTCCTGGCCGAGATCAAGAGCACATATCCGGGGAAGCCGATATTCTACGTCACGCAGGAATTCTTCGACCTATATCTGAAAGGCAACGAATCCAGCTTCCCGGATCATTATCTCTGGCTGCGCAGCGTATTCAAAGAACCTGAGCAGGAAAAATGCGGCCGCTGGTCGATATGGCAGTTTGCCGACAACGGCAAAGTCGATGGCATCGAGGGGCCGGTTGACCTCAACGCGCTCTGCCCCACAGAAACGGGCCTTGCCGTGCTGTTCAACGAAACAACCGGCCGGTAGTCGTTATTCCCGCAGCCGGTAATCTACCAGCCTGTTCTCTCGGACGATAAAGAGCTTGCCCGTCTCGGTTACATCCGGGCCGACGAGCGGCAGGATCGCCTTGGCGACTTCGGAAGGATGCGGCAGCGTCGCGGGATCTTCGCCGGGCACGGCCTGGGCGCGCATGGCGGTGCGGGTGGCGCCGGGATCGACGCTGGTGATGCGAAGAGCCGTCGACCGGCTTTCGCCGGCCCAGGTGCGGGCGAGCGCTTCGACCGCGGCTTTCGACGCGGAGTAGGGCCCCCAGAAAGGCCGGCATTTGTGAGCGGCAGCCGAAGAGATGATCACGGCGCGGCCGGCGTCCGAGCGCGTCAGCAGCGGATCGACGGAGCGGATCAGCCGCCAGGTGGCCGTGACGTTGATGTTCATCACCTTCTCGAAGGTCTTCGCCTCGATATGGCCGATCGGCGAGATGACACCGAGCACGCCGGCATTGGCTACGAGGATGTCGAGCTTGCCCCAGCGCTCGAAAATCGAGGCGCCGAGCGCGTCGATGGCGTTCATATCCGCAAGATCGAAAGGTACGAGTGTGGCGCTGCCGCCCGCCGCCTTGATCGCGTCGTCAAGCTCCTCGAGGCCGCCGACCGTGCGGGCGCAGGCGATCACGTGGGCTCCGGCCTTTGCCAATTCCAGTGCCGTGAAATAGCCGATGCCCCGCGATGCACCGGTGACGAGTGCGATGCGGTTTTTGAGGTCGATGGTCATGATCGTGTCGTCCGTGTCGGTTACGCGCAAACGCATCCCACCCTAATGAGGGGAAGAGGAGGCCGCCGGCGTTCATTCAGATTTATGAAGTCCCTTAGCCGTTGCTGGCCATCACGGCGAGCTTGCGCACGTTGCTCGTGCTTTCCTTGTCGAGCAGCCGCGTCGGGTAGTCGCCGGTGAAATAGTGGTCGGTGAACTGCGGATTCTCGTTGTTGCGATCTTCTCCACCGACCGCACGATAAAGCCCGTCGATCGAGAGGAATTCGAGCGAATCGGCACCGATGTAATCGCACATCGCCTTCAGGCTGTTGTACTGATTGGCAAGCAGCTTGTCGGCGTCCGGCGTATCGATGCCGTAGAAGTCCGGGAAATAGATCATCGGGCTTGCGACGCGGATGTGCACTTCCTTCGCGCCTGCGTCGCGGATCATCTGGACGATCTTCAGCGAGGTGGTGCCGCGCACGATCGAATCGTCGACGAGGACGACGCGCTTGCCTTGGATCATCGCCCGGTTGGCCGAATGCTTCAGTTTAACGCCGAAGGCGCGGATCTGCTGCGTCGGCTCAATGAAGGTACGGCCGACATAGTGGTTGCGGATGATGCCGTACTCGAAAGGAATGCCACTCTGCTGAGCGTAACCGAGCGCTGCCGGCGTACCGCCATCGGGAACTGGCACGACGACATCGGCATCGACCGGGGCTTCCTTGGCGAGATTGATGCCCATGTTCTTGCGGGCGACATAGATGCTGCGGCCGCCGACGACGGAGTCAGGGCGAGCGAAGTAAACAAATTCGAAGAGGCAGAGACGCTCCGGCTTCGGTGTTTCGGGCTTGCGGGCGTCGATGGTGATCGAGCCGTCCGGCTGGATTTCGCAGATGACGACTTCGCCGTTCTCGACGTCGCGGATGTATTTGGCGCCGATGATGTCGAGCGCACAGGTCTCCGAACAGAAGATCGGCTTGCCGTCGAGCTCGCCCATGACGAGCGGACGGATGCCGATCGGGTCGCGCGCGGCGATCAGCTTCGTGCGGGTCATGGCCAGCATCGAATAACCGCCTTCCATCTGGCGGATCGCATCGATAAAGCGGTCAGAGGAGGAGGCCTGTTTGGAGCGGGCGATCAGGTGGAGGACGACTTCGGTATCCGAGGTCGACTGACAGATGGCGCCGTCGGCAATCAGTTGACGGCGAAGCGTCAGGCCGTTGGTGAAGTTGCCGTTATGGGCGACAGCGATGCCACCGACTTCCAGCTCGGCAAAGAGCGGCTGGACGTTGCGGAGTGCCACTTCGCCCGTCGTCGAATAGCGCGTGTGGCCGATGGAGATGAAGCCTGGCAGTTTCGCGAGCGTTGCAGGATCGGTGTAGTGGTCGCCGACGAGCCCCATGCGCTTTTCGGTATGGAACTGGCGGCCGTCGAAGGTGACGATACCGGCCGCTTCCTGTCCGCGATGCTGGAGGGCGTGAAGCCCGAGCGCCGTCAGCGTTGCTGCATCGGGATGGCCGAGAATGCCGAAGACGCCGCATTCCTCGTGGAGTGTATCTCCATCGAGTTCATCGTTGAGCGTGGAGGAATGGGACTGGTTCATTGATGCGGGCCTTTGCTCTCACAAGAATGGATCGGCTTTTCCATAGCATGATGCCGGATTCAGGCATTTTAAACGGCGGGGGCCCGGCAGAGCAAATGCCCGACCGGACCCTTATGTCACGTCCCGCTCAAATGGCAATTGCCACGCGGCAGGTCAAGCTGTTGAACACTGTGTCAATTCGACTGCGGCTGCGCGCCGCCCGACGGGGCTGCGCCACCTGCAGGCGCTGTATCATCCGCCGGGGCCTGTTCGCCGGCCGGTGCATTGCTGCCTTGCGTGCCTTCGGCCGGCGGCTGAACCTTCTCGAGCACGCTGGCTTTCACCATCTGTGCGAATTCCTCAGGCAGGACCGATTGCAGCTTTACGACCATCGAGTCAAGGAACGGCTTGGACTTGGCGTTGTTCACCCAAGAGGGCCGGTGATCGGCATCGACGAGCCAGTTCCAGAAGGCCACTGCCACGACGAGAAGCAGTATGCCGCGTGCCGCGCCGAAGAGGAAGCCCAAAGTGCGGTCGAGCGCGCCGATCCGGCTGTCGATGATGAAATCGGCAATCTTCATGGTGATAAAGGAGATGACGATCAACGCGATCAGGAACACGACGGCGGCGGAGCCGACGATCGCGATGCGGTCATCATCGGTGTACCTCTTCGCGTAAGGAACGAGGTGCGGATAGAGGTAGTAGGCGGCAGCCGCCGAGCCGCCCCAGCTTGCGATCGACAGCACTTCGCGCGAAAAGCCGCGGACCATCGCCAGAACGGCGGAGAAGAGGACGACGCCGATGACAATACCGTCGAAAATCGTGATGGGCATATAAATTCAACTCCAGGACCGCCGCGTGGGTGATGCGGTTCGGTCGGGCCTCATTCGTGTGCATCCTATATCATCACCGTTTATGGCAATGAAAGGATCAAACCTCGTCTTCCACACGTCGTAGCGCACCTTTGGATCCGGCAATGCGCACGACCAGATCCGGCAGGCTCTCGATCTCGTTCCAGCGTCCGCCCGAACCCTTCGGCAAATCGACGGAGGCTGACGGAAGCAGCGCTGCAGAAAATCCCAGCTTCTCGGCTTCTTTGAGGCGCTGAGGGGTATGCGCAACCGGACGGACGGCCCCCGACAGGCTGACTTCGCCGAAATAGACGCAATCGGCCGGGAGAGCAATACCGGCTAGCGAGGAAACCAATGCCGATGCGACGGCGAGATCAGCCGCCGGCTCGCTGATACGATAGCCGCCGGCGACATTCAAATAGACGTCATGCTGACCGAGCCGAACGCCGCAATGGGCCTCGAGCACCGCAAGGATCATCGAAAGTCTGGCGGAATCCCAGCCGACCACGGCGCGGCGCGGCGTTCCGAGCGATGTCGGCGCCACCAGCGCCTGCACTTCGACGAGGATCGGGCGCGTTCCTTCCATGCCGGCAAAGACCGCCGCTCCCGGTGACTTTGCATTGCGCTCGCCGAGGAAAAGTTCAGATGGATTGGCGACTTCACGCAGGCCGCCGTCGGACATTTCGAAGACGCCGATCTCGTCGGTTGGCCCGAAGCGGTTCTTGACCGTGCGCAGGATGCGGTAGTGATGGCCGCGGTCACCTTCGAAGTAGAGCACGGCGTCGACCATGTGTTCCACCACCCGAGGACCGGCGATCTGGCCGTCCTTGGTGACGTGGCCGACGAGAACCATGGCCGCTCCCGTCTGCTTGGCGAAGCGGATCATCGACTGCACGCCGGTGCGCACCTGCGTGACCGTCCCGGGCGCCGATTCCGCCAGTTCGCTCCAGAGCGTCTGGATCGAGTCGATGATGACGAGATCCGGCCGCTTGCCGTCTGCGAGCGTCGCGAGGATATCCTCGACATTGGTCTCCGCGGCAAGCATCACGTCGGTGTCGGCCGCGCACAGGCGCTGGGCGCGTAGCCGAACCTGCGCCACGGCCTCTTCGCCCGAGACGTAGATGATCTTGTGACCGCGGCGCGAAAGCGCTGCCGCCGCCTGCATCAGCAGCGTCGACTTGCCAATACCGGGATCGCCGCCGACGAGCACCGCCGAGCCGCGCACGAAACCGCTGCCGAGCGCCCGGTCGAGTTCCGAGATGCCGGTATGGATGCGCGGCGCTTCTTCGATCTCGCCGGAAAGCGCAGTCAGCGTCACCGGGCGGCCCTTCTTCGGCGTCCTTGCCGGTCCGCCACCGATCCCGCCCATCGGGTCTTCCTCGACGATGGTGTTCCACTCGCCGCAGTTCTCGCATTTGCCCGCCCAGCGGTTGTGGATCGTGCCGCAGCTCTGACAGATAAATTGTGTCCTGGCCTTCGCCATCAATGATGCTTTCGCCCATGAGCGCCGGCGCGCCCGAATCAGATTTGCCCTAGATAATGGCTTGCGGGACCGATCAAAACTAATGATTTTCCCATCAGGCGCCCAAGTGGCAGCATGGAAGGATCATCCGACGGATCGCTCAATGCTCGATTATTCGCTCGCCCACTGGATCGCCTTCTTCACCGCCGCCGTGCTTTTGAACCTGTCGCCGGGTCCGGATATGGCTTTTATCCTCGGCCATACGATCAAAAGCGGCACGCGTGCCGGCTTTTCGGCTGTCTTCGGCATCTGGACCGGCGCCTGCCTGCACGCGCTTCTCGCAGCCTGCGGCCTTTCGGCGGTACTTGCCGCCTCTGCCATTGCCTTCTCGGCAGTGAAGTGGCTCGGTGCGATCTATCTCGTCTGGCTCGGCATCCAGGTCCTGCGCTCAAGCGGCGAGGGCGGCTTCGTCAAGGCGGCAGGCGAAAGGCTGGGCTCAGGGCGGATCTACCGGCAGGGCGTGCTCGTTTCGCTGCTTAACCCGAAGGTTGCGATCTTCTTTCTCGCCTTCCTGCCGCAGTTCGTCGTCGAAGGCGCCGGGCCTGCCTGGCTACAGCTTTCCGTGCACGGCGGGCTGATTATCGTCGTGGCTGCCTTCATCGAGCCGCCGCTGATCCTGGCCGGAGGACGGCTTGCCGATCTGATCAAACGCGATAGGAGGGTTAGTCTCTGGCTCGATCGCGGGCTAGGCGCGCTGTTCGTTGCCCTTGGCGTGCGGCTGGCCCTGACAAGCCGCTGAGCGGCACCTCATTCTTCGCTGACGTATTTTCGCTCATACCGCAACCCGACGCTTGCCAGCATCTCATAGCCGATCGTGCCTGCCGCCCGTGCCGCATCGTCAACGGGGACGTTCCTGCCGAAGAGTTCGATGTAATCGCCGGCACGGATGAGGTTTTCCGGCAGGTCGGTCACATCGAAGATGGAAAGATCCATGGTGATGCGCCCGGCGACCGGCACGGTGTGGCCCTCAAAGAAGCCTTGGCCGCCCTGCGGCACGGCTTGGCGAAGCGGGACGCCGCCGCTCGACTGGCTTCGCATGTAGCCGTCGGCATAACCGGCGGAAACGATGGCGAGGCGGCTATCGCGGTCAAGCTTCAGCGCCCGGCCGTAACTCACGGATTCGCCAGCGCGCACGGTGCGGACCTGGATCACGCGGGCCTCCGCGGTCGCAACCGGCCGCATGGGGTTGGCCATGCCGCTCACCGCTTCGCCGCCGTAGATGGCAATGCCGGGGCGCGTCAGGTCGAAATGGTAATCCTCGCCGAGAAAAATGCCGCCTGATGCAGCGAGGCTTGATTCGATACCTTCATATGCGGCGCTAACCTTGCGGAATGATTCGAGCTGCTGCTTGTTCATCTGAGATGACGGATCGTCGCCGCAGGCGAGATGGCTCATGACGAGAACCGGGGCGAAGCTGGCCGGGCGGGAGACGTCATCAGCCAGCGCAAGCGCTTCGTCGATATGAAGGCCGAGCCGGTTGAAGCCGGTGTCGACATGCAGCGCGCAAGGGTAGTCGCCATATTCCGAAAGCACCGCCATCCAAAAGGCGAGCTGTTCCTGGGAGGAGATGACCGGCACGAGGTCGTTTTCAAAGAAGCGTCTTTCAGTGCCTGGCCAGATGCCGGCGAGCACGAAGATGCGCGCATCGGGCGCGTAGAGGCGCAGCGTCACGCCCTCATCGACAGTTGCGACGAAGAAGTCGCGGGCACCGGCGATGTAGAGCGCTTCCCCAGCATCCTCGATGCCCATGCCATAGGCGTCCGCCTTCACAACCGCAGATGCGCGCGCCCTTTTGGAGCGCCGTGCCATGTCCCGCCAGTTTTCCGTCAGCGCAGTCAGGTCGACAGTCAGCCGCACGCCGGCGGAAGCAAACCTGTCTTCTTCGGAGGCGGCGGAATTTTCAGTCATGAATCCACATTAAAAAACGGCCGGAGATGAGTCTCCGGCCAGTCTAAAGGTCAATTTGGTCAATAGGAAGTCCGCCGCCGCACTGCAGCAAGAAATCGGAATTGCTAGTGTTCCTCGTACTGAATGAAGGACGGGTCGGCGAGGTCGGCAAAGCGCGTGAACTCCGCCTGGAAGGCAAGCTTTACTGTGCCGGTCGGTCCGTGACGCTGCTTGGCGATGATGACGTCCGCCGTGCCCTTCACCTTGTCGAACAGCGCTTCCCACTCCGCATATTTCGGATCGGCCGGATCGCGGGGTTCCATGTTCTTAACGTAATATTCCTCGCGGAACACGAAGAGCACGACGTCGGCGTCCTGCTCGATCGAGCCCGATTCACGCAGGTCGGAGAGCTGCGGGCGCTTGTCGTCGCGGCTTTCGACCTGACGCGAAAGCTGTGAGAGCGCGATGATCGGAACGTTCAGTTCCTTGCCGAGGGCTTTCAGGCCGGTGGTGATCTGGGTAATTTCCTGGACGCGGTTCTCGTTCGACTTGCCCGAGCCGGTCATCAGCTGCACGTAGTCGACGACCAGCACGTCGAGGCCGCGCTGGCGCTTAAGCCGCCGGGCGCGGGCGGCCAGCTGGGCGATGGAGATGCCGCCGGTCTGGTCGATGTAGAGCGGCACCTTCTGCATCATCATCGAGCAGGCGACGAGTTTTTCGAAGTCCGCGTCGTTGATGTCACCGCGGCGGATTTTCGAGGAGGAGACTTCCGTCTGTTCGGAGATGATGCGGGTGGCGAGCTGTTCCGACGACATTTCGAGCGAGTAGAACCCGACGACGCCACCGTTCTTCGCCTTCATGCTGCCGTCGGATTGGACTTCGCCCTCATAGGCGGCGGCGATATTGTAGGCGATATTGGTCGCAAGCGAGGTCTTGCCCATCCCCGGACGTCCGGCAAGGATAATCAAGTCGGAGCGCTGCAGTCCGCCCATCTTCGAATCGAGCGAATGGATGCCGGTCGAAATGCCCGAGAGGCCGCCGTCGCGTTCCTTGGCAACTGCCGCCATGTCGATCGCCAGCGCCACCGCGTCGTTGAAGGCCTGGAAGCCGCCGTCGTAGCGGCCGTTTTCGGCAAGCTCGAAGAGGCGACGCTCGGTATCTTCGATCTGCGTCTGCGGCGGCATGTCGAGCGGCGCGTCATAGGCGATGTTGACCATGTCCTCGCCGATGGTAATCAGCGCCCGCCGCAGCGCCAGATCGTAGATCGCGCGCCCGTAGTCCTCGGCGTTGATGATTGTCACGGCTTCGCGGGCAAGGCGCGCGAGATATTCGGAGACCGTCATGTCGCCGACCTTCTCGTCGGCCTTCAGGAAGGTCTTGATCGTCACTGGATTGGCGATCTTGCCCATACGGATAATGTCGCCCGCGACCTCGAAAATCTTTCGGTGGAGCGGTTCATAGAGATGAATCGGCTTCAGGAAGTCGGACACCCGGTAATAGGCGTCGTTGTTCATCAGGATGGCACCCAGAAGCGCCTGCTCGGCTTCGATGTTGTTAGGTGCTTCGCGGTAGTGCTGCTCTGCTGGAGCAACGGCGGCAATCTTTCGCGCGGCGTCGTTCATCTTGATCCGTTCTGTCTTTTCCGTACCCGGATTTGAAGGCTCGCCAAGGCAAATGCAAGTGCAGCTCCGCAACAGCCTTGGGCCTGTCGTGAAATCCGTAACGCTTTGCACATTGTTCGACTTCTCCACAGCGCTGATGGCCGCCAGGGAGAAAATATTGCCGATGTCACCTTGAGGACACGGCATAAGGACCGCGACTCATTCCAACTAAAATATTTTAGCCTGAATGCCTTGAGCGTGGCACTTGAAAAGACGTCTGAACTCAACTAGACAGAGGAAATATAATTAGTGCGCTAACTAAATAATGGGGAATCTATGGCGAATATGCTTCTCAGGCGGGAACTCATTGAGGACATCGCTGCGTTTACCCGAAAATTGCGAGCGACGTTCGATTCCCTCGTGCGTGAGAGAAACATGACACTGCCGCGCGCGCGAGTCTTTTTTACGCTCAACAAGAAGGACGGCATCAATCAGCGAGAACTGGCCGAACGGCTGGAACTCGAAACGCCGACGCTGGTCCGGATCCTCGACGCAATGGAGGCGCAGGGTTTCCTGGAACGCCGCGTCGCCGGTTCCGATCGCCGCGCCAAGGAGATCTACATCACGGATGCGGGAAGGGCCGTCGCCGGTGAGGTCGAGGATCTCGCCGCAGAGGTGCGCGCCCGGGTCGTCGCCGGCATTTCCGAAAATGACTTGAGGACGACGCTGAGCGTCATCCGCGCCATGCAGGCAAACCTCCTGGCGGTTCGGGGGCAATGAAAATCGCGGCCAACTGACAAACGCAAGAAGCCCGGCCTGGAGCCGGGCTTCTGCTTTGTGAAGTAAGCTTGCGAAGCTTATGCTTCGTCTTCGGCGTTGCCGTCGGCATCCGGATCGAAGAAGTCTTCCGCGCGAAGGGCGTCTTCATCAACGCCGTAGATTGCGTCGACGGAGGTGAGCGTCTCGCCCTTTGCCTGGCGCTCGGCTTCGTCGGCGGAGCGGGCAACGTTGAGATTGACGTGGATTTCGACTTCGGCGTGAAGCTGCAGTTCGACCTTGTGGATACCGATCGCCTTGATCGGCGTGTTCAGGTGAACCTGGTTGCGGCCGATGTTGAAGCCTTCGGCGGCCAGGATTTCAACGACGTCGCGGGCAGCAACCGAGCCGTAGAGCTGGCCTGTTTCGCCGGCAGAGCGAACGACGATGAAGGACTTGCCGTCGAGGACATCGGCGACCTTTTGGGCTTCCGACTTGCGCTCGAGGTTGCGGGCTTCGAGCGTTGCGCGTTCGGATTCGAAACGGGCCTTGTTGGCGGCGTTGGCGCGCAGTGCCTTGCCGAGCGGCAGGAGGTAGTTGCGTGCAAAGCCGTCGCGAACCTTGACGGTTTCGCCCATCTGGCCGAGCTTGGAGATGCGTTCGAGAAGAATGACTTCCATCTTCGTTTTCCTTTCGTGTCTCTAGATTTTCTTGTCTGTGGATTGAGGGGCATCGGCATTCTTGTTCGGGGTGAGGGCAATCGCTTTGCGCGTATCGGACAGACCGACGACAAGAATGAAAAAAGCTGGCAGCATCAGAACGAGCGATGCCAGGTAGCAGAGGACGAGCGCCGGCACGCGCCAGTCCTTGCCGCGCGTGCGGAAATGCAGCGCGGCGAAGCCGGAAAGCAGGAAGCCGGCGCCAAAGGTGCCGACGACAGTTGCTCCGATCATCGCCGGAACGCCGCCGAAGAAGGTGGCGGCAAGACCAGCGAGGAAGACAAAGATCGCGTTGCGGTTCATGCGCAGCGCCGACGGAATGTCCTCGCGCGGGCGAAGCGCGCGGCCGGACGCATTCACGATGCGTGCCGCGATATAGTAGGCCGCAAAAAGCATCAGCACCCACATCGCGCCCTGAATGGCGGGCAGCATCAGGAGCAGCAGCGACTTGGTCTGCGCGGTGGCCGTGTCATTGAAAGTGAAATCCGGCTGTTGCTGCGCAAAGGAACCGAAAAGTGCGTCTACCATCTGGCCGATAAGTTCCGGGCCATAGCCGATCATGTAGCCGGTCACGATGACGGCGAGCGTCACCAGGCCGCAGAGATGCAGCAGGATGTCGGAGAGCGGATACCAGGCCGTCAGGTGTTCCGGGCCGCCGAGCTCGGCGGCGGGGCGGGCAAGGTTTGCCAGGTGGCTGATCCAGCCGGCGGGAATCAGCGTCACCAGCGTCATCATCAGTGCGAAGGCCGGAGAGCCGGCGACAGCACCGAAGGCGGCAGCGGTGACGACGGCAGAGATTGCCGCGGCATTGCCCCAGCCGAGACCCACGAGAAGGATGGGCAGGGCGGAAGCGGCGTAGAGCAGGGCGCTGAACGACAACTGCACGCTCGCGCCGAGCGCCAGGAGCGCGGCGGTCATTCCGGCGAGCGCGCCGGTCAGCAGCCTCTTGAAGTTCATTTTGGTCACGTCGCTGTCCTGCTTCATCAAGCAGTTAGAGGATGTATCCTGAATCAAATTCAGAAAAACCCGCCTCAACATGGGTTTTCAGGGTTCCGATCCGCGCCCATCGCGGAAGGGATGCGACCCTCTGGTTTGGGACCAGAGGGTCGCGATAGCAAATTAAGCTACGACGTACGGCAGCAGGCCGAGGAAGCGGGCGCGCTTGATCGCCTGGGCGAGTTCGCGCTGCTTCTTTTGCGAAACGGCCGTGATGCGGGACGGAACGATCTTGCCGCGCTCGGAAATGTAACGCTGCAGAAGACGGACGTCCTTGTAGTCGATCCGCGGAGCATTCGCGCCCGAGAACGGGCAGGTCTTGCGGCGGCGGTGGAACGGGCGGCGGACCGGAGCGGAGGACGCTTCAGACATATCTCAAATCTCCTTATACGCGGTCTTCGCGCGGACGGCGCGGACGGTCTTCACGGTCGCCGAAGCCACCTTCACGCGGCGGGCGCGGGCCACGGTCGAAACCGCCTTCGCGCGGGCCACGGGCGCCGTCACGCGGGCCGCGGTCGTCGCGGTCGCGCTTCTGCATCATGGCAGACGGGCCTTCTTCGTGCTTTTCGACGGCGAGCGTCATGTAACGCAGAACATCTTCGCTGATGCGCATCTGGCGTTCCATTTCCTGGACGGCAGCTGCCGGTGCATCGATGTCCATCAGGGCGTAGTGAGCCTTGCGGTTCTTCTTGATGCGGTAGGTGAGGGACTTAAGACCCCAGTTTTCGATGCGCCCGACCTTGCCGCCGTTAGCCTCGATCACGCCCTTGTACTGTTCTACGAGGGCATCGACCTGCTGAGCGGAAATATCCTGCCGGGCAAGGAATACATGTTCATAAAGAGCCATGACAGCTTTGCCTTTCTTGCGTTGGTTCAACCCGATATTCGGCGGCTAAGCCTCAACGACTGCTCCTGATTGGGCCGAACCCAGGCAAGAAAAGCGTTTCCGAGACGGTCGAGAGCGGAGACACGGGAGGCTGGAACGCTTCCGTTCCGAACGATTTCCAAAGAAACCGGCCCTCCGTTCAGCCACCAGCCAGAAGACCGGGTTTGCGAACAGGGGCGCTTATACGGATTTTTCTGCGAAAGGCAAGCGTTCGGCTGCAATTAAGCAGGGCTATGTGCCGTTTACAGTCATCTTGAGGGTAAATTCTGCACATGCCAGAAAGTCCGACAGGCCAGCCGGGAACCCGCTTCGGCTTTGGACCCGCTCCGGCTTTCGATGAGCGCTGCATGCGACAGACGCCGACCTGGAAGCGATCATCACCGTAGCGCGGGAAACAGATGTTCCGGGCTTGGTTTATCCGAAGCCCGGAGCACTCGTCACAGCGGCATCGGATATTGCCGGTGGACCTTTTCGATCTCGGAGAGGACGTCGCTCGAGAGTTTAACCTCGACGGCGCTCAGGTCGATCTTCAGCTGCTCCATCGTCGTTGCGCCGATGATGACGGAGGTCATGAAGCGGCGGGTGAGGCAGAAGGCAAGCGCCATGGCTGCCGGATCAAGCCAGTGCTTCGCTGCAATCTCGACGCAGGCCCTGGTGGGCGCTTCCTGCAGCGGCTGCAACCGGCCGCCGAGATCGCCGTTGATCGTAGCGCGCGATCCTTCCGGCCTGGCGCCATCGAGATATTTTCCCGTGAGCAGGCCAGCAGCAAGCGGTGAATAGGCGAGCAGGCCCACATCCTCGTGATGCGACAGTTCCGCCATGTCCAGGTCGAAGTGGCGGCAAAGCAGGCTGTATTCGTTCTGGACGCTGGCGACGCGTGGAAGGCCCTTCTGCTCGGAGAGCGTCAGGTATTTCTGCGTGCCCCACGCAGTTTCATTGGACAGGCCGACGGCGCGCACCTTGCCTTCCTTCACGAGCATATCCATCGTCTCGAGGATATCGGTGATGTTGGCGACCGCCTTTGCCCGATCCTGCTTGAAGGGGTCGTAGTGCCAGTTCTGCCGGAAGTGGAAATGCCCACGGCTCGGCCAATGAATTTGGTAGAGATCGATGTAATCGGTCTGCAGCCGCTTGAGACTTGCTTCGACGGCATGCTTGATATTCTTGGCGTCGGCACCTTCGCCGCCCCGGATATAGGAGCGTCCGGGCCCCGCGACCTTTGTCGCCAGCACGATGTCGTTGCGCTTGCCGGTCGTTGCGAACCAGCTGCCGATATAGGCCTCGGTGCGCCCCTGCGTCTCCGCTGAAAGGGGAGTTGTAGGGTAAAGCTCGGCGGTATCGAAGAAGTTCACGCCGTTATCGACGGCGTAATCCATCTGCTCATGCGCTTCGGTTTCGGTGTTCTGCGTGCCCCACGTCATGGTGCCGAGGCAGATTTGCGAAACGGAAATATCGGTGCGGCCTAATCTGTTAAACTTCATTGGAACCTTGAAAACGGATGAGCGGGCGTAGCCGGGAGAGCGGCGCAAATTTAGGCGTGAATTGCGCAAGCGCAAGAAAAAAATCGCGGCTTTTCGCGCCTGCAAAAGGCTCTGAAGTCCCTGGCGGCGCTATTGACTCTGCCCGCAAGAACGTCAATTGGAGGCGAAATAGTCCAAATTGACATAATAAGGGACATTAGATGACCGTCGCTTTCACATTTCCCGGCCAGGGAAGCCAGGCCGTGGGCATGGGCAAGGAACTCGCGGAAAATTTTTCCGAGGCCCGTTCCGTCTTCGAAGAGGTTGACGATGCGCTCGGTGAAAAGCTTTCAACAATCATGTTCGAAGGCCCGGAAGATACACTGACGCTGACGGCCAATGCCCAGCCGGCGCTCATGGCAGTATCGCTTGCGGTCGTCCGTGTCCTTCAGGCGAAGGGTCTCGATCTCAAGTCGAAGGTGTCCTGTGTTGCCGGTCATTCGCTCGGCGAATATTCCGCACTCTGTGCCGTGGGCACCTTCTCACTCGCCGAAACCGCGCGTCTGCTGCGTATTCGCGGCAACGCCATGCAGGCTGCCGTTCCTGTCGGCGTTGGTGCCATGGCGGCGATCATCGGGTTGGAACATGCCGATGTCGTGGCCGTTTGCGAAGCTGCTTCGGCCGCTGGTGCCTGCCAGATCGCCAACGATAACGGCGGCGGCCAGATCGTCATCTCCGGCGAAAAGGCCGCGGTCGAAAAGGGTGCGGCACTGGCAACCGAGAAGGGCGCCAAGCGTGCGATCCTTCTGCCGGTTTCAGCTCCCTTCCACTCCTCACTGATGGCGCCGGCTGCCGAGGCGATGCGCGAAGCGCTCGCGGGCGTTTCGAAGTCCAACCCGGTCGTGCCACTGATTGCCAACGTTCGCGCCGCGCCAGTGACAGACGCCGATGAGATTGCCAGGCTCCTCGTCGAGCAGGTCACCGGTCAGGTCCGCTGGCGCGAAACGGTAGAATGGTTTGCCGCAAACAATGTCACGACGCTTTATGAACTCGGCTCCGGCAAGGTGCTGACCGGTCTTGCGCGCCGCATCGACAAGACGGTGAACGGCATTGCCGTCAATACGCCCGCCGATATCGACGCGGCCGTCGCCGCCCTCATGGCCTGATTGGTTTCACCAGATATAAGGAACGCATCCATGCTCGATCTTTCCGGCCGCAAGGCGCTCGTTACCGGTGCATCCGGCGGCATCGGCGAAGAAATCGCCCGCATTCTCCACAAACAGGGCGCCGTCGTCGGCCTTCACGGCACGCGCGTCGAAAAGCTTGAAGCGCTGGCAAACGAGCTTGGCGACCGCGTCAAGATATTCCCGGCGAACCTCTCCGACCGTGACGAGGTCAAGGCGCTCGGCGTCAGGGCCGAAGCCGAGCTCGAAGGCGTCGATATTCTGGTGAACAACGCAGGCATCACCAAGGACGGCCTCTTCGTCCGGATGAGCGACGAGGACTGGGATAACGTCATAGAGGTCAACCTGACCGCGATGTTCCGCCTGACGCGCGAACTGACGCATCCGATGATGCGCCGCCGCTACGGCCGCATTATCAACATCACCTCGGTGGTCGGTGTCACCGGCAACCCCGGTCAGGCGAACTACTGCGCCTCCAAGGCCGGCATGATCGGTTTCACCAAGTCGCTCGCCCAGGAGATCGCGACGCGCAACGTGACTGTCAATTGCGTCGCGCCGGGCTTCATCGAATCCGCCATGACCGGCAAGCTGAACGACAAGCAGAAGGAAGCGATCATGGGGGCCATCCCGATGAAGCGCATGGGCACGGGTGGCGAAGTGGCGTCCGCCGTTGCCTATCTCGCCTCCTCGGAAGCCGCCTATATGACGGGTCAGACGCTGCACGTAAACGGCGGCATGGCCATGATCTGAAACAGAAACTGGCCCTGTTTGCGTTTTTCGATGGAATAGCGTGTTGAGCAATGGAACAGGGTTGATTTTCAGGCTTTGCGGCAGACATAAACCGTGTTAAGCGGGCCATGACTGTCACAGTCGTTCCGGGAAACAAGGCGGACCGGCGGGCGTTTTGCCAGCGGGGAACATCTTAGAGAGCCGGGCTAACGAGTTTGCTGAAAGTGCCGAGAGGGCGCCGAAGGCTGAACCAGGGTAGGGATGCCGGAAGGCATTCTCATCAGGATATAAGGTCGAGGAAACCGACATGAGCGATATCGCAGAACGCGTAAAGAAAATTGTTATTGATCATCTTGGCGTCGATGCCGAGAAGGTTGTCGAGAGCGCCAGCTTTATCGACGATCTGGGCGCTGACTCGCTCGACACGGTCGAACTGGTCATGGCCTTCGAAGAAGAATTCGGCGTAGAAATTCCGGACGACGCAGCAGACTCGATCCTTACGGTCGGCGATGCAGTAAAGTTCATTGAAAAGGCCCAGGCTTAATCCTGTGTGATTTTCAAAGGGCGGGCCATGAGTCCGCCCTTTTTGTTTGTGCATTGCTTTAGTGAAAGAATAGGCGGGGAAGCTGTCCATGAGACGGGTCGTCATCACTGGTACCGGTATGGTATCACCCTTGGGATGCGGAACTGAAGTGACGTGGTCGCGGTTGCTCGCCGGCCGCAGCGGCGCCCGCCTTGTCTCCGAATTCGAGGTGGAGGATCTCCCAGCCAAGATTGCCTGCCGCATTCCGGTTGGTGATGGCACAGAGGGCACCTTCAACCAGGATGACTGGATGGAGCCGAAGGAACAGCGCAAGGTCGATCCCTTCATCATCTACGGCATGGCCGCTGCCGACATGGCGCTGGACGACGCCGGCTGGCATCCTGAGAACGACGAGGACCAGATCGCGACCGGCGTGCTGATCGGCTCAGGCATCGGCGGCATCGAGGGTATCGTCGAGGCGGGCTATACGCTCCGCGATAAGGGCCCGCGCCGTATCTCGCCCTTCTTCATTCCCGGCCGCCTGATCAACCTCGTATCCGGCCAGGTCTCGATCCGCCACAAGCTTAGGGGGCCGAACCACTCGGTCGTCACCGCCTGCTCGACTGGCGCGCACGCCATCGGCGATGCTGCCCGTATGATCGCGCTCGGCGATGCCGATGTCATGGTCGCGGGCGGTACGGAATCGCCGGTCAGCCGCATCTCGCTTGCGGGCTTCGCTGCCTGCAAGGCGCTGTCCACGCAGCACAACGACGATCCCGAGAAAGCATCGCGTCCCTACGATCGCGACCGCGACGGCTTCGTCATGGGCGAAGGTGCCGGTATCATCGTTCTCGAGGAGCTGCAACATGCCAAGGCGCGTGGCGCGAAGATCTACGCCGAAATCGTCGGCTACGGCCTCTCGGGCGACGCCTACCACATCACTGCGCCGGCGGAAGACGGTGACGGCGCGCAGCGCTGCATGGCCATGGCGCTGAAGCGCGCCGGACTGACGGCTGCAGATGTCGACTATATCAACGCGCACGGCACGTCGACGATGGCCGATACGATCGAGCTTGGCGCCGTCGAGCGTCTGGTCGGCAATGCGGCATCGAAGATTTCGATGTCTTCGACCAAGTCGGCGACCGGCCATCTGCTGGGCGCAGCCGGTGCCATCGAGGCGATCTTCGCGACGCTAGCGATCCGCGACAACGTCGCTCCGCCGACGCTCAATCTCGATAATCCCGAGCGCGAAACGGCGATCGATCTTGTTCCGCACAAGGCTCGTCAGCGAGAAATCAATGTTGCACTCTCGAATTCCTTCGGATTCGGCGGTACGAATGCATCGCTGGTGCTGCGCCGCTATACTGCCTGAAGGCGGTTATTGACACGACGGGAGGACGGGCCAGTAACCTTTCGGGAGGGTGGCCTACCTGTTTTTTGCCGTATTGCTTCTTAAAACAGCGGACAGGGCCAAGTTTAGAGGATTGCCGGTGAGCGATACGAATCAGAGCAACGACGCGGCGGGCCACAACGGCCATCCGGCGCAGAACGGGCCGATCATTCCGAAGTCGCCCAATGAAGCGCTGCGCCCGGAACGCGTTCCGGAGCCGCCGAAGCGCTCGAAGAAGGCGCGCAGCCAGGTCGTCATCTTCCTAAACTTCCTGATGACGATGGTCGTGCTTGCCTGCGCCGCCGGCATCTTCGCCTTCTATTACGCGATCTCCAGCTACCAGGAGCCTGGTCCGCTGGAGACGAACACCAATTTCATCGTGCGCAGCGGCGCGGGCCTTACGGAAATCGCCACCAATCTTGAGCGCAACAACATCGTCTCCGACGCTCGCATCTTCCGCTATCTCACGGCGACATACCTGAACGAGGGGGAGAGCCTGAAGGCCGGCGAATACGAGATCAAGGCGAAAGCTTCCATGAACGACATCATGGAACTGCTGAAGTCCGGGAAATCGATCCTCTATTCGATCTCCTTCCCGGAGGGCCTGACGGTGCGCCAGATGTTCAACCGCATGAACGGGGATACCGTCCTCGAAGGCGAGCTGCCGACGGCGCTACCGCCCGAAGGCAGCCTGCGCCCCGATACCTACAAGTTCTCCCGCGGCACGAAACGCTCCGAGATCATCGACCAGATGGCCGCAGAGCAGAAAAAGCTCGTCGACCAGATCTGGGAAAAACGCGATCCTTCGGTCTCGCTGAAATCCAAGGAAGAGTTCGTGGTGCTTGCTTCGATCGTCGAGAAGGAGACTGGCATTCCCGACGAGCGCGCGCATGTCGCATCCGTTTTCCTCAACCGGCTCGCCAAAGGCATGCGGCTTCAGTCCGATCCGACGATCATCTACGGCCTCTTCGGTGGTGACGGCAAACCTGCCGACCGGCCGATCTACCTGTCGGACCTGAAGAAGGAAACGCCTTACAACACTTACGTGATCAAGGGCCTGCCACCGACGCCGATCGCAAATCCCGGCCGTGATGCGCTGGAAGCGGCGGCCAATCCCTGGAAGACGGCGGACCTCTATTTCGTTGCCGACGGCACCGGCGGCCACGTTTTTGCGGCGACGCTCGAAGAGCACAATGCCAACGTCAAGCGCTGGCGCAAGCTCGAAGCTGACAAGGGCGCAGATCCGAATATCGTGGTTGACGGCCAGCCGGAGGCTCAGGCCGAGCCGGCGGCTCAGCAGAAGAAAAAGAAGACGAACTGATTTCGGAGGCTCGGATGGCTTTGCAGTCCATGACCGGTTTTGCGCGGCGCGAGGGAACGAGCGGCCGCTGGCGCTGGGCTTGGGAACTGCGGTCGGTCAACGGCAAGGGGCTCGACCTGCGCCTTCGCTTGCCGCCGGGCCTCGAGCGCATGGAAACAGACGTTCGCCGCATTACGGGCGAACAGTTCAGCCGCGGCAACATGCAGGCCAACCTCTCGGTTTCGGCAGCCGAAAACCGCTTCGAAACGGTTCTCAATCAGGACGCTCTGGCCAATGTGCTTGCAATGCGTGACCAGCTTGCAGGCGTCATCGATCCGGCGCCTCTGACCCTGGATACGCTGCTTTCCATCCGTGGGCTCGTCGAATTTCGCGAGACGGAGGACAGCGAAGAAGAAATCGCCGCCCGCGATGCGGACGTTACCAAGGGCCTGCTGGCTGCACTTGCCGACCTCAAGCTCATGCGGGAACAGGAGGGGGCTGCTTTGTCTCGCGTGCTGCTCAATCATGTCTCGACGATCGAGGACTTGACGCACACGATCGAACGCGACCCGTCGCGTACGCCGCAGGAGATTTCCGCGCGCATCAAGGCGCAGGTTGCCTTGCTGATGGACGGAGCCGGCGCGCTCGACCGCGACAGACTGCATGCTGAGGCGGCTCTGCTTGCGACGAAGGCGGATCTGCGCGAAGAAATCGACCGGCTGAAGGCGCATGTCTCGGCCGCACGGGATCTGTTGGGCCGCGGCGGCCCGGTCGGCCGCAAGCTCGATTTCCTTGCACAGGAATTTAACCGCGAATCGAATACCATCTGTTCGAAGTCGAATGCCTCGGCGGTCACTGCCGCCGGCATCGAACTGAAAGTCGTCATCGACCAGTTCCGCGAACAGGTCCAGAATCTGGAGTAGGACATGAAACCGGCGAAAGCTTCGCCCGTTCCGATCGCTCGCCGCGGTCTGATGCTCGTCATCTCGTCGCCCTCTGGTGCGGGAAAGTCGACGATTGCGCGGACGCTGCTTGCACAGGATAGCCAGATCGGCCTCTCCGTCAGCGTCACGACCCGCCAGCGGCGCCCCAGCGAGGTCGAGGGCATTCACTACCACTTCAAGAGCATCCGCGAATTCGAGCGACTGCGCGATTCCGATGCGCTGTTGGAATGGGCTGAAGTGCACGGCAATTTCTACGGCACGCCGCGCGAACCGGTGGAAGCAGCGATGGCCGAAGGGCGCGACATGCTTTTCGACATCGATTGGCAGGGCGCCCAGCAGCTGCAGGAGAAGATGTCGGCAGATGTCGTATCTATCTTCGTATTGCCGCCTACGATGACCGAGTTGCAGTCACGGCTCCACCGCCGTGCGGAAGATTCCGAAGAGGTCATCGCCCAGCGGCTTGCCAATTCGCGCGCCGAAATCGCCCATTGGCGGGAATATGACTATGTCATCGTCAACGACGATCTCGATACTGCCTTCGACGCTGTGCAGTCGATCGTGAAGGCCGAGCGCCTGCGCCGCGACCGGCGGCACGGCATCTACGATTTCGTCACCAAACTGCTGGAAGAGAAGCCGGTTCTTTAAAGTGAATTAGCAAGCAGGCAGAATTCCTCGACGGAAAGCGTTTCAGCGCGGCGCTGCGAGTCTATACCTACCTTGTTGAGCAGACTCTCGCCGCCGAGCGGCTTGAGGCTCTGGCGAAGCATCTTGCGCCGCTGACCGAAGGCCGCATGCGTTACTTTTTCAAGATTGGCGACGACGCAGGGGATCGGGTTTGCCTTCGGCGTCAGATGCACCACCGTCGACGTCACCTTCGGAGGCGGCGTAAAGGCCTGCGGCGATACGTCGAAAGCCATGCGGGCATCGGTGCGCCAGCCGCACAGTACGCCGAGGCGGCCATAGTGGTCGTCATCCTGTTCGGCGACGATGCGCTCGCCGACTTCTTTTTGGAACATCAGCGTCAAGGATTCCCAAAACGGCGGCCACTCTTTTGGCAGCAGCCAATTCACCAGCAATTGCGTGCCGACATTGTACGGAAGATTGGCGATGATCTTGACCGGTCCCTCAGGCGCCAGCGCCTCGAAATCGGTCTTCAGCGCATCGCCGCCCATGACCTCGAGCCTGCCCGGATAATGAGCGGATATTTCCGCCAATGCTGGCAGGCAGCGCGGATCACGCTCGACGGCAATCACCTTCTTCGCACCCAGCGCCAGGATGGCGCGCGTCAGCCCGCCGGGTCCAGGGCCTACTTCGAAGACGGTGCAGCCTTCCAGCGATCCTGCCGTGCGGGCTACCTTCTGCGTCAGGTTGAGGTCGAGAAGGAAGTTTTGCCCGAGCGCCTTGCGCGCATCGAGGCCGTGACGCTGAATCACGTCGCGAAGCGGCGGCAGACCATCGAGCGCGGCCATCAGCGGTGTTCCGCGGGACGGCTAAGATGGGCTGCAAGCTTGAGGGCGGCAATCAGGCTCTTTTCGCGCGCGATGCCCTTGCCGGCAATGCCAAAGGCTGTGCCATGATCCGGCGAGGTCCGCACGAAAGGCAGGCCGAGCGTCACGTTGACGGAATCGTCGAAGCCGAGCGCCTTGACCGGGATCAAGGCCTGATCGTGATACATGCAGACCGCGACATCATACCGGGCGCGAGCCTCGTCATGGAACATGGTATCGGCAGGCAGGGGGCCAATCGCGTCGATGCCCTCGGAGCGCACAAGCTGTATGGCGGGATGAATGATGTCTTCGTCCTCGCGTCCCATCGTTCCGCTCTCGCCGGCATGCGGATTAAGACCGGCGACAGCAAGGCGCGGCCTTTCGATGCCGAAGCGGTGCCTGAGATCGGAATGCGCGATACGGCAGGTCTCTGCGATCAATTCACCGCTCAAAGCCTGCGGCACGTCCTTGATCGGAATGTGAATGGTGACCGGTATCGCCCTCAGCCTTGGTCCTGAAAGCATCATCACTGGCCTGACAGGATTGCCGGTCGCGCGGCTCGCGAGATCGGCAAGGAACTCGGTGTGGCCCGGAAACTGGAAGCCGGCCTCGTAAAGAACGGCTTTAGCGATGGGATTGGTGACGACACCGGCTGCCTCGCCCTTGACGACCAGCGATACGGCCGTTTCGATCGCGGCGATCGTACCCGTTGCAGTCGCGACATGCGGCTCGCCGGCAGCCACCTCGACGCCGGCAGGAACGGGCAGGACGGGGAGAGCATCGACAAAGACATCCGCGGCCGTTGCGGCGTTCGCTTCGGCTATCGCGACGGAAAGATCGAGCTGCCGTGCTCTTACCGCCAGCACGTCAGGATCGCCGATCAGAAAGAAGGGCGGCAGGCCGAGCTCACGCCGCCTCAGCCAGGCCATCAGGGTTATGTCCGGGCCGATACCGGCCGGATCGCCTTGCGTCAGCGCAAGCGGGCGCGAAAACGGGGTAGCCACGGCGGTCAGCGATAGATGATCTGCGCCTTCTTGCGCAGCTCGTCCAGATATTTGGTAGCGTTTTCATTTTCCGGCGCGCTCTTGCCAGCCTTGGCCTTGTTGAGATCCTCCTGGCGGAACACGATCTCAGCAGCCGTGTCGTCGGATACGTCGCGCTGGCTGCAGATTGCAAGATATTCCACGCCCTTTTCAGTCACGCGGGTCGCTGTGGTATTGCCTTTGGCCTGCTCGATCAACGGCTTCCATTCGGCCGGAAGTTCCGGAGCCAGCACCCGGCCGAGTTCGCGGACCGAAACGTCACGCATCGTTGCTGCAAAAACCTTTGCCTGTTCGCAGCCCGGATACTTCGAACGGGAGGCCTCTGCCTCGCTCTTGCGTTTGCCCGTAATGCCTTTTTTCGATTGCGGCACCACGAAGATGATCTGCTGAAGCATATATTCGGTCGTGACCGGCTTCTGCTTATTGTTTTCCATCATGCGGGTGACAAGGTCGCTGCTCGACATGCGGGCGCTCGACCCGTAGCGCGCATTGACGACGCGCGGCCAGCTCATTTGCACGGCAATATACTGCTTGAAATGATCGGCACCGACCCCGGCCTGAGTGAGAATTTGCGTAAGCTGCTCGGTCGAGAGCTTGTTTCCGGACGCAAAACGCCCAAAGGACGCATCGACTTCATCCTTGGAGACTGACATGCGCACACGCGAGATTTCCTGACGTTTCAAGGTCTCCTCAACGAGCGATTCTTCCGCCGTCTTCGCATCGGCCTTTTGGTGCTGGAGACGTAGAAATGCCTGGCGCCTTGCGACATCGCCCGTGGTCAGTGCCACCCCGTTGACGACGGCCTTGACTTCGCTGGCTGCAAATGCGGAACCGCCTTGTGGCTGAACAAGCGCGGCGAGCATGCAGAACGCAGCGCCGGCAAACAGAGTCGTGACAGTCTTTCTCGCGCCAATCATGTGTCGATCCTTCCCATAGACGCTGCGGCAGCAAGTGCGCGTGAACACAGCTTTACCGAGGTCGGAACCGCCCCCAGGCGACATTCCTATGCCTCATAACCCGATTGACGGCAATGTCCTGCACAGTGTTGCGGCGAAAGAAAGGCTCTCTTTCTTTCGCCGTCCAATATCGAAATCAATTATTGTAGATATTCTTTTCGATATCGTCAGAATATCCGACGTTGACATCGCCGAGCGTGCGGAACGTAAGTCTGGCGCCAATGCTCCAGTCGCTTGCCGACTCGTCGCTTGTATCGCGTTTTGAAGTATAGGCGATCGTGAAGATCGTGCACTCGTCTTCATAGGACAGCCCGAGCGTCTTCCTGCTGATGACATCGTTGTTGAGATCCCAAGCAATGCCGCCGAAGACGGACCAGTAGTCCCTGAACTTTACCGTTGCCTTGGTCTGGATTTCATCACCGCCTTCGGCGGACCCGTAATCCGGCTGAGGCGAAATATGGGTGTAAAGAAGCTGGCTCTGGAATGTATCGGTCTGGAATCCGGCCGTCAGATCGCCGCGGCGAAAAGAGAGATCCTTCTCGTCCAGGCGGTACGAGGCGGCGAGGGAAAGGCCCTGCGGCGTCTCGATGCCGCCCAGCCCGACATAGTCGGAACGGTCGGTCTCAAGACCCGAATTCGCTCCCGCATTGACGAGATCGTCCGTGGCGAACGAGTTCTGGCCGGCAAGATGATAGGACTGGCCGAAAATGCCGTGAAGTTTGTAGCCGTTGTCGAAGGTGCCGGTGTACTGGAAGCCGATATTGGCACGCGTGCCGCCCTCGATGCGATCGTAACCCGAGTACTTGTCGCGCTCGAAGAGCGAGGTCGCGTCGAAGACGAAGCTCTGCGCGTCCTCGTTGGGCAGGGCGCCCGCCAGAGACTCATCGGGACGGGCGTAGATTTGGGCAATCGGCTCGAAGACATGCGTGCTGTTTGCCGTCGTCATCAAAATCGGATAGCGCGCTTCCAGGCCGGCGGTGATCATCCCGCGCGTTGCGCCATCACCATTTTCGAAGTCGCCGTCGTATACCGACGTCCCGCTGATGGAGTTGGGATCGTCCACATTTAGCGCCAGTGCATCGCCGCGCGCGGCGAGGAGAGGCGTGATGAGTACCCCCTGCGGCGTCACGAAAGTTCGCTTCCACTCGAGTTCCCCGGTCAGACGCGATGTCTGCCCCTTCAGTGAGAAGCGATCATCACCTACCGGATTGTCGAAGAAACTGTCATGCGTGCGCGAAATATTCGTGAAGTTGACGTCGAGTGACAGTTCGCCGCCGGCCAGCGGCTGCGGAGCCACGGCATGATAGTCTATCACGGGATAGACGATCGCCTGCTGCTTTTCTTCCTCGCTATCCGGATCGGAGTCCTGAACGTCGAAGTAGAACGATCTGATGTCGAAGTAATTCCGCTTCCCGAGGCCGGTCAAGTAGACTTGGTTGACATGCGTTGTCTCGTTGAACCCTCTGAGTTCGTAGGTACGCGAGAAGTTATTATCGCTCTGCACCATGACATCCCAGCCGAATGCCCAGCGGGGATTGATCTTGAACTCTGCCTTGGATCCGATCATTCCGCGGTCATCGGCCTCTTGGTCGCTTGTTCCCGCGGTGAAGCTCTCCGGTTGCATCTGGTTAATGCCCGCTACGCGCAGGGTATGCGTGCCGTTCTCGAAACGCTGCCGGAATTCCGCGTCGAGCAGGAAGCCCTGATTCGTGTAGCCGGTGCCGCTGACCGTCAGGTCCATGCTTGGCGAGAAGACATAGTAATAGGGAACGGTAACGCCGAAGCCGAGGTTCTCCGATGTACTGAAACTCGGAAACAGGAAGCCGGACTTCCGCTTGACCGTCTGGTCCGGGACCTCGATCCAGGGGAGGAAGGCGATCGGATGGCCGAGCAACTCGAAGCGTGCCTTCTCCAGCCGGATCGTATGTTTTTCACCGTTCTGAATGACGCGCTCGGCCTTGACTTGCCAGAAAGGCGGTCGTTCCGGCCGTTCGGCGCAGGGAAGGCATGCGGTGTAGACGCCCTTGTTGAGGATCATCAGGTTGTCGTTGACGCGCTCGCCGCTTTCGGCCGCGATGCGTGTGTTGTCCGTGGTCTCGATACGCAACGCATTGACGAAGCCTTCGGCGAAGTCGTCGGTCACATCGAGCTTGTCGGAATACATGCGGTTGCCGTCGGGGCTGATCAGCTCGATATTGCCGACCGCCATCATGCGGCCCGTCTTCTGGTTGTATTCCACGCGCTGGGCCACCATTCTGTAGCCCGCATAGTTGATCTGGACGCCCCCGACTGCGGAGACGATCTGCTGGTCCCGGTTGTAGACGAGCTCGTTGGCCGAAAGCATCATTTTCGAGTCAGGATCGATCTTCGGCTGCAGCTTCTGCAACGTCGAATTCTCCTGCGCGAACACAGCAGGAATGCTTCCAGAATAGCCAAGCAGAGTCGCCCCTGCGAGCAGGGCAACCAACTGTTTACTAAAAGTCTTGCGGTCGCCTGCCGCCACTAGCCGTCCTCCTGATGAAGCAGAATCGTTGCGCCCAAAGCCAGCGCGACGACGACCGGAATCCACGCCGCCACGAAAGGCGGTACGACTCCGCTGCTTCCAAATGCTTTCACAAGCACGTTGACGACATAAAGCACGAAGCCTGAAAGGATTCCACCCAGAATCACCGACCTCGACTGGTTGAACCGGCTAAATTTTAAAGACACTGTTGCAGCAATGAGAGTCATCGCGACAAGCAGCAGCGGTTGAGACAGCAATGAGTGAAATTGCGTCTCCAGCGCCTTCGTCGGAACACCGAAGGATTTGGCAATCGCTATTCGATTGGAAAGATCAAAAAAAGCAATGGTTTCAGGAGATGTCAGGCGCTCCTGGACGAAGTCTTGTTTCAAATTGGTGCGAAGCTGGACCGTATCCTTGCGGACCGCGATTTCGCCCGGCCGACGCTCGGTAACGTTCTTAAGGAGCCAGTAACCATCTTCCAATTTTGCGGAAGCTGCATCCTGGCGAAGAATCACGCGGCCGTCCGAATCGAAGTGGATCAAAACCGCATCGATCAGCAGTGTTCCGTTCTCCTGAATCGTACGAGCGCCGATAATGACGTCGTCCTTTCCGCTGATCTGGCGCAGCCAGGGAACCTGCGGTTTGCTGCTTGTGGCCTTCTCCTGGCCGCGCCAGTCGGTCTCCACGAGTGCCGCCTGACGCTGGCCCCAGGCCGCGAGCGGATTGATGACCGCCATCGTCAGGATGCCGAGCAGGAAGGCACCGGCGATGAAGGGCGACATGAACTGCCATACCGAGATGCCGGCTGCGCGCGCCACCACGAGTTCATACTTGCGATTCAACCCGATCAGCACCGTCATTCCGACGAAGAGCGCAATGAATGGAACGGTCTGTTGGATGATGAGCGGCAGTCGGACGGCCGTCATCAAAAGGCCACCGGCAACGGTGTAGCCCGGAAGCCCGGACATTCGGCCTGCCGTCTCGCTGAAATCGATTAGAAAGACAATCGAGATGATTCCAAGAAAGAACCAGATCGTTATCGCAAGATAGCGGCGGAAGAAGTAGCGTCCCAACGTGCCGAAGATCATGCGCTGCCTCCGGGCGTCTTTCCGATTGCAGAAGGCAGTCGCCGCTCGATTCCGTGCCAGATGCCGGCGGCACGTTCGCCCACGGCGGCCGGAATCGAAAGGCGCTTGTGCATATTGAGGAAGCAGATCGCCGCGACGCCGGCCACGACCGGAATCGCATAGAGCACGCCGATGTAAAACGGATTGGTGTCGATCTGGTTCGCGGCGTAGAACGACGCCCAGCGCAGTGCAAAGGAAAAGGTCAAAGCCGTGACCATCGGGTGCAGGCGCGCCTCGCGATGTGAACGCGCGTCACCGGCGATCGCCAGCGAGATCAGCGCCAGAACGAAAGGCAGAACCCAGTCCGTCAGCCGTCTGTGAAGTTCGGCGCGATATGATTGCGGCCTCGCTATGTAATCCTTGTCGGCCGGATCCGGATTGAGCAGGAAGCCCAGGTCGCGGTCGCTGGCGCGGAGCGTTGCCTGTCCGCGGTTCTGCGTCAGATCGGAGAGATCGAAAGAATAGGAGTCGAATTTGATGATCGAGACGTTGCCGTCGCGGGCTTTGCGCTGAACCTCGCCGTCGCGCATGATGAGCGATGTTCCCGTATCGTCGACCGCACCCTCGCGTGCATAATAGATCATGTCGAAGGCAGGATCGCGCTCGTCGACGACGAACAGGCCCCTCAGCACGCGGCCGGCCAGGCGCTCCGAAATCTGCACATAGAGACCCTCATCGATCCTGCGGAAGTTCTTTTCTTCGATGACGGTGGACAGCAGATCGGCATAGGCCGCCGCAATCATCTGGCGCGCACCGGTCTTTGCCTTCGGCTCGACGACATTGTCGACGAAAAAGGAGAACGCGCTGATGACAGCGGCAAGCAGCAGAATCGGCCGGATGATGATGTTTCGCTTGGCACCGGCCGCATCGATAACGGTCAGCTCCGAATCGTTGTTCATCGTTGTCAGCGTCTGCGTGACGCCGATCACAAGGGCGAAGGGCAAGACGACAGGAATGATCGACGGCAGGATCAGCGTCGCAAGCTTGGCGAACGAGCCGATCGACTGACCGCTATCAGTGACCAGGTTGATGCGCTGCAGGACCTGGGTCGTCCATATGATCGCGAGCACCGGCAGCAGCGCTACGAGAAACATCTGGCCGACGCGCCGCAATATGTAGACTTCAAGTAGTTTCATGCCTGCCCTTGAACGCACCTGCGAAGCGGAAGCATCGCAGCAGGAACCATCTAAGCTCTTTGCTGCGCTTTTGCGACAAGCAGGTGTCAAAATTTCATTCAAAATTCAGAATTTTTTGGCCGGTGTGATGATTCGGTAAACGCATAGACGCCAGCAAAAACGACAATGGCCAATAGCCAGCCGAGTACGATATCGGAAAGGTAGTGCGCGCCGAAGGAAAGCCGCATCAGCGGCGTGAGGAAAGAGATCGCCAGAATCGGCAGGAATAGTCCGGTTCGTGCCGGCTGCGGTATCAGCATGACGAGACAGAGCAGCCAGCCGGCGCTTGCCGCCTCGCCGGAGACAAACGAGCAGTTCGAAATGCATTTTCCGGCAAGCGATCCCGCCTGCACGAAATCGAGAGTACCGCCGAAATTGAGGGTCTCGATCGGCCGCGGCCGGCCCCAATGCTCCTTGAGGATGACGTTCGCGATGAGGCCGGGTCCGAGCAGCAGCGATGTCAGAGCGATCTTGAGATTTCGGGCCCGAAGCGCGTTGAACGTTGCACCGTAATGCCAGTAGCACGCGATCAGCATGGCGAGTTGAACGGCCGCCACAACATACGGCAGCCTAAAGAAGATCGTTCTGAGCGTGTCCAGAAAGGCTGTCTGACGGGAGGGGAAGCGTCCGCAAATCTGTGCCGCTGCGTCCGAGGCCTTGCAAGTATCGACGAGAAAGAAATGCCACGACGCTACGATGTCGACCTGCGGAAAGGTATGGAATATCAGAAGCAGCGCCCACCACAGGCAGAAGAGGCCGATGAATGTACCTCCCGCGCTGGGCGGAAAGCGAACTTGGGAGCCGGATAATTTGTCTGCAAGACTAGCGGTCACGTCAGGGCATTCTTCTCGTGGTTTTCGGCGCCATTTCAAGGACAGCTGCTTTTTGACTCGGTATCGCGGATTTGTCCATGGCTTCCCGATCACGCCTTGTTTTCGGCGCTGAAACCCGAAATTATCGCCGCCAGTTGGATTCTGCAGAATCCGAATGGAGAAAACATGGCAGCCAAATTCGATATCTCATTTTCAAAGTCGGCCAAGATCAGCGGCGGACTGACCATTCTGTTGAAGGCAAGCGACGCCGATGTGGCTGCGGGAGCTGAGATCGCCGATCCGGCCGGTGTCATCGCAAGGGCCGCGAAAATTGCGAAATTCTCGGCAAAACCGGTGAGTACGCTTGATCTTGTCGCCCCCGAAGGCTCGCCGGCCGAACGCGTCATCGTGGTTGGTCTCGGCAAGGCCGACGAACTGACGGCGCATGACTGGTTGAAGGCTGGCGGTACGGCTGCCTCGAAGATCAAGGGAGCCTTGAAGGCGACGGTCTTCATCGACGCGCCAGGCGTTGGCGTCGATGCCAGGGCCGGGGCCGATTTCGCGCTCGGCATGCTGTTGCGGGGTTACAGCTTCGACACCTACAAGACGAAGAAGACCGATGACGAGGACAAGGCGAGCGGCAGGGCCAAGATTACGATCATTACCGCCGATGCGGCTGGCGCAAGGAAGGCCTTTGCCGATGCCGAAACTGTCGCCGATGGCGTCAACCTGGCGCGTGATCTCGTGAACGAACCGCCGAACATACTTGGCCCCGTCGAGTTCGCCGCGAAGGCAAAGGAGTTGGAAAAGCTCGGTGTGGAGGTCGAAATCCTGACGGAACGCGAGATGAAGCGCCTCGGCATGGGGGCGCTGCTTGGCGTCGCCCAGGGTTCCGTCCGTCCGCCGCGCCTTGCCATCATGCAGTGGAAGGGCGGAAAGCCCAAGGAGCGTCCCGTCGCCTTCATCGGCAAGGGCGTCGTCTTCGATACAGGCGGCATCTCGATCAAGCCGGCAGCGGGCATGGAAGATATGAAGGGCGATATGGGCGGTGCAGCGGCCGTTACCGGCCTCATGCATGTGCTTGCGGCGCGCAAGGCGGCCGTCAACGCGGTCGGCATCATCGGCCTTGTCGAAAACATGCCGGACGGCAACGCCCAACGCCCGGGGGATATCGTCACCTCGATGTCCGGCCAGACGATCGAGGTTATCAACACCGATGCCGAGGGCCGTCTCGTGCTCTGCGACGCGCTTTGGTACTGCAACGACCGCTTCAAGCCGCAGTTCATGGTCAACCTTGCGACGCTGACAGGCGCTGTCGTCGTGGCGCTCGGCAGCGTCTATGCCGGCTTGTTCTCGAACGACGACGCGCTTGCCGGCCAGTTGACGGAGGCCGGCTTCTCCACAAGCGAGAAGGTCTGGCGAATGCCGCTCGGCAAGGAATACGATAAGATGATCGACAGCAAGTTCGCCGACATGAAAAACACCGGCGGCCGCTATGCAGGTTCGATCACGGCGGCGCATTTCCTCAAGCGCTTCGTGCAGGACACCCGCTGGGCGCATCTCGATATCGCAGGCACCGCGATGGGTTCGCCGCTGGATGAGATCAATCAGTCCTGGGGCTCCGGATTCGGCGTCCGCCTGCTGGATCGCCTGGTGCGCGACCACTACGAAGCCTGATCGCGCAAATGACGGAAGTCCTGTTCTATCATCTGACCGAATCCAAGCTGGAGGACGCGCTGCCGCCGCTCGTCGACAAGAGCGTCGGGCGCGGCTGGCGTGTCGCGATCCAGGTGAAGGAAACGGCTCGAAGGGACGCGCTCGACGCGCATCTGTGGACTTTCCGCGAAGACAGCTTTTTGCCGCACGGTACGGACGAAGCTGAATTCGCCGCAGACCAGCCCGTCCTGTTGACCGCATCGGCCGGAAACGCCAACGCTGCGACCGTGCGTTTCGTCGTCGACGGCGCCGAACCGCCGTCGGTCGACACGTATGAGCGCATCGTCTTCATGTTCGACGGATACGACCAGGACCAGCTCGAAGCCGCGCGGGCCCAGTGGAAGAGGCTGAAGGGTGAGGGGCACAGCCTCACCTATTGGCAGCAGACGCCGGAGGGACGCTGGGAGAAGAAGGCCTGACCGCCAAGGTCAGGCAAGACCGCCGTCCGTCACGACCTTGTCGATGAAAGCCTTTTTCGACGCGGTATAAGCGGCGCGATTTTGGGCATATTTCCGCGCAAGATCGATCTTCAGTTCTTCATAGGCTTGGACGAGAGTGGGATCGCTCAAAAGCCTATCGCGGAAAAGAATGTTTCGCTTCCAATTGTGACCCTGATATTCGACGATATGGGCGAGATGCGTGCGCGTCTCGCCCTTGATGCCGCGGCCGAAGATGTAGTCGTCGGGCACGATATCGGCTCCAGCATAGTCGTAGCCGATCTGTTCCATCGGGCCGATACAGGTCGCCCCGTCTTCGAAACGTCTGACGCCGATCAGAATGTCGATGATTGGTTTTGCTTTGATCGCCGGGATGGCGGTGCTACCGAAATGCTGGATGTCGAGCGCCAGAGATCCGAGCGCGCCTCGGATTCTGGTCTCTTCCAGCGCATAGGCTTCCCGCCATCTCGCGTCGGGAGTGGCGAGCGTGACGGTCAGATGCCGCACGCCCAACCCAAAAGATTCGTCTTGCTCCTGCGGCATGGTATTTGACGTCCTTGGCGAAGGTCGATCTTGCCCCTCTAACATTTCAACCGTAGCACTGGCAGCCGGCCGACGATCCGTCGGTCAATCGTGGAATGCTTCCACGAACTTCCGCTTGCCGAGCATGAAAGCGTCGGCAACGTGACGTAGCGGTGCTAGGTCGACATCCGACTTGCCTGCCGTGATGATCTCTGCGAAGCGCCGGTAGAGCGCCGGATATTCCTCTTCCGGAGCGGAGAATTTCAGTTCGCCGTTGACAGAAAGCTTCGATCCGCCTTCCACAAGCTCCATCTTGCCGGCTGCCGTCTCGGCAATGATGTCCCAACTCTGTTTGCCGGTTTGGCGCCAGTCGAATTCGCCGTGAACCGGAACATCGTCGGCATTCTTGAAATGCATGTCGGCCGCAATCGGCGCGTCGCGGTTTTCCGGAAACTCCAGCGTGGCGCTCGTCAGGAAGATCGCCTTGGGCAAAATATGGGTGACGATTGACAGCGCGTTGATACCCGGATCGAAAACGCCAAGCCCGCCCGCCTGCCAGATCCAGTCTTGATTCGGATGCCAGTGGCGTACGTCTTCCTTCCAAATGACGTGGACGCTTTCGATCTTCGTCGAGGCGAGGAAGGCCTTCGCGGCCTCGACCGCAGCCGCATAGCGCGAATGCCAGCTTGCAAAGAGCGAGACGCCTTTTTCGGCGGCCAGCGCTTCGAGGTCGGCGACCTCGCTCAGGGTCGCACCCGGCGGTTTTTCGAGGAAGACGTGCTTGCCGGCAGAAAGCGCCTTATGGGCTGCCTCGTAGCGATATTGCGGCGGCATGCAAAGCGACACGGCGTCGATCTCAGGCACGGCGTCGAGCATGGCCTCGATGCTTGTGAAGCTCTGGATACCGTCGACGGTGCCGTGGCGGCTTGCCGTCGCAATAAGCTTGAAATCCGGATTCTTTGCGATCGAGGGGAGGTGCTGGTCGCGGACGATCTTGCCGACGCCGACGATGGCGAGGTTGATGGGTGACATGGCTGAAGCTCGCGTTCGGTGTTTCGCTCAAAAGTATGATTTATTGGGCGGTGTTTTATCAGAATGTTACCGCCGGGCAAGCGGCCTTGTCACCTGCGGATCGACAAGGCGCGATACCTAGCCCGCCATGGCGTCCTCATATTCGGCCGAAAGCTCCAGCCACTGTTCTTCGGCGGCTGCGAGCTTTGCAGCTGCCTCGCCGCGCTGCTTGGCTTTCTCGCTGGCCCTTGCCGGCGCCTTTTCGTAAAGCGCCGGATCGGCAAGCTCCGCATCAAGCTCCTGAATCTGTTTCTCCAGCTTCGCCGTCAAAGATTCGATTTCGTTGATCTTTTTCCTGAGCGGCGCGAGCGAGGCGCGCTTGCCGGCATTCGCCTTGCGCTGATCCGCCTTGGAGGAGGGCTCGTCGCTCAGGTCAGGCCTTTCGTCTTTTTTTTTGCCCGAAGAGACGACGAGGTTGCGGTATTCCTCCATATCGCCCTCGAAATTCGAAACCGTGCCGTTGTTGACCAGCCAGAGACGGTCGACCGTCGCCTCGATGAGATGGCGGTCATGCGAGATGAGGATGACGGCGCCATCGTAGTCATTAAGCGCTTCTATCAAAGCGCGGCGGCTGTCGATGTCCAGGTGGTTGGTCGGCTCGTCGAGAATGAGAAGGTTCGGCGCGTGGAACGCGGCAAGCCCCATCAGCAGGCGGGCCTTCTCGCCGCCGGAAAGATCCTTGGCGGCAGTCGACATCTTTTCCGTCGAAAGCCCCATCTGCGCCACTCGGGCGCGGACCTTGGCCTCGGGCGCTGCGGGCATCAGAAGGCGCACATGCTCCACCGGCGACTCGTTGGGAACGAGATCGTCGAGTTGGTGTTGGGCGAAAAAGCCGATCTTCAGGCTCGGTGCGAGTTTGATGTCGCCGCTTTCGGCTGAAAGCCGGCCGGCGATGAATTTCGCGAAGGTCGACTTGCCGTTGCCGTTGGAGCCGAGCAGCGCGATGCGGTCGTCGTTGTCGATGCGTAGGCTGATGTTCTTGAGGATCGGCTTGCCCGGTTCGTAACCGACGGCGCCGCTCTGAATGGCGACGATCGGCGATGCGGGCTGCTTTTCCGGTTCCGGGAAGGTGATCGGTTGCACATGATTTTCGATCACCGCGGCGACCGTGCCCATCCGTTCCAGCGCCTTGACGCGGCTTTGCGCCTGGCGCGCCTTGGACGCCTTTGCCTTGAAGCGGTCGATAAAACTCTGCAGATGTTTGCGCGCGGCCTCGTTCTTGGCCTTCGCTTTCGTCTGCAATTCGTCGGCTTCCGCCTTCTGCCGCTCGAACTGGTCGTAGCCGCCCCGGTAGAAGGTCAGCTTTTTCTGATCGAGATGGATGATCGAATTGACGGCATTGTTCAGAAGGTCGCGGTCATGGCTGATGATGATGACCGTGTGTGGATAGCGCCGCACATAGTCTTCCAGCCAGAGCGTACCTTCGAGGTCGAGATAGTTCGTCGGCTCGTCGAGAAGCAGTAGGTCAGGTTCGGCAAAGAGCACTGAGGCAAGGGCCACGCGCATGCGCCAGCCGCCGGAGAAGGCCGAGGCCGGGCGCTGCTGGGCATCCTGGTTGAAGCCAAGGCCGGCAAGAATGCTTGCCGCCCGCGCCTCTGCCGAATGCGCATCGATATCGACAAGGCGCATCTGGATTTCGGCTATCCGGTGCGCATCGGTCGCGATCTCGGACTCGGCAAGCAGCGCCGCGCGTTCCTTGTCGGCGGAAAGCACGATCTTGATCAGCGAATCTTCCGTGCCCGGCGCTTCCTGCGCCACCTGACCGATGCGGGCGTTCTTCGGTATGGAAACTAGGCCCGTTTCTGCGCCGAGATCGCCGGTGATGATCCTGAAGAGCGTAGATTTGCCCGCGCCGTTCCGCCCCACAAGGCCAGCCTTCGTGCCCGCCGGAAGCGTCACGCTGGCATTGTCGAGGAGAAGGCGTCCGGCGATGCGGGCAGAAATGTCGGTAATCGTGATCATGCGCGGCGTTTTGGCCGAAAGCCGCGATCAAGGCAAGACCATGCCGATGCTAGCGGCCGAAAGCTTGCAACGGTTGGCGGCGGTTGGACTGGGCTGCAAGAAGTGCTGCGTGGGCATTGGCTTGTAGTTGCGCGGCCGTTGCCGCATCGGAACTCAGCGCGACGCCGAGCGAAATCGTGAGCCTGCCAGGATCGCCCTTGTCGGAGGTTGCGAAGACCATGTTGTCTTCCACGGAATTGCGCAGCCGCTCGGCGATCGCCAGCGCGTCGCGCATGCCGACATTGGCAAACAGGAAGCCAAACTCGTCGCCTTCTGTCCGCGCGACGAGATCATTCTTCTTGATGGATTTGCGGAAGAGGCCGGCGAGCTTCTTTATGAGTTTGTTGCCTGCTTGCACGCCGTATTTTTCGTTCAGCTGCTTGAAATCGTCGATATCGACCATGATCAGCGCACTGCTGGCCGTTCCTGCCTCGCGCTCATAAAGTTCGCCGATCGCCTTGGTCAGCGCGATGCGGTTCGGCAGGCCCGTCAGCGCATCGGTCACCGATGCCGATTGCACGGCGGATATCCCGTGTTCCAGCGTCTCGATCCGTTCGACATCGGCAAGCAGCTTGGCTTCGAGTTCCGTTTCGGCCAAAAGCACGCTCGCGAGCGATTCCGCGAGAAATTCCATGTCGCTCACCAAGGAAGCAAGACCTTGGTCGCCATTGCCGGAGATCGATTTCACAAAGGCCTCCGCCGCGCGCGAAAAGGCACGTTTCTGCCTGATGCCTTCTGACAGCCGTTGCGCGGCTTCGCGCAGGACTTTGCCGGCCTCGCCGCCGGAGGCTTCCGCGGCAATCCCACAATGGCTGACTAAGCGATGTTGCAGCCCGAGCGCGTCGAGCTTTGCTTGCTGAGGATGAGGCCCGAGCCCGGCGATATCGCTGGCAAGCGCCGCATTATGACCGGCGACCGCCTCGTGGAATAGTTCGTAGTTCCGCGGTAGGCCGGGAATGCTCAGCCGCGCCATGTGCTGAGCGATCTTCTGGGCATCGGTTAAAGGGGGCGCGCCCGTGTGCCGCATTGCATTTCTAGTTGTAGTCTGCATGACGGTCCCTCGCTTTGTCAGCCCTATCCAGCTGCGGCTTGAGCTACGCTATGCCGTCAATACTATAAAATATATTGAATATTCAGCGATTCTGCCTCGTTTATTATGGAATGCTCAAATTCGGTTAATGCAACCTTGAGGCGCCGTAACTTGAAACGATTATGCCCATGAAATTTGCTGATTTGATCGCGGCCCGCATCTGTCGTGACAGCATTCCCGAAACCTCTTTCAAAAGGCAATTCATGACCAGAGCGCCATGAGTTGGTTCGAGCGCTGCCTTGACCTGCATGAAGGCAGGGGCCGCACTATGACAGCGGCGTGAAATTGCCGCGTCCCCCTTGTTTTCGGGGCTGGGGGCGGGTAAAGACCGCCCACTTTTCCCGCTAAACCAGAGGATTTGACCCAATGGCGATTGAACGCACCTTTTCGATGATCAAGCCGGACGCAACGAAGCGCAACCTCACGGGCGCTATCACCAAGATGCTGGAAGATGCCGGCCTGCGCGTCGTTGCTTCCAAGCGCGTCTGGATGAGCAAGCGCGAAGCGGAAGGCTTCTACGCCGTTCACAAGGAGCGTCCGTTCTTCGGCGAACTCGTCGACACCATGACCTCCGGCCCGACCGTCGTTCAGGTTCTCGAAGGCGAAAACGCAATCCTCAAGAACCGCGAAATCATGGGTGCGACGAACCCGGCAAACGCTGACGAAGGCACGATCCGCAAGGTGCATGCTCTTTCGATCGGCGAAAACTCCGTTCACGGCTCCGACGCTCCGGAAACGGCTGCGCAGGAAATCAAATACTGGTTCTCCGACACCGAAATCGTCGGCTGAATCGGAATTTCAGCCGGGAGGCTGAAACCTTTGAAATGACTCTGATAGCCGGGGCTCCGCTCCGGCTTTTTCGTTATGCGGCAGGGCACTTGTCTGTATTGCTAAAGTCCGTCGTTCCGTCCGGCTTGAAAACATCCGGGTTCTGGGTATAGAGCGGCCCGACGACGAGCGGCTTGCTGGGCAGGATCGATTGATCGACGTCCGAGACCAGTTGTGTCTTCAACTCCTGCAGCGTCGCGCCCTCGGCATCGACGAGACGGATATTCACGGAATAAGGTCTATCCTTGCGGATGCAGTGCACTTTTGGGCTCTGCAGGGTGATCTTGTCCCAGGCCGGATAGATCTTCTCGGTGAGCACGATTGGGTCGCCGCCGGCTGGGTTCTCGAATTCCGCGATTGCCACTGCGCCATCCGGAATGGCTGCGGTCTTCTTCAACGTGACGAGGTACGTCGCGCTTGCAACGCGATAGTTGAACACGAAAATATGGCCGCTCACTTCGACCATCTTCTCCATCTCGCGCTGGCAGCCGGCGAGCAGCGCGGCGCTCAGCGCCAGTGCCGTGATAACCTTGATTTTCATGTCGCGTCCTCTTTCTTCCGGCGGTAGTGCCGGCTTGCCTTGGCGCGGTTGCCGCAGACGCCCATGTCGCACCAGGCACGGCTCTTATTCTTGCTGCGATCTACGAACAGCCAGCCGCAATTGCGGCATATCTTCAAGCGATCCGGATCAGGCATCGCGATCAGGCGAAGCACCGAATGCGCGGTCGCGGCGTCGAGCCCGTTGGGCCTGGCATTGCGGAGGGTTACGGCAAGTTTGCCAAGCAGGTCCGCGAGGAGTTGATCGTCATTGCCTGTCAAAACCCGTTGCCGGAAATAACGGTCCGTCGCCTCGCGCAGAGCGATGAAATTCGGCCTGTCTTCTGGCGCCACCGGAAGAACTTCCCTGAAAAGGGCACGCTCGGCGCAGAATTCCGCCGCCGCATGCGGAAAGCTCGTGAACTGTTCATCCGCAGCAAAGCGGTCGATGCTGCGCGCTATATCATGGCGCAGAATGACGCTGTTGGCGACATCCAGCGCCAGCGCGCCACCAGAAAAACGATGTGCGGTCCAGGCAAAGTTCATAGAGAAAATATAACTGGTAAAATAGGTTTTGCCAGTTATTATTTGCAGAGGATCGGGAGTTTCCTGATGGGTTATCTTTTGCAGCAGCTGGCAAACGCGGTGCCGTTGGCAGCGCTCTACGCGGCGCTTGCCTTTGGCTATGCGCTTGCCTTCGGCGTCACCAAGCGCGCCGATATCACCTATGGTGCGGTCTTCGCTTTCGCGGGACAGATGCTGCTGCTGTTCACCGATTTCGCCTATAACCGCCTCTGGCTGGTCCTGCCCGCATCGCTCGCGATCGGCGCCGTCATGTCTTTCACCTATTCGCTCGGCGCCGGCTTCTGGATCGGCCGCTCCGTCATGCAGCCGCTCGTGCGACGCTCACCGAATACGGTCATCGTCGCAGCCCTCGGCGTGACCATCCTGCTCATGGAGACGGCGCGGTTGGCCTCCGATACGCGGGAACTCTGGCTCTCGCCCTTCCTCAATCGCACCGTCATTTTCTGGAGCGACGCATCCTTCAAGGTGACGTTGACTTATATCCAGCTCATCAATACCGGGCTGATGTGCGCGCTGATCGTGGTCGGCGGCCTGGTGCTCCGATGCAGCGCCTGGGGCCGCGTCTGGCGCGCCGTGACGGACGATCCACTCGCCGCTGAACTCTGCGGCGTCAGCGCAATCCGCGTGTTCCTAGCTGCCTATGTGGCCGCCGTATTCATCGCCACCTGCTGCGGCATCCTGACGACCTTCTATTACGGTTCGATGGATTTCGGTGCGGGCCTGCTCTTCGGCCTCAAGGTGCTGATGATCGCCGCTGCCGGAGGCTATTCCGATCCGCTGAAATCCGCAGGCGGTGCAGCAGGCATCGGTTTTGCCGAAACCCTCTGGACCGCCTATGGCCCGTTCCTCTGGCGGGATTTCGTCATCTTCTCGCTGCTCGTCTTCCTGCTGGTGCTGAGCCGGCGCGAGCGCGCCATTCCGTGACTACTTCCACTTGTCGCGCGCAGCGTCGTCTGCGTCCTTGGCAGAGACCCAATCGTCTGCCGAGCCATCCGTGCGATGTTCCTTCTTCCAGAAGGGCGCGGAGGTCTTCAGATAATCCATGACGAAGTTCGCGCCGTCGAATGCCGCCTGCCTGTGCGGCGCGGCGGCGATCACCAGCACGATATTTTCCCTTGCTGCGATTTTTCCGAAGCGGTGGATGGCGGTGAGCCCAAGCAGGCCGAAACGCTCGATCGCCAACTCGGCGATGCGTGTCATCTCCGCCTCGGCCATGCCCGGATAATGTTCCAGTTCCAGCGCTGCCAATGTGCCGCCTTCGTCACGGCAGAGGCCGGAGAATGTCACGATCGCTCCAACGCCGGGCGCGGCCTTTTTCAGCCGGTCGACTTCAGTCTGCAGGTCGAAATCCTCGCGCTGGACGCGGATGGTGGGGGCTGGGCTCACGACATGCTTCCCCTTTGCTGATGTGCGATGACCTCAAAACGCATTCCCTCATCGCTGTGCTCTTCACAGGGATCCGGTGCACCCAACGCCTTGGCCGCGACCCGGAAACGCGAGCGTGCGTTCGTCATCCGTCACCCGCCCGTCATCGGCGGAAAAATCCCGATCTCCCGGGCATTGCCGATCGGTTCGTCGTGTTCGGCGTGTTCCTGATCGAGCGCCACGCGGATGACGTTTTCGTATTGAAGCGCCGTCTCGTATTCCTCGCCCAGGGTCTTCAAGTGACCGAGAAGATCGGCAACGGTGACGACGGAGGCAGGAAGGGCGATGTCTTCCTCGTTCTTGCCGATCCGTTCCCGCACCCAGGCAAAATAGACCAGACGCGTCATTCTTCGTCATCCACGATATGCTTCAAGCCGGCGCGGAAATAGTCATAGCCGGTATATATGGTCAAAATGGCCGCGATCCAAAGCAGGCCGATGCCGATCTGCGTCGTATAGGGAAAAATCTCGTCGCCCGCGGGACCGGCGAGCAGGAACGCGATAGCCACCAGTTGCAGCGTCGTTTTCCATTTGGCGATCCGTGTGACGGGAACGCTGACTTTGAGGGCGGCGAGATATTCCCGCAGTCCCGAAACGAGGATTTCGCGGCAGAGGATGGTGATTGCCGCCCAGATCGACCAGCCGGCGATTGTCTGATCCGCGGCAACCAGAAGCAGGATCGAGGCGACCAGGAGCTTGTCGGCGATCGGGTCGAGCATACGACCGATATTCGAAGTCTGGTTCCAGATGCGCGCCAGATAGCCGTCCAAAAAATCGGTGAGAGAAGCGATGATGAATATCCAAAGGGCGACCCATCGCGCCGTGTTGCTGATGGCAAGTCGTCCCTCGACAAAGAAGCACAGGACGATCAGCGGTACCGCGAGAATGCGGCCATAGGTCAGCAAATTGGGAATATTATACGCGCGCGATGCCATGAAACCGCTCTCTGAATTTATGTGCTTGTAGATGACGGCTTTGACCGCAAGCCGTCAACATTCTTTCTGTTTTTCTGCCGCCTTTGCGTGGAATTTGCGACCGTAGCCGCCTATTTCGCGGCATCGTCGTGAAAATGGTTATAGACCTGCTTTGCGACCGTTTCGGAAATGCCGTCGACTGCCATGAGATCGGAAAGCGCTGCTCGCGAAACGGCCTTTGCGGTGCCGAAATGCTGCAGCAGAGCCCGCTTGCGTGAGGGGCCGACGCCGCCGATCTCGTCGAGCGGGTTCTTCACCATCTCCTTCTTGCGTCGCGCGCGATGCGAGCCGATGGCGAAGCGGTGCGCTTCGTCCCGCATGCGCTGGATGAAATAGAGCACGGGATCGCGTGGCGGCAGCGTGAAGCTTTCGCGCCCCGGCGGGAAGAAACGCTCGCGCCCCGCATCGCGGTCGACGCCCTTGGCGACGCCGATGGCAATGACGCTGTCGGTGATGGCGAGTTCCTCGAGGATGGCGCGCACCGCCGTCATCTGACCCTGGCCACCGTCGATCAGGATCACGTCCGGCCAGGCAGGGAAAGGCAGATCGGCGGCCTCAGCACTCGATACCGTCTGCGTCCGGTCCGGAATGCCTTCCTCCTTGATCAGCCGCGAGAAGCGCCGGGTCATCACCTCGCGCATCATGCCGAAGTCGTCTCCCGGCGTGATGTCGGTCGATTTGATGTTGAACTTACGGTACTGGCTCTTCACGAATCCTTCTGGCCCCGCCACGACCATGCCGCCCACCGCATTCGTGCCCATGATATGCGAGTTGTCGTAGATCTCGATCCGCTGCGGCGCATAGGGTAGACCGAACGTTTCCTTGAAGCCCTCGAGCAGGCGCGATTGCGAAGCGGTCTCGGCGAGCTTGCGGCCATGTGCCTCGCGGGCATTGGCAACGACATGGTCGACTAGATCGCGCTTTTCGCCGCGCTGTGGCACCAGGATCGAAACCTTGTGCCCGGTCTTTTCGCCGAGCGCTGCCGCCAGCAGTTCCATTTCCTCGACTGTTTCCGACAGCATGATCTGCTTCGGCACCGGCTTGTCGTCATAGAACTGCGCGAGGAAGGCATTCAAAACCTCGGCGCCCGAAAGCTGCGGGTCGGCCTTTGGAAAATAGGCCCGATTGCCCCAGTTCTGGCCGGTGCGAAAAAAGAAGACCTGGATGCAGGAAATCCCGCCCTCGTGGTGGATCGCGAAGACATCCGCCTCCTCGACGCCTGCCGGATTGATGCCCTGATGGCTCTGGACATGCGACAGCGCGGCGAGGCGATCGCGATAGATCGCCGCACGCTCGAAATCGAGATCTTGGGCGGCTGCGTTCATTTCCTCCGCCATATGCGCCTTCACCTTCTGGCTCTTGCCGGAAAGGAAATCCTTCGCCTCCTGCACCAGTTGCGCATAGCCTTCGTCGCTGATCTCCCGGGTGCAGGGGCCAGAACAGCGTTTGATTTGATAGAGCAGGCAGGGGCGCGTGCGCGTCTCGAAAACGCTGTCAGTGCAGGTGCGGATCAGGAAAGCGCGCTGCAGCGAATTGATCGTGCGGCCGACTGCTCCGGCGGAAGCGAAGGGACCGAAATAATCGCCCTTGCGCGCGCGCGCGCCGCGATGCTTGAAGATCGACGGGGCGCGATGATCGCCGGTGATGAGGATATAGGGAAACGACTTGTCGTCGCGCAAAAGCACGTTAAAGCGCGGCCGCAAGCGCTTGATCAGATTCGCTTCCAGGAGCAGTGCCTCGGTCTCCGTGCGCGTCGTCACGAATTCCATATGCGAGGTCAGGCGGACCATCTGCGCGATGCGGTTGGAATGGACCCGGCCCATCGCATAGTTGCCGACGCGCTTCTTGAGGCTGCGCGCCTTGCCGACATAGAGCACGTCGCCATCGGCATTGAACATGCGGTAGACGCCGGGGCTGTTCGGCAGCCGCTTGACGAATTCGCCGATCAATTCGGCGCCGGCAAGCCCGCTCTCGTTGCCGCCGCCTTCATTCCAGTCGATCGCAGCCGAAAGCGGCGAGGCGGAAAGGTCGCTTTCCACCTCGATATCGTCTTCGTTTTCATCGGTTTCATCATAAAGAACACCGCCATCGGGCAGCTTCTTGGCATTCATTCCTTGATCTCCAGCACATCCGGCGTCTGCCACGCGAGATGCTGGCCGCCGTCGAGTGCAATCATCTGACCCGTGATCGAAGGCGTCTCGAACAGAAAACGAATCGTTCGTCCGAATTCCTCCAACGCAGGTCCTTGCTTCAAGATAAGGGCTGCGACCTGCGCTTGGAAGTCTTCCTGCAACTGCCGTTCGCTTGGAATCGAGGGGCCAGGCCCGATGGCGTTGACACGGATCTTCGGAGCAAGCGCCTGCGCCATCGTCTGTGTTGCGGTCCAAAGCGCCGACTTCGACAGGGTGTAGGAATAGAAGCTCGGCCGCAGCGCCCAGACGCGCTGGTCGATGACATTGACAATGAGGCCAGTGGACGTTTCCGGTAGCTGGGCGGCGAATTGGGCGGCGAGGATCGAAGGCGCCCGGACATGCACGGCGAAATGCTCGTCCCAGACACCTGCATCCATCTTTCGCACCGAATCTTCGCGGAAAATCGAGGCATTGTTGACGAGCAGATCGATGGGACCAAGCAGGTCTGCGGCCCTTTTTATCAGGGCTTCCGTCTCGTTTGTTTTCGTAAGGTCGCCTTTCACTGCGACGGCATGTTTGCCTTCTTGCCGCAATTTCGCCGCAACCGCCTCCGCCTCGTCGATCGAGCTATTGGCATGAATGGCAACGGAAAAGCCGTTTCTCGCCAAATCCTCGACTATCGCCCGGCCTATTCTCTTGGCAGCCCCGGTTATGAGCGCGGCCCTAAGTCTTTTCTCGTTCAAAAGCGTGCCTTCTGGTCCCGCGAGTCTAAGTGCGCTTCTATATAGGGGCGGGCACAGACTATATAAATAGGGTGTCACGATTGCCTTTGTGGCAGATCTATTCTATGTATTATTTGAGAAACAAAGTTCTTAAAATAAGTATTGACAATTTAACCCATCGTTATGGTTAACAAATATTCTGTTGCTCTATAGCAACATCTAATTTCAGCCGCTTCCCTGCCTCAATCATTTCACAATTTGGCTCTCTCAAATCCGCAATTGCGCTCCACTTTCGACCTCGATCCGAGAGGGACATCTAGTAATTTCTCGCGAATGCTTCGGCTTAGGACAGTTACGAAGGGCGCGAGATCGAAAGGAGAAATGAGTATGCGTACATTTATTGCTAGTCTGATGGCGTCCGCCTTCGTGATCGCCGGCTTTTCTGCCGCCAACGCCGCCGACGCAGTCGACCAGGTTCCGGAAGCTCCGGTAGCACAGGCCGAGCCGGCCGCTCCGGCAGGTAACTGGGAAGGCTTTTATCTCGGCGGCGCGGGCACCTATAACAAGGGCAACTTCGGTGCAGACCGCGACGGTTACGCGATGGGCGGCCAGCTCTACACGGGCTACAACTGGCAGAGCGGCCAGATCGTCTACGGTGTCGAAGCCGATCTCGGTTATTCCGGCCTCGACAGCACGTCTAACGGCATCACCAACAAGAACCGCTTCAACGGCTCCGTTCGCGGCCGTGTCGGTTATGACCTGAACCCGTTCCTGCTCTACGCGACGGCTGGTGCGGCTGCGGCGAACAACAAGGTTAGCGGCTTCGGTCAATCCGATACGAATACGGCTTTCGGTTACACCGTCGGTGCCGGTGCTGAAGCCATGGTGACCAACAACATCACGGCACGTGTCGAATATCGCTTCAGCGACTATCAGAACAAGGACTTCGATCTCGGCGCCACGAACGTATCCCGCGGCTATGACGAACACAGCGTCAAGGTCGGTATCGGCGTCAAGTTCTAAGTCTGCCGAACACACCTGATGAAAGCCGGGCCTCGCGCCCGGCTTTTTTGTTCCTCAGCCGTGCGGCTTGAGTTCCTGATAGGCAGGAAATTTCTTCTCGAATTTGCGTACCCAGTCAATCAGTTCCGGATGCTCGGCTTCCCACTGGCCCTTGAAGCGCAGTTCCAGATAACCGATCGTCGCAGCAAGCGCGAAGTGACCGCCATTCAGCCTCCGGCCGATCTTAGGTGGATGCGCGCTGATGTGGTTCAGGCCGCTGACGGCCTTATTCCACTGCCGATCGATCCAGGGCTGGTGCACCTTCTCCTCGTCGCGGAAGCGGCGCTCGTAAATGATTGCCAGCAGGCAGTCACAGATGCCGTCGCAGAGTGCTTCCAGAATTTCAGCATCGGTTCGCTTGCCGTTCTTCGAAGGGTAGAGCTTCCTGTTCTTGAGCCGCCCGAAATAATGCATGATCGCCACGCTGTCGAAGACCGAAACCCCTTCGTCGGTCAGAAGCGTCGGGATTTTGCCGAGCGGGTTGTTGTCGACGAGGATCGCCGGGCCGGCATTGGTATCGACGCGGATTTCGGTGACGGCGAGTTCCAGATAATGCGCGGCCATCAGCACCTTGCTGGAATAAGGCGATGTCGGGGAGCAAAGCAGCTTCATGTTTTACCTCGAAAGCGGTTTCGGCGCGGACTATTTCGCACGGGCAGCAGGCGGTCAATCGGCGTTTCCGGTCTTGGCTTCGCCACGCAGCCAGAAGGCGCGCTGTGAGGCGAACCGGTCTTGGGCGAGGTGATCCTTGAGCGCCGGCAGCAGCGCGTGCAACTCGTCCTTCAGCGTGAAGGGCGGGTTGACGATGATGAGACCGGAGCCCGTCAACCCGGTAACGCCGCGGTCGCTGCGCACGCTGAGTTCAGCGCACAGCATCTTCGGAATTTGGGTCACCTGCAGCGCCTCGTGAAATTCCTTGATGGGGGCGCCCCTCTTCAGCGGATACCAGAGGCAATAGGTGCCGCCCGGAAACCGCCGGTAGGCCTTCGCCAGGCCGTCGACCAGACGCTCGTATTCGCCGTCCTCCTCGAACGGCGGATCGACAAGCACGATGCCGCGCTTTTCCTTCGGCGGCAGATGCGCGCCGAGCGCCAGCCAGCCGTCGAGCTCGGTAATGCGGGCTTGGTGATCGCCTTCGAACAGCCGGTGAAGGCGGATATAGTCCTCCGGATGCAGTTCCATTGCCGAAAGCCTGTCCTGTGGGCGAAAGAGCATGCGCGAAAGCTTCGGCGAACCGGGGTAATAGCGCACACCGCCATCCGGGTTGAGTTCCCGGACTGCGGAAAGATAGGGCTCGAGCAGTCCGGCCACCTGCGGCGTAAGTTCGGCCTCCATGATCCTGCCGATGCCGTCCTGCCACTCGCCGGTCTTTTGCGCCTCTTCCGAGGAGAGGTCGTAAAGCCCGACGCCGGCATGGGTGTCGAGCACTCGGAAAGCGCCGTCCTTTTTCTGCAGATAGCGGATGAGACGTGCCAGAACGGCGTGCTTCAGCACATCGGCAAAATTGCCCGCGTGATAGATGTGGCGGTAGTTCATTTTCGCTGATGCCTGTTATGAATTCATGTCATAGCCGTCTTTTCCGGCTTTTGGCGGATGACGGCTTGGAATATAGAAAAGCCATGAACATTGCGACCCCCATTCACGCCAAATCCGCCGATCCCGGCAAGAAGATAGGGCACACCGCCTGTCCGCACGACTGTCCCTCCACCTGCGCGCTGGAAGTGGAGATCACACAGGACGGCCGCATCGGCCGTGTGCGCGGTGCCAACGACCACACCTATACGTCCGGCGTCATCTGCGCCAAGGTCGCGCGCTATGCCGAACGCCTCTACCATCCGGACCGGCTGATGCACCCTCTGCGCCGCATCGGCACGAAAGGCGAGGGACGCTGGCAGCAGATTTCCTGGGACGAGGCTCTGGACGAGATCGCCGAAGCCTTCCTGAAGGCCGAAGGGAAGGATGGCAGCGAGGCAGTCTGGCCTTACTACTATGCCGGCACCATGGGCTGGGTTCAGCGCGACAGCATCGAGCGCTTGCGCCACGCCAAACGCTATTCCGGCTTCTTCTCGTCGATCTGTACCAACCCGGCCTGGACCGGCTTCACGATGGCGACGGGCACGCTCCGCGGCCCCGATCCGCGCGAGATGGGCCGCACCGATTGCGTCGTCATCTGGGGTACGAACGCGGTCGCGACGCAGGTCAATGTGATGACGCATGCGATTAAGTCGCGCAAGGAACGCGGCGCGAAGATCGTCGTCGTCGATATCTACGACAATCCGACGATGAAGCAGGCCGACATGGCGCTGATCGTCAAGCCTGGCACCGATGCGGCGCTCGCCTGCGCCGTCATGCACATCGCCTTCCGCGACGGCTACGCCGACCGGGCCTACATGGCAAAATATGCCGACGATCCGGGAGGTCTTGAAGCGCACCTCAAGACGAAGACGCCGGCGTGGGCAGCCGCGATCACCGGTCTCTCGGTGGATGAGATCGAAACCTTCGCACAGCTCGTCGGCACGACGAAGAAAACCTATTTCCGCCTCGGCTACGGTTTCACCCGCCAGCGCAACGGCGCGGTCGCCATGCATGCCGCAGCCTCGATCGCCACCGTGCTCGGCTCCTGGCAGTATGAGGGCGGCGGCGCCTTCCATTCGAACAGTGACATCTTCCGCATGAACAACGCGGAGCTGACCGGCAAAGCGATGAAGGATCCGGATATCCGTATGCTCGACCAGTCGCAGATCGGCCGCGTGCTGACGGGCGATGCCGCTTCACTCCGCCATCGCGGACCGGTCACCGCCATGCTGATTCAGAACACCAATCCGGTGAACATCGCGCCTGAGCAACGCCTGGTGAAGGGCGGCTTTGCGCGGGACGATCTCTTCGTGGCCGTACACGAGCAGTTCATGACCGAGACGGCGGAAATGGCCGATATCGTCATTCCCGCCACGATGTTCGTCGAGCATGACGACATCTACCGCGCCGGCGGGCAGAACCATATCCTGCTCGGTCCGAAACTTGTCGAACCGCCGCCGACGGTGCGCACCAACCTTTTCGTCATCGAGGAGCTTGCAAAGCGCCTCGGCGTTGCGGATCGGCCAGGCTTCGGCTTTAGCGCCCGGGAAATGGTTGACCGGATTCTCGAAACAAGCGGCCTGCCGGACTACGACCACTTCCTCGAGCATAAATGGTTCGACCGCCAGCCTGACTTCGAAGACGCGCATTTCCTCAATGGTTTCGCGCATCCGGACGGCAAGTTCCGCTTTCGGCCGGATTGGGCGAACCAGCCGGCGCCTAACCGTCCACCGGAATCCGTCGGCCTGCTAGGCCCGCATCCCGAGCTGCCGGCTTTTCCCGATCAGGTTGATGTCATCGAAGTGGCCGATGCCGAACATCCCTTCCGGCTGGCAACCTCGCCCGCGCGCAACTTCCTGAATTCCAGCTTTTCCGAAACAAAGACGTCGCGGCAGAAGGAGGGGCGTCCAGAACTGATGATCAATCCGCAGGATGCCAAGATAAACGGCATTGCCCACGGCGATCTCGTCCAGATCGGAAACCGGCGCGGCGAGGTGCGCCTGCACGCCCACGTCACGACCGAGGTCAAGCCGGGCGTTCTGATCGCCGAAGGCTTGTGGCCAAACAAGGCGCATGTCGACGGCGAGGGTATCAATGTGCTCACCGGCGCAGACCCCGTCGCGCCCTATGGCGGTGCGGCGGTCCACGACAACAAAGTCTGGCTGCGCAAGGATGCCGCATGACGAAGTTCGCGAAGGCAAGCGCTAAGGTCGTCGAGGAAACGACGCTTGCGGAAGGCTGGACGCGGCTGAGCGTTTATAAGCTCGATTACACGGACTCAAACGGCCTTACCCATCGCCTACATCGCGAGGTCTACCACCGCACGCCTGCCGCGACGATCCTGCTCTACGATCCGCAACGCGGCTCCGTCGTCCTCGTCAAACAGTTCCGCCTGCCGCCCGATCTTCGGGGCGAGCCCGCCTTCATGATCGAAACGCCGGCCGGTCTTCTCGACGGCGAGGAGCCGGAAGCAGCTATTCGCCGCGAGGCGATGGAAGAGACGGGCTTCCGCGTCCGCGACGTCCGGTTTCTCTTCAAGGCCTACAGCTCGCCGGGTTCGAACAGCGAAGTCGTGCATTTCTTCGCCGCGCCGATCGATACGTCCGACCGCGTCTCGAACGGCGGTGGCTTGGACGAAGAGCATGAGGATATCGAAGTGCTGGACGTGCCGCTGGACACGGCAACCGCCATGATCGAAAGCGGCGATATCCGCGACATGAAGACGATCATCCTGCTTCAATGGGCGGCGATGAATGGGGATAGCTTGATCTAATCGGCATTTTCTCCCAGGACCGTTGATTTTTCGGTCGTCGACCGGTTGGATCGATGAACCTCACCTGATACGCGTTTCCACAGTACGAGATTGATTGCCGTTTCCGCACGATGGGCAAAGGACGGCACGAGCAGGCCGGCATATTTTTCATGCAGCTCAGCAAGTATTGTGAAAGTGCTTTGTGTTGATTGTCGCAGCAGGACCAAGGTTCATCCTTGTCACGAGTCCCGCCTAAGCGCTGCAGTTTATCAAATCATCGAATGCCGTCAGGAGAGTGCCCATGTGGCTCAGCAATTTCACGCTCGTTCTTCCCGAAGAGGTCGTAAGCCGGGGCGCAATCCGGCTCGAGGACGGGGCGATTGCGGAGATACGGCCGGAGCCGGTCGGCAATGCCGCAATCGACGGCGGCGGGCGGTTGCTGATGCCGGGTTTCGTCGATCTGCATGGCGACATGATCGAGCGCGAGATCGCGCCGCGCCCGAACGCCATGATGCCGATTGATTTCGGCATCCATGAACTCGACAAGAAACTCGCGGCCGCCGGCGTGACGACGGCCTTTGCGGCGATTTCCTTTGCGACCGAGAGCGTCTACGGCCATGTCCGCTCACTTGAAACAACCGGTGCGATCATCGAGGGGATCAACCGGCTCAAGCACGATCTGCTGATCGACCATCGCATCCACGCGCGCTATGAGATCACCAATCTGGGTGCCGCGCCCGCGCTCGAAAAGCTGCTTGAGGCCGGTCATATCGACATGGTGTCGCTGACCGACCATACACCGGGGCAGGGGCAGTATAACAACATCCAGAGCTACATATTGAGCATCGCCGAGCGCCGGGCGATCTCCGAGGAAATGGCAGCGGAAATGGTCGCCAAGCGCATTGCCATGCGCAACAATCCGGAGATCGAGGCAAAGCTGAAGGAGATTGTCGCCCTGTCGCTCAAGTGGAAGCTGTCGCTTGCTTCCCACGATGACGATAGTGCTGAAAAAGTCACCGAAATGCATGATCTCGGTGTGACGATCAGCGAGTTTCCGGTGACGCTACCAGCTGCCGTGGAGGCCCGTCGCCGCGGGCTCTGGACGCTTATGGGCGCGCCGAATGCGCTTCGCGGCCAGTCAATGTCCGGCAATCTGAGTGCGCTCGATGCCGCCAAGGCCGGGCTACTGACGGTGATCGCTGCCGATTATCACCCGGCAGCTTTCGTGCCCGGCATCTTCAAGATCGCCGAGTACACCGCAATGCCGGCTGCGGTCGCCATGGCGACCAGGAATGCCGCCCGTTCCGCAGGTCTGACGGACCGCGGTGAGATCGCCGTTGGTCAGCGCGCCGATCTGGTCGTCGTCGAGCCGGGCGATGTGCACCGCATCCGCGCCACCTTCTGCGGCGGACGCTTCGTCTACAGCGACGGCACCTTGCATCAGCTACGGGCGCTCGTTGCCTGATGGATCAGGCGATCAGGGAAATGATGTGATTGGCATTGGGGCGGGCGGATATCTCTGCGCCAACCGCCCTGCCGCCTTCCATCCGCACCTTACCTTCTGCAAAGAGCCGCAGCGCTTGCGGATAGAGCTGATGCTCGACCGTGAGGACACGCGCGGCGAGCGTCTCGGCGGTATCGCCGGACAGAACCGGTACGGCGGCCTGTCCGATCACCGGCCCCTCATCCATGCCTTCGGTCACGAAATGCACCGTGCACCCTGCGATTCGCATGCCGGCATCGATGGCGCGCTGATGCGTGTGGAGGCCCGGGAAGAGCGGTAGAAGGGAGGGGTGGATGTTGATCATCCGGCCCTCGTAACGTTGGATGAATCTCGCGCTCAGAAGCCGCATATAGCCCGCAAGGCAGAGAATATCCGGCGAGAGCCGGTCGAGCGCTTCAAAGATCGTCGCCTCGTGGGCTTCCTTACTGGCAAAATCCTTGCGCACGAAAGCGAACGTGGAAATGCCTTCCGCGGCGGCTTTCGCAAGACCGCCCGCATCCGCCTTGTCGGAAATCACGCCGACGATTTCAGCGGGAAAGTCCGGAGCTTTCGCTGCCGCGACGAGCGCCATCAGGTTGGAGCCGCCGCCGGAAATGAAGACGACGACGCGTTTGCGCGGCATGGTCATAGAGCAAGCGTGCCCTTGTAAACCGTTCCCGGCGCACCTTCTGCGCGGGCGATTATCCGCCCGAGCGTGATGATCTTCTCGCCCTCCGATTCCAGGACGGCGGTCACCGCAACGGCATTTTCAGCCGAGACGACGGCGATCATGCCGACGCCGCAGTTGAAGGTGCGCAGCATTTCCTTCGCCTCGACGCCGCCGGTCTTGGCAAGCCAGGAGAAGACCGGTGGAACCTTGACCGCGGCAAGATCGATCTCGGCGGCAAGATGCTTCGGCAGGACGCGCGGGATATTTTCGGGGAAGCCGCCGCCGGTGATGTGCGCCAGCGCCTTGACGGCGCTGGTTTCGCGGATCGCCTTCAGAAGCGGCTTCACATAGATGCGGGTCGGCGTCAGCAGCGCTTCGCCGAGAGCCGCGCCTTCAGCGAAAGGCGCCGGCGCCTCCCAGCCGAGCCCCGAAAGCTCAACGATCTTGCGCACCAGTGAAAAGCCGTTCGAGTGAACACCGGAGGAGGCGAGGCCGAGGATGATATCGCCTTCGGCAATATCGCCTGCGGGGAGAAGCTGGCCGCGCTCGGCGGCACCGACGGCAAAGCCTGCAAGATCGTAATCGCCGGAAGAATACATGCCCGGCATTTCCGCCGTCTCGCCGCCGATCAATGCACAGCCTGCCTCGCGGCAGCCGGCAGCAATGCCGCCGACGATCGCCGCACCCTGATCCGGATCGAGCTTGCCGGTCGCGAAATAGTCGAGGAAGAAGAGCGGCTCAGCACCTTGCACGACAAGGTCGTTGACGCACATGGCAACGAGGTCGATGCCGACCGTTTCGTGATAATCCGCGTCGATGGCGATCTTCAGCTTGGTGCCGACGCCGTCATTGGCGGCGACGAGAACAGGATCGGTGAAGCCGGCAGCCTTGAGATCGAACAGGCCGCCGAAGCCTCCTATTTCGCCATCGGCGCCAGGGCGCCTCGTGGAGCGTACGGCAGGCTTGATCTTCTCAACCAGAAGATTTCCGGCATCGATATCGACGCCTGCGTCGCTATAGGTCAGGCCGTTTCTTCCAGACTGGCTCATGCTGATCTCCGATGGCTGGTTCGGGCGGTATAATGGACCGCGTCACATGCGGGTCGCAATTGCATGAGAGTGCGCTTTATGCAAGGCGGCGATGGAGAAAAGCCCCAATTTCCCGCTCTTTCCATAGGGGAGGGTTGGATTTTCCGCCGCAGGGTTGACCATCTTCCGGCCTGCATCCTATGTGCTTCGAGTAGCGGCGCGAAAAGATTGCGTCACGGGCAGACGAACGGGGAAAGCGATGCCACATCAGGTCAGCGGAGCAAGTCTCAAACGGCAGGTCTTCTTCTGGCTGGGCGTGCTCGTCTTCTTCATCGTCTTTCTCTATGTCTTTAGCTCCATCCTGCTGCCCTTTGTCGCCGGCATGGCGATCGCCTATTTCCTCGATCCCGTGGCCGACCGTTTGCAGCGTCTGGGGCTCAGCCGCCTGATGGCAACAATCGGCATCCTGGTCGCCTTCGTCATCACCTTCGCGCTGGCGCTGATGATCCTCATTCCGGTCTTGATCAATCAGTTCAACGATTTCGCCCAGCGGCTCCCTGGATATATCAGCCAGCTGCAGGCCTTCATCGTCAATGTGCAGGATTCCCTGCTGCCGGGCTGGATCAAGAACCAGCTCGGCACGATCAAGGACAATTTCACCGGCATATTGTCGGAAGGCATGGGCTTCCTGACCGGCCTCTTTGGCCAGATATGGAATTCCGGCAAGGCCATCGTCGACGTCATCTCGCTGCTGGTCGTGACGCCGGTCGTTGCTTTTTACATCCTACTCGACTGGGACCGCATGATTTCCAAGGTCGATCAGTGGATTCCGCGCGATTATGTCAGCGACGTTCGCCAGATCGCTCATGAGATCGATCAGGCGATCGCCGGCTTCATTCGCGGGCAGGGCTCTCTCTGCCTGATCCTCGGAATCTTCTACGCCGTCTGTCTGTCGCTCGTCGGCTTGAACTTCGGCCTGCTCATCGGCCTCTTTGCCGGCATGATAAGCTTCATCCCCTATGTCGGCTCGCTGGTCGGGCTGGTCCTTGCGGTCGGCGTGGCGCTCGTTCAGTTCTGGCCGGGTTATCTCTGGGTCGGCGCCGTGGTCGTTGTCTTCTTCAGTGGCCAGTTCCTGGAAGGCAATATCCTGCAGCCGAAACTCGTCGGCCACAGCGTCGGACTTCACCCGGTCTGGCTGATGTTCGCGCTCTTCGCGTTCGGCGCGCTCTTCGGCTTCGTCGGCCTGCTCGTAGCCGTGCCGGCCGCTGCCGCCGTCGGCGTCCTTGTCCGCTTTGCGCTCTCGCGCTACCTTCAGAGCGATCTTTATGCGGGCGGTTCGCAACCTGCCGACGCCCGGAAGACAAAAGCCGATTCCAAATGAACGACGTGAAGCGCAAGGCGGGGGAACAGCTCCCGCTGGTCTTTTCCCATGATGCGGCAAGCGGCCGAGACGACCTGTTGGTCTCCGACCGGCTGAGCGCTGCGGTGACCATCATCGACGCCTGGCCGCAATGGCCGTCGCCGGTCGTCATTCTGGCCGGGCCGGTCGGATCCGGAAAGTCGCATCTTGCAAGCATCTGGAAAGAGCATAGCGGTGCCGTCAGCATCCATCCTAAGCGGGGATCGGATGCCGCCCTCACTGCGGCAAACGGTCCTGTCCTTTTCGAGGATGTCGACCGCCTCGGCTTCGATGACACCGAACTCTTTCACGTCATCAACAGCGTGCGCGAAAACGGCAACAGCCTGTTGATGACGAGCCGCCTGTGGCCGATGTCGTGGCCGGTTGAGCTTCCGGACCTGCGCTCGCGGCTCAAGGCTGCGACCGTCGTCGAAATCGGCGAGCCGGACGAGGAATTGCTGTCGCAGGTTATCGTCAAGCTTTTCTCTGACCGGCAGCTTAATATAGATGACAAGCTTGTCCTTTATGTCGTGAACCGGATGGAGCGGTCGCTGAACGCGGCCCAGACGATCGTCGAAAGGCTCGACCGGCTGGCCCTTGCGCGGGGCACGAAAATCACCCGGTCTCTCGCTGCCGAAGTGTTGAATGAATTGGGTAATCCGGCGTCTTCCGATTGACTGTCACAGTTCCGTCGTGAAACTGATATACTGCGCAGGGACGAGTGAAACGGGGTGATCGGAACATGGACAGTGCGGTAGTAGAGCATCAGGAACCGGTTCCGGAAACAGCGGCAACCGTCCCGCCGCTGGAAGACCTGCTCGCTAGTCCCGAACGTTTCATCAACCGTGAATTTTCCTGGCTGCAGTTCAACCGTCGCGTTCTCGAGGAAACGCTGAACACTGAGCACCCACTGCTCGAGCGCGTCCGGTTCCTGTCGATTTCAGCGGCCAATCTCGACGAATTCTTCATGGTGCGCGTCGCTGGCCTCGAAGGCCAGGTACGCCAGAACATCGTGGTTCGCACGCCCGACGGGAAGACGCCCGCCGAACAGCTCGACGCAATCCTGCAGGAGATCGACAATCTGCAGATGGAGCAGCAGGCCTCGTTCGCCGTCCTGCAGCAGTATCTCGCGAAGGAAGACATTCTGTTCGTCCGTCCCGGCGCTCTCAGCGACGCCGACCGGCAGTGGCTGGCGGCAGAGTTCGAGCAGGCGATCTTTCCGGTTCTGACGCCGCTGTCGATCGACCCGGCTCACCCGTTCCCGTTCATCCCGAACCTCGGTTTCTCGATCGGCCTGCAGCTTACCAGCAAGCACGGGCGCGAGCCGATGACGGCGCTGCTTCGCCTGCCGCCTGCGCTCGATCGCTTCGTGCGCTTGCCCGATGACGCCGGTACGATCCGCTATATCACGCTAGAGGACGTCGCGAACATCTTCATTCACCGGCTGTATCCCGGTTACGAGGTGCAGGGCTCCGGTACATTCCGCCTCATCCGCGACAGCGATATCGAAGTGGAGGAAGAAGCCGAAGACCTCGTGCGCTTCTTTGAAACCGCGCTGAAGCGCCGCCGCCGCGGCAAGGTGATCCGCATCGAGACGGATTCGGAGATGCCGGCATCGCTCCGCCAGTTCGTGGTGCAGGCTTTGAATGTTCCAGACAATCGTGTCGCCGTTTTGCCGGGCCTGCTCGCGCTCAATACGGTCTCTGAGATCACCAAGGCGCCGCGCGACGACCTTCGGTTTCAGCCCTATAATGCGCGATTTCCCGAACGCGTTCGCGAGCATGCCGGAGACTGCTTCGCGGCCATTCGCGAAAAGGACATGGTGGTTCATCACCCCTACGAGTCTTTCGACGTGGTGGTCCAGTTTCTTCTCCAGGCTGCGCGCGATCCTGACGTTCTGGCCATAAAGCAGACCCTTTACCGCACCTCGAACGACAGCCCGATCGTCCGCGCTCTCATCGATGCTGCCGAAGCCGGTAAGTCGGTGACTGCCCTCGTCGAGCTCAAGGCCCGTTTCGACGAAGAGGCGAATATCCGTTGGGCACGAGACCTCGAACGCGCCGGCGTGCAGGTCGTCTTCGGCTTCATCGAACTCAAGACACACGCAAAGATGTCGTTGGTCGTTCGCCGCGAGGAAGGCAGACTCCGCAGCTACTGCCACCTCGGCACCGGCAACTACCATCCGGTCACCGCGAAGATCTATACCGACCTCTCGTTCTTCACCTGCAATCAAGTGATCGCCCATGACATGGCGAACATCTTCAACTTCATCACCGGCTACGGCGAGCCGGAGGAGAGCATGAAGCTCGCCGTCTCGCCTTACACGCTGCGCTCGCGCATCCTCCGTCACATCGACGAGGAGATCAAACATGCCAAGAACGGTGCGCCGGCAGCGATCTGGATGAAGATGAACTCGCTCGTCGATCCGGAAATTATCGACGCGCTCTATACGGCAAGTCGGGCAGGCGTTGAAATCGACCTGGTCATTCGCGGTATTTGCTGCCTGCGCCCGCAGGTGCCGGGCCTCTCCGACAATATTCGCGTCAAGTCGATCGTCGGCCGATTCCTGGAGCACAGCCGCATCTTCTGCTTCGGCAATGGACACGGCCTGCCGTCCGACAAGGCGCTCGTCTATATCGGCTCCGCCGACATGATGCCCAGAAACCTCGACCGCCGCGTCGAGACGCTCGTCCCCCTCATCAATCCGACTGTGCACGAGCAGGTTTTGTCCCAGATCATGCTAGGCAATATCATTGACAATCAGCAGAGCTACGAGATATTGCCCGACGGCACGTCTCGGCGCATGGAAGTGCGCAAAGGCGAAGAGCCGTTCAATGCGCAGCAGTATTTCATGACCAATCCCAGCCTTTCCGGCCGTGGTGAAGCCCTGAAATCCAGTGCGCCCAAGCTGATTGCCGGCCTGCTTTCCGGCTGGACCAAGAGATAAAACTGGACCTGCATGGTTGAATCAGAAGCCCAGGGGCGCCTACCAGGGATTGCCCCGGTCTCCGTCGTCGATATCGGGTCGAATTCGATCCGAGTGGTCATCTACGAAGGCATGTCCCGGTCGCCGGCGATCCTTTTCAACGAAAAGGTGCTCTGCGGCCTCGGTAAGGGCATCGCGCTGAACGGTAAGATGGATGAGGAAAGCGTCGCCCGCGCGCTGGCTGCTCTACATCGGTTCAAGGCCCTTTCCGACCAGGCCCGCGCGGCGACGATGTATGTGCTGGCGACGGCTGCCGCGCGCGAAGCCTCCAACGGGCCTGATTTCATCCACCAGGCCGAAACGATCCTCCGGCGCAAGATTCGCGTGCTTTCCGGCGAGGAGGAGGCGAAGTTTTCCGCGCTCGGTATCGTCAGCGGCTTCTTCCATCCGGACGGCATCGCGGGCGACCTCGGCGGCGGCTCGCTGGAACTCATCGACATCAAGGAGCGCGAGATCGGCAGGGGAATCACCCTGCCGCTCGGGGGACTTCGCCTTTCGGAATATGCCGGCGGTTCCCTCGCGAGAGCCCGCACTTTCGCTCGCAAGCATGTCCGAAGCGCCACGAAAATCCTGGAAAAGGGGGCCGGGCGGACCTTCTACGCAGTTGGTGGCACCTGGCGTAACATCGCCAAGCTGCACATGGAACTTACCCAATATCCGCTTCACATGATGCAGGGCTACGAGGTTTCTCTCGAAGGGATGATGCAGTTCCTCGATCAGGTGGAAGTAGCCAGAGATTCCAAGGATCCGGCCTTCCAGGCGGTGTCGAAGCATCGCCGTGCGCTGCTGCCCTTCGGCGCCGTTGCCATGAAGGAAGTGTTGAGCGCCATGAATCCCGGCGTCATTTCCTTCTCGGCGCAGGGCGTCCGCGAAGGCTATCTCTACTCGCTGCTGTCGGAGGGCGAGCGCCGCGCCGATCCGCTGCTTTCGGCGGCCGGCGAGCTTGCCATCCTGCGCGCGCGTTCCCCTGAACATGCGCGCGAGCTTGCCGCATGGACCGGCTACATGATGCCGTATTTCGGCGTTGTGGAAACGGAAGAGGAAGCGCGCTACCGCCAGGCGGCCTGTCTGCTCGCCGACATCAGCTGGCGCGCGCATCCGGACTACCGCGGCCTGCAGGCGCTGAACCTGATTGCCCATTCATCCTTCGTCGGCATCAGCCATCCCGGCCGGGCCTTCATCGCGCTCGCCAATTACTACCGCTTCGAAGGCCTGAATGACGACGGCTCGACGGCACCGCTTGCCACGATCGCCGGCCCGCAATATGTCGAGCGCGCCAAGCTGCTCGGCGGCTTGCTGCGCGTCGTCTATCTCTTCTCGGCCTCCATGCCGGGCCTGGTCAAGAACCTGACATTCCGCAAGTCCACCAATCCAAGCATCGACCTCGAATTCGTCGTGCCATCGGAATATCGCGACTTCGCCGGAGAACGCCTCGACGGCCGCCTGCAGCAGCTCTCGCGGCTGACGAATAGACGGCTAGCGTTCAAGTTCGAGTAGGGGCATTCGTGGATTTGTTCTGCGGTGAAGCGCTACTGGACGCCCGTGCGCTGGTCATAAGAATTCACGGCGCGTCTGCGCCGTGAATGACTCTCCCTCAAATCAAAATGAGTCTCCCGCGCCTCAAGGTCCTGGGCGCACCTCATTTCTGTGACAGGCTCGGGAATGAGGTGGGGGAACGAGGAAACGGTCTGCCCGAGCAACGCCTCATCCGCAGTCAGCCGCAAGGGGAAGATAGCGCTCACGCGCTACCCTCTCCATCCTAAAGAGCGTCTTTGTCTATTTCGCACTCAAAAGCTCACCAACTTCCAGCAGGCTGAACTCGTTGTCATCTGCCTTGTCGACGGCGCGGCCGGCGGAGAAGGGGAGGTTGTTGTCGTTGCCGACGATGATGTGCGTGGCATCGACGCGGTCGACATTCTCGATCGTCACGAAGGGCATGTCGTAGAAGCCTTCGCGGCCGCCCTGTTTCTTCTTGTTGTCCGGGTCTTCGATATGCATCAGGTCGATGTAGCCGATCTTGCGCACCGCCTTGCCGGCGTTGGCATCGTCTAGCTCGATTTTGTAGATGCGCTTGAACTCCGCCGGAGCTTGGAAGCAGTCCGGCTTGGGCTCCTTGGGATCGGCACAGACCTTGTCCTTCGTACCGGCCCCATTGTCGCGCTCGATGACGAGGGCGGTCGTGTCGTCAAGCATGTTGAAGTCGCCGATCGCGGCACCCTTGTCCTCGAATGGATAGAACCAGCTGCGGCCCGTCCATTTCTTGGAGGCGACGTCGAACTCGATGAGGCGGATGGCGGTGTGGCCGTCAACGGATTCCATCTTGCCGTCATCCTGGTAGAGCGCACCTTCCAGAAGGCCGTAAAGCTTGGTTCCGTCCTTCGCCATGGCAAGGCCTTCGAAGCCGCCGGAGCGCTTCAGATTGAAGGCAGGCATCTTGGCGGCCGGATTTGCCGGAACCGAGAGCAGCGGGTTGTCGGGCGACATCACCAGCTTGCCATCGGCCGTGGTGGCGATCACGTCGGTCAACCGGCCTTCGGTATCGACTTTCAAAAGATAGGGACCGAACTCATCGCCGAGCCAGAAGCCATCTGCGACCGGCTGGATGGATTCGATGTCGAAATCCCCGCCGGTCAGATAGCGTTTCTCGGCACCTTCGAGCGTAATCGGGAAGGGCGCGATCTTGTTCGGATCGGAGAGAAAGATGTTCTTGACGACGTCGGCCCTGCCGTTCGTCCAGTCGAGTTTCATCTGGTGCAGGAAGAGCATCGCGTCGCTAGAGTTGCCCTTGGAGCCGAAACCGTTGTCGGAGAGCGTCCAGAACGTGCCGTCTTCCATCGTCTTGATGCCGGAAAAGCCTTGGACAGGCTGGCCGTCGAGCGGCAGCTTGATGTCGGTGACGCGCTGTCCGTCCTTGCCGGGAACGGAGCCGAGCGCTTCGATGCGCTTGCGATCCGGAGTGGTGAACTTGCCGGCGTGCTTCAGGAATTCGGGCGCGTCGGAAGGTGCCGGAACCAGCGTGTTGGCAGGCAGGATCGCCTGGCCGGCGAGCTTGGCCGGAAAAGCCCGCTGATCGGCGGAAGCGGAGGTGGCGATGAGGAAGACGAGGGAGACGGAACTGAAAAGCGCAGCTTTCATGGAAACCTCCAGTAAATGAAATGGCGGTTTCGCTTAGCAGTCCATTGATGGCGCCTAATTGAAGGTTGAATGAAGCTTTGGTGACGCTGCCGATGTGGGCAGGGCTTGTGCCAGCGTCATGACGCCCAGTCCCTGGCCGCGGCCCTTGAGTGCATGAACACCCAGGTCCTGCGCGCTGATCCTTTCAGGCAGCGTCAGGCGTTGGGCAAGCTCGCTTGAGATCAGCACCGGTCGGTTCAGCGTCTTGCAAAGGGACTCAAGCCTTGAAGTTGTATTCACGGTGTCGCCGAAATAGGTGATCTTGTGGTGATCGACGCCGATTTCCGCTGTGATGACGAAGCCGCCATGAAGTGCTGCGCGCAGGCGGGGCACCTGCCCGTATTGCTTCAGCCAGCTTTCCGCATCGGCTTCGATGTCGTTCAGGATGTCGAAGATGCAGCGCACGCAGCGGCCATCCTTCAGCCCGCGCGCGAGCGGCCAGGTTATGATCGCGGAATCGCCGACGTAATCATCAATCGCCCCTTTGTTCCGCCGCACCGGTTCGGCAAAAGCGGCAAACAGCGAGTTCAGTAATTGCTGCGCTCGAAGATCTCCGTGCTTTTCGGCAAAAGGGGTCGAATCGACGAGGTCGATAAAGAGGAAGATGCGCTCCTCCTGGACGGGGGTCCGGTAGCGGCCCGAAAACATGCTAAGAAAAACGTCGCGGCCGAGCAGTTCGCGCACGCGCAGCACGAAGATGATGACGGCGCAGACCCCAAGCGCATACATGAAGACGTTGAACGGCATCACCAGGATGTTCAAGAGCGACTGAGGCTTGGTCAGCCCGACCGCCGACAGCAGCGATGCGGCCAGCGCATAGCCGATGTTCATGAGGGCTTCATAAATCAGCAAAGCTGAAATGATAAACGCCGCCGTCGGAAGTTTCTGGAGCCGCCGGTAGAGCGGGCGCAGGAAGGCTCTCCGCTCGAAGGCCAAAATCGGCATGCCGATAAAGACTGCAAAGACCGCGCCGATGACGACCGGTTCGTCGGGATAGACCACCAGGCCATAGGCTACGCCGCTTGCAGCCATCACGGCCGTTAACAGAAGCCAGTTCTGCGCCGGAGAAATCTCTTTCATGACATCTGCCCTGTGTTGGCACCCGCGCGCATTTTTCCACGCAAGACGCGTCGGTCAAGCGATTTCGCAAGCCCGCTCAAGGGGCGAGGAAGCATCAAAGCGAAACGGTATCGACTTTCTTGCCGACGAAACGAAGCGCGATCTCGCCCTTGATAAGCTGCAGCGCGGGCGCACCGAACAATTCGCGGCGCCAGCCGCTGAGTGCCGCGACCTGCGCCTTCTCGCCGTCCGCGGCAATCTTGTCGAGGTCTTCGCTGTTGGCGATGACTTTCGGCGCGACGCCGTGTTTTTCCGAAATCAGCTTCAACAGTACCTTGAGTAATTCGACCGCAGCGGCAGCACCCTCGGGCGCCTGCGTGTGGCGGGGCACATGGGGCATCTCTGCTTTCGGCAGGGCAAGAGCCGTATTGACGGCTTCGAGAACCGCCGTACCGGCGGCAGAACGCTCCCATCCCTTCGGGATCGTGCGCAGGCGGCTCAGGGCCTCGGTGTCCTTCGGCTGCTGCTGGGCGATCTCGTAGATCGCATCGTCCTTCAATACCCGCGAACGCGGCACGTTGCGGGATCGCGCCTCCCGCTCGCGCCAGGCCGCGACATATTTGAGGGTCGCAAGTTCCTGCGGCTTGCGCAGTCGCATCTTCAAACGTTGCCAGGCGTCATCCGGATGCATGTCGTAGGTCTCGCGCGATTCGAGAATATCCATCTCCTCCGAGAGCCAGGACGAGCGGCCCTCGCGCTCCAATTCGGCCTTGAGATAGAGATAGGCGTCTCGCAGATGTGTGACGTCCGCCAACGCATAATCGAGCTGCTTTTCGGAAAGTGGCCGGCGGCTCCAGTCGGTGAAGCGCGAGGATTTATCGATCTGCACGCCCTTTGTCCGGCTGATGAGCTGGTCATAGGAAACGCTGTCGCCGAAGCCGCAGACCATGGCGGCGACCTGCGTGTCGAAGATCGGATGCGGGATCAGCCCGCCGCGATGGAAGATAATTTCGATGTCCTGGCGCGCTGCATGAAAAACCTTGAGCACATTCGGGTTGGCCATCAGCTCGAAGAAGGGTGCAAGGTCTATGCCCTTAGCAAGTGGGTCGATGATGACTTCCGTCGTCAAGCTCGCCATCTGTATCAGGCAAAGCTCGGGCCAGAATGTCGTCTCACGCAGGAATTCAGTGTCGATTGTAATGAAGTCGGACTTGGCCAGCTCTTTGCAGGCGGCCGCCAATTCGGCGGTTGTTTCTATCATGTCAATTCATTCGCAAGGTAAAAGGTCGGTTAACCTTCCTTCTCCTTTACGCTCGATATGTCAATACGTTGAAGGTGCCTATGCCGGCGTGGCCGCGGGGTTATTCGCCGGGATCGGTGGGCGCTTCGCACGATTGCTGTATTCATTGGCGAGTACGGCAATCCAGCCTCCCGCGGCAATCATCGCAGCAAACAATGAAAGCGAAGATTTCGATGCCGCTCATGGGGGTAGGCCCTCCCGATGCACGTCCGCCTGCCAAATGTAATGCAATCGGCGAGGAACGAGATGCAGGAGACTGCGTCATGCCGAAGCCCTTCACCCAAACTCCGTCCCCGCGGGGCGAGGGACTGGCCTCGTGAAATGGCTGAGAAGGACGGAGAGGTTGCGGCACCATGAAAACCGGAAGGGTGCCGGCAGGCGGATGAGGGGCTCCAGCTTACCTTAAACAACCCGCACGTAACTCGTCATGCCGGTCTTCTGATGCTCGATGATATGGCAATGAAGCACCCAGTTGCCCGGATTGTCGGCGACGAAGGCAAGCTCAACCTTCTCATCGGGCTGGACGAGATAGGTGTCGGAAACGAGCGGCATTACCTCGCGTGTGGAGGACGAAATGACCGTGAAGCTCATGCCGTGCAGATGGATCGGATGCAGGTGCGGCGTCACGTTCTCGAGCTGGAAGATGTAGCTCCTGCCAAGCTTCAGTTCGGCAAGCGGGGCGGTCGGATCGGCAATGTCGCCCGGCCACGGCAGTCTGTTGATCGCCCAGAAAGTGTAGCCGATTGTACCGCATATGCTGTCGACGGAGGCGTTTTCCGCTGTGGCGCTGAGCACCAGCGGGATCTTTTCGGCGGCGGAAAGATCAGCCTGCGGGACGGGATTGGCGGCAAGCGGGGCAAGGTCGCCCGCGTTGCGTTTCAGCGACTGGCCGACGGCGCGCAGGCTCGCGATCGTTTTCGGCGTGGTCCCCCGGATATCCTCCAGTATCGCAACGCCGCCTTCGCTGTCCGGCATCCGCACGACAAGGTCCAGCCGCTGCCCGGGACCGATCTGGAGCAGGTCGAGCGGAAAGCGCTGCGGCACCGGATTGCCGTCGATGGCGATCACCGTCGCCTCGGCGCCTTCCATCCGCAGCGAGAAGACGCGGGTGACATCCGTCACGGCGATGCGCAGGCGGACAAGGCCCCCGGCCGGCGCGTCATATTGCGGCTCGTGCTGCCAGTTCGCCGTGCGCACGGTACCATAGGTGCCGGTCTTTGCCGCGTCGCGCGGACGGAAGGGCGCGATGAATTGCCCATCTCCGCCGAGCCGCCAGTCGCGCAGGTTGAGCACGATCTCGGCATCGAAAGTCGGATCGGCAGCATCCTCGACGACGATCACGCCGGTCATGCCTCGGCCTATCTGGGTCAGCGTGTTGCAATGCGGGTGATACCAGAAGGTGCCGGCATCCGGCGGCGTGAAGGCGTAGTCAAAGCTGTCGCCCGTATAGACGTAGGGCTGCGTCATGAAGGGCACGCCGTCCATTCTGTTGTCGATGCGAAGGCCATGCCAGTGGATCGTCGTCGGCTCGTCGAGAGCATTGGTCAGGCGTACGGCATAGGGCCTGCCACGGGTCATGCGAAGCACCGGCGGCGGGCCGCCATCGCCCCAGGTCATGACATCCCTCGTCGGTCCGGCAGCGGTGAGCGAAGCCTTGGTTTTCCCCGCCTTCAGCACCTGTGGTTCGGGCGCCGAGCCGGCAAAGCCGAACTTGCCGGCAATGCCCATGCCGGCGCTGTAGGCGCCGGCGACGGCGGACGCCTTCAACAGATTGCGGCGGGTAAGTAGGGGCATCTGGCGCTCCGGCAACAACAATGGCGCCATCTTTAAAGTTGACTGCGGTTTTCATCAATAAGGAAGTGCGGGCCAAACTGCCGCAGTTGCCGTGCGCAGGGCGCCCGAATAAACCGCGCCAAAGTGGCGCTCAATGCGGCCCAAGCCTTGACAAATCAGACCGTCCATGCGCTTTTCCGCCCGATTTTCTTGTCGGCACCGGCGAGCCATTCGAGCCCCTTGCTGCCGTCTCAAGCCAAAATACCAGGATTAGACATTATGCATCGCTACCGCAGCCACACATGTGCAGCCCTCCGTAAGTCGGATGTTGGCTCGAATGTCCGGATTTCCGGCTGGGTCCACCGCGTTCGCGACCACGGCGGCGTTCTCTTCATCGACCTTCGCGACCATTATGGCATCACGCAGGTTGTTGCCGATCCGGATTCGCCGGCTTTCAAGATCGCTGAAACCGTTCGAGGCGAATGGGTCATCCGCATCGACGGCCTCGTGAAAGCACGTACTGAAGACACCGTGAACAAGGCGATGGCGACCGGCGAGATCGAGCTCTACGCGCAGGAGATCGAAATCCTCTCCGCCGCCAAGGAACTGCCGCTGCCGGTCTTCGGCGAGCCGGACTATCCGGAAGACGTCCGCCTCAAGTACCGCTTCCTCGACCTTCGCCGCGAGACTCTGCACAAGAACATCGTCAAGCGCACGCAGATCATCTCTGCCATGCGCCGTGAAATGGGCAATATCGGCTTCACCGAATATTCGACGCCGATCCTTACGGCCTCCTCGCCGGAAGGCGCGCGTGACTTCCTCGTGCCGAGCCGCATCCATCCCGGCACCTTCTACGCCCTGCCGCAAGCGCCGCAGCTGTACAAGCAGCTCTTGATGGTCGCCGGTTTCGACCGCTACTTCCAGATCGCGCCCTGCTTCCGTGATGAAGACCCGCGAGCCGACCGCCTGCCCGGCGAATTCTATCAGCTCGACCTCGAAATGAGCTTCGTGACCCAGGAAGACGTCTGGAACGCCACGGGTCCGCTGATGACCAAGGTATTCGAGGAGTTTGCCGAAGGTAAGCCGGTGACCAAGGAATGGCCACGCATTCCTTACGACGAGGCAATTCGCAAATACGGCTCCGATAAGCCGGACCTGCGCAACCCGATCGTCATGGAGGCCGTGACCGAGCACTTCGCCGGCTCCGGTTTCAAGGTCTTCGCGAACATGATCGCGTCCAACCCGAAGGTCCAAGTCTGGGCGATCCCGGCAAAGACCGGCGGCTCCCGCGCCTTCTGCGACCGCATGAACGCTTGGGCGCAGAGCCAGGGCCAGCCCGGCCTCGGCTACATCTTCTGGCGCAAGGAAGGCGAGAAGCTCGAAGGAGCCGGTCCGCTCGCCAAGAACATCGGCGAAGAGCGCACGGATGCGATCCGCACCCAGCTCGGCCTCGATGACGGCGACGCCTGTTTCTTCGTCGCTGGCGAGCCGGACAAGTTCTACAAGTTCGCAGGCGAAGCACGCAACCGCGCTGCCGACGAGCTGAACCTCATCGACCGCGACCGTTTCGAACTCTGCTGGATCGTCGACTTCCCCTTCTTCGAATGGAACGAGGATGAGAAGAGGGTCGATTTCGCGCACAACCCCTTCTCCATGCCGCAGGGCGGCTTGGAGGCGCTGCAGAACCAGGATCCGCTGACGATCAAGGCCTTCCAGTACGACGCCGTCTGCAATGGCTTCGAAATCGCTTCTGGCTCGATCCGTAACCAGTCGCCGGAACTGATGGTCCAGGCCTTCGAAAAGGTGGGCCTCAGCCAGGCGGACGTCGAGGATCGCTTCGGCGGTCTCTATCGCGCCTTCCAGTACGGTGCACCGCCGCATGGTGGCGCCGCCTTCGGTATCGACCGGATCGTGATGCTGCTCGCTGGCGCGAAGAACCTGCGCGAAATCTCGCTCTTCCCGATGAACCAGCAGGCCCAGGACCTCCTGATGGGCGCACCGTCGCCGGCAACCCCTGCGCAGCTGCGCGAACTGGCGATCCGCCCGATCCCGCCGGTCAACAAAGACTGAGTTTTCCAATGAAATAAGCCCGGTGCGTTACCGGGCTTATTTGTTGGCGGCATTCAAATCTTACTGGTTCGCCGTCACCTTCACGCCGAGCACGCCGGGCAGCGTGTTTGGAGCGCCCATGGCAGCACCCATGATGGTCGGGAAGGGGACAGGCTGGGCCGGTGCGGCGCTGACGGCGAAGCTTTTCGGGTCGTCGAGATAGGTGTTGACCGCAGCCGAAATTGCATTCTGCAGTTCCGGGATGTTGAGCTGCGCCAACGCAATCGGCGTCATAGCCTTTAGCGCATCCGCCATCTGCTGTGCCGAGATGTTCTGCTTGGAGCCGGCATATTCCAGCGCACGCTTCGTGATCGATGCGTCATCGAAGCGGATTTCGGCGCCGTTGAACGAAAGTTGCTGCATCAGACCGAGCATGGCAAGGCCAAGCGCCTGCTGCGCTTCTTCCTTGTTCGGGTTCGCTTCGGAGGCCTTTGCCGCTTCCTGCAGCGACTTCATGAAGGGCAGGGTGTATCCCGAGATCTTGAAGGCAAGCTTTAGGCGGCCGACATTTGTCACGTCGAAGGCAAATTCGGAGATGTCGATCGTGCCGGGGCCGAGATCCCAGGCGCCCTTCATGGTGATGTCGCCGTTGACGTGCTGCAGGGCCAGCTTGTCGATCGCTTCTTTCGCCTGCGGGTCCGGAGCATCGCTGAGGTCCGCCTTCATGCTCTTGAACGCGCCGTCGAAGTCGAAGCCGGATTCGTCTTCACGAAGCGACAGGTTCATCTGGGTTTCGCCGAGCGAGAAGACTTCCTTGCCGTCCTTGGTGACCTTGAACGGGCCGACATGCGCCGTTTCGTAAAGCAGTATGGAGTCGAGGCCGTCACCGCTGACATCGGCAGGAATGGATATGCCGCCGAGCGTCATTTCGGAGGCGCTGACGCTCGCGCCGTCTTCCGTGATGTTGATGTCGGGAAAGGCTGCCTCCTCGATATAGTAACCGCCGTCTTCGCCTTCCTCGACGCCGGTCATCGTGATGTCGCCGATGTGGAGGGCATCGCTGCCAGTCGGCTTGAAGCTCGCGTTCTTCAGTGTCACCGTAGTGTCGTTGACATCGACACCATCGGCAGTGATCGTTCCGCCTTGGGCACTATAGGCGGCATTCAGCTTCTTCAGGAGATCCTGCCCGTCGAGCGCGAACGCGGAGCCGGCGAGTGACAGGAATGCGGCGCCAGACAGCATCAGCCGGGTTGTCCGGTAAAAGGTCATGGGTAAATCCTTTGGTGGCGGTTGCGACTTGCAGCGAAATTACTGCGGATCGAACCCGGTTTATATTTGCAGGTTTCTAAATTTCTGTTGAAGGGGAAAGCAAACAAAGTTCGAATTGGTGGCGATGCTTGATGACCTTTTCATGTCATTTCATGACGTCATCCACAGGCCCACCCCCCTCATTCCTTGCCGTGAATCGCCTTCTGGGCTAGGCAAGGCTCATGGGACAAGAGATTTTGCCGCCTTCCGGCGGAGACGACGACAGCATTCACCCGGTTGATCTGAAGGCCGCGCTCGAGGAGCGTTACTTGGCCTATGCACTTTCGACCATCATGCACCGCGCACTTCCAGACGTCCGCGACGGCCTGAAGCCGGTTCATCGGCGCATCATTCATGCCATGAGCGAGATGGGCATACGCCCGAACGCGGCCTTTAAGAAATGCGCCCGCATTGTCGGCGACGTCATTGGTAAGTTTCATCCGCATGGCGACCAGTCCGTCTACGATGCGCTGGTGCGTCTCGCGCAGGATTTCTCCCAGCGTTATCCACTCGTCGACGGGCAGGGAAACTTCGGCAATATCGACGGTGATAACGCCGCCGCCTACCGTTATACCGAAGCGCGCATGACGGAGGTCACGGCGCTGCTTCTCGAAGGCATCGAGCAGGATGCCGTCGATTTCCGCCTGACCTATAACGAGGAAGACGAGGAACCGACCGTTCTCCCGGGGTCCTTCCCGAATCTGCTGGCGAACGGCTCCTCCGGCATCGCCGTCGGCATGGCGACTTCCATTCCTTCGCATAACGCCCATGAGCTTTGCGATGCGGCACTGCACTTGATCAAGCATCCGGATGCGACCGTCGAAAAGCTCGTCGAGTTCATTCCGGGGCCGGATTTTCCGACGGGCGGCATTATCATCGACGGTCGCGAAAGCATCATCGAAAGCTACCGCACCGGCCGCGGCGGCTTCCGGGTACGCGCCAAGTGGGAAATCGAAGATCTCGGTCGCGGCGGCTATCAGATCATCGTCACCGAAATCCCCTTCCAGGTGCAGAAGTCGCGATTAATCGAAAAGATCGCCGAGCTACTGATCGCCCGCAAGCTGCCGCTGCTGGAAGACATACGCGACGAGTCTGCCGAAGACGTCCGTGTCGTGCTGGTGCCGAAGAGCCGTACCGTCGATCCGACGATCCTGATGGAATCGATGTTCAAGTTGACGGAGCTGGAGAGCCGCTTCCCGCTGAACATGAACGTATTGTCCATGGGGCGCATTCCGCGCGTCATGGCGCTGAACGAGGTGCTGAAGGAGTGGCTGAATCACCGCCGCGAGGTCCTGCAGCGCCGTTCACGCTTCCGCCTTGCCGCAATCGACAGACGCCTCGAAATCCTCGGCGGCTTGCTCATTGCCTACCTGAACATCGACGAGGTGATCCGCATCATCCGCGAGGAGGACGAACCGAAGCCGGTGATGGTGGCCCGCTGGGGACTGACCGACAACCAGGTCGAGGCGATCCTCAACATGCGGCTGCGCTCTTTGCGCAAGCTCGAAGAGTTCGAAATCCGAACTGAGTTTGACGAACTCACCAAGGAGAAGACCGGCATCGAGGCGCTGCTCGCCTCCGAGGAAAAGCAGTGGCAGACGGTCGCCTGGGAAATTGGCGAGGTGAAGAAGAAGTTCGCCAAAGCAACCGAAATCGGCCGCCGCCGCACCCAGTTCGCCGAGGCGCCCGAAGCCGACGAACAAGCCATCCAGCACGCGATGATCGAGAAGGAACCGATCACTGTCGTCGTTTCCGAAAAAGGCTGGATCCGTGCGCTAAGGGGCCACATCGCGGACACCGCGAGCCTGACCTTCAAGGAAGGCGATGCGCTGAAGATAGCTTTCCCGGCACAGACGACGGACAAGATCCTTGTCGTCACCACCGGCGGCAAGGTCTTCACGCTCGGCGGCGACAAGCTGCCCGGCGGGCGTGGCCATGGCGAGCCGCTGCGCATCATGGTCGACATGGATAACGACCAGGATGTGCTGACGGCCTTCGTCCATGATCCGGCGCGCAAGCAGCTGATCGTCTCGACGGCCGGCAACGGCTTCGTTGTGGCGGAATCGGAGATGGCTGCCAACACGCGCAAGGGAAAGCAGATCATGAATGTTGCGATGCCGGACGAGGCCAAGCTCATCGTGCCCGTCAGCGGCGATCACGTCGCTGTCGTCGGCGAGAACCGCAAGATGCTGGTCTTCCCGCTGGCCCAGGTTCCCGAGATGGCCCGCGGCAAGGGCGTGCGCTTGCAGCGATACAAGGATGGGGGCATTTCCGACGTCCGTTGTTTCGCGATCGCCGACGGTCTCGTCTGGGAAGACAGCGCAGGCCGTACTTTCACAAAAAACAAGGAAGAACTGGCCGAATGGTTGGGCGACCGCGCTTCTGCGGGCCGCACGGTTCCAAAGGGCTTCCCGCGCAGCGGCAAATTTGCCGGCTGAGGCGATAACAAATTGGCGATCCGCTCTTGGCGAGCGGGTCGTATCCTCTATCTCAATCCTGTTATCAAAATTGGGAACAGGTTCATTCCGAGGACGGACGGAATGACCGTTGGGCATTGCGCTCGCAGCGCAGCCCTCACACGGAGGAGCATCAATGTCTGCCAATACCATCAAGCTGCATGTCGATCACACCTATAATGCGCCGCCTTCCGTCGTCTACGACGCATGGCTCAACCCGCAAATTGCCAGGCGCTTCCTTTTCGCGGCGAAGGATGGCCATGTTATCCGAGCTGAAATCGCTCCCCATGTCGGCGGCCGCTTTCTGATCATCGACAGGCGCCCAACCGGCGACGCATGCCACTGCGGCATATTTCTCGAGCTTCGCAGGCCGAGACACATGGCCTTCAGCTTCTCGGCGGAGGAGCACGACCACAATCCCGACCGCGTCGAGATCGACATCGAGCCGCTTGGTGACGGCAGCCGCCTGACACTGTCCCACGAAATGTGCGCCGAATGGGGAGCCTTCGAAGAAAAGACCCGTCAGGGTTGGACGCATGTGATGGACGGCCTGGAACGGGTGCTGGAACAGACGGACCGGCTAGCAAGCTAAGGACACGCAGAAAGCGCGTCACGCCCGCTTCGTCTTTTTCGCAGGCGGCGACGGAGGCGACGAAGGCAACGATCTGCGCGTTCTCGGCATCAATGAGATAGCCGTTTACATATAAAAGGTGAACGCAGCGAGGTAGCCAGTCCGTGTGTTGCCGTCGATCAAAGGATGGTTTCGGACAATCTCATGAAGATATGGGTGGCGAGGACAGCGCGCCGAACATCGGATTGAAGGCAACGATGAAGACGGCGTTGGCCGTCGCCGTGTTGAAGACTGAAAGCAGGAAGGTCAGGGTGGACAGGCCGTAAAGTAGACCCGCAGCGATGCCGTGCCGGCCTGGGATCAGGATCGGCCATTTCCCTTTCAGCACGCGGATTGCAGCGATGATGAGCAGCGTCACCAAAACCGTCGTGATGCTGCGAAGGCCGAGGATCGGCCACATCTTTCCTTCGGCGAGTCGCGCGAGCGGAATGTCCATGGAAAGGGCCAGGCCACCGATTGACGTCAGGGCAAGGCCCTTCCGGTGACCGGAAAGGGTAGGAAGGGACATTTAGTCGTGCGTGCTTTCGGGCATCGTGGAGGGATCGAAGCGTTCCCAGCCGCGCGGCGTCAGGTGCTCTTGCGGCTGGAAGCGCGTCTTGTAATCCATTTTGCGCGATCCCTGAACCCAGTAGCCGAGATAGACATGCGGAAGGCCGAGCGCCTTTGTGCGCTTCACATGATCGAGGATCATGAAGGTGCCGAGCGAGCGCTTGTCATATTCGGGGTTGAAATAGGAATAGACCATGGAAAGGCCGTCGCTCATCGTGTCGGTCAGCGCGGCGGCCAGGAGCTCGCCGCGCGGACGGGTCTCCAGGCCCGAACCTTCCTCGCGTTTGCGGTATTCGATGATCTTGGTGTTCACATGCGTATCTTCCACCATGATCGCATAGTCGAGCACGGTCATGTCGGACATGCCGCCTTGCTGGTGACGGTCGTCGAGATAGCGGCGGAAGAGTGAATACTGCTCGCTGGAAGGCTGCGCCGGAAATTCGGTCGCAATGACGTCGACGTTGTGGGCGAGCACCCGTTTCATCGAATTCGTCAGCTGGAACTCCTGCGCGAGGATACGCACCGAAACGCAGGCGCGGCAGGCTTCGCAGGCGGGGCGGTAGGCGATGTTCTGCGAACGGCGGAAGCCGCCTTGTGTCAGGATGTCGTTCATTTCTGCAGCGCGCGGACCGACGAGATGCGTGAAGACCTTACGCTCCATCTCATGCGGCAAATACGGACATGCAGCCGGAGCCGTCAGATAAAACTGCGGTGATGGCGAGGCCTGCGTATTCATCTGCCGGGGAAATGTCCTTTCGCACTGACTATTTTATGACAGCATGAACTAAGAATAGAAAACGTCAACAGCGCGGCCGGTGTATCCGCGCTATCAATCTTCTGTTCTTTTTTGATATGGCGCCGCGGGCCGGACGGCAAAGGCCGGCGGCGGATTTTATTTGCCACCTCAGTCGGTGCGAACGGTAGCCGTGCCGACAAGCAGGTCGTGAATCAGCCGGCTGCGCTCGGTAAAAAGGCCAGCCAGCAGAATCAGCGGCGTCAATAGCGAATTAAGGATCCAGAATAGCGCCAGATGAGCGATCGCCAAAAGGAAATCCATCGGGCGGCCATCGACACGCACGATTGCGATCCCCATCGCCCGCATGCCGGGCGAAGCCTGGCTCGGCCCGCCGACCGTCAAGCCGAAATAAAGGCCGGCAACCAGCACGAAGAGCGCCGGATAGAGAAAGAAACCGAGGCCGAGCGTCAGAATCGACAGAAAAAACAGCACGACGGCCGCGGGAATGCAGAGCAGCAGCACGATGATGTAGTCGAGAATGAACGCGAAGACTCGCCGGCTCAGCGTGCCGCTATAGGCGCGCCAGTCTTCCGGTGCGGCATAAAGCGGTTTCGGGTTAAGGCTCATCTGCGGTCTCCTTTGGAAATCGATGCCACTGATATGGGGTCGGCCGCCGGAGATACAATAATGCGTGAAGATCAGCGTTTTGCCAGCAGTCTGGCGACCTCGATCGCGAAATAGGTCAGGATCCCGTCGCAGCCGGCGCGCTTGAAGGCAAGCAGCGTTTCCAGCATCGCCCGTTCGCCGTCGATCCAGCCGTTCATCGCGGCAGCCTTGATCTGCGTATATTCGCCGGAAACCTGATAGGCGAAGGTCGGCAGTCCGAAGGCCTCTTTCATCCGCCAGCAGATGTCGAGATAGGGCAGGCCGGGCTTGACCATCAGCATGTCAGCACCCTCTTCGACATCGAGTGCTGCATCGCGGATCGCCTCGGTGCCATTGGAAGGATCGATATAGTAGGTCTTCTTGTCACCCTTCAAAAGGCCGCCGGTTGAAATCGCCTCGCGATAGGGCCCGTAGAATGCCGACGCGAACTTGGTCGCATAGCTCATGATCCCGACATTCTGGTGCCCTGCGGCATCGAGCGCCCGGCGGATCGCGCCAATGCGGCCGTCCATCATTTCCGACGGGGCAATGATATCGGAACCGGCATCAGCCTGCATGACGGCGGCGCGCGCCACCTGATCGACGGTCTCGTCGTTGACGATTTCGCCACCGTGCAGGATGCCGTCATGGCCGTGACTGGTGAAAGGGTCGAGCGCCACGTCGGTGATCACGCCGATGTTCGCAACGGCTTTCTTAATGGCGATCGTCGCCTGATTGATGAGATTGTTGGCTTCCAGGCTGTTCGAGCCCGTTTCGTCACGTAGTGCCACGTCGATGTTCGGGAAGGTTGCTATTGCCGGGATGCCGAGGTCAGCCGCTTCCCTGGCTGCATCCGCCAGCTTGTCGATGCTCATGCGGTTGACGCCGGGCATGGCGGGGATCGGTTCCACGATGCCGGAACCGGGGATCACGAAGACTGGCCATATCAGGTCGTCCACCGTCAGCCGGTTTTCCTGCACCAGCCGGCGCGTCCAGTCCGCCTTGCGGTTGCGGCGCATGCGGCGGTGTCCGGTGATCTCGTCGACGAGGTGCGTTTTGTCCTGCATTGTCTTTCGTCCCTGGCCATTCCATTTCTTGGTTCGCTCATTATCATGACGGACCGGAAAACCAAACCGGGCGAATGGCCGCGGCGTATCCGCCGCTGGTGGAGCCGCAACGGGAACCCTAAGGTCTGCGCCATGGAAAATGATTCTCCGACGATGCCGAAGCGGTCGCTGATAGACATCCTGTTCATCCTCTTCCTGAGGCTGGTCGCGATCTCCTGCTTCTGGTTCGGCCTGCAATATTGGGCGATGCTTGTTGGCTATTCGCTGGTGGGGGCAGGGCGCTTCGATCTTCTGAGCTTGCCGTGGAAAGTTGCAGCCACCAGCCTTGCCGTTCTCTTCCCCGTCGCTTCGCTCGGCCTCTGGCTGACGGTATCCTGGGGCCCGGTCGTTTGGGTGCTCGCCGCAGGCGGACAAATCCTGATGTATGGCCTGCTGCCGCAGACCTTCGGCTCCAACCGGCTCATCCTACTGATGCATGGCGCGGTTGCGTTGGTCTATCTGGTTTTCCGCCTGGCGCTCTGGCTGGAGAAACGCCGCCAGCGCCGCAAAGTAAGCGTTGATTTACCCTGATACAACGCGGGGTTTCCGGTAAGGTGCTGTTAAGCCTGCAGTTTAAGTAGAATTTTATTTGTATTCGATAGGGTCTGTCTCAAGGCGGGAAGAAAACCAACACCGCCAAACAAAACAGTGAGGCAGTCATCATGAATACGAAAATCAAGCCGCAGGCGGCATCGAACTTCCGTGATCAGCAGGACCAGGACATCCGTGATCTTTACATGGAATCCCTTCACCTTGTTGAACGTCTTCACCGCCGCCTTCTGGATGTCATCAAGGACGAGTTCGACCGTCAGGGCCGCAACGACGTCAACGCCATCCAGGCTCTGCTCCTTTTCAACATCGGCAATTCCGAGCTGACCGCCGGCGAGCTGCGCTCGCGTGGCTACTATCTCGGCTCGAACGTGTCCTACAACGTCAAGAAGCTGGTCGATCTCGGCTTCATCAACCACCAGCGTTCGCGCATCGACCGCCGCTCCGTCCGCATCAGCCTGACGGAAACCGGCACTGAGGTCGCCGAAACAGTCGCCAAGCTCTACGAGCGCCACATCGCCTCGATCGACAAGGTCGGCGGCATCGGCACGGACGAGTTCACCCAGATGAACAAGCTCCTGCAGCGTCTCGACCGCTTCTGGAACGACCAGATCCTTTACCGGCTCTAAGGTAACAGACCTCCTCCAAGGTCGAAGAAAGCCGGATGCGTCCCTGCGCGTCCGGTTTTGCCGTTCCGGGTGCCAAGCGTGTCATCTTTGCAACGCATCGCACCCAAGCACAGCGGCCTGTATTCAGGCCGTTTTTTAGCCGTTATTAACCAGCACCGTTTACGACGGATCGATATGGTTTCGTCCGTGCCGCTCCCGACCATCGGTAGGCATATTGGACGTCGGCGACACGAATTGGCCATATTGGTATGACAGCGGACATGCACGGCAAGCGGCGCTTTTCATATGGTAGTTCACAGTCGTTCGTGCTTCCGGCTCGCAATCTTGTGATGGCCAGGCGCGGAAAATCTGTGATGCGCCGGAAAACGGAATGGTAGTGATCTGCGCCGTGGCGCAGTGAATCGCAAAGCCCGCGGTTTTCCTTTCAAGCTGCGGCATTGAGTGGTTGGGATTATGTCGAAGAAAAACCGAATTGAAGCTCTTTCGCGCCGCGCCTTTCTTGCATCTGCGGCAACCGTCGGCGCCAGCGCAATCGCCGCCCCGGCATTTGCGCAGTCCGCGCTCGATGCGCTGATCAACGCACCACGCCGCGGCGCCTGGGATGACCAGTTCGATGCCAAGGCTGCCTCGCGTACGGCGAGTGCCGCCGTCTCCAATACCCCGATCCTCAGCCCGCAATCTGTTCCGAGCATCCAGCAGGCGATCATGGAGTATCAGCAGATCGCCTCCGCAGGCGGTTGGCCTGAGGTCAATCCGGCTGGCCTGCGTCTCCAGCTTGGCGTGACGGATCCTTCCGTTCAGGCTCTGCGCCAGCGCCTTGCCATCACCGGCGACCTGCCGCGCGAAGCAGGCATGTCTTCCGCCTTCGATTCCTATGTCGATGGTGCGGTCAAGCGCTTCCAGGCTCGTCACGGCCTTCCGTCAGACGGCGTCATCGGCGAATTTACGCTGAAGGCGATGAACATTCCGGTTGATGTGCGCCTGCAGCAGTTGAACACCAACCTCATCCGCCTGCAGACCTTCCCGGAAGATCTCGGCCGCCGCCATGTCATGGTCAATATTCCGGCCGCCTATGTCGAGGCGGTCGAGGACGGCAGCGTGGCGACACGTCATGCGGCCGTCGTCGGACGTATCAGCCGCCCGACGCATATCGTCAACTCGAAGATCTACGAGGTCATCCTCAATCCTTATTGGACTGCGCCGCGCTCGATCGTCGAGAAGGACATCATGCCGCTGATGCGCAAGGATCCGACTTATCTCGAGAAGAACGCCATTCGCCTGATTGACGGCAAGGGCAACGAAGTCGCCCCGGAAACGATTGACTGGAATGGCGAGGCGCCGAACCTGATGTTCCGTCAGGATCCGGGCAAGATCAACGCCATGGCTTCGGCGAAGATCAATTTCCATAACAAGAACGGCGAGTACATGCACGACACGCCGCAGCAGGGCCTGTTCAACAAGCTGATGCGCTTTGAGTCGTCCGGCTGCGTCCGCGTCCAGAACGTCCGTGACCTGACGACTTGGCTGCTGCGCGACACCCCGCCGTGGTCGCGTCAGCAGATGGAGCAGGTGATCGCCAGCCGGGTCAACACGCCGATCACGCTCGCCGAGGAAATCCCGGTCTATTTCGTCTACATCTCCGCCTGGGGCATGCCGGATGGCCTCGTGCAGTTCCGCGACGACATCTACCAGATGGACGGCAACGCCGAGCTTGCGCTCGACACGACCGCTGGGATGGAACAGCCGGTTCAGTAAACTTCCTGCTTATAAATTGGGAAACCGCGCTGGAAGGCGCGGTTTTTTCTTTGCCAGCGGTTGCCCTTCATCCGCTTGCCGGGACCTCCTTGCGGTAAACAAGGCGAAGGGGATATGTCGCAACGCTTCGATTTAATCTCTAAGTTTTGTGAGGCACGTCCCCTCCAAGCTGGCGAAGAGAGGATTAGGGTAAGGGGCATCCCACGACAACATGCCAGCCCACGACACTCGTGCGCGTAGATTGCCCAGCAAATGTCGTTCTTCGTATTGCCCTCGGCAGGGCGGAACGCTAATACCTTCGCGCATTCCAGTTGAGGAGCCCGCCCATGACAAATGCTTCCACGCAGACCTTCTTCAATCGCTCGCTTGCCGACACCGATCCGGATATCTTCGGCGCGATTGAAAAGGAACTCGGCCGCCAGCGGCATGAGATCGAATTGATCGCATCGGAGAACATCGTTTCCCGCGCGGTGCTGGAAGCCCAGGGCTCCATCATGACGAACAAATATGCGGAAGGTTATCCGGGCAAGCGCTACTACGGCGGCTGCCAGTTCGTCGATATTGCTGAGGAACTGGCGATCGAACGCGCCAAGAAGCTCTTCGGCGTCAACTTCGCCAACGTCCAGCCGAATTCCGGCTCGCAGATGAACCAGGCGGTCTTCCTGGCGCTGCTGCAGCCGGGCGACACCTTTATGGGCCTTGACCTCAACTCGGGCGGTCACCTGACGCACGGTTCGCCGGTCAATATGTCCGGCAAGTGGTTCAACGTGGTGTCCTACGGCGTTCGCGAAGGCGATAACCTGCTCGACATGGACGACGTCGCCCGCAAGGCCGAAGAGCACAGGCCTAAGCTGATCATCGCAGGTGGCACCGCTTACTCCCGTGTCTGGGACTGGAAGCGTTTCCGCGAAATTGCCGACTCCGTCGGCGCCTATCTCATGGTTGACATGGCTCATATAGCCGGCCTCGTTGCCGGCGGCCAGCATCCGTCGCCGTTCCCGCACTGCCACGTCGCAACGACCACGACTCACAAGTCGCTTCGCGGCCCGCGCGGCGGCGTCATCTTGACGAACGACGAGGATCTGGCGAAGAAGTTCAACTCGGCTGTCTTCCCGGGCCTCCAGGGTGGTCCGCTGATGCACATCATCGCCGCCAAGGCCGTTGCCTTCGGCGAAGCGCTGCAGCCGGAATTCAAGGACTACGCCGCGCAGATCGTCAAGAACGCTAAGGCGCTTGCCGAGACGCTGATGGCAGGCGGACTCGATGTCGTCTCCGGCGGTACCGACAACCACCTGATGCTCGTCGATCTTCGCAAGAAGAACGCGACGGGAAAGCGCGCCGAAGCAGCGCTCGGGCGCGCCTACATCACCTGCAACAAGAACGGCATTCCCTTCGATCCGGAAAAGCCCTTCGTCACCTCCGGCGTCCGTCTCGGCGCTCCGGCTGGCACGACGCGCGGCTTCAAGGAAGCGGAATTCAAGGAAATCGGCAACCTCATCGTTGAGGTTCTCGACGGCCTGAAGGTCGCCAATTCCGATGAAGGCAACGCTGCAGTCGAAGCAGCTGTTCGTGGCAAGGTGGTCGACCTTACCGGCCGCTTCCCAATGTACGACTACATCGGCTAAGGATAGCGCATGCGCTGCCCATTCTGCGGATCGGAAGACACCCAGGTCAAGGATTCACGTCCGGCGGAGGACAATACGTCCATCCGCCGCAGACGGATCTGTCCCGATTGCGGCGGCCGCTTCACGACTTTCGAGCGCGTGCAACTGCGCGAGCTGATGGTCGTCAAGAAGACCGGCCGCAAGGTGCCTTTCGACCGAGACAAGCTGGTGCGGTCCTTCGAGATCGCGCTGCGCAAGCGTCCGGTCGACCGTGACCGCATCGAAAGGGCTGTTTCCGGCATTGTGCGCCGCCTCGAAAGCTCCGGGGAGGTCGAAATCAGCTCAGAGGCCATCGGCCTTCAGGTGCTGGAAGCTCTCAAGAGTCTCGATGACGTTGGCTTTGTTCGGTATGCGTCGGTCTACCGGGATTTCTCGCATGCCGAGGATTTCGAAAAGGTCATCTCCGAAATCAACGCCAAGATCAGCCGCGACACTTTGGAGACCTGAGCCTTGAGCGCCGGGCCGCATGACAAGCGTTTCATGGCCGAGGCAATCCGTCTTGGCCTTCTGCATCTCGGCCAGACCTCCACAAATCCTTCCGTCGGCTGCGTCATCGTCAAGGACAGCGAAATCGTCGGCCGCGGCACGACGGCGATCGGCGGGCGCCCGCATGCCGAGCCGCAGGCGCTCACCGAGGCAGGCGAACTGGCGCGCGGCGCCACCGCCTATGTGACGCTCGAACCCTGCTCCCATCACGGCAAGACGCCGCCCTGCGCCGAAGCGCTGATTGCCGCTGGTGTCGCGCGCGTCGTCATCAGCGTGACCGATCCCGATCCGCGCGTCTCCGGCGGCGGAATCGCGCTTCTGCGCGAAGCCGGCATCGAGGTTGATACCGGCGTACTGGAAGACGAGGGCAGGCGCTCGCTTGCCGGCTATCTCACCCGGCAGACGAAGAACCGGCCATATGTGACTCTGAAGCTTGCCGTTTCCGCCGACGGCATGATCGGCCGCAAAGGCGAGGGACAGATCGCCATCACCAGTCCTCTCGCCCGCGCGCAGGTCCAGGCGCTCCGCGCCAAAACCGACGCCATCCTCGTCGGCATCGGCACGGCGATCGCCGACGACCCGGAACTGACGGTGCGCTTGCCGGGCCTGCAATCGCTGTCGCCGGTGCGTGTCGTGCTTGATCCGCGGCTTGATTTGCCGCTCGGCAGTAAACTTGTACGTTCAGCACGAGAGGTGCCGACCATTGCCGTTGCAGGCGAGGCACCTCCCTTTATCCTACCGGACATCTCTCCTACAAGGAGCGAAATAGATAGGGTGAGCGCTCGCCAGCATTCTTCCGTTGCGACCGACGCCACCACTGACGAGGTGCCAGTAGAAGCGAGCTGCGGCAACCTGCCGATCCCTCCGCTAACGGGGGAGACGCCCGGCAGCGCAGTGGGGGGTGAGGCTCGCGCCGACGCCCTGCGGGCTGCAGGCGTCGAAATCCTCTACTGCCATCCTTACCATCCCGAAGTGCTGCTTCCGGCGCTCGCCTCGCGCGGCATTTCCTCGCTGCTCGTCGAAGGCGGTGCGAAGACGGCGCGGCTTTTCCTCGACGCCGGTCTCGTCGATCGGATCCAGCTTTACCAAGGCCAACTCATCATCGGCGAGGGCGGTATTGAATCGCCTTTGACGAAGACCGATATGCCATCCGGTTTTGCCCATAGAGGCACATTCATGTTCGGCGACGACCGGCTGGACGAATACGAAAGAGAATTTTGATGTTCACCGGAATTGTCACCGATATCGGCACGATCGAATCCATTTCTCCCATGAACGAGGGTGTAAAGCTCCGCGTCGCGAGCAGTTACGACCCCAAGACCATCGATATGGGCGCGTCGATTTCCCATTCGGGCATCTGCCTGACGGTGACCGGCCTGCCGGCCGAAGGCAGCAATGGGCGTTGGTTCGAGGTGGAGGCCTGGGAAGAGGCACTAAGGCTCACGACGCTTGCAAGCTGGAAGGAAGGCACGCGCGTCAATCTAGAGCGTTCCCTGAAGATCGGTGACGAACTCGGCGGCCACATCGTCTCCGGGCATGTCGACGGCAAGGCAGAAATCCTGTCGGTGACTACGGAAGGCGATGCGACCCGTTTCCGTCTGCGCGCGCCGGAGCATCTCGCGAAGTTCGTGGCGCCCAAAGGCTCGATAGCGCTCGATGGTACGTCGCTGACGGTCAACGCCGTCGAAGGCACGGATTTCGACGTGCTTCTCATTCGCCATACCTTGGAAGTCACGACGTGGGGCGAGCGAGGCGCCGGCGATTTCGTGAATTTCGAGGTCGATACGATGGCGCGCTATGCAGCTAGGCTGGCTGAATTCCCTGCCGCGAGAGCAGAATGATTTCGCCGTGATAATCGGTACGTGCCACCTCGCGGAAGCCGAGCTTTTCGGCGACGCGTAGCGAAGCCGCGTTTTCCGGGCTAACGATGCAGGTCATCTCCTTGCCGGGGAAATGACAGTCAGCCCATGCGATCAGCGCCGTGAGCGCTTCTGTCGCATAACCCCGTCCGTGTGCGCAAGGCAGCAATACCCATCCGGTTTCCAGTGTTTCCTCGATGGATGGAGACATCTCGCGTCGGGCTTCGTGGAAGCCTGCTTCGCCGATCAGCCGCCCGCTTTGCTTTTCCTCGATGATCAGAAAGCCGAAACCCATATGGTGCCACATGCCGCTCGCCCTTATGAGGCGGGACCATGTCTGCTCGCGCGTCGATGGCACGCCGCTGATATAGCGAACGACATCCTCGTCGGCCCATAAGTCTATGTAGGCATCGAAATCGTCGAGCCGGTGCGGTCGCAGAATCAACCGCTCCGTTTCGATGGTCGGAACATTAATCATCATGGATATCGTTTCCCTGAACACCTGTCTCACGCGCCTGCTTCGCCGTCCCAGTAGTCGAGATCGTTCTCCGCGCGCCCGATGAAGCGGAAGCGCCCGACGTCATGATTTGTCTTGGCGAGGAATTTTTGGGAATCCGGGTATTCGACGATCTCCGTCTTCGCCATCGTGGAGATGCCGAGATAAATCAGCGTCGTATTACCGGTATTGAGGATCTGATGTGCTGTTTCTTTCCCGCCGGCAGGTGCGCCGAGCGTGTCGCCTTTCCTGATCGGGTAACGTTCGCTTCCAAAACGGTATTCTCCTGTTCCTTCGATCACGAAGAACAGCTCATCCTCGACATGGTGATTGTGGAACGGACAGCTCGATTTGCCGGGCGGCACCTCGTTGTAGCTGATCCCGAGATTGGAAAGGCCAAGCAGGCGGCCGAAGGATATGTCGGCGCCCTCGTAGATCGCGCCCTGTTGCCACCGCTCCAGCGTCAGGTCGGCAACATTGAGAACCGGTTTAATCTCACGTGGCATGTCTTCTCCCCTTTTGCAGGGACGAAGAGACCATCAATTCCGGATGGTTTTCAATAGGCGTCAGCGGAATTGTCGGGCAGGGCGGCGCAGCGATCTGCGCCGCCCTGCGCCCCATCAGTCGGTATAGAAGGTAATGCTGCCATCGGCCGCCTGTTCGGCATTGATGACGTTGCGGACATTGACGCCGTCATTGCCGAGCTTGCGCGTCAGCATCTTGTTGGCGTCGATCGATGCCTGAATCTGGCGCACATCCTGTGCCGAGCGTGGCGCAGCGGAGCGCGGACCATATTCTTCGGGGCTTGCGTCGTGCCAGTTGTAGAAATGCTTTACGGTGAAGTCGTTACCCCGGAAATTGCGGAGCGTCTGTTCGATGCCCGATGGGCTGTTCATGCCAAAGCTTTCCGCGCGGCTGACGCCGGCAAGCGCGAGGGAGGAGAAGGCGGAAACGATGGCGATTGTGGCAACGCGGTTCATGATGGTATCCTTTCATCTGCTATGACGGTCGGCTGTCGTGCAGGGGATCGTCGGCGTTACGCTTGTTGAGTTGGGTCGGCCACAGCGTGGAATCAATAGCTAAACGCCTGAAATAACATTACAAATTGTTCACAACGATTGCCTTCGATTTGCCGTTTTCAAGGTGCTTGCGAGCGTGCATGGCAAACGGCGGGCGTATATTTCTGCGATCCTGTCGCAGAGATTTCCGGCCATGATCCGAATTTGCTTGCCATTCATCGAAAGGCATGTTTTGACCGCGGCCTGCCAAATGGCAAAGTCCTCAGAAACCGAAGGTGATGCATGGCGCGAGATAACGCTCCCCATATTTTGATCGTCGAAGCCCGCTTCTACGACGACATGGCCGACGCCCTTCTGGAAGGGGCAACCTTCGCGCTCAAGGAAGCCGGCGCGAGCTACGATATCGTCACCGTTCCAGGAGCCCTGGAGATTCCGCCGACGATTGCCATGGCGCTTGACGGCGCCGACAATGGCGGCACGCAATATGACGGCTATGTCGCTCTCGGCATGGTCATCCGCGGCGAGACCTACCACTTCGACATCGTGTCGAACGAATCCTGCCGCGCATTGATGGATCTCGCCGTCAGCGAATCCCTTGCCATCGGCAACGGCATCCTGACGGTCGAAAACGATGAGCAGGCTTGGGCACGCGCCCGCCGCTCGGACAAGGACAAGGGCGGCTTTGCCGCTCGCGCAGCTCTCACGATGATCGAGCTGAAGAAGAAACTGGGTGCATACGAATGACTAGTGAAAATCCGGAGCGTCAGGTAAAGACGGCAAACCAGCGCGGCGCTGCGCGTCTGGCTGCTGTTCAGGCGCTCTACCAGATGGATATCGGCGGCACCGGTGTTCTGGAAATCGTCGCCGAATATGAGGCTCACCGCCTCGGTCAAGAAATCGACGGCGAGACCTATCTCAAGGCCGATGCCGCGTGGTTCCGTTCCATCGTTTCCGGCGTGGTGCGCGAGCAGCTTCGTCTGGATCCTTTGATCGCCTCAGCCCTGCAGGACGACTGGGCGTTGTCGCGCCTCGACAGCACCGTGCGCGCGATCCTGCGCGCCGGCGTTTTCGAACTTCTCGACCGCAAAGACGTGCCGGTGGCCGTGATCGTTACGGAATATGTCGAGATCGCCCGGGCCTTCTTCGAGGATGACGAGCCGAAGCTCGTCAATGCCGTGCTCGACCGCATCGCCAAACAGGTGCGCGGCGAAATGAAGAAGTAAGCCTTCCGTCCGCTATCGGACCATTTCGCCCTTTACGCTGCGCTGCAAGGGTTTTCGTCCCTTGCGGTCTTGACGTCGTGTTTCCCACCCCGCAATCTCCGCACGCAAAGCTAGAGCGTTTCCGTGGAGAGAAGACGATTCGGCTGCATTCGTGGCCGGAGGGAGGAGTGCTCCGGCACTTTTGGAGGAAAGAGCGAAATGATAATTCTTTTATGCGTAATTGCATGCGGTCTGCTCTCGGTAGTTTATGCAATCTGGGCAACCCGCTCGGTGCTGGCGGCCGATCAGGGGAACAGCCGCATGCAGGAAATCGCGGGTTATATCCGTGAAGGCGCGCAGGCCTATCTCATGCGCCAGTACAAGACGATTGCGGTCGTCGGCATCGTTGTTTTCATTGCAGCCTGGCTGCTTCTCTCCGGCATGGCCGCCATCGGCTTTCTGATCGGCGCCGTGCTTTCCGGTGCAGCCGGCTTTATCGGCATGCACGTCTCCGTTCGCGCCAACGTCCGCACGGCGCAGGCCGCGTCGCACAGCCTCTCGGCCGGCCTCGATATCGCCTTCAAATCCGGTGCCATCACCGGCATGCTCGTCGCCGGTTTGGCGCTGCTCGGCGTATCCATCTATTATTTCATCCTAACCGGCCTGCTCGGCCATGAAAGCGGTTCGCGCGAAGTCATCGATGCGCTTGTCGCGCTCGGCTTCGGTGCCTCGCTGATCTCGATCTTCGCTCGTCTGGGCGGCGGCATCTTCACCAAGGGTGCCGATGTCGGCGGGGATCTCGTCGGCAAGGTCGAGGCAGGCATTCCGGAAGACGATCCGCGCAACCCGGCCACGATCGCAGATAATGTCGGCGACAATGTCGGCGACTGCGCCGGCATGGCCGCAGACCTTTTCGAGACCTATGCCGTTTCCGTCGTCGCGACCATGGTTCTCGCCTCAATCTTCTTTGCCGGGGCACCGATCCTGCAGTCGGCGATGGTCTATCCGCTGGCAATCTGCGGCGCCTGCATCCTCACCTCGATCGTCGGTACCTTTTTCGTCAAGCTTGGAACCAACGGCTCGATCATGGGCGCACTCTATAAGGGCCTTATCGTCACCGGCCTCCTGTCGATTGTCGGTCTAGGCGCTGCAACATCGTTGACGGTGGGCTGGGGGTCGCTCGGACAGGCCGGCGGTGTGGATGTTACCGGTACCAATCTCTTCTTCTGCGGCCTCGTCGGCCTCTTGGTAACGGCGCTCATTGTCGTCATCACCGAATATTATACTGGCACCAACAAACGCCCGGTCAACTCGATCGCCCAGGCATCCGTGACCGGTCACGGCACTAACGTCATCCAGGGGCTTGCGGTCTCGCTGGAATCGACGGCGCTGCCTGCGATCGTCATCGTCGCGGGCATTATCGGCACCTACCAGCTCGCCGGCCTCTTCGGCACCGGCATCGCCGTCACCGCCATGCTCGGCCTTGCCGGCATGATCGTTGCGCTCGATGCCTTCGGTCCCGTGACCGACAATGCCGGTGGCATTGCCGAAATGTCCCATCTGCCGCCGGAGGTCCGCAAGTCGACGGACGCGCTCGACGCCGTCGGCAATACGACGAAAGCCGTTACCAAAGGCTACGCGATCGGCTCTGCCGGTCTCGGCGCGCTGGTGCTTTTTGCGGCCTATTCCTATGACCTCAAATATTTTGCGGCAAATGGCGACAAGTTTCCCTACTTCGCAGGCATAGGGGAGATTTCATTCGATCTCTCCAACCCCTATGTGGTGGCTGGTTTGATCTTCGGTGGGCTCATTCCCTACCTCTTCGGCGGTATCGCCATGACGGCCGTCGGCCGCGCCGCCGGCGCAATCGTCGAGGAAGTGCGCCGTCAGTTCAAGGAAAAGCCGGGCATCATGCAGGGAACGGAAAAGCCGGACTACGGCAAGGCCGTCGACCTTCTGACCAAGGCCGCAATCCGCGAGATGATCATCCCCTCGCTATTGCCGGTCCTGGCTCCGATCGTCGTTTATTTCGGTGTTCTGCTGGTCTCCGGCTCCAAGGCCTCGGCCTTCGCCGCACTCGGCGCGTCGCTCCTCGGTGTCATTATCAACGGCCTGTTCGTCGCCATCTCGATGACGTCCGGCGGCGGTGCATGGGACAACGCGAAGAAGTCCTTCGAGGACGGCTTCGTCGACAAGGACGGCGTCCGCCACATGAAGGGCTCGGACGCACACAAGGCCTCCGTCACCGGCGACACGGTCGGCGATCCTTACAAGGATACCGCAGGTCCGGCCGTCAATCCGGCGATCAAGATCACCAATATCGTCGCCTTGCTGCTCTTGGCGGTCTTGGCCTGATCAAACGCATAGAGACAAAGAAGAAACCCGCCGGAGCGATCCGGCGGGTTTCTTTGTTGGGTCGCGCATTCATCGGATACTTGCAGGATTCTGCGGGTTGCCTGAAGGCGTTCCGAACAGGCTCTTTGCTGCACCGCCCGCGCCGCCTGCCAGAATCTGCTGCAGGAAGGTCAGTTCGCGGCCGCCGGTCGGGGTCACGCGCGAAATCGTGTCGAAGACCTTGCCGTCCTGGAGGGTGTAATTCGCGCGGCGCGTGACGACGCCGTCCTTGTCGAAGTAGATCGCAAGCACACTCTGGTCGACGACCTTCAGTTTCTGGAAGGCGACGGAGCGCGTGCGCTTCTGCGAGATGTAATAGAAGACCTCGGTGTCGAACGTTGCCGTCGTCGAAGGCGTGCCGAGCGACAGAAGCACCTGTTCGCGGCTAGAGCCTTCCGGAACGAGATTGAGAGATTGCTCGTCGACAATATAGCCGCCGTTAAGCACTGTTCCTGTTTGGCAACCTGTGAGGCCTGCTGAGGCAATCATGATGGCGATGGCTGCGTTGCTGAAGAATTTTATGTCAGACTTGAAATACCGTTTCTTCAACGACATCTACTCCCTTGAGGTATCGATAGGCAGCTTTCCGGCCCTGCAATCACCGCTGATGCAAAACCTTTGTGGCCTTTCCGGGGTCGAATACTCCCAACTCCCCGACATCGAGCCGATAAGGGCACTGTCCCGAAAGTGGCCACCTTCGGCATTGCAATTCGCGCCTGCTTCGGTAAACCAGCTTTCGAAATCATGCAACACGGCCCACGCAACTCCGCGTGAAGAACGAGGCTTTTCCGGAAGAAACAATGATCTTCGGGCTCTTTCGCAAGAAAAACAACAATCAGGCGATCGTCGAACGGCAGTATTCGGTATTGACTGCCGCAGCCCGTATGCCGGAATTCTACGAGACCATGCATGTTCCGGACACCGTGATGGGCCGTTTCGAGATGCTGTCGCTGGTGATGATCCTCTTCTTCCGCCGCACACGCTCCGCCGGATCCAGCGGACAGGAGATTGCTCAGGAGATCGTCGATGCCTTCTTTGAGGATATCGACCATTCGATCCGCGAACTCGGTATCAGCGACAACGGGGTGCCGAAACGCATGAAGAAGCTTGCCGGCATGTTCTACGGACGTCTCGAATCCTATTCGGCGGCAATGGACACCGGCGACCGGGCGGCCCTTGCCGCAGCCCTTAACCGCAACATCCATCCGCAAGCCACCGACGCTTACGAAATGACGGCGCTTGCCAACTGGATGTTTGACGCCGAAGCCGATCTGTCGGCCCAGTCCGAAGACCGGATCGCCACCGGCTCGGCGACGCTGCCACAGGCAGCGTAAGGAGGACGCCATGAAACATCGCAACGACGACATTCCATTTTCTTACCTCGTCAAGGTCGGCCATATCTCCGCAAACCCTGTCGAAGTGCACCTCAAGGCAGACGAGAAGGAGCGCAAAGCGCTTGCTGAACGTTGGGATGTACTGTCCGTCGACGATCTGCGTGCGGACCTGCAGATCAATCGCTGGAAGAAGGATGGCATCCGCGTGAAGGGCAGGGTGCAGGCAAAGATCGTTCAGGCCTGCGTGGTGACGCTCGACCCGGTACCTGCCGATATCGACGAGCAGTTCGAGCAGATCTACGTACCCGAGAATTCGAAACTCGCCAGGCACCCGGCCAATGACGCCGGCGAAATGGTTCTCGATCCTGACGGGCCGGACCTGCCTGAAACCTTCTCCGGCGACACGATCGACGCGGGAGAAGTGGTGATGGAATTCGCCGCGCTGGCGATCGATCCCTATCCCCGCAAGAAGGGTGTCGAGTTCTCCGGCCATATCGAGGATACGGGGGAAAACGATAAGAAGCCTTCTGCCTTTGCGGTGCTCAAGGATTGGCAGAAGGACTGAAAACCCGTGGGGTATTTGACACAATTCAGTTGTAAGCGATAGGAAAACCGGTATTTTGGCCGAAATTTTCGCTCCCCTCAGGCGAAAGAAAAGGATCAGGGACGCGTGATCAGAATATCTCTCGACCTCATGGGTGGCGACTTTGGTCCCCAGGTTGTCATCCCCGGTGCCGCGAAAGCATTGGAAAGGCATCCGGATATCTCCTTCGTCTTTTTTGGACTGAAAGAGCAGTGCGATCCGGTTCTCGCTACGTTTCCGAAGGTGAGAGAAAAGTCCGTCTTCCACGATTGCGAACTTGCCGTTCGCATGGACGAGAAGCCCAGCCAGGCGCTGCGCCGCGGCCGCTATATTTCCACCATGTGGCGCTCGATCGAGGCTGTGAAGACGGGCGACGCTGATGTCGCCGTTTCCGCGGGAAACACCGGCGCGCTAATGGCCATGGCAAAGTTCTGTCTGCGTACGATGGCCAATATCGAGCGCCCTGCGATTGCAGCCATTTGGCCGACGCTGCGGGGCGAGAGCATCGTTCTCGATGTCGGCGCGACGATCGGCGCTGATTCTCAGCAACTGATGGACTTTGCCCTGATGGGCGGCGCTATGGCGCGGGCGCTCTTCGAACTCGAACGGCCGACGATCGGCCTGCTGAACGTCGGCGTCGAAGAGATGAAGGGCCAGGAAGAAGTCAAGGAAGCAGGCCGGCTGCTTCGCGAGGCTAATATCGATTCGCTCGAATATTCCGGTTTCGTCGAAGGCGACGACATCGGGAAAGGCACCGTCGATGTCGTCGTGACGGAAGGCTTTTCCGGCAATATCGCCTTGAAGGCCGCCGAAGGCACAGCAAAACAGATCGCCGCATACCTGCGTGCCGCGATGTCCCGTACGCTGCTTGCCAGGATCGGCTATCTGTTTGCCAAGAGCGCATTCGACATGCTTCGTGAAAAAATGGATCCGAGCAAGGTCAATGGCGGCGTATTCCTTGGTCTCAACGGCATCGTCATCAAGAGCCATGGCGGCGCCAACGCAGACGGCATCGCTGCTGCCATCGAGGTCGGCTATGATATGGCCAAGAATGGCCTCAATCAGAAAATAGAAAACGATCTCAAGAAATATCATGCCAAGCGGTTACCCCCGATGGGGCCGGAAGCCGCATGAGCAACGAGGTTTAACCAGAATGATCCGTTCAGTGGTTCGCGGGTTCGGAGCCGCACTTCCGAAACGCGTAATGACCAATCGCGAGATGGAAGATGTCGTCGATACGTCTGACGAGTGGATCGTCCAGCGCACCGGCATCCGCCAGCGACATATCGCAAGCGATGACGAGACCACGTCTTCGCTCGGCGAGCGGGCTGCGCGTGCGGCGCTCGACAAGGCAGGGCTGACGCCTGCTGATATCGATCTCATCATCTGTGCCACCTCGACGCCGGACAACACTTTCCCGGCGACGGCGGTCAATATCCAGAACCGTCTCGGCATGCACCACGGCTTCGCCTTCGACGTGCAGGCGGTCTGCACCGGCTTCGTCTATGCCATGACGACGGCCGACGCCTATATCCGTGGCGGCCTAGCCAGGCGTGCCCTCGTGATCGGTGCGGAAACCTTCTCGCGCATCCTCGACTGGAACGACCGCACCACCTGCGTGCTCTTCGGCGACGGCGCGGGCGCGATCGTGATCGAGGCTGCCGAAGGCGAGGGTACGACGGCCGATCGCGGCGTCCTGACGGCGCATCTTCGCTCCGATGGCTCCCACAAGGAGAAACTCTTCGTCGATGGCGGCCCGTCCACCACCGGCACCGTCGGCAAGCTGCGCATGGAAGGCCGCGAGGTCTTCAAATATGCCGTCGGCATGATCACCGACGTGATTCAGGCCGCCTTCGATTCGACGGGTACGACCGCCGAAGATCTCGACTGGCTTGTGCCGCACCAGGCGAACCGCCGCATCATCGACGGCTCCGCCAAGAAGCTGCATATCGCCCCCGAGAAGGTCGTCATCACCGTCGACCTGCACGGCAACACCTCAGCCGCCTCGATCCCTCTCGCACTTGCCACTGCAGCGGGCGATGGACGCATCAAGAAAGGCGATCTGGTGATGCTGGAGGCGATGGGCGGCGGCTTCACCTGGGGTGCATTGCTGCTGCGCTGGTGACGGCGAAGAATCGCAAAAAACTGGCGACGAACAAGAGCTTGACCGTAAGGCGCAAGACAAATAGTCTTTGCTCGCTTTTAAAAAATATTTTGTAGAATTGGCGGGGAGACCATGACCGGAAAGACAGTGACGCGAGCAGACCTGGCGGAATCGGTTTTCCGGAAGGTCGGTCTCTCCAGGACCGAATCCGCCGAACTCGTCGAGACCGTGCTCGACGAAATCTGCAACGCCATCGTCCGTGGCGAAACCGTCAAACTTTCCTCCTTCGCCACCTTCCAGGTCCGCGATAAAAACGAGCGCATCGGCCGCAATCCCAAGACGGGCGAAGAAGTGCCGATCTCGCCCCGCCGGGTGATGACCTTCAAGGCTTCGAACGTCCTGAAGACCCGTATTCTCAAGGCACACACCCTGCGCAAGGTCAAACAGAAGCCCGCAAATCCGGCCATGTAAGGGTGCCAAGGGATAAGTTGAATACCTGTCCCTGATTGCTGCCTCCTGATCATTTTTCTCCAATCGCGCTTTCCCGCTTGTGGGCTATGCGAAGACATGACTTGAATTCAACGCCGCAAACCGTTGAAATGTGATGAGTCGCGGTTTGGACCGCCACCGGTGATCGCGTAGGGAGTACGACCTTGGACAAGAGCCCCGATGCCTTCCGAACAATCAGCGAAGTCGCTGACGACCTTGATCTGCCGCAACACGTTCTGCGTTTTTGGGAAACGCGCTTTCCTCAGATAAAGCCGATGAAGAGGGGCGGTGGGCGCCGCTATTACCGGCCGGAAGACGTGGATCTGTTGAAGGGTATTCGGCATCTCCTTTACGACCATGGCTATACGATCAAGGGCGTTCAGAAGCTCCTGAAGACCAACGGCAACAAATTCGTCGTCGCTGTCGCGCAAGGCGATCTCGCCAGCGTCGAGGCGCTTGCCGCCGGTGGCAGAGACAGCGCCCCGGGTGAACCGCGCGTCGGCATTTCGGAGGAGGATCAGCTGGTCGGCCGCGCAAAGCCGCCGATTACCCGCCGCTTCTTTAATTTCGTCGCCGGCGACGACGATCAGTCTGAAGTCTCGATCGGCAAGTCGAGCGTCAGCAAGGAGGACAGGGCGCTTCTGCAGGAGGCGCTCTACGATCTTCTGGAATGCAAGCGCCTGCTCGATCAGGTGCGCTAAAAATCTTTGCGCCCGAGGAATACGGTCCGTGACCGGACACCGGACGGTCATCACCAGATCGGCCTGACGCGCAGGTCGCCAATCTCCGGCGGTATCGACGCCCCATTGCCGCGTCCGACGGAAAATGTCGCCGGAAGAAGCGTAGTTCCGAAGGGAGGGCAGGCGAATCCAACATACCAGCGGTAACGCTCGTCTTGCGGCTGGCGAAACAGCTGCAGGCGTCATGCGCCGGGATGGCTGTTCATCGCCGGCTGTGGCTCAGAACATTAGAAGGCTTCCTGTGAATGGAAATCTTGTACTGCTTTTCTGGGATGAACATGGGCGCGAAGCTACAAGCTTCGCGCCTGATCTGATCACTCCAGGATTTGAATGACGCGGTGCGTCTGAGGTTCGACGATTACTCTGCGATTATTGACAACGGTATAAGCATAACCGTCCATATCCGGGACCTCGTGGATTTCGACGGTCTCCGGAAGCGTCGTTCCGACGACGACGTCGCCCTCGTAGACGACAGAAGGTACCTGCTGCTCCATCACATACGTGCGAACTTCGCCCGGCAACACGATGGAGCCGGTGGGTGCAGGGTCGACGATTACCGTACTCTGCGCGAAGGCAGCAGAGCAGACCGTCAGCGTTACGGCTGCCGTAGCCAGCATGGTCTTGCGCATAGGACAAATCTCCTTTTCCTACCCAGCCTTAATGAAAAACGCCCCCGCGGATCCGTTGTTCCGGAAAAGGTCACAGCCTGCTTCCTGGCGCTGGCGTGGCACTGACCTTGGCAAAGCCGCCGGCATCTGTTTAGAGAGGATCGCACGAAACGATTCGTGCGGTGGAGAAAACAGGGAGAGACCATCCTGATCTCCGTCCGCCTTTCTGCTTACAAAGCCCCATTTCACAAGGAATTCCCCTGTGTCGTCTCCCAATGTACCCGGCAAAGCCTACGATGCATTCCTCTTCGACATGGACGGCACGCTCCTTAACTCCATAGCGGTCGTCGAGCGCATCTGGGGCGATTGGGCAAAGGATCACGGCCTCGAGCCGGAAGTGTTCTTGAAGACGGTACACGGCGTCCGTGCCAGCGACACCATCCGTCAACTGGCACTTCCCGGTGTGGATCCGGTGCTTGAAGCGAAAAAACTCCTGATCGAGGAAATGGAAGACGTCGACGGTATCGTGCAGATCCCCGGCGCAATCCGCTTTCTGAACGGCATTCCCGCCGACAGATGGGCGATCGTCACCTCCGCCCCATTTGAACTCGCCAAGCGACGCATGGCCGCCGCCGGCATCCCGATGCCGAAAGTCCTCGTCACCGGCGAGGAAGTCCAGGCAGGCAAGCCCAGCCCGGAATGCTATCTGCTCGGCGCCAGCCGCCTGGGTGTCGATCCGAAACGCTGCTTGGTCTTCGAAGACGCGGTTGCGGGCATACTTGCGGGAGAAGCTGCGGGAGCCGATGTCACCGTCATTACCACGACACATGCCACACCCTTCCAAACACCGCATTTCTCCATTGCGGACTACGAGGCATGGACCGTGAAGACAATCGGCGGCATAGGAATTGGAATTGTCGGAGCCTAAGTGGCACATCGGCTTTTTGCGCGCAGTATGGCTTTTTCCGCTTGCATTGGGCGACACGAAAAACTAAACGAAACAAGCTGTTTCGGCAGGTCGAGGCGTAGCGCAACCAGATAGCGCACTTGACTGGATCAATGGGCGCTGGTTCGATATGAGGACCAAGCGAAATTGTTGAAGCCTACCGAATGAGGCATTGTGACGGAATGTAGCGCAGTCTGGTAGCGCACTTGACTGGGGGTCAAGGGGTCGTCGGTTCAAATCCGGCCATTCCGAGATTTTTACTCGTTAATCAGACGAGTTTTTTGGGCATCCGAAAAGGCGGCTGGTGGGACAACGTCCGACTGGCCGCTATTTCTGTCTGGAATAGCGACTTTGGCTCTGAACAAAGTTAAAAAGCTATAGATTCAACGATTTACGGATGTTCATCATCAAGCCTGTTCTGGTGTCGGTGCACGCGCAGAACGATCTGGCTTGGCTTGCCGGTATCGATGACGGTGGCGTCACCTGGTTCTGGAACGTCGCAGTCGACCCGAGGTGCAAGATCGTCAAAGTCCGCTTCGAAAACGTCTTCGCCCGTGTAAAGGCCAGCTGGCAGCGAACGCCCATTGTCGCAGGCGTTGCACGATGGAATGGCACAGATCTCTGGTCGCACCTTGCCAGAGCCTCCATCAATTCCAGTGCCCAGAGCCAAGGCGCTCCGGCAGGCTCAACGAATTCGCCGCCATCGGTGCAGGAAGGGGAAGATTGTCCTTTCGGCAACACTAGCAATGCGCCCCCTGCGGTTGATCCCAATGTAACCGGCAGCACGACCATGACCTGGGGAGGCTCCGTGGAAAGCAATTGCTCTGCGTACGACAAGGCGCGGACCTCCTGGCCGCGGCGACGACCAGACCGACATGGCAGAAATATGCGGTAACAAGTAGCCGATGTGCTTCCAAGGAAGGCCGGTGTCGCACCGGCCTTCCTTTTGCTGGTGTCTACTCAATCGGCGCTGTCGACCACATCACGCCGTCTTACGAGCTTGAGGCTTCTGTCCGGTTGAATAATGTAGGTTTCTTCCACCCACCTGCCGGTCGGGTCGATAAACTGATGGGGCAGAACAGAGCCGGGCGGCGATTTGCTAAGCCGCGCCGCTGGCTGGCCCCCATATGTGATGCTTCCGCGTATCGGCTCGATTCCTTCCGAGCCGCTGGTGCAGCCGGATAATGCCAGTGCAGCTATCAAAATCGTCCGTCGAATTCTCATTCCTGTCGGCCTTCAAATGTTTTGTCGCGTAACGGCGCAACGTTTCCGTGTCGCGCGCCTCTGGCGCAAGAAGTAAATGGTGCTCTGTTTTATGCGGGAAAGCATAAGCTCGACCGGCATGAAAAAAAAGCAGGCAGAACCGCCAGTCAGGGGCCTGGCACAGGCGAAGGCGCGCCGCAAACCAGCCTGCGACCCCGAGACATTTGTTCCAGTTGCCAAGCCGGAAATCGGCGCGCATATTATCTATATCGTCGGCCATGGATGGGCGGCTGGCGAATGATGCAGTTGTGCTTTCGCCCTCATGGGAAGTGCGGCTCGATGCTCGATACACCTTTTCATCCCCGTGATCTGCCGCTCTTTTCGGAGGACCTGGATGTGATTTCCGGAGTGTTGGATGTCGTCTGCAAGGCGAGGGGACTAAGCCGCAATACGCCCGAAGCCGAGCACCTCGGCGCGCTGATCATCCAGCTCTATCGCCAGGGCGCCAAGGACAGCACGAAACTCGCAGCCCTTGCGAAAGCCTATTTCTAGCCCTCACTTCTCCTCGACGGAAATGCCGTTCTGGCCGATGCGGAGTTCGATGCCATCGGGCTTGCGTTCCTCATTGAAAATATACGCGCCAAGGCCGACGATGACGACGACCAAGGCGCCGATGACGAAATAGAGACCATTGCTGCGGTTCAAGATGTTTTCCCCAACGTTTTGATATCGAAGGAAAAACGCGTGAAGATCCCGTTGGTTCCCTGCACGGCCACCGTCAGTCGTCATTGGCAGCGTTGAGGTTTTCGGGGCGGATGCCGTCGTCGCTTAACGAGCGCGCCCGCAGACGCACGCCGGGGCCGCCTTCGTCCTGATTGCCGCTTGCGATAAAGATCACGCCGGCTGCTTCCAGCGCGTGCTTGGCGGCAAGGAATGCGCCGGGCTCGCCCGTTCCGTCGCCGTCTTCGAGTGCCTCTATAGCTTCTGGCGTCAGGCCCGAGGCAGAGGCAAGCTCATCGATGCTCATCCCAGTCATGGCGCGCGCGCCGCGTATCTGCATTCCTGTGATCATGCTTGGAAGTTAGCGCGAATGCCGCCCTTCTCAAGTACTTAAGCCGCGCTTTGGCCGGCGAAATTATACCGGTAGCGATGTTCGAGCGCAGCGCACCCCCAGACGATGCCGAAGAGAAGATAGACATGCCGCCAATGGTCGATGTCGATTACGTTGCCGATGACCGCGTGGCCGATGATGCAGATCCAGGCGATCATCAGATAAGGCTGCCAGGGCCGATCCCTGAGAAGGTTCTTGAGGCCGAGGTAAAGCGTCCACACGAGTAGCGACACGTAGGAGACGAAGCCGAGCCAGCCATAGGTCGTCAGCGTCTTCAGCCAGATATTGTGCTCGTCTTCCGGAAAGATGGTGCCGAACACCATCGGTCCGATCCCGAGCGGCCTTTCCATCATCATCTGAAAGCCGATGCGGTGGCGGTCGAAACGGCCGAGATATTCGCCGTCATATTCCTGGACGAGTTGTGCGCGGGTGCTGAACAAATCGCTGACTTGCGGGAATTGAAGCGCGATCAGAAGGGTTGCAACCATCAAAACGATCGCCAGAAGCGAGAGGACGAGGATGCGCAGCCGGAAAGCGCCGCTTCGCTCTTTCAGCAGCATCAGGAAGATGAGCAGCACCACACCGAGCAGGAAGAGGCCCCAGGCGGCGCGCGAGAAGGACAGGAATACGCCGAGCGCAACGATCAGCAGCGCGGCGGCGCGCAACGGCGAGGTCGTCAGGTCGCGCGTCAAAATACCGTGGATGAGATAGAGCGACGGTACGACGAGGAACGGTCCGAAGACGTTCGGATCCTGGAATGCGCCCTTTGCGCGATCGTAGAGCGTGAAAACCTCGGCGCCGGGAAAGGCATGGAAGTATCCAAGTATGCCGAGCAACGCGGTGATGACGGCTGCAAAGACCCAGGCATTGAAGATCAGCGGCAGCCGCTTGGCGCTGTCTTCGATGATGGCTGCATAAAAGACCGAGGTGAGGGCAAGGAAGGTCGAGACCGCGACATACATTGGTCCGCCGGTCATGTCCTTCATTTGCGTTAGTGAAAGCATGCCGCCGACATTGAAAGTCATGAGCAGGGTCAGAAGCATCGCGGTGAAGCGCGAGATTCTAAGGCCAAGGATGAACCAAATGCCGACGAGCCCCGCCATCCACAGTTCGTAAGGCGCAGGCTCGTTGATGACGAAGCCAGCGAGGAAGACGCCGAAGGCAACCATCGCCGAACCGATGAAGCGCAGTGCGGCGCGCTGCGGTTGGGCGACGCGGGAAGATGCCGCCTCGATCGCGGTCAATAGGCGTTTTCCGTGTTGAGCAGCCGCACCGGCGTCAGGAACAATATCTTGAGATCGAACCAGAGCGACCAGTTCTCGATATAGTAGAGGTCGTAGGCAGTGCGGAACTTGATCTTGTCGTCATTGTCGATCTCGCCGCGCCAGCCGTTGATCTGCGCCCAGCCAGTCACGCCGGGCTTGACGCGGTGACGCGCGAAATAGCCTTCCACGATGTCACCCCAGGCGCGATCTTTGGTCTGCGCCAGGACTGCGTGCGGCCGGGGGCCGACGAGCGAGAGATTGCCTTTCAGCACATTGAACAGTTGCGGCAATTCATCAATCGAGGATTTGCGGATGAAGCGGCCGACCGGCGTTACGCGCGGATCGCCCTTGGTCACTACGACCTTGGCGTTGTGATCGCTCATGTTGGTGTACATCGAGCGGAACTTGAAGACGTTGATGACCTCATTGTTGAAGCCGTGCCGCTTCTGCATGAAGAAGACGGGACCCTTGGACGTCAGCTTGATTGCAATGGCCGTCAGGATCATCACCGGCCAGAGCAAGACAAGCGCAAGCGATGCGAAGAGGATGTCGAAGCCGCGTTTGGCGACCGAGTCCCAATCGCGGATCGGCTTCTTGAAAATGTCGAGCATCGGCACGGAGCCGATATGCGAATAGGCACGTGGCCGGAACCGCAGGCGGTTGGCATGTGCCGCAAGGCGGATATCGACCGGCAGGATCCAAAGTTTTTTGAGAAGCTGCAGGATGCGGGCCTCGGCGCTGAGCGGCAGGGCGATAATCAGCATGTCGATGCGGGTCAGCCGTACGAATTCGACCAGTTCGGCAACGGTGCCGAGCTTCGGATAGCCGGCGACCATGACCGGCGAGCGCTTCTCGCCTCGGTCGTCGAAGATGCCGCATATGCGGATGTCGTTGTCCGCCTGCTGCTCGAGAACGCGGATCAGATCCTTAGCGGGTTCGCCGCCACCGACGATCACGGCGCGGCGCTCCATGACGCCGTTGCGCGCCCAGTTGCGGATGCCGTAGGCGACCAGGAAGCGCGAGCCGAGCAGGAAGATTGCGGCAAGCGAGAACCAGGCGACATGCAGGTTTATCTGGGCCAATGCGAGGTCGCGGAAGAGCGAAAAGATCACTTCCGTTATGGTAAAGGCAGCCGCCCAGGCGCCGAAGATGCGCGGTAAAAGGCGAATGCGGGCCCGCAGCGCCGGAATGGAATAGGTATCCGCAAGCTGCAGCGCCACGACGCCCAACGCCGCCGCGGCGGCCGCTATGCCCGCCCGCGCGCCAAGGCTTTCGCTGCCGTCTCCCGGCCAGATCAGGAAGGCGAGCAGCCCGATTGCAAATTGCGAGACGAATTCGAAGAGGCGCAGCTGGCCGATGACCATCGACGGAGAACGCGTCCCCTCGCGGAACTGTTCGGCGATCTGGCGGGCATAGGCGTTGATCTCTCCCGGCGCCTCCTTCCCGCCGCCGTCTGCGTTGGCAGCGGAAACCCGCTTGCGCAGGGCTTCGACGTCGAACTGGTCGCTCTTTTCTGCTTTGTTCATGGGGCTTCGGCCGCTCGTTGTTTCAAACGGCATTAGCAGAAAGGCCCTAAGAAAGATTTACGGATGCTTCATAGGTTTCGGAGGCTGAAGACCCCTCCGCGAGCGCGTGGTACAGTTTCAGGACATCTGCTGCCATCACGGAAGAGGAAAAAACGGACTTCACCGAGTCGATCGAAGGCATCACGGCATTATGCCAGCCGGGTGTCGTCAGCGCGTCGGCCATGACGCGGGCTAAGTCATCCGCGTTGTCGGGCGCGACGAGGGCAGGGCTGCTCTTGCCGAGCACTTCCGGAATGCCGCCGACGCGGCTGGCGATGACCGTCTTTCCGGCGCCGAGCCCTTCGAGGATGATGTAGGGCATGGCTTCGGCGCGGGATGGCACCACCAGGTTCTGCGCCATCGCGAAGGCTTCCTGCACACGCATCGGCGGCAGCATGCCGATACGCTTGCCGAGGCCGCGCTCGACCATCATGTCACGGTACTTCTCCCGGTCTGGGCCGTCGCCGATCATCAGCGCGGAAAGAGGGCGACCAATCAGCCGCTCGGTCTTGGCAAATGCATCCACAAACAAATCGGGACCCTTAAGGTCCCGGAGCATGCCGACATAAATGAAATGTACGGCATCGGATCGTGTGGGAATGATCTGGAAATCCCGCTCCCCAATCCCGTTGTAGATCAGCCGCGTCATGGGTTTCGGCCGGCCCACTTTCTTCGCATAGGTGTCACGCTCGTATTCGCAGATGAAGACGAGGGCATCAGTGAAATATTCCTGCAACCGCTCCATCCGCAGAACGAATTGTCCGGTGAGCGACGAGCGGGAATAGTGCAGGCTTCCGCCGTGGGCGGTATAGAGGCGGGCTACGCGATACCTGTTCACCCGCAAGGCTGAGCCGACAAGGCGCGCGAGCACGCCGCCCTTGGCGCCGTGTCCGTGCAGCACGTCCGGCCGCAAACTTTTGATCTTCTTGTATGTCTCCCATATCACGCCGATATCGGAAAGCGCCACAGAACGCCGGATCGGTATGCGCGTCAGCCCGAGCGAAAGAAAGGGACGGATATCGTCGAATAGCCGGTCCTCGTGTTCGCCGCCAGTGGAGCTGTCGCAGAGGATGCCGATCTCATGCCCGGCCGTGCTGTGTTCTTCCACCAGATCGCGGACATGGCGAAATATCCCGCCGACGGGCGATCTGAAACAATGGAGTATGCGGAGGGGGCGCTGTTCTGCCATCAGCGATCAGAACAGCCGTTCGCGGACATAGATCGTGTCGCCGGCGATGATTGAGGACGAAATGTTGACGCGTCCGGTCAGCACCTGGCCGTTGATCTTGCGGGTGACGTCGACCGTGCCCTGATTGGCGCGGGAGGTGAAGCCGCCGGCAACGGCGATCGCGTTCTGTACCGTCATGCCCGGCACATAGGAATACTGGCCCGGCTGACCGACTTCACCCATGATGAAGATGGAACGGTAGCGGTCGACATCGATCGTCACATCGGGATCCCGCAGATAGCCCTGCTGCAACTTCTGGGCGATCTGGCCGGAGAGCTGCTGCAGCGTGCGTCCGCGCGCCGGCACCTGTCCGACGAGGGGGAAGGCGATGTAGCCTGCCTGATCGACCATATAGGTATTGGTCATGCTCGGCTGATCGAAAACGGTGATGCGCAGGCGGTCGCCGCTGTCGAGCGTATAGGGCTGGATCGTTGCCTGATTAAAAGCTCTCGGCGCGGGCTTATAGGTGTTGCAACCGCTCAATGCCGCCGTCATGGCGACAAGGCTCAGAGCCAGAAGCGTCTTGGGCTGGACGAAAAGCATCCGCGTTATGCTCACAGGAAACGAACTCGGTGCTGCCGTTATCGATCCGTTAGGGTTAATGGGTGGTAAAAACTGCGCCGCATTTTTTGCTTTTTGCCCGGTGACGCTTCGCTTTGCTTATGCCAGGCAACATTAACCCTCAGGTTACTATAGTCGTTTACGCTTCGGGCCATGTTTGTTCTCGGAGTACGGGTATGTCCGGCGTAACGGGTAATCAGGATGTGGACATCGACCTTGGCCAACTCGTTCGAGCCGTCTGGGCCCGCCGGCTGAAGGTTCTAGCCGTCACGCTGATCGGGGCAGGGGTCGCCTTTGCCGGCGCCAAGATGATCTCGCCGAAATACAGTGCCGAAACCCGTCTGCTGATCGAGCAGCGTGCACCGGCGTTCGCCAACACCCAATCGAACGACGGTAATGCCGGACCGCTGCTCGACGAGTTGAACATTGCGAGCCAGGTTCAGCTTCTGCAGTCCGCCGATATCATCAAGAAGGTCATCAACAGCGAGAAGCTCTACGAGCTGCCCGAATTCGACGATGCCGTCAAAGGCTCTGCGCTGAGCGACATCCTTGTGGCACTGCATATCAAGAAGAACCCGCTTGAAAATCCGCGCGAAGAGCGCGTGATCGATGCGTTCATCGAGCGCCTCCAGGTCTACCAGGTTCCCGGCTCGCGCGTCATCGGCATCACCTTCACGTCGAAGGATCCGAAGATTGCTGCGCGCATTGCGAATGCCATGGCGAATGTCTATCTCGCGACGCAGAGCGGCGCCAAACTCGATACGAACTCGGAGGCCACCCGTTGGCTCGAGCCGGAAATCGACAACCTTCGCCAGAAGGTAAACGATGCCGAGCAGAAGGTAGCCGAATACCGCGCCAAGCACGGTCTCCTGCCGACGAACGGTGGCAGCAACTTTCCGCAGCAGCAGCTGAACGATATCTCTGTTGAGCTGACCCGCGTACGCGGCGAAAAGGCGAATGCCGAGGCGCGCGCCCAGTCCGTCCGCAACGCCCTCGCATCCGGTGAGGCGTCGGATACGTTGCCGGACATCATGTCCTCGCAGTCCATGCAGCGGCTGAAGGCCACTGAGTCGGGTCTCCAGTCGCAGATTTCCGATCTCAGCACGTCGCTGCTCAACAACCATCCGAAGTTGAAGAGCCTGCGGGCGCAGCTTGCCGACATCAAGACGCAGATCCGCCAGGAAACGCAAAAGATCCTGGCCAGCGTAGAGAGCGAGGCGAAGGTCGCCGGCCTTCGTGCTGCCGAACTTGAGCGCCAGTCCGGCACGTTGCGGGCAAACAGCGCCCAGGCGGGCGAAGACGAGGTCGGCCTCAATGCCCTGCAGCGCGAGGCAAACGCCCAGCGCCAGCTGCTCGAAACCTACCTCGCTCGCTACCGGGAAGCCGCTTCCCGCGCCGACAGCAACTCGAGTCCGGCAGATGCGCGCATCGTCTCGCGTGCCATCGAGCCTGTCGATCCGTACTTCCCGAAGGTCGTGCCGATCGTTGCCGTCGCTGCCATCGCGACGTTGATCATGAGCGCGATCGTCATCATGCTCGCCGAACTTTTCAGTGGCCGGGCACTGCGTCCGGTCGACAGCAGTGTCGAGCCTGCTGCACCGATCGAAGAAAAAACGCAGGCCACCGCCGCGCCGAAAGCCAAGCGTGACGTCAAGCCCAGCATGCTTTCGGCGCCGGTGGAAGAGGAGCTTGCGCAGGAGGCGCCTGCACCTCTGGAAGAAGAAAACCAATTCTCGATCAGCTCTGTGGCTGATTATCTCACGAGCAGCCGGGCAACGCTCGCTGTCGCGATATCGCCGACTGGCGACGATGGTTCCGCGGCGACCGTTTCGCTGGCCCGCGCACTTGCCGACGTCGGTCAGCGCGTGGTTCTGGTCGACATGACCGGCTCCGGCTACCCGACCGAGTTGATGGGCGACGACCCGAATGCACCGGGCGTCACCGACCTGCTCTGCGGCGCTGCCGCTTTCGGCGAAACGATCCATGGCGACCGCGATTCGGACGCTCACCTGATCCCGCAGGGCATCAGCGACATCCGTCAGGCGATGCGCGGCGCAGACCGACTTTCGCTACTGCTCGACGCATTGTCCTCAGCCTATGATCTCGTGATTGTCGAGTGCGGCGCAGCCGATGTTGCCGGCGTCTCGCGCCTGACGCGCAGCAAGGATGTCGAGATCATCCTTTCGATGCCGCACGTGATCGAAGAGGAATTCGTCTTCGCGATGACGGAATTCGAAAAGGCGGGCTATCAGAGCGTCGTGCTGATGTCCGGCGACGAGACAATCGCGCAGGACCTCCCGCGCCGCGCGGCCTGATCAGACGCCGATCTTTGAACGAGCGCGCTGCGCGAATTTATAGAGGCCGGGCCGTGCTTTGATGTGGGCCTTACTCCGCGTGATGGCCCGGTGCGCAAGCCCGGCGATACGTCCCACGAAGGACAGCGGCAGCACCACATCGTGATGATCCGTTTCGATCGGTGCCCAAGAACGTTTGTAGACCTGATCTCCGAGACCGAAATCGAAGAAGGCGACGCGCGTCCCGTTCAATCGGGAAATCAGCTGCCAAAAGAGGAATTCGCCCGGGCTTGCATCTGCCGCAATGCTTTCGTTGATCGAACTGAACTGGCAGATCACGTGATCGCCCTTGCGCGAGATGCCGGATATCGCAGCGATATGCCCTTCGTTTTCGCCCTTGAGGCGGATCGCATGCATCTCAAGCCCGAAATCGTCGCCGCCGCGAATATCGATCAGGCCATGGAGAAAAGTCCGCGTTTCGGCGTCGGCAAACACATCGGGCAGCCCGAGTGCCTTGAAGCGTTCGGACTTTTGAGCGAAGAACTGATCAAGCAGGGCGTGCTGTTCGCCGGCCGTCCCGCCAGCGACATAGTCGAAGCCGCCGATGGCTTCGAGCCGCTTCGACTGCACCCGGAACTTCTTCCGGCGGCTCTTGGAGTTCAATTGCTTGAGCGTCACCTCGAAATTTTCAAGTAGCGGCAGCTGATAGGCGTGGTTCTGATTCTGCACCAACGGCAACAGACTAAGCGGGCTCTTGCGGCCGCGCCATTCCAGCGGGATGTTCTGCAAGAGCAGCAGATCGGCCTTGCCGCGAAGCGCGTGACGAAGGCCCTCGGCGAAGCAATGCGCATCGAGGTCAACGGCGCCGTGGAGGAATCGCTCCGTAAACAGTCCGGTATTGATATTGCTGTGGCTGGCGCCGATGAATTTTGCGATCCGCACGCCATGGGAGCGCACGATTTCGACCGGCAGGATAAAGGCTGTTTGTGGCCCGCAGACGCCCCGCAAAATGGCGAGCGGCCGCCGATAGGCGCCGACCCAGCTCTGGCACCAGTCATAGCCTTGATGGAGAGACGTCAGATTGTCCCGCTCCATGGCGCGCCAATCCTTTTCCAGCGGCGCCATCGTGTCGAAGACCGTGACATGTAGTTCCGCGCTCAGCGAGCGAAGGCTCGCAATGCCTGCCTCGGTTTTAGCCGCTTCGTCGAGCGGTTGTTGATGGGCATCGAGCTTTTGCGTCTGCACGGGTCTCTCCGGTCAAGATGGCTTGGCCGGAAGCATAAAGGGAGAGCGCCTTCATTTGGCTTAAATGCAAGAGGGCAGACCGCCTTTTCCGCGGATCACGGTTATTCCGGCGTTAACAGCGTTCACTTCTGCCGCGGACCGGCCATCCATTTGATGATCAGCATCGCCGGCAGGACCCAGACAAGGCCCGTCAGCGAGAAATAGAGGAGGTGGACCCACCACGACGATTCCCCAAGTATCGCGACGGCAATCGTGTTCGCCAGAAGCGCATAAAGAAGCACGAGAACGACGATGAGGATCGTGCCGATGAATTTGCGCAAGCGGACGGGCATGAATTCTCTTTCCGGAGTATGTGGACCCGCGCGACGGCATGCCGCAAAGGTTCGGGGCTTGTTTTGCATGAGCCGTTGGGGCAAATCAACTGCCGGAAAGAAGGAACAATCATGGCCGTCGCGAACTTGACCACACAACGGGCGATCTTGAGCGAGGTCCGCAGGTTGGACCGGAACCGCCGCGCACTGCGCATCTGGCTCGGTTTCGTGCTCCTTGCGCTCGTCTGTCTCGTGCTCGTCGGCGGCGCGACGCGTCTTACCAATTCCGGCCTTTCGATCACGGAATGGAAGCCGATCCACGGCGTCGTTCCGCCGCTCACTGCCGCTGAATGGGAGGAAGAATTCAAGCTCTACCAGCGCATCCCCGAATTCCAGCAGCTAAACAGCGACATGACGGTGGAGGATTTCAAAACCATCTTCTGGTGGGAATGGGCGCACCGGCTGATCGCCCGCGGGATCGGCGTCATCTTCGCTCTGCCGCTTGTCTTTTTCTGGCTGACGGGCATGGTCGAACGGCGGCTGCGGTGGCCGCTCGCCGGCATCCTGGCGCTCGGCGGCCTGCAGGGTTTCATCGGCTGGTGGATGGTCTCGTCCGGCCTTTCGGTGAGGACCGACGTCAGCCAGTATCGCCTCGCGGCACACCTCGTAATGGCCTGTCTGATTTTCGCCGCCTGCATGTGGATCATGCGCGGCCTTTCCCCGCATTCGAACGACGCCGCGCCTACCGAAAGCTCGCGGGCATGGGCCGCGATAATTGCGATTTTCGCGCTCTTCCAGATCTATCTCGGCGCGCTGGTGGCCGGCCTTGATGCCGGCTTTGCCTACAATACCTGGCCGCTGATGGACGGCGCGATCATCCCCTCCGATCTTCTCATCCAAAAGCCCGTCTGGATCAATTTCTTCGAAAACCCGAAGACCGTTCAATTCATCCATCGCGCCGGCGCATACGTGCTCTTCGGGCTCGCTTTCATCAATATGGTGGTTGCGCTCCGCGCAGCTCCCCAAACCACCCACGCCCGCCGCGCTGTCGTCCTCTTCGCCCTCGTCACGCTGCAGGGCGCAATCGGCATCGCCACGCTCCTCCTGCAGGTCCCGCTTCATTGGGGTCTTTTACATCAGGCAGGCGCACTGATCGTCTTGGGGTTCGCGGTCGCCAACTGGCGCGGCTTTTACGGTGAATTTGCCCACGACACGATGATTGCGGAAAGGGACTGAGCAGGAGTTGCGTCAGGCGTTTACCGCAAAATCCCGTCTAGCGCTGGCATGCCGATGATGGCGGCCGCGGCGATGAGCAGATAGCAGATCAGCCGAAACGTACTCTCCTTCGCCAAGCCGAACAGCTTCGAGCCGCCATAGAGGCCGAGCGCATAGGCTGGCAGAATGACGAGCGTCAGAGCAAAGACGGCTTGCACGAAAAGCCCTCCGGCATAATAGCTGATTGCGCTGAAACAGGTGGAGACCGAGAAGTAGAGGATGACATTCGCCCGGACGCGGGTGAAGTCGCTCTTGCCGCCGAGCCAATAGGCAACGACCGGCGGGCCGCCAAGCTGTGCCGCGCCGCTGAAAAGACCGGCGAGGAGGCCGACCCCGGCACTGAGCGGCGCGCGCGGCTCGCCGTGATGGCGCCAGCCGGACACGAGGAGCGCCAGCAGCGAGATAGCGACGGCGGTGATGATCCAGCGGAGCGTCAAGGTATCCATCAGTGCAAGTGCAACTGTGCCCGCGGGAACGCCGAGAGCCGCGCCGATCGCCATCGCGAAGACTTCACGCCGGTTGGCGCTGCGCCAGGCGGGCGGGATCATCCCAAGTGTCGCAAGCCCGTCGATGAGAAGCAAAACGGGCGAAATCAGCTTCGGGCCGACGATCGCGCCGCCAAGCGGAATGAAGATCAGCGCCGCCCCGAAGCCCGAAAAGCCGCGCGCGAGCCCGGCAATGAAGGCAAAGACGATTAGCGCATAGATGCCGTGATCCGGCAGCGCAGCGGAAAACCATTCAGCAACGCCGGCCGAAAGCGTATCGATCGGCATATCGCGGGGCTCTGGAAGGTTCAGGAGGCGAGCATAAGGTCCATGTTTTGGACGGCCGCACCCGAGGCGCCCTTGCCGAGATTGTCGAGCAGAGCGACGAGGTTGACCTGACTGGCGCCCGGCGTGCCGAAGACGAAGAGCTTCATTGTGTCCTTCCCGGCAAGCTCGACGGCATCGATACGGGCAAGCGTACGACTTTCCTCGAGCGGAACGACCGTGACGATATCCTGACCGACATAATGGGCTGTCAGGGCCGCATGGATGCTTTCGAGCGTCGCATTGCCCGAGAGATCGTCTATATGCAGCGGCACCTGGACGATCATGCCCTGCGGGAACTTTCCGACCGAAGGCGAGAAGATTGGCGCGCGGTCGAGCAAGCCATGGATTTTCATCTCCGGCACATGCTTGTGTGTCAGCGGTAGGCCATAGAGGAAATGCGGCGCGGTGATTGCATCGTCACGGCTCTGGTCCTCGACCTGCGCGATCATCTGCTTGCCGCCGCCGGTATAGCCGGAGACCGCATTGACGGTGACTGGATAGCCGTCCGGCAGAATGCCTGCAGCGCGCAACGGGCGGATGAGGCCGATGGCGCCCGTCGGGTAGCAGCCGGGGTTGGCGACAAAACGGGCGGCGCTGATCTTTTCGGCCTGCTCCTTGTCCATTTCGGCAAAGCCGTAAGCCCAGCCGGGATTGACGCGGAAGGCGGTCGACGTGTCGATAACGCGCACATTGTTGTTCGCCGAAATCATCTGGACGGCTGCCTTCGACGCATCGTCGGGCAGGCAGAGGATGGCGATATCGGCGCTGTTCAGCATGTCCTCGCGCATCGCGGCATTGCGGCGTTCAGCCTCCGGAATGGACAGAAGCTCGACATCGCGGCGGCCGGCCATGCGCGTGCGGATCTGCAGACCCGTTGTGCCGTGTTCGCCATCGATGAAGATTTTCGGTGCCATGATAATCCTGCGCTTTCAATGAGTTCGGATTGCTTCCGGAATCAGTGTGCCATGAAGTTGAATCAGTTTGATAACGGCCTCGCGTGCCTCTCGGCGCGGAGCCCCAGCATATACATCGCGACCGTCGCCCCTGCAATGGCGGTGATATCCGCGTGATCATAAGGCGGCGAGACCTCGACCACGTCTGCGCCGCGGATATCGAGCTGCTGCAGGCGCTGAAGGACCGAAAGGATCTTGGCGCTCGACGGCCCGCCCGCAACTGGCGTGCCGGTGCCCGGCGCATAGGCCGGATCGAGGCAGTCGATATCGAAGGTCAGATAGGCCGGAGCGTCCTTGGTGTTCGAGACGATTGCCGAGGCGATCTCAGCGGCACTCATTTCTTCGACCTGATGGCCGTAGAGGATGCGAATGCCGAAATCCTCCGGCGCGTGGGTGCGGATGCCGATCTGGATGGAGCGGTCTGGGTCGATGATACCGTCGCGGGCCGCGCGTGCGACGAAGGAACCGTGATCGATCCGCTGGTTATCGTCGAGCCAGGTATCCTGATGCGCGTCGAACTGCACCAGCGCCAGGGGACCGTGCCTGGCGGCGTGTGCCTTCAGGAGCGGCCATGTGACGTAGTGGTCACCGCCAAGCGTGAGCAGGAAGGCGCCGCTGTCAAGAATCGTATTCGCCTGCCGTTCGATTGCAGCCGGCGTCTCCTGGTGATTGCCATAGTCAAGCAGGCAGTCGCCGTAGTCGATCACCGCCATTTCGGCGAAGAAATCGCGATTGAAAGGATATTGCGGATCGTTGTCGAAGATTGCCGAGGCGCGGCGGATCGCCTGCGGCCCGAAGCGCGTTCCCGGCCGGTTGGAGGTTGCCGCATCGAAGGGAATACCCCAGACGACGGCGTCGGCGCCTGTCAGAACCTTGGTGAACCGACGCCGCATGAAGGAGAGCGCTCCGGCAAAGGTTGGGTCAGTTGCCGAGGATGTCAGGCTGGTCGCCATAAAGGCGTGATCGATCGACTTCTCTGCCATGGCGTCCCTCCATCACATGCTTGCGGGACGTTGGACAATCGGGGCCGACAAGGCAAGCCCCGAACGAAACGATATTCCCGTCGCTCAGGACGCCTTGGCTTCGAATGCCGGTGGAAAGTCGCCGAGAGCCTTGGCTTCGTTGATGCGGGCACCGATATCTTCCTCGATGATCCACTCCAACTGCGAAAAGCTGTCGATCACGTAGTAGATCGGCTGGACGATATCAATCCGGTAGGGTGTTCTGAGCGCTGTCATCAGATCGAAGGGCCGGAACTCGCATGCCTTGCCTTCCATTGCGGTCCGGGTCTCGTTGGGCGAGGAGACGATGCCGGCGCCGAAGCAGCGGCGTCCCTGCGGCGTGTTGATGAGGCCGAATTCCACAGTGAACCAGAAAATCCGAAACAGATGCCAGGAATACCCCTTGCCGAGGCCGACGGCCTTCTCGCCGAAGCGGCGGACGAAATTGGCGTAGCTCTGGTTGGTCAGCAGCGGGCAATGGCCGAAGACCTCGTGGAAGATATCCGGCTCTTCGATATAATCGATATGCTCGCGGCGCCGGAGGAACGTCGCCAGTGGAAATTTGCCCTGCGACAGCAATTCATAGAAGCGCGAAGGCGGGATGAGGGCAGGGACGCCTTCCACGCCGAAGCCGGTGGTTTCGTTAAGACGCCGGTTGACGTCGCGAAGCTGCGGAACCTTTTCCGGCTTCAGGCCGAGCGTCTTAACGCCGTCGAGATATTCCCGGCACGCCTTGTCGGCGAGCAGCGTCATCTGGCGCTGATAGAGCTCGCTCCAGATTTGGTCTTCCTCAGGGGTGTAGTGATAGATGCCGTCCGCATCCGGCAGATTCGCCGTGTAGGTGCTTTCCTTGGTCATGAGCGGCTCCCGTCCTCTGATCCAATGAGCCGGGCGATTTCGACCCCCGACTGTCATGTCACCATTATATCCCCGGCAATGCGGGTAAACATTTCAGCATTGCCGGATTATGGTTGGAAAATGGGAGAATAATCCGTGAGGAGGGGAAAGAGTGAAAGAAAATCTGAAGGCGGCCCGCAAGCTTCTGCAGCTCGTGCAGGCCGGCAGCAGTCTGTCGCTCGCCGAGCTGGCGGAAAAGGCCGGCATGTCGCAAAGCACCGCCTGGCGCAAGATGCAGGAGCTCGAGACGGAAGGGGTCATTCGCAAGCGTGTGGCACTCCTCGATCCGGCAAAGCTCGATCTCAAGCTCTGCATCATCGCCCATGTAACCTTGGAGGACCACCACGAAGAGGCGATCGAAGCCTTTGCCGCCGTAGTGCGCGACCGGCCGGAGATCATGGAATGCTATGCGCTATCGGGGACGTTCGACTATATGCTGAAGATCAGGGCGCGCGACGTCGAGGCCTACGAGGCCTTCATGACACGCTACCTGATGCGCAATCCACATGTGCGCAATGTGGTTTCGAGCTTCGTCCTGCGCGAACTGAAGTCGACGACAGAACTGCCGATCTGAGGGCCGGGCGCGAGCGGTGGCAAAAAGAAAAGGCCGGGAAAAACCCGGCCTTCGCAAAATCCGTATTCTGGAGCGATTAGCGCTTCGAGAACTGGAACGAACGGCGGGCCTTGGCCTTGCCGTACTTTTTACGCTCGACGACGCGGCTGTCGCGGGTCAGGAAGCCGCCCTTCTTGAGCACGCCGCGAAGGCCCGGCTCGAAGTAGGTGAGGGCCTTCGAGAGACCGTGACGAACGGCACCGGCCTGGCCGGAGAGACCACCGCCTGCAACCGTTGCAACAATGTCGAACTGGCCGTCGCGGGCTGCCGCGACGATCGGCTGGCGCAGGATCATCTGCAAGACCGGGCGGGCAAAGTATGCCGTGAAGTCCTTGCCGTTGACGGTGATCTTGCCAGAGCCGGCCTTGAGCCAAACGCGAGCTACGGCATCCTTACGCTTGCCGGTCGCATAGGAGCGGCCAAGCGAGTCGACCTTGCGGACGTGAACCGGAGCAGCTGCTTCCGACGACGTGCCGAGATCCTTCAGGGAAGAGAGGTCAGCCATTGTCAGGCGCTCCTTACGTTCTTCTTGTTCAGCTTGGCGACGTCGAGGACGGTCGGCTGCTGTGCTTCATGGGGATGGTTGGAACCGGAGTAGACGCGGAGGTTCTTCATCTGGCGACGGCCGAGCGGACCGCGCGGGACCATGCGCTCAACCGCCTTCTCGAGGACGCGCTCCGGGAAGCGGCCTTCGATGATCTGGCGAGCGGTGCGCTCCTTGATGCCGCCGGCATAACCGGTGTGCCAGTAGTAGACCTTGTCGGAATACTTCTTGCCGGTGAAAACGACCTTGTCGGCATTGATGACGATAACGTTGTCGCCATCGTCAACGTGAGGCGTGAAGGTTGCCTTGTGCTTGCCGCGCAGACGCATAGCGATGAGGGAAGCGAGGCGGCCAACGACAAGCCCTTCGGCGTCGATGATCACCCACTTCTTCTCCACCTCTGCAGGCTTCTGGGAGAAGGTTGCCATAGTAATTCTCTCTTTTGGATCCCTGTGCCTGAGGGCCAAGGGCGTTTCTTGTTGCTTGGTTTGACGCACCCGGAAGCGTGCCAAAAAGAAAGCAGCCCGGAAAGGCTGCGTTTCTGGCGCGGTGTATAGAGGGAAAGGCGCTAGCGGTCAACATCATCTATCTGAGCCACTGCAAAAAATACGAAACAAAATCAATATGTTGATTATGTGGTACTATGGTACCGCAAATTTATCGCGGTGGAATCGAATAAGTTGCCGTCGCATGGGCCACCAACTCGGCCGGATTTTCCTGAAAGATGGTGGCTTCGATAACGGCGAGCCGCTTTCCGAGCTTGAGGATCCGGCAGGTGCAGGTTGTTGGCTGCGGCTTCGGCAGGCGCAGGAAATTGATGTTGAGGCTGGTAGTGACGGCAAGTGCAACCGGGCCGAGATGGGCAAGCACCGCGGCATAGGCGGTGACGTCCGCCAGCGTGAAGAGGGCAGGACCGGACACGGTACCGCCCGGGCGCAGGTGCCTTTCGGACGGATCAAACCGCGTCGAGACGCTGCCGGGCGCAATGTCCGTCACGGTAAAAACGCGCCCGTCCGTGTGGATCTGCGGGAAATCGGTCTCCAAAAACCGGTGAACCTCCTCGATCGTCATGACCGGCTGCATCGCTTCTCCTCGAAATTGCCGATAGCTTGTGACAGAACAGTTAGCACGAAATCGCAATGTGAGGAGTTAGACCATGGCCGAAGTCGTATCCTTCCGGAAGGGCGCAAACGAGGATGGGAGCGCCCTCGTTACCCGCTCGCTTTCCGAGGGCGTGCTGCGGCTCACGCTCAACAATCCGCCGGCGAACGTGCTTTCGATCGCGGTGATGGAACTGTTGATGGGCGAGCTTCAGAAGGCCGCTGAAGACAGGGAAGTCCGCGTAGTGGTCATCGCTTCGACCGGCGACGTGTTCTCTGCGGGCCACGATCTCAAGGAGATGACGGAGCATCGTGCCGATGCCGATGGCGGGGTGGCCTTCTTCGAGGAGACATTTGCGCTTGCAGCCGATCTCATGCTGGAGATCACCCGCCTGCCGAAGCCCGTGATCGCGCAGATCGACGGGCTTGCGACCGCAGCCGGCTGCCAGCTCGTCGTCTCCTGCGACCTTGCGATCTGTACCGACACCGCCACCTTCTGCACACCTGGCGTCAATATCGGGCTGTTCTGCTCGACGCCAATGGTCGCCGTTACGCGCGCCGCGCACCGGAAGCAGGCGATGGAAATGCTGCTGACCGGCGAAACGATCGATGCTTCGACCGCCAAGGACTTCGGCCTCGTCAACCGGATCGTACCCAAGCAGTATCTGACGCAGGTCGTGACCAAATACGCTTCCGTCATCGCTTCGAAATCACCGTTGACGCTGAAGATCGGCAAGGAGGCCTTCTACCACCAGCTCGAAATGCCGACGGAAGAGGCATACAGCCATGCGGCCCAGGTGATGGTCGACAACATGCTGACTGCTGACGCGCAAGAGGGCATCGGCGCGTTTCTTGCAAAACGGATGCCGAGTTGGACCGGCGAGTAGCGCGCCCGATATTCTCTGGGACGAGTAGACAAGGCCAAAAGGTGGGTCGTGCTGCGTTGAGCGACGATCGGAAAGGTCAGTGGGCAATGACAATCAATGGCCCTTTGCATAGGTGCTCGCTTCGAAGACGGGAAACGATCCGCAGTTTTGGCTCAATCGGCAATCTGCCTTCGACTGGCTTTTGCAAAACGTGAGAACGGCGAGTGGATTTCAAATGAGGTATTCCGGCGCAATCTGCGTAGTTCTTACCCGAGCTTCAGGATCAGTCCGCCGCTCGCGATGATCACGCCTGCGAGATAACGCCATGGGCTGGCTTTTTCCTTCAGGACCAGCACCGAAATGATGAGCGCGAAGAGGATCGACGTTTCCCGCAGGGCGGCGACGGTTGCGACAGGCGCTTTGGTCATGGCCCAGAGGGCCAACCCGTAGGAGGCGATCGAACCGGTGCCGCCGATCAGACCGCGCCACCAATTGTAGCGGACATGAATCGCGACCGCGAGAAGGCCGCGGCGCGAGATCGCCCATGCAAAGAGCAGCACGGGCGGTAGCAGCGCCATCCACAGAGTGTAGGACACCGCATTGCCGGAGACGCGTGCGCCGATGCCGTCGACATAGGTATAGGTAGCGATGACGCAGGCATTGACGAGCGCGAGCATGATGGCATGCTTGCTGCCGCGCCGCGCCTCGAAGGCAAGGGTCAGAATGCCGGCGCAGATCGTCATCGTGCCGATGAGCGCGCCGCCCGAAAGGCTTTCGTTCAACACGAAGCCGCTTGTGGCGGTGATGAGGAGCGGCGCGCAGCCGCGCATCAGCGGATAGACGAGGCCGATATCGCCTGCGCGGTAGGCGGCCGCGACCAATTGAAAATACGCAAATTGCAGGACGGCCGATGCGCCGATGAAAGGCCAGGCCGTTGGGTGCGGCAGCGGCAGGAAGGGCAGGAACGGCAGCGCCGCCACTGCCCCCCCGGCCGAAACAAGCGCCGCGTCCAGCGACTTGTTGGTCCCCGCCTTGATGATCGCGTTCCATGTCGCATGCAGGAATGCACCGAAGAGAACGAGCAGAATGACGTCGAGGGGCACGATGCGCACCGGAATGGGAAAAAGGGAAGGCTATCTGGGGAGAATGGGTATGGGCCGTGTTGACGCGAAAATCAATCTTGCGAGCGGATTTTGCAACCGGAGGCTGGTCTCCTGCTTGAAAATGAGAATTGTCATGCTCGGTTCCGGCGTTCACGTGCAACGACATCGGGGCGTAGTGTGCGCGCTCGAAATACGTTTATTTTAGTTGCCTACACTCAACTATGAGGTGTTTCTAATGGAAGCAAGAACGAAAAAGGAACAAAACGAATACAAAAGAAGTTTAATAGATGATAATATTTCTCCTCTTAGTCCATTTTCAATTTATACTTCTGTAATATAGAGAATGTTCTATAATTTTGCTATATCCATTTTGATACAAACCCAAGTAGCAATTGAGCCGCTTCTGATATACAAAGGCCGGAAGCTGCGTGTTTCCGGCTCTTGCGAAATCGTTTTCGCGTCCCGCTACCTGCTACAGGGAGTGGTTTGGTATGAAGAACATCCCGTCCAGATTGTCGATACTCTGGCAGTTGAGGACCGGGCAGGACCGGTCGTCTCTGGTGGGTATGTTCTTCCACTCCGCATATTCGTTTGCGTCGCAGTACCGGCTGTTGCGGACGTAGCGATCGTAAATTGGCAGGCCGCGCGGCGAGGTCCAGCGGAAGATGACGGCGCCCTGATTGTGGATGGCGGCGCGGGCACTTTGGCAGGTCATGGACATCGGATTGTAGCGGGAGATCGCCAGCGATGGTGAGGCCGCAAGGAAAAGTGCTGCGGCGAGCGCGAGTTTTTTCATGGGTTATTCCTCCTTGGGAACCCGGATGCCTATATATACGCCCGAAGGAACTGTCAGTTTCAACTCTCTGCAAAGAATGTCGACTGGAGGAAAGCTGATGAATCACGACCGTTATCCGGACGATTACATTGCCGGAATCTTGAACTCCGTGAAGACGATCGCGCTGACGGGGGCGTCGCCCAATCCGGCCCGGCCGAGCAACGGCGTGATGGGCTATCTCCTGTCGCGGGGCTACAATGTCATTCCCGTCAACCCCGGGCAGGCAGGCAAGCAGATCCAGGGCCAGCTCGTCTATGCCCGGCTTGCCGATATCCCGGTACCGGTCGATATGGTCGATGTGTTCCGCGCCTCGGAATATCTCCATGGCGTCGTTGATGAGGCCCTGGCTCTTCCCTCGCGGCCGAAGGTGATTTGGTCGCAGCTCGGCGTGCGCGATGATGCTGCCGCAGCAAAGGCGGAGGAAGCTGGCATAAAAGTTGTAATGGACCGCTGCCCGGCAATCGAAATCCCGCGCCTTGCCGCCTGAGTGCACGGATTTTTCTCCAGACGCCCGATGGTTGAAACGCAAAGCGATTAACATTTGCGGATCGTAGTCTATGCTCCCGCCATCGACAGCGACGGGGGGACGACATGGCAACGAGCGATCCGGGTTTCAACACGCTGGCAATCCATGCCGGTGCGCAGCCGGATCCGGAAACGGGCGCGCGGGTAACGCCAATCTATCAGACGACAGCCTTCGTCTTTGACGATTCCGATCACGCGGCATCGCTCTTTGGCTTGCAGGCCTTCGGCAACATCTATACGCGCATCATGAATCCCACGCAGGCGGTGCTGGAGGAGCGCGTGGCAGCCCTTGAGGGCGGTACAGCAGCGCTTGCCGTGGCTTCGGGTCACGCGGCGCAGGTCATCGTCTTTCATACGATCATGCGTCCGGGCGAGAATTTCGTCGCGGCCAGGCAGCTTTACGGCGGCTCGATCAATCAGTTCGGCAATGCCTTCGGGAATTTCGGTTGGCAGGTGCGCTGGGCCGATTCCGACGATCCGGCAAGCTTTGAAAGCCAGATCGATGAGAAGACGCGCGCGATCTTCATCGAGAGCCTGGCCAATCCCGGCGGCACCTTTGTCGATATCGCGGCGATTGCCGAAGTGGCCCACCGGTACGGCCTGCCGCTGATTGTCGACAACACGATGGCGACGCCTTACTTCATCCGGCCGATCGAGCATGGCGCCGACATCATCGTGCATTCGCTGACGAAGTTCCTCGGCGGCCATGGCAATTCCATGGGCGGGATCATCGTCGATGGCGGCACCTTCGACTGGTCAAAGTCCGGCAACTATCCGATGCTGTCCACCCCGCGCCCGGAATATAACGGCATGGTGTTGCATTCGACCTTCGGCAATTTCGCCTTCGCGATCGCCGCCCGCGTGCTCGGCCTTCGCGACCTCGGCCCGGCAATCTCGCCCTTCAACGCCTTCCTGATCCTCACCGGCATCGAAACGCTGCCGCTAAGAATGCAGCGCCACAGCGACAATGCCATAGCGGTCGCCAGATGGCTCAAAGCACACAGCAAGATCGCCTGGGTGAACTATGCGGGTCTCGAAGACGATGCGAACCACGCCCTGCAGCAGCGCTACTCGCCGAAGGGTGCAGGCTCGGTCTTCACCTTCGGCGTCAAGGGCGGCTACGAGGCGGGCAAGACCCTGGTGGAAGGACTGGAGCTCTTCTCCCACCTCGCCAATATCGGCGATACGCGCTCTCTGGTTATCCACCCGGCTTCGACCACCCATCGCCAGCTGACCGACGAACAGAAGACCGCCGCCGGCGCCGGCCCCGATGTCGTCCGCCTCTCGATCGGCATCGAGGACGTAAAGGACATCATCGCCGACCTTGAACAGTCGCTTTCGAAGATCTGAGATCCCATGGCAAACCACATCACCTTCGGCATAGACGGAAGGGAACCCGAGTTCGGCGCACCGGATGCGGACCGCATCGTTTCCGGCAATCCGCAGTTCCGCACCTGGAACTTGGAGGAGGCCGAAGGTGGCCTCTATTCGGGCATCTGGGAGGCGACGCCCGGCAAATGGCGGATTTCCTATGACGAGTGGGAATATTTCAACGTGCTCTGCGGCCACTCGATCGTCACCGAGGACGGCGGCGAGCCGGTGCATCTGAAGGCAGGCGACCGGATGATTCTAAAGCCCGGTTTCAAGGGAACCTGGGAAGTCGTTGAAACGACTCGCAAGGACTATGTGATCCGGGTTTAGGGCGCAGAGCCTCTGTCCTTTCCAGGGCCGGCGACGAATGTCTTTGCAAAGTCCGGTGAAGCGATGCGGTTCATCGCATTGCGCAGCGCTGCCGATTCCTCTTCGCCGAAGGCGTTGTCGAAACGCGAATGCGCCTCACGCCAAAGCAGATGCGCCTCTTGCCACTTTTCGACGCCGATCTCCGTCAATTTTACCCGTTTCACGCGGCGGTCCTTCTCGTCAGGCACGAGTTCGACAAGCCCGTCGCGGATGAGGGGCTTGAGTGTGTGTCCGAGTGCGGAAAGATCCATCACCAATCCATCGGCCAGGGATTTCAGGGAAGGGTTAGCGTTGAAGTGTATCTGGCTGAGCAGGCCGTATTGCGTCGCCTTGAGCCCGCTTGGAGCCAGCACATCGTCATAGAGCTGGCCGAGTTGCCGGGTGGCGCGGCGTAATGCGCTGTTGCTGCAATAGGCCCAGCTTTCAAAGCCTTCTGTCTTCTCGTCCATAGTCGCTCTCCTGAGGCGATGTCTGCGGATTGTTGACGATCAGTCAATCGCCACTCCTGAATTTTTCCATCGGTTGCTCTTGCGGAAAATCAGGTTTTCGTCATTATAGTGGCATATACCACTAAATTTCCATCGGAAAGGATTGACCAATGTCTCGCTCGTCTCTTGGGATTGCACTCGTGACCGGCGCCTCCTCGGGGATCGGTGCGACTTACGCCGATCGTCTCGCAAAACGCGGCTATGATCTCCTGCTTGTCGCCCGCGATGTCAGTCGCCTGAATGCGCTTGCCGAAAAGCTGACGGCAGAGCAGGGCATAAAGGCACAGGTGCTGCCGGCCGATCTCACGGAGCGCGAAGATGTCCGCAAGGTCGAACAACGGCTGCGTAAAGATGAAGACATCACGCTTCTCGTCAACAACGCCGGAATCGGTCCGAAAGGCGCGCTGCTGGAGGATGATATCGACTATCTCGAAACGATGATCGAATTGAATGTCGTAGCTGCGAACCGGCTCGCCATCGCCGCGGCGCAGACATTCGCCAAACGCGGCAAGGGCGCCATCATCAACATCGCGTCGGTGGTAGCGCTGATCGCCGAGCGCTTCAACGGCACCTATAGCGCCACCAAGGCCTTCGTGCTCAATCTGACGCAGGCGATCAACGCCGAAGCGGGCCCAAGGGGGGTGAAGGTCCAGGCCGTGCTTCCCGGATTGACCCGGACCGAAATTTTCGAACGCGTCGGCAGCTCCTTCGATCGCTTCCCGCCGACGATGGTCATGGACGTGAGGGACATGGTGGATGCGGCCCTGGCAGGCTTCGATCAAGGCGAACTCGTCACCATTCCGTCTCTTCCGGACAATGCCGACTGGAACGTGTTCACTGCTGCCCGTTCGGCGCTTGGCCCCAACCTCTCGCACGACCACCCGGCCGCCCGCTATGGTGTCCCGAGGACCTGAGGCGGCGCGCCGGTTTTGGGACTGCGGCGAACCAACGCAGTCCCAAGTGCCTTTGCTGAAGCAAGCGTTCCGTTTCGATCGAGACGCTAATTCCGAAGTATTACTACAGCTGACAGCGAGCAACTCGCGCTCGCTCATTATATTATATTTAGCTAATTTAACTTGGTATCGCTTTCCACTATTGAAACCTTCATCCGGCCCAATCTTCGCGCCGGCAATTTCGTCCGTACGCCTCTTTTCATATCACGCATTCAATCCAATCTTTTGGGGAGGGTGACATGCAGGTTTGGAGGGAAACATGCAGAAGGCACCGCCATATCGCTGAATTGCTTGCCGGTCTTTTGATGGCTGCGACGATGTTCGATGTCGCCGTGGCCGGCGAGATTGTGGATATCCAGCTGGTGATCGCGGCTGACGTATCGACATCAATGGATGCGGAGGAAAAGGCGCTGCAGCAGCGGGGCTTCGTCGAAGCGTTCCGGCGCCCGGAAATCATCGAAGCGATCGCCGCAGGCAGGACTGGCCGGATCGCCGTCACTTATGTCGAATGGGGCGGCGACGGGCAGCGAAGGCTGGTCATTCCCTGGACCATCATAACGAATGAGATGGATTCCTGGCTGTTTTCGCTGAAGCTTGAGGAGAGTTCACCGGCAAAGATAAGCCGGGGCACGTCGATCAGCGGCATACTTTCCTATGCCGATCATCTGATCCGCTCAAGCGGCTATGAGGCGACGCGCTCGCTCATCAATATCTCCGGCGACGGCGTCAACAACAAGGGGCGCGATGTCATGCCCGTCCGCGCCGGCGTCCTTGCCCGCGGCATCACCATCAATGCCTTACCTATTGTGTATGGCGGATTGCCAGGGAATGAGGAAGAGGCCATATCGCCGGAAAACTTGCTTGCCTATTTCCGGAGCGAGGTGATCGGCGGACCAGGCGCCTTTGCGGAACCGGTCGCAGCTCCCGAAGAATATTCGCCGGCGATCTATCGCAAGCTTTTGCGCGAAATCTCCAGCATGAGCGAAATCGCAGCGGTCGGCGTCAGACCCGGCATCGCTGCGCTTTGGCGGGCAATCGTCACCACGCCAGATTGAGCGCATCCAGCCCGTGGAAGTGGTAGACGTCCTTCACAGACGGCGTCTTCGCCAACTCGAGGCCCGGCAGCCGTTCGAACAGGATCGGCAGGACGACGTTGAGTTCGAGCCTGGCGAGCGGCGCGCCTATGCAGAAGTGGATGCCGGCCCCGAAGGAGAGGTTCGGCGCTTCGTTGCGGTCGGGCCTGAACTTCAGCGGATCGGTGAATTTCGTCGGATCGAGATTGGCGGCGGCAAGGATCAGACTCACCTTGTCGCCGCGCTTGAAGGAGATGCCATCGATCTCGACGGGCTCCAAGGCCCAGCGCTGGAAGATATGCACCGGCGCGCAGATACGCAGCGTTTCCTCGACCGTGCGCTCCGTCGCCGCTTCGTCTTTGAACAGTTCGGCGGGATTACAGCGGCTTTCCAGGATGACGCGGACCGAGTTGCCGATCTGGTGCACGGTCGCCTCGTGGCCGGCATTGAGGAGCACGATCGTTGTCGAGACCAGCTCGGCATCGGTCAGATACTGGCCCTTGTGCTCCGTGTGGATCATGTGCGTCAGGAGATCGTCGCGCGGGCTGGCGCGGCGCTCGGCAATCACCGTCTTCACATAATCGGAAAATTCGCTTGCGGCTCGCTCGGCGCCGTCCTCGTCTTCACGCGTGCGGCCGAAAAGATACATGCGGATATAGGCATGTGACCAGGCAAGAAGCTGCGGTCCCATCTCTTCCGGAATGCCGATCATGCGGGCGATCATCGTCACCGGGATGATATCGGCGAAGGCGGAAAGCAGTTCGACCTCGCCCTTGTCCTTGAAGCCGTCGATGAGCTTGTTCGCGAGCTCCGCAAGCTCCGGCTTCATTTTCTCGACATGGCGTGAGACGAAGGCGCGGTTGACGAGGGTGCGCAGGCGCGTGTGCTCCGGCGGCTCAAGTTCGAGCAGCGAGTAGCGCTCGGCCAGATCGAAATTTGCCAGATGCTGCTCCGGCTCGGCAAGGCCGAGCTCTTGGCGCGTCGCGATATGCAGGATCTGGCGGCCGAAGCGCCGGTCGCGCAGCAATCCGTTCACATGGTCGTAGCCGGTGAAGAACCACTGCTTCTGCTGTTCCCAGTAAAAGGTCGGACAATGGCAGTGCAGTGCCGCATAGGCGGCGTTCGGATTGCCGTAGAAAGCCCGATCGCTGCTGTCGAGGGAAACGCGGCGGGTGGTGGGATCGATCGAGAAAAAAGGCGCTATCATCATGTTCGGAGGCTTAGCGGATTTGACAGGCCCCGAAAAGGTGGATCGGAAGGTCAGCCGGCGCGCGACAGCGAGCCCATCCGCCGGAGCGCGTCGACCTGATCGTCAACCGTCGGGACCAGCTCGCCGGCATTCTTGTCCATTACCGCAGGTGCGGGGGCCGCAGCTTCTTCCGCTCCGAAAATGACGCTGCAGTTCCGGCCAGCGGCCTTTGCCGCATAGAGCGCCCGGTCGGCTGCGGAAATCAGCTTGTCCATATTGGTTTCGGCCGCAGAGCTGAGCGCAATGCCGATGCTGACGGTAGCCGGCACGATCGCCTCGCCGGTTGCGACCGGCACGCGGCAGAATTCAGTGCGGATCGATTCGGCAAGCGCCTCTGCCTCCATCTGGTCGGCAACAATCGCGAAGGCCGCGAATTCCTCGCCTCCCATGCGGCCAAAGATGTTGTCCGGCACAAACTGGCGCGCGGTCCTCGCAAAAGCCGAAAGAACGGCGTCGCCCGCCTGATGGCCGAAACGGTCGTTGACGCGTTTGAAATGATCGAGATCGAAAAGCAGGACCGCGATCTGCCGCTTGTCGTCGAAGGCCTTCTCATGCATCGCATCGAACCGGGCGAAAAGGCCGCGGCGGTTCCAGACGCCGGTTAATGAATCGGTAAGGCTCAAGGCGCGCAAGTGCTTTTCCGAACGTTCCATGATCATGCGGCAGGTGAATGCGAAGGCGATCGTCAGCAGGAAGGCGCTCGCCATGGCAGCCGCGCCGCTGTAGTTGGTCGCTTCCGCGTCGCTCGGCAAGGTCACGGCCATCGTCAGAGCCACGGCAAAGCAAAGCCATGCCTGGACGATGAAGACGGCGGCAAGTTTGCCGCGCGTCGGTTCGCGGCGCATGCCGGCGCTGCAGACGGCCATGGCAAGGCCGGTGGCGCCGGTCGCTGACGCAAGATTGTAAAGGATGACGCGGTTACCGTAGTCGCCGTTGACCCAGGGCAGGTAAACGCCGGCAAGCCATATCGCCGGCGGCAGCAGCGCCCACCATTCGATCTTCCGGCGATCGAGCGCCATGAAGCCTGCAACCCAGGCACTCTGGCCGAGGAGTGCGGTCGCGTTACCCGCCTCGATCGACAGGATATCGGGGATTTGGCTGCGCAGTGCAATCATGGCAAAACCGGTGCCGCTCAACAGGAAGCCGAGACCCCAATAAAGATAGGCCTTGCTGCGGACGTTATGGCGCCAGGCCATGAACAGCAGCAACGCGAGCGTCATGGCTTCCGAACACCAGATGGCTAATCCTGTAGTAATATTAAACACGGCAACACCCCTTGGAATGCGGGCATTTTCGCCGCCGAAATTCTCCAGCCGATTAATGCCGGAACGCCTTCCGCCCAATATTCGCCATTAGGCTTTCCACAAGGTAAACCGCCCTCAGGACCATCCGAATGCGTTTAGGGTTCGTTCATCCTGTGGCGGAGAAAAGCTGTGCGCGCCCTTGATGGCCTCTCCCGGTCAAGCGGCAGCTGGGAGATAGCCCTGTCATGAGGTTCATCCTGCGCCGGGCTCCGCTTCTTAACGTTATCCTTATGCGTGTCTTGAAGAAGAGGGCGGTGACACTCTATGTAGGGATGAAGCATTTTCTTTGATTCCCGGCGGCAGCCGGCAGACGTTGGCAAAGGACGCACATGAGAAACCCAGTCGATACCGCTATGGCCCTCGTGCCGATGGTCGTGGAACAGACCAATCGCGGTGAACGCTCCTACGACATCTATTCGCGCCTGCTGAAGGAACGTATCATCTTCCTGACGGGCGCCGTCGAGGATCACATGGCGACGCTCGTTTGCGCCCAGCTTCTCTTCCTTGAAGCCGAAAACCCGAAGAAGGAAATTGCGCTCTATATCAATTCGCCGGGCGGCGTCGTGAGTGCCGGCATGGCGATCTATGACACGATGCAGTTCATCAAGCCCGCCGTTTCGACACTCTGCATCGGCCAGGCGGCCTCGATGGGCTCGCTGCTTCTGGCCGCCGGCCACAAGGATATGCGCTTTGCCACTCCGAATTCCCGCATCATGGTTCACCAGCCCTCCGGTGGCTTCCAGGGGCAGGCATCCGACATTGAGCGCCACGCCAAGGATATCCTGAAGATGAAGCGCCGGCTGAACGAGGTTTACGTGAAGCATACCGGCCGCAGCTACGAAGAAGTTGAAAAGACCCTCGACCGCGACCACTTCATGGATGCCGACGAGGCTCAGAGCTGGGGCGTGATCGACAAGGTCCTGACCTCGCGCATCGAAATGGAAGGCGATCAGGCCTAGTAATTAATAGGGATGGTGTTTTTGCCGCCACAGTTCTATCCCATTTGTGATTGAACAAGGGGTTTAATGCGGTAGCGAAGACGCTAATAGTAGCTATTAATGCTATGTTGAATCTGTATGACATAGCATTCGGCATTCGAAGGGGAGTTCGTTGCCGCCGGAACCCGGGCATGTTTTGGTTGGGTACCGGTTTTTACCCCTTAAAGCCTTGGCCGGCTGATGCTCCGGTGGGAGCAGGCCGGCGGGCCATTGAGTGGACCGCGATTTCACCTTGAAATGCGGCGTGCTGGAAGGAAAGTGATATGAGCAAGGTCAGCGGCAGCAACGGCGGCGACTCCAAGAATACCCTGTATTGTTCGTTCTGCGGAAAGAGCCAGCACGAAGTCCGGAAGCTAATCGCCGGGCCGACCGTCTTCATCTGCGATGAATGCGTCGAACTGTGCATGGACATCATCCGCGAGGAGAACAAGTCCTCGATGGTCAAGTCCCGCGACGGCGTTCCCACGCCCCAGGACATCATCAAGGTTCTCGACGAATACGTCATCGGCCAGCGGCAGGCGAAAAAGATACTGTCGGTTGCCGTCCACAACCATTACAAGCGCCTGGCGCATGCCACCAAGAACAGTGAAGTCGAACTGGCGAAGTCGAACATCATGCTCGTCGGCCCGACTGGCTGCGGCAAGACCTATCTCGCCCAGACGCTCGCCCGCATCATCGACGTTCCCTTCACGATGGCCGATGCAACGACGCTGACCGAAGCCGGCTATGTTGGTGAGGACGTCGAAAACATCATCCTGAAGCTTCTGCAGTCTGCCGACTACAATGTCGAGCGCGCTCAGCGCGGCATCGTCTATATCGACGAGGTCGACAAGATCTCCCGCAAGTCCGACAATCCCTCGATCACTCGCGACGTGTCGGGCGAGGGCGTGCAGCAGGCGCTTCTGAAGATCATGGAAGGCACGGTCGCTTCCGTTCCACCGCAAGGCGGCCGCAAGCATCCGCAGCAGGAATTCCTGCAAGTCGACACGACGAACATCCTGTTCATCTGCGGCGGCGCCTTCGCCGGTCTCGACAAGATCATCTCGGCACGCGGCGAGAAGACCTCAATCGGCTTCGGTGCGACCGTCAAGGCGCCGGACGACCGCCGCGTCGGCGAAGTGCTGCGCGAACTCGAGCCGGAAGATCTGGTGAAGTTCGGCCTCATTCCGGAATTCATCGGTCGTCTGCCGGTTCTGGCAACGCTCGAAGACCTCGATGAGGATGCGCTGATCCAGATTCTGTCGGAACCGAAGAACGCGCTCATCAAGCAGTATCAGCGCCTGTTCGAAATGGAAGACGTGGAACTCACTTTCCACGAGGATGCGCTTCGCGAAATCGCCCGCAAGGCGATCGTACGCAAGACGGGTGCCCGCGGCCTTCGCTCGATCATGGAGAAGATCCTGCTCGATACGATGTTCGAACTGCCGGCGCTGGAAGGCGTTCGCGAAGTCGTCATCTCCGAGGAAGTTGCCCGCGGTTCTGCCCGTCCGCTCTACATCTATGCGGACCGTCAGGAGGAAAAGGCGAACGCCTCGGCCTGATGCCGGTTCTCGTATGGTTAGATTTAGGGGCTTGCCGAAGGCGGGCCCCTTTCTATTTGAAAAACCGTGAACGGTCCTGTTAATAATGGCTGGCAAGACTGGGAAAACGCTATTGCTGACGTTGCGGAATGTTCCGTCCTTGGCGATGATGGAATGATTCCATAGCGGGTTTTCCGGCCTTGTGTTTTAGCCGGTTCGGAAGCGGTAAGCGCCGATCCAGTTAGGCGCTTCATTGTACTAGCGTTCCGTTGTAATAAAGCTGTCACAACCGTGGAACGCGGGCGTTAGCGTGGCTTGAAATGCATAGTCAGAACCTCCACTTGTAGCCCAAGTGAGAGTGCCGGCCGATCGCATGCGGCCGCGCAAAGAGCCCGGAAACGGGACGATGGAAAGGAAATAAAATGACGAAGAAAACGTCTGTAGCGAGCAGCACTGCCTATCCTGTTTTGCCCCTGCGCGACATCGTGGTCTTCCCCCATATGATCGTGCCGCTGTTCGTCGGACGGGAAAAGTCGATCCGTGCGCTTGAAGAGGTCATGGGTTCTGACAAGCAGATCATGCTGGTCACCCAGATCAACGCAAGCGATGATGATCCAGATCCTTCAGCAATTCATAATGTCGGCACGGTTGCCAACGTTCTGCAGCTCCTGAAGCTGCCCGACGGCACCGTGAAGGTTCTTGTCGAAGGCCGCGCCCGTGCCGAGATCGATGCCTATACCAGCCGCGAGGATTTCTACGAGGCGCTCGGCCATGTGCTCGACGAGCCGCATGACGACCCGGTCGAGCTGGAAGCGCTGTCGCGCTCCGTCGTTTCGGAGTTCGAGAGCTATGTGAAGCTCAACAAGAAGATCTCGCCTGAAGTGGTCGGCGCTGCCAGCCAGATCGACGATTATTCCAAGCTCGCCGATACGGTAGCTTCGCACCTGTCGATCAAGATTACCGAAAAGCAGGAGATGCTGGAAACCACCAGCGTCAAGGCTCGTCTCGAAAAGGCGCTCGGCTTCATGGAAGGCGAGATTTCGGTCCTGCAGGTCGAAAAGCGCATCCGCTCGCGCGTCAAGCGCCAAATGGAGAAGACCCAGCGAGAATACTACCTTAATGAGCAGATGAAGGCGATCCAGAAGGAGCTCGGAGACGGCGAGGAAGGCCGCGACGAGATGGCTGAACTGGAAGAGCGCATCTCCAAGACCAAGCTTTCCAAGGAAGCGCGCGAGAAGGCCGACGCGGAGCTGAAGAAGCTGCGCCAGATGAGCCCGATGTCTGCCGAAGCAACCGTCGTCCGCAACTATCTCGACTGGCTGCTCGGCATTCCGTGGGGCAAGAAATCGAAGATCAAGTCGGACCTAAACCACGCAGAACAGATCCTCGAAGCCGATCACTTCGGCCTGGACAAGGTCAAGGAGCGGATCGTCGAGTATCTCGCCGTGCAGGCGCGTGCAGCCAAGCTCAAGGGTCCGATCCTGTGCCTCGTCGGCCCTCCGGGCGTCGGGAAGACCTCGCTTGCGCAGTCGATCGCCAAGGCGACCGGCCGTGAGTATGTCCGCATGGCGCTCGGCGGCGTTCGCGACGAAGCCGAAATCCGCGGTCACCGCCGCACCTATATCGGCTCGATGCCCGGCAAGGTCATCCAGTCGATGAAGAAGGCGAAGAAGTCCAATCCGCTCTTCCTGCTCGACGAGATCGACAAGATGGGCATGGATTTCCGCGGCGATCCGTCCTCGGCCCTGCTCGAAGTGCTCGACCCGGCCCAGAACTCGACCTTCATGGATCACTACCTGGAAGTCGAATACGACCTGTCGGACGTGATGTTCATCACGACGGCGAATACGCTGAACATTCCGGCACCTTTGATGGACCGCATGGAGATCATCCGTATCGCCGGCTACACTGAAGACGAAAAGCGCGAAATCGCCAAGCGGCACCTGCTGCCGAAGGCCATCAAGGAACATGCGTTGCAGCCGGAAGAATTTTCGGTCAGCGACGATGCCCTGATGGCGATCAGCCAGCAATACACCCGCGAAGCAGGCGTGCGTAACTTCGAACGCGAACTTATGAAGCTCGCCCGCAAGGCGGTGACCGAGATCATCAAGGGCAAGGCGAAGTCGGTCGCCGTCACGGCTGCCAACATCGACGACTATCTGGGCGTTCCGCGCTTCCGCCACGGCGAAGCCGAGCGCGAGGATCAGGTCGGGGTGGTCACCGGTCTTGCCTGGACCGAAGTCGGCGGCGAGCTGTTGACGATCGAAGGCGTGATGATGCCGGGCAAGGGCCGCATGACGGTCACTGGCAATCTGAAGGAAGTCATGAAGGAGTCGATCTCCGCTGCGGCCTCGTACGTTCGCTCGCGCGCTGTCGATTTCGGCATCGAGCCGCCGCGCTTTGACAAGAGCGACATCCACGTGCACGTGCCGGAAGGCGCGACGCCGAAGGATGGCCCGTCGGCCGGTGTCGCCATGGCAACCGCGATCGTCTCGATCATGACCGGCATTCCAGTCAACAAGGATGTCGCCATGACCGGCGAGATCACCCTTCGCGGCCGCGTTCTGCCAATCGGCGGCCTGAAGGAAAAGCTGCTCGCAGCGCTTCGCGGCGGCATCAAGAAGGTGCTGATCCCGGAAGAAAATGCCAAGGATTTGGCGGAGATTCCGGACAACGTGAAGAACAACATGGAGATCATCCCGGTATCCCGCATGGGCGAGGTGATCAAGCATGCGCTGGTTCGCAGGCCCGAACCGATCGAATGGGATGGAACGGTTGAAACGCCGGTCATCGCGACGGTCGAGGGTCTCGACGAGACAGGTGCAGCCATCGCTCACTAAGCGCTGACTGCCACATTTATGTCAAAATGCTGCAAAACTCGGAAAAGGCTGGCTTAAAACGCCAGCCTTTTTTGTGAAAACGTCACAGAGCCGCTTGCTTTTCCTTGATTTGCAGGGCTTTTGGGTTGCGGCGGGCCTGATGAAACTTATTCTGTGCCTGGCTTACAGATTTGAGTCGTTTCGAACCATTGAAAGGGGTGGAAACATGAACAAGAATGAACTCGTGTCCGCAGTTGCCGAAAAGGCTGGCCTCACCAAGGCTGACGCTGCTTCTGCTGTCGACGCTGTTTTCGACGTTGTCCAGGCTGAACTGAAGAAGAAGGGCGACATCCGTCTCGCCGGCTTCGGCAGCTTCACCGTTTCTCATCGCGCTGCCACCAAGGGCCGCAATCCGTCCACCGGCGCTGAAGTCAATATTCCGGCTCGCAACGTGCCGAAGTTCACGCCTGGCAAGGGCCTGAAGGATGCCGTTAACGGCTAATGAGATTTCTGGCCGCCGGATGACGAGACCGGCAGCCCAGGTTTGGAAGGGTTCGGCGAAAGCCGGACCCTTTTGCACTTTCCGTAGGTCTTGCGGGCTTTTCAAGTTTCATCTACGGCTTTTCTGTTCTCAGGGCGGGGTGAAAGTCCCCACCGGCGGTAAGGGCCCCGGCCCGAGCCCGCGAGCGCCTTCCCCGCCCATGGGCGGGGAGGGGTCAGCAGATCCGGTACGATGCCGGAGCCGACGGTCATAGTCCGGATGAAAGAGAATGGGCGAATGCACGAGGGGCGGGGAACTGCCGCCGGTGTTGTTGCGCTCATGCGTCCTGATTTGTGTTGGTCCTTTTTATCTTGGATGAATGACATGAATCAGACTTCCCTCGGTATTTCCACGTCGCGTGCCATGGTGGGTGCCGCCTGGATGGTGCTGGCCGGCGTGGCCTTCGCGATACTTAACGTCGTCACGCAATGGATGGCGATGAAGCTTGCCTTCCCGACTGCGTCCATCGCCTTCTGGCAATATGCCTTCGCGCTCGTCTTCTCGCTCCCGTTCCTCTATCGGGCCGGCTTCTCGGCGATGCGCACCAATTATCCTTGGCGCCATGTCGTGCGCGTCGCCTTTGCGGCGCTCGGCGTCGAAGCCTGGGTCACGGGGCTCGCCTCTGTGCCGATCTGGCAGGCGATCGCGCTGGTGATGACATCGCCGTTTTTTATCATTCTCGGTGCGCGACTCTTTCTCGGGGAACGCGTTGGTCCGGCGCGTTGGGCGGCAACGGTCGCCGGCTTTGCCGGTGCGATGCTCATCTTGCAGCCCTGGTCGGTCAGTTTCACTTGGGCGGCCCTGCTTCCGGTCCTCTCGGCGCTGCTCTGGGGCGCATCCTCGCTGATCACCAAGAATCTGACGGGCATCGAGCGGCCCGAAACCATCACGGTCTGGCTGCTGGTACTTCTGACGCCCATCAATGGCGGGCTGGCGCTGGCGGCCGGCTTCGCGGTTCCGGCGGGCGTCACGCTTGGGCTGTTCGTACTCGCCGGCCTGCTGACCGTGCTCGCGCAGTATTTTCTCACGCTTGCCTATACAGTGGCCGATGCTGCCTATGTGCAGCCCTTCGACGATCTCAAGCTGCCGCTCAACGTTTTTGCGGGTTGGCTCGTCTTCGGCTATGCACCTACCGGTTATCTCTGGCTCGGCGCGGCATTGATCTTGTGCGCCTCCCTCTTCATCATGCGCAACGAACTGCGCCGCGAGCAGACGGCTGTATAGACAGGGCAGTGCAAAACGCGCCGCCTGTCATGTGTCTGTCATCACCGTCCCTCAAAAATCCCCCGTTTCGAATATTCGACACATGGGGGATTTCATGACCATTTCATCGCGCAAGGCACCGCTGGCTGCCGTGCTTCTCGCGTCCGTTGCTTTCCCGGCCGCTGCGGAGCCTGTTTTCAATCGTATTGCGTCCTTCCCGGTTGCCGCAAACCTGCCCGCCGGCAAGGACAAGCTTTCCACGACCTCCGCCGAAATCATCACCGCCACCGATGACGGCAGGACGCTGATTTACAGTGACAGCCCGCTCGGCGCGATCGGCTTCGTCGACATTATTGATGCCAAGGCCCCGAAACCCGGCGGCGTGGTGATGATGGACGGCGAGCCGACATCCGTTGCGTCGGCAGCCGGCAAGGCGCTCGTAGCCGTCAATACCGGCGAGAGTAAGCAGAAGCCTTCCGGTCGTCTGGCAATCGTCGACGTTGCCACCAAAAAGATCGAGAACACCTGCGATCTCGGCGGTCAGCCGGATTCGATCGCGCTCAACAAGGACAAGACACTCGGCACCATCGCCATCGAGAACGAGCGCGACGAAGACGTCAACGACGGCAAGATCCCGCAGATGCCGGCAGGCGATATCGTCATCTTCCAGGTCAAGGACGGAGCGGTCGATTGCGGCACGATCAAGCACGTTGCGCTGACCGGCCTCTCGGCCGTCGCGCCGGAGGACCCGGAGCCGGAATTCGTCGCCTTCAACGGCCAGGATGAGATCGCACTGACACTGCAGGAAAACAACGAGATCGTCATCATCGACGCCAAAACCGCACAGGTGAAGACGCATTTCTCCGCGGCCAGCACGGACCTTTCGGGTATCGACACGAAGAAGGACGGGGCGCTGAAGTTTGCTGACGAACTGAAGAGTGTTCTGCGCGAACCCGACGCTGTGAAATGGCTGGACGACAACCGTCTCGTCGTCGCCAACGAAGGGGATTATCAAGGCGGCTCGCGCGGCTTCACGATCTTCGACAAGACCGGCAAGGTTCTCTACGAATCCGGCAGCTCCTTCGAGCGCGCCGTGGCTGATCTGGGCCATTATCCCGACGGCCGCTCTTCGTCGAAGGGCGTCGAACCGGAGGGACTGGAAGCAGCCACGTTCGGAGGCCAGCAATATTTCTTCGTACTTGCCGAGCGCTCTTCTGTTGTCGGCGTCTACAAGGACACGGGCGCCGACCCGGAACTCTCGCAGATATTGCCATCGGGCGTTTCGCCGGAAGGCGCTGTAGCCATCCCCTCGCACAACCTCTTTGCGACCGCCAACGAAGTCGATCTCGGCGAGGACGGCGGCCCGCGCTCGCATGTGATGATCTACGAGCTTGCCGAGAGAGAGAAGGCCTACCCGCAGATCGTCGCGGCCGAGAAGGATGGCAACCCGGTCGGCTTTGCCGCCCTTTCGGGCCTTGCTGCCATTCCGGAAAAGCCCGGCAAGCTCTTTGCGGTCAGCGACAGCGTGCTCGGCACGCAGCCGACGATCTACACGATCGACGCGACGCAGAAGCCCGCCGTTATCACCGAGACGCTGACGGTCAAGCGTGACGGTGCTGCCGCCCAGAAGCTCGACATCGAGGGCATCGCGGTCGATGAGAAGGGCTGGTTCTGGCTTGCTTCGGAAGGCAACAGCGAAAAGCTGCTGCCGCACGCGCTCTACCACGTCAATCCGAAGGGCGAGATCAAGGCCGAGGTCGCCTTGCCGAAGGAACTGACGGCCAACGAAATCCGATACGGTTTCGAAGGCGTGACGATCATCGGCTCCGGCGATGATGCCACGCTGTGGATGGCAATTCAGCGTGAATGGAAGGACGACGAGAAGGGCTTCGTCAAGCTCGTCTCCTACAATCCGAAGAGCAAGGAATGGGGCGCCGTGCGCTACCCGCTCGACAAGTCCGAAAATGGCTGGGTCGGTCTTTCGGAAATCTCTGCCCATGGCGACAGCGTTTATATCATCGAGCGCGACAACCTCGTGGGCGATGCCGCGAAGTTGAAGAAGCTCTATAAGGTGGCGATCGCCGATCTCAAGCCCGCCAAGCTCGGCGGCGAGCTGCCGGCCGTCAAGAAAACCGAAGCCTACGACTTCGTCAACGAGCTGAAGACGGCCACAAACGGCTACGTGCTCGACAAGATCGAAGGCTTCACCTTCGACGCCGACGGCAAGGCCTATGCCGTCACCGATAACGACGGGGTGAGCGACTCTTCAGGTGAAACCCTGTTCTTCCCGGTCAACCTGGCCCGCACGAACTGAGGTTCTCGAACTGAAAGGAATGGCCGGGTCAAACCCGGCCATTTCTGATTCTGAAAGGATAACGCTTACCAGCGCTGATGCACATGCGGTGCAATCAGCCGCTCGTAGATCTCGCGGGTCGCCTCCATCACGTCGTGGGAGAGCGGCGCGAAGTCGGCAGCCGCGGCGTTGGCCCTTGCCTGTTCGGCGTTGCGCGCGCCGGGGATGACCACGGTTACGGCATCGTTCATCAGGATCCAGCGCAGCGCAAAGGCTGCCATCGTGGCGCCCTGCGGCACCAGCTTGCGCACCTCCTCGACCGCTTGCAGGCCGACATCGAAGGGAACGCCTGCGAAGGTCTCGCCGACATCGAAAGCCTCGCCGTGGCGGTTGAAATTGCGGTGGTCGTCGCTTGCGAATTTGGTGTCGCGGGTGATCTTGCCGGAGAGCAGGCCACTTGCGAGCGGCACGCGGGCAATCACGGCGACGTTTCTGCGGCGGGCTTCCTGGAAGAACAGGCGATCGGGGCGCTGACGGAAGATGTTGTAGATGATCTGGATGCTTTCAACGCCCGGAAACTCGATCGCTTTCAAACCTTCCTCCACCGTCGAAACACTGACGCCATAACCCTTGATCTTGCCGGCCCTCTGCAACTCGTTGAGACCGTCGAAGGCTTCCGAACGGTAAAGCACCTCCGTCGGCGGGCAGTGGAGTTGGACGAGGTCGAGACTGTCGACCTGCAGGTTCTTCAGGCTCCGGTCGATGAAGCCTTCGAGATTGGCCTTGGTATAGCCGTCGGCGACATGCGGGTTCAGCCTGCGGCCGGCCTTGGTGGCAACCATCGGGCGCGTGCCACCACGGCTTTTCAGCACGTCGGCGACGATCTTTTCCGATCGGCCGTCGCCATAAACGTCCGCCGTGTCGATGAAGGTGATGCCAGCGTCGAGCGCCGCATTGAGGGCCGCCCGGCCGTCAGCCTCGCTGACATCGCCCCAGGAACCGCCTATCTGCCATGCGCCGAACCCGACATTGGTGACTGAATACGGCATGCGGCCGAAAGAATGCTGTTTCATGGGAATCCTCCATTCGTGATGAAAAGCTCGCACGGCGACTATCAGCCAGACACCGGGCGGACAAGCGCCTGCGGGGGAAATAGGGCGCAGACGTTGCTTATTCGAGAACGGTGCGGGATGGTCTGGGATATCTTCCCGCTCCACTTCAAATGGGTCGATCGATGACCTACTTTCTGCAGGAGACGCGCCGGATCAAACAACGAAGAGGCAAGACCATGGAAATCAAGACAGCCGGGTCCCGGCCATCGGCGAAGGCTTCGGCGGACTATTTCGCTGGCACCGTGCGGCTTGATCCGTTGATCGAAGCGCCGGATCCGGCCCGCGTGAGGGTCGTGCACGTGACATTCGAGCCGGGAGCGCGCACCGCGTGGCACACGCATCCTCTGGGCCAGACCCTGATCGTCACGTCCGGCAAGGGGCTTGTGCAGAGCTGGGGCGGCGAAATCCGCGAAATCCGGCCGGGCGACACCGTCTGGTTCGCGGCCGGCGAAAAGCACTGGCATGGCGCAGCCCCGGAAACGGCGATGACGCATATCGCCATCCAGGAATCACTGAATGGCAGCGTCGCCGACTGGCTGGAGCAGGTCAGCGACGAGCAATATGCCGGAAAGGCCTGAAGCGGCTTCAGACGCGAGAAAATGCATCGAAAGTCCTATCAATGCTGAGCTCTTGTGCTGCGGCTGGACTTCGCTTTGAAAACAATTTCCGGACTGTCATGGTTTTGTCTCCAAACCTGCTTGACACTCAAATGCGAACCCCTTAGTTAGCCGCTCATCGAAGCGGCCTGTCCGTTTTGACAAGGATGCGAAAGCTCCGGATGACTTGAAATGAAGTGCGGGTGTAGCTCAGTCGGTTAGAGTGCCGGCCTGTCACGCCGGAGGTCGCGGGTTCGAGCCCCGTCACTCGCGCCATTTTAAGAGTGCCGCAAGGCGCTTTCCGGCCTTTCCTTCACGATGCGCGGGTGTAGCTCAGTCGGTTAGAGTGCCGGCCTGTCACGCCGGAGGTCGCGGGTTCGAGCCCCGTCACTCGCGCCACTCTTTTCTCCGAGCCATGCAGTTTTTGGTTGGCTGCCATGCAGCCTCTCGCAACTTATGCGTATTTGTCGCGACATCGTTGCATCTGCTTGATAATGTCGCATCCTCACAGGTGGAATTGGCGTTCTAAAAGTCTTGCGCCATGGCTCCGGCTGCGCTAACCACGGCTTGTTGCAACGCACGTTCGCTTGCCGGGCATTTGCCCGTTGCGCTGCCTGGCGCATTCGGCAAGCAGGGATGAACATGATGACTGAACTGCTCAGTTCCTATATTCCGATCGCTATCTTCATCGGCATTGCCCTCGTCATCGGCCTGGCGCTTCTGATTGCGCCGTTTGCCGTGGCCTTCAAGGCGCCCGATTCGGAAAAGCTTTCCGCATACGAATGCGGCTTCAACGCCTTCGACGATGCTCGCATGAAATTCGACATCCGCTTCTATCTCGTGTCGATTCTCTTCATCATCTTCGACCTCGAAGTCGCCTTCCTCTTCCCCTGGGCCGTTTCCTTCGGCGCCATCGGCTGGTTCGGCTTCTGGTCCATGATGGTCTTCCTGCTCGTGCTCACCGTCGGCTTTATCTATGAATGGAAGAAGGGAGCCCTGGAATGGCAGTGACCCCCTCAAGCAATCAGACGCTCGTGGCGCAGCAGCCGAAGGGGATCATCGATCCCGCAACCGGCAAGCCGATCGGCAGCAACGACGCGTTCTTCGGCGAGATCAACAACGAGCTGGCCGACAAGGGTTTTCTCGTCACCTCGACCGACGAACTGATCAACTGGGCGCGTACCGGCTCGCTGATGTGGATGACCTTTGGTCTCGCCTGCTGCGCCGTCGAGATGATGCAGCTGTCGATGCCGCGTTACGACGTCGAGCGTTTCGGCTTTGCGCCGCGCGCATCGCCGCGCCAGTCGGACGTGATGATTGTTGCCGGCACGCTCACCAACAAGATGGCGCCCGCGCTCCGTAAGGTCTATGACCAGATGCCTGAGCCGCGTTATGTGATCTCGATGGGCTCCTGCGCCAATGGCGGCGGCTACTATCACTATTCTTATTCGGTGGTGCGCGGCTGCGACCGCATCGTGCCGATCGACATCTACGTGCCGGGCTGTCCCCCCACAGCCGAGGCGCTGCTTTACGGCGTGCTTCTGCTGCAGAAGAAGATCCGGCGCACCGGCACGATCGAGCGGTAAGGGTTTAAGGACAAGACATATGAGCGAAGCCCTCACTGAGCTTTCGTCCCATCTCTCGGAAGCGCGTGGCAGCCTGATTGCCGCGACGCAACTGAAATTCGGCGAGCTGACACTGACGACGACGGGCGAAAACCTGATCGCGCTTCTGACGTTCCTGCGCGATGACGCCAAGTGCGGTTTCATCAACCTGACGGACATCTGCGGCGTCGATTGGCCGCAGCGCGAAAAGCGTTTCGACGTTGTGTATCATCTTTTGTCGCCGAAGCAGAACCTGCGCATCCGCGTGAAGGTCGCGACCGACGAGGATACGCCGGTTCCGTCGGCCTGCGCGGTCTATCCCGGCGCCGACTGGTTCGAGCGCGAGACCTGGGACATGTACGGCGTTCTCTTCACCGGCCACCCGGATCTCCGCCGCATCCTGACTGACTACGGTTTCGAAGGACATCCACTTCGCAAGGACTTTCCGACGACCGGCTTCGTCGAAGTCCGTTACGACGATGCGGCAAAGCGGGTCGTTTACGAGCCGGTGGAACTGAAGCAGGAATTCCGCAACTTCGACTTCATGTCGCCTTGGGAAGGCACCGAATACGTGCTGCCGGGCGATGAGAAGGCGAAGCAGTAGAAGCGAATAGTGAACAGCGACGAGTTGGGAAGGGGTTCAGGACCATAAACTTCGACAAGGATCTCAAGGTCTTTCAGTTGGCGATCGATCTCGTGGACTGCTATCGGATGACTAAGGATTTTCCCAAGTTGGAGGTTTTACGGTCTGACGACCTAGATGCGCAGGGCAGCAAACTCGATTGCTGCCAATATTGCTGAAGGGCACGGACGTGAAGTCACGGGAAGCTTTATCACTATCTGCGCATGTCCCAGGTTCGTTGACGGAATTGGAAACAGATATTCATTTCTCACCGCGTCGGTTTGCTCGGCGAGATTGAATTTCAGGAAGATGACCGAAAAGTGCGACGAGATCAGAGGAATGATCAGAGCGCTGATAGGGAGTCTCCAGGAGAAACAATGAAACGGAACGAAGCTATTCGCTATTCGCCATTCGTCATTCGCCTAACCAGCGGCGCGTTTGGCTTGGAGTTTGCAGCATGACCGAACATAACGTCCGCAACTTCAACATCAATTTCGGACCACAGCATCCGGCAGCGCACGGCGTTCTTCGTCTTGTCCTGGAGCTCGACGGCGAAATTGTGGAGCGCGTCGATCCGCATATCGGCCTGCTGCATCGCGGCACCGAGAAGCTGATCGAAACCAAGACCTATCTGCAGGCCGTTCCTTATTTCGACCGCCTCGATTATGTGGCGCCGATGAACCAGGAGCATGCCTACGCGCTGGCTGTCGAGAAGCTGCTCGGCATCGAGATCCCGATTCGCGGCCAGCTGATCCGCGTTCTCTATTCGGAAATCGGCCGTATCCTGTCGCATCTCCTCAACGTCACGACCCAGGCCATGGACGTCGGTGCGCTGACGCCGCCGCTCTGGGGCTTCGAAGAGCGCGAAAAGCTGATGGTGTTTTATGAGCGCGCTTCCGGCTCGCGCATGCATGCGGCTTATTTCCGTCCGGGCGGCGTCCATCAGGATCTGCCGGAAAAGCTCGTTCAGGATATCGGCGACTGGTGCGATCCGTTCCTGAAGGCGTTGGATGACATTGACGATCTTCTGACCGGCAACCGCATTTTCAAGCAACGTAACGTCGATATCGGCGTGGTATCGCTGGAAGACTGCTGGGCTTGGGGCTTTTCGGGCGTCATGGTCCGCGGTTCGGGCGCTGCCTGGGACCTGCGCCGTGCGCAGCCTTACGAGTGCTATTCCGATCTCGAGTTCGATATCCCGATCGGCAAGAACGGCGACTGTTATGACCGTTACCTGATCCGCATGATCGAAATGCGTGAATCGGTCCGCATCATGAAGCAGTGCGTGAACCGGCTGCTTGGCGATGCCAGCACTGGACCGTTCTCGTCGGTCGACGGCAAGGTGGTGCCGCCTAAGCGCGGCGAGATGAAGCGCTCGATGGAAGCTCTGATCCACCACTTCAAGCTCTATACCGAAGGCTACCACGTTCCGGCCGGCGAAGTTTACGCCGCCGTCGAGGCGCCTAAGGGCGAGTTCGGCGTCTATCTCGTCTCCGACGGCTCCAACAAGCCGTATCGCTGCAAGATCAAGGCTCCGGGCTATGCCCATCTTCAGGCGATGGATTTCATGTGCCGCGGGCACCAATTGGCTGACGTCGCTGCCATTCTCGGCTCGCTCGACATCGTGTTCGGCGAGGTGGACCGTTGATGCAGCTTGCCGCGCTTTCAGCAGTCGTTTTCCTGACGGCATCCGGAGCGTTCGCTCAGGACAATCAGGGATTCGGCCAGAAGCTGGGCGCGCAGGATGTAGCGCCTCCCGCGAGCCAGGCCTCCATGGGCGAGCTATTGTCCAGGGGCTATGAAATCAAGGCTGCCGTTCCGAACGGCAACAAGTTCGTCGTATTTATGCAGAAAGACCAGTCGGCCTATGCTTGCGAGATGCAGTCTCTGACAGCCTCGCGGTGTGGGACCCTAAACTGACAAGGCGTGAGGAAGAATGTCCGTTCGTCGACTAGCCGAAGATCAATTCCAGCCTGCCGCATTCGCCTTCAATGACGAAAACGCGGTTTGGGCGGACAAAACGATCAAGAAATATCCCGCAGGCCGTCAGCAGTCGGCGGTCATCCCGCTGTTGATGCGGGCGCAGGAGCAGGACGGCTGGGTCACCCGCGCGGCGATCGAGAAAGTCGCCGACATGCTGGACATGGCCTATATCCGTGTGCTCGAAGTCGCGACCTTCTACACGCAGTTCCAGCTGGGTCCGGTCGGAACGCGCGCACACGTCCAGGTCTGCGGCACCACGCCCTGCATGCTGCGCGGCTCTGAAGGCCTGATGAAGGTCTGCAAGAGCAAGATCCACGATCACCCGTTCGAGCGCAATGCCGAAGGCACGCTTTCCTGGGAAGAGGTCGAATGTCTCGGGGCCTGCGTTAATGCACCGATGGTGATGATCGGCAAGGACACCTACGAAGACCTGACGCCGGAGCGCCTGGAAGAGATCATCGACGCTTTCAATGCCGGCAATGGGGCGAGCATCAAGCCCGGCCCGCAGATCGACCGTCATTTTTCCTCGCCTGAAGGCGGTCCGACGACGCTTCTGGCGCCGGATCCCAAGCCGAAGGCTTCCGCAAAGAAGGCCGTCGGCGATGCCGTCAGCCTTCCGCCTTCCGAGGCCGGCCGTCCAAAGAGTGGGGACGCTGAAACCAATCCGGTGCTGAAGACGCCCCATACGGCGCCGAAGGCCGCGGCTAATAATGTCAAGGCCGTCGAGGATGCGCCGTTGCCTGCACCGGCCGCAAAGCCTGCAAAGGCAGCCGCTGCTCCGGCCGCTAGCAAGCCGGCGCTAACCGACAAAAATCGCCCGGTCGCCATCGAAAAGCCGACGGCTCCGGATGATCTCAAGCTGATCTCGGGCGTCGGTCCGAAGATCGAGACCATTTTGAACGAACTCGGCATCTTCACCTACGCGCAGGTCGCAGGCTGGAAGAAGACCGAACGCGAGTGGGTCGATGGATACTTGAATTTCAAGGGCCGCATCGAGCGCGACGACTGGGCCAAGCAGGCCAAGGCGCTCGCCAAGGGCGGCGAAGCGGAATATATCAAGGTCTTTGGCAAGAAGCCGCGGTAAGAGGTGTGAAGCATGTTACAAGATAAGGACCGCATCTTTACCAACATCTACGGCCTCAAGGACAAGTCCCTGAAAGGCGCGATGAGCCGCGGCCACTGGGACGGCACCAAGCAGATCCTCGAAAAGGGCCGCGACTGGATCGTCAACGAGATGAAGGCGTCGGGCCTTCGCGGCCGTGGCGGCGCAGGTTTCCCGACCGGCCTCAAATGGTCCTTCATGCCGAAGGAAAGCGATGGCCGGCCGCACTATCTCGTCGTCAATGCCGACGAGTCGGAGCCCGGCACCTGCAAGGACCGCGACATCATGCGCCACGATCCGCATACGCTGATCGAAGGCTGCGTGGTTGCAAGCTTCGCCATGGGCGCGAACGCCGCCTACATCTATGTTCGCGGCGAATATATCCGTGAGCGCGAGGCACTACAGGCGGCGATCGACGAATGCTATGACGCCGGCCTGCTCGGCAAGAACAACAAGCTCGGCTGGGACATGGAAATTTACGTCCATCACGGCGCCGGCGCTTACATCTGCGGCGAAGAAACCGCCTTGCTCGAAAGCCTTGAGGGCAAGAAGGGGCAACCGCGCCTCAAGCCGCCGTTCCCGGCCAATATGGGTCTCTACGGCTGCCCGACGACGGTCAACAACGTCGAGTCGATCGCCGTTGCCCCGACGATCCTTCGCCGCGGCGCCGGCTGGTTCTCCTCGATTGGCCGTCCGAACAATGTCGGCACCAAACTTTTCATGCTCTCCGGCCACGTCAACAAGCCATGCACCGTCGAAGAGGAAATGGGCATTACTTTCCGGGAGCTTGTCGATCGTCACGCCGGTGGCATTCGCGGCGGCTGGGACAATCTGCTCGCCGTCATCCCGGGCGGTGCCTCGTGCCCGATCGTGCCCGCCAAGGACATCATCGATTGCCCGATGGATTTCGACGGCCTGCGCGCTGTCGGCTCCTCCTTCGGCACGGCCGCCGCGATCGTCATGGACAAGTCCACGGACGTCATCAAGGCGATCGCCCGGATATCAGCTTTCTTCAAGCATGAGAGCTGCGGCCAATGCACGCCGTGCCGCGAAGGCACCGGCTGGATGTGGCGCGTGATGGAGCGTATGGCCAAGGGCAATGCCCACAAGCGCGAGATCGACATGCTCTTCCAGGTCACCAAGCAGATCGAAGGCCACACTATCTGTGCGCTCGGCGATGCTGCCGCATGGCCGGTGCAGGGTCTGATCCGTAACTTTCGTCCGGAGATCGAAGCGCGCATCGATCAGTACACGGCGAGCGCCATGGATCATGGTGCGGTTCTCGAGGCAGCGGAGTAGGAAGATGACGAAGGCATCTGGCAGCACAGGGAAGGATGGAGTGGCCGATTTCCCGGCGGACTTCGGCCGTCTTGCAGCCGAGATGCTGGAGCGGGCTTTGCCGATGCATCCGCTGATGGCACCGCCCGTAGCGGCGATGGCTGCGGCAACTGTGATCGGCTTTGGTTTCTCGACGCAGCTTGCTGGCGCTTTCTTCGGCGCTTTGCAGGGCGTGTTCGAGGAGACCAACAGGCTGGCGGAAGCACTTGACGATACGCCGCCGGAAGAACCAAGGCCGGAAGTGCGCATCAAGCCGGAGAACATCCGGCCGGCAGCGTTGGAGAAGGCCAAGCTTTCCATTGTCGGCGCAACCGGCTCAAAGCCTACGGCACAGAAGAAGGCGGCGGCACGCGCGAAGAAGGCAGACGACCTGAAGCTGATTGCCGGCATCGGTCCGAAGCTCGAGCAGGTGCTGAACGCGAAGGGCATTCGGACCTTCGCCGAGATTGCCGCCTGGACGGATGCGGAAATCGCAAAGCTCGACGCCGAACTTGGTTTCAACGGCCGCGTCGCTCGCGACGATTGGACCGGTCAGGCGAAGGCGCTTTCTGCGAAGGGCCGCAAGCGGACGTGATTTTTTCGGCTGACCCAAGCAGCCGGAGATGAATGGCGAAGCGGCAAGCGGGCAGGGGCCTGCGAACTGTGCGCCGATCGGGTTTCGGGCTCCCCGAATCCTGGAAGGACAAATTGGGCGACACCGGTGCCTGCGGGGGTAAAATCCCGCCTGGCAGCGGTCATGTTGCAGAATAGGTTTGTTTGCCGCCATCCGGCGAACGGGAAACAGGACTGAGTGACGATGGCAAAACTGAAGATAGACGGCAACGAGATCGAGGTCCCGGATCATTACACGCTCATCCAGGCGTGTGAGGAAGCCGGCGCTGAAGTTCCGCGCTTCTGCTTCCACGAGCGGCTGTCGGTCGCCGGCAATTGCCGTATGTGCCTTGTTGAGGTGAAGGGCGGTCCGCCGAAGCCGCAGGCATCCTGCGCTATGGGCGTTCGCGACATTCGCGGCGGCCCGAATGGCGAGCTGCCGGAAGTCTTCACCAACACGCCGATGGTCAAGAAGGCCCGCGAAGGCGTAATGGAATTCCTGCTGATCAATCACCCGCTCGATTGCCCGATCTGCGACCAGGGCGGCGAATGCGATTTGCAGGACCAGGCGATGGCTTTCGGCATCGACACCTCGCGCTATCAGGAAGACAAGCGCGCCGTCGAAGACAAGTATATCGGTCCGCTTGTAAAGACGGTCATGAACCGCTGCATCCACTGCACGCGCTGCGTCCGCTTTACGACGGAAGTCGCCGGCATCTCGGAACTCGGCCTGATCGGCCGGGGCGAGGACGCCGAAATCACCACCTATCTCGAACAGGCGATGACCTCCGAGCTGCAGGGCAACGTCGTCGACCTTTGCCCGGTCGGCGCGCTGACCTCGAAACCCTTCGCCTTCACGGCCCGTCCGTGGGAACTGAACAAGACGGAATCGATCGACGTCATGGACGCGCTCGGCTCCGCCATCCGCGTCGATACCCGCGGCCGCGAAGTCATGCGCATCCTGCCACGCGTCAACGAGGCGATCAACGAGGAGTGGATTTCCGACAAGAGCCGCTTCATCTGGGACGGCCTGAAGACGCAGCGTCTCGACAAACCCTATGTCCGCAAGGGTGGTCGCTTGCAGCCCGCGACCTGGGCGGAGGCCTTCGGCGCGATCAAGACTGCAGTTTCCAAGACGACCGGCGAAAAGATCGGCGCGATCGCCGGCGACCTCGCTTCGGTCGAGGAAATGTACGCGCTCTCCGAACTGGTGAAGTCGCTCGGTTCCGAGAACCTCGACTGTCGCCAGGATGGGACGGCACTTGATCCGTCGCTCGGCCGCGCAAGCTACCTCTTCAACCCGACGATCGAAGGCATCGAACAGGCTGATGCGCTGCTCATCATCGGCGCCAACCCGCGCTTCGAGGCTGCCGTGCTCAACGCCCGCATCCGCAAGCGCTGGCGCCGGGGCGGCTTCCCGATCGGTGTGATCGGTGAAGGCGGTGACCTGCGTTATGACTACGAATATCTCGGTTCCGGTCCGGATACACTGAAGGATCTGGTGGATGGCAACCATGCCTTCGCCAAGGTTCTGGCGGAGGCCAAGAAGCCGCTGATCATCATCGGCCAGGGCGCGCTTGCCCGCACGGATGGCGCGGGTGTTCTGGCAAGCGCCGCAAAGCTCGCCGTCAATGTCGGCGCCGTGGCCGAAGGCTGGAACGGTTTTGCCGTCCTGCACACGGCAGCATCGCGTGTCGGCGGTCTTGACGTCGGCTTCGTACCTGGCGCCAAGGGCGTCAACGGGGCTGCCATGTTAGCATCCATGGACGTGCTTTTCCTGCTCGGCGCCGACGAACTGGACTTCGCCGCCAAGAAGGCCAAGCTCACGATCTATATCGGCTCGCACGGCGACAACGGCGCGCACCATGCCGACGTCATCCTGCCGGCTGCCGCCTATACTGAAAAGTCGGGCACTTGGGTTAATACCGAAGGCCGCGTCCAGATGGGCAGCCGCGCCGGTTTCGCACCGGGCGATGCCCGCGAAGACTGGGCGATCCTGCGTGCGCTCTCCGACGTCCTCGGCAAGAAACTTCCCTTTGATTCGCTTGCCGAACTGCGCTCGAAACTCTATGCGGCGTTCCCGCATTTCGCCGCCGTCGACGAGATCGCCGAAGGCGACAGCGCCAAAATTGCCGCACTGGCCAAAAAAGCCGGGAAGATGAACAAATCCGGGTTTGCGTCACCGGTCAAAGACTTCTATTTGACGAACCCGATCGCACGCGCCTCGGCTGTCATGGCCGAATGCTCGGCATTGGCCCGCAACAACTTCAAAGTCGCGGCAGAGTAAGGGCAGGGACTATGGACTCTTTCTTTTCCACATATGTCTGGCCGGGGCTCATCATGGTCGGCCAGTCGCTTCTCCTGCTGGTCTGCCTTCTGATCTTCATCGCCTACGTGCTCCTTGCCGACCGCAAGATCTGGGCGGCGGTGCAGCTTCGCCGCGGCCCGAACGTCGTCGGCCCCTTCGGCCTGTTCCAGTCCTTTGCCGACCTTCTGAAGTTTGTCTTCAAGGAGCCGATCATCCCGGCGGGTGCCAACAAGGTCGTCTTCCTGATCGCGCCGCTCGTCGCCGTGCTTCTGGCGCTGTCCACCTGGGCGGTCGTGCCGCTCGCAGACGGCTGGGTGATTGCCGATATCAATGTCGGCATCCTCTATATCTTCGCGATCGCCTCGCTCGAGGTTTACGGCATCATCATGGGTGGCTGGGCTTCGAATTCGAAGTATCCGTTCCTCGGCGCTCTGCGCTCCGCCGCGCAGATGGTGTCCTACGAAGTCTCGATCGGCTTCGTCATCGTCTGCGTCCTCCTTTGCGTGGGTTCGCTGAACCTGACCGACATCGTCAATGCGCAGCATGACGGCCTCGGAACGATGCTCGGCCTGCCGGCGTCCTTCCTCGATTGGCATTGGCTCGCCCTGTTCCCGATGTTCATCGTCTTCTTCGTTTCCGCGCTCGCCGAAACCAACCGTCCGCCCTTCGATCTTCCGGAAGCCGAATCGGAGTTGGTCGCCGGCTTCATGGTCGAATACGGCTCCTCGCCGTACATGATGTTCATGCTTGGCGAATATGCGGCCGTCTGCCTGATGTGCGCGCTGACGACGATCCTCTTCCTCGGCGGCTGGCTGCCCCCGGTTGATGTTTGGTTCCTGAACTGGGTACCGGGTATCATCTGGTTCACGCTGAAGGCCTGCCTGGTGTTCTTCATGTTCGCGATGGTCAAGGCCTTCGTGCCGCGCTACCGCTACGACCAACTGATGCGCCTCGGCTGGAAGGTCTTCCTTCCACTGTCGCTCGCCATGGTCGTCATCGTTGCATTCGTGCTGAAGCTGATGGGATGGGCATGATGATGTCCGCCCTCGTTTCCAGCAATTTTGGAGGTTGAAGATGGCAAGCTTGTCCAACGCCGTCAGCTCGCTTTTCCTCAAGGAATTCGTTGGCGCATTCTTCTTGTCGATGCGCTATTTCTTTCGCCAGAAGGCAACGATCAACTACCCCTTCGAAAAGGGTCCTGTCAGCCCGCGCTTCCGCGGCGAACATGCGCTGCGCCGCTATCCGAACGGCGAAGAGCGCTGCATCGCCTGCAAGCTCTGCGAAGCGATCTGTCCCGCTCAGGCGATCACCATTGAAGCTGGACCGCGCCGCAATGACGGCACGCGCCGCACGGTGCGCTACGACATCGACATGGTGAAGTGCATCTATTGCGGCTTCTGCCAGGAGGCCTGCCCAGTCGATGCGATCGTCGAAGGCCCGAATTTCGAATTCGCCACGGAAACCCGCGAAGAGCTTTATTTCGACAAGCAGCGGCTTTTGGACAATGGCGACCGGTGGGAGCGCGAAATCGCCCGCAACATGGTGATCGACGCACCGTACCGCTGATTGGAATTTGAAATGCCGCGCGGCGGGCCACTCGCCTCCCGCGGTCAACATGCACCGGAGCTTTGCGGGCTTGACGCCACGCCAAGCTCCATTCGGGCAGGGAAACTCCCGGCTGCCCGGGGGAAGATGAAAAAGGCACCAACATGGGTCTGCAGGCTCTATTTTTCTATCTTTTCGCCTTTGTCGCGGTAGCGTCGGCGTTCATGGTCATCTCGGCGAAGAATCCGGTTCATTCGGTTCTGTTCCTCATCGTGACCTTCTTCAATGCTGCAGGCCTCTTCCTGCTGCTTGGCGCCGAATTCCTGGCGATGATCCTGCTCGTTGTCTATGTCGGCGCAGTCGCGGTCCTCTTCCTCTTCGTGGTCATGATGCTCGACATCGACTTCACGGAGCTGCGCGCGGGCGTTCTTGAATACGCCCCGATCGGCGGCCTGATCGGCCTGGTTCTTGCCGCGGAACTCATCGTCGTTGTCGGCGGCAGCGTGATCTCTCCGGAAGTCGCAAAGACCGTTGCGATGCCCATCCCGGCCATTACCGAGCGCACCAATACCGCCGCCCTCGGCGACGTGCTCTATACGAACTACGTCTACTTCTTCCAGATCGCCGGCCTGGTGCTTCTTGTCGCGATGATCGGCGCGATCGTGCTGACGCTGAGGCACCGTACCAACATCAAGCGGCAGAATATTCCAAGACAGGTTGCCCGCACGCCCGCAACTGCCGTTGAGGTGGTCACGGTCAAGCCGGGGCAGGGCCTCTAAGGGCAGGGACAAGGAACAAAGAACATGGTTATCGGTCTTTCCCATTACCTGACGGTTAGCGCCATCCTCTTCACGATCGGCATTTTTGGCATCTTCCTCAACCGGAAGAACGTCATCGTCATCTTGATGTCGATCGAACTCATCCTGCTTGCGGTCAACATCAACATGGTCGCCTTCTCGTCGTTCCTGAACGACATCGTCGGCCAGGTCTTTGCATTGTTCATTCTGACGGTCGCTGCGGCTGAGGCAGCGATCGGTCTTGCAATTCTTGTTGTCTTCTACCGCAACCGCGGCTCGATCGCGGTCGAAGACGTTAATATGATGAAGGGCTGAGTGGCTCATGTTCCTCTATAAGGCTATCGTCTTTCTTCCCTTGATCGGCGCGATCATCGCCGGCCTCTTCGGCCGTGCGATCGGCGCCAAGGCATCGGAATACGTCACCTGCGGCCTGATGATCGTCGCTGCCATCCTGTCCTGGTACGTCTTCGTCACCGTCGGCATGGGGCATCTCGAAGGCGGGCCGATCAAGGTCGAGGTCCTGCGCTGGATCCAGTCCGGCGGCATCGACGTCTCCTGGTCGCTGCGCGTCGACACGCTCACCTCCGTCATGCTGATCGTCGTCAACACGGTCTCGACGCTGGTGCATATCTACTCGATCGGATACATGCACCATGATCCGCATCGTCCGCGCTTCTTCGCCTATCTCTCGCTCTTCACTTTCGCCATGCTGATGCTGGTGACCTCCGACAACCTCGCCCAGATGTTCTTCGGCTGGGAAGGCGTGGGTCTGGCTTCGTATCTGCTCATCGGTTTCTGGTACAAGAAACCGTCGGCAAACGCTGCCGCTATCAAGGCCTTCGTCGTCAACCGCGTCGGCGACTTCGGCTTCGTGCTCGGTATTGCCGGCATCTTCGTACTATTCGGTTCGATCAACCTCGACACGATCTTCGCCAATGCCTCGAGCTTCGCGCCGCATGAAGGAGCCGAAGCCGCAGGTGAAGTCGTACTTAACCTCTTCGGCATGCAGCTCGACAAGGCGCATGCGCTGACCGGCATCTGCCTGTTGCTTTTCATGGGCGCGATGGGCAAGTCCGCTCAATTCCTGCTGCACACCTGGCTGCCGGACGCTATGGAGGGCCCGACTCCGGTTTCGGCGCTCATCCATGCCGCGACCATGGTCACCGCCGGCGTCTTCCTCGTCGCCCGCATGTCGCCGCTCTTCGAATTGTCGCCCGATGCACTGGTCTTCGTCACCATGATCGGCGCGATCACCGCCTTCTTCGCAGCGACCGTCGGTCTTGTGCAGAACGACATCAAGCGCGTCATCGCCTATTCGACCTGCTCGCAGCTCGGCTACATGTTCGTGGCGCTTGGTGTCGGGGCTTACGGCGCGGCGATCTTCCACCTCTTCACACACGCCTTCTTCAAGGCGCTGCTCTTCCTCGGCGCCGGCTCGGTGATCCATGCCGTCGATGGCGAGCAGGACATGCGTTACATGGGCGGTCTTCGTACGCACATTCCAGTCACCTTCTGGATGATGACGATCGGCACGCTGGCGCTGACCGGCGTCGGCATTCCGTTCACGCCGGTCGGCTTCGCCGGCTTCTTCTCGAAGGACGTGATTATTGAAGCGACCTACGCTTCGCATTCGCCGGTTGCAGGCTTCGCCTTCACGCTTCTGGTGATCGCGGCCCTGTTCACGAGCTTCTATTCCTGGCGTCTTGCCTTCCTCACCTTCTTCGGCACGCCGCGTGCCTCGCACGAGGTGATGCACCACGTCCACGAATCGCCGCAGGTCATGCTCGTGCCGCTCTATCTTCTGGCGGTCGGCGCGGTTCTCGCGGGTGTCCTGTTCGAGGGTTACTTCTACGGCCACCACTATGCCGAGTTCTGGAAGGGCGCGCTCTTCACCGGCGCCGAGAACGAGTTGCTGGAAGAATTCCACCACGTGCCGGCCTGGGTGGCGCTGAGCCCGTTCATCGCGATGCTTCTCGGATTCGTGACGGCTTGGTACATGTATATCAAGTCGCCCTCGACGCCGCGCGTTCTCGCGCAGCAGCACCGCGTGCTTTACCAGTTCCTGCTCAACAAGTGGTACTTCGACGAGCTCTACGATTTCCTCTTCGTCCGTTCCGCTAAGGCGCTCGGCCGCTTCCTGTGGAAGAAGGGTGATATCGGCGTCATCGACGCTTACGGCCCGAACGGCGTTGCCGCCCGCGTCGTCGACGTCACCAATCGCGTCGTCCGCCTGCAGACCGGTTACCTCTATCACTATGCCTTCGCGATGCTGATCGGCATTGCCGCACTCGTTACCTGGATGATGCTCGGGAGTTCCTTCTGATGACCGATTGGCCTATTCTTTCAACGGTCACCTTCCTGCCGCTCGTCGGCGTGGTGCTCCTGCTGCTGATGAGCGAAAACGGCCCGAGCGGCAGGCGCAACGTGCTCAACATCTCGTTGATCACGACCATCGTCACGTTCATCGTTTCGCTGTTCATCTGGATCGGGTTCGACAATGCGAATCCGGGCTTCCAGATGGTCGAGAAGCATAGCTGGCTCGGCACGGGCATCGGCTATCATGTCGGCGTCGACGGAATCTCCATGCTGTTCGTCATCCTGACGACGGTCCTCATGCCCTTCTGCATTTTGGCGAGCTGGCTCTCCATCGAAAAGCGCCTGAAGGAATACATGATCGCCTTCCTCATCCTTGAAGTGATGATGGTCGGTGTCTTCGTTTCGCTCGATATCGTGCTCTTCTACGTCTTCTTCGAAGCGGGTCTCATTCCGATGTTCCTCATCATCGGTGTCTGGGGTGGCAGGGACCGCGTTTACGCAAGCTACAAGTTCTTCCTCTACACGCTGCTCGGTTCGGTACTGATGCTGCTCGCCATCATGGCGATGTACTGGCAGGCCGGCACGACGGATATTTCCGCGCTGCTCGCCTACAAGTTCCCACCTGCGATGCAGACCTGGCTGTGGCTTGCCTTCTTCGCCTCCTTTGCTGTGAAGATGCCGATGTGGCCGGTTCACACCTGGTTGCCGGATGCGCACGTCCAGGCACCGACGGCCGGGTCTGTCATCCTGGCAGGCGTGCTGCTGAAGCTTGGCGGTTACGGCCTCATCCGCTTCTCGCTCGGAATGTTCCCGGTCGCGTCCGATTTCTTCGCGCCGCTGGTCTTTGCCCTGTCGGTGATCGCCATCATCTACACCTCGCTGGTCGCGATGATGCAGGACGACATCAAGAAGCTGATCGCCTATTCGTCGGTTGCCCACATGGGCTACGTCACCATGGGCGTCTTCGCGGCGAACATGCAGGGCGTGCAGGGCTCGATCTTCCAGATGCTGTCGCACGGCATCGTTTCGGGCGCGCTTTTCCTTTGCGTCGGCGTCGTTTATGACCGCACCCATACCCGCGAGATCGTAGCCTATGGCGGCCTGGTCAACAACATGCCGAAATATGCCGTCGCCTTCATGGTCTTCACCATGGCGAATGTCGGCCTTCCGGGCACCTCGGGCTTCATCGGGGAATTCCTGACGCTGATGGGCGTCTTCCGCGTCAATACCTGGGTGGCGCTCTTCGCCGCAACCGGCGTGATCCTGTCGGCAGCTTACGCTCTGTGGCTTTATCGCCGCGTGATCTTCGGCGCGCTGGAAAAGGAAAAGCTGAAGGCGCTTCTCGATCTTTCGCCGCGCGAGCAACTGATCCTCTATCCATTGGTGGCACTGACGATCTTCTTCGGCGTCTACCCGGCGCCGGTCTTCGATGCGACGGCCGCCTCCGTGGATATGCTGGTGAACAACTATACGGCCGCCGTAAACGCTGCGCACGACGTTGCGCTGTCGATGAATTGATGACGGGACTTTTTGGACATGACCGCTGAAACCATTATCGCAAGCCTGCATCTTTCCGCGCCGGAGATCATCCTCGCGGTCGGCGCCCTTGTCCTGCTCATGATCGGCGTCTTTGCGGGCGAGCGGTCGGGCCGTATGGTGAGCGTTCTGGCGCTGATCCTGTTTGCGGCCTCTGCGCTGTGGCTGATCTTCGTGCCGGGCGATGGCCTTGCTTACGGCGGCGTCTACCAGGCGGACGGTTTCTCCCGCTTCATGAAGATCACCGCGCTCGTCGGCTCCTTCGCAGCGCTGTTCATGTCGATCGGCCTTGCCAGGGAAAACCAGCTCGACAAGTTCGAGTTCCCGGTCCTGCTGGTGCTCTGCACCCTCGGCATCTTGCTGATGATCTCGGCAAACGACCTGATCGCGCTCTATCTCGGTCTCGAGTTGCAATCGCTGGCGATCTATGTGGTGGCGGCGATCAACCGGGAGAACCTGAAGTCCACCGAAGCAGGCCTTAAGTATTTCGTTCTCGGCGCGCTTTCTTCGGGCTTGCTGCTTTACGGCATGTCGTTGGTCTACGGCTTCACCGGCCATACGCATTTCGACGATATCGCCCGGGCGCTTTCCGCCGAAGGTGCCCGCTCGCTAGGCCTGGTCTTCGGTCTGGTCTTCATCCTGGCAGGCATCGCCTTCAAGATCTCGGCGGTCCCCTTCCACATGTGGACGCCGGACGTTTACGAGGGTGCGCCCACCCCGGTCACCGCCTTCCTGGCAAGCGCGCCGAAGGTCGCGGCAATGGCCATGATGACGCGCATCGTCATCACCGCCTTCCAGCCAGTCATTGCCGACTGGCAGCAGGTCGTCGTCTTCATCTCGATCGCCTCGATGCTGCTCGGTGCCTTTGCCGCCATCGGCCAGCGGAACATCAAGCGTCTGATGGCCTACTCCTCAATCGGTCACATGGGCTATGCGCTCGTCGGGCTTGCCGCCGGCAACCAGACAGGCGTGACGGGCGTGATGCTCTACATGGTCATCTATATGGTCATGACGCTCGGCTCGTTTGCGATCATCATGTCGATGCGCCGCAAGGACGGCACGGTCGTCGAAGCTGTCGACGATCTCGCGGGCCTTTCCAGCACGAACCCCTTCATGGCGACGGTGCTTACGATCCTGATGTTCTCGCTCGCCGGCATTCCACCGCTTGCAGGCTTCTTCGCGAAGTATTTCGTCTTTGTCGCTGCCATCGAAGCCAAGCTCTACGCGCTCGCCATCATCGGCGTTCTCGCGTCGGTCGTCGGCGCTTACTATTATCTGCGTGTCATCAAGCTGATGTGGTTCGATGAAGCGACGGATGAGTTTGCTCGCGTTTCCGGCCCGCTTCGCCTCGTCTTCGGCCTTTCCGGCCTGTTCGTTCTTGCCTATGTGGTCATCGGTGGCCCGATCGGCGGTGCGGCCGAACTCGCGGCTGCGACGCTCTTTTGATGATGTTTCCCGTGCGGCGCCGGATATCGCTCGGCGATTTCCGGCACGAGGCGCTGTCGGAAACATCCTCCACCAACAGCGAATGCCTTGCCCGCGCCAGGGCAGGGGACGGTGGTTTCCTGTGGGTGACTGCGGAGAAGCAGACCAGTGGCCGCGGCCGCCGCGGCCGCGCATGGGCTTCGGAACGCGGCAATCTCTACGCTTCCCTTCTCTTGATCGATCCGGCGCCGATGGAGCGCCTTTCGTCGCTTCCGCTGGCAATCGCCATTGCCGTGCATCAGGCAATCCGCATGGTTTTGCCGCCTGGCGCAGCACCGCTCGAGGTGAAGTGGCCGAACGACATCCTGATCGGCCGCAAGAAGACCTGCGGAATCCTCGTCGAAGGTGAAAAGCTTGCAGATGAGCGCTACGCGCTGGTGATCGGGATCGGCATCAACGTCTCCCTCATGCCCGACAATCCGCTCTATCCGGTGACCTGTCTGCGTCAAGAGGGAAGTACCGCTGCTCCCGAAGAACTCTTCGCCCATCTCTTCGCTTCAATGGCAGAGGTGCTCGATATTTGGAACAAAGGACGAGGCGTTCGCGAGATCACCGCCCGTTGGCGGGATGTCGCTTGCGGCATCGGCGAGAAGATCACGGTCAATCTGCCGGACCGCTCGATTTCCGGACAATTCGCCGGGATTGATGATAATGGCTTGTTGATGCTCGAAACCGGTACGGGCAAGATGATGCAGATTGCCGCCGGGGATGTATTTTTTGGATAGTGGAGCTGATGGCTAAGCAGGACGAACTGGTATTTCTGCCTTTGGGCGGTGTCGGCGAGATCGGCATGAATCTCGCGCTATACGGCTACGGCCCGGCAGATCACCGCCAGTGGATCATGGTCGATTGCGGAGTCACCTTCCCGGGTCCGGATCTTCCGGGCGTCGATCTGGTGCTGCCCGACATCCGCTTTCTCGCTGCCGAGCGCAAGAACCTCAAGGCGATCATCATCACGCATGCGCATGAGGATCACTACGGTGCACTGGCCGATCTCTGGCCGGGCCTGAATGTTCCCGTTTACGGCTCGCCCTTCACCGCTGGCCTGCTGGAAGCCAAGCGCAATTTCGACAAGGATGCGATCGGCGAAGTGCCGGTGACGATCTTCAAGGCAGGCGATACGATCAATGCCGGTCCCTTCAGCATTGAAGGCGTGGCTGTCAATCACTCGATCCCCGAGCCGATGTCGCTGATGATCCGCACGCCGCTCGGCAATGTGATCCATACCGGCGACTGGAAGATCGACCATGAGCCGTCGCTCGGACCGCTCACCGACGAGACTCGCTTCCGCCAGCTCGGCGACGAGGGCGTGTTGGCGTTGATGTGTGACTCCACCAATGCGCTTCGCGACGGCGTTTCGCCGTCCGAAAAGGATGTTTCGGAAAGCTTGAGCAGGATCATCGAGAATGCCGAGGGCCGCGTGGCGGTCACCAGTTTCTCCTCGAATGTCGGCCGTATCCGCACCATTGCCGAGGCCGCTGAAGCCGCAGGCCGCGAAGTATTGCTGCTCGGAAGCTCGCTGAAGCGCGTCGTCGATGTCTCCCGCGAGATCGGGCTGATGGAAGGCGTCAAACCCTTCATCTCAGAGGACGAATACGGCTATATCCCGCGCGACAAGGTCGTGGTCATCCTGACCGGCAGCCAGGGCGAGCCGCGCGCGGCGCTTGCCAAGCTGTCGCGAGACGAGATGCGCAACGTCGCACTCGCCGCCGGCGATATCGTCGTCTTCTCCTCCCGCGCCATCCCCGGCAACGAGAAGGCGATCCAGGATATCAAGAACGGCCTCACCGAGCAGGGCGTGCACGTCATCACCGACAACGAAGCGCTGGTTCACGTCTCCGGCCATCCGCGCCGCAACGAGCTGCAGAAGATGTACGAGCTGACACGCCCGAAGATCGTCGTGCCCGTGCACGGCGAGGCGACGCATCTGACAGCTCACAAGGAACTGGCGGAGCAATCCGGTATCGGCATCGTGCCGCGCGTGCGCAACGGCGATATACTGCGCCTTGCGCCCGGTCCGGTCGAGGTCATCGACGAGGCGCCGCACGGACGTATCTACAAGGACGGCATGCTCATCGGCGATTTCGACGAGATGGGTATCGGCGAGCGCAAGAAGCTCTCCTATGTCGGCCATGTCGCGGTCAGCCTCGTGATCGACAGCCGTTACGACATCGTCGGCGATCCCGATCTCGTGGCGATCGGCCTACCGGTCTATGACGACGAGGGCGACGAGATGGAGGACACGCTCTTCGACGCCGTCGTTGGCGCTATCGAGAGCATCCCTCGCGCCCGCCGCAAGGACCTTGACATGATGCAGGAAGCGGTGCGCCGCGCGGTCCGCGCTGCAGCAAACCAGACCTGGGGCAAGAAGCCGATAGTCACGGCGTTCATCACAAGGGTCTGATCGATGCTCGGCCGCGTCAACCACATCGCCATAGCCGTCCCCGACCTTGCCGCAGCAACGGCGGGCTACCGCGATACGCTGGGTGCCAGGGTGTCGCAGCCGCAACCTTTACCTGAACATGGCGTCACCGTCGTCTTTGTCGAGTTGGCGAACACCAAGATCGAACTGTTGGAGCCGCTCGGCGAAAATTCGCCGATCACTGCCTTCCTCGAAAAGAACCCTTCCGGCGGCATGCATCACATCTGCTACGAGGTTTTGGACATCGTTGCGGCGCGCGATCAACTCGCGAAATCGGGCGCGAGGGTGCTTGGCAGCGGCGAGCCGAAAACCGGGGCCCATGGAAAGCCGGTGCTCTTCCTGCATCCGAAGGACTTCTTTGGCACCTTGATCGAGCTGGAGCAGGTCTGAGGTAGGCTGCGGCAGAGTGACCTGACTGCGGAAAGGGTCCGGATTGGGATTTGAGCTATCCACCATTCCGCTCTATAAGCGCGTCAATGTTTGCAACGGCGTCTTGGGACACAGACATGCTGCAGGTTTTTCTACAGGGCTTTGCCGTCTACTTCGTCGTCTGGTGGATCACGCTTTTTGCCGTGCTGCCGATCGGGCTCCGCACGCAGGCGGAGGACAATGATGTGGTTCTCGGCACCGTTCCGAGCGCGCCGACGCGTTTTCGGGCGCTCTTCACATTCTCACTGACGACCATCGTTTCGGCGGTCGTCTATGGCGCCTGGTATGTCTCCTCGACCTATTTCGGCTGGGGTTTCGACGCCCTCCCGCAGATCGGCCCGAACTTTCGGTGAAATGGAGCTTTTGCTCAATCTTTGAGCATATGCAATCTTGCCCGAAAGCCGGAGCTGACATACGGGCGTCATAGAAATGACGCAGAGAACTCACGCTACGGCATGACGTCTTGCCGTTAGGCAAGACGTCGGCCTTTTCCGCGTCGAGTTAGGCTGGAAAAACCAAAAAAAAACAAGGCTGAAAGCCTTGTTTTAATTATCGCGTGATCTGTAACCGTTGCCGGGGCTGCGACGAGCGCGCCTAAGATCTGATCCTCCCAAGACTTGACCGCGAATTCGACAGGAATTTAATCTCCCTGCCTGTTTTGTGAGCTAAAGCTAGCTCAAAGATTAAGCTTTGTCATCAGCTTTTTTTGCATTTTTGCTACACTTGAGAAAAAAATACCTGTTGACAAGATTTTGATGCAAACCGTTAGAAACGCCCGCTTTTTTTCGCATAGGCTTTTTTCAGCCGCAAACTTGCGTCTACGATAGGCTGCTCGCGCGTCACGCGGGTTTCTTTCCGGCCGCGAAGCGGTTATGAACGCTCCCGATATCAACGATTGCCGTCGATTCCGCATGAGAGCGGAATCCCAACTGCTCTGGAATCCGTCATGCGTCTGTCCCGCTATTTCATGCCCATCCTCAAGGAAAACCCCAAGGAGGCGGAAATCGTCTCTCACCGGCTGATGCTGCGCGCCGGCATGATCCGCCAGCAGTCGCAGGGCATTTATTCCTGGCTGCCGCTCGGCAAGCGCGTTCTCGACAAGGTGAACTCCATTATTCGCGAAGAGCAGAATCGTAGCGGCGCGATCGAGCTTTCCATGCCGACGCTGCAGTCCGCCGAGCTGTGGCAGGAGAGCGGGCGCTACGACGCTTATGGCAAGGAGATGCTGCGTATCAAGGACCGCCAGGACCGGCCGATGCTCTATGGACCGACGAATGAGGAGATGGTGACGGATATCTTCCGTTCCTACGTCAAGTCGTACAAGAACCTGCCGCTGAACCTCTATCACATCCAGCTGAAGTTCCGCGACGAGATCCGTCCGCGTTTCGGCACCATGCGCTCGCGCGAGTTCATGATGAAGGATGCCTATTCCTTCGATCTGACGCGTGAAGGCGCCGAGCACTCTTACAAGAAGATGTTCACGGCATACCTGCGCACCTTCGACCGTTTGGGGCTGCGCGCCATTCCGATGCGCGCCGACACCGGTCCCATCGGGGGCGATCTCAGCCATGAATTCATCATTCTCGCGGAGACCGGCGAATCCGAAGTTTACAGCCACAAGGATTTCGTCAATTTCGACATCCCGCCGGCCGATACCGATTTCGACGATGCGGCCGGCCTGAATGCGATTTTCGACAAGTGGACCTCTGTCTATGCAGCCACCTCGGAGATGCACGACGAAGCAGCATTCAGCGCCATCCCCGATACCGAGCGTCTTTCGGCGCGCGGTATCGAAGTCGGCCACATCTTTTATTTCGGCACGAAATATTCCGAGCCGATGGGCGCCAAGGTGCAGGGGCCAGATGGCAAGGAACACACAGTTCACATGGGTTCCTACGGCATCGGGCCGACACGCCTTGTTCCCGCCATCATCGAAGCATCGCATGACGACAACGGAATCATCTGGCCGGCTTCTGTTGCGCCGTTCGATGCGATCGTGATCAACATGAAGGCGGGCGATGTCGCTTGCGATGCAGCTTGCGAGAAGATCTACGCGGCGCTTTCGAAGGCAGACAAGGAGGTTCTCTATGATGATACCGATGATCGCGCCGGAACGAAATTCGCCACCGCCGACCTGATCGGCATACCGGTACAGATCATCGCCGGCCCGCGCGCGGTCGCGAACGGCGAAGTGGAACTCAAGGACCGCAAGACCGGTGCCCGCGAAACGATGACGATCGACGCGGCGATCAACAAGCTCTTGGCGTAAGGCCGAACGGAGGCGAAATGGCAGACGCGGCGGTGGACCAGCGGGGTTCAAAATCCGGCTTCGGTCCGGCGGGCAGGCCATTTTCCGCCTTCGAACGCCTTGTGGCGTGGCGTTATCTGCGCGCCCGCCGCAAGGAAGCCTTCATCTCGGTCATCGCCGGCTTTTCCTTCGTTGGCATCATGCTGGGCGTCGCGACGCTGATCATCGTCATGGCGGTCATGAACGGTTTCCGCACCGAGCTGATCTCGCGCATTCTCGGCATCAACGGCCATATGATCGTGCAGCCGGTGGACGGTCCTTTTACCGACTATGCGGCATTGACCGACAAGTTCGCGGCGGTGCCCGGCATCAGGATGGCGCTGCCGTTGGTCGAGGGCCAGACGCTGGCGTCGGGCCAGGCGGGTGCGGGAACCGGCGCCCTGGTGCGCGGCATCCGCGCCGATGACCTGACCAAGCTCAAGACGGTTTCCGACAATATCAAGTCGGGAGACCTCGTCGGATTCGCTTCGGGGCAGGGCGTTCTTGTCGGTTCGCGCATGGCAGAGCAGCTCGGTCTGCAGGCAGGCGACACCATTACGCTGATTTCACCAGAAGGCGACGTGACGCCGATGGGCATCAATCCGCGGGTCAAATCCTACACGGTCTCCGGCATCTTCGAGATCGGCATGTCGGAATATGACGCGGCGATCATCTATATGCCGCTTGAAGAGGCGCAGCTCTATTTCAATGCCGAGGGACTCGTTCAGTCGATCGAGCTCTTCGCCAACAATCCCGACGATATCGACAATCTCCGCCCCAAGGTGGAGGAAGCGGCAGGCCGTCAGATCGCCATCACCGATTGGCGCCAGCGCAACCAGACCTTCTTCTCCGCCCTGCAGGTCGAGCGCAATGTGATGTTCATGATCCTGACGCTGATCGTTCTGGTCGCGGCGCTGAACATCATCTCCGGCCTGATCATGCTGGTGAAAGACAAGGGCAGCGATATCGCGATCCTGCGCACCATGGGCGCGACGTCCGGCGCCATCATGCGCATCTTCTTCATGACCGGTGCTGCGATCGGCATCGTCGGCACTATTGCCGGCGTGTTGCTCGGCGTCGTCGTCTGCATCAACATCGAATCGATCCGCCAGTTCTTCTCCTGGGTCACGGGCACCGTGCTCTTCAATCCGCAACTCTATTTCCTGAGCCAGCTGCCGGCCGAGATGAGTCTCGGCGAGACGGTGTCTGTCGTCGTTATGGCGCTGGCGCTCTCCTTTCTCGCGACCATTTTCCCAGCCTGGCGTGCCTCGCGGCTCGATCCGGTGCAGGCGCTCCGCTACGAATAAGGAATGCTGATTTCAATGAAACGGAACGTCGTTCTCAAGCTTTCCGGCGTCGAGCGTCACTATGGCCAGGGCGATACCGTGCTCACCATTCTCAAGGGCGCAGATTTTACCCTCCACAGCGGCGAGATCGTCGCGCTGGTCGCTCCTTCGGGTACCGGCAAATCGACGCTGCTGCATGTCGCGGGCCTGCTGGAGCATCCGGACAACGGCGAAGTCATCGTCAACGGTCAAGTCTGCGAAGGGCTGACCGACGACAAGCGCACGGCGATCCGTCGCAGCGAGATTGGCTTCGTTTACCAGTTCCACCATCTCCTCCCGGAGTTTTCGGCCCTCGAAAACATCATGATGCCGCAGATGATTGCCGGCCTGCCGCGAAAGGAGGCCGGCGAACGCGCAAAGCAGCTGCTCGACTACATGCGCATCGGGCACCGCGCCAGCCATCGTCCCGGCGAGCTTTCGGGCGGCGAGCAGCAGCGGGTCGCGATTGCGCGCGCGGTTGCCAATGCGCCGACCGTGCTTCTCGCCGACGAGCCGACCGGGAACCTCGATCCCGAGACCGCGAGCTACGTGTTCGATGCGCTGGAGGCGCTCGTGCGCCAGTCCGGTCTTGCAGCGCTGATCGCCACTCATAACCACGAACTCGCCGGCCGCATGGACCGTCGCGTGACCATCAGCGACGGTAAGGTTGTCGAATTCTGATTAGGGGCGGATGAGGCCGCCTCGGTAGTCCAGCTCGTAGGCTCTCCGTTCCGCAACGATGATCATTTCCCGTCCGCTGAAGTGATCGCAATCGCCGGTGCTGTGGTCGGCATAAAAGCCGAATGCATGCTCGAATTCCATGCCGCCCAGGAAGCGACTGTATTCGGCATACATCGTCGAAAGCGCGGCCTTGATGACGGCGCCTGCCTTCTCCCCATCGATCAGCGTCGGCTCGACAATGCGGCCGAAATAGTTCATCACCCAGACGGGCTCGCCGCCCAGCCACACGACTTCCTGTCCGGCGAAATCCGTTCCGCCGAAATAGCTGTCAAGATAGCGCCATTTTCCACGCTCGTAGCCGATGTCGTGAGACCCGCTGCGGCAGGCGTCTAGCTTCTTACCGCCGCCGACATAGGTATTTGCCTTCGCTTCGACGATGAAGCCGTTCAATGCAGCAAGATTCATGGCTCTCGGTCTCCCGCGCCGAAGCTCGCCCAAAAACGCTTGCGTGTAAAGAACAAAATGAGAACTGGCGACTATTGGCCGCAGATCGATCGACCGGTTTCGTCGCTCCACTGCTCGATGGTGATCACGCGAGGCGCGGCTTTCACGTCCTTTCCGTTCTTCTGCAACTTGCCGGTCATCGCATTGTAGTCACATGAACCGCCGGCATTGGGATCGAGCGTGTCGTAGTGATTGTAGGTGTAGCCCGCGACAACGAATTGCTTGTTGCGGTAGGCAAGCGTCAGCGTCAGGTCCCAGCGCTCGCGGCCGATCGCGCTGTTTTGGGCATGGACGGCAATGGAGGATTTGCCGGCAGCCTTGATGGTGGGCTCTTGGCCGAAGGCGCCGTCCGCATCCGTGCTGCCCCAGATCTTGCTGGGCGCGCTCGCCGAAAGCCTGAGCAGTTCGTGGTCGGTGTCACGCAGATAGATATAGATGCCGATCTGCTCGTTTCTCTCAGCGTCGGCCGGCGCGACGAGGATGGCCAGATCCAGCTTTCCGTCGCCGTTCCAATCTCCCGTCGCGCCATCGACGATGGCGCCAGGGTCAATGTCCGCAGCCGACGTCGCCGTTGCGACGAGAATGGCGATCAATGCGATGACAGCCCTCATATAATCCTCCTCCGGTTCCGCCGTTAACTATGCGCAAATGATTCCTGTTGACAACAGAACAATAGCGGAACAAATTGGAAACATAACGAGTAAAGGAGAGCCCGATGACTGACATGATCCGTGATATCGCAGCATTCACCTCCATTGCAATGTTCGTTGCCAGCTTTTCGTTGATCCTCATGGCAATGTAATTTTTCAGGGGACCGCATCGCTTTCATGCGGTCCGCACAAGGGACTGCTTCTGGACATCGCTGTCATCAACACCGACAATGAAAACCGATTCATTCGGGCGATTGGAAGGGTATGAGATGGCGGATGCGGAGAGCGGCTTCGTCGGCGGTACGCCGGGTTTCGTGCATCTGCGTGTCCACTCGGCTTATTCACTGCTTGAAGGCGCGCTGCCGCTGAAGAAGATCCTTTACAAGGCATCGGGCGATGGCCAGCCGGCGATCGCCGTCACAGATACCAACAATCTGTTCGTCGCTCTCGAATTTTCGCAAAAGGCCATGGAAGAGGGGCTGCAGCCGATCATCGGCTGCCAGCTGTCCATCGATATGGACGGCCTGGAGACAGAAAGGCGCGGCGGTCAGCAGGCGCTGGCCAAGCTGCCCTCGATCGTCGTGCTTGCCGCGACCGCGGCAGGCTACGAACGGCTCGTCGATCTCGTCAGCCGCGCTTATCTCGGCGGCGAAGACAACCAGGCGGTCCATATCAGGGCATCCTGGCTGGAAGAGGCCGGAACCGAGGGGCTGATCGCGCTGACGGGTGCGCTTGGCGGTCCCATCGATATGGCACTGAAGCAGGGGCATGCCGCGCAGGCGCAAACCCGGCTGCTTGCCCTGAAGCGCCTCTTCCCAGACCGGCTCTATGTCGAATTGCAGCGCCACGGAACCTATGACAAGCGCCATGAGCAGAAGGTCGTGGGGCTTGCTTATGAGCACGATCTGCCGCTGGTGGCGACCAACGAGGCCTTCTTCCCGACGCGCGACGATTATGATGCCCATGATGCACTGATGGCCGTTGCCCATAACGCCATCGTCTCGGACGACAGCCGCTTCCGCTTGACGCCGGACCACTATTTGAAGAGCCGCGCGGAAATGGCGAAGCTCTTTGCCGATCTGCCGGAAGCGCTGCAAAACACGGTCGAGATCGCCCGCCGCTGCTCCTTCGTACTGAAGACCCGTAAGCCCATCCTGCCGCGCTTTACCGGCGCCACTGACGATCCCGAGGAGGCGGAACGCGCCGAAGCGCTGGAGCTCCGCCGGCAGGCGGAGGAGGGGCTCGACATGCGCCTTTCCACCCTCGGCATGTCGCCCGGCTATGAGGAGAAAGATTACCGCGAACGGCTGGAATTCGAACTCAGCGTCATCGAGCGCATGCGGTTTCCAGGCTACTTCCTGATCGTTGCGGACTTCATCAAATGGGCAAAGCAGCATGACATTCCAGTTGGCCCCGGCCGCGGTTCCGGTGCAGGCTCGCTCGTCGCCTATGCGCTGACGATCACCGACGTCGACCCTTTGCGCTTTTCGCTGCTCTTCGAACGCTTCCTCAATCCGGAACGCGTCTCGATGCCCGACTTCGACATCGACTTCTGCCAGGACCGCCGCGAAGAGGTGATCCGCTACGTGCAGCAGAAATACGGCCGCGAGCAGGTGGCGCAGATCATCACCTTTGGTTCGCTGCAGGCGCGCGCTGCCCTCCGCGATGTCGGCCGTGTGCTGGAAATGCCTTATGGCCAGGTCGACAAGATCTGCAAGCTGGTGCCGAACAATCCGGCCAATCCGACGCCGCTCTCCAAGGCGATCGAGGAGGAGCCGAAGCTTCAGGAGGAGGCAGCAAAGGAGCCCGTGGTGGCGCGCCTGCTCGATATCGCCCAGAAGATCGAGGGCCTTTACCGCCACGCCTCGACGCACGCCGCCGGCATCGTCATCGGCGACCGGCCGCTGTCGAAGCTGGTTCCGATGTACCGCGACCCGCGCTCCGATATGCCGGTCACCCAGTTCAACATGAAATGGGTCGAGCAGGCCGGCCTCGTAAAGTTCGACTTCCTCGGCCTGAAAACGCTGACGGTACTGAAAGTTGCGGTAGATTTCGTGGCCAAACGCGGCATCAAGGTGGACCTCGCCGCGATCCCGCTCGATGACAAGAAAACCTACGAGATGCTCTCTCGCGGCGAAACGGTGGGCGTCTTCCAGGTGGAAAGTGCCGGCATGCGTAAGGCGCTGATCGGCATGAAGCCGGACTGCATCGAGGATATCATCGCCCTCGTCGCCCTTTACCGCCCGGGCCCGATGGAAAACATCCCGACCTACAATGCCCGCAAGCATGGGGAAGAAGAAGTCGAGTCGATCCATCCGATGATCGATCACCTGCTCAAGGAGACACAGGGCGTCATCGTCTATCAGGAACAGGTGATGCAGATCGCCCAGGTCCTGTCCGGTTATTCGCTCGGCGAAGCCGATCTTCTGCGCCGCGCCATGGGCAAGAAGATCAAGGCGGAAATGGACCAGCAGCGCGAACGCTTCGTCGACGGTGCCATGAGAAACGGCGTGTCGAAGCCGCAAGCCGACAACATCTTCGAACTGCTGGCAAAGTTCGCAAACTACGGCTTCAACAAGTCGCACGCCGCCGCTTACGCGATCGTCTCTTATCAGACGGCCTACATGAAAGCGCATTACCCGGTCGAGTTCCTGGCCGCGTCGATGACGCTCGATATGTCGAACACCGATAAGGTCAACGATTTCCGGCAGGATGCTAAGCGCCTCGGCATCGAGGTCATCGCGCCCTCGGTTCAAAGCTCGTTCCGCCAATTTGAAACCGGCGACAACCGCATTTATTACGCATTGGCGGCGCTGAAGGGCGTCGGCGAAAATGCCGTCGATCACATTGTCGAGGTCCGCGGCGACAAGGCTTTTGCCAGCATCGAGGATTTCTGCCTGCGTATCGATCCGCGCCAGGTCAACCGACGCGTGCTGGAAAGCCTGATCTATGCCGGCGCCTTCGATTGCTTCGGCCAGGATCGCGCCCAGCTCGCAGCCGGTCTTGATCGCATTCTGGGCTATGCCCAGCGCGCGCAGGAAAATAAGCTGAGCGGCCAGTCGGATATCTTCGGCGGCGCGCTGTCGTCCGGGCCGGAGAAAATCGCGTTGCCGCCGTTTTCGCCCTGGCTCGCTTCGGAGCGGCTGCTCAAGGAGTTCCAGGTGCTGGGCTTCTACCTGACGGCGCACCCGCTGGACAGCTACAACAACATCCTGCAGAAGATGCGAGTCCAGACGTTTGCGGAATTCTCCGCCGCCGTGAAGCAGGGCGCAACCAATGCCCGACTTGCCGGGACTGTCATTTCGAAGCAGGAGCGCAAGACGCGCACCGGCAACAAGATGGGCATCATCGTATTTTCGGATTCGTCCGGACAGTTCGAAGCTGTGCTGTTCTCCGAAATGCTGAACCAGTATCGCGACGTGCTGGAACCCGGGAAGTCCTTTGTGCTAACCGCCACCGGCGAGGAGCGGCCGGAAGGCGTCGGTCTGCGCTTGCAGACGATCCAGTCGCTCGAGGAAAAGTCGCTGCAGATGCAGAAGTCGCTGCGCGTTTATGTCCGCGATTCCGGACCTCTGCGCGCCGTTGCGGCGCACCTGAACGCCAAGGGCGACGGCCTGGTTTCCTTCATCGTCATCAAGGAGGACGGCAAGCGCGAGGTCGAGGTCGAGCTGCCGCAAAAATACCGCATCACACCGGAAATTGCCGCCGCCTTGCGTGCCGCCCCCGGCATCGTCGATGTCGAGCTTGTCTAGGTCATGAACTGCCTGAACGAGAATCAGGTAACGCCCGTTCCTGAAGAAAGGCTTGGGTGATCTGCTCGGCTAGCCGTGCCATCTCGGCGCCGGGAACCTGCAGCACGCCATGCTCGGCCATGAGCGCATGGTACTGCTGCTCTTCGAGCGGCACGCCTGCGGGCAGAGGAACCACATGGAAATGGAGGTGGCTGTTGGCTTGCTGGCTGCCGAGTGAAAGAACGTAGATTCTTTCAGCCTCGAATGCTTTTTTCAGCGCCGAGACAAGAGGTGTACATGCCCTTGCAATCGCAGGTATTCTTCGGTCGAGAGATCCTGAGCCAAGTCCTCGCGGTGTTTCTTTGGTGAAACCAGACAGTATCCGGGCAGCGTTGGATACTTACTGAGAAAGATGATCGTTTCCTCATCCTCGAAAATGCGATGATGGAAGAACGCAGGATCTCCGCTCACCAGTCCGCAGATAAAACAGGGCCTAGTCGCTAAATCGCGCAGGTAGGCATCCAGATTGAACGGCTGGCGTTTGCTCATGGTGAACATCATCAGGACCATGCGCATAAATCAAGGTCTCTTGCGCTGCCCTTTAACTGCGAGCGAAGGTTGTTTTTAACGCCTTAGCTGCCTCTTGCGAGTGTCTCTGCTATCAATGAGTTGCGCGCCCGTGGGATTGGGTCAAGCAGATCTCATCAGGACCCAGCATCTTGCGTCGGTATAGCTCGGCCGTGCCGAGCGGATCGAAATCGACTCCCTCGATCGCGCAGCCCCACCCGGGATGACGAGATGCCCACCCTCGTTCGCGCCCGCAAGCCCGTGATGATCGAAGGCGATGATGCCGTTCGTCACCTCCATATGTCCTCTTGCAAAACCCTCTTTCGGAATGATCCGCTCAGCATGGAAACCGTCGAGCGGCGGACGCTGAAGGAAGACACTCTAGCGCGTAATTGTGATGAAATCCGTGCCGGCGCCGGTCTCTGGGCCGATGCCGGTGTCGGAAACCGTCAGCGTCGAGCCTGCCGCCAGCATGCCGCCGATCCGGCGACGTATTTCCTCGGATATCGTGATGCGGTCGAGCGCGTTGGCGATCGGCGTGCCAGCTACGATCGAACTCTCGTTGGCGACGATCCCGAGCCGCTTCATTGCCTGCCTGGAAAGATCGTTCCTAAGGGTCACGCCAAGCCAGTCGGCCTTGCCGTTTTTGACGTCGACGGTGTGCAGCGCGAAGAAATGCGTGCCAAGTGCCTGCCGTGGATTGTCGATCGTCAGCGGCGCCTCGAAGACCGGCATGAAATCCTGCCGCACCATGATGATGCCGTTCGGCGGCTGGCCTTTTCCTGCCGCCGCGTAAACTTCCCTAAGGAGAGTTTCGCTGACGAGCGCTTTGTCACCTTTGAATTGCGCCGGCCGCAGTGCCTTGAAGGTGTTGATGGCCTGAATGGTGGCCGTGCCGACAAGGCCGTCGGGTGTGCCCGTCGAGAAACCCAGCTGGTTGAGATAGGTCTGGATATCGATGACCGTCTCGCGCTCGGTGCGCCGGGTGATGAGAATGCGGATCGGATCGGTGGTTTCCGGTGCCGCGACCTGCGCGACAGGCGATGGCGCGGCGCTGTTCATCGCAAGCTGAACAGGCTCGCCGCGGTTTTCGCCGATCGCCGGGCGCAGTTCCGCATCCGAAAGCAGGAGTGGCGGTTCCGGCAGATCGGGACGGAAGAGATTTGGATGGGCAATGGGCTGGGGTGCCAGTTCGGCATCGCTGATGATGACCGGCACGCTGAGATCCGTCATCTTGTAGAGTTGCTTGGCAAAGGCGGCGGGCATGCGCACGCAGCCATGGGAGGCTGGATAGCGCGGCACGGAATTCGATTCATGAAGCGCGATGCCAGACCAGGTCAGTCGCTGCATCCAGGGCATCGGAGCTGCAGAATAGAGGTTGGACTCGTGGTATTTCTTCTTTTCGAGAACGGAAAAGATGCCGTTCGGCGTCGTGTGACCGGCCTTGCCGGTCGAGACTTTCGAGGTCGCGATCACCTCTGTGCCGTCATAGACGACAAGCGACTGCTTGTCCTTGGAAACAAAGATTTGCAGGGTACGGGCGTCCACTGCAAGGGCCGGGTGATTGACGAGTGCGGTCGCCGACAGCAAGCCGAGGCCGAAAACAAAACGCGAGAACATGTGAGCCAACCAATACGCAATACGTGTCCGGCATAATTACGGCACGATGCTTAAGGAAGGCTTGAGCATTCGTCGTTGGATTGGCGCTCACGCTTTGGTGATCTTTGGGCCGCACGGCCGTGACTTGCGATTGCCGGATTATCCGTCGCGTTTGCCGCTGCCGAACGTATAGCCGGTCTCCACGGTCTTCTTGCCGAATTTCTCGCGCAGCTTGTCCATCGCGGTTTCCGCCGCCGCGCGCCGCGTGGATTGCTGATCGATGAGGTCCGGCGGGTCGGCCCTCGCCGGGTCGCAAAGGTCGGTGACGCCGATGCCGATCAGGCGGAATTTCGTGCCGTCCGTTTCCTTCTGCAGAAGCTCGATGCCGGTCCGGAAAATCCTGTCGGCAAGCTGCGTCGGGTCTTCCAGCTTCCGGTTGCGCGTGCGGGACCTGAAGTCCGCCGTCTTCATCTTCAAAACGACGGTATTGCCGGCAATGCCGCTCTTCTTCAGCCGCCAGGAGACCTTCTCTGAGAGACTGCGCAGGATCGGCACCAGTTCGTCATAGCGTGAAATATCGTCGAAGAAGGTCGTCTCCGAGGAGACGCTCTTTGCCGGATCGTTGAGGTGAACCTCGCGGTCGTCGATGCCGCGCGAAAGGCGCGCAAGCCTCTGGCCGATACTGCCGTAGCGGCGCATCAGGTCCGTTTCCTCCATCGTCTGCAATTGCCCGATTGTGCGCACGCCGTCCGCTTCGAGCGTTGCGGCGAGAGCCTTGCCCACGCCCCAGATCGTCGTTACCGGGCGCGGCGCTAAAAACTCCACGGCTTCTTCGCGGCCGATGACGGAAAAGCCGCGCGGCTTCTGCAGGTCTGAGGCCACCTTGGCGAGGAACTTGCAGTAAGACAGCCCGACGGAAACCGTGATACCGATTTCCTTTTCCACTCGGCGGGCGAATTTCGCGAGCGTGCGGGCCGGCGGGTCATGGTGCAGGCGCTGGGTGCCGCCGAGTTCGAGGAATGCCTCATCGATCGAAAGCGGCTGCACAAGTGGCGTCAGCTCCTGCATCATGGTGCGGACCTCGCGTCCGACCTTGACGTACTTGTCCATATCGGGACGGATGACGACCGCCTGCGGGCATGCCTCCAGCGCCTTGAACATCGGCATGGCGGAGCGAACACCGTGGATGCGGGCGATGTAGCAGGCGGTGGACACGACGCCGCGCTTGCCGCCGCCGATGATGACCGGCTTGTCGGCGAGCTCCGGATTGTCGCGCTTTTCCACCGCCGCATAGAACGCGTCGCAATCAATATGTGCGAGGGTCAGATCATAGAGTTCCTTGTGCCGCACGAGGCGCGGACTGCCGCAAGCCATGCAGCGGCGTGCCTCGCCCTTCTGCTCGGCAAGGCAGTCGCGACAGAAGCCGGGTGTTGTCGTGTTAGGGGTGGGCGTCATCGGGGCGAGAACAAAGATTGAACATTGTGAGACTACGCCTTAAACTTCCGAGTCTCAAGAGACGGGAGAGGTTTGGCTTTGGATATCGATCTGCGTTTTGAGCCGGTGACGCCGGAGCGCTGGACAGATTTCGAGATGCTCTTCGGCCCGCGCGGTGCCTTCTGTGACTGCTGGTGCGTGGCTCTCAGATTGCCGTATGCAGTGCGCACCAAAATGCGGCCGGATGAGCGGAAAGAGTATATCAGAAACCGCATCGCCGCCGGTCCGCCGCCCGGCATTCTCGCCTATGCGGATGGCCAGCCGGTCGCCTGGGTGCAGGTGGGACCGCGCCAAGATGTTGCCCAATTCAACTCGCCGCGCACGGTTTCCCGGCCGCTGGAGGAGGGCGATGTGCTGGACCCGTCCATCTGGGCCGTGAGCTGTTTTTTTCTTTCGCCGCCACTACGTGGCAAAGGTCTCAGTCATCGCCTGCTGCAGGGCGCGATCGATCACGCGCGGCAAAACGGCGCGCGCTGTCTCGAAGGCTGTCCCATCGACCATACGAAGCAGTCGAAGTCGGTCACGCTCTGCATCGGCTCGACCGCAATCTTCGATGCGGCGGGCTTCGAGCCGGTGGCACGGCGAAAGGAGGGGCGGCCGCTCATGCGGTTGGATTTGCTGCAGTGAGGCTCCGGGCTGCGTCGGCTTCAGTGAAATGACTTCCGATCAGCGATGCAGCCTCGTTCCAGTCGTGAATCCGCTGAATGTCGTCCATAGCCGCAGGTGCGAAACGGTGAATTTCGGAGACCGGCATCAGATGCAGCAGAAGGCAGTTATCGACATGTTCGCGCACCGAATGAAGATTGACCGCCATGTCGTCGATGAAAGCGACGGGCAGGGAGCGCACGCCATGCAGCGCCTTGACGATCGGCCCTTTCGGCTGACGGGTCGCAAGCAGAGGGTAGGGGAGGTTGAAGCGGTCGAGCAACCGCCGCCGCTGATCCGCATAGACCGGCGGCATTGCGGTCAGGAAAACGATATCGGCCGTGGCGGAGAGCCTGCCGAGCGTCTCCGCGGCCAGCGAAAGCGGCAGCTGCCACTCCTCCTGGCGTTCGAAGAAGGTTTCGATCAGCCGGCTGACATGGATAACCTCGAGCGCAACCCCATCTTTAGAAACGATATTGCCATGGAGATGAAAGGAACGCGGCAAAAGCTCATGCCCTTCGCTGAGAAGAAACCGCTGAAAGGGATCGATGAACTGCAGCACGACGTCGTCGACGTCGCAGACGATCAGCGGCCGGTCGCCCAGCGGCACATGCGAGATGTCGAAAGTTCCGGTCTCCATTGCGCTCAGTATTCTCCCGAATCGAGGCCGGGAGAAGAGAAATGCCGCCAAACGGCAGCGAGCGTATCGGGCTTCGTGCCGGTCGCTTCGCAGAAGGCCACCGCCGTTGGCTCATGGTTCATCAGGAAATCCAGCATGCCGGCAAGGAAGCCAGGATCGTGGACGGCGTTGCGGACCTGGGCAGGCTCCACGCCCGTCAGCGCCAGAAAACGCGAGAACATGTCGGGTTCGTTCGCCAGCCAGCTGAGAACGGCAATCGCCGTTTCCTGGGGGTCTGCGGCTAATTGTTTGGAAGTCTTGAAGTTGCTTTGCATTTCGCCGGGTAAGTTACCTTTTCTTCAACCAAATACCGGTAGTTTACCACTATCGGTTTCCTGGATTCGTGCGCGCAGTCTTCTGTCACGGCGCGATCGGCTGCAGGGACGAGACGTAGGGACAAGCGTGCCATGCCCAAACAGGTGATGATTGTAGAAGATAACGAGCTCAACATGAAGCTCTTTCGCGACCTGATCGAGGCGTCCGGCTATACGACAATTCAGACCCGAAACGGGATGGAAGCGCTTGATCTTGCTCGAAAATACAAGCCGGACCTGATCCTTATGGATATCCAGCTTCCGGAGGTATCAGGCCTGGAGGTTACCAAATGGCTGAAGGAAGACGACGAACTGCATGTCATCCCGGTGATTGCGGTGACGGCCTTTGCAATGAAGGGCGACGAGGAGCGTATCCGTCAGGGCGGCTGCGAAGCCTATGTCTCCAAGCCCATCTCGGTTCCGAAGTTCATTGAAACGATCAAGACCTATCTCGGTGATGCCTAGCGCATCTGAAAGACGTTTATGACTGCGCGCATATTGGTGGTTGATGATATTCCGGCGAATGTGAAGCTGCTCGAAGCGCGGCTTCTCGCGGAATATTTCGACGTGCTGACGGCGGCGGACGGTTATCAGGCACTGGCGATCTGCGAGCGCAACCAGGTCGATCTCATCCTCCTCGATGTGATGATGCCAGGGCTTGACGGCTTCGAGGTCTGCACGCGTCTGAAGGCGAGCGCGAAGACCTCGCATATTCCCGTCGTGATGGTGACGGCGCTGGACCAGCCGGCTGACCGCGTGCGCGGCCTGAAGGCGGGCGCCGATGATTTCTTGACCAAGCCGGTCAACGACCTGCAGCTCATCTCCCGCGTGAAAAGCCTTCTGCGCCTGAAGACGCTGAGCGATGAACTGCGCATCCGCGCCGAAACGGCCGAGACGATGGGGATCGACGATCTGCTCCGTGCCGGGGAAGGGCGCCCGGAAGAAGCCGGACAGATTCTATTGGTCGACAGCCGCGCCAATTCGCAGGAGCGTATCGTCAAGGCGCTGAAGCCGATCGCCGATGTGACGGCCATTTCCGACCCGCAGGCAGCCCTGTTCGAAGCTGCCGAGAACGCTTTCGAACTCGTGATCGTCAACGCCAATTTCGACGATTACGATCCCCTGCGGCTCTGCTCGCAATTCCGTTCGCTGGAGCGTACCCGTTTTCTGCCGATCCTGATCATAACCGAGCAGGGCGCTGACGATATGGTCATCCGGGCGCTCGATCTCGGCGTCAACGACTACATCGTCCGTCCGGTCGACACGAACGAACTCGTCGCCCGTGGCCTGACCCAGATCCGCCGCAAGCGCTTCAACGACCGCCTGCGCGCCAGCGTCAAGCAGACCATCGAGCTTGCCGTCACCGATCCGCTGACGGGTCTCAACAACCGCCGTTACCTCGACAATCATCTCAAGGTTCTCTTCAACCGCTCGATGGCCCGGGGGCGTCCACTATCGGTGTTGATCACCGACATCGACCGCTTCAAGCAGGTGAACGACACGCACGGCCATGATGCCGGCGACGAGGTGCTCAAGGAATTTGCCAACCGCATCCGCTCGACCGTCCGCGGCGCCGATCTGGCCTGCCGCTATGGTGGCGAGGAGTTCGTCGTGGTGATGCCGGATACGTCGCCTGAGGTGGCTGCCGCGGTTGCCGAGCGTCTGCGGGCCTCCGTCGAAAGCATTCCTTTTGGGTTGAAATCGGCAGGGCAGGAGCTGAAAGTCACCGCCTCCTTCGGTATCTCTTCGCGCCTATCCTCGGTCATCACGCCGGACCAGCTTATGAAGCAGGCCGATCTTGCTCTTTATGAAGCAAAGAACACCGGCCGGAACCGCGTCGTTGCTGCTGCAGCCTGACTGCAATACTGTCTCAGGGCCGGTACAGGACATCGTTTTCCACCGGAAAACGCCGAATATTACAAATTTGTAATCGTGGCTTTGGCAAAGGACGCGCTTCTTTTGTGGAAAAGACCCGGAAATGGATCACTGCCTTCGGTGACCTTCTTAGGGTGCATCTGCTGCAGCGGGAAGAACAAAGGCGCTCTGTTAAAGAATACACGGATAGCGGCAAGCCGCTATGCGGGCAGTGCTATTTCCCGAACGGAAATGTTGCGACCTTACGTAACGTCAACATCCGGCAAAGTTACTGCTATGTGCCTATTGGTTTCTTTGCAAAGCTGGTTCATTTCCTGAGGGCCTAAGTCATTAGGCTGATCTCCACCTGCCCCAAAATTGGACTTTTAACCATAGGAGCAGGCAGGAATTTCTCATCATTAAGAATTTGTTGATTTTCTTTCGTTTATGCGCAAATTATTGGCTCATAAGAGAAAAGCACTCCCTGTTGAGGAGTCTGCATACCCCATGATGCTCAGGTCCGCCGCATCTCCTGGGTCGTGGGGTCCGGTCGGCTAGCTCGCAACTTTTCGCGGTTCCTCGTGCCGCCTTGCCTGCTGGCCGACCCCCTTTGCCGGAAAAACGCCGTCTTTCCTATCACGGAGAAAGACGGCGTTTTTGTTTCCGCTGACAGGGCAAAACACAATCCACGAATGAAAAAAGCGCGCAGCCAGACGGCGCGCGCTTTTTAAACAACCTGAGATCAAGAATTACTTGATCTTGGTTTCCTTGAACTCGACATGCTTCTTAGCGACCGGGTCATACTTGGTCTTCGTCATCTTGTCCGTCATCGTACGGCTGTTCTTCGTCGTGACGTAGAAGAAACCGGTGTCGGCCGTCGACAGCAGCTTTATCTTGATTGTAGTAGCCTTGGCCATGGTTGTCCTGCCTTTACGAAAATGAAAGCCGTGGAAAGCCGGATGGGCCCCACGGCAAATTCTGGCGCGAAACTACGAATCCGGCCCGAAAAGTCAAGCCCGCTTTCGCAGGAAAAGCAGCCTTATGCCCGCCAGCAAGGCATAAAGCCCGAAGAAACAGGCAATCGCATATGCAAAACCATTGTTTCCGGCAACGTCGATGGCAACCCCGATTGCCTGCGGGCCGGCAACGGTGCCGACGGCATAACAGAAGACGAAGGCGGCATTCGCCGCTGCAAGATCGGAACCTGTCAGCCGGGAACCGAGGTGGCTGAGGCCGACGGTGTAGAGGCCGGCAACGCAACCGCCCCAGAAAAGCAGGACCGCTGCCATCATGATCCAGCTGTGGGACAGTAGCGGAAGCATCAGCGAGCCGATAAGGCCCATGAAGGCCATGGCGGCAAGCAGCGGGCGCTTGTCGGATATCCGGTCGGAGAGCATTCCGACCGGAATTTGAAAGATCACATTGCCGATACCCATCACCGTCAGCAGCAGTGCCGCCTGCGATTCGGTGAAGTTCGCGCGGATTGCATAGATCGGGAACAGTGAAAGGCCGCCCGCCTCGACCGCGCCGAAAATGAAGACTGCGGCCGTTGCCGTCGGTACCAGGAAGACGTAGCGCATGAAGTGCAGCTCCGGCTTTTCTTCCAGGATCGGGCTTTCGTGTCGCGCGATAAAGATCGGAATGGCCGCAAGCAGGATCGCGGCTGCGCCAACAAGAAAGGGCAGTATTCCATCGCTGCCGAGAATCGAGAAGAGCAGGGGGCCTGCTGCGAAACCGAGCGATAGCACTGTCGCGTAGATGCCAAGCACGAAGCCTCGTTTCGTAGGCGGTGAGGCGGCATTGATCCAGAACTCGGACAGGATGAACAGTGTCGTCGTGGCGCCGTGGAATGCAAAGCGCAAAGGAAACCAAAGCCAGAAATTCTCGGCGTAGTAAAATCCGAGCGAGCTGAGCGCCGAAATCACCACCGCCCACAGCATTGTCGGGGCCACCCCGTATTTATGCGCGAGCTTTGTGGTGATCGGGGCAGCGGCCATGGCGGCGATGCCCGCCATGGCCGTATTCAGGCCGATGAGCGTTGAGGGGATACCGCGCTTTTCCAGGATGATGCTGAGAAGCGGAAGTCCGAGGCCGATCGCGATGCCGACAGCGGAAATCGACGAGACGGCGGCAACCAGCGACGGCCAATGGATTTCCTCGACATCGCCCGGTGTGCCGTTTCTCGGCTGAGACATGAATCCATCCTTGAATGACTGAAACGAATCGCCCGTTTTGTGGCACATAGAAAGGCACACTCGTGCCAAATCCAAGTGACGGGGTGTGCTTTACGGAAAGTCCGGTGCCGATGGCAATAGATCAAATAATCCAGCTCGTGTTCGCTCAGGACTGGCGTTGCAATCCTGCAGCGCCGGCGAGCGTTGCCCACTACACGCGAATTATGTCTGGACGGTGAAGGTGCAGGACTGCTTACGATGAGCGCCCGCGGCCGGGGATATCGTAGTCGTCGTGATCGTCGTTCTGGTCGCCGAAACCATGCAGGCGAAGCGCCCATTGCAGGCCGATCACGCCGCCCTTGATCGGCTGGATCGAGACGAGGGCGGTCAGAACGGTGATGGGAGCCCAGATCGCCAGCGTCAGCCAGAGCGGCAGCGGCCAGATCATGTCGGTCATCATGTAGCCGCCGACCACGACGTGGCCGAGAACGAGGATGACGAGATAGGGCGGCAGGTCATCGGAGCGGTGATGATGCATGGCCTCGCCGCAGGCGGCGCAATGGTCGACGGGCTTCAGATAAGCCCTGAAAAGCTTGCCGCTGCCGCAATGCGGACAACTGTTCAGCATGCCGCGCATGATGGAGCGGCCGAGCGGACGCTCGGACTTTTCTGCGTCCCCGTAGCGGACCGGTTGTTCGGTCGAGGCAGTGGTCATGATCTTTCCTTTTCGAGCGTCCCTACACGCATGGAGCGCCGGCAATCCGCCGCTGGCGGAGAAGGGACGCTCCTAACTTCAAATGCAGAGCATCCCCGAAAAGGATGCCCTATAGCCGCCCCCTTGGCGGCCTTGTCCCGGCCATCTTGCGGGCCTGCCGGTTGTCACGGCGGCCTGCCTTGTGGAACGAGCGCACTGCCGTCGGCATGTTGCGTCCTTCGCTTATCATCTCGAAGCGAAGCGCGCCGGCCAGTGGGATCGCTTCGGCTAGCTTCACGGTGACATCGTCTCCGAGACGGTACCCGAGCCCCGTCCTCTCACCCGACAGCGCTTGATGTGCCTCATCGTAGATGAAGTAGTCCGTGCCGAGCGTAGATATAGGTACGAAGCCGTCGGCTCCATAGTCAGGCAGGGCGACAAATAGTCCCGCTTTCGTGACGCCCGATACGCGCGCCTTGAACTCTTCCCCGACACGCGTGCTGAGATGATGGGCGACCAGCCGGTCGACCGTCTCGCGCTCTGCGGCCATTGCACGGCGCTCGAAGGTGGAGATTTCAGCGGCGATGTCGTCGAGCGCGGCTTCTTCCTCCGGTGTGATGCCGCCTTCGCCGAGACCGAGCGAGCCGACCAGCGCACGATGAACGATCAGGTCCGCATAGCGGCGGATCGGTGAGGTGAAATGCGCATATTTCATCAGGTTCAGCCCGAAATGGCCGATATTTTCCGGGCTGTAGATCGCCTGGCTCTGGGAGCGCAGGACCATCTCGTTGACCATCGTCTGATGCGGGGTGTTCTCGGCTTTTGCCAGGATGCCGTTGAAGCTGTTCGCCCGCACATTGCCGCCCTTGGCAAGCGAGATGCCGAGCGTTGCCAGAAATTCGCGCAGGATCTCCTGCTTGGCGAGCGTCGGGCCGTCGTGGATGCGATAGATCAGCACCTGACGTTTCTTCTCGAGCGTTTCGGCCGCGCAGACATTGGCCTGGATCATCATTTCTTCGATCAGCTTGTGCGCGTCGAGCCGCGGCGGCACGACGACGCGGTCCACCGTGCCGTCCGGTTTCAGCAGGATCTTGCGCTCGGGCATATCGAGTTCGAGCGGCTGGCGCCTGTCACGGCCGCGCCTTATCACTTCGTAGGCGTGCCAGAGCGGCTTCAGGATCGGTTCCAACATCGGCCCGGTCTTGTCGTCTGGCTTGCCGTCGATCGCCGCCTGCGCGTTGCTGTAAGAAAGCTTCGCCGCACTTTTCATCATGATGCGGTGGAACGTATGCCCGGCCTTCCGGCCTTCTTTCGAAAAGACCATACGCACGGCAAGCGCCGGTCGCTCGACGCCTTCTTTCAGCGAGCAGAGATCGTTGGAGATGCGCTCCGGCAGCATCGGCACGACGCGATCGGGGAAATAAACCGAATTGCCGCGCTTCAGTGCTTCGCGGTCGAGTGCCGAATTGGGTCTCACATAGTAGGAGACATCGGCGATCGCCACGGTGATGATCACGCCGCCCGGGTTGTCGGGGGAGGGATCCGGTTCGGCATAGACCGCGTCGTCGTGATCCTTCGCATCGGCGGGGTCGATGGTGATCAGCGGCACGTCGCGCCAATCCTCGCGATGCGACATTGTCGCTGGCCTGGCCGCATCGGCTTCGTCGATCACCGGCTGCGGGAAGACATGCGGAATTCCGTGCGCGTGGATCGCAATCATCGAGATCGCCTTTTCCGAGGCGACGGAACCGACGACCGACAGCACCTTTGCACGCGGCAGGCCGAAGCGTCCGAGACGCGCGATCTCGACTTCGACGAGGTCGCCGTCCTTGGCGTCGCCGGTATAGTCCGGATCGATCAGCATTTCTTCGCCACGCCGTTCGATCGGCAGCAGCCGTCCAGCGCCGCCGGGGGCGGTACGGAAAACACCCATGGTCGCGCCGCGGCGCTTGTCGATGATCTTTATGATGCGCGCGCTATAGGCCGGTCCGCCGCGGTCAGCGGCCGGGAAAATCTTCGCCACGACGCGGTCGCCCATTCCGGCAACGGGTGTCTTGCCTTTGCCCTGGCGGCCGGCAGGGGACGTCTGGCGGATCGCGACTGCAGGCGCAACGCCCTGATCCTCCGGCCATTCCGCCGGCCGGCCGATCAGTTCGCCGTCCTTGTCGCGTGTGGTAATGTCGAGAACGGTTACAGGCGGCAGTGCGCCCGGCCGGATCAGCGACTTCCGTGTCTTCTGCAGCATGCCTTCCTGTTCGAGGTCCCGCAGCATGTGCTTGAGTTCGACGCGGCTGTCGCCCTTGAGGCCGAAGGCCTTGGCGAGTTCGCGTTTGGACGCCTTTTGCGGATGTTCGGCGATGAAGCGCAAAATGACTTCGCGCGACGGCAATGCGCCGTGCACGATGTTCAGCGGTTCGACGGGAGTGGCATCGCGGCTCGCGCGGCCGATCTTCCCCGGGCGCTTGCCCATGGTCTTCGTTCTTTCGCGCGGATTCCTGCTCACTCTCAGCTCTTCTTCGTTTTCGCGGCCGCTTTCGCTTTCGCAGCGGCTTTAGCCTTGGGCTTGGCGGCGCTTTTCGTCGCCTTGCCTTCGGAAGCGGCAGCCTTTGCCTTCGGTCTTGCTCTGCCCTTGGCCGCCGGCGCCTTGCTGGCCTTGGCAGCGATCAGCGCCAGCGCTTCCTCGACCGTGATTGCCTGCGGATCCTTGCCCCTTGGCAGCGTGGCGTTCACCTTGCCCCAGCTCACATAGGGACCATACTTGCCATCACGAACGGTGATCGCGCCGCCATCGGGATGCTCGCCCAACTCCTTGAGCGCCGCAGGTGTTCCACGTCCGCGCCCGCCCGGAGCCTTGTTCGCCTTTTCGGCAATCAGCGTTACCGCGCGGTTGAGGCCGATCGAAAATACGTCCTCGACGCTTTCCAGATTGGCATAGCCGCCGTCATGCAGCAGGAAGGGCCCGTAGCGCCCGATACCGGAGGAGATCATCTTGCCGGTTTCCGGATGCTTGCCGATGTCGCGCGGAAGCGAGATCAGCGCCATCGCCTTCTCGTAGTCGATGTCTTCCGGCTTCCAGCCCTTCGGCAGCGAAGCGCGCTTGGCATCCTTGCCGTCGCCGCGCTGGATGTAAGGACCGAAGCGGCCGGAGCGCAGCGTCAGCTCCTCGCCGGTCACCGGATCGGTGCCGAGGTTCTTCGGTTCGTTTTGTGCCCCACCTTCGGCTTCTGCGCCGTTTTCGGAGGTGAGCTGGCGGGTGTAGTTGCATTCCGGATAGTTCGAGCAGCCGACGAAGGCGCCGTACTTGCCGAGCTTCAGCGACAGGTTGCCGGTACCGCAGACCTGGCAGATGCGCGGATCGCTGCCGTCCTCCCGCTTCGGGAAGACGAGCGGCGCCAGCTGTTCGTTCAGCGAGTCGAGCACGTTGGTGACGCGCAGTTCCTTTGTATCCTCGATCTGCGAGAAGAAGTCCTTCCAGAAATCGCGAAGCACCTGTTTCCAGTTGAGCTCGCCTGCCGAGATCCGGTCGAGCTTCTCTTCCAGGTCGGCAGTGAAATCGTACTCGACATATTTGGTGAAGAAGCTCTCGAGGAACGCCGTCACCAGCCGTCCTTTGGAATGGGGGATCAGCTTGCGCTTGTCGATCGTCACATATTCGCGGTCGCGAAGCGTTGCGAGCGTCGCGGCGTAGGTGGAGGGACGGCCGATGCCGAGCTCTTCCATCTTCTTGATCAGCGTCGCTTCCGAATAGCGCGGCGGCGGTTCGGTGAAGTGCTGCGTCGAGTTGATTTTCTGCTTTGCGAGGTTCTCGCGCGCATTGATCTCCGGCAGGCGGCCGCCTTCGTCGCCTTCGTCGCTCTGTTCGCCGTCTTCCTTCTGGTCGGTGTAGGCCGCGATGAAGCCGTCGAACCGGATGACGGATCCGACGGCGCGCAGGCCAGCCTTCTGGCCATTGTTGTCAGCAGTGATTTCGGCCGTCGTGCGCTCGATTTCGGCTGAGGCCATCTGGCTCGCGATGCCGCGCTTCCAGATCAGGTCGTAGAGCTTGATCTGATCGGCATCGAGGAATTTCCGCACGCGTTCAGGCGAACGGTAAAAATCCGTCGGACGGATTGCTTCGTGCGCTTCCTGGGCGTTCTTTGCCTTGGTGGAATAGAAACGGGCCTTCTCCGGCATGTAGCGCTCGCCGAACTGATCGACGATGGCGCGCCGCGCCGCATCGATCGCTTCGGGTGCCATCTGCACGCCATCGGTACGCATATAAGTGATGAGACCGACCGTCTCGCCACCGATATCAACACCCTCGTACAGTCTCTGGGCGATCTGCATCGTGCGTGATGCAGAAAAACCAAGCTTGGAGGAGGCCGCCTGCTGCAGCGTCGAAGTCGTGAACGGCGGTCCCGGGTTGCGCTTGACGGGCTTTGCCTCGACGCTGTCGACGACATAGGTCGCGCCCTCGAGGAGGGATTTCAGCTTGCTGGCGTCTTCGCCATTGGAGATCGATCGCGCCTGCAACCGTTTGCCATTGGCTGCAACCAGCTTGGCCTCGAATTCATCCCCGCGCGGCGTCTTCAGGAGGGCCGAGATGTTCCAGTATTCTTCCGAGATGAAGCGCTCGATCTCGGTTTCGCGGTCGCAGACGAGACGCAGCGCGACCGATTGCACGCGGCCGGCCGAACGGGCGCCCGGCAATTTGCGCCATAGAACCGGCGAAAGATTGAAGCCGACGAGATAATCGAGCGCGCGGCGTGCGAGATAGGCATCAACGAGCGGTACATCGATGTCCCGGGGCTCGGCCATCGCGTCGAGAACGGCCTTCTTGGTGATGGCGTTGAAGACGACGCGCTTCACCGACTTGCCGTTCAGCACGCGCTTCTTGTTCAGGACGTCGAGCACGTGCCAGGAGATCGCTTCACCCTCGCGATCCGGGTCGGTTGCGAGGATGAGCCCGTCGGAAGACTTTACCGCATCTGCGATATCCTTCATGCGCTTGGCCGAGGCGCTGTCGACCTCCCAAAGCATTTCGAAGTCCTGGTCAGGAAGAACAGAGCCGTCCTTGGCAGGCAGATCGCGCACATGGCCGAAGGAGGCGAGCACCTTGTATCCGGAGCCCAGATACTTGTTGATCGTCTTGGCCTTGGCAGGCGATTCCACCACTACAACATTCATCATGATTCTCTAAAAAACTACCGCGCCCGGCGAGGAGAAGAGCGTAATACTTGCCGCTCGAAGAATACCGGCCCTCCGACATGGACAGGGAAATCGCTTCGGTCAAGGGGTTTGCTGAATTTTAGGCGTTACAACGCAATGCAACCAAAGAGAGATTAAGGACCAATTACAATTTAGGGTTCTCCGGGTTATCAATTTTTCAAGTGCGGCCAGGGCTCCTTGCAAAGCAGCGCTCCGTCATCGTCCAGGGGCCTTTCATGGCGGGCAAAGGTTGAAAAGAAGAACAGTGATAAATCGGCCTTTCTGGAATTACATCGCATCGACCCGCCAGATGCTCACCGGGTCGCGTCAGGTCGCCGAGAAGGAAGAGGTGGATTATGGCGTGCTGCATGGTCGAGATGGCCCGTGTCGAGGCCGGCGAGCTTCACAACCGCATGTAGGAAGCTCAATCGGTATCGCAAGGGAAATGAGGCAGCCGGGATGCCGGTTGCCACGTCCACGTTATCCTTTTGCCCCGATCTTGCTCTCCGTCCCACTCATGAGGCGGGAAATGTTGGCCTTGTGCTTGTAATAGGAGATGACCGACATAACGGCCATGACGGCTGCAATCTTCTCGGCCCCTAATATCCACAATGCAACCGGGACGACAAGCATCGCAACCAGCGCCGACAACGAGGAGTAACGGGTCGTAAAGGCAACCGCGAGCCATACGGCGCCGAAAAGCAGAACCATGATCGGCGCGACGCCAAGCAGCGTGCCGATATAGGTGGCAACGCCTTTGCCGCCCTTGAACCCGATCCAGACGGGGAATAGGTGGCCGATGAAGGCAAAGAAGCCGGCAATGATGCCGGCTTCCTCACCAAGGAAATAACCCACGATCCAGGCTGCGGCCGACGCCTTCAACGCATCGAGCAACAGGGTCGCAGCCGCAAGCTTCTTGTTGCCGGTGCGCAGCACATTGGTCGCGCCGATATTGCCGGAGCCGATGCTTCGCACATCGCCGAGGCCCGCCGCCTGCGTCAGGATGAGACCGAAGGGGATGGAGCCTAGCAGGTAGCCGATGACGGCCGCCGCGAGCGCCAGCGGCAGTGTGATCTGCCAGGTCATCAAGTCAGAGATCATTTACTCCATCCCTTTCGTCCAATGGACTTACTCCTCATTTAACCCTCTCCCCGCAAGCGGGGCGAGGGGACCTGCACAGCGCACCCCTTGCGAAGACAAAACGCCGCCGCGAGTGACCTTCCACGCCTGCGGGGAGAAGGTGCCGGGCGGGGCGGGAGGGGCAACTCCCACTTTATTCCAACCCGTAAACCAGCTTGCCCGCGACATAGGTCGCGACAGCCCGTCCGCTGAAGCGCGCATCCTCGAAAGGCGTATTCTTCGAGCGCGACAGAAGCATGTCTTCCGAGACAAGCCAAGGCTCGTCGAGATCGATCAGCGCGATATCGGCTTTGGCACCCGGCTTTAGCGTGCCGGCTTTCAGGCCGAAGATCTGCGCAGGACGCGTCGACATCGCATCGATCAGCCGCATCAGACCCACCTGGCCGGAGTGGTAGAGGCGCAGGGCCGCAGCAAGCATGGTCTCAAGACCCACTGCGCCATCAGCCGCTTCGCCGAAAGGCAGACGTTTGGTATCGACATCCTGCGGATCATGCGAAGAAACAATGATGTCGATTGCGCCTCTCGCCAGCGCATCCACCATCGCCACGCGGTCGTCTTCGGAGCGCAGCGGCGGATAGAGTTTGAAGAAGGTACGGTACTCGCCGATGTCGTTTTCGTTAAGCGTCAGGTTGTTGATCGAGATGCCGCAGGTCACCTTGGCGCCGCGGCTCTTCGCAAGCTCGATCGCCTCGACCGACTCCGGTACCGAGATCATCGCCGCATGATACGTGCCGCGCGTCAGCTGTGCGATGCGAAGGTCTCGTTCAAGAGGAATGAGTTCCGCTTCCTTCGGAATGCCTCCGAGACCGAGCCAGCTGGCAAGCAATCCTTCATGCATGACGCCGGTGGCGCCGAGATACTTGTCTCGGGTCTCGCAGGAGATGACGGCGCCGAATTCCCTCGCATAGGTCATCACCCGCCGCAGCACCTGCGTGTCGTGAACGCTGGAACGGCCGTCTGTAAAGGCCACGGCGCCGGCTTCCATCAGCAGGCCGATCTCGGTCATCTCCTCGCCGGCCAGATGCTTGGTGATCGCCGCAGCCGGATAGATGTTGACGAGCGCCGTGTCCCTCGCCGTTTTCTTGACGAATTCGACCAACGCGATGTCATCGATGACAGGATCGGTGTCTGGCATCATGATGATCGAGGTGACGCCTCCTGCGGCCGCCGCCCGGCTCGCCGAGGCGATCGTCTCGCGGTGTTCGGCGCCTGGCTCGCCAATGTTGACGCATGCATCGACCAGGCCCGGCGTTGCGACGAGGCCGTTGCAGTCGCGAACCGTGGCACCTTCAGGGCCCCCCTGGTTCTGCGCATCCTTTCCGGCTGCCGCAATCATGCCGTCCTTGACGATGATCGTGCCGATCTCATCGAGATTGCGCGAAGGATCGATGATGCGAACATTCTTGAGAACGATCGAGTTCGTCATGCCCGCGGCCCCCGGTTCTGAGACACAAGCAAAGTCTCCATCACCGCCATGCGCACTGCGACCCCCATCTCCACCTGCTCGGCAATCACGCTCTGCGGTCCATCCGCCACTTCGGATGAGATTTCCACCCCGCGGTTCATCGGTCCCGGATGCATCACCAGCGCGTCGTCCTTGGCAGCTTTCAGAGTTTCCGCATCAAGCCCATAGAAATGGAAATATTCCCGCACCGAAGGCACGAATGCGCCGGACATCCGCTCGCGCTGGAGGCGCAGCATCATAACCACATCGGCGTCCTTCAGCCCTTCCTTCATCGAGTGGAAGACCTCGACGCCCATCTGCGCGATGCCGGCCGGAAGCAGCGTGGCCGGTGCGACGACACGGACCCGCGCGCCCATGGCATTCAGAAGCAGGATGTTCGAGCGCGCCACCCGCGAATGGAGCACGTCGCCGCAGATCGCCACGATGATGCGCGACAGCCTCCCCTTGGCGCGGCGGATCGTCAGCGCGTCGAGCAGCGCTTGCGTCGGATGCTCGTGCTGTCCGTCGCCGGCATTGACCACCGAGCAGGAGACTTTTTGCGCCAGGAGTGCGGCGGCACCGGCGCTCGAATGGCGGATCACCAGCACGTCCGGCCGCATCGCATTCAGCGTCATCGCCGTATCGATCAGCGTTTCGCCTTTCTTCACCGAGGAATTGCCGACCGACATATTCATGACGTCGGCGCCGAGGCGCTTTCCGGCGAGTTCGAAGGAGGCTTGCGTCCGTGTCGAGGCTTCGAAGAAGAGGTTGATCTGCGTCAGGCCGCGAAGGGTCGATGTCTTCTTCTCGCGCTGCCGGCTGATCTTGACGGCCTCATCCGCCTTGTCGAGCAGGTAGGTGATATCCTGCTCCGTGAGACCTTTTATGCCGATGAGGTGGCGGTGGGGAAAGAAGACCATGAACCTGCCTCTTGCTGTGTCACGCGCTCTATAATGAGTGGCGCGGTGAGGGGCAAGCATGTGCTGCGGACAAAGGCTTACGTCCCCATGCAATTTTGTCGTAAATCCGCTAGAGCTGAAGCGGAAAAGCTCGAACTTCCGCTTTCCCTTTGCCTGCCTCTTGCACTAGAAGCGACTCATGACATCCGCTGAAGAAAAACTCGCCGAGCTGAACCAGCCAAGTCTCTGGTCCGGCATCAATGCCTACCGGTCCGATCCGCTGATCGTCGACCTGACGGCGGCGCTGCCGCGCGTCACGCGCGAGGACCTGGAAAACATGGGCCGCTACGTGACCTCGCCGGAGGCGCAGGAGCTGGCGCGCATGGCAAACCAGGGCGCGCCGCAGCTTCGCACGCATGGCCCGCGCGGCGAGCGCCTAGATGTCGTCGAGTTTCACCCGGCATGGCATGCACTGATGCGCCGCTCGATGTCCGTCGGTCTGCATTCCTCAGTCTGGGATCCACAGGCCGATGCCGACGCAAAGGATCAGGCGCACAAGATCCGTGCGGCCCGCTTTTACCTGACTGCCCAGCTCGAATCCGGCCACCTTTGCCCGCTGACGATGACGAGCGCTTCGGTTGCAGCACTGTCCGCTTCGCCTGCCGTGCAGAAGGATTGGGCGCCGAAGATCCTCTCGCGCAAATATGATTCGTCGAACAAGCCCGCCATGCAGAAGTCTGCCGTGACAATCGGCATGGGCATGACCGAGAAGCAGGGCGGCACCGACGTCCGCTCCAACAAAAGCACGGCCGAAAAGGTCAGCGAAGGAATTTACCGCCTGTCGGGCCACAAATGGTTCATGTCGGCGCCGATGAGCGATGCCTTTATCATGTTGGCAAAGACGAAGGAGGGCATGGGCTGCTTCCTGGTTCCGCGCCTGCTGGAAGACGGTTCGGCCAATGGCCTGAAATTCCAGCGCCTCAAGGACAAGGTCGGCAACCGCTCGAACGCCTCCTCCGAAGTCGAGTTCAGCGACACCTTCGGCTTCCTCCTTGGCGGCCCGGATGCAGGCATCCGCACGATCCTCGACATGGTGACGTTGACGCGTCTTGACTGCGCGCTTGCCTCGTCGGGCATCATGCGTGCCTCGCTTGCTGAGGCCGTGCACCACACCCGCGGCCGTAGCGTCTTCGGCAAGATGCTCGTCAACCAGCCGATCATGACCCGCGTGCTGGCCGATATGGCGCTCGACGTCGCGGCCGCAACGGCTTTGTCCTTCCGCCTCGCGGATGCTTTCGACAAGGCCCGCGGCAATGCGGAAGAGGCTGCCTACGCCCGCGTCATGACGCCGGTTGCGAAATACTGGTGCTGCAAGATCGCGCCCGCGCTGATCTATGAGGCGATGGAATGCATCGGCGGCAGCGGCTACATCGAGGAGCGCCCGATCGCCCGCCACTACCGCGAAGCCCCGGTCAACGCCATCTGGGAAGGCTCCGGTAACGTGATGGCGCTCGATGTGCTGCGTGTGCTGACGCGCGGCAAGGATCTCTTCGAAACGGTGTTCACCGGCCTTGCCCGCGATCTCGGCCCGGCCGGCAAGAAGACGATTGACGTCCTTCGCGCCGCGATGGCGCTCTGCGAACGGGACGAGGGCGCGGCCCGTCTGCTGGTCGAACAGCTTGCGCTCGCCGCCGCCGCTGCCGAGCTCTACCGCCTCGGTGCCGGCCGCATCGCCGACGCCTTCATCGAAACTCGCCTCGCAGGCGGCTGGCGCGCGACCTACGGCATGCTCGATTCGCGCTTCGACGCGACCTACATCGTGGACCTGCTCTATCCGCCGGCAGGTTAGGGCGAGATAGCGCGCGGCCAAAGGTGCTTGCGCATGGGTTCGACGTCGCGATTGTGATGCAGCAGGCTGTGACCGCACCCAGGGCTCTCCATAGCTTTGCGCTGTGCCGGCGCCGGATGGTCTTGCAGGGCTTCCTCGGCGGGCGCTTCTTCGTCAGCAAGCCTTGAGGCGCATTGCCTGCCCTCTTAGCTCGTCGTCAAAGTCCACATTGGTTCTGATGTTGACCCGCATGTGGATATTTGGCCGGATTACCCATTTCGTCCATTTCAAACAATATCCCCAGGCTTTCCAGGCCCGCCCATTGTCGGCAAGCAAAGGCTTCGCTACTCACCGCATAGTGACAGGCTGGGCGATCCGATATGTTGAATGAATTTGCGGTTCTTGAAGCTCTTCCGCAGGCAGCAAGCGAAGCCGAAAAGCGCGTCCGCGACCGCGGTGCGACCGAAAAGGCGATCCTCAGGGCGGCCAAGGCGCTGCTCTCGGAGGAGGGGTTCCAGAATTTCGGCATTAACGCGGTTGCCCGCCGGGCCGGATGCGACAAGCAGCTGATCTATCGATATTATGGCGGCCTGAACGGCCTTGTCGAAGCGATCGGCTCCGATCTCGGCACCTGGGTCAGGGACCGCATTCCGGAAGATACCGGCGGCATGTTTCTCCTCACCTACGGCGATCTCATGGAGCGCCTGGCGTTGCTTTTCCTCGAGGCGCTTCGCGACGACCCGCTGATGCGCCGCATCGTCGCCTGGGAAGTCTCCGAGAATACGGAGCAGGTGAGGCGGCTTGCCGAATCCCGCTCGAAGGCGCTGTCGCAATGGCTGGAGCGCATGAAGGGCTCGCTGGCGCCGCCGAAGGGCGTCGATGCCGCCGCCGTCAACGCAATTCTCATTGCCGCGATCCAGCATCTCGTACTCTCGGCCTCGGCAGGCGGCCAGTGTGCGGGCCTTGCGCTGAAGACCGCCAAGGATTGGGAAAAAGCCGCAACCGCTTTGAAGCGTATCGTTCGCGGCGTTTATGGCTGACGCGGCTCCGTGTCATCCACAGGCGGCGCCCTACCCGTTAACCTTAACGAATGGTTTACATTGCACCCTGCGGGTTAACGGGACAGGGTATCGGCAGTCTAAAACTTAGCTGGCGGAATCATGGGAACCAAAGCTGCCAAAGCCATGCTGCTCTTTGCCGCGATGATGTTTTTTGCGGTGCTTGCGCTGGATATCGCCGTGCCTGCACTGGTTTTGAGCGTCATGGCACTATCGACATGGGCGGTCACTCCCGACGCGTCTTTGAGCCGGCAGGAAGGGGAGGCCGCATGAAGTGGTTCCTGGTCTTTTGGTTGGGACCTATCGCCTTTCTGGGCGGCTGGTACTGGCTTTCTTACTACGACATGAACTTCGGCATCTTCATGCTGACGCGCCAGGTTCATGACCTGACCTTCCAGATTTACGGCAATGTACTCGGCGTACCGCCGGAAACCATCCCGCCGCTTGTTGCGCGCGCGATCGCTGTCGACAGCCTCATTGTCTTCGCCATCATAGGCGTTCGCAAGCGCAGGAAGCTCATTGCCTGGTGGAAAGCGCGTCAGGCCTCGAGATCGTCCGATCTGGCGAGCAGCGAGAGCCTGTCCAGGGCCCCCTGAAGAATGAAGCTGGCGGCGGCCGAATCGATCCGCCCGGCACGTTTGGCGCGTGATACATCCATCTCGATCAGCGCCCGTTCCGCCGCAACCGTCGAAAGCCGCTCGTCCCAATAGACAAAAGGCAGGGCCGTCTTTTGCTCCATGTTGCGCACGAAGGCTCTCGTCGCCTGAACGCGCGGACCGGCCGAGCCATCCATGTTCATCGGCAGCCCGATGACGAAACCGGATACGTTTTCCTCCGCGGCAAAAGCAAGCAGCACTTCGGCGTCAATCGTGAATTTCTGCCGTTTGATGACCGGCCGCGGCGTTGCGAAGCGCCGACCGAGATCGGACATCGCAAGGCCGATCGTCTTTGTGCCAAGATCAAGCCCGGCGATCGCCTGTCCGGACCGCAACACAGCCGCCAGTTCCTCGATCGTCAGCACCGTCATCGTCGTTCATCCCGTCAAAAGAAATTGAAGCATTGGCCGCTTTTCTTTGTGGCCATACCGGATATGTCCTTAGCATCCAATTCCGCATCACGTATTAAGGAGCGATTTTATGAAGATCACCTGGCTCGGCCATTCCGCCTTCCGCATCGAGACGAATGCGGCAAAGATACTGATCGACCCGTTCCTCACCCACAACCCGTCCTTCGCCGGTCAGGACATTAAGCAGGTTGCGAGCGGCATCACCCATATCCTCCTGACGCACGGCCATGGCGACCATGTCGGCGATACGATTTCGCTTGCCCGCGAGACGGGAGCCATTGTGCTCGCCAATGCAGATCTCGCCGCCTGGCTCGGCTCCAAAGGCGTCGAGAACATCGAGGTGGGCAACACGGGCGGCACGGTTTCGCTCGGAAGTTTCACCGCCACCTTCACCAACGCGCTACACTCCTCCGCCCAGATCACCGAGGACGGCGTCTCCCATTCGCTCGGCAATGCGAACGGCCTGATGCTGCATTTCGACGACGAGGCGAGCCTGCTCCATATGGGCGATACCGACATCTTCTCCGACATGGCGCTCCTCAATGAACTGCACCAGCCGGACATCGGAATCGTGCCGATCGGCGACCGCTTCACCATGGGCGGTGCCGTCGCAGCACTCGCGTGCCGGCGTTACTTCAACTTCAAGACCGCAATCCCCTGCCACTACGGCACCTTCCCGATCATCGACCAGACGCCGGAAAAATTCGTCTCCGGCATGGAAGGCTCGAAGACGCAGGTGACGACACCGAAGCAGGGCGAGATGCTGTCCATCTAAAGAAAACGCCGTTGCACTGGGCGGATATGGCCTTTATAGCGGGTGGGAAATTTCCCATTCGGAGAATGCCATGTCCGTCGATCTTGCCACCGTTAAGCGCGTTGCGCACCTTGCCCGTATTGCCGTTTCGGAAGAAGAGGCAAATCGCATGGTCGGCGAGCTGAATGGCATCCTCGGTTTCGTCGAGCAGCTTTCCGAGGTGAATGTCGAAGGCGTCGAGCCGATGACGTCCGTCACGCCGATGGCGATGAAAAAGCGGAAGGACGAGGTCACCGACGGCAGCAAGGCCGAGGACATCGTCGCCAATGCGCCGGTCAGCGACCACAATTTCTTCCTGGTGCCGAAAGTCGTCGAATAAGCCCAGCGCTTTTTCCGACCCCGTTGCCAATTCAAAAATCCGAGCGAACACGATGAGCGAACTCACCAGCCTGACCATTGCCGAATCCCGCGAGAAGCTGCGCGCCAAGGAGATCACCGCGACCGAACTGACGGAAGCCTATATTTCGGCTATCGATGCGGCCAATGGCCGGCTGAACGCCTATATCAAAGTCACGCCCGATCTCGCCCGCGTCATGGCGAAGAAATCCGACGAGCGCATCGCCGCGGGCCGGGCCGGCGATCTCGAAGGAATTCCCCTCGGCATCAAGGACCTCTTTGCGACCGTTGGCGTCCACACCCAGGCCTGCAGCCACATCCTCGACGGCTTCGAGCCGCGCTACGAATCGACGGTCACCCAGAACCTTTGGGACGACGGCGCCGTGATGCTCGGAAAGCTGAACATGGACGAGTTCGCCATGGGCTCCTCCAACGAGACCTCGCACTATGGCGCGGTCATCAATCCGTGGCGTGCGGCGGGCTCGAACCAGCAGCTCGTCCCGGGGGGCTCTTCCGGCGGCTCGGCGGCGGCCGTTGCGGCCCATCTTTGCGCCGGCGCGACTGCCACCGATACCGGCGGTTCGATCCGCCAGCCGGCCGCCTTCACCGGCACCGTCGGCATCAAGCCGACCTATGGCCGCTGCTCGCGCTGGGGCACGGTTGCCTTCGCATCCTCGCTCGATCAGGCCGGCCCGATCGCCCGCGACGTGCGCGATGCCGCGATCCTCTTGAAGTCGATGGCAAGTGTCGATGCTAAGGATACGACCTCCGTCGACCTGCCGGTGCCGGATTACGAAGCCTCGCTCGGCAAGTCGCTGAAGGGCATGAAGATTGGCATTCCGAACGAATACCGCGTCGACGGCATGCCGGAAGAAATCGAGACCCTCTGGCAGCAGGGTATCGCTTGGCTGAAGGACGCCGGCGCCGAGATCGTCAACATCTCGCTGCCGCATACCAAATACGCGCTCCCGGCCTATTACATCGTGGCTCCGGCCGAAGCCTCCTCGAACCTCGCCCGCTACGACGGCGTACGCTACGGCTTGCGCGTCGACGGCAAGGATATCGTCGACATGTACGAGAAGACCCGCGCCGCGGGCTTCGGCAAGGAAGTCAAGCGCCGCATCATGATCGGCACCTACGTGCTGTCGGCCGGTTACTACGACGCCTATTACCTGCGTGCCCAGAAGGTCCGCACGCTGATCAAGCGCGACTTCGAACTCGCCTTCGACGCCGGAGTCGACGCTATCCTGACGCCCGCCACCCCGTCCTCGGCCTTCGGCATCGCCGACGAGAACCTCGCCTCCGACCCGGTGAAGATGTACTTGAACGACATCTTCACCGTGACGGTCAACATGGCAGGCCTCCCGGGCATCGCCGTTCCTGCCGGCCTCGACCACAAAGGCCTGCCGCTCGGCCTCCAGCTCATCGGCAAAGCCTTCGACGAAGAGACCCTCTTCAAGACCGCGCATGTCATCGAACAGGCTGCGGGCAGGTTCACGCCGGCAAAGTGGTGGTAACGGGGCTCATCATCTGCAAGCAAGACGATTATGATCCCGATGCCATCGAAGCCGCTTGCAAGACACCCCCGCCTATCCTGTCATGGCCAAGGGCGAGGCCGCAGTCGCGGAGCTAGAGGGCAGGGGGTTAGGCTCTTTCGCCCGCGAGGGCGAGCCTGAGTATATTCCGGCATATTGGATCGATCTCGCCTTCGACGGGCGTCACCAAACCAGGGCGCAATCTGCCTTTGCGAGCGGTCCGGAGAACGGGATTTGAGCCTTGGTATCCTTCCAGATAAGATCCATCTTGCGGGTGTTCAGTCGTCAATAGCTGCGGCGCGAGGAGGTTTCATGGACAAGACAGATCTCGCGCCGTTGATCCAGGCATTCGATCGTCTCGCCGTCGGCGGTTTTCACATGGGCGCAGACTGGCAGGCCGTGCACGAAATCTGCCAGGCCCACGAGGGTGAAAAGCCCTTCGACTGGGGTCATGGCCTTTGCCATCGCATCGAAGGCGACGACTGGAATGCTGATTACTGGTACCGACGCGCAGGTAAGAAGCGCGCAGCCGGTACCGTGGCTGAAGAGTGGTCGGCGATGAAGGCCGAGCTTTCGGCGCAGCTCTGACATCGCCCCCAGGCCGCGCGCTGATCACGACACGCGGCTTGGATGATGCTGCGAAACTATCGATTATCCTGCTCGGCTCTTACCAGCACCAAGCCGCGCTCCGTGATGCGGTAGGGCATACCGCTCGAAGATTTGATCGCCTTCTTCTTCTTGAGTTTGCGGAAGGTGATCAGGTCAAGGCCGGAGAATACCCAGCCTTCGCGGGTATAGAGCTGCAGTTTTTCGATCTTTTTCTTTTCGTCGCGGGTGATTTCGATGCGGCCTCCCTGGGCCAACAGGTGCAGGATGCGCTGCTCCGTGCGGGAAATGTCCATTTGAATGTTGATCCGGTCTTCGCGCAAAAAAATGCGCGTAAAAAAACGATCCGGCGTTCGAGGCGAACGTCGGGGCTTCGTTTTTTTCTGGCCCATGCGTGCAAGCAAGCTTGCAGGCAGGGCCTTTACCGGGTCTGAGAATGGCTCAACATAAGGACTTGGTAGCTCGCCTCGAACAGGAGGTCAAGCAGGCGCCGGGCTTCCGAAAATCGACTGACAACGATGGCGCGAGCGCGCAAATCATTGGAAAAACCAGCGATTCGGTGTTCTACTGAAAGCGTTGAGCGGAGGTGCCATTGATCCACATTCGCAATGCCCGCGAGGGCGAAGCGGACCTTTTGAGTGAGATCGGCCTCAGAGCCTGGCAAAAGGCGATGACGGCAATGGGCGAGTCGGACGCGCTGCTGGATGCGGCGCGCAGTGCCTTCGTCAATTTTACGCAAGGCACATGGCTGACGATCACGGTGATCGAGCTCAACGGAATGGTTGCCGGCTGGGCGGCGCGCGAATACCTGGACGAGATAATATCCGATTTCTGGATCGATCCGGCCCATACCCGCCAGGGCCTCGGCTCTGCGCTTCTCGAAGAGATCGAAAAGGACATAGCCGAGCAGGGTTTCGCGAAGGCGGCAATGCAGACGCATTCGGGAAATACCGAGGCGATCAGCTTTTTCCAGAAGCACGGTTACGCCATCCACTGGCTTTCAATCGCCTATAATCCGAAGCTCGACCGCGACGTACCATCGGTCGGATTGGCGAAGGACCTCGAAACCGAAGGCGAGGGCAGCTACGGGCCCGGCTCTAGCTTCTGACTGTCGCGCCGAAAGCCTTGCACCGGCAGACCATTTCCGTTACCTCACCAGTTGAAAAGAACAGCCTCCAAAGAGCATCAAATGACCATTGTCGACGTTCGCACGCCTGATCCGAAACGCTTCATTCCCGGCGCCACCGGCGATTGGGAAGTCATCATCGGCATGGAAGTCCATGCGCAGGTGCTGTCGAATGCGAAGCTCTTCTCCGGCGCCTCGACGGAATTCGGCAAGCCGCAGAATTCGAATGTCTCGCTCGTCGATGCCGCCATGCCCGGCATGCTGCCGGTCATCAACGAGGAATGCGTCAAGCAGGCGGTGCGCACCGGCCTCGGTCTGAAGGCTCAGATCAACAAGCGGTCGGTCTTCGACCGCAAGAACTATTTCTATCCCGACCTGCCACAGGGCTATCAGATCTCGCAGTACAAGGATCCGATCGTCGGCGAGGGCACGATCGTCATTTCGCTTGGTCCTGACCGCCAAGGCCAGTTCGAGGATATCGAGATCGGCATCGAGCGCCTGCATCTGGAACAGGATGCCGGCAAGTCGATGCACGATCAGCATGCGACGATGTCCTACGTCGACCTCAACCGCTCCGGCGTCGCGCTGATGGAAATCGTCTCTAAGCCCGACATGCGCTCGTCGGACGAGGCAAAGGCCTACATGACGAAGCTGCGTTCGATCGTGCGGTATCTCGGCACCTGCGACGGCAACATGGACGAAGGCTCGATGCGCGCCGACGTCAACGTCTCCGTCCGCCGCCCCGGCGAGCCCTTCGGCACGCGCTGCGAGATCAAGAACGTCAACTCCATCCGCTTTATCGGCCAGGCGATCGAGTATGAAGCCCGCCGCCAGATTGGCATCCTGGAGGACGGCGGTACGATCGATCAGGAAACCCGCCTGTTCGACGCGAACAAGGGCGAAACGCGCTCCATGCGTTCCAAGGAAGAAGCGCATGATTATCGCTACTTCCCCGATCCGGACCTGCTACCGCTCGAATTCGACGATGGCTTCATCAATGATCTTGCGGCCCACCTGCCGGAGCTGCCGGACGACAAGAAGGAGCGCTTCGTCCGAGAACTCGGCCTTTCGGTCTACGACGCTTCGGTGCTGGTCTCCGAAAAGGCGATTGCCGATTATTTCGAAGCCGTGGCCGAAGGCCGAGACGGCAAGACGGCTGCAAACTGGGTCATCAACGACCTGCTCGGCGCCTTGAACAGGACCGGCAAGGACATCGAGGAGACGCCGGTTTCGCCGGCTCAGCTGGGCGCGATCATCGATCTCATCAAGGCCGAGACCATCTCCGGCAAGATTGCCAAGGATCTTTTCGAGATCGTGCTCAACGAAGGCGGCGATCCGGTTGAGATCGTCGAAGCCCGCGGCATGAAACAGGTGACCGATACCGGCGCCATCGAAAAGGCCGTCGACGAGATCATTGCCGCCAACCCGGATCAGGTGGCCAAGGTTCAGGCAAAGCCAACGCTTGCTGGCTGGTTCGTCGGCCAGGTGATGAAGGCAACCGGCGGCAAGGCCAATCCGCAGGCCGTCCAGGCGCTGGTCAAGGCCAAGCTCGGAATCGAGGAGTAAGGACCGTGTATTTCGTGCGCACGGCAAGCGAGCGGGACCTCGACAAGGTCCGCGCCCTGCTGGTTGAGGCGTTTCGTTCCGCTTATGCCGATCTCTACGGCGAGGCGAAGGTGAGCGAGCTGATCGCGCACCTGTTTTCTCCGGCAGCCCTCCAGGCGCGGCTGGCGAACAAGAACGCGGAATTCCTCGTCGCCGACAACGGCAAGGCCGTGGGCGGCATAGGCTATGCCGCCATGTCGGACGAGATGACGAAGACGGTTATGCTGCATCTGCTTTACGTGCGGCCGCAGCTTCATCGCCAGGGCATCGGACGCGAAATCTTTGCCGAGCTCGAGACCTGCTTTCCGGATGCAGAGATAATGCGTCTTGAGGTCGAACCAAGGAACGAAAAGGCGATCGCCTTTTATCACGCACACGGATTTACCGATGCCGGCCGCAACGAAAACGACGGACCGGGCCAATCCGGGATCGCGACGCTGATCCTCGAAAAGCCGCTCGAAACCCGTTGAACCTGCAACGATGGCCAAAGTTGAGATCCGCGAAGCGCGCCAAGGCGGCCTTTCAGACGGCGACATGTGCGGCAACGGTCAGCAGATGATCGAATTCTACGTCAGCGAGGCAAAAGGCCGCGGCCTTTTGCATGTGCAATTGATCTTCCACGCCAAGCGCCGGTATGCGCACCGTTTCTACGAGTGCCTCGGTTTCAAGCTGTCGCATTTGGGCTTCAAGATGGCCCTGAAATGAGGTTTCGCTCGATGGGAATCGCTGGACAATCAAGCGTTCCGGCGGCATAAGCGAAGGAACGAATTCCAGTCCCGCTCGCCTTCGGCAAGCACAAGGAAAAGACATGAAGAACCTTCTTTTGCAGATCTTCACCTGGTGGAACGGCCAGACGTTGGGCACGCGTTTTGCGACCTGGCGTTTCGGCAAGCGCGTCGGTGAGGATGAATTCGGCAACGTCTACTATGAAGGCGGCATGTCCTCCTACGGCCTCCCGAAGCGCTGGGTGATCTACAAGGGATATGCCGAAGCCTCCGCCATCCCCCCGGGCTGGCACGGCTGGATGCACCACCGCACCGATGTTCCGCCGTCGAAGGAAAACTACGTTTCCAAGGAATGGCAGAAGGCGCACCGTCCCAACCTCACCGGCTCTGCGCAGGCTTACCGCCCGCCGGGTTCGCTTGCCGTTGCCGGCGAACGCCCGCGGGTGACCGGCGACTACGACGCCTGGACGCCCGGCAACTGATATCGCTCTGCCAAGCGAGCCGTCCGGCCCCGCTTTTGGCCACAATTGACCTTTACCCGCAGGTTGGTCGCAGGAGCTGCGGTCGTGATCTGAAATGCGCTGGAGACGGGTAGATATGAAGCTTTTCACGCGGAATCATGTCCTGCGTGCTGCCGGGTTTGCCCTGGCGCTTGGATCTTCCTTCTTGCCGCAGGCGGCGTCTGCCGCACGCATCGACAATCCCGTTGCCGTCTTCTCCGGCCTCGACAAAATCACCGGCCGCATCACCACCTTCGATGTCTATGTCAACGAGACCGTGCAGTTCGGCGCACTTCAGGTTACGCCGAAAGCCTGCTATTCGCGCGATCAGGCGGAAGCCCAGAAGATCGACGGTTTCGTCGAAGTCGACGAGATCACCCTCGACCGAAAGATCCGCCGCATCTTCACCGGCTGGATGTTCGCAGACAGCCCCGGCCTCAACGCTGTCGAACACCCGATTTACGACGTCTGGCTGAAGGACTGCAAGGCGCAGTCCGAGGTGCCCGCGCCCGAAGGCGCGGCGAAGTAACGTCCCATTTCATATAGCGGCGTCGTGGCCATCCCCGTCGCACAATCGCATGCTACACGATCGGCAACGTACAAGGATGAGGTTGGGGCAGCACCGATATTTGCCAAGCGCCGACGCGTGAGAGGCCCTCACGCTCAGGCGGGAGCGAAGCGACCCTAGGAGGGCGGGGCGGGCGCGGTAAAGACGCTTTGCCGCAGCCCTCAAAACTTCAGGTGCGGTGAATCCATCGCCGCGGCGAGCATGACCGCATAGTCGTCCTTGGGCACGTCGATGGCGCCGAAGGTCTTCAGATGCTCGGTGGTGAATTGCGTGTCGAGCAGGGTGAAATCCCTGTCGCGCAGTCGCGCGACCAGATGAACGAGACAGATTTTCGAGGCGTCGGTGCGGCGGGAGAACATGCTTTCGCCGAAGAACGCGGAACCGAGCGAGACGCCATAGAGGCCGCCAACCAATTGATCGTCGTGCCATGCTTCGACGGAATGGGCATGGCCCATGGTGTGGAGCGTCGAATAGAGTGATCTGATCGTATGGTTTATCCAGGTGCTCGGCCGGTCGGAGGTCGCCTCGGCACAGGCCGCGATCACCGCGTCGAAATCATGATCAAAGCGGATATCGAAGGGCTGCCTGCGAACAGTCTTCGCAAGGCTTTTCGAGACATGGAAGTTGTCGAGCGGCAGCACGCCGCGAAGCTCCGGCTCGACCCAGAAAATTTCCGGGTCGTCGGCGGATTCGGCCATCGGGAAGAGGCCGATGGAATAGGCGCGCAGGAGAATCTCCGGGGTAATGCCTGGGGACTTCCTGCGCGAGCCTGCCATTTCCGTTATGCCGGATGGTTGGCCAGGTAGTGTTCCAGCCAGTGGATATCATAGTCGCCGTTGGCGATATCCTGATTGGACACGAGATCCTGGAACAGTGGAAGCGTCGTCTTGATGCCGTCGACGACGAATTCGTCGAGAGCACGGCGCAGACGCATCATGCATTCGACGCGGGTACGTCCATGCACGATGAGCTTGCCGATGAGGCTATCATAGTAGGGCGGGATCTTGTAGCCCTGATAGGCGCCGCTATCGATGCGCACACCGAGGCCGCCCGGCGCATGAAAATGCGTGATCGTGCCGGGCGAAGGCACGAAAGTGCGCGGGTCCTCGGCATTGATGCGGCATTCGATGGCGTGACCCTCGAAGGTGACCTCTTCCTGGGTGACGGAGAGGCCGCGGCCGGAGGCGACGCGGATCTGCTCGTGCACGAGATCGATCCCGGTGATCGCTTCGGTGATCGGATGCTCCACCTGCAGGCGGGTGTTCATTTCGATGAAATAGAATTCGCCGTTTTCGTAGAGGAATTCGATCGTGCCGGCGCCGCGATACTTCAACTTCTTCATCGCGTCGGCGCAGATCTGGCCGATCTTCATGCGCTGCTCGACGTTGAGCGCCGGAGAGTTTGCCTCTTCCCAGACCTTTTGGTGACGGCGCTGCAGCGAGCAGTCACGTTCGCCAAGGTGGATCGCATTGCCTTCACCATCGCCAAACACCTGGATTTCGATGTGGCGCGGCTTGCCGAGGTACTTTTCCATGTAGACGGCGTCGTTTCCGAAGGCCGCCGCCGCTTCCGCGCGTGCCGTCGACCAAGCCTCGATGAGGTCGGCCTCGGATTTCGCGACCTTCATGCCGCGGCCGCCGCCGCCTGCCGTTGCCTTGATGAGCACCGGATAGCCGATCAGGGCTGCCGTCTTGATCGCATCTTCCTCGGTCTTCACTTCGCCGTCCGAGCCTGGAACAACCGGGATGCCGAGTTCCAGCGCGGTCGTCTTTGCGGTGATCTTGTCGCCCATGATGCGGATATGGTCTGCCGTCGGACCGATGAAGGTGATGTCGTGGGCATCGAGGATATCCGCGAACTTGGCATTTTCCGAAAGGAAGCCATAACCCGGATGCACGGCATCCGCACCGGTAATTTCGCAGGCGGCAACGATCTGATGGATGTTCAGATAGCTATCGCGCGAGGGCGGCGGGCCAATGCAGACGCTCTCGTCGGCAAGGCGCACATGCATGGCATCGGCATCGGCGGTGGAATGAACCACAACGCAGGGAATGCCGAGCTCCTTGCAGGCGCGCAGCACGCGCAGCGCGATTTCCCCGCGATTGGCTATGAGGATTTTGGAGACCATGACGCCCGCCTTATTCGATGACGACGAGAAGTTGGCCGTATTCGACTGGCTGACCATCCTCGACGAGGATCTCCGTGACCTTACCGGACTTCGGAGATGGGATCTGGTTCATCGTCTTCATTGCTTCGATGATGAGAAGCGTTTGGCCTTCCTTGACGGTTGCGCCGACTTCGATGAAGGCACGGGCGCCGGGAGCTGGAGCCATGTAGACAGTTCCGACCATCGGCGCGTTGACGGTGTTGGCCGGGTTACGCACTGCGGCGGCCGGAGCAGCGGGAGCAGGCTGCGGTGCGGCTGCGGAAGAAGCGGCTGCAGCATAGGCAGGAACACCAATCGGCGCCTGGACATAATGCGTGTTGCCGGCGCGCGAGACGCGGATACGCAGATCGTCCTGCTCGACCTCGATCTCCGTCAGGTCCGTGTCGTTGAGGATGTTTGCGAGATCGCGGATCAGCGCCTGATCGATACCTTTTTTCGTCTCAGCCATGAGTGTGCCCTGTCTTCTTCTTATGCCGTGAGGTTCTTCAGCGCGTGGAGCGCCAGGATATAGCTATGGGGGCCAAAACCGCAGATGACACCCTTCACAGCGGGCGCAATCAACGACTTGTGGCGAAATTCTTCGCGAGCGTGAACGTTGGTGATATGGAGTTCTACCACCGGAATGGAAATAGCGCGGATTGCATCGTGCAGTGCGAGCGAGGTATGCGTATAGGCGCCGGCATTGAGCATGACGCCCGCCGCTTTGTCGTTTGCCTCGTGGAGCCAGTCGATGAGGACACCTTCATGATTGCTCTGGCGGAAGTCGATCTCCAAGCCGAGCTCGCTGCCCGCCGCCTTGCAATCCGTCTCGATATCCGTGAGCGTCTTTCCGCCGTATATGCCGGGCTCTCTGGTGCCCAGCAAGTTCAGGTTAGGTCCGTTCAGGACGAAAATGGTTTGCGTCATCGAATGTTCCGTCAAAAGCACGAGGGCCACCTATAGACTCCCCATGCCTTGATTGAAAGCCCTTTGGGGAAGGCAGCCGGAATCGTGCCATATTTGTCCACATGGCTGAAACACTTGGATTTTGGCGAATTGATGGGCGGGGCCTCAGCAGCTCGTCTTGCCGCAGGTGCGCATGTTCTTGACCTTGGCCTCAAGGTCCTCGAAGCCGACTGCCCCCTGCACCAGCTCGTTGCCGATCACGTAGGACGGCGTGCCGGTGATGCCGAGGTTCTGGGCAAGCTGATAGGTCTTCTGAACGCTCTCATCACTCGGGCTCTTCTTCATCTCCGCGATGATCTGCTCCTTGCTGACGCCGAGCGATTCCGCAACGCCGAGAGCCTTTTCCTCATCAGCCCGTCCACCGCTGCCCAGCAGGGCGATGTGGAACTCGCCGTATTTTTCAGGCGCCAGCTTGCGGAAGGCGCCCGAGACCTTGTGAGCGGCAGCCGATTCCGGCCCGAGGATCGGAAGTTCCTTCAGCACGAAACGGACGTTCTTGTCTTTTTCGAGCATGGTCTGCATGTCGGAAAGAGCGTGGCGGCAATAACCGCAATTGTAGTCGAAGAACTCGACGATCGTCACATCGCCCTTCGGATTGCCGATGGCCGCGTCGTATTTCGCGTCGAAGATTTCCTTCTCGTTGTCTTCGATCGCCCTGTTGGCTTTCACGAGGCGAGCCTCTTCCTGTTTCTTCTGCAGGGCATTTTGAACATCAATCATGATCTCGGGGTTCTGGATCAGGTATTCCTTGATGAACTCGCCGAACTCCTTCTTCTGCGCGTCGTCGAGGGCTGCCGCCGGAAGGGGCAGGGCAACGCTCGCTGCGAGCGCAAGGGCGGTGAAGGCTTTCGGGAAGAAGGTCATTTTATCCTCGTCTACGGCGGATGGGGCGCGATATTTGCTGCATCTTATCATCGCCGTGTTAACAGGTAGAACTGTGAAGCACCAAATTACGGCGCATGGTCCCGTCCTCAAACAGGATTTTTCGCAGGCGCGACGCAATCGCGGGATTGTGATGACCCGATTATTGCGGCAATTGTCTGGCCGCAAGTGAACTTCCGGAGTTATGCAGCCTTGTTTTCCATATCGAGACGCAGCGAAGTCGAACCCTTCCACGCCATGGACGTGCTCGCCGAGGCGACCAGACGGCGCGCAAGCGGTCATCCTGTCATTTCAATGGCGGTCGGCCAGCCTTCCCATCCAGCCCCGCAGGCAGCGCTCGATGCGGCACGCGCAGCGCTCGTCAAGGGCAGGATCGGCTATACCGACGCACTCGGCACCGCACGGCTGAAGCAAGCGCTCGCTGCGCATTACCGCGACCGCCACGGACTTGACATAGACCCGCTGCGGATCGCCGTCACCACCGGCTCGTCTGCAGGTTTCAACCTTGCCTTTCTTTCGCTCTTCGATGCCGGCGATGCGGTGGCGATCGCCAGGCCCGGCTATCCGGCCTATCGCAACATCCTCGGCGCGCTCGGCTTGAAAATTATTGAAGTGCCGGTGACGGCCGAGACGCATTTCACGCTGACGCCGGAAAGCCTGGAGGCGGCGCAGCGAGAAGGCGGCGTCAGGCTGAAAGGCGTGCTGCTCGCAAGCCCGGCCAATCCGACGGGCACGGTGACGGGCAGGGAAGCGCTGAAGGCGCTCGCCGATTATTGCGCCGCCAACTCGATCGCCTTCATCTCCGACGAAATCTACCACGGGCTGACATTCGCCGGCGAGGAGACGAGTGCGTTGGAGCTAACCGGCGAGGCGATCGTCATCAACTCCTTCTCGAAATACTATTGCATGACCGGCTGGCGCATCGGCTGGATGGTGCTGCCGGAGCGTCTGGTCCGGCCGATCGAGCGCGTGGCGCAAAGCCTCTACATCTCGCCGCCGGAGCTTTCCCAGATCGCTGCGACGGCGGCGCTCAACGCAACGGTGGAGCTCGATGTCTATAGGGCAAGCTATGCCAGGAACCGCGATTTCCTGATACGGCGTCTTCCCGAGATCGGGCTTTCGATCGCTTCGCCCATGGACGGCGCCTTCTATGCCTATGTCGACGTCACCCGCTTCACCAATGACAGCATGGCCCTCGCCAAGCGCATGCTGGCGGAAATCGATGTCGCCGCCACGCCCGGCTTCGACTTCGATCCCATGGAGGGAAACCGGACGATGCGCATGTCCTATGCGGGCTCCGAGGCCGAGATCGCCGAGGCGGTGGAGCGCATTGCCGTCTGGCTAAAATAGAGTCTGATTTCCGATGCTTGTCGAGGATTTCGAAAGGATTCTTGAAAGTACTTGAATCAAAATATTCGCAATCCTGGTCTCGCGTTCCACTCGGACGGGGCGCTGGAATTTACCGCGTTGAAGTGAAGTATATGGCTTTTCGGGCGTCGAGACGCCATGCCAGGTCGCCCATTAATGCCAAGCTGGTGTTGACAATAGGGTGGCCGGACGCACCCGCCGCCCATCCGAACTCGCTGCTGTGCGGTCAGGAGGAACAAGCTCGCTGCAAGCTCAACGGCTTCTTCGAATATCTGCCCGTCGCCCACGATCGCATCCAGCGACATCCCCATATGATGCTCGGCGGCAGTCATGAGAATAACGCCCGCACCGGCCATCACGCATTCGAGAATTGGCAACTGGTTAGTGCCTTGAACAGCCGGCAGGAGCCTCCAAACCCGACCTCTAATCACCATTATAAGCGAAAACAGCAGCAGCGCAGCCGCGATCGGCGTAACGGCATCGCTGTACCAAAGCAGCCTGCTGGCTTGATACATGGGAGCGTGTTCTGAAAAATGTGTCGGCGCATGGAAGACGGCAGCCCGGCTCAATTCGCGAGCGACGAGAATGAACCAAACCGGCATTAGAGAAATCCATAATGCCTTCCAAGCTCCGCTCGTCCGTGAGGCCAAGATACCTGCTTGCACGAATCCGACGGCACAGGCGGCCACTTGCAGGTTTTTGAACGAACCGTTCTCCCAGCCCATTTGCTGTGGCAGCACGAATGAAAGGGGATAGGCCAATACAAATACTGTAAACGCCAAAAGCCGAAATGGCCAAATAGATGGAATCACTTTCAGACAGGATGCGTTTTGCGCGTGGGGCGTGGCGGATGTTGACAATCATAAAGCGGCCAGACCTCGCCAGAGCCTGTCGCGACATCGTTCGTGCAACCGGACGAGCAGATAAAAAAATCCGGCCGCATTGCCGCAGCCGGATTGTGGCTTCATGATCCTGGATCGGCTTCTCAGAAGAAGCCGCGGCGTTGCCACCAGCCGGCTTTTTTCGGCTTGCCGTCATTGTCGGCCTCGGCGGGCTCGCTACGCGTGGATTTGACCGTCGGGGTCGCCGAAGAGGAGATGTTTGATTCGCGGTTGGCGCGGACCGGCTTGGCTTCGTCCTCTGCCGGGATCGCGAGATCGGCGGAGGCTTCGGCCGTTTCGGCTTCCGCTTCCGCAGGTAGGGCTTCGGCAACCGGTTCTTCGACGGGAGACGCGGCGGTCTTGCGGCGGCTGCGACCCTTGGCGGGCTTTGCTTCAGTGACAAAAGCGCCGGCCTCGACGGCTGCCATCGCCGGCAGGCCATCGCCGGCTTCTTCAGCAATGGCCTCGACGATTTCAGCCTGCGTTTCGGCCTCATCCCCGGCATCAGCGACGTTTTCGTCGACGGCTTCAGCGCCGGCGCTTACTTCTTCGCCTTCCTCCCGGTTGCGACGCCCGCCACGTTTGCCGCGGCGGCGGCGTTTGCGGCGCTGGGATTCTTCGCTTTCAGCTCCCGTTTCGGAGGTTGCTGCTGCGGCGGCTGTATCATCGCCCTCGCTACCCTCCTCGTCGCCTTCATCCTCGTTGCCGGTTTCGCCGGAAACGGTATCCTGGGCGGCGATCTGCTCACCGGCACCATTGCGGCCACGGCGGCGGCGGCGGCGCTTGCGCTTCCGGCCGCCTTCGCCATCACCTTCAGCGCGCAGCTGGGGCGCGCGCTCGGGGGCTGCGGGCCTTTCTTCAAGTTCCTCGTCTTCTTCCTCCTCCGTCTCGATGACGATATCTTCGTCGTCATCGTCAGGGATGGCTGCGAAGTTGAAGAGGGTTTCGATCTTGACCGGATTTTCGACCGGTTCGCCGCGATCGATCGCGAAATGCTGCGAGCCGACCGCGCTATCGGCATCGACGACAATCGCGACGCCGAAGCGGGTTTCATAATCGACGATCGACTGGCGCTTGTGGTTGAGCAGGTAGAGCGCGATTTCCGGCGTGGTGCGCACGGTGATGTCGTGCGTCGTGTTCTTCAGCAGGTATTCCTCGATGCCGCGCAGCACATGCAGCGCGACGGAGGACTGCGAGCGCACATGGCCGGTACCGCCGCAATGCGAGCAGACCTGGGTCGTGGATTCAAGCACGGAAGCGCGGATGCGCTGGCGGGACATTTCAAGCAGGCCGAAATGCGAGATGCGGCCGACCTGGATGCGGGCACGGTCGTTCTTCAGGCATTCCTTCAGCTTCTTCTCGACGGCGCGGTTGTTGCGCTTCTCTTCCATGTCGATGAAGTCGATGACGATAAGACCGGCAAGGTCACGCAGGCGAAGCTGGCGGGCGACTTCATCGGCAGCCTCGAGATTCGTCTGGAGTGCGGTGTCCTCGATCGAATGTTCACGCGTCGAGCGGCCGGAGTTGACGTCGATCGAAACGAGCGCTTCCGTCTGGTTCATGATCAGGTAGCCGCCGGACTTCAGCGTCACCTGCGGCTGCAGCATGCGGTCGAGCTGCGCCTCGATGCCGGAGCGCGAGAAGATCGGATGGATGTCGCGGTAGGGTTGAACGACCTTGGCGTGGCTCGGCATCAGCATCTTCATGAAGTCTTTCGCTTCACGATAGCCTTCCTCGCCGGAAACGATGATCTCGCTGATGTCCTTGTTGTAGAGGTCGCGGATCGAGCGCTTGATGAGCGAACCTTCCTCGTAGACGAGGCAGGGGGCGGTGGATGCGAGCGTCAGCGTGCGGACGTTTTCCCAAAGGCGCATCAGATATTCGAAGTCGCGCTTGACCTCGACCTTGGTGCGGTTGGCGCCCGCCGTGCGCAGGATCACGCCCATGCCCTGCGGGACTTCGAGCATCCGGGCGATTTCCTTGAGACGCTTGCGGTCCTGCGGATTGGTGATCTTCCGGGAAATGCCGCCGCCGCGAGCCGTGTTCGGCATCAGAACCGAGTAGCGGCCTGCGAGCGAGAGATAGGTGGTGAGCGCCGCGCCCTTGTTGCCGCGCTCTTCCTTGGCGACCTGCACAAGCAGGATCTGGCGGCGCTTGATGACTTCCTGAATGCGGTACTGCTTGCGCGGCTTGCGCTGCACGCGGTCCGGAACCTCTTCCATCGCATCTTCGGCACCGACGGATTCGATCACTTCCTCTTCGTGGTCGTCGTCGTCATCGTCGTCATTGCCGCGGCGGCGGGAATCGACGTCTTCGGAGATCGAGTCGGTCTCGACAGCCGCAGCGATGCTGCCGCCGACAGGGCCTTCGTCATCATTGTCGACGACGGAGGCGGAAGGTGCTTCGACATCGGTCGGGACGGCATCTTCGGTTGCGGTGGTTTGGACGGGCTTCTTGCGGCTGCGGCGCGGCTTGGCCTTCTTGGCCGGAGCCTCTTCGGCGGCCGGAGCGCTTGCTTCAACCGGAGCGGCGTCTTCGGAAACCTCTTCGGCGGCCGGCTCCTGCTTCTCCACGATGCCGATGTCGGGCTGATCCTGGGTCGACAGGTCGCTCACTGGCGCGGTTTCGACATGCTCGACATCGTCGTCGCGGCGGTGCTCCTCGGCCTCGGCGCGAAGCAGAGCCTGACGGTCGGCCAGCGGGATCTGGTAATAGTCGGGATGGATTTCGGCAAACGCCAGGAAGCCGTGCCGGTTGCCGCCATAATCGACGAAAGCGGCCTGCAGCGAGGGTTCGACTCTCGTTACTTTAGCGAGATAGATGTTGCCGCGTATCTGCTTCTTGTGCTGCGACTCGAAGTCAAATTCTTCTATACGGTTCCCGCGAACGACAACGACACGTGTCTCTTCCTCGTGAGACGCGTCGATAAGCATTTTGTCTGCCATGTAAGGTGTGCTCCTCGGCGCAGCCGCAGACGCGTATTCCCGCCTGTATTGATAACAGGGGGCATGCGGTCGAACGTGGGTGCGCCGGATAATGAAAGTCGCGCTTGGTTCGGGCGGGACAGCAGCAGCCAGGCAACAGCGGGGAAATCATTCTCCCGGGGCCTGTAGACTTTGGATAAAACCTGCTGCGAAACCATTATGACCAAGCGAGATCGACAATACTTAAGACCCCTTGGGGTCCGATGAGTTTGCTCCTCAGAGCGTTTGGTGGCTATCCACCGATGAAGTTTCCGCATACGCCGGAAAATTCAGGATCCAGTTTACCGTGGAGAGAAGCGCGTAAGACGGCGGACGATTGCCGGTTGTGGCGCCAGGTCCTCGTGGGGTTGGCAGCCGCGCGGCGACTCTATCCCGTCAACACTTTCTAACCTGAAAATCGTTGTATGGTTTCTCTGTCACAATAGCAAGGGAAAAGCCAAATGCGCCATAATATTGATGGATTTCGAAACGCATAGACAATGGGGGAATTAGCGGTCCTGATTCGGCAGCGGCGTACAAGCACTGAATGCCGGGCGGTGCGTGCATTAGGCCGCAAGGATCCATTGCAATGACAGATAGGGTGTGCGGTCGATTGTTGAAGAGGGTGCGGCCCGCAGCGGGGGAATCCGGCAAGCGGAAGATGAGATTCGTAGGCATGCTCGCAGCGGCGGCGGTTTCGCTCCAGGCCATCATCGCGCTTGCCGCCGATCCGAAGAAGCCCGAAGCGTTGCTTGCCTATGGTGCCCGCATCATCGGCGACGATGCCCGTACCCGCGTTGTCATCGATTTCGACCGGCAGCCGAGTTTTTCGGTCCATTATATCGCCAATCCCGAGCGCATCGTCGTCGATCTGCCGGCGACCGCTTTCGGATTCCAGGCCAAGGATCTGGCGGCGAGGGGGCTTTTCAAGGACATCCGCTACGGCACGATGGACGAAGGCAGCGCCCGCATCGTGCTGAGCGCCGTCAAGCCGGTGAAGCTGGCGACGGCCAAGGTGCAGGCGGATGAGGATGGCAGGGGCTACCGCCTCGTGCTCGATGCCGAGATGACCGGCAAGGAGGAGTTCGCAGCCCTCGTCAAGGCGCAGTCCTGGAGCGATCCGGCAGACCGTCCGCAGCCGGCGAACGCCATGCCGGCGCCCGAGGCGGCAAAGCCCGGCGATTTCATCATCGCCGTCGACGCCGGCCATGGCGGCATCGATACCGGCGCGATCGGTGTCGATACCAAGACCGAGGAAAAGCAGGTGACGCTCGCCTTCGCCAAGGCGCTGACCGACCGGCTGAACCGCGAGCATGGCATCAAGGCGTTCCTCACCCGCAGCGGGGATGAATTCCTGTCGCTTGCCGAGCGCGTGCAGATCGCCAGGCAGAACCATGCTGGCCTCTTCATCTCGCTGCACGCCGATACGCTGAAGCAGAAGGATATCCGCGGCGCGACGGTTTATACGATCTCGGACAAGGCCTCCGACAAGCTTGCAGCCGATCTTGCCGAGCGCGAAAACCTGTCCGATCAGATCGCCGGCAAGGAAACCGCCGCCGAACCGCCCGAAGTGGCCGATATCCTGCTCGACCTGACGCGCCGCGAGACCCAGGCCTTCTCGATCTCGCTGGCCGAAAGCGTGCTCGGCTCCTTCAAGGATCAGATCAGTACGATCAACAATCCGCATCGGCATGCGGGCTTCCAGGTTCTGCGGGCGCCGGATGTGCCCTCGATCCTGCTCGAACTCGGCTTCCTCTCCAACGCGGAAGACGAAAAGCTGCTGCTCGACGAGAAATGGCGGGTGAAGATCGCCGATCTGTTGACCGACGCCGTCAAGCGCTACCGCTCCTCCGTGGTTGCCAATGGCGGCTGAGTGGCTGAGATGTGACACCCGCGGCGAAAGCAAAGCGGAGCATGTGAATGGGGCAGGGGAGCCCTATTTTGCTCACATTCAGGCCGTTACTCGCCGCTATGTTTTCGACAGGCGGGTTGGACGGCTTGTCGCGATGGCGCTCATGGAGTAAGCCCGCGGGACGTGCAAATCGCCCGCTTCCATGCAAATATAGCGCCTGCGCCGATTGAAAATTTGGAATACCGGTAGCTCAATATGATCAGACTTCTTGGATATTTCTTCGGAATTGCTTGCGTCCTGTTTCTCGGCGCTGCTGCCGTCGTTGCCGTCTACCTGGCAAACGTCGCGAAGGATCTCCCCGATTACGCCGTCCTGAACAGCTATGCGCCGCCGGTCACCACCCGCGTTCATGCCGGAAACGGCGCGCTGATGGCCGAGTATGCCAAGGAGAAGCGTCTTTTCCTGCCGATCCAGGCGATCCCGGATCGCGTCAAGGCAGCCTTCCTTTCGGCCGAAGACAAGAATTTCTATAACCATCCCGGCGTCGACTTGAGCGGCCTTGCGCGCGCCATCGTCGTCAACCTGCAGAATTTCGGTTCCGGCCGCCGTCCGGTGGGCGCCTCGACGATCACCCAGCAGGTGGCGAAGAACTTCCTCCTGACATCCGACCAGACGATCGACCGCAAGATCAAGGAAGCGATCCTCTCCTTCCGCATCGAGCAGGCCTACAGCAAGGACAAGATCCTCGAACTCTATCTGAACGAGATCTTCTTCGGCCTGAACTCCTACGGCATCGCCGGGGCAGCGCTCACCTACTTCAACAAGTCGGTCACCGAACTGACCGTCGCCGAAGCCGCCTATCTCGCCTCGCTGCCGAAAGGCCCGGCGAACTATCATCCCTTCCGCCATCCGGATGCCGCGGTGGAGCGCCGCAACTGGGTCATCGACCGCATGGTCGAAAACGGCTATGTGAGCCAGAGCGACGGGGCGGAAGCCAAGAAGCAGCTGCTCGGCGTGACGGCCCGCAGCAACGGCCCCTCGCTCTTTGCTTCGGATTACTTCGCCGAGGCTGTTCGCCGCCAGCTCATCGGCCAGTATGGCGAAAAGGCGCTTTACGAAGGCGGCCTTTCGGTCCGCACCTCGCTCGATCCGCAGATGCAGCTTGCCGCCCGCAAGGCGCTGCAGGACGGCCTGACGACCTACGACGAACGCCGCGGCTTCCATGGGCCGCTGAAGACGATCGACACCACCGCCGATTGGGGCAAGGCGCTCGCGGAAATCCCAGCACTCTCCGATGTGCCCGAATGGCGCCTCGCCGTCGTGCTTGCCGTGTCCACCGAAAGCGTCGACATCGGTCTCCAGCCTGCCAGGGACGGCGCCGGAAAGGCTGCCGCCGAGCGCGAGCATGGCACGATCGAGGCGAAGGACATGCAGTGGGCCTACCGCTCCTCCAGCGGCGAGCGCAAGACGGCCAAGTCGCCGGAAGGCGTGCTTTCGCCGGGCGACGTCGTCTATGTCGAGCGGCTGGGGGGCGAAGGCTCGACCTCCTATCGTCTTCGCCAACCGCCGAAGGTTCAGGGCGGCCTCGTTGCCATGGACCCGAAGACCGGCCGCGTTCTTGCGATGGCAGGCGGTTTCTCCTATGGGCAATCGGAATTCAACCGCGCGACGCAGGCGATGCGCCAGCCGGGCTCCTCGTTCAAGCCGTTCGTCTATGCAGCGGCCATGGACAACGGCTATACGCCGGCCTCGGTGATCATGGACGCACCGATTGAGGTCTTCTCCGGCGGCCAGGTCTGGAGGCCGGAAAACTACGGCGGTGAGTTCAACGGTCCGTCGACGCTGCGCTCCGGCATCGAGCACTCGCGCAACCTGATGACCGTGCGCCTTGCCAATGACCTCGGCATGAACATCGTTGCCGAATATGCAGAGCGCTTCGGCATCTACGACAAGATGCCGGCGCTGCTTGCCATGTCCCTCGGCTCCGGCGAGACCACCGTGTTGCGCATGGTTTCGGCCTATTCGGTGATTGCCAACGGCGGCAAGCAGATCAAGCCGACGCTGATCGACCGCATCCAGGACCGCTACGGCAAGACGATTTTCAGGCATGAGGAACGCCTCTGTGACAGCTGCAATGCCGGCGACTGGCAGAACCAGGAAGAGCCGAACATCGTCGACAACCGCGAGCAGGTTCTAGACCCGATGACGGCCTATCAGATCACCTCGATGATGCAGGGCGTCATCACCCGCGGCACTGCGGCCGGCAAGATCGACCTCGGCGGGCGCGACGTGGCCGGCAAGACCGGCACCACCAACGACGAGAAGGATGCCTGGTTCGTCGGCTTCACGCCCGACCTCGTGGCCGGCCTCTACATGGGCTTCGACAATCCGGCGCCGCTTGGCCGCGGCGGTACGGGCGGCGGCCTCTCGGCCCCGATCTTCAATGAATTCATGCAGGCGGCCGTCAAGGACATGCCGGAATCTAAATTCGTTATCCCGCAGGGCATGAACCTGATCCCGATCGACCGCAAGACCGGCATGGCGGCGATGGAGGGCGATCCGAACACCATCATCGAGGCTTTCAAGCCCGGCACCGGCCCGGCCGACAGCTTGTCCGTCATCGGCATGGACAGCACCATGGCGCCGGAGGAAATCCTGAAGACTTCGCCGCAGGCGAACCAGGCCGTGCAGTCTGGCGCAGGCGGCCTCTACTGAACAATCCTCGTATGATGCGGCGGCCGCGGCTCTTTACATCCGCGGCCGCCGCAACTATTTGACGGACCAACTCAAGACCAACGCAAAGAAGCAGGAAAATGCGAGCGGAAATCGAAAACGTAGTCGATGAAACCAAGCAGGCTATCACCCTGCTGAGGAGGCATCTTTGACTGGGACCAGGCGATAAGACGGCTGGACTGGTTGAACAACAAGGCAGAGGACCCGAATCTGTGGAACGATGCTGCCGAAGCTCAGAAGCTGATGCGCGAGCGCCAGCAGCTCGATGACGGCATCAACGGCGTGAAGCAGCTCGAACAGCAGCTGAACGACCATGTCGAACTCATCGAGATGGGTGAGGAAGAGGGCGATGAAAGCATCGTCAAGGAGGCCGAGGCCGCGCTGAAGAGCCTGAAAGCCGAGGCCGCGCGCCGCCAGGTCGAAGCCATGTTATCCGGCGAGGCCGATGCCAACGACACCTATCTCGAAGTGCATTCGGGCGCCGGCGGCACCGAAAGCCAGGACTGGGCGAACATGCTGCTTCGCATGTACACCCGTTGGGCGGAACGCCAGCGCTTCAAAGTTGAGCTTCTTGAAGTCCATGACGGGGAAGAGGCGGGCATCAAGTCCGCGACGCTGCTCGTCAAGGGACACAACGCCTATGGCTGGCTGAAGACGGAATCGGGCGTGCACCGGCTCGTGCGCATCTCGCCCTATGACAGCAATGCGCGCCGCCACACGTCCTTCTCGTCGATCTGGGTCTATCCGGTGGTCGATGACTCTATCAACATCGAGATCAACGAAAGCGACTGCCGCATCGACACCTATCGCTCGTCGGGCGCGGGCGGCCAGCACGTCAACACGACCGACTCGGCAGTGCGCATCACGCACATCCCGACCGGCATCGTCGTCGCCTGCCAGCAGGAGCGCTCGCAGCACAAGAACCGCGCCAAGGCCTGGGACATGCTGCGCGCCCGCATGTATGAAGCGGAACTGAAGAAGCGCGAAGAGGCAGCAAGCGCCGAAGCGGCGTCCAAGACCGAGATCGGCTGGGGCCACCAGATCCGCTCCTACGTGCTGCAGCCCTATCAGTTGGTCAAGGACCTGCGCACCGGCGTTTCGAGCACGGCACCGGGCGATGTGCTCGACGGCGACCTCAACGAGTTCATGGAAGCAGCACTTGCGCACCGCATCAGCGGCAAGCCGGACGCTGTCCTCGAAGACGTTGATTGAGATTGCAGGGAGAACCGTCAGAGACGGTGAGCCTGACTTGAACTTGTGGAGCCCGGCTTAGCACCTAAATCCGCCTGCAGCAGGTGGTTGCAAGCGGCTTGGCGTGTGCGCGCCAAGCCGCTGGCAAACGATCATCAAGATGATGTGCCGATGGAAAACACTGCCTTACCTTCCAATCTAAGGGCAGTTGTATCTCAACACGAGTGGAAGAAGGACGAACTGGGATGTTCGTCTGCAGAGGTGTTCAGGCTCGCAGAAGGTGGCCGGACGCGGTTTTTCCTGAAAGGCGAAATTGCTGGTCCTTTTGCGGAATTGCCGTTGGAGGCGGAGCGTCTACTGTGGCTTGGCGAGCAAGGACTGCAGTGCCCAAGCGTCGTCGCCCTGGAAAGCCATGAGGGTAGAAACTGGCTGCTGCTGAGCGCGCTCCCGGGAAGCGACCTGGCTTCGTCCAAATTGACCACAGATAGGCAGCGCATCGAGATCCTGGCTGCCGCGATACGGCGATTGCACGAACTTGATCCGCAAACCTGCCCTTTCGACCACAGGCTGACAGCTCGTTTGAGGCTTGCCAAGGCGCGGATGGAAGCGGGAGCCGTAGACGAGAGTGATTTTGATGAAGAGCGGCAAAACGCAACCGCTGCGAGCCTTTTTGCATATCTGGAAGCCAACCAGCCTGACGTCACCGATCCCGTCGTTGCCCACGGCGACGCCTGTTTGCCGAACTTCATGACGCATGAAGGGCAATTCAGTGGGTATGTCGACTGCGGCCGTCTGGGCGTTGCGGATCGATACCAGGATATTGCGCTGGCACTGCGAAGCATCCGATACAATGTCGGGCAAGCGTGGGTTCGGCATTTCCTCGATTGTTATGGGCTTTCCGGCATCAGCGACGCGAAAGTCGCCTACTATATGGTGCTGGACGAGTTCTTTTAATTCGCGCAGATGCCGCCTTGCGACCAAACCGGCCGAGCGTTCGAGCCTTTGACCAGTTGAAGGTCTTCGGCACCCCCGGCCTTCATGACTGATTATTGGGGATCTTGGTCGGATGCTCTGAAGTGATGTGGAACGGGATATCAGCCAGATCGGAGGCAATTCCGTTCAGTTCGATCAGATCGGAGATTGCAGCGAGAGCCTTCTCGTTTCGCGACAGAAAGTGGCGGGCCAGCGACTGTTGCATGGCGACAACACCGGCTGATCTCTTTCCGCTGCCGGGTTGAATCGGTCGCGGTTGTCCGCAATGCTTAGGCTCTAATTGGTCCGATCCCCGGGGAGACTGACATGAAAGCGAACCTGTCCAACCAGAAAGGAAACATCGACCACAAGGACATTCGGCTTCATGCACACTCAGTTCCCCCGCGCGAGGAAAAGCCCACCGCGCCATAACCGCTTCCTGAAGTTCTTCCGCGACTATCCAAGCAACGCCGACCGCGACCGGCGCCGCTTGCGCATGCGCAAATTCCTCTCTTACTATCGCCCGCACCTGCCTTTGCTGCTGGCGGATCTGGTCTGCGCGATCCTCGTCGCCGGTACGGCGGTGGCGCTGCCGCTCTGCGCCAATTTTGTCACGAGCCGCCTTCTGGCTCTGCCCAACATGCCGGAGGCCTACGAGCAGATCCTTGCCGTCGGCGCCTTCATGCTTGCCATCCTGGCGATCCAAACCGTTGCCATCTTCTTCGTCGATTATCAGGGGCACGTGATGGGCGCCCGTATCGAGGCCGCCGTCCGGCAGGAGCTCTTCGAACACTGCCAGAAGCTCTCGTTCAGCTTTTTCGACCGCCAACGCACTGGGCAGTTGATGAGCCGCATCACGAACGATTCCCTGTGGCTGGGCGAGCTCTTCCACCACGGCCCAGAGGACCTCTCCATCGCCGTACTCAAATATGGCGGCGCCATGCTGGTGCTGTTCTTCATCGATCCACTTTTGGCCAGCCTCATCCTGCTTCTCACGCCGGTGGCGGCGGCTTATGCTCTGCATTTCAACCGGCGCATGAACCGCGCACTGGAAGCGAGCAAGCGGCAGATCGCCGCCGTCAACGAACGCGTGGAGGACGCACTGGCGGGCATTCGCGTCGTCCAGTCCTTCGCCAACGAGGCGCTGGAGCAGGAGCGCTTTGCCAAGCTGAACCGGCGGTTTCTGCAGGGGCGCGCCGACGGCTACCGCAGCGAGGCCTGGTTTTCGGTGGGCACCGAAACTTTCGCTCAACTCATCACCATACTTGTCATCGTGATCGGAGGGCTGCGCATCCTGGCGGCTGAGCTGTCCGTGGCGGACATCCTCACCTTTCTGCTTTGCGTGGCGGTGCTGGTCGATCCGATGCAGCGGCTCGCCAATTTCGTGCGCCTCTGGCAGGAGGGTTACACCGGCTTCGTTCGGGCCATGGAGATCCTGGAGATAGCACCGGACGTCTTCGACCGCCCGGCTGCCCGTCCCATGCCGGCTCCAAGGGGTGAGATCAGTTTTTCCGACGTCGTCTTCGGCTATGAGTCCGAAGGCCCCAAGGTGCTTAAGCGGCTCTCGCTCACGATTGCGCCGGGCGAGTTCGTGGCCTTGGTTGGTCCCTCAGGAGTGGGCAAGAGCACGCTTTGCGCGCTCATACCGCGCTTCTACGATGTGCAGGCGGGGGCGATCCGCATTGACGGTACCGACATTCGCGACGTGACGCTGGCCTCACTGCGGCGACACGTCGGGGTGGTGCAGCAGGACGTCTATCTCTTTGCCGGCACGGTGGCGGAAAATCTTCGCTACGGCCGGCCCGACGCGACCGATGCCGAGGTCGAGGCCGCCGCCCGTGCCGCCAACGCTCACGACTTCATCGCGGCTTTGCCGAATGGCTACGCGACCGATATCGGCCAACGCGGTGTCAAGCTTTCGGGGGGCCAGCGGCAGCGCCTCACGATAGCGCGCGCCTTCCTCAAGGATCCGGCGATCCTGATCTTCGACGAGGCAACCAGCGCGCTCGACAACGAGAGCGAACGGGCGGTTCAAAAGGCGCTGCTCAATCTCGCGAACGGCCGCACCACCCTGGTCATCGCCCATCGTCTCTCCACCGTCCGCCATGCCGACCGCATCCTGGTGCTCACAGCCGATGGCATCATCGAACAAGGCACCCATAACGACCTCATGGCGCAGAAAGGCATCTATGCCAACCTGCACAGCGTGCAGGCAAGCATTTGACCACTGGCCCGCCGCAACGGCGGCGGGCCAGAAGTCCAAAAGCGGACGGAGCGGGTTCGGGCCGTCTTAAGCCGGCCTGTCTCCACGAGGCGAGGGACGCATGGCAAGGGCGCGGCCTTGGACGGCGATGGCGATCGCGACGGCGGTCAGAGCCGCCGCGACGGCGAAGGTGACCTGCATGCCGGTCGCAACGGCTTCGGGACGTGCCGTCGTGATATCGGCCGTCATCGCGGCAACGGTGAACACGGCGCCCATGACGGACGCGCCGGTGATGAGTCCGAGATTGCGTGACAGGCTGAGCAGACCCGAAACGACGCCCCGCCGATCGGCGGGGATGTCCATCATGACGGCGGTGTTGTTGGCTGCCTGGAACAACTGATAACCCGGGGTCAGGATGGCGATGGCGGCAATGTAGCCGGCAAGGCCGAATATTGCCGGAAGCACGGATAGGGCAACTGCACCGACGGCCATTTCGATAAGCCCGACGATGACCACGAAAGATGCGCCCAGACGATCGACAAGACGGCCAGCCGGGGTGCCGGTCAGCGCCGAGACAACCGGGCCAATCGACATGATTATTCCAACAAACGCCGCGTTGAGCCCGAGCGCACCGGACAGATAGAACGGGCTCACCACCAGCGTCGCCATCATTATCGTCGAGACGAGGGCGTTCATGGCGAGGCTGGCGCTGAACTCCGAATTGCGGAATGCTGCCAATGGGATCAAAGGCGATGCCACCTTCGCCTCGGTGAAAACAAGGAGTGCGATGCCTGTGAGTGCAGCCATCAGGAGCATCGCATTCAGCGTGCCGAAATGGCCGCGCCCTATCGTCATGGCGAGAGCATAAGCGGCGAGGGCGCCTGCAAGCAGCAGCGTGCCCAGAGCGTCGAAGCCAGGGCGGCCCGTTTTCAGTGTATCGCGGTCGGCGGGCAGGAAACGGTGGGCGAGAAAAAAGGCCAGCAGACCGAGCGGGATATTGACGAGAAAGATTGCCCGCCAGCCGAGCCAGGCGATCGCAATGCCGCCAAGCGACGGACCGAGCGCGGTACCGATTGCCGACATCGCTCCGAGCAGCCCGATGGCGCTGCCGGTTCTTTCCTTGGGGACCGTCTCGCCGACGAACGCCATGGTAAGAGCCATCAGGACGGCGGCGCCGAGGCCCTGCGCGGCCCGGGCGGCAATCAGCCACCAGAGCGAGGGCGCAAGGCCGCAGAGCACCGAGGCGACAGTAAATACGACCAGCCCCGCCAGGAGAACCCGTCGGCGCCCGGCAAGGTCGCCCAGCCGTCCGACGCCGACGATCAGGATCGTGATCGCCAGGAGGTAGGCAAGGATGACCCACTGCACCTGTTGGAATGGTGCGGCGAACACCTGAGCCAATGTCGGCAATGCGACATTGGCAATACTGGTGCCGAGCGAAGATAGCAGCATGGATAGGCAAAGGCCGGCAAGCGCCCATCTGACCGAGGTTGCCGGGGTTATGCCATCGTGGGTGGCGTCATCTGTGCAGGAGGTCATCGGCACTTTCCCTTCAGGCTTTTTGACGCCCCGGCGTGCGCGGTGCGACCACGAAGACGACAGAGGCAAATCGGACCGATATCATGAAGAGCTACTCCAAAATTGCCGCTGGACAGAGATAGCTCGCCGCCTGACAGGGCGGAAGGTGCATCATATGCATCTCATTCGTGCGTTTGACGCCATGTGATCTTGTACCGACCGTGCTATGGTCACTGCATGTCGCATCCCGATCTCAATCTGCTTATCACCCTTAATGTGCTTCTGACGGAATGCAGCGTCGCCGGCGCCGCCAAAAGGCTGCGGCTAAGCCCGTCTGCGATGAGCCGCGCGCTGGCGCGATTGCGGGAAGCGACCGGCGATCCGCTATTGGTTCGGGCCGGACGCGGCCTTGTTGCGACGCCGCGGGCGCTCGAGCTGCGCGAGCGCGTCGGCCGGCTCGTGCAGGAGGGCGAAGCCGTTCTGCGTCCCGTCGAGACCCTCGACCTGACTCGGCTTTTGCGGACATTCACGCTCAGAAACCAGGATGGCTTTGTCGAGAATTTCGGACCTGATCTCATTGCACGCGTCGGCGAACAGGCGCCGGGCGTGCAGTTGCGATTCGTACCAAAGCCGGACAGGGACAGCGCGCCGCTGCGCGACGGCAGCGTTGACCTGGAAACGGGTGTCGTCGGAAAAGCCATGGGGCCGGAGCTGCGCGCGCAGGCGCTGTTCCGAGACCGCTTCGTCGGCGTTGTCCGCATGGGACATCCGCTGTGCGAGGTTGCGATGACGCCTGCGGTTTACGCTGCCGGTCGGCATATCCTCATCTCGCGGCGCGGGCTCGACAGGGGACCGATCGATGACGCGCTTGAGCCATTCGGCCTGAAACGGGAGATCGTAACGGTTGTTGGCGGCTTTTCGGAAGCTCTGGCTCTGGCGCGTGCCTCGGATCTGATCGCCAGCGTCCCCGGACGCTATACGGGAAACCTGCGTGACGGGATGTTCTCTTTCCCCCTGCCGGTTTCGCCGCCCGACATTACGATCTCGCTGTTGTGGCACCCGCGGACGGACGCCGATCCGGCGCATCGCTGGCTGCGCGAGTGCGTTCGGGAGGTTTGTGCGGGCAGGTCGCCGGTTCGAGCAGTCAGTTCGTCGCCTTCTCGATGGTGATCTCGCCGAATTCGTCGATCAGCACGGTCCAGCCCTCGGATTCGGCATTCGGATCGGTCTTCAGGTAGACCGTGGCGAAGAGGCCGGGCTGCTTGCCCATGCCCGTGGAACTTTCCGGACGGATATCGGTGACATAGGGTTTGAGCTGCGTGAACTCGTGCAGCTCGACGCTGGAGACGATTTCCGGGCCGCTGTCGGCCTGCGCGATTTGCTGCAGGTAGATTTTCGACGTCTTGTCCGGCTGGCGGACGGAAAAGAGCTTGTAGTAGCCGTGGCGCGGCTGAGGTTCCGCTTTTGCCGGATCGCTTGCTGCGCCCGGCGCACGCTCGATCGCGATATCCGCGCGGCTTTCCTCCCAATAGCCGGTGCTGGTTGCAAAGATCACGGTGGGCGGAAGGATCGTGTCGGCCGGCGTGACAGCCTTCGCAAGGGCTGCGGGGCCGGTGATGAGCGCTGCGGCAAGAAGAGCGGTTCGAAGCTGCATGGCCTCAATCCTCGAATTGTTCGGCAAGAATGCGATCCGACCAAGAGCGGTCCGGATCGGAAAGGATGCGCGCTGTCATGTGCTCAGACTGGGCGATGCGGATATGCAGCACGGACTTGACCTCGGCATTGTCGGCAACCGCATTTACGGGCCGCTTTTCGGCCTCCAGAATATGGATGTCGACCGTCACCTTGTTCGGCAGCAGCGCGCCGCGCCAGCGGCGCGGGCGGAAGGCGCTGACCGGCGTCATGGCAAGCAGCGGGGCTTCCAGCGGCAGGATCGGGCCGTGGGCCGATAGATTATAGGCGGTGGAGCCCGCGGGCGTTGCCACCATCAGGCCATCGCAGATCAGTTCGGCGAGACGCACGTGCCCGTCGACCTCGACGCGCAGCTTGGCGGCCTGGTAGGACTGACGGAAGAGCGAGACTTCGTTGATGGCAAGTGCCGTGGAATTGGTGCCGTCGGCGTTGGCCGTCGTCATCTGCAGGGGATGGAAGGCATTCTCGACGGCCGCGCAGATGCGGTCCTGCAGTTTCTCGGTGCGATAGTCGTTCATCAGGAAACCGACAGAACCGCGGTTCATGCCATAGACGAGTTTGCCGGAATTCATGGTGCTGTGCAGCGTCTGCAGCATGAAGCCGTCGCCGCCGAGCGCCACGATGACATCGGCTTCCTCGGCGGGAACCTCCCCATAAAGGCGAATCAATTCTTCCCGCGCGGCAAGCGCCTCTGTTGCCGAGGAAGCGAGGAAACAAAGCGTCTGAAATGAACGGCCCATGTGATGCCCTTTATGATCTTCGCCTAGCTAAAGGATAAAGGGCTTATGCGACAAGATATTTTGCGCGCAAGCAGACACTGCCGCCTTCGCTGTGGGATGCCGAAGAGGCGATGGCGGCTGCTATTTCTGTTCTCTCGTTCCCGGCGCTGCTTCGCGCTGATCGATGTCTTCCAGGTCGGATTCGACGATGTGGACATCGCCGTGGAGGCGGGCCTCGTCCTTCAGAGCGGGCTCTTTCGCGCGTTCATCGGGCTCGATTTCCCCAAAACGGCGGTCCCGCGCTCGATTGATGTCCTCCGGCTTGATATCGAGCGAGCCCTCGTGCGGATGGCCCATTCCGGAAGCCAGCCCGCGGGCGGCCTGCAATTTGGCTTCCTCGCGACGCTCGGCAGCGGCGGCGGTGTCCGAGCAGCGTGCATCATCCGTGCCGGAATCAAAGCGATTGTCCTGACCTAGCATGTCGATCTCCTACTGTGACTATGCCCCACTGTGACTGGCTCCTAGTTTGACCGGTCGATGGCGTGGGGAGCGGGCCGACCTGGCGTGTCGGACGGCTGGAAATAGCCGGCGCTCTCGGCGACAAGAACGGCGGCAAGCGCCAGCGCGATGGCGACTGCCCAAGCATACCGCCGGCTCATCGCGATGCCTCATGCGGCGGCTTTTCGTAGAGTTTCCGCACCTTGCGGTCCTGAGTGTCCTGCTCACTGCGCGAGAGCTTGCGGTTTGTGAGCATGCCGTAGGCGATCGCGCAGCCGAGAAGGAAGGCGCCGCCGGCGATAGCGAAGAGCCAAAGATACTCCGCAACCATGCTTCGATCCTCCCTGACGATTCGAACCGGTGGACGGCGGATTTGTTCCGTTGCGGCAGCAGCAAGACCGGAAGTGATCGGCCGGCGGGGCGTGCGGCTGCAGATTTTCAGGAACGGTAGGGCGGCCGTCAGGCGCTCCGGCGGAACGAAGCCGCGTAGCGATCCGCTGCGCGTTCGATGCTGTCGAGGGTATTCATGAGATCGACCATATCGCAGGCCTCCGCCCACTGCATGCCGCAGATCGGGATACCGTCCAGGGCGGCTGGCCGCATTGTCATTCCATCAACAACAAGCCAGCGATCATCGGCTTCATGCCGGAGATTATACCGTCGCATCACCTCTCTCCCGTGGCGACCATATCACAGTTTAGAAAGAGCGCGAATACGCCTGGTCAATCGATGGATAGCGAATGCAGGGCCGGTCAGTGCACGGATTGCTCGGTATCGTCCAGAAACGAGCGAATGCCGTCGCGGGCGATTGTCGCCAGGAATTCGTCAAACGCCTCTCGGTCGGTCGCGAACGGTTCGTCCCAGCGGATGAGGTCTTCCTCCTGCGTCACGACTTCCATCGACCAGTCCTCGTTGGAGCCGGCTGTCCGGAAGATATCAACGAGCACGGTAACGCCGTCCTCGGTGAATTCGCCGGCGAGTTCCGAGTGTTCGAGTTTCGGCTTTTTAGGCATTCGATATCGCAATCCATAATTGTCATAGCGTACACGAGCGAGGTACTTTCACGTGCGCCTGGTGGATTTGTCAAGGAAACAGCCATTCAAAGCCACGCCGCGGTCCGGTTGCGCCGGGTTTCCCAAGAAGACGGAACTCTCTTGGCCGCGTGTCGTTGTTCCCATGTCACCACCCAGCCAATGGAGCGGCAAAATGAGCAAGACGGACGTCAAAAAGCTAGTGAAGCGGGCCGAACGCCAGGTCGAAAACACCAGCGCCGGCGGCCATCTCGGCGGCACCTATTTCGGCCAGCAACCAGACGGAAAGACGGCATCCTCGACCAACAGCGAGGCACGCAAGTCACGCTCGAACGACGGCAGCAACTGACGAAGAGTTGGAAACCTGCCCTCGGCAGACGATTCGATCGAGGCGTCCGTTGCGCGGGCGCTTGGGACCGTGCGCCAGAAAATGGTGATGCAAATGGTGCCCGGCAGGGTTCGAACCCGCGACCCCCTGTTTCCAAATCAGGATGGAAAGCCTTATTCTACAGTGCCTCTGCGGCGTCATGCGCCATTTGTGCCTCATCGCCGAAAATAGGGAGGAATCTGATCCATTGCATTGCGTTTGTGTCGCTTGGAAACATCCGGTCACCGCGGCTCGTCGCGGCGGCCAGTGAGGGGTGACGGCGAACGTCTGGACAGTCTTCGGTTTCATGCCGACCCCGATATATGGGCCAGTCGCAAAGTGGCCCGTTGCGTGCCAGTGGAAAGCCAAACTTCCTGTCGTCCTTTTTTGCCTTGCTGGCGGCAGCGGAGCGGCCGGAACTCGCGCTCCCTTGGAATGATCTTGTGATCAAGGAATCCGCCCTTGGAGTTCGGAAACACAAGGTCATCAGCTTCGGAGTTCTTGGCCGCGTCCTACCTTCAAAGCCGGCCAGCATCGCTGACGACAACGGCATTGCCGAATGCCTGCTAATGCCTTCGTTGTGTCCTCATTCTTGCAGGCGTCGACACGCTCACTTTCGAGTGGCCGACGGTTCTTTCCTCGGCGCGATTTGCACCCCGGCCGGTGAGCGGCGTGTTTCGATCCCGGCGCTATGCGAAGATCACCACGGCGCCCGCCGACCATCCGGCGGTTTTTTCTTTACAGCCTCATCAAAAAAAGACCGCCCCGATCTGCGAGGCGGTCAATGCGGATTCGATATCCGCCGACGACGGTGAGAGAGGGGTGAGAGACACCGAAGTCGATAGCAGCTTGGCGCAGCTGATCGCCTCTGTGGTTGGGGGTGTTGAGGCGATGGAGCAACATAGCAATGGACCGCGCCTCCCGACATTATACGTTGGTTGCCTCAAGCTAGACCCTTGGTATGCGGCGCCCTGTTTCTTATGCGTCGCCATGCGCCATTCATGTTCCAACGAATCCCCGCTACTTTCGGGAAATGCTTGGAAACATGACAATTCTGGTTAAATCATTGGCGCATGAAAAACCCGCCAACAAAGGGCGGGATAGCATCAAGTCACTGATTTATTAACGAATATATGGTGCCCCCGGCAGGGTTCGAACCCGCGACCCCCTGATTACAAATCAGGTGCTCTACCAACTGAGCTACAAGGGCAATGCGTGCCAACTAGCAGATTCTTCCGGTCTGTAAAGAAAAATCCGGCCTGGGCGCGATTTCGTGATCGATCATAGACCCAATCCCTCTCCATTTCATGAATAAAAGCTGAAGCAGTGATTCAGGAGGAGTTCAGGGCAGGAGGCGCAGATTTCGCCCACCTTCATCAAGGAGATGAGAAATGAGAATTGCACGTTTTGCCATTGCAGCGCTTCTGTCGATCGGATCGGCCGTCGTTGCCGTCGAGCCCGTGGTTGCCGCTCCCGTATATGCACCCGTTGCCTCCGCCGAGAAGAGCGACGTCGTGAAGGTGCACTACCGTGATCATCGCCGCTATGGGCGTCATTCGTGGCAGTATGAACGCCGTTACTGGCGCCATCATCCGTATGCCTATGAGCGCCGCCACTACCGACCTTGGCGCGCCGAACGGAGGTGGAGGGACCGTCATTACTGGCGTCATCACCACCGGCCGGACTACGTGTATTTCCGCATCGACCTATGATCGCCCACTGGCTTGTTGACGCCGGCTTCGTGTGGCCGGCCCTTAAAAGGGCAGCATCATCGGGTTACCGAGAATGGCGCTGCCGGAGCAGCCGTCGATCAGCAAACGCGATGCCGCCGGTGGGGTTCCCGGCGGCTATTGCGCAGGTGGTGTCGGTGTGGGCGCCGGCGTCACAGGCGCCAGAGGATCCGGCTGGCGCGTCGGCTGGGTGGGATCGACCCATATAATACTGAGAATGATCGCGACGAAGACTGCGATGAACAGGATGCCGAACATGAGGGGCCGGATTGCCATGCCGGGTATTTTCCTTCTCTCTTGCTGTTGCACTCTCTTTGCTGCTGGTCCGGCGAACCTTGGGCCCACCATTCGTTCATTTTGAGACGCCCGCTTATTTCTTCAGATGAAGCCGGGCGGCATACATCGCGATCGCAGCTGCATTCGAGACGTTCAGCGATTTGATCGCGCCCGGCATGTCGAGCCGCGCAAGCGCGCTGACGGTCTCGCGCGTCTTCTGCCTGAGGCCCTTGCCTTCGGAACCGAGGACGAGCGCAACCTTCTCGCCTGAGAACGTGCCTTCGATCGGTGCCGGTCCTTGGGAATCGAGGCCGATCGAGAAGAAGCCGAGCCGGTGCAATTCACCGAGCGCATCGGCAAGATTGGTGATCTGTATATAAGGAATGAGTTCGAGCGCGCCGGAAGCCGATTTCGCAAGCACGCCCGATTCGGTCGGGCTGTGTCTTTGCGTGGTGATGACGGCGCCTGCATCGAAGGCGACGGCCGAGCGCATGATGGCCCCGACATTGTGCGGATCGGTGACCTGGTCGAGCACCAGGAGCAGCGGGCTGTCCTTCAGCGCCTCCAGGCGCCGGACGGGCAGGGGGCGGGTCTCAAGCATCACGCCCTGGTGGATCGCATCGGGGCCGAGCACCTTGTCGATATCCTGCGGCGAGACGATTTCGACCGGAATGCCGAGCTGCCCGGCATCGATTTCGAGGCGGGCGAGCGCATTCTGCGTCACCGTCAGCTTGACATTTTTCCGCAAGGGATTTTCGATTGCGGCGCGCACGGTATGCAGGCCATAAAGATAGACCTGGTCGGCCGCAAGCGCCGGCGCCTTCCAATCCTCGCCGCCGCGTTTGCGCTTCTGCGGAGGAGGCGTCGGAATTTCGCCGCGCTCGCGCTTGGCATCGCGGTGGGCACGCCGCAAAGTGGCGTAGTGCGTATCCTTGGGGGACTTGTCGGTTGCGGGCTTGCCGCCAGATTTGTTGTCTTTGCTCATGCGGCTTTATAACGGCGGTGCTTCACCGCGCATAGGGTTTCTTTGCCGGCGGCGGCTTTCAACAGGCGATGAAATTTTTCGTATTTTTTCTATTGTCTTCATGTTGACATGGGCAAATGCTCCGGTCATATACGCGGCGCAGATCGAGGGGCGGTAACGCTCCTGGGTCTTCGAGCTTGGTTACGATCCAGACGAAAAACTGGAGAGATGCCCGAGTGGTTAAAGGGGACGGACTGTAAATCCGTTGGCTCAGCCTACGTTGGTTCAAATCCAACTCTCTCCACCATTCGTCACTTGGATCGGACCACCCCGCGGGTATAGCTCAATGGTAGAGCAGCAGCCTTCCAAGCTGAATACGCGGGTTCGATTCCCGCTACCCGCTCCAAGCTTTTCAATCCTTCGGCAATGCCGCGCATCCCGCGCGCTTTTTTTGGCCGTGCCTTCAAAGGCGCAAAATTTCTGTTTGAATGGCGCGGATACTGCTGCTTAACTGACCGCCATTGAGAGGTGCCATGCGAAACGTGATTATGGCCGCAGCATTTTTGCTTCCCTCGGCAGTCCTTGCCGCCGAGGCCGTGGAAGTCAGGGCTCGCGACCACAGCTGTGGCGAACTCGCGCAGTTTATCCGGCAAAACAAGACGGTATTTGTCCGAATCGGCATCGGCGGCCGCAGCTTCCGCTATCCGCCGGCGCGCTGCAGGCTCGGGGACAAGCGTTCGACGACCAGTATGCGGGATGCCGGCGGAAATCTCTGCGTTCTCGATTATGCCTGCGTCTATGACGCAGAGTCTTTTTATAACAAGATCCCGAACTAGGGTTGGATCTAAGCCACGCCACCGACCGCCAAAGTTCGCAGCGCTCGCGCTCGTATGGGAATTGCAGGGACGAGGGCAGCCTCAACGACGTGCCTGCGCGATCACGCATTCGATACCGCTGCCCGCTCCATATTTTCACCTTGGTTTCAACGATTTTCGCCGGGTTCCGAGCGAATCGTCTTGCTCGGCGCGAATTGTCTCCCATATGCGCCTGCAAGCCAAGAATGGCGTTCGCAATTAGGTCTTGCGCAATCCCGCCGAAAGCCTTAAACGGCGGCACTAAACCGGCTCGCCGGGGTCACCCATTTCGTTCACAGGAAGCATTCAAATGGCAAAGAGTAAGTTTGAGCGCAACAAGCCGCACGTTAACATCGGCACGATCGGCCACGTTGACCACGGCAAGACGTCTCTGACGGCGGCG
>NZ_FMTM01000008.1 GCF_900099775.1 Rhizobium mongolense subsp. loessense | reverse complement strand
TCCAGATCAGCACCGAGGATCAGGAAGAAACAGATCGCTATTGGAACGCCATCGTCGGCAATGGCGGTCAGGAAAGCGAATGCGGCTGGTGCAAGGATAAGTGGGGAGTATCCTGGCAGATCACACCTCGCATTCTCATGGACGCGCTTGCAGCAGGTGGCGAACAAGCAAAGCGCGCATTCGACGCGATGATGACAATGAGGAAAATCGACGTAGCTGTGATCGATGCGGCACGAAAAGGGGATAACGCGCTATGACCACCGAGAAGATCAAAGGACCTGCTTCCTATTTTCCATCAATCGAGAAGAAATACGGCCGTCCTATCGATGACTGGCAAGAGCTCGTGCGAAAGCACTATCCTGCGAAGCACATGGAACTTGTCGGTATGCTGAAGAGCGAACACGGAATGGGCCACGGTCATGCAAATGCCGTCGTGGCGCACACTCTCGCGGAAGACAAGCAGCCGGCCTCTTAACGGAGTGTGGTGCGAGGCGAAACGTCTTGTCTGCTTCCGGCCGGTCATTCGCAGGATCGGATCTAAGTTTTCAATAGGGCGTCTATGCCAACGTTGCGGAGATGCGCTAAAGCCTTCTGCGCTCAGAACCCGCGCCGAGAAAGTTTGTGGGTTAGCATGTCAGCCACGATGTCAGCCCCACCTGCTCGCTTGGAACGCAGTGCCGCCTTCCGACGACACCGCAGACGTGTGCCAGTGACTATCACGCCTTCAAGAAGGCCAGCATGTCGGGATTGACGACATCAGGATGAGTCGAAAGCATGCCATGAGGAAGCCCGTCGTAGCTCTTGAGCGTTCCATTCTTGAGAAGCTTCACCGAGAGCGGCGCGGAGTCGGCATACGGCACGATCTGGTCGTCCGTGCCGTGCATAACGAGAACGGGCACCTCGATCTTCTTCAGATCTTCCGTGAAGTCCGTTTCAGAGAATGCCTTGATGCACTCGTAGTGGGCGTTGGCGGCACCCATCATACCCTGACGCCACCAGTTGTCGATGAGGCCTTGGGAAATCTTTGCATCCGGGCGGTTGAAGCCATAGAACGGACCCGTGGGCAGGTCGATGTAGAACTGTGCGCGGTTTGCTGCAAGCGCCTTGCGCAAACCGTCAAAGACGTCGATCGGCAGACCGCCGGGGTTCTTGTCGGACTTGACCATCACGGGCGGCACAGCGCCCGCGATGACCGCTTTGCCTACTCTGCCGGCCTTCGCGCGCGCGACGTAATGTACAACCTCGCCGCCGCCTGTGGAATGGCCGACGTGGAAGGCGTTCTTGAGATCGAGTGCCTCGGCCAGTTCGGCCACGTCAGCCGCGTAAGTGTTCATCTCGTGGCCTGTGGGGCTCTGCGAGGAGCGCCCGTGGCCCCGTCGATCGTGAGCGATCACTCGAAAGCCATTCTCCAGGAAGAACAGCATCTGATTGTCCCAGTCGTCGCCGCTCAGCGGCCAGCCGTGATGGAAGACGATAGGCTGCGCGTCCCGCGGACCCCAATCTTTGTAAAAGATTTCAGTTCCATCCTTCACTCTTACCGTACCCATGAACTTATACCCCTTGCTAGATTGGTTCGCCTTAGTGGCGGCTTTCGATGATGGAGCAAGCGCCAGCGAGGCGGTGACGGAAACCCCGGCGAGAAGCGCGTCCCGTCGCGCGAGCGAAAGATTGAAGTCCATGGGACCGCCTCCTGTAGAAGTAGCTGGATGCGTCACCTCGCCAGAAAGCTATACGCTCATTTTTAGAAAGGTCGTAGTTTTTAGAAGGTCGTAGGGCGGTGAAGCTCGCAATCAGAACTCCGTCATTCGCCCTCTACGATTCGTAGAAATATGGACGGCGCAGGTGGACGTCGCTCCGGTGGGGCAACTGCCTCACCTTTGGTGTGCGTTGCAGCCAACGGATTACCCCGGTTCTTCGATGGCTCTCATAAATTCAGGAGTCAAGAAGCGTAGAAAGCTGCCTCTGCGGCCTTTCTAAAGAGCGTCCGCCCTTGACCCATTAGAGAACAGTATCGGCCCAAATCATGTGTAATCGGGCGGTCCCCACAAGGGGCAAGCTCCCACTACTATACCGGCGTAGCCGAGGCCCGATTAGAGAGGCAGTCACTCGCATTTCAAGGATGCGGTGATGCAATTACGCAGGTCCAAGATCAAGGCGGAGCTGGCGTCGACGGTCGCGAGGTGGATCAGGGGCCATCAAGGGGTCTTCCTTGATGGCCTGGGTAAGGAAGTCGAGAACTGTGCGGACGCGCAACGACATGTTCCTGCGCGATGGGTAGACGACATTGATCGCCGGGCGCGCGGGAGGAAATTGCGGTATAACGTTTGCCAGCCTGCCAGCCTCGATGTCGGGGCAGGCGAGGATATGCGAGAGCACCGCAAGGCCGCTCCCGGCCAGTGCCGCGCGACAGCGACGGCGTTATTGGCGATCAGACGCGGTGCGATGCGCACGGAAATCTCGTCGGACCCATCGGGGAATGACCATGACCGTCCATTTCCGGCACGGCTGTAGCAAATGCATTCATGGCCGCTGATGTCATCCGGCGTTTTGGGCATGCTCCGTCGTTCGAGGTAGCAGGGCGCTGCAACGAGGAACGCGGTCGTCCAACCGATCCGCCGGCACATCAGGCTGCTATCCGTCACAGGACCAAGGCGCACTTGGAGATCGATTTCTTCCCCGACCAGATCTGACGGCTCTTCGCGGAACATCAATTCGACCGAGCGCCCCGGATGGTGCTCGAGCAGGCCGGCGAGACGGTCACTCACATAAAGACCGAGCCGCGGGGAGGGTGAGCCGCACCCGGCCCGATGCCATGGCTGTCTCGGCACATGAGGCTTCGCTGAGAGCGTCCACCGCTTCGACCACCTTCCGCGCCATCGCGATCATTTGTTCGCCTTGGACGGTCAGGGCGATCGCGTTTGTGGTACGATGCAGAGGGCGCGTGTTGATATGCTCCTCCAGTGCGGAAACCTGCCGGGAGACTGCTGGCTGTCAGGTTGAGGTCGATTGCCGCTGCAGAAAACGAGCCTGTCTCTACCACGCGCAGAAAGGCCCTTGGCGCAGATACGATGTCCATCCTGTCCCCTATACGTTTCGACATAAGCCTTATGTCCGCAGTTCGAAGGAACTTTACTTTCCATCAATTACGGATATCTTGTATCCATAAGGATATCAAATATCCTTAATAAAGGAGAGATACATGTCACAACGCCTCAACTACGCACAGCAATCACCCGAGTTCTTCAAGAAGCTCTCAGACCTCAGCATGGGCCTGAAGGACAGCCTCATCGAACAGAAAATCCGCGACCTCGTTCAGATCCGCGCTTCGCAGATCAATGGCTGCGGCTTCTGCCTCGACATGCATGTGAAGGAGGCCAAGATCCACGGCGAGAGCGAACTGCGCCTCTACCATGTCGCGATCTGGCGTGAATCAAACCTCTTCATCCCGCGCGAACGGGCAGCACTTGCGTGGACCGAAGCTGTCACGAAACTGCCGGAAGGCGGTATCCCCGACGAACTCTATGAGCGGGTACGCGGCCAGCTTTCGGAAAAGGAGATCTCCGACCTGACCTTCTCGATCATGGTGATCAATGCCTGGAACCGCGCAAGCATCGCCTTCAAGGCACAGCCTGGTTCGGCCGACAAGCTTTACGGCCTCGACAGGGCCGGGTTGAACTAATCATCGGCAACTGAACGGAGGACCCTATCATGAAAATCGTGATCATCGGCGGAACCGGCCTCATCGGTTCGAAGACTGTGGAACGCCTGCGCCGCAAGGGCCACGAGGTTATCGCAGCCTCGCCCAATACAGGCGTCAACACCATCACCGGCGAAGGCCTGGCTGAGGCGCTGGCGGGCGCTGCGGTTGTGCTCGACCTTGCCAACTCGCCCTCGTTCGAGGACAAGGCCGTGCTCGAATTCTTTCAAACCTCGGGCCACAACTTGATGGCGGCGGAAAAGGTGGCCGGCGTGAAACATCATATCGCGCTTTCCATCGTCGGCGCCGATCGCCTGCCGGAAAGCGGCTACCTGCGCGCCAAGGTCGCCCAGGAAGAGATCATCAGGGAATCCGGCATTCCCTACACCATCGTGCGTTCCACCCAGTTCCTGGAATTCCTCGGCGGAATCGCCCAGGCGGGCACGACCGGCGATAGTACCCGCCTATCGACGGGCAATCTGCAGCCCATCGCCTCCGATGATGTCGCAGACTTCATGACGGATGCGGCGCTTGCCGCGCCGGTCAACGGCATCATCGAGATTGCCGGCCCCGAGCGCGCACGCCTCAGCGATTTCGTCGCCCGGTACCTCAAGGCGACCGGTGATACCCGCAAGGTCGTCGCCGATCCGGAGGCTCACTATTTCGGCACGAAACTGGGAGACGGCTCGCTCGTCTCCGACGACAATCCCCGGATCGGTCGGATCAATTTCGACCAGTGGTTTGCCACCTCCGCACGGAATTGACCGCACACCGGTGCGCCGCATTTCGCTGCGCACCGCCAACCCATGAAAGAGTAAGGATATGATCAAATCAATCTTCGCCGCTCTTTCCGTGACGGCTCTCCTGTCCGGCATGGCTCTCGCTGACGACACCGCCGGCGGCAAAGAGTCCAAGGTCACGCTGGTCTATAAACATGAACTGCCGAACGTGCCCGGCAAGAGCATCAAAGGCGTGCTTGTGGAATATGGCCCCGGCGGCTTCTCCGAGGGCCGTACACATCCGAGTTCGGTCTTATTTATGCTACCGTGCTGGAAGGCTCGATCCTTCGGCCAGGTCAATGATAGCCCAGTCAAGGAGCACAAGGCGGGCGAGAGCTTTTCCAAGCTGCCTAGTGACCGCCATGCCTTTCCTAAGAATGGCAGCGAGGGCAAACCCGCCAAGCTGCTGGCCCGTCTTCGTGGTCGATACCAACCAGAAGGAACTGACCTGTCCCATGAATAAGTAAGTCAGGGGAGGGCAGGGTACTGGCGCGCTGCACGCGGCCCTCCGCTCGGAGCGCGAATTGTTGTTACGATTGGAGCTTGCCATGTTCGACGACCATCTTTCGTTGCCGCTGGTCCTGATCAATCTTCTGGGGATCGCCGGCATTGTCGTATGGCATCTCCAGGGTAGTGGCCGCCCGACGGCTAGGCTGGTCGTTCAGATCCTCTTTTTCGCGGGCATGACCGCTGTCCTCGCCCTCGCCGGCATCCTTCCGCACCGAGTCGACGAGACGCAACTGACAGGCATCGCGGCATTTCTGTCCACCTCTGCCAGGGTACTGTGGTGGACACACCTTGCATGGTCCCTCATCGGCTTCGTGCGCATCTATATCGTTCTTGATCGAAGGCCGCGAGAGGCGCGCCTGCTGCAGGATTTGATCGTCGCCGTCGTCTATCTCGGAGTAGCCTTGTCCCTTCTAGGCTTCGTCTTCAAAGCGCCCATCGGCACACTGGTTGCAACCTCCGGCGTTGTTGCCATCGTCTTCGGCCTTGCGCTGCAGAATACGCTCGGCGACGTTTTCTCCGGCATCGCCCTGACATTGGGGCGGCCCTTTGTCATCGGCGATTGGATCGTGCTAAGCGACGGAACTGAGGGGCGGGTCATCGAGAACAACTGGCGCTCCACTTTTCTGCTCACCGGCGCCCACAATGTCGTCGTTCTGCCCAATAGCGCCCTCGCGAAAGTGGGGCTGACCAATCTCAGTCGTCCCGACGAGACGCATCAGATCACGCTGCTCGTCCGCATCGCCGCAAGCCATAAGCCGCAGCTCGTCGAGGAGGCCATGCGAACCGCGTTGCAAGGCTGCGCCGGGATCGTGAAGGACCCGCCGCCGATCGTCGCCCTCAAGGGGATTGACGCCGTGGCGATCGAGGCCGAGCTGCAGTTTCGCGTGACTAGTCCGGCGAACCGGACGCCGGCGCGAAACGAGGTGATCGATCTCGTTCATCGCCAGTGCGAGGAAAGCGGCCTCTCGCTCGCAATGCCGCCCCAGAGCTACCTCTACACATTGCCGGCCGCAAGCGAAGTCAAACTGCGCTCATCCGGCTCGCTCTAGGACCCATTCGAAGCTGCTCTTCCAAAGGTCGGCAGGAATATCCTTGGACAGGGTCTCTATCAGATCGGATAATCTGACGCTGCGCAGCTTTTGGCGCCACGCTTCGTCGGCCTCCCACATGATGCGTGCCACCGCGCATGGATCGCTTTCGCAATAGCCCGGCGGCCTACAGGGATTGTTGGCCCTGATATTGTTGCAGACAAAGCTTCGCGCCTTGCCTTCCACCGCCTCGACAATATCAAGAAACGTTAGCTCGGCGGGCGTCTTTGCCAATCGATATCCGCCCGACGGGCCGAGGGTCGTATGGACAAGCCCGGCCTGCGAAAGGCCCTGCAGCGCCTTCGAAAGATACTCCTTCGGAAGTCCGTGGAACTCAGCCAGTGCCTTGGTGGACAGATAGCGGCCTTCAGGCAGACCGGCGAGAATAGCGCAGCAATGCAGCGCCCATTCGACTTGGCTTTTAAGGATCATCACTTCATTCCACGTAGACGCAGAGTTGCTGCGTCTATTAAGGATATAAAATATCCCTATTTTGCCACCATGTAAACAGAGGCATCTTGGGTGCGAGCGGATTGTGCAATACCGTTCGCTCCCGAGGGCCTGCTATTGGCGGCGCAATCTGGACGCCGCCGCGGCTGCTCTTGTCCTCCCATTGCGGACCTCGATTACGCGCCTGTCGCCGGAACCTAATAGAAACGACCTCATGGGGCCTTTCCGGCCGAACCGTGGCCGATCGATCGAATAGTTCGCCAAAGAATGACGTTCCAGACATTTGTCGATCATGACCCTGAGCCGCCAATCGCTGTCGATTTGCTGTGAGGCACAACAGACGTCGTCCCCCAAATATGATATCCTCCAGCCCGCACCGAAGTCTCGGCAGGATGGGAACCTTTCATGAGGCGGCCGGAATTTGTGATGCTCCTCGGCGGCGCGGCAGCGATACGGCCGTGGGTAAGGCGGTTAGCGGGAGGCAATCATGAGCTCGGACAACACCCCACACCCCTCGGTCAAACACTGCGCCGATAAGGTGAACGCGAAGTACATCCACGGTAGACCGGAGCCCGAGTTGGTTCCGTCGCGCTATGCGCTGAAGGTCGGCGAAATTGACGTAATGGTGGTTAGCGATGGGGTGCTATCGCTGCCAGGCGCGATGTTGGGCCACAACGTCGAACCGGCCGTCCGGGCAGCCTGGCTGGAGGACATGTTCCTGCCGCCGGACGTGCTCGAGTGGGCGCTGAACGTGGTCGTGGTGCGCAGCGGCGGCCGGACCATACTCATCGACGCTGGGATAGGGATGGAGTTCCCGGACTTGCCGCGGGCCGGGCATACCGTCCAGCGACTGAAGGCCGCCGGTATCGATCTTGCATCCGTGACCGACGTGGTGCTGACCCACATGCACATGGACCACTGTGGCGGGCTGCTCGCCGACGGGGTGAAAGAGCGGTTACGTCCGGACCTGCGGGTCCACGTGGCGGCCGCCGAGGCCGAGTTCTGGGAGGCGCCCGATTTTTCCCACGTCTCCATGCCGCCGGGGTTCCCGGACGCGCTTCGGCGAACGGGCAAGCGGTTCCTGGAAGAGTACCAGAGCCAGTTGCGGACGTTCGAGGAGGAGCACGAGGTGGCGCCGGGGGTGCTCGTGACACGCACTGGCGGCCACACCCCCGGACACAGCGTGGTCCGCCTGGCATCCGGCAGTGACCGGCTGATGTTCGCCGGCGACGCCGTGTTCCAGGTCGGGTTCGAGCACCCCGACTGGTACAATGGCTTCGAACACGACCCCGAGGAGGCGGCGCGCGTCCGGGTCCGTCTTCTGCGGGAGCTGGCGGCGAACCGCGAGTCGCTGGTGGCTACTCACCTGTCGTTCCCGTCCGTCTGCCATGTGGCGGTCGACGGCGACGTCTTTCGTTGGGTGCCGGGCCCCTGGGAGTACTGATCCGCTTGTTGGGTTAGGGCCGAGCTAGACGACCGCTTCGCGTTTGAACGAAACGGATGGCCGGCGGTAGGGAGGCTGCGATCATCATGGATGTATATCAGTCACAAGCCGACGGTCGGTGCGCGGATTCAAAGACGAGCCTGTGTCGAGGGAGGTGCTTGAGCGCGTGCTGTCCGCCGCAGCTTGGGCGCCGTCCGGATCGAACATCCAGCCGTGGAACACCTACGTGCTGACCGGCGCGCCGCTGGCCGAGCTCAAGACGTACGCCGTCGAGCGCGTGGCCCACGGCGACCCCTGGGACGAGCGGCAGTACGAGATGTACCCGCCCTCGCTGAAGTCCCCGTACGCGGAGCGCCGATCCGCCTTCGGCCAGGAGCGCTACAGCGCGCTCGGCATTGCGCGCGAGGACTGGGAGGCGCGCCAGAGGGCAGCCATTGCCAACTGGAACTGTTTCGGCGCGCCCGCCGCCCTGTTCTGCTACATCGACCGCGACCTGGGCCGGCCCCAATGGACCGGTCGGCAGGTCTGCGACTGAGGTCCGCTTCCGCCACTTGGCGACGGTCTTCTGATTGATCCCGTAGCGCTTCAAGAGCGCCCTCAGGCTCTCTTGACTATGTTTGTATCGCCCGACGGACTGCCTCTGTCGTCGTGGCGCTCCCATGAACAACCTGGCCGATAGCGCATCCTTTGATTCGGAAGACAGGGATGCCCCATCAAAGCCTGGGATCAAACATCTAGATACGAAAGCGACGATCATGCCAACGCGTTATCAGTCTAAGGTCCACTCGTCGCTCGCCGCCATCGTACCGGAATGTCACTCCACCGGCATGACAACCGGGGCGTCCTTGTTCTTCAGCAGCACGACAATAAATTTCGCTGGTTTAGACGTGCTCGCATTGCGGCTGACCAAGTGAATGTCGGAAGGACCTTCGTAGAAAGTCTCTCCCGGCGACAAGGTGACTTCTTTTTCTCCCTTGACCTGCATCACGATCGAGCCCTCCAGAACATAGACGAATGCATCTGCCTCATGTTTGTGAATCGGATCGGAACCTCCTGGCCCATACTCGACCGATATCATGAGACCCTCCTTGCCAGGATAATTTGGAAGGTCCTTTTTCATGAGCGGTGTGACATTTGCACCGTCGTCAGCAACAACGGCCAAAGTGCCGACGAGGCAAACCGTAGCCGCCACACATAGCGATAACAAAGCTGAATTCATTGTCGTAATCCCTCTGCTTGTTGAATGCGGATGTGGGTTTGCATAAATGCGTTTCGAGGTTGAAAACTCCCGAACAAAAAATCACTTGCCCCGGTTGTTTGATGCCTGGACTTACTTCGGCTGCTGGGACTGTCGAGACCGCTATTCAGCGCTTCCTCTGAAACGCATATTCGTCATCATCGATGCTATCGGAGCCGTCTACTGTCAGGACACGCGCGATGTTTGAGCATGCGCCTGCTTGAGCCGTGCTTATGGTCAGAATAAGCGCTGAAGTCATGCAAAGCAGCGTCTTCCTCATCGCAGCCCCTGTCCAGGTTCATCGACAGCAAACAGACGAAGGACCTTATCATGAACGACTATGAAACCGTAGGAATATGCAGCCATTCCGCTCCAGACCGCATGGCGACGCGTTCGCGCATTAAGGCCGCGCCAGCTCTTCCAGCGGCCGCTAATGGCGGCGTTTTCCGGAAGTAGCCGATCTTCCCCTCGCGGCCCGAAGCTGCCTTTCCGCAGGATCGCTTCGAAGTGCCGAAAAGCGCGAGGCCTGCTGGACATCCGATACCTGCCAGAAAGGGCGTTTGATTTCGACGAGTTGGCGACGAGGATCGCCGGCCTTCACTCTGTCGCGTATGAGCGCAACCAAGTCCGCCTTAACAGCCGGATCGGACGAGAAATAGCTATGGCCGATGAAGCCGCCGCCGCCTGAAAACTCAATGAAATCGACCAGCCCGCCCATGTGAGGCCCTGCCCATTGGGACGCCGCCTGGCTCCTGTCCCGGGGAAGCCTGCCGACAGCGAGCTGCCCCAGCCGCAAGGCACTGCCGAAAAGCAGCGTTGATGCCCCCAACGCTTTGTACGCAGTCGCCGATTATCCTAACCTTCTTTCCTTTGAAATCGTCCTTCAAAGTGGCAAAACCGTGCCAGAAAACTTTCGATCGGCGAGGACGACAGACGTCGGCACTCGGATGACAACCATCCTTTGATCTCTATTTGTTCCCGTGGCCATTTTCCGAGCAGCAGATGCCGCCCGGAAAATGTCTCTTCGCTAGCTACGTGAAACACTTCCGACCTGTTTCACGTCGAGATGACAAAGTTCGTGTCGCGCTACAACGTTTAGATATTCCCAGAAATCAGCTGCATCCGCTCGTCGCGCCACACGTATCGCACTTCTCGCAGGTCCCATTTCGCACCATCGTGAAGTTCTGGCACTCGGTGCACATGTTGCCCGTGTAACCCTGCATGATGGAGCGGGCGCGGCGTTCGGCTTCGACCTTCTTGGCTTCGGACTTGGCAGAGGCTGCGTCGGCAGCGGCGGCGTCGGTGAAGAGCGTGCTGGATTCCTCAGCGATCTCTTCGACGATTTCCTCCGCCAGTTCCTTGGCCCGTTCCTCGTAATCGCGCTTGAAGGCGACGACTTCGGAGGAGGCAGCGACGGTTTCGAGCTTGCGCACGGTGTTGCCGGCAATCGCCGTGATCGTCGCGCCCGAGGAGGCGCGGACAGGGGCGGCGGTTGCAGCACCCTTGATCTCCGATGCCGAGCGCTCGGTCGAGTTTCCGGAAACCAGCGTCGGCTTATAGCCGCGTGTCAGGCCCTTGGAGACGACGTCCGCCTTGCCTTCCGACACACCGCGGCCGAGTGCCGTGTTGTTGAAGTCGGACGTATCGACATGCGCGAGATCGTGGCGGCCGAGATAGGAGATGGCGAGTTCGCGGAACACGTAGTCGAGGATCGACGTCGCATTCTTGATCGCGTCGTTGCCGGTGACGATGCCCGCCGGCTCGAACTTCGTGAAGGTGAATGCATCGACATATTCCTCGAGCGGCACGCCGTATTGCAGGCCGAGCGAGACCGAGATCGCGAAGTTGTTGATGAACGCACGAAGGGCCGAACCTTCCTTGTTCATGTCGAGGAAGATCTCGCCGAGGCGGCCGTCGTCATATTCGCCGGTGCGCAGGAAGATCGTGTGACCGCCGATCTTTGCCTTCTGCGTGTAGCCCTTTCGACGGCCCGGCAGCTTTTCCTGGCTGCGCACGACCTTCTCGATCACCCGCTCGATGATCTTCTCGGTGACGGTGACGGCCTGGGCGGCTGCTGGCTGGGCAAGCAGTTCCTCCAGCGCGTCCTCCTCGCCTTCGTCCTCGATCAGCGAAGCGTTCAGCGGCTGCGACAGCTTGGAGCCGTCGCGGTAAAGCGCGTTAGCCTTCAGCCCGAGCTTCCAGGAGAGCATATAGGCGCTCTTGCAATCGTCGACCGTCGCATCGTTCGGCATGTTGATCGTCTTGGAGATCGCACCCGAGATGAAGGGTTGGGCAGCCGCCATCATGCGGATATGGCTTTCGACCGAGAGATAGCGCTTGCCGATCTTGCCGCACGGATTGGCGCAATCGAAGACGGCGAGGTGTTCGTTCTTGAGGAAGGGCGCGCCTTCCAGCGTCATGGCACCGCAGACGTGGATGTTCGCGGCCTCGATATCCTTCTTCGAGAAGCCCATGTGGTCGAGCAGGTTGAAGCTCATGTCGGCAAGCTGCTCGTCGGAGACCTTCAGCGTGCCCTTCAGGAAGTCGAGCCCAAGCGTCCACTGGTTGAAGACGAACTTGATGTCGAAGGCGGACTTCAGCGCCGCGTTGACGGCCTCGACCTTCTCGTCGGTAAAGCCCTTGGCCTTCAGCGTCGAAGGGTTGATGGCGGGCGCCTGGTTCAGATTGCCGTGGCCGACGGCATAGGCTTCGATCTCGGCAATCTGGCTTTCGGAATAGCCGAGCGTGCGCAGCGCTTCTGGTACGGCACGGTTGATGATCTTGAAGTAACCGCCGCCGGCAAGCTTTTTGAACTTGACGAGCGCGAAGTCGGGCTCGATGCCGGTCGTGTCGCAATCCATGACGAGGCCGATCGTGCCGGTCGGCGCAATCACGGTTGCCTGGGCATTGCGGTAGCCGTGCTTTTCGCCGAGTTCCAGTGCCTTGTCCCAAGCGCTCTTGGCGTGCGCGGCGAGATCCTGGTCCGGGTTTTCGGCGTGGATGAGAGCGACCGGGTTGATCGACAGGCCTTCATAGCCGGCCGTCTCACCATAGGCGGCGCGGCGGTGGTTGCGGATGACGCGCAGCATGTTCTCGCGGTTAGGCGCAAACATCGGGAACGGGCCGAGTTCAGCGGCCATTTCCGCCGAAGTGGCATAGGAAATGCCGGTCATGATCGCCGTCAGGGAGCCTGCGATGGCGCGGGCTTCGTCGCTGTCATAAGGAATGCCGGACGACATCAGCAGCCCGCCAATATTGGCATAGCCGAGACCGATCGTGCGATATTCGTAGGAGAGCTCGGCAATGCGGCGCGACGGAAACTGCGCCATCATGACGGAAATTTCGAGCACCACGCTCCACAGACGCACGGCATGCTCGTAATCGGCGATGTTGATGCGCTTTGTAGCCGCATCCTTGAACTGCATGAGGTTCAGCGAGGCAAGGTTGCAGGCCGTGTCGTCGAGGAACATGTATTCGGAGCACGGGTTGGAGGCGCGGATCGGACCGGCGGCTGGGCTGGTGTGCCAGTCGTTCATCGTGGTGTTGAAGTGCAGGCCCGGATCGGCCGATGCCCAGGCGGCGTAGGAGATCGTCTCCCAGAGGTCGCGGGCCTTCAGCGTCTTCATGACCTTGCCGTCCTTACGGGCCGTCAGGTTCCAGTCGCCATCGGCTTCGACGGCGCGCAGGAAGTCGTCGCGGATCGAGACCGAGTTGTTGGAGTTCTGTCCGGAGACGGTGAGGTAGGCTTCACTATCCCAGTCCGTGTCATAGGTCTTGAACTCCATGTCCTTGTAGCCCTGGCGGGCGAACTGGATGACGCGGCTCACATAGTTTTCCGGAACCTGATCCTTCTTGGCGGCGCGGATTTCGCGCTTGAGGGCAGGGTTCTTGGTCGGGTCGAAGCAATCCGCATCGGCGCCGCCTTCGCAATTGAAGCAGGCCTTCATGATCGCCTTCAGGTGCTTGGCGACGATCTTCGAACCGGTGACGAGGGCTGCAACCTTCTGCTCTTCCTTGACCTTCCAGTTGATGTATTCCTCGATATCCGGATGATCGATGTCGACGACGACCATCTTGGCCGCACGGCGCGTCGTGCCGCCCGACTTGATGGCGCCTGCTGCACGGTCGCCGATCTTCAGGAAGCTCATCAGGCCGGAGGAGCGGCCGCCGCCGGAAAGCTTTTCGCCTTCGCCGCGCAGATATGAGAAGTTGGAACCGGTGCCGGAGCCGTACTTGAAGAGGCGGGCCTCGCGAACCCAGAGGTCCATGATACCGCCTTCGTTGACGAGATCGTCCTCGACCGACTGGATGAAGCAGGCATGCGGCTGGGGATGCTCGTAGGCCGACTTGGACTTCGTCAGCTTGCCGGTGAAGGGGTCGACATAGAAGTGGCCCTGGCCGGGGCCGTCAATGCCGTAGGCCCAGTGCATACCGGTGTTGAACCACTGCGGGGAGTTCGGGGCGACGCGTTGGGTGGCGAGCATGTATGCGAGTTCGTCGCGAAAGGCAGAGGCATCTTCCTCCGACGAGAAGTAGCCGCCCTTCCAGCCCCAGTAGGTCCAGGTGCCGGCCAGACGGTCGAAGACCTGGCGCGCATCGATTTCCGAGCCGTACTGCTGGTCCTTCGGCAGCTCCTTGAGGGCTGCCTCATCGGCAACCGAACGCCACAGGAAGGAGGGAACGTCGTTTTCCTCGACCTTCTTCAGCTTTGCCGGAACGCCCGCCTTGCGGAAATATTTCTGGGCAAGGATGTCGGCCGCGACCTGGGAGAACTGCGCGGGAACGTCGATGTTCTCAAGGCGGAAGACGATCGAACCGTCGGGGTTCTTGATCTCGCTCGTCGCCTTGCGAAATTCGATGTCCGCGTAAGCGCTCTGGCCTGCCTTTGTGAAACGGCGTTCTATGCGCATGTCCTTGCACCTCTCTTTGCGCGCCCCATCCCCGTTGACCAGGGCGCAAGTTTCCTCATCCGGCAGCGCCGGAAGATGCGCAGCCAGTTCTCGTTTCCGTACCGTCACAGGAGTGTCATCCGGAGATGTCTTTCCTGTATCTTGTGGTGATGGTGGCTGCAAACACTAAATATAGTATTAACAGCTTGTTATCGCCAGCCCCGGATGTCACTTTTTTGGAGGTCAAAAATCGCGCAGAAGTCCCCTCACGGCTGCCATCCATCATGAATGCAACACCCTGATTCCACGCTCGAATTTTGAAGAGAACCGGCCTCGTTAAACCCGGTCCAGCTGCCGCCGCAACATCGGAAACCATTAAGTGAGAAATGGGCGATTCCGTCAAGGGGTGGTTTTTAACGAAGCGTTCACCACAACATATTGTGGACGGCCCTGTGAAGACTGGGGAAAAGCCTGGAGGCCTTGAATTTCAGGGCTTTGCGGGCTTCAGGCACCTGAAAAGCGAGGACGAAAAGAAAAAGTTAGCCGAATCCAAATCTAAGGATGGCATTTTCGGCCCGGATCGGCATCCCGATTCGGGAGGCCTCACATCGCATCGAGCGCGACGGTAACGGTGGCAATGCCGATCGCCGCTCCAGCCTCGTCGCGGATGGTGAAACTGGCCTGCGCCTCGAGGATCTGCGTGGTTTCGTCACGCTCGGCGCGATCGACGAAAGTCTCGTCCGAATCGCGCGCGAAGGTCTGCAGATACTTGTTTTCGTCGGCCTGCCAGAAATCCGTCGTCACTCTGCTCTCGCCGACATTGAGCCCATTCCTGTCGGTAATGAAGAACTCGACGATAACGCCCTGCGACGCATCCTGTTTTTCCTTCAGGTAGCGCGAAACGGGGGTGGATAGAATGGCGGACACCATCTGCAGGGCGCCGGTTTCCACTTCGGATCGGTAGGTCGAATCAAGGACCTGGATATCCGTGCTGCTGACGTCACTCAATTTGGCGTTCTGCTCTCTGATCGCCGCGAGAACCATCGGCGTGCTGACCATCGGCCGGACGACGGTATCCACATATTCGCGGACGACGGCGACATAAGCGGGTTCGGCAAAGGCCGGCACGGGCAACAAAGAGGGGATCGCCAGCCCTGAAGCGACGACCGCTCTAACCCAACCCCGGTATACCATTCCCCTCTTCCTTGCTCCGCGCCTTTTTGCCCTCGCGCGATCCGCGACCCGGCCCATGGCACGGGGCTCAGATGCGCGCGTGCAGGCCAGGCTCGCATCATACATCTGCAGTATTACTAAGATGACAATTCCGTGTGGGGTTTATTCGTCCCAGAATGGCCAGGCGCTGTCAGCGCGGACCCTTGGCGATCGGCTCCTGATAGGTGAAGCCCATGTCCCAGGGGAAGTAGATCCAGGTGTCCTGGCTGACCTCCGTGACGAAGGTGTCGACCGTCGGCACGCCGAGCGGCTTTGCATAGACGCAGGCAAAATGCGCCTTGGGCAGCATGGCGCGCACTTGCACCGCCGTCTTGCCGGTATCGGTGAGGTCGTCGATGACGAGGATACCTTCGCCGCCATTTTCCTTGAGTTCCGGCGCAATGCCCTTCAGCACCACCATATCCCCCTGGTTCACATAGTCATGATAAGAAGCGACGCAGACCGTTTCGATCAGGCGGATGTCGAGTTCGCGGCAGATGATTGCCGCAGGAACCAGACCGCCGCGGGTGATGCAGACAATGCCCTTGAATTCCTTGTTGAGGCCGGCGATGCGCCAGGCGAGCGCGCGGGCGTCGCGATGGAACTGATCCCAGGAAACGGGAAAGGCTTTATCGGGAAAAGACATCGAACTGCTCCGCGGCATGACATGGAAAACCCACCGGCGACCAAGCGCAATCCGTCAAACGCAAATCGCGCAGGGCCAACCCGCGCGAAACGAAGTTCCGGAGCCGTCACCGGTTGCCGCAATTAGCGGGATTTGCGGGTAAAACGCAAGTCCCGCCGGTGCTTCGTCAACGAGAGAGGAGGGTGAGCGCCGTCATCGACTGCAAGAGAGACTTCGTCGTACCGCCGAAGATCATCTGCCAGAGGCGCGAATGGGTGTAGGCGCCCATTACCAGGAGATCGATGCTGCTGTCGGAGAGGCGGTTTTCGATGACGTTCGAGGCGCTCTTGTGCGTGCCTTCCGCGACGGCAAGCGTCGCCTTTACGCCGTGGCGGGAAAGTGTGGCAGCGATTTCCGCTCCCGCCAGGCCTGCCGTCTGCATCGCCGAATCCACCGGATCGACGGAGAAGACCTCGACTTCGTCGGCAGCCTTCAGGATTGGCATGGCATCGAATGTCGCGCGCGCGGCTTCCTTCGAGCCGTTCCAGGCAATCATTACGCGTTTGATCGCTTTCGGTTGCCGCAAGATATAGGGGATCATCAGGACCGGACGACCGCTTTCGAAAAGAAAGCTGTCGATATCCACCTCACTGTCAGATGGCTTGGAAGGATCCGCTTGCGAGGCGATCAAGAGGTCCGCGCTGCGGGCGCTCTCGATCAGCGGCGCCGAGCCGTAGCCCGCCGAGGTGGCGAAGCTGCGCCATTCGAACGATGCGCCGGACGCTTCGGCTTTCTGACGGAAGATGCGCTCCACTTCCATGGTCTCGGAATGCGCCATGTCCTGCAGCGCCTGAACGGCGACCGGATCGGGAATTTCCATTGGAGCGACCAGCGGCACGGCCGAGATGTTTTCGGCGTGGAGACCGATGACATGGGCGTCGTTTTCGGCGGCAAGCGCAAAGGCAAAATCGGAGACTGCACGGCTGTTGTCGGCCGTATCGAGAATGGCGAGTATGGTCTTGTAAGGCATCTCAATTCTCCTCGGCGGCTGAAAATGGTTTCGTAAGCAGGAAATGCGTTGTTGGTGGAACGGTTCCTTGGTTGCTTGAGGGGCGGTGTGTTGCTGCTCTAAGCTTCGGCGGACCGGTTTTCGTCAATCTCCTTGGTCCTACGAATGTCCTCGATCATGGCGTGAACCTCAGCGCCCGCTGCATGGACAGCCGCCTGCGACCGGCCGCGCACGACGATCTCCGTCGAGAATTTCTGGCCGACATAGCGCGGATAGGAGCCGATGCTGGTGTCCGGGTGCGCCTTCTGGATGGCGGCGAGCAGCATGCCGATATCGCCTTCGGCATAGGGGCAGGCAATCGCCAGCGACAGCACGCGCTGCCCGGTGCGAAGCGTCGGCAGCACATTGTCGACCATGGCCTGGAACACCTGCGGCACGCCCGCCATCACGTAGACATTGCTGATGATGAAACCGGGCGCAGTCGACACCGGATTGGCGATGTGTGCCGCCCCGCGCGGCATGCGCGCCATGCGCTTGCGCGCTTCGGTGAATTCCATCTCGCGGCGCTTGTACATGTCACCGAGCAGTGTCATGGCGGCTGCATCATGGTCGCAGGGAACGCCAAAAGCCTTCGAGACTGCGTCCGCGGTGATATCGTCATGCGTCGGGCCGATGCCGCCCGAGGTGAAGACGTAGTCATACTTGCCGCGAAGGGCGTTCAGAGCATCGACGATCGCATCCTCGTCATCGGCGACGATCCGCACCTCCTTGAGATCGATGCCCGAAAGCTGAAGCATATCCGCCAGATGGCCAATGTTCTTGTCCTTGGTCCGGCCGGACAGAAGCTCATCGCCGATTGCGAGCATGGCGGCGGTGATGACGGTTTCAGTAGTCATGAGAGATATCCGATGATGGGGCTCTGCTATAGGTAGCGCCGTTTTCCCGGCTTGCAAATGGCGGCACCCGGTCGCGGCAGAAGGCGAAATGGAAACGGCAAACGAATTTTCGTCTACATGCATTGAACGCTAAGTTGTGCGCAGTCAGGTAATGCTCACGGAAGCGCCCTGATCGAACTTCGGCCGGTCAACCGTTCAAACCCGTGCCGCAGCGGAGTTCGCCATGGCGGGCGTCGAAGTCACTGTAAAGCGCGTTCCGGACCTAGCTCGCGAAGAGAAAGCTCCGATCGCAACCGTCGCCGAACTTGCCGACTACAATGTGATCATCGTGGCGCGGCTCATCACCTGCTCCGTCGCTTGGCCGCAAGAGGGGGCCTTCGTGCATTTCCTGTTGATTTTAACCGAAGCACCAGTCACGCGGCGCCAAAGCCGGCCACTACCCGTGAAACTGCAGGGCTATGACCAGCAACATGGTCCCTGCAAGCATGCTCCCGAACAAACACGCAGCAGCTGTTTTGTAAAACTTGAGACGCCGCGCCCTTTCTCCACTCCAATCGTAAACCATCGTCTTACTCCCACAAGACAAGCTTACACGCATCGTGGCACTGTAACTCGTGCATCTGCAAAGGCGCCTTCGAGCCCTGCCGCCTTTCAGACGCCCGCATAAAATCATATTTATTGGGATTGATAAAGATGGTGGGGCGAGACCACTAGGCGCATAGTTGTTTCCCCGCGATTGTGCGGCCTGCAATCGCCCTATGTGCCAATGGGACGGGAGATGTTGATGCGCGCTGTTATCGCTTCCCTGCTGGTTCCTCTTGCCCTTCCCGGATGTAACACGGCACCGCCGGAGCCCATCCGCGGCAGCCTCACCTATGGCAGAGTCGTCCACGTTCCCGCGCGAGCGGGCTACACCGTCAAGCACGAGTTTCCGGACAAGTTCGGATATCGGGTCTACGAAAGATACGTGGTTCAGCCGGATGGAACGCTAAAACTTATCTCCCGCCGAACCGGCTCCGACTACTGGCACTTCCCTCGGATGGAATGGTGAGTGAACGGCCCGGCGTCGCAAAAACGTCACGTGACGGCTGCGTGCTGGTGCGGGCGACGGGGATCGAACCCGTAAGGATTGCTCCGAGGGATTTTAAGTCCCTTGCGTCTACCAGTTTCGCCACGCCCGCGCGCGATCCTCAATTAACGACCGGAGCGATTCAGTCAAGAGCACCGGCGGCGGCACCGGTTTGCGGCTTAGGAGCGGGAAGGGCCTCTATCCTCTGCTTCATCTGCCCGCGCCGGTAGGCAGCGCGGCCGGTAAGAAAGCCGAGCATGGCGCCGGCTGCCTTGATGACCGCGTCGTGCAGGCGTGCATGACGTGTCGGCGACAGATATTGCAGGAACTCGATGGCGAGTGCGCCGAAGATCAGCAGCAGTGCGACGAGCTTCCACTGCTTGGGATAGCCGAGCGCGAAAACGAAGCCGGTGACGGCATAGGCAAGCGCGCGGTCGGCGTTGACGCTGGTCATCGTATGCGGCCTGAGGCCGATCGGTGAAATGGTGACGAAAATGATGGCGGCAAGCAGCAGCCAGGCGAGCGGTCGGATAAAACGGGATGTGATCATCCCGTCACGTTAGCAGCATTGCAAAGCGAACGCACGGGGGGAGCTGCAGCAATTCGCCAAGCGCGATGACGGAAGCTTTTCGCAGAGCGAACCGTACGGCGTTAAACGGACTTCTTTTGCCAGCCGACCTGTGCCATAGCGAAGTCTTGAGACAGGAATGGACCGATGACCGTCACAAGACAGGATGTAGATCGCGCGGAAGAGGCGCTGCGCAGCCTCTTTCCGGCAACGCCGCTGCAGCTCAACGACCATCTTTCGGCGCGCTACGGTGCCGAAATCTGGCTGAAGCGGGAGGATCTGTCGCCCGTCCGTTCTTACAAGATCCGCGGCGCCTTTAATTTCCTCCGCAAAGCGATTGCCGAAGGGAACGGCGAGCGCCTCTTCGTCTGCGCATCGGCGGGTAACCATGCGCAGGGCTTTGCATATGTCTGCCGCCATTTCGGCGTTCAGGGCGTGGTCTTCATGCCGGTGACGACGCCTCAGCAGAAGATCGACAAGACGCGCATGTTCGGCGCCGAATTCATCACCATCAAGCTCTACGGCGATTTCTTCGATCAATGCTATCAGGCTGCCCGCGACCATGCGGAGGCGGCCGGAGGCGTCATGGTGCCGCCCTTCGACCATGCGGACATCATCGAGGGGCAGGCAACGGTCGCAGCCGAAATCATGCAGCAGCTGCCGGAGGGTAGGGTGCCGGACATGCTGGTCCTGCCGGTCGGTGGCGGCGGGCTTGCTGCGGGCATCACGGGATATCTCAAGGGCTCGGTCCCGAATTCCGCCTTTGTCTTCACCGAGCCGGCAGGCGCGCCGAGTCTGAAACGCAGCATCGAGGCCGGCGAAGTGGTGACGCTTTCCAAGGTCGACAATTTTGTCGACGGCGCGGCCGTTGCCCGCATCGGCGACCTGAATTTTTCAGCGCTCAAAGGCTTTGCAGCCGAGCAGGTCATGCTGATGCCGGAGAACGCCATCTGCGTTACGATCTCGGAAATGCTCAATGTCGAGGGCGTCGTGCTGGAGCCGGCGGGCGCTTTGTCTTTGACGGCGATCGCGACGATGGATCCGCAGACCATTCAGGGCAAGACGATCGTCGCCGTCGTCTCCGGCGGCAATTTCGACTTCGAACGGCTGCCCGACGTCAAAGAGCGCGCGATGCGGTACGCCGGGCTCAAGAAATACTTCATCCTGCGGCTGCCGCAGCGCCCCGGGGCGCTTCGCGATTTCCTCAATCTTTTGGGGCCTGACGACGACATCGCCCGTTTCGAATACCTGAAGAAGACGGCGCGCAACTTCGGCTCTGTCCTGATCGGCATCGAAACCAAGGCGCCGGAGAACTTCGCCACCTTGATTTCGAATTTCGAAGAGGCCGGCATGGGCTTCGAGGACATCACCGAGAACGACATCCTCGCCAACCTCATCATTTGACTTTGCGGGCGCGAGCGGCTCGTGTTAAAGGCGGAACATGGCTTCGATCTTTTCCAGCATTTTCTCGATGTTTTCCGGTGGCGGCAAATCCGCCGAGGCGAGCGCAGGCCCGAAGGGCGAGCCGCAGCTTTACGCCGATTGCACTATCTACGCTGAGCCGCGCAAGGAAGGCGGCCAGTTCCGCCTGGCAGGCCGCATCGAAAAGACGGTCGGCGGCGAGGTCCTGGTGCGCAATTTCATTCGCGCCGACATGTTCTCCTCTTCGGACGATGCGATCGAATGCACGGTGCGCAAAGCGCACCAGATCATCGATCAGCACGGCCCCTCGCTTTTCGGCGACGGCGCAAAGGAGCGGCAGGTCTAGCCGCTCACTTCCCATCGCCTTCGCTGGGCGGCTTTGCGGCTGCAGCCATACAGGGCGGCCACCGGTTACACTGACGTCATGCGACCGTTTCTTAACCGTATCGCGCTATGAAGGAGCGGTTGGAGAGCGGAAAGCGCGATGGCAATTGTCAATCTCGGTCTCATTGTGGTGGAAGCCGTTGGCTACTTCGCGCTGATGGTGAGCCTGCTGCATTTCCGCCACAGGCTGGGCCTTGGCGTTTTCATGACGGCGCTCGGCGTCATGCATTTCATGGAAACCTATCTCGCCGCCGTATTCTACGTGTCGCTACCTTTCGGCGTCGCCTCGCCCGGATCGTCGGTCTTCTTCGCCGGCAAGCTGATGATGATCCTGATGCTCTACCTGGAGGAGGATGCTTCGACGGTTCGCCAGCCGATCTACGGCCTGTTCCTCGGCAATCTCCTGACCGTCGCGATCGCGTGGGTCCTGCAGCTGCATGAAACCGTCGAGATTTCACCCGGCAACGCCGCCGATTTCAGCTTCCTGAAGGAGATCGGCTGGCTGATGGTCTGGGGTACGGCGCTGCTCTACCTCGATGCGCTCGGTATCATTTTGCTTTACGAACGCCTTGGTCATTGGATGAAGCGCAAGGTGATCCTTCGTTTCATGCTGTGCGGCTTCGCACTTCTGACCTTCGACCAGATCGGCTTCTTCGGCGCCTTGCACTATTTTCTCGACGTACCGCTTGCAGCCTTCTGGGACGGCTGGAGGGCAAAGATGTTCGCGGTCTGCATCTACACCGCGCTCTTTGCCTTCTACCGGCTTTATATTCATCGAAACGGCGTTCCGGCGGCAGCACGCTCCCTAACCGATCTGTTCGGGGACCTGACATTCCGCGAGCGGTACAACGATCTTCTGGAGCGGACGGGCCGGGACATTCTGACGGGCGTCTACGACCGCTCGCGTATGGAGTTCGAAGCACCGGTCATGATGCGGGAAGCCCTGCGGCAAGGGCAGTTCACAACCGTCATCATCATTGATGCCGACCACTTCAAGGACGTTAACGACAACTTCGGCCACCTGCAGGGTGATCAGGTGCTGAAGTCGATCGCCGCCCGGCTGGTGATGATCCTGCGTTCTGCAGACAGGGTGTTCCGCTTTGGAGGCGAAGAATTCGTTGCAATCTGCCCGGGCACGGACCATGAGGAGGGCTTGTTGGTCGCAGAACGGCTCCGATGGACGATCGCGACGAGCGTCAGGACACCAGATGCAAGACCCGTCACCGTCAGCATCGGCGTTGCGACCGCCGACGAAGATGGCGTGAGCTTCATGACCGTACTCTCAACTGCAGATGACCGGCTCTACCAGGCGAAGAAGAATGGCCGGAATTGCGTCTTCGGTCGTACGGGCCTGGTCAAAGTCAGCTGATCTGACGCTTGGTTCCGGAGCCTGCTCGCCCCGACATGCGACGAATGCAATGGGGCCATGAGCGGCAGAACGTTACTTCCGGATTGCGCTCGAAGGGCTGTTCTTTGTCTGCAGTGCTGGCCTGGCAGTGCCTATCGGCCCGTTGCGCCGCCCATTGGAACCTTGCTTCGGCTTAGACACCCGACGGTTCAAGAGAGGAGTCCGGACACGCGCGCCCGGCGGCCCGCCAGCGACTTCCTCATGCTCGCTTCATCAGGCGGACCCAACGGGAAAGTGAAAGCACGGGAGGGGCTTGATTGACACCGCCCAATCAGTGGTGACGAGGGCTGCCAACGCGCTATTCCGCGCGTCATTCAAACCTAGCAACTACAACGTCCGCAATCGGCCGGAAAAGGTATTCCGGACAGGATATCAAGCTCAGACGCGCTGGGTATGGCGCAGGGGAACAAAAAACGGCCGGACAGAGCCGGCCGCTTCGTTAAGCGTTTAGGCGGCGAGAGCGATCTCTTCGGCACGGGCCTTGGCGGCGCCGATCGCCTTTTCCGCAGCTTCCGGACCGAAGGCGAGGCCTTCGACATAGATGGTTTCGATGTCGGTGATGCCGAGGAAGCCCAGAACGGACTTCAGATACGGAACGGCATGGTTCATGCCAGCGGCAGGACCCTGCGAGTAGACGCCGCCAGAGGCGAGCACGACATAGACCTTCTTGCCGGTTGCAAGTCCGACCGGGCCGCTTTCGGTGTACTTGAAGGTGCGGCCGGCGCGCGCGACGTTGTCGATCCAGGTCTTCAGCGACGAATAGATATTGAAGTTGATGAGACCAGTGCCGATGACGATGGTGTCGGCGGCGAGCAACTCGTCGATGAGCGCGTCGGAGGTCTTCACGGCTTCGGCTTCCTGCGCCGTGCGGTCTTCGGCAGGCTTGCGGATTGCGGCGGTAAACAGGTCATCGATGTGCGGAAGGGGGTTGGCGGCGAGGTCGCGGCGGACGATGACGCTGCCCGGCTTCTGGGCCTGAAGCTTGCCGGCAAGATCGGTGGCAATGGTGGTCGAAAGCGATTCAGCGCGCGGGCTGGATGTCAGGAGCAGGATGGACGACATAATAGAATTTCCTCTCGAATTGGGGGTGCTGCGAGCTCGCTTGGGAGGTTCGAGCCGCCTTCACTGGAAAAATAGGACTGGCCGCCTATCGAAAAAACTGGGATAATGTCGATCGAAATCATCGATAGATTGGATGGAAGATGCTTCCCAACCCGACATTGGATCAGTTGCAGGTGTTCCTTACCGTGGCAGAAACCGGCAGCTTCTCCGCCGCTTCGCGCGCGCTCAACCGCGCGCAGTCGGTGATCAGCTACACGATCGCGAACCTCGAGGCACAGCTCGAGATGCCGCTTTTTGAGCGTTCCGGCGCCCGTCAGCCGAAGCTCACGGATGCGGGCAAGGCCATGCTCGAAGATGCGCGCCGCCTGCTGACCGATCTGCAGGTGATGCGCGCCCGCGTCAAAGGGCTGAAGGAAGGATTGGAAGCGGAGGTCTCTGTGGCGATCAGTGTCATGGTGCCATCTCCGGCAACGGTGGACGTGCTGCGGGAATTCCGTGAGCAATTTCCGTCCGTTGCGCTCAGTCTCACGGTCGGCGAGCTTGGCATGGTCATGGAGACCGTCCTGAGCGGCAAGGCGACGATCGGCATCGGCGGAGCCGTTCTGAAGCCGGACGACTCGATGCTGATGGAAAAGATCGGCCATTCCTTCATGATGCCGGTGGCCTCGCGCAATCATCCGTTAGCGCAGATAGGTCGGCCGTTGACGCTTGGCGATGTGCGCGAGGAAGTACAGCTCGTCGTCACCGATGCGTCCGGGCTGACGAAAGGCCGCGATTTCAACGTGCTTTCCTACAAGACCTGGCGTGTCAGCGACATCGCGACCAAGCACGCGTTGATCCGCGGCGGCCTCGGCTGGGGCGGCCTGCCGGCATCGATAATCCGTGACGACCTGATGAGCGGCGCACTCGTTCATCTCGACCTTGAGGCCTATGAGCAAGGCGAGTATCCGATCTATGCCATGCGCCGCCTTGCCAATCCGCCAGGCCCAGCTGCGGCGTGGATGATCGATGCATTCCGCACCAGGCTGTCCCAATGCCCCAACCACGCCGATTTCACGGCGGCGCTGAACGAGATTCGCGGACCGGAATTGCCGCTTGCAGCGGAATAGGCGAGGCGCTGCCGCCTCGCCCGGCTTTCACATCGGCTAGAGGACCAGCCTGAACTTTGCAAATCCGTCCGCGCCTTCGCCGGCATCCTCCAGCTTGACGCTCTTGACGTCTGCCAGGAATCGCTTGGCCTTCGGCCCGCTCTGGAAGACGGCGCTCGTGCCCGCCAGCGGCTTGAAGGTCCAGTTGCCGTCGGCGGACGGATTGATCGTGCCCTGTTCATGAACGAAGCGGACGATCACGTCGCGGTTGGTGTCCGGAGCCTGGAAGACGACCTTGTCGGCTGCGATCTCCGGGAACTTGCCGCCGCCGCCGGCACGGTAGTTGTTAGTGACCACGACGAACTTCTGCGTAAGGTCGATCGGCTTGCCGTCGAACTGCAGATTCTGGATGCGGTTAGAGGTTTCATTGATCGCCTTGCCGTCATTGTCGTATTTGCGCGGCTGCGAAAGGTCGATCTGGTAGGTCACACCGTCGATGACATCGAAGTTGTAGGACGGAAAATCACCGTTGAGCAATTCCGCATCCGTTGCGCCGGGCTTCACCTCGTTGAACATGCCGGCCGACATTTCCAGCCAGTTCTTTACCTGCTCGCCGGTTATGACCACTGCCTGCACGGTGTTCGGATAGAGATAGAGGTCGGCGACGTTCTTGATCGCGACATCGCCCGCCGGAACGTCGGTATAGTAATCCGCGCCGCCGCGGCCGCCTGCCTTGAAAGGAGCAGCGGCAGAAAGGACGGGCAGATCCTTAAATTCGGTGTCAGCCAGCATCTGCTTGATGTACCAGGTCTGCGCCTGGCTGACGATCTGCACGGAGGGATCGTCGGCAACGAGGGCGAAGTATGAATAGAGCGGCGCCGACGTCTTGCCGACCGGGGTGCGGACATAGGCGAGCGTCGCCTCATGCTCGGCCTTTGCGGCTTCGATCACGTCCTTCTTGTCGCCCACGTCGGCGACGACCTTCTTCTTATCGTCGCGGTGATAGATCGGCCGGGCCTCGGCGGTGAAATCGACGATCGCCCAGCTCTTGCCGTTCTTTTCCAGGAGCAGGTCGATGAGGCCGAGATGCGAGCCCCAGAAACCGGCCATGACCGTCGGCTTGCCATGCAACGTGCCTTTTACCGGATCGGCGTTGGCAATCCCGTCCCAACTCTTCGGACCGGGGAAGACAAGGTGCTGATGGCCGGTGAAGATTGCATCGATGCCGTCCACGGCGGCAAGATGCACCGAGGCATTCTCCATTTTTTCGGAGGGGGCGGAGCCGTCGATGCCGGAGTGGGAAAGCGCGATGACGATATCGGCACCTTCCTCCTTCATCGCCGGAACCCAGGCCCTGGCGGCCTCGACGATGTCGCGGGTCTGCGCCTTGCCTTCGAGGTTCTTGATGTCCCAGAGCATGATCTGCGGTGGCACGAAGCCGATGAAGCCGATCTTGACCGGGCTTTCGCTGCCTGCGCCGTCCTTGATCTGTTTTTCGACGATCACGTAGGGCTTGAAGAAGAGATCGTCCTTCTTCGGATCGGAGGCGAGCTGGCCCTTCGTCAGATTGGCGCAGACGAACGGGAAATTCGCGCCGCCAAGCACCTTGAACATGAAATCGAGGCCGTAGTTGAACTCGTGGTTTCCGAGCGTGCCGACAGTATAGCCAAGCGTGTTCATCGCCTTGATGACCGGGTGGACGTCGCCATCCTTCATGCCGTGCTGATAGGCCATGTAATCGCCCATCGGATTGCCCTGCAGCAGGTCACCATTGTCGATCAGGAGCGAGTTTGCCGCTTCGGCGCGGATGTTATCGATGATCGTCGCGGTGCGCGCCAGACCCATCGTGTCGTTCGGCTTGTCGGCATAGTAGTCGTATGGGAAAACGTTGACATGGATGTCGGTGGTTTCCATGAGCCGCAGATGCGCTTGATTGGCAGACGCGCGCGCCGTGAAGGGGTGGAGCAGAACAAGCGCCGAAGTGGCGGCAATGCCGCCAAGCAATGACCGGCGGGTAATCGGGTGCAAATCAAGAATGGAAGACATTGAACAATCCTTCGCAAATGACGCATGGCTCAATCGGCGGCGAGCCTAGGATGATTTGCACCCCAGTGCATCCGGAAAATGACAAACCGGTATTGGATGTTAACGCGTTAACACCGGCTTCACGTCCTTGTGGAAGAAACGGAAGTAGGATGCGACCTGAGCCCTGGCGTTGGAGTTAGGGTCGAACTGGATACCGAGACGCCCATTGTGGCTCCACCGGATTATGCCGTGCAGCGTTCCAAGATCTTCCGCCAGGATTTGTACGCGGCTGCCCGATGCGGCATAAAGCGGCGTTCGAATTTCCACCGCAGCACCCGTTATCGAGAGATTAAGGATGCGAGCGTCTACTTCGTTATTGAGATAGCGAACCTTACCGAAAATGCGGCAATACTTGCGGTCGGCCCTGCGAGTAATGATATTCAGATTACGCATTATGCAGCCCTCAATAGAATACTTGGCGTAGCGTATCGCGAGAATATTGAAAATCCTTTGATAGAAATCGCTAAATTACGAGAGATGGGTTCTACCTGCGCACACCGCCGCCGCGTGCCACCACATGCTCACGCCAGATGGTGAAAATGCCGGCAGCGACGACGATCACTGAGCCGGCGATCGTGTTGAGGCTCAGGGCTTCGTCAAAGATGGCGACGCCGATGATCGAGGCGTAGACGAGCTGCAGATAGGTAAGCGGTTGAACGGCTGCGGCATCGAGCATGTCATAGGCGCGGATCAGGAAATAGTGACTGGAGATGCCGGTTAGGCAAAGAAGCGCCATCCAGCCCCAGTCGCTGGCCGACATCGGGGTCCAGTAGAAAGGACCGATGAGTGTTATCGTTATGCCGCCCGCGACGCCCGTATAAAAGAAGCTCGTCATCGACGAATCGTCGCGGCTGACGAGGCGGGTAGCGATGACGTAGAAGGCAAAGAGGAAGCAGCCCAAGACCGCAAGAAGAAGTTTCGGATCAAAAAAGCCGCTTTCTGGCTTCAAGATCAAAAGGACACCGGCGAGCCCCGCGCAGATTGCCGTCCAGCGGCGCCACCCGACGCGCTCGCCGAGCAGCGGCACTGAAAGCAGGGCGATCAGGATCGGAGTGCCGGCAAAGATCGCCTGGGTGCGCGCAAGTCCGATGATCGCGAAACAGGTGATCGCCAGCACGACCTGCGCGGCAAGCAGCACGCCACGCGTGACCTGAAGCAAGGGCCGGTTCGTACGCACGGTCGCCTTCAGGCCGCCGCGCATTCTCGACGCGAGCAGGATCGTGAAAATTGCAAAGGCCCAGTAGCGGATCATCGTCACGAAAACCGGCGGATAGGTGCTCGCCAGATGCTTCGAGATGCCATCCTGCACGGAAAAGATGGTGATCGCCAGAAGGACGAAGATATAGCCTTGCGTCTTGGATTTCATGCCTTGCCGTAAGGCGGGAGAGGCCCGCATACGATTGAAGCTAGGCCAGGATTCATGCCGCTTTGCAAGGCCTCAAAGCCCCACATTCGGCCTGTCGATGATTTCCCGGAGCGCGAAGCTGGAATTGATCTTGACGACGTGGGGCAGGGCGGAGAGCCAGTCGCGGTGTATGCGCTCGTAGTCTTCCAGGTCGCGCGCGGCGACGCGCAGAATGTAGTCGTACTCGCCCGACATCAGATAGCAGACGAGCACGTTCGGGCAGCGCTTCACTGCCGCCTCGAATTCCGCAAGGGTCTTCGCAAACTGGCCGGAGAGCGAGATGTGGACGATGGCGATCATCTTGTAGTCCAGCGCCTTGTGTGAAAGGCGCGCGTGATAGCCGCCGATGACGCCGCTCTTCTCGAGAATGTCGAGCCGTCTGGAACAGGCGGACGCCGAAAGGCCCACCTTGTTCGCGAGATCGGCATTGGTGATGCGGGCGTTCGCCTGAAGCGCCTTCAGAATCGCACGATCGATGGTATCGAGTTCAGACATTCGAAGAACCTTCGAAAATATGGTTGTTTCCGCAATAATCCTCGAAAAATAGTTCTCAAGCAAATGCTCTTTGCAAGGACATTTCGCGCGTCCGGTGGTTGGATTCGGGTCATCCATAACGCTCCGCCGAAGCGGACATAAAATGAGAGGAACGCTGAATGCGTGTCGGTTGCCCGAAGGAAATCAAGAATCATGAATATCGTGTCGGCCTGACACCTGCTTCGGTTCGTGAATATGTCGCCCATGGCCATGATGTCTGGGTCGAGACAAAGGCAGGCGCCGGCATCGGTGCCGATGACGCCTCCTATATCGCCGCTGGCGCGAGGATAGCCGCCTCGGCCAAGGATATCTTCGAGAAGTGCGACATGGTCGTGAAGGTCAAGGAGCCGCAGCCCTCGGAATGGGTGCAGCTTCGCGACGGCCAGCTTCTCTATACCTATCTCCACCTCGCGCCCGATCCGGAGCAGACCAAGGGCCTGCTCGCATCCGGCGTCACCGCGATCGCCTATGAAACCGTTACCGACGAGCGCGGCGGCCTGCCGCTGCTTGCCCCGATGTCTGAAGTCGCGGGACGCCTGTCGATCCAGGCGGGGGCCACGGCGCTTCAAAAGGCCAATGGCGGCCTCGGCATCCTGCTCGGCGGCGTTCCCGGCGTGCTGCCGGCCAAGGTCGCAATCATCGGCGGCGGCGTTGTTGGCCTGCATGCGGCCAAGATGGCAGCCGGCCTAGGCGCCGATGTCAGTATCCTCGACAAGTCGCTGCCGCGCCTGCGCCAGCTCGACGACATTTTCGGCGGGCGCATCCACACGCGTTATTCCAGCATCCAGGCACTGGAGGAAGAGGTCTTCACCGCCGACCTCGTCATCGGCGCCGTGCTCATTCCTGGTGCGGCCGCGCCAAAGCTCGTCACCCGCGAAATGTTGTCCGGCATGAAGAAGGGCTCAGTCATCGTCGATGTCGCGATCGACCAGGGCGGCTGCTTCGAAACCTCGCATGCGACGACGCATTCCGAGCCCACCTACGAGGTGGAAGGCGTGGTGCACTACTGCGTCGCCAACATGCCGGGTGCGGTTCCCGTCACTTCCGCGCATGCGCTGAACAACGCAACGCTTGTCCATGGCCTGGCGCTTGCAGACCGCGGCCTGCGCGCCATTGCAGAGGACAAGCATCTGCGCAACGGTCTCAACGTCCACAGAGGCCGCATCACCAACAAGCCGGTCGCCGACGCGTTGGGTTATGAAGCCCACGCAGCGGAAAGCTTATTGAACGTAGCGTAATTTGCATCACGCTGCGTTAGATGAAGGCGCTGGGCTCGCAGAAGGCCGGCGCCTTTCGCTTGTCGATCCGGCACTGGAAGCAATTGTTGCGCGCCGAGCGCACATGCACGTATGCGATCTCCGGGCGCTTCAGCAACTCTTCGGCATAACCCGGAATATCGGCGGTGGCGATGACGGCCCCGGTGCCGTAGACAATGCGATTGCTCTCGCCATAGCCGCGCAGGATAAAGTCCCGGCTCGTCGTCAGCACCGGCGGCAGCTCTTCCTCGGCTTCATAACGCTGGCACCGTTTCTTGTGCAGGAAGATCGGGCCGGTCTCGGCATAGGGCTGCAATTCCGGAAACGGGCGGTAGGCGAAAACAAGAAGCAAGTCACCGGCATCGATATTCTTCAGGCAATGACGGCAGGGATGCCCCGGTCCATCGGAAACCATCGTTTCCGGCAGATTGTCATAGGCATCGCGCCCGCCGGTCCAAAGGTGTTCGGCATCGGCGGTCGGCATGGCGGAAAAACGGATGGCTGGCATGGCAAATCTCCTTCGTGATTGCCATGAAATGCGCTTTTCGAACCGGTGAAACCACCCGATTCCTGCCGGCTCAGCTCTTCCTGGCAATCTCCAGCAGTTCCTTGTCGCTGAGCGGCCGGACGATGCCGGTGCCGGTTGAGACAGGAGAGAAGCCGAACATCTGATAGAGCTGCAGGGCGCGCGGATGGTCGAGGTTGTTGGTCGTCGTCGTGACGCGCGTTGGGTTCAGCGTCCAGATCGCGTAGAGCGCCTGCAGCAGGAACCACTTGCCGATGCCGAGGCCGAGCGCGTGCTCGATCAGGCCGAAATGGCAAAGTTCGATCGTATCCTCGTCCTCGCAGAAATACTCGTAGAAGCCGGCAGGCGCGCCGTTAACATAGAGCACGCTGATATTGTTGCGCTTGTCGTGCAGGGTTTCCGTAAGCGCCTCGTCGCTCATCCGCAGCCGGTCCACCCATTGCCAGCGGGCGCCGACCTGGCGGTAGAGATAGCGGTAGAATGGCAGCGGAATGCCCGGCGCACGCATGATCGCCGTCTGGATGTTGACCGGCACCGGTAGGCTTGCCTTGGGCGGCGCCGTCATTTCCAGCCGGGTGATATGCGCTGTGAGCGAGGAGGGGGACTTCGCCATGATGCGTCTCAGACCTTGATGGGGTCGGGCGGGCCAGTCACCACCGGGGTGTCGTCGCGGCTGCCCCACTCGCTCCACGAGCCGTCATAAAGCTTGTTGTCGGTATGGCCGATCGATTCGAGCGCCAGCGTGATGATCGCGGCCGTAATCCCCGAGCCGCAGGAGGTGACGACCGGTTTCGAAAGGTCGATGCCGGCACCCTCGATGGTCTGCTTCAGTTCCGGCAGCGATTTGAAACGGCCCTGATTGGCAAAAACGCCGGAGGGCAGGCTGCGGGCGCCGGGCATATGGCCGGAGCGCATGCCGGCACGCGGCTCCGGCTCAGTGGCGGCGAAACGTCCGGCACTGCGCGCATCGGCGATCTGCAGCGCGCCGCTGGAAACGATGTCTCGCATGGTTTCGAGGGAAACGACACGGCCTGCATCATAATTCGTCTTGAAGGTCGTCGGCTTATAGTTCGGGACATCCGTTTTCAGCGGACGGCCCTCCGCCTTCCAGCCGTCGAGTCCGCCGTCGAGAACGAAGACGTTTTTCGCGCCCATGACCCGGAAGAGCCACCAGACGCGCGGCGAGGCGAACATGCCAATACCATCATAGACGACGATACGGTCCGTCTCGCTGATGCCGAGCTTGCCGGCTTCTTCGGCGAAATAATCCGGCGAGGGGATGGTATGGGGCAGCCCGGTGGAATGATCCGCGATCTTGTCTTGGTCGAAGCGGATCGCGCCAGCAATGTGGCCACTTGCATATTCGGCGTCCGCGTCGCGATTCTGCGCCGGGAGATAGAAGGAGGCGTCCAGCACGCGCAGGTCCGGCTTTCCGAGCTCGCCCTGCAGCCAATCGGCCGAGACGACGAAACGGCTCTTCTCTTCGCTCATTCTGATCTCTCCCTGATTGTCTTAAGCGTCATTGCCGGTCACGCCGAAGCGGATGCGGAAGCGGCGGTTCTCCTTACCCTTCTTCTCGATCTTGGCAATGTGGACCTGGCCGACTTCCTGCGTTTCGGAGACATGTGTGCCGCCGCAGGGCTGGCTGTCAATCGCCGAGTTTTCCCCGATGCAGACGAGACTGAGGCGGCCAAGGCCCATCGGCGGGCGCACGTTCTTCGATTTCACGATGCCGGGGTTCGCAGCCAGCTCCTCGTCGGTGATCCACTGGACATAAACCGGATAGTTCTGGGCAACGAGACCCATCAACTTCGCCGTCACCTCGTCCTTGTCGATCGTCTCGCTCATGTCGAAATCGACGCGGCTCTCGTCCTCGCCAACAGCGGCACCCGTGATCGGATAGGAACAGACAACCGAAAGCAGGTGGCAGGCTGTGTGCATGCGCATCAGCCGGTAGCGGCGTGGCCAGTCGACATGCAGGACGAGCCTTTCGCCGATCACCGGCTGCGGCTGGCCCGGAAACGGGACATGGACGACGATATCCTTGGTCGCCCCGTGCTTCGTCGGACCAAGTTCGATCTTCGAACCGTCAGCGCGCTCGAGAAAGCCGGTATCGCCCGGTTGGCCGCCCGACGCTGCATAAAAGCAGGTCTGATCCAGCTCGATGCCCCCGCCTTCGTGGATGGCGGTGACCACCGCCTCGCATGTCGATAGATAGAAATCGTCACGATAGAGGGCATTGACTGGCATGGATCTCACGCTGCTGGTTCGTAGGGTATCTGTATGTCCTGCGAAGTGGTCAGCCACGTGGGAACGGGCAGGCCCTTTGAGGTCAGGAAATCGGGGTTGAAAAGTTTTGACTGGTAGCGGTTGCCGTAGTCGCAAAGGATCGTCACCACGATGTGACCCGGGCCAAGATCCTTCGCAAGGCGTACCGCGCCGGCAATATTGATTCCCGTCGAACCGCCGAGGCAGAGCCCTTCGTGTTCCACGAGATCGAAGACATAGGGCAGCGCTTCGGCGTCGGAAATCTGATAGGCGAAATCCGGCGTGAAGCCGTCGAGATTGGCCGTGATGCGGCCCTGGCCGATGCCCTCGGTGATCGAGGAGCCGGACGATTTCAATTCACCGTTCTTGTAGAACTCGTAAAGTGCTGCCCCCTCAGGGTCGGCGATGGCGATCTTGACGTCCTTGCGGAACGCCTTGAGGCCGGCCGCGACGCCCGCAAGCGTGCCTCCCGAACCGACGGCGCTGACGAAGCCGTCGACCTTGCCGTCGGTATCTTTCCAGATTTCCGCGGCCGTGGTCTCGATGTGCGCCTGGCGGTTCGCGACATTGTCGAACTGGTTCGCCCAGATAGCGCCGTTCGGATCGGACTTCGCCAGTTGCTCTGCCAGGCGGCCGGAAACCTTCACGTAGTTGTTGGGGTTCTTGTAAGGCACGGCGGGCACTTCGACGAGTTCGGCGCCGAGCAACTTCAGTGCGTCCTTCTTCTCCTGGCTTTGCGTTTCCGGGATGACGATCACGGTGCGGTAACCGAGCGCGTTAGCGACGACGGCCAGCCCGATGCCGGTATTGCCGGCGGTGCCCTCGACAATTACGCCGCCTGGCCTCAGCAGCCCCTTTTTCTCGGCATCGCGAATGATGTAAAGCGCGGCGCGGTCCTTCACCGACTGGCCGGGGTTCAGGAACTCCGCCTTGCCTAGGATGGTGCAACCGGTCGCTTCGGATGCGCCCTTGAGCTTGATGAGCGGAGTGTTGCCGATCGCCTCGATGACGGATGGGTGGAAGGTCATGGAATCTGCCTCTGTGGAACTGGTAGTTTAGGAACGGTCTTTTCCCTTCACAAGGCTGGGTTGGCAAGAAATGCTATTCCATGGCCCCGCCTGCGACGATAAAATTAGACTTCCGCTTTCAAAATCCGGCGTGACTTGCAATTTGCGTCGGGCTGCCCGCTTCAAGCACATCAAAATCCTGTGGCGGGGTGAGCGACCGCCTGATCGGCTGAAATGAGCCACAATAGCATGATAAAGGCATGAATCCGGGAGGCAGCGAGGAACTTCCGGGCCTGGTTTTGTGCTGAATCGGCAGTCTGGAGGAAGTCAATCATGCGTGATTTCGTCGCCCGTCCCGAACATGGCATCACCTGGATTTCCGGCGCGAATTCAGGCATCGGGCGGGCATTGGCGCTGAAACTGGCAGGCGAGGGATACAAAGTCGCCGTCACCGCGGGCAATCATGTAGAGCTGGCCGAACTTCAGACCGAAGCAAGCGGCCTTTCCGGCAGCATTGTCGTTCTCGATGGCGACGTGACCGATCCCGAGGATATGGAGCATGTACTCGCCTCGATCGAATACGAGCACGGCGCGCTCGCCCTGGCGATCTTCAATACCGGCATTTACCAGCCTGTGCATGCCGAGGAATTGAACCGCGCGGATTTCGAGAAAAGCTTCGCCGTCAATCTGTGCGGTGTCGTTAATTGCCTCCTGCCTGCCATCCGGCACATGAAGGCCAAGGGGCAGGGGCAGATTGCCATCGTCTCTTCCGCCGCCGGCTATGGTGGCCTGCCCACGAGCGCGGCCTATGGCGCCACCGAGGCGGCCCTCATCAACATGGCCGAAAGCCTGAAATTCGATCTCGACAAGATGGGCATCCGCATCCAGATCATTTGCCCGGGCTTTGCCGATATGCCGGCGGCGCTCGAGAACAGCTTCCCGATGCCGCCGCTCGTGTCGCCAGCGGAAGCCGCCGAACAGATTGCGGCAGGCCTCAAATCCAATCGCTTCGAAGTCAGTTTTCCGAAGCGCTTCACTTATATACTGAAGCTCCTCCGGCTGATGCCCTACGGCCTCTACTTCCGGCTGGTGAATCGTTCCACCCGCTGGTGGAAGCATCCGCGCCCTTCGTCCGGTCACCATCCGGCGACACCGCATCCTGCGGAGTGACTGGGGAACGAGTCTCAGTGCAGCCTGCGGCCAAAGAATAGGAGGCGGTTCAAAAAGAACAGCTCATTCAGTTGATTAGTTGATACTGACGAAATCCGGCTCCCCGAGCCGGACGAAACCGCGAACTTTGTGTCGTCAATTCCCCTCTATTCTTCTACTGCGCCAGATAGATGCCTCCGATGCGCAAACGAGACCATGATCGGGCCGAGCGGATTCGTCTTACCGGTGGCACGGATCCTTCCTTTAGAGCACACGCTGTCGCCCTTGCCCGGGAGGGTAAGCTTCGGACCAAAGACCTGACCGACACCGCCCTTCAACGCTGTTATCGCTTGCATGTGCGAAGAGGGTTTGTTGATCATGATATCGGGCAGATGCTGAGATAGGTTCCTACCGGTAATCATCACGATCGCCTCTGGACGATGATGCCCCTTCCAATCTGTCCAGCATTTGCAAGAGAACGTCGGCGCAAACCTTTGTCGGCTCGTCATCGGCACACTTGATGTCGATTTTAATGTCTCCATCCTGAATGTGAAAATGCGCGGCCTTTGATGGGGGAGGCGGCGGACGATCACGCATTCGTCCCCTGCTCCAACCAAAACGAGGACGATCCTCATTTGAGGGAGCTGCTTGCTGACCGGGCGGAGTGGGTTCAGGCGCCGCTGTTGCGCTGTCTGGCGACCGCGGGGTGTCGGTGGCCTGCTGGGCGAAGCTTGCGCCGGCAGTCAATGCCAAGGTAACGGCTGCAATGGAAAGGATGGGTTTCATGACTGATCCTCGGATTTCGCACGTGAAGGAACGCGTCGCACCGAGGTTGGTTGCAACGATACTTTTAAGGCGTAAACGACGAACGCCGACAAAGATGTTCTGGCAGGCCGTCGGCACGAATGCGGCCGCCCGCATGAGATGGTGCTGGCTGGGGTGCGGTTAGCGGCCGCGCTCCGATTTATTCGTTGAGCGCGGCTTTTTAATTGAACACCAAAGGCCGGTGCGCCCACAGCAGCAGTGCGCCGGCCGGTTGACTCTGCTAAGCGCAAGTCGCCGCACACGCAACGTTCATCGGTGGTTCAGGCGCGATGGTTCAATGTAGATAGCGAGGAGGAGTTCATGATGAAAAAACTCTTATCCGCCCTCGCAGCTGTAGTCTTGGCTGCCTCTTTCGCCCTACCGCTAAACGCTGCGCCGATCTACGTGCCGAAAGCAGAACAGGTGCAGACCGGCGATGTCGTGCAGGTCAAAAAACGGCACCACGGTCATTGGCGTTCGGATCGCTATTGGAACCGGCGGTACGCCTACCGTTCCTGCCGTTACTACGGCAACTGCTACTCTCGCCCATATGGATACCGCAGTTATCCGAGGTACTATGGCTATTATCCGAGGTACTATGGCTATCCTCGGTACTACGGCGGCTATCCTGACTATTACCGCTACCACCGGCGGTCGGGAGTGACCCTCTATTTTGATTTCTAGTCGGTAGCGCTCGCACGTCAGGGAAAAAGCGACGATCTAAAACGGTTACCCTCAGCCCAGCCCGTCGGTGTCACCAGCCGGCGGGTTTTCTGCCGTTTGAGCAAATCATCCTTTGTGCGAGTCGTCAGCCCGTGCCGGAGGACGGTGACAAGCATACTAGTTTCGGATTGCTGGACGGCGGCCCGTCGCCGGAAGACTTACGAAACGGTCGTCTCGATCCACTCTGCACCAGGAACCTTCCCGAACGCCGCGAGGGTGCCGGCGGTCGTCGCCGCTAGTAATCCGATAATCGCCTTAGCGACAAATTTTCTCCCTTCGCTGGCGACTTCTTTCGCCAAGGCCGACTTCGCTATCAGCGACCAGAAATTTTGAAGCGTGCTTGTCAGTGCGAGCACGTCTCTCTTGTCTGCCTTCTTGTTTCGCCCATCCCACCACGATATCCAGAGCTTCACTAACCTCGCGTGTAGCGTCGCTCCTCGTTTTCAGGCTGCGTGACAGGGCAATCGTGCTTTGCGAAAGAGCGGAGATGGAATCGCGATCGAGGTCGACGGCGTTTTCGCAGAACATCCTCCAGTAATTGCGCTATTGCCACGAAGATCATTTCCACGTGCGAAAGCAAGAGCTCGAACAGAGTTGAGGAAAGCTCCTCGACATCGCCGCGCAGGACGCGACCGCAAGTCTGATTGAACATTCCGATTTGGATTATGCTGGAACGAGCCTCTAGCTTGCCTTGGAGCATCCTGAAGGCGTCCCGAAGCCTCAGAGAGCAGATAGACTGTGAGAGTTGCTCACCGACGTAGACGCTTTGCTCGACCGCGGCATCGAGCGCTGCAGCGGCAATGTCTCGTTCTCGCTCCGTAGCTCGTAGCGGCTGGTCGACGACGACGATACGGTCACCTTCAAAGCCAAATTGAAAAGCGGCCAGCTTTGGCCCAGCAACGCATCGAGAACATCGTCCGCCCCAGTTGGTTCAAGCCGATTTTGATTCCGGCACTAAGGTTCACGAAGCCGATTGAATTGAGTCGTGAAAGATCGAACGAAGAGGTTCGCTAATCGGTGCTGAATGGCCGAAGGCATGGAGACGATCCCCGGCGACCTCTCGAAGACGATCGATGTGATGTTCTAGACTGGCAATATCCGCCGCGCGCAGCGCGTCGACTTTGTTCAGACGTCTTCGAACTTCTGCCCGCAGGTTGAACAACTGCTGCACCACGCTGTTAGCCGGCCCAGCTTTGCCGTCGACTTGAGTGATAGCATTTTCCGCCCGAGCCAGCCGGACATCCATCTCTTGCAACAGATTGCGGAGTTTTATCCGGCTTCATCTATATCCCGTCGCCGAGCACGCTCGCAGAATATCTGGTGGGGCAGATGGCCGCGCTAGCAGTTCCCGGCAAAGGAGACTGATCCACAGGCAAACAAAAGTGGGAAGTAGGGAAGAAAGCGCCTGTTTCGGAAAAATCTACGAAAACAGGCGCCTATCCTTAAATCTGGCTCCCCGGGCCGGATTCGAACCGGCGACCTGTCGATTAACAGTCGAATGCTCTACCGCTGAGCTACCAGGGATCACCGCTTGGCGCGGCGTGAGTGGGCTAATACAAATGCTTGTTCGATTTGCCAAGCAGTTTTTTCAAAAAAATGACATCCGCTTGCATTTGCGGCGTTTGTTCCCATCTCCTGTGCATGACTAACGGGAAAGACAATAGCAGAAATCCGCGCGAAAAGCGCTTCGGCATCGATCATACAACGGGAAAGCTCGTTCTCGGTTCCCTGCACATCCCTCTACCGCGCTCGCGGATTGCCCGCGTGTTCATAGGCGTCCTGCTGATCTTCTGCGGTATCCTGGGCTTTCTGCCTGTTCTCGGCTTCTGGATGATACCGCTCGGCTTCATCGTTCTCTCGCACGACCTGCCGTTCGCCCGCAGATGGCGCCGCCGATTCTCCATCTGGTGGCACCGACGGAACACGTCCACAGGCTGATCGAGCAGCCAAGGAAAAGAGCGTGTGAAGAACGGTGGCCCCGTGGTGGAGTGGTGACGCAGAGGACTGCAAATCCACAGCAAATCCAATGACCGTTCTGAATAAGAGCCGTCATATCAGGCCCCATTCTCTTTTTTACTGCCTTTGATTTCATTCATAATTTTCGGCTGTTCAGAATGGCCGAAACGCTTCTTCGTGGCTTCCAGGACGTGCTTTTCCGTCTCTTTCGCATAGCCACGGTAGACCGCCGCAGTCTTGTGCTTTGAGAGCGCTCGACCCTGTCCCTCGGTAAGGCTGCTCTCCTCCAATTCTGTCATGCCGCCGTGTCGGCACATGTCCAGGCTGAATGCCTTCGCGCTGAGCTTTCCTTCGTCGCGCAACAAATCCGCCCTCTCGCGGACCTTGTGGGCGAGGAATGTACCATCCCCGAATAGCTGGCCATTCTTCTTACAGACGATTGATGTGCCGTATCTCGGCGTCTTGAGCAAAATGTCTTCGGCGTCGGCATAGAGCCTCACCAGTTCCCCGTCTTTCTCGTCGACATATTCGAGCGGGTGAAGCACCAGCTCATCCGTTTTCCTGTGCTTCAGGCGAATCTTGTCCGGATGAGCGGAGGCGGGGTAGCCGGTCCATGGGGCATAGCCGGCGCCGATCGAGGACGGGCGCATGAGCCATTCGAAGGCCAGCACCGCGGCTGCCGCCAATTCCCCACGCCCTTTCTCGATAGCGCCATTGGCGAAGGAATAGACAGCCTCGCGATCCACATGGCCCTTGGTGTTTTTCTTCCGTAGCTTAAGCGTGACGCCGTCCCATGGGTTCGGCGTATCCTGCCGAAACAGTTCCGGGTGATGAGGCTTCATGCTTCCAGATGACCTTGCAATAGGTGACGACCTTCTCGCCCATGCGAGTGCCGCCGAACTCTTCGTAGGTCTTCTCTGCCGTGCTGACGCCGATCTGGCCTATCTTTGCATCACCCACGCGGATATCACCTCGGAGGCCTTACAACACACGGCGGCTTCCGGGGTGATGACAACAGTCACCTATGTCTAAGGGCACCGAACGAGCGATCATTTCGCAGGGTCGGCTTTAACATCAGAGTCAAATGTGGCTGAGCCCCAGTCGGCGATAAAATACTTCTCGACCGTAAGCTCACCCTTCTCAGCTCTGGCGGCCTTTGCTGCGGCGTTGAATGCTGCTTGTGCCGCGTCGCGATCTTGGAAGTCGCCGATCAGGGTGGTGTTGGGTAGCTTATACCATTTCTTCGCGGTAAGCGCCCATACCCAAGTCGACCATCCAATTTTCTCCGCTTGAGCGATAAACGCGGCGTGCGGATCTCGATAGGTGTCGGCGATATCGTAAACTGCAATGTAGCGTGCCATAGCCGTTCCTTTGCTGGTTGCATGAGCAATTGATAATGAACACCCATGAGTCGCAAGTGCAGTTCAACAACATGAACGGCTTTGCACGCGGTTTACCGATTATTCGACTTATTCACAGGTTGAGAGACGACGATCGAAAATATTCTGATGCTGGCGCTGATGTTGCTCGGCGCCCATTTGGCTGTGCGATTCTATCCGACGCCAAACAATCAGGCCCGCTGCGCGTTTATCATCTGATCGCACACTCCGGCATTCAAGGCACCGGCGTGACAGTGGTCACCGGGAGCGTCTGGCTAGGTCTGATCGAATGGACGGCGCACGCGATAATCGACGAGGCGAAGGTGAGCGGCAAGACGACGTTCGCCCAGAACCAAGCCCTCCACATCGTCTGCAAGATCGTCTGGCTCGCCTACCTCGTCCTGTCCGCAACGCTGCTGCATGGACCGTCTATCTCGCTCTGGTGGCGATGATGTTCGCACTGTCATCTATCGCGGCATGGTGGCCGAGATGAGCGGGATGGTCGAGCGCGGCACGCTGCTGGTGATGTGCATCGTGGTGGCAGTCACGCTCCTGTGCTGGATATTGTAGAAAATTCGTGTCGCGAAATGCGATGGCCGCAGCGTGGCGTGGTCGACAAGATCATTGGACAGTCGAGAAATTCGGAGCCTCGTCGCCTTCACCGTGAGCAAGAAACGGCACCAGCGCCGATAGCAAACCTTCTGCAGTATCGCGGTCGATCCTCACTTCCACGACCTCGTCGGTCTCAGTCATGAGCTCAAGCTTCCCGATCAGCGGGTCTTTCGACATCACGACGATATCGTCGCCCTGGTATTCGGCAGAGATCGTTGTTCTTTCGTCGTCTTCCATGACGGTCCTCTCAAGATTAACCCGTGCCCGTCCTGAAAAGCGCACGGCATGAGAAGTTCGCCCAGGGAGTTGGCGAAAGGCAAGACGGCCTGCGAGTCAACCCTCACGCTCGAAGAGGCGACAGAAGAATGACGCAAAATACGATGAACATGGCAATTAGGCTAATGTAGGGAACCCAAGGAACCAAGCGCTTCGGCTCGCTATACTTGCGAGATCGACGGGGTGGACCGTATAGGCCTCCCCCCTGGGCCGCCGCTCTAGGTTGTCAACAAATGTCAACATCAGCCGCCGTGTTGACGAAATCAAGAACAAGGTGGCCGAGAAAGCCGAATGGACGGCTGCTGACAGGCTTCTCGCCCTCAAAAGCATATTCGATGCATCCGCTAAGGATGATCGCCGTACGGCCATCGCTGCCGAAAATATATCGTCTGGGTGAAGCCGGCGCTGGTTGCCGAGGTCGAATATCGAGCCTGGACTCATGACGGCAAGCTGCGGCAGTCATCATACAAGGGGCTGCGTGAGCCCGACGAGAATGCGGAGATTTATCAGATAGAGTGAAACAATTGGCAGGAACCTGTTCCTCTCGCCGAGGTTTGGTGGATCAGAACCGAAGCTCAAAATGGAGGATCAACCAATGCTTCTGAAACTCATTACAGTCTTTGCACTTTCGATCGGCCTTGCAACTTCGGCAATGGCTCAGGCCAGCGGCTCGGGTGGGACTGGCGGTTCTGGTGGAACTAGTGGTTCTGGCCAATCCGGCGACACTTCAGGTTCGGGTACCGGATCTGGCACTTCAACCTCCGGGCCAAGCTCGTCCGACAAAGACAAGGATTCCCAAGGCAAGCAAGAGTCGTCCGACTGCGCACCGGGTCAAGTTAAAAATGCCGCCGGCATCTGCCAGTAAAAATCTCGCTGTCCGTTAAAGAAAAACCCCGCGGTCAACTCTGCGGGGTCCGAGAACATTCGGAAAACGGTTACTCAGAATGAAAAAAGGACCGTATTCAGAATGAACCCCCTTGCGCTTCTCCTAGGATCATTCTAAATCCGCGCCACCACAGCATAAAACGCTTAACGATGGCCTCGTGGCGGAGTGGTGACGCAGAGGACTGCAAATCCTTGTACCCCGGTTCAATTCCGGGCGAGGCCTCCAATCAACTTTTAAGTCACCTGTAAGTGCTTGATTTTGCTGCAGCTTTTTTCGGTGTCAATCTTGACTTGAACCGTTCCGCCATACCAAAACGAGGCGTTGAAATGCGTTCCACCGTCCTTCAGCGGCGGCAGCTTTGAACCGATTCTATCCGAGTTAATTTTTTCCACAGTCTGCCTACGTGCGCGCTCGGCATGCTGCAGCGTCGATCGCGAAGGATGCAGCGCCTTATATGCAATGCCAAGCTCGCCAGTATTCGACACACCGGCCGCGGTGGCGGACCTATCCAGACCGTCGATCTAACGAACGTATCGGAAGAGCAACTCAATGCACCCGAAGCCATCTTTGCCTGCTTGCCACCGGGAGATGATGAGGGCTATTGCGGCGCAGAGGATGGGAGAGCGGCGGCTCTTGAAATAGACCGCACCGCCAAGGATGCGGAGCGCTTACGGGCGCGCTGCCAATCCCTGGCTGGTTTCGTTCACGAGGCATGGCATGCGGTAGAGCCGAACTCGACGTTTGTTCGCGGGTGGCATCTTGACGCGATCTGCGACCACCTGGCAAGCGGTGACAGATGGCCGGATCAACCGGCTTCTGATCAATGTTGCGCCCGGCAGGCGCCGACTGGTCTTCCGTCGCTCCGGTATCTGACCGCGGCTGATGGAGCGGTTCTGAGAGGCTCGCGCGTTGCTGTTTGCGTCGAACAAGCTCATTTGCCAGCACGAGGAGATGGTGGAGAGAGGGGCGCGAGCTGGGATTACGCCGAGTGCCAGCCGCATATCACCATTTCTTACGACGGTGATGCACCGGAACTCGGGACCGTCGAACCCTATCAGGGCGAGATCCCGCTTCGACCGGAGGTGCTTAAGGAAGTGATCGACGACTGTCTTGCGAGCGTCAGCGAGGTCTGATGCTCGGTGTCATCGGTGTCATGCAGCCAGAAGAAATTCTTGATCTATCTCGCGGTTCAGTGCTCCGACCAACTCCTCGGCCTGCTCGGCTGTGAGCATGTCCATGACAAATCCGTTGATCACCGCTTTCTGCCCGGTAACTTCATCGAACACCGACCAATAGATGTTGAGGTTCTTGTGAGCGTTATACCTGTTGGCTTCCATGGGAAATTCCTCCTTCTTGAAGCATCTAAAGAAAAGCACTTGGCCATCAAAAAATGAATCGTGCGTGTGTATATCGAGCCTATCCATTGGGATAGTGCCCGGCTACGCCGCTAACCTCGGGTTCCACAATGAATTTTGCCGACGCTGTAACCGTCGCGGGAACGCGCCGGCGCGATGACGGCTACCTTGTTGTTGCCGACGCTCGCATCGCCCGTACAGGCATCCAGACCGATCTGGGTCCGATGTGGGAAACCGGACATGAGCGCGGTGCGCGTCTATTGCGCGGGCGCCGAGGTCTTTGTTGAGGACACGCTCAAGAGTGCTGACCGGCCGGTGAGGAATGAGCACCCGCCGGAAATGGTCCCGGCGGATAACTGAAAGAACTACGCCGTAGGCCAGACTGGATACGAGATCACCGGCGAGGGCATCGTCATTAGCGTCCCGCTCGAATATCCAACCTCTGCTTCAACGGACATCGCCGACATCGTTGCGCTCGCCACCGGTCGTGACGAGGATCGAGGGGCGGCTCTGGCCGTTCCTGTGTCCGATCCCGTCGGGCGCGCTCGTAGTCTAGGCCCTGTGAGCCGCCTCACTCGCGAGCCTGATGACGTAATCTTCGGATGCGTCGGCGAGGGCGAGGGCCACCTCAGCCCGTCCAAGGCCTTGTGAGTGCAGCGTTTCGATCAATTCAAGCATGGCAGCATCGACGATCTGCCGGCAGTTCATGCGTATCGGTTGTGGTCTACCTATAATGTATAGCTTGGCAGTCATGGGACCCCCTTTTGATCGCTTGCAGGATGCCACAATTTCGCAGGTTCACAAGCAACTGCTAATTTTAATATGCGGTGCAATATGGAACAGTTTAACCATAGGCGCTTGGGGTCACCGCTGAACGCCTGATCTGAAATTCGGCCAGAGCGGCACCGTTACGCGCGTCACGCCTCCAGATCAGTCGTTGGGCGGCGATCCGATCGAAAAACCCGTCCACGGCCAAGCTCGTGCCGATGGAATAAACGGCGCGCGAGATCGACGGGACCGTCATTCCGGCCGGAGACGTGCAGGTTTACATTCTCGTCCGTGGGGCTCGCGATCGCGCCGGCCGTCGGCGATCTCGTCGTCAAGGCCAATGGCAAGCAGTATCGCGTCGTCAACGGCAATCCCAAAATTGCGATGGAGTGACCAACGTTGTCTCAGTCGTCGTGGGACGCCGCCCATTCGCGCTCGAATTGGATGCTGTCATCGAGTGATGGGAACCAGCAGTGAGCGTCGACCGCAGGCGTTCCTGGTCCGCCGCTTGGTGCCTTGAGTATGTAAACGCCCGCGCACTTCTTCACGGAATTTGAGAGCTTTTCCAAATCCGAATACGGAATGTTTGCGATTATCACGGGCCCGAAGTTTCCCATCCGTCACTCCGTGTCTCTGCTTAGGCGAGTATCATCGAAAGCCGAAACGATGGAAAGGAACACCTATTACTAAGTTGCTACTGCATAAGACCTATAGGGCCTGCAAGCCCGGAACGATCCTCGATATCCCGCAGCGTGAGGCGGGTTCACTCGAAGCCATCAGGCCCCGGGCAGATCATCAAGGATGATTGTCCGTCTCGGGGGGGCAGCCAACGCCATGTCCAACGGTGAAGCCGGAGGAGAATGCCGGGATTTTACGAGATAGAATAGGCGATAAGGTGCGGCAGGGTGTGGCAGCCGCCGTTGATTTTCAGAGGATTTTATTTCAGGCAATTGTGGCAGTGCTAAATCTGGTTATTCCGGGCGAGGCCTCCAAACTTCTCAATGCTTTGACATTTCGGCGTTAGATACAATTTGGGAAGGTGTCTAAGCGAGTTGGCAAGCTCTTGCCGCAAGTGACGGTTCACTGGTGGACGCATTGGCCGCGTCTAATTTCATCCCGATTTTTTGCTCTGGTGTATCTCGCGATCATGCCGGCCGGGCACCTCTTGTCGTCGTATAGAACGGCCTCGCCTGGGGCCAATGATGAAACGGTCGGTTTTTGCTTTACGACCTTCATTGCAGCCTCTGCCGGCGCGAAGCCAGCCGAGAACAGAACTGCCGATGCGCAAAGAATGTTCATCGTGCGTTTCATTTTCCCCTCCATCTATTCGTGAATGCTAATAGATATAGCGGATTGGTCTCGAAGGAAACTTCGCAATCGGATTAGCTCGAAACCATCAGGTTTTTAATGCGGATGAATGCACCGTCCGCCAAGCAATTATTTGACAAACAATCATATTTTTGGAAAATGAGGGAGCCTCTCCAGGAGTATACCTCCAAGGCAAAAGCCGGGCGCTGCGGTCTGGCTGAATTGCCGAAATCAGTCCGCTGTGATCCGATATGCCGGCCATTGAACAGGAAATTCGACAGGACGCGCGCATTCCGTCCGGCTATAGCGTTAGGGAGCTTCTGGCGTCGCCGCTGTTTGCAATGTCGCTGACGGAGGCGGCGAGCCGCCTGATAGCCATCTATCATGAGGCGCCGCGCGCGGTGCGCTATACGTCTGATCTGCGTCGTTGGCTCGTCGCCCAGGCCGCGCTCGCCTTCTATTTCGAGCGTCGGACCGATGCGAGCCGCGAGGATCTGACGGTGACGCGTCTTACCGAGTTCGCGCCGCTACACAGATTTGCAAGCAAGAATACGATCGCCTCCTATATAGCGCAGATGCGCCAGTACAAGCTCTTCACCGAACGGGAGAGCCACGACAAGAGACTGCGGCCGCTGGCGATTTCCGAAGCGGCGGAGCGTCTTATCCGCAACTGGTTCGACAGCCATATGGCATCGCTGGACAGATTGGACGGGGGAGAGCGGCTTGCTCTTTCCCAGGCCGACCCGCGACTGCTTTATTATTCCCATCCGCCCGCTGCCCGGGCACTTATCGCCGATCCGCGCTGGAACGATCCGCCGGAAAGCGTGAAGACCTTCACGTTCACCAATCTCGGCAGCAATGTGGTTCATGACCTGGTGGCCCGTTTTCCCTCGGGCAATACGCTTTCCGAGCGCTGCTATGTTGGTGAACTGAGGCCGGGAGATCTTGCAAGCCGCTACCATGTCTCGCGCACGCAGATCGTGAGGGTGCTGAACCGTGCGAGAGCCCTCGGCGACATCGGCTGGGACGGATCACAATATGGCGAGAATTTCTGGATTTCCGCCCGCCTGATCGAAGACTATCGGGGATGGCAGGCCGTCAAATTCGAAGCGCTGTCGAGGTCGATGAGCGACGCTTGCGCGCAGTTATATGCATAGTGCGGCGTTCCGGCGCGCTGCACTTCGCAGCTCTGAGTGCACTAACGCTATCGTGTCGTCTCGCTGTCCAGCAGCCCGCAGCAGAATATGGCGATGAGCGCTGCGATGATGAAGAAGTCGAACAGCGTGAGATACTCGAAAAAGGCAGACATGGCCTGCACCTCCTCCATTTCCTCCGGTTGTAAGAATACCACAAACCACCTCTTTATTCCAAACAAGAGTTGCAGTCATGGCCGCGTCGGACGGCTGCCGGCTCAAGCGGGAGGATTCTTGCCGCAGTTGCTTACTGTGCCTTGAAAGCGCACGCCGCGGAGATTAAGAGGACGGGTGACAATGCCGCGTTCAACGGGCGAGAGGATATGATGGATTTCGAAGCAGCACGCGCAAAGATGGTCGACAACCAGATCCGTACGACGGACGTCACGTCGCATTCCGTGCTGACGGCCTTCCTGACAGTGCCGCGCGAGGCCTTCGTGCCGGAGAAATCCAAGGCTCTGGCCTATATCGACAACGATGTCGAAATCTCACCCGCAGCGGGCGGCAAGTCGGCGCGCTTCCTGATGGAAGCTTCGCCGCTGGCAAAGCTGCTGCAACTCGCTGCCATCACCACGGACGATGCGGTCCTTGAAGTCGGCTGCGGCACGGGCTACACCTCGGCTCTGCTGGCCATGCTTGCCGGTTCGGTCGTTGCGGTTGAATGCGACGAAGCGCTTGCAGCCGAAGCAAAGAAGAATCTTTCCGGCTACGCCAACGTTTCCGTCATAACCGGCGCGCTGGAACAGGGCAACAGTGCCGGCGCGCCCTACGATCTGATCTTCGTCAATGGCTCCGTCGAGGAGGTCCCCGCGGCCCTTCTCGGCCAGCTCGCCGAGGGCGGCCGTCTTGTCACCGTTCAGGGCTACGGCAACGCCGCCCGCGCCAAGGTGTTCTTCAGCGAAAACGGCGCTGTTTCGGAAAACGTGTTCTTCAATGCTTCTGTCAAGCCGTTGCCGGGCTTTGCCAAGGTTCGAGAGTTCGTCTTCTGACCGCAATTTTCAGGATTTACGAAGCGGGCGCCTCGGGGCGCCCGTTTTGTTTTCCGCCTGTCGCAAAAGCGTCAGCGGCGCTGGCCTAGACTGCCGCAACAAAACTGTGCACGGGCACATTCATTTGATTCGCGCTGATTTTTTTCATGTCTGGGGTATTCTAAGGTCTGGGTGATTCGGATGCCCACTCCACGCAATCCGATCTTGTTGCAGGGATAACGGGGATAGATATGGCTCAGCCAAGCGTAGTGCGTGAACCGTCCATGGAAGAGATCCTGGCCTCGATCCGCCAGATCATCGAAAGCAATGAGCCGGGCGCGGGCAGGGCGATTTCACCGTCCCTACCGCCTGTCTACGGCGCCGATGACGAGGAGATCGACTCCAACATCCATCTGACGGTCGACGAGACTTATGCTGACGTCGAGTTCCCCGAGCCTATGATGATGTCCGACCCGCGTTTCGTTGCGGCTAATTCGGCAGGCAGCCGCGAAGCGGAAGCGCCGGCGCCGGCGCGGGCGATGTCGCTTGCCGATGTTGCTGCCCGGGTTCGTGCCGCCTCGGAGCGTACCGCACCGCAACCGCAGCGCGAAGCGCCGCCGGTCTTTCGTCAGCCGGAACCGGCCGGATCCCCCGAACAGGACGCCCGCCATCCGGTGGAAGCTGTTTCAGCGCCTTTTAGTGCTCCGCCGCCGGCCGCAATTCCGGCCCCGGTCGTTGCGCAGGCAGAACGCGTTGGCATTCCGCAGCCAGCCGCCGCAGAAGCGGCGCAGCCGGCTGCCGTCCCGCTGGCGGCCGACGCTGAAGAAGACCGTTTGCCGAATGTAGCCGAAGAAGGCCAGAGCCTGATTTCACAGAGTGCCGGCCTGCAGGTTGCACGCTCGTTCGAGGAGCTTGCGCTTGCGATCGATGGCGCCGAGCGCCGCTCGATGGACGAGATTGCCGAGGACATGCTGCGCCCGATGCTGCGCGAGTGGCTGGACGACAATCTGCCGACGCTTGTCGAACGGCTGGTGCGCGAAGAAATCGAACGCGTGGCGCGCGGCCCGCGCCGCTGACCGGGACCGGTTTTATCGAACAAGCCGCTCCGGTCTCCGGGGCGGCTTTTTTATTGACTTGCCGTCAGCCATCCTATTTACAACCCCCATCCTAAAACCCCGAAGTTTGGTCATAAAATGCTCGACAAGACCTATGATTCCGCCGCAGTCGAACCGAAAATCGCCGCGAAATGGGATGAGGCCGATGCGTTCCGCGCGGGCGCCAACAAGAAGCCCGGCGCCGAGACCTTCACGATTGTCATCCCGCCGCCGAACGTGACCGGTTCGCTGCACATGGGACATGCGCTGAATAACACGCTGCAGGACATCATGGTCCGCTTTGAGCGCATGCGCGGCAAGGACGTGCTCTGGCAGCCGGGGATGGACCATGCGGGCATCGCCACACAGATGGTCGTCGAGCGCAAGCTGATGGAACAGCAACTGCCGGGCCGGCGCGAGATGGGCCGCGACGCCTTCATCGAGAAGGTCTGGGAGTGGAAGGCGGAATCGGGCGGCCTGATCTTCAACCAGCTGAAGCGCCTAGGCGCTTCCTGCGACTGGTCGCGCGAACGGTTTACGATGGACGACGGGCTCTCCGAGGCGGTTCTCGAGGTTTTCGTCACGCTCTATAAAGAGGGTCTGATCTACAAGGACAAACGCCTCGTCAACTGGGACCCGAAGCTTCTGACGGCGATCTCCGACATGGAAGTCGAGCAGGTTGAGGTCAAAGGCAATCTCTGGCATTTGCGCTATCCTCTTGAAGAGGGCGTTAGCTATCAGCATCCCGTTGCCTTTGACGAGGAAGGTAAGCCCACAGACTTCGAAACGCGCGACTATCTGGTTGTTGCGACGACGAGGCCCGAGACCATGCTCGGCGATACTGGCGTCGCGGTAAATCCCGAAGACGAGCGCTACAAGTCGATCATCGGCAAACACGTCATTCTGCCGATCGTCGGCCGCAAGATTCCGATCGTTGCCGACAACTACGCGGATCCGACGGCCGGCACCGGCGCCGTCAAGGTCACACCTGCACACGACTTCAACGATTTCGACGTTGCCAAGCGCACGGGCCTGCGTGCCATCAACGTGCTCAATACCGATGCTTCGGTTACGATCAAGGACAACGAGGACTTCCTGGAAGGTCTCGACCATCCGGCCGCCTTGCATGGTGCCTGGGACCGGCTGGAAGGCCAGGATCGCTTCACGGCACGGAAGATCATCGTCGAGATTTTCGAGGAAGCGGGCCTGCTCGACAAGATCGAGCCGCACATACATACGGTCCCGCACGGTGACCGCGGCGGGGTGCCGATCGAGCCGCGTTTGACCGAACAATGGTGGGTGGACAACAAGACTCTTGCGAAGCCTGCCATCGCATCGGTCCGTGAAGGCCGCACCAAGTTTGTTCCGAAGAACTGGGAGAATACTTACTTCCAATGGATGGAGAACATCCAGCCCTGGTGCATTTCCCGCCAGCTCTGGTGGGGCCATCAGATCCCGGCCTGGTACGGTCCGGACGGCCAGGTCTTCGTTGAGAAAACCGAGGAAGAGGCGCTGCAGGCTGCCATCCAGCATTACCTCTCGCACGAAGGCCCGATGAAGGCCTATGTCGAGGACCTCTTGGAAAACTTCAAGCCGGGCGAAATCCTGACGCGCGACGAGGACGTTCTCGACACGTGGTTTTCCTCAGCGCTCTGGCCTTTCTCCACTCTCGGCTGGCCGGAGCAGACCCCGGAACTGGCGCGATACTACCCGACGAACGTTCTCGTCACAGGCTTCGACATCATACCGTTTTGGGTGGTTCGCATGATGCAGATGGGCCTTCACTTCATGAAGGACGAGGACGGCAATCCGGTCGAGCCCTTCCATACCGTCTATATCCACGCGCTCGTCCGCGACAAGAACGGCCAGAAGATGTCGAAGTCGAAGGGCAACGTCATCGATCCGCTGGAACTGATGGACGAATACGGCGCCGACGCATTGCGCTTCACGCTGGCGATCATGGCTGCACAGGGCCGCGATGTTAAGCTCGATCCGGCCCGCATCGCCGGCTACCGGAATTTCGGCACCAAGCTTTGGAACGCCACGCGCTTTGCCGAAATGAACGGCGTCAAAAGCGATCCGAACTTCGTTCCGGAGGCGACGGGGCTGACGATCAACCGCTGGATCCTGACGGAGCTTGCTCGTACGGAACGTGACGTAACGGAAGCAATCGAATCCTACCGCTTCAACGATGCGGCCGGGGCGCTTTACCGGTTCGTGTGGAATCAGGTCTGCGACTGGTACCTGGAACTGCTGAAGCCGGTCTTCAGCGGTGAAGACGAGGGCGCGAAGAAGGAGGCTCAAGCCTGCAGCGCCTATGTTCTCGAAGAGATCTACAAGTTGCTGCATCCCTTCATGCCGTTCATGACCGAGGAGCTTTGGGCGCATACAGCAGGCGAAGGCGTCGATCGCGACACGCTGATCTGCCATGCCGAATGGCCGGCGCCCTCCTATGCGGACAATGCTGCGGCCGACGAGATCAACTGGCTGATCGATCTCGTCTCCGGCATCCGCTCGGTTCGCGCCGAAATGAACGTTCCGCCGTCGGCGACCGCTCCGCTGGTGGTCGTCAAGGCCAACAATCTGACACGCGAACGGCTTGCCCGTCATGAGGCGGCGATCAAGCGCCTTGCCCGTGTCGAGGCGATTACGCTTGCCGATAGCGCCCCCAAGGGGGCAGCGCAGATCGTCGTCGCCGAAGCGACCGCCTGCCTGCCGCTCGGCAGCCTGATCGATCTTTCGGTTGAGAAAACTCGCTTGGAAAAGGCCATCACCAAGACTGAAGGAGAGATCGCGCGCATCAACGGCAAGCTTTCCAATGAGAAGTTCGTCGCCAATGCCAATCCGGACGTGGTGGAAGCGGAACGCGAGCGGCTGGCCGAATTCCAGAGCCAGATTGCAAGCCTCAAGGTGGCGCTGTCGCGCGTCGTTGAAGCCTAAGCTTCCCCTTGGCGTATAATACCTTAGGGCGTCCGGTCCGTTCGGACGCCTTTTTTACGCCGTTGGAATGATTCGATCGTCCTGGCTGATTATTCCGGCTGCAAACATACAGTTTTGCGAATTTATGAAATGAACTGGCCTCGCGGGGCGAAAATCACGACTGTTGTCGGATTGATACAGACCACCCGATGTGTGGAATGACAATCCAAAAATACCCCTAAATGATTAGGGTATTAGGATAAAATTTTATGAACAAAAAATATTGACGTGCCCGTCAATTCCTTACGTCAATTTAACATCTCTCCCGCATTGTGGCTGCAAGATGGCGCAAGTTGCCATTTGTCACGATCGCCTGCACTCTGCCGCCATTGGAGTGCTTAAGTGGGGGAGACACAGTTGGCATCTCGTATGTTTTCCAAAGGCGTCGCATCGCTCGCCATCCTTTCGTCCATCGCCTCGCCATCGTTTGCAGGCGGCTTGGACCGCGGCGGGTATAATATCGATCTTCTGTTTGATCCTTCGCGCTTTGCGGTCGAATCCACCGCCACTTTCGTGATGCCGCAGCGAAAGCTGAAGAATGTGGATGATATCAACCCTGCAAACGGTGATCTCAATGCCATTCCGGGATATTCCACCTCGGCGGATGACAGCGAGGACTACTGGTCGCCCCGTATCGGCGCCAAGGCTGCAATCGGCGATGCGGACTGCATGTTCGATTATTCGCAGCCCTATGGTGCTCACACCAATCCAGGTGCTCGCTGGGCGGGGGCAAACGACAACATCGAGACGAAGGTCAACAGCGACAATTATGCTCTGACCTGCTCTTACAGATTTGACATGGGGCCAGGTCAGTTTCGGGTCATTGGCGGCGCCAATTACCTCGAAATGGATGGTTTCAAGGAACGCCTCCTTGTTCCACCGGAGCTCCTTGGCCTTCTGGGGCTTCCTGGAAGCGGTGTAGGTCGTCTTGATCTTGAGGGGGACGGCTGGGGATGGCGAGCCGGCGTAGCATACGAAATTCCGGAATATGCGCTTCGCGCGAGCTTGATGTACTACAGTGAAGTCAAGCTCAACGAAGTCACGGGAACGGTGGACCTGACGCAGGTGCCGGCCGCCCTAAATCCCCTCGGAGGGCTGATTATTCCGGTAGAGGGGTCGACGGCGATGCCGGATTCTGTCGAATTGAAGCTCCAATCGGGGATTGCACCAGATTGGCTTGCGTTCGGTTCCGTCAAATGGACGGACTGGAGCCAATTGCAGCGCATCCCGTTCTATAATAGCGGTGTCGAAATCACCTCCCTCGATCTGGGTTATCGAGACGGCTGGACAATCACCGGCGGTGTCGGTCACAAGTTCAACGATCAGTGGAGTGGCGCCGTCAGTGTCACTTGGGACCGCGGCACATCTCAGGAATTCGGTTCGCAGACCGACAGTTGGCTGCTCGGTGCCGGTGTGTCCTACTCGCCCAACCAGAACGTCGAGTTCCGCTTTGGTGGCGTCCTCGGCATATTGACGAGCGGAGATTCGTCTCCGACCACGATTGACGGTGTTGGTGTGGGCGACGAGGCGACATACGAGTTCGACAACGATCTGGTGACGGCGCTCTCGACGTCACTTAAAGTCAAATTCTGATCTTGCATCAACGAAGTAGAAGAGCCCGGCAAAAACCCCGGGCTTTTCTTTGCGCCCGCCGTATTAACCTTGCTCCAAGTCATCTCATTTTGTGACGATTCAGCAACACATTTTTACGACAGTTCGCATATCATGGCGGCGGGGCGAGTTTGTCCATTTCCCGCCACAAACAGGGCGCAGCGATATTTGCGGGCGAGGGAATGGCAGGCGTAGGGTACGTTTAAGAAGCAAGATGGGTCGAGTTTTTTCCGCGACGGGCAGAGAGCGTATGAGCGCCGGCTTTGATGCCGCTTCTTGTGCGATTCAGCTTTTCCCGCAAGGCGATTCCGCCCAAAAAATTCACGCAGAAGTCACCCACCCAAGCTGTCCTTCCCCCGACGATACGGCGTCCAATGTCGCCGCACGCGGGCACCGCGATCACGCCAGCACCGGTTTGGTCACATTTGGTGTTTACGACTATTCGAAGGGCGGAAGGACGCTTGTTCGCTCCGCAGGAATGACGCCGCAGGCATTGCAGGCGGACCAGGCCGGAACGCGGGTGGTCTATCGCGATGCGCAAAGAATTCAGGCTCTCGAAGAAGGGCCAAAGGCTGGATGCGACGCGGGCAAAGGGGCCATTGAGCCCGCCGCGGGATCGCTCGCCTGGAGGAATACGCCGGGAAGCCGGGCAGCGGAGTATATGCTGCCCTGGCGGTCTGCGATGGAAGCGAAAGAAACCGAGTGAAATGCTGACATCAGAGTTCAGACTTTTCAGATTTACGCTTATGGGGCTGTCTATCGCGCTTTCGGCGGCGATGTCCTCCCCGGCCAAGGCATTCGATATCAATGCAGGCGTCACCAAGGAATCCGGTCCCTTCGATCTCTTCAAGTTCGGCTTTAAGGCCTATAAGAGCGGCCAGAAGGAAGAGGCCATCGAAGCCTATAAATACGCCGCCGAAAAGGGCCATACCGGTTCGCGCTGGGCGCTCGCCAATATGTATGCCGACGGCGACGGCGTCGCCCAGGACGATTTTGAAGCCTTCAAGATTTACAGTGAAATCGCCCAGCAGGGCGTGGAGCCCGGCTCCGAAGATACCGGCTTCTTCATCAACGCGCTTTTGTCGCTCGCCAACTATTACAAGCATGGCATTCCCGGCAGCCCGGTGCGGACCGATCTCAGCCAGGCCCGCCAGCTCTATTTCCAGGTCGCATCGACCTTCGGCGTCGCTGAAGCGCAGTTCCAGCTCGCGCAGATGATGCTGTCGGGCGACGGCGGCACGCGCAGTCCGCAACAGGCGAAGAAGTGGCTGAACCAGGCCCGCAAGAGCGGCCACCCTGGCGCCATGTCGGTCTTCGGCAATATTCTCTTCCAGGAAGGCCAGTCGGCTCGCGGCCTGGCGCTGATGACGGCGGCGCTCGATCGCTGCAAGCCGAAGGATTGCGGCTGGATGGAATCGCTGCAGGAACAGGCCTTCTCGGTCGCGACCGAAGGTGATCGCCGCACGGCTGTTTCGCTCTCCCACAAGATCGCGACCGGCAGCGATTAATCTCCGACCCTATGGTGCGAAGTCGAAATAGGCGACGACCGGAACGTGGTCGGACGGCTTTTCCCAGGCCCGTACATGCTTTTCGATCGCCACCGACCTCATGTGATCGGCGGCCTCCGGCGAAAGCATCAGGTGGTCGATCCGGATGCCGTTGTTCTTCTGCCAGGCGCCGGCCTGGTAATCCCAGAAGGAATAGAGCTGAACGGCGTCCGTCGATGCGCGGACGGCATCGGTAAGCCCGAGATTTTCGAGCCTGCGGAATGCCTCGCGTGTCTGCGGCAGGAAGAGTGCATCGCTTTCCCAGACCTTCGGATCGAAGCAGTCGTGCGGTTCGGGGATCACGTTGTAGTCGCCGGCAAGGATGAAGACGTCCTCATAGGCGAGGCGCGAGACCGCAAATTGGCGCAGCCGCTCCATCCAGGCGAGCTTGTAAGGATATTTTTCGGTGTCGACCGGGTTGCCGTTCGGCAGATAGAGGCAGCAGACGCGAAGGGCGCGATTGCCGGGGATCGAGAACACGGCTTCCAGAAAACGCGCCTGCTCGTCGAGAGCATCGCCCGGCAGCCCGCGGCTCACCTCGCCCGGCGTGGTCTTCGAAAGGATCGCAACGCCGTTGAAACCCTTCTGGCCATGCGTCTCGACGTGATAGCCCATCGCCTCGATCTCGAGCCGCGGAAAAGCCTCGTCGATCGTCTTGATCTCCTGCAGGCAGACGATGTCCGGATCGGAATCCTTGAGCCATTGCGTGAGGTTGTCGATGCGCGCCTTGACGCCGTTGATGTTCCAGGTCGCGATCTTCATGAGGTTGTTCCTTTTGCCGCTTCGTGCCTGAGCTTTATCGTGCCGTCCCACGTGCGGACAAGACGATAAACCAGCCGGAGGGGATACTTCGGCCGGTTCGATGTGGATAGACAGGAGCACGCTTTAAATCGAGAAGCTGGTGCCGCAGCCGCAGCTTGCAACCGCGTTCGGGTTCTTGATCTGGAAGGATTGACCGAGAAGGTTGTCGACGAAGTCGATTTCCGAGCCTGCCATATAGACCAGCGACAGGCTGTCGATCAGTACCTTGGCGTTGTTCTTCTCGATGACGATGTCATCGTCCCGGGCATCGCCGGTAAGATCGAACTTGTATGAAAAACCCGAGCAACCGCCGCCTTCGACGGAAACGCGTAGCGCGTTCTTGCCGGTTTCGGCACCGACGATCGCCGCGATTCGTTTTGCCGCCGCGTCGGAAAGGGTTACACTTGTATCCGTCATGTTTCCTCCTGCCGGGGTCAAGATCCGGAGAGAATTGATATTGGCCGATGAAACGTCAAACGGCTGATATCAAAAGAATTTACCACACGCGTTGCCGGAACGCATTATTCGGCAAAGCATTTAAGAAAGCGCCTCTTTGCCGTTTATATTGGCTATAGGTATGAAGAGCGCGATGCGGCGTCAATGGGCGAGATGCTGCGCGGTGTTGAATGACGGTGAAAAATGAAGATCGACAGGCAGGCGTTGGGTTTTGGAAATGGCGAGCGGGCAACCTATGCGGCAGACCCCTGGACGACGCGCGGAAGGCTCTATGCCGAAAGCTCAAGTCCGACGCGCTCCGAATTTCAGCGCGATCGCGACCGCATCGTCCATACGACGGCCTTTCGCCGCCTGAAGCACAAGACGCAGGTCTTCATCGCGCAGGATGGCGATCATTATCGCACGCGCCTGACGCACACGATCGAGGTTGCCCAGATCGCCCGTGCCCTGGCGCGCGCCCTAAAACTTGACGAGGACCTGGCGGAGGGCGTGGCGCTCGTCCACGACTTTGGCCACACGCCTTTCGGCCACACCGGCGAGGACGCGCTGCATGAGGTGCTCTTGCCCTATGGCGGCTTCGATCATAACGCCCAGTCGCTCCGCATCGTCACCAAGCTGGAGCGGCGCTATGCAGAATTCGACGGCATCAACCTGACCTGGGAGAGCCTCGAAGGCCTCGTTAAGCACAATGGGCCGCTGCTGACGAAGGACGGGCAGGGCACGCGGGGACCGGTGCCGCAGCCGATCCTCGATTACTGCGAAATCCACGACCTCGAACTTGCGACCTTCGCCAGCCTCGAAGCACAGGTGGCAGCAATTGCCGACGACATAGCCTATAACACCCATGACATCGACGATGGTCTGCGTTCGGGCTACCTGACGTTCGAGATGCTTGAGGAAATTCCCTTCCTCGCCGGACTGATGGCCGAGGTCCGCGAGCGCTACCCCCAACTTGAGAAGAGCCGGTTCACGCATGAGATCATGCGCCGGCAGATCACGCGCATGGTCGAGGATGTCATTGCCGTCGCCCAGGACCGTCTGACTGAGGCGAAACCGAAAAGCGTCAAGGATGTACGCGAGGCCGGCAAGGTGATCGCAACCTTCTCGGAGGCGATGTCGCAGACCGACAAGCAGATCAAGCAGATGCTCTTCAAGCGCATCTACCGTCATCCCGACATCATGCGCATCCGCGCAGGCGCCGCAAAGATCGTCACCGATCTTTTCGCCGCCTACATGGCCAATCCGAAGGAGATGCAGAGCCATTACTGGGTCGATCATATTGCCGGCCTTGCCGATGCGCCGAAAGCCCGCCATGTCGGCGATTATCTGGCGGGCATGACCGACACCTATGCAATCAGCGCCCACAGGCGATTGTTTGACCGCACTCCGGATTTGCGATAGGCAGCGGGCGCCGCGGCACGAGCTGCGGCAGAGCTATGCATGGAAGAGTGCGATGAACCTTTTTACCGACTTCGAAGCCAGGATTAAGAACGCCCTTGAACAGATTGATATCGTCAAGGAAAAGCGATCCGAGCTCGATTTCGGCCGCGTTGCCGTCGAGCCGCCGCGTGATGCAAGCCACGGCGATGTCGCGACCAATGCCGCGATGGTGTTGGCAAAGGCGCTGGGGACCAATCCGCGCGCGCTCGCCGAAATCATCATCGCCAAGTTGAAGGAAGATGCCGACGTAGCCGACGTTTCCGTCGCCGGCCCCGGCTTCATCAACATCAGGCTTTCCATCGGCTACTGGCAGCGCTTGCTTGCTTCGATCATCGAGGCCGGAACCGATTACGGCCGCTCGAAGCTTGGCGCCGGCAAGAAGGTCAATGTCGAATATGTCTCGGCAAACCCGACCGGCCCGATGCATGTCGGCCATTGCCGCGGCGCAGTCGTCGGAGACGCGCTGGCTAATCTGCTTGCCTTCGCCGGCTATGCCGTCGAGAAGGAATACTACATCAACGATGCCGGCTCGCAGATTGACGTGCTGGCGCGCTCGGCCTTCCTGCGCTACCGCGAAGCGCTCGGCGAAAGCATCGGCGATATCCCGCCCGGCTTTTATCCGGGCGATTATCTGATCCCGGTCGGAAAGTCCCTTGCTGGCGACTATGGGGTGCGGCTGCACAACATGCCGGAAGAGCAGTGGATGCCGATCGTCAAGGATCGCGCGATCGACGCGATGATGACGATGATCCGCGAGGATCTCGCAGCCCTCAACGTGCATCACGACATCTTCTTTTCCGAGCGGATGCTCCATGATGCCGGCGCTGCCGCGATCCGCACCGCGATCAATGATCTGACGTTCAAGGGCTATGTCTACAAGGGCGCGCTGCCGCCGCCGAAGGGCCAGGTGCCGGAAGACTGGGAAGACCGCGAGCAGACGCTTTTCCGCTCGACGGAAGTCGGTGACGACATGGATCGCCCGCTGATCAAGTCGGATGGCTCCTACACCTATTTCGCCGCGGATGTCGCCTATTTCAAGAACAAGTTCGATCGCGGCTTCGACGAAATGATCTATGTGCTCGGCGCCGACCATGGCGGATACGTGAAGCGTCTGGAGGCCGTTGCGCGCGCCGTTTCCGAAGGGAAATCGAAGCTCACCGTTCTGCTTTGCCAGCTCGTGAAGCTCTACCGCAACGGCGAGCCGGTGAAGATGTCGAAACGCTCCGGCGATTTCGTGACGCTGCGAGACGTGGTCGAGGAAGTCGGCCGCGATTCGGTTCGCTTCATGATGCTCTACCGCAAGAACTCCGAGCCGCTCGACTTCGATTTCGCCAAGGTAACGGAGCATTCGAAAGACAATCCAGTCTTTTACGTGCAGTATGCGCATGCCCGTTGCATGTCGGTCTTCCGCCAGGCGAGGGAGGCGTTTCCGGATCTTGACGTATCGCCTGAAGACCTTGCGGAAGCGGTCTCCGGCATCTTCGATCCCGCGGAATTGCAGCTGGTTGCGAAGGCTGCGGAATTCCCGCGCATCGTCGAATCTGCGGCACAGTCGCAGGAGCCCCATCGCATTGCGTTTTACCTTTATGATCTCGCAAGTTTCTTCCATGCGCACTGGAATAAAGGTAAAGATCAAACGGACTTACGATTTGTTAACGATAAGAACCGAGAATCGAGTATTGCCAGACTTGGGCTGGTGTATGCTGTCGCTTCGGTTTTGAAGTCGGGACTGGCCATTACAGGCACTGCCGCACCGGATGAAATGCGATAACGTCACCATTTCCCCACATTGCGCTGGCATTTGACCGCGTGGGTTTACGGGTGGGATGAGTATGGCTGACAAACAACTGGCGTATGATACGCGAAAGAAGACGGAGCTTTTCGATGAAGGCGATCCGCTGGCTGAGCTTGCGCGTATCGTAGGCTTCGAGCCGCGCATAGCCGCCAATACGGTTCCTGATCTGCCCCGGCAGGAGCCGGCATTCAATCTCGAGGACGAGCTTCTCCGCGAATTCGAGCGTTTCGACGCTCCGCGTCCGCTCGCCGGCCTCGATCGTCCGGCCGAACCTGCCGCCGAGGAATACGACTATCCCGCAGCCGACGTTATCGTCGAGCCGGAGCCTGTCGATCCGCCGGCTGCCGCATCGCCCGCCTGGGAAGAGGCTGAGGTCCTTTCCAACGCCGATCGGGCCGCGCCCCAAGCGTCTGAGCCGGCTTTCGGTGGTGCCCGCGATCTGATCGAGGAGCTTGAGCTTTCGATCGGCGGTCCCACGGTTCAAATCCCTCAGGCGTCAGCTCCTGCCAAGGCGCCGCAGTGGTCGGCTGCCAGCATCAAGCTTCCGCTTGCAAACTTCCATGCCGCCCGCCGCGACGAGCCGGTTGAAGCGCCCGTAAAAGCCGTTGCGCCTGTCGAGGTGGTCGCTGCCGCCGAACAGCAGCCCGAGCCTGTTGCGCAGGTTGAGCCCGTTATCCCGCCCGAGCCGGTAATGGAGCCGGGCATCGAGCCGGTCGCCTTTGATCCGGCCGAGGAATTTGAAACGGCAGCTTCGCAGGGCTTTCCGGCCGAACTCGATCGCCATGACGAAGTGGTCATGGATGACGAAATGGTCATGGATGAAGCACCAGCCCAGGAAATGCCTGCGCCGGTGGAGGCGTCGGTTGCGATGGAGCCGCGGGTTGAAGCTGAACCCTTCGATCTGGTTGCTGCCGCAACGCAAGGCGTCGTACAGGCGGATGCCGCGCTGACTGAAGCACCTCCCGAAGATCAGCCGATCGCCTTCGATTTCGATGATCTGCTGGCGGACGTCTCCCGGTATCCGGTTCCTCAGCGCGCGGCCTCTGCGCCCGAGGAGCCGAAGGTGGCACCTTTCGAGGAGTGGGAGCCACTGGTGGTCACGCCCGCTGCTGCTGCACCTGTCGCCACTCCAGTGGTTGTTGCTCCTGCCGTCGCCGCCGAAGTTCCCGCTGTGGCCGCACCTGCTAAGCAGGATGCTGACAGCGAAGATCCGTTTGCCGGCCACGATTTCGAACTCGATCTCGAAGGGATCGAACTCGAACTCGCCGATCTGGATTTTGCCGAGCCTGCAAAGACGCCCGAACCTGCTCCTGTCGTCGCGGCAGCGCCGCCTTCCGTGGTTGTCGCGCGGCCGGTCGGGCAGGTTGCCGCCGCTTCGCTTTACGATGGGTCGCATCCGCCAGCCGTGGAGAGCAAGACCGCTGAAGCCGATGCCGATGAAGATCTGCCCTTCGATGCCTCGATGATTGCCGAGGCCGACCACCATCCCGAGACTGTCGAGGACATGCATGTGCCGTCGCTGCCGCCCGTCGAGCAGCCGGCGCCGGCTGCGCCGGTAAACGACTTCGATTTCGACGTCGACGCGGAAATTGCAAGCCTCTTCGAAACGTCGGTCCAAAAGGAGCCGGCTGCGGCGGCACCTGCTTGGGCCCCAGGAGCGGCACCTGCTTGGGCTCCTGCAGCAGCCGCTGCCGTTGTTGCAGCAGCGCCGGTGGCGGCTCGACCGCAATCGGCCGGCGGGCTTGACGATTTCGAGCGTGCGCTTGAGGAAGATTTCCGTCGCAGCGTTCGTGAACCCGTTCGCCGCGCCGAAGCGCCAGCCGAGGTCCGTATCCAATCCGCGGCTGAGGCCGAGGACATGGGCCGCGCCCGTTCCATGAAGCGGCTGCTTGCGGCTGCCGCTCTGATCGTCGTTTTTGCTGGCGGTGCCTACGGCGTCTATTCCGTTGTTACCGACGGAGGCCTCGGCATTGCTGGCGGCGAACCGCGCGTGATCGTGGCCGACAAGGAACCGGTCAAGATCGTCCCGGAAAATCCGGGCGGCAAGACTGTGCCAAACCAGGACAAGGCGGTCTATGATCGCGTTGCCGGTGCGACCGAGGCGCCGAAGCAGAAGGCGCTCGTTTCATCCGACGAAGAGCCCGTCGATGTCGTTCAGCGCACCTTGACGCCCGAAGTTCTGCCGGAAGACAACGACGGACCCATCGCCGACAATCCTGCAAGTACGCCGGTCGGCGAGACGCAGGATCCGCGTCTGCTTCCCAACGAGGACACGGCGGAGAACGGTGCTGCGGCCGAGGACGGCCCCGATGGCGATCGTCCGCCGGCCGTTGCACCGCGCAAGGTCCGCACGATGATCGTCAAGCCGGACGGAACGCTGGTTGCCCGCGAAGAGCCTGCCGCACCGGTTGAAGAGCCCGCCGTTCAGCCGCCTGCTGCTGTGACGGCCTCTAAAGGTTCGGCGGCGAGCTTCCCGGCGAGCAAGGAGGTTGCCTCCGCCGATATCCGCGCGACGCCTGTTGAAACGACCACCGTCCCGCCGCTTCCCGCCGCTCAGCAGCCTTCCACGTCTACCCTGGAAAAGGTTGCCGCTGGAGATCCGGTAAGTGCGAAGGTCGATCAGCCGGTCCACCCGGTTCAGACACCGCCCGCCGCTGAAAAGCCTGCCGATACGGCACCGGTACCGACGGCCCGTCCGGCCGAGCAGCCGGTCAATGTCGTCGGAACCGTGACCGAAAAAGGCAATGTCCGCCCGGCCGAACAGCAGCCGAAGCCGGCTGAAGTCGCATCAGTCGAGCCTGCCGCTACCAAGCCGCAGCAGGCTGCACCGGCTGGCGGATACGGCATGCAGATCGCATCGCTGCCGTCCGAGGCAGAGGCGAACAAATCCTATGCGAGCCTGTCGAAGAAATTTGCAAGCGTACTCGGCGGCCGCAGCTTTGAAATCCGAAAGGCCGAAATCGCCGGCAAAGGCACGTTCTACCGCGTCCGGATCCCGGCCGGCTCCAAGGACGAGGCAGCAGCCCTTTGCCAGCAATATCGCTCAGCCGGCGGCAGCTGCCTGATTTCGAAGTGAACGATTGATCGTTGATCCGGAGCGGCGGGCATGTCCCGCCGCTTTTTCATGCCCTGCTTTCCTGTGAATGGCGCTTGACCTTACTCGCAATTCCCCAGCAGGCCTCTATGATTCGGATATGACCGAATCAAAAGCGATGATCCTGGGCTGTAGCGGCCTGTCACTCACCCCCGAAGAAAAGGCCTTTTACAAGGCTGAGCGGCCCTGGGGCTTCATCCTCTTCGGCCGCAATATTTCCGAACCGCAGCAAATCGCCGATCTCGTCGCCGAAATGCGCGAAAGCGTCGGCTGGCACGCGCCGGTGCTGATTGATCAGGAAGGTGGTCGCGTGCAGCGCATCCGCCCGCCGATCCTGCAGCATTATCCCTCCGGCCAGGCGCTCGGGGATATCTACCGGCGCAATCGCGAGCAGGGGCTTCGCGCCGCATGGCTGATGTCGCGCCTGCACGCCTTCGATCTTCTCAAGTTCGGCATCAATGTCGATTGCCTGCCTGTTCTCGACGTGCCGGTGGAGGGCAGCAGCAGCGTCATCGGCAACCGCGCCTATGGCGGCGATCCGAAAACCGTCGCCGATATGGGGCGCGCCGCGGCCGAGGGATTGAAGGCCGGCGGGGTGCTGCCGGTGATGAAGCATATGCCGGGCCACGGCCGCGGCTTTGCCGATTCCCACCACGAACTGCCGGTCGTCCCGGTCTCGCGCGATGAACTGGAAGCGCACGACTTCCCGCCCTTCATCGCAATGAAGGACGAGCTTGCGGCAATGACCTGCCACGTCGTCTTTACGGCGATCGATCCGGACAATCCGGCGACGACCTCGAGCAAGGTGATCGACGGCGTGATCCGAAAGCGCATCGGTTTCAAGGGCCTGTTGCTTTCCGATGATACGTCGATGAACGCCTTGGCCGGGACAATCGGCGAGCGGGCTGCGAATATCATTGCAGGCGGATGCGATATCGTGCTGCATTGCAACGGCCATATGGACGAGATGCAGCAGGTCGTGGCAAACACGCCGGTATTGGCGCGGGCCTCGCTTGAGCGGGCAAATGCCGTGCTGGCGGGCTTCCCAAAAGTCGACCAGGCGGACGAGGCGACGATCCGTGCCGAATTCGACGGAATGTTCGCAACCGTCTGAGCAATGGAAGAGAGGCAGAGGTGAACACGGTCAAAGGCACGGAGTGGACACAGGCGGCGGCAACGCCGATGGACAAGCTTTGGCAGGACAATGGTGCCGACCGCGCGAGCCATGAGCCGGCACTTGTGATCGACGTCGCCGGCTTCGAGGGCCCGCTCGATCTGCTCCTCTACCTCGCCCGCAACCAGAAGGTCGATCTTTCGCGCATTTCGGTGCTGGCGCTTGCCGAGCAGTATCTGCAGTTCATCGAAACCGCCCGCCGCATCCGCATCGAGCTTGCCGCCGATTATCTCGTGATGGCGGCGTGGCTCGCCTATCTCAAGTCCCGCCTGCTGATCCCGCAGCAGGTCAAGGACGACGGTCCCTCCGGCGAGGAGATGGCCGCAACACTTGCCTTCCGCCTGAAACGCCTCGAAGCCATGCGCGAGGCTGCAGGCGGGCTCGTCAACCGCAACCGTCTCGGGCGTGATATCTTTGCCCGCGGCGCGCCAGAGCATATTCCGGACCGGCAAAAATCCGCTTACGAGGCAAGCCTTTACGATCTCCTGACCGCCTATGCGTCGCTCCGCCAGCGCCAGGCCGTGACCCAGGTCACGATCGCGCGCCGCACCGTCTGGTCCCTGACCGATGCCCGCGAACTGCTGACGCGCATGATTGGCGACATCGGCGGCTGGACGGTGCTTGAGCATTACCTGCTGCGTTATCTGGCATCGCCGGAAGAGCGCGTCACGGCAATCGCCAGCGCCTTTGCCGCCTCGCTTGAACTCGTGCGCGAGGGCAAGCTGGAGATCCGTCAGGACGCCGCCTTCGAGCCGCTCTATATGCGCCGGGGACCGAAGCATGCGACCCTGCAGGTCGTCGAGCAGGAGAGGCCCGCTTGATGGATTCCAGAGACGATATCGGCCGCGGTGAAGGCGAGAGTGCTTTCCACGAGAATTTTCAGGCGGAGATGGAGGCCGAGCGCATCGCCGAGGCCCTTGTCTTTGCTTCCTCGCAGCCGGTTTCCGAAGCCTTCATCGCTGATCGTTTGCCGAGAAATTTCAACGTTCGCGGCGTCATGCTCCGGCTCAAGGAGCAGTATGCGCCGCGCGGCGTCAACCTTGTCCAGGTGGATGATGCCTGGGCCTTCCGCACTGCCGCCGATCTCTCCTTCGTCATCCGCCGAGACGACAACGAGGTCAAGAAGCTGTCACGTGCCGCCCTTGAGGTTCTGGCGATCATCGCCTATCACCAGCCGGTCACCCGCGCCGAGATCGAAGATATCCGCGGCGTGCAAACCTCGCGTGGCACACTGGACGTGCTGATGGAAGCAGGCTGGGTGCGCTTCCGCGGCCGCCGCCGCACACCTGGCCGGCCGGTAACACTCGGCACGACCCGCGATTTCCTTGATCATTTCGGCCTTGAGGAACTTCGCGACCTGCCCGGGTTGGAGGAGCTGAAGGGTGCCGGCCTTCTTTCCGGCCGCATCCCTGCGAATTTCAACATCCCATCGCCCTTGATGAGCGACGAACTGACCGAGGACGAGGATCCGATCACGCAGATGGACCTTGAGGAATTGGGCCTTCTTGCGCCCGGCGGCGCCTCCGAAGATTAGCGTCGTCCGGTCTTTGTTTTGACACCGACGACGAAAACAATAGAGATCACTATAATTCGATAGCCGGACGACTTGTCATCATGGGCGAAGCCGTGACATTAAGCGTCAATTCAAGGGAAGTTTCGATATTGGAAACGATGTCGGAAACTCTTACATCGAAGAAAGATCGCAACAGGGAGTATGCGTAATGGGTTCTTTTAGCATGTGGCACTGGTTGATCGTTCTGGTCATCGTGCTGTTGCTGTTCGGCCGCGGTAAGATTCCGGAGCTCATGGGCGATGTTGCCAAGGGCATCAAGAGCTTCAAGAAGGGCATCACCGACGAAGAAGCGCCGGACACGGCGAAGACAGTCGATCACAAGGCCGACGAACCGAAGTAACAAGTCCGGGAACGGGTGGCTTTTGCCCCGCTTCCCCTCCAGGAGCCTTGAATGTTCGATATTGGCTGGACCGAGCTGCTTGTCATCGCGGTCGTGTTGATCGTCGTCGTCGGTCCGAAGGATCTGCCGCCGATGCTGCGCGCTTTCGGCAAGATGACGCAGCGTGCACGGAAGGTCGCCGGTGAATTCCGCGCCCAGTTCGACGAGGCATTGCGGGAGGCGGATCTCGATGACGTGCGCCAGACGATCAGCGATGCGCAGCGACTTAATCCGGCAAACAGCCTGCGCGAGGCGATGAACCCGCTTCGCCAGATGGGCAACGACATCAAGGCTGACCTGCAGAAGGCAACGGCGGTCGAAAACAAGACCGAAGCGCCGCCGGTTACCGTGCCGGCGCCCTCGATGAGCCTGCCGGAAACGCCGCCTGTCGTCGCGCCGGCTCCGGAAGCTGCGCCGGCACCGGTCGTCGCCGAAAAGCCGAAGGCCGTGCGCAAGCCGCGCGCTGGCGCCGAAAAAGCGCTGCCTGCGGCTGCAACCGAGGCTGCTCCCGCTGCAAAGCCGAAGCGAGCGGCTGCTGCAAAGACCGCCGCCGCCGCGACACAACCAGCCGCAGCAACAAAGGCTGCGCCAGCAAAGCCTGCTCCGGCAAAGAAGACTGCAGCCGCTCTAAAGAAGACGGCGACCAAGAAGAAGGACGAGGCATGAGCGGTGATATCGAAGACAAGCCGCAGCCGTTGATCGAGCACCTGATGGAGCTGCGCACGCGGCTGATCTGGGCAATCGGCGCGTTCTTCGTCGCCTTTATCGTCTGCTTCATCTTCGCCAAGCATCTCTTCAACGCCCTGGTTTACCCTTACAAATGGGCAGTCAACTGGGCCGGCCTCGATGTCACGAAGGCGCAACTCATCTATACGGCTCCGCAGGAATTCTTCTTCACGCAGGTGAAGGTCGCGATGTTCGGCGGCCTTGTGATCGCCTTCCCAATCATTGCCGCGCAAATCTACAAGTTCGTCGCCCCTGGCCTCTACAAGAACGAGCGTGCGGCCTTCCTGCCGTTCCTGATCGCATCGCCGGTCCTGTTTCTGCTTGGAGGCGCACTCGTCTATTTCTTCTTCACGCCGATGGTCATGTGGTTCTTCTTGACCATGCAGCAGGCGCCGGGAGAGGGCGATGTCGCGATCTCGCTGCTGCCGAAGGTTTCGGAATATCTGAGCCTCATCATGACGCTCGTCTTCTCCTTCGGTCTCGTGTTCCAGCTTCCGGTCGTCACGACGCTGCTTGCGCGCGTCGGCCTGCTCACCTCGCAATGGCTTGCCGAGAAGCGCAAGTTTGCGATCGTGCTCGCCTTTGTCGTCGCTGCCGTGCTGACGCCGCCCGATCCGATGTCCCAGATCGGCCTTGCACTGCCGACGATCCTTCTCTACGAGATTGCCATCTACGCTGCGCGACTCGTGGAGCGCCAGCGTTCCCGGCAGGCGGTCGAAGAGGCGGACGGGTCTGCAGACGTTGTCAAGACGGACAGCGTCTGAGCGTTCTCCGAAATTCCCTCCTGAACGCATGCAAACCATCCGGTCGAGGCCCGGTCAGGCTTTGGCCGGGTCATGTCCTTCGTAACGAACCGGAACGACAATGCTCGATATCAAATGGATCCGTGAGAATCCCGAGGCGCTCGATGAAGCACTGGCCAAGCGCGGTGCGGAGCCCTTGGCCCAAAGCCTCATAGCTCTCGATGAGAAGCGCCGCTCCGCCGTCCAGAAGGTGCAGGACCTGCAGTCCCGCCGCAACGCCGCCTCCAAGGAGATCGGCGCGGCGATGGCGCAGAAGAACAGCGAACTTGCCGAAAGGCTGAAGGCCGAAGTCGCCGAGATGAAGGTTTCGCTGCCGGCGGCCGAAGAGGAAGACCGCCAGCTGACGAGCGAGCTCAACGACGCGCTGGCGCGCATTGCGAACGTGCCGCTCGACGACGTACCGGTCGGCAAGGATGAGCACGACAACGTCATCGCTCGCACGGTCGGCGAAAAGCCGCGCTGGAACCACCCGCCGAAGGAACATTTCGAAATCGGCGAAGCCCTCGGCTACATGGATTTCGAACGTGCCGCCAAGCTTTCCGGTTCGCGCTTCACGGTGCTGACGGGACCGCTTGCGAGGCTCGAGCGGGCGCTCGGCCAGTTCATGATCGACCTTCACACGACGGAACATGGCTATAGCGAAGTCAGTTCACCGCTGATGGTGCGCGATGAGGCCGTGTTTGGCACTGCACAGCTTCCGAAGTTCGCGGAAGACCTCTTCAGGACGACGGACGGCCGCTGGCTGATCCCGACGGCTGAAGTAACGCTGACCAATCTTGTCTCGGGAGAGATTCTCGATCAGGAAAAGCTGCCGCTCCGCTTCACCGCGCTGACCCCGTCCTTCCGTTCTGAGGCAGGTTCGGCAGGGCGCGATACGCGCGGCATGCTGCGCCAGCACCAGTTCTGGAAGTGCGAACTCGTGTCGATCACCGATGCCGAGAGCTCGATCGCCGAGCATGAACGCATGACGGCCTGCGCCGAAGAGGTGCTGAAGCGCCTCGGCCTGCATTTCCGCACGATGACGCTGTGCACCGGCGACATGGGCTTCGGCTCGCGCAAGACCTACGATATCGAGGTCTGGCTGCCTGGGCAGAACGCCTATCGCGAAATCTCGTCCTGCTCGGTCTGCGGCGATTTCCAGGCGCGGCGCATGAATGCGCGCTATCGCGGCAAGGATGACAAGAGCACGAAGTTCGTTCATACGCTGAACGGCTCCGGCACCGCCGTCGGCCGATGCCTGATCGCAGTGCTCGAAAACTACCTGAACGAGGACGGCTCGGTGGCTATCCCCGACGCGCTGCTGCCCTATATGGGCGGCTTGACGAAAATCGAACGGGCGGCCTGAAGCGATGCGCATTCTGCTCACCAATGACGACGGCATCCATGCCGAAGGTCTCGCGGCACTCGAGCGGATTGCGCGCACCCTTTCCGACGATGTCTGGATCGTCGCGCCGGAAACGGATCAGAGCGGCCTTGCTCATTCGCTAAGCCTTTCCGAGCCGCTTCGTCTGCGTCAGGTGGCCGACAAGCATTTCGCGCTGCGCGGCACGCCGACCGATTGCGTCATCATGGGTATCAAGCAGGTGATGGACGTCAAGCCTGACCTCGTGCTTTCGGGCGTCAATTCAGGCTCGAATGTTGCCGACGATGTCACCTATTCGGGCACCATCGCCGGCGCGATCGAAGGCACGATGCAGGGCGTGCGCTCCTTTGCGCTGAGCCAGGCCTACAGCTATTCCGACGGGGCGCGCATCGTGCCGTGGGAGGTCGCCGAGGCGCATGCGCCGGCGCTGCTCGACAGGCTGATGACGGTCGACCTGCCGGAAGGCACTTTCCTCAACCTCAACTTCCCGAACTGCCGTCCGGAGGATGTGCAAGGTGCCGAAGTCACAGCCCAGGGCAAGCTCGCCTTCAACCTGCAGGTCGATGCACGCTCCGACGGCCGCGGCTTGCCCTATTATTGGCTGAAGTTCGGCGAGCGTGCCGGCGCCTTTGCAACGGGCACGGATATTCACGCGCTGAAGCATAATAAGATTTCGGTAACGCCTTTGAAACTGGATCTGACCGATTATTCCGTGAAGGACCGCGTGGCGCGGGCACTTTCGGGTACGGAGTAGGACGTTTTGACGGCACGGCTGGTGGAGAAGGAAGGTTTTGCAGCACTCGTCTTGAGGCTGCGGGCGGAGGGTATCTCAGACATCGATCTCCTGACTGCCGTCGAGCAGACGCCGCGCTCGCTTTTCGTGCCGCCGCAATTTTCCGACGACGCCTATTCCACGCGGACGATCCCGATCGAGTGCGGTTCGTTCCTGGAAGGCGTCGATCTTGCCGTCCGCATCCTGCGTCTTCTGAAGGTCAAGCCCGGTCAGCGTGTGCTCGAAGTGGGGACCGGCAGTGGCTTCACCGCAGCTGTCATCGGCCGCATCGCCGAGCGCGTGCTGACGATCGACCGCTACAAGACGCTGACTGCCAATGCGCAGCGGCGCATGGACCAGCTAGGCCTTCGCAACATCGTCGTCCGGCAGGCCGATGGCAGCAACGGACTGCAGGGCGAGGGGACTTTCGACCGCATCCTGGTGACGGCTGCCTTCAATTCCATGCCGCGCTTTTATGCGGACCAGCTCGTCTCCGGCGGTTCGATGATCGCGCCGCTGATGATCTCCGAGGACCAGTGCCGCATGGTCCGCTTGACGAAGACCGGCAGCCGCTTCGAGCGCGAAGAGCTTTTCGACGTACCCTATTTGCCCATCGTGCCGAGATTGGCTTCCCAGCTCTGAGGCGCTTTGGCGAGCATTTCGAGTGTGTCAGGCGGCTATGATTTCTCACCCGCAAAACTATGGTTATCAATTCCTCAAAAAAATCGCACTGATTCCAGCGCTTTAACCGGGTGGTAACACTAACGCGCTTTAATATACCCACGAATGGTTGAGTTATGAGTGGGTCGAGTCATGCGTTTTAGCGTTTCGCCAATGTTCGGAAAGCCGGCCGGCAATCTCTTGTTTATCGCCTTGCTGGCAAGCACCGCAACGGGCTGCAGTTCGGATGTGACCCGCTTCGGCGGTCTCTTTGCCGGGTCGGGCCAGGATCAGATGACGACCGGTTCTGTTCCGAGGCGGAACATGAATGGCTCACAGGGCGATCCGGTCCCGAGCGCCGATCTTCAGTCCGGAATGGCGCAACCCTCATACAATGCCGGCAATGACGCACTGAATCAGCCTTATCCGGCGAATCAGCCCTATCCGGCGACGACCGGAACGACAAGCTCCAGCGCGCGCCTTGCGTCTGCTCCAGTTTCTGTCCAGCGCACCGAACTTGCCGCCCCGACGGGCGCATCCCCAGCGCCGTCGCGCCAAAAGCAGATCGCCATGGCCCAGCCGTTCCCGGCAGCGCCTTCCAGCTCGCAAGCTCCCCGCCAGATGCAGGCTGCTCCGAAGCTGGCTGCGCCCGATCCGATGACGACAGGCACGACGCCGAAGGTCTCCGGATGGTCCGCGGCCAACGCGCCTACCGTCCTGGTGCGTCCGGGTGAAAATCTGGCGACGCTCGCCAACCGCTACGGCGTTCCCGAAAAGGAAATCCTTCGCGTCAACAACATGAAATCGGCCGCTGCCGTCAAGCCCGGCGAAACGATCCTCATCCCGACCTTCAACGGCGGCAGGAATGCTGCCAAGGCTGCCGCGCAGGCCGCCGATCTTTCCAAGACCGGTAAGCTTCCGCAGCCGTCGAAGACGCCGGATCAGAATCTCGCGGTGTTGCCGGGCGCAAACGCGGCTCGCGACAAGTCGCAGGCAGGCGCGGATGCTGCCGCGGGCAAGATTGCGGCCGGTGCCGGAAAGGACCCGAATGCAGGTGGCGGCACTTACACGGTCAAGCCAGGCGATTCCCTCGCCAAGATTGCCAAGGCGACCGGCACGAAGATCGATGATCTCAAGGCTGCGAACAACCTTTCGGCAAGCTCGATCCGCATCGGCCAGACGCTGACGATCCCGAACGGCTCTAGTTCCGCCGATCAGACGAAGACCGCGTCCATCCCGGCCAAGGCCGAGCCGAAGGCTGCTGCTCCGGCCGCAGTTGAAACGGCGTCTGCTCAGCCGGCCTCCTACCAGGCGCCGGTCGCAACGCAGACCGTCGACGAAGTCGAGAAGAAGTCCGATGTCGCCTCCGCAGCCCCGGAATCGACCGGCATCGGCAAATATCGCTGGCCGGTGCGCGGCGCCGTCATCGCCGCTTACGGCGCGAACGTCAATGGCAGCCGCAACGACGGTATCGACATCTCGGTGCCGCAGGGCACGCCGATCAAGGCCGCCGAAAACGGCGTGGTCATCTATGCCGGTAACGGTTTGAAGGAGCTCGGCAACACCGTCCTCATCCGCCACGACGACGGCACGGTGACCGTCTACGGCAATGCCGACACGCTGAGCGTCGCCCGTGGCCAGAAGATCCAACGCGGCCAGACCGTTGCCGTCTCCGGCATGAGCGGCAGCGTCAAGCAACCGCAGGTCCACTTCGAAGTCCGCAAGGACGCCTCGCCGGTCAATCCGATCACCTTCCTCGAATAGGTAAAGCGTCTCGGGGAAGTGCAAAAGCCCGGCTGACCGCCGGGCTTTTGTCGTTTTGCAACAGCCGTAGATCGGCTCAGTCGCGGGCGAGCGTGACGCGCATGCGACCTGCGAGATCCTGGATATACTGCCATGCGACGCGGCCGGAGCGCGCACCGCGCGTGGTCGCCCATTCCAGCGCTTCCGCATGCATCTTTTCGCGATCGAGCGTCAGCTTGAAATGCTCGGCATAGCCGTCGATCATCGTGAGATAGTCTTCTTGGCTGCATTTGTGAAAGCCGAGCCAAAGGCCGAAACGGTCGGAAAGCGATACCTTTTCTTCGACGGCCTCGGATGGATTGATCGCGGTCGACTGCTCGTTCTCCATCATATGCCGCGGCAAAAGGTGGCGACGGTTGGAGGTAGCGTAGAAAAGCACGTTGTCCGGCCGGCCTTCGATGCCGCCATCAAGCGCTGCCTTGAGCGACTTGTAGGCGGTATCGTCGTGGTCGAAGGAAAGGTCGTCGCAGAAAACGATAACGCGATGCGGCACCTGCTTCAGGATATCAAGCAGGGTCGGGAGGCTCGCAATGTCCTCGCGATGCACTTCTACAAGCTTCAGCGAGACGCCGCTTTCCCTCCGCACGTCCTCATGCACGGCTTTGACCAGCGACGACTTGCCCATGCCGCGCGCGCCCCAGAGCAGCACGTTGTTGGCGGCAAATCCCTCGGCAAAGCGCACCGTGTTTTCGTGCAGGATGTCACGCACATGGTCGACGCCGCGGATGAGCTTCAAGGCAACACGGTTCGGCCGCGCGACGGGCTGCAGATGCGTGCGGGCAGGCGACCAGACGAAACAGTCGGCGGCATTCCAGTCGTTGACGCCGGGCGCTGGACCGGCCAGCCGCTCGACCGCATTGGCAAGCCGCCTCAGCTCCTGCAAAATGACGCTGTTCAATTCTTCGGCCATTACATGTCCTCCTGAATTTCCTGCCGCGGCATCCGCGCCCGAGTTTTTCGACGCGCAGTAGCATGGCCTTTCCACAGCGGAAAGGTTATGAGACAGGGGAATCGGTACGCCCGCAGGCTGTTTTTGTTGCATTCGTTCTTGCCGCAACTATAGTCCGGCCACCCGAAAAAGAGAGGCGGATATACGCCGCCCGTAGTTGAGGAGCTTATCAATGTTCATCACCCCGGCATTTGCCCAGGCCGCACCGGATGCCGCTGCGTCGCCTTTCGGCTCCGGATTCGAAATGATCATCCTGTTCGTGCCGCTGATGGTCGTCTGGTACTTCCTGCTGATCCGTCCGCAGCGCGCCCAGGCCAAGAAGCGTGCAGAAACCCTGAGCGCGATCCGCCGCGGCGACCAGGTCGTCACGGCTGGTGGCCTCGTCGGCAAGGTAACGAAGGTCGTCGACGACAAGGAATTGGAAGTCGAAATCGCTGAGGGCGTGCGCGTTCGCGTGGTCCGTAGCGGTATCGCCGACGTTCGCGTGAAGGGCGAGCCCGTAAAGGCAGACGCCGCGTAATTCCGGCAGGCAGATCAGCCGGATCAGAGGCGTCGAGACTGAAATGCTCCATCTTTCCCGTTGGAAAACAGTTCTGATCTGGCTCATTGTCTTTGTGGCGGCGCTCGGCGCCGCCCCAAATCTCTTCACGGACGTCTCGCTGCCGGGCTGGATGCCGCACAAGCGGGTGGCCCTCGGCCTCGATCTTCAGGGCGGCTCGCATATCGTGCTGAAGGCGGAGCGCTCCGATATCCTCAGGAAGCAGCTCGAAAACACCGTTGCGAGCGTGCGCGGCAGGCTGCGCGAAGCGAAAATTCGCTATACGGGCCTCGCCGGCAATGGGCAGACCATTCAGGTCCGCATCACCGATCCGAACCAGATCGATCGGGCTGTCAGCGTTTTGACGCCGCTGACAGCTGCGGCAACCGGAGCCCCGGATCCCGACGTCACGCTCTCGAAAGGCAATGACGGCCAACTGACGCTGCAAATCACCGGCAAGGCGATCGGCCGAAGCCTGTCGGCGGCGCTCACACAATCGGTCGATATCGTTGGCCGCCGTGCCGTCGAGGCGGGCGGCATCGATCCTGTCATCGTAACCCGCGGGCCGGATCGATTGTCCGTTCAGGTGCCAGGCCTCGCCGACCCGCAGCGGTTCAAGGATCTTTTGAGCCAGGATGGCCGGCTCTCCTTCCACCTGATCGATAGCAGCATGTCGCCGCAGGATGCGATGAGCAGCACCGTGCCGGCGCGCTCGCGGATCGTCTATTCGCAGGACGACCCGCCGGACGCCTATCTTGTAGAGCGAACGGAAGTGCTGTCGTCGGCCGATCTGAGCGATTTCCAGGTCGAGCCTGGCAACGACGAAGACAGTTCCATCCTGACCTTTCACTTTAATCCCGAGAGTGCCAGGCGATTTGCCGAGCTGACGCAGAACAACGTGGGGCGGTCCTTCGCGATCCTTTTGGACGATCAGGTCATTGCCGCGCCTGATATCCGCGAGCCGGTTACCGGCAATAGGGGCGAGATACAGCTCAACTATTCGCAGGAGGAGACGGAGGACCTCGCCGCAATCTTGCGCTCAGGCGCGCTTCCCGTAACGCTGACGATTGTCGAGGAGCGGACGATCGATCCCGGTCTCGGCGCCGGATCCATCCTTTCCGGCTTCGTCGCAGGGCTTGTTGGCGCCGTTCTCGTGATCGGCCTGATGGTGGCGTTCTATGGTATCCTCGGTGTGATTGCCGGCGCTGCGCTTGTGGTCAACATCATGATGATCCTTGCGGTTCTCAGTCTGTCGGGAGCGCCGCTGACCTTGCCGGGTGTTGCAGGCATGGTGCTGACGATCGGCATTGCGGTCGATGCCACCGTGCTGATCTACGAACGTATCCGCGAGGAGCTCAAAGGGGGCACGCATCTCGATCAGGCGATCGGCGTAGGCTATTCCAGGGCCTTTATGACCGTCGTCGATGCCAATATCACGACCTTGATTGCGGCAGCGATCCTCTTTTACCTCGGAAGCGATGCCATACGCGGCTTTGCGGTCACGCTTGCGATCGGCATTCTAACGACGGCATTCACTGCCTTCCTCTTCACGCGCCCGCTGGTCGTTGCCTGGGTGCGCCACCGCCGCCTCAAGCATCTGCCGAAGAGCGTCCACACTGCTATCTTCGACGGCACGAACATCCGCTTCATGGGCATTCGCCGCTACAGCTTCACCGCGCTTGCGGCCCTTTCGCTGGTTTCCATGTTGGCAGTAACGACGATTGGCATGAATCTCGGCATCGATTTCACAGGCGGCTCCGTCATCGAAGTGAGATCCAAGCAGGGACCGGCCGATCTCGAGGATATCCGGTCGCGGCTGAGCCAACTGAATATAGGCGATATCCAGGCCAGGCGCCTGCGCGATGCCGCAAACGCCATTATCCGCATTGAAGCGCAGGGCGGCGGCGAAAATGCCGAGCAGTCGGCAATTACCCTCGTGCGCAGCGAGCTTGCGGACCAGTATGATTTCCGCCGCGTCGAAGTCGTCGGCCCCGCCGTTTCCGGCGAGCTGACGAAGACAGCGACGCTGGGCGTTCTTGCTTCGCTTGCGGCGATCCTCGTCTATATCTGGTTCCGCTTCGAGTGGCAGTTCGCCATCGGTGCCATCATCGCGACGCTGCACGACGTCATCCTGACGCTCGGTTCCTTCGTCGTCACCGGGATCGAATTCAATCTGACGAGCATCGCCGCATTGCTTGTGATCGTCGGCTATTCGCTGAACGACACCGTCGTCGTTTACGACCGCATGCGGGAAAACCTGAAGCACTTCAGGAGGATGCCGCTGCCGATCCTGATCGATGCCTCGATCAACCAGACGCTGTCGCGCACCATAATGACGTCGGCCACGACGCTGCTTGCGCTGCTCGCGCTCTACCTCTTCGGCGGCGAGGTCATCCGCTCCTTCGCGCTGGTCATGCTTTTCGGCGTTGCCGTCGGAACCTTCTCCTCCATTTATATTGCAGCACCGGTACTGATCCTCTTCAGGCTTCGCCCGAAGACCTTCGACGAGAAAGAGGATGGGGCCACCGATGAAAAATCCGGAAAGGCCACAGTGTAAGCCATGGCTAAAGGCATCGAAATCCGCGAGGCCCATTTCCCCGGCCGCGCTCCCGTCGACACGTACGGAAATGGCGGCTTCCGCTTTGCCGATATGTCCCATCGCGGCTCCATCCTCTGCCTTCCATCAGGCATCTACGGCTGGGACATGGATATGTCGAAGGGGCTCTCCGTCGAGAGTTTCCAGAAAGTGCTGGATGAGGCAGATGACATCGAGGTTCTGCTCGTCGGGACAGGCACCGAGCTTCGCCGCTTGCCGCTGGAGCTGAAGAATGCCCTGAAGGCCCGCGGCATTTCTTCCGACCCGATGAGCACGGGTGCTGCCGTGCGCACCTTCAACATCATGCTCGCAGAATCGCGCGCCGTCGCGGCGTCCCTGATCGCGGTCTGACAATGGCGGACAAACCGATGAGCAACCAGGAGATCTGCCTGGCGATGCTGCGCGACAGCGACCGCGATCGCTATCTCGCCTGCCTTTTGTCTCCGCAGGACAAGCGCGGCGCACTCGCCGCCCTTTACGCCTTCAATGCCGAACTCGCCCGCATCCGCGATCTCGTGCATGAGCCGCTGCCCGGCGAGGTGCGCATGCAATACTGGCGCGATCTGCTGGAGGGCAGCGCGCACGGCTCGACCGAGGCAAATCCTGTTGCCGCATCCTTGCTAAGCGCGATCGAAACCCACCGCCTGCCGCGCCAGACGCTCATCGACATGATCGATGCGCGCATCTTCGATCTCTACGACGATCCGATGGAAACGCGCACCTCACTCGAAGGCTATGCCGGAGAGACGGCCTCCGCGCTGATCCAGCTCGCAAGCCTCGTCTTGTCGGCGGACGAGGCGGCAAAATCCGCGGAGGCCGCGGGCCATGCGGGCGTCGCACAGGCTATTGCCGGCATGCTGCTGCTGATGCCGCTGCACCGCCATCGGGGCCAGCTCTATATTCCGCTCGAAATTCTCAGCGCCACCGGCCTCGACCGCGAGAGCTTCCTGGCGGGCAAGGACAAGGTGCGCATTTCCGCTGCTATCGAAGCCTTCGTCGGTCTTGGCCGCGATCATCTCGCAAAGGCCCGTGCGGTCGTGCTCCCGCCCGCCATTTTTCCAGCCTTCCTGCCGGTGACGCTTGCCGAGCCAATGCTGATGAAGGCGCAGAAGGCTGGTGCTGCACTCTTTGATCAATCGCTGCAACAGCCGCAATGGCGCCGCCAGCTCGGCATGACGCTGGCGCTGATGCGCAGGAAAATCTGAATCTGTTCAAACTCGCGCAAGGCTCACGCACTATAAGCGGACAACCGCTAAGCCTGAATCGGAGAAAACGGCGTTGAGCATGATCGTCTGGTCCGTCATTTTTGCCCTTGTGGTCTTCCTGGCCTTCGTCGCGACCCGCATGGCCGCACAGTACAAGGATGAGGAGGGCCTTCACGATACTGGTCTCGCGATCCTGGAATTCAATCGTGCCTTCCCGCACGAGGCGATCCGCCAGCTTCAGGCGACGGCCGACGGACAGGTGGTTTTCGTACGACTGCACGACAACAAGGCGGGTTTCATGCGCAATATGCACCGCCACTTCTCCTGCCATGTGCTGGAGCCGGGCAGGGTGCGCGTCGTTAGTTCGGAAACGGGAAGGGGCCTGGTCATCGATTTCCTCGATCACCCGCATCACAACGGCGTTTTCGAATTCGCTTCCGCCAAGGAGGCAGCCGAAGTTTCGCTATGGCTGCTCGGCAATTACGTCGCCGACGCAGACCTTGCGCTGCCGCCGGCCGAAGGGCCGGCAGCCAACAATCGGTAACACTCAGGCGCTCACTGCAAGGGGCGCGCTCTGGCCGAGCCATGTGGCGCAATCGGCAAGTGCGCGCTTGGCGATCAGCTGCCGCTTCAGGATAGTCTTGTCCTTGCCACGGAAGCGCTTGACGCCCTCCGGTTTGACGATCGAGCCCGGCTGCAGGTCCGGAAACAGACCGAAATTGATGTTCATCGGCTGGAAGGAGCGCTTGCCCGGTTCCTCGTCGGTAACGAGATGCCCGCCGGTGATATGGCCAAGCAGCGAACCCAAAGCCGTGGTCGCCGGCGGCAGCAAAACCGCTTCGCCCTTGCGTTCGGCGGCGGCGAAACGCCCGGCCATCAGCCCGACGCTGGCGCTTTCGACATAACCCTCGCAGCCGGTGATCTGGCCGGCAAACCGCAGCCCTGGCCGCGACTTCAAGGTCAGCGATGGATCGAGCAGCGTCGGCGAATTGATATAGGTGTTGCGATGCAGGCCGCCGAGGCGGGCGAATTCGGCGTTCTGCAGGCCCGGGATCATCCGGAAGATTTCCGCCTGCGCGCCGTATTTCAGTTTCGTCTGGAAACCGACCATGTTGTAGAGCGTACCAAGCGCATTGTCCTGACGAAGCTGCACGACGGCGTAGGCTTTGACCGATGGATTATGCGCGTTGGTCAGCCCCATCGGCTTCATCGGACCGTGGCGAAGCGTCTCGCGACCGCGCTCGGCCATCACTTCGATCGGCAGGCAGCCGTCGAAATAGGGCGTGCCTTCCCACTCCTTGAAGCCGACGGTGTCGCCAGCGATCAGCGCGTCGACGAAGGCATTATACTGCTCCTCGTCCATCGGGCAGTTGATATAGTCCTTGCCGGTGCCGCCGGGACCGACCTTGTCGTAGCGCGACTGATACCAGCAGATATCCATGTCGATGCTGTCGCGATAGACGATCGGTGCAATCGCATCGAAGAACGCAAGCGCGTCCGCACCCGTTTCTTCCTGGATTGCCGCAGCCAGTGACGGCGCTGTCAGCGGTCCGGTGGCGACGATCGCCAGATCCCACTCCTTCGGCGGGAGCCCGGTCACTTCCTCGCGAACGACGCTGACGAGCGGATGGTCGTTGATTATCTTCGTCACTGCGTCGGAAAAGGCCTCGCGATCGACCGCGAGCGCCCCGCCCGCTGGAACCTGATGCTTGTCGGCGCAGGCCATGATAAGCGAGCCTGCCATGCGCATTTCGGCATGGATTACGCCGACGGCATTGCTCGTCGCGTCGTCGGAGCGGAAGGAATTGGAGCAGACGAGCTCCGCAAGGCCGTCGGTCTTATGCGCATCTGTGCCGCGCACGCCACGCATTTCGTGCAGGATGACCGGCACGCCGGCATTGGCAATCTGCCATGCGGCCTCCGAGCCGGCGAGCCCGCCGCCGACGACGTGGATGGGGGAATAGGAAGAGGTCTTGTTCATGCGCGGCTGATATCACGCCCGGCGCGAACAGGGAACTCCCGGCGTGAAAAAGCCGAACTGAGCGGCAAATGCCACAAGATGCCGGTCCCAAAAGTGTTGCTGGCGAGTGCTCCAGGGGATCGCATGTCGCAGTCGTCGAGGAATTGCCCTGCGCTTACTCCTTGGCGTGCATTCCGTCGAACCCATAAGCTCTCTGGCCGAGCGCCACGCGGATCGCGTACCGCGCGTGCCAGTGTATATCGGTTCGGCAGTCTCTGTGAAAAAGCATGGCCTCAAGCCGGCACCAGTTCCGCCGCTGCGCGCTCGATTTTTGCCGAAACCCTGCCGGTCTGGTTCCGTCGCGATGTCTTCTGTCCTTTGCTTACAGCAACCGGCGCCGCTGCGGCTTGTTCGGTTTCGCTGACGATCCGCCGCAGAGCCTCGCGCGATTTTTCAGCGAAGTTCCGCTGCAGTGGATTGTCGTAGTTATATTGCTCGACCATGGCGAAGACGCGTGCAGCCTCCGGCTGGCGGCCCGCCGCCGCCAGTGCCACGCCTTGCTTGTAGTGGGCCTGCGCGTCGTAGGGCGAGCGTTCGATGATGCGGCCGAAAGTCCTCGCGGCCTCCTCGTAGCTGCCGAGCGCGAGTTGCGTGTCTCCAAGACGAAGATAGACCGGATTCGGGTCGTTGATGCGGCCGATAAGCGCCGTGAAGCCGGCCTCGGCCTCGTGCAGCTTGCCTTTCTCGAACATCAGGCTCGCCAGCCCGAACTCCGCACCCATATGGCTGGGGACGGTTTCGAGAAGCTGCCGGAATGCCGCTTCGGCAAAAGCTTTGGCGCCGTCGCGGTACATTTGCAGCGCCTGGTCGTAGACGAAGCGGATGCTGCGGGGATGGATCACGTTACCGAGATTGCGGCCGCTGCGCGTGCGGAACAATGTGCAACTGATCCGGCGCTCATCGGGGCCGAACATGTATTTATAGCGCTCGTTGCCGCGCAGAAAGTCGTATGTCTTGAATCCGTCCGCAATCGCCCTGCGAATGCAATAGCCATGCAGGATGAGGCCGGGCGAAGGCGTCTTCCAGGTCTCGTCGCGGCCGGTGATGTAAAAGAGGATCGACTTTTTCTGCCGGTCGACGATGTTGGCTAATGCGCCGAGCGGCCGGTCGCCGTACCACATCACCGGCACATCGAGATTGCCGTCCTTGAAGCTGTCCATCAGCAATTGGCGCGTCGCTCCGATCAGCCGTTCTGTGCGTTGCTTGCCTTTCCGCCCAATCCATTTCGTGCGCCACAGCTCGAAGAGAATATCGAGGTCGCGGTCAATGGTTTCCGGCGTTGCCATCGTGATGCGATAGTCGTCGTTGCCCTCGACCTTGCGCAGGAAGCGCCGCAGTTTCTGGCGCGTCTGGCTGCTCATCTTCTGTTCCAGATAGTCGTCAAAGCTCGATGGCAGCGTGACGACCGGGCAGATACAGTTGTCTATGTTTTCGGGATTTTGCGGGGAGCTGTCGCGGAACATCACCTCTGGCCCTTGCAGCGCGCGAACCAGTCCTTCGCGCCTTTCCGGAGGGCCGCTGAAATAGTCCAGCTTCAGATGCGTCCAGTTCTGCCGTTTCAGATAGGCGGCAAATCCGGCGATCGCGTGCTGCTCATAGTCCGGCTGCGCGATGAAGCCGGTATAGTCGGCCGAAAAATTGCCGGCCATGATGATCTCATCGAAAAAGAAGCCCGTCTTCTTGTCATGCTGGGTTGTGACACGCAGAGGAAAGAAGGCGACGTAGGGAGAGCGATCCTCGCGTTCGCGCAGCGCTAGGATGAACCAGCGTTTGCGATGAAAAAGATAGGATTTCAGCCATATCCAGGACAGGAAATGCTGCGCATGAGGATCGTCCATATAGACCCGATCCCAGTCTTCGCGGACAGCCTCGAAGCCGGCCTCGGTGTCGATCACGTCAATGCGCATGGTCCCCTCCCAATACCCATAACACATTCGGGAGGCTTCATTCTAAGGGCAAATGCAGGGCTTCAAATATGCCGTTCGGATGAAACGTTTCTATTAAATATGATTAGCCGCCGGGGGTTAGGTGCAGGGGCTAAAGCTTGCCGGAAACATGTGAGCTTGCGTTGATGAAGCTCCAGAGCGATTGGCTGATCGAGACGATCTCGGCGATCGATTTCTCCAGCGCCGCAATCTCCTTTTCGTCGAGTCGCTCGACCTTGCCGTAGCTAATTTCCTTGTCGTCCTCGACGAAGCGCATCAGTTGCGTGCCGGAGATCTGGCCCTTGTCGTCGAAGGAGTAGATGCAGTGGTTATACTTGTTGCGCATCTTGGATTCCTTCTTCATGCGAGACATGGCGTGAAGAACGGCCTTGCGGTCTGCTGCGGGCGTGGAATGCAGCTTTGCGAGACGCTCGACCAGGTCGATCCTCGCCCGTGTCGTGTTGAGCGTCAGGAACACGACGATTGCCGCATCCTTCCGGATTTTGAGAAGGTGGGCAATGATGTAGATCAGCAGGCTTTCCGTATTGGTCCAGACATAGTTCAGGCGGCCGACCCGCAGCAGCACGTCAGACATCGCCGCCATGAAAGCCTCCCTCCGTCGATCCTCTAGTGAAACGATACTTCAGATCGCCGTGGGAGGCCTTGTTTTCCTTTGTTGCCTGCTGCCATCAGCGTTCCTTGAATGCACGCGACATGCTGTCGGTGATCGGTTTCGTCAGATATTCGAAGAAAGTGCGTTCGGATGTCTGGATCAGCACGTCGGCCGGCATGCCGGGCACCGGATGGAAGCCGTGAATCTTCCTGATCTCTTCGTCGGGTATTTGGACACGCACGATGTAGACATCCTTCACCTGCTGGCCGGCATTCTCCTCGATCGAGTCTGCGGAAACGTAGAAGACGTTGCCGTTCAGCACCGGCGTCGTGCGCCGGTTGAGCGCGGAAAGGCGGATGGCTGCCGTCTGGCCCTCATGCAACTGGTCGATAGACGTGCGCAGTACCTGCGCTTCGATGATGAGCGGCACATGCGCGGGCAGGATTTCCATGATCGGCTTGCCGGTGGTAATGACGCCGCCTGCGGTGTGATAATAGGTGCGCACGACGGTGCCATTGACCGGCGAGCGGATGACCGTGCGTTCGAGGACGCCTGCTGCTTCGCGAACCTGCTCGCGCACGCTGTCAAGTTCGGATTCGGCAGTTTCCAGGGCGTCGAGTGCAGCCTGCTTGTTGGAGTTGACGGCGATGACCGCTTCCTGACGGAACTTGGCGATCTCCGCCTCGCTTTCATTGAGCTCGCCGGTCAGCCGCGATATATCGCCCAGCGCGTCGGCCATGGCGCGTTCGATCGCCAGAAGGTCGGTCTTGCGCATATAGCCGACCTTGACGAGACGAGCCTTGGAATCGCGCTCTTCTGTCAGAAGAGCCAGCTGGCGTTCGAAGGCTTCCCTCTGGCCGTTGTATCCCTTGAAGCGGTGTTCCAGAGATTTGATGTTCTTCTCGATGAGGTTGAGCTGTTCTTCCAGCTTGATCTGCTTGCTGTGGAAGACGACGTTCTGGCTCTGGATGATTGCATTGACGTCTGGGTCGCTCGCCTCGGCCATGACGATGTCGGGTATCTTGAATTGGCGGGCGCCTTGGGCCTCGGCGCGCAGCCGCGCTACCACCGCTTCAAGGCGTAGGCGCCTCAGCTTCAGCATCCGCTCGTTGGAGAGCGCGGCCGTCGGGTCGAGTGTCACGAGAACGTCGCCTTCGTTGACGACATCGCCTTCGCTGACGCTCATTTCCTTGATGATGCCGCCTTCGAGATGCTGCACGATCTTGTTGTTGCCGGTTGCAACGAAGCTGCCCTGCGCGATGATTGCGGAGGCAAGCGGTGCAGTTGCCGCCCAGAAGCCGAAGCCGCCGAAGGAGGCGAAAAGGACGCCGAGCCCGATGATGCTGTGATAGCGGATGGAGCGCGGCACTTCGCTGTACCATTCGATTGGGTTGCCGGCCGGTTGCGGTTTTTTACTGACCATTGTCGTTACCTTCGATACGCGGCGGCTGCGGGCCGTTACCCTTGGAAAGCGCTTCCAGGACCTCGATACGCTCGCCGAACATGGCGACGGAGCCTTCCTTCAGAAGCAGGATCTTGTCGACGCACTGAAGCAGGGCGGGGCGCTGCGTGATCGTTACCGTCGTGATGCCCTTTTTCTTCGCATGGATCAGGGCACGTGCCAGCGCTGCTTCGCCCTGCGAATCGAGGTTGGAGTTCGGCTCGTCGAGAACGACGAACTTGGGATCGCCGAAGAACGCACGGGCAAGCGCGATACGCTGTTTCTGGCCGCCGGAAAGCGGCGCACCATCGGCGGCAACGATCGTCTCGTAGCCTTGTGGAAAGCTCGCGATCAGCTCATGTACGTCGGCAAGCACGGCCGCCTCGAAAATCTGCTGGTCTTCGACGTCGTCGCGCATGCGCGATATGTTGGCCTTGATCGTACCGGGAAAGAGCTGAACGTCCTGCGGCAGATAGCCGATGCTTTCGCCGAACTGTCGTTGGTCCCAGTTGCGCAGGTCCATGAGGTCCAGGCGAACATTGCCGGAGGTCGGCAGGATCGAGCCGACGAGCATCTTGCCGAGCGTCGTCTTGCCGGAGCCGGAATTGCCGATGATCGCCAGCGACTCGCCCTTCTTCAGGGAGAAGGAGATGCCGTTCAGGATCACCTTCTTCTGCGGCGGCGGTACGAAGAGAATGCGCTCGACATCCAGCCGGCCTTCCGGGTTGGGCAGCCGCAGCCGCGGGAAGTTCAGCGGCGAGGTGATCAGCAGCTGCTTGATCCTGCCGAAGGCAGACGCCGACTTGTTGAACTGCTGCCAGCCTTCGATTGCACCTTCGATCGGCGCCAGGGCACGGCCCGAAACGATCGAGGCTGCAATTACCATGCCGCCCGTCATCTCGCCCGAAAGCGACAGATGCGCGCCCCAGCCGAGCAGTGCGACCTGCGTGATCATGCGGCAGGCCTTCGAGACGCCCGAAAAGACGATATTCCGGTCCTGCGCCGAGACGTGCGATTTCAGCGAGCCGGCCGTCTCGCGGCCCCACATTTTCACCGCCTCGGGGATCATGGCGAGCGCATTGATGATCTGCGAGTTGCGCGACATGGAATCGAGGTGGAAGTTCGCACGGCTGAGATAGCCGTTCGCCTCGGCGAACTGCCGGGCCGTGAACTTCTGGTTCAAATAGGCAATGACGAAGAGCACTGCGCAGCAGGTCAAAATGATGAGACCGAGATGTGGATGCACCATATAGACAACGACGACGAAGAGCGGCATCAGCGGTGCATCGAGAAAGGCGATGAGCGTGCCCGAGGTCAGGAAGGACCGTAGTTGCTGCAGATCCTGCAACGTCTGGTAGTCCCTGCCGTTGCCATGCAGCGATGCGCGAGCGGCGGCACTCAGGATCGGCGCCCCGAGTTGCACTTCGAGCTCGACCGCCGTGCGCATCAGAATGAAGCGCCGGATCGAATCCATGAAGGCCTGCAGGATGACGGCGCCTAGAACGGCAACCGTGAGCATCACCAGTGTATCGATCGAACGGCTCGTCAGCACGCGGTCGGAAATCTGAAAGAGATAGAGAGGGATCGCAAGAAGCAATACATTGATGGCGATCGTGAAGGCCATGACGATGACCATGTTGCGCCGGACAGCTGCGATACCCCTTGCGAGGCTGACGGCAAAGTTCACCGGTTCGCTGCGCTTGTGGAAGCTGGCGCCGCCACCGCCGCCACCGCCGCCACCGCCAAAATCGGGGGTCTTGCCGTTGTTGCCGCCGTCGTTGCGCTGGCGGCGCTCGTTCTCCCTGATTGGCCCGCGATTGCCGTCGATCGTCTTGGCGAAAGGAATTGCGGGATTGGCCTTTGCCTCGCTCTGATCACCTGGCGTCTCGAGCGGCACGATCGGCGTGTCAGGCGTTGTCTTGGCAACGGTTTCCCCGGCCTTCGCCTGTTCCGCCGAGCGCTCAGGACCTGAGACGGCTCGCGAGCTTAGCGGGATCAGCGGGGCCGTCTCCTCGGCTGGATTTTCGATCGGCTCAGGGGCTTTTTCGGCCTTCGGCTCGGCGGTCGAAACGGACTGCGCCGGCGCCGTGCGGTTCTCCGTGAGCTTCCGCAGGCTCGCAACGGCTTCGTCGATCGCCGACATGCAGGCGCCCGTCACCGTTTCGTCGACGCGGCCGGTACTGCCAAATCTGAGCGAGCGGTCGGCGGCAAGCGTCTGTTTTGAAATATGGTTCACGTAACGTCTCCCTCTGGCTCGGTTAGGCGACGACGGTTTGCATTACGTCGGCCGGTTGCGCCAGCGTCCATGAAAGGTCATGACCTGCGTTGATGACCGCGTCCTCGGATCCGCCAAGCGGCTCGTCTTCCCCGAGGAATGCGATGACTTCATTGACGAGATGATCGCTGTTCGGCCGTGGCTGCGATGTGTCGTGCTCCACCAGGCCGCCCTGGATCAGGATGGCATCCGAATAGAGCTGGCCGGCAAGGTAGGTCGTCTGGCCAAAGCTGTCGTAATCGGTAATCTGGGCGATGTTGACGACGGCATTGCTGCCCGTGTCGATCTTTATATCGGCGCCCTGGTTGTGCTCGAGAATGTTCGATACGGCCTGTGTCACGTCGTCGGAATCACCAAGGATGCTCACCTGCTTGATGATGTTCACATCGTAGAGATTGCCGGTGATGTAGAGGACGTTAAGGCCGATATAACCTTCGAAATTGCCGTCATGCGATAGCCCCGACGGCATCGCCGCATCGCGGTCCTCGATTGCCTTTTGCGTCTGCACCACATAGTCGGGCATCGCTTCGAAACGGTCGTTTGCGCCGACGTTGTGGATGGATGCGAGGTTCCAGATCAGATTGTTGCCGGATTGCACGGTGGCACCCGGAGCCCCGTCCTCGGTGCGCACCCAGTCGTTGTCATAGAGCAGGGCAATCTGCGAAATGACATTCATGTCGAGAATGTCGCCGCCGACGATGATCAGGTCGTACTGCATGCCGATCCCGAGGAAGGAGGCAAGGTTGACGGCGGCATTGCCGCCCGTCAGCACGGTTGCCTCCGAGCCGGTCGTCGTCACAGTCATCGTGTCGTTGTCGCTGATGAAGTGATACTGCTCGATCCAGTTCACGAAGGAAACATCGCCTTCGATCACGCTGACGCGCCATGCGGTGGGAAAGATCGTCTCAGCCGCCTGTTCTGCGGTGTCCGGCTTTCCATCGTCGTAAGTGCTGCGCTCGAAAATCGCGATGTTGTTCGCAACGGTCATCGCGCTGTCGTCATGATTGAACACGGAAGCGATCTCGTCGCGGTCGCTGTAGACGTAAAACTGCGAAATCGCATCGATCTGATGGTAGTTGCCCATCACAGCGGTAACCGGCGATATGATCGTCGTCTCGGTGATTTCCACCACGTTTGCAAGCACATTGGCGCCTGCGGCCACATCGAGGCTGTTGCCGCTGCCGCCGTCCTGTTCCACGGGTACGTCGCTTTTCTCAGGCTCTGCGGGCGGCGTTGCGATGCCGCGGTCGGGCATGAAGACGTCGATCGAAGGCGCTTCTTCGACGAGCTGACCGTTCACATAAGTATAAGTACTAATGCCGTCGATCTGGTTGTCTGGGAGCACGAAGATCTGCGGTTCCCCGCTTTCCATCGTCGTGGCGCCGCTCTCGCGCGCCGCCTGGATATACTCGTGGATATCGTCTGCGATCGCCCGCAGGCCCTCCTGCGTATCGACGCGGTCATAGGAAGAGAAGGGCGTAGAGGCGTCCGCTTTCTCGCTGAATTCCATGAGGCGGTGTGTGACGAAGCTCGTGTCGCGCAGCTCCGGCTGATCGCCGGTCATATTCAGGTGGTCGTCGTCGATCAACATATTCGCCTGGGCCACATGGCTGATGACCGACCCTGGTCCCTGGAAGACTTCGAGTTCTTCTTCCTCCTCGCCGGGAAGGTAGACATTGGCGCCGAAGTGTGGAGCGCTGAGATCGCGCGATGCAATCTCGGCCAGCTTCTTCAGGGTCTCTTCGAATACTCCGCCGAAGTCGTGCGGATCTCCGTAGTTAATATCATAGCTGACGGAGCGGTAATTGACGCCCGGATCGTAATCTTTCAGCTGAAGGTTCGAAGCAAAGGCCGGGCTGGAAGCCTCGTCCTCTGACAGCGAAGGATCGGCTTCGCGCGGACGGGCGCCGTCCAGGTAATTGCTTCGCATCCGCGCTTCGTCGGTTGCAGCGCCGAATAAGCCGATGAAATGGGCAACGATTTCCGAAATCTTCTCTGCATGCATGACAGCCCCTCCCGTTCAACACGGTGTCCGGCCTGAAAGGCAGCAAACTCATCGATGACGAGCTATTCTTCTCAGCCGCTTCTCAAACCGCCAAACTGCACCGGCGGAATGCCGGTGCAGTTTGTTTCCGCAGTGGTCGGAGGTTAGGCTCCAGAGTCGGCGTCGTCCCCCGCCAGGTTGCCGCCTACGACGCTGCTGTCGAAGGTGTTGGAGAGCAGGTTGGCGCCCTGAACGACTTCCAGATGGAAGCCGGAATTGGCAATGATCGCCGAAGCATCGGCCGTGCTCGTACCGGTGATATCGTCACCTGCGCCGCCTGCCCAGCCGGCACCGCCGATGTCGATGCCTTCCGAGCCGAAGGCCTTGCCGCCGTCCGCTTCGAGATGGTTGCGGGCCCCTTCGTTATCCATCTTGATGTTCCAGGCACTGTCCTGGTCGGCAAGATGATTTGCCTGGACAGCGCTGAAGCCGTTGCCGCCAGCACCGAGCGAGCCGTTGAGGATGTTGTCGACATCAAGCGTGAACGAGAAGTTGTCACCGATATTGAGGTTGCCGCCGGCGATCCCGAGGTTGTCGAAATCCTTGACGTCTTCAAGAACGGCGAAGTCTGTGTCCGTCTTGTTGAAGCTGTCGGTTGTCGTCGTATTGTGGCTGTTGGTGTCGGTGATCGTCTTGATATCGGTGTCAGTATCGGTGATCGTCTTGATATCGGTATCGGTTATGGTCTTGATGTCAGTGTCCGTCTTGGTGCTGGTGAAGGTGTCGTTGTCGCTGTACGACTTGCTGTCGTAGCTCCAGTCATAGTCGGTCTTGACGTCCGTATCGGTGATAGTGGTCGTCTTGGTGTTGGTGATGTTGTCGTTATCGCTGTACGACTTGCTGTCGTAGCTCCAGTCGTATGAGTTGTCGCGGTTGTCGCCGTTGTTGGCATCGACATCGATCTTGGAGTCCACGTCGACGTCGACGCTGCTGTCGCTGTTGTTGCGGTTGTCGCCGTTTGCCACACCGCCGACATAGCCGGTGGAGCCGTCCTCTACGTCAGTATCGTTGATTGCAGTATTGGCGAAGCCGTCGGCAAGCGCGCCGACATTCGTTTCGTCGCCGCCATTCGGATAATTGTAGCTCATTTCGCATTTCTCCAAAAAAATTCGGAGCAGCTTTCGAAATCCCTTTCATCTCAACGGGATTTTGCTCGCGCTTGCTCCGATACTGTTACAGATCGGCAGATGTAAGCACTACCTTGTCACCTGCATTTGATGTTCCGGTTTGTAGACCAAACCCTCATTGAACTGCGCGTTACTCAGTACAAAGGCGCAGGTAACTGATCCGCAATTGTAAGATTGCAGACTTCACGCACTTATTTCTTTGAGTTACCCCAGCTAAGGCGCCGCGATACCGCAGGCACTAGGTGATATTCCGACGCCTCCCATGTCGCCACTTGGCAACGGTGCGACTGTGGCCGAGAAAATATTATGTTGATAGATACCAATTCGGGCTAGCGAATCAGGAATTACTGGAAAAAGCCGGAGATAATCATGGAAAACAGACTAGCGAGGTACTCGGGCATCTAGTCGCGTCTGCGCAAACTGATGCCGCCAGGCCGCGGGCCTCGTGTTCCGAAGGTTCAGCTTGCTGGATCCGCGGCCAGAACGTTTTTATAAGTAAATTCTTAGTTCACGGCCGCGACAGTAAAATACCAAAAATAGTCGGTCTTTTATATTGGGACACAAATACCATTTCGAGACAAAAATATTGGAACATATAGCCCAGAAGTTAGCTGTACTTACGCCGATACAACCGGAACAATAGGAAATATCACTTTAAATCTGCAAAAACTAACCCATTTGGGCCATTTATTTTCGTATCTGTTCATATTACCATAATTAAGAAATGGCTAACTAACTAAGACCGAAATTTTTAGGGCACACCTCTTTGGGTGTTTTCACAGTATCGCCCAAAGCATCTGTAACGTGTAACGCTATGGGGAGGCGTAAATGTTCATGACGGCGTCGAAGACGGGGGATGCCGACCAAAGCCGAAAGTTCGGCCCGGCCGGAGATACAATACTGGTCATTGCAAATGCGGATTTGTTCTCCGAATGCCTAGCGGAGGCTTTGGCGAAGAAATTCGCAGGCTGCGAAGTGGTCAGCAAGGGCTATTCAAAGGCGATGCTGGAAAACGACGCAAACGATGCCAAGCTCGTGCTCTTCTACCATATCGCCGGCCCCGAGTTGAACGAGGCGCTTCAGGTCGTGCGGGAAAACCACCCGTCGACGTCGATCGGTCTGGTGGTCGAGGCGATCGACATGCTGGAGCCCTATATAAACCGGCTGGTTGAAGCGCGGGTCATTGATGGCGTGCTGCCGCTCAATCTCCGCCTCGACGTGTTCATGGCGGCGGTCGACCTTCTGATGAAGGGCGGCGAGCATTTTCCATCGGCGCTGCTTAACCGGCTCACGGCCGCGCAGCCGGAGAAATCGCTTTACGACACGAAGTCAGTTGCTGCAGCCAGTGGCGGCAATTTGAGGCTTCGCCAAGGCGATCTTTCCGCGCTCACCACCCGCGAAGTCCAGATCCTGGACCTGATCTGCAAGGGTACGCAGAACAAGATCATCGCCGATGAGCTTCACCTTTCCGAAAACACCGTGAAGGTTCACGTACGCAACATCTACAAGAAGATGAATGTCCGCAACCGCACTGAGGCCGCTTCACGCTTCTTCAACAATGAAGCCGGCAACGCATCGGGCAGGTGGCGAAACTAGACCCTCAGGGTCATCAGGTGGCCGGTCGCGCGAAGCAGCGTGACTTCTGGCCGAACCCGCTCGGCGTGCAGATCCATGGCGCGGAGCCATGATAAACCTTGGACCCCGCGCTCACTGGCACTGCCGCTCTGTTGCTTGCCACCGCATAGCTGTAGACCTTGGTGCTGCGCGGCACTTTGGTAACCACGGTTTTTGCCGGCTTTGCATTGGAGGCAAGTGCCAGGTCGTCATCGACGGCTGCGCATGAGATCGGTCCTGCGGCGATGAGCATCAGCCCAAAAGCCAGCGCAGTCCTGCGGACGGTGTCCGACGCCCGTATTCCGGTGAAATCGAAGTTCCGCATCGCTCTTTCCCCTCAGCAAGGCAGCCTTTTGCCTGTCTTCCCCTCCCATGTCTAGAACGTATTGGTTGAGCGAAGCTTGCATTGTCGATTCTGTTATCAAATCCAACATGGTTAAGCAGGATTAAACAGGCTTACATCAACTGTATTACAAGAGTAATCAATTCGACATAGCCCACGGTTTTCATATTGACGGAATATAAAAGCCTAATATCATCAACCATAGATAGACTTGAATTGGTAAATTAGAATAAACGCTACTCAGATAGTTCAAGTATCTATCTATGTTGCTTCGGAGTAATTCTGGAGACTGAAGGAGATCTACTAAATACAGGGATCAGTGTTCTTGGTCCCATTGGGAAGGGGTTTGTAATGCGTAGTTTCGTTCCCAACGAAATATGTTCCGGTTATGATAACCTATCGGGCCGGACACCAAAGAAAGTGCTCGTCAACGGAGGCGCGGGATTCCTCGGCTCCCATCTTTGCGAGCGGCTTCTCAAGGGCGGCCACGAAGTCATCTGTCTGGATAATTTCTCGACCGGCCGCCGATCCAACGTCCACCATCTCCGGCCATTTTCACGTTTTCGGATCATCGAGCACGATGTTCGCAGTCCGTTTGACGTGGATGCGGCGCTGATTTTCAATTTCGCGTCTCCGGCATCTCCGCCCGATTATCAGCGCGATCCGGTTGGAACTCTGCTTACCAATGTGCTCGGCGCCGTCAATGCGCTCGATCTCGCACGACGGAACGGCGCGACGATCGTGCAGTCCTCGACCTCCGAGGTCTACGGCGATCCGGAGCACAGCCCGCAGCGGGAGAGCTATTGCGGCAACGTCAACCCGGTCGGTCCGCGTGCGTGCTATGACGAAGGCAAGCGCAGTGCCGAGACGCTGTTCTTCGACTACCATCGAGCCTACGGCGTCGATATCCGGGTCGGGCGGATATTCAACACCTACGGACCGCGCATGCGTCCGGATGACGGTCGCGTGGTCTCAAATTTCATCGTCCAGGCGCTGCAGAATAAGAACATCACCATTTACGGCGATGGCTCGCAGACCCGTTCCTTCTGCTATGTCGACGATCTGATCGAAGGGTTCCTTCGTTTCTCGAACGCCGGGAAGAAATGCACCGGGCCGATCAATCTGGGCAATCCGGCCGAAATCCCGGTGCGCCAGCTCGCCGAGATGATCCGCGAGATGACGAACTCGCGCTCGCGCATCGTTCATCTGCCTCGGGTCACAGATGACCCGAAACAGCGGCGGCCGGATATCTCTCGGGCCCAGGCAAAACTCGGCTGGCAGCCGCGTGTCTCGCTGGAAATCGGCCTTGGAAAGACGATCGAATATTTCGAGGCACGTCTTTCCGCGGCAAAGGTAGCGGAGGCCGTATGAGATGTCTCCCTACATCATCGTCACTGGTGGTGCCGGCTTCATCGGCAGCCACATCTGCAAGGCGCTGGCCGGCGCGGGGTTCACGCCGGTCGCATATGACAATTTGTCGACCGGCCATCAGGATGCCGTTCGCTGGGGTCCGTTGATCGATGCCGACATCGCCGATGTCGGCTCCCTGAAAAAGGCGCTCGGCCGGTTCGAGCCGGTATGCGTCATCCATTGCGCGGCGAATGCGTATGTCGGTGAGTCCGTCGCAGATCCGCGCAAGTACTATCGCAACAATGTTGCCGGCAGCCTTGCGCTATTGGAAGCATGCCTTGACGAGCAAGTCGATCGCATCGTCTTTTCGAGCAGCTGCGCGACCTATGGCATTCCTGCGGCGTTGCCGATCCGCGAGGAGACGGTTCAGCTGCCGGTCAATCCCTACGGACGGACGAAACTGATCTTCGAAATGGCGCTGGAGGATTATGCAGCCGCCTATGGCCTTCGTTTCGTGTCGCTGCGTTATTTCAATGCCGCCGGCGCCGATCCGCAGGGCGATCTTGCCGAGCGTCATGAACCTGAAACTCATCTCATCCCGCGCGCGTTGCTTGCGGCTGCACACCGTCTGCCATGCCTGGAGGTATTCGGCAACGACTACGATACCGAGGATGGCACCTGTGTTCGCGATTACATCCATGTCAGCGATCTCGCGCAAGCCCACCTTGCCGCCGTTGACTACCTTGCAAGCGGCGGCGAAACGCTGCGAGTCAATCTCGGTTCCGGCCATGGCACCTCCGTCGGCGAGATACTGAGCGCCATCCATCGCATCACCGGACACGAGGTTCCGGTTCGCTACGATATCCGCCGCGCCGGCGACCCGCCGGTGCTTTTTGCCGATACCGCACGGGCGCGGGCGGTTCTCGGCTTCACGCCGCAGTTCTCCGATATCGACACGATCATCCGCACGGCAAGCCCGACCTTCGGTCTGGAGGTACGCGCATGAACGTCGCGCCATTCGTGACCAGACAGAGAAGGGCGACGGCGACCCGTGCTGCTAGACAGGACGCGCTCGAGCCCATCTTTGCAGGATGGAGCCGCGCCGCCTACTGGTTCGGCGTCGCCTGCTGGCTCGCCGCGCTTGCCTATTTCTGGACATGGTGGCTGCAGCCCTCGCATGTGATCTCAACGCCTGCATTCATCATGACGACGGCGACCGTTGCCTGGCTCACGCTGATCCCGGCCTATTTCATCTTCATCTTCGTCAATGCGAAGCGGATTAAGCCTTCGGCAGCCGTTCCCCCGGGCCGCATCGCAATGGTGGTCACCAAGGCGCCGTCCGAGCCCTTCGAGGTGGTGCGCAAGACATTGCTCGCCATGCTGGATCAGAAGGGCGTCGAGTTCGACATCTGGCTCGCCGACGAGGATCCGACGGAGGAGACGAAGCGCTGGTGCGCCCGGCATGGCATCTTCATTTCGACGCGCAAGGGCGTTGCCGCCTATCACCGGACTGAGTGGCCGCGCCGGACACGCTGCAAGGAAGGCAACCTTGCTTATTTTTACGATCGCTACGGTTATGACCGCTATGATTTCGTGGCGCAGTTCGATGCCGACCACGTACCGGAGCCGACTTATCTGCAGGAGGTCATGAAGCCCTTCGCCGATCCGCGCGTCGGCTATGTCTCGGCTCCCAGCATCTGCGATGCGAATGCCGCCGGCAGTTGGGCCGCAAGAGGCAGGCTCTATGCCGAGGCAAGCCTCCATGGTTCGCTTCAGGCTGGTTACAACGGTGGCTGGGCGCCGCTCTGCATCGGCTCACATTATGCCGTGCGCACCGCAGCGTTGCGTCAGATCGGCGGCCTCGGACCGGAACTCGCCGAAGATCACTCGACGACGCTGATGATGAACGCCGGCGGCTGGCGCGGCGTGCATGCGCTCGATGCGATCGCCCATGGCGACGGTCCGGCGACGTTTGCCGATCTCGTCGTCCAGGAATTCCAGTGGTCGCGGAGCCTGGTGACGATCCTGATGCAATACTCGCGCATCTACGTACCGAAGCTGCCGCTGAAGCTGAAGTTCCAGTTCCTGTTTTCGCAGGTCTGGTATCCGCTGTTTTCGGCGTTCATGCTGCTAATGTTCGCCCTACCGGTCCTGGCCTTGCTGACAGGTCACGTCTTCGTCGGCGTCACCTATCCGGACTTCCTGCTGCATTTCTCGCCGCTGTCTCTGGTGCTGATTGCGCTTGCGCTCTTCTGGAGGCGCAGTGCAACTTTCCGCCCATATGACGCCAAGCTTTTCGGCTGGGAAGGCATTGCCTTCGTTCTCCTACGCTGGCCGTGGTCGCTTGCCGGAAGCCTGGCTGCGCTGCGCGATCACGTCTCCGGCTCCTTTGTCGATTTCCGCATCACGCCGAAGGGCACGCAGGCGCAAAGGGCGCTGCCGCCGGTCGTTCTGCTTCCCTATGTGCTGCTGGCGGGTATTTCCCTTGCCGCGATGGTGCTGGCGCCTGCCGAAGGCGCTGCCCGCGGCTTTTATATCTTCGCCGGCATCAACGCCGTGATCTATGCCGCGCTGGCCATGCTGATCGTTGCGCGCCACGCACGCGAGAACGGGTTGCCGCTTATGCCCCGCTCACGCGGTCTTAGGCTCGTGGCGGCCAGCGCGCTGACGCTTCTGGTCGCCAGCACCGGCGAAATCCGGCTGCACGGCCTGAGCAGTCTCGAAGCGCTGTTGCATGGCCAGGGCGTCGTCAGTTTCACGGAAGCTAAATTCGCAGTCGCAGGCGCCGGTCTCGGCGGCGGCAAGACGCGGATCGTCAAATTCCGCTTCAAGTGGAATGGGTTCCGGCAGCAGGCTGCCGCAGGATCAAAGAGAGTGGAGCCGAGCGCGTAGAGTCAAAGCCATGTCGGCGGGTGCGCTGCGGTTGAAGGAGGGTGCAATGAGAATAGGAACAAGAACATATGGCGCGGCGGCTGCCGTCCTCAGCCTGGTACTTTGCTTGCCGGGGGCGGCAGCGGGAGCCGAAGCGAAGAAAGCGCCGATGCCGCTCAGCGCCTACGAACTCTACCAGCTCTATCGCGACAAGACCTGGACCTGGGGCGCCGGTGGCGGCCGCTTCATGGACGAAGGCCGCCGCTTCGTCGCCTGGACGAATGATGGCGGCAAGCAATGGGTGGCCGAGGGCCGGTGGGCTGTCGACGATCTCGGGCAGATGTGCATGCGTGCCACCTGGACGAACGAACAAGGTCCGGCCCGCGTCAGCACCTGCTTCGGTCACCGCAAGATTGGCAGGGTGATTTATCAGAAGCGCCAGCCCGACGGCAATTGGTACATCTTCCGCCACGCCTCAGCGCGCGCCGGCGATGAATACCTGAAGCTCGTGCCGGCGGACACCGTCAGCGCCAATGCGGATGCCTACAGGCAGAAGCTGATGGCTCGGAGGTAAGAGGAGAAAGCCATGACGAAGCTAAGGGGAAGAATAGTCTCGGCCACCGCGATCGCGCTGCTGCTGTCGGTCGCAGCTAACCCCGCAACGCCGAGCCTGGCGCAGGACGCAGCTGGAGTTCCAGCACCCTTGAGCCAGTCAATCGTTGACAAGCGCCCAGTTCTGCATGCTGACGGCATCAAGTTCGGCGCCTATGACCCGCACGGCGATTTCACGTCGCAGCAGGGTGTCGCGACCGAGCACCTGTTCCTGCCGTGGGAAGACGTCGATCTCGAAACGCTGAAGACGGCAGACGCCTATGCGCAGGCGAGGGGACGCAACCTGCTGATTTCCGTCGAGCCCTGGTCATGGGATGTCGACTGGCGACTGACCTCCGATGAGCTGCGCCGGAAGGTCCTGCGCGGCGATTACGACGTCAACATGCGCGCGATCGCCCGGATGATCACAAAGCTCAAGAGCCCGGTCATCGTCCGCTGGGGGCAGGAAATGGAAGATCAGAACAGCCGGTTCTCGTGGGCTGGCTGGAACCCGCGCGACTATGTCACCGCATACCGGCGGATGATGGATATCGTGCGTGCCGAGGCACCTGGGGTGGAAGTAATGTGGTCGCCGAAGGGGCTTGACGGCCTCGATGCCTACTATCCGGGTGATGATTATGTCGATCTCGTCGGCCTCTCCGTCTTCGGCCTGGAGCCCTACGACACACTCGCCTATGGCGGTCCGCGTGACTTCCGCCAGGCGCTGACGGACGGCTACCGCCGAGTCTCGGGATACGGCAAGCCCATCTGGGTAGCCGAACTGGGCTATGAAGGGAAAGACGCCTACATGCGGCCGTGGATCGACACCGTGACGTTGAAGCACAGCGATTTTCCGGAACTGGAAGAAGTCGTCTATTTCAACGACCGCGACGTCCATGCCTGGCCCTTCAATCTCGGCCGTCCCAACTGGAGGGTCATCAAGGGCGACGAGACGAACTAGGCGTGGTCGACCAAGAGCTGTGGATGGCCAGCCCGGTTTCTCGCGACTGCATCGGGCTGGCGCAGGCAAGGAGAAGTGGATTATAAGCGAGCTATCGACCCGATCTGCCGATAGGCACGTCCGACATGACTGACTCTGGCTTGGTGATCGACTGGCTTCTCCGCTCCGACCCATCGATCCGATGGCAGGTGATGCGCGACCTGAGCGACGCCCCGGAACCGGAGTGGGCGGCGGAGCGGGCGAAGGTGGAGACCGAGGGCTGGGGCGCCAGACTTCTTTCCTACCAGGACGAGGACGGGCAATGGGCGGGCGGCTCCTTCGTCCCAGCCGATTTTGATCCTTGCGAGTGGAAGGAGCACGGTCAGCCGTGGACGGCCACGACGTTTTCGTTGTCGCAGCTCCGGGAATTTGGTCTCAATCCCTCGTCGGATCGGGCCAAACGAACTGTCGAATTGATCGGCGTTAACGCACGTTGGGATGAGGGCGGCCAGCCTTACTGGGAGGGCGAAGTAGAGGAGTGCATCAACGGCCGGACCGTTGCCGATGGTGCATATTTTGGGGTTGACGTCTCGTCCATTGTCGACAGGCTGGTAGGCGAGCGTCTCGCTGACGGCGGCTGGAACTGTGAGAGGCTTAACGGCTCGGTCCGCTCGTCATTCGCCAGCACGATCAATGTGCTGGAAGGGCTCCTGGAATACGAGAGAGCCACGGGGGGTACGCGTAAATCTCAAGAGGCTCGTAGGTCTGGCGAGGAGTATCTCCTGGAGCGCAACCTCTTCCGCCGTCTCGGCACGGGAGAGCCGGCCGACGAGCAGTTTTTGCGTTTCCTGCATCCGAACCGTTGGCGCTACGACGTCTTGCGTGCGCTCGACTATTTCCGCTGTTCTGCGATGTTGACCGGCGCCGATCCCGACCCGCGACTTGGCGAGGCTATCGGCCACGTCCGTTCCAGACGTCTGGAGAACGGCACCTGGCCCCTCGACTGGAGCCTGACGGGGCGGGTGTGGTTCGAGGTCGACGACGGGCAGGGCAAGCCCTCGCGATGGGTGACCCTCCGGGCTATGCGGGTGCTTAGGTGGTGGGAGAGTTAGCCGATCGGGAAATTTCCCATCAGGCGCCTACGAACGTTCCACCAAAGGAGAGATCGAGGCTGCTCGTTTTGCTGGCACGCAGTGCCTGGGGCCGACAGGGCCCAGAAACGAAAACGGCGCCAAAGCGGCGCCGTTTTTGGTGTATCACGCTGCCGCGATCAGCGGAACGAGCGGGATGCGATGTTGCGGATCTCGTAGCGGCTGATGCCGATGTCGGAGAGCGTCTGGTTCGAAAGGCTGCCCAGCTCGTTGAGCGTGCGGCGGTAGCTAATCCAGCTCTTAGCAATGCGGATCGGGTTCATTGTCATCTTCCTTAGAACGTTGCCTCGCGGGCGGCGCCATCGCCGTCTCTGCGGTTGACATTCATATAGTGGTTCCCGGTCATATTGTGCAGTGCAAAGAAAAGGCATCTGCTATGCGTTTGTGCAATGTGGTGCACGATAAATACGCAGAAGCCATTTTTTGAGCGGTAAAAGAGAGGTCGTTTTCGCTGCAACTATTGCGACAGCGTAAATTGAACAAAAGAAAACGCCCGCTGCCGAAGGCACCGGGCGTTTTGAAGGAGGAGATCAGCTTGGGAGGACGCTGATCGCCTGAATTAGCGGCCAGAAGCCTCGCGAGCAACGCGATGGATGTCCGAACGGTCGATGCCGAGGTCGTGCAATTCGCGGTTGGTCATGCGGCCGAGTTCAGTAACTGTCTGACGGTACTTGCGCCAGTTGTTGAAAGAGCGTGTGAAGTTCATTTTAATCCCCTTTCCGAGGGCTTGCCATCTGCCAGCTGCTGCCCATCAGCGCTGGCTTGCGTTTGATGACCAGAATATATGTTGCGCCGCGAAGATCTAACAGAGACAAGATTTCATTCCACCTATGCATCCGGCGCAAGTCTATCGCGGGAAACTGCGCGATCTAGCCGTTTTCTGGTCAACGAATAGGCAGAATGTTTTTTGGTGGGCATCGCTTAAAAGTCGATTGCTCAAATCGCCGGCAGGCCGGCATCGCTGCCGATATTGGCCGCCCTCAAATTAAAGACCAGTATCATCCGCCCTTCGACGGAGATTTGCTGTTGGCAAGAGCCCGGCGCGCTTTCCGGACCGTCGGAGCCGGGCGTTTCACGAGTTGGCGAGCCTGTCGGCGAAATCCTTGCAAACCGGGAGGCTAATCGTTTTATGCCTCGCAAACCAAAACGCCCACCGGGGGAGGATCCGGTGGGCGTCATGTTGGTGACTGACAACTGGGAGGAGGAGTGTTGCCAGTCTATCGGAGGGCGCTGGGAGGAGGAGTGCGCTGCTCCGAATTTCGTTGCGAACATCATATCCGCAGGCATCCGGTAAACCGGGTCGGGCTGCCATGCCCGCGCTTCTTGATCGTCAATATAGTATGACTAATGATTATTTTGCAGTGCAATATTTTCATGGTGGCCATGCGTTTCATGCATGCCTTATCCGCAACGACTCTATACTAGTTCGCGGCTCTTAATGCCCGGTTAATCCCGTGCCAAGTTCGCACAGTGAAGTATCTTCAAGGGCATAGGTCCGGGAGATTGCGAAAGACGCCGCTCCATCTATAACATTGACGGGGAAAGCCGCTGGAATCGGCACGGAGGCAGGGATGTATCGGGGACGGTTGGAGCGGGATCTGTCGCTCTGGGTGGAAAAGGGTCTGCTGCCCGAGGCGATGGCGGAATTGCTGCTTGTCGAATATGACAGCCGGCCTGCAAATTTCAGTCTCGGCAATGTGCTGATGGTGCTTGCCGCGGTGTTGCTTGCAGCGGCAGTCCTGCTGCTCATTGCCTCCAACTGGGAGGCGATCCCGCGGCTGGTCCGCGTCGGCACCATCCTCGCCCTGATCTGGGCTGTTTATCTCGGCGCGGCACTACTGTTTGCCCGAGGGGCTTCGGCGGTTGCCAGCGGCCTGCTCGTCATCGGTGCCCTGAGCTTCGGCGGCGCGATCTCCCTCATCGGCCAGATGTATCATCTGTCGGGTGACGAGCAGACTGTCATGTATCTATGGTTCGCGGTCGCGGCCGTGTCTGCCGCGCTCTTCCGCTCAGGTACCGTGACTGCCGTAGCCGGCTTTCTGTCCTGGGCCTCATTCGCTGTTTATCTGACGGACTACGGCGCCCGTTGGGTGGGCTTCGATCCCTGGGCGCCGCCCGTCATGGCCGTGGTCATTGTCGCGCTGGTGCGCTTTACCGGTGCCGATCGTGCACGGCATCTTGCCTATCTGCTTGCTGTGGGCTGGCTTGCATGGCTCTACACCTTGCATGAAGATATCCAGGTGGCGTTCGCCTTCGTGCTTTGCGGCATGGCCGCGTTCGTGGCCGTCAGCCTGCCGCCGCTGCGTGGCTTTGCATTCATAAGGACTGCGGGTGCTGCGCCGGCCTTTTACGCATTCCTGGTGGCGGTAGTCGGATTGCTGTTGCTCAACATAGAGTACGATGAAAGCTGGCCGCTTGTCGTGGTCGGCATGGCAACGCTCGCAATTGCCGTGCTTGCCATCGCACTGCAGGGCCGAGACAACGGCGCCGTGCGGTATCTTGCCTACGCCACCTTTGCCGCCGAGGTTTTCTACCTTGCTTCCGTCACAGTCGGTTCGATCCTCGGGACGTCGGGCCTGTTTCTCCTGTCCGGTCTGCTGGTGGCGATCGTCGCCTGGGCGGTGATCCGCCTCGAGAGACGTTTCGGTGCAAGGTCGACGGAGGTGACGGAATGAATGCGCTGTCTTCAAAACGTCAATCGGGCAGGGGTTACCTGATTGCGGCGGTCATTGCTGCCGCCCTCCAGACCATCGTTCTTGGATACATAATCGAAAGCCGCGCGGCGATCCTGCGCAGCGGTACGGAAGTCCTGCTGAAGACGACACCTGTCGATCCACGTGATTTCCTGCGTGGCGACTACGTCGTGTTGAATTACGAGATCTCGTCGGTTCCGGCACAAACGGTGGTCGGCGAACTGCCCGCCGCACCGGGCGAGCAGACGCTCTGGGTCCGCTTGAAAAAGCAGCCGGACGGATTTTGGGCAATCGCCGAATCGTCGTTCCAGCCGCTCCCCGAGGCAGCGGAAAGCGCCGTGCTCAAGAGCCGTCCATTTTACAGCTACGGTGTGCGCACGGCCGACACGATCCGCGCCGAATACGGGATCGAACGCTATTACGTGCCGGAAGGCCAAGGCAAGCCGCTGGAGGAAGCCCGGCAGGATGGCAGCGTTTCGATTGCTGCGCGCGTTTCAAGCGATGGCACGGCTCAGATCCGCAGCTTGCTCGTAGACGGCAAGCCCGCCTATGAGGAGCCTCTTTACTGACTTTGGCGAAATGCCAGGAGAGGGGCCCTGCAGCCCAAAAAATCCCTGTCATTTGGCCTTCATTTTTCCTTTGCCTCCACCAAATCGGGTGATATAGAGACGCCGCGCTCCGGAAGGCCTCATGTGCAGGCAAATGCATTGCGGTTTTGCGAACGCGGGTATGGTGAAATTGGTAGACACGCCAGATTTAGGTTCTGTGTGATGGTCCCTATCACCGGTGAATACAATCCCTGACATGAAGTTGAAAGGCCCCATATGCTTGGGGCTTTTCTTTTCCATTTAAGCATTCACCAGTGAATACAATGAGTGTTTACTGGCTGGTGCGTGACACATCGTGTGTCATTTTGTCGGAGATTACCACCCACTTAGGGAGCCGCAACGCGGCCTCTCAAAGCCCGCCCCGGCGATTACCACCCACTTAAGCAAAGCCCCGAGAACCGGCCCTTGAAGGGGACTGGAAGGGAGCCTTTGGCCCACGCAAAGACGAGGACCGTAGAATGACCATCGAACAGACCATCCTTGATAACCCGCTCTTTGAACGTCAGCTTGAACTGGAACAGGAGATGAGAACCTCCGGTATCCAAAGGTTCAGGAAGAACGTCGAGAAGGCGGCTGAGAAGGGCCAGATGACCGGAACCATGTCGGTGAACCGATTGGTGACTGAAGCCCACGAGAAGGTGGTAGCAGCTATCAACGAGTTTCTGACTGAAGCGAAGAGCGGTGCAGCCGGTCGCCGTCACACGGCAGTGGCCTTCATCGACAAGCTCGATGTCGACACGGTCGCCAACATCACCGCCCGCGTGATCCTAGACGAGGTAACCCGCAAGTCGAACCTCACGAAGACTTCACTCGCCATCGGCTCGATGTTGGAGAACGAGTTCAACTCCCGCAAATTCGAAGAGGAGATGCCGAAGGCTCACAAGAAGTTCCTCAAGAAGGCCAATTCCGAGACGCTCGACCGTCGTCGCTGGTCTCATCTGCTCTACCCCGCACGTCTGCTCGGCGTCGAGCTGGAGGAATGGTCTGAGAAAGACCGCATCCTCGTCGGTCTGAAGCTGGTCGACCTGTTCATTCAGGCTACCGGTCTGGTCGAGAAGCAGGTCGTTCAGTCATCCCGCTTCGGTACCCTCGAACTGCTCGTTGCCAATGAGGCCACGCTGCAGTGGATGGAAACCGAGAACAGCAGGCTCGAACACCTGTTCCCGATCTTCATGCCTACCATCGTCCAGCCGAAGCCGTGGACATCGCCTTTCGACGGCGGCTACTACACGGCCTTCCGTCGTCTGCGTCTGGTGAAGACCCACAACGTTCAGTATCTCGAAGAGCTGAACAACCGCGATCTCTCGGAGGTCTACGAGGCGATCAACGCACTTCAGGACACAGCCTGGGCGATTAATGTCGAGGTGCTGGACGTGATGCGGACGCTCTACGAGACTGGCTCTGGCGTTGCTGGTCTGCCTCAGGCTGACAAGCTGCCGCTCCCCCTGCGTCCTCACTGGCTGCCAGAAGGCAAGGACAAGATGGCGGTCGAGGACATGACCGAGGAGCAACTCGAAGAGTTCAAGGCGTGGAAGGCCGATACGCACCGCATCCACAAGGAGAACGCTGCCATCCAAGGGCGTCGGGCTACCTTCCTGCGGACGCTGGGCGTGGCCGAGAAGTTCAAGGATGAGGAGGCGTTCTTCTATCCTCACACCCTCGATTGGCGTGGCCGAGCCTACCCTCTGCCGCTGTATCTGACCCCTCAGGGCAACGATCTGCAGCGTGGTCTTCTCACCTTCGCCAATGCCGTCCCGATCAACGATGAGGAGGACGCTGGTTGGCTGGCAATCCACGGGGCAGGGTGCTGGGGCTACGATAAGGTCAATCTTGAGGACCGCATCCAGTGGGTTTACGAACACGAGAAGGAAATTCTCGCCTCGGCTGAGAACCCCTACGACAACCGCTTCTGGATGGATGCGGACAAGGGCGAGAAGAAGTGGCAGTTCCTTGCGTTCTGCTTCGAGTGGGCAGCGCTTCGCCGCGAAGGCTATGGATACCTGTCCAGCCTCCCGGTCCAAATGGATGGCACCTGCAATGGCCTGCAGAACTTCTCGGCCATGCTGCTGGACGAAGTTGGTGGCGCAGCCGTCAATCTCATCCCAGCGGATGAGCCGCAGGACATCTACCAGCGGGTCTGCGATATCGTTTGCGAACAGCTCGCTCGCGATCTCAACAGCGCCGAGATGGTCACCCTCAAGGGCAAGACCGACAGCGGTGAGGAGTATGAGAGAGTGGTATGCTCGGTCGCTGACATGGCTGGTGGATGGCTGCCGAAGATGGGACGCAAGGTCACCAAGCGTCCGGTCATGACGCTGGCCTACGGTGCCCGCCGCTTCGGCTTCGTGTCGCAGGTCGACGAGGACACCATCAAGGACTGGCGTTCAGGTTCGCCCGAGAGCTACCCCTTCATCAGCCAGGGCGACGATGGCAAGCCCACCGACTACGGCTACAAGGCAGCCCAGTACATGGGCGGTCTGATCTGGGACTCCGTGGGTGAGGTCGTGGTCAAGGCTCGCGAGGCTATGGACTGGCTTCAGGCTGCCTCTCAGGCCGCGTCGAAGGAAGGCCTGCCGATCAACTGGACCACGCCGGTTGGTTTCCTCGTGCAGCAAGCCTATCGTGTGCCGAATACGAAGCGGGTGGATACCACGTTCAATTCGCAGCGTATTCGCCTCACGTACCAGCACGGTGTGGGCAAGATCGACAGCCGACGTCAGGCATCTGGCATCAGCCCGAACTGGGTTCACTCGCTCGACGCCTCGCACCTGATGAAGACCATCGGGCGCAGTAAGCGGGAAGGGATCACCTCCTTCTCTATGATCCACGACAGCTACGGCACCCACGCGGGCAATGCTTGGGCCCTCGCACGGTATCTGAGGGAGGAGTTTGTCCAAATGTATTCACAGGTGGATGTATTAGGGAGATTCAAGGAGGAACTGGAAGCCCAGATCGGGGAGCAACTTCCAGACCTCCCGGCCAAGGGTAACTTGGACCTTCAGCAGGTGCTGGAGAGCCCGTTCTTCTTTGCCTAAATGTATGCACCAGTGAATTAAATACGCCAGCGATGATCCCTTTGAGGGGATTACCACCCACTTAAGCAAATCCTCGGCGCGACCCTGAACGCACCGGTCCCGCCGATTACCACCCCCTTAAGCAAATAGCTCAAACAGCAGGTCTCATATCATGAACAACTCCGACGCCAACAAGGCTCAGAGCGCGCTCGGTCGCGCCATCGCACTCTGGAATCAGGGCCGCGACATCTCCTTCCACCACGCTCAGGAACTTCGCGAAGATGGCTATGACGTAGCCGCTCTCCGTCGCTTCCACTTTAAGCTCGCGCTCTGAGGTGAGCGTGATGACGAAATTGACACCCTCCATTTACGGGGCAGCTCCGAATGACTTGGGCTGCCACGATCTCGACACCTCGGAAATGATGTTCTGGCTGTACCTTCCGATCAAGATGCCGGGGTGGTTCGAACCGACGCTGCCGAAGCAGCTTGAGAAGTACCGGTCTCTGATCGAGGCGGTGCAGGAAGACGTTATCCTCTTCACCGATACGGTCTGGACTAACAGTTACGTCTACCTTTCCGTGAAGATCACGCATGTCACGCCAGATGCCCCCGGCAATCGCCCTGGCTGGCACTCGGATGGCTTCCTGACGGACGACTTGAACTACATCTGGGCCGACCGGAACCCGACCGAGTTCTTCATCTCTGACGATACCTTCTCGCTGCCTGCAGATCATGCGCGGTCACTCTGGATGTTCGACCACGTTGCTGAAAGTCCGCGTTCGTCGTCATGCAGTCGCAAGACGCACGCCAAGGTGAACCACCTCTACCGCCTCGACCAGACGAACATCCATCGGGTGTCGCTCAACGTCGAAAGCGGGAAGCGGGCCTTCATCAAGGTATCGATCTCCGACACGCCGTACATCCAGCTCGGTAACTCCATCAACCACGATCTGCCTGAACATCCGCTGCCAACGCTGGCACGGCAGGCCGAACGCAACTGCCCGCAGGGGAAGATGTGATGCCTGACCCTCACTGCCTCATAGGCCGCGTAAGCCTCAAGCAGATGGTTCTCCCACGCGCCTTCAAGACCCTGACGTCCTGCCACAAGCACAACCCTTATGGCGAGGTCTCCGACTATTACGTCCGCAGGGACGGGGTCGAGACCGACTTCGAAGACGAACTGATGGGCCTGACCCATTTCGTTCGCGCAACCCGCTGATTATCAGCCCTCGACATCTGAGAGAAATCACCATGAAGAACTTCAACACCGCCATTCGCGTAGCTCCGACCGCGTCCAACTGCAACACGACGGGCGAGATCAAGCTCGCGACGTTCGATGCTGACAAGTACGTCAACCTCATCACTTCCGACCGGAACCTGACGATCTCGGCAGACGAAGCCAAGAAGCTCCGCGATCTACTCAACGAAACCTACCCGCTCGAAGTCGCCAAGCCGTCCAAGTTCAAGGTTGGCGACAAGGTCACCTACAAGTCCATCGTCGGCTACGGTGTGCGTGGCATGGAAGGCCGCAAGGGCTCGATCAAGGAAGTCCTGGCCAATGAATGGTACATGGTCAACTTCTCCGGTGGTCCGTTCGACAACCTGATCAAGGTTCACTCGGACTACCTCGTGGCAGGACCGGCCCCGACTGTTGGCGGCTTCAAGGTTGGTGACCGCATTCGTCGCCTTCAGGGCATCTATAAGGGTCAAGTCTTCACCGTGACTGAGCTGAATGCCAGCCTCACGGAGCTGAAGGTTGACGGCATGGCGGGCTGGCGTATGCCGAAATACTTCGAACCGGCAACGGAGGCCCCCGAACCAGCCCCGGCCAAGATCGACACCGGTCGCTTCATCGTGGTCGCCCTCGAAGGTGCCAACTACGTCCCCGGCAGCAAGCCGAAGCTCCACGTCACGGACTTCGCGGCCAAGGCTGAGGCCGAGCGTCTGGCCAAGGATGTCGGTGGTACCTACCACGTCTTCCGCGCAGTCTTCGAAGCCAGCCGCGAGAAGCCGGTCATCCCTCCGGTCAAGACGACCAAGCTTTAGCCAATTTCATCCACCCGTGGATGTTTCTCGGCCCTTCGCCTTGCCGGTGAGGGGGCTTTTCCAATTCTCCTAGCAGGACTTTTCACATGGCAGAACGCAAGAAGAACCCATCGTTCATCTCCCCTCGTGGTCCCCTCAAGTTCCCGAAGATCGACAAGGTCGACTACGGCACGAAGGAATACCCGAAGCCGAACGGTGAGTACTCGACCAAGCTGGTGCTCGAAGCAGACGCACCGGAGACCAAGGCCTTTATCGCCAAGCTGACCCCGATCTACCGGGAAGCGATGGACGAGGCCGCGCTGAAATTCAAGGAACTGAAGGTCGAGACCCGCAAGAAGCTCGGCAAGGTCACCGAGAACGACCTTTTCACCACCCTTTACGATCAGGAAACCGAGCAGCCGACCGGCTACATCGAGTTCAAGTTCGCGATGGCGGCGAGCGGCGAGCGCAAGGATAAGACGAGGTGGTCGGCCAAGCCCGCGATCTTCGACGCCAAGGGCAAGCCGATGGTCAAGGTACCGGAAATCTGGTCGGGCACTGAGGCCAAGGTCTCGTTCGAATGCCAGCCGTACTTCATCCCGGGCACCGGCGCTGCTGGCCTGAAGCTGAAGCTGAAGGCTGTGCAGGTGATCGAACTCGTCTCCGGTGGCCAGCGCACGGCATCGAGCTACGGCTTCGGCGCTGAAGATGGCTACGAACACGAAGAGCCGACCGTCGAGGAAAGCTCGGGCGACTTCGGTGACGAGAGCCGTTCCGACACCTCGTCGAAGACAATCGACGACGACATCCCGTTCTAAGGATCACATGACCTATCGCACATCAGCCTCTGGGCTGCGAGCGGTGGGCATACGAGAGGGCTTCCGATCTGGACTTGAAGACAAGGTAGGCGACCAGCTCAAGGCGCAGGGCATCGACCCCCGCTACGAGCAGGTCATCATCCCGTACATCAAGCCAGAACGGAAGGCCAAGTACACACCGGACTTCCAGCTACCGAACGGTATCTTCATCGAGACCAAGGGTCGCTTCGTCACAGAGGATCGGCAGAAGCACATCCTCATCAAGTCGCAGCACCCTGAACTCGACATCCGGTTCGTCTTCTCGAACCCCAAAGCCCGCATCTCCAAGACATCCCAGACAACTTACGCCGATTGGTGCCTGAAGCACGGCTTCAAGTTCGCGGCGAAGTTCATCCCCCAGGAATGGATCGATGAGTAGCATGTTCACCGTCCGTAAATCGACGGCCTACCTCGTCGTCCACTGCTCAGCAACACAGCCCAAGATGGACATCGGCGCGAAGGAAATCCGCCAGTGGCATCGCGAGAAGGGTTGGATCGACATCGGCTACCACTTCGTCATCCGCCGTGATGGCAAGGTCGAGATCGGTCGGCCTGAGAATGTGGTCGGCGCTCACGTAGAGAACCACAATTCCAATTCTATCGGCATCTGCCTCGTAGGCGGTGTCGACGCAAACCTGAAGCCCGAGAACAACTTCACCCCGGCCCAGTTCGCTGCCCTCGCTCTTAAGCTGCACGAGCTGAAGCAGAAGTACCCGAACGTCACCGTTCAGGGACACCGGGATTTCCCCGGCGTGAAGAAGGACTGCCCCTCGTTCGATACCCGCAAGTGGATCAAGGACACGGGCGTCTTCACCGAGACCGCAGAGCCGATCAAGCTCGATAACGACGGCCTCATCATCCGCTGCATCGAAGTCACCGCAGCAAACCCGACACTCTTCAGCCTCGCCAAACGCTTTGGCTACACGGCTGCCGAGCTGCAGAAGGCCAACCCTTTCGTTGACCCGACCCAGCTCAAGGTTGGCCAGCTCATCCGCCTGCCGGACTGAGATTACCACCCACTTAAGCATGACCTCCACTGACCCTCACGGTTTCCCGCCGTGGGGGTTTTTTCGTTTTTACGACCTCAACATCTGAGAGATCACATGAACACTTTCAAGCTCGGTGCCCGCGTGCGCCACAATCACAGCCCCCGCTTTGGTGTTGGTATCGTCACGTCGATGCGCAATGCGCTCGGCCATATCGAAATCCAATTCGAGGGCCGCAAAACCCCGTGGACGACCCGCCCCGGCTACGAACACTGGTATGAGTTCCTTCCTGAAGTCGTCGCGCCTACGCTCAAGCTTCCGGTAGGTTCACACGTTCGCCACAAAGACAACCCGCAGTACGGCAACGGGCGCATCCGCTTCATCCACCCGAACGGCACCTCGCTGGCCGTCGAGTTCGAGAACCGCACGGGCCTCGTGCATGACTGCGCTGGCCACGGTAAGGCAGACTTCTGCCGCTGGACCAAGGCCGATAGCTTGGAACTGGTCAACCCCTTCAACGTTGGCGACACGGTCCTGATCTGCGCTCTCGACAAGCGCTCGGACGAAGACTTCTGGTACACCCCTGACTTCGCCGGTCTGCAGGGTACCGTGATGGCTGTTCACGAGGATTGCGTTGACGTGCAAGCCACGTCCCACGGCGTCTCGTGGACCCAGTACATCCCGACCCACGACCTCACGCTGGTCAAGATCGACCCCGTCGAAGCTGTCAAGGCAGCGACCCCGAAGGTCAAGACGATCACCTTCAAGTCAGGCAGCCAGTGCGACCGTCTGGTCAAGTACATGCTGTCCGGTCAATCGATCACCCCGCTCAAGGCCCGTGCATTGTTTGGCGCTGAACGCCTCGCCGCACGCATCCTCGAAATCAAGCAGGCTGGTCACAAGGTGAAGTCGGTCATCAAGACTGACATCAACGGCAAGGTCTACTCCGAGTACTCGCTCCGCAACGTCGGTCGGGTAGCAGCATGAAGAAGTTCCTCGGCTACATCGCATGGGACTTCGCCCTGAACGAACCGAAGAGCGGCACCCGCCGCTTCAAGGTTTGGACCACTGAGCGTGAAGCGGGCAGGGGCATTCCCGAAGGCTCGAACCGCTACGGCGTGAAGCCGGTCTACGTCGAGGTGGAAGCGTAATGGGCTTCCTCATCGGCTTTGTGATCGGCTTCCTGATCATCCACCTCATCTTCAACCGATAGGAAACCCCATGAAACAGGCATTCTATGCCGTGGTCATTCGCGTGGCCAACGGTCTCCTCACTGTTGCCGGTGTCCGTGAACGCTGATGCAATCAGAAAGCTCCTTCGTTCGTAAGGAGCCATGCCCCGCGTGCGGCTCAAGGGACAACCTTGGCCGCTACTCAGACGGCCACGGCCACTGCTTTGGTTGTGACTATTACGAGCCGGGAGATGGCTCCGACCCTCAACATTCAAGGAAATCAAAGATGTCGCGAGAACTCATCTCGGGCGGGGAGTACCGTGCCCTTTCGAAGCGCGGCATCACCGAAGAAACGTGCCGCAAGTTCGGCTACCAGATCGGGCACTACAACGACCAGCTCGTCCACATTGCCCCTTACTACGATGAAGAGGGAAACCTCACGGCGCAGAAGATTCGCTTTGCCGATAAGACCTTCACGGTCACCGGCAACATGAAGCCCGCGCTGCTCTTTGGCCAGAACCTGTGGAGTGGTGGAGGCCGCAAGGTCGTCATCACCGAAGGCGAGATCGACGCGATGTCGGTCAGCCAGGTACAAGGCAACAAGTGGCCCGTGGTGTCCATCCAGAATGGCGCTCAGTCTGCGAAGAAGGCACTCTCCGCAGCCCTCGAATGGCTCACTACCTTCGAGGAAGTCATCCTCATGTTCGACATGGACGAGCCAGGGCGAGAAGCCGCAGCCGCGTGTGCTGCTCTTTTCCCTCCCGGCAAGTGTAAGATCGCCCGTCTACCGGACAAAGACCCCAACGCTCTGCTCATGGCAGGGAAGGGGGATGAGATCATCACTGCCATCTGGCAAGCCCAGACCTACCGCCCCGATGGGGTGGTGTCCTTCAAGGACATCAAGGACGCGGCCCGCAAGCCTATCGAGATGGGCCTTCGCTGGTTCTGTGAGCGCCTGACCAAGCTCACCTACGGTCGCCGCTTCGGGGAAGTCTACGCCTTCGGCGCGGGCACCGGTATCGGCAAGACCGACTTCCTCACCCAGCAGATCACCTTCGATGTCACCGAGCTGGGACAAAAGGTTGGCGTGTTCTTCCTCGAACAGATGCCAACCGAGACGGCCAAGCGATTGGCAGGCAAGTCCGCCAAGCGTCGGTTTCATATTCCAGACGATGGCTGGACCGATGCCGAATTGGACGAAGCTCTCGATAAGCTCGATCAAGATATGCTGTTCTTCTACGACAGCTTCGGCGCGACCGAGTGGAGCGTCATCCGCGAGACCATCCGCTACCTTGCCCACAGCGAGGACGTGAAGGTCTTCTACATCGACCACCTCACGGCCCTTGCTGCTGCTGAGGATGACGAGCGCAAAGCCCTTGAACAGATCATGGCCGAGATGGCCGCGCTGGCCAAGGAGCTGGGCATCATCATCCACCTCGTGTCGCACCTCGCCACCCCTGAGGGCAAGCCTCACGAAGAGGGTGGTCGCGTCATGATCAGGCACTTCAAGGGCAGCCGAGCCATCGGCTTCTGGTGCCACTACATGTTCGGCCTCGAACGTGACCAGCAGCATGAGGATGAACGTCTCCGTTCGGTGACAACCTTCCGGGTGCTGAAGGATCGCTACACAGGCCAAGCCACAGGCGAGGTGATCTACCTCGGCTATGAGCGCGAGAGCGGTATGCTCTACGAAACCAGCATGGACTTTGGCGATGAGATCGGCTCGGACTTCAAGGACGAGACGGCCCCCTTTTGAGTCTATCAATCCACCCGTGAATTTGTCACTCCAGCGAGAGGACGACTATGGCTCGTTATCTATTCGATTGCGAGACCGATGGGCTGCTCGATACCCTGACAAGGGTTCACTCATTGGTCCTGCGAGACCCCGACATTGGGTTCACGTTCTCCGCCACCCCGCACCCGTACAGCTCTCCTGATCCAACGATCAGCACGGACTGGACGGTCGAGGAGGCGTTACATGCCTTGATGTACGCCGATGAGATCATCGGTCACAACATCATCAAGTTCGACATCCCGGCATTGCAGAAGGTCTACCCGTGGTTTCAGCCGAAAGGCAAGATCACGGATACCTTGGTCTGCTCCCGCTTCATCTGGTCCGACATCGCTGACCACGATCTGAAGCAGGTACGAAAGGGCTACCCCGGCAAGCTGGTCGGTTCCCACTCCCTGAAGGCTTGGGGCTACCGCCTCGGCGTTCTGAAGGGGGAGTTCGGTGAGACCACCGACTGGCACTACTGGTCCCCTGAAATGCAGACTTACTGCGAGCAGGACGTTGAAGTCACTGCGGAGTTGTACGCCCGCATCCAAAAGAAAGAGCCGACTGAGAAGTCCCTCTGGATCGAGCATGAGTTCTGCAAGATCATCGCCATGCAGGAGCGCCACGGCTTCGCCTTCAACGAGGGCGAGGCGATCAAGCTCTATAACCAGCTCGTCAAGCGGCGGCTGGAAATTGCCGGTGAGCTGCAGGTAGCGTTCCCTCCGGTCGAGAAGACCGAGGTGTTCATCCCGAAGGTGAACAATCGCCAGCGCGGCTACGTGAAGGGCGAACCTTTCACGAAGAAGTGGATGGTCGAGTTCAACCCGTCCTCCCGGCAGATGATCGCAGATCGCTTGCAGGCCATGGGTTGGGTGCCGCAGGAGTTCACTCCTTCCGGTCAGCCGAAGATCGACGAAACGATCCTCCAGGCATTGCCCTACGCTCAGGCGAAGGTGCTGGCCGAACATTTCCTCGTCGAGAAACGCATCGGTCAGTTGGCCGAGGGCGATCAGGCGTGGCTGAAGCTGGTCAAGAAAGGACGCATCCATGGTTCCGTCAACACCAACGGAGCGGTCACCGGAAGGTGCACGCACAGTAATCCTAACGTCGCGCAAGTCCCTCGCGTTGGAAGTCCTTTCGGCGCTGAGTGCCGAGCGTTGTTCACGACTACGTCCCGCTGGGTTCTTGTGGGTGCCGACCTATCTGGCCTTGAGCTGCGGTGCCTTGCCCACTTCATGGCCCTCTTCGACGGGGGCGAGTATGGACGCATTGTCCTCGAAGGGGACATCCACACCGTAAACCAGAACGCTGCCGGTCTGCCGACCCGTAACGATGCCAAGACCTTCATCTACGCCTTCCTCTACGGGGCAGGTGACCAGAAGATCGGTAGCATCGTAGCGCCTGATGCATCCCCTGAGGAGCAGAAGCGCATCGGCAAGAAGCTCAAGCGGCAGTTCCTCCAGAAGACCCCGGCACTGCGCCGTCTTCGCGAGGTCGTCGAGCTGAAGGTTCTCGGGTTCGTCCCGAAGGCCCGACCGCTCAATGTCAACCCTGCCTACGAGTATATGTGGCGACAGGACAGCGCCAAGCAGTGGTGGTTCAAGGCTTCCTCTGGTGGCGTCCTTATCGGCCTCGACGGTCGTAAGCTCCACGTCCGCTCAGCTCACGCGGCCCTCAACACGCTCCTGCAGTCTGCCGGGGCGCTGATCTCGAAGGTCGCGATGATCTTCGCATACCAAGAACTATCCACCCGTGGATATGTCTTCGGTAGAGACTATGCCTTCGTGGCTCACGTCCACGATGAAATCCAGACCGAGTGCCGCCCTGAACTGGCGGATGAGATCGGGAAGATCGTCGTTCAAGGGATGCGTGACGCGGGCACCTACTTCGCCTTCGGTTGTCCGATCGATGGCGAGTTCAAGATCGGCAACAACTGGAAGGAAACCCATTAATGCGTTGGGAAACCGTCAACGACACGACCTCTCGGCTGAAGGTGCCGGGAGGGTGGATTTATAAAATCAAGAGCCACTCGTACAGCGACCCCGAGATCGCCTGCGTCTTCGTCCCCGAGGTGAAGACCGATGATTGATATCCTCAAGCAGGCCTTGGAGAGCCCCTTCAAGACCAAATCAAACTTCGCCCGCGAGAACGCCGATCTGATTGCCATGGCAGCCAGTGACGGCTTCATCACGACCCGCATGGCGGCTGGCCTGTACTCCCGCAAGTGGATGATCACGCCGGTCGGCCTCTCTCACTACTACGCGCTGACGGGACTGAACCATGACTGAGCGAACCGCCAAAATCATGTCGGCCATCCTCATCGTGGCAATCGTCGTCAACATCGTCGACCTGTTCATCTAGGAGAACATCATGAAACGTTGGGTCACTTTTGGCCGCACCGAAAGCGGCGACGATCTGGTCCCGATCATTTGGGACGAACGTCCTCCGCATCACGTTGTCGAAGACGCATACCGCGAGCTTTACCCTGACGAGTACCGCTATGTCGGTCACGTCAACTGGACGGCGAAGCAGGCAGAGGAGGGCGTTATTGTCCATGACTAGGACGCTCCTCATCGACGCGGACGTGGTTGCTTACGAGGCAGCCTCATCCTGCGAGGTCGCCACCCACTGGGGTGACGGCTACTGGACGTGGCATGTCGACGAGAATGATGTGAAGACCAAGATCAACGACATGATCGATCACATCATGTCCTCCCTCGACGGCGATCAGTGCAAGCTCTGCCTGACCGACAGCGAGGGCAACTTCCGCAAGTCGGTACTGTCCACGTACAAGGGCAACCGAGCGAACGTGAAGAAGCCGCTGGTGTTGAAGAACATCAAGCAGTGGATGATCGACGAGCTGGGCGCGTATTTCCGCCCGGGCCTCGAAGGTGATGACTGCATGGGCATCCTCGCGACCGTGAGGGGCAGCGACGAGCGCATCATCGTGTCCATTGACAAGGACATGAAGACTATCCCGGGCTTGTTTTGCCGGAATGTATCCACCGGTGAAATCATGGAGATCAGCGAGGCTGAGGCCGACTACTGGCATCTCTACCAGACACTGACCGGTGACACGACTGACGGCTATTCAGGCTGCCCTGGCATCGGCCCGAAGAAGGCTGACGCGATGCTCTCTCAGGAGTGCCTCGCGAAGGCTGGTCTGACCCCGTGGCAGATGGTCGTCCATGTCTACGAGAAGGCCGGTCTCACCGAAGACGAAGCCCTCGTTCAAGCCCGCGTGGCCCGCATCCTCAGGGCCTCCGACTATGACTTCAAGAAGAAGGAGCCAATCCTGTGGCAACCAAAGGCAAACTGATTGCCCTCTACAGCGATGCCGCTGGTAGCGGTAAGTCCGAGGTGGCCAACGGCCTGATGGCTCATGGCTACTCCTCGGTGAAGTTCGCTGGCCCTCTGAAGAATATGGCCCGTGGCCTTCTCGGCTCGATGGGGTTCGACTCCGAGACTGTCGAGCGCATGATCGAGGGTGACCTGAAGGAGACGGTGATCCCGGGCTTCAAGACGGTCACACCTCGCCAGATCATGCAGACCCTCGGCACCGACTGGGGCAGGGAGGCCATCGACCAAGACCTCTGGACCAAGGTGGCAGCCGCCAAGATCGAGGGGCTGCGCGAGAAGGGGATCAACGTGGTGGTCGACGATCTCCGCTTCCCCAACGAGTACGACCTCGTGGCATCCCTTGGCGGGACGCTGGTGCAGGTCGTTCGCTCTGACCCTTCACGAGAGGCCGGTGGTGCGTATGAGGGCAAGCTCTCGGGCCACCTCTTCCACCACATCATCTTCAACAACGGAACGCTTCGCGAGCTTTACAGCAAGACGCTTCTCCTCGCGCAGTCTATTTAACGTCAAACATTCACGGGTGAATGATATGAAACTCCTCTCCGGTCTCCTGACCCTCGCTCTCGCTGCCGTCCTCGCGCTGGCCCCGGCTATCGCTGAGGCTCGCTCCTCGTTCGGCGGCTTCCGTGGTGGCAGCAGCTTCCGCTCCTCCTCGTTCTCGTCGCGCTCGTTCTCGCGCCCGTCGACCACGTACAGCCGCCCCTCGACCAGCTATAGCCGACCTTCGACGACCTATCGTCCTGCGCCGGTTTACAGCAGCCCGAGCTACTCCTCGACGACCATCAACCAGTCCAGCGGCGGCGGCTTCATGAGCAGCCTGTTCGGCTCGATTGCGGGCAACGTCATCGCTCAGTGGCTGTTCGGTGAAGACGAGAAGCCAGCCCCAGCGGCTCCTGCCGCAGTGCCGGCACCAGCGGCCCCGGTCGCTCCTGTTGTTCCGGCTGTTCCCGCAGCTCCGGTAACGCCGTGAGCCTTCAGGACCACACGAACGAAAACCTCCCAAGCAACCTGAAGGTTTCCCGAAAGGGGAACCTCCTCGTGCTGCAGACGAGGACGGCGACGATCTACCTCGACTTCAGCCGTCGAGACGAGCTGGTCGAAGCAATCAAATCCTTGGGGTGAAAGCCGCCCCGAGGGCCATTTTCAATTACCCCCCACTTAAGGATAACTCGATGGCCCAAGCCGAAGAGCGCTTCCCCCACATCCCCAAAGACCTCATCGAGGCTCTTGATAAGAGGTTCCCTGAGAGGACACCCTCATTAAAAACCTCCTTTGAAGAGATCAGATGGAAGGGTGGTGAGAGAGCTGTCGTGAGGTTCCTCCTCGAACAATATGACCGTCAGAATGAGACGGTGATCAACGAACAGGTTCTCAAGTAATGTGCCCACCGAAAGTCAAGACCCAGAAGGTCGAGGCTGTCGCACAGACACCTCCGCCCGCTCAGCCTGCGGCCACCGTCAATCAGGCTGGTCCGAAGACGCCCGAAGAAGCTTCCCCCGAAAGTGTAGCCATCAAGGCTAAGCGCAGGGGCCGCTCTGGTCTCCGCATCCCGCTGGATGCCGGTACCGGTGGTGGCGCAACCGGGATCAACGTCCCTCAGGCATAAGGTTCCAGAATGACCGGACAAACAGCTTCCGGTCGTTATCAGCAGCTCAGCCAAGCCAGATCGGCCGTCCTCGAACGAGCCCGCACTTCCGCTAAGCTGACCATCCCATCGCTTCTCCCACCCTCTGGGCACTCCGAGACCTCGACGCTGCCGACCCCGTTTCAGGGCATCGGTGCGCGAGGCGTCAATAACCTGGCCTCCAAGCTCCTGCTGGCCCTTCTCCCTCCGAACTCTCCCTTCTTCCGTTTGATGATCGACGATTTCACGCTCGAAAATCTGACGCAGCGAAAGGGCATGAGAGCCGAGGTCGAGAAGGGTCTGAACAAGATCGAGCGGGCCTTGATGACGGAGATCGAGACCACGGCCATCCGTGTGTCTGCCTTCGAAGCGCTGAAGCAGCTCCTCGTTGCTGGTAACGTCCTAATCTACCTCCCCCAGACGGGAGGCATGCGGGTCTTCCGTCTCGACCGTTACGTGGTCAAGCGTGACCCGATGGGTAACGTGATCGAGATCGTCACCCGAGAAGATATTTCACCTGACATGGTTCCCGCCTCAATGAAGGGAGCCGTGAAGCAGAAGTCGAAGTCGAACGAAAAGACTATCGAGCTTTACACCCACATCGTCCGTCAGGCCGACAAGTGGACCATTCGCCAAGAGATCAAGGGCATGTCTGTGCCGGGGTCGCATGGCTCCTATCCGCTGGACAAGTGCCCGTGGATACCGCTCCGCTTCACCAAGATCGACTGCGAAGACTACGGTCGCGGCTACGTCGAGGAATACTACGGCGATCTGTTGTCCCTCGAAACGCTCCAGCAGGCCATCGTCGAAGGCTCCGCTGCGGCTGCTAAGGTTCTGTTCCTCGTGAACCCGAACGGCACCACCCGCATGACGGATATCGCCAAGGCACCGTCTGGCGCAGTTCGCTCCGGTAATGCCGAGGACGTTAGTGTCCTTCAGCTCGAAAAGTATGCCGACTTCCAGATCGCCTTCAAGACGATTGAGACCATCCAGCAGCGCCTGTCGTTTGCCTTCCTCCTGAATACCGCCATCCAGCGGGCAGGGGAGCGCGTGACGGCTGAAGAAATCCGGTACATGGCCGGTGAGCTGGAAGATGCCCTCGGTGGTGTCTACTCAATCCTGTCGCAGGAGTTTCAGCTCCCGCTCGTGCGCGTCATCATGTTCCGCATGGAGCGCCAGAAGAAGATTCCGGCCCTGCCTAAGGGCATCGTCAAGCCAACCATTACGACCGGCCTCGAAGCGCTGGGTCGTGGCCATGACATGAACAAGCTGAGCATCTTCGCGCAGACAGCGTCGAACATCGCCGCTCTTCCGCCTGAGATCAGCAAGGCTGACTTCCTGATGCGCGTTGGTACCGCCCTCGGCCTCGACATGGACGGCCTCGTCAAGACGCCTGAACAGCTCCAGCAGGACCAGCAGACCGCGATGATGCAGCAGCTCATCGAACGGCTCGGCCCGAAGGGGATGGACATCCTCAGAGATCAACTCAAACCAGAGGTGCAAGATGGCTCGCAAGCCCCAGCCCAAGCCTCAGCCTGAGGTGGCCGAGAAGGTCGCCCCTGAGGGAGCCCGCAAGGGTGAACCGAAGCGGACTGAGCATGAAGGTGGCATCGTCTCCCTCGACTACTAAGGACCACCAGATGCCGTCATTCGGTGATGCATTCAAGGCTGCCCGCGCAGCCGGTAAGACGACCTTCAAGTTCGGAGGCAAATCCTACCACACCAAGACCAAAGACGAGATGGCCAAGACCAAGAAGGCCGTCCCGACACCAACTCCTCGACCGGAGAAGCAGGGACCGAACAAGCCCGCCGCCGCAGCCTCCTCGGCCCCGAAGCCGAAGCAGGACTATCCTCGCCCCGCAGCAGCGGTTGGCATCGCACGTGCTGGCTCGGCAATCTCCAACGCCGCAGCTCGGCAGGAGAACGCGCCTGTCGCCAAGGTACCGTCCCGCGCCAACGCGAACGGAAACACTGTCCAGAAGCCGCAGACCCCGCCTCGGGGCACCGTGGCAAAGCCTGAAACGCAGGGACCGAAGCCTGAAGAGCAGCAGTGGTTCGCCCGTAAGGGTTCCGCGATCTCGCTCGGCATCGCTCGTCGCCGCAACGCCCCGTCTCGATAACAAGCAGGAACAATGGAAAACGAAGTAACCGAACAGAACCAGATCGTCGTCCCCGGCTCGGAAGAGCATGACGCCCTGATGGTCGAAAAGTTCCAGTCCCAGAGTGGCAAGGAACAGGCTACCCCGCCCGCCGATGAGCGCCCGTCCTGGCTGCCCGAGAAGTTCGCCAAGCCGGAAGACCTCGCAGCTTCCTACGCCGAACTGGAGCGCAAGCTCGCCGGTGGCGCTTCCGAAGCACCGGCCCCGAAGGCTGGCGACGCGCCCCTCGAAGAAGCCCGTGACGTGGTCGCAGGCGTTGGCCTCGACTTCGACGCTCTCAGCGATGAGTTCGCCACGTCCGGTGCCCTGTCTGATGAGAGCTATACCAAGCTCGCTGAGAAAGGTCTGACCCGCGAAGTGGTCGACAGCTTCATCGAAGGTCAGGAAGCCAAGGCCCAGCTTTACCGTGCCGAGGTTCTCCTCGCCGTGGGCGGTGAAGACACCTACACGCAGATGTCCGAATGGGCTGCAACGAACCTCACGCAGGCTGAACTCGAAGCCTACAATGATCAGGTCGACAGCGGCAACCTCACGGCAGCCAAGATGGCTGTTCAGGGCCTCAGGGCTCGCTTTGAGAAGGAGAATGGCGCTGAGCCGCAGCTCCTCAATGGCGAGACAGGTGGCAACTCCGCCGAGGTGTTCCGGTCGACCGCAGAACTCACCGCAGCTATGCGCGACCCTCGCTACAAGAAAGACCCAGCGTACCGCGCTGATGTCGAGCGCAAGCTGTCCAAGTCCTCCCTGTTCTAAGGAAATCTGATGAACATTCTTCTGCTCCTCTGGGCGCACCTCGACGACATCTTCGCAGTGCTGTTTGCGATGCAGGCTGCCCTCGTCGCTATCGTGCGCCTGACCCCGACCCCGAAGGACGACGCTGTCGCAGCCAAGGTGCTGTCCGTCCTTGAAAGCCTCGCCTCTGTCCTGTCCGTCAAGCGGAAGGGCTTCCCGGCAGCTCCGACCTCTCCGGGTCTTTACTAGGCGGTCAATCCATCTTGGGGTCCAACACAAAGTTACGTTGGACCCCGAACTGCTCGGCAAATCGGTATCCCATCAGACGGTACCAGCGCTCGATTTCTGGATGAGTGCCGTAGCACATGGAGACCATCGGGAGGTTACCAAAACTTACTTGCATTTCACGCATGAAGGTCCTTCCAAATCTTACAGAAGGAGTCTTTGGATCGAAAAAGGCCTCGGTTCCATAGAAGTACGTTCCGATGATGGGGTGACCGGAAGCCTCGTCGGGTGAAAACCCGATAATCCCAACAGTGTCGTTGTTGTGATCTATCGCCCAAACAGCATCCTGTTTGCGCAGCGATCGGAAAGTGTTTTTGGCCTCATCAGCAGTGTACCCCGCAGCATGAGTCTCATCGACGCAACGTTGTGCGAGACCGCTGAAGACGGTCCGTAGATCTCGTGGGGTTGCTTTTCGTGCCTGCATTGATCCCTCTTACGATGCACGATCATAAAGTGAGAATATATGCGCTCTGTGGTTGTTGTGCCAGTCCCGAGTAGCAATCATCGCGTCGAGTCTGACTGACTCATCTACAGCGTTCCGTTCCATAAACGCTGAAGAGTGTACATGGCGTCAGCATTATAAAGTGCTGAAATACTGCCTGTGAAAGAAGTTCGACAGTGCTGCGTGCCTTATACGCGGCTGTCAAAGGTAATCCCCAGAACACCACTCTGCAAACTTAGCCCCGATGCGTCGGGACAACTTTGTCGTGTCGAGTGAAGACGTTCGGGAAGCCTGATCAACTTCCAACTCTTCACAGGAAATACTATTCATGGCAAACGCCAACGTTACCCGCATCGGTCAGATCAACGGCTCTGGTGATGTGGATGCACTCTTCCTCATGAAGTTCGCAGGTGAAGTTCTCACCGCCTTCGAGGAAACCAACGTCGCCCTCGAACATACGATGACGCGCACAATCGATTCCGGCAAGTCGGCCCAGTTCCCGGCAACCGGTAAGGTCGGCGGTGAGTACCACGTCCCGGGTACCGAGATCACCGGCCTGAACCTGAAGTCCGCTGAAACGATCATCACCATCGACGACCTGCTCATCTCGCACGGCTTCATCGCCAACATCGACGAGGCCAAGACCCACTACGACCTGCGCTCGATCTACTCGACCGAAATGGGCCGCTTCCTCGCCAAGACGATGGACAAGCACCTGCTCCAGGTCGGCGTCCTCGCAGCTCGCGCCACGAACGTGGTCGACGGTGAGCCGGGTGGTTCGGTCATCCTGACGGGTGAAGCTGGCCTCCCGGCCACGCCGAACTTCGACACCAATGGCGATCACCTCGCTGCTGCCCTCTTCATCGCAGCCCAGAAGCTCGACGAGAAGGACGTGCCGGAAGAAGAGCGTGTCGCCTTCGTGCGTCCCGCCCAGTACTACAACCTCGTCAAGGCAACCAACAACCTGAACAAGGATTGGGGTGGCATGGGTTCCTACGCTGAGGGCAACATCCTCAAGGTCGCAGGCATCCAGATCGTCAAGACGAACCACCTGCCGAAGACGGACCTGTCGGCTGCAACCGGCGTCGAAGCTGGCTCGGGCCTGAAGTATCGCGGCAACTTCTCGAACACCTCTGCGCTTGTCATGCACAAGTCTGCAGTCGGTACCGTCAAGCTGCTCGATATGGGCATGGAGTCGGCCTACGACATCCGCCGTCAGGGTCACCTGATGGTCGCTAAGTACGCGGTCGGTCACGGCATCCTGCGCCCGCAGGCCGCTGTCGAAGTCCGCAACGCTGCGGCCTAATATATCCACTCGTGAATTTATGGGGAGGCTCCTTCGGGGGTCTCCCCTTTTTTTCATCCTTCCCCTGAGAGGCCGAATGTCAGTCTTGATCCTCACTCCGACGACGGAGCTGGAGGCGATCAACCTCATGCTGTCCGTCATCGGTGAAAGCCCCGTTAACACGGTTGAAGACACTGGTGTTGTCGACGCAGTTGTCGCCCGCCAAATCCTCATTCAGTCCAGCCGAGACGTTCAGCTCGTTGGCTGGCACTGGAATACTGAAATCGACTACCCGATTGCCGCAAGCTTCCCTGAAGGTGAGCTTCTGCTGCCTCCGAACACCCTCAAGGTGGACACTTCGGGGCCTGACGCGAGCATCGATCTGGTCCAGCGAGGCAACCGCCTCTACGACCGCAAGAACCATACCTTCAGCGTGGGCCGCACGGTCTACGTCGAGATCGTCCTTCTCCTGCCTTTCGATCAGCTCCCTGAGGCTGCCCGCTCGTACATCGTGATGCGAGCCGCCCGCCAGTTTCAGGAGCGCATGGTCGGCTCGGAAGTCATCTGGCAGTTCAATTCCAGAGACGAGCTGAAGGCATGGGCGAACCTGCAATCGACGGAAGCTGAGACGCTCGATCTGAACGTCTTCAGCGATAACCCCTCCGTTCGCCGCGTGATGGACCGTACTCCCCCGGGAGGCCTCAGCTAATGGCAGGGGCTCTCATCTCCACGACCATCCCGAACCTGATTAACGGGGTCTCGCAACAGCCTTACGCACTCCGTCTGGCCAGCCAGTGCGAGCTTCAGGAGAACGCCCACAGCTCAGTTGTCGAGGGCCTCCGCAAGCGCCCCGGTACAACCCACCGAGCGAAGATTACCAACGCCCCCGCAGGCGAGCTGTTCACGCACACCATCAATCGCGACCGGACGGAGCAGTATGAGATCATCGTCGGTAACGGAGCGCTGAAGGTCTATGACCTGAAGCTTGGAACCGAGAAGACGGTAGCCTTTCCGAATGGCACCGCATACCTCGCTGCGACAGACCCGCGATCTTCCTTCAAGGCAGTCACGATTGCCGACTTTACGTTCATCATCAACCGCACGATCACGGTTGCGCAGGACACCACTCTTGCAGCAGCTCGGCAGCCTGAGGCCATTATCTGGGTCAAGCAAGGCTCCTACGGCACGAAATACTCGATCACGCTGAATGGCGTGACGGCTTCAGTGACCACGCCTGACGGCTCGACTGCCTCGCACATCTCGGATGTCCAGACTGATGCCATTGCCCAGAACCTGATAACCGCAATCAGCGCGGCGATCTCGGGCTTCACGTTCACCCGCAACGGGTCGAGCATCTGGGTCAGGAAGGCCGATGGCGCTGACTTCACGGTTGGCGTAACGGACAGCCAGGGCGACCAAGCGATGAAGCTCGTTAAGGGTTCCGTCCAGCGGTTCTCCGACCTGCCTGCGAAGGGCTTCGACGGTTTCCGTGTCGAGATTGCGGGTGATCAGTCATCCTCGTTCGACAACTACTACGTCCAGTTCAAGACCGAAAGCGGTACCCAATCAGGTGTCTGGGTCGAGAGCGTCAAGGGTGGTGAAGCAATTCGCCTCAAGGCCTCGACGATGGCCCATGCACTGGTCCGTGAAGCTAACGGCACGTTCACCTTCAAGCAGGTGACGTGGGAGGACCGGAAGGTCGGAGACCTCGACAGCAGCCCGATGCCCTCGTTCGTCGGCAAGAAGCTGAATGACATCTTCTTCCACCGCAACCGACTGGGCTTTATCGCTGATGAGAACGTGGTCTTCTCTCGCTCCAGCGACTTCTTCAATTTCTTCCGTTCGTCAGCCACTCAGGTTCTCGATACCGACCCGATCGATGCCGCTGTGTCGCACATCAAGGTCTCCATCCTGCAGCACGCAATCCCGTTCAATGAAACGCTGCTGCTCTTCTCGGAGCAGACGCAGTTCAGCCTCGGGGCCACCGAGCTGCTGACACCGGAGACGATCTCGATCAACCAGACGACCGAGTTCGAATGCTCGCTCAAGGCCCGCCCTGTTGGCGCTGGCCGGAACATCTACTTCACGTTCAATCGTGGGGAGTTCTCAGGTCTGCGGGAGTATTACGTCGACGGTGATACGAAGACGAACGATGCGAACGATGTGACCTCGCACGTCCCGGCCTATGTGCCGAAGGACATCTCGAAGATGGCTGCCTCTTCCTCCGAAGACACCATCGCCCTTCTGTCGGAGACCGAGCGCAACACCGTCTACATCTACAAGTACTATTGGAATGAGCAGGAAAAGCTGCAGTCCGCATGGTACCGGTGGACGTTCCCGGCGAGTGATACGCTCCTCTCGGTCGAGTTCGTCGAGAGCAATCTTTACCTGATCATCCGCCGTGCTGATGGCGTGTTCATCGAGAGCATGCCGGTCAACCCCGGCACCAAGGACACAGGCTTCGACTTCGGCCTTCACCTCGACCGCAAGGTCACTGAGGCGAGCTGCACGGTCAGCTACAACGCGACCACGAACCAGACGACGATCACTCCTCCGTACACCATGCAGGCTGGTGAAGAGTTCGTTATCGTGTCCCGTGATGGTGACCCGCTCAAGAAGCCCGGGCAGATCATCCCGTACACCCCCAGCGGCAACACGATGGTGGTCGCAGGGAAGGTGGAGAAGTTCTTCCTCGGTCGAAACTACGTGATGCGCTATCGCTTCTCGACGTTTGTCATCAAGGAAGAAGCGGTTGGCGGTGGTCAGATGACCGTAGGCGAGGGGCGCATCCAGCTCCGCAAGGCGAACCTGACCTACGACACCAGCGGTTACTTCCGTGTGGAGGTGACGCCCTTCCGGCGAGACACCTACCGCTACGTCTTCTCAGGCCGCGTGATTGGCTCGGCCAAGAACGTCCTCGGTCAGGTCGCCGTCGACAGGGGCCGCTTCTCGTTCCCGCTCATGGCCAAGAACGATCTCGTTACGGTCGACATCATCAACGACACCTTCCTCCCTTGTGCGTTCCTGAGCGCTGAGTGGGAGGCCCTTTACGTTATTCGCTCCAAGAGGCTGTGATGCTGGAAACACGTCGCTCGCTTCCTGAGGACGTGACGTATCTCGCTCCAAGACTTCGAGAGGCTGACCTGAGGGAACTGCAAGCTGCTGGCGCTGCCGGTGCTGAGCAGTCTCTCAGGGACGGCATCACTCTCTCGAAGGAGTGCATCAGCATTGTGAACGATGACGATAAGGCAGTGGCCATGTTTGGCGTCTGCCCGTCACCGGACAGTGACGTGGGATACATCTGGCTCCTCGGAAGTGACGAGATCAAATCAAACAAGACACGGTTTCTCCGCCGCTCCAAGCAGTGGATTGAAACCTTCCACCAAGAATTTCCGGTCCTCACGAACTACGTCGATCAGCGCAATACGGTCCACCTCATGTGGCTCCGCTGGCTCGGCTTCAAGTTTCTGAGAACCGTCAACGCACCGGGGCCGGGAAACCTGCCCTTCTACGAATTTGTGAGGATACGCAATGTGTGATCCCCTTTCGATGATCGGGTTCGCAATCGGCGCAGCTCAGCAGGCCTTCAGCTATCAGGGGCAGGTTCAAGCTGCCAATGAGCAGAACCGCATGTACCGCGAGAACGCAGCCCGCGCCAACCAGAACGCCCGCGACCAGATGTTCCAGACCCAGCAGCGCATGCTGCAGGAGCAAGAGAAGGCTGGCGCTGAGAAAGCCGACAACCTTCGTGATGCCCGTGAAGCCAAGGCTACGGCCACGGCAGCAGCCGGTGAGGCTGGTGTATCAGGTCTCTCGGTCGACGCCCTCCTGGCTGAGTTCGATGGCCGCGCTGCGACCGCTAACGACCGCGTCGATCAGAATACCGAATGGACGCTGAACCAGCTCAACAACGAAATGAAGGGCATTCGCTCAAACGCTGAGGACCGCATCAACTCGGTCCAGCGGGCAGCAAAGCCGTCCTTCTTCGACGCGGGTCTCAGGATCGCTGGTGCCGGTCTCGATTCCTACAACGACTACAAGGTCCGTCAGAGGACGACAGGGAGAGTTTAATGGCACGTTTGCCGGGGCTGAGGCCCATTGACGAAGAGCGCCGCCGCTCCGGTGGTGGCCAGAACCGTGGCCGCGTTCGCACACCCTCCGCTGACAACATCAGGGTGCAGGGACTGTCCCCGAGCGCTTCCCCGGTTGATACCTATGCCCGCCCCGAGCAGGCCCCGATTGGGTCGAATGGCTGGGAGAGCTTGGCGAAGTCTCTGGCTTCCATCCAGCCGAGCATCAACAACTTCCTGAACGTGCAGGGGCAGGAGCGTCAAGACGACGATGTCACCGCAGTGAGACAGGCGTTCCTGCAGAAGTCCCCCGACGAGGTCCGCAAGGCAATCAAGGAGGGCGCTGTCCCCGGTCTGACGAGCCTCGCTGGTCGAGAGCTTGCCGGTGAGCGTCTGGCCTACGACCGCTCGCTGCAGCTCATGTCGGCTTATCAGACTGACTTCGACCGCCAGACTGGTGATGTTGACGCCTTCGTGCGGGATCGTATCAAGGACGATCTGGCTGAGTTCGGGGACGACAAGGTTCTCATGGGGGCTTACTCGAAGCAGATCGCTGCCTTCACCGAGAAGCTCCGCAACCAGTCGGTCGACGACCGCGCCCAGTTCGTGCAGGACACTCGCCAAGGTGACGTGTTCGAGAGGTGGTCGGCTAAGTCCACCTTCAACCGTGCTGAGGGTATGGCCCCGGTCGATGTTGCGGCAGGCATGTTCGGAGAGTTCACCAAGAACCAAGAGCTGCTCCGCATCCCGTTCCAAAAGCAGCAGGAGATGATGCTTCAGCTTGCCGATCAGGCTGCCACCCGTGGCGATTACGATCTGGCCAAGTCCATCCTCCAGCACCAGCGCTCAGACGGCCCTTACAAGGGAAGCCTGATGACGGACGCTAAGGTGGGCGATACGGCCACCAAGCTGTTCGCTCGCATCGACGCTGACCAGATGAAGGACCGCATGGCTGCCGATGCCGCTGCTGATGAGGAGAACCTCTACAGCGAAGGCGTGAAGGCTGCCGAGGCCGGTGCGATCTTGGGCATTGGCGATGCACAGGTCCGTGACAAGAACGGTGAGCTGAAGACGGTCAGCGCCGACAGCCAGAAGAAGGAGGTCGCCAACCGGCTGATCACCAAGGCATCGGAGGAAGCTGCCTATCGGGAGAAAGACCCCGAGAAGCGCCCGCTGCTCGCTCGCCGTCTGGAGAAGGAGAAATTCGTCGGCTCTGGTCTGGAGCATCCCGTCTGGTTCAAGGCCATGAACGGTGCCCCAGGACAGATCAGCCTGAACGCTGCTACCGGCGAAATCCCCCCGTCTGCCAAGGACGCTTACGACACCTACCAAGACCTCTACAAGGACAGCCCTCAGTATCTCGCGAAGTTCCTTAACAAGGACGCTCTGGAGTTCTTCGAGGCTGCCCGACTGGCGGAAGAGGCGGGTAACGCAGGTACGCCTGAGGGTGCCCTGCGCATCGCCCATGCGGTGACGCAAGACCCGAACCAGATGGATGAGGGCCTGAAGCTCAAGTACGAGAGCATCGACAGCGCGGTGAACTCCGCAGTCTCCAGCTCGACGACTTGGGGCGAATGGGTGTTCGGAAAGCAGACAGCCGGTAACCAGAACTACGTCAGGAGCGAGGTCATCCGTCTCGCTAAGCAGTATGCGCTGCTTGGTAAGGACAACGACGAGGCCATCGAGCAGGCGAAGGAAACGTTCCAGAAGAACCACATCAACGTCGCTGGCTCGTACATCAAGAACGACAAGCGCCTCCCGGGCGACTTCGAGCCGCTGGTTAACCAGTACCTCTCGGAGTTTGTCGAGAAGCACAAGGGCGATCTGAACTACGACATCGACGACCTGACCATCGGCCAGAGCAATGGCACGGGTGGCTACTACATCGTCCGCAAATCCGACCGCATGCCTGCGGCCCCGGAGTCTAACGACATCTATTTCTCACTCAATACCCTGAACGACCTGCGTAAGCGCAATCGCGATCAGAAGATCGACGAGGTGACGACGAAGCAGAACGCACGCTAAGGAACCCTCATGGCCGACATCAGGTCAATCATCATTGATGCCGCGAACCGCTATGGCGTCGACCAAGACTATGCCCTCCGAACTGCCCAGATCGAGAGCGGCCTCAATCCTCACGCACAGAATAAGACCTCCTCCGCAGGGGGTCTTTATCAATTCATCGACAGCACATGGGGCAAGTACGGCAATGGCGCGTCGAAGTTCGATGCCTATGCCAGTGCTGACGCCTTCATGCGTTTCACGCGGGACAACCAGAACTTCCTCAAGAAGAAGCTCGGGCGTGACCTGTCGAAGTGCGAACTATACCTCGCGCACCAGCAGGGTGCCGGTGGGGCGCTGAACCTCTTGGCCAACCCGAACGCCATGGCAGTGAACCTCGTCGGTCGCGCTGCGGTTGTCGGGAACGGTGGCCAGACGGGCATGCTCGCTTCCGAGTTCGCCGGTCTCTGGGCAAAGAAGATGGGTGACACGGTTGTCGGTAACGGCCCCGCTGGCCTCGTCATGCCGGGATCGATGGGCAACTCCCAGAACCCCGGCGACTTCTCGGTTCACGATCAGGGCCGCATCAGCACCTCCGACGTGGTGCCTACGATGAACGTCACGCGGGCCGAAGAGGTCCAGCAGGAGAAGGACCGTCAGGCCGCTCAGCCGTCTTACGGCGATGCAATCGCGACAGCCGTGAAGAACGAGTGGTCCATCCTGACGCCCTTCCGTGCGCTCGGTCATTACGACCCTGAACCGGACTACAAGCTGACCAAGGAGAAGCTCGAAGCGTTCGGCCAGAGCATACCCGACGAGTACCTCGACGAGTTCGAGGACGCTGTCTCTGACGAACACGCTGCGGCCATTCGCGACCGGCTGCTGACCCAGCTTGAAGACAATCGCAAGATCGCCTCGCTGGGCACGGCCGGCACGATCATCTCCTTCGGGGCTGCCTTGACTGACCCCGGTGCTATCGCCGCTACGGCTGCGATCGGTGCAGTGACAGGTGGCCTCGGTGCCCCGGCTGCTGTGGCCGCTCGTCTCGGTCGCGTGGGCATGGTCGGCCTTGCTGCTGCTGAAGGCGTGGCCGGTAACCTCGCCACTGACATCCCCCTCACGGCTGTAGACCCGACCCGCGATGTGTCCTTCGATGAGCTGAAATACAGCATCGGTACCGGCCTCGTTATGGGCGGTGTGATGGGAGCCTTCCGGCGCAACCCAATGTTCACAGAAGAGGCCAAGCAAATCGCGAAGCTCGGGGAGCAGATGCGGACTGAGGCGGCTACTCCGACCGCTAATCCCGGCTCGGTTGGTGCTGCCGCTGTGATGGGTGATAACTTCACTCGCAGCGATACGTCCAACCTGATCGACGACTTCAAGCGTCTCGACCCCAAGGGCCGCTTCCTGAACTGGCGCATGGACACGGTCGGCCAGCTTATGAACTCGAAGAACCCGATGGCGCAGGCTGTTGCTCGCTACCTCGGTGAGGACGGTGTCCGTGCCAAGAGGGGCAGCGGGGTGGTGACCCAGATCGCCGCGACCGAGCGCATGCAGCGCCGACTGCGCGTGGCCCAGATCAACTGGTATCGGGGCTACGACGATGCCTGGAAGAAGTACCGCAAGGCAAACGGCATCAACGGCTTCAAGAGCCAAGACGCCAAGCTGCGGTTCAACGAGCAGATCACCGATTACATCCGCGAGGAGAACCTGTCTGTCCGCGCTCAGTTTCCCGCTGAGGTGAAGCAGGCTGCCGGGGCGTTCCAGTCGGAAATGAAATCCTTCTGGAAGGAAGCCCAAGAGCTGGGTCTAACGCGGACCGAGATCGGCGTGGAGAACTACTTCCCGCGCTATCCTCATCTCGCCAAGGCAACCAAGCTGATCAGGCAGATCGGCTACAGCATGGACGAGAAGGGTGGTCTGACGGACCTGTTCCGTGACGCCATCCTGAAGCGTCAGCCTGACATCGACCCTGCCATCGCCAAGCGCATGGGCTACGCGGTCCTCGACCGTATGCAGAAGCTCAGCTCTGGTGAGGAGATGTTCGGCAGTGGCAGTATCGGCTTCGATCTCGATGACCTTGAGGTGGAGCTGAAGCATTACCTCGACGACGACCAGATCGCCAACGTGAAGGCGTGGGCATCGCGCAATACGAAGAAGGAAGACGAGGCCAGCGGAGCAGCCCGCATGAAGGCCCGCATCATGCTCGATGAGAACCACTTCGCGGATGTCTGGGACAAGCATGGCGGTCGACAGAAGCTCAGCATCGCAGACTTCTATGTCAAAGACCCGCACACGGCCTTCCAGCTCTACTCGCGGAACATGAGCGGCCAGATCGCCATGGCCCGCATCCAAGTCCGTGACCCCGTGACCGGCGACCTGCTGGTAGACGGCATCAGGAATGCGAACGACTGGACGAAGCTGAAGAACCAGATCAAGTCCGTGGGCGAGGCGAGCGGCGCGAACAACACGCTCGATGAGAAGAACCTCGACTTCCTGTACTCGGCCATTACCGGCACACCGCTGGCTGGCATCGACCGTGGCTCTGATGGGGCGACGTTCTTGCGCATGCTGAGGGACTTCAACTTCCTGCGCCTGATGGGGCAGGTGGGTTTCTCGCAGGTGCCTGAGTTCGGTCGTCAAGTCTCTCAGGTTGGCATCAAAACGACATTTCAGGCGGTACCTTCCTTCCGCCATCTGATCGACATGGCCCGCTCGGGTAAGATGACCGATGAGGTGGCTGAGGAGCTGGACGCGCTGGGTGCCTTCGGTACCGACTACGAGCGCACCGCGCACTACCTCGACATGGACGAGATGGGCGTTCCGATCACCAGCGGGACCGATTCGATGACCCAGCGAGTGGCCGGTGCGGTGAACCCGAAGCTCCACGCGATGAACCGCTTCGTCTCGATGGGCTCGGGCATGGCCCCGATCAACCGTGTGTTCCAGAAGTGGTCGGCCCGTGCGGCTGCCGTGAAGTTCACCAAGATGGCGATGTTCGGGGATAAGATCGATGCAGAGCGTCTTCGTGCCCTCGGGCTTGGCAAGGACGATGCTGATAAGATCTTCGAAGCAATTAGGACGCACGCCACCTTCAAGGGCGGTGTGAAGTCTCCCTCGAAGCTTCAGAGCCTCGGCATCAAGAACTGGGACGGTAACACCCTCTCGCTCTTCGAGGATGCGATGTTCCGGCTGAACCGGACGATGATCCTTGAGAACGACCCCGGTCAGATGCACCGCTGGATGGCTCACCCGCTGGGCCAGATGGTCATGCAGTTCCGCACCTTCGCGATGGCTGCTCACACCAAGGCGCTGTTGCAGGGCTTGAACCTGCGTGACGGTCCCGCGATCTTCGGCATGCTGGCATCGAGCTTCCTCGGTTCGCTGGTCTATGCCGGTCAGATACACCTCAACCTGCTTGGCAGGGAGGACCGCGAGGACCAACTAAAGGAACGTCTGTCGTGGTCCAAGCTGGCCTTGGCTGGCTTCTCCCGCTCGTCGGAAAGCGCCTTGATCCCAATGGCGGCTGACATCGGCTGGCAGTTCTTCGGAGATGAGCCGATCTTCGACACCCGCTCCTCGGGCCTGAAGACGACCATGCAGGGCGCTCTCGGCAACCCGACTGGTGACCTGATCTCGACCGGCTTTGCTGGCGTTGCCGGTGTCACCTCTGCTGCCTTCGGGGACGACTACTCTCAGACCGATTGGCAGAACCTCACTCGCGTCCTGCCGTTCTCGCGCATGATGGGCGCTGTCCAGTTCCTTAACTGGGCTGGCTCAGGCCTGCCTCGGCGCGAGCTTCGCGACTAAAACAATCCACCAGTGAATGGCTGGCCCTCGGGGAAACTCGGGGGCCTTTTTCATTTCCAAGAAAGACACACACATGGCTCTTGCCTATGCGCAATCCCTCGGGGATGGGACTACCCGCGTCTTTACGGTACCTTTTCCCTACCTCTCTAAGACCCACGTTCAGGTGAAGGTGAATGGCGTTGCTGTCTCCTACACCTGGCTGTCGGAAACTTCTATCCAGACGGCCACAGCCCCGGCTGCTGGCGCAATCGTTGACAGACGCCGAGTTACCCCTCGTGACACCGTGATGGTCGACTTCGTGGACGGCTCGACGCTCGTCGAAAGCGATCTCGATCTCGCCACCTTGCAGGTCTTCTACCTCGCGCAGGAAGCGTTTGACCTCGGTGAGGCTTCTCTCGGTGTGACGGAGGATGGTTCGTTCTCTGCTTTGCAGCGCCGCATTGCCAACCTTCTCGATCCGACGCAGCCGCAGGACGCAGTGAACAAGCGGTGGGCCGAAACGGCGATGACTTCCCAGCTCGTGCAGGCCACCCAGAAGGCCAGCGATGCAGCTTCCTCGGCAAGCGCCTCGGCAAATTCCGCGACCGCTTCAGCCGGTTCGGCATCGACGGCGACGACCCAAGCAAACACCGCGACCACCAAGGCTTCCGAAGCTGCCGCTTCTGCGACGGCTGCGAACACGTCCAAGAACACGGCCACGACCAAGGCTTCCGAAGCTGCGGCAAGCGCTGCCGATGCTCTGGCCTCGAAGAACGCCGCTGCGGCTTCCGCTGATGCTGCCGCTCAGTCGGCTCAGGACGCTGCTCTGTTCGACCCGTCGAGCTACTACACGAAGACGGAGATCGATACATCTCTCGGCACGAAGCTGAACTCGTCGGCTTACACTGCCGCCGATGTGCTGGCGAAGATCAAGACGGTTGACGGTGCGGGTTCTGGTCTCGACGCCGATACGGTCGATGGACTGGCACCTTCGGCGTTTCCAGTTTCGACCGCGCAGCAGACAGCTTTGAACGCCAAAGCAGACAGCGCCTCCCCGCAAATCACTGGAATGGCGACGATTACAGGCGGTGGAGAAGCGTTGAGGATTATTACCTCAGACACGACTTCTGACCCCTATTTGTCGTTCTGGAAAGCCACTGTTCGGCAGGGTTACATACAGCACCGGGACGGTAGCGGAGACGCAGCAGGCTTCCGTATTGCTAACGACCTAAGCGGCGACCTGCTATGCCTGCCAAATGATGGCGGCATCGTGTTCTCCCACGATGGTACGAACTACCGCGAAGTGGCACGCATGTTCACCAGCGGACAGTTGGCTGTCACCTTCGGAGGTCTCCTGACGGTTGCTCACGGTCTTGGCTATAAGCCGACCCAGATTGCCGCATACTGGACGCCGACTACGTCCTACATGAATTGGAGCAACGGCCAAGAAATGCTGCTTGGCGGTAGCATCGACCATAGTGGATCAGAAGCTGGCTACGGCGTTGCTCTCTGGGCTGACGCGACGAATATCTACTGCCGCATGGGAGCGGTCAATGTAATGGCCCTTATCCCGGATAGGAATACCGGTGCTGGCTCGTCATCGAGACCTTCCGCAGCCGATTCCAAGCTCATTCTCAAGGCAAGCTAACATGACCGACAACACTCAACGTTTCTACGTCGATGGTGCAGGTAACTATCTTGGTTCCTACATCGGCTCGGTGCCTGACGGCGGTATCGAAGTTTCAACCGGACCTGAGTACGCCCACCTGAAGTGGGACTTCGGCCTGAAGGCGTTTGCTGCAGTACCTCTGGAAGAGCTTCGTGAACGGATGCCGAAGTTGACCTCCCGGCAGTTCTGGCTCGCAGCGGCTAGCATCGGTATCACTAAGGCCAGCGTTACAGCCACCGTCGACAGCCTCGCCCTGTCCGATATGGACAAGGAAATGATGAAGATCGAGCTGACGGAGGCGACCACCTTCGAGCGCCTTCATATCGCAGTGCTCGACCTCGCTGAGGCTCTCGCAATCCCCCCGGAGCAGCTAGACGCCCTCTGGGTCTGGGCAGCGGGGCTATAATGGAACACATGAACACCGAGGCCCTGCTGTTGATTGGCAGGGTCGAGGGCAAGGTGGACACGCTCATCAGTCTCGCGTCCGCGCAATCCCAGCGCATCGACACGCTAGAGGGGCGGATGTCGGCGGGGGAGGTGGATATCGCCTCCCTCAAGGCCAAGGCATCGACCAACCAATCCTTCATCACCAACATCACCGCGATCCTGGCCCTCATCGTGGCCGCGATCAGCGCCTATCTGAGCTACAAATAATGGACCTGAACAAAATCCTCGCCCAGCTCCACGAGGAGATGGCGCAGAAGCTGCTCGATAAAGTCCGTAGCGGTGAGGTGACGGCAGCCGAGCTGAACGTTGCCCGCCAGTTCCTCAAGGACAACAACATCGACGCAGTACCCAAGGAAGGCAGCCCTCTGAAGAGCCTTGCCGACGATCTCCCGTTCACGGGCGACGACGACCGTCCCTCCTACAACTAAACCCCTCACAGCCCCGCAGGTCTGACTCAGGACGTGCTTCAGTGACCTTCTGGCTACTACCCTAGCCGGAAGCGCTGAGGCGCGTCTGTGAGTCCCTGTGGCCTGTTGTATCCACAGGTGGATTAATGACAGCCGATAGCCTGAAGTCAGGCACCCATCTAAGTCCCGCTATCGACCCCCTGAAGAAGGACTTTCGAAACTTCCTCTTCGTGGTGTGGAAGCACCTCAACCTCCCAGTCCCGACAGCCGTCCAATACGACATCGCAGGGTATCTGCAGCACGGTCCCAAGCGCTGCGTGATCGAAGCCTTCCGAGGCGTGGGCAAGTCCTACGTCACCTCGGCCTTCGTCGTCTGGCTTCTCTACTGCAACCCGCAGCTCAACATCCTCGTGGTCTCGGCCTCGAAGGACCGCTCCGACCAATTCTCCAGCTTCACCAAGAGGCTGATCGCTGAGATGCCGATCTTTGCCCACCTCCGCGCCCGACCCGGGCAGCGTGATTCGATGGTGGCCTTCGATGTCGGCCCAGCCCGTAACTCTCACTCACCCTCCGTCAAGTCCGTAGGCATCACCGGCCAGCTCGCTGGTTCCCGTGCTGACATCATCATCGCGGATGACGTCGAGGTTCCGAACAACTCCATGACCCAGCTCCAGCGCGACCAGCTCTCGGAGCGTGTGAAGGAGTTCGACGCTATTCTGAAGCCGCTCCCCACGAGCCGCATCATCTACCTCGGCACCCCGCAGACCGAGATGAGCCTTTACAACAGGCTGCCTGAACGCGGCTATGAAATCCGCATCTGGCCTGCTCGTGTACCGACCGACCCCGAGCGCTACCTCGGTCGCCTCTCGAAGTTTGTCATGGACATGATCGAGGCCGGTGCAGCTCCGCGCCAGCCGGTCGACCCTCAGCGCTTCCAAGAGCAAGACCTGATCGAGCGTGAGGCGTCCTACGCCCGCTCTGGCTTCGCCCTGCAGTTCATGCTCGACACCTCGCTCAGCGACCAAGACAAGTACCCGCTGAAGCTCTCCGACCTGATCGTCGCCTCGCTCGACCCCCGCATGGCTCCCGCCAAGCTGGTCTGGTGCAACGACCCCGATAAGGTGATTTCCGACCTCCCGACAGTTGGCCTCCAGGGCGACCGTCTGCATCGCCCGATGTGGATCGCCAACGAGATGGCCGAGTACTCCGGTGCGGTCATGGCTATCGACCCGTCCGGTAAGGGCGGTGACGAGACGGCCTACGCCATCGTCAAGATACTTCACGGCAACCTCTTCATGGTCGCCTCAGGCGGCTTCAAGGAAGGCTACTCCGAAGCGACCCTCAAGTCCCTCGCAATGCTGGGTAAGACGCACAACGTGAACCGCGTGATCGTCGAAGCCAACTTCGGTGACGGCATGTTCACGCAGCTCCTGAAGCCGGTGTTCACCCGTGTCCATCCCGTGACCATCGAGGAGGTTAAGCACTCGACCCAGAAGGAACGCCGCATCTGTGACGTTCTGGAGCCGGTCATGAACCAGCACCGCCTGATCGTCGACGCAGGGGTCATCAAGCGTGACTTCGAGGCTGAACCTCATCGCCAGCTCTTCCACCAGCTCACCCGCATCACCCGTGATCGCGGTGCCCTGATCAACGACGACCGTCTTGATGCTCTCGCCATCGCTGTGACCTACTGGGTTGAGCACATGGCCCGAGACACGGAAAAGGCCGCTGACGACCATAAGGCAGAGCTGCTTGAGAAGGAGCTGAGAAGCTTCGCTGAGCATGTCTTCGGACATCAGGGACAGGACAGCCTTAGGTGGATGAACATCGGTTGAAGACCAACCCTTAATTACCACCCACTTAAGGAGAACCCGGAAGGGGAAGACCACGAATAAAGGAGAGGAGAGGGGATTGATGAAAAAGAGTTCCCTCTCCGAATGATCTTTATGATGGATGAGGGTGGGAGAAACCTTCATCCACCTCCTCCCATCCCCAAGGAAAACCTTAATGGTAACCTATAAGGGTTGACCCCAGATTCCCCGGTTGTGTATCTCTCAGGCTTCATTCTGGGGCAATCATGAAGACACTCACCAAGACACTCGCGCTAATCTCCCTCGCTGTGGCCTCTGGCTGCACGACGATGGAAGACGCTAAGCCAGCCATGCAGAGCCTTAAGGGCCAGCCTGTGCAGGCAGCCTTCGCCAAGCTGGGCTACCCTGACGCTGAACAGAACATCGCTGGGAAGAAGATATACGTCTGGAACACCAGCAGCAGCGGGACGTACACGGTCCCCACGACCAACACAGCCACGACCTACGTCAACGGCCAAGCGATCTACAGCACCGTTCAGGGCACCCGCACGGAGTCCTACGACTATTCCTGCAAGCTCAGGCTCATCGCGAGCCAAGGCGGGATCATCGAGAATTGGGACTGGGATGGCAACATCGGCGGCTGCGAACGCTACGCAGCTCGGCTGAAAGGCTGACCATGATCAACTGGTTCAAGCAAAGCGACCGCTGGATGATCGCCCTCGTGGTGGGTGTGGGATTGCTCTTCGGGCTCATCAATGTGTACAGCTAGGCCGCGCGCACCTGACAAATCTCGCTTTCGCTCGATTGTCAGGTGTCAATAGGGGGAGATGATTTGCTCGAGAAGATGACCCACGTTAAAAATCCATTAAGCGTTGTGGCCATCTTCGCCTGTTTCGCGGAGGTGAGCGGGACAGCGATCTTGCCTTTCCTCGGTAAGGAAACTCAGGACATCTATGTTTGGTTCTTGATGACCTTCCCGACGCTGCTGGTTGTTCTGTTTTTTGCAGTACTGAACTGGAACCACACGGTGCTGTATGCCCCGTCTGACTTCAAAGACGAGACGAACTGGCTCACCCTTCTGGTCAAGGCGTCACCAGTAGCGGTGGAAATTAAGGCTCAAGAGGAAGTGGCCGAAGCTGGGCTTGATGAAGCGGGACGTTCCTTCCTGGAGGACGCGGAACCTGTCGAAGAAACAAATCAGGCGGAGCTCCTTCCAGTACAAGAGAACGATACTCCACTGCCTTCGCCGCCCAAAACCTCATCTCAGGTTTCATACTCGAAATTTTCGGAAGAGCGCACGAGATTCCTAAGGAAGCGCACAAAGGACGCAGAGCAGAGGGTTCTCGCCAAACTGGAAAGGGAACGAGGACTGTTGTTCGCGACAAACGTGTCACCATCGAACAGACCAAATCTGGTGTTCGACGCGGTATCCATGGCTCTGAACGAAACAACGGTCGTGGAAGTTAAGTATACAGCGCGTGCATCTTATCCGCTCGCAGTTGTCGGTCAGGTGTACGATCGTGTCAAAGAGTTGAAAAAGGACATGAACGTCCCCCGCAGCTTTAAGATGAAGCTAATACTGGTGTTCATTACCTCGGATGATACAAGCGACGCAGAGCAACTTAAGTTGATCAATCGGGCCAAAAAGTTGGCGTCTAACTACCCATTCCAAGTTGAGGTCTTGATCTACCGTTATAGTGAGACAGCTGTTGAGCCCAGCTTATAATCTCGCTGCCGCTCGATTATCAGGTGTCAAGTGAATAGATACGACCAGACCAAGGTAGCCTTACTGAAGCTCCTACCTGAGCCTGAGGGAACCCTTGATCTATACGCCATAGGGGAGCCTCTCGTGGCCCAAGGGTTCAGCCAGGACGAGATCACCAACGTCCTCCTTTCGCTGGAAGCTCAGAAGGTCATCGAGCTGCTTCCGGGCAATTGCCTGAGGGTGACCAAGAGGTTGCCTGAGGGGTGACTACCCACGATTCTCTGCAGAAGTCAAATCCTGAACTGTGCGTATATCGGGCGCTCGGGGAAGCCTTTATGTTTCACCTCATCGAGACACTGATGGATGGACTTGAATGCTCGTAGATATCTTCACATTCCGATACAAAGATGTTCGCATCTGGGATGAATTCACGGATGATCGACGGCGGCTCTTCGTGCAAGCTTCAAGGCTGCTGACTGAACAGCTCTTCCCACTCGACATCGGCTCCAATCCATTTGAAAATCGAGACCATACCCTTAAGGCTGCCCTCCGGCATCTCGCAATGGAGCTGGGCGTGAATGACTTCGATGGAACGAATAGCAACCCAGACACAACGACCAAGGGATTTCTGCAGGCTCGTCCGCTAGCGTTGCAAAATGAGGACACCTTCATCAAAGATCGTGTGAGCCTGATTGAGCTTGTTTTCCGTTATCGTGAACAACAGATCGAGAGAGAGAACGCGAAGCTCCCCGAGAAACTCAAACAGGCGCGCCTTCAAGACATGCGTGCAAAGACCGTGCACGGCGTGAGTTTACCGGGTTCTCAGGAAGATCGAGCGAAAAATGCGAACGACAAGTTGAATAAGTGGTTTTCTGAGAACGTCAACGAATTGAACGTCAGGCTAGCAAGAGCGGACATGCGCCTCGCGTATCATGCCGGTTACTTTCAGTTTACGGGCGACAATCTTGTCGAAGAGCAGATACGGCAGCCTTTCTGGAAGGTGATCGACCATGCGAGATGGGCAAACGTCGAGGTTGACATGTTGGAGGCCTTAGACAGAAGCGACAAGAACGGTCGTGATCCTAGCCTGTACGCATCAAAGGCGCTTGAGAGCACCCTAAAGATCATTTCCGGTGAGAAAGGTTGGACATCCGGAAAGGAACCCGGTGCAGCCAGTTTTGTGCAGAACCTTAAGAAGAATGGATACCTGAAGCAGTGGGAAGAGGACATCCTGCTGGACTTTTTCCGGAAAGTCAGAAATCCCCACGGACATGGCCCCGGTGGTGAGCCAATGCCGCAATTCTCTCTGCCGCAAAACGAATGGGCCATCGACACCTGTATGGGCTGGATAAAGTCGCTCGTAAGCAGATTTTAGAATGTTCGCAGCAAAAATCTGAGAGGGCAAATCAGATATAAGGAACACCGGCTTCCCCCCGCTGCCCCTCTTTCCCACGCAAACAACCCTTCATCGGCCACAAACGGCGCATCAATGCCACATCGACGTGACACACGCTGACTAAGCCATTGATTTCATTGACATGCACACCAGATGAATGATCTGCATTCAGCAGTGATGTGCAGCCGATGGGGCGATAACTAGCGGTTGACAGAATGTCCTCGCTCCCGTTTCTTTGGGGGTGATAATGCCTTTTCGTGGTACCAATAAAGCGGTCTAAAGGAGGCGCATCAATGGGCTTTGTAACTTTCAATAAAGTCGAGATCGGCGAGACAAAGCCGTCCTCCGCTAAGGTTTACGTCAATCCCGCGTTTGTCACGTGCGTAGACAATTATTTGCCCGGCACATCAGCAATTTGGCTGGTGAACCACCACGGATTTCAGGGTGGTGCTATTTTAGTTCACGGCGCGCCTGAGAAGGTCATCAAAGCGCTCGAAGCCGCTCAAGCCTGACAGCAAATAACTGTCTATTCTTTTGGCGCGCCCTCTGCTTTCAGCAGATACGTCACGAATGAAGCGCATATACCAAGCATAAAAAGCGCATCTCTCTCAGTGACGTTCGCGTCACCCTGATCGAAAAGCGAGTGGCGAACTCCCTGCTCGTTGCTCGTGTAGCCGTAGAGCTTAACCAATGCCTCCCTAAATGCGTCATGCATAGGGCTTGCTTTGTTAAGCTCTCTGATCGCCGCGCTGAAGCTTCCAGTTATGCCGGTCTTGTTGAATACAATGGCTTCAACCGCATGAATGCTCTCCCGGACGGAGTCTGCGAAACTTCCAGCCGTGAGATGTGTCGACGCCTTTGTTAGGTGGGAGCGAACGCCATCAAGGCCTAACGCTGATGCCTTCTCTACGGCTTGTATGATAGCTTGGCCCTCTTCGGGAGAGGCGATAGGCATGATCGAATTCGAGACTAATCGATATGCGGCTCGCTCCCGGACAAGAATATTTTCGACGTATTTGCTAGTGTATTCGTCTTGCAGTTGACGCAAGAACCATTCGATGAAGCCGAGTGTCTCAGAATAACTGGCTTGTGGCAGGAAATGCCTCCTCCAGAGTTGCGTTAGTTCTGGAGCCTTGTTGTTCCATTCGTCGATAAGGTAACTGGTTCGCTCAATAATATAGGCACGGGCGACCCGTTGAATGACTCCCTTCAAGAGGGCGTAGTCGCCTGTGTTGGCGACTATCTTTTGATGCACCACGTTCCAAAGCCGAGACTTTATTATCGGCGTTACTTCCTTCAGCTTGAGTTGCGAAGGCAGCGGTACAAGGCCTTCAGCTTGTTCGAATGAAATAAGGTGCCGTTCGTTATCCATTCCACTCTCAAGGTTTCGTTGGCCGTGCCACACACGACTCAGAAATTTGCTTACAAGATAGAAATATAGACTCAGAACCAATGACTTAGAAGATGATCGCCAATTTACAAATATCTGCCTCTTTACAATCAATCCACTGGTGAATATATGTATTGCACCAAACCGGAAACGGGGCGGGGCTGAGGGTGGCGCTTCAGGGTTCTTTGACATCGTGAACGGCTAACATCGACCCTTCGGGGTTGGTGGGTAGCACTGGGCGTAGCGGGATAGCTGCATCTAGTCCTATTCACCGGTGAAACGAAAAGGAGATTTCACATGTTCAAGGGCACTCTCATCCGTTCAGGAAACAACGCGAAAACGGTCAAGGGTGATGGCGAGTATGAAACGGCTATCATGTACCTTGCGCCCTTCACTTTGGCAGGCTCGAACGTCTGCCCAATGGCTGAACAAGCGGGCTGCGTTAAGGGCTGCCTGAACACGGCAGGACGCGGCGCTTACAACAATGTGCAGGTGGCGCGGATCAACAAGACAAAGCGCTATCTGGCCAGCCGTACTCAGTTCATGGCTGATCTGGTCGACGATCTGGAGCGCTTCGTTGCCTACTGCGAGCGCAAGGGCGTCAAGCCAGCGGTTCGCCTCAACGGCACCTCAGACATTCAATGGGAAGTCGCGCACTTCGCAAGCCGTGGCGACAAGCGTGGCTCAGTCTTCGAGTTGTTCCCTGAGGTGCAATTCTACGATTACACGAAGGTTTACAAGCGGGCCTATCGGGCGCTGCCGGTCAACTACTCGCTCACCCTGAGCTACAGCCACGCTAGCACGGCCTATGCTGAGGCAGTCGTGAAAGCAGCGAATGAGACGGGCGCTAACATCGCTGTGGTCTATCGCACTAAGGAGCTACGCGACACACTCGCCAGCTACGATTGCGCCGGTCTGGCGACTACTACAGATTTCAATCTCAATCGCCCCGTCTTCAATGGCGATGAAACTGACCTACGTTTCCTTGATCCCAAGGGCGTGATTGTCGGCCTCTACGCAAAGGGCGCTGCCAAGGGTGACCGCTCGGGCTTTGTCGTGGGCTAATTCATTCACCGGTGAATTAAATGCCGAAACGGGCCTTAGCGGGCCTGTCGCGGGCCTTGGCATGGCTCGCCTGAAGATGGCTGCCGATTGAAGGAAATGAGGGAATGGCACGAAAGCCGAGGAAATATCACACGCTGGTCATTCGCATTAACGGGCGCTGGTCGCCTGAGTTTGGCGCTTATGAGCGGGAAGACGTGAGGGCGGAATACGCTGGCTATCTCGAAAGCGGAGAGGCCAAGCGCAAAGACCTGAAAGTCATCACCACTGGCGACACGCAGGCTGAAATCATGGCCGCAGTCGCCAAGCTGAACGGGGAGGGCGCGTAATGGCCGCTACCTATCACGTTCGCAAGGTGGCCAAGGGTCGCTGGGCGGTGACTTCAGTCATTCCGGGCTGGATCACGCCAATCGGCACCTACACGAAGCGCTCAGCCGCGATCACGACAGCCCGACTGCTCGCAGGGTGGCGCTCCTCGGTCGTCGTTCACTCCTCCTAAATCCGCCGAAACGGGCCTCTCTGGGGCCTGTCCCTGCGCTTGGCATGCGCGGGCTGATGATGGCTGCCCTGAGGATTACCAAGATGGAATTTGACTACTACGAAGTTCGCCCCTGCATCGACGTGAACGGGGCTTTCATCAGCTACCGGACGCTTGAAGCGTTCGAAGAAGACAAGGCGCGTCTCGTCAAGCTCGGGGAAGTGAAGCTGACTTGGACGATCTACGGCATCCTGACCAATGGCGAGGCCAGGGCGATTGGCGACTTCGTCGATCAGGCCAGCGCCATGGCCATCATGAACGCCATCCTTGCTCCGATGGCCCGCGCTCGCGATCTGATCTGGGAGGACAACGACAAAGCCTACGCGGTCCTCGACGATGTCATTAACCAGTCAAGCAACAATGAGAGAATTTGAACCCACCACCTGATGAGGCCAGTCAAGGCCGAAACCTAAGGGATCGTTACGCGGTCCCTGATGGTCGTGGTTTATCCACAATAATACACAGGGAAGTTTAATAAATATGGATGTTCGCGCCACTTTATTAACAACCCCTAATAAGTGCCTCTTTTGACTTCGCTTTGGGCAATCACTGCCCGCGTATCATCACCGTGTATGGGTGGAGCAGATTTCAAGGAATTGCATGGCTGGTATACCCGCAACGCATGTGTGAGGTAGGAATGAAATCCTATCCCATTAACGAAATTTAATGTGAAATCAGCATCATGCAGCACACCACAACCGCGATGAAATGACAACTTAAGCTTCCAATCTATCCACCTGTGGCTGTTTTGCCGCTTGCTCTGGAGCTGGTCGGAAGAGTATACCCTACGCAGTCCTGAAAACGTGAACAGGACGAGAACGGCGAGCGAGGACAATCAGGTGCGTCTATTCAAGAAAACCAAGCGATTTGAGGTATATGTCGAGATCGAAGGCTCGCGTATTCTGGATCGCTTCTTTAGCTATCGCTGCGACGATGGAAACCACGAAATGTGGGTTGGTCGCTGCTACATTTCGCTGTTTGTTGCAAAAACCTAATCACCGGTGTATCGGTTTCCCCGTATCGCCCCTGATTTGGGCAATTTAGAGGATGCTGAATATGCCAAAGGCTCTGTTTTCGCGCTTGAGCGCGGTGATGAACGAGGTTCGTAAACTTCAGGACGAGAAGGCCTTGATGTCTGTTCAGACGCTCGAGGTCTTCTTAACGGTTGCTGCGAAGGAGGGCATGTCCTCCTCCGACATACGAAAGCTTACCGGCATACCTCAGCCGTCGATCAGTCGCGCTCTTGGCGACCTCGGTGACAAGGCCGTGCGTAAAGGCACTGAGGGGTTGAAGCTGGTCCGCGTAGAGCGAGACCCGAACGATCTGAGAAATACCCTTTGCTACCTGTCTCCGACAGGGAAGCTATTGGCTGCCCGTATGGCGCAGCTAATGGGCGTGGACGACACCAAGGTAGACGGGTCGTTCGTGAATGGTGCCCAGTGAGGGACTCGAACCCCCACACCTCTCGGCGCTTGGACCTAAACCAAGTGCGTCTACCAATTCCGCCAACTGGGCAACGAAAGGAGAATGGATGCCAGTTAAACCACGCGGAGCTTCTTGGCAAGCCGCCGTCTCATACAAAGGACGACGCGAGAGAAAGGACTTCCCAACAAAGCTTGAGGCTGAGATCTGGGAAGCCAAGACTAAGGCGGAAATGCTCGCCGGTACCTTCGACAAGAAGGCTGAGGAGCCCGCCGAACCCGTAATGACCCTTCAGGAACTCTTCAATCTCGTCGCTGAGACGCGCTGGAAGGGAACCAAGGGAGAGAAGACCGCTCTCATCAACGGACAGCACGTAGTCGACATTCTCGGCCCGACGAGGGACGTGAAGACGCTCGGCTACGAGGACACGTTGAAGATCAAGCGGGTGGTATCGAGCTGGAAACGGTCTGATGCCACGATCAATCGCAAGCTCGCTGCCTTCTCCACGATGGTGAAGGAAGCGCACAAGCTGAGCAAGCTCGAAAAGCTCTTCGAAATCGGCCTGATCAAGGAGCGCAAAACCCGCGTCAGGTTCTATGAAGAGGGGGAGATCGATGCCATGCTCAAATGGTGCGAAGAGATGGCCGAGGATGAGCTGAGGGATTACATCATAATCTCTCTGGATACAGGCTTCCGACAGGGCGAAGTGTTGAAGATCACCAAGAGGGATGTCGATCTGGCTGACCTCTGGACCTATGACACGAAGGCCGGGACGAACCGAGATGTACCGCTCACAGCCAGGGCGAAGGAAGTTCTCCTCCGCAGGGCTAAGCCTCTCAATGACCCCGATGCAAAACTCTTCCAGCAGAAGCCTGCCATCTATCGCGATCACTGGAAGAAGATGCAGTCCGATCTCGGCATGACGGACGACCGCAACTACGTGCCACACGTACTGCGCCACACGTTCGCCACCAACCTGTTGCTTCATACGGACATCCGCACGGCGCAGGAATTGCTCGGTCACAAACGCATCGAAACCACCCAGCGTTATGCTCATACGTCAGCCGAGCGTAAGCGCCTTGCAATCCAGAAGCTGTCAGAGTATCAGGGGCCGGAAATCGGAGCGTGACACATGACACAATGTGCCATTTTCCGGTGGCACACTGGGTAGTAAAGGGATTGTGACACTACGTAAGCGCCTGAAAAGGCTGGGCTTTCACCGGAAGTATAAATCGAAATTCAGATTTAGGTTCTGGTGCCGCAAGGCGTGGGAGTTCAAGTCTCTCTACCCGCACCAAAGCTGGCTTGCAGGTGGGAAGACCCGATAGGTCGCCCCAATTACCCGGCAGGATGGCGCCGTCCCCCCTTGGGTGGGATGCATTGGAATCTGACAAAAGCCACGCGCGGCAATTTTTCCGGCGTCGTGCTCATCGAAACGAACGGCGTCTGGGCACGGCCGCCACGAAATGAAGGTAGGAAGACATGCAGGTTATCGAAACGCTCGCTGAAGGGCTGAAGCGCGAAATCAAGGTCGTTATCCCGGCCAAGGACATGGAAAACAAGATGAACGAGCGCCTTGCCGACGTAAAGGACAAGGTGCGCATCAATGGTTTCCGTCCGGGAAAGGTGCCGGTCGCCCACCTCAAGAAGGTCTACGGCAAGTCCATCATGGCCGATCTCGTCAACGAGATCGTTCGCGAGCAGCCTACCCAGATCCTTTCCAGCCGTGGCGAGAAGTCCGCCACGCAGCCGGAAATCGCAATGACGGAAGACAAGGACGAAGCTGACAAGATCCTCGCCGCTGAGCAGGACTTCGAATTCACGCTCTCCTATGAAGTTCTGCCGCCGATTGAACTGAAGTCCGTCGAGGGCATCAAGATCACCCGCGAAGTCGTTGATATTTCAGACGAAGAAGTCAACGAGCAGGTTCTCAAGGTTGCCGAAAGCGCTCGTTCTTACGAGACCAAGAAGGGCAAGGCCGCCAATGACGACCGCGTCACAATGGATTACGTCGGCAAGGTCGACGGTGAAGCCTTCGAAGGCGGCACCGATCAGGGTGCTGAACTCGTCCTCGGCTCCGGCCGCTTCATCCCGGGCTTCGAAGACCAGCTCGTCGGCGTCAAGGCTGGCGATGAGAAGACCATCACCGTGACCTTCCCGGCCGACTATCCGGCAAAGAACCTTGCCGGTAAGGAAGCCACCTTCGACGTCACCGTCAAGGACGTTGCTGCTCCGGCTGACGTGGAAATCAATGACGAGCTGGCAAAGAAGCTCGGCCTGGAATCCGCCGATCGCCTGAAGGAAATCGTCCGCGGCCAGATCGAGTCGCAGTATGGCTCGCTGACCCGCCAGAAGGTCAAGCGCCAGATCCTCGACCAGCTCGACGAGATGTACAAGTTCGAGACCCCGAAGTCGCTCGTTGAAGCCGAATATAACGGCATCTGGAGCCAGGTGAACAACGATCTCGCTCAGTCCGGCAAGACGTTCGAAGACGAAGACACGACGGAAGAGAAGGCCAAGGAAGAATACAAGACACTCGCCGAACGCCGCGTCCGCCTCGGCCTCGTCCTCTCCGAAATCGGCGAAAAGGCCGGTGTCGAAGTGAGCGAAGACGAAATGCAGCGCGCGATTTACGAGCAGCTGCGCCAGTATCCGGGCCAGGAGAAGCAGATCCTCGAGTTCTTCCGCAGCCAGCCGGGCGCCGCCGCTTCGATCCGCGCGCCTATCTTTGAGGAAAAGGTCATCGACCACCTGCTGACCGAGATCGAGGTCACGGACAAGAAGGTCACCAAGGAAGAACTGCTCGCCGACGAAGAAGGCGAAGGTTCAGTGAAGGAAACCAAGAAGGCCGCGCCGAAGAAGAAAGCATCCGCAAAGGCTGAAGCTTCCGAAGGCGAAGAGGCCGCTGCTCCAAAAAAGAAGGCCGCTCCGAAGAAGAAGGCCTCCGAAGGCGACGCCGAGTAATCGGCTCTTCAAGGTCTAAAATTCAAGGCCCTGCCGGGTGGTCGGCGGGGCCTTTTCTTTGGGCGGCAATGCGAGTGCTGTGCTGGGCAGGCCTTGCCAAACGAGGCGGGCGGCTCAGAGTTCCGATTTGATGTCGCCCATGCGGTTCCAGGCGTCGAGACCGGCGATCTTGTAGGCTTCCGCAAGCGTCGGATAGTTGAAGGTATTCTCGACGAAATACTCGACGGTGCCCTTGAGATTGAGCACAGCCTGGCCGATATGCACGAGTTCGGTCGCCCCTTCGCCGACGATGTGAACGCCGAGCAGGCGGCGGGTCTTCAGTGAAAAGATCATCTTCAAGAGACCGGTTTCGAGGCCCATGATGTGACCGCGCGAGGTCTCGCGGAATCGGGCGATGCCGCATTCGTAGGGAATGCCGCGCTCCTTGACCTCTTCTTCCGAAAGGCCGCAGGTCGAAATCTCCGGCACGGCATAGATGCCGTAAGGGAAGTATTTCGGAGGCTCCTTGGCGATCGCGCCGATGGCGACGCGGGCGGCGATGCGGCCCTGCTCCATCGAAGTCGAGGCGAGGCTCGGAAAGCCGACGACGTCGCCGGCGGCATAGATGTTCGGCACCGAGGTCTGGAAGGTTTCCGGATTGACCTTCAGTCGGCCACGGCTGTCGGCCTCGAGGCCGGCGGCAGCAAGGTTGAGCGCGTCCGTCGCGCCCATGCGTCCGGCGGCAAAAAGCACCATGTCTGTCGTCAGGTGGCGGCCGTTGTCGAGCGTCAGCGCGACTTTGCCATTTTCGAGAGGCTCCACCTTGTCCGCCTTCTGGCCGAGCAGTAATTTCATGTTGCGGTCGCGGAGCTGGTAGGTGAAATCCTCAACGATCTCCTTGTCAATGAAATCGAGCATTGTCGACTTGGGATCGAGCAGGGTCACGGCGGTATCCAGGGCGCTGAAGATCGTCGCATATTCGATGCCGATGACGCCTGCGCCGATGACGACCATCGAACGCGGCAGTTCCTTGATGTCGAGCAGTTCGTCGCTGTCGATTACGCTCTTGCCGTCGAAGGGGATGTAGTCCGGGCGGAAAGGCTTGGTGCCGACGGCAAGCAGGATGCTGGCGCAGCTCACCTGCATGGTCTCTCCGTCGTCCTTGATCACCTGCAGCGTCGAGGGATCAACGAAGCTTGCCCTGCCGCGGATATGCTGGACGCGGTTGCGGGCGAACTGGTGCTCGAGCACTTCTACCTCGTGGTCGAGCGTAATCAAGAGGCGGCGGCGCAGATCCTCGGCGCTGATCTCTTCCTTGACGCGATAGGCACGGCCGTAGAAGCCGCGCTCGCGCCAGCCGGAGAGATTGAGAGCCGTCTCCCGCAGCGTCTTGGAAGGGATGGTGCCCGTATGAACCGAAACACCGCCGACACGCTTGCCCTGTTCGATGACCAGGACCTTCTTGCCGAGCTTCGCAGCCTGGATGGCACCTCGGCGCCCCGCCGGACCGCTGCCCACAACAACAAGATCGTACTGAAACATGGCTCAGCCCCGGAATTGGAATTTGGAATCATATTTTGCAACGCAAAATGTCGCTCATCCACGGGTAGCTGGTCAATGTTTACAGATCGTTTTACGGCTACTGTCAGGATCTGCCAAAAACGAAGGTCTCCATTTTCTCGAACGTGCGATCCATCGCGAAAGCGCGGCTGAACGGGAAGGGCAGGTGCCCGTAGAGAAGCGATAACTGCCCCTCGGCAGCCTCTTCGTCCTTGCCGGCGACGGCGGCCAGATAGAGAGCGGAGGCAAGCCCGGTGCGATCGGCGCCGGCGCGGCAATGGATCAGCAGCGGTTTCGGCGCGTCCCGCATGATGGCGATGAGATCCTTGGCCTGTTCCGGGCTCAGTTCTCTTCCAGCGGACATTTTGAAGTTGATATGGACAATGTTCAATGCTTTCGCCTGATGAACCTCGTCGGCGTACCATTTGGAGCTGTCGGCTTTACCCCTGAGGTTGAGGATCGTTCTGATGCCATACTGTTTTTCAAGCTCTGTGATTGATTGGGCGGACGGCTGCGACGAACGGTAGACTTCGCCGGCAACGACCGTTGCGAAATTGTCCGTTGCCTGCAGATAAAGAAAATAACCGCCTGCGGTGAGCAGGAATAGGCCGAAGAGCCTTAGCGCCGCCTTCCCGTAGCGTGGGAAGTATTTTACCGTCATCGAATGCCTCTGCCTCGGAACGCTACCTGCGAGGCAGCATGCGCTCATTGCGACCCGAAGCTGACAGACACCTGAATGGTGGCGCTTTTAAGCGTCTGCCCTCCATCCTCCGCAGGCCCGTCCTTGTCGATGACGTGGTCAACTCAGGGGCATCTGCTGGGAGCGCTTCTGTTCGGCTAATTTTATGACCTTGCCGAGGATGGCAGCGACAACGTGCGCTCAGCGGTTTGCGAGCTTTCGAGGCGAGGAATCTCGCGCCCTGCGCTGCCGCGCTCTTCAGTCTTCAATCAGTTTCCTCGCACCAAAGGGTGCGGGACGATGGGACCTCCTTGGATGGCGTACGACAACTCATCTTCTGCGACGAAGCATCGCCTATGGGCGACGGCTAAAACCAGATCTGCGCTGCGCTACTATCGTTTCGAGATGGAGGGGTCTGCGAAATGATCCGTAAGTCGGCGCAAAACCATACCGCCGTGGTGCAAGATATTTGCGTCGACGAAGTCGCCATCGGCGGTGAAGCCGGTGTCGTCCCAATATTCGATATGTGTGCCGGCCACTTCGTAGCGCCCTTCATAGGCACGTTCGCGTTTACCGCGGGGCCTCGACGTAACGCCCAATCGGCGCGGGCGTCCGGCGCGCTGGTCTCGGCATGCGCCGGTCCGATGATGGCCAAGAATGCTGACGCGACCAGCAGTTTGCGGCCCCCAGCGGTGAGGCGATCGGTCAGTGAAGAAAAGGTCATGGGTGTCATTGCTTTCTTGTGTTGCTGAAGGGCGAGAAGGCACTGTCTGGACAACCGCCGTCATGCATGTCGGTCTTCTTCGTCTGAGTTCAGAGGCGGCGAGCCACGCAAGCTCCGCCGAAGATGAGTTGCTGAACCAATGGGCGATCTACGAAACGGGCAGGGAATATCGGATCTGGGCCGCTTACTCGGTTGAGGCGATCGAGCTGCTCCGGCGACAGCGCCACGTCCAGAGCGCCCAGATTTTCCTCCGCCTGGGCAACTGTGCGGGCGCCCATGATGGGCGACACGACCGTGGGATTCGCCAGCGTCCATGCAAGCGCTACCCGAGACGGTGTCGAGCCCATTTCCTGGGCAACGGTGCGAACCTCGTGCGCGATCTGGATGGCGCGCTCGTTAAGATGCCCCGAGGAGGCGATGACGCCCTTGCGGCTGGGAGACACGGCCGCTTCACGGGAATCTTGAACATCTGCTCGGGAGTACTTGCCGGTCAGCATGCCGCCGCCTAGCGGCGACCACGGGAGCACGCCAAGTCCTAAGGATGCGGCCATCGGCATGAGCTCGTGCTCGACGGTGCGTTCCACGAGACTGTATTCGATTTGGAGCGCGACGAAGGGGGACCACCCGCGCATGTCGGCGAACGTCTGCATTTCGGCGATCCGCCATGCCGGCGTATTGCAGATGCCGACATAGAGAACCTTTCCCGACCGAACGAGATCGTCGAGGGCGCGCATCACCTCGTCTGGCTGGGTCGTCATGTCCCATCCGTGCAGATAGAAGAGATCGATGCGATCGGTGCCAAGCTGCCTGAGACTTTGTTCGACAGACCGCATCATGTTAAGGCGATGATTGCCGCCCGAATTGGGGTTGCCAGGCTCGCGGGCCATCGTGAACTTCGTCGCGAGGACGAGCCGCTCACGCTTGTCGCCGACGAATTCGCCGAGGAAGCGTTCGGCGGCGCCGTTGGTGTAGTTCACCGAGGTATCGATGAAATTGCCGCCCCGATCGACATAGAGATCGAAGATGCGGCGGGCTTCGACACTGTCGGCGCCCCAACCCCAATCCGACCCGAAGGTCATGGTGCCCAGGCTTATGGGCGAAACACGCAAACCTGAGCGTCCTAGCAGCTTGTAGTTCTCGAGCATCATCTTGTTGGCCATCTCCAATTCACCGAGCCAAAACGTAGAGGCTGCATGAGGAGCGGACAACTTGCCCAATCGTGACCACGCTGGTAAGTTGGACTAACCAATGGCTGTGGATCTGAATGGCATCTCTGTTTTTCTGGCCGTCGCGGAGGCACGGAGCTTCCGCGCGGCCGCCGAGCACTTAGGTGTCACGCGGCCAGCGGTGAGCCAGTCGATCCGTCGCCTCGAAGATCGGCTTGGCGTCGCGCTCGTTCAGCGAACAACCCGGAGCGTCAGCCTGACAGAAGCTGGCGAGCAGCTTTACCAGCGCGTGGCGCCAGCCATTGCGGAGGTCGGCCTGGCCCTGAACGCCACCGCGGACCGAGACATCGCTCCAAGCGGCCTTTTGCGGCTGGCAGTGTCCTCGATCGCGGAACGGTTCATCTCAGGACCACTGCTGTCGAGCTTTGCGGACGCCTATCCTGCCGTTCAGATCGATCTGTCCGTCACGGACGAAGAATTCGACATTGTGGCAGAGGGATATGACGCGGGGGTGCGGCTTGGCGAAGTGATAGACCAGGATATGATCGCTATCCCGGTGTCCGGCGAGCAACGTCAGATCGCGGTTGCCGCGCCTTCCTATATCGAGCGCTTCGGGAAGCCCTCGCATCCCTCGGAACTGGCCCAGCATCGCTGTATTGGTTGGCGTCCCGCGCCGCACACCGCGCCTTACCGCTGGGAGTTTGGTGAAAATGGACGTGAGTTTGACGTGGCGGTCAATCCTCAGATCACTACCAATGATATGTGGCTGATGATCCGCACGGCCTGCGCCGGGGGGGGCATAACCTTTGGCATGGAGGAGACCTTCGGCCCCTTCGTCTCATCCGGCAAGCTGGTGCCTATCCTCCAAGAGTATTGCCCGCCGTTTGCGGGCTTTTTTCTCTATTTTCCCAACCGGCGGAATCTCGCCCCGAAGCTACGCGCGTTGGTTGAACATGCAAGACGGTGGCGATAGCGTGGATGTCACCTCGATTCCAGACCGAGCGGAAGCCGCGCTGTGGTGACCGGGGCGTGGCTGAAGGAGCCAAGCTCGGCTCGGCTAAGTGGGCCGAGATCGTTGTGCGGCCTGCCGTCAGGCTTGCAGGCGATCGCGCGGAACTGACAAGCGAATGACGAGGCCTTCCGGCTTCCATTCTCGCTGGATCTCGCCGCCGAGCTGGCTACGGACTGTGGCGTGGCCGAGAGTCGTGCCGAAGCCGCCCCCGTCATCGGCTTGCATTACGGGCGGGCCGTCTCGCTCGGTCCAGGTGAGGACGAAGGTGTCGCCTTCCTCTTCGCACGCGATTTCGACGCAACCCTTGTCGGTCGACAGCGCCCCATATTTCGCGGCATTGGTCGCAAACTCGTGCAACAGCAGCGCGAAGCTCGTGAGAGACCCCCCGGAGATCGTCGCGTCGGGGCCACTGACGACCGCATGGGGTGTGGTTGTGTCTGGGCCGCGATCATATGGCGCAAGGATCGTCCGCAACAGGGTATGGAGCGTGGTCGCCTGCTCGATGCGGTCCGACGCCCGGGATGTCCGGGCCACCGTCAAGGCGTGAGCCTGGGCGAGCGCTCCCAGCCTTTGAGAAACTGCTGTGGCGAGCTCGCGCGGTGTCGTCGCCCTTCTCGCACTCAGCGACACGACGCTGCTCGCCAGTGTGAAAAGGTTCTTGACGCGGTGATCCATCTCTCGGAGGAGAAGGTGCTGCTGCTCTTCGGCGCGCCGGCGTTCGGTGATGTCACGCGCGATCTTGGATGCGCCGATCACTTGGCCTGCGCGATTTCGGATCGGCGACACCGACAAGGATATCTCGACAAGGCTCCCATCCTTGCGCCGGCGGATCGTCTCGTAGTGGTCGATCTTTTCGCCCCGTCGAAGCCGGGCGAGGATGTTCGGCTCCTCGTCGGCTCGATCCAGTGGGATGAGCATGGTGACCGAGCGGCCGATGGCTTCTTCGGCAGTATAGCCAAAAAGCCGCTCGGCGCCGCGGTTCCAGTCGGTGATTGTGCCGTTGAGATCCTTTGCCAGGATGGCGTCGTCGGATGATTCGACGATAGCTGCGACCCGCTGCGCGGCTTCGTCGGCGACAGCAGCGTCCGATTGATCGACGAGCATGTTGACCGCACCGACGAGCGTGCCCTCGGCGTCGAAGATCGGAGTCGGAAAGGCCTGGAACAGGACCCGGCGGCCGTCCGGTCGCTCGGCAAACGCTTCGAGCCCTCGTACCGGGCGCTTTTCGCGCAGCGCCACGGCCATAGGGCATTCGTCATGTGGCAGGGGCGTGCCGTCCGGCCAATATAGCTTCCAGGAGCCGCAGAATTCGCTCTTCCCGAGCTCGGGCCTCACTCCCCACATCTCGGCGGCCGCCTCGTTGTAGAAGGTTATCAGTCCTGACGCATCGGTCGTATAGACGGCTTCGGGGAGAGCTTGAAGGATGTGCTCGATCGCCATATTCGCGTGGATCGCGACGGTTGCTGCGTGCGGTTCCGCCTCGTGACCGGGCCTAGTGAAGGGTGTCTCGCTCTGGCTCAGGGGCTTGTTCATGCGATACTCCTTGCGGACTTCGTGACGGTCACATTGCTATTGGCTCTTCTCCGGATGTCCGCACGATCTGGCCGCTGGTGCGGCTGAAGGTAAAGGCCCGTAAGGCGAAGGCTTAAACCTACCGGATGCAGCGGCGGTTTGATAGGGCCCCGTCGTAGGCAGTCTGGATTTGACGACGCTTGCGGAAATCCCGCGTCCTCACCTTAATTGTGTCCCGGTGCAGGTCGGGAATGTAGATGTCGTGCGTGCGCAGTCCTTTGGCGGCAAACAGCGCGGGTCGGGTGCGGGTGTTCCATGATGGAATTCGTCGCCCCGGCCACGCCGGCGCTACAGGAAGCCGACGTCCCGGTCTCCGACACTCGCCAACTCGGCAGACAGATCCGTCAGGCTCTGTGCGACAAGTGAACGACTTCGACCCCGAACTGCATGCGACCGCGCACGGCGATTCGCAGAATTAGAGCGACACAACGGGCATTTGCGCGCCGCCGCGTGCGTTGGAGTACGTAACCGCGTGCTCGATATCGGTTGCGGGGCAGGACAATCGACTCGTGAGGCGGCCCGTGTCGCGGTGCAAGGCGGCGCGCTCGGCGTGGATACGTCCTTCGAGATGCTCGAGGTTGCGCGACGACGTTCCAACGAAGCAGGTTGCACAATGTTTCGTTTGAGCACGGTGATGCCTAGCACCACGCATTTCCCGCTGCCAGATTCGACCTCTGCATCAGCCGGTTTGGCGTGATGTTCTTTGCTGATCGGGTGGCGGCGTTTGCCAATGTCGCCCGGGCGATGCGTCCGGGCGCGCGCCTTGTATGGATGGTTTGGCAGAGCCAGGAGCGCAACGAGTGGTCTGGTGCCATTCGGCGAACCTTGGCCCCCGGAACCGCGGTTTCCGCAGCTGCTTTCACACCGTTTTCACTTGGCGATCCCATGATCGCTACAGACCTTCTGAGCACAGCGGGCTTTGTTTCGATCGATTTTATCGACGTGCGAGAACCGGTTTTCTATGGGCCAGACGTCGATAGCGCGTTTGACGCGCTCAACGATCTCTATCTTGTGAAGGACGCGCTGGCGCGAACCGATGCAGCGCCCGACAAGGCATTGCAGCGACTGCGCGATTTACTGGAGACGCACATGACCACGCAGGGCGTACTGTTTGATTCGCGCGCGTGGATCATTACCGCTCACAGGGGACAGAGTAGGTGATGGGTTGTCCGCGCTACGACCTTTAGCTCATGGTCGGCACTGATAATTTCAACAATGGCTCAATCGAGCCATTCCCTCACCCTGGTGCACTTGCTCCACAGTTTCGATGAACTTGGCGACCTCGACCTTCCTGAAGCGATCGGCTACGCATCGCGCCGCGGGATCAGCCTGAACAGCGGCAATCGAGGTTTTCGTAACGGCAAGTGCGGCATCGCCGAGGTCGCGGAAGCGGCCGCGTAGCCGCTCACGATGGCCGTGATAGTTCTTCCTTGGAGTGAGCCGGGCACGCGGTCTGTTTGCGGATTACGCAGGCTTAGCCGGCTGTTAGGCTAGGAATTGGCGCTCGTCAACCGGCCAATGGTGGGCCTAAGCCGAAAGGCAGTTCATGGTTCTGGCGGACGCGATCTGCGTTCACCCGCTGAGCGGCAGGCCTGGACGGTCGAGGCCGACGGGCGAAAGGGTGAAGATCTCGCAGCCGCCGGCCGTGACCCCGACGGTGTGTTCGTATTGCGCCGAGAGCGACCGGTCGCGCGTGACCGCCGTCCAGCCATCGGCAAGCACCTTCACATGCGGACGCCCGAGATTGATCATCGGCTCGATCGTGAAGATCATGCCTTCGCGCAACTCCGGACCCTCGTTGGCCCGACCGTAATGCAGGATGTTCGGCGAATCGTGGAAGAGGCGGCCGACCCCATGGCCGCAGAAATCGCGGACGACCGAGCAGCGCTCGTTTTCTGCGTAGGTCTGGATCGCCTCGCCGATCGCGCCGGTGCGCGCGCCGGGGCGGACGGCGGCAATGCCGCGCATCAGCGCTTCATGCGTGACTTCGAGGAGACGTTCGGCGGCACGCTTGATCTGCCCGACCGGATACATGCGGCTGGAATCGCCGTGCCAGCCGTCGAGGACGAAGGTGACGTCGATATTGACGATATCGCCTTCGCGCAGCGGTTTTGCGTCCGGAATGCCGTGGCAGACGACGTGGTTGATCGAGGTACAGGTGGATTTGGTATAGCCGCGATAATTGAGCGTCGCGGGATGGGCGCCGTTGTCCATGCCGAATTCGAAGACGAACCGGTCGATCGCGTCGGTCGGAAGCCCCGGCCTGACGATCGCCGCGAGTTCGTCGAGGCAGCGAGCGGTCAACTGGCACGCCTTGCGCATGCTCTCGAAGGCCTCGGGACCATAGAGCCGGATGGCGCCGGTATTCTTCGGCGGCGCGGAGGAGGCTTCGATATAATTCACCATTGCAGGGCCTTAGCGGAGATTGTCCTCATCGTACATAATGCAGCTATGCCGCGTTCGTCCATCGCGATCAACCGCTACCAAGAGATTTGTACCACTTCGATAAGCTGCATCGGTATGCCTTTCCGGTCACGCGGTGGGTTTCACCCCGTGTTTTTCGTCTTGCGCTCCACTCGGACGGCGCGATGGAAATTCCCGCGTGGAAGTGAAATATGGCGCTTGCCGGCGCCATGTTTCTAGCGCCTAAGCCCCTTCGGGGCGAAATGGACAATGCGCAAATCGCGCTTACAGAACCGGATTTATTGAGGACTTGCCCTAGCTTTTCTGACTGGACACAAGGAAACGCGGCGGGACATCATGAGCGAAACGCGACGCAAGCTGACCACCATCTTCTCCGCCGACGTGCAGGATTACACGCGCCTGATGGGTGCGGATGAGGAGGGCACCCTGGCGATGCTGAAGCGGTATCGCGATGCGATGTCGCGGCTCATCGCGTTGCATGGAGGGCGGGTGATCAATACTTGGGGCGACGGATTGATCGCCGATTTTCCGAGCGTCGTGGAGGCGGTTCGCGCGGCAGTCGACGTTCAGAACGAGCTCGCGGGCATGAACGCTACGCGGCCGGCGGACGCTCGCATGCTGTTTCGGATCGGCATCAATCTCGGCGATGTGATCGTCGAAGGCGACGATCTCTATGGTGACGGCGTCAATATTGCCGCGCGGCTGCAGGCGTCTGCCACCGCCGGCGGGATCGTGATATCGAATACTGTCTACGATCAGGTCCGCAACAAGGTGGCCGTCGGCTTCGATTTTCTCGGGCCTTTGCTGGTGAAGAATGTCACAGAGCCCGTGCCGAGTTATGCCGTGCGCATCGGCGAAGGCATAAAGAGCGCACCGCAGCCGGAGGCTCCAGTGAACCACCCGGACGCTCCGGCAATGACCAATCGGCCGCTTGGCGCAAAGGCTCGCAAGATGTTTGGTCTGCTCGCCTTGTTGAGTGCTGTGCTGGTCCTCATTAATCTTCTCTCCTGGCGAGGCTTCTTCTGGGCGGCATGGCCACTTCTCGCCTTTGCTGTCCTGACGGCAATGATATGGGTGCGGAATCAGAACCGCGTCGATCGGGGCATTGCCGCCCTCGGCGTCGTCGGGCTTGGCATGATCGCGATCAACCTTTTATTGTGGCACGGGATATTCTGGGCGATATGGCCAGTTCTGGGCCTGGCCGCCGCTGCCGGCGTTCGATGGGTGATGCGAAACTGACTTAAAGAGTGCATTGGCCGTGACTAAGAGGCGGCTTGCCAGTGTTCCGAATTGCGTATCTTGCCGCGCTGCTCGATGATCGACGAAAGGCACCATGACAACGGAAAAGTTAGATCAGTTCCGGGACATCATTCTCAGCGAGTATCCGGACTTGGCCGCATCGACGTTCGAGCTCGCCCCGGTAGGCTGGGATTCGATCGCCGTCGACGTGGATGACCGGCTGATCTTCAAGTTTCCCCGCAATGAGGTCGCACAAAAGGCGCTTGTGAGGGAGGCCGCTCTGCTTGCTGTCGTGCGACCCAGGGTCTCAATGGCCGTCCCGGAGCTGCGCATTTTCGAGAGAGGTCAGCACCTGTTTTCTCTTCATGAGAAGCTGAAGGGCGAACATCTGCTCACGGCCGAATATGACAGGCTGCCGGAGGATGCGCGCCAGCGCCTTGGCGATGCATTGGGGCAGTTTTACACCGAACTTCACCGGCTCGATAAGGAGCAAATGGCGCATGCCGGCGCCTCGCCGATCGGCGCATGGCAAAGCCCTGCAACGCTTCGCGGCAAAGCCGTGCCGGTCCTTCCAGCCGAACTTCGCGGCGTGGCCGAGGATATCATCGCAGCATTCGAGCGGCTTGCGCCCGATCCCCATGGGCAGACCTATGGCTTTTTCGACGGCCATGGATGGAACATGGCTTTCGACCGTGTGCGGGGCCGCCTCAACGGCATCTACGATTTTGCTGATTCCGGCTTTGGTCCGCTCCACCAGGAGTTCATATATTCGAACTTCATATCGCCGGATCTCACGGAGCGGATCGCTGCGGCTTATGAAAAGGCGTCGGGCCGGACACTCGACCGGCGCCGTATCGCGATCCTCACCGGTATTCACAGGCTGTCGGAGCTGGCAGAGCTACCGGACGATTCCCGCCACACTCCGGCAATGACCCACCATACCGTGAGATGGCTCGAGACGATGTCGGGCCGCGGATACGCTGCGAGCTAATGGGCGAAAGAGGCTCGGAGACGATTTCAGACAACGGAACCAAAGAACCGAGCTGCGATGCTGGCGACTTCGTCGTGAATAGACCGCCGATCGATGCCGTCGGCATCCGTGAATATGTCCGGTGCCAGTTTCCGGCCTTGTGGCGTCGGTTCCGGCACAAAAACGTAATGGTCAACTCCGCCTTTGAGAATATCCAGCCCGGCGCCCGGCAGATGGGTGTGCAGCCAGCCGCAGCATTCCCGCTCAGGGGCGATGGTATCCGCATCAGCGCCGACAATGCGAATTGGCTTTGCGATCCGCTTCAGGCTTTCGGCCGAAAAGCCCAACACCGAGCGGCCAGGCGCAAGGACGAGGGCAGCATCAAATCGAGGGTCGCTATAGTCTTTTGATCTGCGGCTCCACGATGCGCGAAAGACTTCGCTGCGCTCCAGCAGGGGAGATATGTGGTCCGCCAGATCGGGAAACTCCCTCGGTCCCCGGTGCGGGCTCTTGATCGGGTTTGCAGATTCAAACTGGGAATAGGCCACGCGTGCGCCCATCAGCAACATAGCCGTGTAGGCACCGGCGGAAAAACCAGCGACGCAGGCGTGAGCGCTGATCATTCCGCCCAGTTGCTTTCGCCAGTTGCGATCGTCGAGCATTGCACTAAGGTCGCTTGCCCGTTCCCAGAGGCAGAGGAAGCCTTCCGGTCTATAGGGTTCGGCACCGGTGTGGCCGTGATGATTGACCGCAAGGGCGACGAAGCCCCGCTGCGCCAGGCGATGGGCCAGCCATTCGAGACCGGCGGCAACTCCCCCGGTGCCATGAGAGAGCAGCACGAGGGGATGAGGCCCCGCTGCCGGTTTAAGAGCCGCGTCACGCGCAACAGGCTTCAGCCGAAACCAAGATGCTTCAGATACGGGCGTCTCGACTGCGCCGTCATCCGCAGGATACCAGGCCGCCCAGGAAAGAGGCCGGGGGGCGCTACCTTCCCAGTTCGTCCTGTTCGCATCAAGGCAGAGGCCTTTTGTAAAGCCCACCGGCATCTCAATGCTCCAATTCGCGAGCTAACTCGTCGCGTCCTACCTTCGCACGAAGATGGGCTAAAGGCCATCCGGCGAGACGAGGCATGCTTAGCTTCGTTTCGAAAACAGCGATGCGAGGCTTGGACGTGGAGAGGGCGGATTTTTCAGGCGCGGCACGACCACGAGGCGTTTGACTTCGCCGCGCTTGAAGGCGGCAAGGAAGCGGCGGTAGTCCTTGAACGAGATGCATCCGTTGGAATCGCCACGCTTGCCGAGCATGTAGGTGTGGGCGAGCAGGCCGACGCGACCGTGGATCTTCTGCGGGCCGCCGATGGGGTGGAGGCGGATCGCCTCGACGCCATGGAACAGCGCTTCGCGCATGGCGAGGTCATAGGTGTGCGGCGGGGTTGGGCCGCGCATTTTCTTGTCGGCGTAGCGCGGCTTGTCGCGCATGGCTCCGAGGCCGGAATGGGCTTCGAGCCTTTCGCCGCTCGGCAGATAGACGATGCTGGCCTCGATATCGTAGATCGCCACCCCATTGCGGGCGCTCGGCACCAAGGCCGGCTTGGCGAATGCCGGCATCTCCTCGTCGTCATTTTCCGTTCGCGCATAGGCAAGAGCCGGTCCGGCTTCGGGCGCGTCGATCTTCGGCTTGCCGGGGCGTGCCATGGGCAGCGGAATATCGGTGCCAGGCGCCAGAACCAGGCCGAAAGGCTCGTCGGATGTGGTTGTGTCGGCGGAGGCGGTTTCGACAGGAGCGGCGGCAGGTATCGGCTGGGCGGAAGGAAGCGTGGCCGCAAGCGCGAGGCTTGACGCCGGTTCAACCGGCTTGGCGGAGGCGGTCTGACGCGAATAGTCAGGTGCAGGAAGGGCCGCAGGCGCGGTGACTGCCGGAACAGGAGCGGCGCTAGCAAGCACCAGCGCCTGCTGCTTCAGCGCTGCGGCCATCGCCGCGCTGTTGTTGCGCATGGCAAGCAGCGTCAGGCCGCGGCGCTGCATGAGGGCGACCATATCCTTGGAGGATTTCGGCGAGGCTTCGGCAACCATGCGGTCCGAAACCGTCGTCTGGCCCGGAAGGCGCGAGAACTTGCCGACGCGGATGAGCGGATGCGCAGGCGTGGCAACATGCGGAGCAGGCTTCCGGGCGATCGCGACATCGGCGATCGTCGCAGCTGCGGGTTGCGGCATGGCGGAGGTGTGCATGGCCGCGATCGAGGCAATCGTCCAGGCGGATAGAGCGACCGCGATACCAATTGCAGCAGTTCCGGAGATAAGCCGGAGGGGCCTGACTGAGCGAAAAAAAGCCCAGCCGAAAGGGTTGACGCTTTCACGCGTCTCAACAGCAAACGCCATACTACTCGGTTTCCCAACGCGTCACATTACCGGCGGCTTACGCGGAACGCCCTTGCCGGAGCCGGTAATGAAGCAAGAGGGCCAAAATGAGGCCCGATGCGACTTGCCGACTGCCTACAAGCATGACGCACTATGGTAACTAATTCCTTTACGGGATTATCTAGTTGGACGAAATGGCCCGGTTTGCCGGTTCTCGCGATGCGGCAACGAAAGAGCTGGCGGCCGTCTCCGGCGAGCCTCATCGTCTTTGAAAGAACGCGTTTGCCTTGCAAGCCGTGCCGCTATGCCCGCTCCATGACGTAGCTGCCCGGTGCTTCCTCGATGGCGTTGAGCGCCGTGCCGCCGGGTTTGCGCGCTGGCACGCGTTTAGCGTCCTTGGCTTCGATCCAGGCGTGCCAGTGCGGCCACCAGGAGCCTGGGTTTTCCTCGGCTTTGGCAAGCCAGGTGTCGTAATCACCCCTGGTGGAGCCGCCGGTCCAGAACTGGTATTTCTTCTTGTCGGGCGGGTTGACGACGCCGGCGATATGGCCGGAGCCGGCCAGCACGAAATCGACTTTTCCGCCGAAGAACCGGCTGCCGAGGAAGACGGAATTCGCAGGCGCGATATGGTCTTCGCGGGTCGCCAGATTGTAGATCGGGATCTTCACGTCTTTTAGCGATACGGTCTTGCCGCCAAGCATCATCTCGCCGGCGGTGAGCGCGTTCCTGAGATAGCAGTTGCGCAGGTAGAAGGCGTGGTTGGCGGCGGCCATGCGGGTGGAATCGGCATTCCAGAAGAGTAGGTCGAAGGGCATCGGCATCTCGCCCTTCAGGTAGTTGTTGACGAAATAGGGCCAGATCAGCTCGGAGGCGCGCAGCATGTTGAAGGCGGTCGCCATCTTCGAGCCGTCGAGATAGCCGGTCGCCTGCATATGCGCCTCGAGTGCTTCCAACTGCTCCTCGTCGACGAAGACCTTGAGGTCGCCCGCATGGGTGAAGTCGACCTGGGTGGTGAACAGCGTCGCCGTCTTGATGCGCTTGTTTTTCTCCTTGGCATGCAAGGCCAGTGTTGCCGCAAGCAGCGTGCCGCCGACGCAATAGCCGACGCTGTTCACATCCGTTTCATCGGTGGCCTTTTCGATCGTTTCCAGCGCGAAATCGATGCCCTCGCGGGCATAGGCCGTCCAATCCTTCCCGGCATGGCGGGCATCAGGGTTCACCCATGAGATGACGAAGACGGTATGGCCCTGGTCGACACACCATTTAATGAAGGATTTCTGCGGGTTGAGGTCGAGAATATAGAATTTGTTGATCCACGGCGGGCAGATGAGAAGGGGGCGTTTCAGCACCGTATCCGTGGACGACTCGTACTGGATGATCTGGCAGATGTCGTTCTGCGCGATCACCTTGCCGGGGGTCAGCGCCATGTCTCGGCCGACGGCGAATTTTGTCATGTCGGTTTGGCGCAGTTTCAGGTCGCCGCGGCCGGCCGCGATGTCCTCCGCCAGCATCTTCATACCGCGCACCAGGTTTTCGCCGCTGGTTGCGATCGTTTCGCGGTAGAGCTGCGGGTTAGTGGCGACGAAATTGCTCGGCGAAAGGGCAGCGGTGATCTGCTTCACGTAGAAGCTCGCCTTATGCCTCGTATGTTCGTCGAGCCCTTCGGTCTGGGCGACGATTTTCTCTGCCCAGTCGGCGGTGATGAAATAGACTTGACGCAGGAAATCGAAGAAGGGGTTCTTCTGCCAGTCGGCGTCGGAAAAGCGCTTGTCCTTGCGCTCCGGCTCGGGTTCGCCAGCCTCGCCCTGCAATCGTTGCATCGAACGCATCCAGACGCCGAAATAGCTGCTCATCAGCTGTGTTTGCGCCTCGAAAGTCCGACGTGGATCGGACATCCAGTATTCGGTGACCTTCGAGAGCGTCTTGACCATGTCGGTCATCGGCGCGGCGAGCCGGTCGTTGATTTCCCCGCTCTTGCGCGGCGCAAGCCAGACGGAAGCCGCCTTGCCGAGGTTTTCCAGCGCGCGGGCAATGTTCATCGCCATCGCCTCGGGATCCTTCAACAGGTAAGGATCGAGATTCGGTTCGAATCCCGAGGGTTTCGTCTTCCCGCCATTTTCCTGCTTGCTGTCGGTCACGCGTCTCCTCCGGCGGCAGCAATTCTCTTGCATATCGAGTTGTACATCGTCCCGGATCGAGAAAACAAGTTCAACGCAAGCGCACTCGTGCTATTGCTTTGTTGCTGCGACAAATTTAACAGTCGCTGAGGCTTCAGGATTTGGAAGATCTGGCATGACGACCAACGGCATCATAGGCATGGCACTCGCAACCCGCATGGCACTCGCTGCCGCGGCCGCAGCGATGACGCTTGCTGGATGCGCATACACGCCGGAGCAGAAGGCGGCCGCCGCGGCGCGGCGCGCGCCTCCGACGGCCGTCGTCATGACGCCGACCAAGGGCGAGGAGCCGACACAAAGCAGCCTTGCCCATTATCCGGACGGCTATCCGAGCTTCGGCGCGCCGCTGACGGCAGCAAACGCCCAGATGAGCAACGAGGAAGCCGCAAGCTTGGGGCAGAAGCTTTCGGGACTCCGCGTCCAACGCAAGGCAGGCACGATTTCGGAAGCCGAATATCAGCGGCGGGTGGCCGAATATCGCAAGCTTGCGGCCGAGCACGGCACAGACGCGCTCTCTGCAATCGGCAATTAAGCCTTGCCTTTCAGGCGATTTGGACGCAAAGCCTTCCGCAGCTGGCGGGAGACGCAATTTTCCCGATAATACGCGTCTGTCGCGGCCTTTCGTCAAAGATTCGCCGCGGGACGAAAGTCTGATGATTACGGCGTTTGCGATTGTGAAGTTCGTGTCGCAGGCAGCCGGGAACAAACGAGCTTCGAGCGCGGTCATGGTGGCCGCATTTCCATGGGGAAAGAGATGGAAGAGTTTCACAAAGTCCGGCGTTTGCCGCCTTACGTTTTCGAACAGGTCAACCGTTTGAAAGCGAGCGCGCGAGCGGGCGGCGCCGATATCATCGATCTCGGCATGGGAAATCCGGATCTCCCCACTCCAAAGGCGATCGTCGACAAACTGTGCGAGGTCGTCCAGGATCCGCGCACGCACCGCTATTCCTCCTCCAAGGGCATTCCCGGTCTTCGCCGGGCACAGGCCGCCTATTACGCCCGGCGTTTCGGCGTGAAGCTCAATCCGGATACGCAGGTCGTCGCGACCCTCGGCTCGAAGGAAGGCTTCGCCAACATGGCGCAGGCGATCACCGCGCCGGGCGACGTCATTCTCTGCCCGAACCCGACCTACCCGATCCATGCCTTCGGCTTTTTGATGGCGGGCGGTGTGATCCGTTCGATCCCGGTCGAGCCGGACGAGAACTTCTTCCAGCCGTTGGAGCGGGCCGTGCGACACTCGATCCCGAAGCCCTTAGCGCTGGTCCTCAACTATCCGTCCAACCCGACGGCCCTTGTCGCGACGCTCGATTTCTACAAGGATGTCGTTGCCTTCGCGAAGAAGCACGACATCATCGTGCTGTCGGACCTCGCCTACTCGGAAATCTACTTCGATGGCGAGCCGCCGCCGTCTGTCCTGCAGGTCCCTGGCGCCATGGATGTCACCGTCGAGTTCACCTCGATGTCGAAGACCTTCTCGATGCCCGGCTGGCGCATGGGTTTTGCGGTTGGCAACGAGCGGCTGATCGCGGCCCTGACGCGCGTCAAGTCCTACCTTGACTACGGCGCCTTCACGCCGATCCAGGTCGCGGCGACGCATGCGCTGAACGGCGACGGTTCCGACATCGCGGAAGTCCGCAACGTCTACAAGCGCCGCCGCGACGTGATGGTCGAGAGCTTTGGCAAGGCCGGTTTCGACGTGCCGCCGCCGGCAGCCACGATGTTTGCCTGGGCGAAGATCCCGGAAAAGTTCCGTCATCTCGGTTCGCTGGAATTTTCCAAGCTGCTCGTCGAAAAGGCCGATGTCGCGGTCGCACCGGGCGTCGGTTTCGGCGAGCAGGGCGACGATTACGTGCGTCTGGCGCTCGTGGAGAACGAGCATCGCATCCGCCAGGCCGCCCGAAACATCAAGAAGTTCCTGTCGACGGCCGACGAGACGATGCACAACGTCATCTCGCTCAACGCGCACCGCTGATATCTTCATACTTCAACGGCAGCCGCTTTTTGGCGGCTGCCTCTCATAAAACACGCAGGATCGTTCCATGACAGACGCCCTCAAAATCGGCATTGCGGGCCTTGGCACCGTTGGTGCTTCGCTCGTCCGTATCATTCAGAGCCGCAGCAACGAGCTTGCTGCCACATGCGGGCGGCCGATCCTGATTACGGGCGTTTCGGCTCGCGACAAGACCAAGGACCGCGGCCTTCATCTTGCCGGCGTCGAGTGGTTCGACCGGCCGGAAGACCTGGCTGAAAAAGGTGACATCGACGTTTTCGTCGAGCTCATCGGCGGCGCCAACGGCCCTGCCAACAGTTCGGTGCGCGCTGCTCTCGAACGTGGTCTCCACGTGGTGACAGCCAACAAGGCGCTGCTTGCCTATCACGGCGTCGAACTGGCGACGATCGCGGAAGAAAAGGGCACGCTGCTGAATTTCGAAGCGGCCGTGGCCGGCGGCATTCCCGTCATCAAGGCGCTGCGTGAATCGCTGACAGGCAACACGATTTCGCGCATTTACGGCATCATGAACGGCACCTGCAATTACATCCTGACCAAGATGGAGAAGGAGGGCCTCTCCTTTGCAGATTGCCTGAAGGAAGCACAGCGTCTCGGCTACGCCGAAGCAGATCCGGCCTTCGACATCGAGGGCAATGATACGGCGCACAAGCTCTCGATCCTGACGACGCTTGCCTTCGGCAACCAGATCGCGGCTGACGACATCTACCTCGAAGGCATAACGAATATTTCGATCGAGGATATCCATGCGGCGGCCGAGCTCGGCTATCGCATCAAGCTGCTCGGCGTCGCACAGCGCACCGATACCGGCATCGAACAGCGCGTGCACCCGACCATGGTGCCTGTCGATTCGGTCATCGCCCAGGTGGACGGCGTCACCAACGCTGTGGCGATCGAGTCCGATATTCTTGGCGAACTGCTGATGGTTGGCCCGGGTGCCGGCGGCAATGCGACGGCATCCTCGGTGCTTGGCGATATCGCCGACATCGCCAAAAGCCAGCCTGGCGCGCAGCGCGTACCGGTTCTCGGCCATCCGGCAAAGGCGCTGGAATCCTACCGCAAGGCCCGGATGAAGAGCCATGAAGGCGGCTATTTCATCCGCCTGACGGTGCTTGACCGCACCGGCGTTTTTGCGAGCATCGCGACGCGCATGGCGGAAAACCACATCTCTCTGGAATCCATTGTGCAGCGGTCGCAGCAGCACCTGGCGCCGTCGCACCACCAGACGATCATCCTTGTCACCCATGCCACGATGGAGGATTCCGTGCGCAAGGCTGTTGCTGCGATCAAGGGCGAAGGTTACCTCGTCGGCGAACCGCAGGTGATCCGCATCGAGCGTCCCAAAGAAGATTGAGAACCCGTCTTCCTTAAAAGAACTGGCGAGCGAGGCGGCCGGGCATTCTCGTCCACAGCTAACATGCGCCTTCGCGTCCAAAATCGTTGTGTGCTCCACCAAAGCCACATAAATCTGCCGAAAGCGCCCCGGTCCCGGGGCGGTGACAAGCGTTGGGCGTCAGAGGGGCGTTGTGGATATAGCGGCCGATCCGGTACAGCGGGCATTTCTGGGAGTGGAGAAATCCGTCCTCGATAACCGCTGGGTGTCGCGCCTGGATCAGGCGGGACAGAACCGCGCGCTCGCCATATCGCAGGTGCACGGCCTGCCGGATTTGATTGCGCGCGTGCTTGCCGGGCGGGGCGTCGGGGTCGACGAGGCCCTGGAATTTCTCGATCCGACGATCCGCAGCCTAATGCCTGATCCCTATACGCTGACGGATTGCGAGAAGGCGGCCAGACGTCTGGTCGAGGCAATCCGGCGCGGCGAGAGCGTTGCGATCTTCGGCGACTATGACGTCGATGGCGCGGCTTCCTCGGCGCTGATGTACCGTTTCCTCACACATTTCGGCGTGAGGGCCAATATCTACATTCCCGATCGCATCTTTGAGGGCTACGGACCCAATCCGGCCGCGATCAATCAGCTAATCGACAACGGCGCGCAGCTGATCGTGACGGTCGATTGCGGCTCGACCAGCCACGAAGCTCTGGGGGCTGCCGAAAAGCGAAATATCGACGTCGTCGTCATCGATCACCACCAGGTGACACATGATCTGCCGCACTGCCATGCTCTGGTGAACCCGAACCGCGAGGACGATCTTTCCGGGCAGGGGCATCTCTGTGCTGCGGGCGTCGTCTTCCTAGTGCTGGTCGCGGCGCTGAGGCTGCTGCGCGAGACGGGCGACAAGCGAATTTTGGCCATCGATTTGCTGCAGTGGCTGGACATCGTAGCACTGGCGACGGTCTGCGATGTCGTGCCGCTCAAGGGGCTGAACCGGGCCTATGTCGTCAAGGGCCTGGTCGCCGCGCGCCACCAGAGCAATGCCGGGCTCGCGGCACTTTTTCGCAAGGCGGGCCTTTCCGGGCCGGTGACGCCCTATCATTTCGGCTTCCTCATCGGTCCGCGCATCAATGCCGGCGGCCGCATCGGCGACGCTGCACTCGGCAGCAGGCTTCTGACGCTGGACGATACCGGCGAAGCGGAGGTCATCGCCCAGCGGCTGGACGAGCTCAACCGCGAGCGCCAGGCGATGGAAGCGGCGATGCTGCAGGAGGCCGAGGCGGAGGCGCTTGCCGAGTATGGAGACGGCGAGGGCGCCTCGGTGATCGTCACCGCACGGGACAAGTGGCACCCGGGCATCGTCGGCCTGCTGGCTGCGCGGCTGAAGGAGAAATTCAAGCGTCCGGCCTTCGCCATCGCCTTCGACCCGTCGGGCCGCGGAACGGGCTCCGGCCGCTCTATCAACGGTTTCGACATGGGAAGGATGGTGCGTGCGGCGGTCGATGAAGGCCTGCTCCTCAAGGGGGGCGGTCATGCGATGGCTGCGGGCCTGACCGTCGAGCGCGAAAAGCTCGGAGCCTTGCGCAACTTCTTTACAGAACGTGCGGAAAAAACCGTTGCGGCGCTGGTTGCCAATGAGACGCTGAGGATCGATGGCGCGATCGGCGCCAGCGGTGCGACGATCGAACTGATCGACCGGTTGGAAACGGCCGGGCCCTACGGCTCGGGGCATTCACAGCCGATCTTCGCGGTGCCCGCGCATCGTCTGCGCGACGCGCGGATGGTCGGTGAGAAACATGTGAAGGTAACGCTTGAGGCAATGGACGGCTCCCGCCTCGACGGTATCGCTTTCCGGGCCGCAGACACCTCGCTCGGCAAACTCCTGCTCAATTCCCGCGGGGCGAGCCTGCATGTGGCGGGAATGCTGGGGGCCGAGCATTATCAGGGTGCGCGGCGCATCCAGCTGCGTGTCTGCGACGCGGCGCCGGCCCGATAGTCACCGAGCGGGCTCACCAGTCGGAGGAGAGCTTCGACAGATATTGACCGTAGGCGCTCTTGCCGAGCCTTTCGGCGAGCTTGGCGAGGTCATCCTGCGAAATGTATCCCATGCGCCAGGCGACTTCCTCGGGACAGGCGATCTTGAAGCCCTGGCGTTTCTCCAGCGTGCTGACAAAACCTGCGGCGTCGAGCAGGCTGTCCGGTGTGCCGGTGTCGAGCCAGGCATAGCCGCGGCCCATCAGTTCCACGAAGAGCTGTCCGCGTTCGAGATAGGTGCGGTTAACATCGGTGATCTCCAATTCACCGCGCGGTGACGGCTTCAGATTGGCGGCGATATCGACCACCTGCTGATCGTAGAAATAGAGGCCGGTCACCGCCCAGTTCGATCTCGGCTCATTGGGCTTTTCCTCGATCGACAGCGCATTCATGTTCGCGTCGAAACCGACGACGCCGTAGCGTTGCGGATCGGTCACGTGATAGGCGAAGACCGTCGCGCCTTGAAGGCGACTCGTGCCGGATTTCATGATTTCCGGCAGGCCGTGGCCATAGAAGATGTTGTCGCCGAGGACGAGTGCCGAGGTGTCGCCATGCACGAAGTCGGCGCCGATGATGAAGGCCTGGGCGAGGCCGTCCGGGCTCGGCTGTACGGCATAGGTCAGCGAAATGCCCCATTGCGATCCGTCGCCGAGAAGGCGCTTGAAGGCTTCGACGTCATGCGGCGTGGTGATGATCATGAGATCCCGGATGCCGGCGAGCATCAGCGTCGTCAGCGGATAGTAGATCATCGGCTTGTCGTAGACCGGCACCAGCTGTTTCGAGACGGCCTGGGTGATCGGGTGCAAACGAGTTCCGGTACCGCCAGCGAGAATAATCCCCTTCATTCGTATCTCCCTAAAAGCCTTTATTAAAAATAACTTGCATGACAATCCTCATGGATTGCTTCCAGTCCGGTAGGCGGATTGCGTATACGCTGGCGAGCTTGTCGCCGTTGAGGCGTGAATTGGCGGGACGCTTCGCCGGCGTCGGATAGTCCGCTGTCGCGATGCGTTCGACGCGAATGCTCTTGCCGCCAAATTTTTGAAGTTCGGTGAATATCTCCTCGGCGAAATCCGCCCAGCTCGCTTCCCCGCTGCCGGTCAAGTGAAAGGTACCGCGGAGCGATGGTGCCGGGTCCGTGACGAGACGGGATGCGATCGCAAGGATCGCGTCGGCGATGTCGAGAGCAGACGTCGGGCATCCGGTCTGGTCGGCGACGACGCTGAGACGGTCGCGCGTCTCGGAAAGCCGCAGCATCGTTTTCAGGAAATTGGCGCCGAAGGGCGAATAGACCCAGGCGGTACGCAGGATGACGTGATTGGGGTTTGCCGTCGCCACGGCCCGTTCACCCGCAAGCTTGGACTGCCCGTAGACGGAGATCGGCCCGGTTACATCCTCTTCAGTATAGGCTGACGGCTTGTCGCCACTGAAGACATAATCGGTCGAAATGTGGATGACGGGCACACCGATCCGCGCGGCAGCTTCGGCAACCGCCGCAGCACCTGCCGCGTTGACGGCAAAAGCGAGGTCGGGCTCGCTCTCGGCCCTGTCGACCGCCGTATAGGCGGCAGCCGAGACGATGACATCGGGATGTACGACCGAAAATGCAGCTGCAACGCTGCCGGGATCGGCAAGGTCCAATTCCGGACGCCCGACGGCGATGATTTCGACGCCTTTCTCAGCGCCGCGTCTCATCAGCGACTGGACGGCCTGGCCCTGTTTGCCGGTGACGGCAATGCGCATCGCTATCGCCCCTTGAAGACGCCGAGACGTTCGCCGGAATAGACGTTTTCGCGCAGCGGCCGCCACCACCATTCATTTTCGAGATACCAGTGTACGGTCTTCTCGATGCCGGTTTCGAAGGTCTCCTCAGCCTTCCAGCCGAGTTCGCCTTCGATCTTGGAGGCATCGATCGCGTAGCGTGCGTCGTGTCCGGGGCGGTCGGTAACGTTGGTGATCAGCTGCGCATGCGGGCCGTTGTCCTTGTAGACGCCGTCGAGGATGGCGCAGATGCGCTGAACAACATCGATGTTCCGGCGCTCATTGCGGCCGCCGACATTGTATTTTTCGCCCGGGCGGCCTCGGGAGGCGATGGTGTAGAGCGCGCGGGCGTGGTCTTCGACGTAGAGCCAGTCGCGGACATTGGCGCCGTTGCCGTAGACCGGTAGCGGCTTGCCTTCCAGCGCATTCAGGATCATCAGCGGAATGAGCTTTTCCGGGAAGTGGTAGGGGCCGTAGTTGTTGGAGCAGTTGGACACGACGACCGGCAGGCCGTAGGTGCGGTGCCAGGCGATCGCCAAATGGTCGCTGGCAGCCTTGGAGGCGGAGTAGGGCGAGGACGGATCATAGGGTGTCGTCTCCTCGAAAAGACCCTCGTCGCCGAGCGAGCCGTAGACTTCGTCCGTCGAGACATGCAGGAAGCGGAAGGCACTCTTTCCACGGGCGTCAAGTCCTTCCCAATAATGCCGCGCGGTATCCAGCAGGCTGAACGTCCCGACGATGTTGGTCTGGATGAAATCGGCAGCACCCGAGATCGAGCGGTCCACATGGCTTTCGGCGGCGAGATGCATGACGATGTCGGGGCGGAAGGAGACGAATGCTTCCTGGATCTTGGCGCGGTCGCAGATATCGGCGCGCAGGAACTGGTAGTTCGGCGCTGATTCGACGGACGCCAGCGATGCCAGGTTGCCGGCATAGGTCAGCTTGTCGACGTTGAGCACCTCGGCGCCGATATCGCCGACGAGATGGCGCACCAGTGCCGATCCGATGAAGCCCGCTCCGCCCGTGACCAGTATGCGCATCGTCGATCAATCCTTGGGTTGTTTTGCTGAATAAGAAAAGTGGTTAGGCAAGTCGGCGAGCCGCGGCAGCGCTCTGTCCTTGTCGGACAGCACCATGGCTTTCTCGTCGACCGGCCAGCGGATGCCGATCGCCGGGTCGTTCCACGCGATGCCGCGATCATGCTGGGGATTGTAGGGAGCGGTCACCTTGTAGTTGATGACGCTGTTGGGCTCGAGCGTGGCGAATCCATGCGCGAAGCCGGGCGGCACCCAGAGCTGCGTGCCGTTTTCCGGCGAGAGCTCCTGAGAGAGCCAGTTGCCGAAGCTCGGTGAGCCAGTGCGGATATCGACGACGACATCCATGATCCGGCCGACAAGGCAGCGCACCAGCTTGCCCTGTGCGAAGGGCGGTATCTGGAAATGCAGTCCCCTGACGGTGCCGGGCTCAGCCGAAAGCGATTCATTGTCCTGGATGAAGGTGACGTCGGCCACATTTTCTCGGAACCAGACATCCTTGAACACCTCGCAAAAGTAGCCGCGGTGATCGCCGAAGCGTGGCGGCGTGATCGCGACGATGCCCTCGATGGCCGTGGTCTCAATACGCATGGTGCACCTTTTCTGCCGTTTTCATCGAGCGTCGGTCTCCATGACGCTCATCAGCATTTCCGCCTGCGAGCGACTTTGCATTGCCGCAAAACCCTTTGCGGCAATGGTATCGCGCTCTTCGGAATCTGCGATCAGCTTGTGGCAGCGCTCGATCATGGTGTCATAGGGCTCGATCGCCAGACCGCCGATGAACGGCTGGAGGTCCGGATCGTGGATGTCGCCTTCGCTCAGCACGCAAACGCTGTTGGCGAGCAGATAGGAAATGCGCACGATCTCGAAGACGCCGCTCGCATAATGATGGATGTTGATGACGACCTTGGCGCGGGCAATGGCCGCATCGCGTTCGGCACCATAGATGTTGAAGAGATGTGCGACCTTCAGCCCGCCCTGTTCGAGAGTTTTCAGGATATGGTGGCGGCGCTCGTTCATCGATCCGTAAAAGAGCACGTCGATATCCTTGACGGGGGCGTGCTTTATCTGGCTGAGGCAGCGGCTGTAACCGATTTCGAGCACACGGGCGTGTTCGATGCCCTTGGCGGCGAGATTTTCCCGGTTGCGCGGGCTGTAGTCGAGGACCGGCAGCGACTTCAGGATCGAGGTGTAGCGCGAATTGATCCAGATGCTTTCTTCGGAGACCTGCTCGAGATTGATGACGACGCTGTCCTTCGGTAGGTGTCCAACAATTTCGGCAGGGAGAAGATTGCCCCCGTAGATGATCGGCGCACGGCCCGCGAAAGCGTTCATGTCGCGGACGATCGGTGCGGAGCCACCGAGTTCCTCAAAGGCACCCTGTAGGCCGAGCGCGACCTCGTCGAAGGCGTGGCTATGGTTGTAATTGGCCGGCGTCACGATCCAGATGCAATGTCGGTCCTTGTGTGCCTGCCATCCGCCAGCAAAGGGCTGTGTTGCGTTGCGGAGTGGCTGCTGGATCTTCGGTGCGGCAGGCGCCGCGGGCATTTCGGCATGTACCTCTTGCTGCTTGGCCGCGGCGGAGCCAGAAGGCTGCGGAGCATCCGCGCGCATCAATTCGCGGCCACCGGTGAAGTGGCCGCGCGGCATCCAGGCCGGCGGGTCGTCGGCGCCCCAGATGAGATGCGGCTGCTTGATCAGCGGCTGACGGCCCTCCTGCCAGGAGGTCAGGAGAGCTTGGTCGCGGCTTTGCAGAAAGGCTTCCTTGGCGGCGAAGAGGCTATGCAGCATACGGCCGAGGCGGACGCCAAACTTCCACTCGAAATCGGCGACTGTCGGTACGAAGGCGGTGATCTTCAATCCGGAGGCGGCAGCCTGCTGGACATAAAGCCCGAGCAGACGCTCGATCACGAAAGGACGCATATTCGCATTGGCATCGCGTGAATAGTTTGCCGCACCTGCATAGGCGGCGCCCGCCGCCGTGCCGAGACGCGCTTCGTTTTCCAGCGATTCGAGAATGCGTTCGCAAAAGGCGAAATACCCGGACCAGAATTTCCGGTTGCCGCAGAAATAGTTGCAGAACATGAAGGCCGTCTTGTCCTGCGGCAGCGCGATTGGATGACCGAGCTTCTGGATATGCAGGAAGATCGGCTCCATGCCGGGATGACCGCCGAGCAGAGAATGTTCCCAGACATTGCTGTAGATTGCCGCATGGCCGATCAGCGGATTGTAGAGATAGGCATCCGCACCTTCCGCCCTGGCCTTTTCCGCCTCGGTAACGAAGGAGGGGAAGCTGGTGACGGACTTCATCTCGAATTTGCTGGAAAGCAGCCCCCAAAACACGTCGTCGCCAAAATCGATCGCCTCGTGATGCTGATGCAGGATGCGGAAGAGCTCGTATTCGCGGGTCGAAGCCTGCGTATTGAATGAGATGTCGAGCGGCACTGCGGCTTTGTCAAGCTGGCCGCGCTGCGAAGGATCGAGATATGGCTGATAGATAACGACCGATCCGGTGCTGGCAGCTTTTTCCGTGAGAAACGGCAGATCAGGAAGGCCGGCCGGCAGAGCGGAAATGGGCTGATTGATCGTCAAGGCATCGTCCTTCGCGCATGGCTGCCGTCTCGGCGATTCACGAAACGGCATTCGGGATTGTTTGGGTGCCGACTATTGGACGTGAAGCTTGCGCCACACTGTTCGCGAGGACTTTCGCTGGTCAGCCTGGGAACAGGTTGAAGCATGATGTTGGACCAAGCCCACTTTTGCGCGATATGCCCAACCTCTGGACGGCCGTCATGAAAAACGAGAAGATCTTTGTAACGAGGCCCAGTCTGCCGCCCCTCGAGGAATTCATTCCATCGCTGGAAGCGATCTGGAACAATCGCATCCTGACCAATGGCGGACCATTTCATCAGCAATTGGAGCAGGAACTCTGCAGCCATCTCGGTGTGAAGCATATCAGTCTGTTCTCCAACGCCACCGTTGCGTTGCTGACTGCACTTCAGGCACTTCGCATCACTGGCGAGGTTATCACCACGCCTTACTCCTTCGTGGCCACCTCGCATTCGCTTCTCTGGAACGGCGTGAAACCCGTCTTCGTCGATATCGATCCGGTGACGCTCAATCTCGATCCGGCAAAGATCGAGGCGGCGATCACGCAACAGACGACGGCGATCATGCCGGTGCATTGCTACGGCCACCCTTGCGACGTCGACGCGATCCAGAAGATCGCCGATCTCTACAATCTCAAAATCATTTATGACGCGGCCCATGCCTTCGGCGTCGAAGACGAGCGGGGAAGCATTCTCAATCACGGCGATCTTTCCATCCTGAGCTTCCATGCGACGAAGGTCTTCAACACATTCGAAGGTGGGGCGATCATCTGCCCGGACGCAAAGACGAAGACCCGGATCGACCAGCTGAAGAACTTCGGTTACGTCGATGAAGTGACCGTGGTAGCGCCCGGCACGAACGGCAAGATGAGCGAATTCAACGCGGCGCTCGGCCTGCTGCAACTGAAATACATCAAATTCGCGCTCGAACGCCGCGAGGTGATCGACCGCGCCTATCGCGAGCGGCTTCGCGGCGTTGCAGGCATCGAATGCCTGGACCGTTCCGGCGAGACCGTCTCCAACTTCTCCTATTTCCCGATCCTAGTACGCCCTGGCCATCCCATCTCGCGCGACGGACTGTATGAGAGGCTGAAGGAGAACGGTATTCACCCGCGCCGCTACTTCTATCCGCTGATTTCGAGCTTCTCGATGTACCGCAGTTTGCCGTCCGCGCACCCATCGAACCTGCCGGTCGCAACCGAAGCGGCCCAGCAGGTGCTTTGCCTCCCCATTTATCCGGACATGGAGATGGAGATCGTCGATAAGGTCTGCGCGATGATCGAGTCGGCCTAAGACCACGATATTCCGACTGTCGTCTGGCCGCTTTAGATCGAAAGGCCTGCGGCTGGAGATCGCGCGCAATAGCCGGCCAGTGGCCTCATTTTCAGATGTTAAGAGCAAGCTCTGCCGCAGCGATTGGCGCCGCAGATGAAAATTGCGAGCCATTGGCGGCGGTTCATACGGAAGCGGCGTGACCATTGATCACGCCGCTTCCGGTTACTCTCATTGGCGCTTGGCTAGAGCGCCAGTTGCGGGGCCTGGATTTCGATCCGGTCCGCAACCGAGTGACGTACGCCTGGCGGCTCGATCTCGACCCAGCGGTTTTCAAGCCGCGAGCTTTCGATTGCTTCCAGCAGCCGCAGTCCTTCCTCCGCCTCCTCGAGTCCGAGCACGTAGGGATGGGGCAGGCGTGTGGGACTTGCCTTGCATTGCAGCAGGGCATCGGCAAGGTCGGCATAGTAATTCGCGAAGGCTTCGATGAAGCCTGACGGATGGCCTGCCTTGAAGCGCTCATAGCGCGTATCATTGGCGATCATGATGTCCGGACTGGCACGATCGAGGATCTGCTTGCGGCCGTTGCGGTCGTAGAAATAGGCGACTTCGGGGACTTCCTGGTGCCATTCGATCGATGCCTTGGAACCATAAAGTCGTACACGCAGGCCGTTGCGTTGCCCAAGCGCGGTCTTGCCGTACCACATGCTGCAATGCAGGCCGCCGGCGCAGCGAACAAGCGCGTGGACATTGTCGAGCACCTGCGGAAAGTTGCCGAAACTCTGGCTGGTTGCGCAGACTTCTTCCGGTTTCCGCTGCGTCAGGAAATATAGAAGCGAATGCACATGAACACCGAGATCGAGCGAAACCGTTGGCACGACACCGTCGTGCAAGCGCCAATCCTGCGGTGTCATCGGCGTCCCGTCGCGGCGGAAACGGAGGAAGGTCTCCTGCGGCATCTCGATATGGATCTGCTGCAGCTCGCCGAAAATGCCGTGCTCGACCATGCTGCGGATTTCGCGAAGCATGGGATATCCCGTGTAGTTGTAGGTAACGGCCAGAAATCTTCCGTTCGCGCTGGCTCCGCCGATCGTACGGGCTTCGGCGCTCGAACCGGCAAGTGCCTTCTCGCAGATCACCGAGACGCCCGCCTCGAGCGCTGTAACGACCTGCTTCGTATGCTGCTGCGTCGGCGTAAGCACGACAAGCGCGTCGAGATTGCCGGCCTCCTTGGCAAGCAGGGTATCGAAGTCGGCATGGCAATGTTCCGGCAGAATGCGATACTGCCGCGCCGTCTCCCGATTGATGTCGTCGTGGCGGCTGAAGCAACCGGCGACGAGGTCGAATTTCTGATCAAGCTCGATTGCATCGCGATGGGCGCGACCCACCGCAGAATTGACGGCGCCGCCTAGAAAAGCGAGGCGCAGCTTCTCCGGAACTCCCTGTCTTGAGCGGGTCATGCGAGATCTCCTTGCATCGTTTGAAGCGAAATGAATGTCTTGAAATGCGGCGTCACCTTCAGCATCTCGTCGCGCGTCTCGAAGCGCGAGTAGAGGATGGCGAGCTTGTCGAACGGCGCCGAGTTCATCGGCTTGCCGGTGGTCTTGAGCTGCGCGATGCGGACGTCGGACGACGGAATGGAGTGCGAGAAGGAAAACGGCGTCGACGGCGTATCGGAGGTGATGGTGTGGCGGCCGAAGAACAGCGGCTGCTCGAAGCGCGGCGTGACCGAGAATGCCTCGCCGAGCAACAGCGTTATGACGAGATCGGCATAATCGATGCCGAGAGACTGGTCGACGAGTGAGCCATAAAGATCGCCGGGGCAGCGCCGCATGCATTCGATGATCCAGACATCGTCGCCATTCGACAAAAACTGCGTGTGGATCAGCCCGTCCTCCAGTCTTAACAGCTTGACGACGCGCGCCATGATGGCTCGCGTCTTCGAGCGAACGGTCTCGCAAAGGCGTGAGGGATGGTTCGATGAATCGACCTGGTACGGATAGACCGTGCAATATTCATCGACGAAGACGTCGAACGCGATCTCCTGATCTTTGATGAAGGCGGAATGGCTGTGCAGGCTGCCTTCGATGAATTCCTCGATGACGGTCTCCGCAGAACGCGAGTTCCGTCGGGCATCGGCGACGGCGGCGGCAAGTTCCGTGCGGTCGAAAACCTTCGTGACGCCGCGGCCGCTGAAACTGTCACTCGGCTTCACCAGCAGCGGATAGCGCAGCGCCCCGGTCTCGATTGGCGCATCGCCCTGCAGGCGCACAGAGCGCGGGGCAGGGATATCGTTGCGCTCGGTAAAGCGACGGAATGCCTGCTTCGTGTGAATGATGGTTGCGGTTTCCATCGAATCGAAGCGCGGAAATCCGAGGTTTCCGGCAACGAAAGTGGTCGACATGTAGGCGACATCGTTGCCCGTCGGGACGATGAAGTCGAAGTCCCCGTTCTCGACGAGGGAAAGCAGCGCGTTCGGATCGCTGTAATCTATGAAATGCGATTGATCCGCATGCGCATGGCAGGGTTCATCCGGCCGGTTTCCGCAAACGGAAATATGCAAGCCGCGCCTTTTCAAAGCGAAGAGAAGAGGAACTGCGCTGAAGTTACTGCCGACGAGCAATGCTCTCTTGGTCATCTCAAATCCATTCCACGCATCCCTGTATGGGTCAGGTGCGCCGCACATTGGCCTGTTGGAACGGCACAGCCCGTAGCAGGGTGTGCAGTCCCACTTCGTCCGATTTCGAATGCGAAAGACTGAAACGGACGCGATAGCGAGAGTCATAGGATGCGGGCGTTACCTGAGGCTTGCCGCCTGGAGGGCGGCGTCTGTTCAACCCCGTGTCGCGGCCTTGTTTGTGGGAAGCAGACAGGCCGCCTTGTTAAGCCGAGTGCCATCTCATAGGCTTTCAGCCGTGATTCCAACGTCCGTATCGGCCAAAGATGCTGACTGCAGCTGCGAAAAGAGACACCGCGCAATGAATGAAAAACTGCCTGATCTAATTGAAGGCGAGCGCATCTTCTTCCAAAAGGTGTTCGAACGGCAGTCCCGCGCGACAATGGAGATGCGAGAGCAATGGCGCGCGGAAACGATTCTTCAGCGAAGAAGACGCGTATCGTCGGAGATCTACGACCTGCTTGGCGGGGTGGTTAAATACGGTCCGTTCAAGGGGCTTTCGCTTGCGAAGAACAACTGGTGGGGCGGCGGCGACTTCGGGTCGATGCTCTTGGGCCTCTATGAGAAGGAAATATTGGATTTCCTGTTCTCCGAAAGACTGGAGGGCTTTGAGAGCTTCGTCGATGTCGGGGCTGCCGATGGATACTATGCGATCGGCATGCTTCGGTCGGGCCGGGTGAAAAACGCCGTCTGCTTCGAGCTGAGCGAGGAAGGACGGCGCACCATTGCAATGAATGCCGAGTCGAACTCCGTGTCGGACAGGATCGAAATATTCGGCGCCGCAGACAGGCTGTTTTATGAAAAGCTCAGCCACCTTGATCTGGCGAAAACCGTCGTCCTCGTTGACGCCGAGGGTGCGGAATTCGAAATCTTCGATGACGACTCTTTGGCGGCCCTGAAACAGGCGACGATCGTCATCGAGATACACAATTGGGTTGAGGATTTCTGGGACAGATACACCCGTTTCCTCACCTCGGCCGCAGCGCTTTTCAATGTCGAATTCATTGCTCCTGCAGTCAGGGATCTGACGCAGTTTCCGGAATTGAACGATTTCACCGACGACAACCGCTACCTCATTTGCTCCGAGGGGCGGCCAAACGTTATGCGCTTCATGGTTTTGACGTCCAAGGGCTGATTGCGCCGAGAGGTCTTGAGCGCACAAAACGCTCCAACCTGTCATTCAGGCGCTGCATTGCCTTCCAATTTTGCCGATACTCCGACCGAGCTCCAGAAGTCCCGGGTGAATAGATAGCCGAATTCTTTTTCCTCGCGATCCATTTTGAGCTTGGCATTCAGGATATCGTGCAGCTTCGGCAAATTGTAATAGGGAACCGACGGCAGCAGGTGGTGCTCGGCGTGATAGTTCATGTTGGCATAGAAGAATGCGACCGGTGCCGGCAGATTGACCGTTCTTGAAAAAAGAAGCGCGCTTTCGTCCTTGTGGTCTTCAAGACCGACGTGTTGCGCAAGCGCCAGGACGCGATTCGGGAGCGATCCGACGAACGGCGTGACGAAAAACATGAGAGCGAGCGCAGGCGACCGCGTCACCAGGAAAAACAGCACCAGGCAATTGGCGTTGAGCGCAAGCATAGAGATCGCATCGGATTGCGCCCCGCGCCGTTCGGGGGGCATCAGTTTCAGTCGGATGCCCTTGCCGAAATACGCTTCGTAGCCGAAGGCATTGCAGAATGCATAGAGGATCCGCCTGCAAAGGCTTTGATAATCAAGCAGGACGAGGCGCGCTGCGCCCAGCAAGTCGAGCGGAAAATCGCGATAGATTTCGCTGTCATCCTCATGGAAAGTGGAAGCGTGGTGGAACTGATGGCTTTTTTCGAAATAACTCGGATTGTTCCAGGTCACATAGGAAGAAAACTTAAAGAGCAGAGTGTTCAGCCATTTCCTGCTGAAGACCCTCTTGTGAAACAGCTCATGGCCGATGCCGGCATAGCCGGCGAACTGCCATAGGACGGCGTTAAGATAAAAGGCTGCGAAAGCAAGCGCGGGATAGCCGCCTTCCCATGTGCGGACCATCGCGAGAAGCAGGCCGGCATGGATGCCGATCCTGAGTAACAGGTGGGAATAAGCGATCCGGTCATTCGGTGCCGTGAGTTCCCGGAACTCGTCCTTCGTGAGGAGGCTGCCGATTTTGATCTCGCTAGCACCCATGATCAGAGCTCTATGTTGACCAGCGCAAAGGCCACAAGGCTGTTTGCGACATGGAAGACCACCTGCGATTTCGAGAACTCCGCCAAATACTCTGTGACGTCCCCGTGGATCTTAGAATTGTAGTCATGCCAGACGATGACACCGCGCTTGACGATGCCGAATGCGTTTTCCGTATCCGACCGGACGATCTGGTGCTCATGCCCGCCATCGATGAAGATCATCTCGGCCGACTGGAAGGCCTCTTTGAAATTGATCGTCGTCGAGTCCTCCTTGACGAGCGTGAGGCGCTTTCTTTGCGCCTCGGTGATCGACGCCAGATAGGCCTCGCCGTCAATTTCCTGGCGCTTGCGGAGATAATCGTCATTCTGCTCGGCGGACGACAGGGCGCTGCGCTCGTCAGTCTCGACTAGATGCGCCGTGAGGCCCTTCGGCAGGTCGATGGAGACCACGTCGCAGTCTTCCGGCGTGTTTTCGATGAAAAGGCGTGTGGTGAAACCTTTGTACGTGCCGATCTCGATGATCTTGCGGGGCTTCACGATCTTGGCGAGCAGCACCAGGACAACCTGGTCGACAAGCGTGATGCTGCCGATTTCAATCGGGGGCAGGCTGGCGGTATACTCTTTCGCGATCTTCAATTCGTCGGCGAGTTCTAAAAGCGCGCGCAATTTCAGTTCGTAAATTCCCGATTTCCCGGCAAGCGCGGAGCGTAACGCCGCGGCACTTTCAATGAGCTTCTGCATCCCTGATCCCGTGATTCCGTCCATTGTGATTTAATCCTTTTGCGATTTCTATTGCGCCTGCATGGGACTTAGAGACGCGCGCTGATGCGGGCGATCCGTTCATCCAGTTCCGGGAACAATCCTCTCCAGTAGGAATAGTGATTGATGAGGTTCCGATGGGCGATGGGTAGATCGGAGGGCTGCAGGTAGCCCTTCTCGATCGCGAGATCGAGCACTTCCTCGTAGTAGGTGATCGAGTAGATGAAATAGCGGTTGGCGGCCGGATTGGACTGCGAATTGGAGTGCTGGCGGAAATAGGAGAGGGGCATGGGATGCCCGACGATCGCCCCGCGGAGGGAGAGTCCAACCCAGGACGAAAGATCGAGCGGCCCGGAAATGATGCCATCCACGACCTTGAAAAGACCGAAACGGCCGGATTCATCGAAGCAATCAGCCGTTCTCAAGAGCACCGACGAGAACTCGCCAAGCAGATTATGATGCTTGACGGCGGTGATGCGTATGAAGTCGCGGCCCTCGATCACCTTCAGAGAACCTTCGACCATCAATCCGTTGCCGAGATTCGTAACCTGGTTCCGCTCGTCGATGAAATAGCGGGGGGAAAACGCAAGTTTCGTCCCTCTGTTCTGTGTGGCTTCAAGCGCCTGGAGGAGGTACTGGATGCAGAACGGATTGAGGACGTCGTCGTCGAAGAGATATTTGATGTACTCGCCGCTGGCGAGCCCGGCGAGCCGTATGACGTTCTTGTATTCGGCGGGATCTGGATTGCGGCTGTACTGAACAACGCCGGAGTATCTTTCGCAGATTTTCTCGATCGCATCCGTCGGGCAATCGTCAGAGACAATGATTTCCGTGTCATCGAAACTTTGCGCGATCGCGCTTTTTAGCGCGAGTTCAAAGAAATCGGGCTTGTAGGCCGGTATACAGATCGACACGCGCGGCAAATGCTTCTCCCTTCAGATACCTCCCTCAAGCCGGTTGGAACGTCTGCGTGTTCCGCCGGCAAGGGCGATGGTCGGCGCTCCGAAGGACCGAAGCAGACCCGCTTGCCATGCTCATAGAGCGCGGACTTTACGCGAGGCTTGCGGAAGTCCAGGCGGTAGGGAAGACCGGCATGGCTGGCCCGGCGAATACCTGTATTTGAGAGGAGAAAAATGGCACGCCCTAGGGGAGTCGAACCCCTCTTCCCAGAATGAAAATCTGGTGTCCTAACCGATAGACGAAGGGCGCTTCCTTCGTGGTGGCGCCCTTATAGTCAGCACCTTTGTGCGCCGCAAGCGGCAAAACGCGAAAAATTTGCGATCACGCAGATTTTTTCGAGGCTTGTGGAAAAGAGGTTGTCGCAGCCGTGTCGGGACGAACAAATCATCCTGCGCGGCCTTGTTCAACCTTAGATGTGTACCGTCGCAGGAACGATCATTTTGGACCTGTCGGCAGCAAAATCCTGCTGGGCGCCCGCCGCAAAGTAGTCCCCGGCCGGCCGCGAATCATGGATCGTTGCTTGAATATGCTGTCTAAGTAACAAAATGATTTTGCTTGATAAATTTGGTACGCCCTAGGGGAATCGAACCCCTCTTTACAGAATGAGAATCTGTCGTCCTAACCGATAGACGAAGGGCGCGGTTTGCCGGGTGCAAATAGGAACACTCGACCGCTTTCTCAAGCGTACCGATAAATAGATACAATGAAAAGAAAAATGGCACGCCCTGGCCTGCTCCTCTCGCCTCGCGTGAAGGAGCTTGCGCGCTGCGGAGCTTCGGGCGTCTCCAAATGAGCTACGCAAACGACACGCCAACCCGCCCACCCGTGGAGATAGAATGCTCCCGAGCGAAATCATGACCGTTCAAGAATGCGAATGTGGGAGGATTGATGGCACGCCCTAGGGGAGTCGAACCCCTCTTCCCAGAATGAAAATCTGGTGTCCTAACCGATAGACGAAGGGCGCTTCCTTCGTGGTGGCGCCCTTATAGTCAGGCGCTTTGGATCCCGCAAGCGGGAATATCGGTTTTCCTTCAAAAAAATGACAGGATATCCGAGGTTGTGTCAGAGACCGATTAACCGAGCTGAATCAATGGGCTGCCGACTGTTCCTTTAACGGGGTACGGCAGCGTTGCTGCAACGTGACACGGGAAACCGCGCTTCCGTTAGATGGCTCTTGCGTTCGGCGTCCTGGTGCGTCCGGCGCCACAGCCCCAGTTCCAGTCGCGGCTTTTGCCGGTGTCGAGATGGACCGATTCGGTGTGGCAATAGGTGCCGACGCCGCCGCGGGTCGGCAGCGAGCGGATAAAGGCGGCGATATCCCATTTGGAGACGCCGTCGATCTTGATATCGGCTGCATCGCAGGTCTTGTGCATCGATTCTTCGGCGCCGCCGACCATGCGGTTATGCCCCGCGTCGCGATATCCGGAAGTGACGATGACCGGCTTGCCGAAATGGGTTTCGACCGCCTTGATGACATTGAGCATCTCGGGCTTGAAGCAGCCGACTTCGACATTGTTGTTTTGGATGTGCAGGCCGTTCGGCGCCACGCGCGTCATGCCCGGCAGAGACGCCTTCTCAAGGAGCCCGGCGAGGCCGCCGACGAGGTTCTGCTTCGGAGCGGCATAGAGCGCATTCATCGACCCGCCTTGAAGGCGGCCGGTCGCGAGCGATGCCGTCTGATAGGCAGGTGCAAGTCTTGTGGTGGTTTTTTCTGAGGATTGCTGCGGCAGAAGCATCTCGCCCTCCTGTGCCGGCTGGGCGGGCGGCGGCGCGCTGAAGACGCTGCTGCGCGCGGCATCGATGACTTGAGCGGGTGCATAGGCGTTGGCGTCCGCCGGCCGAATGATCGTTGAGGTCGTGTTGTTCTGCGGCGTTGCCGGCTGGGCGGAAAAGATGCTCATCGCATTCGCATTGATGCGGCTTGGCTGCATCGCCAGGCCGCCGATATTGGCGGGCTGCGTGGCGGCAGCGCCGGCGGACCTCGTGGCGGCATTGGATTCCTGCGCTGCCGCCGTCTGCTGCGCGCTCGACACATTCGTGACCATCGGATCGCGATAGGCGCCCTTGGCGGTTTTGCCCGGCGTATTTGCGGCGAGCTGCTCGGCTGAAGGATCGGTAGCCACGACTGCTGCGGAATCGAGGGCCTTCTGGTTTGAGGCACAGCCGGAGAGCGCAACCGCGGCAACGGCGATGAGAAGCGCGCCCGCGGCGGGCACCCGCTTTTGGAGAATGAGCAAGCGACGGTCTCCGTTGGTGCGGAGGACGTTCAACCGTGTCGTCTTCCGCTTCGAGTCGGTCGGAGAGTGCCTACGGGGCGGGCTTGCGGCAAGCGCGAAGCGGGCGTGGTGGCCCGAAATCGCAAAAACCGCAAGCCTCGCAAAAGCCTCAGCTTACCAGGCGCCGGTATTGCCCATCGAAAGCCACGGCTCGGCCGCCGGAAGGCTGCCGTTCTTCTGCAGGATTTCGATGGAAATCCCATCCGGCGAACGGACGAAAGCCATGCGGCCGTCGCGGGGCGGACGGTTGATGGTGATGCCGTTGTCCATCAAATGCCGGCAGGTGGCATAGATGTCGTCGACCTCGTAGGCGAGGTGGCCGAAGTTGCGTCCGCCCGTATATTCCTCGGGATCCCAATTGTAGGTAAGTTCGAGGCAGGGGGCGCCATTTTTCTCTGCATTTGTGATATCCTCGTTTGCGGCGAGGAAAACCAGCGTAAAACGGCCGCTTTCGTTTGTGGAGCGCCGGATTTCCTTCAGGCCAAACAGCGTGCCGTAGAAGTGCAGGGAGGCATCCAGATCCTTCACGCGGACCATAGTGTGGAGATAACGCATTCTATTTCCTCTCTAAAATGTGGGAGCTGCTTCGTTATGTGGCGGGGGGTCAGCTTCGGGCAAGGCATGCGACTAAAATGAGCAATTGGGAATAACCGAAAACAGGACTTGCGCTTATCCGTTACCAAGATGTTAATCTTGATTGCAAGAATCAGTTAACCGTAACAGTGTGACGCGTATTGAGGGGCTGGCGACATGGCTGACAGGATTTCATCGAAGGAATTCACCGATATCGACGAGCTGTCCGGGGATGCCGTCGACCTCGTTGAAATCACCGGTGTCGTCAAGTGGTTCGATGTCGCCAAGGGCTTCGGCTTCATTGTCCCGGACAACGGCATGCAGGATGTCCTGCTGCACGTTACCTGCCTTCGCCGCGACGGTTACCAGACGATCCTCGAGGGCACGCGCATCGTCGCGCTGATCCAACGCCGCGAGCGCGGCTATCAGGCCTTCAAGATTCTCTCGATGGACCAGTCGACCGCCGTCCATCCGTCGCAGCTGCCGCCGGTGCGCACCCACGTGCAGGTGACCCCGACGAGCGGCCTCGAGCGGGCACTGGTGAAGTGGTTCAACCGCACCAAGGGCTTCGGCTTCCTGACGCGCGGCGAGGGTACGGAAGATATCTTCGTGCATATGGAAACGCTTCGCCGCTTTGGCCTGACGGAGCTTCGCCCCGGCCAGGTCGTCCTTGTCCGCTACGGCGATGGCGACAAAGGCCTGATGGCAGCCGAAATCCACCCGGATATGCCAAGCCCGGCAAGCCGGTCGCATTGATGCCTCGCGGCATGGCAATACATGCCATCAAAGGCGCCTTTCTGGCGCTTTTTTTCATCCTGGCCGTCTCCGCCTTTGCCCAGCAACAACCGCATTTCGACAAGGAGCCGTTGGTGATCCAGACTGCCTCCGGCAGGATGCTGAATTTCACGGTGGAGATTGCCGCCAGCAATGAGCAGCGGCAGTACGGCCTGATGTTCCGGAAGGAAATGGCCGAGGATGCTGGAATGATCTTCGACTTCGGCCAGCCGCGGCGGGTGACGATGTGGATGGAGAACACCATCTTGCCGCTCGACATGCTCTTCATCGATAGCGGCGGCACCATCCGCCACATCAAGGAAAATGCCGTGCCCTATTCGAGGGCGATCATTGATTCGATGGGTGAGGTGAAATACGTCGTCGAGCTGAATGCCGGCGTGGTCAGGAAATTCGAAATCAAGATCGGCGACAAGGTCGCAAGCGCCACGGTAACGAAAAAAAAGTAGCGGCACGCCGAAGCGTCCGCCTGATCTCTCTTAGAATTATTGCTTTCTCACCGGTTTGGCCTTGGCCTGGATCATTCGCTCCATGAACAGGGTCATTTTGCGCTTTATGCTGCCGTAGGTGCCGAGTTCGAAGTCGCAGTGATAGCAGGTGATGATGTCGCTATCGAGCGGCTGCGGGCGCGGAAAGTTCATCCGGGTCTTGCCGCACTTGGGGCAGGGCACTTCAACTTGCATCTACGGCTCCTGCGCAGGGTCACTGGCCGCCTGCGAAGACAACATTTTTTGAAAGGATGGTCGGAGTGGAGAGATTCGAACTCCCGACCCTCTGGTCCCAAACCAGATGCGCTACCAGACTGCGCTACACTCCGTGAGAGGGGGCAATACACGCTTCACCCCGACCCCGCAATATCTAATTCGCGTCTTCCCCGTCTTCAACACGGCATTGTTGTTTCAGTCAGCAAGCCCTCCGGCGGACTGGATCCTGGCTTGCGGCGCAAGCATTCCCCTCAGTCGGCTTTTTTCTTGAAAGTCGACGGATTCGCGGCTAAGCAAAATTCATCTCTTCGCGTTATAGAGGCGATGAAGACCATTCCGGAGACGGGGTGGAAGGCTAAGTTACAGCGGGTTAGGCCCGCATATCCGGAGGCGTGCAGCTGATGTCTGCCAAGATCTACCGTCCAGCCAAGACCGCCATGCAGTCCGGCAAGGCAAAGACGCATCTTTGGGTGCTTGAATTCGATCAGGAGCAGCCGCGCAAGATCGATCCCATCATGGGCTACACGTCCTCCGGCGATATGCGCCAGCAGGTGAAGCTGACCTTCGAGACGCAGGAACTGGCGGAAGCCTATGCCAAACGCAACGGCATCGAATACCGCGTGATTGCGCCGAAGGAACCGGCTCGCCAGACAGTCGCTTATCCTGATAATTTCCGCTATACCCGCACGCAGCCCTGGACGCATTGAGCGCTCAGGCATGTCGCCTCTCACCGCTGCACGGACGCAGCGGCCGGATGGCCCCTTAGCTCAGCTGGATAGAGCACCTGCCTTCTAAGCAGGTGGTCGCAGGTTCGAATCCTGCAGGGGTCGCCAATCTTTTATTGTCCATACCGGAGACATAGGTAACAAAACGTACCTCTTATGTTCGTTTGCAAGCTTCTTAGCCATAATTTTTCCTTTCCGGCTTTGAGGACGAAAGCACATGCGTGAAGCTGTTGAACAAAGCAGGAGACAGGGCGTTTCGACGACGGCTGGCATACTCTTATGCGCGGGCCGGATACCGCATTTCCGTGTGTTCGTCTGGGGCTACCTCGGTCTAACATCGGGCGTGGAATTATCCGCCACATAGGTACGACGAGGGTTCGCCACCGGAGCCCTGTCTCCATCTTTGTTCAACAGCAGATGTTTGCGTCTTGACTGGTTTGTCGCGCATTGCGCCGACGATTGGCTTTAGATTTTTGCTGTGGGAACAACCTCCTGCCCGATCGCCCATAGGAACGCTGCCATTTCCCGCGCAATGGCGGTGACCGCGACGACCTTCGGCTTGCCTGCCGCCATCAGCTTGCGATAGCGAGCGCAAAGCCTCACCTGGCCTTTCCAGGCAATCTCGCGGACAGTCCTTGGCAGGCCCTCCAGCCGTGCTTGGATCGTCGGGCCTACACGGGCCGGGAAGCGATGTGTCCAGGCCCCTTCAATGAGGACCCGACGCGCCCGTATGTTGCCCGCCTTGGTGATCCCAGCACGCTTGACCCGTTCGCCGGTCGAGTGTTCCGACGGCACAAGACCCAGATAGGCCATCAACTGACGGGGATTTTCAAAGCGCCTGACATCGCCGATTTCGACGACGAAGCTGACCGCGGTCATGAATGCAACACCGCGCATTGCCTGGTAGGCGGCCACAACCGGAGCCATCGACCAGGATGCCGCGGTTTCGACGACCAGCTTGGTCAGCCTGTTCAGACGCACGCCAGCATCCTCGATGGCCTGGCAATATTCCGCCAACAGGATGTGGTAGGCAATGGCCTCCGATATCTTCAGCTTGGATGTAATCCAGGCCGATGAAAATTACGCTATCATCTTTCATGGTTCGCCCTCGCTAAGCGTGGGGCAAGGCTCCGGCCTATCCAGAGCAACCCCCGACACAGCTTACCGCGGGGGCGGGCTACCTCCCACGAACATACGGTCTAACACATGGGTGACAACCTCGTGCCGAACGGGTTGTCGATGGTTTGCAAGGTTCTCTGCTCAAGGTCGATATATCCCAGATCATAATGCACGAGGCTGACGAGCCAAGCCGGGTTCATGGCGCTCCTGCCGCAGCGGAACGCGGCATGGGGGAGCGCTTGAACTCACTTCATCGTCGGCGGAAACTCTTTTGGAGGCGGGGTTGGATTCGGAACTTCTTCCGGCGGCAAATCCGGAATCGGCTCTTCGATGGGCGGATCAGGAACCGGCCCAGGCTTGGGGCTTGGCGTCGGCTCAGGCGGAATGATGGTCATGGAGGTCTCCCTTCTATGACCCCGAACCATTCCAGTGTTGGTTTGTTCCTGCGACCCACAGTGAACGACAGTGATCACCGGAATGCCAGCTTCCTCGGCCGCTTGGATGAGTGCAGATCTCGCCTCTGCCGGCGACGTCGTGCCGTCCAATGCCTCCAAACACGTCTTAACGGCCACGAGGTATTCCTCGCCATCGTCTAGGGGCCACGATGCGAACAGGGCTTCTGCAGCGTCGCCCACCGACTTCACCAACCTGTATTTTTCAGAACCATTCATCACCAACATCAGCGGCGCGAACGCTCCGAATTTGTGCCAGTTCATTACACTTGAACTCCTAGCCGCAAACACATTGGTAACTGTGCAAGAGTCGTGCCGTTCGGGGTGGCAGCATGAACGTCTACCGCGACGGTGCCTCCAAGCAGTGTTAGCGCGCAAGATGGACACGTCACCTGAAGCAGAAAGACGATCTCTTAATTCCAGGTTGACAGAGGTCTCGTAGGCATACCCGCAGAACCGAGCTCAACAGGAGGCTTGAAGCCTCCGCCCCTCAAGTTCGCTGCGATCGTAGACCATGCTAGCCAGTCAAATGCTTGAATGGGAAGGTGAGACGACGGTTGACATTCATCGGACAGCCTACAGACCTAGTCTCGGATATTCGAAAGAGCCATTACTCAACAAGCGGGCGATGCAAGGAGCGCGACATGGCCCTTTACATGAATTGGATACCCGGCCGCTCCATGTTTTAAATTAGATCATTCGAAAGCGGGTGGGGTGGGCTCCGTGGCAGAGACCCAGTGTACCCACACACAGACGCCGCGATCCTTGAGTGTATCGAAGATACGCCTGGCCGACGTGCCGGCCGTCGTGACCTCATCATAAATCCCGTCGTCGAGAACTCTCACTTCTTTCAGCGCCGGCAAGTCGAGCAGAGCTTCGATGTGGTCTATCCCGGTACTAAGCCTCAGGTATTCCAGTCTCTGGCATGACAGAAGGGAGCGCACGTCGACGCTCTCGATCATGGAGATCGCAGAAAAGCGATTGAGATTCCTGCAAAGCTCGATCCCCGACAGGTCCTTCACGTCGAAGACATCGTCCTCGCCGTCCCAGAAATACCAGACAAACGGATAGGCGGTTCCTCCGCCGTCGAATTCGATCTCCTGCACGGCAGCGAGAAGCTCGTTGGTCAGCGGATATCGCTCCAGGTAGTCCTGGGCCGCGGGAATGATTTCGTAGCCTTCGTCCTCGAGATCGACGGCTCGGCCCAGGACGTGGGTCGCGAGCTGCGCTGGAGTGCCGAGATCGATCTGCTTCGCGTCGAGAAGCGAAGACAGCACGACGAGTTTGAGATTTGGGTCCGTAAATGGCGCTCCGGCCATGCCCACGGCCACCGGATAGGATGGTTCTGTCGGTTCCGGATATTGCGCCGCAGGGTTGGAGAAGCCGATTTCGTTGACGGCCTCGAGGGTGAGGCGGACACGTTGAGTGTAGCCCTCGGGAAGCTGTCGCACGCCCATGCGCACGCCTCGCATCAATGGATCGTCGTCTCCGATTTCGAGAGACGGCATGGCGGCGCGCAGCTGCTCGATCGTCATTCCCATGGTGATCTCGCCGACCGGGTGCCGGAAGCGATGGTCGTAGTCGAGCATGCCGATCAGCCCGTTCCGATCGATCCATACGACGAAGCCGTGGCTGTTTTCGAGCAGGTCGATCTTGCCGCCGCCCTCCATGAATGCCTGCAAGCGCGACCGCGGCCACGCCGACCATCAATTCTCGCTTCCGCATCAAAACGTCAGCCATCCTCCGTGTCCCCGGCTATGTCCATGCCGCCGTGCGACAAATATGCCCCTGTTGACGGACTTTCAATGCAGGGGAAAAACGGAGGAAGTCCTCCTGAACTCGCTTTTCTGAGCTCGACGCGTTCACAGCCAAATGTTGCGAGGATTCATCGAACGCTAAAGTTACCGTTGCGCTTGCCACTTAAGACCGCAAAAGTATGCAGCGATTTTCCGACAACGACATGGGTGAAACCAGTAGATCTAAAGCCTGTCGCTTGAATCGAGTTCAAACGGGTGGCCTTTCCCTAGTCGGCGGGACAAGGTTATAGCAGGAACAAAATGAAGTATGTTTCAGTATTAGTTTTGACGTTTGGGTCGATTTGTTTTGGATGGTTATTCTATGAAAGGTACTGGAAGTTTCGAGATTGCATATCCCAAGCGTTGTCCAGCTGTCTCACTCCCGACGGCGACAATCTAACGCAAGGCGGTTCTCTGTGGGCTGGTTTTGCAGGGTTGTTCTTGTTGCTTGCAATCATCTCAGCCTGGCGCGCTTTCCGGACCCGGGATCCTGACAAATAGCTGTAGCTGCCTGCATTCGAAATGCGGCAAGCCTCCAACCAGGCGGCTGATTGCAGGCAATGCGCGTGAGAACGCAGCGAAGTTAGGCTTCCGGATCTAGAGTGTCGAGGTTCGCGGATTCGACGAGTGATAGGATGACTGCGGCGCTTGCCGCCTGTATCCGATCCGGCAAACAGCCAATCTTTGACAGGCTTTAGAAGTTGAGAGGGACTTGCAGTCGTTGGTTGGTCAAACCTGAGCTAGCAATATCTCGGTCAGAGCCTCGGGCTTCAGCCGTGCTACATTGTGCCCGCAATCGATGGCAAAGGTCGACCACTCCGGCTCGCCGTTTAAGCGTTGATAAAGGTCAAGGAACGGACTTCCTTCCCATCCAAATGCGCCGATGAAGGTCTTGCGCGGCACTTCACGCCAACGTCCGGTGAGATTGATTGATTGGAGAAACGTCCCAATCGGATGCGGTCGGCATCGAGGGTCAAGATTGGGAGGCGGCGCGCAAGTTAGTCCGTCTGCCTTCGCGCCCGCGACGAAGACATCTCGAAAACGAGGCGTCGTCAGGGACCAGACAGAGTCACCGGAGTCAGGCACATAGGCGTCTACGTAGACCAACGCCCGGATTTGCGATGGCGCAGCGTCGGCTGCGCCGCTGACGACCATCCCGCCGTAGGATTGTCCAACAATGACCAGGTCGTCGCGATTCGACTTCACAACGCTAACGACCTCATCTATGTGATCTTCAAGATTGGCCGTCGGGGCAGGAGCATCGCCGAGCCCCGAAAGAGTGATCGGTAAGGCTTTGTGTCCGTGCGCAGTGAGTATATCTGCTACCTTTTGGTAGACCCAACCGCCCTGCCAGCCTCCGGGTATAAGGATAAAGGTGGCCATATTATTCATCCCTGACTTTGACGGCTACGGAGCTTCGAGACCTTTCGCCGAAATTAAGACCACGGTGACGGCTGACTGTGCTGAGTGTCCGTAAGGCCGAAGGCGGTCAATGACCTTTCGCAGAAGTCCCGATTAAAACGGCACTTGTTTTCCTGACTGTTGCGACATCGCAGAATAGGAAATTCTGCAACGGTCGCAATGGCTGGCGCATACAAGGCAACATGCGCGATCGCCATGGTACTTCCGGCGCGGTTTCTGGCACCGAGAAAGCCAGGGGCACCGGCCAGCCCAAGTCGGCCAGAAAATGTAAATGCGGTTCTGTCGTAATGACCGCTAGGTCCGCATTCGGGCCGCTGTCGGCCCTAAAGCCGTCGCGGCACGCAATAGCTTAGCCGCTTTCCGACTGGGCATGTGGCAGCCGGAATATTTGCGCAAAGAATGTCTCATCAGACAGGCGGCCAAGCAGCGCGCCAATCGCTGCGGTTGCCGCTACGGCGAAGGCCAGACGACCGCCAAGAACGCCGTAGACATCAGCGCCAAGCGAGATCACCAAGATCGTGTCCTCAATCACGCTATGTGCGAAGCCCATGAACACGCATGACAGAAAGACCTGGCGCGGTGATATTGCGCCAGACCGCGCCTCGCGGATCAGAAGACCGGCACCGTAGGAAATCCCTAGGAACAATCCGACAGCGGTGAGCTGCTCTGCTTCGCCGCGGATGCTGGCAAGGCGTAATATGGGCGACAGAGCCTTCATCATCAGTTCCAGCAGCCCGGTCGCGCGCAGGAGCTCAAGGCTCCAGGACAGAACGACAAGGATTGCAAGCATCCAGATCATGGTCTCGCCGAGAGCAAGGACGTACGCGGCCCAACCGACCGTGGCACTCATCGGGATCCAGGTCGGATTGGCGGGAGCCGACAACCACCCCGTGGCCACCAGAACATGATGCAGGAGAAAGGCGTAGAGCAAGCCGCCCAAGATGCGCAGCAGCGTCGTTGCGATCATCCCCGGTCCCGCCTTCTGAATGATCTTCTGCTCGATCGGCAGGCCATGCGCGAATAGTACCAGCGCCGAGAAAACCGTGATGTCCGCCACGCTCAGCGAGGATGTGGGAACCAGCGTAAAAATGAGCGGGATGGCGCCCCATATTCCGACGAGCATTCCCGTCAGCCAAGCCAGCCCAAGTTCCGGGGGCAGGCCAACGAGGTCCATGACGGGCGCAAACGCGGGCGCCACGGCCTTGATCACTCCCATCCTCGCCAACAACTCCGTCAGCAGCGTGATGGGAACCATGATCCGGACAAGCACCCAGTAAATTTCGAGTGTTTCGCGGGTTTGGCGTAAAATGGGCATTAAGAACGACATACGAGACCTCCGGTACAGTAGCCTCAATCTGCTAGGCCCGGCCGCTTCGAATTTGTGGTCAAAGATTGCAGATCTGTGCAATTTTATTGCAAAGGCGTGATTGACGGATAGTCTGAGAGAATGGATCGGATCGACCGGAAGCTTTTGAATCTGATGCAGCGCGACGCCTCGCGCACCAATGTCGACATAGCCGAGGAAGTGGGCCTGTCGCCCTCCAGTTGTCTGCGCCGTGTGCAGCGACTGCACAAATCAGGCATCATCGACAGAATTGTCGCGATCCTCAATCCCACCAAGGCCGAACGCAGGATCAAGGCCCTGATTACGGTCGAGTTGAAGCTGCACGGCGAGCAGCATATGCGCCGCTTTCTGAAAATCGCGGTTGCCGAAGAGGCCGTTTCACAGGCCTATGCCGTGACGGGCGAAACCGACGTCGTTCTCATGCTGCGCCTGCGCGACATGGAAGAATTCGACGCCCTCTGCGAGAGGCTGTTTCGCGACCAGACCAACGTTGCCCGCTTCTTCACCATGATGATTATCCGAACCGCCAAGGAAGAAACGGCGATTTGGCTATGATCGGATGCCGCTTCCGCGTTACTGACCGCTCTTAGTGCTGTGGACGGCTCCTCCGCCGGCATGACGATGTGCCATGATCGCGGTGTTGTCAGGAACCGCATGGGAGGAGCCATCGATGGAAGAAACTACCACGATTGGACTCGACATTGCTAAGTGGTGTTCCAGGTGCACGCCCTTCCGGCAACCGGCCTGATCGTCGTTCGCCGACAACTGAAGCGCCGCGATGTTGTTCAGTTTTTACGATGACAACCAATGCCGTCCGCGCTCATCTTGCTGAGTTCGGCATTGTTGCGGGGATCGGCCGCAATGGGCTGCAGGCGCTTCTAGGTCTCATCCGAAAAGTTGAAAGAACCGAGATACCGGCAGAGGCCTGTTTATGTCTGGCTACATTGGCAGACCAAGTTGATCTGTTGAAGCAGCCGAAACTGGAAATGGATCGGCGGATAAATAGCATCGTGCCAATGATCTCAGCCGCCGGCGCCAGGCGCTTCGAGTGCGGGCATTTGACCGGGATCTGATCCGCGGAGAGCATGATGGCCGGCGGCCTCGTTCTGCGCCGCATTCAACGTGTCGCTGGGATGACAAAACTAAATATCGCACTGATCCACGTCTCGAAATAGAGGTACTTGGTATGCGCGCCTGCGAGAGGATACAAATCAATTGATGGACGAAGACAAGCCTGAACTGACTGCCCTTTTTAAGGCGGTGGCCGAAAGCCCAAAGCGCGACAACAGCGCCTATCACAAGGCGCTTGCCGAGGCTCGCCAGGCTTTCGAAGCCGCCGAGCTGGCATTAGGCGGAGCGTTTCGCGTGCAGACGAAGACCAAGATGAAGCGCAACGGCGATTACGTCGTGAAATGGACTTTCAAGCGGCATACTGGCGAAAAGCCTAAATCGCGATGATCCCCTGGGATGATGGCAATCGTCTTCCGCGATGCCTCGGACGCCTGGGCTAGCTTGTCAAAGATCGGTCAGCTGGATTTGGTATCCGGCTTCGAGGTCGCGTTGGTTATTTGCGTGGCGGTCGGCACGGCTGCCACGGGATTGTAAACTGACGAACGCAGGCCTTCGGCGTCGCTCCTCGAACATCTGGACTATCGGCTCCGCTCATTTCGTAACCGCGCATTTACCAGCTTCCTATCTGAGCGCAGCGTCATCTTGGAAGCGGCGGTTGTTTTGCGTACAACGATTCCACTAACGGGGGTTGTATTCGTGATCTTCGTTGCGGTTGGCCTTCTTATTGCTCATGTTGTTTTGATCGCCACCGGGTTTGGACTTCGCGATAGCGAGGAACAGTGGGTGCTCGGCCTGATGTTCGGATGGTATTGTTTCGCCATGCTTGGCTCCATTGGTGCGATATGGGTCCACTATAAGAAATCCACTCAGCGCGTGGAGCCATCTTGCTAGATGCAGCGCCACTCACCCTCGAAACCAAGCGGTGCGGCGTTCGTGCTTTTCGAGACGGAACAGCTCAAAGCCAATATTCGCGCAGCACTGGCCGAAGCGACGCTCAGTCCGTGGCAGCGGAGTTTTCTCTCGGACGTGCTTCACAGGCTGGAGAGCTACGGTGGCGGGACGCGCCTGAGCGCTAAACAACTGCTGAAACTCAATCAAATTCTCGGGCAAGGCGGAACGCGAGGTCAGGAAGCGACGACCGCATCCCGCGCAAGAGCATATCCACGCCGCTTGCAACACCGCAAATATTCCTTCCTGCCGCGAAAGGTCAGGTGGTGGGGCAGAAGATTTGCCCGAGATGCAGTGATCTTTACACTGATCGCGATGGTCGGACTTCTGTACTCAGTATTCGAGACCGGACCGAAGCAATTTTTTCTAGGTACTGCTGGCAAGTCGCAGAATGTGGCGGAGCAGGTCCGGTCATCGTTCACAGTGACGGACGGCGATACCGTCCACGTCGCTGGAGAGCGGACAGGAACGCGCCTTGTTGGCTTCAACACACCTGAGACCTTTGACCCTCAATGTCGATATGAACGGGAACTCGGCAATCGCGCAAGAGAGCGTCTGAAGGAGCTGGTCAGTTCGCCAAACGTGCAACTCACGAAGGTGGCGTGTGCTTGTCCAGCCGGTACCGAAGGAACAGATGAATGCAATTACGGACGCAGTTGCGGCGTCTTGAAGGTCGGAGGACGAGACGTGGGCAAAATCTTGATTGCAGAGGGTCTCGCTGTTTCTTTTATCTGTGAAAAAGGCGGCTGCCCGAGAACTCCAAGGCCGTGGTGCGGGCGGCAATCATGACGATTTTTTCGAGAGGACCCCAAGGCGGCAGTCGACGATCCCTTCCGCTGAACCGTTGGAGCCCACTTCGGACTGACGCCACTGCGCTTCCAGGCCGGCGAGAAGGACAATCCCGGCCGTATCGGGCTAGCGCTTTGTCGCGCGCCGCCGAGCCTAGTCGGCCCCTTGGTCGACCTCTCTGCATTTCGAGAGAATCTCGTCGACAATGACCGCGAGCGGCGCAGTGGCGTCGATCTCGACACCGCACTTCGGAACATAAGCAATCGCGCAATCAGCTCCCGTTCGGCTGGTCTTCCGCCAAACTCGTCTACTGGTCTCCCGGCAAGCCGCCGGTTCAACGTGTCGAGATCGACGTCGAGAACGAAAACCCGGTCAAACAAATCAATAAAGCGGGAGAAATTTCGAGAGCCGCCGCAGAAGAAGGAGATTACGTTGCGTTGATGAGCGACCAAGGATGTGACTTTGTCTACATCCCAAATGTGGTGGTCGTGCCCCCATGTGACACTGTCCGTCGCGGTCTCGTGGGAAAGCTCGTCCAGCCGTTCACCAGTCTCGGGATCGCCTTCATAAGACAACTCCCGGTCACCGTGGATGACGTGGTAGCCGCGCCGCTGTAGTTCTTCAGCCACCGTGGTTTTGCCTGTGCCGGAAACGCCTTCGATTAAATAGTTTCTTACACTCATTTTAGCGCTCGTTGATCCGTCCCTCCCGGCCGTCGGGTGTGATAGCGCGTTGCCTTGACACCGTTGCCTCCTCTGAAACGCCAAGAGCACCCAGGCGCCAGCGGGCATGAGTGCAGCCGAGGGCTGCTGCTGAATGTTCGGTACAGCTGTGTCAACTTGTCAGGCAAGCGTGACGGCCCGCCCGGTTGAGTTCCGGACGAACCTTTTCGTGTCAGCCTTGGCGATTGGGCGATAGCCAGTGGCGATGAAGTGCCTCCACGTCGCCTTTAGTCAAGATTGGCATCGCCTTCCTCAACTGGGCATCAGACCAATCCCACCACTTCATTTCGAGTAGCAATTCTATCCTCCCATCCTCGAAACGCTTGCGGATTGGCTTGGCGGGATTGCCTCCAACTATGGTGTAGGGTTCGACATCGCGTGTCACCACTGCACGCGTTCCGAGCACAGCACCATCGCCAACCTTGACACCAGGCATGACGACAACCTCAGAGCCGATCCACACATCGTTGCCGATCACAGTGTCGCCGCTCGGCAGGTATCCGTTTTCCGCTCCGCTGAATTCGGGCACCTCTGGCATCCAGAAAAACGGAAACGTGCTGATCCATTCATGACGGTGCCCCTGATTACCCGCCATAATGAAGGCAGCGCCCGATCCGATTGAGCAGAAGCTCCCGATCACGAGCTTATCGGCTCCCTCGTCGTCCAAAAGGTAGCGGGCGCAATCGTCAAAGCTGTGGCCATGGTAGTAGCCCGAATAATAGCTGTATCGCCCAACGATTATGTTGGGATTCGTGACCTGCTTGTCGAGCGTAATGCCCTTGAAAGGGCTTTCAAAATAGTTGTTCATCGATGTTCTCTCTACATACCTTCCTGACCGCTTGCGCCATGGCAAACGGTTGCAAGGCGAGAAGCCGTTCGGACTCTCGCTAAGCTCCTCGCATTAGCGCGGGAGCACGATGTAGGGGGTACTCGATGCTTTGATCATGCCGACTTCATATCGCAAAAACAGCTATTAGCCAATGACTGCAACTAGCGCTTTCCGGAAGGAACACTCGAGCGCTTTCGGTCCGGACGAGTTAGAATGCCTGCCATGGCCGAACCAATCCTCGCGTAAACAAATTAGGATGAACTCGCCCTCGAAGTCGGCGCACCACGATCGTTCGGCAGCAAGGGATGAGGTAAAGCCGTTCCCTCAGCCCGAAAGCCTTGGCGTTTACGGGCATAGGCGACCGGCCCGGGTCGAGAAAGGCACGCACCGTGCTCTTGGACGGCACAAAACGTCTCTCAGGTCGGGCAGATTGATTTTAAAGTGAAATTTGCCGTACCTATGGGGGACGCCAATCTGGTCTCTGGATGTCCCATGGTGGAGTTAAGATGCCGAAGCAGATAGACGAAGCCTTGCGGATGACCGGTCCCGTCCTTTCAGCGCGATTTGATGGCTATTCTTTCGCCTTTGCTGCTGGTTCGATCATTCGCGGGGAGGGTACAGAAAACTCCGACATCGATCTGGTGGTCGTGTTCGAGAAGCTCGATCGTGCGTGGAGGGAGTCGTTTGTTGAAAACGGCCTCCCCTTCGAAGCGTTCGTTCATGATCTAGAGACGCTCAACTGGTTCTTTGAGCGCGACTTGAATTCCGGCCATCCACTCATTGTTCACATGGTGGCGTCCGGACGAATTATAGGACCGGGCAAGGAGAACGGCCGGGCTTGGCAAAGCCATGCTGCGCAATTGTTGAAGGACGGTCCACCTGAGCTTGCCGGGCAGGAGCTGGATGCTCTGCGATATCAGATCACTGATATGTTGTACGATCTTCGCGGTGAACGCAGCGGAGCTGAAATCCGCGCGATTGCGTCCCAGCTTTATCAGCCTCTTGCCGATCTGATGCTTCTTGGACGCGGCACATGGTCCGGGAAAGGAAAATGGATTCCCCGCCTTCTGAAACAGCTCGACAACGAGTTGTTCGAAACGTTCGACATGGGTTTCAAACGCGCCGCTGAAGGGCGGGCTGAAGAGCTTTGCCGTTTGACCGAATCGGAGCTGGCTCGCAAGGGTGGTCGGTACTTCCATGGAGATCGCCGCGAGGCGCCCTTTGATGCCCGCAAGACAAGTGCCATACCGGGACGTTCCCGCTGATTTGCGATTAGCTGGGCTTCGATGCAGGATTTGGGATAGTGAAAATCTTCTTTGATGTTGATGGTGTTCTCATCGATGGCTGGCACTCAGATCCGTCGCTTCGCAAGCCTTGGGACGCGACGATCGAGGCTGATCTCGGCGTTGACCGGGCGGCATTCGGCAATCTCTTTTTTGGAAATGGAGGCGACCGTTCGACCTCGCCTATGGCGGAATGCATCACCGGCAAACGCGACCTCGCGGAGGCGCTTGCCAAAATTCTCCCGGAGGTTGGATATCACGGCGATGCGAAGGACTTCATGAGATATTGGTTCGAAAAGGATTCGAATCTCAACAGGGAGGTCTTTGATCTGGTCGAGAGCATAAGGAGCGGCAGTGATGTCGAGCTCTACGTGGCAACCGGCCAGGAGCATCACCGGGCACGATTTCTCTGGAACGAGCTCGGCTTCTCGAAGCTGTTCAACCGCATGTTTTATAGTGCGGAAATTCGATACTCGAAGAAGGACATCCGCTTCTTCGAGGCGATCAATTCCCGATTGAGCATCGGCTCGCGCGAGCGTCCGATATTTTTCGACGACCAGCCCGAAATCGTGGCGGTGGCGAGGCAGGCAGGCTGGGACGCAAGTCCGTTTGTTTCCGCGTCAGACATTCGCCAGCTCCCGCGGCTGCGCCATCTTTGGGCATCCGGGTGATCGCTGGTGGATATGGCCCACGTTTCCGCCCCGGAGTGCGTGCAAACGCTGCACGCTTCGCAGGGCGGTGGGCGGGAAGTGGAACCCTCAGTGGCTTCCGGCTTTCTTGCTGGCAAGCAGCATCACATAGTCTTCGGCCGCGTCCGCAAGCGCGAGCGCTACTTCGGCAGGCGTCCAGCCGTGCTGCTGCAAGCGCTTGATCATTTCGAACATCGCGGCTTCGACTTCCGTCCGGCAGTTCAGAGGATGCTCTGGTCTGCCATTTGCATGCTGAGAACCGTGAATTTCCATCATTTTCTCTGCCCCCGTGTTTTGACCCCGTGCTATTTCAGGCGCCATTTAGGCAAAGAGCATGGCATAACTTCACGCTGAAGCAAATGGATGCCTAATCAAGAGTTAAAGCAGACCGTTGCATGACGTCATTTGACGACATTTCAGCAAGCCGTGCGTTGGCGAATTAGCGAGCTGGAATGCCAGCATGCCCTGTCGCGGCGCCTTTTAGCGGTCATCACCCCAGTCGAAAAACGGGCGGTAGACGCGTCTTGCAATCATCAGGCTGCGGTCGGGACGGATGATGTACGTCTCCTCCACCTCGCGCCCCCTGTTATCGTAAAATGTGTGCGGGAATGAGGAACCGATCGGTGATTTCGTCAGCTTCGTGCGCGGCTGGCCGCTATAGGTGATGCTGCCGGGGATGGGCTCCAACCCGGGACCGGAAATGTCGCCGACGGCCGTACATCCTGTGATCAATGCCCCCACGATAAGAATTGCGGCAAACTTGGCTTTCATCGGGGTTCTCCATGACGTGGGTCGGCAATGCTATCCTAGATAGGTATGCCCCTCCGCTTTTCCATGGCTGAACGAATGCCGATAATTCAATGTAAAGTTGCGCTTCAGGCGGATAATTCTCTAGCCGTGATTGTGAGTAATAAAAGTGCTCGCTGGCGATAAAATAAAAGCCGCCGGAGGGCTACTCCGACGGCTTTTCCAAGGCATTTCTTGCTCAATGCAGGATCTGGCTGAGGAAGAGTTTGGTGCGCTCGTGCTGCGGGTTGTCGAAGAATTCGGCGGGCGAATTCTGTTCGACGATCTGGCCCTGGTCCATGAAGATGACGCGGTTTGCGACCTGACGGGCAAAGCCCATTTCGTGGGTCACGCAGAGCATCGTCATACCTTCTTCTGCGAGGCCTACCATCGTATCCAGCACTTCCTTGATCATTTCCGGATCGAGCGCCGAGGTCGGCTCGTCGAAAAGCATGATCTTCGGGTTCATGCAGAGCGAGCGGGCAATCGCCACGCGCTGCTGCTGGCCGCCGGAAAGCTGGCCGGGATACTTGTTCGCCTGTTCCGGAATCTTGACGCGCTTCAGGAAGTGCATGGCGACCTCTTCGGCCTGCTTTTTCGGCATCTTGCGCACCCAGATCGGCGCCAGCGTGCAGTTTTCAAGGATCGTCAGATGCGGGAACAGATTGAAGTGCTGGAATACCATGCCGACTTCGCGGCGCACTTCGTCGATCTTCTTCAGGTCGTTCGTGAGCTCCGTGCCGTCAACGAGAATGTGTCCCTTCTGGTGCTCTTCCAGACGGTTAATGCAGCGGATCATCGTCGACTTGCCGGAGCCCGACGGGCCAGCGATGACGATGCGCTCGCCGCGCATGACCTTGAGGTTGATGTCGCGCAGCACGTGAAAATCGCCGTACCACTTGTTCATGTTGATGATCTCGACCGCCACATCCGTTGCGGAGACGGTCATTTTCTTGGGTTCAGCCATGTTTATTCCCTCATTCTTATCGTTTGTGGCCGGTGTCGAGGTGGCGTTCCATGAACACGGAATAACGCGACATGCCGAAGCAGAAGATCCAGAAGACGAAGCCTGCGAAGACGAGGCCTGTCAGCGGCGTGACAGAGCTTGCCCAATTGGCGTCGGTGAAGTTCAGGCGGACGATACCAAGGAGGTCGAACATGCTGATGATCGAAACGAGCGACGTATCCTTGAACATGCCGATGAACGTGTTGACGATCCCCGGAATGACCAGCTTTATCGCCTGAGGCAGCACGATGAGCCGCATCTTCTGCCAATAGCCGAGCCCGAGTGAGTCGGCTCCCTCATACTGGCCCTTCGGGATCGCCTGCAGGCCGCCGCGAATGACCTCTGCCATATAAGCGGAGGCGAAGATCGATACGCCGATCACCGCGCGCATCAGCTTGTCTACATTCCAGCCGGTCGGCAGGAAGAGCGGCAGCATGACGCTTGCCATGAAGAGGACCGTGATCAGCGGTATGCCGCGGATCACTTCGATGAAAGTCACGCAGACCATCTTCACGACGGGCATTGTCGATCGCCGGCCAAGCGCCAGCACGATACCGAACGGCAGCGAGACCGCCATGCCGACGAAGGACACGACCAGCGTCACGAGCAGGCCGCCCCAGAGCGGTGTCTCGACGATCTCGAGGCCGAAGCCGCCATAGAGCATGAAGAACGAGAAGACCGGCAGCACAGCGAAGAGCAGGATCGCGTTCAGCCCCTTGCGCGGCACAGATGGGATCAGCATCGGCACCAGCAAGAGCACGAAAAGGATGCCGACGAGCGTCGGACGCCAGCGCTCGTCGAGCGGATAGCGGCCGAAAATGAACTGATCGAACTTCGCGCTGACGAAGGCCCAGCAGGCGCCGCTCCAGTTCTCTGGTTGCACGCCACCCTGGACGGCGGTTGCACAGAAGGTGCGGTCGGTACCGGTCCACACGGCCTGGATGAACAGCCAGTCGATCAACTGAGGCACGACCCAGGCGAGGGCGGCGATCGCGAGCACCGTCAGCACGATGTCCCTCGGCGTTGCGAGCAGGTTGCGCCTGACCCAGGCGGCAGCGCCTCGTTCACCGGGCGGCGGCGGTTCCGCCGCCAATATCGCCGTTCTGACAAAGGAGGTGTTGGAAACGGACATCTTATCTCTCCACCAGTGCCATCTTGGCGTTGAACCAGTTCATGAACAGCGACGTGAGAATACTGAGACTGAGATAAACGACGATCCAGATCAGCACGACTTCGATGGACTGGCCGGTCTGGTTGAGGGTCGTTCCCCCGACGGCGACAAGATCCGCAAAGCCGATCGCAATGGCCAGCGAGGAGTTCTTCGTCAGGTTCAGGTATTGGCTCGTCAGCGGCGGAATGATGACGCGGAAGGCCTGGGGTACCACCACAAGGCGGGTGATGGAGGAAGGATGCAGCCCAAGGGCGCCTGCCGCCTCCGACTGTCCTTTGGCTACACCGCGAATGCCGGCGCGCACGATCTCGGCAATGAAGGCTGCCGTATAGAAGGACAGTGCCAGGAAGAGCGACATGAATTCCGGGCCGACGACCGAGCCGCCCGTCAGGTTGAACTTGCCGGCCACCGGCACGTCAAAGGTGATCGGCAGCCCGGCCAGCAGGAAGGCGAAGATTGGCAGACCGGCGATCAGTGCGATCGAGACCAAGATCGTGTGGAACGGCTGGCCCGTCGCGGCCTGGCGCTTATGCGCCCAGCGCGCGGTTGCAAAGGCGGCGATGATGCCGACGACAAAGGCGATCAGAACCGCCCACATGCCCGCTTCGAATATCGGCTTCGGGAAGGCGAGGCCACGATTGTTCAGGAACATGCTGAACGGCAGATGCAGGGATTCGCGCGGCTGCGGGAGAACGGCGAGAACGCCGGAGTACCAAAAGAAGATGACAAGCAGCGGCGGGATGTTGCGGAACACCTCGACATAGACCGTGCACAGCTTGGCAATCAGCCAGTTGTGCGACAATCGCCCGATGCCGATGATGAAGCCGATAATCGTCGCAGTGATGATACCGGTAACCGCGACCAGGAGGGTATTCAGGAAGCCTACGACGAGCGCGCGTCCGTAGGTCGAGTCGCTGGAGTAGGAAATCAGCGACTGACCGACCTCGAATCCGGCGCGTCCCCTGAGGAAGGCGAAACCAGAGGCCGTATTGCTACGTGCGAGATTCTCGATCGTGTTGTCCACAATCCACCAGACCACTCCAGCGATCACGAGGATGGTGAGAACCTGATAAAAGATACCCCGGTATTTGGGATCATACATTGCGGACCGGAAGGTCCCGCCGGTTTTAGGCAACGGTGTCGTGCCCAGAGCCTCTTGCGTCATGCCGAGCCAATTCCCCTATGTGCCCATTTTGGGCCTTTTTCTTGGACGTGGGAAAGGCGGTTGCCCGCCTTTCCGGTATTTCATTCCAGGCCGGCGATCAGCGAACCGGGGGCGCGTACTGGATGCCGCCCTTGCTCCACAGAGCATTCAGGCCGCGTTCGATCTTGAGCGGGCTGCCCTGACCGATGTTGCGCTCGAAGACTTCGCCGTAATTGCCGACGCCTTTGATCACATTATACGCCCAATCGTTGGTGAGTCCGAGGTCAGTGCCGATCTTGGTGTCGGCTTCGGAACCGAGGAAGCGCTTGATGTCCGGGTTCGGTGAGTTCTTCATCTCGTCGACATTGGCCTGGGTAATGCCGAAGTCTTCAGCATTGACCAGTGCGAAGGCCGTCCAGGAGACGACATCGAACCACTGGTCGTCACCCTGGCGAACGGCCGGGCCGAGCGGTTCTTTGGAGATGATCTCTGGAAGGATCATGTGCTCGTCGGGGTTCTTGAGCGTCAGACGCAGAGAATAAAGGCCGGACTGGTCGGTCGTGTAAACGTCGCAACGGCCGGAGTCGTATGCGGCGTTGACTTCCTCGAGCTTTTCGAAAACGACCGGGTTGTACTGAAGGTTGTTGGCCTTGAAGTAGTCGGCGAGGTTGAGTTCAGTGGTCGTGCCCGCCTGAACGCAGACGGCAGCGCCGGAAAGTTCGAGAGCCGACTTAACGTTCAGGCCCTTGCGAACCATGAAGCCCTGACCGTCGTAATAGGTGACCGCGCGGAAATTGAAGCCGAGAGCGGTATCGCGGTTGATCGTCCAGGTCGTGTTACGCGACAAGATGTCGACTTCGCCGGACTGCAGGGCGGGGAAGCGGTCTTTCGCGGAAAGAGGCGTATACTTGACCTTGGTCGGATCGCCGAACACGGCTGAAGCGACCGCCTTGCAGAAATCGACGTCGAAGCCGGCCCAGTTGCCGGACGCGTCAGGCTGAGCAAAGCCGACGAGGCCGCTGTTGACGCCGCACTGGACGAAACCCTTTGCCTTCACGTCTGCGAGAGTGGCTGCCGAGGCAGCCGAGGCGCCAAGGGCGAAAACTGCTGCGCCGACGGCGGCGGACAGGAGCTTAATCTTCATTTTTCCCAACCTTTATCTGTTGTCTTATGTTTTTGTGGAGGGGACGGCTGAAGCAAACCATTCGCCCCCCAATTCTCGACACCCTCCCGGCGCGAGCATTTCTATCACAGTCGCAAATATCACCACGGTCAAGTGTCGCCGTCCACAATTGCGGCAGAAATTGGCATTTTGGTAAAATGCGCCGCCCTGATAGGCATTTGAGCAGGAAATGGGCAGCCATTTGCGGAAAATTATCGCGTAATCCACTGATATATCTGATAAAGCAACGAAGTGGGGAATTTGCGTCGTCTTAGCCCGGGGTTGACCGTTTTGCGGGCCGGGTCCAGAAGTGCAGCTTTGCATCATTCCGCCAAGGGCCATTCCAGATTATGAACGACAGAGACAATTTACTGCAGAACGCGGGCATCAATACGCGGCTGACGCATATCGGCAACGATCCTTCGGACTACTTCGGTTTCGTCAATCCACCGGTCGTCCATGCCTCCACGGTGCTCTTCCCCAATGCCAGGACGATGGAGACGCGGTCGCAGAAATATACTTACGGCACCCGCGGGACGCCGACGACGGATGCGCTCTGCGATGCGATCAATGCGCTTGAGGGCTCTGCCGGAACGATCCTGGTTCCTACGGGCCTTGCCGCCGTTACGGTGCCGTTGCTCGCATTTCTCTCGTCTGGCGATCATGTACTCATCGTCGATTCGGTCTATACGCCGACGCGGCATTTTTGCGACACGATGCTGACGCGTCTCGGCGTCGAGGTCGAATACTACGACCCGGCAATCGGCGCCGGCATCGAGCAGCTTTTCAAGCCGAACACGAAGCTGGTGCACACCGAGGCGCCGGGATCGAATACCTTCGAAATGCAGGACATTCCGGCGATTGCCGCAATCGCCCACAAGCATGGTGCGGTCGTTGCAATGGACAATACCTGGGCGACGCCGGTTTATTTCCGGCCGCTCGACTTCGGCGTCGATATTTCGATCCATGCCGCGACGAAATATCCCTCCGGCCACTCCGACATCCTGATGGGCACGGTTTCGGCCAATGCCACGCATTGGGAGCAGTTGAAGGAAGCCAATATCACGCTCGGTATTTGCGGCGCTCCGGACGACGCCTACCAGATCCTGCGCGGCCTGCGCACCATGGGTGTACGGCTTGAGCGCCACTATGAAAGCGCGCTGACGATCGCCAAATGGCTTGAGGGCAGGGAGGAGGTCGCGCGCGTCCTGCATCCGGCCCTGCCGAGCTTCCCGTCGCACGAACTCTGGAAGCGCGATTTCAAGGGTGCGAGCGGCATCTTCTCCTTCGTGCTCGCAGCCGATGCGCCGGAGAAATTCAAGGCGAAGGCGCATGCCTTCCTCGATGCCCTGCAGATCTTCGGCCTGGGTTATTCCTGGGGCGGCTTCGAGAGCCTTGCAGTCCACGTCAATCTCAATGATCGCCGTATTCGCAAGGCGCCGCAGGAAGGGCCTGTCATCCGGCTTCAGGTCGGTCTTGAAGACGTGGTAGACGTCAAGGCCGATATCGAACGTGGTTTTGCAGCCGCCAATGCCGTCTGATCAGTCGATCGGACGGTAGCCGTAGACCCAGTCGAGATCCGCCGCGAGAGTTTGCGGCGCCTTCAGCAATAGAACGATATCGCGGCCGATGCGCACCGGACCACGGGCATGATAGGCGAAGCGGTTGAAGGCGCCGCGCTTGCGAATTTTTGCAACGCGCGGCGCGCGCTGTCGTTCGAAGCGACGCAGAGCTTCCTTCACAGGATGGGCTGCAAGCAGCGCCGCGAGCTCGTAGGCATCTTCGATTGCCATCGCCGCGCCTTGGGCCGCAAAAGGCGTCATGGCGTGAGCCGCGTCGCCGATAAGGACGGTGTCACTTCCGTTTTGCCAGTTGCCCTCCGTCGCCTCGTAGAGCGGCCAGAACGTAATCCGGGCGTCGCCGAACAGCAATTTAATATCGGCACTCCATCGGGAAAAGCGTGATGAGAGCTGTTTCAATTGCTGCTCCGTCGGCTCGTTGCCCCAGTCCTGCGGCGCAGCATTGCCGGCCGTGATGGCGACGAGATTGAGGCTGCCGGCCTCCTTCAGCGGGTAGCAGATGAGGTGGGCCGACGGCCCGAGGAATGCCGAGACGTTGGCGCGGTCGAGGAACGCCGGCGCGGAATTGCCGGCGATCGTGAAGCGATAGGCTATGTGGCCGGAAAAATGCGGCGAGGGACTACCCTTGATCGACTGCCGCAGCTGCGACCAGACGCCGTCGGCACCGATGATTACATCCGGCTGGCGGGTGGTTTCAGGAAGCGCGCCCGGGGCGATGCGACGGCCGAGATGGATCGTGCAACGAGGGTTTGCTTCGACTGCCGCAAGCAGCGCCCCTTGCAGCGTCGCGCGGTGCAGGACGCCGTAGGGAGCGCCCCAGCGGATGCGAGCGAAGTCGCCTGCGGGAACGGCCGCAAGCGGGCGGAGCGTATCGCCGGAGAAAAGGCGAATGAATTGCGGCTCGAGCCAGACATTTTCGATGTCCTGCAGAACGCCGAGTTTTGCGAGGATGCGCGAGGCATTTGGCGAGATTTGCAGACCGGCGCCGACCTCTGTAAGCGCGACAGCCTGTTCGAAAATATCCGAACTGATGCCGCGCTTAGCCAGTGCCAGAGCCGCGGTCAGGCCCGCAGTTCCGGCGCCGATGATGGCGGCGTGTTCGACCGGCATCTGATGTCCGATCTTGAGTGAAGTTACGCGGCCTTAACGTGGAAGACGCAACCGGCCGGGTTCGTCTGGCTCGGCTTCAGCGCTCCGTTGAACCGATAAAGCGTCGAACAGTAGGAGCAGACCTTTTCGTTGTCGTCGCCCATGTCAATGAAGATATGCGGATGATCGAATGGCACGGACGCGCCGGTGCACATGAACTCCTTCACGCCGACTTCGATCACGCGGTGTCCGCCGTCGTTCTGGAAGTGGGGAATGTTGTGGCCGGCCATGTCTGTCTCCGAATGCTTTGAAATGTGCGCGGACATTATAATCCTTCGCCTCAAATGTGTAGAGCCAAAGCGCCGCACGGCACATGGTTTTTTGGCGCGGCGAGGGTTCACCTCCGCTGCTCGATAAAATATGGTCCGGCCAAAAAGGACGGCATTATGAATCTGAATACGCCCGCATTTTCCAGCTTCACCCACGGCGGCCTGAAACTCGTCTTTTTCGACGAAGGGGATCCCAACGGCCCGCCGGTGCTGCTCATTCATGGTTTTGCTTCGACCGCCAACGTCAACTGGGTGCATCCCGGCTGGGTGAAGACGCTGGGCGATGCAGGCTATCGGGTGATCGCGATGGATAATCGCGGCCACGGCGCAAGCGACAAACCCCACGATGCCGAAGCCTACCGGCCGTGGATCATGGCCGAAGATGGCGTGGCGTTACTCGACCATCTAGGCATTCCGGAAGCCAATATCATGGGCTACTCGATGGGCGCGCGGATTTCGGTCTTCACGGCGCTTGCCCATCCGCATCGCGTGCGTTCGCTGGTGCTAGGCGGCCTTGGTATCGGGATGACGGACGGCGTCGGTGATTGGGATCCGATTGCCGATGCGCTGCTCGCGCCGTCTCTGGACGACGTCACGCATACCCGCGGGCGCATGTTCCGCGCCTTCGCCGAGCAGACCAGGAGCGACCGGCAGGCGCTCGCTTCATGCATCCGGGGATCGCGCGATCTGGTGGCGCGGGCCGACATGGGCAGGATCGATGCCCCGACTTTGATCGGCGTTGGAACAAAAGACGATATTGCAGGTTCCGCAGAGGAATTGGCGAGCTTGATGCCGCATGCCGAGGCGCTGGACATTCCGGGCCGCGACCATATGTTGGCGGTAGGAGACAAGGTATTCAAGAAGGCGGTTCTAGAGTTTTATGAGAGAGTCGCCGGGCGATGACAGTCGGTCTAAAGTGCCGTGATTGCCGAAAAATCATCCTAAAGAAGCATAGGACCGGCACCCATTTATGTTCTGGGCATTATGCCTTATATAATGTGGTTCCGACGGAAACGAGGAGACCTGGAATGGTCGCGAAGACTGACGTTCGTTCTTTTGAGGCATCAAACCCGCTAAAGGTCATGGATCCGATCTGGGACAGCCTGCGCGAAGAAGCGCGTGTTGCTGCCGAGAAGGATCCGGTGCTGGCGGCTTTCCTTTATTCGACGGTGATCAACCACCGTTCGCTGGAAGAATGCGTCATTCATCGTATCTGCGAACGTCTCGACCATCCCGACATGCAGGCGACGCTGCTTCGCCAGGTCTTCGACGGAATGCTCGAAGACTGGCCGGAATGGAGCGATATCCTGCGCGTCGATATTCAGGCCGTCTATGACCGCGACCCGGCCTGCCTTCGCTTCATGGAGGCGGTGCTGTATTTCAAGGGATTCCATGCGCTGCAGACGCATCGCCTGGCCCACTGGCTGCTCAATCATGGGCGCCGGGATCTCGCGCTTTATCTGCAGAGCCGGTCGTCCAGCGTCTTCCAGACGGACATCAATCCGGCAGCGCGCATCGGCCGGGGAATCTTCCTCGATCACGCGACTGGCCTCGTCGTCGGCGAAACGGCGGTGATCGGCGACAACGTATCGATCCTGCATGGCGTCACGCTTGGCGGCACCGGCAAGGAGGGTGCTGATCGTCATCCAAAGATCGGCAGCGGCGTGCTTATCGGTGCGGGCGCGAAGATTCTCGGCAATATCCAGATCGGCTATTGCTCGCGCGTGGCGGCCGGCTCGGTCGTTCTAAAGGCCGTCCCGCCGAAGACGACGGTTGCTGGCGTGCCGGCGAAGGTGGTCGGAGAGGCCGGGTGTTCGGAACCGTCGCGCATCATGGACCAGGTGATCGGCGCCGATATCTGATCCGATTGTATTTGTCAGGACGGAAAAGCTGGCAAAATCCTGAGGGGAAGCCGGGGCAGATATGCCGCGGCAACCTTTACAGCTCCGCTTTTCCTGTGCAAGAAGCGGCCAACGAAGACCGCTAGGAGACCAAGTGTGAAGCCTGAAGAACTCAAGAAGCTCGACGCCTATTTCAAGAAGACGCTCAATCCGCAGATCGTCGTCAAGGCGCGCCCGCGCAAGGATGATTCCGCGGAAGTTTATCTCGGCGAAGAATTCCTGGGTGTCGTCTATGTCGACGACGAAGACGGCGATCGTTCCTACAACTTTTCGATGGCGATCCTCGACGTCGATCTCTGATGATCCTAGGGCGGGCCGCATCATTGCGGCTTGCCTTGCCGGACGGCATCGGCTTGCCCCTAGCCTGCTCGGCATCAATTTAGCCATTCGCGCTGGATGAGTTCGTCCTCCGCCCCATTTTAGTTTCTGCGAATGCAACCGAACTAAATTGGAGGATGAGACGTGGGTATTTTCGATAAAATCAAGGACGCGATTTTCGGCGGCGAAGCGCAGGCAGCACCGGTGACCGAGGCGGCGGCGCCGAAAATGGAACCTGCGCAGAGGCCGGCCGCGCCATCGGCAGCACCATCCGTAACCCCAACGACCGCGCCCGCAACGACGGCGCCCGCGACCGTCGATATCGTTCCGATTCTCGATGCTGCCGTCAAAAAGAGCGGACAGAAGCTGGATTGGCGGCACTCGATCGTCGATCTGATGAAGGCGGTCGGTATGAATGCGAGCCTTTCCGAGCGCAAGGAACTGGCCGCGGAGCTCGGATATTCGGGAGACACGGGCGATTCCGCCAAAATGAACATGTTTCTTCACAAGGCGCTCATGAAGAAGCTATCCGAAAATGGCGGCAAGGTTCCCGCAGATCTGATGGATTGAGACAGCCCGTGCCGGCCTCGAGACTGTGACTTAGCGAGATTCTTTATGCTGCTTCAGGTTGTGGAGCCCTGATATATGTTTTGAAAATCAATCGGCGACGTACGTGGCTCTTTTTTCGAGGCGCATTAGAGCGGCGTCATGCAATCACCGGTAGTTGTGCGTCGCACAAAATCGCTTGACTATTTGTGCGGCGCAGCTACCTTTTGCGGCAGCCAGTACCACAAAAGGAGGAGACGAACATGTTCAACTTCGACGACACGAGCCGGAAGAGCAAGGAAGCCATGGACACGATGCTGAAGAGCTATTCCGACGCGGCCAAGGGCGTCCAGGCGATCGCCACCGAAGCTGCCGAATATTCCAAGAAATCCTTCCAGGACGCCGTCAATCATTTCGAGACGCTGTCGGGCGCCCGAAGCTTCGAAACGGTCTTCGAATTGCAGACAGGCTTCATCAAGTCTTCCTACGAGAATTTTATCGCCGAGGCGACGAAGATGGGGGAAATGTACGCCGATCTCGCCAAGGGCGCCTATAAGCCTTACGAACCGCCGGTATCGGCTCCGCCCGCGAAGTCGCCCAAGGCTCCTCAGGTGACGCCCACAGCTGCGTAAATGCGATGGTGCGAACAGCGCACCTCTTGAAAAACGAAGACCGGCAACGCATCTGCGGCCGGTCTTTTTTGTTTCCACAAGCCCTCCAAGAATTCGAATGGGACTTTTTTAGTCTTTGCGTCGAGTCCTGGCGAATTGTGATTGCAGTCGCAAACAAGGGGCTTAAAATCGCTCTATTATGAACTAAGTTAGTGTTTCAGATATCCGGCGGGTAAAGCAGCCTCCCATGCACCACCGGATAGACCGAGGAATGAATGACAATGATCGCAAAGCCGATCCGGATGCAGAACGACAGCGAAAGGAACGGGGACAACGGAAATCGCGGAACCTCGGTCATCACACGCACAAAGCCGAAGACCAAGAAGCCCAATCTCTACCGCGTGCTCATCCTGAATGACGACTACACTCCCATGGAGTTCGTCATCCACATTCTGGAGCGTTTTTTCCAGAAGGATCGTGAAAGTGCCACCCGCATCATGCTTCATGTCCATAACCATGGCGTCGGCGAATGCGGGATATTTACATACGAGGTAGCGGAGACGAAGGTAAGTCAGGTGATGGACTTCGCCCGTCAGCACCAGCATCCGCTGCAGTGCGTCATGGAAAAGAAGTGAGGATCTCAACGTGCCAACATTTTCGCCTAGTCTTGAGAAGGCGCTCCATCAGGCACTGACCTTTGCCAACGAGCGGCATCACGAATATGCGACGCTCGAGCATCTGCTGCTCGCCTTGATCGACGATGCCGATGCGGCAGCTGTCATGGGTGCATGCAATGTCGACCTCGACGCGCTGCGCAAGACGCTGATCGAATACGTCGACAATGAACTTTCCAATCTGGTTACCGGATACGACGAGGACTCCAAGCCGACCTCCGGCTTCCAGCGCGTCATCCAGCGTGCCGTGATCCATGTGCAATCGTCCGGCCGGGAAGAAGTAACGGGGGCAAATGTCCTTGTCGCAATCTTTGCCGAGCGCGAAAGCCACGCGGCCTATTTCCTGCAGGAGCAGGAAATGACCCGATACGACGCGGTCAACTACATCTCCCACGGAATCGGCAAACGCCCGGGCTCTTCGGAAGTCCGCACGCCGCGTGGCGCCGACGAGGAGGCCGAAAGCAAGCCGACTGCATCGCGCGGCGGTGAGGATGAAGGCGGCGCCAAGAAGCAGCAGGATGCTCTGAAGGCCTATTGCGTCAATCTCAACGAGAAGGCCAAGAGCGGCAAGATCGATCCGTTGATCGGGCGTAACTCGGAAGTCAGCCGTACGATCCAGGTGCTGTGCCGCCGCTCCAAGAATAACCCGCTTTATGTGGGCGATCCGGGTGTCGGCAAGACGGCGATCGCTGAAGGCCTCGCCAAGCGCATCGTCGAAGGCAAGGTGCCGGAAGCGCTCGCCGACGCCACCATCTTCTCGCTCGACATGGGCACGCTGCTTGCCGGCACTCGTTACCGTGGCGATTTTGAAGAGCGTCTGAAGCAGGTCGTCAAGGAACTCGAAGAGTATCCGGGCGCCGTGCTCTTCATCGACGAAATCCATACCGTCATTGGTGCGGGCGCCACCTCTGGCGGCGCGATGGATGCATCGAACCTTCTGAAGCCGGCGCTTTCGTCCGGCGCGATCCGCTGCATCGGTTCGACGACCTACAAGGAATACCGCCAGTTCTTCGAGAAGGACCGAGCTCTGGTTCGCCGTTTCCAGAAGATCGATGTCAACGAGCCGTCGATCGATGATGCGATCGAAATCATGAAGGGCCTGAAGCCTTATTTCGAAGAGTACCACCACCTGCGCTACTCGAACGACGCCATCAAGTCGGCGGTCGAGCTGTCGGCCCGCTATATCTCCGACCGCAAGCTGCCTGACAAGGCGATCGACGTCATCGATGAAACGGGTGCCGCTCAGATGCTGCTGCCGCCATCCAGGCGCCGCAAGCTGATTACCGAAAAGGAGATCGAGGCGACGGTCGCGACCATGGCACGCATTCCGCCAAAGAGCGTTTCGAAGGACGACGAAGCCGTTCTCGCCAACCTGGAGCAGGAACTGCGCTCGGTGGTCTACGGCCAGGATACGGCAATCGAAGCCCTTGCGACTTCGATCAAGCTTGCGCGTGCCGGGCTCCGCGAGCCGAACAAGCCGATCGGCGCCTACGTCTTCTCCGGCCCGACCGGCGTCGGCAAGACGGAAGTAGCCAAGCAGCTCGCGTCGTCGCTCGGCGTCGAGATGCTGCGCTTCGACATGTCGGAATATATGGAACGGCACACCGTTTCTCGCCTGCTTGGCGCACCTCCCGGCTATGTTGGCTTCGACCAAGGTGGCCTTTTGACCGATGGCGTCGATCAGCATCCGCATTGCGTGGTCCTGCTCGATGAGATCGAGAAGGCGCATCCGGATATCTACAATATCCTGCTGCAGGTCATGGACCACGGCGCGCTGACCGACCATAACGGCAAGAAGATCGACTTCCGCAACGTCATCTTGATCATGACGACCAATGCGGGCGCGTCGGAAATGGCCAAGGCCGCAATTGGCTTCGGTTCGTCCAAGCGCACCGGCGAGGATGAGGAGGCGCTGACCCGTCTGTTCACGCCGGAATTCCGCAACCGTCTCGACGCGATCATTCCCTTCGCGTCACTGCCTACGGCCGTCATCCACAAGGTCGTGCAGAAGTTCATCATGCAGCTGGAGGCTCAGCTTTCTGAACGCAACGTCACTTTCGACCTGCAGGAGGAAGCGATAGATTGGCTTGCGGAAAAGGGTTACGACGAGAAGATGGGAGCTCGCCCGCTTGCCCGCGTCATTCAGGATGCGATCAAGAAGCCGCTGGCGAACGAAATCCTCTTCGGCAAGCTGAAGAAGGGCGGCGTCGTGAACGTCACCGTCGGTCCGACGGAAGACGGCAAGCCTGGTATCATCCTCGAAGCAATCCCCGAATCCGCGCCAATCAAGCCGAAGCCGGAAGCCGAAACCGTTCATCCGGAAACAGACGACGAGGATGACGGCGAGCTGAAGACGAAGGCAAAAGCCAAGAAGACGGCAGTTAAGAAGGCGAAGGCTGAGGTCCGGGACGCACCGAAGAAGGCGAGTGCAGTGCCTAAGGTGCCGCGAAGGAAATAGGTCGTCGTCGTGACGTAGATGAAGAAGGCCGCAGCGATGCGGCCTTTGATTTTTCTAGGTTCTCGGGGCACAAGGCCGCTCTAACAGAGCGTGTTAACATCGTTAGGCTTTGGCGCGATCGGCAGTCTCTGGACGCTTGGCGGCAGGTCGCGAACCGGCCGAAAATCGATAGGCGGGAAACCGACGTGGACCTTCACCGGACTGAAAAACTTTCTGACACGTGTACGCCAATTTGACCGATCTCAGCTGTTCGAATTTCGGAACGGTCAAGGCTGGGCCCGCAGCAGTCATTTGACGAGCTGCAAATTAATTGGTCCTGAAACTAGTTCCCAAGCTCACCCTTTATCTTTTCGGCATTCGCGGTAAGCACGGCGCCATCCTCCATCTTGCCGGAATGCGGCTTGAGGGCAACGCCCTCGTGGCGCGGGATGACGTGGAAGTGCAAGTGGAAGACGCTCTGGCCGGCGGCCGGTTCGTTGAATTGGCAGACCAGGACACCGTCGGCATCGAAAGCCTCTTTCACGGCCTTCGCGATCTTCTGAACGACGGGAATCGTCTGCGCGAGGACCGTGGGGTCGGCATCGAAAATATTGCGTGACGGCGCCTTCGGCACGACCAGGACATGGCCGGGAGCCTGCGGCATGACGTCCATGAAGGCGACCGTGTGCTCGTCCTCGTAGATGCGGTGCGACGGGATCTCACCACGCAGGATTTTGGCGAAGATATTGGTGTCGTCGTAGGCGGCGCTGGTCATCTCGAAATCTCCTCGTTCTCCGGTGATCGGGTAGCGCAGCAAAGGCGCGAGCGTCAATCCTCCTGCTGCCGCTCGCCTTTGCGGAACGGACTGTGCTCGGCGAGAATCTCGTTCATGTGCTCGACGTCCTCGCGTTCGCGTTCCAGATAGTCGGCAATCGCGCGCCGCAGGCCGGCATGGGCGACATAGTGCGCCGAATGTGTTGTCACCGGCAGGTAACCGCGCGCGAGCTTGTGCTCGCCCTGCGCGCCCGCTTCGACGCGCTTCAGGCCCTTGGCGAGCGCAAAGTCGATCGCCTGATGATAACAGACCTCGAAGTGCAGGAAGGGATGGTCTTCGACGCAGCCCCAGTGGCGCCCGTAGAGCGTATCGCCGCCGATAAAGTTGATGGCACCCGCGATATAGCGGCCGTTGCGCTTGGCCATCACCAGCAAGACATCTTCCGGCATACGCTCGCCGATCAGCGAATAGAACTTACGGGTCAGGTATGGCCGTCCCCATTTACGGCCGCCGGTATCCATGTAGAAAGCGAAGAACTGGTCCCAGATGCGTTCGGTTAGATCGCTGCCGGTCAGCCAGTCGATACTGATGCCGTTTTCAAGCGCGGTGCGGCGCTCCTTGCGCAGCGCCTTGCGCTTGCGCGAGGCCAGCGTTTCGAGGAATTCCTCGTGATTGGTATAGCCCTCGTTGATGAAATGGAACTGCTGGTCGGTCCGGTGCAGGTAGCCGTCGGTCTCGAAGACGCCGATCTCGTCTTCAGGCACGAATGTGACGTGCGCCGATGAGACGCCGAGGCGACGGACGACTTCCTTCAGGCCCTCGGCAATGGCGTTCTGGATCGGCCGCCGTTCAAGGCCATCCGCAACGAGCAAGCGCGGACCGGTCGCCGGCGTGAAGGGTATCGAACATTGCAGCTTCGGGTAATAGCGCCCGCCGGCGCGCTCGAAAGCATCTGCCCAGCCGTGGTCGAAGACGTATTCGCCCTGGCTGTGACTCTTCAGATAACCGGGCAGAGCACCGATCAGCTCGTCCGTGTCCGTCTCAAGTAGCAGATGATGGCCGAGCCAGCCGGTTTGCGCGGTGGCAGAGCCTGACTCTTCGAGCGCGGAGAGGAAGGCGTGCGACAGAAAGGGGTTATAGGCGAGCGCCTTGCCTTCCTTAGACGTTCCGGAAAGCCGGGACCAGCTCTCCGGGGAAATCGCGGTGAAGGACCGTTCGACGCGGATCGATAATTCGTCTGTCATGGAGCAAATGCGAGGCCCTTGGGAGGAGGATTATTGGCTCCCCTTCAGTCTGCGCACGATCTTGTCCAAAAAGCGAGCGTCAAACGGAAACGCGGGGATCGAAACCTTCGAACGTCATCTGATCGGCATTCTCGAAGGTGTGCTTGCGCGCCTTCTCGTCGCGGACCGTCCAGGTGATGACCGGGATGCCCTTGGCGCGCTGGCCGGTGATGAAGGCATTCGGCAGATCGGCGAAGAAATAGGAGATGAAATCGAGGTCGATTTCCATCGCCCGTTCGTGGTTCGCGAATTCTTCCGGCTTGTTGCCGCCGGCGGTGAGGCCGAGCGGGTAGGGCGCGTTCAAGGCTTTGAGGTCGCGCAGCAGCCAGTGGTCGAAGCTCATGAGCGCGACTTTGCCGTCATAGCCTTCCAGCACTTCGATCACCGCTTCGGCAAAGCCTTCGTCATCCGCCTCGCGGCCCTTGAGTTCGAGGACGAGCGGAACCTTGCCCTTCACGAGATCGAGCAATTGCCTGAGCGTCGGGATCTTGTCGGTCGTGCCGCCGACGGACAGCAGGCCGAGCTCCCTGGAGGTGCGCTCGCGGATATCGCCCTTTATGTTACAGAGACGTTCGAGGTTCTCGTCATGAAAGATGATCGGCACGCCATCGGAGGCATAATGGAGATCGCATTCGATCGCGAAGCCGGCTTCGACGGCGCGGGCAAAGGCGGTGAGCGTATTTTCCCAGACGAGCTTGTTGGTGTCGTGGTAGCCGCGATGGGCGACCGGCAGTTCCTTTATCCAGGCGGCGGAAGTCATGACGCAATTTCCATGATGGCATCGATTTCGACTGCGGCGTTGAGCGGCAGCGCCGCCATGCCGACGGCGGCACGGGCATGCTTTCCGGCCTCGCCGAGGACGCCGGCTATCAGGTTTGATGCGCCATTGATAACAAGATGCTGTTCGACGAATTCCGGGGTGGAGGCGACAAAGCCGTTGAGTTTGATGACGCGCTTGATACGGCCGAGATCGCCGCCGAGCGCCGCCTTGGCCTGAGCGAGAATGTTGATGGCGCAAAGCTCGGCGCCGCGCTGACCGGCGGGAACGTCGACATTCCTGCCAAGATGGCCGCTCACGGCGACCTTGCCGCCTTCGAGCGGAAGCTGGCCGGAAATATAGAGAAGGTTGCCGCTGATCACATAAGGAACGTAATTGGCAGCGGGTGCGGCGGCTTCCGGCAGAGTTATCCCCATTTCCGTCAGGCGGGCCGCGATTTCATTCGACATTTTCGTCTCCGCTTTTTGTTTCAGTTCTTCAAAAAATTATGCATCGGGACTAGAATCTTGCGTATGACGGTTTCGAGCCTCGATTTGGCCGAAAGCGTTCTTATAACATCGCGGCCGAGTCCAACAGGAGATAATGGATGTTCCGACCGAGTCTTGCCGCCCTTCTTCTTACCGGCGTCGCAACGAGTGCCGGGGCGGCCGCGCCTGCCTCCGGCGCTGCGATCGCCTCCGGCCTGGTCGCCCACCGGGCGATCTACGATCTCGAACTGAAGGACGCTACCGAGCGCTCTGGCATCGCCGGCATGTATGGCCGCATGGTCTATGAATTCAACGGGAATTATTGCGACGGCTTCACCACCAATTTCCGCTTCGTGACGCAGATCAACACCGGCGACAGCACCCGCGTCAGCGACCAGCAGACGAAAACCTTCGAAAACGTGAAGGACCGCCGCTTCACCTTCGAAACGAAGTCTTTCACGGACGATCAGCTCGACAAGGAAGTCAACGGCGAGGCAAACGACAAGCCGGACGGCGTGACAGTCGATCTGACGCGCCCTCAGAGCAAGGAATTGCAGCTTGCCGAAAGCCGCTTTCCGACCGAGCACATGCTCGACGTGATCGAGAATGCCAAGGCGGGCAGGCGTTTCTTCGAAGCCCGCGTCTTCGATGGCTCTGACGATGGGGACAAGCCGCTGGCGACGACGACCGTGGTCGGCAAACAGATTACGCCGGTTGCCGGCGACGAGGCGGATGCGGGCAATGCCGGCGCGTTTTCAAAGACGGCGGTCTGGCCGGTGACGATCTCCTATTTCAACGAGAATACGAAATCGGACGCGCTGCCGGTCTATCGCATGTCATTCAAGCTTTATGAGAACGGCATTACGCGCGATCTGACCATGGACTATGGAGATTTCGTTCTGACCGGCAGGCTCGCGAAGTTGGAAATGCTGGATAACAAGGCCGATACCTGCAAGTGAACCGCTCTCGGCATTGAGGCGCATCTTAGACAACGTGTTATGCCCTGTTTCTCTTTTTCTAGTGCATAATAGAAGTGCAGGACGGACATTGTCCTGCCCGGGCCTGCCGCTGTTGCCGGGCGGGGCCGATAGGGGGTGGGATATGAAGAACTTGTCACGGATTGCACGTTCAGGGCTTATGGTGGCGCTCGTTGCTGCTGCGGCTGTGGTATCGGGCGGTCGTGTGATGGCGGCCGATTGCCACGACACGCCTAACGCAGGCGTTGACTGGAGCGAATGCACCAAGAAGAACCTGATGCTTGAAGGCAGCGACTTCGAAAAAGCTAGTCTCGCAGGCACGGATCTGTCGCAGACCAGCCTCAAGAACGCGAACCTTGCTTCGGCAAACCTAGAGAAAGCCACCCTGATACGCGCCTGGCTCGAAGGCGCAAAGGCCGATGGGGCCAGATTCGACAAGATCGAAGCCTACCGGGTCGTGTTCCAGAATGCGTCGGCGCAGCGCGCTTCCTTCATCAGCGCTGAGCTGCAGCGTGCGGATTTCACTGGCGCACAGCTTTCAGGCGCGAACTTCGAAAAGGCCGAGCTCGGGCGCGCAACCTTTGAAACCGCCGTATTGACCGGAGCCAGGTTTGCGCTTGCCAATCTCTCCCGCGCCGATCTCAGCGGCGCGAGCTTCGAAGGTTCGATCGATTTCGATCGCGCCTTCATGTTCCTGACGAGAATAGAGGGGCTCGATCTCTCCGCCGCAACAGGGCTTCAGCAGTCGCAGATCGAACTGGCCTGCGGCGATACGTCGACCAAGCTTCCTTCCGGTCTCACGATGCCGAAGAACTGGCCCTGCGCAACGGACTGAGCGGGCGCGCAAACGGTGGCAATGAAATCAATGTCCCGCGGGAGGCGCCGGCATGAATTTCACATTTGCGGTTGGCGACATCCATGGCTGCCTAGAGCCGTTGAGAGCGATGCTTGATCGCATCGCGACATACGCACGCGCCGGCACGGTGGTTTTCATCGGCGACTATATCGACCGTGGCCCAGACAGCAAAGGAGTGATCGATCTCCTGATGAACGGATCGGGCAGCGAATCCTGGCGATGGGTATGCCTGAAGGGCAACCACGAGGATATGATGTTGCGCGCCTGTGCTAACGATGACGAGCGCATCTGGTGGTTGGAGAACGGCGGTTTCGAAACGGAGCTTTCCTATGGGGGCAAGGTTGCCGCAAACCATCTGCTGTGGGTCAGTCAGCTGTCGTTGATGTATGCCGATAGCCACCGAATCTTTGTGCATGCCGGCGTTGTTCCGGATCTGCCGCTGGAGATGCAGGCCCCCCAAGACTTGCTTTGGCTTCGAGTTCCCGATGACTATTCAGCCGACTATTGGGGGAAACACTTGTGTCATGGACACACGCCCTCGGACGCAAACCCGTTGACCGTCGGCAACCGCACGAATATCGACAGCGGATGCGTGTTTGGCGGTCCGCTTTCCTGCGCCGTGTTTGAAGATTCGCTGGCCGGCGGGCCGGTCGAGTTTCTCCAAGTGCAGGGCTAGGGGCAGTCTGATGGCAGTTTTTTTGAGCGAACGCCTTGCATTTTCGGCGGATCGACGGTAAGGGCAGCCGCATTCCACACGTAAGGCATGGGATCGTCCGGGAGAAATCCGGATTTTTCCGCCGGTGGCATCTTCGAAGAAGATGCTGTTCGCCTTGCGGAGGTTCAACCGGAAAAGGAGTCAAAGGCATGGCATTGCCTGATTTTTCTATGCGCCAGCTTCTGGAAGCTGGTGTTCACTTCGGCCACCAGACTCATCGCTGGAACCCGAAGATGAAGCCGTACATTTTCGGCGATCGTAACAACATCCACATCATCGATCTGGCTCAGACCGTTCCGATGCTTTCGCGCGCGCTGCAGGTTGTCAGCGACACCGTTGCCCGTGGCGGCCGCGTTCTCTTCGTCGGTACCAAGCGGCAGGCTTCCGAGCTCATCGCTGACTCGGCCAAGCGTTCCGCCCAGTACTACGTCAACTCGCGCTGGCTCGGCGGCATGATGACGAACTGGAAGACGATCTCCAACTCGATCCAGCGTCTGCGCAAGCTCGACGAAATCCTTTCCAACGAAGCGCAGGGCTTCACCAAGAAGGAACGTCTGAACCTCGAGCGCGAGCGTGAAAAGCTCGACAAGGCTCTTGGTGGTATCAAGGACATGGGCGGTACGCCGGACCTGATGTTCATCATCGATACCAACAAGGAAAAGATCGCGATCGACGAAGCCAAGCGCCTCGGCATCCCGGTTGTCGCCATCATCGACTCGAACTGCGATCCGGACCTCATCGACTATCCGATCCCGGGCAACGACGACGCTTCGCGTGCCATCGCTCTCTACTGCGACCTGATTTCCCGCGCCGCTATCGACGGTATCGCCCGTCAGCAGAGCGCATCGGGCCGCGACCTCGGCGCTTCCGTTGAAGCTCCGATCGAGCCGACGCTCGACGAGGCTCAAGCCTGATAAACAGGCGGACGGGCCCTCAGGTCCGTCCAGCTTGACTGGATTGGGAAAGGCCGCGCGAGACTTTGCGAAGCTCCGGCGGCCTTGACCTTTTCAGGGCGGTAGGTTCAGGCCGATCCGCAACGAGTTCTGTTATGGCGCGTCTTCATCACGCTGTCATACATAAAGGTACATTTCGTGCCTCAATCCGGTGGCGCAGAGCATGTTGCGGACCACCGTAAACCGACAAGAGGAAGCTTATGACCGAGATTACGGCTGCAATGGTGAAGGAACTGCGCGAAAAAACCGGCGCAGGGATGATGGACTGCAAGAAGGCTCTAGCTGAAACCAATGGCGACATGGAAGCGGCGATCGACTGGCTGCGCGCCAAGGGCATCGCCAAGGCTGACAAGAAGTCGGGCCGCACCGCCGCCGAAGGTCTCGTCGGGGTTGCCAGCGAAGGCACCAAGGCAGTCGTGGTCGAAGTCAACTCCGAAACCGACTTCGTTGCCCGTAATGACGCCTTCCAGGATCTCGTCCGCGGCATCGCAAAGGTTGCCGCGTCGACCAACGGTTCTGTCGAGGCCGTTGCTGCTGCGACCTATCCGGTTTCCGGCAAGTCCGTTGCGGACACGATCAAGGACGCGATCGCGACCATCGGCGAAAACATGAACCTCCGCCGTTCGGTTGCCCTCTCCGTCGAGGACGGCGTCGTCGCCACCTACGTCCACAACGCTGTTTCCGACGGTCTCGGCAAGCTGGGCGTTCTGGTTGCGCTGAAGTCGACCGGCAACAAGGAGGCGCTGAACGCCATCGGCCGCCAGATCGCCATGCACATCGCAGCGACCTCGCCGCTCGCCATCCGTCCGGAAGAAGTCGACGCCGCTGTCGCCGAGCGCGAACGCAACGTCTTCATCGAGCAGTCGCGTGCTTCCGGCAAGCCGGACAACATCATCGAAAAGATGGTTGATGGCCGCATGCGCAAGTTCTTCGAAGAAGTCGCGCTGGTTTCCCAGGCTTTCGTCATCAATCCGGACCTGACGGTCGGTGCCGCACTCAAGGAAGCTGAAAAGACCGTCGGTGCGCCGATCGAGATCACCGGCATGGCACGCCTGCTGCTCGGCGAAGGCGTCGAGAAGGAAGAAACCGACTTCGCAGCCGAAGTCGCGGCTGCCGCCAAGGGCTGATAAAACCTCATATAATGTGAAAACGGCAGGGCATCGCGTGACAACGCGGTGCCCTTCGTGTATCCGGCAATCATGCCAACATACGAGGAGCCAAGATGTCGTCAGAGCCTGTCTATAAACGCGTTCTACTCAAGGCTTCCGGCGAAGCGCTCATGGGCAGCCAGGGATTCGGTATCGATGTTGCGGTAGCGGACCGCATCGCGTCGGATATTGCCGAAGCCCGCCAGATGGGCGTCGAAGTCGGTGTCGTCGTCGGCGGCGGCAATATCTTCCGTGGCGTGGCCGTCGCCTCCAAGGGCGGCGACCGTGTGACCGGCGACCACATGGGTATGCTTGGTACCGTGATCAACGCGCTGGCGCTCGCAACCTCGCTGCGCAAGCTGAACATCGATACGGTCGTGCTTTCGGCGATCTCCATGCCGGAGCTCTGCGAGAGCTTCTCGCAGCGCGCGACCCTCTACCATCTGTCGATGGGCCGCGTGGTCATTTTCGCGGGCGGCACCGGCAATCCGTTTTTCACGACCGATTCTGCCGCAGCCCTTCGAGCCGCCGAGATGGGCGCCCAGGCGATCTTCAAGGGCACCCAGGTGGACGGAATCTATTCAGCCGACCCGAAGAAGGATCCGTTTGCAACGCGTTTCGACCGGCTGACTCACCAGGAAGTGCTCGACAAGGGCCTTGCCGTGATGGACGTCGCGGCTGTCGCCCTCGCGCGCGAGAATTCCATTCCGATCATCGTCTTCTCGATCCACGAGAAAGGCGGTTTTGCTGAAATCTTGACGGGCGGTGGCCTCAAGACCATCGTATCGGACAACTGATTGAGAGACAGCGCTGCGACGGCTGCGCGTCTTCGACTGACAGGAGTATTGAGCATGACTGAAGCTACAGACATCAAGGAACTGAAGCGCCGCATGGACGGCGCTATTTCCGCATTCAAACACGATATCGCATCGCTACGCACCGGCCGCGCCTCGGCCAACATCCTAGACCCGGTGACGGTCGAAGCCTACGGTTCGCGCTTGCCGCTCAATCAGGTCGCCAATATCACCGTGCCGGAGCCGCGCATGCTTTCGGTATCCGTCTGGGACAAGTCGATGGTGAGCGCGACGGAACGTGCGATCCGCGAGTCGAATCTCGGACTCAACCCGATCGTCGACGGCCAAAACCTGCGCATTCCGTTGCCGGAACTCAACGAAGAGCGTCGCAAGTCGCTAGTCAAGGTCGCGCATGACTACGCCGAGAAAAGCAAGGTTGCGATCCGCCATGTGCGCCGTGACGGCATGGACGGCCTTAAGAAAGCCGAAAAGGACGGTGTCATAAGCCAGGACGAAAGCCGGGCGCAATCAGATCGTGTGCAGAAGATGACGGATGAGATGATTTCCGAAATCGATCGCTTGCTTGCCGACAAGGAAAAGGAAATCATGCAGGTCTAGGGCTTTGCCTGCGCCCCTGGAGACCGGACGGGAAATGTCGGAACCAGTATTCTTGAGTATGCCAGAACATGTTGCCATCATCATGGATGGCAACGGCCGTTGGGCAAAGCAGCGAGGGCTGCCGCGCGCGATGGGTCACCGCAAAGGTGTTGAAGCCGTTCGCGAGACCGTGCGCGCCGCAGGCGATGCCGGCATCAAGTACCTGACGCTTTTTGCCTTTTCTTCGGAAAACTGGCGCCGGCCGGAAGCGGAGGTCTCGGACCTCATGGGATTGCTTAAGGCCTTCATCCGGCGCGACCTCGCCGAGCTGCATGCGCAGAATGTGCGGATCAGGATCATCGGCGACCGGCATGGTCTTCGCAGCGATATCCTCAACCTCCTGCTCGAAGCCGAAGAGACGACGCGGGACAATACCGCGCTGACGCTGGTCATCGCCTTCAACTACGGCTCGCGCGACGAAATCGCCAGAGCAATGGTGAGCCTTGCCGAGGATGTCGAGGCCGGACGGCTGCGAGCCCAGGAGATCACACCCGAGCTCGTCAATACCCGGCTGGATACGGCCGGCATTCCCGATCCCGATCTAATCATTCGCACCAGCGGCGAGGAGCGCCTTTCGAACTTCCTTTTGTGGCAGGCCGCTTATTCCGAGTTCGTCTTTGTGCCGGAATTCTGGCCGGATTTCGGTCGGGAGCTCTTCTATGCCGCGCTCGAGAAGTTCGCGGCGCGCGACCGTCGATTCGGCGGCCTGTCGCCGCAGGCCGCGGCAGTAGGCACCTGATTGATGCAGCAGGAATTGAAACTCCGCATTTTCTCCGGTGTCATTCTGGCGATCGTCGTGCTCGCGGTGACCTGGTACGGCGGCTTCGCCTTCCGCCTGCTCTCGGCGGCAATTACCCTGCTTGTCTATTATGAATGGTCGACAATCACGCGGCTGCAAACCGAACAGCCGATCGCGAATGTGGCAGGCTGGGTGGGGCAGGCGGCCATCGCGGCCGCAATCCTGCTCGGGCGCTTCGATTTTGCCTTGAGCCTGCTTGTCTTCTTTTTTGCGATTGCTGTCGGCTTCGTGGCGGCGCAGAGCGCCAGCCGATGGTTTCCGGCAGGCATCGTCTATGCCGGACTGACCGGCATCGCACTTGCCGAAATCCGGGGCGGGGACGCTGCAGGGCTGCAAGCCATGCTCTTTGTCTTCGCGGTGGTCTGGGCAACCGACATCCTTGCCTATTTCGTCGGCCGAGCGGTCGGCGGGCCGAAGCTCGCACCGAGGATTTCACCGGGAAAGACGCAATCCGGTGCTTTGGGCGGCGCAGTTTCGGCTGTGATTGCGGGCAGTGTCATCGCCTACTTCTTCATTCCCGAGGCGGACTGGCTGATGGCGGCGGCCGTCGCCTTCATTCTTTCCGTCTGCAGCCAGGCAGGCGATCTCTTCGAATCCTTCATCAAGCGGCGATTCGGCGTGAAGGATTCCAGTCATCTCATTCCAGGACACGGTGGCGTGATGGATCGCGTCGACGGGCTGATATTCGCTTGTTTTGCAGCCTTCTTGCTCGCGACACTATTTTCCCTGATAAAGGGTGACGGCATGGCGCCGCTTGGCGCCGCTTTGTTCGGGTTCTGATATCTGCGCTGGGCGCAGCGGAAGGATTTATGGAAGGCATGACCGGTATATTCGGCTTTCTGACGGGTTATATCATTCCGTTCGTTCTGGTCCTCTCGCTGCTCGTTTTCGTGCACGAGATGGGTCACTATCTGGTCGGCCGCTGGAGCGGCATCCGCGTGCTCGCTTTTTCTGTCGGCTTCGGACCAGAGCTTGCGGGCTTTACCGATCGGCATGGAACGCGCTGGAAGATCTCGGCGATCCCGCTTGGCGGCTATGTGCGGTTCTTCGGCGACGAGGATGCCTCGAGCAAGCCGGACATGGATAAGCTCGAAGCGATGTCGGAAGCGGATCGGGCGCGCTCATTTGCCGGCGCAAAGCTCTGGAAGCGCGCAGCGACGGTGGCCGCAGGTCCCATCGCCAACTTTCTGCTTGCGATCATCATCTTTGCGGTTCTTTTCTCGATCTACGGCCGCTCGATCGCCGATCCGGTCGTCGCCGAAGTGAAGCCGGAGAGCGCTGCCGCTGAGGCCGGAATCCTGCCCGGTGACCTGCTGATCGCAATCGACGGCGGGAAGGTCGATACGTTCGACGATGTGCGCCGCTATGTAAGCGTTCGCCCTGAGCAGCGGATCGTCGTTACCATCGAGCGGAACGGCGAGAAGATGGACCTGCCGATGGTGCCAAAGCGCACCGACATGACGGACCAGTTCGGCAACAAGATGGAGATCGGTCTGATTGGCATCGTGACGAACCAGGAGGTCGGCCATTTCCGCGTGCAGACATACACGCCGCTCGCAGCCTTGGAGGAAGGCGCCGTCCAGACCTGGCATATCGTCACCGGCACCTTCAAATATATCGGCAATCTTTTCGCGGGCTACATGAAACCCGATCAGCTCGGGGGACCCATCCGCGTGGCCCAGGCATCCGGCCAGATGGCAACGCTCGGTGTTGCAGCCCTGCTTCAGCTTGCCGCGGTGTTGTCCGTTTCCATCGGATTACTGAATTTGATGCCTGTTCCGGTACTTGATGGCGGGCATTTGATGTTCTATGCGATTGAGGCGGTGAGGGGTAAACCTCTGGGGGCATCGGCCCAGGAAATTGCATTTCGCATTGGTCTGGCTATGGTCCTTTCGCTGATGGTTTTTGCTACCTGGAATGACATTAGCGCGTTGATAGGTTAACACGCGCGGTGAGGGGAAATTACCGTTTATTTACGATGTTTCAAAGCTGTAGTGGCGAATGGGTCACGCTTCGAAATGAAGTAAACAGAAATTAACTTGCTGCCTTGCTTGTAGGGCAAAAGCGGGTAAAACGACACACGTGCCGGAATCGGGTTCGCCTGGCGACGGGGACGAGAAAAAAGGTAATGGGTGAAATGAAGGCTGGTTCAAGATTTTTGAACGCAGTATCGGCGGTTGCGCTGTCTGCAGGTATTGTTGCTTCGGGCGCAAGCGCAATTACTATCGTCTCTGCGACGGCTGCGGAAGCAGCCGTTATTCAGCGGATCGATGTGCGTGGAGCAAGCCGCGTTGGCGCTGAGGCAGTCCGGTCCAATCTCACCATTGCCCCAGGCAGGAACTTCTCGAATACCGACATCGATGACTCGGTAAAGCAGCTGTACGGCACGGGGTACTTCTCCGATGTCAAGATCTCCGTCTCCGGCAGCACGCTGGTAGTGACTGTCGAGGAAGCCCAGCTCGTCAACCAGGTCGTTTTCAACGGCAACCGCAAGGTCAAGGACGACAAGCTGGCCTCGGTTGTGCAGACGCATGCCTCCGGTCCCTACAACGATGCGCTGATCCAGGCCGATATCGCAGCGATCAAGGAAGCTTACGCGGCAACGGGCCGCAGCGAAGTGCAGGTCACGACGCAGGTCGTTCCGCTTGGCGAAGGCCGCGTCAACCTCGCTTTCGTCATAGATGAGGGCGATCGCACGAAGATCGCAGCCATCAATTTCGTGGGCAACAATGCCTACAGTACCGGTCGTCTAGCTGCCGTCATTAGCACCAAGCGCTCGAACTTCCTCTCGTTCCTGACCCGCAAGGACGTTTACAGCGAAGATCGCCTGCATGCCGACGAAGAGGCGCTGCGCCAGTTCTATTTCAACCGCGGCTATGCCGACTTCAAGATCATCTCTTCGGATGCTACTTTTGACGAAGCCACGAATAAGTACACGCTGACCTTCAATATCGAGGAAGGCCCGCGTTACGACTTCGGTCCGGTAACCGTACAGTCGACCGTAGAAGGCGTGTCCGGCGAGCAGCTTCAAGGCCTAGTGGAGACGCGTGAAGGCGAAGTCTACAGCGCCAAGGACGTCCAGAGGTCCATGGAAGCCATTTCGGATCAGGTGGCTTCGGCAGGATATCCGTTCGCCCGCGTGACGCCGCGCGGTAACCGCGACCTCGGCAACAATACGATCGGTGTCGAATACCTCGTCGACCAGGGTGAGCGTGCCTACATCGAGCGCATCGAAATCCGCGGCAACAGCCGCACGCGCGATTACGTCATCCGCCGCGAATTCGACATGAGCGAAGGCGACGCCTTCAATCAGCAGATGATCACCAAGGCGAAGCGCCGTCTCGAAGCGCTCGGCTTCTTCTCGTCGGTGAATATCTCGACCGCGCCCGGCAGCTCGGCTGACCGCGTCGTTGTCATCGTAGATGTTCAGGATCAGTCGACGGGTTCGTTCGGTATCGGTGCCGGTTACGCCGCAGGCGGCGACGGTCTGATCCTGGAAGCGTCCATCGAAGAAAAGAACTTCCTGGGTCGCGGCCAGTATATCAGGGTTTCTGCCGGTGGCGGTGTCGAAGGCTCGCAGAGTTATGGTTTGAGCTTCACCGAGCCTTACTTCCTCGGTTATCGCCTTGCGACCGGTTTCGACCTCAATCACAGCGAAACCTCGAGCAACGACAATTACGACTATACCGAAGATAGCGTCGTTCTCCGCGCGACCGCGCCGATCACCGAGGACCTGGCGACGACGTTCCGCTACAACTTCAAGCGGATGGACTACGACGCCGATGGCAACGATCTGTCCGATCTTTCGACGCCCTACCAGGACCTTGTGAACGATGGGCCTTGGATCCGTTCATCGATTTCCAATACGCTGACCTATAACACGCTCGATGACATGACGCTCCCGCGCGAGGGTATATACGCGACGTTGACGCAGGAGATTGCGGGCTTGGGTGGCGACTCGCAGTTTTACAAGATCTACGGGAAGGCGCGTTATTATCATCTGCTGGCTGACGATGCCGATATCATTGGTTCTGTTGCGGCCGGCGCGGGCCATGTTGTCGGTATCGGCAAGGACCTAAACATCTTCGACCAGTTCACATTGGGCAACAACGACATCCGCGGCTTCGAAAACAAGGGTATCGGTCCTCGCGTTGGTGGCGGACCGGATGATCCGCTCGGAGGAACGACTTATTTTACCGTGTCGGCGGAAGCGACCTTCCCGATGCCCGGATTCCCGCGTGACTTTGGCCTTCGTGGCGCGGTCTTCGCTGATGCGGGAACATTGTTTGGAAATGATGTTGACGTGAGTTCGCCAGAATTCGTGCGAGGCGATAGCGCGGCACTTCGTGCGTCCGTCGGTGTTGGCCTTGTCTGGCAGTCGCCGTTCGGCGCGCTGCGCGTCGACTACGCGATTCCAGTCGTGAAGGAAGATTACGACCAAACGCAGTACTTCAAGTTTGGCATCAACAACCAATTCTGATATCGGCAATCCAGAATCGAAGACTGGAGCTTTGCCGGTGGAGCAGAACAATTTCTTTCCGCCCCGCGACGGCGTCAAACTTTCGGAGTTGGCGCAATATCTCGGGGCGGAACTTGCCGATCCCGAAAATGGCGACATCCTTATCCGATCGGTGTCGCCGGTCAGCCGTGCGAAGGCCGGTGATCTTTGCTATATCATCTCACGCAGGAGCCGTGCCGAGCTTGAAACCTGTCGGGCGTCGGCAGTTCTTTGCGAGCCCGCGATAAGGTCGGCGGTACCTCCTCATATTCCGGTTCTCTTGTCGAAGAATCCCCATGCCGCTTTTGCGATGGCAGGCGGGCATCTCCATCCAACTGCTCTGCAGCCGCTGCCAACAATGTCTTCGACAGCAGAGATCGCGGCGACTGCGGCTGTCGATCCGACGGCGCGGCTGGAATCGGGCGTGATCGTCGAGCCTTTTGCTGTCATCGGCGCGAATGCGGAAATCGGTCAAGGAACACGGATCGGTGCCGGCGCGCTTATCGGTCCCGGTGTCAAGATCGGCCGCGATTGCACGATCGCCGGCGGTGCCAGCGTGATATGCGCGCTTTTGGGCAATGGCGTGATCGTGCACAACGGTGCGCGTATTGGCCAGGATGGTTTCGGATATGCGCCAGGCCCCAGAGGAATGATCAAGATCGTTCAGATCGGCCGGGTCATCATCCAGGACAATGTCGAGATCGGCGCGAACACGACGATCGATCGCGGCACGATGGACGACACGGTTGTCGGCGAGGGAACGAAGATCGACAACCAGGTGCAGATAGGCCACAACGTCAGGATCGGGCGTCATTGCGCGATCGTTTCGCAGGTCGGTATCGCCGGCAGTGCGGTTATTGGAAATGGCGTGCAGATCGGCGGCCAGACAGGTATTAATGGCCATATTACGATTGGCGATGGCGTACAGATCGCGGCAAAGAGCGGCGTCATTCAGAGCATTCCTGCCGGTGAGCGTTATGGCGGCATTCCAGCGCGTCCGGTAAAGGATTTTCTTCGAGAGTCGGCGGAGATAATGGCGCGGGCGAGCGCTCGGGCTCATAAAACGGGAGATCAAGAATGACTGAAGGGGTCAAGGAGACGCTTGCTTCGGCGGACATCATGGAGATCATGAAGCTTCTGCCGCACCGCTATCCGTTTTTGCTGGTCGACCGGATTATTGAGATCGACGGCGATGATTCCGCGATCGGCATCAAGAACGTCACTGCCAACGAGCCTCATTTCACCGGCCACTTTCCCGAGTCGCCGATCATGCCGGGTGTGCTGCTGATCGAAGGCATGGCGCAGACGGCGGGTGCGATCTGCGCGCGCAAGGATGGAACGAGCGGTAACCTCGTCTATTTCATGACCATCGACAATGCACGTTTCCGCAAACCCGTCATCCCGGGCGATAGGGTCGAATTTCATGTGAAGAAGCAGAAGCAACGCGGTAATATCTGGAAGTTCCATTGCGACGCCAAGGTCGACGGCGCATTGGCCGCGGAAGCTGATATCGGCGCGATGATTCTTCGTAAGGACGAGGCATGAGCACGATCGCAGGGAGCGCCCGCATCCATGCCATGGCCGTTGTCGAGGATGGCGCCGTCATCGGGGAAGGCGTGACCGTCGGTCCGTTCTGCCATGTCGGTCCGAAGGTTGTTCTTCATGACAATGCCGAACTGCTAGCGCATGTCGTGGTGACGGGTAGAACCGAGATCGGCAAAGGCACCCGGATTTTCCCGATGGCGGTCATCGGCGGCGACCCCCAGAGCGTCCACCATGGCGGCGAGGAGACGACGCTGACGGTGGGCGAGAATTGTACCATCCGCGAAGGCGTGACGATGAATACCGGCACCGCCGATTTCGGCGGCAAGACAATCGTAGGCGACAACAACCTGTTTCTCGCCAATTCTCATGTCGCCCATGACTGCCGCGTCGGCAATCATGTCATCATGTCGAACAATGTCATGCTCGCCGGGCATGTGACGATCGAGGATCGGGTCATTCTCGGCGGCGGATCGGCCGTGCATCAGTTCACGCGCGTCGGCCGCCAGGCCTTCGTCGGCGGCCTTTCGGCTGTCAGCTACGATGTCATTCCGTATGGGATGCTCAATGGAAATCCCGGTTTGCTGGGTGGTCTTAACGTCGTCGGCATGACGCGCGCCGGGATTGATCGCGCTGTCATCCATACGGTGCGGCGCGCTTACAAGGCGATTTTTGAAGGATCAGGCTCGATCCGCGACAACGCGTCAGCGATCCGCGACGAATACGCCGATTGCGAGCCGGTGATGCAGATCCTCGATTTCATTGCCGCGGAAAGCGACCGCGCGCTGTCATCGCCGACGCGAGGGCAGAAAGGCTGACCTTGTCTCCCGCCGATGATACCGACAAAGGCCGTCTGGCGATCATTGCGGGAAACGGTCTTCTGCCCTCTTATGTCGCCGAGGCGGCGCGGGCAGCTGGCGAGGATCCATTCGTGATTTCGCTGAAGGGCGAGCTCGACCGGTCATGGGAGGGCTATGACCATGCAGTCATCGGCGTCGGTGATTTGTCGGCGCTGGCAGAACTTTTCAAGCGCAACAACATCACCCGCGTCGTCATGTCCGGCGGCGTTCGCCGTCGCCCCGAATGGCGGGAAGTGCGGCCAACCTGGCGGACGGTCGTAAAGATGCCGGGTGTGGTGCGCACGCTGCTTTCGGGCGGCGACGATACGGTGTTGCAGATGGTCATCAAGCTTATCGAGGATGACGGCCGCCGCGTCATCGGCGCGCAGGATATTGCCCCCGACCTGCTGGCGGCCGTCGGGCCGATCGGCACCATGTCGCCGGGGAACGACGACAAGATCGATATCCTGAAGGCGGCAGCAGCCGCCGAAGCGCTTGGTGCGCTCGATGTCGGGCAGGGCGCAGTCTCCGTGGGGGGGCGCATCGTGGCGCTCGAAGGCGCGGAAGGGACCGACGGCATGCTTGAGCGCGTCGCATCACTGCGGGCCGCCGGGCGTATATCTCCGCGCCGCCGTGGCGTGCTGGTCAAGCTCTGCAAGCCGCAGCAGGATGTCCGCGCCGACCTTCCGTCGATCGGCCTCTCCACGGTGACGAATGCCAAGGCGGCGGGCTTGGCGGGAATTGCCATCGAGGCGGGACGTGCTCTCGTGCTGGATCGCCGGGCTGTAATCAAGGCAGCCGACCAAGCCGGGCTTTTTGTCTGCGGGCTCGATCGCGGCCTGCCGTCATGGGGGCTGAGATGAAGATCGCGATCGTGGCAGGCGAGGTTTCCGGAGACCTTCTCGGCGCCGATCTCGTGGCTGCACTAAAGCGCAGGCATGCCGGGATTGAACTTGTGGGTGTCGGCGGCGACGCGCTGGAGGCACAGGGGCTGAAATCGCTCTTCGACTTCTCCGAGCTTTCGATCATGGGCATCACGCAGGTGCTTGGAAAATTGCCGAAGCTTGTCACCCGCATCAGGCAGACGACGGCTGCAATCATTGCGGCAAGGCCCGATATTCTGGTCGTCATCGACAGCCCGGATTTCACCCATCGCGTTGCCAAACGTGTTCGCGAAGCCCTGCCGGAACTCCCAGTCGTCAATTACGTCTGTCCCAGCGTTTGGGCGTGGAAGGAATATCGCGCCCAGCAGATGCTCGGTTATGTCGACCATGTGCTGGCCGTTCTGCCGTTCGAACCGGCGGTGATGGAGCAGCTCGGTGGACCGCAAACGACCTATGTCGGTCACCGGCTAACGGCGGATGCGGATTTGATTGCCGCCAGGCGCGGCCGGGCAGAAAGGCTCAAGACCGACGCGGAGGGCGGGAAAACGATCATGCTGCTCCCCGGCTCGCGCTCGTCGGAGATCACAAAACTGCTTCCCTATTTTCGCGATGCCGTCAATGAGCTCGTCGCCCGCAGTGGCACAATGCGGTTTCTCATGCCGACCGTCAGCCGCAGGGAATCGATGGTTCGCAACCTCGTGAAGGACTGGGAAACCAAACCTGAGATCCTGACCGGCAATGAACAGAAATGGCGGGCTTTCGCAGAGGCCGATGCGGCAATGGCTGCCTCGGGGACTGTGATCCTCGAGCTTGCACTTACAGGCGTGCCGACTGTCTCAGTCTATAAGACAGACTGGATCATTACGATGATGACGCGGCGCATCAAGACGTGGACAGGCGCAATCCCGAATCTGATCGCCGACTATGCCGTCGTCCCGGAATATATTAACGAGGTCGTTCGTGGCGCGAGCCTGGCGCGCTGGATGGAGCGCCTTTCCAGCGACACGCTTCAGCGGCGCGCAATGCTCGAAGGTTTCGAGCTTGTCTGGCAGCGCATGCAGACGGAAAAGCCGCCGGGCGAGAAAGCGGCGGATATCGTTTCCGACATACTGGACAAGAAAAAACCCGGCCGTTTCTGACCGGGTTTCTTTTCGGGCGGAAGCGGCTTAGCGCTTCGAAACCGGAACGTAGTCGCGCAACGGTTCGCCGATATAGAGCTGGCGCGGACGGCCGATGCGCTGCTGGGGGTCCTCGATCATCTCGTTCCACTGGGCGATCCAGCCGACCGTGCGGGCCAGCGCAAAGAGCACCGTGAACATCGTCGTGGGGAAGCCCAGCGCCTTCAGCGTGATGCCGGAATAAAAGTCGATGTTCGGGTAGAGCTTCTTTTCGATGAAGTATTCGTCGGTCAGCGCGATGCGTTCCAGCTCCATCGCGACTTCGAGAAGCGGATCGTCCTTGTGACCGAGCTCGGCGAGAACCTCATGCGTCGTCTTCTGCATGATCTTGGCGCGCGGATCGTAGTTCTTGTAGACACGGTGACCGAAGCCCATCAGGCGGAACGGGTCATTCTTGTCCTTGGCGCGGGCGATATATTCCGGAATGCGCTCGACCGAGCCGATTTCCGAAAGCATGTTGAGCGCCGCCTCGTTGGCACCGCCATGTGCCGGGCCCCAGAGGCAGGCAATGCCGGCCGCGATGCAGGCGAACGGGTTGGCACCCGAAGAGCCGGCGAGACGAACTGTCGAGGTCGAGGCGTTCTGCTCGTGATCGGCGTGCAGGATGAAGATACGGTCCATGGCGCGCGAGAGGACCGGGTTCACGACATATTCTTCGCACGGTACGGCAAAGCACATGCGCAGGAAGTTCGAGGCGTAGTCGAGATCGTTCTTCGGATAAACGAAAGGCTGGCCGATATAGTACTTGTAGGCCATGGCCGCGATAGTCGGCATCTTGGCGATCATGCGCAGGCTTGCGACCATACGCTGATGCGGATCGGTGATGTCTGTCGAGTCGTGGTAGAAGGCAGACAGAGCGCCGACACAGCCGCACATGACGGCCATCGGATGGGCGTCGCGGCGGAAGCCGGTGAAGAAGCGAGACATCTGCTCGTGCACCATAGTGTGATGCGTGACGCGGTAGTCGAAATCCTTCTTCTGGGCAGCCGTTGGCAATTCGCCGTAAAGCAGTAGATAGCAGACTTCGAGGAAGTCGCCATGTTCGGCAAGCTGTTCGATCGGGTAGCCGCGATGCAGCAGAATGCCTTCATCGCCGTCGATATAGGTGATCTTCGATTCACAGGAAGCGGTCGAGGTGAAACCAGGATCGTACGTGAAGGAGCCGGTGTTTTTATAGAGTGCACCAATATCGATGACATCCGGTCCGATCGTTCCGCTTTTCACGGAAAGATTGGCGGTTTTGTCGCCGATTTTGATTGTTGCGCTTTGATCCGTCATGCTGATCCTCCAAACTGGCGGCGGCGCCATAAAAGCGCCATAGGGTTAAGCGTCCTCTCCGATAGCTATATGATCACGGCGCCAATGCCAAGTTACCGTGGCGCCATTTTGTGCATCGCAGTATCAACTTTTAGACACTCCTGCGATGCCGGAGGCGCATAGCGGAAGCCAATGATTTAATTCGGCTTTTTGCAATCCATTTTTTTGCTCTGTTTTCAATCGATTATTGTTGCTGAAACGCCCTTAGGGCTGCATTCTGGTTGTATTCAGAGGGTTGTCGGCGGGCTGGGTGCATGCCGGAGTTGAAAACGATGAGCTTCGCATTTCCGCGGCATTCCCAGGCTTTCGGCCTGCAAGTGGTGAGCGGCCGTGAGGCTGCTGCAACCTGCGAAAGACGAAAGGAAAGCGAAATTACTCACCGCGGCAGCGGAGAGGCAAGAAATGCGATGCGGAACGGTGCCGCGGCCGGCCATTTCTCCTGCGTCAAGAAAGCCTAGTGTACGGCAAACTCAAACGGTTCCGCGCTGACGGTGCTCGAAAATGCCGCCTATCTTAACTCGTGCGATACCTCGGACATCGTCGTCACGCGGGTAAGGCTTAGGTTCGGCGCCCTGCCGATCCGGCGCCGTGCATTTCGCAGATCAAACCCTGCGGAAAACCGGCGTCGTCGAACCGCGCTTTGAACAACCGCTTCGAGAAACGCAATCGCCCCGTCACGCCTATGATTGGCGCAGCGGCGCCTTGGGCGGCGACGCGCTGCCGCTCAATGGTAGCGGCGGATAAGGCCAACGAGCTTACCCTGAACCTTTACGCGATCCGGTCCGAAGATGCGCGTCTCATAGGCCGGGTTTGCCGCTTCAAGGGCGATGGACGCACCCTTGCGGCGGAACCGCTTCAGCGTCGCTTCCTCGTCATCGACCAGTGCCACGACAATGTCGCCGGGATTGGCGGTGCTGGTGTTGCGGATGATGACCGTGTCGCCATCGAAGATGCCAGCCTCGATCATCGAATCGCCCTTCACCTCAAGCGCGTAGTGTTCGCCGGAGCCGAGCATATCGGCCGGAACGTTGATGTCGTGGGTGTTGTTCTGGATCGCCGAGATCGGCACGCCTGCCGCAATACGGCCCATAACGGGAACCGAAATAGAGCTGTTGCTATCTTCGTTCGCCGGCTTCGGCGCGGCGGCCGCAGGCTGTGGCTTGCCGAGGCTGCCCTCGATGACGCTCGGCGAAAAGCCGCGGCGGGGCTGGATGCTCGGGCTATAGGCCTCCGGCAGCTTGATCACTTCAAGGGCTCGGGCGCGGTTCGGTAGGCGACGAATGAAACCGCGCTCTTCCAGGGCGGTAATCAGCCGGTGGATGCCGGACTTGGACGCGAGATCCAGCGCATCCTTCATTTCGTCGAAGGACGGCGGAACGCCGGACTCCTTCATACGCTCATGAATGAAGAGGAGAAGCTCCTGTTGTTTGCGTGTCAGCATCGAAGTTTAACCTCAGATTCGTGAAACAAAGCCAGAACAGACACTATATGTTCCATATGTGTTCCGCAAGTACCTAAATTTTCGTAAAACTTCATCTCAACTGCGTTCATTTTCGGAAACTTTTGTTTGCCGGATCAGCGCTTTCAGCTTGCATTGACCACATAGCGGCACACATCTTCAGCACAGGAAATGGAGACCTGACGCCATGCTGCATCCGTTGGATCATCTTGTTCTACCGGTCACCAACATCGATCTCGCGCGGGAGCGGCTGGGACGATTGGGGTTCACGGTTGCCGCCGAGGGTCGTCATCCTTTCGGCACGGTGAACGCTTGTGTTTTCTTCGCCGACAAGACCTATCTCGAGCCGCTTGGCGTCGCGAGCGCGAAAGAATGTGAAGAGTCAGTGCGGCACGGAAACGTCTTTGTGGCGCGCGACCAGGCCTTTCGTTTCCGGTGCGGCAATGACGGGTTCTCTGCGGCAGCATTCAGCACGGAGGACGCCGACGCCGATCATGCTCATTTCGTGCGTGCGAGAAAGAGCGGCGGCGCCATGCTGGAGTTTTCGCGCCTGATCAAGATGCCGGACGGGTCGCAATCGACAGGCACTTTCAAGCTTGCCTTTGCCGCCGATCTTCGGGCGCCGGATTTCTTCCTCTTTGACTGCCAGCGCATCAACGCCTTTCCAGCTGATCGCAGCGCGCTGGAAAAGCATGGGAACGGTGCAACCGGCATCTCGGAGATCGCGCTGAGCGCGCCGGAGCCCGAAGCCTTCGGCTCGTTCCTTCAGTTGGCCGCGTCTACGACGGAAATGGAGCGGACACCATTTGGCGTGGCGATCGCGGCAGCGAACGCCAGGATCAGTCTGCTGTCGCCGGAAGGGATGGAGGCTTATTTCGATTCGCTGCCGTTAACCGTGGATAAGGGACTGAGAGGCAGCGCTATCGTTTTCCACACCACCGATCTTGCCGTGACAGAAGCGCTTTTGGCTGATAACGGGATGCCCTATACACGCAAGAACAACAGAATCCTGGTGAAGCCCGCGCCCGGCCAAGGTGCAATCTTCGCCTTCGAGGAGACCCAATGAGCAATACGAATTCCGAAGTCGCAGTCGGTGAAGGTGCCGGACGCGTCGTATTTTCCAATAATGGCAGGCTGTCGCTGATCGCCGGCGCATGCGAAATGGAGAGCCGCGACCATGCCTTTATGGTTGCGGGCACGCTCAAGGAGCTTTGTGGCAATCTCGGCATCGGGCTTGTCTACAAGACTTCCTTCGACAAGGCGAACCGCTCTTCGCTGTCGAGCAAACGCGGTATCGGTCTAGAGAAGGGCTTGGAAGTCTTCGCCGACCTCAAGAAGGAACTCGGCATTCCGGTTCTGACAGATATCCATTCGGAAGAGCAATGCGCGCTGGTCGCAGAGGTCGTGGACATCTTGCAGATCCCGGCCTTCCTCTCCCGTCAGACGGACCTGCTTGTGGCAGCCGCGAAGACCGGCCGTGTCATCAACGTCAAAAAGGGCCAGTTTCTCGCTCCCTGGGACATGAAGAATGTTCTCGCCAAGCTAAATCAGAGCGGCAATCCGAATGTTCTGCTTTGTGAGCGTGGCGCGTCCTTCGGATATAATACGCTGGTCTCGGACATGCGCTCGCTGCCGATCATGGCGGCCATGGGGGCTCCGGTCATCTTCGATGCGACCCATTCCGTACAGCAGCCCGGCGGCCAGGGCACGACGTCGGGCGGGGAGCGCCAGTTCGTCGAGACGCTGGCGCGGGCGTCGGTTGCAGTCGGTGTTGCAGGTGTCTTCATCGAGACCCACCAGGATCCGGACAATGCTCCCTGCGACGGCCCCAACATGGTGTATTTGAACGACATGCCGCGGCTTCTGGAAAAGCTGCTGGCCATCGACGCCGTTGCCAAGGCGGCCTGAAACTGGCGGAAGGTGCCCGCCGTCAACCGGCGAGCGCCATCCCTTGGCTTGAGTACGCGGCGGATGCCGATACGTCGTCGAGAAGGAAACGGGCCAGCAGGTGGTTGAGGTTTATCGCCTCGTCACCGAGCTCGCGGCAGGCGGCACTTGTCTGTTCAACCATCGCCGCGTTCTGCTGCGTGACGCTGTCCATAGTGTTGACGGCGGCGTTGACTTCCAGAAGAGCGGTCGTTTGTTCGGCAGAGGAACGCACGATCGACTCGATCAGCGCGGTGACCTTCAGAACCTGTTGATCGATATTGCTGAGCGCTTCACCGGTGCGGTTGACCAAGGCAACGCCGGCTGAAACCTGGCTGGAAGACGTCTCGATCAACTGCTTGATTTCCTTCGCCAGATTGGCGGAGCGGCCGGCTAGGTCGCGCACTTCCTGTGCAACGACCGCAAATCCCTTTCCGGCCTCGCCCGCTCGGGCGGCTTCCACGCCCGCGTTGAGCGCGAGCAGGTTGGTCTGGAAGGCGATTTCGTCGATGACGTTGATGATCTCGCCGATCTGCGTAGATGATGTCTCGATCTTCTCCATCGCAGCGACCGCCTCGTGCACGACGGTTGCCGAATAGCTGGCGCTTTCCTTCGTCGCCGCCATCATCGCGTTGGCTTCATTTGCCCGTTCCGACGAGTTCTTGACGGTGACCGTGATCTGGTCGAGCGCCGAGGCCGCCTGCTCCAGTGAGGCGGCTTGATGCTCGGTTCGCCGGGCCAGATCGTCGGTGCTCGATGCGATTTCGCCCGAACCGGTCCTTACTGCATTCGTCACGGTCGAGATTTCCTTCATCGCTCCGGAAAGCGTGCGGACGCTCGAATTGAACTGCTCGCGCAGCTTCTCGTAGGCGGCGTCGAAAGGCTCGCTAAGCTGGACCGTGAGATCGCCGCCGGAGAGCCGTTCCAGACCACGGCTCAGGCTGGCGATGACACCCTCGCGTAGGGCTTCCTCGTCTGCCTTGGCAGCGGCAAGCGCCGCATCGCGCTGTGCTTGGGCCTGACGTTCGGCATCCTGGCGGGCGCGGATATTGTTCCGCTCTTCGGCGGATTCGCGGAAGACGGTGACGGCACGCGCCATCTCCCCGATCTCGTCGGCCCGGCGGCTGAAGGGCACATCCTTCGAATAGTCGCCGCCGGCAAGGATCGCCATATAGTCGCGCATCGCCGAGAGCGGCACGATGGCGCGGCGGCGGAAGACGTAAAGGCCGCCAAGAAGCAGGCAAAGCGAGACTGCGGCAGCCGCGAGCGTAATAGCCGAAAGGATGCGCGTTTGTTCGGCGGCGTCCTTTTCAGCGGACGCCAGGAAGGCGTTCGCCATATCGACGAGTTCGTTGACGGCGTTTTCGTGGATATGGAAATTGGTCGCAAGCTTTTCGAAGGAGGCCGGAATGACTGCGGAGTCATTCTTGACGATGGCCGGCGCGAGTTCCTCCTGCATCACCTTCCAGAACACGTCGCCTTTGACAAGGACATCGTTCAGGAGCTTCTCCTTAAGGTCCGAGCTGAGCGCGGTCGCCTGCCAATATTTGCGGCGGTCCTCGTAGGCGGGCTTCAGGACATGTTCGATGCGGTCGACGTTCTTCTTGGCAACGTCAGGGCGCTGCACCGCTTCGAGCGCAAGCATGTAAGACTCAACGAGGTAGAGAGGCGGCGGCAAAATATCGGCGACGAGATCCTTGCCGTAGATGATTTGCTTGTACATCTCGCCGTTCACCCGCAGCTTATTGAAGGCATAATTCTGTATGCCGATCGAAGCGATCAATCCCGCGGCGACGACCATCGCGAAGATAGCAAGACTGCGTGCAATATTGAGTTTCATCCTGCGCCCCATGGATTGAATAGCGAACAGATGCTGTTCGTTCGAAATTATTCTGGAAATTCCGAGGGACCTGAAATTGGGAAGGTCCGCATTATCAGGCGGATTTGGACCGCACGAGGAAGCGCATCATGCAATACTACTTGCCGGAAAGCGGGGCAGTATTTCCTCGCTGAGTATTAATTGTAATATTGATTGGTTACTGACCGATAAATTTACAACCAGATCGAAAGGGACAGGTGTTATTTTCAAAACCAGAGGTTCCGAAACGCCGGAGCAAGTTCGCGGGCAGGGGAGCGATGGGGTGGCGAGTGGCCTTCAAAAGCCTGACATATTCGGGTTATAGGCCATGCCATGCCGTGTGTCGTCGGTGTGGCATTGTAATTTGCGTGCCTTCGATTAAACAGGCTTCGAACGATTTATCACCCACCGAGCAGGAAGAGATCATGACTGCAATTACCGACATTATCGCCCGCGAGATTCTCGACAGCCGTGGCAATCCGACCGTTGAAGTCGATGTCTATCTCGAAGACGGCAGTATGGGCCGCGCGGCGGTGCCCTCTGGCGCCTCGACCGGTGCGCACGAGGCCGTCGAAGTTCGCGACGGCGGCAAGCGCTATCTCGGCAAAGGTGTTGAAAAGGCTGTCGAAGCTGCCAACACGGAAATCTTCGACGCGATCGGTGGCATCGATGCCGAGAACCAGATCCAGATCGACAACATCATGATCGAACTGGACGGCACGCCGAACAAGTCCCGCCTCGGCGCCAATGCCATCCTCGGCGTGTCGCTCGCCGTCGCCAAGGCTGCCGCCCAGGCTGCCGGCCTGCCGCTCTATCGCTACGTTGGTGGTGCGAGCGCCCATCTGCTGCCGGTTCCGATGATGAACATCATCAACGGCGGCGCGCATGCCGACAACCCGATCGACTTCCAGGAATTCATGATCATGCCGGTCGGCGCCGATTCGATCCGCGAAGCGGTTCGCATGGGCTCGGAAGTCTTCCACGTCCTCAAGAAGGAGCTTTCGGCCCAGGGACACAACACCAATGTCGGCGACGAGGGCGGCTTCGCGCCGGGCCTCAAGAGCGCCCCCGAAGCGCTCGACTTCATCATGAAGTCGATCGAGAAAGCCGGCTACAAGCCGGGCGATGACATCTGCCTCGGTCTCGATTGCGCTTCGACGGAATTCTTCAAGGACGGAAAGTATGTTCTCGAAGGAGAGGGCCGCACGCTTGAACCGGGCGCCATGGCTGAATACCTCGCCGATCTCGCCGGAAAGTACCCGATCATCTCGATCGAGGACGGCATGGCTGAAGACGATTGGGACGGCTGGAAGGCCCTGACGGATCTCGCAGGCCAGAAGGTGCAGCTGGTGGGCGACGATCTTTTCGTCACCAACTCGGAGCGCCTTCGCGACGGCATCCGCATGGGCGTCGCCAACTCGATCCTCGTGAAGGTCAACCAGATCGGATCGCTGACGGAAACGCTCGACGCCGTCAACACCGCGCACAAGGCAGCCTACACCGCCGTCATGTCGCACCGCTCGGGCGAGACCGAAGACTCCACGATCGCCGATCTCGCTGTCGCGACCAACTGCGGTCAGATCAAGACCGGCTCGCTGTCGCGTTCCGACCGTCTGGCGAAGTACAACCAGCTGATCCGCATCGAAGAGGGCCTTGGTCCGCAGGCTCGCTACGCCGGCCGCTCGATCATCCGTGGCTGATAGCCTTTAAAAATCAGTTCCTTGAACCCGCGCTTTGCCGGCGCGGGTTTTTTGTTGCTCTAAATTCATAGTCAACGGACGGTTAATCTCTCAGGCGTAAGCTCGTTAAATAAGTAATGCGTTTGAGAGCGTGTGCGAATGTGGACAAAGCATCATAAGAAGAGAAAGATCGGCCGGTTCGTCATTCCGGCCATGACTGTCGCTTTTCTCTCCTATTTCGGCTATCACTGCATTCACGGCGACTATGGTCTCCGGGCCACGGAAGGCTTCGAGAAGCGCCGAATTGCCCGTGAGCGTGAGCTTGCGGTGTTGAGGACGAAACGCGAACATCTGGAGCAGCAAGTCGCGCTGTTGAGCGATGGCTCGCTCGACAAGGACATGCTGGACGAAAAAGCCCGCTATCAATTGAACATGTCGCGGGCCGACGAAATTGTCATATTCAATTCCTATGCCAATTAACCGAAAATAGGTTAATCGGCAATTCTGTAGTTTTATCAATTATTTAAAGCAGAATACGTGCCATGCATTTATGGCATTGCTGTGGCCAAATTTCTTCCCTATGGTACGCCCACCTAAGAAACGACAAACCCATAGGGAGGGTTGAATGGCGCCGCGAAAGACCGCGACCGTTTCCAGCCGCAAAACCAGCGCAAAACCTCAGAGCAAGCAATCGAATGGCGGGGCTATCGCCGATTTCGACCGCGATACCGAACTTAAGGCCTATCGCGAAATGCTGCTCATCCGCCGTTTCGAGGAAAAGGCAGGCCAGCTGTACGGCATGGGCTTCATCGGCGGTTTCTGTCACCTTTACATCGGCCAGGAAGCCGTTGTCGTCGGCATGCAGTTCGCGCTGAAGGAAGGCGACCAGGTCATCACCGGCTACCGCGATCACGGCCATATGCTGGCGACCGGCATGAGCGCGCGCGGCGTGATGGCTGAGCTTACGGGACGCAGGGGCGGCTATTCCAAGGGGAAGGGCGGCTCCATGCACATGTTTTCCAAGGAGAAGCATTTCTACGGCGGCCACGGCATCGTCGGCGCCCAGGTTTCGCTCGGCACCGGCCTCGCGTTCGCCAACAAGTATCGCGGCAATGACAATGTTAGCGTCGCCTATTTCGGCGACGGCGCGGCCAACCAGGGCCAGGTCTACGAAAGCTTCAATATGGCGCAGCTCTGGAAGCTGCCCGTCATCTACGTGATAGAGAATAACCGCTACGCCATGGGTACGTCGACCGCCCGCGCGACCGCGCAGGCCGATTTCTCCAAGCGCGGCGCGTCCTTCGGCATTCCGGGCATGCAGGTGGACGGCATGGACGTGCGCGCCGTCAAGGCTGCTGCCGATGAGGCGATCGAGTACTGCCGTTCCGGCAAGGGTCCGATGATCCTCGAAATGCTGACCTATCGCTATCGCGGCCATTCGATGTCCGACCCGGCGAAGTATCGTTCGAAGGATGAAGTGCAGAAGATGCGCTCTGAATCCGATCCGATCGAGCAGGTGCGCCTGCGCCTTATCGAGAAGGGCTGGGCGTCGGAAGAAGACTTGAAGTCCATCGACAAGGACGTGCGCGATATCGTCGCCGACAGCGCCGATTTTGCCCAGGCCGATCCAGAGCCGGATGTATCCGAGCTCTACACCGACATTCTGCTCTAATCGGGGAGGGAACCCATGCCTATCGATATCCTCATGCCCGCCCTCTCTCCGACGATGGAAGAAGGCACGCTGTCCAAATGGCTCAAGAAGGAAGGCGACAAGGTCACTTCCGGTGATGTGATTGCCGAAATCGAAACCGACAAGGCGACGATGGAAGTCGAAGCTGTCGACGAAGGCGTGATCGGCAAGCTGCTGGTCCCGGCCGGCACCGAAAATGTCAAGGTGAACGCCAAGATCGCCGTGCTGCTGCAGGATGGCGAATCGGCTTCAGACATCTCCGCGGCAGCTCCCGCCGCACAGCCGGCTCCGGCTCCACAGGCCGAGGAAAAACCGGCGGCCCAGGCGCCCGTTCCGGCCGAGCCTAAGGCGTTCGTTCCGAACGATCCGGAAATCCCGGCAGGCACCGAGATGGTGTCGATGACCGTTCGCGAAGCGCTTCGCGACGCCATGGCCGAAGAAATGCGGGCCGACGAAAGCGTCTTCGTCATGGGCGAGGAAGTTGCCGAATACCAGGGCGCCTACAAGGTAACCCAGGGCCTCTTGCAGGAGTTCGGCTCGCGCCGCGTGGTCGATACCCCGATCACCGAACACGGCTTTGCCGGCATCGGCGTCGGTGCTGCTATGGCCGGCCTACGACCGATCGTCGAATTCATGACTTTCAACTTCGCCATGCAGGCGATAGACCAGATCATCAATTCCGCCGCCAAGACGCTCTACATGTCAGGCGGCCAGATGGGCGCACCGATGGTCTTCCGCGGCCCGAACGGCGCGGCTGCCCGCGTTGCCGCCCAGCACAGCCAGGACTACGCTGCGTGGTACTCGAGCATTCCGGGCCTCAAGGTTGTCATGCCGTACACGGCGTCGGACGCCAAGGGACTGCTAAAGGCCGCCATCCGCGATCCGAACCCGGTCATTTTCCTCGAGAACGAAATCCTCTACGGCCAGCACTTCGACGTGCCGAAGCTCGATAACTTCGTACTGCCGATTGGCAAGGCCCGTATCCACCGTCCAGGTAAGGATGCGACCGTCGTTTCATGGGGCATTGGCATGACCTATGCCACGAAGGCCGCCGCCGAACTCGAAAAACTCGGCATCGACGTCGAACTGATCGACCTTCGCACCATCCGTCCGATGGATCTGCCGAGCGTCATCGAATCGGTCAAGAAGACGGGCCGCTTGGTCACGGTCGAGGAAGGCTATCCGCAGTCGTCCGTCGGCACGGAAATCGCCACCCGCGTCATGCAGCAGGCCTTCGACTATCTCGATGCACCGATCCTGACGATTGCCGGCAAGGACGTTCCAATGCCCTATGCCGCCAACCTCGAGAAGCTGGCTCTGCCGAATGTCGGCGAAGTCGTCGATGCGGTGAAGGCTGTCTGCTACAAATAACAAGGGGAGGGTATTTCGATGCCTATCAACATCACGATGCCAGCCCTTTCTCCGACGATGGAAGAAGGCAATCTGGCCAAGTGGCTCGTCAAGGAAGGCGACACCGTCAAGTCCGGCGATGTGATCGCCGAGATCGAGACAGACAAGGCGACAATGGAAGTCGAAGCCGTCGATGAGGGCACGATTGCCAAAATCGTCGTTCCGGCCGGTACGGAAGGCGTCAAGGTCAATGCGCTGATTGCGGTTCTTGCCGGCGAAGGCGAGGACGTTGCTGCCGCTGCAAGCGGCGCGGGTTCGGCTGCTGCCTCGTCCTTCGAGGTGAAAGCCCAAAGCGCTTCTTCCCCTCGGGATGAGGCAGGGAAAGGCACCGCGCCCGCCGCTGCCCTGCTTGCCGCAAATGCCAATGTGAGCCCTCACCCTGAGGTGCCGCTGCAGTCGGCCCCGAAGGGCGAGGGCGGCACACGCACCTTCTCCTCGCCGCTCGCGCGGCGTCTGGCCAAGGAAGCCGGTATAGATCTTTCCGCAATTGCCGGTTCCGGCCCGCGCGGCCGTGTGGTTAAGAGCGATGTCGAGGCCGCCGTCGCCGGTGGTGGCGCTAAAGCGGCTCCCGCTGCTGCTGCGGCGGCGCAGCAGGTTGCTGCGGCCCCTGCGCCTGCAGCCAAGGGGGCACCGGAAGAGGCTGTCCTCAAGCTCTTCGAGCCGGGCTCCTACGAGCTGGTGCCGCATGACGGCATGCGCAAGACGATTGCCCGCCGTCTGGTGGAATCCAAGCAGACCATCCCGCACTTCTACGTCACCGTCGATTGCGAACTGGATGCGCTTCTGGCGCTTCGTGCCCAGCTCAACGATTCCGCCCCTCGCAAGGATGGTTCTCCGGCCTACAAGCTTTCCGTCAACGACATGGTCATCAAGGCGATGGCGCTCGCGCTGCGAGACGTTCCGGACGCGAATGTGTCCTGGACCGAAAACAACATGGTCAAGCACAAGCATGCCGATGTCGGCGTCGCCGTCTCCATTCCAGGCGGGCTGATCACCCCGATCGTCCGCAAGGCTGAAGAAAAGACGCTGTCCGCCATCTCCAACGAGATGCGTGATCTCGGCAAGCGCGCCAAGGACCGCAAGCTCAAACCTGAGGAATACCAGGGCGGCACGACCTCGGTCTCGAACATGGGCATGATGGGCGTGAAGGACTTCGCAGCCGTCGTCAACCCGCCACACGCGACGATCCTTGCGGTTGGCGCCGGCGAGCAGCGCGTCGTTGTCAAGAAGGGCGAAATGGCGATCGCGACCGTGATGAGCATCACGCTTTCGACCGACCACCGTTGCGTTGACGGTGCACTCGGCGCCGAGTTGCTGCAGGCCTTCAAGGGCTATATCGAAAACCCGATGAGCATGCTTGTCTGATCATTGAGCGGAGACGGAAATGACCAAGACCGTTCTTTGCTATGGCGATTCGCTGACCTGGGGCTACGATCCGGTTTCGCTGAGGCGGCATGCCTATGAGGACCGCTGGCCGAGCGTGCTCCAGGCAGCGCTTGGCGGTGCGGCGCATGTTATTCCGGAAGGACTGAACGGCCGGACGACCGCTTTCGACGACCATCTCGCCGATTGCGACCGCAACGGTGCCCGCGTCCTGCCGACGATCCTGCAGACGCATGCGCCGCTCGATCTCGTCATCATCATGCTCGGAACCAATGACATGAAGTCGGTCGTGGCGGGCTCGGCTTTTGCCGCCTGCCAGGGCATCGGCCGTCTGGTGCGCCTGATCCGCAATCATGCCTGGCCCTTCGAATTCGATGGGCCGGACATCCTAATCATAGCACCGCCGGCGATCTGCGCGACTGGGAATGTGCCTTTTGCCGCTTCATTCCCGGGCGGTATCGAGGAATCGGCAAAACTCGCAACGCTTTATCGTGACCTTGCCGACGAACTCGGTTGCGGCTTCTTCGACGCCAACTCCGTCGCGAAGACGACACCGGCCGACGGCATCCATCTCGATGCGGAAAATACCCGCGCTCTCGGGCGCGGGCTGGAATCAACTGTACGGATGATGCTGGGGCTCTGAATATGGCCTCCTTCGCCGCGCTGCGGCCGGCAGAACGGCGGGACGCGGCGGAGCTGGCCATCCTCGTGGACATCGGCTCGCACGGCTTTGCTTCGTGGCTTTGGTTCACGGAGGTGGCGGGCAGCAGCGCCGACACGCCGCTGGAGCGGGGCCGAATGAAGATGAGCCGCGATGGCGCATGGGGAAATTGGCAGTACGCGGTGATTGCCGAGGCTTATGGCGAGATTGCCGGAACGGCGGTGGGCTATGCGCTCGGCGAAGAGATCAGAGCGATCGCGGCGGATCGTCCTGCGCTGGAGCCGGTAATAGCGCTGCAGAAGCAGGCGGTCGGAAACTGGTTCATCGGCACACTGGCCGTCTACCGCCATCTGCGCGGTATTGGAATCGGAAAGCGATTGCTGGGCGACCAGATCGAGAAAGCGGGAGAGCGGGCTGTCAGCCTGATCACCGCAAGTGATAATGAGGCAGCGCTCGCGCTGTACGAGAAGAATGGGTTTTCGCAAGCCGCCCGCGCAGAGGCCGCGGCGATTTTCGAAAACAGCAGGAAACACGAGTGGGTGCTTTTGACCCGCCTCGCCGGTTAAAAAAGGCAGGAAAACATGGCTGAGAATTACGACGTCATCATCATCGGCTCCGGTCCGGGCGGCTATGTCGCCGCCGTGCGTGCCGGCCAGCTCGGTCTGAAGACCGCGATCGTCGAACGCGAGCACCTGGGCGGCATCTGCCTGAACTGGGGCTGCATCCCGACCAAGGCGTTGCTGCGCTCCGCCGAAATTCTCGACCATTCCAATCATTTGAAAGATTACGGCCTCGTTCTCGAAGGCAAGGTCAGTGCCGATGTGAAGGCCGTTGTTTCGCGTTCGCGTGGCGTCTCAGCACGCCTCAATAGCGGTGTCGGCTTCCTGATGAAGAAAAACAAGGTGGATGTGATCTGGGGCGAGGCCAAGATCACCAAGCCCGGCGAGATCGTAGTCTCCAAGTCTTCCAAGCCGGTTGTTGAGCCGCAGCATCCGCTGCCTAAGAACATCAAGAGCCAGGAAGGTACTTACACAGCCAAGCATATCATTATTGCGACCGGCGCCCGTCCGCGCGCGCTGCCGGGCATCGAGCCGGACGGCAAGCTGATCTGGACCTATTTCGAGGCGCTGAAGCCGGATTTCCTGCCGAAATCCTTGATCGTCATGGGCTCGGGCGCCATCGGCATCGAATTCGCGAGCTTCTACCGCTCGATGGGGGTCGATGTGACCGTCGTCGAAGTCCTGCCAACGATCATGCCCGTCGAGGATGCGGAAGTGACCGCCATCGCCCGCAAGCAGCTGGAAAAGCGTGGCATGAAGATCTTCACGAGCGCCAAGGTGGCGAAGGTCGAGAAGGGCGCCGGCAGCATCACGGCCCATGTCGAGACGGCTGACGGCAAGATCCAGCAGATCACCGCGGACCGTATGATCTCAGCCGTCGGCGTGCAGGGCAATATCGAGAGTCTCGGTCTCGAAACACTCGGCGTGAAGACGGACCGCGGCTGCGTGGTAACTGACGGCTATGGCAAGACCAACGTCCCCGGCATCTACGCGATCGGCGATGTCGCCGGCCCACCGATGCTGGCTCACAAGGCCGAACATGAAGGCGTTGTCTGCGTCGAAAAGCTCGCCGGCCTGCCGAATGTTCATCCGACCGACAAGACCAAGGTTCCGGGCTGCACCTATTGCCAGCCGCAGGTTGCCTCTGTTGGCCTGACGGAAGCAAGGGCCAAGGAACTGGGCCGCGACATCCGCGTCGGCCGCTTCTCCTTCGCCGCAAACGGCAAGGCGATCGCGCTCGGCGAGGACCAGGGCCTCTGCAAGGTAATCTTCGACAAGAAGACCGGCGAACTCCTCGGAGCGCATATGGTTGGCGCTGAGGTAACCGAGCTGATCCAGGGCTTTGTCGTCGCGATGAACCTCGAGACGACCGAAGAAGAACTGATGCACACGATCTTCCCGCATCCGACCGTCTCCGAATCGATGAAGGAAGCCGTGCTGGATGCTTACGGCCGGGTGTTGAACGCTTGATAATTTCCCTTTCCACCCTCTATCCGAAGGTAGAAAAAACGAAAGGAAATCATCATGTCCATGGAGACGCAGGCATGGCTTGTCTTCCTCCTGATTGGCCTCGTTGCGGGCTTCCTCGCGAGCTTGGTCGTCGGCGGAGGTGGATTGATACGCTGCCTGCTCAGCGGCATCATCGGCGCGTTCGTGGGCGGGTTTCTGTTCAATGCGCTGGGTATATCGCTCGGCATTGAAAATGCGTTGGTCGTGCAGATCATTCACGCCACAGTGGGCGCCATTATCGTGGTGTTGATTGCAAGGGCGATAGCTTAGGGAAAACGACAATCATGGAAGGCGTCGGCTGGATAGCGGCAATCATCATCGGCGGTTTCGCGGGCTGGCTCGCCGGCAAGCTGATGGAAGCGCGATATGGTATTGTGCTGAACATCGTGCTCGGCATCGTCGGTTCGGTGGTCGCGACCGCCATCCTGGCGCAATTCCACATCGAGGTGGCCGCAGGACGGCTCGGCTATTTCGTCACTGGCTTCCTCGGCGCATGCCTGCTGATATTCATCGCCCGGCTCGTGCGGCGATAATGCCCATCACGACTCGAATTGTAAGGTTCGAGCAAAACGCTTATGTGCAGACGGATGACGAAGCCGCATGGGGCGGCGGAAAGTTGATACTGCAATGGTAACGATTCTCGACACGATCAATCCCGACGCCAAGCGCGTGCGGCATCCGGAAAAGGCGAACCGCCCCGATACGGAAGTCATGCGCAAGCCGGACTGGATCCGCGTCAAGGCCCCGACCTCGAAGGGCTATGCCGAAACGCGCGCGATCGTGAAGGAAAACAAGCTCGTCACCGTCTGCGAAGAAGCCGGATGTCCAAATATCGGCGAGTGCTGGGACAAGAAGCACGCGACCTTCATGATCATGGGCGAGATCTGTACCCGTGCCTGCGCCTTCTGCAACGTCTCGACCGGCAAGCCGAACGCGCTCGACATGGCAGAGCCTGAAAACGTCGCCAAGGCCGTGAAGGAGATGGGCCTCTCCCACGTCGTCATCACCTCGGTCGACCGCGACGATCTGGAAGACGGTGGTGCTGAGCATTTCGAGAGAGTGATCTGGGCGATCCGCGCCGCATCTCCGGCAACCACAATCGAAATCCTGACGCCGGACTTCCTGCGCAAGCCGGGCGCCCTGGAGCGCGTCGTCGCCGCCAAGCCGGACGTCTTCAATCACAATCTGGAAACCGTGCCGTCGAACTACCTTACGGTCCGTCCAGGCGCTCGCTATTTCCACTCCATTCGCCTGCTGCAGCGCGTGAAGGAACTGGACCCGACGATGTTCACCAAGTCCGGCATCATGGTGGGTCTTGGCGAAGAGCGCAACGAAGTGCTCCAATTGATGGACGACCTGCGCACCGCCGACGTCGATTTCCTGACGATCGGCCAGTACCTGCAACCGACCCGCAAGCACCACAAAATCGAGAAGTTCGTGACGCCGGATGAATTCAAGTCCTACGAAACCGTCGCCTACACCAAGGGCTTCCTAATGGTGGCATCGAGCCCGCTCACCCGCTCCTCGCACCACGCCGGCGACGACTTCACCCGATTGAGGGCGGCGCGCGAAAAGAAGCTGCTGATGGCGGCGGAATAATCAACGAAGGCTTGCATTTTCTGAAAGCCGCGGCGATCCTCCCGCGGCTTTTCCTTGGAGGATGCCATGGCCTGGTTGAGCGATGTCAGGGATGCCGCCCATCGGCTGAAGACGGCTGATCGCGTACTCGTCATCGGCTGCTCAGGCGGCGGCAAGACCACGCTTGCGCGGAAAATCGCAACGCGCTTCAACCTGCCCTTCATTTCCATGGATCGCGAGTTCTTCTGGCTGCCGGGCTGGGTCGAACGCGCAAGGCCGGAGCAGCGGGCGTTGATAGCCGAACGGATCAAGCGAGATCGCTGGATCATGGACGGAACGAACACGTCGAGCTTTGATCTCCGGCTGCCGCGGACCGATATTGTCCTGTGGGTCCGCATGCCACGTCTGATATGCGTTTGGGGCGCCGTCAGCCGCTGGCTGAAGTGGATTGGGCGTACACGGCCGGAAATGACGCCGGGCTGTCGGGAGAAGGTCGATCTCGAATTCCTGCGCTACATCTGGGATTTCGAAAAGAAGCATTCGCCCATGGTTCTCGCGGCCATAGCCGCCCACGGCCCCGATGTCCCGGTTCTCCAGCTAAAATCACGCCGTCAGATGCGCGAGCTTCTTGATCTTCTCGGTTCTCCCGCTTAACTGCCGATCATGCCGCAATTTGAAACGCATCACCGCGTCCCGCACTCCGCCGATCAGATGTTCGACCTCGTGGCCGATGTGGAGCGCTATCCGGAATTCCTGCCACTCTGCGAAGGCCTGAGCATACGCAGCAGCAAGGAGCGCGACGGCAAGATTTTGCTGATTGCCGACATGACCGTCGGCTACAAGGCGATCCGCGAGACCTTCACGACGCAGGTGCTGCTCAACAAGGGGGAGCGTTTCATCGACGTCAAATATATCGACGGGCCGTTCCGGTATCTCGACAATCGCTGGCGCTTCGAGGAGGCCGCCGGTGACGGCTGCACCATCCATTTCTTCATCGACTACGAGTTCAAGAGTCGGATCCTCGGTGCGCTGATGGGCTCGATGTTCGACCGCGCCTTCCGCATGTTTTCCGAGGCTTTCGAAAAGAGGGCGGAAGCGATCTACCGGTAGCCGTCAGACGGCCGTGTCCTGACAGCCTTACCGATCGAAGAAGTGATCGAAGTATCGATTTGCCGGATAGGCATATGCCCCCCGATCAATAAAGTTTCGCCGGGACAAGCAACTTCTCAGGGCCGCGTTGTAAACGAGGCTGTACGGATTGGGCGACCCTCTTCGCCACGACAACGCCTCGTACCGGCAATATCCAAGCGCCCGGTCGTATTTCGCCAGCAAGACCGGGTCGGAATCGACGCGGATCCCATGATATGTCTGATAGTTTGACGGGGCCTCGGCAGCCGATACGCAGCCCAGGCTCAAAGCAACTCCCATTGCGGCCAGATATCTCATCGACGTAACCCCTTGCGGAATGAAATCCGGCATAGGAACGGGCGCCAGTGCTCTTTGTTCCAAGCGCAAGATTAGGCCCGGTTTTCCTGGAGTTCGATCAGCATTTCCAGCGCGGTCTGTACGGATGCAAGACGGACCTTTTCGCGGCCAATATCTCCATAGAGCATCTTGCGGCGGATGAGGGGGCCGGTGCGCGATTTCGCCACCAGATGAACCAGTCCGACCGGCTTTTGTGGCGAGCCCCCGCTCGGCCCGGCAATCCCCGTCACGGCGACCGCGACGTCGGCGCGGGAACGGAAAAGGGCGCCGTGCGCCATCTGCAGCGCAGTCTCCTCGGAAACGGCGCCGAAGCTTTCGAGGGTGCGTTCCTGAACGCCGAGCATCTCGATCTTAGCGGTATTGGTATAGGTGACGAAACCGCGATCGACAACTGCCGAGGAGCCGGAGATTTCGGTGAGCGCGCCGGCGATCAGCCCCCCGGTGCAGGATTCAGCAGTTGAGATCATTCTCTTTGCCGTCGTGAAATCGCGGACGATGTTCTCCGCGAGCGAGAGAATGTCGGCGGTGAACATGTTTACCCCTTTGCTCCGCGATAGACGACGGTCACGGTTGCGATCGCCGCAATGCCCTCGCGGCGGCCGACAAAGCCGATCGTCTCGTTCGTCGTGGCCTTCACTGAGCAGCGGTCGATCGAGATACCCAGAAATTCGGAGAGATTGGTCCGCATCGCGTCGCGGTGCGGGCCGACTTTCGGCGCTTCGGCAATCAGCGAGACGTCGGCATTCATGATCGTGCCGCCGCGATCGCGCACGATCTTCGCCGCATGTTCGAGGAAGATGCGCGACGCGGCCCCCTTCCATTGTGGATCCGAAGGCGGGAAGTGATCGCCGATATCGCCTGCGCCGCAGGTCGCAAGCAGCGCGTCCGTCAGGGCATGCAGCGCGACGTCCGCATCCGAATGGCCCTTGAGCCGCTGGTCGTGCGGGATGAAGACGCCGCAGAGCGTGACCCCATCGCCGGCTTCCAATTGATGCACATCGTAGCCGTTGCCGGTGCGCACGTCGGGCAGATGCGACGACGAAAGCCGGTCGTCGGCAAGGGCGATATCCCGTTTGACCGTCAGTTTCACGTTGTCGGCAGCACCTTCGACGATCGTCACGGGAATCCCCGCCCATTCGGCGATTGATGCATCGTCTGTGAAATCCGTGCGGCCGATCTCGCTTGCCCTTTCATGCGCCGAGAGGATGGTGTCGTAGACGAAAGATTGCGGCGTCTGGGCTGCGAAAAGATGCTCGCGCGACACCGTTTCCAGAACCGTGCCCGTACTGTCAGCCCGCTTCAGCGTGTCGGCAACAGGCATTGCGGGCAGGACCGCCGGCGCACCGCCGGCCAAGGCATCGGCAATGCGATCGAGAAGCTGGTGGTCGAAGAAGGGGCGAACGGCGTCATGAATGAGGACATGCGTAATGCCTTTGTTTTTCAGGTGCCTCAGTCCGGCGAGAACAGACTGCTGTCGCGTCGCACCGCCGTGAACGGCTTCGATCGGCGTGGCGGACAACACTTCGCTAAATGCCTTTGCGACCAGCGCGTCGTCGTCAGGATGGGTGACGACGACGATTTGGGCGGCGTGCTCCCATGTCATGAAGTTTTCAAGCGTATGCGTGATAACCGGCTTTCCGCCGATCAAGCGGTATTGCTTCGGACCTTCCTCGAGCGAGCCCGCCCGCTCGCCGCGGCCGGCGGCAACGATGACAATTCCAGCCGAGATCGGTTGCTTCGAATGCATTTGCGGCATAAATCCCTAAAAATGTGCGGAAAGCGGCATGACTGCTCTATCGCCTTCGCAGTTTGCTTTCCAGCATCTGCCCAAAAAATATCAATTCTCACCGAAGCCTCTTGGCAAGCCCCTTTAGTATGGCTAAAAATAGTGCAGCAGTATCGTGTGCCTGAAAGATAATCAATTGCATCCTATAAATCTTGCGGCGCCCTTGCAGATCGGAAATGTCTCCGTGCGCAACCGCGTTGTGCTGGCGCCGATGTCCGGCGTCACCGACATGCCTTTCAGGCAACTCGCCTGGCGCCACGGCGCGGGCCTTGTTGTAACCGAGATGGTAGCGAGCAGGGAGCTCGTGAACAACACGGCCGAATCATGGTCTCGCCTGAGGGCTGCCGGCTTCAGGCCGCATATGGTGCAGCTCGCCGGCCGTGAGGCGCATTGGATGGCGCTGGCGGCCAAGATCGCCGCCGATAGCGGCGCCGACATCATAGACATCAACATGGGTTGCCCGGCCAAGAAGGTGATCGGCGGGTATTCCGGCTCGGCGCTGATGCGCGATCCGGATCATGCGCTGAGCCTTATCGAGGCAACCGTGAAGGCGGTCGATATTCCGGTGACGCTGAAGATGCGGCTCGGCTGGGACGACAATTCGATTAATGCACCAGAGATCGCCAAGCGTGCCGAAGATGCAGGGGTAAAGCTGATCACCATTCATGGCCGCACGCGCATGCAGTTTTACGAAGGCAAGGCGGATTGGGACGCGATCCGCGCCGTTCGAAACGCAATTTCGGTTCCACTGATCGCAAACGGCGATGTCGACACACAGGCAGATGCGCAGGAGATCCTTCGCCGCTCGGGCGCTGATGCGGTGATGATCGGTCGGGGTTGTCAGGGGCGGCCATGGCATGCAGGCGTGCTGGCTGGCGCAGCCGCGCCGTCGCCGGAGAAAATTCCGGATATTGTGGTCGAGCACTACGAAATGATGCTGGATTTCTATGGCGAAGCGATGGCTATCCGCCATGCCCGCAAACACTTGGGCTGGTATCTGGAGCGTTTCGCACCGTTGCTGCCGGTTTCGCAGAAGGCGGCAATCATGACATCGCATACACGGGCAGAAGTTGTCTCGCGCCTTCGCGATGCGCTGGCGGCCGGTGTGGAAATTTCAAGAAGCCGGGAGGCGGCATGATGGACAAGGTTCAAGCCGATCATACCGGTGGCGTTGCGATGGCAGTGCTGAACGCGATCCAGAATCCCGTGGTGATGGTCGACGAGGCGGGCTTGATCGCCTTCGCGAATTGGGAGGCGGAATCGTTTTTCGGCGCCAGCGCGTCGCACCTCGCCCGCTACAAGATTTCCACCTTCATTCCGTTTGGAAGCCCACTACTGGCCCTCATCGATCAGGTGCGGGAGCGCAGGGCGCCGGTCAATGAATACCGCGTCGACCTGAGTTCGCCCCGTCTTGGCCAGGACAAGTTGGTCGATATCTACGTCGCGCCGGTGATCAGCGAGCCCGGCTCCGTCGTCGTGGTGTTCCAGGAGCGTTCGATGGCCGACAAGATCGACCGTCAGCTGACGCACCGAGCGGCCGCCCGGTCGGTGACGGGCCTTGCATCCATGCTCGCCCACGAAATCAAGAATCCGCTCTCCGGCATTCGTGGAGCCGCCCAGCTTCTCGAGCAGTCGGTCGTCGATGAGGACCGCGCGCTGACGAGGCTCATCTGCGACGAGACCGACCGCATCGTATCGCTGGTCGATCGCATGGAGGTCTTCTCAGACGAACGCCCTGTCGATCGTCTGCCCGTCAACATCCATTCGGTGCTCGACCATGTGAAGGCGGTGGCAAAGGCAGGCTTTGCCCGGCACATCCGCATCACCGAGAACTACGACCCGTCGCTGCCAGCAGTTTACGCCAACCGCGATCAACTCGTGCAGGTCTTCCTCAACCTCGTGAAGAATGCAGCCGAAGCAGTCGGAGACCGGCAGGACGGCGAGATCATGCTGACGACGGCCTATCGCCCCGGCATCCGCCTTTCTGTCGCCGGAACGCGCGAGAAAATCTCTCTGCCGCTGGAGTTCTGCGTGCAGGACAACGGTCCCGGCGTGCCGTCCGACTTGCTGCCGCATCTCTTCGATCCGTTCATCACCACGAAGACGAACGGCAGCGGCCTCGGCCTTGCACTTGTGGCCAAGATCATCGGCGATCACGGCGGCATCATCGAATGCGACAGCCAGAACAACAAGACGACGTTCCGCGTCCTTATGCCGGCTTCCAAGGATGCTTCGGCCGATGATGCGGCAATTGCAAACCCAACAGGAACTTCTCGATGACAGCAACGATCCTCGTCGCGGATGATGACGCGGCCATCCGTACCGTGCTAAACCAGGCGCTCAGCCGTGCAGGTTATGATGTTCGCATCACCTCCAATGCCGCCACGCTCTGGCGCTGGGTTTCGGCTGGCGAGGGCGATCTGGTCGTGACTGACGTGGTGATGCCGGACGAGAATGCCTTCGATCTGCTGCCGAGAATCAAGAAGGCTCGTCCCGAGTTGCCGGTGCTCGTCATGAGCGCGCAGAACACCTTCATGACGGCCATCAAAGCCTCTGAGAAGGGCGCTTACGACTATCTTCCAAAGCCCTTCGACCTGACTGAACTCATCGGGATTATCGGTCGCGCGCTCGCGGAGCCGAAGAAGAAGCCAGCAAAGCTCGACGAAGACATGCAGGACGGCATGCCGCTTGTCGGCCGTTCCGCGGCCATGCAGGAAATCTATCGCGTCCTCGCCCGCCTGATGCAGACCGACCTGACGCTGATGATCACGGGCGAATCCGGCACCGGCAAAGAGCTTGTGGCCCGCGCGCTGCACGATTACGGCAAGCGCCGCAACGGACCGTTTGTGGCGATCAACATGGCGGCCATCCCTCGTGACCTCATCGAATCCGAGCTCTTCGGCCACGAAAAGGGCGCCTTTACCGGGGCTCAGACCCGTTCCACCGGCCGCTTCGAGCAGGCCGAAGGCGGCACGCTCTTCCTCGATGAAATCGGCGATATGCCGATGGACGCACAAACGCGTCTTTTGCGCGTCCTGCAGCAGGGCGAATATACGACTGTCGGCGGGCGTACGCCGATCCGCACGGACGTCCGCATCGTCGCAGCGACCAACAAGGATCTGAAGCAGGCGATCAACCAGGGGCTCTTCCGCGAGGACCTCTATTACCGCTTGAACGTCGTGCCGCTGCGGCTTCCGCCGTTGCGCGACCGCGCCGAGGATATTCCGGACCTGGTTCGGCACTTCATCCAGCAGGCCGAAAAGGAAGGGCTCGGTACCAAGCGGTTTGACCAGGAAGCAATCGAGCTGATGAAGGCCTACGCATGGCCGGGCAACGTGCGCGAGTTGGAGAACCTTATCCGCCGCTTGGTGGCACTTTATCCACAGGATGTGATCACCCGAGAGATAATCGAATCCGAGCTTCGTTCCGACGTACCGGACAGCCCGATCGACAAGGGGCCGATCCGTGCGGGATCGATGTCGATTGCCCAGGCAGTCGAAGAAAACATGCGGACTTATTTCGCAAGTTTCGGCGATAATCTGCCGCCTCCGGGCCTTTACGACCGGGTGCTGACGGAACTGGAATATCCGCTGATCCTCGCCGCATTGACGGCCACGCGCGGCAACCAGATCAAAGCGGCGGATTTGCTCGGACTCAACCGCAATACGCTGCGCAAAAAGATCCGCGAACTCGGCGTCTCCGTTTACAGAAGCTCTCGAACAGCTTGACAGGCTGTGGGCCGCGTTGCATTTTCGCCACAATGCGTTGCTTAAAGGTCACGCATAGGGTTTGGACTTCGCCATCGCATTGAGGCTGCTGAAGCTCATGTTTCAGGCTGTCCGGCGCCGTTTCAGCAGAAGGCTGAGACGCCGGGGGCTTTGCATGCATGGCGATCATATCCAATCGATGAACCGTGACATACCGGCTTCTGCCGCTTGGAGTGATGACTTTATGAAGCAGGATGCGGCACCGCCTGCGGCAGATAGCGATACGGTCTCGACCGTTACCGATCGCCGGGCGCTGTTTGCGCTGCCGGGTCTTGTCCTGGCCGGCGGCGCGTTGCTCTGCGCGACGCTGACGCTATTCATTCTGCTGGGTGTGACGCCGATCGACCCGACGACCCGGGTCGTCATCACGTCAGTCGTGGTAAATTCCTTCTTCGTGCTTGCACTGATAGCGCTGATCGGACGCGAAGTTGCGCGGTTGCTCAAAGCTCGCACGCGCGGCCGCGCCGCTGCCCGTTTGCACATTCGGATCGTCGTCCTGTTCTCTATCGTCGCCATCACGCCGGCGATCCTGGTGGCGATCTTTGCAAGTATCACGCTGAACGCCGGGCTCGACCGCTGGTTCGCGCTGCGCACGCAATCCATCGTCAGTTCGTCGCGCAATATCGGCCAGGCCTACATGATGGAGAACGCCAGTTATCTGCAGGGCCAGACCATCTCCATGGCGAACGACCTGGAACGCAACCGGGTGCTTTACAACCTCGACCGCACGGGCTTTGGCGAGTTGATGACGCGTCAGGCGCGGGGCCGCGGGCTGCTGGGCGCATTCCTAGTTGAAAGCGACGGCACGGTCATCGTTCAGGCGGATATCAAGACCGAGAAGCCGTTACCCGCGATCCCGCAGGATGCCCTGCAGAAAGCCGCCGCCGGCCAGCCGACGCTCATTCCGCCGGGCGTTACCAACCTTGTCGGCGCCATCATCAAACTCGAGCAGATTCCAAGCGCGTTCCTCTACACCGTGCGCGCCGTCGATCCGAAGGTCATGGGCGCAATGCGCATGATGGAGGAGAATGCGACGGAATATCGCTCGATGGAGGCGGGCCGCGTCTCGCTGCAGATTGCGTTCGCGGTTCTCTATATCGGTTTTGCCCTGATCGTGCTGCTTGCGGCGATCTGGACAGCTATTGCCGTTGCCGACCGGATCGTCCGCCCGATCCGCCTGCTGATCACGGCGGCCGACAGCGTGGCGTCCGGCAACATGGATATCGTCGTGCCGGTTCATGCGGTCGATGGCGACGTTGCAAACCTGTCCCGCACGTTCAACAAGATGATTTCGGAAATCCGCACGCAGCGTGACGAGATTTTGGAGGCGAAGGACGAGGTCGACGACCGCCGCCGCTTCATCGAGGCCGTGCTGTCGGGTGTGACCGCCGCAGTGATTGGCGTCGAGAGCGACCGGCGGATCACCATCGTCAACAGTTCTGCCGAGACGCTGATGTCGCAGCCGGCGCGCGAGATGCTCGGGAAGCAGTTGAATGAAATTGCTCCAGAAGTCGACCAGGTGCTGACCGAAGCCGCATCGCGCTACCGCGGTGATTTCCGCAAACAGATTGCCCTCGTGCGCGGTGGAACGGTGCGAACGCTGAGCGTGCAGGTCACCCGCGAGGAAGTTCGCGATACGAGCGATTCCTACGTGATCACCCTCGACGACATTACCGATCTCGTAATTGCGCAGCGCTCGACGGCCTGGGGCGACGTGGCAAGGCGCATCGCCCATGAGATTAAGAACCCTCTGACGCCGATCCAGCTCTCCGCCGAGCGCATTCAGCGCCGTTACGGAAAGCAAATCAATCAGGAGGATCGCACGGTCTTCGATCAGTGTACCGATACGATTATCCGGCAGGTTGGCGATATCGGCCGCATGGTGGACGAGTTCTCGGCTTTTGCGCGCATGCCCAAGCCGACGAAGGAACAGACCGATCTGCGCAATATTCTTCGCGATGCCATCTTCCTGCGTGAGATGGGCAATACGCATGTGAGCTTCCTGCAGGAATTCGGCGAGAAACCGCTGGAGGGCCAGTTCGACAGCCGCATGCTGGGCCAGGCATTCGGAAACCTAATCAAGAATGCGGTCGAATCCATTGAGGCTGTCCCGAGTGGTGAGCGCGATCAACGGAAAGTTCTCGTAAGGGCGTCGTTGGACGAGAGCCGCGACCGCTTCACGGTCGACGTCATCGACAACGGCCGGGGACTGCCGGTGGAAAACCGGCACAGCATCCTTGAGCCCTACATGACGATGCGGGAGAAGGGCACTGGCCTTGGCCTGGCAATCGTCAAGAAGATCATTGAAGAGCATGGTGGGCAGTTGGAACTGCATGATGCGCCCGCCGATTTCGACCAGGGAAGGGGGGCCATGATCCGCGTGCATCTGCCGCGTCTCGAGCCGGTTCCCGCCGCCCCGGCGTCAAATGACAAGGAAAGTGTGTATGGCCTCTGATATTCTCGTCGTCGATGATGAGCATGATATTCGCGAGATCGTCTCCGGCATCCTCTCTGATGAAGGACACGAGACGCGTACCGCGCATGACAGCGACAGCGCGCTCGCCGCGATTTCCGATCGCGCGCCGCGCCTGATTTTCCTGGATATCTGGATGCAGGGCAGCAAACTCGACGGTCTCTCATTGCTGGACGAGATTAAGACGCGCCATCCCGACATCCCGGTCGTCATGATTTCGGGCCACGGCAATATCGAAACGGCTGTTTCCGCCATCAAACGCGGCGCCTTCGATTTCATCGAAAAGCCCTTCAAGGCTGATCGCCTGATCCTGATTGCCGAACGCGCGCTGGAAAACTCGAAGCTGAAGCGGGAGGTATCCGAGCTGAAGCGGCGCGCAGGCGACGCCGTCGAACTGATCGGCACTTCGGTCGCGGTCTCGCAGCTTCGCCAGACGATCGAAAAGGTCGCGCCGACCAACAGCCGCATCATGATCTTCGGCGCATCCGGCTCCGGCAAGGAGCTGGTTGCGCGGATGATCCACAAGAAGTCGGCGCGCGCTAACGGGCCGTTCGTGGCTTTGAATGCTGCGAACATTACGCCGGACCGCATGGAAGTCGCCCTCTTCGGGACCGAAGGCTCCCCTGGCCAAGCGCGCAAGACCGGGGCGCTGGAAGAGGCCCACCGCGGCATACTCTATCTTGATGAAGTCGGCGAAATGCCGCGCGAGACGCAGAACAAGATCCTACGCGTGCTTGTGGACCAGCAGTTCGAGCGCGTCGGCGGATCGAAGCGCGTGAAGGTGGATGTCCGTATCATCTCTTCGACGGCTTACAATCTGGAAAGCCGCATCGCCGAAGGCTGGTTCCGCGAGGATCTTTACCATCGCCTCGCGGTCGTCCCCGTGCGAGTGCCGGCATTGGCGGAACGTCGGGAGGACATCCCGTTCCTTGTCGATCAGTTGATGCGTCAGATTTCCGAGCAGGCGGGCATCCGCCTGCGCCGTATCGGCGACGATGCAATGGCGGTCCTGCAGGCTCATGACTGGCCAGGCAACATCCGCCAGCTGCGCAACAATATCGAACGCCTGATGATTCTTGCACGCTCAGATGGCCCGGATGCACCGATCACAGCCGACATGCTGCCGACGGACCTCGGCGACATGCTGCCCAAGGTGTCTGCCAAGAACGACTACCACATCATGACGCTTCCGCTGCGCGAAGCACGCGAGATGTTCGAGAAGGATTATCTGATCGCGCAGATCAACCGCTTTGGCGGCAATATCTCGCGCACCGCGGAATTCGTTGGGATGGAGCGCTCGGCGCTTCACCGTAAGCTGAAGTCGCTCGGGGTCTGATTGCTCCGGCGCAGTTTTCTGCGCCGGTTTTCCATCTCATTGCCTTAGATCCAGGTTTTCCATGCCGAGAATTTCCTATGTAAATGGCCGCTACGTGCAGCACGCCGATGCGATGGTACATATCGAAGACCGAGGCTACCAGTTCGCGGACGGCGTCTACGAGGTCTGCGAAATACGTCACGGCTACATAGTTGATATCACGCGCCATCTCGACCGCTTGAACCGCTCGCTTGGCGAGTTGCGTATCGCCTGGCCGATGAGCCGCCAGGCCATGATCCTTGTGATTCGTGAGACGGCGCGCCGCAACAAGGTACGCAACGGCCTGTTCTATCTGCAAGTGACACGCGGCGTGGCGCGCCGCGACCATGTCTTTCCGGCCGAAGGCACCAAGCCTTCGCTGGTCATCACGGCCAAAAGCACCGATCCTGCGGTCATCGCGAAGAAAAACGCAAACGGCATCAAGGCGATTACCGTTCCGGACAATCGCTGGGATCGGGTTGACATCAAGACGGTCGGTCTTCTTTCGAATGCCCTGGTCCGCCAGCAGGCGAAGGAAGCCGGCGCCCAGGAGGCCATCTATGTCGATGCCAACGGCTGCGTGAAAGAAGGTGCCGCGACCAATGTCTGGATGGTCGACGCCGACGGCACCTTGATCACGCGCCCTGCCGAACATGGCATTCTGCGTGGCATCACGCGCACGACGCTGATGGATGTCGCGTTGAAGCTTGACCTCAGGATCGCCGAGCGGAACTTCACCGTCGCCGAAATGCTGGCGGCACGCGAGGTGTTCATCACGGCTGCCACAAGCATTTGTTTTCCCGTCGTTTCCATCGACGGGCAGACGATCGCCAACGGTCACCCCGGTACGATCTCGCAGAATATTCGAGAAGCATTTTTCGACGTTGCGGAAAAGATTGCGATTTGATACCAAGATTTGCTGGACGGAAGGGATGAGGGTTACCATCCGTCTTTCAGGAGAGGTTGATTAATATTCACCGGCTAGATCAAGCCGGCAATAAAGAAAGAAGCGGCGCGATGGCGGAACGTTCTCAGAATTTGCAGGACTTATTTCTCAATACTGTTCGCAAACAAAAGATTTCTCTCACAATTTTTCTCATTAACGGCGTAAAGCTCACGGGCGTTGTCACTTCTTTCGACAATTTCTGCGTTCTTCTTCGCCGTGACGGCCATTCGCAACTCGTGTATAAACACGCGATCTCAACGATCATGCCGGGTCAGCCCATGCAGATGTTCGAGAGCGAAGAAGCAGCGTCCTAACAGGGTCAGCAGTCATTTCGACACGCGATACCAGGAATGATTCCATCATCCCGGAGGCTCAGAGACTTCGGGATGATATGCGGGCGACCGTCGTCGTGCCTGTGCTCAGGCAGGCGCGGAGTAAGAGTGCGCCCATCGAAGGAGCTGCGACCCGCTCACCGGAGAGCCGCCTTGAGGAAGCGACCGGTCTCGCAGAGGCAATCGATCTGGATGTGGTCAACGGCGCGATCGTACCGATCTCAGAACCGCGTCCGGCCACGCTGCTCGGCACCGGCAAGATCGAGGAAATCAAGGTGCAGCTCGATGAGGATGATTCCGGCCTGGTAATCGTCGATCACCCGCTGACGCCGGTGCAGCAGCGCAATCTCGAGAAGGAGTGGAATGCCAAGGTCATCGACCGCACGGGGCTGATCCTAGAAATCTTCGGCCGCCGCGCCTCCACGAAGGAAGGCACGCTGCAGGTTGATCTCGCGCATCTGAACTATCAGAAGGGCCGTCTGGTCCGCAGCTGGACCCACCTTGAACGCCAGCGCGGCGGCGGCGGCTTCATGGGCGGCCCGGGCGAAACGCAGATCGAAGCCGACCGTCGTCTGCTGCAGGATCGGATCATCAAGCTGGAGCGCGAGCTGGAGCAGGTTGTGCGCACCCGTCAGTTGCATCGAGCCAAGCGCAAGAAGGTACCGCATCCGATCGTGGCACTGGTGGGCTACACCAATGCCGGCAAGTCGACGCTCTTCAACCGCATTACCGGCGCAGGCGTGCTTGCAGAGGACATGCTCTTCGCAACGCTCGACCCGACGCTTCGCCGCATGAAGCTGCCGCATGGCCGGACTGTTATCCTGTCGGACACCGTCGGCTTCATCTCCGACCTGCCGACGCATCTTGTCGCCGCCTTCCGCGCAACGCTCGAAGAGGTGCTGGAAGCCGATCTGATCCTCCACGTCCGCGATATGTCGGATGCCGACAATCAGGCGCAGAGCGCAGACGTGATGCGCATCCTGAATGATCTCGGTATCGACGATGCCGAAGGCGCACGACGCATCATCGAAGTCTGGAACAAGATCGACCTTCTCGAACCGGAAACGCATGACGCGATGGTGCAGAAGGTTGCAGGCGCCGAAAACGTGATCGCTGTTTCGGCCATCAGCGGCGAGGGCATCGATCACCTGATGCAGGAAATCAGCAAGCGCCTTTCCGGGGTGATGACCGCGACGACGATTAAGCTGCCTTTGGGCAAGTTGGCGCTGCTACCCTGGCTTTACGAACATTCGATCGTCGACGGCCGAGAAGACAATGAAGACGGCACGGTGACGCTCGATGTAAGGCTCGCCGAAAGCGAAGCCGCCGAATTGGAACGGCGCATGGGCGACGGCCCGAAGCCGCAGAAGGAAGACTGGGAATAGCAAAAAGCCTGACAGCTGATCACTTCTAGGCAAATTCGAGACCCGGTGTCCGTTGCGGATGAAAAGACGGTTCGGCGCTGTTTGGTGTCGCCTTGTATCCTTGCCCTCATTCCTACGCCTGTCGATGGGATCCAGCGCTCAAGTCTCTGGTGCAGGAGACACTTGTCTCGTGGCATGTGAGTCATTTGCCGCGCACCGGTGGCTGGCTGCCTGTGAGGAGAGTATGATGGACGCTGGTGGCAAAGGGCAGGCATTCAGCAGATCCATCCCGCAAAGGCGACGTCCTTCAGGCCCCTGCGGCTTTGCCTTCGCGCAGCTATGCCGAAGGCGGCAGATTCGACGAATGAGCGTCGACCCTCGACGCTAGAGCATCTTCGATGAACACGGAGTCGGTTTGAGGAGTTGTGCGACAGATGGCCCGCTTTGTGGCCTCAGCTTCCAACTTCAATCACCGATGACATATCCATCGCCGCCGTGACAATGGCACGTCTCAACCAGATGTGCCTGGGCGCGTCTTGGTGGCGCGTGCCAAACGAGGCTCATCGCGAAACTCCCAAGATCGAGGGGCGGCGGCAACGATACGAAGCGCCTCATGTTGGTGGCCGCTCGTGCCAGGCTCGACGGCAGGGTCATGATGAGGTCGGAGCGAGCGGCGATCTCGACCGCCGCGAAGAAGTTCGGCACGCGCAGCTTCATCCGTCGCTTTCGCCCCATCCGCGCAAGCACCTCATCGACAGGTGCAGGCCCGACGCCGGTGACGCTCACCACGATATGCTCAAGCGCCAGAAAGCGGTCGAGCGTGAGTTTTCCGGCGAGCGCAGGGTGATGCACCCGCATGAGCGTCACGAGTTCTTCGTCATAGAGGCGGCGTCGGTGGATGCCGGCCGGCGCTTCGTCGATCAGAGCTGTCGGGCATGACCGCGCCGATGGTGCTCGACGGGCCGATGAACGGTGCAGCCTTCCTCGCCTATGCAGAGCAGGTGCTCGCTCCCGAAATTCGCCCTGGCGACATCGTGGTCATGGACAACCTGCCGGCCCACAAGATCAGCGGCGTGCGCGAGGCGGTCGAGAACGTCGGAGCGCAGATCCTGTTCCTGCCGCCATGCTCGCCGGACTTCAACCCCATCGAGATGGCCTTCTCAAAGCTCAAGGCCCTCCTGAGAAGGGCCGCGGCCAGAACCATCGATGAACTCTGGTCCGTCGTCGCCGATTGCCTCTCTGCGTTCGCCACCGAGGAATCCGACATTATTTCGAAGCGTCCGGTTATGACCCGGAATAAGTCGAATCTGCTCTAGCCGCGGAGATGTCATTCCCCGCGACCGACCGCTCGATCGCCTTGGCGGCCTGCCAGATTTCCTCCATGCGCTCCAGCGTAGCCGCTTCCAGCGTTTCGCCATCTGCTTCAAGTGTTTTCTCGATGTGATTGAATCGCCGCCTGAATTTGGTGTTCGTACCGCGAAGCGCCTGCTCGGGATCGGCCTGTACATGCCGGCCGATATTCGCAATGGCGAAGATCAGATCGCCGAGTTCATCGCTGACCTTCGCGTGATTGCCCTCTTTGAGTGCGACACGAAGCTCGCCGATCTCTTCCTCGATCTTGTCGAGGATGGGCTCTGGAGCCGACCAGTCGAAGCCGACCTTTGCGGCGCGTTCCTGTAGTTTCAGCGCTTCTGTGAGCGCGGGGAAGCTCCGCTGCACGGAGCCAAGAAAACCTGCTTTGAAATCTTCGGAAACGCCGCGCCTTACGCGCCTTTCGGCACGCTCGTGTTTCTCCGCCTGCTTGATCTCGTCCCACTGCTTCTTGACGAGTTCCGGCGTGTCTGCATCGGATCGCGCGAAGACATGCGGATGGCGGCGGATCATCTTGCGCGTGATGGCTTCGACGACGTCGCCGAAGGTGAATTCGCCGGCTTCCTCGGCCATACGGGCATGGAAAACGACTTGGAGCAACAGGTCGCCAAGCTCCTCGCAAAGATCGTCCATGTCGTTGCGTTCGATCGCATCGGAGACCTCGTAGGCTTCCTCAATCGTATAGGGCTTGATCGTTTCGAAGGTTTGGACGGTGTCCCAGGGGCAGCCGGTTTCCGGATCGCGCAGTGCAGCCATGATCTCGATCAGGCGCGAAATATCTTTTGAAGCTTCCATGATATCTCAGTTCAACGGGATGGCATTAGCGTCTTTGGACGCCTGATAGGTGTCGGACAGCGCATCGTAGCGGGCCTTGATGCTGGCGGCCTGCGTTTTCAGATTGGTTTTCAGCGGTTCGTCCTCGGCTTCGATGAGATCGGCGATCGCAAAACTGTTCCAGAACGCGTTGTGACGCCGGTATCCGCCTGGTTCGAGGCCGAAGACCTCCTTCAGAATCTTCAGATCATGTGGGATGGCAAAGCTGTCGCGTGAATCCACATGGCTGAAGAAATAATAGAAATTATCGAAACCCGCCCAGGTGATCGCCGACATGCACATGCTGCAGGGCTCGTGCGTCGAGATAAAGATGAGCTCCTTAGTCGAAGGCTTGTCGGAGAGCTCGTAAAAGCGCTTCAGTGTGTGGACTTCGCCATGCCATAGCGGATTTTCGAGTTCGTTGTTCGTTTCCGCGACGACCAGCGCTAGGTCGGATTTACGCAGGATTGCCGCGCCGAAGACCTTGTTGCCCTCGGAAACGCCGAGTTCCGTGATCGGCAGGATATGCTCCTCGATGACTTCGAGAAGACGGGAGGCAATCGTCTTTTCCGGCATGGTGTTCTCCTGTTTCTTGCAGTTTACCGTTTGCCACCGAGAAGCGAAATGCATGATCCCGCCGATTCTGCGCATTTGTCACCACCTTTGATGCCCTGCAGCAGCATTTTCAAACGACCGGGCGACTTTTCTCAAATCCTTGAGAAGGCGAGCAAAAGAATACGCGCTCAGCGGGGCTTTCGAATTTCTGTTTCTTCAATCCGTTGACCTTAAAAGGCATAGTCGGCCAACTTCGAAGTGGAATGATAATGCCTTCCAGCAGCGAACAGCTATCGGTGTTTCCCGCATTCTTCCGTGTGGAAGGGCGGATCGCAGCCGTTTTCGGCAATGGAGACGAGGCCTTCGCAAAGGTGCGCCTCCTGCTGAACACGCGCGCTCGCGTTGTTGCTTATGCCGACCATCCCGAGGCTGATTATCATTCGTTCCTGATTTCCAATCGCATCGAAACGGTTCGTGGTGCTTTCTCGCCCCAGCAGGTGGACGGTGCGACTCTTGTTTTTGCTGCAACCGGCAATGCTGCCGAAGATCGCGCGGTCGTGGAAGCTGCCCGGGCGGTCAGAATTCCGGCCAACGCAGTAGACCAGCCGGACTATTGCGATTTCTTCACCCCCGCTCTCGTCAATCGCGCGCCGGTCGCCGTTGCGATCGGCACGGAAGGTGCAGGTCCGGTGCTCGCCCAGATGATCCGTGCGCAGGTCGATCAGTTGCTTTCTCCGTCGCTCGGCCGCCTGGCCGATCTTGCGACGAGCTACCGCAGGACCGTCGAACATTGCGTTCCGCGCGGCGTGGCCAGAAGGGTCTTCTGGCGCCGCTTCTTCTCTGGTCGAGTGGCGGACGCCGTTGCAAACGGCAATCTTCCCGAAGCGCGGCGTGCCGCAAACGGCCTCCTGCGCCCGACGAAAAGGGTTGACGGCCGCGTCTGGCTCGTCGGTGCCGGTCCTGGAGCGGAAGATCTGCTGACCTTGCGCGCCCAGCGCGTGATGATGGAAGCCGACGTCATCGTTTTCGATGCACTGGTGCCGCAGGCGATCGTCGATATGGGCCGCCGCGATGCCGAGCGCCTTGCGGTCGGCAAGCGCAAGGGTTGCCATTCGAAATCGCAGGAAGAGATCAACGATCTGCTTGTCCAGCTTGGACGCCAGGGCAAGCGCGTCGTGCGCCTGAAATCCGGCGATCCGCTGGTCTATGGGCGGGCAGGGGAAGAGATGGCGGCGCTGCGTGCCGCGGGCATCGGCTACGAGGTCGTTCCGGGCATCACTTCCGCTTTCGCCGCTGCGGCCGATTTCGAGCTGCCGCTGACGCTGCGCGGCGTTGCCTCGTCGCTGGTCTTCACGACCGGGCATGATCTGACCGGTGACGTGCTGCCCGATTGGGCAAGCCTTGCCGTGTCCGGCGCGACGATCGCCGTCTATATGGGACGTACCGTCGCAGCCTCGGTCTCCGAGCGGCTGATGAGCGCTGGGCTTCCTGCCGAGACGACCGTTGCCGTCGTCGAGAATGCCAGCCGTGCGGACCGTCGCCTACTGCACGGCATTCTGCGCGATCTTCCCGACTTGCAGCATCGTGACGAGTTGACCGGGCCGGTCATGGTCATTATCGGCGATGCTGTCGCAGGCGCTAATTTCGAACTGTCCGAGCCACTGGTGCGCCATAAGGCGACCGCGCCGGAATTTGCAAGGAGCTGAACATGGTCGACAAGGTTCTGACCGCAAACAGGCTGACGGACGGCGTGGCCGTCTGGCTTGACGCCAGCGGCGAATGGGTAACCTCGCTGCAGAATGCGCTCGTCGCCCGCCATGCCGAGGCCGTGACGGCTCTGGAAGAGATCGGCAAGAAATCCTATGCCGACAACAAGGTCGTTGACGTGGCCGTCATCGAAGTTCAGGAAAACAACGGAGTTCTATGGCCACTGCGCCTTCGCGAGCGCATCCGCGCCCAGGGCCCGACCATGGATTATGCGCCGGGCTATAAGCCGGCCGATCCCGAATTCATTGCAGTCTGAGGAAGCTGATGTACCGTTACGACGAATTTGACCACGCCTTTGTCGCCGAGCGCGTCGAGCAGTTTCGCGACCAGGTCCAGCGCCGTCTGTCCGGTGAGCTTGCCGAGGATGCGTTCAAGCCGCTGCGCCTGATGAACGGTGTCTATTTGCAGCTCCATGCCTACATGCTGCGCATCGCCATCCCCTACGGCACGCTCTCCTCGCGTCAGATGCGCATGCTCGCCCATATCGCCCGCACCTACGACCGCGGCTACGGCCACTTCACGACCCGCCAGAACCTGCAGTTCAACTGGCCGAAGCTCTCCGACATGCCGGATGTGCTTGCCGAACTTGCGACGGTTGAGATGCATGCCATGCAGACCTCCGGCAACTGCATTCGCAATGTCACGGCGGATCATTTCGCCGGTGCCGCGGCGGACGAAGTCGCCGACCCGCGTCCCTATGCGGAAATCCTGCGCCAGTGGTCGTCTGTGCATCCGGAATTCTCGTTCCTGCCGCGCAAGTTCAAGATCGCCGTCACCGGCGCCGAGCGCGACCGCGCGGCGATCCAGGTCCACGATATTGGCCTGCATCTGAAGAAGAACGACAAGGACGAGATCGGCTTTGCCGTTTACGTCGGCGGCGGCCAGGGCCGCACGCCAATGGTCGCCAAGCTGATCCGCGACTTCCTGCCGGAAGAGGACCTGCTGTCCTACACGACCGCGATCATGCGCGTTTACAATCTGCACGGCCGCCGCGACAACAAGTACAAGGCGCGCATCAAGATACTCGTGCACGAGACCGGTGCCGAGGAACTGGCGCGTCAGGTCGAGGCTGAGTTCGTGCAGCTCAAGGATACCGAGCTCAAGCTGCCGGAGAAGGACGTCCAGGCGATCGCCGCCTATTTCGCGCCGCCCGCGCTGCCGGAACGCGCCGAAGGCTGGGAGAACCTTGCCCGCTGGAAGAAGGCCGATCCGGCATTTGCCCGCTGGGTGCAGCAGAATGTAGCGCCCCACAAGAACCCCGATTACGGCATGGTGACGATCTCACTGAAGCCGATCGGCGGCATCCCGGGTGATGCCTCTGACGCGCAGATGGATGCCGTTGCCGAAATCGCCGAGGAATATGCCTTCGACGAAATCCGCGTGAGCCACGAACAGAACCTCATCCTGCCGCACGTGGCGCTGGGCGATCTGGAAGCAGTCTATCGCGGCCTGGTCACGGCTGGCCTGGAAACTGCCAATGCCGGCCTCATCACGGATATCATTGCCTGTCCGGGGCTGGACTATTGCGCGCTCGCCAATGCGCGCTCCATTCCGGTTGCCCAGGAGATTTCCAAGCGATTTGGCGATCCGGCGCGTCAGGCGGAGATCGGTGAACTGAAGATCAAGATCTCAGGCTGCATCAACGCCTGCGGGCATCACCATGTCGGCCATATTGGCCTGCTCGGCGTCGAGAAGAAGGGCGCCGAACTCTATCAGATCACGCTTGGCGGCTCCGGCGACGAACACACCTCGATCGGCGAGATCATCGGCCGCGGGTTCGAACCGGACAAGGTGACGGACGCGATCGAGACGATCGTCGATACCTATCTAGGCATCCGCCGGGACCAGTCTGAAACCTTTCTTGCAGCTTATCGCCGCGTCGGTCCGCAGCCTTTCAAGGATGCGCTCTATGGCGCGGCTGCGGAAGCGGCATAAGGAGGGGATGATGACGAAGATTTGGAGAGAAGCCGGTTTCGTCGCCAACGATCCCTGGGTGATCGAGAGCGATGAGGTGAAAGCGACCGAAGATCAGAAACCTCTGCTCGGCCTCGACGATCTGATCGCCAGGGCCGGAGAGAGCAACGATGTCGGGTTTGGTGTGCTCATCAAGCCCGCCGACGACGTTCGCAAGCTCGAGCCTTACCTCGATCGTCTCGATATCGTCGCCGTTGCTTTTCCGGCATTCAGCGACGGCCGTGCTTTCAGCCATGCTTCGCTGCTGCGCGAGCGACTGGGTTATGCCAACGAATTGCGGGCGGTAGGTGATGTGCTGATCGACCAGATCCCGTTGATGCTGCGCGTCGGGATCGACAGCTTCGCCGTGACCAATGAAACGGCGATCAAGCGGCTTTCCGAGAACCGGCTGCCCGGAATTCCCCATCATTATCAGCCGGCTGTGCGTGACGCGGAGGTCGGCAAGGGCTATAGTTGGCGCCGTCAGGCGAAGCCGGCGGCATAATGCCGGCTCGCCGTCTCTGATGACGGAAGCGATGCAATGAAACATTTCGAAGTGGCGGTGATCGGTGGCGGTCTCGCCGGCATGGTGGCTGCGATCGCACTGGCCCGCGGCGGCCGCGGCGTGGCGCTGATTGCCCCTCCCGCCGCGACCGAGGACCGGCGCACGACGGCGCTGATGGATCAGTCAATCCGCTTCCTCGATCGCCTGGCGCTCTGGGAAAAACTGAAGCCCGAGACCGCGCCGCTGAAAAGCATGCGCATCATCGACGGCACACATCGCCTGCTGCGTGCACCGACCACGACGTTCCGCTCGGTTGAAGTCGGGCTTGACGCCTTCGGCTACAACTTCCCGAACAAGGCGTTGACCGACGTGCTCGAGGCGGCGGTCGCCATCGAAGGCAATATCACGCGCTTCACTGCTTTTGCTGACAGCATTGATATCGGCGTGAATGTTTCGATTATGCTGGCGGGCGGCGAGATGTTGTCTGCAGATTTTGCTGTTGGCGCCGACGGTCGCAAATCGAAGCTTAGGGAAAAAGCCGGCATTGGCGCACGCAACTGGTCCTATCCGCAGTCGGCCATGGTACTGAATTTCAGCCATTCGCTGCCGCACGAGAACACCTCGACGGAATTTCACACCGAATGTGGCCCCTTTACCCAGGTGCCCTTGCGCGGCAACCGCTCTAGCCTGGTCTGGGTACAGAATCCGTCGGATGCCGCCGCTGGCCTCGAATTGTCGCTTGCCGAATTGAGCAACGTCGTCGAAGAGCGGATGCAGTCGCTGCTCGGAAAGGTGAGTGTCGAGGAAGGCGTCCAGATTTGGCCCCTTTCGGGCATGATGGCGCACCGCTTCGGCAAGGGCCGGATGGCGCTGATCGGGGAGGCCGCGCACGTCTTCCCGCCGATCGGGGCCCAGGGCCTCAATCTCAGCCTGCGCGATATAATGGCGCTGACGGACATTCTCTGCGACCGGGCCGAACTGCCGATACCAGCCGATTCGGGCGATCGCTTCGACCGCAGGCGCCGCGCCGACATCATGACGCGAACGGTCAGCGTCGATTTGCTGAACCGCTCGCTTCTTTCGGGTTTCCTGCCGGTGCAGATGCTGCGCGCCGCGGGCCTCCACATCCTCTCGGCGTTTCCGCCGCTACGCAGCGTTGTCATGCGCGAAGGCATCGAGCCTGGCCGCGGATTGCGGGATATTCCTACTGCCTTGCGGGAAAGGTTCAGCCGGAAGAAAGGCTGATCTGATTGCGACCTGTACGGCGGCTTACTCTTTGCAAGGCAGGCTATGATGTGCTGCCTTTAGCCAATCCGCATCAGGATCGGAAAGGTCTGCTGGAACCAAATGGCAGTATCGCTGACGAAACCGAAGATGAAGGCGAGCCCCGTGAGCACGAGGAAGCCCCCCATGATCTTTTCGATTGTGCCGAGATGGCGGCGGAAGCGCGCCAGAAACTTCATGAATGCACCGGAAAAGCCGGCGGCGATCCAAAACGGAATAGCGAGGCCGAGCGAATAGACGGCGAGGAGCCCTGCGCCGGAGCCAACGGTCTCGCGCGATGCCGCAACCCCCAGAATGGCGCCGAGCACCGGCCCGATGCAGGGCGTCCAGCCGAAGGCGAAGGCAAGTCCCATGATATAGGCGCCGGTCAGCGTCGCCGGCTTGCCACCGCTTTGGAAACGGGCCTCGCGCGCGAAAAGCCCGATTCGGAAGACGCCGAGGAAGTTCAGTCCCATGATGATGATGATGAGGCCGCCGACCTTTGCCAGAAGATCCAAATGCTGGCGCAGCAGCATTCCGATGCTGGAAGCGCCGGCGCCGAGCGCGACGAAGACCGTGGCGAACCCGAGCGTGAAGAACAGCGCCGAAAACAGCACCCCGCGCCGAACATCGGGCGCAACCGCAACAGCATTGCCGCCCCGGAACTGCTCGACGGATATGCCTGCCATGTAGCAGAGATAGGGCGGAACGAGGGGAAGCACGCAGGGAGAGAGAAAGGAGAGGGCACCCGCAAGCAGGGCGCTCAACAGGGAAATATCGGCAATCGACACGCATTCTCTCCGGCTGCAATCTGGCGGATGTTTAGCGCCGCAATCCACCGAATGCCAATCACCTTTTCGAGCCGCGGCAAGAAATATGCCTAACGCCGCGAAAAAGGGCGATTTTTCGGTTGACCGCAATAAGTCGCCTGCATATGTTCCGCGCACTTCCGGCCGGGGCTGTTTTTGAGTTCAAGGCGTCAAGGGAGAGCGTAGCTCAGCTGGTAGAGCAACTGACTTTTAATCAGTAGGTCATGGGTTCGAGCCCCATCGCTCTCACCAAGCCTTTCAATATCTTGGTGGAAATTCAGATCTTTTATGATTGCTCCACTCGCCACCGAATAGCCACGCGGTGGGTTTTTCGAGTCCGCCAGTAATAAAATTGCATGTTTCTAACAGCGGGAATCGGCCGATCCGAATGATGTTTCCTAAATGGTTCAATATCCTGTCCAAGATATTCTTCTAATAAATCGCGTAACGATAGAAGGTTGATCCGATCGAGAATCAGGAGCCTTGAAGTTCCAACTTCATTCGCAACGACCGCCGCTCTGGCGACAAGCTTCGCCATTTTGGTGGAGGGCCGACCTACTTCAAGACTCGACCGCGGCTCTCGATGCTTGGATGGCGGAGTGCGCGCGTACCCGAGCGTGCCATTCATTGGACATCGCCGTGCCAGACACCGACAATAAGCAATCGCATTCACTGATTCATGCGCATTTCAATGGCAGTCGAGGGGCCTGACGTTGGCCGAAGTTCGCGCTTTCACAATGATCAAGAAACCTGACCACGTAGCGCGCGTTTGAGCGCTCGGCGGCCAACCGCATGGCAGCAGTCCGGGGCTGGGTCGGCTGGCGCGTCATGGACATTGATGTCCACGATGATGCCGACGAACTCAGTGCGACTGACAGTGCAAGCTGAACCCGTTTGGGGCTGGCTTGGCCAGAGGATCTGTCGGCGCTGTCCGGTCGCACGGTTTACGTCCTCGCAGACAACGACGCCGCAGGCGAAAGAGGCCGCCATTGCGCGGCCTTCTCCATTTGGGCAGCTGTCGATCCGCGGACGTTCAAACTCGCGTGGATCGCTGGGACTGTCCCGAACCCTACCGCCACCGCGGCTCTCGTGGTGCGTTGTGCAGCAATTCGCTGGCGGACGCGAATGGTCCAAACAATTTTAGCAATCGAGCCTCTTCCTCCTCCTTAAGTCGGCGCCGTTTGGAGAAATCCTTGACCGACCAAACACGGGTCGTGGTTCCGGTGCCGACGTTATTCGGTTCAACTCGCTGCATACGTTACTCCTCCCATACAGTTGGGGAGACCTATACCAAAGTATAATTTAGAAATAAATAAAATAAGATGTGTTGGCGCGCCTTTTTTTGCGTCGTACACCCATCGCCTGGCGCGCCTCCTCCGCGATAGGTGATCTGCGGCAAGTCGAGCTTGTAACGCAGGCTCCCTGCCGCTTTTGCTATTTTATCTTTTCTGCCGCCTTGTTTGCGGCCTCACGATCACGCCCGTGTTTCTTCACTATCTTCTCAGCCTGTTCCTTTGAGATGCGGTGCTTTCGGGCAAAATAATTCACCTCGTACGGCTCACCAGCCGCTACTCGGCTCCGGTCAGGCTTGCCACGCTTGCTCTTGTCGTCTGCCATTGGGGTCCTCCTTCCACTGCAGGTGCTGAACGTGTGACCGAATCCAAGGTTCCGGACCACAGGTCGACTAAGGCAAAGAAGTATCGCAAATGCTACGGCCTCAAGGCCTGGAAGGCTGCTCGTACTACTCAGTTCGCTAGGCACCGGCTTTGCGAACGCTGTCTCCAATCGGAGACCGTCGCAGAGGCAACGGTCGTGAACCATCACACGCCTCACAGAGGAGATTGGGCGCTGTTCATCGATCCGAACAATCATGAGAGCGTCTGCGCACTACATCACGATGGCCTGATCCAGCGCGAGGAGAAGCGCGGCTATGTCATCGGATGCGACGTCAACGGCCGCCCTCTCGACCCGGCCCACCCCTGGAACCAATGACGGGAGGGGTGGAGTGCGAGCAACGGCGGTTCGACCTCCGTACCTGTGGCCACCCGCGTACGCACCGCGAGCCGGACTGGTCGCTGACCTACGTTGATGGCGAGGATTTCGAAGAAACCAGCAGGCAATGGCACGCTGTTATGGCAGGTCTGTCGGCGGCCGGTACGCTCGCCGATGCAAACGGTCACACTGTCGTCCGCTTTGTTGAATTTCGCGTGCAATATCGCACCGCAAAGCATGTAGCCGAATCCGGCGCCATTCTATCGGCAAGCGAGCAAAAGTCGGCCAATGGAATTCATATTGGAGCGCGGTGCAGCAAGCTGATGCCCGCATTGTCGACGACAGTTTATTGAAGGCCCAGAACAGCGGATCGAGCAGCGTCGCGACGGCAGGACCGAAGGTCGAGCGCAGGCCATTGATATGGTGATGACGCTGGAGGAATTGCGATCTAATTAGAGGCTTTACGTGTACCTGTGCCGAATCCTCGCTTGTCACACGATACTCGATGAACTGCGGGTGAGCGATGATCAGCTTTCCATCTCGAGAGCCGCATGCGCGGTGTGAACGCAAGCTAAGATAACTGTCTTATGGCGCGCCCTGATGCGTCGACCCGTTCCAACGAATCTGACCGTGCCGGTTTAACCAAAGTCCTTATTTGCGCGCGTTTCACCTCCTTTCCGGGCATCAGCTCTGATGCCGCGAACACTCATGTGAAAGAAACCGCGTTCTATGCCGGCCTGTCGAAATCCACGCTAGACAAGCTTCGTCATTTCGGGCCTCGCTATCATGCGCGGGCGCGTGAACCCTTACGCTGTTCGATTTGAGCTGAGCGCGGACGCGCGGCTTTACGGCCCGCGGGTGATGAAAACATCCGACGGAAGGCGCTTTCACGAGCGCGGCGCAGGCCGGGAAGGTGGATGACACGCTCTACGAAAGTGCAACGTGGCGTCGGGAAGAGGTGCGCATCAGCCACCCCGGAGCACCGTGGGCCGCGAACGACAATCACTCCGCAGCGAAAGGTGCTGCATAGCGGCTCGAATCTCGTTCGATAGCGTCCAGAGAGTTCATCAAGTCGACAAAGTCACAGGCCTCGGCCCAAGACATGCCACTCACCTTCACGTCACCGAGCGTGGCAGGCTCCATCGTGAGCCCATCCACAACAAGCCACTTGTCATCGACTTCATGTCGAAGATTGAAACGTCGCATCGCAAAGTCTCCAAACGGTGAACCGCGGTACCATATTTTAGGAGAGATGAATATGGGAAAGTTAGCGGCTGTTAACGATAGTGTCGCGACCAGCAAAGCCACCGGCCCAACCTCTTGCTGAGCGCACCCCAGAAGAACGTGCGGAAGGAGACGCCAAGGTCATTTGCCAGGATCGATGGAGTCAAAAGGCTGGCGGAGTTTGATTCTTGGGCCATTGGTAGCGCGGTTCGAAGAAGCAGCCATTCGCGGTTCCACACTCGAGGAGGTCGGGACGATGTCGGGCGCTACAAGCTCGCGTTCGGCAATGGCTGTCACATGGCGCTGGTGACGATCCGATATAGGCCAGATTCACAAGCCGTTATCGAGCGGCCTTCTCCTTTTGGGGCATCCCGTCGCGCTCAAGGTAAACCAAGCAAAATGACGCAGGACGCGCCCCACACCCATGTCGCACGGACTACCGCCACTTCGGTGCCCGTTTGGCGTTATGCATGAGTTCGAATGCAGTCGCGAATGGACCAAACAGCTGAAGTAGTCTCGTTTCTTCTTCCTCGTCCAATCGATGCCGCGCGCAAAACTCCGTTACCGACCAGACCTTCGTTGCCATAATGGAATCTGCATTTTCCGGCTCAACGCGTTCCATGGAAATCCTCCCGCCTCATGGGGGAACACTACCGAAGTCTAATTTAGAAGCAAATGAAATGATGATGCAGCGAGATTTTTGTTGCGCCGCATGCCATCACCTGGCGCGCCTCAAGCCTGTGCTCGGCGCTGGCAGCGTATCACCAAGATCTGTTAGCATTGCGCCGGTCAAACCTCCACAGTATTGGCGCTGTCGGACAGCGTGTTACTGCGTCTGTGCGCTCGGCCTCTCGATATCGGCAAGAATCCACTGGCGCAGGCACAACTCAAGGACTTCTGGATCACTAACGGATCTGCAGCTCGTTGAGACTGCGCTTCGAACATTAGGAAGATCCAACCTGCGAAGACCATTGTGCGGCGACATTTGTCGACCGCGGAGACAACCCTGTGCCCAGCACTGGACAGCTCTGACGGCACGGCCGGTGAGGGAAGATCCATTCAATCAGTTCAGCCGTGTTGCCTATCTCGCAAGCCGGCAAGGGCATCGAATGCTCAAACCAGCTTGACGGAGACAACCAGCGCACATGGTCTCGACCGCCCGCGACAGCAATGTCTTCAAGGCTGACTACCGCGTCGGCGACATCTGCATATCAATTGGGCGAACGGCACGGCTAAGGTGGCAATGTTGACCGGGTCCAAGTCGTTCAGGAGATAGGATATCCAACGATCTGACCGAACAGGCGTCGTGCCGATCTCAATATTACATCACCTAGCGAAGGTTGAGGGCCGTGAAGGAACTCTACACCAGCGCGGGTCAATGAGAAATGCATGCAGCCGTCGAAGCCGGAACTGTTTTCCTCAACTAGATCCATCTCCCACGCCTCACTGAGACCCGGCAAGTTGGCGTCCATTTCCTCAGAGTCGGACACCGGGTATCGCGCCCATGCCTCAACGGTCAGAAGTGCATTTCGAATTTGTGTCATGCAAGTATCGCGAGTCCTAGAAAGTTGATTAGCTGAGCAATGAATACTCAACATACTTGACGTTTATTGTCGAGTGACTTGGAAGTGACATATGGACTATTTTTTGGGGGGTGCGGTTAGCAAGGCGATGAAAAAATGGCCAGCCAGCAAATCATTTGCGAAGTGCTGTTCTTCTTTTCCTTGTTCGGCTTACTCTTCGGAACCTGGAAGTACTTAGACAGTAACTTAACTGCAGGGCGAAAGGAGACTGAGAAGGTTGCGGAAGTCCCTGCGGCACATAAGCTACCGACTGCTGAGCACTATGTTGCCAAGAGGGACTTCGAGAAACCACCCATGAAATCATGGACGCGATGCGGATCGGCTAAATAGCAGCAGGACAGTGAGGCCTGCCGTCGAGCGGCCTTTCTTTTCCGGATCCGAGAACCGGTAAAGGCGGAGACCCAGCCGCGAACCTCCTGTAGCCCGATTGCCAGGTCTCCTGCCGTAGCGGGGAGGGGTGTTCTACGGCCCGATAACGTTGATCGGCTTTCGTTGAGTCGGTCCATTTCAATGAACCGGTAAGGATAACAGCCGGTAAATATCCACCGTATGCGTTCCGATCCGAGGCATCATTAAAGGGGTCTCCTACACCAACTGGCGGCGGGTGTTTCGCTCTGCGCTGCGGAGGGCATGGCATCCTTCTCAACGATTCGAACCTTCAGTCTGTCGCTTTTCGGGCTTCCGCAAGCTTCCCAACGGCCCTGAACGCCCTAACTTCCGAGTTGTAAGAAGGAGGTTGCCATGGCCGACTCTGCCAATCAGACGGTGCCGACGCGCAGAGTGTTGCGCGGCCGGCCTTACAGCATAAGCGAATTCGCCCGGAAATACCGTTTGGATGAAAAGGAGGCCAAGCGGCTCTATGAAAAATTCGGACCGTCGGCGACCGAACTCGATCTCCTGATGGCCGCCAAGCGCAAGCCGCCGACGCTGCCCCTGGATTTTGACGCCTGATGAGAATGCGCACTGGGGGCTGCCTTTGCGGCGCCGTCAGATATGAAGTGAAGGGCGAGCCGCTTCGCGCCGGGCTCTGCCACTGTGCGGACTGCCGGAAGGAGAGCGGCTCGGCCTTCGTCACGTTCGCCGTGTGGCCGCTCGCAGCATTCGAGCACTCCGGTTCGGTCGCGACATATGAAGGCCGCAGCTTCTGTGCGGCATGCGGCAGTCGGCTGTTTTGTCTTACCGAGAAGGAGGCGGAGCTCCGGCTTGGATCTCTCGATGATGCACCGATGGAAATCGCGCCGCTCTACGAGGTCTGGATCAAACGCCGCGAAAGCTGGCTGCATCCGCTGCAGGGGACCGACCAGTATCATGAAGATGCCGGCTAAAAGCGGACTTTCATTACCAAGATTTAATTGCACTTTTTCGTCATTCCGTGCGAATGCGCCCCTAACGCTAATTTCCGGTTCATCTTCGCTATGACTATCTGGATGGTAAACGGAGCAGGCGCTTCTATTTTCGATTTGAGGGTTTTATGGACGATTCCGGAACCGGCAGGAAGGCTGCAGCAGCCAATACCGATCTTGCTGCCATCCTTTCGGCCTCCGCCAAGCGCGGCAATGGCCGCCGCTGGCGCGGCCGCCTAATCGCCGCTGCAGCATTGATCGCGTTCGCGGGGACCGGTACCTATTTTTACACCGGCCGCAGCGGCAACGGATACAGCTATGCGACGCAGCCGGCAAAGCGCGGCGACCTGACGGTTCTAGTGACGGCGACCGGCTCGGTGCAGCCTACGGAGCAGGTCGACATATCGAGCGAACTTTCCGGCACCGTGCGCGACGTCAATGTCGATTACAACAGCGAGGTCAAATCCGGCGAGGTGCTGGCAGTTCTCGATACGAACAAACTGGAGGCTGATGTGAAGAGCTCGCGCGCGAAGCTCGACTCGGCCAAGGCGAATGTGTTGAAGGCGCATGCCGATCTGCTGTCGGCGCAGGTTTCGCTGGAGCGCTTGAGGAGCCTCGTCAAAGGCAGCGTCTCGACGCAGCAGAGCCTTGACGATGCGACCTACAAATACGAATCCGCCGCAGCCACGAAGCAGATCAACGAGGCGGAAGTGCTCTCTGCCGAGGCCGACCTGCGGCTCGCCGAGGTCAACCTTGCCAAGGCAAGGATTGTTTCGCCGGTTGACGGCGTTATCCTGACCCGCTCTGTCGATCCGGGTGCCACCGTCGCCGCGTCGCTTTCCGCGCCAGTTCTCTTCACCATCGCCGGCGATCTCAGGAAGATGGAACTGCAGGTCGATGTGGACGAGGCCGATGTCGGCCAGATTGGCGTCGGGCAGAAGGCGACCTTCACGGTCGACGCCTATCCGAACAAGTCCTTTCCCGCCGAGATTGAGCAGATTCGCTTCGCCTCCGAGACGACCAACAATGTCGTCACCTACAAGGCCGTGCTTTCGGTCGACAACGCTGATCTCCTGCTGCGCCCGGGTATGACGGCAACGGCGGATATTACTGTCGAGGCCGTGAAGGATACCCTGATGGTGCCGAATGCTGCGTTGCGCTATGCACCGCCAGAAACCGAATCGCGCGGCAGCCGTGGCATCTTCGGTCTTTTCCGCCCGCCGCGTATGGGGCCTCGCTCCGGCGGCAACGGGCGTGAAGCGCTCACGGGCGCCAAACGGCGCGTCTGGGTGTTGCGCGAGGGCCGCCAGGTGCCTCTCGTCATCCAGGTTGGTTCCTCGGACGGCCAGTTCACACAGGTCACGGCCGGTGAACTCAAGGTAGGCGATGCGCTTGTGACCGACGCGACGACACGGACGCGATAGGCGGGCGAACGATGACCAGTCCGCCGCTTCTCGAATTCAGGCAGGTATCGAAGACTTACGGTCACGGCGAGGCGGCGATCCGCGCGCTCGACCATGTCGATCTACGGATTGGCACCCATGAATTCGTCGCGATCATGGGGCCGTCGGGTTCGGGTAAGTCGACGGCAATGAATATCCTCGGCTGCCTCGATGTTCCGAGCGCCGGGGACTACGTCTTCCAGGGCATCTCCACGACCGGTTTCGATCGCAGTCAGCTGACGCTGCTGAGACGCCATATGCTAGGCTTCGTTTTCCAGGGGTTCAATCTTCTCGCGCGGACATCGGCGGTCGAGAATGTAGAGTTGCCGCTGATTTACCGCGGTGTTGCAGCGGGCGAGCGCCACCGGCGCGCCAAGGAAGCGCTTGGCTTGGTCGGACTGACGGGCCGAGAGCACCATAAGACGCAGGAGCTTTCCGGTGGCCAGCAGCAGCGCGTGGCAATCGCGCGCGCGATCGTCACCGAACCAGCTCTGCTGCTTGCCGACGAGCCGACCGGCAATCTCGACACGAAAACCAGCGCCGAGATCATGGATCTGATGACGCGGCTGAACCGGGAGCAGGGCATCACCGTCGTCATGGTCACGCATGAACCCGACATCGCGGCCTATGCAGGGCGCATCCTCCGTTTCGTCGATGGAAAGCTCGAAGCAGAGGTCGCGCATCAGGGCGAGGCGGATCATGTTTCTTGAAACGCTGAAACTCGCGCTGCGCGCCATTAGCCGCAACATCCTGCGTTCCTTCCTCACCGTGCTCGGCGTCGTTATCGGCGTTGCCGCCGTCATCGCCTTGGTGACGATCGGCAACGGCACCACCGAGCAAGTCTCCACGGAGCTCTCGCGGCTTGGAACCAACATGCTCTTCGTGCGTCCGGGCCAGTTTGGTCCGGGGCGCGCGAGCTCCGAGGCGAGACGGTTCACCGTTAAGGATGTGGATGCAATCCGCGATCAGCTAACTGGCCTACGCGCAGTCGCGCCGCTCAACCAGACGACGGCGACGGCAATCTACGGTGGCCAGAGTCATTCGACTACCGTCATGGGCACGACCAACGACTATTTTATCGCGCAGGACTGGGACATAGCCCTCGGCCGCACCTTCGAGGCGGCGGAAGAGCGGGGCCGTGCCCGCTGCATTCTCGGCGAGACGGTACGATCGCAGCTTTTCGGCGCGGCCAATCCAACAGGGCAGCAGGTTCGCGTGGGCAAGGTGTCCTGCGGCGTCATCGGCGTGCTGGCGAAGCGCGGGCAATCGGGCATGGGCACTGACCAGGACGATGTCGTGATCATGCCCGTGAAGATCTATCAGCGTCGGATCGGCGGCAGAGCCAACGCCAATGTCCAGATGATCGTCATTTCGGCCCGTGATGGCGTTTCGACCTCCAAGGTTCAGACGGAGACCGAGAACCTGCTGCGCGAGCGCCGCAAGATCATTCCGGGCCGCGAAGACGATTTCAACGTCAACGATATGACGCAGATCGCCGAGGCCATGACGGGCACGACGACATTGCTCACGGGATTGCTTGGCGCTGTCGCCGCAATCAGCCTTCTGGTCGGCGGGATCGGCATCATGAACATCATGCTAGTGTCGGTCACTGAACGCACGCGGGAGATCGGCATCCGGCTCGCGATCGGGGCATTGGAGACGCAGGTACTGTTGCAGTTCCTGGTCGAGGCGGTTGCGCTGTCGCTCTTCGGCGGCATAACGGGCATCGTATTCGGATTAGGCATCGGCTTTACAGCCGTGACGCTCTTGAAGGTTCCCTTCGTCGTCAGCCCGCTGATGATCGCCGTCGCCTTCGTCTTCTCGGCCGCAATCGGCATGATTTTCGGCTATTTCCCGGCGCGAAGGGCAGCGCAGCTGAATCCGATCGAAGCCTTACGGCACGAATGAACAAGGCCGGTGATGCCCGCCCTTTGAACACTCCGTTGCCGATTGCTCAGAACTTCGGCAGGTCCGGGCGGTTCGCCAGTGCCTTTTCAATTACGTCAATGACGCGCTGGCGCTGTTCGCCGGAAAGCGGCAGGCGAGGACGCGGACGCGGTCGTTCGACTGGATGGCTTAGACTTCCGCAAGCTTGATGTTCTGGACGAGGAAGGTCGACACATCGAGTTCGAGCAGCGGCCGGAACCAGGGGTAGATGGCGCGCGCTTCATCAAGATCTAGCTCGCCGTTCTCAGTGAAATTCGTCGTTACTGCAGGAAATACGCCGCGCCACATTGACTCTGATATATCACGCTAGCTTGCCATCTGATTTGCGCCGTGTCAGTATCTGATATATCAGAATAGAATATGGACTATCGAATGCAGAGTTCACAGAGCCATCTGGCCTATCTCGCACTTGAACACGCGATTGTGACGCTGGTGTTGAAGCCGGGCGCGCTGGTGACCGAAAAGCAGCTGATCGATATTGCCGGTCACGGCCGTACGCCGGTGCGCGAAGCGATCCAGAAGCTTGCCTGGCAGGGGCTCATCATCGTCAGGCCGCGGGTCGGGCTGCAGGTGGCGGAGATCAAACCGGACGATCATGCCAATGTCATGCAGGTGCGCAGGGAACTGGAGCCTATTGCTGCGTCGCTGGTCGCAAAGCATGCGACGGACGAGCAGCGGGCGGCGCTGATAGACTGCGCCCGCACAATGACCAATTGCGCGGTCGATGGCGATCTTGCCGCCTTCTTCGCTGCCGACAAGGCATTCGACGAGCTTCTCGAAGAGGCTTGCCCGAATACGTTCATCACCGCGGCGCTCGGGCCTGTACAGACACATTCACGCCGTCTTTGGTATTCTACTGCCACTCCGGATCGGATGGACCGCTCGATCGCGCTGCACGTCACGGTTATTCGCGCCATCCAGCAGGGCAAGGCCGACGAGTCGCGGCAGGCAATGGCGGCCTTGATCGATTATCTCAGCCACAAATAGAAACGGCCCCGTCTCCGGAGCCGTTCAATCAATAAATCAAAAACCGTCAGCCGACGAAGGCGCGTTCGATGACGAATTCGGCCGGCTTGCTGTTGGCGCCTTCTTCAAAGCCTGCCTTTTCGAGCAGTTCCTTAGTGTCCTTCAGCATGGCGGAAGAGCCGCAAATCATGCCGCGGTCGATTGCCGGGTCGAGCGGCGGAACGCCAAGATCGGTAAAGAGCTTACCGGAGGAGATCAGGTCGGTGATGCGACCGCGATATTCGAAATCCTCGCGGGTGACTGTCGCATAGTGACGCAGTTTGTCGCCGACGATCTCGCTTAGCAGTTCGTCGTTCCGGATCTCTTCTATCAGATCGAACCCGTATTTTAGTTCCGCGACCTCGCGCGTCGTATGGGTGAGGATCACTTCCTCGTACTTCTCGTAGGTATCCGGATCGCGGATAAGGCTTGCGAAGGGCGCGATGCCCGTTCCAGTCGAGAACATGTAAAGCCGCTTCCCTGGCGTCAACGCGTCGAGCACCAGCGTACCCGTCGGCTTCTTGCGCATCAGAACCTGATCGCCTGGCCTGATGCCCTGGAGATGCGACGTGAGCGGGCCGTCCGGCACCTTGATCGAGAAGAATTCGAGTTCTTCGGCCCAGGCTGGGCTTGCAATGGAGTAGGCACGAAAAATCGGCTTGCCATCGACCATGAGGCCGATCATCGCGAATTCACCGGAACGGAAACGGAATCCCTGCGGCCGGGTCATCGTGAAGCGGAAGAGCCGGTCCGTATAGTGCGTGACGCTCAGCACCGTTTCGGCATAGACATTTGCCGGAACGGCGGAGGCGAAATCTTCGGTCTTTGCTGGAGCGTTCATTCGGTATCGGATCCCGTATTCGTCGCATGATCGGTCTGATGCGAGGCAGATATTACAAATACGCTGGAATTTAAAGGCATTCCATTCTCTGCGACGCTATCAGTAGGAAATATGCATATCATTGTCAGGTATCAATGCCTGCGTGATCTCGTCGTTTTTGCGCTGGCGAAGCGGGGCAAAGGATGCATATTAGGCCAAAACGCTGCCGGCAGGTTTTAAGCGGTGGCAGGCGGTACGGGGAAACATGAAGATTTTCAACTACAAGCGCGTTCCTTATGCAGAGATACGCGCCTTTTCCGTCCATATTTTGACAGCGTCCGGCTCTTTCCTTGCATTTCTCGGCGTGGTCGCCGCAGCCGAGCACCGCTTCATCGATATGTTCTGGTGGTTGGGCCTTGCTTTGCTCGTCGACGGCATTGACGGTCCCATCGCCCGCAAGGTGCGGGTGAAGGAGGTGCTGCCCAACTGGTCGGGCGACACGCTCGACAATATTATCGATTATGTGACCTACGTGCTGTTGCCGGCTTTCGCACTTTACCAGAGCGGCATGATTGGTGAACCCTGGTCTTTTGCCGCGGCCGGCATGATCGTCGTGTCGAGCGCCATCTACTATGCCGATATGGGTATGAAGACCGAGGAGTATTTTTTCTCCGGTTTCCCTGTCGTCTGGAATATGATCGTCTTTACGCTCTTCGTCATCGACGCAAGCGCTGCGACCGCCCTGACGGTGGTGATCGTCTCGGTGATCCTCACATTCCTGCCAATCAATTTCCTGCATCCGGTGCGCGTCCAGCGTCTGCGGTTCATCAATCTCGGCGTTTTCTTCTTCTGGTCGGCGCTCGGCATGTATTCGCTGCTCATGCACTTCAGTATGCCGCAGTGGGCCGTCATTCTCTTCGTGATCAGCGGTGTCTATCTTTATTGCATCGGCGCAGTGCTGCAGTTCTTCCCGGCGCTGGGACGTAGCGAATAGGAGGCGGTTATGACAAAGACGCAGGCGATTGCTTTCAGCCGCAATGGTGGTCCTGAGGTTCTTGAGTATGTCGATGTCGATTTGCCGCCGCCATCCGCCGACCAGGTCCAGATCAGGCACGCTGCAATAGGCCTCAATTTCATCGACGTGTATTTCCGCGATGGAACTTATAAGGCGGCGCATCTACCCTTCATCGCCGGGAAGGAAGCGGCAGGCACGGTGACGGCGATCGGGCCTGGCGTCGACGATTTCGCAGTCGGTGACCGGGTTGCCTATGCCGGTGCCGACGGCGCCTACAGCGTCGAGCGGAATGTGGAGACCAAGCACCTCGTCAAGGTGCCCGACGCGATCAGCCTGGAAACAGCAGCCGCGATGATGCTGAAGGGCATGACCGCCGAATATCTGCTGAACCGAACATTCAAGGTCGGCCCTGAGACGGTTCTGCTTTTCCATGCCGCCGCGGGCGGCGTCGGCCTCATCGCAGGGCAATGGGCAAAGGCGCTGGGCGCAACCGTGATCGGTACCGTCGGCTCGGAAGACAAGGTGAAGCTCGCGCTCGAGCATGGCTACGATCACGTCATCAACTACAGGGCGGAAAACTTCCTTGACCGCGTTCGTGAGGTCACCGGCGGCAAGGGCGTGGACGTCGTCTATGACTCAATCGGCCGTGATACCTTCCCGCAATCGCTCGACTGTCTGAAGCCGCGCGGCATGTTTGTCTCCTTCGGTCAATCCTCTGGCGCTATTGAGAATTTCACGATGGCGATGCTGGCGCAGCGGGGGTCGCTTTATGCAACCAGGCCGACGCTATTCACCTACATCGCCGCGCGCGATGAACTGACCGCCTGTGCAAACGCTCTATTTGATATTGTGCTAAGCAGCAAAGTGCGTATCAATATCAACCAAACCTATCCGTTGCGTGAGGTGGGACGGGCTCACACGGATCTAGAAGCAAGAAGAACTACGGGAACTACTCTGCTGATCCCATAAACGATCCGAAACGGACAGGTCGGCAGAGGGAAATGAGGGGAACGTGTCGTCATTGAATGCGCTGCCGTCCGGTGCGTTATTGTCGGTCAAGAAACTGACGAAGCTCTTCGGTAGCTTTACCGCCTGCAACGAAATCGATCTCGATATCGCTCAGGGCGAAATACACGCGCTTCTCGGAGAGAACGGCGCAGGCAAGTCCACGCTGGTGAAGATGCTGTTTGGCGTTTTGGAGCCGACGGCCGGCGATATCCTTTGGGAGGGAAAGCCGGTTGCGGTTGGCGCGCCTGGAGAAGCCCGCAAGCTCGGCATCGGCATGGTCTTTCAGCATTTTTCGCTCTTCGAAGCCCTGACGGTCGCCGAAAATATCGCGCTCTCCCTCGATGACAAGATTCCGATCGGCCGTATCGCCGAAGAGGCGAGGGCATTGTCGCGCGCTTACGGACTGCCGCTCGATCCGCACGCCCATGTGGCCGATCTTTCCGTCGGGGAGCGTCAGCGCATCGAAATCGTCCGCGCTTTGCTCCAGAATCCGAAGCTGATCATCCTCGACGAGCCGACCTCAGTTCTAACGCCGCAGGAGGCCGACAAACTCTTCGAAACGCTCTTCAAGCTGAAGGCGGAGGGCCGCTCGGTGCTCTATATCAGCCATCGCCTAGAGGAGGTGCAACGCATTTGCGATCGCGCAACCGTGCTTCGCCACGGCAGGGTTACCGGCGCTTGCGATCCAAAGCGGGAGACTCCCGGGTCCCTCGCCAGAATGATGGTCGGCTCCCACGTGCCGAGCGTGAGCCATCCCGATCGCGGCAATGTGGGGGACGTTCAACTTGCAGTAACGAGCCTTTCGGTCGCTCCGCGCACGCCCTTTGCCACACCGCTCAGGGATGTGTCGCTTGCGGTCCGCTCCGGCGAAATCTTGGCGATTGCCGGTGTTGCCGGAAACGGGCAGGGCGAGCTTTTCGACGCCTTGTCCGGCGAATATCCGGTGGCGCAGCCTGACGCGATCATGATCCGAAGGAAGCCTGTCGGCACGCAGGGCATCACCGCCCGCCGCCTGCTCGGTGCAGGCTTCGTCCCGGAAGAGCGACACGGCCACGCCGCAGTTTCGGCCCTGAAGCTTTCGGACAATGTGGTGCTTGCGCGCAGCCAGTCGGACCGCAAGGCGTTCCTTGGCGGCGGCTTTCTCAAGGTCATCCGGCGCGGAGCGGTGAGGAGTGCGGCAAAACGCATTTCGGAAAGCATGGACGTCCGCAAGAGCGGTGAGGATCCCGCCGCGGCGGCGTTGTCGGGCGGCAATCTCCAGAAGTTCATCGTCGGTCGGGAGCTCGACCGCCAGCCGGTGGTCCTCGTCGTCAATCAGCCGACCTGGGGCGTCGACGCGGGGGCTGCGAGCCACATTCGTCAGGCGCTCGTCGATCTTGCACGCGCCGGCTCTGCCGTCGTCGTCATCAGTCAGGACCTCGATGAGATATTCGAAGTCGCAACCGATATCGCCGTCATTTCGGAAGGGCGTCTTTCGCCGCCGTTCCCGGCCGGTGAACTGACCCGCGAGCAGATCGGCATCCTGATGGGCGGTCTACATGAAAGCGGGCCTGCCGCGGAGACCGCCGATGCGCATTGAACTCGAAAAACGGCCGCAGGTCTCGAAACTCTTCGGGTTTATTTCGCCGCTCCTGGCACTGGTGCTGACGCTGGTTGCAGGCAGTATCATGTTCGCTCTGCTCGGCAAGGATCCGGTCGGGGCGCTGAACGCCTTCTTCGTCGAACCCTTGCTTGAAGTATGGTCGCTGCACGAACTGGCGATCAAGGCGGCGCCGCTCATCCTGATCGCAGTCGGCCTTTCGGTTTGCTACCGCTCAAACAACTGGAATATTGGTGCCGAGGGCCAGTTCACCATCGGCGCGATCGCAGGCTCGATCCTGCCGATCGTCTTCTACGATTGGCATTCGCCGCTCGTTCTACCGCTGATGCTCCTCATGGGCGCCATCGGCGGCGCGCTCTTCGCCGCCATCCCGGCACTCTTGAAGGCGCACTTCAATACCAATGAAATCCTGACTTCGCTGATGCTGGTTTATATCGCCCAGCTTTTCCTCGATTGGTTGATCCGTGGTGCCTGGCGCGATCCGAAGGGCTTCAATTTTCCCGTGTCGCGCGACTTTGCTCCAGAGGCGGTCCTTCCGGCTATCTGGGAGGAGTCGGGACGCGCGCACTGGGCCTTCATCTTCGCGATCCTCGCAGCGGTCCTTGTCTGGTTTATGATGCGTTATACGCTGAAGGGCTTCGAGATCGTTGTGCTCGGCCAGTCCGAGCGGGCAGGGCGCTTTGCGGGCTTCTCCTCGAGGCGGATGATCTGGTTCAGCTTTCTGTTGTCCGGTGCGCTTGCCGGTCTCGCCGGCATTTCCGAAGTATCCGGTTCGATCGGCCACCTGCAGCCGGCCATTTCGCCGGGTTACGGCTTCACGGCGATCATCGTCGCCTTTCTCGGACGCCTCAATCCCCTCGGCATCACCGCTTCCGGCCTCGTGCTGGCGCTTACCTATCTCGGCGGCGAGGCGGCACAGCTCTCGATCGGGGTGTCCGACAAGGTGACGCGTGTCTTCCAGGGGCTTCTGCTCTTTTTCGTCCTCTCGTGCGACACCCTGATCTTCTACAGGATCAGGATCGTCTGGTCGCGGGTGCAGGTAGTCACCGGAAAGGTGGCACAATGATCTTCGAAGCCATCTTGCTGACCGTCATCACGGCTGCCACGCCTCTCGTGATCGCTGCATTCGGCGAACTTGTGACAGAGCGCGCTGGTGTCTTGAACCTTGGCGTTGAGGGTATGATGATCATGGGCGCTGTCGGCGCCTTTGCGGCTGCCCAGGCCACCGGATCGCCTTATGTCGGCCTGCTGGCCGGTATCGCGACCGGGGCAGCGTTTTCGCTTCTCTTCGGCTTCCTGACGCTGACGCTGGTAACCAATCAGGTCGCGACCGGTCTTGCGCTTACGATCCTCGGGCTTGGGGCCTCCGGGATGCTCGGCGAGAGCTATGTCGGCATCCCCGGCATCAAGGTTCCGCAGATCTACATTCCGTATCTTTCCGAAATTCCCTTCATCGGACCGGTGCTTTTTCATCAGGATCTGGTGTTCTACCTGTCGATTGCACTCGTCATCGGGATCAACTGGTTCCTCTTCAAAAGCCGCAGAGGCCTGAAGTTGCGGGCGATCGGCGACAATCACAGTTCGGCACACGCGCTCGGGATCGATGTCATTCGTACCCGCTACCTGGCGGTCATGTTCGGCGGCGCCTGTGCAGGGCTTGCCGGCGCGCAGCTATCGCTCGTCTATACGCCGCAATGGGTGGAGAACATGGCGGCGGGGCGCGGCTGGATCGCGCTTGCGCTCGTCGTCTTTGCGTCCTGGCGGCCGTGGCGGGTGCTTGCTGGAGGCTATCTATTCGGTGCGGTCTCGATCGGCCAGCTTCACGCGCAGGCCTTTGGGATCGGCATTCCGTCGCAGTTTCTTTCGATGCTGCCTTATGCCGCGACTATTGTCGTTCTCATTGTCATTTCTCATAATCGGCGCACGACGTTGATCAATACGCCGGCATCGCTTGGCAAGGCTTTCGTGCCTGACCGGTGACGCACAACAACAGACGGGTTTTCAAACTCCCAACCAACAGGGGCTAAAATGAAGAAACTAGCACTCGCACTTGCGGCAACAGCAGCGCTTTTAATCAGCGTCGGTTCGGCCGCACAAGCCGCAGACAAGACCAAGGTCTGCTTCATCTATGTCGGTACCCGCACGGACGGCGGCTGGACGCAAGCCCATGAAAACGGCCGCCTGCAAGTTGAAAAGGAATTCGGCGACAAGGTCGAAACACCTTACCTCGAAAGCGTTCCGGAGGGCCCGGATGCCGAGCGCGCGATCGAGCGCATGGCCCGCTCTGGCTGCTCGCTGATCTTCACCACCTCATTCGGATTCATGGATGCCACCGTCAAGGTCGCCCAGAAGTTCCCGAAGGTGAAGTTTGAGCACGCAACGGGCTTCAAGGCAGCGGAAAACGTCGCGACGTACAATTCGCGCTTTTATGAGGGCCGCTACATTCAGGGCCAGATCGCCGCCAAGATGTCGAAGAAGGGCCTCGCTGGCTACATTGCTTCCTTCCCGATCCCGGAAGTGGTGATGGGGATCAACGCATTCGAACTCGGCGCGAAGTCCGTCAATCCCGACTTCAAGCTGAAGGTCGTATGGGCCAACACCTGGTTCGACCCGGGCAAGGAAGCGGACGCCGCCAAGGCACTGATCGACCAGGGTGTCGACATCTTGACACAGCACACCGACACCACGGCGCCGATGCAGGTTGCTGCCGAACGCGGCATCATGGCCTTCGGTCAGGCATCGGACATGATCAAGGCCGGTCCGAAGACCCAGTTGACGGCAATCGTCGACACATGGGGCGCCTACTATACCAAGCGCACAAAGGCCCTGCTCGACGGCACCTGGAAGTCTGAACAGATCTGGGACGGCCTGAAGGACGGCATCCTGACCATGGCGCCCTACACGAACATGCCGGACGACGTGAAGAAAATGGCCGAAGAAACCGAGGCCAAGATCAAGTCCGGCGAACTGCATCCCTTCACCGGCCCGATCAACAAGCAGGACGGTACGCCCTGGCTGAAGGATGGCGAGAAAGCCGATGATGGCACGCTGCTCGGCATGAACTTCTACATCCAAGGCGTCGACGACAAACTGCCGCAATAATCGCTGGCTTTCGCAGTCGCAAAAGGCGCTCCCTCTCGGAGCGCCTTTTTTTTGCGAGCCATCCTAAAATAGTAATTTACAAAAGTAATACTATATGATTTTTTCTCTCCTGCGCCGCGAGGAGCGGCATTTGGGAGAGACAATCATGAAATTGAAAAATGCACTTTTGAGTGCCACGGTTCTGGCTGCCTGCATGTTCGGTTCCGCATCTGCAGGTGAGCTGGTCGTGGGCTTTTCACAGATCGGCTCGGAGTCCGGCTGGCGTGCCGCTGAGACGACGGTGACGAAGCAGGAAGCTGAGAAGCGCGGCGTTGATCTGAAATTTTCGGATGCCCAGCAGAAGCAGGAGAACCAGATCAAGGCGCTTCGCTCCTTCGTTGCACAAGGCGTCAACGCGATTTTCCTCGCTCCCGTCGTCGAAACCGGCTGGGACGATGTCCTCAAGGAAGCCAAGGAAGCCGAAATCCCGGTCATCCTGCTCGACCGTACCATCAAGGCTCCGGATGATCTCTATCTGACGGCTGTGACCTCCGACCAGGTCCATGAAGGCAAAGTTGCGGGCGAGTGGCTCGTCAAGAATGCCGGCGACAAGAAGTGCAATATCGTCGAATTGCAAGGCACCACCGGCTCCTCGCCGGCGATTGCCCGCAAGAAGGGCTTCGAGGAGGCACTCGCCGGCCACGACAACTTCAAGATCGTGCGCAGCCAGACCGGCGACTTCACCCGCGCCAAGGGCAAGGAAGTCATGGAAAGCTTCCTGAAGGCTGAAAACGGCGGTAAGGACATTTGCGCGCTTTATGCCCACAACGACGATATGGCCGTCGGCGGCATTCAGGCGATCAAGGAAGCCGGCCTAAAGCCCGGCAAGGATATCCTCGTCGTCTCGATTGACGCCGTTCCGGACATCTTCCAGGCGATGGCGGCAGGCGAAGCCAACGCGACGGTCGAGCTTACGCCGAACATGGCCGGCCCGGCATTCGATGTGCTTGACGCTTACCTGAAGGACAAGAAGGAGCCGCCGAAGTGGATCCAGACGGAATCGAAGCTCTACACGCCGGCTGATGATCCTATGAAGGTCTACGAAGCCAAAAAGGGCCTCGGTTACTAATTGACACTGTGGCCGCACCGGTCCCCCAGGGACGGTGCGGCGCTGCCCGTGCGAGCGGGACTCGTGCCGGCAAGTGCAGGGGCGTGAGCGGTCATATCTGGAAAATATCGAGCCATGATTCACGATTTCGAGAACGTTCTCATCGCGTCCGGAATATCGAAATTCTTCCCCGGCGCTGTGGCGTTGGACAAGGTCGATTTCAAGCTTCGCAAGGGCGAAGTCCATGCGCTGCTCGGCGAAAACGGAGCCGGCAAATCCACACTCATCAAATGCCTGACCGGCGCCTATCGCCGCGATGAGGGAAGGCTTGCGCTCGAGGGCAGCGAGATCGACCCCTCCGATACGCTGGCGGCACAGAGGCTCGGCATCGGCACCGTCTATCAGGAGGTGAACCTCCTGCCGAATCTCAGCGTCGCCGAGAACCTTTTCCTTGGCCGTCAGCCGCGGCGTTTCGGCATGGTCGATACGCGTGCAATGAACCGGATGGCGCGCGAGCTGCTGGCGCAATATGGCTTGGAAATCGATGTCACGGCACAGCTCGAGCGCTTTTCCGTCGCCGTCCAGCAGGTGATCGCCATTGCCCGTGCAGTCGATCTTTCCGGCAAGGTTCTGATCCTCGACGAGCCGACCGCGAGCCTCGATACGCACGAAGTCGCAATGCTCTTCAATGTCATCAATGACTTGAAGAAGCGTGGATTAGGTATTGTCTTTATTACGCATTTTCTTGAACAGGTATACGAAATCAGCGACCGTATCACGGTGCTTCGCAATGGCAGACTTGTCGGCACCCGGGAAGTGGCGGAACTGCCGCGGCAGGCGTTGATCCCGATGATGCTCGGCCGCGAACTGGCGCAGACGGAAGAGGCCGCAAAGGAACGCACGGCCGCTGCGGGCAGCGTCAAATATCGCTTCGAGGGCTATGGCAAACGTGGCAAGGTAAAGCCTTTCGATCTCGACATTCGCGTGGGCGAAGTCGTTGGCATAGCCGGCCTGCTCGGTTCTGGACGTACAGAGACGGCAGAACTTTTCTTCGGTATAGAGCATGCCGACAGCGGCAGGGCGATGATCGATGGAAAGATTGTGGCGTTGTCGAGCCCGCGCGCTGCGATAAGGCACGGCTTCGGTTTCTGCCCGGAGGACCGCAAGACCGACGGGATTATCGGCGATCTGTCGATCCGCGAGAATATCGCGCTGGCGCTTCAAGCCCGCCGTGGCTGGGCAAGACCGCTGTCGCGCGGCGAACAGAACGCTCTTGCGGACCAATATATCAAGGCGCTCGATATCCGCACGACCGACCGCGAGAAACCGATCCGGCTACTTTCGGGCGGCAACCAGCAGAAAGCCATCCTCGCGCGCTGGCTTGCCACCAATCCTGATTTCCTGATCCTCGACGAGCCGACGCGCGGCATCGATGTCGGTGCCCATGCGGAGATCATCCGGCTGATCGAGGAGCTTTGTGCAAAGGGCATGTCACTGATCGTGATTTCATCTGAATTGGAAGAGCTTGTCGCCTATAGTTCACGCGTCGTCGTCCTTCGCGACCGCGAGCATATCGCCGAGCTTGCTGGAGACCGCTTGACGGCATCCCACATCATCGACGCGATCGTCGCGGCCGAACAGAAAATGGAGGATGCATGAGTTCCTCGCTGAAGGCGCTTGCCATACGTCTGGCGCCGCAATTGATTGCGCTGGCCGTCATTCTTTTGTTGAATTTCATTATGTTTCCGCAGTTTTTTAATGTCGTCGTTCAGAATGACCGCCTCTATGGCAGTCTGATCGACGTCCTGAACCGCGGCGCCCCCGTTGCCTTGCTCGCCATCGGCATGACCCTGGTGATCGCGACGAAGGGCATCGATCTTTCCGTCGGCGCCGTCATAGCGATCTGCGGGGCGGTTGCCGCATCGTCGATCGTCTCCGGCAATTCGCTGGCCTACACACTGATCATGACGCTTTGCGTCGGGCTGCTTTGCGGCGTTTGGAACGGCTTCTTGGTGGCGATCCTGAATATCCAGCCGATTATCGCCACGCTTGTGCTGATGGTCGCCGGACGCGGCATCGCCCAACTGATCACCGAAGGCGTGATCATGACGTTCAATGATCCGGGTCTGATATTCTTCGGTAGCGGCTCCTTCGCCTTTTTGCCGATGCCCGTCGTGATCTGGCTGATCGCCGGCGCGTTGGTGATCCTGCTCGTCAGACGGACCGCACTCGGCATGCTGATCGAATCGGTCGGCATAAATCGCCGTGCCAGCACGCTTTCCGGGGTTCGCACGCCCGTTCTTTTGATGGCGGTCTATATGCTGAGCGCGCTCTGTGCGGCGGTCGCGGGCGTCATCGTGGCCGCCGACATCAAGGGTGCTGATGCCAACAATGCCGGTCTCTGGCTGGAGCTCGATGCGATCCTGGCGGTCGTCGTGGGCGGTAATTCTCTCCTCGGCGGGCGCTTCAGCATTCTCGGCTCGCTGATCGGGGCGATGATCATCCAGGCAGTCAATACCGGCATCCTGCTGTCCGGTTTCCCCCCGGAATTCAACCTGATCATCAAGGCCGTGATCGTTCTGATCATTCTCATCATCCAGTCGCCTGCGCTGCAATCCGCCGCAGTCTTCTTCAGCCGCAAGCCAGAAGTCAGAGCGGAGCTGTTGAAATGAACTCGAAATACCTGCCGCTCCTGGCAACCATCGTCATCTTCGTCCTTTCCTATGCGGCCTGCGCGCTGCAGTACCCGAACATGCTCTCGACCCGCGTCGCCGGCAATCTGCTGACCGACAACGCTTTCCTGGGAATTGCCGCGGTCGGCATGACGTTCGTCATCATCTCGGGTGGTATCGACCTTTCGATCGGCTCGGTCATCGCCTTTACCGGCGTGTTCCTTGCCGTCGTGCTGCGGGACACCTCGATTCATCCGCTGGCAGCCTTTGCGTTGGTTCTCGCCATCACCACTGCCTTCGGTGGACTGATGGGCGCGGTGATCCACTATCTGAAGATGCCGGCCTTCATCGTGACGCTTGCCGGCATGTTCCTGGCGCGCGGCATGTCCTACGTGCTTTCGATCGACAGTATTCCCATCGATCACGATTACTATTCGACGCTGACCGGCATCTACTATCGCCTGCCGGGCGGCGGACGCTTGACGTTGGTCGGTGGGGTCATGCTGCTGGTTTTCATCGCCGGCATCTTCATTGCGCATCGCACCCGCTTTGGAGCAAATGTCTACGCGCTCGGCGGTGGCGTCCAGACGGCGGAGTTGATGGGTGTGCCGGTCGGCCCAACGACCATCCGGATCTACGCGCTCTCCGGCTTTTTGGCGGGCCTATCCGGAATCGTTTTTTCGCTCTATACGTCTGCCGGATATTCCCTGGCGGCGGTCGGTGTCGAACTTGACGCCATCGCGGCGGTGGTCATTGGGGGGACTCTTCTGACCGGGGGAGCAGGATTCGTAGCGGGAACCTTCATCGGTCTCCTGATACAGGGGCTTATTCAGACATACATCACCTTCGACGGGACGCTCTCGAGCTGGTGGACGAAAATCCTGATCGGCCTTTTGCTCTTTGCGTTTATCCTGATGCAAAAGGCCATCCTGTTCTTGTCCAGTTTGAACAAGAGGTACGCCTGACGGAGGACTTGTTGCGCAACCGTTTGCTTGAGACACGAAGGACCGGCCGGAAATCCCGCACGAGCCACGCGCAGGTCGTGGACGAGCTGGGCAAGGCCATCGTCGCCGGAACCTATCCAGTCGGCTCGATTTTGCCCGGTGACGTCGAGCTCGCCCAGCGCTTCAAGGTCTCCCGCACCGTCCTTCGCGAAACGATGAAGACGCTTGCAGCCAAGGGCATGGTTGTTGCCAAGGCTCGCGTGGGCACGCGTGTGACGGAGAAGAACCTCTGGAACATGTTCGACAGCGAGATCATCGCCTGGCACTTCGATCACGGCGTCACCGAAGAATTCCTCCTGCAACTCTACGACATCCGTCTTGCTGTGGAACCTTTCGCCGCGGGCCTTGTGGCAGAACGCGCAAACGAAGATGACATCGCGACGCTGCGTGCATTGGCGCTCGATATGGCTGCGCCCGGCCACACGACGGAGAGCCTTGCGCTCGCCGACCTGAGATTCCATCTCGCCGTTGCGGATGCTTCCCACAACCCATTCATGCGCACGCTCGGAAGTTTGATCGAGGCGGCCCTCGTCGGCATGTTCCGCCTGAGTACGCCGCCATCGCAGAACGGTTTTGCCAACATCGCCGACACGCATATGCGCATAGTCGATGCGATCGTCGCCGGCGACGTTGCCGGCGCCCGCAAGGCGATGGAGGATGTTATCGTTGAAGGCCGCAAACATGTGCGTGACGCCTATGCGGCGTTCTCCGAGGTTCCCGCCTGATCCAAATTCATCTTTGTCGCCGGTTCGCCTTGCTGCTATGAGGCAGAGCTGAACAAAGGATTCCCGGAGCCTGCCCATGGAACGCACCTGCCTTGCCGTCATTCTTGCCGCCGGCGACAGCACACGCATGAAATCCTCGAAATCGAAGGTGCTGCATCCGGTCGCCAACCGGCCGATGATCGCACATGTCGTGGACGCCGTGGCGAAGGCCGGCATTTCGTCGGTCGCTCTCGTCGTCGGGCGTGATGCCGACGAAGTCTCGAGGGCCGCCAGAACCGGCGGCGTCGCGGTCGAAGCACACTTGCAGAAGGAGCGCCTCGGAACCGGACATGCAGTTCTTGCGGCACGCGAAGCGATCGCTCGCGGCTACGACGATATCCTGGTGACGTATGGCGATGTCCCGTTACAGACCGAAGGGCCGCTGAAGGCGGCGCGCCAGGGACTGGCTGAGGGCAGCGACATCGTCGTCATCGGCTTCCATACGAGCAAGCCCACAGGTTACGGCCGGTTACTCGTCAAGGACGGCGAATTGATTGCGATCCGCGAGGAGAAGGACGCGACCGATGCGGAGCGCGCCGTCAAATGGTGCAATAGTGGCCTGATGGCGATCAACGGCCGCAAGGCGCTCGATCTCCTTGCGCGCATTGAAAACAGCAACGCCAAAGGCGAATACTATCTCACGGACCTCGTCGAGATTGCCCGCTCGCTCGGCGGTCGGGTAACGGCCGTCGACGCGCCGGAAGTGGAAATGACCGGCTGCAACAACAGGGCAGAACTCGCGGCGATCGAGCGTTTCTGGCAGGAGCGTCGCCGCCACGAATTGATGATCTCCGGCGTGACGATGATCGCCCCCGAAACGGTTTTCCTGTCGCACGACACCGTCATCGGCCAGGATGCGCTGATCGAGCCGAACGTCGTCTTCGGTCCGGGCGCGGTGATCGACGGCGGCGCGGTGATCCATGCTTTCTCCCATATCGAAGGCGCGCATGTGAGCGTCGGTGCGACGGTCGGTCCCTTTGCACGCCTGCGGCCGGGCGCCGATCTCGGCGAGAGATCTAAGGTCGGCAACTTTTGCGAGGTAAAGAACGGGCAGATCGGTGAGGGCGCCAAGGTCAACCACCTGACCTATATCGGCGATGCGGTCATCGGCGCCGGGGCCAATATCGGCGCGGGCACGATCACCTGCAATTATGACGGCGTGAACAAGCACGAGACTCGCATCGGCGCCAACGCCTTCATCGGCTCTAACAGTGCGCTGGTTGCTCCGGTCAGCATTGGCGACGGCGCCTATATTGCGTCGGGGAGCGTCATCACCCACAATGTCCCTGCCGAGGCGCTCGCTTTCGGCCGTGCGCGCCAGGAAATGAAACCGGAGCGCGCCAAGGCGATCCGCGAGCGCGCACAGGCAATCAAAGCCGCAAAGCAAGCCAAGACTGAGTAACGGCCGGAAATCGAAAGTGACCGGCTGACCGATTGAGAAATAACAGATAATCGGTAGGACTGGCTCGTTATTATCGAAGCGTTGGGGACATTTTCATGTGCGGTATTGTGGGGATCGTCGGCAGTCAGCCGGTCGCGGAACGTTTGGTTGATGCGCTGAAGCGGCTCGAATATCGAGGTTACGATTCGGCGGGCGTCGCGACGATCCACGAGGGCGTGATGAGCCGCCGCCGCGCCGAGGGCAAACTCTTCAATCTCGAGAAGTGCCTCGAGGTCGAGCCGCTGCCCGGTACGACCGGCATCGCCCATACGCGCTGGGCAACGCACGGCGTTCCGAACGAGACCAATGCGCACCCGCATTTCGTCGAGGGCGTGGCGGTCGTCCACAACGGCATCATCGAAAACTTCTCGGACCTGCGTGACGAGCTCAACGCAGAAGGTGCCGTCTTCGAAAGCCAGACCGACACCGAAGTCATCGCCCACTTGATGGCGAAATACCTACGCGAAGGGCTTGAGCCCCGCGCTGCCATGCTGAGGATGCTGAACCGCGTGACGGGCGCTTACGCGCTCGTCGTCATGCTTCAGAGCGATCCGGGTACGTTGCTGGCTGCGCGTTCCGGCCCGCCGCTTGCTATCGGCTTCGGCAAGGGCGAAATGTTCTTGGGCTCGGATGCAATTGCTCTTTCGCCCTTCACCAACGAAATCACCTATCTCGTTGACGGCGACTGCGCGGTCATCACCCGCGACGGTGCGACCATCGTCGATTTCTCCGGCAACCCGCTAAACCGCCCGCGGCAGATATCGCAGGCGACGGCGTATGTCGTCGACAAGGGCAATCATCGTCACTTCATGGAGAAGGAAATCTATGAGCAGCCGGAGGTCATCTCCCACGCGCTCAGCCACTACATGAATTTTGCCGAGAACATGATTGGTGCCAATGCGTCGCAGATTGATTTCAAGACAGTCAGCGGCCTCGCAATCTCGGCCTGCGGCACCGCCTATCTCGCCGGTCTGATCGGCAAATACTGGTTCGAGCGTTATGCCCGTCTGCCGGTCGAGATCGATGTCGCCTCGGAATTCCGTTATCGCGAAATGCCGCTGCAGCCGTCCCAGGCGGCACTCCTCATCTCGCAATCTGGCGAAACCGCAGACACGCTAGCCTCGCTCCGTTACTGCAAGGACAACGGCCTGAAGATCGGCGCCGTGGTCAATGTGCAGGAGTCGACGATCGCGCGCGAATCCGATGCCGTCTACCCGATCATGGCCGGTCCTGAGATCGGAGTTGCTTCGACGAAGGCCTTCACCTGCCAGCTGGCCGTCCTCGCGTCGCTGGCGATCGGTGCCGGCAAGGCGCGAGGCACCGTCAGCGCCGATGAGGAAAAGGGGCTCGTCCGGCAGCTCGCCGAAATGCCGCGAATCATGAGCCGTGTGCTTAACCTCGTCCAGCCGCAGATGGAAAGCCTCTCACGCGAACTCTCCAAGTGCCGCGACGTGCTTTATCTCGGCCGCGGCACCAGCTTCCCGCTGGCGATGGAAGGTGCGCTGAAGCTCAAGGAGATCTCCTATATCCATGCGGAAGGGTATGCGGCGGGCGAGTTGAAGCACGGGCCGATCGCGCTGATCGACGAGAACATGCCGGTCATCGTAATCGCGCCTTACGACCGGTTCTTCGAAAAGACCGTTTCGAACATGCAGGAAGTCGCAGCCCGCGGCGGCCGGATCATCTTCATCACCGACGAAGCAGGTGCTGCTGCCTCCAAGCTGCCGACAATGGCGACGATCGCGCTTCCGAACGTCCCTGAGATCATCGCGCCAATGATCTTCTCGCTGCCGATCCAACTGCTCGCCTACCACACCGCCGTCTTCATGGGCACGGATGTCGACCAGCCACGAAACCTTGCAAAATCGGTCACGGTGGAGTGAATCGGAAAGCCGCCGGAAGGCTTGTGAAAGGAGCCGAATTCTGGCAGCTTCGTTTGAGGTGCGGGGGAGCGCCTGATCACGACAGCCGGTAGATTCAAGGGAGTTCATCGCGAGCGATGACGCACAAACTACCCCGATTGCCGATAGCGACCCGCATGAGAAACAACTTCCTTGCGGGCCTTATCATCTGTGCTCCGATTGCGATCACGCTGTGGCTGACATGGTCCGTCGTCCGGTGGGCTGACAGCTGGGTGAAGCCCTACATTCCGGCGCGTTACGATCCGGACAGCTACCTGAATTTCGCCGTACCCGGCTCCGGCCTGGTGATCGCGATGATCTTCATCACCATCATCGGTTTTCTCGGCAAGAACCTCATCGGCCAGACCATCGTGCAGTTCGGCGAGTCGGTGGTGCGCCGCGTGCCGCTGGTGCGCAGCATCTACAGGAGCGTAAAGCAGATATTCGAGACGGTGCTGGAGGAACGGAGCAATTCCTTCAAGAAAGTAGGCCTCATCGAGTATCCGAGCCCCGGGCTCTGGGCGCTGGTGTTCATCGCAACCGATGCAAAGGGCGAGATCGCTTCGAAGTTCAATGCTATGGGCCAGGATATGGTGAGCGTGTTCCTGCCGCCGACGCCAATACCGACCGCGGGCTTTCTGATCTTCGTGCCGCGCGAAAAGATCGTCGTGCTCGACATGAGCGCAGAAGACGGGGCCAAGCTGCTCGTCTCCGGCGGCCTCGTGGCGCCAGACTTTCCGGCCAAGCCGTCCAAGGAGCCGGCGGTTCCGGGAAAACCGAGACTGCTAGCCCGCGCGAAGAAAGCGGATCGCTTCGTCGCGCCGGAATAGATAGAGCAGGGTACGGAACGCAGCACCGCGTTCGCTCGTAAGTTCAGGGTCGCGCTCGATCAGATAGGCGGCATCCCTTCGTGCGATCTCCAGAAGGTCGGCATGCGCTTCGAGGCTCGCGATCCGGAAGCCGGGCGTGCCGGATTGGCGGGTGCCGAGCAGTTCGCCTTCGCCGCGCAACTTCAAGTCTTCTTCGGCAATCCGGAAGCCGTCCTCCGTCTCCCGCATGATCGAAAGTCGCGCATGGCCGGTTTCGCCAAGCGGGCCTTTGTAGAGCAGAATGCAGGTCGAAGCTTCGTCGCCGCGGCCGACGCGACCGCGAAGCTGATGGAGCTGCGCGAGACCGAAGCGTTCGGCATGCTCGATCACCATTATCGTCGCATCCGGCACGTCGACGCCCACTTCGACGACGGTCGTCGCCACCAGCAGTCTGAGGTCGCTGTTCTTGAACGCCATCATCACGGCATCTTTCTCCGGTCCGCTCATGCGGCCGTGGATGAGGCCGATGCCCGGTCCGAGCGTTGAGACCAGTGTCGCATGCCGCTCTTCGGCGGACATGAGGTCGAGTTCTTCGGATTCTTCGACCAGCGGGCAGATCCAATAGGCCTTCTTGCCTTCGGCAAGCACGCTCTGCAGCCGCTCTACGATTTCCCCGGTCCGTTCACTCGGTATGGTGATCGTCTGGATCGGCTTGCGGCCGGCGGGTTTCTCGGTGAGCTTCGAGACATCCATGTCGCCGAAGGCGGCAAGCACCAGCGTGCGTGGAATGGGTGTTGCCGTCATCACCAGCATGTGCGGCGAGATGCCCTTCGCCGTCAGCCGCAGCCGCTGGTGCACGCCGAAGCGATGCTGCTCGTCGACGACTGCCAGCATTAGGTTCTTGTAATTGACGCTCTCCTGGAAGAGCGCATGCGTGCCGATGATAACTTGGGCCTCGCCGGAAGCGATGCGTCCCAGGACATCGTCGCGCTCGCGTCCCTTGGTGCGGCCCGTCAGGACCTCGATACCGAGACCGGCAGAAGCGGCGAATTTGGACATCGTCGCGTAGTGCTGACGCGCGAGAATTTCGGTTGGAGCCATCAGAACGGCCTGTCCGCCGCACTCGATCACCGCGGCCATTGCCATCAGCGCCACCAGCGTCTTGCCGGAGCCGACATCGCCCTGCAGCAGCCGCAGCATGCGATCTTCGCCAGCCATGTCCTTCAGGACGTCGGCGATTGCTTCCGTTTGGCTGCGTGTGGGCGAGAAGGGCAGCGCCTGCAGGATCTTGCCGCTGATTCTGCCGGTGGGATGGACCGGCTGCCCGGGAACCTTGCGAAGCCGCTGGCGTACCAGCGCGAGCGATAACTGTCCGGCAAGGAACTCGTCATAGGCGAGCCTTCGCCGCGCAGGGGCTTGCGGATCGACGTCCTCTGCATCGCGGGGTTCATGCAGCATATGGAAGCTGTCGGCGATCGAAGGTAGCCCCTGTGCCCGAGCCAGCGAAAGATCGATCCACTCCGGCAGTTCCGGCATACGCAACACCGCCGCCTCGATGATTTTGTGCAGCGTTTTTGGTGAGAGCCCGGCGGTGAGGGGGTAGACCGGTTCGACGAGCGGCAGGCTCTCCGTATCGCCTGCCTTTACGATGTAGTCCGGATGCACCATTGTCGCCCGGCCGTTGAACCAGTCGATCTTGCCGCTGACGGTGACCTCCTCGTCGATCGGAAGCTGCTTGTCCAGCCATGCCGCCTGTCCGCGGAAGAAGACGAGGCTGAGTTCGCCCGTCTCGTCGTGCAGGAAGACGCGGTAGGGGATATTGCTCTTGCCCCTTGGCGGGGGCTGGTGTCGGTCAACCCGCGCCGTGATCGTCACAATCGCACCTTGCGGCGCGCGCGCAATTCCCGGCTGGTTGCGCCGATCGATCAGCGAATGCGGCGCATGAAAGAGCAGGTCGATGATCCGCGTGTCGTCCGGTGTCTCGCGTCCAAGCAGCTTCACCAGCAGCTCGGCAATCTTCGGACCGACGCCCGAAAGAGCCGAAACGGGGGAAAACAACGGATCGAGGATGGTGGGACGCATGCTGCAAAATGCGATGAAGAATAGGGCATTGGCAAGGCTGACAAGCCGCTTTCGAGGGGCTATAGAGGCGCATCAACAGGAAGGTGATGCCATGACAGGTGTGACACTCTCGAGTGCCGGTCTCGACCCGCGCCGCCGACGCATATTGTTCCGCTGTTGGCATCGCGGGCTGCGCGAGATGGATCTGGTGTTCGGCCAGTTCGCCGAAGCCGAGGTGGCGACGCTGTCCGAAGCAGAGCTCGACGAGCTCGAAACCATCATGGGCGAGGAAGATAACGACCTTCTGCGCTGGGTTATGGGCACATGGCCCGTGCCGGAGCGCTTTCAAACCCCGATGTTCCAACGCCTCTCAGCCTTCAAGCCGAATTTCGAATACCCGACCGACGCCGCATCCAGGAAGCCGGAATGATCCCAGGATTTGATGCAAGCAAGCTCGCAGCCGCCGCCGAGGCGCTGACGATCGGCAATGTGCCGTCCGGCCTGGAACCGCTCCTGCTTGCCGAATTGGCACGCGCTGGCGGGCCGGTCGCCTATGTGCTTTCCGACGGGCAGCGCATGGCCGACCTGGAGCAAATGCTCGGCTTTGTCGCGCCCGACATTCCGGTCCTTACGCTGCCCGCCTGGGACTGCCTGCCCTACGACCGCGTTTCTCCCAGCGCCGATACCTCGGCCCGCCGCCTGACGGCACTGAGTGGCCTGATCGCCCATCGCAAGAAGCCACATGCGGCAATCGTGCTCGTTACCGTCAACGCAATGCTGCAGAAGGTGGCGCCGCAAGATGTGATCGAGAGCCTGGCATTCTCGGCGCGCCCCGGCAACCAGGTGCGCATGGACGACCTCGCCGGCCGTCTGGAGCGCAACGGCTTCGACCGGGTCGCGACGGTTCGCGAGGTCGGCGAATATGCGGTGCGCGGCGGCATCCTCGATGTGTTCGTTCCGGGCTCCGAAGAGCCGGTCCGCCTCGATTTCTTTGGAGATACGCTGGAGAGTATCCGCAGCTTCGATCCGGCAAGCCAGCGCACGACCGGGCAGGGGCGTTCTCTCGATCTCAACCCGATGAGCGAAGTGACGCTGACGCCAGATACAATCAGCCGCTTCCGCAAGAATTATCTCTCGGCCTTTGGCGCCGCGACCCGCGACGACGCGCTTTATCTCGCCGTTTCCGAAGGGCGCCGCTATCCCGGCATGGAGCACTGGCTGCCGCTTTTCTACGAGAAGCTGGAGACTGTCTTCGATTACCTGAAGGGTTTTCGGATGGTCACGGATCATACCGTGCGTGAGGCCGCCGACGAGCGCTCGAAGCTCGTCCTCGACTACTTCGATGCCCGCCTCAACTCAGGCCAGCAGGTCAAGGGCCAGATGGCGCAGGGAACACCCTATAAGCCTGTGACGCCCGGTCAGCTTTATCTCGACAGTGAAATCTTTGCGAAGACTCTGGATGCGTTCAATACCATACGTATTTCGCCCTTCAATGAGCACGAGGGCGAGGCAAGGCGCGTCGTCAATATTGGTGCGCGCCAAGGCGAGCGCTGGGCGCGGGCGAATGCCGAAGGCGGCGGCAATGCCGAGCGAGTCAACATCTTCGATGTTGTCGTCAAGCATATCGCCGAAAGACGGGCAGGCGGCGCTAAGGTTCTCATTACCGCCTGGACGGAAGGTTCGCTTGAACGCCTGCTGCAGGTGCTGAACGAACATGGCCTGGAACGCGTCAAGCCGGTCGAAGCGTTGAAGGCCGTCTATTCGCTGGACAGGGGCGAGGCAGCGGCAGCCGTGCTCAGCCTCGAGTCGGGCTTCGAGATGGGTGACCTCATCGTCATCGGCGAGCAGGACATTCTCGGCGACCGCATGGTTCGCCGCACGAAGCGCCGTAAGCGCGCTGCCGATTTCATTTCGGAAGTTGCGGGTCTAGACGAAGGTTCGATCGTCGTTCACGCCGAACACGGCATCGGCCGTTTCGTCGGCCTGAAGACAATCGAGGCGGCCGGCGCGCCGCATGCCTGTCTGGAGCTGCAATATGCCGATGACGCCAAGCTCTTCCTGCCGGTCGAAAACATCGATCTGCTGTCACGTTATGGCGGTGAGGGAACCGAAGCCCAGCTGGACAGGCTCGGCGGCGGCGCATGGCAGATGCGCAAGGCGAAACTCAAGAAGCGCCTGCTCGACATGGCGGACGCGTTGATCCGGATTGCCGCCGAGCGTTTGACCCGCCACGCGCCGGTGCTGGCGACACAGGAAGGGCTTTACGACGAGTTTGCGGCCCGCTTCCCCTACGATGAGACGGAAGATCAGGACAATGCCATCGAGGCGGTGCGCGGCGACCTTGCCGCCGGACGCCCGATGGATCGCCTCGTCTGCGGCGACGTCGGGTTCGGCAAGACGGAAGTTGCCCTGCGCGCCGCCTTCATCGCGGCGATGAACGGAATTCAGGTCGCCGTCGTCGTGCCGACAACGCTACTCGCGCGGCAGCATTTCAAGACCTTTATCGAGCGCTTCCGTGGCCTGCCGGTGCGTATCCAGCAGGCCTCGCGCCTTGTCGGTTCGAAGGAACTCGCGCTTACGAAGAAGGAGGTGGCCGATGGAAAGACCGATATCGTCGTCGGAACGCACGCGCTGCTCGGCGCCGGCATCAAATTCGCCAATCTCGGCCTCCTCATCATCGACGAGGAGCAGCATTTCGGTGTGAAGCACAAGGAACGATTGAAGGAGCTGAAGAGCGACGTCCACGTGCTGACACTTTCGGCAACGCCGATTCCGCGCACGCTGCAGCTGGCGATGACCGGCGTTCGCGAGCTGTCGCTGATCACAACACCGCCGGTCGACCGCATGGCGGTGCGTACCTTCATTTCGCCCTTCGACAGCCTCGTCATCCGCGAGACGCTGATGCGCGAGCATTATCGCGGCGGCCAGAGCTTCTACGTCTGTCCGCGCTTGGCGGATCTCGAGGACGTGCATGCCTTCCTGCGGTCGGATGTTCCCGAGCTGAAGGTTGCCGTCGCCCATGGTCAGATGCCGGCGGGCGAACTCGAAGACGTCATGAATGCCTTCTACGAGGGCCGCTACGACGTGCTGCTTTCGACGACCATCGTCGAATCCGGCCTCGATGTCCCGACAGCCAACACGCTAATCGTCCACCGCGCCGACATGTTCGGTCTGGCGCAACTCTATCAGCTCCGCGGCCGCGTCGGCCGCTCGAAGGTCCGCGCCTTCGCGCTCTTCACGCTGCCGGTCAACAAGGTGCTGACGGCAACCGCCGAGCGTCGCCTCAAGGTGCTGCAGTCGCTGGATACGCTCGGCGCCGGCTTCCAGCTCGCCAGCCACGACCTCGATATCCGCGGGGCGGGCAACCTTCTGGGCGAGGAGCAGTCGGGCCATATCAAGGAAGTCGGCTTCGAGCTTTACCAGCAGATGCTGGAAGAGGCGGTCGCTGAGGTGAAGGGCGTGGACGAGATTCAGGATACCGGCTGGTCGCCGCAGATTTCGGTCGGGACGCCGGTGATGATCCCGGACGGCTACGTGCCGGACCTGCATCTACGCATGGCGCTCTATCGTCGCCTCGGCGAGATCACTGAGCTCAAGGAGATCGATGCCTTCGGCGCCGAAATGATCGACCGCTTCGGTCCGATGCCGATCGAAGTGCAGCATCTTTTGAAGATCGTCTACATCAAATCGCTTTGCCGCATCGCCAATGTCGAAAAGCTGGACGCCGGCCCGAAGGGTGTGGTCGTCCAATTTCGCAACAAGGAATTCCCGAACCCGGCAAACCTGGTCGGGTATATCGCCAAGCAGGGCACGATGGCGAAGATCCGTCCGGACCACAGCGTGTTTTTGACCCGCGACCTGCCGACGCCGGAAAAGCGGCTGCAGGGCGCGGCCGTCGTCATGGCGCAGCTGGCCGAAATGGCAAAGCCGTAGGGCCGATCAGTTCAGCCCGGCGCGCGTTTCCGCCTTCGCCTTGGCGATGTCGCGAAGCGCGCCTGCCAGCACGTCCGGCGTCTGAGCGCCGCTGACAGCGTATTGCTGGTCGAAGATGAAAAAGGGGACGCCGTTGACACCCATCTTCTGGGCCGCCTCGATCTCGGCAATCACCAGGTCACGGTCGGCATCCGAAGCAAGCAGGGAGGCGATGACTGCACGGTCGAGCCCGGCTTGCTCGGCGATGTCGAGCAATACGCCGTGATCTCCGACATTGCTGCCTTCCTCGAAGTTCGCCTTGAAGAGTGCGTTGACGACGCGGTCCTGCTTCTCGCGGTCCTCGACCATCGCCCAATGGATCAGGCGGTGCGCATCGAGTGTATTCGGCCCGATCTTGATCGCTTCGAAGTCGAAGTTGATGCCGACCTCGCGGCCGAAGTCGGTCAGCATCTTGTGGGCCTGCGCGACGCGCCCGGCGCCGCCGAGCTTTTGCTCCAGCGCTTCCTTCTGATCGACGCCTTCGGGCGGATAGTCGGGATTGAGGCGGTAGGGCCTCCAGTTGATGTCGACGCCCACTTCGCCCTGCACTTCTGCGATAGCAAGCTCAAGCCGCGCCTTGCCGAGGTAGCACCAGGGGCAGACGACATCCGATACGACGTCGATGGTTATACGTTCCATGGTGGTTCCTTTCATCGGTCCGAGGCTTCCCACGCCATCTATGCCCTGACGCGTCCGACTTCAACCAGGCAGGAAAAAGGAACCAGCTCCCTATTGCACGCTCTGATCCCACCAGGCCGGAAGCTGGTATCCATAAAGCGGCACAATGTCGGGACGGCCGAGCCGCTTGTTGCGTGCGACCCATTGCTGGTCGATATGGTAGAGAGGCAGTACATAATGGCCGGAACGAAGCAATCGGTCATACGACCTGACGGCGGCAGTGAAATCCTCGTCGGAGCGCGCGGTAAGAATATGCTTGATCGACGTATCGACATTCGGGTCGGCAACGCCTGCGAAACTTGAACTGCCCTCGCGGTCGCGCGCAGCCGAGGACCAATAGGAAAGCTGCTCGTTGCCGGGCGAGAGCGACGACACATAAGATTTTAGGATAACATCATAGTCGAAGCTATTGGTCCGGCTCTGATATTGCGAATCGTCCACTGTGCGGACCGAAGCGGCAATGCCCAAGGTTTGGAGCGAACGCTGGAAGGCGATCGCAAGTTTCTCCTGATCTGCATTCTGCGTCATGATCTCGAAGACAAGCGGCTTGCCGTTTGCGTCCGCCATCTTGCCGCTCTGGATCGAATAGCCGCCTTCCTTCAGCACCTGCACTGCCTTTTTCAGCACAGTGCGGTCGCGTCCGGAAGCATCGGTCACAGGCAGTTTGTAGGTGCCGTCGAGGATGGCAGGGTCGATCTTGTCTTTGATCGGGCCCAGCATGTCGAGTTCGCGGGCGTCGGCCGGAACGCCGAAGCTCGAGAGCTTCGAATTTTGCCAGAAGCTCTGCGTACGCTTGTAGGCACCGGAATAGAGCGTCTTGTTCGCCCATTCGAAATCGAAGATCAGCGAGAGTCCCTCTCGGACCTTGATGTTTGCGAATAGCGGCCGTCGCGTGTTGAAGACAAACCCGAACATGCCGCTCGGCAGCTTCGACTGGAACGTATCCTTGATCACGGCACCAGAAGAAACCGCCGGAAAATTATAGGCCGTCGCCCAGTGGCCGGGGCTGCCGTCGGGATAGACGTCGATATCGCCCTTCTTGAAGGCCTCGAAGAGCGTCGTGTCCTGAAGAAAATACTGAACGGTGATCTGGTCGTAATTGTCCATGCCGACCTTGGAGGGGATATCCTTGCCCCAATAGTTCGGGTCGCGTTCATAGGTGACACTCTCGCCGGGCTTCACCGTCTTGATCTTGTAAGGGCCGGAGCCGAGCGGCGGCACGAGAGACGTCCGGTCGAAGGTTTCGGGATCGATGGCATGCTTAGGCAGGACTGGAAAAAGCCCAAAGATCATCGGCGTTTCGCGGTCTGCCTTGTCATTGAAGGTGAAGCGCACGCTGCGCTCTCCGACCTTCTCCATCTTGGAGACAAGATTGAGACGATTCGCGAAGGGCACGCGTCCTTTGTCGCGCAGCAACTCGAAGGAGAACATGACGTCCTCGGCCGTCACCGGCTGGCCGTCGGACCACTTGGCTTTCGGATTGAGATTGAACTGGATGAACGTGCGACCCTCGTCCCATTCGACCGTTTCCGCAAGCAACCCATAAAGAGTGAAAGGTTCGTCCCGGGAGCGCAGCAGCAACGATTCGTAGACGAGGTTGCCATAGTCCGGATCCCACATGCCGCGCGCTGTTGTCCGCATGCTTTTCAGGATGAAGGGGTTGAGATTATCGAAGGTGCCGACGACGCCGTAGGTGATCTTGCCGCCTTTTTTCACGTCCGGGTTGACGTAGGAAAAATGCTTGTAATCCGGGGGTAGGGCAGGTTCTCCGTGCATAGCGATACCATGCAGCGGGCTGGCAGCAACGGCGCCGCAGAACAGCGTAAAGGCAAGAGGGAAAACAACCCGGAGCATGCTCAAATCCTTTCCGGCAAAAGGCACGATTCGGCCAAAGACTATCATGCACGGCAGGAAATCGAACATTCACATGCCGAAATCTTTCGGCGCATCCAGAAATTGCCAAAGAAATACTGGATATCTGGATCACCTCAATGTAACAGGTGGTCCCGGGTTTTGGGGGACATGCATTTGCCTTAATGTTTTTAGAGGTGGAATGCCGAATGACCCCGGTTGGAGAGGACGGCAGATCGCGGTCCCAAATGGGTATCAGGAGACAGAATCCGTTATGATGTTCAAGTCTGATAAGAAATTGCGGGCAGCTCTGTCCGTTCTGGCAGTAGCTTTCGGCGCCGCTTCGGCCCCGGTATCTTCCTTCGCGCAGGATGCACCCGCACAGGCCGCCGGCGCGCCGCGCCTTGGCTGGTACAAGACCTGCAGCAAGCAGGAAGACAACGATATCTGCGTCGTTCAGAACCTGATCCTCGCCAACGGCGGCCAGCTCGTCACGGCTGTCGGCCTTATCAGTATCTCCGGCAAGGTCAACCGCAAGATTCTGCAGGTATCCGTACCGACCGCTCGCCTGATTCCGCCGGGCATCATGATGCAGGTCGATAACAACAAGGGCCAGAAGCTCGATTATGCCGTCTGCCTGCCGGACAAGTGCACCGCCGAAATCCCGTTGACAGATGCGATGATCGCCGGCTTGAAGAAGGGCAGCGACGTGATCTTCACGTCGATCAATTTCCGCCGCGCGCCGAATCCGATCAAGATTTCGCTCGAAGGCTTTACCGGCGCCTATGATGGCGAAGCCGTTTCGCCGAACAAGCTCGCCGAAAGCCAGAAGAGCCTGCAGGACAGCATGCAGAAGAAGGCTGAAGAAGCCCGCAAGAAGCTCGAAGACGCGCAGAACGCCGCTAAGGCGCAGTAATACTGCCAGCTCGCAAGAGAATGAACAAGGACCCGGCCGTTGCGCCGGGTTTTTGTTGTTACGGGAAACAAAAACCCCGCCGGAGCGGGGTTTGAAATCATAATCGATTGCGCGCCTTAGTGGGCGAAGCTCATCTTGGGTTTGAGCTGGCCAGACGGCGCTTGATCGAAAATCTGGTAAACCTGCTGATTGCGAAGCGGAATGCCGCTTTCGTCATTCACCAGGTTCTGCTCGGAGACGTAAGCGACATATTCGTTTTCGTCATTTTCCGCGAGCAGGTGGTAGAAGGGCTGGTCCTTGTCAGGGCGGACGTCGGGAGGGATCGAGTTCCACCATTCTTCCGTATTCGCGAACTCCGGATCGACATCGAAGATGACGCCGCGAAATGGAAAAACCTTGTGCCGGACCACTTCACCGATACTGAATTTTGCTACTCTTTCTTTCATGGTACGACTTCCTTTCATCACCTGATCTGGTGATTGGGCCCGCTCAAATCAAGATTTTTGCGGGTCTTCGTCACATGAGTGTCATGTCGCCATCAGCCTCAGTGACAAGGAAGGAAGGCTCGGGCGGAACCGGAGCCTTCCGCTGAGCGATCAAGCCGAATAGTACATATCGTATTCGACCGGATGCGGGGTCATCTCGAAGCGCATCACCTCTGCCATCTTCAGCTCGATGAAGGCGTCGATCTGGTCGTCGTCGAAGACACCGCCGGCCGTCAGGAACTTGCGGTCCTTGTCCAGGCTTTCGAGGGCCTCACGCAACGAACCGCAAACCGTCGGGATCTTCTTCAATTCCTTCGGCGGTAGATCGTACAGATCCTTGTCCATGGCCTTGCCGGGATGGATCTTGTTTTTGATGCCGTCGAGACCGGCCATCAGCATGGCGGCGAAAGCGAGATACGGGTTGGCGGTCGGATCGGGGAAGCGGACCTCGACGCGCTTAGCCTTCGGGTTGGAGCCGAACGGAATGCGGCAGGAGGCCGAGCGGTTGCGGGCCGAATAGGCAAGCAGCACCGGTGCTTCGTAGCCCGGAACGAGACGCTTGTAGGAATTGGTCGACGGATTGGTGAAGGCGTTGATCGCCTTGGCATGCTTGATGATGCCACCGATGTAATAGAGGCAGGTCTCGGAAAGGCCGGCATATTCGTCACCGGCAAAGGTCGGCTTTCCGCCCTTCCAGATCGACTGGTGCACGTGCATGCCCGAGCCGTTGTCGCCGAAGATCGGCTTCGGCATGAAGGTTGCGGTCTTGCCGTAGGCGTTGGCAACCTGGTGCACGACGTACTTGTAGATCTGCATCTTGTCGGCGTTGCGGACGAGCGTGTCGAACTTGATGCCCAGTTCATGCTGGGCAGCGGCCACTTCATGGTGGTGCTTCTCGACGACGACGCCCATTTCGGCAAGCACCGTCAGCATTTCCGAGCGCATGTCCTGCGCGCTGTCGACCGGCGGGACCGGGAAGTAACCGCCCTTGACGCGCGGACGGTGGCCGAGGTTGCCGGTCTCGTAGTCGGTGTCGTCGTTCGACGGCAATTCGCTGCTGTCGAGCTTGAAGCCGGTATTGTAGGGATCGGCCTTGTATTTCACATCGTCGAAGACAAAGAATTCCGCTTCCGGACCAACGAAGATCGTGTCGCCGATCCCGGATGCCTTGAGGTAGGCCTCAGCCTTCTTTGCCGTGCCGCGCGGATCGCGATTATAGGCTTCGCCCGAAACCGGGTCGAGAATATCGCAGACAATGACCATGGTGGACTGGGCGAAGAACGGGTCCATGTGAACCGTTTCCGTGTCCGGCATCAGGACCATGTCGGACTCGTTGATGGCCTTCCAGCCGCCGATCGAGGAACCGTCGAACATGACACCGTCTGCGAACATATCCTCATCGACGCAGGAAACGTCCATCGTGACATGCTGCAGTTTGCCCTTGGGGTCGGTAAAGCGCAGATCGACGAACTTGACGTCGTTTTCTTTGATCTGCTTCAGAATTTCGTTCGCGGTCGCCATGAAATCTCCCTTTCATTTGCAATGACGATGAATAAATTCGCCGCGTCCGGCGAGCCGCCTTATATAGCGTCGATGCCGGTCTCGCCGGTACGGATTCGAATAACTTCTTCGACGTTGGATACGAAGATCTTCCCGTCTCCGATTCGGCCGGTCTGCGCGGCCTTGCGGATCGCGTCGATGACGGCTTCCGCATTCTCGTCGGCGAGCACGACCTCGACCTTCACCTTGGGCAGAAAGTCGACGACATATTCAGCGCCGCGGTAAAGTTCCGTATGGCCTTTCTGGCGACCGAAGCCCTTTGCTTCCGTGACAGTGATACCCTGCAGACCGACTTCCTGAAGGGCTTCCTTCACCTCGTCCAGCTTGAAAGGCTTAATGATCGCTTCGATCTTTTTCATGAGAAAATGACTCTCCGCTTCTCCCGTTAAAGCGGGCAAATTGCCGCTCGCGAGACATGATGCAGGTATCGTGCCAGTTCGCAACGCCGGAGAGCGAAAAAATATGTCAATTCCCCCCGAATTCGCGGCTTCTCGGCGCTTCTTGAGGCATTTTTTCCAGTAAAACCGGTTGGGATTGCTATCGGAAATTCAAAAATCGCGCAAAATCAGCAAAAATGTCGAGTGGCTCTCAATGCAACTATCGCACCTGAGATGCCCTTAAAACAGGCAAATGACTTAATTTTAAGCTGCACAACAGATCGGAAATCAGGTTGTTTTTTAGGCGCTTTTTGAATTGAATGGCGCATGGCAGAAAAACTGGGTGACCTACTCCTTACGCCTGCAGAAATGGCTGTCGTCGATGCCGCCACGGCCGAATCGGGCATTGCCTCTTTCGGGCTGATGTGGAGCGCGGGGGCGGCCGTCGCGGGTGCCGCGCTTCGGGTGTATCCCGGCGCACTGCGCTTCGCCGTTCTCTGCGGCCCCGGCAACAATGGCGGCGACGGATATGTCGCGGCCCGTCGCCTTGCGGAAAGCGGTGCCGGGGTTGCCGTCTTCCATCTCGGCGACCCGGCCAGGCTTCATGGCGATGCCGCGCGGGCAAAGGCCGAATGCGGGCTCGCCACGCAGCCGCTCGATGTCTATATTCCGAGGCCGGGCGATGTTGTTGTCGATGCGATCTTCGGGGCGGGCCTCGGACGGGATGTGCCGCCGCGGGTGCGTTCCGTCATCGAGCAGGTGACCGTCGCTACGGTTCCCGTCATTTCCGTCGACTTGCCATCCGGGCTCGACGGCCGCAGCGGCGAGGTGCTGGGTGCGGCATTCAAGGCGGCCCACACGATCACGTTCATGACCCGCAAACCCGGCCACTTGCTGATGCCCGGCAGGGAGCTTTGCGGCAGCGTCGAGGTTGCCGACATCGGCATTCCGGCGCGCATCATCAAGGCCAATTCGTCCGGCATGATTGCCGAAAACACTCCGGCCAAATGGGCGCACCTGCTGTCGTCTGCCAAACTGGAGACGCATAAATACAAGCGCGGACACCTTGCTGTTTTCTCAGGCGGCGCGGGTAAAACAGGGGCGGCGCGGATGTCTGCGATGGCCGGGCTGAAAGCCGGGGCCGGTCTCGTAACCATCGCCGCGCCAAGGGACGCGATGGCCGAAAACAGCGCCCATTTGACGGCTGTCATGCTGCATGTTGTCGGTGACGGGGTGGCCTTGCGCGACTGGCTGGCCGACGAGCGCCTGCAGACTTTCGTCCTCGGACCGGGCTTCGGAATCGGTGCAAAAACCAGAGACTTCACCGCCGCACTCAGCGGCCGCCATCTCGTGCTCGACGCAGACGGCATTACGTCGTTCAAGGACGACCCGCGAGAGCTTTTCAACCTCTTTGCGGAAGGAGAACCGCATCTCGTGCTGACGCCGCATGAAGGCGAGTTCGCACGCCTCTTTCCGGATATCGCGGCAGACAAGGGGCTCAGCAAAGTCGACAAGGCGCAGGCGGCTGCACAGCGCGCCAATGCTGCGATCGTCTACAAGGGCGCCGATACCGTTATCGCATCGCCGGATGGTCGGGCTCTGATCAACACGAACGCACCGGTCTGGCTTGCGACGGCTGGCTCAGGCGATGTCCTTTCCGGGGTGATCGGGGGGCTTCTGGCGCAGGGTTTGCCCGCATTCGAGGCTGCTGCATGTGGCGTCTACCTCCATGGCGAAGCCGGGCAGCGCGCCGGCAAGGGCCTGACGGCGGAAGATCTCGTGGCCCATGTGCAGCCGTTCTAGGCCGGCTGCTATCTCCCGACCTCTTCCTGAAGCGCGATCGCGCCGAACGGTGCATTGACCTTGCCTTCGTGGATCATGAAGGCAAAAACGTCGCGGGGCTCGCCCTTGACCTTCCGCTCCTTGTCGATCAGCGGCAGATCATCCGGCACCTTGCCCTCAGCCCAAGTCTCTAGGCGCTTGGCCCAGGCCCTCAGGTCCTTGGGAGCGTAGCAGGTCTTGATGTCGTCCGAACCCTTCTGCAGCCGGGCATAGACGAAATCCGCCGTGACGTCGGCGATCATCGGATAGTCGAAGTGCTCGGCGCAGACCGGCGCCACGCCGTATTTCGCCAGCAGCGCGATGAATTCCGGCACCTTGAAGGAATCATGGCGCACCTCAACCACATGCCGCAAAGGCAGGCCGTCCTGCTTGTCCGGCAAGAGTTTCAGGAAGGCTTCAAAATCCTCGGCATCGAACTTCTTGGTCGGCGCGAGCTGCCAGAGGATCGGACCGAGCTTGCCGCCAAGCTCGGTCAGGCCCTGCGTCAGGAAACGCTCCATGGATTCGCCCGCCTCGCCGAGCACGCGCCGGTTCGTGACGAAGCGGCTGGCCTTTAGCGAAAAGATGAAACCTTCCGGCACGTCGGATGCCCATTTAGCGAAGGTCTCTGGCTTCTGCGAACTGTAATAGGTGCCGTTAACCTCGATAACCTTCAACTGCCGGCTGGCATAATGCAGCTCATCCTTCTGCTTGAGATCGGATGGGTAGAAGTGGTCGCGCCAGGGCTCGAAAGTCCAGCCGCCGACGCCGACGCGGATGCTGCCGGATTTGCTCATGTGTTCCTCCCGTTGTTCCGCTGTCGCCAGAGCCCTTCGCGACACGCCTATTCCGCCGCCACAAAAGTCTTCTTCACCGGCCGGCGCTGCAGCAGTTCCTTCAGGAACTGGCCGGTATAGGACCGCGGCTCCTTGACGATCGCTTCCGGCGTGCCCGCCGCAACGATCTCGCCGCCGCCGTCGCCACCTTCCGGGCCGAAATCGAGCACCCAGTCGGCCGTCTTGATGACTTCCAGATTGTGCTCGATCACCACGACGGAATTGCCCTGGTTCACCAGCTCGTGCAGCATTTCGAGCAGCTTGGCGACGTCATGGAAGTGCAGGCCGGTCGTCGGTTCGTCGAGGATGTAGAGAGTCCGCCCCGTCGAGCGCTTCGACAGTTCCTTGGCTAGCTTGACGCGCTGGGCCTCGCCACCCGAAAGCGTGTTTGCCTGCTGACCGACCTTGATGTAGCCGAGGCCGACATCAAATAGCGACTGCAGCTTGTCGCGTACCCCCGGCACGGCACTGAAGAACTCCACACCTTCCTCGACAGTCATGTCGAGCACGTCCGAAATCGACTTGCCCTTGAAGGTCACGTCCAGCGTCTCGCGATTGTAGCGCTTTCCATGGCAGACATCGCAGGTGACATATACGTCTGGGAGGAAGTGCATTTCAATCTTGATGACGCCGTCCCCCTGGCAGGCTTCGCAGCGCCCGCCTTTGACGTTGAAGGAGAACCGGCCCGGCTGGTAGCCGCGCGCTTTCGCCTCCGGCAGGCCGGCGAACCAGTCGCGGATTGGCGTAAATGCGCCGGTGTAAGTTGCCGGGTTCGAACGCGGCGTTCGGCCGATCGGCGATTGATCGATATCGATTACCTTGTCGATGTGCTCGAAGCCGTCGATGCGATCATGATCGGCCGGAATTTCGCGCGCGCCCATCACGCGACGTGCGGCCGATTTGTAGAGCGTCTCTACCAGGAAGGTGGATTTGCCGCCCCCCGAAACGCCCGTCACGGCCGTGAAGACACCGAGCGGGATGGAGGCGGTGATGTTCTTCAGATTATTGCCGCGCGCGCCGACCACTTTGATCTCGCGGCCTTTTTTCGGCTTGCGCCGTTCCTCGGGCACCGGCACGCCGAGTTCGCCGGAGAGATATTTGCCGGTCAGCGATCTTGGGTTCGCCATGATGTCCTGCGGCGTGCCGTGTGCCACGATCTGGCCGCCATGCACGCCGGCTGCCGGACCGATGTCGACCACGTCGTCGGCCGTCAGGATCGCATCCTCGTCATGCTCGACGACGATCACCGTATTGCCGATATCGCGCAGGTGTTTCAGCGTGTCGAGCAACCGCGCATTGTCGCGTTGGTGCAGGCCGATCGACGGCTCGTCGAGAACGTAGAGCACGCCCGTCAGGCCCGAGCCGATCTGCGAGGCAAGACGGATGCGCTGGCTTTCGCCGCCCGACAATGTGCCGGAATTCCGCGACAGGCTGAGATATTCGAGGCCGACGTCGTTCAGGAAGCGCAGGCGGTCGCGGATTTCCTTCAGGATGCGGACTGCGATCTCATTCTGCTTGGCGGAGAAAGTTGCCGGAAGCGCCTCGAACCAGTCGCGTGCCACACGGATCGACATATCGGTGACCTGGCCGATATGCAGCTTGTTGATCTTCACTGCCAGCGTTTCCGGCTTCAGACGAAAGCCGTTGCAGGCCGGGCAGGGGGCTGCAGACATGAAGCGTTCGATTTCTTCGCGCGCCCAGGCGGAATCGGTTTCCTTCCAGCGGCGTTCAAGATTGGTGATGATGCCTTCGAAGCTCTTATGCGTGGTGTAGGAGCGTGCGCCGTCGGCATAGTGGAACTCGATCTTCTCGTCCGTGCCGTTCAGGATGACATCCTGTGCTTTTTCGGGCAGATCGTTCCAGCGGTTTCCGAGCTTGAAGCCGTAGTGTTTGCCGAGCGCTTCCAGCGTCTGATTATAGTAAGGGGAACTCGACTTTGCCCACGGCGCGATGGCGCCGTCGCGCAGCGTTCGCTCCGGTTCGGGGATGATCAGCGCCGCGTCGATCTTCTGCTGCGCGCCAAGGCCGTCACAGGTCGGGCAGGCACCGGCCGGATTGTTGAACGAAAAGAGGCGCGGCTCGATTTCCGGAATTGTGAAGCCGGAAACGGGGCAGGCGAATTTTTCCGAGAACAGCACGCGCTCATGTGTCTCGTTGAGCGATTTGTTGGCGGACCCACCCGCAGACGTTTCTTCCGGGGGCAGCGGCTTGTCGGCAAATTCTGCGATGGCGAGCCCTTCTGCGAGCTTCAGGGAGGTCTCGAAGCTGTCGGCAAGCCTAGACGCCATGTCGGGACGCACGACGATGCGGTCCACGACGACGTCGATGTCGTGCTTGTATTTCTTGTCGAGCGCCGGAACATCGGCGATCTCATAGAACTGGCCGTCGACCTTGACGCGCTGGAAGCCCTTTTTCATGAGCTCAGCCAGTTCCTTCTTGTATTCGCCCTTACGGCCGCGGACGATCGGCGCCAGAATATAAAGACGCGTGCCTTCCTCGAATTCGAGCACACGGTCGACCATTTGGCTGACGGTCTGGCTCTCGATCGGCAGACCGGTTGCCGGCGAATAGGGAACGCCGACACGCGCAAAGAGCAGGCGCATGTAGTCATAGATTTCGGTGACCGTGCCGACCGTCGAGCGAGGATTGCGCGAGGTCGTCTTCTGCTCGATCGAGATGGCCGGCGACAGGCCGTCGATCTGGTCGACATCCGGCTTCTGCATCATTTCCAGGAACTGGCGGGCATAGGCCGAAAGGCTTTCGACATAGCGGCGCTGGCCTTCGGCATAGATCGTGTCGAAGGCGAGCGACGACTTGCCGGACCCGGAAAGGCCGGTCATGACGATGAGTTTGTTGCGCGGCAGGTCGAGGTCGATGCCCTTGAGGTTGTGCTCGCGCGCACCGCGGATGGAAATCGTCTTAAGTTCACTCATCGTAATTTTGCTTCTGTGCTGGAGTAAGCCCCTTATTTAGTGATGCCGCCGGGCGAGTCGAGGCTGAATATCCATCTGTTGCGAGGTTTTCGATTCTGTTGACAGGATCATAACCATAAACTAGAACAAATAAAGAACAAAATTCCTTGTGGATGAACCGGCGATGGACGCGCATGGCCGGGGCTCTATAGTTTAAGGTACAGCGATTGTTTCAAGCGCCGCCGGGCAGGGTGGCAGTAAGGTGAGAAGTATGGCTGGCAGCGTGAACAAGGTAATTCTGATCGGAAACGTGGGCGCAGACCCCGAAATCCGCAGGACGCAGGATGGCCGCCCGATTGCCAATCTTCGCATCGCGACGTCCGAGACGTGGCGTGACCGCAATTCCGGCGAACGCCGCGAAAAGACGGAGTGGCACACCGTCGTCGTTTTCAACGAAGGTCTCTGCAAGGTTGTCGAGCAATATGTGAAGAAGGGCGCCAAGCTCTATATCGAAGGCCAACTCCAGACCCGCAAATGGCAGGACCAGAACGGCAACGACCGCTATTCGACGGAAGTCGTGCTACAGGGGTTCAATTCGACGCTGACGATGCTCGACGGCCGCGGCGAAGGCGGCGGCGCGAGTGCTGGCGGCGGACGCGGCAGCGGCAACGATTTCGGTGGCGGCGGCAATTACGGAGACGATTATGGCGCCCCGGCGCAGCCGTCCGGTCGCAGCAGCGGCGGCGGCGGGAATTTCTCGCGCGATCTCGATGACGACATTCCGTTCTGAGAAGAAGCACCTCTTTAAGAACCGCTGCTTGTCAGCGGTTTTTTATTGGTGTTTCCCAGCAGAAGCATTCTGCGCGAACGATGTTCCGGCAGTTACGTCGCCACTGCGCCGGAACCTGTCAGAATGGTCCACGTGACGCCGATTGCAGCACAAATCGCCAATGTCGTAATCACCGAAAGCTTCAGGCGAAAGATCGCCAAGGCGGCAAGCACCGTTAGTGCCAGCGATGGCCAGATGAGCGAGGCCGGTACCGGGACATCGATTGAAACCGGTCCCCATGAGGCAGTGCGCACGTCGGAAAAAAGCACATGGACGGCGAACCAAATCGCAAGGTTCAAGATTACGCCAACGACGGCTGCCGTGATGGCTGACATCGCTCCGGTCAGCGCAGGGTCGCCGCGCAGCCTTTCGATGAACGGCGCTCCGAGGAAGATCCAGAGGAAGCTCGGAATGAAGGTCACCCATGTCGTCAGGACGGCGGCGAGTGTGGCAGCGAGCATTGGATCGAGCGGCCCGGGGTTCCTATAGGCGGCCATGAAGCCGACGAACTGGACGACGCTGATCAACGGTCCGGGGGTTGTCTCGGCCATGCCGAGGCCATCCAGCATTTCGCCCGGTTTTAGCCATCCGAAATGCTGGACCGCTTCCTGAGCGACATAGGCAAGGACCGCGTAAGCGCCGCCGAATGTCACGACAGCCATTTGGCTGAAGAACAGCCCGACCTGCGAGAAGACACTGCCGGATCCCACCGTCACCAGTAACAACGCGACTGGGAGAAGCCAGGCAGCCGCAAGGCTGCCGGACACCCGCAGCGACCAGGCGAGGTTCGGCCGGGCGTGGCGCGGTGTATCTTCGCCGAGGAGGGAATCCCGATCTTCGAGGATATCGCCCGAACCGCCTTTGTGTCCGCCGCCCACCTCGAACAAGGCCGATCCCGTGCGGCCGCCGAGGAAGCCAACGATGCCAGCTGTGATGATGATCAGCGGGAACGGGACGTGGAGGAAGAAGATTGCGATAAAGGCGGCGGAAGCGATGCCTATCATCACGTTGTTTTTAAGCGCTCTGCTTCCGATCCGGAACACCGCCTGCAGCACGACCGCCAGCACCGCCGCTTTCAGGCCGAAGAACAGACCGGCGATAAAGCTTACGTTTCCATAGGCCGCATAGACGTAGCTCAGCCCAAGGATTGAGATGAAGCCCGGAAGCACGAACAGAGCTCCGGCGATCAGGCCGCCAATCGTCCTGTTGAGCAGCCAGCCGATATAGATCGCCAACTGATGAGCCTCTGGCCCCGGAAGCAGCATGCAGTAGTTGAGCGCATGCAGGAAGCGATGTTCGCCAATCCATCGTTTTTCGTCGACGACGATGCGGTGCATGACGGCGATCTGTCCCGCCGGTCCACCAAAACTCAGCGCCGCAACCCTTGCCCACACTTTCGCCGCCTCACCAAGAGGGACAATATTGCGGCTTGCCGGGGCGTCCCGTTCCATATCCATTATTTCGGTCACATCACTGCGCCCGCTTCGGGTTGGGCCAATTATGGGTCTCGTCGGTAGCGTCGCGGCACCAGCGGTAAAACGCGTCATAGAGCGTCAATCCGGCGTCGAGTTGCTGCAGGTCATCTGTGAACATCCGCGAAAGCCCGAGCGAAGCGGCGAGCAGACCGGCGGCTTCCGGCGCAAGATCGAGCCTGGCAGTATCAGCGCCGCGAATGATGGTGGCGAGATGCAGCAATGGTTTGGAAGTGAGATTGAGTTCCTCGATCATCACGTCGAAGGTGCAGCGCTCGCCGCGATGGCTCCAGAAAACGTCTTCAATATCGAAAGGCGCCGCGGCGAAACGGTCGGCGACGGCCGGTACTTCAGATGCCGGAACGAACAGGAAGACGGCATTGGGATCGACGAAACGCTTAATCAGCCAGGGGCAGGCGATCCGGTCGATCTTGGGACGGGCGCGCGTCACCCAGACCGTACGGCCCTTCGGGTCGCGTGCCGGCAGCTTGACATAGGGCACCGCCTGGCCACCGGCCTGCAGCCACGCCTCGAATCCTCCTTCGAGAACTTCCGCGTCCGTTCCGAAATGGCGAAGATAAGCGGCCACGCCATGACTGAGCTTTTGCCCCCTCTGGCACACGATGATAGCCGTGCCGGCAAGCTCGTGGCTCCATTCGCTGACATCGGTGTGGCTGCGCCGGATCGACCCCGGGACGAGCCGTGGGTCGGCGGCAAAATCTTCGGCCGTGCGGACGTCGATAATGACGGGCACATTCGGCGTTCCGATGATGCGGTTGAGCTTGTCGGATGAAATTTCTAAAAATGACGGCATGACGCGTCCTCCGTTGTGCGGGTTATCGGACGCGATACTTCAGCTGTCGCCTCGTGGGGTGATCGCGACCCCAGACCCAATCATGTGCTGCAGGCCCGCGCGAAGTCAAGCGCTGTTGGTGTGCCTTGCAGCGGCGCACTTTTCAACTGACAGCCATCGCCGCCTTCACGCCGTCCACGACGAACTGTGCGGCAAGTGCCGCCAGGATGACGCCGAGCAGACGGGTGAGGATCGCCCGGCCGGTCACGCCGAGGAAGCGGTCGAGGCGGTCGGCGATCAGCAACGCCGCCAGCATCAAGAGAAGATTGGCGGCAATGACGATGAGAAGCTGCGCCCGCTCGACGGAGGTCGGCAGCGAGCCCGCAAGCAGGATTGTCGCCGAGATCGCGCCGGGACCGGCAATGAGAGGAAGGGCGAGCGGAAAGACCGCGATATTCTGGATGTGATCCTTGGTGATCGCCGCTTCGCTGGTCTTTTCCTTGCGGTCCTGCCGTCTCTCGAACACCATTTCGAAGGCGATCCAGAAGAGCAGTAGCCCGCCGGCGATGCGGAAGGCGCCGATGGAAATACCGAGCACCCCGAGCACGCTTGCGCCGAACAGCGCAAAGATGGCGAGTATGATGAAAGCGATGACGGAGCTGCGCAGCGCCACCTGCTTGCGCTGGCTGCGGCTCATGCCGGTTGTCAGTCCCAGAAAGATCGGCACAAGTCCGGGAGGATCGATTGTGACGAGCAGCGTCGTGAAAGCGTTGATCAATTGGTCGGCGCTTGCCATCGTCTCTCCGGAACGCCATATGAAGGCTCGATTTATTCGCGATTGTGGAGCGAGGTTTTCCATTTGGCAAATGATGGGCGGTGGGCCGGCGCTAAAAGCCGTCGAAATCGCTTGATTGCCGCCCTTCCGCCGCAAAGTCTGTTCAAAACCCCGGCTCAAATTGGCGCCGGGCAAGGCTTTCCGCTATAAATCTTTCAGTGATTCTACAAAGAGATCGTGATCTGTTTTGACTGAACAAACACCCCCAGGTGGCGGGAAGCTCCCGCCAGGCATCGAGCCCATCTCCATCATGGAGGAAATGCAGCGGTCCTATCTCGATTACGCGATGAGCGTCATCGTCAGCCGCGCGCTTCCTGACGTGCGCGACGGCCTCAAGCCTGTGCACCGGCGCATCCTATATGGGATGTCCGAGCTCGGCATCGACTGGAACAAGAAATACGTCAAATGCGCCCGCGTCACTGGTGACGTGATGGGTAAATACCATCCGCACGGCAATGCTGCGATTTACGACGCGCTCGCCCGTATGGCGCAGGATTGGTCGCTCCGCCTGCCGCTGATCGACGGCCAGGGCAACTTCGGCTCCGTCGACGGCGACCCGCCGGCGGCCGAACGTTACACGGAATGCCGTCTGCAAAGGGCGGCTCATTCTCTGCTCGACGACCTCGACAAGGAAACGGTCGACTTCCGCGACAACTACGACGGCACGCTGTCCGAACCCGTCGTGGTGCCCGCGAAATTCCCGAACCTACTGGTCAACGGGGCAGGCGGCATTGCCGTCGGGATGGCGACCAATATCCCGCCGCACAACCTCACCGAAGTCATCAACGGCTGCATCGCGCTGATCGATGATCCGGCGATCGAACTGCCGGAGCTCATGCAGATCATTCCCGGTCCGGATTTTCCGACTGGGGCGAAAATCCTTGGGCGCGCTGGCATCCGCTCGGCTTATGAAACCGGCCGTGGTTCTGTGATCATGCGTGGCGTTGCCGCCATCGAGCCGATGCGAGGCGACCGCGAGCAGATCATCATCACTGAGATACCGTATCAGGTGAACAAGGCGACGATGATCGAAAAGATGGCCGAGCTGGTGCGCGAAAAGCGCATCGAGGGCATCTCCGATCTCCGCGACGAATCCGACCGCCAGGGCTATCGCGTCGTCATCGAGCTGAAACGCGATGCCAATGCCGAAGTCATCCTGAACCAGCTTTATCGCTACACGCCGCTGCAGACCTCCTTCGGCTGCAACATGGTGGCGCTGAACGGCGGCAAGCCGGAACAGATGAACCTGCTCGACATGCTCCGCGCTTTCGTCTTTTTTCGCGAAGAGGTCGTTAGTCGGCGAACGAAATTCCTTCTTCGAAAAGCGCGCGAACGTGCGCATGTCTTGGTGGGTCTCGCGATCGCGGTCGCCAATATTGATGAAGTGATCCGCGTCATCCGCCAGGCGCCCGATCCGCAGTCTGCGCGCGAAGAGCTGATGACGCGCCGCTGGCCCGCGGAAGATGTTGAGAGCCTGATCCGCCTCATCGACGATCCGCGCCATCGTATCAACGAGGATATGACCTATAACCTCTCGGAAGAGCAGGCGCGGGCAATCCTCGAGCTCCGTCTTGCCCGCCTGACAGCGCTCGGCCGCGATGAAATCGGCGACGAACTCAACAAGATCGGCGACGAGATCAAGGATTATCTCGATATCCTGTCGTCACGCGTGCGTATCCAGACGATTGTCAAGGACGAGCTGACATCGGTTCGCGACGAATTCGGCACGCCGCGCCGCACCGAGATCGTCGACGGCGGCCTCGAAATGGACGACGAGGATCTTATTGCCCGCGAGGACATGGTCGTTACCGTTTCGCACCTAGGCTATATCAAGCGTGTGCCGCTGACGACCTATCGCGCCCAGCGCCGCGGCGGCAAAGGCCGCTCCGGCATGACGACGCGTGACGAGGACTTTGTTAGCCGGCTATTTGTGGTCAATACCCACACGCCGGTCCTCTTCTTCTCCTCGCGTGGCATCGTCTACAAGGAAAAGGTCTGGCGGCTGCCGATCGGCACCCCGACCTCTCGGGGCAAGGCGCTGATCAACATGCTGCCGCTGGCACCTGGAGAACGCATCACCACGATCCTGCCTTTGCCCGAGGACGAGGAGAGCTGGGAAAGCCTCGACGTCATGTTCTCGACGACACGCGGCACGGTTCGCCGCAACAAGCTGTCAGATTTTGTTCAGGTGAACCGTAACGGCAAGATCGCCATGAAGCTCGAGGAGGAGGGCGATGAAATCCTCTCCGTCGAGACCTGCACCGAACATGACGACGTTCTGTTGACGACGGCGCTCGGCCAGTGCATCCGCTTCCAGGTCGATGATGTTCGTGTCTTTGCGGGCCGCAATTCGATAGGCGTGCGCGGCATCAACCTCGGCAACGGCGACCGCATCATCTCGATGACCATCGTCGGCCATGTCGATGCCGAACCTTGGGAGCGTGCTGCCTACCTCAAGCGTTCCGCTGTCGAACGCCGCGCCACGGGCGTAGACGAGGAGGATATCGCCCTAGTCGGCGAGGAAGTCACCGAAGAGGGACTGCTGACAGAAGAGCGCTACGAGGAACTGAAGGCACGCGAACAATTCGTGCTGACAGTATCGCAGAAGGGCTTCGGCAAGCGGTCGTCTTCCTACGACTTCCGCATCTCCGGCCGCGGCGGGAAGGGCATTCGCGCCACCGATACCTCCAAGACGAGCGAGATCGGCGAACTCGTCGCCGCATTCCCGGTCGACGAGGGCGACCAGATCATGCTGGTCTCGGATGGCGGGCAGCTGATCCGCGTCCCGGTCGGCGGCATCCGTATCGCCAGCCGCGCCACTAAGGGCGTGACGATCTTCTCGACCGCCAAGGATGAAAAGGTCGTCTCCGTCGAGCGCATCAGCGAGCCGGAAGATGACGGCGAGGAGGTTGGCGAGATCGTCAACGAAACGCCGATCGAAAGCGGCGAGGGGCCACCTGCGACGGAAGAGTAATTTAAGCCTTTTGTTGAGAACCGGGCGGCCCCTGCCGCCCGGTTTTTTATGCGCTGATCCGATGTCCGCATCGTTTCGGAACGCTTCGCGGTATCCTCCTCGAAACGCCGTGCTACGATCGTTTCGCCCACTTTTCGGATGTCGCCAAAGCAGGAGGCACGATCCGCAAAATTGCCGGTAATGACGACGACATCGTGGCGTCACGGTGCAGCACGACGATCAGAGGCTACCGCCCGGCGATCTGATCGCGCGTTTCCCGCATACTGGGTTTGAAAGCGACCGGGTGCTCGGGTGAGAGGCGGGTCGCGCTGGCCGGAGAGCGTGAAGACCCTGTGCTGGGCACCGCATTCGTCGTCGTGACCGGCGAAAGTCCTGATTATGTGCGCAGGCGCTACGCTTGCGATGCTTTGGTGGTGCTGCGTTTCCGAAAAAGCAGCTGCCCGGCCTACCGGCCGGCCTGAAACCATCCAAAGAAAAAGCCGGACGCGGGGACGGCGTCCGGCTTTTTGAATGGCCCCGAGCGCTGGAGGGGAAGGCGCTCAAGGGCAGGGGAACTCAATTCAAAAAGTGCTGTGCTTCTTCTCGTCGAACGCCTTCACTTGTTCACTTTCGCGGCGAAGCGCGGAAACGGTTGACGCCACAGACACGATGAACATGACGCTGATGAGAGCGGTAAGAACAGTCAAGATCGTGAACATGGGCAATCCTTTCCGAAGTTGCGTTCACGTTCCTCAGTACTGGGTTATGATGGCTGTGCGGGCCGAAGCATAAGGACCATATACCTTGGACGTATCTGTCTTCTGATCATAGAGTGCGACAGTTGCGGTAAGCATTCCCGTGATCATTGCCATCCAGAATACATTGATGATGGTAATCTTGTCGGGCATCTTGTTTTCCCTTCGTGCAGCGTATCGCATCTACGCTTCGGTTAATTGAACGTATCCGTCTAAAAATGGTTCCGGCGGATGTTGGTGTGTCGTTTAGCAAGCCCGGTCTGAAGCGACCTTGAATGCCTTGTTCATCTGGCGTTCAGATTCGGGGGGCAACGCGCCCTTCCGAGCTGCCGCATGATGGCGTGATGCTCGCTGACTTCGGCGCGCACCCAGCGCATCTGATAGCGGTCCTGCAGGTAGCCATATGCCAGCTCCGCGAGTAGGGAGAGAACGACGGCAAGGGCGAGAAGCAGGATCAGCATGTCGATATCTTTCGGAAGTGTCCGATGCTGGTGGCATCGGCTGCGTTGATGTTTCCGATTATGCCCATCGCATCTGAAACCGCGTTGAACGCGGCATTCATCCACCGTTCAGCAGGGCGGCAAATGACTTGCGGGATGCGGGTATCCATGACAAAAGGCATCGAACAAAACGGCCGGGTCCTATGACGACTGCTTTTTATCCGGGGTCCTTCGACCCGCTCACCAACGGACACCTGGACGTGCTCGTCCAGGCGCTGAACATCGCTGAAAGAGTGATCGTTGCGATCGGTATCCACCCCGGCAAGGCGCCGCTGTTTTCCTTCGAGGAGAGGGCGGAGCTGATCCGAAACGCGCTTGCCGAAGCCATGCCGCAGAAAAGCGGCAGCATCTCCGTCGTCTCCTTCGACAATTTGGTCGTTGATGCTGCGCGCATGCATGGCGCGGCGCTGCTCATCCGCGGCCTTCGTGATGGCACCGACCTCGACTACGAAATGCAGATGGCGGGCATGAATCGGCAGATGGCACCGGATGTGCAGACAATCTTTCTTCCGGCAGGGACGGCCTCGCGGCCCATTACCGCCACATTGGTCCGTCAAATCGCGGCCATGGGCGGCGACGTCAGCGCCTTTGTGCCGGCGGCCGTTTTGAAGGCCCTTCGATCCAAGCGCAAATCTTGAGGCGTTTTCCGCCGCAACGGAGCTCACATGAAACTTTTCTATATTGCATTTGCCGGCGTGCTTTACCTCGCCTCCTTCGCTGGCGACGTGTTTGCCCAGGCCAATCACACGCTGACGATCCAGCTCAAGGATGGTCCCGTCGTGGTCCAGCTGATGCCGGATGTGGCTCCTAAGCACGTTGCGCAGATCGAGGCGCTGGCGAAGAAGGGGGCCTATGATAACGTGGCCTTCCACCGCGTCATTGACGGCTTCATGGCGCAGACCGGCGACGTGCAGTATGGCAATATGTCGAAGGGCTACGATGCTAGCCTTGCGGGCACCGGCGGCTCCGATCTGCCGAACATTCCGGCCGAATTCTCCAAGAACCCGTTCGTGCGCGGCACGGTGGGCATGGCGCGGGCCCAGGATCCGAATTCGGCAAACTCGCAGTTCTTCATCATGTTCGCGGACGGCTCCTTCCTGAACGGCCAGTACACGGTGGTCGGCAAGGTCGTCTCCGGCATGGAGAACGTCGACAAGATCAAGCGCGGCGCCGGCCAGAACGGCGAGGTGAGCGATCCCGACCGCATGGTCAAAGTCACCGCCGGCAAGTAATTTCGTGAAACGAGGAGAATGAAAATGGCCGAGATCAAGGATCCGGAAAACACCGTTATCCTGGAAACCACCAAGGGCAAGGTTGTCATCCAGCTGCTGCCGCAGGTGGCCCCCGAGCATGTCGCCCGGATTAAGGAGCTTTCTCGCGAGAAGGCCTATGACGGTGTCGTCTTCCACCGCGTTATCCCCGACTTCATGGCGCAGACCGGTGACGTCCAGTTCGGCAAGAAGGGCGGCGAGAGCTTCAACCCGGGCCGCGCCGGCATGGGCGGCTCGTCGAAGCCGGACCTTAAGGCCGAATTCTCAGCGACGCCGCATGTTCGCGGCACCTGCTCGATGGCGCGCTCGCAAAATCCGAACTCGGCAAACAGCCAGTTCTTCATCTGCTTCACCGATGCGCCATGGCTGAACAAGCAATACTCGGTCTGGGGCCAGGTCATCGAAGGCATGGATGTGGTCGACACGATCAAGAAGGGCGAACCGGTCAGCGATCCGGACTCCATCGTCTCGATGCGGGTTGCCGCCGACGCCTGATTGTGATTTCTGCTGAAACCCGCCCTTGCGCGAAGGCGCCGGGCGGGTTTCGCTTTGCCTGAAAGTGTCCGATGCGCGTAGATCTTTTCGATTTCGACCTTCCGGATGAACGGATCGCCTTGCGGCCCGCCGAGCCGCGCGATAGTGCGCGCCTGCTCGTCATCGATCCGCATGCCCAACCGGTTCTCGGCGACCATGCCGTCAGCGACCTACCGTCTTTCCTGCGGGCAGGTGATGCGCTTGTCTTCAACGACACCAAGGTCATTCCCGCGCAGCTCGAGGGCGTCCGCCATCGTGAAGGGGCAGGCGCCCAGCAGGTCTCCGCGACATTGCATATGCGCGTTGGCGCCAGCCGCTGGAAGGCTTTTTCCAAGCCCGGCAAACGCATTAAGATCGGCGATCGTATCGCCTTCGGTCACGACGGTGAAAGCTGCTTCCTCGGTCAGCTCGATTGCACCGTCGAGGAGAAAGGCGAGGGCGGTGAAGTTACCCTTGCCTTCGATCTTTCCGGCCCGGCGCTGGATGAGGCAATCGCCTCCGTCGGCCATATCCCGCTGCCGCCCTATATCGCCGCCAAGCGTCCGGACGACGTGCGCGACCGCACCGATTACCAGACGATCTATGCCCGCGAGGAAGGCGCCGTCGCAGCGCCCACCGCCGGCCTGCATTTCACGCCACGACTTTTTGAGGCCATCGACAAGGCTGGCGTCGAGCGCCATTTCGTGACGCTGCATGTCGGCGCCGGTACCTTCCTGCCGGTCAAAGCCGATGATACCAACGATCACAAGATGCATCTCGAAAGCGGCTATGTCAGCGCCGAGACGGCGGCAAAGCTGAATGCCGTCAAGGCGAGGGGCGGGCGCATCATTTGTGTCGGCACGACATCGCTACGGCTGATCGAAAGCGCGACCGCGGACGATGGACGCATCCGCGCCTGGGCGGGCGCCACCGGCATCTTCATCACGCCCGGCTACCGTTTCAAGACAGTCGATATCCTGATGACCAATTTCCACCTGCCGCGCTCGACACTCTTCATGCTGGTTTCGGCCTTTGCGGGGTTCGAAACCATGCAGGTGGCATACAAGCACGCCATTTCGACAGGTTACCGCTTCTATTCATACGGGGATGCGAGCCTTCTTTTCCGGAAAGACAGATGACCGAGAATTTCCAGTTCACGCTCAGAAGGACCGATGCAGGCGCCCGCCTCGGCGAGATCTCAATGCCGCGCGGCACCATCCGCACGCCGGCGTTCATGCCCGTGGGCACGGTCGGCACCGTCAAGGCCATGTATCTCGACCAGGTTCGCGAAACGGGCGCCGACATCATTCTTGGCAACACCTACCACCTGATGCTGCGCCCGACGGCAGAGCGCGTGGCGCGCCTCGGCGGCCTGCACAGCCTCATCCGCTGGGAACATCCGATCCTGACGGATTCCGGCGGCTTCCAGGTCATGTCACTTTCAGGTCTTCGCAAGCTCGACGAGCAGGGCGTCACCTTCAAGTCGCATGTCGACGGCAGCCTGCATCACATGTCGCCGGAGCGCTCGATCGAAATCCAGGGGCTGCTCGGCTCCGATATCCAGATGCAGCTTGACGAATGCGTGGCGCTTCCGGCCGAACCGCGCGAGATTGAACGCGCAATGGAGCTTTCGCTGCGCTGGGCTGAACGCTGCAAGATCGCCTTCGGCAACCAGCTGGGCAAGGCGATGTTCGGCATCGTGCAGGGTGGCGACATTCCCGCACTCCGCATTCGCTCGGCCGAAGAGCTGGCACAGCTTGATCTTAAGGGCTATGCGGTCGGCGGTCTTGCCGTTGGCGAACCGCAGGATGTCATGCTGAAGATGCTCGAGGAAACTTTGCCGGTGCTGCCCGGCGAAAAGCCGCGCTACCTCATGGGCGTCGGCACGCCCGATGATATCCTGAAATCGGTTGCTCGCGGCATCGACATGTTCGACTGCGTGATGCCAACCCGCTCCGGCCGCCATGGCCTGGCGTTTACCCGCCGCGGGAAGGTCAATATCCGCAACGCTCGCCACGCGGAGGATGTGCGTCCGCTCGACGAGGAGTCGAATTGCCCGGCCTCGCGCGATTATTCGCGCGCCTATCTGCACCATCTCGTCCGCGCCAACGAGGCGCTCGGCGGCATGCTGCTCTCGTGGCACAATCTCAGCTACTATCAGGAACTGATGCAAGGCATCCGCACGGCGATTGCCGAGGATCGCTTCGCCGATTTCATGGCGGAAACCCAGGAGGAATGGGCAAAGGGCGATCTCGAGCGCGCTTGAGGCCGATGGTATGCCGGTGGAAGGCGCGAGCCAGGGCGCGCCGCGCCTGACGATCTTCAGGCCAGGTCCAGCTCACCGTCGGAATGCTGCGTCTGTTGTCGGTGCTGTGCGGATTTCTCCTGCATCTGGCAGCTTTGCATTCGCCCGCCTTCTCGACGCCGCGCTCGCATGTTTTCCCGCATGCCTTGGAACAGGATCGGCTGAACCGCCGTCAAATGCCTTTGCTGTCGGTGTTGGGCACGATCTGCACGCCGTTGATCTTGTAGTCGCCGTCGGGCTGCCGCATCATCTGGTAGATCGCCGTCCAGTCCTTGCCGTCGCGACCGGATATCAGGACCTCGTGATAGATCATTGCGCCGTTATCGATGGAGCGGCTGCGGCCGAATGCATAGTTCCCAGGATGATAGACGGGTTCGTAGCTCTTCTTCACCATCGCAAAGAAGACGCCCTTGTCCGGATACATCGCCTTAATGCCGGGCGCTGCAAAGGAATAGGCCGTCTCCGCATCATCCTTCAGGAAGGCCGTAATTTGATCCTCGATGATATGCCGCGTCGTCTCGACCGGATCTTCTGCCCGCGCCGGTATAGATACAAAGATCAAAGCAGCACACAGCGCAGACACAGAGTATAAAGCGCGCATGGATTTCTCTCCGGCGATATAAAGCGGAGTGTAGAGTACTTTGCAGATTTGGAAAGTGGGGCAGTTGCTGCGTTCATGCAGACTGTCAGCCCGCACGGCGTCCTCCTCCGTGGCGGAAATCCTTGCGCTTTCACCTTGCACCTGTGTCGAGGAGCGAAAGCGTCATTCGTCCTCTGTCCGCAGCAGCGAGTTGGTGTGCCGCCAGCAACGGCGGTCTCGATGGAAGCAAACGCGGCCGCACGCCCTTTGAATTGGGAGATCTTCGGCAGTCATGCTGGCTCCTTGGTGAGATCCGGCATACCATCGACGCGGCGCAAGGCAATCGGCTTGATCAGCCTCGCCGTCTCTCCGCCATCAGAAACACCGCCAGTACAAAACACATGAGGCCAAGGGACGATGGCAGCCCTTGATGTCCGATCAGTTGCATCGCTAGTCCTGTCGCAGGCGAGCCCACAATGCCGCCGATACCCCACACGAACGCGAAGGCCGCGTTTCCGGCGATCAAGGCTTGACCGATGAAACGCTCGCCGAGATGGATCAGCGACATGGTGTAAATCCCGAACGAGACCCCGCCCCAGGCGAAAACGAGCGGCCAGATGAGCCATGCGTTGAAGAGCAACGGCAGCAGCAGGCAGCCGGCCAGCGAAGCCAGGGCACAGAACAACATGGTCCGCGTCGAGCCGAACCGTTCGGCCGCGCGTCCGAGCAAAATCTGCATCACGGCATTGCCTGCGGTGAAACAGGCGATGAGCGAAGCGATGCGTGCATCGGCACTGCCAAGCGCGGCACCATAAACCGTGAACAAGGAAATCACGACCTGCTCGAAGGCCGCAGCAGTGAAAACCGCGAACAACAGAAGGGGTGCCTGTGCGAAGAACCCGGCGACCGATCTTGCCTCGCCTTCATGCGGCATCTTCGGAAGGCGCGGCACGACCGCAAGCACGATCAGGCCGCAAAGTGGGAAGGCCACAATGCCAATGATGAAGGGCGGCCAGCCCTGTGTGCCGACAAGACCGAGCGACAGCGGGCCGATGGCGAAGCCCCCCGAAACGATTGATGAATAGAGGCCCATGATGCGGCCCCGGCGTGGCGCGGGCGTGATCGCGATCAGCCAGGTTTCGCTGATCACGTAAAGCGGATTGGCGAAGAAGCCGAGTAGGAAGCGCAGAGGCATCCAGGCCCAGACCTCCTGGGTCCAGGCAATCGCGATCAGGATGAGCGCGGCGAGGGTGGAACAAAGGATCGCAAGCCGCGCCGCGCCCACGCGCCGCGCCAGCGTTGGAATGAAGGGCGCGGATACAATGAAACCCAGTGGCGTCATCGCCGCCGACAAGCCGATCAGGCCGGCCGTCGTCTCCTGCCGCTCCAGGATGAAGCTGAGCAGCGGATAGGTCAGCCCCTGTGCCACGGCGAACACCGTGACGGTCGCGATGATGCCCGCCATCGCGGCCCATGAGATCCGATCCTCTCGCGGGGATGTCGTGCTGTGCAAGTGCCGAAAAACCGTTGCGGCACTCGGAAACTCGCGATCCGGTGTCATTGCAGTCTTCGCCTTATCGTTGCCAGAAGGGCTTGGCGATCTCTGCCTCGACCTGCCGTCTCGTCAGACCGATATCGTCGATCAAGTGGGGATCGTCCTTCGACTTTTGCTCAAGTTGCCAGCGAAAGCATATCCGCTCGTCCCAGGCCGCGATAACGCTTCGCAGGGCTGCCAGGCTGTAGGCCCGGCGCCACCCTTCCGCCAGCCCCACGTAGGGAATATCGTTCATAGCAACCTCCATATGTTTTGACGGCCACGGTCCCTCGACCTGAAGGAGGATGAAATTCTGTAGGATACGAACAGCGCCGTAATTAAGCTCTCCCAAATAGTTCCAAAAACTTCCAAACGGGCTATAGATGCGCCTTATGCAGGGAACGCGCTTTGCCTTTGGTCCGTTCGTGCTTGATCCGGGTGCGGGAACGCTCCTTCGGAATGATGATCCTGTTGCTCTCGGCTACCGCGGACTAAAGCTGCTTGCGGCGCTCGTCGGACGGCCCGGCGAAATCCTTGGCAAGGCCGAGTTGATGGACGCGGCGTGGCCGGGCACGGCCGTCGAGGAAGGCAACCTCACCGTCCAGATCGCGCAGCTCAGGAAGCTGCTTGGTCCGACCGCCAATGGTGGGGATTGGATCGCCACGGTTCCGCGAGTCGGCTACCGCTTCACGGGGGCCATCGAACACCTCGGTGGTGCGAACCGAAAACCTTTGCCGCTGCCCGACAAGCCATCGATAGCCGTGCTGCCCTTCGGGAATGTCAGCAACGATCCCGAGCAGGAATTCTTCGCGGATGGGTTGACCGAAGACCTGATTACCGACCTGTCCAGGATCTCCGGCCTGTTCGTCATCGCACGCAACTCTGCCTTTGCTTACAAGGGAAAGGCCATCGATATACGCGGGATCGCTGAGGACCTCGGCGTGCGTTACCTCCTGGAGGGGAGCGCAAGACGTGCTGCGGGGCGCGTACGCATCAACGCTCAGCTGGTCGACGCGGTGAGTGGAGATCATCTATGGGCGGAACGCTTCGATCGCAGCCTGGACGATATCTTTACCGTTCAGGACGAGGTCACTGGCAAGATCGTTGAGGCGCTGCTCGGCCGGCTGCGCGCACCGCCGCCGCGCAATCGACCCAAAAATCTCGAGGCCTACGATCTCTGCGTGCGGGCGCGCAAGCTGATGGATGACTCGCCGCAGGCGGCGCGGGAAGCGCATCTGATGCTGACGCGCGCGGTTTCCCTCGATCCCGAATATGCCGAGGCCTATCGCTGGCTTGCCGTGAATCACTGGATGGGATGGGTACATAGCGGCGGACCAACGGAAGCCGCCCGCAGCGACGCTTTGGAGCTGGCGCGCAAAGCTGTAGCACTCGATCCCAACGATGCTGGCTGTCGCTGGATCCTTGCTTACTTGCTTGCCTATGAGCGCAGCTTCGCCGAGGCAGACGCGGAATTCGTCAAGGCGATCGAGCTCGACCCGAATGAAGCCGACACCTGGGCCGCGTTATCCGACATTACGGTCCTGGCCGGGCGGGTTGAGGAAGGCCTTGAGCACATCCGCAAGGCGTTCCGGCTGAACCCACTTCCGGCAAGCTGGTACTATTTGACGCTCGGCCAGGCGCAATATGCGGCCGGTGAATACGAAGCCGCTGTCGACACACTGCGTCGGGAAGAGACTTATCATACAAGCTCACGCCGTTTCCTGGCGGCAAGCCTTGCCCAACTGGGCCGGCTCGACGAGGCGCGCGCAGAGGCCGAACTGTTCCTCGTTGGCAACCCGCATTTCACGACCCGCCACTGGGCCACGACGGAGCCATTCCGCGACGCTGCGACGCTCGAGCATTTCGTTGATGGCTACCGCAAGGCCGGTCTTCCGGAGTGACCCTCCCAAACGGCCAGTCGATCCGAGGGCTGCTGTAACGGCGCGCCTGCGCACCCGTTCGTGCGACCTATTCCTCAAAGCGGCTCGTGGCGTCACGATCGCGATCGTATCGTCTCGTGATCGGAAATGGCGGCAACCAGGACTCGCGACGGACGATCCAGCTTTCGTAGGTTGGCACCAGCTGGTCAGCGGCATCCAGGGATCCCAGATTCACTTCGATTTCGTCTGCGGTGCGTGCGAAAACGGGCGAGCCGCAGCGGGGACAGAAAAACCGCCCGGCGTAGTCGCGTGCTTCGCCATCGATCGTCACCGCATCCTGAGGGAAGATCGCGGAAGCGTGAAAAAGAGCCCCATGATGCTTGCGACAGTCGAGACAATGACAAAGGCCGACCCGGTATGGGAGTCCCGACGCCACAATTCGGACGTTGCCGCAGAGGCAACCGCCAGTGAATCTGTCCATGCTGCGTCTCCTCTAAGCCAAACGGTCGGAGCAGCCTCGATCTGACCGGCTGGTCCGGGTTGCAAGGCAGCTCGGGGAGGGTGCTAGCGGCCACTAACATTGCCGGCCGTTTCGTATTGCTCTCAACCGAATTTATCCGGGTGGCATTCGCTCGAATTTCTGCAAGGAGGAATCAATCGTGTCCCACCCATGGCCGCGGATGGTGTATGTGACCACCTGCGGGTTAAATTGGCCAGGGTCGTCAAGGCTGGTCGCGGGGACCGCAATCAGTTCCGGCATTGCGACGAATGTCAGATGGACCGGCGTTCCACAGGTCGGGCAGAAGGCATGGACCTTTTCGTTCCCGCTGTCGGCCGCTACCCGCCAGGTGTTCGCGTCGCCCGTAATCGTCACATCGGCTCGCTGGGGGAAGGTCAGGTATGAGCCGTGCCCCGTGCCACTTCGCCTCTGGCAATCGCGACATTGGCAGTGGTTCTCGAAGATAGGTTCGCTGCTCGTTTCATAGCGGATCGCGCCGCACGCGCATCCGCCGGTATAGGTCTTGGTCACTGTCATTCTCCCGCTGGCAGAATTGTTGATGGGCACCGCAAGGGATCAGGCCGATTTTGGCTTGGCGAAAAGGTCAATGCCGCGGCCAGTTTCCAGGAAGGATTTCAGGCTGGACAGGACGGCCGGCCAACCTTGTTTGATGCCTTTCGCCATCCCGCTGCCGGCTTCGAGCTCGTCATGGGTGACGGTCAGCCGGACCATGGTGTCGTATTCCTCGATCGCGAACGTCACCCGGCTGTAGCTTGCCGGGTCGGAGGCCTGCGAAGCATTCGCCCAGGTGATGACGAGACGGGTCGGCGGCGAGACCTCAATGACCTTGCCGACGAGTTCGACAGTCCGTTCATCGTTGGCACGGATATGTTCCCATTTCGATCCCGGCTTCCAGTCGGAGACGTTCTCGTGGCCCCAGTATCGCCGTGCGACGTCCGGTTTCGTTATGGCCTCGAACACCTTTTCCGGGGTCGAGAGAATATAGGTCACGTATACAAAGCTGGTCGTCTCTCTGGTCATTGTTACCTTCCTTCGAGTTCATTCTTGAGATCATGCAGCAGGCTGAGCCGCTGATGTTCGAATTTCCGCACCCATCGTTCGTAGACCTCGTGGAGCGGCACCGGGTTGATGAAATGCAGCTTCTCCCGACCGCGCCTAACCGTGCTCACTAGATTGGCCGCTTCCAATAGCCCGAGGTGCTGCGTGACGGATTGCCGGGCCATGTCCAGGTTGTCGCATAGCTGGCCGAGCGTCTGCCCGTTCTTCTCACAAAGAAGGTCAAGCAGCTTTCTGCGTGTCGGGTCGCCCAGCGCTTTGAAAACCTTGTCAGCGTCGTCCATCGATCTCACTTAAATGTGAAAACCATAATAGGCAGGTGTTTACCTGCTTGTCAAGCGCAGGTATTTACCTGCATCTCAAGTGGCAACGATCGAAGGTGATCGAACATCGAGCGGCATGGGGCAGGGATTGCGCTCGCTCATCGCAATCAGTCCCATCCGCAATCTCCCAGGTCATCAAAACCCGGGGAGAGTGACATTCTTACTTTGCAGGATCAGGACACTTCAACTTTGCGGTGTGAGTTCAAGCCGAATTGCGACCTGCACGTGTGACGCTAACCGACACGTCGCATTTGCGCGAGCAGTTTCTTGCGGAAGACTTCCGCGGGCGTTCGGTAGCCCAGGCACTTCCGCGGCGTCGAGTTGAGCCGGTCGCAGATGTCTCTCAGCTCGCCGTCGCTGATCGACAGGGGATCCACCTCTCGCGAAAGCCATTTGCGAACCCGGCCATTGGTGTTCTCGACCGT
>NZ_FMTM01000002.1 GCF_900099775.1 Rhizobium mongolense subsp. loessense | reverse complement strand
ACGCCGCAGCCGATGTAGCAGATCTTGTCGAAGGGGGCGTCCGCATTGACCTTGGCAACGGCGATCTCGGGCAGCACCGTGTAATTGGCAAAGGTCGAGCAGCCCATGTAGTGATGGATCTTGTCCTTGCCGATCGAGAAGCGGCTCGTGCCGTCCGGCATCAGGCCCTGGCCCTGGGTGGCGCGGATCGCCGTGCAGAGATTGGTCTTGCGCGACAGGCAGGACGGGCATTGACGGCATTCCGGCGTATAGAGCGGAATGACGTGGTCGCCCTTCTTGACCGAAGTGACGCCCGGGCCAACATCGACGACGATGCCGGCACCCTCATGGCCGAGGATTGCCGGAAACAGCCCTTCCGGATCGGCGCCAGACAGCGTGAAATCGTCGGTGTGGCAAATACCTGTGGCCTTTACTTCGAGCAGTACTTCACCCGCCTTGGGACCATCGAGCTGCACGGTCATGATCTCAAGCGGTTTTCCAGCCTGAACGGCAACGGCGGCGCGAACGTCCATGGGGTTCCTTTCGATTGTTACCAAATTTGCCGCGGCGCGGCCGTGACACGCGAGTGTCAGATTGCGGAAGAATGAGGGTTGTTTTGATCGGCTGTTGGCGCTCCGGAGACCGTCGAGCTTCGCCGCGCGGGCTTACCGCAAACGAGCAACATTGCAAGCGAACGCATTTATAGATCCTCCCAATGCGCGCTTACGGCTTTATCCCTACCTTCCAGCTGCGCCGCCTCTCGTTAACATACCATTTCGTATTGGCATACCAAAAAGTATCCGAAAAAACTGGAAAAATCAGCTCGGCTGCCCATCCCAGGCCGGACGGCATAAAGGTTGCGCCCATACGGAAAAATACCGTCGCTTTGTGGCGACGGTATCTTTTCGGGACGTGACCTTACCGTCCGGATTGCGTTTGATCAGCTTTGGTGCTCGCGGCCTTCCACCTGAATCACGAGATCGACCTCATCACCGATCATTCCGAGCGCTGCCTTCATGCCGAAATCGCTCCGCTTGACCTTGGTTGTCGCGCTGAAGCCGACAACGTGGCTTTTGTCCCACGGGTTCTGGCCTTCCTTATTGAACTTGACATCCAGCGCAGCGGACTTCGTGACGCCCGCAATCGTTAGGTCGCCAACAATTTGTCCCGTGGTGTCGGAGGTTTTCTTGAATTCCTTGCCGACGAAGGTGATTTCCGGAAATTCCGTCGCATTGAACCAATCGGCGCCCTGGATGTCGCCGTCGCGCTGCTTGTTGTTCGTCGAGATCGAACCGACCATGACTTTGACATCAAGGCTGCTTCCCTCGGGCTTCGTGGCATCGAACTCGAAAACGCCTGAGAATTCCTGCGCGACGCCAATCACTTTCGAGAAGCCCAGGTGGTCGATGTAAAACGCGATTCCTGAATGGACCGGGTCGATGTCGAATTTGGTGGCCCAGGCGGGCGACACTGACCAGGCGAGCGACGCCACCGAAAGCAACAATGCTGCAAGTCTGTGTTTCATTTTCATTCTCCTCCTTGAGTTAAACTGGAAAGCTCGATCCGTAGTCCAGGAACGCGACAGCGACCGCCAACGCGGCCGGAAGCACGGCGAGGGACACATGGACGAAAAGGCGCGGAAACGACCGAGATACGCCAAGCATCCGACAGATACGTTCCGAGAACACTGGCAGCACGAGGCAGAGGCCGAGGACCGCAATAGCGATGGGATCGGCTTTGCGGGTGATCAATACCACCGTGTAAGCGACGGAAATCAATCCACCCAATGCTCCGGTCGCTGAAGCACCGCCGAAGCGGAAAACGGGGTTGACGACGTGCACGAGGAGAATGCCAAAGCAGCCCGCTGCGAGCATGAGACAGAGTTGAAATGAGGAGGACGACGCACCCAGAAGGGCTATCGGCGCGAAGCCGAGTGCGAGCACGGCAACAATGCCGCCCCGCTTCACATCATCTTCCGGGCCAGCCGTCGCCCCTGGCAAGATGAGCCACATTATAGCCACGCCCGCTGCCGCCGCAGCCACCACTTCCCAAGACGCCACAACCAAACGGGGCAGGCCAATATAGACCGCGGCCGCCACGGGCTGAAATAGGGAAACAACTCGAACCGCGGGTTGGGCAGCGATCTCGACCGCGAAGCCGACTATCGTCCCGATAACAATCACATAGAACACCTTGTTGACCGCCCCGACAGGCGGAAAAGCCGGCATCTTGTTGTAGACGAGCCAATAGGCTGCCAGCAATGCAACAGGCATTAGGAGGTCGGTAAGGCGTATCAGGCCGCGCCAGCGCATCAGACCCGACGCAAAAATGCCAACGAGCACCATGGCGAGCAGGGACGCGGCCAGCGCCTCCTGCGGGGAGTTGCCAAATCCAAGCATGCGAAGCCTTCCGAATTGCGAAATGTATATCCTGCAGTGCCGGCACGCCGACGCGTGGCACCCGGCACCAAGAAAACCGGTGCCTTAGCCTCCGGCTTGCGTCCTTCGACAGCTCACTGTCATTTTACCTTTGCCCATGATCCCCATAGCCCGCATGCTCCTCGACAGCGGTCGCCGCAGTTTGCGACTTAAATACCAAACAGTTTTCAAATACCATTCAGTCTTTGAGTGAAATGTAGTCTTTGAATTTTCCGATGTCAAGCTCGCTATAGACGCAAAAGCGGGTGGTTTGTCCCCGCTGCGTGGCAGCTTCGATGATCGATAGAATGTTGAGAGGTTGAGTGCGCGTGGGACGACTAAAGTAAAAGCCGCCCGTTGCTCATTCTGTGTAGCCGATGGACTCTGTCAGGCTTTTACCGGGACGCCAGATTTGGTTGCCCGCGACGACCGGTACATGTCTCGTAGAACGACCCGGACCATGTCGCCAGGTGCTCCGTCCTTGAGGAAGCTCGAAATACCACCATAGGTGAGCTCGAGAACGATACCGCCGATATAGAACGGACTCGCAGGAGGCTGCGTAACGAGATCCAACTTATCGATGAGGATCTTGCCTACGCCCTCCCATTGATCCCGGAAGAGCCCTATGTGACGATCTCCCAGCGTGTGATCATGCTGTGCCATACGCAGCAGCTCGATCGCCAGCATTCCCCATCGGCGGTCATCCCCACGGTTGTTCGCCCAGCTCGCGAGAGTGTCGATGAGCTCCATCGGGTCATCGCATTTGCCGAGAAGTTCCGTCAGTTGAACCACGTCTCCACCGGCATTGCCGGCAAGGAGCTGGAGGAAGATGTCTTCCTTGTTGGCAAAGTTCGAGTAGAACGCTCCCTTCGAATAGCCGGCTTCCTCGGCGATCCGCTCAATCGAAGCCCCAGCGTAGCCGTACCGTGCCATGACTTCATAAGCGGACGCTAGAAGCTTCTCTTTCGTTCGAGCCTGACTTTGCTCACGTGTCAGCCGTGCCATTCGAAATTCCCGTTCTCGCGTATCCAGACACCGAGGCGTACCTCAAAATGCAGCGATCATACAAGAGCCGTTAGCAGACAAATGAGTGCCCAAAAGATTGGATACTCTGGCCCCATCTTCTGCCAGCGCCAGTTCATGCCGTTGATCTTCACGACCGCGTAGCCGGCGCCGAGCAATACCAAGGCACCGAAAACAGCTGCAACCCTGGGATAAACAGAAAGAATCAATCCCGCCGCTGCGCATGCCTCCGCAACGATGGTAACGCCAACGAAAAGCTTGCCAGGTTTGAAACCTGCCGCCTCGAATGTTCCTCCGGCTTTCTCATAGTGCAGGCCTTTGCCGATCAGGTGGGGAATCAACCAGACGCCGCAGAGAATGCGCAGCCAGTCGACCAAAACGAAATCCATTTCTCCTCCTTGACGCCGGCCTCCGCCGGGTCGGCGAGGATAGTTGCCATTCCCCGCTTGCCTTTTCAGATACTAGACGGTATTCACAATCCAATTGGAATGTCAATGCGACGCAATCTTTGAGTTTGGGAGGAATACCGATGGAACTGATGCGTGCCGCCCGGCTTCATGCCGTGGGTCAGCCGATGAGCATCGACGAGGTCGAGCGACCAACGGCCACCGGCAGCGACGTGATCGTCCGCGTGAAAGCCTGCGGAATGGTTCCAAATCTCGCGAACGTTCTGGCCAACTGGGAGACGTGGTATCCACAGATGCCATTGCCGCCACGGCCTGCGATTCATGGCCTCGATCCGAGTGGCGTGGTCCACGAGGTGGGTCCCCAGGTCGTCGGCCTTAAGCCAGGCGACAGGGTTTATGTGAATCCCGGACGTTTCTGCGGCACATGCCATCATTGTTCTTCAGGCAAGCCGCAGGCCTGCGAATATTGGACGCTTGGCGGGTACTTCGGCTACAATCAAAAAAGCATGGAAATGTTCGCCCGTTATCCTTACGGCGGATTTGGCGAATTCATGCTCGCCCCGCAGTCGCAGGCCATCAAAATCCCCGACAACATGACGTTCGTCCAGGGTTCCCGTATGGGCTATCTCGGCACCTCCTACGCCGCCCTCAAAAAATGCGGTCCACTCATGGGCAAGACTCTGATCATCAACGGCGCCACTGGGACGCTAGGCTTGGGTGCGACGTTGTTCGCATTGGCGATGGGCGTTGCCAAAATCTACGCCGTGGCCAGAGGCGAGACGCTGCTCGAGCGGCTGAACGCGATCGCGCCGGACCGGATCATCACCTTCTCGAACGTGAAGGGATCTTCCGGAGCCTTCGTCAAGGAGCAGACCAACGGGAGCGGAGCGGACTTGATGCTTGATACGCTCGGCGCCAAGGCGCCGCTCGACTCCATGCTGGACGCCATGGGTGGCGTCAAACGAGGAGGCCGCATCGTCAACATCGGCGGCACGTCGGGGGCTTTGCCCGTCGACGTCAAGTGGTGGATGGACGAGCAGATGGAATTGATCGGCTCGGTATGGTTTACGGCCGCCGAAGGCATGGAGATTGCTGCGATGGTCGAAGCAGGGATCATCGACATGTCGGTAATGCTGCCGATGGTGTGGCCGCTGGAGAGGATCAATGAAGCTATTTCTGGCGTCGGAAAGGACGAAGGCGGCTTCACCTACTACGCGGTCGAACTGTAACGGAGTTCCAATGGAGCGACCTAATCGCTGATCGGCCCCCTGCCGATCTGAACGCGGCGCGGTGTCCGGCCAAATAGGAGGAAGAAGATGGCAAATGTCGGCATACACCCCGATGTCGATGGGGGATTGAAGAAGGGCAGCGGCCTGTTCGCAGGAGGCACTCTCACATGCGAGTGCACGACGAAGCCGGTTAAGGTGAAGATCAACGGCGATATCGCCCATAATCATGCCTGCGGCTGCACCAAGTGCTGGAAACCGGTAGGCGCAAATTTCTCCATTGTTGCAGTGGTACCCACGCAAGCCGTGGAAGTCGTTGAGAACGGCAATAAGCTCGCGGTCGTCGATCCAAATGCGCTCATCCAGCGACATGCCTGTAAGGAGTGCGGTGTCCATATGTATGGGCCGGTGGATCGGGATCATCCGTTCAACGGCTTGTCCTTCATCCATCCAGAGCGTTTCGAAGAAGAAGGATGGGCGGAACCGGCATTTGCCGCATTCGTGTCCTCAATCATCGAGGCAGGGTATGACCCTTCAGAGATGGACGCAATCCGTGAGCGGCTCGTCGAGCTGGACCTTGCACCTTATGACTGCCTCTCACCTGGCCTGATGGACTACATCGCCACTTGGGCGGCAAAGAAGAGCGGCGTCCTCGCAGCCTAGATCGCAAGGAGCCGGGCAGCGGTCCGGCTCCCAAACTAGCAGTACAGTTGCACTTTTGATTTGAGATGCGCTTGCCTTGCTGCGGCTTGGTTTGCCCGTTGCTGTGGTCCATTGGGTATGTAAAATCGTGCATTTCTCCATGATCTAAGTACGCCTGGCATTTTCAGGCAATCCGCTGATCATCCGACCAGGATGGGTCGGCAGACTTTTATCACGGTACAATCGCGGCTGCTAAAGCCGGTAGAACCGCTCGGCGTTGTCGTGGAACAGTGCCGAGCGTTCCGAAGCTGAGTAACCGAGGGTGATTTCCTTGAAAGCGTTCCATATCGCGTCATAGCTCGAGAACAGCTTGTCGACAGGGAAATTCGAGGCAAACATTGCCCGCTCAACGCCGAAGGCGCCGATCGCCTCCTCGACATAGGGGCGTATGCTCTCGGTGTTCCAGGTCCAGTCACCCATGCCGAGACCCGAGATCTTGCACGCGACGTTCGGCGCCTGCGCCAGCCTATGCATGGCCTTGCGCCAGCCGTCGAAATGCGCGGGGCCGTCGACCTGCATGCCGGTATGGTTGAGGATGATCTGGACGTCGGGAAAATCGCGAGCGACTTCGAGAAACTCTTCCATCTGCCAGTAATAGAGCTGGAGGTCGAAGCTAAGTCCCCGGCGCGCCAGTTCCCTGAAGCCCCGGCGCCATTCCGGCGTTCGGCTCACCTCGGGCTCGGCCAGGTACGTCTTGGCGGCGTCGGTGTGATAGTTCATCGACTGGCGGATGCCACGGAAATTCGCGTATTGCATATGCTCGTCGAGCAGGTCGCCGACATCGGGCTTGCGCAAGTCGGCATAGCCGACGATGCCGTGCGGGAAACCATGCTCGTCGGCGATACTCTGGAGCCACTTGGTCTCACCGGCCGGGTTCTTCGGGTCGAACCCGACATCGAGGTGGACCGCCTTGACCAAGTTTTGGTCCTTCGCGTCGGTCAGTAAATCCCCGATCAAGTAGGTCTTGTTGATGGCGGTATAGTCCCCGAAGGCGGATGGCTTCACGCCGTCGCAAAGCCAGGGATAGTAGTTTGTCTCCAGATCCCACAGGTGGAAATGGGGGTCGATAATGGCGATGTCGGACATGGTTCCTCCTCGGGGTTGCGGGAACGACGATCCAGGCCGCTCCCGCCTTTTCCTGGTCAGTTGCTCGGCGGGAAAACGCGCGCGATCACGGCCTTGGCCTCGGGCGTGTCGATCTTGTCGGCAGTCACGAGCGGCATGACGAGAGCAAGATCCTTCTCGACCTTTGCGTTTGTCAGTGCATTGAACACCTGCTGCGTGCCGTCAATGCCTTGGCCGACCGCTTCCTGGAAGAAGATGCCCTGAATGGCGTTGGCTTTCAGAAGCGCGATGGTCGTCGGGCTCCCGTCGGCGACCGTGATGCCGATCTTTCCGGTCAAGCCACGGGTCTCGAGAACCTTCGCCGCGCCGGTTCCGGCCTCGTCATACATGCCATAGATCGCCTTGATGTCCGGATGGGCAGTCAGCATGTCATTGGCCTGCGTCACGGCTTCGTTCACGGTGAGACCGCGCGTCTCGAGCATCTGAGCGAGTTCGCAGCCATCGGCCGCAAACGCCTCCTTAGCCCCCTTGAGATATTTCTGGGCGTTCTCGCGGTCCTGAGGAAGGGACAGCATGCCAACCTTGTTGCCGCCGCGCTCTTTCGCGAGCGCGCAGACGAAGCTGCCCTGCGCCTTCCCCGTCTCGTAATTGTTGGCGGTGACAGAGGACGTGTAGTCCGTCTGGCCGGGCTGCGGGCCGATACCGGCAAACGCGATCGGGATGTTCTGGGATTTCAGGTAGGCGAGCAGCGGCGGCGTGCTGGTCGAGCTCACGGGACCGATGACAATCGCATCGACGCCTTTGGTCACGGCCGTACGCGCATTGTCCATCTGCTTGGCCGGCGAATTCTCCGAGGTGAACTCCACATAGTCCATGCCGAGCTCTTGCGCCTTCTGCTTCACGCCGAAGCCGACCCATTGCCAGTAGGAAATGTCGAGCGATGGCGCGAGATAGGCGACCGTCTTTTTCTCCTCCGCATGCGCCACGCTCGACAGTGCCGCCAGCGCGACGCTCGCTGCCATCGCCAGCCACCCGTTCAGTTTCTTCTTCATGCCTTCTTCCTCCTCTTGACGTCCAGGTCTCCCCAGGACGGATTACACGGCACCGCGCCGCGATTTGCTGAAACGATCGATCAGGACCGCGACCAGGATGGCGAGGCCGGTGACCGATCCCTGCCAGAAGCTGTTGATGCCGATGAGATTGACGCCGTTCTGGATGACCGTGATCATCAGGGCCCCAAGGACGGCGCCCACCGCCGTTCCCGTGCCGCCGAGCAGGCTGGCCCCGCCGATGACGACAGCAGCGATCGCCTGCAGCATCAGGCTGGAGCCCGCCGTCGATTCCGCGTTGAGAATGTAAGAGATGGTGAGCAAACCGGAGAAGGATGCGAGGAGGGACGAGGCGACATAGGCGAAGAACTGCGTCCGCTTGACGGGAATTCCAAGAAGATGGGCGGCTGCCGCGCTGCTGCCAACGGCGTAGAACCAGCGCCCCGCGACCATCTTCTTGAGAAATATTTCGATGACGACGAGCAGCACGATGCAGAACAGGATGTAGTTCGGCACGCCGGGGACAAGGCTGCCGCTGTTGAGCAGCCAGAAATCCGGATCGCCGATCGGCATGGACCGTCCATTGGTGACGATGAAGGCAAGCGAGCCGGCAACGGCGAAGGTGATCAGCGTCACCACGAAAGGCGCAAGCCCCGCCACGGTGACAAGAAAGCCGTTGATCGAGCCGAAGACCAGGCCGACTCCAAGCCCGGCGAGGGCGGCGCTTACGCCGCCGAAACCCATGGCCATGGCCTGCGCCGTGACCATGCCCGTCAGCGAAAAGACGGATCCGACCGAAAGGTCGATACCGCCGGTGATCACCACGAGAAGCACGCCGAGCGACATGATGATCAGCGGTGCGCCCGCCTGGGTGATGTTGGCAAAGTTTCCCCAGCTCAGCGCCTGCGGCACCTGGGTTCCGACCGCCAGCACAAGAAGGACGATTGCCCCGGCGATCGCCAATTCCGTCCGGTAACTGGAAAGGAGACTTTCCCGGGTCCGGATTGCCGGTCGCGTTTCGATACTTGCCCCGGCTTGGTCCATGATGGTTTTCGTCATGCCGCCATTCCTGTCAGTGTCGCGAGCCTGTCCTCGCTGAGTTGGTCGCGTTCGATCACACCAGACGAGCGCCCTTCAGTGTCGAAGGCCAGCACGCGGTCGCAAACTTCAAGCAGTTCCGCATTTTCCGTGGACCACCAGACGATCGCGGTTCCGGTTGCCGCCATGTCGCGGATCAGTTGGTAGATTTCCCGCTTGGTGCCGATATCGACGCCACGCGTGGGTTCTTCGAGGACCAGAAGGCGAGAGGGCAGATTCAGCCAGCGGGCGAGAAGCAGCTTCTGCTGCGTGCCGCCGCTCAGCGTATTCGGCAGGTGCCAGAGCGAGCCCGCCTTCACCTTGAGCGCCTGCATCAGGTCGAGGCACTCGACCCCTTCGTGCTTCCTGGCGAAGAGCGAACCCCGTGTAACGCGACGCGATGCGAGCACGTTGTCGATGATCGGCAGGGAGTGAAGGATACCGCGATGCGCCCGGTCGCCTGTTACGAAACCCGCGCCGAGTCGCGCCGCCTGATGCGGGGAGCGGAAACGAGCCGGCCATCCCGCGCGCGTCACCGTCCAGCGCTTGGCGTGGGCCGCCCCGACGAGGGCGGCGATCAGCGTCTCGGGGCCTGCCGGGGCACCGGCAACGCCGAGGATAGTCCCCGGCTGCAACACGACGGAGAAGCCGTCTTCGGTGATGGTCAGCGGTTCTCCTGCCATAGACTGTTGCGCCACCCTGATGGCCCGTGGAGCGGCCATAACGTGAGCCTGGCCCATATGCTCGACGATCGCGCGGTCAGTCAGGTCGCCCGTCGGCACGCTCTTCACCACCGTCCTGCCGTCCCGGATGATTGAGCAGACATTGGCGATCTGGCGGATTTCCTTCATGCGGTGAGAGACAAAGACGACCGAGAGGCCATTGTCCCGCGCAAGTCGCCGCAGGACGCCGAACAATCGCTCCGTTTCGATTGCGGTGAGATTGGCGGTGGGCTCGTCAAGCAGGATGAGTTCGGCGCCCGAAGACAGGGCTCGCGCGATCTCCACCATCTGCCCCTCGTGCAGGCTGAGATCGCCGACGAGGCGGTTTAGCGCGACCGCCGCGAAGTCGCGGTCGATCATCGACAAGGCGTCATGCGCCTGTCTTGTCGCCAGGCGCCGATCGTAGAGGCGGGATCCCTTGCGGAAGTGTGGCAGCGCGATGTTCTCCGCGACGGTCAAATGCGGGAGAAGCGCCAGTTCCTGATGGACCACGGCGACCTTGAGGCGACCGTCCGTCTCGCTGAGGAGGTTGCCCGAGGCGTCGCGGAAGAAGAGTTCGCCACCGTCCTTCGTGGCCGTTCCCGTGATGATGCGGATGAGTGTCGACTTGCCCGCGCCGTTGCCGCCGAGGAGCGCATGTATTTCGCCGCGGGCCACCGAGAAATCGATCCCTTTCAGCACTGCGGTCGCGCCATAGGCTTTGGTGAGGGAACGGACTGAGACGATGTTCTTCTGGTCCTCGGTCATGGCGCATGGTCCTCAATAGAGCGTGAGCGCAGGCATGAAGCTCACTGCAAGCAGCAGTGCCATTGCCATGGCGAAGAAGGGCCAGAGCTCCCGCGTCGTCTCGCCGAGCGGTGATTTTGCGATCGACGACGAGATGAAGAGCGTCGTGCCAATCGGCGGCGTGTAAAGTCCGATGCCGAGATTGATCACCATCATCAGCCCGAGCTGGACCCGGTCCAGTCCGATCGCATCGGCGAGCGGTACGAATATCGGCCCAAGCAGCAGGATGGCCGGCGGCATGTCGAGCGGCATGCCGACGATGAGCATGAGGATGTTCATCATCAGGATGATGACGATCGGGCTCGAAATGTTGGCGGCGACCCAGTCGGCCATTTGCTGCGGTGCCTGGTCGAAGGTCAGCACCCAGCCCACGGCCGCGCTGCCCATGATCACCAGCATGACAACGCCGGTCGCCACGCCCGCCTCGACCACGTTGTCGCAAAAGCGCTTCCACGTCAGGTCGCGATAGTAGGCCAGGCTGAGCGCGAGCGAATAGACGACCGACAGGACGGCAACTTCCGTCGGCGTGGCCAGGCCGAACCGCAGGAAGAGGATGATCAGAACCGGCAGGAGCACGGCGGGCAGGCTCTTTAGCGCCAGCGTTGCCAGTTGCCGCCTGCTGGTTGCCGAGGCCTGCGCGGCATAACCCCGCCTCACTGAGATGAACCAGCAGACAAAGACGAAACTCGCGGCCATCAGGATGCCCGGCAGGATGCCGGCGATGAAGAGGTTAGCGACGCTGACGCCGCTCACCAGCGAAAAGAGGATCATCGGAATCGACGGCGGGATCAGGACGTCGATGACGGCCGACGTGGCATTGTTGGCGGCGCAAAGCGCGGGTGGAAAACCATGCTTCTTCTGCCACGGGATGAGCACGGAGCCGAGCGCACTGGCATTGGCCACCGCAGAGCCGGATACTCCCCCGAACACGACGGACGAAACGACGGTGGTCGATAGGGGTCCGCCACGCCAGCGCTGCATCGCATGGGATGCCAGCTCCAGCAGTTGCCGGCCGAGCTCACCGCCGAGCATCAGCGTGCCGGCCAGCATGAAGAACGGCAACGCGAGCATCGGAAAGGATTGGGTCTGGTCATAGATCTGCTGCGCGACGATCGACAGCGGCAGATAGCCGTTGAACAGGACCGCGATGCCGGCAGAAATGATAAGGGCGTAGCCGACCGGCACCGCCATCATCATCAGCACGCAGAAGACGATGATCATCAAGATGGTCATAGCGCCACCTCTCCATTCTCGGTGTTCGTCCGGGACTCCCAACCGAGGCGCAGCACGCGCAGGACAACGCCGAGCGTAACGATTGCCACGAGCACGGAACCTATGGCGAGAGCGAAATACCCCATGCTATTGGGCAGTTGGAGGACCGGGCTGTGTTCGATCCCAGCGATCTCGCCGACCCGGTAGGCCTGATAGCCCAGCACCAGAAAAGCCCCGGCACTGACGGCATTGGCGACGACGAAGGCGGTGGAACGGGCAGCGCCTTGCAGCTTGTCGTAGATCCATTCGACGGCCATATGGCCGCCGGAATGAGCGGCGAGCACGATGCCGCCCAGGATGAACCATGGAAAGATCAGCACCGGCAGCTCCTGAGCGAAAGAAAAGCCTCCCCCGGTCAGCACATAGCGGGCAAAGACGTTCGCCGTCATGAAGACCATCAGCGCTATCCCGCTGAAGATGACGACCTGCCGCGCAAACCAGACGATGGCCCGCACCGTGGCTTCTATGAAACTTGAGAGGCTTTTCATGGGGTGCTCCCGTTGAGAAAGGCCTCAGCCTTTGGCGGCGGATTCGATCTGGGCGACAAAATCTCCAAAAGGCTTCTGCTTCCAGGTCTCGGCGACCGAAGCGGTTGCCTTGGCGAAGGCTTGCCGGTCCACCTCGGTGACCTCGATTGCCGCATTGCCCCGGAACGCTGCGAGGACCTCGGCGTCCTTTTCGGCGGAAAGCTTGCGCTGGAGCTCACCGGCTTCCTTCGCAGCCGCCTTTACCGCCTCAAGGTCACCGCCCAGTCGCGCCTGAGCGACCTGCGACATCAGGAACGGCGTCGATTCCCACTTATGACCGGTCAGGCTGATGTACTTGTTGACCTCGTAGAGCTTGGAACTGTCGATATTGGCGAGCGGGTTCTCCTGTCCGTCGACCACGCCCTGCTGCAGGGCCACATAGAGTTCGGAGAAGGCGATCTGCTCTGTCGCAGCCCCCAGGGCCTTAAAGATGTCCATCGTCATCGGATCGGCCGGCGTGCGGATTTTCATGCCGCTTACGTCGGTGGGCGCGGCGACGTTGCGCTTGGAGTTGGTGAGATGACGGATGCCGTTGTCCCACCAGTCGAGCGGCACAACGCCGACGGCTTCGAAGCGCTTGACGAACTCGCCACCCACTGGACCATCGAGAACCTGCATTGCCTTTGCGGTGTTCTCGAACAGAAAGGGAAGGCCGAGTGCTGCAAGTTCCGGGACGAGCGCGGACGTCGCGCCCTGGCTGTTGGCAGTGAAATCGAGAGCACCCGTGCGCAGGCTTGTGAGCATCGCTGAGTCGTTGCCCAGCGTCTCCGCGCCGGCAACGTTAATCGTGACGCGGCCGGCCGTCTTGTCAGCCACCAATTCCGCGAACTTCGCCGCAGCGACTGTTCTCGGATTTCCAGGTGCGGCGCCGTGACCGAGGGTCAGCGTCGTGCCGGCGCGCGCGGGCCGAACCATGGTGGCGATCGCCGGCGCGGCCAGCACGGTTGACGACGCTGCCAGAAACTGGCGTCTGTTGATCTCGAACTTCATCTTTTCTCCTCCACTTGGAACTGTTGCGGCCCGCCGCGCTCCTCAACGCGGCAACCGTGCGACCTAGCGGTCTAGCCATCCCCTGATTTGCGCCGCGATCTTCGCGGTCGATATCCCGTACATGTCGTGCAAGGTCGGCAGGGCGCCCGCTTCGAGGAAGGCGTCCGGTAGCCCGATCTGCCGGAATGCGGCGGGGCGCAGGTTCGAGCGCATCAAGGTGGCGGCGACCGCCTCTCCGAGACCGCCGATGACAGTGTGGTTCTCGGCAACGACGACGAGCCGCCCCTGCTTGGCGCATTCGGCAAGGATCGTGGCTTCGTCGAGCGGCTTGATCGTGGGAACGTGCAGCACGCCGGCATCGACACCGTCCTTGCGGAGTTCTTCGGCCGCTTCGAGCGCGCGCATCGTCATCAGGCCCGACGAAATGATCAGCGTATCGCTCCCGTCGCGCAGCAGCTTCGCCTTGCCCAGCTCGAACCGATAACCGTACTCCTCGAGCACGAGCGGCACGTTGCCGCGCAGAAGCCGCATGTAGACCGGACCCCGATGGGCGGCGATGGCGGGCACCGCCTGCTCGATCTCGCTCGCGTCGCAGGGATCGACGATGGTGAGGTTCGGCATGCCGCGGAACATCGCGATGTCTTCGGTCGCCTGGTGGCTGGGGCCGTAGCCGGTGGTGAGCCCGGGCAGCGCGCAGACTATCTTGACGTCCAGCATCTCTTCGGCAATCGCCAGGCAGATAAAGTCATAAGCCCGGCGCGAGGCGAAGACGGCGTATGTCGTCACCCAGGGCTGCAGGCCTTCGCGCGCCATGCCGGCCGCCGACATCATCAGCAACTGCTCGGCCATGCCCATTTGATAGAAGCGGTCGGGATGGGCTGCGCGGAAGACATGCAGGTCGGTATATTTTGCGAGATCCGCCGAAAGGCCGACGATGCGGTCATCCTTTTGCGCCAGCGCCGAGAGCGCGTGGCCGAAGGGTGCGGGCCGGGTGGGCTGGTTGGCTCCGGCAATGGAGGCGATCATCGCCGACGTCGTCAGCCGTGGCCTGTCGGCGTTGCCGATCAGATGCGTCGGGCGTTCGTATTTCGAGCGTCTCATGCCGTTGCTCCCGCGTCGATGATCCGGATCGCCTCGGCCCATTCATGCGGTTCCACGCGCAGAAAGTGGTTGCGCTCACGCGCTTCAAGGAAGGGCACGCCCTTGGCCATTTTCGTATCGCAGATGATGATCCTGGGCTGCGTCTCAGAATGATGGCGCGCCTTGTCGAAGGCTTCGACGAGCGCATCGATGTCGTTGCCGTCGACGCGCTGGACGAACCAGCCAAAGGCCTCGAACTTCGGCCCGAGCGGCTCGAAGTTCATGACCCCGAGCGACGGACCGTCCGCCTGCATCTGGTTAACGTCGACGATGCCGATCAGGTTGTCGAGCTTGTAGGACCCGGCAGACATCGCCGCTTCCCAGGTCGATCCCTCGTCGAGTTCGCCGTCGGAAAACAGGTTGTAGACGAAGGAACGCGAGCTCTTGCGCTTGAGCGCGAGCGACATGCCGACCGCTATGCCGAGGCCGTGGCCGAGCGATCCGCCGGTGATTTCCATGCCCGGCGTATAGGCGGCCATGCCCGACATGGGCAGGCGGCTGTCATCCGTGCCATAGGTCTCGAGTTCATCCTCCGGAACGATCTTCGCCTCGATCAGCGCCGCGTAGAGTGCGATGGCATAATGGCCGATCGACAGCAGGAAGCGGTCGCGGCCTTCCCATTCCGGATCCTCCGGCCTGTAGGTCGTGGCATGGAAATAGGCGACCGCCAGAACGTCGGCGATGCCAAGCGCCTGCGCGATATAGCCCTGGCCCTGAACCTCGCCCATGCGCAGGGCGTGCCGGCGAATGCGCCGGGCCCGTTCGGGAAGACTGATATTGTGACCGACCTGGGCCATGCTTTTCCTATCCTTGTCAGACTCTTCGCGGGCGGATCAGTGGATCAGCATGCCGCCATTGACGTCGATGACCGCACCGGTGACGTAGGCCGAGAGATCGGATGCGAGGAAGAGATAGATGTTGGCCACGTCGCCTGCCTCGCCCAATCGGCTGAGCGGGATGCCCTTGATGATGTCGGCGCGCATGTCGGCCGAAAGCTTGTCGCCGGTGATGTCGGTCTGGATGAGGCCGGGCGTCACGCAATTGACGCGAATGCCGTTTGGACCGAACTCCCGCGCCATCGCCTTGGCGAGGCCGAGAACGCCGGCCTTGGCGGCGGAGTAGTGCGGACCGCCAAAAATGCCCCCGCCGCGCTGCGCCGAAACTGACGACATGCAGGCAATCGACCCGCCGCCGTTAGCGCGCATATTGGGTATGAAGACCTGGCTCAGATTGAGGACGCCCGTCATATTGACGGCGACGATGCGCTGCCAGTCCGTCTCAGAGATCTCGAGCGTCTTTACCGGCTGGGTGATGCCGGCATTGTTGATGAGGATATTCGCCACGCCAAAGGCAGCGAGCACCTCGCCGGCTGCCGACGCGCAGGAGGCACGATCGGCCACGTTGCAGCGCAGACCAATATGAGCACCATGGTCGACGGGCGTAAGGTCGCTGGCGGCTGCCTTCGCCTCCTCGGCATTGATGTCGAGAATAGCGACGCGTGCGCCATGTGATGCAAAAAGCTCGGCCGTGGCCCGGCCGATACCGCGTTTGCTCGCCGCGCCCGAAATGACCGCGGTCTTTCCCTTTAACAGCATCTCGTTCTCCTCCCGATGCCTCTCCCCGGCATCTGGCAATACCGTCGAATGGATCACTCCATGACGAGATTTCTGACCGAACAGGACCGCCGCGACAAACGCGAAGTTTACATCTATGGGTGAATCTGTTTCACTAATCCCATGCTGCAAATGACCTCACTCTCCGCCATGCGCATTTTCGAGGCTGCCGCCCGGCTCGGTTCGTTCCGGGCGGCGGCCGAAGAACTTAACCTCTCGCCGAGCGCGGTCAGCCATGCGATTGTGCGGTTGGAACGCGATCTTGGCGTGGCTCTCTTCGAGCGCACGACGCGCAGAGTTTCGCTGACTCTCGCCGGGCAGACACTGTTGAACCATGCTTCGAACGCGTTTGAGGAATTGCGGCGCGGTGTTGAGCAGATTTCATCCAACAAGGCGCAATTGCTGCGCCTGCACTGCGCTCCCAGTTTTGCGGCGCAGGTGCTGTCACCGCGCCTGCCGCAGTTTCTCCAGGAAAATCCCGGCATAGAGGTCCGGGTGGCCGCCAGCACGAACTACGCCCGCTTCGTCGATGGTCTCTTCGATGCCGACGTCGTCTACGGCGAACCGTTGGATCGCGAAGACCTGATCGTCATCCCTCTTTCCGAAGAGATCGTCTCGCCGCTTTGCGCGCCCGAACTCGCGCGACAGATCAAATCCCCGCGCGACCTGATCCACCAGCCGCTGATCAGAAGCGATCTCAAGCGCATACAGTGGATCGACTGGTTCGAAGCCAACGACCTCGGACCGCCACCTTCTCCGTCGATGAGCTTTGATCGCAGCTTCCTGGCGGTCGATGCTGCCGTTAACGGGCTCGGCATCGCGCTCGAATCCGACGTGCTGGCCAGGCGCGAACTGGAAAGCGGTAAGCTGGTCCGTCCTCTCCAGCGGATCTGTCGGGATAACCGCTATATCGGTCATTATCTCGCCTATCCCAAATCCGGCAGCCAGCGGCGACTAGCCCGCGCCTTTGCCGACTGGCTGACGCGCCAATGCCTGCCGGCTGAAGCCGGTTCGAGTTAGGTAGACTACGCCTCAGTCTTCTCCGCCGTGATGCCCCATTTTGCTCGCGGCACATGGCAAGACTGAATCCCTTCAGTACGCCGTCTGTGACAGCGCGTAGGGTGAGGGGATGTCGCGTGCAGCGTTCTGAGTGGCGAACGAGGTGACGAGGAAAATCAGTCCAAGCAGCGCGGGGAGCGCGCCGAGAGGCTTACGAACGCCGAGGTGCGCCATGGCGGAAAGGACAAGGTGAAACAGCATGCCAGCGTACGCCAGATCACTCAGTGCCATGCTGTAACGTGACAGCACCACTGTGACGGCGAGAACCTTGACGGTGATAAGAACCTGAACGAGGTAGGCCGGATATCCGAATCCAGCGATCGTTGTGCGAACCCACTCGGTCTTTACGACGTAGGTCACGGCGGATGAGAGATACAGCAGGCTAAGAAGCGTCGTGCTGATCCAGTAGATGTGATTTTCGGCCATAGAATATCCTTTCCCGCCGGGTCCCCGGCGGGTTTCGTGTGTGTCGATTTTTCGTGGCTCCAGCGCAACTCAGCTCTGGTGTTCGCAAAGAAAATGTAGTGTAAGATCGATATGCGCAAGTAGGATGAATTTGGATGGGCTAGTATGGAAATGCATACTAAAGATGACGACGGCATCAACATGCACGAGGAGATGCGTCGAGCCTTCGCGTTGCTTTCCGGCAAATGGAAGCTGGAGATCATGTGGTTGCTCAACCAACGGGTCTATCGCTTCGGCGAGTTACGGAAGGCTATTCCCGGCATTACGCAGCATATGTTGACGGCGCAACTGCGGGAACTGGAGGCGGATGGACTGGTTTCGCGAACAGTGTTCGCCGAGGTGCCGCCACGGGTCGACTACGAGATCACCGCTAAGGCAAGGGGTCTCGGGCCGACCATGGAAGCCTTGACCGCGTGGTGGAACGAGTACGGCAAGACAGTCCCGGTGCGGACTACGACCCGAGGAAGACAGGCTACGTCAAGATAGAAACGCAAACTTTTCTCAAGCAGCCAGACGGTTATCGTCAGGCTGCCTGAGGTGTGTTGAAGGCGCTGAGGGTCCTTCCCCTCTTACAGCCGCTCGTACGTCACGCGCCAGCCTTCGGCTGCATTTGTCGGCGTGATCACCAACTGGTCTTCCGTTACTTCAAAATTCCGCTCGAGCCGTTGTCCGATAAGGTTGCGAACGAGCGATGAACCCACCGTGATGGCAAACGTCTTTCTCGCTTCGTCGACTTCGACCGGGCCGTAATAGGCCTCATAGCCATTTGCCGTGTAAGGCGTCGGCTCCGCCGAAGCGTCCGGATTCATGGCCTGCACGGACAGTGTGCCGCTTTTCGAGAAGATCACCTGCCCGGAATACGGAATCGTGTTCTGTCTGCCGCTCGCGTCGGTGAACTGAAGGGAGGTCATGTTCCACGCGCCAACGATAGAGCCCTTTTCGTCGTTGGCGAAGGCCGGGGACGATACCGCCACAGCCATTGCTATGATCGTGATCTTGAAGTTGTTCATCAGATAAGTCCCTTCTTGATGGATGGATGAAGGCGTGGTGTCAAGTCCGCTCTATGCGCACCGGGAATTCGCCGCGAACAAGCAGAGGTTTGAAGCCGTCATCGAAGCGGCCGAGCCTGATCAGGCCATCCCACTTGTAGTCGGCGTAGAAGAGAGCCAGGTTTCCCCAGGGCTTGAAGTAGCAAAGATCGCCGGGCTGTTCGTTGCCGAACGGGCCGCTACCGTCTTCGGTGAGCTTGCGGGGAAGGTAGACGATCTTCTCGTTTCCGCCGTAGTCCTCGATCTTGAGGCTGAGGGGCAGCATCGACGCGAAGTCTCGTGCGGACGGATTGTCATAGAGCGTCGCCGTCATGGCGTAGTCGCCAAAGCTCATCCTGATACGAACGTCCGTCGGCTCCTGACTGTCCGGATCGCGCCCCCGTTGTGCGAACGATGCAAAAGGCAGAGCAGCGGAAATCAAGGTTCCGACCAAGATTTTGCGGCGGGTAAGATGTGAAGACGAAGACATGCTCTTCCTCCGTCAGACAGGCTGCGCGGTCGGACGGAAAAGGATTTCGTTAATGTCGACGTCGTCAGGCTCGTTGACGGCAAAGGCCACGGTTCGGGCAAAGGTATCGGCGCTCACCGCGATCTTGCTGACGAACTCTCGGGTACCGGCCTGAATGTCCTTTTCGCTGATATGCTCGAGGAGCTCGGTGCTGACTGCGCCCGGAGAGATGATCGTGGTGCGGATGTTGTAGGGCTTAACTTCCTTGCGCAGGCCTTCGGAGAGGGCGCGGACTGCATGTTTGGTGGCGCAGTAGACGGTCGCTCCCGGATCGACTACATGACCGTAGACCGACGACACATTGATGATATGTCCGGATTTCTGGGTCTTCATGTGGGGAAGTGCGGCGGCTACACCATACAGGACGCCCTTGATGTTGACGTCGATCATGTGGTCCCATTCGTCGATCTTGAGACGCTCAAGCGGAGCCAGAGGCATCAGGCCCGCATTGTTCAGCATGACGTCGATGCGGCCAAACTCCCGGACTGCCGTCTCCACGAGATGCTTGACCTGATTACGCTCCCTCACGTCTGTCTGGACGGCTTTTGCCTTATGACCTCTTGCGGTGAGTTCGCTGGCGAGAGCCTCGATGCGATCGGCCCTGCGAGCACCAAGGACGACGATGGCCCCACGCTCGGCCAGATGGCGGGCCGTCGCCTCACCCAGTCCACTGCTTGCGCCAGTAATCACGACGACCTTGTTTTCGATCCCCTGCGACATGATGATCTCCAGTTCAAAAATTGGATTGGTGTTGGGTGCCGGGGCGCGACATTGCGGCGAGCCCGGCAGAGCAGGCGAGCAGGACGGCAGCCAGCAGAAACGCGCTCCACCAACCGACGGTATCGAAGAGCATCCCTCCGGCGAAAGCGCCTCCGGCAATTGCAGACTGGATCAACGCGACCTGAAGTCCGCCACCAGCTTCGAGATCGTCGGGGATGATCTGTGTCATCCAGGTGTTCCACGCAACGGGAATCGGCGTTGAGAGGAAGCCCCACAGCACGAGGACGGCCGCTGTGACGGCTTTGAACGAGCCGATACAGACCAGGAGAACTGCGAGGAGCGCAAGCACGCATGGAATCCCGATCAAGGCAGCACTCAGATGTCGTCGCAGCACGAGCCCGATTGCAAGCGTTCCGGCCAGTCCGCCAACGCCCAAGCCCAGCAGGACCATGGACAGAGTGTTGATGTCGAGGGCAGTGACGCGTTCAAGGAACGGTCGCAGGTAGATCGATAGCGAGTTCATGCCGATGAACGCGAGCGCCGTTGCCGCCATTCCGATCGCGAAGGTGCGGCTCCTGAGCAACCCGAACATTTCAGTCACCGATGCGGCTGCGGCGGCCGGCATCTTCGGCAGCACAGCGACTTGCCACACCAATGCCGCGAGACCGATGGGTACTGTGATTAGAAAGGTACCTCGCCAGCCGATGAGACTACCGAGGAAGCTCCCAAGCGGCGCGGCGGTAACGATCGCCAACGCGGTCCCACCCTGGAGCACGGCGATGGCCTTTGCGAGGTCGGGGCGGGATGCCAGGCGTGCGAGGATAGCAGTCGAAAGCGACCAGAAGCCGCCGATCGCGATGCCGACCATCGCTCGGCCGATCAGGAAAACTGGAAAGCTGCCTGCTAGCGCTACCACGAGGCTGGAGACCGCCAACACGGCAGTATAGGCGAAGACAACCGTTCTCCTGTCCAATCTGCTCAAGACGACATTTCCGAACAGGCTGGTAATCACCGCAAAAAAGCCGGACGCCGCGATCGCAAGCCCGGCTTGACCTTCTGTGACAGAGAGGTCCCGGGCGATCGGGGTCAGAAGGCTGGTCGGCAAGAACTCAAGCCCCACCAGGAGAAAGGTGAGGAGCGACAGGCAGATGACCGCGCCCCAAGGCGTTGTCTCCACGCGCCCTGTAAAACCTTCCTGCAGTGTGATCTCGGTCATTCGTGCATCCCGCTTCTGTTGTGAAGCAAGATAGTCAGGTTGGTTTCGAGCCACTAGAAGGTATAGTCTGCATGCCGTGGTGAGGGAGCCTCAACAATGCGTCGTGACGAATTCGCGGAAATGAAAGCCTTCCTGGAAGTGGCGCGGGAGCGTAGCTTCACGCGCGCAGCGGCGAAGCTGGGTGTGACACGCTCTGCTCTAAGCCATACGATCAGGGCGCTGGAGGAGCGGCTCGGTATACGTCTCCTTGCGAGGACGACACGTGACGTAGCTCCGACAGCCGCAGGGCAGCGTCTTGTCGAGAGGATTACACACCATTTTGAAGGCATCGCGTCGGAAATCAACGCGATCAAGGAACTGAGGGGCCGGCCGTCGGGGCATGTCCGTATCGTTTGCCCCGATGACGCCATCGACCTGGTGTTCCGACCGAGGCTTTCTGCCTTTCTCGGCGACAACCCTGACATCACCGTAGAACTCATCGTCGATAACGGGTTCACAAATATCGTCGAGCGCCAGTTCGATGCCGGGCTCAGGCTTGGCGAGGCAGTCGCCCGCGACATGATAGCTGTTCGGGTGGGGCCGGATGTCACGTACTCTGTTGTGGGTGCGCCTGCATACTTCGCGCGGTTTCCGTTCCCATCAAACCCTCAGGAACTGACAGGCCACGACTGTATCAATCTGCGCCTGCCAACATCTGGCACGCTCTACGCATGGGAGTTCGAGCAAGACGGTCGTGCGTTCAGTGTCCGGGTGGAGGGGCCGTTGACGCTCAGCAATATCGCCTCGGCCATCGACGCCGCTCTCGACGGAATCGGGCTCGCCTACGTGCCGAAAGACCTGGTTCGCCAACATGTGGAAAACAGCTCGCTCCGCAATGTCCTCGAGGACTGGTGTCCGACATTCCAAGGCTACCATCTCTATTACCCGAGCCGTCGCCTTGCTTCGCCGGCTTTCCGTGCGTTCGTGGATTTCTACCGATGGAGACAGGACCGGTAGGTAACTAACGGTTGGCATTGTTTTAGGGTTGGGGGAGCCGAGTCAATGACTGCGAAGGCGTTGAGCGGTCGGTGTGTGCAATGACAGCTGCTCGCGCCTTTGAGATGAATAGGTTTTCGTAAAAACTGGTCGTCGGTTCGGATCCCTTCAATAGCATATTGACCGCTCAGGCCGGAAACCGACGTCAAATCTTGCCCTCTGTCTCGTTCACTTGGCGGACGCTCGTCCTCTGACAAGTTCGTCGATAGCAGAGATGATCTGTTCCCAATCTCCGGGATGAATCTCATGGCCGCCACCTTTGATCCTCACGAACTTCGAATCCGCCACAGCGCGCGCGAGCGCCTCGCCGTGCGCCAGCGGAAAAACCGGATCGGCAGTGCCATGAAGAACGAGAAGCGGCAATGTCATCTTGTTCAGCCGGCCCCGCCATGTCTCGCCAACGTCGAAAAGGACGCTGTGGTTGGTGGCGTTGAGATAGCCTCCGGAGCGGTCGAAATCCCGTTCGATGAAGGCTCGGGTCCCGGCTTCGTCAAATGGATATGCCGTCCCCGCAGTCAGGCGCGCGTCCTCGACCAGATAGGCGACCGCGTCTGCCCGGTCCGACCAGTCGACCTCAACGGCCATATGTTCCATCCAGGCCTCGCCGCTTGCAGGGAAGAGCGAATTGTCCACCCCGACCGGCGAGCTGCTGATCACTGTCAGGGAAAGCACGCGATCCGGATTTTTCAGTGCGGCCACCTGGCCGACCATGCCACCGAGGGAAAAGCCGACGATATGAGCGTTCGCAATCCCGTAGCCGTCGAGCACGCGGAAGACGTCATCGACGGCGTCATCAAAGGTATAACCCGGCCGGCCGGGAGGATACTTTGTGGAAAGACCGGTGTCGCGCTGATCATAGCGGATAATGAAGCGGTCCCGTTCGCCGAGCCGGTGGCAGAATTCCTCCGGCCACCACAACATCGACGCCATTCCGCCCATGATCAGAAGTAGCGGCGGCTGAGTTGGATTGCCAAAGCTCTGCGTCGCGAGCTCGACCCCATCAGTGCGGATCACAAGCTCACTCATGCCAGGCCCTCGCGGTGCAGCGCCGCTTGTGCCGCGGGCCGTTGTCCGATCCGTGCGATGTAATCGCCAAACGGCTCGGGCAGGTGGAATCCGAGTTGAGTCGCGCCCCACGCCAGTTGGAAGAGGTAGGCATCGGCGACCGTAAAGGTCTCTCCGAACAGATAGCCCTGCTCCAGTCGATCTGCGACAAAGTCGAACCAGTGCAACAATTGTTGGCCGGTCGGCTCCCTGACATCCTCCGGAAGCGACAGGTAGGTGGGAAAGCGCTTGTGAATCTCGGTCGCGATGAAGCTCAGCATCTCGAGCAGGCGGTAGTGGCCCAGATGACCCTGCGGTGCGAGCTCGGGAGTGCGGTCGGCGATCCACGCCAGGATCGCGACATTCTCTGTCAGCACCTGGCCATCGTCGAACATAAGGGCAGGCACATAGCCCGTCGGGTTGATGTCTATGTAATGGCCGCCGCCTTCAATCTGTTTCGTCTCGAGGTCGACCTTGACCAAGTCGAATGGAATTCCAGCCTCCAGCATGGCGATATGGTCGGCCAGGCTGGTGAATCCGGGCGCACAGTAAAGCTTCATTGATTCGACTCCAAAGTGATTGCAATATGCAACTGGTTGTAAAGTAGATGAACTGCTTCATTAATGCAAGCGGTTTCGAACGGCCAACCGGCGGAGACGCTTCCTGGCAAGAGCGCTGGGCGTTCGAGACGATCGCTTCAGACCTGACGACAGCGCTAGATGTGATCGCATTCGAACGTGGACTTTCAGTCCACCATCTCGCCCGAGCGTTCCGTCAATCCGTCGGCATGTCACCGCACCAATGGCTCACCAAGCAGCGTCTCGGTTCGGCAAAGTGCCGCCTTCTGACGAACGGCGCCGATGGCCTTGCCGAGATCGCATCCAAATGCGGCTCCGCCAACCAGAGTGACTTCTCGCGGGCCTTCGCCGCTCGGATCGGTATTGCTCCCAGCGCATGGCGGAAAACTAGAACATAGTATAGTAGTCAATGAAGAAGTGTGGGTTGGAACCGATCATGTCCCGATCGAACATAGGATAGCCGGAACCGGCAAAACCGGACCGAAAACCCATAAGACTTTCGTTCAATCCTCATTGTTGTTATTGCAAGTCTCTGCGTCTGCTTGCAAACATGCGGCCGATCGAGCAGTGCCCTTATTCCGACTACCGCACTTTTTTATTATCCATTCGCGAGATAAACGGTGAGCGATATTCATTTCGGACCGTTCACGATCATACCGAGCCAGCGCATGCTGCTGCGTGACGGACAGACGGTGCCGCTTGGCAGCCGGGCGGCCGATATCCTCATCTTTCTCGCCCAGCACCCCGGCGTGCTCAAGGCGAACGCCGAGATCATCAAGCATGTCTGGCCGGACACTTTCGTCGAGGAGGCGAACCTCCGCGTCCATATTTCCGCGTTGAGGAAGGCCCTCGACGACACCCAGCGCGAATCCAAGATCATCGCGAACGTTCCGGGACGCGGCTACACCTTCATCGCAAAACAGTCCCTCGACAAGGCCGAAGCTCCGGCCATGGCGGTGCCCTTCCTCGGCTCGACAAGAGGCCCCTCCTCACCCCGCATCTTCGGCCGCGAGCACTCTATCGTTCAAATCGCGACGCAGTTGCGCCGTTCTCAGCTGCTGACCATCGTCGGGCCAGGTGGCATCGGCAAGTCCACGGTCGCGCGCGCTGTGATGGCGAGCGAAGCCATGCCCGAGGCTGTCTGGATCGATCTGTCGGAAGTCACCCAGGCAGGCTTGATCCCGACCACGATCGCCTCTGCGCTAGGTATCTTGGCCAGGAGCGAAGATATCGTCGGCGACATCGCCGACCATCTTGCCAGCCGTGAGTTGATCCTGGTGCTCGACAGTTGCGAGCAAGCCGTCGACGGCGTGGCCGCCACGGTCGAGGCCATTATCGCCATTTGCCCGACCGCGCGCATCCTCTCCACAAGCCGAGAGCCTCTTCGAGCGGACGGCGAACGGGTTCATCGGTTGCCGCCTTTGGAGGTGCCGAAGAAGATCGGCGGAGCGAATGACGCCCTCGCGTCGCCCGCAGTCCAGCTGTTTGTTGAACGCGCTGACGCCTGCCTCGGAGATTATCAGCTCACTGACGGGGACGCTCCCTACGTCGTCGAAATCTGCTCGCAGCTGGACGGAATCGCGCTCGCCATCGAATTGGCCGCAGGTCGCTTGGAAACGATAAGCGTGCAGGGTCTGGCGGCGTCGCTCTCGGACTGCTTCCGACTCCTGACCCGTGGCCGACGTACCGCCTTGCCAAGACACCAGACTCTCCGGGCCACTCTCGATTGGAGCTACAACACGCTGTCGCAGATCGAACGGACGGCGCTGCAGGAGCTTTCCGTGTTTCGGGGATGGTTCAGTGGCGAGGCCGCGGTAACGCTACTGTCGGGCGATCTTCCGGAAGACGATCTGGCTTCGCTGGTGTCGAAGTCGCTGGTCAGCGCGGACACGCAGTCAGCTGGGACGCGGTACCGGCTCTTGGATACGACACGAATCTATGCAGCCGAAAAGCTTGCGGCGGCCGACGGCACGAACAGAACGATGTCCCGCCTCGCCGGGTATCTCGAAGACAGGCTCGGGCGCGCCGAGCAGGAACTCTACGCCGCCGCCGTCGACGACTGGTCGGAGGACTATGCCTCGCTCGTGGCGAACCTACGTGCCGCGTTCGACTGGTCGTTTGGCCCGCAAGGCGATCAGCTGCTCGGAGTAGAGCTCACGGTGGCGGGACTTCCCCTTCTGTTCCGGTTGTCTCTACTGGACGAGTGCCTCGGGGCGGTCACCAGAGCGATCAACTTCCTGGAATCGCGGCCTGGATTGGACGAGCGCAGCCGTATGAAACTGTACGCCGCGCTCGGCTGGCCGCAGATGCGTGCGACCGACGCGCCGGAATACGGAATCCAAGCCTGGTCCACCGCGCTCAAGATCGCCGAGGAAATCGGAGATATCGACCATCAACTGCGGGCCATCTGGGCTTTGTGGGTCGATGCCATCAACCGGGCCCAACCCGCCTTGGGCATGGAGTTCGTCGAGAGATTCGGTGAACTCGCGGTGTCCTCGACCGATCCCACCGACACGATCATCGGCAAGCGTATGCGCGGTGCCACCCTGCACTGGCTCGGCCGCCACGCAGAATCATGCAACGAGCTGCGGCAAATGCTGCAGGAATATTCCGGCCTGCGGGGCGGTCAGCATTCCATACGCTTCCAGTTCGACCAGCGCGTGACTGCCCGCATCATCCTGGCGCGTGCCATGTGGGTTCTCGGCGAGGAGGCCGAGGCGTTGCAGGAAGTGCGCGAGACCGTCGACTATGCTCTCGAGGTAGGCCACACCCTGTCCCTCTCCAATGTTCTGGCCGAGGCCGCCTGTCCGATAGCGCTTCTGTCCGGCCGCGACGATCTCGCGGCCGACTACATCTCGCAATTGAGGGAGCAAACCAAGACGCTCTCGCTCGACGTCTGGCACTGCTACGCCGAATGCTTCGAGGCCGAACTGATGTTGCGCGAGGGCAGGGCGGAGGAATGCATCCGCGCCCTGAGGATTGGTATGGAAACGCTCTCGTCGGCAGGCTTCACCTTGTTCATGACCCACTTCCAATCGGTCGCCGCGAGCGCCATGTCCAAGCTCTCGCGTCATTCCGAGGCGCACAGGCTCATGGATGACGCGATCGAGCATTGCGGTGGCTCCGGTGAACGGTGGTGCCTGCCGGAACTTCATCGCGTAAAGGCGGCAGTCATCCTGTCCGAGGAGCTTGATGATGCCGTTTCTCGCGCGATGGAACATCTGACGCTTGGAGCCGAAGCCGCATGCCATGACGGCGCTTATTCCTGGAAAAGGCGGATCGATCGGGACCTGGCAGTGCTGTCGTCGAACACCGAAGCGGTGTCTGTCGCAAGGTGCGGTGCGTCCAGCCCTTGAAGGGCCAAGGAATTTACACGGATTTACAACTCTGAACTCGTTCTATGTCCTCGCGCGCGTGATGATAAGTGCAGAGCAGGAGAATGATATGAACGAAGAAGCCGCCATCCGCTTTCTGATACTGATCGTCGATGGCGAGGAAGGGGCAGGGAATCCCGAAGTAGGTTTGGAACGGATCGCGATCCCTTATTACGCGTTCAAGAACACCGGATCGGAGGTCGTCATGGCGACACTGAAGGGCGGCCCGCCGTTGATAGCGGATGGCATGCGGTCAGCCGACATGTCCGATGAAGCGGTCCGGAGGTTCCGGGGCGACCGGGATGCCCGCGATGAACTCGCCGACACCCTTGCGCTTGACCAGATCGTCGCCGAGGACTTCGCGGCCGCTTTCTGCATCGGCCTCTCCGGAGGGCTTTGGACGGACGCAGAAGACGGCGTCGCGGCGCTCCTCAGGAAATTCCTCGCTTTTGGCAAACCCGTGGCCTTGGTGCCCGGCAAGCACCTGCTCATCGCACCCGAGGGCGCGGGGAATGGCCTGCTGATCCTCGGCGACAACGATGACTCTCCGCTCTGTGCCGCCCGCGCCTTGATCAACGTCACTGCCGATTTGCGCCGCGACGGCCGTCTCTGACACCCTCGCGCTCAGGCTTCTCATCGATTTACGACGTTTAACTCGTCCGCGTCCGAACCCGCGCCTAACCTCGGGACATCGCGACCGTGATCCAACAATCGACGAATGCAAGAGGAGATAGGCATGTCCAACTTCGACACCGATATTCACGCCACCAGAAGGCAGTTGCTCGTCGGCTCGGCCGCGGCGGCGGCCGTCATGACCTTGCCGCGCGACATCTTCGCCGCTTCGTTCCACAACTTCGCGCATGGAGCATTCGACATCACCGTGCTGAGCGACGGCTTTATCACCCTCCCACCCGAAGTCCTGCTCCCTGACGCTGAGCCGGAGGAACGGGCCGACTTCCTCAAGCGACTTGGCGGCGGCGAGAAAGGCGCTGCGGTTCAGGCGAATATCCTTTGATACGTTATGGCGACGACCTGATCCTCATCGACAACGGGTCAGGCATGAACTTTCAACCCACGGCAGGCAAGCTGGCGCACAATCTCCGGACAATGGGTGTCACTCCAGAACAGATCACAAAGGTGGTATTCACCCATGCTCATCCCGACCACTCGGGCGCGACGACTGCATCCAACGGCAAGCTCCTGTATCCCAACGCGGAGTACTATGTGAGCCAGACCGAATGGGATTTCTGGACGGACAAGCAGTTCGAGACCCGGAGGCCGTCGGCTTTGCACGGATTTGCCAAGGGCGCTCAGCGGGACCTCTTCGCCATCGGCGAGCGGATCACGCTTGTCAGGGAGGGCGACGAGATCGTGCCGGGAATGTCGATCGTCAGTACGCCCGGCCACACGCCCGGCCACGTATCGGTCGAAATCAGGGGCAGGGACAATCTCCTGATCACAGGCGACGCATGCACCAACGACACGATCTTCTTCGCAAGGCCGGACTGGCACTTCGGTTTCGATACCGACGCGGAAGTTGCGCTCGCCAGCCGCCAGGTGCTGCTGGATCGTGCGGCCGCAGAAAAGCTGAAGCTGCTCGGATACCACTGGACCTATCCCGGCGTCGGATATGCAGAGCGGCGCGGTGATGCTTATGACTTCGTCGCCGTCTGAATATCGTGGTCTCTCGCATAAGAGCCGGAGGCATTCCGGCCCCTTTACTTGCGGCGGAATTCTGATTTTCATCAATTTACGACGCTTAACTCGTTTTACGGCCGTCCGTCGGGCACGGTTCTCTTCGTCAACAGAGGCACCACGCTCCCAGGGAGACGGACATGAACGGCACCGCCCTCACGATACAACTGAACGCCACCCGGCGCGACTTCCTCCTCGCAGGAGGCGCGGCGGTCGCCGTCGCGTCGCTTCCGAAGTGGGCCTCCGCCGCAACCCAATCCATCGCAACTGAACAGAGGACCACGACAATGGGCTACATCACCACGACCGACGGAACCGAAATCTTCTACAAGGACTGGGGCCCGAAGGACGCCCAGGCGATCGTCTTCCATCACGGCTGGCCGCTCTCCGCCGACGACTGGGACAACCAGATGATGTTCTTCTTCAACAAGGGATTCCGCGTCGTCGCCCACGACCGCCGCGGCCATGGCCGCTCGACACAGACAGACACCGGAAACGAGATGGACACCTACGCCGCCGACGTCGCGGAATTGGCGGAGAAGCTGGACCTCAAGAACGCGATCCATGTTGGCCACTCGACGGGCGGCGGCGAGGTCGTTCACTATGTTGCCCGCGCCAAGCCCGGTCGGGTCTCGAAGGCGGTCATCATCGGTGCCGTTCCGCCGATCATGGTGAAGTCCGAGAAAAACCCGGGCGGCCTGCCGATCGAAGTCTTCGACGGCTTCCGCGCCGCGCTCACCGCGAATCGGGCACAGTTCTTCCGCGACGTTCCGGCCGGCCCGTTCTATGGTTTCAACCGCCCGGGTGCCCAAGCATCGGAAGGCGTCATTCAGAACTGGTGGCGGCAAGGCATGATGGGCGGTGCGAAAGCGCACTACGATTGCATCAAGGCCTTTTCCGAGACGGACTTCACCGAAGACCTTAAGAAGATCGAGCTACCCGTCCTCGTGATGCATGGCGACGACGACCAGATCGTGCCTTACGCGGACTCCGCGCCGCTGTCGGCAAAGCTTCTCAAGAGCGGCACCCTCAAGACCTATCCTGGTCTGCCCCACGGCCTGTGCACGACACACCCTGATGTCGTCAACCCGGACCTGCTGGCCTTCTTCCAGAATTGACGGTCTGGGGGCTGGGAAAGGTCGCTGATTGCGCACCTGACTGGGCGGTGCGTCATGCCGGTTCCGACACGTCGAATGTGACGCGCTGGGTGTCACCAGCGCGGCCTGAAATATCGAGTGCAGGACCGCGGTGGTTCCGCAGCCTCCGCCCGAAAGTTGCATCACAGCAGAACAAGCCGTTGGCCGGGTTCGTCCGATCGACGCGGGCCGCGCACGCCAGCACTCTTCGTCGGCGCGGCTGGAGAGCCTTCATGATCTCCTTTGGAAACCTCTGGAAGATGAGTTTGCCGCGTTGATATCCGAGCGGATCGTGATGACGGGTGTGCGATCGCGGCGCTTCAGGATCGGCTCTTCCAGCCGAATTTCCGAATGGCCGATCTATCGAGCGGATCTGCCAGCCATCCCTGCTCACCAGCGAGAAATCGGCGAGCGTACCCCCGGTCACGTAACGCGGTGGCGCCTCTAACTACGCTTCTCCTTGCTAGCTTATAATCTGTTCGGCGACAGCCTCTTCGAGGCCAACTGCCGCTTGGGCGGCAAGACCGCGCGCCGCTGCCTGTGAATCGTAAAATTCCTCAAGTGCATAGACTCTTCCCCACCGCAGGGTGAACACGTGGAGACCACGATTGACGTACGACGCGTCGCCGTTGCGCAGCGTTGCGGTTCCGTCCCACTGGGCAAACACGGTGGTATGCCACGGCCAGCCCTTCACCCAGATATGGTTGACCGTGAGATGGAGAGTGGGCAGGACACGGCCGAGGCGCTCAAACCAGCGGCGCAGGGCTTCTTTGTCGTGGCGCTCGCCACCAAGCGCGTGGGTGCCGGAAACGCGGTGATGGACATGCGGCACGACTGCTTTCACCGCCGCATCCCAGCGATGGTTGTTGACGTGGTCGAAGCTCTGTCGGATCGATTTCTCGACAAAATAACTGTATAGCATTTGGCCTCTCCTCCAGACTTGTTCGATGGCGTGATCGAGGGCACCGTGTGGCGAGCCGCGGACACAAGACCAGCGACCGGTAGCACACAGGCTGCGGTCTGCACCTCGGGTCAACGCATTGTCGCGTCGGCCCGCAGATGTGTGGCAGTCTCGGTCGAGACCGTCACCTCCTTGCCGGACCTTGAGAACGCGTAAAGCGCGTCATGGTGGCCTGGCATGGAAAATGCCACGGAGTCGCCGTCGGCAAGGCCCATGACGACGCGCAGCGGATCGCCCCCGGTCTTCGGGGCGAAGGTGGCGGTGACCTCTAGGAGGTCGCCGTCGACCGAGACGTAGTAGACCACCATGTCGAGGGGTCCCGCGTGCAGGCTGCCGCCTCCGATCGGGCGTCCGATGGTTGCTTCCTCGGCAAAAGCCGGGGTCGAAAGAAATAGCGCGGCAAGGAGCGTTGCGCTCAGGGTTCTGCGGATCACTTCGTAAATCCTTTTTAGATTGCGTTCGACCTCTATATAGAGTTTAGATTACGAATGCAATTTAAAAAAGGAGATGACGATGCGCGTAACTCGCACTCAGGCCGCGGAGAACCGCGAAACCGTGATCAATGTAGCAAGTCGCCTTTTTCGGGAGCGAGGCTTTGACGGCATCGGCCTTAAGGATCTGATGAAGGGTGCCGGGCTGACCCAAGGCGCCTTTTACAAGCAGTTCACCTCAAAGGAGGACCTGGTTGCGCAGGCGTCCAGGCGAGCGATGGAAAGCGCCACCAACCGATGGTCGGCCGCGACTGCGGCAAAACACGAGGATCCGCTTGGCGAGGTGATCGCGTTCTATCTCAGTATGGACCATCGCGGAGAAAAGATGGACGGCTGCCCGATCGTGGCGCTGGGTTCGGATGCCGCCAGACAAGGCATGGACGTGAAAGCTTCGTTCGAAGCCGGGATCAGGGAGCATCTCGGGATCCTCGGCCGTTTCATTGCCGAGACCAATGGCGAGGAGTCAGATGGCAAGGCCATGGCCATTCTCTCGACGATGGTCGGTGCGTTGATGTTATCGCGCGTCATCAACGATCCCGACCTCGCGCAGGCCTTTCTGGATGCGGCGACCAATCAGGTTCGCGAAGCAGCCGGCGCTTGAACGGCGTGTCAGTGCCGGCGGCGCACTCAAACTGATGGGAAAATAGATGCGACGGATTGTTGTTACGGGCATGGGAGCTGTCACGCCCCTTGCCGCCGATGTTGAAGCGTCCTGGTCGCGTCTCCTGGCCGGCCGCTCGGGCATCCGAAGGCTTCCGGACGATGTGGTCGGCAACCTCCCGGCAAAGGTCGGAGGGGTAGTTCCATCCCTGGAAGAAGACCCCGAAGCCGGCTTCAATCCGAATACCGTCCTTGCGCCGAAAGATCAACGAAAGGTGGATCGGTTCATTCTCTTTGCGCTGGCGGCGGCAGAACAGGCTGTTGCGCAGGCGAATTGGAAGCCTAGCTCGGAAACGGAACGCCTGCGCACAGCCACGGTCATCGCTTCGGGCATCGGCGGGTTTCCCGCCATCACCGAGGCGGTGCGCACGGTCGACCTCCGCGGTGTCCGTCGCCTGTCTCCGTTTACGATACCGTCCTTCCTGGTGAATCTCGCGGCGGGTCACATTTCCATCCGTCATGGCTTCAAAGGTCCACTGGGCGCGCCGGTGACGGCGTGTGCGGCCGGCATCCAGGCGGTCGGCGATGCGGCTCGTCTTATCCGCGCAAACGAAGCCGACATCGCGGTGTGCGGTGGCACGGAAGCATGCATGAACATTGTCAGTCTCGGCGGGTTTGCGGCCGCTCGTTCTCTTTCGACCAGCTTCAACGACACGCCGGCTGAGGCCTCACGACCTTTCGACATGGCCCGGGACGGCTTTGTCATGGGAGAAGGAGCCGGCATCCTGGTCATCGAGGAAATGAGCCACGCGCTTGCGCGCGGTGCGAAACCGCTCGCCGAGCTCGTCGGCTACGGCACGACGGCGGATGCTCATCATGTCACCTCCGGTCCCACGGACGGCGAAGGGGCGCGCCGTGCCATGGAGATCGCGATTGCACAAGCAGGGATTTCGTCGCGTGAGGTTCGTCATCTCAATGCGCATGCGACTTCCACGCCAGTAGGCGATCTTGGGGAAATCGCGGCAATAAAGAACGTGTTCGGGCGCGATTTCGCGATAGCTGTCAGCGCAACGAAATCGGCGACCGGACACCTGCTCGGCGCCGCCGGCGGGCTTGGCGTCATCTTCGCGATCCTGGCGCTCAGGGACCAGGTGGCGCCGCCGACACTTAATCTGAGCGCTCCGGATCCGGCCGCCGACGGCATCGACTTCGTCGCAAGCCAAGCCCGGCCAATGGAGATGGATTACGCGATCTCCAATGGCTTTGGCTTCGGAGGAGTCAACGCCAGTGCGCTGTTCCGACGCTGGACGAACGAATTGACCGACGCGAGCACCGGACGGGGTGGTAATTGAAAGCCTGCCTCCAACCGTTCCCGTTTTCCAAACACCAGACCCACGGCCGGCAGGCCGACCGATATTTCGAAGCGCAATCCAGCACAAAGAAAGAAGTGATTTCCATAAACAAGACCAATCCTGGCGTCGCCCTGGTGACGGGGGCATCCACCGGCATCGGGTACGCAACCGCCCGGGGCCTTGCAGAACGCGGGCTTTCGCGTGTCCGGAACCAGCCCTCGTGCCGTCGCCCACTTCGTCGGCACATGAGCTATTTGGCATTCACCCTTGTGAAAGCGAGCGACAATATATCTCCCCTCCCACCTGCGATTTTACTCGATCTCGATGGCACACCGCCGATCGAAGATGTCATGCGCTACCTCTTGCGGCCGTTTGGCGACGATCGTGTCTTGGAAGCCGTTGAGGCCTACAGGCGCGACTAGGGGTCGAGAGGGCTCCTGCTCAGCGAGCTTTATGATGAAATCCCGGAGGCACTTGCGACGATGCACAAGAACGCACGCCTGTTCCTCGCTACATCGAAGCGAGCGACGTTCGCGCGCACGATCATTCAAAACAAGGGCTTGGGAGCCCTTTTCAACGGCATCTACGGGTCAACGCCGGCTGGAAACATCGACCATAAGCCGGAGCTCATCGCCCATATAATGACGGAAAACGGTCTTGTCGCGGATCGGTGCGTCATGGTTGGCGGCCGGAAATTCGACATTACAGGCGCGCACGCGAACAGGATGAGCGCAATTGGCGTGCTCTGGGGTTACGGCAAAAGAGACGAGTTGGAGCAAAGCAAGGACTTGAGCGGCCTGTACCTTACTCTCCTCCGAAAACCGCGGCTTTGGTCGGCCAAGGGTCCGATTCCTATCAAAACCGCGATCTAGAAATTTGGCGTTTCACACGATCGAGAGCGTACTATTGCGGCGTGGTGGGCGATGTGTCTAAACAGGATCGCCGGCCCAGTCTTCGTGTCCATGGCGTATTCGGATCACGAAAATGGCCCCGTTCTCTTCGATCCGGTAGACAACGAGATGGGCTTTGAACGGATGGATTCTAACCGGCGGCGAAATCTCCTCTCGCTCACGCGCTAATCGCGGATTCGCGGCAATCAGGTCAAGCATCGCGAACAGCTCGTCATGATACCGCCTCGCCTGTGCGGATCCGAACATGCGGACACCTTGCTCGGCGATCGCAATGATGTCCTCTTCCGCTTCGACAGAAAGTCTAAAATGCATTATCTGCCGCCGCGCGTCGTTTCCCCGCGCTCGATTGCCGCGGCAAAGAGTTCGTCCCTCGACCGGTTGCCAACTCCACTTTTGAGACCGTCATCGACCAAGCGTTGCATGGCGGCAATCTTATCACTGCGCGCTTGGTCCCTCCGAATCAGGTCACGCACATAGTCACTAGCATTGGAATATCGCCCGGTCCTCGCTTGTGCCTCGACCCATTCTTTCATTGGGTCGGGTAAAGATACATTCATCGTAGCCATTCGAGCCTCCATATTGCGCCCAATTTAGCTGGACTTGGCAAAGTTTGTCAAACTCGACCACTTTGGACGCGGAGGCGTAGCTTGGGCAGTCATTCACGGCCTCGCCGATTGAACGAATAACCACAGCCGCATGAGCGTCATTGCGGCCAGGAATGTGACGCGTCTCAAATGATCTGGCATTCCATAAATTAACGTTTGCCGCGGCGCTGGAATAGCGGGTCCGCGGTTCTATTCCGCTCAAGGCGAGCGCTTGGGGAATCGCGGGGTAGTCTGTTCTATTCCATTCAACTGCCAACGCACGTCCGCGGCGGTGATTATGCCGGCATCCAAGTGATTAAGGGAACCGCGATCTACGTCTTTAGCAATGCCAAACGGCCATTGACCAAATTCGCTACCGTTGCGCCAGAATGTGCGGGATCATGCCCCCGGCGTTGAGCAGGACGACGTCGAGTTCCGTTTCCACCGCGGCACGCCCGTTGAAGAGCGTGCTGGTTCCGTTTGCCCTGGCGACTTCCACCTCGACCGGGCATCGTGGACTTATCGCCTCCGCTTTCACGATGACGAGGTCGCCAGGTCGGAGTGTCAGCGCCTCGGGATGGAACTGCGCCGGCATCAATATCGGCAGTACGCCCATCCCTATAAGGTTCGAACGGTGAATCCTCTCAAAGCTCTGGGCTAGAATTGCCCTGACCCCCAATAGGGCCACCCCCTTCGCAGCCCAATCTCGCGACGAGCCCGCGCCGTAACGCTCGCCCGCGACAATTACGGTGTCGATGCCTTCGTTGCCGTAGCGTTCTGCGATCTCCCAAATCGGGCCGACAGTCCCGGAGGGCGCATGAATGGTCTGGCGGGCTGACTCTGTGCCGACCAACAGGTTGCTCGCCGTCCTGTTGTCAAACAGGCCACGGACCATTGTCTTCCAGTTTCCGCGACGTGCGGCGTAGACATTGAGGTCGCCTTTCGGATCGCCGGCTGCGACAAGGTGTTGGCCGGCGTAACTCGATGACGAAATCTGCCCCGCAGGAGAGATATGGTCCGTGGTCACGTCATCTCCGAGGACGAGGAGCGGATGGGCGGTGTAAGTGCCCAAGCGGTTCGGCTGATCGATCGAAGCGAAAGGCGGACGCGTAATGTAGGTGGAGGCCGGGTCCCAAGGGAAACGGTCGGCCGAGGAGGCGGCCAGGTTGCTCCATGATGCGTTCTGTTCGGCATGCGCAAACGAAGCGCCGAAGTCTTCGATCTCAAGACTTGCAGCCGTCAAAGCGTCAATCTCTTCTGCCGTCGGCCAGAGGTCGGCCAATCGGATTTCCTGGCCGGACATCCGCGTCGCCAGGACCGCGCTTCCGACGTCTCGGTCCATTGTGCCGACCAGTGCGTGGGCTATTACCATGGGCGGCGACATCAAGAACCCATACTTGAGGGATGGATGCACGCGGCCCGGGAAATTTCGGTTCCCCGACAAGACCGCGGTAGCGACGGATCCGCTTTCGACAGCGTCCTGCATGTCAGGGTGCAAAGGGCCGCTATTGCCGATGCATGTAGTGCACCCATAGCCGACGATGCCGAATCCGACAGCCTCCAAGTCTTCAAGCAATCCAGCTCGAGCCAGGAAGCGCTCGGCTGCTGGCGATCCGGGCGCAAGCGACGTCTTCACCCAGTGAGGTGGGCGCAGGCCCATTGACCGAGCTCGCCTTGCCAGGAGTCCGGCGGTGATGAGGAGTTTCGGGTCCGAAGTGTTCGTACAGCTCGTGATCGCCGCGATCGCGATCGGATAGGGCGGAATGGTTGTTGCCGTGCCCCTTGCAGGTTCCGTTGCCGTGGCGCGAAGGACGTTCGCGACCTGACCGATCGGGAGCATATCCTGGGGACGCTGGGGGCCGGAGGCGACCGGTGTCAGCGTCGAGAGGTCGAGCTCGAGCACATCGGAGTATTTTGGCTGCGCTTGTGAATCGAACCAAAGTCCCTGCGCTTTGGTGACTTCCTCCACGATCATGCAATGCTCTGGGGTGCGGCCCGTCGTTGCGAGATATCGGATGGTCATGGAATCGATCGGGAAATAGCCGCTGGATGCGCCGTATTCCGGAGCCATGTTCGCGACGACGGCACGGTCGCCAGCAGAGAGTTGGGATACGCCAGGCCCGAAGAATTCCACGAACTCGCCCGAGATCCCGCGACGGCGGAGTAGGTGTGTGACCGCAAGTGCGAGATCGGTGGACAGGACGCCGGGTTTCAGCGCGCCGACACATCGAACTCCGATAACATCAGGCAGGCGCAACGTGACGGGCATCCCAAAGATCACGCTCTCTGCCTCAAGCCCGCCGACCCCCCAGGCGACGACGCCGATGCCGTTGATCATCGGCGTGTGGCTGTCGGTGCCGATGAGCGTGTCGGGTCTCGCGATCGAGACTCCATCGCGCTCGTCGACGGAAATGACCGTCGCCAACTGCTCCAGGTTCATGGTGTGCATGATCCCGGTGCCAGGCGGATGGACATGGATGCCGGGCAGGGCCGTCGTCGCCCATTTCATCAGGCGGTACCGTTCGGCGTTGCGTTCCATCTCCCGGTGCATGTTGAACGCCATGGCGTCCTTGGTGCCGTATCGGTCGACGCCGACGCTATGATCGACCGAGACATCGACCCGAAGCGCCGGAACCAGGTTCGTCGGGTCTCCGCCGTTTTCCGCTACGACGTCTCTCATCGCTGCGATATCGACAAGCGCCGGCACGCATGTCGTGTCGTGCATGAGGACGCGGCCTGGATAGAACGGAATCTCCTGCTGGCTCGTGCCGCCGATCAGCCAACTGCGGAAATGCTCGACAAGTTTATTGCGCTCGTCGCCTTCGGAATTGCGGATGCAGTTCTCCAGCATGATCCTCATCAGCCACGGCAAGCGATCGAGATCGGCTCCGAAATCTGAGCGCAGGTCAATGGCACGGTAATTATTCCCCGCGATAGGCAATTCAAACCACGACACAGGATGTCCTTCCATTTTGCATTTTTATTGCTAAAAAAGCAAAAATGGTTTGTTGTCAACAAGGATTAGACATGACGGGAAAATGGTCGCCGACGCAGTATCTCAAATTTGCAGACCAGCGGACTCGGCCAGCCCGCGATCTTCTCGCAGCCGTTCCGACCGTGGAAGTCAGGCGAGCAGTCGACTTGGGATGCGGTCCCGGCAACTCAACCGAGCTGCTCATCCACCGTTGGCCCGAGGCAGATGTCAGCGGCATCGATTCTTCGCAGGAGATGATAGTGAGCGCTCGAGAGCGGCTTCCCCGACCCAAATTCGACGTCGCCGATATCGCGAGCTGGCAGTCTGCGCCCGAATACGATCTGATATTCGCTAACGCAGTTTTGCAATGGCTCCCCGACCACCGCGCCTTGCTTCCTCGGCTGGCGGAGGGCCTCGCAAGTGGTGGAACGCTTGCAATTCAGGTGCCGGACAATCTGATGGAGCCGTCGCATGTGGGGATGAGGAAGGCGGCTGAAGACTCGCGATGGAAGACGAGGCTCAAAGACGCCGCCGGCGAGCGGACCGAGATCATGACGCCAGCCGAATACTACGACGCCCTGATGCCCCATTTCGATCACGTGGACGTCTGGAAGACGATTTACAACCATCCACTGAAAGGCATCGACGGCATCGTCGAATGGTTCAAGAGCACGGGATTGAAACCTTTCCTCGCGCGCTTGGTGAACGAGGAGCGGGACGCGTTCCTCGACCTCTACGAGTCCATCATCGCCGAACATTATCCGGTGCAACGGGACGGCACCGTCTTGCTGGCTTTTCCCCGACTTTTCATCGTCGCGATGAAAAGCTGAATTGGTTTTTGATCGAATTCTCGTGCAATTCAGTTCGCATCTGCCCAGGTTTGAGCTATAGGGACGTTGGGGCGCATCGCAGGTGCGCTTGAAATGTGGGACCGATCGACCATGGCAGTACGGGCGCTTGCGCAGAATATCGCGAACGAAATCTCCCTTCTCATCACAGCAGGCGAATTGGAACCGGGCCAGCCAGTGAGGACGCAAGCGCTGGCCGATCGGTTCGGAGTCTCTCGTTCGCCCGTACGGGAGGCGTTGGTGACCTTGGCCGAACAGGGCGTCCTCGAGCAAATCGAGAATCGGGGCTTTTTCGTCAAGGACGGCGCCTCCGAGCTTGTCGTCGAGCCTGTCAGCGATGAAGCGAAGCCGTTCGAGATCGCCAACGAGTACCAGCAGCTCGCAGAGGACTGGTTGAAAGACCGCATCCCGGGCGAAGTTACCGAAATGATGCTCCGCGAACGGTACGACCTCACAAAGGCGCAGCTCGGCGACATCCTAATGCGCGCTGTCCGCGAAGGGTGGGCCGAGCGAAAGCAAGGTTACGGCTGGAGGTTCCTTCCGGTGGCGAAAACGCCAGAGGCCTTCGAGCAGATTTACCGGTTTCGCATGCTGATCGAGCCGGCCGCGATGCTGGAACCGGAATTCAAGCTCGATCGTACTATCATCGAAGAGCAACGTCGCATTCAGCAACGAATGCTCGACACAGATATCGAGAAGCTCCCGGCAGAACGCTTGCTCCACAACGGCGCGCTCTTCCATGAAGAGCTCATCAAGATGTCGAACAATCCCTTCTTCCACATGTCGTTGGTCCGGGTGAACCGGATGCGTCGGCTCCTGGAATATCGCTCGCGCGTCGACAGGAGCCGGACAGTCCGACAGTGCGAAGAACACCTTGTGATCCTTGATCTTCTAGAACGGGGTGAGATCGTCGAGGCATCCTACGCGATGCGCAGACACCTCGGCGGCGCGCTCAGCAAAAAGTCGCCCGTCGCATGGTCATGGTCGCATGCAGCGGAAGAAAAAACATGACGGAGAATTTTTAGGATTGCATTTTAGTGCAATAAAAGCCAATAGTGACCCCGCGACGTTGATGGGCGAGGAAAACTCGCTCCGTTTTGGGAGATCACTCAATGAAGTTTATGGTAACGCCGTGTGACGGCATCGGTCCGGAAATCACAGCCGCGACCATGGAGGTTCTGAAGGCCGCCGACAGCGCGTTCGGCCTCGGCATCAGCTACGATTTCGAAGACACCGGCTTCACAAGCCTCAAGAAGCACGGAACGACGCTTCGCGACGACACGATCGAGCGGGCGAAGAGTTACGACGGCATTATCCTCGGACCGCAGTCCCATATGGACTATCCTGCCCGCGACAAGGGCGGCGTCAACGTCTCGGCTGGCTTTCGCGTCAAGCTCGATCTCTACGCCAACGTCCGCCCGGCTCGCTCGCGGGACTTCCTCGACAACGGCGGCAAGAAGATGGACCTCGTGATCATGCGCGAGGCGACCGAGGGCTTCTACCCCGACCGAAACATGTTTGCGGGCAGCGGCGAGTTCATGCCCACTCCCGATATCGCTATTTCGATGCGCAAGATAACGGCCCATGCCTGCGAGCGCATATGCCGCGAAGCCTTCGTTCTCGCAATGAAGCGCAACAAGCAAGTCACTGCGGTCCACAAGGCCAACAATTTCATCCTGACCGACGGTCTCTTTCTCCAGCAGTTCCGCAAGGTGGCCGAGGAATTCCCCGAGGTGAAGGTCAACGACTTCATCATTGATGCGATGGCGGCGCACCTGGTGCGTAACCCAAGCCGCTTCGACGTGATCGTCACCACCAACTTCTATGCCGACATCATCTCCGATCTCGCGAGCGAGCTTTCGGGCAGCCTCGGTCTCGCCGGCTCCATCAACGCCAACTCGCAGACGGGGCTTGTCTGCGCCCAGGCCCAGCACGGTTCGGCTCCCGATATAGAGAACCAGAATGTCGCAAATCCGACATCGCTGATCCTGTCCGCAGCCATGATGCTGAGCTGGCTCGGCGAGCGGCGCAAGCTCGCCAACTTCGAAGCGGCCGGTGCCGAGATCGAGCGTGCTGTCGACGAAGTTCTCGCCAATTCGGCATCCCGGACACGCGACCTCGGCGGCTCGATGAACACGGACGCGTTCGGCGCGCAGGTCGCTAAGGCGATCCGTAACAATGGGGCTTCCAAGAAGGCAGCCGTCGCCTGATTACGAAACTGTCGATTGCTTTTGTGGAATAAAAAAAGCAATCGGCGAGCTGTTCTCAACACGATTTATCTAGTTTCGAGGTCAATAGTTGGCCTCGGGGAATCCGCCCGGAGGAGCTTTGCGGGCGAACCATGGGAGAAGAGAAATGATCGATACCGAGACCAAACGCCGGGCCTTTCTTTCGGGGACCGCCGCGATCGTCGCAGTGGCAGCGTTCGCCACTACCAGTTGGGCGCAGGACGTGCCCGCTGGCTACCCCGAGGATTATGCCAAGCTGATCGAAGCCGCTAAGGCCGAACGAAGCGTCTCCGTCTACACGTCGACCGACGCCGAGCAGTCCCAGAAGCTGCAGGACGCCTTCACCAAGAAGTACGGCATCAAGATCGCCTACAACGACCTCGGCACCAACGGTTCCTACAACCAGGTGATCTCTGAGGCGGCTGCGAGCCAGGTCACGGCCGATGTCGTCTGGAGCTCGGCGATGGACCTGCAGATGACGCTCGTGCTCGAGGGCTATGCGGAAGAGTATGCCTCACCTGAGGCAGCAAACATTCCGTCATGGGCTGCCTATAAAAACATCCTCTACGGCACCACGATCGAACCGATCGGCGCGATCTACAACACCAAGGCTCTGAGCAAGGATCGCCTTCCCAAGACCTATGCCGACATGATCAAGTTCCTCAACAACAACAAAGCGGAGCTCCAGGGAAAGGTCGCAACATTTGATCCGGAGAAGTCCGGTTCAGGCTTCCTCCACCATTCGAACGACGCGCGTGAGCGCAAGGACTTCTGGGACCTGGCCAAAGCACTCGGCAGCGACGGCGCGAAAATCTACTCGAGCTCGGGTTCCATGAAGGAGACCGTCGTCTCTGGTGAGAACGTGCTGGCGATCAACGTGATCGGCTCCTATGCGATCGATTGGGTCAAGGAAAGCCCGAACCTCGGCGTCCATTTCGCGACCGACTACACGCCCGCCTTTTCGCGTCTTGCCTTGATCTCGAAAGGCGCTCCGCATCCGAACGCGGCTCGCCTGTTCGTTGACTTCCTGCTTTCAAAGGAAGGCCAGGACGCTCTGGCCGAGGGCGGTCTTCCGTCAGTCCGCAAGGACGTGACGGCTGGCCTTAACATCGAGACGCTCAACACCTTCGTTGGTGGCGGCCTCAAGCCGATTGCGGTCGACGAAGGCGTTGTCGAATACATGGACCAGATGAAGCGCGTCCAGTTCCTCAACGATTGGAAGACTGCGCTCGGCCGCTGATCCGGCAACAGCTACGGCGCGTATCGAACCGCGCCGTAGCCTCCACGATCATTCGCGAGAGGCTTCGATGTCTACAAATGTCCATGCTCCGGTCGCGCTCGCTATGAGCACGGCGCAGGCGGCCAAGAAATATCCAGCAAGAATGCCACGCGTTGGCAATGCGAACCTGTTTCGCACCATCGTCATCGGGCTTCTGGCAATCGCCGTCCTGGCACCCGTTGGCCTGATCATCTATCAGAGCTTCCTGACTGGCGCGTTCTTCAGCCCGCGCGCGCGTTTCGGACTCGATGCGTTCCAATATGTCTTCACAGACAAGACATTTTACCGCGCTGTCGGAACGACCGCCGTCTTTTCGTTCGGCATGGTAGCGATTGCCGTGCCCCTGGGAGGCATGCTCGCATTTCTGCTGACCAGGACCGATATCCGCTACAAGCGCTTGCTCGAAGTCCTCGTTCTCGTCCCCATGTTCATCTCGTCAATCGTGCTGGCCTTCGGCTACACGGTGTCGGTCGGACCGGTCGGCTTTCTGTCGCTCGCGGTCCGCGACGTCCTGGGCTTCGTTCCCTGGAATCTCTATAGTTTGCCCGGCATGATCGTCATCGCGGCACTCAGCCATGTGCCACATGTCTATCTATACGTTTCCGCGGCGATGAAGAACCTTCCGTCCGACCTCGAGGAGGCGGCGCGGACGTCAGGTGCCTCCGTCTGGCGCGTGTCACGCGACGTCACGCTGCCGATGGTGCTTCCGGCGCTGATCTTCGCGGCGGCGCTTAATGTGCTGCTCGGCTTCGAGACATTCGGCATTCCGCTCGTTCTCGGCGACCCGTCCGGCACGATGGTTCTCACCACCTACATATACAAGCTTACCACCCTGTTCGGCACCCCGACCTACCAGTTGATGGCCGTCGTCGCGGTGGTCTTGATCCTAATCACGTTGCCTCTCGTCTGGTTCCAGCGCAAACTTCTCAAGAATGCCCGGCGTTATGCGGCGATGGGCGGCAAGGGGGCGCGGGTTTCATCCCTCAAGCTCGGCACCACAGGACAGGTCATCGCTCTGTCTGCGATCGCCCTCTGGCTGTTCGTGTCTGTCGTCCTGCCGATTGGCGGTATCACGGTCCGCGCGTTCGTCGATGCCTGGGGCGAAGGGGTCAATCTCTTCGACCACCTTACCCTCTCCAACTTCGACCACCTCACCGAGGTCCCAAGTCTGTTCCGCGGCATCATCAACACCATCATTCTGGCAGTTGTCGGGGGCGCGGTGGCGGTGTTCATCTATCTCGTGGTCGGCCTCGCCGGACACCGGAACTGGGGCGCTTCGAACACGCTGCTCGACTACATCGTGCTGCTTCCGCGGGCTTTGCCAGGCCTTGTCATCGGTCTCGCCTTCTTCTGGGTCTTCCTGTTCGTCCCGTTCCTGACCTTCCTGCGGCCGACACTGTTCTCATTGTTCATCGCCTATGTTGTCGTAGGTCTGTCCTATGGCCTGCGCTTGATCCAAGGCACGCTGATCCAGGTCGCTCCGGAACTCGAAGAGTCTGCCCGCACGACGGGTGCGACAATCGGCCAGACTTGGAAGGACGTCGTGATCCCGATCGTTCGTCCCGGCCTTGCCGGAGCATGGGCGCTGATCATGATCATCTTCCTTCGCGAATACGCGACGGGTGTCTACCTCATGGGAGCCGGAACCGAAGTTATCGGTTCGCTGATGGTGTCCCTGCTTCAAACGGGCGCGCTGAACACCATCGCCGCGCTGTCCCTCATCTCGGTTGTTCTGACAGGTGCTGGCCTCGCGCTCGCCCTGCGTCTGGGAGCGAAAATCCATGACTGAACTCATTGTCAAAGACGTCGAGAAGTGGCTCGGCGGCCTGCAAATCCTCAAAGGCGCTTCTTTCGAGGCCAAGCGCGGATCGATCGTCGCTCTGCTCGGCGCGTCGGGAAGCGGCAAGACGACGCTCCTTCGATGCATCGCGGGACTCGAAACTCCGGAAGTTGGCCAGATCGTGATCGGCGGCAAGACGGTGCTCGACGGGAACCAAAAACTGGCGCTGCCGCCCGAACAACGCAACATCGGCCTGGTATTCCAGTCGTACGCCCTCTGGCCACACCGCACGGTCGCCGAGAACGTCGGTTACGGTCTCAAGCTTCGCAACGTTTCATCCGCGCAGATCGCCTCAAGGGTCCAGGCGATCCTCGACAAGATGGGACTTGACCATCTCGCCGAACGGTATCCGTCTCAGCTCAGCGGTGGACAGCAGCAGCGTGTCGCCATCTGCCGTGCGCTCGTCTACGAACCCCGTGTACTCCTTCTCGATGAGCCGCTCTCGAACCTCGACGCCAAGCTACGAGAAGAGGCTCGCTACTGGATTCGCAAGCTCATCCTCGAGCTCGAAATCTGCGCGATCCTGGTCACCCACGATCAGGGCGAAGCGCTGGCGGCGGCAGACAACATCCTGCTTCTCCAGGACGGCCGGATCGTCCAACAGGGTGCGCCGCAGGACATCTACTCCAACCCGAACAGCTTCTATTCGGCGGACTTCCTTGGCGCGAACAACATCATCAACGGTAAGGTCCAGTCGGTCGAAGGCGGCTACGCCAAGATCGGCGGCGAAGGCTGGAGCCTCGATGGTTTCGTCCGCGAGCAAGGTGGGGTCGGTAGTTCGCAGGAGGCCCGCGCGGTCATTCGCGTCGAGCAGATCAACGTGACCGAGGCACCCGTTGCAGACGCGGTCGAGATGAACCTCGACGACAGCATCTACCTCGGCGACAAGTGGGAATACCGCCTGAGCCGCGGAGACTTCGTCGCCAGGGCGCATGGGTCCCGGCAGATGGCGTCCGGCAAGGTCTGGGCGACGATCCCCAAGGAGAGCGTCTGGGTTTTCGCGGGCAAGTAGTCGCCCGCAGCACTGGTGGCCGTCGATCCTCCTCCCCGACGGCCACCATTCCTTCAACATCCGATGACCGCCATGCCCAGAATTGCACTCATTCACGCGACGACGATCGCGGTCGATCCCATACGGCAGGAACTCGCAGCGTCCTGGCCCGATGTCGACGCGGTGAACATCCTCGAAGACAGCCTGTCGCCCGATCGGGCCAAGGCCGCCGACATCACGCCGGAACTGACGAGCCGCATCACCGCACTCACGCATTATGCCTGCTCGATCGGCAGCGACGCCGTCCTTTTCACATGCTCGGCATTCGGAACCGCCATCGAACATGCGGCCGGGACGGTAGACATTCCGGTGCTAAAGCCGAACGAGGCCATGTTTGAGGCCGCGATCGAAGCGGGCGGGCGCGTGGCGATGCTCTATACCTTCCCTGCTGCCGGGCTCGGCATGGAGGAGGAGTTCCGGGAGCAGGCTGCCACCATGAAGTCCACAGCCAGGATGGACAGCTTTCTCGTCCAGCATGCGATCGATGCTGTGCGTGTCGGCGATGCTGAGACCCACAATCGGCTTGTGTCCCAAGCGGCGTCGAAGCTCTCGGGATATGACGCGATCGTATTGGCTCACTTTTCGACTGCCCGGGCGCTTGATGATGTCCGGCGGGTGACCGACATTCCTGTTTTCTCTAGTCCCAAGGCCGCGGTGCAGAAGCTGCGGCGGCTCGTTGTGGAAGGAGCGCGATAATGCTGCTGGGCGTCATAGCGGACGATTTCACCGGGGCGAGCGACATCGCCAACACCATCGCCAAGGGCATCGCCGGAGAAGGCGGCCTCAGGACGGCTCAATTCCTCGGCGTGCCCAAGGGGCCAGCGCCTTCCGACATCGAAGGGGGCGTCATCGCTCTCAAGTCCCGATCGATCCCGGCGACCGAGGCCATCGAACAGTCCCTCGCGGCGCTAGAGTGGCTGCAGGCGCAAGGGTGTTCACAGATCGTCTTCAAATACTGCTCCACTTTCGACTCGACGCCGGAGGGCAATATCGGTCCCGTCGGCGAGGCGCTGGCAGATGCCCTCAGAGTCAAGGGCGTCGTTGCCTGCTCGGCATTCCCTGGCGCTGGCCGTACTATCTACCAGGGCCATCTCTTCGTGAAGGATCGCCTGCTGAACGAGTCAGGACTTGAGCACCACCCGCTTAATCCGATGACCGACGCCGACCTAAGGCGCTGGCTCAAGTTGCAAACGAAATCCGCCGTCGGTCATGTCGCGTGGAACAAGGTCACCCAAGGCGCGACTGCCGTCAGAGAAGACCTCAAGCGTGCCGCGACCGCGGGCGACACGCTTGTCATCGTCGATGCCGTCTCGGACGCCGATCTCATCGCGATCGGGGAAGCGCTCTCCGAGGCACCGTTGGTGACAGGTGGCTCTGGGATCGCCATCGGACTTCCACGGAATTTCATTGCTCGCGGTCTCGCAAAGGGGAGCAGCGCGATGACGTCTTCGGTTTCTGGCCCGGAGGCGATCCTGGCCGGGTCTTGCTCCGGAGCCACCCGCGGCCAGGTGGACCTCCACAAGGTCAATCATCCCACGCTCGCGATCGACGTCGACAAAGTCATGGCGGGGGACACCACTTCGAGAGACGTCGTCGAGTTCATTGTAGCCAACCATGGAAAGAAGCCGCTCGCCTATTCGTCGGGATCACCCGATGAAGTGTCGAGGCTCCAGGAGCGTTACGGAAGGGACAAGGTGGCACACACCCTCGACAAGCTTTTTGCGGACACCGCACGGGAACTCGTCACCAGGGGCGTGCGGCGACTTGTGGTCGCGGGCGGCGAAACCTCGGGCGCGGTGGTATCCGCGCTTGATCTCGGCGCGCTGGCGATCGGTCCGGAGATCGATCCCGGGGTCCCGGTTGTCGTCTCAGGCGGGAGTCACCCGATCGCGCTGGCGCTCAAGTCCGGCAACTTCGGCGCACCCGATTTCTTTTCCAAGGCGCTTGGCAGATTGGAAGGAAAATGACGGACGAGAGCCGAATCCGCGAGGACATCGTCCGACTTTCGAAGTCGCTTTACGACCGCGGCTATTCGGTTGGGTCCGCTGGGAACATCAGCGCCGCCGTCGACGACGGCATCCTGATGACTCCGACGAATTCCTGCTGGGGCTTCCTCGATCCGGCGAAGATTTCGAAGCTCGACTATGATGGCCGACACGTCTCCGGCGACAAGCCTTCCAAGGAGGTTTTCCTGCACCGAGCATTCTACGAAACGCGTCCCCAGACGGGAGCGGTGGTCCATCTCCATTCGACCTTCGCCACGGCTTTGTCGTGCCTGGAGGACACGAATCCCGACGATTGCATCCCTCCGCTCACCCCGTACGTCGTCATGCGCGTCGGCGAGGTGAAGCTTCTGCCCTATGTCCGGCCTGGCGACGAGAAGATGGGGGAAATGATCCGTGACCTCGGCGGCCGCTATGCGGCGATCCTGCTCGCCAACCACGGACCGGTCGTCTCCGCGAAAGACATCACGTCGGCGGTTTATGCGGCAGAGGAACTTGAGGAGACCGCGAAGCTCCTCGTCATGCTGCGGACGGCGAAAACACGGCTTTTGACACCTAACCAGGTCCAAGAACTCCGGACCGTTTTCTCGGGATATTGAGGACTGAACATGAAGACTGCCGACCTCGTGGATGCGCATGGCGAAGATGTCCGCTTCTGCGATCTGCCATTCATCAAATTCGGCCGCAAGCGGCTGTTCAGCGGCCCCATCCACACAGTCAAGTGCTTCGAGGACAACGCGCTTCTCAAAGCCGAGCTGCAGAAGCCTGGCGAGGGCCGGGTCATGGTCGTCGATGGTGGTGGGTCCACGCGCTTCGCTCTACTGGGCGACCAGATCGCGCTGATCCTCAAGGATAACGGGTGGGCGGGCATCGTCATCAACGGCTCGGTCCGCGACAGCGCCGACATTGACCAGATGGAGGTCGGAGTCTTCTGCCTTGCCACGACGCCTAAGAAGTCTTCAAAAGACGGCGCGGGGCGGACCGGTGAGAAAGTCAGTTTTGGAGGTGTGGAGTTCGTGCCCGGTGAGTACGCCTATGCGGACCACGACGGCCTGCTCGTGTCGAAGGACGACTACAGAGGGTAGCGCCCTCGACGGGATCTACGACGTGTTGAAACGCCCCTCAATAGATGACGAGAGTTCGGTCGATGAAGTTGCGGAACGGCGCTTCGCTGTCAGGACCACCGTGGCTTTCGCCACGACATTGGGGCTCGGCACGCTTGGTGCATTCGCGTTTTGGGAGCTCCACATGCCGTTGCCATGGCTGCTGGGCTCGATGTTCGTGACATCGGTCGCGGCGATCGCGCGCGCGCCGATTTCCGTTCCCGGCTTCGCGAGGCCGCCAATGACGGCGGTGATCGGGACTATTCTCGGATCGTCGTTCCACCAGGGCCTTTTCAGCCATATCGACGAGTGGCTTATCCCGCTGGTCGGGCTCGTCCTCTTTCTGATCACCGCTGGCGGCGCTTCCTATCTCTACTTCCGGAAGTTCGCGGGCTTCGACCACACGACTGCTTACTTCGCGGGCATGCCGGGTGGTCTCGTCGAGATGGTGATGCTGGGCACCGAGCGCGGAGGCGACGAGCGTATGATGGCCCTGGTCCATTCAGCGCGCATCTTTCTCGTCGTGATGAGTCTTCCATTCATCTTCCAAGCGATTACCGGGCAAGCCGTCGGTCGAGGTGTTGGGAACTGGGTCGGGCTCGACAGCCTAAGCCTTCTCGACATCCTTTGGTTCGCAATGGCTCTTGTGGCGGGCGTGGTTCTAGGCACCTTCGCCCGGTTCCCTGCGCGCTATCTGCTCGGGCCGATAAGTGTCAGCGGATTGCTTCACTACTTCGGCGTGACGGATTTCACCGTGCCGACCGTCATTCTCTGTGTCGCCCAGATCGTCATCGGAGCGGCCGTGGGTGCGCGGTTCGCGAAAGCCAATCCGAGGACCGTAATCAAAGTCTTTGCCTTGTCCGTGGGGTCTACTGCACAGTTGCTCTCGATCACCGTCGCGGCGGCCTTCCTGGTGTCCCTGATTTCCGACATGACTTTCGAGGCTCTGGTCCTGGCCTATTCTCCAGGCGGGTTGGCCGAGATGAGCCTTATGGCCCTGTCGCTCCATGTCGAGATTCCCTTCGTCATCCTCCACCACGTGGCGCGAGTCCTGCTGGTGGTCGCCGGAGCGACGGCAGCATTCAAGCTCATCCGACCTCGAAATTCGCCCAAGCCTTGAGACCGCCCTGACATTCACGCGAACGGAAACCAGATGATCACTTCGATAAATCCAGCCAACGGCGACCAGATCGCGACATACGAACTCCATGACGACGCCTATATCGACCGCGCCCTGGCGTCGGCGGCATCCGCACAAAAGCGCTGGCGGAGAGTTCCGATCGAGGAGCGGGTCGGACTTCTCGTCAGCATGGCCAAGTCGCTGCGGTCGGGGAAGGCAAAGTATGCCGCGATGGTAACTCGTGAGATGGGCAAGCCCATCGCTGAGGCTGAAGCGGAGATCGAGAAGTGCGCCTACAATTGCGACTTCTATGCCGAGCACGCTCCGGAGTATCTTGCGGACGAAGTGGTGCCCTCCAACGCGACCGAGAGCGTCGTCGCCTTTGATCCGCTTGGTGTGGTCCTAGCGATAATGCCCTGGAACTACCCGTTCTGGCAGTTCTTCCGTTTCGCCGCTCCAGCCTTTGCTGCCGGAAATGGCGCGATCCTAAAGCATGCCAATAACGTACCGGAATGCGCACTCGCGATTGAAGAGATCATGCGGGAAGCAGGTTGCCCGGAAGGCCTCTTCTCCACGCTGCTGATCGAGCCGTCGAAGGTCGCGGCGATCATCGAAGATGACCGCATCGCAGCGGTTACTTTGACCGGATCGACGGAAGTCGGCGCAATCGTAGCCAGCCAGTCGGGCAAGGCGCTCAAAAAGCAGGTCCTTGAACTTGGTGGCTCCGACCCCTTCATCGTGCTTGCCGACGCGGACCTCGAAGAGGCGGCGAAGGTGGCCGTGAAGGCCCGATACATCAATGTCGGCCAATCCTGTGTGAACGCCAAGCGGTTCATCGTCGAGGAGGTGGTCGCCGACCGCTTCGTCGAACTGTTCTGCGAGGGCGTCGCAGCCCTGAAGATCGGCGACCCAATGGAGCGCGACACCAACATCGGACCGATGGCGCGCAAGAACCTGCTCAGCACGCTGCATAACCAGGTCGAGCGCACGATCGCCAGCGGCGCTACGCTCAAGGCTGGCGGCAAGCCGCTGGACCTGGATGGTTTCTATTATCCGCCGACGGTCCTCGACGATGTAACACCTGAGATGACGGCCTTCCGCGAGGAGACCTTTGGACCGGTCGCGGCCGTCATTCGTGCGCGAGATGCCGAACATGCCATCGCCCTCGCTAACGATACTGAATTCGGTCTTGGCTCGGCGCTATGGACCCGGGATGTCGAGCGCGGCAAGCGGCTCGCGAGAGATATCGAGGCGGGAGCCGTGTTCATCAACGGCATGACGGCGTCCGATCCGAGATATCCGTTCGGCGGCATCAAGCGGTCAGGTTACGGCCGCGAACTCGGCGTCTACGGCATCCGCGAGTTCGTGAATATCAAGACTGTGTGGATCGGCCCGGCAAAGGCCACGAAGTAGGAGGCGATCATGACCGCATCACCCAAACCCGCAATCTTGCGACCGAAAGAACTGAAAACCAATGATCGCGGCGGGGGCGCTCGAACGACACCGCTTGTCACCCGCAAGTGCGGTTCGATAAGCATGATCAACGGTATCACGGCGTTCGATCCTGGCGCATCCATCGGACTGCACAAGCACAACTGCGAAGAGAGCGTCATGGTCATCGAGGGGACGGCGATAGCGGAGATCGACGGCGTGCGTCACCCTCTCGACACCAATGACACGACCTGGATTCCCGCCAACGTTCCGCACCGCTTTATCAACGCGTCCGACAGCGAACCAATGCGAATTTTCTGGGTCTACGCTTCCATCGACGCGACCAGGACCATGATGGCGACTGGTGAGACCCGCGCGATCGACGCGGAACACAGCACGAAGTCAAATTGACGCCACGATCCTTGAGGAGGCGGCGTCCAAGGTTTGAGACACGAGGCTGAACTTCAGGGCGAGGTGCCCTAGAATGCTATAGTAGAATGCGCGCGGATATAAGCCTGCGGCGGCGGTCATCCGGGATGCCGGCTTCCGGCCGTCGAGTGGAGTGTTTGCGTTACTACCCATGATCTGAACGCCCAGGGAGCGTCAGGAGCGGATACTTCGCCAGTGTGACCCGAGCGTCTCAATTTGGGCGGGGTGCGATCCGTCCACTTTCAAGATCCAAACTGCGGTAGCGGCAATTCATCAACGGATCGGAGGGAGGCAACTCGCGACCCTGAGGCCCTTAGAAAGTAGACTAGGCGCTCCGGTGATCGAGAGAGTGCCAAAATGCTTCCAGTAGGGCGGCAACTCCGCTTTCAAAGTCTGAGAGCATTGCTTCATTCGAGGATTGGTGCCCGATGCTTCGATTCTGGATAGCCACAGCAAGGGCGGCACCATGCGTGTAGTCGACAAGTATATGCGTCCAACGCAACGAATGCTCTGATGAGTAGGTGCGTTCGCTCAAAAGGCTGGTCAGCTCATGGGTTATCCTCTTGGCGTGATCAGGAAATATGGCTGGCCGGGCAAAGATTGCCAGGGTCAAGGCAGGGTAGAGGACTACCTTAGCGTAATAGGCTGCAAGGAGACTGCGGGCTCGTGCGAGTATATCGCCCACTTCAGGCGCCGAGACGTCCGCGTATACCTTCTCCGCCAGCGCCTTGATCAGCCCATCCCGATCCTTGAAGTGGTGATAGATCGTCATGGGATTGATGCCGACACGCGTTGCCAAAGCGCGCATTGTCAAACCGTCGAGACCATCGGCCCTGAGTATCCCCAAAGCCTCAGACAGAATGCTCTCCGGCGAAACGATCTTTCCGTCGGCTGGTGGCCGACCTCGCCCTCTTGCGGTCATTTGATGACTTCATAATTGGATTGGACCAATCCAGATGGAAAAGACCTTGTCCCTTTGTGCGCAAGCGCCACATCGCGCTGACCACCCCCAAAAAGAGGGCGGCCAGTACCGAGCAAGATTGGCACCCTCGTAATCACCATGTCACTAATCATGTCGAGCTGGAGGAAGGATTGAATGATGCGCCCGCCGTCCACATAGGCGCGTCTCGCGCCCTCGGATTGAAGCATCGCCATCGCTTCTTCAGGGGTCTTGTCCGAAAAGCGCACCTTTCCGTAGAGCTCGGAGGGCACCTCTTGTTGCGCAAGCTGTTCGGACAAAACAAGTACCGGGCGGGTATAGAACCAGTCTCCCATGCTTCGAACCGCTTCGTAAGTGCCCCGCCCCATTACGATAACGTCGATATCTCTTATGAAGTCGTCATAGCCATGATCCTCGCCAGCTTGATCGTGCTTGAGCAGCCAATCGATTTCTCCGCCTTCACGGGCGATAAAACCATCGAGGCTTGTTGCAATAAATACGTGTCCGGTGATCATCCTAAATCCCACTATTTATACGACGTATAAATAACGAAGTTCGAGGTATGTCAACGGGCCTGGCACATACGCCTCCCCTATTTGACTCGACGATGGCGCACACCGTTCTCAACCATCATCACCACCCTGACGCTGAAACTGAAGGGCAGCTACCAGATAACTGTCAACGCGGTCTGGCTGACCGAAATGGGGGCGCTTTTCAGCCCTCTCGCAATCATCTGCTACCGGTTAGGTCGTCGCTCCTTGCACTTGGGAGTGCCCAATCACTGGTGTTGGCGCATTGTTGCCGTCAAAAGCGTAGCTTGGATCGACGTCTGCATTCCGGAAGACGATACGGCGGCATTTACGGCCGATGTGAGGCGCATAGCCGCTCGGTCGAATTGTTCAGACCGAGAACATTTGCGCCGAGAAGTGCGGCCCTCGGTCAAAGATTGGCCGCTTGGAAAACGTATGTGAGCGGTGAGAGGGCCGTCATTTCGTTGGCGAAGCGTTCCCAGGTAGAGTGTTTCTCACCAGATCGAAGGTCATGATAAGCGGCGCCTATGGGAATCAAGAACTATCTGATCGAAGGCGGTTCCGGCACTGGGAAAACGTCTGTCGCTACCGAACTGGAGCGGCGGGGCTACCATGTCATCCATGGTGACCGCGCCTTGGCCTATGTCGGCGACCCCGAGACGGGCCAGGCACTCGCAGGACCACCCGAAGGAGCGGACCGCATCGTCTGGGGATACGCCCACTGGATCTGGCATGTCGACAAGGTCCGCGCTATTGCTGCCGACACCACCCATCCTGTCAGCTTCTTCTGTGGCGGCTCGCGCAATTTCCACAAATTCCTGGACCTTTTCGACAAGGTTTTCGTGCTCGATATAGACGTTGAGACCTTGAACCGACGATTGGATGGGCGGCCAAATGAGCCGGGCTTTGAGCCGGCCGAGCGGGCGCTGGTACTCCGCTACCATCATACCCGGGAATATCTTCCCATCGGCATCAATATCGACACAACGGGTACCGTCCCAAGTGTCGTCGACGATATCCTCGCTCAACTCACCTGATGCCCTGAAAGTATTGAGAATGGGATGGGAAGCACTCGATTATTGCAGGAACGCTAGCCGCCTGAACGGCTAAACCGGTGCCATAACGACCCGATATGGGGGCGCGCAGCCGTCGAACATGCCGAGACTGGTGAACAGCAGCTTTGGGGCCGGCATCAGCCTTAACGGAGATGTTGACGTCGCTACGCCCATCGATCCGACCCTGCCTGTACCTACGCGCTTGAATCCTTCAGTCCTTGGTGATATCTGGCCGACAGGGTCCGCAGTTCACCCAGGCATCGCCGTTCCTCGGAACAAGCTAAACCTGCTCATATCGAGATATGGACACCCATCCCGTGCCATGTCGGAAGGGCGATCACCGATGATCCGTTTGGAACGGCGCGACCGAAGGATAGGTCATGTCCAGAATTCTTATTCCGCTCCAGGTGAGCGATACATCTACATTTGCGAAATCCCTCCGAGCGCTGTTGGCCGCGCAACAGGGGTTGCCTACTCATCTTGAGATGCTCAACATCGTCGCGAAAGCTGCAGGGCATGGAAACTTCCAGGCATTACGTGCTGCGACGGATCCTTCATCAAATGTCAGCCACCTAGACGAGGAAAAGGCGCCACCTCCTTTTTCAGAGAACGTTGAAGAGAAACTCGTCGATCGGGTTGTCCGTTGCTTCGATGTAGACCGAATCTTGCTTCGCTGGCCATCAAAACGCTCCGATCAGATACTGGCTCTCTGGATTCTCTGGTCGCAGATCCCCGCGTCGATGGATTTGTCCGAGCGTGACGTCAACGACCTACTTCATCGAAAGCACCTTTTCGGAGACCACGCACTTCTCCGACGCGAGCTGATTGATCTCGGTTTGATGACCCGAACGCGTGACGGGCGGGTCTACCGACGCGTCGAGCAACCAGTTCCCGTGAACTTCGAACCGGCTATCCGCCGGCTCGCCGCGCGCTAACCCGAACACATCGAATTCATTTCAGGAGCGGCCGGACGATCCCGACTGTGAGCAGCATGTATAAAATCAAAACAGGAAAATTCCTAGACCGCCTTCCCTTCGCCCGAGTTGGACAAGGGTTCGACGCGATCCTCATCATCAACGGTGGCCAGGGATTCATGATGCGTCCCGAGACGTCGCGTCTGCGCAGGGACGCAAGCCGTCTGGGGCGGATTCTACCCAATGGAAGAAGCTTCGTCCTTCTCGGTTACGATCCCAAGCCAGGCGATGTTTCCGTCTCTTCCATCGCGGACGATATCGCGGACATCATCGACAACGAGTTTGGCGGGCGGTGCCAACTGGTTGGCGTTTCATACGGAGCCGTCGTCGCCGCGAACGTCGCCTCACGGTTCCAACATCGGGTTTCGAGACTAGCCCTCGTTGCCGGGGGATATGACTTCTCACCAGAAGGAAGACATCGGTTGCGTCGGCAAGCCGAACTTGCACGCTCGGGTCAATCTGCACGGTTGCTGCAAGAGTTCTCGTCTGTCTTTCGACGCCCTTGATTCAACTTTCTGCTGAAACTGCGTATCCGCCTCAATGCTCGGAAAATCACAGGTCGGCTTTCATCGCCCGCGACCATCTGCCGCTATCTGGACGCCATGTTGGCGTACCGGGGTGGGGATCATCAGCCTGAAGCTGAGGGACCGGATGTATTGGTGGTCCTCGGAAGTCGGGACCAGTTCTTTTCCCGCCCGTCAGTCCTGTATCCCCGTGTGAAAATAGCAGTTCTCGAAGGAGAAACGCACATGGCCCCAGTCGAACGGCCGGCCGACGTCAAGGCAATCCTCTCGTCATTTCTAGATAGCCGACCATAACGCTTATCCTCGATGAGCCCTTTCATCTGTTCCCTGCGCCAAAAGAAGGGCTGGTTCCGGGAACGTCGATCTGTACCGCGAATGACCGCAGCGGAGGCGCAATGCCGCCGTTCACAGACTTAAGCGCGGACGTCGCCTCAGGGGCGGACAGAATCGTGCTCCCACGAGCCCTGCACCGCTTGTTGCTGTGATGTGGCCAAGAAGATCGCATAAGGTATCGACTGGAATGTGCCGTACCGGGGCGGCGTCCGGCTATGCTGCTCTATCGATTTCCGGGATCAACTCCAGTTCGCCATGAAGCGCTATTTCCTCTGTCTTAAGGTTGAAGCTGGTTTGCATGTTCATCCAAAATTCCGGCGTTGTGCGGAAATACTTGGCGAGGCGCAGAGCGGTATCCGTGGTTATCGGTGTTTGCTCCGCCGCTATACGTTCGATACGGGTGCGAGGAACATTGAGCTTTTTCGCCAGTGCACCGGCGCTCATGTTCAGAGGAAGTAGGTACTCCTCGCGGAGGATTTCGCCCGGATGGACCGGCGGAAGGATATGGGTCATCTCAAGCTCCCTGTGTGCCACGACTGGCCTTCAATGGTAGTCAACTATTTCGACGTCTTCGATACCGGCATCTGTCCATACGAAGCATATGCGCCACTGGCCATTGATCCGGATCGAATGTTGGCCTTCTCTATCGCCCTTAAGGGCTTCAAGTCGATTTCCCGGAGGGGAACGCAAGTCGTCGAGAGCAGCAGCGCTGTTCAGGATTGTCAATTTACGAACGGCCGACCTCACGATGTTTGAAGGAAAGCCTTTCGGGGCTCTGCCGCGCGCAACAGCTTCGGTCTTGGCATCCTTAAATGACCTGATCACGTCTTGCTCTTCATGTTTGTATCATACGGTGATACTGGTGAAAGTCAACCAATATGTATCATCGTACGATACAGATTCGCAGGCCGCTACTCACCCCTGATGGGATCTCAAGACCGGCGTCCATTCATGATCTGGACGGCTCCATCTTATGGAGAAGGATCCGTCCTTGGTCTGGAGAGCCGACGTTGCCTTCTCCGTCGTCTGGGTCGCGGCAGCATTGACGGCTGGCCGCCAGTGTTTCTAGTTCGTATCCATCCACGGCGTAGAAGTGCACTTTAGCCGTGTTTCTACATGCGACCTGTTCGGTGCCGGCCGACAAGTTTCCGGCAAGCGCGGATCGTCAACGCCATGACGGTGAGTGTCGTGCCGGCGATGCCACTCCCGGGAAAGGCGCTGGCGTCGGTAACGAGGACGTTGGGGGCGTCCCAGAGCTGGTTGTAGGGATTGAGCACCGAACTTTTGGGATTGCTGCCCATTCTCGCGCCTCCGGTTTCGTGGATGGCTGCTCCCATGCACATGGTTTTGCGGAACCACTTGCGGAACATGAAGCGGCTGAAGGGATCGTCATCCGGAAAGGCGCCGCGTCCCATTTCCCTGAGCCCGGTGGGCGAGCCGATGAATTCAAGCTCGCCGCCGACCGTGTCCACCAGGTCGATCATGGTCTTTTCCTGTTGCGCCAACAGCGCATGTTCCTCGTCATGCATGGCGCAACGTATGTGCGGGACGGGAATCGCCCAGGCGTCCTTGCGCTGTGCGTCGAGCATGATGCGATTGTCGGCATAAGGCAGCATGCGGCCGAAGCCGAAGAAAGCAAGCCGGGACGGCTGATCGTCCGGCGTCGGTGCCCTGCCCACGCTGCCTTGGAAATCGAAATCGCCGCGGCTGGCGTCCTTCTTGCCGAAACGCGGAATGAAAATTCCGCCCGAGGGGTTGTAGAACGGATCGGTCGGGGCAGAAGCATCGTGGGCCCAGCCCTTGGCCTTCGAGAAGGAACCGAAGGCAAGACAGGGAAGCTGGTCCATGAAATAGCGCCCGAGCGCCCCCGAGCTGTTTCCCAGCCCTTCGGGATGTCTCGACGATGCCGAATTGAGAAGCAGCCGGACGCTTTCGATCGGGGAGGCTGAAAGCACCACCAGTGCAGCGCGGATAGTCTCGACCTTGCCCGTTAGACGGTCGATGAATTCCGCGCCGGTCGCCCGGCCATCCCTGTCATCCGTCGTGATGCGGCGAACGATGGCGTCATGGCGGATCGTGAGGCGGCCGGTCGCAAGCGCCTCGCGAAGGGGCTTTGGGGTCCGCTCTGGGTCCGGGGCGATGTAGCGCCAGGATACAACTTTCCGCTCTGGCCAACGGCCTTCCACCTCTCTCTTGAAGATCTCTTCGGCTGGCGTCAGCTCGGCCGGATGCGTATAGACACCGTCCGGCAAACTCTCCACGCCGTCTTTATTGCCATAGAGCCCGAGGCAGGATTCGACCTCGCTGTAATAGGGTTCAAGCTCTGCGTACGAGAGGGGCCAGTCAACGCCCTTGCCGGTTCGCGACTTGATCTTGAAATCATCGTCGGTCCAGCGCAGCAAGACACGGCCGAAGCTGTGTAGACGTCCGCCTGCCTGACGGCCGCGAATCCACAGGAATGGAGCATCCTTCGGCGTCGTGTAGGGGTTCTTCCGGTCGTTGACGAAAAAATGGCTGAAGCGTTCAGTAAAGAAGGCCGCGCGCGCTTGGACGGGTTGCCCCTTGATTGTCGCGCGCGCCCGCTCCCAGATATTGATGCTGCTGGCCGGCGCCTTCTTTCGGGCGGGATCGAAGTCATCTTGCGTCACGGCACGCCCTGCCTCGAGCAGCAGCACTGAAAGCCCTTGTGCTGTCAGTTCCTTGGCGGCGAAGGAGCCTGCCGCGCCGGAACCGATCACCAACGCATCGTAGACAGTCTGAGACATGAACAATTTCCGTATGAACTGAAAGCAGTGTTAAAGGCGGGCGCCATGGGCGTCGAAAAGGGAGATCTTGGCGCTATCGAGCCCGGCCGTGATCCGTGAGCCCGGTGTAAAAGCTGCATCGCCCATCGTCCGGCAGGAAAAGGTTTCGCCGCCCCAATCGAACCAGATCACTGTGTCTGCGCCCATTGGCTCGACAACGGAGACAGTGCCCAAAATGGTGGGCCAACCCCTTGCCGCTCCGTCGGGCGCGAGATGTTCCGGCCGGATGCCGAGCGTGGCCGGACCGGCCTTGATGGAGGTCAGAAAAGGATAGCCGGAAAGATCGATCTGCAGTCCGTCGCCTTCGAAGATCGGTGTGCTGGTCTCGACGGCGATCCTGCCCTCGATGAAATTCATCGCCGGCGCGCCGATGAAGCCCGCGACGAAGAGATTGGCCGGGTGATGGTAGATCTCGGATGGAGTGGCGAGCTGCTGGATCACGCCGTCCTTCATGATCGCGATGCGATCAGCGAGAGTGAGCGCCTCGACCTGATCGTGCGTCACATAGATCATCGTATTGCCAAGGCTCTGATGCAGCTTCTTGATCTCCACGCGCAATTCGTTGCGCAACTTGGCGTCAAGGTTGGAGAGTGGCTCGTCAAAGAGGAAGACGTCCACCTCCCGCACCAGGGCGCGGCCGATCGCGACGCGCTGGCGCTGGCCGCCGGACAGCTCCGATGGTCTTCGCTCGAGCAGCTTGTCGAGATGCAGAAGCGATGCGGTGCGGGCGATGCGCGCTTCGATTTCGGTTTTGGGCAAGCCCGCGACACGCAGGCCGAAGGACAGGTTCTTGCGGACCGTCATGCGGGGATAAAGTGCATAGGACTGAAAGACCATGCCGATGCCCCGATCCTTCGGCTCGTCCCATGTGACGTTCTTGCCGGAAATCCACATCTCGCCGTCGGTAATGTCCTGCAGACCCGCGATGGCGTTCAGCAGCGTCGATTTTCCGCAACCGGACGGCCCAAGCAGCACGAGGAATTCGCGTGGCGCGATGTCGATGGACAGTTTTTCGATGACCGTGTGATCGCCATAGGCGATCTTGAGGTCCTTTACGGAAACGGCGGACTGCATGGCATTATCCCTTGACTGCACCGGCGGCGACGCCGCGCACGAACCAGCGGCCGGAGAAAAAATAGATGGCGAGCGGGATAAGGGCGGTGAGGATGGTGGCGGCCATATTCACATTGTAGGCGCGCTCGCCCATGGTCGTGTTGACGATGTTGTTGAGCTGAACCGTCATCGGCAGATTGTCCCTCCCGGCAAAGACCAGCCCGATCAGGAAGTCGTTCCAGATGCCGGTGAACTGGAAGATGGAGGCGACGACGACCATCGGAGCCGACATGGGCAGCATGATCTCGAGGAAGATGCGCCAGAAGCCGGCGCCGTCGACGCGAGCGGCCTTGCAGAGTTCTTCGGGGATCGCCACGAAATAGTTGCGGAAGAGCAGCGTGACCAAGGGCAAACCGAAAATGACATGGACGAGGACGACGCCGGCCACCGAATTGTAGAGGCTGACATTGGCGAGCAGCCGCACCAGCGGATAAAGGAAGATCTGATAGGGGATCAGGCCGCCGGCCATCAGAAGCGCGAACAGCAGGCCCGAGCCTTTCGGCCGCCAGAAGGAAAGAGCATAGCCGTTGATCGCGCCGATGAAGACAGAAATGACAACCGCGGGCACGGTGATTTTTACCGAGTTCCAGAAACCGACGCGCACGCCCAGGCATTGCGTGCCCATGCAGGCCCCGGACCAGGCGGTTTTCCAGGCGTCGAGATTCACGGTATCCGGCAGTGCGAAGATGCGACCCTGACGGATTTCCTCCATCGTCTTCAAGGAGGTGACGAGCATCGTGTAGAGCGGCAGGAGGAAAAACAGCACCGCAAGGATCAGGAAGGCATAGAGCCCGATGCGGCCGATGGTGAGCCGCGAAGGTTTCGGGCCGCGGGCGTGAAGAGGGGCCATCAGTGCTCTCACCTTCTTCTCGCGCGCATGGAAAGCGCATAACGAAACGGGACGACGGCCATGACGACGGAGAGCACCAGCACCGTGGCGCCCGCGCTCGCCAGGCCGAGATTTTGGCGTTCGAACAGATTGTCCATGATGAATTTAGCCGGCACCTCGGTCGCGTTGCCTGGTCCGCCGCCGGTCAGCGCCACGACGAGGTCATAGGTCTTGATCACGCCCATCGAGAGCAGCATTCCCGATGCGGCAAGTGCTGGTCCGAGCTGCGGCAGGATGATCGACAGATAGATCCGCCAGATCGGGATGCCGTCGATCTGTGCCGCCTTCCATTGTTCATCGCCGATGCCGCGCATGCCGGAAAGCGCGATCACCATGACGAGGCCTGCCCCCTGCCAGACGCCAGCGAAGACGACGGTATAGATCGCCATGTCGCGACTGACGATCCAGTCGAAAGCGAAGCTCTGCCAGCCCAGCGCCCGCACGCTTGCCTGAATGCCGAGGGTCGGGTTCAGTATCCACTGCCAGATAAGGCCAGTGACCACGAAGGACATGGCATAGGGATAAAGGAAAATGGTGCGGAACACGGCTTCGAAGCGCACCTTGCGGTCAAGCGAGGCCGCCAGAACGAAGCCGAGGGCGAGACAGCCAGCAACATAGAGCACACCGAATATCAGGACATTTTCGAGGGATGCGAGCCATCTCGACGTCCGGAACAGCTTGGCATATTGAGCAAAGCCCACATAGTTGGACGAAGGAAATATGGTCGAATCCGTGAATGACAGCCTCACGGACCAGACCATGGTGCCGATATAGATGAAGATCGCTGCGATCCATGTCGGCATGAGCGCGATGGTCGCAGCAGAGGAACGTCTGCGCTTGGCTTGCATGAGCAAACTTTCTCAAACGGAATGTGCAGGGCCGACCGGCTTTCTTCTTTCCAATCGGCCTGCTGCACGGCCTATTCGAAGATCGCGAAGAACTTCTCGGCGCCAGAGGTGCTATCCTCGGAAGGATTGGTCCAGAACTCATCAACGAAGTCGTTGAGCGCGCCGGCCTGCTGCGGCGAGAGGATCAGCGCCTGGTCCGGCACGATCTTGCCGGCGCTCATCAGCTCCAGTCCCTTCTTCGCGCAGATGTCGAGCTTCGACTGGTCGACATCCGTGCGCATCGGCACGGAACCCTTCTTGAGCGCGAACTCAACCTGTACGGCAGGGTCCATGGCCACCTCGGCAAGCAAGGTCTGGCCCTTCTGGGATGCAGCGTCGGCAATCTTCGGGAAGGAGAAGGCGTCGGCGACATAGACCATGCCCGGCGATTGCGGCGCGAGCATGCAGCCGTAGTCTTTACCAAGCTCCTTGCCTGCGGCGATGAACTCGCCCTTGGCCCAGTCGCCCATGAACTGGACGCCGGCCTTGGCGGTGATGACCATGGCGGTCGCGTCGTTCCAGTTGCGGCCCGGTGCGCCCTGATCGACATAGGCACGCAGCTTTGCGAGAATGTCGAGTGTCTTCTTCACGCCTTCGGTGGAGGCCTCGCCCTTGTCCTTGTCGACATAGATCTTGAGGAAGCCGTCAATGCCCACCTGGGTGAGCAGGATCATATTGAAGACTTTGGTCTCCTGCCAGGATTGGCCGCCCCAGGCGACTGGCTGAACGCCGGCAGCCTTGAGCTTGTCGAGGGCCGCGAAGAATTCGTCCCAGCTCTTGGGCTCCTCGCTCACGCCCGCCTTGGCGAAGGCCTCCTTGGAATAAAACACCCAGCTTTCGCCGTGGGCGCCGGTGGGTGCGAGATAGACCTGACCGTTGTAGGAGACGAGATCGGCGATCGATTTTGGCAGAGCGTCTGTCCATTTGCCGGCCTTTGCTACATCGTCGATCGGGTTTAGGAGACCCTGATTGACGAAATCGGCATTGGCGAGGCCGATCACCGCCTGTTTGGCGGCCGGCGGATCGCCGGCGACCAGGCGGTTCTGGAAGGCGGCGTCGGCAGCGCCGAAGCCGGCGATGGAAGAGTCCTTCCAGACGCCGCCGCGCTTTTCGAATTCCTTTTTGATGATGTTCAAAGCTGCCGCTTCGCCGCCGGAGGTCCAAGAGGTCATCACTTCTGCATTCGGCTTGTCTTCGGCATGGGCCGAGGAGACGGCTGCTGAGAGCGCGGCTCCCACCAGTAACAGTTTCATTGTGTTTTTCATCGTTCCACCTCTTTAAGAAAGCCCTCTTGGCGGGGCTATTGGTTTCGGGTCATGGAAATCAGCGATAGATCGGCAAAAGTGCCTGCTGGACGAGCTTGAGCCCATTTGCGATATCGCCGACCGGATCGGCGGCGGCGTCGAGCTCGAGAATGGCCCAGCCGTCATAGCCGCGATCACGCAGGAGCCTGATCCAGCCTGGCCAGTCGACGCGACCGAGCCCCAAGCCGCAGAAATAGGGACGGTGGCGATCATGAATATGCTGGTCGATCGGTGTGTCGGCCGGCATGGGACCGAGGGCATCCTTCCAATGGGCTATAATGACGCGCTCATGATGACGCTCGACAACCTGCAGCGGATCGGAACCGGCAACAATGATATGCGCCGTGTCCGGGCACATATGCACATAGGCCGGGTCTGTCAGCAGCATCAACAGATCGACGTCGCGCGCGGCGGCAAAGATCGAATGGGCCTCGGTGTGGAGCGCCAGCCGAACGCCCCTTGCGTAGAGAATGGCGCCGAGGCGATTGAGGAAATCGGCGATCTTGCGCGCCTGCTCGAAATCATAAAACCGCACCGGCTGGGCGCCCAGCGTCTGGCGCAACGGCGCGCCGATAACCATGATGTCACTGCCGCAGGCCTTGAGGAATTCGGCGTATTTTTCGGCCTTCTCGATGATGGCGGCCTGTGCGTTGGCCTCCGTGAAATCACCGGCCGCTTCGAGTTCGGCGAAAAAGCCGCTCGCCAGCGTCAGCCCACGCCTGGAAAGCTCAGCGGCGAAAGCTTCGACGGAACCATAAGTCTTCGTCGCATCCTGCCAGTTGAAAGGTGAGAAGGTCAGTTCCACACCCGTGACGCCCGAGGCCTGCACGGCGTCAAGAATTTTATCCCAGAAGGCGCGCGGCTCGTTGCGGGCCAATGCGACGATGCCGTCATAGTCCTTCACGCCCCAGAAATCGGTATGGAAAAAAGTGACGAGATCGACGCCAAAGCGAAGCCGTTCGGTTGAAGTCATGACGCTATCGGTTCTCCGGGCGTAGTGGATCGATTGCGGGGTTGAGGTCGCCGCCACAAATAATCACAATGATTTCAATGCACTGCTATTGGCAATCGTTTGCCATGCCTAGATATTAGACAAGTCGGTTTTTTATGCAAGCGTTTTTTGGCAATCGTTTGCTAAATGGCCGCGAGTACCGTAGCATCCGACGCGGCAGGCATTCGGGGGAGGAAGAAAAAAATGAAAAAAAACAAAGATGTATCGGGGGATGGCCCATCGGGACCGTTGATGGCGGATGTCGCTCGCTTGGCAGGGGTAGCCATCTCGACCGTCAGCCGCGCGCTCGCAAATCCCGGTCGCGTGAACGAGAAGACACGCACCAAGATCGATGCCGCCGCAAAGCAGCTGGGCTACACGCCAAATGCGATGGCCCGCAGCCTCAGGGTCGGCAAGTCCAACATCATCATGATCATCCTGCCGGGATCGCTCTACTATGGAGTTTCCCAGATCATTCCGCAGATTCTGCAAAGTATCAACAGAGCCCTGATCCAGAACGGCTATAATCTGATGATTGCCAATCTGGACCGTGACGAAGCATCGGAAAGGCACATTCTCGATCTGGCTTTTGGGGGTACAGTTCGCGGTGCCATCATCCTGTCCTCGAACCTGCCAGAGGTGGACGGGCGATCTCTCGCCAATGCCGGCCTGCCGATCGTCTCCATGCTGCTGGACATGAGTGATGCAGGTCTGCCGAGCGTGGTGACCAACGACCGGGAGGCAGTGCGGGACGTGACCGCCGATCTTATCCGTCTTGGGCATCGCCGTTTCTTCTACCTTGCCGGCCCAGAGGACAACTATCACGACATCGAGCGGTATGGTGGCGTCATTGAGGCGCTGCAGCAAGCAGGACGGCCAGAATCTGCCGTTGTCCGCTCGGGCGGTAATTTGGACTATCAGCAAGGTTTTGAAATCGGCGTGCAAGCGGCTGATGACTTTGCTGCGCTTGCGGATAAACCTACCGCGGTCATCGCGACCAGCGACGACATGGCAATTTCTTTCATGAGCCGGATGCAAAGTATGGGTTTGACGATCCCGGACGACCTCTCGATCGTCGCCTTCGACGGTTCGCCCGTTTGCGCATTCTGCTCGCCGCCGCTTTCTACGATCGAGCAGCCAGTTGAGGAGATGGGGCAGACGGCAGTCGCGCTCCTGCTGGCGGCAATTGATCGGTCCGGGCAACAGCCAAAAATACGAAATGTCATCCGCAGCCGACTTATTCAGCGTGAGAGCATGGCTGCGCCAGCGCTGCGGCGGTGGTGAGGCAGAGGCGAGCACGATAGCTTTCTTGCCGGTCAGTCCGAAATCAATCGTCAGAAATCCTTCAGTTTTTCTTCAGTGCGGGCCATCAATCGGTTGAGCTCGGCAATGTCAGTAGCCGACAGCGTCGGTCCTGGCGCGCGGGTAAAGGCAGAAGCGACGGCGCGCTTCATCAGGATCATTTTGCGCAGCGCGAGCCCGAAGCCCGGCTGCTGCCACGCCTGAGAATAGGTGGTAACAGTCGAAAAGATCCTCGGCCTTGTCCGGTTCGCCGGCTGCATGCAGTCGCACTGTGTTCACCAAGGCTTCCGGATAAGCAAAGCCAGTCATGGCACCGTCGGCACCACGTGCAAGCTCTTGCGGCAGATAGAGCCCACCATTGCCACAGAGGATCGAAGGCGCGGTGCTCCCTTTTCCTCTGCCGCTCTCAGCGTGGAGATCTTGGTGAGACCGGGGCAATCTTCGTGTTTCAACATCGCGATCTGCGGCAGGTCGCGCGTGAGTTTCAGAATCGTTCGCGCGGAAACGGGAACACCCGTTGCTGCGGAAAGTCCTGGAAGACGACGGGCACGTCCGAGCCAAGCGCTCACAGCTCTAGCATGGCAGGCTTTCGGACGCGAACGGGCTAATCCGGCAAAGGCCGATCCGTCCGCCGAGATCAAGACATTCACTGCCATGGTCGGACATCGAGACGGAAAAGGCACTCCGCTGCCCGAGCCCGTATAGGAGAGCAGGTCACCCGGGTCCTGCCAAAGTCGCGGCTTGCGGCGGCGCTGCCGACTGCCCTGCTCCTTCGATATAATCACCGCTTCCGCCTCGCTCCGGAGCTCTTGCCATCGCTCCGCCAAGCTGGGCTGCGCGTCGTCGCCGAAGGTCTGAATGGTACCATCGTCGATGCGAGAGGATGACGGCGATGCTGAACGCGCCAGATTTTACACGGGAGCGCCACGACCACGGAGGCAATCCGTCGAGCAATACAAAGTAGTGAAGAGAGCCGGAGAGCGCTTTCGAAGCGCTACGGGATCAACCAGAAGACTGTTGCGAATTGGAAGAAACGCACATCGGTTACCGACCGGGTCGAAGGAGCCGAAATCAACTCATCTGTAAATCATGGACAATAGACCCCGAAAGGTTCACCCCAAACCCATCCATCAAATGCCCCGACTGAACACTTTAGCGCAGCTTCTCAACGGCGACGGCAAGACACGTCTTGAACGCGTCAAGGTGTGTATAAAGCGCATCCCGCGGCGCGTCTCCGATGATGAGAACGCCGCCGCGCCGCTCAATTCCGGCGTGCAGCATGAGATTGTCGGCCAGGCCGAAATCCTCGACCGCAATCCCGTTCGGGTCTCGCAGTCGACCTTCAGCATCATACGCGACGGCCCCGCCATAAAGATCGCTCACTCGTCCGCTGTGATCGCGGGCCACGTTCGTGTAAGCGAATACAGGCTTACCGCTTGCGCACATAAAACCGAGTTCGAAGGCCGTCCCGGTATCGGCGGCAATGCCACGAAAGGGCGTCAGATTGGCGATGATCGCGTCCGCCTGAATCATCATCTTCTCGTCCACTGCGTTTATCGCCGCGGCCCGCTCGCGCCTCGAGTTCGTGTGCGGGATTTCCAGATCGCCGGGCGAGAGCGGGAGAAGTCCCGCTTCACGGACGAGTGCTGCCTTCCGGTCAAGGATTTCGCGGGCGTTGGGAAGAAAGACCTCCGGACCGGCCAGATAAACTTTTCTTGTCATAAAATTGCACCTGAAAGGGAGGGGCTCGGCAACAAAAAATTCCTTCCTCGCTCTACAGCGAAGAAGGATCACAATCCAGTGGGCGAAAGCAGCCCACGCCGCGGCGTGTACGAGTGCGCGTTTGGATCGCGCAACGGCGTCGCGCTCGGACCTTATGGTCAATGCAGCCTGGGCACCACAGCCGTGACGTTAAGCTTGCGGTGCTCCCCTGATGCCAACCCTCTGGCTGATCGCGGCGACCTGCGAGTTCCACCCACGGCGTATATAGCGTTGCCCCGCGGGGGCAGTTGGCCGTTGAGTAGGCCAGATTGCCATGGGCGATCGCAGGCGTAAGCGCGCAGCTTCAGCGATATCCCGCGGCTGATAGAGCCCCAACTCGAGGAGGCGAGATTCGATGTCCATATTATGCTTCAAAATCGAGTGGGTCATTTCGAAGGTAAAAGGGGCGTCCGATGTGAATCCGGCGCATAAGGACGACAACCAGATCCTCTGCGATCAACCTGCCGAAACGCTCTGCTCTTGCGCGGAGAGCATCCCCACAGTGATGCGTAACGATTCCAAGTTGCACTCGATCATCGGCCCGCGACACCTAGGTGCTGCCGAGCGAAAGCGATCAGGCTTTGTATATGGAGGGCGACGGCTGCACGGGTCTCCTCCGGATCGCCGCGCTCCAATGCCTCGATGATGACGAGGTGCTCGGTGGAATCCGGCTTCAACCGATCTTTTAGCCGATCGATCTCAAATAGGCGCGTTGTGGCGCGCAGCTCTCGCAGCACCTTTGCCATGACCGCATTGCCGCAGTGATCGATGATCATGTTGTGAAGATTGTCGTCCGAGATCCAATGCGAGTCCGTGTGGTAGGCGGTTGCGTCAAGCAGATCATGTATCTCGCGCCTGACGGCGATCAATTGCCGGCGCGGAATGTTGGAGATCGCCAGCACGGCGGCTTCCGGCTCGATCAGCAACCGCAGTCTCAGGCTCTGTAGATATTCGCCGATATCCACTTGGCGCACGGTATAATTGCGGCCGTCGCCCTTGCGCACCAGGCCTTCGCCCTCCAGCCGCTGCAGGGCCTCTCGCAGGGGGGTGCGGGAAATACCGAGGGCCTCGGCGAGCCTGGCCTCCACAATGACCTGTCCGCCTTTCAGCCGGCGATGGCGAATCATGTCGGAAACGGCCTTGTAGGTCAGCGAGGCGAGATTGTGCTGCCCGCCCGCCAGGGGCTGCGTGTCCGGCATGATCGAAATATCTACCACCTGTCCCTCGTCTTTCCTGTTGCCGGCGCAATCCGCGGCGATGCACTTTGCGCGCAAGCAGGTGTTACATATGATACCCGATCTCCCAAAGGACGGAAAAGAGGGAACATGGACGATCGGATGAATGATGCGGAAAACGAAAGTCTTGCGGAAGAGACCTATCGGTTGCTGCTGGCTGACATTCTTTCGGCCCGGCTTGCCGGCGGATCGGTGGTGCAGCAGAGGCGGCTTGCGAGCCAGCGTGCGGTGTCCCGCTCACCGATGCGGCATGCGCTCAGCCGCCTCGAAGGGGAGGGCCTGCTCGTTCGCAACGAGAAGGGGGCGCTGTGCGTCCGGATCATCACGTTAAAAGACTATCTCGACAGCCTGTCGATGAGGATGCTGTTGGAGCCAAGCGCGGCAGCGGCGGCTGTTGCCAACATCTCGGCTGAAGAATTGAAAGCGCTTTCGGTTGTCCTCGATGGGATCGAGGCTGAGCCGGATCCCGATCCAGAACTTGTATGGCGATTCGACGATGCTCTGCATATGTCGATCGCGAGCGGGAGCGGCAATTCCTTCATGGCGGCCACGATCGGCGAAATGCGTCGTTATACCACGATCTTCGAGAGGCAGATGCCCGTCGTTCGGGCAAAGCCGGGTGTCGCCGAGCATCGTGCGATCCTGGCGGCGCTGTCGGAGCGTGATCCTGAGGCGGCGCGTCAGGCGATGGTCCGTCATCTCGACGCGGTTCGACAGGGCGTTCTGGCAAATTACTGACCGCCATTCCAAGGCGCTTGCACCGTCGGTAAAAATTTGTATAAAAGTGGGATCCCATATGAATGCAAATCTGGGATGCCGACAAAAATAACTCCAGAGGTCAGTATGCTTCGATTCTCATTGTCCCGCGGCCTGCTCGCCGCATCGCTTTTTTCTCTGTCGACATCATTCGCTTCGGCGCAACCCTGCACGCCGAAGGTCGCTGTCGGTGATCTGATCACACCCGGCAAACTTGTCATGTCGACCAACCCGACGCTGCCACCCCTGCAGTTCATCGATTCAAGCGGCGAGCTGAAGGGCATGCGCATCGAACTCGGCAAGGAGATCGCCAAGCGTCTTTGCCTCGAGCCGGAATATGTCCGCATCGAGTTTTCCGCGATGGTGCCTGGCTTGCAGTCTGCCCGCTGGGACATGATCAATACCGGCATCTTCTTCACCGAGGAGCGCGCCAAGATCATGCAGATGATCCCCTATGAGGATCAGGCAATCAGCGTCTCGCTCGCGCCCAGTTCCGATAAGACGATCGCTGGCAAGGACGATCTCGCCGGCATGACGATCGGTGTCGAGATCGGCGGCTTCGAGGAAACGAAAACCCGCCTGCTCGACAAGGAATTACGCGATGCCGGCAAGGAAGGCCTGACGATCCGGACCTTCGACAATTTCGCACTTGCCTATCAGGCCCTTCGCGCCGGACAGGTCGAAGGTGTCGTCTCGATCGATGCCGTCGCCAAGGAGTATGATGCACGCGGCGACTTCAAGCGGGCGTTGAGCGGTCTTTTTCCCGCGCCGGTCTCTGTCGCGTTCAAGAGCCCGGCGCTTGCCGATGCCGTATCGGCGACGCTGAAGGAGATGAAGGCGGACGGATCGTTGAAGGCGCTGTTCGATAAATATGGATTGCCGATGGTAGCCAGTGATTACTCCGTGAAGGGTCCTGGCCGCTGATCGGATCGATCGATCCATCCGAATCGCGAGGCGCGGATTTTCAGCGCTCGCCTTGAGCAGAAAGTTACGTCCATGTCGCTTTGGAGCTGGTCGGGTTTCTTCGGATACCTGTTCAATCCCTTCATCCTCGGTGGGGTCTTCACGACTATCTGGCTGACCGCCGTATCGCTGATTGCCGGTTTGATCCTGGGCTTTGCCCTGGCCTTGATGCGGCGGTCGTCGCTCCGCCCGGTTCAGATCGTCGCCAAGGCCTATATCTGGCTGTTCCGCGGCACGCCGCTTTTGGTCCAACTCATTGCCATCTACACGGCGCTGCCGCAATTCGGCATCCGCTTCTCCGTGATCGAGGCGGCCCTGCTGGGGCTTGCTCTCAACGAGGCAGCCTATCTTGCGGAGATCATTCGCGCCGGCATCGAAGCCGTTCCGGAAGGTCAGGCCCGGGCAGCCAGGGCGCTCGGCATGACGGAACGGCAGATCATGGGCTACATAGTGATGCCGCAGGCTTTCAAAGTAATCATTCCGCCGCTTGGAAACTCCGTCAACGGCTTGTTGAAGACGACCTCCGTGACCTCGGTTATTTCGATGGAGGAACTGCTGCGGCGCACCCAAGTTCTCATCCAGGAGCGCTTCATGGTGTTGGAACTCTTTGCGGTTGCGGCCATCTATTACCTCCTTTTGACCACGCTCTGGGATCTCTTCCAGAGCCATATAGAGAAGCGTTTCGGCCAGGCCGACTCCCGCCTGTCAGTGACAGACAGGGGCTAGAACCAGGATAATCGACATGACTAGGAGATTTCGCGGTGTCTATACCGTGATGATCACGCCGCTGGATTCATATGGCGCCGTGGATCTGAAGGCCCTGGCGGCATTCACCGACTGGCAGGTGCGCGAAGGCATCCATGGCCTCATCCCGTTAGGATCGACGGGAGAATTCCTGTCGCTCAGCGAGGATGAGCGCGATGGTGTCGCACGGACGGTGGTCGAAACCGTTGCCGGCCGCGTCCCCGTCCTAATCGGCAGTGGCGCCGAGGATACGCGCGAATGTGTCCGTCTCAGCCGCAAGGCTGAAGCCATGGGTGCCGACGGTGTCATGATCATTCCGCCTTTTTATTCCACGCCGACGGATGACGAGCTCGTGCAACACTACCGCGCCGTCGCTTCCGCAATTTCCATTCCGATCATGGTCTACAACAATCCGGCAACAGCCAATGTGGATCTGAAGCCGGAACTGGTGAAGCGCATCGCCGAGATCGAAGGTTGCGATTACATCAAGGAGTCGACACTCGAGGTCACGCGGGTGCGTGACATTGTTCGTTTGGCGGGAGACAATATGACGGTCTTCGGCGGCATTCTCGGCTTTGAATCCTTCGTGATGGGAGCACAAGGCTGGGTCGCCGTCGCATCGAATGTCGCGCCGGGGCCGATGGCCCGTATTTTCAAACTCGTCACGGATGAGAAGAAGATCGATGAGGCCCGTGCGCTCTATCTGAAGTGGCTGCCGATCATCCAGGCGGTCGGCGGACAGGCCTATGTCGCCGGGTCGAAGTCGCTGCTGACGCATATGGGCTTTGGCGCCGGTGTTCCGCGGCCGCCGCGACTGCCGCTGCCGCCTGCGCAGGATGCCGCCATGAAGAAGCTGGTGCTGGACTTCGGTCTGACATTCGGTTGAGGATTGATCGATGCCCGCCTCTCTTGCCATCCAGCATTCCGGATTGGAAACGCGCGTCGGATTCTTCGTCGACGGTGCTGCTCTAAAGGCCGATCGTGGAATGACGATCGCCGCGGCGATGGAGGCGAGCGGATGCCATGATTTCTCGCGAGGCCTGAAGGGCGAAGCACGCGGTCTTTTCTGCGGCATGGGTGCCTGTCACGATTGTCTCGTCACCGTTGATGGAAAGATCAGTCAGCGCGCCTGCATGAGCACCGTTGAGGAAGGCATGCAAGTGCATAGGCCATCCCCGAGGCCGGCTCTGGTGTCGGGCGACCTTGCCGATCTTTGCCCGGTTCCCGCCTCCATTCCCAGCATCGACATGGACGTCCTGGTAATCGGGGCCGGGCCGGGCGGCCTGGCGACCGCCGAGGCAGCCGCCAATGCCGGTGCGAGTGTGACCCTGATCGACGAGCGCGGCGCTGCCGGAGGCCAGTATTTCAAGCAGCCTTCGACATCGAAGGCTGCAATGCGTCTAGCCAGCGACGAACAGGCGCGGTCTGGCGCCGATCTGATCCGTCGTGCACAAAATGCCGGCGTCTCGTCGATCGGCGGAACGCTGGTCTGGGGCGCCGAGAATACCGGCAACGGGACAACAATCGCCTGCCACGGCCCGCAGGGAGCCTTCTACTGCAAGCCCCGGATGGTCGTGATCGCGACCGGCGCTTACGAGTGCCCGCCGGCCATTCCCGGTTGGACGAAACCGGGCGTGATGACCACGGGAGCGGCACAGACGCTGCTCAGAAGCTACGGTACGGTACCTGGAGGACGGATTGTTATCGCCGGCAATGGTCCTCTCAACATTCAGGTTGCCAATGAAATCCGCAAGGCCGGCGGTACGGTGACTGCGCTGGTGGAGGCGGCACAGGCGCCCTGGGGGCAGCCGCAGGCGGCATTGCACCTTCTGGCCCTCGACAAAGGACTTGCCTTGCATGGGGCAAAGCAGGTCGCTGCCTTGCGTGCTGCCGGCATTCCGATCCTTTGGGAAAGCAGGGTGGCGTCCATAGAAGGAACGGCTGGCGTCGAGACAGTCGTTGTCACCGGGAGAGAGGGCAAAACCAGGATCCAGGCCGACGCCATTCTCATTGGCGGCAATTTCGTCTCTGCGAACGAATTGTCGCGATTGCTCGGCTGTGGCCATGAGGTCATTGGCGAAAGTCTCGCCGTTATCCAGAAGGACGATGGGGAAACGACAATCCCTCATATTCATGTCATCGGAGAGGCTGCGCAATTCGGTGGAGCGCATATCGCCATGCTGCAGGGCAGGCTTGCCGGTCTTGCCGTAGCGCGCAAGCTCGGTTTCGAGACCGCAGCCGTGCCGGATAGCGGGCGCCGGCTTGCTCGCCATCGAGCCTTTCAGTCCGCACTCTGGACGGTATTCCGTCCGGCGCGTCCGGATGGCGGCGATGCGCCGCCGGATCACACGATCATCTGTCGTTGCGAAGGCCTTACCTATGGGACATTGAAGGCGCTCGGTGAACATGGCTCCAAAGACATCGCGACATTGAAGCGCCTGTCCCGCTCCGGAATGGGGCGTTGCCAGAGCCGCTATTGCGGCCATGCAACAGCAAGCATCGCCGGCGAAGCCCGCACATCGGGAGAGACGCGCGGCTTTCTGGCGCCCCAAATGCCGCTGCGTCCCGTGCCGCTCGCAGCACTTGCGGTCGAGAAGCCGGAATGGGGCGGTCATAAGCGGGCGCTATTGCCGCAGAAGCCACCTTTGGAAAACCGCGAACCGTTGCCGTTGCCGCAGACGTCGACGCTCGTCATCGGCGCAGGGATCGCCGGGCTTTCGACGGCGCTCTTTCTTGCCCGTGAAGGCGAGGAGGTCACCGTATTGGAGCGCGCCTTTCCAAATTCGCTTGCTTCCGGCGGCAATGCAGGCAGCCTGCACGCGCAGCTTCTTTCCTTCGATCACGGCGCCCGCGCCGAAGGTGGCGGTGGCCCGGCTGCGCAAACATTGCCGTTGCAGCGTGATTCCATCGCTCTCTGGGGCGCGTTGCAGGATGAACTGGGTCGCGATTTCGAAATGAAGGTGACGGGCGGCCTGATGGTTGCCGAGACCGAAGCTCACATGCGCTCCCTTGCCGAAAAAGTCAGCGTCGAACAACGTGCCGGCATCGATTGCCGACTGATCGGTCAGGAGGAATTGCAGGCGATGGAGCCGGCCCTGTCGCCTCTGTTCGTGGGTGCAGCCTATTGTTCGCAGGAAGGCAAGATCAACCCGCTGGTCGCCACCCAGCACATTCTTGAGGCGGCGCGCGCCAAAGGCGTGCGTGTCTTCGATACATGTGAGGTCGTCGGTATCGCATCCGGTCCGGCCGGCTTTGAGGTCACCACATCGCGCGGCACTATCAAGGCAAAGCGGGTCGTCAATGCCGCTGGCGCCTTTTCGTCGCGCATTGGTTCCATGCTCGGGCTGGATATACCCGTTTTCGGTGCTCCTCTGCAGATGGTGGTGACCGAAGCCGCCGCTCCGCTGATTTCCCGCCTTGTTGCCCATGCCGATCGCCACCTGACGCTCAAACAAGCAGCTAACGGCAATTTCATCATCGGCGGCGGCTGGACCGCGGGTCTCGATCCGGTGCATCAGCATCCAAGGCCGCTGCTGTCGAGCCTCGAGGGCAATCTCTGGATTGCCCAGCATGTGGTTCCGGCATTGCGCAAGCTTCACGTCATCCGTAGCTGGGCAGCCATGAACATCAACATCGACGGCGCCCCCATCCTCGGTGAACATCCATCGCAGCCTGGCTATTTTAGTGCCGTGACATCCAACGGTTATACGCTCGGGCCGATCGTCGGTCAGATCACGGCACAACTCGTTCTTGGCCGGGAAACTGGCAGGGCGCTGCAACCATTTTCCATCACTCGTTTCGGGAAAGGCCGCTCATGATCGAGATCAGTGGCGTCAGCAAATATTACGGCAAGTTCGAAGTCCTGAGGAACTGCACGGCCAAGGTCGAGCGCGGCGAGGTTGTCGTGGTGTGCGGGCCGTCGGGCTCGGGCAAATCGACTCTGATCAATTGCGTGAACGGGCTGGAGCCCTTTCAAAAGGGCTCGATCCGCGTCCACGGGATCGAAGTGGGCGATCCGAGGACGGATCTCCCAAACCTGCGCACCCGCGTCGGTATGGTCTTCCAGAATTTCGAGCTGTTCGCGCATCTGACCATTCTCGACAATATCATGCTGGCGCAGAGGATCGTGCTTGGGCGCAGCGAAGCGATGGCCAAGGCAAAGGCGATGCAGCTTCTCGATCGCGTCGACCTTGCCGACCATGCCAGGAAATTTCCGAGCCAGCTCTCCGGCGGCCAGCAACAGCGTGTCGCCATCGCCCGGGCGCTCGCCATGGATCCGCTCGCCATGCTGTTCGATGAACCGACCTCCGCACTTGATCCGGAGATGATTGCCGAGGTGCTCGATGTCATGACCAGCCTTGCGAAGGACGGCATGACGATGATCGTCGTCACCCATGAGATGGGCTTCGCGCGCCGCGTGGCGTCCCGTGTGATCTTCATCGATCAAGGCGAGATCGTCGAGGACCGTCCAAGCGAGGAATTCTTCACGGGGAAGCACAGCTCCAGAACCGAAGCGTTCCTCGGCAAGATCCTGCAACACTGAAATGCAATTCGCGACCACCTCCGACATCTCTAGGCAGGTGCCAACACCCTAAGAGCCGCTCTGCAAAGCAGATTGGCGAACGAGAATTTCAACGCAAGGAACACATCGATGAAACTGAAGATTACCGCCGGCCCTTTTGAATTCAGTGCCGTTCTTGAAACGGCGAAGGCTCCCAAGACATGTGAGGCCTTTCTGCGGCAGATGCCTTTCGAAGGTAAGATCGTCCATGTTCGCTGGTCGGGCGAGGGCGTCTGGATTCCACTGGGAGACCGTGATTTCGGCGTCGGATATGAAAACCACACGAGCCATCCCGCACCAGGGCATATTCTCCTTTATCCGGGCGGCATCAGCGAGACAGAAATCCTCCTTGCCTATGGCGGAGTTGATTTCTCATCGAAAATGGGCCAGCTCGCTGGCAATCATTTCATCACCATCGCGTCTAATCGCGACAAGCTTCCCGAACTCGGCCAACTGACATTGTGGGAAGGGGCGCAGCAGATTCGATTTGAAATGGCTGACGCCTGAAGCGCCAAAAAATTCTTGAGCGCAGCCGAACTTCCAGGCAGGGAAATTGATCGTCGGGAGGTGCGCTAACCTGGCATACGGCTTGCCTGTCTCACTGACAAGCAGTCTTCCCGATTCCAGGAGAACATTCCGAAGTGTCGCCCGATTTAGATTTCGAACTTGCAAAAAGGGCCGCGAAAGAGACCGATCTCGCTTTCTCTCAGCCGCCAAAACTCGATCGGCTGTTCCAGGAGCTGCAATCGGCGATACATTCGCGGTTGGCCTCTTTGAAACGCGGCCGTGAGCCCTGAATTCGGCGTTGCGACGAATCGGTTGCTTTCCCGGAAAGTCGAAGGCCGTGATTGACGTTGACGTTCCCCTAAACCGGCTTGATCTGCTTCCCGGAATGCTTTCTTCAAGGTTATCTCACCGCCGAACCGTAAGCTCGACGGATCCTTCGACCTCTGCTGAGAGAGAGAGAGAGAGAGAGAGAGAGAAAAAAAACGCGGAGCAGCATGTCCTTGCTTGGTCGGCTGCTTAACCGGCGTTGCTGACCCGCTGAGGTGGCGAAATCTCCCTGAGATAAGCTCGCCAGCCGCCATAGTTCGTTATGTCCGAGGCTCCCTTAAGCGCCAGCGGTTCGGCGAGAAAACCCTTTGCCGAAGTACCATCCGAAAGTGCGACCGTACCGATGGTCAAGGGAGCAGGGATAGCCGCCACGAACAGCCCGAAAGCTGCATGTGAGAGTTTCCAGATTTCCACTTCGATTTCGCTGCCTTCTCCCTCGCCGACGCCGATCATGCCCGGTTTGGGCGGCACGGTTGCGGGGAGCGCGAATAGCCTGTAGGCGCCGGAGGTGTATGCGACACGAGAGAATTTTGCGCCGAGATCGATCAACTGATGGTTCAGCGGCATGCCGGAAAGATGTGCGCCGACGACGGCGATATCGATCAGGTCCTCATCCGCGGGGGCCGAAATGGAAGGAGTGAGCCGGGGCTGTGACCAGCCCGTCGCACCGAGCGTCAGGCCGCTTGCCTGATGGAGATCGCGGGCAAGCGTTGCCGTCATCCCGTCCCGGCCAGATGCGGCAAGCAGTGTCACGCTCGCCGGTTGGCCATCAAAGCGTGTGCCTGTGGGCACGGCGATGCCGCACATGTCGAGCAAGTTGACGAAGTTCGTATAGGTGCCGAGGCGCGCGTTCTCCCGGATGGGTTCCGCCTCCAGGTCGCCCACCGTATAATGGGTTGGGGCGGTCGGCACGCAGAACAGATCGACGGAAGCGATGAGCGGCGCGACCTCTTTCCTCAAGGCTTGCAGCGCATAAAAGCCGTTAAAGGCGTCGGCGGCCGACAGCGACTTGGCGGCAGTGTAAATCTGGCGCGTCACCGGATGGAGGCTCTGCTTTTTGTCGTCGAAAAAGGGCTTGATCGCTGCGTAGCGTTCGGCCACCCAAGCGCCTTCGTAGAGCAGATTGGCGACCTTATAGAAATTGCCGAACGGCACTTCGACCAGATTGTGGCCGAGCTCTCCGAGCATGGATAGCGCATCGAAATAGGCAGCCTCCATCGTCGTGTCGCCGAAGAACTCGAGATCGGCTCTAGACGGCACTCCTATCGTGAGCACCGGCTGGGCCGGGCCTAATCGGGGTGCGGAAACGAATTTCGAATAGGGATCCGTCTCGTCATATTTTGCGGCGACGGAAAACACTTTCCAGGCATCATCGACCGTGAGCGCGAAGACCGAAACGCAGTCCAGCGTGCGACAGGCGGGAACAACGCCACTCGTCGAAAACGCGCCAACACTTGGTTTTAGGCCGACGATATTGTTGAGCCCGGCAGGGATACGGCCCGAGCCGGCCGTATCCGTGCCGAGCGCAAAGCTGACGATGCCTTGGGCGGTCGCCACCGCCGAACCGGACGATGAACCGCCAGGCACCAGCTTGGGATCGATAGCGTTGCGCGGGATCGGGTAGGGCGAGCGGACGCCGACGAGGCCGGTTGCGAACTGGTCGAGGTTGGTCTTGCCGATCACCAGAGCGCCGGCCTCTTTCAGCAGGCGGACGACGGTCGCGTCGTTTTCCGGCAGGTAGGCATAGTCCGGGCAGGCGGCGGTGGTCGGCATGCCGGCAACGTCGATATTATCCTTCACTGCGAAAGGAATGCCGAAAAGCGGTTTTGCCGGATCGAACGCTCCGAGTTTCGCCGCCTCGGCCAAAACGGTGTCCTTTTCGACCAGGTGAATGAAGATCCCGGGATCGCTAACTTCGATGATGCGGGCAAAGACCGCTTCGACAACGTCGACGACACTGCCGCCATCCCCATAGAACGCGTGCAGCGAGGTGATATCGAAGGCCGGTGTCGTCGCGTTCATACCCTTTCCTCTTCCAGTATTCTTACGGGCCGATCCCATTGGATCAGGACGACGCAGCCGCTCTCGCTCCAGACGGAGTGTTCGGTGTCCGGCGCGTTGACGATATAGCTGCCACGGCCGTAGTCGCCGGTCTCGTCGGATTGTACCCCATCGAGCACCAGGATGGTTTCAAGCCCCTCATGCCGGTGGCGCGGTACAGAGGCGCCTGGCTCGTATTTCAGGAGAGCCACGCCCGGCTGGTCGCCTTCAAAAGGTCTAATCCAGTGAATGGTGACTTCATCGCGGAAGCGGACGAATTCCAGATCCTTCCACCCACCCGATGTGAGCAGTTCGCGGGTCGTTTCAGGCATGGGCGATGCTTTCCAGAATGTCGTCGACATGGGCAGTCCAGCCGACGATCGCGCCCTGGGCGCGGATCATCGCCATTGCCGCGGCCTTGAATTCGGGAAAATAGCTCTCCGTCGCCTCCTCGGCGAGCAGACATTCATAGCCACGGTCGTTTGCCTCGCGCATGGTCGTCTGGACGCAGACTTCCGTCGTGACGCCAGCAAACACGAGCTGCTTGATGCCGCCTTGCTTCAGCACGTCGCCGAGCCCCGTGGCATAGAAGGCGCCCTTGCCGGGCTTTTCGATCACCACTTCCCCGTCGACGGGTGCCACTTCCGGAAGAATTGCCGTGCCGGGTTCGCCCGAGATCAGGATGCGGCCCATAGGGCCTTCGTCACCGATCTTAAGCGAAGGACTGCCCCGGTCGCGTTTGGCGGGCGGCAGGTCGGAGAGGTCCGGCCGGTGGCATTCCATCGTATGGATGACCGGCAGGCCGGCAGCGCGAAAACCTTCGATCAGACGTTTCACGTCCGGCACGATCTTGGTGATGCGGCTGACATCATTGCCGAGGCACGCGCCGAAACCGCCAGGCTCGGCGAAATCGCGCTGCATGTCGATGACGATCAGCGCCAGCGCGCCGGATTTCACGGCAAAGGGAAAGGGTTCTGCCTTGATTGCAACCATCAGTAATGCCCTGCCATATGCGCCCCGACGACGCCGATATCGGCCGTACGCGCCAGCGTCTCGTAGACGAGCTTGCCCTCTGAGATCACCATGATGCGGTCGGACATCTCAAGGAGCTCGTCGAGATCCTCCGAAAGAAGAAGGACCGCGGCTCCGGCATTGCGAGCCTTCATGATGCGCGCACGGATTTCGGCGACGGCTGAGAAATCAAGGCCGAAACAGGGATTGGAGACGATCAGCAAATCGACATCGCCGGTCAGTTCGCGGGCCAGCACGGCACGCTGCACGTTGCCGCCCGAAAGCGCTGCGATCGGCGAGGCGGAAGAGGCGGTCTTGACCTTGAAGTCGGAGATCAGCGCCGACGCACGCTCCTTCATGCTGCCCCTGTTCAGCCAGATCGCGTCCTTGCCGTCCGGCTTCAAGTCGAAGGTGCGGAAGGCTAGGTTCTCGCTGACGGTCATTTTCGGCGCGCAGGCGTTCTGCAACGGCTCTTCGGGGATGAAACGTACCTTGTTCTTGCGGGTCTCCTCGCGGGTGGCACCGTAAGCCTCGCCGTTGACCATGATGCGGCCGGCATCGGTCGGGCGCTGGCCAGCGAGAATTTCCGTCAGCTCCTTCTGGCCATTGCCGGAAATGCCAGCAATGCCGACAATCTCGCCGGAGCGGACCGTAAGCTCGTCGATCTCGATCGTCTTCAGGCCGGAGCGATCCGGGGCTTTCACCTGGCTCACTCTCAGCACCGGCCTTGCCGCTTCTGCCACCGGCAGACGGCTGTCGAGCTCGGCGAGCTTGACGTCGCCGATCATCATCGCCGCCATCTCGGCGGTGGAGAGCTCGCCGACCTTGCCGGTGCCGACCAGCTTGCCGCGACGCAAGATCGAGCAGGCATCGGCGAATTTCGTCACCTCGTGGAACTTGTGGGAAATCATCAGCACGGTGAGCTCGCCGCGCTCGGTCATGCCGCGCACGATGCCGAGCATCTCGTCGGCTTCGGCAGGAGTCAGCACGGAGGTCGGTTCGTCGAGGACGAGGAAGGAGCGGCCGAGATAGAGCTGCTTGACGATTTCGAGTTTCTGTTTTTCGCCGGCGGCAAGCTCGCTTACCGGCCTGTCGAGCGCAATCTTGAACGGCATGCGCTCCATGAAGGCCGCCAGATCCTTGCGTTCCCTGCCCCAGTTGATCACCGCAGGTACTTCGGTGCGGCTGATAACCAGGTTTTCAGCGCCGGTCAGAGACGGAACCAGTGTGAAATGCTGGTAGACCATGCCGAGCCCGAAGGTTGCGGCATCCTTGGGTGAGGCGATTGCCACCTCGTGGCCGTCGACCGACAGCGAGCCGGATGTCGCGTGATAGAACCCCATGATGCATTTGACGAGCGTCGACTTGCCGGCCCCGTTTTCGCCGAGAAGCGCGTGAAAAGAGCCGGCCGGAACGGCGATCGAAACGTTGTCGAGCGCGGTGAACGAGCCGAAACGCATGGTCATGCCGAGAGTATCGATGCCGACCGCCTTGCCGGCCTTGGGAAGGGGTGTGTCGCGAACGATGCTCATGGCAGCTGGCTCACAAACGTTTCGGAACTGGAGACGGAGCCGAAGACGCCGCCCTGCATCTTCACCATCTTGATCGCGGCGAGGTGGTTTCCGTAGTCGGTCGCACCGCAGCAGTCCTCCAGAAGCAAACATTCGTAGCCGCGATCGTTCGCCTCGCGCATCGTCGTCGAGACGCAGACATCGGTGGTGATTCCCGTGAGGATAATGTTCTCGATGCGCTTCTGATTGAGGATGAGTTCGAGGTCGGTGGCGCAAAACGAGCCCTTGCCGGGCTTGTCGATAATCGTCTCGCCTTCGATCGGGTAGAGTTCCGGGATGATGTCCCAGCCGGGTTCGCCACGCGTCAGGATACGGCCGCAGGGGCCGGGATCGCCGATGCCGGCACCGATCCGCTGCGAGCGCCAGCGTTTGTTGGCCGGCAGATCGGCGAGGTCGGGGCGATGGCCCTCGCGGGTGTGGATGATGTGGTAACCCTTGGCCCGCATGGCGGCAAGCACGCGTTTGATGGGTTCGATCGGCGCCTGCACCAGCGACAGATCGTAGCCCATATGGTCGACATAGCCGCCCTTGCCGCAGAAATCCGTCTGCATGTCGATGATGATGATGGCGGTATTGTCAGGCCTCAAAGCGCCGTTATAAGGCCACGGATACGGATCGGCGTCGATGAAATGCCCTTTGGTGTCGACCATCGCGTCCATCATTCTCTCTCCTATTGCGCGGCAGGTTTGAGGGGTTCGCCGTAGCGGCGCATAGGCTTGTCAAATCCGCAGGACGTGCCGTCCTTGACCTTTATCTCGTCTTCCCATGGCAGGCGGTATTTGCCCGCGACGAGGTCGTGCATGTAGGTGTAGGGCGCATCCTGCGCGCCGCCGGCGACAGCGACATAACCGCGATGGCCGAACTGATAGATATTGTTCTCCACGCCCCAGCCGAGCCGGGCCTCGCGCACCAGGTCAGGACGCACCTCGGCGGTGATGATCTCGTTGGGCCGGCCGGAGGTTCCGTGGGCGATGATCGTGCCGTCGAAATTGCAGATCATGCCTTCGCCCATGGAATCGAACGTGCCGTCCGAGCCGCACATGCAGACATTCGCGGTGACCATGAGGTTGCAGAAGGCGTTGGCCTGGTTGGTAAAACGCCAGGCTTCGCGGATCGGCGCCGTGTAGCCGGCCGTGCGGATCATGATTTCGGCGCCCTTGTAGGCGCATTCGCGCGCCATCTCCGGGAACATACCGTCATGGCAGATGATGAGCGCGAGCTTGGCACCGTTCGGCCCATCGATGACGGGAATGCCGAAATTACCGGGCTCCCAAGGCTCAACCGGTACCCAGGGATGCATCTTGCGGTAATAGAGCTTGAGCTCGCCCTGGTCGTCGATGACGATACCGGAATTGTAGGGCATGCCACCGGGATTGAGCTCCATGATCGAGAAGCACCCCCAGATTGCGTTGTCCCTGCAGGCCTTCTTGAAAGCCGCGACCTCCGGCCCGTCGAGCGTGCACATAATCTCCGGATTGATGTCCATGGAGAGGCCGTGCAGAGCGTATTCGGGAAAGACAACCAGATCCATGCCAGGCTGGTTGCGCCGCGCCTTGGCGACCAGATCGACGATCACTTGCGTCTGGCGCGCAAGATCGGCCTTGGTGACCGTCACCGGCAACTGAAGCTGCACGAGGCCGATGCCGACGCCGTGTTCGGATTTGTTGAGGCCGCCAAGTCCGTTCATCGGAAAGCTCCGTTATTTCGTGAGCGACAACGCGCCCGGCGCACCGGCGAGCGATCGGGTGGGCGAGGACGTGGCAATCAGGATGATGAGGGTGAGCACGTAGGGCGCGGCGTAGAAGAGATAGTAGCCCTGTGTAACGCCGACCGATTGCAGCGCCGGGCCGAGCGCGCCGGCACCGCCGAAAAGAAGCGCGGCCAGGAAGCAGCCGATCGGGTTCCAGCGCGCGAATATGACAAGTGCGACCGCCATCAGGCCCTGGCCTGACGAGATGCCTTCATTCCACGAGCCGGGATAGTAGAGCGAGAGGTAGGCACCGCCGATCGCCGCCAGCGCACCGCCTGTGGCCGTCGCCAGCAAGCGAACCTGGTCCGGGTGGATGCCCATGGCCCGGGCCGCGTCCGTGCTGTCGCCGACGACGCGCAGGATCAGGCCGATGCGAGTGTTCTTGAACCCCCAGAAGAGGAAGAGTGCCAGCGCTGCGCCGAGGAAGAACAGCACATTGATGTTGAGTGCAGCCTGGATCTGCGGAGAGGTTGCCCAGCCGCCGAGCGGAATCGAGGGCAGTTTCGGCGCCACCGGCTGTATGAAGGACTTGCCGAGGAAGAAGGCGAGCCCAAGCCCGAACTGCATCATGGCGATGCCGATGGCGATGTCGTTGACCTTGGGGAACTTGCAGATCCAGCCATGGATCAGTCCGAAGATCGCGCCTGCCATCATGGCGGCGAGCACACCGAGGGCCGGCGAACCGGTGATCACCGCCACAGCATAGGCTGTCATGGCGCCGAAGACGAGGGTCCCTTCGAGCCCCAGGTTGATGCGTCCGGAGCGTTCGGTAATCGTCTCGCCGAGGCTCACGAAGATGAATGGGGTCGAGACACGGATGGCGCCGGCGAAAATCGCCAGTGGAACGCCCCAGATGCCGATCGCTGTTTCCTCCATCACAGGCTCCTCTTCCAAAGGTCGGGATTGAAGACCTTGAACCGTCCGTAGAATGTCTCGCAGACGAGAATGACGATGAAGAGCGTCCCCTGCAGCACCAGCACCGTCGCATCCGGCAGACCCATGCGCCGCTGGATGAGGCCACCCGAAGCATCAATGCCGCCGAGCAGGATGGCGACGGGGATGATCGCCAGCGGGTTGTGACGGGCGAGGAAGGCGACGAGGATGCCGGTATAGCCGTAGCCGGCCGCCAGCGAGGCGTTGGCACTCCCCTGTACCGCCGCCACTTCGATCATGCCCGCCAGACCGGCGAAACCGCCGGCAAGCGCGGTAAATCCGACGATCAGCTTGCCGACGGCCAAACCCTGGATCTGCGCGGCGCGCACGTTGCCGCCGGCGATGCGGGCCGCAAATCCGTAGCTGGTCGCTTCGATCAGCACCCAGGAAATGATGCAGGCGAGAATGCCGACGACCAGACCCCAGTGCACATCCATGCCGGGAATATTGCCCAGCATGTATTCCGCCGGCAGCGGCTTGGTCGACGGCTTGTTGAGGCTTGCGGGATCGCGCAGCGGTCCTTCGACAAATTGGTTCATCAGAGCGATGGCGATATAGGAGAGCAGCAGCGACGAGATGGTTTCGTTGACGCCACGGGAGTGGCGCAGGAAACCGGCAAGGCCGATCCAGATACCGCCGACCACCATGGCAGCGATCGCCATTAAAATGAGGCTGAGGAAAACAGGCGCGGTGCCGGCGAGCGGCAGGGCCATGGCCGCGGCAGCAACGCCGCCCAGCACGACCGCTCCTTCCCCGCCGATGATGACGAGGCCGAGGCGGGCGGGCAGGGCGACGCAGAGCGCCGTCAGGAGAAGGGGTGCGGCGCGGCTGAGGCTGTTTTGCACCGAAAACCAGCTGCCGAAGCCGCCGGTATACATCAGTTGGAAGAGGGTGGCCGGCGACTTGCCGACCACCAGGATGAAGAGGGAGAAGAGCGAAAGACCGATCAGGATGGCCGCAAGGCCGATGACGATCGGCTCGGCTCGCCGCGAAATCCATTCGAGGACGGGGCGCAGAGAAGCCGGTTTTTCGGAGGCGATGGATATTGCGGGATCATTGGCCTCGATGGTCATGGCGCTTCTTCCCTTCGCGCTTTACGCTGTGGACCCGACGACGCCCTCGACCAGGTAATTCATGCTTTCGAGCTCGATCGCGTCTTCGGCGTAGCTCTTGTCGGCAGCCACGACGGTATCGCCCTTGTTGTCCTTCAACGGTCCCTTGAAGACCGAGAAGCCGCCCTTCATCATGTCAGCCTGCGTGGCTTCGAAGGCCTTGCGGCCCGCCTCGGATACGCCGGGGCCGAGCGCGCTCATCTTCACGAAGCCGTCCTTCAGGCCGCCGCGCACGAAGTTGCCGAGCTTTTCGCCGGCCTGCGCCTTCTTGACGAAGTCGCTGTAGACGTTGCCCCAGGCCCATTCAGCGCCGGTAAGATATTTTTCGGGGGCGAGCGGGCTCTGATTGGCGTGATAACCGCAGATGAAGGCGCCTCGGCCGGCGCCGGTTTCTACGACGACCTTCGGGCTGTCGACGTGGCAGGTGATGACGTCGGCGCCCTGGTCGGCCAGCGCGTTGGTGGCTTCGGCTTCCTTGACGGCGAGCGACCATTCGCCGGTGAAGATCACCTGGCAGGTGATGGTCGGATCGACTGTGCGCGCACCTAGCAGGAACGCGTTGATATTCTGCAGAACCTGCGGGATCGGCTTTGCGGCGATGAAGCCTATCTTCTTGCTTTTTGTCGCATGGCCGGCGGCGATGCCGTTTAGATACTGGCCTTGGAAGATATAGCCGAAATAGGAGCCGGTATTGGCGGGGTTCTTGCCTTCCTGCCAAAGCCCGCCGCAGTGGCGGAACTGGATGTCGGGATATTTAGCGGCCATGGCCTGCATGTGGGGATCGAAGTAGCCGAAGGAGGTCGGGAAGAGCAGGGTCGCGCCGTCCAGATTTATCATGGATTCCATCGTCTTCTGGACGTCGACGGTCTCCGGAACGTTCTCTTCTTCGACCAGCGTCACGCCCGGCATAGCCTTGATGACTGCGGCGCCTTCCGCATGGGCTTGGTTGTAGCCGTAGTCGTCCTTGGGGCCGACGTAGATGAAGCCGACGGTAAGTGCGGTTTGGGCTGCGGCAGGGGAGTTAATCAGGCCCGGCATGGTACCGGCGAGCACACCGGCAGCGGAAGCCTGGAGGAAATTGCGGCGGTTCATGGAAAGGAGTTTGGTCATCGGAATGCTCCTTGCGGCGCAGGGCCGGTTACGAACGGGTACAGAAAAGTGCATGCAATGTGCGTGCCAGAAACTAATGCACTGATTATTAAACAATATTCATGAAACAAAGAATTGCGACATGCAAAGTGCATACAGATTGGTCGCGTTACCGCATAAAAAATAGTCAATACCTATTTATTGTTCATTATGACTGCGCCCGACAGCATCACACCGGTTGTTCTGGCGCGTCTTCTTCATCAGAAAGTGAAAATTTAACAATATCTTCGCTGCACAATTTGACTTATGGAGTCCCGAGCGGCATCTGTATGCAAAACGGTGAAGTAAGTAGATTCGCATGGTGAAGCAGGCTAGACGCAGAGAAATCATCCGCGCTGGAACCACCGTCGAGCAGATGGTGCGGGCGATTTCCGATATGATCGTCACGGGTGCACTCCTGCCGGGCGCGAAGCTGGACGAGGTGTCGCTCGCGGTCCGTTTCGACGTTTCGCGCACACCGGTACGAGAGGCTTTGCGTGAGCTGGGTGCCATGGGATTGGTCGTACGCGAGCCAAACCGCAGTGCCGTCGTTACCAATGTCACCGAGGCTTATCTGCATTCGATGTTCGAGGCGATGGCGGAACTCGAAGCGATCTGCGCCAAGCTCTCGGCCGAGCGTATGACGGTCGATGAGCGGCGCGCGCTTGAGTTGATGCATCGAGGATCGATGAGGCTGGTACATGCCGGCGCGCAAGAGGAATATTCGGCTTACAACACCGAATTCCACACCCGGCTTTATCGCGGCGCGCATAACGATCATGTCTTCGAAATGGTAACCTGGACGCGGGCGCGGCTTGCGCCTTTTCGGCGGGCGCAGTTCCGTCTGCCCGGACGTCTGGCGAAATCCTATGAAGAGCACGGTCGGATCGTGACCGCGATCATGCGAGCAGATGCTGCGGCCGCGGGGCAGGCGGCATATTCCCATGTGGAAATTGTCAGTGATGCCAGCGCGGTCTTTGCAACAGCCGGAAAACGCAGAGCGCGCGACGCGTAAAATAAGGCGCCGTCAGACCCGCTACAAAGACGAAAAGCCAAAACGACCAAAAACACGCGAAGTTGCCATGGCAACGGGCAAGGAACCTGCGGGGTATTTAGCCGGTCTTGTGGCTTTGGCTGAGTTCGTCGCCATCTCCTGAAAATCGATGGCTATATTGATCCGCCAGATGCACTTGTTTTCCTGAAAGTGGAAATCCTCGAACTTCATATCGAGGGGTAGGAGAAAAATGTGCTGAAATTCGTTTGCAATCTAGTCCGGGGCGACCGTGGCAGTTGTCTGGCGAATTCGCAATGGAATTAATTACCGCAACTCACCTACCCCGGCGCCCTTAAATGTTGATCAGAGCGCGCTGACGTTTTCCGCGTTCGACTTTCCAGTTTACCCCTAGTTTGGCGCGGCGGCTGCGGCTTCGCCCGGCGGCAAGATCCGGAACATGAAGGTTGAAACCTTCTCCCCTGGCTTGAAAGGACCAGGCACTTGATGGCTTACCGGTTTCAGGCTTTGAAGGAATGCCGCAATCGATGTCACGTCTTCTTCGGTGAGCTTCGCGAATGCATGCCATGGCATGATTGGCGCCAGGGCGCGACCGTCGGGCCGTTGCCCGGTCTGAATCGCAGTCACGATCTGCTCCCTGGTCCAGCTGCCGATCCCGGTCTCCTTATCAGGCGTAATGTTGCTGCCGACGAAAACACCTTCCCCCGGGATTTCAAAACCGACTTCCGAGCCGCCGAGAAATCGCGAGCTGTCCGGTTTTCCGAAGAAATATCCCGGTGTGTGGCAGTCGTTGCAGCCGCCGATCGTGACGAGATATTCGCCGCGCGCAATTAGCGTATCGTCGGCAGCCGGTGCTATGGACGGCTGCAGACCCAATACAGAGGCGGCTAAAAACGCGAACCGAGCGCTCAATCGAAGCATCTTACCCTCCGTGGCCTAACTCACTGAATATCACGACGAACCTGCTCTATATATTAGTCATTTGGAATTATCGACGGCGCGCAAGAGGTCCGCCAATTCAGGTAGCCGTCACGGCCCTTCAGGAGGATCTTCTGGAAATGCGAAAGGTCACCGATGATCGTCAGCGTTGGAAGCTGATGGGGATTGGAGCGCTTGCCGTCATCGGTATCGGCGCCATGGCGATGGGCTTTACGACGTGACGCTGCGAAGAATTGAGGCGGACCGCACAGCCACGTGCAAGGGCTAAAGCACGGTCACAGGAGAATTTGGCCGCGCGATCCATTTCGCTGAACATCCGAGGCGGTTGAATGTTCCCAATCGTCCGCTTCAAGCTCCTGATCAGCAATTTCGTCTTCGAGCACTTGAATGTCCTCGCGAATAATGCTGACGAGCAGATAAGCTAAGAGGGGCGAGAGCTGATCATAGGTACGCGCTCCTGAAAGAGAAGGCTCGCGCTGGCCATCGATTCAACGCGAGCCTCTTCACCGCGTGACAGGGCGAACGGGCAGTCCTTATCCCCGCCACGCACCTGCAGGATGACAGACCCTCCAAAGGGGGCAAACTAGCTAAAACGGCTTATGGCTGGTTTCTCAGGAGCAAACAAAAACCCCGCCGGAAGCGGGGTTAAAGCGGCTTCACAGCAAGGACTCGTCTAAGACAGGTCAGAGGCGAGCCCAAGCCATGAGTGCCAAGGGGATCACCCCATGGCACTTGGGATCACGCAGTTTCAATAGCTGTGGAAGCCGAAACGCGTGGTCTAGATAAAACACCCAGCAGAAGGAAAGGTTCCCTGCGATCCAAGGAGAAAAATCCTCTCCTGCGAAAATCTACGACAATTCTACGAATATCTTCAGAGTCCGGCGCATCCATCATCACCGTGCGCCGGCGAACGGCTGGTAACCGCGGCGCAGGGAGCCGGGGTAACGCTCCGATAGTGAGCGGCCGTGGCCGTGTGGCGATGACGACCTCTGTCAGTCTCGCAATCATGCAATCTTCCTTGCTGCGCGCCGGGTTGTCAGCGGGGCAAAAAAGCCCCGCTGAACAATATTATTGTCAGAACAGGTTGCGGTCGTCGCTCCTCGGATCGCTGTTTATCTGATGAGAGGTATAAAGATCGCTACGAGCCTTTCGCCGCCACGGCCGCGCAGGATTCTCTGGATTAGCTCTGATGTCCGCGACAGCGATGGCGGGTAAACCGTTCGTAGGGCAGTGTACTGCCCACTGACCATCTGGCGCGGCGATTCCCGAGGGAACGGCCGGGCTCTGGGGTGCAAGGGTTGAATAGCTGACCCAATAAGTATTGCTTGCTGCATGCCCCAACACCTCAGCTGCAAATGCCGGAGCATTAGAAGGGCTATCTCCTGCTGTCGAGAACAGCACGCAATCGACATTGAGCTTCTCGTATTCGATGAATATTTCCGGATAGTGCGCTTCCATGCCGACCGCGCAGCCGAAACGGAGGCCATCCACTTCAAAAGTTACAGGGGTCTTCCCCGGCGAGTACATGAACGAGATTTTCGTGTTCGATAGCAGGCGCTCATCATAGCGTGTCACCAGCTCCCCACGGTCAGAGATCACATACAGGCTGTTGTGCGGCCGGTGCGGCGAGGTGAGCTGATGGACGGAACCGAATATCGTCCAAAGCCTAAGCTCGCTCGCAAGTCTTCTGGTCGCTTCCAGTTCCTCGCGCAAAGCACCCCATTCGAAGCGTGTCCAATCGGAAGGTCCGATTTCTCTAGGCCCGATTTCGGACATGATTAGTTTGTGTGGCCAGCAGGTTGTTCCTTCCGGGAAATGTAAGAGACGAACCCCGGCACTACGGGCCTCACGCATGAGACGGCGCATCTCTTTTCCGCTGGCATGAAGCGCCGCAATATCTTGGGGATCGTTGAACAGCGATGTTTGCGCCACAGCCATCCGTATTGAACGGATCGCGGGCTCGTGCGGTGGCTGGCGAATATGTTGGAGAGCTGCGGTATAAGATTCGTCGGTTTTGGCTGCGCGTGCGCGTACACGGCGTTTAAGATTTCCGTTTTGGGTCATTATCTGGCCTTTCACGTCTCGGACGCAGTTCCCCAGCAACCCGCCCGACACGGTCGGACCAAGACGAGCGGCCCGAGACAGAAGTCCCTTTGCCTCCGTTCAAGACCATGCTGGGGAAGGTCTGGGAGGTTGGGCGCAGGCCACGCCAAGATTCAGAATGTCGATCAAATCCCGATTCGTCAATCTGTCGCTAAACTCCCGATTTTCTGCAATTGATGCCGACTTTCGCGACCTATCAAAACTTGGAAAAATCGGTGATCAAACATGATCTCCTTGCCCTTACTTCCTGTCAGCCGTTTCAATGTTTTCGGCGCGGCGACAGACAGCTGGCTCAGACCGGCCCGCGGACCGTAGATAGTCACGAACTCGTAATGCCCAATCCAGAGTGTTGATTTGAAGAGGGAGGGGAACTGGTGCGGAAGATCGCCGTTGCCGCTACGGAGAATAAAACCAAGAGGTCTACCAATAACGACGTGCCTCCGGTACCTCTTAAATTGGAATTTACTTTCGACATGCTTGATCTCATTGATTGTATCACTCAATGATGCGATGGAGCATGTGATGACTTCCGCAAGTGTCGAATGCGCCAGAACCTCCATCACAGATCGTGCCCCGTTCAGCGACGTCGTCCCGGGAAAGGTCACATCGATGGACAAGTGGACACACAAGGCGGAAGAGGTGTTGCGGCTGGAGGCCGCGGGAAAGTCGGCGGACTGCATCGCCGAAGAGCTTGGATTGAGCCGCGCAAGCGTAGTAAGGGTATTTCGGTTCGTCGAGCGCGCTGCGGGGGCATAAGCGGGCGGGAAAAGGTGCGCCGTCGGGATCGAGTGATGAGCATGTCAACCAAAGCGAGGAATTGACGCCTCCCATTGCCTCACCCGGGTTTGGCGAGGCGCGGAGACTCCCAACCATTGGCCCTTGAGAATCTCAAGGGCGGTCTCCGCTTGGCAGGCTTTCACCGCCATTTGCACTGTCCGCGAGGGCGACGATTTCCTTATAAGCTTACGAATTAAGTTAAATAGCCGACTCTAAAGGCATCATCTCCATTTGAAGTGTGTGACTTCGGCCAGTCTAGAGTCCACCTGAGAGGTGGAACAGTGGCCGCACCGATGCTTTGCTGTTTTGCCGCTCAAGATGTCTGCTGACAGGCCTTGGAGTTCCTGCTTCTACGGTCGCGAAACTTAGATGCGTTGCGTTCTCACAATGAAATTCTTCCCTGCAGCCTTTGCCGTTGTCCTCCGGACAACCGCCTTGGATACAGGTCCAGCAAGTACTGAAGACCCAGACAATTTGCGACAACGGCCCATCTAATTTGCTTTCCAGTTCGCATTATCGGGGATCGACCGCTGAGGCACGACAACCCTGGATGACGAACGGACTGTTCTGGTTTTCTTTTGCGCTATTTATGGCTTCCTCCAGTTCGCCATAACGTTTCCCACTCGGGCAATTTCATCGTGGAGGGCGGTTCCGGCAAGACCTTCATGGTTCGCGCCGGCGCATTCGATGACGTCGATGCCGCCCTGACCTGGCATCCGGCTCCGTTCAACGGAGTTCATTCAACGAACAATCTTGCCGTTCTCGAATATTACTATCGCTTCAGGGGGGGGCGCGGCACATGCTGCCAACAGCGCCCATCTCGGCCGTTCAGCGCTCGATGCGGTCGAACTCATGAAATGTCGGCGTCAATTTCCTGCGTGAACACATGCCGCAGGATTGTCGCATTCACTACGCGATCACCGATACCGGCGGCAGGGCCGCCAATGTCATGCAGGCCAGCGCCGAGGTTCTCTATCTGATCAGGGCGCCTGACATGCCCCAGGCGCTTGAGCTTGCCGGGCGCGTCGAGAAAGTGGCACGAGGTGCCGCGATAATGACCGAAACCGAGGTCGAGATCCTGTTCGACACCGCCTCGACGAACCTTCTTCCCAACATCACATTTGAGACGGCAATGCACGAGAACATGGTCGCGCTCGGCCCGATAGCCTTCGACGAGGCCGACATCGCCTTCGCCAGGAAAATCCAGGATACCTTCACAGAGGAAGCGATCAGGAGCTGCATCCGCCTCTATCAGATCAAGGCCGATGTGTTCTCCAATGCCAAGGTCGATGGCTCGACGCCCTTGCACACCGGTCTGGGCGACTTCGAAGGACAATCGCATTTCCGGGCGGGATCGACCGATGTCGGCGACGTCAGCTGGGTGACGCCGACCGCGCAATGCTGGGCACCAGCCTGGGCGATCGGCACCAATCCCCATACCTGGCAGGTCGTCGCAGGGAAAAAGCCCGGCCGCGACGGGTCTCGCATTGATGTTGTCATCCGACCTGCTGGCAGCCGCGACGGCCGAGTGGCGAGAAAGACCAGCGGCAAAGACTATATATGTCCGATCCCCGACGATGCGGCTCAAAGCCGGTAATTCCCGTCTCCGTCACTGTGACAGCGACCTGCATCGTACCCGCTTGCCGCTGTGACGGTCGTGAAACATTTGCGCTAGAGGCGATCTACGCAAGACCCGATGCGAGTGAGGATCTCTTTCAGGCTGGGCCTGCCATGATAATAAAGCGGCGCGGTCCGCTCATAAGCACTTTCGTAGAACGCGAGTATTTTGGGGTGGGAAAGGCTGAACGCGGGATTGCTGCTAATATCCGGATTGTCGAGTTTTGGAAAGCGCCGTTGTTTGTGGGCTAGATATGCTTCCGTACCGATAAAAGCCTGCACGTCCGGGTGGTCCAGCAGACAGTAAACGTCGTAATAGTGCCGAAGGAAATTGGCCGGGAACTGTCCGGTTTCCTGCTGCTTGCGGTATTTAGTGGAAATGGTCTGAAGCTTCTCTACAAGGGTGTAGCCGGGCTCGTAGCAGGGCACGGCCAGCGCGCGATTATCAATCAGCTCAACTCGCGATGAGCCAAAATCGTAAGCCCAGGAACTGATGTCTTTGTCGATATTCGGGGCCACTGTATCGAATCCGGCCTCTAGCAGCACGCCGTCTTTCAGCACCGACTTGGTGCTGGTCGTCTCGGGATAATAAAGACGGATACCGCCGCTTCGATAGCTCTCGTTGTCGAATTCGCTATCGCGCTCGATGCTTTGAATGCCATCGATTTTAATCGTCGCCGCCAGCCAGTCATAGAATGCCCTGCGGCTTTCCCGGTGGGCTGGCTTATCGTGATTGGGGCCGGCTTTGACATTCATCTCGGCAGGAGGCTCGATACGGATGTCGATATCTTCTGAGAAGCGATTGATGATCCGGTAGCCCTTCGAGAGCGATGTGCCCCCTTTCAGCTCGAACTTCATTCCCAATTGTTGCAAGCCATAAAGGCAGTGCATGATCCAGTAGTCTTTCTCGACCAACATGGGCTGCACCTTCATCTCCTCGGCGACGATACGCAGCAGAGATGCGAAATCCTTGTGGTTATGCAGGAAATCAGCCGGCATGCCTATCCACTGTCAGTCCGTTGAAGAACTTCCTTGTGCGCACCATGCCGTACTCCTTGGCGGCGCGGTTGAGGGCGTTGCGGTTGCCCTGTAGCGCACGCTCCTTCACGCGGGCCAGCACCTGTTCACGATCCTCGGCCAGATGGTCGAGATTGTTGACCAGGTCGATCAGCAAAAACTCTTTGGTCAGGGTTTTAGGAAAGGTCGGTTTCTTGCGGAACTCGAATTCCCGCCCACCAAGTGTGAAGTTGCCGTGGCGCTTGTGGTTGTAGACGACAGTCTTGTTATAGAGCTGTGTCGCTCCGACACCCAGGCTGTTATAGGCATTGGGCGAGGTGACCAGATAACGGTCGTCCTTCAGGAAAGCCTCGACGAGGGCATTATCTTCGGCCGGCGCCTTACCGAACGCCGTCTGCTTCGGCCGGTGATAGATACCGGTCGACAATTTGGTCAGGTATCCTTCAGCGAGGAGCTGCTGCAGGTGCCGATCGACCGATGACGACCATTGGGCGAGGTCCTCCCGACGGTAGACCTTGCCGGATCGCAGATGTCTTTTCAGTTGCTGTAACTTCGTCATGGGATAACTCCTGCACTCACCATACCAAAAAATGAGGGTGTATGCAATTTTTTCCAAATTTCATGCAAATTAAATTCGATACGATTGATATAATTAGGCGAAATTACAAATATTTACAGCACATTTTTCCGCGATTTTCCGTCACTTATACACGGAAAATCCAGGGAAATTTCATGACCCTCAGTTAGATCACGGACGACGGCAACCACATGCCGAGCATGTGTCAAGGCGACGTAAAATTTGGCGCGAGTTTCTCAGCTTCTAAAACACATCGCGATCTTTTACCCACGACACCATATCGCGCGTAGGATAGATGGCAGATTCAACCGATCGAACTCAAGCCCTTTGGAGCGTCGAACGTGAAGGTCTGCAGATCGGCGGATGCGATCCCAACGTTGGAACCCCGGCGCAGCTGCACCGGTCGAGCGGTCTCGAAATAGCGAGACAGGTCGAGAGTACTGTTGTTCGAGGCTAGTCGTCATTTAGGTGGCACGCTGATAGGTGCCCCGGCGCAACTTCCTTCTTAATCGGCACTTCGACGCGACAACGGTCCATTGCGAACGGGCATCGGGGATGGAAGTGACAGCCCTTCGGAGGATCGAGTGGGCTGGGGAGTTCGCCTTCCACGGGCTTGAAGCGGCGCTTGCCGGGCTCGATGCGCGGCACTTCGGCCAGAAGCGCTTGCGTGTAGGGGTGGTTCGCTCGCCTGAAGACTTCCTCGACCGGTGCTTCCTCCACAATCCGGCCAAGATACATGATCGCGACACGGTCGGAAATATGCTCGACGACGCCGAGATCGTGGCTGACGAAGAGATAGGTGAGGTCGAGCTTGTCTCGCAATTCCATAAACAGGTTGATGACCTGTGCCTGAATGGAGACGTCGAGAGCAGCCACGCTTTCGTCGCAGACGATGAATTTGGGCTGGACGGCAAGCGCCCGCGCGATGTTGACGCGTTGCCGCTGACCGCCTGAAAACTGGTGCGGGTATCGTTTTTTCATCGCCGGGTCGAAGCCGGCCAGTGTCAGATACTTGTCGACATAGGTGTCGCGCTCCCTCGAACGGGCGAGCGCGTGGGTCCGCGGCGCTTCCCAGATGAGTTCTTCGACGGTCATGCGCGGGTTGAGCGCAGCCATCGGATTTTGAAAGATCATCTGGGTGGCCAGGCCGAGTTCGTGCCGCTGGCTCGCAGACATGGAATCCCGATCCACGCCCTTCCACAAAATATTGCCGTCGCTCGGAGACGTTATCCCCGCAATCACGCGGCCAAGCGTTGACTTTCCGCAACCGCTTTCACCGACGAGGCCGATGACCTCGCCGGCACGGATGCTCAGGCTGACGTCATCAAGGGCGTGCACGATTGACGCAGGCTTTGCCAGTTTGAGTTTCAACGTAATCTTGGCAGCAAGATCGGGCTTCGGGCCGAAGCGCTGCGAAATGTTTCTTGCTTCGATCATGGGCGCGTCAGTCGCAAGCATCATGCAGTCCTCTCATTACGGGATGGATGCAGCGGAAGGAGCGGTCGTCAGCCGGCACAAGGCCAGGCATCACCAGACAGGCGTTCGTCGCCCGGTCGCAGCGCGTACGGAAGCTGCAGCCTTGCGGCAGGCTGTTGATCGCCGGCGTCATGCCCCTGATCTGACGCAGCGCTTCGCCGCGCTTGTTCTGTGAAGGAACGGATGCGATCAGACCTGCGGTATAAGGATGGTACGGATCGGTCAGCACCTTGGCAACCGGGCCGGTCTCGACGAGGCGGCCAGCATACATGACCGCGATATCATCTGCGAGCCTCGAAACGATGGCTAGGTCGTGGGTAATCCAGATGACGGCCGTGTTGGCCTCTTCGGTCAGCTTCTGGAATTCCGAAATGATTTGGCTCTGGATTGTCACGTCCAATGCCGTTGTCGGTTCGTCGGCGATGATGAGATCCGGCTTGTGGAGAAGTGCGATCGCGATCGCCACCCTCTGGCGCATCCCCCCGGAAAACTGATGTGGGTAGGCGGACAATCTCTCCTCGGGGCTTGGGATGCCGACGAGACCCAAGGCATCCCGCGACCGCTGCCGGGCGGCATGCTTGGACACTTTTTCATGTGCCCGTACGGCCTCGACCATCTGCGTACCGATGGTCAGGACCGGATTGAGGGTCATCGTCGGATCCTGGAAGACCATCGCGATGCGCTTGCCGCGCAGCTGCCGCATCTCCTCGTCGGAACAGTTTGCAATGTCGGTGCCGTCGAAGACGATCTGTCCCCCTGCGATCCTGCCGGGTTTTTCGAGGAGCCGCATGATCGAGAAGCCGGTCACCGACTTGCCTGATCCGGATTCCCCGACAAGGCCGAGGACCTTGCCGCGCGCGACGGTGAACGACACGTCATTGACGACCTTCAAGCCTGGCTGACCTTTGCCGGGGCCGAATTCGGTCACGAGATTGCTTACCTTCAGCAACGCGGTCATGACACGTTCCTCGGATTGAGCACATCGCGAAGCCGGTCGCCGACGAGGTTGATTGCCACGATCGTTACGAGGAGCGCAATGCCAGGGAAGAAGCTGATCCAGTAGAGGCCGGTCAGAAGATACTGGTAGCCCGTCGCGATCAGCATGCCGAGAGACGGCTCGGTGACCGAAGCGCCCAGACCAAGGAAGGAAAGCGTCGCCTCCAGCCCAATGGCTCTCGCCACCTGCATGGTTGCAATCACGATCACCGGCGCAATACAGTTCGGAAGCAGATGCTTGAAGAGGATGCGCCATCCGGGCAGCCGGAGCATGCGGGCTGCCTCGATATATTCCTTCTCGCGCTCGACCAGGGCCGTGCCGCGCACGGTGCGGGCATAGGTCGCCCATTCAGCGATGATAAGCGCGATGACGACGTTGATGACGCCCTTGCCAAGGACGGCCAGCATCATGAGGGCCATCAAAATGGTGGGGAATGAGAGCTGCAGATCGACCAGCCGCATGATCACGGTTTCGGTGCGCCGGCCCATATAGGCAGCAAACAGGCCCGTAGTCGTGCCGATAATCGCAGCAGCGAAGGCCGACAAGACACCTACGAGAAGCGATGTCCGCAGGCCGTAAAGAATCCCGGACAGGATATCGCGGCCCTGGCTGTCCGTCCCGAGGTGGTAGACAAGCCCCGTCATTGATTCCGACCCCGGCGGCAGTCGTCCATCCATGATGTCGAGCTGCATCAAATCATACGGATTCTGGGGGGAAATCCAGGGCGCCAATAGCGCCAGGCAACAGATGATCACCAGCGTGATGAAGCCGATCGCGGCCCCGGGGGATCGAAGGAACTCCGAAATTCCCCGGGCCAGCCGGCCAGGCCCGGCGTCCGGAACGCTTTTATCTTGCACGTTTGGTTCAGCCATGGGTCTAAGCCTTTGTGTCCAGCCGGACCCGCGGATCCAGGATGGTGTAACAGACGTCGATGATGAAGTTCAGGACGACGAAGAGCAGGACCATCATCATCAGGTAGGCGACGATGACCGGACGATCGAGAAGATTGATCGAATCGATGATGAGCTTGCCCATGCCCGGCCATGCGAAGATGCTTTCGGTCACGACCGAAAAGGCAATCAGTGATCCGAACTCCAGGCCGATGATGGTCACCACCGGGATCATCAGGTTCTTCAGGACATGCACGGTGATGACCCGCCGCTCTCGCAATCCCTTGGCACGAGCGAACTTGACGTAGTCCTGGGGCAGGACTTCCTGCACGCCGGCGCGTGTCAGTCGGAGAATGAGTGACGTCTTGAACAGAGCCAGATTGAAGGCGGGCAGGAGAAGGTGTCTGAGGCCTTCCCCGGTCAGGAAAGACCATTGTGCGCCGAACAGTTCCGCAGTCGGGCCGCGGCCGTTCGTCGGCAGCCAGCCGAGTTCGACCGAGAACACCATGATCAACATGAGCCCGACCCAGAATGTCGGCAGCGAGAAGCCCAGGATCGAGCCTGACATGATCAGCTTGGACGAGATCCGGTGTGGGTAAAGCCCGGCATAAAGCCCGAGTGGCAGGCCGACGACGATCGCAATTCCAAGTGCCGTGATTGCCAGCTCGAGCGTTGCCGGCAGACGTTCCACGATGAGCCCGAGAGCGGGGCGGCCGTAGACGAAACTGTTGCCGAAATCCCCGTGCAGCAATCCCCCGAGGAACAACAGATACTGCTTCCAGGGCGGTTGATCGAGGCCGTAATGGGAGATGAGGCGCGCGCGCTCCACCTGATTCGCATCCGGATTGATCAGGATGTCGACCGGATTGCCAATCACGTTGACGCCGGCAAAGACGATGATCGTCATTGCCACGATGACGAACAGTGCCTGTATCAACCGCCTGGTGATCGAAGTGACCATTGAATCTCTCCTTAGACGACGGAGATCGCCATCCCGTCTCGCTGCGGATCGGCGGCGCCCTTGGAGACACCGTCTTCGATCTTGATCGCATGGACCGCGGCGAATGCATATGTCTGCGGTGATCGTGCCACCTTGTAGCCCTGCGCTTGCAGGTCGCTTTCGACAGAGTGTCGAATGCGGTTGCAGATGTCGATCGTGTTCGACACGCCAACAATCCGTGGTGCCGAAACGGCTTCGAGGACGGACATGTCGAAGTCAATCATATTCATCAGGCACTGCGCAACCGCGGGTGCGATGTAGCTGCCGCCGGGAGCGCCGATAACGATGCTCGGTTTGCCGTCCTTGAAGACGATTGTCGGTGCTGCAGAACTGGGACGGCGCTTGCCGGGCGCGATGGAGCCCGGCTTGCCGGGGACCGGATTGAAGCGGCTCATCGTGCCATTGTACATGAAGCCCAGGCCGGCGGTGATGGCGCCAGAGGGACTGCCGAGCGTGTGGGTCATCGCGGCGGCGTTGCCGTCCTTGTCGATGACAGAGATGTGCGTAGTGTCGCGCTGCGAGCGGTCGAGGCGGTCAACACGAGCGATCTCGCCCGCCTTGATCGCAAGAGCATGCGCCTGTGCATGCTCCCTCGAAAGCAGCCTCTCATAGGGAACATCGACGTAGGTCGGGTCCCCCATGTGCGCGTCCTTGTCGAGCGTCATTCTCTTCATGGCCTCAAAGAGGATGCGGACATGCTCGGCGCTGCTGTGCTGCATGGAGCCGACGTCGAACTGTTCCATGATGTGTAGCAGTTCCAGCATCGGAAAGCCCGAGCCGGGAGGAGGGGAGGTCGCAATTCGGTTGCCCCGATACTCGCCCCAGACAGGCACCACCCGCGACAACTCATACCTCGCCAGATCTTCCTGATCGATCAGTCCGCCGTTGGCCTTGAAATCAGCCGCGATCTTCTCGGCCAGTTCGCCGTGATAGAAGATGTCGGATCCACCGCTTCTTGCGATCTGCTCAAGCGTGTCCGCCATGTCCTTGTTGACGAGAAGTTCGCCGACATTCTTCAACGATCCGTCCTCGTGGAAATAGACCCGTCGGCCGGTATCCGAAAAACACAGCTTGTCGATCGTGTTGGCAAAACCGTCATCCGACTGGTCCTTGGTCCAGTACCAGTGCATGTGGTTTCGGATCATGAAGCCTTCGCGGGCAAGGCGGACGGCCGGTTTGATCAGGTCGGCCCAGTCGAATGTGCCGTAGTCCCTGAGAGCTGTCTCGTAGCCCTTGAGCGAGCCCGGCGTGCAGACTGCGAGATAGCCGATATCCGAAATATTGCCGTCGAGCACGTAGCCGAAGCCGTCGCGGCTTTGATGCTTTATCTTGTCCACCCACATGTCCGGCCTCGCCTTCAGGGGCGCGCGGGCATAGAATTCGAGGACCTCGTGCACGCCCTTTTTCGGCATGTAGACGTGCATGGAGCCGAAGCCCCCGATTCCGGCCATCTGCGGATCGACCACGCCCTGGACGAAGGCGCAGGCGAGCGCCGCGTCGATCGCATTGCCGCCACGCTCGAGAACTTCCGCTCCGGCTTCGACCGCTTCCGGCTGTGGGGCTACAACTGTTGCATTCTTCATTTCGCGCGCCGGTCCTTCTGCACCTTTGCCAGGAAGGTCTTGACGTAGCCAAGAACCTTGATCCGGTCATGGGAGACGCCCGGAATGCGATCGAAGGTCACGTCGACGCCTGCATCGCGGAACGATTGGGCAAGGGTGGCAAGGCGCTGGGGGCGAGTAGTGCCGGCATCGTTTGCGCCCTCCATGTAATATTTGCCGCCCGGCTTATGGGTGATTTCCCAGGTCTCGAGATCGGCGTCGCCCACGACCATCTGCACGGGAACCTTGGCCAGTTCCTCTGGCTGGAACGACTTGCCGAAGCGGACCTCCAGATCTCGGATGCCTACCCACCAGTCGCGTGTCGGATCGAGAAGGGTCACCGAACCTGGAGCGCCAATGGACGCCGCCCAGAGTTTGTCCGGATGCAGGATGGCAAAACGATGGGTGAAATGACCGCCGCCGGAAAAGCCGAACATAGCGAACTTGGACCAGTCCTGTCGGTACTTTTCGGCCATCTCCTCGACCATGGCGATGACGACGCGGTCATAACGGATATTGCCTTCTTCGAGGAACTTGTAGCCGGAGCGCGCACCGTCGCCCAGCACGCCCACGGGGAAGATCGGGCAAAGGATGGCGCAATCGTTGTAGAGCCCGAATTCGGCAAAGCCGTCCCGAAAATCGATCGCCGAGGTGCGGCCGGTACCATGAACGGCGACAAGCAGGTCGAGCTTGCGGCCGTCTGCGGCTGTCGGCGGAACATACAGCACCATGTGAAGGCGGGGATCGACGTGAGATGCGAAGATGGCTGTCTGGCCATAGTCATAGATGGCCTTCGCCCGGGCGACGGCCTCGCCCGTTCCAAGTTCCTGCATAAATGGCTCCTGGGAGATAAAAAGGGGGCTGCTGTGTTGCAGCCCATGCTGCTGGGACTTTTAGTTCGCCGGCTTCACTTCGTAAGCGAGCGTATATTTGTCGCCACGCGGCGTATAGGACACGGACTTCTTCGCTCCCAGCACGACGTTTTCGAAATGCATCGGGAGGAGCCAGAGGTTGTTAAAAGTTAGGGCCGACAGTTCCTCGAGAAGGGGAGCGCGTTCGGCGTCGTCGAGCGTAGAGCTCGCCTTGGCCAGCACCTCGTCGATCCTGGGATCAGACACGCCGCCGCCATTATATCGGCCGGTTCCCTTTTTCTCATCGCGCGTCGCAACGAGCGCGACTGTGGGATTGGTGGTTTCACCGGTGTTCACACCCCAGGAGCCGAGATAGGTGCTATAGGTGCCTTTTGAATAAGCTTCCGAATACATCGCCCAAGGCAGGACCTCGACTTTCGACTTGATCCCGATGCGCGTGAACATCTGACCGACGGCCTGCAGTACTTCGGCGTCCTTGACATAACGGCCGGACGGGCCATGCAGGGTCAGGCTGAAGCCGTCAGGGTAACCGGCTTCGGCCAGTATCGCCTTGGCTGCGGCAGCATCGTAGCTCACTTTCTCGACCTTCTTGGAATTGCCCGCATAATCCTCGGCCACGAACTGGGCGGCGACCGTCCCGTTCTTCTGCATAACGCGGTCGACGATCGCAGGTCGGTTGATCGACATCAGCATCGCGCGGCGCACTCGTTCATCCTTGAGCGGGTTCTTGTCGAGATCGGAACCATCCGCAGCTTTCACGAAAGGCGAGACATCACGGCCGACATCCAGGCCAAGGTAAACGAAGCGGGAGGACTGGCCGCTGATGATCTGCAGGTCTTTGGTCGCTTCCACGCGAGCCATCCCATCGGCAGGAAGGGTTTCGATAATGTCAATCTCGTTGGAGAGAAGCGATGCCAGACGCGCGCCGTCATCGGGCAGGAAGCGCAGTGTCACATTTGACCAATGCGAAGGGCCGGCGAAGTAGCTGTCATTGCGCTTCAGCATGAGATTGCTGCCCGGGGAATAGGAAACGAACGAATAAGCGCCCGTTCCGATCGCACACTTTCCGTTGTCGAAGTCCTGGACCGGCGCATCCTTGCAGTCGGCGCTGATGATGCGAATTCGGCTGACGGAATTGAGGAGGATCGGATCTGGAACCTTTGTTTCGACGACGACGGTATAGGGATCCTTGGCCGTCACGTTCGCAATGTTGCGGGTATAGGAGGCAAAGCCTTGGCTCGACTTGTCGCGGGCACGCAGAAGCGACGCGATGACGTCGTCGGCGTTGAACTCGCTGCCGTCATGGAATTTGACACCTTCGCGCAGCTTGAACTCCCAATGCGTCGGATCGACAGTCTTCCACTCGATTGCTAGTTCCGGCTTGTTTGCCGACGTGCCTGTGAGGTTGATCAGGCTATCCCAGATGTGCCGGGAGGTTGCATTGTTGGGTGCGGAGCTATCCTCATGGGGATCGAGTGTCGTCGGCGTGGTCGACATGCCGATCGTCAACGGCGTCTCCTGCGCAGCGACCATGGCAGGAGCAGCAATCATGCCGAACAGCGTAATCGCTGCACGCTTCAATGTCTTTGCGGTCATCGTTCCAATCCCAGTTACTGTTTGATGCCGACCCCCGTATCGGTCGGAATGAGTGGGTTCCCGTCCACTCTTGGCCCAAATTGGTAAAGGGCGTGAAAGGGGACTGTCAAATGGAAAACGAGCGTGTTACGGTAGACGTAATGAGGATTTTGAGCCTCTATGGCGCCCGAAGTTTGGAAGGAATAGAGGCTCGATGGACGACGGATCTACGGCAAAAAGTGATATAGTACAAGCCGTTGATGTCTGCATCGACGTCCTGTTGAACGTCGCCAAGAATCCGGATGTCAGGCTGACGGAGATTGCGCAGAATATAGGGGAGACCAAGCCAAGAATATTGCGGATGTTACGCACAATGGAACGGCGGGGCCTCGTCAGGAAGAGCGAAACGGGCACCTATCGCTTGGGCACGACAGCAATCGTGCTCGGGACTGCTGCATCGACGCAGGTCGATCTGGTTCGCATCGCCAATCCGATTTTGGAAGAGGTCGGCCAGAAGGCGAACGAAACGACCCAACTGCGTATCATCGACAATGGGGAATCCCTGTGCATCGCCAAGTTCGAGCCGATGCGAGATCTGCGCGTTCAGGCGATGATCGGTCGCCGACGGCCCCTGACTGCCGGCTCGTACAAGGTCCTCCTCGCGTTTCTCCATCCCCAGGTGCAGTTGCAAATGATCCCGGAAGCCTTGCCGCGTCTGACCAAGCGCACGATCACGGATCGCAACAAGCTGATCGCCGAATTGGAAAAGATCCGCCGCCAGGGATTTTGTGTGAGCTACGGCGAAGTGAGCGAGCAACTGGTTTCCGTCTCCGTGCCGGTTCTGGCGTTCGACGGGTCGGTGATCGCGGCGGTGAATGTAGGTGCTCCTGCATTCCGTACGCAAAAGAGCGATGTTGATCGCTACATTGTTCTGCTGAGAGATGCTGCAAGCAAGATATCAGCCCGGCTGGGGTGGTAGGGTTTTGCTTTCGCGCCATAGGGGACCTCGTAAAGAGGTAGTTGCCGGTTCAACTCCGCCTCAAGGCGGCGATCTCGGATGAATGTGTTAGCGTTACGCCAGCGACATGACGTCCCACCGGCCCGAAACAGCTTGATAAGACGGTACTGTTGTTCGACCGATTTCGAGCTCGGTCGTAAGCAGCACCACATCTCCGGCTGTCATCTTGCCAGCCCGATGCTTCAGGAGGTCCCGAACCACTTCCGCGAGTCGGTCCGTTCCTGTCCATCTCCAGTCTGGGCAATCACACCCGTCGCCACCCGATGACGGTGATGCAAGGCTCGATATCGACGCCCCCATGGACCGAATCTCTGGCCGGGCGACAAGGTAACGGAGCGGTGGCTGAGGCCAATTGCACGACCTGCTCTGGGGCAACAGGCGCGCCTTCTGTATTGTGCAGGCCAGCATCTCAATGGCGAGGTGCGTAATCCAGGCCGCCATCGACCCTTGCAGGGCGTCCATCGAGGAAAAGCTCGCCGATGCGCGGCGCCGAACGGGCGATGACCTTGCCGCGCCGGATGACCGCGAGCCGGTTCGGCTTCAGCCGCAGCGCTTCCAGCGCATCCTGCGCCTGGAGGATGACGAGGTCTGCGTTGCAGCCGATTTCCAGGCCATAGCCCTCAAGGCCCATCGTCTTTGCCGAGTTGACCGTCAGCGCATGGAAGATCTTCTTCTTGTCCTCGATGCCGGCCATCTGCGCGACGTGGATCGCCATGTGGCCGACCTCCAGCATGTCGCCCGATCCCATCGAGTACCAGGGATCCATGACGCAATCGTGCCCGAAGGAGACATTGAGGCCGGCATCCATCAATTCGCGCACGCGGGTCATGCCGCGGCGCTTCGGATAGGTGTCGTGCCGGCCTTGCAGCATGATGTTGATCAAGGGGTTGGGGATCACGTTGATCTGCGCCTCCGCCATCAGCGGGATCAGCTTGGAGACGTAGTAGTTGTCCATCGAGTGCATCGAGGTCAGATGCGAGCCGGCGACGCGTCCCTGCAGGCCGAAGCGGATGGTTTCGGCGGCCAGCGTCTCGATATGGCGTGAGAGCGGATCGTCGGTTTCGTCGCAATGCATGTCGACCGGCAGGCCGCGATTAGCGGCGATGCGGCACAGCGCTTGGACCGAAGCCGTACCTTCGCCCATCGTCCGTTCGAAGTGGGGGATGCCGCCGACGATATCGACTCCCATGTCGAGGGCACGGTTGAGCGCGTCGATCGCGCCCGGCGAGCGGTAATAGCCGTCCTGGGGGAAGGCGACCAGCTGCAGATCGATATAGGGCGCGACCTTTTCGCGAACCTCGATCATCGCCTCGACGGTAACAAGTCTGGGATCGCTAGTATCGACATGACTGCGGATGAAGAGCAGCCCCTGCGTCACTGCCAGATCGCAATAGCGCAGCGCACGATCGACCAGTTCCTCCCTCGTCACGATCGGGCGCAACTCTCCCCAGAGCGCGATGCCCTCGAGCAGGGTGCCGGATACGTTCATGCGCGGCAGTCCGAGCGACAGGGTGGCGTCCATGTGGAAATGCGGGTCGACGAAAGGAGGACTGACCAGCCGGCCGGTCGCGTCGATTTCTTCGCCCGCTTGCGCCTGAAGACTGCGCTCGAGAGCGATGATCCTGCCGCCCTGGATGCCGATATCGATGCTCGTTCGGCCATCGGCGAGATTTGCATTTCTGACGATCAGATCGAACATCGGAGCCTCATTGGATGCGAGCGGTTTCAACGTTCGCCGCGGCGATAGGGTTGCATCAGCGCCTGCGGGACGCGGGCACGGCGGGCCATGACGGCAAGCGCGGCGATGGAAAGAATATAGGGAGTCATCAGAAAAAGCTGATAGGGCACGAGCCCGCTCAGCGCGGTTTGCAGCCGAAGCTGGAAGGCATCGAAAAAGGCAAAGAGCAGGGCACCGAACAGCGCGCGGCCCGGCCGCCAGGAGGCGAAGACAACGAGCGCGATGCAGATCCAGCCTCGTCCCTGCACCATGGTGGGAAAGAAGCTGTTGAACGCCGACAACGTCAGGAAGGCACCGCCCATTCCCATCAGCGCGCTTCCAGCAACCACTGCGCCGTAGCGTACCTTCATCGGATTGACACCCTGTGCTTCCGCCGCATGCGGATTTTCGCCGGTCATGCGGATCGCAAGCCCTACGGGTGTGCGGAAGATGATGTAGGCCATCAGCAGGGCAATGGCGATCGCGAGATAGGTCGGCGCCGTCTGCGTGAAGAGGGCCGGCCCGATGAAGGGCAGCGTCGAGAGGCCAGGAATGGCGATCGGCTGGAACGGCACGACGGTGGGTGGGGTATTGGCAAGCGGCACGATCAGCCGAAAGACATAATAGCTGAAGCTGGAGGCAAACAGCGTGACGCCAAGACCGGAGACATGCTGGGACAGGCCCAGCGATACCGTCAGGCCCGCATGCAGCAGGCCGAAGACCCCGCCGACCACCGCAGCGATCAGCAGGCCGGTCCACAGATCGGCGCCGTGATAGACGGAAAGCCAGCCGATCATCGCGCCGATGGTCATGATGCCTTCGATGCCGAGATTGAGCACGCCAGCCCGTTCACACAGCAGTGCGCCGAGCGTGCCAAAAATCAGCGGCGTGGCGATCCGCAAGATTGCCGCCCAGAGCCCGGCGGAAGCGATGATGTCGAACAGTTGCATCATCGCCGGATCCTGTATTGTGTAAAGAACAATGCGATCAGCATCGTCAGCAGCGACAGCGCCACCGTGACATCGGCGATATAGGTCGGGATGCCGAGACCACGGCTCATGCCATCCGCGCCCACGAACATCATAGCCGTGAAAATGGCGGCGAAGACGACGCCGAGTGGATTGAGGTTGGCAAGCATCGCGACAACGATGCCGGAATAGCCGAAACCGGGCGACAGGTCGGTCGTCACATAACCCTTGACGCCCATGACCTCGATCGCTCCCGCCAGACCCGCAAGCCCACCCGACAGGCAGGCGACCTTCACCAGCGTTCTGCCAAGCGGAACGCCGGCGAAAACAGCGCCGGCCGGATTGAGCCCGGCGGCGCGCGATTGCATGCCGAACACGGTACGCGATTGGATGAAATGGACGCTGATCGCCAGCGCAATCGCGATCGCAAGGCCGATATGCAGGCGGGAGCGGGCAATCAGCTTCGGCAGCATGGCGTGATCGCTGACCGATTGCGACTGCGGCCAGCCGAAAGCCAGCGGATCCTTGAGCACCCCGTCGATCAGCATCGAGACGAAGAGCAGGGCGACGAAGTTCATGAGCAGACTGGTCACGACCTCATCGACCGAAAAGCGCAGGCGCAGCCATAGCGGAATGAGGATCAGGACCATGCCTGCAACGGCACCGACAAGCAGCAGCAAGGGAATAAGAGCCGGAGCCGGGAGATTGCCAAACAGCTTGGCACTCGCTGCGGCAACCGCGATGGCACCGAGATAAAACTGACCTTCGGCGCCGATGTTCCAGAGTCTTGCCCGGAAGGCGACGGCGGCGGCAAGCCCGGTTAGCATCAGCGGCGTGGCCCGCGTCAATGTCTCGGTTGCCGAAAGCCGCGAGCCGAAGGCGCCCGTCAGGATGCGCCAATAGGCCTCGAATACCGGTGCACCGGCAATCGCGATCAAAATGCCGGAGAGTGCCAGCGCTGCGACCACGGCGAGCAGCGGCGTCAGGACGAGGAGATAAAGTGGACGATGCTCGCGACGCTCAAACCGCATGACCGGCCTCTGGGGATTGCTGCCATTCGCCGGCCATCATCAGTCCGAGTTCGCGTGCATCCGCGACGTCCGCTTCGACCGGTGGCGAAAGCCTGCCGCCCACGATCGCCTGGATGCGATCGGCAAGCGCGATCACCTCGTCCAAATCCTCCGAGATCAAAAGCACAGCGGTCCCTTGCCGGCGGGCCTCCAGAAGACGCGCATGTACGGCTGCCACCGCACCTTCATCGAGGCCGCGCGCCGGCTGGGCGGCGATTAAGATGCGCGGGCGCCGATGCAGATTGCGCCCGAGGATAAGCTTTTGCATATTGCCGCCCGAAAGCAGCCGCGCGCGGCTTGCAGGGCTGCCGCCGCGGACGTCGAACTGGTCGATGATCTCCTTGGCGAAGGCCATGCCTGCCCTGCGGTTCACAAATCCACGTTGCGAAAACGCCGGCGAGGAAATGCGCTCCAGCACGGCATTTTCCCAGATCGCCATTTCGCCGATCACGCCTTCCTCGTTGCGGTCTTCCGGGATGCGGCCAATGCCCGCATCGACGACATCGCCGACGCCGAGATTGCCGATAGGTTCCCCGAAAAGCAGGAGGTCGCCGGATGAACGCGAGATCGTGCCGGAGAGAAGATGCGCCAGCGCCGCCTGGCCATTGCCCGAGACACCGATGATGCCGAGGATCTCGCCTTCGCGCAGACGGAAGCTGACGGCCTTCAGCCGCTCGACGCCGTCGATCTTCACCGTGACATCGGCGGCCTCCAGCGCAACCGTGCCGGGCGTCGATGGCTCGCGTACCGGCCGCATTACGCGGCGGCCGACCATCAGCTCGGCGAGTTCGGCCTTGCTGGTTTCTGAAGCCCTGCGTTCGGCAACCATCCTGCCGCTGCGCAAGACGACGATACGGTCGGCCGCAGCCATCACCTCATCGAGCTTGTGGGAGATGAAGATCAGCGACAGGCCTTGGCGGGCCATTTCCTTCAGCGTCGTGAATAACTTTTCGGCCTCGATATTGGTCAGTACCGCCGTTGGCTCATCCAGGATCAGGATGCGGGCGTCGCTATAAAGCGCCTTGAGTATCTCGACGCGCTGCTGCTCGCCGACCGACAGGTCTCCAAGACGCGCGTCCGGATCGACCCTGAGGCCGAAGCGCTCAGATATGGCGAGAAGCTTTTTGCGCGCGGCCGATGTGCCCGAACGCCAGAACCAGAGATTTTCCGTACCGGTCATGACGTTTTCGAGAACGGTCAGATTGGGCGCCAGCGAGAAATGCTGGTGGACCATGCCGACGCCGGCGCGGATCGCGGCGCGGGGCTTGCCCTGCGGGAGTTCGGCACCGTCGATCAGAATCCGACCGGCATCGGGCATATAATGACCGAAGAGGATGCTCATGAGCGTGGTCTTTCCCGCGCCGTTTTCGCCAAGCAGGGCTACGATTTCGCCCTGGGCAAGCGTCAGCGAGATGTCGTCATTGGCCAGATTGGTGCCGAAGCGCTTGCTGACGCCTTGGATTTCGAGAACCGGAATTGTCATGCTGCAAGCCCTGCCACCGGAAAGCGATGCTGCCAGCGGTCCTCGGCCTCCAATCGTGCAGCGAGCGACAGCAAAAGCGGCTCGTGGCCCATCGGAGCCATGATCTGGACCGGCAGTGGCAAGCCGTCCGCATCGGTTCCAAAGGGCAGGGTCAAGGCCGGAAATCCTGAAATATTGGCGAGAGAGGCAAGTGGAGCAAAGGCAGCCATCCGCTCGAGCTGCAGCTCGGTATCGCCATGATCGAACGGAAATGACCCGATCGCAAGGGGCGCCTTCGTAAGCATCGGCATCAAAAGGCAATCGACCCTGTCGAAGATGATCCAAAGCGCGCGGCTGGTGTGCACGGCGCCATTCAGCGAAGCCCAGAGTGTCTGTCCCGTGAGCGCTTGCCCGCGTTCAATGAATGCCTGGGTCAAAGGCTCTGCGCGTGAAGTATCGAGTTCGAGCGTATCGATGAAGGAAGCGAGATTGACTGCGATGATGTCGCCGAGCGCGCGAGCGCTGGCATCGACGCTTTGCTCGAATTTGGCCCAGCCGAGCGAGACGATCTGATGTCCATCCGCCTCCAGCGTGCGCGCAGCATCCTTGATTGCTTCGAGCCGCTGACCATCCGTCGGATATTTTGAGCCGGTCTCTGAAAGCAGGCCGACCCGCAACCGGCCGCCTCTATCCGCCACGGTCTCCGGATCGGGGAACGGTCCCTTTGCCTTGCCACGCAGCCTATCGAAAATCAGCTTTGTATCGCGCACCGAGCGACAGACGGCAAGTTCGCTGGCGATGCCGCCGAGATGATTGCCGAAGGATGGGCCGGCGGGCATGGCGCCGCGGCTTGGCTTCAGGCCGACAAGGCCGCAGCACGCCGCAGGCACGCGGATGGAACCGCCGGCATCCGTTGCGTGGGCAATCGCTACAATGCCGGCTGCGACCGCCGCCGCGGCGCCGCCGGAGGAACCGCCGGGCGTGCGCGCCGGATCGAGCGGGTTGCGGCAGATCGGCCCAGCCGCCGGTTCGCTCGCCAGCGAAAGGCCGAATTCCGGGCTTGTCGTCACCCCGAACAGACAGAAACCCGCTTCGCGGAAGCGGCTGGCGAGATCCGAATCCGGCTCGCTGCCGGCTCTTTCGAAGAGACGGGACCCGGCCGTTACCGGCAAGCCTTCAAAAGGCCCGCCCAGATCCTTCGCCAGCGTCGGCACGCCGGCAAACGGCCGGGAAGCAAAGCGGCCCGGCTCCGAGCGCCGTTCTTGATCCATGGCTTCGGCCGACGCCATGCCCACCGCTTCGTCGAGATGAGCAATAGTTCCGAGGGCTTTATGGTTTCCCGCCGAGGCAAGCGAGGCCTGCATCGCTTCGACAGAGGTCAGGCTGCCATTCCTGATCGCCTGTGCCAGGTCGGTCGCGTCACGGCGCATCGGTCGAACTACTTAGGCTCGTCCATCATCTTCGGGACTTCGAAGGTGCCAGCCTTTATTTCCGCCCGCTTGGCTTCCATCGCAGCTTCGGCGTCGGCCGGTGCCACCCCCTTGACGAAGACAATATCGCTGCCGCCTTCCTTCATCAGGCCATAAAGGGTGTAGTTCTTGCCGACCGGCTTTCCGGCTGCGACATCGGCGATTGCCGCATTGAGGATCGGGCGGAAGTACCACATGGCATTGGCGAACACGGTGTCCGGATAGCGCGGCGTATAGTCGATCAGCGAGCCCACCGATTTGATGCCGCGTTCCTTCGCAGCGTCCGCTGTGCCGATGCGCTCGCCGAAAAGAATGTCGGCGCCGGCGTCGATCTGGGCAAGGCCGGCTTCGCGGGCCTTCGGCGGATCGAAGAAGGTGCCGATGAAAGAAACCAGATGCTTTGCATCAGGATTGACGGCCCTGACGCCTTCCGCGAAGGCATTGATCAGCATGTTGACTTCGGGGATCGGAATCGCGCCTACCGAACCGACGATATTGGATTTGGTCATCTTGCCGGCCAGCATGCCGGCAAGATAGGCGCCGTCATGGTTCCAGGTTCCGAAGACGCCGAAATTGCCGCCGGCCTCAGCGCCGCTCGAACCCAGCACAAAAGCCGTGTCCGGATAGTCGGCGGCCACCTGCCGCGCTTCTTTTTCGACGGCATAGGCCTCGCCGATGATCAACTTGTTGCCCTGTTCGGCATATTCGCGCATGGCGCGCGGATAGTCGGTGCCGGAAACTCCTTCGGAGAAAACATATTCGATGACACCTTCCTTGGCTGCATCCTGCAAGGCTTTATGCAGACAGGAATTCCAAGCGTTCTCGACCGGCGAGGCATGAATGCCCGCAACCTTCATCGGGGCCGCTCTTGCCAGCGGCGCGAACGAGCTGACCCCCAGGGCAATGCCCGATGCGATCACCGCACGGCGTGAAATCAAGATGTCTTTGGTCATTGATTAGCTCCCCTTTTTTTACCATTTGGTTCAAAAAAACATAGGGAGCGCCTAAAAAAGTGTCAAGCGCCAAATTGGCTTAAAAATCAGGCTGTTCGACCCTTTGTCATTGCTAGCTCGACGATTTTTTCGCCATTGGCCAGCGGCTCGATCTTGTACCGCCCGAAACCCGGCACCACGGCGATGCTCGCAGCAATTGCCGACGCGGGCTCGCCACGAGCAGCAGATCTCTCGCGAATGCTTGGCCTCGCGCCCCCTCCACGATTGCAGCGAACCTCACACCACTGGTGAGACGGAACTGGGTGATCGTGTTCGGCGGATCCTAAAGATAGTAGAGCACGCAGACTTCTGCTTACCGACGCAGGGAGCACGCGGCTCAAGATGGCGCTCATACACCTTCAGGAACTTGAAGACGCACTGGCAGAACTGGTTGGGGGGAAACATAATGTTCACGCCGTTTGTCATGCACTGAGTGCGCTGACTACAGCACGCGTTCAGTACGCTAGCCGCCCCGCGCCCGCGTTGCTGTTACACCGAGGTGGACGATGGCTGGCAAATGCCATCACTCGCCACTCCGGCGTCTTTTCGTCAACTCCCCTTGGATGGAAGTCGGCCAGTTCGGCTACGACAGTTTCCAGCCGGCTAATCGCGTCTCCAGCCGGGTCAGATAATCTCCGTGCAAGTCATCGATGACAAGAAGAGCCAATGCCGCCATTTATCTCAAAACTGTTTCAGCATGCGCAACTGTCCTTACATTTGATCCCGTCGACGCGGCTTAACATCATTATCGCGGCGAGAATTCGCATCAACTAACGAAGGGTGACCGGCCGATGCTCCCTTCCGGCCAGCGCCCGAATACGGCGCTGGCATTGACCCCGCCAAAGCCGAAGCCATTTGAGATCGCGTATTTCATCTCTACCCGCCGCGCTTCGTGCGCGACGAAATCGATACCGTCGGCTTCCGTGTCCGGAGCATTCAGGTTCAGGGTCGGCGGCGCGATCTGGTTCCTGAGTGCCATGATTGTGAAGATTGCTTCCAGCCCACCGGCCGCACCAAGCAGATGTCCTGTCGCTGATTTCGTCCCGCTGACAGCAATGGCATTGTTGGAACCGAAAACGCTCTTGATGGCCCTGATTTCGCCGAGATCGCCGACCGGTGTCGAGGTCGCGTGCGCGTTCAGATGGCCGATTTCACGCGGGTTTATTTCGGCCTGCGCAATGGCGATCTCCATGGCTCTGCGCGCACCATTGCCGTCCTCGGGACCGGAGGTGATATGGTGGGCGTCGGCCGTCGTGCCGTATCCGACGAGTTCGGCGATCGGCGTGGCGCCGCGAGCAAGCGCATGGCTTAAAGCTTCAATGACCAGCATGCCGGCGCCTTCGCCCATGACGAAACCGTCGCGTGACGTATCAAAGGGACGAGATGCACGAACGGGAGCCTCGTTGAAGCCCGTGGACAGCGATCTCGCGGCAGCAAAACCCCCGAGACTGACGATGTTCATGCAGGCTTCCGTCCCGCCGCACAAGGCAATGTCGGCTTCATTTGCCCGGATCATTCTCGCGGCATCACCGATCGCCTGGACACCGGCCGCGCACGCTGTCACTGGCGCGCCAATGGGACCTTTGAAGCCGAAACGAATCGAAGCTTGTCCCGCGGCGAGGTTGACGAGAAACGACGGCACGGTGAAAGGCGAAAGACGACGTGCACCGCGTTGATCGACGGTGCGGACCGCTTCAGTGATCGCAGGGAAACCCCCGATGCCCGAAGCGATGATCGTCGCGGTACGCAACCGGTCATCGTTGGAAATTGGCTTCCACCTCGCCTGGGTGAGCGCCTCTTCAGCGGCCGCCAGTGCGAAGATTATAAATCGGTCGACCTTGCGTTGATCCTTCGAAGCCATCACCCTGTCCGGGTCGAAGCCTCCTTCGGGATCTTCAGCGATTGAGGGGACTACTCCGCCTATCTTGGACGGAAGATCCCCGACGATATCGTCACCCAGTCGCCGAATCCCGCTCTGACCTTTAAGAAGGCGCGACCAGGAGATACCCACATTCGCTCCAAGGGGGCTTACAGCTCCCATTCCTGTTACAACGATACGGCGCATAGGTTTTCCACCTGTGTTTCTTTGAAATTAGGCACGCCTCCAGACTGGCGGCCGGCGACGCAGCCGGTACCAGTTCTCAAAGCATGCAGTTGTTTGCCCTACATCCGGTCTACAGAAGAGCTCGGGCCTTGTGGTTTGGGCCGGATAATCGAATCCACCGATAAGCTTCAGGGCGACAGCCAGCTCTTCAGGCGTCACTTTCACCGCGTGCAATGCGTCTGACTTCGCCAGCGGCTGCGTCGAGGATGCCTTGGGACAAATTCTCATCCCCCATGATACGGGATAGCGTGACGGCACCCACCATCAGCGACAGTATCGCCATCGACTTGGCGCTGGGATTGGAACTCCTGGCGTCACCCATCAGTTCATCCAGCACCTCGAAGTGAGCCCGGATCCCATCCTCGAATGGACGCCTTACCTCTTCGCTTTGACGGGCGGCGTCTGATCCCAACGCCACCACAGGGCAACCTTCGGCCATTTCTCCACGATGGCCCGCGGAGAGGTAGAAACCTATAACTGCTTCAAGCGGACTGGGGCTTCTTGCAGCCGTCGACCATCTGCGGGTAGCGCTCTCCATCGCGCGCCTGGAGGCCTGAGCTGCAAGATCGTCCTTCGACGAGAACTGCTTGTAGAACCCACCTTGTGTAAGGCCGGCACCCTTCATCAGATCCTTGAGGCCAATCCCATCGAAGCCGTGCTCTCGAAAGAGACGGCTGGCGACGTTGATCACGGTCTCCCGATTTTCCTCGGCCTGTGCGCGGCTCACTCTCATATCGATCTCCGATTAGATTTCATTTGACATCTATAGCGCAAATAGAGTTAGATCGCAATCTAATTCATCCACGTCGCTGGTCAAGAAGAGAACTTAAAATGAAACGCAAACATATCCTGACTTTCGTGGGTCTCGTGGCAGCGGCGGGGGCCGCATCCTTTTTCGTGGTTTTCGAAACGCCCGAACGCCAGGCTGAGGCTGCAGACCCAAGGACTGCATCACCACTGGTTCGGGTAGCGGAAGCAAAGAAGACTGAAACGGCGGAACGCTCGTTTACCGGCACGGTCGCTTCGCGTGTACAGAGCGACCTCGGCTTTCGGGTTCCGGGCAAAATCGTCCAGCGCATGGTGGATGCGGGTCAGCAGGTGAGACAGGGGCAGGCCCTGATGCGGATCGACGAAACCGATCTCCAGCTCGCGCTGACAGCGAAGCGCAATACGGTTACCGCAGCGCGTGCTGTCCTGATCCAGGCACAGGCAGACGAGAAACGCTATGCGGCTCTGGTGAAAAATGGATTGGCTGCCACTCCGCAGCGTTACGAACAGGCAAAGGCAGCTCTAGACACGGCCTCTGCACAGCTTGCCGCAGCTGAAGCCGACGCTGAAGTCGCAGAAAATGCAGCAGCCTATACGGTCCTATTTGCAGACTCTGACGGAACTGTCGTCAATACGCTTGGAGATCCTGGGCAAGTCGTGGCTGCAGGCCAGACGGTGGTTCAACTCGCGCAGGCTGGACCGCGGGAAGCCGTTGTTTGGCTCCCTGAGACTTTACGCCCCCGAGTAGGGTCCGAGGCGGAGGCCAGTGTCTACGGAGGCGACGGGCTCAGCGGGAAAGCCCGCCTGCGGCAGATTTCGGATGCTGCCGATCCCCAGACCCGTACTTACGAGGCACGCTACGTTCTCGATGGTGCTGCCGCCTCTGCCCCGCTCGGTTCGACGGTGACGATTAAGATTCTGGACGCGGACAGGCAGTCGGAGGTCGGTGTTCCCGTAGGCTCTATCCTGGATGACGGTAGCCGGACAGGTGTGTGGGTTGTCGACAGCGGTACCTCCACCGTGAAGTTCACCCGGGTCGAAATCAAGCAGATCGGCGAGGAGACGGCGTTTGTTACCGGCATTGGTATTGGTGAGCAGGTTGTAGCGCTGGGCGCGCATCTTCTCGAAAATGGCGCGGCTGTCAGGATTGCCTCTCAGCAAGAGGTGAAAAAATGAGTTTTAATCTTTCCGCCATTGCCGTTCGCGAACGCGCCATCACGTTATTCTTCATCGTTCTGTTGGCCGCCGCAGGAGCCTACGCCTTCGTCAAGTTAGGGCGCGCCGAAGACCCCTCGTTCACCATCAAGACACTGACAGTGACCAGCGTTTGGCCAGGTGCCACCGCGCGCGAAATGCAGGACCTTGTCGCCGAGCCCCTTGAGAAGCGCATTCAGGAACTCACCTGGTATGACCGTGTGGAAACGACGACACGGCCAGGCTACGCCTACCTCACGGTGACACTGAAGGACAATACTCCGGCAAGCGCGGTCGCAGAAGAGTTCTATCAGGCTCGCAAGAAGCTTGGCGACGAAGCCCGAAATCTTCCGCCTGGAGTCATTGGTCCCTTTGTCAATGATGAATATTCCGACGTGAGCTTCGGCCTTTATGCCCTGAAGGCGAAGGGGATGCCGATGCGCGACCTCGTTCGGCAGGCGGAGGTCATCCGTCAGGATCTCCTGCACGTTCCGGGCGTCAAGAAAATCAACATTCTCGGAGAGCGCCCCGAACAGATCTTCGTCGAATTTTCCTATGCCAAGCTCGCGACACTCGGAATTTCCGCCCAGGATATCGCTGCAGCTTTGCAAAGACAGAACACAGTCACGCCCGCCGGCTCGATCGACACGCGTGGGCCACAGGTCTTCATCCGTTTCGACGGAGCCTACAATAGCGTGGAGGCGATTGCCGATACGCCGATCGTAGCGGCCGGACGGACGCTGAAGCTCTCCGATCTAGCCGATGTGCGGCGCGGTTATCAGGATCCCGCGACCTACATCATCCGCCATGAAGGTGAGCCGACAGTCATGCTGGGTGCCGTGATGCAGCAGGGCTACAATGGTCTTGATCTCGGAAAGGCGCTTGAGGCGCGGTCCTCCGAGATTGCCCAGACATTGCCGCTTGGCATGACGCTCACCAAAGTCAGCGATCAGGCCGTCAACATCGAGGAGGCGGTCAGTGAATTCATGCTCAAGTTCGCCATGGCGCTTGGCGTCGTGCTGTTCGTCAGTCTGGTCGCGCTCGGCTGGCGCGTCGGCATCGTTGTCGCGCTCGCTGTGCCGCTGACGCTTGCTGTCGTCTTCCTCATCATGCTGGAAACCGGCCGGTTCTTCGATCGCATCACGCTCGGAGCTTTGATCCTTGCGCTGGGCCTTCTCGTGGATGATGCCATCATCGCCATTGAGGTCATGGTGGTGAAGATGGAGGAGGGCATGGACCGCATCAAGGCGGCCGCTTATGCCTGGAGCCACACGGCGGCGCCGATGCTGTCCGGCACACTCGTCACAATCATCGGACTGATGCCTGTTGGTTTCGCCAAGTCGACCGCAGGTGAATATGCCGGCAACATCTTCTGGGTCGTGGGTTTTGCACTGATCGTTTCCTGGATCGTCGCGGTGACTTTTACGCCCTACCTAGGCGTGAAGATGTTGCCTGACATCAAACCGGTCGAAGGTGGACACCACGCCATCTATGATACGCCGAACTACCGCCGCCTGCGCTCGCTCATCGAGTTTGCGGTTCGTCACAAATTCATGACCTGCGCCGTGGTCGGCATCATGATGGCTGTCTCGGTCGTTGGGATGGGAGGCGTCAAACAGCAGTTCTTCCCGACATCGGATCGCCCTGAGGTATTGGTCGAAGTTCGCATGCCCGAGGGTACGAGCATCGAGACGACGACAGCTGCGGTCGAGAAAGTTGAAAGCTGGCTGCAAAACCAGCCCGAGGCAAAAATTGTCACCAGCTATATAGGGCAGGGCGCGCCCCGCTTCTTCTTTGCCATGGCGCCCGAATTGCCCGACCCCGCCTTCGCCAAGGTCGTTGTGCTCACTCCGGATGCTCACGCACGCGAGGCTTTGAAGCACCGCCTCCGAGACGCCGTTTCGGAAGGGCTTGTTCCTGAGGCGTCTGTGCGCGTAACGCAGCTTGTATTCGGGCCCTACACGCCGTTCCCGGTCGAGTTTCGGATCACGGGACCGGATCCGGATGAACTCTACAAGATTTCTGAGCAGGCCCTGGCAATTATGAAAGGTGTGCCTGATGTCCGGCAGGCCAACCGGGATTGGGGCAACCGAACGCCTGTGCTGCGGTTTATCCCCGATCAGGATCGGCTCAATCTGATCGGTCTTTCACCTTCGGAGGCGGCCCAGCAAATGCAGTTGCTGCTGAGCGGAATTCCCGTTACGCAGGTGCGCGACAACATCCGTAACGTGCCTGTTGTCGCACGAAGCGCAGGTGACAACCGGCTTGATCCTTCAAAGCTTGGTGATTTCTCGCTGATGAGCAGGGATGGCCGGCAGGTTCCACTTGACCAGATCGGCCATTCCGAGATCCGGTTCGAGGAACCGATCCTGAAACGTCGCGACCGCACACCGGTGATCACGATACGCTCCGATATCAACGAGGCGACGCAACCCCCGGAGGTTTCGCAACAGGTCATGAAGGCGCTTCAACCGCTCATCGCATCGCTTCCTGTTGGATATCGCATTGAGATGGGCGGCAACATCGAAGAATCGCTCAAGGCCAATGTCGCACTGGTCCAGGTCTTCCCGCTTATGGTCGCGGCCATGTTGATCGTCATCATCCTCCAGGTGCGCAGCCTGTCGACGATGACGATGGTCATGTTGACCGCGCCCCTTGGACTTGCAGGCGTGGTCCCGACGTTGCTTCTGTTCAATCAACCTTTTGGATTCAACGCCATTCTCGGGTTGATCGGACTGGCAGGCATCCTCATGCGTAACACGCTGATCCTGACAGAGCAAATCAAGGAAAACCAGGCCGCGGGTCTAGACGACTACCACGCTGTCATTGAAGCGACCGTGCAGCGGACACGCCCTGTTATCCTGACCGCGCTTGCAGCGATCCTTGCCTTCATACCTTTGACCCATTCAGTGTTCTGGGGGTCGATGGCCTACACACTGATTGGCGGAACGGCTGCAGGCACCGTGATGGTACTGCTCTTCCTTCCAGCCCTTTACGCGGTGTGGTTCCGTATCAAGCCAACGAAAGAAGAGAGCCACGAGAAAGCGATTGAGCGTCTCGAACCGCCGATAGCAGTGGCTGCGGAGTAGGGAATCTTGTGCCCAAGACGACGAGCCCCCCGCACCCGTACAGAAACTCACAACGATCTCTGGCGGGAGCGCATCCTCGATGTGGCGGAAGAACACTTTCGCCGCATCGGTTACCAAAAGACATCGGTAGCCGACATAGCATCCCACCTCGGGATGAGCAGCGCCTATATATATCGCTTTTTTCCTTCAAGGGCGGCGATCAACACGGCGATTTGCGGTCGCATCATCGGACAAACAATGCAGTCCGCAGATTCGATTGCACAGATGGAGGGGCCGCCTCACGAGAAGCTCGTAAAACTTTTCGATCAGCTTCACAAGGAACGGAAAAACACCTTCCTCCACGAGAAGTCGGTCCATGATCTGATTGTCGCCGCAACGGCACAGAACTGGGCGATCATCGGTGCGCATAATAAGCATCTCGTGGCGATCATCGAGACGATCGTAAATGACGGGATCGACACAGGCGCGTTTCGTGTTGATGCGGCGAAAGCCGCCCGATCTCTGATGAACGCCCTCATGCCATTCTACCACCCTGTTCTTATAGCGGAGGGGGTCCGAGACGGCGAAGATACCGAAGAAGGTCTGCGTGATCAGATCCACTTTATTCTGAAAGCAATCGGTGCGTGAAGAGGACCACCCTAGACATAGAGTCGATCATGAATGCCATCCCAAAAATTGCCGATGCCGCGCGGCTCACGACGCTTCTCGAGGCACAGCGCGCCGCATTCCTGCGCGACGGTTCTCCGTCACTTGCCCGTCGTCGCGCCGATCTCGCTGAACTGAGAAAGGCGCTGATCAGCCGGCGCGAGGCCATCGAGGCGGCCGTCTGCGCCCGCCATTCGGAAAGTTGGCCGAGCGCATTTTGAATGTCGTGCTGCGGTGAAACCGCTCGAATATCTCCACTCGCCATCAACCCCCAAGGCGATCAAACATCGGGGTAAGGTCCAGTTAATTGACAGGAAAACAAATGCAACACACTGCTGATACGGGTACGCAAATCTCCGTTGTGGAAAAATTTGATGGCGCCCCCGGAAAACGTGCCCTGATCACTGGTGCGTCAAGTGGCCTTGGCCTCGAATTTGCTGAACTGCTCGCGGCGCAGAAGGTCAATCTCGTACTCGCGGCCCGGCGACGGGAGCCAATGGAAAAGCTCGCCGCCGCACTTCGCCGCAAACATGGCGTCGATATCGTTGTGGAGCCAATCGATCTTGCCGCGCCTGGTGCTGCTGCCCGTTTAAAAAGCAGCTTGGACGAGAGGTCGATACAGATCGACATCCTGGTGAACAATGCCGGATACGGACTGCATGGCGATTTTCTGCAAACGCCGATCGAGCGCACCACCGATATGATTCAGCTCAACATCACCGCGCTCACCGAGCTGAGCTATGCTTTCGGGCGTGACATGGCAACCCGAGGATCCGGCCAGATCCTTCTTATTGCGAGTCTCTTGGCGTTCCAGCCCGTTCCCACCTTTGCTGCTTACGCGGCGACGAAGTCTTATGTACTGGCGTTTGGAGAAGCCCTGTATGAAGAGCTCCGTCGGCAAGGCGTGGTCGTCACCAGCCTTTGCCCAGGGCACACCGAAACGGGGTTCGATACAGCTGCCGGCGCTCCTGTCTCACCCATGCTCCGCCTTTTGACAATGAAGCCCCGTCCAGTCGCCGAAAGCGGCCTGCGAGCGCTCTCTCAGGGGAAAGCGTCCGTGATCGCCGGGTTCATGAATAACGTCGTTGCCTTTTCAAATCGCTTGACGCCACGTTCGATGCAGCGAGCCACCATGAAAAGAATTCTGGGGCCATAGAATGATCATTGTTGCCGCCCCATACCGATATCCGGGCAGGCCGGTTTCCAATCGGACAGCGTGCAATGCGTCATCGACAATGGCAATCTACCGCCGCGAACGGTCCCTTCAGTCGCTTACAGCATCCTGAACACCGAGGGATGATCAATGGTATCGACACGATGAGAGTGGTTGCTATCCGTGCCAGTGACCGCTGTACGGCTGACGGAAAGTTCCATAAGTATGTTACGCCGGGCAGGTCGATGAGCGTGTCGCTCGTTCGTTTCCCTCCAAGGCGTTAGGACATCAGAAGCGAAACAATGACGGTCCGAAGTGTGGGTGGCAGGCGAAGTGCTCAATTTGTCTTATAAGGAGTAAGCGAATTCTGTCAGGCGCGTTCAACCGACAGGGCAACTGCATCGCATTTGAACAGACATATTGCACTAGGAGTTTCGGCGCCAGTTGCCAGGTGTCACGCCGACGATATTTGAGAAAACGCGGGTGAAATGGCTTTGATCCGCAAAGCCGCAGGCGATAGCGACCTCGGCAAGCGGTGCGTTCGAGGCTCGAAGCAATTCTCGGGCGCGATTTATCCGTTCGCTAAGAAGCCACTGATATGGTGTCATCCCGGTTGTTTCCCGAAATGCGCGAATGAAATACCCGCGAGACAGATCGCAAGCCTGCGCAACTTCCAGGATCGAGATGTCACCTTCGAGGTTCTCGAGAAGGATGCTTTTCGCCAGTTCCTCATGCGAGCGTGAAAGGAGTCGTGTTCTGCTGTCGGTCACAGCCGGCCGGCCGCCGTAGCGTTGGACCACGTAGGTGCAGATCGCTGTCGCCATCTGATCGACGAACAGCGCGCTTGCTTCCTCCGGTCTTTCGAGTGCGGGGATCAGCGCGCGAGCGAGGTTGGCAAGCACAATATCCTTTGATGCGGTTTCGGCTGACAACGACGTCACGCCGGACAGCTCCGCCTCATCGGCGATCCTGGTGAGAGACGCAGGCGAAATTTCGAACAGCACGAAATCGAAAGGATTGCTGAAATCTGCTTTGTAGCTTTCCGACAGATCGCGAATATAGATCGAGTTCTCAGCGAAGTCGTGGATCGTCGCACGATGTTCGTGGAAGATGCGCCGCGTGTGGCCACCGAGCGAAGATACGCCGACCACAAAACCTCGATCGCTTGGCGATGCCTCGACCTGATCGAGCTGCATGTCGCTCGTTCCCTTGCGGAAGATCGCGATATCCGAGCCTATCAGGGTCTGGTTGATCGACAACTGCTTCAAAGGGCACCCGAACCCGTCGGTCACGTGTCCAGCGGAAGATCGATTTTGACTGGTGGAAACAAGGACCAAGACGTACTGCTTTCATCTCGAAGGCGCTGGATGCCGGATATGGCCACCGTGGTAGCTCCCGCTCAGCGTTCTGGTAATCGGCCGAATCTCCTCGACGAGGATGCTTTTCTACAAGATAGACGTTCGAAAGACGTATAGAAACCCAGAAAACGCGGGATCTCTGCGGAACAACTGAACAGTCCCTACCGAAGACGATCGAGACAAATGTGAGTGAAGCGTTGACGGCCAGCGAGAGAATTGCGGCATGTTTTGGTATCGAGGCAGCAAGGGCGCTGGTGATCAGACCTCTTCGCGAGGCGACGCTCTCTGTCGTCCATCTTGGCCATTTTTATGAAAATGGAGACCATCCGGTCTTGCTTCCGCCGGACGATGCCTTTCTGGTCATGCTCTATCTCGTCGATGTCTACCATTCCGACATCTGGCCGGACCGACCTCCGGCACCTTTGAAGAGGTATCCGAAGGGCTCGATCTGCCTGATCAGTATGAAAGATGGTGCCGCAATTTCGGTTCGCGGTTATTTCGAAGCGCTCGTCTTCCATATCCCGCGCGCGCATCTTGTCGAGCTCGCGGAGGAAGCAGCAGAACCCTATGTTGATGACCTGACGACCTGTCGCGGGATTGACGATCAGGTCATCCGCAATCTTGGGTCAGCTCTGATGCCGATGTTCGACATGCCGGACGAGGTGAGGGACACGCTGCTTCCGCATGTCGGGCTGGCGTTCAACGCTCATCTCGCGCATCGTTACGGACGGTCGCCTGCCCAGCGTCTTTCGACTACCGGCCGGCTATCTCCCACGCAGGAAAAGCGCATCAAGATGTACATAGCTGCAAACTTATCGGGCGACAAATCGATCGATGATATTGCCGAAGCGACCGGTTTTGCGGTGGATGAACTCAATTTCGGCTTTGTGAAGACGACTGGGCAATCTGTCCTCGAATGGATTTCGGCATGTCGCATCAGCAGGGCCAAATCACAACTGAGCAGGACCGGTGAAGCCATCGCCCGAGTGGCCGAAACGTGCGGTTTTTTGGACGAGAAGACTTTCGTGGAAGACTTTACGAGGGCCGTAGGGGTCACTCCGTTCGAGTGGCGCTCACGCAACCGACACTAACACGCTCCATGGTTAAGCAGTGGCGATGCCATCTCTCACACGGCCATTTGCCGTCGATCTCAGCTTTGGCTGCTTTTTCCCGGAATCCATTGGATGGTAGCTTCAACGTCGTCCGGATGCGGCTGGCAACACGCCGCACCCGGATTGACAGGTTTAGCCTTTGACGAAGGCGAGGAGGTCGGCGTTCAGGATATCGGCATTGACGGTCAACATCCCGTGCGAGAAGCCGGGATAGGTCTTCAGCGTGCCGGTCTTCAGGAGCTTGATGGCCTTGTATGCAGTATCTGCGATCGGCACGATCTGGTCGTCCTCACCATGCAGAACCAGCGTTGGCACAGTGATCGCCTGCAGGTCGCCGGTCTGGTCGGTTTCCGAAAAGGCTTTGATGCCGTCGTAGTGCGCCTTTGCGCCGCCCATCATGCCCTGCCGCCACCAATTTTGAATCACGCCTTCGTTTACGGTCGCGCCTTCGCGGTTGAAGCCGTAGAACGGGCCAGCGGGGACGTCGCGGAAGAACTGCGCGCGGTTGGCTGCCAGCGCGGAACGGAAGCCGTCGAAGACTTCGATCGGCAAGCCTTCCGGATTGGCAGCAGTCTTCAGCATCAAAGGCGGTACTGCGGAAACCAGGACCGCCTTGGCGACACGGCCTGTCGGTTCGCCGTGCTTGGCTACATAACGTGCAACCTCGCCACCGCCCGTCGAGTGGCCGATATGGACGGCATTTTGCAGGTCCAGCGCTTCGACGACGGCAAAGGCATCGGCGGCGTAGTGGTCCATGTCGTGACCATCAGAGACCTGCGCGGAGCGGCCGTGACCACGGCGGTCATGGGCGACGACACGATAGCCCTTGGAGAGAAAGAACAGCATCTGTGCGTCCCAGTCATCCGACGAGAGCGGCCAGCCGTGGTGAAAGACAATCGGCTGGGCATCCTTCGACCCCCAATCCTTGTAAAAGATTTCCACGCCGTCCTTGGTAGTGATGTAGCCCATCGTATTATCTCCTTCGATTGGGGTGGTGGTGGAGGCAGCGTTGGCCGCAAAGCCAAACGATGTGGGAAGTGCGAACGCAGCGGCAGCGCCGGAAAGCAATGCGCCGCGGCGCGTGGAATGGAAATTGCTGCTCATTTCAGCGTCCTGCTATCCTGTCGTTTTGCCCTCAGGCGACGCTCTGTTCGTCTGATGGAGATACATTGCCGCCAAAGGCAATGCACGGCAATTGCATCAATAGTTTCGATTTAATTGCGATTTCTGCAACAATGAAGGCAGCGGCGGCCGCCCTCTCGCGGTTGCTTTATGCGGTGCCGGGCCGGTTGATTGTCAGGAAATGCCGGACGACGGGCTTGTCCGGTCCTGAGTGATAGGCAAGGATCTGGCCTTGAAGATCGGCGTCGGCCTTCGACACCCGCTTGTGCTGGCGAAGATGTTCCGCCCAGGACTCCACCATGAACCATTCCACGATCTTCTGCGGATCGGCAGAGTCTTCCGTGACGCCCCACCCGTAGGCTCCGTCACGCCGCCTTTCGTGGGACATCTCATCGAGCGCATGCAGGAAGGCGATGCGATGATGTTTTTCGACATTGTATTCGATGAGGATCAGGACCGGCCCGCGATCATGGGCAACCTGTTCGGCAACCAGCGGCTCCGGCCAGTGGTTGGACGGCACCAGGTCCGTATCGCCGGCCGGCAGTTTCAGGCGGTGCAAGATGAACCCTGCAACCAGCAATCCGACAGCGCCGATCAGAAGCGTCATACGGACGCCCACGGCCTCGCCGACCGCACCCCAGCCGATGCTGCCGGCAGTCATGGCGCCGTTGAATACGGTCAGATACACCGCCAGACCGCGCCCACGGACCCAGTTTGGAAGGATGGACTGCGCCGCGCCGTTCAGGGTCGTCAGCGCCGTGATCCACGCGCCGCCAAGGAAAAGAAGGATGACGACCGCGAGGGATTGCGGTGGAGCAAGCGACAGTGCGCCCATGACCAGTGCAGTCACGATGGCGGACCCCAAAAGCAGACCGTTGGCGTCGAAGCGCTCGCGAAGCCTCGGCATCACCAGGGCGCCGCCGATCGCTCCGGCACCGACTGCGCCGAGCAGGATGCCGTAGAAGCTTGCGTCGCCACCGAGCATTTGCCGGGCGACAAGCGGCAGCAGAGCCCATACCGCACTTGCAAAAGCGAAGAAGATGGCGGCACGCAGCAGCACCACATGCAACGGACGGCTGGCACGGGTGTAGCGAAGACCGGCGCGGAAGGCGCCGAAGAAACCTTCGGCAAGCGCGTCATTGGCGTTCTTCGCCCGTGGCCACCACATCAAGGCGGCAATGACCACGAGATAGCTCGCGACATCGGCGGCGTAGGTAACTGCCGCACCGAACGCGGCAAGCAGCAGGCCGCCGGCCGCCGGTCCGATCGACCGGGCAATGTTGATGCCAAGGGAGTTGAGCGCGACCGCGCTTTTGACGTCCTGGCGCTGAACCAGTTCAGGCACGATCGCCTGCCATGTCGGTCCCATCAGCGCCGCACCGATGCCGCCGAGGAAGGTCAGGCCGATCAGGGCGCTGACAGAGAGCATTCCTGTGTGGGCAAGAACCATCAGTGTGATACTGACGCAGGCGAGCAGCACCTGAACCGCGATCAAAAACTTGCGACGATCGAGAATGTCGGTGAGGACGCCCGCCGGTATGGCCAGGAGGAAGATCGGCAGGGTTCCGGCAGCCTGAACCAACGCGACCGCCGCCGGCGCGGCGGACAGATCAGTCATCAGCCAGGAACTTGCGACGTCGCGCATGAAGCTTCCGGTATTTCCGAGGACGGTGGCGGCCCAGAGGACTGCAAAGACCGGCTGTGCAAGGGGAGCGAAGCTGCCCCCGGAGAATTTTGCGGCGCTCATTTGCGTGCTTCCTTGGTCAGATCCATTGCTGCGACGATGATGAAGGCGCCGGCGAGGCCGAGATGTTCGAAGAAGGCATTGGTGGCCATCATACGGTCCATGCCATCAGGCATTTCCCAGAACCGGAGAGCGATGAAGGTTGCGAGCACCGTGAAGATTGCCAAAGCCAGCGCCCCGATCCAACGCAGCAAGCCCGACACGACCATGGCCGAGGCGGCAAGTTCGAAGGTGATGACTGCCACCGCGAAGAACCCGGCCGGATGCAGGCCGAAATGCTCCATCTCGGCCAGTGCGCCGTCGAAATCGAAGATCTTGTCGAGCGGTCCCTGGATATAGGCCGCACAGAGCGCGAGAAGCGCGACGACCCGCGTCGCAGGCGCGGCAACGATTCCCGCAAGAGCACCGCTGTTGCGATTTGTGGATGGAGAATGGTCAATCATGTCTGCTCCTGTAATTTTTGCCCGATTAAGCCGATCGGCGTTGATTGCGGCTGATGGAGCGATACTGGCCGGAAAGATTGCCGCCAACAATTGCATCAATACTTTCGATTTAATTGCGATTATCGCAATAAAATGCCTTGGCGCAGGTCGAAACGGGGGCAGCGGTTGCCCGCTGCCCATTCCATTCGCTGGGCACGATGCGGCCTGCCTTCACACCGCCCAGCACGAGCAACCAAGCGCACCGAAGAAGCCCTTAAGGTCAGCGATCGGCAGTTTCGAGGTCCAGGCGTGGGCGTGGTCGTGGCCATGCACGCCGCAATCGCTGGCGCAGCCGCATGCCGATATCGCCGTGCGGCGAAGTGAACGTTTGCCGGCCCCTTCCGGCTCGCCCCAGGCGGCATAGCCGCCGAAGTTGCGCACCGGCGACCAGTCAGGCATGGCACGGGGCACATCGTTTTCGTCGAGCGGCTTGAAGTCGCCGGCACCGTAGACGATCTTGCCGCCGACCATGGTAAGGTCCGACGTCAGGAATGAAATCTCGTCTTCCGAGCAAGAGAAAAAGTCCTTATCCGGCACGACGAGATCGGCGAACTGGCCCTTCTCGATCCGGCCCTTCTTGCCTTCCTCATTGGAGAACCAGGTAACCTTTTCGGTCCACATGCGCAGTGCCGTTTCACGGTCGAGGCAATTGGCGCGGGGATATAGCTGCATGCCGCCGACGGTCTTGCCAGTCACCATCCAGGAAAGCGAGACCCAAGGATTGTAGGAGGCAACACGGGTCGCATCTGTGCCAGCGGAGACGTTGACGCCCTTCTCAAGCATGCGCTTGATCGGCGGCGTCGCCTCGGCAACGCCATGACCATAACGCTCGACAAAATATTCGCCCTGATAAGCCATGCGATGCTGGGTCGCGATGCCACCGCCGAGCGCTGCGATCCGGTCGATCGAACGGTCCGAAATTGTTTCGGCGTGGTCGAAAAACCAGTTCAGACCCTCGAGCGGGATATCCTTGTTGACCTTCTCGAAGACGTCGAGGGATCGGCTGATGGTTTCGTCGTAGGTGGCATGCATGCGCCAGGGCCAGCGGTTTTCGGCAAGCACTCGAACCACCTCTTCAAGCTCGCCTTCCATCTCCGGAGCCATCTCGGGCCGCGGTTGACGGAAGTCTTCGAAGTCCGCGGCGGAAAACACGAGCATTTCGCCCGCGCCATTGTGGCGGAAGTAGTCGTTGCCCTGCTTGTATTTGACCGACTGTGTCCAGTTGAGGAAGTCCTGCTTCTCTTCCTTCGGCTTCTGCGTGAACAGGTTGTAGGCCAGGCGTACCGTGAGCTGATTTTCGTCCGAGAGTTTCTGGATGACGGCGTAGTCGTCCGGATAGTTCTGGAAGCCGCCGCCCGCGTCGATAACCCCGGTGACGCCCAGCCGGTTGAGCTCCCGCATAAAGTGGCGGGTGGAATTGACCTGATAATCGAAAGGAAGCTTCGGCCCCTTGGAGAGAGTCGAATAAAGAATGCCCGCATTCGGCTTGGCGAGCAGCAACCCCGTCGGATTGCCGTTGGCATCGCGGGTGATCTCGCCGCCGTGAGGGTTCGGGGTGTCCTTCGTATAGCCGACAGCGCGAAGAGCAGCGCCGTTCAGCAATGCGCGGTCGTACAGGTGCAACAGGAAGACGGGCGTATCGGGTGCGATCGCATTGATCTCGTCGATCGTTGGCAGGCGCTTCTCGGCGAACTGGTGTTCGGTGAATCCGCCGACGACGCGCACCCATTGCGGGGCGGGCGTGATGGCCACTTGTCGCCTCAGCATGTCCATCGCGTCGGCGAGCGAGCGGACGCCGTCCCAGCGGAGCTCCATGTTGAAGTTAAGGCCGCCGCGCACGACGTGGGTGTGGTTGTCGATCAAACCAGGCAGGACGCGCTTGCCCTTGAGATCGACGATCTTCGTGTCAGGTCCAGCGAGTGTCATGACTTCGCTGTCGGTGCCCACGTCCATGAAGAGACCGTCCTTGACGGCGATCGCAGTGGCGTTCGGATTTGCGCGATCAAGCGTGGTGATCAATCCGTTGTGAAGAACGATGTCTGCGTGCATGGAAGCGGCTCCGGTCTTGATGGGATCGGCGGCATTGGCCGGTGAAAACAGATGTGAAAAGGCGAGGCTCGAAGCTGCGCCCAGGAATGTGCGGCGTGTCGTCATCAGCTTTTCTCCGATGTCGGATCTTCCCGGGAAGGCGTCACTTCCACGACGTTCAGCCCGCCTTTTGGGAGGTGACCGAACATGTGCGGTTTTACCTGATGATACCATGAAAGGGCAGCAGGCTCGCGAGCCCAGATGCTTTTTGCCAGCGGCAGGAGCTGCTCGCCGACAAGGATCCCGAGCAGCCCGATGAGGGCGACGACCGGCGGGGCAGGCGAGCGGACATTGAGCAGGCTGTAGATCACGCCCACCAGCAGGCCGGCACCGAGTGACAGGAGATAGATTTTCATGGAGGAGACCTTCGCTTGGGGGAAGCAATTCGCTCCGGCAGGTGGCGTCCTGCCGGAGCGATGCAGGCTTTACTTCGCGGGGTTCGGCCCGATCCGCTTGCCATGGCTGACCCGCTCGGAGCCGCCGTGAACGTGCGTGACGGCGTAGTCGATGCCCATGCCGTAGGCACCGGAATGCTCCTTCACCAGTGCGGTGACCGCGTCGTAGGTTTCTTTGCGTGCCCAGTCGCGCTGCCATTCGAGCAGAACCTGCTGCCAGGTGACCGGAACGACGCCTGCCTGAACCATGCGGTCCATGGCGTATTTGTGTGCATCGATCGAGGTGCCGCCGGAAGCGTCTGCGACCATGTATATCTCATAGTCGGTGTCGTTCATGCAGGAGAGTGCGAAGGTGGTGTTGCAGACCTCGGTCCACAGGCCAGCGACGACGATCTTCTTGCGGCCGTTTGCGGCGTTCTTGGCAAGTGCATCGCGGACGTTCTGATCATCCCAGGAGTTCATCGAGGTGCGCTCGAGAATGTCGTTGTCGGGGACGACGGCGAGCAGTTCAGGGAAGGTGTTGCCAGAAAAAGAGTCCGTCTCGACGGTCGTGATCGTGGTCGGGATGTTGAAAATTTTTGCCGCTTTGGCAAGACCCACAACGTTGTTTTTCAGGGTCTGGCGGTCGATCGACTGGACACCGAAGGCCATCTGCGGCTGCTGGTCGATGAAGATGATCTGGCTGTTTTGGGGGGTCAGGACCTGAAGCTTGTTAGACATCTCGTGTTTCCTTTTCGTTGGATTGAAGATAGGCAATGGGGCATGGATCGCTCCGCGTCTTGAACGTTGGGACGCTGGATTGTCGGAAAGCGACCTGGTTGGAATATTAGGCTGCAAGTGGCGTAAGCCCAGCCTCGATCTGGGCACGGTAAGGCTCGTAGCGGGCCGGCAATTTCAGAACCTCGCCAAGGTGCGCGGTGTCTTCGTCGCGATCGAAACCGGGTTCGTTGGTGGCGATTTCGAACAGCACGCCTCCCGGGGTACGGAAGTAGATCGCCCAGAAGTAGTCGCGGTCAATCACAGGAGTGACCTGGTAGCCGGTGTCCATCAGCGCCTTTCTGACTTCGAGCTGCTTGGCGCGGTTCTCGACGGCAAAGGCGATGTGGTGGACCGAGCCTGCTCCCTGTCGTGCAAAAGGAGTGTGGGAAAGCGCCTCGAGATCGATCGTGTCGGCGCCGTTTCCTCCTGGGATAATAAAGCGGGTGACATCACCTTCCCTCTCGGCGCGCTGGTAGCCCATGAACCCGAGCAGTTCAGCGGTGGCGGCTGTGTCGTGCAGGCGGAAACGCGCGCCGGAGAAGCCACGGATGGCGACGCTGTCGGCGATGCCGGATCCGTTCCACGCAGTGCGGGCGTCGTCTGCCGTTTCGATCAGGGCAAGACCTTCACCGTCCGGACCGTTGAACCGCAGGCGGTTGGCACCGAAGGTGGTGTCGGCTTCGAGAAGACCGGCTCCCTTAGCGGTCAGACGATCCTGCCAGAAGGAGAGGGAGCCTTTCGGGACTGCGAACTGCGTCTCGCCCACTTCGCCAACGCCTGGTCTGCCGCGCATCACGTCGGGGAATGGGAAGTAGGTCATGACAGTGCCGGGGGTACCAGCCTCGTCGCCGTAGTAGAGGTGGTAGACGTTCGGATCGTCGAAGTTCACGGTCTTCTTCACGCGGCGTAGCCCAAGCGTGTCCGTGAAAAACGTGTTGTTCTGACGGGCGTCAGATGCCATCGACGTGATGTGATGCAGTCCGTTGATTTCCTTGATCATGATGTTTGCCCTTCGGTGGCTGACTTCGTTTGTCTGGTGTGATTAGAAAACTACCCCAGTTGATCAGCACTCAGAATTGCAATAAAACTTACGAATGAATTGCGCTGGGTGAAATAATAGAATGAACGACTACAAGGCCCTCCGAACGTTTCTGCTGGCTGCCGAAAAGCGGAACTTTGCGCAGGTCGCGCGCGAACTGGACATGACACCCGCAGCTGTCACGCGTGCAATCGCCGCTCTGGAAGAAGACCTCGGCGTACAGCTCTTTGTCCGGACGACGCGGCAGGTCTCGCTCACGACCGACGGCGCGATTTTTGCTGCCCAGATACAACCGGCGGTGCAGGCGCTCGAAAATGCCCGCAAAGATGTGATGAACACCCACAAGGCCGATCACGGTCGGCTTCGGATCAGTGCGCCGACCTGGTTCGGGCAGCAAATCCTGCCACCTATCTTGTCGGGCTTCAGGGAGCGCTATCCGAAGATCACTTTCGAAATCTCCCTCACGGACGGTCTCGTAAACATCATCGATGACAACTACGATCTCGCGATCCGCATCTCTGCTGCTCCGTCGGACAAGTTCACGATCTGGCGGAAGATCAGCGTCGTGCGCCGCATTCTCGTTGCTGCGCCAGGAAGTCGATTTGAAGAAATGGAACATCCCAATGAGCTGACACTCGACGATTGCCTTGCCTACAGTGGCGAAAGCAAACGGGAGACTTGGTCCTTGTCGGACGGCGGCGGCAGTACGACGATATCGGCGGGCCGCGCGTTCAGCGCCAACAATGGAGGTGTTCTGGCCGATATGGCAGCTGAAGGGGCCGGGGTTGCCATGCTTCCGAGGTTTCACGTGGTCGAGCATCTGCGCACGGGAAGGCTGGTCCATGTCCTGCGGAACTGGTCGCCGCCGGACTTGTGGCTGACCCTATATTACCCTCCATACCAGGCGCTGCCACCGCGCATTGCCTCGTTCTCGAAATTCTTCGAACAACAAGTTCCGGCGTTTATGACGGCGATGGAATGACCTTCGCAGTGATAAGTGGACTCCGTTCTGCAGAAGCGTTTAAGGCAATATTACAGCATCCTGGATGCCGGGTTTTGGATGAAGGTTTTAGCCGCATCCCATCACTTTCGCCGGACTCAAAGCCTGGAAGATTGCCCGCACGAATTTGATCGAAACACCGAAGTCGAGCTATCTAAAAACCGAGCTGTGGGCGCAGGCCCTGCATACGGCATTTGCCGATTTCAAAGGCCTTATTTGGACGTCCCGCTAGTGCGATCCAGCGAGCTGCCTCATCTTTTGGAGATCGTGTCCGAGAGAGCAGCTTCGATGTTTTGGATTGTATCGATGTTGCCACAAACCCCAATCTTCTTCTGGAGTTGAGAGGCTACGGTAAGCGCGCAGGAATCACGATTATCTGAGTCGTTTCCGATGCCACCCGCCGCTCGATCGATGACTTCCTCTTCTATATTGCGCGTGCCAATGAGCCAAGTGCGCTCGAGGCCTAGCCAATAGTGTCGCTCCCGGTATCGAGTCCTTAAATCCCTGACCCGTCGAGCTGCTGGGCGTTGTCGCCCTCCCAGGGTGAGGACATGGAGGTGCGATTGAGATTGGCAGAGAGCATCGGCATCCAGCACTTCAATTCCGGCTCGGCGTATTCGATGATGCGGCCGGGCGAGGAATCAGAGGCGCGCCAGCCTCACTGATCGCCATTCGACCAATACGCGAGGTCAACTTCTGCCGGCCCCCGTTCGGACGGACGGGTCGTGACGAGCATCCTGCTGCCGTTTTTCGGCGCGGTTGTCATGTGGCGCCAGCGGTCTGGCTCATCCATCGTTTTCCTCCTGCCTTGCTGCAGGCTGCAAGTGTCGCCTCGCCACCGAAAGCGGTCAACTCACACTTTTACACGACCCATCCTGTGTATTCGGCTGGAAAGTCGCTCAAGGAACGGCGCGCTGCGGCAGGCGGAGAATCTGCCGCCGGTGCTGCAGGTCATCGTCGCCCTCGATGCCTGGAATGAGCTGGGCGTGCTGCAGCGCGCGCCATGGGTCGGCTGGCTACTGGCCGCCTCGATCCTGCGTATGAGTCAACAGCAATTGCTCTACAGCGGCAGCAATCGTTCTGGCGCAGCGGCAAATCACTTTCGATAGATCATCAGAGGACACGCCAGCAATGAGTGTGTCGCCGATCGCTAAAGACTTCACCAGCATGACGGCGCTTCCCATCCAGGAAGCGTAAGCCACCCAGGATCTAGCAGCAAGCTAGAACAAAGGAGTTTTCAAAGATGAACCAGATGGTCAACAACACTCAGGAGGCAAGCATGAAACTGGACAACACCGCACATCCCGGCAGACCGGGACCCGAAGAGCTGGTTCCGTCGCGCTACGCGGTGCGGATCGGCGAGATTGACGTGCTGGTGGTCAGCGATGGGGTGCTACCGCTCCCGACCGCGATGTTGGGCCACAACGCCGACCCGGCCGCCCGGGCCGCCTGGCTGGGCGACATGTTCCTGCCGCCGGACGCCTTCGACTGGGCGCTGAACGTGGTCGTGGTGCGTAGCGGCGAGCAGACCATACTCATCGACGCTGGGCTAGGGTTGGACCCGGACTTGAACCTGCCGCGGGCCGGGCAGTTGATGAAGCGACTGGAGTCCGCCGGCATTGATCTTGCATCTGTGACCGACGTGGTGCTCACCCACATGCACATGGACCACGTTGGCGGGCTGCTCGTCGACGGGGTGAAGGAACGGCTCAATCCGGACCTGCGGATCCATGTGGCCGCTGCCGAGGTCAAATTTTGGGAGTCGCCCGATTTCTCCCACGTCTCGATGCCGGCGGGCTTCCCGGACGCGCTTCGGGCGGCCGCCAAGCGGTTCAGCAAAGAGTACCAGAGCCAGCTGCGGTTGTTCGAGGATGAGCATGAGGTGGCGCCGGGCGTGGTCGTCTCTCGGACCGGCGGCCACACCCCCGGGCACAGCGTGGTCCGCGTGGCCTCAGGCAACGACCGGCTGATGTTTGCCGGCGACGCCGTGTTCGCGGTAGGGTTCGACCACCCAGACTGGCACAACGGTTTCGAACATGACCCCGAGGAGGCTGCCCGCGTTCGCGTCCGGCTTTTGCAGGAACTGGCAGCGACCGGAGAACTGCTGGTGGCAACTCATATGCCGTTTCCTTCGGTTGGCCATGTCGCGGTCGAGGGCAACGCCTTTCGTTGGGTGCCGGTCTTCTGGGACTACTGACCGCATGATTTGAGGCCGAACCAGAGCGTCATCCTTGAAGGCTGTGTCCAGCTCGGCCTTCAAGCCCGAGCTTCAACAAGGCCTTCACCTATCCACCTATTGAACCACGCGCACCGCTTGGGCGCGCAGCAAATGGAGCATCTTATGAAAATCGTGATTATCGGCGGAACCGGCCTGATCGGTTCCAAGACTGCAGAGCGCCTGCGCAAGAAGGGGCATGAGGTCATTGCTGCTGCCCCGAAAACCGGCGTCAATACCCTCACCGGAGAGGGCTTGGCGGAAGCACTGAAGAATACCGAGGTGGTGATCGACCTCGCGAACTCGCCATCCTTCGAGGATAAGGCCGTGCTCGAATTCTTTCAGACGGCGGGCAAGAACCTGATGGCAGCGGAAATCGAGGCCGGTGTGAAACACCACGTCGCGCTTTCGATCGTCGGCACGGATCGGTTGCCGGATAGCGGCTATCTTCGAGCCAAGGTCGCCCAGGAAAAGATCATCCGGGCAGCCGGCATTCCCTATACGATCGTGCGTTCCACACAGTTCATGGAATTTCTCGGCGGCATCGCCCAAGAGGGCACGGTCGGCGACACGGCCCGCTTGTCGACGGGTTTCCTGCAGCCGATCGCGTCCGACGACGTCGCCGATTTCGTAACGGACGCGGCCCTTGCTGCGCCGGCTAACGGCATCGTCGAAATCTGCGGCCCCGAGCGCGCACGTCTCTGCGATTTCGCCGCGCGCTACCTCAAGGCGATCGGAGATTCTCGCACCGTTGTCGCGGATCCGGATGCCCGCTATTTCGGCACCAAACTGGAAGACGGCTCACTCGTTTCCGACAATCATCCTCGCATCGGCCGCATCGGTTTCGACGATTGGTTTGCGACAACGCCCAGAAAGTAACGACTTGCATACGGGCCATCTTATAGGCGCCCCGATGCCTCAGTCACGAAAGGACGATAGACATGATCAAGTCATTGCATTTTGCCGTCGCGTTGACGGCTCTCCTGTCAGGTTCGGCTCTTGCGCACGATGCGCCCGGTGGCGGGGAGGGCGCAAAGGTTACGCTGGTCTATGACCACAAACTGCCGAACGTTCCCGGTAAGAGCATGAAGGGCGTTCTCGTCGAATATGCTCCAGGCGGTTTCTCGGAGGGCCACACACACCCAGCCTCCGCCTTCATTTACGCGACCGTCCTCGAAGGGGCGATCCGCAGCCAGGTCAACGACGGGCCCGTCAAGGTCTATGAAGCCGGGGACAGCTTTTCGGAATTGCCGGGCGATCGCCACGGTGTCAGCGAAAACGCTAGCAAGACCAAACCGGCAAGGCTGCTTGCAGTCTTCGTCGTTGATAGCGCCGAGCAAGAACTGACATTCCCGATCAAGAAATAGCCGATCAGGCCGGGGGCCCGCAGTGCTGGTGCCCGGCCGCTCTTTGACGCAACCAAAAATCGGTGATTGCTACCATGTTTGGTAATGACACTTTCGTGCCGCTTGTTCTGATCAACCTTCTGGGACTTGCCGGCATCGTCGTGTGGCACATCCAGGGCGGCAACCGTCCGACGGGCCGCTTGATCGTCCAGATCCTGTTCTTCACCAACATGAGCCTCGTGCTCTATCTGGGAGGTATCGCTCCGCATCGGCCCGACGGTATCTACACGCAAGGTCTTGCCGCGCTGCTTTCCAAATCGGCCAAAATCCTGTGGTGGACCCATCTCGCCTGGACGATCATCGGCTTCATCCAGATCTACGTCAGACTGAACCGCAAGCCACGGGAAGCACATCTCATCCAGGATATGGCCATTGCCGTCATCTATCTCGGCGTGGCGCTTTCCGTCATCGGTTTCGTCTTCGGCATGCCGGTCGGCACCTTGGTTGCAACATCGGGCGTCATCGCCGTCATCTTCGGCCTCGCGTTACAGAATACGCTGGGCGATGTCTTTTCCGGCATCGCGCTGACACTCGGCAGGGCCTATGCAATAGGCGACTGGGTCCAGTTGAACGACGGAACCGAGGGTCGCGTCATCGAAACCACCTGGCGCTCCACCAACCTGCTGACCGTTACGAACAATGTCGTCGTGCTACCGAACAGCATCCTGGCAAAGCAGGGCGTGACAAATCTTAGCCGCCCTGACGAAACCCACCTGATCGCGTTGCGTGTGCGCATCGCTGCAACGCAAAGACCACGTATTGTCGAGGAAGTCATGCGATCTGTGCTGCGGGCCAGCGTCCGGATCGTCAAGAACCCGCCGCCGGTCGTTGCCCTGACGGCCGTCGACGCGATCGCAATCGAAGTCGAGCTGCAGTTCCGCGTCGACAGCGTCGCCATTCGAACGCCCGCCAAGAACGAGATCGTCGACCTGCTTCATGACCAATGCAGAGCAAGCGGGCTTTCGCTGGCCATGCCGGCCGAAAGCCTCGCTTTCCTGCCGGCACCGATCAGGAAGCAGTATCCTGCCGAATCCCGGCCGGTCTAGGTCACCGTCCCATAAGATCGAAGCCAGATACGAATTGAGGCAAGCTGGGTGGATGCGAGGAAGTTGTCGTGGCATGCGCCATATCGCTTTGCGATGGCAACTAGGCATTGGAGTTATTGAAAGTCGTCCAACAGCGTTTCGTTATTCGTAAAGCCGCGAGCTGAAGATGGGACGATTGACCCTGAATGGGGCAAATCGGATTCAAGATAGATTTCGAGGAGAGATCAGCCATGTATGAAGAGTGCGATCCCGTTGATGAAGCCCAATGGAACTTTCTTGCGCTCTTGATGCCCGGTGGCTGCCGCGGCAAGCGCGGCCCTCGAGCCGATAACGGACGCCTTATTGATGCGATCTTCTGGAATTGATGCGATCTTCTGGATGGCCCGTTGCGGCGGGCGCTGGCGCGACCTGCTGAAGCGATTTGGCGATTACCGCACTGTCAAGCGGCGCCACTATTGTCTGGGTGGAGCAGGGAGTACTGCAGGATCTCTTCGACAGTCTTATCCACGATGGCAATTTCTGCATGCCACGGTCGTTCGCGCTCATCAGCATGCCAGTGGCGCACGCAGGCAAAAAAGGGGGGCCTGATGCCGAAAGTCTGAGCCCGTTCCAAGGCAGGCCTAGACGCCAAGCTCTATGTGGTGACCGGCAGGAGAAAACGCTCGATGAATTGGGGCGCCTTACGAGCGGGCTGAAATATAACGAGCTGCACACTTGCACAGAGCGCAGCTCGTGTCGTGATGCGATCAGAGGTCCGTCACACGCTCCGGATCGGCGCAAGCCAGCGCAGCGGCGCGCTCGGGCTGCGGCGGATAGATCCAGACGGTGTTGATTTCCTGTTTGGTCGCCTTCGCTTTCTCCCCGACCATCTCCACCTTGCGCTCCCAGCCTCGGGTGAAGAGGGCTCCGGCATCGCCGAGGTCAAGGCAGGTGACATAAGCTTCCTGATGATATTGCCGTGCCGGCACACCCAACAGTTCGGCGGCGGCATTGTTGCCCGCGAAGGCGCCCATGCGTGTGGCGTGCTGGCACGACATCAGTGCGTAGTTGCCGCAGTCGTCGCATGCGACGCGCGCCGCATCCCCGGTGGCGAAGACGCCGCGCACGGCCGGAACGCGCAGGCAGCCGTCGACCAGCAGCCGGTCGAACTTGTCACGCTCGCCGGGAATTTTGGTGGTCAGGGGATTAGCCCGCATGCCTGCCGCCCAGATCACGGTCATGGTTTCGATATGCTCGCCGGTACTCAGCGTAACGCCGGACTTATCGAGTGATGAAACCCCGGCGTTGAGCCGCGTTTCCACGCCGAGCTTGCGCAGTGCTTCCTCGATGATCGGGCGAGGACCTTCGCCCATGTCGGGGGCGACCGCGCTGCTGCGATCGATGATAATGACACGGGGATTGACGGTTTTGTCGAACAGGGTCCGCAGCCGCGAAGGCATTTCGGTCGCCGCCTCGATCCCTGTGAAACCGGCGCCGGCAACAACGATGGTGTCGCGCGCGGCCGAAGCCGGCATCTTCGCAAGCTCGTGGAGGTGGCGATCGAGGGCAATGGCGTCATCGATATTGTCGATGCTGAAGGCGTATTCGGCGAGGCCGGGAATATTCGGGCGGAACAGCCGGCTGCCGGTGGCGAGCACAATGCGATGATACTGAAGGGACTTTCGTTCGCCCCTGGCATTGACGACTTCTACGGTGCAGGCCTTCGTGTCGATCGCTTCCACGCTGCCCTGCACGTAGGCGACATCGACGGCGTCAAATACATCCTGCAGAGGTGCCGTCAGGGTCTCGGGTTTCGGCTCGTAAAGCCGGGGGCGGATGACGAGCGTCGGTTCCGGGGACACCAGCGCGATTTCGAGCTCTTCGGGCGAAACGCCTTCGATATCGCGCAGGCGGGCTGCGGACAGGGCGGCGTACATGCCGGCGAAACCGGCGCCTACAATCACAAGTCTCATGTTACTCACTCCGAGGTTTTTACTTTCAAAGGGCCGCGCGTCACCGTTGCCGCTCGCGATGGGCGGCGAGATGGTCGGTAACGATGGCGCGCGGATCGGTGAAGCGACGTCGCTTAGACGGTGATGAAGGCCAGCATGTCGGCATTGACGACATCTGCATGGGTCGTGCACAGCCCATGCGGCAGTTTCTCGTAGATTTTCAGCGTGCCGGCCTGCAGGAGCTTCGCCGACAACGGAGCGGCGGCACCGATGGGAACGATCTGGTCGTCATCGCCATGCAACACCAGCGTCGGCACAGTGATGCTCTTCAGGTCCCCGGTGAAATCCGTCTCCGAGAATGCCTTGATGCCGTCGTAATGCGCTTTCGCGCCGCCCATCATTCCCTGACGCCACCAATTTGAGATGACCGCCTGCGAAGGCTCGGAACCCGGGCGGTTGTAGCCGTAGAAGGGGCCGCTCGGAAAATCGCGATAGAACTGCGAACGGTTGGCTGCCAGCTGCCTGCGCAATCCGTCGAATGCCTCGATCGGCAAACCGCCGGGATTGGCGGCCGTCTTCAACATCAATGGCGGCACGGCCGCAATCAGGATCAGTTTGGCAACGCGACCCTTGCCGTAGCGCGCGACATAGCGCGCGGCTTCACCGCCGCCGGTAGAGTGGCCGACATGGATTGCGTTGCGAAGATCGAGGTAGTCGATCATTGCGGCAACATCGGAGGCGTAGTGATCCATGTCATGACCGTCGCCCACCTGGCTCGATCGACCATGACCGCGGCGATCATGAGCGATGACGCGAAAGCCCTTGCCGAGGAAGAAGAGCATTTGATTATCCCAATCGTCGGAGCTGAGCGGCCAGCCGTGGTGAAAGACGATCGGCTGAGCGGACTTCGGGCCCCAGTCCTTGTAGAAAAGTTGAACACCGTCGCTGGTTGTAATGGAGGTCATTGTGCTGATCCTTTATAGAGTATTTGTTTCGGCGCCCGTCATCGAATCGGACGGACAGCTGGTAAGATCGCGTATGCAAGCCGCTAAGGGTCGCTTCGTTGATTGACCCGTAATCGGTGCCCAGACCATCCTTTGTCTCCGCAGTATCCATTGGTATGGGCGCAATGGTGGTTTAGCGAAACAGGTCTGCGGCTGCGCCAGAGGGATTGGCGCCATTGCAGAGCAATTGCGGTTAGCGGATGCGCCGCCGCGCATCGCCCGGCGTTTTATCGGTCAGATTTCGAAATGTGGCGGCCAAGGCTGTTTGCGAGGCGCAGTCGAGTGAGGCTTCGACCAACGCCATGCCAGTGGAATCGCGCTGCATGGCCGTCGCTGCTCAAGCCAGGACGCGACAGTCCGGAATCTGAGGCGAGGCGAAAGGAGATTGGTCAGCCGTGGCGCCGCCGCCAATCGGTCGGTGTTTCACCGGTCAATTTTCGGAATGCAGCTGCAAATGCTGTTTGCGAGGCATAACCGAGGGAGGCTGCGACCAACGCGATCGAATTTTGAGGATCACGTAGCATGTTTATGGCCTGCTCGAGCCGATATTGACGGAGCCAGTTGTGAGGCGAAAGCCCCGTACTCTCCTTGAAGGCGCGACAGAAATGAAAACGCGACAGCCCGGAATCGGCAGCGAGAGCCCCGAGGGAGACGTCCGCGTCGGCGTCCGACCGCAATCGTTCGATGGCCCGGCGCAGCACGCTGGGCGCGAGGCCGCCCAGCGCCGGCTGATAGCTCGGTGCCTTGCCGGTGTGCGCAGCCAGCAGGCGCGTGGCCAAAAGGTCAGTCAACTGCTGCCTGAACAGTGCATCCAGTGCCGTATTGCCTTCCAGGACATCGGCTGCGCTCAGGAGCAATCGGGATGTAATGAGGTCCGGATGCGCCGTTCGCTCCAAGAGATCGGTCGGCGTGAAAGTGTCGGTTTCGTCGGCAATGCGCGTCAGTGTCGTGTGGGGAAGATAGAGCTGAACGACATCAACCGGTTTTGGAATATCCCATCGCGAGCTTGATCCAGCCGGGATGATGATCACAACCCCGCGACGAAACGTTCCGCTCTCGATCGATCTTCCTGTCCGTCGTTCCATGCGCTGTATCGCGCCGTTGTAAGCCATGATGACGTGGTCGGTCATGGGCTCGACGACATCATGTAAGGGGTCGTGATTCCAGTGGGCGATTGCACCGCCCGAGGGGTCCGCCGCAAGATGAATTGGCGCAGTTCTGAGAACACGTGACATCTCGTTAGCAGGGGTCTGATCGGCGGCCCTCGTTTCGTCCCGGCTCGCACCGATTGTCTCAGCCGACGAGCCCTCGCGAGGATTGCTGGAGCAAGACACGCTCATGGTTGCGCGCTCGTCGATTGGCGCTTGCATGCGATCCTTGCAACAATTGCCAGCTCGTTGAGCGCCCGCCCATAGTGGCCAACCCTGTCAGTCTTATTACGCATGACATCCTCCTGTCGTGAGCAATTGCGCTGTGCTTCCGGTCATCCGCGCGTTGCCAGGTGTGGCGAGGATATCAAGAGTTTTCGAGGGCGAAAACCTATGCTCCAGGACAGGTTGCGCTCGCGACTGGACCTCGTTCTCAATCACGCGAGAGCGTCGCGCGATGTATGCGCCGCCAGCCTGAGGGGCCGATGTAAGGCATTGGGCCAATTCACGCCAGGAGCTGCCGATGACGATCGTTGCTCCATCACGATATCCCAGCTTTCACGCGATATGCCCGCGTATTTGCGGTGTATGGCCAAACGGGAAGCGACCGAGGGCGCGACATCATCGGCACACGACCGTTCGGCGACCAACCGGACGAGCGCACTGTCATTCAATGCGTCAATCGCGGTAGTCTGACCCAAGCGAAGCCGGAGAAGAATATGGCTGCAGCGTGAACGCGGTGAGCGGCAAACCTGACGCATTCAGGTTCGTATGCCGCCGCAGTGTCTCGGCCTAGCGTCGCGACGCGGTTCGTTCGGCGGCCGCGAAACTCGGTTGCCCAAAATAGCGATCTGGTCCGGCACGCAAGTCGAGAAACATCTCCGGCTTCGAGCCGAATTCTTCCTGCGGCGCCTGGCTGATCCCGCCTTCCGCCAGGACGATGGCTAAAGCTTCAGTTGGCGGAAAGTCCGAGGCTCAATCCGGCCGCAATGTCTTGCCCGATCCCGCATCGAATAGATGGAGCTTTCCGGTACGAGAGGCTACCGTCACGACCTGCCCTGGCTCAAAATCGTGGCGTTCCGAAAATACCGCAACAAGCTCGCCCGGCCCGTAGCGCAGGAACACCATCGTTTCATGGCCGGTGGGTTCGGTGACGTTGACAGTCGCCGTGAGACCGCTTTCGGCCAGCGACAGATGTTCAGGCCGCACGCCCAGGAGGACAGGCTGCCCGTCAGACGCTTCCGGCGTGAAGCCGAGCGAGATCTCGTCTGCGCTCTCCGTGACGAAGATTGCACCATCGGCCTTGTACCGGCCTTTGAGGAGATTCATGGACGGCGAACCGATGAAGGTTGCCACGAACGTGTTGCTGGGACGGTCGTAGAGTTCCAGCGGCGTGCCGATCTGTTCGACCTTGCCGCTCTGCATCACCACGATCTTGTCGGCCATGGTCATCGCTTCGACCTGGTCATGAGTGACATAGACGGTCGTGGTTTTCAGCCGCTGGTGCAGTTCCTTGATCTCCTTGCGCATCTGCACGCGCAGCTTGGCATCCAGGTTCGACAAAGGCTCGTCGAACAGAAATACTTGTGGCGACCTGACGATGGCTCGACCCATCGCCACACGCTGCCGCTGGCCGCCCGAAAGCTGACGCGGATAACGGTCCAGATAGGGTACGAGATCGAGCGTTTCGGCCGCCGCCTGAAGGCGCTGTTTGATGACGTCCGCTGGCTGCTTCTGTAGGCGCAGCGCAAAGACCATGTTTTCGGCAACGGTTTTGTGCGGATAAAGCGCATAGCTCTGGAAGACCATCGCAATATCGCGGTCCTTGGGCGGCAGATTGTTGACGACCTTTCCGCCGATTGAGATGGTGCCGCCCGTGATGCTTTCGAGCCCTGCGACCATCCGCAACAGGGTCGATTTCCCGCAACCGGACGGGCCGACGAGCACGACAAACTCGCCGTCGCGAATTTCTATATCTACACCATGCAGGACATTTAAGGCGCCGTAGGCCTTCTGCGCCCCCGAAATATTGACCTCAGCCATATGCCTCCCACTCGCTTTCCGGCGACCCTGGGCAGCCCCAGGGGTTATGCATCTCTTGGCAGATATTCCCAGGCATCCGGGCGGCGCGAAACCGCCCTCCGCCCTACTAAAAAGTACCCGCCAGACCTCCTCCATGAAACGTTTCATTTTTCATTGACTTTTTCCGCCTGCCGTCTAATGCTCGTTGTCGAGACCGGGAGGAGCGGTTTCAAGCAAGATATGAAACGTTTCATTTTCTTGTTTACCAGATAGTTCTGCACGAGGCCAGTCTTAAAATGGGACTGGAGCCAGCTTGGCAACACCGGTTGGCGGCAGCACAACGAAACGTGGAGGAGGAAGACATGAAAGTCGAAATATACGATGCATTAATGCGCCGTCAGGCAAGTCGCCGCGACGTTTTGCGCGGAACGGCAAGTGCCGCGGCTCTGCTCGGCCTGTCGGGCGCGATGGGCGGAATTGCCGGCACCGCATTTGCCGCGGATGATTTGCGCGCCCAAATCCTGCAAATTCCGGGTGTCGGCAAGGGCTCGCCTACGGACGCAGACTGGCAGAAGGTGGGCGAGCTCTGCCTGGGTCCGACCAAGGCGAATGTCAAGCAAGGCGAGTTCGCCGGTGTCGAGCTGACCTTCATGGGGCTCAACAATCAGAATCTCCACAATTTCCTGTTTCGCGGTTTCCTGAAGCCGTGGGAAGCCTATACGGGAGCCAAGATCAACTGGATCGACCTTGCCCAGGCCGACTACAACGCCCGACTTCAACAGTCGATTGCAACCGGCACGGTCGACTTCGACATCCTTGAAATGGGCGCACCCTTCGAAGGCGATACCGCCGGACGCGGGCTTCTAGACGAGATGCCCGACTGGGTTGGAAAGCAGATCGATGCCGACGACCTGGTGAGCTACCTGAAGCCACCGGTCGGCACCTGGGACAGCAAGACCTACCGCGTGACGATTGACGGCGACTGCCACACCTTCGCCTATCGCAAGGATTACTTCGGCGAAGGCTCGATCAGCGGCATGGCCGAGCCGCCGAAGACCTGGCAGGAAGTCAACGAAGCTTCCAAGGCGCTGATCGGCAAGACCGATCCGCTGACCGGCCAGCCAGCCTACGGTTATCTCGACCCGCTCAAGGGCTGGGGCGGTTTCGGCTTCTACTTCATCGAGAACCGCGCGACGGCCTATGCCAAGTATCCGGGCGACCCGGCTTGGCTGTTCGATCCTGAAAACATGAAGCCGCTGGTCAATAACCCCGCGTGGGTTCAGGCGATCCAGGACGTCTTGGATCTGATCGCGGCTAAGGCCTATCCGGCCGATCAGATCAATGCTGATCCTGGCACCACAGCCTTCTCGCAGTTCCTTGCAGGCACCGGCGCAATGCTGATGTGGTGGGGCGATGTCGGCTCCGGCGCGCGCACCTCGGACACCTCAGTTGTGGGCGACGTGGTCGGCTTCGGCATCAACCGGGGCTCCAACCGCGTCTTCAACCGCAAGACCGGGCAATGGGAAGACAAGTATAACGAAGCGCCGAACATGGCCTATCTCGGCTGGGGTATCTACGTCACCAAGCGGGTCTCCAGCGACGAGAAGAAGCGCAAGGCGGCTTGGTCTGCTGCTGCCCATCTCGGCGGCAAGGATCTGTCCCTGTGGACGTCGGCCTACCCCTCCGGCTTCCAGCCCTACCGTCAGTCCAACTTCAACTATGATGAATGGGAAAAGGCAGGTTACGACCGCGCCTATATCGAGGACTACCTGGGTTCGAACGCCGACAGCTACAACCACCCGAACGCGGCCATCGAACCGCGCATCCCCGGTATCTTCCAATATTACTCTGTCGCCGAGGACGAACTGGCGAAGGGTTTTGCCGGACAGTACAAGTCGGCACAGGAAACCGCGGATGCGATTGCAGGCGCCTGGGAGAAGATCACCGACCAGATCGGCCGCGATAGCCAGCTGAAACTCTATCGGGCGAGCCTCGGGCTCTGACCGATTGACTAGACGCGCTGGCGGATCAAGAGCGATTTCGCCAGCGCCCATTCGCGAGGAATATCATGTCGACAGTCGAAGGCGACCTGCTCCACACGGTCGAAGCCGGCTCCATTTCCGCGAGCCGTCGCTTCTGGGGCCGCACGGTTCTGTGGCTGAGCGCCATATGGTTCGTAGCATCGTTTCTATTACAGGGTGCCCATGAGTTGGGCTGGACCGATTGGGGATTCGCGAACTGGCGCCCGGTTCTCTACGCCTATTTTCTCTGGGCCGCCGTTCTCTGCGTCACTCGCGTCGTCATTTACGGCGAGGCAGGCAAGAAGGCGCTTTTTGTTCTGCCGGCAGCGCTTTTCGTTGTGTCGATGGTCGTCTTCCCGCTGATCTTTGCGCTCTGGATCGGCTTTTCTGATTGGAATCTCGCCTCTTCAACCGGGCGCCGCTTCAACGGGCTCGACAATGTGCGCCGGATGATCGCGGATCCGTTTTATACCAACGCCTTGCTCAATATGATCCTTTATTGCCTGGCGATTGCGGTCGAATATGCAATCGCGTTCGGTCTGGCCTTGCTCCTCAACCAGGAAATCATCGCACGCAAGTTCTGGCGCGTAACCTTCCTGGTGCCCTTGATGCTGTCGCCGGTCGCGGTGAGTTGGATGGTCGGCAAGTCGATGATGGAGACCCGTTTCGGCCCGGTCGCGCGGCTTGCCCGCTGGCTCGGATGGGAAAATCCATCCTTCTTCGGCGACCCGCTGACAGCGCGGCTTTCGATCATGATCATGGACGCCTGGACCTTCATTCCCTTCATGATGATCATGCTGCTCGCCGGGTTGCAGGCCTTGTCGCGGGAGGTGCTGGAGGCGGCCGAAGTTGATGGTGCCACCAAGTGGCAACGCTTTTGGAAGGTCATTTTCCCGCTCATGCTGCCGGTTTCGGTAACGGCGGTGATGATCCGCATCATCTTCAAGCTCAAGCTCGCCGACATCATCATCACGGTGACATCAGGAGGTCCCGGCGGGGCGACCGATTCCGTCACCAGTTTCATTTATCGCGAATACCGCGACCGTTCGAATGTCGGATACGGTACCCTTCTCGCACTCGTCTATCTGGTGATCATCGTCTTCGGTATGACGGTGCTGATGAAGTTCTCCGACCGCATTGTGAAGCGTATGACAGGAAGGCTCTGATGGTTCGGATCGATTTCGAAAAATACGCGCGTGGCCAGCGCATTCGCTGGTGGGCCATGCGTTTCGCCGTCTACGGCCTGCTCGTCGTATGGGCATTTGTATGCGTCTTCCCGCTGTTCTGGACGGTCTCGACCTCGTTCAAGACTGCCGCCGATGTCATGCGGGGCAATCTGATCCCCTGGTTCAACTTTTCGCCCAGCTGGCTTGGCTGGCGCTCGCTCGGGCTTTCCCCGGATACGATTTTCCAGATATCGACGGTGCGCGACGAGTTCATGCGCAGGCTCTGGAACAGCGTCATCATCTCGGTCACGGCGTCCGCCCTTGCGGTCGTGCTCGGATCGCTCGCGGCCTATGGCCTCAGCCGCTTTTCCTATAAGTTCGGTCATATGCGCAACTCCGACATTTCCTTCTTCTTCTTGTCGCAGCTCATTATGCCCCCCGTCGTCCTCGCCCTGCCGTTCCTGGTTCTCTACAAGGAGTTGGCGCTGCTGGACACTTATGTGGGCATGATCGCCGTCTACACGCTGATGGTCTTGCCGATCGTCGTCTGGATCATGCGCGACCAGTTCGCCACGGTGCCAGTAGAGCTCGAAGAGGCCGCGCTCGTCGATGGGCTGTCTGTCTGGGGCGCGTTTGCCCGCATTATCGTGCCGCTCGTTCTTCCGGGCATGGTTGCCGCCTTCCTCCTGGCGCTGATCCTGTGCTGGAACGAATATTTCTTCGCCGCACTGCTCACCTCCACCAATACCAACACCCTGCCGGTAATGATTGCCAGCCAGACGGGCAGCCAGGGCATCAACTGGTGGTCGATGGCCGCCCTTTCCACCGCCGGTATCCTTCCGCTGGTCATCGTTGGCGTCGTGCTGGAAAAGCACATCATCGCCGGGATGACCGCAGGAGCAGTAAAGTAGCTGCGGAACGTTCGAAAATGTCAAAGATGCCCACAGTCAAGGATGTAGCCGAATATGCGGGCGTATCCGTGGGCACCGTTTCGCGCGTGCTGTCGGGCGAAGCCGCGGTCAAACCTATGCTGCGCGAGAAGGTCAACGGCGCCATTTCTGCGCTCGGTTATCGTCCGAACGTGACCGCGAGAGCGCTGCGCACCAGCAGAACCGATGTCATAGGCCTCGTCGTTCCCGACATCACCAATCCTTTCTTCGCGCAACTTGCCGCAAGCGTCGAGCGTGCGGCGCTCGAATGCGGGCATAGCCTCATGCTGGCGAGCTCGCATAACGATCGCGCGGCCGAGCAGAGCCTCGTTTCTGCATTTCTTGACCGGTCGGTGCGCGGCATCATCGTGGTTGCTTCGAGCGACGGTTCGGGGCTCCACCTCGAGGCAGCGGTTCCGATCATATCCCTGGACCGGCGCTTCGGCACCTTTCCCCTGGTGTCGACCAACCATGCGCAAGCGGCCGCGCTGATTGCGGACCATCTCTATGGGCTGGGGCACCGCCATATCGCCTATATCGCCGGGCCGCTCGACACGGAGGCCGGGCGCATGCGCGAGGAGGGCTTCGTCAGCCAAATCGACCGGTTCGGCAAGACCGGCGAACCCGTTGAACTCGAAATTGCCTACGGCAGATTCGACTACGAGTCCGGTGAAAGAATTGCCCGTGACCTGCTTTCGCGTCCGCCGCAGGACCGGCCTACGGCGGTTGCAGCTGCCAGCGACCAGCAGGCCATCGGTGCGCTGCGCGCTGCGCGCGACCTCAAGATCGACGTGCCGCGCAAACTGTCAGTGACGGGTTTCGACGACATTTCGCTCGCCAATCTCGTCGTGCCTCGGCTGACGACCATACGCCAGCCGGCCGACACGCTGGCACGGCGCGCGGTCGGCCTTCTCCTTGAGGAACCATCGGGCAGGGGAGACGAGATGGTTGACGGGTCGCTGATCGTACGTGGTTCGAGCGGCCCGCCCGCGCAACCTAAGGCGGATATCGCTGGGCATAAATACTGAAGCAAGGCCGGCACTGCGGCCACTAGGAAGGGATGGAAGGACCAATGCTCAAGGGAATTAGGGCCGAACTCAACGGCGACATTCTTCAAGCACTTTGCAACATGGGACACGGCGACTATCTCGTCATTTCCGACATGAACTTTCCGTCGGATTCGATCGCCCGCCAGACGCGTCTGGGTAAGCTGCTGACTATGGAAAACATCCCCGCGCCGCAGGCGATAGACGCAGTCCTTTCCGTCTTCCCGCTGGACACACCGATCCAGCCTTCGGTGGGCCGCATGGAAGTGATCGGCAAGCCCGACGAAATTCCGGCGATTCAACAGGAAGTCCAGGCCATTGTCGACCGTGCCGAAGGCAAGCCATCGCCGATGTATCCCGTCGAACGGATGGCGTTCTATGATATCGCCAGCAAGGCCTATTGTGTGATCGCAACCGGGGAACTGCGGTTCTACGGATGTTTCCTTCTGACCAAGGGTGTCATTCCGGCGGCGGAGGCCGTCAGATGAGCGGGAAAAGCGGGATCGTCATTTTGGGCATTTTTGCCGCCGACACCGCCTACAAGGCCAAGCGCCTGCCCCATATTGCCGAGACGCTGATGGGGTCGGGCTTTACGCTTGGGCCGGGAGGCAAGGGCTCCAACCAGGCAATTGCCGCGGCAAAAGCAGGCGGCAAGGTGACTTTTATCTCAAGGGTCGGCAACGACCCGTTCGGCGAGATGGCGCTTGCGGCCTATGCGGCGGCGGGCGTCAAAGCCAATGTGATGAAGATGGAAGGCGTATCCACGGGCGCGGCCTTCATCTTCGTCGACGAAGTAAGCGGCGACAATGCCATCATCGTCGCACCGGGTGCCGCAGGCCTTATCGGCATCGACGATGTCGACGCGAACCGGGTGGAGATCGAAAACGCTGCCATTTTCATGACCCAACTCGAACAGCCGCTCGAAGCGGCCATGCATGGCCTATCGATGGCGAAAAAAGCAGGAGCGACGACGATCTTCAATCCCGCGCCTGCCCACGCCATTCCGGACAGCATCTACGGCTTGTGCGATTTCATCGTCCCGAATGAAGTCGAAGCAGCGGAATTGGTGGGCCACCCGATCGAAACCGATGAACAGGCACGTGCGGCGGCCTGCGCCTTGCTTGATCGAGGGGCGCAAGCGGTGATCATCACGCTCGGCGCACGTGGCGCCTACTATCACACGACCGGGCAGAGCGAATTCATACCCGCGTTTTCGGCGGGCAATGTCATCGACACAACCGGAGCCGGGGATGCCTTCCTTGGTGCCTTCGCGACGGCAGTTTCCGAAGGATTTGCGCCGGTCGAGGCGGTCCGCTTCGGTTGCGCGACCGCCGCGATTGCCGTGACACGGCCGGGCACGGCCCCCGCCATGCCTTCGCGCGCCGACATCAACGCCTTGCTGCGCTCATCATGATTGAACATCGCAAGGGAAATCTAGATCAACCGGCTGTTGGATGCGCGGAGCGAGAGAAGGGCCGGTGTGCATCGGCGTGACGTGGGAACGGCAACGTGCCGCTCGTCAGGCGACTGTCGCCGGCGAGTGCGATACGGAAAGCTTTAGCCATTAGCAGGCGGCATTTCGGCTTCATGCGCATGAAAATCGCATCTGCGCTTTCGTCCCCGAATGTGAACTGGTTCGGGCTCTGCAAGAGCCTGGTGATGCCGGCTTCAAATCAGCTCGCGCAATATATCCCACCTTGGACCGGCCGTGCCCCCGCAAGTCAGGATCAAGCCTGGACACTATTATGGACGCGTGTTCTATAAAATGGACAGATTGAAGGAAATACGCGATGCATCTTTCCATGTGGGCTTACCCCTGGGATATCCAGGACCAGGGGCTCGCAGCGCTTGCCGCCGACCTTCGCGGCCGTGCGGGCCTCACAACGGTCAGCCTGGCGACCTCCTATCATGCGGGCCGGTTCCTTCAGCCGCGCAGCCCGCGGCAAAAGGCCTATTTCCCCGAGGACGGGACGGTCTACTTCCGGCCGGATGAAAGCCTATGGCAGGACAAGGTGATCCGGCCGCTGATGGCCAGGAACGTGGACGAGCGTGGCGACATGCTGGAAGCGCTCGTCAGGGGACGCGACACGACGGGTCTCAAGGTCTCCTGCTGGACGGTCTGCCTCCACAATACCCGTCTCGGTATGCTGCATCCCGATCACGTGACGCGGAACGCCTTTGGCAATCCCAACTATTACAACCTTTGCCCCTCCAGCCCGGCGGCGCGCGCCTATGTTGTCACCCTGGTGCGTGACATCACGACGAACTACCAGCCCGATATGGTGGAACTTGAAAGCCCGAACTTCATGGGATTCGCGCACGAATACCATCACGAGAAAGACGGTGTCGGCTTGAACGCCGAAGACGATTTCCTTCTGTCGCTCTGCTTCTGCGACCATTGCACGGCGCGCGCCACGAAGGCCGGCGTGCCGGTCGAAGGCGCGCGCAGGTCGGTCGTTCGCTTCATCGCGGAACTTTGCGAACGGGCTGTTCCGGAACGGCAGTTTCCCGACTTCCCGGCAGCCGGCATCGATGCCTTTCGCGACCATGCTGATCTGCACGGCTATCTTGCCTGGCGCACCGAACCGGTGACCAGCCTGATCGGTGAAATCAAGGCGGCCGCCGATGCGGCGACACGCATCGTGCTCATCGACCTGAAGGACGGCTGGCTCGGCGGCGTCGATCTCGCGGCAGTCGGCAAGCTCTGCGACGGGGTGATCCTCTGCTGCTACGACATGGCGCCGGGTGTCGTCGGAAATGTCATTCGGACTGGGCGGGCGGCAATCGGAGCGGGAAAGTTCCTCGGGGCGGGCCTGCGCGTCTTCTATCCCGAGGTCGGCGAGCCTGCAGTCCTGGCTGCACGCGCCAAGGCCGCCGTCGATGCCGGCGCTGACGGCGTGAACTTCTACAACTACGGCCTCATACCGGCAAAGCGTCTCGACTGGGTCAATGCAGCGGTCGACGTCATCACGTAAGCGGATTGGCGCTCATGGCGCGCTCCTCAGGATGCGATGGGTTCAGCGACCTGGATCAGGCAGTCGCCGGCCTGGCTGTCGCAATGCAGCCTATGCGAAATGACAATGCCGCTCTCGGCGAAGCGCAGCTCTTCCTCCGGCTGCTCCAAGCGTTCCAGGTCATGATACCATCCGGCAAGTTCGCCAGCGGCAACGTTGGCGCCAAGTGCGACGGCCGGCTCGAACCAGCCTCTGCGGTTCGCATAGATGCCCTGGCTGTGCCGGGACAGTGAAAGCAACTGCAACGGCCCAGGCTCGGGGAGTGGCACGCGCGACAAGACCGGACGCTCGACGATGCCGAGTGTCACGAGCAGCCGATCGATCGCCGCCGCCGTGAAGGCCATTGTCTCAGGAGTCACGGTTCCGCCGCCGCCGAACTCGCCGGAAAGACCGACGGTCCCCGCCCGCCCTGCAGCCCCCATCGATGTCGGTGCGGTCGGCCCGTTATCGGCAATGAAGGCATGCGATGCGCCGATCGCCCGCATCAGCGAGATGGACCGCTCGAAGCGCGCGCCATCCGCCTGCCGCTCGATCAACGTGCAGGGCAGGTGCGCCATGGACGTACCGCCCGAATGCAGGTCGAGAACCGCGTCATGGCGCGGAAAGAGTTCGTGTTCGAGGAAATAAGCGAGGCGCGCCGTCGGTGACCCGGTGGGATCGCCAGGAAACGCCCGATTGAGGTTGCCGCCGTCAAAGGGCGAGCAGCGCTTGCCCGCCATCACCGCCGGCAGGTTCGCCATCGGCAGGACGGTGACGGCGCCACGGATTTTCGTTACCTCCAGCAGGCGCATCAACCGGCCGAGCTGGAGTTCGCCCTCATACTCGTCGCCGTGATTGCCGGCCATCAGCAGCAAAGACGGCCCCTCGCCATTCTTCAGGCGAAGGACCGGAATGCGGATCTGGTAATAGGGCGAACGGTCGATCGAATAGGGAATGGCGAGGTGGCCGGCCTGCCGGCCCTGGCGCGAAAAGTCGATCGGATTGACGAGGCCACTGTGCATGATGTCTCCAGTGCGGACGGTTGCGGTGCAGTCAGAGGCGGCAGGCGCGGTCATTTCGACGCGCAGATCAGGATCGGCGAGGCGTGCCTTAAGGCAGGCGCGGGCCGGCGGGTTTTCGACGTCGATCCAGCCATGATAGACGCTGTTCATCGCATCGAAATCGTCGATCGCCGGCAGGAAGACCTCGACGGCGATGAGGCCGCGAGCGGTCGATACCTGCTTCCTTCAAGAGGACATCGATCTTGCCGAGCACATCGCGGGTCTGGTCCTCAATGCCCGCCTTGCGATTTTCTGCGACCTGGCCGGCAATATAGACGAGACCGCCGTAGCTGACGGCTTGGCTCATACGCGAACCCTTCTTATAACGTTGGATCATGGGCGGTCTTTCCGTTTCTTGCTTTTGGAGGGAGAGGTCAGCCGAAACTGGTCAGATAGGCCGCCGTCACCGAATGGTCCGGGTCGAGGCCGTAGAGGATGGCATGCCGGTCAAAGCAGGTGCAGGGATGCGAGATGCCGTACTCGATGACGTCGCCCACGGCGACGTCGCTATCGTCGGCAAGGGCGACGAAGGCATGCTGATCGTTGAGGCGAAAAACCTCGGCGCCCCTGAGATCGGCGAGATACGCACCATTGCGATAGAGCGCCAGCGGCCGCGGCAGGCCCTGGTCCATCGCCACGTCGCGCATGCCCATGCCGCAGATCGCAAGCTGCGCTTCCGGCCGCGACAAGACCTCGGCCCAGACCCGCAGCGCCGGACGGAAACCTGCGGCTGCCGAAACCGTCTCGCCGCCGATGCGCAAACCGCCGCGCGCATCGAGGCCGGCAAGGCCACGCTCGTAGATGCCGTGATCGTGGAAGAAGATCGCGCCGCTACGCAGCACGAGCCGGCAGGCGGGATCGGCCGCAACGGCGGCTGCAAGCCGCGCAACCACCATGTCGAAAAAGACCGAGCCGCCAGCCGTGACGAGGAGCGGCCGCGCGTCGCCTGTTTGGGCGCGCACCTTCGGCAGAAAATCCGCCATCACCGCCATCAGCGCGTCGATGCGAAGCATCGTCTCTTCTGCATCGGCGGTCGAGGCCGCACCCTCATAGGCGGCGATGCCGGTCAGCCGGAAGGTCGGCGTCTCCACCGCAAGGATCGCGTCGAGGATTGCCTCGGCGACGGCGGCGCTGCGAACACCGGCGCGCCCGGCGCCGAACTCCACCAGCAAACCAAGGGGCGGCAGATCTGCACGCTGCTGCCAGGCTGAGTGAAGGGCATCGACGAGCGCTGTCGAATCCACGAAGACATGCAGTTCCGCGTCGGGATAATCGGCGAGCAGGACCGCAAGCCGGCGGGCGGCAGCGGTCCCGCCGATCTCGTTGGCAAGGATCAGGCGGCGCTGTCCCGCCTTGAGCAGGACGGCGGCCTGGCGGATGTCGGCGACGGTTGTGCCCCAGGCGCCTGCCGCCAGAAGCGCCGCCGACAGCGCAGTCGACATCGGCGTCTTGGCGTGCGGAGCGATCTCGGCACCGTGGCTCTTCACATAGGCCATCATCAGTTCGACATTACAGGAGAAGGCCTGCCGGTCGAGCGAGATCAGCGGCAGGGCCATCCTGCCGTCATAGGGTTTCCATCCCTGGTTGCCGATTGCAGCAAGCGGGAGCGGCCGATTGCCTGGCGGAAAGCCGCGCACCCGCTCGTCGATCAAGACGTTTTCCGTCGCGGTATGAAGGTCAGACATGGCAGTCCCTCCTGATCTCGACCGGGTCGGCGATGCCGAGGCGATAGGTGTCATTGGCAGTGGCAAAGAACAGGGCGCGCTGCTCCTCGAGAGACAGCTGCGAGGCGACTGTGCGGAAAACCTGATAAACCTCATCGAAAGAGGCGTGCAGTCCCGCGACCGGAAAGTCGCTCGCGAACATGGAGCGCGCCGGGCCGAAACAATAAAGGCAATGCTCGATCACCGGCCGCAGGCTTTCGGGCGTCCATTCGTTGTCGTAGGCGACGAGGTCGGAAATCTTCAGGCGCACGTTCGGCTCGCTGCCGAGCGCCCGCAGGCCGCGGCGCCAGAGCGCCATGCCGTCCTCCGTCCGATCAGCGGGGCTTCCGCCGTGGTTGAGCACGAAAAGCGTTTCGGGAAAAGCCTGTACGAGCTCAAGCGCCTCGCTCATCTGCCAGGGATAAAGCATTAGATCGAAGACCAGCCCGAGCCGCGTTGTCTCGGCAAGCCCGGCCCGCCAGGCGGGATCGCCCATGCGGTTCGGGCGCGGAGCAAAACTCTTTACCGCTTCCGGATGCCAGCTGACGATATCACGGATGCCGACGACATTCGGGTTTGCAGCTTCCGCCTCGAGCAAGCGTATGGCATCCGGCCCGTCGAGAGGAACGCGCGCGATATAGCGATGGGCGACGCCGGAGCTGCGGTCGAGGCCATCCAGCCAGCGGCTTTCTTCCAGAGGGTGCGCATCCGACCAGCCGGCCTCCACATGGACCGTTGCAACGACGTTCTGGCGCGCGGCGTCGGCGCGATAGTCGTCGATGCCGTAGTCGCGCAGGATCGGCGCGAAGTTTCCGAAGACCATCTCCTCGCCGGAAGCCCGCGCCTTCTGGAGCCAGGGATGACGTTGCAGCCCAAGGTCCCAGAGATGATGGTGCGGGTCGATCACCGGCCCGTCGTAGCGCCTCGTCATCTGCGCGCCTCGCGGCCGGAAACGAGCAGAAGGGCAAGGATCAGCGTGCCGAACATGATCGACCGCCAGCCGGGCGAGGCATTGACCACAGTGATCAGCGCCGTCGTCGTGACGAGCAGGATTGCCCCCGGAATGGTCCCGGCATAGGTGCCGCGGCCGCCAAGGATGGAGGTGCCGCCGAGCACGACGGCGGCAATCGACGTCAGCAGATAGGGGTCGCCGATGCCGACATAGCCTTGCCGGTTCATACCCAGCACGAGAATGCCCGCAAGCCCTGCGAAAAAACCCGACAGAGTATGGACGATCAGTGTGTTGCGGATGACGCTGACGCCGGAAAGCCGGGCAGCCAGCGGATTTGCCCCAAGCGCCAGGAAACGCGCGCCGATCGGCATGCGATGGACGAGCAGGAGGACGACGATCGAGACGACGAGCCACAGAATGATGCCAGCCGGAATGCCGAGCGGCCGCGCCTGCCCGAGCAGAATGACCGCCGGGTTGCTGACGGTGACCGCGCTGCCGCCGGCGACAATGACGAGCAAGCCCTGCAGGAAGGTCGCCATGGCAAGCGTCATGATGATCGGTGGCACGCGAAGATAGGCAGCACCCGCGCCGTTCATGAGACCGATGCTGGTGGCGATGACGAGGGCCGCAGCGATGCCGACGAGGCCGGTCGGGTCCCAGGCCGGCGAAATAAGCGGCAGCAGGATCGCCGTGACGGTGATGACCGCGCCGACGGAAAGATCGATGCCGCCCATAAGGATGACGAGCGTCTGCCCGGCAGCCGCAATGCCGATCACCGCGGCGAGTTCGAGCAGGTAGCGCAGGTGGCCATAGGCGCCGAAACCACGCAGCGTGAAGCTTGCGACGATCCAGACGAGTGCGACCAGAAGGAAAGTGAGGAGCGGCGGATTGCGGAGCGCGGACCTGATCGGGTTCATCGCCTTGCCCTCCATTGCGCGAGAAGTTCCGGAACGGCGACCGCACCGACGATGATCAGGCCCTGCGCGACATATTGCGCAACCGGCGGGAAGCCCATGAAGAACATGACGTTGATCATGACCGAGAGCAGCAGGCTGCCGCAGATCGCGCCGCGCATCGTGCCCTTGCCGCCAAGGAAGCCCACTCCGCCGAGCACGGCGGCGGCGATCGAGTTCAGCGTGAAAGGCGTACCGATAACAGGATCACCCGAGCCGGTCTGGGCAGCGACGAAGAGACCGCTCAGTGCTGCGAGAAGACCCGACAGCGCGAAGGCGACGACTTTTACCCGTTCGACCGGGACGCCGGAGCGGAATGCGCCGACCGGATTGTCGCCAGCCGCGTAGATGCCGAGGCCGAGCGGCGTTGCGAGAAAGGCCTTCCAGAGCGCCAGGATGACGACGAACAGCACGAAAGCGACGGGTGTGTGGCCGGCCAGCGTCGTCGACAGCCAATCGGGAATGAACCCGCCCGGCCGCGGCAGCAGGATGAGTGCGACCCCGCCGATGATGAAGGAGCCGGCGAGCGTGACGATGATCGAAGGCAGCCTCAGATGCGTCACGATGGCGCCGATGACGGCGCCGATCGAAAGACCGGCGAGTGCGACGGCAAGAATGCCGCCCGGCACGCCGAGCGCTCCTTCCATCGTCGTTGCGGCAATCACGGCTCCAAGGCTGACGAGTGGGCCGATCGCCAGGGTAATGCCACCGTTCAGCATGAGAAGCGCCTGCGCCATGGTAACGAGCGCGAGCGGGAACCAGTTCTGCGTGAACTTCGAGAAGCCGCCGATGGAAAGGATGCCGGGAAAGAGCAGCGCATAGAGGATGAGAAAGGCGGCGACAACCAGATAGAGGCCGGCAAGGCCGCGGTTGCGGCGAAGCTGGATCGAGCCGTAGAGCCGGGATGACGAACTTGTGCTCATGCCGCTGCTCCCTGCGTCGTGGTGGTGATGCCCATGGCCGCGCCGACGATCGCTCCTTCGCTGATTTCATCTTGCGACAGCACCGCTGCAACGCGCCCCTCGCGCAGAACCACGACACGATCGCAGAGATGCACGAGCTCGGGCGTATCGGAACTGGCCAGAATGACGAGCCGCCCCTCGGCGGCGAAGGCACGCAGCATGAGATAGATTTCCCGCTTGGTCTCGATGTCGACGCCGCGCGTCGGATCGTTGAGGAGCAGAACGGAGGGATCGAGCGGCAGCCATTTGGCGAGCGCCACCTTCTGTTGATTGCCGCCGGAAAGCGCCTGCACCGGACGGGCCGTATCGCCCTTGATGGTCAGCCGACGCGCGAGATCGGCGACCAGGCCGCTTTCCGCATGCCGGTCGCGCAGCCCCTTGCCGGCGAGCCGTCCAAGCGAGGGCAGGATGAGATTGGACGCGATGGAATGGGGCAGCACCAGCCCCTCGTGCTTGCGGTCGGCCGGGACATAGACGATGCCCGCGCCATTCGCCTCGCCGACATGGGCGGGCAGGCCGGATTTGCCTGAGACCTCTGCTCTGGAAGCCGCGGCTGGAATCGCGCCGTAGAGACCAAGCAGGAGGTCTTCCTGCCCTTGTCCCACGAGCCCGCCGATGCCGACGATCTCGCCGGCGCGGGCGCAGAAGCCTGCGTCACGCACCATGCCGGCGGAAAAGCCTTCGACGCTGATGCGCATCGCGCCGGGTGCTGCGGCCAGGCGCGGCGGGAACAGGTCGCCGGTCTCGCGGCCGACCATGAGGCGCACCAGGCCTTCGCCGTCGATGCCGGACAGCGACTGGTCCGCGGTGACCAAGCCGTCCTTCAGCACCGTGACATGCGAGCAGAGCGCCTGCACCTCATTGAGGCGGTGGGAAATATAAAGAAGTGCCGTGCCGCGGTCCCTCAGCGTCTCGATCAGACGGGCAAGGATGCCGGCTTCGTGGGCGGAGAGCGACGAAGTCGGCTCGTCCAGAATAAGCACGCGTGGCTTCCGGAACAGCGCCTTGGCGATTTCCACCATCTGACGGCGGCCAAGCGCGAGATCGGCGACCGGCATGTCGAGCGGCTCGGTGAGCCCCACCATGTCGCAGACATCCCGGACGCCGCGATGGAGTGCTCTGTAATCGATGAGACCGAATCGGCGCGGAAACGCGCCGAGCCCGATGTTTTCGGCAATCGAGAGACTGGCCGTGAGGCTCAGCTCCTGCTGTACCACGGCGATACCCGCCGCGCGCGCAGCCGCCGGGCTGAAGCGCCCGACGGACTTGCCGTTGACAAGGATTGAACCACCGTCCGGCTGGAGTGCACCGGACAGGAGATTGATCAGCGTGGACTTGCCGGCGCCGTTTTCGCCGAGCAGGGCGTGAACCCTGCCCGGCAGAAGGGCGATATCGACGCCCTTCAAAACGGGATTGCCGAAAAATCCCCTGAACACCTGCCGGGCTTCCAGCAGGGGTCTTTCTTCCGTCATGACGGCTTCCCTCAAGGCGGATTACTTGGCAAGCAGCTTGTCGAAGAGCGCCTTGTCGTAGTCCGAGTAGATATAGCCGTCAGCCGGGAACTTGTCGGCCCGTGCGAGGTAGCTGCCGATCGTGCTATCGTCGATGACAGGCAGCGGCACCTTGACGAATGCCGGAACGTCCTTGCCTTCCAGCGCCTGTACAGCCGTGTAAACGGAAAGTGCGCCGAGCCAGTTGGGCTGCATGGTCGCCCAGCTCTTCAGTCCCTTCTCCTTCCAGAGCTCCAGGAACTGCCGGGCGTTTTCGCCTGTTGTCGGCACCTGGTCGCGGCCCTGGCGGTCGAAGGCGAGGACGGAGCCGGCCGATAGCGCGCCGCCGAGCGACAGCACGCCGTCGATTTCGGGATTGGCGAAGAGCAGGCTGGTCATCGCTTCCTGTGCCGGCGCGACGTTATATTCCGTGTTCGTCTCGGTGATCACCTGGAGACCGGGATTGGCATCGAGGACCGGCTGGGCACCCTTGCGGCGATCGTCGCTCACCGAAATGCCGGCCGGGCCGTTCATGATGATGATCTTGCCCTTGCCGCCGAGCTGGCTGACCATCCACTTGGCAGCGGTCGCGCCCCATTCGTTGGAATCGGTGTTGATTTTCGCAGTCACCTTGTCGGTGTTGACGAGGCTGTCGAAATTCACGACGGCGATGCCCTTGTCGCAGGCATCGGAAATGACGCGGTCGAGCGCGTTGGAGGAACCGGCGATCACGACGATGGCGTCGACATTGGCATCGATCATCGACTGGATATGCTGGATCTGCGTCTGGGCGTTGCCCTGCGCGTCCGTAATCATCAGGTCCTTCACGAGGCCAGCCTTCTTCAGCTCCTCCACTTCAGCCGTGATGGTGCCTTCGGTCTGCTTCATCCAGGTCGGCACCGAATAGATGTTCGCCCAGCCGATCGTATAGGGCGCCTTCCTGTCACCCTTCATGCAATTGGCGGCGGCTGAGGCCGTGCCGGCCGAAAAGACGAGGAGCGCTGCTGCGGCGGCGGCACCCGCAAGCAGGCGGCGGCGTCGCGAAGCGCAAATGCCATTTTCAAGATTCTTCATGTCGATCCCCTTTTTTGTGTGCGGCAGCGTTGACGGCTTGCCATCGATGTCCAATATACCGTACATGTGATCTATATACCGGACGAGGTGATCTTATGCCGATTTTTCTACCTCGCAAGAGGGGTGGGAAAATTTCATTCGCGATGAATGACGGGATCGATTGACAGATGCGGCAGACGGCTTGAAAAGCTCGGCCGGACAAAAAAGGATCGACTAGCAATGGATGCAGTTCAGGACGAAGCAGCCGGCAAGCGCGCCCGAGGCCTCGACCGCGCCTTCGAGATCCTCGAGTTCCTGCGGCGGAAGCGGCAGGCCCTCAAGCCGAATGAAATCGCCACGCAGATCGGCGCGCCGCGCTCATCGGTTTACGAGCTCGTCAACCTGCTGCTGCAGAATGGCATTCTGGAATCCACGGGCGGCGAAGGGCGTGTCTATCTCGGCCGCAAGCTGTATTTCCTCGGCGCCGCCTATGAGAACCATTTCGATTTCACCCGCGAATGCGAGGCGGCGTTGGAACAGCTTGCCGACGAGACGCGGGAGACGGCGCAGTTCTGCATGCTGGATGGAAACAAATACACGGTCGTTCGCATGCGCGAAGGCGCACGCCCATTCCGCATTTCTACGGATGTCGGGCAGTCGGTGCCGATACCGTGGACGGCGTCGGGCCGCCTGCTCGTCGCGCACCTGTCTGACCAGGAAATCCTGAACTTCATTCCGCCGCAGGATTTCCGCCTGCCGACGGGCGAGTGGCTCGATCCGCAAACCTTCATCGCCGAGGTGCGCCAGGCCGAGCGTGAAGGTCTCTTCACCTTCAACAGCATCGTCGACAGCTTCACCCACTGTTTTGCCGTACCGGTGCGGGGCGAAGAAGGTCATGCAGCCGCAACGCTCTGCCTCGTCACGCCGCGCGACGACGGCCTTGCGAACCGGGACCATTATCTCGACTGCCTGAAGAAGGCCGCCGCGAGCCTAGATCAATCCCCGATGCGACCAAAACGAAGCTGGCCGTAGAACTCGATGGCGCGAAGGCGTGGGTTTTTCACCAAGGAAAGTTCATTCCTTCCGCTGGTATGACAGACTAGCGGACCGTCGGCGCGCGAGGTGGCGCAAATCCACCCGAAGCAGAGATGACGACTGGGAGCGCGCTCAGGCCCGCCCGGTCCTTGCTACTTTCCCGGCGGCCTGCTCGCTCGCCGTAGGCCATTGCCGCAAAGCGGATAGCATATCTCTGTTTCGATGCCGCAGCTTGAAAGCGCTGATACCTGCAGCCCCGCTAATTGCGACGCGACGAACCATTGATTCCGGCGCGAATTTTCAAATCCCTGACCCGTCGAAGTTCTCGTCATCGTCGCCTTCCCAGGGCAAGGGCATCGAGGTGCGATTGAGGTTGGCCGAGGGCATCGGCATCCAACACTTCAATTCCGGTTCGGCATATCCGATGATCTGCCCGGGCGAGGAATCAGACGCACGCCAACCTTCTCCGCCAAACTGATCGCCATTCGACCAATAGGCGAGGTCAACTTCCGCCGGACCCTGTTCGGACGGTCGGATCGTGACGAGTATTCGACTGCCGTCTTTCGGTGCGCTTGCCATATGGCGCCAACGGTCTGGCTCGTCCATCGTTTTTCCTCCTGGCTTGCTACAGGTTCAGAATGTCGCCTCGCCATTAAAAGCGGTCAACTCAAACTTTGCGCAACGATTGCCGTTGGTGCCGAACTGCAGGCCGACTGGCGCAAGCCGACCGGTCAGGACCTTGGCCAGATCATGGGCCGCGAACACCTGCCATTTTACGGCAGCCTGTTCGTCAGCTTCACCGCAGCCAGGGGCTGACCCGCTTCCTTCACTGCGGCAGATAAGCCTCTGCTCCACTGGCGATGATTTCGTCTTCGCTAAGGCACTGAACGCCTTGTGCTCGCATCCGCCCCAGAAGAGGGTCTTGTCAGGGTTTTTAGGCCATTGCACGCACGCAGGGCATCCTCGAGCAAGGTAGTCGTCCCGGCACCGGCGCCGTTGCGATGCAGCCAGCGGATCGATACACCGGCGGGGCAGGAAGGCGGTAATTCATCAACTGCGGTCACTCATGCTCGAGCTCCTGCATGTCAACATGGAGCCGGAACTGATTGCGTTAAAGCGTATCACGTTCAGCGAAGCTGTCGTTTTCGAGAGGCATGGACCGATACCACCAGAACCCGATCCAATCATGGAAAAGTTGATAGAGGCGGTCAGCGAGGCACAAGAGGCTGGGACAATTGTCGAGGGAGATGCAAGTGCGATCGCCAATCATTTGATCCACTGTCTGGTCGCGTTGCCGACGACCGCGGCAATGACGGGCAGCAGCGAGTTTGACTCGCGCCGAGAAGTCGAAGCACACTTTCGCAGGACCTGGGATTGGCTCATAAGATTGAACGGGAAGAAGACTTAGTACCTCATCGAGGTCGATAGGTCGCACCCGCAGCTGAAGTCAAAAGCGTGAAACCTGTTTCGAAGTCGTCATTGCATTCACATGACTGCGTAACCCCGGATGGAGTATGCCGTGAGCTGAGAGGTTGTTACTCAGATGCTTGCCTCCACAGGGTTCCGACCAGTGATGCCTTCAATCGTTTCGGCCTGTTCGTGGCGTTGAATCATCCGCTGTCTTGGATCGGATATGGATAGCTATCTCTCTCATCTGCACAAACGGTCAGGCGACTTCCTAGGTGACATCGTCATATTGAGCGAGAAGTCGGATAAGCTCGTCGCCGTGGAAGCACAGTACGACGTTCATGCATATATGCCATCGCTCTTCGAGACATACGATATCGACGTCCCTCCGACGCTGATCAACGCGGTTCCAAAACGCCAAAGCGAATTTCTTGCGGGTCGTATTCTTTCTCGCGTCGCACTGGAAAGATTGCATCAACCGAGTGCTTCGATATCCATCGGCAAGTGAGGTTCTCCCATATGGCCAAGGGGAATATCCGGCTCGATTAGCCACTCGTATGGGAAATGTGTCTGCCTCGTCGTTGCTGACGACGCAAGACTGGTTGGCATCGATGTCGAAAAGGTGCCGACCGGTGCCGCCTTGGAGGCAATCCTGCGCGAAGCTCTGGACGCTGGCGAGCGAGATCGGGTTTTTCAGCAAACGACGTTTGATGCCGCCATACTCGCAACGCTGATTTTTTCCGCCAAGGAAACTCTGTACAAGGCGCTATATCCCGTAGTCCTGGAATTTTTCGGATTGGATGCAGCCATGTTCAACGGTATCTGCGGCGACAATATTCTGTCTTTATCGATTGTGCGCTCGCTGCATGATTCCATTCCTCGCGATAATGAGATCTTGATTCAGTTCGAGATTGACGGGGAATTTGTTAGAACCTGGGCGATACTCGAGCGCGATACGCTGCATTCTCTTCGCTGAGATCGCGCGCCACCGGCACATGCTGGCGGCACAGGAGCTTGGGCTTCGATGGGCCTCAGCGGTTAAAGACGGCGGATCGGCGCTGCGCGTCTACAACCGGAAAGAAGCCGACCTTCATGAAGTAATCGACGTAGCGATCGAGCACCGCGTCAGTCATGTTCGATGAGAACGATGTTCTAATCGGGGTACGGTGGAGGATATGCTGCCGAAGGCTGTGAAGCGCTCCGCCCTTCAGATTCGCGCCAAAGTCTTTGCGCCTCGCGCTTCGTTTTTCACGACCAGTTGATCCGATGTGTTGCGATCACACACGGATATTACCGGTAGCGAGCGCGAACTCCCTTATAGTGTGTCGATTCCAGCGAAGTTCCGTCATAGGGTTTTTTATCAATGTCGAGTGAACCGCTTTTCGGCGCAGGCAAAATCCGTGCGCGCGACGATCGCTCCGAGCCGCTTCATCGAGCATCCTGGCTTGACACCGCCGTCACTTTCGATCACCGGCGCTGGGTCTGCAAGGACATCGAGTTGCGCTGGACCGCACCGCGGCACGTTATTGTTCTGACCGAGAGGGGGCGAACCGAGCAAACGCGCGTTTCCTCCGACAGCGGCCTCGTTTATGACGGGCAGGACCGCGCGGGCGCAATTACCTTCGTGCCGGCCGAAGCGGAGCGATACGGCGTCTACCGCGAAGCCGACCTTAGTTATTCCGCTTTGTGGATTGATCCCAAGGCGGATATTCCAGGCTGCGATGGTCTGGCGCGGATGCCAACCATGGTGAACGGGAACGATCCGGTCATGGCCACGCTCGTCTCGTCGCTTTGCGCCGATATGGTGCGGGGCATGCGACCGGATTCGGCCTATATCGAGCACCTCGTCGGGCTCTTGGCCATGCGCGTCGCATTCCTCGACGGACATGTTTCGTCTGTCTATCGCCTCAGCCCGCTCAACCGACGGACGCTCGGTCGCGTGGACGCATTCATTGATGCGCAGCTACAGAGCGACATATCGCTGCGCGATCTTGCTGCTGTCGCCAACATGCCGGTCGATACCTTCGCTCGACGCTTCAAGGCGGCCGCCGGAATGGCGCCTTATGCCTATGTGCTCGAACGGCGCATTACCCGTGCGGAAACCTTGCTGAGAACCACGTCATTGCCGCTTGGCAATCTTGCGCTTGCTCTTGGTTTCGCAAGCCAGAGCCATTTCACGTCGACCTTTCGACGTTTGAGGGGAACGACGCCGAAAGCCTATCGCACCGAATTTCTTCCCGGATCCTGACAGTTTCACCGCAATCCCGGAAGAAGCCAGCCAGTCAAGGCCCCATACTAGGGATCGTTCTGAAGGACAGCGCAGCCGGCGGATCGAACCGGCGTGCCGATAACGGAGGCGATCCGATGATAGATGACACCAGGGCTGGCCTCACCAGGCGTGCCGTTCTCGAGACGGGAGCCGCAACGGGATTTTTCCTCGTAACGGGGTTGCCGGCGAGCAGCCAGCCGCAACCGGCTGCTGCCGTGCCGCCTGCGGCTCCGGCGGCGATCGAAACAGTTCCGTTGACCCTGCGTATTAACAACCGGGATTTCACCGTCGATCTCGACCCGAGGACGACGCTTTTGGACACATTCCGCAACAGCCTAGGGCTGACCGGCTCGAAGAAGGGCTGTGATCACGGCCAGTGCGGCGCCTGTACTGTGCTCGTCAACGGACGGCGGATCAATTCCTGCCTGACGCTCGCCGTTATGCATGAGGGCGACGAGATCACCACGATCGAGGGGCTGGCGACAGAGGACGAACTGCACCCGATGCAGGCCGCATTCATCGCAAAAGATGGCTTCCAGTGCGGCTATTGCACACCCGGCCAGATCTGCTCGGCCGTCGGCATGCTGCAGGAGGCTGCGACGGGTTGGCCAAGCCATGTGAGCGAGGATATCGCAGCCGAAACCTTCGGTCTCACCGATGCGGAAATTCGCGAACGCATGAGCGGCAATATCTGTCGTTGCGCCGCCTATGCCAACATCGTCGCCGCGATCCGCGACGTCAGCGAGGAGGCATAGGATATGAGACCCTTCACCTTTCAACGCGCGACGAGCGCAGGAGAAGCAGCTGCCGCCGTCGCGGCGAACCCGGGCGCCAAGTTCATTGGCGGCGGTACCAATCTTCTCGATCTGATGAAACTCGGCATCGAGCAGCCGGTGCATCTGGTCGATGTCAGCCGGCTACCGCTTGCCGCGATCGAAGACACCCCGGATGGCGGCTTGCGGATCGGCGCCGAGGTGCGCAACAGCGATCTTGCAGCCGACATTCGCGTGCGTTCCCGTTACCCGGCGTTGACGCAAGCGCTGCTTTCCGGCGCTTCCGCACAGATCAGGAACAAGGCGTCGACTGCCGGCAACCTCCTGCAGCGCACGCGCTGTTATTTCTTCTATGATCGCAACATGCCCTGCAACAAGCGCAGTCCCGGCTCGGGCTGTGCAGCGCTCAGCGGCTTCAACCGAATGCACGCCATTTTCGGCGCCAGCCAATCCTGCATCGCGGTCCATCCCTCCGACATGGCGGTTGCCATGACAGCGCTCGACGCGCGCATCGAGACCGTTTCTGCTTCCGGCGACACTCGGACGATCCCGATCGGGGACCTTCACAGGCTGCCCGGTGAGATGCCGGATGTGGAAACGTCGCTTAGCCACGGCGAGATGATTACGGCTGTCGTCCTGCCACCGCCGCCTGCAGGACGTCAGATTTATCGCAAGGTGCGCGATCGCGCTTCCTATGCCTTCGCGCTGGTTTCCGTTGCGGTAGTGGTCGATGTGCGACAGGGCAGAATTTCGAGCGCGCGTGTCGCCATGGGGGGGGTCGCGCCGAAACCCTGGCGGACATCCGGGGCCGAGCAGGTCTTGAGTGGAGGACAGGTCTCCGATGACGTTCTGGAGCGCGCCGCCGAGGCAGCTCTTGCCGGGGCCCAAGGCGCCGGCGCGAACGATTTCAAGATCCTGCTGGCCAGACGAACGCTCCGCGCCACCCTTTCGGCCGCCACCCAAACCGCGTGAGGCGACGATGTCGGACAATCGAGCAAATCCATCTTTATCGAGCGAAGGAGCGCTGCGGCACGTGGGACGACCCCTCGACCGGGTGGACGGCTCCCTGAAGGTAACGGGTCGCGCAACCTATGCCTACGAACACGTTGATATCCCGAACATTGCCCATGGATATATCCTGGGCGCGGCGATTGCCAAGGGCCGGATCGCCGTCATCGACACCACGGAGGCAGAAAGGGCTCCGGGCGTGCTGCATGTGATGACCCACCGGAATGCACCGGCCCAGCCGGACTTCGGCCCCCCCACTACACCCACGGTACCGGAGGTGTTTACCCGTGCCCGGCCGATGCTTTCGAGCGACCGCGTCCGCTTCTACGATGAGCCGGTGGCTTTGGTCGTGGCAGAGACATTCGAGGCGGCACGATCGGCGGCGGCCCTCATTGAGGTCCGCTACGAGGCAGAGGTGGGCAGATACGATATGGAATCGCATCTTCCCGAGGCCTATGCGCCGCAAAGAACCAATGCCGGCTTCGAGACCGACAGCAGCGTCGGGGACTTCGAGGGCGCATTCGATGCCGCCGAGGTGAAATTGGACGTATCCTATATAACGCCCTATCAGCACCACAACCCGATGGAGCCGCACGCGACCACTGCCGTCTGGTCCGGTGACGACCTCACCATCTACACCGGTGCGCAGACGCTCGCCAACTTTCGCGTCGGCATGGCAAACACACTGCAGATGGCGCCGGAGCGCGTGCGCATCGTAAGTCCCTTCACGGGCGGCGGCTTCGGCGCAAAGCTGATCATTCATGCCGATACCGTCCTTGCCGCCTTGGCTGCGCGGGTCGTGCGACGGCCAGTCAAGTTCGCGCTGACGCGCCAGCAGATGTTCGCCAATGCCGGACATCGCGCCAAAATGAAGCATGATGTCCGCCTGGGCGCCGACAGGGACGGCAAGCTCGTGGCGCTTTCACACGACGTTTTGTCCGCAACCTCGGATTTTGAGGAATTCTGCGAGCAAACGGCGGTTTTTGGTCGCTCGCTTTATGCGGCCGACAACCGGCTGACGCGACATCGCCTGGTGGGGCTGGACACCAACCGGGGTGAATGGATGCGTTCTCCTGGCGAAGCGCCCGGAATGTTCGCCTTCGAATGCGCGATGGACGAGATGGCCGAACAACTCGGGCTCGATCCGATAGAGTTTCGTATTCGCAATGAGCCCCAACGTGATCCGGAGCGCAACGTGCCGTTCTCGACCCGCAACCTGGTCGCCTGCATGGAGGAAGGCGCGACGCGGTTTGGCTGGGCGCGTCGAAGCGCTAAACCGCGCGCCATGCGCGACGGCCGGTTCCTCGTCGGTTACGGCATGGCGGCTGCAATCCGTCCGAATTATATCGGCGCCACGCGCGCACGGGTGCATCTTGGTGGAAACGGACAATTGACCGTGCAGCTCGACATGACCGATATCGGGACCGGCACCTACACGATCCTGACGCAGATCGCCGCCGATGCAACCGGCCTGCCGCTCTCGTCCGTAAAGGTCGAACTCGGCGACACCAATTTTCCCCGCACCGCCGGTTCCGGTGGCTCCTGGGGAGCCGCCAGTGCCGGCTCGGCGGTGCACAACGCATGCCTCGCACTGCGCGAGAGGATCGTCGCCGAGGCGCGGCGACGGGATGCAACTCTTCAAGACCTTACAGAGAAAGACGTGGTTTTCACCGATGGCGAGATCCGGTTTGGGGGAAGGACAGAGACACTCGCGCGCCTGGTCGGCAAGCTCTCGTCCTTCGGCGTTGAGGCGGAAGGCGGGGTCGAGCGAGCCGGGGCGGAGTTCCGCGATTTCTCCCAACACTCCTATGGCGCTCACTTTGTGGAAATCGGCGTCGACAGGGATTCCGGCGAGATCAGGATGCGCCGCATGCTGACCACGATTGGAGCCGGCCGGATACTCAATCCGAAGACGGCCCGTTCGCAGATCATCGGTGGAATGGCATGGGGGATTGGTGCGGCCTTGATGGAGGAAAGCGTTCTTGATTCGCGCTACGGACACTTCGTCAATCACGACCTGGCCGAATATCATCTGCCGGTGAATGCAGACGTCCCGCCGCTCGACGTCGTGTTTCTGGAGGAACACGACGAGAGGGCAAATGTCCTCGGCAGTAAGGGCCTCGGGGAGCTCGGCGTCTGCGGTGCAAGCGCGGCCGTCGCCAACGCGGTCTACAATGCCACTGGCGTTCGGGTCCGCGAATTCCCCATCACGCTCGACAAGCTCCTGTCCGGACTGGCCTGACGTCGTCGCGACACAAGGTTGCCGTCGTTGGCATAGGGACAGATCTCGCAAAGCGCCGTCGGCGTCGGCGCGGCGGACGGCGCATCGGCGGGACGGGCGGCATTGGCCGCGCATTCAGCCGGAAGCTGGCCTCGCGCGGAGCAAGCGTTCTCGTTGTCGGCCAGACGTTTCGTGACGGCGGCGTTTCCGGGATCGAGTTCGTTAAGGCGGATTTGAGCCTGATTGGCTCGAAGCTGCTCCTGACTCCGGCCAAGGGAAGCAATCCTAAAATTTCCGGCAGGTGCCCTTATGCTGCCTTTGCACTCCCTTGGCGAGCGCATCGTCATCCTCGGGCCTTCTAACGCGGGCAAGTCGACGTTGGCGGTCGCCCTCTCCACGAAGCTCGGTTTTCCGACCGTGCATCTCGACCAACTTCATCATCTGCCTGACACGGATTGGCAGCCACGTCCGGAAGCAGAATTCGCCAAACTCCACGATGCGGCGATTCTCGGAGAGCGATGGGTTATGGAAGGTAACTATTCCCGGCTGATGCCGCAGCGTTTAACCCGCGCAACTGGCGCTATTCTCATCACCTCAAATCACTGGCTACGATTTTCCCGCTATTTCAAGCGCACGCTTATCAACCGTTCGGATCGCGCAGGACATCTCGAAGGTGCCAAAGACAGCATAAAATGGGAGATGGTTCACTGGATTCTTGTAAAGACCCGTAACAGCGGCATCAACTATGCGAAGGTTCTTCGGGAATCCGGTTTGCCAACTGTCGAATGCGACACGGCGAATGCGCTCAATAAGCTCTACCGCGTTTGGGATTTGCCGGTCCGCCAGTAGGAACCCCGGAAAAATTCCGCGACGTCCGCGTATGACGCGATCCAAGTCGGGACGCTGCAATGCACCCAACTCGGCCTCTTAAGATCGCTCGACGCTACCGTTGTCTCGGCAAAGCCATGAGGGCAAGGCGTAAAATTTCATCCATTCGAGCATGGCTTACGCCGTTGCCGACCTTCAATGGGAGAGCTGATCTGTGAACTACGACGAGATCAAGCTCGGGTAAGACAATGATGTACTGGCCTCCCGGAAAGCCTCTTTTCCGGTCGCATTGAAACGCGTCAACAAAGCGCCTCCCTGCGTGAGTTGGCGATCTTTCCGGGCCAGCGGCCTCTCTGGAAGCGGTGGCCGTCGGCAAAGGTGAGGCGCGGCCCCTCAGGTCCAAATGCTTTCAGGTGTAAGAATCTCAAACGGCACGATCCGTTGCTCGACTGACAGTGTATCTTTGCGCTCGATCAACCGCAGCATAACATCGAGCAGTTCTTCTGGCATTCTGTCCAGCGGATGGCACAGCGATGCGGTTATGAGCCCTTCGGTCAAACCTCTGCGCGTTTCCGGTCCGACGTCGCTACATACGATACGGACCTCGCGCTGGCGTTCCGGGGATTGCTCTCGCACGGCCCGCAGGACACCCGAAATTCCGCCTCCGTTGACGAATATTCCCTTGAGATCCGGCTCCTCAGTGATCAGCTTGCGGACGATCGCATAGGCATTCTCAGGTTCCTCATGGGTCAAAAAGGTTTCGCTGACGTGGAAGTCCGGTGCGTATTCTCTCATGTAAGAGCGGAAGCTTGCATCTGAAATATCCTGACACTGATAACGGTTGCTTCCGATCAAGGGAATGACTTTGCCTGGTCCCGTCGCCGTCTGGCTGATGAACCAGGCAGCGGTACGACCCCGCTTCCAATTGTCGGTGCCGACAAAGCCTGCGCGACTGGCAGCTGATAGATCCGTGACATAAGCAATCACCGGAACACCGCGCGACCGCAGCTCATCGATCGCCTGACTGACCACCGGGTGGTCGGCAGTGATAACCGCAATGGCATCGCTCGTTTCGCCCATCCTGCGGAGATTGGCAGCGACTGCCTCGGGCGAAAGGTCGTCCTCGAAGACCACGTCTGGCTCAATGACAACATCCGCCCGCCGTGATGAGGCCGCAACAATCGCGTCTGCCCACATCTTGTAGAGCGGCCTATGCGACTGCTGCATGAGGAAGCCGAGCTTTCTATGTGTCAGATTTTCCCGCTTGCGTTCGCGCAGGGCTCCAAGGCCGTAAAATCCGATCTCGCCTGCCGCATCCAGAACGCGCTCGATCGTCTCAGGTCTAACGGTGCCTGTGCCATGTAGGAGCCGGTTGACTGTAGAAACGCTCAGACCTGCGGTCTGGGCGAGTTGGGCTATCGTGGGCTTGCTCATCGAAGGCTCGCTCTTTGTTTCATTTATGGAATGCCGTTATTGGCAGGAAATGTCTTACTGCGAACTATTATCGTTTTGCATTGGCATTTCAAGCGCTACAAATTATGGCGCATTGGTTGATGCATTGTCGCAGAGCGGTGATGCAAATGGGAGGAATGACATGAAACGAATGAAGCACATTGCCGCCGCAGTTCTTGCGACGTCCACAATCATGCTTGGTGCGACTTGCGTCGAAGCCGCAAACATCGCAGTCGTCGGCGGGAAGACAGACGATGAGTTCTGGAGCCGGATCAAGAAGGGCGTGGATGACGCTCGTCTGGTTGTCGAAAAGAACGGCGGCTCGGTCAGCTACCTGCAGCTTCAAACCTACGACAATCTTGGTCCTGACGCCGCGCAGCTCGTTCGCACTGCAATGAGCCAGGGCGTGACCGGTATCGTTGTGCCGGACTGGGTTCCGGAAGCTGAGGACGAGGCGATCAAGGCTGCGGTCCAGGCGGGCATCAAAGTCATTCTTATGAATGCCGGCAACATTGAAAAGGCGCGTGAGCTAGGCGCGATCAACTATGTTGGCTCCGATGAGTACGTGGCAGGCAAGGCAGGCGGTGAATATCTCGGATCGAAAGGCGCAAAAAATGTCATTTGCGTCAACACGGTTCCCGGCGCCGCCAATCAGGAAGCCCGCTGCAAGGGCGTGATCGACGGCATCACTGCGAAAGGTGGACAGGGCAAGCAGCTTCCCCTTCCTGCGACGAGCTTCGGGGATCAGACCGCCATCGCGGAGGCGGTGAAGGCCACGCTTATCCAGGACGACAGCATTGACGGTATCATCAACGTAAGCGCGACAGATGCCGATGCAGCCGCAAGTGGGATCAACCAGGCGGGAAAGGTCGGCAAGGTATCGCACGGCACCTTCGATCTTAACGCTTCGGGCTTGGCCCGCATCAAGGATGGCACGCAGACCTTCGCCATCGATCAGCAGCCGTATCTGCAGTCGATCCTCAGTGTGACGCTGCTGGCGTCGCATCTCGATTATGGAACGAATCTTCCGACGGCGCCGGTCCTCACCGGCCCAGGAATCGTCGACGCATCCAACATCGATGCGACCATGGCCGGCGTCAAAAGCGGCGCCCGATAATCGGTTCTCGTCAAGCTCGCCCCGCAGGACGCTGCGGGTCGAGGACGACGGCGCTTCGGTTCGAAGCCTTGTTAGGATTTTGCACATGAACACTCTGTCAGTAGGCAACCTCTTGCGGCGCCCCGAGGCGGGCGCGTTCCTCGGGCTCGTCGGGGTGCTTGCGTTCTTCATCATCTTTGGAAGCACCAAGTTTCTCGAACCGGCCGGAGCAGCGAGCTGGTTGAACGTCGCCGCCAATCTCGGCATTGTCGCCCTGCCGATTGGACTGTTGATGATCGCGGGGGACCTCGACATTTCGATCGGGGCCATGATCCCCGCAGGATCGATGACCATCGCAATCATCTCCGGCTTCTATGGCTTCCCGATCTGGGTTGGTATGCTCGGCTCGATCGGCATAGGGCTCATAGTGGGCCTAGTGAATGGCTATCTTGTCGTACGAACCGCAGTTCCCTCACTGATTGTCACGCTCGGCACGCTGTTCGCGGTCCAGGGCCTGATGCTCGGCGTATCGGTCCTCGTAACAGGAACCACTAGCGTTCCCTTGACGGCGGATCCATGGGCAAAGTTCCTCTTTGGTCAGTTCCTGTCCGGCTCCTTCCAGGTGATCATCATTTGGTGGATTGCAATTACCGCCCTCTTCGTTTTCTTCATCCATCTGTCTCCCTATGGGAACTGGATCTTCGCGATGGGCGGCGACAGGGTCAGCGCCCGTAACGCCGGCATTCCGACAGCGGGGCTCACGGTCATCCTTTTCGTTCTCTCCTCCACGAGCGCGTCGTTCGTTGGAATGTGTCAGGCGATCCTCTTCAACTCGGCGCAGGTCTCCGGCGGGATGACGTTCATCTTCAACGCAATCATCTCGGTGGTCGTGGGTGGTGTGCTGCTGACCGGAGGCTTTGGATCCATAATCGGCATCTTCTTCGGCACGATCACCTTCGCGGTCGTGAATCAGGGCATCTACTTCACCACCTTCGACCGCAACTGGTCGAGCTTGATCATCGGCGTGATGCTTCTGATTGCCGTATTGATGAACAACACGTTCCGTCACATGGCCCTGACCTACTCGCCGAAGAAGAAGTGAGGACGAGATATGAAAACGCCAATTCTCGAGCTTGAGAACGTCAATAAGTCCTTCGGTCCGATCGACGTGCTGCACAACATCACGCTGAGGGTTCATCCAGGCGAAGTCCTATGTCTGCTCGGCGATAACGGTGCAGGCAAGTCCACGCTCATCAAGACCTTCGCCGGCGTTTACAAGCCGACGAGCGGCACGGTGAAGTTCGAAGGAAAGGCCGTTGCGTTCAACAATCCGCGCGAAGCCGCCGACATGGGCATCGCCACAGTCCACCAGTTCGGCGGTACCTTCCCCCTCATGAGCATCGGCCGTTCATTCTTCGTCGGCCGGGAGCCGACCAAGGGCATCGGCCCCTTCAAGATCTACGATCGCAGGAAGGCCAACGAGATCGCGGTGAAGGCCGTCCGGGAATTCGGCATCACGCGCATCGACGACGGAGACCGCCTGATTGGAGGGTTGTCTGGCGGTGAACGACAATCGCTGGCCATCGCACGCGCGGTCCATTTCGGGGCGAGGGTGCTCATTCTCGACGAGCCGACGGCGGCGCTCGGCGTCAAGGAGGCCGCGCACGTTCTGCGCATTGTGCTCGAGGCGCGGCGTCGCGGCCTCGCAGTGATCTTCATCACCCACAACGTCATCCATGCAATGACCGTCGGTGACCACTTCGCCGTTCTGATCAAGGGCGAGAAAGCTGCTGATTTCCGCAAAGGCGAGAAGACCCGAGAGGAGATCACCGACCTCATGGCTGGCGGCGAGGCGATGGCCGAACTTGAGGCTGAGATCGAAGCTCACTCCTCCGCCAATAGCGGACAACCCATAGCGGTCTGACCGGCGCCGGCCGGTCACGACAAGACAACGACATCGGCTCATCCGCCACGGCGGGTGGGGCCTCCAAGTGCAACAATCCTTCTGGGTGATAAGTCATGAAAATCGCGCTCGACCCCTTTATGCATCGCCACCTTTCCCTCGAGCAGCTCCCCTCGAAAGTCGCCGAACTCGGCTATGAGTGGATCGAACTCAGCCCGCGGGCCGATTTCCTTGAATGGTTCAAGGCGCCGCGTGTTTTCCCGTCGCGGGTCAAGGCTTTCAGGAAGGCGCTTTCGGACGCCAATGTCGGCATCGCGTCTCTTCTGCCCATGTATCGCTGGGCGTCCAACGACGAGTCAGAGCGGCAGGCCGCAGTTAAACACTGGAAGCGTGCCGTCGAGATCTGCGTCGAACTCGGCGTCGACACGATGAACTCCGAATTCGGTCGAGGACCGCATCCGGACAAGGGCTCCTGCTACTGCTGCCACACCGGATCGATGATCGAGGCATGCGAGGACGCCTGGTGGCGATCGATGGAGGAACTCGTTCCGATCTTTGAACGCGAAGGCATCAACCTCCATGTCGAGCCGCATCCGGAAGACTGGTGCGAGACGCTGCAGCCGGCCCTCGACATCATCCGGACGGTCAACTCCAAGAACGTCAAGTTCCTCTATTGCGCGCCGCATACGTTCTACTTCGGCGACGACACCAAGGCGATGCTGCGCGAGGCGAAGGACGTTCTCGCCCACGTCCACGTCGGCGATACCTTCAATCACAAGGCATCATCGGGTCTCCGTTACATTCTGAATCCTCCCGGCACCAATGCCCGCATTCACCAGCATCTGAACATCGGCCAGGGCGAAGTTCCGTGGGATGAATTCTTCGGAACCCTGGCCGAAGCGGGCTTCGACGGGATCATGACGGCCTGCGTCTTTGCCTGGGAGGACAAGGCTGACGAATCCGGGCGCTTCATGCGCTCCGAGATGCAGCGTTACGTGGACAGGTATTGGAAGAAATAGGACCCGTCAGGCTGAAGAAGCCTGCATGAACTAGGGTACGGACACTTCAACAAAAGAACGACGCAGGCGACGGGGTTCCCGCCGCGGGGCGGAGCTTTGCTTAACCGGCACGGTGCCGGAGGAGAAACGAGCATGATAAACGGAGAAAGAACCATAACTTGCCCCTTGCGCTGGGGCATGGTCGGCGGCGGCCGCACTGGCCAGGTGGGCTACAAGCACCGCACGGGCGCACTCAGGGACGGCACTTACCGGCTGCTTGCCGGTGCTTTCGATCTCGATGCAGAGCGCGGACGCGATTTCGGCACCAAGCTGGGAGTGGCCGAAGATCGCTGCTACGCGGACTACAAGGAGCTGATCGCCAAGGAAAGGGCACGTGAGGATGGGGTCGAGGTCGTCTCGATCGCAACGCCGAACTTCACCCATTTCGAGATCACCAAGGCCTGCCTTGAGGCGGGGCTGCATGTCATCTGCGAAAAGCCGCTGTTCTTCACCGTCGCTGAATGCGACGAAGTCGCCAGGCTGGCTGAGGAGAAGGGCCTGATCGTCGGTGTGACCTATGGGTTCACCGGCCATCCGCTGGTGCATCAGATGGCCGCCATGGTCAAAAAAGGCATGCTGGGCGATATTCGCATCGTCGACCTGCAGTACACCCACGGCTTCAACGCGGGCGACGATGTCGGTGCAGGCGAGGCCGTAAAATGGCGCACGAATCCCAAAACCGCAGGCCCCACCTTTGTCTTGGGCGATATCGGCACGCATCTCTACTACCTGTCAGAAGTCGTGCTGCCGCATATGAAAATCGAAAAGCTGCTTTGCGATCGGAAGGCCTTCATTCCAACCCGCGCGCCACTCGAAGATCACGCGACCGTTCTGATGCACTATGACAACGGCGCGCGGGGCCGCCTCTGGGTGTCTTCTGTGAACGCGGGCAATATGGGATCACAGCGCTATCGCTTCGTCGGCTCCAAGGCCTCAATCGAATGGTCCGACTCCCACCCTGACCAACTGATCTATGAAGTTCAGGGCGAACCGAACCGCACCCTGCACCACGGCATGCCCTACCTCGAAGAGGAAAGCCTTGCCTGTGATCGCATGGGCGCGCTGCACACCGAAGGTCTCGGCGATAGCTGGTCGAACATCTATCTCTGGATCGCGCAAGCAATCGATGCAAAGCGCCGTTGCGACAACTCGTTCCTCAAGAGCCATCACTATCCCGGCATCGAAGCCGGCACTGAAGGCGTGCGCTGGTTGGAGAACTGCGTTCGCTCTGCTGACGCAGGTTCGGCCTGGGTCGACTTCAAGTGACCGGACTGGGGGCGCGCTGGATCTCCTCCATCTTCCTCCCAAGCGCGTCCCCAACACCCCTTTTATGGAAAGATAAAATGATGAAACTTTCGATCTGCACGGACGTGATGGGCGGTCTCTCCTTCACTGATATGCTCGACAAATGCGTGAAACTCGGTGTCGAGGGCATCGAGGTGACTGGCGGGGGATGGTCGCGCGGACCTCACTTCCGCGCCGACGAGCTCCTGGCCGACACGGGCCTTCTCAAGTCCAAGCTCAAGGAAATCGAAGCCCGCGGGTTGGAAATCGCCGCCCTGAATTGCTCCGCCAACCCGCTTGATCCAGGCGAAATGGGCAAGCGTCACCGCAAGGAAATGGAAGACACCATCCGTCTTGCCGGCGAAATCGGCGTGAAGACGATCGTCACCATGTCCGGTCTGCCCGAAGCAGCCCCTGGCGATACGGTTCCGAACTGGCTTGTCTATACCAAGAGCTGGCCAAATGAGATGCCGGAGCGCGACCGGTATCAGTGGGAGGACCGGGCTTTTCCGCTGTGGCACGATCTGGTGAAGCTGGCCAAGGAGGCCGGCGTCGAAAAATACGCGCTCGAAAATTTCTCGGCCATGCTGGTCTGGAATCCCGAGACGCTTTTCCGCCTGCGAAACGAAGTCGGTCCGACGGTCGGCATGAACCTCGACCCGTCGCATTTGATGTGGATGGGCGCCGATCCGATCGCTTCCGCCCGCGCGCTGGGCAATGCGATCCACCACTGCCATGGCAAGGACACGCGCATCGAGCGTGGTTTGGCCGACGTAAACGGCCTCCTCGAGCTCAAGGAGGTGACAGACGTCGCAAATCGGACCTGGAACTATGTCGCCGTTGGCGCAGGTCATGATCTGAAGTGGTGGAAGGAGTTCTTCTCCGTCGTTCGCATGGTCGGCTACAACGACTGGGTCAGTCTCGAGATGGAGGACTTCACAATGTCCACCGACGCCGGCATCCAGTCCTCCATCGATGCGCTACAGGCTACGATCAGCCGCTGACTTTGGCCCGGACCGCTGACGCGGCCCGGCCATTTTGTGAGGACGACATGAGCCCGATCAAAGACACCAGGGTGAACGTCGATCCTGCGGATCGCGGCTTCGATCGCCTCAGCGACGATTTCGGTGGTGCCCGGATAAGCCGAATGGCCCTTGACCACGACCGGGCACCCGGTCGCCAGTGCGGCCGCCGTATCGTCGCCGGCGGTTGAAGAAAGCGAGGAGGAAATTGGAAGCACCGAATACGGCGACCGGGCCGATCGGTCGCTGAATGAGACAGGTCTCCGGACGTGCCTGTGGCTGACGCTCGGGCAGGGCGGCGTCGAAACGGCGGACCAGATAAGCGCCTTGTTCGACATGATCGGCGAAGAGCCGGAGTTGACCGGTTGTTCGTCCGCGCTCGCCCTGCAGGCGCGCTACCGGAAACCGGTCTCCCGCGTACCGATTTCGGTGATTGCGTCCGTCCGGCTTTCGACCTCGTCTGCAATAGCAAGCAAGAATGCAGCGCGTTCGGAGCGGGCCGAGTAGATTTAGCTGACACACCGGAGGCTGGCTGCGACGCAAACGCGTCGGTTCCCTCCACCCATTCGCAGGCGATCAGATGCTTACCCTTCGGATTGCATGTCATCATCGGCTCTCCCACTGCGAGGTCGAGCTTGGCTGGATCGCATCTGGACTGGCGCGGCAAGTCTCGGCCTCGAAAAGCCACTGTTGCGAAGGCCGCCGTCGCCGCTGATCGCGATGCCCGGATCAAACATTCCGGGCACCACCATTTTCGTAACTGGTCGCGACGAGTCGCGTTCAGGCCTTGTATTTTTCCACGGCGCCCTTCAGCCTGCTCCATTCGGCATACCAGGTGTTGAAGAGCTTGAGCTGTGCCTCGACGTAGCCACGCTGGCTTTCGGTCAGCACGTCCGTTTCGTTGAAGTGGAGCGCATATTCCTTGTCGCCCTTCAGCACCATCATGTGTTTGAAGTATAGCACCAGATCCGGACCTTCGTCGAAGGAGGAGAGGACGCCGAGCGCCTGCTCCAGCTCCAGCGCCCGCTGGCGGGCATCTGCATCGCCGGCAGCCGCTGCCTGAGAGAGGTTGCAAAGGTGGATGACTTCCTTCGGCAGCACATTGCCGATGCCGGTAATGGCGCCGGTCGCGCCGCAATTGACGAAGCCGTGAAAGACGGCCGTGTCGACGCCGATCATCAGCGAGACGTCGTCATCGCGGCTGGTAATGTTCTCGGCGGCGTAGCGCATATCGGCGGCACCACCGAACTCCTTGAAGCCGACCAGATTGGGATGCTCGGCGCGCAATGCAAAGAAGAGGTCGGCACGCGTCGCAAAGCCGTAATAGGGGCTGTTGTAGATGACTGCCGGAAGATCGGGCGCGGCCGATAGGATCGCCTTGAAATGCGCCTTCTGGGCAGCAATGACCGAACCGCGCGAGAGAACACGTGGAATGACCATCAGGCCTTGAGCGCCGATCTTCTGCGCGTGCGCCGCATGGGCGACGGCTGAAGCCGTGTTGACCGCGCCGGTGCCGACGATGACCGGCACGCCGGCCTTGACCAGGCGCTCCACGCCTTCCATGCGCTGGGTGTCCGTCAAAAGGGGCCAGTCGCCCATCGAACCGCAATAGACGACGGCCGACATGCCACCAGCAATCAGTTCCTTGCCCTTGCGGACAAGCGCGTCGAAGTCCGGGGTGCGGTCTTGCTTGCAAGGGGTCATCAGCGCCGGGATGACGCCGGAAAAAATATTGGCCTTCATGGTTGCTCCAATGACTGAATGTCGTGCGGGAAATGGCTTGTCGTTCCCGGCGAGGAGCGTCATAGCACGTTGTATTTTATTTGTCGACAAGAAGTCGGCGACATCAAAGTTTCATGTCAAGCCGCTCATTTCTGGAAAAGAATGTCTGAATCTGCCGGACGATTTGTTCGGCGTGCTCCTTGGCTAGCCTGTCGGCCGCCTCGATATCCCGTGCCTCGATCGCGGCGATCATATCCTCGTGCTCGTCCACGAACTGCTGCGGCAGCCGGTCGCCATAGGATTGATAATATAGCCGCAGGATGCGCCGCCCCTCAGAGAGCAGCCGGTTAAAGAGACTGATGTAATAGGGGTTTCGCCCGGCTTCGGCGATCGCCGAATGCAACGCCGCGTTGGTAGCAATCATTGCCAGCGCATCCTGGGCTTCCACCGCAGCGGCAAAACGCGCCTGGTGGGCGCGGATGACTGGAAGGTCCTCCGCACGGTGATACTGTGCCGCAAGCCGCGTCGTGACCCGGTACATCAGCACAAGCGCATCGAAGAAGGTGTGCAGATTGAGGAAATCGATATTCGATACCATGGTGGACCGGTTGGGCAGGGTGTCGATCAAGCCCTCGCCCGCGAGGCGCACCAGGGCCTCCCTGATCGGCGTGCGCGACATCCCGAACCGCTCGGCGAGCTGCACTTCGTCGATAGGACTGCCGGGCGGCAATACGAGGTCGAGAATCTCGTCGCGCAGCAGCTCATAGACCATTTTCACGCCGGAGCCGCGTTTGCGCTCGGGAACGGAGGTGGAGGCGACGTCATCCATGACGGGATCCTTGTTGCTTTCATCCATAGGGCTTCAAACCCAGGTGTTTTGCAAACGTCAAGGCCAGCTTTGTACGCAAGCAAAAACCAGACCGCGATGTCTGCTTGCGATGCAAGAACGGATATTGCACAAAATGTGCGATGGGCCTTCATAAGTCGCAAAAAATCATAAGACCCTCCGTCGCAGCAGCACGGGTTTCGCCGGCATGGGAGTTCCGGGAATGCGAGCAACGGAAGTGGGCTTCGGCCACCTGAAGCAATTGAGCGCCAGACCAGTTTCGCTGTCACGAATCGGATCGACAGGCGCGTGATGTTGCTAGCTGGTTTTGCGCTAACGACAGCCTTTCGTCTGTCCGCTCTTATGATGCCAGAAACCGCGGTTAAACCCTATGCGATCCTGGTTTTTGTGATCGGGTTCGTCTTTTCGATGCAAGGCACCATCGTTTGCTCGTCTGGCTATTACTTGCTGAGATCGTCCCGCTCAAGATTCGCAGTTGCGCGACGAGGATCTGCGCCTTCGATCTCTCGATTGCCAATGCTATCGTTGCATTCGCATTCCCGTTCGGTATCGGGTCGAAGTTCTTCATCTTCGCCATACTTGGACTATTCGCGATGATTTCATTGCGACCACTGTTCCTGAACAGGTGGCAAGACGCTCGAAGAGTTCGAGGATTTCGAAGGAAACATGCAAGTCTTGGCAGCCTGGCGATTGCGCCCAGCCGCTCACGCAACTGCGCTCAGCAAAGTGAAAAAATAAAGAAGCGCGGCGCCAAGCTGCGGTTTCTCGCGCGTCCGACAATAAATCACATATTGGCGGCAGTGCTACGCGGTGGGACCATCTGACTTACAAGAAAGCCAGCTAACGATCTCGGACAAAAGGGTGTGTTTCGGCAACGGTGCTTCAGTATGGCCAACGCAACCGTGAAGCCTCGGTATTCCGCTGCTCATATCCGTTTTCCGCAATATTTTGGCAGCCCTTCGGGCCCGAAGCTGCAATTGCGTAGTCAACGGCTTACTGGATTAGTTGACTCAAATTCTCAAGGAATGTAGGCGCTTGCGTTTCTAGCCTCATAATCCGAAACGCAATCATGCCCCTGACCGATATTGTTTCCGAAATCGCACGCAGAGAAGTTCGCACGGCGCTTCTTTTCGGCAGCGGACGGCGCCTTTCCTACGCGGAACTCGACGAGCAAACGCGACGCTTCGCAAACCGGTTGGGACAGGGACAAAAGCGGCTCGTGGCGGTTGCTGCAGAAGCCTCGGAGCATGCGATCGTGGCCTATCTCGCAGCACTGCGGGCGGGACACGCGGTCGCCATGCTGCCGCCCTGTGATGAGAGGCTGTGGGATGATTTTCTGAGCGCCTTCCAACCGGATTTCATTTTCCGCCCAACTGATGGCCGCTGGCGTCTGATCGAGGAGGTCCGACCTGGAAAAGACAGACCGGCGATCCACCCCGATCTCGCCGTGCTGCTTATGACATCAGGCAGTTCGGGCGCTGCCAAGGCAGTGCGTCTTTCCTATGCCAATCTCGACGCCAACTCACGCTCGATCGCAACCTACCTCGAACTCTCGTCCACCGACCGTGCCGCGTTGGTCCTACCTCTCCACTATTCTTACGGACTGTCGGTTCTTAATTCTCATCTGATTGCGGGCGGCAGCGTTTTCTTTCCCGGCATTTCTGTAATGGACGGCGACTTTGCCCGCATCATCGACGAGAGCGCCTGCACAAATCTTTCCGGCGTACCCTATTCCTATGAACTCCTGGAAAGGTCGAACTTCCGCACCTCAGAGAACAAGACGCTGCGTGTCATGACCGTAGCAGGCGGCAAGCTCAACGCCGATCTGATCCGCCTTTATCGTGACCATATGCGTACGAAAGGCGGTCGCTTCTTCGTCATGTATGGCCAAACCGAGGCGACGGCACGCATCTCTTTCGTCCCGCCGGAAAGCTTATCGGACAAGGAAGAGCGCATTGGGATTGCCATACCCGGGGGCAGCCTTGCGCTCGTCGATGACGAAGGAATGCCAATTACCCAATCAGACACGGCTGGAGAACTCGTCTATCGGGGTCCGAACGTGATGATGGGCTACGGTATGCAGCGCAGCGACCTTGCGCGCGGCGCCGAGATCGAAGCGCTGAATACTGGCGACATCGCCGTGCAAGACGAACATGGCTTCTTCCGTATCGTCGGGCGAAAGAGCCGCTTTGCCAAGATTGCGGGCCTCAGGATCGGCTTCGACATCATGGAACAGGCGCTGCTGCGCGAGGGCATCGCGGCCGCGGTAATCGGCGACGACGCCGGGCTGCAGGCCTTCGTGATCAGTGCGGACTCTGTGAAAAGAGCACAGCGCATCCTCACGCAGGCCAGCCGCCTTCCGGCCAATCTGATTTCCGCGACAGCTCGCGACAGTTTTCCAAGGCTGGCTTCGGGCAAGATCGACTATGCCTGCCTCCAGCAGGAGGCGCAGAAAAGGCGGTCGGAACCTCGCGTGGTGTCTGGCAATGTGCTTGATGCTTATGCCCGTATATTCTATCCGCTCGCCGTCAGTCGCAAGGACAGCTTCGTTTCACTCGGCGGAGATTCACTCCGTTTCCTGCAGCTGGTGATGGAGCTCGAACAGCTCGGCCTCGATGTTCCGGACGGCTGGGAACGCATGACAATCGCCGAGCTCGGCACGCACCATCAAGCGGTGTTTTCGTCGAAGCGCCACGGAGCAAGGGGGTTGCCGACCGACTTGGTGTTAAGAGCAATTGCAATCCTGCTGGTGGTGATTCAGCACGAGACGCGCTGGCCTGTTCCCGGCGGCTCCGGCGTGATGATGCTGTTGGTCGGCTTTAGCCTGGCGCGCTTTCAATCGACCCATTTGCTTGCCGGCCGGCTTAGTCTGGCGCTGAGACCCGCAATCAATGTCCTGATCCCATATTTCCTGATCGTCGCCGCTTATGCAGTCATCTGGCAGACAATTCCCTGGGCCTCGGTCACGCTGACCGGCAATTTCGGCTACGCCGAGCCTGAGCGCCACGAGATGATCCCCTATCTTTACTGGTTCATCGAAGCCTATGTACAGGCGCTTTTTGCCTTCGCGCTTGTCTTCGCCATACCGGCTGCGCGCAGGTTCGCGCGGACGCACCCTTTCACCTTCTCAATAGGTCTATTGGGGTTTGCCATCGCGGCGCGCTTTTCGCTGCCGCCGTTCATTGAAATCGGTGGACGTCAAATCTTCGCACTCTATTGGGTTTTCCACCTCTGCGTTTTCGGTTGGTGCGCGGCCTTCGCCGACAGCCCGGCAAAGAGGCTGGCTTTGATGGCGTTAGCTGCGCTGGTGCTGGGCTACCTCGCCTTCTGGGAGACCGTCTGGATCGGAACGACGATCAAGTATCTAACGATCTTTGCAGCGCTTCTTGCTCTTGTTTATATGCCGCGCATTCGACTACCGGCGGATACGGGACGCCTCGTGACGCTGATTGCCACATCAGCCTTTCCGATCTACCTGTTCCACCGTTACGTCCCGGAATTGCTGATGCTGCCTGCGGCAGGCATTCTACATGTTGGTGCCTTTCATCTCATGGCGATCGCAGGCGGCGTCATGGCCGGTATCGCTGCCAACTACGCGCTGGCGGGGCTTCGCAACCTGCTCAGCAGATACTCGATCGAGCGCCAGACGGAGTTGCGTTCCGCCTAGCTTCCGACTGGCGATCCGCATGCACGGGCATGAGCTCCCTGTCCGCCGGTGCGATCATCCAAGGATGTTAGTGCCATACGACGGAGGGCTACCTCTTCGCGCTAGCGTTTACTCGTCAACAAGAGACCTGGGGTACTCGGGGGCCGGCGGCGCGCAAACCTCATCGAGCCTCGCAACGATGTCATCCGGGGACCTCATGCCAGAGCTAACGAGGGCGATGGCCTGTATCAGCGCGGCTTGGCCGTGTTCACTCTTGACGTCGACATGATTTCTCTCTGACCAACGGCCGACTGCGGACGTTACGAGTTCAATCTCATCATCGGTAAAGAGATGCAATTCGAAAAGAGACATGCGAGCTCTCCTGTTTCAGGCAAGAGCAGATCGTCTCTCAAGCGGCCCAGGTACCCGTTGAATTATCGGGCCGATAAACAACAGTACGCTTAGACGCCCCATAAGGCAACCGAAGCCAGCCGAAGGTCAACCGAGCTGCCGAACGGCCCGGAGGGCACGAACTCGCCATCGCAACGATATTTTCGCAGGGCCAATCTGACATCAGGCCGGAGGTTGAAGTTCAGGAGCACACCGCTGAGGAAACGGATTTGGGCAAGGGCGGGACGCGAATAGACATTTCACGAATTGGCGGCAACTAGAGACGGAGTGACCCGGAGCCGAGTTCAGCCGCGGTTTCGCCGGAGCCGAAAAAGAACGAATGCCGCCGACTTGACATCGGCGCCTGTCTAAACACATAGCCTCCGCCAGCTAATTTAAGGGATTTTCTGTCGTGTTGAAGATACGTGAGGCTGTCCGTGAAGATGCGGCGACGCTTTTGGGTTTCATTCGCGAGCTCGCGATCTATGAAAAAGCTGAGCATGAAGTCGCCGCTACCATTCAGAAGATCGAAGAGTCGATTTTCGGCACGAATTCTGTGACTCGCGCATTGATCTGCGAACAGGATAGCCGGCCGGTCGGCATGGCTGTTTGGTTCTTCAATTACTCCACCTGGCAGGCAAAAAACGGGCTCTATCTCGAAGACCTGTATGTGACGCCAGCAGCGCGCGGATTGGGCGCGGGCAAGGCCCTGCTCAAACGACTGGCTGAAATCGCTCTCGAAACTGGCTGTGGTCGGTTTGAATGGAGCGTACTCGACTGGAACGAGCCAGCGATCCGCGTCTATGAAGCAATCGGCGCTGAACCCATGAACGAATGGATCCGTTATCGTTTGTCTGGGAAGGCGCTCAAGAGTTTCGCGGTAAGCTAGAAAAAAGGAAGCCTTTGGATCTAGGGCATGTCGCACTTGAAAATTGAATGTGCCGTCCTCGCTTGCGAATGTCGACCCCGAGAGAGTGGAATGACGTGTGGCCGCTCCCGGATCGAATTTTGGACTGATCGATTGGCGGCATCGCGTTCATGCCGCCGCGTGCCATCCTTCGCGGATATGGCGGTAGCCTTCACGATAGACCGCTTCCGGTGTCTCGAAAAAGTCGCGCCAGACCTTTGTCGCGGCGGCAAGGTCCTTGAGCGCCCGGCCGAAGGCTTCGATTGTCAGCCAGCCGTCGTAACCACTCGCGCGTAGCGCCTTGAACGTCTCCGCCCAGGGAATGTTGCCGCGCCCCGGTACGCCGCGGTCGTTTTCCGAAATGTGGACATGGACGATGCGGTCCCTGTTTCGCGTGAAGGCGCCGATGGGATCGGCCTCCTCGATATTGCTGTGGAACGTGTCGTACATAGCGCGGATATTTGGATGCCCGACCGCGTCGACATGGGCCGCAAGGGCGTCCAACGTGTTGAATAGGTAACATTCAAAGCGGTTCAGCGCCTCGAGCCCGATCGTGACCCCGCGCTTTGCTGCATGATCGCCGATCGCGCGTTGCGAGGAGACCGAGCGCTTGAGTTCCGCCGCGCTCGGCCCGCTTCCGGAAAATTGACCGAGCGTCGAATGCAGCGGCCCGCTCAGCATCGTGGCACCGAGTGCATCGCTGCAGTCGATTGCCCATTTCATATAGTCGATCCCGCGTCTGCGGGTCGTGGCGTCGAGAGCGATCAGGTTCATCGAGGGGTCGCCCATGGCGGAAACGGCGGTCCGTTCTAGGCCGATCCGGTCGAGCAGGGCCCCCAGCCGACGGTAGTCGTCGGGCGTCCCCGAAAAGATCGGAATCTCGACGCCATCAAACCCGGTGTCCTTGATGTCGCGCAACAGTCCCTCGTGCTTCCTGCCGACACTCGTCGTCCACAGGAACATGCACATGCCGATCTTCATGTCTCCTCCCTCCGGGCCATTTGGCCGCTGCGTGTTTCCACCGCAATCTGGTCGTACCAAAATCGGATATCCAGTCAAGCCAATTCTCGGCATCGCTCGTCTGCAGGATTGGCGCAAAATCTGGACTTAAACATTAAACATCGGTATAATAAGATATATTGCCGTTTCTCGTTCCGCCTTGCAGAGGGTGAGAAATTGCGCTAGATCTTTCAAGCGGCGACAATTGGCCGAACCAGATTATCGAAATGGCGGGGACCGGCCGACGAGAAGGTGACCGTTTGCCGCCCTCGGCGGTCGAGCGAGCCGCAACAGCCTGGGAGGACCTCATGCATCTTTCAACACACAACTGGATGCGGGCGGAACCGCTCGCCGTCACGCTGAAGCGCATCAAGAAATACGGCTACGAGAGCATCGAGATATCGGGCGAGCCGACACAGTACGATGTGAAGGAAACGCGCGCGTTGCTGAAGGAACACGGCATCCGCTGCTGGGGCGCCGTCACGCTGACGCTAGGCGAGCGCAACCTTGCCGCCAAGGACGAGGGCCAGCGCGCCAAGTCGGTGGATTACGTCAAGAGCGTCATCACCATGGTGAGCGAACTCGAGGGCGAGATCGTCACGCTTGTGCCGGCGACCGTCGGCAAGGTAGTGCCGGACGCGACCGAAGACGAGGAGTGGAAGTGGGTGGTCGACGCCACCCGCGAGTGCTTCACCCACGCGCAGACGAAGGGCGTGCGGCTGGCGATCGAGCCGCTCAACCGCTTCGAGACCTATCTCTTCAACCGCGCCGCTCAGGCGCTGGCGCTGGCCGATGCGGTGAGCCCGCAATGCGGCGTCTGCCTCGATACCTTCCATCTCAATATCGAGGAGGAGGACATGTACGACGCGATCCGGCTGGCGGGGAAGCGCCTCTTCGATTTCCACGTCGCCGACAACAATCGCTTCGCCGCCGGCCTCGGCCAGCTCGACTGGTCTAAGATCATCGGCACGCTGAAGGAGATCGGTTATGAGGGCGCGGTGACGAACGAGTTCGTCGCTCCCGTCGATCGCACCCCGGCCGCCAAGTACCCGGACATGGTGGAGCGCAGCCCCGTCGATATCCCGCCGGAGCAATTGAAGTTCATCCAGGACCACGGCTCGAGCCTTCTCACCGAGAAGTTCTACGACGATCAGATGCGGATCACGGCCGAGACGATCCTGCCGCTGATCAAATGACGAACGCAAAGGCATATGCCCTCGCGCCCGCGAGGTCGTGAGGGCGGGGGATCCGACACATGCGTATCAAAACCGTAGAGGCCTGGTGGGTGAAAATTCCCATCGAGGCGAGCCGCCAACACCGTAGCGACTTCGGCCGACTGACGTCCTTCGACGCCGCGATCGTGCGTATAGAGACGAATGACGGCATCGTCGGCTGGGGAGAGGGCAAGAATGCCGCCGGCAGCGCAGGCACCTATGGTACGCTGGTGCATATGCTGAACCACGAGGTGGGGCCGACGCTCATCGGCCGTGACCCTGCCGACATCTCCGCCATATGGGAGATGCTCTACAACGGCGTACGCCACGAGATGGCGGCGATTTCGGGTCACGCCATGCCGGAGCTCGCGCGGCGCGGCCTATCCGTCGCGGCGATCAGCGCCGTCGACATGGCGCTGTGGGACATTCTCGGCAAGTCGCTCGGCGTCCCCGTCTGGAAGCTGCTGGGTGGCCGCAAGGCGGACAGATTGCCTGCCTATGCTTCGGGTGGTTGGGAGAGCGTGGACCGGATCGGCGAGCAGCTCCGGTCCTATATCGCGGCCGACGGCTTCAAGTCGGTCAAAATGCGCGTCGGCGCGATGGACCGTGCGCCGCATGTCTCGGCCTCGCGGGTGCGGGCGGCTCGCAAGGCGATCGGCCCCGACATCGACCTGATGGTCGATGCGCACGGCACCTACACGGTCGCCGAGGCGAAGCGCTTCATCCAGATGGTGGCGGATTGCGACCTCGCCTGGTTCGAGGAACCGGTGATAGCCGACGACAAGCCGGGCATGGCGGAGGTACGCGCGGCGGGTAATGTCCCGATTGCCGCGGGCGAGAGCGAGGCGACCCGTTTTGCCTTCCGCGATCTTGCGGTGCTGCGGGCCGTCGACATATTTCAGCCCGATCCGGCCTTCTGCGGCGGCATCACGGAGGCGATGCGCATCAGTTCGCTCGCCAGCGCCTTCAACCTTCGTTTCGCACCGCATCTGTGGGCCGGTGCGCCCTGTTTTTTCTCGGGCCTGCACCTGTGCGCGGCTTCCCCGGCAAGCTTCGTCATCGAGTATTCGCTCGGCGCCAATCCGATGATCCATGATCTCGTCGAGGACACTGTGTCGGTGAAGGACGGCATGATAGAGATTCCTGATAAACCCGGCCTGGGCTTCACGATCAATCAGCGGGTCCTGGAGGCTCACGCGCAAAGACAGTGACGATGAAAGAAAACTCCCTACTCTCCGATCTTGCAGGATATCTTTTCTCGAATTCGAGCGACAACGGCCGCACGCCTTCAGAGCGGGAGCTTGCGGAGCATTTCGGCGTCAGCCGCGGCCAGATTCGCGAGGCGCTGGCGATCCTGGAGGCTATGCGCATCGTCGAGCGGCGCGCCAAGTCCGGTATCTACCTGACGACCACGGAGGCGAGCGTCGAGGCCATGGCACTCTTTGCCCGCGCCGGCGTGCCGCTTGATCCGATCCTGATCTACGAGACCGTGGAGCTTCGCAAGATCCATGAGATCAAGGCCGCCGAACTCGCCTGCCTGCGGGCGACGGAAGAAAATTACCAGCGCCTGCGCGATATCCTCGCCGCGTCCGAGGCGAAGCTTGCCGCTGGCGAGGGGCTGGCGCGCGAGGACCGGGATTTCCATCTGGAGATCGTCCGCGCGACCAAGAATAGCGTCTTTTATCGCGTGTGCAGTGTCTACTACGTGATGGGCGAGCAGCGCCTGCCGATCTATTTCGCCGACATCGCCCGCAGCCGGCGCTCGCATGAGGAACATATCCGCATCTACGAGGCGCTTATTGCTCGCGACGGCAATCTCGCCCAAGCGCTGATGAACGCGCATCTCCAGGGTGCGGAAAGCTACTGGAAGGGTCTCATCGGCGGGCCAGCGACGGTCGCCGGATAGACGTAGCCGACTGGGAGGGCCGATGAGCTTCATCTTTTCCACGCATCCCCTGCATCCAGCGGCCGAGGCCATGCTCAAGGCTGCGAGCGATCTGCGCGTCGCATCCGCCCCCGATCCCGAAACGCTGCTTCGAGAAGGGCAGGGCGCGGGGATCATCGTCGTGCGGGCGCCGATCCCGCCGGCCTTCTTTCAGGATGCGCCGGCGCTTCGCGCTGCGATTCGCCACGGCGCCGGGCTCGATATGGTGCCGATGGATGCGGCGACCCGTGCCGGCGTGCTCGTCGCCAACGTGCCGGCCGTCAATGCGCCGACGGTCGCCGAGCACGTCTTCCTCGTGACGATGGCCCTGCTTCGGCGCTTCCGCCTGATGGACCGGGAACTGCGGCAGAAGGGTTGGGCGGCGGGACGCGGCCAGTCGGACGGGGCGGTGGACCTCGGCGGCCGCACCATAGGCATCGTCGGCATGGGCAATGTCGGCAAGGCGATCTTCCGGGTCGCGAAGTTCGGTTTCGGCGTGGAGGTGGTCGCCACGAGCCGGTCGCCTGAAAGCGTGCCACATGGTGCGCGCTACCTGCCGGTCGACGACCTCGTCGCGACGGCCGACGTCGTCGTGCTCTGCTGTCCCCTGACGCCGGAGACGACCGGCCTGCTCAATGCCGAGCGCATCGGCCGCATGAAGCCCGATGCCATTCTGGTCAACGTCTCGCGCGGCCCGGTGATCGATGATGCGGCGCTGATCCAGGCGCTGCACGATGGCCGCATCGGCGGAGCCGCGCTCGACGTCTTCGCAACGCAGCCGCTCCCGCTCGACCATCCCTATTTTGGCTTCGACAATGTCATCGTCACTCCGCATCTTGCCGGTCTAACGCAAGAGAGCATGATGCGTATGGGAATGGGTGCGGCCAGCGAAGCGATGCGCGTCATGAACGGCGAACTGCCAGTCAATCTGCGCAATCCCGAGGCGGTCGAACACTATCGCCGGCGCTTTCCGGATAGCTCCAAGCCCCTCCGCGACAATCCGAAACGCTAGCGGCCCCCGCGGTGTCACGCGGGCCGTTGGCATCTTTCGGATTGATCAGGTCAGCTCGCGTACCGCAGGCTCACACCGCTGTTGCCGTCGAAAAGCACGACCTTCTCAGGATTCCAAGAGAAGCGCACGGACTCGTCGATCTCCAGCTCGGTGCGGGCCGGCACGGTTGCCTGCAACAGCTCCCCGTTGCCGGTTCGCAGCGTCACGATCTTTTCGACGCCATGGTTCTCCACGTCGTGCACCCGTGCTTCCCCCGGCGCACCGCTGTCGAGGAAGAGGTCCTCGGGGCGGATGCCGAAGGTGAGCGGGCGGCCGTCCGTCGCAATCCCGTGCCCCTGGCCGAGCGGCAGCCGGTAGCCCTCGGTGGCCACGGCCTCGCCGCCTTCAAGCGTGCCGTCGATCAGGTTCATCGGCGGCGAGCCGACCGCGCGGGCAACGAAGGTGTTGACCGGCTTGTTGTAGATTTCATGTGGCGTGCCCGTCTGCACGAGATGGCCGTTGTTCAGAACGCCGATCTTGTCGCCCATCGACATGGCCTCGATCTGGTCGTGTGTGACGAACAGGAAAGTCGCGCCCAGGTTCATCTGCAGGTTTTTCAGCTCGGTGCGCAGCGCCTCGCGCAGTTTCGCGTCGAGCGCCGACAGCGGTTCGTCCATCAGGAAGACGCGCGGCTTGCGTACTATGGCGCGGCCGATTGAGACGCGCTGCATCTCGCCGCCCGACAGCCGGTCCGTCTTGCGGTCGAGCAGGTGCTCGATGCGCAGGGTTTTCGCGACCCGGTCGACGCGTTCCTTGATCTCTGCAGGTTCGACGCGGCGGATGCGAGGTTTCAGTGGAAATTCCAGGTTCTCCCGCACCGTATAACGCGGATAGAGCGAATATTGCTGGAGCACCAGAGCCACGTCGCGCTCGGCGGCACCCCAGTCGGCGACGTCCTGCCCATCGATGAGGATCTGCCCTGCCGTCGGCTTTTCCAGAGCGGCGATCAGGCGCAGCGTCGTCGTCTTGCCGGCACCGGTCTGGCCGAGCAGCACGAAGAACTCGCCGTCAGCGATCTCGATGTTCAGGTCTTTCAGCGCCACGTGGTTGCCGAAGGTCTTGGTGATGCCCTTGAGTTCGATATGCGCCATCAGAGTCTGATCCCGAGCGACGAGCCGGTCGCGGTGTTGAAGAAATGCGCCTGGCCGGGGTCGATGCGTGCCCAGACGGCTTCGCCCGGACCGGGCACGAATCCGCTCTTGGTGCGGGCCCTGATCATCTGGTCGCCGACCTTCAGGTCGACGATGTCGTGCGAGCCGAGCGGTTCGATGATATGCGCCTCGACTTGCATGAAGCCCTCGCGGGCCTCGCGCGAGATGAGTACTCCCTCTGGCCGGACGCCGAGCGTCAGCTTGCCGTTTTCGGCCCTCGCGTCCGAGAGGCGGTTGGCAAGGGCGGCGGGGAACTCGAAGCCCTTTGCCCCGCCGCTGAGCTGCACGCTGGCATGGCCACCCATTTCGCTGACGGTCGCCGGCGCCATGTTCATGACGGGGCTGCCGACGAATTGCGCGACGAACATGTTCGCCGGATAGGCATAGACCTCGGACGGGCTTCCTACCTGCTGGAGAATGCCCTCGTGCATGATGACGATGCGGTCGGCGAGCGACATGGCCTCGACCTGATCGTGGGTCACGTAGATGGTGGTCGAGCCCTGCTTGATATGCAGGCGTTTGATTTCGGCGCGCATCTCCTCGCGCAGTTTTGCGTCAAGCGCGCCGATCGGCTCGTCCATCAGCATGGCCTTTGGGCGGCGCACGAGCGCCCGGCCGATCGCCACGCGTTGCATGTCGCCGCCCGAAAGCGCCGAGGGCTTGCGGCCGAGAAACTCGGTGATGCGCAGCACGCGCGCGATCTCGCGCACCGCCGTCTCAATGTCGCCCTTGCTCATGCGCGTCGCGCGCAGCGGAAAGGCGATGTTTTCGTAGACCGTCATGTGCGGATAGAGTGAGAAGGATTGGAACACCATGGCGATGTCCCGGTCCGATGCCTTCATGTGCTGCACCGGCTGGCCGTTGATCAGGATGTCACCTTCGTCGATGGTTTCCAGGCCCGCGATGGCACGCAAGGTCGTGGTCTTGCCGCAGCCGGATTGTCCGAGCAGCACGATGAATTCGTAGTCGGCGATGGCGAGATTGAGGTTCTTGATGACCTGGACGGCACCAAAATATTTCTGGATGCCGCGAAGTTCGAGCTGCGTCATGAATGGCCGCCTTCGTCTCGTTGCTCGTCCCGCGGGATTTTGGTCGTCACCATGAAGGCGATCAGCCCGACGAGTGTCATCGTCAAGCCGTAACGATGGAGAAACAGGTTCCAGGGCTGGCAGAGCGCGATGATGCCGAAGATCATCAGGTACTGCGAACCTGGTTCGAGATATTTCTGGCTCAGGGTGCGCAAGGTCATTTGCGGATCGCTCCGAAGCTCATGCCGCGCAGGAGATGGTTCCTGAGCAGGAAGGTGAAGATGGCGACCGGCAGCAGGAACAGGAATGTGCCGGCCGCAATCACCGTCCAGTCCGGCAGGCCCGAGCCTACCTGGCTCGGGATGAAGGGCGGTGCGGTCTGCGCGCGCCGGTTCGTCATGATCAGCGCGAATGCATATTCGTTCCAGGCCGTGATGAAGCAGAAGACAGCGGTGGCGGCGATGCCTGTCGCCGCTTCCGGGATCACGATCTTGAAGAAGGCCTGCATGCGGGTGTAGCCGTCGACGAGTGCCGCCTCCTCATATTCCTTCGGGATCTCGTCGATGAAGCCCTTCATGAGCCAGACCGAGAAGGAGAGGTTGAAGGCAGTGTAGAGTATGATGAGGCCCCAGTGCGTGTCGTTGAGGCCGACGACGCGGTACATGAGGAACATCGGGATGGCGACGACGACGGGCGGCAGCATGCGGGTCGACAGGATGAAGAAGAGAAGGTCCGCTTCTCCCTTCACCTTGAAGCGCGAGAAGCCGTAGGCCGTGAAGGTCCCCATGCCGACGGCCAGCACCGTGGACGTGATGGCAACGATCAGCGAGTTCATGAAGCGGTTCGGATAGCCGGACGGCTGGATTTCGCCGCGGCCGGAGCGGACGATCTTCTCGCCCCCGTCGAACACCATGCGCTCCCACCAGGGGGCGGCGGCATATTCTTCAGGAGTCGGCGCTCCGCGCAGTTGCGAGCGCTTGGTGAAGAGTTTCACGAAGGGCGAGATTTCCGGCTCGAAAAGCACGGTCGGCGGAATGGTTGTGGCGAGGTTGCGCGGCTTGAAGGCCGTCGAGGTGATCCAGTAGATCGGCGCCAGGAAGATCAGCGTGATGACCAGCACGGCGGCGATCGCCACCCGGTTGAGCGCGCGTTCGGAGCGGGTTTGGACGGCAGCCATCTCAGCGCTCCTTCACCTTGTTGAGATACTTGACGTAGATGTTGGTGATGGCGAGCACCATGATGAGCACGATGTAGGCGAGCGCGCAGGAGCGCCCTGTCTGCCATTCCTGGAAGGCCATCTTGTAGAGCCGGATCGAGATCACCTCGGTCGTCGGTTGGCTCGTCAGGATATAGGCGAGGTCGAAGGTCTTGAAGGCTTCCATTGTACGGAAGATGATCGCGATCATCAGGATCGGCGCCACCAGCGGCAGCGTGATGCGGAAGAAGGTGTAGAACGGGCCTGCCCGGTCGATAGCCGCCGCCTCGTAGAGATGCTTCGGCACGGCAGAAAGGCCGGCGAGCGACAGCAGCATCACGAAGGGCGACCACATCCAGATGTCGGTGATCGCCACGGCGTAGAGCGCCATGTCGGGGTTCGACAGCCATTCAAAGGAGCCGAGGCCGAGCGCGTAGTTGATGATGCCGAAGGACGGATCGTAGAGCAGCTTCCAGAAGAGGCCGACCACTGCCATCGACAGCATCATCGGCAGCAGGAGCAACGTGGTGAGCAGACCCTTCAGCGGAATGTCGCGGTTGAGCAGCATTGCGGTGCCGAAGCCGACGATCACCTGCCCCGTCACAGAGACGATCACATACTTTGCGGTGATGGCGAAATTCGACCAGATGAAGGTATCGTTGAGCAGCTCGCGATAGTTCTGCAGGCCCACGAAATTGGCCCGCGCGTTTGACGAGGCGCGGAAGTCGGTAAAGGAATAGCCGAGCGAATAGATCAGCGGAAAGATGTTGAAGACGATCAGAAAGAGGATCGTCGGGATGATGAACAGGTTGCGGATACTGATATCGCTCATGCCGCGCGAGGCGGCACGCGATTTCGCGTCCAGGGATGTCATGACGACGGTTGCCAATGTGCTCCTCCTCAAAGAGCCCAGCGCTGGACGCAGTGATGGCATCCGGTTGCGCATTACCCGAGCATGAACATGTGCCATGCGTCGTTTGGTTCTCGGGTGCAGAAAAACGGGAGGGAGCTACGCGCCCTCCCGTGCTGCATCAATGCCTAGTGACGGCCATACTTCTTGAAGGTCGTGTTCCAGTCCTTGGCAAGCGCGTCGAGCGCTTCCTTCGCCGTGCCCTCGCCGGCGGTGACGAAGGGATAGATGCGCTGATTCATCTGGATCAGCAGTTCGGCATATTCAGGCGTCGCCCAGAAGTCCTTCACCTTGAACATGGTCTCGTAGAAGGCCTTATTATAGGGTGTCGCATTCTGGAATTCCGGCGATTCAAGCACTTTGGCGCTTGCCGTATAGCCGCCCAGTTCGGCCCAGCGCTTCTGGGTCTCGTCCTTGATGAACCATTCCAGGAATTTCATCGCCTCTTCCTGGTTCTGCGAGTATGAAACGACCGAGATACCCTGGCCGCCGAGCGCTGCGAACTGTTCGCCGCCCGGACCTGCCGGGTTGGCGAAGAAGCCGGTGACCTTGGCGTTTGGATTGGACGCCTCGTTGACCAGCGCCGGGAAGAAGGCGAAGTAGTTCATGCTTATCGCCGCCAGATTCTCGGTGATCGCCTGGTTGTTCTCGACGAAAAAGGTTTTGGCCCAGCCGGGAGGCGTGAAGCCGTAGAGCTCGCGATACATTTCGAGCGCCTTGACGTTCTTCTCCGAATTGATGATGCCGTCGACCTTGTAGGTCTGATAATCACCGAGCTCGCCGCCATAGGAGAAGATCGCGTTTTCGACGCCCATCACGAGGCCGTCATAGGAGTTGTCGGTGTAGATCGCGATGCCGTAGCGCTTTTCGTTCGGACGATGGAAGAATTCGGCGATGTCACGCATCTCGGCCCATGTCTTGGGTGGGGCAAGGTCGTAGCCGTATTTGGCCTTGAAGGCCTCCATCTCCTTGGGGTCCTCGAACCAATCCTTGCGGTAGGACCAGCCGACGGCGTCGCCTTCAGCCGGGATCGACCAGTACTTTCCGGAGTTCGAGGGATATTCGGCGTAGTATTTCACCGTTGCCGGCGCCATGACTTCTTTGAGCTTGTGCTTGTTGAAGAAGTCGGTGAGATCGACATAGTGCCCGGCTTCGGACGCAGCGCCGATCCACTGGCTGTCGCCGACGACCATATCGTAGGCCGAGCCCTTGGCGTTGAACTCGGTGAAGGCCTTGGTCTGGAAGTCGGCCCACGGCGTGGTCTCGACAGTGACCTTCACGCCGCTTTCAGCCTCGTATTCGTTCACGAGCTCCTGAAGGTAGTTCGCCGGGTCCCACTCGGCCCAGAAGATCGTCAGTTCCTGGGCTTGTGCGGACGTTCCGCAGGCCCACATCAAGCCGACACCGGCCAAGAGACCGGTCATAGTCTTGCGCATAACTTTTCCTCCCATTTATGCACGCTTCCCGCTTCGTTGCAGGCCTTCCGATCCGACTCTCCGATCCTCATGGGTGATTGTTTGCTCTGGTGGTGGCCTCCCCGACCCTTGGCCCGTTTCAGATCGCTAGCCTGAATGCTGGTTCCTTCATCTGGTAGTACCAAATATAATTGCCGTCAAGAGCAACTTTTGGCGGAGCTTCTCCCCGCGACTCGCCTTCAAAGTGTCTATATCTCACCAATAGTCTCGCATTTTCGGATGCCATCTTGTCGGGTAGTCTGTTTGATCGTGGCCGATCCGGACAACAAACACAAAGAGAATTAATTGAACTGGTCGAACCAGTTTTCATTCCAAGTCGAAGGGTTGTCAATGTCATGCCTCGCTCCCCGCCTCCCGTACCGCAGCTTCAACGAGCGCCTTTGCCGCCCATGCGGCTACAGACTGTGCGCTTTCGGAGGTAAGTCCCCAAATATCCTTCAACACGATCAGCACCTCCACGCCGAAGACAAGGGAGAGTGCCTGTGCAAGGCGTTCCCGGGCCTCGGGCGGCACGGTGCCCTGGAGCGGCCTGGTCACGCTCTTCAGGAGATCGACGCGGTGGCCGCGGGTGAACAACGGCTCGTTGCCGAGCGTGCCGGCCTGGCGCTGTGCCCACTGGTCCAGCGAAAGCTTCAGCGCCGCTTTGAAGGTGGCCTCGAACTCGTCGATGCGCGGCATCGCGGTCGCCAGCAGGTCGGCAACGCGGGTGCGCGCATCGGGACTGTCGGACGACCAGTCGAGTATGGGCCCCAGAGCCTCATCCACCACGGCATGCACGAGCGCAGCCTGGCTCGGAAAGTAACGGTAGGCGGTTGCACGCGACACTTCGGCCGCCTCGGCGACTTCGCTTACCGACGGAGTGATGCCGGATTGCATGAGCCGCGTTGCCGTTTCGAGCATCAGTTTCCGCGTGCGGGCACGCGGGCCTCGCTCGGCGGTTTTGGCGGTTTCGTTCGGTTGACGTGAGACATGCATATCTTTATGATACGCTCGTCTCATAAATTTGCAAGAGCCGATGGAGTGGCTGTGAAAGCGAGACATGGCGGGTGGGGTTTCACCTAGTCGCGGAGGAGAAATGAAGCACATCTACGTGGTCGGAACGGCCGATACGAAGGGCGAGGAACTTGCCTATCTGGCCGCTTGCGTCGAGACGGCGGGCGGCGATGTCGTGCGCGTCGATGTCGGCACACGCCAGCCTGCGACCGCCGTCGATATAAATGCCGAGACGGTTGCGGCCTTCCATCCGCAGGGCGTTGGAGCCGTCCTTGCCTGCGACGACCGCGGCAGGGCGGTCGAGGCGATGGGCATTGCCTTCTCGCGCTTCCTCGCCGAGCGCCACGACATTGCCGGCGTCATCGGTATCGGCGGAGGCGGTGGCACCTCGATCGTCACCGCAGGCATGCGCCAATTGCGGCTCGGCCTGCCTAAGATCATGATCTCGACACTCGCGTCCGGCGATGTCGCCCCCTATGTCGATGTTTCCGACATCGTGATGATGCCCTCCGTCACCGACATGGCGGGCCTGAACCGGCTGAGCCGGGTCATCCTGCACAATGCGGCCCAGGCGATCACGGCCATGGCCAGCCGGCCCGCTGAGGTGACGGCGTCGAAGCCGGCCCTCGGGCTTACCATGTTTGGCGTAACGACACCTGCAGTAACCGCCATGGTCGAGCGCCTCAGGGCGGATTACGATTGCCTGGTCTTCCACGCCACCGGCACGGGCGGACGCACGATGGAGAAGCTTGCCGACAGCGGGCTCGTCTCCGGTGTGCTCGACATCACGACCACCGAGGTCTGCGACCTGCTTCTCGGTGGCGTCCTGCCTGCCACCCCGGACCGTTTCGGCGCGATCGCTCGCACAGGCTTGCCCTATGTCGGCTCCGTCGGCGCGCTGGACATGGTTAATTTCTGGGCCCCGGAGACGGTGCCGGGGCACTATGCCGACCGGCTCTTCTACCGCCACAACCCGAACGTCACGCTGATGCGCACGACGCCCGCCGAATGCGCGCAGACCGGACGCTGGATCGGCGAGAAGCTCAATCTGTGCCACGGCCCCGTACGCTTCCTCATTCCCGAGAAGGGCGTCTCGGCCCTCGACATCGAAGGCGGCGTATTCTTCGACCCGCAAGCCGACGCCGCGCTCTTTGCCGCGCTGGAGGCGACCGTGAAACCGACCGCGGCGCGACGCATCGTCCGCTTGCCGCTCCATATCAACGACCCGCAATTCGCAGAGGCCGCCGTCGCGGCCTATCGTGACATCGCCAACCCCTGAGAGACAACATCAATGCCAGCCATACCCCGCAAGACCATCCTCGAAAAGTTCCACGGCATGATCTCAGCCGGCATGCCGATCGTCGGCGGCGGCGCCGGCACGGGCATCTCCGCCAAGGCCGAGGAGGCGGGCGGCATCGACCTCATCATCATCTACAATTCGGGACGCTACCGCATGGCGGGCCGCGGCTCGGCGGCCGGCCTGCTCGCCTATGGCAATGCCAACGAGATCGTGAAGGACATGGCGCTCGAGGTGCTTCCCGTCGTGAAAACGACGCCGGTGCTTGCCGGCGTCAACGGCACGGACCCCTTCGTGCTGATGCCGCGCTTCCTCGCCGACCTGAAGGCAATGGGCTTTTCCGGCGTGCAGAACTTCCCCACAATCGGCCTCTTCGACGGCCGGATGCGACAGAGTTTCGAGGAGACGGGCATGGGCTACGGTCTGGAGGTCGAGATGATCGCCATCGCCCACGGACTCGACCTATTGACGACGCCCTATGTCTTCAATGAGAGCGAGGCGATCGACATGACGGTTGCCGGCGCCGACATCGTCGTGGCGCATATGGGGGTGACGACCGGCGGCACGATCGGCGCCACCTCCGCCAAGTCGCTCGATGACTGCGTCGATGAGATCATGGCGATTGCCAAGGCTGCGCGCTCCGTGCGCGACGACGTCATCGTGCTCTGCCACGGCGGTCCGATCTCCATGCCTCAGGATGCGCGCTACATCCTGGAGCGTTGCCCCGGCTGCCACGGCTTTTACGGCGCAAGCTCGATGGAGCGCCTGCCGGCGGAGGCAGCGATCCGCAGGCAGACGGAAGAATTCAAGGCGCTCGCCATCGGCGCGGTCGTCTGAGGACGGAAACGGGGGAGGTCGTTTCATGGCAAAGGACGCGTATTTCATCTATCCAAAGGATGTGAGCGCCTTCGGTTTCGACTGGGGCAAGCTGGCGCTGACGGTGGCGCCGGAGGTCAACGGCGCCAGCCGTTTTTCCGGTGGTGTCGTCGACCTGCCGAGTGGCAAGGGCCATGCCCGCCACAACCATCCGGGTGCAGAGGAGATCATCTTCGTCATCTCCGGCGAGGGCGAGCAGATGGTTGAGGACGAGAACGGCAATCCGATCACGACGAAGGTCGGGCCAGGCTGCACGGTCTATGTTCCGGAAGGCCGTTTCCACTCGACGAAAAATACCGGCGCGGAGCCCATGCAGCTCTTCGTCGTCTATTCGCCGGCGGGGCCGGAGCTTGCGCTTCGCGAGCTGCCGGACTTCCGCCTTCTGCCGCCGGGCTCGTGAAGCCGGGCATAGGTTCTCTGGGAGGAAAAACGGTGAACATCAACGCAAGGGAAACAACGCCCGCCGTGGCGCCGTTCGATTCGGCCAAGCTCGACCGGCTCATGGAGGAGGCAGGTCTCGACGTCATCGTCGCCACCTCCAAGCACAACACGCAATATCTGATGGGTGGCTACAAGTTCATCTTCTTTGCGGCCATGGATGCCATCGGCCATAGCCGGTATCTGCCCGTCGTCGTCTACGAAAGGGGCGCACCTGACCACGCGGCCTATCTCGGCAACCGAATGGAAGGCGGCGAGCACCAGAACAATCCATTCTGGACACCGACCGTGCACACGGCGACCTGGGGCACGATCGATGCTGCAGCGCTTGCCATCGAACATCTGAAAAAGATCGGCAAGGCGGGGACGCGCATCGGCATCGAGCCGGCATTCCTGCCGTCGGATGCCCGCGATGCGCTTGTCGCAGGGCTCGAGGGCGCGCGTTTCATCGATGCGACGCATACGCTCGAACGCCTGCGCGCGATCAAGACGCCGGACGAGCTTGCCAAGCTGCGGGCGGCTTCTGAACTCATCACGGAAGCGATGAACGCGACGATCGCCAGCGCCCGGGAAGGCTCGACGAAGACGGAGATCATCGAGCAGCTCCGGCGCGAGGAGACGACCCGCGGGCTCCACTTCGAATATTGCCTGCTGACGCTCGGCTCCAGCCACAACCGCGCAGCCTCGCCGCAGACCTGGGGGAAGGGCGAGGTCCTGTCGATTGATTCCGGCGGGAACTATCACGGTTATATTGGCGACCTTTGCCGCATGGGCGTGCTGGGCGAGCCGGACGGCGAACTCGAGGATTTGCTCGCCGAGGTCGACGCGATCCAGCATAAGGCATTTGCCAGGGTTCAGGCTGGCGCTTTCGGCCGCGAGATGATCGAGGCGGCCGAGGCGGAACTGAAGGCGTCGCCTTCTGCGGCCTTCACCGATTTCTTCTGTCACGGTATGGGCCTGATCAGCCACGAGGCGCCGTTCCTGATGACCAATCATCCGGTCGCCTATGAGGGGATCGATGCGGACCGGCCGCTGGAGGCAGGCATGGTGCTGTCGGTGGAGACGACCATGCTGCATCCGAAGCGCGGCTTCATCAAGCTCGAGGATACGCTCGCCGTCACAGAGACGGGCTACGAGATGTTCGGAAGCACGGGTCGGGGCTGGAACCGCGGCGGCGCGTGATTGCAAGGCCCATCGCAAAAAAGGTCCGGCTGCTGTCACAGCCGGGCCATTCTTTTTGTCCCGTCATCTCAGGCGTGACGGATTTCCGTGCCGAGAACCTTTAGGCATTCGCGGATGAAGGCGGCGAGCGCCGTCCAGCCCTTGGCCGAGACCATCGTGCCATCGACATAAGCTTCCGTCGGCGACAGATCGACATAGGTGCCGCCGGCCAGCGTCACTTCCGGCTCACAAGCGCCGAGCGCGCCCACCTTCTTGCCACGCACGACGCCATCGACGGCGATCAGGATCTGGACGCCGTGGCAGATGGTGAAGATCGGCTTCTGGGTTTCATGGAAGTGGCGGACGATCGTCTGAACGCGCTTGTCGGTGCGAATGTATTCAGGCCCGCGACCGCCCGCGCAGTAGACGGCGTGGTATCCGTCGAGTTGCGCCTCGGCCTCCGAGAAGGTCTTGTTGATGACGACGTTGTGTCCGGGCTTTTCCGTATAGGTCTGGTCGCCCTCGAAGTCGTGCAGCGACGTCTTCAGAATGTCGCCCGCTTTTTTATCGGGGCAGACGACGTGCACCGTATGGCCGACGGCCTCCATGGCCTGCTGGTAGACGAAGATCTCGTACTCCTCGGTGAAATCGCCGGTGAGCATCAGGATTTTCTTGCCTGGCATGTGTTCTCCTCCTTGTTGTCAGGTCGGGCAGGCACGTCCTGGCCTGCCGGGTTCCTCAGATTTCGTCGAATGCCGGCAGCAGCCGGTCGCGCGAGCGTTCGATATGGATGCGCATTGCGTTCTCCGCCGCGTCGGGGTCGTGAGCCGCGAAAGCATCGAGCAGCGTCTGATGCTCACCGAGCGCCTCCTCGGTCACGCGACGATGGAACATCAGTCGGAAGATATGGAAATGCGTGTGCTGGAACGTCAGCATCTCGCGGATCAGTTCGTTGCCGGCAAATTCCATGATGCGGTCGTGGAAGATGGCGTCCTGCCGGGCGAAGGTCGAATAGTTCGCCCGCTCGTCCCTGTTGTCACTACGCGTCATCACGCCTGCGGCCTCTCTCAGTATGGCGAGCCTTTCGTCGTTCATCGCTTGGGCCGCCTTCGCAGCGCCGGCGGGCTCAAGCAGCAAGCGGAGTTCATAGAGTTCGTCGAAGCGGTGGCGCGTGATCTGGGGTGCGGCACGATAGCCGACGAGATGTTGCTTGACGACGAGACCCTCGCCTTCAAGCCGGCCGAGTGCTTCGCGGATAGGGGTGTGGGAGACGGCGAACTCCTTGACCAGGTTGTCGACCGTGATGCGCGCACCTGGTGCGATCTTCAACGACATAAGCTGGTTGAAGATCGCTTCGTAGACGTCGCCGGCCAGGCTGTTGGCGCGCTGTATCTGGGTCGTGCGCGCTGAAGGTTCGTTGGGTCTCGTCAAAATCATCTGCTGTCTTGCCTCTTGACAGGTTCGATCGCTAGCACGATGCTGCGGCAAATACAATCCTATATCCTATACGATTTTATATATAGGGAGGGACTATGCGGATATCGGAAGCGGCAGCCGTTGCGCTCGCCACCCGCCTGCTGGAAGAGCACGGCGCACCGCGTGACCATGCGGTCCTGCAGGCTCGTGTCCTGGTGACGGCCGAGATGAGGGGGCACCCCTCGCATGGTCTGCACCGCCTTACGCGACTGGTCGAACGGATCGAGCGCGGTGTCATTGACCCTGAGATGAAGGGCACGCAGCGCTGGCGGGCTGATGCGGTGATGGAGGTGGAGGGTTCTTCGGGGTTCGGCCCTGTCGTCGCCATGGCGGCGATCGAGCGGCTGGCACCCCACATTCCCGATCTGGGCATCGGCCTCGTCGCCGTGCGCAATGCGAACCACCTCGGCATGCTCGCGTATTATGTGGAGGCCATCGCCGCGATGGGTTTCGTCGGCATAGCGCTCTCGTCGAGCGAGTCGTTGGTTCATCCCTTCGGCGGCACGCGGGCCATGCTCGGCACCAACCCAGTCGCGATCGCCGTGCCGACCGCCGACGAGCCGCTCGTGCTCGATCTCGCCACCAGCCTAGTGCCGATGGGCAGGATCCATCACCACGCGGTGGTCGGCAGACCCCTTCCGGAAGGTTGGGCGCGAGATGCTGAGGGTCACCCGACGACCGATCCGCTTCGTGCCCAGGCCGGCGCGATCGCGCCCTTTGGCGACGCGAAGGGCTACGGCCTCGGCATTGCCATGGAACTGCTGGTGGCGGCCCTTGCGGGCTCGGCGCTCGCGCCTGATGTGCGCGGCACCCTGGACAGCCAGTCGCCATGCAACAAGGGCGACGTCTTCATATTGATCGAGCCCAGTCTGGCGCCGGGACTGCCAGCGCGGCTGTCGGCCTATCTCGATGCCGTCCGCGCCTCACCGCCGGCCAAGGCCGGCGAGCCGGTCCTCGTGCCGGGCGATCGTGCCCGCCGGCGGCGAGCGGCAGCGAGCCGCGACGGTTTCGATATCGACCCGCGCCTTTGGGAAGACCTCAACGCGATTTCCCGCACCCGCATACCGGCCTTCGAAGGATAAAGATCATGAGCCTGTTTGCCGTCCTGAGGCTGCCACGCGAAATCCTGTTTGGCATCGGCCAACGCCATGCGCTCGCGAGCGTCGCCGGCAGGACCGGCCAGCGTGCACTCGTCTGCACGGATGCGCGTTTTGCCGCGACACCCGTCTTCGCGGAAATGATCGCCACGCTCGAAGCCGCCGGCATCGCGGTGCTGGTGTATGACCAGACGCTGCCGGATGTGCCCCGCGATACGGTCGCGGGTTGTGTGGAGGCCACGGGCGGCTTTGCGCCCGACATGGTGATCGGCATCGGCGGTGGCAGTTGCCTCGACATGGCGAAATGCGCCTCGCTTCTGCTCGCCCATGGCGGCAAGCTCGGCGATTACTATGGTGAGTTCAAGGTGCCAGGACCTGTCCTGCCGGTCATCGCCGTACCGACGACTGCGGGCACCGGCTCCGAGGTCACACCCGTCGCGGTCGTCTCCGATCCAGACCGCACGCTGAAGTTAGGCATTTCGAGCCCCTATCTCATCGCCGCAGCGGCGATCTGCGACCCGGAACTCACGCTCTCCTGCCCGGCGGGCCTCACGGCGATTGCAGGTGCGGATGCGCTGACGCATGCGATCGAAGCTTTCACGGCCATCCGGCGCCCCGGCAATCCGCAACTCGCCCAGCAGCATGTCTTCGTCGGCAAGAGCGATCTCTCCGATCAGTTCGCTCTTCATGCCATCCGGCTCCTCAGCCGGAGCCTGGAAAAGGCCTTCGTCGACGGCTCGGACATCAATGCGCGCACCGATGTGATGATGGGCGCGCTCGCGGCAGGCTGCGCCTTCGGCACAGCCGGCACCGCTGCGGCCCATGCGGTGCAATATCCGGTCGGTGCCGTGACCCATACGGCGCACGGCCTCGGGGTCGCCACCATGCTTCCCTATGTGATGACCTACAATCGCCGCGTCGCCGCCGGGGAAATCGCTGTTGTCGGCAGGGCGCTCGGCCTCGACCCAGCCGGCGTGGAGGACGAGGAGATGCTTGCCGATGCGGCGATCGGCGAGGTAAGGCGCCTCTTCGCCGCGATCGGCATCTCGCCGACGCTCGCCAGGCTCGGCCTGCCGGAAGACCGGCTTGACTGGACCGCCGAGCAGGCGCTCGGCATCGGCCGGCTGATCAAGAACAATCCGCGCTCCTTCGATTCGGCCGCCATGCGCAGCCTCGTTCGCGCCGCCTATGATGGCGACCTGGCCGCTTCCGCCCTCTGACCTTGGGAAACATCATGAACGTCACCCAGCATCCTTCGCATCCCGAGCATGATCGTTTCGGGTTCCGCTCGTTCTCCCACGGCCTCTATATTGGCGGCGCCTGGCGGCCGGCCGCGGGCAAGGGTCGGATTGAGGTAATCGATCCCTCGACCGAGGCCGTCATTGTCGCCGTGCCCGATGCGACTGTCGCGGATGCGGAGGCGGCCGTACAGGCTGCTGCAAGCGCGACAGAAGGCTGGCGCGAGACGCCGCCGCGAAAGCGTTCCGAGATCCTGCGCCGCTGCTTCGAACTTATGGTGGAACGCTCCGAAATGCTTGCCACACTCATTTCGCTCGAGAACGGGAAGGCCTTGCGCGACGCGCGCGGCGAGGTGGCCTATGCGGCGGAATTTTTCCGGTGGAACGCGGAGGAGGCGGTGCGCATCTCCGGCGAGTTCGGCATTGCCCCGTCCGGCGCGAACCGAATCGTCGTTGATTACCAGCCTATCGGCATCTGCGTTCTCATCACGCCGTGGAACTTCCCGGCCGCAATGGCGACCCGCAAGATCGCGCCAGCCCTTGCCGCCGGCTGCACTGTCATCCTGAAGCCCGCAAGCGAGACGCCGCTGACGGCCTATGCGCTTGCGGCCATCTACGAGGAGGCTGGCGTGCCGCCGGGCGTCGTCAACGTGCTGACAACGTCGGCGCCAGGCCCCGTCACCACCGCCATGCTGGCCGACCCGCGCGTGCGAAAACTCTCCTTCACAGGCTCGACGGGCGTCGGCCGCACGCTTTTGGCGGAAGCGGCGAAGAATGTCGTCTCCTGCTCCATGGAACTCGGCGGCAACGCGCCGTTCATCGTTTTCGACGATGCGGACCTCGATGCGGCGATCGAGGGCCTGATGGTAGCGAAAATGCGCAATGCGGGAGAGGCGTGCACGGCCGCAAACCGCATTTATGTCCAGTCAGGTGTCCACGATGCCTTCGCGGAAAAGTTTACCCAGCGCATGGCCGCTCTCAGGGTCGGCCCAGGTGTGGATGCGGATACGGAATGCGGTCCCATGATTACGCGCAAGGCGGTGGAGAAGATCGACCGGCTCGTTGCGGACGCCATTTCGCGGGGCGCGCGCGCGCTCTGCGGCGGACGGGCACCGGCAGGACGCGGCTTTTTCTATCCGCCGACCGTGCTTGCGGATGTTTCCCCGGCCTCGGACATGAACCACGAGGAGATTTTCGGTCCGGTTGCGCCGCTTTACCGTTTTGAGAGCGAGGCAGAGGTTGTCGCCGCCGCCAACGATACGGAACATGGCCTCTGCGCTTACATCTATACCCGCGACATCGGGCGTGGCATGCGCATCTCCTCGAAGGTGGAGGCAGGTATGATCGCCCTCAATCGTGGACTGGTCTCCGATCCCGCCGCCCCCTTTGGGGGTGTCAAACAGAGCGGCCTCGGACGTGAAGGAGGGCAGCATCACGGGATTTCGGAGTTCATGGAAGCCAAGTACATTGCGACAAGTTTCTGAAGGGGGAACCTGTGGCCGCCGATCCGTTCCGCATTCGTGATCATGTCGCAAATTTCGACGACATTGTCGACGATATCCGTACCCGCAGCAGCGCCACTCGCCGCACCGTCGCCATGGAGGCCAACGTCGCCTACGGTCACGAGTCGGGCGAGACGCTCGATATCTTCCTTCCAAATAATGCCGGTTCGGGCATGCCGATCCACATGTTCATCCATGGCGGCTATTGGCGTATGTTCTCCAAGGAAGACTATTCCTGCGTCGCTGAGACCATCACCCGCGCAGGCGCGGTCGCCGCTATCGTCGACTATTCGTTGATGCCCATCGCCAGGATGGAGGTCCTGATCGGTCAGGTCCTGAAAGCCAAGGCTTTCCTGCTGGCGCACGCCGATCGCTTTGGCGCCACGCCCGGGAGATTTTCCGTCAGCGGCCACTCCGCTGGTGCACATCTTGCGACCTTTCTCTTCAATCGCTCGGTAGCGCCTTCGGGTGTAATTGCTGCTTTCCTGCTTGGCGGGCTATACGATCTCGAGCCCTTGCAGACGTCTTTCCTCCGTGACGAGGTCGCCTTGAGCGACGAGGAGGTGCGACGGTTTACGCCGATGCATCGTGAGCACGACCCTGAAACGCGCGTAGCTATTATGACTGGCGAACTGGAGACTAACCCTTTCAAAATCCAAGCAAATGCCTTCAAAGACCTTCTTGCCGCCCAAGGGCTTGAAGTGCGAGCATCGCGCATCGCAGACGGAGATCATATGAGTACGGTACGCGATCTCGCCGTCATTGGCACCCCTACAGCGGCGGCATTGCACGCCTTAATTGCCAATGATGCCTGCAACAAACCGCGGTAAGGCTGGCCCGGGATCGGGAAGTTCTCCACGGCGGGCAATGTTTGTTCGCCACATAGGTCTCGGGAGCTGGTGGGCAAAGTCATCGGGTCAACCCTCGAGGGCGCAGAACCGTGAGCCCTGGGTTACCGTCAGCGCAAACGTTGCGGCGTTGCATCTGCTGGGATCAGTGGCACATATTTCTCGCCCCCGAGTTGCTCGCGATGCTCGGCTTTCGCGGCGTTGACGAGCGCCGGATCGGTCAGCGCCCGCACGGCCGAAGCGGCCATGACCTTGCCGGCTTGTAGCATTCCCTTGTGGGCATAGCCCGACTTCCCCTGCGTGACGATCTGCCAAGTGTGTGGGGGAGTTCCGTAGGCCTCGGTCGCGACATAGACCTGACCGGTTGGAACCAGCCAGCTCACGTCTCCAACGTCCGTCGAGCCATGTAGGAACGTCGGCTCTTCCTCGAAGGGGTTCAGGTCCTCGGACAGGATTTTGCCGCACTTGGCGACCCGCGCCTGCACCTCGACCGAGAAGGTCTTCTGGATGCTCCCGGCAAAGTCTCTTTCACTGTTCGAAAAGCTGGCGACGCCGATCTTCTCAAACTCCTGATGCATCATCCGGGCAAGCGTAACGTTCGGCACCAGGTCGGCTGAGGCGGCGTCGAAGGCGATCTCCAATTCCGTCCCCGTCATAAGTGCCGCGCCGCGGGCGACGTCTTTCACCCGCTCGGTGATGTCGCGCACCTGGTCCATTCGGGGAGCCCGTACTTTGTAGAGCACCTGTGCGTGAGACTGAACCACATTTGGGGCCCGCCCACCCGTGTCGGTGATCGCATAATGAATGCGGCCGTCCTGAATGATGTGCTCACGCAGATAGTTGCAACCGACATTCGTCAGTTCCACCGCATCCAGCGCCGATCGACCAAGATGCGGCTCGAATCCGGCATGGGCGCTGGTGCCCCGGAAGGTAAAGTATAGCTGATTGGTCGCCAGCATCCGGGCATTGTATGCGAGGTTTTCGTCCCACGGATGCCATGTGAACGCCACGTCGACGTCGTTGAAGAGGCCCTCGCGGGCCATGTAGGCCTTGCCTCCGCCACCTTCTTCGGCCGGGCAGCCATAATAGCGAATTGTGCCTGGGAGCTTCAACTCGTCCTTGCAGGATTTTAGCGCGAGGATCGCGGCGAGCGCGCCGGTGCCAAGAAGGTTGTGGCCGCAGCCATGCCCGTTTCCGCCCGCAACAATTGGATCGTGGCTTGCAAGCCCGCCCTTCTGGCTGAGACCGGTCAAAGCGTCAAACTCGCCGAGGATGGCGACGATCGGATGTCCCTCGCCATAGCTTGCGACGAAGGCCGTTTCGATATTGCCGGCATTGCGAGTGACGGCAAAGCCTGCTTTTTCCAGTTCGTTGGCCAAGAGCGCCGCGGACTTCGTCTCCTCGTAGCGGATCTCGGCGAAGGACCAGATCGCGTCCGACACGGATTTCAGATTGTCCGCATGGGCAGCGACGGTGCGCTCAATGATGTCGATATAGGTCATGATATTCCTTCAGGCGGGCTGTTGTGCGGACTTCCTGCCGTGCAGGGCGGGGAAGGTCGTGGCAATGGCGCAGACAATGATGGCGCAGCCGACGATGAACGAGAACGCAATGCCGTAGTTCTGATTTGTTGCAGACAGCACTGCTCCGATGAGCATGGGCGAGGCAAACGAGCCAAGTTGTGCCAGAGAGTTGATGAGGCCCGTGGCCGTCCCGACAGAGTTTTGCGGAAAATGCTTCATAATGCTCACGAAGACACTGATCGAGATCGCATTAAGGAAGACATTCGATACCGACAAATATGCGAAGGCGAGAGGGATCGATTCCGCGTTTGCCATCAGATAGATGAACACTGCCGATACGGCCGAGCCGATGCATATGAGGTATTTTTCTTTCTGGTGGAAGAAGCGGTCAAGCAACCAGCCGCAAGTGAGAAAGGAGATGAATCCCAGCGTCGGCGGGATCATCGAATAGGCTCCCATCTCCATCATGCTCATGCCTTTGACCTTCACCCAGTAGGATGGCAGCCAGGATTGCAGGCCCCAGAATACGATATTGGTGAAGAAATAGACCGATGCGATCTTCCAGGTAAGGCTGTTCTTCAGTAGTGCGCCGATACGCTGCTTTTCCGAGACTTTCCGGTCGGCGTCTTTCGCGACCAGCGCCTCGGAGCGCGGTTTCATGATGCAGTAAAGGCCGATGGAAAGAACGAGGCCGACGACACCCAGCACAAAGAACATCACCCGCCAGCTATAAAATGCGATCAACGAGGTAATGACGATCGAGCCGAGAGCGAAACCCACGGAAGCCCCCGATTGCAGCACCGACTTCGCGCGGGCCATCTGAGATTTCTCGAAATGCTCGGTGATGGCGACAGATCCACCCGCGGGGAAAACTGCCTCGCCCGCGCCGGTAACCGCGCGCGCGGCAGCCAGCCCTATCGCGCTGGTGACGGCGCCCGACGCCACGGTGCCCAATGACCAGACCGCGACCGCCGAGCTCAGGACCCGGCGCGAGCCGAGCCGGTCCACCAGATAGCCCCCGATCAACTGGGTCATCGAATAAGCCAGGAAGAAGGCACTTATGATCATGCCCTGATGATCGGGCGTCAGAGCGAATTCCTCGCTGATCGGAATGATCGCGATGTTGATGGCAGTCTTGTCTAGAAAGCCGACGACCCAGCAGACGAACAGCATCGCGATGATAACGTGGCGACGTCTTATATTTGTGATCATTTGAGAGTTCCCTTTTGATTTTTGTCTTTTGTGTCACCGTCAGGAAAAATTCATATGTTGATCGCCACACAAGAAACGATAATTTAATGGGCGTTTTCACATGGAGCGTCATTCGTGGAGATCGATCTGCCCGCACACCCATTCTTGAAAGAACTGGCGCGCACGCACGCGTTGCAACTGAATGACATCAATGTTGAACCGGGCAATAGCAGTGCCTCCATCGGCCATTCCATTGAAAAGGTAGGAGACGCCTTTCGTGTCGTAGTCGACCACTCCCATTTCACGGCCAAGCGGACAGAGTTTGCGCTTAACGACCAGGACGGCGACAAGACGGCAGCGCGGATTGTTCAGGTAGTGCAGGATGCCGTCATCGGGCTTCAGACCAGGACCTTTGAAATGCTTGCCTCGGTAAACGGAGCGGTCATCAACTCGCTGGACGAAAACGAGATTGTTCACAATGTCCTGCGCGAGGTAATGCATGTGCTCCCGCATTGCGATGCCGGGGTTTTTCGCTTGTTCGATGAAGCGAGCGGTTTTCTTGTGCCCGTCTCGCATGTGGGTTTGTCTGAGGACTATAGTCATTACCGCGTGCAGCCGAATGAATCCGTCTCGGGCGAGGTATTTGCAACCGGCCGGCCGGCCATTCACAATGGTCGGCAGAACATCATTGACGCTCATCGCGTTATGCGTCCTGAGAGTCAGTCCTTCATGGAGCGCTCCGAGATAGCGAACGCGCTGCTCTGCGTTCCCGTTATGGCCGAGGGGAAACGTCTGGGCACCCTGACGACGCTTTGCTTTTCCAGTGATGGAGCTTTTTCGATCTTCGATCGAACCGTTCTTGAGTTTATGGCGGCGCATGTCGCGGTCGCCTTTCAGCGATCGCTGACCTACAAGAACGCCGTGGCCACCTCACATCGGCTCGAACAGATGCGCAGCGATCTTGCCCGCAAGAATGCCGAGCTGGACCGCGCAGTCGAGCTGCATGAGGCGCTTCTGCGCATCTTTTCCACGAGCAACGGGCTGACAGAACAGCTTCGCGCCGTGGCCGAGCTGTTTCGCGTCGATTTCCGGTTCGAGAACGTGCTGGGTCTGGATTACCGATCTGCGGGATGGACAGACAACGAGCAATTCGTGATTCAGACCGTCGAGGTCGCGGAAGCACCGGTAGGACAATTTCACTTTCCGACTTCCGGAGATGAGGGTTTCTACCGGGTACTATTTGGCACATTGGCGACATTCGTAGCGCTGGACTTCGTTCGTGACATGTCTCGGATGGACGTTCTTAACGCGCGCCGTAAAGCGCATTTCGAAGCGCTGGTTGCAGGGCTGGCTTCGGACGGACGTCATAGCCACCATGGGTTTCGGCTCGACCGTTACAGTCAGGTATTTGTGGCGCGCGCACCCCGACGCGAGGCTTCCGACAACACCCGTCTGTCCCTTCACAAATCCCAGTCGGACCTGCAAAAGGGGATGACATTGTCCAGCTCCCTCATCTTTCACAGTGAGGACCAGATCGTGGCACTGGTCTCCGCGTCGACCACGGCGGCACTGGAACGCAATCTCAGGGCGATCTCTGATGCCGCGACGGAATTCGGCCTCTGCGTTGGAGCAAGCGAGATCTATGGAGAAAGCGAGCGCCATCTCGCATCTCGTGAGAAAGCCGCACAGGCGGCAGATGCGCTGTCACGTCGGGGACGCTCGGGGCTTCTGCGGCATCGAGACATGGGGGTGGAGCTATTGCTGGAAGGACGCGCGAGGCAGGATATCCTCGAATTCACGCGCAATATCCTGTCGCCGCTGGTTCAGGCTCCGAGGCATCTCGTCCTGCATGAAACCCTCTCGCGCTACGTTCGCGAGGGGAAGTCTGTCACCCGCACAGCGCAGGCGCTGAACATTCACGCCAACACGCTTTATCAGCGCCTGCAACGGATCGAGTCGCTAACGGGTCGCAAAATTGCCGACCCGGCTGATTTCACGCTGCTCAGTCTCGCTTGCCAGCTTCACGCGGAATACTGTCAGAGCAACGCTTCGATGGTCAACTGAACTCAAGCCCTGTTGCGACCCACGCCGTAAGTCAGGGCGAGTGCGCCGACCAGGACCGCACCTTTGATGAAATCCTGCGTGTAGTAAGGGGCGTTGAGCATCGTCATTCCGTTGAGCAAAACGCTGACAAACACCGCGCCGACGGTGGTGCCGAGGACGTTGGGACGGCGCAGGCCGAGTACGGCAAAGCCAATCAGAGAGGCCGCGACCGAATCCATCAGCAGTGACGCGCCCGACGAAACGTCGCCGCGTCCGACACGGGCAGCCACGATGATCCCGCCCAGGGCGGCGAGGATGCCCGATACGACATAGGCGATCGTCTTGATCCGTGCCGTATCGGCTCCGGCGAGGCGCGTTGCCAGTTCGTTGCCGCCGGTGGCGAAGAGCAACCGGCCGAAACGCGTGCGTTCGGTGAGGATGACGAGAAGTGCTGCGACGAGGAGCATGAGGAGCACCGGCAGCGGCACAGTTTCCAAGAAGCTCGACCGTCCAATCATCAGAAATAGCGGATCGATCTTGCCGGTTGCCTTCGATCCATCGGGAAGGATAAGTCCGACCGATATCGAGCGCCCTGCCGATGGAATAAGCTGAAGGCCAGTCAATAGAAACATCGTCGCGAGCGTTGCCAGAAGGTCTGGCACCTTCAATTTGACGATCAGGAAAGCGTTCGCAAAACCAACGACTGCGCCGAAGGCGAGCACGAGGGCAATTGTTTCTGGCGCGCCGAGGCCAAGGACGATCATGGAATAGCTCGCCGCCATGACGCTCGATGCTGCAACCGCGCCGACCGACAGGTCAAAGCCGCCGATCGCAAGTGTCACCGTTACGCCCGCGCCGATGATGGCGACGACGGACACGGATTGCAGGACGCTCATTAGATTGGTGAGCGTCATAAAGGCTGGCTGCGCGACCGAAAAGACCACAATGATGCCGGCAAGAAGCAGGAAGACCGAGCTGCGTCTTATGGCTTCACGCAGGATTTCAAGGCGCTGCGCCGGCCGATGCGCCTGAAGTTCGTTGTGGCTTGTGGTCATGCGATCAACGGTCCTTCCGACCCACAGGTTGCGTCGTCGGCCTCTGGAAAGAGGCTATGATTGGAAATGTGAACAATGCGGTCTGCAACTTCATATGCCTCCTCCGGATCGGAGGTTGCGATCAGGGTGGCGCGGTCGCGATGGTCGCGGAGCGTCTGGATAATGTCTTGCCGGGCGCCGACATCCACGCCTTGAAACGGCTCGTCAAGAAGCAGGAGCCGGCTGTCTTCTGCTTCCCATCGGGCAAGGACGGCCTTCTGCTGGTTGCCGCCCGACAGTGACCATATGGAAGCCCGCGGACCTTGCGTCTTGATACCGAGCCGCCCGATGGCAGCTACGGCCTCGCGCGTCTCCCGGCCGGAGAAGAGAAGACCCGATGGATACCATCGCTTGAGATGCGGCAGGCTGATCGTTGCAGCCAGGCTATCGCCCGGCCATCCGGCGGGTATGAGCGACGACCGGTGGCGGTCTTCGGCGGCCATGACAACCCCCGCCGCGATGGCCGCCGCGGGGCCGGCCGGTCGGTATGCGCGCCCATCGAGACGCATGCTGCCCGCTGCAAGCGCACTCCTGCCGAAGATCGCCGACAGAAGACGGCTCTTGCCAGCGCCGAGAACGCCGGTGATCGCCACCACTTCACCTTCGTGAATAGTCAAATCAAACGGTCGGCCGCCGGGTATAAGCGCTGCCTGCTTTAGTTCAAGCACGGGTCGACCGGATGGTGCCGTTCGTTCAGGACGTGCCGATTTCAGTGATCGGCCAATCATCGTTTCGATCGCGGTCCCAAAATCGATGGGACGCGTAAACGTCCCGACATCCCGGCCGCCACGCAGGACCACCACGCGGTCGGCGAGGGACATGAGATCGGCCATTCGATGGGAAATATAGAGGATAGCCATGCCGCGCGACTTCAGCGCGCCCAAGAGTGTGAAAAGGCGTTGGCTCTCATTCGATGACAGGCTAGCCGTCGGCTCGTCGAGGATAAGCAGTTCGGCGTTGTTGGAAAGAGCGCGCGCAATGGCGACGAGTTGGCGATCTGCAGTGCCAAGCTCGCCAAAGCGGCGCTTGAGCGGTAGCGTAATTCCGACTTCCTCGAGAAGTCGCGCGGCTGCACGGTGAACCGAAGCGGCAGAAAGGAAAAAAGGCTGCCGCCCGTCGACGTAGCGATCGAGCAGAAGCGCATCGGCGACCGACAGATCGGGAATACCAACAACATCTGTTGATTGGTGCACCGTGACTACGCCGCTGCGAGCTGCCTCGGCGGGACTATTGGGCTGAAAGCGTGCGCCTTTCCAAATCATAACGCCGCTTTCGGCGCGGTGGACACCGGAGAGCACCTTGACGAGTGTGGACTTACCCGCGCCGTTCGCGCCCATCAGTGCGACGATTTCTCCCGCCCGCATCGAAAGCGACGCATCGGCCAGCGCAAGCGTCGAGCCGAAAGAAAGGGAAAGAGACTGGATGTCGAGCAGAGGCATCACGTTACGGGTTCCGAACCTTCGCCTTTTTCGTACTTTGTGGCCGGACGAGACAAGGCGCTGCGTGCGATAGTTGATAAAATTTGTAGAAAATATTTTCAGACCCCGCCTTGCTCGTCAGTGAGGGCTGCTCATTCCTCGTTGGACGGGGCCGCCGGCAAAATTAGTTCGCTAACGTCCATTTCGGCGCGAATTGTTATCTATAAAAACAATAGACTATATGGATGATTGGTGTTGCCGATAACCGGCGCTTTCAATGGGGACGCTCTACATGAATCCGATCGTTCGTTTCGCATTTGCTTCTCTTGTCGCACCAATGGCCTTTGCGTTGCCGGCATTTGCTGATGGATTGAAGGGTGCGCCTGCACCGTTCGATAAGGGCGGGGTCAAGGTTGCGCTCATCAGCTATATCTCTGCCGGTGATTTTTTTCAGGCCTATCAGGCGGGTGCGCAAGCGCAGGCAAAATCTCTCGGCATCGACCTGCGTGTCTTTGCCGGCCGCCAGGATGCTGCCGAGCAGCGGGAACAAATCCTTCAAGCGATCAACCTGGGGGTCGAGGGCATCGTGATCGACCACGGTCTTCCCGAGTCGTTGAGCGACGTCGTCGATCAGGCGCTGGCAAAGAATATCAAGATCGTCGCCTTCGACGTTAATCTGAACAATCCAAAAATTCCGCAGGTCGAGCAGTCTGATCATCGCCTTGCACAACTCGCGCTCGACCAGGCCGTCAAGGACAACGGCAACAGGTTCAAGGCCGGTTACGCCTATGTGGCAGGCTTCGCACCGCTCGACCGGCGCAACGAGATTTGGGACAAGGTCAAGACCGCCAATCCGGACATTGCTGAGAAGGCTCGTTTTGGCAACGTTAGCGATACGACAGCAGTGACGACCGCAGACCAGGCGAAGGCAGCCCTGCGCGCCAATCCCGATATCTCTGTCGTCTTTGCGCCGTACGACGAGTTCGCGCGCGGCGTCAAACTGGCGCTGACCGATCTGGGACTCGCCGAGAAGGTGAAAATCTATTCGGCCGACATCTCGACGGCAGACATTCAGGAGATCACCGAACCGGGCAGCCCGTGGGTTGCAACTGTCGCAACCAACCCTGCCGTTGTCGGTGCGGTCTCGATTCGAGCTGCCGCGTTGCAGATCGCCGGTGAGGCCGTTGCACAAAATATCGTGGTTGAGCCGGTGCTCCTGACCCAGGAGCAACTCCGCTCAGCGAAGGTTCAGACGATTGAAGATCTCGCCAAGAAAATTCCTGCCTTCTCGACGAGTGCGGCTGCGACGGCCGATTGGATACCCGCCGCGGCGTTTTGAACGTGAGGTCGGCATGACGGGCTTTTTCACAGCGCCTCTCGCCCAATGTCGCCGCTGTTGGCATTTCCTCACGCTCGGATTTTTGAGTGACGATTTCCTCCGCTGTGATCGCAAACGAAATCATCTTGCTCGCGACGCTAAAAAACTACTGAAACTATAGACATTATGTTCTTGATCGTTGGAGATACGCATGAGCGAAAAGTCAATTCTGGGGAAGTTCGCACGCCGGGATATTTTGAAATGGTCGGCGGTCGCCGGAGCCGCTGCTGCGGGCACGACGCTCCTCAGCGGCACGGTCGCCTTGGCTGCTGAAGAGGGTCCGCTCAAGGGAAAGCGCATCGGCATCAGCACTGCCGGAACCGATCATTTTTTTGACCTCCAGGCCTATAACGCCCAAATCGAAGAGGTGAAGCGCCTTGGTGGAGAACCAATCGCAGTAGACGCTGGCCGCAACGACGGCAAGCTCGTTTCCCAACTCCAGACGCTGATCGCTCAGAAGCCTGATGCGATCGTCCAGCTTCTTGGTACCCTGACGGTCATCGATCCGTGGCTGAAGAAGGCGCGCGAAGCCGGCATCCCAGTACTGACGATCGATGTCGGATCGACCAACTCGCTTAACAACTCGACCTCCGACAATTGGGGGATCGGTAAAGATCTCGCTTTGCAGCTGGTCTCGGATATTGGGGGCGAGGGTAATATCGTCGTCTTCAACGGCTTCTACGGCGTGACGCCCTGTGCGATCCGTTACGACCAACTCGTCAACGTTGTGAAATATTTCCCGAAGGTCAAGATCATTCAACCGGAACTGAGGGACGTCATTCCGAACACGGTACAGGACGCCTTCGCCCAGGTGACCGCGATCCTCAACAAGTATCCGGAAAAGGGATCGATCAAAGCGATCTGGTCGGCCTGGGACATTCCACAGCTTGGCGCCACGCAGGCGCTCGTCGCCGCCGACCGCACCGAGATCAAGACCTACGGCGTCGACGGTAGTCCGGAAGTCTTGCAGCTTGTCGCCGATCCGAACTCGCCCGCGGCCGCCGACGTCGCCCAGCAGCCGGCCGAACTTGGCCGTACAGCAATCCGCAATGTCGCACGCCTGCTTGCGGGCGAAACGCTCCCGCGCGAGACCTATGTCTCGGCTCTCCTTGCCAACAAGGGCAATGTCGCCGAGGTCTCCAAGAAACTTGGCATCGGCTGATCCTCCCCAAGCCATGTCACGGACCGCGGCATTTGTGCCGCAGTCTTCTTAACTGACCGAACAAGGAGGATTTCCATGACGGCGACGGACGCGATTATCCGGCTGACCGGGATCGAAAAGAGTTTCGGTGGGGCAAAGGCTCTTTCCGGCGTGTCGTTTGCCGTGGCTCGCGGCGCAGTGCATGGGCTGGTCGGGCAGAACGGAGCAGGCAAGTCTACCTTGATCAAACTGCTCGCCGGCCTGCACAAACCGGATGCCGGCGTGATCGAATTTGATGGCCGATCCTACGACCGCCTGACGCCGCATCTTGCCGAACAGCTTGGAATTCATTTCATCCATCAGGATCGGCTGCTGGTGCCGACCTTCACTGTCGCAGAGGCGCTCTTCCTGGGCCGCGAGCCGCGCATTGCCGGCACGCCCTTCCTGGATCGGCGCCTCATGCAGCGCCGTGCTGCCGAAGTTCTGGACAGATATTTCGGTTTGCGCCTTCCCAATTCCACTTTGATCGCCGAGCTTTCGACTGCGGAAAAGCAGATCATCCAGATCACCCGCGCGCTCTTGAATGCGCCGAAGGTTCTTGTATTCGACGAGCCGACGGCAGCACTCGTCCGGCGTGAAGCCGATATCCTTTTCGACCTGATCCGCAGGTTGCGTGAGGACGGTATCACCGTCATCTATATCTCCCATTATCTCGGTGAGATCGAAGCGCTGTGTGACACGGTGACGGTGTTGCGCAATGGGCGGGACGTCGCGACCGTTCCCGTTTCTGAAACGACAGCCGCCGAAATGGCCGGGTTGATGATCAACCGTGAGGTCGGGGCGCTCTATCCCAAGCGACAGAGCGCTTTTGGCGAGACGCTGCTGCGCATCGAAGGTCTGTCTTTGCCGGGACACTTCAGCCGGATTGATCTGACGCTGCGCCGAGGCGAGATTCTGGGCCTTACGGGCCTGCTTGGCTCGGGCGCCAAGGAACTGATGCGCGCGCTCTTCGGCCTGGAAGAGGCGGCACATGGTTTCGTCGAGGTGGAAGGCAAATCCGCGCGCGCGGCGAGCCCGGCGCAAGCTGTGCGCCATCGGATTGCGCTCGTACCGGAGGACCGGCGCCGCCATGGGGTAGCGCTGGACCTTAGTGTCACGGAAAACACGACGCTCGCCAGTCTCGGCCGCTTTACGCGCGCCGGTCTTCTTGATGCTCGTGCTGAAAACACTGAAGCCGATCGGTTGATGAAGCGGCTCCAGATCAAGGCCGCGGGCCAAGACGCTCTGGTGCGCACGCTTTCCGGCGGCAACCAGCAGAAGGTGGCGATCGCCAAATGGCTGAGCCGTCATTGCGAAATCTATCTGCTCGACGAGCCGACGGTCGGGGTCGACATTGCTGCAAAAGCAGAGATCTATTCACTGATTGCAGAACTCGTAGAGCGCGGCGCCGGCGTTATCGTCCTCTCATCCGACTTACCGGAACTTCTGGGAATTACCGATCGCATCCTTGTTCTTTTTCGCGGTCGCATCGTCCGCGAATTTGTCTCGAAGGAGACGACAGTCGATGAGGTGCTTGCGGAGGTAAGCGGTTCATCGCAGGAGCTTCGTCATGCTGGTTGAGGCTGCACCCACTCCCACAGGCGCCTCTGCCATGGTGCAGTCCCCTGCACCGGCTGGACGGTTTAGCCGCCGTCTGACGACATTGATACTTCAGGGCGGGTCGCTTGCGATTTTCGTGGCCGTGCTGATTTTTTTCTCCATTTCTGCGCCTTACTTTCTTTCGCTCGGCAATGTCGGCAACGTGCTGGCGCAATCGGCGATCGCCGGAGTGCTTGCGGTGGGGCTTACCGTCGTCATCATTGCAGGCGGAGGCAATGTCGTCACTGGCGGGATCGATCTTTCGCTAGCGGCCAATATGGGGTTCAGTGCCGCAGTCTACGCCGCGCTCTCGCAGGCGGGGCAGGGCGATGCAGTGGCGGCGGCTGGCGCAATTGCGGCCGGTCTTGCCATCGGCGCGATCAATGCGGTGGCGATCACCGTTGCCGGGATCATCCCGCTACTTGCAACACTCGCAGTGATGAACATCGTCTCCGGGCTGGAACTCGTCCTGACCCAGAACACAGTCATCCCCGCAACCGGTAACCTTTTGGCGGTTCTCTCCGGTATCGGTCCGCTCGACGTGCCGGCGCTCGCCTATGTGCTGATCGGATTTGCGGCCGTTGTCGCGCTCGTGGTGCAGGCAACGCCACTCGGCCTGCGACTATACGCCGTTGGCGAGTTTCCTGAGGCAGCGCGCGCTTCAGGCCTCTCCATCAGGCCATTTATCGCCGGCTCGTTTCTCTTCAGTGGCCTGTGCGGCGGCATAGCCGGCATCCTATCGGTCTCTTATCTCAGCGGTAGCTCGACAGGGTCAGGAGAGCTTCTTTTGCCCGTGGTCGTTATCGCATTGCTCGGCACCGTGTTTTCGCGGCGACTGGTGCCGACGATCACGGGGACGCTGCTTTCTACGCTTTTCGTCGGTTTTCTCGTGAACGGTTTCCAATTGCTCAATCTGTCGAGCACTCTCGTTAGCGGCATACAGGGCGTTCTGATCCTGATCGTCGTTTCTTCAACAACGCTTTTGCGGAAACAGGAGACCCGCACATGAGCACGGTCCTCTCAGGTGAAGGCGGGTTCAACGCTTCGAGCGCTGTGCTTCGCGATGCAGCGCGCTATGCGCTCGTGGTGGCTCTGGTCGCCGTTTTTGCCGTCTTCTCCATTGCCGCACCTGGTTTTCTGACGACGGCGAACCTGCTGAGCATTCTCGTCAACAATTTCACGCTACTTGCTATTGTCGCTATCGCGATGACATTCGCGGTATCTGCCGGCGGCGTTGATCTGTCGGTCGGGACGGCGATCGATTTTGCGAGCTTTGCCTTCGTCTCGCTGGTCCTTGCCGGCCAGCCGGTGGCCTTGGCACTCGGTGCCGGCATCGGTAGCGGCGCCCTCGTGGGTATCCTCAATGCGGTATTGATTTCCGGTATCGGTATTTCACCGTTTCTTGCCACGCTCGGCACTCTCTTCATCGGACGCAGTGCGCAGCAGTTGCTGACCAATGGAGGCAATCCCGTTTATCTGCCGCCGGCGGGCGTGCCGGAGAGCTTCCGGTTCCTCGGCCGTGGGATCGTCGGCGGTGTACCGGTACCGCTCCTCATTGCCATGGCCGTCATCTTCCTCGCTTTCGTGATCCTGACACGCAGCCGCTTTGGCCGCGTGGTGTTTTCGGCCGGGATCGCGCCGGGCGTGGTGCGCTATTCGGGTATCCCGCTTCGCGCGCACATCGCCGTCACCTACGTTGTCGTTTCTGCTATCGCCGCCATCGCCGGTCTCTTACTCACCTCGACCGTGACGGTCTACATTCCGTCCTCGGGCAACGCTTTCCTGCTCAACGCCATCGGCGCGACCTTCATCGGCACGACCTTGAGCCGGCATGGACGGCCAAATGTCGCAGGAACCGTGCTCGGCGTGCTCCTCTTGAGCATCGTCGCCAACGGATTGCTTCTGTCTGGCCTTAATTTCTACTGGCAGCAAGTCGGCACCGGACTTTTGATCTTCGCCGTCCTCGCGGTCAGTTTCGCCAATCGTAAAACTGCCGTCCGGGCGTGAAGCCCCGGCTTGCATGGAGGTCTTATCATGTCTCAAGTTTCGCTTTTGAATGCTACGCCCTTGTCCGCTGCGAGAATTGTAAGCGAGGAGGAAGCACTGGCCGTCGCCCGCGAACTGGCGGCAGAATTTTCCGAAGGGGCAAGCAAACGGGACCGGGAGCGCATACTGCCTTACCGGGAGCTTGAGCGGTTGGCAAAGTCTGGTCTGCTCGCGATAACGGTGCCCGCCGAATATGGCGGCATTGACGTGTCAAATGCCGTCTTGGCAGAGGTGACGGCAATCCTTGCGGAAGCAGACGGTTCTATCGGTCAGATTCCACAGAACCATTTCTATATCCTGGAGGCCCTTCGCCACGATGGCACGGAAGACCAGAAACGCTTCTATTTCGGGCGTGCGCTCGCCGGAGACAAATTCGGCAACGCACTGTCGGAAATTGGCACCAAAACCGTCGGCCGCCATAATACCCGCCTCACGACGGATGGCCCGGGCTTCCGTATCAACGGCCGCAAGTTCTATTCGACGGGCGTACTCTTCGCCGACTGGATAGCCATCTTTGCCCTCAACGAGGACGAACAACTGACCATGTCCCTGGCACCTCGTGGGACGGAGGGCATCGAGATCGTCGATGACTGGGACGGTATCGGGCAAAGGACAACCGGCAGCGGGACGACGGTTCTCAACAACGTGGCTGTTCCAGCAAGCGCCGTTGTCCGTCACCACAAGGGCTTTGAGCGGCCAGGCACCATCGGCTCCGTCGGTCAGATCATCCATGCCGGAGTGGATCTCGGGATCGCTCGTGCGGCCTTTCGCGACACGGTCGATTTTGTACGCACACGTTCACGTCCCTGGACGGACAGCGGCGTGGAACGAGCTTCGGACGATCCACTGACCATTGCTAAGGTGGGCCAGATTGCAATCCGTCTCGAAGCGGCCACGGCGACGCTCGAATATGCGGGATACAAGGTTGACCATGCACAGATCGATCCAACGCAAGACAATGTTGTTGCCGCAACGCTGGCAGTGGCGACTGCAAAGGTGCTGACGACTGAAATCGCGCTTGAGGCCACCAATGCGCTCTTCGAACTCGCCGGGACAGCGTCGGTGCGGGAAGGTTTGAACCTCGACCGCCACTGGCGCAATGCCCGCACGCACACGCTGCACGATCCGGTGCGCTGGAAATATCACGTGGCAGGAAATTTTCATCTCAATGACGTTATGCCGCCCCGCAGTGGCGCGCTCTGAGCTTAGGGAGAAACCCATGGTTCGCGAAATCCGGCTGAACGCCTTCGACATGAACTGCGTCGGTCATCAATCCCCCGGACTCTGGCGTCATCCGCGCGACCGGTCGGAAAGCTACAAGGACTTGGATTATTGGGTGAACCTTGCAAAGACGCTGGAACGCGGCAAGTTCGACGGCCTGTTCATCGCCGACGTGCTGGGTGTCTACGATGTGCTCAACGGCAATGTGAACGCAGCGCTGAAGCACTCCGCCCAAGTGCCGGTCAACGATCCACTGCAGCTTATTCCTACCATGGCCCACTTGACAGAAAATCTCGGCTTCGGTCTGACGGCCTCGCTCTCTTTTGAACATCCCTATACCTTTGCCCGTCGCATCTCCACGCTTGATCATCTGACGAAGGGCCGCGTCGGCTGGAATATCGTCACCTCCTATCTCAACAGCGGTGCGCTGAATGTCGGCCAGGCGGGGCAGCTTCGCCATGACAATCGGTACGATGTCGCGGAGGAATATCTGGAGGTCTGCTACAAACTTTGGGAAGGAAGCTGGGAAGACGCAGCCGTGGTGCGCGACCGTGAGACCGGCGTTTTCACGAATCCCGGAAAAGTCCATCCGATCGCCCACAAGGGCGAGCATTTCAATGTCCCCGGCATTCATCTGTCCGAGCCGTCACCTCAGCGAACTCCGGTGCTTTACCAGGCGGGCGCGTCAAGCCGAGGCAAGGACTTTGCCGGCGCGCATGCCGAATGTATCTTCGTGGCAGCGCCTTCCAAGGCCGTGCTCAAGCGTTATGTCTCGAATGTTCGTGAGGCGGCAGAAAAAGCTGGACGCAATCCGCGCGAGATTCTCGCCTTCAACCTCCAGACGGTTATTCTCGGCGAGACGGATGCCGAGGCCAAACGCAAGTTCGACGACTATCGCAAATATGTTTCCTATGAGGGTGCGCTAACGCTGATATCGGGCTGGACCGGCATCGATTTTGGTCAGTTTTCGCCCGATGAGGTGCTGCGGCACCGTTATACCAATGCTGTGCAGTCGGCCGTCGAGACCTTCACAACCATCGACCCGTCAAAGGAGTGGACCGTGCGTGAAATGGCCGACTGGGTAGGCATTGGCGGCTTCGGGCCTATCTTCGTCGGCTCGCCGCAGACCGTCGCCGATCTGTTGCAGGAATGGGTGGAGGACACCGACGTCGATGGCTTCAATCTCGCTTATGCAGTCACACCGGAAACCTTTGAGGATGCCGTCAATCTGCTTGTCCCCGAGCTGCAAAAGCGCGGCGTCTACAAGACCGAGTACCGCAAGGGGACGCTCCGTGAAAAGCTGTTCGGTCACGGTCCGCGCCTTGCTGTCCCGCATCCGGGTGCATCCTACCGGGATCTCGGCCGCACCGGCGAAAGGCTGGCCGTAGGCCAAAACTGATCATCTGGAAGTACCGATGGAAAAAGGGCGCATCCCGAACAATGCGCCCCTTCAATTTGATCGTCGTACCGGTCAGCTATAGAGACTGACCGGCGGGATACGGTCGTTAAGAGCGAAGTCACCCACTTCGCGGGCCTTGTAGAAGACCGGGTCATGGAGCGTGTGGGTCCGCACGTTGCGCCAGTAGCGGTCGAAACGGAAGCGGGAGGCCGTTGCCCGAGCGCCCATCAATTCGAAGATACGGGCAGTTATTTCCAATGAGACGTGCGTCGCATTGACCTTCGATTGATAGGCCTCGATTGCGGCCTCGCCACGTTCACGCTCAGTCACGGAGGATCCGCGGGAGAGGTTGGCCTGGACCACGAGGGCAGCGGCGTCGGCAAGCGCTGCCGCGGCCTTGAGGGCCGCGCGGAATTCGCCGACGCGCTCGAGGATGTAGGGGTCTTCGGCTGCTCGCTCGAGCCCCGACGTGACCCACGGGCGGGTGGTTGTGCGGACATAATCCAGCGCTTCGGCAAGTGCACCTTCGGCCGTCCCGAGATAGAAGTTCGCAAAGACGAGCTGGATCAGTGGTGTGTTGAAGGTTGACTGCACTTTCGGAGCGGCGTCCGGCGCGGCAAGCGGCGATATGAAATCGCTTTCGTAAACCGGCAGATCACGGAACTCCACACTGCCGCTGTCGGACAGGCGCTGGCCGATATTGTCCCAATCGTCGATGGTAATATAGCCGGGACGATCCGTCGGGATCACGAAATTCGCCACCTGATGGTCAAAAGCGGCGTTCACGTTGACGCGGTCTGAGATGCGCGCGCCGGTCGAGAAGGACTTGCGGCCGTTCAGCACATAATGGCCGTTACGGCGCGCCAGGGTCAGGCCGGGATCGCGCGGGTTGACGGCTGCACCCCAGTAAAGGTTCTTCGCGACGGTCTCAGCCCCCAGTTGCCATGCCTGGTCGGGATCATCCGCAGCCCAGTAGATGTACTGACTGTTGACGTAGTGATAGCCGAGGAGCTGGCCGATCGAGCTTTCGCCGCGGGCGAGGATGCGCACGAGCCTCAGACCGTCCACCCAGTCAAGCCCGCCACCGCCGATCTGCAGCGGATGCAGTGCGTTGAGAAGACCGGTCGTCTTCAGGGTTGAAATCTCCTCAAACGGCGGCTGGCCCTGGCGATCGAGATCGGCCCCGCGCTTGGCGAGGTCGGCTGCAATCTGTGCGGCCCTGGCAAAAAGCCTGTCCCGATCTGTCTGGGTATCGGCGGTTTTGACGGCGTGCAAGCTACTGATGTTCGAGCTGGTCATTGGTAATCACTCCTCCTGCAGGTGCCTGAATGTGCAGACCGGTCAGTGCGGTATTCTGCCTGTTGAAGTCATTGAGTTGACGGGCGTTCCACTTCCGCTGCTCGTCATTGTGCGAAGCGCCGCAGCATCCGTGGCAGCAGAGGAGGCTCTCCACTCTGCAAAAGTGTCGTTCGCAAGGCTCATCTATCTTCCTTTCGCCAATCTTCGATTGCGCCCGCCGGAGCGTCAGGTTCGGCGGGCAAAATCACCGAAGCTCGCGGTAACTTGGTCCGAAGAGATGTGAGACGGTATAATCTATTAAATTAATAGACAAAGAAGACGATGCCGAAGATTGTGTTCGCGGTAGAAGGATTTTGCGTAGACGGTGATCGACTGCGGACCAACGAATATCCGGATCGGCGTCCTGACCTTGTGCCAACATATCCGCGCGCCCGCTGCAGTCTATCCAGAGCCCCTCGGTCGACTTGCGGATGATTGTCGTTATCCGGCCGATGGAACCAGGTCTCGCTGCGCGATGTGCCGAGCGGGGTATTGCTTCACTGAATAAATCGCTAATTTCTACTGATTTACATGATTATAGAATTGCGTGCCTTATCCGGCTTTCTATGACCGCCTACTCTTCGGGCCTCGTACGGCTGCCAGCAGAGGATGGGGATATGAAGTCGACTTTCACAAAATTCGCTACAATCGCACTTGCATTGACGCTTGGGCTAGGATCATCAGCGGCGGTGGCTGCCGATCCTGCGGAAATCCGCATCGATTGGGCAACTTATAACCCTTTAAGCCTGCTGGTGAAGAAAGAGGGTCTGCTTGAGAAGGCCTTCGAGAAGGATGGCATCGCAATCCGTTGGGTGCAGTCGGCCGGCTCCAATAAGGCGCTGGAATATCTGAATGCGGGCTCCATCGATTTCGGCTCGACGGCTGGCGCTGCGGCGCTGATCGCACGTGTCAATGGTAATCCGATCAAATCCATCTACGTCTATTCGCGGCCCGAATGGACCGCTCTGGTGACGGGCAAGGATTCCGCAATTTCAACTGTCGCCGACTTGAAGGGCAAGACGGTGGCCGTCACCCGCGGCACTGATCCGCATATATTTCTTGTTCGTGCGCTTGCCGATGCGGGGCTCAAGGCGGACGATGTCAATTTTGTGCTGCTCCAGCATGCCGATGGCCGTCTTGCGCTCAGCCGCGGCGATGTCGATGCCTGGGCCGGCCTCGATCCGCTGATGGCGGCAGCAGAAGTGGAGGAGGGCGCCAAGCTTTTCTACCGCAAGCCCGAGAACAACAGCTGGGGTGTTCTCAATACGCCGGAGAGGTTCGCAACCGAGCATCCTGAAATCGTCAAGCGTGTGCTTGCCGTCTACGAGGACGCGCGCAAGAAGGCACTTGCCGACCCGTCAGCGGTCAAGGCTGTGCTCGTCGAGGCGGCAAAGTTGCCAGATGCCGTGATCGAGCGGCAGCTTGGGAGAACGGACCTATCCTCTTCGCGTATCGGCGATGCCCAGCGCGAGACGATCCTCAAAGCCGGCCTGGCGCTGCAGCAGGCTGGCGTCCTGCCGGCGGAAGCCGACATCGAAAAATCGGTCGATGAACTGATCGATCCGAGCTTCAGCCAAGCTCTCATTCAGTAGCGGACGATCGCATGGCGAGCATGCTTGACACCTTGGCCGAAGCGCCGCCCGTAAACCAGTCGCGCTTCATGTTTGCCGCATGGACGCAAGTGTGGCGCCTTGCGCTGGGTTTTGCGCTACCGGTTTGCGGCTTCGTGTTCTGGGAGGCTGCCGTTGCTTCCGGCCTTGCGACCGGACGGCTGGTACCGCCGCCTTCCCGGATCATGGCCGCGCTTTCCCAGCTATCCTTAAGTGGCGAGCTTTGGCAGCACGTCGTCTCCACCAGTCTCCGCGTGCTTGTCGGCTTCATCGCCGGGGCCGTTGCCGGTGCGCTTGCGGGCAGCGTTACCGGCTTCTTCAGGCTTGCCCATGCGCTTGTGGATCCCTTGCTTCAAGCCTTGCGGTCCATTCCATCGATCGCCTGGGTACCGTTGTTCATTCTCTGGTTCGGGATTTTCGAGACGTCGAAGGTGGCTCTGATTGCGACCGGTGTTTTCTTCCCCGTCTATCTCGGCGTGTCCACAGCACTTCTTTCAGTTGATAGAAAGATCGTCGAGGTAGGGCGCATCTTCCGGCTCAGCGGATTCGATCTCATTCGACGCATCCTTTTTCCCGCCGTTCTGCCGGCCTTTGTCGTATCGTTGAGAGCAGGCCTCGGGCTTGGCTGGATGTTTGTCGTCGCTGCCGAGTTCATGGGGGCTTCCGAGGGATTGGGGTATCTGCTCGTCGACGGTCAGCAGCTTGGCAAGCCCGACCAAATCCTTGCCGCCATCATCGTCTTTGCGGTGGTCGGCAAGCTGTCGGACGTCCTTCTTGTCCATCTTACCGCCCCTCTCATTGCCTGGCAGGACACCTTTCGGAATGGGGCGCTGTGATGCTGTCTCTCAAAGCGCTTACCAAGACTTATGCCAACGGGGTAAAAGCGCTTGGCGGTTTTACGCTCGATGTGGCGCCGGGAGAAATTGTCGCCGTGATCGGCGGCTCCGGCTGCGGCAAGAGCACGCTGCTGCGCCTGATCGCTGGCCTGGACCAGCCAACGAGCGGTACCACGTCGATCAACGGCGAGATCGTCAACCGTCCGCATCCGTTGATCAACCTCGTCTTTCAGGAGCCGCGGCTCCTGCCGTGGCTGACGGTATACGACAATGTCGGTTTTGGTCTGGTGCATGCCGATCGCGACGAGCGGGAAACGCGTGTTCGTGCTGCGCTTCAGCAGGTTCATCTCAAAGATTATGGTCATCGCCTTCCCAAGGAGCTCTCAGGCGGGCAAGCGCAACGTGTGGCGATTGCCCGGGCGCTGGTCATGCGCCCTGAGGTGTTACTCCTCGACGAGCCCTTCTCGGCGCTGGACGCGCTGACGCGAGCGACCTTGCATCGTTACCTGCTGGATATCTGGGCCGAAACCGGTGCCACCATGATCCTCGTCACCCATGACCTCGACGAGGCCGCGGCTTTGGCACATCGCGTTATCGTCATGCAGCCATGGCCGGGTCGAATTCTCGACGAGATCATCATTGGCAGGCGCCCGACCGTCGGGCCTGATGCCGGCCTGAAACCTGACCGGCCCTACTCCGACCGTGACAAGACGCGTGTCAGAGCCGCCCTGGATCGATCGCTTAAATTCGCCGAGGCCGGTTCAGCAGCCGAGGCGAACACTATGTCGCTGGAGACACTATCATGAGTACTACCCCTGAAAAGATCAATGTCCTCTGGTTCCTGCCGACGCATGGAGACAGCCGCTATCTTGGCACGTCATTTGGCGGACGCAACGTCGATCTCAACTACCTGAAGCAGGTCGCGCAGGCTGCCGATGCTCTTGGCTACTACGGCGTGCTTATTCCAACCGGCAAGAGCTGCGAGGACAGCTGGGTCGTGGCGTCGGCACTGGCACCGCTAACCGAGAAGCTGAAATATCTCATTGCCGTTCGCCCCGGGCTGCTGGCGCCAACGCTTGCGGCTCGTATGACGGCAACGTTCGACCGTATCTCCAACGGCCGCCTCCTGATCAACGTCGTCACCGGCGGCGACCCAATCGAAAACAAGGGCGATGGCATTCATTTTCCACACGCCGAGCGCTACCAGGTGACCGAGGAATTTCTGAATATCTATAAGGCGCTCCTCAGCGGCGAGACAGTGACCTACAAGGGCAAGCACTTCGATATCGAAGATGGCAGGGTTCTCTTCCCCACCTTCCAGTCTCCGCACCCGCCGCTCTACTTCGGCGGCTCGTCCGGTATCGGCCAGGAGGTCGCAGCGCGCACAATCGATAAATATCTGACCTGGGGTGAGCCACCCGAGGAGGTGGCGAAGAAGATAAACGAAGTTAGGAGGTTGGCGCAGAAGGAAGGCCGTGACGTGACCTTCGGTATTCGCCTGCACGTCATCGTGCGTGAAACTGCGGCGGAAGCCTGGAGGGCCGCAGACGAGCTTATCCAGTATCTCGACGACGAAACGATCGCAGCGGCCCAGAAGGTATTCGAACGGATGGATTCGGTCGGCCAGAGCCGCATGAGCCGGCTGCATGGCGGCCAGCGAGACAAGCTGGAAGTCAGCCCAAATCTTTGGGCCGGAGTCGGCCTTGTGCGCGGCGGTGCCGGTACGGCCCTTGTCGGCGATCCCGATCAGGTCAAGGCTCGGATCGAGGAATATCGTGAAATCGGCATCGACACGTTCATCATGTCTGGCTATCCGCATTTGGAAGAGGCCTATCGTTTTGGCGAACTCGTTCTGCCGAACTTGCCGCTCGCGCATCCGGTCAAGGCTGCCAGCAGCGCCGTCAACACAGGTCCGTTCGGCGAGACCATCGCCGGCGATCATCGACCCAAGCTCAGGGCATCGCAGTCGTGACAATTCGAACCTGTTGCTATTCCAGACATATCCGTAGCTGGCCCGATTGGTAACCAGGAACAGCAAGCCGGATCGGGGACCTGGCTGGAAAGCGAACGTCCGAACCGAATGGTAGGCGACGCGACGCCTGGATGTTTGATCAATGCTTGACGGTGCACCTCACGCAAAGGCTGGAGAAAATTTCCTGAGAACGGGCAACTCACGCGGGCGGCACCAGGGCCGATTTTCGCAAGATAGGTAGCCGCGCCCTCCATGCGGATTTGCAGTTGAAACGAGCGCTGGCGTCCGTTGAGAGACAAGCTGGCTTTCAAAGGTTCGGGAAACAGAGCTCTGGCTCTCTCGTGGCGCTAGGACCTGCGAGGAGAATTCCTCCGGGCGCATTTCACGCTCGCTACTCAAGGAAAACCGGAATGATTTTTCTGGCGAGCGACGTTCGACGCAAATCTCACCTTTGTCTATAAAATTAGAGATGTTTAGTTTTGTGTCTCCATCAATGAGGGGCAACATGAAAAAATCCATTAGAGGACTTCTTGCGGCAGTCGCAGCATTGTCATTTTCGATGCCGGCTCTGGCTGCTTCGTTGAAAGTTGGAGTCGTCCCAGGCGTTTATGCGGATTCCATCGAGGCCCTGATCCCGGAAGCTAAAGCAAAAGGCCTGGATATCGCGGCTGTTGAATTCAGCGATTGGACGACGCCCAATATTGCCCTGCAGTCAGGCGATATCGACGTCAACTATTTCCAGCATCAGCCTTTTCTCGACAATGCGATCTCCGAGAGAGGCTACGATTTCAAAAGCGCCGGAATCGGAGTTCTTGCCAACATTGGTTTGTATTCTCTGAAGTACAAGAAATTCGAGGACATTCCGCAGGATGGCAAAGTCGCGATTGCAAACGATCCCGTCAATCAAGGCCGTGGACTTTTGCTTCTTCAAAAGGCGGGCCTGGTTAAGCTCCGAGACGGTGTCGGATTCAAGGGCACGCTGGACGATATCACCGATAATCCAAAGCATCTGACCTTTACGGAGGTCGAAGGACCGCAGCTCGCTCGCGTAGCCCGCGACGTGGATATCGCGCAAGGCTATCCGCACTTCATCGTCGCGTCCAAGGCGTTCGATCCTAGTTCAGGATTGCTATATTCGGGCGTTGACGACAAGCAGTTTGCTATTGTTTTCGCCGTCAAATCCGACCGCGTCGATGATCCCGCAATCAAGGAGCTGGTTGCTCTTTACCAGAACTCCCAGGCGGTGAAAGACGCGATCAGCAAGGCCTTTGCCTCAGACCAAAAACTGTACACACTTCCATGGGTTCATTGAACAACGCTGCTCGGCGTCACGCCGAAGAACGCGACACTTCTCTGCCGGACTTCTCCGCCGGTGGAGAGGCGTCGCCGCTCGACCGGTCCCAGGCGACGGTCAGGCGAGGAACTATCGCTTTCGAGGGCGTAGAGAAGACTTATGCCTCGGCAGGCGAGACCGTCCACGCGCTCAAGAACATCACAATCGATGTGCCAGGTGGGTCAATCTTTGGAATTATCGGTCGTAGCGGCGCCGGCAAATCCACTCTTTTGAGAACGGTCAACCGGCTCGAAAGGACCACGTCCGGAAAAGTGATTGTGGATGGGACAGATGTCGGAGTGCTTGACGAAGAAGGTCTTGTGCTCCTCCGGCGCAGGATCGGGATGATCTTTCAGCATTTCAATCTTCTATCCGCCAAGACCGTTTGGCGGAACGTGGCGCTGCCGATGATCGTAGCCGGATTTGCGCGAGTGGAGATCGATAAGCGAGTAGCTGAAGCGCTTTCCCTAGTTGGTCTCGAAGGGAAGGAGGATACCTATCCCTCGCGCCTTTCCGGTGGACAAAAGCAACGCGTCGGAATTGCGCGCGCCCTCGTCCACCGTCCCGAGATTCTCCTGTGTGATGAAGCAACGTCGGCGTTGGACCCCGAGACGACTCTATCGATCCTGCGGCTGCTCAAGGACATCAACCGGCGGCTTAATCTGACCATCGTCCTCATAACCCACGAGATGAGTGTTATCCGGGAAATTTGCGACCATGTGCTTGTCCTTGATAAAGGGCAGGTGGCTGAGGTCGGTCCGGTGTGGCGGGTCTTTGCGAATCCTTCGCACGATGCCACCCGTGCTTTATTGAAGCCGCTGAATCGCGACATTCCCGAAGATATTGCAGTTCGCCTGCGGCCCGCGGGCGACCGGGCGAGCAAGGGCACGCTCATTGAACTCGCTTACACGGGCGAGGGTGGCTTGGAGCCGGACATTGCGGCGATTGCTGCAGCCGCCGGCGCTCAGGTCCGGCTGCTGCAGAGCTCTGTCGACCGTATTCAGGGACACGTTCACGGTCGGCTCTTGGTGGTCGTGAATTCAACGGACTCAGCTCTCATAGAGACGATGAGCCATCTCGCGAGTAGAGTAAGGGTACTCGGCTATGTCGGCAATGATGTATGAGCGCCTGTGGCACGCGTTCCTGGATACTGTAGCCATGGTTGGTGTGTCGGCGTTGGTCGCCTTGGCCGCAGGGATACCACTTGCCGTCTTCCTTGTTCTTGCCGCGCCTGGCGGACTAGTCCATGCACCGAGCATGCAAAGATTGCTTGCAGCAGTGATCAACGGATTTAGGGCGACACCCTTCATTGTCCTGTTGGTGGCACTGCTTCCTCTGACCCGTCTCCTTACCGGCACTACGATTGGCGTTTGGGCCGCGGTGGTTCCGCTGTCTATCAGTGCAACCCCTTTCTTTGCTCGTATTGCTGAGGTCAGTCTTCGCGAGGTTGACGACGGATTGATTGAGGCCGCGCAAGCTATGGGCTGCCGGCGCTGGCACATCGTCTGGCACGTGCTGCTGCCCGAAGCCCTGCCGGGCATAGTCGGCGGCTTTACCATAACAGTTGTGAGCATGATCGGCGCATCTGCTATGGCCGGCGCGGTTGGAGCGGGCGGCCTCGGCGATATGGCCATTCGTTATGGATACCAACGATTTGACACGACCGTCATGGTTGGAGTCATTGTCGTGCTTGTCGCAATGGTATGCGCTGTGCAGTTGGCCGGCGACATGGCTGTCAGACACCTGAGAGCTCGCTGAACAAGGATGTTTTCATGATCGATCCGATGATCGTTGATGCCGAGCCCTCGGAGCGTCTGCCGCAACCACCAAAAAAGCCGCACCTGATCACAACCGACGCCGAAGCACTGGACGTCGCGGCGGGTTTGGCTAAGCGGTTCCGGGAGGGAGCTTCCGATAGGGACCGCGAACGACGGCTACCGTGGGATCAGATTGAGGAATATACCGCGAGCGGGCTCGGCGCGATCACCGTTCCTCGCGAATTCGGCGGTGCAGACGTTTCGCTGGTAACGCTCGCAAAGATATTCGAGGTCCTTTGCGCGGCAGATCCTTCTTTGGGACAATTGCCTCAGAACCAATTCGGCGTGCTGGCGCTGCTTCGCGACATCGGCTCGCCTGAACAAAAGTCGCGGGTGTACGCTGATATTCTAAACGGATTGCGGATTGGAAACGCGGGTCCCGAAAAAGGCACCAAGAAGGTGAACGTGAGCACGACCCGCCTCACGCACACTGCGAACGGCCTTCGATTGTCAGGGCGAAGATTCTATTCAACGGGTGCCATTTTCGCACACTGGATTCCGACCCGCGCGATCGACGAGGAAGACCGTGCAATCCAGGTATGGGTCCGGCGGGAAGCGCCAGGGGTCCGTATCATCGACGACTGGTCGTCCTTCGGCCAACGCACCACCGCAAGCGGCACAGTCGAATTCAATGATGTGCCAGTCGATCCCGAGCTCGTCTTTCCACTCTGGTCATTCGTTCAACGGGCCGGATTGGCAGGCCCTATTTCGCAATTGATCCAAGCTGCAATCGATTCAGGCATCGCTGCAGCAGCGATCGCCGATACGCTTTCGTTCATTCGCGAACGGGCGCGACCTTGGGTCGATTTCGGCGGGGATTCTGCGCGCCACGACCCAACGATCATTCATGAGGTCGGAAACCTTCATGCGCAATTCCACGCCGCCCAAGGCGTTCTGCATCGGGCTGCTGCGGTTATCGATGATGTGGCGAAAAGTCCGGTAACAGACGGATCAAGCGCCGAGGCTTCCGTTGCCGTCGCCGAGGCGAAAATCCTTACCACCGAGATCGCGCTCGCATCGACCGAAATGCTGTTCGATCTCGCGGGATCGTCTGCCACACGCGCGGCCCATAATCTTGATCGTCACTGGCGGAACGCCCGCGTGCATACCCTGCATGATCCAATTCGCTGGAAATACCATCTGATCGGAAACTACGAATTGAATGGAACCTTCCCACAGCGACACCAATGGAACTGAACAGATGAGCATTGGATTTGAACCGGTATCTGCCGCAGCTCCGCCGAGTTCGCGCCCGCCGCATATAGGCATGCACGAGCAAGCGGTTGAAGTAGCCACCCGATTGGCCGAAACCTTCGCAAAAAAAGCCTCCGAGCGGGACCGCGAGCGGGCATTGCCCTGGGTGGAAGTTGAGGCGTTTTCCCAGAGCGGGTTGTGGGGGATCACCGTGCCAAAGGAGTTTGGAGGGCCAGGATTGTCGGCGAAGACGGCAGCCGAGGTCATCGCAACGATAGGAACTGCTGACGGCTCGCTATCCCAGATCCCGCAGAACCATTATTATGCCCTCGAAGTGCTTCGTGTCGGCGGCAGTTGGGAGCAGAAACGGTTCTTCTACGATCGCGTCCTGGAAGGCGAACGTTTTGGAAACGCGCTTGCCGAAATCGGCCAGAAGGATTTCAAGCGGCGCACTAGGCTCTTTCAAGAGGGCGGCGAGTGGTTCGTCGATGGCCAGAAATTCTATTGTACGGGAGCAATCTTCGCTCACTGGATTCCGACACTTGCGATAGCGGAGGAGGACGGGAAACAAGCCGGCTATCTAGCCATCGTTCCGCGCGACGCTCAAGGCGTGACGGTGATCGACGACTGGGACGGGTTCGGTCAACGCGTAACCGGGAGCGGCTCAGTGAGATTTGAGCGTGTGAAGATAGAGGAACGGTGGGTCATCCCTTTTCAAGCTTCTTTCGAAACGCCCACTACGATCGGACCTTTCGCGCAACTGATGCACGCGGCGATCGACCTGGGCATCGGTCGCGGTGCTTATGAGGAGATGGTCCGCTTCATCCGCGAGCGCTCCCGGCCATGGATTGACGCTAATGTCGAGCGTGCTTCAGACGACCCCCTGACACTGAGCGCTGTTGGGCAGGTGAAGGTGAAGCTTCGGGCGGCCGAAGTCCTTCTTGATCGCGCGGCGGCGGCGGTTGATGCCGCACAGGCCGAAATGACAGAGAGCTCGGTTGCGGCGGCTTCGATCGCCGTTGCGGAGGCGAGAATCCTGACGACGAAGGCTGGTCTTCTGGCGGCGACCAAACTCTTTGAACTTTCGGGAACCTCCTCGACAGCTAGCGAGGACAATCTTGATCGCTATTGGCGAAACGTCAGGACGCATACCCTCCATGATCCGGTCCGGTGGAAATACCAGGCGGTCGGAAATTACTATTTGAATGATAAGCTACCGCCGCGCCACGGCGCGCTGTGAGCGGAGAGCGCCATGTCAAAACAGATCCTGATCAATGCCTTCACTATGAACTCCGTAGGCCATATCAATCACGGTCTTTGGGCTCACCCGCGGGACCAATCCCACCGTTATAAGAGTATCGACTACTGGACATCGCTCGCGAAAACACTGGAGCGTGGACTATTCGATGGCATTTTTCTCGCCGACATCATTGGCGTGTACGATGTCTACAATGGCTCGGCCGATCTTACGCTCCGGGAATCCATTCAGTTGCCGGTAAACGACCCGCTTCTCCTGGTATCGGCCATGGCCGCCGTTACGAAGCATCTCGGATTCGGCATTACCGTCAACCTGAGTTCCGATGCGCCCTACATCTTCGCGCGCCGGATGTCGACCTTGGACCATCTGACGGATGGCAGGATCGGCTGGAACATCGTGACAGGTTACCTCGACAGCGCTGCTCGGGCGCTGGGACACGAGGCTCAAGCTGAACATGATAGCCGGTACGATCGTGCCGACGAATACATGGAAGTTCTCTACAAGCTCTGGGAAGGAAGTTGGGATGAGGACGCCGTTATTCGTGACAAGGAACGCCGCATTTATGCGGATCCCAACAAAGTCCGGCCGATTAGCCACGCAGGCAAATTCTACCAGTCCCGTGGCTACCATCTCGCCGAACCGTCCCGACAACGAACACCGGTCCTTTATCAGGCAGGAACATCCGGACGGGGAAAGAAGTTTGCGGCCACCCATGCCGAATGCGTATTCATTACGGCAACTGACAAAGAAGCGGCAAAAGCCACGGCCATGGCCATCAGGCAGGAGGCAGTAAATGCCGGCCGCTCGCCCCAAGACGTCAAGGTGTTCGTAGGCGTAACCGTCATAACTGGGGCCACTAACGAAGCCGCTCACGAGAAATATCGAGACTATCTCAGCTACGCCAATCCGGAAGCAGGCCTTGCTCACTTTGCGGCGAGCACCGGTATCGACTTTTCTCGCTACGGCCTTGACGACCCAATCAACTACGGAACCTCGAACGCCATCCAGTCGGCTGCGCAACTGGCTGGTCAGAAGCGTTGGACGAAACGGCAATTGCTTGATGAACTGAAAATCGGGGGTCGCTATCCTGTCATCGTCGGCGACGGTTCGTTTGTCGCTGAGGAGTTGATCTCGTGGATCGAGGACGGAGAGATCGATGGCTTCAATCTTACCCGCACAGTCGTTCCCGAGAGCTACGAAGATTTCATCGACCATGCCGTTCCGGCACTGCAGGAGCGCGGCCGCTACAAGACGGCGTATTCAATGGGCGGGCTAAGGCGCAAACTCTTCGGTGCGGGAGACAAACTTCCCTCGAGCCATGTAGCGAATGGGTATCGATCTCCTACGCATCAAAAACACCCGGATGTGTGAGCGCTCGAAAAACGGGCTTGATGAGGATCCATTACACCCCTTCGGATCACTTCCCTATGGCCCCCAGATCGCGATCATCAGCACGATTAGCAGGGTGAGCGCGGCCCACGCCAGCCAAAATGGCAGGGGCCAGCGCTTTTCTGGCTGCTTCGGTGGTTCAGGATCTTGAAGATCGCCGTTCATTTGACGTTCCCATCGACAGTCAGCCACATCAAAGCATAAAGTCTATAATAATAGTAGAAAATTATTTGGGGCGGGGGTTATAGCCCGGCAAGGCTTTTTCAGCTGCGCGACCAAAAACAGGCGCGCGTGCTTCGTGCGGCTGCGGCCGATCTGACATGCTCTTCCTGTTTCGAGCTCGATCCTCATCATTCAGACGGGATATCAAATATGAACGACAAGAGTTTCTCCACGCTCAGCCTCACGCGCCGTGCGAGCCTTGCAGCGCTGGCCATTTCTGCTGCGGCGCTGGCAACCTTTTTTGCGCCTTCCTCCTCTTTTGCCGAAGACAAGTCCATCAAAGTGGGCATCATGAGCGGTGAGGATGAGGACGTCTGGCGCGTGGTCACGAATGAAGCCGCCAAGAAAGGTCTGAAGATAAAGACCATCACGTTCAACGACTACACACAGCCGAACGAAGCGCTCGAAAACGGCGAAGTTGACGCCAATGCCTTCCAGCACAAGCCCTATCTCGACAACCAGATCAAGACGCACGGGTATCATATCGTTCCCGTCGGCTTTACCGGCGTTTGGCCGATTGGGCTTTATACCAAGAGGTACAAGTCGGTCGCCGAAATCCCGGATGGTGCTGCGATCGGTTTGCCAAACGATCCGTCGAATGAGGGGCGGGCGCTGCGTGTTCTGCAGAACGCAGGCCTGATCAAGCTGAAGGATGGCACGGGGATTCTCGCGACCATTGCCGACATCACCGATAACCCGAAGAAACTCACAATCAAGGAGCTCGACGCCGGCATTGTCGGCCGCTCGATCGACGATCTTGACGCTGCGGTGATCAATACCGACTGGGCGCTGAAGAGCGGCCTGTCGCCGGCCGATCGCATTGCGCAGGAGCCAATCGCCGACAATCCCTATCGCAACTTCATCGCTGTCAAAGAGGGCAACGAAAACGAAGATTGGGTGAAGACACTGGTCTCCTCCTACCAGAATGACACGGTGAAGGCCGAGTTCGACAAGGTTTACAAGGGCACCGGTCTCAGCGCCTATTGATCTCAATTCGCGCCAGGCGGGCGCGTCCGGGGCGGTTCGGGTGTTATTTGCCCGGGCTGCCACGGGCGTTTGCATAAAGGACAGACAATGAATTCATTCGTTTCAGCCGCCGCGATCGGGGCGAAGCATGAGAGCTTGGAGACGGTCGTGAGGCTGACGGATGTTTACCGCCGTTTCGGCGCGACGCCAGCCCTCGATGGAATTTCGCTTTCCATCGCGAAGGGCGAGATTTTCGGCATCATCGGCCGCAGCGGCGCCGGAAAGTCGACCCTGATCCGGTGCCTCAACGGTCTGGAACGCGCCGATCGTGGCGAGATCGATATCGAGGGCCGCAATATTACCGGTCTCGGCGAAAGGGATTTGCAGCCGCTGCGCCAGCGCATCGGCATGATCTTCCAGCATTTCAATCTCCTTTCGGCAAAGACGGTCGAAGAAAACATCGCTCTGCCGCTGAAGATCGAGGGTGTGGCGAAGGCGGAGCGTCTGAAGCGGGCACGCGAGCTGCTCGACCTCGTCGGGCTGTCGGACAAAGCAAGGGCCTATCCGGCTTCCCTTTCGGGCGGCCAGAAGCAGCGTGTCGGAATTGCCCGCGCGCTTGCAGCACGTCCCGCCTTGCTGCTTTCGGACGAGGCGACCTCGGCGCTCGATCCGGAGACAACGCGTTCAATCCTTTCGCTTCTCAAGGATATCAACCGCAAGCTCGGGCTGACCATCGTTCTCATCACCCACGAAATGGAAGTGATCCGTACCATTGCCGATCGCGTCGCGGTCATCGATGCGGGGAAAATTGTCGAAGAAGGGCAGGTCTGGTCGGTCTTCGCTAATCCGCAGACGGCAATCACCAAGAGCCTGCTCTGCGGAATCCGACCTCAGCTGCCGGACCATATTGCGGCGCGTCTGTCGCAGACCGGGGGCAGGGAAGCGATCATCAGCGTCGATCTCGCCGGGTCAGAGGCGCAGGGTGCGCTTTTTGCCGATCTTGCGGCCGAACTGCCGCAGGCATTTCGTCTTGTTCATGGCGGCATCGATCATATTCAAAGCCAGCCCGTGGCAAGGTTCTTCATTGCCGTTCCGACGCGCAATCTCAAGCTCGCCGGCCAGGTGCAACAATTTCTGACGGCCCGCTCGGCGCGGGTGGAGGTGCTCGGTTATGACACCGATCATGCTTGAACTGCTTTTCCGGTCGCTCTGGGAAACCGTCCTCATGACAGGTGCGTCGGGCCTGATTTCGCTCATCGCCGGTTTGCCGCTCGGGCTGGCGCTGGTTCTGACGACCCGCGGCGGCATTGCGGAAAACCGCGCGATCAACAGCGCGCTTGGCTCCGTCATCAATGGCTTCCGCTCAGTTCCCTTCATCATTCTGCTGGTGGCGCTGATCCCGCTGACGCGGCTAATCGTCGGCACCTCGCTCGGGACATGGGCGGCGATCGTGCCGCTAGCGATTGCCGCAACGCCGTACTACGCGCGCATTGCCGAAGTGTCGCTGCGCGAGGTCGATCGTGGGCTCATCGACGCCGTGCGCGCCATGGGCGGCAATCGCTGGACGATCATTCGCGAAGTGCTGGTTCCGGAAGCCCTTCCCGGCATCGTTGCCGGTTTCACGGTCACTCTCGTGACGCTGATCGGCGCTTCTGCGATGGCAGGCGCGATCGGTGCCGGCGGTCTTGGCGATCTTGCGATCCGCTATGGTTATCAGCGCTTTGAGACCAATGTGATGATTGCGGTCGTCATCGTGCTCATTGTACTCGTCTGCGGCATCCAGTGGCTGGGCGACCGGCTCGTCGCAAGACTGGACCATCGCTGAACCTCATCTGCGAAATGAAACGGCAGTCTGCGATTTCAGCAGCCTGCCGTTGCAACCACGGTCGTCGAACCATTGACAGGGAACCCGAAGACGTGCGTGACGTTTCATCGTGCGTGTGTCGGCGAGGAGGCGCAATGATATACGATGTCGTCGTCGTCGGTTCGGGATTTTCTGCAATCGCAACTGTGTGCAACCTCGTCGAACTCCTTCCGGAATCGTCCTCTGTCGCGGTTGTTGGAGACGATCCGGGCTTTGGCAGAGGCACCGCCTATCGCACCGAACTTTACCTGCACCGCTTGAATGTTCCAGCAGGACGCATGAGCCTGTTTGCGGACAGGCCAAATGAGTTCGTCGAATGGCTTCGCGAACGCAATCGGCCATTGGGCCCAGCAGACTTTGCTTCGCGGCAGGATTACGGTCTTTATGTCCGCGATACCCTTGCAGGCCTTCTGCGCACCAAGAGGCCTCGCTGTAAGGTCGATTTCATCAAAGCGAAGGCGACAGGGTGCATCGAACGTTACAGGACCACACTTGCCTTCTTGCTCGAAAATGGTGGCGAGATCGCTGGCCGCAGCGTGGTGCTCTGTCTCGGTGTCGGGAACGCCAAACTTCCTGTGGACACGTCTAGACTATCATCAACTGCGCTTGCGCGTATCATTGAGAACCCTTGGCGGCTCTCGTGGCTTCAGCGGGTGAAGGCAGACGACACCGTCTGCATTCTCGGCTCCGGCCTGACGATGATCGACCAGCTCCTGGCCTTATGCGCGCGCGGTCTGCGTGGGCATGTCGCCGTCTTGTCCAGGCGTGGTCTTGCCCCGCGCGGTCACGCCCGGGCGCCGAAGCCGCCGTCGGCATTGGATATCCAGACATTGCCAACAACGATGAGTGAGTTGCTGCGGACGCTCCGCCGGACAAGCAGGCATGCCGGCGATTGGCGCACTGTCATGGATGCGTTGCGACCGCAAACCCAGACGCTTTGGAACCGGTTGCCCGACGCCGAGAGAAGTCGGTTCCTGCGCCATGCATTGGCTTGGTGGAATATCCACCGGCACCGCGTCGCACCGGATGTGTTCGAGCGCTTCCAGGAACTCGTGCGGGGCGGTCAGGTGTCGATACATGCCGGCTACCTCTTGGATATGGTCGAGCAGGACGAAGTGGTCAATCTCCGATACAGGGCCAGAGGTCGCCAGGACATTCTGTCTCTTTGCGCAAACTGGGTCGTAAACTGCACGGGCATGGAACGGGCAGGTATCGCCCATTCGCCGTTACTGCGCGAAATGCAGCGAAAGCGACTGATAAAAGCAGATCCACTCGGCCTCGGCATCACCGTCGACCCGCAATCGCGCGTACAACACCCTGATGGAAGCTCCGTACGCATCTATGTAGTCGGAGCGCTGAGCGCGGGACAATTCTGGGAAATTACAGCGGTACCTGATATTCGTGCGCAGGCAAGAAAGGTTGCAACGTCCATTGCTGCGATCCGGCAGTGAGCGCTCGCCCATCACGTCGGCTGTCCTTTCGCCGGCGCCGGCTTTTCCCAATATGCCGCCGACATTCTTTCTGCAGGCCGCCGACATCGGTCTTTTCTCCGCGGCAGTTATTTCAGTTCCACGGTCGGTGGGCTTGAGGGCACTTCACACTACGCAACAACGCTGCGCGGCACATGCCCGATCGATGGGCTCCTTGAGCGCCAAGGAATGGCTGGCAAGTTCACCGCGCTGCCTGGTGGCGATCCGAGCTGCCTTGGCGAGGAGGCATTTGGCGGATAAATTTTTCTCTCTTGGCTATCACCAGGGTTTGCCGTTTCTTTAATATAGTAATTTTATAGACTTTATTGTTGAAGACTGGCGCGTCCGTCCGCGCGCTTTGAAGGCAAAGGAACCAAAATGGCTGCTCCCAAATTGGTCGGCATCGCCGGCAGCTTCAATCGTCCGTCGAAGACGTATGTTCTTGTTCAGAATGTTGTAGACCGCGCCACTGAGCGTTACGGCTTCACAAGCAGGATTTATGATCTTCATGATGTTGGTCCTTCCCTTGGCCGTGCTCTCTGGCGCAAGGAACTCGATGATCAGGCGAAAGAGGTTATGGATGCCATCGTTGCCTCGGACGCACTTATTGTCGGCGCGCCAACCTATAAGGGCTCCTATCCCGGCCTCTTCAAGCACCTGATCGACCTAATCGAACCGAACGAGCTGCGGGCCAAACCGATCGTCATAACGGCGACAGGGGGAGGGGACCGTCATGCGTTGATGGTCGAACATCAGTTGCGGCCGCTGTTCGGCTTCTTCATGTCTCATACCCTGCCGACGGCTGTTTACGCAGCCGATCGTGATTTCACAGACTATCGGGTTACTTCCGCGCCGCTTTCAAATCGGATCGCGGAGGTGGTCGGTGAGCTCGCAGCTTTCTTTCCCGCAGAAAATCCAATTCTAGCCGCAGCCGAATAGCTGATCGGGCGTATCCGCTCGCGAACTCCGCTCAAGACGACAAGGAGGCAAAGATGGACAAGGCCGATGCGGCAATTCTGTTACAAGAGGTATGGAGCGTTTTCGACTTTGCCCGGCGATATCGCCTGGAAAAAAAAGAGGAAAACCGCCTCCTCATGCTCTTCGGCCCGTACGCGTCAGCCCATGAATTGCTCACGAATGCGCGCCGGCATTCGCTCATTTCCTGAGACGGGTCAACACAATCGCAATTGCGCAAAACGGAGGATCGTATGGTGCAGGATTTCGTCACCCATCTCAAAGCGTTCTTCGATAGCCTTTTTGCTAGAAAATCGGATGCGACGCCACGCGGCCAAACTGCGGGCGAGGCGCCCCGAAACCACGACGAGGGCGACCGCGAACTGCGCGAGTATGAACTCTATTACTGGAGTGCCGCGCCTGGACCCTGGTACTGAGGAAACGGCCATGGCACTCGCTTTTGATCTTCGTCGGCCAATCCAGAAGCTGGATGCCAAGAGCATTCAATCCAAAGCCGTGCACTGCATGGCGGTCGGCTGCATGGTTTCGTCGTTCACTTTCATTTTCGCTCTGGTGATTGGTGTCCTGTGATGTCCAGATTGCCGCTGCATCGACGATGGACTCTGCTGCGCGAACGCGCCGGCCATTTGAACGCAAGGAGCCCAGCACATGTCCGATCTCGTCAGCGATCTGCTGAATTTATCAGATGATCGAGGGGCGGATGCCAGGGAACGCCGCCACCAGCTTATTGATCGACTTATTCGCGCATTGATGGAGATGTCGACAGTCCTCGCTCCCCATGACGACCGCCAGTCGCCCATTCCCGTCCTGCGGCTCATTGACGTGATCGAAGGAATGACCAGCAGCATTGCCGACGCTGACGATGCGACATTCTCGGCGATCGTCGAAGAAATCGCTTTGCTTCTGCGCACGCTGGAACGGCACCGACAAGAGATGGCGAGATTTACGGTCCATTGAACTTGGCAGCGGGCTCGTTGATCGCCACCACAGGGAGGCAATCTATGACCGGCAACCAGCAGATGTCCTTGACTGCGGAACTTCAGGCGGCTTGCTTTCGATAGGAAGAGGATCTCGGCCCAGATCCGCACGGCCACAGCTGACTGCGCCGAGTTCGAGGCTGCGGCCGAACAGCTTTTCCGTGAAAGCAAACAACAGCCTCAGTGGATTCTTGCCTACGGCTCTTGATCTGGAAACCCGACTTCAACACAGTTGAAAGGGCGGCGCTCTCCAATCCAGCCAGCCGGATCCTCAATTCTTGTCGCAGGCTTTCTTCTCCTTTTAACGCGTAAAACCAACCGCTCTGGGTCTTCACGCTTGGTTTTGTCGGCTGGAGAGAAATGCCAGAAGACTGCCCCGACCGTCGTGAATGTGGGCGACAATTATTTTCCTTTCTTGAGCTCAAAGAGAACGGCATTTCTTATAATGCATAAAATCTACTGATTTGATGGACTAATAATAAGTGGGCAGGTTTGAGCAATATGACCTATCTCCTGAGCCTCCTTGATAAGAGCCCGATCGGGCCTGGGCAGGATGCGCGCGACGCCTTGCAGTCGACCGTGCGACTGGCGGTGAGAGCCGAGCAATTGGGCTATTACCGGTTCTGGGTGGCAGAACACCACAACATGACCAATCTCGCGAGTTCCGCCCCTGAGGCCTTGATCGCCTATCTTCTTGCCCGGACGTCGGCCATTCGCATCGGCTCCGGCGGCGTCATGCTCCAGCATTACAGCGCCTACAAGGTGGCCGAGACCTTTAACCTGCTGGCGTCGCTCGCCCCCGGCCGCGTCGATCTCGGTGTCGGCAAGGCGCCAGGCGGTTTTCCGCTTTCGACGCGCGCGCTGCAGGCAGCCATTGATCCGGCAAAAAAACCGGATTTTGCTGACCAGCTCACCGATCTCAATACCTACCTTGCCGCTGATCCCAACCACGATGGTCCGCAGGCAACGCCGTTCCCGCCAGCTGCGCCCGAGCGTTTTCTGCTGGGTGCCAGCGTCGAAAGCGCCGAGCTTGCCGCCCGAAAGGGTTGGGAACTGGTCTTCGCCGGCCATCTCAACGGCGATCCGGAAAACCTGCGCAAGACATTCGATGCCTATGAGCGAGCAACGGGCGGAAAGCGTCCGATCCTGGCTCTCGCCGCTTTCGCCGCTGAAAGCGAAGAGGAGGCGCGTGAGCGCGTCGGCAATCTTCGGATCGTTAAGGTCTTCCTGCCCAACGGTCAAAGCGTGAACGTTGGAAACGAGGAGCAGGCGGCAGAATTTGCCCGTCAATCCGGCGTGACCGACTACCGCACCGAGGAGAAGTTGCCGGGCGTGCTGCACGGCACTGCGTCGCAAATCCGCAAGGAACTCGACGAACTGCATCGCGGCTATGGCGTCAAGGAATTCATCCTCGACACGCCGGCGCTGACGGCTGCCGAACGCCTGAATTCGATCGAACTGCTCGCCAAGGAGCAGCTCTCCCTCGTCGCCTGACACTTCGAAAGAGGATAGTTTTATGGCTCAAAAACACGTCACCTTCGGCATCATGTTACAGGGGCCTGGCGGTCACATGAACGCCTGGAAGCATCCAAGCGGACCCGCCGACGCAAGCACCAGTTTCGATTTTTTCGTCAAGACCGCGCGCAGGGCCGAAGAAGCGGGCATTGCTTTTGCCTTCGTTGCCGATGGGCTTTACATCAACGAACAATCGATCCCGCATTTCCTCAATCGCTTCGAGCCGATCGCCATTTTGTCGGCACTTGCGGCCTCGACCTCAAAGATCGGGCTCGTGGGGACGGTTTCGACCTCTTATAGCGATCCCTTCACCATCGCCCGCCAGTTTGCCTCGATCGATCTGATCAGCGGTGGCCGGGCGGGGTGGAACGCGGTGACCTCACCGCTCGAGGGCTCCGGGCGCAACTACTCCCGCGAACATCCCGAGCACGAGTTGCGCTACGAGATCGCCGAGGAATATATCGATGCGATCAAGGGCCTGTGGGATTCGTGGGACGACGACGCCTTCGTCCGCAACCGGGAAACGGGCGTCTATGCCGACAAGAGCAAACTGCATCGCCTCAATCACAAGGGTCGCTTCTTCCGCATCGAAGGGCCTCTCAATATCGGCCGCTCGAAACAGGGCCAGCCCGTCGTCTTCCAGGCAGGTGCTTCGGATTCCGGCATCAGGCTTGCCGGCAAACATGCGGACGCGGTCTTCACCAACAGCGGGCCGATCGAGGAGGCCAAATCATTCTACCGGCAGCTTAAGGATAGCGTCATCGCGCATGGACGCTCGGCCGCCGAGGTCGGCATCTATCCCGGCATCGGCCCGATTGTCGGCGCGACGGCTAAGGAAGCAGAAGCCAAATATCAGGCGATCCGCAGTCTCGTCACCATCGAAGAGGCATTGCTCTATCTCGGACGCTTCTTCGACCACCATGATTTCAGCACCTATCCCCTCGATGAGGCCTTCCCCGAAATCGGCGATATCGGCAAGAACAGCTTCCGCGCTACCACCGACCGGATCAAGAAGACCGCGCGCGACAAGGGCCTGACGCTGCGCGAAGTTGCGCTCGACGTTGCCACGCCGCGCACGGCTTTCATCGGCACGGCGCAGCATATTGCCGAGGAGATCATCCGCTGGGTCGAGGAGGGCGCCGCCGACGGCTTCATTCTCGGCTTCCCGGTGATCGCCGAGGGCTTCGACGATTTCGCCAAGTCCGTCCTGCCGATCCTCGCAAAGCGCGGCTATTTCGACCCGGATCTGAAGGGCGAGACACTGCGCGATCATCTGGGTCTGCCGTTCCGCGAGAGCCGTTATGCGGCCGGTATGGCTCCAGTCGAGCACGGAAAGGCGGTCGGCGCCTGAGGCGCGGAGCGAAAAGTCATGAACGCAATCGTGCAGAACCAGCGTACAAACGATCCGGTCGAACGCGGCATCGCCGCCTACCTGGACGAGATCATCGCGCTCCGCCACGACCTGCACCAATATCCGGAACTCGCATTTCAGGAGCTGCGGACCAGCAAGCTCGTGGCATCGCACCTTTCCTCATGGGGTTACGAAGTGGTGACGGGCATTGCCGGAACCGGCATCGTCGCCACCCTTACGCGGGGTAATGGTAAAAAGCGGATCGGCATTCGCGCCGACATGGATGCCCTGCCGATCGAAGAGGCGACGGAGCTTTCCTATGCCAGTAGCAATCCCGGGGTCATGCATGCCTGCGGCCATGACGGGCACACGTCGATCCTGCTTGCTGCTGCCCGTTATCTTGCCGAAAGCGGCAACTTCAGCGGCACCTTGCGGTTGATCTTTCAGCCCGCCGAGGAAATCGGCGCTGGCGCCCGCAAGATGATCTCCGACGGCCTGTTCGAACGGTTTCCCGTCGATGCCGTCTTCGGGCTGCACAATTGGCCGGGCGTGCCTGCCGGGCAGTTCGGCTTCGTCACCGGTCCCGCCATGGCCTCCGTCGATCAGGCCATCATCAAGATCATCGGCAAGGGTGGCCATGGAGCCGAACCGCATCGGGCGGTCGATCCCGTGTTGGCCTCGGCTTCCTTCATCACTGCTCTTCAGAGCGTCGTCTCCCGCAACGTCGATCCGCAGGAGATGGCGGTCGCCACCGTTGGCTCCATCCATGCCGGCTCGGCCTCGAACGTCATACCGGAGAGCGTGGAGCTGAAACTGACCATGCGTGCCTTCAGCGAGAAGGTGCGCCAGCTATTGCAGGAGCGCATTCCGGCACTTGCCCGTGCCCAGGCGGAAAGCTTCGGCGCCGAAGCAGAGGTGAATTACCGCCTCGGCTTTCCGGCCCTGGTCAATCATGGCCAGGAAACCGCCTTTGCCCGAAGCGTCGCTTATGATGCACTTGGCCCTGCAGCGATTGAGAAGGATTTTCGACCAAGAACGGCAAGTGAGGACTTTGCCTTCATGCTGCAGGCGAACCCCGGCAGCTACCTCTTCGTCGGCAATGGCGACAGCGCTCCGCTGCACAGCGCCCACTATAATTTCAACGACGCGATCATCGCGCCCGCTGCCCGATACTGGGTGCGGCTCGCGGAGACTTTCCTCACTGATGACAACGGGTGACGAACGATATGAGTGATGTGTTTGTCTATACGAGCCCCCTTGACCTGCGTGCCAAGCCGCTGATCGATGAACTCATTTATGAGTACGACAGCCGTTACGGCACCTATTTCAATGCCGAAGGTGCGGCGGCCGAACTGAACCGCTATCCTGCGGAGGCCTTTGCGCCACCTCACGGCAATTTTCTGTTGCTGATCCGCGATGGTGAAACCATCGGCGGCGGCGCCTTCAAGCACTACGACGAGCGCACAGCTGAATTCAAACGGATATGGACGCGTCGCGATTTAAGGCGCCAGGGTCTTGCCCGGAAGGTGCTCGTCGAGCTCGAAGAACAGGCGGGCCGCCAAGGCTATTCCCGCATCTACCTCACGACCGGCTTTCGCCAGCCCGAAGCCGTCGGCCTCTATCTGAACTATGGCTATTGCGCGCTTTTCGACACGTCTGTCGACCCGGAGGTCTACAAGAGCCTGCCTTTCGAAAAGGACATCAGCCATCTCGTTCAAGAACGTCTCGAAAACGAAATGGACGAACCGCTCCTGCGCGTGGCCGGCGGCAATCTCTGAACCGGCAAGGACCGACAATCATAAAGGGGAAGCATCATGGCACTGACGACGGATTTCGCCGACATCCACGCCGGCAGCAGGGCGGCAGAACCAACGCAGGACTATTCCCGCTATCGCATCGTGCCGGCGCGCCATCCGGGCCGTCTGGCAGGCACGATCTTCGCCGCCCTCGTCATTGCCGCCGTGCTCTATTCCACCTTTACCAATCCGCGCTGGGGCTGGGGCGTCTTTGCCGAATGGTTCTTCGCCGAGCCGGTGCTCGTCGGCCTCGGCAGGACGCTGCTTTTGACGGCGCTCGCCGCCATTTCCGGCTCCATTCTCGGAACGGCTCTGGCGTTGGCGCGTGTCTCGAAATCGCCGCTGCTTTCCGGTCTTTCCTGGGGCTACATTTGGCTCCTGCGCTCCATTCCCGTGATCGTGCTGCTATTGATTTTGAACAATCTCGGTTACCTCTACGAGACGATCAGGATCGGCGTGCCGTTCACCGGCGCGGTCTTCATCGACTATCCGACGGTGCAGTTGCTGACGCCCTTTGCCGCAGCCTTCCTTGGGCTTACGCTCAACCAGTCGGCCTTCTTCGCAGAGATCGTGCGCGGCGGTATCCTCTCGGTGGATCATGGGCAGCTGGAGGCTGCCGCTGCACTGGGCCTGCCGCGACGCCGCCAGGCCTTCCGCATCGTCTTGCCGCAGGCCATGCGCTCGATCCTGCCGACCGGCTTCAACGAACTCATCGGATTGGCGAAGAGCACCTCCATGGTCTACGTGCTGGCGCTGCCGGAGCTCTTCTACACGGTCCAGGTGATCTATCGCCGCAATCTCGAAGTCATTCCGCTGCTGATGGTCGCGACCGTCTGGTATCTGATTATCATGACCGCGCTGTCTGTCGCCCAGCATTATATCGAGCGCTATTTCTCCAAGGGCGCCGTGCGCAATCCGAGACCGCTGCCCTTCCAGGCATTTTTCGAGCGCTTCCGCCGTCCGCTGCCTGTCCTCAATATTGCGACCGATAGAATCCGCAAAATCGGCTTCCATGATGCGGCGGCCCTGCGGGCAGCGGGCGGCACTGTGCGGATCCATGGCATTTCGAAGAGTTTTGGCTCGCTGAAGGTGCTAGACGATATCGAACTCAATCTTCCAGCCGGTAGCGTCACGGCCATCCTTGGCCCCTCCGGTTCCGGCAAGTCGACGCTGTTGCGCGCCATCAACCATCTGGAGCGTGTCGACGACGGCTTCATCTCCGTTGACGGCGAGCTTGTCGGCTACGCCCAAAAGGGCGACACGCTCTATGAACTCAAGGAAAAGGATATCCTCAAGCGCCGCGCCGACATCGGCATGGTCTTCCAGAGCTTCAATCTCTTTCCGCATCTGACGGTGCTCGAAAATCTGATCGAGGCACCGATCCAGGTTCGCGGCGTCGGCCGCGCGCAAGCCGTGCAACTGGCGCAGGAGCTGCTGGCACGCATCGGGCTCAATGACAAGATCAACGCCTATCCGCGCCAGCTTTCTGGCGGCCAGCAGCAGCGCGTCGCAATTGCTCGTGCGCTGGCGCTCAAACCCAAGGTCCTGCTTTTCGATGAGCCGACCTCCGCGCTCGATCCGGAACTCGTCGGCGAAGTGCTCGACGTCATCAAGGAACTTGCCCGTACTGGCACCACTCTCGTCATCGTGACCCATGAGATCGGTTTTGCCCGCGAAGTCGCTGACACCGTCGTCTTCATGGAAAGCGGCCAGATCCTGGAGGCCGGTCCACCGGCGCGCATCTTCAGCGAAGCGGAGCACCCCCGCACACGTGAATTCCTCGCCAAGGTTCTCTAGCGCCGACCGGTGCTGGTGGATATCGGCCGCGATGGCCGACTGCATGAATAATGACAATAGGCGCAGCCAAAAGATGAAAATGGAGACGGGAAACATGACACTTTTAGACGCAGCGAAGCTCCTGATGGCAGGCGCTGTCACAATTGCCGCACTCAGCGCTGGCACAGCCCAGGCGGGGGGCAAGTTCGACCTCAGTCCCGAACAGCCGAACCGGTTGCGAGTCGAGAAGAACGAAAAGCGTATCGCCGAGGTCAAGGATTTCAAGTTCGTTCAAGATGGCGTCTTCACCGTCGGCATCAGCACGAGCGGAAATCTGCCGCTGCATGATTACGCCTCCGATTCCAAAACCGTCATCGGCTATGACGTCGATCTCGCACAGGTCATCGCCGACAGCCTGGGCCGAAAGCTCGAACTCGTTTCCGTCGCATGGGCCGATTGGCCGCTGGGGCTGACGTCGGGAAAGTTCGACGCGGTGATCTCCAACGTGACAGTGACCGAGGAGCGCAAGCTGAAATTCGACTTTTCCACCTATCGCAAGGACGAACTCGGCGTCTACGTCAAGGCTGACAGCCCGATCACCTCGGTCAAGGAACCGAAAGATATTGCCGGCCTGAAGGTCATCACCGATGCTGGCACCAATCAGGAGAAGATCCTTCTGGAATGGGACCGAGAGAACGTCGCGGCCGGCCTGAAGCCGATCGAGGTGCAATATTATGACGACGATGCGGTCAAGGACCTGGCTGTCCAATCCGGCAGGGCCGATGCAGTCTTCAGCGTGAACGCGACGCAGGCCTATGCATCGGGACTGAACGGCAAGACCAAGCTTGTCGGGACCGTGAGCGGCGGCTGGCCGATTACGGCCGAGATTGCGGTTACCACCCGAAAGGATAGTGGCCTAGCGGCTCCACTGACGGGCATCATCAATGATCTGATCGCCAGCGGTGCCTACGGCAAGATTCTCGACACCTGGAATCTCGGCCCAGAGGCAATTGATGAAGCCAAAACCAATCCGCCCGGCTTGCCGAAAAGCGGCTCATGATTGGTCGTGATGCGATCGACGGCCGGCTCTACCTTTGCGGAGCCGGCCTTTCGGGGAAGATCGAAGATGGAGAGTTTCATGACAAGCAGACCGGTCATCCGGGCATTTTCATTCGTTTTGATGATGACGGCGCTGACATCCTTCAGCGCATCCCGTGCTGGCGACGCAATTTTCGATTTGAGCCCGGAGCAGCCGGGCCGTATTCATGCCGGGCGGGACGAGCGGGCGACTGCCGTCATCCCTAGAGATTTCAAGTTCGTCAAGCCGGGTGCGTTCACGGTCGCCGTTTCCCCGGGCGGACCGCCGCTTGCGACCTATGCGACGGATGCCAAGACCGTCGTCGGGGCAGACCCGGATATCGCCTACGCCATCGCCGACAGCCTCGGGCTCAAGCTCGAACTGGTGCCCGTCGCCTGGATTGACTGGCCGCTCGGCCTTGCCTCGGGAAAATACGACGCCGTTATCTCCAATGTCGGGGTCACGGAGCAGCGCAAAGAGAAGTTCGATTTTTCAACCTATCGCCAGGGGCTGCACGGCATCTACGTCAAATCCGACAGCAAGATCACCGCGATCAAGGAGCCGAAGGATGCGGCGGCTCTCAGGATCATCGTCGGCGCCGGCACCAATCAGGAGCGCATCCTGGTGGAATGGAACAAGGAAAATGTCGCTGCAGGGCTAAAGCCTCTGGAACTGCAATATTACGACGATGAGTCAGCGAGCCTCCTGGCCCTTGCTTCGAACCGTGCGGACGTCATTGTCCAGCCGCATGCGCAACTTGTCTACATCGCCGCTCGCGACAAGAACGTTAAGAGCGTCGGCACCTTGAGCGCTGGTTGGCCGGATCGGTCCGACGTCGCCATCACCACGCGAAAGGGGAGCGGTCTGGCTTATACTCTGACGATCGCGACGAATAATCTGATTGTGAATGGCACCTACGCGAAGATCCTCGATCGATGGCAGCTTGCGGATGAAGCCTTGCCGAAGTCGGAAACCAATCCACCCGGATTGCCGAAGTTCTGAGGAAGCGACGATGAGCGGCCAATCCGTTTCGATCAATCACATCGCATTCCTCACCCCCGGCAACTATCCCGACAGCGATCCGCTTTCCGGTTTCGAAAAGACACTGCAGCTTCTCGCCTATGGGGAGGAACTCGGTTTCGACAGCGCCTGGGTCCGCCAGCGGCATCTGGAACCGGGCATATCGTCGGCAACCGCTTTTCTTGCGGCCGCAACGCAGCGGACGACCCGCATTGGGCTCGGAACCGCCGTTATTCCGATCGGCTTCGAAAGCCCTTATCGGCTGGCCGAAGATCTTGCGACAGTCGACGTGCTGTCGTGCGGGCGGCTGAATGTGGGCCTCAGCGCCGGCCGGCCGCTGCATGCCGACCTCATCGGGCCGCTCGCCTTCGACGGCGACTGGGAGAAATACGACTTCTCGCATGATCGCATGCTCCGATTTGCAGATAATCTGCGCGGTCACTACCTCGGTGACGACAGCACCTTCATCACGACGCCTTTCGGTCCACGACGGCCGCGTCTCCAGCCTTATGCCAAGGGTCTTGTCGAGCGCATCTGGTATGGTGCTGGATCATTGCGATCGGCCGGCTGGGCCGGTGAAAACGGCTTCAACCTGCTGATCGGCAACGTGACGACAGGCGAGGAGACCGATGATTTCTTCGTCGCGCAATCCCGGCTGCTTGAGACCTACACGGTTGCGGCCCGTGGACGCGGTCGCGTCGCGCTTGGCCGGGTGATCGTTCCGCTCGATAGCGCCGATCCGGGCACGCGTCGGCGTTACCTGGACTATACGGCGGGACGCAACGAACGGACGCTGACACCGCAAGGTAAGCGGCGCACGCTTTTTGCTCGGGATGCCGTCGGAACTGCGGACGAAATCCTTGAGCGCCTTTTTGCAGATCCGATCCTGCCGCATGTCGGCGAACTCAGGCTCGAACTTCCCTACGAGTTCGAGGACGAGGAATATCGTCAGATCATCCACGACTTCATCACGCTCGTCGCACCCGAACTCGGCTGGCCCCACGGCGAGAGTGAAGAAAAGCAAACGGCGTGAAAGACGGCGCCGATAGTGTTTATGATCAGGAATACAAACGTTGACCAAAGTCGTTGAATACTTCTTTTCCATCGGATCGCCCTGGTCTTATATCGGCTTCGACGCCTTCGTCGAAGTCGCAACGAGAAGCGACGTCGAGATCAGGCCATATCTGACGACCGTCGTCGAAGAAAATGGCGGTATCTTTTCGCGCAATCGGCCAGAGATCCGCCGTGCCTACTGGACGCGAGACCTGAAACGTTGGGCGCGCGTGCGCGGCAAAGATCTGTGGCTGGAAAACCGTCCCGGACTGAGCGACCCGGCGCCTGCCTCTCTTATCGTTATTGCCGCCTATCTCGACGGCAAAGACTGGATCGGTCTTACGCGTGCTTTGCAGCGCGCCTATTGGAGTGAAGCAAAGGATATAGGCAAGCCCTACATCCGCGAAGCCGTTGCGGACGCCGCCGGTTTTGACGGCGCGGGCCTGTCGAAGCGGCAAGCGGACCATGACGTGCAGAGCAAATGGGCTCAGGACCGGGAGCATGCCGTGAAGAGCGGTGTCTTTGGTTTTCCGACGTTCCTCTATGATAGCGAGATCTACTGGGGACAGGACAATCTGCCTTTCCTTGAGCGTCACTTGGGGGGCGACAGGCCCTAAGCCCAGTGATCAGAACGGCGAACTCAAGGATCGTCGAGTACTAGAGATACGCTGCCACGCCTCTAGATTGGTCTTGAAGATGTCGATGATCTGATCTGCGATCTCTAATCACGCAGCGCCTCTGTCCCAAGGCGAAAGGGCGGTTCAATCGAAGCTCAGCTGGCCGGGCCTGTTCGGATCCTGTCAAGGCGGCGGTTCGTAGGGCTAGGCTGAAAGCAAAGCAGGTCTGACAAGTCCCAGGTGGTCACGCAGCGTCGAGCCACTGTAGTCGGTCCGGAACAGTCCACGTTCCTGCAGGATCGGCACCACCAGCTGTGTAAAGTCCTCCAACCCCTCCGGGAAGAAGGGCGGCATGATGTTGAAGCCGTCTGCGGCGCGACCTTCAAACCACTGCTGCATGCGCTCGGCAATCTCCACGGGCGTTCCGAGCACGATGTGGTGGCCACGGCCCGCGGCGACGCGCAGGGCCAACTGGCGAATGGTCAGGCTCTCGCGCCGAGCAAGAGCCGTCAGGAGTTCGGCGCGGCTGCGCAGCTGGTCTGAGATCGGCAGGTCCGGCAAGGGGCCATCGGGATCGTAAGCTGCGAGAGTGTGGCCGATACGTTCCTCGAGCAGCGGCATGGCGCTCTTGAGATCAGTCCATTGGTCCAGTTCGGCCAACTTGTCCTGAGCTTCCTTCGCCGTGCGGCCGATCACTGGCAGGAACCCTGGCATGACAGCTACTTCGTCCGGCTGACGGCCGAAACGGGTCAAGCGCTCCTTGAGGCTCTTATAAAAAGCCTGTGCTTCTTCGAAGCTCTGCTGCGCGGTGAACACGACGTCGGCCGTTCGAGCGGCGAGGTCCTGGCCAGGCCCGGAGGAACCGGCCTGGATCAGGATTGGGTGGCCCTGCGGCGAACGTGGGATGTTGAGCGGTCCCTTGACGGCAAAATACTTGCCTTTGTGGTCCAGCACGTGGACCCTACTCGGATCGGCGTAGACGCCGCTCAGCTTATCCTTGACGAAGGCATCGTCGTCCCAACTGTCCCACAGCCCGCGCACCACGTCGACGAATTCTTCAGCGACGGCATAACGCTCGTCATGCTCTGGATGCGCCTTCGAAAAATTGTTGGCCGTTCGGGCATAGGAGGTGGTGACGATGTTCCAGGCCGCCCGGCCGTGGCTCAAGTGGTCGATCGAGGAAAAGGCGCGGGCCGTGTGATAGGGCTCGCCATACGTTGTCGAGGCGGTGGCGGCGAGGCCGATCTTGTCGGTTACCATGGCGAGCGAGGCAAGCAGTGTCACCGGCTCGAAGCGAGCGATCGTCGAGGGATGCGCGTCGACGCCGCTGGTCAGGCCGTCGGCCAGGAAGACCATGTCGAACTTCGCCCTTTCGGCGATCTGCGACACACGGCGCAGAAGGTCGAAGTTCTCGCTGCCGGCCTCGGCATGCGGATGCCGCCAGCCGGACACGTGATGACCGGCGCCCTGCAGGAACAGGCCCAAATGAATTTCTCTCCTACGGCTCATGGCGAGGTCTTTCTTCAATGGAGGTTTTGGACGGCGTCCTGGCCCAGCAACGCCAGCAGCCTATGGAGATCGGCGGCGCTGTTCATGGTGCGGACGAGCGAGGGAATGTCGGTGAAGGAGGGATGGCCGGCAGTCGCTTCGCGGAATTTTGTCGTCGGATCGGTCACGCCGGGAAGACCATCGAAACGGCGGGTGATCGTGGTGCCGTCGCGCAGTGCAACATCAAGGATCACGAAGCGGGTTTTGGGATCGCTCGACATGCGCGGCGCACTGTCGTCATGGCGTCGGCTGGCACGCTCGGCAAGCGCCACCAGACGCGGCTCGACCGGCCGTTCGTCGAAATGATCTATCCGCAGCGCGCCGTCGATCAGCGCGGCGGCAAACACGTATTCCGGACTGAAGCGCGCCTCGATGCCGTTATTCGGCTTCGTCACGACCAGCGCTGCATCGGCGCCTGGCGGATAGGTGAAGGTGATGTGCTCGATTGCATCCGCCGCAAGCTCCTCGCGATTGAGCTCGATTCCGAGCGACGCGACCGGATGGCTGGCGGTACAGCAAGGATAGGCCTTTAGCGTCAGCCCCGGCGCCACGATCTGCCAAGGCGCGCCCCAGTTCTCGGTCACGGCCTGCAGCCGATCGGCGCCGAAGGAGTAAGCCGAATGAAAACCGACCGGATTGTCGAGGAAGTCCGGCGCACCTCCGAAACCGGCGGCTGCCAGCCGCGCCGATAACAGCCCGGAACGAGCTGCCATGCCGGCATGGTAGGGCTTGGCGTCATAACCGAACTGCAGCCGAAGGCCGGATGATTGCGTCGCCGCAAGACCAAGTGCAATGGTGGTTTCCTCGACCGACGCACGCATCAGATGAGTGATTGCAGCCGTCGCGCCGACGGTACCAAGCGTTGCCGTCGTATGAAAGCCGTTTTCGTAATGCTTCGAACCCAGCGACAAACCAAGCCGCGCCATTGCCTCGAGCCCGACGACATAGGATGCCAGTAGCGCCTCGGCGGCGAAATCACGTTCGGCGGCGAGCCCCAGCAGGGCCGGAATGATAACCGTCGTCGGATGGCCGCGCACGCTGGCATGCACGTCATCGTAGTCGAGCACGTGGCCGGCATAGCCGTTGACGACGGCCGCGACCAGCGGATCGGTGCGGCGCGTACTGCCAACTAGGATCGCGTCACCTGGCAGTTTGGCGCCGACGGCGTCGGCAAGAAGGTCGGTCGTGCGGTCACCGGCGCCTGCGATCGTGCAGGCGAGAAAATCGATGATCGCCGTGCGTGCCGCACCCATTGCGGCCGCATCCTTCGTCGGATCCGACGTGACGATCGCCTGGGCAAAGGCATGGGTCAGCGGGGCGCCTACGGTCGTCATTTCTAGATACCTTCTCCGTTGCGCACCGAACCGCGTCTTCCGGAAAGCCCGCCGACGAACTGGCGGATGCGGGGATTGTCGGAAGTATCGAAAATCTGCTCGGGAGAGCCGTGGTCGACGATGCGGCCATTCTCGGTAAACACGACGGTGTCACTGATCTCCTCGGCAAAGCGCATTTCATGCGTCACGAGAATGCTGGTCATGCCGTCGCGGATGAGGTCGCGGATCACCCACAATACTTCGCCGACCGTCTCCGGGTCGAGGGCGGAGGTGACTTCGTCGAATAATACCAGTTCCGGCTTCATCGCCAGTGCCCGGGCGATCGCCACGCGCTGTTGCTGACCACCGGACAGCTGACCTGGATAGGAACTGGCTTTCTCCGAAAGGCGCACCTTATCGAGCAGTTCGCGGGCGAACTTCTCCGCCTCGCGACGCTCGACGCCGAGAATCCGGGTCGGCGCCAGCACGATATTGTCCAGCACCGTCAGATGCGGAAAGAGATTGTATTGCTGGAAGACGATGCCGACGCGCTTGCGCAGCGCAATGCGCTCGCTCTCCTTGGTCAACTGGTCGACGCGGGTACCGTTGACCGTGATGCGGCCGCTTTGCGGCGTCACCAGCGCGTTGATGCAGCGAAGGATCGTTGATTTGCCCGAGCCGGACGGGCCGATGATGGAGACCGCATCGCCCTTGTTGACGGTCAGGTCGATGCCCTTCAGCACCTCAGTCTGGCCGAAGGACAGGTGCACGTCTTCCAGTCGGACGATCGCGTCGTTACTGAATGTGTTCATCTCAAAATCCTCAGGCCGCGTTGAACCGCCGTTCCAGGCGGCGGGTCAGGCGGGCGATCGGGTAGCAAAGCGTGAAGAAGGCGGCCATCACGACGATGTAGGCGATGATCGTGAAATCGAGCCGGCGCACTGCCGTGCTGGCATCTGTGGCCGCATGCAGCAGTTCGTGCACGCCCACCAGCGAGGCGAGCGCAGTGCCCATGGTGATCGAGGCGAGCACATTCATCCATGGTGGGAGCGCGCGCCGCAGGCACTGCGGCAGGACGATCCAGCGCAGCGCCTGTACGCGTGAAAAACCCAACCCCTGCGCCGCCTCCCATTGCGTGGTCGGAACAGAGAGGATGGCGCCGCGCGTGATCTCGGCCACATAGGCGCTCGCCGGAATGGCAAGGCCGATCACGGCCTTCACCCAGTCAGGGAAGGCCAGGTAGTTGCCGAAGATGACGATCTCAAAGGGAAAGATGTAGGTCGTACCAAAGATCAGCACGAGATGCGGGGCATTGCGGAAGACCTGCACATAGACGACGACCGGATAGCGTATCAGCCGGTAGGACACGAGTTCCAGGATGCCGAACATGGTACCCACGACGGTCCCGAGTGCCATCGCGGAAAGGCTGATGACGATGTTCATCGCAAAGCCGGAGGCGAGATAGGGAGCCCACTCCACCAGTTCGCGGCCGAGCGTCAGGTCGGCCAGCGACCAGACGAGGACGACAAGCGGCAGCGCCACGAAGCCGATGGTGCGCAGAAGATCGCTGCCCTTGAGCGGTTCAAGAAGTGTTGCTGTCGTCACAAACCATATCCCGGAACGGCGAGCTTGCGCTCCGCCCAAAGGCCGACGCGGGCGACGACCAGATTGATAAGGCTGAAGAAGGCGAGGATGACGATCATCATCGACACGACATTGTCGCGTTGCGTCCACACCATGATCGAGGCATAAGTGATCTCGCTTACGGCGATCGCATTGCCCACCGTCGTCAGCTTCACGAGATTGATAAGATTGTTGACGATTGCCGGCAAAGAGGCCCGCAAGGCCAATGGCACCTCGACGTATCGCAAAATCTGCAGCTGGCTGAAGCCGATGCCCCGCGCTGCCTCCACCGTGGAGGCTGGCACCGCCTCGATACCGGCACGGATTGCCTCCGCATGCAGGGCGGCGATATGCAGGCCGACCACCGCGACCACCCAGAAGAAAGGTGACAGCGGATTATTCTGCGCCCCGCCAACGAGGTTGGAGACGATCGTGTTGAGGACCAGGAAGCTAAACATTAACTGCACCAGCGTCGGCGTGTTGCGGGTGATCTCCACGAAGGCCCTGACCGGCCCCGAAAGCCACAGCCTCCCAGACGTCAGGCAAGCGGCAAACAGCAGACCGAAGATCAGGCTGATCGGGATAAGCAGGACGACAAGATAGAGCGTGGTCATGAAGCCGTCACGCCAGATCTGCGCCTCGTATCCGGTCGCCAGGAACTCGTAGTTCAGGCCGAGCCTGCCAGTCAGGCTGACGAACAGGTCAGTCAGGTTCGTGTCCTGCATGTCGTTCTACCGGTTTCTTCGCAGTTCACTTGCTGGCGGAGAGCACTCTGTTCTGCTGCTGCAGGTATTCGATGTTGGGAAGGCGATTGACCTTAGCGAACTCCAGGAGCTTGCCCGACGCGTGTAGCTTCTTGACGCCGGCGTCCAGGGCAGCCTGCGTGTCCTTCTCGCCCTTGCGCAACCAGATCACCGAATCCGATGGGATCAGCTCGGTGGGGAAGGGAATGGCATAGTCCTTCCATTCTTCCGAACGATCCTGCAGCAGCAGGCCGACGGTCGCGCCGACATGCACGGCCGCAACGCAATTGCCGCCTTGCAGTGCGAGGAGCGATTCCGGTTGGCTCGGCAGCGCCTTCACCACCGCGCCGTAATCTTCCATCAGAGGCTGCGTGTAGTTGGAGCCCTGCGACACGCAGACCGGCTTGCCCTTCAGGTCCACCCAGTCCCTCAGACCGCTGTCCTTGCGAACCACGGCGGCACCACCGCTGCGGTCATAGGGCGTTGGTACGTAGTCGAGAATCTTGGCGCGGTCCTCGGTGTACTGCATGTTGGCGATGAGGATGTCGACCTTGCCCTGCTGCAGGAACTGCACGCGGTTCGGCGGCGTCACCGTGACGGTCTCCAGTTTGACGCCGAGGTCGTCGGCCAGCGCCCGCGCGATGTCCAGGTTGAAACCCTTCTGCGCCTGGGTCTTAGGGTCGATATAGCCGAATGGCGCACCGGATAGGATCACGCCGACGGTCAGCGTGCCGCGGCCCTTGATGCGGTCCAGCGTGGCATCCGCAGACGCCTGCGTCGACATTAGTGCGGAGATTGAGAGAGCAAGTCCGAAGAGTAATTTTGTGAGATTGGTGGACGACATTCTGGGACTCCTTTATTCGACCAAGAACCTAGTGGAGCCCCTCCTTTGCCACGAGCAATCGCATCCTCTCTTCAAGGTGAGAGCGAAACTGGTATCCTGTAATATGCTAAATCCATAGAAAATATGTTGCGAGCGGGTTATGCTAATTTCAATTGTAACACCGCACTCACAGCCAGTACCTTCTTCATGGGTATCGCGGCTCTTACGGCCGCGATTGGCTTTGGAGGAAGCGGCAGGACACTTCAATCGAGCATAGAGTAGATCACCTCCAGCGGGTGAGGTAGAGACCTGCCATCGAGTATCTTTGCCTGGCATCGGCACGAATACCCTGTGGCCATGACGACCTTGTCTTCTGATGCTTCAGCTACAGCTGCCGCCCAGCTCATGGCGTAAAGCTGTTCCGAGATATCGCGGTTGCGGACCTCGTGACCAAAGGTCCCGGCCATTCCGCAACACCCTACATTTTCTACATGCACACTTGCGCCAAGAGCCTGAAAAACCGACTTCCACTGGTTTGAGGCGGACGGAAGGTTGCTACGCTCGGTACAATGAGGAAGAAGGCTGTATTTGCGTGACGGGGATGGAATAGGTTTAATCGATAGTTTGCTCAAATTCTCTGCAAGCCATTCTTGCGGAAGAAGGACGGTCGCCTTGCGACCACTCGTCCATAATGCGTGATACTCGCTGCGGTAAACGAGCGTCATTGAGGGATCCAACCCGACGAGAGCAACGCCGGCGTCTGCTAGGGCTCGAAGGTAACGTTCCGTCTTCGCGGCAGCTTTCTCGAAAGGACCGAGGTACCCGTGAACGTGTAATGCTTTACCATTGTGATGGGATGCGGCGAGATACGGGATCAAGTCCAGCTTACGAGCAACGCGAATGGCTGCAATCGGCACGTTTGGTTCGAAATGGGATGTGAAGCTGTCGAAAACAAATACTACAACCCGATCCTTTTCATCTGGCGATAGCTTCTCGATCTCACTCGCGTGAGCGACCTCGACACCCAAACGGCGGATTTCCTTTGAAAATGAGCGCCGCGGTAGAAGTGGAAGCGCCGTCAACCCAATCGCTCGCATCAGCCGCTTGCCAGGCGATGTGCCGGCGACCAGATTGTAGAGCGGACGGATCCGCGCCATCAAAGGGAGGGTGGTTTCGATACCGGAAACCACCAAGTCCTTTAGCGGACGCAAGTAACGGCCATAATACAGCTCCAGAAACTTGGAGCGGAACGCCGGCACACTGACCTTCACGGGACACTGCCCGGCACAAGCCTTGCACGCAAGGCAGGTGTCCATTGCGTCTCGCACCTCGTGGGAAAAGTCGTTGCGGTTTCTCGGGTTAAGGCTGTTTATAACACGTGCCGTCAGGCTCAAGAGTGGGTGTCGCCGGCGCAGACGTACGGACTCTTTGCGTGGATCAATGCCCTTCTCGCCGAGCAGTCGCAGCCATTCCCGCACAAGCATGGCGCGCCCTTTTGGCGAGTATCGCCGATCGCGGGTCGCCTTGTAAGAGGGACACATGGGGCTCGTCTCGTCGAAGTCGAAACAAGCGCCATTGCCGTTGCAATAGGCGGCATTGTCGAAGGCTGCGCGTATTTCGTTACCGATTATGCGATCGAAAGCGCCCCTTAAAGGCACTTCGTCGATCTTGAGCAGTGACGCGTTGGACGGCGCGGCGATCTTGCCCGGGTTGAGGCGGTTGTCCGGATCGAAAGCCCGTTTGATATCTTGGAGGCAAGGATAAAGGTCGCCGAAGAATTCCGGCACATATTCCGAGCGCACGCCCTTGCCGTGCTCGCCCCACAGAACGCCGCCGTGCTTGCGGGTGAGCGCCACTACGGCGTCGCTGATGTGGCGCAGCAAAGGTACGTGATCGTCACGGGTCAAGTCGAGTGCGGGCCGTACGTGCAGCACCCCTGCGTCGACATGACCGAACATCCCGTAGGAGAGGCCTGCCCTGTCAAGTAGCGCGCGAAATTCACGGATATAGACAGCCAAATTCTCGGGCGGGACAGCAGTATCCTCGACGAAGGCGACAGGGCGGACGGGGCCGTCCACATTGCCGAGCAATCCGACAGCACGCTTGCGCATATTCCATATCGCCTCGACGTCGGCATGTCCGCGGGCCACAGTATAGCTGATGCGGTTTGTATCCAGTCCCTCATCGAGCACCACCGTGACCGCGGCAAGCTTTCGTTGGAGTTCGGCCTCGTCGTCAGCCAGCACCTCGACGAGATTGATGCCGTTGGCCACACCTGTGTGGTTCTCAGGGAAGAAGCGGGCTATGTCGGTCCAGACGATATCGTTCTTTGCAAGCCCCAGCACCTTCTCGTCGATCGTCTCGACAGAGGCGACATTGAGGCCGCTTAGGGTGCGAGCGTCTTCCAGCGCGGCGTTGAAGTCGCTGTAGCGGATGTTGACGAGGGCAGCCTGCGCCGGGATCGGCAGAAGATTGAGTTCTGCCTCGGCGATCATGGCAAGGGTGCCTTCCGAGCCGCACAGGACGGCGTTCAAATCGAAGCGGCCGTCGGCGCGACGGATATGTGCGAGATCGTAGCCTGTCATGTAGCGATTGAGGTTGGGAAAAACCTCCTCTATGCAATCGCGCTTCTCTCGTGCGATGCGCTCGACCGTCCTGTGAACGTCGCCGATTCGGTCACCCCTCGCCAGGGTCTTGGCAAGCGCTTCTTCGTCCATCGGACGCGACCACCAGTCCGAGCCGTCCATGAGCACGATACGAAGCCCAAGCACGTGATTCGAGGTCTTGCCGTAAAGGCAAGATCCTTGGCCGCAGGCGTCGGTCGAAATCATGCCGCCGATTGTGGCCCGGTTCGAGGTTGAAAGCTCCGGCGCGAAGAACAATCCGTGTGGCTTCAAGGCTCGATTCAACTGGTCCTTGACAACACCTGCCTGAACTCGGGCGACCTTTCTCGCCTGATCAATCTCCAGGATCCGGTTCATGTACCGTGAGCAGTCCACCGCGATACCGGTGGTGAGCGACTGGCCGTTCGTCCCCGTGCCGCCCCCACGCGGGGCGATGGCGAGATCCGCGAAACGAGGATCGGAAAGCGCCTTTGCAATCTTCTTCAGGTCGTCGGCATCTCGCGGAAACAGAATTGCTGTGGGGGTTACCTGGTAGATAGAATTGTCAGTCGCGAAGACAGAGCGCGACATTGCACGCTGTTCCACGTCGCCATTGAACCCGACTTGGCAAAGCCTCTTAACGAAGCCGGGCGGTAGCTGCTGATTTCCAAAAGCGGAATGGAGACGCGGTATCATCGTCTATACGCACCCCGATCCAAGTAATGACATCAATTCTGCAATGCAGAGCAAGCTTGCTTGATACGATTGAGTGCTTCCATCAATTCGGCTTGCGAAGTCGCGTAGGAAATCCGAAAATAGGGAGAGAGGCCAAAGGCCGAGCCAGGGACGACCGCGACGTGGGCCTCTTCAAGAAGATAGTCGGTGAAGTCATGATCGGCTTCGATCTTCTTACCTTTCGGTGTCAGTTTGCCCAAAACGCCGGCGCAACTGGAAAAAGTATAAAAAGCACCCTCAGGAGTACGGCAATCCAACCCGTCGATTTCGTTCAGGCGCTCGACAACGAGGTCGCGACGACGACGGAAACTCTCCTGTCTCTCCTTCAGAAACGTCTGGGGGCCGTTCAGAGCCTCGATCGAGGCAGCCTGGCTGACCGAACAGGGGCAGGACGTCGCCTGGCTCTGGATCACCGCCATCGCTTTGATCAAGGGCTTCGGGCCACCCGCATAACCGATGCGCCAGCCCGTCATCGCGTAGGCTTTCGATACACCGTTGATCGTCAAGGTGCGATCCTTCAGTCGAGGCTCGATCGCGACAGGTGTCGCAAATGCGAAATCGTCGTAGACGATGTGCTCGTACATGTCGTCGACCATCAACCAGACATGCGGATGACGGATCAAAACATCCAGGAGGGGGCGGTAATTTTCGGCGATGTAGGCAGCGCCCGATGGATTGGAGGGCGAGTTAAGAAGAATCCAACGGGTTCTTGATGTGATGGCCTTTTCCAGCTGTTCGGCCTGGAGACGAAAGTTGGCCTTGGCGTCGCACGGGATAAGGACTGACACACCGCCGCAAATCTCGACGATGTCCGAATAGGAAGTCCAGTAAGGGGTGGGAATGATCACTTCGTCGCCCGAATCGAGCGTCGCCATAAAGGCGTTGAAGAGGATCTGCTTGGCGCCTGTCGCAACTGTGACCTCGTCGACATCGTAGTCGATGCCGTTTTCCCGTCTGAACTTTTCGATGATCGCCTTCTTCAGGGCCGGCGTGCCGTCCAGAGCGGTGTATTTCGTTTCGCCAGCGTCGATGGCGGCCTTAGCCGCCTCCTTGACGTTCTCCGGCGTATCGAAATCAGGCTCGCCGGCCCCCAGCACGATGACCGGTAGACCAGCGCGCTTCATGGCAGCGGCACGTGCGCCGATCTGGAGAATCTTCGAAACGCCAACCGAGGCGATCCGTGAAGCCGGTTTGAAGCCCGCTTCTTCGACTTTTGTTGAGATCGTCATGAAACACGTCCTTCCTATTCGATGTCAAAAGAAACGCCCTGTGCCAGGGGCAGCGACTTCGAATAGTTGATCGTGTTCGTCGTACGGCGCATGTAGGCTCTCCAGGCGTCGGAGCCGGATTCACGGCCGCCCCCCGTCTCCTTTTCGCCTCCGAACGCACCGCCGATCTCTGCACCCGACGTGCCGATGTTCACGTTGGCGATACCACAATCGGAGCCATCGGCAGCTACGAACCGCTCGGCTTCCCTCATGTCCAGGGTGAAGATCGACGAAGACAAGCCCGCACCCACCGCATTGTGATCGGCGATGACCGCATCGAAATCGCTGTATCTCATGACGTACAGAATAGGCGCGAAGGTTTCTTCCAGAACCGGGCCTTCATGTTTTGGCATTTCGACAAGCGCCGGCTTGACGTAGAATGCCAGATCGTGACCGACATCCACACGTTGCCCACCCAAAACGGTGCCTCCGTGCTCCTTGGCTTCAACAAGTGCCTTCTGCATGTTTTCAAAAGCGATTTTGTCGATCAGCGGTCCGACCAACGCTGTCGACTGCAGCGGATCCCCAACAGGGACGCTCTCATAGGCCTTCTTCAGGCGCGGTACGAGCTGATCATAGATGCTTTCATGGACGAACAGGCGACGCAATGTCGTGCACCGCTGGCCAGCCGTGCCCATCGCGCCAAAGGCGATGGCTCGAAGCGCCATGTCGAGATCAGCTGACGGGCATACGATGCCGCCGTTGTTGCCGCCAAGTTCCAAGATGGCGCGAGCGAAACGCTTGGCCAGCCGCGGGCCCACGTCGCGGCCCATGCGAGTGGAACCCGTCGCTGACACGAGCGGAACCTTCGGATGATCAACCAGCACTTCACCGATCGCTCGATCGCCGATCAGAACCTGCGAGAGGCCTTCCGGAGCTTCGCCATAACGCTTGAGGGCGCGTTCGAGAATCGCCTGCGACGCCAATGCTGTAAGCAGCGACTTCTCCGATGGTTTCCACACGATGCTGTTGCCGCAGACCAAAGCCAATGCTGCATTCCAGGCCCAAACGGCGACCGGGAAATTGAAAGCGGAAATGATGCCGATGACACCGAGGGGATGCCAGGTTTCCATCATACGGTGGCCCGGGCGCTCGGTAGCAATTGTGAGACCGTAAAGCTGGCGGGAAAGGCCGACAGCGAAATCGCAGATGTCGATCATTTCCTGCACTTCGCCCAATCCCTCGGAAGGAATTTTGCCTGCTTCGATCGAAACGAGGCGGCCCAGATCCTCTTTGGCGGCACGCAGTTCCTCGCCGAGGAGACGAACAAGTTCGCCACGCTTCGGAGCGGGCACGAGGCGCCATGTCTGGAAGGCTTCGTGAGCCTGTTCGATCATCTTGGTCGCCTCTGCCGAACTCATTGCTTTCAGCTTGCCCGTTTGTTCGCCGGTAATCGGAGAGAAGGCAACGATGTCGCCTTCGCTGTAACGTGATTTTGCCACGCCGAGGCGGCCGAGTATCGCGGCGGCTTCTTCAGTAACGGAAACAGTCTTTACGGAAACGTTCATTTTGGGGCTCCAGGTCGGCTTCTGCTTGCGCGATTTCTGTGACGTTCACTCGGCGGCGGGACGATTTTTCAGTTGCGAGATGCAGGCATCCAGTGAAGCTTTCTCAATTCCCGCATAATGATCAAATTCGTTCAGCACTTGCGCACCGAGGTCTGCTTCGAAGCGCTTTTGATTTGGACTCGCCACGAATTCCTGCTGAGCGCCGTCGCCAAGATTCGACTGGAAAATACCGGCTGCGCTGACGGGAAGGAAATCCTCGTAAACGATGGGATCAAACTGGATCAGGCCGTCTGCAATGAGGGATTCTATGCTTGCACCCGGCAGCACAAGGCCTTTCATCCCTTTTTCCGTAAGCGAGTAACTGAAATACCCTAGCCCATCGGCGCGGATGGCCGCCCAGCTGTCGGGGAAGGCATGAAAAGTCTGCGCAAGCGCGGCTTCGTAGGCCTTGGCGTTCGAGCCATCCGCGGCCGGACGCACAACCTTGCGGGATTGGTCGAGAAGCTTGTCGTAAAGACCCCTGCCTTTTGGGGTAAGGGCAATGCCCCGCTGTTCGATCTCGCCGAAGCGCGCCGTATGGGAGCCGGCTTTCCAGCCTCCCCGACCATCCTCAAATGACACCTTTTCTTCAAGCGCCTTAAAAGAGGTCTGGCGAAGCAGGACCGGGCAGTCGCGCGTCGGCGGTCCTTCAACGACCGCTTTCGGGGAAATCCCGTATTCGGGCATGAGCGCCTGCACTTTGTCGATATCAAGCGTGCGAGGGGTGAGGTGATTGATGTGTGGTCCCTTGAAGGAAACGACATCGGCAACCAGGCGATGGGCATCGTGCAGACGATGATACATGTCGGCATCGACGATCGCTTTGTCATGCCAGCGGAATGTCTCCAACACTTCCGCAACGAAACGATCCGCATCCTCTTTGCACAGCCCGCCCTCGACTTCCGCCTTCTTGGTCAGCTCGACTGCGCCCGTCGTGAAAATCTGCCGTTTGGCGAGAATGCCAGCCGCTTCTTCGCGTAAGGTCTCGTCCGCGATGAGGTCGAGGCGAAGCAGAGACGTAAAGACCCGAAAAGGGTTGCGCTTAAGCGCTTCCTCGCCGACCGGTCGAAACGCAGTCGAATGGACGGGCACTCCTGCCGTGGACAGGTCGTAGTAGCCAACCGGATACATACCCATGACCGCAAAGACGCGGCGCATCATCGCAAGCTCGTCCGCCGTTCCCAAGCGGATTGCGCCGTGACGCTCCTCAGATATCCGATCAAGGTTGTCTGTCGCCTCAAGGCGAGCCCTAAGTTCGGGCTTGGCGGCAAGTGCTTCCTTGTTAACCCGGGCCACAAGATTCATCAGCGTTCCGTAAGCAGGGACCTCGGTGCGATACATGGCTGACATCGCTCCAGAAAACGCGGCGCGGATGTCGCCCGACGTGACATGCTTCGTCATTGTTTTAGACCTTTGAAGAGTTTGTGACTTGATGCTGGAAATGCAATATACTCTTCCATGGCAGCCACGTGTTGTGACTTGTGCGGCTAACTTTATGCGAAAATGGAATAAGTATGCGCCGAAGCCTAGTGCCAGACATCGTGACCCTTCAAGCGTTTGAATGTGCGGCCCGCCACGCGAATTTTTCTCGCGCAGCAGAAGAGCTAAATCTGACCCAGAGCGCGATTAGCCGCCAGATTGCAGATCTGGAGCGACAGACTGGCCTCAAGCTTTTCGAGCGCATTCGTCAACGTGTAATCCTTTCTGAGGCCGGACAAAGGCTGCTGCCGGAGGTTAAGGATCTTCTTGCACGATCGGAACGGCTTATGATCGATGCCGCCGCAGCTGGTCGGACGCGCGCATCGCTAAAGATAGCGACACTTCCAACCTTCGGCGCGAAATGGCTCGTCCCCCGCCTTGGACGTTTCCTCGCGACGCATCAAGATGTTGCGCTAACGATAGAATCTCGTTCGAAGCCCTTCAGCTTCATGGAGGATAGTTTCGATCTCGCCATCCACTACGGACAACCTATATGGGCAGGTGGCACCCCGACGTTCCTTTGCCATGAGACCGTTATGCCGATAGCAAGTCCAGCACTCGCCGAACGGGCTAGGCAAGAGGCAGCAGGCGATCTCTCTACCATTCCGTTGCTCCACCTTACGACGCGGCCAAAGTTGTGGTCGGACTGGTTTCGACTCCAAGGTTCGATGGTAGACAATGCATATGTCGGGCTCCGATTTGACCAGTTTTCGATGATGGTGGCAGCAGCGATAGCCGGGCTCGGTGCGGCGCTTCTGCCAACTTATCTGATAGAGGAGGAGCTAAAGACGGGAATGCTCCTACCCCTGACGTCCAGCACGGTGAAAACCGAAAACGCGTATTACGTCGTCCGCCCTGAGGAAAAACAGAGCCTTCCCATCGCCGATGAGTTTCAGGACTGGCTACGCTCTGAAGTACAAGAGGATTGAGCGGCGAATTAGCTGGGTCGGGTCAAAGCCGCCTTCCAACATAAGTGACCTGCCGGCGACAAACTGTCGGTGAAATTTTTATTCCATGCAAAGTATAAACGAAATAACATTTCTAAAAGTTGTAGTTATGTAAGCATCTTTGTTGCTATAGATCTGGCAATACTAAGATGTTTTAGCGAAAAATATACGAAGGTGTGCGAGCTTACCATTTCTTTTAAATCGAAAACGGTGTCGGCTTGGCAAGCCGACGCTTGATGGGGTGTGTTATGTTCGTTGATCAGCTTTTGTCTCGCTTTAATATTCAGACGAAGGTTCTGATGTTTATATTGCCCTTCATAGTCAGTATTTCTGCTGTCGGTTTCACGGGCCTTTGGGCCTCCGGTCTCCTGCAGAGTCGCATAGAGATTTCAAACAGTGTGCTTCAGTCTTTGACCGGCTTCCGCGACTTGTCGTCAAGTATGAACCGGTTTCTGGCTGAATCCACCGAGGAGGGACGCAACGAGGTCAAAGGCCGTGTTGCCGAACAGCGCAATGTTTTACGGACAATGCTCGGTCAGGCCAAAGAGGGTACCGAGGACAATGCGGAGTTGAAAACCGCCGAAGCGCTGATCGCAAAGGCGGGCGGCTACGTTGACGATCTATGGTCAATGCACGAGACCGAAACCAGCCTCAAAAGGACCATCCAGAAAGGACTAAGCGTCGTCGTCACTTCTCAGACGAATATCAGCGAGGCCCTGAAAAAGGTCCAGCGATCTGTGCAAGATGACGACACTGCGGCCAAAAGGACATTGCGCGAGGCTGAGTATATCCGCGGCATGGCGACGTTCTTGGCTGATATGCGGACCGCTTTTGATGCGGCGACCCAAGCGGAGGAAAAATTTGCAGTCATTGCGAGGGCACTGCCCGACATGAAGAAGCGACTTCGCGTTACAGCCATGTCTCTGCCGGAGGCAAACAGGCCCGCCGCAAAGTCAATCGAAAGGATGTTGGGCGAGCTTCAGGCGCTGATTGCCGGAAATGATAGGTCGGACATTGCACTCACTGCCATCTTCGAAAAAGTGCGGAACTTCACACCGCTCAACGTCGACCTCAATCTTGCGGCACAGCAAAAGATGAATGATGCCGCCGTCAAATTCGGTCAGCTCGACGCGCCGGCTGAAAAGGCCATTGCGGTTCTGAATGATGGTCGTCAGCTCATGAACTCGGGCTATTCGATCCAGATCATGATGGCTCGCTTCCTGCTATTGCCTACCGCCGAGAACCGGACGCGGCTGACTCAGGAATTCGCATCAATGCGCAAGGACATGGTCAAGCTCAAGCGAAATGCCGAAGGCCTGCCGTTCTACGCCGAACTCGAGAAAAACCTGTTGCCTGCGCTTGAGACAACCGAAGCAGCAAGTGGAGATCTCGTTAAGGTGAGCAAGGACCGCAAGGTCAGCTTTGATGAAGCAGCCGCGGAATTGGATACCGTGTGGCGGCAGCTTACCACGTTCGCGGAACGTCAAAAGCAGAATGCTGGCGAGGATCGCCGCGAAGCAAACTCCCTGTCGATCGGGACAACAGCGATTGGAATATTGATCTCCATCTTTGCCGGAATTGGGCTCGTACTGACTTTTAAAGGGCCGATTGGCCAGATCACCGCCGCAATGCGACGCCTTGCAAATGGCGTTTTGGACACGCGCATCACAGGAGAAAACAGAGTAGACGAGATTGGTGATATGGCGCGCGCGCTGGGCGTGTTCAAGCAAAATGCGCTCTCTAAACGGGAGATAGAGCACGAAAACGAAGTGCAGCGGGCTGAGGCGGAAGATGAACGTCGTCGCAATGAGATCGAAAGGCAGCGAGTTGACGAGCAGATCGCCTTTGCAGTCGCCGCTCTCGCGGCCGGCTTGGGACGTCTGGCAAAGGGGGACATTTCGAAAGCGATCGACACGCCATTTGACGGCCGTCTGGAACAACTTAGAACCGATTTCAATCAGTCGCTTCAGCGCCTGCAGATGACGGTGCGTCAGGTGCGTGACAATACCTACATGATTCAGCGCAATGCCGCAGAGATGAGCTCTGCTGCTGACCATCTGGCCAAGCGGACTGAGCAACAGGCAGCTTCCTTGGAACAAACCGCTGCTGCGGTTGACGAGGTCACCGTGACTGTAAAATCTTCAGCGGCGCAAGCGGAAGAAGCCAATCATATCGTGGCGGAAACGCAGCGATGCGCTGATGCCTCGTCCATGGTTGTCAGCAGCGCGATCGCCGCGATGGGCCGAATCGAAAATGCCTCCGACCAGATTGTCCAAATCATCGATGTGATCGATGAGATCGCTTTCCAAACCAATCTTCTTGCACTTAATGCAGGCATTGAAGCTGCGCGGGCTGGTGAGGCAGGTAAAGGATTTGCCGTCGTCGCTCAGGAAGTTCGTGAACTTGCGCAGCGTTCAGCCGAGGCAGCACATCAGATCAAGGACCTCATTCAAAAGTCGAGCGCGGAAGTTTCGTCAGGCGCAAAACTGGTTCAGCAAACCGGATCGGTGCTCTCCGAAATATCATTGAACATCGTTACGGTTGCCGAGAGGGTGGCGACGATTGCGACTGCGAGCCGTGATCAGTCAAACGCGCTTGCGGAAGTAAATGCATCTGTCAACGAAATGGACCAGATGACGCAGCGCAATGCGGCTATGGTCGAGGAAACCAACGCTGCGACCCGGCAACTTGCCGACGAGGCCGAAACTCTTATGGAGATCGTTGGTCAGTTCCGGTTGCCGGACCATCCCGCCGACGGCCGTGTCCACGAGGATTATGCCGCGTAGCTGTGTGATCGGCGGATCGTCGGTCCAAACGATGACCTTGCAGCGACCTCGCGATTTTAGACTTGACGCCCGCGGCGAGGCGGCGTGACGCATCGAACTCCACTTGCATCGTGAGCGAAGGGACCACATCGCCCACCAGCTGGAACAAGGACAGATATTTTTTGCATTGCTGATTGGTTTCTCTCAATCCGCATGACAATCTATGTCACATTGTGAAGAAACCCTGTCTTTCCCTGAGGTGATCTCGATGAAGCGTCCCACGATTGCGGACGTCGCAGAAGCGGCCGGCGTTAGCGTTGCAACAGTCGATCGCGTGTTAAATGCCCGACTCCCCGTGCGCGAAGAAACATCAAAACGGGTGTTCTCTGCTGCCGAGCGGGTCGGATTTCACGGCACAAATATAATTCGGCAGCGAATGCTGGCAGATTTGCCTTCCTACAATCTGGGCGTTGTTCTGCGCAAAGAACGCCACGCGTTCTATCAAGCATTTGCCGAAGAACTGCAGGCCGCCGCAAGTGCGGTCAAGGACCGGCGTCTTCAAGTGCATGTTCAGTTTGCAAAGTCCGGCGAGCCCGGTGAGATTTCAGAGCTGCTGCTCGGGATGAAGGGAAAGGTACAGGCAGTCGGCGCCATCGGACCCGACCATCATGACGTCACATCGGCGGTCAGCGCGCTCAAATCGAAGGGTATTCCCACCTTTTCGCTGCTTTCCGACTTTGCCCAGGGCGTGCGGGAGGCATATCTCGGCACGAACAACATGAAAGTGGGGCGTACCGCCGCATGGCTCCTGTCCAAGGTTTCGCATTCGCCCGGAAAACTGCTCCTGCTTCTAGGTGGTCACCGATTTCACGGGCATTCGCTACGCGAGACTGGATTTCGCAGTTATATGCGGGAATACGCTCCGCAGTTCGAGGTGCTGGATGCACTTATCAACCTTGAAACCCGGCGCTTGACGTATGAATTGCTGATGGATGCCGTTTCTCGCCATGATGACCTGGTGGGTGTTTACTGCATCGGGGGCGGGATGGAAGGCGCAATCGAAGCCTTGCAGGAGACGAACAAAGGCGAAAAGATCGGCTGCCTCGTCAATGAACTGACGCCGGAATCACGACAGGCGCTGCTTGAGCGGCGCATCACCGGCGTATTTCAGACGCCCCTGCGTGAATTATGCGCGGACCTCGTCGCCACCATGATTCATACGATCGAACACGGCATGGCAGAGACGCCGGGACAACGCTTCCTCCCAGCACAGCTTTGGGTGCCTGAGAGTCTGTGATGGTTTGATGGATTCTATCATGCGCGACTGCATTGTTTCTATCAGCGCTGATAGCCGGTAGCCGTCAAGAGACGTTGACGACGGCCCTCCACTAGGAAATTGTCCTGCCGGGTGGTGGAGACAGGAGGCTGCCCCACCGGGATAACTCAAATCCTGACCAACCGATGATGGAGATCATGGATCTTCGTCAGCGAATTGTTGTTGCCAAATGACTGACCTGGGGCTTTTGGCCCCGCGATAACCTCTGGAGGAGAATGAAATGAAAAAGCACCTGATTATTGCAGCTTTCGCCAGCATGTTGGCGACGACCGCCTCGGCCGAGACGATCGGCGTCTCGATGGCGCTCTTCGACGATAATTTTCTCACGGTTCTTCGAAACGGCATGACCGAATACGCCAAGACCCAGGACGGCGTTACACTTCAGATCGAGGATGCGCAAAACGACGTTGGCAAGCAGCTGAGCCAGGTCCAGAACTTTGTCGCCTCCGGCGTCGACGCCATTATCGTCAATCCAGTTGATACGGATGCGACCGTTGCGCTCTCGCAGGCTGCCGATGCGGCAGGTATTCCTTTGATTTATGTCAACCGTCAGCCAGTCAACGTGGACCAGCTTCCCGAAAAGCAGGCCTTCGTGGCTTCCGACGAAAAAGAGTCCGGAACGCTCGAAACCAAGGAAGTTTGCCGCCTTCTGAAGGAGGCTGGGAAGACAGAGGCGAAAGCCGTCGTCATGATGGGCGAGCTCTCCAACCAGGCCGCCCGCATGCGCACGCAGGACATCAAGGACGTGATTGCGACACCCGAGTGCAGTTTCATCAAGATCGTCGAGGAGCAGACCGCCAACTGGTCGCGTACACAGGGCGCCGACCTGATGACCAACTGGCTATCTGCCGGCGTGGAGTTTGACGCTGTCATTGCCAACAACGATGAGATGGCAATTGGCGCGATCCAGTCGCTGAAAGCTGCCGGAAAAGACATGAAAGACGTGATTGTCTCCGGGGTGGACGCCACTCAAGACGCGCTTTCGGCCATGGCCGCTGGCGACCTCGATGTCACCGTCTTCCAGAACGCTGCGGGGCAGGGAAAGGGCGCGGTAGATGCGGCCCTGAAGGTTGCGCGCGGCGAGACGGTCGAAAAGAAGGGCTATGTGCCGTTCGAACTCGTTACGCCGGCAAATCTCAAAGACTACCAGGCCAAGAACTAACACAGATCTTAGCGTCGAAGGAGGCGGATAGCCGCCTCTTTCGATTTCCGAGCGATGGAGGATAGGCCATGGTAAGTCCCACCACAGCGGCAGCTATCAAGCGCGTACTCGAGGCCACGGAAGCCGACGGCCTGCTTGCAATCGAGGGTATTCGCAAAGAGTTCCCGGGTGTTCTGGCGCTCGACAACGTGCAGCTTCGCGTCAGACCTGGAACTGTCCATGCATTGATGGGCGAAAACGGTGCTGGCAAGTCGACGCTCATGAAAATCATCGCCGGGATATACCAGCCAGACGCTGGTGAAATACGTCTTCGCGGTGTCCCGACAGTGCTGAAGTCACCGCTTGACGCGCTGGAGCAAGGGATCGCGATGATCCACCAGGAGCTCCAGTTGATGAACTGGATGACAGTGGCGGAGAACATCTGGATCAGACGCGAGCCCAAGAACCGCCTTGGACTCATCGACCATTCCAAGATGGTGACGATGACGGAGGAGCTTTTTGCTCGCCTGAACATCGTACTCGATCCACGAGCTCAAGTGTCCGAATTGACGGTAGCTCAAAAACAGATGGTCGAGATTGCGCGCGCAGTCAGCTACGAATCCTCTGTCCTCATCATGGACGAGCCGACATCGGCGCTGACAGATCGTGAAGTTGAGCATCTCTTTACGATCATACGTGACCTCCGCTCGCGCGGCATAGGCATCGTCTACATTACCCATAAAATGAATGAACTCTTTGAGATCGCCGACGAATTTACCGTATTTCGCGACGGGAAATATGTCGGGACACATTCCTCAAAGGATGTGACGCGCGACGACATCATCCGCATGATGGTCGGGCGCGAGATCACCAACATGTTTCCCAAGATCGACTGCCCGATCGGCGATGTCGCTCTTGATGTTCGGAATTTGACGATTCCCGGCGTCTTCCATGACATATCGTTTTTGGTCCGGCGAGGGGAGATCCTCGGCCTTGCGGGTCTCGTGGGCTCGAAGCGCTCCAACGTCGCTGAAGCGCTGTTTGGTGTTCAACCGGCAGCGTCAGGCGAGATCGTGATCGATGGCACGCCGGTAAAGATCGACAGTCCGAGCGCGGCCATGGCCCATGGTATGGCCTTTCTGACCGAGGATCGAAAGGAAACGGGCTGCTTCCTGATACTGAATTGCCTTGAAAACATTCAATCCGCGCTGATCACGCGGTCGCACGTCAAAGCCGGCTTCGTCGATCAAGCAACAGTGACACGACTCTCGGAGGAAATGGCCGCCAAGCTTCGCGTCAAGACGCCGAACCTCCAGGAGACCGTCGAGAATCTTTCGGGCGGAAACCAGCAGAAACTCTTGATCGCACGCTGGCTTCTGACCAAACCGCGGATTCTGATCCTCGACGAGCCAACTCGCGGCATCGATGTCGGCGCCAAAGCGGAGATTCATCGCCTGATAACGGCCCTTGCCGCCGAAGGTGTGGCGGTCCTGATGATCTCATCTGAATTGCCGGAGGTCCTCGGGATGAGCGACCGGATCATGGTCATGCATGAAGGGCATGTTTCGGGATTTCTTGATCGCGCCGAGGCAACTCAAGTGAAGATAATGAACCTCGCAGCACGCTAGTGTTCATTACGGGAGGAAAGATCTTATGACGAACGCGACATCACAATCGGCATTGCAGGCCACCCAACCCCGGCGACGCGTGCCGGCGGAACTGAGCATCCTGCTGATTCTTGTCGGCATCTCGCTGACATTCGAGATTCTGGGCTGGATCCTGCAAGGCCAGAGCTTCCTTGCCAATACTCAACGCCTCTCGATTATGATTCTCCAGGTATCGGTCGTGGGCATTATCGCGATCGGTGTGACCCAGGTCATTATCTCTGGCGGGATCGACCTGAGTTCCGGCTCGATCGTCGGTGCGACTGCCATGATATCCATGAGCCTGGCGCAGGTCGGCACGTATGATCGAGCAGTCTACCCCCACTTGACTGATCTGCCGGTAATCCTGCCGGTTGCGGTGGGCTTGGTCGTCGGTCTGCTCTGTGGCGCGATCAACGGCCTTTTGATAGCGTACACGAAAATCCCCCCCTTCATCGCCACCCTGGGTATGATGGTCACGGCTCGAGGCTTTGCCAAGTGGTACACGAAGGGGCAGCCGATCAGCTTTCCGACCGACAGTTTCGCTGCACTCGGAAAAGGTTTGGCCCCCATCTTTATCTTCCTAGCGGTCGCAGCGATCCTGCACATCGTTCTGCGCTATACTCGCTACGGCAAGTTCACCTATGCCGTCGGCGCCAATCCCCAGGCGGCGCGGGTGTCGGGTATCAATGTCGAGCGTCACACCGTCAAGATTTATGCCGTAGCCGGCTTGTTGTCTGGCCTTGCTGGTATTGTCGTCGCTGCCCGAGGTCTGACCGCGCAGGCCGGCATGGGCTCTATGTACGAGCTTGATGCGATTGCAATGGCTGTCATTGGCGGCGTTTCGCTCTCCGGCGGCCGCGGATCGGTCATTGGCACGATGATCGGAATGGTGATCTTCGGCGTGATTATCTCCGGTTTCACCTTCCTGCGGCTGGACGCTTATTACCAGGAAATGCTGAAGGGCGCGATCATTGTGGCGGCTGTCGTCGCCGACGTCTATCGCCAACGCAAGCGTATCAAGAAGAGCTGACGGATGGGCGGCCCTGCCGCCCTCTGTCTTCGACAGGCGAAGATAGGACGACCCGAAATGAAGAAGCTGCTCATAACGACCGCGCTTTGCCTTCTAGCCGCGCCGGCCTTTGCTGGTACGCGCGTGGCGGTGACAATGACGTCGTTCGATAACCCATTTCTGACGATTCTGCTGAACGGAATCCGCGATGAAGCAAAACGGGAGAAAAATGTCGAACTCCTGACAGAGGACGCTCAACTCGATCCTGCGAAACAGCTCAACCAAATCCAAAACTTCATTGCCAACGGTGTTGATGCAATCATCGTGAATGCCGTTGACGGCGACTCGACGGCCGCGATCACACGGGTGGCAGCTGATGCAAAGATCCCGCTCGTCTACGTCAACCATCCGCCGGCCGAACTCGCTTCGGGATTGCCGGAAGGCACAGCCTTTGTCGGTTCCAATGAACTCGATTCCGGCACGATGGAAGCGAAAGCCGCCTGCGAGCTACTGGGCGGCAAGGGTCGCGCCGTCATTCTGATGGGGCCGCTTGAAAACCATGCAGCCCTTGTGCGCACAAAGGATGTCGAGGCCGTCTTTTCTCAACCCGATTGCCGGATCGATATCGTCGAAAAGCAGACAGCGAACTGGAACAGGACCCAGGCGCAGGATATCGTGTCTTCCTGGCTGACGGCTGGGCTGAAGTTCGATGCGGTGGTTGCCAATAATGACGAGATGGCCATTGGCGCGGCTCAGGCTTTGAAGGCGGCCGGCGTCGCGATGAACGACGTTGTCATCACCGGCATCGATGCTACACCAGATGGACTGGCCGCCATGAAGGCCGGAGACATCGACGCGACGGTTTTCCAGAACGCAACAAAGCAAGGCGAAGCCGCAGTCCAGACGGCTGTCAAGTTGGCAGGAAAGCAGGCCAGCGAGCGCACCCTTTGGGTACCGTTCGAACTCGTCACCCCCGACAACATGGCCGCCTACCAAAAATGACGGCCGGGCCGCGGTCGATCTCCTCCCGGATCCCGCGGCCCCACCAATCGACGCCTTCTAAGGCATGTCGCTAAACCACGAAGGAACCAACATATGCGTATCGCCCTTGACCCGTTTATGCATCGTCATCTCAGCCTCGAAGAGCTGCCGCGGAAGGTCCGTGAGCTCGGCTATGAATGGATTGAACTTAGCCCCCGCGCCGATTTTCTGGAGTGGTTCAAGGCTCCACGGGTTTTCCCTGAGCGTATCAAAACCTTCAAGAAGGCGCTGGCCGCCGAGGACGTGAAGATCGCCTCACTCTTGCCGATGTATCGCTGGGCCTCGAATGACGAGACTGAGCGTCAGGCCGCTGTGCGTCACTGGAAGCGGGCCATCGAAATCGCGGTGGAGATGGAAGTCGATACGATGAACTCGGAATTCGGGCGTGGTCCGCACCCCGACAAGGGCTCGTGCTACTGCTGCCACACCGGGTCGATGATCGAGGCCTGTGAAGACGCATGGTGGCGCTCGATGGAGGAACTTGTACCGATCTTCGAACGTGAGAACATCAATTTACACGTCGAGCCGCATCCCGAAGATTGGTGCGAAACCTTGCAGCCCGCGCTCGACATCATCCGCACGGTGAATTCGAAGAACGTCAAGTTCCTCTATTGCGCCCCGCACACCTTTTACTTTGGCGATGATACCAAGGCGATGCTGCGCGAGGCAAAGGACGTTCTCGCGCACGTTCATGTGGGCGATACATTCAATCACAAAGCGTCTTCGGGTCTGCGCTATATTCTCAACCCGCCGGGTACCCAAGCGCGTGTTCACCAACATCTCAATATCGGCCAAGGCGAGGTTCCCTGGGACGACTTCTTCGGCACGCTCGCCGATATCGGCTTTGACGGTATTATGACCTCCTGCGTCTTCGCCTGGGAGGACAAGGCGGACGAGTCCGGGCGGTTCATGTGTAGCGAAATGAACAATTACATCAAAAAGTACCGAAAGTGAGGCTTTCCAAATGACTGTTAGAATAGGTGTCATCGGCACCGGTGCAATCGGCCGAGACCATGCACGCCGTATCAATCAGGTTCTTGGCGGGGCGACAGTCGTCGCGTTGAGCGACGTGAACCGCGCCTCGGCCGAAGCCGTGAAAAGCGACATTGCGCCTGATGCTGCAATTTTCACCACCGGGGAGGAACTGATTTCCTCGCCCGATGTTGACGCTGTGCTTGTCACGTCTTGGGGTGCCACTCACGAACAATATGTCCTGGCGGCGATCGCTGCCGGTAAGCCATGCTTCTGCGAAAAGCCGCTGGCGACGACCGCCGATGGCGCCAAGCGCATCGTCGATGCCGAAGTTGCGCACGGCAAACGACTTGTACAGGTCGGTTTCATGCGCAGATATGATGCGGGTTATGTCGCCTTGAAGCAGTTCGTGGATACCAAGATCGGTGCGCCGATCATGGTTCATGCCGCCCATCGCAACCCAGCCGTCCCCGAGCAGTATGTAACCCCGATGGCCATCCACGACACGATGATCCACGAAATCGACGTGCTGCGCTGGCTATTGGACGACGACTACGTTTCCGCTCGTGTGCTGTTTCCGCGTTCGGCAGCGCGCAGTCATGTCAGGCTTAGGGATCCCCAGATTGTCATTCTGGAGACTGCCAAGGGAACGATCATCGATGTCGAAATCTTCGTCAACTGCCACTACGGCTACGACATTCAGTGCGAGGTCGTCGGCGAAGACGGTGTCGCCACTCTGCCTGAGCCTATGGCGATCCAGACGCGTCTCGGCGCCAAGCTTCAAAACGATATCCTCACCGATTGGAAGGATCGCTTCATCGCCAGCTACGACGTTGAACTGCAGGACTTCATCAATGCCGCTGCCAAAGGCACGGCGGCTGGCCCGAACTCCTGGGACGGTTATGTGGCGGCAATCACATCCGATGCCTGCGTAGCCGCGCAGGAGGCAGAGGGTGCCGCAGTCGCGATCAATCTTCCCACTCGCCCTGCGCTTTACAACTGAGGTCCTCCATGCGTTTTGCCATCAACCACATCACCGCGCCCAAGCTGTCGCTTGAAAACTTCTTTGCGGCGGCTCGCAATCTCGGTCTGACGGAGGTCGAGATCCGCAACGATCTTCCCGACATCGTCGGGACGGTGAAGCCTGAAGTCGTCAAAGAGGCCGCAGCGAGCGCCGGCGTCACGATCATCTCGATCAACGCGCTCTATCCGTTCAACGTCTGGTCGGGTGACTTACCGAAGAAGGCTGTGGCGCTCGCCGACTATGCGGCCGCTTCCGGCGCCAAGGCGCTTGTCATGTGCCCGCTAAACGACGGCACGAAAGTGTCATTCGATGATCTCGTCGCGGCGCTGAAGGCCATGAAGCCCATCCTTGAGGAGCGCGGACTGACGGGCCTGGTCGAACCTCTCGGCTTTCCGATCTCCTCGCTGCGGACCAAGAAGGAAGCGCTTCGCGCCATCGACGCGGCTGAAGGAGGCGGCATCTACAAACTCGTGCACGATACCTTCCATCACCACCTGGCCGGCGAGACAGAGTTCTTCCCGGAAAGGACGGGTCTGGTCCACATCTCCGGCGTCGTCGATCCGAATGTCGCCGTGGACGACATGCTCGACGCCCACCGCGTGCTCGTCGATGCCAAAGATCGGCTCGAGAACATTCCGCAGATCAAGGCGCTCATCGCCGCAGGCTTCGACGGCCCCTACAGCTTCGAGCCATTTGCCGAGGAAGTGCATGTTCTGGCAGATCCGGAAACCGCCGTGCGCGAGAGCATCAGCTACGTCTCGGGCAAGCTCTGAGCCGACAACCCGCTGCCTGCGCCTCGAGCGGCGCAGGCAGCATGCACGTTAGGCAAGCAGCCCGGTGCCGGAGGAAGAAATGAACAAGTCATTGGATGTCATCACGATCGGACGCTCGTCCGTGGATCTTTACGGGGTACAGATCGGCGGCCGGCTGGAAGACATGGGGTCGTTCCACAAATATATCGGCGGCTCGCCGACCAACATGGCTGCCGGCACCGCCCGGCTCGGCCTGCGCTCGGCGCTGATCACCCGCGTCGGCGACGAGCACATGGGCCGATTCATTCGCGAGGAGCTTGCACGCGAAGGCGTCGACGTCACCGGGGTCAAGACCGACCCCGAGCGGCTAACGGCTCTCGTGCTCCTCGGCATCCGGGACGAGGACCGCTTTCCGTTGATCTTCTACCGCGAGAACTGCGCCGACATGGCGCTCTGCGAAGACGATATCGACGAGGCGCTGATCGCTCGCTCCCGCTCGGTCGTCGCGACCGGTACCCATCTCAGCCATCCGCGCACGGAAAAGGCCGTGCTCAAGGCGCTGGAGCTCGCGCGCAAACATGGCGCGCGGACCGCGCTCGACATAGATTACCGTCCGAACCTCTGGGGCGTGGCAGGCCATGGCGACGGCGAGAGCCGCTTCGTCGAATCCGGCAAGGTGACCGCCAAACTGCAATCGACGCTGCGTCTCTTCGACCTGATCGTCGGCACGGAGGAGGAATTCCATATCGCCGGCGGCTCGACGAACACCATCGAGGCTCTGCGTGCCGTGCGTGCCGCCTCCACCGCCACGCTCGTCTGCAAGCGCGGCGCGGCCGGCGCGGTCGCCCTTGCCGGTGCGATACCGGATACGCTCGACGAGGGAGAAAGCGGCCCCGGCTATCCGATCGAGGTTTTCAACGTTCTCGGCGCAGGCGATGGCTTCATGTCAGGCCTCATCAAGGGCTGGCTGGAGGATGCGCCCTGGCCACGCGCGCTTCAGTATGCCAACGCCTGCGGCGCCTTCGCCGTCAGCCGCCATGGCTGCACGCCGGCCTATCCGTCGTTGGAGGAGCTCGACTTTTTCCTGAAGCGCGGCATCAAAGACAAGGCGCTGCGCAAGGATGCGGAACTCGAGCAGATCCACTGGGCGACCAACCGCCACAATGACTGGTCGACCATGCGCGTCTTCGCCTTCGACCACCGCATGCAGCTGGAGGCCATGGCAGGTGCCACGCCCGAAAAGATCGGCCGTTTCAAAGAACTCTGCCTGAAGGCGGCCCTTAAGGTTCAGGGCGGCCGACCGGGCTATGGCATCCTCTGTGACAACCGCCTTGGCCGCCGTGCACTTCACGCCGCGTCAGGCACGGGCCTTTGGGTCGGCCGACCGGTCGAATGGCCGGGCTCGCGTCCGCTGACGCTGGAACCCGAACTTGGCCCCGACTTCGGCGGACTTGACGAGTGGGCACTTGAAAACGTCGTCAAGGTCTTGTGCTTCTGCCATCCCGACGACGGTGCAGAGATGCGAGCTTCGCAGGAAGAGACGATCAAGCGGCTGGTCGCGGCGGCCCGTCGCAACCGGCTGGAATTCCTGCTCGAAATCATTCCGTCCAAGGTCGGCCCGGTCGATGACGACACGACGGCAACCCTGATCCGGCGGTTCTACGAGATCGGCATCTATCCGGACTGGTGGAAGCTTGAGCCGATGGCCAGCAGTGCCGCCTGGGAAAAGGCTTGCGCTGCGATCAATGAAAACGATCCGCACACGCGCGGCATCGTGGTGCTCGGTCTCGACGCGCCGGAGGCCGAACTCGCCGCGAGCTTCAAGGTTGCGGCAGGCTTCCCGCTGGTGAAGGGCTTTGCGGTCGGGCGCACGATTTTCGCGCAGGCCGCACGCGACTGGCTTGCTGGCACCATCACGGATGCTGAGGCGATCGAGGATATGCAGACCCGCTATCAGCGGCTCTGCACAATCTGGGACGAAGCGCGCAGCGCAAGCCAGGACAATAACGCGGCGGGACCGTCGCGCAGGAGGGTGTGACATGACGGGAACCATTCGCCTTACGGCAGCACAGGCCATGTTCCGCTGGCTGGCCGTACAGATGACTGAGGAGCAGGAGCGCTTCATCGAAGGCGTCTGGGCGATCTTCGGCCACGGCAACGTCGCCGGAATTGGCGAGGCTCTGCATGGCATTGGCGATGAACTGCCCACCCGGCGTGGCCAGAACGAGCAGACCATGGCCCATGCGGCGATCGCTTATGCCAAGACCAAGCGCCGGCGCAAGGCTATGGCGATTACCTCGTCCATCGGTCCGGGTGCGACGAACATGGTGACGGCTGCAGCGCTCGCCCATGTGAACCGCCTGCCCGTATTATTCATCCCCGGCGATGTCTTCGCCAACCGTCGCCCTGACCCGGTTCTCCAGCAGATCGAGGATTTCGATGACGGCACTGTCACCGTGACGGACTGCTTCCGTCCGGTCAGCCGCTATTTCGACCGCATCACCCGTCCCGAGCATCTGCTGACCGTCCTGCCTCGCGCGATGCAAGTGATGACCGATCCCGCAAATTGCGGCCCGGTCACACTTGCATTTTGTCAGGACGTGCAGGCCGAGGCTTACGACTGGCCGGAAAGCTTCTTTGAGCCGAAGACGTGGCGCATCCGTCGTCCAGAACCTGATCCGCGCGAAGTCGACGATGTCGTCGCAGTGCTAAAGGCCTCTTCACACCCGGTCATCGTCGCAGGTGGCGGCGTGCTGTATTCCGGCGCGGAAGCCGATCTGCTCGCCTTCGCCAAGGCGCACAATATACCGATCGTCGAGACGCAGGCCGGCAAGGGTGCAATCGACTGGCAAGAAAGGCTCAACTTCGGCTCGCCGGGCGTCACCGGCACCGATTGTGGCAACAAGATCGCCGCCAAAGCCGACCTGATCCTTGGCGTCGGCACCCGCTTCCAGGACTTCACGACCGGCAGCTGGGCGATCTTCAGCAATCCGAGCCGCAAGCTCGTCTCGATCAACCTCGCCGGCTACGACGCGGCCAAGCGCGGCGCCATCCCGCTGGTCTCCGACGCCAAGGTGGCGCTGGGGCGCATTTCCACTGCGCTCGGTTCGCACCGTTTCGCCGATCCGGATTTCGCCGCGCGCGAGGCCTGGTTCAAGGCGACCGATACCGTCACAGCGGCCCCCGGAACGCCGAAGCCGAACTTCCGGCCGTCCGATGCCCAGGTCATTGGCGCGGTGCAGCGTATTGCGGGTCCAAAGACGGTTGCCATGTGCGCTGCCGGCACCATGCCCGGCGCCCTACAGGTGCTGTGGCGGGCGGCCGCCGGCGGCTATCACATGGAATACGGCTATTCCTGCATGGGATACGAGGTCGCCGGCGCTTTCGGCATCAAGCTCGCGGCACCGGAAAAGGAAGTCGTGTGCTTCGTCGGCGACGGCAGCTACATGATGGCAAATTCCGAGCTCGCGACGGCCGTCATGCTGCGCGTGCCCTTCACCATCGTGCTGACGGACAATCGCGGCTATGGCTGCATCAACCGTCTGCAGCAGGAATGCGGCGGTGCTGAGTTCAATAACATGTACAAGGACTGCAATGTCGAGACCCAGCCGGAGATCGACTTCGTCGCGCATGCGACCTCGATGGGCGCATATGCCGTCAAGGCCGCCGACATCGCGCAGCTCGAAACCGAGATCGTCTTGGCGCGCAGCCGGGACATTCCCACGGTGATCGTCATAGATACGGAAGCGGAAACCGGAGCCGGTATCGGCGGCGCCTGGTGGGATGTCGCCGTGCCGGAAGTCGGCTCGACCGAAAAGCTCAAGAAGGCCCGCGCGCACTATGAGGCGAACGTGGCCCGCCAACGCATCAACTAACCCTCGCGACAATGCCTGGAAGGACCGAACCATGATATTTTACGGAACAAACCCCATTGCCTGGTCCAACGACGACGACCAGACGATCGGCGCGCATCTGACGCTGGAGGATTGCCTGTCGGATTGCCGCAAGATCGGGTTCGACGGCATCGAGAAGGGCCACAAGATGCCCGACGAGGGCGGCGCGCTGAAGGCCAAGCTCGGCGAGTTCGCCCTGCGCTTCGTTGGCGGCTGGCATTCCACTAACCTTCTGGTGAATGACATCATCACCGAGAAGGCGGCGCTGCAGAAGTTCATCGACATGACGAAGGCTGCCGGCGGCGACCACATCAATGCCTGCGAATGCTCCAACACCGTTCACGGCAGCGACGGAACGCCGGTCAACGACCGCCCGGTCATGAACGACGAACAGTGGAAGCGCTTCTCCGAAGGCTATGAGGCGCTTTCCAAGTATGCTGCCGATCAGGGCGTCAAGATGGGCTATCACCATCACATGGGCACGATCATCGAGAGCGCTGCCGACATCGACCGTTTCATGACGATGGCTGGCCCCTACACCCGTCTTCTGCTCGACACCGGCCATTGCACCTTCGGTGGGGCGAACCCGGAGGAAGTGGCGAAGAAATACATGGGCCGCGTGACGCATATCCATGCAAAGAACATCCGTCCGGAAATCATGAAGCAGGTCCGTTCCGAAAACCTCTCCTTCCTCGAAGGCGTGCGCCGGGGCGTGTTCACGGTTCCTGGCGATCCGGAAGGCTGCGTCGATTTCGCGCCGGTGCTGAAGGTTGCGGCCGACCATGACTATTCGGGCTGGCTGGTGATCGAGGCCGAGCAGGACAGCGCGGTTCGCGAGCCCTTTCACTACCAGAACATGGGCCTGAAGGCGTTGAAGTCGATCGCCCGTGACGTTGGACTGGACAAGTCCGCCGCCCGAGCAGCCGGATAAGGAAAAAGCGCAATGAGCATTCTCCTGCGCCGACCGTTCGGCAGTCATGGCAAGGTTCACGAGATTACCCCGCAATCGGCGGGCTGGCGCTATGTCGGCTTCAGCCTCTACCGCCTGCGGGAAGGCGAAACCGTCGGCGAGGCGACCGGCGGCATGGAAGCGGTCGTGGTCATGGTCGAGGGCAAGGCCCGCTTCACCGCGGCCGGCAAGGACTGGGGTGAACTGGGCGAACGCATGAATGTCTTCGCGAAGACCCCGCCCCATTGCCTCTACGTGCCGAATGGCGAGCAGTGGGAAGCGCGCGCCACGACCGATTGCACGCTCGGAGTCTGCCTTGCCCCCGGCAAGGGTGGCCACAAGGCACGACGCATTGGCCCGGACGGCATCCAGCTTACGCCGCGTGGGGTGGGCGCCAACCAGCGTTTCATCAACAACATCGCGATGGAGGCCGAGGACTATTGCGACAGCCTGCTGGTGACGGAGGTCTTCACGCCGGCCGGGAACTGGTCTTCCTATCCGAGCCACCGTCACGACGAGGACGACTTCCCGCGGATCACTTATCTCGAAGAAACCTACTATCACCGGCTCAATCCGGAGCAGGGTTTTGGCGTGCAACGGGTCTACACCGATGACGGCTCGCTTGACGAGACGATCGCGGTGAAAAACCACGACGTGGTGCTCGTCCCTCGCGGTCATCACCCCTGCGGCGCGCCCTACGGGTTTGAAATGTATTACCTCAACGTCATGGCGGGCCCTTTGCGCAATTGGCGCTTCGTTTCTGATCCGGCGGTCCAATGGATCATCGATCGTGATGCACGCTAGGTAAATAACCCGCAGTGCCTCAAGGGGCGCTCGTCAATAGGATCTCCCTTGCCCCTCATCAAGCTTCACATACAAAAAGGCCGCTCCGAAGCCGAAGTCGGGCTGCTACTCGATACGGTGCATGAGGTGATGCTGGCCGCCTTCAGTGTGCCAGAACGTGACCGCTATCAATGGGTCTTCGAACACGAGGCTTCGCATTTTCGTGCTCTGGATACTGGCCTTGGGTTTGAGCGAACGCAGAATTTCGTCCTTGTCGAAGTCGTCTCGCGGCCTCGCTCCAGGACGGAAAAGCTTTCCTTCTACCAAGGCTTGGCCGCGCAACTCGAGGAAAAATGCGGGATTTCTGCCTCTGACATCATGGTGTCGTTCGTGGAAAATACCGATGAAGATTGGTCCTTTGGCGCGGGAGTAGCGCAGTTCGTCACCGGCGAATTATGAAGACTTTTGAAGGATCCGCCTACGCACCGTCAGGCATCATCGAAGCGAACCGAATGTTTGTTTGGGGGATCGAATGAGCAGCGAATACCGACGGCCGCCAGAAGATTTCGAAGAATTGCGGTCCCTAATCAATGCCAAGCACGCGCTGTTTCCGAAGCGTCTTGCCCAAGTTGCGCGCCATGTTCTCGATAATCCTGATGAGGTTGCGTTGGGCTCGATCGCCTCCATTGCAACTGCTGCGCAGGTAACGCCTTCAACCCTGATACGTTTCGCCCAGTTCCTCGGTTATGACGGCTTCAGCACACTACAAGCGATTTTTCGAGAGGCTGTCCGCGCAAAGATCGCGCCAGGCGAAAGAAGCGGAAGCCGCCGATCAGGACGGGAAGGTGTCGCACGCGAAGCGCAGGTGTTCTATGACACGATAGAGGCCTGTCATCATTCGCTCGAAACATTATCCAAATCAATCCGCGTGGCTGATATCAAAGCTGCAGCGGAAATTCTTTCCTCAGCCAACTGCGTGTTCATCCTTGCGGGGAACGGCACTTTTCCGATGGCTGCCTTGCTTCAACATTGCCTGACCCGATTGAGAATTCGTTCGACCTTGCTGACCGACATTGTCGGCGGCGACGATGTGCTCGCATTTGCAACGCCGGACGATGCGGCAGTCATCATCAGTTGCGCGCCCTATGCTGAGGAAACGACGGCACATGCCTCAAACCTATCGGATCGAAGAGTTCCCGTCATTGCTCTGACGGACTCCAACTTTTCGCCATTGTCGGAACTCGCGTCGGTCAGGTTCAGGGTGATCGAGTCTCGCCATGATGGGCTTTTACTGGCCACGGCTGGGATCGCGCTCAGCGAAGCCTTGGCAATCTGCACGCGACAGACCCGACAGAACGCAGCGAACACTGTATGACCCGTCGCTTCGTTGTGTTTTATTCGCTCAGCCCCGCTTCGGTGAAGCTTATACCGACAGCATTGCGGATCGCGTCGAGTGTTTCCATCGTCCCAAGCGATGCATCAAGCGGCCGGCAGACGCTTTCCAGTTGTCCTTCCGAAATCGCCCATGCGACGGCCGCAGCTTCATAGTAGAGGCCCTCGAAATGCGCACCCCTGGGCTCGTCATATTGGAGCCGGGTGGATCCATCCAATGACCAGACTTCGAAGGAGCCAGGCAGGTGGAATTCCGTGTTGAACCGGATCGACCCACTGGTTCCGAGGATGGCAGCGTTCGTCGGGGTGAAGCCGTAGAGCGTGGTCGACATCGTGCCGAGCGCTCCTCTGGCGTTGGCGAGAACGACCGACAGCTGCCCGTTGACGCCGGCGGAATCGGCCTGTCCGATGCCTACGACCTTCTTTGGTACGCCAAGAAGTTTTGCCAGCAGCGAGACCGGATAGGTGCCGAGGTCAAGAAGTGGTCCGCCGGCAAGGCGCGCGTCGAAAATCCGGTGATTGCGCGGCAGATATTCGCCGTACTCGGTGTAAACAGACAGGATGTCTCCGATTGCTCCAGCATCCAGCAGCTGTTCCAGCACATCGAATTTCGGCAGGAAATAGGTCCACAGTGCTTCTGCGAAGAAAACCCCTTTGCGGCGGGCGGCTTCGACCATGCCTTCGGCCTGTGCGCAGTTGAGTGCCATAGGCTTCTCGACGAGCACATGTTTCCCCGCCTCGATCGCCAACAGCACATGTGCGTGATGCAGATTGTGCGGCGTCGCTACATAGATGACGTCAAGATCGTCGGCGGTGACGAGCGCCTCGTAGCTGTCATAGGCCCGTGCGATCCCCCACTGCGCGGCAAATGCATCCGCCGCGGCGCGCGATCGCGAACCGACGGCGGCAATATCCTGCCGCGTATGAGCCGTGACCGATTCCGTGAACTTGGCGGCGATCCAGCCGGAGCCGAGAATGCCCCAGCGAAGCGGCGGGGCGTCCATGGCGGACAGGGTCCGCGCGGCGGGCAGGGTTTGCGGAAACGACATGTCTTTTTATCCTCCCATGATCAGTGAGCGCCCGTCGCTCAGCCGGCGATCGGCTGCCAGGTCTTCTTCTCCAGCGACCGTTCTATCGCGTCGATGATGCGCTCGTTGGCAAGGCCGAACTCGAAGTTCGGGAAGCAGTCCGGCGCGTTGACGATGCCCTCGATCAAGTCGCGCACCTCGATGACCTTGACGTCGAAGTAGCCGAGGCCGCCGCCGGCGAAGTCGAAGCCGAAGAAGGCGGAAAACTGCGGAACCTGGCTGCCGGCATAGATCGTCTTGAAGCCGCGGTCGGGCTTCGCATCGTTGAAGCGCGCGATCTTCAGCTCGTTGAACCGCTCGCCGTCCATGATGATCGTGCCTTCCGTGCCCGACACTTCCCAGTAGATGCCGAAGACCTTTCCCGCTGCCACGCGCGACGCTTCGATCGTGCCGCCGGCGCCGCTTTTGAAGCGAACGAGCGTCTGGATCTGATCCTCGTTTTCCACCACCGCGCGCGGTGCGTCGCTACCGGCTTTTGCACCGTAGCCGGAGCCGCCTTGCGGAACCGGCCGGGTCGGAAAGAAGGTCTGCGTCTGCGCGATGACATTGTCGACGTCGCCCATCAGATACTGCGCGACGGAAATCACATGGCTGCCGAGGTCGCCGAGCGCGCCGGAGCCGGCGTCCTTGCGTGAGCAGCGCCAGGAAAACGGCAGGTCCGGATCGTTGAAGAAGCCCTGGTCGAACCAGCCCCGGAACCGCATCGGCACTCCGATGTCGCCCCTGTCGATCAAGTGCTTGGCGAGCATGGCGGCGGGCGTCTTGATATTGTTGAAGGCGACCATGGTCTTGACGCCCTTGCGCCTTGCGGCGGCGGCCATCTCTTCGGCTTGCGCCAACGTAACCGAGAGAGGCTTTTCGCAATAGACATGCTTGCCGGCCGCAATTGCGGCGAGCGCCATCTCATGATGCATGGCGTTGGGCGAGGTAATGTCGACGATGTCCACCTCGGGGTCCTCGACCAGCTTGCGCCAGTCGCCCGTGCTCCTCTCGAAACCGTAGCGGGCAGCGGCCCCGGCCGCCAGCTCCTCGGTGGCATCAGCCAGCAGGTAGAGGCGCGGAATGGCGGGCAGGTCGCGGTAGAGCATGCCCGCGCGGCGATAGGCATCGGCATGGGCCTGCCCCATGAATCCGGAGCCGATCAGGCCGATGTTAAGGATTGTCTTGCCCATATTTTTCTCCCGATGAAGCTGCTCAGGCAGCAAAGGTGTCGAGGATGTGGTGAAAGGCCGCGGTGACGGCCGGCAGCGGCGGGGCAAGCACCGGATCCTGCTCCGCCTCGACCACCAGCCAGCCCTGATAGCCGCTTTGCCGAACAAAGGTTGCAAGCGGGGCGAAGTCGACGATTCCGTCCCCGGGCACAGTGAACATGCCCCTGCGCACGCCGGCATTGAAGCTGAGGTCGCCGGCACGGACCTGTGCGATGACCGGCCCGCGCACGTCCTTCAGGTGGATATGGACGATGCGGTCCCCGAAGCGCTCGATCAGCCGGGTGTAGTCGAAGCCGCCTGCAGCGGCATGGCCCGTGTCGAGCAGCAGTCCGGCGGCCGATCCCGCCTTGTCGAATAGGGCAGAGACCTCATCAAATGTTTCCGCCACCATCATCAGGTGATGGTGATAGGCGAGCGCGAGGCCGTATTCTCCGGCCAGCCGTGCGCTGAAGTCGGTGAGCCGTGCCGCATAAGCGGCGATCTTCTCCTTCGGCATCACGCACCGTGCCGACATCGGCGCATCAAGCGGCGCACCGGGCGCCATCATCGCCACCTCGCCGTAGACCAGCACCGTTGACCCCATGGCGCGCAGGAGTTCGGCGTGGGCGGCAACCGCGGCCATCTCAGCCTCGACATCGCGCTCGGCAAGCTCTCCGGAATGCCAGCCTGAGGCGAGCGCAAGGCCACGGCTTTCCAGGAGCGGCGCCAGCGCCTCGCGGTTGCGCGGCAACTTACGCCCTAGCTCGACGCCTTGGTAGCCGGCACGGGCGGCATCGTCCAGGCAGGTCTCGACCGCTATATCAGCGCCGAGATCCTCGAGCACGTCATTGGCCCAGGAAAGCGGGCTTACAGCAAGGCGTACCCCGTCCGGCAGCGTCGCCAATTTCTCTTTCGTCATGGTATCCTCCTAGATGGAAGTGAAGGCGCTAAGGTCGCCAGTCCGGCCCGATGCGGACGGGCAAGCCACTCTGCATGGAGACAAGTGCCGCCTCGGCGATACGCTGCGCCTCCAGTCCGTCCCGGATGCCGGCAAGCGGCCGGCCTCCGGTTTCGATCAGGGAGACAAAGGCCGCCATCTCATTGCGATAAGCATCGGCGAAGCGCTCGATGAAGTAATTCATCGGGGCGGAGGCGCGAAAGCCGTCGGCATTGGCGATGGTCACTCCACGCTGCGGCCGGTTCTCCACATAGAGCACCTCCTTCGAGCACAGCACTTCCAGCCGTTGATCATAGCCGAACGGTGCGCGGCGGCAGTTGACCATCTGCACGAACCGGCCGGAGACGGAGGTCAGCGTCACCATCGCCGTATCGATGTCGCCGGCTGCGCCGATCTCGGGATCGATGAGACAGTTGCCGACCGCGTAGACGGTGGCAATGTCCTCGCCGAGCAGATAGCGAGCCATGTCGAAATCATGGATGGCCTGGTCGCGGAACATGCCGCCGGAGCGCTCGACATAAGCGCGCGACGGCGGCGCGGGATCGCGGGTGTGCATGACGATGTGCTCAAGGGCACCCGCCTCACCGCTGACGATCCGCTCGCGCACGTAACGGAAATCGGGATCATAGCGGCGCTGGAATGCCAGAAGGCAGACAACGCCGGAGGTCTCGACTGCGCTGGTGACGGCCTCCACCGTTACGAAATCGAGGCTGACAGGCTTCTCGCAGAAGATCGCCTTGCCGGCGCGGGCCGCCTGAAGGAGCAGCCCGGCATGCGTATCGGTCGAGCTGGCAATGACGATCCCGTCGACCGACGCGTCGCAAAACACCGTATCGGCCGAGACGATGTCCGCCCCGGTCCTTGCCGCAAGGACGGCCCGCTGCTCGCTTGCGACCGGGTCGACGAGATACTTTACGCGCACCGAAGGCAAGCTGGCGGCATTCAGCGCATGCACATGCCCGATACGACCCGCGCCGAAGACAGCGAGATCTGTCATTGATTCCTCCCTTTTTGCCGGGCGCCGTTTCCGCCTCCATCCCGTTGCCTGCAGATTAGCCGAGTGCTACTGAAGGAGAACGTCAATTTTGAAGAGATTTCTTCAAACGGGGATCGGGTGATGGGAAAACCGACGGCGCGGGATCTGGCTGCTGCGGCAGGGGTATCGCTGTCCACGGTCGACCGAGTTCTCAACAACCGCGGCGGAGTAAGCGAGGATAAGGAACGTCGCGTGCTCGAATATGCGCGCAAGCTTAAGATCGACCGGGCGCTAAATCAAAGAGCCGCTCGCACCCTTCGCATCGCCGTATTGCTTCAGTCACGCGCCAATCCGTTTCACGCCGCGGTGCAGGACAGTTTTGAAGCCGCAAATAGGGATTTCCTCCAGTATAATCTTCAGTTTCAAGTCCACCACATCGATCCAACGCGGCCTGCGGCGACGGTCGCCCTGGTAAATGCACTCTCCTCGCGCTGTGATGCACTGGTCATCGTCAGCCCCCAGAACGAGGACATCGCAGCCGCGCTCAGGGCATTCGGCCGCAACGGAAAGCCTGTCATCACTCTGGCGACCGATATTCGTGATGCCGAAAGATATGCTTATGTTGGACCAGACAATAGGAAGGCAGGACGTGTCGCAGGCGATTTGATGGGGCGCCTGCTTGGCGAGGAAGGGGGTGAGATTGTCGTCATCTCCGGCATGCTCAGCATGATTGGCCACGAGGAGCGCGAGATGGGTTTTCGCGCGGTTTTGCGCGAGCGCTATCCCCAGTGCAAGATAGCAGGGGTCCTCGAGAGCATGGAGCGTGGGGAAAGGGCAGGTGACCTCGTCTTTAATGCCTTGAAAGGCAACCCTCGCATTCGAGGCATTTACAACGCTTCCGCGGGAGCGCGATCGGTGGTCAGCGCGATGAATGCTCTCGGGAGGAGGAATGAGATCGTCTTCATCACGCACGAATTGACCGACGAACGCCGCCAATTGATGCGCGAGGGCCTGATTGATGCCATCATCGATCAGGATCCGGCGCTTGAAGTGCGAGCGGCAGTTGAAGCACTGGCTGCCCATTTCGGTCGCAAGGACGACCCACCTGCTTGCCTCACCACGTCAATCCATATTCACATGATCGAGAATTGTTGAGGCAACACATTTGCTGTCTCTGTGGCATCAAGACGCCAAGATCCGAGACGTCAAGTCAAGCTGTACGGCTGATAAGATTCCACCCAGCGTCACTCCAAAAACGCCACAGCGCGGCACCAACCCCGTCTATCAGTTCTATTTCCACAAGGACCGTGGCCTGAACCGGGAAATGATGGCACGCTGTCGACAGTATCGCCGGCGGCAATCGTGAATGCGACAAGCGCACAGGCTTTTCGATTCCGTTCAAACTGAACCTTGCCGGCCTCACTGAGTTCGCGGTCAGGCCGGCTTTGGAGGGTCGGGCGAGACAGCCTTCGATGGGATTGGCCTTTACTTGCTGAAGTTGTCGAAGTTGACAAAGTTGCCTCAAGAGCTTATCTCTTGCTCAGGAGATCAACCCAATGGCACCGAAGCTTCAATCAAACTCTCAAACCGGTTCCTTTCAGCCGGCCGGCAAACGGGCCGGTCAAAGCATGGCCGTGTTTGTCGTCAAGGGAGATCCTATGAAGGCGCTCGCCGGATTCAAATTGCCAGCAGGAGCTGAGGTCGCCGTCGTATCTTCGAGGCCAGAGACGACGCGAAAGATCAGCGAAACACTCGGCGAACGCCTCAAGAGCGCCGCCCAAGTCGTGACCTCTGGAAGCTCCGCGGGAAAGAAGGCGGTGATCAATCAAGCAGCGTTCGAGCCCGATGCGCGCAGTCTTGCATTGGTCGAGGGTGTGAGGATCGCCCAGAAGGACCTGGAGGAGGCCGGCGGCGCCTATGACCTCGATCAGGTCCGGACCTTGATGCAAGGCGTCTCTCGTCAGGCGGTCGACAAGCGGGTCAATGACGGCAGCCTGCTGGCGGTCCCCGGGCCCAGCAATCGGCGCGCCTATCCGACGCTGCAGTTCAACCGCGATGGCTCGATCGTCTCAGGCCTGAAGGAGGTTCGCCAGGCATTACCCACAAACAACGCCTGGGTGATCCTGAATTTCCTCGCGCGGCCTGACGCGCGGCTCGGCAGCCGCAGGCCGATCGACGTCCTGAAGACCGGCGATATCTCCCTCGTTGTGGAAGCGGCGCGCCGATATGGCGAGCAAGGTGCGTGACGCCACCGCTTCCGCCGAGCGATCTGCATTCGGGCCACCCTGAGCTGATAACGCTTCCGGACGGAACCGATCTCCATCGGTTCTATACAGCCGCATATGATCCTATCTATTTCGATCGGTCCGACCTCGGCCGCTTCAATGCGCCAGACGGATCGTACGGCGTGCTCTACGTGGCGCAGGAAATCCACGGAGCCTTCGCAGAGACATTCCTCCGTTCGCCAGGACACTCTTTGATCGATCCTGCCTTCCTGCATCGCAAGGCCTATGTCCGCATCCGTTTGGAGAAGGACCTGAGGCTGATCAGGATGACCGGTCCTGGACTTGCAATCCTCGGCGCGACGGCTGAAGTGACTCATGCGGGTTTGCCATATGACGCGTCGCAGGCCTGGTCGAAGGCTCTGGCGGGTCATCCTGTCGGAGCCGATGGCATTGCCTACCACGGTCGCCACGATGATTCCCAGCTGTGCTTCGGCCTGTTCGAGGCAGCAGAATCCGCACTGTCGGAGGCCGAACGTCGAACCGAGCTCGATGAAAATTGGTTCTGGCAAGTGGCCGGACGCTATAAGGTCGGGTTGGCTCCGTAACCCGGCAGGTCGATTTCGTTGTGAAGGCTCCTCGTCGTGATCAACACGGTGGCCCTTTGGGTTGCGGGCGTCGCGGCCGGGTATGGCGATGGTATTGTGGAGGGAGATCCAGGCTTTGCGGCAGGCCGACGATGAAGACGACGCCGATGATAGCCGCGTCATTCTATGGCGTCTGGTTGCATGAGAACGGTCAGGCACTCTTTCCATCGCATCAGCATGCCGGAGGAACAATTCTCGCCGCCTTTGCGCCAACCCTCGGTGCAGGCGACAGCGTCGAAGTTCACGATCCAGATGGCCGATTGCCTAAAGATCAGTCGTCTTGGGAATAGGTGCTGTGCCCGTGTTGCTGGTGAGGCTTTCGGGCGGGCTGAAATGCCGCGATACCCACGGCTTCAACCGGTCGCAATGTGAACCTGCAGTCCGAAAGCGAGAAGCCCAGACTTGCGGTTTTGCTCGATTTGAGCTGCCCTGCATCCTACTGAGCCCATCTGGGCTGGCAGGACCATGGGACGACCGGCAACTTCGCCATAAGACGCGTCAACGGTCCATCGTGATACAAAACGAGCCTCTACTGCGGTTCACAGCTGATCCAAGGTTAGCATTATTGCAACATTTTTACTGCACGTATCGCGCGCAGCCAGCTCTCCCCCTTGCCCGCGGCTATGATGCGCCTAGATCACCACAAGAAGGGGTTGCATTCACTATGCGCTGGCCTCGCATGAGTGCCTTGCGGTTGTTAACTTTCGGACGTGCGAATGATTTGGAACCACCGCATCACCCGTATTCTGGTCGGCATATCGCTCCTAGCGCTTGTGATCGTTCTTATGCTGCCCAGCCTGACTGGCTATACCAGCCTCGACGGCACAGTGAATGCGCGATTTGCGATCGTGAACGCTCCTATCGACGGCGAGCTCGCAGAAACGCCCCCAAAAGTTGGTGCGCGCGTGTTGGCAGGAGAGCCGCTCGCCTTGATACACAATGCTCGCGTAAACCGCGCAATACTGACTTCACTGCGGGCCGATCATATGACTGCCGTCGAACATGTTACGGCGCTAAAGCGAGAACGCGATGAGCTTGTACGGCTTCGTGATCAGTTGGCTGTACGCATGGAAGTCTTTATGCGTACAACTATTGCTGACCTGGAGCGACAAGTCGAGATTCTGAACAAGCGGGTCAAGGTTTCCCAGGCGCAGGACAATGTCGCGCAGGTCGACTTTGACCGGCGGCTGGCGCTCGAGGCAAAGGGTATCCTCTCCACCAAGATGGTCGAGTCCGCGAAAGCCGCCTGGGAGGCGGCGGGGGGCGAACTCGAAATCAGCGGCTTGACCGTTGCGCAGCTCGAACAAAAGCTGGAAGCCGTTCGCCAGGGTGTTTTCGTTCTCGGTGACGGTCAGAACGACGTGCCCTATTCCCGCCAGCGACAGGATGAGGTGATCGTTCGTATCAATGATCTCAACACGCGCATCGCCGAAAACGAAACACGGGCCGCACAGGTGCAAAAGCAGCTGATTGAGGAGGAAAACCGTGTCCGCAGTCTCACTTCGGCATCAGTTCCATCGCCTTTCGATGGAGTCGTATGGAGTAGCAACGTCGTCAACGGCTCGAACGTCATCCTCAATAACGAGCTGATGCGTATTCTCGATTGCAGCGATCTGTTCGTCGATATCCTTGTTCCAGAGGTCGATTACCAAGAGATTTATCCTGGCCTTACTGCAGAGGTGCGCTTGTTAGGCGCAGGCGACGTCTTCAAAGGCGTGGTCCTATCGGTCAGAGGCAGTGCCGCGGTCGCCGAGAAGGATACGCTGGCCGCCAACCAGCCCGAAACAACCAAGCGCAACGATCGAATCCGCGTAGGCCTGGCCCCCTCCGCTCTGAATACGGATTTTGCGAACTTTTGCCAGGTGGGCCGTTCCGTTCAGGTGCGCCTGCCCAAACCTGACATCCGCATATGGAACTGGGTGGAAGGCCTGTGGTTCAGTATCTCATAGCACTGGCGCCGACTTTTTTGGTTTTGGCGTTCTTTTTGCTTGGGCCTTTCAACTGGTCGCGAAATCACAGCTGGACGCGCGCGATCACATGCGCTGTGGTTGGCGTCATTGCATTGCGCTATATACTCTGGCGGTTATTCGAGACGGTACTTCCTTATCCCAACGATGGCCCCAACTTCTACTGGGTCTGGTTTCTGTTCATCGTAGAAATTCTCGCGTTCTTTGAAGTCGTGCTCTTCCTGGTCTTGATGAGTCGATATGTGGACCGGAGCGCAGAAGCGGACAGGCTTGCGCGAGACTTCTTTAGAGGTGACGAGCATGAATTGCCCACGGTGGATGTGTTCATTCCTACCTACAACGAGCCGCTCGACGTCCTGGAAAGGACGATCATAGGGGCGCTTGCGCTCGACTATCCGCAAGACAAGCTGAAAGTCTACGTGCTCGACGATCAGCGTCGTGATTGGCTCAAGGCGTACTGCAAGGAGAGGGGAGCAATCCACGTCACACGGCCCGACAACAGCCATGCAAAAGCCGGCAACATGAACAACGGTCTGAAGGTCAGCTCCGGCGACTTCATCGCGATATTCGATGCTGACTTCGTGCCCTATCGTCACTTCCTGCGCCGCACGCTTCCCTTCTTTTCCGATGCAACCATCGGTATCGTTCAAACGCCGCAGCATTTCTTCAATACCGATCCGGTGCAGACAAATCTCGGTCTCGAAAATATCTGGCCGGACGAGCAGCGTCTGTTTTTTGATGAAATTGCACCGAGTCGAGATATCTGGGACGTCAGTTTCTGCTGTGGGTCATGCTCGATCTCGCGACGCAAGGCGATCGATGCGATAGGGGGGTTTCCGACGGAATCCATCACAGAGGATCTGTTGACCACTCTTTCCATGCTCAACAAGGGTTACAAGACCCGTTACCTGAATGAGCGCCTGTCGATGGGATTGGCAGCAGAGAATTTGACTGGCTATTTCGTACAGCGTGAGCGCTGGTGCCAGGGGGGAATTCAAACACTCTATCTTCACAATGGCCCGCTGCGCGGCCCTGGTCTTTCACTTTTTCAACGCATCATGTTCCTTCCGTTGTCGTGGTTGGTCCAGTATCTGGTGCGCTTTACGATACTGATCATCCCGATCATATATCTCTGGTTCGGCTTGCTGCCGCTCTACTTCACCAACGCTGCGGATTATATCTCCAATCAAGTGCCGTTGCTGACGGCCTATTTCCTTTTGATGCTCTGGATAACACCGACGCGGTATTTGCCCGTCGTATCGAGTGCCGTCGGAGCTTTTTCGACGTTTCGGATGTTGCCAACCGTCATTTCCAGTGTGGTGCGTCCCTTCGGCAAACCGTTCAGGGTAACCCCGAAGGGCAGCGGCAACGAGGCCATTGGTTTTGATGGATACAGCTTTGCCTGGATAGCGGTCTTGATATTGGCGACGGCCATCGGTCTTGTCATCAATATTGTGCCTGAGACCTCCCAAGTCGAGGCACAGTTCTCTCCGATTGCGGCTTGCTGGTCCGGCATCAACATTCTCGTTCTCGCTATCGCGTCCTTGATCTGCTTCGAGAAACCGCGACGGCTCTTTAATGCGTTCAAACTTGATGAGGCGGTTCACGTGGACGGCGTTCCCGGCCGCATGGTCAGTCTGGCGCTCGACAAGGCAGTCGTTGCCGTGCCGACGGAGACGCGCTTTGCATCTGCCGATGTCACGCTGTCGCTGGAGGGTTTTTCACCCTTCAAAACGGAACTGAAGATGGTCACTCAAAGACGAAGGAGCGTTGCTCGCCATGGCGACAAGGAGGCCTTCTACCTGCACCTCCATTTCGATCTTAGCGGGTCGGCCCGCGATAAAATGATCGTCAAGCTATATACCGGGCGTTACTCCCAGGACGTTCGTGACATCGACAAGGTCGCTGTCTCGATCAACCTACTGCTTCGGACATTCGGTCGAACCCGGACGCTTTGAGCGAGGTGTTTTTCGGCCCGCACATATACATAATTCAGTGGGACCGGACAGCGGAACTGGCTGTGTCGTCGCGTCAAACCCTTGCTGCCGGGCAGGAGCGACCGTGCCGACACGGGGTGCCGGTTGGCTCTCGGCGCACCGACCTCTGAAAAAAGACTACAGTGTGAACCGGCTTCGACGCTGAACATGCGGGATGTCGAACTGGCCTGTTTGCAGAAACGGCATCCGGTTCGTGCAGGGCGTCGCCTGGAACAGGAGGATCCGACTGCTCGCGCGATGACATCGTCGATATCGCGCGGTCGCTGGCCATGCCGTGAGGTCTTCGTTAAAACCAAGCTTTGCGATGTCGCCGACGTGGTATCTCGCCCCCACGTCAGTCCGGAATTGCAAGCACAGATCGCGTGAATTTCCTCAACGACAGGGCTTGAACGTTTAGCCATTTGCAGTCTCCATGGGTGCGTTCGCGACATTCATAAGTCGGGATCATGGTCTATATAATGTATAGACATGTCGTCGGGAATGAGAACAAGGAGCCATCATGACCCAGCCGAATTTTGATCTGACCGGCCGTCGCGCCCTCGTCACCGGAGCAAGCCGCGGCATAGGTCAGGCAATCGCGATTGCATTGGCAAAGGCCGGTGCGGATGTGGCGATCACAGCGCGGGCGGTCGAGGGGCTGGCCGAAACCCGGGAACTGATCGAGAAGTCCGGCAGTCGCTCGGTGACGCTTGCCCAGGACGTGCGCGACGTCGAGGCCTGCGGAGGCGTCACGAGAGCGGCGGCCGAGATGCTGGGCGGCCTCGACATTCTCGTCAACAATGCCGGGTTCGAGAATGTTCGGCCGTCCTTCGACGTGGACGAGGCGCTCTGGGAATCGATCCTCTCGACCAATTTGAAGGGGGCTTTCTTCTGTGCCCAGGCGGCCGGCCGGATCATGGCGGAGGCGGGCGGTGGAGCTATCGTCAATCTCTGCTCGCTGACCTCCTACGTCGGCATTCCGACGGCGGCGCCCTATGGCGCCTCGAAGTCCGGCCTTCTCGGGGTGACGCGGGCGCTGGCCAGCGAATGGGCAGCGCACAACATCCGCGTCAACGCCATTGCGCCCGGCTATTTTCGCACGGCCATGACGGAGGGCTTCTATGAGAACGAGGACTGGCAGTCGCGCATGCTGGCCAAGATCCCGCAGCGCCGTTTTGGCAAGGAGAGCGACATCGGCGGCGTGGCGGTCTTCCTCTGTAGCGATGCTGCGGCTTACGTCACCGGCCACTGCATTCCAGTCGACGGCGGCTATCTCGCCTCGATCTGAAATGGGCGCCAAGCGTCGCGCGAATGGTTCGTCCGATGGTGCAAACCCTACCGGACACTCGTGGGGCGTGCTTGCCTTTCTGTTCGCGCACGACAAGACTGTCGGTGGAGTTGAACCTGCTTTTCGCAACTGCACAAATATTGATCAGGCGACTTTATGGCGCAAAAAATATGCAAACTTGGTTGACGGTACTTGTACAAATATGTATAGACAACTTAACGCAAAAACTCGGTCGGTTGCCTGTCGACCGGGACGTTAGAATGAAGCTTCGCGTCGGCCTCGTTCGTCGAACGGAGCAAGACAGGGGAATGCCATGGGCGTTGTTGCTGCCGACCTCCGTCGCGCCGAATCGACCGGTCAGATCGCTGTTTCCGTCAAGGATGTCGGCATGGTCTTCGGTGATGTCCATGCCGTCAGGAATGCCGTCTTCGACCTGCCGAAGGGACGGTTCCTGACCATTCTCGGCCCGTCCGGCTCCGGCAAGACGACGCTTCTGCGCATGATCGCTGGCTTTGACCGGCCAACCAGCGGCGAAATCTTCATCAACGGTCAGCCGGTCAGTGCCGTGCCGCCCCACAGGCGCGCAATCGGCATGGTGTTCCAAAAGCTCGCACTCTTCCCGCACATGACGGCGGCCGAAAACGTCGCCTTTCCGCTCAAGATGCGCCGCCATGATGCACGCATGATCCCGGAAAAGGTCGAGCGCTATCTCGATCTCGTCCGACTGGGCGGCTATGGCAGCAGGCGCATCAATGAGTTGTCCGGCGGCCAGCAGCAGCGTATCGCTATCGCCCGCGCCCTGGTGTTCGAGCCGGACCTGCTCCTGCTTGATGAACCGCTTGCCGCGCTCGACCGCAAGCTGCGCGAGGAGATGCAGCTCGAGTTCCGCCGCATCCAGAAGGAACTCGGGGTAACGACGATCAATGTCACCCATGACCAGCGCGAGGCCCTGGTGGTGTCCGACGAGGTCATCGTCATGAGCGGCGGCGAAATCCAGCAGAAGGCTCGTCCAGTCGACGCTTATCGCGCGCCGTGCAATGCCTTCGTCGCCAGCTTCATCGGTGTCACCAATTTCATTGACGGCAAGGTCCTCGACCTGACTTCTTCACGCGTCGTGTTCGAGGCGAACGGCCTGCGCCTTGCCGGCGTGGTTGCCGATGCCGCGCTTGCGGCCGGTGCGCCCTGCGCCGCTGCCGTTCGTGCCGAGCAGATCCGCGTCGCACAAAAGAGCAAGAGCCTCGACGGTCTCGAAACGGTGGTGGACGGCCAGGTGGTCGACTGCATCTTTGAAGGCGAGCGCGTCGTCTACGAAATTCGGGTTCCGGGTCTGGCCGGCGTGCTGATGCGCGTCTTCGACCACGATCCCGAATCCCATTTGCAGTTCGGTCCTGGCGAAGAAGTTCGTCTCGGCTGGAATGCCAGAGATATGCATGTCTTTCAAAAATGACCCCGAGAAGGTCTAGCCAGAGGAGAATGTGTAATGTCGCATGAAAAGTTCCTGTCCGCGCAGATCCGCCGCCGGACGCTACTTGCGTCCATGGCCGCGGCCGGCGCCTCGGCCGGCCTCTCGACGCTCGGCGTCAGCCGCGCCTTTGCCCAGGAGCCGGAAAAGCCGGCCGAAATCATCGTTCGCGCCTGGGGTGGTAGCTGGGTCGATGCACTCAAGGCCGGCGTGTCCGACAGCTTCACCAAGATGACCGGGATCGCCGTTCGTCACGACCTGACCGAGGACAACGAGATCCAGCCGAAGGTCTGGGCCGCGGTTGCCCAGAAGCGTGTCCCGCCGATCCACATCAACTGGGACACGACGACGAACGCGACCAAGTCGGCGCTGCGCGGAGTGACCGAGGACCTGTCGGACTTGCCGAACCTCAAAGACGCGACCGATCTTGCCAAGCCGGTCGGTCTCGAGGGCTATCCGATCGTCAACACATACGGCTATGTCTACGTGCTCGCCTATCGCCCGTCTGCCTTCCCGAACGGTGCGCCGAAGTCCTGGAAGGACCTGCTTGATCCCAAACTGAAGGGTCGCATCGCGCTCTACAATGACGGCATCGGCTTCCACTTCCCGGCCCAGGTTGCGGGCGGCGGCAAGCTCGAAGACATTCCGGGCAACATGCAGCCGGCCTGGGAGTTCATTTCCAAGATCAAGGAGCAGCAGCCGCTGCTCGGCGAAGACCCCGATTTCACCACCTGGTTCCAGAAGGGCGAGATCGATGCCGCCTGCACCATCTCAACCAACGCGCGCGAAGCCAAGAAAAACGGCATCGAGATCGCGTGGGTCGTGCCCGAGGAAGGCGCCAAGTTCGATACTGACGGCCTGTGGATCCCAAAGGGCCTGCCGGAGAACGAGCTTTACTGGGCCAAGCAGTACATCAACCACGCCCTCACCAAGGAAGCCCAGCAGATCTGGCTCGACGGTCTCGGTCTGCCAGGCGTCGTCCCGGGCGTCAATCCGCCGGCCGATCTCGTGGGCGATCCCTCCTATCCGACCAAGGAAGAGGACTTCAAGCATCTGATCCGCATCTCGTCCAAGGTTCAGGTCGAGAACGAGAGCCAGTGGTTCGCCAAGTTCAAGGAAATCATGCAAGGCTGAGGCCTTGTCTGCCCGCCGCGTCCCTTCTGGCGGCGGGCACGCCTTCTTTCGTGAAACAGGATCGGTATCATGCGCGCTCCCCGTGCCGCATATCCTTTGACATGGCGAGTCATGGATGTGCTTGAAGGCCTTGCGGCCATCGTCTGGCCATCGAGTTTCGGCCGCGGCCTGCCCTATCTCATGTTGATGCCGGCGGTTGTGCTCGTGGGGCTGCTCGTGCTCGGTCTCGTCCAGATCGGCGACACGAGCCTGAGAACACTCGATACCAATACCTTCCTGATGTCGGAGACCTACACGCTCGCCAACTACCAGCGCGTTCTGACCGAGAAATTCTTTGCGACGGTGGCCGGTCGCAGCCTCATGGGCGCGGTGATTGTCACGGCAATCACGCTGCTGTTCGCCTTCCCATACGCCTACCTGATGGTGCGCACGCCCTCGTCGGCACTTCGCAAGTTCCTGCTCGTGGCGCTCTTCTTGCCCTTCTTCATCGGCCAGGTGGTGCGCGCCTATGGCTGGCTCATCATTCTCGGCAACCAGGGAATGGTCAACGAGGCGCTCGGTCTCGTCGGCGTGCCGCCTATGCGACTGCTCTACAACTACCCCGCAGTCCTGTTCGGCCTTGTGCAATACATGCTGCCCTTCGCTGTCTTGATGCTGGCACCTGCCCTGACCGCGATCCCGAGCGAGCTCGAGGCAGCGGCGGCCTCCCTCGGCGCCGACTGGGTTCGCACCTTCCGCCATATTGTCCTGCCGCTCTCCCGGCCAGGGCTCGTCGGCGCCGGGCTCGTGGTCGTCACGCTCTCGCTCACCGATTTCGCCATTCCCGCCATCCTTGGCGGCGGCACGCAGGACTTCATCGCCAACGCGATCTACGACCAGTTCTTCCGTACCTCCGACCAGGGTCTAGGGGCGACGCTGTCGCTTATGCTTGTCGCCGTGGGCTCCATCCTCGTCGGCGTCGTGTTCATGCTCTTCGGCGCGGGCACGCTTGCTATGGGGGGAGACCGCAAATGACCGGCAGCCGAAGCAAGTTCATCGTCATCTGGGCATTCGTCGCAACTGCGCTCGTCATGCTTTCGGCGCCCACTATCGTGGTGCTCGGGGCCTCCTTCACCGCCGGAAACATCATCACCTTCCCACCGGACGGATTGTCGCTGAAATGGTATGGCGCAATCGCGCAAGCGAGCGATCTCCGGCAGGCCTTCCTGCGTTCCCTGATCGTCGCTTCGATCTGCACAGTGACCGCCATCCCCATCGGCACGCTCGCCGGCATCGCACTCGCGAAGTACCGGGTACGGTTTGCTCGCTCCATCCAGATCTACCTGCTGCTGCCCTTCACCATTCCGCTGATCGGCTCCGGCATCGGCATGATGCTCGTCTTCGGCCAGATGAACGCACTAGGCAGGCTGTGGCCGGTGGGGATCGCGTGCTGCGTCATCAATCTGCCCTTCATGATCTGGGCCGTAACGGCAAGTGCGAGCAACTTGTCGCCGGATCTCGAGCTGGCAGCGGCCAATTGCGGGGCCCCGCCGCTGCAGCGCTTCCTCTACATTACCCTTCCAGCAGTGCTGCCGGGCGTGATCACCGGGTCGCTGCTGATGTTCATCCTCGCGCTCAACGAGTTCCTGGTCAGCCTGCTGCTCGTCGATGCCCGAAGTGTGACGCTGCCGGTGCAGATCTACAATTCCATCCGCTCGATCATCACGCCTGATTTGGCTGCGATCTCGGTGGTGTTCATCGCCTGCGCCGGACTTGCGATCGCGTTGCTCGACCGCCTGGTCGGTCTCGACATCTTCCTCAAATCGAAATGACGCCTTCGGCCTCGCGCGGGCCAGACATCAAGGACAAGACGATGACCAACGTGTCTTTCTACGATTATTCCAAGCTAAACGTCGAGGAAAAGGCGCAGCTGCTGCGCCGCTCGGAAACCGACATCTCGAGCTTCGTCGAAAGGGTCGCGCCGATCCTCGAAGCCGTGCGCACAGAAGGTGACAAGGCGCTTGCCCGGTTCGGCCGCGAATTCGACAAGGCAGATATCACCGAGGCCAATCTCAAGGTCGCCGAGGCGGAGATCGATGCGGCCTTCAAGCTGGTCGATGCGAGCGTCATCGAGTCCATAAAGTTCGGAATCGACAATATCCGCAAGTTCCATGAGGAGCAGAAGCCGGAAGCCATGTGGCTGAAGGAAATCCGTCCCGGAGCCTTTGCCGGAGACCGCTTTACGCCCATCCAGTCGGTCGCGCTCTACGTGCCGCGCGGCAAGGGTTCCTTCCCGTCGGTGACGATGATGACTTCGGTTCCGGCCGCGGTTGCAGGCGTCCCGAATCTGGCCATCGTCACACCACCGGCGCCGGACGGCTCCGTCGATGGCGCAACCCTCGTTGCAGCACGACTTGCCGGCGTCGAGACCGTCTACAAGGTCGGCGGTGCCCAGGCCGTGGCGGCGGTTGCCTACGGCACCGAAACCGTCAAGCCGGCGCTGAAGATCGTCGGCCCCGGCAGCCCATGGGTGGTCGCTGCCAAGCGCTCGCTCTCTGGCGTCATCGACACCGGCCTTCCGGCCGGTCCGTCCGAGGTGATGATCCTCGCCGACGATACGGTCCATGGTGGACTTGCCGCACTCGACCTGCTGATTGAGGCCGAACACGGCGCGGATTCGTCGGCCTATCTCGTCACGCACAGCCGCCGCGTCGCCGAAGAGGCGCTCGCAGCGCTTCCCGAGCACTGGGCGAAGATGACCGAGCAGCGCGTCGCTTTCTCCAAGGCCGTGCTCACCGGCAAGACGGGCGGCGTGGTGCTCACCTCCTCGATCGAGGAGAGCTACGAGTTCGTCAACGCCTATGCACCGGAGCATCTGGAGCTTCTGTCCGAAGAGCCATTTATCCATCTTGGCCACATCACCGAGGCTTCCGAAATCCTGATGGGCACCCATACGCCTGTCAGCATCGCCAATTTCTCGCTCGGCCCGAATGCCGTACTGCCAACCAGCCGCTGGGCGCGCACCTTCGGTCCGCTGTCGGTTGCGGATTTCGTCAAGCGTAGCTCCGTCGGCTTTGTAACAGCATCCGCCTATCCGGAATTTGCCCGGCACTCGCACAATCTGGCAATCTACGAGGGCTTCTCTTCTCACGCGCTGGCCGTCTCGCCGGTACGCGATGCCTACCTGAAGAAGGGCGCCTGAACATGAAGGCCGTGCGGCTCCACGATACAAAGGTCCTGCGGGTGGAGGAAGTGGCCGAGCCATCGGCCCCGCCACCGGGCTTCGTCAATCTCCGGATCAGGGCCGCCGGTATCTGCGGCTCCGACCTTCACAACTACCGCACCGGTCAGTGGATCTCGCGTCGTCCCTCCATGGCGGGGCATGAATTCTGCGGTCGCGTGACGGCTGTCGGAGAAGGCGTCATCCATGTTGCGGTTGGAGATGTCGTCTCCGCGGATTCGCGCATGTGGTGCGGCACCTGCCCGGCCTGTACGAGCGGCCGCAGCAACGTCTGCGAGACGCTGGGCTTCGTCGGGGAGGTCTGCGACGGCGGCTTTGCCGAGGCGGTGCAACTGCCAGCCCGGCTGGTCGTCCGTCACGATCCGCAGCTTTCGCCGCATATCGCCGCGATGGCCGAGCCGCTGGCAGTAGCGCTGCACGCCGTGCGTCGTCTCGCCGTCCCGGCCGGGGAACCGGTTCTCGTGATCGGTTGCGGCGCGATCGGCGGGTTGAGCGCCCTGCTTCTCTGCCGGCTGCATGACGGCCCGCTGCTGCTGGCCGATCTCAATGCCGTAAGGTCGGCTCTCGTTGCCGAGGTGACCGGCGGCACGGTCGTTTCTCTTGGCAAGGCGGAGATCGAAGCAGCACTTTCCGGCGGACGGCTGCGTCATGCCCTCGATGCCAGCGGCAGTATCCAGGCGATTGAACTGGCGCTTGACATCATGTCGAGCGGTGGAGCGCTTGCGCTCGTCGGCATCGCTCACGGCAAGCTCAACTTCGACCCGAACATCCTGGTCGAGCGGGAGATATCGCTCATCGGCAGCCATGCCTTCGCCGGCGAGCTGCCCGAGGCCGTCGGGCTGCTTGTCGAGCTCGCGCCCGCGCTTCAACGCTTCATCGAGGTGCTGCCGGCGCTCGACGACGTGCCCGAGGCTTACGAACAGCTGTTGCGGGGCGAGGGCAAGGCGCTGAAGACGATCATCGAGGTGGCGGGCTAGTCCGGTCCGTCACATGATTTTGGATGCCAGCCCGTCGAGGCGGCGGAAGAGGCAGTGAACCATGAATGCACTTTCAGATTCCGCATCGCCGCTTTACGAGAAGGTGAAGGCATTTGTCCTCGGCAATATTGGCAGCGGCAAATGGGCCCGCAACAGCCGCCTTCCGTCGGAGAACGAACTCGTCTCGACGCTGGGCGTATCCCGCATGACCGTCCACCGGGCGCTGCGCGAACTCACCTCCGAGGGGCATCTGCGCCGCATCCAGGGCGTCGGCACCTTCATCGCTCCGCCCAGGCCGCAATCGACGCTGATCGAGATCAGCAACATCATCACCGAGATCAAGGCGCGCGGCAGCCGGCATCGGGCCGAGGTGGTCGTGCTCGAGCGCATCGAACGACCGGAAGCCGAGCTTCTGCTCGCCTTCGAGTTCGAAACCGTGAAACCCGTCGACCACTCGCTCGTGATCCATTTCGAGAACGACCTACCGGTCCAACTCGAGGAACGCTATGTCAATCCCGACCTCGTTTCGGGCTATATCGACCAGGATTTCAGCACGCTTGCCACCTATGACTACCTGCAGAACGCCACCCCGCTGACCGAGGTGGAGCACCTCATCAGTGCCCTGCCGGCCGGCGAGAATCAGGGGCGCCTGCTGCACATTCGTCCCGCCGACTGTTGCCTGGTTCTGCATCGCAAGACCTGGACCGGGCCGGTCGTCGCTACCGTCAACACGTTCACCTATGTCGGCAGCCGCTATTCGCTCGGCAGTCGCTATCTGCACAGCGGCAAGTGACCGCCGATCCCCATACTTAGAACGATCCATCCGGAATGAATGTCATGAGCCAGACCATGAGCCGCACCGCGGAAATCAGGAAGATAGCCAAAGCCGGGGACGACAAGGCGGAACGATTACTGGCCGAACTGCTGCGCGACCTTTTCGAGATCGCGCCGAAGAATGTCGTGATCAATCACGATCAGTACAGCCTCAATTCGCTCAACGGCTTCTTCGAGACAGCCGATGGTGCATTTTTCTTCAAGTTCCACCAGGAAGAGGGCGAGGAGGCCATGAGCGGCGAATATTACCGCGCCGACATCCTGGCTCGGGCTGGCCTGCCTGTGGACCAGCCTCTGCTGATGTCGGCGCTTCCGGGTGAACAGATCCTCGTCTATCGCCGGCGGACCGATCCGCGCTTCTCCGATGTTTTACGGACGCTGGACCTGAAGGACGATGCCGCGGCGCGAAAAAGGGCTGTGGACGCCGAGCGCAGGCTGAACGAAGCGGTGTTGAAGGTCTATCTCGACACGCTGCATCCGGTGAGCGCCGATGAAGTTGCGGCCGAGCCGATCCACCGGCTGTTCTCCGAGCGGCTGATTGATCCCCCCGCCGGCACCTATCCGGGCGGGCGCATGGCAAGCTTCTATGTCGGCAAGGACTTCGTCTTTCCCGACTTGACGCTCGACTGGGAGACGTTTTCACGCTGTCGCATTTCGGTCAACGGCATCGAGTACCGGGACAGCATCGGTGCCCTCTTCCATGAAGCGCACGAGCGGCTCGACCCGTCACGGCTGGCGGACGCGGGCGGCGTGACTGCACATGGCGACGCCCATAACGCGAACGTCTGGTACGAGGAACACGACGGCGAGGCGCGTTTGTCCTTCTTCGACCCAGCATTCGCCGGCGAGAACATTCCAACGCTGCTCGCCGAGGTGAAGACGACCTTCCACAACATCCTCGCCCATCCGCTGTGGCTCTATGATCCTGCCATGGCGGCCGGGCACTACAAGGCCAGCGTGGTGCTTGACGGCGATCTGCTGCGGGTCACGACCGATTTCGAGCCGAGCCCGGTCCGACGCTCCCTTCTGGACGTAAAGGCCGAAGCTCTTTGGCGTCCCCTGCTTGGCGAATTGAAGGCGCGGGCCATGCTTCCGGCCGACTGGCGCCGGGTCATCCGGCTGGGCCTTTTCCTCTGCCCGACACTGGTGATGAACCTGCGGGCCGGCGCCACGACCCATAACCCCGTTTCCTCGCTCATCGGCTTTTCCGTCGCGGTGATGGCCGGCAGCGAGCCAGTGGCAGGCGAGGATGCAGTTTCCCGCCTCCTGGACATGATCGATCCCGACAGAGGCTGACTTGATCCTGCCATCCTGGCCGTTGCGAGGATGGAACCGAGATCAACATGTCGCTGCCGCGAATACCGCGGACCGGTCGACCAGCGCTGCCTCAAGTGCTCGAGAATGCATAAGTGCCGAGGAAGGCCGCAAGAAATGAACACAGCGCTTGAGTGCGACGACCTATATGGTCGTTCGGTCGCATCCAGACGATCAGCCGATTGTCACGGACCGGCGCCTGGCCTTCTCCAGGTCGTCATCGTATTCCGTCCTCACCCGCTCGAGTCGGGCGTCTTCCTGGTCCAGACCCCATCGACGGTCGAGAAAGAATTCGAGAGCTTTTCGTGTCTCGACGCAGAGCAATTCACCTTCGAAGCCGTATTCGGTCCGCACGACTGCGGCCTGCTCCGGCGTCAGGCCGGTTTTTGGCCTGAGCCATATCCTTGCCCGCGTGTTCCAATCCGTATCGTCGGGGAATTGCTCTGACGGAGCACGCGTCTCAAAACTACTGCCGGTGCTGACGCGAATGGGCAGATAGGTTCGATACGCCTCATGTTTGAAGCTGAAGGCTCTCACGTGAACCTTTTCGCCATCTGATACGAAATGTGTGGGGACAATCCATTGTCCGGCATCGGCACCAGACGTCATCGACGTATACTGTATGTGAATCGCCCACCTGTTCCTCATCGCTTGATAAAGACGCGACACCACAGAAGCATCAGCGCGACGTTCCGGTTGGGGTAGGGCGACAGAGAGGGGCAGGTTGCTTTCAGCCAGCACGGCCGCAAAAGCCTCGTTCAACGTGGAAGGGACAAGAGGCTTGTGGTCGTGGGCTGCCAGATATGTCTTCCGCACAGGATCGTAGGTGGGAGGCGTATGCCTGGCACGCTCAAGATAAAGGCGGAAGTCGAGGGCTGCCTGAGCGGTAGAGATGTCAAAGCGGTCGATCAGATCGCGCCGGTTGGCCATGCCACGCCACGTCAGACACTGATCGAGAAAGATCAGTCGCTCGCGCTGAGCATGTTTCAGGTCGTCGAATTCCATCGGGGAAAAGTAGCTTGACTCGCCAGCGGCTGTCCATCTAAAAATTATACATGTAAAAAATAGACGGATCTAAATTATGCGGATGCTTCACACTGCGGACTTGCATCTCGGGCGCCAGTTCCACGGCATGTCGCTTGAGGATGACCATGCGGCGATCCTCGACCAGATCCTGCAAGCGATAGACAAGCACCGACCCGACGTCTTCATAATCGCCGGCGACATCTTCGATCGCGCGTCTCCTCCCGCAAGCTCGGTGCGGCAATTCAATGCCTTTCTCGGCCGAGTGGCGCGAGAGACGGAAACGGCCGTGGTCATGATTGCCGGCAATCATGATTCTGGTGACAGGATCGGCGCCATGTCCGTCCTGACGGACGTACGGCGAGCTTTGATCCGCGGACCACTCTTGGCGGACGAAACACCTTTGATCCTGCATGACGCAGCTGGTCCGGTTGCCATTTCGGCACTACCATTCGGCTACGAATTCGCCGCACGCGACTGCTTTGGCGATGAGACGATCGCAATGCCCGAACATGTCATTCGCGCCCAGGTCATCGCAGCGCGGCGGCATCTTCCGGAAGGAGCGCGCTGGGTCGTGGTTGCCCACGCCTTTGTAGAGGGCGGCAGCTCCAGTGAAGGAGAGCGGCCTCTGGCACGGGTCGGTGGCATTGAGACGGTTCGCCACGACATGTTCGATGGCGCCCACTACGTGGCGCTCGGTCACCTGCATCTGCCGCATTCGGTTGGCAAGCCGCACATCCGCTATGCCGGTGCGCCGCTGGCTTTCGGTTTTGACGAGGCTGGAAGCGTAAAGTCGATGAGCCTCGTCGATCTCGATGAACAGGGCAGGGTAGCGATCACCGCACTGCAATTCGCGCCTACCCGGGGCGTTAGGGTCTTGCGCGGCAAGTTCGCTGACCTGCTGCACGGGGAACCATCGATCGATTTCATCAAGGCAGTGCTGACGGATGATGTGCCGCTGATCGATCCGATGAAGCGCCTTCGCGAGCTATACCCGAATGCTTGTCAGCTGACTTATACACGAGATGAGCGGGCGCTCGACATCATGTCCGAAATCAAGGTGCAAGCCACCCTGCAGGATCCGTCAAAGGTCATTCGGGAGTTCCTGATGCAGGTTCGCAGCCAAGACCCAGTCGACGCGGAGCTGGCGTTGATTGGGTCTGCCCTGTCGGATCTTCGAAGCGCGGAGGCGGAGGCATGAGGCCGGTCAGACTGACGATTCAGGCCTTCGGTCCTTATGCCGGCAGGGTTGTGGTGGACTTTCGTGACGCAATTGCCTCAGGCCTTTTCGGCATCTACGGGCCGACAGGGTCCGGCAAGTCATCGATCTTCAGTGCCATGACCTTCGCGCTGTTCGGCGAGGCGGCCAAAGCTGAACAGGAGACAGCGTCGCTTCGCTCCGATCATGCTGATCCCGGCGTTCCGACCGAAGTCGAGTTTGTATTCGATATCGCTGACAAGCGCTATGTTCTGCGCCGACGGCCGGAGCAGACCCGGCCCAAACAGCGTGGTGACGGTGAGACCAGGGATATCCATGAAGCCTGGCTTTTTGACGCGACCGGACTTCCACTCGAGGACATAACCGACGCGAACCCCGGCCCGGTCATTGCGGAAAAGAAGACCGGTCCAGTCAAAGAGGCCGTGGTCCAGCTCCTCGGCTACGGTGCTGAACAATTCCGGCAGATCGTGCTGTTGCCACAGGGTAAGTTCGAGACGTTCATGGCGGCAAAGACCGATAAGCGGCTCGAGATCCTGCGTGAGCTCTTTGATGTTTCCATGTATCGGCGCATGGCGGCAAGGTTCAAGGAGGATGCGGCGGCAGCTGAGCGGCGGGTTCGGCACGAACGCGAAGTGTGCGCAGGGCGACTTTCGGCCGAGGGTTTTGAGAGTCCCGACGCACTTGCGGCCGGCATTGACGAGGCGAAAGTCGTCCACGACGCGGAAACTGTGAAGGAGATGGCGGCCGCACAGACGTTCGATGCTTCACGCACGGCACTTGCTGCCGCCCGTCAGCTCGAGGACCAGTTTCGAGCCGCCGAGAAAGCCAGGTCGGATGTCGAAGCCCTCATTGGAAAGGCTGAGCATATCCGTGAACTGGAGGAGCGCGTCGACAATGCCAAGCGTGCCCAAGCGCTCCTGGACGTCGAGCGCCACGCCAAAGGTGCCGAGACGGAAAGTCTCGAAGCTGAGGAAACAATGAAAGCGGCCGCGGAGGCAAACAGCGCAGCGGCGGAAAAAGCTGGAGCCGCCGTCAGAACGCACGAAGAGGAACGGGAAAGATCGGGAGAAATTGAGGCCCTGCGGCAAGCGGTCGGTACGCTTGGACGCCATCAACTGACCCTTTCCGACGCAAGCCTTTACGCCCATAAGGCGGATGCAGCCTTAAAGGCCGTTCAGCAGGCGAAGAAGGCTTTCAATCGCGTCGAGGCGCGTATCGAGGAAATGCGTAGCCGGAAACTCGAAAAGGAGCGGGCACTCGGATCCACTCGGGAGAATGACGCCGCGCGCCAGCGGCTAGTCCATCAGCGATTGCTCGTTGAAAATGAGCTTAAAACCGCCGAGCTCCATCAGGCGGCTCTCGACGTCGCCGAAAGGGCGCGCGTTGAAATGCAGGCATTGAAAGAAAAGAACGAAGAGGCGGTCCGGTGGGAACAGGCCGCGCGGTCGCGCTTTGACGCTGCAGAGGCCGCCCTTGCCGAGGCCCAAGCTATTCATTTGGCTGCCAGGCTTGCAGCGGGCGGGGCCTGCCCTGTCTGCGGATCGACCGATCACCCTCTGCCCGCTGTCGGCAGGGCCGAGCATGCCGGCCTCGATCAGTCGTTTCGAGATGCGAAAGCCCAATGGGAGGAAGCGCAAAGGTCCGAGCAGGACGCTTCTCGCCTTTTCGTTTCCGCGCGAGCGAAATGGCAGGAACGCCAGGAAAGACTGGGCGCACTCCCTAAGTCTGAACAGCCGGCCGCCGATCTCCGCATCGCGATTGTCGGCTTGGGTCGGCAGATCGACGAGCTCGGTCCGGCGATCGATCTCGTCCAGGCTGAGGCCGCACTGACCGCATTAGCGACCGAGATTGGCTCAACGGAAGAGCAGCGCGATGGCCTCCGCACGGCGTTCGAGATATCGAAAACCAATGAAGCGCTCGCGCGAGACAGGTTCGAGCAGGCGATCGCGACGGTTCCCCAGGAACTGCGGACGCCGGACGCACTGACTGCTGTGCTTTGCGAACATGAACGCCAGCTCGCAGCTCGAATGGATGCGGCAAGAATTGCGGAGGATGCTGCACGCCGATCCCGTGAAGCCGCCATCATTGCCAATACAGCAGCAGACGCGGCCAGGCAGGCGTATGAGAACGCAATTGTTCGCCGAGATAAGGCTCAAGCGGAGTTCAAGGCCCGTCTGGCAAAGAGCGGCTTGACGGAACCTCAGTTCAACGGTTTCAAGCAGCTGATCGGCACGGTCGAGGCTGATGCGCAGGAGATCGCAGATTACCGCAATGCATTGGCGATAGCGCATAGCAACGAAGAGACTTCGAGACGCGCAGTCGAGGGCCGCGAACGGCCACATACCCATACTTTGCAAGAGGCTTATGAGAGAGCAGACGAGATGCTCGATCTTGCCAAGACGGCGCGGGCCCAAGCGCAGGCGCGGATACGGCAACTCGAGAAGCTTCAGCTCGATGTCGCCAGTCAACTGAAGCGCCTCGACGAGATCGAAACAGAGACGGCCGCGCTGCGAACGCTTGCGGCCCTGTTCAATGCTGAAAATCCGTTGCGGTTGGACCTTGAGACCTATGCGATCGGTGCGATGTTCGACCAGGTGCTGGTCGCAGCAAACCAACGGCTTGGTCCTATGAGCGGCGGTCGCTTCAGCCTCGAACGTGAATTCGAAGGTGGAGCAGGCCGCTCGCGCCGCGGCCTTGGTATCCGGGTGTTTGACGTACACACCGGTAAGGCGCGTCCCACGTCGACACTGTCAGGGGGAGAGACGTTCATGGCCGCCTTGGCCTTGGCGCTTGGTCTTTCTGATATCGTCGAGAGCGTGAGCGGGCAGGTGCGGCTCGACACCATTTTCATCGATGAGGGCTTCGGCAGCCTCGATACCCAAAATGAGTCCGGCACGCTCGATCAGGTCCTGCAGGTACTTACCAATCTCGCAGGTCAGAGGCGCGTGGTCGGTCTGATTTCTCACGTGCCATTGGTGCAGGAGACGATTCCGAACGGGTTCTATGTGCGAAAAGAACCGCGGGGAAGCCTCATCGAGGCACGAGGGGTTGAATGACATGGCGCTAGTAGAGGCTTGACCGCTTGTGCCGGGAGGACAGACGGCGTCTTCGGTTTCCGAGGTCAAGGCGCGTGGTGGGCCGCTGCCGGTCGTCCATGTGTGTTAGGCGTTAAACAGGTGGTTCTAGTTTCATTTCCTTGGTCTTCAGGGCAAAGACTGACGGTGCTCGTCTCCTTCGCCATTCAGCAATCACTCGCTCAACGTTCCGATCTGCTCCGTGCTCCGACTGGATGGTGAGATCGTAACGAACATTTCGATGTATCGCGTTGTAATCTTGTTCCGCACTACCAATCGGTCGGTCGCCTCGTGCCTTTTCCCGTTCAAGCAACACCGGTAGCGAGCAATGCACGCCGACAAAGAATACGTCAAAGGGAGCAAGAAGATCCGCTAATTCGTCAAGCCAACCGTCAGTGTCCAAGATATGCTCGATGATGAGGTTGTTTCCGGCACTTGCATAGGCGGCCAAGGAGCGATGGAACCCTTGAAAGAACTGGCTTCTTGCGTCCCGCCATTTGAATTCGCCGCTATCGAAGCGGCTCAACGGAAGAACGCCGGAATCTCTGAGATGATCTATTGAGATGTGCCAGAAAGGCTCGTCAATCGTTTTCTGGATGCCTCGCGCAATGGTTGATTTGCCGCTGCTGGAAGCGCCGTGAAGGAAGATAATCTTAGCGGGCATTCTCAAAATCCACCTGATATTGCCAGTGTCATCGCGTTCGGCGCCGCTGCGAAAATCGATGGGCTTACAGGGAAGCCATCGCCGAGGGCGTGCCCGAATCTTTGCCCGGCGATTGCTCGACCCAGTCTACCTTGAACCGGAACGGCGCATTTATCGACGGAGAGCACCACCACGACCTGTCTTGGCCAAATCGCGGTCGGCATTCGTATTCGCTACGCACTGAGCGAATGCAACCCTTTTGGCGGCTATATCCGACGTGCGCGGGTGCTCACACGCCCTCCAAGGCGACTAAACAGCTGCGTGCGTTGGTGAGGCGGAACGGTTTGGCGATGGCGTACTCGCTTGAGCTGTACCATGCTTGCAGCGTCGCCATGTCAGGAAACTCCAGCAGGACAAGCCTCGTTGGCGTCCAACTTCCCTCGAGGACCTCCTGCTCTCCACCGCGAGCCAGGTAGCGCCCACCAAACTGCTTGACCGTCGACGACGCCTTCTCCTTGTATTCCTCATACGCCTGTGGGTCGTGGACCTCTATGTCGGCGATAAGATAAGCGGCCATTCGAAATACCCCCTGTGTACGCTGACCTAGTCGGCTATCCTCCTTCGCCGCCGCCGCTAATGCAATGGCCACTTTCCCCCTAACCTGACCTGCTGAGGCGACTCCATAAGGGCAGCTTCGCGCCTACAAGCTGACGCTCGTGGCATTTGTTACCGAATAGCGCTTACATCCAGCCCCTCTCTGAACCCCCCTGCGACTCAGATAGGGTGCAATCCGGCTTCAAAATCCGCGATCATACAGCCAGTAGCTGCACTGTATCTTGGGGTGCCGGAGCTAACGGGATAAGCCATCTATTAAATTCGTTTGCTTAACGCGTCCAATGACAACAAGCTGCCCGGCAGAAGATGGCGACCGGCAGCCGCAACATTGAGATCAAAGGTACCGCGAAACCGAGTTCGCCCTTCGCCCCGCCGGGGAGACCTCTAAAGCCAAGGAGAAGACGAATGACTCCTAAGCACACAAACACAATTGGGCCGGATTTGGTGCGAGGTATCGGACTTGCCGATCTTCCCGACGGCAGTAAGCTTGTCGGCCATTGCGGCGATGCGCAGGTGCTGCTCATGCGTCGTGGGCCGCAGATATTCGCCGTGGACGCACATTGTACGCACTACCACGGTCCCCTCGTCGACGGTCTGGTCTCCGGCGACACCATTCGCTGCCCTTGGCATCATGCATGTTTCGACTTGAGGACTGGCGAGGCCCTGCGCGCACCGGCTTTCAGGCCGCTGGCATGCTGGTCGGTGGAGCAACGCGACGGCAAGATCTTCGTAGTCGCAAAGCGCAAGCGTGCAGAACCAACAACAAGCGAGCCGTCTGCGGAAGCAATGCCGGGGAAGATCGTCATCGTCGGCGGCGGTGCGGCCGGCTTTGCCGCGGCCGAGAGGCTGCGGCGCGAGCAGTATCCTGGGAGCATTGTCATGCTCAGCGACGACGAAGCGCCGCCTGTCGACCGGCCGAACCTATCAAAGGACTACCTGTCCGGTAAGGCGCCGGAGGACTGGGTCCCACTGCGGGCAGAGAGCTACTATTCGAAAAACCAGATTGACCTCCGTCTCGGTACGCAAGCGGTTCGCATCGATCCGCACATCCGTGAGATCATCCTCGCTGGCGGAGGCTCGATTCCCTATGACAGGTTGCTACTTGCGACCGGTGCAGAACCCGTTCACCTGACCATTCCAGGCGCCGACCAGCCCCATGTTCATACGCTACGCTCGCTTGCCGATTGTCGGGCCATAATTGAGCAGGCCAAGACTGCCAAGCGCGTTGTCGTGCTTGGCGCCAGTTTTATCGGCCTCGAGGTCGCCGCCGCCCTGCGCTCTCGCGGAATGGACGTCCAAGTCGTTGCACCCCACAAGCAGCCACTGGGGCGGGTCATGGGTCCACAGATGGGCGATTTTATCCGGGGCCTTCACGAGAAGAACGGCGTCGTTTTCCACATGGAGGACATCGCGAGCAGTATCAATGGCAACGAGGTGGAACTTCGCAGCGGCAAAACGCTAACCACTGATCTGGTTGTCGCCGGCATCGGCGTACGACCGCGGACCGGCCTCGCGGAAATGGCAGGGCTGACTGTGGATCGCGGTGTCGTCGTGAATAGCTTTTTGCAAACCAGCGCCCCTGGAATTTTCGCGGCCGGTGACATTGCGCGATGGCCCGATCCCTATAGCGGAGAGGACATTCGCGTCGAACATTGGGTGGTCGCCGAGAGGCAGGGGCAAACCGCGGCGCTTAATATGCTCGGTCAGAATGAAAAGTTCGCAGCCGTGCCGTTCTTCTGGAGCCAACACTACGACGTCAGGATCAATTATGTCGGCCACGCCGAACGATGGGATAAGATCACGGTCGAAGGGGACATCGCTGGCAGGAACTGTCTGCTGCGCTTCAAGCGTGACGGACACTTATTGGCTGTCGCTTCGATTTCCCGTGACATCGACAATCTGACGATCGAGGTGGCGATGGAGCGTGAAATGGCAGCCCGCTGACGATGCACAGGTGCAAACGTTCGCACCACCGCAGTGATGGAAATGGAGCTGAACTATGTCGAGCGTGTACTTCACAATCTCGGTTCTGGCGTGCAAGTGGCACCCGCCAGGCACTACTCAAGGCTCATTAAGTTTATCGACGAGGTTGCCAAGCATGAGCCTCACGAGACATCTACCTCGGTCGATTTCTTCTCGAACGATGACAATAAGTGGTACTGCCAGATTCGCTGCGGCAAACAAAGGACTCAGCCAATGGGGCCTTACACCAAACGGCAGGCAGGCACTGGAAACTCTCCACGTCGAATAAGACCATTTGCGAATATCTTTCAATTGAGAAAGATCAAGCTAGCGGCGCCCACCAAGCCAGCATGCCTGCCGAGCTGCGCCGGCACAACCGGCACGTCGCGGTAAGCGGGCATCGCTCGCTCCTGAATGGTGGCCTCGATGGGTTTGCGAAGAAGATCATAGCCATAGGAAATTCCACCGCCCATGACGATTATGTCGGGCGAATAGAGATGGAGCAGATTGGTAAAGCCGATGCCTAGCCAGCGGGCTTCCCTGTCAATTAGCTCAAGCGCTGTTTCGTCACCGCTGCGCGCAGCCTCGACGACGTGTCGGCCCGTCACCTCGCCGTCATGGGACAGCGTTCGCAGTGCCGAGCCGTCGCCTGGCTTTGTTAGAGCCGTGGCACGCCGGCCGAGCGCAGTACCCGACGCCACCGCCTCGAAGCACCCTACCGCCCCGCAAAGGCATCGTTCGCTCTCGCTGGTGATGGTCATATGGCCGATTTCGCCTGCGAGCCCGCGGCGCCCGTGCACGATCCGGCCATCGGAGATCACTCCGCCACCGATGCCGGTAGACACGGTGACGAAAACCAGCGAGGCCGCGCCGCGGCCGGCGCCGAAACGCCATTCGCCGAGAGCGGCGGCGTTCGCATCGTTCTCAAGCCGCACAGGCAGGTTTAAGCGGCCCTGAAGAAGGCTCGCAAGGGGTACTTCACGCCAGCCCAGGAGGGTCGGTGGTGCGGTAAGGATACCCGCGACTGGATCGAGCGGACCGGGCGCTCCGATGCCGATACCAAGCGGCCTGGCGTCGGGAACTTCCGAGCAGGTTTTCTCCGCGAGCATCGCGATCTGCTCGATGACCGCACCCGGTCCATCCTTGGCAAGCGTTGGCATGGACGCGAACGCAAGCAAATTGCCACTGTCGCCAACCAGCGCGGCGCGCAGCTCCGTTCCACCCAGATCAAATGCAAGAGCAATCCTGCTCATCAGGGATGGGTCTCCAAAGCATGCAGCCAAGCGATGCGGCCCGGCAGATCCTTGTCGCCGAACGCCAGCGATCCGAGCACGACCGTCTCTGCTCCAGCAGCCCGCAACAGTGGAACGGTCTGTTCGCGAATGCCGCCGTCTGCCGCAAGAACAATCGCCTTTTCGCGCCCGAGGCGCTTGATCAACGACCGCGCTTCGCGCAGCCGGTCGCAGGCTTTGTCGGAAAGGCTTTGTCCCTTGACGCCGATCGACGTGCCGAGCAGCGTGAAGAATGCGACCTCAGCGAGGAACGGTTCTGCCTGGGCGACTGAAGTTTCCAATCGCAGTACGACACCGGCTTCGGCGCCAAGCTGTCTTGCGAGTTCGACCGCGCGCAAACCGGCTTCGCCGGTCTCGGCATGAACACTGATGAGATCGGCGCCCGCCTCGATGAACTGGCGTGTTTGCTCCTCGACGATCTCGGCCTCGACCATCAGATGCACATGAATCGGTTTTTCCGTCAGCTTGGCGATGCGGGCGACGAAATCGGGAAAGAACAGGAAGCCAGGCGTGAAGCGCGCGTCGGCAACGTCAATATGGTGAAGATCGACATAGGGCTCGATGCGGTGAAGGTCGCGCTCCATGTTGGCAAGATCCGCGGACCAGAGCGAAAACTCGCCGAGCAGTCTGTGCCGGGGCAATGCGGCGATGGCGGCGCCGCCCGTAAAAGATTTCGACGTCATGGGTGAGCAGCGCTCCGATGTTTGAATTCTGTGTTGAGGAATTGCAGAATGCCTGTTCGGACCGCGGCGAAATGAGCTTTAGTCGCCGAAGCCTTTGCAGGCACTTCGAGGAAATGCGCCTTTGGAAGCGTGTCGGCCATCAATTGTGCGACGGCGATAGGGTGAATGGCATCCTGCCGATTGCCGAGGACGAGGGCGGGAAGAGCGAGGTTTGCCGCGTCCTCTTGCGAAACGCCGGTTCCATCCGAGGCGATGTCGCCCAGCACGTCGGCGAAGGCTGACGCATCCGCGCGTTCGAAATAGCCGAGCAGGGAAGCAAGATTGTCCGGCGCGTCCACACGCAGACGTTGCGCCGTCGCCGACTTTGCAAAAAGCGCCCGGCCATCGGCAAGCGAATGGGATCGAAGCAATGACGCGATCTCGCGGATCGGTGCAAGGTTCTCGGGGGCGCAGGCAAACGACCAGGCCGGGCGTACCAGGATGAGGCCCTTGACGCGTTCGGGATGTTTTTTTGCCAGGTGCAGCGCGATGGCTGCGCCCATGGAGATGCCACCGGCGATGAACCGGCCTATCCCCCTTTTGTCTGCAGCAGCGATCACGTCAGCTGCAAACATCGCAATCGAGAAGGGGCGTCGCGTGCCAAGCGCCGAGCTGCCATGCCCGCGGCACTCAGTGGTGATCCGCCGCCAGTCGAGCCCCTGAGGGAGAACCTGTGCGACCTGGGCCTCGCTGCCTCCGAGCCCGTGTTGAAAGACCAAAGCGTCGCCGGTCCCGCAGTCGTGGACTGAAAGGTCGGTATCGTCTTGTCTGAAAGTGATGTGCGTCTTCATCGGATCAGATCCGAAAGGAACCTGGCGACGGCGGGTGCTTCCACTGCCGCAAGGGCGTGCGTGACGAGCGGACCGTCGAAACCGGTCACGCGCAGACCGTCGATAAAGGCAGGGAAGTTGACGATGCCCTGACCTGCTGTCGCGAAGCGGCCATCGGCATGCCGGTCCTTCGCATGGGCCATCGCCACATGACCAGCCGAGATATCGATCGCCCTTTGGACGATGTCGGACACTTCGGCTGGCGTCGCCCGCTCGAAGAGATTTGCCGGATCGAGCACGATGCGCAGGCGCTTAGAACCCATCTCTCTGATCAGCTGCACTGCATCGGCGGCGGACGTGACGACGTTTGCTTGTTCCGGCTCGATGCCAAGAGCGATGTCGTGCCGCTCGGCGAACCCCAGCGCCTTTTCCATTTCGGCCGCCATATCGGCCCAGGCAGATGGAAGCGCATTGTCTGGATGATACATCCATTGATCCTGGCCATTGCGGCTTCCGGTGCAAAGCGTCACCAGCGGAATCTGCAGCGCCGCTGCTGTTTCAATCACTATTTTGAGCTGTTTAGACCCCATATCCCGCACGGATTTGTCCGGGTGGGCCATGTTATAGGTGCCTGAAAGGGCCGCGAGCGAAACACCGGTTTCTCTGGATGCCGCCCGGATCGCGGCAATTGTTTCCGGTGCCACTGCATCCGGCATCGACGGCAAGCCGACACAGGCGAGATTGAACTGCGTCGTCGCAAACCCACTTTCACGCACAGCCGACAGCACCCGCTGGGGATCGGTGCCGGGGAAGGTCTTTGCAAAGATGCCGAGCTGCATCAGACCGATCCCGTGACGGTTGCGAGTTCCACACGTTCGCCCGTTTCTGCCGAGCGGGCGATGGCGACCATGGCGCGGATGGAGGCGATGCCATCCTCGATATCGGCCCCGCGCATCCGTGCGCCGTTCAGCACGGTATCGGCAAGCCCTTCCAGCTGCCTGCGGAAGAAGTGCCCATCGGCTCCCAGCGGCTTGCGGGTCGTGGCGTCCTTCTCGTGGAAGATCTCGACCTCACTCGCCCTGAGATACCAGGGGTTGAAGGTCTTGGCGATCACTGAACCATTTTCACCATAGAGGTGGAAGCCCTCATGCCAGTCCATGCGGACCGCGACCGTCAGATCGAGATGACCGAGCGCGCCATTGGCGAACTCGGTCTCCACGAACCAGCAATAGGCGTCGGCCCGCTCAAGAAGGCGGGCCCGGACCGCGACGATCCCGCCACACAGGAAACGGGCGGTATCGACGAGATGCGAGCCATGCGCCAGCATGAAATACTGGCGCAGGTCAGCCTTGGGATTTCCGCCGGGTTTCCTGGCGAACTTGCTGGTGATCGGCAGTGGCTGGACAGCGTCGGTATTTGTGTAGCGGTGGGTGGAGTCGCAGTACCAGGCTTTCAGCGCGAAAATCTCGCCGATGTCGTCACGGACAAAATCCCGTGCAGCCTCCAGCGCTGGGTCGAAACGCTTCATGTGACCGACCTGCAGCACTTTGCCGGATCGCTTGACGGCGTCGGCGAGCGCCTGGCCTTCCTCGATCGTCACACCGGTGGGCTTCTCGCAAAGCACATGCTTTCCAGCATCGAGCGCCTTGATCGACATCGGCACATGATAGGCGTCTGATGTGGCGATGATGACGGCTTCGAGCTCCCCATCGGCAAGCATTGCGTCATAATCGGCATACATCTTCTGAGGCTCGTATGTCGCGCCCATGCGCGCAAGCAGGTCGGGCGCTGCGTCACAAATTGCATAAAGGTCGGCATTCCTGGCCTTCGCGCAGGATTCGAGATGGGCGAACTGTGCAATCGGGCCGCAGCCGAGCACGCCCACACGCAGCCGACGGTCTTCCTTGCGGATCATGACTTCTTCCTCAGGCGCCGTAGCGGCGCATTGTTTCACGGTTCGTCCTCACGGCAGTCGCAGGGTCAGCGGCGGCTGTGTCCGATTCCTCTTCCAGGACCAGCCAGCCATTGAAGCGCGGCGCCGCAGCGACGATGTCGATCACGGCGGGCGTATCGCAGACCCCCTTGCCAAGCATGGCCCATTTGCCGTTCGCATCGACATCCTTCAGATGCAGATAGCGGATCCGGTCCTGATAGGTCCGCAGCGTATCGATCACGTCCCCATGGCCACGCAGGATATGGCCGGTATCCGGCACCCAGCCGACCAGGCTCTTGTCGATAAGCGAGAAGATCCGGTCATAATCGGCACGGTTGAACAGAAGGGTGTTGTGGTGCGAACTGGGATGCAGGGCGATATCCACGCCCGAAGCTTTACCCAGTTCACCAGCCCGATTGTAGAACTCCGAGGCGATTTCGAATTTCGCATTCCGTGGTCCTTCGCAGACCACTGTTGCCGAGCCGATCGAAACGAGGGCACCGGAAAAGACGGCCGCGAAATCGATCCAGCGCTGTGTGGTCCTGAGGTCGTTCTCGATCTCTTCCTGGACGGTAAAGCCGCTTTTCGAGCCCATCGCGAAAGCCACGAGCGTCAGCCCATGTTTTTGAAGGCTCGTGGCGAAATCATCGGGGCTATCTGCGTAGTGGCCGATCATCGTGTCGGTAATCTCGATGCCCGCGTAGCCGCCCTCCGCAATAGCTTCCAGCAGATAGTCCGGACCGCCATTCCAGTTTTTTCCGAGCATTTCCCACGTGAATGTCTGGCAGCCAACTTTCAGGTCTTTGATACTCATGCCCTATTCCTTGATATCGTCCCGCGTCAGGCCTTCGATGATATGCCGCTGTACCGGGATGATCGGCGCTAGGCATGGTGGGTGAGATGGGGGCGAAACTCCACGCTCTGAAAGTGAGATTGGATGTGTCCACCATGCCAGCAGAGATCGACTGGCGCCGCTGTTGAAAGAGCTGGATGCTCACTGAAAAAGAACTGCCCGCGATCTCCTTCCCAAGCAAGAAACGGGCTCGCTGAGCGACGTTCGTTGCCCTCTCGATTTAGTAACGTCTACCCTCCAGGCGAGCCACGGACACCCGCCGGGTCTCTATTTCCGCATGTTTTATAAAAAATTATCGCGCGTCAAGAAATAAAATGTTCTATAGCGCCTGTTCGTGGCAGCGATGCCCCATCTATAATCGTCGAAACATCTGAATTGGCGGGGGAGGCCAATTTATGAATGCATATTTGGGAACCAGACTAGGCATCGGCGTTGTCGGCTGCGGCAATATCTCGATGACCTATCTGCGCAACGCTGCCCTGTTTGCCGGAGTCGAATTGAGGGTATGCGCCGACATCTCACCGGACATGTCGGCGCTGAGGGCGAAGGAATACGGCATTCGGGCAATGGAGGTCGACGCGCTGTTGGCCGACCCCGAAGTCGACCTTGTCCTGAACCTCACGATCCCGGCCGTCCATTTCGACGTGACGATGTCGGCGCTTTCTGCGGGCAAGCACGTCTTCACCGAAAAGCCACTTGCCACGTCGGCTGCCGAGGGCCGCAAGCTTGTGGCCGAAGCCAGAAGTCGGGGTCTTTTGTTAGGTTCCGCTCCCGATACATTCCTCGGAGCCGCCGGCCGCCGTGCGCGAAGCCTGATGGATGCAGGTGCGATTGGCCGACCGGTTAGCGGCACCGCCTTTATGTTTGGCCGCGGAATGGAGCATTGGCACCCCAATCCGCAATTCTACTATCAACCCGGCGGCGGCCCGCTCTTTGATATGGGCCCCTATTATCTGACAATGCTCGTCAATCTGCTCGGCCCGGTGAAAAGCGTCATGGCGATGGCGACGAAAGGCCAGGAACAGCGGTTGATCACCGCCGACGGCCCCTTCAAGAACACCACGTTCAAGGTCGGGACGCCGACCAACGTGCTCTCGCTTCTCGAGTTTCAGTCGGGTGCAACGGTGAATTTCGGTGCGTCGTGGGACATCTTTCGGCACTCCAATCATCCGATCGAACTGCATGGCACGGAAGGTTCGTTGCGCTTGCCCGATCCTGATACCTTCGGCGGAACAGTTTCGCTCTCCGAGCGCGGTGCCGAATGGAAGGATTTCGAAAGCGAGGGCCGGTTGTTTGGCGCGCCGAACTGGCCGTATAACGCTCCCGATCGCGCCAATTATCGCATGCTGGGCGTTGCCGATCTCGTCCGCGCCCTTGGCGAGGGCAGGGCGCCGCGCACCTCCGGCGATTTAGCGCTTCATGTTCTCGAGATCATGGAAGCGACCCTGGCATCCAGCGAAAGCCGGAGCGCGGTTGCGGTTGCGGGAACAGTTGCGCGACCACCATTGCTCGGCGAAGATGAGGCCCGCAGCCTGCTTGCTTGAGGTGAAGCGATGCAACATCGAGTAGATCCCGGCGCCGCGCATGTCCTGGCGCTCGGTCGCGCCGCCAACCAGCCACCCTTCGAACTCGGGACAGCGAACGAGGCGCGCGCTGCCTATGACGCCGGTTGCCCGATATTGCAGGGCGATCGCGAACTGGTTGCCGCCATCGAGAACAGGACCATCGCTGGAACGGGTGACCCGATCCCGCTCCGGATCTATCGCGGCGTGGGTGCTCCGATCGCGGATGCGCCGGCGCTTCTCTACCTTCATGGTGGCGGCTGGGTTGTCGGCACGCTTGAATCGCATGACGAGATTTGCCGGTGGTTTGCAAATATCGGTGCCTGTATCGTATTTTGCCCCGACTATCGGCTGGCGCCGGAGCACAAGTTCCCGGCGGGCTTGGAGGACTGCGTATCGGCTCTTGCCCATGTGGTGGAGCAGGCAAGTTGGCTTGGTATTGATCCAGACCGGATCGCGGTCGCGGGCGATAGTGCCGGCGGCAACCTGGCCGCTGTCTTATCACTCCTGTCGCGAGATGGCGCTGCGCGGAAAATCTCGGCGCAACTCCTGCTCTATCCCAACACCGATGCCCGACAGACAGCCGACAGCTATGTCAGGTTTTCGGAAGGATACGGTTTGACCACCTCGACGATGCGTTGGTTCCGGGATCATTACATCCGCGATGCGGCTGATATCGGTGATTGGCGCGTCTCCCCCCTGATCGTCGAGAATGTCGCGGGTGTGCCGCCGGCCTTCATCGCGATTGCGGGCCATGATATCCTCGCAGACGAAGGGGAGGCTTATGCCCGCCGGCTTGCCGAGGCGGGAATCCCTCTAATCCTGCGGCGTTGGCAGGACCAGATTCATGGCTTCGTTTCCATGGGGCGGCACATTTCGGCGGCGCGGCGGGCGGTGGAAGAGGCAGTTGCCGGATGGCGCAGCCTTGTCGATCACGCTGACTGACGCATCACCAAAGTACCGTCGAATATGATCTTTCGGGCAATGACCTGTGCGGAATCATCGGATTCGTCCAGCATGGAAAGCAGCGTGTCGACGCTGCTGCGCGCCATGGCCGTGAAGTCCTGTGCCATTGTCGTCAATGGCGGGCAAGTATAGCGGCTGAGGGGGTGGTCGTCATGGGCTGCTATGCGAAGATCGCTATCGCTCCTGCGCCCGACGCGCAGACCGCGCGAATGGGCGGCTGCCATCGCGCCGAAGGCGAGGCGATCGTTCGCGCAAAGAATTGTCCTGCCCGGGAGCGTACCAGCCGTGATCATTGCATCGGTCTGCTCATAACCCATCTGTTCGAAATTCCAGCTGTAGTTCTCAGCGTCGCCAAATACGACCGGTTCAAATCCGAGCGACTCCATCGTGGCGATATAGCTTGCAAGCCGCTCTCCGGAATTGTGGTTGACATGCGGAATGTCGAAATATGCAGGCGGCTCGCCCGATCGACAAAGATAGTCGACAATTGTCGCAACGCTTTGGGCGTTGTTGTTGCCAATGAACGGCGTGTTGCCTTCGATGAACGTATCGAAGTAGACAATGGGAATGCTCTCCCGAAGTTTCTCGAAGATGCCAGGCTCGGAAGCGAGGCCTAAAGGCGCGATGATCGCGCCAGCAGCCTTCAATGACAACAATGTGTTCACGGCTTCGGCTTCCAGATCTGGCAAGCCGTGGGACGAGATTACGATTGGCCAGTAACCTTCGCCGCGGACGAGTAATTCCAGACGATTGACCATTTCGGCATAAAATGGGTCCGTTATGACAGGCACGAGAATGCCAATGTTCCGCGTCCTCTTGCGATTGAGGTTGCGGGCATAGAGATTGGGACGGTAGTCGGATGCCGACAGCGCGTCCTCGATGCGTTTGCGCGTCACCGGCTTTACGCTGTTCGGGCTATCGAAATACCTCGAAAGCGTTGGACGAGAAACGCCGCAGGACCGTGCGAAATCGTCCATGGTTTTGATCGTCATCTTATGCATTGGCAATTCTGGTTGCACTGCGCCAAGGAACATCTGCGTCAGCTGATGTCGCAAAGGCAGTCAGTGTGAGGGCTTTCGAACTGCGTTTGTAGCCTGACAATATCGCATGCGCAAAATTTTTTGTTACACAAAGCACGATCGGCAGCGTATCGCCGCTTCTTACACATAGCGCACTTCGACTCCCAGCTTGTCCAATCGACTGCGAATCCCATGCGGCATGCCCGTATCGGTGATAATCAAATCGACCCGTGAAAGCGAAAATGCCTTGGATGAGGCGCCAATATCCCACTTGCTGGAATCCGCCACAAGGATCACGCGCCTCGCCATGCGGACCAGATTTCGTTTGGTCCGTGCAATGTCTTCCGAGACATCGACGACATCGAATGAGTGATCGATTGCATGAGCGCTGAGAAACGCCTGGTGGGCAACAAGACCGCCCACGGCCTTGTCTGAATCCGAGACAATCGTGCTGACAGTGCTGGGAAAGACTCGACCGCCTATCATGTGCACGTCCAAGCCTGGCCGATACATCAGATGCTGCGCAATATTCATGGCGGTTGTGGCCACCACGACATTGTTGACCGGGGGCATTTGCATGGCGACCTGCAGCAGCGTCGAGCCGCTGTCGAACACCACGGACTGGTTGTCGATGATCTGGCGTGCCGCCATCTGAGCGATACGTCGTTTGGCATCGAAATTGCGGTTCATGCGTTCTTCGAAGGCTGCAGCGGGCGAACTGGCCGGCAAGGCTATCGCACCGCCATGTGTCTTGATGAGCAGCTTCTTGGCATCCAGAATTTCCAGGTCGGATCGGATGGTCACTTCCGACACGCCGAAATTTTCAGCCAGCTGGCTGGTGCGCGCTTGGCCGGTCCGTTGGAGTTCCAGCATAATCTGATGTCGCCGTTGTTCTGCAAGCATGGTGAGCCCCGAATTGGCTTCCGAGTAAGGTGCGGTGCCGATCTTTCGAAAATCGAAAATGCGTCGTCGACCGCCGTGGTCAAAGAACGAGAGCAAAGCCGATGCTGGCGTTGGTCAGCACGCGCAGTCGTAAACTTAAATGAAAACGAAAGAAATCGAAATATTGAATATTCGTTTACTTTCGAGTTAGGGTTTCCCTGCGAGATCGAACCTTATAAGGGACAGCATTGATATGGGCCTTGGAACCAAAATTCGCCTGTCACGGCTGTTTTCTCATCCGTCGGGGCATTTATTCGGTGGCGCCGTCGACCACTTCGTTGGCTATGGCAACGTCCGCGAGGGCGGTCTGGCGGATCTGCCGGGCGCCCTGAAACGGGTGATGGCCGGAGAGCCGGACTATATCAGCATTCAGCCGGGGGCTGCCCGTCACTTGTGGCCGGCCTATGCCGGCAAGGCGGCGCTGGTTATTCAAGCCGGCTGCTTTACGCCGGACGATCGAATCCGTCAGTTGATTGCGACCCCTGAAGATGCGGTGCGCTACGGAGCCGATGCTCTGGCCGTTGCCATTCCGGTGCGCGGCAATACCGAAGGCGAATACATTCGCTGGCTCACCGATACCGTCAACGCCGCTGCTCGTTTTGAAATGCCGGTCGTTGCGCATGTCTATCCCCGCGATTATTCAGACGGCGGCAAGATCGTATTCACCCCCGACGAAATCGCCTATGCCGTGCGGATCGGGTTTGAGACCGGCGTCGACGTGATCAAGGTCGGATACACCGGGGACTTCGCTTCGTTCCAAGAGACTGTCGCCACTTGCCCGGTTCCCATCGTTATCGCGGGCGGTCCGAAGGCGGATAATCTGCTAGGAGCCCTGACACAGACCTCCGATGCCTTGCGCGCGGGGGCAAAGGGTGCCGTGGTGGGGCGAAACCTTTGGGGGCACGGCGACACGACGATGGCGGCGCGCGCCTTCAAGCTGGTCATTCACGGTGGTATGGCGCCGCAAGAGGCGCTCGCGGCCGCGGGCGGTTGAGGTGACACGCAACCTTCAGGTTCTGGGCTTTGGGGCCATGGCGATCGACGATATCATCTATGTCGACCGGCCGCTGAGTGCTGGCAAAGGGAAGGTGATAAATCGCACTCAGGACCACGGCGGCAATGTTGCGACGGCCCTTGTTGCTGTCGCAAAGCTGGGAGGGCGGGCTGGTTTCATCGGCTGGTTGAGTGATCAGCCTCTCGCCGACGTCAGCGCCCGCGAGCTTGAGCGGCACGGAGTCGATATATCTTTTGCGCCGCGTCGCCCAGATGCCAGGCCCATACGTTCGGTGATCACGGTCGGACCTGAAGGCGACAGGTTTATCGCCTATGACGATGATGTGCCGCACGGAACCTCCGAGACGCTGACCGATAGCACCCTCGCGCAAGCCCAGGTGCTGTTGATCGACGGCTATGCCGTCCACGCCGATATGGTTGTTGCGCGCGCCCGCAAGCTGGGCCTGGCGGTGGTGGCAGACATTGAATGGGCGATCGGGCCTGCAACCGAACGATTAATGAGCTTATCCAATCACCTGGTATTGCCGTTGAAATTTGCGCAGACTTATTCTTGTGAAACCGATCCAACGTTGATCCTGCGCAAGCTATGGTCTGATGACCGTACCGCAGTCGTTCTGACCGACGGCGAACGAGGATCTTATATCAAGCAGACGGGAGATGCCGTTTTGTGGCATGTTCCGGCCTATAAGGTCAAAGCAGTCGACACGACCGGCGCCGGAGATTGCTTTCACGGCGCCTATGCCTTTGCCCTTACACAGGGAAAGCAGCCTGTCGCTTGCGCCGTTTATGCAACTGCCGCAGCGGCGATTTCCGTGACCGGCCCGGGTGGCCGCATGGCTTTGCCCGATCAAAGCGTCTGTCTCGCGTGGATGGCGAAGGATAATGCGCCCGTGGCCAGACCGATTGCGTCGCGAGACTGAGAGTTCACTACACGGGTGCCCTGGAGATCAGAACAGCGCGGCGCAGATGACGGTTCGGTTCGATCTGCAGTCGCGCCGGGAGGGCTGTCTGGAGGATTGGATGGCGGTGATAGTAGGGAGGAAGTGCCGTGGCTGTTGTTGTACTGGACAAGATTTGCAAGACCTTTGGAACGAAATTCCACGCAATCAAGGATCTTAGCCTGACGATAAATGATGGCGAGTTCCTTATCCTCGTAGGCCCTTCGGGATGCGGAAAATCGACGGCGTTGCGCATGATCGCGGGGCTGGAGGAGATCAGCAGCGGAACCCTGAGCATCGGTGGGGAGAATGTCGAGGATCTCGCGCCGAAGGATCGGGATATAGCGATGGTCTTCCAGAACTATGCCCTGTATCCGCATATGACAGTGTTCGACAACATTGCCTTCTCGATGAAGCTTGCGGGGAAAAGCAAGGAGGAGCGGACGAAGCGGGTCCATGAAATAGCAAAGACGCTCCAGTTGCATACGCTGCTCGACAGCAAACCGGCGGCGCTGTCGGGTGGCCAACGCCAGCGGGTCGCCATGGGACGCGCAATGGTGCGGGAACCGGCGGCCTTTCTCATGGACGAGCCCCTGTCAAACCTCGACGCCAAGCTGCGCGTGCAAATGCGGGCCGAAATCGTCAGCCTGCAACGACAGCTGGGCGTCACGACAATCTATGTAACGCACGATCAGACCGAAGCCTTGACCATGGGCGACCGGGTTGCGGTCTTGAAGGGTGGCGTCCTTCAGCAGGTCGACACGCCAAAGACATTGTATAGTCGGCCAGTCAACGCCTTCGTCGCCGGTTTCATCGGCTCACCGTCCATGAACCTGTTCGAAGGCCGTTTGCAGAACGGCAGGATCAATCTGCCCACCTTTTCGATACCTGTATCGACAACCGCGTTCGAGCGCTCTCCCGGTCTGGCGACGTTCGAGGGCAAGACGATCATCTTCGGAATCCGCCCAGAAGACCTTTACGACAGCAGCCTGGAATCCGGATCGCGCTACGCGACGATCCCGGCCGCTGTAAGATCGATTGAGGAATTGGGCTCCGAACTGATCGTTCATTTGAATATCGAAGCGGTGCGTATCGACTCCGGCGACCCCGATGCCGTCGAGGACTTGAGCGGTGCGGCAAACGCCGTAGCGAAATTCGAAGCCGTCAGCTCGGTCAAGCCGGGCGCAATGATTGATCTGGCGATCGATGCGGCCAAGTTACACTTCTTCGACCCACAAACGCATTTGGCAATCTAGCATGATCCGCGATAGCGGGCATGGTTAGTGGGCAGCCGCAAGAACGCATGCTTGCTTTGTTGCTCACAACTGTTGCCACCAAGCTCTTCGCTCTTCGCTCTTCGCTCTTCGCTCTTCGCCGAGCGGCTTGGCGTGTCCCCGTATCAAGAGCCCAAGATCTCACGCCGTCTTGGAAGCCGGTGACTTTGCAGCCGACGTTGGATCCTTTTCTGCTGCTCGATGGCAACCCGAGCGCAGCTGATCACCATCAGCCGGTCGAAGCGCATTTTTGCGATGTCGATGGCGCGTAGGTTTCCCCGCTGAACGCCGCTTTTCTTCGATCAACGATCCTTTCATTTGTTTTCCTTTGGGCGGGGTGGCTTTCATTTGTTTACGAAAGTAAAGAAAAAATGCGACACGAGGAAGATGCAGGTTAGAAAAAAATCGACGCGAATTTCACGGGTAAAGCCTATAATATTCAATGGCTTGATGGCTTTTTGTTCCTTCCTGTAGCCTGCAGGCTTTCTCCGATGGCAGTTCTTCATTGACAGATAGACCCCGAAAGGAACCTACTTCGGTCTCGATCGGGAGGATCGAGCAAAATTCGTTTCTATGGGAGGGAAACATGAACGTCAGAAGATATATCATGGCGGCTCAGTCCGCTGTGGCGGTCTGGGCACTATGCGCCACCTGCGCCTTTGCTCAGACCAATCTAGAGTTCATTCAATGGTGGGAGCCCGAAATGCCCGCCGGTGCTCTGCGCAGCATCATGGACGATTTCGAGGCCGCAAACCCCGGCATCAAAGTGACGCTCGTCAGCGGCCCCTATTCCGCCACCCATGATCAGATCGTCGTTGGTGCCGCGTCGGGGACACTCAGCGATGTCGTTGGCCTCGACGGAGCATGGGTCAACGGCTTGGCAAAGCAGGGCGCAATCGCTTCGATGGACAGCCTGATGGCTGACGCCAAATATGATCAGAGCCAGATCGCCGACATTATCAAGGTCAACGGGCAAAGCGTCATGTTCCCGCTTGCCTCGTTCGTCTACCCGGTCTTCGTCAATCTCGATCTGGCAAAGGCCGCCGGCATCGACAAGACGCCGACGAACCGGACAGAATTCGCCGATGCGGCGAAGAAGATGACCAATGCGGACAAGAACCAATACGGTTGGGTGCTACCGCTTTCGTTGCAGAATCCCGGCGGCATCCAGAATGACGTGATGTCCTGGGTCTGGGCATCCGGAGCGTCCATGCTGAAGGATGGCAAGCCCGACCTCGAAAACGCCTCCGTGGTCGGGACACTTGAATATATCAAGTCGCTGCAGGACGCCGGCGTCATCGCGCCTGGCATTTTTGCCAAGAAGGAACAGGACAAGGTCGAAGAATTCGTCAACGGCCGAGTGGGTATGATGATCGATTCACTCGCCCACATCAATCTCATCCGCCAGCGGAACCCCAATCTCAAGTTCGGTATCTCCGCCCTTCCAGCTGTCGACGGCTATACCGGCAAACGCGGGCTGCCCTATGCCTCCTGGGGTATCGGCATCAGCGACAAAAGCGAACACAAGGCAGAAGCCTGGAAGCTCGTTGAATATTTGATGAGCCCAGAAGTGAACAGCCGCCTCGTGTCGGTCGCCAATGCCTTCCCGGGCAATATCCACGCCAAACCCGATTTCTCGAAAGCGGACCCGCTGTTTGAAGAGGCCTTCAAGATATTTCAAAGTGGGAAGCTGGCCAACGAATTCGTCGGCCTGCCGGTGGCCGAAGATCTCATGCGGCAGATGAACGTTGAAGTTCAAAAAATGTTCGACGGTCAGCAAACCGCGAAGGAGGCGGCCGCCAACACACAAAAGCAGTGGTTGGTCGAATTCGACAAGTAAGGACGCCACCGACAATCATCGGCAGCGTGATGGAGTTCATCGCGCTGCCGCTGCATCAGGACGAATTGATGCGTTTCACGATAGGCGGAAATCACATCTCATGAGCCTCGCCACAGAAACTATGATCCGCACGCAAGCAAAAACGCGCAAGCGTGGCATGCTGTCTTACAAAACGAAAAAGAGGCTTGTTCCCTTCTTCTATGTTGCCCCGGCGACGTTTCTATTCTGCCTTCTGATGCTGTTTCCCATGATCACCGTCCTGCGCTATTCGCTGATGGACGGCGCGATCACGAAAAAGGACGCGGCTTTCGTCGGATTGCAGAACTATGTGACGATCTTCAAAGATCCGGTTTTCTGGCAGTCGGTCGGGCAGACACTCTACTTCACTGTGATGAGCGTCATCTTCCATCTTCTGATCGGTCTGGCCTTCGCCCTTTTGCTAAACAGCCAGCGTGTCGATCCGTTGATCAGAAGCATCCTGCGGGTTCTTTACATTATGCCGTGGCTCTTCACTGCAGTGATCATCGCCATCATCTGGCGGTTGCTGCTGGATCCCAATGGGGTGATCAACAGCATCCTGATGACGCTCAATATCATTAACTTCAAGGTCGAGTGGTTCTCTTCGACGAAAACCGCGCTGCACGCCTTGACCTTCGCGAATATCTGGGCGGGATACCCGCTCTATATGGTGAGCCTTCTCGCTGGTCTTCAGGGCATCCCCAAGGATCTCTACGAGGCCGCCGGCATTGATGGCGCTAACGAGTTCCAGAAATTCCGCTACATCACGATCCCGCAACTGATGCCGATTATCATCAGCATTGCCTTGCTGGACTTCATCTGGACAATGCAGGTCTTTCCCCTCGTGTGGATGACGACGGGAGGCGGTCCGATCTACGCAACCGAGGTGCTTAGCACCTACACCTACAAACTTGCGTTTTCGAGTTACGAATTCTCCCGTGCGTCGGCGAGCGCAATCTTCATTCTGATCATCTCGATGGGCGCCACATACTTCTACATCAAACATCAGAAGGCCAGGTGACCGGCAATGGCAAAGCGTTCTCTCAGTCGCACCATACTACCGACCCTGCTGACATATCTCGGGCTCGCGGTTGGTCTGGTCTTCGCCGGCTTTCCGATCCTGTGGATGTTTTTCACTTCTTTGAAATCAAACACCGAGATCTTTGCCCTGCCGCCGCGGCTGCTGCCCGACCATTTCACGAACGTCGCCTACCTCTCGATCTTCAACGACCCAACGAAGATTCGTTTCTTCCTCAACAGCTATCTCGTCGCGGGAGTGGTAACACTTCTGACGTTGCTGATCGCCATTCTGACGGCCTATGGCTTCAGCCGGTATTCATTTCGGTTCAAGAATACGCTGAACGTGTTCATCATCAGTACGCAGACCGTTCCGCCGATCACGCTTTTGATCCCGTATTTCGGGATGGTTGTCGCCTTCGGCATTTTTAACACCTATTTTGCGCTGATTTTGACGTATATGGTCTTCACCTTGCCTTATGCGATCCTTCTGATGACCGGCTACTTCAATACCCTACCAAGGGAGCTTGACGAGGCGGTACTCGTCGATGGCGGATCAAGTTGGACGGCGCTGTGGCGTGTGATCATCCCACTGTCAGTGCCTGGCATCGTCGCGACCGCAGTCTATACGTTTCTGCTGGCATGGAACGAATTCCTCTTTGCTCTGACTTTGACGAAGTCGATGGATATGCGGACTGTTCCCATTGGGATCGAGTTGCTTATGGGCCAACATGCCTTCGAATGGAACGAGATGATGGCGATGAGCGTACTAGGATCGCTCCCGCTGTTGGTCCTGTATCTGATCGCCCAGCGCTACTTCCTCGCGGGCATGGCAGCCGGGTCGGTAAAGAGCTGAGGAGGCGCGCAGCCGGGCGGGATGGTCCCGGCGCCGGTTCGAATATGAAACAATCGCTGGTAGCGCTGCCCGAAAAAAACTCGCCGCCTTAAACATCGTCAATCAAACCGAGTGGGCAACCCGAGCTGCCCCACATTCGCGTGTTGTTTTAATCTCCCTGGACGCTCGCGGATGTCAGCGTGTTGAGTTCCGCTGTGATCTGAAACGCCTTTCCGTTCCTAACTAATTATGGGGCACCCGCCAAATGGCAGATGGGGTGAGCGAGACTAACCTAGTTTGGAATAATTACGCAGCGTTTTAGAAACCAACATTCCCGTCAGGCCCGTGGCGCCCGTCCTGCGACCGCCCCAGCCGCGATGGTCAGGACGAATTCATCGAGTTCGCGTTCTAGCCGATCAGCTGGCAAGCCGACGAAACGCGCTTCCAGGCTGATGCTGATCACCCCATGCACCGCCCCGAACAACGTGCGAGCACGAATTGCTCTATCCTCTGTAGACATATCCGGTTGCAGTTCGGCGAGGGGCTCAGCGATCACGTCCATCAGGAATAGATGTTCATCGAGATGCCACTGGGGCGTTGGACTGCCTTCGGGCGGATAGTGATCGAACAGTGCTTTCCACAGATTACGATGGGCAAGCGCAAACTTAAGATACCCCTGTGCCAAATTCCGCAGTCGATCGGTCGGGGTGCGGTTTTTGACTTCGGTAAGAGCCAACGATTCCTCCAGAGCTTTAAGCGTTGAGGAGTTGACCTGGATAATGAGCTCATTGAGGTCAGCAAAGACTGTATAAAGACCTCCCAACGCACAACCGGCATCCTGCGTGACGTCGCGTGCACGCAAGTTTGCGAGCCCTTCGTTGGCTATCCTGTTGCGCGCGGCGTCGATTAACCGGGCCTTCAGGTCCTCGCGTTTTTCTTCTCTTCGACTGGCCATCAGCCACTCCAATTTCATTCGTGAACGTTGTTCAAAAAAAGCTTGAACAATGTTCACAGTTGTGGCAAAACCACTTCGTGAACAACGTTCATAAATGGGAGACTCGAAATGTTCAACTTAATTGTTACACTGCTGCGGGGCAGGGCGCATGACGCCGAACGTGCTTTCGCCGACCGCAACGCCATACCTCTGCTCAGTCAGCAAACTCGCGATGCGGCAAACGCCGTCCAGTCTGCCCGCCGTGCAGTGGCGGTGGCAATTGCACAAAATGAGCAGGAAAAGAGCCAGCACGCCACGATCATGTCCCGGATCGCTGATCTCGAAACACGCACTCTTGTCGCATTGGAAAAAGGCAGTGAGGGTCTTGCCCGCGAAGCGGCCGACACGATCGCTTATCTCGAAGCCGAGCGGGATGCGTCGGAAAAGGCCCAAGCCCAGTTCACAACGGCGATTGCCAAGCTGAAGGGGATCGTGCGTGCCGCTGAAGCGCGATTGCAGGATCTGCAGCGCGGCGAGCGGCTCGCCCGTGCAACGGAACAAGCCCAGAAACTTGATCTCGCCGCTGCCGGATCTGGTCTTGCCACACTCGACGAGGCTGAGGAGACCCTTGCGCGCCTTCGCGCTCGTCAAAGCCAGAACGATACGATTGCCTCCGTGCTTAAGGAGATGGACAGCACGCCTCGCTCTGCCGGAATCATCGAGAAGCTTGCCAATGCCGGCTGTGGTGCGCCGTTGCGGTCATCGGCTGATGATGTGTTGGCGAGGCTCCGCACTCGTATCAACAACGCTGCCTGAACGCATTTCACTTAACAAAAGGACTATGATGATGAACGACAGTTTCCAGAAGCATTCCTCCAGCTGGGTCAGCTTTTCATACATTTCCTTCGGCACGGCAGCTTTCATGCTTACAGCCGGCCTTTACATGATGCCGCTCGACCTCTGGGGCAAAGGCTATCTCGCCATGGGCATACTGATGCTGGTGCAAACGACGGTGAACATCACCAAGACGCTGCGCGATAACGCCGAGTCGGAGAAGTTGATCCGCAAGATCGAGGACGCCAAGACTGAAAAGCTCCTCGTCAACTTCAATCGTGGCAACGAAAACTAAGACTTCTTAACCACACCACAGAGTTGTTTCTGTCCGCAATTTTTGCGTAACAACTCTGTGGCTTTCTCATGCGATCTAACGGGGAAACAGCCATGCACGGCAATCTTATGACATCGAGGAAGTTCGCGCCGTTATTCTGGACGCAGTTTCTCTCGGCCTTCAACGATAATTTCCTGAAGCAGACGCTTATCTTCCTGATCCTTGCGCAGATGGCCGCCGAGGGAGCTTGGCTCGTGACGCTCGCTGGCGGAATTTTTATCATTCCATTCCTGCTGCTTTCGGCGCTGGGCGGCGAGCTTGCCGACAAATATGACAAGGCGCAGATGGCCGAAATCCTCAAGCGTTGCGAGATCGCAGTCGCGGCGATCTCCGTCATCGGTATCGCGCTGTCGTCGATCTGGGTCCTTATGCTGGCTCTTTTCGGTTTCGGAGTCATCGCGTCGCTCTTCGGCCCGATTAAGTACGGCATTCTTCCCGATCATCTCGAACGCCAGGACTTGCCAAAGGCCAACGCCTGGATCGAGGGCGGCACCTTCATAGCCATCTTGACGGGCACGATCGTTGCAGCGCTTGCCTTCACGAACGGCGAGAATGTCCGGGTGTTCGGACCGATGATGATGGGGCTTTCGGTGCTTTGCTGGTTCGCCGCTCGCATGATCCCCGCCACGGGTTCAAAAGCGCCCGAGCTTGTTATCGACAGGAATGTCATCCGCTCGAGCGTCACTCTCGTCAATGAGCTTCGGGAAGACAAGCGGATCTGGCGCTCGGCGCTGATGAATTGCTGGTTCTGGTTCGTTGGCGCATTCGTCATGTCGATGCTGCCCTTCATGGTTACGGAAATCCTTGGCGGTTCGGAGATCGTCGTCCCCGCCTATCTTGCCGTTTTCGCGATTTCCATTGCAGTCGGTTCAGCGATCGCCGGCTGGATGTCGGCGGGCCGTGTCGTCTTGCTGCCGGCGCCAGTCGGCACCGTCATAGTGGCACTGTTCGGAATAGATCTCGCTTGGAACCTGTGGGGCCTGCAGTCCGCCTCTCATGCTGAAACCATCACCGCGTTCTTTGCCGGCGCAAAGACCATGCGCGTGGCGATCGATCTCGCCGGTATGGCCGTCGGGGGCGCATTCATGGCCGTGCCGACGTTCGCGGCGATGCAGGCCTGGGCAAACGAAGCCCGCCGTGCCCGTGTGATCGGAGCTGCGAACGTTTTGTCCGCGTTATTTATCACAACCGGTCTTGCGCTGGTCGCAGTCTTGCAAGCCGTCGGTGTCTCCGTTCCGATGATCATTCTAGGCCTTTCGCTCATCAATGTCGGCGCTGCCTGGATGATGTTGAAGACGCTGCCCACCAATCCGTTCCGTGATTTCATTTCCGTATTGTTCCGTGCCTTCCTGCGCCTTGAGGTGGAAGGTTTGGAGAACATCAAGAAGGCTGGTCGGGCACCGATCATTGCGCTCAATCACGTGAGCTTTCTTGATGGAGCACTGGCGCTTGCAATAACTGAGGAAGAGCCCGTTTTCGCCGTCGACTACAAGATAGCTCAGGCTTGGTGGGTTCGTCCTTTCCTGAAGATGTGCAAATTCCTGCCGCTCGATCCGACGAAGCCGATGGCGACACGGTCGCTCATCAAGATTGTCAACGAGGGCAATGCGATCGGCATCTTTCCCGAGGGACGCCTGACGGTGACCGGGACGCTGATGAAGGTCTACGACGGCGCGGCTATGGTTGCCGACAAGACAGGATCGATGATCGTGCCCGTCCGTATCGACGGGCTTGAGAAGAGCTACTTCTCGCGCCTTTCGGCTGGCCAAGTGCGCCGTCGCCTCTTTCCTAAGGTCAAAGTGACGATCCTTGAGCCGGTGAAGCTCGACGTTCCCGCAGACATCAAGGGCCGCAAGCGCCGTGTCGCCGCAGGCGCGGCCCTGTACCAGGTCATGTCGATGTTGATGTTCCGTACGACGAACACCAATCTGACGGTCCTGGACCGTATCATCGAGACGGCTTTGGAAGGAGGTGGTGGGAAACTTGCAGTCGAGGATCCGATTAGCGGCCAGCTCTCCTATGCCAAGCTTCTCACCGGCGCTTCGGTTCTGGGTGCCAAGTTCAAGGCGTTGTTTCCCGATGAACAGACGCTTGGCGTCCTGCTTCCAAACGCCAATGGCACTGCTGCGACTGTTCTCGCTGTGATGTCAGCGGGCAAGGTTCCGGCGATGCTGAATTTCACCGCCGGCGCCGCCAACATCTTGTCGGCGTGCAGGGCGGCAGAGGTAAAGCAGGTTCTTTCCTCACGTGCCTTCGTCGAGCAGGGCAAGCTTGGTCCCGTGATTGCCGAGCTCGAAAAAGAGATAAAGATCGTCTGGCTCGACGAGCTGCGCACGACAGTCACCGTCGTGGACAAAGGTCGGGGCTTCCTCAACAGGTACACGCCGCTGGTCAAGCGCAGCGCCGATGATGCCGCCGTGATCCTGTTCACATCTGGTTCGGAGGGAACGCCGAAGGGTGTTGTTCTCACCCATCGCAATATTCTCTCAAACGCCGCCCAGGCGGCCTCGCGCATCGACTTCCATTCCGGGGATAAAGTCTTCAATATCTTGCCGGTGTTTCATTCATTTGGTCTGACGGCGGGGACCGTTCTGCCATTGGTCTCGGGCGTGCCGGTATATTTCTATCCGTCGCCGCTTCACTACCGCATCGTGCCGGAACTGATCTACACCTCCAACGCGACCATCATTTTCGGGACCGATACTTTCCTGAACGGCTATGCGCGAACTGCGCACCCTTATGACTTCCGATCGATCCGCTACATCTTTTCGGGTGCCGAGCCCGTCAAACCATCGACCCGCGAGACCTATATGGAGAAGTTCGGCCTGCGTATCCTTGAAGGCTACGGTGTTACTGAGACGGCACCCGTGATCTCCCTCAACACGCCAATGTTCAACCGCTCAGGCACCGTCGGCAAAATCATGCCCGGCATGCAGTGGAAGCTCGAGCCCGTTCCGGGTATCGATGAGGGTGGTCGCCTTTTCATCCGCGGCGCCAATGTCATGGCCGGCTATCTCCGCGCTGAGAACCCTGGCGTTATCGAGCCGCTCCCGGATGGCTGGCATGACACGGGTGACATTGTCACAATCGACGAAGATGGCTTCGTCAGGATCCGTGGCCGTGCCAAGCGCTTCGCCAAGATCGGCGGCGAGATGATTTCGCTCGCTGCCGTCGAGGCGCTTGCCGGCCAGTTGTGGGCCGGTGCCCTTTCGGTCGTTTCATCTATTCCGGATGCAAAGAAGGGTGAGCGACTGGTGCTGCTGACAGATGCGCCAAACGCTACTCGCGCCGAATTCGCTGCCTTTGCCAGATCCAAGGGAGCGATGGATATGATGGTTCCGGCGGAAATCAAAATCGGCAAGGTACCAGTGCTGGGTTCGGGAAAGGTGGATTTTGTTGCAGCGAGCAAGATTGTCCAACATTTGAATCCACCGCAGCACGCTGCATGATGCCTCACACAAGGCTTATATAAACGACTACTTCAGCATGGAAGGACCTGTAGGGGTAGGGCGCTAAGCAAAGCGGAGTTTCCGCTGATAGTCCTATTTGCGTAAGCGATGGGGTGGGCGCCCACTCGACGGCATCGACGTGCCAGAATGGTTGCGTTGGAACACGAAAGAGGCAAGCGTGCCCGTGGCGTTGTCCGTCGTCAACCTGTGCAAGGGCACAGCCATGCGACTTGAGCTTCAAGGACGACTCCTTGCGATGGGTCCCCAGGTCGATGTCACGAGCGATGACTTCGCCGCCATTGCCGACGCGGATCGTCGTCAGGTAGCCGACCGGCTGGCCGGCCCCTTCAATCGTATTCGAAGGCGAGGCCGAGCCTGTGTTGACCGACCAGAACCTAAAGATCAGAAGCGGTAGGTAACACCTGCGCCGATCAGCCAGGGATCAAGCTTCGCCTTGCGACAGCGGAGGGTTGCGTCGAATGGCGAATAGGTAAGATGGATGCGCAAACTGGTGTGATTATGCACGGACGTTTGCACGCTTTCGACGCAGAGCATCGACCCTGGCGGAGGCAGGATGTCTCATTTGTTCGATTGCAGAATTTAGCATGCTCTCGCTCAGTGCACACGGTGGGGTCAAACGCTATGGAGAAACACAGTTAGCGCTCCGTACCCTTCCCCAAGTATCGCCGCCCTCACGGAGAGCGGCGATAAAATGAATCGTCTTAGGCGTTAGGCCGGCAGTTGGAAGATCCAGTTTGCGATCAGGACTATCGCCAGACCGCCAGCAAGTGCGACATAGGGAAGGACGCCCGCCTTTTTTGTGCCAAGGTCCTGACCAGTCAGGCCCAGATCGTCCATCGCTCCCGCAGGAAATTTGCCGCCGTCCCGCACATAATGGCGATAGGCAAAGACCGGGAGGATGACGGCGGCGAAGGCGAAGCCAACCCAAAGTGCGTTGGCATAACCCCAGACCTTTGCGCCGGCGCCTAGGAAAAGGGCATTGACGAAGGCGAGAACCGTGTTGAGGCCAATCAGCCAGCTCGGCGCCTTCCAGGGACGTTCGATGTGACCGGAATCCATGCGATGGATCCAACCAGAGTTCAGGTTGAGGAAATTGAAGATAATGTAGCCGACATTCGAGACGGCGAGCACGAAGAAGTAGCCGCCGACATCCGATGCGATCGCCAGAAGGAAGAGATTGAAGCCGAAGTCCGTCCACATGGCGCGGGTCGGCGCGCCGTTCTCGTTCACATGATCGAGGTATTTCGGCAGCCAGCCATCTTTGGCGCCCTGATAGAGCGTGCGTGAGGATCCCGCCATCGCCGTCATGATCGCCAGGAAGAGGGCCATGATCATCAGGACGACGAGAAGCTGGGTGATGATGCGGCCCGCGCCGATCAACCCACCGAGGGCTTCCGCTACACCCGTACCGTCGACGATTCCAGGTGCCAGCATGCCGGCATGGCCGAGCACACCCTGGAAGGCGAAGGGCACGAGGAAGAAGAACAAGCAGCATGCAAGTCCGGAATAGAAGATCGCCTTGAAAGTATCGGTCTTGGGGTTCTTCAGTTCCCGGGTATAGCAGACGGCGGTTTCGAAGCCGTAAGTAGACCAAGCGGCGATATAGAGGCCGCCGAGGAAGAGTGTCCAGCCGCCGTTGCTCCATGTACCGTCCGCGTCTGAATATGCTGCTGTTGGCGGAAGGAGGCCCGTGACGTTCGCAGCAACGATCTGACCGCTGAGGATTGGGTAGATGCCGATCAAAAGCAGAGGCACGAGCACGATGATCGCCAGCCACTTCTGCACGCTTGCGGTTTCCGAGATGCCGCGATGCTGGATGGCGAAGATGATCAGCATCAAGATGCCGCCGATGAAGAAAGTGGCGTTGATGTTGGCGGTAGCGAGGAACGGAATGCTGAAGCTTACGAGCGACCAATTGCGGATCGCGGGCGTCAGCGCCGCTACTGCATCCGTGCTCAGCAAGGCTTTGATGGCATCGTCCGGCGCCGTGCCGGCATGGGCTGTTATGTATTCTGCGACGCGCGGGCTATCCGCCGTGATTGAAGCGGCATGCGCGGCAATCCAGTCGAGGGCTGCTTGCGAGTCAGCTGCCGGAATCGGAAAAAATGCATTGAGGATATAACCGGCGGCGATGGCGCAACCGAGCGAAAGCACCGGCGACCAGGCAAACCAGTTGCACCAGACCGAAAGCGGCGCAATGAACTTCGAATATCGCAGCCAGGCGGTCGCGCCATAAACGGAGGCGCCGCCGGATTTATTGCCGAACATGCCGGCGATCTCTGCATAGGTGAAGGATTGCAGGAAGCCCATGATCATGGAAATGATCCATACGACGAAGGCGAGCTTGCCTGTCGTGCCTGCAATGCCTCCAATGGAGAAAAGGACGAGCGGCGGCACGCCCGCAGCCACCCAGAATGCACCCTTCCAGTCGAGGGCACGTATAAGCTTACCTTCGGTGCCGGCCGATATCCCGGCGTCCACTACGTCTGTCATTGCTGAAGTTCCCCATTCGATTGTTCCGGACGTCTCTTCGTGCGTCTCCCTGAACGTGCCTCTCCCGGCGTTTCCGGGGCCAGCCTAGTTTGGGCGATCCGCGTTCCCGCACGGATTCTGAGCTTTGGCCCTTGATGCATAGTGAAGATATTTTCTTTTTAGTCAATATGGGTTTACTTTCCGACGGCATTTTGTAACGTTGTTTAGCGGGCGAAAGCTCGCCGCTTCCAACCCCATGAGGGTCAAATGCGAGATCTCCATCCGGCGATGACCGGTGTGCGGCCGGCTTCCCCCAGCATCGTCCGCTATCCGGGCATTCGAGCGTTGCCGCAGGGCACGGAGCGCTACCGCGTCAAGGGCGGCGGCTCGTTGGTCGTGCGCGTCGAGGTCGGTGACCACGTGACCGTCACCGACATGGAAGGCGGTCAACCGTGTGAACTTTCCTTTGTCGATGAGGCTGGGTGTTTCTTGTCGGCAGGTCTCGGCGCGACGTTCACCAATGCCGCCGAGGGGCTGAAGGCCATCCTGTCGACGGGGGAAGACAGCGCTATCCGCACCCGCGCTGCGCTTGCCCGTCGCGGCGCTGATCTTGCGGCGGCTGGTGCGCTACGTCTCTTCGGAGCGGCAGCGACGCCGCGAAGCTCCGCTGAACTCACCATCACCTTGAAAGGTCTCTTGATTATTGCTGCTCCCGCAGGCGTGATGTTGCCGGAGGCTCAGGATACGTCGACGCCGATCGAGATTAGGATCAGGCGGAGCCAGCTCACTCACGATTATTCCTCGGCCTTGCCCGAGCCGATGGCCGATCCGATCGAGGATATCCGCATCAAGGCGGCAACAGCTTCAGCCTATTTCGTCCGCGCTGGCGAATTTATTCAGATCATCGACGTCTATGGGCGGCAATGCACAGATTTTCAGGCTTTCGCCGCCCGCAAGGTGGATAGAGGTCTCGATCTGGCCCTGGATTCGACGGTCACCCGCACCCTGCTCGGCCGCAGCTACCCGATCCCCGGCCTGCCGTCAAAGGCGTTCGATCGCGATTTCGAACCTCTCGTGGAGATCGTCCAGGACACGGTCGGTCGTCACGACGCCTTCGCGACTGCCTGCAACTCTCGCTATTATGACGATATGGGCTATCCCGGCCACCTCAATTGCACGGACAACTTCAATGCCGCGTTGGCGCCGTACGGGATTGCGCCTCGCAAGGGCTGGGAAGCGCTCAACTATTTCTACAATACAAACATCGATCACAACAACCAGCTGTACCTCGATGAGCCTTGGTCGCGCCCGGGCGATTATGTGATGATGCGGGCGCTGACCGACCTCGTCTGCGTATCCTCTTCATGTCCAGACGATATCGATGCCGCCAACGGCTGGGATCCGACGGATATCCATGTCCGAACCTTTTCCGGAAAAGAGAAATTCTCACGAGCGGTAGCCTATCGCATGACACCTGACTCCGACGCTGAACTGACGCGCGAAACCGCCTTCCACCCACGCCTTTCGGCACTCACGAGGGACTACGCGGAATATCGCGGCTACTGGCTGCCGAACCGCTTTTCCTCCGAGGGGCCTGTCGAAGAATATTGGGCCTGCCGGGAGAGGGCAGTCGTCATCGACCTCTCGCCGCTGCGAAAATTCGAAGTGACTGGTCCCGATGCCGAGGAGCTGCTGCAATATTGCCTGACGCGCGACGTGCGTAAGCTGTCGACCGGACAGGTTGTCTATTCGCCCATGTGCTACGAAAACGGTGGCATGATCGATGACGGTACGCTTTTCCGTCTTGGCGACAAAAACTTCCGCTGGATCGGTGGTGATGATGCAAGCGGCATCTGGCTGCGTGAGCAAGCAGAAAAGAAAGGCTTTAGGGCCTGGGTCCGCTCCTCAACCGACCAGATGCACAATATCGCTGTGCAGGGACCGAAGAGCCGCAATATCCTGAAGGAAATCATCTGGACGGCGCCGCGCCAGCCGGCGATCGGCGAACTCGAGTGGTTCCGGTTCACGGTTGGGCGCATCGGGGACTTCGAAGGCGCGCCTGTCGTCGTCTCGCGCACCGGCTATACGGGCGAGCTCGGTTACGAGATCTTCTGTCATCCGAAGGACGCGCTTAAAGTGTTCGACGCGGTTTGGAAGGCTGGCGAGCCGCATGGCTTGAAGCCTATGGGTCTCGAAGCGTTGGACATGGTCCGCATCGAGGCAGGGCTGATATTCGCCCATCACGAGTTCACCGACCAAACCGACCCATTCGAGGCCGGCATTGGTTTCACCGTGCCGCTGAAATCCAAGGCGGATGACTTCATCGGCCGCGAAGCGCTGATCCGGCGCAAGGAGCATCCGCGTCATCTTCTGGTTGGGCTCGACGTGCAGGCCAATGAGGCGGTTGGCCATGGAGATTGCGTTCACATCGGCCGCGCTCAGGTGGGGGTGATCACCAGCGCTACCCGCTCACCAGTCCTTGGGAAGACCATCGCTCTCGCCCGTATCGACGTCACGCATGCGTCTGTTGGAACGGCGGTGGAAATCGGCAAGCTGGACGGCCACCAGAAACGCTTGCCGGCGGTCATAGTACCGCTCTCGCATTATGATCCTGAGAAGACGCGGCCGCGCGCTTAAACTTCAGCTCGACTTGAGCTGGGCGTTCGAGATCGCGCGGGCGGCCTCTTCAGAGGCGTTGGCAAGCGCGCGCATTTCGGCTGCAAGCACTGCAAAGCCTGACCCTGCCGTACCGGCACGTGCTGCCTCGATGCCAGCATTGACGGCGAGCAGTTTCAAGTAGCGCAGTGATTGCAGGATCTCATTGGTTTTCGACGCCGTGACGCGCATACCAGCCGTCTGCTCGTCGATACGCTGGTAAAGGGACTCAATGTTTATGATGCTGCCTTCGAGGTAGAGCAATTCGCCATTCTCGTCCCAAACACCGCCGCCGGTTTCCGTCACCCAGATGAAATTCCCCTCCCGATGGCGGATCCGGTACTCCATCGTCCAGTCGGTACGCCGTGCGAGCGCCAGGCCGACGACCTGATCCATGATCGGCACATCCTCCTCACACATGATGGAGGTGAAGGTCCGCGTCCGGTTGCCGATGATCTCGTCCGCGGGATGGCCGAAGATGCGCTCGATGCCGTTCGTCATCTCCAGCATAGTGTAGTTTTCGTCGGCACGGCAGCGGTAGAGAAATCCGCTCATGCGGCTAAGAATGCTCGTTTGAAAATCCATCAAGGCCACGTTCGAAGTGAGTTGCAGGTGAAATTGCTTCGTCTCATTTCAAAAAACGACGAAAGGGTTGCGATGAACGATCTTTTCGCGGTTGAGGGAGGACTTGGAATGCTTCAGTTGCGCAGATACTCTTCCATCGAATCGTCGAGAGCTTCGACCCAGGGCGTATGGTGCCTCGGCGACATATTGCCGGTCATTAGTGATCGATAGGCGTGATCACGAAAGCCCATGATATTTTCCGCCTTATGGTGTTCCCATTCCATGAAGGTTCTATTCGTGCCTTCGATGTCGAAGCTCGGGTAATCGGTCTCGCCGAGCAGCTCTTTCACATAGTCACCCTGATACCAGATCATCTGCTCGGCATCTTCGAGCGTCTCCTCGCGGGCACGCCACATGTCGAAATTAGCCTTTAGTTCTTCTTCCGGCGGCAGCTTGATGCGGCCCATCATGACGTCGCGCGCCCACCAGGCTTGTACGTCGAACATGTTGAAGGTGTAGAACTGGTCCTGCATGCCGATGTAGAAGAGCTGGGGGTTCTTGTCGAAAATAACGCCCTTGTAGAGGCCGTCTGCCCAGAGCCGGTTGGCAGTCCTCAGCCGTAACTCGTCCGGCAGAAACGGAAAGTGGTGCTGGTAGCCGGTGCAGAGGATCAGCGCATCGACTTCCTTCATTGAGCCGTCGAGAAAATGCGCAGTCTTGTTTTCGAGCCGGGTCAAGAGCGGCCGCTCCTCGAAATTCTCCGGCCATTTGAAGCCCATGGGTTTCGACCGGTAGCTCGTCGTTACCGACCTGGCGCCGTATTTCCAGCATTGCGAACCAATATCCTCGGCCGAATAGCTACGGCCGACGATAAGGATGTCCTTGCCCTTGAATTCCAGCGCGTCACGAAAGTCGTGCGCATGTAAGACACGGCCGTTGAAGGTCCTGACACCCTCAAAATAGGGAACGTTCGGCGTCGAGAAATGACCGGTCGCAACCACGACATAATCGAATTCCTCGTCATACATGCGGTCCTCGATGCGGTTGTGGGCCGTCACCGTGAATTTCTTCGTCTCCTCGTCGAAGCGCACCATGCGCACGGGCGTGCTGAAGCGCACCCAATGGCGTACATTCGCCTTTTCGACACGGCCCTTGATGTAATCCCAAAGCACCGCGCGCGGAGGATAGGAGGCGATCGGTTTGCCGAAATGCTCCTCAAAGGAATAATCGGCGAATTCCAGGCACTCCTTCGGTCCGTTCGACCAGAGGTAGCGATACATGCTGCCGTGGACAGGCTCGCCATATTCGTCAAGCCCCGTGCGCCAGGTGTAATTCCAAAGCCCGCCCCAATCTGCCTGCTTTTCATAGCAGACGATCTCCGGGATTTCAGCGCCCTTCTGGGCGGCCGATTGAAAGGCGCGCAACTGTGCCAGTCCCGAGGGACCGGCGCCGATAACGGCAACTTTTGTCATGAAGAATTCCCCTCTTGATATATTGCATTGCTTCGGCGCATCGTCGCGCGTTAATCCGGGAAGATGCCGGGGCTGGTGGGCGCCCCGTCGTCATATTTCGAAAGCCAGTTGATCGTGTCCTCGCGGTAGCGGGTGAGCCCCTTGTAGTCGATGAGTTCCGGCGGCAAGGTTCTCAGCACGCGTGGCATGCGTCGCGCCCATTTCGGCACGGTGACCAGCTCGCCCATGTTCATGAGGTAGCAGCGGATGACGAAGAGGATGGCGTTCGAACGCGGCAGGCGCCACAGGCTCTGCAGCTCGACGCGCAGATGCACCTTCTCGCCAACATTTTCTGGTGTCACGGTCGTGCGATCCGGCCCCCATTTGTGGTAGTTTTCTGGGCTGGTATCGAGCCGTGGATTGATCGTCATCGTCCAGTTGAATCGGCGCGTCGGCTTTCCCTGCTGCAGGTTCAGGAGGAATTTTAACGCTCGGTCGAAGACGCCGATCTGGTGGGCGAGTGGCACGGGTCCGTGCCACTCCATGAAATTCATGCCTATGTCGAAATCGAGCGACCAGTCGGCCTGGGTCGTCACCATCCCGGCATCCATCCAAAGATTGCCGTGGCGCTGGTCTACGATGCAAAAATCACCCTGCGCCTGCCGCGTGATATATTCGAAGGGCTCGTACGGCAGCGTCGAGACATCGCCGAAGGTGAAGGTGTCGTCGATGCCGAGCGGCCGGTTGATCCAGCGCCACTCGTCGCCATTCCTCGTGAGGGTGAAATGCTCGGGATAGCCAGCTGCCTGCTCTTCCATCAGAAGCTCGAGCGCATCCCACTGCGCGGTCATCATATGGGGGAGGGCCTGGTAGCGGAGCGGATCCTCCTTCAGCACCAGCATACGGTCATGCATCTCTGCGACGTAATGCTCATCGACGTCAATCAGGTTTTCGAAGACCGTCCCCGGTCTGCCGCGCACGTGCGGCTCCATGTTGACGGAATACATGTACTCGTCGCGATCGAAGGGAAACGGGAACCGGCTGATGTTCTCCGGGCTGTTCCGGTAGCTGAAATCGTCGCGGAAACTTTCCTGCTTGAAGGCGATTGCCATGTCGTTCTCCTTGTTCCGCTTTCAGGGCCATTAGAGGTCGAGATGCAGCGTTTTCCCCTCGAAGCGGGAGACGCAGATCATCACCTTGCGGCCGGCTGCTTTTTCCTCATCGTTCAGGTAGACGTCGTGATGCAGCAGCTTGCCATCGCAGGTGACGACCCTCGTCTCGCACTGACCACAGGCACCACCTCGACATAGGAAAGACGCATCGACGCCCGCCGCTTCGATGGCCTCCAGCATGCTTTCGTGATGGCCAACCCTCACGGTCTTGCCGGAGCGCACGAGCTCGACGGTGAAGGGCTTTCCCGGCAACGAGGAAAGGAAGCGCTCCGAATGTAGGTTCTGCTCCGGCCAGCCGGCCTCTATCCCGGCCCTTAAAACGCCGTCGATCATCCCCGATGGGCCGCAGACGTAAAGATGCGTGCCGAGCGGTTGGCTGTCGAGCAGACGGCCGAGCGGCATCGTTATGCCTTCGGCGTCGCAATAGATCTTGATCCGTTGCGAGCCGTAGCGCTCGGCCAGTTCCTTCCAATAGGCACCGCGATCGCGCGTGCGCACGGCATAATGCAGCTCGAACTTGACGCCTTCGCGGGTGAACTGCTCCATCATGGCGATGAAGGGGGTGATGCCGATACCGCCGGCGATCAGCAGATGCTTGCGGGCCCGCCAATCCGGCTGGAAAAGGTTGACCGGATAGCTGACCTTCAGATTGTCGCCTTCCTTGACCTTCTCATGCATGAAGGTGGAGCCGCCCCGCGAATCTTCGACATGCAGGACACTGATCTCATAGGCCGCGCAATCATGCGGCGGCGACATCAGCGAATAGGCATTGCGACGCAGGTGGCCATCATCATTCATCGAAACAATGATATGCGCACCGCCTGAGAAATATGGCATCGGCTTGCCGTCCAGCCGCTCGAAGCGGAAGCGCTTGATGCGCTCGGCAACCGGCGTCACCTTCGTCACGCGAACGGGAACTTCAGTACCACCGCTCAAAGGAACAACTCCTCAGGATCGGGCGCGCTGCCCGGCTCTTCCGCATCGATGTTGACGCCCTGAAAGGCACCGAGCCGTCGCGAATAATGATCACGCACGAGAAGCATCAGTCGGCAATGGCTGCAGGTGAAAGGGCTGACAGTCACGTCGTCAGTGATCCCTTTGCAATGCACGCACTGGACACGCCGTGCCAGCGAGCCGCGATGTTCGGTGATGATCGAGGCGTAATCCATGCCATGTTCGAGCCCCACCGTCATGGCCTGTCCGATGAAACCTTCTGTTCCAGCGATATAGAGGCGAATGCCCATGTGGGCGCTTGCCAGCAATCCCTTCAGGCGGAAGAGGAGCGTCGCAATCGTCGGCGACGTCCAGAAGACATCTGTGCCAAGCTCGAGTAGCGCTGTGTCATGGCCCTTGCCCTTCGACCCGGACGTGACATAGAGGATTTCGCTCCGTGACAGGATCGTTTCGTCGAGGGCCGGTTTCTGGTCGGTGAGCGCCGTCGCACCCTCACCCTCGAGCGCGAAGATATGCCGCTTGGCATGCGGCTCGATGGTCAGACCTTTGTAGACCGGACGGCTCTTGATGCCTGCAACGAGCATGGCGCGCTCCCTAACCCAAGGCGGTTCGCTTCTTCTTTTCCGGATCGTCAAAGGGAAGCGTATGCGCGCTGGCCATGGCCTTCACGCTCTTGCCGCGCACTTCGAGCTCCGTGCCATGAACAGCCTTGTCGACATCGAGGCGAGCGATCGCCATAGATTTCTTCGTCAGCGACGAATAGCTAGGGCATGTGATGATGCCGACTCTTTTGCCGTCGGCCCACACCTCATCGCCAAGATCAGCCGGGCCATCGGTATCGATCAGCATGCCGAAGATCTTGAAGCGTTCCTTGCCTTTGAGGCGCGCGTGCTCCTCGGCACCGCGGAAGCCGGTCTTGCCGGGACTGACGGTAAAATCGAGGCCAAGTTCCCAGAGGCTGTCGCCGGGCGGCTGGTCGGCAAAGGGATACATCTGCGAATTGTCATAGGGATAGAAGAGCAGATAGCTTTCGACTCGCAGCATGTCGAGCACGCTGAAGCAGCAGGGAACAATGCCCATTTCTTTGCCCTCTTCGACGATCCGGTCCCAGACCATGACGGCATCCTGGCCGCGCACGAAGATCTCGTAGCCACGCTCACCGGTATAGCCGGTGCGCGAGATCATCACCGGAGCGCCGAAGAGCGTCGCTTGCACGTGATGGAAATATTTGAGGTCGCGGATACCAGGCACATATTTGGCGAGGTAGTCGACCGCCAAAGGTCCCTGGAGCGAGAGGTCATGCAGATCGTCGTCGAACAGCACTGCACAATTGCGGCCAGCCGCCTGCTTGACGACCTCCTCGTGACCGGACCCGGAGCCATGCACCAGCATCCAGGAATTCGGGCCTGTGCGGTAGACGATGCAATCGTCGGTGAAATGACCGCGATCATTTAGCATCGTGGCATAGACCGAGCGTCCGGGGTAGATCTTCGTCATGTCGCGGGTCGTGACGTAGTCAAGCACGGCGATGGCATGGGGGCCGACCAGATGCACCTTCTTCAAGCCGGAGACATCCATGATGCCGGCCTTGGTGCGGACGGCGACGTGCTCTTCCGACATGTCCTTTTCATAGGTCCAGGCGGTTCCCATTCCGCTCCAGTCCTCAAGCTTCGATCCGAGAGCGCGATGCCGATCCGCCAAGGCGGAGAAACGCCAAGATAAAGCCATTCTCGTTCCCTTTTATTTCTTCTACGGAATATTTGTTTCCTCACTATATTCGTCTTTTGCGTCGTGGCAAGCCTGCCTGAGCAGGGATTCCTTCAAATCTTCAGCGGCGTCTGCCCCACCGCGCGTTGGGCCGCGATGACAATGTTGGCCATCAGCATGGCGATGGTCACCGGTCCGAGGCTGTCTGGAAGCGGGTGATGGTGCTTGCGACCGTTGAGGGATCTCTCTCGACGGCGAGGTCACCGACGAACCGGGGCCTTGGCCCTTGTCCGGTGCGCCAGCAGCGTTGATGCCGGGCGTCGACAGCCGCGGCGAAACCGGCTTGGCTCGTAGCTGCCAGGGCTTGCCCGGGGGGACGGGATTTCGTTCGCGTTCGGAAAGGACCAGCGGGCCTTTGTGGTCAACTTGTAAGAATAGTTTGTTCTTTTGGAGCAACCTATTCCGTCTTGCCACGCTGAGGATAACAGATGATTGAGAGGTAGCGACTCGGCAGTTTGACCAGCACTTCCGGCCCGTGCGGCGCATCGGCGTCAAAGAACAGGCTGTCGCCCGGCTGCATCGGAAAAAGCTGGTCGCCGTGGCGATACACGACTTCACCTTCCAGCATGTACAGAAATTCCATGCCCTCATGTTGAAATGTCGGGAAGACGTCGGAATCGGCCGTCAGCGTGATGAGATAGGGTTCGACGATAACGCCGCTGGAATTGTTGTCGATATGTCCGAGCAGATTATATTGATGTCCCGCCCGCGTGCCGCGCCGCTCGAGCTCGATGCCTTGGCCGGCTTTGACGAAGACAGCATTATGCGGCTCCTCGTAACGCCGGAAGAAGGCGGTAAGGGGCACGCCGAGGGCGCGGGAAAGAGATTGCAGCGTAGTGAGCGATGCCGAGATATTGCCGTTTTCGATCTTCGAGAGCATGCCGAGTGAAATGCCGGTTGCGGCAGCAAGATCGGTGACCGTGATGCCGAGCCTCTTGCGATAGGCGCGAACCTCGTGGCCGATCGCCATTTCGAGGTTGTTTTCCTTCGGTTCGCGGACAGCATGCGGATCCTGGGAAAGGGCGATCCGGTTCCCGTGCGGCTGCTCCGCTTGGCTCAATTTGTCATCGGGCTTGGCCTTCATGGATGACCTTTCGCGTTTTCCTCTCCCCGGACATCCTATCGCCATAGTGAAATTTTCTCAACCGTGAAGAAAGTCAGGATACTGCCGAGACGGTCCGTGATAGCGCTTTCATCGATGTTCAATGCGCTAGAGCGTCCAGTCCTCCCAACTTTGGATTTCGCCAGCTTTATCTTCGCGGCAAATCGTTTCCAGCGCCAACGAGGCACGACTAGAGTGCCGTTGTTTATGCCGCAGGATTGCAAATTGGCGGGACGGCAGAGGGAAGCGCGCCTTTACCAGCAGACCTTGCGCCAAGAGGGGCGCGGCCACGGCTCCAGACACGACTGTCGCACAGATGCCCTCTCTTGCCGCCGATATGACCGCCTCATTCGACGGCAGCTCAAGCGCAACAGCCAGGTCTGCAAAGCTTATTCCGGCATTGGAAATCGCGGTCTCGAAAGCCGATCGGGTTCCGGACCCCTTTTCTCGCATGACCCATTTTGTGCCCGAAACCAGGTCCACTGGTGCAACCGGTTTGCCAGTTGCCCAAGGATGGCGCGGACCGACGACAACAAGAAGTTCGTCCTCGGCGAGAGACTGAAAAGACAGCGCCGGCTCCTCGACGCCGCCTTCGACAAAACCGACTTCGGCCAATCCATCGACAACCGCCCTTGCCACCGTGGTCGTGTTGCCGATCATGAGCTTTAGGTCGATGCCCGGGTAGCGGATCTTGAACCGCATCAGCATCGCCGGTAGCCAATAGCTCGCGATCGTCTGGCTTGCAAAAACGACGAGTTCACCCTTTTGCAACCCGCCGAGATCGGACAAGACGAGGGCTGCGGCCCTCGCACGGGCGAGCGTAGCTTTTGCCTCTCCGAGAAACACCCGACCTTCATATGTGAGCTCTATGCGGCGTCCGACGCGATGGAAAAGTTCGACGCCATAGGAGGCCTCGAGATTGCGGATTGCCGAGCTGACGGCCGATGGCGTGAGGCCGATCACGAAGGCCGCCTTGGTCAGATGCTCGCGTTCCGCAACAGCGACGAAAATGGAAAGCTGTTCGAAAGTCATGATTCCATCCGTTCGATTTTCCCGAACGAACTCTACGGAACTATTCAATAGAAGTCGATGATCGGGTGTGTGACAGTGTAGCCATTCCGCAAGGTCCTACCGATGCTCACGTCAGCCGCACGCTCCCTATCGCTTCCTTCAGCCCTGCCAGGACTCATCCTTTGTGCCGCGGTCGCACTCGCTGCGCATTTCGTTGAGCAACTGCAGATGATGATTTTTGGTTCGCATTGGATTGAGAGCCTCGTGTTTGCCATTCTGGTCGGCATTGCCGTTCGCTCCTCGGTCCGCCTGCCGCAGAGTTTCATTCCCGGCATCCAATTCGCCGCCAAGACGCTTCTCGAGATTGCGGTCGTGTTGCTGGGCGCGTCGCTCAGCGTGGCTGCAGTCCGGCAGGCTGGACTGCCGCTTGTCGGCGGAATTGCGATTCTGGTTGCTCTGTCTTTGGCAGGCAGCTTTCTCATAGGGCGCCTCTTGGGGCTCTCGGCCAGCCTGGCGACGTTGGTTGCTTGCGGCAACTCAATCTGCGGCAACTCTGCGATTGTCGCCGCAGCGCCCGTGATCGGCGCCAAACCGGACGACATCGCGGCCTCAATAGCCTTTACCGCGCTGCTTGGCGTCGCTGCAGTTCTAACGCTGCCAGTTCTTCACGTGCTCTTTGGTCTCACCGCCGTACAATATGGCGTTTTCGCAGGGCTGACGGCCTATGCGGTCCCGCAAGTATTGGCGGCCACGGCCTCTGCCGGAGCCGTCAGTACCCAGGTGGGCACGCTCGTCAAACTGATCCGCGTGATGATGCTCGGACCCGTCATCCTTCTGCTTGGCGCAGTTCATGGCCGCCGACTTGGCGACTCCCCAGTCAAACTTCGCCATGTTCTCCCATGGTTCATCATCGGTTTTGCAGCCATGGCGGCGCTTCGCTCCCTGGATGTCATCCCGACCCCGCTGCTTTCCGGGATGTCGGCTGCCTCCACCGCCTTCACCGTCACCGCCATGGCCGCTTTGGGTCTCTCCGTCGATATTCGGTCCAGCGCTCAGACCGGCAGCCGGGTACTGGCGGTGGCGGCGCTGTCGCTGTTGGCGCTGGCGGCTCTTGGTCTTTGTCTGATTGGGTTGCTGAAAGTTGCCTGATCGAGGCAACATGCCCAAAATACATGCAAAGATTCCGGTTGCCTTCGAAACGATCAGCGGCTAGCCTGTATATACAGGTGGGGCGGAAACAAAGATCGTTCATGCGGGTCATCTCTTCACAACAAGCTGCGGATCTTCTCGAAGACGGGATGACTGTCGCGGCTTCGGGTTTTGGAGGATGCTGCCATCCTGAGGCAATCACGGCCGCTGTCGAGGAGCGCTTCCTCGCCTCTGGAAAGCCCCGCAACCTGACCCTTCTGTTTGCCGCCAGTACGGGCGATCGTCAGACGCGCGGCATGGGGCACTTTGGCTATGAAGGCCTGGTGTCCTGCGTGATTGCCGGGGGATGGCGCGGAACGCCGCGTCTTGGAAGGCTTGCGGTCGAGGGAAAGATCGAAGCGCATTGCTGGCCGCAGGGCGTCATCGCGCAGCTCTATCGGGCGATCGCCGCCGGTCAGCCCGGTGTGGTCACCCATATCGGGCTCGGCTCTTTCATAGATCCGCTTCATGACGGCGGTCGCATGAATGCAACGACGCCGCGTGCACTCGTCGAGCGTGTGTCGATGCGCGGCAAGGAATGGCTGCTTTATCCGTCGATACCACTCGACTGCGTGCTATTGCGCGGAACGACGGCCGACGAAGACGGTAACATCACCCTCGAGGACGAGGCCTTCCCACTCGACGTGCTCGCCATGGCACAAGCAGGCCGAAATTCCGGTGGTATCGTCATCGTGCAGGTCAAGCGGATTGCTGCGCGTGGCTCGCTGCAGCCGAACGATGTTCGTGTCCCGGCAATGCTGGTCGATTATGTCGTCGTCTGCGAAGATCCGGTCCAGCACGGGATCAGCTTCGTCGAGACCGACAATATCGCCTATACAGGGCGCGTCCGGATGGCGGTGAGCCGCCTCCAGCCGGCGCCGCTGTCGGTCGATAAAATTATTCAGCGACGTGCCTTCCTGGAGCTGGCGCCGCTGAATTTTCCGACGATCAACCTCGGCATCGGTATTGCCGCCGGGATCGGCCGCATCGCGAGCGAAGAGGCATTCGACGATTATACGGTGACGATCGAATCCGGCGTCATCGGCGGCGTGCCGGCCGAGGAATTGTCCTTTGGCGCCGCCATCAACCCGACCGCCATCGTCACGCAGGCATCGCAATTTGACTTTTACGATGGCGGTGGTCTCGATATCGCCTTTCTCGGTATGGCCGAAGTCGATAGACATGGCGCAGTCAACGTCAGCCGCTTCAATAACTCTATCGTCGGGGTCGGCGGATTCACCAATATCTCGCAGACGACCAAGCGCATTGTCTATCTCGGTACATTTTCGGCTGGTGGCGCGCAAATTACTGTCACCGACGGAAGGCTCGACATCGTGCAGGACGGAAGGCTTTGCAAGATTGTCGATGATGTCGACCAGATCAGTTCGAGCCCAGCCTTTGCGCTGGAGGGCCAGTCGCAGCTCGTCGTCACAGAGCGGGCTGTCTTTCGTGTGATCGAGGGACGCCTGACGTTGACGGAGTTTGCCCCCGGTATCGATCTCGCCGCGCATGTTCTCGACCGTCTGCCGAAGGGCGTCGCGGTGTCGGATCAACTCAGGCAAATGGATGCGCGCCTGTTTTCGATCCATGCGATGAAGGATTTTGTCCCATGAAAATCGATGGAGCAGCCATCATTGTCACGGGCTCGGCAACCGGCGTTGGGGCTGCATGCGTGAAGCAATTCGCCGAGGGCGGTGCCCGGGTGGTCGTCAACTACAGCCGCAGCAGAAAAGAGGCCGATGAGACCGGCGATATCTGCCGCAGTCTGGGCGCTCAGGTCGAGGTCGTCCAGGCCGACGTTGCCGATGATACGGCTTGCCGCCGGATGGTTGCGAGCGCCGTCAATCGATGGGGGCGGCTCGACGCCTTGGTGAACAATGCCGCAATGACGGTCAAGTCCGATCCGTTCGATCTGGAGACGCTGTCGGCCGCAGATTTTCAGAACGTTTTCGGTGTCAATGTCATCGGCGCTTATCAGATGTGTCGGGCGGCAGTGCCCGCGATGCGTAACAGCGGCGGCGGTGCGATTGTCAATGTCTCATCCAACGTTGCCTTTACCGGAGGAGGCAGCTCGCTTGCCTATACGGCCTCCAAAGGCGCGCTCAATGCGCTGACCTTGGCCCTGGCGCGCACCTGCGGTCCCGATATCCGTGTGAACGCGGTTTGTCCCGGCATCATCGATACGCGCTGGATGCGCGACACACTCGGGCCAGATACCTATGAAGCCGTTGCCAAGCGATTTTCGGAAACCGCGCCGCTCGGCCGTGTCGCAACACCGGAAGACGTTGCAGGAGCCATTGTCTGGCTTGTTCAGGGTGCGGACTTTGTCACCGGCGAACTGCTTTCCGTTGACGGCGGAATCCGCCTATCAGGTGGCGTTCGCAAACCCGATACATCCGGGGGAGCCGCAAAGTGACGATTTCGGCTCAATCCATCCTCGACTTTCCAATCCCGGAAGCGACACAAGTGGTCAGCGCAAGGGATGCCATCCTTTACGCCCTGTCGGTTGGCTACGGCACCGATGCGCTTGACGATCATGAACTGAAGTACGTCTATGAACGCGATCTCGTGACCGCGCCGACCCTTGCCAATATCGTGGCGCACCCCGGCCCATGGATGCAGCAGACCGGCGTCGACTGGACGCGTTTGGTGCACTCCGAACATCGCCTGACGATCCACCGGCCGGTTCCCGTCGATGTGCCCCTAATCTCCCGTTCACGCGTTTTGTCGGTGGTCGACCGGGGCGTTGAAAAAGGGATGTTTGTCAGCTTCGAGCGCCTGATCGCAACCGCTAACGGTGATCAGCCAGTTGCGACGATCGTCCAGACAAACGCGTGCCGGAGCGACGGTGGATGCGGATCGGCAGGATCTACGCCTGAACCGCTGTCCAAGGTGCCGAACAGACCGCCGGACTTCGAATTCGATGTCGACATCCCGCAAAACGCCGCTCTGCTTTACCGCCTGAACGGCGATCTCAATCTGATGCATGTCGACCCGCAGGCAGCCCGCAAGAGCGGCTTTGCCCGGCCGATCCTGCACGGGTTATGCAGCTTCGGCTATGCGGGTTACGCCATTGTCGCTGCGATCGATCCAAGCATGGCTACGGGGTTAAGCTCGATCGCAGCACGTTTCAGCGCGCCGATCTTTCCCGGTGAAACGATCACCTTGCAGATCTGGTGTAACGATGCCGAAGTCCGCTTCAGGGGCCTCGTTGCTCCACGGGGCGCTACCATCCTCGACAATGGCATCGCGAGGTTGTCATGACGAAAGCGGTCAAACCGGCCGCCGGCGAGGCGCGCCACTATATACGGATCAAGGAGCAGATCCTCACTGAGATCGCCGAGGGCAAGCTTCAGCCGGGAGACCGGGTATCCTCTGAAAGCGAACTCGTGGCGGCATTCGGGGTCAGCCGCATGACTGCGAACCGGGCGCTACGGGAGTTGATGTTCGAGGGTGTTCTCAAGCGGTCGGCCGGGATCGGAACGTTCGTGTCGCCAAAGCACCTCGACGTGGATCTCCTGCAAATCCGCAACATAGCCGACGAAATACTTGAACGGGGTCACAAGCATAAGGCGGCGATCGTCGCGGTCGGCTTGATGAAGGCGGATGCCAACGTTGCCGACGCGCTTGAACTGACCCTCGGCGCCCAAGTGATGCATTCGCTGATCGTGCATATGGAAAACGACCAACCCATCCAGGTCGAGGAGCGCTACGTCAATCCCTTGGTCGCGCCTGACTATTTGTCGACCGACTTCCACAGCATGACGCCGCACGAATATCTGACGAAGGTGGCTCCGATAACGGCGTTCGAACATATCGTTCAGGCCGTCAAACCGGATACGGCGGTGCGCAAATATCTTGGCCTGAAGAACGATTACCCTTGCCTGCGGGTCTTTAGAAGAACCTGGTCGGGTGAGGCCGTCGTGACTTGTGCGCTGTTGTATTATCCCGGCGCGCAATACCGGCTGGAAGCACGGTCCACCAAGGGTCCTCCTAAGCCCGTCGCCATTCTCGGAGAGAAAAAGTGAGCGCCATCGGCCGTCCACCCATCACGTTCAGCGCGGCACCGCCGACGATCGAGGACATCGCAGCGGTGGCCCGTCGTCACGCAAGGATCGAGATATCCGCCGATGTCGAGGCCCGGATTGCGGCCGCACGAGCCGTCGTCGATCGCTATACGGAAAGCGATCTGCCGGTCTACGGCCTGACAACAGGCCTTGGAGCGGGTGTCGATACGCGACTTGCAACGGACGATCTGGTGGCGTTCCAGATGCGTGTGCCGCAAGCCCGCTCGGTCGGTGTCGGAAAGCCGCTTGCAAAGGAATCCGTGCGCGCAATGATGGCCGTTAGGGCAGTCGGCCTGGCGGCGGGCGGTTCCGGCGTTTCGCCGAGCGTCTTCCACGGTCTGGTCGCCGCCATCAATGCGGGTGTTCACCCTGTCGTCCCGTCACTGGGTTCGATCGGTGCAGCGGATCTAGCTCCGCTTGCTCATATGAGCCGGGGGCTTCTAGGCTTTGGCGATGTCGAGCTCGGCGGCGAAGTGCTGCCGGCCGGTATCGCTCTTGAAAAAGCGGGCCTGAAGCCCCTCGAACTAGCACCGAAAGACGGGCATGCGCTCGTCGTGGCCAACAGCCTCTCCATTGGCCTTGCCTGCTTGGCGCTCGAAGACATCGAGCGGCTCTTCGGTTGGTCTCTTAAGGCGATTGCCATTAACTTTGAAGCGTTCCGGGCCAATGTCAGCGCCTTCGACGATCGTGCTTTGGCTGCCAGACCGGCCTTTGGACAGCGCCGTGTCGCCTCTGAGCTCATGGAGATTCTTTCGGGCAGCTCCTTGCTTGCTGCCGATGCAGCAAGACGTCTCCAGGACCCCTTGAGCTACCGCTGCGCCCCGCAGGTCTGGGGCGCATTGAGGCATGCGATAGATGAGGCAAGGCAGGCGACGGAAATCGAGCTCGTCAGTTCCTCCGACAATCCTGTTGTCATCGCATCTGAGGGTGTCATCCTTTCCCACGGCAATTTTGACATGACCGCTTTTGTGCTCGCCTGGGAAAGGCTGGGGCAGGCCATGGCGCATTGCGCGGCAGGTACCGCGTATCGGATCATGAAGATCATGTCGCCGGGCATGTCCGACCTCCCACGCTTCCTGACGCCAATGGGCCAGAGCCGCACCGGTTTTGCGACCGTGCAAAAGACCGTCTCGGCTATGGAAGCCGAAATCCGCCATCTGGCGATGCCGGTTTCGCTCTCGCCCATTCCTGTTGCCGATGGCGTCGAAGACCAGGCGTCGATGGCTCCGAGCGTTTTGGCAAAGGCACAGGCGATCGTCGAGCGCCTTCGCTATCTGGTGGCCATCGAACTGATCGCATCGGTACAGGCCGTCGAGCTGCGAGGCGTCTCAGGCGAACTGGGCAAGGGATCGGCAGAAGCCTATGCCTTTGTGCGCAACTATGTCCCCGCGCTTGAAGAGGATCGCGCGCAGGCGCCGGATTTTGCGACGATTGCCGCATTGATCGGGCTCGGCCCGCAATAAGCCCGGTTCGCCACTGCCACGGCAAGAAGGGCAGGGCGCCGAGTGGTCATGCTGACGGTCAATCTGGAAGATGCCGTCAGTCCGTTCGTTGAAAAGTCAACCAGAGGGAATGATTATGAAAAATTGGACAAAAGGCATCCTTGTAGCCGGCATCATGGCCGTCGCCATGTTCCAGTCTGCATCCGCACAGACCATCAAGATCGGCAGCAAGAATTTCACCGAGCAGTATATTCTGGCCGAAATGTACGCCGCCGTTTTGGAGAATGCCGGTTTCACCGTCGAGCGCAAGATTAACCTCGGTGGCACGCTGATTGCTCATCAGGCATTGGTGGCAGGCGAGATCGATCTTTATCCGGAGTACACCGGCACGGCCCTGGCTTCTGTCGTCAAGGGTGAGATGTCGACCGACACCGACAAGGTCTACACGCAGGTCAGGGACTTCTACGCCAAGCAGTTCAACCTCACATGGCTAAAGCCGAGCGGCATCAACAATGGTTACGTCATTGTGGTCCGGCAGGAAACGGCGCAGGCCGACAATCTGAAGAGCCTGTCGGATCTCGCCAAGGTTTCCAAGACCCTGGTCTTCGGCGGCGGTGCTGAATTTCCAGATCGCGCCGATGGCCTGCCGGGCTTAAAGCGCGTCTACGACGCGGAGTTCAAGGAGTTCAAGCAGTTCGCCAAGCTCGGTCTTCGTTATGACGCGCTGGAACAAAAGGACATTGACGTCGCCAACGGCGCGGCGACCGACTGGCAGATCGGCTCGAAGAAGCTGGTGCCGCTGGCAGACGACAAGGGTCTGTTTCCGCCCTATTACGTGGCCCCTGTTGTCCGCCAGGACGTGCTGAAGGCCAATCCGAAGATTGCCGAACTCCTGGAAGCGGTCGGAGCCCATTTGGATAACGAGAAAATGCGGGTTCTCAATGCCAAGGTCGAGACCGATCACGAGGAATCCGAGGACGTGGCGGTAGACTTCCTCAAGGAAAACGGCCTGCTGCCGAAATAATTGTGACGCCCTGCGTGCGGGGTATCAATCCGGCCGCGGCTGGCGCGGCCGCCCTTTCACAATACTTATTCGAAAATTCCTCCGTTCAGCAGCCGGACAGGAATGTGGAGAAGCGGGAATGCAGGAAATCTGGATCGACTACCTCAACGCCCTCGATGCCAAGTCTCTGGCGCTGACGAATGACGAGATTCTCGATGCGGTATCGAAGGCGCTGGATGCACAGGGCAGGGGCGAAACCGTCATCGAGCCGCGTGTTCATCTTGTGCCGGAGCGCTCCGACAAAGGCCATTTCAACGTGCTTCGCGGCTATGTCAAAGCGCTGAACTATGCCGGCGTCAAAGTCGTCGGCGATTTCGTCGACAACTACAAGGTCGATCTGCCTTCAGAGCTTGCGGTCCTCAACCTGTTCGATCCGAACACGGGCGTGCCGAGGGCCGTCATCGATGCAACGGCAATCACTGACATGCGCACCGGTGCCGTGACCGCCCTTGGTGCAAAATATCTCGCCCGCAAGGGCAGCAAAATACTCGGGCATATTGGTGCCCGCGGAACCTCTTACTGGAATGTCCGCCTTCTCGATCATCTCTTCGACTTCGATGAGATCCGCGTACATTCGCGCCGCCCGGAAAGCCGCGATGCCTTCGCAACGCGGCTTGAGACGGATCTCGGCAAGAAGATCATCGTCACCGACAACTGGGAGGATTGCCTCAAGGGTGCCGACATCATGGTCGAGGCAAGCCGCCTGCCGGAACCAGCGCCGCTATTCAAGACGGGATGGGTGAAGAAGGGAGCTTTCGTCGTGCCCTATGGCACGATGAGCGCGCTTGAATTCGATCTGACCGACATCATGGACAAGGTCGTCGTCGACGATTGGGGACAATGCGGCCCGGGCAAGCCTTTCGGAGCGCTTCGCCGTCACGTCGACGAGGGCAAGGTGACGGCCGACAATCTGCATGCCGAAATCGGCCAGATCGTCTGCGGCATGAAACCCGGCCGCGAAAATGACGAGGAGACGATCCTGTTCTGGCACCGCGGCCTTAGCACGACGGACGTGGCGCTCGGCGCCGCTATGGTGAACAAGGCAAGAGCCATGAACATCGGCCAGCGTCTGCGGTTCGCATAAACTGCCATGGTCATGTCCAAGCCAATCGCCTGTTCGAGAATGTATAATCTCAGTCCGCGCATTCGCGGGCTTTGGGACGAGCTGTTTGCGCTCGTCAGCGTGCATTCCGGAATCGAGCTCGAGATCATCGCTCACGCAGCGCCAGCACCCTTGTCGCAGTTATGGACAAGGCTCGATATGGGAGTGGTCTTCATGTGCGGCTATCCGTTTTCGCGCATGCCGGAGGGCGCAAGACCGACTGCCCTTGCCGCACCCGTCTCGAGCGAGGCATGGTCTTGTGACGAGCCGCTCTATTCCAGCCACATCCTGGTCGCCTCCACCGGGCCGGTAAACGCGGTGGCGGATCTCGCTGCGGCACGGTGGGGTTGGACCGTTCGCGATTCCCAGTCGGGCTATCACGCGGCGCGTTCCTACCTCGCCGGCCAGTTCACGGGCAGGATGAAGCAGAGCGCGGCGGTCGGACCACTGCTCAACCCTTCAGGCATCGTTGCGGCCCTCAAGGATCGCAGGATCGAGGCGGGCGCGATCGACGCCTACGCCTTCCAATTGTTGTCGATGCATGAACCCGACGCGATCGATGGTCTTCGCATTCTTGCAACGACCGATCCGCTTCCCGCTCCTCTACTGGTTGCCGCACAAACATTGCCCGGGGACATGGTCACGGCATTACGGCGGAGCCTCGTGACGTTGCATGAAACGCCCGACGGAACGGCGGTTCTGGGGGCACTCGGCCTCAGGCGATTTTCAGCGGTCGCTCCGTCGGCCTACGATGTCCTAGCGCAGAGAGCCGACGCCGCCGATCGCAGATTGAGGATCACATGGTAGACGGTGGCGAACGAGCGCCCGGACTCGGAGGTCTCAGACGATGAAATGGGTCCCTAAACACCTCGACCGGCTACTCGAAGCACTGCTGGAGCACCTGTATCTCGTTTTTTCCTCAGTTGCGATTGCCCTGGTGATCTCGCTGATCGTCGGGATATGGGCTGCAAGGCGGCCGCGGAGTTTTGCAGCTATCGTCGTCTTGACCGGTATCCTGTTCGCGGTGCCGAGCCTGGCGCTGTTTGCGCTTCTCATTCCCGTCATGGGTATCGGAGCGGCACCCGCTATTACCGGACTTGCGGCCTATTCGCTGATGATCCTGATCCGCAACATCGGCATGGGGTTCCAGGCTATTCCGCGCGACATACTAGAAGCCGCCGATGGCATGGGCTACGGCACGGCGCGCCGGATATGGGAAGTCGAGCTGCCGCTGGCGATGCCCCATATTGTCGGCGGCATCCGCATTGCCATGGTGACGGTAATCGGCATCGGTACCGTCGCCGCCTATATCAATGCCGGCGGCCTGGGCGTCATCATTTTCGAAGGCATCGATCAGCGATTTCCCGAAAAGATCATTGCAGGCGGGTTGCTGACGTCATTTCTGGCGCTCTTTGCCGACTATTTTTTTGCATCGTTCGAAAAACTGCTGCGCCGTCGCAGTGGAGGTAAAGCAGCATGATCCTCATCGATGCATTCAGCTGGATCGTCAACAACTCCGGCGCCTTCACCAACGCTTTCAATCGCCATCTTCTGATGTGCGTCCTATCGCTCGGCATAGCCTTTGTCATTGCCGTGCCGCTCGGATTTTCCGTCGCACGGGCACCTCGCGCCGCCTTTGCGGTGGTCAATATTGCCGGCGCTCTGCGCTCTATACCGAGCCTTGCTATCCTGTCGGCGACGATGCCGTTTCTCGGCATCGGATTGTTGCCGTCGATCATCGCCCTCGTCGTCCTTGCCGTGCCGCCGCTGTTGTTGAACACGATCATCGGCATCCGCGAGATCGACATTTCCGTAATCGATGCAGCAAACGGAATGGGCATGAGCACCGGGCAGATGCTGCGGGAAATCGAACTTCCTCTGGCCGTTCCGTCGATTCTGTCAGGCGTCAGGACGAGTGCCATCCAAGTCATCGGCGGTGCGGCGCTGGCCTCCTTCATTGGCGGGGGCGGACTTGGCGATTTCATCAATGCCGGCATTGCGATCATGAACATGCCGCGCCTTCTTGTCGGAGCGGTTCCGATAGCCCTGCTCGCAATCTTTGCGGAATTGGCGTTCAGCGCTCTCGAGCGCGTCTTCACCCAACGGCGCTAAGCGGCCGAAAACGGATATCAGTATGATTCATCTCGATCATGTTACGAAGACTTACGACGCAAGCGGCCAGCGTGCGGTCGACAATCTCGATCTCTTGATCGAGACCGGTACGACGGTTGCCATGATCGGTCCTTCGGGCTGCGGCAAGACCACGACCATGCGCATGATCAATCAATTGGAGACGCCAACGACGGGACGCGTGCTGGTTGATGGCAAAGATATCGCCCGCGTCGATCAGAAGGAACTACGGCGCAGCATCGGTTATGTCATTCAGCAAGTTGGTCTGTTTCCGCATATGTCGATCGCACGCAATGTCGCAACCGTGCCGCGCCTTCTTGGCTGGGATAAGGCGCGCAGCGATCGCCGGGTTGACGAGCTCCTGGATCTCGTAGGCCTTGATCCGGCCATCATGCGGCAGCGCCTGCCACACGAATTGTCAGGCGGGCAGCGTCAGCGCGTCGGATTCGCGCGCGCGCTCGCCGCCGATCCCGCAATCATGCTGATGGACGAACCGTTCGGCGCCATCGATCCGATCACCCGCGTTCGACTTCAGGACGAATTCCGCGATATTCTCAAGAAGGTGAAGAAGACGGTGGTCCTTGTCACGCATGACCTCGACGAGGCAGTCAAGATGGGTGATCGCATTGCGATCATGCGGGATGGCCGCCTCCTTCAATATGACACCCCGCAAGAGGTCCTTGCGCGTCCCGTCAACGAATTTGTCGAGAATTTCCTCGGCCCCGACCGAGCCATAAAGAGGTTGAGCTTGATCCCCGTATCGATGATCATGACCACACCGGAACCGTTCGAGGGGGACGCCGAGATCGCCGCTGATGCCACGGTTCACGACGCCTTGGCGCTCATCCTCTCCGGCGAGATGCCGGGTCTGCACGTCAGGGCCGCCGACGGAACGCTTGCGGGATATTTGTCTCGTGACAGCTTATTGCGCGCCAATCGGCTCTAGGTCACGCACTCATAAACTCTGGCGGTAGCTGCAAGGTTCTGATTCAAGCTTCTTGAAGGGAGCTGCTGATGGGCCAGCCTCGCTACGAGTTGACCGCGCGGGGTGCCTTGGGTTGACGACCGGCGTGTTCTGAATGGGATTTACTGGCGTCTTCGGACCGGCTCGCCGTGGGCGGACATTCCCGAGCGCTACGGCCCGTATACGACCACGTCAGATGGCGCAAGGCGGGCAGCGCCTTCCTCTATCGCTACCGCGACCTCGTCGAACGCTTCTTCAGCAAACTCAAGCACTTCCGTGCCGTCGCCACCCGCTTCGAAAAGCACAGCGAAAACTACCTTGCTCTCGTCAAACTCGCTTCAGCCAAAATCTGGTTGCGGCTTTACGAGTCGGTGAGCTAGAAGGGCCCCTCGGACGCTCGAAGAGGCGTTCAGCAGGAGCCCGACCATGATCAAGATGAGCGTCTATTATCCGGCCGATGGCGGCTCGAAGTTCGATCACGATTACTACCGCACCCGCCACATGCCACTGATCCAGGAACGGCTCGGCGATGCCTGCCTGCGCTACGAGATCGATAAGGGCCTTGCGGGTCGCGAACCTGGAAGCGCGCCGGAGTTCGTCGCGGCGTGCCACGTCTACTCGCCGACCCTGGCGGTATTCCAGGAGGCGTTAGGTCCCCACCGCGCGGAGATCGCCGCGGACGTCGCCAACTATACGGACATCGCGCCCATCGTGCAGATCAGCGAAATCGTTGGAGGGTAGGGGGCTTCGGCGCGTCAGGCGTAGCCGTTGAACTTTCCGGGATCGGCACAGTGCTGGCGCACCTGATCCATGGTGACGTAGCCGATGCCGAACCGGTCGACGATCGGGAACATGTGGTTGCCGTTGAAGCGAAAACTACCTTGCTCTCGTCAAACTCGCTTCAGCCAAAATCTGGATGCGCTTTATGATGGTGACCTAGTCTGCCGACATCCATGAACTTTTTTCACACTGTTGGCATGCATCGACGATTTCATTAAATCTTGATGTCGGTCCAACCCGAAGTTAATTTGAGGTTTCGCGCTCATTCACTTATCCATCGCCAGCCCTACAGCGTGGTAATTGCGGTCAATCACGACGACCCCTTGCGAAGGGTGAGCGTCGTGTCGATGTTCCGGTCCAGAACATGGCGCAATCTCATTGCCTGCGAGCTGCCTCCCGCCGGCATCCTGTCGTCGATGCAGGGGGTTGCGGGCATCGCGATGACGAATGCCAACAGGGGTCGGCTGGAGGCCGGCGCCGTGTGCGCCGGCGCGGAGTCCAGGCCTATAGCCATCGCCAGAATGGAGAACGCGAAAAGTGCGAGGCCGATGACGCAGTCGGATATAGCGTGCCGACGACGGTCCAGATGCTCTTCCAGATAGTCACGTCCTTGATCTTCGTCTTCGTCGCGCATGACAAACTCGCTTGGTTGGTTCGAGAGGAGGTTCCGCAAGGAGGCTCTTAAGGCATTTGTTGCGGGAACCCTTTTACGCCTATAAAAGGCACCCTGTTCACGAGGGGCTATTGTTCTTGAACGGCAGTTGCCGGATCCGTTTGCCTGTAGCGGCGAAGACGGCGTTCAGAACGGCCGGGCCGGCGACGGCGATGGTCGGCTCGCCAACGCCGCCCCAGAAGCCGCCGGACGGCATGATGATTGTCTCGACCGCCGGCATCTGCTCCATCCGCATCACCTCGTAGCTGTCGAAATTCTCCTGTTCGACGCGGCCGCCATTGATGGTGCATTCGCCGTAGAGGCAGGCAGAGAGACCGTAAACGAAGGACCCTTCGACCTGGCGTTCGGCCTGGGCGGGGTTGACGATATGACCGGGATCCGTCGCGGCGACGATGCGGTGGATCTTCAACTGTCCGTCGGTGATGGAGATTTCCGCAGCGGCGGCGACATAGCTGGCAAAACCCATGATCTGCGCCAGGCCACGGTATATGCCTTGCGGCGCCGGCGTGTCCCAGCCGATGCGTTCGGCAACGGCTTCCAGAACCGCCAGATGCTTCGGGTGGTCTGCCATCAGCTTCCGGCGGAAATCGAGCGGATCAATCCCGGCCGCATGGGCAAGCTCGTCCAAGAAGCTTTCCAGGTAGAAGGCATTCTGGTTGAGGTTCACGCCACGCCAAAAGCCGGGCGGTACTGGAGGGTTGCGCATGGCATGGTCGATGAGGAGATTTGCGACGGTGTAGCCGAAGACGCCTTCGCTGCCGCTGGCGTTCAGCCCCTGGAACACGATGGGATCGTGACCGTTTTCACGAAACATCTGGGGACGGAGCGAGGAGAGGATGGACTGACCGCTGATACGCATGTGAAGCGCCGTCAGATTGCCGTCGGCATCAAGCGCGCCCCGCATCCTGCACTGCGTCGTCGGGTGATAGGAGCCGTGCAGCATGTCCTCCTCGCGCGACCAGATCAGCTTGACCGGCGTGCCCGGAAACTCCTTGGCGAGCGTGACCGCCTGGCGGACATAGGATTCGTTGGCGCCGCGCCGGCCGAAGCCGCCGCCGAGATGCAGCTTGTAGACCTCGCATTGTCCGATCGGCAGGCCGGAAGCTTCCGCCACGTTGACGAGGCTGCTTTCGCCGTTTTGCGTCGGCACCCACACCTCGCATTTGTCTGGCGTATATCGCGCCGTCGCGTTCATCGGCTCCATCGTGGCGTGGGCCTGATAGGGGAAGGAATAGGTTGCCGTGACGACCCGCGCTGCTCCCTCAAGTGCTGCGGGCGCATCGCCGATCGAAGTGCCGACGAAGGCCTCGTCGGCATCGAGGCCTTCGGCGAGCATTGCGGCGATGGAGGCACTGGTGACGGCGGCGTTCGGACCATCGTCCCAGACGACCGGCAACGCGTTGAGCGCCGATTGCGCTTGCCACCACGTTTCGGCAACCACGGCCACGGTTGCCTCATCGACCTGCACGACCTTGCGCACGCCCGGCCTCGCCGCGACGGCGGCGGCATCGAAGCTTGAAATCTTGCCACCGAACACAGGGCAGGCCTTCACAGCGGCGTTCAGCATTCCGGGCAGTTGCACATCGGCGCCATAGATCTGCCTTCCGATGAGCTTGTCGGCGGTATCGAGCCGCGGAAGCGGCTTGCCGGCGATCTTCCAGTCCTTCGGGTCCTTGAGCGCGATGGTGCTCGGAACCGGCATCTGTGTGGCAAGCGCCGCCACGGCGCCATAAGACGTCGTACGTCCGGAACCGGGATGGGTGATGATGCCGTTCTGGACCGAGCATTCGGAACCCTTGACATTCCAGGTACTGGCGGCGGCTGCAATGAGCATTTCGCGTGCGGCGGCTCCGCCCTGCCTGACGTATTCGTGCGAGCCGCGAATCCCCTGGCTGCCCCCGGTTGAGAAACTGCCCCAGACACGCTCGCGTCGAAGGCTCTCCCCGGGCGTCGGATATTCGGTCGTAACCTTGGACCAGTCGCATTCGAGCTCTTCCACGACCAGCTGCGCCAGTCCCGTGAGCGTGCCTTGTCCCATTTCCGAGCGGGCGATGCGGATGACGACGGTGTCGTCCGGATGGATCAGAACCCAGGCATTGACTTCTGGCAGTATATCCGATGGCGCCTGCTCGGCATTTGCCGACAGCGGAATCTGAAAGCCAAGTGAAAATCCGCCGGCCGCCGCGGCCGTACCGATGAGAAACTTGCGGCGTGATAGCGTGACCACATTCATCGTCCTACCCTTAGCCTTTCTGCGCGGCACTGCTGTTTGCAGCGGCGAGCTTGATCGCAGCCCGCACCCGGTTATAGGTGCCGCAGCGGCAGATATTGGTGATTTCCGCGTTGATATCGTCATCCGTCGGATCCGGGGTCGTGTTCAGCAGGGCGGTGGCCGCCATGATCATGCCGGCCTGACAGTAGCCGCATTGCGGCACGTCGAGCGCGAGCCATGCCTGCTGGACCGGATGGGAGCCATCCGGGGAAAGCCCTTCGATCGTGACGATCTGCTGGTTGGCGTCAATCGCGCTGACCGGCATAGCGCAGGAGCGTGTGGCGACGCCGTCGATATGCACTGTGCATGCGCCGCATTGCGCAATGCCACAGCCGAACTTCGTGCCGGTCAGGCCGGCCTGTTCACGCAAGACCCATAAAAGAGGCGTCTCCGGATCCACCTCGATATCGCGGGCCACGCCGTTAATGGTCAATTGAACCATGACATGCTCCAATCTCTTAAAAGAGAGTCCCAGATGCGATGGCGGTTTGCCCGCCATCGCACACCGCTCGATCAGGATGCAGGTGTGGTATCCTGGTCAGCCGGCGTTGCGCTGCGCGTCCGATCCGGACTGGTCGGCCGGAGGAACCGGCTGCGATTGCGAGCTGGCGGACTGGAGCCGCGTGCAACCGGACCCTTGAGCCAAGGCAGTGCCTGCCGCCGCAAGAAAGCCGACGGAGGCTGCGAATGCGATGAGAAAATTCTTCATGGATGCCTCACTTCTGGTTGAAGTTTGAATTGCCTGAGACGGACGGTCCGATCTCGGGCGGCTACCGGAGCTTCCGCTCCGTCTTTCCCCGCCTGGCGCATCGCCCTAGTTGGCGGTGGAAAGGCTCCGCAGATAGGCGATGATCGCCGATCGCTGCGCCTCGTCACGAATACTCACGGTCATCGTCGTGCCGGGAACGACCTGCCGTGGATTGGCGAGAAAGGCCTGCAGCCTCTCTTCGTCCCAAACGATGCCGGACCCGCCGAGCGCTTTCGAATAACGTGCGCCTTCGATGGTTCCCGCCGACCGGCCGAGAAGGCCGGAAAGATGCGGTCCCATCCGGTTTTCGCCGCTGTTGGCACTGTGGCAGGTGCCGCAGCGGGTGCGGAATAGCCTTTCGCCCTCCGGATTGACCGGCTCCTGCGCCAGGCCTTGGCCTGCAGCCGCGAGCGATAGCGAAAACACCAGCATTGAACCGAGACAGATTGGTTTCATCGAAAATCCTTACGTCATTGCGTCTTGCATCTTTGGGATCGCCCGGATGCAGATGAACGGCTGCTTCGCTGCAGATCGTTTCGATGCTTGCAGGCTAGGGGCGGTTTGTCGCAGAGATGTGCCAGACGGGCAGGAAAATTGTCGCGAAATGTCTCAAGCAGTCCGGATATGCATCCATACGCGCTTGGGGGGCCGGACCGAAGACGGATACGCCGGTTCAGGCCGTTCCTTGGAAGGGCGGGAAATTTGCCAGGTAACCGGATCGCCGGTTTTGACAAACTTTGATACACTTTTCGAGATGCCGGGATTTTTCCGCCATTTTATATTGCCGTTCATGTCTTCATTCCATGCGTGAGGCGCTCTATGCAATCGGCACCCCATATCGTCGTCGTAGACGATCACCGGGACATCCGTGACCTTGTCGGCAAGTATCTTTCCCAACAGGGCTATCACGTCAGCGTCGCCGAAAGCGGCGCGGCGCTGCGGCGAATCGTCGAACGCGGCGCCCCCGACCTGATCGTTCTCGATGTCATGATGCCGGGCGAGGATGGACTGTCAGTCTGTCGCCAGCTACGCGGCACACTGGAGACACCGATCATATTCCTGACGGCGATGGCGGACGATACCGACCGCATCATCGGGTTGGAGCTCGGCGCCGACGACTATCTCACCAAGCCCTTCAACCCGCGTGAGCTTCTGGCGCGCATTAGGGCGGTGCTGCGCAGGGTCAATAGCCTGCCGCCGCAGCAGCGCGAGACGATCAAGGCGAAAACCGTGACCTTCGATCAATGGCGGCTCGATGTCGGGCGCCGGGAACTCATCGGCGAGGACGGCGTCGGTATCGCGCTCAGCACCGCGGAGTTTCGCCTGCTAAAGGCCTTCCTGGAACATCCGGGCCTCGTCCTCAGCCGCGACCAGCTTCTCGATCTGACCGTCGGCCGCACCGCAGATTTTTTTGATCGCAGCATCGACAACCAGGTCAGCCGGTTGCGCAAGAAGATCGAGTTCGATCCGAAGAATCCCGCCATCATCAAAACCCACTGGGGTGGCGGCTACAGCTTTTCTGCGGAGGTGGCATCCGGATGACGCGATGGTGGAAAAGGAGCCTTGCTGCCCAGTTCATCGGCTTCATGCTGCTTGCGCTCGTTATATCGCAGGCCCTTGCATTCCTTATCTCCTGGGACGAGCGCGACAAGGCCCTGCGGGCGGCCGCTAAGGGCGAGTTCTTCAGCCGCACCGCATCGCTTGCGAGGCTGCTCGAATCCCTGCCTGTTCCCCTTCGCCAGGACGTCCTGCTTGCCAGTGGAACAGGCTATTCGCGCTTCTGGATTTCCGCCGGCGATCCGGCCGACGCTGACCAGTGGCGGACGGTGGCACTAGCACAGCTTGCAGAACCATTACCGAACCTGCCCGCGTCGCGTCGGAACTGGCAGGTGCCGAAGGACCTGCCGGCGAAGCTTGGCTATGAACCCGGCCTCTTCGCGGCCGCAAACGCTTCCGATGACTGGAGCACCTTGGCGTCTGGACCGTGGTCCCTGCCGCATCCGGCCAAGTTCCTCTATTTCGATCAAACGAACGGAATGGGGCTTGCCGTCCGGCTGAGCGACGGAAGCTGGTTGAATTCCGCCTATCACAAGGTGATGCCGAGCACGCTCTGGAACACGCAATCGCTGTTCTCGCTCGGGATAACGGCTATCGTCCTTTCGATCATCGGTGTCTTCACTGCCAATCGCATTACCCGGCCGCTGCGAGGGCTTGCCTCGGCCGCCGAGGCTCTTGGGCGGGGCGAGACCGTGGAGAAGCTACCCGAATCCGGGCCCGACGACATCCGCCAGACAGCGGAGGCGTTCAATCGGATGCAGTCGCGGCTGCACCGTTTCGTTGAGGACCGGATGCGCATGCTTGCGGCGATCAGCCATGACCTGCGTACGCCGCTGACATCCTTGCGTCTGCGCGCCGAATTCGTTTCCGATCCCGACGTACAGCAACGGATGCTGGCGACGATTGACGAAATCCAGACGATGACGGAGGCGACGCTTGCCTTTGCTCGAGGGGAGGCGACCGTCGAGGAAACCAGGACGGTCGAGCTCAACGCGCTTGTTGGAAGCCTTTGCGACGACCTTGCGGAATTAGGGCAGAACGTGGAATTTTCCGAAGGCGCGAAGATCAACTATCGCTGCCGCCCCGAAGGCCTGCGCCGGGCCATCCGCAACTTGGTCGAAAACGCGCTCCGTTACGGCGGCGAGGCCAGGGTCCATCTCCTTCATACGCCGACGACGATCGACATCGTCGTCGAGGACGACGGCCCCGGCATTCCTGAAAACGCAACCGAACAGGTGTTCGCGCCCTTCTTCCGCCTGGAGCAGTCGCGCAGCCGCGAGACTGGCGGCGTCGGGCTGGGGCTTTCGATCGCCCGAGCCATCGTGCGCCACCACGGTGGAGATATCGTACTTTCCAAGAACCGGCCGGCGCAGACGTGGCCGGGGTTGCGGGCGTCTGTGTCTCTGCCCAAGGTGATGTCTGGTTGAAGTCTATGGGTAAGGCAGCAGTTTACGCCAGTCGATGACTGTATCTCATTTGACGTGTGCTATCCGCCGGCCCTACGCATGATAACGATCCGGTCCACCATCATCGTCTGGAATGACCGGTCTTTGGTTCAAATCCTGTCAAGGCAATATCGTGATCCTACGGCAGCTGAGAGCCGGTCACAGCGACGTAAAGTGCATAGAGCGAGCGGGTTGCCGCGATGAACAGCCGGTTGCGTTTGGGCCCGCCGAAGGTGAGGTTCGCGACGGTTTGCGGTACGCGGATCTTGCCGATCAGCTTGCCCGTCGGGTCGAAGCAATGCACGCCATCACCGGCGCTCGACCAGAGGTTTCCGTTCACGTCTGTGCGGATGCCGTCTGGAATGCCGTTGTCGATGAGGCAGAAGACACGGCCGTTTGCGAGCCGTCTGCCATCGACCACGTCGAAAGCGCGGATGTGACGCGGTAGGTTTTCGTCATGGCTTGCTGCCGAATCGGCCACGTAGAGGATTGTCTCGTTGGGCGAGAAGGCAAGGCCGTTCGGCTGGATGAAATCCGTGACGACCGCCGCAAGCTCGCCGGTTGTCGGATCGAGCCGGTAGACGTTGCGGGTCGGTTGCTCCGGCTCCGCGCGATGGCCTTCGTAGTCCGACATGATGCCGTAGGTAGGATCGGTGAACCAGATCGTGCCGTCGGACTTCACCACCACGTCGTTCGGCGAATTGAGCCGCGCGCCCTCGAAACGGTCGGCGAGAACGGTGATCGAGCCATCGACCTCGGTGCGTGTGACGCGGCGCGTACCATGCTCACAGGAGATGAGCCGTCCCTGCCTGTCGCGCGTATGGCCGTTTGTGAAGTCGGACGGTTGCCGATAGACGGAGACGCCGCTCTCGGGTGTCCATCGCATCATGCGCTGGTTGGGAATGTCGCTCCACAGAAGTTGGTTCGCGTCGTTGAACCAGACGGCCCCCTCCGCCCAGCGGCAGCCGGAATAGAGTTCCTCGAGACCGGCGCTCATCACGATCATCTGTCGGAAGCGCGGGTCGTGGATTTCGTAGATGTCGGCCTCGGCCATGACGCTCTTTCCGTTTATCGCATGCCAGGCCGGCGACCGCCGGCGAGCATGATGACGCTGATGATGATGAGGCCGGTCATGATGAGGCGGATGCCCGCGCCGAGCCCGTAGGTGTTGAGCATGGAAACGACCAGGAACATGAAAAGCGATGCGCCCCAGATGCCTGGCACGTTGGAATCGCCGCCGGCGACCGCCGTGCCGCCGATGACGACGACGGCGATCGACATCAGGAGATATTCCGAGCCCATGTTGAGCGCTGCGCCGCCGGAGAAGCAGGCGAGCAGATAGCCTGCGACCGATGCGAGCACGGCGCAGAACAGGTAGGTTACGAAGCGCGTGCCGTCGACCGGTATGCCCGCCATGCGCGCGGCCGACATGCTCTGGCCGATCGCCGAGATCCAGCGCCCGTAGATCGTCTTCTCGAGCAGGAACCAGGCGAGGATCGAGATGAGGAGCGCGACGATCGCCACGTTCGGCGCGCCGAGCGTGTTCGACGTGGTGAACTCCGCAAGCACGCTCGGAGGCTTGATGCGCAATCCCCGATTCGTCCAGATCGCGGCGGACTGCACGATGAAGCTCATGGAAAGCGTCGCGATGATCGGCGGAATGCGTAGCGCCTTGATGAGCGCGTAATTGCAGAGGCCGACGACGAAGCCGATGACGATGACGACAAGAAGGCCAGGCAGGATCATGCCGTTTTCGACATTCATAAGCTTTAGCGCCACCGTGCCGGCAAGCGTCATGGTGGCGGGAACCGAGAGATCGATGTTGCCGGGACCGAGCGTGATGACGAACATCTGGCCGATCCCGACGATGACCGAGAAGGCCGCGAAGGTGAGCGCGGCCTGGGACAGGCCGAGCGTGCTGGCGCCGAGCGTCACCATGATCGTCAGGAACCACACGACAAAGGCGGCAAGCCACGACCAGATCCAGGGTTTGCCGGAAAGGCGCAGGAGCAGGATCATCGGCGTTTCTCCCGCTTCTCGAGGCGGTTCAGCATCAGGCGGAGCGCAAGCACAATGATCAGGATCGCGCCCTGAGCCCCGATCTGCCAGTCCGGCGAGATGCGTAGGAAGGACAGGAACGAGCCGGCGAGCGTCAGCGTCAGCGCGCCGATGACGGCACCGATAGGGGAGACGCGGCCGCCGATGAACTCGCCCCCGCCGAGGATCACGCCGGCGATCGACAGCAGCGTGTAGCGCAGCGCGATATTAGCATCGGCTGAGGTGGTCAGGCCGACGAGGGCAATGCCGGCAAGAACCGCGAAAAAGCCGGCAAGGCCATAGGCGGCGGCGCGCGCCCCGACAATCGACCAGCCGGCGCGCTCGACAGAGCGCTGGTTGCCGCCGATGCCGCGGATAAGCACGCCGAGCGAGGACCGCATGACGACGAGATGGGCGACGGCGGCGACGACGATGCTGGCGACGATAGCCATCGGCGCCAACGGGGGCTTGACGGTCATCAGCCAGCGCACCCAGTCTGGCGCCTGCCCGCCCGGTGATGGCAGCAGCAGTACGGCAAGGCCGCCCCAGACGAAGCTCATGCCGAGGGTCACGACAATGGACGGCAGGTTGCGCAGATGGATGACGACGCCGAGCCCCGCATAGGTCGCGATCGCGCCGGCAAGGATCAGAACGCCGGTCACGGGGGCATCCCGCAGAAAGGTCGCGGCGACGCAGGCGATGAAGCTGACGAAGGTGCCCATCGATAGATCGAGATCGTTCACGGCCATCACGAGCATCTGGGCGATCGTCGCGAGAGCGATGGGCACAGCCAGGTTGAACAGCAGGTTGAGTCCGACATAGCTCATGGCGCGGGGCTGCAGCCAGAAGACGGCGGCGAGCAGCATCGTCAGCGACAGGGCGGGAATGGCAAGACGCATGGCGTCGGACGAAAGCCGGAACGTCATGCGGCGACCCCCTCGAAGGAGGCGGCGATAATGTTCGCCTCGTTGACGGCGTCGCCGGCGAGTTCGGCCGCGATACGGCCCTCGCGGAAGACGTAGACGCGGTCGCAGAGGCGGACCTCGTCCATCTCCGTCGAGTACCAGATGAAGGTGCGGCCGTGGGCCGCTTCCTCGCGGATGATCGCGTAGACCTCCTGCTTGGTGCCGATGTCGACGCCGCGCATCGGATCGTCCATCAGGACAATCGGAGCGCGCGTCGCAAGCGCGCGCGCGAAGAGTACCTTCTGCTGGTTGCCGCCGGAAAGCGACAGGATGCGGTTGTCCATATCGGGCGTGCGGATCTCGATCCGCCGCTTCCAGTCGGCGCCTTTGGTCGCCTCTTCGCTTGTGAGGATGAGGCCGCGCCGGGACAGGTCGCCGAGCGATGCGATGGAGAAGTTGCGCAGGATGCTCCACAGCTCGAAGACGCCGTTGAGGCGGCGGTCGCCGGCGACGAAGGTGACGAGCGGATCACGCTCGGGCAGCCAGTTGCCGGACTGGGAGGCATGCAGGGCGAGCAGGAGCTCGGTCTGCCCGTGACCCGCCAGACCCGCCAGTCCAATGATCTCGCCCTTGCGCGCCATGAAGGGAAGACCCGCTGCCTGATGAGACAGAATGAGCGGAGCGGTGGACTGTTCGCGCGCCGAGCGCTGCCCGGTCTCCTCTTTCGCAACGGTGCCCATGGCTTCCACGACGCCATGATGGTCGAAGCCGTGCGCCGGACGTTCGGCGACAACGCGGCCGTCCTTCATGACGACGATGCGGTCGGAGGTTTCCAGGATCTCGTGGAGGATATGCGAGATGAAGATGACGGACCCGCCCGCGACAACGAAGCGGCGGACATAGTCGAGCATCTGGCGAGCAAGGCTTGCATCGAGCGACGAGGTCGGTTCGTCGAGGATCACAAGCCGCGGCGGAGTGCCGGCGTCGGAAAAGGCCATGGCGATCTCGACCATCTGCCGCTCGGCGATCGAGAGATCTCCCACGGTCCGAGTGCTATCAATGCCATGGCCGGGAAAGATGGTGTCGAGGCTCGTCTCAATGATTTTTGCAGCGCGCCTCCGCCACCCAAAGCCACCGAGATCGCGATGCATGATGCGCGCGTTCTCGACGATGGAAAGGTTGGGGCAGAGCGAAAGTTCCTGGAAGACGCAACGCACGCCGTGGGCACGTGCGACATTGATGCCATAGCGCTCCAGCCGCTCGCCGTCGCTCGCGACGCTTCCTTCGTGCGGTGTGAGGCCGCCGTTGATCACGCTGACGATCGTGGACTTGCCAGCTCCATTATGTCCGACGAGCCCGACGCATTCGCCCGGCATGACATGGAGCGTCACGCCGTCGAGTGCCTTGACCGCGCCGAAGCTCACCTTGGCGCCATCGACCGCGATCACGGCCTTCAATACGTCATTCATGCTGCCCGCCTGCTCGCAAAGAATGCCACGCAGCCATTTGCGGCCGCGCGGCAGTCGCCGGGAGATTTACTTTGCCGACTCGATGACCTTGACTGCATCTTCCTGCGTGTATTCGACGTTGGCGACGCCGCCGGCCTGGGTATTGGCGAGGTTCGTTTCGAGATTGTCCTGGTCGATGCGCAGGAAGGGTACGACGAGATCCTTCTTGACCTCCTTGCCGTCGAGGATCTGCTGGGCGACCCAGAAGGCGAGCGTGGAGACGCCCGGCGCAATGGATACGGACATGGTCTCGTAGCCCTTCGCGTCCTTCTGCTCCTTCCACCACTTCAGTTCGTCTTCGCGGTTGCCCATGACAATGATCGGCATCTTCCGGTCGGTCGCGGCAATCGCCTGGGCCGCGCCATAACCGTCGCCGCCCTGCGTCACCACGCCGACGATGTCGGGCAGGCTTGGCAGGATGCCGGCAACAGCCTTCTGCGCCACGTCCTGCGCCCAGTCTCCGTGAACGGAGCCGACTACCTTGAACTGCGGAAACTGCTTGGCGCCCTCGTGGATGCCCGCCGAGATCTCGTCGTCGACGAAGACACCGGCAAGGCCACGGATCTCGAGCAAGTTGCCGCCGTCTGGGAGCTTCTTCGACAAGTACTCCACCTGGCTGCGGCCCATTTCCTTGAAGTCGACGGCGATGCGCCAGGCACAGGGTTCGGTGACGATGCCGTCGAAGGAAACGACGGTGATGCCGGCGTCGCAGGCTTCCTTGACCGCGCCGTTTAACGCCGTCGGCGAGGCGGCGTTCAGCACGATCGCGTCATAGCCCTGCAGGATCATGTTCTGGATCTGCGCGGCCTGTTCCGTCGCCTGGTTCTCGGCGGTGGTGAAAGCGTCGGCTGCGGCAACGACGCCAGTCTTCACGGCTTCGCCCGTCACCTTTCCCCAACTCGTCAGCATGGCTTGGCGCCACGAGTTGCCGGCATAGTTGTTGGACAGGGCGATCTTCTTTGCCGACGTCTCGGCAAAGGCGGAAACGGGCATCGCGGCGCAAGCTATAGCGGCCGATGCCAGAAGCATCTTGCGGATTGTCATGTCTCTCTCCCTCATGATCGCGCCGGTCAGCGGATCGCTTCACTCCTGCCTGCCCAAAATGGGTTCGAGTGAAAAATTGTTCTTGCACTGAGCATCCTCCTCTCAGTAAGGGCAGGATGCGGGAGATCGACCGGCCTGTATAGGGGCAAGGCGGCAAGTCGTTTGCGGGTTTTGCGCAACAAGCTGCGGGTTTCCGCAAGACGGCGGCACTTCCGCGGGCGCTTACTGCGAAGCGATCGCGGCGGGTTGAGGAGCCTGCTGCCGTCTGGGGGAGGAAATGACAATGCTGCATCTCGCACCCGCAGCCATGTTCGACCACTATCTCGGCATTTCCCGGCTGCTCGCCGGCCAGCTCGACTTCCGCTCGGCCATCCGTTCAGTCGCGGCCGAGGTCGCCCATATCATCCCGCACGATCATCTCGATGTCTGTGTGCTTCTTGAGGGCGGCAACTACCACACCGCCTACGAGACGGGCATCGAGACTGCCTGGGGCGACCTTGCCGGCGCGCCGGTGGTCAACAGCCCCATCCGCTCGCTGCTCTGGGGCGAGGTGGACTTTCTTCTGGCGGACGACGCCATGACGGACCCGCGTTTCCATTTCGAGGGCGCGTTCAAGAGGCCGATCGTCGAACAGTCGCTGAGGAGCCGCTTGCATGTACCGATGAAGGTCCAGGGCACAATCATCGCGGCGCTCTCCTGTTCGTCGCAAAGGGCAGATGTCTACACAATGGAGGATATCGAACGCGCCCGCATCATCGCCGACCTGCTGACGCCCTATTTCTTCGCGCTGCAGGCGGCCGAGCAGGCGCAGCGCTCGGCCATCGTGGAGGCCGAGGCCCGCGCCCGCGAGGAGGGGTTGCGACAAGGCGCGCTGAAGCTGACCGAAGCACTGGAGCAGGAACGCCAGCGGATCGGCATGGACCTGCACGACCAGACGCTCGCCGACCTGACGCGGCTCGCCCGCCGGATCGATCGGCTGTCGCGCAACGCCGAGGTGGCGCCCGAGGCGCTGGAGCCCGTCTCCCGCTCCCTCCAGCATTGCATGCAGGATCTGCGGCAAATCATCGAGCAGGCAAAACCCTCCGTGCTCCAGCTCTTCGGCCTCGCCCAAGCGATCGAGCATCATCTGGACCGATCGACCCGCGACACGGGATCGGGCATCGAATGGGGCCTCGTCGACGAGACGCACGGCGCACTGGAGCGACTGGAACCGACTGTCAGCGTCGCGCTGTTCCGTATCGCGCAGGAGGCGATCAACAATGCGGTGCGCCATGCCGCCCCGCTGGCTGTCATGGTTCGGCTCGAGGTCGACGACGATCGGCTGTCGATCGAAATCTCCGACGACGGGAGCGGGCTCGCCAAGACGCGGGGACGGATCGGCGGAGGCATCGACAACATGAAGACCCGTGCGCGGCTCATCTCGGCGCGCTTCACGACCGGGCCTGGCCACAACAATCGCGGGACTGTGGTGCGCGTCGTGCTGCCGCTCGTGCCGCACGACCCGGCGAGCGGGTCAAACTGAGGAGAAGGGCACGATGAAGGTTCTGATCGTCGAGGACGACCCGCTGCACCGGTCCTATCTGCACGAGGCGGTCAACGCGGCCCTGCCGGAATGCGATACGGTGATCGAGGCGGAAAACGGAACCGTCGGCGAGAAGCTCGCCCGCGACCACAAGTCGGCGCATATCGTCATGGACTTGCAGATGGCGAGCCGCAACGGCATCGAGGCGGCGCGCACGATCTGGAAGGAGCGGCCGGAGACGCGGATCCTGTTCTGGTCGAATTACTCGGACGAGGCCTATGTGCGCGGCGTCTCCCGCATCGTGCCGGACGGTGCCGCCTATGGCTATGTGCTCAAATCCGCCTCCGACGAGCGGCTGAAGCTGGCGCTACGATCGATCTTCATCGAGAGCCAGTGCGTCATCGACCGCGAGGTGCGGGGCCTGCAGCAGAAGAGCCTCGGCCAGACGAACGGCTTCACCGATTCCGAATACGAGATCCTCGTCGACATCGCGCTGGGCCTCACGGACCGGGCCATCGCCAAGCGTCGGGGCCTCTCGTTGCGCAGCGTGCAGAACCGCCTGCAGCAGCTCTACGACAAGCTGGACGTCTACCAGACCGCCGGCGACGACCACGAGGACGGCCGCTTCAATCTCCGCGCCCGCGCCGTTGCGGTCGCTTTCTTGCGCAAACTCCTGAACTACAGCGCTCTGGAGCGGGCTGAGGCAGAGGTGCAGGAGTGGCTTGATGGATTGCATGAAAGCCCGCGCGACAGGCATCGCAGGCGGGCTCGAACCTGAACTCGCCGCAGCTATCGATGTGTTCTTCCCATTATGGGCGATCGCTGATGGTTCGCACGAGTTTCGAGAAGAATTCGCGGCGACCCCCGTTGCCGCTCGCGAACTGTTGATCCAAGAGATACTATCCGGCTCAAGCTGCCGATGTCACGACCACAGGCGGGAGGTCTGGCAGCATATTCGCGCTGTTAGGTCGAAACCGACCTCTAAGTGGCTTCGTTTCAAAGAATATCCGGTCCGCCGGACGACCCGCCCATCCAGAACGGCATTTCGGCTTGCTGGCCACGGTCGGTATTCCTTTGCGATCACGTCACGGGCAGGTGCGAAGCCGCAGGCCCGGTCCGGTGTCAAGCTCCTTCATCATCGCGCTGGGTGCGCAGATTGGAGACAACGCGCCGGTTCTGCACCTTGCACGAGCGCTCCGCGCAGTCGCGGACTTCGCGGTCCTTGCCGTAACCCTTGGCCCACATGCGCCTGGCGTCCACGCCCTTCGAGGCGAGATAGGCCATCACCACATCGGCGCGCTTCTGCGACAGCGCCACCATTTTGGACGCGGAACCGGAATCGTCGGCAAATCCCTGCAGCTTGACCAGCCAATTCGGGTTCTTGTTGAGCCAAGTGGCTTGGTTATCCAACGTCGCCATGGCTACGGAATCGAGCGTGGCGGAATCCTGCGTGAAGTAGATCCGTCGGCCGGCATTGAGGATGAAATCCTCTTCGCTGCCAGCCGTGATATTCTCGAAACCTGGCGCGGGATCGTTGGTCTGACCGGTCATCGGGGCGGCGGCAGGTTCTTCCATGGAGGCGATATTGGTGGTTGTGCAGGCGGCAAGCACCAAGAGCATGGCCGCGGCAACAACGCTCCTCGCGTATCCGATCGTTGAAGACATCTGGATGATATTCCTTATTGGACCGGGGCTATTTCGCCAACCTGAACGGCATTTTCAGCCTGGTCGGCAATATGCGGCAGAACCTGCACAGCGGTGCCGACGGGGCAACGCTGGTAAAGATCGATGGCGTCTTCGTTGAACATGCGGATACAGCCGCTGGAGGCATCCTTGCCGATGCTTGCCGGCTCCAGCGTTCCGTGGAAGCGATAACCGGTGTCCACGCCGTCGCGAAGCAGGTACATGGCGCGGGGGCCGAGTGGATTCTTCGGTGAGCCTCCCGCCACGAATTCGGGCAGTTCGGGATGGCGCTTGCGCATCTCCGGCGGCGGCGTCCAGCGCGGCCAAAGTGATTTGCGATCAATCGTGGCGCGGCCAAACCATTTGAAGCCCTCGCGGCCGACGCCGACGCCGTAGCGGATGGCTGTCTTGTTCTCCATGATCAAGTAGAGAAAATGGTGCCTTGTATCGACAACAACGGTGCCGATCGGCTCGCTGCTGAAGTATTTGACAACCTGGCGGTGCCACCGCTTATCGATCTTGGCGAAGTTGGTCCTTCGGAACGTTACGCCATTGTCGACGGCGGTGCCGGCAAAATAGGAAGACGCCTGGGCGAATGCCGGCTTTTGGACCGCGCCGGTGCCAAGTAAAGCCAAACCACCAAGTAACACATCCCTGCGTGTCCACACCATCGGCAATATCCCCCTCAAAGCCAAACAGCGAAGTGTCAGTAAATCAGATTTTGAATTGGCCACAACAGAAAATTCCGGTTCCTGCTGAAAGACCGTGGTCCCGTTACGGCTGTTCTGCATCTGTTTCGTTTGGCGTTACTTAGGAGGTTGGAACCAACAAACGCAAGGATCACTTTAACGGATAGATGAAGTTGTCAGCGGGCGTGACGCTGCGTCGAAAATACTGTCATGTTTGCGAAGGCCACACGCGCCTGTTCGGCTGCGCGTCGCCCGGATAAAATCCGCGTACAGATTTCCACGGTCACCCTCTTGCCGCTGATATCAGCGCTCGCAGGTGCCTTAGACCTTCGGGAAGCAGTTTCAGCTGCGCCGTTGCGACGTCGAGCTCGTCATATCCTAGACGAAGCTATCCTCGGCGCTCACAGATTTTCGGATCGGCTCGCCGTCGCGTTCCGATGGAAAAGGCGAGTTCAGGCTGCCCTTGACGACAGAAAAGTGAATCCCCATCTGCGGGCTAACCCGTTGGTCCGGGCCCCTCTGGCGAGAGCCTCGGCACTCTTGCGATGTCGGACCGTTTTCCGACAACCCAGTGCCGATAGGGGATTATCTTTGGATCTCTCGTTCTTGCTTGTCGAGTGGCTGGGAACGCCGCTCTGGATGTGGTCGAGCTTTTTCGCCCTCGTCATCGCCATTTTATCGTTCGACCTCGGTATTCTCCATAACAAGAACAAGGAGATCGGCGTCCGCGAAAGCGTAAAGCTTTCCACTCTCTATATCGCGCTGGGTGTTGCGTTCGGCGGCTGGGTGTGGTGGTATCTCGGCTCCGACGCCGGCCTTGCCTATATGACGGGCTTTGTCGTTGAAAAGACCTTAGCGCTTGACAACGTGTTCGTCATTGCTCTGATCTTTTCCTTCTTTGCCGTGCCGCGCATCTATCAGCACCGTGTGCTTTTCTGGGGCATTCTTGGTGTCATCGTGTTGCGTGCCATCATGATCGGGGTTGGCGCGACGCTTGTTGCCGAATTCGCCTGGGTTCTTTATATCTTCGCCGCGTTCCTGATCGTGACTGGCATCAAGATGCTCGTCATCAAGGATGCCGAGCCCGACGTCTCGAAGAACGTGCTTGTCCGCTTCATGCGCAACCGGTTCAACGTCACCGACGAACATCACGGCGAGCGTTTCTTCGTCAGAAAGGCAAATACCAAGACGGGTAAGATGACCTGGTTCATCACGCCGCTCTTCATGGCGCTCGTGATGGTCGAGGTGGCCGATGTCATCTTCGCCGTGGATTCGGTCCCTGCGATTTTCGCAATCACAACGGATCCGTTCATCGTCTACACCTCGAATATATTCGCGATCCTCGGTCTTAGAGCCCTCTATTTCGCCCTCGCGGCGATGATCCATCGCTTCCGTTATCTGAAGCCTGCGCTTGCCGTCGTCCTGATCTTCATCGGCTCGAAAATCTTTCTCGCCGATCTCCTCGGTCTTGAAAAGTTCCCGGCGGCGCTGTCGCTCGGCATCACCTTCGCCATCATCGTCACCGGGGTGGTCTGGAGCCTCCTCAAGACGCGGAACCAACAGCAGCTTGCATGATCGGCGCTGCTCATAGGAACACCGTTAGCTACCAAACAGGAAGGAAATAGATATGTTCTCGGATTTCATCGGCTGGATTTTTGCCGTTCTCGTCGTCGATCCGCTGCAGGCTCAGATAGTGGAACAAGCCGAGCGCGCGAAGCTTCCCGTGGAGATCGTTCGTCAGTCCCAGTCCTGCCTGGCCTCCCAGAGCCCGCAGCTGATCGAGCGTGCCGCCGGCGACTACGGCTGGGCGGCGGCTACTGTCGTCAACATGGCAATCGGCCGTACATCGCCGGCGGAGCTTCTCGATAGCCAAGATCCGCAATGTGCAGCCCTCCTTCGGGTTTTGGGGGGCGCCGGCGAGGATGCGTAATGCGCGGTTCGGGTTTGAAATGGATTGAGTAAGATGTGCGAACGAGACGAGCACAAACAGTCGCGCGGAGTGGCCTCCGTGCGACTGAGGAAGATGCTGGAACTCGCCAGGGCGAAAGGCGGCCTCTCCATTGGCGAGGCTTTGGAATCCATGGGACGGGCCGGCATCGCTTTCACGGTCCTGTTTCTGGCAATCCCGGCCCTGACGCCGATACCTGGCCCGTTCGGCATGGTGTTCGGCACGACGCTTGCTCTGGTCTCGCTCCAGATTAGCGCGGGTCGTCGGACGGTGTGGTTGCCCGCCATCGTGAGAAACCGCCAGGTTACCTTTGCGACGCTTGATCTTATTGTCCGTCACGCGGTTCCGATGATCGCAAGGGTTGAGAAAGTCGTGCGCGCTGATCGGATGAAGGTTCTCACCGGGTCGACTGCGCAGGCCTTGCTCGGCCTCCCCATCTTCCTGCTCGCCGTGGTGATTGCCCTGCCGATCCCCTTTGGCAACGTGCTGCCGGTGTTGTCGCTGTTGATCTTGTCAGTTGCCATGATGGAGGGCGACGGCCTCGTCACCCTGATTGGGCTGCTGCTCGCATTGGCGACGATCGTCACAACCGCGGTTCTGCTCAGCTTGATGGCGTCCATGGTCTTTGCGGCGTAAAGGCCCCACCTGGCGAGTGTCGACCATAAACGTCCTCAAGAGCCGTGGTCGCCTGCAGACAGCTCCGTTCTTATCTACTTCACCGGTGGCGCTCCCGAAGCACGGCGCAGCGCAGCGAAACAAATCGGGCCAGTTCGCCATGATCGGGTCTCCCGGACTTGCCATCAACAAGCTTGCGTCCTTGGGCGTCCCGGCGGGATTAAACACGCAAGGCCGCGTCGAGGGCAGATCGCGGATGCGCAGCACAAGCCGATATCCGAGCATGGCGCTGATGCCGAAGGTGAAGGCGGACGAGCTGAAGCGGCTGGCGAGACTATCGCGTCGTAGCATTAGCGCGCGATCCTTGCGATCGCTTCCGCGCTCGCGTCGGCCGGTACGACGCTGTCCCGTCGCGTGAGCCCTCATTCGAAGCCGAAGCTGATCGTCGCCGATGGACCGGTCTCCGTGAGACACACTTCGCATGTCGATCGTCACCTCTTTCGCGGTGTGCGGAATTGGGCATTCATGCGCTGGCGCCGAGTATTGATGCTGCCTGCCCAAAATCGCCATGCAAGAACGGTTACAAAGCCGACGGTTAGGCCTAAATACTCTGACATCTTCATCGATCCCGAACTCAGATGCTACTCTCGCTCCGCAATGTCAGAAAATCCTATTCGACCGTAGAAGGACCTCTTGAGATCCTGAAAGGCATCGATTTCGATCTCAATGCTGGCGAAAGCGTCGCATTGACCGGGGAGTCCGGAAGCGGAAAGAGTACCCTGCTTCACCTTGTCGGCGGGCTTGACTATCCCGATGTCGGGCAGATTCTTTCAGCGGGCCGAGATATTGCCGCTCTGGATGATCGGGAAAGGGCCCAGTATCGACGTTCGGCGGTCGGGTTGGTGTTTCAGCAGTTCAACCTGATTCCGTCGCTCGATGTCGCGGCCAACATTTCCTTTCATGCAAAGCTTGCTGGCCGGCACAATCCTGCCTGGGAGCGGCAGCTCGTGGAAAATCTTGGCATCGAGGCACTTCTCGCCCGATACCCCGAGCAGCTTTCCGGCGGCCAGCAGCAGAGGGTGGCGATCGGCAGAACGCTTGCCGCGCGGCCGCCCCTGGTTCTCGCCGACGAACCGACCGGCAATCTCGACGAAGCGACCGGCGACGCGGTGCTCGCCATCATGCTGGCGCTGACGAGGAGTGCAGACGCTGCGCTGCTGATGGTGACGCATTCTTCGAGGCTGGCACAGATGCTCGACCGCAGCGTTCATCTCAGTGGCGGAAAGATCGCCTGATGATATGGACCGCCGCAACGGCTCTCGTTTCGCATTGGCAGCGTCGGCCTCTTCAGCTTGCTACGCTTATCCTAGGTCTTTCGTTAGCAACCGCGCTTTGGTCGGGTGTCCAGGCGATCAACGCAGAGGCACGGGCGAGTTATGCGCGGGCAGCCTCCGTGCTCGACCAGAACGAACTGACGCAACTCGTGCCGAGTAACGGCCATTCCGTTCCCCTAAGCACGTATTCCAGATTGAGAAGGGCAGGCTGGAATGTCTCTCCCATCATCGAAGGCGACCATCGCTTCGGAAATGTCCGTGTGCGCATTATCGGCGGTGATCCGTTGACGATGCCAGCGCAGGCGCAGCGGGGCTTTAAAACCGAAAAGTGGAATGACCTGGCTGCCTTCATGGCGGATCGGGATACCCTCGTGGTTTCCAAGGCGACCGCCCTGAGGCTTAAGGGGCAAACGCAGATGCAGGTCGAGGTGTCGCCGGATCTGCCGGACGGAGCAGCATTCACCGATATCGCCGTCGCCGAGCAGGTTCTCGAAAGGCACGGTGTGTTGAGCCGTCTCGTCGTTGCGCCGCAACAGCGGCCGAATCTGCCTTCACTTGACATTCTCGCACCAGAGGTCGCATTAAAGCCACCGGGCGACCGGCCAGATGTCGCCCAGCTCACCGACAGCTTCCACCTCAACCTCACGGCATTCGGTTTCCTCGCATTTGCCGTCGGTCTGTTCATCGTCTATGCGACGGTCGGCCTGGCGTTCGAGCAGCGCAGAGCGACCTTCCGGACCTTGCGCTCTCTCGGGCTTTCCATGTCGACGCTGAACCTCCTGCTGATGACGGAGCTTCTGACGCTGGCCTTCCTGTCCGGGCTAATCGGCGTCGTGATCGGATATTTCGTGGCCTCCCTGTTGCTCCCCGGTGTGGCGGGAACCCTTATGGGGCTGTATGGAGCGAGCGTCCCGGGTACGCTGACCATCCGGCCGGAATGGTGGGCAACGGGGCTGGGAATAGCGATCGGCGGAACGATCGTGTCGTCGGCCCAAAGCCTCTGGCGGGTCCGGCGCATGCCGTTGCTGGCTGCAGCGCAGCCTCGTGCCTGGGCCCGTGCGACGGCAATCGGTGTCCGATTGCAGCTTTTGGGCGGGTTGGCTCTGCTGATCGCATCGGCCACGTTGGCGAGTGTCGGACACGGGCTGATCGCAGGCTTCGCGGTCCTGGCTTGCCTCTTGCTCGGAGCGGCCCTGATGCTGCCGGGCATGCTGTCGGCGTTTCTTGCCATCATGCAGAGAAACTCGTCACGCGTGCTCGTCACGTGGTTCTGGGCCGATACGCGGCAACAACTGCCTGGGCTCAGCCTGGCACTGATGGCGCTGCTGCTGGCGCTCGCCGCCAATGTCGGTGTCGGCACGATGGTCTCCAGCTTCCGCCTGACTTTCATCGGCTGGCTCGACCAACGGCTGGCGGCCGAGCTTTACGTCACGGCGCGAGAGGAGAACGAAGCGATGCGCTTACGGGCATGGCTGCTGGACCATTCGACGTCGGTTCTTCCCATCTGGAGCGTCGAGGGTGAGGTGCTCGGAGACAGGCTGCAGATCTTCGGCGCGGCAGCAGGTGATCCGACCTATCGCAACAGCTGGCCGCTCCTGTCGGGCACGATCACTGTCTGGGACCAGGTGGCTGCAGGGCAAGGGGCGCTCATCAACGAGCAGCTCTGGCGTCGCAAGGGGCTCGCAATTGGCGATAGTCTGATCTTGCCCGGCGAATGGAAACTCCCGGTCGTTGGGGTGTATTCCGACTACGGCAATCCAAAAGGACAGGTCATCGTCGGCGTCGAAGCCCTGACGGCACATTACACTGACGTTCCAAAGCTGAGGTATGGCGTGCGTGTTCCGCCGGCCGACACCCCGGCGCTGAAGGAACGCCTGACGACCGAATTCGGTCTGCCTTCTGAAAACATCATCGACCAGGCTTCCCTGAAGCGGCAATCTCAGGCGGTCTTCGACCAGACGTTTGCCGTGACCGGAATGCTCAATCTCTTCACCCTCGGCGTTGCAGGTTTTGCGATGTTCTCCAGCCTGCTGACCTTGTCGGGCATTCGGCTGCCGCAGCTCGCACCTGTCTGGGCGATGGGAATCAGGCGGCGCGATCTTGCCTTGCTCGAAGTGCTGCGCACTCTGGCGTTGTGGTTCGCGACCTTCGTTGCCGCGGTCCCTGTCGGCCTTGCGCTTGCCTGGGTGCTGCTGTCGATTGTCAATGTCGAGGCTTTCGGCTGGCGGCTGCCGTTGCGGATTTTTCCGATGGACTGGCTCGTCCTGGGGTCGGTGGCGCTGGCTGCGGCGATCCTGTCGGTCTTTATTCCGCTCCGACGGCTGGCGACGGTCGCGCCATCGGATTTGCTGAGGGTGTTTGCCAATGAACGCTAGAGGTCTTCTGGCCGCCATTGTTTCCTTAGCCACGGCAATCTCCGTTCCTGCCGCCGCTATTTCGCAAGGGTTTGCCGGACTGGGCTCGACTGCCGAGGGCTTTGCTGTTCCACGTCCCGGAATACAACTCCGTTTTCCGGCAGATCACGGCCCCCATCCTGAATTCCGCATCGAATGGTGGTACGTTACTGCAAACCTTGAGAGTGAGGACGGGACGCGGTACGGCGTACAATGGACGCTTTTCCGCGCCGCCCTGGCGCCGAAGACCGAGGGCGGCTGGTCCGATCCTCAAGTCTGGATGGGCCATGCCGCGATCACGGCGAAAGATAGGCATCTCTTGGCTGAAAAACTCGCCCGCGGAGGGGTCGGCCAAGCAGGTGTCGTGGCCGTACCCTTTTCTGCCTGGATCGATGATTGGGAAATGAAAGGCCTGCCCAAACCGGGCGCCGACCAGCTAGACAAGGTTAGCCTGCACGCAACCGGAAAAGATTTCGCCTACACGCTCGAACTCTCAGCCAGCGCTCCTCTCGTGCTGCAGGGAGACCAAGGCTATTCGGTGAAGTCGGCCGAAAGGCAGGCGAGCTACTATTACTCGCAGCCGTTCTATGAGGTGTCTGGTACTCTCGACATTGCCGGCAAGACCGTTCGGGTCAGCGGCAAGGCATGGCTTGATCGGGAATGGTCCTCGCAGCCCCTCGCCAAGGATCAGACCGGATGGGAGTGGTTTTCGCTTCATCTGGATTCCGGCGAAAAGGTCATGGGGTTTCGGCTCCGCGACGGCCGCGGCGGCTACACGTCGGCGAACTGGATTTCATCGGATGGCAAGCCTACCCCTCTGCCGCCTGGATCTCTGCAGATAACCCCTTTGCGAACAGCACGCGTCGGCGATCGGGATGTCCCGGTTGCATGGCGCGTCCGGATCCCCGAGCGCGGCTTCGACGTCACGACTAGCCCTTTGAACGACCATGCGTGGATGGCGACTACCACGCCCTATTGGGAAGGTCCAATTTCATTCAACGGAAGTGCCGGGGGGCATGGCTATCTGGAAATGACGGGATACTAACGATGATCGGCCGCGATATGCGCGGCCGAACTTTATGTCGCGCCTCAGGCGAAAGACGTCGAGACAGCGTCGAAGAGCCCCACCCACCAGGCGACGGGTTCGAAGCGTTCATCAGCCCGCTGAAATGGAATTGCGCAAGTCTCGCGGTGTTCCACTCGGCTGTGAGCGCATTCGCGCACCGGATCTCTTACTTCGTCCAATTTGCCTCAGCTCACAGAAGGGTAGCGAGGAGGATGCCGCTGCAAATTAACAAGGCGATGCCGCTCAGCAGATTGAGGGTCGCTGCCTGGAAAACTGCCCTTGAGAGGCTCCGGCTGAACAGCCGGACCAAGAGCGTCAACGCAGCAAAGTAGCACACATTAACTACCTGAAAAATCGCGCCCAATGCATAGAACCCCAGTAAGGTCGGCTGGTGGCCGAGCGGTAGAAATGCGGGAAAGAAGCCTGCGAAAAATATAATCGGTTTTGGATTGGAAAGCGTCAGCGCAATTCCCTTGGCAAATTGGCGCCGGGGCGGAACAACCTCACCGCGGCTGTCCATGCTGCCCCGGGAACTCAACGCCTGCCTGATCAGCCCTATTCCGATGTAGGCCACATAAGCTGATCCAAAGACCTTGATTGCATCAATTAGAAAAGGCCATTGGGCGACGAGCGCCGCAAAACCTAGGCCTGCACCTGTAATAAGGACTATGTCACCAACGACAATTCCCGCAATGCCTCCGGCGGCGGCGGCCATGCCCCGTCCGGCCTGTCCCATCACAAAAAAGGTTGCTGGGCCTGGCACGAGGACTACGAGGCTAGAGGCAAGCACGAACGAAGCGATCGTTTCCATTGCGAACATGCTGGGCCTACCGTGCGGGCTTGAGGTGTGCGGCAATGACACCGGGCAACCACTGAAAAACATCTGGCGCTTTGTAGCCTAGAGAAATAGCCCTTTTGCTCGACATCGCGTAATCGGCGGGGAAGTCATATGGACTGAGTACTGCGGCTCGGCTAATCCCGGTCATGGGCTCCGATTGAGCCTCTCTTCCCATGACTGATGCGACCGCTTGATGGATATCCAGAGCCGTCAACGTGCCGTTCGCGCATGCATTGATCGCACCAGTAAAGGTCTGTTGCCCAGCCCAGTAGAGAAAGTCGGCTATTCCGGCGGGGTTGAAAAACGAACTCTTGCCCTTGTTGATCGAATAAAAGAGCGGTCGGCCGCTGGATACCCGATCAACATAGCTTCGAAGCCGGCCGGTGAAATCGTCCGGCCCAGACAGAATATGCCCGATCCGAACGCTGACGACCGGCAGTATGCCGGACTGATGAAACCAAACCTCAGCAGCGCGTTTGGCTTCCCCATAGAGGCTTTCGGAGTATGCCTCGTCGTGCCAGGGGAATTCGGGATTTGCGCGCTCGTTGCTCAGATCGATGAGATCTTCGTCGAACGGAGCTCTTTTGGCCCAGAGCAAATGTGCATAGACCTCGATGGTCGACGCCATGATGTAACGGCCCACTCTCCCGGCGAAGACAGATTCCGATATCCGAGCGTCGAGCGGACTATAGCACATCTGGTCGAAGATGACGTCAAAGTCTCCTCTTCCAGCAAAGGCACGCTCCATGGCAACTTTGTCGCGCCGGTCGACCGTGACGCGGCTAACGGTAGACCCGAAGTCGTCCGAAGTGATCCCTCGGGTCGCCACGGTTACGTTGAGGCCAGCTTCGAGAAGCCGCCTTACCAACAGCCGGCCGAAAAAGCGGGTTCCGCCTATGACTAAGGCATTTTTTTGCATGGTGATTGTAGCTCCTGACTGACCCCTTGATTCCCACGCATCTATTGACAGCGCAACCGACAAATACTAAGCCGATGAATAAGAATTCCTATGTCATTATGGACTGACAAATGCGCAGCCTCGCGGGACTTGTTGACTTCGAATGCGCCGCGCGCTGGCAGAGCTTCAAGCTTGCGTCGCTTGAACTTCATAAGACACCGGCTGCCGTGAGCCAGCAGATCAAGACTCTTGAACAAACTCTGGGCTTCCCCCTGTTCGAGCGGCACGCGCGCGGTGTGACGATTACCGATAAAGGCAAAGAACTTGCCGAGACTGTTGCCAAGGCAGTTCTGCTGCTCGACCAGAAAATAAGCGACCTTGCTGATGGCGGCGGCGACCGGGTGCTGCGGGTTTCGACGACTCATTCATTCGCAATGAAATGGCTCATCCCAAGACTCCCGCGCTTCAACCTCGCCCATCCAGAGGTCGACTTTAGGCTGGAGGCGACAGATGAGCCGGTACCGCTAAACTCGGGCAAATGTGACGTCGTGGTCCGACATGCGAGGTATGAACCGCATGCGGCAGACGACTTGACGTTTCCGGATCGCTTCGTGATGGTCGCGAGCCCAAGCCTTCTTGAAAGGTCAGGGCGCCCGGACCTCTTGATCGATGACATAGATGGCCTTCCAATAATCTATGAAGGTTCAACGCACCCTTGGATGCTGTTGCTGGAAGCGCGAGGCATGCTCGGGAAGACATTGTCTTTCACCCGAGCCTTCAGCCATGCCGGGTTGCTCGTCCAGGCGGCGGTGTCGGGTGACGGGGTGGCGCTGGTATCCGCAGCGATCGCGTCTGATGACATTTTGGCGGGCAGACTTGTTATGGCTGCCGATCTGTTCGTTCCGTCGTCCTACTGCTACAGGGTGCTGACTGCCTCCTCTAGTGCCACCAAGATCCAGGTGAAGCATTTCCGATCATGGATCGCCGAAGAAATGAGGCGATGCACTTAACCATGAGTCCGTTGCTCTACGAGTTCCCCAGATTCGTCATCACTGCGGTAATGGGCGAAAGAACATGGCTGACCAAAAGGATCCACCGCCACTGCACTCGACTTTCTCCAGTGCCTGCCTCGGCATGAGAAAAATGCACGGAGGTTTGACCCCTTGCGCAGAACATTGACCCTGGCGGAAGCAGGGTATCTCATTTCTTCGATTGCTGAATTTAGCGGGCTGTTGGGGTCAATGTTCAATGCACACGGTCAATGCACACGGTGGGGTCAAACTTCTATGCGCCGAAAGACACTTCGTCAATTATGCCTTCGCGGCGGAGCCGTCATTCAGGTGTTTTGGAACGCTCGAAAGCACCTCGTCGAACGTGGGCGGAGTTTCGTCAGGGGGGCACTTTTGGGTCATTTCTGTCATGGCAGGCAGAGCCTTCGCCACTCTCCGCCACTATTCCACCGCCATGACGCAAAGGTAGGCTGGATTGCGGAACGTCCAGAAGCGGCAAAAATTATCTTTTGTTAATTACAGGTCTCGCTCACAAGGTTCTATCCTGTCTCGCTGCAGGTCGAGAACCGCCGGCGATGAGTGACCACCGCGACCCGACGGAACTGGACGACACTGCGCACGCGAGGATGAAAAGACAATCGTCCTCCACATTAAGGAGATGCAAAATGCGCTCTTTGATTGTTAAGACGGCGCTCACCGCCATCCTTATATCTGTCCCACTAGCAACCGCCTTCGCTGCATCCCATGCTTCGCGTGCTTCACACGGTGCGCACGCCGGCAAGCATGATCGTCGCGATCATTGGGTTCGGACCGAGCCAGGCGACGATGACCCGCTTGAGGATCCAATGCCGATGTTCATCCCCGACAGCCGATTGGACGCCATACTTGCTGAGATCCGTGCCGCCGACGGCCGTATCGCGGCTGACAGGGGCCGAAGGCTGCTCAGCGCCGCTGAAGTTCGTGATCTCCGTTCGGAAGAAGCCGCGATCCACAGGCAGGCCGTCCAGATGGCTCTGAGCGACGGCACGATATCCGCTTTTCATTATCACGTGATAGAGCATCAGATCGCCAATCTCGATGGAGCGATTTCACGCGAGGCCCGCCACGCCTGACCGCTATCACCGCGCACCTGAAAGCCGCTGCTCTGGGCGGCTTTTCTCTTCCTTGCAAGTGGTTGAACTGGCAAGATCGGATGTGGCCGGTGATCGTGGCCGCGCTTTCGTTCTCTGTTTCTGCAGGACTTCCAGATCGTTGTCTCGTATCTCTGCGGGGCAACTTTTGGTGCTAAGCCAATGTTCGGCCGCAAAAACCGTTTGAATGCAGCGGAAAGTCGAGGCTGAATGCCAACGGCAAAAAGCTTGATGCCTAGTGATCTGCTGGACCTGGAGATGCAGCAAGCGGCCAATTCTTTCAAGCCGCGGCGACCGCACGGCTGTGGGTCTTGGCTGCCAATCGCTTGAATGGGCTTAACTGGCCGAAATTCGCATCGGTGTTTGAGACATTCTTCGTGACAGAAGATTGTTGCAACAATATACAGTCAATTCCGATGAAGAAGGACATAGTGATATTCCGATGAAAGACTGGCGACCCGACCTCAGCCGAAGCAACAGCCCCCGCTACATGGCCATCGCCGACCTTATCGAGATGGATTTGCGCAGCGGTCATCTGGCCATCGGGGATCGTCTGCCGCCGCAGCGCGAGTTGGCGAAACATCTGGATATCGATTTCACCACCGTCGCGCGTGGTTATGCCGAGGCGCAGAAGCGCGGACTGGTGGCCTCGCACGTTGGCCGCGGCACGTTCGTCACTGGCGGGGCCGACAAGGAGCGCCGGGGATTTGGGTCCGACACCGCCCCCGATCCGCGCCGTATGTCGGCGATCGACCTTTCGATGAATATGCCGCCGGAGCCGACCGATCCGGAATTGATCACGCGGATGCGCGAGGGCATCTCGGCAGTGGCTTCCAGCCTTGTCCCGCTTTTGCGCTATCAGGGATTTGGCGGCTCGGGCATGGACAAGGCGGCCGCAGCCATCTGGCTCAGCCGTCGCGGCCTTGTTCCGTCGCAGGAGCGTATTTTCGTGACGCCCGGCGCTCACCCGGCTCTGCTGGCGATTTGCGGCCTGCTGGCAAAGCCCTCTGAAACCATCCTGTCGGAATGCATCACCTATCCCGGCATCCGCTCGATTGCGGCGCAACTGCGCATCAATCTTTCGGGTCTGCCGATGGACGCTGATGGCATTTTGCCCGAAGCCTTTGCCGAAGCCTGCGAGAGATTGAAACCCAAGGGAATTTATCTGAACCCGACCCTGCAGAACCCGCTTACCCTGACTGTCCCAGAGCGGCGGCGCGAAGAGATTTGCGCAGTGGCGCGCAAATATCACGTCCCGATCATTGAAGACGACGCCTATGGCTTCATTCCGCTGCATGCGCCGCCGCCGTTTGCAGCAATGGCTCCGGACCTCACCTGGCATATCGGCGGCTTGGCGAAATGCATCGGCGCCGGGCTCCGGCTGGCCTATGTCGTCGCACCGGATACCAAGGCGATCTGGCCCTTCGTCAGTGCCATGCGTGCCAACAATGTCATGGCGTCTCCGCTCAACATGGCGCTTGCCACACGGTGGATCGAGGATGGCACCGCCGATGTCATCCTTCGATTCATCCGCAAGGAGGCAGCGGCACGCCAGGAACTGGTCGCAGCCATCCTTCCGCCCGGTAGCTATCGGGGCGATCCCATCAGCTTCAACATCTGGCTGCCGCTGACGAACGGCTGGACGCGGTCGACCTTCGGCAGCCACATGCGCGCCTCGGGCATTGGCGTCGTCGCCAGCGACGCGTTCACGGTCGAAGGTCAGGCGCTGGAAGCGGTGCGCGTCTGCCTTGGTGGCCCTATCGACCGCGAAAAGCTGCGGGGTAGTCTCGAATTCATGGGGCACGCACTTGAAGGCTCACCTGAACTCGCGGCGTCCTTCTTCTAGATTGGTCCGCATGTCAATTGATCCGAGGTGAGCTCCGCGGCAATATGCCATATCGCATCAATTGGAAAAATGTAACTATATTGAATGCAGTCAAATGAATTCATTCAATACGTGCATACCTGCATGTGCTGTATAAGGATCTTTCGTCATGCAAACGGAGTGGCCACCAATTCCGCCGACGACCACCGGGCTCAAAGGACGATGCCCGCGCTGTGGCCAGGGGCACATTTTCAACGGCTTCCTGAAAATTAGGCCCGAATGCGAAGTCTGCGGCCTCGACTACGGTTTCGCCGATCCGGCGGATGGTCCGGCATTTTTCGTCATCTGCTTCGCTTGCGTGCCAAGTGTCCTGCTCGGCGTGTGGCTCGAGGTCCAGTATAGCGCGCCCTTGTGGGTCCATCTGCTGGTCACCGGTCCCTTTATGCTGGCTACTTGCATCCCGCCCTTGCGGCCGCTGAAGGGATGGTTGGTCGCCAGCCAATATTTCTACAAGGCGGAAGAGGGCAAGCTAGCCCGCGCCTCTCCTGCGTCGAAAGAGGTTTAAGTCCTCTCCGGGCCCACCACCTCTTTATTTTCACATTGATTTTTCAAGATTTTTTCGTCGATTTGTCTCACTGGGCGATTTTGGCTCTTGTGTGAGACACTTTGACGGTCCCAGTACTCGTCCAGGCGGGCAAATGCGTTGCCCGCCATCTTCTTCTTTTGGGCCTTGCGAATGTAGTTCAGCCGTTTCGAGCTTCGTCCAACCAAGACCGCCATAATTCCGCAGCCACGCATCTTCAGCGAAGGTCTTGAGCAACTCCCTGTACCGCTCCGCGAAGCCCGTGATTGATTTCTCTCCTCCATTGGCTGGCTGATGCGCGTGCAAAGTTGAATGCTTGAGTTGCATGTAACGCACGAGCCGTGCATCCGCAAAATCCTCGCTGCCGAAATATTCGGTGATGTCGACAACGTCTTCTGCGGCCGTGACGGTTGCCCGGCTCAACCTTCTGTTGGCGATATCCCCTCGATAGTAACTTGCACAAGGTCGGTGTTGGCGGACAATAGCTTTAAGCATCGTCGCACTGCCCAAAGGTAGTGAGACTGATCGCCATCGCGGCTCGGGCGAACAAGGTTAGTTTTTGCCATTTAGATAATGCCTAATGAAAGACTTGCGCGACCGGGCGGCCTATGGATGAACTCTCAAGCACCCTAGCAAACATAGAATATGCATTGGAGTTCGATTTACCGAATTCAACTCATCACCTGCGAGAGCATGAGTGCACCTCGCTTCTGGCCAAAATTGACATCTAACCGACAGTCAGAGATACAAGCTTCGCGCGATTATTTACGATTTTGCTGACCTCGAGAGCGCCCTGACCACCGAGAACGCCAACTGACATGATTCCGGATTCTCCGCTCTCCTGCATGATTGCGCCACAGAGTTCGGCAACACGTCGACGAACCAAAGCAAGGCCAACTCCAACATCTTTCGCGAATACCTGCCATCCTTCAGCGTCTATCTCGGCAATGGTTGCTCCTTTACCGATTCTCATCGCCATCTTGGAAGACAAGTCGGGATAAAGCACCGTGGAAAGTAAATCATACAATGGCGCGATCCTCGGCCCCTGATCATCGTAGAGGATCGAATAATTCTTGCCGTGAGCGTCGGCATTTCCGACAATCAGATTGAAAATTGCTGCGTCCAGCAGCTTAGCGATATCCGCCGCGGGACGCGCCGATACCCGCCGCAATAGCTCGAAGCAGTCCTTGAAAGTCGGCCCGCCTTCGCTGGCGTATTTGCTTTCCGGTGGCACGCCGAGCGCCTGGCAAAAATCTTCCTGGTGGATACGACGCATGATGCCGAGGTTATCGCGCACGCGATCATACCTTTCGACCAAGAGAAATGGACGCCCCTCCACAGATCTTGCCTCTAAAGGGGCAACATTGAGGCCTATCGCGGCGGCGAGCTTCATCACGAATGCCTCGTTTTCGGTGGTCCCTTTAAAGCGCGCTATGGGCGGCTTCAAGATGTGCGTGGTTGGCTGACCCGGCAGCGGAAGGGCAATCCGGCCATCGACGACGACAACAGGGACTTTGGATTGCGCGCCTGCCAAGGATAGCCTCAAGCCCTCTTCGCCGGCCAATAGAGGCCTGTTCGGAAGGGCGTCCAATATCCGAACGATCCCCGCATCATCTAGAGGCGTCGGCTGGATTCTGGCATCCATCGTCTCATCTGGTGGAACTTCACCTTCCGGCAGCAGCTGAAGCGCGCCGGCAACATCGCCGCCCAAACGATCGAGAAGTGCGAAATCATTGCCCGGCGAAACGCCCAAAGCCTGTGCCGCAACCAGACGCTGGTTTTCTTCAGGCAGAAGGCCTCCGAAAAATGGGCGGCATTCACGGCGCGAGAACTGTTCCGGTCGCTTCGGCAAAGAGGCGGAAAGCGGCGGCGTATTCCGATCGCTAAGCCATGCCTCTCCGTACATAAAGGCGATATCGCCATGCCTGTCTTGGGTAAACTGGCCAACGACACGACTGTCCCACCATACGTTGAGAACCTTTGTCGTCATCGTCTGCGCTCACCTGGTTCAAAGATGTCGATTGAGCACCCGAGTGTCTGCAGTACCTGCAACACCTTCCCGATCTGAGCTGTCGGCTTGCCGGCTTCGAGATCGACAATGAATCGGAGGCCAACGCCGGCGACACCGGCGAGCTCGTCCTGCCGCAAGTTTTGCTCCTTGCGGGCTGTCCTGACCAGGGCGCCGATATCGGCTGGACTTCTGACTTGTTTTGCCATTGATTTTCCCGATCGGGAAATTACCAAAGAAATCCGCTCTCTGTCTATAAAATTTTCCCGATCGGGAAAACAAATGATTTCTAAGCTGACTGAGTCAGAAAAATTTCCCGATCGGGAATTTAGTTCCTCTAAGAGAGAGGTCGAAATCCGCCACTCCAAAATCGGTGGGCAGGATGCGGCTGCTTATATTTTCAAGAGCATTCAGAAGGTCCCGACATGGCTTCCTGACATAAAAGTCTTCAATCCGATTCCTGAGGTAAAGAATAAAAGCTCCTGCGCCGTGGTGCTTTTCAAAGCGTCGGATCGAATCTTGTCACGCCATTTGCTGATGGTTGGCAATTAGATGAAGCAAAAATTGAAGGCGACTTTGGCTTGAAGGTGGCGATTAATTCGGTCAGTGACGGCAAGTTGCGGCGCGTTGATCGCGATCATCTGGGACAGGCCATGAGAGGCGTCTCGAAGTCGTCCCTTCAACGCGACCTTAGCGCATTTGGTATTGATGAGGCTCTTGATCTTATCCGCCGCGCCCCGGTGGTTATGACCACGAGGGATTGGCAAATAGCGTTACCGGATCAACCGCGCTCAAGTTTACAAGAGAAATGGATCTGACCGAGATCGGTGAGGTTGCTATAGAAGCGCTTATCCAGGGCGCGCTCATGTTGACTCCGTCTTTCACTCAGCTCAAAAGAACTCTTGCCTACAGAGGGGAGATAATTGATGGCTGACGAGAACAATACGGGCTCCATTACCGAAGTCGCAGAGACGGATGCAGCGGCAAAAGTGCCAGCGCCTAAAAAGCCGCGCGCACTACGGGGCGAAAAGGCATCTGCCGGAGCAACGGTAGCTGCATCACTTGCGAAGACCGCGCAGCTGCCCAGTAGTCGCAGGAAGCGTGGTGAAGGAGCCGGGCAGGCAAAGCTGACGCCCCAAGAAACTAAAATCACCGCCAAGAGCACGAGCAAGGACGCCATCAAGGACACCGGTAGAAATCGGGCGCCAAAGCAAACCGCAAAAACAGCCAAGGCGCCGCTACCAGCTCTCGATGAGTTGGCAGATCTTACTCAGCTTGAAGAAGAGAATAAAAGGCTCCGCAAAACCCTGGCAGATAAGCTTCGCGCGGAAAATACCGATCTGCGCAAGCGGCTCGGGCTCGTCTGATCGACTAGGGTCGGGGCGATTGGGCGATCGACGGTAGAGAAACTCGCCGACCTCAATCGCGAGCCCGGATCTAAAGCTGCGGCAACGCCCTGCTGCGGATTGCTCGAGGTTGAAGCACTATGAAAACACCATGGAAATTCCTTGCTCAGTTAGCGTCGCGAGGACGGCCGACAGAAACACGAGAGAATTCGGTTGGGGATGATGCCGATACCGAGGCGAACGAAAGCGGCGCACGACACGCGTCGGCGCTTTCATCCGACGCGACGGAAGTATCCGGTCGTCCTGACCACATTGAGAATCCCGCTGTTGATACGACTTCAGATGAACCCGACAGCGATCTTGATGTTACCCCGGCAATCTCGCCGCCAAGCGATGGGGAAGAGGTCCAAAGGCCCATTCGTCATGAGATTAGCCAACCCGATGCCGATGCGCATGCGTTGGTGCCGGAAAGCAAGCCAAGTAAAAAATCTCCACGAACACCGCGGGCCAAGCGGCCGGAACGCTCGAAGAGAACCCGCGCCGGCATGGTTTCGGGGAACGCTGCCATCGCAAATAGCAATCAAAGTGCGCAATCCTCGTCCTCTCGAGAAGGCTTCTTCGATGAGGTGGCAAGCCTGGACGAGGAGATCAGGCAACTGAGAAGCCAATTGGCGCAAAAGCTGCATCTGCAGAATCTTCAGCTTGCACAGATGCTTGAGCGATTTGACGGATCGTGAGACTACATATCTCCTGGCGGTTGCCCTGACAAACCGGCTTGCCCTGGATGGCAGAGATATTCGACGTCCACGCTCCGAGAGGATCACGCCAACATCGCCGCATAGCTGTTGTGGCAGTGGCTTCCAGGAGGCGCTCTCCACTGGCGGGCGGTGAGAGACAGCGCCTTCCTTCACGCAGCGGCATCGCAACAATCATGCGGTCGGTTGTCGCTGGTCGAGGATCGCTCCGATGCAGACTGCAAGCGTGAGCGCCACGGCCGCAAATGATGCCCATGCCTCCGGCGCTCTCATGCTCCAGAGGGTTAGGCCGCTCAAGAAACACCAGAGGAGGGGGATCGGAAGGAGCAGAGGTAAGAACTTGCTGCGGGCGAGAAGCAGGAAGCCCAACGTTCCGATCGCTGTCGGATCGGGCGCGACGCCAAAGATCTCGGACGAGGTCCAGACCCGTCCCTGCAGCGGCGCTAGCAGCGGCTGCCCGGCGAGCGCGAAGGCAAGGAGCGCAAATCCCGTCCAGGCGGCGGGTCCGCGCCGGCAAAAGACAAGTCCGTTAAGCAGCGTGCCGATGACGAAGAGCAGTAGGGCCTCAAGGGCAAATGCCGGTGCGACGTAGGCGGCGGTCCAGTTTATGGTCGCGTAACGGTTCCATAGAAAAGACCATCCGACGAAGGCCCAAAGGATCGCGAGAACGAGGGCGACGCAGCGCCCAGAGGCAGAAGACTGCCGCATGATAAGGGCAGCCATGGCAAAGCCGGAAGCCAGTGTGAGTGCCTGTAGCGGCCAGAGGATCGCATTGTGCAACTCGAACATCCGCCAGTAGACGCGTGGCGAAAAGAGCAGAAAATCCTCAAGGCTGTAGGTCCACCATTCCGACATCAAAGATCCTGCACATGGGCTACCATGCGCTCGCGAGTGGCGGCGTCTGGCAAGGGGCCCGTCGCCGCCGCGACGTTCTCACGCACATGGTCGACACGGGTCGTTGCTGGGATCGCGACGGTGACGGCCGGATGGGAGAGAATGAACTTCAGGAGGAACTGGGCCCAACTCGATGCACCTAGTTCGGCCGCCCATTCGGGCATAGGTTCGCCCTCAAGCCGACTAGTCAGCGCGCCTTGCCGGAAGGGCCGGTTGATGATCACGGCAATTCCACGTTCCGCCGCTAGCGGCAGGATCCGCTCTTCGGCCTCGCGATCGATAATATTATAGGAGAGTTGCACAAAATCGATGGCTTCGTGGCGCATGATCCGTTCAAGAAGATCATGACGGCGCCCTTCGGAGGTCGTAATCCCGACATAGCGTACGGAGCCAGCCGCCTTCATTGCGAACAGGGTTTGCAGATGCGCCTCCCAGGCAAGGAGGTTGTGGACCTGAATGAGGTCGAAGCGCGGCACATCCCAGAGTCGGCGGGATTGCTCGATCTGGCTTGGACCGTCAGTTCCCGAGGACGTCCAGACCTTCTCCGCCGAAAAAAGTGCCGCCGGCTGCCCGAGCTTTTGCAAGCCATGGCCGACGACTGGCTGCGATGATCCGTACATCGGCGAAGAATCGATCATGCGTCCGCCAGCCTCGAAGAAGGCTGCCATGACGTCCGCGCATTCGTCCTTAAGCGTCGGATCGTCTCCGACGTTGAAGGTGATCCAAGTCCCAAGTCCAACGGCCGGAATCGCTTCGCCCGTCGAAGGGATGCGGCGCGCGACAGGCCGCTGATCCTGGGCATGTGCCAAGAGCGACGGAATTGCGGCCATCACAGCTAGGGAGGACTGCATCAGCATTCGACGTGTCGTCAGCATCCGGTCTCCGTGACATCGGCGGCAACTGGCGAACCCGATGAGGCGATGGCCGATCTCGATCGTCTCGGGCTTCCACCGCGATTTTAGAACGTTGCCGAGGGTCTGCAAAGCGTCGACCGCGGCTAATATAGTGACGCCCGCCGACAGTCGTTGTGGACTTCGCCGAGCAACGGCTTTCAGCAACTCTATGGCGGAATGGAATGCCGCAAGGCGCACGTCGTATCATCTGGGACTTGGGACGCGGACGCATGCGCCTCGCTAGGACGCGAAGCCGAGCCGGTGCAAATGAGCCGCCGGACACGCTGCCACAATCTCGCCTATGCCGATGGCCAAGGAGCGTGTCTTCAGAAAGCATCGTCTCAAGAGTTGGCCAAGGCTCGGCCAAGTTCCCGTTCCAGGGCTCCGGCCCGCCGAAACGGGCCTTCGAGCTGAGGCCGGTGAGGGGCATTGATGTCCGGTTTGGATCAGGGGTTGCGTGAAACAAGGGCAATCCGCGTCGGGTGAGTTAACTTTGCCCTTAGATGATGCACGATTGACTCCGACAACCTTTGTGCGACTGTGCGCAAACCGGAATCACTTGCCAGAAAAATGCCCGCAACCATGACACCCGAACGATTTTCCGAATGCCTCCTGCACATCCGTTGGACGCCGATCAACATTGCGTCCGCGCTTCAATGCGAGTTGTCATGGATCGAGGCGCTTGAAGCGGGAAACGAGGAAATTCCAGAGGGTCTGGCGGCTTGGTTGGAGACGCTGGCGCAAGCACACGAAGCTCTGCCGCCACCAAAGACATATCGCGGCAAGAGGTCTCAGTTATAAGCAGGGCGTCGGAAGGGAACGGTGCGCTCTGGTCAATAGCTTTGGCGTGCCCCGTCAACGAGGTGTTGGCGGAGCAGCTCGCAGGGCTCAAACGATGCGCAACCTTCCAATTGCCACGACGAAATCAGTGTTAAGCCGATCTCGCTGACATGATCGACCAGATCGCGGATTATCTCGCAAACTAGATCGATGCGTTGCTCTCTGGAACGGGACGCGCGGCTATAACGCCGCTTAAATCCATGGCAGGCAACCTGTGCGCCACCGGGCGGTCATCACGGCACGCTTACGACAGGCAGACGATGAGGTTGAGTAGGTTGAGAAACCGGCCGACGTTGCAAGCCCTCCCAGATGTTTGTTCCCTGCGTCGGTAAAGCGCCATGAAGCTTGGCGCACTTGCATCCGACATAGGCGCGCGGCACAGGCTCCTGAAAACGTTCCTTCGCCCGCGCCGGGTCGACCGCCATTCTCCATCTCGACAAAATCTTCCTAGGTTCCTGCAGCCGGATGGCTCCGCTTCGTCACATACTTGCTTGCGAATTTGCACAGAAGTTTGACTTCCTTCGGCCCGGCGTCGGGGTCAATGTTCAACCATGCGGTGGGGTCCAACGCTATGCCGAAACTCAGTCCGACGACGACTGGGAAGAATAACTATGGACAAAGTCATGGGGTCGACCCCGAAAGCACAATCACCAGGGCGCAATCGAGATCGAACGCTTAGCGAGCGCTAACGATACCAAAGGGGCATGACCGGAGATCGCCTCCTCAGGCCTCCTGCTGTATTTCCCGACGTTCCAAGGGTCGCGGAACAAAAAGGCAGGCTGGAACGATCAATACGGCAGTCACCAGCATGACCAAGAAGGTAGAATGTAGTGCATGCTGAAGGACGAGCCGGAGCTCTTCTGCACGAGTGACGACCGCACCCGTGCCATTCAAGAGCGCCCGCAGTTGCTCCGGCGTTATCGCCTGGCCGCTGGCGGTGTGCCCCAGGCCATATGTCAGTACTGCACCGAGCACGGCTGCGCCGAGCGTGCTACCGAGATTGCGCGAGAAGACGTTCGAGGCGGTCGCGCTGCCGCGTTCAGACCAATTCACGCTTTCCTGCGTGAGGATCAAGGCACAGATGTTGAGCAATCCCATGCCGAAACCCATCACCAATGAACCGGCGCCAGCCAGGACAGCCGAACTCGAAGGCGTCAGCAGAACCAGCAGGGACGTGCCCGCCGGAATGCAGACGCTGCCGGCGATCATGATGGGTCGCAAACCGAAGCGGGCAAACTGGCGGGATGCGATCGTTGCACCGCAGGGCCAACCCAGCAGCAACATGGTCAATGCGAAACCTGCCACGAGAGGGGAGCGGTTGAGAACCGTCTGCACGTACATCGGAAGGAAGGTCGTCAGACCCATGATCGACATACTTGCGAAAAAGACCGCCAGGTTTGCGAACGCTATCGGCCGTTTCAGCCACAGGTCCGGAGCGACCATGGGCGCTTCGGCACGACGCTCCTGCCAGATGAAAGCGGCCAGAGTGACGGCAAAGACGACGAGGGCAGCGATGGCTTGGCCTGAAACGGCACTTTCCATTTCCGTCAAGGCAATCATCAGTGAGGAAATCGAAATGGCGAAAAGTGCGGCGCCGAGCACGTCGACAGAGGCTATTCGGCTCCGCTTCTCCTCGTGCAAAAACAATATGAACCCCAATGCGGCGAGAAGTCCGACCGGCACGTTGATCCAGAATACCCAGGCCCATGGGAGATTGTGAATGATCAGGCTGCCGAGGAGCGGGCCGACGACGGCCGACAGCGCCCAAACGCTTGCGAGATAGCCTTGGACCTTGCCGCGCTGGTTTCCGGGAAAAAGATCGGCAACTACCGTCATGGCGACGGGCTGAATCGATCCTGCACCGATACCCTGGAGCAGCCGAAAAGCAATCATCGACGGCATCGACCATGCGAAGCCGGCAAGCACGGATGCGAACAGGAACAATCCGATACCCAGGAGGATCATCGGTTTGCGGCCATAAATATCCGCGAGCTTGCCGAAAACAACGGTTGTCGCCGTCTGCGTCAGCAGGAATGACGAGAAAACCCAGGCATAGAGGTTGATCTGCCCCAGCTGGGCGGCGATTTGCGGCATGGCCGTCGAAACGATCGTTGCTTCGATGGCAATCATCGCCATGCTTGCCATGATCGCGACCACAACGAGCCCGCGATGGGAAGTTTTTTCAGACATAGATGGCTCTTCGGAAAAAGGGGGGTGAGAGGCTCGGTGGCGATGACGGGCTATTGCATGAGGACCTAACTACTCCTCAGGACCCTCGCGTCAAGCAACGATGTGGCCGCTACCGCCCCAGGCTGCCACGATCGAATCACAGGCTTGCTGACCAAAATCAGGTACGAAAGCACCATGGATCGCAAGTGAATCGCCGGATTCGGCCAAGCAGGCTAACATCAGGTTGAAGATGCGTCTTAAGCGCGCGGATGACCGAACAAAGCAAAACGCCTCGACATTACGTCGTCCATTCGCGTTACCGATCAATTACTCGCGGTGGATTGGATCAATCCAGCGGACCTCTTCCGGCTTTTCGACCGGTTCGATATCAAGGTTGACGACCACCGGTTCCTGGCCCGAGCGGACGAGGACGCATTCCAGGGTCTCGTCCTGACTGGCGTTGATTTCTTGATGGGGAACGAATGGCGGCACGTAGATGAAATCGCCAGGACCAGCTTCAGCCGTATACTGAAGCTCCTCTCCCCACCGCATCCGGGCTTTGCCCTTGACCACGTAGATGATGCTTTCGAGATCGCCATGATGGTGAGCGCCGGTCTTGGCATTGGCATGGATCGTCACGGTACCGGCCCAGATCTTCTCCGCTCCGGCGCGCGCCTTGCTGACGGCGGTGGCGCGGTTCATGCCAGGTGTCTGTGCCGTATTCGGATCGAGCGAATTGCCGGGAATGACCTTAACGCCATTCTCGCGCCAATGGTCTTGCGCATGGTGGTGCTGGTCGTCGTCGTGATTGTGGTCGTGAGTCACTTTATTCTCGATTCTCGTCTATTTGGATCTGGATTGCTCGATCAGGCGGCCGCCCATACGTTGAGTTGCGAACAGTGTCGACGACATCGGCGCTCGGTGCGGACCAGCCAGCCGCTCTGACATCCGCTCGATTACAATGGTCGCCTGCATCGGCAGTTCCCAGTGCCGGTACACCGTTCACCTCGTCGATCGGAACCACTGGCGATCGAAGACCGCTTCGATGGTTCGTTGAGAATGTAGAGGATACCGAAGCGGTGACCAAGCCTTTGTCCGTATCGCTGGCGTTCGGAAAATCGAACTTGTGGCGATCGCCAATCTCGACCGACCTTAATCAGTTCGAATGGTTCGACGATGCCGCCGGCCTTGACTTGACCGTCGCGGTTGGTCGTGTCGACTAGCACTTGACGCTGATCGACATTGATCTTCAGTTTATCGGGCGCCTTTTGGAGCGTCTGCAGCGCACGTCTTAGCGAAATCGAAGCGGTGCGGCACAATGGGAGCCGCTTCGTGACCGCCCGCAAAAATCACGCTCGGCGCGTCGAAGCCGCCGCTCTTCGCATATTCCAGACGGATCGCGGATCGTCGTCACTTTCGCCTGCGACGGCATCGACCTCGGCATCACCCGCCGGTACATGATCTGACCAAATAGACTAGCAGGAACAACTGCGCCCGCGATCCGCTCGTGCTGCTCCATTGGGTGCTTGCAGGAGCGGACTGCCGTTCCTATCTCAATTGCGGGAGCGTACGAGGAGTGAAAAAAATGGCCCCGTCATCAGTCGAACCTTCCTGTTACGAAATCGAGATATTGCCGCCGCAACCACGCGGGCCGTCGCAGAACTCCTTTATCTGCCTGTGTTGCCAGCGCAGCCGCCGAAGCCAGCTTATGGACCCGGACGGCTGCGGAATCTGCGACGATTGCCTGAGCCCCGGCTTGGTTCCTGAACGCCCTTCGGCAGTTCAAAGCACGATGTTCTCCAAGAAGGCAGCCCTATCACGTGTAGGGGTGGCGAGAACAACCAAAAGATGACGCGCACATAAGCCGAAAACTAATAGTTGACGACACGGCTTAGGTCAGTTATATGACTGATTGTCGAATTTTGCTTGCTAGATTGGTTATCGCGCGATTGGCACCGCGGCCTGAACGAACTTCCTTTCAAAAATCGCTATCCCGTCCGCATCGCGTTGGCGCTGCGGTTCTTCAATATTGCTATGAAAGGGTTCATCATGACCACTGGCACAGTTAAATGGTTCAATTCCACAAAGGGCTTCGGCTTCATTCAGCCGGACAACGGCGGCGCTGACGCCTTCGTTCACATCTCTGCCGTCGAGCGTGCCGGAATGCGCGAACTCGTCGAAGGCCAGAAGATTGGTTTCGATCTCGAGCGCGACAACAAGTCGGGCAAGATGTCGGCCTGCAATCTTCAGAACGCTTAAATCGATATCTGCTTTCCTTTGACCACGGATGTACTGGTACTGCCGGAAGCAGGCTATCAATTCGGGGCCAGGCGATTTGCCTGGCCTTTTTGCTTTCGCTCGCGCGTCGAGCCTGCCTTATCGGAGCCAAGATGACAGAGACCTACAGCAAATCTCGCCAACAGGCGGAGATCGCTTTTGGCAGTATCCAGACGCAGTTCTTCGCAAAGAACAAGGCGATCGAAGAGCTCGACGCCGTTGCCCAGTCCCGAGAGGCGAAGACCATACGGCTCCGTGAGGCGCGCCTTGCAAGGGAGCTCAATGACATGGGAACCTCCGCCCTGCTTGCAAAACGCCCCAAGGCCAGATGACCGTTATTTCAACCCGAGCGGACGGCGATTGCTGCGGGGAGGGATGCCCGACGCCTCGAGCGCACGCGATTGATGCTAGATGAGCGGAACCGCCTTGAGACGGAAGCAACTGGTTGCTGCGCTGGCCGAAAATCATACCCGGGGAGCCGAGAGGGTTCGTATCGCAGGGGTTATTGACGATGACGGGGCTAGAAAGGCAAACGCGATCGGGTATGCCAACCGCAAGGCAAAACAAGCGAGTTATCGGCGGCGCTCGGAGATCGCCCTCGCGGAGACTTCCCGCATCGCCTCGTCTTGAACGTGAAACACCCTGGAGATGCAATTGTGCGGTTGAAGGGGCAACAACGAGCATGGCCAGTAGGCAGGCTGACAGTTCACTCACACCACAGGAAGCCTCAATGGCACAGGATACGAAGGAACTTCAGTCGATCAATACGGCCTGGCAGATCGCTATCCAGGAAATTCTGCGCATGGTCATCAGAGACATGTATCACGGCGGCGGCGAGGCTTCATTCAAGACGCATATCAAGCGTATCGAAGAGGCAGCCGTGGACAGCATTTACACGGATCTGAGGCTGCGGGGGACAGATGAATGGACGGAAGTCCTGGTCAAGGAAAGGGCGAGTAATTTCGTGACGACCCTGCTCACCTCGTTTACATATGATCGGGCATGAGAATAGCTGCAGGCAATCTCCAGCCAGCGCTGCCATGAGCAGTCGCGGAGCAAACAAGCGAATTCATACTCTTCAGCTGCGCCGGCCACGCGGCCCTGTGAGCTGCATCCGAAATTGTCTGCAACGATCGTCGGTCAGTCGGATGTGGAAGTGGAAATCAGGGCGCCTTGCCGATCATCGCACCATGTCCATGGCGCATCTGTTCCGCTCTGACGATTATGGGATTGGGCAGTGTCGGGAGCCGGCTCTATCGTCGGCATGGACTAACGGGGCTTGTATTTCGCGTCGAGTTCTTCCATGGCTTTGACATTACCGGCAGACCGACCGTTCTGGTCGAAGGTATGGGCAAGAAACGCATCAGCGATCGACTTTGCAAGCTCCGTTCCGATAACGCGGGCTCCCATCGTGATGATCTGCGCATTATTGGAAAGCGCGGCGCGCTCGGCAGAATAGGTGTCGTGCGTCAGGGCGGCGCGGATGCCCGGAACCTTGTTGGCCGAGATGCAGACGCCGATGCCGGTGCCGCAAACGAGGATCGCCTTGTGGTAGGTGCCGTCGATAACGCCCGAAGCGACGCGGTCCGAGAGGTTGGCGTAGAAAGGATCGGCACCGGCGCTCGTGCGCGAGACTTCGTGTACTTCGAAGCGGTCTTTTAGATGGTCAGCCAGAACTTTGGCGAGGCCCTCGCCGGCGCTGTCTCCTGCAATGGCAAGCTTCATGGTTCTTTCTCCTTAGAGTTTGGCGGCGCATTTTTCCAGGATGTCGAGGTAGCCTTCGACATTCCAGGCCGAACGGCCGATGAAGAGCCCCTCGATATGCGGGCTCGCGATCAGTTCTTCGCAGTTCTGTGGGTTGACTGACCCGCCATAAAGGCAGGGGATCTTCCGGCCTAGAACAGCTTCGGCAACAGCGATTATTCCAGACTGGCGGGCATCTGCGTAATCCGCAGTCGCCGGAATGCCCTTTTCGCCGATCGCCCAGACGGGCTCGTAGGCCAGCAGGATCTCGGCGCTCTTCTGGCCGCTCGAAAGTTTCGAAAGCGCTCCACGCACCTGAGCCGCTAGGATTTCGTCAGCCTTCCCGCTTTGACGGTCGGAGAGCGTCTCGCCAATGCAGATCAACGGAATGAGACCATGGCGAACGGCCGCTTCGGTCTTCAGGCCAACTGTCTCGTCGGTCTCTCCAAAATGTTCGCGCCGCTCTGAATGGCCGAGCTCGACGAGATCGAGTTCGCAGTCCTTCAGCATCACCGCCGAGACTTCGCCCGTCCAGGCCCCCTCATCGGCCCAGTGCATATTCTGCGCGCCGACCTTCACGGACGTCTGGGCAAGCATTGCCTTGACCTCGCGGACCGCGGTGAAGGGCGGAATCACGAAGCGCTGGATGCGCGGGTCGCGCGCGGCATCTGTGGCTTGCAGGCCGCGCGCGAAATGCTGAGCTTGCGCAAGCGTCTTGTTCATCTTCCAGCTGGTGCCAATCCACAAGCGCGGTTTTTCGGTCATGTCGGATCCTGCGTTGATGCAATGGTGAGCGTAATGCCCGCCTGCTCGAATTCCTCCAGGAAAGCAGGATCCGGTGCGATGTCGGTTATAACGGCGTCGAAGTCGGCGAGATCCGCCATGACATGCAGTGCGGTGTGGCCAATGCGCTGGTGGTTGACCAGGAGGCAGGTCCTGGCCGATGACGCGATCATCGCCCGCTTGGCGCGCACGACGTTGTCGTCCATGTGGTAGGCGAGCCTGCCGCTGACGGCCGGCGTCGAAATGAAGGCGATGTCGGCCCTCAGTCGCGACAGTGCCTCTTCGGTGACGACGCCGAGATAGGCGTTGAATTTCGCCGAATAGATGCCCCCGAGCGCGATCAGCGTGATGCCGCTTTCACCTTTCAGCCGCTCCATGATCGCCGCGTTGTTGGTGATCAACGTCAGTGGACGCTTCTGCAGCAACATTTCCCCGAATACGGCCGCCATTGAGCCGTCGTTTACCATCACGGTCATTCCCGGCTCGACCAGTTCCAGCGCGGTCTGCGCCATTGCGAGCTTGGCCTCGGTGCCCTGGCGCTCGCGAATGCGAAAGTCGCTTTCGAACTGCATTCCGGCATCGATGGTCGCGCCTCCCCGAACCTTGCGCAGGACACCCGCCTGCTCGAGATCGTCGAGATCGCGATGGATCGTCATCTTCGACACGGCGAAGCGATCGGCAAGGTCGTCGAGATCGACGGTCTTGTTTTCGACGAGCAGGTTGACGATCAACTGGTGCCGCTCTTCCCGCCTCATCCCGGCCTCCGCCCTTGTTTGATATCAAAATAACGATTATCTCGTGATAATCAACATGAATTGTGTTATTTTGCGATGAAAACTTGTTGTCTTGATATGCTACTCCAACAGGGCCTGCGCGGTTCGCTCGTCCGTTATAAGCCCGAAAAGGCGGCGGCTGTTGAGAATTGCCCGGATGGCGGGCACCTTCGCCTGTCCACCCGCCAGCGCCACAAGCCGCTCCCTCGTGGTCTTGGGGAATGACGCGGAAAGCGTGCGCGCTGTTAGCGTCGTCTCAAGGATGTGGCCGTCGGCGTCGAAAAAGTGCCCGAGGATTTCGCCGACACCGCCTGCGGCGGCAATGTCCTCCATTTCACGGGGCTCAACCACACCGGACAAAACAAGTTGCGCCTCTGCATCGACAGTTCCCAGGCCAACGAGCTTCAGATCGGCGTTGTTGGCCAGATCGAAGACTTCTTTGACGGCACGCTGCGCCTTCAACACTTCGCGGTCCTCTCCGGTATTGGCGAAGAAGGGAACCGGCATGACATAGGCGTGGGTGCCGGTCTTTTCGGCGATGCGGTGCATCACGTCATAGGGATTGGCGCCGTAGTTTCGTGTCAGGCCGCCAAGCAACGAGACGAAGCGCAGGCCCTTCGCGTTGACCCTCGGCATATACTGGACGGCGGCGGAAAGCGTGCGGCCGTGACCAAGGCCGATAACCGTACTGTCCCCGTGCTCGATCTCGCGCTTGAGATAGCCGGCGCCCGCATGGCCGAGTGCGCGAAGCGGCAACCCTTCCTCGCCGAGATCGGGTGCGACCTCGCAATATTGAAGCCCGAACCGTTCGGAAAGCCGCATCTCCAGCTCGACGCATTCGACGATATCCCCGTCGATGGTGACTTTGACGACGCCATCGGCAACCGCTCTCGCGATCAGGCGATGCGCCTTTACCGATGGCACGCCGAGGCGCCGGGCGACGTCGGACTGCGTGAGCCCGCCCGCATAGTGAAGCCAGGCAGCACGCACGGCTAGCGTATCATCGGCGTCCGTCATAACGGTTCCCCTTTCGAATGTCACAGGCGGCGATTCCGCCGTATCGCAGTGCTGCCTTTTAAAGATGCCCGCCTTAGATGTTCAAGTCGGCGACACCAGTGTCGATATGAGGTGCCCAGAAGGCGACGCTTTCGGCGATCTGCGGGATGACCTGACGATCGTTCGGCTCGCGTTCCTTGAAGGAGAGTTCCAGGCAAATTTCATTGTCCTTCGCCCCACCTTCGGCAAGTGCCTGGAGCAGAGCCGCGGGCTGGATGCGGCCCATAGCGTTGAATTCTGCAGTAAAGGGCCGATGTCCACCCTTGTCCATCAGGCTCTGCTTGATGTGGATGATCGGCGATACCGGCGGGACGGCGCGTGCCCAGGCATAGGGGTTGTAGTCGTCGGGGTTGGCGGAGGTGATGTCGCCATGATCGATATCCGCCATCATCCACATCGGGATGGCCAATCCGGCGGCTGCCAGCCGCTTTTGCAGCGCCAGGCAAGCGGCAACCGTCTCGCCGAACTCGCGGCCGATGCTCATCGGCTCCCAGAAAATGTAAGAAAGGCCTGAGGCGCGTGCGTGGTCGGCTATCTCTGCCCAACAGTCGATCGCGATCTTGACCAGTTCCTCACGTCTGACCGGATCGTCGAAGTCCTTGTAGGTGAAGATTGCAAACTGCGTTCCGACGGAGTGGCCGCCGAGATCGGCGGTGATGTCGGCAAAAGTCTTGAACCAGTCGATGTAATAGCGGCGCACATCGGCATCTGGATGTCCGAAGTGGTTGAGGCGACCATAAGGCCCCGTCATGCCTGATGTGACCCGCACACCCGTGCGCTTCAGCGCGGCGTTCATCGTGCGCGCCAGGCGGCGGATCACGGGCGCCTGCCAGCTTGGATTGATGAACTCGTGAGTCAGCTGGAGGTCGCGGATCCTCAAGTCTCGCGCGACCGTCTCGATGAGGTCGTCGGGGTCTGCGAAACGGTTCACAAGTGGATTGGTATTGAGCGAAAGGGTCAGCGGCATGGCAATATCCTTCACGCTGCGGCAAGGCGGATTGAAGCAAACCACTCGCCAAAGGCTAAACGTTCCGCTTCGCTCAGATGCAGGTAATGCTTGGTGCGGCGGTAGAGGATGTCCTCGGCCGTAGCGGCCCATTCCGTCGCAACGAGATAGCGGGCCTCGGCCTCATAAAGCTGCCCGCCGAAATGCCGCCCGAGCCCTTGGATGCCAGTCGCACCCGCAATCACATTCTTCGTGCGGGCGCCATAGAGACGGCCGTAGTGATGCACGAGCTTGCGAGGCATCCATGGATAGGCATCGCGCAGGCTGTTGGCGAAGGTCTCGTAGTCGGCATTCGGAATTTCGCCGCCGGGCAATGGCGCCTTTTCCGTCCAGTCTCCGCTCATGTTCGGAAAAATATGCTTGAGACGTTGCATGCCCCGTTCGGCAAGTTCACGGAACGTGGTGATCTTACCACCGAAGACGTTGAGCAGAGGAGCGCCGCCCGTCTCGTCGAGATCGAAGACATAGTCGCGGGTTACGGCGGACGGATTGCCCTTGCCGTCGTCGAAAAGTGGACGAACGCCGGAGAAGCTGTGCAGTACATCCTCCCGGCGTAGCTTCTCCTTGAAGTAGCGATTGACCGCCTTCAAAAGATAATCGATTTCCGCATCGTCGGCGGACACATCCTCGGCGCGGCCTTCATAGGCGATATCGGTCGTCCCGATCAGCGCCTTGTCGCCCTCATAGGGGTTGATGAAAATGACGCGCTTGTCGTGGTTCTGGACCAGATAGGCATTGGAGCCGGCCCAGAACTTCGGCACGATGATATGGCTACCCTTCACGAGACGGACGTTGCGGTCGGAGTTCGAGCCGGTGACACGATTGATGATGTCCATTACCCAGGGGCCGGCGCAGTTGACGAGACATTTGGCGCGGAAGGTTCGCGTCTCTCCTGTGAGGCTGTTTTTCGTCGTAACGATCCAGCTGCCGCTCTCGCGACGCGCCGAGACAGCTGCCGATCGAGTGAGAATAGTAGCGCCTTTTTCCGCCGCGCTGACCGCGTTCAGGACCACGAGGCGGGCGTCATCGACCCAGCAATCGGAATACTCGAAACCGCGCGGGTATTGATCGAGGATCGGGGTTCCCTCCGGATCGCGCAGCAGATTGAGCGTCCGTGTCCCCGGCAGCTTTTTGCGGCCGCCAAGGTGATCGTAAAGGAACAGGCCGAGCCGCACGAGCCACGCCGGACGATCCTGCGGGCTGTGCGGCAGGACGAAGCGCATCGGCCAGATGATATGAGGCGCGGCATTGAGCAACACTTCACGCTCGATCAGCGCCTCGCGCACCAGGCGGAATTCGTAGTATTCGAGATAACGCAGGCCGCCATGCACCAGCTTGCCCGAACGAGACGAGGTTCCCTGTGCCAGATCGTCCTTATCGCAAAGCACGACTTTCAGGCCGCGGCCCGCAGCATCGCGTGCGATTCCCGCGCCATTGATGCCTCCGCCGATGACGAAGAGATCCACAAGGTCGGGTTCAGTCATGTCATACTCCTTCGATGCCTGCTGCATCAAAACTTGATTTACTCGCCTACCGGCGGTGTCGTTGCGGCTCGGGCGAGCTTGCCCCAGGCAGGCGCCATTGCCTGGCGCACATCGGTGTAGGCGGAAAATAGCCGGTCGAACCGGGCAGCTTCGTTTACGTCCGGAATCTCCGCGTCGCCGAGCAGCGGCGTCACCCAGTCGGCGATACATTCGTCCATGCTAGAATAGACGCCGACGGCCACCGCGGCCATCATCGCCACGCCGGCGGCCCCCGTCTCATCGCGGCGCGACTGGCGGATCGGTGCGTTAACGGCGGCCGAGAGTGAACGGCGAAGGGCGACCGAGCGTGTTGCGCCGCCAGTGATCCGCAACTCGTCGGGCATCGCGCCCATTGCCGCGTAGCAATCGCGGGTGGCAAGCCCCAACCCTTCGACCACACTGCGCAGCAGGTCGGGGAAGCCGTGGCGCGTAGAAAGCCCCGTGAAGCCCGCGCGTGCATTGGCGTTGACGAAAGGCCCACGTTCCCCAGCTTCGGAGATGTAGGGATGGTAAAGCACCGAACCCGGCCGGCTTTCCGCAAACCAGCCGTCGATGCGCGCAATCAGGTCTGCATGCGAAGCAGGCTTGCCCGCCTCGGCCATCAAGTAGGCGGCGACGTCCAGGATCCAGTCGATGTTGATCGTAGCGCCCATGTTGGTCTGGACCTGAGTGACGATGCCGGGGACGGGCAGGGCGATCACATATCCCGTACCCTCATGATTGAGCTGAACGTCAGCAACAGCCTTGGCACGCATGTGCACGCCCGTCGAACCGATCGTCGAGCAGGCGGCGTTGCGAGCGCCGCTGCGCACGCCCGCACCCAGCGCCGTCATCGCCATGTCGACATAACCAAGGCAGACCGGCGTACCGGCAAGAAGTCCCGAGGCCCTCGCCGCCTCTGATGTCAGCGGGTGAGTGATCTCGGTGCCGTCGATGATTTCAGGCAGAAGCGCCCGTCTATGGCTCAGGCCGAGCGCATCGATCACCACCGCATCATATTGCCGCGTCCGGAAGTTGCCGAAGGTAAAGCTCGCTTCGGATGGATCGGTCGCCCGTACGGTTGTCAGGTTGAGGTAAAGCCAGTCCTTGCAGTGCAGCGCCGTCTCCGCTCGGTCGAGAAGGTCCGGTGTGAAGCGATCCATATGGGCGAGTTGCGCACCCTGCTGGCAAGTATTGAGGCCGGTGCCTGTTGCCTCGAAGCGGGCACGGTTCGCATTTTCGCCGGCAAGCGACGTGACGGTGGGTGCGGCGCGCGCATCGAGCCATAGCCAGGCATCAGCGACCGGCCTATTGCCGCGGCCGACGAGCCAGGTGCCGTCGCCCTGGCCGGTGACCGCGACGGCTGCGGTGCGTGATGCGAGATTGGGTACTTCTTCCCCAAGGCCACGTAACGCGCTGGCGCAATCGAGCCAAGTCTGATCCAGCGCCTGCGTTGCGGAACCGTCGTCTCCTGTCGTGTATCTGTTGCGTACGAAGGCCGTGGCGATCTGGCGTCCGGACAGATTAAAGGCCACGGCCTTGATGACGGAGGTACCGGCATCTATCCCGATGATGATCTTCTCACTCGATGTCATCGCAGGGCTATCTCGCCTCTGTTGCGAACGCCTCGGCGGCTGTTGCGCGCGTCCAATTCAATCTGAAGTCCTCGCGATCGGCAAGTTTCGTTGGGGATTCGGCATCCGGTTGGCCGGCTGCTTCGGTCCTTCTGTCGCCTGCGGCAAGCTCTGCCTTTTGCAAATCCTGGATGAGATATGTAGCCGAACTTCAGACAAGCGCCTCGTTGCGGAACATAACATAATGATACCATAAGGCTAGTAAGATTTTTCTGGCATTGAAATTTTTTTCAGATAAAATAAATTGTATAAGAGTGTAGAAGACCACTTGCGAAATGATAGGCTGCAACGCCGTCGTCACCAGTCTCTGCTGCGTCGAATCTGAACAATATGCAATCAATACAGTAAGATACATGCCAATTCTGGGCGGAAAGCGGAGAGGCGAGTTTGTGCGTTCGCTTCCAATTATTCCGCGCTGCAGCGGGAAAAACTGAACGCGAAGTCACGCGTTTTTACTCGAGTTCTCGTCAAGTGGCCGTTGACACGCGCCAAAAATTATAACATGGTTTGCGACGTAAATAACACAATTCTATCACGGAGGCGCGCTTCCGGATCGAGAGCTGCAGGCCCTGGCGGTTGGAGGAGACAGTCGCCGGTCGTGCTGAGGAGGCTTCCAAATGAGGATTTTTGTCACGGTTGCGGTCCTGCCGGTGATCCGCCGATTGCTTGCTCTGGTGCGGAACGACGGGTCCGCCGGTCTGCGATTGCTGCCGCGCTCGCCCTTCTTTCCTAACCATTCAAGTCAAAGGCCGTCCGGACATGAGTACACCGCCTGATTATGCAGCATCAAAGCCGAGCAGCGGCAATTTCAAGCTCATGGCAAGCGCGGCGCTTGCCGTCATCGTCGTTGGGGCGATTGCGCTCGATACCACGGTCGTCAAGATCGGCTCCGCCAACGATGTCCGCCAACAGGCATTTTCCGCGGAGACGTTCGGCGCAGAGCAGTTCCCGAAGATTAAGGCGAAGGTCGAGGATCGGGCCGTTGCGGTCTCCGAGCTTGCGGCCGCAATCGCTGCCGACAAGAAGGCAGCCGCCGAGAAATACGGGACTGCGACGAGCACCGGACCGGTGATCCCTGTTACGCTGACGGGTGTCTTCGGCGCCCGCAAGGCGAACATTAGCGAGATAAAAGTCGATGGGTTGCCTCCCGAGACGGTGGTCCGTGTCCAGACCGGTCCTGCGGTCAATGGCACGGACCTCCGTGACGCGACCGGAACCATCGAATTCGGGCAGTTTACCAACCAGATCCAGTATCAGGATGCCGGTTCGGCCATCAACAACGAGATGAAGAAGACGGTCTTTGCAGGTCTCGATCCTGACACGCTGGATGGAAAGACGGCGACCGTTGTGGGTGTCTTCAAGCTCATCAACCCGAGGAACTGGCTCGTAACGCCGGTGAAGGTCGAGGTCAAATGAGCCAGCCGCTATGCAACTCCGGACGCCGGGGCGAGGTCGTTCTTGCCGCTCGCAACATCGCCAAGTCCTATGGCAATGTTCACGCCCTGAAAGGAGTGAACTTTGACATCCACCGCGGCCAGGTCACGACTCTGTTCGGAGAGAACGGCGCTGGCAAGTCGACTTTGATGAAAATCCTTTCGGGGGTCGTGCAGCCGAGTTCCGGGGAGATCATTCTCGACGGCTCGCCTGTCAGTTTTGCATCGTCGACCCATGCGCGCGGGTGCGGCATTTCTATCATTCACCAGGAGCTCAGCCTGGCACCCAATCTCAGCGTCCGTGACAACATCTTCATGGGTCGAGAGATCATCAAGGGTGGGGTTGTCGACTTCGCCGAGGAAGAGCGCCAGACACGTGCGCTCATGGAAGAGCTCGAGGAAGACATCGATCCGCTGACGCGCGTCGAAGATCTCCGCCTCGGCCAGCAGCAGATCGTCGAGATCGCGCGCGCCCTTTCTATCAATTCGCGTATCCTCATCATGGACGAGCCGACATCGGCGCTGAGCGCCACCGAAGTGGAAGTGCTCTTCAGGGTCATCCATGACCTAACCAGCCGCGGCGTCTCGATCGTCTACATCTCGCATCATCTGGAAGAAGCCCTGCAGATCACCCACCACGCCGTTGTCCTGCGCGACGGGAACATGACGGCCTATGCGGAGCGCAAGGATATCGACCTCGAATGGATCGTCCGCAACATGGTCGGCGAGAACTTTGATCTCGGCAATCCGCCGCAAGGCCATCAGTTCGGCGCAGTAGCGCTTTCCATCGAAAAGCTGAGTGTTCCCGGTCCTTCCGGCGCTGCCTATAATGCAGTCGACCGCCTTTCGTTGCAGGTGCGCGCCGGCGAGGTCGTCTGCATATACGGACTGATGGGGGCGGGGCGGACGGAACTCCTTGAATGCATCGCCGGTCGCCTGCGTTCGAACGGCGGCAAGGTTCTGCTCGAAGGCCAGGACGTCGGCGGGCTCAGCATCGCGGGGCGCATCGCTGGCGGTCTCGTTCTTGTACCGGAAGATCGCCAGCGCGATGGCCTGGTCCAGACGATGACGGTCGGATCCAATCTGTCGCTTGCGAGCATCGGCGCCTTTACGAAGGGGCTGTTCACCTCCGGTCATCGGGAGCGCGATCTCGTCAACGATGCGATCCGCCGGGTGCATGTGAAGACCGATGGCGGCGCGGCAGCTATCGGCTCGCTGTCCGGCGGCAACCAGCAGAAGGTCGTCATCGGCAAGATGCTGGCAACCCAGCCGAAGGTGATCCTGCTCGACGAGCCGAGCCGCGGGATCGATATCGGCGCCAAGGCCGAAGTGTTCAAGCTGCTCGCGGAGCGTGCCAAGCAGGGACTGGCGGTCATCTATTCGACGTCCGAAGTCAATGAATGCCTGAGCATCGCGCACCGCATCATCGTTATGCACCGCGGCAGGATATCGGCCGAGTTTGGCTCGGACGTCACCAAGGAAAAGATCATGGCAGCCTCCGGCGAAGCCGTGGTCGCGCACTAGCCTGGAACTATGGAGCGCTGAGTATGTCAGTCACAAACATCATCGAGAAGAAGTCGGTTTCCACCGGGCAGAAGCGCAATACCAACGTCGTGCGTCTCATCCTGGAAGGCCGGGCATTCTTTGCGCTGATCGTCATCATCGCAGTCTTCTCGTTCCTGTCACCCTACTATTTCACGCTGAACAACTTCCTGATCATGGCGTCGCACGTCGCGATCTTTGGCATTTTGGCAATCGGCATGCTGCTGGTGATCCTGAACGGCGGCATTGACCTGTCGGTGGGCTCGACGCTGGGGCTTGCAGGCTGCATCGCTGGCTTCATGATGCAAGGCGTCACGCTCAACTATTTCGGCGTCATCCTCTATCCGCCGGTCTGGGCCGTCGTCATCATCACATGTGCGCTCGGTGCTTTGGTGGGTGCCGTCAACGGCGTTTTGATCGCTTACCTCAAGGTGCCGGCCTTCGTCGCTTCCCTGGGTGTGCTTTATGTAGCCCGCGGTATTGCGCTATTGATGACCAATGGCCTGACCTACAACAATCTCGGCGGCCGGCCGGAGCTCGGCAATACCGGGTTCGATTGGCTCGGCTTCAACCGGCTCGGAGGCATCCCGATCGGCGTGATCGTGCTCGCGGTTCTGGCAATTGTCTGCGGTATCGTGCTCAGCCGCACGGCCTTCGGCCGTTGGCTCTATGCCTCGGGTGGTAACGAACGTGCAGCCGACCTTTCGGGCGTCCCCGTCAAGCGCGTCAAGATCGTCGTCTATGTGCTGTCGGGTGCCTGTGCCGCGATCGCCGGCCTGGTCTTGTCGTCGCAGCTGACCTCTGCCGGTCCGACTGCCGGCACCACCTACGAACTGACGGCAATCGCAGCCGTCGTCATCGGTGGTGCAGCGCTGACGGGCGGCCGCGGTACGGTTCGCGGCACCATGCTCGGGGCCTTCGTCATCGGCTTCCTCTCGGACGGCCTCGTAATCATCGGGGTCTCAGCCTACTGGCAGACCGTCTTCACCGGGGCAGTGATCGTTCTCGCCGTCCTCATGAATAGCATCCAATACGGCCGCCGGGTCAAATCCTCCTGACGGCTTCAACTGAACTTATCCGCGACGGCAGGCTGGATTCCATGAAGGCCGATTGGGGAAAGCACCGCCGGGTCTCCGGCAATAACTGAGCTCACTAATGGGAGAGAGACTATGTTTAAAAAAGGCATGCGCATTCTTCTTGCCGCCGCAACTGTGGCACCGCTTCTTGCAGGCTCGGCCTGGGCGGCCGGGATGATGACGATCATCGTCAACGACCCGTCGAACCCCTACTGGCTGACGGAAGGCAACGTTGCCAAAGCCGCCGCCGAAAAGCTTGGCTATACCGCCTCGGTCAGCGCGCACAAGGGTGACACCAACACCGAAAGCAACCTGATCGATACGGCCATCACCAACAAGTCGGTTGCGATTATCCTTGATCCGGCGAATGCTGACGGTTCCGTCGGTGCGGTCAAGAAGGCCGTTGCCGCGGGCATTCCGGTTATCCTCGTCAACGCGGAAATCAATCAGGAAGGCCTGGCGAAGGCGCAGCTCGTTTCCAACAACGCCCAGGGTGCAGCACTGGGTGCCCAGCAGTGGGTCGAAGCCATCGGCGATAAGGGTAACTATGCCGAACTCTTCGGCGCACCGTCGGACAACAATGCCGCGACGCGCTCCAACGGCTATGAGACCGTGCTTTCGCAGTATCCGGACCTGAAGAAGGCTGCCAAGGAAGTCGCCAACTGGGACCGTACTCAGGGCCATAACAAGATGCAGTCCATGCTGCAAGCAAACCCGGACATCGTCGGCGTCATCTCTGGTAACGACGAAATGGCGCTGGGCGCCATCGCCGCTCTCAAGGAAGCCGGCAAGCTCGCCAGCATCAAGGTCGGCGGTTTTGACGGATCTCCGGATGCTGTTGCGGCCATCAAGGCAGGTGAACTCCAGTACACCGTCCTGCAGCCGGTTGCCGTGTTCTCCGAAGAAGCGGTGAAGCAGGCAGACAGCATGATCAAGACCGGCAACACCGGCGCCAAGAGCGAGAAACAGCTCTTCGATTGTCTGCTGATCACCAAGGACAATGTGGATAAGTACACGGGTCCGTTCGTCTTGTCGCAGTAATCGTCGAAGGGGCGCTCGAAAAGGCGCCCCTTTCAGCGACGGCGGCACAGGTCGCTCGGCGCCTCGGATGCCGGAAACGCTATGCGGGCCGCAGCCGCCCGTTCCATGTCGCCTTTTTGCCTTGGGGCGGCAATCACTGTACGAAGCTGGGATCCAGAGTTCAGCGACAAGGGTGACCCGTGACACAGAAGACGAGCCAGGGCGACGATCTGTTGGACCAGCTTACGAGCGACAGCCGCCAGACGCGCCAGATCGCTCGCCGGCGCATGATTGCCGAAGCCGTCATGAATGAAGGCTCGATGCGGATAGAAGACCTCACCGACCGTTTCGGGATCAGCCTGATGACTGCTCATCGCGACGTGGACGAACTTGTCAGCCGCGGTCTCTTCAGGAAGACGCGCGGCATCGTCACTGCGGCTGCCACCAATCTCATAGAATCAAGCGAGGTCTATCGCTCGAACCGCCAGTCGGCGGAGAAGAAGCTGATCGCCGAAGCGGCGATGCAGTTCGTTGAGCCGGGGCAGGCCATCTTCCTCGATGATTCGACCACGGTCCTACAGATGGCGGCGCATCTGCCGTCGAAGGTACCGGTCACGGCGATCACCAATTCCCTGACGCTCATGAACGCGCTGAAGGGCATGCACGACGTGACGCTGCTCGCACTCGGTGGACAGTATTACAACTGGTGTAACGCCTTCATGGGTCGCATGACCATAAACGAGATCAGGGGTCTCAGGGCCGATGTCGCGTTCATCTCCATGTCGGCGATCAGCGACGGCACGGTGCTGCACCAATCCCCGGAGACGGTCGATACCAAGCGTGCGATGTTCGACTGTTCCGTCAAGCGCATCCTGCTTGCCGATCACACGAAGTTCGAGCAGCGGGCGCTTCACAGTTTCGCGGCACTGGACGAGTTCGACGTCGTCATCGTCGACGACAAGACGCAGCCGGTGCACATCGATCGCATGCGGTCCAGAAATATCAACGTTGTCATAGCCAAGGGTGCCGGAGGGCGCTCGTGACCGGACAGGCCGTTGCCGATAGCGAGGTAAAAGCGAATGCCGAGTCTGCTCGGGATCGATAGTGGCCTGACGGTCACCAAGGCCGTCATCTTCGATATTGACGGCACGCCGCTCGCGGTCGCCCGGCGCCGCGTCACGCAGTTTATCCCAAGGGCCCGCCATATCGAACGGGACATGGACGAATTGTGGAGCGCGACGGCAGATGCGATTCGGGAGGCGATCACCCTCAGCAATCGGCCGGCAAGCGACATCCAGGGCATCGCCGCAACGGCCCACGGAGATGGCATCTATCTGCTCGACCACGAGCGGATACCTTTGGGTCGAGCCATCCTGTCCCTGGACAGCCGGGCCGGTGCCGTCATCGATCGGTGGATGGAAAGCATTGTCGCCGACCAAGCCATCGAGCTCACGGGTCAGATCCCGCATGTCTCCGCACCATCGGCACTGCTTGCCTGGATCCGCGACATGGAACCCGAGCGGTTCAAACGCATTGGTCATTTCCTGAGCTGCAAGGACTGGCTGCGGTTTTGCCTGACAGGCATCGTCGGTACGGATCGCACGGAGGCAAGTACCTCCTTTACCGATGTGAAGACACAGGAATACAGCCAGGAGGCCCTGAGGCTCTTTGGGTTGCAGAAACTTGTCCATGCGCTACCGCCGGCCGCGCGTTCCGATCAGATCATCGGGCGGGTGACATCTGAGGCGGCGCATCTGACCGGCCTTGCCAAGGGAACGCCGGTCGTTGCCGGGCTGCATGACGTGACGGCCTCCGCGCTCGGGGCAGGCGGCTATGCCAAGGGCGTCGTCGCCGTCATTGCCGGTACCTATTCGATCAATGAGACGCTATCGTCGGAACCGCGAGTCGACCGGCGTTGGTTCTGCCGCAACGGCATCGCGCCGGGCATCTGGAACAACATGTCGATCTCGCCGGCATCGACCGCGAATTACGACTGGTTTCTCGACAAGCTGTGCGCCGGCGAGCGGACGAAGGGCGAGGCGCAAGGCAGCTCCATTCACGCGCTGCTGGCGCCGGAAATCGATGCGGCTTTCGATCGGCCATCGACGGCGCTCTTCCATCCCTATCTGTTCGGTTCGCCCTATGGTGCCTCGGCAAGTGCCGGCTTCTTCGGCCTCGGCGGCTGGCACAATCGCGGCGACATGCTGCGGGCCGTGCTTGAGGGTATCGCTTTCAATCATCGCATCCATGTCGATGCACTTGGCGACGGCTTTGAATTTGAAGAGGCAAGGCTTGCCGGGGGTGTCTCGCGCAACCCGCTGGTCGTTCAGATGTTTGCCGATGTGCTCGGCATACCGGTGACCGTGACCGAAACGGATGAGGCCGCTGCCTGGGGTGCTGCCCTTTGCGCCGGATCGGGCGCCGGCGTTTATGCTGATCCGCAGAGCGATCCGCGCGACATCACCCGCATCGCGAAGACGTGCCAGCCCGATGCGGCACGCAGCGCGAACTACGACAAACGCTACTGGGTCTTCCGCCAGATCGCCGACGCTATGACGCCACTTTGGCCGAAAATTGCCGGCCTTGCGCCGGAGCAATCGGTAACCGACGAGGCAGAACCCCGGCACTGATGTGTGGGCGATTTAGGACGAACAAGATCATGACTCCCGACATGCAGCAACGCTTCTCGAACCTTGGAGAGGGCGACATCGACGTTCTGATCATCGGAGCGGGCATCAATGGTGCCGGACTGTTTCGCGACCTTTCGGCGCAAGGCGTCAATTGCGTGATCGTCGACAAGGCCGATTTCGGCTCCGGGACGAGCGCTGCGCCATCGCGCCTTATTCACGGCGGCCTGAAATATCTCGAGACGGGCGAGTTCGGCTTGGTCGCCCAGTCGACGTTGGAGCGCAATTTGCTGCTGAAGAACGCTCCGCATTGCGTCGAGCCATTGCCTACTTTCATACCGGTATTCTCCTGGACACGGGGTATTTGGGCAGCGCTGTGCACGCTGCTTGGCTCCAAGACTGCGCCACGCAGCCGGGGGGCCGTTCTCATCAAGATCGGGCTTGGGCTCTACGATTTCTTTGGATCACGCGACCAGGTCATGCCGCGCCATCGGCTGATCCTGAAAAGGACGGCGCGCAAGGAAATGCCGCACCTCACCCCGGCAATCGTCGCCGGCGGAATTTATTACGACGCCAAGATCAGCAGGCCTGAGCGGCTCGTCTACGAACTCGTCATGGACGGGCTCGAGGCAAATGCGAAGAACCTTGCCGTCAATTTCGCGACGCTTGCGGTAGTCTCCGGCGGACGCCTGACATTCAGGCAGCCGGACGGCGGCGAATTCGCAATCTCTCCCAAACTGGTGGTGAACGCCGCCGGTCCCTGGATCGATCATGTCAATGGGGCGCTCGGCGCTCCCTCTCGGATGATCGGCGGTACCAAGGGTTCCCACATTCTTCTGGATCATCCTGAGCTGGTTCGCAGCCTGAACGGCCACATGATCTATTTCGAGGCCGACGATGGGCGCATCTGCCTCGTCTACAGCTACCTCGGGATGGCGCTCGTCGGTTCCACAGATATCCCTGCCGACGACCCGGATAATGTCCGCTGCGAGGAACCGGAAATCGAATATTTTCTCGATAGCGTCCGCACGCTGCTGCCGACGCTTCGCTTCGATCGTGATCAGATCGTCTACAGTTATAGCGGCATCCGTCCGCTGCCGGCGTCTGAGGCGACCGCCCCGGGGCTGATCAGTCGCGATCATTCCGCACCGGTGAAGGAGCCCGAAGAAGGCAGGCCGTTTCCGATCATCTCGCTGGTCGGCGGAAAGTGGACGACGTTCCGCGGTTTTGCCGAAGAGGTTGCCGATTCCGTTCTCGCGCGCCTGCAGCATGTTCGCAAGCAATCGACCCGCTACCTGCCGATCGGTGGCGGAAAGGCCTTCCCAATGGATGTGCAGCAACGAAGCATCTGGATCAGGGAAATCGCAGCGCGGACCGGCGCGCCGGTCGAGCGCGTGGACGAACTGCTTGGCCGCTACGGAACGACGGCTGCGGCCGTGCTCTCCTTCTCGTCGGCATATTCCGATGAACAGCGGCTGACGGGCGCGGGGCACTACAGTTTCAAGGAAGTCGACTGGATTGCTCGAAACGAACTCGTCGTACACCTTTCAGATATCGTCCTTCGGCGTACGACGCTTGCTATCGAAGGCCGCTTGAAGCTCGAAGGCTTGCGGGAAATCGCCGGTCTTGCCGGGGCTGCGCTGGGCTGGAACGCCGAACGCATTGCAAGCGAGATCGAGGATGTCGTCATCCAGCTTGAAAAATTCCATGGCCAGACGCTCGCAAACAGGATGCCTGCCGCCGGGCCCGAGCAGGCACAGCACCCCGCCTCAGCGTAGGCTCAAACTTAAGAGAAGACCGGATCGAGCGAACCGGATTTGTAGCGCTTGGCCATTTCCGACACAGGAAGCGGCGTAATCCGGCTTGCCATTCCGGCCGTGCCGAACTGTTCGAACCGCTCCTTGCAGAGCTTGCTGAGCGCAGCCATCGCCGGCTTAAGATATTTGCGCGGGTCGAATTCGCTCGGATCTTCCTGCAGCACTCGGCGGATCTGGCCGGTCATCGCCATCCTGCCATCGGTATCGATGTTCACCTTGCGCACGCCGTTCTTGATGCCGCGCTGGATTTCTTCGACCGGCACGCCCCATGTCGGCTTCATCTGGCCGCCGTACTTGTTGATGATCTCCTGCAGTTCGATCGGGACTGACGAGGAGCCGTGCATGACGAGGTGCGTATTCGGCAGTTTGCGGTGGATCTCTTCAATGACGCTCATCGCCAGCACGGATCCGTCCGGCTGGCGGGTGAATTTGTAGGCTCCATGCGACGTCCCCATGGCGATCGCCAGCGCATCGACCTTGGTTTCGCGCACGAACTTTACGGCCTCGTCGGGGTTTGTCAGCAGTTGGTCATGCGACAGCTTGCCTTCGGCGCCGTGGCCGTCCTCGGCCTCGCCCATGCCGGTCTCCAGCGAGCCGAGAACGCCAAGTTCGCCCTCGACCGAGATGCCGCCGAGATGCGCCATGTCCGTCACCGTCTTGGTGACGCCCACATTGTAGGCCCAGTCAGCGGGTGTCTTGGCATCCGCCTTCAGCGAACCGTCCATCATCACCGAGGTGAAGCCTGCCTGGATCGCCGTCATGCAGCTCGACGGATCGTTGCCGTGGTCGAGATGAACGCAGACCGGAATATGTGGATAGATCTCAACGACGGCATCCATCATGTGCTTCAGCATAATGTCGTTGGCGTAGGCGCGCGCTCCGCGCGACGCCTGCATGATAACCGGTGCATGAGACGCGTCCGCGGCCTCCATGATGGCGAGCGCCTGCTCCATGTTGTTGATGTTGAAAGCGGGAACGCCGTAGCCTTCCTCCGCAGCGTGATCGAGCAGCTGCCTCAGCGTGATGCGTGCCATCCAAGATTTCCCCATATCGATGGTCGAACGGAACGCCGCCATCCTGTCGAAAGTCAAGCCCCGGGCGCGCTGGCTATTCGCGCGCCCGGTTTTAAACCGCAGAATGACATAGGAGGCGGAATGTAACAAGCGGTAATAACAATATCACAAACAGTATGATATTTGCGGGGAGCTATCTTCGCATGCGTTCAACCGATCGGAACAGTGACCAAAAAGGCAGTGGTCCTATAAATGCTCGCTTAACCGCCCTTCTCCTTTCCAGGCGAAGAATTGTTGGTTCTTGGCGGCAAAGCGGACTTTCCGCTGCAATTTCTCACTGAAACTGGAATCTCTTGGTCGCGCCAGCTCGTGCAGGCTCAGGGAGTGACAAACCCTGGCTGCGTCAGTAATCTCGCGCGACGAACCGGCAATCCCGCTGCAACAACCGAACATCCCTATAGAGAGGAACCATGAAGCGAACCTGTTTTGCGGCCACCTTGGTGGTGTCGTGGAGCCTGACATCGGCGCTGACCTTCGCGGCGGATGACGCTTTATCGCAAATCAAGAAGGCTGGCGTGATCAAGATAGGAACGACGGGTGACTACAAGCCCTTCAGCTACAAGGCCGCTGATGGCACCCTCACGGGTGCCGACATCACCATGGCCAAGGATCTTGCCGCCGATCTCGGTGTTAAGGCGGATTTCGTTGCCACGACCTGGAAAACGATGTTGGACGATTTCAAGGCCAGCAAGTTCGACATCGCACTCGGCGGCATTACCGTAAACGCCGCTCGTGACGAAGTGGGCGACTTCTCAGTGCCCAATGTGACCGACGGCAAGCGACCGATTGCCCGCTGCGAGGACAAGGAAAAATATACCACGCTTGATGCGATCGACCAGCCCTCCGTGCGGGTGATCGTCAATCCGGGCGGGACCAACGACAAATTCGCTCACGAGCATTTCGATAAGGCGTCGATCGAGGTATTTCCGGACAACAAGACAATTTTTGACCAGATTGCGTCGGGCAGGGCCGATGTGATGGTCACGGACGGCGTGGAGGTAGACCTGCAGTCCAAGCTGCATGCCAGCGTCTTGTGCCCGGTCGCCGTCAAGGAGCCGTTCACGCATTTCCAAAATGCCTATCTGCTGCGCGAAGATCCCGCCTTGAAGGCGGCGGTGGACGCTTTCATGCGCAAGCAACTGGAAAGCGGTGGATGGAAGGAGAAACTCGACGCGGCAATGAAGTAAGGAATCTCTGCTGCGTAATAGCGGACGAAATAATATCCTCGCTTGACGAGCGCGCCGCTGCGTCGCGATCCCGTATTCCGGGCACAAAGAGAAGCTGCATCAGTGACGACACCTAATCGCTTGCGTTGCATCGCGGTGGATTTCCTGGCGCAGCCTGCGTCTGGGACGGTTCGTGCATCCCTCTCGACGCCGATGGGACGGTCGAAATAGGCTGCTTTCGGGCCGCCTGACAGGCCGTGCGGAGACTTTCCCGATGCGGCCAAAGAAGCATGAGCAGCGCGCACTCATCTGTTGGGGTCATCGCCAGCGTTCAGCGGAACCAGTAGACCTAACTTGACGTCCTTGAGCACTACATTCGTGTGCATGCGCCGGATCTGCGGGTTTTCTTTCATGATCAGGGCCGCGATGTCGTCATAATGCTCGACGTCGCGGGCCGTGATAATGGTGATCAAGTCCACCGCTCCGGTAACATAGTAAACTTGCTGGATGTGATCCTGCTTTTCCGCCCAAAGGCGGAACTTCGCTAGCGCATCGTAGTTGTCACGCTCGATCTCCAATCCGGCGATGAACACCATCGGCGTACCCGTCGCCTTGCGATCGACGACGGCAACTTCTGCCTTGATGATGCCGTCATCGCGCAGGCGTTTCAGCCGCCTCTGCACCGCCGAGGTCGAAAGCCCGACCTTTTCGGCGATGGTTTCCGCCGTCAGCTGACAATTGCGCTGAATGATATCGAGAATATCGCGGTCAAAGCCATCTAATCTTTCCATGTGCTCCTCCGCCTCCGGCGGCGAAATTACCCGTCGATACCGGCATTCTGTCATATTAAACGCATCAGAAACAGATTTCTGCATAATTAATGCAAAACAATCAGAATTTGCGCGCAAAAACCGCAGCTATTCGCGATATTCTCCGAACGCTATTTGAACCGGTACCGCCCATGACAAAAACGTCTCTCCAGGCACTTCGTGTGGATGATCTTCACAAGAGCTTTGGACCACATGAAGTCCTCAAGGGCATTTCGACGACGGCCCGTAAAGGCGACGTGATTTCGATCATCGGTTCGTCGGGCTCCGGGAAGAGCACATTCCTGCGCTGCATCAATCTGCTCGAGATCCCCGATCGGGGCCGCATTGTCGTAAATGGCGAGGAAGTCGCACTGAAACGCAGCCGCAGCGGGCAGATGCAGCCGGTGAACTGGCGGCAGATCGAGCGACTGCGCACCGGCCTCGGCATGGTTTTCCAGAACTTCAATCTCTGGGCCCATCGAACGGTGCTTGAGAACGTCATCGAAGCACCGGTCCATGTGCTGGGATATGCTCGCCGCGAGGCCGTCGAGAAGGCGGACGCTCTCCTCAATAAGGTTGGACTCTACGAAAAGCGCGACGCGTACCCCGCCTTTCTTTCCGGCGGCCAGCAGCAACGGGCAGCCATTGCCCGGGCGCTTTGTGTCGATCCGGCCGTCATGCTCTTCGATGAGCCGACCTCGGCGCTCGATCCCGAGCTGGTCGCAGAGGTGCTCAAGGTGATCCGCGAGCTCGCCGAGGAGGGCCGCACAATGCTGATTGTCACCCATGAGATGCGCTTTGCCCGCGACGTCTCAAGCCATGTTCTCTTCCTGCATCAGGGCCTGATCGAGGAGGAGGGATCGCCTCGGCAGATCTTCGACGCCCCACTCAGTGCCCGTTGCCGGGAATTTACCGGCATGCTCGCCCATCATTGATCCGCTGATTATTCACAAATACCCCCAACAGGAGAAATCCACGAATGAAACTGCTCCCCCTGCTGCTCGCCGGCGCCACGCTTGCCACTACTGCCATCACGGCTCAGGCTGAAGTCCGTTTTGGCATCATGAACGAATCGTATCCCCCCTTTTTTGCCAAGGATGCCTCCGGTGAGTGGCAGGGCTGGGAAATCGACCTGATGAACGCCGTGTGCGAGCAGATGAAGGAGAAATGCTCGATTGTCGAGGTCTCCTGGGATGGGCTCATTCCGGCGCTGCAGAGCAAGAAGTTCGACGTCGTCTGGTCGTCGATGTCAAACACCGCAGAGCGTTCGAAGGTCATCGACTTCACCGACAGGTATTACAACACGCCGAGTACTTTGATCGGCCCAAAGGACCAGAACCTGGGCGCGACGGCCAACGACGTGAAGGACAAGACCATCGGCATTCAGGTCTCGACCATCCAATCGGAATACTACAAGAAGTATTTCGCTGATGTGGCTGACGAGAAGACCTATCAGACTCTGGACGAGGCGTTCCAGGATCTTGCCGCCGGCCGCATCGACTATGTGTTCGGCGACTCGCTTGCCCTTGATGCATTCCTGAAAAGCGACGCCGGCAAGGATTGCTGCGTCAAGATGGGTGACGTCGCCGACGACAAGGAGATTCTCGGAGCCGGCGTTTCCGGCGGCTTGCGAAAGGAAGATTCCGAGCTCAAGGCAAAGCTGAATGCTGCGATCGCTGCCGTGCGCGCCAGCGGCAAGTACGGTGAAATCACCAAGAAATATTTCGCCTTCGACATCTACGGTACGAACTGACCCCGATCCCGGACCCGATCGGACGATGGCAACCGAACCACGAGGCATATTAGACCTGCTCTCCCCCTATCCGCCCGGATGGGGTGGAACCCTGCTTGTCGGTGCCGCCTCCACGATTGCCATCTCTGCTGGCGCTTTCCTGATCGGCATCTTGCTCGGGACGGGAGGTGCGCTTGGCAAGCTTTCTGGCAACAGGCCGCTCGGCCTGCTGCTCAAAGTCTATACGACAGCTATCCGCGCCATTCCGGAACTGATCTTGATCGCTGGGCTCTACTATGCAGGAATGGACGGCCTCAACCGGCTTTTGGCCGGGCTCAAGCTGCCTGCGATCGAAGTGAACGGCTTCGTCGTTGCCGTCGTCGTGCTCGGCTTCGTGCAGGGAGCCTATATGACGGAAGTTCTGCGTGGCGCGATCCTCGCCATCCCCGTTGGTCAGATCGATGCGGCGAAAGCATTCGGCATGGGGCCGATGCTGCGTTTCCGCCGGATCATTCTGCCGGCATTATTGCCAAATGCCCTCCCGGGCCTTGCCAATCTGTGGATGTCGGTCACCAAGGACAGCGCGCTGGTTGCCGTCGTCGGCTATCAGGAACTGGCGCTCGCCACTCGCCTGGCTGGCGCGAGCACCAAGCATTATTTCACTTTTTTCCTCGCATCTGCCCTTCTCTATCTCGCCCTCACGCTCGTCTCCAATATCGTCTTCAACCTGATCGAGCGCCATGTGCGGCGCGGACAGCCGAAGCCTGCCTAAGGAGCACAGGCATGACCTTCTCGTGGATAGCCTCCTATTGGTCGCTTCTGTTGGCGGGCGCCGCGCAGACGGTGCTGCTGCTGGTGATCTCGGTCGTCTTCGGATTCGTCCTGGCGATCGGCCTCGCCTTCGCACAGGTGAGCGGCGGCCCGCTGGCGCAATATCTCGCTCGCGGCTACTGCACCTTCTTCCGCGGCACGCCCCTGCTCATCCAGCTCTGGCTTTTCTATTACGGCGTCGGTTCGCTGCTGCCCATGATCCCAGGCCTGCGCCAGAGCCTGTTCTGGCCCATCCTGCGTGAGGGCTTCTTCTTCGCGGCCGTGAGCTTTACGCTAAACTATGCCGCCTACGAGGCGCAAGTGCTGCGCGGCGCGCTGCTCGCAGTGCCCAAGGGTGAGTTGGAAGCGGGCCGATCCTTCGGCATGCGGCCCTTCACGCTGATCCGGCGCATATGGCTGCCCCGGGCCATTCGCATCGCATTGCCGACAATCGGCGGCGAAATCGTCATGCAGCTCAAAGCGACGCCGCTCGCATTCACCGTCACAGTGATGGATCTCTACGCGGTAGCGAGCAAGGTGCGCCAGGATACGCTGCTCGTTTATGAGCCGCTGATCGTCGTTACCGTCTTCTATCTGATGCTCACGGCAATCATCGCTCGCGCCTTCCGCCTCCTCGAGGCGCAGGTGCCATCGCGACGCTAACGCCAACGGGGAAACGAACGGTCATGACGCCACACCTTTCCGGACTGTTTCGCCGTGCTGGCAGAAATGAGTGCTTAAGGCCATCCGCCAGAGACGCTTTCGGTTGTCGATCGGCTCGCTGCGGACGACATCATCGCCAACTGCGGCCTGGCTTTGCTGCCGGCTTTGATTCCATTCCCTTACGGAGACCTATCCATGAGCAGACTGTGCATTCTCGATGGCGGCATGAGCCGCGAACTCCTGCGCCTCGGTGCCGAACTGAAGCAGCCGGAATGGTCTGCGCTGGCGCTAGTCAATTCGCCAGACATAGTCCGAAAGGTCCACGAGGAATTCATCGCCGCCGGCTCGGACGTCGTCACCACCAACAGCTATGCGCTGGTGCCTTTCCACATCGGCGAGGAGCGGTTTCAGAAGGAAGGGGCGGCGCTAATCGCGCGCTCAGGCCAATTGGCACGCAAAGCCGCCGATGCCGTCAAGGATCGGAAAGTTCTGGTTGCTGGTTCGCTGCCGCCAATCTTCGGGTCCTACGAACCCCAAAACTTTGATCCTTTGCGGGTCCAGGACTATCTCAAGGTGCTAGTTGAACAGCTCAGCCCCTTTGTGGATCTGTGGCTCGGGGAAACCCTCAGCCTGATCGCCGAGGGCGAGGCTGTGCGCACTGCAGTTGCCGCAAACAGGAAGCCGTTCTGGATCTCGTTCACGCTGGCCGATGACGAGGCACAGGTAAGAGGAGGTGAACCGAAGCTGCGTTCCGGCGAGCGGGTCGACGATGCGGCGAATTGGGCCGCCTCGTCCGGCGCGCAGGCGCTCTTGTTCAACTGCAGCAAGCCAGAAGTCATGCGGACGGCGGTTGAAACAGCATCTCGTGCATTCAAGAATAGCGGCTCCACGGTAGAGATCGGGGTCTACGCCAATGCTTTCGAAGGGGAGCAAAATGATGCCGGCGCGAATGAAAGCCTCCATGCTACCCGCACCGATCTGAACGATGATAGCTATTCGCGCTTTGCCTGCTCTTGGGCGGAGGCCGGTGCAACAATAATAGGCGGTTGTTGCGGCATTGGTGCCAGGCATATCCATCGCCTTAAGCAGACCCTGGCGGGTGAAGCTGCATGAGCGAATGCTGCAAAGCCGCGTTTGTGCCGCAGGTTTCGGCCGAGCCGTGATCAGTGTACGGCCGATCAGGATGCCTATGCCTTGAATCTTATGCGTCGCGTGCTTTTGGCATCGATGTGGACCGTGATCGGCTGGAAGCCGTCATTGGCGCAGCAATCCGGTCGAGATTCGTCTGACGGGGACACAATGACGCAGACCGAGGCGAAAGGATCGTCGGCAACGCCCCGGCATGTTCTCTGTTTTCTCGCCCAGGAGCGCGACCTGACGCCTTTGTCCCGTGCGGCATCGCAAGCAATCCGTGACTTCGGCACGGGGTTCAGCGTCGCCGTGGACTATTCTCAGACCGAGCCGGATGATCATATGGAGCAGTCATTCGCCGTGTGCTGGGATCGGGTCGAACCTAAAGCGTGGAATCCGGCAGACGAGGAAGCCGTCGCCAATCACCAATCCGTGCTCTATGTCCCTGGGCCGCGCATGATCCAGGTGGAGACAGTGAGGGTCACGATGGCTGCCCTGCGTCTTGTCGAACGGTTGATCGGCGCGGGGTCGGTCGCCGTAAAGGGAGAAAGCGCTGGCGTCGCCCATGGGCTTGATCGATGGAGAGAACTGATACGCCAAGGAGCCGAAGCGCTCAAGGCCGGCGACCTTTTGGCTCAACAGCGGGTCGGACGGCTGGCTTTTGCGAAACGCCCGCTATCAGCTCTGGGATATTTTGAGAGTGTCGGTTTTCATCTCGTGGGGCTGCCGGAGGTGTATGTGCCGGAATCGGTTGGCAATGAAAGGCAGGCTGTCGCCACGATGGATGCGGTGGCTGACGAGATCGCGAAGTGGGGGCTCGAGCCGACACTTACGACACGTCATGCAACACTTTCCTTTGATTCAACGTACGAGGCGGATGAGTTCAAGTTCAATCCATATGGAATTGTCAGACTCCCCACGTGAGCTGGGCGGATCCAGACGAGCGACCCTCGGTTGAAAAGAAGGCGGTGGGCCCTCATGTTTGCCCACCGCCCTCCGCCTCCGAGCGTCCGCCGCCACGCGCTCGAGAGAGAGGCTGAATCTATCGCGGCGGCCCCTCGGTTTGTATCGAGGCCGACAAACAAATGCATGGTGTCATCCAACGGTCACATAGCAATTCTGTGTTGTGATTGCCGTCACGCAAATGTCATTGAAGTTGCTGCGGTCGTAGCCGCCGTCGCGGTGGGCAAGCTGTGGATAACCGGTGGATAACGCAATCAGTCAGCGCATGACATGGTCCCTAAATCCAATCCCATGTTGCCTATCCGTACCGAATCTCTTCATCTTGTTGCTGCCTGCTGTCGACCTCCGCCGCAAACGTCGTCGACCCGCATGCTACGGGCGCTCCGACATGAAGTCGTGGAGCGCCCTTTCTCGTCCGGCAAGATCACCGCAAGGTGGCGGTAAGCCCAGAACCCGAAATGTTACATGACCTTGTCGCGCGCAGTCGCTGGATAAAGTAATTGCCGAGGCCCCCGCCGTAGGTATCCAAACCACAGGGACGACTTGTCCAGGCCGCCAGGTCACAACGCGACATATCCCGTTTCCGAGCTTTGTGGGAACTTGCCATCGAACGTTGCACCCTCTACCCCTGCATCGGGACGCAAGGGCGAACTCTAGGGCAATGGAAACGTCCTTGGCTTAGCGGTGGATGGAACCGAGACATCCGACGACGATCGAATGGGCGAAAATCAGAGCTCGGTCTTCAGTGTAATTCAAGATATCAGAGCTGGAATATGAATGTGAAGAACTGCCACAATTTCCATGATTTCCGCCAATTGGCCAAGCGGCGCCTCCCTGGACCGATCTTCAATTATATCGACGGTGCGGCTGACGACGAAGTCACCTATCGTCGCAATACGACATGCTTCGGTGACTGCGACCTGGTGCCTAGCGTCTTGCGCGGTGTGAGCGATGTAGACATGTCGGTGACGATCATGGGCCAAAGACTAGCAATGCCGGTCTATTGTTCGCCGACGGCGCTGCAGCGGCTGTTTCATCATCAAGGCGAGAGGGCGGTGGCTGCAGCAGCAGCCAAATACGGCACGATGTTCGGGGTGTCGTCGCTGGGAACTATCAGTTTAGAAGAAGCACGTCAGATCAGCGACGGGCCGCAAGTCTATCAGTTCTATTTCCACAAGGACCGTGGCCTGAACCGGGAAATGATGGCACGCTCCAAGCAGGCCGGCGTGAACGTGATGATGCTGACTGTCGACAGTATCACCGGCGGCAATCGCGAACGCGACAAGCGCACAGGCTTTTCGATTCCGTTCAAACTGAACCTTGCCGGCCTCACCCAGTTCGCGGTCAGGCCGGGTTGGGCAATCAACTATCTCATGCATGAACGCTTTCGTCTGCCGCAACTCGACGGCCACGTCGACATGGGCGGTGGCGCCATGTCGATCAGCCGCTATTTCACCGAAATGCTGGATCCTGCGATGTCATGGGCCGATGTCGCCGAAATGGTACAGCATTGGGACGGACAGTTCTGCTTGAAAGGCATCATGTCGGTTGAGGATGCTCAGCGAGCAGCGGAGATAGGATGTACCGGCATCGTGATCTCCAACCATGGCGGCCGCCAGCTGGACGGCTCGCGCAGCGCATTCGACCAACTCGCCGAAATCGTCGACGCGGTCGGCCACAAGATCGACGTGATGATGGATGGCGGCGTTCAGCGTGGCACCCATGTGCTCAAAGCATTGTCATTGGGCGCCAAAGCTGTCGGTCTCGGTCGATACTACCTATTCCCACTCGCGGCCGCGGGGCAAGCGGGTGTCGAACGCGCGCTGGATTTAATGCGGAGCGAAATCGCGCGCGATATGAAGCTTATGGGATGCACATCCGTCGATCAGCTCACAAGACAGAACCTGCGCTTCCGTCAAAACGCCCCATATTAAATTGACCAGCGACCAAGCTCACTCAAGTTCTGGCGACTTCGCCCGTGCCGCAAACGTCCCATACTAGGCGCGGCGTCGGCTCCATCGAGACGCAAGATGCGAATAGTGCGGTCGATGCCGGTGCCGGACCGCATGCATGTGCAGTGGCGATAGCGGAACATCTGCGCTTATGCAGAGTTGAGACGCGATGGAAACATGATGGTGACCATCAGCCGACGTCCAATCCATATTGACTGGCTTCAAGGGAAGCTGCCCCAGATGCCAGCAAGGTCACCTGTTCGCGAGCTATCTAAAGCGTGCTCCCCCATGTGATGTGCGGGCTCTGCTATTCCTTCGCCGACCCGCAAGTTTGCTTTCTTGGCATTATCAAGACGCCAGGCCCCACAGCGTTGTGGAACAAGTTGCCGGTACCGGCCATTTGTTATCCATGAAAACAGCCTTGCCCATGTCGCTGCTCGCTCTGGTCTTCACCGTTGGTGGTGTTGGCGCGCAGGAACTTCGGCGCGAAGCCGTCAATGCCGCTTCGATTGCTTCCATCGTTGCAGAAATGCCGACTAAGGCGCCTACCGATCCAGATCCAGCGGTCGTGCGTCTTCAGGTCCTGCTCGACCGAGCGGGCTCGTCTCCAGGTGTGATCGACGGCTTCTACGGCGAGAATGTCCGCAAAGCCGTGGCCGGGTTCGAGATGATGATGAGCCTTGTTGCCGATGGTAAGCCGGATCCGGAGGTGGTCGCCCGCTTGGAAGGCAATTTGCCCATCGTTGAGAGCTATGTCATCTCGGCAGAGGACGCCACGGGCCTCGTCGACAAGATCCCTGAAGATTACGACGAGAAGGCGAAGATGCAGAGCATGGGATACACCAGCGTTGCCGAGAAGCTTTCCGAGCGGTTTCACATGGACGTCGACCTTTTGCAAGCGCTCAATCCCTCTTCGCGGTTCGCTCCTGGAGACACGGTTTGGGTCGTGACGCCCGGCCCTCCGAAAGAAGGAAAGGTCGAGAGGATCGAGGCCAACAAGAAGACAGGGCAGATCCTGGCCTATGCCGAAGACGGATCGCTGCTTGCAGTCTATCCCGCGACGATCGGAAGCGAAGACAATCCGGCCCCGTCGGGCAAGCACAAGGTCAAAGGCGTCGCGAGGATGCCGGCGTACAGGTACGACCCAAGGCTCAACTTCAGGCAGGGGAAGAATAACAAGGTTTTGACGATACCAAAGGGGCCGAACGGTCCGGTCGGGAGCGTCTGGATCGACCTGACTGAACCGACTTATGGAATACATGGGACGCCTGAACCAAAACTAATCGACAAGGTTGGATCGCACGGTTGCGTGCGTCTGACGAACTGGGACGCCGAAGAGCTGGCCGGAATGGTCAAGCCAGGAGTCGTGGTGGCCTTTGTCAATCAAGGTCCGGCCGCTCCGAAGTGAAGCCTGTGGCATCAGTCGGTACGTCGAAGAAAGCCGTGCGACGAGCGGTGATGAAACGAGCGCCACCTTGCTCAGTCGCGGATCTTGGCCGTTTTCCGCATTTTGACGAGTGCTCGCTGGCGGCAAACGATGCCTGCCCGCCGCCTCAGAAGTGGGCGGCGTTGTTTCTGGCGATCGACGCCAAGGTAAGGAACTGAGGCGCTGCCGTCGACCGAGTGTCCTGGGGCTTGGTATGGCACTCAGGGCGATTGCGGACGCAATGACAATGCTCCGAATCCAAACACCACGGGGGTCGATTTTACGCTGTATTTACCAACTTTAAGGCGAAAAATAGCCCTATATGATTAATTGACTTCGCCTTATAGCTGTACGAATTATCCCGCGGGCTGGAAAACGGAGGGTGTTGCCAATGGCAATCGTTTTTCAATCACACGGGGGTACCGAGCAAAAGCGCACCGTTTCGATCTCAAGCCTTCGCGCCGGGCCGCCAGCGACAGGTGACGTTGCGGTCGACGAAGAGGCTGACTTCGGCTATTTCGTACCGCCACTGGATGCGCCTGAGAACTACTTGCCCAACACGGCGGAGACGGTTGGGGAGCTCGATGAACTCGGCGCAATGGTGATCGACACTGTCGCTACGCCGACGAGTGAGGATCCGACAGAAGACTCTGCGCTCCCGCCGGTTTTCACATATTGGGGGCAATTCCTGGATCATGAGCTGACAGCCCGAACTGATCGCGAAGGGGCGATTTCGAGCATGGTCAACGCACATCCGCCTGTCGCCTCGTCGACAGTGGAGAGCCAGTTCAGGAACGCCCGTTCGCCCCGCTTCGATCTTGATAGTGTCTACGGCGGATCTGCCGTCGGTGACGGTATAGATGCAGACGTTGTCAAAGTGATTTCTGGTCTTCGCCACCCCACGCTGAAAGACAAAATGCGTGTCGGAACAGCGATCGAACCGGGGCCTTTGCCTGACAACCTCGACCAACATCGAGATCTGCCGCGGTATGGCCAGGTCCAGTCGTCCGTCCGGGAAGCGGCTTTACGTCTGGCTCAGGCGGCGATGACGCCTGAGGCGTTTCAGAAATTCTCTGATACGTTGCCTCAGCGCGCGATAATCGGGGACAATCGCAACGACGAAAATCTCGTCATTGCGCAGTTCCATCTGAGCTTTCTTCGGTTCCACAACAAGGCCATCGACTACCTTGCGTCGCACGACACAGGCTGGATCGCCGATTTCAGCTCAGCCCAGGCTCTAACCAGACTCCATTATCAGTGGCTGATCGTTGATGGATATCTCAAGGGCGTGTGCGACCCGGTTGTGGTGGACCGCGTCGTCAACGATCGGGCATCTCATTTCTTCAAGTTCAGAGCCGAGTTCGATGCCCGAAGGCAGAATACCCGACTTGGAAATGCTTTGCCGTTAGAATTCTCCGCGGCGGCTTATCGGTTCGGTCATTCCATGGTCAGAGCCTTCTATGATTACAACAAGAACTTTGGGCGACCGGGCACCGGTTTCCTACCGCGCGCCACCTTGCGGTTGCTTTTCGAATTCACCGGCGGCGGCGGCAGGCTGGATGACGAGAAGAAGCTGCCCAAGAACTGGATTATCGACTGGGCGCGCTTTACAGGGGTCGATCCCCACGACGGGAGCGACGGCGAGCCGGCCCGTCTTGCCAGAAAGATCGACACGGAACTCGCTCCGCCATTGCATACGATGTTCAAGGAAGGCGAAGACCAGGGCGATCAGCAGCTCAAGGCGTTGTTCAAGAACCTGGCAAGGAGGAACCTTCGTCGAGGCTACAATCTCAGGCTTCCGACGGGCCAGGCGCTACACAAGCATCTCAAACAAATCGGCGCAGTGGAGTCCTCGCCGATCCAAGATGTCTCAGCCCTGTTTGCCACGAAGCCTAATTTGCAGAACTTTCTCGCCAGCACCGCGTCCCGCTTCCACGAGCGCACACCGCTGTGGTTCTACATTCTTGCCGAAGCCGAGGCTGCAGGTGGAAACCGATTGGGCGAAGTTGGGAGCTGTCTCGTGGCATTGACATTCGTGGGCGTCCTGCTTGCCGATCCAGACTCGGCCCTTTCGCGCGGGTTCACGCCCGATCAGAGCCCTCTCAAGATGCCGGACAACGCACCGATCGACTCGATCGCCAGGTGGATGCGGTTCGCCGCGGTCATGCAGTAGGGCTCTTGGAACTTTGGCCTCGCCGCATCGCGGCGAGGCAAAGTGACATACTCGCTGCTTTGGGAAATCACTGGGGACGAGCTTTGACAAGGCAGGATCGGCCCCGTCTAACGGACGGGCGTTCTGACGGCGCCCTGTCCGCTGGTGTCGCTGAGCCTGACATCGGCTTTGCGCCGGAATGGACCGAAGGCTGCCGAACTGAACACGGACCGGAGCTAAGGATCGCATTGGATGTTGCCCGCAACAAGTAAGTTCGGTGTCACGAACCCATGCCGCCGATCGTGTTGCCGCAGGCGGAGAGTGAAAGCATGATGCCGCATGCGGCCGCAATTGTTGTCACGGTCTTTGTCATCTTCACTTTCCTTTTGCGACGATCAGGCCTTTTGCGACGATCAGGGTTGCTCACGGGTGCCGGGCGCGGCCTCGCGCTCATCGGCATCTTCAAGGTCGGTTGCAACCAGGAACGCGTCGGTATGTTCGCGTGCGGCTTCTCTCAGGGCGTCCAAGCTTGGAAGGTCGTCGCCTTCGATTTCACCGGCCTCCCGTTCGATCTCTCCCTTCGCCTGGATCCAGTGATCTTCCTGACGACCCTCAGGTCGTCCTTCTCGCTCCCAAATGGCATGCGCTCGTCTCCGCACTTCGTCTTCGTGAATGGAGCCATGCCGTCCTCCATATCGAGCGTGATTTTCCTCTCCTGCCATGTCATTACCTCCAATGCCGATTTCTGGTGGAGACGGACGACCTGCCCAGCAGGTAGCCAATGCCGAAGGCTGCCGCTCCGATCCCGAGGATGAGTGAGCTTGCGGCCTGCGGATGGTCTGTCACGCCGACTGCGACAGCGTTGGCCTCGCGCTTGATTGCGGAGGCGGTGTCAGATGCGACTTTCCGGATGCCCTCAGGTTTTTCAACTGGCGATCCGGTGAAGCCGGCTTCGAGTTCATTTGCCATTGAGTTTTCCTTTCGTGAAAGGAGAACTGGCGGGGAGGGGTGTCGGTTCCTCAATATTTTACCGTCTGATGCGGATACTCCTGAGGTGGTCCGGACAATCGCGTCCAAATGAGGCGCATTTGCAGGATGCGGCTTTTAAGATCGGCGGCTAGATGCCATTCAGGCCTCTGCCTAAAGAGCGAGCCAATGGGGATCGTCGCAAGAACCCCGGGTCATATGCGCCAGACGCATAGCTGCGGTGACGGATTGTCGCTGTTTTAAAACGATTGAAACACCTATATTCCAATCATCGAAACGACGCCGGAGCCAAGCAGGTTGCTGACGTCATAAGCCCTCAGGAAAGGGGATTATCATGAACGTGGCACGCTCTTTCAATAACTGGCGCAAGTACCGTCAGACCGTTTCCGAACTTGGCCGGATGTCCAGCCGTGAATTGCAGGATCTCGGCATCGCCCGCGCCGATATTCGTAGCATCGCCCGGGCATCTATCGCTCGCTAATAGCGCTGCTCCAAGCTCGCCGACGCTGCCGACGCCCGCTCATGCGGGCGTTTTCGCGTCAATTTTCATGTTTCCATGTTCTCCCAGGGCTTTTGCCGATCGCGAGCCTGGTGGCTTTGTGTTTCTTGCATAGCTGCAGTGCAACATAAAGCCTATCAACCGCCCAGCGATCGCGTATGATCTCTCTTAACGAAGCAATTGCATTCCTCCCGCAGAGCTTCGTGTTTCAGGCGACCCACTCCTCCTCCCAAGGGACGTCTGTAGGAACGGCGGCTCTCCTCCTCCCAGTCGCTGTTCGGTTTTCCTGAAAGCCTGCCGCACCTCCTCCCGCGGCAGGCTTTTTTCGTATCTGGGCTCTGCTTAAGCACCAAGTAGCGATGATAGCGTCTGTGAATTATAATTCACGCGATGAATTATATTGACAGACGTGATGCATTGCGTTTAGCTACTCCTACCGGAACTTCGAGGAGGAAATCCGGTCATCACTGCGATCACCGGCGCCGGTCTGGCGCCCTTCGGGCTTTTTTGGGAGGGGCTTTGGCCCCGAGGAGGACACTTGCGCACTTTTTTCAGCACGACCGCGATGGCGGTCCTTGCGTCGACGCTCTTTGCCGGTTCCGCGGCCGCCGAAACGGAGAACCCGTTCCGGTGCAAGCCGGGCGAAAAATACGTCATGAACGTCATGGTGTCGGGCGTGGAATACTGGTTCCCTGTCTATGAGATGTTCAAGCAGGCGGGCCAGCAGCTCGGCTGTGAGACGGAATATACCGGCACGCCGGAATATGACGTCAACAAACAGATCGCCACCTTCGACCAGGCGTTGGCACAGAACCCGGCCGGCATTCTCGTTCATCCGATGAACTCAGATCCCTTCATCGAGCCAATCAACCGCGCGATTGACCAAGGTACGGCGGTCGTCACGTTTGCGGCCGACTCGCCACTTTCCAAGCGCGTCTCCTTCATCACCTCGGACAACACCCGCGAGGGCACCTATGCCGCCGATGCGATCGCCAAGAAGATGGGCGGCAAGGGTGAATATGCGGTTCTCGAAAATCCGGGCCAGGACAACCACGACAAGCGGATCGCCGCCTTCATAGCCCGTATGGAAGAGAAGTGGCCGGACATGAAGCTCGTCGGCCGCGCTGCTTCAAACCAGGACCCGACCAAGGCCTATCAGGGGCTTTCGAGTCTTATCCAGGCCAATCCGAACCTCGGCGCCGTCTTCATGCCCGAAGCGAACTCGGCGATCGGCGCTGCGCAGGCAAACAAGGAAAGCGGCGGCAAGGTCCTCGTCATGTGCGCAGATGTCAATGCCAACATCCTCGACATGATCAAGGCCGGTGAAGTCTTCGGCTCGATCAATCCGAACCAGGGCATGCAGGGCTATATGGGCTTCATGCTTTTGTGGTTCGCCGAGCATCCGGAACTGATCGACCCGATGAACGATGCCAAGCGCTCCGGATTCAACCCAATGAGCATCCCGGTCGTCGATAACGGCCTGTCTATTGTGACGGCGAAAAACGCCGACGACTTCTACTGGGACAAGTACCTGAAGCGGCGCGGCACGAAGGGCATCGAGGAATAGGCTTCTGAAGATTGCCATCCGCACTCAAGGGTGCGGATGGTCGTGATGGAGAGGGAGGAAGACGATGGCAGAGCCGGTGCTTAGCATTCATGGCGTCACCAAGCATTTCGGGGCGGTGAAGGCGTTGACCGACGTCGATTTCACGCTGGAGCGCGGCGAAGTCCATGCGCTATGCGGCGAGAACGGCGCCGGCAAATCGACGCTGATGAACATTATCGCCGGCGTGCTGCAGCCGAGCGAAGGCGAAATTCGCGTAGATGGCAAGGTCGTGCGCATATCCTCCCCTGCCGCGGCCCAATCGCTCGGCATCGGTCTCGTGCATCAGGAAATCGCCCTCTGCCCGGATGCGACCGTGGCCGAAAACATGTTCATGGCGGCGACCAACCGCCGCCGTGCCCCCTTCATGAACTATCGCGCGCTGGAGCGCGATGCACAGGCCGTCATAGATCGTCTCGCCGCGATCAACGTCCGCCGCAAGGTCGCGGACCTGCCGATTTCCAGCCAGCAACTCGTCGAGATCGCCAAGGCTCTGACACTCGACTGCCGCGTACTAATCCTGGACGAGCCAACCGCGGCGCTAACTGAAACCGAGACGCGGCAGCTTTTTGCAATCATCCGCGACCTCAAGGCGAACGGCATTTCGATCATCTATATCAGCCATCGAATGGCGGAGATTTTCAGCCTGTGCGACCGGGTTACCGTCTTCCGCGACGGCCGCTACGTGTGTACCGACCGCATCGCCGACATCACGCCGGACGATGTGGTGCGCCGCATGGTAGGGCGCGAGATCACCCAGCTCTATCCCGACAAGCTCGGTGCGCACGACGCGTCCGGGGAGGCGATCCTCGAGGCCGACAATATCGGTGACGGCGAGCGGTTCCATGATGTGAGTTTCGACCTGCGCAAGGGCGAGATCCTCGGGATCGGCGGCCTCATCGGCTCCGGCCGCACGGAAATCGCCGAAGGCATCTGCGGGCTCAAAACGCGCTCGGCGGGCACGGTGCGCCTGCACGGCAAGGCGCAGTCGATCCGCTCCTATTGCGATGCCGTCAAGGCCGGCATCGTCTATCTCTCCGAGGATCGCAAGGGGTCGGGCGTGTTTTTAGAAATGTCCATCGCACAGAACATCTCCGTACTGGACCTTAAGTCGCTGACCAATCCGATCGGTCTGCTCAACCGCCGCGCGGAAGCCGCACTGGCAGAGAATTTCGCGCGCCGGCTTGCGGTGCGCATGGGCGGCATTGAGGCGCCGGTCAAATCGCTCTCCGGCGGCAACCAGCAGAAGGTTGCGCTCGCCAAGCAGCTTGCGGTGAAGCCAAAGGTCATCCTGATGGACGAACCAACGCGCGGCATCGATGTCGGCGCGAAAACCGAAATCCACCGCCTGCTACGCGAGCTTGCGCGGTCGGGCGTCGGCATCATCGTTATCTCATCGGAAATGCCGGAGCTCCTCGGGCTATGTGACCGCGTGCTTGTCGTCCGGGAGGGGCGCATCGCCGGCGAGCTCGGCGTCGATGAGATGACGGAGGAGGCCGTGATTCGCCTTGCTTCGGGCGTGGGCACGGCAAAGGCGGCGAGCCATGCCGCGTGAGAACAAAGTGGGAGAGACGGGAATGGCAATCGACACGTTGGCGACAGGCGCGCCGAAGACAGCGTCCTTCAAACGCATCGGCACAATGCGCGAGGCGGGGCTGATCGCGATCATCCTCGCGCTCTGCGTGATCATGAGCTTTGCCTCCCCGCACTTCCTGACGCTTGGCAATTTCCGTGCCATGCTGATGAGCTTTTCCGTTGAAGGCATCGTTGTCGTGGGTATGACGATCCTGCTCATCGTCGGCGGCATCGATCTCGCGGTCGGCTCCGTGGTCTGCTTCGCGATGGTGCTCTCGGGCTCGCTCTTCCTCGCCGGGCTCGACCCGTGGACGGCCTCGCTCATCGGCATCCTCGCAAGCAGCACGATCGGCGGCATAATGGGCTTCTTTGTGACGGTCGTGGGACTCAATCACTTCATCACCTCGCTTGCGGCAATGGTGATCGTGCGCGGCCTTTGCCTCATTATCACAAAGGGCACGCCGCTCTCGCTCTTCACGCTGCCGGCGGGCTTCAAGGCGGTGGGGCAGGGCACGTTTTACGGCGTACCCTACGTCATCTTGATCTTCGTCGCCGTCGTCGTCCTGTTCGATTTCCTGCTGCGCCGGGCCACCGCCTTCCGCAAAGTCTTCTATACGGGCAGCAACGAGAAGGCCGCGCTCTACTCCGGCATCAAGACCAATCACGTGAAATTCTGGGTGACGGTGCTCTGCTCCACGCTCGCCGGTGTCGCAGGCGTCATCTACATGTCCCGTTTCGGCGCGGCGACTCCAACCTTCGGCGTTGGCATGGAACTCAACATCATCGCCGCGGCGGTGATCGGCGGCGCCTCGCTCAACGGCGGCTCCGGCACGATACTCGGCGCCATCCTCGGCATCGCTCTTCTCTCTGTCGTCACCAGCTCTCTGATCCTGCTCGATGTTTCAGTCTATTGGCAGGACATGATCAAGGGGTGCATTCTGCTCGCTGCCGTTTCCATCGACCATTTCCTGCACAAGCAGAAAGCCGCCTGACATGTCAATTGCGAAATTGAAACCCAAGACGACAGTACCGCGCGAGGAGATTGTCATCGCCCGCCAGATGCACCAGGCGCTCGTCCTTCACTTTATGGAGGGCCTGACGCAGGCACAGGTTGCCGGCCAGCTCGGCATCTCGCAAGCCACCGTCAACCGCCTCATCAAACGCGGCCGTCAGCTCGGCCTCGTCGAGATCAAGATCAAGTCTCCGGTCGAGCCGCTGGTCGACATGGAGGAGCGGCTTCTGGCACTCGGCGGCATCAGCCGCGCGATCGTGGTCCCGACCGTCTCGGACAATCCGCAGACCGCGCTCCAGGCGGTCGGGGAGGCTGCGGCGCGCCTGCTGATGGAGGAGCTCGGCGACGGTGACACAATCTGCATCACTGGCGGCAAAGGGGTGAGCGCCGTCGTCGCCGGTCTGCAGCCGCCGCGCCGCTTTGATGTCGAGGTCATTCCGGCAACTGGCTGCGTCCAGGGCAAGCACTATACCGACGTCAACCATGTTTCGACCCTGATGGCCGACCGGCTCGGCGGGCGTTCCTACCAGATCCACGCGCCCCTCTTTGCCGACGACGCCGAGCAGCGGGCGATGCTGATCAACATGCGCTCCGTCGCCGACGTCTTCAAACGTGCGCGCGAGGCGAAGGTGGCGGTCGTCGGCATCGGCTCGATCCTAACGGACGACTCCAGCTACTACGACCTGCATCCCTCCTCCAGTACTGATCGGGCGGCGATCGAGCGCTCGGGCGCAAGCTGCGAATTGCTTGCCCACCTGCTCGATGACCAGGGCCGGGTCTGCGACTACAGCCTCAATCGTTCGCTGGTGTCGCTTACCCTGGCGGAATTCGCCTCGATTCCGATGAAGATCGGCGTCGCCAGCGGCCCGAACAAGGCAGGCCCGATCCTCAGCGTCCTGCGCGGCAACCATCTCGACACGCTCGTCACCGACGAGGCGACCGGGGCACGCATTCTTGAAATTGCATCCAAGCAAGGGGTTTCGGCATGAGCGGCGAACAGCTGATGCGCGAGATCGGGCGCTCGGGCGTCAAGGCGTCGGCCGTTGGGCTCGGCACCTGGGCGATCGGCGGCTGGATGTGGGGGGGAACCGATGAGGCGCAATCCATCGCAGCCATTCAGGCCTCGCTTGAAGCCGGCGTGACGCTCATCGATACGGCGCCCGCCTACGGGCTCGGCCGCTCGGAGGAAATTGTCGGCAAGGCGCTTGCCGGCCGGCGTGACAAGGCAGTGATCGCTACGAAATGTGGCCTCGTCTGGCACACGCACAAGGGTAATCACTTGTTCGACCAGGATGGCAAGCCGGTTCACCGCTATCTCGGCGCGGATTCGATTGTCCATGAAGTGGAGGACAGCCTGCGCCGGCTCGGCACGGATTATATCGACCTCTACATCACCCATTGGCAGGACGTGACGACGCCGGTCGAGGAGACCGTCGCGGCGCTGGAGGAACTGCAGCGGACCGGCAAGATCCGCGCCATCGGCGCCAGCAATGTCGAACGGTCCGTGCTTGAGCAGTACATAGCCACTGGCTCGCTTGACGCGATCCAGGAGCGGTACAGCATGATCGATCGAGAGATCGAGGCGGACCTTTTGCCGCTCAGCGTTGCAAACGGCGTATCGACGCTCAGTTATTCCTCGTTGGCGCTCGGGCTACTTTCGGGCAGCATCGGGCCGGATCGGACCTTCTCCGGTGACGATCAGCGCAAGGACAATCCGCGCTTTTCCGTCGCCAACCGGCAGAAGGCGCGGGATTTCTCCGACGCGATCCGGCCCGTCGCGAACCGTCACGATGCGAGCATCGCCCAGACGGTGATCGCTTGGACACTGGCGCAGCCAGGTGTGACTTTTGCCCTTTGCGGCGCGCGCAACCCGGCACAGGCCCTCGACAATGCCCGGGCCGGCACGCTTCGGCTGTCTTCGGAAGATCTCGCGGCCATCGACGCCGCCCTATCGGCGAAGCTGGCCAACATGGACGGATAACGGATTGTCATGATGAACCGCGAACAGACATTGGACGGGCTTCGCCGAAGCCCGAAGGTGGACGTGTGCGTCCTTGGCGGCGGCATCAACGGTCTCAGCGTGTTCCGCGAGCTGGCGCTGCAGGGCGTCAACGTGCTCATCGTGGAGAAGGGCGACTATTGCTCCGGGGCCAGCGCCGGGCTCTCGCGCATGGTGCATGGCGGACTGCGCTACCTTGAAAACGGTGAGTTCAACCTCGTGCAGGAATCGCTCGTCGAGCGCGACCGGTTGCTGCGCAATGCCCCTCACTATGTCGCTCCGCTGCCGACCATGGTGCCGATCTTCGATATCTTTTCCGGGCTGGCAAACGGCATCGTGCGCTTTCTGGGGCTCACCCGTCGGCCGAGCCGCCGCGGCACCGTCGCCATCAAGGCTGGACTGAGCATCTACGACTTCCTGACGCGCAAGCGCGCCCTGATGCCACGCCATCAGTTTCGCGGTCGCAAAAGCACGCTTGCGAAATGGCCGGCGCTCAATCCGGCGATCCGCAACTCCGCCACCTATTATGATGCCTGGGTGAGTCACCCGGAGCGCATCGGCATTGAGCTCCTGCTTGATGGGCTCTTGGCCGGCCCGAGCGCCGGCGCCTTGAACTATGCGACGATCGAGCATGCACGGGGCGGGGAGTTTCTGCTGCACGACAAGATTTCGGGCGAAACCTTGGCAATCAAGCCGTCACTGGTCGTCAACGCGACAGGCGGCTGGATTGATATCGCCAATGGCGCGCTCTTTCCTGAGGCAGCTCGTCCCGCGCCGCTGATCGGCGGCACGAAGGGCTCGCACCTCATCATCGACCATGCGGGGCTTCGCGACATGCTCGATGGCCACATGATCTACTACGAGAACGAGGACGGGCGCATCTGCATCCTCTTTCCTTATCTCGGCAAGGTGCTCGTCGGCTCGACGGATATCCGCGTGGACGACCCCGCAACGGTGCGCTGCGAGGCCGACGAGCGGGATTATATCCTGCAATCGCTCGCCTTCGTGTTGCCGGGTGTCCGCATCCGCCCGGAAGAGATCGTCTTCCAGTTCGCAGGCGTGCGCCCGCTGCCGGCAAGCAATGACAGCTTCACCGGCCGCATCCCGCGTGACCATTATTGCACCGTTCTCGAAGGCCGCGACGGCGGGCCACCAGTGCTCTGCATGATCGGCGGCAAGTGGACGACCTTTCGCTCCTTCGGCCAACTCGCCGCCGACATGGCGTTGGAACGGCTTGACCGGAGCCGCCTCTTCGACACGGCGGACCGCACTTTCGGCGGCGGACGGGCATTTCCGATAGACCGTAGCGGCTGGATTCGGGACCTGTCGGAATCGACAGGCCTTTCCCTCGATCGCGTCGCAACGCTTTTCGAGCGCTATGGTACAGATGCGAAGGCCGTTGCCCGCTTCACCGCCGCGGGGCCGGACAACCTTTTGCCTCATGCCGGCTACAGCGCCCGGGAGCTCCTGCATCTCATCCGCACGGAGGCGGTCGAGCATCTGGACGACCTGCTCCTCCGGCGCACGACACTTGCCATCACCGGTGAGCTTTCCCTCGACATGGCCGAGACCGCGCTCGACCTCCTCGCCGACGAGAAGGGCTGGCCAGTGCAGCGCAAGGACGAAGAGCGCACCCGTTTTCTCACCCTCATGCGCGAGCGCCACGGCGTCGCGGAGGCAACCCTTTCGGCAAGGAACAAACAAAGGAGTGAAGCATGCGAGACAACCGCAAGATCCGGATGAACCGACTGTTCGGCAACGGCCGTTGCCTGGACGTGGCGATCGATCACGGCGTGTGCAACGAACCGTCCTTCCTCGATGGACTGGAGAACATGCCGGCCATCGTGAACGCGCTGGTCGATGCGAAGCCGGATGCGATCCAGATGAACTACGGCCAAGCCGACCTGCTGCAGAACATTGCCGGCAAGGAGAAGCCGGCGCTCGTCATGCGCATCGACATGGGCAACCCCTATAACCGGATCCGCCATCGCGACATGTGGGCGGTGTTGCAGAACGAGGCGGAGCCGCTGATCGGCGCGTTGCAGATGGATGCCGCCTGCGTGGTGGTCAACCTCTTCATGCTGCCCGACGAGCCGGATCTCTTCCGCCAGTGCGTGCACAACATTTCTCGCGTGCGGGCAGACTGCGAAAAGTACGGTGTGCCGCTGATGATCGAGCCGCTCGTCATGCAGCCGGTCACTGAACGCGGCGGCTACATGGTCGATGGCGATGCCGACAAGATCGTGACGCTGACGCGGCTTGCCCGCGAGATGGGCGCGGACATAGTCAAGGCGGATCCGACGGCGAATACGGAAGATTTTCACCGCGTGGTCGAGGCTGCGCGCTGCCCGGTTCTGGTGCGCGGCGGCGGCAAGGAAGACCTGCGCGCCGTGTTCGCCAAGTCCGCGGCCTTGATGCGGCAAGGTGCGGTGGGCATGGTCTATGGCCGCAACATCTACCAACATGCCAATCCGAGCGCCGTCGTGCGCGGGCTCATGGCGATCGTACACGAGGATGCGAGCAGCGAGGACGCCTTCGCGCTCTATCAGCAGGGATGAAGGCATAACCGAACCTGGGAGGGGTTGCGAATGGGAGACTATCTTTTAGGGATCGACGCCGGCAACACCGTCATCAAGGCGGTGATCTTCGATCGGACTGGCCAGGAACTGGCGCATGCGGGGGAGGAGGGCCACAGCCGGATGCCATACCCCGGCCATGTCGAGCGCGATCTCGGCGAGCTGTGGGCCCATGCCAAGCGTGTCATCCGCACCTGTCTGGACAAGGCGGACATCGCGGCGACCGATATCGCCGCAATCGGCTGTGCCGGCCATGGCAACGGGCTTTATGCGCTCGACCGGAACGGCGAACCGCTCCTCGCCATCCAGTCGCTCGACACGCGGGCGATAGGTCTCGTCGAAGAATGGGCGGCCGAAGGCGTTGGCGACCGGACCTATCCGATCGGCCGTCAGCGCCCCTGGCCCTCGCAGACGCCAACGCTTCTTGCCTGGCTGAGGCGTCACAGGCCCGAGCTCTTCGAGCGCATCGGCACGGTGTTCTTCTCCAAGGATTTCGTCGTCAACCGTCTGACCGGCCGTCGCGTCAGCGAGGTCTCGGACATGTCCGGCGCCGGCCTGCTCGATCTCGCCGCCCGCCGGTACGACCGGACGCTGATGGCTGCCTATGGCCTGGCCGACTGCATGAACCTGCTGCCGCCGCTCATCGAAAGCGCCGACATCGCTGGCACCGTGACTGAAGAGGTCGCAGCGCAAACCGGGCTTGCAGCCGGCACGCCAGTCATCGGCGGGTTGTTCGACGTCGTCGCCTCTGCACTCGGCTCGGGCGTCTCGCGTACGGGCAGCGCCTCGATCATCGCAGGCACCTGGAGCATCAACCAGGTGATCATCGATCGCCCCGCCCTCGACGGGCCGGTCTTCATGTCCGCGACCTTCGACCGTAGCCGTTACATGGCGATGGAAAACAGCGCGACCTCGGCCGCCAATCTCGAATGGCTGGTAAGGGAGTTCTTCGAGGGGGAACATCACGATGGCGTATCGCCCTTCGACGGCTGCTGCGCTTTGGCGGCTGCGATCGAGCCGTCGTCCGACGATCCAGTCTACCATCCCTACCTCTACGGCGCCCAGCAGGACGGCCATGCGCGCGCGGGCTTTTATGGAGTTGCGGGCTGGCATGGCAAGGGGCACCTGGTTCGCGCGCTTCTGGAAGGTGTCGCCTTCGGGCATCGTCAGCACATCGAGACGATCCGCAAGGCGGGCGCCATCTTCGACGAGGCCGTGCTGTCGGGCGGCGGATCGCGCAGCCGCCTCTGGCCGCAGATATTCGCCGACGTGCTGGGTATGCCGGTTTCCGTCGCTGTCTCGCGGGAAACGGGCGCGTTGGGCGCGGCGATTGCGGCGGGAACGGGCGTCGGCCTCTTTGCCGATTTCACGGAAGGGGCGAATGCCATGGTGCGGGTCGAACGGCACTACGAGCCGAACGATGCGCTGACGGCGCACTACAACAGGCGCTATGCACTGTACAGGGATATTGCCGAAGCGATGACCCCCCTCTGGCGGCGGCTTTCGGCAGCCAAAGACCAGGTGGCGGGAGCTGCGGCATGACCATGAATAGCACTGAAATGCCGGTGGACGAAGGCAGCTACGATTTCATCGTCGTTGGTGCCGGCTCGGCCGGATGCGTCCTGGCAAACCGTCTGTCGGCCGATCCGAAGAACCGGGTCCTGCTGCTCGAAGCCGGCGGCTCGGATCGCTACCATTGGGTCCATGTGCCGATTGGCTATCTCTATTGCATGGGCAACCCGCGCACCGACTGGATGATGAAGACGGCCGCGGAAGCCGGCCTCAACGGCCGCGCGCTGAACTATCCGCGCGGCAAGCTGCTCGGGGGCTGCTCATCGATCAACGGCATGATTTATATGCGCGGGCAAGCCGCCGACTACGACGGCTGGCGGCAGGCCGGCAATGTGGGCTGGGGCTGGGACGACGTACTGCCCTACTTCTTGAAGTCGGAAGATAACTATCGTGGCAAGTCCGCCACGCACGGCGCCGGCGGCGAATGGCGCGTCGAGCGCCAGCGCCTCTCCTGGCCGATTCTCGACGCCTTTCGCGACGCGGCCGAAGAACTAGGCATTCCGAAGACCGGGGACTTCAACGATGGTGACAACGAGGGTTCGGGTTATTTCGAGGTCAACCAGCGCGGCGGCGTGCGCTGGAACACAACAAAAGCCTTCCTGCGGCCGGCGATGAAACGCACGAATCTGCGCCTGCTCACAGGCGCGGAAACTGAGCGGCTTGAATTCAACGGAAAGACGGTCACCGGCGTGCGCTTCCAGCATCGCGGCCGCCTCTGCGTCGCTCGCGCATCCCGACAAGTCGTGCTATCGGCTGGCGCGATCAACTCTCCGAAGATCCTGGAGTTGTCGGGCGTCGGCCGGCCAGAGGTGCTCTCGGCCAACGGCATTCCCGTCCACCACGACCTTCCGGGTGTCGGAGAAAACCTTCAGGACCACCTTCAGATCCGCACGGTTTTCAAGATTGAAGGCGCGCGCACATTGAACCAGCTCTATCACAGTCTTTTCAGCCGCGTCGGCATGGGTTTGCAATATGCCATCGGCCGGTCCGGCCCGCTCTCCATGGCGCCAAGTCAGCTCGGTATCTTTGCCAAGAGCGATCCGGCCGTCGCGACGGCCGATCTCGAGTACCATGTCCAACCGCTCAGCACCGACCGTCTTGGCGAACCGCTCCATCGCTATCCGGCTGTAACGGTGTCCGTGTGCAATCTCCGGCCCGAAAGCCGCGGCACGGTGCATGTGACGACGCGCGAGGTGGCGCTGCCGCCAGAAATCCGCCCGAATTATCTCTCCACCGCCGGCGACCGGATTTTGGCGGCACGGTCCATCCGCCACGCTCGAAGCCTTATGAAAACGAAGGCGCTCGCCCGCTTCCGGCCGCAGGAAATCCTTCCCGGTCGGGAGCACGACAGCGACGAGGATTTGATCCGCAGGGCAGGCGACATCGCGACGACCATTTTTCACCCAGTCGGCACATGCAAGATGGGGAATGACACTTTGGCGGTGGTGGATCCGACGCTGAACGTGCACGGGCTCGATAGATTGCGTATCGTCGACGCCTCTATCATGCCGACGATTGTCTCCGGCAACACGAACTCACCGGTGATTATGATCGCGGAGAAGGCTTCGGAAATCATTCTGAAGCAGTTGTGAGCCTTGATCGAAAATGTGCTTAGAGCCAGCACTGACGTTCACGTTCAATCGCAGTGAGCCAGACTCCAGTTCTGATCCGTTTGAGGCGCCTAATCTGTGCAGATTGATCCTACGAGAGGCGAGCCAGTTTTTATGTTGTGCTGGTGATTGTGCGGCAGATCACCGCCGTGGACCATCACTTTACGATTCCACCGATGAGCTCGAGACTATCCAGCCTCGCGCGTTCTCCGGCAACCGACCCTCTCTGTCGTCTTCGCCATCCTGAACCAACGCGGGATACCCCGGCGTTCAGGGCCGGGGGTCAACGACATACCATGCAAGGTTGAGCACCTCCATTCACCCATCTGTGTCCGCGGCTGTGCACCGCCTTGTAATGCAGACCGGCACCTCTTATCTTTTGGCAATCACCCACATAATCCCACACCACGCGGCGTGCGTCCTGATGAGGTCGACAATCCGCGTGCTAAAAGGGCGGCCGAGGTGTGGCCGCCCGTGCTGCTAAGGTACTCGATTGAACCAGACAAGCATTGCTACCGCGCCTGCGGCCATGAAGCCGCGCGAGCGCGGTGACGTCGTCGCTCGGCCGGACAACAACTGGAAGCCGTACCCCTGCCTTCTAACGCGCAGGGAAGTGGAGGCGATCATTGCCGAGCAACTCGGCTGAACATTCACCACAATAATAAGGGAGAAGCAGTTGCAGGGTGCAGCGCAAGGGCCCGTTCCCTATCGCCGTGCGCCGAGCGTCTGCCAGTAAATGATTTTGGCCCGCCGGCACATTGAGCCCAGCCGAAACCTTGAAAGGTCGAACGATGGAAGAATTGCACAGTATTACAATCTCGGACGAGCGGCTCGACGATTGCCGCGATGTCGTCGAGCCTGATCTGCAGGATCTGATCCGCACTACGATTGGTTCTGGCTTCTCGGCCGAGGAAGTCCTGATTGCGATCAGCGAACTGGTGGCAGAAGATTTCGCCGCAGTCGTCAAAACGCCGAGTGTCCACTGACACGCCGGCGAGGAATTGACCATGAGCATTTCGCCGCAAGGAGACTTGTTTGCTGAAGCGGAGGCGCGGTTGCCCCAGGGCTTCCGCTATCAACCCGCCGTCGTTCCCGAGGCGGTCCAGTCGGATCTGCTTCGAGAGATAAGACAATTGCCTCTGAAACCCTTCGACTTTCATGGCTTTGAGGGCAAACGAAAGGTCATCTCCTATGGCTGGAAGTATGACTTCGATAGGGAGCGGGTGAGGCGCATTGACGACGTGCCGCCGTTCCTTTTGCCCGTGCGCTCCCTTGCGGCCGCTTTCGCCGGTATCGAACCCGATGGCTTGCAACAGGCGCTGATTACCGAATATGCGCCGGGTGCGCCGATCGGCTGGCATAAAGACAAAAAGGTGTTCGGCAGGGTCGTCGGTGTCTCATTGCTGTCGCCGTGTACTTTCAGGCTGAGGCGCCGCGCCGGCCCGAACTGGGAGCGTGTGTCGGTGATTGTCGAGCCGGGCTCGGTCTACCTGCTGTCGGGTCCCGCCCGGAACGAATGGGAGCACTCGATCCCGCCTGTCGAGCAGCTTCGCTATTCCATTACCTTCCGGGAGATCGGCTGACGGAACCGAGCAGGTTCCCTGAACAACGGCGCGATGATCTGGTTGGCCTTACGGTCTTGAACAGCCGGAGACAATTCCCAATATCATTTCGTCAGGATCATTGGTGGCATGAAAGGAGGAAAAGATGCCGCTGAACGATGTTCCATGGACCCGGCCGGTAAGGATTCGGCTGCGATGCGGTTTGGAGCGGATCTTCACAGGCGCATACGACGCGTTGGATTTTCTCGAAAACGAATGGCCACTGCGCCACGGAGAGCGCCACGAGCGCGCGGTGAAGACGTGCCGGGGTGCCCTCAACGGAACCATTCCCGCGGTGATCGCGCGCGAGGCGTTCCTGGCGGCTTGCCTCGAAGCCGGCATGCCTGCCGTCATGGCCCCGTGGAAGAGAAGGCCGTCCATCCATCCGGCCCGGCCAGCACGTGTAGCCATTATCTAGGGCATCGGTGATGGCCTCGTCTCCGAAGAGGCGAGGCCTGGTACGAGCTTCCTGTTTTCCGATGATCGGCTGCAGGAACGCCATCATGGAACTTCCAGCTGCCAAGGAGCATTCCGCTGTCGGACGCTGTTTTCGGGAACAACCATGGCCAGTGACAAACTATCGACCTATCGATCGAAGCGCGATTTTCAAAGGACCGCTGAGCCGAGCGGTGAAGCGCGCATTGCGCGCAGCAATCGCCCTCGTTTCGTCATCCAGAAACACGACGCGACCCGCCTTCACTACGATCTCAGGCTCGAGTTCGATGGGGTCTTCAAGTCCTGGGCCGTGACGAAGGGTCCGTCCCTCGACCCGCACGACAAGCGGTTAGCGGTCGAGGTGGAGGACCATCCACTCGATTATGGCGATTTCGAAGGGACTATCCCGAAAGGCCAGTATGGCGGCGGTACTGTGATGCTATGGGACCGTGGCTATTGGAAGCCGGAAGGAAAGAAGAGCCCGAAGCAAGCTCTGGAAAAGGGCGACTTCAAATTCACCCTCGAAGGCAAACGCCTGCATGGCGGCTTCGTGCTGGTGCGCATGGGCAACGACCGCGAACGTGGCAAGCGAACCAACTGGCTGCTGATCAAGCACCATGACGCGTTCTCGGTCGAGGAGAATGGCGCGGCGATCCTGGAGGAGAATGACACATCGGTCGCCTCCGGCCGAACAATGGAGATGATCGCCGCTGGCAAAGGGCGCAAGCCCAAACCTTTCATCGTTGCGGGAGGCGACGTTCAGGCTGATGCGGTCTGGGACAGCCATCAAGGCCTAGCCGCTGACCAGCGAAAATCGGATGTGCGCGACGGCAAGGCGCAGGTTTCGCCTGTCGACCTGCCTGACTTCGTCGAGCCACAGCTCTGTCAGACCCTGGAGCGCCCCCCCGCGGGCAAGGGCTGGATCCACGAGATCAAGTTCGACGGTTACCGGATCCAGATGCGCGTGCTGGACGGTGAGGCGACGCTGAAGACCCGCAAGGGCCTCGACTGGACAGCCAAATATCGCGAAATAAGCGAGGCGGCATCTGCACTGCCCGATTCGATTATCGATGGTGAGATCTGCGCCCTCGACGAGAATGGCGCGCCCGATTTCGCAGCCCTGCAAGCGGCGCTTTCGGAAGGCAAAGCCGGCGATCTCGTCTACTTCGCATTCGATCTTCTTTACGACGGTGGTGAGGATCTACGATCTCTGCCAGTCGTAGATCGGAAGGCGCGGTTGCAGACCCTGCTGGCCGAGGCAGGCAACAATCCCCGCATTCGGTTTGTCGAGCATTTCGAAACTGGCGGCGACGCGGTCCTCAGATCTGCGTGCAAGCTGTCGCTGGAAGGCATCATCTCGAAACAGGTGGATGCGCCGTACCAATCTGGCCGAACCGAAACCTGGGCCAAATCCAAATGTCGGGCCGGCCACGAGGTCGTGCTGGGGGCTTATGCCAAGACGAATGGCAAGTTCAGATCCTTGTTGGTCGGCGTCTACTACGGCGACAACTTCGTCTATGTCGGCCGCGTCGGTACCGGATACGGCGCGAAGAAAGTGGAAACGTTGCTTCCGAAGTTAAAGGCGCTCGAGACGACGAAATCGCCCTTTAATGGCATCGGCGCGCCGAAGAAGGGGGCGGAAATCACTTGGCTGAAGCCCGAACTCGTGGCGGAAATCGAATTCGCAGGCTGGACCGCTGACGGTCTTGTCCGCCAAGCTGCTTTTAAGGGACTGCGCGATGACAAGCCGGCCAAGGAAGTCGAGGCCGAACGGCCGGCGAAGCCTTCCAAGACCGACGTGCCCCGGCCGGCTCAGGCATCTACGGGGTCTAGGTCAACGCGGCGGAAGGGTGTTAAGGCGGAGGTGATGGGCGTGCTGATCTCCAACCCGGACAAGCCGCTGTGGCCGGATGCCAATGACAAGGGACCCGTCACCAAGGAAGAGCTGGCCCGCTATTACGAAGCCGTCGGTTCCTGGATGATCGAGCACATCAAGGGGCGGCCCTGCTCCATTATCCGAGCGCCTGACGGGATCGGTGGTGAGCAGTTTTTCCAGCGACATGCCATGCCTGGCACCTCGAGCCTTCTCGAACTGGTGAAGGTCTTCGGTGACAAGAAGCCTTATCTGCAGATCGACCGGGTCGAGGGTTTGGCAGCCGTCGCTCAGATCGGTGCTGTCGAACTGCATCCTTGGAATTGCGAGCCGAAGCAGCCGGAAGTGCCGGGACGCCTCGTCTTCGACCTCGATCCTGGTCCGGACGTACCCTTTTCCACAGTCGTTTCAGCAGCCCGCGATATGCGTGACAGGCTCGAGGAACTCGGACTGATCAGTTTCTGTAAGACAACTGGCGGCAAGGGCCTTCATGTGGTCACTCCGCTTGCCATCAACAAGCGCAAGCCGCTCTCCTGGCCGGAGGCGAAAGGGTTTGCGCATGCCGTCTGCCAGCAGATGGCGCGCGACAATCCCGAACTCTATCTGATCAAGATGACCAAGAGCTTGAGGGACGGCCGGATCTTCCTCGACTATTTGCGCAATGACCGCATGGCGACGGCGGTTGCACCATTGTCACCACGGGCCCGAGCAGGCGCCACCGTCTCGATGCCGCTGACATGGACGCAGGTCAAATCCCACCTCGATCCGCAGCGATTCACGGTCAGGACTGTGCCGGTTCTGCTCGCAAAGACGTCGGCCTGGCAAGGCTATTGTGATGCCCAGCGGCCGCTGGAGCAGGCGATTAAGCGTTTGGGCCGAACAAGAGCCGCCGCATGAGCGGCATGTCCAATCACTCTGCTGCGGCTCATATTGCCTTGATGGTCATGGCCTGAGTTGCCGTCATGCCAAAACGCATGGGGGCTGGCTTTTCGCCATAGTTGGTTTCATGCTGGCATGCCGTGCATGCCAATAATCCAGCTCGCGCTTGAGAAGTGGCTTTTCGTCATCACTGACGTGCCGTGCCATCGGGAAGCAATCGCCGGCCCTTCGCGCGAACAGCTCCCGCGAAGCGCTGATTGCCTGTCCCGCCGCCAACGGTGTGATCTGTTTCCATCACCAATCCGTCACATCGAAGACGGCCGCGTTGTCCTGGACCTCCCGAAGCCCTTTGTAGGAAGCGTGTCGTAGATTGCGGTCGTGCGTCCAGCCGCGAAATTCGATCTCGGCGATCAGTGTCGGCTGCACGAAGACGAAGCGCTTGCCCTTGAGAGGAACCACGGGCTTGTTCGTTCTCAGCTGATCGAGCGTCTTTTTCAAGTGCTCGGCATCGCTCCTGGTGAAACCGGTGCCGACCGACCCGACATAAACCCAGTCGAAGCCCTTCTTGCCGGCCAATAACAGACTGCCGATGCCGCCGCGCGCTGAGGCCGATTGTTCGTAGCCGACGACCATGAAGCTTTCGCTCTGGACGCACTTGATCTTCAGCCAGTCGCCAGTCCGGCCGCTGCGGTAAGGTTGATCCCGATGCTTGGCTATGATCCCTTCCAGGCCGACCTGGCATGCGTGCTCAAGGAGATCTTCGGCTGGCAGTTCTATCGCTTCGGAAAGGCGTATGGTCTCATTGCTGCCTTCTGGTATCAGATCTTCAAGAAGGCGCCGGCGCACGGCAAGCTCGGTGCGAGTGAGATCGTGTCCATCGAGATAGAGAAGGTCGAAGGCGTATAGGATGGACTCGCTCGAGATCCGTTTGCCGCCCCGACCTCCGAGCGAACGCTGCAAAGCGCCAAAGTCCGACCGGCCCTGATCGTCGAGAACAACGGCCTCGCCGTCGAGAATGGCGGTCGTCACCCCGAGGCCCTTTGCCGCCGTCGCGATCGAGGGAAAGCGGTGGGTCCAGTCATGGCCGCCGCGGGTGATGATACTCACACCCTTTGGTTCGATATGGATCGCGAGCCGGTAACCGTCCCACTTCACCTCGTAAAGCCAATCCGGTCCCACCGGAACCACGCTCTTGAGCAGCGCGAGGCAGGGTTCCACGCGCTGCGGCATCGGATCGAAGGGCAGGTTCGGCTGGTCAGGATCGCGCTTGCGGATCGGACGCGACTGGAGTGCAGAACGGGACACGTCGAGCAATGGCAAAGAGGGCCGGCGCGGGCGCGTCATGAGGCTACTGCCTCTCCGGGTGGTTTTCAGCTTCGACCGATTTGCGCAATGCATCCATGATGTTGATGACGTTGGTTGGCGCCGGCTCTTCCTTGTCCTTGCCTTTCGGCTTTGCCCTAGGGGCCTTCTTAATCAGCTTCTTCTTCGCCTCGATGATGTCGAGAAGCTTATCCTGGACGGGGTCGGAGGCCATCTTCGGGTTCCAGGGTTGTGTCTGTTTTTTGATGAGTTGCTGAACGAGGGGCATCAACTCATTGTCGGTCATCTCGTCATCGATCTTCTCGAAATAGGTCTCGGCGTCGCGGACCTCATCCCCGTAACGCAGTGTCCAGAGCACGATGCCCTTACCGCGCGGCTCAAGCATGACAGCGCGTTCCCGCCGCGAGATGACAAGTCTTGAAATACCGACCATATTCTCGGCCGCCATGGCGTCGCGAATGACCGAGAAGGCTTCCTGGCCGACTGGATCGTCCGGCGACAGGTAGTAAGGCGTATCGAGCCAGATCCATCCAACGCTATCGCGCGGCGCGAACACCTCGATGTCTATGGTTTTGGTGCTCTCGAGTGCAACATTTTCGAGTTCCTCGTCTTCGAGAATGACATAGTCGTTCTCGCCTTTTTGGTAACCTTTGACTTCGTCTTCGTCCTTCACCTCTTTGCCGGTGACGGAATCGACATAGTGGCTCACGACGCGATTGTGGGTTTGCCGGTTCAGCGTGTGGAAGCGCACCTTTTCGTTTTCCGACGTGGCCGGCATCATCTGTACCGGGCAGGTAACCAGCGAAAGCTTCAGATAGCCTTTCCAGTAAGGGCGGAGAGCCATGGTGTCCTCTTCGATCAGCCAGCACGACGCTGGTGGGCGCCAGCAGTGCGACGGGCCGTGGACGCGGCGGCGCTATTGGCCTTTTGCCGGCCTTTGCCGGCGTTGGCGTTGGCCGCGGTGCGTTTGCTCTTGGCAGGCGTGGACATTCCGGCACTTTCACGCAGGGCCTGCAGAAGATCGCTCGGCTTGGATGCCGGGGGTGCCTTCTTCTTCGGCAGCGTGCGGCCTTCCATCTTTGCTTTCACGAGCTCGGCCACCGCCTCCTCGTAGCGGTCGTCGAATTGTTTCGGGTCGAACTCACCCTTCTTGGTGTTGATGATGTGCTTTGCCAGCTCCAGCATCTCGCCTTCAATCTTCAGGTCCGGCATCTCCTCGAACGCCTTTTCGGATGAACGCACCTCGTAGTCGTAGTTCAACGTCGATCCAATCAGGCCTTTACCGTGCGGCCGGATGAGGAGGGTGCGCAGGCGCCGAAACAGGACCGCGCGAGCAATTGCTGCGACCTTGGCTTTTTTCATGCCGTCGCGCAGGAGCTTGTACGCATCGCTCCCCATCTTGTCGGGCGCCAGATAATAAGGTTTGTCGAAATAGACGTCGTCGACCTCGTTGCAAGGAATGAATGCCTCGACCTTCAGTGTCTTGTCGCTATTTGGAATCGCCGCTGCAACTTCTTCGGGTTCGAGGACAACAAAACGCCCGTCCTCGATCTCGAAACCCTTCACCTGTGCCTCGCGCTCCACCGGATCTCCGGTTTCGCTGTCGACGAATTCGCGGCGGACGCGATTGCCGGTCTTGCGGTTCAAGGTATTGAAGGCAATCCGCTCGGAGGACGAGGCAGCCGTGTAAAGCGCGACTGGAAACGCAACTTCACCGAACTTGACGTAGCCCTTCCAGTTCGCTCGCGGGGTAACCATTTACGCGGACTCCTGACTCCAATCATCGCGAATCAACTGAATCACTCATCGATTGTTCCGATTCGAAACGAATCTAATTTCAATGACTTGCCCTGCGCCGCGGCTCGTTTTCCGAGTCAATATCATGGTCTTGATTCGATGCATCTTTTTGCCACGGCGTGCGTTCTATGTCGGTCGCAACTGACGGATGAATGACATGACCAAGGCCGAACTGGTCGGCACAGGCAGCGACGAACGCTATGTCCGGCGCAATGAAAAGGACGGTTCAAGGAGAGCGACGACGTCGGCGGCACTGTTCCTGTCGATCGTCGCCGAAAGGCAAAAACCAAAGCAAAGCCTGGTGAGTGCGACCGGGGGATTGGAAAGGTCAAGCACTGACCAGGCTTCAGCGTTGAACTGGCATCAACGGCGGGTAAGAGCTTTATGCGTCTGCGCGTCGAAACGGGTGACGTCATCGAAAGTGCTTCGATCCGGTCCCCGATCGTCGGGATTGGTCGGTGCTATGCGGCCACTTGCATTGTGACTTGTCTCCAGTCTTGATGAAAGTTACTCGCGCGCGGATTCCCATGAGAAATTCGCCCAGCGGTCAAGGCAAGAGTGGCGATTTCGTGCTATAGCGCGCAATCAGATGAGGTCAAGGATTGGGAGGACCTGGAAATGGTTGAAGCCGGCTCCAACAACCGACTCACTGGCGGTTGCCGTTGCGGCGCCGTTCGATATGAGTCAGATCGACCTGTTCATGCTGCGATCTGCCACTGCGAGGACTGTCGTCGTTCGTCTGGTGCGCCGATGGTCGGCTGGATGGGGGTAGCGGCCGGCAGCTTCCGAATTACCAAAGGCGAACCTCGCATCTGGTCATCCAACGGCCAAGCGCACCGACATTTCTGCGCGACATGCGGAACAGGCCTTATCTATGTGAACGAAGCCCTCATCCCCGGGATCGTCGACGTGCAAATTGCCACCCTCGACGACCCAACGATGGTTGCCCCTGACATTCAGGTTCAGGTTGCGGAACGCTTGCCCTGGTCCGAGCACATCCACGTGCTTCCAATATTCGATCGGTACCCAGATTGAGGCGGCCGCGAGAGGAAACCGCGGAAGAAGCTGAAACCCAAGCCGCGAGAGGCGGGCAATAGAGTCTTGCCGGCTCGGTCCCTCCTCGATGAAGGTTCCAGTGACGTGTTGGAGAAGGCCATCGGGCCAAATGCAAAACCGAAACACTATGCAAGGACAACGGCACCCCTTGACCCATATTGCCATTGAGGGATCGCTGATGGCAGCACGGCGGATGGGTTCGGGCCGGTAGACCGCTTACAATGTTTGAGCGCGGCGGTCGCAGTGCATTGAGGCTACTCGACAAGCTGGATCTTTGGGTTCGGCTCGTACCAGCAATGGCGGCGCCGTGACCAGAAGATCGCAGCTGGCGGCGCGAAATCTGGCTCGGCGAAACAGCCAATCGAGACGACGATCTGCTCGTCCAGCACCTCCGCCTCCATGTAGATCAGCGTGCCGCAATTCGGGCAGAAGATCTGATCCATCCAACGGCCCTTGTCGGTGAAGCGCCGGAAGCGTCCTCGCTTGCCGTCGTCGGCGATGATGGCCTGTTTGCGATAACGCGCCCGGTAGGAAAATGCCGAGCCAGTCGCTTTCTGGCAGTCCAGACAAGCGCAGGCATAGACCCTTTCCGGCGCCCCGCGGAGGGTCAGCTTCAGGCTGCCGCAGGAACAGCACGCCGTGCGGACGACGGGCTTTTCCGCACCGGTCATGGCGCCCTCATGAAACGGGCCAGTATGGCGAAATCGTCGCCGACGTGACCATTTTGGATGGCGGTTCTGAAGAGGCTGTCGTAGGCGTCGGCAAGGACCGGGTTCAGGCCGCGATCGGCGTTGATATGCCGTAGATGCTGGAGAGCGACATTGTGAGCAGCGATTGTTGCAAATGTTTCATCGTCACCGCCGTCGCGGCCGTCGCGGACCCGTTGCAGGAGGTCCCGCTCGGCCCCGTCGATGACCGGCTGGACGAGCTTGAGGTAGGTCGCGTAGGTATCGGCATTGATGTTTTCTGCTCGGTTAATGGCGAGCGCTTGAAGCGTGCCGAACAACGTGCCCCACATCTGCCCAAGAAGGGCGCTGTCGAGGGCCGATGCAGCCCCGAAATCCTCGCTGAGGAAGGCGGATTTGCCGCCGAGCGCCACAAATACCCTTTCGTTCTTTTGGTAAAGCGACTTCGACCCGGCGAAGAGGATCAGCGTGTCGGGTTCTCCGATGACATTTGGTGTCGCCATAATGGCCCCGTCGAGATAGGCGATCCCGTGGCCGGTCGCCCAGGCGCCGGTGTCGCGGGCCGCTTTTGGGGAGCCCGAGGTGAGCTGCACCAGGAGCTTGCCCTTCAGCATCTGTGTGACCTCCGGCTTTCTCAGCTGTGCGTCGGAGGCAGCATAGTCGAGAAGGTTGACGAAGACGATCTCGGCCTCAGCCGCCGCTGCTTCCGGCGTTGGCTTCGGCTGCACACCGAACGGCGCAAGCGCTTCCGCCTTCGCCGCCGTTCTGTTCCAGACATGCACCTCATGGCCGCATTTTGCGAGCGTTCGAACAAGTGAAGCTCCCATCCGGCCCGCGCCGAAGAACCCTATTGTCGTCATCGAATTGAACTCCAATATTTGAGACGTCATTTGATACGGCTGCGAGTCGGAGAGGTAAATTGCGTACCTTCAGGTAAGCGGTTACTCTGCAGTAAGGGGAGAACGGAAATGAAACGCCTGCCGGACGACGATTGCGGCTTTGCCAGTGCGCTCAACGTGATCGGTGGCAAGTGGAAGACCGACATCCTCTGGGAGATCAATCTCTCGCCGCGCCGCTTTGGCGAGCTAAGGCGCATCCTGTCAGGGATCAGCGAGAAGGTGCTTGCCCAGCAGCTCCGCGAGATGGAGGCGGACGATCTCATCAGCCGCGAGGTGTTTCCGGGGAAGGTGCAGCGGGTGGAATATTCCGCGACCGAGTTCGGCCGCAGCCTCAACCATGCCGTGACCGTGATGGCAAACTGGGGTAAGGCATACGAAATCCGCATGGCGGAGAAGGCGGGCAGGAGCGGCGGTCCGTCTTGGCGGTCGGGGCTTGAGGCGGACACAGCCGAAATTTCATAGCCGTTCTGCACTGGCTTCACCGTATTTGCTGAGCAGCCGATGACGCTTGCGTTGTCGCTCAAGCGGGACGGCACCACCCCTGCGGCCAGAATTTCTGTTCTATGGGAGTTGCCAGTCCAGTTCGTGGGACCTCCACTCAAGCCCCCCATATCAGGCTGATGTTCCCTCTTGCTCTATGTCCCGTCCTGTCGGACTTTCACCCCCAACTGCATCGGGCATGAGATACCCGTCTTAAGATCCTGCTGGATCATGATGCGGTAGTGTCCGTCGGAATAAGGGCATCTGCGAATCACCGCGAATTCGGCGGCGGGATCCCCGCGCGAAGGCGTGGATCGCATTCGTTCGATCTTGGACTTCGCGACGTGAGCGGCAATCGGCCAGATCACGTCTTGTTCAAAAAATGTTGCGACGCAATATGCTGCGAGACTCTTTTTTTGCTCTCGTCCCGCCCTTTATTGTGCACGTGCGAACACATCGCTTCTGCAACCCGCCGGATGAGAGACATCCTCCCAGTCCGACGTCCGGCCAGAGAGAGGATCCGATATATGGGTGATTTCCTGAAAGGTATCTCCAATTTTCGTGGCGCCGTGTTTCCGAATCACTCGGCGCTTTACCGCAAGCTGGCGCGCGAAGGCCAGCAGCCACATGCCCTGATGATATCTTGTGCCGACAGCCGAGTGATGCCGGAAACGATTACGCAGTCCGGTCCCGGTGATCTCTTCGTCTGCCGCAATGCTGGCAATATTGTTCCCCCATTCTCGACCCTCAATGGTGGGGTTTCGTCCGCAATCGAATATGCGATCCTGGCGCTCGGCGTCAGCGACATTGTTGTCTGCGGTCACTCCGATTGCGGGGCGATGAAAGGGCTGTGCCATCCGGAAATTCTGGAACCAATGCCGAATGTCGCAGCCTGGCTGCGGCACAGCCACGCCGCCTATTCGATTGTTTGCCAAGCCTATCCCGACGATCTCTCCGAAACTGACCGCGTGCGCGCGGTGGCAATGGAAAACGTCGTCGTGCAGCTCAACCATTTAAAGACCCATCCGTCGGTAGCTGCGAAGCTTGCGACCAACGAGATCACGCTGCACGGCTGGTTCTTCGACATTGGGACGGGCGAGGTGCAAGTCTATGACGGGGTCTTGGCAACGTTTACCGAGGTGCAGGAGGGGGAGCCGCTGCCGGTCGCCATCACAGGACGAGATCACCCGCATGTCATGCCGCGGGTTGCCGCAACGCTTGCCGGGGAGTAGCGCCATGATAAACAACGGCTCTGCATTATCGCGCGACCTCGCTTCGTCCCTGGTGGTTTTTCTTGTCGCCATTCCGCTCTGCCTGGGAATTGCGATCGCCTCCGGGGTACCAGCGGCCATGGGGCTTATCTCCGGTATCATAGGAGGCCTCGTCGTCGGCCTGCTGGCAGGCTCGCCTCTTCAGGTCTCCGGGCCTGCCGCCGGTCTTGCCGTCATCGTCTTCGGCTTCGTCGAACAGTATGGCATTGCCATGCTCGGTCCCGTGCTGCTCGTTGTCGGCCTCCTGCAGATCATGGCGGGTTTCCTGAGGATCGGCTCCTGGTTCAGAGCAATTTCGCCGGCCGTCGTTCATGGCATGCTGGCCGGCATCGGCATTTTGATCATCCTCGGACAGGTCCATGTGCTCATGGATGCCAAGCCTGCCGCAGGTGGTATCGAGAATGTCACCGCGATAAACGAGAGTGTCGGTAGATTGTGGGGCGCCAGCGTGACCAACGAGGCCGTCGCGCTGCTGGTCGGTCTCATCGCCCTCCTCGCCATGGTCTGCTGGGAACAATTCCGGCCCAAATGGCTGGCGCTGGTTCCGGGGGCGCTTGTCGGAGTTGCTGCCGCGACGGTCCTGACGACAACACTTGAACTCCCGATCGCCCGTGTGGAAGTGCCTGCCTCACTGGCAGAGAGCATATCGATGCCGACGGTCGAGAATTTTAGCCAGCTGGCGCAGCCCGGCATTATCTTGACGATCCTGATGATTGCCGTCATTGCGAGCGCCGAAACGCTTCTTTCGGCCGCCGCCGTCGACCGCATGCATGACGGGGGACGCACGCGCTTCAACAAGGAGCTCTTCGCCCAAGGCGTCGGTAACGGGCTTTGCGGATTGCTCGGGGCATTGCCTATCACCGGTGTTATCGTCCGTTCATCAGCCAACATCCAGGCTGGGGCTCGCACGCGCGCCTCGGCAGTATTGCACGGCGTATGGATCCTGGGCCTTGTTGCGCTTTTGCCGGGATTGCTGGAAATGGTACCCTTGACGGCGCTCGCCGCCGTGCTGCTCGTCACCGGCTGGCGGCTGATCAGCCTTCACCATGTGCGCCACCTGTTCGAACATCATGGTCTCATGCCGGTTGGAATCTGGGCCGTCACGGTGGCCATGGTCGTCCTGCAGGACCTGCTGGTCGGGGTGGCGCTCGGCCTTGCGCTGTCGATCCTAGAGGTTCTTCCTTATCTGCGCCGAAAGCTCGCAATCAGGCATTCCGAGGTCGACGATGAAATTCATGTCCGGCTGGGCGGAGCGGTCACCTGCAAGGACGTGCCGGTGCTGCTCAGCACGCTCGAAGGGCTGCCCGAAGGCCGTAAAGTCAATATCATCGGCAAACACCTGCTTTATATTGATCACACCAGTGCGGAGACCATCAGCGAATGGCTCAGGCGTGAGACGAAATCCGGCCGGACCGTCGAGATTCATCCGCCTCAGGCGGTGCGTCATCCCCGCCTTAAGCCGCTATTTGCGCGTTTTTCAGCAGAAGCCGCCTGATTGTTCGCGGGAGGGCAATTCTTCCGTTGCCCTCCCGTCTAAAGCCCGTCTCACTGAACCGGCAGCCTAAAACGAACCCGCCATGATGGCGGGAGCCAGAGAACGCTCCAACCCCGGCGCTCACGTTGCATTTGTGGAATTTGCTTCCGTAATTGCGAGGATGATTTGCCGCAGAAAATGCCCACCCAGTTCGTGGAGCTTTTTTGGATTGCGCGGGTGCCCACGCTCACCTTATGGCCCAAGCCCCTAAGAACGCCGGCCTGCTCGCGTGAAGCCGGCTGCTCAGAGACAGAGCCTTTGGAAGAGTTCGTCGTCAGATCCTGTTCCGCATCGATTCCTCGTTCAGGCTCCGCCGGCCAGTCAATCGATTTCGCGACCCTTGCTGTAGTCTTCGTCGGAAACCTTCTCCAGCCAGGTGACCGAACTGCCATTTAGGGCTTCGGCGACGGCAAAATGCGTCATCGGCTCGCCTGCCGACGCGCCGTGCCAGTGCTTGACCAGCGGCGGTATCCAGACCACGTCGCCCGGTCCGACCTGCTCGATAGGCTTTCCTTCTGTCTGAACCCAGCCGCGGCCGGAGACGATGAAGAGCGTTTGACCGAGCGGGTGGGTGTGCCATGCCGTACGGGCCCCGGCCGGAAAGGACACTGTCGCTCCGCCTATGCGGGCGGGCGCATCGCCCCGATAGAAGCCGGAGGTCTCAACCTCGCCCGTGAAATATTGTTCGGGAGCTCTGGCCCGGCCCTGGTCCACGCGGGTTATCTTAAGGTCGGCCCAGGCCGCTGCTGCTTGAGAGGCGGTCTTGCGACTGTCGAACACCCGCTGGAGCGCCTGCACTGCGGACATGGCTCGTGGCCAACCCGCGTAGAAGGCAACCTGGGTTACGACCTCAGATGCTTCTGCGCGGGTCAAGCCGTTGTCCATCGCCCGGTTCGCATGGAAAGAAAGCTGCTCCGGTTGTCCAATAGCAATCAACGCCGACATCGTAACCAGGCTGCGGTCGCGGGCCGAAAGATCTGGCCGCTGCCAGAGGTCCCCGAAAAGCACGCGGTTTGTGAGATCGGCAAGCCCAGCGGCGGTCGGAGCGACGGAGGCATTGACCGTCGCTGCGCGAGCCGCCTCGGCGGCAGCCTCAAGCTCAATCCGGGCCGCCACACTGTTCTTGACCGGAGCGATGTTACGCTCGTCAAATATTGTTTTAGTCTCTGCTACGGCGGAGATGGCGTTCGGCCAACCGGAATAAAAGGCGAGCTGGGTGACCAGTTCGCCTATCTCTTCGGCTTTCACGCCGTTGTCGAGAGCACGTCGGACATGACCGCCAATCTGCGCCGTCTTGCCGGTCGAGATGATCGCCGAGACGGTGACGAGGCTCCGATCGCGAGGTGCAAGTTCTGCTCGTTCCCAAACCTCGCCGAAGAGTACATCGTCGGTGAAGTGGGCAAGGCCGGGCGCGACGTCGTAGACGGCGGGTGGAGCGACCCGGCGACGTTCCTGAGCCTCGACTCCTGCCGCGGCGAGAGCGGAAATGGCGATGCCTGCGGCAATGTTCTTCATATGGCTTTCCTCTTCCATGGTCTGCTCCCGTGAACGCTAGCTCACCAGTAGCGCGTCGCGTCTAGTGTGTGAGAGATGGGTGACGAATCCCATTCGATTAGATTGCTGCATCCGATTGGGTCCATATCTCCCATTCATGAACCGGACTATGTGCACGCGTCCCGCAATAGCAGCGCCTCGCCGACGTTCAATTGGACCTGCGCAGCGTCTTTATTGTGCGGCATTCGTCCATGGCGCCATAGCCTTCGGCGACTTCGGCAAGCGACGGTTCGCGGGCGAAAACCTTGCCTGGGTCGATGATGCGATCGAGTATCTGGTCCATCAGGTAGGACAGGAAGCGGCGGACTGCGCCAGACCGCCCAGCACCAATCTTGCCGCACGGGCGGGCACAGTTCTGCGCCAACTCGTCCAAGCATCAGCGCCCGGTAGTGGCCATCAGCTGTTGCGGATAGCGTTCCCCCTCAATTTCGATCGTCGCAGCGGCATCCTCGATCTCGGTAAGGTCCGCGGCCGTCAGGGTGACGTCGACTGCTCCGAGATTCTCTTCTAGGCGATGCAGCTTCGTGGTGCCCGGAATCGGCACGATCCACGGCTTTTGGGCAAGCAACCAGGCCAGAGCGACCTGAGCCGGTGTCGCGCTTTTCTCTCCTGCGATGCGTTTCAACAGATCGACGAGGGCCTGGTTCTTTTCAAGCGCTACAGGAGTGAAGCGCGGCAGAATCTTACGGAAGTCATTGTCTCCGATCTCCGTCTCCTTGCTGATCGCACCGGTGAGGAATCCCTTGCCGAGCGGACTATAGGGAACAAGGCCGATACCGAGTTCCTCGCACGCGGCCAGGATGCCGTTGGTTTCCGGCCCGCGGGTCCAAAGCGAATACTCGTTCTGTAGTACCGCAACGGGCTGGACGGCGTGGGCGCGGCGCACCGTCTGCGCGCCAGGTTCGGACAGTCCGAAGTGCCTGACCTTGCCCTTTGCGATCAGATCCTTCACCGCGCCGGCGACATCCTCAATCGGCACGTTCGGATCCACGCGGTGCTGATAAAAGAGGTCGATAACCTCGACACCGAGCCGCTTCAGCGATGCGTCGCAGACCTCGCGTATGTGTTCGGGATGGCTGTTCAGTCCCGCCATCTTCCCGTCTTCGATGTTGAAGCCGAACTTGGTTGCGATGACCGCGCGGTCGCGGGCCGGCGCGAGCGCTTCACCTACGATCTGCTCGTTGGTAAATGGGCCGTAGACCTCAGCAGTATCAAAGAAGGTCACGCCGCGTTCGACCGCTGCGCGGATGAGCGCCACGCTGTCCTGCCTGCTCAGGGCGTGACTGTAACTGAAGTTCAGCCCCATGCACCCGAAGCCGAGAGCCGATACCTCCAGGCCGCTCTTTCCAAGGACACGTTTCTGCATTTGCATTCTCCATTTTTGCGTGGTGGGACCTGTCGGGCTACACCTGCCATGGCGCAACCGCCGATGATGATGAAACGCGTGACCTTCAAATTAGCGCTGGCGGCCACGATCTATTAGGTGCTAGGTTCGGCATGGACCTATGCTGTGGATTCATGAATGAAGCGGGACGAACTCGGGGATCTTGTCGCCTTCCTCGCAGTCGCGGAGGAGCGTAGCTTTACCCGCGCGGCTGCACAGCTCGGAACATCTCAGTCTTCGTTGAGCCACACCGTGCGCCGTCTGGAAGAGCGCATGGGCGTGCGGTTGCTCACACGAACGACGCGCAATGTCTCTCCTACTGATGCAGGCGAGCAACTGGCCGAAACTCTGCGCCCAGCCTTCGATGACATCCGGAGCAGGATCAATGCCTTGAGCGCGTTGCGTCAGCGGCCCGCCGGAACGATACGCATCACGTCAAGTCGACACGCGGCCGAGACCATACTCATGCCTGCCGTGAAACGTCTGATGGCCGAATTTTCCGAAATCAACGTGGAAATATCGATCGAGCAAAGGTTCGTTGATTTGGCCGCTGAGCGCTTCGATGCTGGCATACGGCTCGGAGAGGGCGTTGAGAAGGACATGATCGCTGTAAGGATCGGACCGGAGCTTCGCATGGTGGTTGCCGGATCGCCGCAGTACTTCGAGCGCCATACGAAGCCTCGGACACCTCACGACCTGACGCAGCACACCTGCATCAATCTGCGCCTTCCTACGCTCGGCGGGCTCTACGCATGGGAATTCGAGAAAGATACACGCCCGCTGAACGTCCGCGTCGACGGCCAGTTCATCTGCAATGATGTGCCGATGATAATCGACGCCGCTTTGAGCGGTATCGGGTTGACGTGTCTCCCCGACGATCATCTCGGTCCGCTGGTGAAGGAGGGTAAATTGGTTTCGGTGCTGGAGGACTGGTGCCCACCATTTCCTGGCTATCATCTCTACTATCCAAACCGCCGCCTGGCTTCGCCCGCATTCGCGCTTCTGGTCGACGCTTTGAGATATCGGTCGGCCTAGAGTCAAAGAAAAAACAACTCTGAGTGTTACGCAAGCGCGCCAGTACTTTTTCGGCAGTACTGTTTACAAATCGAAGCCCCGTCGACTTCGGATTTGGCGGAGCTGATTGAGATGGAGGAATGTCCATGAAACCGCGAATTTCTGTCGTGACGCTGGGTGTTGCCCATCTTGAGCGCTCGCTTGTCTTTTATCGTGACGGCCTGAAACTGCCCACTCAAGGGATCGTCGGCCGTGAGTTCGCGCATGGCGCCGTCGCGTTCTTCGACCTTTCCAGCGGGGTTAAACTTGCGATTTGGGCTCAGGATGATCTGGCTCACGACAGCGGTCTGGCGAAAGCGCCCGCGAGCAGCACCTCGTTCTCGATCGGCCACAACGTCTCGCATCGCCGTGAGGTTGACGAGGTCATGGAACAGGCCCGGCTTGCGGGAGCAGCCATCGTAAAGCCCGCTGAGGAAACGTTTTACGGTGGATACGCTGGATACTTTACGGATCCGGACGGCCACCTTTGGGAAGTGGTGTGGAATCCGGCCAATGTGCCACCGCAGGATTGAACGACTTGACGTCCGCTCCAGCGAACGGAACGGATGCCTGCATCCTGGCAAACGTGCCGCGCCGGGGATGCTGCCTTGCAGATTTGTGCGAACGCAGGCGCTGAGCCCTGCACGGTACAGAACTCAGCCCAAAAATCAGCCCGGCCTTCTAAACTGCCCAACTAAATGGGGTCAGTTCAAAGGCGGGCCTCCTTGATCCGAAAGATCACTTGTTCAGAGCATCCTTCACTGCCTTGGCCGGCGTGAAGGCGAGCTTCCTTGCAGCAGCGATCTTGACGGTGGCCCCGGTTGACGGATTGCGGCCTTCGCGCTCCGGCGTCTCCTTTACCTTGAACTTGCCGAAGCCTGGGATCGAGGTCTCGGCGCCAGATGTGGCGGCCGACGTGATGGAGGCGAAGACCGCCTCTACGACGGCTTTGCTCTGGACTTTGGTAAGGCCATGTTCACCGGCAATCTTGTCTGCGATTTCGTTTGTCGTCGTCATGTAAGGCGGTTCCTCTTGAACGTTTCCTTATCCACCTTGACACATCAGCTTCGCAAAAGGGTAGAGAGGGAACGGGTTCGACGGCATCAATCCACTGATTTGATGCGTACTTCCCTTCGGCGGTCATGATACGAGAGGCTGAGCGTGTATGGCCGGCATAAACCTTACACTTGCCTGTTGGAACGCCATTCATGAATCAGATCGATAAGGGTATGCAGCAGGAAGGCCTAATCATCGCTCGTTTCTGCTCTATCTAGCCTGCTGGCGCCTTTACCGGATCGGATAGACGCGCCTCCATGCAATGAGCGTGAAGTGGACCTGTACATGCATAACCCCATTCAACTCGAAATCTCCCGTCGGGACTTACTTATCTCGTCTGCCGCGACCGTCGCGATCACCGGCGTCGCAGCTGGGGGAGCGGCGGCACAATCTGCGGAAAACGCAATGCACTACACAACGAAAATGTCCTTCACCGTCAACGGCGAGAGGCGTGATCTCGACGTTGACAATAGAACAACGCTCCTCGACGCGCTGCGCGAACACCTCCATCTGACGGGTACGAAGAAGGGATGCGACCACGGCCAGTGCGGCGCGTGCACCGTCATGGTCGACGGCCGTCGCGTCATCTCGTGTTTGACGCTTGCCGTCATGCATGAAGGCAACCAGATTACGACGATCGAGGGTCTCGGAAAGCCAGGCGATCTCCACCCGATGCAGGCGGCCTTCGTCAAGCACGACGGGTTTCAGTGCGGCTACTGCACGCCTGGGCAGATCTGTTCCTCCCTGGCGGTGCTGGAGGAGATCAAGGCGAACATCCCGAGCCACGTCACTGGCGACCTAACCGCCAAGGTGGCCGTCACCCCGGCCGAGATCCGCGAGCGCATGAGCGGCAATATCTGTCGTTGCGGCGCCTATTCCAACATTGTCGACGCCATCGTCGAGGTCGCGGGGACAAAAGCATGAGAGCCTTCACCTACGAACGGGCCTCGTCCGTCGAAGCCGCGGCCCAAGCGGCCGCCTCCAATCCGGAAGCGAAATTTATCGCCGGGGGCACCAACCTTCTCGACCTCATGAAGCTCGAGATCGAGACGCCGACGCATCTGATCGACGTGAACGGCCTCGAATTGGACAAGATTGAAGCCACTTCGGACGGCGGACTGCGTATCGGAGCCCTGGTTCGCAACACGGATCTTGCGGCACACGAAACCGTTCGTCGAGATTACGGGCTCCTGTCCCGAGCGCTCGTCGCGGGCGCTTCCGGTCAACTCCGCAACAGGGCGACGACGGCGGGGAACCTCTTGCAACGCACGCGCTGTCCGTACTTCTACGACCCGAACCAGCCATGCAACAAGCGCCAGCCAGGCAGCGGCTGTTCGGCCATCGGCGGCGTCACCCGCCAGCACGCCGTCGTCGGCACGAGCGAGGCCTGCATCGCCACCCATCCGAGCGACATGGCGATCGCCATGCGAGCGCTGGACGCCGTGGTCGAAACGGTAAAGGCAGACGGCAGCCAGCGTTCCATCCCCATCGCCGACTTCCACCGCCTGCCGGGCAACACTCCGCATATCGAGACGGTTCTCGACCGCGGTGAGTTCATCACAGGGGTCATCCTCCCACCGCCGATCGGAGGGCGTCATATCTACAGGAAGGTCCGCGATCGCGCCTCTTACGCCTTCGCACTCGTTTCCGTAGGCGCGGTTATCCAACCCGATGGGACCGGTCGCGTCGCCGTCGGCGGCATTGCCCACAAGCCTTGGCGCGTCGAGGCGGCCGAAGCCGAGCTGCCGAAAGGGGCCCGCGCCGCCGCTGGTGTCCTTCTCGCGGACGCCCGTCCTACCGAACAGAACCGTTTCAAGGTGGACCTGGTCGAGCGCACGCTCGCAGCGGTCATCTCGCAAGCGAGGGGATAGCCATGCAGTTCGATACGCCAGCAACTACGAACCCGATCGACCAGCTCAAGGTCGTCGGCCAGCCGATCCATCGCATCGACGGCCAGCTCAAGACGACGGGCCTGGCGATGTACGCCTACGAATGGCACGATACCAAGGTCCCGTACGCCTACGGCTATCCCGTGGGCGCGGCTGTCGCCAAGGGCCGCATCAAATCCATGGACGTCTCTGCCGCAAAAAAGGCGCAAGGCGTCATCGCCGTTGTGACCGCGCCTGAAGTCGGCGAACGGAAGAAAGGCAAGTTTAACACCGCCAAGCTCTTCGGTGGTGACGAGATCCAGCATTACCACCAGGCGATCGCCGTCGTCGTGGCCGAAACCTTCGAACAAGCCCGCGCAGCCGCAGCACTGGTAAAGGTCGAGTATGCCGAAGAGAAGGGCGCCTTCGACCTCAAAGAGGCGAAGAAGTCGGCGGTGAAGCCGGACGAGTCCCAGCAGCCGGACTCAGCTGCCGGCGACTTCGATGCGGCTTTCAGGACGGCTCCGATCACTATCGACGAAACCTACACGACGCCGGACCAGTCCCACGCGATGATGGAGCCGCATGCCTCCATCGCAGCCTGGGATGGCGACGAGCTGACGGTCTGGACCTCGAGCCAGATGATAGACTGGTGGCGGTCAGACCTGGCGACCACCCTCGACGTGGAAAAGGAGAAAATTCATCTGATGTCGCCATTCATCGGCGGCGGGTTCGGAGGCAAGTTATTTCTGCGTGCCGACGCCGTCCTTGCCGCGTTTGGAGCAAAGGCTGCGAAGCGACCAGTAAAAGTGGCCCTGCCGCGTCCGTTGATGATGAACAACACGACCCACCGCCCGGCGACCATCCAGCGCATCCGCATCGGAGCGGAACGCGACGGCAAGATCACCGCGATCGCTCATGAAAGCTGGTCAGGCGATCTGAAAGGCGGACAGCTCGAGACGGCCGTCAATCAGACCAGGTTGCTCTATGCCGGCGCGAACCGCATGACGGCGATGCGGCTGGCGACGCTCGACCTTCCCGAAGGCAACGCGATGCGTGCTCCAGGCGAAGCGCCTGGCTTGATGGCGCTGGAGATCGCCATCGACGAGATGGCCGAAAAGCTCGGTCTCGATCCCGTGCAGTTTAGGATTATCAATGACACCCAGGTCGATCCCGAGAAGCCCGCGCGGCCGTTCTCTCACCGCGATCTCGTCGGATGTCTGAAGCTCGGCTCCGAGCGCTTCGGGTGGAGCGCACGAGGAAGACCGGGGTCGAAGCGTGAGGGCAACTGGCTGATCGGCATTGGCGTTGCAGCCGCCTTCCGCAACAACCTGCTGCTTCCTTCCGGAGCACGCGTCCGCCTCGCCCGGGAAGGGGTCGTTACCGTCGAAACCGACATGACCGATATCGGAACGGGCAGCTACACCATCATCGCGCAGACTGCGGCTGAGATGATGGGCGTCACCGTCGACAAGGTCGCGGTCCGGCTTGGCGACTCCCGCTTTCCGGTGTCCGCCGGTTCCGGCGGGCAGTTCGGGGGCAACTGCTCGACGGCGGGTGTTTACGCAGCCTGCGTAAAGCTGAGGGAAACCATTGCGCAGAAACTTGGTTTCAATTCCGAGGATGTCGTCTTCGAAAACGGCGAGGTCCGCTCCGGCAACCGGTCGGTGTCACTGGCAGAGGCAGCGGGCGCCGAGGGACTGGTTGGTGAAGATACTATCCAATGGGGCAAGCTTTCCGAAACGCACCAACAATCGACCTTCGGCGCGCACTTCGTCGAGGTCGGGGTAGACGTCGCCACGGGAGAAACGCGCATCAGACGGATGCTGGCGGTGTGCGCGGCGGGACGCATTCTCAATCCGATTACCGCGCGCAGCCAAGTGATCGGTGCGATGACCATGGGGGCGGGCGGGGCTCTTTCGGAGGAGCTCGCGGTGGACGCCCGCCGCGGCTTCTTCGTCAATCACGATCTTGCCGGCTATGAGGTACCAGTGCATGCCGACATCCCTCATCAGGACGTTATTTTCATGGACGAGACTGATCCGATGTCGTCACCGATGAAGGCGAAGGGGGTCGGCGAACTCGGGCTGTGCGGTGTCTCCGCCGCAATCGCCAACGCCATCTACAACGCGACCGGCGTCAGGGTCCGGCACTATCCGATCACCATCGACAAACTGATCGGCGGCCTTCCAGACACCGCTTAGCGTTTCGGGCGGTGGTTGCGATCGCAACCGCCGCCAGGCAAGCCAGAACCGCGTTGAACGGGGTCTTGAGCCCCTTATCCCAACCGAGGCTCACAAGGGCACCTATCCACCGACGACGGTGCCGAACTCGTCGGGAGCCTTCGGCGCGACCAGAATTCAGCCGCTGCCTAGAGGCTCTTTGAGTGAGAGGATACCACGGTTGAACATGAGCTCACCGGCTTGCGGAGTTGTCGGATTCCGAGAGCAATCCCACCACTTCTGTGAGGAATTGCGAACGGCCACGCTCGGAACGATCGAGGTGGACATAATGCGTGGCGCCCGCAATCGTGACGCTACGGACGTGGGCAGCATTGACGAGGTGGCCTTCAAGCGTCGTTACGTCATCGGGACGGCTCCAAAAATCGTTCTCAGAACGGATGATCAGCACGCGTGCAGTAATCGATGCAGCGTCCCAAAGCTGCCTGCCGGAGGCAAGATAGAAGCTGTCTTCCATTGCCCCGGAAGGGGAGCGGAATGCAGCTGGCTTCCGATCGCCAGATGTCGGATCGGACGCCACCGCCGCCTGTTGGTAGGCTGCGACCACTGCCGGATCACGCCAGCTTTCCTTGGCGTCGACAGGAATGGATTTGTCCCAGGAGGGCATGAGTGAAGCAGCCGTGTTCAACCGGTAGGCCCCGAACTTCGCAATGTTAAAGCGGCGGCGATCATTCGGGTCGGCGGTCTCGCTGTCCGATCCAAGTGTCGGATGCCCAGAGGTTGCGCCGTAAAGTGAATTATAGACGACGAGGTGGCTGACCTTTTCCGGGAAAAGAGATGCGTACATGCCTGCCCAATGTCCGCCGGTGGCCCAGCCGAGCAACCCGACTTGCCGGCTGTCAGTCCTTTCCCGGATAGCCTCGACCGCAGCATCGATGTCGCGGGCGACTTCGTTGGAATGGCTCAGCGGCCGGCCCTCCGGCGGACCATCCTGTCCGGGACGGTCCGATCTGCCGTAGCCACGGACGTCCACGATGAATACCTGGTATCCTCTCGCTGCCAAGTCCGCAGCCAGTGATCCTCCTTCGACCGGCAAATCGAAGGAGGCAATACCCGGCACCCGTGCTCCATGCACAAGGACGATGGGAGGCCCGTTGCGCTCTGCCTCTGTCTTGCGGACCTCCCGGATAGCCAGTTCGACATCAGGCTCAGCATTTACCCGGAAATCCTTGCGTTCGACTTCTGCGAATGTAGGCACAACACCGAAGGTCGTCGCGATGGCAGCGCAATAAAAAGCAAGTTTTTGCATGGTCACTCCTTCGAGATCATTTTCCGCCCATGGGCTGGCTCGACTGGATCGACCGTAAATCGGTGTTGCGGGTGAATTTTTCAAATATCAAAACAGTGTTTATTGATATTGTCTTGATATGATCATCAGCTTACTCCATATGCGGCATTTCATTGCCGTTGCCGAAGAATTGCATTTCGGACGCGCCGCTGCCCGGCTCGGCATGGCGCAACCACCGCTTAGCCAATCGATCAAGAGGCTTGAGGAGCGTTTGGGATTTCCGCTATTCGAGCGGACGCAACGCATGGTGAGCCTCACTGCAGCGGGTCGTGTGTTTCTGGAGGAGGCTCGTCGAACAATTGCACAATCTGAAGACGCCGTTCGCTTGGCCCGCCGAGCGGCTTCGGACGACCTTGCCCTGATTTCCATCGCCTTTGTCTCCGCAGCTCTCTATCGGCTGCTTCCTCGAGCCATTCGCGCCTTCCACGAGGTTTGGCCAGATACGACAATTCGCCTCGATGAACGTTCCACGGAGGCGCAATTGGCCGATCTTGCCGGCGGTGATATCGATCTTGGCTTCTTCCATCCGCCGATCAAGATTGTCGATGGCCTCGCCGTGGAACTGATACACCGGGACAAGCTGGTTGTCGCAGCACCATCACATCACCCCCTCGCTGTTTCGAAGTTTTGCCGGCTTGCTGATCTGGCTGGACACGATTTCATTATGTTTCCTTACCCACAAGGCCCGACGCTACATGGGAAGATTACAAATGCCTGCAGGACGGCGGGGTTCGTACCGAATGTCGTCCAGGAAGCAAGGCAGATGCATACGATTTTGAGCTTGGTCGCCGCGGGGCTTGGCGTATCATTGGTGCCCTTGGGCGCGACGACGATGAAGATCGCTGGTGTAGTATTCATCCCACTGATTGATGCACCTGTAGACCTGGCCTGGGAATTGGCCATGGGATGGCAGCCACGAGGTGCGCGAAAAGCACTGCGAAGCTTCCTGGAGGTGGTACGATCGACAAGTCAGGAGCTGAAGTCCGAAGCGTAGACTGCCTCCCTAACCAACGCGAAAGCCTTTTAACGATTGGAGGCACAGCTGCTGTCCCGGTTAACACAGGGTCGGAAGAGGAGCCGCTTTGGCGTGAACAAATGCGGAAGATTACCCTTCCAAGCGACACATCGACCCTGGCAAGGCCGGATATCTCATGCATTCGGTTGCAGAAGTTAGTGCCGCAGGCGCCAATGTTCAATGCGCACGCTGGGGTCAAGCGCTATGTCGAAACACAACCTTGAAAACGAGGGGGAAGCCCGCCTTCAACGAATTGCACAAGCCGCGCGTCGGCGCTCACGGTTTCGCGTGAGCTCCGATGCGCTCGTCGTCAGCCGTCGCGCTTCCGGGCCCTTGCGCTTTTCCGATCCCTAAACGCAGGCGTTGGCCGACCGGCGGAAAGGTCCGCCCGCGAATTTGGCCCGAATGGCCGAGAACGGGTCTCTACTGTGCTTGCCGCTCAATTCGCCGCTGCTCTGCCTACCCGATTTCCGGCATTTTGGGTGGCATCCACGGTGTTGGCCGTATCACGCCCGACGCCGCGGATAGTGTTCCCGCAAGAGGAAAGGGCGAGAAGCACGCAGCAGGCGGCGGCGATTTTTGTCGTCGGTAACATCTCATAGCTCCTTTGAGTTTAGGGCCGTTTGCGAATTCGCGACGCCTTTTGTTGGTCGACATCCTTGGTACTCTCGGAGAGAAATACGTCGGTGTGCCTGCGCGCAGCTTCGCGAAGCGCGTCCATCCTCGCAAGGTCGTCTGCCTTGGGACCGGTGGTGCCTTGACCGAATTTCGGTAAAGCCTGGCCCCAGTGCTCAACGCTTTTGTCATCTTGCCGGCGTTCCTTCTGCCCGGCGCGCAGGCATAAAGGCCGTCCGCCGTTTTCATTGACACCCTCCCATCGGGCACCTTTTGTTCCGCTGATCATGACGATCTCCTTCCATGAAAGAAGAACTGCCGGGGAGGGCGTGTGTTCCGTCGCGGCGAGAATAAGCGCGGCGCGCGATTTCATATGTTCGCCGGCCTGGCCGCAGAGATCCTCTGCATCGAGTGCGGCGGAGCCTTTGAACTCTTCGACGGTAGTGTAAGAGACAAACCTGAACGCGACGCCCGCGCGGCATGTTCCGATCAGCGACGAAGGGGGTGCATTTTTCGCTCGCCTCTGGATGCAATCAATCGAAAGAATGGAATTCCGGCCGGCAACCAACTCATACCTGCGCCGGCTGGAACTTAAAAGGCAGCATGGTGTTTCTCTGATCACGGATCCGACATGAGGTCGGCAAAAAAGGAAACACCGATGAAAAACATCATTATCGTGGTGGCCCTCGGGGCATCCGCGCTCTCTGCACTTGCCCAGACCACCCCCGCTCCCTCGTCGAACGGAAATACACCTGCAGTAGCGACCCCGGACACGAAAAACCCGGCGGCGCCTGTCGAAGGTGCCAACAGCTTTACGGAAGCCCAGGCCAAGGAGCGCATCGAGAAGGCAGGTTACACCGATGTCAAAGGCCTGAAGCTCGATGACAAGGGGATCTGGATGGCGTCCGCCACCAAAGACGGCAAATCGTTATCGGTCGCACTCGACTACCAAGGAAATGTAGTCGCCAAGTAACCAGCACCATCAAGGAGAAGAACAATGAGAACTGTAACTGGACTATTCGACGACTATGCGGACGCGCGCTCGGTCGTGAACGAACTGGAGTCGGCCGGCATTCCCTCGGATGATATCAGTATCGTCTCCAACAATGGGCGCGATCAGGACACCTCTGGCGCAGCAGAAGGTGCGGGAACCGGCGCCGGTATCGGCGCGGCGGTGGGTGGCGCCGGTGGACTACTTGCCGGGCTGGGTCTTTTGGCCATTCCAGGCGTAGGACCTGTCGTCGCAGCCGGTTGGCTTGCCGCGACCGCGGCTGGCGCCGCTGCTGGCGCAGTTGCTGGCGGAGCTGCGGGCGGCCTGATTGGAGCGCTCACCAGTTCGGGAGTCTCGGAAGAGAATGCTCACCTCTATGCGGAGGGCGTGCGTCGGGGCGGGACGCTCGTGACTGCAAGGGTGGACGAAAGTAGGGTCGCTGAAGCCGAAGCCATCCTCCGGCGCTCCAACTGGGTGGATCCGGCCGAACGCCGCCGTGCCTATATGGAGGAGGGCTGGACACGGTTCGACGACAGTCTCGATCCCTATAGCCCCGAGCAGATCGAACAGGAACGGAACCGCTACCGCCGTAACGCACTCTAGCGCGGGATTGAGAGCACGACTCTCTTCGGGTCTGCCTATGATGTCGCGCGACTTGCGTTAGGCTGGACACTTTTTTCGGGAAGCGGCGACCAGACGACTGGCGATTTGGCCTCGGCCCACATCGAGCCTTGTCATAACCGTCCGGTCGTTGCCCCCGAGGGCTCGAGACTGCAGCCTAGGTTGCAACTTGCGTCAGCAAGCGATTGAGCGGGACGAGATGGTGGCTGAGGGACGGAATGGGCAATGCCTTCTCATTTGATCCGCAACACCAACTATGATGCGGCGACCCGCACACTCTCGGTCTGGCTGGTCACCAGCGAGAACCGCTACGACTACGAGGATGTTCCTCCCGAGACATATGCGGCGTTTCGGCGGGCCTTCTCGAAGGGAAGGTTCTTCAACGCCCATATCAAGAATCGTTTCACATATCGAATTTCCAAGGAGGAGTGACGTGTTGGCCCTCCGGGGGGTGGCGGCGCTGGGGTGTGGCGAGAAGGGACGAACCACCAGGACATACGCCGTATCTGGCAGACGGTGTCCTGAACCACGGCCGTGCGAGCGATCTTGTCCTATCTGGAACTTCGAAGAACCTAACGCCGGATTCGGACAGGCTGCGAACATACTCTCATCGGTACATGGCGCATAGGACTGAGAGCTGCGATTGGGCCCAATCGCGGGCGATCTGTTGGGTTTCTGTCAGTCCAGACAAGAGCGCGCCAATTTCGCCGCTGATGTCAAGGTTTGTATCTCTTATCCGGCACTCAACAGTATCAAGCGTTATCGTGGCCACAACCTGACTGTCGAGTGGCGGCGTCTGAAAAAGCGCCTCTGAATCGGCCTCGCACGTCAGCAATGCCCTTGCCGTGACGGAGGAGACACTCCCCGAAACGGAGCAGAAATCGACCGACTCCACCTGAAACCGGACGGTTTGATTTGGACCGACGGGAATCTGTTCGCACAGCTGCAAGGCGGCAATTGACCTGGCGATCCTTGGCCACTCCGGGGTGTCGAGGGCTGATCGGCAGTCTGCTGAGACTGGGGCATAAGACCAAAACGAGATTGCTGCCGCAATGCAGCAAGCTTTGGATTCTCTGGAAAATCGCTCCCTCATTGACCATCCTCGTTGGCCGAGATGTCGATTTTACGCTACTTGGCGACAGTCACCAAAGGGTTCCGTCCGATGACCGGACAACAAAAATTGAGAACTGGGCTCTCGGAGGCTGCCTTCGGTCGCGGCCGCAGAAGTCCTGCTTCGGGTTGTGAGCTCCAGCCGGTGCCGCCAGATTGCGGCTCAAGGACGACGATCTGTCGAGCCAGGATTGGGCAGAAGCCTGGATCAGGTTCTGTGGTCAACATCGTGCACGACGCGGGGTGGTTTTCTTCGCTCTCCCGCCAAAGGCTGCCGATAGCCATGAACGGTGCGCCGACCAAGGTGGACCGATGCGGCGTTACGATAGTTCGTGCCCGTAGCTCGAAGAATGCCGAGGCAGGGACGAGGCACCTCTTGCTGTCGCGCAAGTAGCGGCCTCGGAGACCGGAAATTGAAGGCGGCCGCAAGCCGTCCTTCATGGGAGACAGGCTGACGACGCTCTTACGGGTGCGCATTACCAGGCCCGTATCGCCGAATCTGATGTCGTCGGCCCGAAATCGAGCTCGGATTGGTGATCCGGTCGTCCGGGCGCGAGATAATTGCATCATTTTGCAGTGGCAGACATCGAGCCGCGCCAGCGGACATTTGGCTGCGCTTCGATCGAGCGGCTCAGGTCTTGTCTCTCATTACCGCCCGCAATGTCTCGTTGATGCGATCCTGCCAGCCGGGGCCGTCTTCCTGGAAATAGGCGAGCACATCGCTGTCAATCTTGAGCGAGACAAGCTCTTTCGTTTTTGGGGCCGCTGGCCGGTCGACCGCGGGTGCTGCGGCCTTTCTCGCTGGCTTGAACAGCGCTTCGGCCGCGTCCATTGGATTGAGAGGTCTGCGAGGCGGGTTTGCCATGAGCGAATCTTTCTATTTAGACAGCAGCCGTAACCGTCAGATCCGTTAAAGGCATATCACCTTTTCGCCGGTTATGTGAACCGCTCCAACCCGCCGAAGATGTGTGCAAACGATGTCTTGTTACTTGAAATGCCCGCGTCGCCATCACACCTATCGCTCACTACCCGTTTCGATAACTTCCTGCAGCGGCAATTGCCGCTACGTTCGAAGCCGTCCGGGTCTGAGAAGGCGCTCCCCGAAAGGGTCGAGCGCCTTTTCGTTTGTGCGCCAGGCATGCGCGTGGTGTGTGAACACCGTTTGGCCGGGATGGTATCCGGCCGATGACTTGGAGGTGAGAGTCCTCGACAGGCCCTGGTGATGGGAACCGTTAGCTGAACAGCAAGGGCGTCGTCGCGAGGTGGGGTCTGACGCCTGAGTCATGATTTTCGTCCTCATGGAATGCCGGAAATCCGAAAACCAATTTAATGCGTGCCGATGGGGACGTAATGGCTTGAAATTGGCAAGCCCAGGCCGTTGTCGCGCCGAAACGGCATTCTGACACCATTTGCCGCCCTCTCCAAGTCGGCTTCGAGGCGATGACTGGCGGCGAAGGACGAGGCAACCTGAAAATCTGTTTCCAGATCAGTGTCTCTTAGTCGAGGAGCTCAAGCACCTTAAAGAAATGCGGATGACGACGGATCGGGTCGAGATCCGAGTCGTATTTCACCCACCTTTTTGTTTCGTGGGTGGCGCCCGGGAGAAGCTCCACCAGCAGGCCGATCGCTCGTTCATGTTCACCCTCGAGCGAGTAGAAGCAAGCGACGTTGTATTTCGCCAGACGGTCGTCGGGATCGATGGTCAATGCGCGCCCTGCCCATTCCTTAGCACGATCCAGCTCACCAAGGGCCGCGAGACCCAAAGCCCCCAGGTAGGCGGCTCTCGCATTTTCCGGACGCAAAACGAGCTCACGCTCGGCGCGCGCAACACCCTCACGCGCCGCTATCTTCATTTCCTGCTCGCGCCCGAGCGATCGGAGAACGTTGATGAGCACAAGCAAGGCCTGGTAATCGTCAGGCTTGATTTCTGCGGCGCGCTGGAAAAGCCTGGCCGCTTCGTCCAGTTTGCCCTGGGTGAAGCAGGCGCGGGCATAGAAGTAATAGGCTTCAAACAAATTGGGATCGAGGGCAATTGCCTGATCGAACTCCGCCATCGCATCCCGATGTCGCTCGCGAAGCGAAAGAGCGAGGCCGAGTGAAGCATGCGCTTCTGCAAGACCGTTCTCAAGATCCAGCGCCTTGGCGCTGGCCGCCAAAATGCCGTCGATCGAGACATCAGCGTTATAGTGAAGGAAGAGAAAGGAATCGCAGTCCGCAATTCCGGCGTAGGCCCGGGCATAGAGTGGGTCGAGTTCGACGGCCATGGCGAACATGCGCTTCGCCATGACGTAATGAGATTTGGAGTGCCAATGCAGGAAATGCCGTCCTCTAAGGTAATACGCATAAGCCTCGAAGCTCCCGGTCGGGGCCTGACAGATGACTTTCTTCTCCTCGGGCAGCAGCTTGACCTTCAAGTGGTCCACGATGGTATGGGTGATCTCGTCTTGGAGGGCGAAGATGTCGGTGAGATCACGGTCGTAGCGATCGGCCCAGAGATGGCCTCCGCCCTTGCCCTCGACGAGCTGCGCGGTGACGCGCACACGCGAGCCGGCCTTGCGGACGCTTCCTTCCAGAATATAGTTCACCCTGAGATCCTGGCTTACCTGCTGCACCTTCGCCGGCTTGCCCTTGTAGGTATACACCGTATTGCGCGCGACGACGAACAAACCGGAGATTTTTGACAGGTCGGTAATTATGTCCTCGGTGATCCCATCACTAAAATATTCTTGCTCGGGGTCGCCGCTGATGTTGTTGAATGGCAGGACCGCGATGGACGGCTTTTCGATCTCCCAAGGCTCTACTTGGCTCGCATCCGAGCCGCTCGGAGCCGGAGGAAAGTCCAGGGAGATGCCATAAGCGCGCACGGGCCTGTCGATGTTCTTGAGCGCCTGCTCGCCCATGTCCTCGAACCGAACATCGAGCCGGTTGCCGACATTATCTCGGACGGCTGCAGAGACCGCGATTCCGCCCGGCGCCGCTATGCTTTCAAGCCTCACCGCCACGTTGACGCCGTCCCCGAAGATGTCGTCGCCCTCAACGATCACGTCCCCAAGGTTGATGCCCATACGCAGCTCTATTCGGCTGCGCTGCGGCACACCCGCATTACGCTCTAGCATGCCCCGCTGGACTGTGGCCGCGCAGGTGACCGCATTCACGACGCTCGGAAATTCCGCCAGAAATCCGTCGCCAGTGAGCTTCACGATGCGACCCTCACATTCGGCGATCTTGGCGTCGATCAGTTCCTTGCGATGCGATTTCCATGCCGCGTGAGTGCCTTCCTCGTCCCGGCCCATGAGTCGGCTATAAGTTACAACGTCTGCGGCGAGGATTGCCGTCAAACGTCTGTGCACCGTCGGATCGTCCATGTGACCATCTCGTTTCCGTGTACTGCCACGCTCGGGGTGCCATAATTCCAGGCCAATCCGATCATACTCCAGCGGCTGATGAATGTCTCTTTTTGCTGCCGCCAAGTCCTTCGAACTTGCGCTTTCGGGTCGTTCACGAGCGCCGATATTCCGAGGGTGCGGGTCAAGTTCCATAATTTTTACGCGGTCTTACGATTGAGCCTTGTGCTTCCAAACAGTTGAAACCGCAGCACGTCGAGATCTGTCTCACGGGCTAAGGAAAAAGAAGACAATCGCCATGGCTGCGGCCGGTTTTCGGATGCCGGGTAAGCTAACGCAATTGAGGTCGAACTGGATGGCCTTTACGTGATCTGGACGGCGGCGTTAGGGTTTCCCTCTGGGAGATGAGGCTACGGTCTTGGAACCACGACGGTTTTCGCTATAACTGATAGGGTTCCAACGAGGCTCTTCCATGACGAAGGTTTTCAATCCGCCGTCGGTTCGCCGACCCTTCGGAAACTATAATCACGGCCTGCTGGTGCCGCCCGGAGCTTCGTTGCTGGTGACATCCGGCCAACTCGGGATCGGCCTCGACGACACGGTGCCCGAAGACGTGACGGCGCAGGCCGAGCTGTGCTTCGAGGCGATCAGGGCTATACTCGAAGAGGCGGATATGAGCTTTGCTGATGTCATCCGCATTTCGGGCTTCCTGACGCGGCGCGAGGATTTTTCGGCCTATATGGCCGTGCGCGACCGCGTTACCGCGGACCTGAAGCCCACGTCGACGCTGATCATCGTCAGTGGCTTCACCCGGCCGGAATTTCTGGTCGAGGTCGAAGTGACGGCTGCTAAGGTTTTCTAGAACCGCTCCATTGCCGTCTTCACCTTACCAAGGAATGCAGCGCGCGTTTCCGCCGTGCAGTTGTTCATGTCGTAATGGGCGAGGAAAGTGACCGGCCTCAGTGGGTTTATCTGGGCGCGCAGCACCCGCTTGACGATCTTCTTCGGCGGATTGCCGGCGACGAAGGCGCGAAAAGGCGTGGCGCCGTAAGTCAGGACGGCTGCTAGTTTTCGGATGTGCCGGAGCCGCGATTGCACCCGTCCGTCAACCAGCTCGAAAGATACACCCGGCAGCCAGACGCGGTCGAAATATCCTTTGAGGATCGCCGGGAAACCGAAGTTCCACACGGGTGTGACGATGACGAGCCCTTCCGCCTGCTTGAGGCGATCGACATAAGGTTTCACCAGCGCGATATTCTCCGGATATTCATGATAGACGAGACGATCGCCACGGGAGAGCACCGGATCGAAGCTTTCCGCATAAAGATCGCAGCCATCGACAGTGTGTCCGGCCGTGACGAGACTATCGAGCGTCTGTCGGTAAAGGGCAGCACCGTAACTTGCTTCCACCGGATGGGAATGAAGGACGAGAACCCTCATGAGGGCTCCATGATGCTGGCAAGACCCGGGAACAGATAGTTCTTGCCTGCCGAGAAGTCGAAATTCGGGTTCTCCCAGGCAATCATCTTGCCGGGATTGAGCAAGCCCTTTGGATCCGTTTCGTGCTTGAAAGCAAGCTGAATCTTGTCGGTCCGCTTCATGCCGCCCTCCTCCAGCGTATAGCGGTGCGGATTGAAGATCGGGCAGCCATGATCCTGATGGATCTTGATGATTTCCTCGAGGCGCTCTTCCGTCGTGTAGCGCACCAAAGGCAGGCCGGAGCACTGGATCTGGCCGTCGAACCTGATGAATTCGAGATGCCCAGGCACTTCATCGCCGAAGATTTCGACCATCTTCTGAACCTTCTCGACATGGTCCGGTCCCGGATACTGGACCTGAAGATAGGTGAATTTCGGATCGATCTTCAGCGCGCGGAGCGTCGTGTGATTCCAGGCAAGCTCGTAGGCATGCGGAATACCCCGCATGCTCTCCACCTTGTCGGAACGGAAAATGATCTCGCCGTTCTGCGATGCCGCAAAGGCAAGAAACGCATCCATGGAGTGCGGGGCAATCATCAAGACGACGAGTGACTGATCCTTGCGGATGTAGGGCCGGTGGCGGGTGAAATAGTCATGCGGGATCGGGGCGGCAATCGGCGCGATTTCCTTGACGAGGATGCCGTTGCACCGCGCGAGCTTATCGGAGAAGCGGACGGCCGTCATGAAATCGTCATAGCCGACCAGCACGTCCACCCAATCGTAGGCCGGCGCGAGCGGCATTTCGATCTCGGTGATGATGCCGTTCGTGCCGTAGGCGTGGCTCACCTTCTGCAGGTCCCAACCCGTCAGGTCGAGTACCCGCGGTTCTGCTTCCATAGTAACGACGCGCAGCCGCAGGATATTGCCGAGGTCGCGCAGTCCACCCCAGGTGATCGAGCCGACGCCGCCAGAGCCGCCAGCAATGAAGCCACCGATCGTTGCGGTCTGGGCCGTCGACGGGTGGAAGCGCAGTTCCTGGCCGGAATGGGCCTTCGTCTGCTTGTCCAGTTGCGCGATGACGATGCCCGGCTCGCAGATGACGCGCCCAGGATGGATTTCCTTGATCTTGTCCATGGCCGCAAGATTGAGCACGATGCCGCCGGAAAGCGGCATGGCCTGGCCGTAATTGCCGGTGCCGGCGCCGCGCGGCGTCACGGGTACGCCATGTGCGAAGGCGACCTTCAGCGCCTGGATTACTTCGGCTTCGTTTTTCGGCGTAACGACGAGATCAGCGGTCACGTTGTCGAGCTGGGCCTTCAGGATCGGCGAGTACCAATAGAAATCGCGGCTCTTTTGACGCACGAGCGCTGGATTGTCCTCGATGGCTATGCCTGCAAGTTCCTTTTTGATCTTCTCGTAATCCGGCATGTCAGGCTCCAACGACACTATCGAGTTCACGGTAATCCGGCAGGCTGCGGTCGATCACTTTGCCGCGCCGAAGCACGACGCGGTCAGACTGCGGACGGGAGAGAAATTCGCTCCAGCGCCGGGCGCTGAAGAGGACGAGGTCGGCCGGGCTTCCGGCGGCGATCCGGCCGATATCCGGGCGGCCGACGATCGCCGCTGGCGAGGTGGTGATGATGCGAGCAGCCGTATCCAGAGGATGATCGAGATGCAGGATGCGTACCGCCTCGCGGAAAACCTCGACCGGATCAAGATCGCCATAGGCATAGAACGGGTCGCGGGTATTGTCGGACGCGACGGCGGTCTTGACTCCGGCTTTGGCCAGCTCCTTGAAGAGCGTCACCCCACGCCATCGTGGCGTGCGGTCCGGATGGCGGTCCTGGAGGTACATGTTGCACATCGGAAGCGAGATGATCGACAGGCCGGCGCTGGCGACCAATTCGACAGTTCGCTGAGCAAGATCGTCGTCCTGTCGGGCGAGCGAGCAGCAGTGGCCTGCCGTGACCTTGCCCTGAAAGCCGTTGCGGATCACCGAGTCGGCGATTGCCTTTAGCGTTTCAGCGCCCGGATCGTCCGTTTCGTCTACATGCAGGTCGACGTCGAGCCCACTGTCTGCGGCCGCACGAAAAAGCGTATCCAACTGCCAGGCGAGGTCTGGTCCCATCTTCGTGACCCCGCCGAGCAGGCCGCCATGATTGCGAACGACCGTCACGAGGTCGGCGAAATAGGCCGCATCTGTCATGAGCTCCATGGGAAAGAGCGCGACAGCTTGAAGCGTAATCCTGTCCTTCCAGGCTTCCCGTACGTCGTCGAAGACATCGAAGGAAATCCTGTGCTGCGGAGCGATAGAATCGAGATGCGTGCGGATGAGGCTGGTGCCGTGGGCGTAGGCGGAGCGTAGCGAGAATTCCATCCGCATTCTGACGTCTGTGGCGGACCAATGCGCCTCCCGATCGACGCGCACCGCCTCCAACGCTCCCATGAAGGTGCCGTCGAGATTGGCGTTGCGGGACCAGGTATGTCCCTTGTCAAGATGCGTATGAACGTCCATGAAGCATGGCCAGGCCATGCCGCCCTTAAGATCGGACCTTGCGTAGTCCGCGGGTGCTTCGCCTGGCGGCAGAACGGCGGAAACCAGACCGTCTGCGACGACGATATCAGCCCTGACGAGACCCTCTTCGGCCGGTGCGGCGTAGCCGCTGACAGCTGCCGCCGGAAGCGTTGCATTGCTCAGCACGAATCGGCCGGCATTGGGAGGTGAGATGAAGGAATAGGTCATCAGTTTTCCCGTTTCAGGCTGCTTTCATGCCAGCGATGCAGGCTGAGCCACGAGATGAAGGACGTGACGGCAAAGATTGCGACGCCGAGCAACGACAGCATCAGCAACGCCGCGAAGAGTCGGGGTATGTTCAGCCGATACTGGGCCTCGAGCAGGCGAAAGGCGAGGCCGGAACCGGCACCGGCTGAGCCGGCGGCAAATTCCGCCACAACAGCGGCAATCAGCGCAAGCCCGCCACCGATCCTGAGCCCTGTCATGAAATAGGGCTGGGCTGCAGGCAGCTTGAGATAGAGCAGCGTCTGCCAACGCGTGGCACCGTAAAGCTCGAAGAGATTGATCAGATTGTGATCGACGCTTTTCAGGCCCTGGACCATGTTGGAAAGGATCGGAAAGAAGGCAACGAGGAAAGCGCAGATGAGGAGCGCCACCTGTGTCGATGGTGCATAAATGAGGATGAGAGGCGATATAGCCACAATCGGTGTTACCTGCAGGATTACTGCAAGCGGGTAGAAGGCGATCTCGATCCACCGCGATTGAACGAGGAAGATCGCAAAACCAACGCCGCCAACCAGTGCCAGCATCAGCGACATGAAGGTGATCTTCGTTGTGACCCAAAGGGCGGGGGCGAGCGTGCCCCAATCCGTGGAAAAGGCATTGGCCACGGCGATCGGTCCGGGCAGGATATAGGGCGGAACCCCGGAGAGCTTAACATAGAGCCCCCAAATCAAGACGACGACGGCTATGACGGCGAAGGGTACGGAAATGCGAAGCGCCAGATCACGCCGCTTGGGGTTGGGCCGATTGCGGATCGACGGCGCGAAGGGGTCGGCTGTGTCCATCTTCAACGATCTCCCTTTGCAGCGTTGATCGCCCCGATCAGCGAATGGGAGACCGTTTCGCAGGCGCGCCGGTATTCTTCCGAGGTGCGATAATGCGCGTCGCGCTCGCGGCTCGTCACAAGCGAAAGATCTGCATGAACCCGGCCGGGACGCGCCTTCATGACAACGATGCGGCTAGACAGATAGGCGGATTCGAAGACGGAGTGGGTGACGAAGATCACGGTGATGCCCGTTTCCTTCCAGAGCCGCAGTACATCGTCGTTCAGCTTCTGACGGGTGATTTCGTCGAGTGCCGCGAAGGGCTCGTCCATCAAGAGAAGTTTCGGCTTGGTTACGAGCGCACGGGCGATCGAGACGCGCATCTTCATGCCGCCAGAGAGCTCGCGCGGATAGGCGCCGGCGAAATCCTGCAAGCCGACGGTCGCGAGCGCGCTCATGACCTGATCGCGTGCCGCGGCCTTTGAAACGCCGCGCAGCTTTAGTGGCAGATGGACATTGCCAAAGGCATTCTTCCACGGCATCAGCGTCGGCTCCTGGAAGACGAAACCGATATCGCCTTCGGGAAGTCCCTTTGCGTTGATGCGCGAACTTGGCCAGTCGATGCTGCCGGACGTGATATCACCCAGGCCGGCGATGATGCGAAGGGCAGTCGACTTGCCGCAACCCGACGGGCCGAGCAGGCTGATGAACTCGCCAGTCTCGACCGTGAGCGACATGCCAGAAAGCGCGACCGTTCCGCTGGAGAACACCTTCGAAACGGACTGCATGGCGACCAGCGGCCGTTTGCGTTTTTCAGTCAGCGGCGCCGTCTGGACTTCGGCTAGGGGCATTGCGGGTCTCTTTGTTTGAAGAGGATGCAGCTTGACGCTGGGGCGCGGCAAGCTCTTCACACAGCCCTGTGGCTTACTTCTTCAACGACATGCCGGTGCCCTTACAGACGAACTTGGCCGTAAAGGCCTTGGTATAGTCCGTGTCTGCCTTGAAGATCTTGATCGCCACCATTTCGTCGAAGAACTTCTTGTAGTGCGCGTCGGTGATGCAGCCGATGCCCTTGTCCATGGCCTCGCCGGATTCAACGATGCCGAATTCCTTCATCTTGGCAATGGAATAGGCGATCTGACCATCCGTCATTTCCGGATTGTCCTTCTTGATCAGTTCATTCGCCTTGCTATTGTCACTGTAGAGGTAATTGTACCAGCCTTCGATCGAGGCATCGACGAAGCGCTGGACGACGTCCGGCTTCGTGTCGATCATCGTCTGGGTCGTTGTGATCATCGTGGAGTATGGGGTATAGCCGTTGTCGGCGAGCAGGAACACCTTCGGCTCCCAGCCCGTCTGCCTCTGGATTTCGTAGGGTTCGGACGTCAGGTAGCCTTGCTGGGCAGACTCCTTGTCGGCGATGAACGGTCCAGGATTAAAGTTGTAGGGTTTGTACTGTTCGTCCTTGAAGCCTTTGTAATTGGCTTTCATCCACTCGAAGTAGGTCAGGTACCCGTCCTTGCCGAGGAAGAGCGTCTTCAGCTTGGCAAGATCCTCGAAGGTGTTGATTCCGGCATTAGGATGCGCAATCAGCACCTGCGGGTCTTTCTGGAAGATGGCTGCGACATCCACCAAAGGAATGCCTTGCTCGACGGCGGTGATTTCGCCCTGTGAACCGCCCATGTAGAAGTCGATCTTGCCGGATATCAGCAGCGCGCTGTTTGCTGCATTCGGGCCGCCCTGAACGATGCTGACGTCGAGACCATACTTCTCGTAGGTGCCGTCGGCGACCGCCTGGTAGAAGCCACCATGCTCGGCCTGCGCCAGCCAGTTGGTGCCATAGCTTACCTTGTCGAGTGCGTGGCCCGGCACCGCCGTGGTGATCGCGCCCCCCAGACCAAGGAATGCGGTGAGTGCAATATTTTTCAGTGCATTGGACATGTTCGGCGTTCCCCTATGGTGCCAGGGATTGCCCCTACCGGCACCCCATTTTCTTTATTTGAGCGATTGCGTTGCTCTTTGAAAAGCATCAAAATTCGTGCGCAACGATGCCTTTTTGGCATCTCACACGGTGCGCGTTCCTAATTTGGGCTGCGTGCTTAAATTTGATGCACCGAGGGCACGCGATGCTGCATTCCAGGAAGCTTCTCTACATCAACGAAATTGCGCGGTCGGGCTCTATCCGCAAGGCAGCGGCGCGTTTGAACGTCGCTTCCTCCGCCATCAACCGGCAGATCCTGGCGCTGGAGGCGGAAATGGGCGCTCCGCTCTTCGAGCGCCTGCCGCGCGGCCTCAGGCTGACTGCGGCCGGCGAATTGTGCATAGAACACATTCGCGAGGTTCTGAAGAATTACGATCGTTTGGAGGGCCGCATCCGCAGTCTGAGGATGCAGCAGGCGGGCAAGGTGCGTCTGGTAACGACGGTCGGGCTTGCCGCCGGGCCGCTGGCGGAAATCATCAGCCGCTTTCAGTTGGAACATCCGCGTGTTTTCTTCCAGGTCAGGAATGATGCCGGCACGATGACGGTCAATCCCGTGCTGTCGGGTGAGGTGGATATCGGCCTCGGCTTCAACATTCCGGCGACACCTGGAATACGCACTCTCGGAACTTTCGATATCCCGATCGGCGTCGTCCTGCCACCCGGCCATCGGCTTATCGGTCCTGGCCCGATCAACCTGACGGACGTGGTGCAGGAGCGACTGGTGCTGGCCCAACAGGGCACCAGCCTGCGCGAAGTGATCAATCTTGCACTTGCGCGGCTCGATGTTCATGTCGAGCCGGTGCTCGAGACCAATGCTTCGGAGATGCTGAAGAAGCTGGTGAAATGCGGGGCAGGGTTATCAATGCTCAATCCGCTCGACGTGATCACCGAGTGCCGAAAGGGGGAGCTGGTTTTCCGTCCGGTCGCCGAGCCGCATGCGCGCCAGCAGCCGATGAAGCTGTTTGCCCGTGTGCGAGCGCCGCTGGACGCCGCAACGAGCCTGTTCGTGGAATACCTGCTGGCAGAGCTTGCCGGCCTTGTGCAGGAACTTCAGGTCAAGGGGCACATCGCGCCCGACAAGCCGGCTGCCGGTTGACCTTACTTCGTGTAGAGATTTGAAAGAGGATAGAGTTTCAAATCATAGAGCATCTCGATGAAGCCCTTCACTTGATGGCGGCAGATGGCTGCGCCCTTTTCCGCCGTGCCGCGCGAGGCGTCGCCGACGACGCCGTTGGGATTGAGATCATGCGCAATCCACGCCAACGAATGCGGGGGTAAAGGCTGAATATAGTTCGACCGTTCCCGCATCCATTCGGCTTTCGAGGCAAAATTCTGCGCCCTGTCCATGCGCACCAGGTCCGGCCGGAAATGCAGCATCAGGGAGGTCTCCACCTCGCCGCCGTGAATACCGTATTTTGCTTCGTGTTCGCTGATCATGCCTTCCGGATGTCCGAACCGGCCCCACTGCGTCGACAGCACGGCCATCTGGTGACGGACGCGCAATTCGCGCGCGACGATGCTCATAATGTCGACATTGCCGCCATGCGAGTTGACGATCACCATTTTGCGGATGCCAGCTTCCGCGACCTTTGCGCCGATCGCAGTCCAGACCGGGATCAAAAGTTCGGCACCAAGCGAGAGCGTGCCCGCGCCATAGATATGTTCGTTCGCCTTGCCGATCTCCTGTGTCGGCAGGACCAGTATGTCGAGGTCTTCGGGACGCTCCTTGCGCAACACCGCAAGCATTCCGTTTGCGATTGCGACGTCGGTGGCGATTGGCAGATGCGGCCCATGTTGTTCTGTCGACGCGATCGGCAGGATGGCTATGGTCGTGTCGCAAGAAAGCGCCGCGAAGTCAGAGGTATTGAGCTCGTTCCAGTAAAATGGCATCGCCATTGCCGCATCCCTTCCTTGGTCTCCATTATTGAGTAAGGAACCTGCGTGCATGCGAAAAGCATCAATTTGCGCCAATGCCGATGCCTTTTTGCGAGAGGTGCCAAGAGTACGGTCTAAGCTTGCCCAGGTGGCAGTCGGAATGATTTTTCCGACACAGGTTCTCGATCAAAATCCGAAGAGAAAATGCGGTCCGAAACGCGCGCCTTCGGCCAACGGCCGGTTGCGCCGCAATGCAGGTTCATGGGTCGAACTCTCTTCACACCCGAATTTTCAAAGGCCGCTTTGCGTTATGCTAGCGTTCGAAAGGCTCGCCGAGCGAGGCGACGCCATTCAGCTTAAGCAGGCGGCGGTCCGCCGAAATGATGCCCAGCACGACAATCGTGACGAGATAGGGCAGGCTTGCAAGCAGTTGTGATGGGACGTCCAGGCCGGCCGCCTGGGCTGCGAGACCCGTCAATGAAACGGCTCCGAAGAGGCACGCCCCCAAAAAGATCCGACCGGTGAGCCACGTCCCGAAGACGACGAGCGCGATTGCGATCCAGCCACGACCGGCGATCATCCCATCGGCCCAAAGCGGTGTGTAGACGACCGACGCGTAGGCGCCGGCAAACCCTGCCATCGTTCCGCCGAATGCGATGGCGGCGAAGCGCACGGCGATGACTGAATACCCGACAGCATGGGCGGCTTTGGGGTTCTCGCCGATCGCCCGGACGACAAGACCGGTCTTCGTATAGGCAAACATCGCCCAGATGGCGAATGTTGCGGCAAGCGAAAGCCAGACGACGGCGTCTTGGATGAAAAGGTGGCCGATCACTGGGATATCGGAAAGCCAGGGAAAGGCAAACTTTGGAAGCCCCTTGACCGTGAGGCTTTCATAGGTTTTGCCGAAGAGCGCCGAGAGGCCTTGGCCGAGAATGCCGATCGCAAGGCCTGTCGCTACTTGGTTTGCCCGAAGTCCGACCGCGATGACGGCAAATACAATTGAAAGTGCGGCGCTGCCGAGACCGGCGGCGACGAAACCCAAAAGATGGCCTCCACCATGATAGACGATGATGAAGGCGAGCACCGCGCCGAACGCCATCAAACCCTCGGCGCCCAGGTTGAGAACCCCGGCTCGCTCGACGACCAGCTCGCCGAGAGCTGCAAGGAGGAACGGTGTCGCAGCCGCGAGCATCCCGGCAAGGATGAATTCGATGGCGTTCATGGCTGGCTCCGGCAGGCGGAAAGGCGCCATTCGAGACGGTACCGCGCGAAGGCGACAGCGATGAGATAGGCGACGAGGAGACTACCCTGAAATACGCGGACCGCGGCAATCGGCAGGTTTGCCGACACCATGGCATTGTCCCCCCCGATGTAGAGCGCCGCCATGAACAGTGCAGAGACCACGATCCCGATTGGATGCAGGCCGCCGAGATAGGCGACGATAATAGCTGCATAGCCATAACCCGTCGAAATCGAGCGCTGCAACTGGCCGAGGGGACCGGCAACCTCGGCTGCGCCAGCAAGGCCTGCGGCGCATCCACCAATGAGAAGGGAAAGCCAGATCGCCCGCCCTTCGTTGAAACCGGCGTAGCCGGCGGCACGCGGCGCGAGGCCGCCGACCTGGAGCTTATAGCCGATGAAGCTCTTCTGCATGAAGATCCATGCCGCCATCGACACGACGATCGTCAGGAGCAGGGAAACGTTGATGCGGGTGCCGGAGATCAAGATCGGCACCATCGCGTCATACTGGAACATCACAGACTGAGGAAAGTTAAACCCGTTGGGATCCTTCCAGGGACCAAGCAGCAGGTAGTTGAGCAACTGCGCAGCAACGAGACTCAGCATCAGGGAAACGAGGATCTCGTTCGCGTTGAGCCTGACGCGCCAGAAGGCGGTAAGCGATGCCCATGAAGCACCACCGAGTGCGCCAAGGAACAGCATCAGTGGCCAAATCCATTGACCCGTCGCCTGCGGGAACCATACGGGGATGGCCGAGGCGAAGATCGCGCCCAGAATGAACTGGCCCTCGGCACCGATGTTGAAGACCTTGGCGCGAAAACCGATCGCCAGGCCCTGCGCGATGAGGAGAAGGGGGCCTGTCTTCAGCATGACTTCCGAGAACGACGCCCAGGAGAGGAAGGGTTCGAGAAGCATGGCGTAGAAGACTGCGAGCGGATCGCGGCCCATCAACACGTAAAGTCCGAGATTGAGAATGGCAGCCACTCCCAGAGCAACGGCAGGCGCAAGCAAGGTGGCGGTCAGCGATGCGCGCTCCCGACGGACAAGGGTGGGAAGGATAGCTGCAAATAAAGCCCTCATGCCGGCGCCGTCTCCTGCGAAGAATGTGCACCGATCATATATCGGCCGATATCCTCCGGCCGGGTGTTGCGTGTGACGAGAGCCGGGCTCAGCGTGCCGTGGTGCAACACCTGAATGAAATCGCAGAGTTCGAAAAGCTCTTCGAGCTCCTCTGAAATGATGAGGATCGCCATGCCTTCGTTACGCAGCCCGACAAGCCGCCTGCGGATGGCCGATGCAGCGCCGACGTCGACGCCCCATGTCGGCTGTGCAACGAAAAGCAATTTGGGAGACAGCATGATCTCTCGGCCGACGATGAACTTCTGCAGATTGCCGCCAGAGAGCGAGCCGGCTTCCACTTCTGGGCCGGGCGTGCGGACATCGTACTGGCGGATGCACTCATCGGTGAACGTCATCGCCTTCGCTTCGTCAACGAGACCGTATCTGAGAAGGTTGAGCGGATGAGCGGTCAGCAGGCTGTTTTGGGTGAGGGACATTTCGGGTACGGCGCCACGCCCAAGCCGGTCTTCGGGAACGAAGGCAAATCCAAGCTGCCGGCGAGCAGCCGCATTGAGCGTGCCCACGTCCTTTCCCATCATGTAGATCCGCTCGCGCTGTTCTCCTGGCAGGACCACTTCGCCGGAAATGAGCGAGGCAAGCTCGCTTTGCCCGTTGCCGGAAATTCCGGCTATGCCGAGAATTTCGCCCGAACGAACCGTGAGGCTTAAAGTGGAGAGCGGCATGGCGAAGGGGTCATCCGGCTTATAGTCGAGGCCGATGATTTCAAGCCGCTTTTCCCCGCCAGAAATGGGCAGCGCCGGCATGGGCTCCGGCATGTCGCGGCCGATCATCATGCGGGCCAGGTCATGAGCATCGTGTTTTCGCGGATCGACATGCCCGGTAACGCACCCGCCCCGCAGAATGGTCGCCCTGTCGCAGATCGCGCGGATTTCCTCCAGTTTATGCGAGATGAAGAGAATGGAGACGCCACCGTCGCGCAGGCGACGCAATGTCTCGAAGAGTCTCTCCACCGATTGCGGCGGTAGCACGGAGGTCGGCTCGTCGAGGATCAGCAGCTTCGGGTTTGTCAGCAGACAGCGGATGATCTCCACCCGCTGCCGCTCGCCGACCGAAAGCGTGTGCACATGGGCGAGGGGATCGACTTCGAGCCCGAAGTCGCGCCCGAGCTTCCGGATGCCCTCAGCGAGTTCGGCTTTTCGGCCCGAAACGACCAGTTGCGTGTTCTCCACCACCGTCAGGGTCTCGAATAGCGAGAAGTGCTGAAAGACCATGCCGATGCCCTTGCGCCTCGCCTCCGCAGGGGATGCGAGGCTCAAAGGTTCTCCTTCCCAGATAACGGTTCCGCTGTCCGGTTGCTCTACGCCATAGATCAGCTTCATCAGAGTCGATTTACCCGCCCCGTTTTCTCCGAGGATTGCATGGATCGACTGCGGGGCCACGTCCAGGTCAATGGCTTGATTGGCCCGGTTCTGGCCGTAGCTCTTGGAAATGCCGCGCAGCGACAGGAGCGGAACGGTCATGGCTCACTTCGGCAGAGGCGTAGTGACGCCCTTGACGTGCCAATTCATGGCGACGACCTCGCCATCGGTGAGTGTTGCATCAGACGGTGCCGCTTCGCTGCCATCGGCCTTGGTGATCGGCCCTGTGAAGGGAGTAAAGCTACCGCTGGCGATCTTCGCCTCGATCTCCTTGATCTTCGCCATGGCGTCGGCCGGGATATCCGGATTCCAGTCTACGACCTCGACGACCTTTTCAGCGACGCCGAGGAAGGCATTGCCGCCCTTGAACGTGCCGGCGATATGAGCGTCCACCGAGGCCTTGAAGAACGGCGACCAGTCGGTGGCGACACAGCCGAGATAGGCCTTAGGCGCGTACTTCTTCATCGACGAGTTGAGGTTGAACGCGTAAACGCCGGCTTCCTCGCAGGCCGAGATGACCGAGGGCGTGTCCTGCGCATTGGAAAAGATCACATCGCACTTCTGCGCCATCAGCGCCTTCGCAGCTTCCTGCTCCTTGGCCGGATCGAACCACGAGTTCACCCACACGACGGACACCTCGATATCCGGTTTCACCGACTGGGCACCGAGCGTGAAGGCATTGATGGACGTAATCAGTTCGGGAATGGCAAAGGCCGACACTGAGCCTAACTTACCGGTCTTGGAGAGCGCAGCGGCTGCCATGCCGAGCAGATAGGTTCCCTGGAAATACTTGGCTGCGAAGGGCGAGAAGTTCGGCGCTACCTGGAAGCCGGAGGCATGCAGTACGCTGACCGCCGGATTCCGGCGGGCGATCTGCAGGGCGCCGTTCTGATAGCCGAAGGAGCCGGCGATCAGGAATTTGTTTCCGTCGGCGACAGTCTTGTTCATGATGCGGTCGGCATCCGGACCTTCCGGAATGTTCTCGATGACCGTGACCTTTACCTTGTCGCCGTACGCAGCCTTGACGGGTTCGAGGCCGGCGGCAAGGGCGTGTCCCCAGCCGACGTCACCGACCGGCGAAGGGATCACGAGAGAAATACCGAGTGGCTCGTCGGCTGCCATGGAGGACCGGCCGCCAAGCACGCTTGCAAGGCCCGAGGCGGCAACAGACTTTATCAATGTTCTGCGGTTGAGGTTTTTCAGCATGTCAGTTCCCCTGTTTCGTTTTTAGAATTCCATTGTCGCGAGAGCGGCCTCGGCTTCGGCGAACAGCCGCATTTCGTCGAGCCCGATGAACTCGCCCTTAGCCCAGACGATGCGTCCGTTGATCATGGTCATGTCGGTCGGCATGCCGATGCCTACTTTGGCAATCAGGCTCAGCGGGTCGTGCCGCGTGCCTATGTAGTCCATGCGCCGGGTGTCGATTGCAAAGAGGTCGGCGGCCAGCCCTGGAGCAAGCCGGCCGATATCCCGGCGGCCGAGGAGGGCAGCGCCGCCGGTCGTCGCATAGCCGAGAAAATCGACCGGAGGCGGGACGGGATGGGCGCGTGTCGAGGCTGTCAGACACTGCAGCATATAGGCCGAGCGCAAGCAGTTCATCAGGTTTGAATTGTCGTTCGAGGCCGCTCCATCGCAGCCGAGACCGACGCGGAGACCGAAGGCCGACATGGCCGGAATATCGGTGACCTCGGCGCCGACCAGATAAACCGGCTCGGGGCAATGGGAGACACCGGTGCCGCTTGCCGCCATCATGCGCAGTTCGTCATGGGTGAGTTCCCAGCAATGGGCATAAAAGGTATCGGGACCGGCAAATCCAATTTCTGCGCAGTAATCCACCGTCCTCATGCCGTGTCGAGCCTCGATGACAGGGCTTTCGCCTTCGCCGACATGGGTATGGAGTTGCACGCTGCGGTCGCGCGCCAGCGCTGCCGCCTCGACGAAGGTCTCTCTATAGCAGTTGACCGGCTGACAGGGTGCGACCACGACCTGCCGCATGCTGAAGGGGGTCCTGTCGTGGTAGGTGTCGATCAGACGCGTACAATCGGCGATGAATTCGTCGGTCGTCTCCAGCATGGCGTCCGGGATGGTCGAGCCTTCGGACTTCGGCAGCGTGTTGCAGCCGCGGCCTGCATGAAAGCGCATGCCCAGCAGGTCGGCTGCCTCGAACTGACGGTCGATCAGTTGCTTTCCAGCGCGGCGCGGGAAGCAATACTGGTGGTCGAAGGCCGTCGTGCAGCCGTGCTTGATCATCTCCGCCATGGCGGTGACGGAGGCATGGTAAAAGCAGTCCTCGGTCAGGCGCGAGAAGATTGGATAGATGCGATCAAGCCATTCGATGACCGCCAGCTTCGTCCAATCGAGATCCGCCCGGTTGCGCACGAAGCACTGGAAGAAGTGGTGGTGGGTATTGACGAGCCCCGGATAGACGAACCAGCCGGTCGCGTCTTGGGTGATGGTCCCGGCCGGCAGCTCTCCCTTGCAGAGGTTTTCGCCGATCGCTTCGATCGAAGGACCGTTTGTCAGCAGGTCCACGTTCCGGCAGACACGCAGCCCCTCGCCATCGTTGGCGATGACGGCAGCACAGTTCGTTAGGAGATAACCGGCCACGTCACACCTCGCCCGGTTCGGCGTAGGGTTCGGGCTTTAATTCGTGCAGCCTATGGATGCCAGGCATCTCGACAAAATTATCGAGGCTGCGGATTGCACGCGACCAGAGCCTGATGGCGGGATAGGAGTCGAGCGGGATGCCGCCATCCGGCGCGAGCGCCACGTAAGGAAAGCAAGCGATATCAGCAATTGTCGGGCGGTTCGACGCGAGGAATTGATATCCGCGCAAGCCCTGTTCGACCAGGTTCGCTTCCAGTTCGCGAAGCGCAGCAATCCCTTGTGCTTGAAGCGAGGCGATGTCCCCCGGCCGCAGAAGCATTTCATGAAGGCGCGCGCCTCCGAGGTTGGCGGTCAGCCGGTGTGAGAACGAAAGCCACTGCTGGACGCGTGCTGTTTCTTCCGGCGTCCCGCTGCCCAGCCACGTTGGCGCCGCCTTGGCGGCGAGGTAGGTAAGCATGGCGGCGGATTCGGTCAGGATCAGATCCCCATCTTCCAAGATCGGGATCGAGCCCGCCGGATTGAGCGCCATGAGCTCGAGGCTGCGATGCTCGGCGCCGGGATGAAAATCTACCGGCCGGATTTCCAGCTTCACGCCGGCCAGTGCCGCCATCAGCCGAACTTTGTAGCAACTGGGTGAGAGAATATAATCATAGAGCTTCATTGCGCCACCAATTGTGCCCCGTAGGTGTAGTGGTGGCGTTTCAGCCAGCGTCTGTAAGCAATCGAGGTCAGGTCGGCTCTGGTGGGGATTTCCATTCCGGGATCGAGGGGCAGGAGCCTGGGAATCTGGTTTTCGAGAATGGACCGGTCCTGCAGGAAGATCGTCTGCTGAAAGTGAATGAGGTCGGTCATCGGCGTGACATCGTCGAAGAGCGCCATCCACGGCCAGACGTCGCACAGGTCTTCGGCGAGGGGTTGGACGAAGAGGGCGATTACATCCCATTCACCAGGGCGGGGCGGACAGGTCTTGTAAAGGACGGAGCAGGTCGGCGCCGGCACGCGGTACATGTATTCGGTCGTGATGCCGCCGCTTGCCGACTTGGCAGCCTGCGGTTGGTAGAATTTAACCTGCGTGGCCCAGACCTCATCTACCTCTTCGCGGATTTCGACCTTGTAGTCCTGAACCTCGGTGTGTGGCTCCGCGCCCAGGATGTCGGTGTGCACAAAGGGAAAGTGCGCTATGTCGAGAAAATTCTCCACTGCGCGCAGCGGCGAGCAGCGCACGCGAGCGACACCCACATCGACAAACCGGCGGCCGGGCTGATCGGCCTCGGGAATCGGAAAAAGATCCTTGCGAGGGCTGCCGAGGGAGGACCAGATATGGCCGTAGCGGAGGCAAACGGGGAGAAAGCGCCCGTCGCTGGATTTCACGTTGATGTTTCCGTGGGCGTCAAGCGCCACTTCGATAGGCTCTCCCATCAGGGCGGTCTTGCGCCCATCGATGTCGATCTGGCTGAAGAGACCGACGGGATACCACTCGTCGATCATCGCGTTTTGCCTCATGACGCTTTCCCTTTCGTCTGAAGCTTCTCGGCCATCCGCCGCAGAGTTTCGGATGCCCGTGACGCGGCAATGCGCGCGGCCAGGCAGCTGTCATTGTCCAGCAGGACATGAATCAATGTCTGGCCGTTGTCTTGCGGGACGAGCAATAGCCGGATCGTCTGGCTGTTCTGCGCATGCCAGACAAGGCCTTCCGGGCCGGCCTTTCCGTTTGCAGCAGCCTCGACCGCCTCGGTGCCGGCATCTGCCACCAGGGAGCGCAATGGAACAAGGCCTTCAAGCCGCGGGGGCCGAGCCATAAGTTGCTCTGCGGCAACCCAGATGACGCCGTCAGACTCTTCGACCTGTTGCGTATCCAAGCGGATCGTTTCGGGCGGCGTGAGGCCTGGATGAGCCGGGATGCGCAGGCAGCTTCCGGTCCGGGTGTAGCTCCAGCCGTGATAGATGCACGAAAGTGCCTCGCCACGCACGAAGCCGTGAGATAAGCGCATGCCGCGATGCGGACACCGGTCTGCCGATGCTGTCACGTGCCCCGACCGACTTCGCCAAAGAGCAATCGGCCCGGCCGGCGTCCGTGCCGGAATAACAGTTCCCGCTGGCAGATCCGCGGAAAGGGCGACTGGCGTCCAAGAGCCCGTCGTGTCAGACAGCATCACTCGGCTTTCTATATAAAATCAATGGCCTGGTTGGTGAATCCGCGGCTAAGGGCCGGCGGTCCGCCAATCAGTGCGGTCACGTTTGCATAATTTTTTCGCATTGGCAATCTTGATTAAATATAAGGCATACGATGTGCAATGCAGCCGGAAAAGGATCGATCGCAACGTCAGCCGGCGCCCCCGTGAATGGGCGTGCGGTGTATCGTCTCGACCCAGACATCGATGGGCCCGAGCAAACATCCGATCTCCATCATGTCGATCAGCTCCACGGGCCCGGTGATGTCGAGCTCGACCCGATCGGGACTGGTATGGGCGATCGCCTGCGCAAGCCCGAGCTTAGCGGCATGGCGTCGGATCCAAGGAAGGAAGGAGGCGGCGTCAAGTTCGCCGACGATCGTCATTCGCTCCCGAAAGTCGCTTTGATCTTGGTCCGTCATGAAAGGCCCTATGCTTAATATCCTGGCATGGAGCATAGCGCCCAAGTGGAGTTATGAAAGGGTGGTCATCAAAGCGCGCCCCAGCCGCGCTGGCTGTCGCGTTCTGCCGCTCGCCTCACACAAGGCTCGCGCCTCTTCGGTAGGCACTGCCCTTTGCCGCCGATCAGTCACGCAAGCGGCGCTTCACAGTTCGTTCTCCTGGCCGGGATCCAGCAGATCAACAAGCCGCGCAATCCTTCCCGTCGGCAACGGACGGCCTTCATCGGCCAGAGCTTCTTCAGCATTCACCCAGGCCCAGGCTTCTGCCAGTTCCCTTGCCGAAGCCCCTGTCGCCAAGATGTCTGCGAGCAAGACCTCGTCAACCGGGCCGATGATGGCCCTTACTTCTCCTGACGATAGGGTCATTTTCAATCACCTTCCTCACGTTCGGCACTTCATGACTGCGACTTTGAGCACACTGTGTCGCTGCTGGCAGCCAATAGGACACGCGTCGAATCCGCGGCAATGCCGCGCCGTCTAAAATCCCGGCGCGGCTCGTGGTCATGTTCGATCAAGCCACCTGCTTTTCGCCTTCGATCTGTAGCGGCCCGGTCTCCTCTTTGGCCTGCTTGACCTCATTCGTTCCGATAGCAATGCGCCGCGCCTTCATCTCTTCAGGGATCTCGTGTTTCAGCTCGACCGACAGAAGGCCGTTCTTCAGGCTCGCACCAAGCACCTTGACGTGGTCGGCCAGCTCGAAGCGTCGTTCGAATGAGCGGCCGGCGATGCCGTGATGCAGATATTGCATATCCTCCTGGTCGGGCTTCGCACCGGCAATAACGAGCACGTTTCGCTCATGTGTGATCGACAGATCTTCCTCGGCGAAGCCTGCAACTGCCATGGTTATGCGATACTCGTCCTCGCCTGCCTTGACGATATCGTAAGGCGGCCAGGTATCGACAGCTTGAAATCGCTGCGCATTGTTGAGGAGATTGAAGACGCGGTCAAAGCCGATGCTGGACCGGTAAAGCGGGGCGAAGTCGAATTCGTTTCTCATAGCCATATCCTCCGTAAAGCAACATGGAATGGAGACGCATGGAACTCGCGTCTCCAACATCAGCCCCGTACTGGCGGCTGACGGAACTGATTTGGTTTGCGGAGTTTTCAGGTTCAAGAGCGTTCAGAGAAAAATTGGCACTCCAGGCCCGAGAGTGCTAAAAATAGTCGCTGCCGTTCCTGAAATGCCACTTCCTCAGCCATCTTCCTCATTGGGTCAGCTGCGCCTAAATAATGAGCAGTTGCCGCTCGGTGCCGCTGTGAGAAAACCGAGACAATAGAAAAACCTTTTAGAATCAATTTAGCAGAAACTGGCACGCGTCTTGCTTTGACAATACTGAGTTGGTGGCTAGGGTTCCGGCGCTTGACAAGCGTGCTGGTCCGAGAGCTGCCGTCGGTGGGAGAGAAATCCTGCCGGATGCACGGCGGGACAAAAGCCCGGGAGACCTCGTAAGCCAAGGGATTGGCGGCGCGATGGTCTTTGCCAATCCCTTTTTGAAAAAAGCAAAAGGGGAATTTCAATGCAGACTTTTTCGAAGCTTCTTTCCATCACCGCCTTGACCGCCTACTTCATCCTGGGCCTCGGACCCGCTGTCGAGGCTGCCCAAAAGACCGAGTTCAAGGTTGCATGGTCGATCTACGTGGGCTGGATGCCCTGGGGCTATGCTGCCGACCACGGCATCGTCAAGAAATGGGCCGATAAATACGGCATCAAGATCGACGTGACCCAGTTCAACGACTACGTCGAGTCGATGAACCAGTATACGGCCGGTGCCTTCGACGCCGTGACGCTCACCAACATGGATGGCCTTTCCATTCCGGCCGCCGGCGGCGTCGATACGACTGCCGTGATCGTCGGCGACTTTTCGAATGGCAATGACGCCGTAATCCTCAAGGACAAGACGAGTCTTGCCGAAATCAAGGGGCAGAATGTCAATCTGGTCGAGTATTCCGTCTCGCACTACCTGCTTGCTCGCGCGCTCGAAAGCATCAAGCTGACAGAGCGCGACGTGAAGGTCGTCAATACGTCCGACGCCGACATGGTCGCCGCCTATAAGACGCCCGACGTCACCTCCGTCGTCACCTGGAATCCGCTGGTCTCCAGCATCCTTGAGGATCCTTCGGCCAAGAAGGTATTCGACAGTTCGCAGGTTCCTGGCGAAATCATCGACCTGATGGTCGCCAATACTGATGTGCTCAAGGACAATCCGAGCTTCGGCAAGGCGCTGGCAGGCATCTGGTATGAGACCGCGGCGTTGATGGAGGCGGATACGCCGGACGGCAAGGCAGCCCGCGAGACGATGGGGTCGGCCTCCGGCACCGACCTTAAAGGTTTCGAGGCGCAGATCGCTGCGACCAAGCTCTTCGCCAAGCCCGCTGACGCCGTCGCCTTCACCGTGTCCCAGAGTCTTCCCAAGACGATGGATCTGGTGCGCAACTTCCTATTCGAGAAAGGCCTGCTCGGCAGCGGCGCGCCATCGGCGGATGTCGTCGGGATCGAAATGCCGGACGGCAAAATCCTCGGAGACAGCGGCAACGTCAAGCTGCGCTTCACCGAGACCTACATGAAGGCGGCCGCTGACGGGACGCTCTGAAGTTCGACCGGCGGCGCGGGAAAACTGCGCCGTGTCATTCCTTCATCAGCGGAGCTTTCCTCATGCGCTGGATCAATCTCAAGCCAAGTCGGGGCGCGCAATTTGCCCTGATGCTGATGCCCTTCGTGCTGCTGATCGTAGCCTATGCCTTCGGCTCGGCGGCGCGCCTGTCCGAGAATGCCAACGATAAGCTGCTGCCCACTCTCGCCGGCTTTTCCCAGGCGATCGAACGCATGGCCTTCATCGCGGATCAGCGTACCGGCGAATACCTGTTCTGGTCGGATACCTGGGCGAGCCTGATCCGGCTTTTCGCAGGCCTCGGCATCTCCACAGCGACAGCGCTGCTGATCGGAATGCTGATCGGCATGCTTCCGTATCTGCGGGCGCTCCTCGCTCCCTTCATCGCTGTCGTCTCTATGGTGCCGCCCCTGGCGCTGCTTCCGATCCTCTTCATCGTGATGGGTCTCGGCGAGACATCCAAGATCGCTCTTATCGTGATCGGCATCGCGCCGACGATGATCCGTGACCTGGCCCTGAAGGCGCTGGACTTGCCGCGCGAGCAGGTCGTCAAGGCCGAGACGCTTGGCGGCTCCTCGTGGCAGATCGCCTTGCGCGTGGTGCTGCCGCAGATCCTGCCGCGGCTGATCATCTGCCTCAAGCTGCAGTTGGGGCCTGCCTGGCTCTTCCTGATCGCGGCCGAAGCGATTTCCTCGGAATCCGGCCTCGGCTACCGCATCTTCCTCGTCCGCCGCTATCTGGCGATGGACGTGATCTTTCCCTATGTCGTCTGGATCACGCTCCTTGCCGTCCTGACGAACTACGTCCTTGATCGCATCCGCGTCGCCGTCTTCCCCTGGTCTGAACTGGAGAAGCAGGGATGAGCGAACTCAGGATCGAAAATCTCTGGAAGGAATATGGCGACCAGATCGTGCTTGAGAACGTGTCGCTGACCGTCCCTTCGCGCGCCTTCGTCGCACTTGTCGGGCCTTCCGGCTGCGGCAAGTCGACGTTCCTGCGTATGCTGCTCGGTCAGGAACAGCCGACCAGGGGCCGGATTTTGCTCGATGGCGAGCTTCTTCCGGCGCAGCCCGGTCCCGATCGTGGTGTCGTCTTCCAGCGCTATTCTGTCTTTCCGCATCTAACCGTGCTCGGCAATGTGCTGCTCGGCAAGGAACTTTCCGGCGCACGCTACATGGCGAAGCTCTTCGGCGCGGCGCGGCGCAATGCGATTGCCGAGGCGCAGCAATTGATCGGCGAAGTCGGCCTTGCCGGGGCGGAAGACAAATATCCGGCACAGCTTTCCGGGGGCATGCAGCAGCGGTTGGCGCTTGCACAGGCGCTAATCATGAAGCCCAAGGTGATGTTGCTTGACGAGCCATTCGGCGCGCTCGACCCGGGCATCCGCGCCGAGATCCACATCCTCATGAAACGTCTCTGGCACGAAACGCAGATGACCGTCGTCATGGTGACCCATGACATGCGCGAGGCTTTCACGCTTGCAAGCCGCGTGGTCGCCTTCGAGCGCCGCCGCGATCGACCCGAGGAGAAGCTGCGCTACGGCGCGACCATCACTAAGGACATCTCAATCTGGCCGCCACGCCAAGCCGGAGCGCCTTCGATCTTCAGCCCCGACCGGGACGGCCTGGTCGCTTACCAGGGGCATTGCCGGGACGACCTGGCTTCGTCAGGAGAAACCCAGCCATGACACGCGTCAGACGTTCGCCGGAAGAAATCGCTGCCAACCGCGCGCGTTACGAGGAACATCAGAAGAAGGGGCTCGAATTTGCACCCAAGGCACTGCCCGGTGCGAGCCCATTGCCGGCGCCTGAGATCGCGCCCGACAAGATCATTCACCGCGAGGTAATCCCGGGCGGCTGGTATTGGTCGACCCATATCAAGAAGCACGAGGCATTCCGTGTCAGTCTCGATGGCGGATTCTCGACCATTTCCCTCATCGCCTGGAGTGCCGCCGACACCAGCGAGCGGTTGAACCTGCCCGATACAGTGAAAGTGCAGTGGACAACTGCTCTGGGGAAAGGCCGTGTGATTTTCTCTGACATGGGGCGGGTGATGTTTTCGGTGACGGAAGACTCGTCCGGGGCCCACGACGGGCTGGTGGGCGGTTCCACATTCACGTCGAACGCGGCAAAATACGGACAGGGGACACGCAACACCCGTGACAACCTGATCCTCCTTGCAGCCAAAGCCGGGCTCGACAAACGCGACATTCCGCCGGGCCTTGCACTGTTTGCTCCGGTCCGCGTCGACCGGAACGGGGCTTTTTTGTGGAAGCCGGAACTTCTGCACGAAGGCGATTATGTCGAGTTGCGCGCCGAGATGGATATGATCGTCGGTTTTTCCAACTGCCCCCATCCGCTCAATCCGGACACGGTCTATCGACCCAACCCGGTGACCGTCACGCGCATCGCGGCGACCGAGCCCCCGAGCGGCGACCTTTGCCGGACTGCGACCGCCGAGGCTGTTCGCGGCTTTGAAAACAACGCGCGGGCAGCTGTGTGAGGGAAACATGACCATGACCGATTTCATTCAGACAGCGCCGGGCCGCACGCTCAAAAACGCCGCACAGGACCATTACATCTCGGCCGAGGCACCATTTTCGGCGGTGGTCCGCAAGGGCCAGACCATCCGTATCGAGGACACCTACGGCCAACAGGCGATCGACACGCTGTTCTACAATGCCGAGGACTTTTCCGAACGCTACTCCAACCAGGATACGATGCGCGAACAGGGCGCGGCTTATATTTCGACCGGCACGAGGATCATCTCCAATGAGGGCCGGGTGATGCTGACAATGACCGCCGACAGTTGCGGGCGCCACGATACGTCCGCCGGTGCCTGCTCTTGCGAGAGCAATACGGTACGTTTCGGCCACGGCACGAAATATCTCCATGCCTGCCGGGACAATTTCGTTCTTGAGGTCTCCAAGCACGGCATGAGCAAGCGCGATGTCGTCCCCAACATCAATTTCTTCATGAACGTTCCGATCGAGCCAAGCGGCGAGATGACGATCGTCGACGGGATCTCCGCGCCCGGTGACTATGTGGAGTTGAAAGCGGAGATGGATGTTTTGCTCGTCATTTCCAATTGCCCGCAGATCAACAATCCCTGCAACGGTTTCGATCCTACCCCGATCCGGGTGCTGGTCTGGGACAGCGAGATCTGACATGTTCAAGAAGGTTCTCATCGCAAACCGGGGCGAGATCGCTGTCCGGATCATCAAGACGTTGCAGCGCATGGGTATTGCATCGGTCGCCGTCTTTTCGGATGTCGACCGCTTTTCCAAGGCGGTGTTGATGGCAGACCAGGCGGTAAGGCTCGGCCCGGCGCCGGCGGCCGAAAGCTACCTCGACGTCGAGGCCGTCATCGCGGCCTGCATGGCAACAGGTGCCGAGGCCGTCCATCCCGGCTACGGCTTCCTTTCGGAGAATATCGACTTCGCCGAGCGGCTGGCAAAGGTAGGCATCGCCTTCATTGGCCCGACGCCCGGCAATATCGCGGCTTTCGGGCTCAAGCACACCGCCCGCGAACTGGCGCAAGCCTGCGGGGTGCCGCTCCTTCCCGGCAGCGGCCTGCTGGAGACGAGCAAAGCCGCGCTCACGGCCGCGGCCGACATCGGATATCCGCTGATGCTGAAATCGACCGCCGGCGGCGGCGGCATCGGCATGCGCCTGTGCGATGACCCCGAACAACTGACGGCGGCCTTCGAGAGCGTGCAGCGCACGGCGCGTGCAAGCTTCGGTGATGCGCGCGTCTATCTCGAGCGCTTTGTCGCCAAGGCCCGCCATGTTGAAGTGCAGATCTTCGGCGATGGCAATGGCCGAGTGATCGCGCTTGGCGATCGCGACTGCTCGTTACAGCGCAGGAACCAGAAGGTGATCGAGGAGACACCGGCGCCGGGATTGCCGGATGCGATTCGCACGCGCCTGCATGCCGCGGCCGTCGCGCTCGGCGCCTCCGCCGGCTACCGCTCGGCGGGAACGGTCGAATTCATCTACGATCCTGCGCGTGAGGAATTCTACTTCCTCGAGGTCAATACCCGCCTGCAGGTCGAACATCCGGTGACCGAGGCCGTCTTCGGCATCGATCTCGTCGAATGGATGATCCGCCAGGCGGCTGGGGAGGATATGCTGGCCGGTAACGCGGCCCTCATACCCAGCGGCGCGGCCATCGAAGCGCGCATCTATGCCGAAATGCCGCATGCGGAGTTCAGACCAAGCGCTGGACTGCTGACCGAGGTCGTTTTTCCGAAAAACGTGCGTGTCGATGGTTGGATCGAGACCGGCACCGAGGTCAGCCCCTATTACGATCCCATGCTTGCCAAGGTGATCGTGAAGGCCGAGGATCGCCCCGCCGCAATCGCGGCACTCGGCAAGGCTCTTATGGAAAGCGCGATTTCCGGAATCGAGACCAATCTCGATTATCTGAGGGCGATTGCGGCTTCGCAGCTCCTGTCGAGTGGTGATGTGGCGACGACGGCGCTCAATGATTTCGCCTTCGTACCCGACGTCGTCGAGGTGATCGCGCCAGGCGCCCAGTCGAGCTTACAGGAATTGCCCGGGCGGCTGGGTCTCTGGCACGTCGGGGTACCGCCATGCGGGCCGATGGACGAGCGATCCTTCCGCCATGCCAACCGGCTGGTCGGAAATGCCGACGAGGCGGCAGCTCTCGAACTCACCGTATCCGGCCCAGTGCTCAAATTCCTCTCCGATGTCAGGGTCGCACTTGCCGGCGCGCACATGCCGATGACCCTCGACGGTATGTCGATTCCGCACGGAACGGCGATCCTCGTCAAGGCGGGCCAGACGCTTGCGATCGGGACGATTGCTGGCGCCGGCCAGCGCTCGTATCTCGCCGTCGCCGGCGGATTTGCAGCACCGGTCGTGCTCGGTTCGCGAGCAACCTTCGGCCTGGGACAGTTCGGCGGCCATGCGACCGGCACCCTTCGCGCCGGACATGTGCTGCGGCTTGCCCGCACGCCGCAGCCGACATCAAAGCCGGCCGACGACCCAGCCGAGCTCACGCGCGCCTGGGAGGTCGGCGTCCTCTACGGTCCGCATGGCGCTCCCGATTTCTTTCTGAAGGAAGACATCGAAACGCTGTTTTCGACGGAATACGAAGTCCATTTCAACAGTGCCCGCACCGGCGTGCGGTTGATCGGTCCGGCGCCCACGTGGGCCCGCGCCGATGGCGGCGAGGCGGGGCTCCACCCGTCGAACCTGCACGACAATGCCTATGCCGTCGGCGCAATCGACTTCACCGGTGACATGCCGATCATCCTCGGCCCCGACGGACCAAGTCTCGGCGGTTTCGTTTGCCCGGCCGTGATTGCGCGCGACGAACAATGGAAGATGGGCCAATTCAAACCCGGCGACAAGATCCGCTTCCACGCGGTGAAACGCGCCGGAGACCCGATCGCCGGGCCGATGGTCAAGCGCATCGGCGATGCCGCCGGCAGCCCGATCGTCGGACGGAACGAGACGGGGCCGGTCCCCGTGATCTATCGCCGACAGGGAGACGACAACCTGCTGGTCGAATATGGGCCAATGCAGCTCGACATTGCGCTCCGCTTGCGTGTCCATCTTTTGATGCAGGCGATCAAGGAGGCGAAGCTCACCGGGCTTATCGATCTTACCCCCGGCATACGATCGCTGCAGATCCACTATGGCGGAAGCGGCCTCACCCGTACACGCCTTCTTGGCCTGCTCGCCGAGATCGAAGCTTCCCTGCCGCCGGCGCAGGCGGTGAAGGTGCCAAGCCGGATCGTGCATCTGCCGCTCTCCTGGAACGATTCAGATGCCGAACTTGCGATGCGCAAGTACCAGGAACTCGTCCGGCCGAATGCGCCCTGGTGCCCATCGAATATCGAGTTCATCCGACGCATCAACGGCCTGGCCGACGAACAGGCGGTGCGCAAGGTCGTCTTCGACGCCAGTTATCTCGTACTCGGGCTCGGCGACGTCTATCTCGGCGCTCCGGTTGCCACACCGGTGGATCCCCGGCATCGGCTGGTGACGACAAAATACAATCCCGCCAGAACCTGGACGCCGGAAAATGCCGTCGGTATCGGGGGTGCCTATATGTGCATCTACGGCATGGAAGGTCCCGGCGGCTATCAGCTGTTCGGCCGGACGATCCAGGTCTGGAACACTTGGCGCCAGACGCCGTTCTTTTCCAAGGACAAGCCCTGGCTGCTCGATTTTTTTGACCAGATCCGCTTCTTCCCCGTGAGCCACGAGGAACTGACAGAGGCGCGCGCCGCCTTCCCTTATGGCGGTTATCCAGTCCGCATCGAGGAAACCGAATTCAGCTATGCGGCCTATGAGGCGGAGCTTTCTGCCAACGCACCGGCCATTGGCGCCTTTAAGGCCAATCAGCAATCGGCGTTCGAGGCCGAACGCAAGCGCTGGAAGGATCTCGGCCTTGACAGCTTCGTCGTCGACGAGGGCACCGGCAGTGGGCTTGGGGGCGAAATACCCGAAGGCTGCTTTGGCGTCGAAAGCGCCGTACCCGGAAACGTCTGGAAGATCCTCGTCGAGGAAGGCCAGCCGATTGCCGCCGGTCAGACGCTCGCCATTATCGAATCCATGAAGATGGAAATTAATGTGACCGCCCATGCCCCAGGTCGCGTCCGCGATCTGCGCGCGGGCCCCGGCCGCAACGTGAAAGCCGGCGATGTCCTCGTCGTGCTGGAGGAAATCTGATGCTCCCTACCATTCTCGATCTCGCTTCGCTCCAATCCGCCTATGCAGCCGGCCTTTCGCCTCTCGATCTCGCCGAGCAGGTGATCGCCCGACGCAGAGCTGCCGATGATCCGGCGATCTTCATCACACAGACCCCCGACGATGACTTGCGTGCCGCCGCCAGGGATCTGATGGCGCGCGCTCCCGGGCCAAACAGCCTCCCGCTCTGGGGCATCCCCTTCGCGGTCAAGGACAATATCGATGTTGCCGGCTTGCCGACGACGGCGGCCTGCCCGGCCTTTGCTTATCGCCCCGACCAGGACGCGACGGTGGTGGCGCGGCTGACAACCGCCGGCGCGTTGGTGATCGGCAAGACCAATCTCGACCAGTTCGCCACCGGCCTCAACGGCACGCGGTCGCCCCACGGCGCGCCGCGCTCGGTCTTCGACAGAAATTATGTGTCGGGCGGCTCGAGTTCCGGGTCGGCGGTAGCCGTTGCTTCTGGCCTGGCGAGCTTCGCGCTCGGCACCGATACGGCCGGTTCCGGCCGCGTGCCGGCGGCCTTCAACAATCTGGTCGGCATCAAGCCGACGCCGGGGCTCGTGCCGAATGTCGGCGTGGTTCCCGCCTGCCGCAGCGTCGATGTCGTCACCGTCTTTGCCGCGACGGTCGGCGACGGCGTTGCGATCCGCAAAGTGATGGAGGGTTATGACGCCGCCGACCCCTTCTCACGCCACGCAGTTCCCGCCAACCTGCCCGCCTCCGGCCTGAGGATCGGCGTGCTCGACGGAGCCGAACGGGAATTCTTCGGCAACAAGGATGTCGAGGGCCTCTATGATGCGGCCATCGAAAGGGCGCGTGCTCTCGGTGCCACCATCGTTCCTTTCGATTATGCCCCGTTCCGGCAGGCGGCCGAATTGCTGTATGACGGCCCCTGGGTCGCCGAACGGCTGGCCGCGGTGAAGGATTTTCTCGCGACGAATGCCGGTGATTTTGATCCGACGGTACGCACGATCATCGAGGGTGCCAAAGCCTATGATGCCGTTGCCGCCTTCGAGGGCAGATACAAGCTCGAAGCGCTCCGGCAGAAGACCAGGCAGGAATGGCAAAAAGCGGATGTTTTGATGCTGCCGACCTCGCCGACCACTTATACGGTCGAGCAGATGATGGCGGATCCGATTGTCAAAAACGGTCATTTCGGCCGGTACACCAACTTCGTCAACCTGCTCGATTGCGCCGCGATCGCTGTTCCAGCCGGATTTGATGCGGACGGCCACCTGCCGGCCGGTGTGACGCTGATCGGCCCCGCCTTTACCGACGACGCTCTCGCGCCTTTCGCCGACGCCATGCACCGGACCTTGAATATGGGGATGGGTAAGGACCGCGAGGCCGTCATCCCCGAGGTAAGCCACGCGCCGCAGGCCGATGATCGCTCGGTGCCGATCGCTGTCGTCGGGGCACATTTGACTGGCATGCCGCTCAATTATGAGCTCACGGCAGGAGGTGGGCGCCTTGTCAAAACTTGCCGGACTGCAGGTGACTACCGGCTGTTTGTCCTTCCAAACACCGCCCCGCCAAAACCCGGCCTGGTGCGCCAACCTGGGTATCAGGGAAAAGGCCTCGAAGTCGAAGTTTGGGCGCTGCCTCCGGAAGCCTTTGGTCGCTTCGTGCAGAATATCCCCGGACCGCTCGGCATCGGCAAGCTTGTTCTCGATGATGGCTCCAGCGTCTCGGGATTTATCTGCGAAGCCTATGCCGTCGATGGTGCGCACGAGATCACCGAACTCGGCGGCTGGCGACACTACATGCGATTGAAGACCGAAACAGAGGAAAAGGACAGAGGATGAGGATATCACCGGCGGTTCGGTCTCCCGTTCAAAAACGACGCTCCCCTCCGAGACCGGGTATGGCGGTTTCGCCCTTCGTGTCGTTCGCCTCGTGCGATCCCCAATGGATAGCGGCCTTAACACGACCTTATGGAGGATGTGAAGCGCCGAGTTCACAACCAGGCGCCGTAAGCAATAGCCCTCATAGAAGCAGCACGATCCAGCAAAGGCCACTTGCGGCCGCCAGATTTTTGCCGGCATACCAAGTCCGTCGTCGGATTCAGCGGTAAGCTTGACACATCACGCCACGTGTGGCCGGAGGTTTCGAACTGGAAACAGTCGTCAGCCGGTTCTGGTTTCGTCAACTGCCAGAGACGAAGGATGGCCAGCGGGCGCTGGCGCGCAATCATGGTTGAGCCTCTCGACCAATCTATCCGACGACTTGATGCCACAGCTAACACGGCTCGATGGCGCGCCTGACCGCGTCCTGGCCGCGCTCGCTGAGGATTTCAACGCGATTTTTTTGCGACCACCGGCGCGCAGAAAGCAAGAATGGCTAAAAGGTATTGCGCGGTTTCGGACATGCCGGATCGATCAAGCGCTCCAGCCACGGCGCAGCCCGACCAGCTGGGCCGATGTTACAGGGCCGCGACGTACGCAGCCTCTGAGGCCGCACTTCTTTGCGTTGTTCAGTTTGCAGATGCGATCAAGCGATGCGAATAGCCCGATGCGCCACGCTCATTGGAATGCCTATCAGCCGCTCGTACTCCGCCTCGGGCAGGCCGTAGCAGCCACCGGCAATTTTCTTGAGCTTTTCCCTGTCGATGATGCGTACGTTACCCCGCGTTGATCTGATGGCGTGGATGCCTTCGAGAATGTGCAACTCGTTTGTCACGCCAGCACGCCGAACCCCGAGCATCATTCCCAGGAATTCATGGGTAAGCGCGAGATTGTCGCCCTCGAGACGGTCATGACACATCAGCAGCCATCGCGCGAGGCGCTCCTGCATGCTGTAGCGCGCGTTTGCAAGAGCTGAATGAGCAAGCTGCAAGTTCGCCGAATGCACGTAGCGCAGCAGCAAATGTCTCGTCGGCTTATGGTTGTCGATGATGGTCATGAAGGGTTCGACCGGAACAGCTATTCCGGTTCCGGCGACTTGCATGAATGTTCTGTTCGGGGTGCGGTCGCTCATTAACAGCACATGGTGGCCACCAAGGCCCTCGCGTCCAATGTGCCCGACCTCAACCGCCTCATCGTCGGAGCTGACGGCAACCATTGACGCAAGGCCGCTCTCGATAAAGCAAACATGTGAGATGGGCGCGTCGGATTCGACAACAACTTGTCTGAGGCCAAGATCGATTGCGGTCATTTCCGAACTGAGCCGCTCGAAGGCTTCCGGCGCCAATGCCCTAAGCAGTCTGTTCGCAACGGTCGCCTGGGAGAAAAATGGCATCGACGTCTCCAATCAGGTTAGAGCCCGGTCCCACACCAAGCGCCACGAGGATTAGCTATTCGCTGGTTTATGCGTCCAAGCACAGCACAGGGCCAGAACTTGAAAGCGCTCTGTACAGCTCTGACATAACTGCGGCGGCTGCTCGGGGAGCTCCAGAGGCGCCATATTCGATGACGGCCAGGGTATTCGATGGTCGCTGCGACCGATAGGACGAGAATGGTTACTCCATCCTCCCGCGCAGCGATCATCCGCCAGTCAAAGGCATCCGCTCCGTTGAAAGAGCCGGTTCGCAGGCGTGAGCGTTTCCCATCTGCGGACAAGCGGCAATCATGCGCTCGTTCTTTGCCAAAGGAAAGTTATATTGGAAGAACCGGTCTGAGAGCCGCCAGCGCCGTCTGTGACCGGTTGAAGATGCATCGCCAATGCCGGAGCGATATTGTCGACCCGCAGGATGCGGATCGGCGTGAGCCCAGATACTCGCAACCACGCGCAAGGACACATTCGTGTGGCTCGCGCAGAGGTACTCGCCAGGCGGCTCGACCAGCCTGTCTGTGTCGAGCTCGCTCGTGCTTCGCCGCTGCGTATCGAATTGGTCTTCCTCCGAAAAACGGGGCAGTGCACGCGATCCGTCAGCCAGGCGCGTCCTGCGGGCGCTGCTGCTTGGTCCAGGGACAAGCACACCGAGATCGTCAGCGGAGAATGGGACGCGTTGCCGACAATAAAGCCGGCGCAAGCGCACTTGAGCCTTGCGCTTCATTCGATGTTGAAGAAACATCTTGAATTCAATCGAAGTCTTTGCCACCTGATCGATCGTTTTTTTCATCATGGGAGATCATGACGTATGACGACGACCGCCACGCACAATACTGCCGAAAACCACATCTTCGAGGCTGATGTGGCGCGCCTTCTGCACATGATGGTGCATTCGGTCTATTCGGACAAGGATGTCTTTCTGCGTGAACTGATCTCGAACGCCGCCGATGCGTCCGAGAAGCTGCGGTTCGAGGCGATTGCGACACCCACAATGCTTGCAAACGATCCGGACGGCCGGATTACGCTATCGCTCGACGAGGAAAAACGCCAATTGGTCGTCGAGGACAACGGTATTGGTATGAGCCGTGACGAATTGATCGAGGCGCTCGGCACCATTGCCCGCTCGGGAACCCGTGCCTTCATGGAGCGCATTGAGGCCAACAAGGCCGGCGAGAGCGCACAACTGATCGGACAGTTCGGTGTCGGCTTCTATTCCTGCTTCATGGTTGCCGAACGCGTCGACGTGGTTTCCCGGCGTGCGGGCGCCGATGAGGCTTGGTTATGGTCGTCCGATGGTCGGGGCAGCTATAGCGTCAGCCCCGTGGACGTGGTGGATGCTCCGCCCCGTGGCACGCGTATCACTTTGCATTTGATGGAGGACGCCAAGACCTACACATCCCGCTGGTCGGTCGAGCGGATTGTCAAGGAGCAATCCGGCCACGTTCCCGTGCCGATCACGATCATCGAAAAGCCGGGCGCCGAAGCGATCCAGCTCACCGACGGTACGGCTCTTTGGACGCGTTCGAAAAGTGACATTTCGGCCGAAGAGTACACGGATTTCTACCGCGGCATTTCCGGACAGTATGACGAGCCTGCGGTGACTGTTCATTTCCGGGCCGAAGGACGGCATGAGTATACTGCACTAGCCTTCGTTCCGGGATCGCAGCCGTTCGACATGTTCGATCCCGACCGCAAGGGCCGGATGAAGCTTTATGTAAAGCGTGTCTTCATCACCGACGACGCCGAACTCATGCCGCGTTATCTTCGCTTTGTGAGAGGCCTGATCGATACCGCAGACCTTCCCCTCAACGTTTCGCGCGAGATGATCCAGGCGAGCCCCATCCTGGCGGCGATCAGGAAGGGCGTAACCAGCAGGGTCGTAGCAGCAATCGAGAAACTCGCCGAGAACGATGCGGACGCCTTCATCAAGTTTTGGGAGACTTTCGGTTCAGTCGTTAAGGAAGGCATTTACGAGGATTTCGAACGCCGCTCGCAGCTGATTGCCCTGTCGCGCTTTAGAACCACGGCCTCGAGTGACGGGTATCGCTCTCTGTCAGATTATGTGAAAGATGCCAAACAGGATCAGAGCGCAATTTATTATTTGACCGGCAACAGCCTGGATCAGCTGAAGGCATCGCCGCAGCTAGAAGGATTTCGCGCTCGCGGCATCGAGGTCCTCCTTTTGACCGACTCCATCGACAGCTTCTGGGTGATGAATGCACCCGAATTCGAGGGAAAGACCTTCAAATCGATCACGCAAGGGGCAGCCGACCTGGCGCAGTTCGCCACGTCCAATGACCAAGCAGCCGCGAAGAGCGAAACGCCGGCGGATCTCGAGAACTTCATCGCCTTTGCCCGCGAGACGCTTGCAGACCAGGTGTCGGATGTTCGTGCCTCCGATAGACTGACGGAAAGTGCGGTTTGCCTCGTCGCATCTGAGCAAGGCTACGACCGCCAGATGGAAAAGATACTGCAGGGCGCAGGACGACTCCAGTCGGCTGCAAAGCCCATCTTGGAGATCAATCTCGAACATCCGCTGGTGAAAGGAATTGCTGCCAAAGACGACGGCTCTTCGCTAAGGGAGGATGCAGCATTGCTCCTGCTTGACCAAGCACGGATCCTTGATGGCGACAGACCCGTCGATCCCCGTGCCTTTGCCGAGAGACTGACACGGGTATTCCAAAGAGCGTTGCAATCTTGATGGAGAGCGGGCGGTAGGCTTACCCTGCCGCAATCGTCAACGTCACCAGGTAACGCTTGCCGAACCGTGCCCGACATGGGCAGGACGCGGTACGAATGTGACTTTGCCGGCGGACGGCATGTCCGCCGGTAATGGGCCACCTAAGTGCCTTCTTTGCTGCGATAGACGTCCGGCAGAATAAAGATCTCATCGGCGCGGCCGTAACCGCCGTCCTTCACCTCTTCGATAAGCACGATGGTGTGCGGCAAGGTGTTCGCCGAGGCTGGACTTTAAGTTGGTACTATTCGGTGGCGTTGAAAGATTGACTGCATATGGCGGCGAAGCCACCCCGGCGATGTGGTTGGGCGTGCTTCTCCCGTTTGTCGCTGGCGATGCACAGCATCCAGCCATTCTTTTGAACGGCCTCAGTCATCCACAGCCACCGGCCATCGACCAAATCCGTCTCGGCCCGAAATCCAATTTTGCCGCGGCGCGATTGTGTCGATCGCAGCCATTCATCGAAATCGGCGATACGTGACCGTGCCCGTGCGAGTTCGAAATTGCGGCGCATCAGATCGGGCCACAGCGGAGACTCATCGGGATCGATGAAGTAGACTGAGCGGAAGGCGTCATTGGCATATCGCAGCCGATCATCAGCGTCAGAGACGGCAATCAAGGCGGAAGTGGTTTGCGTCAACTGCAAAAACTGCTCGAAAGTCTCTGTCATATCAAAACATCGCTTTGGCTGGCACTGGGCAGTACATGTCGCACAATCGCCCGGAGAAAAGGGATCAGTTCGAGGAGTCGCGGGTGAGGGGCGGATCAGGTCGATGATGTCGTGTCGACTGACGGCGACAAACCGCGGCCGATTTTTGAACGTACCTTGGCCGTGCCGGATGCCCTTTCCGGCACACGTGTTCGCGCGTGTCCGATTACTTGTGGATCCGAAGATGCTTGCTCACTCTGAGACGTGGCCGTCTCACTACTCCTTTGCTTAAGCCTTTGGGACAGGCTTCGATGCGCGAGAAATATGTTATTCTTCGATCTCGCGCACGCTCTCCCAGACCATCGACGCCCAGGGGGCGTGCGTTCCGCCAGTCCTAATCTGGCATCTGGCCCTGCCCCGTCTGCCCCCAGCCCGCAGGGCCTTTTTTCGTGAAAGTTATCACTGCGAGCCGACGGGTGGCCTTCCACCTTGGCCGTCGACGATCGACGAACGGCTGGCGCGGGAGCATGTGTCAATGCGTGGCGACTATATGAGCACTATCCCGACCCCTCAACCTGCAGGGCTGGCAGCTTGTCGACGAGTTGAACCGCGCCTTTGCCGGCCAACAGTGGTCTGGCTATCTCTCCCCGCTCCATGTCGTCACCGCCGACAATGTCGAATTCGATGGCGGTCCCAAGAACTCGTTCGATCCGGAAAACGGTTACCGCGACGAGTATAAAAAGCTCTGGGGCAAGATGTAGCAGCCTCCCTCCCGGAAACTGGGCACCGCGAATGGTGCCATTCTTTTGCATGTTGCGTCGCAAGCGATATTGACGGATGGATGAACAGACGATCGATCATCGTCTCGTCGTGTTGCCCTGGATGAGCTGGATCTCAGCCCGCCACGATCGGTTCACGTGCACGTTTGCAAGTATATTCAACAGCGCCTGAGCCGCCGTCTTGCCGATCTCGGCGCGAGGTATATCAACGGTCGTAAGTCTGGTTCGGACCGTGTTGGGGATGGACGTGCCGTTAAATCCCACCACGGACATCTGCTCTGGAACCGGAATTCCCGCTTCGTGCAGATAGGAGAGGCCACCAAGCGCCATCGCGTCGTTCAAAAAGTGAATAGCCTGGATCTCGGGATGGTCACGGATCAATTCCTGCGTAAGGGCGCGTCCTGTTTCGGCCTGTCTGGGCCGATTTTCGCAAACCATGCTGATCACGTCGATGTTGGCGCTCGCAAGCGAAGACCGCAAGGCAAGGTAGCGCCATCGGGCGCAGAGATCCTTTTCCAATTCGGCTCCGACATAGGCAACGCGCCTGAGGCGGCGCTCCAGGAAATGCGCAGCAACGAGTTGCCCTGCCTCCATGTGCGAAGGGCCGGCGCTGAAATCGAGATCTTCATTGTCGCAATCCCACAATTGAATGGCCGGGCAGGTGCGTCTTTCTAGCAATTTGTCGCAAGCGGTGCTTCGTGCCATGCCGCCATTTAGCAAAAGCCCTGCAGGGCGGAAGGACAGCATCTCGCGGACGAGGTCTGCTTCGATGCCGGGATCGAAATGCGATTCTCCGATGAAGGTATGAAGTCCATTGGGGCGCAGGATGGCGTTTACCCCACTCAGCACTTCGGAAAAGACGATGTCGCTGATCGAGGGGATGATCACTGCTACCATCCGGCTCTTGCGCGAACTCAATGATCCGGCAAGGTTGTTCGGCAGATAGCCAAGCTCGTCTGCGGCACATCTAACCCTTTGTTGCGTCTCCTTGGAAATGTTGCCGACGCCTCGCATCACCTTTGAGACTGTCATGCTGCTTACGCCTGCCTTTGCTGCCACATCAAGCAGCGTGACTATCCGTGTCTTATCCTTTGCCACTTGCCTCATCCCCGCGCCTTGAAAAAATAAAAACTGGCTTGACAGCCCAATTGTTATCGATAACATAAAAAGAGGTTAACGATAACCTTTGCACCATTCAGATGCAATGCCCGGTGCAAGGGAGTCCAGAGGAGGCGAGTAATGGAGCGGTTTCTGTCGCTCCAGAGATCGCATGCACGAGCAAGAGCTCAGTCAAATCAGGTGGAGGAATGTCATGAATGTTCGTAAGTCTATGCGCGCGGTTGTAACGGCAGCCGCACTCGCCATCACGTCCTTGGCGATGACGGCCGAAGCCGGGGCGGTCACGCTCAATGACATCATATCACGCGGCACGGTCCGGATCGGCGTTCTGACCGGTGCGCCGCCGATGGGGATGGTGGATGAAAAAGGTAATCCGACCGGCTACGACGTTGACGTCGCCAATTTGATTGCCGGATATCTCTCGCTGCCGGTCGAACTCGTCCCACTGACGCCCCCGGCCCGCATTCCAGCGCTCCAGACCGGCAAGGTCGATTTTCTCGTTGCGACGCTGGCCCCCACGGGTGAGCGTGCCAAGACCGTCATGTTTACGCAGCCCTACAGCGCCTTTAACATGGACATCATATCCGGTCCCGACCAGAAGTTTGCGAGCCTTGCCGATCTTCAGGGCAAGCGCGTCGCGGTCAATCGGGGTTCGTCACAGGAAACCGCTCTTCGCAAGGCGGCGGTCCCCGGCATGGAGATCGTGGTTTTCGAAGACGACTCCACCAGTGCGCAGGCGCTGATTGCCGGTCAGGCGGATGCGGTCGCACTGCCGTCGACTGTTGGAGAGGCGATCATCAAGCAGCGTCCGGACGCTGGCCTCCAGGTCGGCTTCACCTTCTTCCAGCAGGGCAACTCGATGGCGACGAAGCTCGACGATTTCGAACTGCGTCAATGGCTGAATACGTCGATTTATCTGATGAAGATCTCCGGCGATCTCGACAAGATCGCGACGAAATGGACAGGCCGTCCGATGCCGACCCTTCCGTCCTTCTGATTGAGCTTGCGTGAAAGCCTGCCGGTGAGGCACCGGCAGGCCGCGAAACTTCGACGGAGCTCGTTTATGTCCTACACATTTCAATTCGGCGTGCTGGCCCAGTATCAAGGCGAAATCCTTAGCGGTATCTGGCTGACGATCAAGCTGTCGATCCTTTCGATCATTCTCGGTTCGGCAGCAGGTGTCATGCTTGCATCCTTGCGCTCCATAAAGGGCGGTGCCGTGCGGTATCTTGTCGATGCTTACGTCGAGGTGATCCGCAACACGCCCTTTCTGGTCCAGCTCTTCATCGTCTATTTCGGCCTGCCCGGGCTCGGTTTTCGCGTGGGCGCCGATACGGCGGCGCTGATCGGCATGACCATCAATCTTGCCGCCTATTCAACGGAAATCATCCGTGCCGGCATCGAGGCCGTGCACAAATCTCAGATCGAAGCGGGCGAGGCGCTTGGCTTCTCGCGTTTCCAGATCTATCGCCACGTCATTCTGGTGCCGGCGGTCGCCAAGGTTTATCCGGCGCTGTGCAGCCAGTTCGTGTTGATGATGCTGGCCTCCAGCATTTGCTCGGCAATTTCGACCCATGAGCTTGCCGCCTCGGCTGCTTTCGTTGAATCGCAGACCTACCGGTCTTTCGAAGTCTATATTGTCGTCACGCTGATCTATCTCGCGCTGGCACTGGCGCTGCGCGCTGGCCTGGCATTCATCGGCATGTGGCTTTTTGGCAGGCGGGTTGCCCGCCGCACGATGACGGCCCTGCCGGAGGTGCCGGCATGACGCTGAGAACATTCGGTTTCGACGAATTCGGTTTCCTGCTGCAAGCACTGCAGTGGACCATTCTCCTGACGGTCATCGCCCTTGTCGGTGGAGGTCTGCTGGGCTTTGCCGTGGCGCTTTCCCGAACCTCGCCCATCAGGGCCGTGCGCTTTGCCGCAGGTTCTTATATTCAGGTTATCCAGGGCATTCCGGTGCTGATGATCCTGTTCTTGTCCTATTACGGCCTCAGCCTTGCCGGGCTTGAACTGCCGCCACTCTTTGCCGCCGGCGCATCGATGACGATCTACGCATCAGGTTATCTCGCGGAAATCTGGCGCGGCTGCATCCAGGCGGTGCCGAAGCAGCAATGGGAAGCGTCGGAATCGCTTGCCATGACCCGCCTTCAACAATACCGCTACATCATCCTGCCCCAGGCAATCCGCGTTTCGCTGCCGCCAACCGTCGGCTTTGCGGTGCAGGTGGTCAAGAATACGTCGATCACATCGATCATCGGCTTCGTCGAACTCGCCCGCGCAGGGCAGCTTGTCAATAACACGACATTCCAGCCCTTCCGTGTCTTCATCGCGGTGGCCGCTCTTTATTTCGTCGTCTGCTACCCATTGTCCCAGCTGTCGCGTTGGCTGGAAAGGAGGCTTCATGCCGGAAGTAATCGTTGAAAATGTTCACAAGAGCTTCGGTGCGCTCGAGGTTCTCAAGGGCGTATCGCTCAGCGTCGGGCGCGGAGAGGTCTTTGCACTGATCGGCCGGTCAGGTTCTGGGAAGAGCACGCTGCTGCGCTGCATGAACGGCTTGGAAAAGATCAATTCCGGTCGCATAGAGATCGCCGGCCATGCGCTTGGAGGAGACGCAAAGGCGCTGCGAAGCCTGCGCACCGATGTCGGCATCGTCTTCCAAAGCTACAACCTCTTTCCACATTTGACCGTGGGCGAGAACATCATGCTGGCGCCCCGCATTGTCAAAGACGTTGCGAAGGCGCAGACACGGGAGATCGCCCGCGAGGTCCTCCAGCTCGTGGGCCTGTCGGAAAAATTCGATGCCTATCCGGACCAGCTTTCCGGCGGCCAGCAGCAGCGTGTGGCAATTGCCCGTTCACTTGCAATGCGTCCGAAGGTGATGCTCTTTGACGAAGTCACCTCTGCCCTCGATCCGGAACTGACCGAGGAAGTGCTGACGGTCATGGAGAAATTGGCCCGCGATGGAATGACCATGATACTTGTCACGCATGAGATGGGTTTTGCACGGCGGGTGGCTACGCAGACGATCTTCATGCACAAGGGCACGATCTGGGAGCAGGGGGCATCCACCGAGCTGTTTGCTAATCCACAGACGCCCGAGTTGCGGCAGTTTGTGAAATCGGACGTGAAGTAATCGTGACAGAGCGGGTGGGCGAGCAATCTTCTTCCGGCCCGCTATTTCCTCAGCGGCTTGTTTGGCGCAGGATCAAATCCGGTCGGATCGTTATCACGGCCGCGCTGTCCGAAAGCGACCCGTCCAGGACGTCGAGAATGAGCTGCGCCGTTTTTGCTCCGATCTCGGCAGCAAAGGCATTGATCGTTGTCAGACTGGGAACGCAAATTGCGCCGATCTCGTAGTCGCCGAAGCCGCCGATGGCAATCTGGTCCGGCACCGCAATGCCGCGCCGTTGACATTCGGTAAGGGCGCCGAAGGCGGAAAGATCAGAAACGCAGATGACCGCTTCGGTATCTGGGAAATGCTCCAGCAACCGGCCCATCGCGTTCGCGCCCTCGCGCATTGAAATCGGCGGCGGCCCGGCGGCAATCAGGCGCGTCGCGTCCAACCCGTGATCCTCCATCGCGGTTATGAAGCCGGCTCGACGATCGCTGCCGCGCGTGTCGCGATCAGCATCACCACCAATGAAGGCGACCTTTCTATAGCCGACGGTGACAAAATGATCGATCATCTCGCGCACCGCCAATGCGTTGGAGAACCCAACCACGTGTCCAATCGGATCTTCCGGAAGGTCCCAGGTTTCAATGACGGGGATGCCGGCATTCGACAGGAGTTTGCGGGCTCGCGATGTATGCTTGCCGCCCGTTACCACGATTGCTTCGGGCTTGCGCCGCAAGAGCTGCTCGATCAGCCGCTCTTCTTCACGAACGTCGTAGTTCGTGTAGCCGAGCAGGACCTGCAAGCCCTTATCCGACAAGCCGTCCGACAGCGCCCGCACCGTATCAGCGAAATTGGCATTGTTGATCGAGGGGATTGTAACGGCCACGAAATCCGTGCGCTGTGATCGAAGATTGGAAGCCGTGCTGTCGAAGACGTAACCAAGTTCCTCGGTTGCGCGTCTGACAGCCTCGCGTGTCTCTTGGCTGACGGAGGTGTCGCGCTTGAAAGCGCGCGACACCGTCATCGGCGACACGCCCGCCATGCGGGCGACATCCGCCATGGTTGGTGGTTTACGAATATTGGGCATTTGCATCCATGTTATCGTTACCAGCTTAATACAACCGGCTTTACGCCTAGTTTGCAAGCAGGTCGTGATTTCGCCTCGTTCAACGACGGTCGGACTTTGGGTCTGGCGCCTTGCTGGTAGTCGAACAGCCAAGAACAAACCAGCCGCCACGGCGTCGAGGTTAGAGCCGGAATTCGTTTGCCTGGGTCACATGATGATGGATTCGCCCGTCGAAAAAGCGTGCCAATACCTCTTCCGTCGCTGCCTTGGCCGCGGTGCGGGCTGGACTCGCAAGCGCGGCCTCGACGGTAGCAAGATCGGGATAGTTGATCGCAAGGATCATGGGAATTTCCGGCGCTCCTTCATCGCGGGCATCGGCGAAGGTTACCCGGACATCGAGGGCGCCGGGAAAGGCCTTCCATTTCGGCAGGATGTCGTTGAGCACAGCGGCCCGAAACGCCTCCGTTTGACCGTCCTTCACTTTTCCTTCGAAGAGGGCATAGCGTGTGATCATTGTACGATGTCCTTGTTGGGCCCCTTGAAAAATTCCATCAGGGCGGCTTGGTCCTCACCGCCGAGACCGGCGGCAGTCAGCATGCGGTGAATTTCGGCGCACAGCGCCGTCAGCGGCATGGCGGTATTGGTGCGGCGGGCGAGATCCTGCGCCCCGCTCAAATCCTTGACCATATTGTCGATCCTTCCGGTGCGACGGTAATCTTTGACGACAAAGCGCGGCATGTATTCTTGCAGGATTGCGCTGTCGGCCCGGCCGCCCTTCAATGCCTGCGGGATCTTTGCCGCATCCACGCCGGCGTCGAGAGCCAACTGCGTCGCTTCCGCCACGGCCAGGAAATTGAGCCCGCAGAGAACCTGGTTGATCAGCTTCGTGGTCTGGCCGGCGCCGGAAGGCCCCATATGCGTGTAGTTGGAGGCAACGTGCCGCAACACCTCGTATGCATCAGCGACATCTCGTTCCTTGCCGCCGGCCATAAGCGTAAGCTGTCCGACCAATGCCTTGGGCGCGCCACCCGACAGGGGACTGTCGACCCAGCGCAGGCCCTTTTCCGCTGCCTCGGACGCCAGGGCCTTCGTCGCCTCCGGGTCGATCGAGGACATGTCTATGACGACAGTTCCGGGCTTGGCGCCGCCTGCAACGCCGCCTTCTCCGAAGACGGCGAGCCGGACGATTTTCGCCGAGTTGAGGCTGAGGATGACATAGTCCGAGCCGGCGGCTGCTTCCGCCGCGCTTGCCGCCGGCAGAGCGCCTTTGTCGACCAACTCGCGCATCTTGGTCGTGTCGAGATCAAAGACCGTCAAATGGTTCCCGGTTTCGACGAGCCGCGTTCCGATGGCGCCGCCCATCGCGCCGGCGCCAATCAATGCAACCTTGTTCGTCATGTTTTCATTCCTTCCAGTTGCGTGACGATTGCTTCGACGATGGCGCCGAACGGTCGGTCGATATCCACGCTGAACGCGTTTTCGTCCGCCTCCGGTGGTTCCAGCGCTGCGAACTGGCTCGTCAGCAGGCCGGCCGGCATAAAATGACCTTTTCTTGCATTCATTCGCGCCTTGATGACCTCGGGCGTACCGGCAAGATGAACGAAGGTGATCGTCTCTCCGGAAGTTTGCGTGATGTGAGCGCGGTAGGCTCGCTTGAGCGCCGAACAGCCGACGATCTGCGGCCCTTCGGACTTGGCCAGAGCCTCGCCCACGAGGGTCAACCATGGCCAGCGATCCTCATCGTCCAAGGCCATGCCGCGGCTCATCTTGTCGATGTTCGCCGACGGGTGAAGGTCGTCGCCATCGAGATATGCCGCCCCCACTCGCGCGGCGAGCGCGGCCCCGACAGAGGACTTGCCGCACCCTGCAACCCCCATCAGCACCAGTCGCTGCGGAACCTCAAAGAGAGGCCGTAATGCCACCGTCAACATAAAGCACATGTCCGTTCACAAATGAGGATGCGTTGGAGGCGAGGAACACGCAGGCGCCGACCAGTTCGTCCACCTTGCCCCAGCGGCCGGCCGGCGTGCGCTTTTCCAGCCAGGCGGAAAAAGCGGAATCGGCAACCAAAGCGGCGTTCAATGGCGTATCGAAATAGCCGGGCGCAATGGCATTGCATTGCAGCCCGTACTTGGCCCAGTCGGTGGCCATTCCCTTGGTCAGATTACCCACGGCGCCCTTCGTCGCGGTGTAGGGTGCAATGCCGGGACGTGCCAATGCAGTCTGTACGCTGGCTATATTGATGATCTTGCCCGCTCCGCGTTTGATCATGTGCCGTGCGACCGCTTGGCCAACGTTGAAAACAGTGGAGATATTGGTCCGCATAAGCTGCTCGAACGCGTCCGCCGGAAAGTCCTCGAGCGGCGTGCGATGCTGCATTCCCGCATTGTTTACGAGGATGTCGATCGCACCGATCGTTGCTTCGAAGCCATCCACTGCTGCGCGAACGGCCTCATGATCGGTCGCGTCGAACGCCAGTTGATGCGTGCTGCCGCCGAGACCTCTGGCGGCTTCCGCAAGTTTTGAGGCGTTGCGGCCATTGAGCACGATTTCGGCACCCGCATTGGCAAGACCGCGCGCAAGGGCAAGGCCGATCCCCTGCGACGATCCCGTGACGAGGGCTCGGCGGCCCGTCAAATCAAACAAGTCCTGCCCCATTGGTTTCCCTCATTTTTTGTCTCGACAATCGCAATGCCCACCTTTATGTTATCGATAACATTAATTGTCAAGGGACGGAGACACCGAAATGAGCAAACCCCAGATCCTTCAAGTCGGGCCCTATCCGGAATGGGACGAAGCGCCTCTGAATGCTGCATTTTCGGTACATCGCTACTTCGAGGCCCCCGATAAGTCGGACTTTCTTGCTGCTGTCGGCCCCAATGTCCGGGCGATCGCCACGCGAGGCGAACTCGGCGCCAGCCGGGCCATGATCGAGGCCTGCCCTTCACTCGAGCTGATTTCCGTCTACGGGGTTGGTTTTGATGCCGTCGATCTGGCGGCTTGCCGGGAACGTGGCATCCGCGTCACCAACACACCGGACGTGCTGACCAGCGACGTAGCGGATCTTGGCGTGGCGATGATGTTGTGCCTGTCGCGCGGCATGATTGGCGCGGAAAGCTGGGTAAAGGACGGAAGCTGGGCGGCAAAGGGGCTCTACCCGCTGAAGCGTCGCGTGTGGGGCCGCCGCGCAGGCGTACTCGGCCTTGGCCGGATCGGCTATGAAGTGGCCAAACGACTTCAGGGCTTCGATATGCAAATCGCTTATTCCGATGTAGCGCCAAAAGATTTTGCCGCCGACTGGGAATTTGTCGCCGATCCGGTAGCGCTCGCAGCGCGTTCGGATTTCCTGTTCGTCACTTTGGCCGCTTCCGCCGCCACCCGCCACATTGTCGGCCGCGAGGTGATTGCGGCCCTCGGCGGGGAGGGGATGCTGGTCAATATTTCCCGCGCTTCCAATATCGATGAAGAAGCCCTGCTTGATGCACTCGAATGCGGTGCGCTGGGATCGGCCGCCCTTGACGTGTTCGAAGGTGAGCCGAAGCTCAATCCACGGTTTCTCGCCCTCGACAATGTGCTCTTGCAGCCACACCACGCATCTGGAACCATCGAAACACGCAAGGCCATGGGACAGCTTGTTCGTGACAATCTCATGGCGCATTTTTCCGGTCAGCCCCTGCTGACCCCGGTTCTTTAAGGAGCGCGCCGATGAAAGCCATCGTCATTCACGGTCCGAAAGACCTGCGTATCGAGGAGCGCCCGATCGAAACGCCAGGAGCCGGAGAAGTGCGCCTGCGCCTTGCAGCCGGTGGTATCTGCGGCAGCGATCTGCATTATTACAATCACGGCGGCTTCGGCGCCGTCAGGCTGCGGGAGCCGATGATCCTTGGTCACGAGGTGTCCGCGTATGTCGAAGCAGTCGGCCCGGGCGTTGAGGGATTGAAATCGGGCCAGCTCGTCGCTGTTTCTCCCTCCCGGCCGTGTCGGTCCTGCCTATATTGCCAGGAAGGGCTTCACAATCAGTGCCTCAATATGCGGTTTTATGGCAGTGCCATGCCTTTCCCGCATGTCCAGGGAGCATTTCGAGAGGTTCTCGTCGCCGATGCCCTTCAATGCGTGTCGGCGGACGGTCTTACCCCAGGCGAAGCGGCGATCGCAGAACCCCTGGCCGTTACTCTTCACGCCACTCGCCGGGCGGGAGAAATATTGGGTAAACGGGTTCTGGTGACCGGCTGCGGGCCGATCGGCCTTCTGTCGATCCTCGCAGCCCGCCGTGCCGGCGCCGCCGAAATCGTCGCAACGGATCTCTCGGATTTCACGCTCTCGCTGGCACGCAAGCTTGGCGCCGACAGGACCATCAATATGGGAGGCGAGCCGGATGCGCTGACCCCTTACGCAGCTCAAAAGGGCTCATTCGACGTCCTGTACGAGTGCTCCGGTGCCGCGCCTGCCTTGGTTGCCGGCATCGCTGCTCTTCGCCCGCGCGCGGTGATTATTCAGCTTGGCCTTGGTGGAGACATGAACCTCCCGATGATGGCGATTACAGCCAAGGAGCTGGACCTGCGTGGTTCCTTCCGCTTTCACGAGGAGTTTGCGACCGGTGTCGGACTGATGCAAAAGGGGCTGATCGACGTGAAGCCGCTGATTACCCACACACTTCCCCTATCAGACGCTGTGACGGCCTTCGAACTGGCAACTGATCGCAGCCAGGCGATGAAGGCGCAGATTGCCTTCAATTGACACCAGTCCCAACTCGCGTCCGGCTGTCCGAGGCTCGGCAAATCCGGGAGAAGAGCGCAATGTCATGTTTCGAAGTGCTTGATCCGCTGTTTAGCACCTATGTGCTCGGCAATGCGCCGGTCAAGCAGATCGCCACCGGTTTGACTGGGTGGAGGGCCCGGTCTGGTTCGGCGACGCGGGATGCCTACTGTTCTCGGGCATTCCGAATAATCGCATCCTTCGCTGGTCCGCGGGCGCTGGGGTATCGGTATTCCGAGAGCCGTCAAACTTTGCCAATGGCAATACGCGGGACAAGCAGGGCAGGCTGGTGACATGCGAGCATGGAACGCGGCGGGTGACACGGACGGAACTCGACGGTTCCGTCACTGTAATTGCCGACAGCTACCGAGGCAGGCGGCTAAACTCTCCCAACGATGTCGTGGTAAAATCGGACAACTCGATCTGGTTTTCCGATCCGCACTACGGGATCATGACCGACTACGAGGGCTTTCGTGCCGAGCAAGAACTGCTATGCCACGTCTACCGGGTCGAGCCCTCAGGAAAAATCGAAGCTGTGCTGACGGATTTTGCCTGTCCGAACGGCCTAGCCTTCAGTCCAGACGAATCTCGCCTCTATGTCGCCGACACCGGGCGGATGTTCGGCTCAGATCCGCGACATATCCGGGTCTTCGATGTTGCGTCCAACGGTAGGCTTGCCGGCGGAGAGGTGTTTTGCGCCATCAATCCCGGATGCGCGGATGGGTTTCGGATCGATGGTGAAGGTAACTTGTGGTCTTCGGCAGCCGATGGGGTACACTGCATCGCCCCAGACGGTCATCTGATGGGCAAGATTCGCGTCCCGGAGCTCGTGTCGAACCTTTGCTTCGGTGGTCGTGCAAAACATCAGCTCTTCATCGCTGCGACAACGAGCATTTATGGAATCGTCCTCAATCGAAGAGGTGCTCAAGATCCGTGAGTTCACCTGATCGCGCGATCAACTCTGAAATCGAACACTAGGGTTTCAGTTCGAACCTCTTCAAGGCGATTTTGCTGGTGCATTTGTCTCGCACATCGCCATTGAAGCTGCCTGTCAAGCCGAACGTCTTGGAGGCTGCAGCCAGTGCCCCCTTCGAAGCTCGCGGCAGGCTCAAGAAGCCACCGGGGCACCCACGAATGCGAAATAGAGCCAGGCGACCGCAAACAAAACAAGCTCGCCGAGTACAATGAGAATCTTGCGAAGACGGGGATCTCGCTGACGGGGCGGCCTGGGCTTGCGAAACTTGATGACATTGTCGTCCATCACGCAGCTTTACCGCGATTGCCGGGCGAAGTGCAAGTCGATCGAAATTCCGCCGCCTCTCCTAAACCTGCCTCAAAATCGGTCGGCATCTCTTGCGGGCTTCAGTGCACGATGCGCACCAATACTCGGGTTGGATCATCGGATCCTGTGACGATCTGCTTGGGAACACCTCTTTTGACCTGATTACTTTGGCGGCAAGGTGGCCAACGCGCTTTACGGTCGATGCCGGGCTCAGCCCAGTCTCTTCGGCGCAGGCTGCGTCCCATGTAAATCCGCTGCGAAAAAGCTGCCTGGGCGTCGCCAGCCGCTTCGGAGGAACGGGTTATATTATCGGTGTGCCTTGGCCGCTCGAGTTCGTCGGCAGATCCTTGCCAGCCCGCCTGGAGTTCGCGACTGAGAGAAGATTACTACAAACGGGAGTATGTGCCGACCGGCCAGAAGGTCGAGACCTATAGCAAATGCTGCTCATCGACGTCGCGACAGCCAAGGTAAAGATGAAGAGGCCGTGCGTCGTCAAGAGATCGATAACGCCACCATGAGCGCTGCGGCCCAGAACAGGGCCGACAGTTCAGCTGCCACCATAAAACCAACAGCGGTATCGCTCATAATCTAAACCCTCCTCAGGCAAACCTCCATTGCTTTAAGGAAACTATAGGGCACAGCTGGGCGTTCGGCTACCCAATGGGTGTCAACTATTCCTCGAGCAATCGAATCGACCCGGCCGGGTGGGACGGGTTGCGCAGAACGACTTCACGTAAGCAGGGAGTACATCAGAACGCCGACGGAACCCCAGAAAACAACCATTACGAGTGACATCCCAACAACGAAGATTTTAGCCATGGCGAAAACTCACAACCCTTTCGCGTACAAGCATACTGTAGCTGCCGAGAGGTGGTATCGGCACGAAGTCTGAAAACGGTTGGACTTTGGTCTGATATTCGCTCTTTACACCTGCCCGACTGGGCCTGACGGTGTCTCGGTGCGGCATTTGAGCCCATCTCCATGAAGGACCGTGTCAATCTGGCAGCCGCAATCCTAAAGGAAAGGGCCGGGCGACACGCGCACCAGCCCTTCCTGATCAATCGACCACGGCTGCCAGTACATCCGTGGTCAGCCGTCAGTACGAATTTGATGAATCCATGATAGCCTCTTCGACGAGAAGCGCTATTACCCAGGGATAGTACATTTGGCGGACATAGCGGTCACCATCCCACCAGCCGGGGGAGGGCCTGTCGGGGATGGGGTCGGGAATGGCCTCATCGGTGCCCGACAGTATGCTCTGACCGCACTGGCGCTGGTCGCAGCTATCCTGGACACAGAGCAGGGCGGACCATTAGGCCGGGATTGAAAGGCACGCCTGTCATAGAAGAGAATGAGGGACACCTCTTCAAGAACTAGCTAGATTGGATCAATCGACAACGTTTCCACACTGGCACAATCTCATTTTAATTCCCTGAGGCGCACTGGAGAGATCATGAGTAAATCCGTTAATGCGAAGGAGCCAAGTGCAGTCGACATAGAAGTCGGAAGGCGAATCCGTATGCAACGACGGGTGCTTGGCATGAGCCAGTCAGCGCTTGCTGAACGGGTCAGTGTCACATTTCAGCAGGTGCAGAAGTACGAGAAGGGCAGCAACCGGGTGGGGGCGAGCCGGCTTCAGGGCATTGCCGACTGTCTGAACGTGCCTGTTTCATTCTTTTTCGAAGGAATGGCGGGAGCGGATGAGAGTGAATCAGGTTCGGTGAAGGGCATGGACGATCTGACGGGATTTATTTCCACCGCCGAGGGGCTCGCGCTAAACCGCGCATTCCTTGCTGTAAAAGACCCCCGAATACGGCAAAAGATCGTGGGTTTGGTAAAGTCGCTTGCATCGCTGGAAGGCGACGACTGATACTCACGGATCCCAAGAATAGGATGCTTCCAGCCCATGGCGGTTGAGGCTTGCTGTTCACTTCCGTTGCAAAACTTGCAACAGCAAGATGCGGTGGTTGGGCAGGCGGCGAGGCGACAGCCGGGCAATTGACGCGGCCTGGCCGCCGTTCACGCAGTTTCCGTCACTTGAGCAGGACCGATCATTAGTCCTCACACCCTTTGATCCGGGCGACTTTGCCGCCAGGAGATAGACCGAAACGACATACGACCGGCATGGCGGGCGTGTAGGTAGCGGTGCCCCTCAACTCGACGCGTGCCCCGTCCTTGGAAAAAGTCATTTCCGGTATGCCTATGCTGTAGAAGCCACCCTTAACCAGTTCCACGGAGTGCACGATTTGGGCGTCATGTGTTTCAGTCGGCACTGATTTCCATTCCACCACGACGCGCGACGAGACGTGCTCAAAGCCCTGGTTCACGACGATGATGCGGTAACTTCCTTCGCCGACGCCGTCTTCTTGCCAGTGTCCGCCTTCAACGACAGACACGACATTCGTGTCTACGAAGGTTTCGGCGAATGCCGCGTTGGCAACGAGCAGAAAAATGCCCCCACATAACCTCGGGATCGTTGGGTAGGCGCCGCCGACACATTTACCGTTCATCATCAATACCAACCCAAGAATACCTTCAGTGGAAAGGCCTGATCCTAGCATGATCAAGACGCCTCGCGAACAGCGTTTGCACCTTGCCCGGCGACGGATCCGAATCAGCCCGCCGTCGACTACGCACGACCGGCAAACTCTTGACCGTCGCGCCCGCCTCCTGTCTGCTGACACTGCCATTCGACCCGACTGAAGGGACGCCAATAGGTGGAAAAGACCGACAAAACGATGGAGGACGCCGACAGCAATGCCATTAAGGCGTGGAAGGCCCTCGATCCGACAACGCGCAAGCGGGCGCTGAAGCTTCTGACGAAGGAGGTGGACGATATCTTTCTGCCGCTCGGCTTTGTCCGGAAAGGGGTCCGCTGGCATCGCACCGGCTGGTTCGCGACGACCTTTGTCGAGATCCAGAAGAGCCGCTATGGCAATTCCTGCTTCATCAATTTCGGCCGAGACGCGAGGGACGGCGACTGGCGCGCACCGAGCTACCGCAACAACACGCATTGGCGAATCGCATCGCTCGCGCAGACAGGCGCCGCCTGCCGGCTCGACCAGCTTTCCTATGCCGAGCTCGATGGTGCTTCGGAGCTGCGTCTCGAGGTGGTCTCCCTCCTGCGCGACGGGGCAGCGCCCTTCCTTGAGCAGGCGCAGGGACTGTTTGGTTCTCTCCTGCGGCCCCGGCGATCGATTGAAGATGAACTCCGCCGCAGGCCCGCCGCTGTCTTCCGACGCGTACTGTCGGCGCTGCTGTTCGGTCGCGACGACAACAGGGGCGCCGGGAGCGGCCACTGATCTTTTCAGGCCTCAATTTTCTTCCTGATTTGTTCGAGCGGATGTCTTATAGCGACTTTGGCGGATGATGCACTCCGGAGAACCATTTGAGAATTAGACCGAGATAGTGAATGACGCAGCAGTTCGATCTGTTTGATGCCAACGGGGCGGCACCTGCAAAGGGCGCAGGCTCATCGACGAAGCGCCATTCTCCGGCTGCGTTGCGCGAAGATGATATGGTGCGGCAACTCCACGAGACTGGCCGCTACCGTATCCTGAGAAAACTCGAGCCACGTTTGGTGACCGCGGCTGCGCGACCCGGATTTCCGCTGAAAGGCGTGATCATCGACACTGAAACAACCGGCCTTAATCATCGCAAGGACGAGATTATTGAGATTGGCGCGGTTGCGTTCACATTCGATGAGACGGGCAATATCGGCGATGTCATCGGCCTCTATAGCGCTCTTCAGCAGCCCAGCAATCCAATCCCGGAGGAGATCACACGTCTCACCGGTATCTCCGGCGACATGGTGGCCGACCAGAGGATCGATCTTTATCAGCTTCGTGCCGTCATCGAGCCTGCTGATCTCGTAATTGCCCACAATGCCGGCTTCGACCGGCCGTTCTGCGAAACCTTTTCACCAATCTTTGCCGGAAAAGCATGGGCTTGTTCGGTCTCTGAAATCGACTGGGCGTCGCGCGGCTTTGAAGGAACAAAGCTCGGTTATCTGATTGGCCAGGCCGGTTATTTTCATGAGGGTCACCGGGCGGTTGACGACTGCTTTGCCCTCCTTGAGGTGCTCGCGGAGGGTGGAGGAGAATCGGGTCGAACACCTTTTTCCGAGCTCTACGAAGCAAGCCAGCGATCACGCGCCCGCATCTTTGCGGAAAACAGCCCCTACGACATGAAGGATCAATTGAAAGCACGCGGCTATCGCTGGTCGGATGGCAGTGACGGCCGTCCGAAGTCCTGGTGGATCGAAGTTGCCGAAGAGGCACTCGATGACGAACTCCGCTATCTGCGTACGCAAGTCTATCGCTGGGATGACGCAGATCCACCAATCAAGCGTCTCACCGCCTTTGACCGCTTCAGGGCGGCCTAACAACCGCCCGGTGCGCATCGCGCATGGCTGGACGGCCGATCTGCCACCGGGTTTGCGCCGGAGCACTTGGCTAAACCGACAGAAACCGCGGTCTTGGGGCGTCTGCGGCGATCGCTTCGGGTGGACGATCAATGCCGTCCAAAAGTGCTGCGAGCCGGGACTTGCCAGCGCACCGGCGTTGGGCCTGTGGCAACCTGCTTCCCGTCAATCGTGTCGTCGCAAGAAAGCCGAAACCGTCTCCAGGCAGAGTGCCTTCTCTTCCACATGCGGCATGTGGCTCGACTGCTCGAAGAGCACCCATTCGCATCTCTCAATGCGGTCGACATAGGGCTTGACGACCAGCGGGGTCGCCTCATCGAACTTGCCCGAGATCAGCAGCGTCGGGGCCTCGATGAGCGGCAGCCTATCTTCGATGGTCCAATCCTTCATCGTGCCAATGACATGGAACTCCGTTGGGCCGTTCATGTGGCGGTAGACGGTGTTGTCTTCGTCCATGATGGCGAAGGTGCGGGCGACTTCCGGCGGCCAGGGTACAATGCGGCAGACATGGCGATCATAAAAGACGCGCGAGGCGGCAATATATTCGGGATCGGCAATCGTTCCGGCCTGCTCGTGCTTTAAGAGCGTATCCTGCACCTCCTGCGGCAGTTCCTCGCGCAGCCGGTTGGCTTCAGCGACCCAGGTATGCATGTTGGCTGGGGAATTGGCGATGACGAGCGCCTTCAGGCCCCTCGGCCGGCGCACGGCATGTTCCGCGCCGAGCATGCCGCCCCAAGACTGGCCGAGGAAGGCATAGCGGTCGTGAATGCCGACCTGCTTCAGGAGCGCATCCAGCTCTTCCAAGAAGAGCGCCGGCGTCCAGAAATCCGGTCCTTTTTCCCGCAGGCGGGTGGAATTGCCGTTACCGAGTTGGTCGTAGTGAATGACCGGACGGCCGTCGATCTCGGTAATTTCGGCGAAGGAGTCCACATAGTCATGGGTGCAGCCAGGACCGCCATGGGCGACAACGAGTGGCAGCTTGCCGCTGTCGAGCGAGCCGGTGATGCGATACCAGGTCTGGTACTCGCGAAAGGGCAGAAAGGCTTCCTTCGACGCAATTGCAACCACATGGATCTCCATTCAGATTCGAAGTGTCACAGCCGCCTTTGCGCGCCACGAGTGACACGCGACGCTGCGGCGAGCAATTGAGAAAGCATAGCGTGGTGCTTTAGAGCGCGGCAGCTATCACAAGTTATAGGATGAGCGCTCTTCCAAAAGGCGATAATGGGTGGCGCGAACCACAGCCTGCGTGCGGTTCTTGGCGCCGAGCTTCTTGGCCGCGGCGGTTAGATGCATGACCACGGTCGGCACGGAGCGGTCGATGATGCGCGAGATTTCCTTGGCGGAGTATCCTTCGGCCGAATAGCGCAGGCATTCGCGCTCCCGTTCCGTGAGCCTCGCCTTGCCGACATGGAAGACGTCGGCATCGAACAGGTTGTAAGCCGCTTCATGGAAGACATGGGCGAGCAGATTGAAATCGGCGATATAGCGCAAGGCGTGCCGCTCGAATTCCTTGTTGGCCCCGAAGCGGATGCCGGTGACTGTGGCATAGTCACCGCGCGGCATATGAATGGGCACCGTCACGCCGGTCGACATATCCCTTTCGCTCAGATAGCGGGCGACGGGCGCGGTGTCCTCGGTCATGAAGCGGCGGATCAGCGTGTCGGCGTCGGCATCATAGCTCCAGAAGAAGGGTGTCGAAGTGCGAAGCGCGACCTGCTGCACCGGGTCGATGCGGAAGTACCCGCGGTTGAACCAGTAGTCATGCATGTCGCCGCAAATGTTGCGAAGCTTCAGCAGCGACGGAAGCATGATCGCGCCGTCGAGATCGTAAGCCACCGGGGTATAGTCATATATCAGCGCTTCAAAGCCGATTGTCTTCATGGCCTCGAAGATCTGATCGATGCGGCCATCCAGTGTCTGATGAGCCGTAAACTGGCGTCTGATGGTTTCGATTTCGTCAAGCATCGGCTGACTCCGGCTCGTATTCCCTGGCGACCCTATCACTTCTTATAGCTGGCGCGGACCGTCGTTTGAGGTAAAAATTTAGACATGCTCAAATATTGAGCAAGGAGAATCTTCGCCGGAGTGGTCAATGTGGCGTGAAATCGAACCCGAGGCGCGACACCAAATCGGAGTCGATGGCTATAAGGTCGTCGCCTATAGCTTCGGCTCCGGCCCCGAGACGATCTTTTGCCTGAACGGCGGGCCGGGACTGCCCTGTGACTATCTGCGCGATGCGCATTCCTGTCTTATTGACAAAGGCTATCGCGTGGTGGCCTTCGACCAGCTGGGCACGGGCGCTTCAGATCGCCCGACCAATCCGGCACTGTGGACGATCGGGCGCTATGTCGAGGAGACGGAGACGGTGCGCAAGGCGCTCGGGCTCGGCAAGGTGCACATGCTCGGCCATTCCTGGGGCGGTTGGCTGGCAATCGACTATGCGCTCACTTACCCACAAAACCTGCAGACGCTGATCCTCGAAGATACGGTCGCGGACATGCCCCATCTCATTACCGAGCTCGAGCGGTTGCGCGCGGCGCTCGGCCCCGAGACGGTTGCCATGATGCAGAAGCACGAGGCGCAGGGAACCTACGACCATCCGGAATATCTCGCAGCCATCACTATTTTGAACTATCGCCACGTCTGCCGGTTGCCGGAATGGCCGGCGCCGGTGCGCCGGTCGCTCAACGACTGGAACTTGGGGCCATATGGCACGATGCAGGGACCGAACGAATTCCTCTATATCGGCAACCTCAAGGATTGGAACCGTATTCCCGACCTGCCTCGCATCACCGTGCCGACACTGATTACGACGGGCGAGCACGACGAACTGACGCCGGCCTGCGCACTGAAGATGAAGCTCGCCATTTCGAATGCCGAACTCAAGGTCTTTGCCAATGCCAGCCACATGCCCTTTTACGAAAATCCCGCAGACTACTATCCAGCGTTGATCGATTTCCTGTCGCGGCACAGGCGGAACTGATGCAAAGAATGGCGACCGACATCCGAACAATACGGAGGCGCTGGCATCGCCATGCATCGCTATAGGTTCGTCCTCACCCGACCCTTGCAGTTTTTGCCCGTCATTTTCGGCATCAGCGTCATTACCTTCATTCTAGTGCGGCTGATCCCCGGTGATCCGGCACGCAACCTGCTCGGCTCGCGCGCCACGCCGACGGCGATCGCCAATATCCGTGCCCAGTACGGCCTCGATCAGCCGATGTGGCTACAATATCTGTATTTTCTGAAAAACCTTGCCAATGGCGAAATGGGCAAATCGATCCTTTACAAGATCGACGTGCTGAGACTGATTGTCACCCGCATCGAGCCGACTGTTGCGCTCGTCACCTCCAGCGTCGTTCTGTCGATCCTGATCGCCGTGCCGATGGCAGCGATTGCCGCGCGCAATGCCGGCAAGGCGCCCGATCACGCGGTGCGCATCGTCTCTACCTTCGGCATTGGCTTCCCGCCCTTTTGGCTCGGGCTGATGCTCATCATCCTCTTCAGCGTCGAACTCGGCCTGCTGCCGGTCTCAGGCTATGGCGCATCAATCGGCGACAAGCTCGCGCATCTGATCCTGCCGAGCCTGACGGTGGCGCTGTCGCTCTCGACCGTTTTGACGCGCAGCCTCAGGGCGGCGATGATCGAATCTCTTAAATCCGACGTGGCGACGGCAGCGCGCGCCCGCGGCATGCCCGAACGCATCGTCTTCTGGCGCCATGTCGTACCGAATTCGCTGGTGCCGACCGTCAACCTTCTCGCGGTCAATATTGGCTGGCTCATCGGTGGTACCGTCGTCGTCGAGAGCGTCTTTGCGCTTCCCGGCATGGGACAGCTTCTCGTGCGCGCCATCTTCTCGCGCGACTATATGGTAGTGCAGGGCGTTGCCATGGTTTTCGCCTGCGCCACCGTGCTCGTCAATTTCGTCGCCGATATCGTCACCGTTGCGATCGATCCGAGGGTGAAGCTATGAGCGTCGATACCCTCTCGTCAGGTTCCATCGGCTGGCGAACGATCGTCAGCAAGCACTTGATGCTGGCGACCGGCGTCGGCATCCTGCTGTTCTTCGTCCTGCTGGCGACAAGCGCGCCGGTTCTGGCACCCTATGATCCAATCCTTCAAAACGGCGACGCCCGCCTGCAGGCGCCTTCGCTGCTGCATCCGTTCGGCACGGATAATTTCGGCCGCGACGTGCTTTCCCGCGTCATCTGGGGCGCGCGGATCGACCTGCAGATCGCGCTGATCGGCGTCGCTTTCCCCTTTCTCATCGGCACCGCGGTTGGCACTATCGCCGGCTTTTTCGGTGGCATCGTCGATGCGCTATTCATGCGGCTCGTGGATATCATCCTCGCCTTTCCCTTCCTGGTATTGATGCTATCGATCATCGCCATCCTCGGACCGGGGCTCGGCAGCTTTTACATCGCCATGGCACTGGTCGGCTGGGTTTCCTATGCCAGGCTGATCCGGGCGCAGATGCTGGTGCTCAAGAACAGCGACTATGCGGTGGCAGCCGTCAGCCTCGGCTTTTCGCGGATGCGCATCATGTTCCGACACCTGCTGCCGAATGCGGTTGCCGGCTCGATCGTCTTTGCGATGTCGGATGCGGTGTTGGTGCTGCTCTCCGGCGCGGCCGTCAGCTATCTCGGCCTCGGCGTGCAGCCGCCGGTCGCCGAATGGGGTGTGATGGTGGCGGAGGGCCAGAGTTTTATCACCACGGCATGGTGGATCACCCTGTTTCCTGGGCTTTCCATCGTCTGCCTCGCTTTCGGCTTCAGCATGCTCGGCGATGCTCTCGGCGAACGGCTCGGAGTGCACGAATGAGCGCGTCCGTTCTTTCCGTCCGCGACCTGACCGTCAAAGCGCATCTCGACAGCGGGGCCTGCATTCTGCTCGATGCCGTGTCGCTTGATCTCGCAAAAGGCGAAATTCTGGGTCTCGTCGGCGAAAGCGGCTCCGGCAAGAGCCTGTTCTGCCGCTCGCTCGTCCGCCTCCTGCCCTCCTCGCGACTAACGATCGAGAGAGGCATCGTGCTTCTGGAGGGCCGTGATCTCACCGCCATCAGCGATGCTGAGATGCTAAGCGTGCGCGGCAGCGAAATCGGCATGATCTTCCAGAACCCCACCAGCCATCTCGACCCAGTCATGCGCATAGGCGACCAGATCGCAGAAGGCATCCGCTATCATCAGGACCTCAATGCGCGCGATGCGCGCGCCGCTGCCATCGAGATCCTGGCGCAGGTCGGCTTTCCGGATCCCGTTCGGCACTTTGACAGCTATCCGCACGAATTTTCGGGCGGCATGCGCCAGCGCGCGATGATCGGCGTGGCGCTTTCCTGCAATCCGAAAATCCTGATCGCCGACGAGCCGACGACGGCGCTCGACGTGACCATCCAGGCACAAATTCTCAACCTTCTGATGGATCTGCGGGACAAGCGCGGGCTGTCCATCATCCTCATCACCCACGATCTCGGCATCGTGGCACAGACGTGCGACCGTATCGCCGTTATGCGTGGTGGCAGGCTGCTGGAGGAAGGTCCGAAGCTGGCGATCCTCTCCCGCCCGAAAGACCCCTACACGATCAATCTGATCCACAGCCATCCGTCCATGCCAGAGATTGGCGTCTCCGCCGGGAGCGAGACCGCGCGCTCGGCAGGAGCATTGAAGCCGCTTCTTGAGATCGACGACTTGCACGTGCGCTTTCCTTCCGGCGGCAGGCTCTTCAAAGGAGCTGCCGCCAAGACCGTCAGCGCGGTTTCCGGCGTCAGCCTGCAGATCATGCCGGGCGAGACGGTCGGCATCGTCGGCGAATCCGGTAGCGGTAAAAGCACGCTTGCCCGCGCCGTCCTCGGCCTGACGCCGATCTCTTCCGGCCATGTCAGCTTCGACGGCATCGACCTTGCCCAGCAGAGGAGGGCGGGACTGGCTAAGCTGAGGCGAGAGACGGCGATGGTCTTCCAGGACCCGTTCAACGCGCTGAACCCGCGGTTGACGATCGGCCAGACGCTGGCTGAGGTGCTGACGGTGCAGGCCACGGTCGCCAAACTCGACATTCCGGCGCGCATCGGCGAATTGCTCGACCTCGTCGGGCTCGACCGCGAATTCGCACACCGAAAGCCGCGCAGCATGAGCGGCGGCCAATGCCAACGGGCCGGCATCGCGCGGGCACTGGCTGTAAATCCCAAGATGATCGTCGCCGATGAATGCGTGGCAGCGCTAGACGTGACCATCCAGGCGCAGATCATCGGCCTGTTCCGGGATCTGGCGGCCAAGATGAACCTGACGTTGATCTTCATTGCCCATGACCTGGCGATTGTGCGCCATCTCTGCACTCGCACCGTCGTCATGTACCGCGGCGAGGTGGTCGAGGAGGGGCCGTCCGAAGAGGTTTTTTCACGGCCGAAGCATGCCTATACCGCCGCGCTGATCGCGGCGATCCCAGATATCGATCCGGATAAGCCTCGGTTCAAAGGTGTCGAGCCGACGCCGGGCCAACCGATCCAATCCATCAAATACATGCCATAACAACGAAGGGAACAACATCATGACCATCAGGTGGAAATCTATCGGGCTTGCCGCCTTCGCCGCTGCCCTCACCCTCAGCGCCAGCTATGCGGAAGCGGCCGGCGTTCTAACGATCGGCCGCCGCGAGGATTCGACGACATTCGACCCGATCAAGACGGCGCAGAACATCGACAACTGGGTCTTCTCGAACGTCTATGACGTGCTGGTGCGGGTCGACAAGACCGGCACCAAGCTGGAGCCTGGCCTTGCCGAAAGCTGGACTACCTCGGATGACGGCCTGACCTATACATTCAAGATCCGCGATGCGAAATTCTCCGACGGAACGCCGCTGACGGCCGAAGATGCCGTCTTCAGCCTCCTGCGCATTCGCGACGACGAAAGCTCGCTCTGGAGCGATTCCTACAAGGTGATCGACACTGCGGTCGCGACGGATCCGCGCACGCTGACCATCAAGCTGAAGAACCCCTCCGCGCCATTCCTTTCAACGCTCGCGCTTCCGAACGCCTCGGTCATCTCCAAGGCGGGCATGGAATCCCTGGGCGCTGACGCTTATGCCGAAAAGCCGATCGCTTCCGGCGCTTTCAGCGTGGAGGAATGGCGACGCGGTGACCGCATCATCCTCAAGAAAAACCCGAACTTCTGGCAGGCGGATCGGGTGAAGCTCGATGGAGTCGAGTGGATCTCGGTACCTGACGACAATACCCGCATGTTAAACGTTGAGGCGGGGGAACTGGATGCGGCGATTTTCGTGCCTTTCTCTCGCGTCGAGGAACTGAAGAAGGATCCGAACCTTACCGTGCTCACCGATCCCTCGACCCGCGAGGACCATCTGCTGATCAACCACGCCCATGGCGATCTCGGCAAGAAGGAAGTGCGCCAAGCGCTCGACATGGCGATCGACAAGAAGGCGATCGTAGATGCCGTCACGTTCGGACAGGGTACGATCGCCAATTCCTACATTCCGAAGGGCGCGCTCTATCACTATGCCGACAACCTGCAGCGGCCCTACGATCCGGAAAAGGCCAAGCAAATGCTGGCGGATGCCGGCGTTTCCAACCTGACGCTCACTTATCTGCTGCGTGCCGGCGATGAAGTGGATGAGCAGACGGCCGTGTTGATCCAGCAGCAGCTCGCCAAGGCCGGCATTACCGCCAATCTTCAGAAGGTCGATCCCAGTCAGGAATGGGATATGACTGTCAACGGCGACTACGATATTTCGGTCAATTACTGGACCAACGACATTCTCGACCCGGACCAAAAGACGACCTTCGTTCTCGGTCACGACTCCAATAACAACTACATGACCAACTATAAAAGTGATGCGGTGAAGGACCTCGTCGCCAAGGCGCGTCAGGAACTGGATCCGGCCAAGCGCGCGCAGATGTATTTCGATCTGCAGAAGATGGCCAAGGAGGACGTGAACTGGATCGACCTCTATTACAGCCCCTACATCAACGTAGCGCGCAAGAATGTTGAGAATTTTTACCAGAACCCGCTCGGCCGGTTCTTCCTGGAAGACACCGTGAAGAACCAGTAGCTGTTACCTCGCGGCAAGGGTCGCGCGTGCCCGCGCGACCCTTGGCCTCTTACGTGGCTTCGAAGCGCTCGAGCATCTTCTTGAGCTGCAGGTTCTGTGCATGAAGCCGTTCTGCCAGTAGCCTCTTGAGCCGCTTGTTTTCTGCTTCAAGGATAGTTACTTCCTCGAGGGAAACCGCATCGCGAGCCGTTGCGGCTTCCACGCTTCGGGGCTTGTTCCTCCCCATTGCAGTATGCGCGGTCGCGCGGACGGGACCGAGCACAGGCTTTCGAGGAGTGTCGCTTGATGTTCGCTTGGGCTGAAACACCGGCGCGCTCTCTTGCACCGGTTCAATAAGCTCGGCAGTCGCAACAGTGGTCTCATTTTGCTTTGGTAAGGCGGCCTTTGCGCCGTCACCTAATGATGTCGATGCTCCCGCAACGCTGGGCTCGCCTGCGTCTTTGCCAGCAGAGCCCGAGTTCATCGTATCAGGCGCTATGTCTTCTTTGCCCTTGTCAGCTCTACCAGGTGCCGCATTTGAATTGAACAGATGCGGCGCCTTATCTTCCGCTTCACGAACCAAAGCCTTGAGATCGGTGTCACCCCAAATTGAGGTCGTCCGCGCCTTCGTCTGTCGTCGACCCGACTTGAATTCAACAACGAATTTCCGTTGTGGCGTTTTCATATGGTTTCAACCTTGAGCAAATCGCTAAATAGCAGGCGCCGATTAGCGCGACTGCGTTCCTGCTGGCGAACCCATATATCGCCTTGCCGCGCGCTTCAACTGCCCAGTGTCCGAGAGAACGACGAATACTTCGCGCCAACAATCCCGTTGCAGAGGGTCATTTGAGCAGGAGACATTCGCTGCCGCGATCGCTCTCCTAGACGCAGAGCCTGGAGGCGACCAAGCCTCTGGAGTCAACGAAGATCAGGCGGTCAATCGCGAAGATGACCGCCTGCTCGGCGTCGTTCCTAGATCAATCCAGGCCGAGCCGCTTGCGCAGCTCCGAATTTTCCGAGCGCAATTTTTCCGCCAGAAGCTTGCGAAGCTTTTGGTTCTCTTTTTCGAGCTGGACAAGATCTGCCAGCTCATCGCCGGCAGGAACAGGCTTCACGTTTTTCTGAACGACGGGCGTCGCGGTCCGTTTCCAGTTATAGTAGGTTTGCTCCGATATGCCGGCACTCTTGATCGCATCCTTGAGGGTGCTCTTGCCTTCGGTGATTGCCTTTTCGATCAGCTTGAGCTTGCCGGTTTTTTCCTGTTCGCTATACGTCCTCGGCTTGGCAACCTGCGACTTTGCGGCACTTGCCTTTGGCGCGGCTCGCGCAGGTTCGACGGTCGTCTTCTGACGCTGTGGTGGCTTCTGCTTCTTGGCAGCAGGTGCTTTTGCCTCTGCATCCGTCGCCTCAACTGCAGCAACCGGTCCTGGGGTGTTCTCGTTAGCCATCATTACTTCCTCTCTATTCGATCGCCTGTTTTCTGCTGAGTGAACTCCAGAGTCAACACTACCGTCAGCCTCCTCATTTGCAGTCGTTGAAGGTGGGGAGACATTCTGCCGACGATCGCTGCGCGACTGGCGCCTAAACTTCGCTTTGTCCTGAAGAACGCGCATGCTTTTGCTTAGAGTATATCGCCCATTGCCGACGTCGACTCCTGATTGCTTCCTCGACTGCCGCGAGACCTCTGACAGGCTCGAAACGGCGAATTGTCTCCGCAGCAACCGCGAGCTATCGTGGAAGTTCGCGACGGGAATACGAATGAGCCAAAGCGCGATTATGGCTATCGGTGAAACTCTGACGCTTGGTAGGCGACACAGACTGCCAGTTGAGACCTATTCCAGCCGCCGGTCGGAAGCCTGCAAGAGGCTGCTGGTACGCGAAGTAGATCCCAACTTGACCGGAAAGGTGTTCACCTTCGTCGATTCAAGACTGCTCGGAACTTGCGGAACGATAGCGATCGGTTGAAGTAGCAATGTCGGGCACCGGCCCCGGGGTGGGTTGCCGAAATACCGCTTCGGGCCCGACGACTTGGATTTCGGCCTGCATCGTATGTGCTGCGAAATTGACTGGGATGAACGAAACGCTGAATTGGCTCAAGCTTCAGCAAATCGAGACCTCGAAGTTTTGACAGACGTGTCGCATGCGCCCTGACCGATTATTGGTTTATGCCTCGCGAGCCGGCCGACGGACTCCAATCGTTGGACTAGACGATCTCGGCCACGCAGTTGGGCCGGTGGAAATGGATCAGAGCCTATCAGACCGCCAGTCCTGCCCTGCGGAGACCTTCAACGCGATGGTTAAAGTCCTGGGGGTTTTTGAATGGAAGGACGCGGCGGCGCCGCTCGATAGAAAAGTCAGGGTTTATCCGGAGCGCCGTCTCCCAAGCCTGTCGACTTTCCTCCAGCCGGCCTAGGTGTCCTAAACATGACGCAAGCAGCGCGTAGGCGGTCTCCGATTGGGAGTTTCGTGCCAGGCGCTGCGTGATCGCAAAAATCGCTTGCTCATACTCGCCGAGAGAAAAGCGTGCATCGGCGAGAAACTGGAGAAGAACTTCTGGATAATGCGGGTCCAAGCGCATGGAAGCGTCAAGTGTCTCAAGGGCATCTGCGGGATCGCCAGAGAATATCTGGATATGGGCCATCAACATGAGGAGTTCGGCGGAGTTGGGCGAAAGCACGAGGCCTCGTTGCGCCTCTGTCCGCGCCCTCTCCAGTTCCCGATTCCACATGCAAGCCATCCCCAGCGCGAAGTGGCCGTCGGGCTGTTCTTCGGCCATCTCCACTGCCTGCTGCGCGAGTTCCAGTCCAAAGCGCAGCGACTCCTCCGGATCGGTGCTCCAGGCGTTGACGTAGTCGAGCACATGGGTGAAAGAAATGAGTGCCTGGGCTGCGACATATCCTGGATCGATAGCGATCGCGTCGGTCGCCAAGCTGCGAGCTGCGACATTTCCGGTTCGGGAATGTGTCGACGCCTGCTCCCGCCCCCGCAAGAAGAGTTCATACGCCTGGACATCGACTGCGCGCGCCCGAGTTAACCGATCCTGATCGCCACGCGTGAGGTTCAGTTTGAGCGCGGCCACGATCTCCTGTGTGAGTTCATCCTGAACCGCAAAAATGTCGCTCAGGTCACGGTCATACCGGCTGGCCCAGACATGCCCGCCGCTGCTTGCATCGATCAATTGCGCTGTGACACGAACCCGGTTGCCGGCCTTGCGCACGCTGCCCTCGAGCACGTAGCGGACACCAAGCGCCCTGGCCATCTGTGGAACAGAGGCTGCTGCATTCTTGTATACGAAAGAGGAGTTGCGGGCGATCACGTGCAATTCAGACAGCTTCGAGAGGTCGGTGATGATGTCCTCGCTAATGCCGTCGGAGAAATATTCCTGTTCGGCATCGCCGCTCATGTTGTTGAACGCCAATACGGCAATGGAGATTTTATCAGGATTGGCCGCAGTCAAAGGTAGTTCCGTTGCAGTCGGCGGCGTCCGTACCGCCGCCGGGGGGGCTGTTCCGATCTGGAGGGAATAGACCCGCATCGGCTCTGCAATATTTTTCAGATGGAGCTGGCCGAGATCAGTCACCGCAAAATCAAGCCGCGCTTTCACCTGGCGGTAAGCATCTTCGGAGAGACAGATCGTGCCGGGCTTGGCAATTCCTTCTAAGCGCGCAGCGATATTGACGGCGTCGCCCATTAAATCGCCGTCGCTCTCCTCGACTACGTCCCCCACATGGATCCCGACGCGGAACTCGATGCGCTGCTCACCCGACACGCCGGTATTGCGATCGATCATGGCCGTCTGCACCTCGATCGCGCAGCGCACGGCGTCCACGACGCTACGGAACTCGATAAGAATTCCGTCCCCGGTACGCTTGACCACGCGGCCATGATTGACGTCGATTGTCGGCTCGATCAGATCGCTGCGCAGCGTCCGCAGCCGCGCTAAGATGCGATCCTCGTCCGCACCAGCAAGACGGCTGTAACCGACTACATCCGCAACCAGGATCGCCGCAAGTTTTCGCGTCTCACTCATAGCTCCAGTTCCCGTCGACCCAGATTAGCACATAGGCCAGAGAATGCCTCAGCATAGGAATGAATTTATATGAGGTTTAGAGGTGAGGGGGCCGTCCGTTCGAGAAAATTGCGCCTAAGGTCTGCGGCGAGCGGATTGATCGCGAGCAACCCGCCCTTCCTCCTTTTAGGAGCACGGATGTGGCGACCGTCGAGGGAGACCAGGCTTCGGAGTGACCTCAGTTCCTCGATGACGGGGCGCCATGCGCCCGAACTCCACTCGCACAATCTGGAGTAGTCAGCCCGGACGCCGGAGCGTTGGTGCATTGCCAACGAATTGCGCTCATTTCGGCGAGGGTCATCGCAGTAGCCTTCTCGAGTTCGGCGGTCGGCATTGCCGGCACTCAATGAGGACTTGCAGGAGGTCGTATGACGATTTTGCTCACATCAACACCTTCCGGCTCGTCGACTGCATAGGCCACCGAGCTGAAACATACTTCCAGACAGGACGGGGTTCCTGTTGTCCTCAACGCACGAATTTGTCGGCGAAGGCGTGAGCGCCGATGCCAAATCCTCTGCCGGCATGGTTAGGCGTCTCGCTTCGGGAACTGAGAGCCCTGCCGATTATAATTTTCAAGGCGATCAGGACCGGCGCCGCGGCAATGAAGAAAAGGGAAAGAGTAAGAAATGCGGCGTCGAAGGCGATGATGCTCGCCTGTGCAGTCACTTCTCTTGTGAGGATCTGCACAGCAGCTTTAGCAGCGACACTCAACTCCATCCCACGCGAGATGAGGCTATTGGTCAGCAGGGCAAGTCGTTCGGTTACAGCCACGCGGCCCGGGACGATGTGTGTGGCGATGACGCCCTTATTCAAAGCCGTTTGGTGATCGAGAAGCGTCTGCATGAATGCCACGCCGAAAAGCCCGCCGGTCTGGCGGCCGACATTGAAGAGCCCAACCCCGTAGGCGATTTGCGGCCCCTCAAGATCCAGCAACGTGATCAGAGTGATCGACAGAAAGAGGAAACCTAGTGCAAGACCACGCAGGAGGATGGCCGGCATCAAGTCCGAAAAGCCGCTTTCGCCGTTGGAACCCGATAGCATCCACATGGCTACGATAAAGCCGAGGATACCGAAAGGTACCGTGATGATCGGTGGGAGCTTGCGCCGCCTGACCAGGAAGGTGGTCAGGAGCAGTGCGCCAATGAACATCAGTGTGCTGGGGAGGAGCAGCATGCCCGCTTCAGTCGGAGTCATGCCAAGCACGGAAATGGCAAAGGACGGTATGAGATAGGCGCTGCCGAACAGCGCGAAACCGGCTGCAAAGCTTGCGATGAAGCCAAACGCAAATCCGCTGTTCCGGAAAGTCGCAAGATCAAGAACGGTATCGGAGCCCGTCGCGCAAAGCTGAAAGGCTATGAACAAGAGCAAGGATGCGACGCCCACGAACACCAAGTGCACGATCATCGGCTCTTCCCACCAATCCCAACGGCTGCCTTGATTGAGGACGTAGGTCAGACAAAATGCGGCGATGGTAAAGAGCACTGCACCGGACCGGTCTAGTCTAACTGCTCGTGTCTGCGCATCAGCGCCAAGATCCGTCGACGCAAGAAGTGCTAGCGCCACCAGGCCGATTGGCACGATGCTCAGGAATATCCATGTCCACGACAGGCTGTCGAGCAGCCACCCCTGCATGTAGGGCGTGAGCGTTGCAGGTGCGACCACCGCTCCGAAGGCAAAAAAGCATTGAACGACAGGCTGAAGAGAACGGGAGAAGGTCTGGAACAGCAATGTCTGTCCGCTCACCAGGAGCGCTCCTCCGGCCAGCCCTTGAAGCAATCGCAGAAGCACGAGGGTATCGAAATTGTAAGTCAATGCGGCCGCTCCACAGACGAGCGTCATGATCCCTGTCGCGGCGCGAAGGCACGTCTGTGATGAAACCCTGCCCATGAGCCAGGGCGTCAGCATAAAGGCGGTCAGCTTGGCGGCCGTATATCCAACTTCCAGCAGCGCGAACTGGTCGAGGGTGGCTGAGGTATCGCCGATCATGTCGAGCCGGGCCGTCGACAAGACCGTGCCAGCCACCGCCTCAGTGAGGGCGGCGAAAACAATGCCGGCAACCACAAGCAACGTCGGCATGGTTCCGTAGGAGGTTCTGGTGTTGACCGGTGCGACGCGGTCCGGATCGATGACTCCAAGCTTCATGACGTTTCCCCCTCTTCTACGGTGCGGATCGATACACGGGCAGAAAGACCAGGCACGAGGCGCACCTGCGACGGGATACTCGTCAGCCTGATCTTGACTGGCACGCGCTGAACGACACGAACGAAATTGCCTGTCGCGTTGTCCGCCGGGATCAGACTGAAGGCAGCGCCGCTCCCGGGCGCGAGACTGTCGACTACGCCCCGAATCTCGGCATGGGGGTAGCCGTCAACTGAAATACGCACCGGCTGGCCCACACGAATATGCTTAAGTTCAGTCTCCTTGAAATTGGCAACTATCCAAATGTCACGGATAGGGACGATGTCGAGCATCGGCGTTCCAGTGGTGACAAATCGGCCGACACGCACCTGACGATTGCCGACGACGCCGCTCACCGGGGCGCGCACCGTCGTGTTGTCGAGATCGATCTGAGACAATGTACGAGCAGCCTCAGCTTGAGAAAGCGCTGCCTGGGCAGCATCTCTTTGGGCGGCCAGAACGTCCAGCTTTCTATTCTGGGCCTCAATTCCTGCTTGTGCGGCGCTGACAGAAGCGTCAGCTTGGGCGATGCCCGCCTCGCTTTCTTCGAACTTTGCCTGGCTGACAGTGCTGGCGCGTATTAGCGCGCGATATCGGTCGAAACTCTGCGTCGCCAGTGTCTGAGCGGCGAGTGCGGATTGGAGCTGGGCTTCACTTTGAGCGATTACGGCTTTCTGGAAGCGTGTCTCGGCTTCCAGATTCACGAGAGCAGCACGGGCGGAAGCAACATTGGCATCTGCCTGAGCCAGCCGAGCCCTGTAGTCCTTGTCGTCGATACGAAAGAGAATATCGCCTGCCTGGACCATGGCATTGTCGGTAACGCCCACCTCAAGGACATAGCCTGCGACCTTCGGCGCCAGAGAGGTGATGTCGGCCCGGACATAGGCGTTGTCGGTTACCTCCTCAAAACGGCCCGTCGTCACCCATTGCCATCCCCAGGACCAAATAAGCCCCGCGATAAGGGCAGCCAAAGCCCCCAGAGTTCCGATTTTGATCGTGTTTCGCATCTGCGGATCCTAACTGGTACTGATCGTTACCATTGACAAGTACGGTAACGTACCGTATCCGTCAAGTGACAACAAAAGGATGGACGGGATGGCTACCAGGACAGCAAAACGATCGTCCTCAGATGAACGGCGATCTGCGATTCTGCTGGCCGCTGCCACCGTATTTTTCGAGCAGGGCTATGCCGCTACCAGCGTGGATGCGATCATTGATCGCGTCGGCGGGTCGAAACGAACTATCTACAGTGAATTTGGAAGCAAGGAAGGCCTGTTCACTGCCTTGGTGTCCGAGGGAGCCGATAATGCGCTAAGCACGTTGGCAGTCGAAGAAATCGTCGGTCGCAATCTCCGTGACACGTTGATGCAATTCGCTCGCAAGCTTGTTGAAGTCTACATGTCGCCCACGATGATCGGCGTGTACCGTGCAATCATGGCGGAGGCTTTTCGCTTCCCTGATCTTGCCAGGGCCTTCTATGATCGAGGACCCGGTCGCGCCTCTTTTCGTCTCGCCGAGGTTCTGGAAGAGGCGAGGGAACGGGGCGAAATCGAGGTTGAGGACTGCAAATTGGTTGCAGATCATTTTGCCGGTATGTTGCGCGATAATACACACCTGCAAGTCGTGCTCGGCTTGCGCCCACCCTTGGGTCCTGAGGCGATAGAGGAAGTCGTCGGTTCGATCGTGGCGATTTTCCTCGATGGAATTCAAAAACGAACCGCGCCGGTGGCTAACGACCTCCCGCCACGCGCGAAGGCCCTGGGGTGAGCCCGCAAGCAGTCCAAACTACCCTACCTGGCACTTGAGAACGCTCTGGGGCGTGGGGACGCGCTGGTTGGCATAGCTGAACACGCTGTCGCTTGCGTATTCCGTTGCAAGGCGGGCTCCTTGTTTCTACCTGCTGCTTGCTCATCCTCGGGCAGTGGCGCGCATCCGTCATCTCCCGGCACTTCGGGAAAGCGCCTTTCTCGCCAATCGGCCTTTGCCTGTTCTATTCGCTCGGCATTGGTGGAAACGAAACGAGCATCGTGATGCACGGTCGTCCCCGCTACCCTACCGATATTGCATTTGCCGGATTTCAGGACGGTATCATGATGAGTAATGTGCTGTAATCACGCCAGTGCGGTGTATCGGCGTTCGCCTTGCCTGCTATAACTCGGAGTGATACAGTCCGTGTAATGGCGCATTTGACGGTTAGCGTGGAATATGGATTGCACTGCCTGCTCTGGCTCGTTGGTTCGCCCGAGGCGCCGGTGAGCAGCCGTGACCTGGCTGACTTCCAGGGGATTTCTCCAAGCTTCGTGGCCAAGATATTCCCGAAGCTCGAGAAGGCCGGAATCGTGCGGGCCTCGGAAGGGGTGCGGGGCGGATATCTGCTTGCCAAAGCGCCCGAGAGTGTCAGCATTTTGGATGTCGTCGATGCGATCGAGGGCCAAAAACCACTCTTTGATTGCCACGAAATTCGCGGACGCTGCGCTGTATTCGGTCACCAGCCGCCGGAGTGGGCAACGGCAGGGGTCTGCGCGATCCATGCGGTGATGCTCAATGCGGAGAAGGCAATGAGGGATTCTCTGGCCAGTCAGTCGCTGGCGGATGTGGGACGCGTCGTGGGCCGCAAGGCGCCGCCTGATTTTTCGAATGAGGTTCGTGATTGGTTTGACGAACGGACGAAGTCTCGTCGCCGAAAGCCCGCGGCGTGATCCGTCTTGCTGAGGGCTGCCCAAGTGCCGCCGGAGCTCGGGAGACCAATTCTGCTTCAGCCTCAGGCGACGGCTGAAATGCGTGACGTCGGGGAAGCAGAAGGAGATGTGGCAATGAAGCGAGATATTAATCGCCCGCCCGGGAGCCAGGATTGGACGCAATCACAGCCGGAACATTGGTGCGCCGACGGCAAGACTTTCGTTTTCAGAGCTTGCCGCCTACGGAGGTAGTCCCATGACAACGCTCGCCGCAGATTGCGATTGCCCGTTGGTTCTCGTCGTTGACGACGACGAGGAGGTTCGGAACTCGCTTCAGGAGCTCATGTTGTCCGTCGGTCTCGAAGTCAGTTGTTTTGCCGCGCCGTGCGAACTGCTGGAAGCGGAGCTTCCCGAGAGGCCTGGCTGCCTGGTGCTTGACGTTCGCATGCCAGGATCGAGCGGCCTGGACCTTCAGTCTGAACTCGCTGCGAGGGGCAGTCCAAAGCCTATTATCTTCCTGACCGGCCATGGCGACATTCCGATGACGGTGCAGGCGATGAAGGCCGGAGCCGTCGATTTCCTTACAAAGCCCGTTCGAGACCAGACCCTGCTCGACGCGGTGCTAGCCGGGATCGAACTTGATCTCGCGCAACGGGCACAAGCGCAGACCATCAAGCAGCATGTCGGGCGGTTTGCGACGTTGACGCCGCGCGAACGGCAGGTCCTGCGCGAAGTCGCCCGCGGTCGCCTCAATAAGCAGATTGCTTTCGATCTTGGAATCAGCGAGATCACCGTGAAGCTCCATCGCAGCAACGTGATGCGTAAGATGCGGACCATTTCTGTCGGTGAGCTTATCCGCGCCTGGGATACGCTGCCCGTCGACCTTCGCGAAAAGTGCCAACCCTAGACATGGGTTTGTGGAGGGATTAGGCGGCACTTTTAAAAGGCGCTCTGAGAAGCCCCGGTTGCAAGGCTGTCCCTTTGTTCGAGCCGCCTGTCATTGCGGTGGTTGAAGGACCGGCCCTTCAAGGCGGCGGAGATTTGGTTCCAGAACGGGCGCTTCGTCTCTATGATCTACGGCCCTTTGACCCGGCAAAAGCCGCTCGAAAACAACGCGTCGGCGATGGAGAGTTGCTCGCGCTGTCGTCCACATTTTTCGTTCGCCATCTCACGTACCGGGAACCTGCGAAGGTCTCAGTGGAGACGCTCGTGAGTCGGAATATCATCTCGTGCGATCCCAATGACGAGCTCCATGCAGCCTGGGAGATCATGGTGGCGCGTCGGCTTCAAAACATGCCGCTCCAGCCCCCGTCCTTCCTGAACTGCCTGGGGACCCAAAAAAGGGGCTCACCGACAAGCTGCCGGACCCTATTCTTCGGAATAGGTGTTTTTGTTGCGTGCTTCCAAGTATCCTAAGTACATAAGCCCAGGACCTATCCCGGCTTTCGTGAGGAGGGTCCACAATAACCATGGGGCACGCTGGGATTAAGTTGGGGTATGATAGTTCAGGCCGGATATTGGGTAAAAGTGCCGGGCCAAGCGCTGACAGTGCCCAGGCTTCCTTTGTACGACAGGAGCAGCCGATGATGTGCTTCTGGTCGCATCGCCCCCAATTCTTCCACCTGGGGCTTTTCATTGCGGCTTATGTGTTGGGTTGCGGATTCGCCCAGTCGCTCGCAATCGTACCTGGAACAGGTATCTCCATTTGGCCTGCGAGCGGCCTTTTCATTGCCACGCTTGTCGTCGCCTCCAGGTACAGCTGGCCGTGGTGGGTGCTGGCGGGGTGCCTGGCTGAACTGTTCAGCAATTTCTTGTGGTTCCACAGTCCGCTGCCTGCAGCCTTCCTGATCTATATCGGCAACGCGCTGGAAGCGGGGGTTGGCGCTTGGCTTGTGAACCGGACCTGCAGGCGGCCGGTTCGGCTGGAAACCTTGCAGGAAGTTCTCGCATTCGTCGTACTGGCCGCGGGAATTGCGCCAGTCGTAGGCGCGACGGTGGGAAGTGCGACACTTGCGTGGTTTGGCATACAATCGCAGACCTTCGTGGCGGCTTGGCCACTATGGTGGATCGGAGACGCCACCGGGATCCTAATCGTAGCGCCACTGGCGCTGGTCGTGTTCCAGAACTGGCGCGGCAGGACCGAACTACCGGCCGCGCGATGGATGGAAGCTTGCGTCCTGGGGCTGATCTTTCTGGGTGTCGGCGCCCTTTCCTTGAGCGGTTACCTGCCCTTTGCCTACATCATCATGCCGCCTCTTCTTTGGGCTGCGGCGCGCTTTGAGTTCAGAGGCGCCGCCGTCGCCTTGACCCTCCTTGCTCTGATCACGGCGGTATTCACGATATCCGGCGACAGCCAATTTGCCGGCGATGCCGAGTCCTTGAAGCACAAGCAGATCATGCTGCAGCTTTTTCTGGCCACCTCCGCATTTTCTGCGCTCATCGTGGCCGCTATATCCCGGCAGCATCAGCTGGCGCTGCTCACCTTGCACCAAAGCGTGGAGACATTGCGCGACCGGGAGCGGGAGCTCTCGCAGCTCGTGGACATGGTTCCCGTCCAGATCAGGCGTCTGACGCCTGAAGGCAAGCCGACCTTCTTCAATAAGCGCTTGCTTGATTTCTTCGGATTGAACGACGTGGCCGAACTGGATAGGCCGGACATGAGCCGGATGGCGGCAGCCATAAAGTCCCTTGTCCATCCCGAAGATGCAGCCCGTCTGCTAGAGACGGTCCGACACTCCCTGGCCACCGGTGAGCCTTACTCCATGAAATATCGTATGCGTCGCGCGGACGGCGCGTATCGCTGGGTCGATGGCCGCTGGGAACCGTTGCGGGATGAAGGCGGCGTGATTGTGCAATGGCTGGCGATTTCGATCGATATCGATGACGAGGTGCGTGCACAGGAAGCATTGCGCGAAAGTGAGCGGAAGCTCCGGCAGCTAATCGACGCCGTGCCCGCTCTTATCTGGAGCACGACGCCTGAAGGGAGCCCGTCCTACATCAACAAGCGGCTCATAGACATGGTCGGCGTCACGCTCGAAGACTTGACCGCGTCGGACGCCTCGCGGTCCTTGGCCGATGTCCACCCGGACGACAGGCAGGCGGTGGAGCAGGCGCTCGCGCGCTCGTTCGAGACTGGTACCTCTTTCGTGATGAAGTATCGTCAGCATCGGGCAGATGGAACCTATCGCTGGACCGAGGGGCGTGCGGAGCCGCTGCGGGACCCCCAGGGCCGGATCGTGCAATGGTATGGCGTCTGCCTCGATATCGATGACCTGGTGACGGCGCAGGAGGCCTTGCAGCAAAGCGAGCGTCGCTACCGCGACCTGTTCCACTATATGCCGATCGGGCTCTCGCAGGTGGGCGCCAGCAAGCTTATTCCCTTGTTCAAGGAGTTGCGGGCGCAGGGCGTGACGGAACTCCAGACCTATATCGACGAGCACCCCGAATTCCTGCCGCGCGCCGTGGAAGCTCTGGAGGTTGAAGAGGTCAACCAACATATCATCGAGATGTTCGGTGCAAAAAATGCCGTGGAGATGCACGGGCCAATTACCCGCTACTGGCAGCCGAGCATTTCCACCATACGTCGCTCCATTGAGGCGCGTTATCGCGGCGAGGAGGTCTTCCAGGAGGAGACCCAGGTGGCGCGAATGGATGGCAGCGTCATCGACGTCCTTTTCACAACCGCCCGTCCAGGCGCCGTCGCCGACAAGAGTCTGGTCGGATTTATCGATATTACAGAGCGCAAGAAGGCTGAAATGGCGCTGCTCAACCGGGAACGGGAGTTCTCGCAGCTCGTCGACATGGTTCCAAGCCTGCTCTGGCGGCTAAGTCCAGAGGGCGAGCCGGTTTTCTTCAGCAAGCGCATGATCGAGTTCTTCGGTTTGGACGTGGGGGATTACGATAGGCCGGAATCGAGCGGGCTGGCCGCCGCCATAGCAGCGCTCGTCCATCCCGATGATGCAACCCGGCTGGCTGAGGCGCTCAATCACTCTTTCGCCACCGGCGAGGCTTTTTCCCTGAACTATCGCCTGCGCCGTGCGGATGGGGTCTATCGCTGGATGTCGGCCCGCGCTGAGCCGCTGCGCGATGATGGCGGGCGCATCCTGCAGTGGTACGGCCTCTGTCACGACATCGAAGATCAAATGCATGCCGAGGAAACGCTGCGAGAGAGAGAGCGTTTTCTCTGGCAGCTGGTTGAAACGCTGCCGGCCCTGATCGATTGCGCGGCGCCGGATGGCGAGCCGGTCTATCGCAGCCAGCAGCTCCGCGAATTCCTCGGATACGAGCTTGAAGAACTGGACGGCGCAGGAAAGTCCCGGCTGGCCGGCACACTTGACGCCGGCGTTCATCCAGACGACGTCGCGGGCGTCAAGGAGCAGTACGCCCATTCTCTGTCCACCGGTGAGCCCTATGCGCGGAGACACCGTCTGCGGCGCTTCGATGGTGAGTATCGCTGGGTCGAAACGCGCGCAGCGCCAATGCGCAACGCCGACGGCGCCATTGTGCAGTGGAACGTCATCTGCCTGGATATCGACGGTGAGGTTCGTGCTCAGGAAAAGTTGCTGCTAGCGCAAGAGAGCCTCGCCCGCGCAAGCCAGGCGGCCAGTCTTGCCGAACTTTCGGCATCCATCGCGCATGAGGTCAATCAACCCCTGGCGGCGGTGATGAATTATTCAAGCGCCTGCCAGCGTTGGCTCACAGCCGAGCCACCGAATATCGAGCGAGCTCAAAAAACGGTCGAGCGTATCATCCACAGCGCAAATTCCGCCGCCGACGTCGTCAGCCGCATTCGCGCCTTGTTCAGACAGTCATCGGACACGAGAGATTGTACGACCCTCGGCGGCGTCATCGCCGAGGTGCGCGAACTCGTAGCCGAGGAGGCGTCACGGTGCCGCGTCCGCATGAGCATCGAGGTCGAGGACGATCTTCGGCTTGTCGCGTTCGATCGCGTCCAGGTTCAGCAGGTTATGATCAATCTCATTCGCAACGGCATGGACGCGATGGCGTCAGTTCAAAATGACAGGGTTCTTCGGGTGCGGGTACATCGGATGTGTGACATGGTTCAGACTGAGATCAGTGATCATGGCCGTGGCGTTCAGTTTCCTGACAAGATATTCGAGCCGTTCTTTACGACGAAAGAGAACGGGATGGGCATGGGGCTTGCGATCTGCCGTTCGATTGTCGAGGCGCATGGTGGACAGCTATGGGCCGAGAATAACGAACCACACGGAGCGAAATTCATCTTCACATTGCCGGCCGAAGTGAACACAGCTCCATGACAACAAATGATCCATTCGGATGGAGCGTGAATGACGATGCGCGCATCCGAACAGCGTTCAGACAGGCGGCAATCGGCCAGGAACGGGAGAAGACCCGAGCGTCCTGAACTTGATGCGCCGAGGAAGCGAGCCGCTTTACGGGGAGCGGTGTCTTAACAGATAGGCCACTCCAGAACTGCGGATCAGCGGGGTCATGCAGAAAATCCAAAAAGGAGCGTTATGCGGGGGAAACCGGAGTTGGAAATGTCAACAACTCACTCGCGTCAAGCGAGAGGGAGCAGAGCATGAGCAAAAAAAGACCTGTCGTGGCGGTTGTTGATGACGACCCAAGGGTACTTGAGTCGCTGGAAGAACTCCTGGAGTCCGGGGGCTACGTGGCACGCAGCTTTTCTTCCGCAGAATCGCTGCTCACGAGCGGGCTGTCAGGTGTGGATGTCCTCATCACCGACATAGGAATACCAGGCACGGATGGCTTTCAACTTCGTGACTTGGTGAAGAAGGCGCATCCGGAATTGCCGGTGTTCCTGATCACGGGCCGCCATGAGATCGCGGATCAGGGTCGCGCCCAGGGCATCAGCGGTTTTTTTCGTAAGCCCTTCGATGGTCGAGTGCTGCTTGCGGCCATCGGCGAGGCCTTAGGCAGTTGAAAAAGAATTCATCGCATCCTGAAAACGCTTTCGTAAGATCGGCACTGAAGCTTCCGGCCGTTCACGGTCAGCGAGTGACCGCACTGATTGCCACTGCGCCGGGTGCATGGTGAGTGCGCGGAGCGGTCGAAGGTATTTTCATGGCGCATTTGCCAGCGAGCCGGTCGGCACTTTCAGCCTTTCATTGCTGGAGCGATTGAAGACTTTAGACATCTCAATGCAGCTGAGGCGATCTTCCCTGGATAAAAGACGCCTGTCACGGTGACCGGCCGCCCACACAAATGGCTGGCGGGCCCCTTCGTGGCTGGGCCGAGGCGAATGAGGAGCTCTCCAGATGCCGTTGGTGGAGGCTTCCGACAAAACTAGCGCATCAATGATCGTGACGTCGGTGAAAGCCTCAGCACCTCGTTCGCCCGCCACGTGCGTTGCATAATTTGCGGTTCGAGTTCCTCGGTCCACTTCCGCGACGCTGCAAGGGCGCCGAGATGAGTGGCATAAGCTTGCGGCGTCGCGAAACGGTAGAGAGCGACAAAGACCGATTCTCCTTCTCGGATCGGGAGCCTTGGGAACGTGTTGGCGCCGTGTTCGCTCATGAAGGTTGCAGGGACAGTCGCGCCACTTTCGAGAAGCGGTAAGCGTAGCTCATTTTCGAAGAAGGCAGCAAAAGCATCCTCTTTACCCGGCGCAGTGTAATGGATCGCGCAAAGAAACAGCGCGGACGATTGCAAAGTGCTGCCGCAGCGCGGCCGCTCTGTGGCGGACAGCTGAAAAGTCGGGTCGAGGTTGGCAGGTCGCAGCAGCAGAACATTGTCGGAATTGACCATTGTGCCGTTGGCGACATCACGATGGCGCGCCCAGACGGGACCTCCGTAAAAGCGGCCGAGCGCCTCTCTTCGCGACTCCATATTCGCAAAGCCGCGCAGCCAGACGAAGCTGTCGCTATCATCGAGATCGCGAAACTGAGCCACGACGCGTATGCCAGCCTCCTCCTGTGTCTCCAGGAATTCTCGATCGAAAACGTCGATCAGCGTTTCGCGCGCACCCGGATGGAGACGGTACTGGCGGAGTTCAAAGACTGAATCGGCTGGCGTGGCGTTACACATTGATCCCTCAAAAAAACAGGATAGCTGTCCTGTTTGTTAATTACAGGTCGATTGTCCTGTTTGTCAAGTTATGCTACAGAACCTTTCAATGGCGAAAGGTCTGCAGAAGCGAAGAACGAATGATCCGGAAGGCGTAAGAAAGCGAATTGTCGACACCGCTTTCAACGCCTTCACCACCCGTGGCTACGGCGTTACGACCGTTCAGGACCTGAAGGCGGCGGCGCGCGTAACAGGTGGAGCGTTCTCACATCACTTCCCGACCAAGAAGGAGCTGGGTCTTGCAGTTTTGAACGGCAATGTCGCCGACGCGGTCGAGGAAACCTGGATCAAGCCGATATCACAGGCTAAGGCGGCATCCGACGGCATAGAAGCCATATTCACCAAGATCATCCGAGAACTGGATCAACAGGGCTTTGTGTCTGGATGTCCGCTTGGCAACATGGTGAGCGAACCGGCTGGACAAGACGGCGCCATGCGGGAGGCCGCCATCGCAATCCTCGACCAATGGAGAAGCGAACTTGCGCAAAAGATCCGCGCGGATCAACTCGCCGGACGCTACGCTCACCTTGATGCCGAGGCCGCAGCAATCTTCATAATTGCATCATACTGGGGGGCAATGGGGATCGCGAAGGCAAGCCAAAGCAGTTCTGCTCTCAAAGACTGCGGCCAGGAACTATTGAAATACCTTGATCTTTGTCCGGGCCAGAAACCATGAAACGACAGCGGCGAAAGGTCCGCAGCGCGCATCTTGACGGCTCCGACGTATTCAGGCGGCATCTCCTCCGACACTGGCTGATGGAAGCGGTCAGTGTCTGCAGCTATTCCCCGGCTCTGCGTAAAGCTATGCTGGCGCTGGTGCGTATGGATCACCATGGCCGTTCTGGGCTCAATCGGGAGTCACCATTGTGACTGAGAATGAAGTAGATGTGGCGATCATCGGCGCTGGCGCGGCCGGCATAGCGGCGGGCCGGCACCTCATGGCCGCGCGATCGGACCTTTCGCTCGTCGTTTTGGAGGCGTCCGCACGTATAGGAGGGCGAGCGCGGACCGAGCATTTCGGTGCGGGACTGGGCGCCCTTGACGTCGGATGCGGATGGCTGCATGGGGCAAGAACGAATTCCTGGACGGCGATCGCCCGAAAACTTGGGTTTACGATCGATGACACCCGCGCCCCATGGGACGAGGGGGGACGTAAGCTGGAAACAAACGACGACGCCCGGTCCGCAATCGGCGCCCTCGAAGCATTCTTTGAGAGGATCAATTCCCATGAGGGCGAGGATACGGCGCTTTCGAGCATGCTGCCGGCCGGCGGCAGGTGGAACGAGTACGTCCACGCGGTCGGTGGCTTCATCACGGGAGCCGGACTTGATAGATCGTCGGTTGTCGACCTCCAGCGGTATGAGCCCGGTCCCGGTCCCGACTGGCGAGTGCGTGAAGGCTATGGAACGGTTGTTTCCGCCTATGGCAGACCGCTTGCGATCGAGCTGCAGACCGCCGTGGAACGCATCGATCATCGCGCAGCGGATCATGTCGGTATTTTGACATCGAAAGGTCACTTCCGTGTCAAGGCAGTAATCGTCACCGTCTCCACGAATGTGCTTGCGAGTGAGCGCATCGCGTTTTTCCCCTCGCTTCCGGAAAAACTCGATGCAGCCTCCCGCCTGCCCCTCGGCCTTGCGAACAAGCTGTTCATGAAGGTGGAAAGGCCAGACACCTTACCGCTGGACAGTCATCTTCTTGGCTCCTATCGCGAACGCCGGACAGGTGCCTACCAAATCAGGCCCCTCGGAAATCCCGTTGTTGAGGGATATTATGCAGGGGATTTGGCACAGGACTTAGAACGTGGGGGACCGAAGGAGGCGTTCCAGTTCGCACTTGCGGAGCTGAAGCGCGCTTTGGGATCCGACATCGGACGGCAGCTCTCATTGATCTCCTTTTCGGCATGGGGCTCCGATCCGCACATCGGCGGCTCATATTCATACGCCAGCCCAGGCGCTGCTGATCTTCGCAGAACGCTTGCCGCTCCGCATGACAATCGCATCTTCTTTGCGGGTGAAGCCTGTTCGACTGGGCGCTATTCGACGGCGCACGGCGCATATGACACTGGAGTGATCGCGGCGCAGGAGCTTATGAAGACCATCGCCTGAAAGACGCGGGCAAGAATTTCAGCACGCGACAGGATCATGCATTCTCGCGGGGACACGAGGGATGCAGGCGCGCAATTTCAGATCTCCTCAATCTTCCGATCTTCGAGCGGCAAGACAGAAAGCTCTCGCCAGTCGATCTCCTCAAGCAGCAGATTGTACTCGTCGACGTTCAGTTCATTCTCGGAACGAAGTCGCTCAAGCTCCATGCGTTGGGCGGCAATCGAGCCCAGCGCCAGTTTTCGGTAGGTTTCAAGTGAGGAGGCTCCATCACCATTGAAAAGTGCTTTCTGCTCGATCAGAAACTTGCTTCTCAAAAGCGCCGCCTCCGGGCCGGTCTGATCCTCCAGTGCGCAGATGCCGGCCTTTGTGATCTGCGCGCGACAGGCCCGCAGCTCCTCGGCTGCCGTTGCGCGCCCGTCGAGACCCAGCCACCGGATCAAGGGCGAAAGCGTTAGTCCCTGGATGACGAGTGTTGCAAGAACCACCGCAAAAGCAGTCAGAACGACTGTATCGCGCTGAGGAAAATCGTTCGGCAGCGCGAATGCTGTCGCAAGGGTAAGCAGTCCCCGCATTCCGCACCAGCTGGCCAGAACCGCCTGCTTGATCGTCGCTGGTTCCTTTCGTCCGCGGCGGCGTGCAAGGCGGGCCAGGATACGGTTATAGCCGATGCAGACCGCAAACCGAACGAGAACGACGATCGCGACGACAAACGCAGCGAATGTGCAGGCCTGGCCGAGCTGACCCTCCGGCATGCCTGCGATGATGCCTCTGATCTGCATGCCCATTAACAGGAATGCCATGATGTTGAGGACGAAGACGACGGCACTCCAGACCGCATAGGACTGGACCCGCATGCGCGCAGATGTCGCGACGCTGCTTGCCATGGCCATGGCCGAGGCCACGACCGCAAGCACCGCCGACAGTCCCAGATGTTCGGCAAGAATCCAAACCAGATACGTCTGGACGAACTGAAGCAGGTTTCCGCCCAAGGTGCCGGACACGAAACCGGAAAGATGCTTGCCGACGAAAGCCGCCAAAATACCGAGAAGGATGCCGCCCGGAGCTGCAAGGGCGAAATGCAGGCCAACGGTAACACCGAGATTCCCCGTTGAATGTACCGCGAGCGCGGCCCCGAATATGAGGAGGGCGGCGGCGTCGTTGAAAAGGCTTTCCCCTCGCAGCACGGCATCTGTGCTGCGAGGTATCGCCACCCCTGAAAGGATCGCCGTTGCCGCTGCTGCGTCGGGTGGTGCGACAATGGCCCCAAGGACGAGCGCGGCCGCAAACGGCAAGCCGGCAAGCCATGATCCTGCAAGCGCAACGACGAATGCTGTGACAATCACGCCACCGATGGCAAAGACGAGCAACGGCAACCAGAAGCGCCGGGCAGTTCGGACTGGAAAGTCAAATGCTGCGTCCATCAGCGCGGGTGCGATGAACAAAGCAAGGGCGGTCTCAGGTTCAAGTGAGACATATGGGGTCCCCGGCACAAGCGCAGCTGCAGCGCCCGCCATCGCCAGCAGGGAAGGATAGGGAAGCGAAAGACGTCGCGAAACCTGCAGCAGCAGGATCGCCACGAGAGACAAGACGAGGAGGCTTTCAAAAAAGCTCATAATCGACACTATCCCATATGTGTGTGTCCGGCATCTCCTGAAACGATGTTGGCCGGAGTGAGTGCTTCAAAACCATCAAGCGTCGTTGCTGGGCGTCCTGTGAATCCAAAACAGGATCTCGATGTCACTCAACGCCCAGCTCGGTTGATTTCATCCTGAACCTCGCGGGAAACCCGGCGTTCAGGCCGGGGGAAGGCGAAAGCGGTCCTGGGCCGCTTGCCGCTGGGAAGACCAATTCGGTTTCACCTGAACAGCACGCCAGAGGCGTTGGCGCAAAGCCCGATCAGTGCATGAGCTTTTGGCGTTCGGCGCGCCGGTGAAGCCACTGGATAGTTGCGAGAAACAGTGTTGAGAATAGGATCAGCAGCGTTGCGACGGCAGCGATGGTCGGGCTCAGTGTCTCGCGAACGCCGCTCCACATCTGACGGGGCAGGGTGCGTTCGTCGGATTCGCTTCCCGTCATCGGCAACTCGCCGACGTCACCGAATGTGACCTATGCCTTCGGGCACGGCCACCTCGGGTTGACGCTGGCTGGCATCACCGGGCGGCTCGTGGCAGATCTCGTCTCAAAGCGGAAACCGTTGATCGATCTGACGCCGTTCCGTTCCCAGCGCTTTAGCCATTTTGGCGCAAGCCGATGATAGGCGACTGCTGGCCCAAGAATGAAAATCGACACGCCTAGGCGTGCGTCCATGATCTCCCCTAAACGGTACCACTTAATGCGTGGTTGATCGGCCGCGGCCTTGGACGGCGCTGTCTTATACGCGCTGCCATGTCGGCACTATCGACTGCAAACTGCGGCTTTCCGGACCCTCCAGGACAGGCTGCTTACAGCGGGCATCACGCTCGCCAGATCGTCATCCGGTCAGCCAGCTCGCATACCCAACCCGGCGCCATGTCCGGAAACGATGGTCGATTGAGCCAGCAAAAAAGAAGGAACAAGCACGGCGGCGTTGCAGTTAATGCTGAAAAGGTTAGGGACTCATGATGAACACGCGCCCGCAATTCGTGTCGCGAAGCTCGCAACTTCCGCCGCAGATCTACTACGTGCATCCCCTGATGTTGAAGGGTCTGGCGGCGTGGAGGGAGGTTTTTGCGCATGCGAGAGACCTTGGTTTTGACACGGTCCTGACGGCTCCACTTTTCGAACGCGGTCATAACAGCAGTGTCTTTGTCACGAAAGGCTTCGATCGCCTCGATCCCGCATTGGGGCTGGGAAGTTCTGTGACTGAGGCCGTCGGAGCCTTGGTCCGAGCCGCAACAGACAACAAGCTCAAGATCATGCTCGACCTGGCCATTGATCGGGTGGCCGTCGACGAGGCTTCAGGTTCCGTCGTCGCCGATCCACGCGTGCCGCCGCACAAAGCCGGCAGCCGGTGCATCGACCCTGCACGTGATACTGGCCATCTCGACGACTGGCTCGCTCGGATCAGGCTGCTTACCGGCCTCGGAATTGCAGGCTTTCGCTGCCTGGGCATCGCAAGCCTGGCACCGGAAGCCTGGTTCAACATTATCCTGTCGACCCGCAAGTCTGCGCCGGAAACAACCTTTCTGGCTTGGACGCCGGGCAGCGACTTCGAAGTCCGCAAGGGCCTGGAGGGAACTGGTTTTGATGGCAGCTTCTCTTCGCTGGCATGGTGGGACCTCGAGGAACGTTGGATCATGGAGGAATACCAGATCCAGCGGCAGATCGGTTATCAGATCACCTTTCCGGAAGCGCCGTTCGGCAAGCGCGTCGCCCACGGCACCGACAGCTGGGAGGTTTTACAGCGCAGAGCCGTCCGAGCATTGCGGCTGTCTTCTACATTTGCCAGCGGCCTGATGATCCCAATGGGCTTCGAGTATGGTGCTGCCGCACCGCTTGATCCGATGCATGGGGACGGGACCGGGCTGCGCGGCATTCGCGAACAGGGCGCGTTCGACCTTTCCGGCGATATCCGCGCCGTCAACGCCTGGACGAACAAGACGGCTGCCGGTTTCGCGCGTCGGCCGCTCAAGCTCATCTCCACCAGCCAAACGCCGGCCGTTGCTCTGATGCAGACGGATCAGGAGGATATGCCAAGCTCGCAGAAAGTGCGTGTCGTCGTCCTCAATCGTGACCTGCGTCGCAGCGTTGGCGCTCCGTTCAATCTTGTGCGGGAGGCCGCATCCTCATTTCTGCCGCTGAGCAACCCGCAGGCCGACGATGAGATCCTTGACGCCCAACTGAAGTTGAAACCCGGTGAGCTTCGCGTTTTCGAGGGACTGTCGTCCGTGCCCATTATTGACGCACTTGCTGTACCTGCAGCAAGCGAGGCCGCAGCGTCTGCCAGATTGGCGATCGAAAAAATCACGCCGGCGGTCGATGAGGGCCGTTTCGTGGTCAAACGCGTTGTCGGCGAAACGATAAAGGTTGAAGCCGATATTTTTGGAGACGGTCACGACCCCCTGTCGGCGGCGCTTCTCTGGCGCCCGGCCGACCAGAGCGGGTGGAACGAAGTCCGCATGGAGCTCGTCGAAAATGACCGCTGGCGTGCGGAATTCGTGACAAAGCGCCTGGGGCGGCACGAATTCGTTGTGGAAGCATGGCGCAACCCTTTCCAGATCTACCGCTATGAACTGGTTAAGAAGCACGAGGCACGTCTCGATCTCCGGCTGGAAATCCAAGAAGGCATCAATCTCGTGCTGGACGCGCTCGATCACGCCGACGGTCAGATCAAGAGCCGACTGAAAGCCTTGTTCGACGAACTGGCGGAGACGCAGGATGCACGGCGCACCGAAATCCTGCTCGCCACAGAAACCGCCGAGCTGATGGCGGCGGCAGATAGGCGTCCTTACCGGCTCCGGTCTCAAGTCATCCCGCTCGATGCCGAGCGTTCGGCTGCCGCCTTCGCAAGCTGGTACCAGATATTCCCGCGCTCCCAGAGCGGCGATGCGAATCGTCACGGCACATTTGATGATGTTATCGAGCGGTTGCCGGCCATTCGCGCAATGGGCTTCGACGTGCTCTACTTTCCGCCTATTCACCCGATCGGTACAACAAATCGCAAGGGTAAGAACAACAGCCTGCGTGCAGAATCAGGCGACCCCGGCAGTCCTTACGCGATTGGCTCGCAGGCAGGCGGCCATGACGCAATTCACCCCGAACTCGGCAGCTTCGAGGACTTTCGGCGGTTGGTCGATGCGGCCAAGGACGAGGGCCTGGAGATAGCGCTTGACCTTGCAATTCAAGCTTCTCCCGATCACCCGTGGCTAAAGCAGCATCCGGGCTGGTTCGACTGGCGACCGGATGGGACCATACGCTATGCGGAAAATCCTCCTAAGAAATACGAAGACATCGTCAATGTCGACTTCTATGCGGGTGAGGCAATCCCGTCCTTATGGATTGCGCTGCGCGACATTGTTCAAAAATGGGTCGACAACGGTGTAAAGCTGTTTCGGGTCGATAATCCGCACACCAAGCCTTTCCCGTTCTGGGAGTGGCTGATTGCTGATATCCGATCGCGGCACCCGGAGGTCATTTTCCTGTCGGAAGCCTTCACGAAACCCAAGGTGATGTACCGGCTCGCCAAGGTCGGATTCTCGCAGTCCTACACCTATTTCACCTGGCGCAACGCCAAGTGGGAACTGGAACAGTACATGCGTGAGATCACGACGGAAGAACCCAAGGAATTCTTCCGTCCGCACTTCTTCGTCAATACGCACGACATCAATCCTGACTTTCTGCAAAATGCGCCCCGTCCGGCTTATCTCATCCGTGCCGCGCTCGCAGCAACACTGTCGGGACTATGGGGGGTCTATAACGGTTTTGAGCTTTGCGAGGGTCGCCCGGACGCCAAGCGCAAGGAATATGCCGACTCAGAAAAATACGAGATCCGGGCCTGGGACTATGATCGGCCGGGCAACATCAAGTCCGAAATCACGATGCTCAACCGCATCCGCAAGGAAAACCCGGCTTTGCATTCCCACCATGGCCTGCAGCTTCTCACCGCCTGGAACGACAACATCATGTTCTACGAAAAGGCGAGCCCCGGGCGTGAGAACGCTCTGCTAATCGCTGTCAATCTCGATCCGCATAATGCCCACGAGGCAGATGTGGAAATTCCGCTCTGGTCATGGAACCTCGCAGACCATGCCGCGCTCGATCTCGAAGACCTGATCGACGGTCACAAATTCACCTTGACCGGCAAGGTTCAGCGCCTCCGGCTCGATCCGCACGCCGGGCTGCCGTTTTCGATCTGGCGTGTGAGATAAGGGAGGAAAGCAAAATGGACGTCGCTACCACAAGCCGCAGCCAGCCGCAGACCGGGACGCAGACCAGCGCGCAAGATTCCGATCCCCTCTGGTACAAGGACGCTGTCATTTACCAGCTTCACATCAAGTCGTTCTTCGACGCCAATGGAGACGGCATCGGCGACTTTGAGGGACTGCATGAGAAGCTCGATCATATCGCTTCGCTCGGAGCCAACGTCATATGGCTCTTGCCGTTCTTCCCGTCCCCGCGCCGTGACGATGGATACGACATCGCCGACTACACCAATGTCAGTTCGGACTACGGCACCATGGAGGAGTTCGAGGCCTTCGTCGAAGCCGCACATCAATGTGGGCTGCGAGTCGTTATCGAGCTCGTCATCAACCACACCTCCGATCAGCACCCGTGGTTCCAGCGGGCGCGCCAGGCGCCTCCCGGCTCGCCAGAACGCGATTTCTACGTCTGGTCGGACACGGATCAGAAGTTCCCGGAAACCCGGATCATCTTTCTTGACACTGAAAAGTCCAACTGGACCTGGGATCCTGTCGCCGGCGCCTATTATTGGCATCGGTTCTATTCCCACCAGCCCGACCTCAATTTCGATAATCCGCTCGTGCTGAAAGAGCTTCTAAGCGTAATGCGCTTGTGGCTGGAAACCGGAATCGATGGTTTCCGACTGGACGCAATCCCCTACCTGGTCGAGCGCGAGGGGACAATCAACGAGAACCTTCCAGAGACGCATGGAATCCTGAAGAAGATCCGTGCAGCACTCGATTCCACTCACCCTGGCAAGATGCTGCTTGCCGAGGCTAATCAATGGCCGGAGGATACCCGCGATTATTTCGGCAACGGCGATGAATGCCACATGGCATTCCACTTCCCCTTGATGCCGCGCATGTACATGGCAATCGCCAAGGAAGATCGGTTTCCGATCACCGATATTATGCGGCAAACGCCCGAAATTCCGGAGAGTTGCCAATGGGCGATCTTTCTGAGAAATCATGACGAGCTGACGCTCGAGATGGTCACCGACGACGAACGGGACTATCTTTGGAATATCTACGCCGCCGATCGCCGCGCGCGCATCAACCTCGGGATCAGGCGACGTCTTGCGCCGCTGATGGAGCGCGACCGCCGCCGCGTCGAGCTGATGAACGCGCTTCTGCTTTCGATGCCCGGTACTCCCGTGATCTACTACGGCGATGAGATAGGCATGGGCGACAATATCTATCTAGGCGACCGCGATGGCGTGCGAACGCCGATGCAATGGTCCCCGGACCGCAATGGCGGTTTCTCGAAGGCAAACCCCGCCCGCCTCGTTCTGCCGCCCATCATGGATCCACTTTACGGCTACGAAGCGGTCAATGTCGAAGCGCAGGGGGCCGATGCCCATTCGTTGCTCAACTGGACACGGCACATGCTGGCCTTGCGCAACAAGCATACTGCATTTGGGCGCGGTTCCTTACGGTTCCTGTCGCCCGGCAACAGGAAAATCCTTGCTTATCTTAGGGAATACCAGGGCGAAACGATCCTTTGCGTGGCCAACCTGTCGCGCCTGCCGCAAGCCGTCGAGCTGGATCTTGCCAATTTTGCCGGTTACGTCCCGATTGAGCTGACGGGCATGTCTCCTTTCCCGCCGATCGGTCAACTCACGTATCTGCTCACGCTGCCCCCTTATGGTTTCTTCTGGTTCCAGCTCAGTCAGGAGACTGATGGCCCCGCATGGCGCGCCGAGCCTCCCGAGCAGATGCAGGACATGGTGACCATGGTCGTGCGTCGCGACCTGCAGGAACTGCTCGATGAGCCCCGGCTTTCAGGTACGCTTTCGAGCGAGGTGCTGCCGGCCTATCTTGGCAAGCGGCGCTGGTTCGCCGCCAAGGGCGAGAGGTTAATGCGTGCGTCCCTGATTTCCGCCATGCCGTTTCCATTCGCCGGCAACATCTTGTTTGCAGAACTGGAAGCCGAGCTGGAAGCCCGCAAAGAGACATACCTGCTGCCGCTTGCCGTGTGGTGGGATGACAGCCAGCCGAGCGCTCTTGCCCAGCAGCTTGCCCTTGCCCGTCTCCGTCAGGGCCGTCGCGTCGGCTTCCTGACTGACGGATTTGCGATGGAAGGTCTTGCACGCGGCGTCATACGAGGCCTCTGCGACCGTGCCGTCATTGCCGGTCGCGCTGGCAAGCTCGAATTTGCAGGGACCGCGCAGCTCGACTGCATGAGCGTCGATGATGACATACAAGTGCACTGGCTTTCTGCCGAGCAATCCAACAGCTCGCTTATCGTCGGCGATATGGCGATGGTAAAACTCATCCGCCATATCTTCCCCGGTGTCCATCCGGAAGTCGAGATGACACGCCAGCTGACCAGTGTCGGATATGCCAATACCGCGCACCTGCTCGGCGAAGTCGTTCATATCACACCCGACGGCAGCCGCTACACGCTGATTATCGTGCAAAGAGCCATTCGCAATCAGGGCGATGCGTGGAACTGGATGCTGGCCAATCTGCGTCGCTCGACCGACGAGGTCGTGGTGACCGGGGTCGACGGCAAGGCGGCCGACGAGCATTTTAAGCCGCTCGTCGAGTTCGCTGCGACCGTTGGCAAGCGGCTCGGCGAATTGCATGCGGCGTTGGCGCGCCCGACCGACGACGAAGCCTTCAAGCCCGTCCGCATCACCGATGAAGACGCCGCTCGCTGGGCAAACGCTGTAAGGGAGCAAATCCGCGTCAGCCTCGACATGCTTAAGGCAAGCGGCGACAGTCTTGCGCCGGCGCTGGCGCAGCAGATCGTCTTTCTCGTCAAGCAGCGCGAGGATCTCTTGAATGCTGTTGACGATCTCGCCAAGGCTGCAGTCGGTACGCTGATGATCCGAAATCACGGCGATTTCCACCTCGGCCAGGTCCTGGTTGCGGAAGGGGATGCCTACATCATCGACTTTGAGGGCGAGCCCGCACGCGATCTTGCCGAACGCCGCGCAAAGACCAATCCTCTGCGAGATGTCGCAGGCCTCCTGAGGTCGTTTAGCTACCTGGCGGCGTCCGCCGATCTTGACCTGGAACGGGTAAGCGAGGTGGAAGATCAAAGACACAGCACACTCGTTAGGCGCTTCATCGACTTGGCCGAGCAGGCATTCCTGGCTGCTTATTTCGGAGTGATCGAAGACGTGCGCGAACTCAATATTCCGACCAATTCGCGCAGTCGCATCCTCGATCTGTTCTTGCTGGAGAAAGCCGCTTACGAGATCGCCTATGAAGCGCGCAACCGACCCAGCTGGCTGGCTTTGCCGCTTGGCGGTTTCTCGGCCATCGCATCGAGACTGCTGGAGAAAGTCGCATGAGATACGAGCGAACAGACTTGATGATCGGCACTGTCCAGGAGGGCCTTCAGGCTCTCGTCGAAGGCCGTCACGGTGATCCATTCTCGATCCTCGGACGCCACCAGTATGGCGATTTAACCGTCGTAAGAGCCTTGTTGCCCGGGGCAGCATCCGTCGACGTGGTCGAGGCTGACACCGGCCGCGTGCTGACCAGACTGGAGACGATTCACGAAGGTGGCCTGTTTGCCGGGGCAATCGGCAGCACGACGAATTACCTCTTTCGCATTAACTGGCCGGATGCCGTGCAGGAGACGGAGGATCCCTATTTTTTTGGATTGCTGCTCGGTGAGCTTGACCTGCATCTAATTTCTCAGGGCACCCACTACGATCTCGGCCGCACGCTCGGCGCCATTCCGATGGAGATCGATGGCATACAAGGCGTGCGATTTTGTCTTTGGGCACCCAATGCGCGGCGGGTTTCCGTGGTTGGCGACTTTAACAGTTGGGATGGTCGCCGGCATCCGATGCGATTGCGTCCTTCAGCCGGCGTATGGGAACTCTTCATCCCGCGCCTGACGCATGGAGAACGCTACAAGTTCGAACTCATTGATGCCAATGGCAATCTCCTGCCGCAAAAGGCCGACCCGGTTGCCCGAGCCAGCGAGGCTGCACCCTCTACGGCTTCGATCGTCGCGCCCTCAAAACCTTTCCGCTGGAGCGATGAAGACTGGATGCGTGCTCACCGCGCCGAGCGCGCGCTCGAAGGCGCACTGTCAGTTTATGAGGTGCATCTTGGCTCCTGGCTTCGGATTGCCGAGGAGGCAAACCGGCCCCTCGACTGGGTCGAGTTCAGCCAGAGGCTGGTTCCCTATGTCCAAGATCTCGGCTTTACGCATATCGAACTGTTGCCGATCATGGAACATCCGTTCGGCGGCTCCTGGGGCTACCAGCCACTCGGCCTTTTTGCCCCGACCGGCCGTTACGGCCTCCCGGATGACTTTGCCTATTTCGTTGATCGCTGCCATGCTGCCGGCATTGGCGTCATTCTCGATTGGGTGCCGGCGCATTTTCCAACCGATGTCTGGGGGCTTGCCCGCTTCGATGGCACCGCGCTTTACGAGCACGAAGACCCGCGCGAGGGCTTCCACAAGGACTGGAACACTCTGATCTACAATCTCGGGCGCAACGAGGTGAAAGGGTTTCTGATCGCCAGTGCCCTGGAATGGCTGGAGCACTATCACGTCGACGGTCTGCGCGTCGATGCGGTCGCCTCAATGCTTTACCGCGACTACAGCCGCAACGAGGGCGAATGGATCCCCAACGCATATGGCGGACGCGAGAATCTGGAGGCGGTGGAATTCTTCAAGCACCTGAATAGCATCATCCATCATCGGTGCCCGCATGCCTTTACGGCTGCTGAAGAGTCGACCGCCTGGCCAGGGGTCACGACGCGTCCCGAGGACGGTGGCCTCGGCTTTGATTTCAAGTGGAACATGGGCTGGATGCATGACACCCTGCATTACATGCAGGAGGATCCAGTGTACCGCAAATACCATCATGCGGCGATGACGTTCGGCATGATCTATGCCTATTCCGAACACTTCATGCTGCCGCTTTCCCACGACGAGGTTGTGCACGGCAAGGGTTCGCTTTTCGCAAAGATGCCCGGCGATCACTGGCAGCGGCTTGCTAATCTGCGCGCCTATTACGGCTTCATGTGGGGGCATCCAGGCAAGAAACTCATTTTCATGGGTTGCGAGCTTGCCCAGGAGAGTGAATGGGACCACGATGGTTCCGTTCATTGGGACCTGCTCGACAGTCCCGCTCATGCAGGTATTCAGCGGTTGATCCGCGACCTCAACAGGCTCTATGCGCAACAGCCGGCGCTACAATTCAGCGACCTTCATGCCGCTGGCTTCGAGTGGGCGGTCGCGGACGACGCGGAAAACTCCGTCTACGGCATGCTTCGCAGTTCGCCCGACCGCTCGTCGCTGATGCTGATTATGTCCAATCTTACCCCTGTTCCGCGGTACGGTTACCGGGTCGGTGTGCCCACGGAGGGCCGCTGGCAGGTGGTATTGAATACCGACGCGGCGATCTATGGGGGGGCCAATCTTGGCCAGACTGAGGTCTGGGCAGAACGCCAGCCAAGTAACGGCAAGGAGTATTCCGTCCTTCTGACACTGCCGCCGCTCGCAACGGTTTTCCTAAGGCACAAGGAGTAGCGTTCTTCCATCTGCGCTGGGGTGGCGCCGGATGCCAAGGCGTCCGGCGCCCGGTCGTCCTTTGAGGGAATGCAGCGGCGAAGCCGGTTGCCCGCGATGGTGTGCCGCGCTTTTGTCAGACAAGAAGCGGTCAGGCGGCTTGGCTTCCGAAGGCTTCTCAGCGCGACTGGGAAGGCAAGCCTTTACGCAGGAGTTTCTCGACATGACTGAAAGGCAGAGGTTTTCCGAAGAAGTATCCCTGAATTTCGGTGCAGCCGTGCTCCCTCACTTGATCGAGCTGGTCGGTCGTTTCGACGCCTTCGGCAGTGGTCGTGATACCAAGGCTGGATCCCAGATCAACCACCGCCTTCACGATGGCAGCGCAATCCTTGGAATCTCCAAGTTCACGGATGAATGATTGATCGATCTTGATCTTGTCAAACGGGAAAAGCCTCAGATAGCTCAATGAGGAATATCCGGTACCAAAGTCGTCCATCGCAATCCGCACTCCAAGTCCCTTGATGTGGTGCAGGGTTGCCAGGGCCGCCTCGCTGTCAGTGAGGAGGACGGATTCGGTGATTTCGAGTTCAAGCTGAAAAGCCGACAGACCGGAATCAGCAGGGGCAGAAATAACCGCATGGGTAAGCGAGGGGCTTCTGAACTGGGCTGGGGAAAGGTTCACCGCAACCCTTACATGCGCCGGCCAGTTTGCGGCATCCTTGCAGGCCTGGCGCAACACCCATTCCCCGAGTGGCACGATCAAGCCGGTTTCTTCCGCCAGCGGGATGAATTCATCCGGTGAGCTTTGGGATGCCGGCATCCATTGCGGGTTCGAAGAAGCAATAAGTGCCTCTGCCATCCGTTTTTGCTTTGTAGAGAGCGGTGTCGGCATTCTTCAGCACAGCATCTGCCGTTTCGCCGTCGTCAGGAGCAATCGCAATGCCGATGCTTACCCCGATTTGAACAGGCTGCCCCTCGACGACAAACGTTTCGCCGATAGCATTGACGAGTCTCTGCGCAAGTGCCGCGGCGCGTTCCTTCGTTTGGACCTCCTCCTGAATGACGATGAATTCGTCGCCGCCCAGCCGGGCGATGCTATCGCTTTCACCCAGGCATGTCTTCAGCCTGTCGGTTACGGGCTTCAGCAGGAGGTCGCCGACGGCATGCCCCAATGTATCATTCGCATGTCTGAAGTGGTCCAGATCCAGGCATAACAGCGCGCTGCGCTTGTTCCCGTTACCAAGGGCCAATTTCTTTTCAAGCCTCTCACGTAAGAGCGTGCGATTGGGCAGGCCAGTCAGCGGGTCGTGACCAGCCATGTTTGATCTGTTCTTCGGCGCGCACGAATTGGGTGACGTCTTCATGGGTTGCGACGTAGCCGCCATTTTCCATCGGGTTATGTGTGATCTTTATCACCCTGCCATCCATCAGGGCGATATTCTCACTGGCAGCGGAACCCTTTAGCGCGGCTTCGACGACAACATCGAAATACGCCTCCTGCTGAACCGGCGCGTTTCCAGCTGTTTGCCGATAGTCGAGGATTTGCCAAAGAGGCGTTCCCGGCCGTGTCAACGTTTCGGGCAGGTCGTACAAGCGACAATAGCCTGCGTTGCATAACAGCAGGCTCTTGTCAGCATCGAACATGCACAGACCGTGCGGCATGTTTGCCAGTGCCGCATCGAAGCGGCGGTTCTGGTTGGCCATATCCTTTCTTATGCTGGCCAGCGCCGAAATGTCATCACAGCTGACCAACCATCCGCCGTCGTCGACCGGCGTGGAGGTCAACGAGACGATCCGGTCACCGACTGAGATCTCCTGATAGAACAAGGTTGAACATGTGAGGAGATGCGTGAGCCAGCTCCCTTGACTGCCGTCGGATTGCTGCGTCCGGCCAAGAATCGGAATCTGAGCGGCTATCCTTGTCGCACTGACGCCGACGTCAATAGCCCCTTTGGGGGCCCGCAACAGTTTCCCTATCCGATCGTTGAAAATCACAACCCGTAAGTCTGCATCCAGCAGCGCGACACCCTGCTGCATAATCTCCAGAATACGGAAGGAACTAAGCATAATCTACCTTTGCAACAGGCGGCATGAAACGCAACCATAAAGTGCGCAGGACGCAATAAAAATGCCTTTTCTTCGAAGTTGCTCAACCATATCGTGTCGCAATCGCTTCTGAGCGTGCAAACAAGCCGACACTTCCGGCATGATTGCCGTCGTGCTTTGCTCCGCAAGTGCTTATATAAGGCCGCAGGTTCTGCCATTGAGAGAACGCGCGAGCTAGAGACTGACGGAGATGCTGCGAGCCTTAATCGTTCGATGCCGGTTTCAACGGAATAAAGGGTGCGGTCGAGACCGCCGCAATGCTTAGACCGGGTAGCGGTGGCGCATTGTTGCACGAGGTGCACCCAGAATTCTTGAAAACGGGTTCGTTCCGCCTCCGGCGAGCGCACGATGCACCTATATCTATTAGGAGCCACGCAATGCGTTAAGCGAAGAGGAAGAACTTGAACGAGATCCACATCACCAAGCGAGAGAGGGAAATCCTGACGCTCATGTGCGATGGAAAGAGCGCGCAGGAGATTGCGATCATCCTCGGGTGCTCGGTGCATACCGTGCGAACGCATATCGAAGCGCTGAAGGATACATTTGCAGTCTACAAGGACACGGCTCTGGTGGCCGCGGCGCTAAGGACAGGCGTGATCGAATGATGAAAGCGTCACGCCTGCTCTGGGACCTGCGCAGGGAAATGACCGGCGTGCTCGGGCGGTTCGCCTGTTCCGGCTACCGTTTTGGCGGCGGCGCCATTCCTTCAGTTTGCCCGTAAACGCATTTTTTCATTTTGATGCAGGCCAAGACCCGGTATTGCATTGTCGATCGTATCGGGAATGGCTTGATTTGAAAACAGGACGGCGGCTTTCGGTATCTGGCGCATCGAGGGGGCGGGATCGCAACGATGATCGTCCAGGCATCAGCCCGGTCGACATTGCAGATCACAATTCCCGCACGGCCATGGGGCTCCTGCGCCGCTTTGGGCCGCTTACCCGCCAGGAGCTTTCCAGGCATCTTGGGCTCACGGAGCCGGCTATAACGGGGATTATGCGCCGCCTGGCCGATGCGGGCCTGGTGAGCGGGAAAAAGCGTCCCACAACTGCGCATTACACGGCGCTCGAGTTCTCGTTGCGAGCCGACGCCGCATATTCCTTGGGAATCCGCCTTGGTGCGCATGGCGGCGAAGCTGTCGTCATGGATCTTGCCGGCAAAATCCCTCAACAGCGCGCCTTCACAAAATCCGAAGACATCAAGGAGGCGGTTTTGCACATACGCCATGCAGCTGGCCCCTCTGGCAAACTGCTGGGATGCGGGATTGCTCTCTCGGCCGGGTTGCCGCTCGATCGGAAAGCCATTGAAGATAGCCTTGAATTGGACGTTGGCCCGCTCTTTTTTCTTGATGACACCGAGGCGGCGGTCAATGCCGAGCGAATGTTGGGCATAGGTGACCGCGAAGGCGGTCTGGTAATCGTCATCGTCGACGAGACTGTGCGCGCCGGGCTTTTGATCGGCGGGCGGCCGTTTCGGGGTGTTCACGGATTGGCTGGCCAGATCGGCGACATGCGCTCGGGTGTTGATGGCGCAAGCCTGAACGAAGTCGCGACCTTGCCCTCGCTCAAAGCGTACCTTGCAGCCCACCCGGGCGCAACGGATGGCTGGGTGGCGATTGCTGCGCGCCATCTTCATGAGGCGGTCCTGGCGATCTCAGGATTTATCGCTCCGGGCGCCATCCTCATCGGTGGTGCTCTGCCCGATGATGTTTTCGAGGCAATCATTGCGCGCCTGTCGCGCGAACGGGACGACAAAATTCGCGATCTCGTGATTGCGCCTTGGATACCATCCGTGCGGCGTGCGTCCTTTCCGTGGGCAGGGGTCGCTGTCGGCGCCGCATTGCGACCGTTCTCCGAGACACTCTTGCCCGATGACCGTCCATGATTTTTCGGGCGTCGCTTGACGCGCCCTGCCAACCGTCACGCTACCGTGACCGGGTCCTGGGACTGTCGGCTGCTGATTGGATTTCGAAACCTCTGACCCGGTTCGGCCGATGGCAACCCCAGGCGATGGGCAAGCGGGATTGCGGCAGCACCAAGAGCCGCGGCATCTTCCGAGCCGGCCGCCCGGTGAAGGGACGGCGCTCGTGCGCCAAGCCGGGTAATCTCCTCGTGGACGTAGACAAGCAGTTCATCAATTAGGCGGACAGGAAAGCGACCACCGATGAGAACGCCTTCCGGATCAACGATCATGCCGATATCGACAATTGCTTGGGCAAGCTTGATGCTGATCTTGCGCAGCCACCTGCTGACGCGGCTGCGTCCTGCGTCGTCGAGGTTGAGAAGATCTCCCGGGGTTGTCGCTTTGATGCCATTGCGCTCAAGATAGTCAAACAGGATAAACAGCGAGAACATTTCGCCGAGTGGTTGGGTGCTTCCTGCAAACGGGCCATCATCAAAGACGACCGGCAGCCAGCCGATTTCTCCGCCGATTCCGCTGGCGCCCTTATGGCGGACCCCATCTATGACGAGGCTGCCGCCGAGACAGGCATTGGCGAGGATGTAAAAGAAACTGCCGATTTCCGTGCCGAGGCCATACTCGATTTCACCGAGCGCAGCAGCGTTGGCGTCGTTGTCGATGAACACCGGATGATCGGAAATTGCCTCCAGCGCACCGCGCACGTCATAGCCATTCCATTGCCGGTATTCTGATGGAAAGCCGATTACTTTAACCTCTCCGAGCCAGTCAGGAATAGCAAGGCCAATCCCCGCCAGACGAGCTTCTTCGATGACCCTGCGGCGTCTGAAGGAAGATAGCGCGTCTGCCATCAAGCCCGCGAAGTCGTCCGGTAGCAGAAAGCGCCTTTCGTGATGGATGCGTCCGCGCACCGTGCCGGCTGCATCCACAGCGACGATCGTGAGGTGATCGCGATCAATATTCGCGCCGACCGAAAACACGCCTTCGGGATCGATCTCAAGCTCGATGGCAGGTTGTCCTCGCAAACCGTGCCTGCGGCGCGCCTCCATAACGAGTCCTTCATCGAGCAATCGATCCACGATGCGGGTGACGGCCTGTTTCGTCAGCCGCGATTGGTGGGCAAGCTCCGTGCGCGAAATCGGGGCGCCGCGGTGAATTGCGGCGAGAATCATGGCCCGATTGGCCGCCGCAGCCTGCTCCGTATTCGAGCCCGACAGTATCAATCCCGGTATCCTTTCGCCGTGACCTAATCTCAATGCAAACTAGGCGATTGTCGTGGATGCGAAAAGCGCCCCAAGAGCGGTGTTGCATCGGGCCGTATCGGGTCAAGTCCTGGCTATTCGCCAGCTCTTGACCTCAAAGGGGCGCAAACCGGCATTCGGCACCTTCTCCATCGGCTCCTCGAGGATACTGACGACGCCTATGTTCTGCCAACGCGGCGGAAGGCGTAACTCAAAGTTCCCGCGCCGCCCGGCAGGCTCGTACACGCGCACGATGAGGCCATCGCCGTCCTCCGAGGGCTTGACAGCGGAAAGTGCCGCATCAATCCCGACCGCGGCGAGCGGCTGCCATGTGCCCGTTGCGCGATCTGCGACGGCGACGGCCAACAGCGGTTGGTTTAGATCTTCGGCCTCCTCCCTCACACCCCCTTCGTACCACGAGCCCTCATGTGGCATCAGTGAATAGGTAAACGTCTGGATACCTTCGTCGGCAAGCGGATCAGGATAGACCGGCGCGCGCAGGAGGGAGAGGCCCAGGACATTGCCGCGCACGCTGTGGCCATACTTTGCGTCATTGAGGATGGCAACGCCAAAGCCAGGCTCCGAAAGATCGGCAAAGCGGTGGGCAGGCGCTTCGAACATCGCAGCGTCCCAGGACGTGTTCGAATGGGTCGGACGTTCCACGACCCCGTAGGCGCATTCGCAGGTCGCCCTCGCATGACGCACGGCAACGCCCGTCAGCGTGCGAAGGAAGACACGCCGGTCATGCCAGTCGAGTTCTGTCTGTATGTCCAGCCGCCGCGCGTTGGCACCAAGCGACAGAACCTGCGTAATGCGCGAGTGGCGCCAGGTTCGAACGATCTTGATCGCCGCCCTGTGGGGGCCATCCTCAATCAGTTCAAGGCTGTCGAGATGAGTGATCTCTTCGCCACGAGCCACGTAGTCTTCTTCGACATCCCAGGCGTCCCAATTGCGCGGCTTGTCGGCGGGATAGACGAAAAGGCGATTGCCGCAGCCCTCAAGCGCCTCACGTCCTGTTGGCTTGTGCAAAATGCTGGCGATCGAGCCGTCGTTGGCAAGCCTGACTTTCAGGACAGCGTTTTCCAGGTAGTCGCGCCCAGCCGAAAGGCCGGTCTTTGGCTGGAGCGCTTCGCTCGCCAGAACAGCAATCCCAAGCGGGGCGATCTGTCCCCCGGCCGAGATTGTGCTGCCGTCCGATAGCGTCAAGCGGATGGGACGCTCAGACAGCGACGGATTGACCACCAGAACATTGTTGCCTTCGCCAACCGGCAGTTGTGCGGCTATCGATTTCATCGCCGCCATTTGAGTCGAGCGCGCCTCTGCTACGACTGCGTCGAGTTCGTTGGCGGCATCGACATAGACCTCGGCAATCGAGGAGCCGGGCAGGATGTCATGAAACTCGTTCTTCAAGACGACACGCCATGAGCGCTCCATCGATGCCGGCTGCTCGCCCCCCAGAAGATAAGCAAGGCCCGTCAGCGTCTCGGCGGTCACCAGACTGCGCTCTGCTTTTCGGTGCAGCCGCTTGACGGCACTTTGACTTGTGAGCGTTGCGCGGTGCAGTTCGAGATAGATCTCGCCTTGCCAGACCGTCAGGTCCTTCTTGGCTGCCGTGTCATGCGCCTCCTCGAAGAAGTCGTGGACCCGTGTCCAGCGTGCTTTCGGCAAAGCCGGGAAGAAGCGCAGTTGTTCTTCTCGCATAATCATTTCCGGCGTCACGCCGCCGCCGCCATCGCCATAGCCCACGGCAAGCAGCGTGGTGTCGTGCTTGTCCTTCTGGCGAAAGTTCTTCCAGGTCGGCACGAAACAATCCGGGCGCACGAAGCCATTGTAGCCCTGCATCGGATTGTCGAATGTGTGGGCAAGGACCCTGCTGCCATCGAGCCCTTCCCACCAGAAGAGGTCGGCCGGGAACTGATTGGTTTCCGACCAGTTGACCTTAATTGTGAAGAAGCTGTTCATGCCGCCTTGACGCAGAAGCTGGGGCAGGGCACCGGAAAAACCGAAGCAATCGGGCAGCCAGCAGACGGTATGGCGAACCCCGAAGGTCTTTTCGAAATAGCGCTGACCATAAAGGATCTGCCTGCTGAGGCTCTCGCCGGTCGGCATGTTGGTGTCGGGTTCGACCCACATGCCACCAAGCGTCTCCCATTGGCCTGCCTTTGCCCGTTCGATGATGCGGGCCAGCAAGCCTGGATCGTCTTCGGCAATCTGCGCATAGTAGTGGGCTGTGGACTGATTAAAGCGGAAATCGGACGATTGCTCCATGAGCGACAACGCCGTGTGGAATGTACGGCGCATCTTCCGCCGGGTTTCGCTGTAGGGCCAAAGCCATGCGAGATCGATATGCGCATGTCCGGTCAGTGCGATCTCGCCTTGCGGCGGAAAACGCTCGCGCAGTTGCTTAAGCTGTCCGACAAGTGCTTCGTAGGCTTCGAGCACACTGGCCCGCTGGCTCTGGTTAAGACCCTCAGGTGAAACCTCAAGTGGCGGCAACTGCCAGATCTTCTGCTGAACCGGCGAGGGCGCCGTCCGCGCGACATAGGCGGCGGTGGCCGACGGCCAGTCGAGGCCGCGCATGGCGTGTTCGGCGACATCCAGGAGATGCGGAATGACCTCGTGGCCGTCGAGGATTTCGGCCGCCTCCGTGATCTGCCGCAAGAGCAGCCAGAGCCTGTCAACGGCAGTGTCTAGCCAGATGACCGCACCACGTTCCAACCTCGGGTGCCGCACGGGTTCTCCAAAGGGCAGGCGCGCGACAGTTTCGGAAGAGATGCGGATGCTGCGCGAAGGGACAAGGAATTCCCGGTGATAGGGATCGAGACCGAGCCGTGTCTCATTGCCGGTCTCGTCGGCGATCGTGATCAGGCTTTCGCCGCCAAGGTCAAGCACGAGCCGAGCGTCGTCAAGGGGCCAATGGCCCGGCAAGGTGATTGCGCCGGAAAAGCGCACCGTGCCGTCTTTGCGTGGCCATGGGTCGCCGATTGCGATCGGCTCTCCTTCAAAGGTCCAGCCGTCCATCTCAATTGTTTCGCGCGAACGCCAATATTCCAGCTCTGCGATACGGACGCGAATGCGGTCGAGGCGTTGGGTCAGAGTAAGCGTCATGATGAGATCCTGAGGTGTGAATGCAATGTCAGCCCTTGACGGCGCCCTCCGTCATGGCGCCGAGGATGAGCCGCTGGAGGGCGAGAAAGGCAACAATGGCTGGAACGACCGATACAAGGCAGGCCGCTGCCAGCAACTGGAGGGAGGAGTCGTTTTGAGTTCCGGCATACTGGAATATCCCCACGCCAATGGGCATGAGCGATTCCTTGCTGATGAGAAGAAATGGGACGAGAAACTGCGACCAGCCGGCGATGACCGAGATGATGAAGGCTGAGGCAATGCCTGGTGCCGACAAGGGAAGGATGATGCGCCAAAAGACGCTAAAATGACCGCAGCCGTCAATGACGGCAGCTTCGTCGAGGCTTTTCGGAATGCCGTCGATTGAGCCCTTCAATATCCACGTCACCATTGGTACCGCGAGCGCAATATAGACCATCGTTGCACCGAAATGGCTGTCGGTGAGGTGAATTGCTGCCATGTAACGGTAGAGCGGCACCATGATAACAAGCGGTGAAATCATCTGAAAGGCAAGCAGGACCATCATCCAAGCTCCCTTGCCGCGAAACGGAAATCGGGAGAAGGCATAAGCTGCAGGCAGCGCCACGATCAGGCAGCCGATTGCACTGCACGAGGACAGGATCAACGCATTCCAAAGATATCCTGCGAACTTGTCGGAGGATAAGATGGCGCCGAAATTTTCCAAGGTTGGCGCTTTGGGGATGAGACGGCTCACGCCCAGAAAGATTTCCTTGCGCGTTCTTAGCGCAAGCGACAGCAGCCAAAGCAACGGCCAGGCGAAGAAAAGAAACGTTATGGCAAGGAACAGATAGCTTAGCGCATCGCCAATGCGATCTTGTCTGAGAGGCCTCAAGTCGGTTCTCCTCTTGGCAGAAAACGAGCATAGACGAGTGCAAGGCCGAGGCTGATTGTAAGCATCAGGATCGACAAGACCGCGCCGCCCGCAAGGTCGTAATTTCGGAACACGACGTTGAAGGTGTAAAGCGAGAGAACCTCGGTCGCGCGGCCCGGGCCGCCGCCGGTGAGCGAAATGATTGCGTCAAACGTGTTCAGGGTCTGGATCGTAATGAGGATCATGTTGACGAGGATAGCGGTCCGCAGCTGGGGTAGAGTGATATAGATCAGCCGTTGCCACGGATTTGCGCCGTCAACTTCGGCAGCCTCGTAAAGAACAGGATCGATGGCCTTGCTCGCCGCATACATCACAACCATCGAGAACGCCGTGCCGCGCCAGACATTGGAAATCATGACCGACCACATGACCATGTGCGGATCCGACAACCACTGCACAGCCGGAACACCGATGAGGCGCAAGAGACTGTTCAATCCGCCAAACGGCGCTTCGTTGAAAAGCATTTTCCAGATGATGCCGCCGGCAATGCCCGGAACAACCCAGGCGACAAGGGCTGTTGTTCGCACGACTGTCGAGCCGAAGAGCCGGCGCTTTTCGCTGTGCAAAACAATCAAGGCGATGAAAAGCCCGAAGAATTGCTGCACAACGACGCTTGACGCCGTGAAGACGAATGTCACCCACAGGATTTGCAAGAGCTCGGGCTTTGACAATGTGGTGACGATCGTCTGCAGCGTATATTCTTCGTCCGTGCCAAGCAGCGAGACGTTGGTGAACGCAAAGCGAAAGACGTCCAGCAAGGGGTAAAGATAAAAGACGCCAAGGACAAGAATGAGCGGCATAAGCCAAGGCAGCGGGGAGGGACTATGCCGTCCGGCGGCTTTCCTGCCGATCCTCTGGGAGCCCCTGGCGGCAATGCTTGCATCCATCATCGGTCCGATCCGGCCATTTCATCGTTAGGCAGCGGTTGCGCAGGGTTCCTGGCGGCACGAGGCGTTTTCGGCACGCGCCGCCAGATGGTGTTCAGCTGCGTTTGAAGGCGCTAAGAGAAGCGCCGAATGCCTCGTCGACGGCGGCCTCGGTCGGCTGGACGCCCGTCAGGACCTTGCCCATCATGATCTGAATCTGATTTGAGATTTCAGGATAGACGGGTGCGCCGGGCCTTGCCTGTCCGAACTTCAGCGCTGCCGCAAAGGTCTTGTTGGCGTCTGAGGAAAACACTTCGTATTTGTCATAGAGATCAGCGCGGGTCGGAAGCTGTTCCTGCAGCGCATTGGCAGGTCCCATATAGATGTCGCGGGCAAGTTGTGCGCACAGCTTCACCTTCTCAGTGTCCTTACTGAAAGCCGCCACCGTCCAACCGCCGGTGCCCGTTGAGCGCTGGTCCGCTGCCGGGCCAGGAAGCGGGGAGAAAGCCCATTTGGCGAATTCATCGGCATCAAGCGCTGTTTTGAGCTGTGCGTATTGCCAATTGCCGCCGACGAATAGCGCCGTCGTACCGGCCGCAGCCGCTGCATTGAAGTCGTCATAGTTGCCGATGGTCGCCACGCGTTTCGGAGCGGCTCCGGACTCAACGAGATCGCGGTAATAGTTGACGGCTTTGATGAATTTGTCGCGATTTTCCCCCTCGCCAAAGATCGGCTTGCCATCGTCATCCACCAATTTGCCGCCTTGGGCCCAGAAATTGGCGAGCCAGTCGAATGTTGTTCCTTCATAGCGGCCGCCATTGAACAGAACGCCTTCCATTCCCTGCTCGACCGAGGAAAGGGCCGCCTTCTTCAAGTCGTCCCAGGTCTGTGGCGCATCAGGAACAATTTCCTTGTTGCGGTAAAGGACGCGAAGGTCCGTCGACCACCACCATGCGTAGATGTTGCCGTCCGACCCGGTTATTCCCTCGCGGATAAAGGGGAAGAGCTGGTCAATTTCCTCTTTGGTGAAGTAAGGTGAGAAGGACTGCAAGACGCCGGCTTTCTTGAAGAGCGGCAACACGAAGGAATCGACGGCTGCACAATCGGGGGCCGATCCCGATTTGGCCTGCTCGAGCATGCGCGCTTGTTCCTGTCCGATATCCCCCGACATCATCTGCAACTCGATCTGCCAGTCGGAATGCTTGCCGATGAAGTCGTTGAACAGCTTGCTGTAGCCTTGTGCGTAAGCCGGCTCGTTGTTGCGCGGACCATCCGTGGTCATCCGGAAAACCAGCTTGTTGGGTGCATCGGGCTTTCCGACGATGTCGCCCGTGATGGCCTCTTGTGCCGGGCTGTCATGCGGCGCGGCCAAGAAAGTCGTCGCCGCCAGTGCAAGAATGAGTGCTGTATTCCTCACGAGTGTCTCCTCCCGGGTCAGGATCTGATTTGAGCCGCTGCCTCCAACAACCGCTCTGATCCGCGAAAATAGATTAAGTCACATTCATTTGGTGTCAAGGTTGGATCACTGATCAAAAAATATAGGTTCTGTCCGGTCCTCCGGATTGAAAAAACTCTCCCCGATGTCTTTACAAGCAAGCAGGCCATACGGAAATTTCCCTGTGTCATTTCCGGCGGCGACGCGCTGAGATGTCAGCCCGGGGCCTGATCATGCCGATCGATGTCTGGCATTGCCGATGCTTGCATACATGCCGGTGGTTCGAAACTCTGTGGGCGTGATGCCGTAAACGCGGCGGAAGACCTTGGAAAAATAGTTGGAATCTTCGAAGCCGCACATGATCGAGACTTCCTTGACCGGCAGGAAGTCGGCCTTCGTCAAAAGTTTTGCCGCACGCTGCAGCCTTTGTTGCAGCACATATTCGGCAGGCGGCATGCCTTCGCTTTCGGCGAAACTGCGGGAAAAATGCGCGCGGCTGAGACCGACGATGCCCGCAAGTTCGCTCACCGGTAACGGCTGGTCGAGATTGGCGTGGATATGATCGATCACCGGCTGCATGGCGCTGAGGTCTGCCGCAAAAGCGGGAGAACCGAAGACATCGTCATATAGCGCCATGGCCGCTTCATAAGCGATCGCCGACGCTGCTCCGGGCGTTGAAGCACCCTTGACAAGGCGAAGGCCGCAGTCGGCGAGATGATCAATGGTCGATGGCTGGAGCCTTAGAACCGGACCGGCAAGCCCAAGAACCATCTTGTGGATTCTCAGCGTCTCCTCGCCGTGCATCGATATCCAGAAATATTCCCAACGGTCGCCCTTTTCGAGCCAGTAGCGGTGATTGTGCGGCACGAGAACCAAGAGTGTATCGCCGCTTTGGAGCCTGTAATTGCGGTTCTGGTAGCGCAGGCGACCCGTGCCGCTGATTGTGTGCTGCAGCACGGTAAAGGGAGTCTGGCCGCGCCGCCTGCCGTCCCAGTCGTAGACTTCGTTTTCCCGCACCTCATAGCCAGCACTCGTCGGCATGGCGTGCAGGCGCTGGCGCCCGCGCGGCAGTGAGATTGTCCTCATGGACTGGCCGTTGGCGATCAAATCCCGCAGCACAAAATTACCCTCGAAAGCATAATCCTTCTCTGGCCACCTCCGCGAATATCCGCATAATCCCCCTTCATAAGAGGAAGAGATCGCGGTCGAGAGAACGGCCGGGAGGAAATATAGGCGTTATTTATGCTTTTTCGGACTGCATGCGCCGCCATGTGGTCTTTCCTCTCCTGCCCGTCTTTTACCTAGCATTTGATCAGATTGAGGTGAAGATTATGAGTTTCAAAATCGCTATCATCGGGGCAGGCAGCGTCGGCTTCACCAAGAAGCTGTTTACGGACATCTTGTGCGTTCCCGAGTTCAAGGATGTCGAATTCGCGCTGACGGACATCAGTGAACATAACCTTCAGATGATCAAGGCGATCCTCGACAAGATCGTTCAATCGAACAAGCTGCCGACCAGGGTCACGGCAACGACCGACCGCCGCAAGGCGCTCGAAGGCGCTCGCTACATCATCAGCTGCGTGCGCGTCGGGGGTCTCGAAGCCTATGCCGACGATATCCGTATTCCGCTGAAATATGGCATCGACCAATGCGTCGGTGATACGATCTGCGCCGGTGGCATCCTTTATGGGCAGCGCAACATTCCCGTCATTCTCGATTTTTGCAGGGACATCCGCGAAGTCGCTGAACCCGGCGCGAAATTCCTGAATTATGCAAACCCGATGGCGATGAATACGTGGGCTGCGATCGAATATGGCAAGGTCGATACCGTCGGTTTGTGCCACGGGGTGCAGCACGGGGCCGAACAGATTGCCGAGGTTCTCGGCGCAAGGTCGCTTTCGGATCTCGATTATGTCTGCTCCGGCATCAATCATCAGACCTGGTTCATTGACCTGCGCCTCAACGGCCGCAAGATCGGCAAGGACGAGCTTTTTGCGGCGTTCGAAGCGCATCCGGTTTATTCGCAGCAGGAGAAGCTGCGCATTGATGTCTTGAAGCGCTTCGGCGTCTATTCGACGGAAAGCAACGGGCACCTTTCCGAATATCTGCCGTGGTATCGCAAGCGTCCGGAGGAAATTACCAAGTGGATCGACATGTCCGACTGGATCCACGGTGAGACCGGCGGCTATCTCCGTCACTCGACTGAAACGCGCAACTGGTTCGAGACGGAGTTCCCGCAGTTTCTTGAATCGGCGTCGAAGCCGATCGATCCGTCCAGACGCTCCAACGAGCATGCAAGCCATATCCTTGAGGCGTTGGAGACCAACCGGGTCTATCGCGGCCACTTCAACGTCAAGAACAATGGCGTCATCACCAACTTGCCGGCCGACGCCGTCATCGAGTCGCCCGGCTTCGTCGATCGCTTCGGCATCAACATGGTCTCCGGCATCACCCTTCCGGAAGCCTGTGCGGCAACGTGCATCTCGTCGATCAACGTTCAGCGCATGTCCGTCCATGCGGCGATCAGCGGCGATATCGAACTTTTGAAGCTTGCGGTGCTGCACGACCCCTTGGTCGGTGCCGTCTCGACGCCCGAAGAGGTCTGGCAGATGGTCGATGAAATGGTCGTGGCTCAAGCCCGCTGGCTGCCGCAATATGCCGACGCCGTGCCGGCTGCGCAGGAGCGCCTGTCGAAATCGAGCGTGAAGACGCGTGATTGGGCCGGCGCTGCACGCCGCAGCGTGCGCTCGATCGAGGAGCTGCGCGCCGAAAAGGCGGCTTTGAAACAGGCCGTCTGAACTTCGTGGAAGGCAGGTTGCGGCGGTTTTCCGGGAGGAAAAGCCGTCGCCTCAGACCCGATTTCACGCCGCTAGAGGAGAACCGGAGAGCGCAAGCGCTCCGAACAAGAGGGAGAGACGATGAGACATTTTCGCAAAATTGGCATTCTCGCCGGACTAACGCTGAGCATCTCGGCCGCGGCCATGAATGCCTATGCATCCGAACCGACCATTCCGCCGGAGCCCGCGCCGTTTCCCGCTGAAGGCAAGATCAAATACGTTGCCCGCGACTCCATTTTGGAGTTCAAGGCGTTACCAGAATATAACGAACCCGACTGGGTGAAGAAGAATTTCGTCGATACCGGCAAGCTTCCCCCGGTCAAGGATCGGCTTCCAAAAGAGCCGCTGGTCTTCAAGACCGAAAACATGCCCGATGGTATCGGCGTATACGGCGATACCATGCGCCATGTCATCGGCGGGCGGCCGGAAGGGTGGAACTACGGCGCGGGCCAGACTCAGGGCTGGGGCGGTATCGATATCGGCCTTTCGGAATGCCTGACGCGCACCGCGCCGCTGTTCCAGGTGGAGGCCAAGGATACCGAGCCGCTGCCGAACCTTGCCAAGAGCTGGGAGTGGTCCGAGGACGGCCACAAGCTGACGATGCATCTGATCGAAGGTGCGAAGTGGTCAGACGGTGCCCCCTTCAACGCCGACGACATCATGTTCTACTGGGAAGACGAGGTTATCGACCCGAATGTCTCGCCTCTCGGCGGGGGCGCATCGCCAGAAGCCTTCGGCACCGGCACGACGCTGAAGAAGATCGATGATTATACCGTCGAATGGACCTTCAAGGAGGCCTTCCCGAAGCAATATCTCTACACGATGGCCTATCCCAACTTCTGCCCGGGTCCATCGCATGTCCTGAAGCCGCAGCATCCCAAATATTCGAAGAACACGTACGTCCAGTTCAAGAATGCGTTCCCCCCGGAATATATGAACATGCCGGTGATGGGCGCTTGGGTGCCTGTCGAATACCGCCCGGATGACATCATCGTGCTGCGCCGCAATCCCTATTATTGGAAGGTCGACGAAAAGGGCAACCAACTCCCCTATCTCAACGAGCTGCATTACAAGCTTTCGACCTGGGCGGACCGTGACGTTCAGGCGGTCGCCGGCTCGGGCGACTTCTCGAACCTCGAACAGCCTGAGAATTTCGTTGCTTCGCTGAAACGTGCTGCCGAAAAAACGGCACCCGCCCGTCTCGCCTTCGGCCCCCGGTTGATTGGCTATAACCTGCGTATGAATTTCTCGGCCAACGGCTGGGGCGATCCGGATGCGCGTGGCCAGGCGATCCGCGAGCTGAACCGCAACGAGGATTTCCGTAAGGCTGTCACCATGGCGTTCGACCGCAAAGCCATCGGCGATTCGCTCGTCAAGGGACCGTTCACGGCCATCTACGCCGGCGGCTTGTCCTCCGGGACGAGTTTTTACGATCGGCAATCGACGCTCTACTATCCATACGACCTTGAGGGCGCGAAGGCCGGACTTGCCAAGTCGGGCCTGAAGGATACGGATGGCGACGGCTTCGTGAATTTCCCCGCCGGGCAGGCGGGCGGAAAGAACGTCGAAATCGTGCTGCTCGTCAACAACGACTATGCCACCGACAAGAGCCTCGCAGAAGGCGTCGTCGGCCAGATGGAGAAGCTAGGCCTCAAGATCATTATCAATGCGCTCGACGGACCGAAGCGCGATGATGCGCACTATGCCGGCCGCTTCGACTGGCTGATCCAGCGCAACACCACGGAACTGGCTTCGGTCGTGCAAAATACAGAGCAACTCGCCCCTGTCGGCCCGCGCACCAGCTGGCATCACCGTGCCGGCAAGGACGACCAGCTCGATTTGATGCCCTTCGAAAAAGAGCTTGTCGATATCGTCAACAAGTTCAGGACAAGCCAGGATAACGAGGAGCGGGTCAGCCTGATGAAGGGGTATCAGAAGATTTCGACGGAGCACGTGAACACCGTCGGCCTCACCGAATATCCGGGGGCACTGATCATCAACAAGCGCTTCTCGAACATCCCGCAGGGGACACCGATCTTCATGTTCAACTGGGCTGAAGATTCCGTCATCCGCGAACGCCTGTGGGTGGCTGCCGACAAGCAGCAGAAATATGAACTTTTCCCCGAGCAACTTCCCGGCAAGCCGGGAGAAAAGGGTCCGCTGAACTAGAGCTCCCTCCCAAATGAAAGTGAGCTTCCGGCCGCGCGTGGCGCGCGGCCGGTCATAACCAACAAGCCGGCCGCGCTGCCCAAGAGCGACTGGCGGCAAGGAGAAGCGAACCGTCCGATGTTACGATTCCTGCTCGTGCGCATAGCCTCAGCGATCCCTGTGCTCTTCATCCTGAGCGTGGTGACCTTCGCGATCATTCAGGCACCGCCTGGCGATTATTCCGATTACATCCGCTCCCAACTCATCAACCAGAGCGGAGCCTCCTATGCGCAGGCGGAGGCGCAGGCCCAGGCCTACCGCGTCGAGCACGGCCTTGATCAACCGATGGTCATCCAATACTTCAACTGGATCGGCGGCATCGTCACCCGCGGCGATTTCGGCTACAGCATGTACTATAACAAGCCGGTTGCCGACGTCGTCGGAGAGCGCCTGCCGCGCACGCTGCTCCTGGCCCTCGTGTGCCATCTCTTTGCCTCCGTGCTCGGCATCAGTTTCGGCATCTGGGCGGCGACACGCCAATATTCCTGGATCGACAGCCTTCTTTCCGGCATTTCATTTCTCGGCATGACGGTGCCGCGCTTCTTGATGGCGCTGATCATCGTCTACCTGCTGGTTTTTCAATTCAACATTTCCGAGATCGGCAGCTTCTTTTCGCCGCAATATGGCGGCGCGCCATGGTCGTGGGCGAAGTTCGTCGATCTGGTCAGTCATGTCTGGCCAGTCGTTGCGATCGCCACATTCGGGGGACTCGCCTACAATATGCGCGTCATGCGCGGCAATCTCCTTGATACGCTGAACGCGCAATATGTCGAAACGGCCAAGGCGAAAGGGTTGACCGGCAGCGCGGTCGTCATGCGCCATGCGGTGCCCAACGCGCTGCATCCACTCGTCATGTACCAGGGCGTCGTTCTTCCCTACATGCTGACGGGAGAAATCGAGACGGCGATCATTTTCGCCCTGCCGACCGTCGGTCCTGCCATCGTCGGTTCCATGGCGATTGGCGATGTCTATGTTACCGCGACCTTCATGATGGTGCTGTCGGCAACGCTGATTGTCGGCAACATCATCGCCGATATGCTGCTTGCCCTGCTCGACCCGCGTGTCCGTCAGTCTGTTGGAGCCTGATATGTTCGCTTTCGACTCCTCCCTGCCACCACCGCACGAAGAAACCATCAAGAAGCCACCGCACGGCAACGAAAGCTACATCGCGCTCGTGTGGCGCCGTTTGAAGCGCTCCTGGACAGGCATGATGGGCCTCATCCTCGTCGGGCTGCTGATCATCATGGCCGTCTTTGCGGATTTTTTCGCGCCGATGGATCCGAAGGCAACCGATGTCGGCTTCGCGCCGCCGCAGGCCATTAGCTTCCACGACAAGGATGGCAACTTCGTCTTTCAGCCGCGCGTCTATGCACTCGCCGATTCAGAAGAACTCGACCCCGTCACCTTCCAGCCGATCGTCGGTCCGGATTATGACAATCCCCGCTACCTCGGCTTCTTCGTGAAAGGGGCGGACTACAAGCTTTTCGGCCTCATCCCGGCGAACCGGCATTTCTTCGGTTCGACAGATGGCCAGCCGGTCCATTTTCTCGGCACCGACAAATTTGGACGCGACGTGCTTTCGCGCGCGATCATCGGCTCGCGCATTTCGCTGGTGATCGCTCTCACCGTCGTCTTCATCGTCACGCTCGTCGGCACGACCGTCGGTATGGTCTCCGGTTACTTCGGCGGCACATTCGACGTCTGGGTTCAGCGCTTCGTCGAACTGGTTCTCGCATTTCCTCAACTGCCGCTTTATCTGGCGCTGACGTCGCTTATCCCGGTGACGGCTCCGACCAACGTCTTCCTTGCCTTCGTCATCGTCGTCATGTCGGCACTCGGCTGGGCGCAGATGTCGCGGGAGGTTCGCGGCAAGACGCTGGCATTGGCGCGCATCGACTATGTGCGGGCGGCGATGGCCGTCGGCGCGACTGACCGGCGCATCATCTTTCAGCACATCTTTCCGAACGTGATGAGCCACGTGATCGTATCGGTGACACTCCACATCCCGAGCGTCGTGCTGCTCGAATCCTTCCTCGGTTTCTTGGGCTTTGCAGTGAAGCCGCCACTGATCTCCTGGGGTCTCATGCTGCAGGATACGGCGAATTACTCCGTCATCGGCACTTATCCCTGGATCCTTGCCCCTGTCGGCTTTGTGCTTGTGACCGTCTTTGCCTTCAATGCGCTGGGCGATGGCCTGCGCGACGCAGTCGATCCTTATTGAGGTGGTGAAGATGGCCCTTTCTCTCGTCAATTCCGTTGCGCCGGCCGTCCGCCATGATCATGATGGCCGCAAGGAAAGTCCAATCATCGACGCGCGCAATATCGCGGTGAACTTCAAGGTCGAAGACGGCTTCGTCGAGGCGGTCAAGGATATCTCGTTTCAGCTCTATCGCGGAGAGACGATCGCGATCGTCGGTGAGTCCGGATCCGGAAAATCGGTAACCGCGCGCACGGTCATGGGGCTTCTTTCGAAGCGCGCCGTTGTCTCGCCGAAATCGGCCATCGACTATGACGGCGCCAATATCCTCAAATTTTCCGAAAGCGCCCGGCGCAAGTTGCGCGGTAACCGTATCTCGATGATTTTCCAAGAGCCGATGAGCTCGCTCAACCCGATCTATACGGTCGGCAGTCAGATCGTCGAGGCAATCCGTGTACACCAGAAGTTCGGCCGCCGGCAGGCGCAAGCGCGGGCACTGGAGCTTTTGAAGCACGTGCAAATTCCCGATCCCGAAGCCCGGCTGAAGCAATATCCGCATCAGCTGTCAGGTGGCCAGCGCCAGCGCGTGATGATTGCCATGGCGCTCGCCAACGATCCGGACGTCCTGATCGCCGACGAACCGACGACAGCGCTGGACGTCACCGTGCAGGCGCAGATCCTGAACCTTATCCGCAACCTGCAGAAGGAACTGCGCATGGCGGTGATCCTGATCACCCACGATCTCACGGTCGTGCGGAAGTTCTCCGACTATGTCTATGTGATGCAGCATGGCGAGATGCGGGAGCACAACACGACGGAAAGGCTCTTTGCCAATCCTCAGCACTCTTACACGAAGCATCTGCTCGGCTCCGAGCCGCGCGGGCAGGCCAACCCATTGCCGGAAAATTCCGAGATCATTCTTGATGCCAGGGGGGTGCGCGTTTCCTTCATGCTGCGCCACGGCACGTTCTTCAAGCCGGAGATGAAGGAACTTGTCGCTGTCGACAGCCTGGGCCTCACGCTTCGCCGCCATGAGACGCTTGGTCTCGTCGGCGAATCCGGTTCCGGCAAAACGACCTTCGGTCAGGCGTTGGTCCGGTTGAACGATCCGGACGGCGGGGAGATCTATTTCGACCGCCAGCCCATCCACGGCCGCTCGCGCGCCGAGATGAGGCCGCTACGATCGCGCATGCAGATCGTCTTCCAGGATCCGTTCTCGTCGCTTAACCCGCGCATGACAATCGGCCAGATCATCGAGGAGGGGCTGGTCGTCAACAGGCTAGGCGCGACTAAAGCCGAGCGCATGGACCGGGTGCGCGAGGCGTTGATTGCGGCCGGCATGCCGGGCCATATTCTCTCGCGCTTCCCGCATGAATTCTCCGGCGGCCAGCGACAGCGCATCGCCATTGCCCGCGCTATCGCCCTCGAACCTGAATTTATCTTGCTCGATGAGCCGACGTCGGCGCTCGATCTTTCCGTCCAGGCGCAGATCATCGAGCTCTTGCGCAGGCTGCAGGACGAGCGGGGCCTGAGCTACCTCTTCATCTCGCACGATCTTAAGGTCGTGCGGGCGCTGTGCCACCGGGTGATCGTCATGCAGCATGGCCGCATCATGGAAGAGGGGCCCGTCAACGAAGTTCTATCCAATCCCAAGACCGCCTACACCGAACGGCTGGTTAAAGCCGCTTTCGAGGTAGCATGATTGCCGAATGCCGGAGGTTATAATGGCACGAAATCCCAAGATCACGTTTATCGGAGCAGGCTCCACCGTCTTCATGAAGAACATCGTCGGCGACGTCTTGCAGCGTCCGGCGCTGTCGGGCGCCACGATCGCGCTGATGGACGTCAATCCGCAGCGTCTCGAAGAAAGCGCCGTCGTTGTCAACAAGCTGATTTCGACGCTGGGGGCAAGGGCCAAGGCTGAAACTTACTCCGATCAGCGCAAGGCGCTGACAGGCGCAGACTTCGTCGTCGTCGCCTTCCAGATCGGCGGCTATGAGCCCTGTACCGTCACCGATTTCGAAGTGCCGAAGAAATACGGTCTGCGCCAGACCATTGCCGACACACTCGGCGTTGGCGGCATCATGCGCGGGCTTAGAACCGTGCCGCACCTTTGGAAGATATGCGAGGACATGCTCGCCGTCTGCCCGGAGGCGATCATGCTGCAATATGTGAATCCGATGGCCATCAACACCTGGGCGATTGCGGAAAAATATCCGGCAATCAAGCAGGTTGGCCTCTGCCACTCCGTCCAGGGCACGGCCATGGAGCTGGCGCATGACCTTGACATTCCATATGAGGAAATCCGCTATCGCTCGGCCGGCATCAACCATATGGCCTTCTATCTGACGTTCGAGCACCGGCAGGCGGATGGTTCCTACAAGAACCTCTATCCCGATCTTGTCCGCGCCTATCGTGAAGGCCGTGCCCCGAAGCCAGGCTGGAACCCGCGCTGCCCCAACAAGGTGCGCTACGAGATGCTGACACGCCTTGGCTATTTCGTCACCGAGAGCTCGGAGCATTTTGCCGAATACACGCCCTACTTCATCAAAGAGGGCCGAGAGGACCTGATCGAGAGGTTCGGCATTCCGCTCGACGAATATCCGAAGCGTTGCATCGAGCAGATCGAACGTTGGAAAGGACAGGCCGAAGCCTACCGCTCGGCCGAGAAGATCGAGGTCGAACAATCGAAGGAATATGCTTCCTCCATCATCAACTCGGTTTGGACTGGCGAACCGTCGGTCGTCTACGGCAATGTCCGCAACAACGGCTGCATCACCTCGCTGCCGGCAAACTGCGCCGCCGAAGTGCCTTGCCTGGTCGACGCCTCGGGCATTCAGCCAACCTTCATCGGCAACCTGCCGACACAGCTGACAGCGCTCATCCGCACCAACATCAATGTTCAGGAGCTCACCGTCCAGGCACTGATGACGGAAGATCGCGAACACATCTACCACGCTGCGATGATGGATCCGCATACCGCAGCTGAACTCGACCTCGACCAGATCTGGTCGCTCGTCGACGATCTTCTTTCCACCCACGGTGACTGGCTGCCGGCCTGGGCAAGAGCAGCCAAGAAGGGGCAGGCAGCCTAGTGTGCAAGCGACGCCCTTCGGGCAGCTCGTTTAGGCCGGCGAGGCTTGTCGCCGGCCTCGCCTTCAGCCTGCCGGATCCGCCACTTGCCTCGTAATGTCTCCCCAAAAAGGTGAAAGTTCCAAAACCGCACGCCCGCGCGTGCGGATCACGATTGGGGTGAAGCTTTGCGCCTCAGGACGTTTTACGGCTTTTCTTATATGATCTGCGCAGGCGAAAGATAAAGGTAAATGACGAGGCAGGTCGCCGCGATTGCGACCATGGTGGCCGGGCGAAGAATTGTTCTTGTAACCGAAGCAACAGCGAGCCCGGACGCCAAAATCGCGCCTCCCAGCAAGACGCCGCGGCCGGAAAAGGCCAGAGCGAGGGCCGAGATGCAGATGGCTGACGCCAGCATGGTGAGCGTGATTTTCCGTGGAGCCATCTCGGGATACGCGGCGAAAGCCGGCAAGCATCCCCTCACGCTGAAGCCGATTGCGATGCTCAGAAAAACAAAAGGCAATACCATCGACCGGAACCTTTCAAAAAGAACGCGCGCATGGCAAAGCAAGTGGCGTGCCATTTGTTTGCCGTGCGTTGCTCCCTGGCGTCATGCCGGCGCTGCCGATATATTGCGCTCAATGCTCAAAGAGCATGCAGGAGCCGCTCAGTGGCGAATGAGTTCCTTGCGTGCCGCTGACGGTTAAACGCATCGCGACCGGCGCCCCAAGCGAGGTCGAGCGCGCCCCGGCTGGCATCGTCAAGCTGCGAGCATTCGGCAAGTTGCGCAATTTCCTTCTCAGCAGCAGCTGAAATTTTGAAAAATCCGTTCTCTACAGCGACTTGATCGTATTCTGTTTATGAGAATAATAGCGGCTCAATATTCTGAAATCGAGACTTTACGTGGATTTTCCGTCGCTCCGTGTCTTTCTGTCCGTCGCCGAACATCGAAGCGTGACGCGCGCTGCCGCGGCGCTTGGGCGCGTCGCTTCCAATGTTACGACGCGAATCCAGCAGCTGGAGGAGGATCTCGGTGTCTTGCTCTTCAATCGGGATGGAAAGCAGATGACCCTCACGCGCGAAGGGCGGCTGTTTTTGTCTTACGCCAAGCGAATGGCGGCATTGGCTGACGAGGCGCGCCATTCGTTGTCGGCCTCCGGCCGGCCGGCGACTTTGCGTGTCGGTACAATGGAGAGCACGGCGGCAAGCCGGCTACCGCACATTCTGCCACGCTTCGCAACCGTTGCTCCTCATATTTCTCTTCGGCTGACAATGGGTGCGACGCGGGATCTCGCCCGCGCCGTTTTGGCAGAGGAACTCGATTGTGCCTTGATCGCATTGCCCATCGGCAAGCATGCAGCCGCCTGGCTTGCCGACGTTGATTTTTGCCAGCTTGAGCTCGCGCCGCTCTGGAGCGAGGAGGTCCTGATCATTCTTCCTCCGGATCATCCGCCAGTTCGTAATGCCACGGAGATCACCGTTGGCACACTCGCGGCCCTTGAAGCCGGATGCACCTATCGGCGCATGGCCGACGATTGGCTTGGCCGTCCTCCGCCGTTCATGACGATCGAGATGTCATCTTACCACGCCGTGGCTGCAAGTGTCCTTGCAGGAGGCGCCGTTGGTGTCGTTCCAGCCTCGATCCTGTCGCAGTTGCAGGTGTCGCGTGACATGATCCAGACGGTGGTTGCGGGTTCAGCGCAAACCTCGTTTCTCACACGTAAGAATGCACGGTCTTCAGAGCTGGATACGTTTCGAACGGCCCTTCTTTCCGCAGATGGGGCAAGTTCATAACCGGTGCCATCGCCCGATCCTCTTGTCGGGTGTGGGCACATCTCATTGACAATTCCACAGGTGATCTATGCGTTTCCCACATCGTGAAGCCTTGTCCGGCTGGCGTTTTCGTCTGTTTACGCCCATCCTTGCCGGTGCGACACTTCGTGAGCGACTGGTTTCATGTGTGGGTGCGCTTGCATGCATCGCCCTCACGGGCCTCATTTGCGGTGGCCTCCTCGGCGAGGGCCCTCACCTTCCGCTGATTGTCGCGCCGATGGGGGCTTCGGCTGTGCTGCTCTTTGCTGTTCCGTCAAGCCCATTGGCGCAGCCTTGGCCGATTATCGGTGGAAACACGATTTCTGCTTTCATGGGGGTTATTGCCGCAAATCTAATTCATGACCCAATCATCGCAATTGGTGTGGGCGTTGCGCTTGCGATTGCGGCAATGTCGTTCACCCGCTGCCTGCATCCACCCGGCGGAGCGGCGGCCTTGACCGCAGTCCTCGGCGGTGCGCCTGTCGCAAGTTGGGGTTTGCTCTTCCCGTTCGTGCCGGTGGGCTTGAATTCGTGCATCCTGGTGGCACTTGGACTTCTGTTTCACAAGCTGTCCCGGCATAATTATCCGCATGTCGTCGTCAACGCGGCCAACACGCATCATACCAAGGATCCGCCCGCAAACCTGCGGGTCGGATTTCGTGAGGAGGACGTCGATGCGGCGCTCCAGGTGCTGAAGGAAACGTTCGACATCGATCGTGCAGATCTGAGCCGGCTTTTGCGAGAAGTCGAAATTCAAGCGACGGTGCGGTCCAACAAGGACCTGAAATGCTCAGACATCATGTCGCGTGATGTCATTGCAGTCAGCCCCGACACCACTGTTGAGGTGGCGCATGCGCTGCTGCTTCGGCACAATGTCCGCACACTGCCGGTCAAACAGCCTGACGGCAAGCTCGTAGGGAGCGTCGGACTTCGAGAACTCGCTTTTGCGTCCGGTCCGGTTGAGGCTCTTATGTCGGCACCGGCGACAACTTCGGCTGACGCGCCTGCGCTCGGCCTTTTGCCAGTCCTGAGCGACGGGAAAACGCACGCCGTTGTCGTGATCGACCAGGCGTGGCAGATCATCGGGCTGATCTCGCAGACCGATCTTCTCGCTGCAATGGCGCGTCTCGTTCCGACGGACCGCGTCGCCCGACAGAGTGTCGCCTAAAGCCGGGCGACGTTCTCATCGGCACTGGCCCAAGCAACATCAGATGCGCGCTCGCGCCAGCCCGGCCCAGAGGACTTCTCAATGGCAGTCTTTTAACGGCCAAGCGCGTTCTTGTCACCGGAGGTACAAGCGCATCGGACTTGCCGGACCAACGAGAATTGCCGCCGAAGGCGGTAGCGTTGTGACGGGTGTCAGTAACGGTCACCTTGCGCAGACAAGCACGGCATTTGCCGCAGGAGTTCCCGTGCAAGCGACTTGCGAGCACGATTCGAAGACGAGCTCCTCAGCAACGTGCGGTGCCCGTCGGTCGTATCGGATCGCTCGGGGAGGCGGCTCTACTTTTGGCGACGCCTCCTACGTTGCCGGTAGCCAATGTGCCGTTGATGGCCGCTTGACGATGCGATGAAACCGGGGCGGTTATTGTCATTCATTTTTCGGCCGCCATCGCACCCAGCAACTTCGGAAGATCGCCGAAGCGCGCGATGACGCCGAAGACGAGCGCTGCGATTGCGACAAAGAGGACCGTCACCGAGGCCATGGTCGGCGTATAGCCATAGCGCAGCGCGTTGAAGATCTTGATCGGCAGGGTTTCCATCGTAAAGCCGACGGTCATGTAGGCGACGATGTATTCGTTCAGCGAAAGCACAAACGCAAAGGCGTAACCCGAAATCAGGTAGGGCCGGATCAGCGGTAAGACGACCGTCGTAAATATCGTCCGCTCATTCGCCCCCATCGTCGCCGCCGCTTCGACGAAGGAGCGATCGATTGCGGTGAAGCCGAGCGACAGCGTCACCAGTGGCAATGTGACGAAGAAGATCGCGTGGCTGATCACGGCGGTCCACGGTGCGCCGTAAAAGCCGGTCGTTGCCCAGAAAGTCAAAAGGCCGAGTGCGGTAATGACGGGTGGCAGGGTGAAAGGCGCGACGCCCAAAAGCTGGAAGATGTTCGCCCATGGCGCAATTCTCCGCCACAAGAACCAGGCAAGCGGCAAAGCGATGAGCACTGCAAGTGCTGCGGACAGAACCGCAAGCGTGAGCGACGCAAAAAGCGCGTTGCGCCATTCCGCATTGGTGAATATCTCACCGTACCAGCCAAGCGAAAAGCCCTGGGGCGGGAAGGTGAGGCTCTGTTTCGCATTTACAGATACTCCGGCAACGACGATCATGGGTGCCGCCAGGAAAAGTCCGATGAGCGAAAAATAAAGACGGCGGAGCAGCGTGTTCATGCCGCATCTCCCTTCCGGCCGATCAGCACCGTCAGCCCGACCATGGCAAGCGTCACCAGCACCAGAAAGACGGCCATTGCGGCGGCGAAGGGCATGTTCGACTGATAGACGGCCTGATCGGTGATCAGCACAGACAAGGTCCAGTGCGACGGACGGCCGAGAATCTGTGGCAGCAGATAGGAGCCGAGCGCAAAAATGAAGACCATGATGAGCGTTGCGATAATGGTGTTGCGCAATGTCGGTAGGACGACAGTGAAAAATGCCTTGACCGGCGATGCGCCGAGCGTGCGCGCCGCTTCCGTCAAGGTTGGGTCAAGCCGAATGAGCGCGGGATAGAGGATCAGGATCGTGTAAGGCAGGGCCTGATAGACCATGCCGGCCAGTACCGCGCCGAAGCTCGGCGTCAGAGCCACGGGCTGCTGCATGAGGCCTGCCATGACAAGCAGATTGGTGATGCCGGCGGTGCGTGAGAACAACGTCGACCACGCAAAGCCGATGATGACTTCGGAAAGCGAAAGGATCGCCAGCAGCGCCACCAGCCAAATCACCTGGGCTTTGCGTCCCATGCGCGTCAGCAGATAGGTGAATGGAATGCCAAGCACGATGCAGCAGATCGCGACGGCAATTGCAAGCATCAGCGAAAAGCCTAGCACCCTGCCAAAAAACAGACTGACGAAGCGGGCGTAATTGTCGAATACGAAGGCCGGCGTGTAAAAGCCGCCCTGCTGCCGCTGGAAAAAGCTGACGGCAATCATCGTTGCGAAAGGAATGACGAAGAAGACCGTCAGCATTCCGGCCGGGAAGGCAAGCGGCCAGTAATCGGCAATTCTTTGTGGTGGTTCACGCCTCATTTTTGCAGTACCACGCAGACTTCCGGCGAGAGCTTGACGCCAACCTCCTGGCCCACGGTGACGGCCGGCCTTTCGCGCGGCGTCGAAACGGCGACGACCTGTGTTCCGGATAGATCGAGGAAGGTCTCGATCGTGCCGCCCAGATCGCGAATGAAGGTTACCCTGCCAGCAATAGTGTCGCCGCCTGGCGCTGTCAGATGCACGTCCTCCGGCCGCACCGAGATCGTTGCCCTGTTAAGGCCGGGCGGAAGCAGAACGCCTTCGATGACCTTGCCGAAGACCGTTGCGCGGCCGGCGCTGTCGGCTTCTGTCGTGAGCAGGTTGGTCGAGCCGATGAAATCGGCGACGAAGCGGTCGGCGGGACGGCGGTAGATCTCGATCGGGCTTGCTGCCTGGCGCAGTTCGCCACTGTTCATGACGACAACGGTATCTGCCATCGTCATTGCTTCGCGCTGGTCGTGGGTCACGACGATCGTCGTGATGCCAAGCGTCTGCTGCAGCTGCCGGAGTTCCACCTGCATGGCCTCGCGCAGTTTTGCATCGAGGGCCGACAGCGGTTCGTCGAGCAGGAAGAGCTTCGGCGAAATCGTCAGTGCACGGGCAATTGCGACACGCTGGCGCTGGCCGCCAGAAAGCTTGTTCACGGGCCGGTCTGCATAGCCGGGCAAATGGATCAGCGACAGCAGCTCATCGACACGCTTCTTCTGGGCTTCCTTGGCCGTGCCACGGATCCGCAGCGGATAAGCGATGTTTTCGCCGACGGTCAGGTGAGGGAAAAGCGCGAGGGACTGAAACACCATCCCCAGATCGCGCTTGTGGGTCGGGACGGCCGTAATGTCGTTGCCGTCGAGCACAATGGCGCCGCTCGTCGGCATGTCGAGACCGGCTATCATGCGCAGCAGCGTTGTCTTGCCGCAGCCGGAGGGTCCGAGCAGGCAGACGAACGTGCCATGGGGAACGTTGAGCTGCACATTGTCGACGGCGGTGAAGGCGCCGAATTGTTTGGTGATATTGTTGAGTGCTAGTCCGGACATAAATCCCCCGCATGGGCCACGTGCATAGGACGACTGCCCCCGCATAGGCCCCGGCCGTCAAAGGCGCAAGGCGCATGCGTTGTTATGGGGCGTTCAGTCTCGAAAGCTCAACCGACGATGAGTTCCGTCCACTTCTGGTTCAGCCAATCGGACTTGGTCTGATAAAGATCGTAGCGCGGCGTAATCGGCTCGATGTCGGAGGCGACGGCTGCAAACTCCTTGTCGGTCAGGTCAAGCAACTCGCGCTTGATCGTTGGCGCGGTGCCTACCTTGCGCGACATCAGTGCCTGGATGGCCGGCTGGCACATGTAGTCGATGAAAATATGTGCCTCTTCCGTCTTCTTGGAGGCACGCGACAACGCCCAGCAGCCGGAATCCTGGATGCCGCCTTCCTTGGGGAACGTCGAGCGGACTGGGAAACCATCGGCGGCCGCAAGGCCGGTGACGTCGTGATAATACTGTCCCATCGGGATCTCACCGGACTTCAGCGCCTGCTCGAACTGTGCCTCGTCGCGATACCACAGGCGGACATTTGGCTTCACCTCGGCAAGCTTTTCGAACGCCTTCAAAAGACCCTCTTCCGTATCGAGTGCGTTCGTGCCGCCGAAATGTGTCTTGGCCGTCACTTCCAGCAGGAACGAGTTGGAAACAAGGGCAAGCAAGCCGAGTTTGTCGGCATTTGCCGGGTCCCAAAGGGCATTCCAGGAGGTCGGCGCTTCTTTAAAGACGTCGGTATTGGTGACGAGCGTGATGTACCACGCAACGGCCCCGACGCCGGCAACACGGCCATCCGGATATTTGTTGACGAAGCGGTCGATGAGGCCGGAGGCGTTCTTGAGCTTTGCTGTGTCGATCGGCGTCCACAGCTCGGTCGCCTGGCCCTTGAGCATTGCGACCTGCGACATCATCGAAAGGTCGGCAGGCGCCTGGCCGGCCTTGGCAGCCTGCTCCAGCTGCACGAGCCAGGCCTCGCCTGTCGGTTCGGCAACCGATTCGACCGCAATGCCGGTCGCCTTGGTGAATTCCGGGAAGACGTTCTTGTCGAACGAATCCTTGAAGTAGCCGCCATAGACGCCGACTTTCAGCGACTTGTCCTGCGCCCGCAAAATGGAGGGCATGGCGAGAATGCTGGTGGCGGCCAGGCCGGTTGCCAGCAGGTTTCGGCGGCTGACCGCCTTGTCGAGAATGGTTTTCATGGCTTTGTTCCCTCTTTTGTTTGGTCTGTCATGTTGCAGTTTCCGGTCGTTGCCGATTTTTAGCCGCCTTGCTGCCGATGGACGGGCTGAAGACCATCAGGCTCAGGATTTCGAACAAGACCTGGGCGCCGGCATGGGCGGTATTCGTCGTCGCGTCATATTGCGGGGCCACCTCGACAACATCTCCGCCGACAAGATTGATCCCTTTCAGGCCGCGGATCAATTGCAGAACTTCCCGTGTCGTCAGGCCGCCGACTTCCGGCGTGCCGGTGCCGGGCGCAAAGCTCGGGTCGAGGCTGTCGACGTCGAAGGAGAGATAGGTCGGCGCGTCGCCGACGATTTCCTTCGCTCTCTCGATGATCGCGGACATGCCCATGCCGCCCACCTCCTCGGCGTGGATCACGGTCATTCCGGATTCGTAGGAAAACTCCCAGAGATATTCTGCCGAACCGCGGATGCCGATCTGCACCGTGCGTGTCGGATCGAGCACGCCGTCGAGAACGGCATTGCGGAATGGACCGCCGTGGTGGAATTTTGTCTGGTCGAAGGCGCCGCCGGTATCACAATGCGCATCGATGTGGATCATGCCGACCGGCTGCTTCTTGCCGACTGCCTTGAGGATCGGGTGAGTTATCGAGTGATCGCCGCCGACGCAAAGCGGTGCGACGCCTGCATCGACCATCTGGCCGATGCGTTTTTCGATGTCCTCATGGCTAAGCTCCAGTCGGTAACGGCTCTGGAAGGGGATGTCGCCGATATCGGCTGCGCGCAAATCAAACAGCGGCGCCGTGCCCAGCACATGGTTATAAGGACCAATGCGCTCGATTGCGCGCAGTGCCCGCGGTCCGAAGCGCGATCCCGGACGGTTGGTGACGCCGAGATCCATCGGAACGCCGGTGATTGCAACCTGCAGATTGCCGAAATCCGGCTCGTCGGCGGCAACCTGCATATAGGGTGCGCTGAGAAATGTCGGAACCCCGGCATAGGGCGCAAGGCGCGTGCCGCTTTTTGAAAAGATCTTGTCGGCTACCTTGCGAAAGTCGGGATCGAATATTTCGCCGCCATGGCTGTCGGCAAATTTTGCGCGCAGTTCTTCGAGCTTCGTCTGATTCCAGACCATTCCGGTTCACCTCTTGTCTTAACGGCGGGGAAGCGGAACCTTGCTGCGGCCTCACGTCATTCCCCTCGTCGTTCTTGCTTTTTCTGCATTACCCAACAAAAAGGTTGGAAATGCAACTCACATTGTTATAGCAGTAAGCGTGAGATTTATTCACATGCAGATTGCCATGTTCAACCGACTGCCGCCTCTGAATTCTCTGCGTGCTTTCGAGGCGGCTGCCCGCCGGGGCTCGGTCTCGGCGGCTGCGCGCGAGCTCAATGTTACCCATGGTGCCGTCAGCCATCAGATCAAGGCGCTGGAGGCGGTCTTCGGCACGCCGCTCTTTGAGCGCAATGGTAAACGGCTGAAGCTTACGCCGCAGGCTGCCCTGCTGTTGCCGGCTCTGACACATGCATTCGAGAACATTGCGGCGGCAACGGCCCTGGTGACCCGTCCGTCGACAAGCGGGAGCCTTAGAATTTCATGCGTTCCGGCCTTGCTGTCCTTCTGGCTGATCCCGCGCATGCACCAGTTCAGCGAACAGTTTCCCGATATCAGCCTGACGCTCGTCGCCTCCAATGATCCTGAGCTGCTTTACTCGCCGGATATCGATGTCTGTATTCTCTATGGTGACGGGACCTGGCTGGACTGCTGGGCGCGTCTTTGGAGCAACCTGCAGCTTTTTCCGGTCGTCAGTCCAACCTTAATGAACAGCCGGGCAGTGCGTTCGGTGCGCGATCTGCGCGACCATGTTCTGCTTCACGGCGACGATGGACGCGAATGGAACACGTGGCTGGCGGCAGCGGACGCGCTGGACATGGCGCGGGGCAGGCAGCACTTCATGAGCGATGCGCGCCTTTCGACGGAGGCGGCCTTGAGCGGGCAGGGGGTCGCACTTGGCGATACGATTACGGCCGGTAGCCTGATTGCTCAAGGCGAACTCGTCGTGCCCTTCGATCTCTCCGTTCCTGCCAATGATGCCTTTTATGTCGCCTGCCGAAACGAAGTGCGTTCCGCGCCGATCGTCAAGGTCTTTGTCGACTGGTTTTTCTCGGCGCTCGAAAGCGACCGCGGAGCAGAACCGCAGGCGTCCGCCCGGCGTGCGATCCGCGGGCGCGGACGCGTTGACGCCTTGGCGGGGGCGGCTGAAAGCTTCACGCCTGTCTCCCGCGCGCGCGCTGCGGCACAACGGCCCGTCAAGCGCCGTTTGAAATCCTGATCGATCTTTCAAGGAAAGCCCTGGAATGCCGCTTGCTCATCCAAATCCGCTGGTCGTCCGTCTGTCGCCGCCGCCCATCCCCTCCGTACTTGCCTGGGCAAGTGACTATGATGGTGCCAAAGGGCCGCTGATTGATCTGTCCCAAGCTGTACCCGGCTATCCGGCCCATCCCGAGATGCTACGGCTCCTCGGCGAGGCGGCCGCCTCTCCGGCCATGACCGGCTACGGGGCGATCGAGGGGGAGGAGGTGCTCAGAAAGGCTTATGCGACACATGTGTCGGCGGTCTATGGCGCAAGCGTTTCTGCCGCCAACATCCATATTACCTCGGGCTGCAACCAGGCCTTCATGTGCACCACCATCGCGCTTGCCAAGTCGGGCGAGACGATGGCGCTCACCAATCCCTTCTATTTCAACCACGAAACCACGCTTTCGATGCTAGGGATCGGACGTGTTCTCGTAGATTGCGATGCCGAAAAAGGCTTTCTGCCCAGCCTGGTCTCGGCAGAAAAGGCCCTGTTGTCGGGAGCGCGTGGCCTTGCGGTCGTTTCGCCGAACAATCCGACCGGTGCTGTTTACCCGCCGGCGCTGCTTCGCGAACTCTTTCAGCTCTGCCAAAAACATGGAGCGTGGCTGATCCTGGACGAAACCTATCGGGACTTTCTGCCGACCGATGCCGGAGCACCGCACGACCTGCTCTCCATCGAGGGCTGGGAAGAGACGCTAGTCCTCCTCTACAGTTTCTCCAAATCCTTCTGTATTCCGGGACATCGATTGGGGGCGATCACAGCAGGTCCGCGCATCCTCGGCGAGATCACGAAGATCATGGACAACATGCAGATCTGCGCCCCGCGGGCGGCTCAGGTCGCCGTAGCGGCAGCGCTTCCAATTCTGGCGGACTGGCGCGTGGCAAATCGACTGGAAATCTCCCGCCGCGCCGATGCGCTGAAAGCGGTCATGGCAGCAACGGACGGCTGGTCGATCGCCGCCGTCGGCGCCTACTTTGCCTTCATCCGGCATCCTTACGGCAACACACCTTCCGCCGAGGTGGCGGAAAAGCTGGCGAAGGAAGCCGGGGTGATCTGTATCCCCGGAAGCTATTTTGGCGAGGGACAGGAGGACTATCTCCGGCTTGCCTTCGCCAATGCCGAAGTTGGCGTGATCTCGCAGTTGCACGAGCGTCTGCGATAGGCGGCTTGCGCGCAATTTTGTGATAGTCTCGCCCCGACGATCCGATGGAGTAGGGGAGAGGGCACCGATGAGGCGCTCCATAGGGAAGGCAGCCGAAAGACTTGCGCCGATCGCAGGTGCGCTCATTGCCACTTTTTTTGGCAGCCACCCTGGACATTCCCAGCCCGAATGGCGTGCCGCGCCGCCGGCATGCCTTTATTCTCTAGAGGCTTCGGCAGGCGGGCCGGCCCTTTGCGTCAGAAAGGAGAGCTTCAGCGCCGACATTTGCATGGCCATCGATCATCTTGCGCGCGCTAACCGACTTCCTCCTGACTATTTTGCACGGCTCATCTGGCGGGAAAGCCGTTTTCGCCCCGATGCGCTCAGTCCGAAAGGCGCTCAAGGGATTGCGCAATTCATGCCGGACACTGCCAAATTGCGCGGCCTAGAAAACAGCTATGATGCGCTCAGCGCGCTGCAGGCATCGGCGTCCTATCTGAATGAATTGCGTAACCGTTTCGGCAATTTGGGGCTTGCAGCGGCAGCCTATAATGCCGGCGAAAACAGCCTTTCGTCATTCCTCGAACATGGCGCGTTGCCTTTCGAAACACGAAGCTATGTCACGGCGATCACCGCACACAGCATTGAAGAATGGAAGAGCAGCCCGCCCGACAAAGCAGCGCCGGAACTCGATAAGGACAAGACGTTCCTGGAGGCTTGTACTGCTCTTGCCGAAAGCCGCCGTTTAAAGAATACGCCTTGGCAGCCCGAAGGCGAGTGGGCGCCCTGGGGCGCGCAGCTGGCCGCGCACTTCGATCCTGCGGAAGCGCGTAGTCTTTTTCTGGAAGACGTTTACAAGTTGCCGGCGCCTCTAAACGCCGAAAAACCACTAATTCTACGCCAGCGAGACCGCAGCTTCGGTTACCGGCCGCGCTATGTGGCTCGCGTTGCGCGCCAAACGAGGACGGAGGCAAATCAGGTCTGCACCGAGGTGCGCAAGCGCGGCGGCGTCTGCCTGGTATTCAAGAATGAATAAGGGCTTTTTCTATTTTGCCGGAAAGTTCGGGCCCGCCGCCCGATCGGGATGAGCCGCAGCAAAGGCAGGCAGCCTTTCGCATTTTTCTGCGATGGCTGCCGCGCGCGGGTAGGCGGAAAGATCGACGTTCCAGCGCCGGGCATTGTAGATCTGCGGCACGAGGCAAAGGTCAGCCATCGTAGGCTGATCTGCATGGCAGAACTCACCGGCCTCCGGCGCCCTCAACATACGCTCGAAAGCGTCAAGGCCCTCGCGGATGAATTTGCCCATCCATGCCAGCCGGGCAGCGTGCGGATCGTCCGATTGCTGCATGACGTGGGAAACGACGCTCAGATTGCAGATAGGATGAATGTCCATTGCGATGGCATAAGAAAGGGCCCTGACGCGCTGGCGACCCAAAGCATCCGAGGGCAGCAGGCCTGCATTCGGCCGCGTTTCCGAAAGATACTCGATGATGGCGAGCGACTGGGTCAGCATCTCGCCGTCGATGGCAAGCACGGGCACCAGACCCTGGGGATTTCGCGCGAGATGAGCCGCCTGCTTGTGTTGGCTTGCCAGGAGATCGACGGGAACCGACCGATAAGGGATTGCCAGCATGTTGAGTGCGATCCGGACGCGATAGCTTGCCGAAGAGCGCCAGTAGTCGAAAAGAACGGTTTCGCTGGCCATGTCTGCGCTCACTGCCTTTCGTATCTCGCAACGACCTGCTCGATGGCTCCGAAGATCGAGCGCCCATGGACATCCTTCATCTCGATGCGGACGGTATCGCCGAACCGCATGAAGGGCGTTGCGGCCGCGCCGGTCCCGATCGTTTCGATCATGCGGATCTCGGCGATGCAGGAATAGCCGGCGCCTCCTTCCGAGATCGGCTTGCCCGGCCCGTCGTCCAGCTTGTTGGAGACCGTCCCGGAGCCGATGATGGTGCCGGCGCCGAGCGGTCGCGTCTTGGCAGCGTGGGCAATGAGCTGACCGAAATCGAATGTCATGTCGATACCGGCATTAGCGCGCCCGAAGGGCTGGCCATTGAGGTCGACGAGGAGCGGCAGATGCAGTTTGCCGCCATCCCAGGCATCACCAAGCTCGTCTATCGTCACCGCAATCGGCGAGAATGCAGAGGAGGGTTTTGACTGGAAGAATCCAAAGCCTTTTGCAAGCTCGGCCGGGATCAATCCGCGCAGGGAAACATCGTTGACGAGCATGACGAGCCGGATGGCGCTACGCGCTTCGTCGATCGTGGAGCCCATTGGCACGTCATCGACGATGACAGCGATCTCCGCCTCCATGTCGATACCATAGGATTCGTCCGCCATCAAAATGGCGTCGCGCGGGCCAAGAAAGCTGTCGGAGCCACCTTGATACATCAAAGGCTCGGTCCAGAAGGTTTCTGGCATCTCCGCGTTGCGCGCCTTGCGAACCAGCTCGACGTGGTTGACGTAAGCTGAACCATCCGCCCATTGATAAGCGCGCGGCAGCGGTGATGCGGCATCGTGCTCGTGAAATCGCATGGCTGGCTGCGCGCCGGTTTCCAGACCCTCCGCAACCGCCGCTAGGCGTGGCGCAGCGTGTGCCCAGTCGTCGAGCGCGGCCTGAAGCGTGCGGGCGATATGGCTCACATCGGAGCATCGGCTGAGGTCTTTGGAAACGACGACCAGGCGGCCATCACGGGTGGTATCCTTGAGCGTTGCAAGCTTCATGCGTTTGATTTCCGTTTTTTGAATAGCCGGTAAACGGCTTCACTTGATGCCGGGCGTTCCGTCGAATTTGCGCTCCAGACCGTCCCAGCATTCGAGATAGTTATCCTGCAGCGTCTCAAGCTCGGCTGCGTATCGTGTCAGTTGCTGCGGATAGCGGGTCTCGAACATGAAGGCCATCGTGTGGTCGAGCTTCACCGGTTGCAGATCGACGCTGGATGCCTTTTCGAAGCCCGTGGAGTCTGGCCCATGCGGCAGCATCATATTGTGCAGGCTCATCCCGCCCGGCACGAAACCCTCCGCCTTGGCATCGTATTGACCATGGATGAGCCCCATGAACTCGCTCATAATGTTACGGTGGTACCAGGGCGGACGAAATGTATGTTCTGCCACCAGCCATCGTGGTGGAAAGATGACGAAATCGACATTGGCCGTTCCCTCTTCGCCCGAAGGCGCCGTCAGCACGGTGAAGATCGATGGATCCGGATGATCGAAGAGGATTGCGCCGACGGGCGCGAAAGTGCGCAGATCATACTTGAACGGCGCATAGTTGCCGTGCCAGGCCACCACGTCGAGTGGCGAATGGCCGATTCCTGTCGCATAAAACTTGCCGCACCATTTGACGTGGAGACGGCACGGGATCTCCTTGTCTTCGTAGGCGGCCGCCGGCGTCTTGAAGTCGCGCGGGTTGGCGAGGCAATTGGCACCGATCGGTCCGCGATCCGGCAGCGTGAACTTGGCGCCATAGTTCTCGCAAATATAGCCACGCCACTCGGGACCCTCGCCGAGGCGCGCTACCTTGAAGATCATTCCACGAGGAATAAGGCAGATCTCCAAAGGCTCGACGTCGATGATGCCCATTTCGGTGAACACACAAATGGCGCCAAGCTGCGGCACGACCAGCAATTCTCCATCGGCATTGAAGAAGTAGTCATCAACCATGTCGGCATTGAAGACATAGGCATGCGTCGCCATGCCGGTCTGGGTCATGACATCGCCGGCCGCTGTCATCGTGCGGATGCCGGCGAGGAAGTTGAGTTCGTCGGCCGGCGCCGGGATCGGGTTCCAGCGCAGCTGGCCGAGCGGCAGCGAATGATCATCGAGACAGGGCGCTGATTTCCAGAAGGGATAACTGGCGTTGGAAAAGCGGCCTGTGTGGCGCACACTCGGGCGAATGCGGTAGAGCCAGGAGCGTTCGTTGGTGCCGCGCGGCGCGGTAAAAGGCGAGCCTGACAATTGCTCGGCATAAAGCCCGTAATTGCATTTCTGCGGACTGTTCTGGCCCTGGGGCAGCGCACCGGGCAGGGACTCCGTCTCGAAATCATTGCCGAAGCCCGGCATGTATTTCGGATTGTTGACGACGGCATCGGCAGCCGTGCTCCTCGTCTTGTCCAGCATCGCTTGCACCTCCTCTGCAGATATAGTTACAAACGTAACTGTCGATTTTGTAACTATCAAGGAAGCCATGGACACCGGTGATTTCGATCTCGAGCAGTTCCTGCCGTTTCGCCTCAATCGCGCCGCGGAATTCATCGCCCTGCGCTTTGCCGCCGCCTACAAGGCCAAATATGGCCTGACGCGGCCGGAGTGGCGCACGCTGGCAGCACTTGGGAGTTCAGGGCGTATGACGGCAAAGGAGGTCGGCGTTCATTCGACGATGCACAAGACCAAGGTCAGCCGGGCGGTTTTTTCACTTGAGAGACGCCGCTGGCTGAAGCGGACGCAGCACCAGGACGACCGCCGCGTCGAATATCTTGAGCTGACGGCTGCCGGAAGCACTGCCTATCGCGAACTGACGATGCTCGCCCTTCATTATTCGGCGGAAGTAGCGTCCCTTCTTGGCGAAGAGGGCCTGAAGGCGCTTTCCTCCGGTTTGACTGCTGTGGAGGCTGCCATGGTGAAACGGCGCCGTTAGCTCGGATAGGCGCTAGCGTGGAGGGCCGCAGGTCCAGATCCTGCGGGCGAATTGCCGTTGTCTTGCAAGGCCGCATGAAACTGGCCCGCGCCTCCACTGGGCATCCGCACGACGACGAGTTTTGCGGCTCTCAGCGATGATAGGCGGAATCAGACATCCGCAAATGACGCATCTTCTCGGAGTTACCCCGAGCTCCGCGGTAGGTTTCAGGAGGCCTCCATGACATTCGAGCACGTCGACGCGCGGCATCGTGCAGACCGTAGGGCGATCTCAAACCTTGGGAGCAGACAGGTAACCCAGAAGCCTCCATCGCTGAATCTCCTTCGGCAGGCGGCGGAGGCTTCGTTTCTCGAAACGGATCACGCTTCATGTACTGTTGTGGCGGACAGAGGAAGCACCCCGAATGGGGGCGCCAAGCGAGTCGAAGGCGGGAGGCTTCAGGCGGAGAGCGCGGTGCTGCAGCCTTCGGCGATCTTGCTGTCGGCTGAGGTTTGTCCTGGCATGGTCGCCCATCCGCCGGCTTCGATGAACTGGCGCTTCTTATAGCTGTCTGGAAGAGCCTTAAATTCAATGAGTTTTGCGGCGGCATCCGTCGCACTGTTGAACCGGTCAACGCATATGGCCGATGCAAGTTCTCCACGTGCTGTTTCGCCCGCAGTCGTCGCCGCTTTGAGGGAAGTGCTGCCCGTCACCCAGCCACCCCAGTTAAATCCGACGATAATCGTGGCGACTGCGGTGACGACACAAGCCCATACGAGGATCGTCTTCGATGGCTGATAGCTGTCGAAACGTTGGGAAATCGATGTTTTGCTGCTGCTCTGTATTGCCATTGGAATTCTCCTTGCCAATGTTGTTTGGTTCACCGCTGCGGCCGTCCTGGCCGAGTGGCTCAGGCACTGCCCTCAGTATCCCATGCTGTTCATGCCGGCGCTTCCGGCCTGCAGTGCAGGTTCTCTTTCGGGAATATCGGCAATCACCGCTTCGGCGGTGATCAGAAGTGCTGCGATTGAGCCGGCGTCTTGCAAAGCGGTCCGCACCACCTTGGCAGGATCGACAATGCCAGCCTTGATCATATCGACGTAGGTCTCCGTCTGTGCGTCGAACCCCTGGTTGTGATCCGTGCTGTCGGCGAGTTTGCCGACAACGATCGAGCCCTCGACACCGGCATTGTCGGCGATCTGCCGGATCGGGGCTTCCAGCGCCCTCAGTACGACCGAAATCCCCGCTGTCACGTCGGCGTTTTCTGCAGTTAGCCCCAAAAGGACCGACTTGGCGCGCAACAGGGCCACGCCTCCGCCCGGCACGATACCCTCCTCGACCGCCGCACGGGTGGCGTTCAGCGCATCGTCAATGCGGTCCTTCTTTTCCTTGACTTCAATTTCGGTCGAGCCGCCGACGCGGATCACCGCAACGCCGCCGGCGAGTTTTGCAAGGCGCTCCTGCAGCTTTTCTTTGTCGTAGTCGGAGGCGGTTTCCTCGATCTGCGCCTTAATCTGGCTGATGCGTCGAGCAATCTCAGATTTTGTACCGGCGCCGTCTATGATCGTGGTCGTATCCTTTTCGATCAGTGCCCGCTTGGTGCGCCCGAGCATATCCAGCGTGACATTTTCCAGCTTGATGCCGAGATCCTCGGAGATCATCTGGCCCGCCGTCAGAATGGCGATGTCCTCCAGCATGGCCTTGCGGCGATCGCCGAAGCCCGGCGCCTTGACGGCAGCGACCTTCAATCCGCCCCGCAACTTATTGACGACCAACGTGGCCAGAGCTTCGCCTTCGACATCCTCGGAAATAATAAGCAGCGACTTGCCGCTCTGCACCACGGCTTCGAGGATGGGCAGCATTGCCTGCAGATTGCCGAGCTTCTTCTCATAGACAAGGATATATGGGTCCTCCAGCTCCACGCGCATTTTTTCGGCATTGGTTACGAAGTAAGGCGAGAGATAGCCCCGGTCGAACTGCATGCCCTCGACGACATTGAGTTCCGTATCGGCCGTCCTGGCCTCCTCGACTGTGATCACACCTTCGTTGCCAACCTTTTCCATCGCATCAGCGATCATTTTGCCCACCGTCGCATCGCCATTGGCGGCGATCGTGCCGACCTGGGCGATCTCGCTCGATGAGCTGACCTTCGTGGCGCGCGCTTTGATTTCCGCGAGTACGGCCGCAACGCCAAGATCGATGCCGCGCCTCAAATCCATGGGGTTCATCCCGGCCGCAACAAGTTTGGCGCCTTCGCGAAAGATGGACGCTGCAAGCACCGTCGCGGTTGTGGTGCCGTCACCCGCAAGATCGTTGGTCTTGGATGCAACCTCGCGCACCATCTGCGCGCCCATGTTCTCGAACTTGTCCGCAAGTTCGATTTCCTTGGCGACCGCGACGCCGTCCTTGGTGATGCGTGGCGCGCCATAGGACTTGTCGATGACGACGTTGCGGCCTTTGGGGCCCAACGTTACCTTGACGGCATTGTTGAGCACCTCGACCCCGCGAAGAAGACGATCGCGTGCGTCGGTGGAGAAGATGATTTTTTTGGCAGACATTGTCTGTGGTCCAGTTCGGTCTTGAGAGCCGGGGTCGGAATTCGGCGGATCAGGCGGCCGTGTCGGCGGTCGCCTCGGTCTTTTCGACGATGTCCATGATGTCGCACTCCTTCATGATCAGGAGATATTCGCCATCGATCCCGATCTTGGTTCCCGTCCGCTTTCCCAATAGGATCGGGTCGCCGGTCTCCATGTCGAGCGGCATCAGCGGCCCATTTTCGTCGCGCAAGCCCGGCCCAACGGCGATCATTTCGCCTTCCTGCGGCGTTTCCTTGGGCGTGTCGGGAATGATGAACCCGCCCTTGGATTTTAGATCACCTTTCGCGCGCCGTATGACGACGCGGTCGTGGAGGGGACGGAATGTCATGAGGGATCTTTCTGCGGTCGGCGCATAGGGCGGCCGCATCTATTACATAACATCTCTGGCACTCGATTGGTAGGATTGCCAAGAATTATTATATGCGAGCGGATAATCCAAATTATCATCCGCTAGAAAATTACAAAAAGCTCTAGAATAATCCGCTGAATTTGGTTCGACGCTCATAAAGATTCATTTAGACAATGAACTCTTATACGTCAGAACAGACGACGAGATTCTTATAGATTGATAAGACTATTTTCCGGATGAATATAAAGGCCGGCCGGCAAGCAGACGGTTGATGCTCGCCGGCGCAGACCAGGGACGAAGCCGTGGCGGCGCCCCCGTCGCAACCAAAACCTAGAGATCTTGCCGAAAGACCGACGGACCAGCTTTCCGGCGGGGAACGCAAGCATGTCTGGATTGCCATGGCGGCGGCGCTTCGAGACCGTGGCGAGCGGCTGAGCGTAATCAGAACCGCAGTGGTTTGTCTGCCGCCGACAATAATCTTGTGAAAAATCCGATACTAGGGCACAATTTATGAATGCACCTGAAGTGCGGAGCTATTTCAAATCCGGCCGTCTCGCGCCGAGTGACAGCTCGCGTGGGAGGGTCGCGTCGATGGCTCAGGGGTTCTTTCTTCTGTTCGCTACGGTGTCCGTGATCACGGCCCTGACCGTGGTCCTGGCGCGCAATCCGGTTCACTGCGCATTGGCGCTGATGGCATGTTTCCTGCAGATTTCGGCAATCTTCGTCCTGCTCGAAGCGCCGTTGCTCGCGGTCATCCAGATCTTCGTATATGTCGGCGCGATCATGGTCCTGTTCCTATTCGTGATCATGATGATCGATGTGCGTGAGGCAATGTCGCAGCGGTTCTTGCCAGGGGGCAACCTGCCGGCACTGGTGATGCTCGTTCTGCTTGGGATCGAGATGTCGGCATTGGTGCTCTGGAGCGATCGCTTTTCGGTCACCGTCCCTGTGGGCGGTGGCGATGAGATCAGGCAGCTCAGCACGACGCTTTTCGCCGGCTATCTTCTGCCGTTTGAGGTCGCCTCCGTCATTCTGTTGGTGGCTCTGGTCGGCGCCATCGTGCTGGCGCGGAAGGAGCGGGGGTGATGGTTCCGCTGTCGTGGTATATCCTGCTCGGGGTGGTTCTGTTCGTAATCGGAGCGGCGGGCGTGCTGCTCAGGCGCAATATTCTGGTCGTGCTGATGTCGCTGGAGTTGCTGCTAAACTCGGTCAACATCAATTTCATCGCATTCGGACGCATCTACGACGACTTCCGCGGGCAGATCTTCGCCATCTTCGTCATAGCAATCACTGCGGCGGAGGTTGCCGTTGCTCTTGGCATCCTGGTCGCTCTTGTGAGGAACAAATCCACTCTCAAGGTCGACGACGTGACCATGATGAAAGGATAGCGGCTTGGACCCGGTGATATCGATCAGGCCGCTGCTTGCCGTCGCCGTCCCGGGCCTGACCGCCGTGGCAGTTCTTCTTTTGAACAACCGTGAGAAAATCCGCGATCTCGTCTCGCCGTTGGCCGCGATCGTCCTGTTTGCGATTGTCGCCTCTATGGCGCCCACGGTGTTGGCGGGCGGAACCGTCGATTTGCGCCTGTTCGAGATCCTGCCGGGGGCCGACTTCGCTTTCCGGGCGGATGCGCTCGGCATGGTGTTCGCTACCGTCTCGTCACTCCTATGGATCGTCGCTGCGGTCTATTCCGTCGGCTACATGCGGCACTTGAACGAGCATGCGCAGACCCGATTCTTTGCCTGTTTCGCCACCAGCCTCGCGGCGGCCGTTGGAGGGGCCTTTGCCGCAAATCTCTTCACGCTGGTGATCTTCTACGAGGTGCTCAGCCTCGTTACCTATCCGCTCGTCTACCACCACGAGGACGAAGAGGGATGGGCGGGAAGCCGCAAATACCTCGTCTATCTGATGGGCGCGTCGAAAAGTGTACTGCTTGCCGCGCTGGCCCTGACCTATTCCATCGCGGGGTCGCTCGACTTTGTGGCGGGGGGGCTCTTGGAGGGTGTCGATGCCTCGGCGCCGCTGCTGACGGTCGTCTATTTCTGCTATCTTTTCGGCTTCGCCAAGGCTGCGGTGATGCCCATGCACGCCTGGCTGCCGGCCGCTATGGTGGCGCCAACGCCTGTCAGCGCGCTCTTGCATGCAGTGGCTGTCGTCAAGATGGGTGTGTTTTGTGTGCTGCGGGTGGTGTTCCATGTCTTCGGCGTCGGGCTGGTCGGAGAGCTGGGCCTCGGCATCGCCACGGCCTATCTGGTTTCATTCACGATCCTGATGGCGTCGGTCTACGCCCTGACACGGGACGACCTGAAGGCGAGGCTCGCCTATTCGACGGTTTCCCAGCTCTCCTACATCGTCTTGGGCGCGGTCCTGTTGTCGCCGGTCGCAATGGTCGGCGGGATCATCCACATTGCGGCGCACGCCTTTTCCAAGATCACGCTGTTTTTTTGCGCCGGGTCGATCTACTGCGCGTCGGGAAAACGCAACATCAGCGACATGGCCGGCATCGGCCGCCGGCTGCCATGGACGATGGGGGCATTCTTCGTCGCCTCGCTCAGCATGATCGGGGTGCCGCCGACTGCGGGATTCGTCAGCAAATGGTATTTGACGCTGGGGTCGGTGGAGGCGGGACAGATCGCATTCCTGGTCGTACTCCTGGTGAGTTCGATCCTGAACGCCGCCTATTTCCTGCCGGTCAGCTATGTCGCCTTTTTCGGGACCGAACCGCAGGAGAGCCGGACGACGGTCCGGGAAATTCCGATGATCACGATCCCGCTTGTCGCGACCGCCATTCTATCGGTGCTGATGGGCATCTTCCCCGATTATTTTCTTACCCTGGCGGACGGAGTGGTCAGATGATCAAGCGCTTGGTCGACTTCTTTGGTGACGAAGAATGGGCAAGGCAGCGCCGCCGACTGTTCTATCTGGCACTCGTTCTGATCGTCGCCTCCGACTTTCTGGTTTCTCGCGAACACGCCGAATATCTTTGGGAGCGCCTGCCTGGCTGGTCCGCCGTCTACGGTTTCGGCTCCTGCGTTCTGCTCATCTTCGTTTCCAAGTTTCTCGGTCATCGGATCGGGCTGATGCGGCGCGAGGACTATTATGACTGACTTCATCCATCCGGCTCTGCTCTTCATTCTCGGTGCTCTGCCGATACCGTTCCTCAGGGGATCGATCGGAAAGGCCTATCTGCTGCTGATCCCGACGCTGGCGATCCTTGCCGTGTTCACGATGGAGCCGGGCAGTTATGGCGAGGCGAGGTTTATCGGGCAGGAAATCCTGATTGCGAAGGTCGACAGGCTGAGTATCGTCTTCGCCACCGTTTTCACCGTCATGGCGCTGATCGGCACGGTCTACGCGTTGCACCTGACACGCACCGGCCAGCATGTGGCCGCATTCATCTACGTCGGCAGCGCACTCGGCGTGGTGTTCGCCGGTGACTACCTGACGCTCTATCTGTTCTGGGAAGGCATGGCATTTTCCTCTGCCTGTCTGGTCTTTGCCCAGGGAGGCGACAATGCGATCCGGGCAGGGTTCCGGTATCTCATGGTCCATATCAGCGGTGGGGTCTGCCTGCTCGGCGGCGTGGTTCTTCACGGGCTCGCCACAGGTTCATCTCTTTTCGGCCCGATCGAGGGAGAAATGGGCGTGGCCGTCTACCTGATCCTTGCCGGGTTCATCCTCAACGCCGCAGTGCCGCCGCTCAACGCCTGGCTCACCGACGCCTATCCGGAAGCGACCGTCACAGGCGCGGTGTTCATGAGCGCCTTTACCACCAAGACCGCCGTCTACGTGTTGGCGCGGGCGTTTCCGGGAACCGAGCTTCTCGTCTGGCTCGGCACCGCGATGGCGCTCTACGGCGTTATCTACGCGGTGTTGGAGAACGACTGCCGGCGGCTCCTTGCCTATCACATCGTCAGCCAGGTGGGGTACATGGTGGCGGGCGTCGGCATTGGAACCGAGATGGCGGTGAACGGAGCCACCAGCCATGCCTTCGCCCATATTCTCTACAAGGCGCTTTTGTTCATGGGTGCGGGGGCGGTGATTCATGTCACTGGGCGGCGTAAGCTCACCGAACTCGGCGGGCTCTACAAGACCATGCCGCTGACCTTGACGCTCTACATGATCGGCGCCTTAGCCATCTCGGCATTTCCGTTCTTCTCGGGTTTCGTCACCAAGTCGATGGTGGTGGCAGCGGCCGGGCAGGATCATCGCGCGCTGGTCGTGCTCGCGCTGACGATGGCATCGTCTGGGACGTTCCTGCACACCGGACTCAAGCTCCCGTACTACATGTTCTTCGGTAGGGACCAAGGGCTGAGGGCCAGGGACCCGCCCGGCAACATGCTGGTTGCGATGGGTATGGCGGCGGTGCTGTGCATTGCGATCGGGGTGTTCCCGCGGCCGCTTTATGCATTGCTACCCTATCCGGTCGACTTCGAACCATATACGGGTCTCCATATTACGGAGAGCCTTGGCGTGCTGATGTTCACGGCATTGGGTTTTGTCATTTTCCTGCGAGCGCTCGATCCCGAAAATACGATCAGCCTGGACACCGACTGGTTCTACCGCAAGGGTGCGCGGTACTTCATGTGGCTCGCCGAAAGGCCGCTGGCGCGCTACGAGAAGGCGGTGAGCGAGGTGTCTGAGACAACGGCACTACCTTTCCTGCACGGGTCGGCACGAGAAGGATTGCGGATCGACCTTAACGGTGTGGACGCCGTCGTGAACGGCGTCGCTCGTTCGATCCTGCGCGCAGGCGCGGCGTTGCGGCGGCTCCAGACCGGTGTCGTGACCCACTATGTGCTGGCGATGATCGCCGGTCTGATCGCCGCCGCCGTCGTTTTCGCCGTGGCATGGCGGTAGGGGGTGCGATGGGATTGCCGCTCCTCAGTCTCATTGTATTCACGCCTGCCGCCGGGGCAGTGGTTCTCATGTTTCTCCGCAGCGCTGATGCGGTGCGCTGGACAGCGGTGGGTATCACCGTCCTCGACCTGGCTCTCTGCATTGCAATGCTGGTCAGCTTCGACCAGACGACCCACGAGATGCAGTTCACTGAGATACACCCGTGGGTGCCTATGCTCGGGATCACCTACGCGCTCGGTATCGATGGGATCAGCGCGCTCTTCGTGTTCTTGACCGCACTGCTGGGGTGGATCTGCGTGCTCGCCTCGTGGGTCGCGATTGCCAGCAAGGTGAAGGAGTTCATGGTGAGCCTGCTCGTCATGCAGGCGCTGATGCTGGGGGTATTCTGCGCCCTCGACCTGTTTCTGTTTTATGTCTGCTGGGAGGCGATGCTGATCCCGATGTACCTGATCATCGGGGTGTGGGGCGGGGATGGCCGGGTCTATGCCGCGTTCAAGTTCTTCCTCTACACGCTGGCGGGCAGCCTCCTGTTCCTGATCGGTGTCATCGTGCTCTATTTCCACGGCGGCAGGACCTTCGACATTCTCGCGCTCACAGGTCAGGATTTACCGTTCTGGATCCAATCCTGGCTTTTCTTCTCCTTCCTGATCGCCTTCGCCGTAAAGGTGCCGATGGTCCCGGTTCATACCTGGCTGCCGGACGCTCATGTGCAGGCGCCTACGGCTGGCAGCATCATCCTGGCCGGAGTGCTCCTGAAGATGGGTGCCTACGGGTTCTTGCGGTTCTCTTTGCCGATGCTGCCGGAGGCGTCGATATATTATTCGACGCTGATGCTGGGGCTTTCGGCACTTGCCATCGTCTATGGCGGATTGCTTGCTCTGGCGCAGGACGACCTGAAGAAGCTGGTGGCCTATTCCAGCATCAGTCATATGGGTTTCGTAACGCTGGGGATTTTTGCGCTGAACCTCCGCGGGCTCGAGGGTGGCGTCCTGCAAATGTTCAATCACGGCGTAACGACGGGCGCTTTGTTCCTCTTCGTTGGCCTGATCTACGAGCGGACGCATACGCGCAGTATCTCCGACTATGGCGGGCTGATGAAGGTGGCGCCGGTCTATACCGTGTTTCTGGCGCTGTTCACCTTGTCGTCGATGGCCCTGCCGGGAACGAATTCGTTCGTCGGCGAGTTGCTGGTGCTGTCGGGCGGATTTGCGGCCAACCTGGCCGCCGGCGCGGCCGCGGTCGTGGGCGCCTTGTTGAGCGCGGCCTATCTTCTTGGCATGTATAGGAGAGTAGCACTTGGTCCGGCCAGCATCGGCGCCCGCTTCAAGATACGCGACGTGAACGCCCGCGAGATGGCTGCCATCCTGCCGCTGGCCGTCTTCGTGCTTTGGGTCGGGCTCTATCCGAAACCCTTTCTCAACATCATCGACGTCTCGGTGAAGCATCTGCTGGCGCAGGTGCACACCAAGGGGAGCGGCCAATGACCGCCGCCCAGCTTTTCCAGTCGGCTCTAGCGAGCCTGCCCGAGATCGTGGTGATCACCGGGGCCTGCATCCTGCTGATCCTTGGCCAGCTCGTGCGGAAGGGCCAGGAACATTTCTTTGTCTGGGCTTCCGTCGCCGTCGTGCTGATTGCCGCCCTGGGGACATTCATGCTGGCGAGCGAGGTGCGGCCGGCCTACACGGGCATGTTCGTCGCCGACAGCTTTGCGGTCTTTTTCAAGTTCGTGTTCTACTTAGCCACTGTTTTGACATTCTTCCTGTCGCGAAAATATGCCGACATCGAGGGGATCGTGAGCAGTGAATACTATGTTCTGCTGCTCTTCGCCCTTTCGGGAATGATGATCATGGCCTCGGCGACCGATCTCTTGTCGCTTTATGTGGGCCTCGAACTGATGGTGCTCTGCACCTATGTACTGACCGGCTTCTTGCGGCGAGAGCCGCGTTCGAACGAAGCGGCACTGAAATATGTGATCCTTAGCGCGGTCTCGACCGCGATCTTCCTCTATGGCGTTTCGCTGGTTTACGGGCTCACCGGCACGACGCAACTGGACGGCATGACGGCTACGGTGACCGGCGGCCCGCTCGATCCCGGATTGCTGCTGGCGGTGGTCTTCATCGTCGCGGGGTTGGTCTTCAAGGTCGGCGCAGTGCCGTTCCATATGTGGGTGCCGGACGTCTACGAGGGTGCGCCGACGACGATCACGGCGTTCATGTCTGTGGGGCCGAAGGCTGCGGGGTTCGCGGTGATCCTGCGGGTGTTCCTCAATCCGCTGGTTGCAGCCTCGGACGCCTGGCTCGTTGTCGCAGTGATTGCGGTGCTGACGATGGCACTCGGCAGCTTCGTGGCACTGGTGCAGGACAATTTCAAGCGCCTCCTGGCCTATTCCAGCATCGCCCATGCCGGGTTCGCCATTTTCGGCGTAGTGGCCGGCAGTGCGGACGGGATCGCGAGCGTGATGCTCTACCTGCTGATCTATTCTTTGATGAACCTCGGCATTTTCGGCATCGTCATCATGATGCGGAACGGCGATTTCTCGGGCGAGATTATCGAAGACTACTCGGGCTTTGCCAGGTCGCATCCCGGGCTGGCGCTTCTGATGCTGCTCTATCTGTTCTCGCTGGCCGGCATCCCGCCAACGGCCGGGTTCTTCGCCAAGTTCTACGTGCTGGTCGCGTTGGTCGAGCGGGGTTTCGTCATGCTGGCGGTCATCGCAGTACTGCTGAGCGCCGTTGCCGCCTACTTCTATATCCGCATCGTCATGGTGATCTACATGCGCGAACCACAAAGGGCGTTTGAGCCGGCTCTGACGCCCCTGGTTCGCGCGACGCTCGCCTTCACTGCCGTCGGCACTCTCGGAATCGGCCTGTTTCCGGAACGGTTCCTGAGGCTTGCTCAAGATGCGGTGTTTGGAGGCTGATCTATTGGATTTGCAATGATTCCCCCGAGGGAATACACTGACAATTAAAGAAAGGAGCGCCCAAGTCACTAACTGGGGCGACCGCATTGCCGGTCCGAATGGGGCCGGTCGCGGCCTGAGCAAGGCCCTCGGTGGGTGACCGGGGAAATGCGACATGTCTGCAATGGAGTTCCTGCCGGTTCTCTTCATGACTGCCGGAATTGTTCTGGTGGCGATGACGACGCTTTTCGTTTCCTCGCTGCTGCGCCCCTCCAATTCCTATCCCGCAAAGAACATGCCCTACGAATGCGGCATGGACCCGTCGGGCGAGGCCGCCGGGGGCCGCTTCAGAGTGCCGTTCTTTATCCTTGCGATCCTGCTCGTGGTCTTCGATGTCGAGGCAATGTTCCTCTTTCCCTGGGCCGTCGTTCTGAAAGAGATCGGGTTCATTGGTTATGTTGAGATGTTCGTCTTCATGTTGCTGCTTCTCGTGGGCTTCGCCTACGCTTGGCTGAAGGGAGCGTTGGAATGGGAGGAATAAATAACGCGATCCGTGATAGCGTACTGTTCACCACGGCCGACAGCATCATCAGCTGGAGCCGGAGGTCAGCCCTGTGGCCCGAGACCTTCGGCATTGCCTGCTGTGCTATCGAGATGATCTCAGCCGGTTGCGCGCGCTATGATCTCGACCGGTTCGGCGTGGTGTTCCGCCCTTCGCCACGTCAGTCCGATGTCATGATCATCGCCGGCACCGTGACCCGGAAATTCGCCCCCGTGGTGCGTCGGCTATACGACCAGATGCCGGAGCCGCGCTGGGTGATTGCAATGGGCACCTGCGCCATTTCAGGCGGGGTTTACAACACCTACGCTGTGGTGCAGGGGTCGGAAACTTTCGTGCCTGTAGACGTCCATGTGCCCGGCTGTCCCCCGCGGCCCGAGGCGTTGATGCATGGCTTCCTCCTGCTTCAAGAGAAGATCAAGAGGACCCGCGCGCTGGCCGGCACGCCTCTGGATCGGGTTGCAGCGTCATGAGTGTTGGGCGACCTCTCGATCAGGGTCCGATCATGGAGCGTTTCGGGGGAGCAATCGAGGATCTCGGCTCCGTGCACGGCATTCACGTCTTTGCTGTTCCTCCCGAGACGATCGTCGAGTTCTGCCGGTTCCTGAAGGAACATCCTGCACTGCGATTCAACTTCCTCTCCGACATCTGCGGGGTCGATCACTATCCAGAAACGCCGCGATACGAAGCGGTATACCACCTTTACTCACTCCCCAATCGGTGGCGGATTCGCATCAAGTGCCGGCTTGGCGATCCGCCGCAGCTTTCCTCGGTTACGGGCGTCTGGCGCACCGCCAACTGGCATGAACGCGAAGCCTGGGACATGTACGGGATCAGGTTCGAGGGCCACCCCGACCTGCGCCGGATCTATATGTGGGAGGGATTCGAGGGTTTCCCGCAGCGAAAGGATTTTCCGCTGCGCGGATACAAGGATAAGTTGAACCCGTTTGGAGCCGAAGGCCCGCCGCCGACACAGCCGGACCTCGCCACCAGGGATATTCCGCAAGGAGGCCGTTCCGCACCGGAGAGTTGAGATGACTGAAGTCACCGAGCTCAGCAGGCCTGAAGGCGAAGCGCTCAATACCAGGGAAGTGCTTCTCAATCTCGGCCCGCAGCACCCCAGCACTCATGGGGTTCTTCGGCTCGTCCTCGAATTGACCGGCGAGTACGTCGAGCGCGTGGACCCGCATATCGGCTATCTCCACCGCGGCACCGAAAAACTGGCCGAGAGCTTCACCTATACCCAGATTTTCCCGCTGACGGACCGGCTCGACTATCTCTGCCCCCCTTCGAACAACTTGGCGTTTGCGCTGGCCGTGGAGAAACTCCTCGGCATAGAAGCACCGGTACGGGCGCAGTATATTCGTGTGTTGATGGCTGAGCTGGCACGGATCTCGGGCCATCTCCTCATCACTGGCGCACTGCCGATGGATCTTGGCGCCATGACCGCCTTGCTCTACGCGATGCGCGAGCGCGAAATGATCATGGATCTGTTGGAGATGATTACCGGGGCGCGGATGCATACCTCTTACTGCCGGGTCGGCGGTGTGCGCGAGGACCTGCCCGACGGGTTCCTCCCCAAGATCCGGGAATTCTGTGACATCTTCCCGAACCGCATTCGCGACTATGACCGGCTGCTCGAGAACAACCGGGTGTTTTTGAACCGTACGCAAGGGATCGGCGTGATCGCCCCCGAAGATGCCATCGATCTCGGCCTGAGTGGCCCAAACCTGCGCGCCTCGGGCGTCGATTGGGACATCCGCCGCGATGAACCTTATGAGATCTACGATCGGCTCGACTTCAATGTCGTTACCCGCAAGGAGGGCGACTGCTATGCACGCTGGCAGTGCCGTGTCGAGGAAATGCGCGAGAGCATCCGGATCATTGAGCAATGTCTCGACCAGATGCCGGAGGGGCCGTTCCAGATCGACATGCCGACAATCGCCTTCCCAGTCGACAAGGACAGGGTGCACTGCTCGATGGAGGCATTGATCCAGCATTTCGACCTCTCGGCCTACGGCTTCAAGGTGCCGAAGGGCGAGGTCTATTCGGCGATCGAGGCGCCAAAGGGCGAGCTAGGCTTCTACGTCATCAGCGACGGATCGCCCAAACCGTTCCGCATGAAGGTGCGGGCACCGTCCTTCGTCAACCTTCAGGCACTCTTTGGAGTGACCAACGCCCGCTATCTGGCGGACATGATCGCCGTGCTCGGCAGCCTCGACCCGGTGATGGCCGAGGTGGACAAGTAGCAAAGAGGTTCAAAACGCGATGACCATGCGCGAACAAATCGAGGCGGCGGCGGCGCGCTATCCCGACCAGCGCTCAGCGATCATGCCCGCGCTTGTGATCGCGCAGAGGGAGCATGGCCATTTGCCTGGCCCAGTGCTGGAAGAAGTCGCCGATATCCTGGGTGTCGAGCGGATCTGGGTCTACGAACTGGCGACCTTCTACACACTCTTCCATATCGAGCCGGTGGGCATGTTCCACCTGCAACTCTGCGACAACGTTTCGTGCATGCTGCGCCGTTCCGAGGACCTGCTGAGGCATTTGGAGGAGGTGCTGGGGATCAAGAAGGGCGGCACGACGCCGGATGGGCTGTTCACGCTTTCGACCGTCGAGTGCCTCGGTGCGTGCGAGATGGCTCCGGTGATGCAGGTTGGCGACGAATACCACGGCCACCTTGATGTCGCGCGCATAGACGCGCTCCTGGACAGCCTCCGCGACATGGCGAGCGAGGTCGAAAGTGTTGAGCCAGCCTTTGCGCGGCCGCCGGGAGAGTAGTGTCATGTTCGAGCCGGTTCTTCTCAAGAATGTCGACGTGCCGGACAGTCATTTGCTGTCGACCTATGAGGCCGGCGGCGGCTATCAGGCGCTGGCCAAGACGCTGCGCGAATATACGCCGGACGAGGTCATCGACCTCGTCAAACAGTCCAACCTGCGCGGCCGCGGCGGGGCCGGATTCCCGACGGGCATGAAATGGAGCTTCGTGCCGAAGCGGCCCGACAAGCCGAAATATCTGTGCTGCAACGCTGATGAGGGCGAGCCCGGGACCTTCAAGGACCGGATCATCATGGAGCGCGATCCACACCAGCTCATAGAGGGGCTGGCGGTAAGCGCCTACGCGATCGGTGCCGAAACCGCCTATGTCTACATCCGTGGAGAATATGTGACGGCGATACGCCGCCTGGAGCAAGCGATTGCCCAGGCTCATGAAAAGTCCTATCTCGGAACGAGTGTTCTAGGCTCTAATTTCAAGTTCACCGTGCACGTTCACTGCGGCGCTGGCGCCTATATCTGTGGCGAGGAGACCGCGATGCTCGAGTCGCTCGAGGGCAAGCGGGCGCAGCCGCGATTGAAACCGCCGTTTCCCGCCGTGGCCGGGCTCTACTCGAGCCCCACCGTCATCAACAATGTCGAGACGCTTGCTTGCGTGCCGCATATTGTGATGCGCGGGCCAGCCTGGTTTCGGGCCATAGGCCCGGATAAGAGCCCCGGCCCGAAGCTCTACTGCCTGAGCGGGCAGGTGCGCAAACCCGGTCTTTACGAGCTGCCGATGGGCATACCGCTGCGCGAACTGGTCGGGGAGCATGCTGGCGGTCCGCTGCCGGGACGCAGGATCAAGGCTGTAATTCCGGGCGGAGTCTCGGCGCCGCTAATAGCTGAGGGCGGGCTGGAGGTCGGGATGGATTTCGACTCGCTTGCGGCCGCCGGCTCGATGCTTGGTTCGGCCGGCGTTATCGTAATCGACGACTCGACCTGCATGGTCAAGCTCGCCACGCGGATCATCGAGTTCTTCCATCACGAGTCCTGCGGCAAGTGTACGCCCTGCCGGGAAGGATTGAACTGGGCCGTAAAGGTACTGCGCCGCATTGAGGCCGGCGAGGGCGGGCCTGGCGATCTGGAGCAGCTGGAGATGCTCTGCAAAGGCATCTTCGGCAATACGTTTTGTGCTCTCGGCGACGGTGCCGCGATGGGATTGCGGGCGGCGCTGAAGCATTTCCGCGACGAGTTCGTCGCCCATATCGAGGAGCGGAGGTGCCCGTTTCACTGAAAGCGTGAGTTTGAGGCGGGCTTGGAGGAAGCATGGTTAGCGTTACGATCGACGGACAAACGCTCGAAGTCGAGGCTGGCTCCACAGTGCTCATGGCGGCCGAGCGTTTGGGCATCGACATTCCAACCTTCTGCTACTGGAAGCGGCTGCCGCCGCTCGCTTCCTGCCGCATGTGCCTGGTGGAGATTGAGGGGCTGCGGCGGCTGCAGCCCTCCTGCGCCACCACTGTCACCGATGGCATGGTCGTGCGGACGAATACGCCGCTGATCGACGAAACGCGATCTTCGATGCTCGACATGCTGCTTGCCAACCACCCCCTTGACTGCCCGATCTGCGACAAGGGCGGCGAATGCGAGCTTCAGGACATGGTGATGGCATACGGCCCCCACAAGAGCGCGTTCCACGATCCCAAGCGTGTATTCCACTCCGAAGACATCCGTCTCAGCCCGGTCGTCATCATGAACGTCAACCGCTGCATCCAGTGCCAGCGTTGCGTCCGGATGTGTGAGGAGGTGGTCGGCGCGGTCGCGCTTGGCACCGTCGAAAAAGGCATGGATACGGCCGTTACCGGCTTCGAGGGTAGCCTTGCGAGTTGCGATCAGTGCGGCAATTGCATCGAGGTCTGTCCGGTCGGCGCTCTCATGAGTTTCCCCTACCGCTACAAGGCACGGCCCTGGGATCTGGTCGAGACCGACACGGTCTGCCCGCATTGTGGCACCGGTTGCCAATTGACGGTGGGCACACGCAAGGGCGAGTTTATGCGGGTACGCTCGAAGTGGGACGAGGGGGTCAACCGCGAAACGCTCTGCGTGCGGGGACGCTTCGGTCTCGATTTCGTCTCGGGCAGGGACCGGATCGAGCGGCCGATGATCCGTCGCAATGGCGCTCTGGTTCCGGTTTCCTGGGACGAAGCGGCGGACTATCTGCGCCGGCGGCTGTCGGCCGTCGAAGACAAGGCTGCAGGGGGGCTGGCCTCGCCGCGCCTGCCCAACGAGGTGCTCTATCAGTTCCAGAAGCTGATGCGGACGGTATTCCGGACCAACAACATTGATTGCTCGTCGCGGTGGTCCGCGCCCTTCGATACGCTCGGGCCATTATTGGCAGCCTTCTACAGGCGCGCACCACTGGAAGAGATAATTGCCAACGACTGCGTGCTCGTCGTCGGCGGCAACGTGAGCGAGGAGAACCCGGTCACCGAATACCTGCTGCGGGACGGCGCGCGGCGGCGGCAAACCGCATTGCACATGCTTTCGGCGCGGCCCTCCCGTCTGGAGGCCGATGCCCGCGTTGTGGTTCGCGTGCCGCCGGGCGGCGAAACGGCGAGCCTTGCGGCGGTGGTAGCCGGGCTCGTGGCAGCGGCTGGTCACTTCTTGCCGGGCGAGGCTTTTGCAGACATCGAAGCGACGATCGGCGGGCCGCCGGTGAATTCCGGCAGCGACGGGCCGGATCGTCTGGCCAGTGCGCTCAAGGAAAGCCGAAGTGTCACTGTGCTTGTCAGCGTCGAGCTCCTGAGATCACCCGAAGCGCGCGCGACGCTGCAGCAACTCAGCAACCTGCTGCAGGTTCTCCGCCTGCTCGGCAAGCACCTGGCGATGCAGTTCCTCTTTGACCGCGCCAACCAGCTGGGCGCCTGGGACATGGGAGTTTTGCCGGGGTTGTGGGCCTTCACCGATGATGCGGCCCGTGCAACCCCTGCGCGGACCTGGGGTGCCGAAACCCCGTCTGAACCCGGCGCCGGTCTCGACGCCATGCTGGAGCTTTGCGTCGGTGGCCGGATGGGCGCGCTCTACCTCGCCGGAGCAGACCCCCTGATCGCCTACCCCGACAGGGATTTCGTGACGCGGGCGCTGGGCGCTGCCGATCTTTTGATCGTCCAGGATACCTTCCTAACAGATACGGCGGGCCTGGCCGAGGTTGTTCTGCCCGCAGCAGGTTACGGCGAGGAATCCGGGACGTTCACCAACAACGAGGGTCGGACCCAGAAGATCCGCAAATTCCGCGAACCCGCCTTCGAGGCGCGAGGCAATCTGGCAATCTTCGACTTCGTCGCAGCGCTGCGCAGCCAGACGCTGCAGCCATCGACAGAAGACGAAATTTTCCACGAGATTGCCCGGCGGGTTCCGGCCTATCACGGGTTGACGCAGGATGGGCTTGGCGCTGACGGCGCATTCACCAAGGCGGTCCCGCTGCCACCGGCTGGCGAGTTCTTCGCGCCGCCGCCGTCTGCGAAAGCAGCCGGCGGACTGATGCTGATTACCGGCAACTGCCTGTTCCACAACGGATATCTTTCCGAACGCTCGGAGATCCTGAATACAGTCGCTGACGACCCATATGTCGAGATGAGCGCGCAGGATGCCGCCCAACTTGGCTTTTCGGATCGCGAGCCGGTGGTCGTGCGATCCGCTCTGGGAGAATTGACGGCGAAGCTCAAGGTCAACAGGCGCTTTCCCAAGGGCCTCGTATTTCTCCCCGAAAACTACAGGGCCCTACGCCTCAACAGGCTGATGCGTCGGGGTGTATATCCATGTCCGGTGGAAGTTCACCGGGCCACGGCGTCCGCCCGTCTCACGGATTCTCCGTCAAATCCCAAGGATCGACACCAAGGCACGGACGGTGGCGTGCCTGACGCTGCATCACGCCTTGATCAGTGATACCTGTTCCCGCAGATGTAATCCTGCAGATCCTGTTCCGTGCGCTGTGCTTCGTCGAGCCTATGTTTGACCACATCGCCGATGCTGACGACGCCGACGACGTCGTCCCCATCCATGACCAGGACATGACGCGTACGCCGCCGGGTCATGATTCCCATCGCGACCGGCAGCAAGTCCCGGGTCGAACAGGTCGCTACATTGCGGTTCATGATGTCGGCGGCTCGCATCATCGCCGCCGCGGCCCCGTATTCGGCTACCGCATTGCAGCAATCGCGCTCCGACACGGTACCAAGGTATTCGCCGTCTGATTGGCTGACGACGACGAAGCCTATGTTGTTCTCGCGAAACAGTCTCAGGACTTCCACCATCGTCTGATCGCGATTGACCGCGACGACACCGACACCCTTGTTCTTCATGATTTCGCCGACAAACATCTGAGCCTCCTGTCCGAGCGCATTGTTTGACAGCTGGCGCGTCTTTACGTTCGCCGTATATTCCGCCACCAGTTGTAGCCCTGCGTCTCTTTGGTTTCGACGAGCACGTCGTTTTCCGTATTCAGGCGCGCGGCAATTACGCCGCCACCGGTTGCCGCCTTGCCCGGCTTGGCGAGCAGATCGTCGCGCCCGATCACCAGATCGCGCGAGGAAAAGCTCGAGAATTCGTATTGTTGGCCAAGCGCGATTGCGTCCGCTGGACAGGCGTCCTCGCATAGTCCGCAGAATAGGCACCGGGCCGTGTCGATCTCGAATTTTGCCGGGTGACGGCTGCCCTTCTCGTCCTCGTAAGGGATGACTTCGATGCAGTCGCAGGGACAAATCCGGGCGCAGAGTTCGCAGGCCACGCATTTGATCTCGCCCTCGTCATCGCGCTTCAAGAAGTGATGCCCGCGGTAGCGCGGGTAGGGCAACCATTTTTCCTTGTCCGGATACTGCATGGTGACGGATCTGGTGAACATGTAGCCGAAGGTCAGAGCCAAGGCACTCGCCAGGTCGGCGAAGAACGCCCAGCCGATCCATGTTCCAATTCTGTCCTGCGCGCGCGACATCATCGCCCCGCTACGGAGCCGCTGCGGCCCCTAAAAGAAAGCAATTCCGGTTATGATTATGTTCGCCATCGACAAAGGAAGCAAGACCTTCCATCCGATCGCCATCAGTTGGTCGTAGCGGTAGCGGGGGAAAGTGAAACGGAACCAGATAAACAAATAGACGAAGAACGAGACCTTGAGCAAAAACCAAAGGAGCGGTGGCAAGGGGATCAGTACGCCGTTCCAGCCGCCGAAGAACAGGATCACCACCAGCACCGACACCAGTAACACGATGGCATACTCGCTGATCATGAAAAACGCAAAGCGGATACCGCTGTATTCGGTATGGAAGCCAGCCCCCAGATCACCTTCCGCTTCCGAAAGGTCGAAGGGAATGCGCTGTGCCTCGGCCAGTCCGGCAACGAAGAACACCAGGAAGCCGATCGGTTGGTAGATGATATTCCAGACATCGGCCTGCGCCCGTACGATTTCGAGCAGGCTCATGGATTGTGCCAGCATGACCACGCCGATGACCGCAAACCCCATCGGGATCTCATAGCTGATCATCTGCGCGCAAGTCCTGAGGCTGCCCAGAACAGCGTATTTGCTGTTCGCGGCCCATCCCCCGAAGATGACACCATAGACCTCAATGCCGATCACCGCGAAGACGAAAAGGAGCGCCACATTCATGTTGGAGACGTAAAGCGTGATCTCGGCGCCCAGCACCGAGACGGTTTCGCCGAACGGAATCGCGACGAACACCACGAATGGTGGGGCGAGCGCCAGGATTGGCGCCAGTTTGAACAGAAAGCGGTCGGCCTCGTCCGGGATGTGGTCTTCTTTGGTCAAGAGCTTGATTCCGTCCGCCACCGGCTGCAGCAGCCCGTGCCACCCGACGCGCATTGGCCCCATCCGCTGCTGGATATGTCCAGCGATCTTGCGTTCCAGCCAGGTCAGGGGCAAAGGCAGCAGCAGCAGGATCGCGATCATAAACGCGACCTTGAAGACGATCAGACCAAGGGCGACGATAAGTTCCATGATCCGCGGCTACTTATTCATCGGTTGAAACGCGCGACCGGACTTTTGCCCGGCTATACACTGAGCACTTGCGCAGTTATCAGCTTGATAGGGTACAGCGGCGACGCGCCACTTGCAAAGCGGAAATCAATTCTGCCTTCCCCGATGGCTAGAACCGCGTTTAACGGATTTGTGAGCCTGCCAGGGTTGTTGAGGGGCGAAGCTTTAGGTCCCGCTTTGGGCAAGGGAACGGATTCTGGCCAAAATTGTCGGAGAATCCAACGCAAACAAATTTGTCGGCGCAATTTCAATCAGATCAAAATAGTACGAAACCTATAAATCAGGCATACGGCCGACTGCGCTGCTGCACAGGCAATCCCTGAAAGTCCTTGAGTGTCGCGAGTACGATCGACGTCTTGACATGCTGAACGCTGTCGTGTGGCAGGAGCACGTCATTGACGAAGCGCGAAAGTCCGGCAAGGTCAGGCGTCACGACCTTGAGGTGGTAGTCCATTTCGCCGGTCAGGGCGTAACATTCCAGCACCTCCGGCAGGTCCGCAATCAGTGCTGCGAAACGCTTGGCGTTGTCGCGGTTGTGGGTCGCAAGGGTTACGGCGATGACGACCATGAGGTCGAGCCCCAGCCTGCCGCGATCGAGCACGGCGCGATAGCCGTGGATAAAGCCCTCGGCCTCGAGCCGTGTCCTCCGGCGCGAACATTGCGATGGCGAGAGCGCGATTAATTCCGAGAGCTCGTTGTTGGTCAGGCGGCCGTCGCCTTGCAATTGGGCAAGGATTTTTAGGTCGTATCTGTCGATCTGTTCCATTTGTGCACGATACCCCGCTTTCTTGCATGAAACATGTATTGAATCGCCGGAATTGCGCATGAATGCAAGCACAATGCGTAAAAATCCCGTCATAATGTCATCCAGGATCCTGTTTGGAGGAGAGAACGATGGGCCCTTATCCGCACGACGCGCCGCCGACAGGCATCACTTCCGACAATCCGGCCGGCACTGACGGTTTTGAGTTTGTTGAATTCGCCCATCCGGAGCCGGAAAAACTGCGCGAGCTTTTTATCTGCATGGGCTACAGTTGCGTTGCCAAGCACCGCACGAAGGACGTTACCGTCTGGCGCCAGGGCGATATCAACTATCTCCTCAATGCCGAGCCCGGCAGCCATGCCATGCGCTTCGTCGCCGAACACGGCCCTTGCGCGCCCTCCATGGCCTGGCGTGTCACCGACGCCGAACATGCCTTCGACCACGCGGTTTCAAAGGGGGCGAGGCCGTATGAAGGCAAGGACAAGACCGTCGATATCCCGGCCATCGTCGGCATCGGCGGTTCGCTGCTTTATTTTGTGGAAACTTACGGCGAGAAGGGCTCGCCCTATGATGCAGAGTTCGAATGGCTGGGTGAACGCGACCCGAAGCCGAAAGGCGTTGGCTTTTACTACCTCGATCATCTGACCCACAATGTCTATCGCGGCAATATGGATAAGTGGTGGGAGTTCTATCGCGAGCTCTTCGGTTTCCGGCAGATCCATTTTTTCAATATCGACGGCCGCATTACCGGGTTGATGAGCCGGGCAATTACGTCTCCTTGTGGCAAGATCCGCATCCCGCTGAACGAGTCCAAGGACGACACCAGCCAGATCGAGGAATATCTGCGCAAGTACAAGGGCGAGGGCATTCAGCATATCGCCGTTGGTACGGAGGCAATCTACGACGCGACGGACAAACTCGCCGAAAACGGCCTGAAATTCATGCCCGGGCCGCCCGATACCTATTACGAACTCTCCCATGAGCGTGTACACGGCCATGAGGAACCGATCGAGCGGATGAAAGAGCATGGCATTTTGATCGACGGCGAGGGAGTCTTGGATGGCGGCACGACCCGCATCCTGCTGCAGATTTTCTCGCGAACCGTCATCGGACCGATTTTCTTTGAGTTCATTCAACGAAAGGGCGACGAAGGCTTCGGCGAAGGAAACTTCCGCGCTCTGTTCGAATCGATCGAAGCTGATCAGATCCGGCGCGGCGTGCTGCGCCCGACGGCTGCCGAATAACCAGAGCCGCGTATGAGAACAAGGTGAGAAAAGGCGGCGATCGACGGATCGCCGCTCTTAGATTTTTGGTGTTTGTCGAACGATCATATCATGCCGACGAGGATGCCTGCGCCTGCCACAGCGGCAAAGCCGCCAGCAAGGCGCGTGACGATGAAGCGTCGGCGTTCGCCGATGCGGCCGGTCGCATAGCCAAACCCGAGCCCGACGGCGTGCAGAAGAGCGGTCGCGATCAAAAAACCTCCCCCGTAAGCAGCGCCCGCCGCACTTTCCGGCATTTCGGTGCCGTGGGCATGGCCATGGAAGATCGCAAACAGCCCGACCACGGCCATCGCAATGGCTGCTGGGGCCTTGGCGTTGAACGCCACGACCGCGCCGAGGACGACGACCGATAACGCGATACCCGCTTCAACAAATGGGATATCGATGCCCGCAACACCGAGCGCGCCGCAAAGGGCCATAACAAGGACGAAGGTTGCCGGGACAAGCCAAGTTGCCCGACCGCCAAGCTGATGGGCAAAGACGCCAACCATGATCATCGCAAGGACATGGTCGAGACCCGATATGGGATGGCTGAAGCCATGCGCGAAGCCTGCTGCTTCACCGGCAACGGGGTGGGCGTAGGCGGCGGCTGGAAGCGCTGTTGCGACCAGTGCCAAAAGACCGCTCTTGAATGTTGATTTCATTAATCAATTCCCCATTGAGTCATAGAATGTCGTTTGCGGGTGCCGCATCGGGGTAAGCACGGTGAATATCGTGTCGGCAATGCTATGTGACAGACGGCGGAAACGTCAATGAAAAAATGTCGAATATGAATGTATTTCAACGGTTTATCAGTAGTGCATTCGGGTTGTGCATCTGCCTAATAGGAGAGCACTCATCCCCTTGCGGGACGCGTCGATTCCCGCAAATTGAGTTCGACAGGCCACAATTCATGAATATCCGAAACCGAGCGTCCCCCCAGCAGTTGCAAGGTCAGGTCGGCGCATCTTGCGCCTGCTGCTCTCATCGATGATCGGGTTGCCGAAAGTGAGGGTGCCATGTTTTCCGCCGTCAGGTAGGGAAAGACATCGTCATGGGCGATGACAGAGACGTCCTCGCCGATAGCGAGGCCGAGGGATCGGACGGCGCGATAGACGCCGAGCGCTGTCATCATCGAACCGGCCACGATAGCCGTCGGCGGATTGGAACTCTCCAGAAAAAAGCGGGCATGTCTGAAGCCGAGCTCGTCAGTGAATGTGTCGTGGGCGATCAGCTGGGCGTCCTGCTCAAGAGCCCGCCCCTCGAAGGCCTTGCGGAAGCCGATATCGCGGTGGATGGAATAAGTCAGTCCTTTGCGGCCGTTGATCATCGCGATCCTGCGGTGGCCGAGGTCCAGCAGATGCTCCGTCGACCGCCGGATTGCCCCTTCATTGTCGATGTCCAGCCATGCATGGGGAATGGCGATATCCGATCGCCCATGCACGAAGAAAGGAATTCCGAGCCTGTCCAGAAGCTCGATGCGCGGGTCGTTCGGTTTCGGGGAGTGGACGATAATTGCATCGACGCGCCGGCTTTCGGCAAGCCGTCTATAGGTCTGCATCTCCTCGTTGAGATCGCGATCGGCCATCGGGATCACCAGGATATCAGTATCCTCCGAGGCCAGTCGCTCCGCCATACCGGCCATGAATTCAGAGAAGTGGAATTCACCGAATCGTCCCATGATGACCCCGATCGCGCCGACGCGGCCGGTTTTCAGCCGGACGGCGTTGACGTCCGGCCGGTAGCCGAGCCTCAGGGCTTCCGCAACGACGCGTGCGCGGGTCGTCTCGCTTACCTCCGGATAGCCGCTCAGTGCTCGGCTTACCGTTGTCGGCGACAGGCCGACTTGTTTTGCGAATTCCTTGAGCTTCATTCGAACACGTATAGTTGGATCCGTGCGGATCAATGACGGATTGTTGAACGCTCGGCAATCTCGTCTATCACCGTCTGGGGAGATTTGAAATCGTTTTCAATTACTTGCAAGCAATTAATAGAAACGAACAATTGCTCTGATCATCTAGTTTACCAGTGTAAATATTTGATATAAAACACGAAAATTGAAACTTGGCGACGTTGTGAATCTCTGAGATGCACGCTCTTGACGGTTGAAAAAACTTTTGCAATGTTCCGTCTAGCCAAATCGATTTCAATTTTTCGTGTGCCAATGGGAGGATGACATGAAATATCGTTTGATGGCCGCCGTTTCGGCGGTGAGCATGATTTGTACCTTGAATCTTGCGGCTGCAGCCGAGCTTTCCTTCGCGGCGAGTTCGACGGGCAATAACCTCGAGTTCTTCCGCAAGCAGTTTGCCGTCTTCGAAGAAAAGACGGGCCACAAGGTCAATATCGTGAGCATGCCGTCGTCGAGTTCTGAGCAGTTCTCGCAGTACCGTCTTTGGCTTGCCGCCGGCAACAAGGACGTCGATGTCTACCAGACCGACGTTATCTGGGCGCCGCAGCTTGCCGATCAGTTCGTGGACCTGAAGGAGGCTGCCAAAGACGTCGTCGAGCAGTTCTTTCCTTCGATCATCGCATCACAGACGGTCAACGATCGTCTCGTGGCGTTGCCGATGTATACCGATGCGCCGGCGCTCTATTATCGCAAGGACCTGCTTGAGAAATACGGCAAGCAGCCGCCGAAGACCTGGGACGAGCTTGCCGAGACCGCCAAGGAGATCCAGGAGAAGGAACGCGCGGCCGGCCAAAAGGACATGTGGGGCTTCGTCTTCCAGGGGAATTCCTATGAAGGCCTCACCTGCAATGCGCTGGAATGGGTGAAATCCTCCGGCGGCGGCCAGATCGTGGAGCCGGACGGAACGATCTCGATCAACAATGAAAAAGCAGCCGCCGCAATCGACCGTGCGAAGGATTGGGTCGGCACGATTTCCCCGCCTGGCGTGCTCGCCTATCAGGAGGAGGAATCACGCGGCGTCTGGCAGACCGGAAATGCCGTCTTCATGCGTAACTGGCCCTATGCCTACTCGCTCGGCAATGGCGCTGATAGCGCGGTGAAGGGCAAGTTCGACGTAACGACGCTTCCCGTCGCCGCGGTCGGCGACAAGCCGTCTTCAGCACTCGGCGGCTGGAATCTCGCAGTTTCGAAGTATTCCGACGAGCAGCAGGCGGCCATTGAGCTCGTCAAGTTTCTGGCGTCGAAAGACGTTCAAAAGGCACGTGCCATCGAACTTTCCAATCTGCCAACCCTGGTGGCGCTTTACGACGATAAGGATGTCGCTGCCGCGCAGCCTTTCATGCCGGAGTGGAAGCCGATCTTCCAGGATGCCGTGCCGCGTCCTTCGGCGACAGCCAAGGTGAAGTACAACGAAGTGTCATCGAAGTTTTGGACGGCAGTACACAACACGCTGTCCGGCAACGGGACCGCGGCCGAGAACCTTGAGCTTCTCGAGGCCGACCTGACGACCCTTAAGGGCGATAGCTGGTGATGAGCGGGACCGGCGGCCGGCAAGCCGCCGGTCCCGTCTGCAGGTGTCTCAAGCACGGATAGCCTTTCCATGAGCGAAATCGCAGTTTCACAAGCGCTCAAACCGCGAGCCTCCGCTTTGAGGTCGGCGAGCGAATTGCGCTCCGAGCGTGTCAGATCGGCCTGGCTGTTTCTGGCGCCGACGCTTTTTATATTGGCAGTGGTGGCCGGGTGGCCGCTGTTCAGAACAATTTATTTCAGCTTCACGAATGCGTCGCTGACCGATCTTGGCAACGCGCAGTTCATCGGTTTCGGCAATTATCTGTCTTGGGTCACGCTGAAGAGCGGGCGAACCATCTATCGTGGGCTGCTTGCCGATCCCGTCTGGTGGAGCGCCGTTTGGAACACCGCCAAATTCACGGTGGTCTCGGTCATGATCGAGACCACGCTTGGCCTTATTGTTGCGCTGGTCCTGAACGCACAGTTTGCCGGGCGCGGGATTGTGCGCGCTGCAATCCTTATTCCCTGGGCAATTCCGACGATCGTTTCGGCAAAAATGTGGGCCTGGATGCTCAACGACCAGTTTGGCATTTTGAACGATATCCTCCTTGGCGTCGGTCTCATCGGCGAAAAGATCGCCTGGACTGCCAATCCGGAAACGGCAATGATTGCGGTTCTGATCGTCGACGTCTGGAAGACGACGCCCTTCATGGCGCTTCTGATCCTTGCCGGACTGCAGATGGTGCCGGCGGATATCTATGAGGCTGCCAGAATCGACGGCGTCAATCCAGTCAAGGTCTTCTGGCGGCTGACGCTGCCACTGATCCGGCCTGCCATTATGGTCGCCGTGATCTTCCGGATGCTGGATGCGATGCGCATCTTTGATCTGATTTATGTGCTGACGCCCAACAATGCCCAGACCAAGACCATGTCGGTCATGGCGCGTGAGAATCTGTTCGACTTTGACAAGTTCGCCTATGGCGCAACTGCTTCGACAGTTCTCTTCCTCATCATTGCGTCCGTCACCGTACTTTACATCTGGTTCGGGCGCGTCAAACTCGGTGGGGAGGACCGTTGATGCTCTTGCAGATCACGAAGAACACGCTCTTCTACCTGCTCGTCGCGGTGATCGTCCTTGTTGCCGTTTTTCCTTTCTACTACGCGATCCTCACGAGCCTCAAAACCGGCACCGCGCTTTTCGAAGTCAACTACTGGCCGAGTTCGATTTCATTCGGAAATTACACATCGGTGATGAACCAGGGCGGCTTTGTCCGCAGCCTTGGAAATTCCATAATGGTTGCGTTGATCGTGGTTGCCGCGTCGCTGCTGCTTTCAATCACCGCATCTTTCGCCTTGGCGCGCGTGAATTTCCGCGGCCGGGCGCTGCTGATGCTGACGATCCTTTCAGTGTCGATGTTCCCGCAGATCGCCGTCCTTGCAGGCCTTTTCGAGCTCATTCGGTGGATCGGCATCTTCAACACGCCTTTCGCGCTGATCTTTTCTTACATGATCTTCACACTGCCGTTCACCGTGTGGGTACTGACGACCTTCATGCGCGACCTGCCGATCGAGATCGAGGAGGCCGCGATCGTCGACGGCGCTTCACCATGGGTCATCATCACCCGGGTCTTCATGCCGCTCATGTGGCCGGCGCTTGTAACAACCGGCCTGCTTGCCTTCATCACCGCTTGGAACGAATTCCTCTTCGCGCTAACATTCACATCATCGAATGCGCAGCGGACCGTGCCGGTTGCCATTGCCCTGCTTTCGGGCGGCAGCCAGTTTGAAATTCCTTGGGGCAACATCATGGCGGCGTCGGTCATTGTCACCGTGCCGGTTGTTGTTCTCGTCTTGATATTCCAGCGCCGGATCATCTCGGGACTGACCGCCGGCGGCGTTAAGGGCTGAGGGAGTAGACCAATGGCACAGATCCGCCTAGACAATATCCGCAAGAGTTTCGGCGCCTTCGAGGTCATCAAGGGTGTTACGATGGACATCCGCCGCGGCGAGTTCATGGTCTTCGTCGGCCCCTCCGGATGCGGCAAATCAACGCTGCTGCGCCTCATCTCGGGCCTCGAGGACATTACGTCGGGCACGCTCGCCTTCGACGACGAGGTGGTAAACCAGCGTGCGCCGTCGAAGCGAGGGATCGCCATGGTGTTCCAATCCTATGCGCTCTATCCCCATATGACGGTTTTCGACAATATGGCCTTCGGCATGAAGCTTGCGGGACGGACGAAGGATGAATGCCGGCAAAGGGTCGAGCAAGCCGCCGGCATGCTGCAGCTATCGCCCTATCTGGACCGTCTGCCGCGTCAGCTATCGGGCGGGCAGCGTCAGCGGGTCGCGATCGGCCGGGCGATCGTTCGCGATCCCAAGGTTTTCCTCTTCGATGAGCCGCTGTCGAACCTCGATGCCGCCTTGCGCGTGGCGACAAGGCTGGAGATTGCCAAGCTGCACCGCAGCATGCACAACACGACGATGATCTATGTGACGCACGATCAGGTTGAGGCCATGACGCTTGCCGACCGTATCTGCGTGCTGAGGGACGGCGTTGTCGAGCAGATCGGCACGCCGCTTGAGCTCTACGAGAGCCCGAACTCAATCTTCGTTGCCGGCTTCATTGGCTCGCCGAAGATGAATTTCCTGTCCGGCGGCCTGGCGCAGCCGTTCAATACCCATACGATCGGCGTGCGTGCAGAGCATATCCGGATCACTCCGCAAGCGGCAGTCTGGAGCGGAACCGTCATTCATTCGGAGATCCTCGGCTCCGACAGCTTTGTCTATCTGGACATCGGTGCAGCTGAGCCGCTGATCGTACGTGAGACCGGCGTTTCCGGCCATGAGCCGGGCCAGAAGCTCGGCGTTGCGCCAGTTGCCGGCCACATACACCGTTTTGACCAATCTGGCCGCGCGCTTGCGAAGGCATCCATGCGCGCTGCCTGATTATCCACCAAGGATCGATCCACCTCCCAGGCTCGGTCCTCTTCATATCGCAAGGAGTAACGACCGTGCCTATCCGCACCATTGTCTGGGGTGAAAACATCCATGAGAACACCAATACCGTCGTCAGGGAAATTTATCCCGAAGGCATGCACACCACGATTGCCGCTGCGCTAAACAGCGACCCGGCAATCAGGGCGACGACCGCGACGCTGCAGGAGCCGGAGCACGGCCTGTCGGAAGCGCGGCTTGCCGAAACCGATGTCCTCACCTGGTGGGGCCACAAGGATCATGGCGCAGTCTCCGACGAAGTGGTTGAACGCGTCGCCAAGCGGGTCTGGGAAGGCATGGGCCTGCTGGTGCTTCATTCCGGGCATTTTTCCAAGATCTTCAAGCGGCTGATGGGAACACCCTGCGCGCTGAAATGGCGTGAGGCAGGCGAACGCGAGCGGCTGTGGACCATCAATCCGCGCCATCCGATCGCTGCTGGCCTCGACGAGAACTTCGTCCTTGAAAACGAGGAGATGTACGGCGAACAGTTTTCGGTTCCCGAGCCGCTGGAAACAGTGTTCATCTCTTGGTTCCAGGGCGGTGAGGTGTTCCGGTCCGGAATGACCTGGCGGCGTGGGGCGGGCAACATCTTCTATTTCCGCCCCGGTCACGAGACCTATCCAACCTATCACGACCCCAATATCCGCAAGGTGCTCATCAACGCTGTCAAATGGGCCCATAACCCGCAGGGCGACCTTAAGACCATCACAGATGCCCCGAACGTTCCGGTGGAGAAGGCGCACGAACCGATTGTGGAGCGCGGCCCGAAATTGCACCAGGCCGGCGAAGCCGGTTATCGCTGAGGGGGCGAGGATGAGACTTCTTGTTCTTGGTACGGGCTCGATGGCAAAGAGCCAGGTCAGTCATTTCAAATTGATCGACGGCGTCGAGGTCGTCGGCGCTGTCGACACTGATCCGACACGCCTTGCCGAATTTTCCGATCATTTCGGCATTGAGAAACGTTTCCTCGCGCTTGAGGAAGCAATCGCCTGGGGAGATTTCGATGCGGCCACCAATGTAACGCCAGACCGAATCCATCATCCGACGACGATGGCGCTGATTGCCGCCGGCAAGCACGTCTTCTGCGAAAAGCCGCTGGCCGAAAACTACACTGACGCTTTGGAGATGACGACTGCCGCGGAAACGGCCGGAGTGATCAATATGGTCAACCTCACCTATCGCAACGTCGCGCCGCTGCAGCGGGCTCGCGAGATGGTGCTCGCCGGTGAACTCGGTACGATCAAGCATGTCGAAGCATCCTATCTGCAGAGCTGGCTGGTGTCTCGGGCCTGGGGGGATTGGCGCACGGAATCACGCTGGCTCTGGCGGCTTTCGACCGGTCACGGCTCGAACGGTGTGCTTGGTGATGTCGGCATCCATATCCTCGACTTCGCCGCCTATGGCGCGGCAACCGATATCGACCACGTCTTTGCGCGGCTCAAAACCTTCAACAAGGCGCCGGGCGGCCAGATCGGCGAGTATCTGCTCGATGCCAACGACAGCTTCACGATGTCTGTCGACTTCGCCAATGGTGCGCTCGGCGTCATTCACGCGACCCGCTGGGCGACGGGTCATCTCAATGAGCTGAAGCTTCGCATCTACGGCGAACGGGGCAGCCTCGAGGTCATTCACCGGCCGAACGGTTCGCAGCTGCGCGGCTGCTTTGGTGAGAACATCGAGACGGCGACCTGGGCCGATATCGATGTTGCGCCGGTTCCGACCAACTACCAGCGCTTTGTCGAAGCGGTCGCGACCGGCAAGCAGCTTGATCCGAACTTCCGTCATGCCGCCAACCTGCAGAAGGTCATCGATCTCGCGATCGTCTCGGAAAAGGAGCGCCGCGAGCTCAATCTGCTGTCGGAGGAGGCCGGCATGACGCCCGGACCGGAAGGCGCCGGCAACGTGGAGGTGCTGCCGATCGCGGTTTAAGCGCTTGCCGCACGAAGCCCCATGCGGCCTGTTCAAAGGGCCGCATGGCTCGATGTTGAAGTCCCGCCCTGATGAAGTATGACCGAAGGCCGGGCGCAGACGCCCATGTGCCCGTCTGGTCGGGTGCAAGCATAAGGAGGCGACAATGAAGCTGATCATACTTGGCACCGGCTGGTGGGCGAACGCCCATGCCACGAGTTTCTCAGAGATCGCAGGCGTTGAGATCGTCGCGGCGGTCGATAGTGATGATGTGCGCCTGCGTGCCTTTGCCGCCCGGCACAATATTCCGCTCACCTTCAACTCACTGGAGGAAGCGCTTGCCTGGGGCGAATTCGACGCAGCGACCAATGTCACGCCGGACCGCGTGCACTATGCCACGACCTTGGCCCTGCTTGCGGCCGGAAAACATGTCTTTTGCGAAAAGCCGCTGGCTGAGAATTTCGCCCAGGCTGCAGAAATGGCCGACGCCGCCGAGAGGTCGAAGCAGATGACGATGGTAAACCTCACCTATCGCAATGTCGCTCCGCTGCAGAAGGCTCGGCAAATGGTGCTGAACGGCGATATCGGTCAGATCCGGCATTTCGAGGCTTCCTACCTTCAGAGCTGGCTCGTGTCGAAGGCCTGGGGCGACTGGACGACGCAGCCGCAATGGCTCTGGCGCCTGTCGAGCAAGCATGGGTCGAACGGCGTTCTCGGCGACATCGGCATTCATATCCTCGATTTCGTGGTCTACGGGGCTGGAAGCGATATCAAGACTGCGGCTGCGCAACTGAAGACCTTCGAAAAGGCGCCGGGTAACAGGATTGGCGAATACGAGCTCGACGCAAACGACAGCTTCGTGATGATGGCCGAGCTGCAGAACGGTGCTTTAGGCGTCATCCATGCCAGCCGCTGGGCGACCGGACACCTGAACGAATTGCGGCTGCGGGTCCACGGCGACAGGGGGGCAATCGAAGTCACCGACACGCCGAACGGCGCGACGCTTAGAACCTGTGCCGGCGCAGATGCCGACAATGCGATCTGGCGGCGGGTTGAGGTTGAACCCGTTGCGACGAACTTCGAGCGGTTTGCCGAGGCCGTCAGGACCGGCGTCGGACAGGAGCCATCCTTCCGACATGCCGCCAATCTGCAAGAGGTCATCGACCACGCACGCAACACCGCCGCCAGCCTGCCCTCCCTGATCATCGCCAAAAGCGGAGAATATGACACGGGATCTGCCGGGCAGCGTCGTCGTTAGGCAGTTGCGTTCACGTCGCCGAACTGCTGACGGCCGTCTCTTCCAAAACCTCCTCCGGAATATCGTCGAAGGAGGGATAGTTCAGATTGTAGAGGCGCGAATAAAGTTTGCCGTTCGTCATCAGCTGCCGGTGATTACCGCTTTCGATAAGCTCTCCATTTTGCAGGACGATGATACGGTCGGCCTCCCGGATCGTCGCCAGCCGGTGGGCGATGACGAGGCCGGTGCGGTTTTCGAGAAGTTTAACCAGCGCTTTCTGGATCAGCATTTCCGTGTAGCTGTCGATATTCGCCGTCGCTTCATCGAGCACCAGGATCTTTGCATCGGCAACCAGCGCACGAGCGAAACTGAGCAGCTGCCGCTGGCCGAGCGATAGATTGCCGCCGCGCTCGCCGAGCACGCTGTCGTATCCCTCGGGCAGGCGCATGATGAAGTCGTGGGCACCCACTGCCTTGGCGGCTTCGATCACCTGTTCGCGCGTCGCCTCTGTCTTGTGATAGCGAATGTTGTCAAAGACGGTACCGGTGAAAAGGAACGGTTCCTGCAATACCATGGCGATCTGATCGCCGAGTGAATCCTGCGTCAGCTGGCGTACATCATGCCCTCCGACCAGTACCTGGCCCTGCTGCACGTCGTAAAAGCGGTGGATCAACGACATACAGCTCGATTTGCCCGAGCCGGTGGGGCCGACAAGGGCGACTGTTTCGCCGGGGTTCACCTTGAAGCTCACATGCTTCAGCACCGGGTGCCTCGGATTGTAACCGAAGACGACATCGCGCAATTCAACTGAACCGTCCATGTCTTTCGAAAGCGCCATGGCGTTCGGTGCATCCTTGATCTCTACCGGGACATCGAGAACCTCCGTCAGTCTCTGACCCGAAGCCATGGCGCGCTGCATGACGGAATATTGCAGCGTCAGCGAGCGGATCGGATCGAAGAAACGCTGGATGTAGAAGAGAAAGGCAACGAGCACCCCGACATCGAGAGCCTGGTTCAGAACGCGCGCCCCGCCAACGACGATAACGAGAGCCATTGCCACGCCGGTCAAAGAATCAACGATCGGTACCATCACCTGGGCATAGCGGGCGGCGGTCAGATGCGTCTTGAGGTTCGCGTGCGCCTTGTCGTCATAGAGCGTGAAATTGACGCCCTGGCGATCCATGCTTTGCACGGCGCGGACGCCATGGATTGCCTCGGCAAGCGCACCAGCCGCAACGGAATTCGTCTCGTGCGCCGCCATGAAGGATTTGCGCGCCAGCGGCAGCCAGAAGAGACGGACGATGAAGAGCACAGGCAAGACGGAGAGTGTCAGCAGGCCAAGCCTGAAGTCGAGATAGAGCATCACGAAAACGATGCCGAAGAGCAGCGCGATATCGCCGACGGAAAGCACTGACGTCTCGAGAAACTCCTGCATGGAGTTCACGTCGCCCTGAAGACGCGACATCAGCCGTCCGACCTCCGTCTTGTCCATGAAGGAAAGCGAGACCCGCTGGAGATGGGAGAACATTGCCTTGCGGATGTCGAAGAGCACCTCCTCGGCGACGTTGCCGACCAGGGTCTCCTGGGCGTAGCTCGCCGCATAATTGATCAAGATCGCAATCACAAAAGCGATGATCGAATAGAGGAGGGCGGAACGATCCCCGCCCGGCTGCATGCCGTGGTCGATCGCGTAGCGGATGATCAGGGGGATCAACAGCTGCATCGCCGTGAAGGTGAGCACGGCTACGACCGACCACATGACTTGCCTGCGGTATGGCTCGACAAAAGCCCAGATGCGCTTGACGATGTTGCCGTCGAAGGCCTTTCCGAACATTTCCTCTTCGATGCGGTGCGAGCCGACCACCGCCCGCGGCGGACGGCGTCCGTCCTCGCGGACGTCGGAACGTTCGGTTTCCAGTTCCTCGGCCATGAAGTCCTCCCCTGCGCCGGTTTCTTACGCGCTCAAAGCGTCGTCGCCCGGCCGCACCTGCAAGTCGTAAAGTGCCTTGTACCGGCCGCCGGCGGCCAGCAGTTCCTCATGCGTGCCGCGCTCGACGATGCAGCCGTCCTCGACGAAGAGGATCTGGTCGGCATGCATCAGCGAACTCAGGCGGTGGGCGACGATGATCGTCACGCGGTCGGCGGCGTATTGGCGCATGGCGGCGCGGATGCGCTGTTCGGTGGCAGCGTCGATCGCCGCCGTAGAGTCGTCAAATACCATCACCGCCGGCCTCAGCATCAGCGCGCGCGCGATCGAAAGGCGCTGGCGCTGGCCGCCGGACAGCGAAACGCCGCGTTCTCCGACCACCGTGCCGTAGCCAGTCGGCAGGCCGAGGACATAGTTGTGCAGCTGTGCGCTTTCGCTCGCGCGCTCGATCCGCGGCTCCTTGGCCCATGGGTCGCCATAGGCGATATTGTTTTCGATGGTCGTCGTGAACAGGAAGGAATCCTGCTGGACGACGGCAACTGCGCGGCGGAGCGATTGCAGTGTCACCTTGCGGATATCCTGCCCGTCGATCGTGATCCTGCCCTTCGTCACGTCATAAAAGCGCGGGACCAAATGGGCGATCGTCGATTTGCCGCTGCCAGGCGGGCCGACGATGCCGACCGTTTCACCACGCCGCGCTTCGAAGGAAACGCCGTGAAGCACCTGATGCATGTCCGAGCTTGGATAAGCGAAGGCGACATTCTCGAAACGAAGCGTGCCATCTGATACCTTCAGTTCCTTTGCATCCGGGGCATTGCGTATGGCGATCTCCAGGTCGAGCAGATTGAAGAGGCGTGTGCCGCATGTCGATGCCCGGGCAAAGGCGTTGACCATCAGGCCGAGTTGGCGCACCGGCATTTGCAAAATGGTCATGAACGTCAAGAACGAGGCGAGCGTACCGACGGTGATGTCGCCGGCCGTCACCTTTTCTCCGCCGACCCAGAGCACGAGGCCCATCGCAGCGAAGAATGAAAAGGTCATGGCGCTGGTATTGGCGACACGGATACCGACACGCTGGTGCGCAAGCGTCAGCGCATTCTTCGATGCCTTCTCGAATTTGGAGAGCTCATGGTCTTGCGCAGCGAAGGCACGGACGACACGGATGCCGCCGAGATTCTCCTCCATGATGCGGGTCAGCACCGAAAGCCGCTCCTGCAGGTCGAGCCACGTGGCACGCAGCCGCAGCTGCGTCACTGAGGAACGCCAGCCGACGAAAGGCACGAAACTCAACGCCAGGAGGCCAAGAACCACATCGGTCGAAATCAGCATGTACGCACCGATCCCGATCAGCATCGAAAGCAGGAACACACGCACAAGTGCTGTCGAAAAATACATTCGCACGCCTTCGAGATCGAGCAGTCCGACAGTGATCAGATCGCCCGAATGAACCGTGTCGTGAAAACTGAAGGAGAGCCGCTGGATCTTCTCGTAACAGGCAAGCCGCAGCTCGTAGCCCATGTGGTGGCCGACGCTTTCGCTGTAATAGTTCTGAACCATCGTGAAGACGCCGCGGAGCACGCTGGCGCCGAGCAAAAGCATCGCCGTCGTCAGCAGCGCCTCTTGCGCCAGCTGGCCGGCCGCTCCGCCGGTCAATGCAACCTGGGTATGGTCGACCGCCTGGCCGAGCAGGCGCGGTATCAGAAGCTGGAACGTGGATGCGATGAGGGTTGCGCCGATGGCCAAACCCGCCTGCCAAGGGTGACGAAAGGCCATGACGGTGATGCGGACCAGCGTATAAAGGCCCTTGCCCCAGCCTGCCGCATTCACAAGCGCAAGCGAAGCTGAAGGCTTCGTCGCGCGTATCGACGCATCGCTGCTCACGGTATTGATTCCAAATAGATGTATGGGTCGGACGCTGGCCCGAGAAGACGGCAATTCCATGAAGGGATTGATTAGCGCGCTAAGTTTCGCCGATTCTACCTGGGCGTTCAAGTAAAGAATTCACCAGTTGGTTATTTTCTCGTGAGCGAGACGATCACAACCGCTCCTCAGCTCGGTCCCAATTGCGGTGAACGCCGCAGCATTAGAGGTTTCTTCACGATCCTTTCTGCGGACGTGACGAAACAGGACATCAAAAGGACGGCGCAAACCGAAACGCAAAACAGCAAACCGACAGACACCCGCGAGACTGGCGGCAGCACTGTCGCCAGCGTTTGGACGATCAAGCCGCCGAACGTGTAATGATTAAGGTAGAGTGCGTAGCTCAGGCTTCCGAGATATCGGAATATTGTCCGCTGCCGATGGGTTAACCCGGTCTCGAATGCGTCCGCATGCATGATGCAAAAAACCATAAAGGCTATGGCCGTCAGCCACACCACACAGGCTCCGGTGCCGATGCCCCATAAGAGATCCCTGCCCACGACTATCTCGACAATGCACATCAAACCTGCTGGCAGCAGGGCGCCGATCGCGACTTTGGGACGATGACCGCGCAGTTGAGCCCACAGCAACATGCCCAGCGCGAAGAAAACGCCGTAGCGCATGAGAAAGACCTTCGAAGGAAAACGCGAAAGCGTCGCAAACAGGTCCTTGTCGAGTAGAAAGGCCGCAGACCATACCACGAGATAGACCGAGCTTCCGGCGCAAATGATCTTCGCCAGATTTTCCAAAGAAAGACGCGGCGCAAAGACGATCGTGATCCCGACCGTCAGGTAGAATGCAGCCTCGACCACCAGCGACCATACGACGCCATCAATATAAGGCCCGACCGGCGAAAGGACCGAGGAACGGATGAGGGGAGGAATGAGAGACGTAATGTCCTGGCCCGCCAGCGATAGGGCCGCAAAGCCTATGACGCTGGAAATCCACAAAGCCGGCAGGATTCGAAGGGCGCGCAGGTGAATGAAACGGAGAGCGCCGTGCATGCCGCTGGCGCTTTCTGCGCTCATGGAGATCACTAGGCCGGAAATCACGAAAAAAATCTCAACGCCAATGCTGCCAACCCCATCGAATGGCCAGAGGAAGGCGAACACCGGCCCGCTAGTTTGCGGAAGCTGGAAGGCTGAAAAGTGGAATAGCAGAACCAATGCAGCAGCATAAATTCTGACTATATCTACCACATAGTAATGTGTTGCAGGCTTTTTCTCAGGCATACTATCATCCAAAAGGAGTATATGTCCCGAATAAATTTCGAGTATTTGTTTCTGTAGTGTATTACTATTAATATAATTCCGTTGTCCACCCATATTGTGCGTGGCTTGTAAACTTTTTATATTTGAACGCGTGGCGGACGGCGAGAGGTTGCAGAATGAATTACGGATTATCGAGGCGTATCACGGCGATGCTGGCTGTAGCCGGGCTCGCGTTTTTCTTACTTGCGGCCGGAACTTGCGAGGTTTTGGCCTCGACCGATAGGGACGGTCCTGCCTTCAAGGACATCGCCTACGGAAGCGACGCCCGCAACAGGATGGACATCTATAAGCCGCCCGGTGCCGGTCCGTTTCCGGCGATCATCTATGTCCATGGCGGCGGATGGTGGAATGGTGACAAGCAGTTTCTCGCGGCCAATGCCAGGGACTATATGCTGTCGAAGGGCGTTGCGGTCGTTGCGATCAACTATCGCAATCTCGTCGAGGCAAAACGCGACCGGATATTCCCGCCCGTGCTTGCCGCGCTTGAGGATACCAAATCGGCCTACGGATATCTCCTGAAGAACGGCGGGAGCCTTGGCATTGATAATACACGGCTTGCCATATACGGCGCTTCGGCAGGCGGCTTCAATGCGCTCTGGCTGGCATTGTCGGTCAATGGGGACGGTTCGCTGCAGGCGATCAAGGCGGTCGGCGGCATCGATGCGCAAACCACGATCGATCCCTTTGAAATGCGCGATTGGGTCGGTCCATCCATCAATTACGGAGGCCATGCCTTTGGCCTGCCAGAAGCGGATTTCCAATCCTTTCTGGCGCAAAGGGATAAATTCCTGAGTTACATCTCGACGCTGTCACCCTCCTATCTGGTTCGCGCAAACTCGCCGCCGATCGTGCTTCTCTATTCGGGGGGTCTGCAGGATCAGTCGAGCGATCACATGGCGCTTGTTCACAGCCCGAAGTTCGGCGCAGAATTTCAAAAGACCGCCGAAAGGAACGGCCATGCCGTGACCCTTCTCGAGGGGGCAGAGCGTATTCCGGCGCGCTATAGCGATTTCTTCAATTTCCTGATCGACCGCGTTGTGAAATAGACGCCTGGTCCGAATAGGTATCTTGGACAAGGCAGCACAAGGCGCCGTGGAAAAGACAAATCTCTCTTTAGTTTCAGCGCTCTGGCTGACTTGCCTGCAGTCATCGCGAACAAAACGCTTGCCACTTTCCCATTTTAGGGCTTTCATACACGACTAGTTTGATAGACTATGACGGCGGCAATGTTCCCTCGTTTCTGGCGAAGCTCAACGCTTCGATGAGCGGCAAGCGTTCCAGACGGCCGCACGAACCTCACCAACGCAGGCGCGTGTCTTCCTGCGTTGAAAACCTTGATCGAGACGCGATGCGGGCTGATCCCGCAAGGGAGTTGAGATGACGGTTCAGGGACTTTTTGCTTCGAAGTTCAAGACGACGGCACGGGTTTCGGCTGTCCGCCGTATCGCAATCGTCGGCCGGGGTTTTTCCGGCATGATGAGCGCAATCGCCTTGATGAAAACGGTGCGGACGCCGTTCCATCTTCAGCTTTTTGATCCGAATTCCTCGGTCAGCGGGGGCCAAGCGCTGTCGTCGGCGCGCGCTTCGACGATACTCAATACCCGCGTGCGCGATCTTTCGGTGTCGCTCGGCGACGCCGACGACTTCAACGACTGGCTCTGTAGCAATGCGGAATTCCGGGCTGCCGTGCGTGCCGCGATCCCGGGTTTCCGCCAGATTTTCGTTCCGAAGGCACTTTTCAGCGACTACGTCTATCAGCGTTTTTCAGAAGCGCTCGCAGCCCGCAAGGATATCACCGTACAGGTCTGCCACGAGCCGGTCGTCGCAATCCGCAGAAGCCAAGCAAACCGCTTTCTGCTCGAAAGCGCCCATCCAGCCAATCCGCTCTTTGATACCGTCGTCCTGGCCACCGGCTATGGGCTTTGCGAGCCCGAGCCGGAGACGGAGGATCGGTCGCCGGTGCGGGCCCAGCGTCTCGTCTCCCGGCCGCATGCTGTTCTCCTTGGAAGCGGCATCCGCGTGGTTGACCAGTTGCTGCAACTGCGCGATAGCGGTTACAACGGCCAGATCACGATTGTCTCGAAGCATGGTTTCCTGCCGCAGAGCCATACACCGAATTCCGCCGATCCGGTTTTCCCGGCCGAGGCGTTGCCGCAAAAGCTGCCCGAGATCGTCCGCTTCATCCGCGCGGCCTGCCGCGAGGCAGAAGAAGAGGGCCGTAGCTGGCAGTCGGTGATGAACGGTCTGCGCAGACATGCCCGCTCTCTCTGGCGTTCGCTGCCGGCCGATCAGAAACGCCAGTTCAATAGGCATCTGCGCGCCATCTACGACAGCCACCGGAACCGCCTGCCAGAAGCGATGCATCTGCGCTTGAAACGCGAGCTTGCCGAAGGCAATACTGTCCTTCGTCGAGGCACGGCCGGCCGCCGGGGGCTCAGCGGCATCTTCTTCACGCCGGCCGGATCAAATGTCGAGGAAATCATCCATGCGGAGCGTGTTTTTGACTGCCGCTGCAAGGCACCTGATCTGGGGATGCCTTTGATGCAGAGCCTCATCGGCGCCGGCCTTGCCGCGCCCGACGAGCTTTCGCTCGGGCTTGCCGTCGATCAGCGCGGCGGCCTCTGCCTGGAGGACGGATCGACGGTGGACGGCCTCTTCGCCGTCGGTCCGCTCGGCCTTGGCAGCCTGCCGGATATCGATCTGGTTCCTGAAATCGTCACCCAGGCCTACGCGGCTGCGGAAAAGGTCGCAGAGCAGTTCTATCCTCAAAGCAGAGCTGTTTGAATTTATTCGGATCTTTGCGGGAACCATTTCGCGGCTCCTTCGGTTTAGGAAACGAGTGTTTCCCACGGGGGGCTTATGGAAGTGATGGATCGAATTGGTGCGTCTCTCACGGGCGAGGGCCGCTTGCGGTTACTTGTCGATGCCATCACCGACTACGCGATCTATATGCTTAGTCCGGAGGGTCACGTCGCCACCTGGAACGTCGGTGCTCAGCGCCTCAAAGGATATTCACAGGAAGAGATCATCGGCAGGCACTTCTCGAGTTTCTACACCGAGGAGGACCGAGCTTCCGGTGAGCCGGAACGTGCGCTTGACATTGCCCGCCGCGACGGCCGCTTCGAAAAAGAGGCCTGGCGCGTGCGCAAGGACGGCAGCCGGTTTTGGGCGAACGTGGTCCTTGACGCGATCACGGACGATCGCGGGGAAGTAATCGGTTTTGCGAAGATCACGCGCGATATGACCGAGAAGCGCGAAATCCAGCGTGCGCTCGATCAGGCACGCGAAGAGCTCTTCCAGGCGCAGAAAATGGAGGCGATCGGCCAGCTCACCGGCGGCATTGCCCACGACTTCAACAATCTTCTGATGGCCGTTCTCGGCAGCCTGGAGATTTTGAAGAAGCGGATGCCTGAGCAGCCGGAGCTGATGCCCCTCGTCGAAAATGCCATCCAGGGTGCGCAGCGCGGCGCCGCCTTGACGCAGCGCATGCTCGCCTTTTCCCGGCGCCAGGAACTGGCGGTCAAGACGATCGAGATTGCAACGCTCATGGACGGAATGGCCGACATGCTGCAGCGTTCGCTCGGGCCCCTGACCATGCTGGAAATCGATATGCTGCCGGGCGTTCCAGCAATTGCCACCGATCCCAACCAGCTCGAAACAGCCATCCTCAATCTTATTGTGAATGCGCGTGATGCCATGCCGCGCGGAGGGAAAATCACTGTCAGAGCGCAGGAGCGGACGGTAGGTGAAAAGGAAGGGATCCTTACGGCCGGTGCGTATCTTTGCATCTCAGTCATCGACGGCGGAGAGGGCATGGACGAAGAGACACTTGAGCAGGCGACGACACCCTTCTTCACGACGAAGGGAGTCGGGAAAGGCACGGGTCTCGGATTGCCTATGGTTCAAGGGCTCGCCGCGCAGTCAGGCGGCCGGCTGCTGTTGAAGAGCCGCCTCGGCGAAGGCACGGTCGCCGAGCTTTGGTTCCCAGCGGTCCTGGCGCAGGATGACGCACCGGAAGAGCTTTCGCAGGAAGCGGCCGATCATCCCGGCCTTCCGCGCTCGCTGCGCATCCTGGCCGTCGACGATGACAGTCTTGTGCTCATGAACACGGTTTTGATGCTGGAAGACCTCGGCTACGACGTCATCGAGGCGCCATCGGGTGCCGATGCGCTGGCCATCCTTTCCAGTGAACAGGTCGACCTTGTCATCTCCGACCACGCCATGCCGCGGATGACGGGTGCAGAGCTTGCGGAGGCGATCCGCCGTGATTGGCCGCACATGCCGATCATCCTTGCCACGGGCTATGCCGATATTCCGCCCGGCGGCGGCCTCATCGACCTGCCGCGTCTCGGCAAGCCCTTCTCGCAGGCACAACTTGCCGAAGCAATCAGCCGGACGATTGCCACGGCCGGTGCGTTTGAACCTCGCTTCGGATCACGAATGCCAGCAGGCCTGCCGCCATCAGCGCCAAGCCAAACCATGTGATCGCGTAGACGAGGTGGTTGTTCGGAAAGACGATGCGCGTCAGTCCGCCAACCGGCAGACCGCCGGGATTGGGAGTGTTGTCGGCATCGATGAAATACTCGGCAGCGTCCGCCACGTGCTTTTCCGCCGCGATTGCAGCTACGTCGCGGGAATACCAGCGGCCCGAGGCGGGATCGTTCGATTGCAGCAGCGAACCCTTCGGTTCCGTCATCCGCATCAGTCCTGTGATCGTGACCTGACCGGAGAGTTGGCCGGATGGCCGGGTTTGCGGATCGCGCTTGTCGGTCGGCACAAAGCCGCGGTTGATCAAGACCGCCCGGCCATCTCGAAGCGACAGCGGTGTCATCACCCAAAAGCCTGGACCCAGTTCGGTCGACGCATAGACCAGCGTCTCCTTGCCGTTCTGCAATGTGCCGGTCGCCATTATGCGGCGGTATTCGTCCTCGGCGGCATTGACTGCCCTTCGCGTTGGGGCCGGAGCCGGCTCGGCGTGGACCCGTTGATCGACCAGAGCAATGAGGTCACGTTTCCAGGACAGCCGTTCCACCTGCCAGAGGCCGAGGGCGACGAAACCTGCCGTCGACAGAAGCATCAGGCTGCACAGCATTGTAAGCCTGACGGATGGTCGGCGCCGGTCTTTCGGTAAAGGAAAGCTGTCTGGCATGGCGGAAAACCTGCGCGGGCGGCCTTGCCGCCGCCCGCTCGACGCCCCTAGGGCATGTTCTTCATCATTTCAGGGCTCATCGGCATCATATTGGTATTCAGATGATGCATGACCCAAAGCGACCCGGAAAGCGCGATCGCCACGATCACGATCGTGAAGATCAGCGCCATCATCGTCCAGCCGCCTTCCGAGCGGGTGTTCATATGCAGGAAGCAGATCATGTGAACGACGATCTGGATCGCGCCGAGTGCCATCACAAGAAAAGCAGTCACCCCCGGGCTTTCGAAGACACCGGCCATGACAAGCCAGAAGGGAATGGCGGTCAAGATGACCGAGAGGACGAAACCAATCGTATAGCTCTTCATCGAGCCGTGGCCTGCCCCGTGTCCATGGCTATGGCCATGATGGGCTTCGTGTGCGTCCTCATGTGCCGGTGCTTGCGAACTCATCCGAGAACTCCCATCAGGTAGACGAAGGAAAAAACGCCGATCCAGACGACGTCGAGGAAATGCCAGAACATCGACAGGCACATGAGGCGGCGCCGGTTGGCTTCGATCAGGCCATACATCGAAACCTGCACCATCAGCGTTGCCATCCAGATGATGCCGGATGTGACATGCAGCCCATGGGTCCCAACCAGCGTAAAGAAGGCCGAAAGGAAAGCGCTTCGCGATGGACCTGCACCCTCGTGGATCAAATGAATGAACTCATAAAGTTCAAGACCGATGAACGCCGCGCCGAACAGGCCGGTCACCGCCAGCCACATCAGCGTGCCCGATTTGCTGTTCTTTTCCATCTGGAGCATGGCGAAGCCGTAGGTGATGGAAGAAAACAGCAGCATCGACGTGTTGATTGCCACGAGTGGCAGATCGAACAGGTCCTTGGGCGAGGGCCCTGCCGCATAATTGCGGCCAACAACGCCATAGGTCGCAAACAGCACCGCAAAGATCAGGCAGTCGCTCATGAGGTAGAGCCAGAAGCCGAGATTTGTGCTGCCTTCGGGATGATGTTCTTCGGTCAGATAGAACTCAGGCTTTTGCGCCGTGTCGATAGTATGATCGCTCATGGTCATTACACCTGTGTCGCAAGCAATTCGGTCCGCTTGCCTTCCGTTTTGCTGACGTCTTCGGCCGGGATATAGAAGTCGCGCCGATAGTTGAAGGTATGGGCAATGGTGACGACGAGCAGCGCCACGGCGGAGACCACGACGAGCCACCACATGTACCAGATCAGTCCGAAGGCGAGAGCCACGCTGATGGCCGAAAGGATTGCCCCGGTGCCGGTGTTCTTCGGCATGTGGATCGGCTTGAAGCCTTCGAGGGGACGTTCGTAGCCGCGGTTTTTCATGTCGTACCAGCTGTCATGATCGTGCACCACGGGCGTGAAGGCGAAGTTGTAGTCGGGCGGCGGCGACGACGTCGACCACTCAAGCGTGCGGGCATCCCATGGATCACCCGTATGGTCGGCAAGTTCCTCGCGCTTCATGAAGCTGACGACAAGCTGGACGAGGAACGACAATATGCCGAGCGCGATCAGGAAAGCACCGAAGGCTGCGATGATGAACCAGATCTGCAACGATGGGTCCTCGAACTGCGACACGCGGCGGGTGACGCCCATCAGGCCGAGCACATAGAGCGGCATGAAGGCGAAATAGAAGCCGGTCAGCCAGAACCAGAAGCTCATCTTGCCCCAGAAGGCATCGAGCTTGAAGCCGAAGGCCTTCGGGAACCAGTAGTTGACGCCGGCAAGCAGGCCGAACAGCACGCCACCGATGATCACATTGTGGAAGTGGGCGATTAGGAACAGCGAGTTGTGCAGCACGAAGTCTGCAGGCGGAACGGCAAGCAGCACTCCGGTCATGCCGCCAATGACGAAGGTCACCATGAAGCCGACGGTCCAAAGCATCGGCACTTCATAGCGGATGCGGCCGCGATACATGGTGAAGAGCCAGTTGAACATCTTCGCTCCCGTGGGGATCGAGATGATCATGGTCGTGATTCCGAAGAAGGAGTTGACGCTGGCGCCGGAACCCATGGTGAAGAAGTGATGGAGCCAGACGATATAGGAAAGGATGGTGATGACCACCGTCGCATAGACCATCGAGGCGTAGCCGAACAGGCGCTTGCCGCAAAAGGTCGCGACCACTTCCGAGAAGATGCCGAAGGCCGGCAGTACGAGGATATAGACCTCCGGATGGCCCCAGATCCAGATGAGGTTGACATACATCATCGGATTGCCGCCGAGGTCGTTCGTGAAGAAGTTCGTGCCGGCGTAGCGGTCGAGCGACAGCAGCGCAAGCGTTGCCGTCAGGATCGGAAAGGTGGCGACGATCAAGACGTTGGTGCAAAGCGAGGTCCAGGTGAAGACGGGGAGCTTCATCATGGTCATGCCAGGCGCACGCATCTTCACGATGGTGGCGATCAGGTTGATGCCCGACAGTGTCGTCCCAACACCTGCAACCTGCAGGCCCCAGATATAGTAGTCGACGCCGACCCCCGGACTGTAGTCGGCGCCTGAAAGCGGCGGGTAGGCAAGCCAGCCGGTGCGCGCGAACTCGCCGATGAAGAGCGACAGCATGATGATGATGGCGCCGGCCGTCGTCATCCAGAAGGAGAAGTTGTTGAGGAAGGGAAAGGAGACGTCACGAGCACCGATCTGCATCGGTACCACGAAGTTCATGAGGCCCGTGACGAAGGGCATGGCCACGAAGAAGATCATGATAACGCCGTGGGCAGTAAAGATCTGGTCGTAGTGGTGTGGCGGCAGATAGCCTTCCGATCCGTTGAAGGCGATTGCTTGCTGGATCCGCATCATGATCGCGTCCGAGAAGCCGCGCAGCAGCATGATGACGGCGAGGATCACGTACATGATGCCGATCTTCTTGTGATCGACGCTGGTGATCCAGTCGCGCCACAACGGACCCCAAAATCGGTAATGGGTAATGAGGCCGACCACGGCGAGACCGCCGATGACCACGCCTATGAAGGTCGCGACGAGGATCGGCTCGTGATAGGGGATCGCCTCAAGGGTCAACCGGCCGAAGATGAACTTCAGGAGGTCAGGATTGGAAAACATGGATTAACCCGTTCATTGGTGTCTTAGCGACGCAAAGCGCCAGGTTTTAATTGTTGCTGCCCGGTTGAGCCGGACTGCCGCTGCCGTGATCCATGCCGGGCATCGAATGACCGTCATGCTGCATCCCGGGCATGGTTTGCCCGCCCTGCTGCGGCGGGGCGTCAGGCTGCTGGGGGTTGCCGTCGGTGCCCTCGGGCTCTTGCCCGCTGCGTGCCGGCGTGCCGGTCGCAGGGAAGGTCGGGGCATTGGTGCGTTCACCCTGTTCGGCATGGCGGTTGTCATATTCCAGCCGCGTTCGGTTTTCGGCGCTCTCCTTGCCTGCGCCGCCCATCATGTCGATGTGCATCATTTCGTTCATGCACATCTTGCCGGGCGTCGCGCACATGTTGAGGATGGCCTCGTAGAGGCCGGCCTCCGCGCTGGCGAAGTAGCGCACGGGCTCTCGATCGCTCGGCCTTTCTAGTTTCAGGTAGGCATCGCGGTTAAGCGCCGTACCTTGCGCTTTGACGCGGGCGACCCAATCGTCGAAGCCCTGCTGGTTTAAGCCGTGAAACTTGAAGCGCATATGCGAGAAGCCGTCGCCGCTGTAATTGGCAGAAAAGCCTTCGTACTCGCCTTCCTTGTTGATGACGGCGTGCAACTTCGTCTGCATGCCGGGCATGGCGTAGATCTGGCCGGCAAGCGCCGGAATGTAGAAGGAGTTCATGACCGACGACGCGGTGATCTTGAAAGTGATCGGAACGTCGACCGGGGCTGCCAGTTCGTTGACGGTCGCAATGCCGAGCTCAGGATAAAAGAACAGCCATTTCCAATCGAGCGCCACGACTTCGACGGTCAGCGGCTTCGCGTCGGCGGGAATCGCGCGTTCTGCATCCAGCCGGTCAAGCGCGCGGTAGGGGTCGAGCTTGTGCGTGCTGATCCAGGTGATTGCGCCGAGCGCAATGATGATGGCAAGCGGCGCTGACCAGATCACGACTTCAAGGCGGGTGGAGTGATGCCATTCCGGATCATAGGTCGCCGCCGTGTTCGAGCGCCTGTATCGCCAGGCGAAGAACAGTGTGAGGAACAAGACTGGCACGATGATCAAAAGCATCAAGAAGGTCGAGACCAGGATAAGGTCTGCCTGTTGATTGGCGATATCGCCCGAAGGCGACATCACCACCAGATTGCACCCTGCCAGCATGAATAGCGGCAACACGGATAGAAGGCGGGAAAACTTCATCAGTTTTTGCACGTCTCTAAGCTCTTGTTGTTTCGTCCGAACCGCGACTAAAGCACGAAGCGGCATGGTGACATGAGGTGTTTGGTCGCAGTGCAGCAAATATGCCGCGATGCGGCAGAATGTCATTTCCACGGCCCTTGTGAAAATCCTGATCGATTCAAGAAGGATTGTGCCGGGATCAAATGTTTTTCCGGCCTATATATCCGCAAATGCGCGGTTGGCCAGTTTCGCCAGGCTCCCCGTGCGCATTTTGCGATCTCCATGCAATTTTGAGAATGGATGATGAACTATTTGCGCCGTCCGGTCTTGATAACCCGGCGGGTTTGATCAAGATCGTCTTGAGGCGCTTCGTATAAGCTCCTCAACGAGGGAGGCGTTAAATGGCTGAAACACAGGTACCTTACGGACCGTCATCGCGCACGCTGGAACGCGACGCACGCAGAATTCACGATGACAAGCCGGTCTCGCCGGGCAGCATCGCGATCGGCGTCGTCATCGGACGCATGTCGGAATTTTTCGATTTCTTCGTTTACGGCCTGGCCTCGGTTCTCGTCTTTCCGCAGCTTGTCTTTCCCTTCGCGCCGGATCGGCTGACGGCGACGCTTTATTCCTTCGCGATCTTTTCGCTGGCTTTTCTTGCCCGCCCGGTCGGCTCTGTTGTGTTCATGACCATCGACCGTCTCTACGGCCGCGGCACAAAGCTGACGATTGCGCTCTTCCTGCTCGGCGGCTCGACGGCCTCGATTGCCTTCCTGCCCGGCTACAACGTAATCGGCTACTGGTCGATAGCCTTGCTCGCGCTTTTTCGCCTTGGGCAAGGCTTTGCCCTCGGAGGCGCATGGGACGGACTTGCGTCGTTGCTGGCGCTGAATGCGCCGGAGCGGCACCGCGGCTGGTATGCGATGATCCCGCAGCTCGGTGCACCGATCGGTTTTGCGCTGGCGAGCACCCTGTTCGGCTTCTTCATCGCCAATCTCTCAAACGATGATTTCCTCTCCTGGGGCTGGCGCTACCCCTTCTTCGTTGCATTCGCCATCAACGTCGTGGCCCTCTTTGCCCGCCTGCGTCTCGTCATGACGAAAGAATTCGGCACGCTCCTGGAGCAGCATGAACTGGAAGCGGCGCCAATTGTCGATGTCCTTCGCGTCCACGGTCGCGATATCCTGATCGGCGCCTTCGTGCCTCTCGCAAGCTTTGCGATGTTCCATCTCGTCACCATTTTTCCGCTTGGTTGGATGAGCCTTTACGGCAGCCAGCCGCTTGGCACGTTCATGGTCGTGCAGATCATCGGTGCCATGGTCGGCATCGTCGCCATCATCGCTTCTGGCCTGATCGCCGATCGCATCGGCCGCCGCGGTCAGCTTGCCGTCTGTGCCGTGCTGATCGCGATCTTCTCCTTCATCGGTCCGATGCTGATTGCCGCCGGCGACACTGGACAGGACGCTTTCGTCATCATTGGCTTCGGCGTGCTTGGCCTTTCGTTCGGTCAGGCGACCGGTTCGATTTCTTCGCGGTTCGGCCGCGGCTATCGCTATACGGGCGCGGCCTTCACGTCGGATCTCGCCTGGCTGGTGGGGGCGGGTTTTGCGCCGCTCGTTGCACTTGGTCTGTCCAGCCGCTTCGGCCTGCCCTTTGTCGGCTACTACCTGCTTTCGGGCGCTATCTGCACGCTTGCCGCTCTTGCCTTCAGCAAGGCGCTGGAGCAGCGCGAGTAGCGACGACTGAAGCGTGAAGCCCGCCGGCCTCGGCCGCGCGGGCTATATTCATGTTCGAAAACCTGCCGAAAATTACTGAAGCGCCGCCTGCGGCTGCTTTGCAGCGCGTGCGGCCGTCAATTCCGCCGTCGTATGGTTCAGGCGGTCGGCAAGGACGCGCATGATCTCGACGGCAATTTCGGGAAAATCGCTGAGAAGCTTCAGGAAATGCTCCTTGCTGATGCGCAGCACTTCCAGTGGAGAGGTGGCACGGACGGTTGCGGTGCGCGACACGTCACAGAGGATGGCGATTTCGCCGACGATGGAATTGACCTCGACGTCGGCGACTTTTATGTCGCCTGCAGGCGAATTCACGAGAATATCGGCGGTACCGGAAAGCACCACATAAGCCGCGTCGCCCGGATCGCCCTGGTGGAAAAGATCCTGACCGGCCTTGTAGGTCATCCGATCGGAGGTGAAGGCCAAAAGCTTGAGTTTCGCCGGGGCGATCCTTGCGAAGATCGGCACCCGCCGCAGCATTTCGACTTCATCTCTCAACAGCATGAGCGTCTCACCCCCTGCCGCTTCTCCTCGCCGAAGGAGAATGCGCTTTAAAAAACTCTACTGGCATTCCCTCGCAAGAATGCCGTCTCAGCCGCTGCAATAGAATATTACGATAACAGTTCCTTGAACATCCCGTTTTTCTCGGAAAGTTCCGGATAGTTTCCCGCTTCCACTAAATCTCCGCGATTAAAAAGTAAAATCCGGTCGAAGATTTCTGCAAGTCTTGCGTTTGAAAGAACCCAGATGATCGCAGGACGTTTACCCTCCTCGTGCAGGTCTTGGACGACCTTGCGGATGATCTGGTCCTGCACACGCTGATCGAGCGCGGAAAGCGGCCGGTTGAAGATGAAATAATCCGAACGTTTCAAAAGCGCGCGGGCAAGGTTGAGTTTCTGGCGTTGAACCATCGTCAATCGCTTGCCGCCGGAACCGACGTCAAACTCAAGGCCGATCGATAGCACGTCGTCGTAAAGATCAAGCGCATCGAAGAGTTCGCTCATGATGGTGCGAATACGATCGGAAGCGTCCGCCTGCTGATAGGCGATACGGCCGAACAGCACGTTATCCATCAGCGTTGCGGAGGAGGTGAAGCGCTCGGGATCGTACCGCTCGATGAGAACGGCCAGATCATCCGGTATATGCTCGTGAAACTGCTTGCGGGCGCTCACGATCTTGGCCATCAGTTCATCGCTCAGCAAGCCGAAGCGATGGCGCGGCTCGATATAGGCAAAGCTCAGCCGGATGATCATCGAGCGCTCATCGATGCTCGCATCCTCGAACCGGCGGCTCTGCAATTTCTGCAGCAAGGCCTGATAGGTTGGAATATCATCCGCCGTCATGAAGGTCAGCTGCTGGAAAAAAGGGTGGTCGGGCGGCAGATCGTGGAAGAGTTCGACGGCGTTTTCGGCGATTTCCAGGCCCATCGCATAGAGGTCGTTGCTGAGGCCGGTATCGCGGAAAAGCTGCTGGAAATAGGGGTGCGCCGCAAGCTTGCGGTTGTTCATCATCGGCCGTTTCATCGTGCCGAAGAGCAGGTTTTCGCCGACCGTTGCCTGGGAATTGTAGTTATCGAAATCAAAAGGCACGACGATCGCATCGAGGCTCTCCTCCTTCATACGCTCTCGCAGCGACCGACGCAGGTCGACGATGCGACCCGCAAGCGCCACATGCACTGTCGTATCGACCGTCGAGCGCAGCGCAAGGTCGAGGATGTCCTGCGAAATCAACACGGCATCGAGCACCGGTCGGATCGCTGTCAGCAGATCGTCCGGTCCGGTTGCCCCGGCGGCGTTGTAATCGACCCAGTCGCTGTTCAGATCAAGCGTCGGGTTGCCGGCCTTCAGCGCCTCGGTGGCATGCCATTTGAATTCTTGTGCCGCCTGGTCCTCGTAGTTGGGATCGGTCAGCGGTGCATGCTTGAGACCGTAAAGCAGGTTGTCGCGCAGCGTTCCGTGAAAAAAATAGGTATCGGCGGAAGCGTAGGAAATGCGACGGCCGGTAATCGATTCCGGCAGTTCCAAAAGATCGCGACCGTCGATGCTGATACGGCCAGAGTCCGGCCAGACGATGCGGCCGAGCGCTTCGGCGAAAGCCTCCGCACCGCTGCCGTTCGGCCCGACAATCGCCACGGTCTCGTTCGGCCTGATCTCGACCGAGACGTGGTCGACCAGGCGCGCGCCGCTATCGTCGCTGAGGGTGAGGTTGCTGACGACGAGGGCTGCAGTCAGCGGGCCGATTGCTTCTGCCGGGATTTCCTGGATGCGGCTGTCAATGAGCGGCTCGACATTGAACTGTTCATAGACCTGCTGATACTTGACCTGAACGTCCTGGCGCATCTGATCCCAGTCGATCAGCTCCTTCAACGGCCCCGGAAGATCCTTGTAGGCGCTGATGACGGCAACGAGCTGGCCGATGTCAAGGCGCCCCTGCAACGCGAGATAGCCGCCGATCGCGTAGAATAGGAACGGCGTCACCTGCGCCAGGAAGTTGTTCAGGAACTTCACCAGGAACTTCCACTGGTAAAGGTCGTAGCGGATCGAGAAGATGAGGCCGAGACGCGTGGCAATGTCGGCGCGTTCCAGGTTCGAGGTGTCATTGCCGTGGATCGTGCCGATGCCCTCGACAATCTCGCCGACACGGCCGGAAAGCTCGCGGGCTGTCAGTTGCCGCTGGCGGCCGAGCTCCAGCAGCCGTTTTCTCATGCGCGGAATGACGACCGCCTGCACGCCGACGATTGCGGCCGCAATCATGCCGAGCCAGAAGTTCTGGACAATGATGAAGGCAAGTGCCGTCAGCGCCTGGCCGCCGAGAAGGGCAGGCGAGACGAAGGCATCACCGGTGAAGCCGCCCATAGGCTCCACCTCGTCCTTGATCATCGTGGCAATTTCAGCCGATTTCACCCGCTTGAAATGGACGGGCGGGAAACGCAGTACCCGGTCGATGAGTTGGAATCGAATACGCCTTAACATGCGCTCGCCGAGGCGGCCTTTGTAGGTATTGATGTAGAACTTGAAGAGGCCGTTCAGTACGACGAGCATCAGGAAGACGAGGCTCAGCGCCATCAGCATCTGAAGGCGGTTGAGCTGGAACCCCTCGAAGAACTCGACATGCCCGATGAGTGGGATGTCATAGGCAAGATGCATGAAGGTCTGGGTCGCATTCGCATTCGCGAAGCCATCACCTTGAATCGGGCCATTGACGATCTGTTTCGGCAAATCGAAGGACAGGAAATAGGGGACCATCGAGACGGCAACCACAGCCAGAATCCAAAGCTGCTGTCGCCGCGTGTTCGTCCAGATATAGCGGGCGAGGCTCTTTTCCATGCTAACCGTCAGCCTGATTGGAAAGGGCGGGCCCGGATAGGGGGCCATTCGTAAGGGGAGATGCCGAAAACAGATTCATGCAACCGGACCGCCGGGTAATGTAGGGAAGTCAAGGCGATGCGGATTGCTGTCGAATGCCGATTCTCGCCGGAGCTTCAGTTATATCACAGGATTTTCATAATAGGCGAGCGATTCAACCAAGCATCGAGCGGATGATCGAAGCAGTTGTCTCAGCACCCGTCAGATCGAGCGTGACGTCCTTTCTGGCAGGTGCTGCAAGCACTCTTTCGACCGCCGCTGCCACATGCTCGGCGGTCAGTCCTTGCTCCGGAAGAACTGCGGCAAGACCAAGTGCCTGCAATCGCTTCGCCCGCACCGTCTGCTCCGTTTCGCCGCCGGCGACAAAGGGGACAAGGATCGAACGACAATCCGTTCGCAGCAGGTCTCCGACCGTGTTGTAGCCTGCCTGCGAGATCGAGACTTTCGCGCCGCGCAGCAGCGAGGGGAAGTCCTTGCGGAAGCGCGCAAGCGTGATGTTGGCAGATGCCGCCCCGCTCAGCGCGACAAAGTCCGCTTCCGGCAGATTGGGACCGGTGACGAGCAGCCAGCGATGACTTGCAGGCAGCATGGCTGCGGCATCGCGGGCCGCGCGGATGAGCTTCAGGCCGACGGCCCCGCCGCCAGCGGAGGCAATGATGTCGAAAACGTCGGTCGAAGCAGCGGCCGGCGGGGGTGCAACGAGACCGGTATATCGTACCTTGTCTACGATTTCGGCCGTCAGCGGAAAGGTATCTTCAAGTCGCACAAAATCCGAATCACCGTGAACGAGCACGGCGTCGAAGTGACGCTTCACCAGGTCGACGGTTTCCTCATCGCGGCCGGGCTTGCGGTTTTCTTGAAGAATGTCGCGCACCGAACTGAAGAGTTTTGGCTTTGGATCTGTCCTGCCGATCATATCGAGCAGCGGCAGCAGTTCGAAGCGCATCTGACGCCTGCCGAAGGGGAAGGCCTCGGTGATGACGGCATGCGGCCGCACCTCCTGAAATGCGGCAAGCAGCAGGTCGCGCCGTCTTGACAAAAAGTCGTCGCCGGCGACGTTGCCGTGGGCGTCCGCAAGACCCGAAAAGCCGGCATTGCTGGCAACGACCGGCGGCAAGGCTATGGTCTTTATGCCTGCGCCGGGAAAGCCTGGAACTGGCAAGCCGCCTGTTGCGACCGTCACGTCAAAACCGTCCTTGACCAATGCGTCGGCAATGCGGCTTGCGCGCGCGATGTGGCCGATGCCGAGCAGGTGCTGGACGTAAAAGAGGATGCGTTTTGCGCTCATGAGGGTTGTTGCCATTCCTCTTCGAAGAGGTGTATCAGCTGCTTTATGCTGGAATGATAGTCGAAATGCGCACGCACGCATGTTTCCGCCGCATCGCCCAGGCGTCTTCGCAGCGCCGGATCGCGGATCGCCGCCTCAAGCGCGCCAGCGAACGCCATCGGATCTTCCGGCGGAACGACGAGACCGTTCTCGCCGTTTGTCAGCAGTTCCGGCACGCCTGCAACATCGGTCGAAAGGCACATCAGCCGCTGGCTCGACGCCTCGACCAGCACATTTGGCAATCCATCCCTGTCGCCGTTGGCTGCAATGCGGCAGGCAAGCGCAAAAAGGTCGGCGCTGCGGTAATGAGCGAGGACCTCCTTCTGCGCCATTGCGCCTTTCCAGACAATGTTGCCGGCAAGTCCGAGCTCCGCGGCGAGCGCCTTCAATCTGGCCAGTTCGTCACCGCCGCCGATGTGTTCGAAACGCCAGTTGAGGCTTTTTGGAAGCAGGGCGAGGGCACGCAGCAGCACGTCGTACCCCTTCTTTTCGACCGCCCGGCCGACGCTCAATAGAAGAACCGGGTCGGAAGGATCGGTGCCATCCCGGTTGGAGTGCTGGCCTTCGAAACGGCCGAAGCGCGCCAGATCGAGTCCGTGATAGCTGAGGTGGACCGCATCCGGCCGCCCGGTCAGGCTTCGCAGATGCTCCCAGCCGCTCCTCGTGCACGTTACCGCCCAGCGGGCGGTGCCAAGCTTGGTGCTCAGCTCCCAGTCGGGCGAGGTCCAGATGTCTTTTGCATGGGCCGAGACGGTCCAGGGCACGCCCGTCAGAATGCTTGCATAACCGGTGACAGAAGCAGGGGTATGGATGAAATGTGCGTGCAGCCATTGGCCGTTATCCGGCCACTCGCGGGCAAGCACCAGCGCCTGGCCGAGGCGGCGGAAGCGGTTGCGGGAGATATCGCGTGGCAGATCGGTCAGAAAGCGTTTCATCAGGGCCTTGAAACCCGGCTTTCGAAAGCCGGCAAAAAGCCCCTTCACGACGCGCAGCGGCTCTTCGTGCAGGTATTCCGGCAGGTAGACGACGCGCGCCTTGATCTCGTCATGCACCGGGTGGCGTTTCGTGTCGGTCGGCCGCCTCATCGAAATCAGCGTCAGATGGAAGCCCGCTTTTTCCAGGCCGAGCAGCTCTTGAGCAATGAAGGTTTCGGAAAGGCGCGGATAGCCTTTCAGCACGACAAGAATCTTGCGACGCTCCGGCAAGGCTTTGATCTTTATTCTGCGCCGACGACGGCAAGATGGCTGCCGCGATTGTCGAGCCAGTGGCCGACGGTTTGCGAAATATGGTCGAGCCCTTGAAGTTGCATATCGCGTCCGCTCTTTGATGGTGGCAGGCGTTGCGGCAACCGTTTCAGCGCCTCTGCCATGATCACCGGATCAGCCGACTGATCGGGCAGAAGCATGTCCACCAGGCCGAGTTCGCTGGCGCGCTGGGCACGCAGCAACTGCTCTTCCCGGGGCTTGACCCGCGGCACGACGAGCGCCGGCTTGTCGAAGGACAGGATTTCGCAATAGGTGTTGTAGCCGCCCATGGCAACGACGCCCGTGGCGCCGACCATGAGTTCTTCCATATGGTTGTCGAACTCGATCACTTCGATATAGGGGATCTTTTCGCCTTTCCTGACGAGTTTCGAGCGCTCGGCCGCCGGCATGTAGGGTCCGAGCACGACCAGCGCTTTCTGCTCGAGCGTCGCATCATGCTCATAGGCGTTCATAACGTCATGGACGAGGTCGGAACCATCTCCGCCGCCGCCGGTGGTGACGAGGATGTAATCGTCCTTGCGCGCGTTGACCGATGTCTTGCCGACCGAAACGCTGCGTTGCAGGAAGCCGACGAAGTCCATCTTCCGGCGCACGCTGTGGGGAACATCGAGGCCGATCAGCGGATCGTAAAAATCAGGCGGCCCATAGACCCAGACGCTGTCGTAATACTGTTCGATCTTCTGCATGATACCGTTCCTCTTCCACTCGGCATCGAGCAGATGCGGCGCATCCATGATCTCGCGCAGACCGAGCACCAATGTCGTGCCCCGTGCCTTCAGATAAGCAAGCGTGTCCTCGATTTCGCCTTTGAGGCCCATCGGCTCCTTGTCGACGATGAAGATGTCCGGCTGAAAGGTCTCTGCCGTATGGCGGATGCTCGATTCGCGCATCTTCAGCGTTTCGTGAAGATCGATATGGCTCGCCATCGACGTATATTCGCCGTTGTGAAGCTTGATCACGCTGGGGATCTTCACGAAGTCGACGCGCGCCCGGTAGTCGAACGCACCAGCAATCGTTGCGCCGGAAATGATCAGCACATTGAGACCGCGATAATCCTCGACGAGCGCATGTGCAATTGTCCGACACCGGCGCAGGTGGCCGAGGCCGAACGTATCGTGGCTGTACATCAGGATGCGAGCATCTTCCACGCGTCTGGCCATGGGTATTTCCTTCGGGGCGAACAACATAGTTAGGCCCCCAGTTTTCCGGAGGGCGAGACACAGCAGAGCGGCAAATCTCCACCAAGCCTGCTATTTGTAGGGATCTGCTGCATCGCGCAACCCATCTCCCAGAAAGTTGAAGGCCAAAATGACAAGAACCACTGGAATAATCGGGAAAAGCAGCCACGGATAAAAGGCGATGACGCTGACGCTCTTGGCCTCGGTGAGCAAGATACCCCAGCTGGTGATCGGCGGCCGAAGGCCAAGCCCCAGAAAAGAAAGCGCCGTTTCGCCGAGGATCATGCCCGGGATCGAGATCGTCGCCGAGGCAATCAGATGCGACATGAAGCCGGGCACAAGATGCCGCGCGATGATGCGCGGCGTGCTTGCCCCCATCAGCTGGGCAGCCTGCACATAATCCTCTTCGCGCAGCGCGAGAAGCTTGGAACGCACAGCACGTGCAAGCCCGGTCCAATCGATGATGCCGAGGATTACAGTAATACCGAAATAGATGACGATCGGGCTCCACGTCACCGGCATGATGGCTGCAAGAGCCATCCAGAGCGGCAGGCTCGGCAGCGACTGCAGCACCTCGATCACCCGCTGGACGATCAGGTCGAAGACGCCGCCCCAATAGCCGGCAAGGCCGCCGATGACGATGCCCAGCACGAAGCTGATTGCGATGCCGATCAGGCCGATTGTCAACGAAATCCGGGCGCCGTAGAGGATACGCGAGAGCACGTCGCGGCCGAGGCGATCGGTGCCGAGCAGGTACATCTGGCCGCCTTGTGCCGGGCAGACAAGGTGCAGATCGGACTGAACGAGGCCCCAAAATTTATAGGAATCGCCACGGCAGAAGAAGCGGATCGGCTGAACGTCGTTCGGATTGTCGGTGTAGACCCGGCGCAGCGTGTCAAGGTCGAGTTGCATCGTGCGGCCATAGACGAAGGGACCGACGAATTCGCCCTTGTCGAAGAGGTGCACGCGCTGGGGCGGGGAATGAATATAGTCGACATTGCGCGTGTGCAGGCCGTAAGGCGCCAGAAACTCAACGACCACTATCATCAGATAGACGACAAGCAAAAAGATGCCGGAAGCCAGCGCAAGACGGTGCTGCTTGAACTTCCACCACATCAGCTGCTTTTGGGAAGCAAGGTGAATACGCGAACTGGCAGCCGCCATCGATTCCGTTGCGATGGGATCGAACGGTGCGGTCGAGACATAGTGCTGCAAGGGAGCGCCGGGCGGTGGCAAGGGCGACATTATTTGGTGCTCCTGCCTTGCAGACGGATGCGCGGATCGAGGAAGCCGAGGGCGATATCGGAAATCAACACGCCGATGACGTTCAAGAAGGCAAGGAACATCAGGAAAGAACCGGCAAGATACATGTCCTGGCTCTGCAGTGCCTTGATCAGCATCGGGCCAGTCGTTTCGAGCGACAGCACGATGGCGACGATCTCGGCGCCCGAGATGATCGACGGCAGGATCGAACCGATGTCGGCGACGAAGAAGTTGAGCGCCATGCGCAGCGGATATTTGATGAGTGCACGGGTCGGATGAAGGCCCTTGGCACGCGCAGTCGTCACATATTGCTTCTGCATCTCGTCCAGCAGATTGGCACGAAGGCGGCGGATCATGCCGGCTGTACCCGCCGTGCCGACGATGATGACAGGGATCCACAGGTGGGACAGGATCGATCGCGCCTTCTCCCAGCTCATTGGCTCGGAGAGATATTTCTGGTCCATCAGATGACCGATCGAGATGCCGAACCAGATATTGGCGAAATACATCAGGATGAGTGCCAGCATGAAGTTCGGGATGGCAATGCCGAGCAGCCCGAGAAACGTCAGTCCGTAGTCACTCCAGCTATATTGATGAGTAGCGGAATAGATGCCGATCGGAAAAGCGATCAGCCACGTCACCAGGATGGTCGTGAAGGAAACGAGGATCGTCAGCCACAGACGGTCGCCGACCACTGCGGAAACCGGCAGCTGGTATTCGAATGAATAGCCGAAATCGCCGTGCAGCATGCCGCCGACCCAATAGAAGTAGCGGATGATGGCCGGCTTGTCGAAACCGTATTGCTGCCGCAGCTCTTCGATCTCCTGCAGGTTGGCGCTCTCGCCCTGTGCGCGCAGCTCGGCGATCTGGCTTTCGAAGAAGTCGCCCGGCGGCAACTCGATGATTGTAAAGACGAGCGCCGAAATCACGAGCAGCGTGGGGACCATGGCGGCAATCCGCCAGAGAATGTATCTCAGCACGTCACGCCTCCTTCAGCCAGAAAGCATCCGGCATGTAAATGCCGAGATAAGACGTTGGATCGAAGCCGTAGAGCGCCCGCTCCGGCACGTTCTGCATCTTGGCCGAACGCAGGATCGGCTGCAGCGCGCCATTGATGAGCCCGATCGAAAACACCTGCTGCGTATAGATCGACAGCATCCTGTGCCAGATCGCTTCGCGCTTGCGGAAGTCGGCAGTGGCACCCCACTGTTTCAGGAGGTCGACGAGCTCGACCGCCTCAGGCAGGTCAGGCGCGCTGCCCTCCTGGCCGGCAGACAGATAGTACATGCCCCAGATCGGCCATTGCAGCTGATCGTCGACGGTCGGCGCCAGCTGGCTTGGCGCCATGTCGGCGGTCGGAACGCCGTTTTCAATGCCGAACCACGTCGACATCATGATCGTGCCGCTCATGGCGCGGCTCTGGAAGACGTCACGCTGCGACGTTCGCGTGTAGAGCGCAAGCCCGATATTCTTCCAATGATCGTGGACGAGTTCAAGAACGTCGGTATCGAGTGTGCTTTCGCCGGCAGTTTCGACGGTGATCTCCGCTCGCCGTCCGTCCGGCAACAGGCGGAAACCTTCGCCGTCACGCGCTTTGAGACCCAGTTCGTCAAGCAGGCGGTTGGCTTCATCCGGATCGAACTGAATGAAGGCGTCGGCGTATTCTTGCTTATAAAGCGGGCTGTCCTGCAAAACGGTGTCGGCGCTCGGCTTGCCGAGGCCGTAGAAGGCGACCATGTTGATTTCGTGACGGTCGATCGAAAGTGACAGCGCCCGGCGGAAGCGAACGTCGCGGAAGAGCTTGCGCCAGGCTTCGTCGGCGCAATTGAGGTTCGGGAGGAGCGCGATCCGCGATCCGCGCGCCTGTTTCCAGAGATTGACCTTGACCGGGAAGCGCTTCTCGGCCTCCTTGAGGAAGGTATAGTCATTGAAATCGATGCCGGTCGCCTGCAGGTCGGATTCCCCCGCACCCGCTTTGGCCGCGATGATCGACGACGAGCTGACGTTCAGGATGAAGCGGTCGATATAGGGCAGTTGCATGCCGTTTTCATCGACGCGATGGAAGAACGGATTGCGCACGAAAACGAATTGGTCGGCTGGCGGTGCTGTCGTGTTGCGCCATGGATCGAGTGTCGGCAGCTCCGGATTTTCCGGACGCGAGGCGCGCGACATCTTGATGTGCAGGTCAACCCACTTCTTCACCCGGTTTTCCCGCATGAGTGCGGAAAGCCGGAAGTCATCCTGGTATTTCTTGTGGAACTGCTTGAGGTAATGGGCGGGACCGAAGATGACGAGCGGCAACGGGCCGGCGAGCGCCGGCAGGAAATTCGGGTTGGGCTTGTCCCAACTGTAGCGGACGGTGAATTCGTCTAGCACCTCGAAATGCGGAAGCACGCCGTGGGGCCGCAGCTCCAACGCCCCGCCGCCGGGCGTTAGCGATTTGTTGGAAATGACGTCTTCCCACCAGTAACGGAAATCGTCGGCAGTGAAGGGATGCCCATCGGACCACTTGTGGCCTTCGCGCAGGTGGAAGGTGAAGATGCTATCGTTTTCCGATGTATAGCCGCCGAGAATGTCGGCCTGGAACCGCAGGTGCTTGTCATACCCGACAAGGCGCGAATAGCCGTAAACGGTCATGTAGCGGATGTCGCGGGCGGCGCCGATGATGGTGCGCACAGAACCGCCGTAGACGCCGGGCGTCAGACCGGCCTCTTTCATGTTGATGATGCGCGGATGCTTCGGCAACCGCTCGGGCATTGGCGGAATGCGATCTGCTGTCAACAGGTCACGCAGGAATTCCGGCTCGATATCGCGGTCGCCCATATCACGTGCAGCAGCCGGTCCGACGGCTGCGCCAAGAAGGCCGCCGAGAAAGGTTCGGCGGGTTACCATGCACGCAGTTCCTTTGCATCCGCACCCTTACGGGCGCGCACCAGATGACCGTTGCCGAGATCGGCATAGGCAAGTTCTGACGCATCGTCATGTTCGGCGGTAAAGGTGATGCCCCAGTTCTGTTTGTCGGCGGCGCCACTTTTGCGCAACTCTTCGAAATCGAGCGGCCGGTCGAGATCGGGGAAGGGGACGGCGGCAAGCAGCGATTTCGTGTAGGGATGCACCGGATCCCGCAAGATGATCTCGCGCGGGGCGATTTCGACGATGCGGCCCTTGCACATCACGGCGATGCGATCGGCCATATAGTCGACGACGGCGAGATTGTGCGAAATGAAGAGGTAGGTCAGGCCGAGCTCTTTCTGCAGATCCTTGAGCAGATTGAGAATCTGTGCCTGCACGGAAACGTCGAGGGCGGAGACCGGTTCGTCCAGGATGATCAGTTTGGGACCAAGAGCTAAGGCCCGGGCAATACCGATGCGCTGGCGCTGGCCGCCCGAGAAGCTGTGCGGATAGCGGCTCAGGTAACGCCGGTCGAGGCCGATGGCGCCCATCAGCGCTTCGACCTTCTGCTTGCGTTCGGCGCTGTCCCCGCGATCGTGGATTTCCAGCGGCTCGCTCAGGATGTTACGCACCGTCATGCGCGGCGACAGCGAAGAGACCGGATCCTGAAACACCATCTGGATCTTGGTGCGCAGCGCTTGCAAATCGTCGCCCTTGACGGAAAGAACGTCGATCACGTCCTTGCCGTCATTGAAGATCACCGAGCCGCCATCGGGCGTGATTGCGCGCATCAAGATCTTGCTGACGGTGGTCTTGCCACAGCCCGACTCGCCGACGAGCCCCAGACATTCGCCGCGCCGGATATCGAAACTGACGTCGTCGACGGCCCGCACGGCTGCCGCTTCACCTCTGCCGAAAAAACTGCGCTTGCGCGTCGCAAACGCCTTGGAGAGATTGTTGACCGAGAGCAAAAGCTTCGGCCCGTCCGCACCCACCATTCGCTCTTTGCCGAGAAACGATTCCAGATTGACCGGAACATCACGCAGCGCTTTCAGCCGCTCGCCCGGCTTCATGTCAAAATGCGGCACGGCAGCCATCAGGCCCTTGAGATATGGATGCTGCGGATCGCGAAATATCGCATTGACGGGTCCAGCTTCCATGATTTCGCCGTGATAGATCACGACGACCTCGTCTGCCATGTTGGCGACGACGCCGAGATCGTGAGTTATAAGCAGCATCGCCATGCCGAGCTTATGCTGAAGGTCGCGCAGCAGCTCGAGAATTTGCGCCTGGATCGTCACGTCGAGCGCCGTGGTCGGCTCGTCGGCGATCAAAAGGGCGGGATTGCAGATCAGCGCCATTGCGATCATGGCGCGCTGGCGCATGCCACCTGAAAGCTCGAACGGATACATGTCGTAGGTGCGCTGCGGATTGGCAAATCCGACGAGGCCGAGCATCTCCTGGGTTCTTTCGCGTGCCTCGGTCTTGTCGGCATCCGTGTGGATCAGCAGCACCTCGCTGATCTGGTTGCCGATGGTGTGGAGCGGCGAGAGCGACGTCATCGGCTCCTGGAAGATCGTCGCCATGCGCTTGCCGCGCAAATCCCGCATTTCCTCGCTGTCGCGGCCGAACTGCAGGATATCGGTGGTCTCGCCGTTGAGCGGATCGGTGAAGAGAATGCGGCCGGTCGCCTTTGCGGCGTTCGGCAGGATGCCCATGATCGACTGGCTGATAACCGATTTGCCGGAGCCGGATTCCCCGACAAGCGCGGTCACCTTGCCCGGAAGAATGCGCAGTTCAGCATTCTTTACAACGCGCAGCTTGTCTCCGAACACTGAGAATGAGACGTCGAGATTCTCGATACGCAATAAGTCGGACGCGGACGCCATACCAACGATATTCCCCAGTCTCTTTTCTGTTCCCGTTAAGGCACACTATCGTACCGCAATCGGGGTGTCCAGTTGATGACCAGGCATGGGGAGCCGACACGTTCCGTCTGATTTACAAAAGCAAAACAAGCATTTCAGCCGCAGCCTACTGAACAAATCCCTCGGCCGTCGCCCGCCTCGCCTGCTTCTTGGCATCGCGGTGGAGGAGGATGACCTGTTCGGCTTCGGAAAGGCAATTTGGCGCGACTTCGCGGAAATCCCCGTCGATGGCGCGTGCCTGTGCGGGCGCGCGCGGCTGAAGTATCGTCACCTTCTGGCGGATGCCGCGCAGCTTCTCTTCACCAAGCGTCGTCCATTCGCCACCGCAGTAACCGGCAAACGCCTGGCTGGCGACGACCTCGCGATTGTACTTCTTCGTCAGCGCCTGCAGGCGCTGGACTTCGTTGACGGCCGAACCGAAGGCCGAAAACGTCAGGCGGTCCTTGAGGCCGACATTGCCGAGCATCACGTTGCCGATATGCAGCCCGATGCCATATTTGATAGCGCCAAGACCCTTTTCGGCGCGTTCGTTGTTGAGCTCGGCAACGCGGGCCTGCGCCTGATGGACGGCAGAAAGGGCCGCCTGCGAGGCGATCTTCGACGGATCCTTGTGACGGCCGCAGGGGTAGACGGCGAGAAAACCGTCACCGAGGAAGCTTAATATTTCGCCGCCGTTGCGGTTGAAAGGTGCTGCAATCGCGTCGAAGAACTCGTTCAGCGTGTCGATATAGGCCTGCCGGCCCTCCTTTTCGGCATACATCGTCGACTGGCGCATGTCGCCCATGACAAGGGCGGCCCGGATCGTTTCTCCGTCGCCGCGGCGGATCTGGCCGTTCAGCACGCGCTTGCCTGCGTCGCCGCCGAGATAGGTCGTCAGCATGTTGTTTGCGAGCTTGCCGAGCACGGCCATCTTGGCGGCGACGGCCAGATGGTTCTGCATGCGCAGCAGCGCGTCGATCATGTCGTCGGAAAAGCCAAAATGATTGTCCGTCGACCACGAGCCCATCATGCCCTGGACAGAACCGTCGCCGAAGGGCTGCACGAAGGCGAGATAGTCGGTGATCTTCTCGGCCCGCAGGTCCTCGAAGATCGGGAATTCCGCAGCGCCATCAAGCGAGATGCGGCGGCGGATATGCTGCAGATTGTTGTCGAGAAGATAGTAATACGGGCTCTGGAGAAAACGGTCGGGCTTTGCGCCCACCGAATGGCGGTAGCCTTCGATCGTGACGCCGCTCGCACGCCGCCAGGTGAAGCCCAATGCGTCATAGAGCGGATGAAGCATCGAAAAGGTCAGGTGCACGCGCGCGATCGGGAGACCGGCGGCAGCAATCCGCTCGCAGAACCCGCGAACGATGTTTTCGAGATCATCACCGGCAAGCGAGGAATTTGTCAGCCATTCGGCGACGCGGTCCAGAAGGATGGAGGACACGCTGGATTCGATCGTGCTCATTCTTGGTATTATCCTCATAAAGCACGTCCGTTCCTGAAGACGATAGAAAACCGGCCCGCGGCACTGTCGTGCGCAGGGCGGAAATTCAAGATGGACGAGCGGTATTATCGTGTCAACGATCTGCCGCGGAACCGGCAGACGTACCTGTCAAACCCACAAAAACCGGGAGGACGGGCAGCCCTTTCCGTCATTCACTTATTCGATTTAAATAGGCGTGCCGGGAATGCGAAACAATGGCATCTGTGCATTTTTCTCCACCTGGGCAATCATCTCGAGCAGCTTGCGAGTCTTTTTGGTCACACCGGAAAAACCTGCCCTGACAGATGCGGCCCCATGCAGGCAAGGCGATCAGGCCGGCTTCACATCACCGTTAGAAGACGGCGGGTTTCAATCTCGGCAATCTTGCATTATCTCACGCCTAACTTCCTCTTATTGAAGAGACCTGTCTTGGTAAGCCCATCCTCCTTCGCCGACCTTTCCGCAAAGATTAAAGACCGCTCGGCCCGTGCGGGCGTCATCGGGCTCGGCTATGTCGGCTTGCCGCTGGCGATTGCAATTGCGCGAAGCGGTTTTGAAGTGACCGGCTTCGACATCGATCCGAAGAAGATCGTGGCGCTCGATGCCCGCAAATCCTATATCGACGCGGTGGCCGACGAGGCATTGAGCGCCGAGAGGGAGGCGGGCCGCTTTTCGGCGACGACGGACTTTTCTGGGCTTGCGGCCTGCGACGTTATCGTCATCTGCGTCCCGACGCCGCTTACGAAGCATCGCGATCCGGATCTTTCTTATGTCGAAGCGACGTCACGCTCGATCGCAGCGCATCTTCGTGCCGGCCAGCTCGTCGTTCTGGAATCGACGACCTATCCCGGCACCACGGACGACGTCGTGAAGGTCATCCTGGAAAAGACCGGCCTGAAATCGGGCGTGGATTTCTTTGTCGGCTTTTCTCCCGAGCGCGAGGACCCCGGCAATCAGCACTATCACACCGCGACCATTCCGAAGGTGATCGCTGGCGACGGCGCGGAAGCGCTGGACCTGATGAAAGCCTTTTATGGCGCGGCGGTGAAAACCGTGGTTCCCGTTTCTTCCAACGCGACGGCCGAAGCGGTGAAGCTTACGGAGAACATCTTTCGCTCGGTCAATATTGCGCTCGTCAACGAGCTGAAGACCGTTTATGCGGCGATGGGCATCGATGTCTGGGAAGTGATCGACGCGGCCAAGACCAAGCCGTTCGGCTACATGCCGTTCTATCCTGGGCCCGGACTCGGCGGCCACTGCATTCCGATCGATCCGTTCTATCTGACATGGAAATCGCGCGAGTATGAACTGCCGACGCGCTTCATCGAACTTGCGGGCGAGATCAATTCGGCTATGCCGCGCTATGTCGTCGGCAAGCTTGCAGAAGCGCTGGATATCCGCTGCGGGAAGGCACTGAGCCGCAGCAGGGTTCTGGTCCTCGGTCTTGCCTACAAGAAGAATGTCGCAGATATCCGCGAGAGCCCGTCGCTACGCTTGATCGAGATCATTGAGGAGCGCGGCGGCAAGGCGGATTATCACGATCCGTTTGTGGCCGAAATTCCGCCGACCCGCGAACATCAGGCCCTGAAAGGACGCAAATCCGTGGCGCTTGCGCCGGAGGTTTTGGTCGATTACGACGCGGTGCTGGTCGCAACCGATCACGACCAGATCGATTACGCCACGCTTGTCAAAAACGCGCCGCTCATTGTCGACACGCGAAACGTCTTCAAACGGCTCGGCCTTTCGGCAGGTCACGTCATCAAGGCGTGAAGCTTGCCGCCGAAACAGCCTTGCCGGTGATCTTGCCGGCGGCAACGGCATAGCCGCCGTTTGCGCCATCTATGAAATGCATGTGGTCGCGTGAGAGCGGCGTCGGCACGAAACACGTCATAAGCGCCGATTTCTGCCGGTGCAGGCCGTAACGGGCAATGCCGCCGGCTTGCGCTTGATCGAGCAGCTTTTCGATCCGCTTCAGACGTGCGGCATCTACATCGATCGTCATCTTCAGCCCGTCGTCGAATTTGCGGAAATCCGAGTTTCCGGCAACATCCTCCTTGTAGCGCTGGGCGTCGAAATGGCCGAGCGGCATCCCAAGTTTATAGAGCACGGAAAGCAGGGCGAGCTGAAGCACGATGAAGAGCTTTGTCAGGAAGCGCTTTCCCTTTGGTGCAGTCACCTTCGCTTCGCGATCGATGCCTTTCATCGAAAAGGAGAGCTTGGGACCTTCCGGGGGTATCGGATGGCCGCCTCGGCCCTGCTCTGCGGCAATCGCGACGACTGCGGTGACCAGTTGCTGAAACTCCGCGCCTGCTCCCATTGCGCCGGGAACGGCAATGATGGAGACGATTTCTCCATGTCGCGATTCAATCGGGTTCCAGCGGCAGGAGAGGCCGGCGAGGTCCGGCCGGGTGCCTGGCGCGGCGCGCGAAACGGCGTAGTTGCCGTCTTTCATCTGCCGTTCGGCCCAGCTGTTGCCGCCTCCCGAAAACATCGCGTAGCTGACGTAGGGGCTCGCGGAATAACGGGCGATCATGACATCGAGACCTTCGCGGCGGATATCGGCGAGCGGCACGACGGCGGCGCGCAAGATGAAGCCGAGCTCCTCTTCGGCCCAGATCTGCACGGCTGCGAGCGCATCGCGCGCAATCATTTCGAGGGATCCCGGTAGAGCGATGAGTGCCCCGTCGCCACCGAAGACGAAGGGATAATCGCCCTTGCTGACGGCATTCAACACGGCGGAGATAACAGAGGCGCCCGCCATGTTGACGTCCTTGTAGCGTCCGGCTTCGATCGCCTGCGTCGATCCGACGATATCGGCAAGCGCCAAAATCCAGCCGTCCGGCAGTGGCCGGTAGTTTCCAGCATCGGTAACGTCCTCGAAATCGGTGAAGACCGGCACTGTCGCGAAGAATTGTTGATCCGGAACGGCATTCATGATCCGACCTTTATCACAGACGCGTGTCGCCGCGGCAACGGCATTTTGATTTACGGTGGTCGACTTTGCGCGGTTTCATGTGATAGCACCGGATTGCAAAAAACAATGACGGACAAGGACATAGATGAGCCGCCTCGACAGCTTCATCCGCCGTTTGACGGCTCAGCGCGACATCCTCAATTCCATCTGTGATCTGGTGAAGGAGACAGAAGGTCCGGTTTTGGAATTCGGCCTTGGAAATGGCCGGACCTATGATCATTTGCGCGAGCACTTCCCGACCCGCCGGATAATCGCATTCGATCGCGAGGTTCATTCCTATTCGGCCTCGACCCCGCCTGCCAACGACATGGTGACGGGCGATATCCGCGAAAGCGGCCAAGGCTTCATCGGTATCGGTGCAGCACTTGCCCATGCCGATATTGGAACGGGCCATGACGAGATCGATGCAATAACGCTGACGTGGCTGCCGCAGCTGGTGGCCGGTGTTCTTGCAAGGGGCGGCGTCGCCGTCAGCGGTCTGCCGCTCGATTGGCCGGAGCTTGAGCCGCTGCCGCTGCCTGACGGAATCAAGGAAGGACGGTATTTTCTCTATCGGCGGAAATAGCGCAGGTTTCCCGTGCGGTAGGCATTGTGCATTCGATGAGGCGCCTTCGGTCCGGTCATCCGCACCGATGACAAAGCAGGAGACGAAGGTCAAAGCGATGCGGGCCAGCGGACGCAAACCCCACGCTTGCGTCGGCTTCGGTCGTTCTTTGGCGTCAACTCCCATCAATCCCTTGCCATAAATGCCGCAAGCGAGGGATCAGGGCAGCAAGAGGACGTCGTACTGATCAATGCCGGCTGGCAGGTCGCGGACCTTCATTTCCTGCTCGCCCTCCTCGAAGAAGACGACGCAATCCTCATAGCAGCCGGCAAGCATCGATACGAAATCGCGGGTCTGCTCAGGACCGTAGAAAATGGGTGTGAATTCCATGTAGAGCGGCACGCGCCGCGACATCAGCGGAACCATGGAGCGGCACGCGACAGGCTCGTATCCTTCGATGTCCATCCAGACGAGGCTGACGTCGTCCGGATTGAAACCTGCCTCGCGCAGGATGTCGCCCACCGGCGCTACCGGGACGCTCACCTTCATATCCGATGAACTCTGTCGAATGGCGCTGCTCTTTCCATGGTTCGTTGCGTTGAGAAAGAAGTCGATCTCCCCTGCAGTCTCGCCTGCGGCGCAGTTGACGAGCGTGACCGTCTCCTCCAGGCGGTTCTGGCGAATGTTGGTTTGCAGCAGCCGGAAATTGCGAGGATCAGGTTCGACGCTGACGATGCGCGAATAAGCGTTGCTCAGCGCGAAATAGACCGTCTGCGTGCCGATATTGCCGCCAAGCTCGAGCAGGACGCCGTCCTTTCGCAAAAGGCCGCGCTCGCGCAGCACCGCCAGGAGCCGATCGACGTTCCCGCGCTCGAAATGCCCCTTCCGGAAGACCTTGCGGCCGATATAGTCCGATGGCGAAAAGGTCATCAGATGATCGCCGGCATCAACGGTCATGGAAACGACCCGCGGGCCGATGTTCTCGATGAGCAACCGCCGGCCGAAGCGCGTGTCGAAGAAGCGGCTTGCCACGGCGTTCCGCGCTCTGCGCAGGCGCTTTCGCCAGTATTTTTTTGATCCCAACGCGTCAACGACCATCAGGCCTTCCCATTGAGCGGCCGACCCGCCTGTTCCTTGTGGATCACATAGACTTTCAAAGGCAGCGCTCGGCCGCGCACACTGATGTCGCGGCTTTCGATGCCGCGCATGTCGGCGCCCGACAGATCGGCCACAGGCTCGGAAATGACGAGCGCCGCCTCGAACTCCTTGGCGGCGTTTTCAAGACGGCTGGCAACGTTTACCGTGTCGCCGACGGCGGTGAGATTTCGCACCCTGCCGTACCCCATCGTCCCGACGACGGCCGGCCCAAAATGAATGCCGATCGCGATCTGAAGCGGTATCGTCAGTTCATCGGCGAGTTCGGTGCCGAGTTTTTCAATTTCCGACGTGATCGTTTCGGCTGCCTTCAGCGCCTGGCGGCAGCCCTCGCCAGGCGAAGTGCCGATGCCAAAAAGGGCCATGGCGCCGTCGCCAATGAACTTGTCTATCCGTCCGCCGGCCTGTTCCACTGCCTTGCCGACAAGGGCGAAGTAGCGGTTGAGCAGGAAAACGATGTCGAAGGGCAGCCGGGTTTCCGTCAGACTCGTGAAATTGCGAATATCGCAGAAGAGCACGGCAATTTCACGCTCCCGGCCAGGGCTTGTTTCCTGCGTGTTGGCAGGAAGGGCCGTTTCGGTCGCCGGGATCAGAAGTGGCGCGACGGTGATGTCATGGTCCGGGCGCAGCTGACAGGCGAGGCGCACGTCCGGCGCCGCATTGATGCGCTCGAGCGTCTTCTGCTCCAGTTGATCAGGTTGCGGCAGGCGCTGGTAATCGCCGAGGATCTGAATGCGGCAGGTGGAACACTGTCCCTTGCCGCCGCAGACCGAGTAATGCGGCAGCCCGCCGAGACGGCTCGCCTCCAGCACCGTAAAACCGCGCGGCACCTTGATCGTCTCGCCCCCCGGATAGTGCACGGCAATCTGGTCAGTGCGCTCCTTCCACTTGCGGCGGGTGCGCGCGGCGACGACGGACAGAAGCGCCAGCGAGAAGCTGCCATAGAGCCCGGCGCGTATCATCGCGATCTGCCGCTGGGCGTGCGGGTCGGAGTAATAGCGGGTATTCAGGTTCTCCTGATAGCGCCCGGTGTCGACAAGACCCTCATAGTCCGGCTCGGCGATCGTGCGGCCCATCTCGATAAAGCCGAGCAGCGATAGCACGGGCAGCAGGATGGCAAGCGCGAGAAGCAGCGGTGCAAGTCCGTCGTACCAAGGCCGGTAGCGCAGCCAGAAATGCAAGCCGATGCAGCCGTGGATCCAGACGACGATAAGGGCGACTGCCTGCCGGATGCCGTTGCCGAAGGAGACGATCCACAGCTGGCGAACGACCGTTTCGTAGTTGTCGGCATATCTGTAGAGTTCATTGACGATACGGGTTCCGATCACATGATCGATCAGGAGCAGCGGGATGGCGAGGCCGAGCACGATCTGGGCCATTTCACCGTTTGGCATGACCAGGCTGCGACGCATGTAGAGCGAGCGAAGCACCAGAGCGATGTGAATGAAGATCGCGATGTAGAAGATCAGCGTGCCGACCGGATTTCGCCAAAGGGCGACAAACAGGCGGCGGCCGTCATCGGCAGCAGCGACCGAAATGAGGCCGAGTGCATGGTTCGACAGGTGGAGGACCACGAAAGTGAACATGACAAGGCCTGAACCGAGCCGGGCGCGCCGGATGTTGCGCTCCGAAAAAATGCCTATATCCGCGATGGTTGCCATTCATTTCCGTTCTTGACGTTTTGACCTGCGGAAAACCGTTTCACAGCTTCGAGGATCATGCTCTAGAGATGTTGGGGTGAAAGCGAAATGCCATCTTCTCCAGCCACGATCACATTCCATATGTTTATCAGTAACTTTTAAGGAAACGGACAAATAGCGGTAATTTTTGCGATAGGCTGGATGGGCGGCGCAATAAAGCGCTTTTTCAATGGAGCGTCTTGATGCGGATTGCATTTTACGCGCCGCTGAAATCCCCAAACCATCCGACACCATCCGGCGACCGCCTGATGGCACGGCTGCTTGTAAAGGCGCTGCATCGTTGCGGTCATTCGGTCGAGATCGCCTCCGAATTCCGCAATTTTGCGCCAACTCCCGAGGCGGCAGCTATGCTTGAGGGCGAGCGGCAGGCGGAGCTTTTCCGGCTAAAGAGCACATGGCGCCGTGGACCAAAACCGCATCTGTGGTTCTGCTATCACCCGTATTACAAATCGCCGGATCCTTTCGGACCCGTGCTTGCGGCCGAATTCGGCATTCCCTATGTGACTGCCGAGGCGTCCTATTCCCGCAAACGCGACGCCAGCGGCTGGGCATCGGCGCAGGCGACAGTCGCGGCGGCAATCCGGCAGGCGGCGGTCAACGTCGTGCTCACGGAACGCGACGGAGCAGGGATCGCGCAGGCCGTTCCCGAGGCCCGGCTTGCTTCAATCAAGCCGTTCATCGACACGGCATCGATCAAAAACATCGATCTGCTGCCGGATTCGAAACGGCTCGTGACGGTCGCCATGATGCGCGCCGGCGACAAGATGGCGAGTTATAAGGTGCTGGCTGCGGCACTGCGCGCAATCGAAGACAAGGCCTGGACGCTCGGCATCATCGGCGATGGCCCGATGCGGGCGCAAGTCGAGGCGCTGTTTTCGAATTTCGCGCCCGCCCGAATCGATTGGCTGGGCAAACGAAGTGCGTCAGACGTCGCAAGTCTGCTTGCTCGATCGGGGATCTATGTCTGGCCCGGTTGCGGTGAAGCCTATGGCCTTGCCTATCTCGAGGCGCAGGCGGCCGGCCTGCCTGTGGTGGCGCAGCGGACCGCGGGCGTGCCCGCGGTCATTGAGGATGGGGTGACCGGCATATTGACGGCGGATGGCGATGTCGACGCCTTTGCCGCCGCCATCGGCCGCCTGCTGGACGATCCGGCGCGACGCCAGGAGATGGGTGCGGCGGCGCGGCACTTCGTGCTTGAGGAGCGATCGCTGGAGATCGCTGCCTTAGACCTCGACAGAATACTGAAACGATACGCACGAGTTGAACCATGAGCGGCAGTTCGATCTGGAAACCCCTCCGTGAGGAACTCGCGCGCTGGCGGGAGGCTGGAAGGGTGGCCCGCTTCTGGTGGCGCGATGACGATGCGATCGAGCCGACGGCGGCGCTCGACAGATTGCTCGGCCTCTCAAGCGCGCATGAGACGCCGGTGACCGTTGCCGTCATCCCGGCAAAGACCGGTCCAGCACTTTCTCAACGGCTTTCGGGTACGAGCGGGGTCAGCGTTGCCGTACATGGCTGGTCGCATGACAATTACGCGTCGCCGCAAGAAAAAAAGCAGGAACTTGGCGGACACCGGCAGGCGGAGGCCGTGCTTGGCGAACTTCATGAAGGCTTCCTGACGCTGCAGCGGCTGCATCCGGCCAGGTTCATTCCCATGCTGGTGCCGCCATGGAACCGCATCGACGGCAGCCTTGTTCCCAAGCTCCCGGCTCTTGGTTTCGAATGCATGTCGACGTTCGGCCGGGCGACTGCGGAGGCGGCGATCCCGCTCCTTAACACCCATATCGACATCATGGGACGGCGAGCCGACGGAAAGGGGCCGCGCGTCGGTCGGCCACATGACGAAGTTGTAAGCGAACTTGTGGGAGAACTGCAGGACCGCTTCGAAGGCCGAAACGAGCCGGTCGGTTTGCTGACCCATCACCTCGCGCATGACGAGACGGCGTGGAAATTTACCGAGGCATTTCTCGCTGAGGCCAACACTCATCAGGCGATTTTATGGAAACCGGCAGCTGAGCTTCTGAAAGATCAGATGTCGACGACCTGATTGTCACGCGCGGCGAAGGCGCCGGGGAATGCCGCCTGGGCATTCTTTTCCATCTGGCCGAGCTGCTCGTCCGTGCGTGATGGCGCGTGATGGAAGAGCGCGAAGCGTTTCGTTCCCGCCATTTTGGCCAATTCGATGCCGTGCTGCCAGGTCGAATGGCCAAAACCCTTGAAGCGCTGCATCTCGTCTTCGTTGTAGGTGCAGTCGTAGATCGCCAGATCCGCATCCTTCATCAATTCCAGAGACACCGGGTCATAAGTGCCGGGGATATGCTCGACGTCGAAGACAAGCGCGACGATCCGGCCGCCCCACTCGATGCGATAGCCGATCGCCCCGCCGGGATGGTTCAGCTTGTAGGTCTTGATGCGCACACCATCGCGCGGAGAAAGCATGTCGCCGGCATGAAAATCGCGGAAGTTCATCGTTGCCTGGCAGATATCGGTCTTTACCGGAAACCAGGGCGGGCTGATGAACTGATCGACCATATCCTTGGTGCTCATCTTGCCGTCGAGATGGCCGGACCAGATGTTGAGATTGATCGAGGGATAGTAAATCGCCTTGAAGAAGGGCAATCCAATGATGTGGTCGTAGTGACAGTGGCTGAAGAACAGATCGACCTGCGTGACCCCTTCGTTGAGCATCGCAAGCCCGGCCTCGCGCAGACCCGAGCCCGCGTCGAAGATCAACCGGTGGCCGCCGCAGCGCAGTTCGATGCAGGTGGTGTTGCCGCCGTAGTGATCGAACTCGGGGCCCGATACCGGGATGCTGCCGCGAACGCCCCAAAATTTTACCTGAAACTGATCGTTACTCATGGTTCTTCAAAATCGGGCTCCCGCACAGCGCTATCGTAATCATAGTTTAACCCTGATGCGAAGTGCGGAATTCTGCCGGGGTGCCTCTATCTTGCCTATTGTCCCAATCGCTAGCAGCAGAAGGAGTAGATTTTCCTAAGGCACAGGAGTTGGATCCGAAAGCCGCCGGATATGGTTTGCGTTGCGTAAACGGAAATGCCGGTGTCTGAAAGTCGGCGGACATCTCTTGCTCTATTAGGTGGCTCTTCCGGGGCGAAAATACAATTCTCCGCTTTTTCTAGCCCATCTTCGTCGGATTGAATGTCACAAGATTGAGATCAAACGATTGCAGGGCCATCATATTGTCAGGTCTCTGATACGTTGCCGGTTGCGTTGAGGGAAGCGCCGTGTTCTGCAAGGCCGAGGGCCAGCGCATGACCGATGCCCTGGCTGGAGCCGGTAACAAGCGCTCGGCGGCCGGTGAGGTCGAATAAGGGGAAAGACAAGCGGGGCTCCATTATCGCGGTGCCCGATTGAAGAGGACTCCTTGGGTCGATGCAAGCATCGTTTTGACGCAAGGCGCTCCGGTCTGTTATGTGCGGGACTGCAACGGAGGTTCGTCATGCGCATCCGCAACGAGACAAAAGCCGATATCCCGGCGATCCGCGGGCTTGTCAGTACGGCGTTTTCCGGCAAGGCCTACAGCAGCCAGACGGAAGCAGCAATTGTCGATGCCCTGCGCGGGAACAGAGCGCTTTCCGTGACGCTCGTTGCCGAAGATGAAGGCCGTATCGTCGGCCATATCGCGTTCTCACCGGTGATGATCAACGGCAGGGATTTGGGCTGGTACGGCCTCGGACCAATCGCGGTCACACCCGAAAGGCAGGGCGAGGGGATCGGTACTGGTCTGGTGAAGGATGGACTTGCATCCATCCGCAAACTCGGCGCCACGGGATGCGTCCTGCTTGGCGATCCCAAATATTACGGCCGGTTCGGCTTCAAGGCGGATGCTCGCCTCAGGCTTGCAGGTGTTCCGACCGAATATTTTCAGGCACTGTGTTTCAGCGGTGAAATGCCGTCCGGCACAGTCACCTATGACGCGGCTTTCGACATAACGAATGACGAGGCGCCACGCCACGTGACCTAGTGCAGCCCGCCGACCCCGAGCAGACGTTCCACGGCGGCGTGATCCGTCGATAGCGCCTCGGACGTGCCGGTCCAGGCAAGGCGCCCCCGTTCGAGGATGATGACCTGATCGGCGAAGTCGAGCGCACTCTGGATGCGTTGTTCGACAAGCAGGATCGTCATGTCGCCGGTCTTGGCGAGTTCGGAAAACGCGGCCATCAACTCTTCGCAGATGATAGGTGCGAGACCTTCCAGGGGTTCGTCAAGCAGCAGAACGGAGGGGCGGCCGAGAATCGTGCGGGCAGTCGACAACATCTGCTGTTCGCCGCCGGAGAGTTGGCCGCCGAGATTGCGGCGGCGCTCCTTCAGACGTGGAAACATCGCGTATGCCTCTTCGAGCGCCGTCTTCGGCCGTCCTTTGAGGCCGACGAAGAGGTTTTCCTCAACCGTCAGCGTCGGGAAGATGCAGCGCGCCTGCGGCACATAACCGAGCCCTTGACGGGCGCGAGCCGAGCTGGCCATGGCGGTGAGGTCTGCCGAGCCGAGGCGGATGCGGCCGTCATAGCGCCTGGTCTGTCCGGCAAGCGTCGCAAGCAACGTTGTCTTGCCCATTCCGTTGCGGCCAAGGATGGCAAGGCGGGCGCCTGCGGCCACGGCGAATGAGACGTTTTCGAGAACCCGCGTCGGTCCATAGCCAGCGGAGAGATTGTCGACCTCAAGCGGCGTGGCTGGCATTGGCATAGCTCCCGAGATAGGCCTCGCGCACGCGGGCATCCTTGGTGACCTCGACCGGCGAGCCGTCGAAGATAATGGTGCCTGCCGCAAGCACGATGACACGCCTGGCGAAGCGGAACACGAGGTCCATGTCGTGCTCGATCATCAACACCGCGAGATCGGTCGGCAGACCGGCGAGCGCCTGCTCGATCCGGGCGGTCTCGCTTTGCGGCACGCCGGCAGCAGGTTCATCAAGCAACAGCACCTTCGGTTTCAGTGCCATGGCGACGGCAATCTCGAGGAGACGCTGCTGTCCGTAAGCAATTTCACTGACCCTGCGGCACATGAGATCGCCAAGGCCGAGCGTGCCGAGCAGATCGGTGACTTCTGCCATGAGGTCCGGCATCGCGAGATAGTTGCCGAACATCCGGCCAGTGAGTCCGTCACGCTGCAGGATCGCAAGCGCTACGTGTTCGGCCGGCGTCATTTCCTGGAAGAGCCGTGTGACCTGGAAGGAACGGACGAGGCCGCGCCTGACGCGGCCCGCCGCACCAATTCTCGTCACGCTCTCGCCGCCGAGGTGGACATCGCCGGCGTCGGGCGAAAGGTTGCCAGTGACGAGATTGACGAAAGTGGTCTTGCCAGCGCCGTTCGGGCCGATGAGCGCGACGCGGTCACCTGCTGCCACCGAGATAGATACATCATTGGTCACCACGAGGCCACCGAAGGATTTCCTGAGGTTGACGACTTCGAAGACGGGGCTCATTGCGCGGTCTCCTTCCGGCGGACGAAAAAGGCAGTCGCAGTCCCATAAAGGCCCTTCGGAGCGAAGAGAACGACAGCGACCAGTAGCGCGCCGACCATCGTCAGCCAGTGGAACGGGTTTGCAGCCGAAACATAATCTTCGAAGAGCATGAAGATGACGGTGCCGGAGAGCGCGCCGAAGAGCGAGCCGGTGCCGCCGAGAACGAGCATCACGAGGCTTTCGGCCGAAAGCGTGAAGGAGAGGCTGTCGAGACCGACCACCTGTGTGGAGATGGCATTGAGCGCTCCGCCAACACCGGCGACGGCGCCGGAAATGACATACATCTTCATCAGCGCCGCTTTCGGCGAGGCGCCCATGGCCCGGATGCGCAAGGCATCTTCCTTGATACCGCGGCACAGCATGCCAAAGGGCGAACGCACCACAAGGCGCAGAAGAATGAAAACGACAAGCAGCAGGATCACCCCGAAAACATAGGCGGTATGGCCGTAAAGGTCGAACTCGAAGGTGCCGAAGATCGGATCGGCCGAGATGCCGGACAGGCCGTCGCTGCCGCCGGTCCAGGAAGATGCCTTATTGGCGAATTCGTGGAAGAGGTTGATGAGCGCAATCGAAAGGACAAGCTGCGGCAGGCCGTGGGCACGCAGGATGACGATGCCGCAGACGAGGCCCGCAGCAGCGCCACCGATGATACCGGCAAGCGTCATCAAAAGAGGATCGGTGATGCCGAAATGGGCCGAGACGATGCCAGCTGCATAGGCGCCCGAGCCGAAGAGTGCTGCATGGCCGAGCGTCGCCACACCGCAATATCCGGTGACGAGATCGAGCGAGAGAACGAGCAATGCGATTGCGATGACGCGCGTCAGCAGCGCAAGGTTATCCGGGAAGAGTAAATAGCCGATGCTGGCGAGCGCGACGATTGCGGCAATGCCGGCTGTATCGCGGCCGAAAAAGCGATTGCGCCGGATTTGTACTGCTGTCGTGGTTTGCGTGTCCATGGCGAGCGTCATCCTACTTCACCCTTCCGGCAAAGCCGCGCGGAAAAACGCAGATGATTGCAATGACGGCGAGATAGAAGAAGAATTCCCCGTATTCGGGCATCAGGTAACGGCCCGTGGTGTCGATGCCGCCAAGAACCAGGCAGGCGATCAGAGCGCCGGGAATCGAGCCTGCGCCGCCGACCGAGACAACGACGAGGAAAGTCACCATGTAGCGCAGCGCATAATAGGGCTCGACCGGCAAGAGCTCGGCGCCGACCACGCCGCCGAAGGCTGCCAGGCCGACGGCGACTGCGAAGCTCAGTGCATAGATGATCTCCGTGCGCACCCCAAGCGCGGCCGCCATGGCGGCATTATCGACGGATGCGCGCAGTTTTACACCGAAACTTGTCTTTTCGATCGTGTACCAAAGGGCGCTTGCGACGGCGAGGCCGCAGAAGATAGCAAAAAGCCGATGCACCGGAATGGTACGGAAGCCAAGATTGGCGGAGCCCTGCAGGCCGTCTGGCAATGGGATGGTCTTCAGCGTCGGACCCATGACGTAGTTGGCTATGCCGATGATGCAGAAGGTGATGCCGATCGTCATCAGAACCTGGGTCAGTTCCGGCGCGCCGTAGATGCGCCGGTAGAGGAAGCGTTCGATCGGAATGGCGATGACGATGGTTCCAGTGACGGCGACAAGTACCGCAATGCCATAGCCGAGGCCAAGATCGCGCGCTGCATAGGAGGCAATGTACCCGCCGATCATGGCGAAGGCACCGTGGGCAAGGTTAACGACCCGCATCAGGCCCATGGTGACCGAAAGGCCGATCGAAATCACGAACAGCACCATGCCATAGGCAAGCGCGTCGACGGCAATGCTGAAGACAGTCTGCATGAGGCCCGTGTGTTCCTTATCTCGTTCAGCAGGTACTGAAGCCCGCCCTGCGTCGTTGAGGACGTCGTCCCGCCCCAACACCTGCCGGTGAAAAGCCTTGCCCCTTACTTCGTCGCCGCCAGACCCGGATCCCCCTGCTTCTCAAAGGTCTGGATTTCCTTGTTGATGTATTTGCCGTCCGCATCCTTGGCGACTTCGCGCAGATAGATATTTTCTGTGATGTGGCGGCTTTCGGGATCGATGGAAACGGGGCCGCGCGGGCTCATCCAGGAAAGTCCCTTTACGGCTTCCACAGCCTTTTCAGCATCCTGCTTGCCGCCAGTTGCCTCGATCATCTTGTAGATGACGTGCATGCCGTCATAGGCCCCGACGGCCGGGAAGGTGAGTTCGGCCGGATTGCCGAGTGCCTTGCCGGCGGCCGCAACGAAGGCCTTGTTTTCGGGCGAGTCATGCGAAACCGCGTAGTGGTATGTCGTCAATATGCCGAGCGCGGCATCGCCGAGCGCCGGAAGGTCGGATTCCTGCGTCAGGTCGCCGGTGGCAAAGAGCTGAATGCCGGCGGCTTTCAGGCCATTCTCGCTGTAGGACTTCACGAAACCAAGCGTCGGCGGACCGGACGGCAGGAAGGCAAAGACGCCCTCAGCACCCGAATCCTTGATGCGCTGCATGATCGGGCTGAAATCGTTGGTGGCGAGTGGCATGCGGATCGCTTCGACGATTTCCCCGCCTTGCTTTTCGAAGCCGGCCTTGAAGGCGTTTTCAGCGTCGACCCCCGGACCGTAGTCGCTGACAACCGAGATGACCTTCTTAATGCCCTTGTCGAAAGCGACCTTGGCGATTGGCATGGAGGTTTGCCAAAGGGTGAAGGATGTACGAACGACCAGAGGGCTCTTGGTGACGATGGCAGAGGTTGCGGCGTTCATGATCACGAGCGGCGTATTGGCCTGTTCCAAGATGGGTGTGACGGCCATTGCGTCCGGCGTGAAATAGAACCCGGCCAGATACTGGACTTTCTCCTTGACGACGAGTTCCTGGGCAAGCGCCTTGGATTTGGCCGGATCGGCGGTCGGCAGATCGCGATATATGACTTCGACGGTATTGTCGCCGATCTTGGCGCCATTCGTTGCCATATAAGCGTCGATCCCGGCCTTGAAGTTCTTGCCTTGCAGCGCGAACGGACCTGAAAACGGTCCAACGACCCCGACCTTGATCGTGTCGGCATAGGCGGCGGTACCCATGACGATCGCCGCCGCAGCGGCCAGAACCAGCTGTTTCATCTTTCCTCTCCCTTTATTTCACGGCGGACTCCACCGCCGGCTTAGCGCGCAGCTAAATTTCACGTCAGTGTGTCATGCGAAACGGTAATGTAAAATGAAATAAATAAGGTAATTCATAACTGGTGCATTATGTTACCCATCTTCCTGAGGCTGCGACGAAGGGTGAGGAAGGAAGCCTGTCTACGAACCCCCCAGGCGCAGGATATTGCCGGTCAGCTCACGCGCAAGCCGCAGGGCGCCGGCGGTCGCCATGATCATCTGCGGCAGCACGAGCCATTCAAGTGTCCAGGCGGCACCCGAACGTTCCTGTTCGTGAACAAGCGCTTGGTGGATGGCTGAAAGTTGGGCGGCGTTGAAGCGGGAAAATGCGACAAGCGTTTCGGCGCCGACCGGATTCTGCTTGTGCACCATGGCTGACGACCTTCCGCCGCCGGCAAGTTCGATCTCGCCGCCTGCCTGCGCCAGAAGGGCGATGTCCTGGCCCATCTTCCCCAGGCTGCCGGTGATCAGCGAAAAAAGGTTGGCAAGGTCGGCGATTGGCGCGCGCTGGCTTTGCCATTGAGGCTCGTCGGCCAGTCCAAGTTCCTGGGCGAGCGACGCGCGAATGGCGGCAGCCTTGCCGCCCAGCCTGTCCAGCGTCCCGGCCGCGCCACCGAACTGGATGGGAAACGTCTGTCCCCTTAGCCGGCCGTGATAGCCTTCAAGCGGCGCTCGCCATGTCCGCAGACGATCGGAAACGGCAATCGGGATTGCCGCCTGCATGCGGGTATGGCCTACCAGACTGTTCTGGCCGAACTGGCGATCGAGCGCGTCGAGAGCGCGAACAATGGCATCGAGCCGGCCGGCAAAAAGAAAGACGATCGCCTTTAGCCTGATCATCAGGCTGGTATCGATGGCGTCCTGGCTGGTCGCCCCGAAATGGACATACTGGGCCGCCTCGCCACCCACTGACGTGCGCAGTTGCGTGACGAGATCGGGAACGACGACGCCGTCTCTGGCGGTGGCAACATTGAGGCCTGCGATGTCGGCAGTGAAACCTCGACAAGCTTCGGCAATGCGACTTGCTGCCCTTTGCGGGATCAGGCCCTGGGCGCCTTCGGCCTTGGCAAGTGCAGCCTCGAAGGAGAGCATCGCGCGGATGTCGGCATCGGCCGAAAGATAGGCCGATATCTCGTCGTCTCCGAAAAGGCCGCTGAGGAATGGGTGGTCGAAGGCGGATGCGGTCACGTGACGTCTCATTGATTTTGCCTATTTCTGCCGCCAGCTTGCCGATGCAGAACCGCATCGGCTGTAAAGATGCCGGCAGAGATCGCACGGGATGTCCGCCCCTTTGCCAACTATGCCTTTACCGGTTTCTCGACGGGCAGAATCTTTATATCCCCATTCTCGTCGACGCCTCGCGCCTTTGCAACGAACGAGAATTTCTTTCGCATGCCCAAGATCGGCTTTTCGATCATATGCCAGGAAAAGACAGCGATGCCCATCGCGGCGCAGATGCCGATAGCATAGAGCGCGAGCGCGCCGGTTTTCGGGATCAGGAACAGGCCCGGCGCCAGACTGATCAAAATCTGAAGAAAGGGGTCGTGATAAAGATAGACGCCATAAGAATAGTCGCCTTTGTGAAAGACGGAGGGCAGCGGCACCGGCGTCAGACCGACAAATACGGTGATATAGACGAGCGCTGGGATTACGACCAGTCTGTTCGGCACGCTCTCGATGGAGGGGCTGCTCAAGAACAGCATCGCCAGGACGGAAACTGCCATGCTGGCCAAGAACAGTGATTTTTTATGCGGAATGAAATCCCGCAATTGATAGGCCAAGATCCCGAGCAGAAACGCAAATACCAGCTGGGCGCCGCGGCTGACGAACAGCGTGCTCAAGACCAGGTTTACGCGATAGGGCAGCAGATGACCGAAGAACTGGACGATAAGCCCGCTCAGGATAAAGCCACCGGTCAAAACTGCCAGCTTCTGCCATGACTTGATGATCGAGGTGATCATGAGCGCAGACATGATGATGTAGCAGAAGATTTCCCATGGCACGGTCCACAGAGCTCCGTTCACCCGATGCGTCGGGTTTTCCTCAAATACACCCGGCAGGCTGTAATGAATCCAGCCGATGATGTTGAGAAAATACTTGTAGAAGTCGGCGCCTAGAAAATAGTCACGCAAAGCGACGGTCGTCACCAGCGGGCCGATGATGAGCGCGCAGACGACGATATCGACCGCAAGAGCGGGGACGATGCGCAGTCCCCGGTTCAAAAGAAAGTTTTTCAGGCTGAGGCGCTGAGCGCTGCCGGCGATCAGAAAACCGCTGAGAGCGAAGAACATCGGAACCAGTGCGTATTCGGCAAACCACAATGGGCTCGAGCGGAAAAAAGCGTCATTTCCGGTCAGCAAAAATGAATGTGCCAATACGATTGAAAAAGCCAGGGCAATCCTGAGGAAGTCAAAACCTGGACCAAGACCCTTGTGTGCCGTCAGGACGTGCCCGAATGTTTTCTGCATGTTTCCACCATCAACGTTCAGCCCGTCGAAAGTCTTACTGCGGTGCAGCATTTTTAACAACCCGCCTATCGTCGTTTCGGCACGTGTGCAGCGCTCTTTGGTTGTAAACGGGGGTGTCGGCGGCATCGACTTCCAGCGGGAAGCGCCTGCATTAGAGGGAAAATCGCCTTATCTTACATGCTGATCAAATGTCGAGAAATACCGTTTCCTTCTCCCCCTGAAGGCGGATATCAAACGTATAGGTTGCGTCTTCCCGGCTCGCGATCATTGTTGCAATGCGCTCGCCGTGTTCGACACGGGCAAGCAGCGGATCGGCCTTGTTGGCGTCTGCTTCCTCCGGAAAGTACATGCGGGTGTGGAGCCCGATATTGATGCCGCGCGCGACGATCCAGAAAGAGATGTGCGGCGCCATCGTGCGGCCGTCCTTGAAGGGCACGCAGCCAGGCTTGACGGTTTCGAATTTATAAACGCCATCTTCGGCGCAGGTCGGACAGCGGCCCCAACCGGCAAAATTCTGGTCGGCCGCGCCGCGCATTTCCGATGGGCTGTTGTAAAGCCCGGCGCTGTCGGCCTGCCAGATTTCGACGACCGCGTCACGCACGGGCGCGCCTGTTCCATCATAGATGTGGCCCGTCACGGTGATGCGCTCGCCGAGGGTCTTTTCGTTGACCATCGCGCTGCCGAGGTCTTGTGCGTAAATGCCGCCGATATCACAGAAATTCGGCGTCAGGCCGATATGGACATAAGGACCTGCCGTTTGCGACGGGGTTTCCTTGAGATAGCCGAGTTCCTGCATGATCAGTTGCCCTCTAGCCGGTTTTCGAACAGGGTCGAGCGGCGGCCGCGCAGAACGATATCGAACTTGTAGGCGCGCGCGTCCATGGGGATGGTGTTGCCCCAGTCGAGCGGGGCAATCAGCTGCTCGATCGCAGCCTTGTCCGGGATCGTGGCGACGATCGGACATTTCCAGATCATCGGGTCGCCTTCGAAATACATCTGCGTGATCAGCCGTTGGGCAAAGCCGTGGCCGAAGATCGAGAAATGAATGTGCGCCGGGCGCCAGTCGTTGACGCCGTTCGGCCACGGATAGGCGCCGGGGCGAATGGTGCGGAAGGAGTATTGCCCGTATTCGTCGGTGATGCAGCGCCCGCAGCCGCCGAAATTCGGATCGATGGCCGCGAGATAGGTTTCCTTCTTGTGGCGATAACGCCCGCCAGCATTGGCCTGCCAGAATTCGACCAGCGCGCCGGAGACCGGCCGGCCACGCTCGTCGAGCACCCGGCCGTGAACGATAATGCGCTCGCCGATGGCACTCTCGCCGGGGCGGGCGAAGTTGTGGATCAGGTCATTGTCGAGTTCACCGATGATCGAATGGCCAAAGACCGGCCCGGTAATCTCTGAAATCGTGCCGTCGAGCGACAGTAACGCGCGTTGTGGGGAACGCAGCACCGAGGTCTTGTAGCCGGGCGCATAGGCCGGTGGATGCCAGGCGCGGTCGCGGGCAAAGAAGGCGCCGGTTTCCGGCTTGCGGTTCGAAATATCGGACATCTCTTCCTCTCAGGCTGTCTTTTCGGCGTCCATCTGCTCGAAAACCTGTTTGGCGATCTTGATCGCGTGATTGGCAGCCGGAACACCCGCATAGATCGCCACGTGCAAAAGCGCTTCGCAAACATCCTCGCGGCTGGCGCCGGTATTGGCCGTAGCGCGAACATGCATCGCAGTCTCGTCATCCTGGCCCAGTGCTGCCAGAAGCGCGATCGTTACGATCGAGCGCTCGCGTTTCGTGAAGGTCGGGCGCGACCAGACATGTCCCCAGGCAGCCTCCGTAATCAGTTCCTGAAACGGCTTGTCAAAAGCCGTCGAGCCTGCTTCGGCGCGATCGACATGGTCGTGGCCGAGGATCGCGCGGCGGGTCGCCATGCCCTGCCGGTAGCGTTCGGACGGGGTCGAGGCTTCATTCATGGGCTTGGTTCTCCATGCAAGGCGATATCGATGAAGGCGCGGATGACAGCGGTAAGCGCCTCGGGTTGTTCGACGCAAGGGATGTGACCGGCATCGCGGATCGTTTCAAAGCGGGCGTTCGGGATCAGCTGCGCGGTGGACCTCACCAGGTCCGGTGGCGTCGAACCGTCCTGATCGCCGACAATGCAGATGGTGGGAACGGCAATCTTGCCTGCGGCTTTTGTGAAATCGGCATCGCGGATGGCGCCGCAGGTCGCCGCATAGCCTTCGACGGGCTGGCGGGCAAGCATGTTGCAGTAGCCGGCATAGGCCCGATTTTCAGGGCGGCGGAAGGCCGGCGTAAACCAACGCTCCATCACCGAATCGACGATGCTGCCGATCCCATTCTTTTCGACTGCCTCGATGCGGGCGTTCCACGTTTCGGCAGTGCCGATCTTGTGTGCCGTATCGCAAAGGATGAGGCCGCGCACGAGGTCGGGGCGCTGCTGGTAAAGCGACTGCGCGATGAGCCCGCCGACCGAAAGGCCGCAGATGAAGGCCCGTTCGACCTCAAGCGTCTCCAGGAGGCCGATCAGGTCTGAGGCATGATCGTCGATCGAATACGGCAACTGGCCGACATCCGAAAGACCATGCCCGCGCTTGTCGTAAAGCACGATTGCGAAATCACCTGCCAGCCGCACGATCACATCGCGCCAGATCCTGAAATCCGTGCCGAGCGAATTGGCAAAGACAATGACCGGCTTGTCGGCAGGGCCGCCAATGATTTGATAGTGAATCGTGACATCGTTGACGCGGGCAAATTGCACGGGACTTCCTCCTGGCACGAAATTGAATGTTTAATCCGGTTAGGTAAAATGATATTTCGTGGCTTTCCGATAACTTCTGGGTTATGTGATCAATGATCGACAGCCGTATCAAGTTTCGCCATCTACAGACCTTTGTCGAGGTTGCGCGGCAGAAAAGCGTCATGAAGGCGGCTGAACTCCTGCGTGTCAGCCAGCCTGCGGTGACAAAGACGATCCGCGAACTGGAAGAGGTGCTGGGCGTTGCGGTTTTCGAGCGCGACGGGCGCGGCATCAAGATCACACGGTACGGTGAGGTGTTCCTGAAGCATGCGGGCGCGGCGCTGACGGCGCTCCGCCACGGCCTCGATTCCGTCACCCAGGAGCGGGTGGGCGATGCTCCGCCGATCCGCATCGGCGCGCTTCCGACGGTTTCGACGCGCGTCATGCCGCAGGCGATGGAGCTATTCCTCAAAGAAAATACCTGGAGCCGCATTAAGATCGTGACTGGGGAAAATGCGGTGCTTTTGGAGCAGCTTCGAGTGGGCGACCTCGATCTTGTCGTCGGACGCCTTGCAGGAGCGGAAAAGATGGCAGGCTTTTCCTTTGAGCATCTCTATTCCGAGCAGGTGGTGTTTGCCGTCCGGGCTGGCCATCCGCTGCTAAAAACCAGGCAGTCGCCCTTTGGCGCGCTCGCGGATTACACGGTGCTGATGCCGACGCGGGCCTCGATCATCCGTCCTTTCGTGGAAAGTTTTCTAATCGCCAACGGCGTACCAAACCTGCCGAACCAGATCGAGACGGTTTCCGATTCTTTCGGCCGCGCCTTCCTGCGGTCAAGCGACGCAATCTGGATCATATCGGCTGGCGTTGTGGCAGCCGACATTGAGGACGGCGTGCTGGCGGTACTGCCGATCGACACGAGCGAAACGAAAGGGCCTGTGGGTCTGACGATGCGCACGGATGCCATCCCCTCATTGCCGCTATCTATTTTGATGCAGACGATCCGGGAGGCCGCGCGCGAGATTTCCGCATGATGAAGTGGCGCGGATGTCGGCCTACACTGATCGCGCCGCCACGCACGGACTAATTAGCCGCGAGCCGTGTTCTCCAATCGAGCCCTCGGCTGTACTTGTGGCGACTACGGGCCGTGTTGCGGTCGACACTATGCAATCTGTTTGACACGACGGAGACGGAGATGCCGTGGGCTACCTCTCTGAAACCCTTTCGATGACGTGCATCACGGGCGGCTATCGTGGCCGATCCTTGCACTAGACTTCTGGTTAATGAACGCGTCGGCATAGCAGCGGCGTTCATCTCGCGTGAGGCAACATAGGACGCTGCCCCTGGCTTGGCGTCAATTCTAAGTTGGGAGGAGGACGTGGTAAAAGCGAGCTCTAACGTTGCAAGGAGATGGTGCTTCCCAGGTTGGTGGGCCGCCACATCGTTGGCGTGTGCCAGCGCCTTTGCATCAGTCGCCGTTGCAGACACGATTGAACCGCTAACGTTAGCCGTTGCCAATTTTGACTTTAAGGACACGTCCGGCGAAGCGGGTCACCAGCTCCGCGACCACGACGCTCGGTTGACGGCGTTTGTCTCAACCCTACGCGACAGTCTCTCGAAACGTAGCAAGATCAGCATCACTTCGTTGGCTTGCCAGAATGGGCGGTGCACGGCGCGCGAACCGGGGATCGCGGAGCTTTCGAAAGAGGCGAAAACGGCTGGCGCGAATTACTTGCTCATAGGCGAGATTCACAAGATGAGCACCTTGGTGGGCTGGGCGAAGTATGTCCTGTTGGACATCCACACCAACAAGCCCACCTGCGACCGTTTTATAACGTATCGAGGCGATACGGGCGAAGCCTGGAACCGTGCTGCAAGGTTTGTGGCAAATGACATTGAAAAGAACTGCATTCCGTGAGGCAGTTGTTGCGACCGCGGATCGGACCATCGTTAGGATCTGAGGTGCCGAACTCTAGGCGTTTAACTGTCGCTCGACCATCACCTGCATCTCGGTGCTGCGTTTTCTCAGCGCGTGCTGCGGCCTCTTTCATGCCGACGAGGCCCCAGATATTGGTCTACGATTGAATGAACACAGATCCTTCATAGCAACATCGGTCTGCAGCGGCGAGAATGCGTTGTCGCGCTTCGTCGCCAAACAATCGAAAAGTCGACCGGAGGATGGAGCCCCCGCGGGTCAACTCGTGTGCTTCTCGATCCCGTTAGCCTCCATCGGCGGTAGCCGCGGGTTCGCGAAGACTCCTCGTCAATTGCTCGCTGTCGCCCGACAGGAGTTGACCATAGACGTGGAGCAAGGCGGCAAGGGCGACGACAATGACGACGGCCGCCACGCTCCAGCCACTTTTGCCACGGGCGGATCCATCGTCCTTCATTGCAAACCTCCTTTGACCGCTCTTCCGTCACGCCACCCCAATGCCGGGCAGTGAATGACGTTCCCGAGCCGGGACCACGGTCTGAAGTTCAGAAAGACTTTGGACTTGGTTTTTCATGGGGCCAAAGTCCGATTGATCTCAGACCGAAGTCCGACACAGGAGATCGGGCCGGAGCGCTAGCGGAACAAACAAGCCATCCAACGCTTCCCTTATTCATCAGAAAGCGGAGAATGAAGATGACGTACGACCCTAACAATCCGAACGATCCTAATCGCACAACGACCCCGAACCCCGATCTGGACCTGCGCACGACACCGGTGGAGCACGCCCGATCCAGCGCATGGGTGGGCTGGGCCGCCGCCATTGCAGCAATCGCCGTGATTGCGGTTGCCTACACCCTGTGGAGCGGTGCTCCGGATACGGATCCGCAGCCCACGGCATCCACCACGAATTCTGAGCCAACCCCTGGTCCGGCAAAGCCGATGGCACCAGCTGATAACAACGCGACGCCGGCACCGGCTACGCCGCCGGCCTCTCCCGCGCAGCAGTAGTATCGGCAGATAAGGAGGCGTTCAAAATGATGAGAAATATCGTCCTTGCCAGCGCCTTCGTTGGTGCCCTGGCATCCTGCACAGCGACGGAGAGGGGAACGGCCATCGGGGCCGGCACCGGAGCAGTTATCGGCGGGGCCGTCAGCAATAGCTGGGAAGGTGCTGCGGTCGGAGCCGTTGCCGGCGGCGTGGCCGGCGCCCTGATTGGACGCTCGACCGAACGTCGCGGCTACTGCGTGTATCGAGATCGCTACGGACGGACCTACGAGGCACGCTGTTAGTAAAACGGCGGAATCGCATCCATCCAACAGATAGAGCTGGCTCATTTGTGGCCTTTTGCCCAGAAACGTGTCGCACCAGGCGTCGCAGCGGGGTAAATGCTGCGGCGCGACGCCCACCCAACCCGGTCCTCCGATGCCAGTGGCCCACCAGGAAGATAAAGCGAGATCGGCCGGATTTCATAGACTGCTCCGACAACCTCAGCGATGAGCGAGGAATTTGCCGCAGACAAGGGTAACGTGCCCAACGGCCTAGTCGAGCACCTTAATCCCTTACACGGGTCTGTGCATACTCAGGAATTCTGAAACGCCGTCGATAGCCCCCTGGCGTCAAGCCGGTGACTCGCTTGAAGAGACGGCGGAAAAAAGCCGGTTCCTCGTAACCGACCTGCCAGCCGATCTCGTCGACCGATGCCTCCGTCCGCTCCAAACGGCGTTTCGCGTCCTCGATCCTTAGGCGCTGCACATAGGCAATCGGGCTCAATCCGGTCGCGGTTGTGAAACGGCGTTTGAAGGTGCGCTCGGCAAGTCCGGAGCGGCGGATCATTTCCTCAAGCGGGCTCGCCACGGGGAAATGCGTGGCCACCCATTCCTGAGCCGCCTGGACAGCGACGTCTCCATGATCATTGCGCCCCTCGAATACCATGTAGGGCGTAAGTCCGTCCTGATGCCATTGGAGGGCAAAGCATCGCGCAACTGCCTGTGCGGCGGTCGCTCCCGCATGTCTAGCAATCAGGTAGAGGACCAAATCATGCCAGGTCATGGAGGCTCCTGAACTTATAAGTTCTTCGCGCTCGCCCGAGACGACCAGAACCCGCTCAGGGTGGATATGGATCTGCGGAAAACCTGCCGCGAAGGCGTTGGCGTAACCGAAATGTACCGTCGCCTCTGCGCCATCGAAGAGCCCTGTTTCGGCGAGCAGGAAAACACCGGAGCAAGCCGAGCATAGAAGCGCGCCGCGCCGGTGCATGGCTCGAAGCCATTCTACTAGTTCCGGGTGTCGACCTTTTTGCCAGCCCTCCGGGCCAAGCAGGATGGAAGGGACGATAATGATGTCGGTCGTATCAAGCGCGGCAATGCTGCGTTGGACCATGACGGGGACGCGACTGGCAAGCGACAGCGGCCCGGATTCGAGCCCAACAATCTCGACCTGGAACGGTGGCGTGCTGCGCTGTGCGTCGCCTAGCGGAGGCATAATAACAAAGGCGTTCATCACGTCGAAGATGCCACTCAGCGTCGAGACCACGGCCTCGGGAATAGCGATGAGGCTGACATGGAGCGGCTCCGGACCCGTCTGCTCGGCGTTTTGCAGCATGTTAGATTTCCTTTGACGCAAGGACGACACGATAACGCGGATGGGGCAACCGCGCCACGCCCCGGTGATGTGGCACGATCGGCCCGTTTCTGGACAGTTCCGCTCTGCCGGGCACTCCCTAAAACTGCGATGCTCTCCCCGCCCTCCGCTTCCGAAGGCTCTTGAACAGGGGAATTGAAATGGGACATGTCCAAATCAGCACGATCGATTCTGCAAAGCTAGATACGCTTCTTTCGCGCGTGGTCGGAGATCTTTCGGCCGGCTATGGCGGCGTGATGGTGAGTCTTGGAAACCGGCTCGGCCTTTATAAGACAATGGCCGAAGCAGGCCCGCTTACATCGCACGAGCTTGCCCGCCGCGCCGGATGCGCCGAACGCTACGTTCGCGAATGGCTCAATTCGCAGGTCGCTGGCGGCTATGTCGCTTACCACGCGATCAGCGGTACATATGAGCTCACGCCGGAGCAAGCGCTTGTCCTTGCCGACGAGGATAGCCCTGTCTTCATTCCTAACGCCTGGGCAGTCCCTGCTTCAATGTGGGCGGACGAGGACAAGGCGGTAGAGGCCTTCCGCACTGGCAACGGCGTACCGTGGGGCGACCATGACGGACGTCTCTATTGCGGAGTTGCCGCCTTCTACCGCAATGCGTATAAGGCGAGCCTGGTTGCCGAATGGCTGCCGGCTCTCGAAGGAGTCGTCGAAAAACTCAAGGCCGGGGCATTTGTGGCCGACATCGGCTGCGGACACGGACATTCCACCGCCCTCATGGCCAAGGCATTTCCGGCTTCGAGATTTTGTGGCTTCGACACTCATCAGGGCTCCCTGATCGAAGCCCGGAAGGTTGCCACCATGACAGGCGTTTCGCAGCAGGCAACCTTCGCGGCAGCTCCGGCCGACAACTATCCAGGAACCGGCTACGACCTGATCTGCTTCTTCGATTGCCTGCACGATATGGGAGATCCCGTTGCCGCGGCCGCACATGCCGCTAAGGCAATTGCACCAGATGGTACGGTCGTACTCGTGGAACCCTTCGCCAATGATCGGGTGGAAGACAATATCTCACCGGTTGCCAGAATGTATTATGCGGCTTCCACGACGATCTGCTGCGCCCACGCAATTGCAGATGGCGGCCGTATGGTACTTGGTGCGCAGGCCGGCGAAGCCCGCCTGGCAGGAGTCTTCCGCAAGGCGGGCTTCACCCGTTTCCGCCGCGCTATGGAAACGCCGTTCAACCTGATCCTCGAAGCACGGCTGTAAATCTGGCGATCGTAGACTCAGCAGGGGCGGCCTGCATTAGGACGGCAGTGCCTCGTCCGTGAAAACATCCGGCGGAGTTCACTTGCCGGCCCAAGGCAAAAGGGACCGGTGATTGCCTAGCCTCACGCCGTCCACCTCTGCAGAGTTCGCAAATTGCAGCCGCACCAAATTGGAGAGCATTGCAAATGACGTCAGCCACAAAACGGCCGCTCCGAACGGTGGAGTGGATGCCGCTCAAGATATTGCGGGCCGTCATTGGAACGTTTGGCGGCAGGGGGGAACCGCCAGCCATCAGTTGTGCGCTTTCGGCTCTGAATGATCACCTGCTGAAAGACATAGGAGTTAGCCGCTTGGAAATTGATTTCGGCCACCTGGCACCCGCGGATCGTTGTTGTTTGGCATCTAGCCTGAAGACAGACACTCGTAGCGCATAATGCCGCTCGACGGTTGCCCGGGGGAGCGTCGAGCGCGCAGCTGCTCAACGAGCGATCCCGCCAAATCCCGGGGCTTCCGCAGCCCATCGACCACTCGGTGAGCGTTCGAAGTCGAAAATGATCTGCGTCGCGAGCGCGGCAGCCCCGTGCCCAGGAACTCGGAACCCAGTCGGCGACCAATTCCGGCTTGGTGAAACCTCCATTGTTTTGCGGACCGGATCGAGTAGCGCATCACCGAATTGCACGGCTTCTCCGCCCACGACGATGATCTCCGGATCGAACAGATTGACCATGTCGGCCAGATGTCGTCCGATCCTCGAACCACCGTCCGACAAAATCGAAAGTGCGAGATCTTCTTGACGTTCGACGGACCTGGCAAACTCATCGCGGCTTATCGAAGAGCCGGACCGGCTCTGCCATTGGTCCAGCATGTAGGGCTCGGCTGCATGCGCCATCAGGCATCCCCGCCGGCCGCATTCGGAGGTCGTGTGGCCAAGCTTGCCGGCCGAAGCTGAGGCCGCCGTCTAGCGTCTCAAGCGGGCCGATGAGATCTTTTCAGCGGGACCGCTTGAAGCGAAACGCTTCGCCTAGTAGGGAAGTCCAACATAGTTTTCCGCAAGCGCTGTCGCCGCTGCCTGCGAATGGGTCAAATAGTCGAGTTCGGCTTCCTGGATCTTCTGGTCGAAGTCGCTCGTATCGGGGAACCGGTGCATCATCCTCGTCATTGACCAGGAGAAGCGGACGGCTTTCCAGACGCGGGAGAGCGCGCGCTCGGAATAAGCATCGATACCGGCATTCGAGCGATCCTGGTAGTGCTCGATAAGGCCGCCGACAAGGTAGTGTACGTCGCTGGCGGCGAGGTTGAGGCCCTTGGCGCCTGTCGGCGGGACGATATGGGCGGCATCCCCGACCAGGAACAACCGGCCGAAACGCATCGGCTCGGAGACGAAGGATCGAAGCGGTGCGATCGACTTTTCGAACGACGGTGCGGTGATCACTGCGTCTGCGTGGTGGGTTGGAAGGCGGCGGCGGAGTTCCGCCCAGAAACGGTCGTCGCCCCAGTTCTCGATTTTTTCATCGAGCGGGCACTGGATGTAATAGCGGCTGCGGGTCTGCGAGCGCATCGAACAGAGCGCGAAGCCGCGAGGATGGTTGGCATAGATCAACTCGGGGCTGACCGGCGGCACGTCAGCCAAGATGCCGAGCCAACCGAAGGGGTAGACCTTCTCGAAGGCGCGCAGCGAACTTTCCGGAAGGGCTTTGCGGCTTGCGCCATGAAAGCCGTCACAGCCGGCGATGAAATCGCAATCGATACGATGCGTGGTGCCGTCCTTGTTGTAGGTGACGCAGGGGAGCCGGCCGTTGAACTCGTGCGGCTGGACGTCAGCCGCGTCGTAGATCGTCAACGCGCCGCTCTTTTCGCGATGGTCCATCAGGTCGCGTGTGAGCTCCGTCTGGCCATAGACCATGACGCGCTTTCCTCCGGTAAGCCCAAAGAGATCGATGCGGTGATCGCGACCGTCGAAGGCAAGCGAGAAGCCGTCATGCGGCAGGCCTTCGGCATGCATTCGGGCGCCGGCCTTTGCCTGATCCATAAGATTAACCGTGCCTTCCTCCAAGACCCCGGCACGAACGCGTCCCAGAATGTAGTCCTTGCCGACCCGATCCAGAATGACGTTTTCAATCCCGGCCTCCGTCAAAAGCTGACCAAGCAGAAGTCCAGATGGTCCGGAGCCGATAATCGCAACCTGTGTGCGCATGCTTCCTCCCGGCGCTTGTCTTTCGTCAAATTCTCCTCTCAGGCGACAGCCCCGGCAATGGACTTTTCATCCGAGGAATTGCATAAATCGAACATCAAGGGATGGGCGTGCGATGACGAAATTCGTTCCGACCTATGAGCTCTATGGCGAGAGTGCCGGCAAGAAGCCGGATTTCTGGGTGCATTGCGAGACAATTCCATCGCGCAGCAGCCTTCATCACTGGGAAATCCGGCTGCATCGGCATGAGAACTTCCTTCAGATCTTGTACATCAATGCCGGATCGGGCGATGCGATCTTCGGCCAGGAGCGGCATGCAATCCATCCGCGCTCGGTGATCACCGTACCGCCCGGCCTGAGGCACGGCTTCCGCTTTTCGAAGGACATCGATGGCTTTGTTATCACGGTGCTCGCCTCGCATCTGAAGGCCACACCGGGCGATCGCAGCTGGTTCGGGGAGTGGCTGGCGAAACCGCACCTGACGGAGCTCGATATGCAAAACGAGGATGCTGCTTACGTGGCGCAGACGCTGACGCGGTTGGGAGAAGAATTTTCGGGACGGCGGAGCGGCCGGAACGATCTGCTGGATGCCTATCTGACTTCCGCACTGCAACTGACGGCGCGGATTTGCGAAGGTACCGAGCGTGAGATGGCCGATGAGAATAGCCGACGCATGGAGGTTCTAAGCGGTCTGATGCAGCAGCATCTAAGGGGACATAAGCCGGCCGCCTTTTACGCTCGCGCGCTCGGCATCTCACCGACGCATCTGAACCGCATCGTCAAGGCTTCAACGGGACATAGTCTGCACGAGCTTATTGCCCGCAAGCTGACGGACGAGGCAAAACGCGAACTGGTCTTCACCTTCGGCAGCGTCCAGGAGATCGGCTACCGGTTGGGCTTTGCCGATCCGGCCTACTTCTCACGCTTCTTTCTGAAACGGACGGGCGAGACGCCGCGCATATGGCGTATGGCCGAGCGGACGAGGCTCGGGGTATGACTTCGCGTCGGCCTGTGGCGAAGGGCTTTCGCACCGCTATCGCAAAATCAGCCGCAAGGCCCTTTGCGTCTCCTGCAAAAGAGGCAGATAGCGCCCGGCCATTTCCGATGCAGGGGCGTGGGCTGCCGGCGCTCCGATGTTGATTGCCGCAACCGTCTGACCTCGATCGTTTTCGACCGGAACGGCAATGGAGCAAAGTCCGATTTCAAGCTCTTGATCGATGATGGCATAGCCTTTCGACCGGATGCGGCGGAATTCGGCAATCAGGTCTTCCGGGTCGGTCTTGGTGTTCGGCGTGTTCTGCTTCAAGTCCGTCCGGCTAAGAATAGCACGCGCTTCGCTTTCAGGCAGTGCTGCGAGCAGCACGCGGCCCATCGAGGCGCAATAGGCAGGCAGGCGGCTGCCGGGCGTCAGATTGATTGACATGACGCGGCGTTGCGAGGCGCGGGCGATGTAGACGATCTCGCTGCCATCGAGAACCGAGGCCGAGGCGCTCTGCCCGGCCTTTTCGGACAATTGGTCGAGATGCGGTTGGATCTGCAGGGGCAAGGGTGTTGCCGAGAGATAGGCATGGCCGAGGCGCAGGATCTTCGGCGTCAATGTGAAGAACTTTCCGTCGTAATCCGCATAGCCGAGTTCTGCGAGCGTCAGAAGCGAGCGGCGGACGGTGGCGCGGTCAAGGCCGGCGAGCTTGGACGCTTCTGTGATCGACAGACGCTGGTGCGTCTCACCGAAGGCTTCGATGACTTTCAAGCCGCGGGCAAAGCCGCTGACGAAATCCGTTTCCCGCATTTTGACCTCCAATCAGAATTCTGTGCGATATATGAACAAAAGTCAAATACCGCACAAAATGTCTTGCCGCTGATTTCGTCTCGCACTATTCGTGATCATGGGCATGGGAGGAGCGTGTCCCGCCTATTCGGCAAGGAGAGATCCCGCATGGACAAGACAATCAGGAGCGCGGCGGAAGCCGTCTGCGAAATCAGTGACGGCGCCAGCATCATGATCGGTGGTTTCGGCGGTTCTGGGGCTCCGATCGAGCTTATCCACGCCCTCATCGACAAGGGACCGAAGAACCTGACTGTCATCAACAACAATGCCGGCAACGGCCGCATCGGCATCGCCGCGATGATCGACGCCGGCATGGTGCGGAAAATGATCTGCTCCTTCCCGCGTTCCTCGGATCCGCGTGCCTTCACGCAAAGATACCTCGCCGGGGAGATCGAGCTGGAACTTGTGCCGCAGGGGACGCTTGCCGAACGCATCCGCGCCGCCGGTGCCGGCATCCCGGCTTTCTACACGCCGACGGCCTACGGCACCGAGCTTGCCGAAGGCAAGATAGTCGCCGAATTCGATGGCAGGCACTATGTCCAGGAACGCTGGTTGAAGGCCGATTTTGCGATCGTGAAGGCGCATATCGGTGACTTGCACGGCAATCTCACCTACAACAAAGCCGGCCGGAACTTTAATCCGCTGATGTGCATGGCGGCTGCAAAGACGATCGCACAGGTCTCGAAGGTCGTGCCTGCGGGCGGGATCGATCCCGAACATGTCGTCACGCCGGGCATCTTCGTCGATCGTCTCGTCGAGATATCCAATCCGCAGCAGGAAGAAGAGCTCGTTCGAGCCGGAGTGGCCTACGTATGACCGTCGATACCCAACCTCCGACAACTCGCGAAGACATCAAGCTTTCCAATGCTCAGATCGCCTGGCGTGCCGGTCAGGATATTGCCGATGGCGCCTATGTGAATCTCGGCATCGGCTTTCCCGAGATGGTGGCCCGCTACCAGCCGCCCGGTCGGCAGGCGATCTTCCATACCGAGAACGGTATCTTGAACTTCGGTGAAGCGCCAGCTGTCGGCGAAGAGGACTGGGATCTGATCAATGCCGGCAAGAGGCCGGTGACGCTGAGGCCTGGTGCGTCCTTCTTCCACCACGCCGACAGTTTTGCCATGGTGCGCGGCGGCCATCTCGACGTCGCCATCCTCGGTGCCTATCAGGTTGCCCAGAGCGGAGATCTGGCCAACTGGCGCGTCGGCAGCAAGGGCGTGCCGGCCGTCGGCGGCGCAATGGATCTCGTCCATGGCGCCAAGCAGGTCTTTGTCATTACAGAACACGTCACCAAGAACGGCGAGCCGAAGCTCGTCGCCAGATGCACCTTCCCGCTGACCGGCGTCGGCTGCATCACGCGCGTCTATACGAGCCACGCCATCGTCGACATTGTGAAGGGACATTTCGTGCTGCGTGAGAAGCTGGCGGCGATCTCGATGGAGGAACTGCAGGCCATGACCGGCGCGCCGCTCCACGTCGAAGGGCCAATTGCCGACCTTGTCGTTCCGGAACTTTGAGGAAGAAACCATGAGCGACGCCTATATCTGCGACTACATCCGCACGCCGATCGGTCGATTCGGCGGCTCTTTGTCATCGGTACGCGCGGACGATCTCGGGGCGGTACCTCTCAAAGCACTGATGCAGCGTAACCCATCGATCGACTGGGAGGCCGCCGACGACGTCGTTTTCGGCTGCGCCAACCAGGCCGGCGAGGACAATCGCAACGTGGCGCGGATGTCGCTGCTGCTTGCGGGCCTTCCGATTGCAGTCCCGGGGACGACGATCAACCGGCTCTGCGGCTCGGGCATGGATGCGGTCATCGCCGCTGCGCGCGCCATTCGGGCCGGCGAGGCGGAACTGATGATTGCAGGCGGCGTGGAGAGCATGTCGCGCGCACCATTCGTGATACCGAAGGCGGACACGGCCTTTTCGCGCAATGCCGAAATCTACGATACGACGATCGGCTGGCGTTTTATCAACCCGCTGATGAAGAATCAGTATGGTGTCGATTCCATGCCGGAAACGGGCGAGAACGTCGCCGAGGATTACAAGGTCAGCCGCGAGGATCAGGATAGCTTCGCACTGCGTTCGCAGGCTAAGGCCGCCGCTGCTCAGGCAAACGGCCGGCTGGCGAAGGAGATCACGCCAGTCGTGATCCCACAGCGCAAAGGCGCTCCCGTGGTAATCGAGAAGGATGAGCATCCGCGCGCAACGACGATGGAATCCCTGGGAAAGCTTGGCACGCCGTTCAAGAAAGAAGGCGGCACGGTCACGGCCGGTAATGCGTCTGGCGTCAACGACGGCGCCGCGGCATTGGTCTTGGCCTCCGAAGCAGCGGCGCGGAAGCACGGATTGAGGCCGATCGCGCGTATCCTGGGCGGTGCTGCCGCCGCCGTTCCGCCGCGCGTCATGGGGATCGGCCCGGTTCCGGCATCGCGCAAGCTGATGGCGCGGCTCGGCATGACTGAGGATCAGTTCGATGTCATCGAGCTCAACGAAGCCTTTGCTTCGCAGGGGCTGGCCGTGCTGCGCGAACTTGGGATTGTCGATGACGATCCCCGCGTCAACCGCAATGGGGGCGCCATTGCGCTCGGCCATCCGCTTGGCATGTCGGGCGCGCGCATTACGGGAACGGCTGCGCTGGAGCTCATCGAATCGGGTGGGCGCTTTTCGCTCTCGACGATGTGCATCGGCGTCGGCCAAGGCATTGCGATAGCTCTCGAAAGAGTTTGACGGCGCACAGCGGTTCTCGCTTTCGCGCGTTGTCTAACCGCAATTTCGCCTGCTAAGACGCTCGTCAAATCCGTTTCACTGTCTATTTCATGTCTTTTCGGGAGGCTGTTGCTGCCATGGCTGATCTTGCTCAATCACTCGCGTCCATAAAAATACCTGACCTGAACGGCAAAGCGGTGCTGATCACCGGTGCATCGACCGGCATCGGTGCGGCTCTTGCCCGGGCGTTCGCGGCGCAGGGCATGAAGGTTGGCATCCACTACAATGCAAGCCGCGAGCCGGCCGAAAGGCTTGCCGAGGAGATCAGAGCGACTGGCACCGTTGTGCACCTGGTGCAAGGCGACGTTTCAAAGGAAGGCGAGCCGGAACGCGTTGTAGAGGAGACCGCTAAGACATTCGGGCATCTCGATGGCCTCATCAACAATGCTGGCGGCATGCTTGGCCGTAAGCCGACCGCGGAATATACCGACGAGCATTATGCCAGGGTAATGGATCTGAATGCCCGTTCCGTTCTTGCCGCAACGCGCGCCGCGCATCGCTGGCTGAAGAAGCAGGGCGGCTTCATCATCAATACCACCTCGATTGCTGCACGAAATGGCGGCGGCAACGGTGCAATTCTTTATGCGGCCTCCAAAGGCTTCGTCTCGACGATCACGCGCGGCCATGCCAAGGAGTTCGTCGGCGACCGCATCCGCGTCAACGCCGTCGCGCCGGGCGTCATCGCAACGCCGTTCCACGAGCGCTATACCAACGACGACCAGATGGAGATGCAGCGCAAAACCATTCCGATGGGCTTCGTCGGTACATCGGAAGACTGCGTCGGCGCTTATCTGTTCCTCGCTTCGCCTACGCTGTCAGGTTACATCACCGGCCAGATCATCGAGGTGAATGGCGGCCAGCTCATGCCGTAGCGCCCTTGGCGCCGGCGCAGGGAACTTTCGCAATGCGGTAACGTTTCCCGCTTGGCGATCCACCAAGCGGAGTGATTATGAGTTTTTCTTTTTCCGAACTCGATTTCATGAAGCCGGAACTGGGCGCCGAATATACCGGGACCGGGACTCATTTTGCCGTCTATTCCGCTCACGCCGAGCAGATCGACCTTTGTCTCTTTTCCGACGACGGCAAAATGGAAATGGCACGCATGCCGTTGCCCAAGCGCGAGGGCGATATCTGGTCGGGCTATATCGCCGGTCTGAAGCCGGGCACTGTCTACGGCTATCGCGCAAGCGGACCCTATGATCCAAAAAACGGCCACCGTTTCAATCCCAACAAGCTTCTACTTGATCCCTACGCCAAGCAGGTGGTTGGCGATCTGACATGGGACGACGCGCTCTACGGCTATACGATCGGCAAGGACGACCTCTCCTTCGACGAACGCGACAGCGCGCCCTTCATGGTGAAGGGCGTGGTGCAGGATCCCGATTTCGACTGGGACGGCGATGAGGCAATCCGGCGCCCGTGGACGGAAACGCTCATCTATGAAACGCATGTGCGCGGTATGACGATGACGCATCCGAAGGTACCGGACAGATTGCGCGGTACCTTTCTTGGCATGTGCAGCGACCCGATCATCGATCATCTGAGGAAACTTGGTGTCTCGGCCGTCGAATTGCTGCCGATCCAGTTTTTTCCGAACGACCGCTATCTGGAAGAGAAGCACCTCACCAATTACTGGGGTTACCAGACGCTCGGTTTCTTTGCGCCGCAGTCTCGCTACATGTCGAGCGACAAGATAACCGAGTTCAAGACGATGGTGAGAAAGTTTCATGCCTCCGGCATCGAGGTGATCATGGATGTGGTCTATAACCACACAGCCGAAGGCAGCGAGAAAGGTCCGACGCTTTCCTTTCGCGGCCTCGACAATGCAAGCTACTACATCCTCTCGCCTGACGATCCCCGCCACACCTTCGATACGACAGGTACCGGCAATACGCTGAACGTTGCCAATCCGATGGTGATGCGCATGGTGCTCGACAGCTTGCGCTATTGGGTTGGCGCCATGCACATCGACGGTTTCCGCTTCGATCTGGCGAGCACTCTCGGGCGGCAGGATATGGAATTCGATCGGCAGGGCATCTTTTTCAGCGCGGTTCGGCAAGATCCGATGCTTGCTGGCGTGAAGCTGATTGCCGAGCCTTGGGATGTCGGCGAAGGCGGCTATCAGGTCGGCGGATTTCCCCACCCCTTTCGCGAATGGAACGACAAATTCCGCGATGACGTTCGACGTTTCTGGAAAGGCGACGGTGGCCAGGTGTCGGAGATGGCAGAGCGCGTTACCGGCTCGGCGCTGCAGTTCAACCATTCGGACCGTGGCTCGACATCGTCCATCAATCTGCTTTCGGCTCATGACGGCTTCACCTTGATGGATACGGTCTCCTTCAACGGCAAGCATAATGAGGCCAACGGCGAGGACAACCGCGACGGCCATTCCGACAATCATTCGGACAATATGGGTGTGGAGGGCGCGACCGGCGACGCCGATATCAATGACGCGCGCCGCAGGCGGCGGCGCAACATGATGGCAACGCTGCTGCTCAGCCAGGGCGTGCCGATGATCCTTGCAGGTGATGAGGTCGGCAACAGCCAGGGCGGCAACAACAATGCCTATTGCCAGGACAACGAGATCGGTTGGATCGACTGGAGCGGGCTTGACGATCCATTTCTGACCTTCTGCCAGAACATGATTGCTTTCCGTAAGGCGCAGCCGGAGCTTCGGCAGGAGCGCTTCCTAACAGGTGAAACCGCAGAGGACGGACGGATCGAAATCGCCTGGTACAAACCGGATGGTGACTTCATGGACGATGGTGCCTGGAACGACAACGAATTGCGGGTGCTGAGCGTTTACGTATCACGGAGTGTCCTCGCATCCGATGCGGAAAAGATGGATGGTCTCTTCATGGTATTCAATGCGGGCGGTGATTGCGAAGTCACGCTTCCGGGAGTGAACGGCATCAAGACGTGGCAGCGGGTGGTCGACACTGGTGCCGACGATCCCTTCACGGTATTCGATCCGGAAAACCCGGTGATGGTCTACCGCGAAAGCATTGCCGTCTTTGCGCCGAAAGGTGCCTCGGTGCCACCGAAGAATGCCACAAAGACCGAACGTCAGCGCTGGTTTCACTTCGGCCGCCGGAACAGTTAGCAATCGAACAAAGCGATGAGTGCTGAAGCCCTAAGTGACATTGGCCTGGTTTATGTGAGCGACACCGAACCCGGTATTCGCAGGCAGAGAAAGGGCCGCGGCTTCTGTTATCGGCTACCGGACGGCTCGTTGGTCTGCGAGCCGCAGCAAAAGCACCGTATCGCCGCACTCGGGTTGCCTCCCGCATATGAAAACGTCTGGATATGTCTGAAGGAAAACGGCCATTTGCAGGCGACCGGATTTGATGCACGGGGCCGAAAGCAATATCGCTATCACAAGGATTGGCAGTCCTTCCGCAGCATCGCAAAATTCGATCAGCTGATCGCCTTTGGCCACGCCTTGCCTAGGATACGGCGGCAGGTGCAGCGCGATCTTGAGGTTGGTGCGGAAAATGTCCGCGGTGTCCTCGCGGCGTTGACGACATTGCTCGATGAGGCCCATCTTCGCGTCGGCAGCCAAGCCTATCTTAAGGAAAACGGCACTTATGGCGCAACGACGCTGTTGAAGCGGCACATCACGCTGGTGGAGGGCCGGATCGAACTGAAATTTCGTTCCAAGGGCGGAAAGCGTGTGCGGCGCAGCCTCAGGCATCCCAGATTGCAAAAGATGCTGGAAGAAATCGCCGACCTCCCCGGTCGCCAGCTTTTCGTCTGGAAGGACGGGACGGGAACGTTGAAACCGATCGAATCCGGGCGTCTGAATAGCTACCTGGCGGAAATTTCAGGTATTGCGATCACCGCGAAGACCTTTCGGACGTGGGCCGGCTCGCTCGCCGCCTTCGCCGTTGCGCGCAATGCGCTCGAAAGGGGCAAACGGCCGACCGTCAAGGACATGGCGGAGGCTTCAGCCGCCGTGTTGCACAACACGGCGGCCATCTCGCGCTCAAGCTACATTCACCCTTCCATCATTGCGCTTGCCGACAAGGACTATTCTGGAGGCGAGGGGATTCTGCCTGCCGCTAAGCCGCTGTGGGGGCTACGGGCGGCAGAGAATCGCCTGCTCGATTTCCTGTCTCGCGATCGGCAGTCGGCGGAGGCGCCTGTCCGCAAAGCCTCATAAAAAAAGAGCCCGCGCAGGGGTGCGCGGGCTCAGCGAACAGGAGGTCCTATCAAGCGGCTCGCTTCTCGTGACGGCCTTCCTCGATCTCTTCGACGATCTTTGCGACGAATGCGTCCAGATCGTCCGGCGAACGGGAGGTGATGATGCCTTGGTCGGTCACGACCTTTTCATCTTTCCAGGTGGCGCCGGCGTTCTTCACGTCGGTCTTGATCGACCAGTAGGAGGTTGCCTGCCGGCCGCGCAACGCGTCGGCTTCGATAAGCAGCCACGGCGCATGGCATATGGCGTCGACGACCTTACCGGATTTCACGAATTCGCGGACGACGCGCATTGCATTCTCGTCGGCGCGCAGCTTGTCGGGATTGATCTGGCCTCCAGGCAGGACGAGGGCATCGAAATCGTCAACCTTTACCTCCCTAGCCAGAAGGTCGACACTGATGCTATCGCCCCAGTCGCCTTTGCTCCAGCTCTTGATGCTTCCCTCCTTGATAGAGGCAATCTTGACGGTGGCGCCACGCCTTTTCAGCTCCTCATGCGGCACCCGCAGTTCGGAGCGCTCGTAACCGTCAGTTGCAAGAACAAGAATTTTTGCAGAACTGATGGAAGGCAAGGACATGTCCTTTCCTCCTCCTGTTGAATTCGAGATGCATATGCACAACTACCCGAAGCGCGGTTGGTTCCCCGGATTTTCGGGAACCCCTGGAGGCAATGCGATTATCGTTCAGTGGACGAGGAGGCTCACATATGAAACCCCAAGCAATCCGGCTTGAGCCCGGCAATGTCATTCCGAACAATCCGACATTTCCGCTGCTCCTTTATCGTGGCGTGCTGAAGGGTGGCGACCGGGCAGCCGGCTTTGAAGCGCTGTTTGGACGAAACGGCTGGGGCAATATGTGGCGCAATGGCGTCTATCCGTTCCATCATTATCATTCGAAAACCCATGAGGCGCTGGGCTTTGCAATCGGTTCGGCGACGTTGATGCTCGGCGGGCCAACGGGCCTCAAGATCGAAATCCATGCCGGCGACGCGGCGGTATTGCCTGCTGGAACCGGCCATTGCCGGATTTCGGCAAGCAGCGATTTCCTGGTGGTCGGTGCCTATCCGGCTGGAGCCGATTATGACCTATGCCGTGACGAGCCAACGCCGGAACAAATGAAACGGATTGAAGACCTCGCCGCGCCAATCACCGATCCCGTTACCGGCGGAAGCGGCGGGCTTATTGCGCTGTGGCGCTGAAATACCGGAACTGTTGGCCGCTCGCCGAGATTGAATTGGAGGCAGAGGGAGGACGGAATGTGTGGGGGCCGGTCAGTGGCTTGAATAACATGGCCGCGAGCATCATTTGAGTTGCGATCAACCTATAACTGACAGCTTCTTGCTCGTTTGTAGACGCTGCCGGTCATCAACGTGACGCGTCCTGCGTCCGAGGAGTTTTTCAATGGGCTTCATTGATCGCGACATCCAGCCGTCTTCGGACACCGGATTGCTGGATGCCTATTCTTTAGCAGTGTCTTCGTCGGTCGATCTTGTCGGCCCTGCGGTCAGTCGGATCGAAAGAGCCGGTGGGCGTGCCGGTCATGGATCGGGCTTTGCAATCTCGCCGGACGGCCTTTTCGTCACCAACAATCATGTCGTGGATGACGCCAAGAATATCCGGATCACCACGCCGGAAGGAGCGGTCGTCGATGGCAGGGTGCTAGGACGCGATGCTGACACCGACCTCGCTTTGATCCGCGCGAACGACTGGACGGGTGTTTGGGCGAAACTGGGAGACTCAAAAAGCCTTAAGCGCGGCCATATCGCCATAGCAATCGGTAATCCTCTGGGCTTTGAATGGACGGTCACGGCAGGAATAGTATCCGCCTTGGGTCGGTCGATGCGCGCGGCCAGTGGTCGTTTGATGGAGGACATCATCCAGACCGATGCGGCGCTCAACCCAGGCAATTCCGGCGGTCCACTGGTGTCGTCTGCGGGTGAGGTGATCGGCGTTAACACCGCGGTCATCCAAGGCGCGCAAAGCATCGCGTTCGCGGTTGCGTCCAATACGGCAAAGCATGTGGTCTCCGAGCTTCTACGTTTCGGTCACGTTCGCAGAGCCTATGTCGGCATTGCTGCGGACACCGTCGAGCTCCATCGAAGGATAGCTTTGGAAGCGGGTATCGCGCAAAAGACGGCTGTGCGACTTCGCCGCGTCGAGCCGGGCAGCCCAGCCGAGAAGGCGGGGCTGCAGGAGGGCGACTATCTCCTGTCAATCGACCGCCATCCGGTTTCGGGCATCGACGACGTCGTGAGATTGATGGACGGAGAAAGGATCGAGACGGACAGCGACTTCCTGATCTTCTCGGTGGCAGGCCGGATAGAAAACCGTACGGTCAGGCCCAAGCGCAGGCACTCATAGCGCTCCAAAGCTGTGTGTCCTATCATTGAGACAGCCGGAAACTATGCTGACAGCAATTCCGGCTCTATTGCAGTTGTGGCGAGCAGGTTGCGAAGCGGCGCCAGCCTGTCATTGGTATCAATGCTCGACGATAAAGCCGCCCGCAATCGCCAGCAAATGAAGGGCCGGAAGGGGTAGCGCGCTGCCAGCGGAGCCCTAGGTAGTTCCGGCACGACGCGGTACACCAGATAAATGGGAAAGAGCGGCTCCTCCATGCCGTCAATCGAACGCGCGGGAGAAAGATGAGCGAGAAGGACCGCAAGGGTCGTCACATACTGGCGGTTGCTGCTCCGATCCACCTTCTTCCAGAAGGGGAGATAGTCAAGCATGTTGCTGCAACGGCCGTCAGAACGAGGCTCTTTGCCGGATCATGGTGGCACCAAAAGGTCGCGAGGTGAAAGACGCAGTAGATCGTGAGCTCTGACGTCGACCGAAGTCAAAGACCAGCGGCAGTGAAAAGCGGTTGTGCAGCGCCAATCCTTGGAGCGAAATTGCTCGATCCTTCGAATATGTTGACAATCATAGTCATGTTATCTAACACCCCTCAAACCAAAGGCATCTTGCACCTGTCGAGGCAGGCGAAGTGTTTGATTGGTCCGCGCATCAGAGGGGCTGTGTATGGAACTGCGTGTTGGACTGCTGACTGTTTTGCTGGCGACGGTAAGCCGCGCCGCACTGGCGCAAGATGCTACGGCGCTGGAGCGCATCGAGTTCAAGGCGGGGTCTTCGACATCGACGATGGGCACGGCTTTGGACGAATATCCGGGCGGACAGGTGGCGCGCGGCGGTCGCATTGGATTGCTCGGCAACCGAGACTTCATCGATACGCCGTTCAACATTACCAGCTACACCGCGGAGACGATCGAAAATCAAGGCGCTCAGACGGTAGCCGATGTTGTGGCCAATGATCCATCGGTGAGAAGCACCCATGCGTCCGGCGGTATGCTCGATTCCTTCTATGTCCGGGGATTCCCGCTCAACGAGGGGAACTTCGGCGAAGTCGCCTTCGACGGCGTATTCGGTGTCGCTCCGACCTACCGCCTGTTCACGGACTATGCAGAGCGCGTGGAAATTCTTAAGGGGCCGACAGCGCTTCTTTACGGCATATCGCCGAACAGCAGCGTCGGCGGCACCATCAACATTGTGCCGAAGCGCGCTTCAGACGTCGACTTGACGCGGGTGACAACCGATTATGCTTCGGATCTTTACGGCGGCAGCCATCTGGATCTGAGCCGCCGTTTCGGCGAGGAACGCCAGTTTGGTGTGCGCTTCAACGGCAGTTTTCACGGTGGCGACACGCCGATCGACAATCAGTCGCGCGACATTGCGGTGGGCGCCCTCGCTCTCGACTACGAGGGCGAAGATCTAAGGGCGACGCTCGACTTCATTGGCCAGCGCGAAAACTTCGACGCTCCGCAGCGTCCGTTCTTTCCGATGGCCGGCATAGAAATTCCAGACGCGCCAGATGGCCGGTCAAATGTTCAGGAATCTTGGGAGTGGTCGAAGAGCCAGGATCTGTCCTGGCTGGGGCGCGTCGAATATGATCTCAGTGACACCGTGACAGTGTTCGGTGCCGTTGGCGGCGGCAATTCGCGCGTCGAGCGTCTTTTCGGCACGCCAACCATTCTTAACTCCGCCGGCGACGTCAGCATTACGCCGCAGAATTTCATTTTCGATGTCGACCGGCTCACGGCCGAGACAGGCATAAGGGCTGCGTTCGAGACGGAGGCCGTGGAGCATACCGTCACGTTCCAGGTCAGCGGTCTCCAGCAGACCCTCAACCGAGGCTCGATCTCGGGTACCGCGCAACTTACCAACCTGTTTGATCCGCTTCCCCGCCCCGAACAGGACGTGCCGCAACCGAGCCATGTGCCGAAGGTGTCCGAGAACACGTTCTACGGTTTTGCTCTCTCCGACACGATGTCAATGCTGGACGAGCGTGTGCAGTTGACGCTGGGTGGGCGCTGGCAGCATATCGATACCGAAAACTTTAGTCCGGTGACAGGCGACGTCACCAGCTCTTCCGATGAGGCCGCAGTGACCCCACTCGCTGGTATTGTCGTCAAGCCCTGGGAGAACGTCGCCCTCTACGCCAACTATGTCGAAGGCCTGAGCGTCGGCGACACCGCTCCCACAACAGCCGTCAATGCCGGCGAGACGCTCGCTCCCTATCGGTCCAAACAATACGAAATCGGCACGAAAATCGACCTCGGACGGGTGGCGGTAACCGTCAGCGCGTTCCAGATCGAAAAGCCCTTCGGTCAGCTTGAGACGCGCGGCGGTGATCTCGTCTTCATCGAAGGCGGCGAGCAGCGCAACCGCGGCGTGGAGCTCAGCATCTTCGGCGAAGTAACGCCTGAGGTCCGGGTGCTTGGCGGCGTGACCTTCATTCATGGCGAATTGACGAAAACGAACAGCGCAACAACCCAGGGCAATACCCCGATTGGCGTGCCATCGGTGCAGGTCAATGTGGGAGCGGAGTGGGATACGCCCTTCATGCCGGGCCTGACGCTTGCCGGCAATGTCATCCACACGGACGAGCAGTTCGTCAACACGGCGAATACACAGAAAATCCCCTCATGGACGCGCCTTGACCTCGGCGCCAGATATCACACCGAAATCAACGAAAAGCCTGTTACCTTCCGCGCCGAAGTCGAGAATGTCTTCGACCTCGATTATTGGTCCGGCGTCGCGAGCTTCGGCACGATCTCGCAGGGAGCACCGCTGACGGTGAAGGTCTCGATGACGACTGATTTTTAACGGCGCGGCGAGTGCCTCCGACGACGGGCGAACCACCTTAGTGATATACGCACCGAAGCGCCGGCCAAATGCCGGCGCTTCGGCCGTTTGGAGCTCGACTGACCGAAACACGTAAAAGCGATCATTGCCGATCAGCCAAATTGCGGCAACGGGGAAGCAATCTTCGCTTCAGCTTGCGTTGCGGACAAAGAAGAGACAAGGAGAGGCTCTCCTAGTATCGCGAGCCTCGCCTGCGGAAAGCCAATTGCGCGGCTGGTTCCTGTCTAGTTCGCCCTGTCAGAAAGGCTGACGGCATAGCCCGGCCGATAGGGGATAGGCAGGAAGCGGCGGTGGTATTCCGCAAATGTCACGTCCGGATCAAGATCGGCGAACAGGTCCGGATGGAACCATTTCGCCAGTTGCTGGACCGCAAAGAACTCGTAGGGGCTGTTGTAGAACTGGTGCCAGATACCGTGGAAATTTTGCGTCCTCTGCGCGGCGATGCCCGTATAGGCGCTACGGGTGGTGAACCATTCAAGCTTCTTGCGGGTCACCTCGGGATCGGCGCCCGGGCCAAGCGGGATCCACTTGCCACCTGGCACATAGGCTTCCCAGTCGGCGCTGGTAACCACCACCTGCTCAGGATCGGCGGCGATTACCTGCTCGGGGTTGATCTGTCCGAAGGTGGAGGGGAGCAAGTCGCTGCCGATATTGTGGCCGCCGGCAAGTTCGACATATTTGCCGAAGTTTTCCGCACCAAATGACAGGCAGCAATCATCGGCATACCCGCCGATCCGTTCGACGAACACGCTCGGGCGTTGCGGCTTGGCACGGGCGAGCACATCGGTCACGCGGGACATGGCCTGATGCCGGAAAGCGATAATCTCTTCCGCACGCGTATCGCGCGCCATGATCTTGCCAAGGAGGCGAATGGTCGGTTCGGTGTTCTTCAGCGGGGCATGACGGAAGTCGATATAGAGGACCGGAATCTTCAGCTCCGCCAGCCTCTCGATATAGTTGACGTCCTGATTGGCCCTCATCGCTTCGAGATTGAGCAGGACCACATCGGGCTTCTGGACGATGGTCGATTCGATGTCGATCAGCCCATTCTCCTTTCCTGCGAAGGCAGGAAGCTTCGCCAGTTGGGGAAAGGCGTCGAGATACTGGGCGTAGGTGGCGGGATCGGCCTCGACCAGATCATTGCGCCATCCGACGACGCGGGCCAGCGGGTCTTCCTTGTCGAGCGAGGCGATGAGATAAAGCTGCCGCCCCTCTCCAAGGAGAATCCGCTTGACCGGCGCGTTCACTGTCACCTCACGGCCGGCGATGTCGGTGACAGTGATCGGTGCTTGCGTTGCCTGTTCGCCGGCGAATATGATCGCCGGGCTTAGTGCAATCAACACAAAAGCCGCGATCACGGCACGCAAGGCCGAACGGTGTCTCCTCACGATAATTCTCCTTTGTCGGATGACGGGCGCGATTTGAGCCATAGGCCGAGCGCCACTAAAAAAGATAGGCCATAAAGGCTCGCAACGAGCGGGAATGCGATTTCGAGACCGTACCGTTGCGTTGCAACAACGCCGGCGATGATCCCGACGACCGAAGCAATCTGCTGGCAGCTCTGCGCGAGCCCCAGGACCGATCCCTGCCGGTCGCTTTGCGTGGCTGCCGAAACGAGGGACAGCAGCACTGGCGTCGTTCCTCCAAGGAGCGCGCCCCAAGCGAAATAGAGCGCAGCGAAAAGGCCGATGGCACGGGTCGAGCCGGCAAAACCGGTGACCGCGAGGCAGCCGGCTGCGATCAACACGCTCCATCCGAGTACATAGGACGGCGCGCGATCCTCGAAGAGCCGTGCCCATAGGGGTGCGGTGACCACGAAACCGAGCGCCATGAGCCCGTAGCTTAAGCCGGTGATCCAATGATGAGCGCCGTAGACCTCCGACATGAAGAGCGAAAACGGGACCTGCAGGACCATCCTGCTTGTCAGCAGTATCCCCATCAGTGCCAGGAGTCCGGGCACGGATAAGCCGTCCGATGGCGCAAGACCCGCCGTGCTCCGCTTTGCCGGACCCTTGAAGCCCGCCCCTCCTGGCGGTACCGGCAAGCTACCCAAGGCAACAATGGCGCAGAGCGCACAGATCACGCCGGCGGTGAGATTGACGGCCGCGAACGGCAAGGCATCAAGGATAAGGCCACCCAGGAAGGCGCCACCAAGAGAGCCGACATTGGTTGCCACCTGGAGCCAGGCGAAGAGACGCGCGCGATCGCGCCCGCCGGTGACCTGCACGCTATAGGCCTGGGCCGGGGCGATATAGCCGGCGCACGCCCCCTGCAGGAAGCGCAAAGCCAGAATGGTCCACACATCGTTCGCAAAGGCGACAAGTAGTTGCGTGACTGCCAGGCCCGCCAAGGCGCGGACCATCATCAGCCGATTGCCGTAGCGGTCGCCCATGCGCCCCCAAAAGGCGCTCGTCAGCGATACGCCGAGCATCGGACATACATAGACGCCGATTCCGGCGAGACCGAAGATGCTTCCGGAAGTGCTCAACGCCTTGATCTGGATCGGCCAGAAGGGGCCGCTCATTTCCATGGCGCCCATGGAAATGAATTGCAGGGCGAACAGCAGCGCGAAGACAGGTCCGAAGCCGCGCAGGACGGCGACTGCACTGGTCATTGCGCCCCCGCCAGCGGGTTGGGCAATTGGTGTTCGAGCCGATAATCGCGATAGCGTTCCAGATGCATCCGCAGGACCGAACGGGTCGGCCAAGACTGTTCAACAAAAGCTTCGCGCTCCGCAAGCCAGAACGCATCAGACAGCATGCGGGGCCGCAGCGTCTGGAACGCCCCTTCTGTCTCCTCCCCCATGATGTGCCATAGAAGGTCGCCGGAAAGCTTATAATGCTCGGTTAGGCAAAGGGCGATCTCATGAAGGTGGCAGACAAAGCAGGCATCGATGACGAAGGAGCGGACGAGACTGATGTCGTCGTCAAATGTCGTCGGCAGAATCCCCTTGCGGCTGAACGGCTTCAGGGCGTAACCGCGCTCCTTGAAGAGCGGCGCGAAACTGCGGCCGTCGCCGAAGTCGCGGATCAGCAGTTTCCGCGGCTGGCCGCGATCGTCGAAGAGAATCGTACTGTTTTGTTGATGCGCCTCGAAAGCAATTCCGTAGAGAAGATACATGGCGAGCGCCGGGCGGACGACGGTGCGCGCATAGGCGCGGAAGAATGCGGCAACCGCCGCCTCGCTCTCGTTGCCATTTCTGGCGATGAGCTCGCAGATGAGAGGGTTGCCGTCCAGCGGGCTTGCCGTCAGCAGCGCCGCGACGGTTACAGGCAGCATGCCATCGCCGCGTGCCAAGGCATCGGTGCTGCGATAGACCACCGACAGGAAACGGCCGGGATGCTCGTCGCCCGTGTCCGGATGATGCAGAATGGCGCCCACCTCTTCGGTGAAAATCTCCAGCTCATTTTTGAGATCTTCCTCCTTCGACAGAATGTCGGTAATCAGCGTACTGAGGCGGGGGCCCATATGGATGGATTTGGCCTGCAGCGTGCGCTGCTCGCTCGTCATCCAGATTGCTACCGGCAGCTTGATGAAAGGCCTCGGTGCCCCTGTCTCCGGCAGCATCGTGCGAAACGACATGGACGGCAGCGTCACGATCTCCGGGCCTTCCGGGTCCAAAACACCCGCCGAGATCTCGGGCGCGAATTCGCGATGCACAAAATTCTTCAGGTGCCATGCGTGGACAGGGAAAGGAAGCCAGTCTTCAGGTCGTTTCCCGCGCTCTTTCAGGCCATCGCTCCAGTCCTGCCACAAGTCGGGGAAGTTCTTCGAAAACCATTCCGTATAGCTTTCGACATGCGGCATCTTCTCCACATAGGCCCAGTCGCTGCGCAACGCGGCGATGCGAAGACGCACACGGGCGCCGAACTCCGGCGATAGTGCGATAACGTCTTCGGGCGGCAGGCCGGGCTTTGCTTTCCATGTCGGATAGAAGGGGTGGCCCTCAAGCGCACCCCATTGGTCGAGGGCCATGGCAGCCAGGTGCGGCGGCAGGTTTCCTTCGAGATAGGCAAGGAAACCTGATGCACCGGCCTCAGCGATTTTCTGGCGTAGTTCGGCGCTCCAGCGTTCCCGATGGCGCCGTGCGAGAACGTCGTTGCGCATGCTATCGTCCACGTCGCGGAGCAGGTGCTGTAGTCCGTCGGACGCAGGTGTATGCGCGAGAGACGGCGCAACCTCCCGCATCAGGGCGGCGGGACCATCGATCCTGCATCGGATGCCTGTTCCGTCCAGCACTTCGATTTGCCCGCGATTTTGAAATGTTCCGGCCGGCGCAAGGTAAAGGTCGGTAAAATGCAGTACACGCCGCGAAACCCAAAGGGGAATCCAAGCCTGCCTGCCGTCACGAGCCCACAACAATGCATTCGGATCCAACAGACGTTCCGCGAACAGGCAGCGGACCAGGCGGTTGATCGCGTTGCATGCCGCCTTCTCCACAAGCTCTGTCTCACCTGTCGCAATTTGATCCGTTGCGGAAGAAGTGTTCTCGTCCATTAAGCTGCCTCCGGCCAGTCAGATGGTACATAGTCGAGCGCTCCGTCGGCCAATCCGCCATGATAGTCGCGCGCCCATTGATAGGTTTTGGCAATGGCGGGAACCGCCACATTGAGCCGTTCTGCCATTGTGACGAGCAAGGCCTGTCCGAAGGCGATATCCTCATGGAAGGCGCGGCTTTCACGATCGACGATGAGTCCCGGACCGTATGGGTTGGCAACGAGGGGCGCACGGATGCCCGCATAGGCGCGATTTGTGCGCAGAAGCGTGTACAGAGTCCGGTCGTCCGCGATCTGGTTCCCATAGGCCTCCACGAGTTCCTGCTGAAGCGGCTTTACGGAACTCAAATCAATGCCGAGACGCGCCTCACTCGCCCGCCGGATCGCCTGATTCTCCGCGTCGCAAGCTTCCAGGAGCTCGGCGCCTGCTTGGGGGCAATCGCTCCACCAGCACAGGGGTTCGTTGAATGGCCTGTTCTCGAAGGGTGCTCCAGGGCCGATGAGGGTGTAAAGGATGGCGGGATGCATCAGTGCGTTGCCCGGGGTCAAAGTGATCTCAAGGTAGTCTCGCAAAAGGGTGACGGGCGCCACGTAGAGGCTATTCAACATTGCCGTGAGTCCGGCGCCGCTGGCAGCGCTTTCGCGACGATGAAGAGCGACAAAGAGTTCTGCTTTGGCCCCACCCATTCGCACCTTCTGCCCCGCGACCAGGTCGAAGGCGATGTGGGGCACGTCCTTCATGCCCCAGATCACTACATTCTCACATCCTGAAAGCGCTTTTGCCGCGAGCCAATCGAAGCCACAAAAGCCGGGAATAGCTCCGACATACACGCTCTTCTCCCGAGGCAAATGCGGCGCGATTCGATGCAAGAGTGCCGGTCTCGCCTGGGCTGGCTGCGTTATGACGACCATATCGGCATTCTCAAGCGCCTTGGCAGGGTCGGTTCCGACATGGTCGGGCCTGGCGCTCAAGATGTGATCGTCCCGGGTCCGTGCTTGCCAGAGATCGTCGCCACTTGCCCACCGCCCGGCGACCGTGTTGGAGGTGGTCAGGACAGAAACCTCAATGCCTGGAACCTGCTTGAAAAGAACCGCGTTCAAGTGGCCCGTGCGGCCAGCGCCACAAATGGTTACCTTCATGCTGCGCGCGCCCGTCCGGAGAGCCAGCCATCCAGCTGGATGGAGATTGCCGGGTCGAGAAGGCGGCGCTTTGCCATCCATTCGTCATCGAAAATCGAAGCCAGATATTTCTCTCCGCCATCCGCGACCGTCGTCACGACCGTGCCTGTCAGCTTGCCGGCGGCGATAAGCTCCAGCGCCTTGTAGATGGCGCCGCCCGTTGAACCGCCCACCAGCAGTCCTTTGCTCCGTGCGATGTAGCGCGCCGTCTCGAAGGCTTGGGTGTCCGTCACCTGGACGCCCTCGTCAATGCAGCCATAGTCCAGCACTTTACCGACCTCGTCACCTGCCGGCGTTCCCGTTCCGGATTGATAGTAGGGATGCCCAGGCTTGCCGAAGACAATCGATCCTGCCGGCTCGACCGCGATCGTGCGCACGGCCGGGTTGTGGCGCTTGAGGCGTTGGGAGATCCCAGTCATAGAGCCGCCTGTCCCGACGCAACCGACAAAGGCATCAATGCCGTCCGGGAGTTGGGTCAGCAACTCGTCGACGAGACCGGCATAGCCTTCCGGATTTGCCGGATTGTCGGATTGGTTCATGAACAACGCGCCTGGAAGCTGGGCTCCTAGCTGTGCGGCCAGCCTTTGTCGCTCGACGACGGCAACTTCGTCCTCGCGAAAATCGCCTTCGACGTAGCGGATCTCGGCGCCGAGCGCCCGCATCATGCGGACTTTGTCGGGTGCCGCATGATGGTCCACCACTGCGATAAAGCGCAGCCCGAACTCCAGTGCAGCGAGCGCAAGGCCGGTGCCAGTATTGCCGGAGGATGATTCGACGATGGTGCCTCCCGGCGCAAGGCGCCCATCTTCGAGAGCGGCGACAACCATGCTGCGCGCCATGCGGTCCTTCATCGAGCCGCCGGGATTGTTCTTCTCTATCTTCAATACCAAGATGGCTTGGCGGTTCGGCACGTCAATCGACATTACCGGAGTCTGGCCGATCAATTGCGTTACGGTCGTGTGCAGCATTTAAACCTCTTCGACTGTGTCGGGAATGAGGATGGGATGCCCTTTGGCGTCCCCGACGACGCATAGGCGGGCGGGCATCGGGTGGCGGTGGAATTCGTTTTCGAGAAGATCCATCTGGTAACCGCCAGTATTGGCGAAGACCAGGAGGTCTCCCGCTTGCGGGGTGACGGGGAAAGTCAACCACCTGTTGCTGAGAACGTCCTCGTCCAGACAACTATGTCCGGCAAGATAGGCCCGGATTGGGGAAGACACGGAGAGCGGTCTGGCGGTTGGCACGAGAATAGGATCGACCAGAAACTCGGAGGCAAACCAGGTTTCGCAGGCGCTGAAGCTGCTGGCTTCAACGAAGATGACGTACGTGCCCGCATCGAGGGATTTCACGCGCGTTACCCGAACGACCGTAATGGCCGACTGGTCCGCCAAGGCGCGGCCCGGCTCCATTGCCAGAACGAGCCGCTCCTGCCTAAAATAGGTCGCGACGCTGCGGCCTTGGCTCATCTCAGCCTGCAAGAGGCGGCGCAGCCAATCCGGTGCTGCAAGAGCGCTGCCGTAGGGATAGAACGAGGCCGGGATTTTTCCGGTACGATAGTCCTCAGGCGTCTGGGCTGCGATATGTGCCTCATATTTCAACTGATCGACGTATTGTACTGGCAAGCCCCCACCGATGTCGATCATGCGCGGAGAAAGTCTCATGGCCCGCGCTTCGGCAATGAGTTCAGCGGCCTCGTTCAGTGCTGCCAAGCGGGTCCCCCAGTCATATCCGCTGAGATGGAAATGCAGCCCGTCGAAGCGCAATCTGCTTTCCCGTGCAATACGGGCAAGGCAAGGAATGATGGTTTCCGCCGGCATGCCGAAACGGCTCTTGCTCTGATCCCTCGGCCGAAGCCGCAGGAGGACCGGGTGCGGACTGGCATGCGCTGGCAAGCGAACGACCAGTTCTTCCAGCTCCTCGGGAGAGTCCACCGATATCAGCGCGTTGCAATCAATGAGCTCTTGATGGAATGCGCCCGTCTTGGCCGGCCCGGTCGCCACAAGCCTTGCACCATTGGCCCCAAGCCGCCTTGCGTCGCGAAGTTCATAAAGACTGGAGACATCGAGTCCAGCGCCTGAGCCGAGCGCCGCCTGCATGAGGCCGGGGGATTTGTTGACTTTCACTCCATAATAGATCGCATGCTCGACGCCGCCCTCCGTCAGCACGGTTTTCAACGCCGCAAAGTTGTCCTGCAATGCGTCCGGCCAGACCAAATTGAGCGGTGAGCCGAAACGGGCAACCCAGTCGGGAAGAAGGGGATCGTGCCGGGTGAGAAGGTCCGCAGTCGCCGATCGTAAAATCGGCGGCAGGTCAGAGTCGATCTTGTGGCAATGCAACGTCATGACAGCGCCCCGGAAGCGCGTAGAGGCGCCATTTCTGACGAAGCGGGCTTGCACAAAAGCTCAAGAGGGACATCGCATGTCGGCACGCCCTGGGCAAAGATGTGCCGTGTTGTTTTGTAGGGAAACTTGCGGCCGCTGCGCGCCATTTCGAAGATTTCCGCAGGGGTGATCTCCTCACCCGGGCGCCAACTTTCCAACCGCACTGAATTGTAGTCGAGAAGGACCACGGGTATCTTGGCGAGCTTTAGGCGATGTGCAACCGTCAGTCGGTGATGGCCGTCCATGACGAACAGGGCATCTTTTTCTGCCGTTATTGGTGCGGTCCATGCACCTACTTTCAGGATTTGGGCTTGTAATGCATCGACTCTGTCGAAATTCACCTCTTCGGTCGGGATCAATCGTGCTGGGGAGAGAAGGCAATATTCCATGCGGTCCGGCCTCATGCTCGCTTTTTGCATCACATATTATATCTTGAGTTTGTGACTCAAGAATATGGCCGCTATAACTAGCCGTGATTGCGGCGTCAACAGCGCCTTCAATGACCGATTGCTACAAGAGTTAGAGAACGCCTGATAGCGTTACCGATTTCCTAAAGGCCGTGCATCCATCTTCTCCAAAACGAGACAAGCCTCGGAGGTAGCGACGAAAGAGGCCGTTCGCCGTTGCGCAATACTTCGCGGGCATGACAAGCGAAGCTGCGGCTGAAATCAGTCCTTTTCGTAAGGGTCAGCCAGCGCTGCATCCGGCCGGCTTACGGGATAGTCGATGTTGGAAATCTTCTCTGCCAGCTTCTCAGGGCCGTTCTGCTTGAGAAGCGCACGAAAGCTTGGGTGCATGCCGCCGTCGACATAGGCTGTCAGATGAGAAGGGCCGTCCTTTTTTAGCAGCGCGGCAAGCTCGGCATCTTCCGTTTTTATCCTGGCGGCGACTGCAGGATCGAGCGTGTCGATGCGCGCGGGGCACGCGGCCAACGGATCGTCTGGATCGCCTCCCTGAAACTCGGCGTTAACGACGTACTTTCCCCCACATGCGGAAATCCTGGGTTCTGTCCTCGTCGCCTCGAAGGCGTCATATCCTAACTTCAATGTCTTCCAGAAGTCGAAATTGGGGTCGCTTCTGTGTTCGGCCATGTTTTTCGCCGTCATACGGAAGGGGAGCGCCTGAACCTGGAATGATGTTTGGCCCCCGCCCAGCGAGGCATTGACGATGGCATAGATCTCGGCGACGCCCTGGTCAGTCATCGCGTAGCAGCCGGCGGAGGAGCACGCACCATGCACCATCAGCGCCGTGCCGCTGTATCCAAGGGCGGATTCGAGCCTGTTGGGGTAACCCAGGTTGAAGGAAAGGTAGTACTGGGACTTAGGGTTCAGCATGCTCTTGCTCACCGTATAAAAGCCTTCGGGAGCTTGGCGGTCGCCGTCGGTCTTCTTCGGTCCGAGCTTGCCCGACCACCGACATATCGGGAAGGATTTCAGCAGGCGATAACGTCCCGTGGCGTCCTGCTTCCACACCTCCAGCTCGCTCTCCTCCTTGAAGGTTCGAACGAGCACCGGGCTTTGAGGCGACATTTTCTTCTTGCGCATCTCCGCCATTGTCTTGGTCGAGATTTGAGGAGTAGCGTCGCCGAGATCGTCCAGCGCCGTCTGCACGCAGCCGCTGGTCGCCGTCGCGATCAGGATCATGACGGCGGCCGGCACGACGCCTCGCAGGCGTGACAGGCGGTCAAGAGGACTGGGACAGGGTTTGGTATCATTCATGTCTTGTCTTCCGGGGCGGCATCGCGCGGTACCTCGAGGTGGCTCTTTGCCGGGAAGACAAAGACAGCGGCAGTCACTTCTTATCCCAGTCCGTTTCGGAATTCGACGGGGAAGGTGGACGAAGGATATGGATGTCGGCCTTCCTGCAGTTCGAGGGGGCGGGCCGGATCTCCGCAGCCAAGGGCCGACGGGGGAAGACCTGCGGAGGATCACAGCCGCCGCGATAACAAATGCGCTTAGCCCTCGGGGGGTGAGGCAAACCGGTCGGCGTCGAACCGGTCAGTGGCGGCGACCGGAATGATGTTCGTACCGGATGCGGCATCCGGATTATGCTGAACCGTGCGGCGGGAAACGCGAGGCGCTCTCATTCCAATCACCGCGCCGGGGGGATGCAGCGCCCAATTCATCAGCGCCGCGTCTGAAATCGATCCGAATAGATCTGCCTCCTCAAAGGAGGCAGTCATTGGCAGGGAGGCGATCACGTTTGCGTCCTCTTGTGAGGCGCGATGTGCGGCAGCGAAAGGTTTGAAGCTGGTATAGGTCGGTAATGCAGATGTCCGTTTATCCGGAAGCACGCCGATTGGGCCAATCGAAGCAAGCTCCAGCCTGGCGTCGGCCCCCAAGTCTGCTGGCCGCATTGCCGGTATCGGGATCGGGAACGATGAAAGATCCAGGGGGGACCGTTCGTCGTCCCGCTCGGCCGCGTCGGTCTGCAGGGCCAGCGCATTCAATGCGCGGCTTTTCGGCGTGGGCAGGAGCGCCGTCACGAGGCTGTTGCCTATCGTGTCGCGGCCCGAGGTTCCTGCGTCATCGTCTTCTCCAGCGGCGCTGGCGATCTGGATGGAGGCGGCGCCGGCGCGCTTCTTATAGTTCGCAACCGCCTGGTTATATCCCGGCAGCGGCCGGCCATCGGCCGGAAGATGCATCGTCTGCCCGTTCGGGAATATTCGAGCAAGTTCTTGCCGAGACATGCGGGGCCAAGCCCGCACGTTGCCGACGTCGAGATGCACGAACGGCGATCCCGATGTCGGATAATATCCGACACCGCCGGCCTGCATCTGCATTGCAAGGGCACGCAGCGTCGAAAGCTTCACACCTGGGACGTAGAAGTCCATCGCCTTGCCAAGCATGTGCTGGCTCTTCTTGGCGACACCCGTACTGCGCGAACGGTTGCGAAGCATGTTATTGGTGGCCGGAGAACGGTAGGCGGAGACGATGTGGATGTAGTCCTTTGCGCCGCTGCGCTTGTACACCTCCCAGACCAGGTCAAGCAGCCGGGGGTCCATCCGGGTCGGCTCGTTCCTTCGCCAGTCGCGCAGAAACCGATTTATCTGGGACAGGCCCTTTGGATCGAACCTCCCGTCGCGCTTGTAGGTAATCGTGGCCCTTTCGCCCGTATGAGTAAAGAACAGCTTCAGCGTACGATCTTCCGCGGAGGCAAAGGATGCAGAACCGATAAGCGCAGGAAGCGCGACCAGAGCTCGCAGGGTGGCATGCGCGACGAGCCGTCCTGCACGCGAAAGGAGTGCGGCGACCGCGCCGTGCGATACTCCACCCCAGAACCCTTTCACTGGATATTTCGACACGAACAATCCCGCCTTACACAAAAACACTCGACGACGTGCGGGAATGTCCGCATCCATCGTGCTCAGTAGAACCACTTTATGGTCAACAAATTCCTAACAGAAGGATGCTTAGGCTCGGTGAATCGGAGCTGCGGGCCCATCCGATGACGGCCAGCTTTGTCAAACGCGAATGCCGTCTCCATTTTTCTGGCTTGGGCCTGACAGATCGTGCAGTCCTCGGACCGATCTCGTGAGCGGCTTTGCGTTCACGAAGACCGTTGGCTGCCAGATTTCGACGCCTCGACGACTTCCAGGTCCGAAACTGCAGCTCCTCAGCCTCAGTGCCGCTCAGGAACCGGTTGTGTGTCAGCAGAGGCCGAAGGATGGGCAGGGATTCAAGTCAGAAGATGGGCTAGGTAACAAACCGGATCCCGCCGCCCTTCGTTTCCGAGCATGCTGCGTCATAGAACCTTTCGCCGGAAAAGCCGGCTTCATCATGGACTTTAATCATGGCACCTGCCTTTCCAGGGACAGGTGATCCGCAGCCAAACGTGGCCCAGTCGCGCTTTGATGCTGAAATATCGGAACTTTTCGGGCTGTAATCAGTTGAAAAGCTTTGATCAGGAGAAATCTTGAAGGGCCACCTGCATGCCGAACATCCGGAACATGGCGCCGAAGAGCGGGTTCGATCCCCGCGACCGGCTGATCGTGGCGCTCTATGCGCAGCTGAAGGCAGAGCGGGAAACGCGTGAAACATTGGAATGGGTGATCCGCAACGGCGCGCTTTCAGACGAAGTGCTCGAAGCGATCGCTGCTGACCCCGTGCGGCCCGTTACCAGTGACGACATCGCATCCGTCGAAAAGATCATCGCCTTGGACGAGCGCCGCAAAGCTGCGCCACGCGATGACGACTGAAGAGAGGACAGGATTATGGTCGACATTACCTATCAGATTGTGCCGCATGACGAAGGCTGGGCATACAAGCTCGGCGGCACGATTTCCGAAACCTATGCGACCGTCGAAGAAGCGATCAATCACGCCAAACGCGCAGCGTCCCGCCAGAAGATCGGCGACGGCGACGCTACGCTGGCTTTTCCGGCTCCGGACGGCGGCTGGCGGTTTGTGCCGCTTGAAACGGACAAGAGCGGAAGCAGGCTCTGATCGATACAGGAGACGGGGATGGCAGCGCGGGCAAGCTGGAAGGGTCATCTGAAGATTGGCGACCTTGTCTGCGCCGTCGGGCTTTATACTGCAATTTCCGCATCGGATCGGCTCTCCTTCAATATCATCAACCGCAAGACTGGCCATCGCGTCGAGCGTCAGTTCGTGGACAGCGAGACCGGTAAGCCTGTGGAGCGCGAGGATCAGGTCAAGGGTTACCGGATGGACAATGGCGAATACATCGTCATCGAAGGCGACGAGATTGCCAATGTCATGCCCGAGAGCGACAAGGTCATGGACGTCCAGAGCTTCATTGCTCTCGATGAAATCGACAAGCTCTATTTCGACCGTCCTTACTATCTTGCACCTGTCGATGAGAATGACGAAGAGGCGCTGCGCCTGATTGCGAGGAGCATGCGTGAAAACAAAGTGGCAGCGCTTGCCGAGGCCGTGCTCTTCCGGCGCAACCGGACCCTGCTGATCCGCCCGCGTGAGGACTACGTCATCGCGACGATGTTGAACTTCGACTACGAGGTTCGTTCTGCCGATCCGATCTTCAGGGACATTCCGGACATCAAATTCGACAAGGAGATGCTCGAGCTTGCCGGTCATATCATCGGTACGAAGAAGGGCGTGTTCGAGCCGAGCGAATACGAGGATCGCTACGAGGCGGCGCTGACCGAACTGGTGAAGGCCAAGATCGAGGGAAGGGCGCTGCCGAAGAGGAAGCCGAAGCCGGAGGGCAGGGTTGTCGATCTGATGGAGGCGCTGCGCCAGAGTGCCAAGCTGAGTGAAAAGAAAGCGCCTGCGAAAGGCACGCAGCGCCCTGCCTCCGATAGCCGTCGCAAGAAAGCTGGCTGACTATGCCGCTCGAGACCTATCAGGCAAAACGCAATTTCAGGATCACCCCTGAACCGCGCGGCGCCAAAGGCCGCAGTCGGAAAAACAGTTTCGTTATTCAAAAGCACGATGCCACGCGGCTGCACTATGACTTCCGGCTGGAGATGGACGGCGTCTTGAAAAGCTGGGCCGTGACCCGGGGACCAAGCCTCGATCCGGAGGACAAGCGTCTCGCAGTCCACGTGGAGGACCACCCCCTTTCCTACGGCGATTTCGAAGGCATCATCCCGAAGGGGCAGTATGGCGGCGGTACTGTGATCATCTGGGATCGTGGCACCTGGACGCCGCTCGGCGATGCAAAGATGGCCTATCGAAAGGGCCATATCGAATTCGAGCTTGATGGCGAAAAGCTAAAAGGACGCTGGCATCTGGTGCGAATGCACGGGCGCGCGGGTGAAAGGCATGAGAACTGGTTGCTGATCAAGGGAGATGACGCCGAGGCGCGCCACGACGGCAAAGACATTTTGGAACAACGGCCGGAATCGGCAAAGACCGGGCGGCGGATTGAAGAGGTCGCCAAGAATCCGACCGATACCTGGAATTCCAAACCCAAGGGCGGCGACAAGACTGTCACGGCAGGGACAAAGAAGGTTGAACCGCATGTCCATGATTGGCCAAAAGGCTCTAAGAAAGCGGCGATGCCCGATTTTGTGGAGCCGTTACTTGCCAAGCTGAAGGCCAGGCCGCCGGCCGGCGACGGCTGGATCCATGAGATCAAATTCGATGGTTACCGGCTGCAGGTCCGGATCGAAAAGGGAAAGGTGAAGATGCTGACCCGCACGGGGCTCGACTGGACGGAAAAGTTCGGCAGCGACATCGTCGACGCCTTCATGGCATTGCCAATCCAATCGGCGATTATCGACGGGGAGGTGACGGTAGAGCGAGATACCGGCGCTTCCGATTTTTCCGCGCTCCAGCAGGACCTGAGCGAGCGACGCTATGATCGCTTCATCTTCTACGCTTTTGATCTGATGTATCTTGACGGCCGTGATCTGCGCGCCGCGCGTTTGATGGAGCGCAAAAGGCTGCTTGAAAAAATGTTGCTTGGCGGAAAAAACAAGCTGCGTTTCAGCGAGCATTTCAACCAGAACGGCGGCCTGGTTTTCGATCACGCCTGCAGGCTGAGCCTGGAGGGCATTATCTCCAAGCAGTGCGACAGCCCCTATACGTCCGGCCGCAATGGCGATTGGATCAAGGCCAAGTGCTCGCACCGGCAGGAGCTTGTCATTGGTGGATATGTGCCATCGACTTCCATGAAGAATGCGATCGGCTCGTTGGCGATGGGTTACTATGATAATGGCAAGCTGAATCATGTCGGACGTGTCGGCACCGGCTACACAGCCATGGTGGCCCGGGATCTCTATGAGCGGCTTTCCAAAATCGAAGAGAAGGGGAGTCGTTTTGACGGTAAGCTGACGTCGGAGGAACGGCGCGGGCTTATTTATGTGAAGCCGGAGCTGGTCGCGGAGGTGGAATTTCGCGCGTGGTCCGCCGATGGTAACCTGCGCCACGCCGCTTTCCGCGGTTTGCGCGAGGACAAACTGGCGAAGGACGTGGTGCGCGAGATGGAAAAGACGACCGCAAAAAGCCTGCCGAAATCGCACGTGACGCTGACCCATCCGGATCGCATTTACTGGCCGGATGAAGGCGTTACCAAGGAAGGACTTGCCAATTATTACGCGCAGGTCTGGCGCTTCATGGAGCCTTACGTGGTCAATCGTCCTTTGGCTCTGCTGCGTCTGCCAGATGGCATTGAAGGACATCAGCGTTTCTTCCAGAAACACGCCTGGAAGGGCATGAACGAGAATATCGATGAGATCACGGACCCGAAGGACAGGGGCGGAGAAAAGTTGCTGCGGATTGCCGATTTCGATGGTTTGGTAGCCCTCGTGCAATCGGCTGTGCTCGAAATTCATCCCTGGGGCGCGACGACGGACAATTGGGAGAAACCGGACATGATCACCATGGACCTCGATCCGGGCGACGAGGTTGCGTGGGATAATGTCATCGCTGCCGCCCGCGAGATCAAAGAGCGCCTGGAGGCCGAAGGACTTGCCGGCTTCGTCAAGACCTCCGGCGGCAAGGGACTGCATGTGGTCACGCCACTGAAGCCAAAAGCAGGTTGGGCGGAGGTGAAGGCCTTTGCGAAACGGCTGGCGGACACCATGGCCGCAGAAAGCCCGGACCGCTACATCGCAAAGGCGACGAAAGCCGAACGCACAGGCAAGATCTTCATCGACTACCTGCGCAATGGCCGCGGCAACACCGCAGTCGCCGCCTATTCGACGCGTGCCCGGCCAGGAGCGGCCGTCTCGATGCCGCTGGAATGGACCGAACTCACCGCCGACATCGGCCCGGCCCATTTCACCATCGACAACGCGCCGTCGCGGCTCGATGCGTTGCCGAAGGACCCGTGGGACGGGTTCTTTGCGGCAGCAAAGCCGCTTGAGAAAAAGAAGAAGCGTTAGCCCCTGGCAGTGGCCTGCCGTCAGCCTCTCCCGCGGAGGAGAGACTGACAATGGGTTGGTTCCAGCACCTAGGCTGCTTTTGCAACTTCGCCGTGCGGGTCGAGCACGAATTTGGTGGCGGCGCCCTGGTCGAAGCTCTCATAGCCTTGCGCAGCATCCTCCAGCGAGATCACCTTGGCATTGACGATGTCGGCAATCGGTAGGCGGTCGTGGAGGATCGCCTGCATCAGCTGACGATTGTATTTCAGGACAGGCGTCTGGCCGGTATGGAAGGATTGTGCCTTTGCCCAGCCGAGGCCGAAACGGAGCGAGAGGTTGCCGTGCTTTGCGGCATTGTCGACGGCGCCTGGATCTTCGGTGACGTAGAGGCCCGGAATGCCGATCGAACCGGCTGCACGGGTGATCTCCATCATCTGGTTGAGCACGATTGCCGGCTGTTCGCCGCCCGAATGACCGCGGGCTTCGAAGCCGACGGCGTCGATGGCGCTGTCCACCTCATTGGTGCCGACGACCTGAGCGATCATGTCGCCGAGGCGGTCGCTCTTGGAAAGGTCGATCGGTTCAAAGCCAACCTTTGCGGCATGGGCCAAACGATCCTTGTTGAAATCGCCGATCATGACGACGGCCGCGCCGAGGATGCGCGCGGAAGCGGCAGCTGCCATGCCGACCGGACCGGCGCCTGCGACATAGACCGTCGAGCCGACGCCGACTCCGGCGCGCACTGCGCCGTGGAAGCCCGTCGGAAGGATATCGGAAAGCATGGTGAGATCGCGGATCTTCGCCATTGCCTTGTCGCGATCGGGAAGTTTCAGCAGATTGAAATCGGCGTAGGGGATCATGACGTAGCGGGCTTGGCCGCCGATCCACCCGCCCATGTCGACATAGCCATAAGCCCCGCCAGCGCGCGAAGGGTTGACCGTCAGGCAGACGCCGGTGTCCTGGGCTTTGCAGCAGCGGCAGCGGCCGCAGGCAACGTTGAAGGGCACGGAAACGATATCGCCGACGCTCAGCATTTCGACGTCGACGCCCTTTTCGATGATCTCACCGGTAATTTCGTGGCCGAGAACGAGACCGGGCATGGCTGTCGTGCGGCCGCGGACCATATGCTGGTCGGAGCCGCAGATATTGGTGGAGATTACCTTCAGGATGACGCCATGCTCGATGCGGCGGCCATCCGGCGCTTCCAGTTTCGGATCGTCGATGTCGCGGACCTCGACCTTGCCGGGCCGCATATAGACGACGCCTCGGTTCTTGCTCATTTTCATCTCCTCCGTTGAAAATGTGACCAACCGAGCATGGCTCCTCCCATCCCGGCTGCTTCGAACAGATTAGTGCAGAATGGCGGGCGCGCCGTTCCGTTTACGACGATTTGGGGCCGGAAATGGCCGCTGCCCTCAGTGAGATCTCGGCGACCTCGGCTTTTCGCCTTCGGCGGCCAAGCTCTTCTTCAGGGCGTCCATGATGTTGATGACATTGCCGGTCGATTTGATAGCGGGCCGTTTCTTTGCGGGCGCAGCCTGCTTGAGGCTCTTCGTCTTGTTGCGGATCATTGTCTTCAACCGCTTCTGAATCGGATCCTGCACCATGGAGACATTCCACTCTTTTGTCTCTTCCTTGACAAGGCGCTTCATCATGGCGAGCACCTGGTTGTCGACTTTGGTGTCGATATCGAGGTGTGCGACCGGCTCCCGGACCTCGTTGCCGTAGTGCAACGTCCAGAGGATGATGCCCTTGCCTTGAGGCTCGAGAAGCACCGCCCTTTCACGGCGATAAAGCACCAGCCTTGCGATGCCGACCACGTTGTTTGCCCTCATCGCTTCGCGAATGACGCAGAAGGCCTCTATACCGACCTTGTCCTCCGGCGCCAGAAAATGCGGCTTGTCGTACCAGATCCAGTCGATCGAGCCGCGCGGCACGAAAGTGTCGATGTCGATGGTGCGGGTGCTTTCGAGCCCGACCTCCTCGATCTCGTCGTCTTCGAGAATGACGTAATCGTCCTCGCCCTTCGGATAACCCTTGACCTGTTCTTTTCCGGACACGGCCTTGTGGGTGACGCTGTCGACATAGCGGCTTTCGACCCGGTTGCTGGTCTTGCGATTGAGAACATGGAAGCGGACCTTGTTGCTCTCGGTCGTGGCCGGCGTCAGCGAGACTGGCGCCGTGACGAGCGACAGCTTGAGATAGCCTTTCCAGAAAGTCTGCCGCGCCATGGCCATCTCCTTAAGCCGCGTTGTCGAGTTCCGGATAGTGCCGGAAGATGCCATCCTCGTTGAAAGCGATGCGCCGCTCCGATTTCAGGTAGGCGGCGATGTTCGGGCGCCTGGCCACTGCATCATGCAGGGCCGATAGCGCCGGGTATTTCGCCTGATAACCTGCCATGCCCTTGGGGAAGGCATAGTTCAGGCCCTCAATGATCTGAAAGAGCGAGAGGTCGACATAGGTAAGCGCATCGCCGAGGATATGTTGCGGGCCTTGCGGGTTCTGCTGCAGCACGCGTTCGAAATAACCGAGGAATTTCGGCATGCGCTCCTTGATAAATTCGGCCGAGCGCGCCCTTGCCTCGTCCTTTTGATCTTCGTAGTAGAGCGAGGTGGCGATCGGATGATGTGTGTCATGCACCTCGGCGACGAAATCGGTAATCGTGAGTTGCAAGCCGTTCAACACGTAGCGCAAGCCGTCCTCCTTAGGCGCCAGACCAAGCTTCGGCCCGAGATAAAGCAGGATATTGGCCACGTGCGGGATGATGAGGTCGCCGTCTTTCAAAAAGGGAGGCGCAAACGGGATATGCGGTTCTGAGCCGCTTCGCATGATGCTCGTCATTGCGCTGGTTCCCCGGCCGCTGCCGGATTCGCGCGCGACGTCGACATACTCGGCGCCCGCCTCCTCCAGCGACAGGCGGACGAATTCCCCCCGTCCCTGGATGCCGTCCCAGTAATAAAGCTCGTATGCCATCCATTCCCTCAACGCTTGGTTTTGCGACCGAAATCTTTCCGCAGTTCTTCCTTTGCTTGTTCAAGTGTGTTCTTTTTCTCCTTCGTCAACTGGTCGCCGGCGCGGTTGATATAGAAGCTCAGCATCGACATGGCCGAGCGAAAGGGGCTCGATTTTCGGCGGCGGCTCGCCACCGCGGAGTGTTTGATCGAAGCGGCGATCTTCTTCGGATCGTCGGATTTGAAAACGCTTTCCTTGAGGTCCATGGCGTCGCTTTGCTCGGTCACCTCTTGCGACCATTTCCGTTTCGCCTTGGTCATCGCAACCTCCTCGATCAGGAACGGCGCACTTTGGCGGCGCGCCATTCCAAAGATCAGTGATGGGCTTGATGTTCGTGGCGCTTGCGCGTCGCGGCTGCCTTCTTGGCGGACGCCGAACGCTCGCCTGCGGAGCGCGATGCCGATGCCGCGCCGCCCTTGCGGCCGCCTTTTTCAGAGGCTTCGTGCGTGTCTTTCTTTCCGCGACCCGAACCGGACTTGTTGCCGCCGCCGCTTTCCTTGTTGACGGTTGCCCAGGCCCGGCGCTCTGCCTCTTTCTCGGAAACGCCACGTCCCTCGTAGCCTTCCTCGATGTGCTCTGCCTTGCGTTTCTGCTTGTCCGTATACGTCGATTTGTCACCTCTTGGCATATTTTGCCTCCTTTTGTTTGCAAAGAGATTGAACCGCGAGGCCTTGCAAAAAGTTCCGGATCCGTGCCTGGATTTTGACGCAGGAGGAGCGCGCTTGGTGCAGCTAAGCGATCGGCCTTTGCTGAGCCGCGGTCTTCACCGCCAGGTCGAGGGCTCTGCTGCTGAAGGGTTTCGACAGCAGGACCGAGCCGGACAAACGGCTGGCGTCCGGAAGCTGGCTATTTCCTGTGGCAAACACCAACCCAACGGATGGCAGAACTTCTCTTGCCTTGGCGGCGAAGGCGGGGCCAGACATTCCCGGCAAGCCGACATCGACGACGATGATATCGATCTTTGTATGCATCAGGATCTCGACACCCTGTTCCCCGCTTTCGACATCGATCACCTCATAACCCAGCTCGTGAAGTACTTCTGTCGTGTCCATGCGGATGAATGCATCGTCCTCAACCAGCAACAGCTTGAGTTTGGCATGCATGATCTGCGGCGGTGCGGTACCTGGGATGTCGGCCGCTCCGACCGTGGCATGGAGGCGTTGGGCATTGTGGGCAAGCACCAGGCGGATCTTCCGCGCAAGCGCCTCCCGTGTATAGGGCTTGGAGAGAAGTTCGAGGCCGGGATCGAGGCGGCCGTCATGGACGATCGAGTTTTCCGTATAGCCGGAGGTATAAAGAACTGCGATGTTCGGCAGGCGTTGGCGCGCCATGCGCACGAGCTCGGGGCTCTTCAACGGACCTGGCATGACGACGTCCGTAAATAGCATATCGATATGCGCACCGCTTTCGATGACGGTGAGTGCGCTCTGCGCATCGCGGGCCTTCAACACGTAATAGCCGAGATCGGTCAGCATCTCGACGACAGTGGCCCGCACGCCTTCGTCGTCCTCCGCGACGAGGATGGTTTCCGTGCCACCGACCGATGGCGGTGCCTCGTTGCTGGCCACGCGGTCCTCGGTCTGGAACGAGCGAGGCAGATAGAGCTTGATCGTCGTTCCTTCTCCAACCTCGCTGTAGATCTTCACATGCCCGCCGGATTGCTTGACGAAGCCGTAGACCATCGAAAGCCCGAGGCCAGTGCCCCTGCCTTCGGGCTTGGTGGTGAAAAAGGGCTCGAAGGCCTGAACCATGACCTCCGGCGGCATCCCGCACCCGCTATCGGTAACGGCGAGCACGACATACTGACCAGCGGTCACTTCCGGATGGATCCGGCAATAGGAATCGTCGAGAAATGCATTACCCACCTCGATTGTCAGCTTACCGGACCCTTCCATCGCGTCCCGCGAATTGATGGTGAGGTTGAGAACCGCATTTTCAATCTGGACCGGATCGGCAAAGGTGTTCCAGAGGCCACCGGCAACCATTGTCTCGATTTCGACCTCCTCGCCCAGCGCGCGGCGAAGCATATCATCCATGCCGGTCACGAGACGGCCAATATTGATGACCTTCGGCTCCAGCGCCTGACGGCGACCGAAGGCGAGCAAATGGTTTGCCAGCCGTGAGCCACGCTCCACAGCGGCAAGCGCGTTTGAAATCCGCTCCTTGGCGCGACCATCGTTCGGGACGTCCTTACCCAGGAGTTGGAGATTGCCTGAGATAACCTGCAGCAGATTGTTGAAATCATGGGCGACACCGCCCGTGAGCTTGCCAATCGACTCCATTTTCTGTGATTGCTGCAGGGCAGCCTCGGCCTGTTGGCGCTCGGCGATCTCATTGGCAACGCGCAGTTCCAGCGTCTCGTTGAGCCTACGCAGTTGGCTTTCGATGCTGCTGCGCCGGGCGATCTCCATGTCGGCAGCGTGCAGCAGCCGGGAATTGTCAATCGCGACAGCTGCCTGACCGGCAAGGCTGACAAGACTCGCCTCCGCCGCACCGGTGAAGCGGCCGGGCTGCGCGTGGCCGAAAAAGAGGCCGCCGATGACTGCCCCGCTGCGGGATTTTACCGGCACTGCGAGATAACTTCGCACCGGCAGATGGCCTTTTGGCATCCCGGCATAAGGAGCGTTGTGCCCATAACGGGGGTCAAGCAGGATATCGTCGGAACGCACGACACCTTCGCCGCTGAAGGTCGGCGCGAAGACCTTTGTATTGCGCGGCATCGGAAATTTTTCGAAGTTCTTCCGCTCGACGCCCGAAAGCGCGTAGAGCATGTAGCTTCCGCCTTCTCCGTCATCGACGTTATAAAAGAACGCACCAAATTCCGCTCCCGTCAGTGCCACACCGGCATCAACGGCAATTTGTGTCAAACGGTCGATATTGAGTTCGGCCGTGATTGCAGCACCGGCTGCGTTGACAACCGAAAGCGCGTCGGATTTCAAGCGCAGCTCTTCAAGCGCGTGACGCTCGCGCCGCTTGGCGATGACCTGCGCCGAAACTTCCATGGTCGCACAAAGCAGACCACCAATTGCGCCTGTTTCGTCGCGAAGCGGCGTATAGGAAAAGGTGAACCAGGTGTCCTCCCTACGTCCGTCCCGCCGCATCGGAATGAGCAATTCCTCGAAGATATGAGATTCGCCTTTGAGCGTGGCATGGACGATCGGTTCGAATTGCGGCCAGATATCGCTCCAGACTTCAGTGAAGGGTTTGCCCAGCGCGCCTGGATGACGATCCGGGAAAATCGGCACGTAGGCGTCGTTGTAGATGAAGGCAAGGTCGGGGCCCCAGGCGACGAATTTCGGCTGGCGCGAATTCAATACAACTTCGACAATATACCTGAGACAAACAGGCCAGCCCTTCACAGGCCCAAGACCCGAAACGCTGAAGTCGGCATTGCGCAATATTTCGCCGATATTTCCGCCACCCTTCGGCCAAACGCCGTATTCGCGCCGGGTCATTCAAACCGCCTTCATGATCGGACCGCAACGAGGCGAATTCGCTTGGGAATTCAGGCCATCTGCCAAACGCAAAATAGGGGCCTTGGGGCGTTCGGAAAGAGGATTTTGGAAATAACGTTAACGTTGAAAGAGCAAGCTACTGATCCGGGCTTTCGCCTGTGCTATTTGCGAGAAAGCCGTTGGAAACCGGACAATGCCTTGCCGAAATTAAACAGGCGGCCGGACTGCGAACGGGTTTCGCGGAAGACAAGGCCGACCAGGTTGTCGATTGCGACGACGAGACCGAGCGCAAGGACGAGGTAGAGAAACGCGGCGAGCGATAAGATCAGCATCTCCGCCCTCACAACGGCGCGATCAAAATGTAGCAACCCGCCACGATAAGCGAAACGAGAATGGTGTCGAAGTATCCCCTATTCATGGCAAGCCTCCCATTTCGCCAGTAACAGCCGACGAAAAAATTGGTTCCGCCATCGCTGGCCGTCCTGCAGCCTTTTTTGAAGCGGACACCGCTTTAGGGTCATTCGGCCCCACTCAGAACGTTCCACGCGTTGCAAACACCCTAAAGCGCAAGTAATTCAATCATATGACAACAGCTGCGGGCGCAGCTGGCGCAGCGTCCGCATCTTGTAACTTAAATATCGAATGCGTTCAGACAGACTTGCGGCTGACGGCACGCTTGGGAGCAGCCGGCTTTGCAGCGCCGTTGCTTTTCGTTGCGGGGGGTGCGGTGCTTTTCGTTCCGGGGGGTGCGGTGCGTTTGCCCCGGGTCTTGACTTCCTTGCCGTCCTTCGAGGCAGCAGAACTTTCGAGCTTTTCACGCTCTTTCTTTGCCTGCTCCCAATGTATGGAATCTCGTCCGGTAGGATGTCCCTCTTCTTCCCAGAGGGCGTATGCACGTTTTTTGATCCACTCTTCCCGAGTTTCTGTCATCGCTGATCTCCAGTCACATCATCCCGCAGTCAAACGCTTAGACTGGACGGATGGTTCCAGAGGAATCGGGGATATTCAAGAAGAATTTTGACACGATGCAAAATATTATTTGCGCTGCAGCATAAGATACGGGTCAACCGACCTGAAATGCTACGGCCTTCGCCAGATCCTGCACGAATTGCTCGCGGTTTGCGCGGGCATCTTCCTCGTCGCGGATGCGCAGAAGGTAAGAAGGATGAATGGTCACCAGAACCGGAGGGTGGTTTGCCGGCTGAAGAACATGGCCCCGCTCGGCGGTGACCTTCACTTTAGTGCCGAGCAGCGAATAAAGTGCTGTGGCACCCAGCGCAACGACGAGTTTCGGCTGGAGGAGATCGAGTTCGCCACCGAGCCACCACGCGCAGCGCTGGATCTCTCCGGCATTTGGCTTGGAATGCATACGGCGCTTGCCGCGCAACTCGAATTTGAAGTGCTTGACGGCATTGGTGACGTAGCAGCGGGAGCGGTCGAGGCCCGCCTCCTTCAGACACTGATCGAGCAAGCGTCCAGCGGGGCCGACAAAAGGCTTGCCCGCCAGATCCTCCCTGTCTCCGGGCTGCTCGCCAACCAGCACGATCTCGGCCGTGGGCAGGCCTTCGCCGAAGACGAGCTGGGTGGCGTTCTTGTAAAGGTCGCAACGCGTGCAGTGTTCGGCCTGCCGTTTCAATTGATCTAGGCCCTTGGCCTGTGCATTCTCAAGTGTGAAGGCCGGACCGAATTTGGGCACAATGGTCATGGAGGCTTCCTTCTTTCGTTTTCATCTGCAACCGATCCACGCGGTGTTTGTTCCAGCCTGGGAACAAGTGGCGCCCTTCATGACTTTGAAGAGGAGTTTAAAAACTCAAGTCAGTCAGGGGCAATTTATGCATCAGGTTTCGAAAGCAGGCTCTGCCGCGCAAGGCCAAAAGAGCTGGGGTCCGAAGATCGGGGCGAATTGCGTCGACTTTCGCATCTGGGCGCCGGGGCAAAAGGTGATGACACTCCGTTCTTGCGGCAAAGACAGGCTTATGAACCGGTCCGCCGGCGGCTGGTTTGAGCTGACGGTTGCAGAGGCAAAGGTGGGCGACGCCTATGCCTTCGTTCTTGGAGATGGCAGTGCCGTGCCCGACCCTGCTTCTCGGGCGCAGGCCGGCGATGTGCACGGTCCGTCGCTGATCGTGGAGCCTTCCTATCAATGGGCGAATGACGCCTGGAAGGGAAGGCCCTGGGAAGAGGCGGTGATCAGCGAAATCCATATAGGCGCCTTCACAGGGGAGGGCACCTTCAACGCGGCCGCCGAAAAACTCGGCCATCTCGCCGAGATGGGCTTTACGGCAATCGAAGTCATGCCCGTCGCGCAATTTTCAGGCACGCGCGGATGGGGCTATGACGGCGTCCTGCACTATGCGCCGCATTCAGCATACGGAACGCCGGACGACTTCAAGGCATTCATCGACGCAGCACATGGCCACGGCCTCATGGTGCTGCTCGATGTTGTCTATAACCATTTCGGCCCGGATGGAAACTACCTGCACGGGTATGCACCCGAGTTCTTCCGCTTCGATCGCAATACGCCGTGGGGCGCGGCGATCGATTTCGGACAGGAGCCGGTACGCCGCTACTTCATCGAAAATGCGCTCTATTGGATCGGTGAATTCCGGCTCGATGGCCTGCGGCTCGATGCGGTGGAGCAGATTTGCGATACGTCGAAGCAGCACATCCTCGAGCAGCTGTCGAAGGAAGTTGGCGACGCCTTTGCCGATCGCGCGGTGCATCTCGTCGTCGAGGATCAGCGCAATCTCGTGAGCCTGCTCGAGCGGGACGGCGGCGGAAGGGTCAAGACCTTTACAGCGGAATGGAACGATGACTTCCATCACGTCGCTCACATCATCGCGACCGGCGAAACCGACGGCCACTATCGGCCCTTTGCATCCGATCTCTGGGAAAAGACGAAGCTCGCGATGCAGCACGGCTTTGTGTTTCCAGACCGTGGCAATCCGCCTGAATTGCCAAAGGATGAGCGGGTTTATCTCCCGCCGCAGGCCTTCATCAACTTTCTCCAGAACCACGACCAAGTTGGCAACCGTGCCTTCGGCGAGCGCTTGGTCAGCCTTGCAGATCCCGACATGGTCGAGATGCTCGCCGCGATCTTGATTCTCTCGCCGCAGGTGCCGTTCCTCTTCATGGGGGACGAATATGGCGAGACGCAGCCGTTCCACTTCTTCAGCGACTACGCCGGCGAGCTTGGCGAGATTGTCCGCAAAGGGCGGGCGGCGGAAGCGGAAGGTTTCGGTGGTCTGAAGGAAGGCAAGACGCCGGACGATTTGCCGGATCCGAACGCAGTCTCGACCTTCGCACATTCAAAGCTTCAACGGCAGCGGTTCGACAGTGACGAAGGCATACGCTGGAAGACCTATGTGCGCGAGCTCATCGGCCTGCGGCACAGCTATGTCGTGCCGTTGTTGAAGAAGCCCGAACGCGTCGCAAGCACTGCATTGGAAAGCGTCGATGGCGCGCTGGCAATCGACTGGACCTTCGGTACCAGCACGCTTGAGCTTCGTGCGAACCTGGCTGACACCCCGCTCGCCGTGCCGGCTTTCGACGGTGCGGCAATCTTTAATCGCATAGGCCGCAACCCGGCTCAGCCGGGTGATGGCAAGCTTGCAGCCCGTTCTTTGGTGTTTGCGATCGATCCTCGGCTGGTAAAATAGCAGCGCGGAAATTTTCGCATTTTGAGGAAGCGGTGGCGAATTGAACGTCGCCGTTTTCCAGCTATATCTTCCTGCAATGTTTTATCTCATATCGACCTATTGGCCGCATATCCTTTTCGTCATATCCCTTGGCATGGGGACCGCCGCGGCAATCCATGCGGCCATGACGAAGGAAGAGGTACGCGCCGCAATTGGCTGGGTCGGCGTCATCATCCTGTCTCCGATTATCGGCGCGGTACTTTACGCGATCGCCGGGATCAACCGCATCCGCCGCAAATCCCTGAGCCTGCGCCGCGATGCCTTGCTGCCGGCAGCCGACCTTGATGAGCTTGAAAGTTTCGATGCGGAGCCGGAGACGATCATCAGCAATTATGGGCGGCGCTTTGCAGCTTTGCAAACGCTCGGCGATCGCGTCGCCCGCTATCCGTTGACGACCGGTAATTCGATCGACATGCTGGAAACGGGCGATGATGCCTACGCAGCCATAAAGGCTGCAATCGACGGGGCTGAGCGGAGCGTTCTGCTTGAAACTTATATTTTCGATCGCGACAAGATCGGCCTGCGCATTGCCGATGCACTGATTGCGGCGGCACAACGCGGCGTCGAGGTGCGCGTGCTGATCGATGCCGTCGGTGCTCGATACTCGGTGCCCAGTATCCTTGGATATCTCGCCGACGGCGGGGTGACGGTTTCAGTCTTCAACGGCAATGTCATCATGGGCCTGCGGTTGCCTTATGCAAATCTGCGCACGCACCGGAAAATCATCATCGTTGACGGGCGTGTGGCACTGACGGGCGGCATGAATATACGCCAGGGCTTCAGCCAGGCAATGACGGGCGATGATTTTGCGCGCGATACCCATTTCTCCGTAACGGGTTCGGTCGTTGCCGATCTCTTTGATGTCGCAGCTGAGGATTGGCGCTTCACGACAGGCGAGGTTTTGAACGCAGAGGCGTGGCGGATCGAAGTGCCTGAACGTCAGCCCGGCGATCCGGTCCTCATGCGCGTCGTCGCCTCCGGACCGGACCGCAGCGTCGAGACTAATCACAAGATGCTGATGGGTGCCTTTTCCGTTGCGCGGCAATCGATCCGCGTCATGTCCCCCTATTTCCTGCCCGATCGCGAGCTGATTAGCGCGCTGACGACAGCCGCACGGCGTGGCGTCGAGGTCGATATCATCGTCCCGGCCGTCAACAATCTTGTCCTCGTCGACCGGGCGATGACGGCACAGTTCGACCAAATTCTCAAGAATTACTGCCGCATCTGGCGTTCGACCGGCAGCTTCAGCCACTCGAAGCTGCTGACGGTCGATGGCGTCTGGGCCTATGTCGGTTCGTCCAATCTTGATCCGCGTTCGCTCAGGCTGAATTTCGAGGTGGATCTCGAAGTGCTGAACGAGGGGTTTGCGGCGGAGATCGACGAGCATATCGACGAGATGCTGAAATCTGCAGCGCCGGTGACATTGGAGAGCCTGCGGTCGCGGCCTTTCGCGGTCCGGCTTGTTGAAAAGATCCTGTGGCTTGGTTCGCCTTATCTTTGATTTTCTCGGATAGAAGCATGGCAAGTTTTACTCCTGGGCCTATACTCCGAACCGGAGCCGTTTTCGATCAACGGAGCGCGTGTTGACTTCGATGCATGCCAGGAAAGACAGCCTTCCCGCCAGCATTCTCGCCTCGATCCGCAACCGGAAAAAACGGCTGGAGGCCGTGCTGGCTGCGGCAAAGCCGCGGGCCGAAGGCACGCTGATTGCGTCATACAACGTCCATAAATGCGTCGGCGGCGACAGGCGCTGCGATCCCGAGCGGACGAGCCGGGTTATCCACGAAATCGGCGCTGACGTGATCGCCCTGCAGGAGGCCGATACGCGCTTCGGGGAGCGAACCGGGATTCTCGACCTGACGCGCCTGGAGCGCGAGACGGGGCTTGTTCCGGTTCCGGTTTCGGGCATGTCGAAGGCACACGGCTGGCACGGCAATGTCGTGCTCTTCAAGAAAGGGCTGGTGCGCGACGTGCACCAGATTAAATTGCCCGGCCTTGAACCGCGCGGGGCGCTTGTTGCGGAACTCGAACTGGAAAATGGCGGAGAGCTCCGCATCATTGCGGCCCATTTCGGGCTTCTGCGCCACTCGCGGGCACGCCAGGCGCAGATGCTGGTCGAACTGATGGCCGATCGAAGCGAAGCGACGACCATTCTGCTTGGCGACCTCAACGAATGGCGGCTCGGCGACCGTTCCTCCCTCAACACGCTTCAATCCGCTTTTGAGGCCCAGCCCCCGGCCGTCGCAAGCTTTCCGGCGCGCCTGCCGATCTTGGCGCTCGATCGCATCATGTCGAACCGCAAGGGTGTGCTGACCAATGTCGAGGCGCATGATACACCGCTTGCCCGCGTCGCCTCCGACCACCTGCCGATCAAGGCGGTTCTCAACCTCAAGCGAGTAGAAGAACTGACGGCGAGCGGGTGATTCAGCATTATCGTCAAATGGTTGGAGAGCATTTCAATTTTGCGTGGAAAGGCGGGGCTCGGTGTTCTGCAGGTGGCCTCGGTTCAAATCGCGTGGGCCCAATCCATGAATCTCCTGTGTATAGTCGGCTCCTTTCTTGAGGCCGCTGTATCGGCAGTTCTTGGGAGCACCCGCAGCGGCACCGCCGGCGCCGGCACTGAACAGGACGCAAGGGATAGAAACCGGCCAGCTCGCCGGTTTACAAGGCAGTTTTTGCTGGGAGGTTTGCTTGATGGTTGCAAGGAGCGATAGCGAACATTGGACGGAAGCCGCAGCGCAATGGATAGCGTGGGCGCGTGCACCAAACCACGATGCCTTTTGGGCTTATCGCGACGCGCTCGTTGACTATCTTGGCACAGGGACCGGCCAAGCACTCGACGTCGGATGTGGGGAGGGACGCGTCTCCCGGATCCTAAAAACATGCGGCTACAAGGTGACAGCAATCGATCCTGTTGCGGAACTGCTAAAGGCTGCAGAGCAGGCCCAATCTGCTCATGATTATGCCATCGCACCGGCCAGCGAACTGCCGTTCGAGAACGAGAGCTTCGATCTTGTCGTGGCTTATAATGTGCTGATGGATATCGTCGATGTTCCTGGGGCGCTTAAGGAAATCAGGCGCGTGTTGCGAAAGGAGGGGACGCTTTTCATTTCGATCGTTCACCCGCTGGCGGACTTGGAGCTCCTCGCCGAGACCGCGCCTAATGGGCCTTCGGGGTCTCGCACGACGTACTTTGATCGGCGACGTTTCGAAACAAAAATCGAGAGCAGCGGGCTGACGATGCATTTTGCTGGTTGGGCGCAGCCGCTAGAGGCTTATGTCAGTGGTCTGGAATCAACAGGCTTTGCGATTACCTCTCTTCGAGAGCCGATTGCGGACCTGACAGAAGGGCGGGACCACATGAGGCGCTGGAGCAAATTTCCCTTGTTTCTTTGGTTGAAAGCTCGGGCACTGGCTGCCTGATGCCCGGTTTTCTTAAACGGAGCCGCCTCCGGGTAACGGAGGTGTTACCGGTGCGTCCATGGCCAACAGGCAGACTCTGCCGTAATTTGGGCACCGTGAAGATGCTGCGATTTTCGCTGGAGCCCTTCGGGATCCAGCAAACCGGGAGGCTTGGCCATGGTTACTTTCACGCTCAACGGACAGACGAAGACTTTCGACGGTGATCCGGATATGCCGCTGCTATGGTTCCTCCGCGATTTCGAGAAACTCACCGGAACGAAATACGGCTGCGGCGTGGCCCAATGCGGGGCCTGTACCGTTCACATGGACGGCTTTACGCGCCGTTCCTGCATTACGCCGATCTCGGCTGCCGAGGGCTCGGAAATTGTCACCATCGAAGGTGTGGAGGGCAAGGAGGCTGAGGTCGTGAGGGCGGCCTGGGTTGCCATCGATGTCCCGCAATGCGGATACTGTCAATCCGGCCAGATCATGTCGGCTGTCTCACTTCTGCAGAACGTTCCCAAGCCGACCGACGAGGATATCGACGGTGCCATGGCCGGCAATATCTGTCGATGCGCCACCTACCACCGGATCCGTCAGGCAATCCACAATGCCGCCGCAGCGATGGAGGGTTGAGTCATGACTCTCCAGCATATTTCCACGACCCGCCGGGCGTTTCTTGCCGGCAGCGGCCTCGTTATCGGTTTTGCCCTGACGCCGAGAATGCCTGCCCTTGCGGCCGTAACGGGTGTTCAGGCCGGCGGCGATGATGCGCTTGCGATGCTCAACACCTTCGTGAAGATCGGCAACGACGATACGGTGACGGTCCTCTCCAAGCATATCGAATTCGGCCAGGGGCCGTTTACCGGCCTTGCGACGTTGGTCGCTGAAGAACTCGACGCTGATTGGGGGCAGATGCGCGCGGTGCATTCACCCGCCGATGACAAGGTATACGCAAACCTTGCTTTCGGAGTGCAGGGTACCGGCGGCTCGTCGTCGATCGCCAATTCCTACGAGCAGTTCCGCAAGGCAGGCGCCACCGCGCGCGCCATGCTGGTTGCAGCGGCGGCGGATGAATGGAAGGTTCCGGCAGGCGAAATCATCGTCGAAAAGGGCCGCATCCGCCATTCGGCAACGGGCAAGGAGAGCGGCTTCGGGGCGTTTGCCTCGAAGGCTGCCGCGATAGCGCCGCCGGCGGAGGTGAGCCTCAAGGATCCGGAGAAATTCGTGCTGATCGGCCAGGAACTGCCGAAGCTCGACACTGTTTCCAAGACCAACGGCGCGGCGATCTTTACGCTCGACGTCATTCCTGACAACCTTCTGGTCGCCGTCGTTGCCCATCCCGATCACTTCGGTGCGACCGTCAGGTCCTTTGACGACAGCCAAGCGCGCAAGGTGACGGGCGTCATCGACGTGAAACAGATGGCTCAGGGCGTGGCCGTTTATGCCGAACACACCTATGCAGCCCTCAAAGGGCGCTCGCTGCTGAAGGTCGACTGGGACCTTTCCGGGGCCGAGACGCGTTCAAGCGAGGAGCTTGCCGCCGATTACGCCAATATGGCCAAAGAGAATGGCTTGAGCGCCGCCAGCAAGGGCGACGTCGACAGGGCCTTTGCGGGCGAAGGCCTTGAGACGCTGGAAGCGGAGGTCGTCTTCCCGTTCCTTGCCCACGCGCCGATGGAGCCGCTTGACGCGGTGTTCATGAAGGCACCGGATGGAAGCCTCGACGTCTATACCGGGGCGCAATTTCCCGGCATGGACAAGACGGTGGCCGCAAAGGCCGTCGGTCTCGATCCCTCCAAGGTCAGGATCAATACCCAGATCACGGGGGGCAGTTTCGGGCGCCGGGCCCAGTTCGGCTCGCCCTATATGCAGGAGGCGGCCGCCGTCTTTGCGGCAACCGATCAATCTCGCCCAGTCAAGCATATGTGGACGCGCGAGGATGATATCCGCGGCGGTTATTACCGGCCGATGTATCTCCACCGGATGCGCGGTGCGATCGACAAGAACGGCCAGATTGTCGCCTGGGATCAGACGATCGTCGGCCAGTCGATCATGGGCAAGGCCGACCTCGACGAGACTTCCGTCGAGGGTGCGTCCAATCTCCCCTACAACGTGGCAAACCTGCGGGTGATGTCGCACAACGTGAAGCTCGCCGTGCCGCCGCTCTGGTGGCGATCGGTCGGCCATACCCATACAGGCTTTGCGGTCGAGACGTTCCTCGATGAGCTTCTCCAGAAGGTCGGCAAGGATCCGGTCGAAGGACGCCTCGCGCTATTGACGGAAGATCCCCGCTATGCGGGGGTCTTGAGGAGGGCGGCCGAGATCGCCAATTGGGGCGCGAAGCCTGCAGAAGGGCGGCAGCGTGGCGTTGCCGTCGTCAAGAGCTTCGGTACCTATGTCGGCCAGATCGTCGAGATCTCGGTCGCCAGCGACGGCGCTCCGCGTGTGCACAAGGTCTGGTGTGCGGTCGATTGCGGTGTTGCAATCAATCCCAATGTCGTCAAGGCACAGATGGAGGGCGGCATCGGCTATGGTCTCGGGGCCGTCCTCTTTGACGCTGTGACGCTTGGAAAGGGCGGGGCCATCGTGCAGTCGAACTTCCACGACTATCGCTCGATCAGGATCAATGAGATGCCGGATGTGGAGGTTGCGGTGATCACGTCCGTTGCAGCTCCGACGGGCGTCGGAGAGCCGGGGGTTCCGCCTGTCGGTCCGGCCGTTGCCAATGCCTGGCGGCGCCTGACCGGCAACCCGGTGCGGAGCCTGCCGATCGTCAGTGCTGCGACGAGCTGAGGGAGATCACGGTGAAAAGCAGATTGGCTCTCGCCTGCATTGCAGGCAGCATTTCGCTCCTGGCAGCCCTGCCGGCATCCTTCATGGCACTCGCCCAGCAAGGGGGCCCGGGCGCGGACAGGACATCCTTGAAGCCGGCCGCCTCCTTCTTATCGATTGCCGATGCGAAGGCGCGATCGGTGGCCTTGTTCGAGGAAGCGGGCAAGGTCATCGAGCATCCGCGCTGTCTCAACTGCCACCCGGCGACGGACCGGCCGCTGCAGAGGATGAGCATGCAGCCGCATGAGCCGCCGGTCACGCGCGGCGAAGGCGGTATGGGTGTTCCCGGGATGATGTGCAACACCTGTCACGGCGCCGAAAACGCAACCGTCGTCGGGCAGTCGCCGACGTTGCGGAGCGTACCCGGCAATGCGGCCTGGCATCTGGCGCCGATCGAAATGGCCTGGGTCGGCAAATCTCTCGGCGAAATCTGTCAGCAGTTGAAGGACCCGGAGCGCAACGGCGGCAAGGACCTGAACGAGATCGCCGAGCACATGGCCCATGACGGCCTCGTCGGATGGGGCTGGAAGCCAGGCGAGGGCCGTGAACCCGTGCCGGGTACGCAGGCCGAGTTCGGCGAGCTTATCAAGGCCTGGGTGGAAACCGGCGCGGCTTGCCCCGTTGAATAAAGAGGCCGCCGCGCATCAAATCAAAATTTTCAGCGCGATGTGGCGCTGTTTGCGGTGATTTTGCTCTGGACCATCAACCGCGGGGTTCGCCAGTTATTCGGCCAGCAAGTGCCGGCGATCGGTTGATTCCTCCAGCATCTCGGCATCGGCTATCTTTGCCCGTGCATAGGCCACATCGGCATCATCGAACAGCCAGGGCCATGCCTCTACCTCGCGAACTGCTGCGGCGCGGCGAACATGTCGGAGGCAGGCCAACATGGGCCGCACATTCAACGCACAGGCAGGCGCGGTTCCTCGCGGAATGATTGACGCTTCATTGTGGCACGCGTATCCTTTAGGCTGGCTCTCCATCGGGCACCTTGTGAAAGCCGGCAACCGGACGTCATGCAAAGCATGTGGTTGGCGTGTTTGCGTGCGCATTCGTGCAGTGAAAGGTGCTCAATTGAACCTCGTCGATCTCGTCCTGACCGATCGCAAAGTGGTCGGGAAGCCATCCGTCACAGAAGTTCATCCGTTGGACATGCGTCTTCCCCAGCAGGAGCCGGGAAATATGACGCCGCTGCAGACATCTGGCCGGGAGGTGGCATCATGAACATATCGAGGCGCGCCCTTTGCGGAACAGCCGTTCTGGCTGCGACAAGTCTCCTGAGCTTCCATGCATTGGCCAAGTCGCCCGCGCCGAAGATCCGGGTCGGCATCTTGAAGTTCGGGACAGTGAATTGGGAACTCGACACCATAAAGCACCACAAGTTTGACGCGGCCAACGGGATCGACGTCGAGATCGTCTACTTCGCGGGGGAAGACGCCAGCAACGTCGCCATGTTGGCGGGCGATCTCGACATCATCGTTTCCGATTGGCTGTGGGTGTCGCGCCAGCGTTCGCAGGGCGCGGATCTGACGCTCGCACCTTACTCGACCGCGGTTGGCGCCATCATGGTCAAGGAGGATGCGCCCATTCGTGCCATTCCCGATCTCGCCGGAAAGAAAATCGGCGTGACCGGTGGGTCGCTCGACAAGAGCTGGCTCCTGATCCAGGGCCTGGCCCGGCGTGATCACAAGATGGACCTGACCAGAGAAAGCGAGATCGTTTTCGGCGCACCGCCCCTGCTGTCGGAAAAGGCCGTTTCCGGCGAACTCGATGCTGTGCTGAATTTCTGGCATTTCTGTGCCCGGCTGGAGGCAAATGGTTTCCGCCGCCTCGTGGGTGCCGACGATGCCGCCAAGGCGCTCGGGGCATCGGGGCCGGTTTCGGCGCTCGGCTATGTTTTCCATGACAAATGGGCAAACGAAAACCCCGACGTCGCCATGAACTTCCTGCGGGCAAGCGGTGCGGCCAAGAAGCTCCTGGCACAGTCCGACGCAGAATGGCAGCGGCTGGCGCCGATCGTGCGAGCCGAAGGCAGGGAACTCGAGCTGCTTCGCGATCGCTACCGCGAAGGCATTCCGAACAGGCCGCTCGCAGAGGAGGAGAAGGATGCTGCCAAGCTATACAGTATCCTGGCCGAACTAGGTGGGGAGAAGCTTGTCGGTGAGGCGCGCCAGATGGCTCCAGGAACGTTCTGGGCCTTAAAGACATGACAGCAGGACGCGGACGGGAAAAAGCGGCTGTTGAAGGCCGGCGAGCGACTGCCATTTCTCGTGGTCTTCTGCCGGCGGCGACCGCTTTGGCATCCCTTCTCGGACTATGCCTGCTCTGGAACCTCGTGGCGGGAATCTCGCCGAGCCGGGCGTTTCCGCCGCCGATCGACGTCTGGCGTGTGTTGGTCAAGGAGGCGGCAAGCGGCGATCTCGCCTATCATCTGGCCATGACGCTGTCCCGGGTCGCCGCCGCCTATGTTGTTGCGATGCTCGTCGGATCGGTCATCGGCGTCTTGCTCGGCGTGCACCGGCGAGCGGATTCTTTCTTCAATCCGTGGCTTGTTCTTTTTCTCAATCTCCCGGCACTGGTCGTCATCGTTCTCGCCTATATCTGGTTCGGCCTGACGGAGGCGGCGGCGATCAGCGCAGTGGCGATCAACAAGATACCCAATGTCGTCGTCACCATGCGCGAGGGCGCGCGGGCGCTCGATCCGCGTTACGCCGAAATGGCAAAAGTCTATCGCCTCAGCCTGCTCGACAGGATCCGCCATATTCTAATGCCGCAGCTGCAGCCTTATTTTGCGGCCGCATCGCGATCCGGTATTGCGCTGATCTGGAAGATCGTGCTCGTTGTCGAGTTGCTAGGCCGTTCAAATGGGGTGGGCTTCCAGATCTATCTTCACTTCCAGATATTCGATGTCGCCGCCATCCTTGCCTATTCGCTGGCTTTCGTTGCCATTATGCTATTGATCGAACTCCTCCTGGTGCAGCCATTTGAACGACATGCAACACGCTGGCGCCGCCGCCCCGCTTAAGGTCGACATTGCCGAGAAGACGTTCCGGTCGGCTGAGGGCGTGACCATCGATGCCCTGCGCGGACTTTCATTCGAGGTGCGGCAGGGGGAATTTGCCTGTTTGTTCGGGCCGTCCGGCTGCGGCAAAACCACGACCTTGCGCATTCTTCTGGGGCTCGATCAGGCGTTTTACGGCAGCTATCAGTTGCCCACGGGCGGCTCCAATCGCATCGCCGCGGTATTCCAGGAGCCCGTGCTTTTGCCTTGGCGAACGGTGGAGCAGAATGTCCGCCTTGCGCTGTCTCAAGGCACGCGGGACATGGACTTGGACGGGCTGTTCGACATCCTGGGCTTGTCCTCAATGCGGTCGCTTTATCCTTCAGAACTTTCGCTCGGCCTTGCGCGTCGCGCTGCCCTCGCGCGTGCCTTTGCCACAGAACCTGCGATCCTTTTGCTGGATGAGCCTTTCGCCTCGCTCGACGAACGGACGGCTGACAAATTGCGGCGTCTGCTGATGACGGTGTGGTCGGCGAGGCCTACCACTGCCCTGATGGTGACGCATAATCTTCGGGAAGCGCTTCTGTTGGCAGATCGTGTCATCGTGCTGTCACCGAGGCCGGCCCGTGTGCGAGGCATCTTCGATGTCGACATCCCGCGCCAGGCCCGCCACGTCCAGGCGCTGGACGATCTGGTTTCGGATTTCCGGACGAGGTTTCCGGACGCCGGCTGACTCTGCCTCCCCGCCCGTTTAGCTCTCATCCTGCAGACTGCAGGCACGGGTGGGGCGGCTAACGCATGCACAGTACCAGCGGCCAGCTGCAACCGCCTGAACGCGCCTTGGTTGCGTGGGTGCAGAATTTGTCTGCGCATCCTGCGAAAACAGCGCGCGCCCCGCTTGCATGCATAGCCGTGGTTCACGATCGCGAACCGTAGGGCAGGTGGGCAGCAAGCGAAGCTATGATCGCACCTATGAGTGCCGACGAATTCCGCGGCTCGTAGGACGGTAAATACCGCAGCCTTCGCTGAGGTGGATCCGGAAAACTACCGCATCTTTCTTTGCTCCGTACCGAGCAATTTATTTATTATTGCTTACGTGATTTGAAAGGCTTATCGTATTTGCTGGTTTCCGGCTTCAAGGCTTTGCCGAATGGGAGCGGCAAAGTCCCGCAGGTACGAGGACGGGCAACAATGGTGCCTCCTGCCACCGAACCGTGACACGCTGACGGAAGCGAACGTCCCATCATAGACAACAAGTTGAGCGCTTGGGTCGGCCTTGTGGTCTCCCGAGGTCGGTGATGAGCCCCGGGTGAACATCAACATCGGGAGGACATCACATGCGCAAACTCCGAAAATATGCATTTCTGCCGCTGGCCGCCGCTGGATTTTTAACAGCGGCACGGGGCCTCGGCGACCCGCCACGCGGTCGTCCGCCCAAGAAGGCTGACAAACCTCAAGCGGCGAAAGACCACGAGGCCCTCCTGTGGATGGATGACATGGCGCGCGCGGCGGCCAATTCGATGAGGGCATGAGCGTTAGAAGGGGATAAAAAGATGAAAACCCGCGCCGCCGTTGCCGTTCAGGCTGGAAAACCGCTTGAGATCATGACCGTGCAGCTCGATGGTCCCAAGGCGGGTGAAGTACTGCTCGAAGTAAAGGCCACAGGTATTTGCCACACCGACGATTTCACGCTGTCTGGCGCCGATCCGGAAGGGCTGTTTCCGGCAATCCTCGGCCATGAGGGTGCCGGCATCGTCGTCGATGTTGGCCCGGGCGTCACTTCGGTCAAGAAGGGCGACCACGTCATTCCGCTCTATACGCCGGAATGCCGTCAATGCCCGTCCTGCCTGTCGCGCAAGACCAATCTCTGCACGGCGATCCGCGCCACCCAGGGCCAGGGCCTGATGCCGGACGGCACGTGGCGCTTTTCGATCGGCAAGGACAAGATCCATCACTACATGGGCTGCTCGACCTTTGCCAATTACACGGTGCTGCCCGAGATCGCCGTTGCCAAGGTCAATGCGGACGCCCCCTTCGACAAGATCTGCTACATCGGCTGCGGCGT
>NZ_FMTM01000007.1 GCF_900099775.1 Rhizobium mongolense subsp. loessense | reverse complement strand
GCCGTGAAACGCCCCAGCGCCTATGGTACTTCGTCTCAAGACGCGGGAGAGTCGGTCGCCGCCAGGTCTGCAAAACGCAACAAATCAAAATCTTCTCTTAACAAAACAACGGCCATAAGCCGATATAAACCGGCCGCAACAATCGCGGTCCGTTCCGCTCAAAACAATAACGCGGGGTGGAGCAGCCCGGTAGCTCGTCAGGCTCATAACCTGAAGGCCGCAGGTTCAAATCCTGCCCCCGCAACCACTGAGACTTGAATATTTGCCCATTCAAGCCGTTTCCTCAAAAGCTCCTCCGCGTAAGCGTCGAGGAGCTTTTGTTGTTTCTCCTTGGTCTCGATCTCGCCGGCCTCCAGCTTCTCGATGAAATCCGTATGCACTTCGGCGACGAAGCGGCGCTCCATAACGTCGAGCACGTCCATCTGGGCGAGGATGCTGGCGATCAAGCCATGAACTTCCAGGGTCGCCGCCCTGGCGATAACAAAGGAGAGCACCGGATGGCTTCGGCAACATCCGGAACTCCTGGCGCGTGGTCTCGCAGAACGAAATCGATTATGCCCGGGAAGATTGGCACGGTGCCTGCGAAGACTTTCACAAACACGCCTCCCACCGTGTGAAAGAGATCCAGCGCATCGCCCGAGTCCATCGTGATCCCTTCGAGCCGATCATGCCTGAACGCATGCTCGAAAAGCTCAGTTCGAACTGCACTGGTCGGCCTGTTTTCCGTTGGATGATGATCGCCCGCTCGCAGACCCTTCCGGAAATCGCAACATCGGCAACTGAGATCGCCACGAGGTCACAAGCCCCAATTCAGCGCCAGGTCTCGTACCGCACCCGACATCTGGAGGCGGGTTCGATAATGCGGCCCGAGGTTCCCGTTCTGTGCTTCTTAAATCGCACAATGTATCAAATAGCACTGCGCGAGCTAAGTCGGCATCGGCTTTGCCCTCTTTGCCGTGCCATTCACGGCGACCCGCGGGTGACATCGCGCTAGTGTACCTCCAGTGCCTCCTTGCGCAGGACATATTTGATAACCTTTCCGGACCCGGTTCTCGGAAGCTTATCGACAAAGCGGAACTCCTTCGGGACCTTGTAACGGGCAATGAATGACTGGCAGTGGCGCGCGAGTTCCTCCTGGTCGAGCTCCTGACCCGGTGCGGCGACGACGTAGGCGCGGCCGACTTCACCCCATCGCTTGTCGGGAACGCCGATCACAGCAACCTCGCGCACCCCGGGATGTTCCAAAAGCACTGCCTCGATCTCCACCGGATAGACGTTCTCTCCGCCCGAGATGAACATGTCCTTGCGGCGGTCGACGATCGTGATGTAGCCGTCCTCGTCGCGCCGTCCGATATCGCCGGTACGGATCCAACCGTCCTCGGTGAAGCTACCTTTGCGCTCCTCCGGCCGGTTCCAGTAGCCGGCAATCACGTTCAGTCCGAAGACCAGGATCTCGCCCGGTTCGCCGTCAGGCACGTCCTGGTCCTCCTCGTCCACCAGCCGCACAGCCGTCAGCGGACCCGGAAGACCCGCCGCTCCCGCCTTGCTGTGCAGCAGGTCGCGCGATAAGGGCATGCCGAGGGTCGTGCCAGTTTCGGTCATACCGTAGCCGTCGACCATCCGCACGCCCCGGTCGAGCCACCAGCGGATGTGTGCCGCGGGATTGGGTGCGCCGCCGGTGAACAGCGCCTTGAGCTTTGTCCAACCCTCCGGTTCGAAGTTCGGCGCCTGACGCAGGGCCTCCGCCATCTGCGGCACGCAGAAATAGTGTGTAACGCCGAAATCGGGATCGCTGAGCCGGTCGTTGGTCTTCTCCGCATCGAAGCCGGGCGAGACGATGAAAGTCCCGCCGCGCAGCATGGGCGGCCAGATCTGTGTGACGATGCCGATGACATGGAACATCGGGGTGTCGCACAGGAATATGCAGCCGGTGTCGACCTCCCCGAGCACGTTGAAGTTCATCGCAGTCGCCAGAAGAAACTGGGCGGTGAGCTGCGCACCTTTCGGCACCCCTGACGTACCGGAGGTGTAGAGGATGATGCAGGTGTCGCTGCTCGAATGCGGAAGGCAGCGCGGTGCCGGATCGAGGGCCGCGAACTCAGAGGCAAAGCTCACCAAGCTGTGGCGGAGGCAGCCCGGCGGCAGGTCGGAAACTTCATCGTCCGTATACAGGATGGTGGGAGCGCAGTCCTTCAGCAGATGCGGCAACTCCTGCTGGGACAGACGCCAGTTCAGTGGCACGAAAATCGCGCCGAGCCGCATCAGCGCCTGTTGCAGGATGATCTGGTAGACGCTGTTGCGAGCAAGGACGGCAATCCGGTCGCCCTTGTCGATGCCCCCGTGGTGCAACAGGGCGACTGCGCGCTGAATGTCCGTATCGAGTTCGCGGTAGGTCCAGCGGCGGTCGCTTGCCAGGTCAACGCAGGCAAGCGAATCTGGCCGAAGGCGCGCATGCAGCGCCACCGGATCGGGACAAAAAAACTCCTGCATCGTTCTCCTCCTCCTTCCCTCCTCCAGGGCATCAGCGGATCTGTCGATCCTTGTCGTAGGCGCCGAGACCCGGCCTGTAGGACTTCTCGTCGATGAACTGGCGAATGCCCTCCTTGCGGCCGTCATTGTCGAACGAGTTGGCGGCCTCCTGAGCGCGGACGAGGTAGTCCTCCGCCTCATCGTAAGCCATGATGCCGACACGGCGCACGGCGTCCTTGGTGGCTTTCAGCGCCACAGGGTTCTTCTCGAGCAGGACCTTGGCAACTTCGATCACCCGGTTCTTGAGCCCGGCGAGCGGCAGGCTCTCGTTGACGAGGCCCCACTCCGCGGCGGTCTTGCCGTCGATCGGTTCGCCCAGCAACGCATGATACATCGCCTTGCGGAAGGGCAGGAGTTCGACGGCGACCTTGGTTGCGCCGCCGCCCGGCAGGATACCCCAGTTGATTTCCGAAAGGCCGAACTTTGCCTCGTCCGCCGCGAAGGCGAGGTCACAGGCAAAGAGCGGACCGTAGCCGCCGCCGAAGCACCAGCCGTTGACCATGGCGATGGTCGGCTTCTGATACCAGCGCAGGCGGCGCCACCAGCCGTAGCTCTCGCGTTGCGACTTGCGGACGCCCTTGAGGCCCTCCGCCTCCGTCTCGCGGAAATATTCCTTGAGGTCCATGCCAGCGGTCCAGGCTGCGCCTTCGCCGGTCAGTACCAGCACGCCCACATCTTCCCGGAACTCCAGTTCATCGAGCACCTCCATCATGGCGCGATTGAGCATCGGGCTCATTGCATTGCGCTTGTCGGGCCGGTTGAAACGCACCCAGGCGATGCCGTCGACGAGATCATAGGCGACGGTGTCAATATCGTTGGCCATAGGGCCCTCCTTGCATGTGCATCAGCTTCGGCCACTCGGCCGGAAGGGTTAAGTATCGGCTCGGCCGGTCAAAGCGGGAAGCGCCCGGGCTCGGTCTCGATAGTGATCCAGCGCAGTTCGGTGAATTCGGCGATGCCGGCCTTGCCGCCGAAGCGGCCGTATCCGGACGCCTTGGTGCCGCCGAAGGGCATCTGTGCCTCGTCGTGCACCGTCGGACCATTGACATGGCAGATGCCGGAACGGATGCGGCGCGCGACCGACAGGCCCCGGGCCGTGTCGCGGCTGAACACCGCCGCGGACAGGCCATACTCACTGTCATTGGCGAGACGGATAGCGTCCTCCTCGTCCTTCGCGCGCAGGATGGCGACGACCGGGCCGAAGCTTTCCTCGGAATAGAGGCGCATATCGGAGGTGACCCTGTCGACCACCTGGGCGGGCAGAAGCACGCCTTCCGCGGCGCCTGCACCGGTCACGGTCGCGCCCTTGGCCACGGCGTCCGCGATCAGAGCCTCGACCTTTTCTACGGTGCGGACATCGACGACGGCGCCGAGCGGGGCCGCCCCCTCGCGCGGGTCGCCCGCCTTCAGGGCCTGGGCGCGCGCGGTGAACTTTGCCACGAATTCCTCGGCCACTTCGGGCACGACGATGATCCGCTCGGTCGACATGCAGATCTGGCCCTGGTTGAAGAAGGCGCCGAAGATCGCTGCCTTGACCGCCTCGTCGACGTCGGCATCCTTCAGGACCACGAGCGGGGCCTTGCCGCCGAGTTCCAAGAGGACCGGCTTCAACTGCCGGGCCGCACGTTCGGCGATGATCCGGCCGACATTGGTGGAGCCAGTGAAGTTAACGCGCCGGATGGCCGGATGGTCGATCAGCGCTCCGACGATGTCACCGGCATCCTCCGGCGCGTTGAGCACGAGGCTGACCACCCCGCCAGGCAAGCCGCCCTCCTCGAGGGCCTCGACAATCAGCGCGTGGGTGCGAGGGCAGATCTCCGACGCCTTGAAGACAACGCCATTGCCGCAGGCAAGCGGCGTCGCCAGCGCTCGCACGCCGAGAATGACCGGCGCGTTCCAGGGGGCAATGCCAAGCACCACGCCGGCGGGCTCGCGGATCGCCATTGCGAGGCAGCCGGGCTTGTCGGAGGGGATCACTTCGCCGGAGACCTGTGTCGTCAGCGCGGCGGCCTCGCGCAGCATGGACGAGGCGAGCATGACGTTGAAGCGGGCCCACGCCTCCGTTGCGCCGATCTCGGAGGCCATGGCGGTGACGAAGGCGTCACCTTTCGCGGCCAGCGCGTCGGCTGCTTTCAGGAGTACTGCGCGGCGCGCATTGGGGCCGAGCGCGGCCCAGGCGGGGAAGGCGGCTGCCGCCGCATCAACCGCGGCGGCTGCGTCGGCAACAGTCGCCGCGGCGGCTTCACTCGCCACTTCGCCGGTTACCGGATTCTGCCGGCGGAATGTGCGGCCGGTCGAGGCGGCATGTTCCGCCCCAGCAATGCGCATCGACACGAAAGCCATCTGTCTCCTCCCAAAGACGGCCGGCGAAGCTTGAGAGCTGCCGGCGAAGAACCGCTATGTCATATAGCGGATTGACTGTTATGTGACATAGCATTATGAACAATGCAAGAGCCAATGCGGGAGACGCCGACATGCCTTTGGAAAAGACGCAGCCCGAGCAGGATCCCAAAGACGCAAAGTTTGGCCGGCTGGGCGACCTGATGGGCTACCATCTCCGCCGTGCGTCGATTTTCGACCTGCAGGGAGCAGGGTCGGCGCTCGAACGGGCGAACACACGGCCGGTGCCGATGAGCGTATTGCTGAGCATAATCGAGACGCCCGGCATCAGCTCGGCGGAGATCTGCCGTGCGCTCGGCATGCAGAGGGCAAACATCGTGCCGATCCTCGCGGAGCTCGAAGAACGGGGGCTTTTTCTGCGCGAGGCGGATGAGACCGACCAGCGGGTACAGCGGCTCTTCCCGACCCGGCGGGGCGAGGAGGCTGCGACCGAGTGGCTGGCGCTCGTCGCCGAGCACGAACGAAGCATGCTTCGTCGCCTGACGGCGGCGGAACAGACGGAGCTTCGCCGGCTGTTGGCGAAGATCTGGCAGGAGGATGGGCCGAAGCAGGGCTAGGCCTGCAACCAGCGGGGAGGTAGGAACCCGCTTTCTAGGAGGACGAAATGCAGACCACCATCGACCACCGCTCCGGCGGGCGGCGAGCGCTCGCGCTCGCCTTCATGGCAGCCGTCATTGAAGGCTTCGACCTTCAGGCAGCCGGCGTCGCAGTGCCCAAGCTTGCACCGGCTTTCGGGCTGACGCCTCAACAGATCGGCCTCTTCTTCTCTTCGGCCACGATCGGCCTAATCTTCGGGGCGCTCGCCGGGGGACGGATCGCCGATGCCTGGGGAAGGCGCTCCGGGCTCGTGCTTGCGCTCGTGACTTTCGGTATATTCTCGGCCGCCACCGCCTATGTCACCAGCTTCGAACAACTCGTCATCATGCGCTTCCTGACCGGGGTCGGCCTCGGTGGCGCTTTGCCGAATCTCGTCAACATCGCCGCGGAATCGTCCGATCCGGGCCGCCGGGGGCGCGCTGTCTCAATCATGTATGCCGGCGTGCCGTTGGGCGGTGCCGTGGCAAGCGGCGTCGCAATGCTCGGCCTGCACGGCGGCGACTGGCACTCGATCTTCCTCATCGGCGGCATCATGCCGTTGCTGCTCGCGCCGGCCATCCATATCCTACTGCCGCCGCTCCGCGTGGTGAAGAGCGAGGCCAAATCCACTTCGGGCGCTCTTTCGAGCATTCTGGCGCCGCAGACGCTGCTTTCCACGGTGGCGCTCTGGCTCTCGTTTTTTCTCGGGCTGCTCGTCGTCTATCTGCTCTTGAACTGGATGCCGCAGCTTCTCGTCTCCCGCGGCTTGGCGCGTGAGGAGGCATCGTTCGTCCAGATACTGTTCAATCTCGGCGGCGCGGCAGGTAGCCTGGTCGGCGGTCGGATGCTCGACCAGAAGAACCCGGTCATGCCGGTCGCGCTCGGCTTCGCGGCGGCGGCCGCAGCTTTGCTCATGCTCAGCCTGCTGCCCGCACATCTCGGGCTCACCCTCATGGCTGGAGCGCTGGTGGGCGGTGCTATCCTTTGCGTGCAGGCGATCCTCTACGGCGTGGCGCCCCAATGCTATCCCTTCGAAATCCGTGGCACCGGTGTCGGTGTGGCAGTGTCCGTCGGCCGGCTCGGTTCCATCGCGGGGCCATTGCTGGCGGGTTTTCTCGTCGCCGGCGGCAGCAGCCCGTCTGGCGTGATCTTCGCGCTCGTTCCGATCACGCTTCTGGCTGGGCTGACCACCGTCCTGCTGCTGGTGCGTCGGGAGCGCGCCTTGCAGGCGGCCTGACGCGGGAGAGCGAGCCGCAGAATCGACGACGGGGAGACCGCCCGCGGCGGCCTCCCCGCATGTCATTTGTGTCAGCGGGGCAGACCGTCGGCATTCCCGACCCGTCGCTGGTGCTGCCGGATGTCGACGCAGTCGTCGTCTCCATGAAAATTCGCTCCGTCGCGGCCGCTGACGCCGTGGCTGCGGCGAGCGAGGCCGAACGATGGCTACGCAAGCGCGGGGCGCCCCATGTGCTTTACAAGGTCTGCTCGACCTTCGATTCGACCGATGCCGGCAATATCGGTCCGGTGACGGAGGCACTGAACATTGCTGCCGGCGGCGGCACGGTGCTGGTTACGCCCGCCTTTCCGGAAACCGGACGCACCATCTATCTCGGTCACCTCTTTGTCGGCGGGCAACCGCTGAACGAAAGCCCGCTAAAGGATCACCCCCTCAATCCAATGCATGATGCCAATTTGGTGCGCGTCATGGCTCGGCAGTCGCACGGTGCGGTCGGCATCGTCGATCTGGCAACGGTCTCGGGCGGAGCCGGCGCGGTAAAGGCGCGGCTTGAGGATCTGCGCGCCGCGGGGGCGACCGCCGCGATCGCGGATGCGATCTGCGAACACGATCTTGAAACGCTCGGCGAGGTGGCGCTCCAGACACCGGTGTCTACCGGCGCATCGGGCCTCGGTCTCGGTCTCGCCCGCGCCCTTACGCGCTCAGGCCTGGTATCTTCGGCGACCGCAGCAACTGCTGACGCCATGCGCCCCGTGGGCGGGCTTGCCGCGATCGTTGCCGGCAGCTGCTCCAGCGCGACGCTCCGGCAGCTGGACGTCGCCGAACGGTCGTTGCCCGTTCTGCGGCTCGATCCGGAAAAACTGCTTGCCGGCCCCGAGGAGATTTACGCCGCGATTTCCTGGGCCGGAGACCGCATTTCCGCCGGCCCCGTCGTCGTCGCAGCGAGCGCGTCGCCGGAAACCGTCTCCCGGCTGCAATCGCGATACGGACGGGACGCCTCGGGCCACGCGATCGAAACCGCGACGTCGATCATTGCCGATGAACTTATGACAAGGGGCGTGCGGCGCCTGGTGATCGCCGGCGGCGAAACCTCCGGCGCAGCGGTCGACAGGCTCGCCATTCCAGCATTTCTGATCGGCCTGGAGATCGCGCCTGGTGTACCGGTACTGCGAACGGTCGGCAATAAGCAGGGCGACATGCTTCTGGCCCTGAAATCCGGAAACTTCGGAGGTGAGGATTTCTTCACGGCTGCGCTAGCAATGATGCACTGACTTGGTCATCAGGTCGACGGCGGTTCTTGGGGGTACTATCTAGTCCCGCATAAAAGCGCACCTAGACCCTCGTATAAGTCATCCCTACCTCGTTGGTATCTGATTCTTCCTCCTGATCAATAGGCAGGTCCGACAACGTGCTGCTATCGTCAGTGTACATACTTACTCCCCCGGGCCGTTTCCCAAAGCGCCATGAATGGACGGGGCGGTACATCGAGGAGGCGGAGCCGCCCGAAAAGACGGAAATGCTATTTCACAGCGGCTCAATCGTTCGAATGGCAAGCTTCGGAACCGAAGCTGGTTCAATTCACCATCGAGGTGCGGATCATGAGCAAGGCAGCAGCTATTTTCTTTGCAGTCGTGATCGCTGCTCCGGCAGTGGCGCATGATGCGATGCCAACGGCGGCACAGCCGCGCGGATGGACGTATCCGTTTTCGTGCTGCAGCGGGATGGATTGCCGCGAGATCCACGATCAAGGGGTTCTCGAGGGCCCCCGCGGATATGTCATCAAGCTCACTGGAGAGCTGATAACGCCATTGGATACTCGCATCAAGAACAGTCCGGACGGGCAGTTTCACCAGTGTACGGTGGCCGGTGAGCCCACGGGTCGCACCATTTGCCTCTTCGTTCCTCCGCGCTCCTTCTAAGGATTGTCACGATGACACAAGAACTCAACCGCATCGAAATCGATCTGCAGCGCATGTCAGAAGGCTGGACGATGCCATCAGGTAATCCGATCCAGATGCCGCCAGACTGTCCATCAGTGGCGAATTTGGACCCTGAAGCACATTTGATGACGTTTTCCGTCATACCGCGCAAAACAGTCGCGCCTGTCGAGAGGCAAGCTTTGCAATCCCGGACATCTGCATTTACCCTGTACGCGACTGGGACGCGGTTCGGTCTTTTGTGCTACTCGCTCGGGCTTGTCCGCCTTGTAGAGGACTTTGAGGAGCTTTGCCTTTCGCAGCATTCCGTGACGATACATTAAGGCCAAGCGGGTGCCCAGCAAGGACTCTTTGTCGGGAGGATTGGCGGGCGGACCTAAGAGCCTTGCGGCTTTCCTGGCTCGAGCTTCAGCTTGTCCGCCATGAGGGCGAGTTCGGGCAAGGACTTGGCATGCATCTTCTGCATAACCTGGCTGCGATGAACCTTTACGGTAATCTCGCTCACGCCCAGATCGGCGGCGATCTGTTTATTTAGCCGTCCAATCACCACCATAGCCATCACCTCGCGCTCCCGCGGGGTCAGGCTATCAAAACTCGCACGCAACTTCGCCAACGCTTTTTCATTCTCAATCCAAGCGCGGTCGCGCGCCAGGCCGACGTGAACGGCGTCGAGTAGATCCTGCTCGCGGAACGGTTTCGTCAGGAACTCAATCGCGCCCCCTTTCATCGCTTGGACGGACATGGGAATGTCGCCATGCCCGGTAATGAAGACGATCGGGAGCTGAATATTTCTCCGCAATAACTCTCGTTGAAATTCAAGACCGCTTTGTCCCGGCAGCCGCACATCCAGCACCAGGCAGGTCGGCCCGTTGGGTCGTCCAGACTTGAAGAAGTCGTCCACAGAGGCGAGGAGTTTCACGTCAAAACCGACGGATCGCAGCAGGCTGCCGAGCGCCTCGCGGATCGCCGGATCATCATCGATGACGATGGTGGTTGCTGGCACCTCCGTCATGTCAGCGCACCTCAGTGGGAGCCGGCTCTTGCGGACACAAGGTATTTGCACCCGCTGCTGCGGCATCGGGGCGAGCCCAACCGACAGAGTGGCGATGCAGCAATGAGAACACTCCCCTCTCTCCTCAGCCGGTGCCGAACCGAAGCTTTCTCGTACACCCAGAATGCCCCCTAATTCCCTTGGCCACAAGGCCAGTTACGATGGGATCGGGCTGCCGGCTAGGGCGTTGCACCTCCTGCCATCGCCCGCACGCCAAACCGGCAACCAGCTGGACCAAACTCATCCTGGCGAGCTCGGCGCTTCGCGACGACAAGTCTTAAACAATCTATACCATCGTATAGCTCCCCATGCCTTTGTCGCCCCTGCAGGCTGATGTATCTTGCAGCGGCGACCACACCTAGATTTCTGCAAAACGCCTATCGCGAATTTGGAGGCAGCAGTGCCAACGAAGAAGCCTCTAATTGCGATCGTCGATGATGATCAGTCGATGCGCGAGGCCACCAAGGGACTCATGAGGTCGCTGGGATTTGATGCCGAGGCTTTTTCTTCCGCCGATGATTTCTTGAATTTCCCCCATCTAAACCGCACGGCGTGCCTGGTAACGGACATTCATATGCCCGGAATGAGTGGGCTTGATTTGCACCGAAGCCTCGTTGCGTTGGGCGAGAGCATTCCGACCGTTCTGATCACTGCCTATCCGAACGAGAATGTGCACGCGCGTGGTTTGGGTCCGGACATTGTCGGCTATCTAGCAAAGCCGTTTGGCGAGCAGGATCTGTTGAAGTGCATCCATTCTGCGCTAGCGCGCAGTGGCGACGGCGAAAATGATTGATGAGGGGCTGCTGGGGCCAGGCTGCACGTCGCAGGCGATGTATGAGGTGTCGCCAGGACCCGCGACCTCATACTGCCGGCGTTAGGCCGGGGTGCTCGCCAGGAGCGCTTTCGTCCGGGGCTGAAGGCAGGGTGAATTGAAACACAGCTCCCCAAGGCTCATTCGTCGTGGCCCACAGCCGCCCCCCGTGCGCCTCGATGATCGACCGGCAGATGGCCAAGCCCATGCCCAGACCCTCCGCTTTCGTCGTGAAAAACGCCTCGAACACCTGCTCCACACTCTGCGGCTCCAATCCGACGCCGGCGTCCTGCACTTCGACCAGCACGGCCCCGGATGCGTCGAGCAGGGACCTGATCAGTAGCTCGCGTGGCCGGTCCGCGATTGTCTTCATCGCCTCGATGCCGTTCATCACCAGGTTTAGGATTACCTGCTGCAACTGCACCCGGTCGCCCGCAACGCGCGGGAGGTGATGCGCCAACTCGGTCCGCAGCAGGATCCGATGGCGGCGTACCTCACCCTGAACGAGAGCTACCGTATCTTCGACGAGGGCGTTCAGGTCCACCTGCGCCGTGACAGTGGCTGTCTTCTTCAGGAGCGCGCGCACCCGGCCGATGACTTCGCCGGCCCGGTGCCCGTCACGGACGATGCGCGCCAGGGTCTCCCGCGCCTCGTCGAGGTTGGGGGGCTGGCTGGCGAGCCAATGCAGGGCGGCGTTGGCGTTGGCGACCACGGCGGCCAGCGGCTGGTTAACCTCGTGGGCGATGGAGGAGGTCAGGGCGCCCATCGTCGTCACGCGCGCGACATGCGCGAGCTCGGCCTGCGCCTTCTGCAGGGCCTCCTCGGCCCGCTTGCGATCTTCAATGTCGACGAGAAACCCATACCATTTAAGAATGTTTCCGTGCTCATCGTGCAGCGGCACGGCATTTTCAAACCACCAGCGATATTCACCGTCAGCCGCCCGACGGATCCGGACCTCAACTTCGAACGGGTGGCCCGTGGTCAAGGAGGCACGCCACCTGGACATATACTGCTCCAGGTCTTCGGGGTGAAAGCGGGCTTCAGCGCCCCAGCTCGCTCGTGCCGTTGCGTCCAGGGACAGACCTGTGAACTCCTGCCAACGCCGATTGATGAAATCGACACGGCCGTCGGGCAAGGCGGTCCACACCATCGCCGGAACTGTCTCGATGACTTCGCGAAGCTCTTCTTCACTCCGCCGGGCGGCCTCTTCGGCGCGCTTGCGCTCGGTGATGTCCTCGCACACGATCAGGATGACAGGTCGCTTCTTGATCACCATCGCTCGGGCGGTCTCGCGGACCCAGAGCATCGAGCCGTCCTTACGTATCTTGCGCAGTTCCCAGCTCATGGCTCGGCCGAGATGTTCGAGACAGGCGGCCGCATGCCTCTGGACGGTTTCTCGGTCCGCCTCGTGAAAGATGTCCTGCACGGGTCGATCGATCAGTTCGTCGACCGTGTACCCAAGCTGCTCCGCCCCAAAGGGATTCACAGACACGACGGTGCCACTCGCGTCCACCATGAAGTACATCGTCGGATTATTCTCGAATACGGCTCTCCACTGCTCCTCGCTGTCCCGCAGCGCCTCTTCCACCCGCTTGCGTTCGGTAACGTCCTGGATCGTACCAAACATGCTCTGCGGCCGTCCCGACGCGTCCCTTGTTAGATCGCCCTGACTGTGAACGATGCGCAGCTCGCCGCTGGGCCGGACGATGCGGTACTCCAAGTCGTAGCGAGATTCGCCACGCACGGCCTCTGCCGCGGCCTGGCTCCAGATCGACCGATCCTCTGGATGGATCCGCTCAACCGCTTCTGCAAGACTGACCAACGTGCCTGCGCGCGGCGTCAGCCCAAAGATGCGATATGTCTCGTCTGACCAGGTAAGACAGTCTGTGACGAGATCACGTTCCCAATAGCCGACATGGGCAACGTGTTGCGCTTCTGCGAAGTTGGCCTCGCTTCGACGCAGACCCTCCAGCGTCTCCTTGAGACGGAAGGTCATGAGAGCGAACGCTTGGGCAAGCAGGCCGACCTCATCGTTTCGACGTACCTTGGGCACGTCTCGCCATTCGCCGTTTGCAATCGCGTGCGCCGCTTGCGTCAAGGCAGTCAGCGGCCGCAACGTGCGTCCGACCAGCCCTAGTCCGAGGAGCCCGAAGACAGCGACGATGACCGTGCCGACGCCTATCGAGAAATAGGCCGCATGATATACAGGCATCAGGAAATCCGAAGCTGGCACCGCTGAGATGATGGTCCAGTTAAGTGCGCCGGGGGCCGCAGCGCGATCAACCGCCGCGTAGATCCTGCCGCCCTCAGGGTCACTGAAGGAAAACACACGCGGTCCAGGTGACGAGGACCCGGCGATGCCAGGATACCGACGAAGGTAGCGGGCGGTTTCGCGAACGATGGGATCGGTCGCTTCTGATGCCTGCAGGCGCAGGTGCCCGCCGTCGGCGCCGAGGGTGACAGGCGACACTCCTCCCGACGCGCCAATCAAATGTCCGGTGGCATCGATGATGAATGCCCTGCCGTTGTTGCCGATTTCGAGCGTCTGCAAGAACCTGGAAAGCTGAGTAAGGATAAGATCGATCCCGCACACCGCGACGAAGTCGCGGTTCTTGTTGAAGACCGGGACGGAGAGCGAAATGCCCAAGATTGGCTCGGCCACACCGAGATAGGGCTCGGTCCAGTACCGCTTGCCCGTCTCCTTGGCCTGCGCGTACCAGATCCTCCGGCGTGCATCGAACGCACCCTCCGACTTCCGCATACGGCCGATCTTGCCGTCAGGCAGTGCTTCGAACTCGCGAACGACGCCTGCGCGAAGTTCATCGGTGATCAAAAACACGACGCTTGAATCTGCCGATCGCCCGACCGAAACCATCCCGCCGGCCTCGTTGCCGAAAAACATCCAGTCGACATCGGGTTCCTCGGCCAGCAATGTATGGAGCTCCTGTGCGACAGCATGTGGGTCGCCGGGCGATAGGTCGTGACGAGCAAGACCGTTGGCCAACCGGGAAACCGCTTTTTCGGCGCCGCGCACCATATGGCCGACGTCGCGATGCACAGCATGCGTCACCTCTCGGATCAGGCGCTCGGACATGATCGAGACGATGACGTTTCCCGTCCAGATCCATAGACCGGCCAGGACCAGACTTAGAACGAGAACGACTCCGGCGACGGCGAGGATTAAGTGGTTTCGTAACATGATTGCCGAGTTCCCCAGACGGCTATATGCATATTATGCGTTCCTTATATTGCTCCTATGGCCGGGCGCTCGCAATCCGCGGCTCGCTGATCTGGCCAGGCGCGGGCGGCTGGGGTGGTTCAGGGTTCGCTCAAGTCGGATCAGATCTATCCCGGCATGCCGGTTGAGACCTCTACGAGCCAGCAGGACCCTTTGATCTCTTCAAAGGTTTGCGGCCGGATCGTGCGGATCGTCTTGTGAAGGACAGACTCCTCGGGCTCCCCCACGGCTGCCGGGCAAATGCCCGGAACGAGGCGGACACTTCCAGATGAACGCCAACTCCTGACAACTCAACTGGCGATGCTGCTCTTCACATAGGTTGAGAAGTTTGCCGTTTATGGACGGGAGCCGGTACTAGCTCGCCGGTGCGCCGCTGGATGTGGCGAAGCGAATGTCTCTTCGGAAGTCCGAGGGAGACATGCCGGCGATGTGGCGGAAGGATTTGTTGAAGGCGCTGATGGAGCCGAAACCGCTGTCCATCGCCACTTGAAGCACATTGGCGTCGTCGGCCATAAGCAACGCCTGGGCGCGGGAGAGACGCAGCAGATTGAGATATTTGCTGAGCGTCATTCCCGTCGATTTCTTAAAGACGTTCATTGCATATTTTGGATGCAGGTCCGCCGCCCGGGCGATATCGACGGTGTCGATGTCCTCCATGAAATTGGCGGCGATGAAATCGCACATCCTGACAATGCTGCGTGACGGTTGCGCATGGGGCTGTTCGGCCTCCCTTCCACCGTAGCCGACGACCGTCATCGAATAGGGTTCGAATGCGATGCGCTCGATACGGAGAAGCAACTCGTCGACGGCATGCTGCGCCTTTGCCGGATTGCCCGAATTCGCGTAGCGGAACCAGCGGGAAAAGTTCTCTTTGTCCGCGGCATCGGTGGCAGAGGTCAGCAGCGTCGAGCCCTTCATCAGGCGGCTGGAGATTTCAGCGGGAAGGCGGAGACGGAAGAAATAGACAAGCGGCAAATGGGCGCCTGCGTAGAGCGAATCTTCCGAGGATTCATCCATCTGATGCGGCTGGCCGCCCCAGAAGAGGCACATGTCACCAGCCTTGAGCGTCATTTCGTGATCGTTCATGCGGTAATGCACAGTACCCCGCATGATGTAATTCACCTCCACCTGCGCATGCCAGTGCGGCATCGCCATCACCGGTGGATGGGCATGAAACAGCTGCAGCTCTGTCGGCGAGCCCTCGATGCTGCTTGCGCCCGGTTGATAGATGGCTCTGCTGGCAACCTTACTTTCCGCCAAATTGATATTCCCTTTTTAGGAGACAGCGGCTCCCTTACAGATAACTTAGCCACGTTCGCTAAAGGACGGCAATTGAAAAGGGAGGATTTTCAATGCGCTTCAAACTTATCGGTGCGACCGCTGCGGTCGCACTGCTTTCTTCCGGTTCCGCATTCGCGCAGTCGGGCAATCTCACCATCTGGAGCTGGAACGTCGCGGCATCGGCGCTGAAATCCACGCTCGAAGGCTTCAACAAGAAGTATCCCGATATCAAGGTCACGGTCGAAGACCTCGGGAACAGCCAAGTCTTCGACAAGACACTTGCCGGCTGCGCAGCCGGCGGCGACGGCCTGCCGGACATCGTGACGATCGAAAATTTCGAGGCGGAAATCTTCTGGAACCGCTTCCCGGACTGCTTCGCCAACCTGAAGGATCTCGGCTATACGGCGGAAATCCAGGCGAAGTTCCCCGACTTCAAACGCACCGAGCTGGAGGTGGATGACGTCGCCTATGCGATGCCGTGGGATTCCGGCCCGGTCGCCGTCTTTTACCGGCGCGATTTCTATGAAAAGGCCGGCGTCGATCCGGCAACGATCAAGAATTGGGACGATTTCATCGCCGCCGGCAAGAAGATTTCCGAAGCCAATCCCGGCGTCGTCATGGCCCAGGCCGATTTCAACGGCGATAGCGAATGGTTCCGGATGATCGCGAATGAACAGGGCTGCGGCTATTTCTCCACCGACGGCCAGACGATCACGATCAACCAGCCGGCCTGCGTCGCGACCCTCGAAAAGGTCAAGCAGATGAAGGACGCCGGTACGCTGACAGCCGCCATCTGGGACCAGAAAATCCAGGCCAATACCGCCGGCAAGGTCGCAAGCCAGATGTATGGCGGCTGGTACGAGGGCACGATACGCTCAGGCTCGCCGGACCTTTCCGGCAAATGGGGCGTCTACATGATGCCGAGCCTCACGGCTGACGGTCCGCATGCTGCAAACCTCGGCGGTTCGTCGCTAGCCATCAACGCCAATTCCGAGAACAAGGAAGCGGCCTGGGCCTATCTGAACTATGCGCTAGCAACCAACGAAGGCCAGGTCACGATGCTGAAGTCCTTCGGCCTCGTCCCTTCGCTGCTGTCGGCAGTCCAAGATCCTTTCGTCAACGAGCCGCTGCCTTACTGGGGCGGGCAGAAGGTCTGGGCAGACATCCTTTCGACGCTGCCGAAGATCGTGCCGAGCCGCGGGACGGCATTTCAGAGTGATGCGGACGCGATCTACAAGGCAGCGCAGACGAAGTATTTCGCGGGCGGTTATCCGGATGCGAAGGCTGCACTTGACGATGCGGCAAACCAGATCGCCTCGGCGACCGGCCTTCCGATCGCAGAATGAGCAACCGACCGGGCGCCTGGTGCGCGCCCGGCCCTCACCTTCAAGGTGGCTCGTTTCGCTTGTGAGGAGGATATAAATGCCGTTCAGGACCCGGAGCGCCTATGCGTTCCTTGCGCCCTATCTGCTGGTCTTCGCGACCTTCTGGGTCTGGCCGATCATCAACTCGTTCTTGATTTCGTTTCAGAATACGCGCGTCAATCCCTGGAAATTCAGCCTTGCGTCGAATTGGGGGCGCCTGTTCGGCGACCCGGCTTTCTATAACGCGCTCTACAACACGCTGATCATCCTGGTCATCCAGGTTCCGGTGATGATTGCGCTTGCAACCGTCATGGCGGTGCTCTTGAATTCGCCGCTGCTGAAGGCGCGGCCTCTTTTCCGCTTCGCCTTCTTCGCGCCCGTCGTCGTCGGCGAAGTCGCCTATGCCGCCGTCTTCCGGCTGATGTTCAGCATCGACTTCGGCATCGTCAACAAGCTGATCGGTTCGGTCGGTATCGCTCCCGTCTCCTGGTTCGACAATGCGAATGCGGCGATGGCCCTCGTCATAATCGCCGTTACCTGGCGCTGGGCCGGCTACAACGCGATCATCATCTTGGCCGGCCTGCAGTCGATCCCTGAGGATGTCTACGAGGCTGCGACGCTCGATCGCGTCAGCAAGGTACAGCAGTTCTTTCATATCACCCTGCCGCTCCTGAAGCCGATCGTCCTCTTTTGTGTGGTGCTGTCGGTGATCGGCACGATGCAGCTCTTCACCGAACCCTTCCTCATTACCAATCGCGGCGGCCCGGGCGGGGGCACGGAAACGCTCGGCCTGCTTCTTTACCGGCAGGGCTTCACATCGCTGAATTTCGGCTACGCGTCGGCGATCGCCTACACGATAGCCGCGTTGGCGATTGCGATTTCGCTTTTCAATCTCTGGGTCGGGAGGGAGCCGAAATGAAGTCGAGGTCCAAGTCGCAATCCCTGTTGATGCGCAAGATTGCCCTGCATATCGTGCTGACCCCGCTTGCCATCATCTGGCTCTTTCCACTCTGGATGATGTTCGTCTTCTCGACCATGCCGGACAATGGCATCTTCAGCCCGGACATCGTGCTGTGGCCGTCGACGAATTTCGTCGAGAATTTCAGGAACCTGGAGGCCGATACGAATTTTCTCCGGGCGATGTTCATCTCGATCACCGTCGCGGTCATCTACACCTTCCTGTCGGTGCTGCTGACATCGATGGCCGGCTGGGCGCTTGCCCGCTATCGATTCGCCGGCCGCTCCGTCGTCACAGCCATCATTCTCGGCACGATCACCTTGCCTTTCGCCGTCGTCGTGATCCCGCAGTTCATCATGGTGGCGCGTGAATTCAAGCTGGCGAATACCTGGGTGGCGCTGATCGTGCCGCCGCTCTTCAATTCCCTGGGCGTGCTCTTTATGCGCCAGTCCTTCTCGATGATGCCGAGCGAGCTCTTCGATGCCGCCCGCGTCGAGGGCGTCAAGGAGTGGCAGATCTTCCTGCGCATCGCCTTGCCGCTTGCCCGTCCGACAATGGCGGCGCTCTCGATCATTCTCTTCCTGGCATCCTGGAACAACTATCTCTGGCCGCTGCTCATCAATTCCAGGCCCGGAATGATGACGGCGCCGGTGGCGCTTGGAACGCTGATCGGCCTCACCAAGGTCTCTTGGGGCGGCATCATGGCGGGTGCAATGTTGCTGACCGCGCCGATCCTCGTCGTCTTCGTGCTGTTGCAGCGCCACTTCATCGCCGGCATCGCGGCCGGCGCAATCAAATAATAGGGAGGCCGCATGGCGGAGCTTTCACTCAGGAATGTTGTAAAACGCTTTGGCGCCTTCGGCGTGATCCATGGCGCCAATCTCGACGTGAAGGACGGCGAGTTCGTCGTCTTCGTCGGTCCTTCGGGCTGTGGAAAATCCACCCTGCTGAGGATGATCGCCGGCCTCGAAGATATCTCGGAGGGCGAGATCACGATCGGCGGCAGGGTCGTCAACAATGTCGAGCCCGCCGACCGCGGCATCGCCATGGTTTTCCAGTCCTATGCGCTCTACCCGCATATGACGGTAGCAGATAACCTCTCTTTCGGCCTGCGCATGAACGGCAACCCGAAAGAGGATACCGAAAAACGGGTGCGCCACGCCGCCGAGATCCTGCAGATCAAGGAATTGATGGAACGCCGCCCGAAGCAACTCTCTGGTGGCCAGCGCCAGCGTGTTGCGATCGGCCGCGCCATCGTTCGCGAGCCCGAGGTCTTCCTCTTCGACGAACCGCTCTCGAACCTCGATGCAGAACTGCGTGTGCAGATGCGGGTGGAAATCTCCAGGCTGCACAAGCAGCTCGGTGCGACGATGATCTATGTCACGCACGATCAGACGGAGGCGATGACGCTTGCCGACAAGATCGTCGTGCTGCGTGCCGGCAACATCGAGCAGATCGGCGCGCCGCTCGATCTCTACGACGATCCGGCTAACCAGTTCGTCGCAGGTTTTGTCGGTTCGCCGAAGATGAACTTTCTGGCGGCAGAGGTTGTTGAACGAGATGCATCGAACGTGACCGTCGCCCTGGTGGGCGACAGGAATGTCCGCCTGACGCTGCCGGTTTTGGCGACAACCGAAAAGGGGGCGCAAGTAACGCTCGGCGTGCGGCCCGAGCATTTTGCCGACCAGGGCAGTGGCGACGCCGACCTCACCGTCGCGGTCGATGTTGCCGAACACCTAGGCAATACCAGCTACATCTATGCGACCGCTGCCGGCGGACAGCCACTCATCATCGAACGTCCCGAATCCCGTTCCGCAGCCGATCGCGACACTCTCACCGTCGCGCTATCGGCAAACCGCACCTTCCTGTTCGACAGCGCAGGCAATCGCTTGCGCTGACGAGATCCGCTCCCAAGACGAAGATACGAAAGAGGAATAGTCATGAGTTCAGAGCAACCTGTCCGCTGGGGCATCATCGGCCCCGGCACGATCGCCCGCACCTTTGCAGACGGCATTGCCCATTCGCGTACGGGCAAACTGGTGGGGGTGGCGAGCCGCAACCCGGAAAAGCCCGGCCTTGGCGATGGTTTTCCCGGCGCCCGCATCGTTAAAGGCTACGACGGGCTGCTGGCCGATCCGGAGATCGACGCCGTCTACATAGCCACCCCACATACCGGCCATGCCGAGTGGGCGATCAAGGCGATTCGCGCTGGCAAGCATGTGCTGGTGGAAAAGCCGATTGCGCTTTCGGCCTTCGATGCGGATGCGATCTACCATGAAGCGAGGAAGGCCGGTGTCTTTGCAGGCGAGGGCTTCATGTACCGCCTGCATCCTCAGACGGCGAAGATCGTCGAACTGGTGAAAAGCGGCGTGATCGGCACGGTGCGCATCATTCGCTCAAGCTTCGGCTTCAACATGGGCGGCTTCAAGCCCGATCATCGGCTATTCGCCAACGATACGGCGGGCGGCGGCATTCTGGATGTCGGTGGCTACCCGGTCTCGATGGCGCGGCTGATCGCCGGTGCGGTTGAAAACAAGCCTTTCCTCGACCCGGAGAAGGTTTTTGGCGTAGCGCACCTCGGACAGTCCGGCGTAGACGAATGGGCCTCCGCCGTCTTGAAATTCCAAAACGGCATCATTGCCGAAGTCTCCTGCTCCATCATGGCCCAGCAGGACAATACGCTTCGCGTCAACGGCTCCGAAGGCCGCATCGAGGTCAAGGATTTCTGGTTCGCCTCAGGTCACAAGGGCGGCATCGGAACGATCGAGATTTTCAAGGGAGCCGAGCAGGAAACGATCGAGATCAAGGAAGACCGTTGGCTCTATTCCTTCGAAGTCGATGCGGCTGGAGATGCAATCCGCGCCGGCGAGGCGGAATTTGCTTCGCCGGGCATGAGTTGGGCCGATTCGACTGGCAACCTTCGCGTTCTCGACAAATGGCGGGCCTCTGTCGGCCTCGAATATGGTGTCGAGACGGCATCAAAGCGAACCACGAATATTGCGGGCGGAGCAGTCCGGCCTGGCAGCAGCATTCCGCAGCGCCAGATACCAGGCATCTCTAAACCGGCCTCCGTTGTAACGCTTGGATTCGAATTCTTCCCGAACTTTGCGGCCGCCTCGCTGACACTCGATGCCTTCTACGAGGCGGGCGGCAACGTCTTCGACACGGCCTATGTTTACGGAAGCGGCAAGACAGAGAGTATTTTCGGCGACTGGCACACGAGCCGCAACGTTCCGCGTGACGACATCGTGCTGATCGGCAAGGGGGTGCATTCGCCGCTGTGCTACCCGGACATGATCGCCAAGCAACTCGATCAGTCGCTCGAGCGGTTGAAGACGGACTATGTCGATATCTACTTCATGCATCGGGACAATACCGGTATTCCGGTAGGAGAGTTCGTCGATGCCATGGATGCCGAAGTCAATCGCGGTCGCATCCGCGGGATTTTTGGCGGCTCGAACTGGACCCGTGAGCGGATGGACGAGGCAATGGCCTATGCGGCAAAGGCCGGCAAGAAAGCGCCTGCGGCGCTTTCCAATAACTTTTCGCTGGCCGAAATGCTCGATCCGATCTGGGCTGGATGCGTCGCAGCCTCGGACGACGAATGGAAGAAATGGCTGAACGAAAAGCAGATTCCGAACTTCGCATGGTCCAGCCAGGGCCGCGGCTTCTTCACCGACCGGGCGGGACGCGACAAGCACGACGATGAGGAAATCGTCCGCTGCTGGTATTCCGATCGCAATTTCGCACGCCGTGATCGCGCGAATGAACTGGCAAATAAGCTCGGCCGAAACCCGATCCATGTCGCGCTCGCCTATGTGATCGCCCAGCCGTTCCCAGTCATTCCGCTGATCGGCCCGCGCACGATCGCCGAACTGGAAGATAGTCTTTCGGCCCTCGACATCGAGCTTACTGCCGAACAGGTAAAGTGGCTGGAAGGCTAGGAAATCAGCCTGGTTCATGCCGGGTTTTCCTACACTTTCATCCGCTTCATAGTGCGCCGCCACCCGATCGGGTGGCGGTTTTTTCTTATCCTCCCTTGATGCGAGAAACATTCGTTTGACACGCGAATGGTTTTCGTTTTTACTTCAAAAAGTTTCGATTTGTCCTGTTGCGCAAATCGATGACGGCGCACGGGGAGGGGTAAAGTGGGCCAAACACAGCACGACCTTTTCGTGATTGGCGGCGGGATCAACGGCTGCGGCATTTGCCGGGATGCTGTTGGACGCGGCTATTCGGTGGCGCTGGCCGAGATGGGCGACTTTGCCTCGGGCACGTCGTCCGGAGCGACGAAGCTGATCCATGGGGGCTTGCGCTATCTGGAGCATTACGAGTTCCGGCTGGTGCGCGAATCGCTGATGGAGCGCGAGATGCTGTGGGCGATGGCGCCGCACATCATCTGGCCGCTGCGCTTCGTGCTGCCCTATCACAAGGGCGGCATCCGGCCGGCCTGGCTGATCAGGCTGGGGTTGTTTTTCTACGACCATCTTGGCGGCCGCAGACTTTTGCCGCCGACCGCGGTGCTGAACCTGCGCCGCGATCCGGCCGGCCGGCCGCTGAAGCCGGTGTTTGCCAAGGCCTTCGAATATTCCGACGGCTGGGTCGACGATGCCCGCCTGGTGGTGCTCAACGCCCGCGATGCCGCCGACCGCGGTGCGCTGATCATGCCGCGCACCAAGGTGGTGGCGGCGCGCCGCGAGAACGGCCTGTGGGAAATCGACAGCTGCGATATGCTGACCGGCGAAAGGCGCCGGCATCGGGCCCGCATGCTGGTCAATGCCGCCGGCCCCTGGGTCGACCAGGTGCTGCGTGCAGCCCTTGGCGAGACCGAGGCCCGCCATGTGCGGTTGGTGCAGGGCAGCCACATCGTCGTCAAGAAGAAATTCGAGGGGCCGCGCGCCTATTTCTTCCAGAACCCCGACAACCGCATCATCTTCGCCATCCCCTACGAGGACGACTTCACGCTGATCGGCACCACCGACCGCGACTATAGCGGCGATCCCAAGGACGTGCGCATCTCTGCGGAGGAGACCGGCTATCTCTGCGCCGCCGCCAGCGAATATTTCAACGAGCCGGTGACCCCGGACGACATCGTCTGGAGCTATTCGGCGGTGCGGCCGCTCTATGACGACGGCGCCTCGAAGGCACAGGAGGCGACGCGCGACTATGTACTGCAGCTCGAAGGCAAAGGTGGCGAGGCGCCGCTGCTCAATGTCTTCGGCGGCAAGCTGACCACCTACCGGCGGCTGTCGGAGCATGCGCTGGAAAAGATCGGCGAGGCGATCGGCAAGAAGGGCGGCCCGTGGACGGCGAGGAGCCATCTGCCGGGCGGCGACTTCCCGGTCAAGGGCTATGCGGCCGAGGTGAGCAAGCTGAAAGCGGACTATCCGTTCCTTGCCGAGGCCCATGCCCGCCGGCTCGTGCGCCGCTACGGCACGCGCGCCGCAATTCTGCTCGCAGAGGCTAAATCTATCGCCGATCTCGGCCACTGCTTCGGTTCCGATCTCTACGAGGCCGAAGTCCGCTATCTCGTCCAAAACGAATGGGCCGTCACCGCTCAAGACATCCTGTGGCGAAGGACCAAGAACGGGCTATATCTGCAAATGGATGAAGTACAGAAATTGGAGGAGTACATGGCCGCGATCCCTGCGCAGCTTGCGGGATGAAGCGCCATGTCGTCCCCGTCGTGAGGAGGCACGGGAACCGGAATGCTTGAATTGCGGAATGCCGCTAAGATGGTAGGTGGTGAATATCATATTCACCCGACCGATCTGATACTCGAACGGGGTACGCTGAACGTCCTGCTGGGACCGACGCTCTCCGGCAAGACGTCGTTGATGCGCCTCATGGCTGGACTTGACCGTCCAACCAGCGGCTCCATCCATTTCGATGGCGCCGATGTGACCGGCGTGCCGGTGCAGAAGCGAAAAGTCGCGATGGTCTACCAGCAATTCATCAATTATCCCGCATTGTCCGTCTATGAGAATATCGCCTCGCCGCTCAGGATCGCTGGCCGTGACGCGAAGGCGATCGATGTGGAAGTGCGCAAGGCGGCAGAGCTCCTGAAGCTAACACCTTATCTCGAGCGTACTCCGCTCAACCTGTCGGGCGGGCAGCAGCAGCGGACCGCGCTTGCGCGCGCCCTTGTCAAGAATGCAGGGCTGGTGCTTCTCGACGAACCGCTTGCCAATCTCGACTACAAGCTGCGCGAGGAACTGCGCCAGGAACTGCCGAGAATATTTTCCCAGTCGGGCGCGATTTTCGTCTATGCGACGACAGAACCTTCGGAAGCCTTGCTGCTCGGCGGCAATACCGCGACCCTCAATCAGGGAAGCGTGACGCAATTCGGTCCGACCATTTCCGTCTATCGCCGGCCCGCCGATCTGGTGACGGCCAAGACCTTTGCGGACCCACCGCTGAATTTCATTTCGGTTTCGAAAGCAGGCGCGAGCTTTCAGCATAGTGGCCTAATCGGTATTCCGGTGCCGGCACATCTTGCGGCAATCGCGGACGGTCCGATCACCATCGCGTTTCATCCGCATCATCTTGCCCTGGAACCACAGACCGCTGGTGCGCCCAAGCTTCGCGCCAGAACGCAGATTTCCGAAATCACCGGCTCCGAGAGCTTCGTGCATCTGGATTACCAAGGGGTGCGCTGGGTTATGCTGGCGCACGGCATTCATGATATCGAGCCGGATACGGATGTCGACGTGTTCCTGGACACGCGTCACCTGATGGCGTTCGGCGACAATGGCCGCGCCATCGCTGCCACGCAGCTAGCGGCATAGGGGGACAGAATGGCACGGATCACGCTCGACCATATCCGCCACGCCTACGGACCCAATCCGAAGACGGACAAGGACTATGCCCTGAAGGAAGTCGATCATGAGTGGACCGACGGCGGCGCATATGCGCTTCTTGGTCCGTCAGGATGCGGAAAGACAACGCTTCTCAACATCATCTCCGGTCTGCTTCAGCCTTCGCACGGGCGCATCCTGTTCGGCGGCCAGGACGTAACCATGCTGTCGACGCAAGCCCGCAACATCGCGCAGGTTTTCCAATTCCCCGTCATCTACGACACGATGACGGTCTACGACAATCTCGCTTTTCCGCTTCGCAACCGGGGTGTCTCGGAGGCCGACGTCGATCGGCGCGTTCGCGAAATTCTCGAGATGATTGATCTTGCGGACTGGGCCAAGCGCAAGGCGCAGCGGCTTACGGCCGATCAGAAACAAAAAATTTCACTTGGCCGCGGTCTGGTGCGAAACGACGTCAACGCGATTCTCTTCGATGAACCGCTGACCGTTATCGATCCGCATATGAAATGGGTGCTGCGGTCGCAGCTGAAGCGGCTGCACAAGCAGTTCGGTTTCACGATGGTCTATGTGACCCACGACCAGACGGAGGCGCTGACCTTCGCCGAGAAGGTCGTTGTCATGTATGAGGGAGAAATCGTGCAGATCGGCACGCCCGCGGAACTGTTCGAACGCCCGAGCCACACCTTTGTAGGTTATTTCATTGGCTCGCCGGGGATGAATGTCATGCCGGCGGAAGTTGCCGGCAATACCGTCAAGGTTGGCAGTGAGACGATCAATCTCGGCTACGCGCCGAAAACGAATGGTGCGGCCAAGATCGAACTTGGCATCCGTCCCGAATTCATCCGCCTCGGCCGCGAAGGCATGCCCGTCTCGATTTCGAAGGTCGAGGATATCGGCAGGCAAAAAATCGTTCGCGCGCGGTTTGCAGATCAGCCGATCGCCATCGTCGTGCCGGAAGATGTGGAAATTCCAGCGGATGCGCGCGTCAGCTTCGATCCGGATGCGATCAGCATCTACGCCGGTTCGTGGCGGGTCGGAAGGGAGGGTTGATCATGGAAAAGACCTGGAACAACAAGGCCTGGTTTCTCGTCCTGCCGGTATTGCTGCTCGTCGCGTTTTCGGCGGCCATTCCGCTGATGACGGTCGTGAATTACTCCGTTCAGGACACCTTCGGCAACAACGAGTTCTTTTGGGCCGGCACCGACTGGTTCGACGACATCCTTCATTCCGACCGCTTCTGGGAGGCCCTGCAGCGAAACCTGCTATTCTCCTTCATCATTCTGGCGCTTGAAATCCCGCTTGGCATCTTCATCGCGCTCAACATGCCCAAAAAAGGCATTGGCGTTCCCGTCTGCCTCGTGCTGATGGCACTTCCCCTCCTCATCCCGTGGAATGTGGTCGGCACGATCTGGCAGGTCTTCGGCCGTGTTGATATCGGCCTGCTCGGCCACAGCCTGGAAGCGATGGGGCTCGACTACAACTATGTCCGCGACCCTATCGATGCGTGGATCACGATCATCATCATGGATGTCTGGCATTGGACGAGCCTTGTCGTGCTGCTGTGCTATGCCGGTCTCGTTTCGATCCCGGAGGCGTACTATCAAGCTGCGAAGATAGACGGCGCTTCGCGTTGGTCCGTCTTCCGCTATATCCAGTTGCCGAAGATGAAGCGCGTTCTGCTGATTGCGGTGCTCCTGCGTTTCATGGACAGCTTCATGATCTATACGGAACCGTTCGTTGTCACCGGCGGCGGACCGGGCAATTCCACGACATTCCTTTCCATCGATCTCGTGAAGATGGCGGTCGGCCAGTTCGACCTCGGGCCCGCAGCCGCCATGTCGATCGTCTACTTCCTGATCATCCTGCTGCTCTCGTGGATATTCTACACAGTCATGACCAGCAGCGACGCGAATTCATGAGGAGAGGGTCATGGAAACCACGATGAAATACAAACCCGCCGGCAACTTCTCCTGGGTCGTCTCGACGATCTATATCGTCTTTCTCCTGCTGCCGATCTATTGGCTGATCAATATGAGCTTCAAGGAGAATGCCGAGATCACTGGCGCCTTCTCGCTCTGGCCGCAGAATCCGACACTCAGGAACTACAGGGTGATCTTCACCGATCCCTCCTGGTACAATGGCTATATCAATTCCATCATCTACGTCGGGATGAATACGGTGATCTCGGTGCTTGCGGCGCTGCCGGCGGCCTACGCTTTCTCGCGCTACCGGTTTCTCGGCGACAAACACCTGTTCTTCTGGCTGCTGACGAACAGGATGGCACCGCCGGCCGTCTTCGCACTTCCTTTCTTCCAGCTCTATTCGGCGTTCGGCCTCATCGACACGCATGTTGCCGTTGCTCTGGCGCATTGCCTTTTCAACGTGCCGTTGGCCGTGTGGATCCTGGAAGGCTTCATGTCGGGTGTGCCGAAGGAAATCGACGAGACTGCGTATATCGACGGCTATTCGTTCCCGCGCTTCTTCGTGAAGATCTTCATGCCGTTGATCGCAAGCGGTATCGGCGTCGCAGCCTTCTTCTGCTTCATGTTTTCGTGGGTCGAACTGCTGCTTGCCCGTACGCTGACGACCACGGCTGCAAAGCCGATCTCGGCGATCATGACGCGCACCGTTTCGGCGGCCGGCATGGATTGGGGTGTACTGGCTGCTGCCGGCGTGCTGACGATCGTGCCGGGCGCGCTCGTCATTTATTTCGTCAGGAACTACATCGCCAAGGGCTTTGCTCTTGGACGCGTTTGAGGGAGATCGATATGAACTTTTCCTGGATGGCGTGGACGCTGCCCACGGCACTGTTCTTCCTGACGATCCTCGTGCTGCTGATCGGCATGAGCGTGTGGGAGTATTTCGCGCCGGGGGGCTCGCCGCGGGTCGGCGTGCTGCGTTTCGAAACGACGCGCGGGGACCGGCTTTTCATTTCGCTGCTCGGTGCAGCATTCATTCATCTCGCATGGCTGGGCCTTGTCGGGCCCAACCTATGGTGGGCACTTGCCCTCGCCGTAGTCTACGCCATCGGCGTGTTCCGCTACGTGTGACGGCAGGGTAATACAGATGGCCGGGGGACTGGCCGCCTGAAACGTGAAGACTGCAATCGCAAACCCTGGGAGGATATTATGCGACGGCATTTACTAGCGACAACAGCAGGCATCTTGCTGGCCATGGCGGGTTCCGCCTATGCCGGCATGGATGAGGCGAAAGCCTTTCTGGACAAGGAAGTCGGCGATCTCTCGACGCTTTCCCGTGCGGACCAGGAAAAGGAAATGCAGTGGTTCGTCGATGCGGCAAAGCCTTTCGCCGGCATGGACATCAAGGTTGTCTCCGAAACGATCACCACGCACGAATATGAATCGAAGGTGCTGGCACCAGCCTTTACCGCGATCACCGGCATCAAGATCGCCCATGATCTGATCGGCGAAGGCGACGTCGTTGAAAAACTGCAGACGCAGATGCAGTCAGGCGAAAACATCTACGACGCCTACATCAATGACTCGGACCTCATCGGTACGCACTGGCGCTATCAGCAGGCACGCAGTCTGACCGACTTCATGGCGAACGAGGGGAAGGACGTCACCAATCCCAACCTCGACATCGACGACTTCATCGGCAAGTCCTTCACGACGGCGCCGGACGGCAAGCTCTATCAGCTGCCCGACCAGCAGTTCGCGAACCTCTACTGGTTCCGCTACGACTGGTTCAACGACGAGAAAAACAAGGCCGACTTCAAGGCGAAGTACGGCTACGACCTCGGCGTGCCGGTCAACTGGTCGGCCTATGAGGACATCGCTGAATTCTTCACCGGACGTGAGGTCGGTGGTAAGAAGGTCTATGGCCACATGGACTACGGCAAGAAGGATCCGTCGCTCGGCTGGCGCTTCACCGACGCCTGGCTCTCCATGGCTGGCAACGGCGACAAAGGCATTCCGAATGGTAAGCCGGTTGACGAATGGGGCATCAAGGTAGACGAGAACTCGCGTCCAGTCGGCTCTTGCGTCGCACGCGGCGGCGACACCAACGGTCCTGCAGCCGTCTATTCGATCCAGAAGTATCTGGATTGGATGAAGGCCTACGCTCCGGCGGCAGCCCAGGGCATGACCTTCTCCGAATCTGGCCCGGTTCCGTCGCAGGGTGAGATCGCCCAGCAGATGTTTACATACACGGCCTTCACCGCCGACTTCGTGAAGCAGGGGCTGCCGGTCGTGAACGAGGACGGCACGCCGAAGTGGCGCTTCGCCCCGTCGCCGCACGGCGTCTACTGGAAGGACGGCATGAAGCTCGGGTACCAGGATGCCGGCTCTTGGACGCTGATGAAGTCGACCCCCGACGATCGAGCCAAGGCCGCCTGGCTCTATGCTCAGTTCGTCACGTCGAAGACGGTCGACGTGAAGAAGAGCCACGTCGGGCTGACGTTCATTCGCGAGTCCACCATTCGTGACAAGAGCTTCACCGAACGCGCTCCGAAGCTCGGCGGTTTGGTCGAGTTCTACCGCTCGCCGGCCCGCGTGCAGTGGTCGCCGACCGGTACGAACGTTCCGGACTATCCGAAGCTGGCACAGCTTTGGTGGCAGGCGATCGGCGATGCGTCGTCGGGAGCAAAGACCGCGCAGGAAGCCATGGATTCGCTTTGCGCCGAGCAGGAAAAGGTACTGCAGCGCCTGGAACGCGCAGGTGTTCAGGGTGACGTCGGACCGAAGCTCGCTGAGGAGCAAGATCTCGAATACTGGAACAAGGATGCCGTCGCAAAGGGCAACCTCGCTCCGCAATTGAAGGTCGAGAACGAGAAAGAGAAGCCGGTAACGGTCAATTACGACGAACTGGTCAAGAGCTGGCAGTCGAACTGATCGTCATCGAGGCGGGTCGGAAGTAACGAGGCTTCCGGCCCGCTTTGCAATAGCTCCGCGACCCATATGCTTCCGATATGCGCGGCGTCACGGCAGCTTGCAAGCGGATCTCTTTCAAAGCACGCCAATCGCATTTCTGACCGCCGCAACGCCTTGCGTAAGCGGCCTGTACTCCAGTCCAACACTTCCTGCGTATCCTCTCTCAAACAGCCAGTCGAGGCGGTGCGCCAGATCGACGCGGCCGGAGCCGGGTTCGTTGCGACCGGGGTGGTCTGCGACGTGTACATGAAACACGCGCGAAATCCGGTCACCGATTACATCCTCCGTTCGCTCATCCATTACCGCCGAATGGTAGACATCGTAGACGATTCCGATTTCGGGGCGATCGATCTCGTCAGCGATGTCGAGGCCTTCGCGGGTGGATTCCAGGAAATAACCGATATGGTCGATGCGGGTGTTCAGTGGCTCGACGCCGAGGCGCACGCCCGTGCCCTTCAGGACATCGGCGCCGGCGCGTAGCGCAGTCGTCAGAGCAAGGCGCTGCTCCTGCCGCGAGCGGCCGGGGAGATCGTCACCTGCCTGTGCAATGAGGATAGGAGCGGCGAGCCTCTGGGCGACCTTTACCGAAGCGGCCAGTCCTTCCAGCCACATTTGCTTGTTGGTGGCATCTGTCAACGGAATCATCGGCTCTGTCACGATGCTGGATACGGCGAGGCCGGTCTGCCTGAGGGCAGCGGAAATCGCGCCGAGATCCTTGTCCGTCCAACGCCAGAACTCGATTGCCCGCAACCCTGCCTTCCTGGCGCGGTAGATGCGGTCTTCGAAACGATCACCGGGTTCGGCGAACAGCCATTCGATGCAGGCTGAGTATTGGCGCATGATGGTTCCTCCCTGGTGCCCTAGCAGCGCGTCAAATGCCTGCAGCAAATGCGGATATCACGACATTCATCGGTCGAGCAGATTGCGGCGGCATCACGACAAACAACCGGTACTTTTTCTCCATCCTGGAACAAGCCGCGTATTTGGGGCGTTTCCAGTGCGCAATATTCAAGGGCGCTGGACAACGAATGACCGATTTTCGAGCCGTTTCCGATAGCCGTAAGACCACAAAAGCAATTGATTATATCACGACGGTCGCGCGCCGCCGCACCGCTCTTTCGGTCATTCCGGGCGGCATTATTCGCAACGGACGAAACGTCTGGCGAACTGGCAAAGCGGATAAGGCAGCTTTTCTGGTTGACGGTGCTGCCTATTTCGCAGCGCTTGATGAGGTTCTGCGACAGGCAAGACATTCGATCTGGATCATCGGCTGGGATTTCAATCCCGATATCCGGCTGAGGCCACATCAAAGCTCGGAAACGCTGGGCGAACTTCTGCTGGCGCTAGCAGATGAAAATCCATGGCTGCAGATCCGGATATTGATCTGGGGCATGGGGCCGGTCTACTCCGGAAAATCCTTGAAGCTTTTCAAGGAAAACGGCTTCTCCACACATCCGCAGATCAGCCTGCGTTTCGATCTGCGCCATCCTCTGCGTGGCTGCCACCATCAGAAACTGGTTTCCATCGACGACAGCATCGGTTTCCTCGGCGGTGTAGATTTGACCGCCCGGCGCTGGGATGAGCCTGATCATCGGGCCGACAATCCGCTTCGAAATGCTCCGGACGGTGTGCCATACGATCCTGTGCATGATATGCAGTCGATGGTCTCAGGCAGCGCTGCGCGGCTGATCGGCGACGTGTGCCGGCGACGGTGGAAGCAGGCGACCGGCAAGCTGATCGAAGTAGCTCCGCAGGGCGGCGCGTCATGGCCGCATACGCTCCCGCCGGAAATGGAGAATGTGACGGCGGCCATTGCACTCACCGAGCCGGGATGGATCGGCAAACGCGGGCGGTTTGAAGCCTTTCGGCTGACGCGCGATGCCATAAATGCGGCAAGGAAATACATCTATATCGAAACCCAGTATCTTGCCTCCTTCGGCGTGGCTCGGGTCATCGCGAAACGCCTCAAGGAGGCCGATGGCCCGGAGATTGCCGTTCTGGTGACGAAGAGTTCGCACGGACTGATCGAAAAGCTGGCAATGGGCCACAACCGCGACCGGCTGATCCGCAGGCTGAAGCGCATCGATCGCTATGACCGGCTGCGCGTGATGTACCCGGTCGTCCCGGACGGGAAGGGCGGCGAGCAGGAGGTTGTCATCCATTCGAAGCTTATCATCGTCGACGACCGTTTTATTCGCATCGGCTCTTCGAATCTCAACAATCGTTCGGAGGGGCTCGATACGGAATGCGACCTGGCGATCGAGGCGGAAAGTGCTGCTCACCGGCGGGCGATAACGTCGCTTCGCCACCGGCTGATCGCCGAGCATCTCGATGCGACGAGCGAAGCTGTCAAAGGCACGGAGACGGCGAAGCGGTCCTTGCTCAATGCCATAGAGGCGCTCAACATCCGCAAGCGCGGCCTTCGCCACTTTGCGATCGATATTGCGCGAGGCGAGACATCTCCGATGATCGGTACTGCTTTCGTGGACCCCCGGCGACCGTACCGGCCGCTACAGAAGCTGCGTCTGCGCATGAGCCGGCTTCTGAGAGCGATCTTCTGACGGTAGCTGCTTTGGCTTCGGAATGGCGACTTCGCTGATTGCGAAGATCGGCAGGCCGATCAACAGCGGAATCAGAAAATAAATCACCCTGAAGGCCACCAGCGCCCCTATCGAGGCGGCGCCGGGCAGGACATAGCTGACCGTGGCCTCGATGACGCCAAGACCGCCAGGCACGTGCGTAACGAGGACAGCGATATTGGCGAGCACGTATGCCGTGGCCGTTTGCACGTAGCTCGCCTGGCCTTGGACGGCTAGCATCTGATGCAGGCAGGCCGCGACGAAGGTGAAGTTCACCGTGCCGATGATGACCTGGCCCAATGCAAGCTTCGGGCGAGGCATTTCGAAAGACCATTTCCAAATATGCAGCGGCGCGCGGACGATGGCGGACAGAATGACATAGACTGCTGGCAGGCCGAGACAGGCGCAGCCGAGGGCGAACAGACTGGCCGGGCCGAGTTTCAGGAGATTTGCGGCATCGTGCGGATTGATGAGCAGGGCGATGCCCGCAAGGGCCGAAAGGCCGATGCCCACGGTCACGCCGCAAAACAGGATGACCTTTGCAACCTCCTCGGCATTCAAGCCCCAGCGTGAATAGAAGCGGTAGCGCACAGCGCCGCTGCTCAACGCTGCAAAGCCAAGATTATGGCCGATGGAGAGGCTGGTGAACGAGGCAATGGCCGCCCTCGGATAGCTCAGCGGCTTGCCGGCGTAGCGCAGCGCCAGCCAGTCGAAGCCGGTCAGGCAGAGGTAGGAGGCGGCCGCAAAGCCGAGGCCCCCGAGAATGCGGGCTCCCGGTATCGTGCCGATCGATTCCAAGACGTCGCTCAAGGTGTAACGGCTGAAGACCCTGTAGAGAAGAAAGGCCGCAAGCATCAGGCCGAGAACGAGCGCCAGATTGATAATCACGCGTTTGATGGACATAAATGCCCCATTTGGTTGGAGTTCCGCAGATGGAACGAAACGGGCTGAAAGCTAGTTCCCCCGGGATGAGCACATTCTCTCCCGTTCCGCCGCAATCAACCGGCGGCGAGCTGAAAATCCTGACCTACAATGTGCATAGCTGCATCGGCACCGACCGGCGGATCGAACCAGCGCGTATCGCCGATGTGATCGCGCAAACCGGCGCGGACATCATTGCACTTCAGGAACTTGATGTCGGCCGCAAGCGTACGGGCGGCATCGACCAGGCACATGCGATCGCTTCGCTCTTGAAGATGCAGGCCCACTTTCATCCGGCGCTGCATGTCGAGGAGGAGCAGTACGGCGATGCCATCCTGACAGCCATGCCGACCCGGTTGATGAAAGCCGGGCCGTTGCCCTCTGTAGGCGAGATGCGGGGCGCGATATGGGTGCAGATCGAACTGGCGGGAATTCATCTGAACTTGCTGAACACGCATCTTGGCCTGCGCGGCATCGATCGGATGCGGCAGGTGACGACGCTACTCGGCAGGGAATGGATTGGAAGCCAGAAATTCCAAGCGGCTCCCGCGATCATCTGCGGCGATCTCAATGCGGTCCCGTCATCGCCGGCTTACAAAATGCTGGCGCGGCATTTCCGCGATACGCAGCTGCTTGCCGCGCGGCGTCCCCGCCCGACCTATCCTTCCCGGCTGCCGATCCTGCGGATCGACCATATTTTCGTATCGGACGGGATTGGCGTGACATCTGCGACGGTCACCGCGACACCGTTCGTGCGCCGGGCCTCGGATCATCTGCCGCTGCTGGCTACCATATTACCGGGTGCGGCAATCACGTGAAAGGAAATCTCGTTCTAAGCGGTCACTGGAAGCGGCTGCCGAAGTTAAATATTTTCAATAATTTATACAGTAAAGGCTGATTTTTCTCACGAGTCGAGAAAGACTTGACGCCGCTCGTTTTATAACGCTTTAAATTATCAACCGTGACTGGGAGAGTTGCGGGGCATGTTTGCCGCTTCGACTGCGGGAGACATCGGCGGACGAGGAGGGTCTCGCCGCTTTACTTGCGAACGGGAGGAATATCATGCGCAAGTTTTTGGGCTCGGCAGCCGTTGCTGCCGTGATGATGGCAGGTACTGCGGCCTACGCGGCCGACGTGAAGGAAGTCCAGATGTTGCACTGGTGGACGTCCGGCGGTGAAGCTGCGGCGCTCAACGTGCTGAAGGAAGACCTCTCCAAGGAAGGTTTTGCTTGGAAGGACGTGCCGGTGGCCGGCGGTGGCGGCGATGCTGCCATGACGGCGCTCAAGGCCATGGTTGCTGCCGGTACCTATCCGACCGCCTCGCAGATGCTCGGCTATACGGTGCTTGACTACGCGCAGGCAGGTGTCATGGGCGATCTCACCGAGACCGCGACGAAGGAAGGGTGGGACAAATCTGTGCCCGCGGCTCTTCAGAAATTCTCCGTCTATGACGGCAAATGGGTTGCTGCTCCAGTCAACGTGCACTCGGTCAACTGGCTTTGGATCAACAAGGCCGTCATGGAAAAGATCGGCGGCACGGAGCCGAAGACCTTCGACGACTTGATCGCACTGCTCGAAAAGGCCAAGGCTGCAGGCGTCATTCCACTGGCGCTTGGAGGTCAGAACTGGCAGGAAGCGACGATGTTCGATTCCATCGTGCTCTCCACTGGCGGGCCGGAATTCTACAAGAAGGCGTTCAACGACCTCGACGAAGAGTCGTTGAAATCAGACACGATGAAGAAGTCCTTCGACAACCTTGCCAAGATCAAGGAATATGTCGACCCGAACTTCTCCGGCCGTGACTGGAACCTGGCGACCGCCATGGTAATTAAGGGCGATGCACTTGTTCAGGTCATGGGCGATTGGGCCAAGGGCGAATTCGTGGCGGCGAAGAAGACGCCGGATACCGATTTCCTTTGCTACCGGTTCCCGGGTACGGACGGCAGCGTGATTTACAACTCCGATATGTTCGGCATGTTCAATGTGCCGGATGACCGCAAGGCCGCGCAGGTCGCGCTTGCCACGGCCACGCTCTCCAAGAGCTTCCAGTCGGCCTTCAACGTCGTCAAGGGCTCGGTGCCTGCGCGCACCGACGTTCCTGATACCGACTTCGATGCTTGCGGCAAGAAGGGTATTGCCGACCTCAAGGCGGCCAATGAAGGCGGCACGCTGTTCGGCTCGCTGGCTCAGGGCTATGGCGCTCCTCCAGCGGTCGCCAATGCATACAAGGACGTCGTGTCCAAGTTCGTTCATGGACAGATCAAGACCTCTGATCAGGCCGTGGAAGAGCTCGTCAAGGCAATCGACGACGCCAAGTAACTGACATCGATCAAATAGGATCCTTCCCCGCGCAGGCGGGGGAGGCGTTTTGCTACAGATACGGCCCTGGGAGGGGACGATTTTATGAACACTGTCGCGACCCCCGAGATCAACCTGACGTCGGAACGCAAAATAGGCAATTCCATCCGCTCCCGCCTGCAGGATGTCCTGCCGAAGATCGTGCTGGCGCCGAGTTTCGCCGTCACCGTGATCTTTGTTTATGGTTTCATCGTCTGGACCGCCTATTTGTCCTTCACCAATTCCAAGACATTCCCATCCTATGTGCTGACAGGACCGCGCGCCTATCAAAGGCTATGGCGCTGGACGTTTGAGACCGATCCGCCGTCGAGCTGGTACACCTCGATTACCAATATGGGAATTTTCGGCTTTCTCTATGTCGGAATCTGTCTGGCGCTCGGCCTGTTCCTGGCAATTCTGCTTGACCAGAAGATCCGCGGCGAGGGGTTGCTGCGGCCAATCTACCTCTATCCGATGGCGCTTTCCTTCATTGTCACGGGCGTTGCCTGGAAGTGGTTTCTTGATCCGGGCCTCGGCCTTGAGCAGACACTGCATCAATGGGGCTGGACGAGCTTTCATTTCGATTGGATCAAGAACAAGGATTTCGTCATCTACACCGTGGTGATCGCCGGCGTCTGGCAGGCTTCCGGTTTCGTCATGGCGATGTTTCTCGCGGGTCTGCGTGGCATCGACGGCGAGATCATGAAAGCCGCCCAGATCGACGGGGCAACGACCTTTCAGCTCTACAGGCGCATCGTCATCCCGATGCTGCGGCCGGTCTTCCTGTCGGCTTTCATCGTGCTCGCCCATATGGCGATCAAGTCCTATGACCTGGTCGTCGCGTTGACGAGCGGCGGTCCCGGTGGCTCGGCCTGGCTGCCTTCCAATTTCATGTATGAATACACCTTCAAGCGAAACGAAATGGCCGTCGGTTCGGCGAGCGCAATCATCATGCTGATGACGATCTCGGCGATCATCGTGCCCTATCTGTACTCCGAACTTCGGGAGAAGGCGCGATGAGTACCGTTGCCTCTTCAGCAGCTGCCATATCGCAAGGCGGCAATGGCCGCCGGTGGATCACTCGCACCGTCATCTACGGCCTCCTGGTGATCTTCGCGATCCTTTATCTGATGCCCCTCTTCGTGATGCTGGTCACCTCGTTCAAGACCATGGACGAGATCCAAAACGGCAACATGCTGGCGTTGCCTCAGTCGCCGACCTTCGATCCTTGGTTGCGGGCCTGGGGCGAGACCTGCGTCGGCCTGACCTGCGCCGGCATCAAGGGCTATTTCTGGAATTCGATCAAGATGGTCGTTCCTGCCGTTGCGATCTCCACCATCATGGGCGCGCTCAACGGCTATGTGCTGACCAAATGGCGCTTTCCCGGCGATAAGCTTGTGTTCGGGCTGATGCTATTTGCCTGCTTCATTCCGTTCCAGTCGGTGCTGCTGCCGATGGCGACGATCCTCGGTGCACTCGGTCGCTTCGGTGCCACGCTGCAGAACGCCACGGGCATGAGCTTTGGTTTCGGCAATCCGACCGTCAATCTGGTCTTCGTGCACGTCGTTTACGGCTTGGGCTTCACAACGCTGTTCTTCCGCAATTTCTACGAGGCCTTTCCGACTGAACTGGTCAGGGCAGCGCAAGTTGACGGGGCCAGCTTCTTCCAGATTTTCCGTCGCATCATGCTTCCAAATTCGCTGCCGATCATCGTCGTCACGGTGATCTACCAATTCACCAATATCTGGAACGACTTCCTGTTCGCTTCCGCCTATGCCGGCACCGGTGAATCCATGCCGATGACGGTGGCGCTCAACAATGTGGTGAATACGTCGACCGGTGTGGTCGAATATAATGTCAACATGGCCGCTGCGATGATCGCCGCCGTGCCCACGCTCATCGTCTATGTCCTCGCCGGCCGCTATTTCGTGCGCGGTCTGATGGCGGGCGCCGTCAAAGGGTAATCCATGGCTTTCCTTGAAATATCCGGTCTTAAAAAGCGCTTCGGCGCCGTCGACATCCTCAAGGGGATCGATCTGGAGCTTGAAAAAGGCGGCTTCCTCGTGCTGGTCGGTCCATCCGGCTGCGGCAAGTCCACGTTGCTCAACACCATTGCCGGCCTGGAGTCGATTACCTCGGGCGATATTCGCATCGATGGCCGCACCATCAACGGTCTCCATCCCTCCAAGCGCGACATTGCCATGGTGTTCCAGTCCTACGCGCTCTATCCAAACATGACGGTGGCGGGAAACATTTCCTTCGGCATGGAGATTCGCGGCGTGCCGAAGGACGCGCGTGCAAAGGCGATCAAGGAAGTGGCCGACATGCTGCAGATCGGCCATCTGCTCGACCGCAAGCCAAGCCAGCTTTCGGGCGGTCAGCGCCAGCGCGTCGCGATGGGCCGCGCGCTGGTTCGCAATCCGCAGGTTTTCCTCTTCGACGAGCCGCTGTCGAACCTTGATGCGAAGCTGCGCGTCGATATGCGCACCGAGATCAAGCGCCTTCATCAGCGTATGAAAACGACGATCGTCTATGTCACGCACGACCAGATCGAGGCGATGACGCTGGCAACCAAGATCGCCGTACTGAAGGATGGAGTGCTGCAGCAGTTCGGCACACCCGCCGAAATCTACAATAGCCCGTCCAACATCTTCGTTGCCGATTTCATGGGATCGCCGGCGATGAATCTCCTCAACGCGACGCTGGAAAGGAGCGCCGGCGGCCTGCAGGTTTCACTCGACCGGCCGAACGCGGAAGCCTTAAAGCTGCCGGTTCCGGCCGCAAGCAACAGCCTGGCCTCCTATGCCGGCAAGAAGGTGATCTTCGGCATTCGCCCGGAAGCGCTGACCGATCCGGATGGCGCCGACCGCAAGGCAAAGTCGCTGGCGGAAGGCGACTGTGCGATCGAGGTGGTCGAGCCCGCAGGCTCGGACACTTTCGCTGTGACGAAGCTTGGCGGCAAGTCGGTCATTGCGCGGCTACGCGCCGATGCCGGTATTCAGCCTGGTCAGAGCACGCGCCTTGCCTTCAATCTCGACAAGGCGGTGTTCTTCGATCCCGAGAGCCAGCTCCGGATCGCATAGCATTTGTCAGACGGCCGTTACATGCACGGTGACAGGCGCAAAGCGGGACGAGAGTGCCTCGACGGTAATGTTACCTGTAAGGCCGGTTGCTTCCAGCCAGAAACCAGCCGTGCCGCCCTGTAGCGGAATAGCGGTGGGGCCGACGATCTTGGCCGGACCATCGACGCGCAGTGTCACGCTATCATGCAGAAAGGGAAGTCGCTGGCCATATTGGTCCAGCGCGCGAATGATGACGCGCGTCGTGTCGCGCTCGCGGGCTTTCAGCGATCCGCTGTCGGCCACCACGTCGAGCGTCGTCGGCAGCGGATCGGCAGCAAGTCGCAATCTGGCTACGGGCTGGCTGTCGATATAACCCGTAAACTCGCCGTCGAGCCACTCAAAACCCCACGTGCCAAGCTCATCGGCCGTGAAATGCCGATGGTCCAGCACGACGGGCGGGTGGGGTAGGTGGGGGAAATTTTCACGATCCGGACCGATGCGCTTGGTGATCGAGCCGTATTTCAGCTCGACCTCATCGCAGTTCGTAAGAATGATCAGAGGCAGAACGCCGCCGATGTTGCGCTCACCACGCGCCCAGAAGGTCACCGGTTTCATGACGATCTCGTCAGACGGATCGCACTGGCTGGAATAGGCATAGGCGGCGAATTTCGGCTCGCGGAACATGTCGAGCACACCGTGATAGCAGATGCGGTCCCCGGAGCCGAAATCCTTATGGGTGTTGTAGTCGAACATGCACCAGCCGATCGCGCCGGCGATGTCCGGATCGCCGTAGGCGGCGTTCAGCACCTCAAGGTGACGACGCACATGCTCTGCCTGGCGCGCTTCCTGATCGTAGATCTTGGTCGGATGCATGTGGCCATTGAACTCGGTGATGAGGTACGGCACCTTTCGATCAAGACCGGTGTTTTCCTGCTGGCTGCGAAGCGCCGTGCGTGGGCGATTGGCGCCGGGCAGTTCCTCGTTGCCGAGGATGAAATCGTTCATCGTGTATACGTCTTCGAGCAACTCGCTTTCCGTGATGTAGCGCACGCCGCCGGTCTTGCGGGTCGGGTCGAGCTCGCGAGCGAGCCGGTTGGTCTCGACGTAGAAGTCGTGGCTATCCTGCGATTCGTTGATGCGCACGCCCCATATGACGATCGACGGGTGGTTCCAGTCGCGTTCGATCATGCGGCGGACGTTGCGGATCGACTCTCGCTGCCATTCCAGGTCGCCGATATGCTGCCAGCCGGGGATCTCCTCGAAAACCAGCAGACCGATGCGGTCGCACTGGTCCAGGAACCATTTCGACTGCGGATAGTGCGAGGTGCGGACGATATTACACTTCAGCACCGATTTCATGATATCGGCATCGCGCTCCTGCGCCGAGCGCCCGGCCGCGTAGCCGACATAAGGAAATGCCTGGTGGCGGTTCAGGCCGCGCAGTTTCAGCGGCTTGCCGTTGAGCAGAAAACCATCCGGCGTGAACTCGGCGGTGCGGAAGCCGAAATGCGACGACAGCCGATCCGAGCCGTGGCTGGTTTTCAGGTCGACGGTGATTTCATAGCGCGCGGGGCTGGAAATGTCCCAAAGCGAGATGTCCGTAAGGCCTTCGAAGGAAAGCGTCACGTCTTCGCCCGTCGTATCGCCGCTCGCGGTCGCGATGACGGTGCCGGATGTGTCCTTCAGCGAAGCCGTAACGGTGCCAAGAAACGCGGCATTTTGCGGGTTGGCGAGATCGCAGCGGACGCGAACGGATTTGACGTCGGAGAGTACATTTGCGGTTTCGATCTTGATGTTGCGGATCGAGACCGCGCCAGTGACTTTAAGCCAGGCATCGCGATAGATGCCGGAATAAGTGAGGTAATCGATGCGGCCGCCGAAGGGCGGGATTGCGGGATTCTCGCTGCCGTCAATCTTCACGGTGATCAGGTTGTCGCCCTTAACAAGCTTGCCGGTGAGGCGGGCCTCGAAGGGCGTGTAGCCGTCCTTATGAGCGGTGATCTCTTCACCATTCAGATAGACGACGCTATCGGCCATGGCGCCATCGAAGACGATCGATACTTCGCGGCCTTCGAATTCGGGCAGCCAGCGCAAGACTTTCTGATAAGTGAAGGCGCGCTGATAGAGCTTCTCGTCGAAATAGTTGAAGGGCAGCTCGACGGCGGTGTGTGGCAGGCTGACGCTCGTCGTGCCGTCGAAAGCGTCGAGAAGCTGCTCGCCGAAGCCTTCGTGGAAACTCCAGGATTCATTGAACGAGACGACGGACCGCATCCCGGACTCCTCTTTAAAGCATGTCTGATTGGCGCGGCCGGCAAAGCCGCTTACGGATATTGTGCGCCATTCGTCGTCGTGTAGATCGAATAGAGCGACTGTGTTGCGGTGATAAACAGGCGGTTTTTCTTCGGGCCGCCGAAGGTGACGTTGGAGACGGTCTGCGGCACCTTGATCTTGCCAAGCAAGCTACCGTCCGGGGCAAAGCAATGGACGCCATCGGCGGCGCTGCTCCAGAGATTTCCGCTGATGTCGAAGCGGAAGCCATCCGGTATGCCGTTGTCGATTGAGCAGAAATAACGGCTATTGGCGAGCTTCTTGCCGTCGATGACGTCGAAGGCGCGGATGTGGCGCGGCACGTCATGATCGGCAGAGCCGGAATCGGCAATGAAGAGCTGCTTTTCGTCGGAAGTGAAAGCAAGGCCGTTCGGCTGGATGAAGTCGGTAACCACGGCTTCGACGACGCCGCTCTGCGCGTCGATGCGGTAGACGTTGCGCGTCTCCTGTTCCGGCTCCGACTTGTGGCCCTCATAGTCCGATTTGATGCCGTAGCTAGGGTCCGTGAACCAGATCGAGCCGTCGGACGCGACGACGACGTCGTTTGGCGAGTTGAGACGTTTGCCCTGATAGCTGTCGGCCAGCACCGTGATCTTGCCGTCGGGTTCCGTACGCGTGACGCGACGGCCGCCGTGTTCGCAGGAAATCAGGCGCCCCTGACGATCACGGGTGTTGCCGTTGACGTAGTTTGATGGCGAGCGGAAGACCGAGACGCCGCCATCGGGCACCCAGCGCAGCATGCGCTCGTTCGGGATATCGCTCCAGATCAGACAATTGAGATCGGAGAACCAGACAGGGCCTTCCGCCCAGCGGCAGCCGGTATAAAGTTCCTCCAGCTTGGCGCTTCCTGCAATCAGGCTGCGGAAGCGCTCGTCATGAATCTCATAGAGGATATCTTGCGACACTGATTGGCTCCTCCCCAAAGCGATATGACGTTCTTCGTAAACATAAACGGCGATGCGTGCCAGAGCCCCGTACGGCAAATGCACCGGGCGGCCGCATTTTTCAAAATCCGGCCGCCCGATGCGGTGATCGGCAATATCTGCCTCAAACCCGACTCCGGCGACAGCCTCACCGAAGAGCTGTTTTTTCTTCCTTCAACGATGAAATATAGTTACAGCTTCGACATAGATGAAGGTGAGTGGCATGGATCACAGCGACGTCGGAACGGTGGCCGCATGGCTGACGGAACAGGGACTGAAGGGTGCCTCCGAAGCCGAGCTGCTGACCGGTTTTTGCAATTCCTGCCGCGAATTCGGCCTGCCGCTCGATCGCGGCATGGCGCTTATGGATACACTGCACCCGGTGCATGAGGGCCGTGCCTTCCGGTGGGACAGCCAGGAGGACATAGAGACCGAATTCGAATACGGTCCGACCGGCGAAGGCAGTGCGCGGGATAACTGGCAGCGTTCGGCCTTTTACTATCTCTGGTCCGGCAAAGAGAGCGAGGTACGCCGCCGCATCGGCTTCGGCGACCCGACGGATTTCGTCATGCTCGCCGAGATGGCCGAAGCGGGCCACACCGATTTCGTCGCCATGGTACATCGCTTCGCCAAAGCTGGTACGATCGGCGAGATGGATTGCTTTTTCTCGCATTTTACGACGCGGCATCCGCAAGGCTTTTGCGACCACGACCTCGCCATCCTGCGCAAGCTGGTGCCGGTCCTGGCGCTGGCAATCAAGTGCATCGCGCTCGGCCGCATCGCGCGTACGATCGCCGAGGTCTATCTGGGCGAGGATGCCGCGAAGCAGGTGCTGGAGGGCAAGATCACGCGCGGCAAGTCCGAGCGGATTTCGGCGGCGCTTTGGTTTTCGGATCTTCTGAATTACACCAAGATATCGGATAGCGCGCCGCCGGAAGAAATTCTGCCGCTGCTCAACGCATATAGCGAAGTGGTGATTTCCGCGATCCATGAGGCAGGCGGCGACGTGTTGAAGCTCATCGGCGACGGTGTGCTTGCGATTTTCAAGGATGAGGAGCAATCAGAAGCGTGCCGCGCGGCATTGCGGGCCGAAGGTCTGTTGCGCAAGAAGCTTTCGACGCTCAACCAAGAGCGCGCCGCCGATGGCAGGCCGACGACGGACGTTTATCTCGGCCTGCATATCGGCGATGTCTTCTACGGCAATATCGGGAGCCAGGAACGGCTGGACTTCACGGTCATCGGTCCGGCGGTCAACGAGGTCAGCCGCATCGCGTCGATATGCCGGTCGGTCGATCTCAACGTACTGATGTCATCAAATTTCGCAGCTGCTATACCGGAGGCTCAGCGCAGCGGTCTCGCATGCATCGGCCGTTACGCGCTGCGCGGCGTCAAGCGGCCGCAGGAACTTTACACGTTGGAAACTGCGCGGCTCGGCGGCTGATCCTAGCGCAGCAGGCCCTGGCCGCCATCGATCCAGATCGGTGTGCCGGTAATGTGACGCGAGCGCTCTGTCGCAAGAAAGAGGATGGCTTCGGCGACATCCTCGCTATGCCCGGCCTCGCCGCCGCTGATCGGAATTTCGCCTTCCGGCCAGACGACCGGGATTTCCGTCTCCTCGCGGTGGCGGCTCCTGGTATTATCGCCGATATTGGTGTCGATGGCGCCCGGGCAGACGGCATTGACGCGGATTCCGTGCTTGCCCAGTTCCAGCGCCAGCTGCTGCACCATCGCCACTTGGCCGGCCTTCGTGACGGTATAGGCGGTCGCGCCAGGCGTCGTGAACGTCCGCGTGCCGTTGATCGAGGAGACGACGATGATGGAGCCACCGTTCGATTTCATATACGGGACGGTGAGATGGAGGGTGAGGTAGGTACCGCGCAGGTTGACGGCCATGGTCTTGTCCCACTCCTGCGGCTTCAGGTCGTCGATTGGCGCCCAGACGCCATTGATGCCGGCATTTGCAACGACGATGTCGATGCCTCCGAACTTGCTGAGAAGCGTTTCGATTGCGTCGCGCATCAGGCCTTCGTCGCTGGTGTCGGCCGTCAGCGAGATCGCCTCTCCGCCTGCGGAGCGGATTTCGTCGCGCGTTTGTTTCGCCTCGCGGCCGGTGCGGCTCAAAACGGCAACCCTGGCGCCTTCTGCGGCGAGCTTCAGAGCGGTCGCCTTTCCGATTCCGGATCCCGCGCCGGTGACCAGTGCAGTTCTTCCCTGAAGTTCCATTTTCCCAAATCCCTCGTTCGGTTTTGCGTTAGGGCAATGTTCGAATGGGGGCATGGTTCCGGCGCGGGGGCGAAGTTATCGGGCTGGCGGCCTTAAAGCCTCACCAGGCTGCGGCGGATCGCCCACTTCTCCGGCCCGTGCACGGCGGCAAATAGCAGTCCCGCGAGGAAACTGAAGTGGTCGATAAAGAAGCCGAATTCCGCCTGGTTATCCGTCCAGCGTGACGGTCCATGAAAGGCGAATGCCAGGAAGACGACATAAGTGCCGGCAAGCAGGCTTGCCTCCGTAAAGAAGACGCCGGTTATCAAGGCTAGCGCCAAAGCGATCTCGAAGAAGGCCGCGACCCATGCCAGGAAGCCGGCCATCGGAAAACCGGCGGAAGCGATATAGGTTGACGTGGCGCCCATGTCGGCAAACTTGAAGCCAGCCGCCATGAAGAAGATGAAGCTGAAGATAATGCGTGCGACGATCACTGCGATTGCTCTGGGCATACGAAATCTCCTCCTGTGAGCTTTCACTATGACGGATGGCGCGCGCTGCCTCCTACACGGTGCAACAAAAAGGGCCCGCTCGACGCGACCCTTGTTGGTTCTCACCACTCGGCGAAGCTGCCGTCGGCATGACGCCAGATGGGATTGCGCCAGCGGTGGCCCTGCTTGGCACGCTCGATGACATAGGCCTCATCGACCTCGATGCCGAGGCCCGGCCCTTGGGGAATGCTGACAAAGCCGTCGGCGTACTTGAAGACGTCCTTGTTGGAGATGTAGTCGAGGATATCGTTGCCCTGGTTGTAGTGAATGCCGAGACTCTGTTCCTGGATGAAGGCGTTGTAGGAAACCGCATCGACCTGCAGACATGCGGCAAGCGCGATCGGCCCGAGCGGGCAATGCGGGGCAAGCGCCACATCATAGGCTTCCGCCATCGCCGCGATCTTGCGGCACTCGGTGATGCCGCCGGCATGCGAAAGGTCCGGCTGGAGGATGTCGACATAGCCGTCGGAAAGCACCGACTTGAAATCCCAGCGCGAGTAAAGCCGCTCGCCCAAGGCGATCGGCGTGGAGCAATGATTGGCAATCTCCTTCAGCGCTTCCCTGTTTTCGGAAAGCACCGGCTCTTCGATGAACATCAGCTTGTAGGGCTCGAGTTCCTTGGCCAGAACTTTTGCCATCGGCTTGTGGACACGTCCGTGGAAATCGACGCCGATGCCGATATGCGGGCCGATCGCCTCGCGGATGGTGGCGATGGTCTCGACGGCCTTTTCGACCTTCTCGTTAGTGTCGACGATCTGCATTTCCTCGCAGCCGTTGAGCTTAATCGCCTTGAAGCCACGCGCGACGACCTCCTTGGCGTTGCGCGCGACGTCAGACGGGCGATCGCCGCCGATCCAGCTGTAGACCTTGATCCGGTCGCGCACCTGGCCGCCGAGCAGCGAATGGATCGGCTGGCCAAGGGCCTTGCCCTTGATGTCCCAGAGCGCCTGGTCGATGCCGGAAAGCGCGCTCATGTGGATGGCGCCGCCGCGGTAGAAGCCGCCGCGATACATGACATTCCAGTGGTCCTCGATCAGGAATGGATCCTTGCCGATCAGGTAGTCGGCAAGCTCGTGCACGCAGGCTTCCACGGTCAGAGCCCGGCCCTCGACCACCGGCTCGCCCCAGCCGACCACGCCCTCATCGGTCTCGACTTTCAAAAACAGCCAGCGCGGCGGAACGATATAGGTGGTCAGTTTCGTGATCTTCATGGGTTCAGGCCTCATTCTTGTCGCGTTGCTCTACGGGGCTCGGCCGCCATTTTCAGTCATGATTTGGTTCTGCTGGCCGCTTTCTTGACGGCTGCAAGATCGCGCACCGCAAGATCCAGCATCCGGTTGGCGCATTCGCGTGCCCTTTTTCGGTCGCGCATCCTGAGTGCCTCGACCAGTTCGCCGTGAGCGGCAACTGCGTCCTTGCGGTCTTTAACCGCGACATTCGAGGCGTGCAGGGCGTATTTCACCGCGGCGTGAATGGCGCTCGAAAGCCGCCGGAACACCTGGTTGTGGCTCGCGGTTAGCAGCACCGAATGGAACATGATGTCGGCATCGGTGAAGCTTTCCGGATCGCTGGCGCTATCGCGCATCTGTCGCCAGGCGCTGTCGAGATCGGCAATCTCCTGTGCCGTTGCGCGTGCGGCTGCGTATTCGGCGGCCGCAGGCTCGATGATGCGCCGGGCTTCGAGGATGCAGCCGAGCAGGTCGGAATCCTCGATATGCGGCCCCATCCACTCGAGCACGTCGGCATCGAGGATGTTCCACTCGTCCTTATCGCAGACGGTCGTGCCGATACGCGGCTTGCCGCGCACGAGGCCTTTGGATTCCAGGATTTTCAGGGATTCGCGAACGACGGTGCGGCTGACGCCGTAGATTTCGCACAGGTCGTTTTCGCGCGGCAGCGGCAGGCCTGCCGGATAACGGTGGCAACAAATATCCTGCGCGATCGAGGCCGTGACGTTTCGGCGAACGCGCGGGCGGCGCTCGACGCGCGGGTTTTCACCCTCAGCCTGCTGCTCGATGGACTCCACTGACCTCTTCGCCTCTCACCTGCGAAGCAAACCGAATCCTACTGGAAATTCGGTTTGCCTTGCGACGTCTCCTCGGTGCATGTGCACAATCCTATACTGCAATCATCATACAAAGACAATTTCTTGGTATGATGATTTGTCGCGCAATCAGGCGGCCGCAGGTCTCCATCGGGACCGATTCTCTCACAGCTGTCGTCTTCTGCGGATAGAGCCTTATATTGCCGTTCGGGGGAGGCTTTGGCCTCTCTGCGGCGGGAAGCGGCACAAGTCCTTTCCGGATGAGTCCAATCGAAACAGGAGGACGGCATGCAGATCAATCGTACAGGTTCGGCTCAATGGTCCGGCGGCCTCAGGGATGGCAAGGGACGGATATCGACACAGAGCGGCGCGTTGAAGGAATATCCCTATGGTTTTGCGAGCCGCTTCGAAGGCATTCCTGGCACCAATCCGGAAGAACTGATCGGCGCGGCCCATGCCGGCTGCTTCACCATGGCGCTATCGTTGATTCTCAGCGATGCGGGGCTTACGGCCGAAGACATGGAGACGACGGCAAAGGTAACGCTCGAGAGCGTCGAAGATGGCTTCGCGATCACCGCAATTCATCTGTCGCTGACCGGCAAGGTTCCCGGCGCCGATCAGGCGACCTTCACAGAGCTTGCCAATAAGGCGAAGGCGGGGTGCCCGGTTTCCAAGGCGCTTTCCGCCGTGCCGATCACGCTCGATGTCAAGCTGGACTGATTTCCGCAACTATTGATTTTAAATGCCGCGAGCCGATGCCGCGGCATTTTTTTGGTGGCAAGCAGAATATTGACAAATGATGCCTGATGTCTTACGACTGACGAAATTCAAAATTCGTCAGTCGTAAGTAAGGTTTCCAAAACGCATGAATGACGCCGCAGAAAATATGCTGGACAGTACACGCCAGGAAAATGTGACGCGCATTCTCGACGCGGCAGAGCGGCTGTTCCGCCACTATGGCTACGGCAAGACGACGGTTGCCGATGTAGCGCGTGACCTCGGCATGTCGCCTGCCAATATCTACCGCTTCTTCGCCTCGAAAGTGGAAATCCACCAGGCGATCTGCGGCCGCATGCTGGCAGCCAGTTACAAGCAGGCCTACGACATATGCCACCTGCCGATCAGCGCCTCGGAGCGCCTGCGACGATTTGTGTATGGCCAGTATCAGATGACGCTAGACACCATGCTGGATGAACAGAAAGTGCACGAGATGGTCGTCGTCGCGATCGAACGCGACTGGCATGTCATCGAACGGCATATCGACAGCATTCATGAACTGATCGCCGGCGTGATCCGCGAAGGGATCGCAGCCGGTGAATTCGCCGAGCAAGATGCCGATGTTGCTTCACGCTGCTTCGGTGCGGCCACCGTGACGCTCTGTCACCCGCAGATGGTGGCGCAATGTCTTGCCAAGACCAACCGCGCGACCGTTGACGAACTCATCGAGTATTCGATCAAGGCATTGAGATAACAGCACGGCCAGGCCGTCCAGAAACACACGAAACGATCAGGAGTGCGAAGATGGTTTCGCTCAAGACACGCAATCTGCCGTCCGTTTTCCGCTTCACGTTTGTCGGCATCATAAGCCTTGGCCTTGCCGGCTGCAGCGAGGAGGAGAAGGCAGAGACGAAGGAAATCGTCCGCCCCGTCAAGGTCGTGGAGATTGCCAAGGCCGGCGAAACGCGCGCCCTCGACTATTCCGGCGCTGTAAAAGCGCGCACCGAGATGAACCTCGGCTTCCGTGTTGCGGGCAAGATCACGGAGCGACTCGTCAATATCGGCGATCGGGTGAAGCCTGGAGATGTGCTCGCGCGCATCGACTCCACGGATTATCAGCTCGCGGTGAAGACGGCTGAAGCCAACTTGGCGGCGGCCGAGAAGGGCGTGCAGACGGCAGATCTCGCAAACAAGCGTGCCGGGCAGCTCTTTGACAAGAATGCCACACCGAAATCGCAGCTCGAGCAGGCTTCGCTCTCTTATGACCAAGCTGTTTCGACGCGCGATGCTGCGATCTCCTCGCTCGATCAGGCGAAGAACCAGGTAAGCTACACGGATCTGAAGGCCGATCAGAACGGCATCGTGACTGCGGTCAATGCGGATACGGGTCAGGTCGTCGCCTCCGGTACGCCTGTCGTCGCCGTTGCCATCGACGGCGAGAAAGAAGTTCAGATCGCGGTGTCGGAAAACGATATTGCCGAATTCAAGCCGGGCAAGACGGTGAAGGCAACCTTCTGGTCGGATGCCAAGCTGGTGCTCGACGGCAGGGTGCGCGAAGTTTCAGGCAGCGCCGATCAGCAGTCCCGGACCTTTTCCGTCCGCGTCAGCCTGCCAAATGATCAGCGTGTTCTGCTCGGTATGACGGCGACGATCGAGGCGGATGTTACGAATTCCGATCCCTATGTCGCAGTGCCGTTGAGTGCGCTTGCCGAGAAGGATGGGAAGAAGATCGTCTGGGTCGTCGACCGCGGTGCGGCAACCGTGCACGCACGCCAAATCCACGTCGGTGATTTCACCGACGATGGCGTCAACGTCACAGATGGCTTGAAGAGCGGGGATCTCGTTGTTGCTGCCGGAACGCAATTCATGACCGAGAACCTGAAGGTCTCCGTGCCGGGCGAGCAGTCGGCTTCCGCCGAGCCCGCCGGCACCGTTCAATAATTGCTGTCCAGGAGAGGGAATACTGTCATGGACAACTCGACCACCGAGAAGCGCCCCTTCAATCTGTCGCGCTGGGCAATCGGTCATCCCAGCATTGCACGCTTCCTCTTCGGTTTGATCATCATCACCGGTGCGCTGGGACTGATGCGCATGGGTCAGAAGGAAGATCCGGATTTCACCTTCCGTGTCATGGTCGTGCAAGCCATGTGGCCAGGCGCCTCGATCCAGGAAATGGAGGATCAGGTCGTCAACAAGATCGAGCGCAAGCTGCAGGAAACTCCGCACCTCGATTTCGTTCGCTCTTACACCCGTGCCGGCAGCGCGATCATTACGCTGCAGGTGAAGGGCGACACGAACTCCGCGGAAGTGGCGGATGCCTTCTATCAGGTGCGCAAGAAGGTCGGCGATATTTCGAACGAGCTGCCGGAAGGCCTGCTCGGGCCCTATTTCAATGACGAATTCGGCGATACCTTCATCACGCTTCATTCGATCAGCGGCGACGGCTACTCCTATCCGGAACTAAAGAAATTCGCGATCCAGGCCCGCGACATGCTGCTTTCGACGCGGGGCGTCGAGAAGGCCGTCATCATCGGTGACCAGCCGGAAAAGATCTACATCGACGTTTCCTCCAAGGCGCTTGCCGAACGGGGGCTTACGATCCTCGACCTGCAGAATGCCATCAAAGGCCAGAACACAGTCGATCCTGCAGGCTCGGTCGATACCGGGCTGCGTTCGGTGCGTGTTTCCGTCGAAGGGGATGTGAAGAAGGCCGAGGATATTCGCGAACTACGCCTGCGTTCCGGCAATCAAGTGACGCGTCTCGGTGATATTGCCACCGTTACCTCCGGGCTCGAAGACCCCTATCAACGCAAATACCGTTTCAACGGGCACGAAAGCGTGCAGGTCGGCGTGGTCATGGCCAAGGGCTTCAAGGTCACGGATGTCGGCAAGGATGTCGAAGCGACCTATCAGCGCTTCGATGGTTCTCTTCCCTACGGCGTTTCCGTCGACCAGATATCCAATCAGCCGGACGTCGTGACGGACGCCATCAGCGAATTCATGCATGCGCTTGGCGAAGCGCTTGTCATCGTGCTGATCGTCTCGTTCTTATCGATCGGCTGGCGATCGGGCCTTGTCATCGCGATAGCGATTCCGCTTGTGCTGGCCGCGACCTTCGCCATCATGTACGAACTCGGCATCGACCTGCAGCGCATCTCGCTCGGCGCGCTCATTATTGCGCTTGGGCTTTTGGTCGACGACGCGATGATCGTCGTCGAGATGATGGAACGAAAACTGGAAGAAGGCCTCGTGAAGATCGAGGCGGCGAGCTTCGCCTATTCCTCGACCGCCTTTCCGATGCTGACTGGTACGCTGATCACCACGGCAGGCTTCATTCCCGTCGGCTTTGCAGAATCGACGGCCGGCGAATATGTGCGCTCCCTCTTTTATGTGGTCGGCATCGCGCTCGTCGTCTCGTGGTTCGTCGCGGTCTATTTCACGCCATGGCTGGGTTACATGATCCTCAAGCAGCGCAAGCACGCCGGCGAGCATCATGATGTCTTCGACACGCGCTTTTACCGCCGCCTGCGTGCCACTGTCGCATGGGCGGTGCGCCATCGCATCATCGTGCTGGCTGCCACACTCTTCACCTTCGCGACGAGTCTCTGGGCGTTCCAATTCATTCCGCAGAACTTCTTCCCGCAGTCCTCGCGTCCGGAAATTCTCGTCGATCTCTGGCTGCCGGAAGGCACCAGCATCAAGGAAGTCGAGACGCAGGCAAAGGCGCTCGAAGCCAAGATGATGGATGACAAGGACAAGAAGTTCATCGCCACCTATATCGGCGAGGGCGCACCGCGCTTCTTCTTGCCGCTCGACCAGCAGCTTCGCAATCCAAACTTCGCCCAGCTCCTGATCATCGCGAATGACGAGCCCGCCCGCGAGCGGCTGATCGCCAAGCTGCGTAGCATCCTTGCGGACGATTTTCCGTCGATCCGCGGCAAGGTCGACCGTCTCTTTCTCGGTCCGCCAACGGGCTGGCCCGTGCAAATGCGCGTCATGGGACCAGATCGCCAGGAGGTTCGCCATATCGCCGATCAGGTGAAGGCGAAGTTTGCCGAAAATCCGCAGCTCGGCGCCGTCCACGACGATTGGCTGGAGCCGGTGCCGGCCATGAAGCTGGTAATCGACCAGGATCGTGCCCGAGCCCTCGGCGTCACTTCGCAGCGCGTCCGCCAGACGCTGCAGACCGCCGTGTCCGGCACGTCGCTTGACGACTTCCGCGACGGCGAAGAGACGGTCTCGATCGTCGCCCGGGAGCCGGATTCCAGCCGTTCGCTGCTGTCGGCCGTCAATTCGGTCTATGTCCCGACCGACTTCGGAGGCTTTGTTCCGGTCTCGCAGGTCGCCAAGGTCGTCCCCGTCATGGAACAAGGCGTCGAATGGCGGCGTGACCGCCTGCCGACGATCACCGTCCGCGGAACGCTGCCAGACGGCATCCAGCCGAACGACGTGGCGATGAAGATGTATGCCGATATGCAGGGCCTGCGCGACAGCCTGCCTGCCGGCTACAAGATCGAAATCCAGGGCGGGGCGGAAGATGCGGCTGAAAGTCAGGCCTCGATCGCTGCCAAGGCGCCGGTCATGCTCGTCGTCATCGTCCTGCTGCTGATGGCGCAGCTGCAGCATTTCGGTAAGGCGATGCTGGTGCTGGCGACCGGCCCGCTCGGCATCATCGGTGCCTCTGCCGCACTGCTGATCAGCGGCGCGCCCTTCGGCTTCGTCGCGATCCTCGGCGTGATTGCGCTGCTCGGCATCATCATCCGCAACTCGATCATCCTCGTCGACCAGATCGATCAGGATATCAAGGCGGGCATGCACCGGCAGGAGGCGATCGTGGGTGCGGCCGTGCGCCGTTTCCGGCCGATCATGCTGACGGCGCTGACGGCAGTTCTCGCCCTTATCCCGATCTCCCGCGGCGTCTTCTGGGGTCCGCTCGCCTACGCGATGATGGGCGGCATTCTGGTTGCGACCGTGCTGACAATCCTCGTGCTACCAGCGGGTTATGCCCTCTTCTTCGGCCGCGAGCCGAAGACGAAGGACACAAAGACCGAATATGCCAATGCCAACCAGGAAGAGGCGGATGAGCATCATCCGCCGGCATTGGCAGCAGAGTGAAAATGGCGGGTGAAAGCCCCGCCATTTTCATTTCCAATCAACCCACTCAAAGTGCTCTTAAAGCCACTTCCGCTTTCAGGCCCAGAAGAGCCGCGCCGATGAGGCCCGGCTCTAAACGGCATTCGCTTCGCACGATTAGCGGCCGGTCGAACCTGCGCAGCGTGCGGCCCCTTACAGCTCTGTCGAGTTTGGCAAGCAGCGGCTCGACATTGGAAAGTCCGCCGCCGACCGGTACGATGGTCGCGCCGGTGATATTGACGGTAAGTGCCAAGGGCGAGGCGACGAGATCGGTATAGATGTCGATTGTGCTCGTCGCCTTTTCCTCACCCCGTTGCCATTGCGCGATGATTTCCTCGCTGGGGAAGTCGAGGCCGTGCAGCGTCGTGTGAAGCCGCTCGAGTCCGCGGGCGCCGCCGACTGTATCGACGCAGCCCCTCTGGCCGCAGCCGCAGGGAAGGGCTGGGATTTTCACGGGGGGATTGCCGGCTTCGCATGCGAGGATCGGGCCGTGACCCCATTCGCCGGCGAAACCGCCCGAGGCGTTGACGAGCCGACCGTCGGAAACGAGCCCGCCGCCGACGCCAGTGCCGAGGATCGCGCCGAAGACGATGCGGTGGCCGCGCCCGGCGCCAAGTTCGGCTTCAGCCATGGTGAAGCAATCGGCGTCGTTGGCAATCAGGACCGGAAAACCAAGGTCGGCCTCCAAATCAGCCGCAAGGCTGCGGTTGTGAATGCAGGGAATGTTGGCGCATGTCAGACGTTGCGTGTCCGGATCGACAACGCCGGCAATCGAGAAGGCAAGGCACGAAGGTGTTTCGCTGGTCTCTGCTATGAAACTGCGGATCGTCTCGGTGAAAGCAGCAAAATCATCCTTCGGCGTCGGACGGCGACCCATAGGAACGATATCCGTTTCCGAGCGTGCGATACCGCCTTTGATCGCCGAACCGCCGATGTCGAGTGAGATGATCATGCTTGTCTGCCTCGAAAGTTTCCGCGTCTGCTTGCACCCTTCTGGCGGATTTGCAAGTCCTTTGCCGGCAGGTTCACCTTCGCCTCGAAGCCGGAAGTCTCGTCGCTTGCCGGGGAGAGGAGTTCCAGCGTGCCGCCCATCTGGGAGACGATACGGTCGGCGATCGCAAGGCCCAGGCCGGAACCGGATGCACTGGTCGCGCCGCGCCGGAAGCGTTTCTTGAGACCAGAAAGATCGGCTTCCGCGACCGCAGGGCCGCCATTGACGACACGGATGGTCCCGGCCCTATCCAGTCTGACCGTGGCGGGCCGATCCTGGTCGCCATGAAGCAGCGCGTTTTCGATGAGGTTGCGCATGACGATGCCGAAGGCATCCATGTCTGCATAACGGACAAGCGTTGCTCCGGCGTCGGGCACGTAGTTGACGCGCCCCTTGGTGCGGCTGTCGCGCTCGTAGTCGCTGACGATCATCTCCAGCACCTTGCTAAGGTCGGCGGCGTTGTCGCTGGCACCGATGCCGGCTTCGGCGCGTGAAAGCTGCAGCAGTTTTTCAGCGAGGCGGCCGAGATCGACGAGCGAGCTTTCGACCTGGCGCGCCCGCGTCCTGGCGGCACCGGCCGACAGTTCCTCGACCAAGCGCTGGGTCTGTGCCAGCGCGCCGGCAATCGGCGTGCGGAGCTCGTGAGCGCTGTTAGCGGTAAATTCGCGTTCCGCTTCGAGGGCCGACCGGAGACGGGCGAGCAGAAGATTGACCGAGCGAGCGATCGGCTTGATTTCTTTCGGCAACTCGTCGCCTTCAATGGCTGCCATATTGCCGCTATCCTTGGCGGCGATGTCCCGGCGTAGCATTTCGATCGGTTTCAGCGCCCGACCAAGGATGAGCCAGATGGCCAAGATACTCGCCGGGATCAGCACGATCAGTGGAAGCAGCAGCGTGACGGCGCTTTCGCGCACGGCTTCGCGGCGATTGCCGAGGCGATCGGCGACCTGCATGAACAGGGAGCCGTCAGCGGTCGCTTCGGTATAGATGCGCTGGCGATCATTGTTGTGGAAACCGCGCACGAGTGGCGCATCGAAAGGTTCAGGCGAAGCGTCATTGGAGCGCAGAACGACGTTTCCGTCCTTGTCGCGTACTTGATAGGTCAGATATTCGCGGCTGGCTGGCGTATTCAAAATTGCGACGCCGGGAGGGTCTGTTTCGGCGCGCTCGTTCAGGTCGTCGACGATCAGTGCGAAAAGGCGCTGAGCCGTCTCCTGCTGGGCGCTGTCGAAAAGCTCGTCGAATTCGTGCCGCATCACCTGGATGCCGAGTCCGATCGCGGCGAGCCAGAAGGTGACCATGGCACTTGTGAGCGCCAGGATGAGCCGGCGCGTGATGCTCGGTTCGCGTTTCATGCTTCCGCCAGCGTGTAGCCGATGCCGCGGGCGGTCTTGATCCTGTCGCGACCGATCTTCTTGCGCAGCCGGCTGACATAGACCTCAACCGTATTGCTTTCGATCTCCGAACCGAAGGCATAAAGGGCTTCCTCGATCCGGTCCTTCGGCACGATTGCGCCCGGACGTGAGATGAGCAGATCGAGCACCGCCCATTCGCGGCTGGTCAGCATGACCGGCTCGCCGGCGATGGCAAGCCTGTGCTGCGGCCGGTCGATCTCGATATCGGCAATGCGGATGATCGTCCTTGGATTGGCGTCGTAGCGGCGCGCGACAGCCATGATGCGCGCCTGCAGTTCTCCGAGATCGAACGGCTTGACGAGGTAGTCGTCGGCGCCGGCGTTCAGCCCCTCGATGCGATCGGAAATCTGGTCGCGCGCAGTGAGGATTATCACCGGCATTGCCATGCCGTTGTCACGCAACCGTTTCAGCAAATCGATGCCTCTGCCGTCGGGAAGCTGCAGATCAAGCAGGATCAGACCGTAGTCGACGGAGCCTGCAGCGGCTTCAGCATCGCCGACCGTACACATCCAGTCCATCGCGTGACCGGCTGCTGCAACGTGATCGCGCACCGCTTCCCCAATCATCTTGTCGTCTTCAACCAAAAGAATGCGCACGCGATGTCTCCTTGCCAAGAGCAGTAGCGCTGCTTTTTGCTGAGGGTCAAGCGAGGGGTGCCGGCGAAAAATCGCCATGTAATGGCCGTGATCCAGAACCCGCACGGCCATGATGGCGGCGCATTCGACAGAGAAGATTCACATTGGGATGGTATTAGTCGCAAGCCGACGATCCGGGATGCTATGACAATCGAGGAAATGGAGACATCACGCAGGCGTTTTATCAGGAGTCCGCGCCCGAGGGGGCGACGGCTTTCGGCCATCCTGAGGCAGCTTGCGGGCGACAGGAACCGTGAGCGCATTTCGATCGGTGATCTTTTCGAGGTGATGGGCGACCGTGCGACCGGTGCGCTCATGCTGGTCTTTGCCATTCCCAACCTGGTGCCGACGCCGCCGGGAACCTCCGCAATCCTCGGTGCGCCACTACTCTTTCTCGCAGCGCAGCTGACATTCGGGCTGAAGCCATGGTTGCCGAAGGTCATTGCCGGCCGCTCGATGAAGCGCGAGGATTTCGAAGCAATCGTCTCGCGCATCCACCGCTGGCTCGCCTTTGCCGAGCGCATGCTGCAGCCGCGGCTTTCTTTCCTCGTCGAGCCACCTGCCGAATATCTTGTGGGCCTTCTCTGCCTAGTGCTTGCGGTCATCCTGACGCTACCGATCCCCCTCGGCAACATCCTTCCGGCTTTTACCATCTGCCTGTTTTCCTTCGGCATCTTGGGCAAGGACGGTCTCTTTTCGGCGTTTGGAATGGTCATGGCCGGTATTTCACTGACCGTCGTTGGCGGTGTGATCTACGGCCTTATCAAGGCTGCGATCTTCTTCGTCACAAACTGGTTCGTCTGAGCGAATTTTCGCCTATGCGGCCGTTGCATTTCCTCAATGCACTCGACTTTTGCTCAATTTTGTTCTGATCTGGCGCGGCACAGACTCAAAGATATTCGTCCGGCAGTAAGCCGGCCCATTTTACGCGCGGTAGACCTCAATGGCGAAAAGAACCGAGACACCTGGACGGCTGGACGACGCAGCGCGTGCGGGCTGGCTTTATTACGTGGCTGGGCGCACGCAGGACGAGATCGCCTCTGCGATGGGTATCTCGCGGCAGTCAGCACAGCGCCTGGTGTCGCTGGCCGTCGCCGAAAAGCTCATCAAAGTGCGGCTCGATCATCCGATTGCCGCCTGCCTCGAACTCGCCAACCAGCTGCGCAAGAAATTCGACCTCAAGCATGTCGAGATCGTGCCGAGCGATCCGGGGTCTTCATCGAGGACGGTCGGCATCGCCGAAGCGGCGGCTGCTGAGATCGAGCGATGGCTCAAGCGGCCGGATCCGATCGTGCTCGCCGTTGGAACCGGACGCACGCTGAAAGCTGCCGTCGACCAGCTGCCGACGATCGAATGTCCGAACCATCGCATCGTCTCGCTGACGGGCAACATCACGCCGGACGGCTCAGCCGCCTATTACAATGTCATCTTCAGCATGGCGGATGCGGTGAAGGCGCGGCACTTCCCGATGCCGCTGCCGGTGCTCGTCACTTCGGCCGAGGAGCGTGAATTGCTCCATGGCCAGCAACTGGTGCGCTACACGCTTGCAATCAGCGCCCAAGCCGATGTGACCTTCGTCGGTATTGGCGAACTGGGCATTGACGGCCCGCTCTGCGTCGACGGCTTCCTGGAGAAGGACGAGATGATGGAGCTGATGCGCGAGGGGGCCGTCGGCGAAATCTGCGGCTGGATTTTCGACGAGCAGGGCAGGCTCCTCGATAATCCGATCAACGAGCGCGTCGCGTCGGCCTCGATTCCTTCACGCGAAACCTCGACAGTCATTGGAATTGCCAAGGGCAAGCGCAAATTCAAGGCGATAAGGGCCGCAATTGTAGGCCGTCAAATCAATAGCCTGATCACCGATGAACAGACTGCCGATTTTTTGCTCACGTCTTGAGCAAAAAATATCATATATAAAATCAATTAGATAGCTTGTCATTTCGCGATCGCAGCAACGATTCCAATTGACATTCCATGCTCTGTAGTGAGTAATTGCTCACGAGCAAAGCGAATGCTCATACCCATCTTCTGGGAGGAAGATATGACATTGAGAACTATTCTGCTGGGCGCCTGCTCAGCATTGGCGTTTGCGGGCATGGCTTCGGCTGAAACGCTGACGATCGCGACCGTTAACAACGGCGACATGATCCGGATGCAGAAGCTGACGGATGACTTCAAGGCGAAGAATCCCGACATCGACCTTGAATGGGTTACCCTCGAAGAGAACGTTCTGCGCCAGAAGGTCACGACTGACATCGCGACCAAGGGCGGCCAGTACGACGTTCTGACGATCGGCACTTATGAAGTCCCGATCTGGGCAAAGCAGAACTGGCTCCAGCCGCTCGACAATCTCGGCGCCGACTATGACGCCGACGACCTGCTGCCGGCCATTCGCAGCGGCCTGACTGTAGACGGCAAGCTCTATGCGGCGCCGTTTTACGGTGAAAGCTCGATGGTCATGTATCGGAAGGACCTCTTCGACGCTGCCGGTTTGAAGATGCCCGACGCGCCGACCTGGGACTTCATCGCCGACGCTGCGAAGAAGATCACCGACAAGGACAAGGAAATCTACGGCATCTGCCTGCGCGGCAAAGCCGGCTGGGGCGAAAACATGGCCTTCCTGACGGCGATGTCGAACTCCTTCGGCGCCCGCTGGTTCGATGAGAGCTGGAAACCCCAGTTCGACCAGCCGGAGTGGAAGGACACGCTCACCTTCTACGTCGACCTGATGAAGGAAGCCGGCCCTCCCGGCGCTTCATCGAACGGCTTCAACGAAAACCTGGCGCTCTTCCAGACCGGCAAGTGCGGCATGTGGATCGACGCCACCGTTGCAGCCTCCTTCGTCAGCAACCCGAAGGAATCAAAGGTTGCCGACAAGGTCGGCTTTGCGCTGGCGCCCGACAAGGGTCTCGGCAAGCGTGGCAACTGGCTGTGGGCCTGGAGCCTTGCAATCCCGGCAAGCTCGCAGAAGGTCGAAGCAGCTGAGAAGTTCGTCGCCTGGGCAACGAGCAAGGATTACACCAAGCTCGTCGCCGAGAAGGAAGGCTGGCTGAACGCACCTCCCGGCACGCGTACCTCGCTCTATGAGAACGCGGAATACCAGAAGGCTGCGGCTTTCGCGAAGATGACGCTGGACTCCATCAATGCGGCTGATCCGACCAAGCCGACTGTAAAGCCGGTTCCCTATGTCGGTGTCCAGTTCGTGGCGATCCCGGAATTCCAGGGCATCGGCACGGCCGTCGGCCAGCAGTTCTCCGCGGCTCTTGCCGGCCAGGTCTCGGTTGATCAGGCGCTTCAGAGCGCGCAGCAACTGACGACCCGCGAAATGACCAAGGCTGGTTATATCAAATAACAACCTCCTGAGACGGTGGGATTGTTGACCTCCCACCCCTCTGGGCCGCCGAATGCCCGAATAGCGTCGGCGGCCCCTTTTTCTCAGCTGCCCTGCAGTCAGACGCCCCTCGAAACAGGATCGGTCATCGCCATGGCAACGTTACACACCCGCTCCGCAGCGCGAATGATGATCGCACCGTCCGTCGTGCTTCTCTTCGCCTGGATGATCGTCCCGCTTGCGATGACGATCTACTTCTCACTGTTGAACTACAACCTTCTCAGCCCGGGAATGGAGAGCTTCGTCGGCTTTCTGAACTACAGCTACTTCCTGTCCGATCCGGCCTTTTTCGCAGCGCTCACCAATACGCTGCTGCTGGTGCTCGGCGTGCTGATCATCACCGTGGTCGGCGGTATCGCCTTCGCCTTGCTGCTCGACCAGGACATCTATGGCCAGGGCATCGTGCGCATCCTGGTGATCGCACCGTTCTTCGTCATGCCGACGGTGGCAGCGCTTGTCTGGAAGAACATGTTCATGAACCCGGTCAACGGGCTCTTTGCGCATCTTGCCAAGGCGCTCGGACTGCAGCCCTTTGACTGGCTGGCAAACGCACCGTTGTTCTCGATCATTCTGATCGTCGCCTGGCAGTGGCTGCCTTTTGCGACGCTGATCCTGCTCACCTCTTTGCAGTCGCTGGACGAGGAGCAGAAGGAAGCTGCCGAAATGGATGGCGCCGGCGCGATATCGAGATTCATCTATATCATTCTGCCGCATATGGCGCGCGCCATCACGGTGGTGATCCTGATCCAGACGATCTTCCTGCTCTCGGTCTTTGCCGAAATCCTGGTTACCACCAATGGCGGCCCGGGCACGCAGAGCACGAACCTGACCTACCTCGTCTATGCGCAGGCGCTTCTTCAGTTCGATATCGGCGGCGCTTCGGCGGGCGGTATCATTGCGGTCATCCTCGCCAACATCGTCGCGATCTTCCTTGTCCGCCTTGTCGGCAAGAATCTGGAGGCTTGAGATGGCTAGAAAAGTCACAACGCAACGCAAGGTGATCATGACGGCGATCGCCTGGACGCTGGCGATCCTGATCTTCTTCCCGATTCTGTGGACGTTTCTTACGAGCTTCAAGTCGGAGGCCGACGCGATTGCCTCGCCGCCGCAGTTCCTGTTCTTCCACTGGACGACGGAAAGCTATGCGGAGGTCCAGAGCCGGTCGAACTATCTCGGCCACTTCATGAATTCGGTGATCATTTCCTTTGGCTCGACTTTGATCGGCCTCATCATCGCGATCCCTGCCGCCTGGGCCATGGCATTCTCGCCGACCAAGCGGACCAAGGACGTGCTGATGTGGATGCTGTCGACGAAGATGATGCCGCCGGTCGGCGCGCTGATTCCGATCTACCTGATGTTCCGCAATTTCGGCCTGCTCGACAGCCGGATGGGGCTGGTGATCGTGCTGACGCTGATCAACTTGCCGATCATCGTCTGGATGCTTTACACCTACTTCAAGGAAATCCCTGGCGAAATCCTCGAGGCGGCGCGCATGGACGGCGCATCGCTCGCCAAGGAAATCATTTATGTGCTGACGCCGATGGCGATACCGGGCATTGCCTCGACGCTGCTCCTCAACATCATACTGGCCTGGAACGAAGCCTTCTGGACGCTGAACCTCAGCGCCTCGAAAGCCGCGCCGCTGACGGCATTCATCGCCTCCTACTCCAGCCCCGAAGGTCTCTTCTACGCCAAGCTTTCGGCAGCATCGACAATGGCAATCGCGCCGATCCTGATCCTCGGCTGGTTCTCGCAAAAACAACTCGTCCGCGGCCTGACCTTCGGCGCGGTGAAATAAGACATCAGGGAGAGAAACATGGGCAGCATTACCCTTCAGAGCGTTTCGAAGGTCTTCGGCGAAGCCAAGGTCATCCCTTCGATCAATCTCGACATCCGGGACGGCGAATTCGTCGTCTTCGTCGGCCCGTCGGGCTGCGGCAAGTCCACGCTGCTCAGGCTGATCGCCGGGCTGGAGGACGTTTCCGGCGGCAAGATCGTCATCGACGGCAAGGACGCGACCGAAAAGGCGCCATCCGAGCGCGGGCTTGCGATGGTGTTCCAATCCTATGCACTTTATCCGCATATGAGCGTGCGCAACAATATTGCCTTCCCATTGAAGATGGCGGGGATGGACAAGACCGAGATCGACAGGAAGGTAAGCGACGCCGCACGCGTCCTGAACCTGACGGATTATCTGGAGCGCAAGCCGCGCCAGCTTTCCGGTGGCCAGCGGCAGCGTGTCGCGATCGGTCGCGCCATCGTCCGCCAGCCATCGGCCTTCCTCTTCGACGAGCCTTTATCGAACCTCGATGCCGCACTTCGCGTCAACATGCGCATCGAAATCAGCGAACTGCACCAGCAACTGAAGACGACGATGGTTTACGTCACCCACGACCAGGTGGAAGCCATGACAATGGCCGACAAGATCGTCGTGCTGAACCGCGGCAACATCGAGCAGGTGGGCTCGCCGCTGGAGCTCTACAAGAGCCCGCGCAATCTCTTCGTTGCCGGTTTCATCGGCTCGCCGAAGATGAATTTCATCACCGGTCAGAATGCGGCTGCGCTGAATGCGCATACGATCGGCGTGCGTCCCGAGCATGTGCTGCTTTCGACCGAAAGCGGCGACTGGAAGGGCAGGGTAATCGTCGCCGAGCATCTGGGCTCCGACACGTTCCTGCATATCGACGTCGATGGTATCGGCTCGGTTACTGCACGCGGTGGCGGCGATTTCCCGGCGAAGGCCGGGGACACCGTCTACCTGACGCCGGACAAGACGCGTATCCATAAATTCAACGAGGGCGGTCTCGCCATCTGAGGCAAATGCCGGGCGGGGTGAGAATGCAGGCCGGGCAAGGCGTCCGGTTTGCTGAGAGCAGAGCGGCCGATCCGCTTCGCAAGACCTCAAGAGGACTGAAACATGACGTGCAAATTATCGCTGGCAACGCTTACCGATGCGGCTAAAACGGCCGAAATCCCGGCTTATGACCGAGCGTCGCTAACGGCCGGCATCGTGCACTTCGGCGTTGGCAATTTCCACCGCGCCCACCAGGCTGTCTACCTCGATGATCTTTTCAATCAAGGAAAGGATCACGACTGGGCCATCATCGGCGCAGGCATGCTGCCTTCCGACGCCGCGATGCGCGAGAAGCTTGCCGCGCAAGACTTCCTGACAACGGTCGTGGAGCAGGACAACAACAAGACGGCGGCGCGTGTCACGGGGCCGATGGTCGACATCCTGCCGGTCGGCGATTCCAAAGCCATCATCGCCAAGCTCTCCGATCCTGCAATCCGCATTGTCTCGTTGACGATTACCGAGGGCGGATACTTCATCGACGCGTCCGGCAAATTCAATCCATCGCATCCGGCGATTGCTGCGGACGGAAAAAACCCGTCCGAGCCGAAAACCGTTTTCGGCCTTATCGTTGCCGGTCTCAAGGCACGTAAGGAAAAGGGCATCGTGCCCTTCACCGTTATGTCCTGCGACAACATTCCGCATAACGGTGCCGTCACCAGAAACGCCGTCTTGGGTATGGCGGAGCTTTCTGATCCGGCGTTTGCCGTGTGGGTCAAGGCGAATGTCGCCTTCCCGAATGCCATGGTCGATCGCATTACGCCGGCAACGAGCCAGCGCGAGATCGATCTGCTGACGGATACCTTCGGTATTGAAGACAACTGGCCGGTCTATTGTGAAGAATTCAAGCAGTGGGTGCTGGAAGACAAGTTTACTGCCGGACGGCCAGCGCTCGATAAAGTCGGCGTCACCTTCGTGCCGGATGTCACGCCTTACGAGCACATGAAGATACGCATCCTCAATGGCGGGCATGCGGCGATCGCGTATCCGGCGGCGTTGATGGACATCCATTTCGTGCATGACGCGATGGAAGAGCCGCTGATCCGCGCCTTCCTCGCCAAGCTCGAAAACGACGAGATCATCCCGATCGTGCCGCCGGTGCCGAATACCTCGCTCAAGGATTATTTCGCGCTGATCGAACGCCGTCTTCTGAACCCGAAGATCGCCGACACGATCCCGCGCCTGGCGCAGGACGGTTCGAACCGTCAGCCGAAATTTATCCTGCCATCCACGCTCGACAATCTGCGTCAGGGCAAGGACGTCGTCGGCCTTTCGCTGGTTTCGGCTCTCTGGTGCCGTTACTTCTGGGGCACGACAGATAGCGGCAAGGAGATCGTTTTCAACGATGCGAGTGCCGACCGGCTCCATGCCGCCGCGCTGAAGGCAAAGGACGATCCGGCGGCGTTCCTCGTCTTCGACGACATTTTTGGCGAGGTGTCGCAATCCGAGTTGTTCCGCAAGCGTTTTGCGCATGCCCTGAAAACACTGTGGGAAAAGGGGACGCGCGCGACCTTGCAGCTCTATCTCGATGGCAAGCTTGCAGTGTAGGAAATCAATGGCGGCAATTCCTGCCGCTATTGATCGGCTTGCGCATGCGCGAGCCGATAACGCCCCCGAACCGAACTCTGGTTGGTCTTCATGGCTAGTTCTGAAACACGCCTGGTCATTTTCGATTGTGACGGTGTCCTCGTCGATAGCGAGCCGATCTCCGTCAGCGTGCTCGTCGAGGCGATGAACGACCTTGGAGTGCCGATCACCGAGGAAGAGGTCTATGGGCGCTTCCTCGGCAAGAGCCTCGCGACCGTCATCGAAACGATGAAGAGCGAATATCAGGTGCATGCCGGCGACGAGTTTCTCGAGCGCATCCGTACCAATCTCTATGCGCGATTCAGGAAAGAACTGAGGCCGATCGAAGGCATAGGCGCAACGATCGACGCGCTCCACATCCCTTGCTGCGTCGCTTCGTCGAGCCAGGTCGAGCGCATCAGGCTGTCGCTCACCGTCACCGGCCTTATCGACAAGCTACCGAACATCTTCAGCGCCTCGATGGTGAAGAATGGAAAGCCGGCGCCGGATCTCTTCCTGCATGCGGCCCGCGAAATGCACGTCGATCCGAAGAACTGCGTCGTAATCGAAGATAGCCCTGCGGGGATTGAGGCAGCCAAAGCCGCAGGTATGACGGTCTTTGCCTTTACCGGCGGCTCGCATGCCAATTTTGCAGGTTATCGTGCCGAACTCGAGCGGCTTTCGCCGGAACGCGTGTTTGACGCAATGCCGGATTTGATACACCTTATCCAGAAACAAAAGCTGGATGGGGCTCACCCTTGATGCATGATCATGTGGTTGCGGTGGATGTCGGCACCGGCAGCGCGCGTGCCGGTGTGTTCGATGCCCGCGGTCGCCTGCTTGGAAAGGCCGAACATCCGATCATCATGAATAGGCCGCGTGAAAATCATGCCGAACATGATTCTGAAAACATCTGGTCTGCGGTCTGCATCGTCGTTCGCAAGGCGATGGAACAATCGGGCGCAGCCCCTGGGTCTGTCGGTGCGATCGGCTTCGACGGCACATGCTCGCTCGTCGTCCGCGATGTCGACGGTGGGCAGATCAGCGTCTCGACCGGGGGCGAGAGGCGCTTCGACACGATCGTCTGGCTCGACCATAGGGCGTTGAACGAAGCTGATTTCTGCACGGCAACCTGCCATGCGGTTCTCGATCATTCCGGGCATTTCATGTCACCGGAGATGGAGATGCCAAAACTGATGTGGCTGAAGAAGAAACTGCCTGGCACCTGGATGAATGCCGGTTATTTCTTCGATCTCGCCGACTTCATGACATGGAAAGCGACGGGCTCGCTTGCCCGTTCGCGCAGCACGCTGACGGCGAAGTGGAATTATCTGGCGCACAAGGAAACGGGCTGGCAGAGGGATTTTCTCGCGCAGATCGGTCTCGAAGACCTGCAGGAGCGCGGCCGTCTGCCCGACGAGACAGCACCGGTCGGCACTAGCGTCGGCACGCTCACCCAGGAGGCCGCATCGGCACTCGGGCTGACGACCGATTGCCACGTTTCGGCGGGCCTGATCGACGCCTATGCGGGCGCGCTTGGCACGCTTGCAGGCTACGCGGCCGACCCCGCGCAGCTGGAGCGTCAGTTGGCGCTCATTGCGGGAACCTCGAGCTGCATCATTTCGTTCTCCCGCGATCGAAAGCCAAGTCATGGCATGTGGGGACCTTACTACGAGGTCGTCTTTCAGGATTCGTGGCTTGTTGAAGCCGGTCAATCGGCGACGGGTGCGCTGCTCGAGCATATCGTGCGCATGCATGCTGCCGGGGGCGAGCCCACCGCCGCATTGCACCAGAAGATCGTCTCCCGCATTGCGCAATTGCGTGCCGAAGAAGGCGACGCGCTCGGTTCGCGCATCTTCGTGCTGCCGGATTTCCACGGCAACCGGTCGCCTCTTGCCGATCCGCACGCCGTCGGCACTATCAGCGGGCTGACGCTCGATACGTCATTCGACGGACTTTGTGCGCTCTACTGGCGCACCGCCGTCGGCATTGCGCTCGGCATCCGGCATATTCTCGAAAAGATGAAGGAATACGGTTATGTGCCGGACACGCTGCATGTTGCGGGCGGGCATGTGAAGAACCCCGTGCTGATGGAGCTTTATTCGGATGCGACAGGCTGCAGGGTCGTCGTTCCGAAGATGAACGAGGCGGTGCTGCTGGGCACCGCGATCGGGGCTTCCGTTGCCTGTGGCTTACATAAGGATCTCACGACGGCCGGCGTGGCAATGTATCCCGGGGGTGAAGAGCGTGCGCCGGACGCGACAAAGCAGGCTCTGTATGATCGCGAATACCGGCGGTTTCTCGCGATGTATCGCCATCGAGCCGAACTGGACGCGATAAGCTAGCGATTGCCGCTTTCTCCGAGAATGGTGCCGAATTCCGACATTCGCCGCCGGCGTTCGAGCGCCTCTTCGCCTGCGGCGGCAATGACGGATTCCGACAGACAGTCGAGAAGAGCGATCAGCGGAGGAAGGTTGTCCTCATCGGGCGAGCGGGCAGGCGGAAGGGCCAGCATGACGTTGGATTGGTCGGGCAGCCAGTCGCTGTTTTCCGTTGTGATCAGCACGACCTTGTAGCCATAGCGCCGCGCGGTTCGCGCCAACAGACGCGCTTTGCCGAAGCGTCGGCAATCGATGATGATCAGGAGGGCGCCTTCGCCACTCGGGCGAGCGAAGAGTTCGGCGAAGCGGTTTGCCGAACCGTCCAGTGCGTGGACGCCATCGCGGGACCGTGTCAGCCGGTGGGCGAAATGCGTTGCGAAGCCCGCGAGCCGTACATGCGTTGCAATGAAAACTTCGCGTGCCATGCCAATCATCGCGACCGCTTCGGCCCAGTGCGTCTGTGCTGTCAGATGGTAGATGTGGTGCAGCGCCTGGATCTGCTCGGTGACGAGCAAGGCAAGCGATTTTCCTTCCGAGGCATCGGTCTGCAACTCGTTGAGCGAATTTTGAAGTTGGACAGGAGAGGTGACTGCGGTTTCACGGAAATGGACTTTGACGCTGTCGAGACCCTGATAGCCGAGGGCGCGCAGAAAACGGCCAACCGTCATCGGGCTTAGATCGAGCCTGTCGGCCACGGAGGCAGCGGTCTCGAAGGGAAGGTCGTTCAGGTGTTCGGTAAAATACTTCGCAATTCTGCGCTCGGCCGGCGTGCCTGACTTCACATAGTGTCTGAGCTTCTGAACAAAGTCTTCCACATCAGCCTCCCTGACTTCCCAGAGGCAATTCGCGGATGCGCTATTGGCGAGACTTGCCGTTGCAACTATTTCCGGAAGCTGCGTCCTAGGCTCAAGTTTATATCGAATACTATAGACTATATATTATTGTGTTATTTTAGACAAGTTTTCCATCGTTGCATGTAGTTTTATTTCGACTTGCCGTCGGGCGTTGAGATTCCTACATGCGCAGATATAACCTGGAGATGCGAAGAATGATCCTCGATGCCGCTCGCCTTGCGTTTTTCAACCTGTTTGCACGGGAAACCCGGTCTGTTTTCTGGAAAGTTCTGGGGCTTACGATCCTGGTTCTCATTGGGCTCTGGTTCGTGCTGCGAAGCCTGTTCATGACTTTGCTGTTTCCGTGGATCGCGGGATTCTTTCCGGAAGTTCCGGATTGGGCCGGCTGGCTGAGCTTCGTCTTTGTCATTCTCGCAAGCATCGGTCTTGCCTTGGGCCTGGCGCTGATGCTGTCGCCCGTGACGGCGTTGATTGCCGGCCTTTTTCTTGATGACGTGGCGGAAGTGGTGGAGAAGCGGGATTATCCCGAGGATACCCCGGGAACGGCGATGCCGATCGGCCCGGCAATCGCGAGTTCACTCAAGTTCCTGGGCGTGGTGATCGCCGGCAATATTGTTGCCCTCCTCCTGCTCTTCATCCCGGGCGTGAACCTGATCGCCTTCTTCCTGGTGAACGGTTATCTGCTCGGTCGGGAATTCTTCGAATTCGCCGCCATGCGCTTCCGTTCGCCGGAGGAGGCCCGGCTCTTCAGGGCAAAACATGCTTCTACCGTCTTTGTCGGCGGTTTGGTGATCGCCGCTTTCCTGGCCATCCCCTTCCTCAATCTGCTGACGCCGCTTTTTGCGGCGGGCATGATGGTTCATCTCTATAAACTGATTTCCCAACGGGATCTCGGTTTTCACCGGTAGATCAGTTCGAGGAGGCCGAGGGTTCGCCTATTCGACGGCCTCGCCGATCACCTGCGGCGGCAGTTCGACCAGCGGCGCCGGTATGTCGCAGCTCTTTTCGGGCGATTTGCAGAGATCGGCGATCACGCAGCGCTCGCATTCCGGGCGGCGCGCCTTGCACGTGTAGCGGCCGTGCAGGATCAGCCAGTGGTGGGCATGATAAAGGTAGTGACTGGGGATCACCTTCATCAGGCGGTCCTCGACCTCGTCCGGTGTCTTTCCCGGCGCCAGCTTGATGCGATTGGCGATGCGGAAGATGTGCGTGTCCACCGCCATCGTCGCCTGGCCGAAGGCCATCGATAGAACCACGTTCGCTGTCTTGCGGCCGACGCCCGGCAGGCGCACGAGTTCCTCACGCTTTTGCGGAACCTCGCCGCCGAATTCGTCGACCAGCATTTGCGAGAGCGCCATGACGTTCTTCGCCTTGTTGCGGTAAAGGCCGATTGTCCTGATGTAGTCGCGAAGGCGTTCCTCACCGAGCGCCAACATCTTCTCCGGCGTATCTGCCACCTTGAAAAGCGCCCGCGTCGCCTTGTTGACACCGGCATCCGTCGCCTGGGCGGAGAGTGCCACGGCAACGACGAGCGTGAATGGATTGGTGTGTGCGAGTTCGCCTCTGGGTTCCGGCCGCTGGATCGAGAAGCGGCGGAATATCTCTTCGCGCTCGGCTTGCGAATACGCGGTGTGCACCGGGACGGCCTTGCGGCGGGTGATCACTTTCGAGTTTTGCGGTGATTTTCGGACGGATTTGAGTTTCGGTTCGGGCATCGACAATCTATACTCATCAGCCATGACGGAAAGCAACGCCGGGCGGGCGAACGAACAGCCTGTTTTTGCAGCCGAACTTTTCCCTTACCGGTCGCTCGGCCGCAAGGGTTTCAGGGTGCTGCTGCTGATTTCCGGTGCCGTCTGTTTCATCTATGGGATATTCTTCGTCGTTACCGGCGCTTGGCCGATCGGCTTCTTCTTCGGGCTGGATTTCGCTTTGCTCTACGGAGCCTTCTGGCTCAACTACCGCTCCGGCAGGGCGCGCGAGGAAGTGACCGTTTCGCGCACCGATGTCGCGATCCGCAAGTTCGCGCCCTCCGGACGCATGGTGGAGCATCACTTTAATCCCTTCTGGGCGCGTTTCCTTGTCCGCCGCCACCAGGAAATCGGCATTCTTTCCATGCATATTTTTGGCGAGGGCCGGCGGACGGATATCGGCTCCTTCCTCAATCCGGATGATCGCGAAAGCTTTGCCAAGGCCTTCAAAGGAGCGCTTGCGACAGTCAAGCAGCGTATCTAAACGTTGCGCAAGAAACGGGTGGCTTGCGGTCCTCCCCTTGACTATCTCCTTGTTACAAGGAGAAGAACGATGAATATGATCGCCAATCTGAACAGAGACACCACCCCGGAGGGGCCGGACTACGAGACCGTCCGCCAGGTCATCGAACTTATTACCGAGGACTATCGCGACCAGCCGTCGCTGGAGGCGATTGCCGCGCGGCTCAACCAGTCGCCGACGCAGCTTCAGAAGACGTTTACCCGCTGGGCCGGACTTTCGCCCAAGGCCTTCCTGCAGGCAGTTACGCTCGATCATGCCAAGCGGTTGCTGCGCCAGGAAGACATGCCGCTGCTTGAAACTTCGATCGAGGTAGGTCTTTCCGGTCCAAGCCGTCTTCACGATCTCTTCGTCACCCATGAGGCCATGTCGCCCGGTGAGTGGAAGGCAAAGGGCGGCGGCCTGACGATCCGCTACGGCTTCCACCAGTCTCCCTTCGGCGTCGCTCTGGTCATGGCCACCGATCGCGGCCTTGCAGGCCTTGCCTTCAGCGATCTTGGCGACGAGGCCGCCTGTTTCGAAGACATGACCTGCCGCTGGCCGAATGCCCAGTATGTCGAAGATCGGCAGGCAACCACGCCTTATGCAGAGCGCATCTTCGAGCCGGGAAAGTGGTCTGCAGACCAGCCGTTGCGCGTCGTGCTCATCGGCACGGATTTTCAGGTCCGCGTCTGGGAGAGCCTTTTGAAGATTCCGCTTGGCAAAGCGATGACTTATTCGGACATCGCTAAAGATATCGGCCAGCCGACGGCATCGCGTGCAGTCGGTGCTGCGATTGGACGCAATCCGATCTCCTTCGTTGTGCCATGCCACCGTGCGCTCGGGAAAAATGGCGACTTGACGGGCTATCATTGGGGACTCACACGCAAACGGGCGATACTGGGGTGGGAAGCCGGTCAGGCATGAGTTTCAGCTAGTTCGAGCAGTGCCTTTGCGGCGCTCTCGTCGGTGATCAGCGTGTTGCAGCCGATGCGCCGGATGGTGGCACGGATCGCGACGGCGCGGTGTGCGCCCCCTGAAGAGAGCACGATGTGCCGTGCCTTCTTCAGGGTGTCCAGATCGACCGACATCACGCGGCTGTTGATCGAGTGATCGACGGTGTTGCCGTCCTTGTCCAGAAAATTGAACATCGTGTCGCAGACGCAGCCGGCCTCGATCAGCTGCTGCAACTCCGCCTTGGAAATCCAGCCTTCCGACAAAGATGTCGAATGCGGGCCGATGTCGCCGCAGCTGACGATCGCAAGATCAAGATCTTCCGCCAGCCGGTAGATCGTGTCCAGTCCGCATTTCTCGATCAGATTGCGCTTCGTCTCGACCGAATCCACGAGCAGCGGCGAGAGGAACATGTAGCACTCGGCGCCAAGTTGGCTTGCCAGCCGCCATGTATAGTCGATGGGGTTTGTCTGGTGCACCGCGACGATGCCGCCGAGCAGCGAGACGACCTTACAATTGGTGCGGCGGGGCGGCCGGAAGCTCGAAAGCGAAGCCGTCATCGTGCGTCCCCAGCCGACACCGATCGTATAGTCGTCGGGGATCGCCTCGGACAGGAACTGGCCGAGCGCGAGCCCGACGCTCTTTGCGAGACTATCGACGTCGGAACTGACGGGAGCGGGGACAACGATTGCCTCGTCGAGCCCGTAGGCGCGCTCCAGCTTCACGGAAAGCTCGACGCAGTCGCCGATCGAATCGTTGATCCAGATCTGCACCTCGCTGCGCTTCATGGCCTCGTCGAGCAAGCGGATGACCGTCGTGCGGCTTATGCCAAGCTGCTCGGCGACGTCCTTCTGCGTCAGGCCCTGATTGTAGTAGAGCCACGCGGCGCGTAGCCTCAGCGAGGAGGCTTCTGAGTAAGCCGTGTGCGTGCCGCGTTTCAGCTTGACCACATCTTCTCCTCATTGAGTTTCACCCTACTTGCATCCTTGCATCCGAGGCGAAAAAAGCAGGGCAATTTTCCTTGTCCTGGCGATAATGACGGGCGTGACACTTATGTCAATTGAAATGCACAAATGTCCTTGACTTTCTCTTTTCGGAATGGCGATAGTCATTCCCGACACAGTCGTTCGTCCGAAGAGGACAATGTGCGGGCACATGGGAAGGCACGCGTTTTCGCCTGCAGCAAACTCATCTGTCTGTAGACTACCTCATTGCCGGGCGGAGCTCGCGCCGGTCCGCAGCTCAAGTTAGCAGTTCGAGTTCACAAGGGATTTTGACCATGACAACCAAGCTTGACCAACTCCGCGACATGACCACGGTCGTCGCCGATACCGGCGATATCGAGGCTGTCGCCCGACTGAAGCCGGTGGATTGCACGACCAATCCGACCATCGTATTGAAGGCGCTCGGAACGCCGATGTTTGCCGATGCGATCAAGGAAGCCGTCTCCTGGGGCAAGAAGCAGGGCGGAAACAGCGATGCGGTTGCAGCAGCCGTCGCCGATCGTCTTGCGATTTCCGTTGGCGCCGCCTTGTCGAAACTCGTGCCGGGTCGCGTATCGACCGAGGTCGATGCTGACCTTTCTTTCGACACTGAAGCATCAATCGCCAAGGCGCGCGGCATCATCGCCTCCTACAAGGAGCGCGGCATCGAGCGCGATCGCATTCTGATCAAGCTCGCCTCGACCTGGGAAGGCATCCGCGCCGCGGAAGTACTGCAGAAGGAGGGCATCGACTGCAACCTGACGCTTCTCTTTTCCAAGGCCCAGGCCATTGCCTGCGCCGATGCGAAGGCTTTTCTGATCTCGCCCTTCGTCGGCCGCATCCTCGACTGGTACAAGAAGTCCACCGGCAAGGATTACACTGCGGAAGAGGATCCGGGCGTTCAGTCTGTCCGTGACATCTACAATTACTACAAGGCGCATGACATCAGCACGATCGTCATGGGCGCCTCGTTCCGCAACGCCGGTGAAATCGAAGCACTGGCCGGTTGCGACCGCCTGACCATCAGCCCGGCGCTGCTCGACGAACTCGCCAACGATCAGGGCACACTGGTCCGCAAGCTCTCACCGGACACGAAGAAGGCCGAGCCGAAGATCGAAATCGACGAGAAGACCTTCCGCTGGATGATGAACGAAGATGCGATGGCAACCGAAAAGCTTGCCGAAGGCATTCGCGCCTTCGCCAAGGACCTGACGGCGCTTCGCACGATGGTACAGAAGGAATTGCAGCTCGCTGCTGCCTGACGTCTTCATAGAAACGGTTGAAAGGCGCGGTTGCCAATGGCGGCCGCGCCTTTTTCGTGCTGGTATCAATGGCATAAAGCCTGAGGAAAGACATGGCGGGTGACGATAAGCGCAGTTCGATAATGACCTATGCCGTCCGGCATTTGAGCATCATCATTGCTTTCATCGCGGGCTTGGTAGTTTTCGTGCTTCTCACCTCCCGGGATGTGAACGCCAAGAATGTGCTGGTCGGCTGGAACGTGACGGCCATCGTCTTTACGTGTGTCAGTTGGCGAAGGATGCTTCGGGCGACAGTCGCAGATATCAGGAAACGAGCGGAGGATCTGGATTTTTCCGACACGTTCGTACTCTTCCTGTCGATCGCGGCCGCGCTCGCAAGCATTGCTGGCATTGGGCTCGAGCTGCATTCCGTGAAAGAAGCGCCACCCGATGTCGCCTTCGCCAGAGCCTGCGCGGCGGTGGTCACGATCCTGGTTTCCTGGGTTTTCCTCCACACGCTCTTCACCATCCATTACGCCCATCGATTTTACCGTGGACCTGACAAGGGCGAGGGCCTGATTTTTCCGGACAGGATCGAAGAACCTGTCTATTGGGACTTCCTCTACTTCTCATTCACGATCGGCGTCGCGGCGCAGACCGCTGATGTTGCCGTCTCCACCATGACGATGCGCAAGATCGCCCTGCTTCATGCAGTGCTGTCGTTTCTCTTCAATACGACGATCCTGGCACTCGCGATCAATGTCGGAGCGAGCCTGCTTTAGGCAAGCCACGCTGCTGTTAGAGAACCGCTTGGCCGGCGATCAGCGCCAGGATCAGGAAAATCAGGAAGATGACGAGGGCGATGCCGAAAAGGACACGCGCGATCGTTGCGGTGGCGGCTGAGATGCCGGAAAAACCGAAGAACCCGGCAACCAGCGAAATGACGAGAAATATGAGAGCCCATTTGAGCATGGATGTTTCCTCTGCGTCGGATACACAAGAGGACGCAGGAAAGACCAAATTGTTCCGCCGCAGGTGCCTGCGACGGTCTTGATCACAACTGAGGCTGGTCAGAATGACTCAACCATGATTGATCATCACGTGCCGGACGGCGGTGTAATCCTCTAGCGCATAGACCGACATATCCTTGCCGTAGCCGGACTGCTTGAGACCGCCATGCGGCATTTCGTTGACCAGCATGAAATGCGTGTTGATCCAAGTGCAGCCATATTGCAGCCGCGCGGCCGTCTTCATGCCGCAGCTGATGTCCTTGGTCCAGACGGAGGAGGCAAGGCCATAGTCGCTGTCGTTCGCCCAAGCGACGGCCTCCTCGACGTCGGTGAAGCGTGTCACGGAGACGACCGGGCCGAAGACTTCGCGGCGGACGATCTCGTCATCCTGCGTGGCACCGGCGATGACGGTTGGAGTGAAGAAGAAGCCCTTGTCGCCAGAGGTCTTGCCGCCTGTAGTAATTTCCATGTGCTTGTGCTCGGCAGCGCGGGTAACGAAGCTTTCGACGCGGTCGCGCTGGCGCTTGGAGATCAACGGGCCGATCTCGTTTTCAGTGTCCTCGGCCTGGTTGAACTTAATCGAGGAAACCGCCGAGGAGAGATCGGCGACGAACCTGTCGTAGACCTTGGCGTCAGCATAGATACGGCAGGCGGCGGTGCAGTCCTGGCCGGCGTTGTAGTAACCGAAGGTGCGGATGCCTGCGACGACCGCATCGATATCGGCGTCCTCGAAGACAATGACGGGGGCCTTGCCGCCAAGTTCCAGATGCGTGCGCTTGACGGACTTGGCGGCCGCCTGCAGCACCTTCTTGCCGGTCGCGACATCGCCGGTGATCGAGACCATGCCGATCTTCGGGTGGTTGATCAGCGCATTGCCGACACTTTCTCCGCGACCGAGGATGACGTTGACGACGCCCTCGGGCAGGATGTCAGCGAGCAGCTTCGCCATCTTCAGAGCCGTCAGCGGCGTTTGTTCGGAAGGCTTGAAGACCACGGTGTTGCCGCCGGCGATCGCGGGTGCCAGCTTCCAGGCCATCATCATCAGTGGATAATTCCAAGGCGCGATCGAGCCGACGATACCGATTGCGTCGCGGCGGATCATCGAGGTGTGACCAGGCAGGTATTCGCCGGAGACCGGACCGTGCAGGTTGCGGACAGCGCCCGCGAAGAAACGGTAGCAATCGACGATCGCCGGGATTTCATCGTTGAGCACGGCGTTGATCGGCTTGCCGCAGTTCAGTGCTTCGAGCGTGGCAAAGCTCTGTCGGTCTTTTTCTATGGCATCGGCGATCTTCAGCAGGTAGCCGGAGCGTTCGGCGGGTGTCGTCTGCGACCAGCTCTTGAAAGCCCTCCCGGCGGCTTCCACAGCGGCATCGATCTGGCCGAACGAGGCTTCCGGCAGATTGAGCACCGTCTCACCCGTCTTCGGGTTCAGGATGTGCTCTTCCGTTTCCGTGCCCGTTTCGAAGCGGGATCCAATCAGCATCTGGGTGTCCATGATGTTCTCCCTTTTATTTGCCGGCTCCGGCGATTTGGTCGCCGTCGCGGGTGAGGTAGTAGGCTGCCAGGATCGGCAGGAAGGTGACGAGCACGACGGCCATGGCGACCACGTTGGTGACCGGGCGTTGGCGCGGGCGGATGAGTTCTTCGAGCATCCAGATCGGCAGCGTCGATTGCTGGCCGCCGGTGAAGGTGGTGACGATGACTTCGTCGAAGGAGAGCGCGAAGGCAAGCATGCCGCCGGCAAGCAGCGCGGTGCCGATATTCGGCAGGATGACGTGCCGGAAAGTCTGGAAGCCGTCGGCGCCGAGGTCCATCGAAGCTTCGATCAATGAACCGGAGGTACGGCGGAAGCGGGCGACAGCATTGTTGTAGACGACCACGACGCAGAAGGTGGCGTGGCCAAGCACGATCGTCCAGACCGAGAACGGGATGTCGAACAGGCTGAAGGCCGAGCGCAGCGCAATGCCGGTGATGATACCGGGAAGGGCGATCGGCAGAATGACGAGCAAAGAGATGACCTCGCGGCCGAAGAACTTCGTCTGGCTGACGGCGGCAGCACAAAGCGTGCCGAGCACCAGGGCGATAGCGGTGGCGATGCAGGCGACTTGCACAGAAAGGCCGAGGGCTGCCCAGACATCAGGCCGGTTCCAGGCCACGTTGAACCACTGCGTCGTCAGTCCCGGCGGCGGCCACTGGTAGCTCTTCTCCTCGGTGGTGAAGGCATAGACGAAGATCAGCAGGATCGGCAGATGCAGGAAAAGCAGGCCGCTCGCGGCTGCGATCTTCAGGGAGAGAGGGGGGCGGTTTCCACGGTCAGAGCGCATCGAAAGCCCCCTGTTTTTTTGCAAGCCAGAGATAGATGGCCATGATGACGATCGGCACGACGGAGAAGGCGGCGGCGAGCGGCACGTTACCGGCGGTGCCCTGCTGCGCATAGACCGCCTGGCCGATGAAGAGCCGGGAAGAACCGATGATCTGCGGGATAATGTAATCGCCGAGGGTCAGCGAGAAGGTGAAGATGGAGCCGGCGACGATGCCGGGCAGCGCCAGCGGGAACAGCACTGTGCGGAAGGTCTGGCCCGGCGTGGCGCCGAGATCCGAGGCAGCCTCGATCAGGTTTGCAGGCACGCGCTCGAGAGCGGCCTGCGTCGGCAGGATCATGTAGGGAAGCCAGATATAGACGAAAACGACGAAGGTGCCGAGATAGCTCACCGAAAGCGAATTGCCGCCGACGACCGGTAGCGCGAGAATGCCGTCGAGCAGCCACGAGAGATGCAGCCTGGCGAAAATCCATGTGAGGATGCCTTCCTTGGCGAGGATCAGCTTCCAGGCGTAAACCTTGACGAGATAGCTCGACCAGAGCGGCAGCATGACGCCGAGATAGAAAAACGCCTTCCACTTTCCCTGCGCATAGCGCGCAGCGTAGTAGGCAATTGGGAAAGCGATGACGGCGGATGCGATCGTCACCATGACTGCCATGACGACGGTGCGGACGATGATGTCGAAATTGGTGGGGTTCAGAAGCTCAGCATAGGTCGCGAGCGTGAACTCGTAATTGATCAAGCCGGAGAAATCGTCGATCGAGAAGAAACTCTGCAGCAGCAGTGCGATCAGCGAGCCGATATAGATGATGCCGAGCCAAAGCAGCGGCGGCGTCAGCATCAGTAAAAGCAGTAGCGTCGGATGGCGCCAGAAGGCGTCCGACAATCCACCGAAGAAACCGCCGCGGCCCGGCAAGATGGAGGTCGTAACGCCAGGTTTTGTCAGGGCGAGCGCTGTCATGCTGCATCATCCATGTAATGCACGTCGGCCGGCTGCCACGCGAGGCGCACGCTGGCGCCGATATCCGGCACATTGGCGCCTGCGGGTAGTGTGACATGCAGGTGCGTGCCCCTCATGCTGACCGTCAGGCGATACGCGGCGCCAAGGAAACTGGTGTTTTCGACCGCCGCCTCCATGCCATCGCCGGAGAGATGGATCGCTTCGGGGCGCAGGCTTGCCCAGCGCTTTTCGCCGCCGAGCGACGTCATTACATCTGGCGCGATGATATTCGAGGAACCAACGAAATCGGCGACAAAGCGTGTCTTCGGACGGCGGTAGATATCCTGCGGCGTACCCTCCTGCACGATGCCGCCGTTGTTGAAGACGGCGACGCGGTCTGCCATGGAGAGCGCCTCGCCCTGGTCGTGGGTGACAAAGACGAAGGTGATGCCGAGTGCGCGCTGAAGGCTCTTCAATTCTTCCTGCATCTGCTCCCGCAGCTTCAGATCAAGCGCGCCAAGCGGCTCGTCAAGCAGCAGGACCTTCGGCTTGTTGACGAGAGCGCGGGCGAGTGCCACGCGCTGCCGCTGGCCGCCGGAGAGCTGGCCGGGGCGGCGGGCGCCGTAGCCCGGAAGTTTCACCAGTTCCAGCGCCTGCTCGGCCGCCCTCGTGCGCTCTGCCTTACCGATGCCCTTGACCATCAGCCCGTAGGCAACGTTGTCGAGGATGTTCAGATGCGGGAAGAGCGCGTAGTCCTGGAAGACGGTGTTGACGTTGCGGCGGTAGGGCGGGACACCGCCTGCCGTTTCTCCGAAAATCTCGATATGCCCATCCGTTGGCTGTTCGAAGCCGGCGATCAGACGCAGGCAGGTCGTCTTTCCCGAGCCCGACGGACCGAGCATCGCGAAGAACTCGCCTGGTGCGATTTCGAGATCGACGCCGTCGACGGCGCGAACCTGGCCGAAATGACGCGAAACCTGCTGGAAACGGACGGCGGGTGTCATTGGGGTCTCCGAGTTATACATGATGCCCCTCATTCTCCCTGCCGGGCACCTTCTCCCGGCAAGCGCGGGGAAGGGGACTCGCGGCGATGCTTTCGCCCTTTGGGGCGTTTCGGATAGCGGCGGGAGGTCTTGGGGCATGTCCCCTCTCCCTGCGTGTGGGAGAGGGTTAGGGGCAATCATTCTGCCTGGGTTTTGACTACCGCCCGCCGATCACGCCGATATAGTCGGACACCCAGCGATGATACGGCACGCATTCACTCTGCGTCGTACATTTGGCAACAGGCGTCTTCCAGAATTTGATCTTGTCGAAGTGGTCGAAACCGTTGGTGGTGCATCCGGTATCGGTCAACAGTTCGTTGCCCTTGCATGCTGCCGGAACGGAGGGGACGGCGCCGAACCAGGCGGCGGCATCACCCTGGACCTTGGCGGACAGGGAATGCTCCATCCACATATAGGCGCAGTTCGGATGCTCGCTGTCGGCGTGAAGCATTGTCGTGTCGGCCCAGCCGGTGACGCCTTCCTCGGGGAAGGTCGAGGCGATCTTCTGCTTCTCGGCCTGCATCAGGTTCACCTGGAACGGCCAGGAGCCGGATGCGACGACCCCTTCGTTCTTGAAGTCGTCGATCTGGATCATCGCGTCATGCCAGTAGCGGGAGACGAGCTTGCGCTGGCCGCGCAGCAGATCGAGAGCTGCCTTATACTGGTCTTCATTGAGTTCGTAGGGATCCTTGATGCCGAGATCGGGCTTGTGGGCCATCAGATACATGGCAGCATCGGCGACGTAGATCGGCCCGTCATAGGCTTGGACGCGGCCCTTGTTGGACTTGCCATCAGGCAGCGTTTCTTCTTCAAATACCACCTTCCAGCTGGTCGGGGCCTTATCCTTGAATACATCGGTGTTGTACATCAAAACGTTCGGCCCCCACAGATAGGGCACGCCGTAGTGGACGCCGCCGACCGTATGCCACGGAGCGTTCTGTAAGCGTTCATCGAGGTTTTTGAAGCTCGGAATGAGATCGGTATTGATCGGCTGCACGCGCTTGCCGGCAACGAGACGCAGCGAAGCATCGCCCGAAGCAGTGACGAGATCGAAGCCACCTTCGTTCATCAGCGCTACCATTTCATCCGAGGTCGCCGCGGTCTTCACGGAAACCTTGCAGCCGGTCTTCTTTTCAAAATCGGTAACCCAGTCGTAATTCTTGTCGGTTTCGCCGCGCTCGATATAGCCGGCCCAGGCGACGATGCTGACCGCACCCTCACCCTTGTCCAAGGCCTTCAACGGCTCGGCAGCAGCAACCTGCGTCACGAAGCTCAAGCTTGCGAGGGCAGCAGTGCACGATTTCAGAAGGTACTTCATCGTCTGTCTCCCGGTTTGCGCCGCTTGTTGCGGCATTTTGTTCCCGGCTAAAAGGTGCGCTGAAATATCCGGTTTCGCAAATTCATTTATCAGAAAGGCGGTATCGGAAATTCCGATATCGTCATCGCGCACGGCCGGATCGCATCGCTTCCGCAATGCCGACGAAATCTCGCGCCGCTTGCGGCAGGCTGGAACCCTTGCGCCAGACCATGCCGACCTGAACGACTGGCAATGAACCGGAGACATCGCGGCTTTCGATCCGGTCGCCTTCCAGCGACCAGGGGCGGTAGACGAGTTCGGGAAGCAGCGCGACGCCGGCGCCTGTTGCAACGAGACTGCGCACGGCCTCCACCGACCGGGTGCGAAAGGCGACATGCGGGCGAGCGCCGAGCGCAGACAGTAGCTTGCCGGTGTTCTCCTCGATCTCATCGACCGTCAGCATGATCAGCGGCTCGCGGGCGATGTCGGCAACCGAGATGATGTCAGCGGAAACCAACGGGTGGCCCATCGGCAGCCAGAGACGATAGGGCGAGGTTTCGAGGATCTCCGCCTGCAGCGCCATGCGGTCGCGCAGATTAGAGATCACCATGACCGCGACATCGAGCTCACCGCCGACCAGCAGATGCTCCAGATAGCCGCCATTGTCTTCGATTGCACTCACCTCCACACCGGGGCAGGCGCGGCGGTATCGCGCCAGAAGATCGGAGAGAACATAGCCTGCGACCAGCGAGGTGACGCCGATATTCAATGTGCCGGAAAGAGCGCTTTGCAGGCCGGAAAAACTGGCGCGGGCATCGGAGACGCTGGCTAGAATTTTTGTCGCATGCCGGAGGAACTGGTGACCGTTGTGCGTGACCGTCAGGCCGCGCGGGTGGCGTTCGAAGAGTTCGACGCCGAGGTCGGTTTCCAGTTCCTTCAGCGCTTCTGTGACCGAGGATTGCGAGATCGAAAGATTCTGCGCTGCGCGCGTCACCGAACCCTGCTCGGCAACGGCAACGAAATACTGGATCTGGCGAAGGGTGAAGGCCATGCGTGTTTTTAGAGCACGGTCAAACGGATCATGGCAAGCACAACGGGTGGCGGACCTTTTTTGGTCTTTAGCCCGAATTGGTATGTTTCTCGAAAGACCACTTAAGCATTCCGAAACGTCGTTTGGCTAGCTTCACTTGCATGTATTGCGTTGGAGTTTTTTCGATGGCGGACCAGTTGGCGTGAAGGCCTTACTGCGGATCTTCCGGCCCTCCCGGAAATTGGTGATCGTGATCGGCGGAACGGCCTTGTTTATAGGTGCTTCCGGCGGTGTTGCCGTTTATATCGGCAGGGACAACATCATCGGCCAGGTGTTGGAAGAGGCGAACGGCGTCTCCTGCACCGATGTCAATCTGGTGACCATCAAGAAGCAGGATCGCGTCTGGATTCGCAAATACATCAAGACCGAGCCGACGGACGGCATGACACGGGTCAAGACGGCGCTCCGCGTCGCGCAAGCCATTTACGCGCAAGAAAGGCCCGATCTGGTACAGGTCGTGGTCCTCGATGAAAACGGTCCAACGCTGCGTTCGGATATTCGTGGCAGGGCGATCGGCGCCGATGTGGTTTATATCCCGCATCCCGACCGGTTGGTCGAAGGGCTGAACGGCAAATCCTATACTGCCCGCTATTACGATGGCGAGGCGAGCGAGAACGGCCTGTTTTTCGGCGAGCGCATCGATTTGCCGGACGATGAAATCCAGGCGCTGAACGCCTCGTTCAAGCAACGCTCCGATTGCATTGATCCGACGGCTGTCGCTGCAACCGCAGGCGAAGGCAACGAAAGAGGCGTCGAAGAGGGAGCATCACCGGAAGGCGAAGCCGGTTCTCCGCCAGAAGGCAGCAAGGCTGCTCCTGCCTCCGGCCATTAATCATTGGGCATGCAAAGGTCGGACGACCATCGGCCGTCCGCCCTTTTGAATCAGCTCATCCTTCCGCTCAGTCCGACTTGCTGCGGCGGGCCGGGAAAAGGATGATGTCGCGGATCGAGGGGGAATTCGTGAGCAGCATGATCAGGCGATCGACGCCGATGCCGAGACCGCCGGCGGGCGGCATGCCCTGGTCGATTGCGTCCAGGAATTCCTCGTCCAGCTGTTTTTCCTTTTCGCCGCGTGCGTGAGCCTGCTCCAGCTGTTCGACCATGCGCTTGCGCTGCTCTTCCGGATCGTTGAGTTCCGAGAAGGCGTTGCCGAGTTCCCAGGCGTTGCAATAGGTCTCGAAACGTTCGACAAGGCGCGGCTCGCCCGGCACTTCCTTGGCGAAGGGGGAGATGTCCTTCGGGAAATGCGTAACGTGCGCGGGCTGGATCAGCGTGCTTTCGACCTTCTCCTCGAAGATAAAGGCGAGGCATTCGCCCCAGGTCGCGTCCTTCTCGATTTCGAATCCGGCCGCCTTCGTGGCGGCTCGGGCTTCCTCGTCGGTCTTGATCGCCAGAAAGTCGATGCCGGTCGCTTCCTTGACGGCGTCAGGCATCGGCACACGGCGGAACGGGCCCTTGAAGGAGATCTGCTTGTCGACGAAGGTGAATTCCGTGCTGCCATGGACCGACATGGCAAGCTCGGCGAACATGCGTTCGACGAGGTCCATCATGTCCTCGTAGTCGGCATAGGCCCAGTAGCACTCCATCATGGTGAATTCGGGATTGTGCCTTGTCGAGACACCTTCGTTGCGGAAGTTGCGGTTGATTTCAAAGACCTTGTCGGTGAGACCCGAAACCAGGGTGCGCTTCAGGAACAGTTCCGGCGCGATGCGCAGGTACATGTCGAGCTTCAGCGTGTTGTGATGTGTCTTGAAGGGTTCAGCGGTCGCACCGCCGTAGACCGACTGCAGCATCGGCGTCTCGACTTCCATGAAGCCGTCATTTTCCATGAAGCGACGGATGCCGGAGACAATCTTCGAACGCTGCTGGAAACGGAGCTTCGATTCCTCGTTGGTCATGATGTCGAGGTGACGTTTGCGGTAGCGCAGCTCGATGTCGGAGAGGCCATGCCACTTTTCGGGCATCGGCAGCAGCGACTTGGTCAGCATGGTGATCTGCTGCGCGTTGATCGTCAGCTCGCCGCGCTTGGTGCGGCGCACCACGCCGGTCACACCGATGATGTCGCCGATGTCGATCATCGGCAGCAGGGCGCGAGCCGCTTCCGGCGTCGTGTCCTTGTGGCTGAAGATCTGAATCTTGGCCGAAGCGTCATGGATGTCCATGAACATGCCGGAGTTGCGCGAGGAATAGACGCGGCCGGCGACGGTGACGACATCCTGGGTCTCGGTGTCCGGCTCCAGGCCCTCGTATTTCGCAGCGAGCTCGGCATTGGTGATCGTCCGGTGGAAATGCGCCGGATAGACATCGCCGACCTGTTCGCGCAGCAGCTTCAGCTTCTGGGCGCGGACTTCCGTTGCGTCTGAGGAAAGGGTCGCTGTTTCGGTCTTTTCAGTCATGATGCAAACGTCCGGTTCAGTTCTTCGGGCCGACGAGGGAGGCAACCGCCTGGGACGCCAGTTTCAGGCGTTGGCGTACGACGGCGCGGCCGAGGATCGCCATGGAATCGAACAGCGGCAGCGAGCGCGATGAGCCGGACACGGCGACGAAAAGCGGTGCGACGACCACCTTCAGCTTCTTGCCCATGCGGTCGGCAATGGCGCGCAGCTCGGCTTCGATCGACTCGACGTTCCATTCGAGGATCTTTTCGAGGTCCGGCTGCACCGTGTTGAGGATTTCCAGAATCTCTTCCGGCGGCGACTTGATCTTGACAAAGGCGGATGGATCAAGATTCAGCTCAGACTTAAACAGGAAGCCCGTGAGGTCCGGCAGTTCGCCAAGCTTGGCGATGCGCGACTGCGAGAGCGCAAGACCGGCCCTCAGGCGATCGTTTTCCATCGCCCACTGCAGGACACGGTGCTGGAACTCTTCTTCCGAAAGCTTCTCGCGGATCCAGCGGCCGTTCAGCCAATCGAGCTTCTGGATGTCGAAGATCGCGCCGGCCTTGGAGAGGTTCTCCGGGTCGAATTTTTCGGCGAGCTCGTCCATCGTCATCAGCTCTTCGCCTTCAGCAATCTGGACGAAGAAGAGGCCGAGGAAGTTCATCAGCGCCTCGGGGATATAGCCGAGCGCGGTGTAATAGGAGATCGAGGTCGGGTTCTTGCGCTTCGACAGCTTTGACTTGTCGGCATTGCGCATGAGCGACAGGTGCATGAACACCGGTGGCTCGAGGCCGAGATAACGGTAGATCAGGATGTGCTTTGGAACCGAAGCCAGCCATTCCTCGCCGCGGGCGACATGGGTGATTTTCATCAGGTAGTCGTCAACGACATTTGCCATGTGATAGGTCGGCATGCCGTCGGCCTTCAAGAGGACCTGCATGTCGACCGCATCCCACGGGATTTCGACGTCGCCATAGACCCCGTCGGTGAACTTGCAGGAGCCTTCGGCCGGGATCTTCATGCGCACGACAGAGGGTTCGCCTGCTGCCATGCGTGAGGTGACTTCTTCTGCCGAGAGGCTCAGGCAGTGTCCGTCGTATTTCGGCGGCAGGTTTGCGGCGCGTTGCGCCTCGCGCATCTTTTCCAGACGCTCCGGCGAGCAGAAACAGCGGAAACCGTGGCCGGCAGCAACGATCTTTTCGACATACTCGCCGTAGATATGCTTGCGGTCGCTCTGGCGGTACGGACCATGGGGCCCGCCGATGTCGGGGCCTTCCGACCACCTCAGGCCGCACCATTTCAGCGCATCCAGGACCTTCTTTTCGAATTCCGGGGTCGAGCGCGTAGCATCGGTATCCTCGATGCGCAGAATGAACTCGCCGCCGTGCTTCTTGGCGAAAAGATAATTGAAGAGAGCGATGTAAGCGGTCCCGACATGCGGCTCGCCAGTCGGCGAGGGAGCGATTCGGACGCGGACGCCGGAAGCTGTCATTTTATGTGCCCGTCAAATGAATGCCGGACGGCTTTCCTGCGAAAGCGACGTTCGGCGGGGAAGAATGCAGATCACTGGATCAGGAAACCGGCCGGATAAGGGCATTCTGCCCAATTCATCCGCCGATTGTCCGTTTGGCTGGCCTTAAGGCCATATTCGACCGCGCACGTCAAGGAAAATGGGCACCGGGCACTCAAAGCGCAGGCCAAACATAAAGAAGCACGGGCACGCTCACCACGATGATGATGAAGGATAGTGGAAGGCCCAGGCGAGGGTAATCGCTGAAGCGGTAGCCGCCGGGGCCGAAAACCAGCGTATTGCATTGATGGCCGATTGGCGTGAGGAAGTCGCAGCCGGCGCCAATGGCAACCGCCATCAGGAAAGCTTCCGGTTTATAATGGAGGGCCTCAGCGAAACTCGCCGCGATTGGTCCCATGACAAGGACTGTGGCGGCATTATTGAGAAACGGCGTCACTGCCATGGCGGTCACAAGCATCAACGCCAGCGCGCCGAATGGCGGCATCTCGGCAGCGAAATCGCCGAGCCATCCGGCAATCAGATCGCTGCCGCCCGTGGTGCGAAGCGTATCGGATACCGGGATCAGCGCTGCAAGCATGATCAGGATCGGCGCATCGAGCGACTTATAGACATCGACGAGCGGGATCACGCGAAAGACGACCATGGCGAGCGCTGCGCAGAAAAAGGCGATCGAAACCGGCGTGAGGCCAGCGGCAGTGACGCCCATGGCGGCGGCGAGGATCAGAAGGGGCACATAGCCTCGGCGTGGCGTGCCAAGCATGATGTCACGCTGGGCAAGCGGAAGGCAGGAAAATTCCTGCAGGAAGGCAGGCAGGTTCCTGCGGCTTCCCTGAAGTAGGAGAACGTCGCCGGCCCGAAGCGTCACCTCGCTCAGCCGCTCGGTGAGCTTGTGGCCCTGCCGACTGACTGCGAGCAGGTTGACCCGCCGCCGGTTCCACAGCGAGAGCTGGCGCGCGGAAAGGCCGATCAGCATCGATTCCGCGGTTATGACGGCCTCGATCGACACGAGATTGCCTTCCGCCCGCGCTTCCGGGATGGGCTTTCCGGAGAGCTTCAGCTTCGCATGGGTCACCACGCCATCGAGTGCATCCGGCACGCCTTCCAGCAATATCGTATCGCCAGCCTTCAGCATCACGTCGGGAAAAGGCGACATGCGGGAGTGGCCGCGCAGGATCGCTGTCGCCACGACTTCGCCGTCGCCGAGTTTAAGGAGCTCGTTCAGCTTCTTGCCGTCGAAGTTCGATCCTTCGACAACCGTCGCCTCCGAGAAATAGGTTTTGAGGTCGAGCGCCTCCTCGAGCGAGGGATTCTCGTTCTGCCGTTCCGGCACCAGCCAATGGAAGAAGATCAGGAAGACGACGCCGACAAGGGTCAGGGTCGCGCCGACAGGCGTGAAATCGAACATGGTGAAGGGCGCACCGGTGATCTCCTCGCGCAAGCGCGATACGACGATGTTGGGCGAAGTGCCTATCTGCGTCATCAGGCCGCCGAGCAGTGCAGCAAAACTCATCGGCATCAAATAAAGCGATGGTGATTTGCCGGTTTTCCTGGCGAACTGGAATGCGACCGGAATCATGATCGCCAAAGCGCCGATATTCTTGATGAAGGCAGACAGCACTGCAACGACGATAAGCAACAGGGCGAGCTGGAGATGAGGCTTGTCCAGATTGGGAAAGAAGCGCTTGATCGCCATGTCGACGATCCCCGAGCGGGCAACCCCGGTGCTGACGACGAGCGCGCTCCCGACGATGATGACGATGTCGTCTCCGAAGCCGGAAAACGCCTTGCCGAAAGGAACGAGACCGGCTGCAACCGCAAGAACGAGGGCGCAACAGGCCACAATGTCGTAGCGAAACCGGTCCCAGATGAAGATTGCCATCATCAGGCCGATCACGCCGAAGGAAAGGATCTGTTGGGTTGTCATACCGCTCCGGAGGTTTGGGCTGATTGCCGGATGATACTTGTACGCTTTCCTGGACCAATCAATGTCGCGCAGGATGCAAAGTTCCTATCCTTCACCTCGCCGGGCGCTGATGATCTTTTCCAGCATCTCGCCGGACAGGGCGGTGTCGTTTGCTACGCGCACATTGGGCGCGGTCGCCGCCGTCTCGCGCCAGACATCACGGCAGACGATCGGCGGCTGGTGTCGGCGATCCCAGGGAACTCGCAAGAGCCGGCTGAACAAAAGGAAAAGGGCGCGTTTTGTCGCGCCCCCGTTTAAATCTCGTCAATGCCCGCTGGCCTTCTTTCGCATTCGGGCATTTCTTGCAAACATGTTCAGCACTTCAACGAGCGCCGAGAAGGCCATGGCGGCATAGACATAGCCCTTCGGTACATGGAACCCCATGCCGTCGGCGATGAGTGTGGTGCCGATCATCAGCAGGAAGGCGAGCGCCAGCATGACGATCGTCGGGTTCTTCTCGATGAAATTTGCAAGCGGGGTTGCGGCGACCAGCATGACGGTGACGGCGGCGATGACGGCGATGACCATGATCGGCAGGTGCGGGGTCATGCCGACGGCGGTGATGATGCTGTCCACCGAGAAGACAAGGTCGAGCAGCAGGATCTGGCCGATCGCCGCCGCAAAGCCCGTCGTCGCCGAACTCGCAATGAAATCCTCGTTGTGATCCTCCGGATCGACACTGTGGTGAATTTCCTTGGTGGCCTTCCATACGAGGAACAGACCGCCGGCGATCAAGATCATGTCCTTCCAAGAGAAGCCATGACCGAAAGCCTCGAAGACAGGTGTGGTAAGCTGGACGATCCAGGCTACAGTACCAAGCAATGCAAGACGCATGATGAGGGCGAGGCTGATACCCACCTTGCGAGCTTTATCACGATGCTCGACCGGCAGCTTGTTGGTGAGAATGGAAATGAAGATCAGGTTGTCGATGCCGAGGACGACTTCCATGACAACCAGGGTCACCAGAGCCACCCAGGCTGCCGGATCCTGAACGAGCATGATGATATCTTGCATAAGCTATTTTCCCTCGCGCCATAGAATCTGACGCCCGCAATTTAAGGTGAAGGCGCCAAGAAACAAGCGCGCAAGGGAATATACGAAAGCGGGGAGGCTTTTATTCCTTGACCGGTATCCAGATTTCCGTGATGCCCACGCCGGTATGGGGATCGAAACGCTCGTCGTAACGTTCGAACATGTCTGGCATCTCGCCGTGCTGCAGACCCGAGGAGGGGAACCATGTCCCGAAGATATGATGCATCGTTGCCGCAATAGCGGAGACGTGACCGCGATGAGTGAAGACGACGTAGCGCTGACCGGGCACTTTCAGCGTCGTAAATCCCTCCGGCAGGTCGCCGGCATCTGTGACTTCGGCACCTGCCATGTAACGGAACGTTTCGGCTTCTCCTTCGATATGTGTGCAGATGCCATAGGCGGCATTACCCCGCTGGCCGGAAATATTGCCGAAGTAAGAGTTGAATTTCTGCCACAGTGAGGGAATCGCGGCATTGTCGCCGTAGCCATAGGTCTCTTGCAGTCCGGCAAAAAGCATTGGCGGCAGGCTTTCGAAGCGGGGTTCTTCAAGTTCGTTGAGGCGTGCGGGGTCCATCTTGATCGGCTCCACTAAAGCGAGGTTGCGGACGTGCCCCTGCTTGCGAATCGCGTCCGGAGTGATACCGAACTGGTCGCGGAAGGCACGGGTGAAAGCCTCGTGCGAGCCGTAACCCGCGCCGAGGGCAACCTCGAGGATGCTCGATGAACTGCCGATCAGGGCCAATGCGGCGGCGCTCAGTCGACGTCCGCGCAGATAGCCGCTGATCGAGTGGCCGGTGACGAGTCCGAAGACGCGCGACAGATGATAGCGCGACAGACCTGCGGCATCCGAGATATCGTCCAGCGAGATATCGCTGGCGGAATGGCTTTCAATAAACCAAATCGCCCGTCCAATGGCACTCATGCGCACTTCCTTGGTTGCGGTCTCCTGATTAGAGTAAAACCGGCAAGCAGGTTTGATCGCTATTGCTGGATTCTAGTGCAACGCAGAAAGAAATCGATAACGTTCAGGCTGGCCGGTTCTGGCTAACGCCATAGGCAGCAAGGAAGACGCGGATCGCACCGCGGATGATGCGGCTCATCTCCTCCTCGGACGGAGGACCCGCCATGTCGCCCAAGAGGCGCAGCTTGAAGAAGCCTCCGCCGCAGAGTTCCAGGAACTGGCGAGCGGCAAGCTCGACATCCTCGATCACAAAATGTCCGGCGGCGACCTGAGTCTTCAGATAGTCGGTGAGGACGGTCCGGATGTTTTCGGGGCCGGTAAAGAAGCGTTGACAGAGGTGCGGCATGCGGTCGCGCACTCCGATGACGGTGCGTATGGCATTGATGACCTTTTCTTCGGTTGTGTGCCGGACGAAGGTCATGCCGAAATCATAAAGAGCCGTGTCCGGGTCGGGATTGGCATTGAGGGCCGCACGCACACTGGCGACAAAAGCGGCGCGCTCGGTCTCCATCATCGCGGTAAAAAGCTCTTCCTTGTTGGCGAAGTAGACATAAAGCGTTCCTTTCGAAACACCAGCCTCGCGCGTCACATCGTTCATGCTCGCGGCATCGAACCCGAGTTTCATGAAGACGCGCTTCGCCCCTTCGAGAATCTGCCTGCGCTTTGCCGGATCCTCTCCTGCCGCCCATCTGCCGCTTGCGGCCGGGGCTTCGACCGTATCTTTGAAAATCTCTGTCATTGTCTCCTTAACCACGTTCGCCGATGCGAACATTCTTTTAACAAAATCGAACCGCCTGGTTCGATATAGCTTGATATGACTTTAAAAAGGCCTTATGTCAACTGAACCGAACCGTTCAGTTCGATCAATGTCACTCGATTTACCGGTCTTTGCTCATGTCGTCTAATCAGAAAACGAATGTCGCCCGCATTGTCAGCGATTCCGCAAGGGACGAGGCGGTGCCAGACGCCGTTGTCCCTGCCGAACCGGCGACCGCCGAAGCTCCGCGTGCCCCTCAGACTGCGCCCGATACGCAGACCGCTCCAGCTGAAAAGAAGAAGCGCCGCAGCCTGGTGCTACCGATCGTGGCGCTCGCTATTCTCGCCGGCGGTGCATCATACGGCTACGAGTGGTGGACGAACGGCCGTTTCATGGTGTCGACCGACGACGCCTATATCGAAGGCGACATCGCAACGATCTCGCCAAAGGTCACCGGCTATGTCGCGAAGGTGAATGTTGTCGCCAACCAGCAGGTGAAGGCCGGGGACGTGCTTGCCACGCTCGACAACGGCGACTATCAAAACGCCCTCGATCAGGCCGAGGCGCAGATCGCCACGGAGAAGCTGTCGCTGAGCCGCATCGACGCGCAGATCGAAGGAGCCAAGGCAGCGCTTGCTCAGGCCCAGGCCTCCAAGGTGGCTCTCGAGGCGGCAGTCCGTGGCGCCGAGATCACACAGAAGCGCCAGGCGGACCTCCAGGCTAAGTCGGTCGGCACGACGGCCGATCTCGACACTGCCAATATTGCTCTCGACCAGGCCAAGGCCAATCTCGTCGGCGGCGACGCCAACATCAAGTCGGCGGAAGCAAACGTCACCATCCTCGAGGCGCAGCGCAGGGAAGCCGAAGGTTCGGTCCGTACGCTCGAGCTTCAGCGGGACAAGGCAGCCCGCGATCTGTCCTTCACGATCCTAAAGGCACCGTATGATGGCGTCGTCGGCAACCGCTCTGTTCAGGAAGGCGATCTCGTTTCGCCCGGCCAGCGGCTGATGGCACTCGTTCCGGTGCGTCAGCTGTTCATTGACGCCAACTTCAAGGAAACGCAGATCCAGCACTTGGTTCCGGGCTCGAAGGTCAACGTGCATGTCGATGCTTATGACGACCATCCGATCGTCGGTACCGTCGAGTCGATTTCGCCAGCCTCCGGCTCTGTCTTCTCGCTACTGCCGCCGGAAAATGCGACGGGCAATTTCACCAAGATCATCCAGCGCGTCCCGGTCCGCATTGCGCTGCCTCAAGATGCGCTTGATAGCGGCCGCTTGCGCGCCGGCCTGAGCGTCGTCGTCGATGTCGATACCCGCACGGCGCCCGCTACAGGGCAGGCAGCAAAGTGATCAGCCAGCCGGAGTAGGCCAATGGCTACCACCGCTACAACAGGCGCCATTGCGGTCGCCGGTTCCGAGGAGCGAATGGACCCGCGCAAGCTCATCGCATTCTTTGCGATGGTGCTTGGCATGTTCATGTCGATCCTCGACATCCAGATCGTCTCCGCATCGCTCGCGGAAATCCAAGCCGGCCTTTCTGCCGGCTCGGACGAGATCGGGTGGGTGCAGACATCCTACCTGATTGCGGAAGTCATCATGATTCCGCTGTCGGGAACGCTCGCTCGCATCATCTCGACACGCTATCTTTTCGCTATTTCCGCTGCTGGTTTCACGCTGTCGAGCGTGCTCTGCGCAACGGCAACGAACATCGATCAGATGATCGTTTACCGCGCCATCCAGGGCTTCATCGGCGGCGGTATGATTCCGTCCGTCTTCGCGGCCGCTTTCACCATCTTCCCACCGTCGAAGCGCAGTATCGTCTCGCCTATCATCGGCCTGATCGCCACCCTTGCGCCGACCATCGGCCCGACCGTCGGCGGTTATCTCAGCCATGCCTTCTCGTGGCACTGGCTGTTCCTCGTCAACGTCATTCCCGGTATCCTGGTCGCGACCATCACCTGGAATTTCATAGATTTCGACAAGCCGGAACTGTCGCTGTTCAGGAAGTTCGACTGGTGGGGCCTTATCTCCATGGGCGTTTTTCTCGGTGCGCTGGAATATGTGCTGGAGGAAGGCAATTCGAACGACTGGTTCAACGACACTTATATCGTCGCCGGAGCCGTGGCTTCCGCGGCAGGTGCGATCATCTTCTTCTATCGCGCTTTCACTGTGGACTTCCCCGTCGTCGACCTCAGGGCCTTTACCAACAGGAATTTCTCCTTCGGTTCGGTGTTCTCATTCGTCATGGGGATTGGGCTATACGGCCTCACCTATATCTATCCGGTCTATCTGGGGCGCATCCGCGGTTACGATTCGCTGATGATCGGCGAGACCATGTTTGTCTCCGGCCTTGCGATGTTCTTCACTGCGCCGATTGCAGGCCGGCTGTCGACGAAGATGGACCTTCGCCTGATGATGGTGATCGGCTTTACCAGCTTCGCGGCCGGCACCTTCGTCATGACCCATCTGACGGACGACTGGGATTTCTACGAGCTCTTCATCCCGCAGATCCTGCGCGGGTTCGGGCTCATGATGTGCATGGTGCCGATCAACAACATCGCGCTCGGCACGATGCCGCCTTCACGTATCCGTGGCGCCTCCGGTCTGTTCAACCTTACTCGTAACCTCGGCGGGGCAGTCGGCCTTGCGGTGATCAACACCGTTCTCTCCAACCGTCAGGACGTGCACTACGAGCGGCTGCGGGAAAACATGGATTGGGGTAATCCGGCCGCGATCGACCAGATGAACAACCTGACTGCCAACTTCAACTCCTATGGCCTGGACGGTGCTTCGGCCGCGATCAAGCAGATGGTCGGGCTTGCCACCCAACAGGCGATCATTCTCTCCTTCAGCGACGTATTCCTGATCCTGACCGTACTTTTCATGGCCATGATCCTCGGGGTCGCGATGATCAAGAAACCGGCACCCCAGGGCGGCGGCGGTGGCAGCGGTGGCCACTGAGCGTTCGAATAAACGAAATCAAGGCCGGCTTGGGAGACCATGCCGGCCTTTTTCTTGGTGGTCGACAGCCGTTTGAAATTTTTGATTTACGTACATCAAATTTGGCGATAATGGTTTCATCAGGAGGAGCGATGAGGCCCACAGTTCATGATATCGCCGCTGCAGCGGGGGTCAGTTTGGCGACCGTTGACCGCGTGCTGAACCAGCGCCCCGGTGTGCGCCGCATCACGCGCGAAAAAGTGGAAACGGCAATCCGCGAGATCGGCTATGTGCGCGATGTTGCCGCCGCCAACCTCGCCAAGAGTCGCACCTATCCGCTGGTTTTCATCCTGCCTGCCTCAGACAATTCCTTCATGCACGGGCTGCACGCCGAGATCCGCGAAGCGATGATCCGTTCGCCGTTAGAGAGGACGAGTATTCGCACAGTGGAAGTTGCCGCCTTCGATCCAGCCGCTCTGGTTGCGGCAGTCGAAAAGCTTGCCGATGAACGTCCCGCCGGGATTGCGCTTGTCGCCACCGATGCGCCTGAGGTAGTCGCTGCGGTCGACAAGCTGGTGGGCGACGGCATTCCTGTCGTTACGCTGGTTTCAGACCTCACCGGTTCGCGCCGGCATCATTATGCGGGTGTCGACAACATCGCTGCTGGAAGAACCGCAGCGCGTCTTCTCGGACGCTTTCTTGGTGATGCCAAGGGCGAGGTGGCGGTGCTTGCCGGCTCCATGCTCGTGCGCGACCATCGCGAGCGGCTGGAAGGCTTTGCCGCGTTGATGGCGGAGGAATTTCCGAAGCTTTCCATCCTGCCCGTCCTCGAAGGCCGCGACGATCCGGAACTGGCGCATATGCTGGTCGCCGACGTCTTGTCCAAGCACGAGCGGGTGATTGGCGTCTACAGCCTAGGCGCCGGCAACCGTGGACTTGTCAGGGCGCTGAAGGAGAGAACCTCGAGCCGCCCGCTGACAGTCGTCGCCCATGAATTGACCGTCCATACGCGCGCAGCCCTCATCGACGGCACGATCGATGCGATCCTCAACCAGAACGCCGGCCATGAGGTCCGCAGTGCGATCCGGGTTCTCAAAGCAAAGGCCGACGGGCTTGCCGTCATCGACGCGCAGGAGCGGATCCGGCTCGACATATTCCTGAAAGACAATCTGCCGTAACGGCAAGGAGAATGACATGTATCTGGGTCTCGATCTCGGAACCTCGGGCGTCAAGGCGATGCTCATCGACGGCGATCAGAAGATCATCGGCTCGGCGAATGGTTCGCTCGATGTTTCGCGGCCACATTCCGGCTGGTCGCAACAAGAACCGTTAGATTGGATCCGCGCAACGGAGGAGGCTGTTGCGGGCCTGAAAGCGAAACACCCGAAAGAGCTCGCGGCCGTCAAAGGCGTCGGCCTTTCCGGCCAGATGCATGGCGCGACGCTGCTCGATGCCGACGATAGGGTGCTGCGTCCCTGCATTCTCTGGAACGATACGCGTTCTTATGTCGAGGCAGCGGCGCTGGATGCCGATCCAATATTCCGCAAGCTGACGGGTAACATCGTCTTTCCCGGGTTTACCGCACCGAAACTTGCCTGGGTCGCCAAGCATGAACCGGGAATTTTCGCCAAGGTTGCCAAGGTGCTGCTGCCGAAGGACTACCTGCGGCTCTGGCTGACGGGCGAGCACATTTCCGAAATGTCGGACTCTGCCGGTACGTCCTGGCTTGATACCGGCAAACGCAAATGGTCGACGGAGCTTCTTGCCGCGACCGGTCTCGAGGAAAAGCAGATGCCGGCGCTGGTGGAAGGCACGGCGCAGGCAGGAAAGCTGCGCGGCGAAATCGCCGCCACGTGGGGTATTGCAGGCGATGTTGTCGTCGCCGGCGGGGCAGGGGACAATGCAGCGTCTGCATGCGGCATGGGCACGGTCAGCGATGGCGCGGCCTTCGTCTCGCTCGGCACGTCCGGCGTTCTCTTCACGGCGAATGCCGCCTACCTGCCGAAGCCAGAGAGTGCGGTCCATGCATTCTGCCACGCACTACCCAACACCTGGCATCAGATGGGCGTCATCCTTTCGGCCACCGATGCGTTGAACTGGCATTCGAACGTCACCGGTAAATCCGCGGCCGATCTCACGAACGAGCTCGGCGAGACGCTGAAGGCACCTTCTGGTGTCACGTTTCTTCCTTATCTTTCGGGCGAACGCACGCCGCACAATGATGCCGTCATCCGTGCCGCCTTCATCGGCCTCGAGCATGAGAGCAGTCGGGTCGTACTGACACAGGCGGTGATCGAAGGTGTGTCCTTCGCAATCCGCGATAATCTCGAAGCGCTGCGTTCGGCAGGCACCGATATATCTCGCGTCACCGCCATCGGCGGCGGCTCGCGCTCGTACTATTGGCTGGCGTCAATCGCAACGGCGCTCGGCGTCCCGGTCGATCTGCCCGCCGACGGCGATTTCGGCGCGGCCTTCGGCGCGGCGCGGCTTGGGCTGATCGCGGCGACAGGCGTCGAGCCGGTTTCAGTCTGCACGCCGCCGAAGACGGCAAAAACGATCGAGCCGGTCGCGGCTTTGAGTGGTGCCTATGAGGACGCCTACAGGCGTTATCGGGCGCTTTATCCCGCGATCAAATCGCTGGCGCATTGAGGTTGAGGCTGCCCTCATCCGCCTACCGGCACCTTCTCCCCTCTGGGGAGAAAGTACTTTCGGCGGCCCTTGCCCCCGCTCTCCCTGGCGGGGAGAGGGTAGGGTGAGGGGGCGCCTGGCTGCTAACCGACAAGAGTGAAACCCAAGGAGACAACATCATGAGCACCGGATTTTTCGGCGATATCCAGAAAGTGAACTATGAAGGCCCGGACAGCACCAATCCGCTCGCCTTCCGCCACTACCAACCCGACGAAATTGTCATGGGCAAGCGCATGGAAGACCACCTGCGCTTTGCGGTTGCCTACTGGCATACCTTCACTTGGCCGGGTGGCGATCCCTTCGGCGGCCAGACCTTTCTGCGTCCCTGGTTCGAAGACACGATGAAGGCAGCGAAATTGAAGGCCGACGTTGCCTTCGAATTCTTCCAGCTGCTCGGCACGCCCTATTATTGCTTCCATGACGCCGACGTTCGCCCGGAAGGCAATAACTTTGCCGAGAACACGAAGAACCTCAACGAGATTGTCGACTATTTTGCCGAAAAGCAGGCTGCGACCGGCGTCAAGCTGCTTTGGGGCACGGCGAACCTCTTCTCCAACCGCCGCTTCATGTCGGGTGCCGCGACCAATCCGGATCCGGATGTCTTTGCATTTTCGGCTGCGACGGTGAAGACCTGCATGGATGCGACGCATAAGCTCGGCGGCGAAAACTACGTGCTTTGGGGTGGCCGCGAAGGCTATGAGACGCTGCTCAACACCGACCTCAAGCGCGAGCTCGATCAGCTCGGCCGCTTCCTCAACCTCGTCGTCGAATACAAGCACAAGATCGGCTTCAAGGGCACCATCCTCATCGAACCAAAGCCGCAGGAGCCGACCAAGCACCAGTACGACTACGACGTCGCGACCGTCTACGGCTTCCTGAAAAGGAACGGCCTGGAAAATGAGGTGAAGGTCAATATCGAGCAGGGCCACGCGATCCTCGCCGGCCATTCCTTCGAGCACGAGCTGGCGCTTGCCAACGCGCTCGGCATCTTCGGCTCGATCGACATGAACCGCAACGATTACCAGTCCGGCTGGGATACCGACCAGTTCCCGAACAACGTCCCGGAAATGGCGCTGGCCTATTACCACGTCCTAGCAGGTGGCGGCTTCAAGACCGGCGGCACGAACTTCGATTCCAAGTTGCGCCGCCAGTCGCTCGATCCGGAGGACCTGCTGATCGGCCATATCGGCGGCATGGATTGCTGTGCTCGCGGTCTGAAGGCGGCGGCCAGGATGATAGAGGACAGGGCGCTCTCCAAACCGCTCGAGGATCGCTATGCCGGCTGGAACGCCCCCGAAGGCCAGAAGCTCTTGCGCGGCGAATACTCGCTGGAGCAGATCGCAGAGTGGGTTGAAACCAGAAACATCAACCCGCAGCCGAAATCCGGCAAGCAGGAACTGCTGGAAAACGTCGTCAACCGCTACGTTTAAGAAATGCCGGCCGGCGGCAGCTTTCATTCGGCTGCCGCCGTAGTCCTTCTTACTTCCTCATCCAGTTACGCGAGGGCGCAGAGACCGAGTTGCGGACCACCAAATCGGGTCTGAGCAGGATTTCCGTTTCGGCGGGCTGACCGTCCGACAGCAGTTCGAGCAGAAGCGCCATGGCATGCTTGCCGATGGCTGTGCGTGGCTGGCGGATCGTCGTCAACGAGGGTGACATGAAGACGGCTTGAGGCACGTCATCGAAGCCGGTCACGGAAAAATCCCGAGGGATATCGTAGCCGCGCGCGCCAAGGCCGATCATGACGCCGATGGCGGTCTGGTCGTTGACGCACATGAAGGCCGTCGGCAGGGTATCGCGCATAAAAAGCTGTTCGACCGCCAGGCGGCCACTTTCAATCGTGCCGTCGCCTTCGAAGACAATTCGAAGGTCGGGACTAACGCCAGCGGCATCCAATCCGGCTTCATAACCCATGCGCCGCCGGCTGTAGGCGAGGCGGGTGCGCGAATCCCCGATGAAGGCAATCTTCCGATGGCCCTCGGCAATCAGCAGGTCGACGGCCTTGCGGGCGCCCGCGATGTCGTCCACGCCGACATAGGGAATGCCGCCGTTGAAGACCGGTTCGAAGACGCCGACGCTGGGCGGCAGGCGCGCCGTCATGGTCTGGTGGCCGAAGGGCAGGATGCCGGTGAAGAGGATCAGCCCGGCCGCCTGATTGGAATTCAGGAACTTCAGATATTCGAGACTGCGCTGCGCATCATTCTGCGTATGGCCGATGAGAATGCCGTAGCCGTGCGCGCGGGCTTCATTTTCCAATCCGACCAGGATGCTGGAGAAATTCGGGTCGCCGATGTCGGGCGCGACGACGAGAATCATGTTCGAGCGGCCGAGCCGCAGGCTGCGCGCCATCGCATTCGTCGTGTAGCCGGTGATGGCGATCGCCTGGTTGACCTTGAGCCGTGTCGAGTTCGCGACCTTCTCGGGCATATGGATCGCGCGGGAGACCGTTGCAATCGAAACCTGGGCAATTCGGGCGACGTCTTCGATTGTTGCGGGAGTGGAATTCGACACTGCGCTCTGCCTTGGGTCTCGTCTTGACCGGGACACTACACAGACTTCCCCGAAGGTCAAAGGCGACGCTGAAAAATTCTCATGTATCCAATGATGTAAACCTTTACATCGCCAATGTAAAGGTTTACACAGTCCATAAAGCGGACGGGAGCCGTGGGGAGGGGAATAATGAATCCGGAGACCGTCGAAGGCGCGGTGCTGCTGTCGGCAAGGCGAATTAGCAAGTCGTTCAGCGGCGTGCAGGTGCTCTTCAGCGTCAATTTCGACCTCCGCGCCGGCGAAATCCATGCGCTGATGGGCGAAAACGGCGCCGGCAAATCCACCCTCGTCAAGATCCTTTCCGGTTTCGAAGAGCCAAGCTCCGGCGAAATCCTGCTCGACGGCAAACCAGTAACGCTGCCGCCCAATGGTGCTGCAGAGGCGCTCGGCATCGTCATCATTCACCAAGAATTCAATCTCGCCGAACATCTGACCGTTACCGAGAGCCTGTTTCTCGGTCGCGAAGTCACGCGTTTCGGCGTGCTCGACCGCAAGTACATGCGCGCCGAGGCGCGGCGCGTCCTTGATCTCCTCGGCTCGCATGTCGACGTGAATGCGCAGATCAATACGCTGTCGATCGCCGACAAGCAGATGGTGGAGATCGCCAAGGCGATCAGCCGCAACGCGCGGATCGTATTCATGGATGAACCGACCGCGGTGCTATCGCGCGAGGAGATCAACTTCCTGTTCAAGCAGGTGCGCAAGCTTCGTGACCAGGGAACGAGCTTCGTCTTCGTTTCCCACAAGCTCGACGAAGTCATGGAACTGACCGACCGGGTGACCGTGCTGCGCGACGGCCAATGGGTGAAGACCTCGCCCACCTCGATTCTGGACGGCGAATCGATCGCTCAGCTGATGGTCGGGCGGGAGCTCTCCAGCCTTTATCCCGCCAAGAACGAGCCCGATGTCGATGAAGAGGTCGTGCTCAGCGTCAATTCGGTATCGACCCACTATGTCCGTGATGCCAGTTTCGAGGTCCGGAGAGGCGAGATCCTCGGCTTTTCCGGCTTGATCGGATCCGGCCGTACCGAGCTTATGGAGGCGATCATGGGTTTGCGCTCGCGCGCATCGGGTGAAGTCACGGTCAACGGACAGTCCGTGCCTCCGCACGACGTTCATGCCGCAAATCGCGCAGGCTTGGCCTACATGACCAAGGACCGCAAGTCCAAGGGACTGCTTCTCAACTCCGGCATGATTGCCAACCTTACGCTGCAATCCTTGGACAAGCATGGCCGGTTCGGCTATCTGAGCGCTGCGAGCGAAGCCTCTGCGATGGCAAGGGCCCGTCGTCGCTTCGACATCCGCGTCAGGGACGGCAATATCGTTGCCGGCCGCATGTCCGGGGGCAACCAGCAGAAATTGCTGCTGGCGAAAGTCATGGAGATCGAGCCGCAGATCATCATCATCGACGAGCCGACCCGCGGCATCGATGTCGGCACCAAGCAGCAGATCTATCATTTCATTTCGGCACTGGCCCGCGATGGTCATTCGATCATCGTGGTGTCTTCCGAGATGCCGGAGGTGATCGGACTTTGCACGCGTATCGCCGTGATGCGTGAAGGCCGGATCGTCGGAATTTTGGAAGGCGATGAGATCTCCGAACAGGAAATCATGCGCTACGCGGCTGGATTGAAAAAAAAGATTGCTGCCTGACAGGCGAATAATCCGGTCGGGGCGTGGCAGCGAATTCCCAAGGGCAATGGGACGGGAGGTTGGTTTTGAACATGAGTATAAGCGAGGAAAGCAGCGAAAAGGAAAGCCGGCGCCGTTCCTGGCGCGATGTCGATCTTCGGGCGGTCGCGCCCTTCGCGGCACTGGCGTTGCTTCTCGTGGTCGGGGCGCTGGTCAATCCGAATTTCATCGGCATCACGAACCTTGCCAATGTTGCGACGAGAAGCGCTTTCATTGCCATCATTGCCGTGGGCGCGACCTTCGTGATTTCGGCGGGTGACTTGGACCTTTCCGTGGGGTCGATGGTTGCTTTCGTCGCCAGCCTGATGATCCTGTTCATGAATTCCGGCGCGATCGCCGATCCGGCGCTGATGCTGACGGCTGCCATCGTGCTCACGATCGTAATCGGCGCGTCATGCGGCCTTGCGAACGGTCTCATCACCACCGTTGGCAAGATCGAGCCTTTCATCGCCACCCTCGGCACCATGGGCGTTTATCGCGGCTTGACCACCTGGCTTTCGCAAGGCGGCGCCATCACGCTGCGCGAGCCCGAACTGCAGACACTCTACCGCCCGGCCTATTTCGGGTCCATCCTCGGCGTGCCGGTTCCGATCGCCGTGATCCTTGCCGTCACCGGCGTTGCAGCCTTCGTCCTTTACCGCACCCGCTATGGGCGGCATGTCGTGGCGGTCGGCTCCAGCAGCGACGTGGCGCGTTATTCCGGTATCGCCGTCAATCGCGTGCGCACCATCGCCTTTGTCATCCAGGGCCTGTGCGTCGCCATCGCCGTGCTTCTCTATGTGCCGCGACTTGGGTCGACCTCGGCAACGACCGGCATCCTTTGGGAACTGCAGGCGATCACCGCCGTGGTTGTCGGCGGCACGGCGCTCAAGGGTGGCGCGGGCCGGGTCTGGGGCACGATCTGCGGCGCCTTCATCCTCGAACTCGTCGGCAACATCATGCTGCTTTCGAATTTCATCAGCGAATACCTGATCGGTGCCATCCAGGGGGCGATCATCATCATCGCCATGCTGGTTCAGCGGTCGCTGGTACGCAAACCGTGAATAGCCGGGTTTATGGGTCGCCCGGTCCTCGATCGACTAGACCCAGTCATACATTGGGAGAGAGAGAGAGAAAATGCGTAAAAAAATTTTGGGGTTGGCCGTCGCCGCCATGGCGGTCCTCACGGGCGTCTCGTATGCCCAGGACAAGAAGGTGACGATTGGCGTTTCCATTCCCGCAGCCGATCATGGCTGGACGGCCGGCGTCGTCTTCCATGCAGAGCGCGTGGCAAAGCTGCTGATGGCCGAACATCCGGGCCTGAACGTCATCGTCAAGACCTCGCCAGATGCCGCAAGCCAGGCAAACGCCGTGCAGGATCTTGCGACACAAGGCATTGATGCCCTGGTCATCCTGCCGTCGGATCCGGATCCGCTCGTCAACGCCATCAAGGAAATCAAGGACGCCGGCAAGTTCGTGGCGCTCGTCGACCGTGCGCCGAGCAACAACGATGATTCCGTTCGCGACCTCTACGTTGCCGGCAACAACCCCGCGCTTGGCGAAGTCGCCGGCAAGTACATCAAGGAAAACACGCCCGATGCAGAGGTGGTCGTCATCCGCGGCCTGCCGATCCCGATCGACCAGCAGCGCCAGGACGGCTTCGACAAAGGCATCGCCGGTTCGAACGTCAAGGTTCTCGACCGCCAGTACGGCAACTGGAACCGCGACGACGCCTTCAAGGTCATGCAGGACTATCTGACGAAGTACCAGAAGATCGACGTCGTATGGTGCCAGGACGACGACATGGCCGTCGGCGTGCTGCAGGCCATCGAGCAGGCCAAGCGGACGGACATCCAGTATGTTATCGCCGGCGCCGGCTCCAAGGACATGGTCAAGAAGGTCATAGACGGCGACAAGCTGATCCCGGTCGACGTTCTCTATCCGCCGGCGATGGTCGGCACGGCGATGGAAATGACGGCAGCAAATTTCTACGATCAGGTTCCGGTGCGCGGTACCTATATTCTCGACGCGACGCTCATCACCAAGGATAACGCCAAGGACTTCTATTTCCCGGATTCTCCGTTCTGATCTTCGACCGTAATGCGCCCATTTGCGAAAATGGGCGCATTTTCTTTCCTTGCGGGCATGCGCCGTGGTCAAGAATGCGGCACGTACCTCTTGCAGCCTCCAGGCAGGCGTGATTAGTTCACTTCAGTTTGACTTTCGGCTTTTCAGTTGCATCTGCCGCAAGGGCGTGGGGCGCCTGGCTCCCGCCAGAATCCGTGCTAGAAGTTATCATAAACGTTTACGGTCGATCATCAGGGAGGATTCTGACATGAAGACGATCAAAGGGCCTGGCCTGTTCCTCGGGCAGTTTGCGGGCGATGCCGCACCTTTCAACTCATGGGATGCGATCACCAAATGGGCGGCTGATATCGGCTACAAGGGCGTGCAGGTTCCGACCTGGGCCGGTCAGTTGATCGATCTGAAGAAGGCCGCCAGCTCCAAGGATTATTGCGACGAATTCGCCGGCAAGGCGCGGGAAAACGGCATCGAGATCACTGAGCTTTCGACCCACCTGCAAGGCCAGCTGGTGGCCGTGCATCCTGCCTACGACGAGGCCTTTGACGGCTTTGCCGCACCGGAAGTGCGCGGCAATTCGAAGGCGCGGCAGGAATGGGCGGTCGAGCAGGTGAAGATGGCGCTGACGGCCTCCAAGCACCTCGGCATCAAGGCACATGCGACCTTTTCAGGGGCGCTTGCCTGGCCCTTCATCTACCCGTGGCCGCAGCGTCCGGCCGGTCTTGTCGAAACGGCCTTTGACGAGCTTGCCCGCCGCTGGAAGCCGATCCTCGACCATGCCGACTCGTGTGGCGTCGACGTCTGCTATGAAATCCATCCCGGCGAGGATTTGCATGATGGCGTCACCTACGAGATGTTCCTGGAGCGGGTCGGCAACCATCCGCGCGCCAACATGCTCTACGATCCATCGCACTATGTCCTGCAGTGCCTCGACTATCTCGACAACATCGACATCTACAAGGATCGCATCAAGATGTTCCACGTCAAGGATGCGGAGTTCAATCCAACCGGGCGTCAGGGCGTCTATGGCGGCTACCAGGGCTGGGTCGATCGCGCTGGCCGCTTCCGCTCGCTCGGCGACGGCCAGGTGGATTTCGGCGCCGTCTTCTCGAAAATGACGGCCAACAATTTCGACGGCTGGGCCGTTGTCGAATGGGAATGCGCGCTGAAGCATCCGGAAGACGGTGCGCGTGAGGGTGCTGAGTTCGTCAAGGCACACATCATCCGCGTCACCGAGAAGGCCTTCGACGATTTTGCCGGCAGCGGAACGGACCAGGCGGCGAACCGCCGCATGCTCGGGCTGTGAGCCTTGCTTCTTTCTTCTCCCCAGCGGGGAGAAGATGTCCGAAGGACAGATGAGGGGGCGGAGCGGATCGACGTCTTGAGCACATAGCGAAAGACTACGTCTGCCGCACCCCTTCATCCGGCTACCGCCACCTTCTTCCCGCTAGGGAGTAGGATCTCGGCACCGTCGGCAAACACTCATTTCTTTGGAGGAACCTATGGCAATTGAAGGATCAACGGAACAGGCGCGCGAGCCGCGCATCCGCCTCGGCATGGTCGGCGGCGGAGCGGGTGCTTTCATCGGCGCCGTGCACCGCATAGCGGCCCGCATCGACGATCAATACGAACTCATCGCAGGTGCGCTGTCGTCGACGCCGGAAAAGGCGATCGCATCGGGCCGCGATCTCGGCCTTCCCCCGTCGCGCACCTACGCGAGCTACCGGGAAATGGCGATCCGTGAGGCAAAGCTCAAGAACGGTATCGAGGCGGTCTCGATCGTCACGCCCAACCATGTCCACTACGATGCCGCCAAGGAATTCCTGCGCCGGGGCATTCACGTCATCTGCGATAAGCCGCTCACCTCCAATCTTGCCGATGCCAAAAGACTCAAGAAGGTCGCCGACGAGAGCGGCGCACTGTTCATCCTGACGCACAATTACACCGGCTATCCGATGGTCCGTCAGGCGCGCGAGATGATTGCCAATGGCGAACTCGGCGATATCCGCGTCGTACAGGCCGAATATCCGCAGGACTGGCTGACAGAGCCTGTCGAGCAGAGCGGTGCCAAGCAGGCCGTCTGGCGCACCGACCCGGCGCAGTCGGGCGCGGGTGGCTCGACCGGCGATATCGGCACGCATGCCTATAACCTTGCCTCCTTCATCACCGGCCTCGAACTCGATAGTCTCGCGGCCGATCTCGATAGTTTCGTCGAGGGCCGTCGCCTGGACGATAATGCTCACGTGCTTCTGCGCTTCAAGGCAAAAGGCAAGGAGAAGCCGGCCAAGGGCATGCTCTGGTGCAGCCAAGTGGCTCCCGGCCATGAGAATGGGCTGAAGATCCGCGTCTACGGCACCAAGGGCGGCTTTGAGTGGGTGCAGGCTGACCCCAACTATCTCTGGTACACGCCGTTCGGCGAGCCGAAGCGGCTGATTACCCGCAACGGCGCAGGTTCCGGTGCCGCCGCTGCCCGCGTCTCGCGCATTCCGTCCGGTCATCCGGAAGGCTACCTGGAAGCCTTCGCGACGATCTACACGGAAGCGGCGCATGCGATCAATGCGCACAAGAAAGGCAAAGCTGTCGAAAAGGCCGTGGTCTATCCGACCGTGGATGACGGCGTGAAGGGCGTTGCCTTCGTCGAGGCCTGCGTTGCTTCGTCGAAGCGGAATGGGGCTTGGGTCAAACTCTGATGACCAGGTCTTCGGCGAGCCCTCATCCGGCTGACGCCACCTTCTCCCCTGAAGGCGGGGAGAAGGGTATATTGTCGTACCGCTTCAGCAGAACGCGCGCTTGCGCCAGAGATGGTCCCTCGCCCCATTTGCGGGGAGAAGCTAGCGCGAAGGGCGGCACGTAGCCTGGCTATAGCCATTGGGTCCGCTATCCGTCTGCAACGTTGCAGGATTGACATTTCCACTCTGTACAACGCCGGTTCCTTTGGCTAAACCGCCGCTCGAAACGACCAGTCCATGACCAGACGGGGTTTTCAGATGATCGATCCTAAGACACTCGCCTCCCGATTTCCGGGCGATTTTTCCTTTGGCGTCGCGACGGCTGCCTTCCAGATCGAGGGGGCCAGTAAAGCGGATGGGCGCAAGGCGTCAATATGGGATGCCTTCTGCAACATGCCGGGCCGTGTCTATAGCCGCCATAATGGCGATGTTGCCTGCGATCACTACAACCGGCTCGAAGAGGACCTTGACCTGATCAAGGACATGGGTGTCGAGGCCTATCGCTTCTCGATCGCCTGGCCGCGCATCATTCCGGATGGCACCGGGCCTGTGAATGAAGCAGGTCTTGATTTCTACGACCGCCTCGTCGACGGTTGCAAGACGCGTGGCATCAAGACCTTCGCGACGCTTTATCACTGGGACCTGCCGCTGCTGTTGGCAGGCGACGGCGGCTGGACGGCGCGCTCCACGGCCTACGCCTTTCAGCGCTACGCAAAGACCGTCATGGCGCGTCTCGGCGACCGGCTCGACAGTGTCGCGACCTTCAACGAACCATGGTGCATCGTCTGGCTCAGCCATCTCTACGGCATCCATGCGCCGGGCGAGCGCAACATGCAGGCAGCGCTTCACGCCATGCACTACATGAACCTTGCGCACGGGCTTGGCGTCGAGGCGATCCGCGCCGAGGCGCCGAAGGTGCCAGCCGGCCTAGTGCTGAATGCGATGCCCGTCATTCCGGGATCGCAGAGCAAGGCCGATATCGCAGCCGGCGAACGCGCGCATCAGTTCCACAACGGCGCTTTTTTCGATCCGGTCTTCAAGGGGGAGTATCCGAGCGAGTTCGTGGAAGCGCTCGGCGACCGCATGCCCATCATCGAAGATGGAGACATGAATATCATCAACCAGAAGCTCGATTGGTGGGGTCTCAACTACTATACGCCGTTGCGTGTTGCCGACGACCCGGCGAAGAGCGGCGATTTCCCCTGGACGGCCGAAGCACCGCGTGCCAGCGACGTGAAGACAGATATCGGCTGGGAGGTTTATTCACCCGGCCTCAAGCACATCGTCGAAGACCTCTATCGTCGCTATGAACTGCCCGAATGCTACATCACCGAAAACGGCGCCTGCTACAACATGGACGTGGTCGACGGCGAGGTCGATGACCAGCCGCGACTCGATTATTACAGCGATCACTTGGCGGTCGTTGCCGACCTCATCAAGGACGGCTACCCGATGCGCGGTTACTTTGCCTGGAGCCTGATGGACAACTTCGAATGGGCGGAAGGCTACAAGATGCGTTTCGGCCTTGTGCATGTCGATTACGACACCCAGGTCCGCACCGTGAAGAAGAGCGGCAAGTGGTATCGGGAGCTGGCAAGCCAGTTTCCGGCGGGCAATCACAAAGCAAGTTGAATACCCCCGCCTCTTTGTGAGAGGGCCCGAAAGGCCCGATGAGGGCCTTATGGGAGACCCGGCCTCATCGTTCGGTCGTTCGCTCCTTTCGTCGCTCACCCCTCGTCGCCTCGCTGACGCTCCAGGATTTCTCCTCGCTGGGGGAAGAAGCAAGCGGCGCGCGTTTCGTGAGCCAGACAATTGCACAATGGGTGGTTTTTTGCCGCACTGACCGATTCAAGGAAAAAATCTCTCTGTCAATCGCGACTGGAACTCCGCCATAAAGCATTACATCCCTGCGCATGGCAGCCATGCGCCGATCAAATTGAATCTTCCGGTTGTGCGATGATAAAGACTGCCTCTCTGTTCCGAATGCGTTGCCGAATGCCGGCCTGATCAGACGCGCCGCGTCCCCAGCCATTCGGCGATTGCGGACTTTTTTGAACATCGAGAGCATCCATGCATTCCGACTTTTCCAGCGCGGCCAATGCTGCAAATACCGTCCTCTTCGAAGGGGTATCGAAACGCTTCGGCGCCGAGAAAAAATCGTTTACCGCACTTGATGCGGTCGATTTCGCCGTCGCGCGCGGCTCCATTACCGGCATCATCGGGCGTTCCGGCGCCGGCAAGTCGACGCTGATCCGGCTTGTCAACGGCCTGGAACGTCCGACGAGCGGCAAGGTCATCGTCGATGGCGTCAACGTTCCCGACCTGGACGAGGCTGGCCTGCGTACGCTGCGCCGTTCGGTCGGCATGATCTTCCAGCATTTCAACCTTTTGTCCTCGCGTACCGCCTTCGGCAATGTGGCGCTGCCCCTGGAAATCGCCGGTTTCGACAAGGACGCCATTCGCGCTCGCGTCGAGCCGCTGCTCGATCTCGTCGGGCTTTCCGACAAACGAGACCGCTATCCGGCAGAACTTTCCGGTGGCCAGAAACAGCGCGTCGGCATTGCCCGAGCGCTCGCCACGCAGCCGAAACTTTTACTTTCCGATGAAGCGACCTCCGCGTTGGATCCCGAGACAACCCAGTCGATCCTCGAGCTCGTGAAGCGCATCAATGCAGAGTTGGGGCTTACGGTGCTTCTGATCACCCACGAGATGGAGGTCGTCAAAGCCGTCACCGGCGACGTCGCGGTGATCGACAAGGGTATCATCGTCGAGCGCGGCCGCACCTTCGATGTCTTTACCCGGCCGCAACATCCGACGACGCGCGCATTGCTTGCGGGTTTGCCGGGCTCGAAGCTTCCGGCAGCGCTCGCATCCGGCCTGCGGCCGCAGAAGACACAAGGCGGTCGCGTTGCCGTGCGCATCACGTTCTTCGGGCGCACTGCGGAACAGCCGCTGATCTCGCAGCTCATTCAGACGTTGGGTTCGGATATCAACATCATCGCCGGAACGGTCGACGAGATCGGCGGTGAACCCTACGGCTCGCTCATCATCGCCTATGCAGCGGATGATGGGACGTCAGCCAAAGCGGGTGAATTCTTCAAGGCGAACGGTCTCGTTGCGGAGGTGCTCGGCTATGTCTCCTGATCTTCTGCTTCTCATCGGCAAGGCAACGCTCGATACGCTGCGCATGGTGGCGATCGCCGGCTTCATCGGCTCCCTGATCGGATTGCCGATCGGTGTGTTCCTGGCAACTAGCGGTCGCGGCGAGCTCTTTCCGGCGCCTACCGTCAATCGCGTCGTTGGACTGGTCGTCAACGCGACGCGCTCGACGCCTTTCATCATCCTCGTCGTCGCGATCATTCCTTTCACGCGCCTCGTCACCGGCACGTCGATCGGCACCAAGGCAGCGATCGTGCCGTTGACGATCGCAACCATTCCGTTCTTCGCGCGGCTCGTCGAAGCCGCCATACGTGACGTCGACAAGGGCCTGATCGAAGCCGCCCGCGCCATGGGTGCGACCCCGATGCAGATCGTGCGCAAGGTGCTTCTTGCCGAAGCGCGGCCGGCGCTGACACTGGCGCTCACCATGACGCTGGTCAGCCTCATCGGCTATTCGGCAATGGTCGGCGCCGTGGGCGGCGGTGGGCTCGGCGATCTCGGTATCCGCTATGGCTACCAGCGCTTCATGCCGGATGTGATGCTGGTCGTCGTCATCGTCCTGATCCTGCTCGTCCAGGCCGTGCAGAGCGCCGGCGATGCGCTTGCCCGCCGCTTCGACAAGCGATCCCGCAAGAATTGATCGAATTGCCCCATAACCCAAGGAGAAAAGACCGATGAAGAAAATCATCCTCGCAGCCGCCTTCGCAGCTGCCTTTGCGACTGCTGCCGCGGCCGAAACCATCAAAGTTGGCGTCACGCCGGGTCCGCATGCGCAGATCATGGAGAAGGTGAAGGAAGTCGCAGCGCCCAAGGGCCTCGACATCGAGATTTTGGAATTTTCCGACTATGTCGTGCCGAACCAGGCGCTTGCCGATGGCGAGTTGAACGCCAACTCGTTCCAGCACAAGCCCTATCTCGACAACCAGGTCGCCGATCGCGGCTTCAAGATCATTGACGTCGCCTATACAGTCAACTTCCCGATGGGCGTTTATTCCAAGAAGGTGAAGAGCCTGGATGAACTCGCTGATGGTGCTACCGTCGCAATCCCCAACGACCCGACCAATGGCGGCCGCGCACTGCTGATCCTCGCCGATAAGGGACTGATCAAGCTGAAGGATGGCGCGAGCCTGAAGGTCGGACCTGCCGATGTCACGGAAAATGCCAAGAATTTGAAGTTCGCCGAACTCGATGCCGCCCAGCTGCCGCGTTCGCTGGACGACGTAGATGCCGCTGTTATCAACACCAACTACGCGCTGGAAGCTGGCCTTGATCCTTCGAAGGATCCGATTGCCCGCGAAGGCGAAAAGGCGCCCTATGTCAATATTCTGGCGGTCAACGAGAAGGACAAGGATGAGACTTGGGTGAAGACGCTGGTCGAAGCCTATCACAGCGATGCCGTGAAACAGTTCATCGCCGATACTTTCAAGGGCTCGGTCATCGCAGGCTGGTAAGCGACGGCCAAAAGCATTATGAAATCAAGCTCTTCCCGTTCCGCGGGAAGGGTATTTCAATGCCCAGGGATCTTCATAGAGAAAAATCACTGGGATGAAGCCTTATACCGTTCGCTTTAACCGTTTTTGAAGCCTTGACTGGCAAAGTCCCCCGTTATCGGGGAGTAATGCATGCCTGCGTTCTTTAGGCAAAAAAATCAGGCTTCGGGGATCGGCCGCCACACAACTGTTACCGGTGTGCTCTTTTCCTTTGCTGTTATGGTCGCGGTCGTTACCGTCATGGTGCTGACGGCGCTGTCGCGCGTCACCGATAACGCCAATATTCTCGACGACGAACGTTCGCGTGAAACCACGGCCGGGGCGCTCAAGACATTCGAAGCGCAACTCGGCGCGACGCTGAACGACTATGCCGCCTGGGACGATGCGGCCGTCAATGTCTACGCCAGGGACGGCATGGCTTGGACGACCAGCAACTACGGCGAAATGTCCTCCAACAGCGCGCTTTTCGACGTGGCGATCGTCATAGATGACGACAAGAAACCGCTGATGGTCTATCGCGACGGCCAGCCGATGGAGGGCGGGCTTGACGATTTCTTTGCGCCATCGTTCTGGACGTTGTTCGACAAAGTGAAGGCCGCCGGGCTTGAAGCACCGGAAGCCGTGGGTTTCGTCAGCACCAAGAAAGGCATCGCGGCAGTCGGCGTTGCGCTCGTGCGCGAAAAATCCGGCACGCTGAATGCACCTGCAGGGCAGCGCCGCTACCTGATTTTTGCGCGCCATCTGAACGACGAAACGATCAAGAACCTCGGGGAGACCTATGTCATCCAGGGATTAAAGCTGGTGCCAGCCGCTTATGACGCGCAATATTCCGTAGCGATCGATGATGCCGCCGGCAAGGCCCTCGGCAAACTTGTATGGATTTCGCGTTCGCCGGGCGACATCAGCTATGCACAGGTGCGCCCGACGGTTGTGAAGGCACTCGGCCTCGTCGGGCTGTTCTTCGCCGGCCTGCTCGTCATAGGCTGGCTCGCCGGTCGCCGGCTGAAGGCGGAGGAAAACAATGCCCGCGAGGATGCGCTCCGCGATCGCCTCAGCGGGCTGTCGAACCGTGAAGGCCTGGGGATTGCTGTCGACGACGTCGTTGCCAAGGCGAAGCAGACCGGTAAGAACGTACTGCTTCTCTATCTCGACCTCGACGGTTTCAAGGAAGTCAATGATAGCTACGGGCATGGCACCGGTGATCAGTTGATCCGGGCGGTCGCGGCCGGGCTCAAGGTGCTGATCCCTAACGGCGCGGTTCTGGCGCGCATTGGTGGCGACGAATTCGCGATTGCTTTCCTGTCTGAAGGTGGCAACGCCGATGCACTGCAGCTTTCGGAACAGATTCTGGATTTCCTGGCGGAGCCGCTGGAGATCGGCCGGCGCGTCGTCGTCATCGGCGCCAGCATTGGCATCGCGATGGCTGCTGGCGGGGCGATCAGCCGCGAAGAATTGGTCCGCCGCGCCGATCTTGCGATGTACAAGGCCAAGGAAGCGGGCCGGGCCCGCATGACGCTTTACGATCCCGCGATGGATGCCGACCGCGAGGAGCGCAATGCGCTTGAACTCGATCTGCGCGTTGCGATCGAAAGCGGCGATCTGACGCTTGCCTATCAGCCGCTGATCGATGCCTCTACACACGAGATGAATGGCGTTGAAGCGCTGGTGCGGTGGAATCGTCCCGGCCACGGACCCGTCTCGCCGGATGTATTCATTCCGATCGCCGAAACCAGCGGGCTTATCGAGGCGCTCGGTCTCTTTGTGCTGCGCAAGGCCTGCGAGACCGCCAAGCAATGGCCGGAGCTGCGCGTTGCCGTAAACGTTTCCCCCGGCCAGTTCCGGAATCCGGCCTTTACCGACTATGTTCGCTATGTCCTGAAACAGACGGAGATCGAGGCGGAGCGCGTCACACTGGAGATCACCGAAGGATACATGATCCAGAATCCGCAGCGCACCCGGCAATCGATCGAGCGGCTGAAGACGCTCGGCGTCAAGATCGCGCTTGATGACTTCGGCTCGGGTTTTTCGTCGATCGGCTATCTCCGCCAATTCGGTTTCGACCGCATCAAGATCGACCGTTCGCTGGTCGAGGGCGTGACCGAAAGCGACAGCCAGCGCGAGATGTTGCAGGCAACCGTCGCGCTTGCCCGCTCACTGGATATTCCGGTGACGGCCGAGGGTATCGAGACGGAAGAGCAGGCGCTCGCCGTTCGTCTCTTCGGTTGCGATTGCCTGCAGGGTTATTTTTTCAGCAAGCCGGTGCCGGCAGACAGGATCACCGAAATGCTTGAAGCACGCCGTGCCCTGGACGCGATGCCGCGCCAGATAACCGCTGCCTGAACCTAGGTCCCGATGTGCCTCTGGCCGCGTTTCTTGGCAAGCGCGATCTGCAGTTGCCGCTGGCGATAGCGCAGTCGGTCGTCTTCAGTGCGCGTGTAATAGCAGTTGCTGCAGGAAACGCCTTCCTCGTAAAGCGGCGACGTGATCTCTTCTGCGGTGATCGGATTGCGGCAGGCATGGCAGAGCTTGTGGTCGCCTTCCTTCAGTCCGTGCTCGACCGACACCCGCTCGTCGAAGACGAAACAGGCGCCATCCCACAGACTTTCCTCCTGCGGAACTTCCTCCAGATATTTCAAGATGCCGCCCTTGAGGTGGTAGACCTCCTCAAAACCCTGCTCCTTCATGAAAGCCGTCGCCTTTTCGCAGCGGATACCACCGGTGCAGTACATGGCGATCTTCGGCTTGTTGTGCAGGCCGGTGTTTTGGCGCACCCATTCGGGAAACTCGCGGAAGGTCTTGGTTTTCGGATCGACGGCGCCACGGAAGGTGCCGATCGCCGTTTCGTAGTCGTTGCGCGTGTCGATGACGATGGTGTCGGGATCGGAAATCAGGGCGTTCCAATCCTGCGGCAGCACATAGGTCCCAACCACCTTGTTGGGGTCGATATTGTCGACGCCCATCGTGACGATCTCTTTTTTGAGTTTCACCTTCATGCGCAGGAAAGGCATTTTGGATGCGCGGCTTTCCTTGTGCTCCAGGGCGTTGAATTCCGGCTGCGCCCGCAGGTAGGCGAGCACTATTTCGATGCCAGCATCCGGCCCGGCGATCGTCCCGTTGATACCCTCATGCGCCAGGAGCAGTGTTCCCTTCACGCCGTTTTCTTCGCAAAGCGTCTGCAGGGGCGCGCACAGGCTTTCGAAGCGCGGCACGGAAACAAAATGATAAAGCGCCGCCACGAGGAACGGGCTGGTGTGATTGATGCTGTCGGTCATGCGCGCTGAAATACAGTCTGAAGCGTTTTCGCGCAAGCGTTGCCATTGCGGCCCGCAGCGACGCCTCGGCGCTTGTCGAATTCAGTTCGGGCTCAACAGCCAGAGGGCTTCAATCCGGTTCGCCTCGTCTTGCGGTTTGTCGGCAAAGACGCGGCCGGCGTCGGCGAGCGCGCTTTGCCGCTCTTCCTGCTGGCGGAAGATGATGGCATCGAGCAGGTGGGCGAGATCTTCATTGCGCGTAAAGAGCTGCGGCTCGGCCTCAACCAGTTGCGAAAGCACCGAGAGATCGTTGACGTGGCCGAGCCGCTCTGCGAGATCCTTGGCTGCATCTTGCTTCGCCTTCATCGCGGCGGGCCACAGATTGCGCAGCAGCGCGTGATAGAGCCGGTAGTCATAGGTTCGTTTGCGCAGTTCATGAAAATCCTCGACCGCTGCCGTATCGCGGCATGCATCGAGCGCTGTCCGCGCTCTTCGCAAAGTTCGCTGCCAGCTTTTGGCGAGCATGCGGGCGTTTCTGCGCTGGTTGCTCTTGAAAGAAACCTTATCGACTGCGGTGATCGCGTCCTTCAGCGAGACGGCGGTGTCGTGAAGTTTCTGTTCAAGGCCGCTTTCGGCCTCCACCATCCAGTCACGCCGTGATTGCAGAATGGTGACGATGCGGCTGAGCGCCTCGCTCTCTGCGTCACCGCGGGCGCCTTTCTGCAAATATTCGGCAGTGCCGATCAGGGCTGCTGCGTCCCGGATCGATGAAAGCGATTTTGCGGCATCGCGCAGCCTGGCATTTTGTCGCTTCTGAAAGTCAGGCGCTTCTTTCGCAACGAGCCGGTAAAGAGAGCGCAGCCGCTTTACGTTCTTGCGAAAACCATGGACCGCCGCATGCGCGCCGTCCGGCCGCTGCTCGAGAACGGTAATGGCACGTTCCAGCTGGTCCGTTGCCACTCTTCGGAACTGATCGGTGAAATCGAAATCAGGCCGTATGCGAAAGGGCATCCTGATCGTACTCGAATTCGGTCGCGAGCGCTTGGTTGGAATAGCGGAAATCGCCGGTCACTTCGCGGCCAAGCCAGGCCGGGCGGGAGGGATCGTCATTCTCGGACTTCATCTCCACCTCAGCGATCACCAAACCGCGATGCGCGCCGGCAAAGACATCGACTTCCCACACGAAGCTGTCATGCGGCACGCGGTAGCGCGTCTTTTCGATCACCAGGCCAATGGTGCTCTGCATCAGCTCTTCGGCGTCAGAAACGGGGATCTCGTATTCGAACTCGTCGCGGGTCACGGTACTGCGGCCGATCTTGATCGTCAGCCGCGCGCGCTTTCCATCAAGGATGCGCACACGCACGGACCGGTCGTCCATCGAGGCGATGTAACCCTGTCTGAGGATCGATTTCGTCTCGGCCTTGGCGCGCCAGCCGTCGTTGCGTACCAGAAATTTCCGCTCGATCTCTTTCGCCATTTCAGTGAACCTTTTGTGACGATCGCCGTACCGTAACGTAAAACTCCCGGGAGTGATACCCATCTTCTTACCGCATCTGTTTTGTCTCGACAAAGCAGGTCCATAGAGGTATTCGGGAGCCCAATTCAATCGTTTAAGGAACCGTGCGGCCATGGGCGAGAAGACAGAAAAGCTCCTTTCCATCCTCAAACTCCAGCCCGTTGTTCCGGTGCTTATCGTCGATGACGTGAAGTCCGGCGTTTCGCTGGCGCGTGCGCTGGTCGCGGGCGGCCTGAAGGCGATCGAGATCACCATGCGCACGCCTGCAGCACTCGATACGGTCCGTGCCGTTGCGCAGGAAGTCGAAGGTGCAGAAGTCGGCGCAGGCACGATCCTGAATGCCCAGCAGTGGGATGCGGCCGTTGCTGCCGGCTCGAAGTTCGTCGTCAGCCCGGGGGCCACGCAAGAACTGCTCGATGCCGCTTCGGCGTCGCCCGTTCCGCTGCTGCCGGGCGCTGCTACGGCAAGCGAAGTCATGGCGCTTCGCGAAGAAGGCTACCAGGTGTTGAAATTCTTCCCGGCCGAGCAGGCGGGCGGTGCCGCATATCTCAAGGCCCTTTCCTCGCCGCTCGCCGGCACGGTCTTCTGCCCGACCGGTGGCATTTCGCTAAAAAACGCCAATGATTACCTGTCGCTGCCGAACGTCATCTGCGTTGGCGGCTCCTGGGTGGCGCCGAAGGAACTTGTCGCTGCGGGCGATTGGCAAGGCATCACCAAGCTCGCCTCGGAAGCGGCTGCGCTGAAGGCCTGACGTTTTCCTGATCGCTTCAGGATGCCGGCGGTTTCGCCGGCATTTGTAATTGCCGTTCCGCTTCCTATCTTCAGGTCTGCCTCAACAGGGAGACGATGAAGGATGTTCGACGCGAAGAAGCTTCTTGACCAGTTCCTGGGGTCGCAAATACCGGGCGTCGGCGGAAGTGTCCGCAACCGGGCCGGTGATGCCGTCCAGTTGGCCAAGGATAATCCGTGGAAAGCCGGAGCGCTGGCGACCGCATTGCTCGGAACGAAGACGGGCCGCAACATTGCCGGCAACGCGCTGGCAATCGGCGGGCTCGCAGCTATCGCCGGCCTCGGATACCAGGCCTACAAGAATTACCAGGCGGGCCAGGCACCTGCCACGCCTTCGGATGCCCCTCCGCCTTCAACGCCGGTTCTTCTGCCGGCACCCGCGGACTCCGGTTTCGGTCCGGCTTCGCCTGCTGGCAGCAACGAATTTGCCCTCGTGCTGATCCGCGCCATGATCGCGGCGGCCAAAGCAGACGGACATATCGACGACGCCGAGCGAGCGCACATCATGGACAAGATGAGGGCCGCCGACGTCACCGGCGAAGCCGCGTCCTTCATCGAGCACGAGCTTGCCTCGCCGACCGATCTCGACGCGCTGGTCGCCGCCGCCACTACGGAGGAACAGAAAGTCGAGCTCTATACGGCTTCGCGCCTGACGATCGAGCCGGACTCGCGGGCCGAACGCGGCTATCTCGATCTTCTTGCCGGCCGTCTTGGCCTTGCCGATGCGCTTGTGGACCACATCGAAGCAACGGTTTCCTCCGCCAAGGTTTCCTTGTCACGGTGACATGCAGGCTGGTTGCCTTTCCAAGGCGGCTGGCCTATCCCACTCTTCCGATGAGAGGAGTGAGCATGCGCGATCTATCGAATTTCAAGGTGCCGGCACCTGATTATGTGAGACTGGAGGGGCGCTACGTGACGGTCGAGCCCTATGTCCGCGCGGAGCACCTTCAGGCGCTCTGGGACGGCCTCGGCGGCATGGGCATCAATCCACTGCTTCTCTACTTCGCGCAGGACGATTTCACCGGCATCGACGATTTCGCCAACTGGCTTGAGAACGCCCATACCAAGTCTGGCTGGCTCACCCACGTCTTCCGCGACACTGCCATCGGCAGGATCGTCGGCATGGCCAATTATATGCGTGCCGACCCGGCCAACGGCGTCGTCGAAATCGGCGGCGTGGCGCACGGTCCGGATATGAAGCGTTCGCCGCTTTCCACCGAGGCACATTACCTGATGGCCAAGCATGTCTTCGAGGGCCTCGGGTACCGCCGTTACGAATGGAAGTGCGACAACAACAACGAGGCCAGCAAGACGACGGCCACGCGCTACGGCTTCAGGTTCGAGGGTGTCTTTCGTCAGCATATGATCTCAAAGCGCCGCAACCGCGACACGGCTTGGTTCTCGATGATCGACAGCGAGTGGCCGCTGATCAGGGAAGCTTTCGAGACCTGGCTTTCGCCGGAGAACTTCGATGCTGAAGGCAAGCAGCGTCGGCGCCTGCAGGATATCCGTTCCGATCTTGAAAAGGAAAGGCTCGCATGAGCCCCGAAAGCCGCTCTCAGGCGATCGCCGCCGCGACCATCCTCATTTGCGCGGGACTGGTCATCTATTTCCTGCCGACGCTCGTTCTTTGGATCGCCAGCTATTCACCCGTGCTTGCAGTCATTGCCGGCGCGGCGCTCCTGCTCGGCTTCTTCGCGATATTCTGGCTGAGGGCGCACTATCAGCGAGGCAGGGGGAAATAAGAGCCTACCCCTGAAGCGAGGCGCCCAGCAGCAGAACGCCCATGCAAATCACCAGGACGGCGCCCAGGATTTCGATCGCGTTGCCAATCCAGATCGATTTCGCTGAGCCAGGGCCGGAGATGCGGACGGCGGTGCCTTTGGCGGTGACGGCAAGGATCGCGAGGACGGCGACGGTGATGGCCGTGCCAAGCGACATGGCGAGCACGGAAAGAATGCCACCGAGATAAAGGCCGTTCAGCAGCGAAAAGGTCATGACGAGCAGCGCGCCCGAGCAGGGGCGAAGGCCGACTGCAACGATGGCAGACCAGGCTTCCCGAATGCTGAATTTGTCGCCGCCCAGCAGCGACGGGTCCGGCGCATGAGAGCGGCCGCAGGTTTCGCAGGCCATGCCGGAGACGAAGTTGTGCCCAGCCTTGCGTGCCTGCTTCTCGCCGAAGGCATAGGCTTCCCTGCGGCTTTCATTATCCTTCCAGTCGAGCATCATGCTGACCGGACCGGCCGATGTTTCCACGACTTCACGCTTTGGCAGGCCGCCGATCATCGAACGCAGTTTGCGAAAGAGCAGCCAACCACCGAAGGCGATGACCATGACGAAGCTTGTGATCTCCATCGCATTCGTCGCCTGCGTCAGCGTTATTCCGCTGCCACGCAGGATAAGCCAGGCACCGCCGACGAGCGCCACAGCCACTGCGCCCTGAACGAAGGCTGAGATGAAGGAGATCACTACCCCGCGCTTCAGCTCGATTTCGTTGGCGATCATGTAGGAGGAGATCACGGCCTTGCCATGTCCAGGACCGGCCGCATGGAAGACGCCATAGGCGAAGGAAAGGCCGATCAGCGACGCAAGCTGCCACGGGTCTTCACGCATTGCCTTCAGGGCATCCGTCAGCGCGCGGTAAAAGGCCTGCTGTTCGTAATTGATGTAGGCAAGCAGCGGCGCCAGCGGTCCGCCTGTCGGCTGGAAACTCGGCTCCGCAGTTCCAATCCCGAGCGGTGATTGCGCATGCGCCACGTTCATGAGCGCAAGCAGTGCAATTGCGGCGATTGGGAGGAACAGCAAAGCGTTCCGTTTCAGCATGAAACCTCCAGCTTGGTGGCAAAGAGCTTGGACATGTCGGTGCCGGTGGGATCGTTGAAGAAAGCGTCGGTCAGCGACTGCTTGTTTTGAGAAATCACCTGGTCGGCATCCGGCCGCAGCACATCATGCTTGCAGTTCTTGAAGCCGTCCCCGACCGTTGCCAGCTCCTTGTCCGTCGGGAAGTCGATCGAAGTGTAGAGCGTGGGGTCGTAGACGCCGAAGGTCAGTTTGCCCTTCAGTGGCATCTTCTGCGCAGGCTTTACCGCAAAGAACATCAGAAGCTGACCTTCCTTGTAGTCGACGTGAATGATGTCCGGCTTCTGTACGGTCACGTTCTTCCCGTCGATCGTCAGATTCATGTAGTAGTCGTAGTCCGAGAGCGACTCCCGGACAGTCTTGCCGACTTCGGCGAGCTCGTTCGGCTCCAGCTTCAGATCGGTGTTCTTGTCGAAATCCATGACGACGGACGAGGAGAATACCTCGTCGAAACGCCAGACGTTACGCAACTCCTGAACGCTCCCATCGGGCGCCGACACGACTTCGAGCCGAGCTTCCACGAAAATATGCGGGTGTGCCATGGCCGCGGCTGGCGCAAGCAAGATTAGCGCGGCCATCACGTAAGTGGATTTCTTCATGTGTCGGGTTACCGCTCTGCCCAAATCGGTTGGTGTCTTCTTGCCGGAGAATGGGACGGAATTGGGACCTACTTCAAGGCGGCAAAGTGAATCAGGCCGGCTTCAAGCCTGCTTCTTGAACCAAGCATGGAGGAAATCCACGAAGATGCGGACCTTTGCCGGCAGGTAGCGCCGATGCGGATAGACGGCATAAATCCCGCGATCGGTAGGTATGTAGTCGTTGAACAGCGTCACGAGCCGGCCGTCCTCGATCGGCTTGCGAGCGATGAAGTCCGGGATGACCGCAATGCCGATGCCGGAAAGAGCCGCCCGCAATGTCGCATGCGGGCTGTTCACCTCGATCGGTCCGGAAACCGCGACGGCGAAGGACGTGCTGTCCGGATTGTAGAAACGCACGCTTGCCTGCGTGCGCGAGTTCGTATCCACGATGAAGGGAACGTTGGAAATGTCCGTCGGATGTTCGAGGGCCGGATAGCGCTCGAGAAACTCCGGCGTGGCGCAGACGTGGACGCGGAAATCCGAGATCTTTCGCGCGATCATTCCCGAATCTTCAAGCTTCGTGACGCGGATCGCCAGGTCGAAACCTTCTTCGATCAGATCGACGAACCGGTCGTCTGCGGCGATTTCCAGCTGCAGGTCCGGGTTCTCCTTGGCAAAATCGATCAGCGACTGACCGACATCGGCATCGACAAAGGTGCGCGGCACCGAGATCTTCAGCCGGCCTTTGAGTTGTGCGTTGTTCTCGCGGACCAGATCGGCGAGGTTGTCGATCTCCTTCAGAATGTCGGAGGCGGTGCGGTAATAAGTATGCCCGGCCTCGGTCATGGAAAACTGCCGGGTGGTGCGGTTGAGCAGCAGGGCACCCAACTCGTCTTCCAGCTCGCGCACATATTTGGAAAGCAGCGCCTTGGAGCGGCCGGTGCGCCGCGCTGCGGCGGAAAAACCTTCCGCTTCAACGACATCGATGAAGGCGCGTATTCGCGTCAGTGTGTCCATGGCAATCTCCCGGTTGTTGCGAAAGATTGAACAAATTGCGCGGAGTTGTTCAATTTATTTTTTTGAGGACGGGCAAAAAAATTCTTGATTATGACTGCGAATATTCTTATCTCGTCCTCAGCCCAAAGTCGCACGTGCCCATGGGTGTCCGCCGACCCTCGATTAGGTGAGGTCATCGGTAAGGTACCTGGAACTAACCCCTCCAGTCGCTATTCCGGCCAACCGGGAAATGCGAGGACGCCTAAGCAACGACGGTGCGGGCCTTTCTGGTGTCTTCCGGCTTTCCATCAGCCGGGGTTACTGAAGAGGCACACCTTCATTGCCGGAAGTGCGGTTGGGATTTTCCCTCCAATCCATGGCAGACAAAGCCGAACTATGCCGCTGTCGTGGCGTTGGTTCAATATTTGCGCATCGAGCGCTTGCTATGGTTCCGGGGTCTCCACCGGCTGGTTCCAATGCGAGCATTCGTATGCCCTTTGTCCTCCGGTTTTTTCCGGAGCTCTGGAATTGGAAGAGGGAATCGATATGACCACCCAGCGCATCCGCGACTTTCTCGCAACCCGACGTCCCGACGGTCCCTGCCTCGTGGTCGACCTCGACGTCGTGCGCGACAATTTCAACGCCTTCCGTCATGCGATGCCGGACAGCGCTATCTACTATGCTGTCAAGGCAAACCCGGCCCCGGAAGTGCTGAAGCTGCTGGCTTCCCTCGGCTCCAATTTCGATTGCGCGTCTGTCGCTGAAATCGAAATGGCACTGGATGCCGGTGCGACCGCTGCCCGCATCTCCTACGGCAATACGATCAAGAAGGAGCGCGACGTCGCACGTGCCTATGCGCTCGGCGTCAGCCTCTTTGCGGTCGACAGCCACGAGGAAGTCGAGAAGATCTCGCGTGCCGCTCCCGGCGCCCGCGTGTTCTGCCGCGTGCTCACGGATGGCGAAGGCGCCGAATGGCCGCTATCGCGCAAGTTCGGCTGCGTCCCGCAAATGGCTGTCGATGTTCTTGTTTATGCCCATCAGCTCGGTCTCGAATCCTATGGCGTCTCGTTCCATGTCGGTTCGCAGATGACCAAGGTCGATGCGTGGGATTCGGCTCTTGCCGATGCCAAGCGCGTTTTCGTGCAGCTTGCCAAGCAGGGCATCCATCTGCAGATGGTCAACATGGGCGGCGGCTTCCCGACGAAATACCTTCGAGACGTCCCGTCGGCCGAGGCTTATGGCCGTTCGATCTACCAGAGCCTGCGCGATCACTTCGGCAACCAGATCCCGAAGACGATCATCGAGCCGGGCCGCGGCATGGTCGGCAATGCCGGCGTCATCAAGGCTGAGGTGGTGCTCGTCTCGAAGAAGTCGGACAACGATACGGCCCGCTGGGTATTCCTCGACATCGGCAAGTTCGGCGGTCTCGCCGAAACGATGGATGAGGCCATCCGCTACCCGATCCGCACCGAACGCGACACCGACAAGATGGAGCCTTGCGTCATCGCCGGCCCGACCTGCGATTCGGCCGACGTGCTCTACGAGAAGAACCTCTACCCGCTGCCGGTGAGCCTCACCATCGGCGACGAGGTTCTGATCGAAGGCACCGGTGCCTATACGACGACCTATTCGGCGGTTGCTTTTAATGGCTTTGAGCCGCTGAAGGCCTACGTCATATGATCCAGCCGGCCCCGTATCCAATCGGGGCGGCACCTTCACAATGTTCTTTCGACACCGTCTGAAACGGTTTTGAGTTCGGGAGGCCAAGATGGCCGCTGTTCTTGATTCTGTCCGCGCATTTTTTGCGCCCTCCGTTTTCACCATCGACTCCGAGAATCCGTCGGATGTCGTACCGCGCGAGAATCTGCTCGATCGCGCCATGGGTCCGAACCGCCGCAAGAAGTCGTCGGAGAAGATCCGGCGCGGCCGCATCCCGGCAGAAGGCTTGGCACTTGTCGCGCGTGACCGCGACGGTCATGTCATCGGCACCGTCCGCCTCTGGAACATCGAAGCTGGCGTCAACGCCGACGGAACGTCGATCAATGCGTTGCTGCTCGGCCCTTTGGCCGTCGATCCGACCTTTGAGGGCAAGGGTGTCGGTTCGGCGCTGATGCGTGCGGCGATTCTCGAGGCCAAGAACCGGGGACATGGCGCGATCCTGCTCGTCGGCGATGCTGCCTATTACGAGCGCTTCGGCTTCTTTGCAGAGAAGGCTTGCCATCTCGTCATGCCCGGCCCGTTCGAACGCTCGCGTTTCCTTGCGCTGGAGTTGACGGAAGGCTGGCTTGACGGCGCAGCCGGCATGATCGTTGCCTCGGGGCGCATGCTGGCCAAGGCGCCGCTCCGCAAGGCTGCCTGACGCGTCAAGCCTCTTTCTGAAACGGGCGGGGCTTTTTCTTTTAAGCGCCTATGCGCCCTTGCGCGATAAGCCACCGCACCGACTCCTGCACAGCCTGGAGGGAGCTGTGGCGTGGCGTGAACTCCAGCAGGCGTCTTGCCTTGTCCATCGAGCAATTCGGGCTTCGGGCGATGTGCTCCCACGTCGCCCTTGCGTCCTCGGCGCTCTCCATTTTCGACCATTCGTCATAGGGGAAGAACTCAAGCTTCGGCTCATGCCCGAACCAGCGAAACATCGCTTCGGCATACCCTCTCAACGTCAGTGCCTGGTCGGAAACCGCGTGGAAGCTTTCTCCGCTTGACGCGTGCCAATTGCTGATCGCTGCCATGAACATGCCTGCCACATCGTCAGCGTGGACATGATGAACGGTCTCCAAACCGAGATTCGGCAATCTCAGCGTCTCGCCGCGTGCAATCGTCGAAAAGACGGAAAGGTTGAAGTGTCCGGCGGGGTTGAGTGGAGGCCAGCCCGGTCCAACGATATGGCCGGGATGGATGAGGGTTGCGGGAAAGGCCCGCCGCCGTGCCTCGCCTAGAAGATAGTCCTCGATTGCCTTCTTCTGCTCGCCATAGTCTCCAAAGGGCGTTTTCGGCGCATCCTCGCGCGTCGGAACTGAAATGGAATGGCCGTGCGTCCAGATGGTGCCGGTGTGCAGAAAATGGCCGACATGGCCATCCAACACTCCCGCCAGGTGGCGAGCGCTCGCCAACGTGAAACAGATCATGTCGATGACGATATCGGGCCTCAGTGCGCGGACGGCGGGGCCGAAGCTGCCTTCCTCCTCCATCTGCGCCCTATCCATCTGCTGCCGTTCGACGCTCTGCCAAGCTGCGTGGGGACAGTAGGGCTCCGCTTTGCCGCGGCTGATTGCAACGACGTCATGCCCTGCCTCGACAAGACGCGGGACGAGATATGTGCCGACATGGCCGGTTGCTCCGATCACGATTACGCGTGCCATCGTTTTTACGCTCCCGCCGAATGTTGAGTTGGTCCGGCCAATATGTTGGGCGGCCGCTCGATAGGGCAAGCAGGATCATAAACTTTCACGTCCGCGTGAATCGGCTCTTTGAACGGATGAATTCTGCCTGGGATTGCGCTAGCTCATGGCAATGACCAGAGCCTTCCTCATATGGTTTGCCCTTTTTCTTTCCGCCGCGCCGGTCTCAGCCCAGCAGGAAAACGATCGCCTTGCGTCGCTGCTCGACAACTTCGCTTTCCGCGAGGAACTGAAATCCCTGAAAACCATCATCATTTCGCGCGACGGAAAGATCGTTGCCGAGCGCGGCTATCGCGGACATACAGCGTCGGAATCGACTAATATCAAGTCCGCCTCGAAAGCGATCATCTCCGCCCTTGTCGGCATCGCCATCAGCAAGGGCGTGCTCGAAGGACCGGATCAGAAGATCGCGCCGATCCTGAAGGCGGATCTGCCGCAATCACCCGATCCGCGGCTGAACGAGATCACCATCGGAAACCTGCTGTCCATGCAGGCGGGGTTGGGCCGTATGTCGGGACCGAACTACGGGCGCTGGGTTTCGAGCCGAAACTGGGTGCGTTTTGCACTCTCGCAACCCTTCGACGATGAGCCCGGGGGCCGAATGCTGTACTCGACTGCCTCGACACATCTCCTGTCTGCAATCCTGACGAAGGCGAGCGGTAAGACAACCCTTGCCTTGGCACGGGAATGGCTCAGGCCAGTCGTAGGCTTTCGGATTGGCGCCTGGGAACGCGATCCACAGGGCATCTATCTCGGCGGAAACCAGATGGCCATGAGCGCCCGCTCGTTGCTTGCTTTTGGCGAGCTCTATCGCAACGGCGGCAGGACGCCGCAGGGGCGACAAGTCATTCCCGCCGACTGGGTTGCCGCGTCCTGGCAGCGGCGCACCAACTCGCGCTTCTCGGGCGATGCCTATGGCTACGGATGGTTTGAGCGCAATCTCGGCGGCGAGGACGTGCATTTCGCATGGGGCTACGGTGGGCAGATGCTATATATCGTGCCGTCGCTCAATCTGACCGTGGTGATGACCTCGGAGGAAAGCGGGCCATCCGCCCGCAACGGCTATCGTGATGCCTTGCATGGCGTGTTGGGCGAGATTGTCGAAAATGCCCGGACATCCTGACTGGAAGGGATGGCGAAGGCACTCAGCCATCACCATCGGAAGAGCTTGAGCGGTCAGGCCGAGATATCGACGACGCCACAGTCGCCTGCTTCCGAGGCGAAGGCCAGCAGCTTGCCGTTCTTGCTCCAGCTCATCGCGGTGATGGCGCCCTTGCCGGGGCGGCGGATCAGCGCCTCTTTACTGTCTGCAATACGCACGGCAAGGATCATGCCGTCGATGAAACCGATTGCGAGGATGTCCTCTGCCGGATGGAACTTGACCGCGGTCGCCATGATGTTGGCGCGCGTGCCGAGCTCGAGCGGCGCCTTGCCCATCGGACCGTCCTTGCCCTGGAATGGCCAGACGATTGCTGCTGGTGCGCCAGATGAGGCGAGCCACTTGCCCTTGGCGGACCAGGAGAGCGACTTCACCTTGGCCGGATAACCGGTCATGCGCATGTGACGCGCCTCAGTGCCCGGCTTGGCGTCAAGCTTCCAGCCGTGCAGGGCGTTTTCCTGCATGGTGGTCACGAGGAAATTGCCGTCGGGTGAGAATGTGACACCCGTATGTGCGCCCTTCCACTCCAGATCGACCGGCTTTGCGTTCATGCCAACCCAGTGCAGCGATACGCCATTGTAGCGCGCTGCAGCGATGCGCATGCCTTTCGGTGCAAAGGCAAGGCCTTCGACGGTCCGCTCCTCGGTGAACTCCCTAGTGTCGCCATTCGAAAGATGGACGAAGGCGCTCTTTCCATAGGCATAGGCGACGGCACCCTGCGGGCCGGCCGCTACCTGCGAAATCCATTTGCGCGGGGCATTAGCGATCTCGCTGACGCCGGCGTCGGCCGCAATGCGCAACACCTTGCCATCTTCGCCGCCGGAAATCAGGCTTTCGCTATAGGGATCGCGGATGCAGGTGAGCATGCCCTGATGGGCTTCGCAAACCTTCTCGCCGCCATCCAGCCGGTGAAACGTGCCGGCGGCATTCGCGAAGTAGGGGACATCACCTAAAAATTCGACGGCCAGAATGTGGCCGTCGAGATCAAGCGGGGCAACTGTTGGCATCAGGCCGCGGCCTCGCATGCCTTGAAGGAGGCTTCGAGCTTGTCGCGGTCGAGGTCGCGGCCGATGAAGACCAGCCGCGTCTCGCGCTTCTCGCCATCCTTCCAAGGACGCTGGTGGTCGCCCTCGACGATCATGTGCACGCCCTGGACGACATAGCGCTCGGCATCGTCCTTGAAGGCAATGATGCCTTTAAGGCGCAGGATGTTCGGACCCTGCGTCTGGGTGATCTTCTGGATCCAGGGGAAGAAGCGCTCGGGGTTCATCTGGCCGCCGCGGAGCGACACCGACTGCACCGTCACGTCATGGATCGGCGACATCGCGCCGTGGTGATGATGGCCATGGTCGTGACCGTGATGGTGGTGATCATGGTCGTGGTCATGCGCATGGTGATGGTGGTCGTGATCGCAATCCGGGCCACAGACGTGATCGTCGTGTTCCTGCTCCAGGAAGTGCGGGTCGTTTTCCAGCGCGCGTTCAAGGTTGAAAGCGCCCTGATCAAGCACGCGGGCGAGATCAACGCCGGAGCGGCTCGTCTTGTAGACGCGAGCCGAGGGGTTGATGGCGCGGACGATATCCTCGATCTGCGCCAGTTCTTCCGGCGAGACGAGATCAGTCTTGTTGATGAGGACGACGTCGGCAAAGGCGATCTGGTCTTCGGCCTCGCGGCTGTCCTTCAAGCGCAGCGGCAGGTGCTTGGCATCGACAAGGGCGACGACTGCGTCGAGCTCCGTTTTGGCGCGCACGTCGTCATCCATGAAGAAGGTCTGGGCGACCGGCACCGGATCGGCAAGTCCGGTCGTCTCGACGATGATGCCGTCGAAGCGTCCGGGGCGGCGCATCAGGCCCTCGACGACGCGGATCAGGTCGCCGCGCACGGTACAGCAGACACAGCCGTTGTTCATCTCGTAGATTTCTTCGTCCGACTCGACAATCAGGTCGTTGTCGATGCCGATTTCGCCGAATTCGTTGACGATGACCGCGTATTTCTTGCCGTGGTTTTCGGACAGGATGCGGTTGAGCAGCGTCGTCTTGCCGGCGCCGAGATAGCCGGTGAGCACGGTGACGGGGATGGGCTTCTGCTGAGTCGAAATTGCGTCGGTCATGAGAACCTCGAAGAATGGGCTTGCCGCCGAGGGGGCTTTAAACGGTCGGTTCCATATAAGGATTTGGACGCGTCAGTTCAAAGGGTTTTATAATGTTATAAGATCACATTGCCTTTGGATCGCTCTATTTGAGCTGGGATGTGTCAAACGCATCCACATCCCGCAGCAGTTCCGTCAGCCCCTTAACCGCATGGCCGACTAGCGCTTCGCCTTTCTCGGCCGTTGCGGCAGCGGCGTTTCCGGCCGCGCCTTGGACGTTCAGATCGAACATCTTCCAGCCGAAGGCGTGCGGCCCGTAGGCCCGTAGATGCTTGAAGCGCCCGGCAAATTCCAGCTGCCTTGAAGCGAAGTTCTCAGCCTTGGACATGGTGACCCTACCGGGATGCAGCGCCAGCATGACCGAGGTTTCGATATCGCCGCCGTGGATGTCGATCGCCTTGTTTTCAGCTGATATCACCTCTTCCGGCACGCCGAAACGGGTCCAGCTGGTCGCAACGGCCAGCATGTTGAACTTCACCCGCGCTTCGGTTGCGACGATTGTCATCAGCGGTGAATTGCCGCCGTGGGCGTTCAACATGACCAGTTTGCGGCAGCCGAGATCGTGAAGCATTCCGGCAATTGCCAGCCAGCGGTCGATCGCTTCGCAGTAGGTCAACGTCTTCGTGCCTTCGACATCCATGTGTTCGATCGAATAGCCGACCGGTTCTGTGGGCAGGAAGGTAACCGGTAATGTTGAGGGGAGGGCAGCCTTCAGCCTTTCGACGATGCCTTCGGCAATCAGCGTGTCGGTTTCGAAAGGAAGGTGCGGGCCGTGCTGCTCATGCGCGCCGAGCGGCAGAACCGCGATCCAGTTTCGGCGGTCTTCAGCCGAAAGTGCGGCATCGTTGTCCGCGAAGTTCCGGGCAGGCGCTGTCATCCGGTTTCAATGCCCCTTGTTTATGACGTGAACCTGCGCAATGTCATAACGCAGCGTTGTCACGGCTTAAAGATCAAAGGGATGGCGATGGGGAAGAAGCACAAAGACGGCAAGAAAAACAAGTCCAAGAAAAAGGACCCGACCGAATATACGCTTGCCGATCTTTCGCCGGCTTTGACGCAGGCTGCGCGGTCGATGCGCACGGTGCTCTCCCGTAGTCTGCTTGAAAGCGGCCTTTACGCCGGCCAGGACGGCGTCATTCTTTCGCTTGCTGAAACCGACGGGATGACGGCAGGCGGCCTTGCTCAGAAACTCGGCGTCAAGGCGCCAACCATGACTCGCACCATCGGCCGCATGGAAGCCCAGGGCTTTCTGGAGCGCAAGCCGGATGCGGACGATGCGCGGCTGACGAAGGTCTACCTCACCGAACTCGGGCGCGGCAGCGTGAAGGCGATCGAGATGGCGGCGTCGGCCTGCGATCGGACGGCTACGCTTGATTTTTCGGAGAAAGAAATCCGCAACCTCGTGCGCCTTCTAAAGGCGATCGACAACAATCTCCAGGCCGAAGCAGTGCCGTTCGAAGAACCCGACGAAATTTGACGGTCGATCAAAATTCGGTTTGCCTCCCCGCGTTTAATCTTTTAATTAAACATTTTAAGGGGCGCTCTTTTCCGGTTCCGCGATGCGCTCCACCATCTCGCGCGTTGCCTGGGGAGGATGCGTGGCTCAGAAGATCAAACTTTCGACAATTGCCGAAACGCTCGGCATTTCTACGGCAACGGTATCGCTCGCCTTACGCGACAGCCCGCTCGTTGCAGGCAATACGCGCGAAAAGATCAAGGAACAGGCGCGCGCGCTCGGATATATCTACAACCGCCGGGCCGCAAGCCTGCGTACGTCTCGCTCGGGCATCGTCGGCGTCGTGGTGCACGACATCATGAACCCGTTCTACGGCGAAATCCTAAAGGCGATCGAGAGCGAACTCGATCGCAGCCGTCATACCTTCATCCTGTCCAACCACTACGATTCGGTCGAAAAGCAGCGCACGTTCATCGAGACGCTGCTGCAACTCGGCGGCGACGGTGTCATCATGTCGCCCGCAATCGGCACACCGCCTGAGGACATGCAGCTTGCCGAGGCCAACGGCATGCCGGCGATCCTTGTCGCGCGCTCAATGGAGGGGATGGACCTGCCGACCTATCGCGGTGACGACAGCTACGGGATTTCACTTGCCACCAATCACCTGATCGGGCTCGGCCACCGCTCAATCGCCATGATCGGGGGAACGGATCAGACCTCAACCGGCCGCGACCGCTATCAGGGGTATGTCAATGCGCTGCGCAAGGCGGAGATCGAAGTCGATCCCAACCTGCGCATTCCCGGTCCGCGCTCGATGCAGGGCGGGTTCGAGGCGGCTGTGCATTTCCTGTCGCTGCCGCAAAAACCGTCTGCTGCCGTCTGTTGGAACGATCTCGTTGCCATCGGGCTCATGAACGGCATTGCCCGTGCCGGTCTTGTGCCAGGCAAGGACATCTCGGTTACCGGCTATGACGATCTCGAGGAAGCCTCGCTCTCGACACCGGCCCTGACGACGGTCTGGAATGGGCAGGCTGAAGTTGGCCGCCTTGCCGCCCGGGCGCTTCTCGATCGCTTGGCCGGCAGTCACGAGCCGGACGGCATCCACCTGATCAAACCCGAGATGCGCATCCGCCAGTCGACAAGCCCTTACAGACCCCGCCAGTAATACAAGAGGAAAAGCCATGTCCCGCATCGCCATTCTCGTTCCCGGGAAGATACACGAGCGTGTTCTTGCGACCTTGAAGGACCGTTTTGAAGTTGTCGCCGTCGAAAAAAGCGAGACGTTGGAACTCGACGCCGAAACCGCAAACCGCATTCGCGGCGCTGCCGTCAGCGGCGCGTTTGCCGGCAGGTGGATGGATCAGCTGCCGAGCCTTGAGGTGATCGCGAGCTTCGGCGTCGGCTATGACGCCGTGGACGTCAAGCATGCTGCGGAAAAAGGTATCGTCGTTACCAACACGCCGGATGTGTTGAACGACGAGGTCGCCGATACGGCAATCGGCCTGCTGCTCAACACCGTCCGCGAACTGCCGCGGGCGGAGAACTGGCTGCGTGAGGGCCACTGGACGCCGGGTTCGGCCTACCCATTATCGCGCTTTTCCTTAAAAGGGCGGCATGTCGGTCTCTACGGCCTCGGCCGCATCGGCCAAGAGATCGCCAGGCGCCTCGAACCATTCAAGGTGAAAATCAGCTATCACACACGCACGATCCATCCCGATATCACCTATGATTATCATCCGACGCTGAAAGGTCTCGCCGACGCTGTCGATACGTTGATTGCGATCGTTCCGAAGACGCCTCACACCCACAAGACGATCGATGCGGAGGTCCTTTCTGCACTCGGCCCTGACGGCATTCTGATCAATGTCGGCCGAGGATGGACGGTGGATGAAGCAGCGCTCGTTTCGGCGCTGAAGAGCGGCGCACTAGGGGCTGCGGGCCTCGATGTCTTCTACAGCGAGCCGGTGGTCCCGGCGGAACTCTTCAGCTTGCCGAATGCGGTGCTGCTGCCGCACGTCGCCTCCGCCTCGATCCCGACGCGCAACGCGATGGCCGATCTCGTTGCCGGCAATCTCATCGAATGGTTTGAGAAGAGCAGGCCGCTAACTCCGGTGCCGGAAACGCCTGCGGCAAGGTAACGGCTCAGTCAACGATGCGCCGCGCCATAACGACATCATCGATTTCCTCTCCGTCGTGAATAATTCCGCCCGGAATTCGCCCGACCTGGATGAAGCCCTCGCGCTCGTAGAAACGGATCGCTGGCGGGTTCTGCGCGCTTACGGCCAGCTCCAGCTGTCTGATGCCGACCTCTCGAGCGTGCCCGGTCAGTCGTTCCAGTAGCGCCGAGGCGGCGCCTAAACCGCGAAAGCTCTTATGCACGTAGACCATAATAATCGTCGCACGGTGGGCCATCTTGCTCGATTGCTGCCGCATCAAGCCCATCATGCCAACCGGCCTCTCTTGGTGGAATGCGACGAACACTGCATTGTTCGAGAGGCGGTGACGCCATTCATCGTTTGTCAGGCTCTCCCAATCGGCGGCGGTGCTCGCATATGCCGCGGGCTCTGTTTGTAGCGCCTCCAAGCGGATTTGCCGAAAAGCCTCAATATCCGCGGGGCCGAGGAGCCGTATATTGATCTCGCCGCGAGCCACTGTCGATACCTGTCGTTCTGTCGTGCAACCGGAGTACCTAAGCCTTGACCTTCATGGAGGCATTCTTCGCCGCCGCGTATTCTCTTGCCGCATCCCCGAAGGCCGCAAAGATCTGATTCGAGGGCTTGTCGGTTTCGGCCCAGTATTCCGGATGCCACTGCACGCCGACGGCAAAGGCTTTGGCGTCGATGACGGAAACGGCTTCGATCGTCCCGTCTTCGGCGATCGCCTCCACCTGTAGGCGAGGCGCCGTCTTGGCGATTGCCTGACGGTGCAGCGAGTTCACCAGGACTTCGCCTGGACCGATGATGCGGGCGATGCAGGAGCCTTCCTTGACGAAAACGCTCTGGCGGATGGCATACATGCCGTCGCGATCGACATCGGCTGGCTTTCTGTGGTCCCAGATGCCCTCCTGTTCGTGGATTTCACTGGCAAGGGAACCGCCGAGCGCGACGTTGAGCTCCTGTATGCCCCGGCAGATCGCCAGCAGCGGGATGGCTCGATCGATTGCACGGCGGATGAGGGGTATGGCCGTTGCGTCACGCGCCTGGTCGAAGGGGCCATCGCTTTCGCGAGCCTCGGCACCGTAGAGCGATGGGTGGACGTTGCTCGCGGAGCCGGAAACCAGCAGACCATCCACTCGGTCAAGGATTGCGTCCGTGTCATAACCTTTCTCGAAGGCAGGAATGATGAAGGCCATGACGCCCGCGGCGTTCAGCGCCGCGCGTACATACTGATGCTGGACGGCATGCCAGTCGGCGCCATCGAGGGTGCGGATATCGGCAGGAACGGCGACGATCGGCTTCATATTTTTAATCCGGAAAGCTCTCGATTTTTCTATTGTGAGAACCGAGATCGGCCTCAAAGTCAACTTGTCGGCGCAATGGCGGGCCAAATTGCGGCGATCTGCGCCAATCAAGCATAGAGACCTTGCTAAACTGCTGATTTTCGATGGAAACACGGCATTCGCCAAATTGCTGCCGTGATGCCAAAGTCTGATCGACTAAAGCTTGAAACGCGGGCGGCCGCATGCTTAGCTCGCCTCCATTGCTGCGGGTAAAGATGAGATTGTCCGTGCATACCATCTATACGGGAGGTTTTTGATGGATCGTCGTTCGTTTATTAAGAAGGCTGGAACTGCGGGGGCAGGTGCCGTTGCGGCAAGCGCGCTCGCCGCACCGGCGATCGCACAGGAGAATCCGAAAATTTCGTGGCGCATGACCTCTTCGTTCCCGAAGAGCCTGGACACGATCTTTGGCGGTGCGGAAGATATCGCCAAGCAAGTCGCCGACGCGACCGACGGTGCCTTCAAGATCCAGCCTTTCGCAGCCGGTGAAATCGTGCCCGGCCTGCAGGCGGCCGACGCCGTCAGCTCGGGTACCGTCGAATGCTGCCACACCTGCTCGTACTATTTCGTCGGCAAGGATCCGACCTATGCAATCGGCACGGCCATTCCCTTCGGCCTCAATGCCCGCCTCACCAACGCCTGGTTCTTCGAGGGCAATGGCATCAACCTGATGAACGAATTTTATGCCACGCAGGGCATGTTCGGTCTTCCAGCCGGTAATACCGGCGTCCAGATGGGGGGCTGGTTCCGCAAGGAAATCAATACGCTGGATGACCTCAAGGGCGTCAAGATGCGTATCGCCGGTCTTGCCGGGCGCGTCATGGAAAAGCTCGGCGTCATCCCGCAGCAGATTGCCGGCGGTGACATCTATCCGGCGCTCGAAAAGGGCACGATCGACGCGTCCGAGTGGGTCGGTCCCTATGACGACTTGAAGCTCGGCCTGCATAAAGTCGCCAAGTACTACTACTATCCGGGCTTCTGGGAAGGCGGTCCGGCGATCCACGCTTTCTTCAATCTCGAAAAGTGGAACAGTCTGCCGAAGCACTACCAGACGATCCTCGCCGACGCCTGCACCTATTCCAATACCAGGATGATGGCGAAATACGATATGAAGAACCCTTCAGCGCTGAAGCAGCTCGTCGCCGAAGGTGCGACACTGCGTCCCTTCAGCCAGGAAATTCTGGAAGCTGCATTCCAGGCTTCAGCCGGTCTTTATGCCGAGCTCTCGGCTTCGAACCCATCTTTCAAGAAGATCTACGACGACCAGACCGCATTCAAGCGCGATGCTTACCTCTGGATGCAGCTGTCGGAATATACGTTTGACACCTTCATGATGATCCAGCAGCGATCGGGCAAGCTCTAGGCGGCTGGAACCGTTCTTCGCGTTTATCGCATCGCCAACAAGAAGCCCCGGATGGAAACCCGGGGCTTCTTCATTTGCATTCAATTGATCTTTGGTGGTTGGTTGAGATCGGGCGGCGGTGCTGGTTGTGCCGGATTGGCCGGCGCGGGCGTCGCAGGGGCAGGCTGCTGACCGGGCAGACCGTTCAGGGGCGGCAGGGTGAGACCCGGGATCTGTGGTGTACTGCCGCCGCCAGGCGCGGGAGGCAGCGAGAGCTGATTGCCGCCGAAGCCGGGTATTTCGATCTTGATCGTGTTGAGGTCCACGGCCGGACCCTTGTTTAGCCAGTAGGTCACGGATTGCGGCCAGAAGATCACAACCGCGACGAGGATGAGCTGCATGACGACCCATGGGATCGCACCCATGTAGATGTCCCGTGTCTTCACGTCACGGCTGGCGATGGAGCGCAGATAAAACAGCGCGAAGCCGAAGGGCGGGTGCATGAAGCTCGTCTGCATGTTCACGCAGATAAGCACGCCAAACCAGATCAGATCGATACCGAGCGCCGAAGCGACGGGCGCCAGCATCGGAATGACGATGAAGGCGATTTCGAAGAAATCGAGGAAGAAGGCGAGGACGAAGATGAAGAGGTTGACGAAGATCAGGAAGCCGACCGGACCGCCCGGGATGCCGGACAGCATGTGCTCGATCCAGCGCGAACCATCCATGCCCTGAAAGACGAGGCTGAAGCAAGTCGAGCCGATCAAGATCATCACCACCATCGAGGTGATATGCATCGTCGATGTCATGGCTTCGCGGACCAGCGGCCAGGTCAGGCGGCGGTGGAGCGCTGCGAGTGCGATCGCGCCCACCACGCCGAGGGCGCCAGCTTCCGTTGGCGTCGCAAGCCCCATGAAGATCGTGCCGAGCACAAGGAAGATGAGGATAATGGAAGGCACCATGCCGGCCAGCACCTTCATCAGCAGTGCCCAGTTGAACTCGCCGCGCACCTCCTTCGGCAGCGGCGGCATCAAGCCTGGCCGGAAGATGGACAGGAACAGGATGAAGCCAAGGAAGATCGCGACCTGCAGGATCGAAGGGCCGATGGCGCCGAGATACATGTCACCGACCGATCTGCCGAGCTGGTCGGCGAGAACGACGAGCACGAGGGAGGGCGGGATGACCTGAGTGATCGTGCCCGATGCGGCGATGACGCCTGTCGCCAGCCGCGGATTGTAGCCGTAGCGCAGCATGATCGGCAGCGAGATCACGCCCATTGTGATGACCGATGCCGCAACCGTGCCGGTGATGGCGCCGAGAACAGCGCCGACGAGTATGACGGCGTAGGCGAGACCGCCGGGTACGGCGCCGAAGAGCTTGCCGGTTCCCTCGAGAAGATCCTCCGCCAGGCCACACCGTTCCAGAATGGCGCCCATGAAGGTGAAGAAGGGTATGGCGAGCAGCAGGTCGTTGGAAACGATGCCGAAGACGCGAAGGGGCAAGGCCTGCAGGAAGGCCTCGCTGAAATGGCCGGTTGCTATGCCGATGACCCCGAAGAAGAGGCCGACGGACGCGAGCGAAAAGGCGACCGGAAAGCCGTAGAGCATGAAGATGACCATGCCCAGAAACATCGCCGGTGGAATGATACCGAAGTCAAACAAATCCGTTCCTCCCGGAGAGCTTTATTGCAGCGGCTTTTCGTATTTCGTTTCGAGCTGGATGTAGCCGCGCACCGCGGCGATCCTCTTGATGAGTTCCGAAATGCCCTGCAGCACCAGGAGTGCGAAACCTGCGAAAAGAATAAGCTTGACCGGCCAGCGGATGAGCCCTCCCGCATTTGCGGATATCTCACCCTGCTGGAAGGCGATCACGAAATAGGGCCAGCACAAGAAAGCCAGAAAAGAGCAGGCCGGGATCAGGAAGACGATCAAACCGATGATATCGATCCAGATTCTGGCCTTGTCGGAAACCGATCCGTAGATCAGGTCAACGCGTACGTGCTCATTGTTGCGCAGCGTATGAGCCGCCCCGAGCACGACGATGTAGGCAAAGAGATACCATTGAATCTCCAGCCAACCATTCGAGCTGTAATTGAAAAGATAGCGCACGATTGCATTGCCAGCGCTGATGAAGCAGCACACAAGCACCATGTAATCGGCGATTTTCCCTATGAATTGGCTGACGCTGTCGATCAGCCGGCTGACGCTTAGAAACGCCGGCATGCCTTTCCCCTTACTCTGCCTTTGCGGCAAGTTCTCACTTTTGAAATTTGTGTAAACTACGGTTTTGGAAATTGAAAGAATAAACGGCCTTATAGGATTTTAGTCGTAGACTTTGGATGCGGCGGTTTAGATGCAGCCTGAACAACCAGCAACCTAAGCGTGGATCATTTTTCCATAAACTTCACTTCATGGCTGTGAAATTCGCGCTTAATCTTGAAATTCTCTCTTCGGTTTTAGAAAAAACAACCAAACAGTTAGGGTCTAGGCAATCAATTTTTAAAAGGTTCCCCGTATCATCCCGGCGCACAGGGAAAGTATGGATGAAACCACATAACCCGAACAGGGTCCCTATCGACGTGTATCTGTCGTTTGTGAGTTCTCTTTCGGGGAACCGCATGACGCTGCTCGCCGGCGTCATTGTGCATGTCGCAACTTTCCTGGCGGTTGCGGCCAAAACGCAGTCTTCCATCTATGTTCTGCTGTCGGCTGCCGCCTTCCTGGTCTTTTGCGTCCGTATGCTCACCTTCCGGCGGTTCGATCGCGTGGAAAAAGAGAAACTGTCGCGCGCCGGCATCGAGCGCTGGGAGCGCGTCCTGGTTGCCGGTGCAGCCTGCACTACAGCCATCCTCGGCATCGGCAGCGGCTATGCCATCTTCGTCGTGCATGATTCCTTCGCGGAGCTTGCCTGCATTTCCGTCACGATGGCGACCATGGTTTCCGTCGTCGGCCGCAATTACGGTTCGCGGCTGGCAGTCGACCTGCAGACTTTCTCCTGCTGCCTGCCGATGATTGTCTGCAGCCTGATGGCTTTGGATTTCTATCGCGGCATCCTCTCTATCTTCCTCATTCCCTTCTGGCTGACGACGCGGGCGATGGCCAACGGCGTGCGCGAGTTCCTTTATGAGAATGTCATCGCTCACCGGCAGATCTCGCTGATTGCCGATCGTTTCGATACCGCGCTCAACAATATGCCGCACGGTCTCGTGATGGTCGATCCGTCGAACCGTATCCAGGTGATCAACCGGAAGGCCTGCGAGCTCCTCAAGATCGGCGATCCGGGCCGGTTGAAGGATCGCGACCTCGGTGCCGTCCTGCGCTACGGCGCGCGCTACAGCTTCATGGATGCCTCGCAACCGGAATTGATTCTGCGGCAGCTGACACAGGTTGCCGAGGAGGGCCTATCGCGCACCCTGATCCATTTTCCAGAGAGTCTGTCGCTGGAATTTTCCGCGAAGCGTCGTGCCGACGGCGGCGCCGTTCTGATCTTCGAGGATGTTTCGAGCCGCGTGAAGGCGGAGCAGAAGATCCTGCATATGGTCCGCTTCGATGCACTGACCGGCCTGCCGAACCGCGAATATTTTGGTCATCTCGTAAAGGAGTATATCGAGCGCCACCCCAAAAGGCGTGGGCCGCTTGGGTTCATGGTCCTCGACATCGATGAGTTCAAGCACGTTAACGACATGCGCGGCCACATCACCGGCGATCACCTGCTCTGCGCGATCGCGGCGTGCATCAAGGACAAAGCAGGCAATGCCATCGTCGGCCGCCTCATGGGCGACCAATTCGTCATCTTCTTCCCCCATGCCAAGAACAACGAAGCGCTCGATGCCGAAATCCGCCGGGTGCATGCCGACATACAGGGCAATTATGAAGTGGACGAGGTCACCTTCCTTGTATCGCTCAGCGCCGGCTACGCGCTCCTCGAAAGCAATGCATTTGCAATGGAGGAGTGGAGCATCAAAGCGGACCTCGCCCTCTTTGAAAGCAAGTCACGGCTGCGCGGCGGCATCACCGGCTTCGAACACGAAATGGATGGCCGCTACATCGAGCAGCAGAAGCTGAAAGCGGACTTGCGCGAAGCGGTGGCTGCGGGCGCGCTCAGCGTCGTGTTTCAACCGATGTTCAAAAACGATGGGACACGCATCGAATGCGCCGAGGCGCTGGCGCGCTGGGTCCACCCGGAAAAAGGCGCCATTCCGCCGGACGTTTTCATCCGCCTCGCCGAAGAGATGGGCATCATATCGGACATCACGCGGTTCATCCTTTTCAGGGCCTGCAGCGAATGCATGACCTGGCCCGACCACATCGCGATTTCGGTCAATCTCTCGGCACGCGACCTGCGTGACAACGATATCCTCGCCGTCGTTTCGGAAGCGCTTTCAACATCCGGCCTGAAGGCGTCGCGGCTGCATCTGGAAATTACAGAAAGTTGTCTCATCGACGAGCCTGCGGCGGTGCGCGCCATCCTCGCGGAATTGCGCTCCCACGGCATCACCATAGCGATCGATGACTTCGGCACGGGCTTCTCCAGCCTTAGCTATCTCGACACGTTGCCGCTCGATATCGTCAAGATCGATCGCTCCTTCGTTCGCAATATCGCGGAAGACACGCGCCGTCTGAAGCTTTTGTGCGGTACCGTCAATCTCGCCCGCGAGCTCGGGCTCAAGATCGTCATCGAGGGTGTGGAAACTGTTGAGCAATTGGCATTGCTCAACAAGCATCGCAGCGCGGATCTCGTGCAGGGCTATGTCTTCTCTCCGCCGGTCCCCTCAAAGGAGATCGGCATCCTTTCGCAAGCGCTCAGCCGTCGCGTCACCCAGCGCCGCCGCAGCAAGGTCGCCTGATCGCCGCCATCGCAGCAGAGCCCATTTACTCGGGTCTGTTAACCTTAATAATTCAAATACGTCAGAAATTTTTGATACATCTTGCTCTTTGCGTGCCCAGATATGATTAATGGCCCGTTAACTGCGGGAACATCAATGGCGTCAATCCCTTTGAATACAAGTGACTTTTCAAGAAAGCTTCTCGAAATTCTGGACCATGTCGAATATCGCCGCATCGAAAGCAGCGAGGACATGGAAGATGTCGAACGGTTGCGCTGGAAGGCCTACAAGGCCCATGACGTGCTGGCGCTCGCCCCAAAGGGGCTGTTGGACGATACCGATTTCGATAGCCATGCTTATGTCTTCGGTCTCTACTATTACGGCGAAATGGTCAGCACGGTCCGACTTCACTATGTAACGCCGGACCATCGCGTCAGCCAGTCCGCCGGCGCCTTTCCTGAAGCGATCGATTCGCTCTTGGATGCAGGGCTGACCTTGATCGATCCGGCGCGCTTTGCAGCCGATCCGGAACTGACCGCCGACCTGTCGTGGATTCCCTACCTGACGCTGAGGCCAAGCATCGTTGCGGCGGCACATTTCCGTGCAGACCGCGTTCTCCAGTTCTGCCGGCCCCCGCACGCCGCGTTCTACAAGCGGGTCTTCTATGCCGATACCATCGTGCCCGGCCGGCTGGCGAAGAATTACGGAATCGACATGACCCTGATGGCGACGAATGTGATCGAGGTTGGCCGAAAGCTTCTGACGCGTTATCCCTTCTTTATCTCCAGCGCCAGCGAACAGCGAATGATGTTTTCCCGCGGCCCCGACAGCACGCTGCCGTCGCTCACCATCATCCCGACCGCTCGCTTCGTGCCGGAGGGCCAGTTCGGCACCGATCTGCCGCTTTAAAGCCGCGTTCATGAAATGCCGCAAAGCGCACCGGCTGCGGCATTCTCATGCATTGCGCTTTTCCCAGGCTTTGTGTAAGCCCTGAATGGGATCATGGCATTCAGGGAGACGAAATTTCATGGCCGAAGAACACAACGGACCCGTCGAAGTCGGCGCGCCGATGGACTACAAGGAACATGAACAAACCTACAATCTGTTCATTTCGGCTGCGAAATACGGCACGATGTTCCTGATCGCCTTGCTGCTTGGCATGACGGTCGGTTTCTTCACCAGCAGCGGCTTTCTCGGCGGCCTCCTGGTTTTTCTCATCATCTTCGTTGCCGGCATCGTCCTGCTGCGCTGACCGGCAGCAGGCGAGGAGCGGCATTTCCGAATCTTTGAATAGGTGCTTGGCCTGAGCGGTGAGCCCGCGGTGGTTTGGCTGACCCGGAGGAGGGGGCAGTTGGGCAATATCGTTTTCATTACCAAAGAATCGATCGGTTCCGAGACACGCGTTGCGGCGTCTGCCGAAACTGTGAAGAAGATGAGGAACCTCGGCTTCGACATCGTGGTCGAGGCAGGTGCTGGCGTTTTATCGCGTATGCCGGACAGCGAATTTGAGGCTGCAGGGGCGCGGATCGGCTCGGCTGGCGATGCGGCAACCGCGGATGTGGTGCTGAAAGTGCGCCGCCCGACGGAGGCGGAGATTGCCGGCTACAAGAGCGGCGCGGTCGTCATCGCGATCATGGATCCCTACGGAAACGATGAGGCGATTGCCGCTATGGCGAAGGCAGGGCTTTCAGCCTTCGCGATGGAACTGATGCCGCGCATTACGCGCGCGCAGTCCATGGATGTTCTTTCCTCACAGGCAAATCTCGCCGGCTATCAGGCCGTGATTGAAGCGGCGTCCGTCTATGATCGCGCCTTGCCGATGATGATGACGGCCGCCGGCACCGTTCCGGCCGCCAAGGTCTTCGTGATGGGTGCAGGCGTGGCCGGCCTCCAGGCGATTGCGACGGCGCGGCGCCTCGGCGCTGCGGTCTCGGCCACCGACGTTCGCCCCGCCGCCAAGGAACAGGTCGCCTCGCTCGGCGCCAAGTTCATCGCCGTTGAAGACGAGGAGTTCAAGGCAGCGGAAACGGCGGGCGGATACGCCAAGGAAATGTCCAAGGAATACCAGGCGAAGCAGGCAGCGCTTGTTGCCGAGCATATCGCCAAGCAGGACATCGTCATCACCACGGCACTGATCCCCGGCCGCCCTGCGCCGAAGCTCGTTTCGCGCCAGATGCTGGCTTCGATGAAGCCCGGCGCCGTTGCCGTCGATCTTGCGGTCGAGCGTGGCGGCAATATCGAGGGCGTGGTTGCAGACGCGGTCGTCGACGTCGAAGACGTCAAGGTGATCGGCTTCGCCAACCTGCCGGGCCGGGTCGCTGCCAGCGCTTCGGCGCTTTATGCCAAGAACCTCGTCACCTTCCTCGAGACCATGCTCAACAAGGAGACGAAGAGCGTCCTCCTCAACCTCGACGACGAACTCATCAAAGCGACCATGCTGACCTATGCAGGCGATGTCGTGCATCCGGCATTCGGCGGGACGAAGAAGGGGATAGCTGATGGCCAGTGAAGCAATGGAAAAGGCGCTGGAGCAGCTTGACCGGGCGGTCAACGCAGTCGTGGCGGCGGCCGCGCAGGCACCGGAAGCGGCAAGTGCGGCGACGGGCGGGGCGATCGATCCCTTCATCTTCCAGCTCGCGATCTTCGTGCTGGCGATCTTCGTCGGCTATTACGTCGTCTGGTCGGTGACACCGGCGCTGCATACCCCGCTGATGGCCGTCACCAACGCAATCTCCTCAGTCATCGTCGTCGGCGCGCTGCTTGCAGTCGGCATTTCGGCAAGCGGGCTTGCGACCGGTTTCGGCTTCGTCGCGCTCGTTCTCGTCTCGGTCAACATCTTCGGCGGTTTCCTCGTCACACAGCGCATGCTGGCGATGTACCGCAAGAAGGACAAGTGAGGCCGGACGAATGACCAATATCGCAGCTTTCCTCTACCTCGTCTCCGGCGTGCTTTTCATCCTGGCACTGCGCGGCCTCTCCCATCCGGCGACCAGCCGCAAGGGCAATCTCTACGGCATGATCGGGATGGGGATGGCGATCCTCACGACGCTGGCGCTGGCCACGCCTTCTTTCGCCGGCTTCGTGCTGATCGTGCTCGGACTGGCGATCGGCGGCGGGGCGGGCGCCTATATCGCCCGCGTCATCCCGATGACCTCGATGCCGCAGCTGGTGGCAGGCTTTCACTCATTGGTCGGCCTTGCCGCCGTGCTTGTTGCTGCCTCCGCGCTCTATACACCGGCCTCCTTCGGCATCGGCGATATCGGCTCGATCCATGGCGAGGCGCGTATCGAGATGGCGATCGGCGCCGCGATCGGGGCGCTTACCTTTACCGGCTCGATCATCGCTTTTCTGAAGCTCGACGGGCGCATGTCCGGCAAGCCGATCCTGCTTCCCTTCCGGCATATCATCAACATCGCGCTATTGGTGCTGATCGTCTTCTTCATCATCGGGCTCGCGGCAACCGAAAGCCATTTCGATTTCTGGGCGGTTGTGGCGCTTTCGCTGGCGCTCGGCGTGCTGCTGATCGTGCCAATTGGGGGCGCCGACATGCCGGTCGTCGTCTCCATGCTGAACTCCTATTCGGGGTGGGCGGCAGCCGGCATCGGTTTTACGCTCGGCAATCTCGCTCTGATCATCACCGGTGCGCTGGTCGGCTCTTCGGGTGCGATCCTGTCCTACATCATGTGCAAGGGCATGAACCGCTCGTTCATCTCCGTCATTCTCGGCGGCTTCGGTGGCGAGACCTCCGCCGGGGCAGCGGACAATTCCGACAAGACCGTCAAGCTCGGCTCGGCAGAGGATGCCGCCTATCTGATGGCGAACGCTTCCAAGGTCATTATCGTGCCGGGCTACGGCATGGCGGTTGCCCAGGCGCAGCACGCGCTTCGCGAGCTGGCCGACAATCTCAAGAAGGCCGGCGTCGAAGTCAAATACGCAATTCATCCGGTCGCCGGCCGCATGCCCGGCCACATGAACGTGCTGTTGGCCGAAGCGAACGTGCCTTATGACGAGGTCTTCGAACTCGAAGACATCAACTCCGACTTCGGCCAAGCCGATGTCGCTTATGTCATCGGTGCCAACGACGTCACCAATCCAGCGGCGCGCGATGACAAGACCTCGCCGATCTACGGCATGCCGATCCTCGATGTCGACAAGGCCAAGACCTGCCTCTTTGTCAAGCGTTCACTCGGCTCCGGCTATGCCGGCATCGACAATACGCTGTTTTACAAGGATGGCACGATGATGCTGCTCGGCGATGCAAAGAAGGTCACCGAGGAGATCAACAAAGCGATCGGTCACTGAGCCAAGGCCAGGCCGAGCCAGGCCTTTATTTCAAGCGATGCCAGCCGAAGAAAAAGGCCCGCCTGGGCGAGCCTTTTTCCATCTCCGCTGACCCTTATCAGGTATCAGCGGGCGCCAGCGTCATTTTCTCCACGCCGATCGCGAGATTGAGGCCCTCCTGGGCCTGCACATTCAGCGGCTGCAGCATGAAAGCCTTGTTGGTGCCACCGGCGATCACCTTGGCACCGGCACCTGCGCCAAGGCTGGCATCGGCGCCGATTCCGTAGTATTCACCGGCAAGTGCAAATTCCGGAATGTTTGTGCCGGTCTTGGCAAGAACCTGCCAGATCATAACGCTTTTGCCGGTCTCGCCGATATCCAGGCCAAATTTCTCGATTCTGCCAGCATAGACCGCTTTCGGCCCGCCTCCGGCAGGCGTGTAGGTGCAGATGAGATTCTTCTGCGAAGTGACAATCAGTCCCTGACCGCCTTCCGATCCGCAGACCAGACGGCCGAGGCTGATATAGTTCGCAGCGCCTGCCGGGCTTGCTAAGACTGCCGCCGCCGCCGTTGCTGCGATGATCATGTGCTTGAACATGGCCGTTCTCCCTTTCGGATGACCTATCGGAAACGAATTGATCCTTTTGATTGTTCCGGCCGTTATTCGCGCTCGAGCGTGCTGCGCGGCGCCGTCAGGGTCCAGATCAGGCCCTGCGGCAGGTAGTCCACTTGCACCGTTGCGCGGAAGGCTGCTGCTGCATGCGTCTTGATGACGGTGGTTCCAAAGCCGGAGCGAGACGGTGTAGCGACCTCGGGACCGTTCCGTTCCTCCCAAATAAAACGCAGCATTGCCTCGGACTGATCCTCGACCTGGATATTCGCCCAGGAGAAGGAGACGCGGCCCTGCGGTACGGAAAGCGCACCGTATTTCACCGAATTGGTAGCAAGCTCATGCAGCGTCAGGCCCAGGTTCTGGACCGCCTCCGGCTTGACCACAAAATCCTCTCCGGAAATCTCAAGCTGTTCGGCTGCCTGCGGGAAGGCCTCCAGGTGAATGTCGATGACCCGGCGGAGCGAGGCACCGGACCATTGTTCGCTTGTCAAAAGCTCAATCGAACGGACGAGCCCGTCGAGGCGATCGGAAACGGCCGACTGGAAGCCTTCGACGCTGTCGGCCTGTTTGGCGAGTTGGCGCATCATTGCCTGGGCCAGCGTGAGCAGGTTCTTCGTTCGATGCACGAGCTCATGCATTATGAAATGCAGACGGTCTTCCGTCTGGCTGCGATCGAACGAGGCATTGGAGAGAGCAACGGCGACCTGGTTTGCCTCAATGACGCTGGTATCGATCGGCGCCACGATTTGGCCCTCGCCCATGCGGCTCGCCATGTCGGCTATATCGCGGATCGTGGTGCGCACCTGCCGCGCCACGGCATAGGCCGCAAGCACGGCGACCAGAAGCAATGCGATGCCGCCGACGATCAGGAAACGCCATGTCGTGAGGATCGATGCCTGCGCCGTGGCAACCGGTCCCCAGACCACCGTTTTCCAGGACCACCCGGGAATTTGAGCATAACCCAGGAGTTGATTCGGCAAAATATCCTCGTCTTCGAAGACGCCGCGCGAAGCGGTAAGCGACGGCAGGATACGCGTGTCGAACGGCGTTCCAGGGGCAATGCTTGCCATGCCGCTCGAAGCCACCACATGGCCGCCCTGATCGATCACCGCAGCCGACCAACCCGACGCAAGCCCTTCGGTCGTGACAAGTCTGGCGAGGTCCTTGGCATTCTGGGTGACGATCAGGGCCGCGACTTGACCCGCATCCAGCGGCATCGTGACATTGTAGACCCACTCGCCGCTGGTCGCTCCCTTGAAGACGTCGGATGCTTCGATACGGCCGGACCCGATGGCCGATTCCATCGCAGGGATATTGGCTGTCTTGCTTAGCGGCGTGCCGAAATCACGGCGCGTGTTCAGTAGCTGCTGGCCGCTTCGGTCGACGGCGATCACATAGAGAGTATCGCCGCGCAGGGCCGTTTCGGTCCGCTCATGAAACGAGGCGAAGTCGTTGTTCTCGAGTTCCGGCGATGTTGAGAGCAGACGAAGTGTCGTCGCCATGTCCTGCAACTGCCGGTCAATAGAGCGAGAGAGGGTCAGCGCGTCTTGCGCCGTCTCGCGCCGCAGCGTCGTGCGCTGATTGTCCTCGAGCTGCAGAAGCAGGAGTGTGACGAAAGCAAAGATCGGTACGGCGATCGAGACCGCCATGGCAATCAGGTAGGTGCCGATCGAAGCTTTGGGAAACAGCCGCGCACGCAGACTCATGGGCATAATCTTTGCAGGCTTTCGAGGGCGAATGGCCTGGCCGGATTTTCGCAAACAGTTACGAAAGCAAAAAGCTGCATCGCCGTCAGTGCCCTCAACGCGTCCGGATTCCCGATAGCCTGCTATCGAAGCAGGAACATGTTAGGGGCACGGGAAATTGGTTGCAACACACTAAAACATGCTGACGGAAGAATTGTAATGGTCATACTATTGTGCCGTCAGGCGAACCGGGAGGGCCGAAATGATCCGAGGCTTGCGTCAGTTGCGCCTGACAGAATTTCGTTTGCCGCGAGCGTGCCGACCAACGGAGCAAGCGTCACGCCGGAATGCATAACGGCGACGTAAAGGCCGCCGATGCCGCAATTGCCGATGATCGGGAAGCCGTCTCGCGGCGTCGGGCGATATCCGACAGTGAGGAAATCCATTGTCAGAGCGTCGCTTTCCAAAAGGCTCGCTTTAACTTTTGCAAAGAGAGCGGCCGCGGTCGCCTTACGGTCTTCGCCCGGATCGCTGCCACCGAAGTCGCTGCCCGCGATGATGCGTCCTTCGGTCGTCTGGCGCATATGCAGTTCCGTCGCAATCACCAGGCCGTTCAGCCGTTTCTCGAACGGGCGGGAGTGGACGATCAGGCCGGGCGGAGCGTCAATCGGCAGCGTGATCCCGGCTGACGCGGCTATGGGAACGGATCCTGCACCGGAAGCGAGGACGACATGATCCGCATCGACCAGACCTTGTGACGTCACGACGCCGGCAATGTGATCTCCGCTACGGATGAGGCTGCGAACGGCAGCGCCGATGAATTTCGCGCCTCGCGCTTCGGCATCCGCCAGCATCATGCGCGCGGCTGCCACCGGCTCGACTGCACCTTCCTCAGCGACAGCAAGGGCAAAATCGGGTGCATTGCGCAAATAGGGTTCGCGGCGGGAGATCTCACTGCGCTCGATGCGGTCGATTCCGTAACCCCAGCCGCCATGCTCCTTCGCGTAAGCTTCGAGTTGATCGCCGGGCAGGTCCCAGCAGATGCCGCCGCACCAGGAAAGCGGCAGGCCCGGAAGCTCCGCAGCGAGCCGCTTCCACTCCGCCATCGAGCGGCGCCGGAAATGAAAGTAGAATTGGGGGTTTCCCCAGCTGGCATTGATCCAGGCGAAGGAATTGGGTGTTGCGACGCCGCCGGTTTCTTCGGCGATGACCGTCACAGCAGCACCGGCCTTCGCCAAATGCCAGGCGATTGAGGCGCCTATGATACCGGCGCCGACGACGATCACATGCCGTTTCGCCGCCATCGCTGTTTTCTCCGTGATCTACAGGTATCAGCCGCTGGTTGCCGCGCCGACGCGGACCAGGCCGTCGCGGGCCGGCTGGTATTTGGGGTCCAGACCGATCGCGTGACGATAGGAACGGGCCGCCTTGTCCTTTTCGCCACGGCGCTCGTAGACGAGCGCCTGGTTGGCCCAGGATTCGGCGATGTTGCCGTTGAGCTCGATCGCATGGTTGAAGTCGGCGAAGGCATTGTCGTCGTCATTCAGCGCGATATAGGAAATGCCGCGGCCATTATAGGGCTCGGGCGAATTCGGTGACAGCGAGATTGCCTTCGAGAAATCGTCGATCGCCTTGTCCTGCTGATTGCGCTTTTGGAAAATCAGGCCGCGATTGTGATAGGCGCGGCCATCCGTCGTGCCGAGCTGGATCGCGCGGGCGAAATCGTTGAATGCCGCATCGTCCTGGCTGGCCTGGCGATAGACGTTGCCGCGGCCGATATAGGCAACGTCGTAGCTCGGGTTGATCTGCAGCGCGGCATTGTAATCGGCGATCGCCTGTTGCTGCTGGCCCATGTTGCGATGGACGAGCGCGCGGTTGGCATAGGCCTGGAAGAAGCGCGGATTGATCTGCAGGGCGGTATTGAAGTCGTTCAGCGCGGCCTTGAACTGACCGGCACGGCCATAGGCCGAGCCTCGGACGTTGTATGCTTCCGGATCACGCGGATTGGAATTGATCACCGAGGTCAACGAGGCAATGTTCTCTTCGGAACCCTGAGCCTTGTCGAGGCGGATCACAGCATCGGAGGTGTTGTCGGTCTGGCAACCGGCAAGGCCGATTGCGGCAAGAACTGCAAGCACCGGCAGCAGCGTCGCTTTCGGCGCGCGCAAGGACCGGGGCGAGGTGAACAAGAAATCAGCCATTCGTGCGCTTCCCCCATGCGTCATATCCGGGGGCAATCGGATATGCGATCTTCAGCAGCAAAAATAAAAAGGCGGCGGCGACACGTAATCGCCCCCGCCAACATGCATTTGAAAACGTCGAAATAACGACGGCACCGCTTAGCGTGCGACCAGACCTTCGCGCTGGGCCCGCTTGCGAGCCAGCTTGCGAACGCGGCGAACAGCTTCGGCCTTCTCGCGGGCGCGCTTCTGCGACGGCTTCTCGTAGTAGTCGCGCATCTTCATTTCGCGGAAAATGCCTTCGCGCTGCATCTTCTTCTTGAGAGCGCGGAGAGCCTGATCGACATTGTTATCGCGGACGAGTACCTGCACGAGAATCACGTTCCTTTGGTTTTGGTTGACACCAGCGGCGGCACAGCGCCAGGGCAAAATTATACGGTTCGCGCGGCCGGAGCCTTGCGATTGGTGATGCGGGATAACAGATCGAAGGCACGAAGTCCAGACTGATATGGCGATCTGCGGAAAAAATGGCGGATAAGCCTTCCGCCTGCTTGGTGGATGCGGCGTCCAGAAATGCATTTGCTATTGCGGTATGCAGAAATACCCCTATATATGAGCCTATCGAATATTGCTTGTGACCTTTGTCACGCGCTGAGCGCTCTGTCAGATTTCCTCTCAACTCTCGATAAGAGCCGGCGAATTTTTCCCGGCAGTGCAGCGATTGAAAGGAGATCGTTCATGAATTCAGGCACAGTTAAGTGGTTCAATAGCGCCAAGGGCTTTGGCTTTATTCAGCCGGACGACGGTTCGACCGACGTATTTGTTCACATTTCCGCCGTGGAGCGTGCCGGCATGAGCGCGTTGTCCGACGGGCAGAAGGTACGCTACGATCTCGTCCGGGACAAAAAGTCCGGCAAGAACGCTGCGGATAATCTCCAGGCCGCGTGATTTGTCATTTGCCACGGCTGACCACGGATGTACTGGCAGCAGGCCGAATGACGGGAAGAGGTCGGGTAAAGCGCCCGGCCTTTTTGACATTTTGAAAGAGCACCGTGATGCCAAAGCCAAACTATAAGGCAAAGCCGACCTATAAAATAGGTGACTTTGTCGTGCTGAAGTCCGGTCTCACCCGAACTGCCGCTGCCGACAGGCGATGCAGGGTCGTCGGCATCCTGCCGAACGACCATGGACATGTACAATACCGTGTTCGGTTCGAGGCCGAAAACTTCGAGCGCAGGATAACAGCGCTTGATATCGATGCGACCGAATCCCCGCCGCGGATTTCAGGCGCTCAGGTAGCCCAAACTTCCAATGCCGAGCCTTGGCTGAAGACGTTCAGCATCAAGGTTCGAAAGTAACGCCTCTTTAACCATACGGCATGCCATTGCCGCGAAAGGATAAGATTTTGCAGGTTCTCGTCAGGGACAACAATGTCGACCAGGCTCTTCGCGTTCTCAAGAAGAAGATGCAGCGCGAAGGTCTGTTTCGTGAAATGAAGGCGCGCAGCGCCTATGAAAAGCCATCCGAGAAGCGCGCCCGCGAAAAGGGCGAAGCTATCCGCCGTCAGCGGAAACTCGCGCGCAAGAAGATGCAGCGCGAAGGTTTGCTGCCGATGCCCAAAAAGGCCGCAAATACACGTTGAGTGTCGCTTGCGAGCGTGGTTTCCAAATCGCGAACCATCCAAGGAAAAGTGAATGACTGCCACAAAGGACGCATTCTTCAACGCCACGAAGATGTCGGCCCGCGACAAGGCGGAAGCCACGGATCACACGGCGCGGGCGATTATTGCAGACGAAGCAAAACTGCGTGAAAAAAAGACGGAGAAGCTGAAAGCCCTCCGTCTGCAGCGGCAGGCCGAAGCTGAGCCCGAACTTCCGGCTCCGAAAAGGAAGCGCAAGGTTTCAGTCAAATCGGCCGGCCAATAGGTTTTATTGCAAAACGCGGTCCCTTCCCGGACGGCGTCTGCCCGATTCCCACGCGCTCCCACACAATCTCTCGTTATGCTGCGTGCCAGTTCTGCGACAGGATGGCGTTCGGCGCTAAAGCGGCGTAGCCTTTCTTCGCTGCTCAGCGGCTTGCAGCGTAGGGGGCGCCATCGGGTTCATGACACGCGCGCAGCAAATCGGTGTCATCATCGGCTTGGCGATTGTTGCGGTGCTCACGCTGCTACGGGCCAGCGATCCACAGCTGCTGCGATCGATCCGCGATGTGACCTTCGACGAATACCAGCGCGTATCACCGCGATCCTTCGAAGAGCTGCCGGTTCGGGTAATCGATATCGACGAGGCATCGCTGCGCGAATTCGGCCAGTGGCCATGGCCGAGAGACAGGCTGGCTCTGCTCGTCGACAGGTTGTCCGAGATGGGTGCGGCGGCGATCGCCTTCGACATTCTCTTTGCCGAGCCGGACCGGCTTTCGCCACGGACCGTCTTAGGCAATGTGTCCGGCATCGATCCGTCGCTGCTGTCGCAATTGCCGGACAATGACGAGATTTTCGCCGATTCGATTGCCGATAAGCCTGTCGTGCTCGGCTTCGGCTTGACCAACGAGGGAACCTATCGCCCATCCGTCAAGGCAGGCTTCGCCTTCACCGGCGAGAGTCCCGTCGGCGCACCTCCGCATATCCATGCCGCAACGCCGTTACGTCCGCGCCTTGAAGCGAACGCCGCTGGCATCGGTCATATCAGTCTCAATCCGGGCAGCTCCTCGTCGGTCGTGCGGGCAGTTCCGCTGTTCTTGACGGATGGTGAGCAGCTTTATCCAAATCTGGCGCTGGAGGCGCTGCGTGTTGCGCAGGGCGTCTCGACCTATGTGCTGGCGGGCGCTCCGGATGCGCAGGGCATCATGGTCTCAGTCAAGACAGGCGATTTTGTCGTCCCAGTGACGGCGGCCGGCGAGCTATGGCTCTATGTCAGCCCCGACCGTGCGGAGCGATATGTTTCCGCGCGGCATGTGCTTGCAGAAAAAGGTGCCTCGGCCGAAGTCAGCGCGGCGATAAACGGAAGTATCGTCTTTATCGGCACGTCGGCCGCGGGGCTGCAGGATATCCGTGTCACGGCGCTTGGAGAGAATGTGCCGGGCGTTTCGCTGCACGCGCAGGCCGTCGAGCAGATTTTGAACGGCCGCTATCTGTCGCGGCCGGATTGGGCGGATGGCCTGGAGATATTCGCCATCGCAGTGCTTGGCAGCCTTTTGGTGATATTGACGACCTTCGTCAGCCCGGCGGTCGCCCTGGCCTGTGGTTTGGCGATTACTGCGCTTGCTGTTGTCGCCTCCTGGCTCTGCTTTTCCTATGCCGGGCTTCTTTTCGATCCGCTGGCTCCGATCATCAGCGGATCAGTGACGCATTTCGCCGCGACGTCGTTCCGCATCCTGGTGATCGACCGGGAAAGGCGCGAGGTTCGCCGCGCATTCGGGCAGTATCTGTCGCCATCGCTTCTCTATCGTATCGAGCATACCCGCGACGCAATGCGCCTTGGCGGCGACGATCGGCAGCTGACGGTCATGTTTGTCGATGTGCGTCATTTCACCGAAATCAGTGAGCGGCTGCCGCCGACGGCCGTCGTCGGATTCCTGAACACGCTGCTCGACGCGCTGAGCCGCCATGTCGTCGCCAATGAGGGCACGCTCGACAAGTTCATCGGCGACTCGATCATGGCGTTCTGGAATGCGCCAGTCGATGTTGCCGATCACGAGACGAAGGCGGTGCGCGCCGCTCTGGCCATGCGGGAAACGCTTGCCGAGCTCAATGCTGCCGACGCCTTCGGCTTCGGCAAGGATCAGCCGGTGGGAATCGGCATCGGCATCCATACCGGCATTGCCTGTGTCGGAAATATGGGAGCCGAAACGCGCTTCAACTACTCGGCCGTCGGCGATGCCGTGAACGTTGCTGCGCGGATCGAATCCTCCTGCAAGGAAGTCGGCTTCGATATTCTGATTTCGGAGGACACGGCGCGGCTGCAGTTAGGCGCTGCGCTGCTTAAAGCGGGCACCATCGGCCTGAAGGGAAAGAGCAGTCGGACGCGCCTATTCGCTGTCGTCGGCGATGAGCGCGTGAGGCAATCGGCCGAATTTGGTGAGCTGCGGCAGCTCCACGATCAGCTTATCGAGGCACTTCGCTTGCGCTCGCCCGACACGCGCAGGATCGTCAGTGCCATCAGGTTGAGGAGCAAAATGATCGCACCCGGCCTGGCAGAGTTTTATCGCCGGATTTCCCGCAGGGCCGAACATTTCCGTGATGAACCGATTTCTGAGGAAGCGCGCCCCGCACAATGACGCATCAGCGATGGTGGTTCCGTTCGCCGCGATCCCTGTCGCGGTCCTTGCCATGATGATGGTCGCCTTCGTCGCGGTCTCTGTCGTGATCGCCCCGGTGGTGATCATGTGATTTATGCGGCCGATCGTGGTCATGCTGCTTGTCCGGCTTATGCGGCCTGTCGGGTTTGTCGGGTTTGTGTGGTCTATCGGGCTTATCCGGCTTATCCGGCTTATCCGGCTTGTCAGGTTTATGCGGTTTCTCCGGCTTCGGTTGCGGAGGCGAGACGGCCGGCGCCTGGCGCTGAAGGTTATCGGGCCGCTGCAGTGCCGCCATCAGTCCGCAGCCGCCGCCCATCATGCCGGAAAGCGACTGACTGCCGGAAAGGAATGGGAGGGCGCGTGGCGTTCCCAGTCTTCGAAGGACGCCCTGGTTGACGGGCGCCACATCCGTCATGTTGCCGTTGGGTGTTGCAACGACACAGTCGCAACGGCGTGTCAGTTGCCGGCAGCCACCCGGGCCGCAAAACTGGGCGGCGCCATTCAGCATGACGACGGCCGTCGTTCCATCCGGGCCGACATAGAAATCGAAGGCGGTGCCACGCACGCCGATCGTGCCCGCAGGTGTCAGGATCTGGTAGGCGGACGATTTCGAACTGCCGCTGATCCAGCGGAAAGTCCCCTTCGCTGCGCGGATGCTCAGCTTTTTCACCGATTGAGAGTCATCGAAGATGTATTTGTCGATGACGACTGACGAACCCCAGCCAACCGCAAGCTTGGTGCCGTCACGGAAGAGAAACTGGCCGAGGCCGGATTTCGATGTACGAATGCGCTCGTCGCGATGGACTGCGGCATTTACGGTCAGCGGTCCCGTTTGACCGGTCACTTCCGTCTTGATGTGGACCGCCTGGCCAACCTGCTCGGCTGCGGAGGCCGGCGTGGGGCTGAAAAGCACGGCGCTGAGCACCGTGGCTGTGGCAAGACGCCGATACGACATGGGAATACCCCTAAGAATAGGAATATTAGCATGTAGTTTTGCGGCTCGTCTTCCTGCCCTCTTGGGTTAGTCGGACTAATCCGGTGCGGCCGGGCGGATGCGACAACCTCGCTGTCATCACCACTTGTTCCACCCATGTCAAACAAAAGCCCGTTCGCGTCGCAAAAGAAACGTTGTGCCGCATTTCGATTTGCGATTTGTATGGCCACGAAGAAAATGCCTTTCCCTGAAGGAGATCAAGGCGGATGCGGAAATACTCGGTTTTTGCCGTGGCACGGGAAGCGCTCAGAGGCCACAAGGGCTGGGAGAGGCAGTGGACTTCGCCGGAGCCGCGTGCGCAATACGACGTCATTATCATCGGCGGCGGCGGGCATGGTCTGGGAGCAGCCTACTACCTTGCCAAGGAGCACGGCATCACCAACGTCGCGGTGTTGGAAAAAGGCTGGCTCGGCGGTGGCAACACCGGCCGTAACACCACCATCATCCGCTCGAACTATCTCTATGAAGAGAGCATGCACATCTACGAGCATTCTATGAAGCTCTGGGAGAACCTGTCGCAGGATCTGAATTACAATGTGATGTATTCGCCGCGCGGCGTGATGATGCTCTCGCACAACATCCACGATCAGCAGTCCTTCAAGCGCCATATCCATGCCAACCGCCTCTATGGTATCGATAATGAATGGCTGACGCCGGAGCAGGCGAAGGCCTATTGCCCCCCGCTCGATATTTCGGCAAAGGCGCGCTACCCGATTAACGGCGCCGCTTTGCAGCGCCGCGGCGGTACGGCGCGTCATGATGCGGTCGCCTGGGGTTACGCCCGTGCGGCGTCGGATCGGGGCGTTCACATCATCCAGAATTGCGAAGTCACCGGCATCCGCCGCGGACCGGACGGGCGGGTTGTTGGCGTCGAAACCAATCGCGGCTTCATCGGCGCGAAGAAGCTCGGTGTCTCCGCGGCTGGCCACTCGACGACCGTGATGAAGATGGCGGACGTGCGCGTGCCGCTGCAATCGAGCCCGCTGCAGGCGCTGGTTTCCGAACCACTAAAGCCGATCTTTCCCTGTGTCGTCATGTCGAACACGGTGCATGCCTATATCTCGCAGTCCGACAAGGGCGAGCTCGTCATCGGCGCTGGCACGGACCAGTATAATTCCTATTCGCAGACAGGCGGCTTGCAGATCATCACGCATACGCTTGATGCGATTTGCGAGCTCTTTCCGATGTTCCGCCGCGTGAAGATGATGCGCTCCTGGGGCGGCATCGTCGATAATACGCCGGACCGTTCGGCAATCCAGTCGAAGACGCCGGTTCCGGGGCTCTACGTCAACTGCGGCTGGGGAACGGGCGGCTTCAAGGCAACGCCGGGTTCGGCCAATCTCTTTGCGCACCTGATCGCCCGTGACGAGCCGCACAAGTTCAATGCCGGGTTGACGCTGGAGCGCTTCCGCACCGGACGGCTCATCGACGAAGCGGCAGCCGCCGCCGTCGCGCACTGACCACGCACTTCCGACAAGGGAAACCAATGCTACTGATCCACTGCCCATACTGTCAGGAAGAGCGTTCCGAGCTCGAATTCCGTGGCGCAGGCGACGCGCATATTGCGCGGCCCCAGAATATCGCTTCGATTTCCGACGAGGAGTTTGAGGCCTATTTCTTCCTGCGCGACAACCCGAAGGGTCTGATCTTCGAACGCTGGCGGCACGTCCACGGCTGCGGCCGTTTCTTCAATGCGGCGCGCGACACCATCAGCGACAAATTCATCATGACCTACAAGGCAGGCGAGCCAAAGCCTGAAATAGGCGCTGCCAGCGTCCCGCACGCCCCCGTCGAAACCTATGAAGCGATGGAAGGAGAGGCGCAATGAGCGGCGCGAACCGAATTCCAGGCAAGGGACGCCTGACGCCGGCGAGAACCGCCCGCTTCACTTTCGACGGCAAGAGCTATACCGCGCTCGAAGGCGATACCGTCGCTTCGGCCCTGATCGCCAACGGCGTGCATCTCGTCGGCCGCTCCTTCAAGTACCACCGCCCGCGCGGCATCCTTTCAGCTGGCGCGGAAGAGCCGAATGCGCTGATCGACGTCGCCCGAGACTCGGCGCGAAAGCAGCCGAACGTGCGCGCCACGGTTCAGGAAGTCTTCGACGGTATGATCGTCAAGTCGCAGAACCGCTTCCCGTCGCTTGCTTTTGACGTCGGTGGCATCAACAATCTGCTTTCGCCGTTCTTTGCGGCCGGATTCTACTACAAGACCTTCATGTGGCCGAGGGCTGCCTGGAAGCACGTCTATGAGCCACTCATCCGACGCTCCGCCGGTCTCGGCGTCGCGCCGACGGAAGCCGATCCGGATCACTACGCAAGCCGCTATGCGCATTGCGACGTGCTCGTCGCCGGCGCAGGCGTTGCCGGTCTCTCCGCTGCCCTTGCCGCGGCTGAGGCGGGCGCCCGCGTCATCATCTGCGACGAGCAGCCGGAATGCGGCGGTGCGTTGCGTTTCGACTGCGGAGTAAAGATCGACGGCATCGAAGGCTATGTCTGGGCGCAGCAGGCGGCTGCCAAGCTCAAGGCGATGGACAACGTGCAGGTTCTGACACGCACGACGGCCTTCGGCTACTACAATCATAATTTCATCGCTCTTGCCGAGCGCGTGACCGACCATATCGCCAAGCCAGGCCGTGACCTGCCGCGCGAGCGTCTCTGGCAGGTCCGCGCCAAGCGGGTGATCCTCGCCAGCGGTGCAATCGAGCGCCACATGGTATTCCGAAACAACGACCGTCCGGGCATCATGCTGGCGTCCGCTGCGCGCACGTACCTGAACCATTACGGCGTCGCTGTCGGAGCCAGGATTGGTGTCTACACCGCCCATGATTCGGCCTATGAAGCCGCTTTCGACCTGAAGCGTGCCGGCGTGGCAATCACTGCGATCGTCGATTGCCGCCAGACACCGGGGGCTGCAGTCCTTGCCGAAGCGCGTTCGCTCGGTATCGAGGTGCTGGCTGGACAATCGGTCATTAATACTTCCGGCAAGCTCCGCGTCTCATCGATGACCGTGGCCCGCAACGGTGGCGGCTCGCCACGCAAGATTGCAATCGATGCATTGCTGGTTTCGGCCGGCTGGACGCCGTCGGTGCACCTTTTCTCGCAGTCGCGCGGCAAGGTGAAGTTCGAGCCGGAAAGCCAGCGCTTCCTGCCCGGCACCTATGCGCAGGACTGCCTGTCGGTCGGCGCCTGCAACGGCACGGACGGCCTGCAGCAGACGATCGAAGAGTCTCTTGCTGCCGGCGAGCTGATGGCGCAGGCCGTCGGAAAATCGGGCAGTGGCAAGATCAGCATCTCGGCCGAGCAGGCCTATGACTGGACCGGAGGTATGATCGGTGCTGCCGAAGGTGCCGGCCCGGAGACGAGCGCCAAGGCCTTCATCGACTTCCAGCACGATGTCTGCGCCAAGGATATCCGTCTTGCGGTGCGCGAGGGCATGCACTCGATCGAGCACATCAAGCGTTTCACGACGAACGGCATGGCCTCCGACCAGGGCAAGCTCTCCAACATGCACGGTCTGGCGATCGCCGCTGAAATGCTCGGCAAGGAAATCCCGCAGGTCGGCCTCACGACCTTCCGTGCGCCCTATACGCCGGTCACCTATGGCACGCTGATCAGCCATTCGCGCGGCGAGCTCTTCGACCCCGCGCGTAAGACGCCGATGCATCAGTGGGAAGAGGCGCATGGCGCTGTGTTCGAAGACGTCGGCAACTGGAAACGTGCCTGGTTCTATCCGCGCGCCGGCGAAACGATGCATCAGTCAGTTGCCCGCGAATGCAAAACGGCTCGCGATATCGCAGGCGTTTTTGATGCCTCGACGCTCGGCAAGATCGAGGTCGTCGGCCCGGATGCGGCCGAGTTCATGAACCTCATGTACACCAATGCCTGGGACACGCTGAAACCCGGCAAGTGCCGCTATGGCATCATGACCCGCGAAGACGGCTTCGTGTACGACGACGGCGTTGTCGGGCGTCTTGCCGATGACCGTTTCCATGTGACGACGACGACAGGCGGCGCGCCGCGCGTTCTTCATCACATGGAAGACTATCTGCAGACGGAGTTCCCGCACCTGAAGGTGTGGCTGACCTCCGTTACCGAGCAATGGGCTGTGATTGCCGTGCAAGGTCCCAAGGCGCGCGAGATCGTCGCACCGCTCGTTGAGGGGCTCGATATTTCCAACGAGGCCTTCCCGCATATGAGCGTTGGCGAGTGCAAGGTCTGCGGCGTGCCTGCGCGCCTCTTCCGAGTGTCGTTTACTGGCGAAGTCGGCTTCGAAATCAACGTTCCAGCCGATTTCGGCCAGTCGGTGCTCGAAGCTGTCTGGGCGAATGCCGAGCCGCTCGGCGCCTGCGTCTACGGCACCGAGACGATGCACGTTCTTCGCGCCGAAAAGGGCTATATCATCGTTGGACAGGATACGGATGGCACGGTTACGCCGGATGACGCAGGTCTTTCTTGGGCCGTTTCAAAGAAGAAGACCGATTTTGTTGGCATTCGGGGGCTCAAGCGTCCCGATCTCGTCAGGGAAGGCCGCAAGCAGCTTGTCGGTCTCGTTACGAAGGATACGAAGCTGGTACTCGAAGAGGGCGCACAGATCGTCGCCAATCCGAACGAGCCGAAACCGATGACCATGCTTGGTCATGTGACCTCGTCCTACTGGTCGGAAAACCTCGGCAAGTCGATCGCCTTCGCGCTGGTCGCCGGCGGCCGGGCGCGCATAGGCGAGACTCTTTACGTACCGATGCCGGACAAGACGATCGCCGTTGAAGTGACGGATATGGTGTTCTTTGACAAAGATGGAGGCCGGATCAATGGTTGATATGGCAATTCGCAAATCCGCTCTTTCGGGCAACCACGGCGGTTCTGCCACTGTACGGCTGACGCCTGCGCCGGCGGCGAGTCGGGTGGCGCTGAGGGCGCCGGCAGGTTCGCTCAAGGCTCTTTCATCGGCTCTCGGTGTCACGATCCCGGATGCGCCGAAGACCTCGGGCCGCGAGGGCGGACGCTCGGCGCTCTGGCTCGGCCCCGACGAATGGCTGGTGATCGATGAAGACGGCGCAGATTTGATGGCCTTGTTTTCAGGTGTCAGCCTCCTTCATTCGGCGACGGATGTCTCCCATCGCAATGTCGGCATCATCGTCTCCGGCCCCGGCGCCGAAGCCGCGCTTTCGGGCGGCTGCCCGCAGGACCTGTCGATCGGCACATTTCCGGTCGGCGCCTGCTCGCGCACGCTGTTCGGCAAGGCGGAAGTCGTGTTCTTCCGCACCGAGGACGACACGTTCCGGGTCGAATGCTGGCGGTCGTTTTCCGACTATGTCTTCGGTCTGCTGGCCGAGGCGGCAGAAGACGCGGGGCACTGACGGGCTGGCCGTGAAATCGCGCGAGCGGCTAAGGACGCATAGCCGCTTTCAGCAATCCAATGGCCTGTGAAACGGAGGGGCCATTGATCGCGGGCGGAACTGCGCGTTCGCAAAATTCCCGCCATACGAACAGCGTCAACTCCGCGCCATCAGTGGCTTTGGCTCCAAAGAGCCTGCTCCTCAGGTTTCCTCCGGCCGGTCCTTCGCGTCGAACTGGATGATGGTGATCCAGTTCGCAGTAAGCGCGGGCTTCTTCTCATTCTCGATCTCGATGGACACTTCATATGTGGTCATCAACATGCTGGCGCCGCGAAAGCGTGCGTCGGCGAGGACGAAATGGCCGCGGATGCGGGTGCCGGATCTGACCGGCGCCATGAAGCGCACCTTGTCGAATCCATAGTTGATACCCATCGTCTGCTCGCGGATTTTGGGCAACGCATTGTAGTTCATTGTGGAAAGAAGAGAGAGCGTCAGGAAACCATGGGCGATCGTGCCGCCGAAGGAGCTTTCGGTTGTCGCGCGGGCGGGATCGGTATGGATGAACTGATGGTCGTTGGTGGCGTGCGCAAAAGCGTCGATCATCGCCTGATCGACAAGAATCCAATCTGAAAGCCCTGTTTTCGTGCCAATGAGCCCGCGGACTTCCGCGAGCGAAATTTCCCTGACCATAAATTCCCCATGAAAAAAGCCGCCTACTCAATTGCTTACAGTGGATTTATGACAATTACGACAACGATTGATATTCGTTGCGGCTTGAATCAATTCCCGACGCAAAAGATGGCCGACCGCGGCGGAACGGTCACTGCTGCGCCAAGCTTTCCGGAGCTGCCGGACGCGCTCAGCAGCCGCCACGCGGCAGTGTCTGGGGGCGGGAGGAGGAAGTCCATCGCATTGTTCGATCGGTTGAAGAGCACGGCCAGACGCACCTGTCTGCGGCTATCGCGGTCGTGCGTTGTGAGCAGCATGCCGAGCGTGGAAAAATTCGCAGTCTCCCACTCGCCAACGGTCATCGGATTGCCCGAGGATGATATCCATTCGATATCGCCGTTGCCGTCGAAGAAGCCGGATCCGGAGAAGACGCAGAAGCGCTTTCGCAATGCTGCCACGAAGGCGGTGTGGGCGATCAATTCTTCATCCAGCGCGTTCCAGTCGACCCAGGTGATTTCGTTGTCCTGGCAATAGGCGTTGTTGTTGCCGCGCTGTGTTCGCCCACCTTCATCCCCCGCCGTCAGCATGATGCTGCCGCGGCTCGCAAAGAGCGTAGAGATCAGCGCCTTCAGATCGCCACGGCGCTTCTCGATGATATCGGGATAGCGCGTTTCGCCCTCGATGCCGTTGTTCCACGAATGGTTCTCGTTGTGGCCATCGCGGTTTTCCTCGCCGTTCGCTTCGTTGTGCTTATGACTGTAGGCAACGAGATCCTTCAGCGTGAAACCGTCATGGGCCGCCAGGAAATTGACGCTGCGCGTCTCCGTTCCGCCCTTTCGCAAGAAAATGTCGGAGGAGCCGGCCAGTGCTGTTGCGAGCGGTCCGGTCTTCCAGTCGTCACCGCGCCAATAGCAGCGGATATCGTCGCGAACGCGGTCGTTCCATTCGAGGAAGGGAGCTGGAAAATTGCCGAGTTGATAGCCGCCCGGACCGATATCCCAAGGTTCGGCGATCATGATGCGCTCGGCAAGCACCTCATCGTCGAGGATCGCGGATAGTGTCCCTCCATGGGCCTCGAAGCCGTTTGCGGTGCGGCCGAGAACAGGCGCCAGATCGAAGCGGAAACCATCGACGCCGGCGCCGAGGACGAAATGTCGGAGGCTGTCGATGATGAGCTGGCGGACATAGGGATGATCGCAGGCGACGGTATTGCCGGTCCCGGTATCGTTGACGAGCTCGCCTGGTCGGCCGGGCAGATGCCGGTAGAAGGAGAGATTGTCGAGGCCGCGCAGCGACAGCGTCGTGCCGTAACGGTCGCTCTCGCCGGTATGGTTGAAGACGAGATCAAGAATGACGCCGATGCCTTCGGCCCGAAGCTTCGCAACCGTATCGCGTAGTTCGGCCATGCCGCCCGGCACGAGGCGCGGATCGAGCGCCATGAAGGCAACGGGATTGTAACCCCACCCGTTTGCTAGCCCGAGAGGCGGCAAATGGCGCTCGTCGATCCAAGCGGTGATCGGCATCAGCTCGACCGCATCGACACCGATCCGTTTGAGATGAGCGATCACTGAAGGATGGGCAAGGGCGGCGACGGTGCCGCGCTGTTTCTCGGGAACGTCCGGGTGGAGGATCGTGAAGGGTTTGACCGCGACTTCATAGATAAACCCGCCTGGCTTGAAGAGAGGTTTCTCCACCGTCACTTTCGTATCGCGGGTCACCCTCGCCTTCGGCACCAGGTTCTGCGTGTCTTCGCCGAAGATGCCGAGACGCGGATCATGGCGGAAGGGCCGGTCAAGCTGTTTGGCGTACGGGTCGACCAGAAGCTTGGACGGATCGAACCAGAGACCGTTTTCCGGAGCATAGATGCCGTCGGCCCGAATGCCGTAACAGGCGCCTTCCTTCAGGCCGTCGACGAAAAGGCGGTGCACATGGCCGTTTTCGCGCGCCATCGGCAGGCGCGCGAGTTCCTTGTCGCCGTCTTCATCGAAGAGGCAGAGCTGGATCTCTGCGGCATGCTGCGACCAGACGACGAATTCGACGCCGGTTTCGAAAAGGATCGCGCCCCCTTTAGCCCTATTGTCCGCCCGCATGAGCCTCCGATCAGGTGATCACCGAAGGTGCATCACGGCCCGTGCGCTTGCCGATGTCGGCGATGCTTTCCGCGGCGGCGACCAGGTCGGCCAGCGCCTCCTGCGTCTCGATGTTGTGCCGGGTCGAATCTGGCTCGTAACGCTCCAGGTAAACACGTAGCGTCGCACCGGACGTCCCGGTGCCGGAGAGGCGAAACACGACACGCGAGCCGCCCGAAAAGAGAATACGAATACCCTGATGTTCGCTGACCGACCTGTCGACCGGATCGTGATAAGCGAAGTCGTCCGCCTTTTCGACGGTCAAGCCGCCGAAGGTCTTGCCCGGCAGGGCTGCAAGCTGGCTGCGCAAATTATCGATCAGGCCGTTTGCAGCATCGGTATCCACGCCTTCATAGTCATGGCGGGAATAGTAGTTGCGCCCATAGGTCTGCCAATGCTGGGTAACGACGTCCTGAACGCTTTCGCCGCGGACGGCAAGGATGTTCAGCCAGAGGAGTACGGCCCAGAGGCCGTCCTTCTCGCGGACGTGGCTGGAGCCCGTCCCGGCGCTCTCCTCGCCGCAGATCGTTGCCATGCCGGCATCGAGCAGATTGCCGAAGAACTTCCAGCCGGTCGGCGTTTCGTACATGCCGATGCCGCGTTTTTCGGCGACACGGTCGGCAGCACCGCTGGTCGGCATGGAGCGTGCGATGCCTGCCAGGCCGCCCGAATATCCCGGCGCAAGATTGGCGTTGGCTGCGAGGATCGCCAGGCTGTCTGATGGGGTGACGAAGATGCCGCGGCCGATGATGAGGTTGCGGTCGCCGTCGCCGTCCGAAGCGGCGCCGAAATCGGGCGCGTCCTCACCCATCATCTCGTCATAGAGTTCCTTGCAGTGGACAGGGTTCGGATCCGGATGATGCCCGCCGAAATCCGGCAGCGGCATGAAATTGCGCACCGAGCCGAGCGGCGCGCCAAGACGGTTTTCGAAGATTTCCTTGGCATAGGGGCCGGTAACGGCACTCATCGCATCGAAGGCGATGCGGAAGCCGAGGCTGATCAGATTGCGGATCGCGCCGAAATCGAAGAGCTCCTCCATCAGCGCGGTATAGTCCTCGACCGAGTCGATGACCGAAAGCATCATGCCGCCGGGCAGTTCTTCCTTGCCGATGCGATCGAGGTTCACGTCCGGGAAATCGGCGATCTTGTAGCTGTCGATCACCCTGGTGCGCGCATAGATCGCGTCGGTGATCTTTTCCGGTGCCGGTCCGCCGTTGTTGACATTGTATTTGATGCCGAAATCTTCAGTCGGGCCGCCGGGATTGTGGCTGGCAGAAAGGATGATGCCGCCAAAAGCCTTGTATTTACGAATGACGTGCGAGGCAGCAGGGGTCGAAAGAATGCCGCCTTTGCCAACGATGACCTTTCCGAAGCCGTTGGCGGCGGCCATCTTGATCGCCTTCTGGATGACCTCGCGGTTGTAATAGCGTCCGTCGCCGCCAATGACGAGGCACTTGCCCTGATAGCTTTCCAGAGAATCAAAAATCGATTGGATGAAGTTCTCAGCATAGTTCGGCTGCTGGAAGACCGGGACCTTCTTCCTGAGACCCGAAGTGCCGGGTTTCTGGTCCTGGTAGGGCGTTGTGGATACAGATTTGTTCATTTCTGTCACTTGCCTTTCGGGGCGAGGCTTGAATAGAGGGCAGCGTAGCGCTCGGCGCTCTTCTCCCACGAGACATCCGATTTCATGCCCTGCTTTTGCAATTGGGTCCAGACTTTTTGGTCCGCGAAGAGATGTAGTGCACGCCGGATTGCCTGCAACATACCCTCTGCGGTGACGGGAGAAAACTGTATCCCCGTTGCGACTTTCGCTGCAAGCGCGGCGTGATTGGCATCGATCACGGTATCGTTGAGACCGCCGGTGCGTGCCACGATCGGCACGCATCCATAACGCAAGCCGTAAAGCTGGGTGAGACCGCAAGGTTCGAAACGCGAGGGGATGATGATGGCATCGCAGCCGGCCTGCATTAGGTGCGACATCGGCTCGTTATATCCGATCGAGACGCCGATGCGGCCGGGATGACGGGCGGCTGCGGCAAGCAGCGAACCTTCAAGCGCTGGATCGCCGGATCCGAGGACGGCAAGCTTGCCGCCGAGGGCGACGATTGCGTCGGAGGTCGCAGCGATCACGTCCATGCCCTTTTGCCAGGTAAGGCGGCTGATGATGCTGAAGATCGGCGCGCCGTCATCATGCAGGCGGAAGAATTCGGCGATCGATTTGCGGTTCTCTTCGCGATTTTTAAGTGTCGTGACGCCGTAGTGTGTGTGGACGACCGGATCGGTTGCCGGATTCCAAACTTCAGCATCAATGCCGTTGACGATGCCGTGCAGCACGTCGCGGCGGCTGGCGATGACACCTTCCAGCCCCATGCCGAACTCATTCGTCAGGATTTCCTCGGCGTAGGTGGGGCTTACGGTGGTAATTGCGTGCGCGGTCTGAAGGCCACCTTTCAGGAAGCCGATATGGCCGTAATATTCGATGCTTTCAGTCGAGAACGCATGCGGCGGCAGCCGCAGGCTCGGGAAGATGTCGGCGCTGAACTGGCCCTGGAATGCCATGTTGTGGATTGTGAGAACGGTCGGCAGCTCGGGTGTGGGATAGTAGCGCATATAGACCGGCGTCATGGCAGCCTGCCAGTCGTGGGCATGTACGAGGTCCGGTCGCCAGTTTGGCATAAGGCCCGCGGCGATTTCGGCAGCTGCCAGCGATAGCGCCGCGAAACGCCGCCAGTTGTCGACGTAGTCCTTTCCCGTGTGGTCGAGATAGGGACCGCCCGCACGATCGTAATATGCAGGGGCGTCGAGAACGAGGATATCGAGACCTTCATATTCCACTTCCAGCACCGTCGCGGGCGCTCCCAGCAGATCATCGAACTGCAGGCGAACGACCGGATCGCGAATGACCTTCATGACTGCCGGGTAGCCGGGCATGAGGGTCTTCGTTTCAATGCCGAACCGCTTGAGTGCGATTGGCAGGGCGCCGGCCACGTCGGCAAGGCCCCCTGTCTTGATCAAAGGGAAGACTTCGGACGAAACCGAAAGAACTTTCATATGTCTAAAGATCCAACTTATCGATCATCGGTTGCGTAATCAGGCAAATACCGCTTTCCGTCCGCCGGAACCGCTTGGCATCGAGTTCCGGATCCTCGCCGACGACAAGGCCCTCCGGAATGACGACGCCATGATCGATCACGACGTTTTTCAATTGCGCGCGCCGGCCGACCTTCACGCTCGGCAGGACGACGGCGCCCTCCAATTTGGAATAGGAGTTAGCACGAACACCGGTGAAAAGAAGGCTTTTGTGAAGCGTGGCGCCGGAGATGATGCAATCGCCGGCGACGACCGAGGAGGTGGCCGAGCCACGGCGGTCTTCGTCGTCATGGACGAATTTTGCCGGCGGCAGGATCTCCGCATAGGTCCAGATCGGCCAGGATTTGTCATAAATATCCAGTTCCGGGACGATCGCCGTCAGATCGATATTCGCCTGCCAATATGCTTCGATCGTTCCGACGTCGCGCCAATATGGTTCATGTTCGAAATCCGAGCGGACGCAGGACTGGCCGAAGCGGTGGGCGACCGCCTTACCGTTCTTCACGATATAGGGGATGATATCCTTGCCGAAATCCTTGCTGGAATTCGGATCGGCTGCGTCGCGGCGCAATGCGTCGATCAGGAACTTGGTGTGGAAGACATAGATCCCCATGGACGCCAGCGCAAAGTCAGGTTTGTCCGGAATGCCTGGCGGATTGGCGGGCTTTTCGACGAAATCGATGATCCGGTCGGCCTTGTCCACATGCATAACGCCGAAGCCCACGGCTTCCATGCGCGGCACTTCCAGGACGCCAATGGTGACATCCGCGCCCGAATCGACGTGCTGCTGCAGCATCCACTCGTAATCCATCTTGTAGACATGATCGCCTGCAAGGATGACCATGTACTCGACGCCGTAATCCTCGATGATGTCGATGTTCTGATAGACGGCGTCGGCAGTGCCTTCGTACCATTGCGTTTCCGAGACGCGCTGGCTGGCCGGCAGGATGTCGAAGCTCTCGTTTCGCTCGGGACGCAAGAAATTCCAGCCACGCTGCATATGGCGGATCAGAGAGTGAGCCTTATACTGCGTCGCGACGCCGATGCGGCGGATGCCGGAATTCAGCGCGTTCGACAGTGCAAAGTCGATAATGCGTGATTTGCCCCCGAAATAGACCGCCGGCTTGGCGCGCCGGTCGGTGAGTTCCTTGAGGCGGCTTCCCCTGCCGCCGGCCAGAACATAGGCCATTGCGTCGCGGGCAAGTGGCTGAATGCGCTTTTCTACCATTTTCTACTCCTCCCACCAGTCTTCAAGTCTCAGGTTCAAGCATGATCGTCGCTAGCGGCGGCAAGGTGATCGACGCAACGATGCTGCCGCCTGCGTTGACGGCCTGCACGCGCCCGCCATTTCCCTTGCCGCTGCCGCCGTAGATATCGGCATCGGTATTCAGGATTTCCCGCCAGCGGCCTTCGAACGGCAGGCGGATGGAATAGTTCTCGCGGTAAGCCGGCGTGAAATTGGTGATGACGGCGATGGGCTTGTGATCCGGTGCCTTGCGCAGCCATGCAAAGACGGAGTTTTCGTGATCGTCGGCGATCAGCCATTCGAAACCGTCGCCTTCGCAATCGCGCGCGTGCAGCGCCGGCTTGGAGCGGTAGGTGAGGTTGAGGTCGCGTACGAGACGGCGCATGCCTTCGTGCATGCTGTATTGCAGCAGGTTCCAGTCGAGCGAGGTTGCCTCGCTCCATTCGCTCCATTGCGCAAATTCCTGGCCCATGAAGAGCAGTTTCTTGCCGGGGTAGCCCCACATGAAGGCATAATAGGCGCGCAGGTTTGCGAATTTCTGCCAGTCGTCGCCAGGCATCTTTGCGATCAGCGAACCTTTGCCGTGCACCACTTCGTCATGAGAGAGTGGCAGTACAAAGTTTTCCGAATAGGCGTAGAGCAGGCCGAAGGTCAGTTCGTTGTGGTGATGCCTGCGATATATCGGATCACGCTTCATGTAGCTCAGCGTGTCGTGCATGAAGCCCATGTTCCACTTGAAGCCAAAGCCCAGGCCGCCTTCATGCACCGGCTGCGAGACCTTCGGCCAGGAGGTTGATTCCTCGGCAATGGTCATGACGCCCGGGTGCTCGGCATAGATGCGGGTGTTCATGTCCTGAAGGAAGCGGACCGCCTCGAGGTTTTCGTTGCCGCCGTATTCGTTCGGAATCCATTCGCCGTGGTTGCGCGAGTAATCGAGATAGAGCATCGAGGCGACGGCATCGACACGCAGGCCGTCGAGATGGAATTTCTCCGCCCAATAGAGCGCGTTGTTGACGAGATAGGATTGAACTTCGGTACGGCCGAAATTGTAGATCGCCGTATTCCAATCCGGGTGGAAACCTTTGCGCGGATCCTCATGCTCGTAAAGTGCGGTGCCGTCGAACCAGCCGAGGCCGTGTTCGTCGGTGGGGAAGTGCGCGGGCACCCAGTCGAGAATGACGCCGATGCCGACCTTGTGGCAGCCGTTGACGAAACGGGCAAAACCCTCCGGTTCGCCGAAGCGGGCGCTCGGCGCGTAAAGCCCGGTGGTCTGGTAGCCCCACGACGGGTCGTAGGGATGTTCGGTGATCGGAAGGAATTCGATATGAGTGAAACCCATGTCGACGCAGTAGGGGATGAGGCTGGAGGCAAGCTCATCCCAGGAGAGGAAGGAGCCATCCTGGTGGCGCTGCCATGAACCGGCATGCACCTCATAGATCGAGATCGGCTGGCGGCGCTTGTCGGTTTCGCTCCAGTGTTTGAGATGGTCTTCGTCCTGCCATTCCTGTAAAAGCTCAGGCGCCACGACGGAGGCGGTCTTCGGACGAAATTCGCTGCGCCGCGCAAAAGGATCGGCTTTCAGCGGCAGGAGAACGCCGTCATGGCCGCGGATCTCGAACTTGTAAGGGACGCCCGTGGGGACATCCGGCGCAAAGATTTCCCATATGCCGGCGCTGGCGCGAAAACGCATCACATGTCGGCGTCCGTCCCAATTGTTGAAATCGCCGACGACGGAAACGCGCTGGGCATTGGGCGCCCAGACGGCAAAATGGATTCCCTGCGCGCCTTCATGCTTGATCCAGTGCGCCCCCATCTTGTCGAAGAGGCGGAGATGCGAGCCTTCACGCGCGTAGTAATCGTCCATCGGGCCGAGTACGGGGCCGAAGCTGTACGGGTCGGTGACGGCCCATTCCGCATCGTCGCGCCGGGCGCGGTAGCGCACCGGCTGCCGTTTCGCCAGCGCGACCGGGCCAGCAAAAAAGCCATCCGGATGGAGCTGCGTCAGTTCGCCAATAACGCTGCCATCGAGCGTCAAGGCGGTGACTTCTTCGGCGCCGGGAATGAAGCAGCGGGCAGCGTAGCTGTCGCCTGCCTCATGCACGCCGAGCACGGCAAATGGGTTCGCGTGCGAGCCGGCAAGGATTGCCGTGATTTCGTCTGCCGAAATTTCCCAGGGACGCTTTACTTCAAGGGCGGCTTTCGGCGTTTTCATCCGGCTCTCCAGATTTCATCGGCATACTGCCTGATCGTGCGGTCGGAGGAGAACCAGCCCATTCGCGCGGTATTGTTGATGGTCTTGGCATACCAGGAGGACGGCTTGTTCCAGATCTGGTCTACGTCCCGCTGGGCGGCTGCATAAGCGTCGAAATCGGCGGCGACCATGAACCAGTCGTGCGAATAAATGCCATCGATCAGCTGGGCGTAGCGATTGCGGTCATCCGGCGAGAAGACGCCGCCGGCAATCGAAGCCAGAGCCTGCGACAGTTCCCGTGAGCTTTCGATGATGGCGCGTGGGTTGTGTCCATCGGTGCGGGCATCGGCGACCTCATCGGCGCGCAGGCCGAAGATGACGATATTGTCGGCGCCGACATTATCGCGCATCTCGACATTCGCCCCGTCCAGGGTGCCGATCGTGAGCGCTCCGTTCAAACCGAACTTCATATTGCCGGTGCCGGAGGCTTCCATGCCGGCCGTCGAAATCTGCTCGGAGAGGTCGGCGGCGGGCACCATGACCTCGGCAAGCGACACGTTGTAATTGGGCACGAAGACCACTTTCAGGAGGCCGCGGACGGCCGGGTCGTTGTTGATCGTGCGGGCGACGTCGTTGATGAGTTTGATGATGAGCTTGGCATTGTGATAACTCGGCGCCGCCTTGCCGGCAAACAGCTTCACGCGCGGGACCCAGTCGAGTTCGGGATGTGAACGGATCTGGTCGTAGAGGGCGACCGCCTCGACAATGTTGAGCAATTGGCGCTTGTACTCGTGGATGCGCTTGATCTGAATGTCGAACATCGCGGAAGGATCAAGCTTCACGCCCATGCGGCTGGCGACAAGATTGGAAAGCGCCACCTTGTTCGCGCGCTTCACGGAGCCGAACTTTTCCTGGAAGCTCGGATCAGTGGCGAATTTTTCGAGCGGCTTGAGCTTTTCGGCGTCATCCATGAATTCTTCGCCGATCGCCTCGCGGATAAGGCTGGTAAGCCCGGGGTTGCATTGCTGCAGCCAGCGGCGTGGGGTGATGCCGTTCGTCTTGTTGTTGATGCGGTTCGGATAGAGCTTGTGCAGGTCCGCAAAGACCGTGACCTTCATGAGTTCGGTATGCAAGGCGGATACGCCGTTGATCGAATGCGAGCCGACGAAGGCGAGATTGCCCATCCGCACCCGGCGGTCGCCGCTCTCGTCGATCAGCGAGATCGCCCGGATTTCGGTGTCGGAGAAGTTTTTTTCCCTGCGGGCCTCAAGCAGAATCTTGGCATTGATCGCGTAGATCAGCTGCATGTGACGCGGCAGCAGCCGTTCGAAGAGCGGGATCGGCCAGGTTTCGAGAGCTTCCGGCAGGAGCGTGTGGTTGGTGTAGGAAATCGTGCGGCGGACGATATCGAAGGCCTGCTCGAAATCCATGCCGTGAACGTCACAGAGCAGGCGCGTCAGCTCGGCAACCGAAACGGCGGGGTGCGTGTCATTCAGCTGGATCGCCACCTTGTCCGGCAGCGAGGTGAAATCGTCATACTGCTGTAGGTGGCGGCGCAGGATGTCCTGAAGCGAGGCGGAGGAGAAGAAGAATTCCTGGCGAAGGCGCAGCTCCTGTCCGGCCGGCGTCGCATCTGCCGGGTAGAGCACGCGCGTCAGGCTTTCGGCCTTGTTGCTTTCGCGCAGAGCACCGATATGGTCGCCGGCATTGAAGGCGTCGAGCAGGATAGGGTCGATCGGCTGGGCCGACCAGAGACGCAGCGTGTTGACGCGCCTGCCGCGCCAGCCGACCACCGGTGTGTCGAAGGCAGCGGCGATGACGCGCTCTGCCGGCTTCCAGACATAGCGCGGCTCGCCTTCGCCGTTGTTGGCGACGTCGACAGTGCCGCCGTAGCCGATTTCATAGGCGCTTTCGCGGCGTTCAAATTCCCAAGGGTTGCCATGCGCCAGCCAGCTTTCCGGCAATTCCACTTGCCAGCCGTCGGCAAGCTGCTGACGGAATAGGCCGTGGACATAACGGATGCCGTAGCCATAGGCCGGCACTTCGACTGTTGCCATGCTTTCCATGAAACAGGCCGCGAGGCGCCCGAGGCCGCCGTTGCCGAGAGCAGCATCCGGCTCGAGGCCGGCGATCACGTTGACATCGACGCCGAGGGAGGCAAGCGCATCGCGCACCTGCTCCATCAGGCCCATGTTCGTGACGGCATCGCGCATCAGGCGGCCGATCAGGAACTCAAGCGACAGGTAGTAAACGCGCTTGTCGCCTGTCGCGTAGACCTTGCGCGTCGATTCCATCCATTTGTCAATGATGCGGTCGCGAACGACGAGGATCGTCGCCGTCAGCCAGTCATGCGGCTTGGCAACTTTTGCATCCTTGCCGATGCGGTAAGTCAGGCGTTCGATGATTTCTTCGGCTAGAATTTCCGGGCGGGAACTGCGCGGGGCGGGAGAAGGGATGGTCGGCTTGGAAACGGGGGTCATCGTCATATCTCGCCAATTTTGATTTAGTTTCAGTGCGTTACGTCTGACGAAGCCGACTTTGCACGCACGCCGGTCACGGCAGTTTATGCATCGTTACCAAGCACTTGCAACAGGGGATTTAGCGAAAGCAAAAAATTGCGAAACCGTCGTGTTCACCGGCATAAGGGACTTGATTTCAATTGGTTTTCCCAGTCTGATGCGCGAGATTAGCCCTAAACGAAAAGCCGCCCCGGGTTGTTCCGGAGCGGCTTTTGCTTGATAGATGAGCGCCTAATTTATTGGGTCAGACGTATGCTCTGCTTGGCGGCCGATGAGCCGATTATCTTAAAGGCTGATACGAGCGAGGCCATGTTCTCGGCTGCGAAATAGGTTGAAGAGCTCGTCGCGCAGTAGCTTAGCAGCGCCTTGCCGCGATCGGGAGCCATGAACGCAACCGTATAGACCGTGATATTGTTGTCGCGCGCCAAGTCGCACCACTGTTTGGTTTCAGTATCGGCTGCAATGTAATTGTTGTCGCCGTCCGTCATGAAGACAATGTATTTGTCGGGCGTCAGGCCGTTCTTGGTCAAGTGCGCTGTATTCTCGGCCGGGTCGGTAATCTTGTTATATGCCGTCTTAAAGGCATCGCTTGAATCTGTCCCGCCTGTCGCGGTCAGAGCGTTGACGTAGGTTGACACGGCAGACGTTCCCCAGGCCAGATTCAACGCCGGCTGCATTTCGATATTGTAAGAGACGCTGCCGGTGCGGACGTATTGCAGATTGGGATCGGCGGTATTCAACTGGGCCAAAAGGCTCGAAACGGCAAGCTTCAATGCCTCGATCTTGGTGTAGTAGTCCGTAACGGTTCGCTCGCAGGTCTTCGGGTTCCTTTTCGAGCCACAGTTGTAGCTTTCCGTGTACGTATGCGAGGTCGTCGTATCCTGGGCCATCGAGCCCGAACGGTCGAGAACGAGATACATCGAGAGCGAGCTCTTTGTGACGGTATTTTCGGTACTGCTCTCCGTCTTGGACAATGAGCCGATTTGCGTGCTTTCCTTGCCCAAGGCGCGCATCAGCGCGCTATTGTCCATGTTGTAGGCAGTTTTGACCTCAACTTTATAAGTCTTGCCGCCCGAACCGGATGCAGTTTCTGTGACAACAACAGACATTGCATCCTTTAGAGCCGCGATGGTGTCCGAATCGTCAATGTAGTTTGACATCTGGCCGACGACAAAGTTCTTGGCGAGCTCCTTGGCGCCATTCACGTCGACCTTTTCGGCGACGAGCGCGGAGGCTGCGGCAAGAGCAGCCGAATCGGAGGCTTCCTGCAACTGACGTTGCGAAAGCATCATGTTGGATACATCGACGGCGAGCCCGGCGGCGCCAATCGCGACCGGCATCAAAATCGCCGTCATCATGGCGAAATTGCCAGAACGATCGCGCAAGACGCGCGTAATGTTGGCGCACAGAAAAGATATGGGAGACATCATGTCACCTGCAGCAAGAGAGGATTTATGCTGTTTCCATATCTACAGCGCGGTTGTTACCACAGGTCTTAAGGTAATCGCTAAAATTGCAGATAACTTGCGATTTCGGGACATGATCTACTGCGTTTGCCGGATAACCTTCTCGCCAAGAGGACAGCTGGCGCTTTTGCGCATTAACGTCTGTGGCAGTGGGTTCTGCGTCGGTCCTACACACTTGCCGTCGCCATTGGCACGTTCCGGTACAGAGGCCAGGAAGACATGCGGATGCTTCCGCCAAGGTCGGTTGATTTCGGGATTCAAGCAGTCAGAAAGATAGGAGACAGGGTTTGCCGTGCTAGTCGCAAGACTCAGAAAGCAGCCGGTTCCTGTTTTCCGATCACTTGATCGGAATAACGTCGACGGCCTGCACGGCGCGATGGCCGCCGTAACTTTTCAGGACGCCGATAACAGGGGCGACGTCGGAATAGTCGCGGCCATAGGCGACGACGATGTGGTCGGTGCCGGCGGGCATGTCGTTGGTCGGGTCGAGTTCGATCCAGCCCAGTGTTTCACCACACCAGACACGGACCCAGGCATGCATGGCATCAGCGCCTTCGAGCCGTTCCTTGCCGGGTGGTGGGATAGTGCGCAGGAAGCCGGAGACATAGCCTGCCGGGATGCCGAGGCTGCGGAGCGCCAGGATCATCACATGGACGAAATCCTGGCAGACGCCGCGTTTCAGGGTGAAGGCGTCGAGAGCCGTGGAATCGACCGTCGTCGCTTCCGTATCGTAGGTGAAATCCCTGTTGATGCGGGCGCACAAGGCATTGGCGATCTGCAGCACGGTAAGGCCGGGTAGCGCACAGTCCCTGGCATAGTCCGAAATGGCGCGGGTTTCCGCGAGACGAGGGCTGCCGGCGAGGAAATGATGTGGAGAGTCAGGCTCCAGCGACCAGACGCCAGCGACCTCCTTCGGCAGGCGGTCGAGGACCGGCGAGAAATCGGCGGCGATCGAACGGCTATCGACCTGCACGCGGGCCTGCATGCGGATATCCAACGTCTCGTGCGGCGACCGCAGCAGGAAGGATGTTGCCGGATGGAGGAAGAAATCGGTGAAATGCGATTGCTCGTCCGGCGACGGAGATATGGTAATCGAGCCTGCGACCAGCCGCTGCCGGTCGGGCAGCGAAAGCGGCATCAGCCGAATGATGTGGCGCGCGCCCGAAGCCGGCGTGTCGTAGGTGTATCCCATGTGCAGGGTGAGGTCGTAGAGCACGGCGGTCACCCGAGGTAGGTCTGGGCAAGAAGGTCGGACAGCTGCTCGAGCTCGCGTTCAAACTTCTTGTAGAACTCGCCGGTCATCGTTTCGGGCGTCATGACGGCGAGGCCGGAATGCAGGCGCATGGCCTCGCGGTAGAATGGCGACATCTGGCCGTTGACGAAGGCGTTCGGCAGCTGCTCGACCTCGCGATGGATCTCGTTCATCTGGAAGAGAACCGAACGCGGGTTCAGCGGGTCGAGCGCCAGAAGGTCCGTCACGGTCAGGCGGGCGGTGTTGACGTTGTACCGTCGGCGGTGGGTCATGACGCTGTCGCCGATTTCGAGGAGCATATCCAGCGCGCCATCAGGGGCATCGGAGCCAGACATATGGCCGAGAAGACGGGTCATGTGCAGGCCGCGCTCGATATAGCGACCGAGCGAGAGGAAGCGCCATCCGGTGAAGCGATACATGTTTTCATGCACGAGACCTGCGAAGCCCGCGAGCTTGCGCAGCAAGATCGTCATGGCATGGCTAGCGTCGTCGCCTGCTGCAACGCTGACATGGAAGCGGTGGGCGGTCTTGGCCAAGTCGTTAAGCGCCAGCCAGCCATCTGGCGAGAACCGGTCGCGGATATTGCTGGCGGAATAGACGGCGCTGTCGATGTTGCGCAGCAGCGTTTCAGGAACGGCTTCTTCCGTGGCGATGTCGACGGCGGCGAGATATTCCGAAACATCGGCAAGCAGCGGCTGACTCGGATCGGCGGCTTCGGCGTAACGGGCGTGCCAGGCGCGAAGGATGCGCAGCGCTCCTTCGGCGCGCTCGATATAGCGGCCGAGCCAGAAGAGATTGTCGGCCGCCCGACTTGGCAGGCTGCCCGGCATATTGCGGGTGAAGCTTCCTTCGGCAGGCAGCAGAGTATGGCGCTCGACCGGCTTGTCGCTGACGATCCAGACGTCTGCCGCCGCCCCGCCCGACTGCATGGCGATCGCGGCGGCGTCGTCGCCGGCGCCGATGCGGGCAAAGCCGCCCGGCATGATCTGCCAGCCATTCGCCGTGCGGGCGGCGAAGACGCGAAGCGACATCGGCCGAGGCGTCAACTTTCCGTCTACCCAGGCCGGCGTGGTGGACAGCGTGACGACTTCCTGGCCGACCAGTTTCGGGCCGTCGGTGTTCAGCCAGTCGGTGATAGAATCCTTTGCCGTTGCGCGCAGCGACGAGCCGAGGACAGACTCGCCGCTATCGTCGAAGAAGGGAGCGCGCGAATAGGCGGGACCAATCACCATCTTCTCGATGTTCTTCGCGACGTGTTCGCGCTCCTGCTTCTGCCCGCACCACCAAGTGGCGATCGACGGCAGGGACAGTTTTTCGCCAAGCAGGCGGCGACAGATCGTCGGCATGAAAGCGAGCAAGGCGCGCGTCTCGAGGATGCCGGTTCCCAGAGCATTGACGATCGTCACCGATTCGGCACGCAGTGCCTCGACCAGACCGGGTGTGCCGATATGCGAATTCTGGTTCAGCTCCAAGGGATCGGCATAGGCGGAATCGAGGCGACGCCAGAGGACGCCGATCGGCTTCAGGCCGGCCACCGTGCGAACCATGACGCGGCCGTTGACCACCGTCAGATCTTCGCCTTCAAGCAGCATGAAGCCGAGATAGCGAGCGATATAGGCGTGTTCATAGTAGGTTTCGTTTGCCGGTCCGGGGGTCAGAACGCCGATGCGGTCGTCGCCGGAATGCTTCATCGTCTGCAACGCATCGCGGAAGGCGCCGAAGAAGGAGGCGAGACGGTGAACCGGGGTTTCGGCATAGATATCGGAGAAGGCGCGTGTGGTGGCAACGCGGCTTTCAAGCGCAAAGCCTGCACCTGACGGCGCCTGTGTACGGTCGGCCAGAACCCACCAGTTTCCGTCCGGACCGCGGCCAATCTCGAAGGCGCAGAAATGCAGGTAGTGGCCGGTCGCGGGCTTTACGCCTGCAAGCGGGCGCTGGAATTCCGGGTTGGCGGCGATCAGGCCAGGCGGCAGGAAGCCTTCCTCGACCAGCTTGTTGTCGCCATAGATATCGGCAACGATCGCCTCAAGCAGGTCGGCGCGCTGCACCAGGCCGGCAGAAAGCGCCTGCCATTCGCGCTCGTCGACCAGGACCGGGATATGCGACAGCGGCCAGGACCGCTCGCCCGTGCCCTTGCTGCCATAGGCGCGGTAGAATACGCCGGCATCGCGCAGATAGCGGTCGGCTCGGGCGAAGCGCTCGGTCAGTTCCTTCTCGGGAATTGCCCCGAAGCCCGCAAGAAAGCGCTGCCAGACCGGGCGGATGGCGCCGTTGTTGTCGACCATCTCGTCGGCAATGCCAGGCAGGGGCGCATAGCCGAACGCCGCACCGTTGCCGCCGCGGCTTGCAACCTCGTCCCTACGTTTCTCCATTGCCGGTTTCTTGCCCATTAAAACCTAGCTCGTCAAATGCCTGCCGGCCTGCGGAGATCCAGCGTCAGCGGGAATTCCGGCGAACCCATCTCGGCGCGCGGAATGAAGCCGCCTGCCGTATGTCCCCACGGTTCGAATCGGGAAAGCCGCCTTGCTTCCGCTTCGTTGCCGTTTACCGGGAAGGTGTCATAGTTGCGCCCGCCCGGATGGGCAACATGATAGATGCAGCCGCCGATCGAACGCTTCGACCATGTATCATAAATGTCAAATGTCAGCGGCGTATTCACCGGCAGGACCGGATGCAGGCCCGAGGCCGGCTGCCACGCCTTGAAGCGGACGCCGGCGACGGACACGCCGGACGTCCCTGTCGGTGTCAGCGGCACGGTTCGGCCGTTGCAGGTGACGGTGTAGCGTGAGGAATTGCTGGTTTCGAGGCGAACCTGAAGTCGCTCAACCGAGCTGTCGACATATCGAACGGTGCCGCCAATCGCACCTTCCTCGCCCATGACGTGCCAAGGTTCGAGCGCCTGGCGAAGCTCGAGTTTCGAGCCCTCGTATTCCACTTCGCCGCAGAAGGGGAAGCGGAATTCGAGTTGTGCCTTGAACCACTCCGGGCTGACCTCGAAGCCGTTTTCTTTGAGATCGGCAAGCACATCCAGGAAATCGGCCCAGACGAAATGCGGAAGCATGAAGCGATCGTGCAGGGAAGTGCCCCAGCGCACGAACTTGCCGTCGGCGGGATTTTTCCAGAAGCGGGCAATGAGGGCGCGGACCATCAATTGCTGAGCGAGAGACATGCGCGCATTCGGGGGCATTTCGAAGCCGCGGAACTCTACGAGACCGAGACGTCCGGTCGGCCCATCCGGCGAAAACAGCTTGTCGATGCAGATCTCGGCCCGGTGGGTGTTGCCCGTCACGTCGATCAGGAGATTGCGAAACAGGCGGTCGGTCAGCCAGGGAAGCGGTGACGGGCCGCGGCCTGGCGCTGGCACCTGGGCGAGGGCGATTTCCAACTCGTACAGGCTGTCGTGCCTGGCCTCGTCGATGCGCGGCGCCTGGCTGGTCGGCCCGATGAACATGCCGGAGAAGAGATAGGAGAGCGAGGGATGCCGCTGCCAGTGCAGCACGAGGCTCTTCAAGAGATCGGGCCGGCGCAGGAACGGGCTGTCGTTCGGATTGGCGCCACCGACGACGACATGGTTGCCGCCCCCCGTGCCCGTGTGACGGCCGTCGATCATGAACTTGTCGGCGCCGAGACGCGTCATCCGCGCTTCTTCGTAGATCGCGGTGGTGATTGCCACGCAATCCTGCCAGTTCGAGGCGGGGTGGATATTCACCTCGATGACGCCTGGATCCGGTGCGACACGAATGACATTGATGCGCTCGTCCTGGGGCGGCGAATAGCCCTCGATATGGACGGCAAGCCCAAGTTCGGCCGCAGCGTTTTCGGCTGCTGCGATGAGTTCGAGATAGTCTTCAATGCGCTCGACGGGCGGCATGAAGACGCAAAGCCGTCCGTCGCGCGGCTCGACCGATATGGCCGTGCGAACCGCGCCGCCGATTTCGCCAAGCGTCTGTTCCACACGGCTCTGGCCGCTCTCGTCGCGCTGGAACGAGGCCTCCGGCATGGCGCGGCCAGCGGGCACGAAGACTTCGGGCAGGGGCTGGCGCGGGATCGATGGGTCGGCGATGTGGATATAGGGATATTGCGATGGCGGCACGTAAGGGAGCGTACCAAGCGGCAGACGGTATCCGACAGGGCTGTCGCCAGGTACGAGGAAGATCTTGCCGCGCCGGGTCTGCCATTTCTCGCTGATCCAGCGGTGCCCCGAAGCCCGAGCGTTCCAGGCTTGAACGGGAAGGATATAACCTGTCGGAACCGTCAGGCCGCGTTCGAAAACGCGGGCGATGCGGTTGCGCTCTTCCGGATCCTTCAACTTGGAATTCGACGGATCGACATTTTCGGGAAGGCTTCCCTCCTTGATGATCCACTCGGCGGGGTCCTCATAGGCCGGCAGCACCATATCAGGCGTAATCGCCAGCTCGCGCGCGATGCCGGTGAGCAGCCGCTCGGCGTCTTGCGCCTTGGCGACGGTGTCAGCGCCCTCTACTGCGATCAAATCCGGATTCTGCCAGATCGGCTTTCCGTCCTTGCGCCAGTAGAGTGAGAAGGTCCAGCGCGGCAGGCTTTCGCCGGGATACCACTTTCCCTGTCCGTAATGCAGGAAGCCGCCCGGGGCGAAGCGCTGGCGCAGCCTGCGGATCAGGCTGTCTGCTTTCTCCCGCTTGGTCGGGCCCACGGCGGCGGTATTCCACTCTTCGGATTCGAAATCGTCGATCGACACGAAAGTGGGCTCGCCGCCCATCGTCAGGCGCACATCCTCTGCTTTGAGGATACGATCCACTTTTTCGCCAAGTGCGTCGAGCTCGTTCCAGCTCTCCTCCGAGAAGGGCTTGGTGATGCGCGGATGTTCTGCGACACGGGCGACCTTCATGTCGAAGGCGAACTCGGTATTGGCTTCGCCGAAATAGCCGCCGGAGATCGGGGCGGCGTTGCTATAATGCGGGGTTGCGGCGAGCGGGATGTGGCTTTCGCCGGTGAGCAGGCCGGATGTCGGGTCGAGGCCGACCCAGCCGGCGCCAGGCAGATAGACTTCGGCCCAGGCATGCAGGTCGGTGAAATCGACCTCCGTACCGGAGGGGCCGTCAAGGGCCTTCAGGTCGGGCGTCAGCTGAATGAGGTAGCCCGAGACGAAGCGGGCGGCAAGCCCGAGGTGACGGAGAACCTGAACGAGCAGCCAACTCGTATCACGGCAGGAGCCTCTGGCGCTTTCAAGCGTGTCCTCCGGCGTCTGGACGCCGGCCTCCATGCGGATGACATAGCCGATCTGCTGCTGCAGGCGGGCGTTGAGGCCGACGATCATGTCAACAGTCGTCTGGCCCGGCGAATAGTCGAGCGTTTCGAGGAAAGCCTTGAGCCGCGGGCCGGGATCCTCCGGTTTCATGTAGATCGAGAGGTCTTCCTGGATGGTCTGCGGATAGTCGAAGGGCCATTTAGTGGCCTCGTCTTCGACGAAGAAGTCGAAGGGGTTGTAGACCGTCATGTCGGCGACGAGATCGACCTCGATCTTGAATTCGGTCACCGGATCGGGAAAGACGTAGCGAGCAAGATAATTCCCGTAGGGGTCCTGCTGCAGGTTCACGAAATGGTTCGACGGCGTGACCTTCAGCGAATGACTGAGCACGCGCGTTTTTGAATGCGAGGCGGGCTTGAGGCGGATGACCTGCGGCCCAAGGCGCACCGGCCTGTCGTATTTGTAGTGCGTCAGATGATAGATACTGGCTTTGATCGACATATTTTGCCTTGTCCGACGCCACATCGTTATGCGGCATTTGCTGTTCCCGACGCGATAGTGTGCAATGCAACGAAAGAAAGCAAGGCGGAAAGGTTAACGCCGCGAAGCCTTTATGACACTTTTGCAAAGGCGACGGCGGCTTTGAGCCCCTTGCCGCTGGTCGCAGGCGAGAGCGTAAGCGTCGCATTGAAAAGATTGGCGATTTCCTCGACGATCGGGAGGCCGAGGCCGGCGCCTGGCGCATCGGAGTCGTTGCCGCGCGAAAAGCGGCGGCGCACGGCGTCGAGCTTTTCCGGCGCGATACCGGGACCATTGTCTTCAACCTCGAGGCGGACGGTTTCGCCATCCTGCGCAATCCGCACGGTAACCTCGGCGCTCTTGCCGGCATATGCGATGGCGTTGCCCGCAAGATTGCGCAGCAGCTCGCCGATCAGCAGGGGTTCGGCGCGGATCATCGCATGTCCCTCGCCCTCAAAGCCTAGATCGATACCGGCCTCGGCGGCTGCAGGGATCAGTTCGCCGGTAATCTCCTGGGCAATGGCGGCGATGTCGATCGTTGAGGCCGCCAGAGCCTCCTTGGCTGTTGCTGCGTCGATCTTTGCCATCAGCAGCAGCTGGGCGAGAATGCGTTCGGCGTGCGCGACGGCCTGGTCCCCTTTCAGGGCCGAGTCCTGCGCTTCAGGCAGCGTTGCGGCGCGGGCGGAAAGCGCGAGCTGAGTGCGGATGATGGCAAGCGGTGTTCGCAATTGATGACTGGCATTGCCGGTGAAATTCCGCAGCGCATCAAGGGCTGACTGCAGGCGCACCATGAAGCTGTTCACCGTATCCACCAGTGGCTGCACCTCGCTCGGCACCGATTGCTCGATCGGATGCAAGTCGTCCGGGCTGCGCTCGCCGATCGCGTCCCGGAGCTTGTAAAGCGGTCGGAGCGCGACCGTGACCGAGATCCAGACGATCACGGCTGCGCCGGCGATCATGAAGGCGAGACGGACAGCCGAACGGAAAAGGATCGCGCGTGCCAGCTGACGGCGGGCGATCGTCGTTTCCGCGACGGTGACAACAAAGGGAACCGAGCGGATGCCGGTTGAGGCGGAGCGCTCCAGCGTCGCGACGCGGATCGGCTCGCCGCGGAAAATATCGTCTGCGAAGACGGCTGCGTCGCTCCTGGTTTCCTTAAGAACCGGAAGTGCCTGGTAGCCGGTAATGAATTTTCCGGGCGGACCATCGACGCGGTAGAACACACGGTCTTGAGCGGCCGATGTCAGCATTTCCAGTGCGACATAGGGAATGTCGACTTCCAGCGCGCCGTCTTCTGCCACGACCACGCGCTCGGCAATGGCGAGCGCCGAACCGGCAAGCACACGGTCTGAAACAATGTTCGAGGTCTCGACCGCCTCCCGGTATGTGTCGGCGAGCGCCAGCGTGCCGATGATGGCGGTGGAGATCAGCAGCCAGAAAAGCAGCCGGCGCCTCAGCGAATAGGCGGCTTTCATGGGGCCTCGGGAAGCTTGTCGAGATAGTAGCCGATGCCGCGCGCGGTCTTCACGGTCAATCCATGCGGTGCCAGGCGCTTGCGCAGCCGGCTGACATATTGCTCGATCGCATTGGCGGAAATGTCGTCGTCGAAGGCCGTCAACGACTGGGTGATTGCCTCTTTGGACACGACTTTGCCGGCACGCATGAAGAGGATTTCAAGCAGTCCGACTTCGCGAGCGGGAATATCAAGCTGCATATTGCCGGCGGAAAAGGTGCGGGACTTGAGGTCGAAGGACACGCAGCCGTACATCACCGTCGCCGAATGCAGGCCCGCCTGGCGCCGGAGCAGCACGCGCACGCGCGCCTCGAATTCGGTAATGTCGAAGGGCTTGATAAGGTAATCGTCGGCGCCGAGGTCGAGGCCTCTGACCCGCTCCTCCGGCGCTCCGCGTGCAGTCAGAATGAGGACGGCCGCCTGGTTCTGCCGGGAGCGCATGCTGCGCAGGACGTCCAGCCCGTCCATCTCAGGCAGGTTGAGGTCGAGGATCACGAGATCGAAATTTTCCGCCGCGATGACTGCATTGGCGGATGCGCCGTCGTGGACGACATCGACGGCATGCCCGGTACCGCGCAAGATCGCGGACAGGCCGTCGGCCAGCGCGATATTGTCTTCGGTGAGGAGAATGCGCACGGGTGGTTTCCTGTTGTTCAACAAAGAAGATTACAGCCCGTGAAGGGGGATGTCATCAGCGGCAAAAGAAAACCCGGCGCCATTCAATCAACGAGAGTTTGGCGGTCTCAATTCCTCTATTCAGCAACCTCCCGGGGTTGTTCCTCCTGCGCTGCGAGCAGGAGTTTCTGGAAGCGCTGGTCGCTGCGAATGTTATCCAGATCGGAGTCGTTATCGAACCATTTGATGTGGTAGACCGAGCTTCGCGGCATCAGCTTCTCCAGGATATCAATCGCTTCGTCCACGTCGCCGAGGACGGAATAGACGCAAGCCAGATTGTATTGCGCAACGATGTCGTCGGGATCGATCGCGATGGCGCGGGCGGCCCAATCCCTTGCTCTCGCCCTGTCTCCGAGATGCGCCAGCGCCAGGGCGCCGCGATGGGCCGGTCCTGAATTTTCCGGACTGAGGTTCAGTGCGCGTTCCGCTCGCAGCAGCCCGAGCTTGGCCCAGTTTTCCGTCTCCGACATGCGCCCGAGCGAGCGGTGGGCGCTCATCAAATGAATAGGTGAGACGTAGTCGTCCGTGCGGATATGTGCCGCGCGCGTGAAGTAGCGGACGGCATTGGCGAAATCACCGCGCATGAAGAAGAATCGCGCATAGTGGAAGTTCGCTTCATAAAGATTGGGTTCAAGTGCAAGCGCCCGCTCGAAGGCTGCAATGGCCTGCTGATCCTGGCCGTTCTGATGCAAGGCCAGACCCCGGGAGGCATGGGCCTCGGCAAGATCAGGATCGAGTTCAAGGGCGCGGGCGCTCATCTGCAGGATGTTTTCGAGAGGGACATTTTCCGGGTCCCAATCGCGTATGGCCGCATCGCAATCGGCAATACCCGCATAGGCGCGCGCATAGTCAGGATCGAGCTCGACAGCCTTGCAAAACATCCTGCGGGCAAGGTGCAGGTATGACTTCGTCCAGGTGTGCGATAGCTGGCGGCCTCGCAGGTAGTAGGTATAGGCCTCGATATTGGCGGTGGGTTCGGCGGCGATGGCCTTCTTCTCGGCGGGCAGGAGTCGGATCTTGAGCTGGCCGACGATCGAATTGGTGATCTCGTCCTGGATCGCGAAGATATCGGTGAGATTCCGGTCGTAGCGATCGGCCCACAGATGGTCGCCGTTCGCGGTATCGATGAGATGGCCGGATATGCGCACGCGCGCGCCGGCGATGCGGACGCTGCCCTGGAGAATGTATCGCACGCCGAGTTCGTGGGCGAGCTGCTTTACCTTCAGCGAACTCCCTTTGTAGGTGAAGACAGTGTGCCGCGGCACGACGTGTAGACTCGATATCTTGGAGAGGTCGGTAATGATGTCTTCCGTGATGCCGTCGGCGAAATACTCCTGCTCAGGATCGCCGCTCATGTTGGTGAAAGGCAGAACGGCAATAAAGCAAGTATTGCGGGTTTGGTCGTCCGACGCGCCGGCCGTTGCAGAAGGCGGATCGAGGAGAACCGTGAACACCGACACATTCTGCTTGATGTTCTTCAGAGATTGCTCCCCCTGGAACTCGAAACCGATGTTGAGGCGCGTGCCGACCTGATCGCGAACCGAGCCGGAAACGACAATGCCACCCGGTGAAGCAAGGCCCTCGAGCCGAGCAGCGACGTTTACGCCGTCGCCGAAGACGTCGTCGTTCTCGATGACAACATCGCCGAGATTGATGCCGATCCGCAATTCGATGCGCTGATCCTGGGGGACGTCTTTGTTGCGCATTGCCATCTCGCGCTGGATTTCGACAGCGCAGGCGACGGCGTTTACCACACTTTGGAATTCCGCGAGTATTCCGTCGCCGGTCAGCTTGAAGATGCGCCCTTTGTAGTCGAAGATCCTGACATCGATCAGTTCGCAGCGGTGGCGGTTGAGCGCCTGCAGGGTACCGGTCTCGTCGATACCCATCAGACGGCTGTAACCCACCACGTCGGCAGCGAGTATGGCACTCAGCCGTCGTTCCAATATCCCCTCCATACGGTTGGCTAAATTAGCTTAGCGTCTTTTAATGCTCTTGTCGCGTTGCGAGACAGCACCCAATCACTCGTGCTTGCCCGGTGAAGCGTGGTGATGCATTCTGCGCTCATGAGGAGACTTCTTGTTGTGCTGCTTCTGCTCTGTCCCGGTTTTGCAGCCGCGGATCAGGCCTTTTATCCCGCGAAATCCGGCAAGGCGGATGCGCGGGTGCTGACGGTCTATTCCTCGCTCGACGAGCCTCTCGCCCAGCCGATGATCCATGGCTTTCAGGAGGCCAATCCGGATGTCGCCGTGCGTTATGAAGACATGCTGACGGGCGAGATCTATGACCGGATCGTGCGGGAAACGGATTCCGGGAAAAAAACGGCGGATTTCGCCTTTTCATCGGCGATGGACCTGCAGGTGAAGCTCTCCAACGACGGCTATGCGCAGGTCAGTAATCTGCCGATGAGCGGGCAATGGCCGAAATGGGCAAACTGGCGCAACACGGCCTATGCGCTCACCTTCGAGCCGGCCGTCTTCGTCTATCACAAGCCGAGCTTTTTGCATGAGCCGGTGCCAAGTTCACGGGCGGAATTCGTCGATTACCTGAAGCGCAAAGGCAACGCGGTTTACGGCCGCATCGGCACCTATGACATCGAACGCTCCGGCGTCGGCTTTCTGTTCATGGCGCGCGACCAGGAGCAGTTCGGGGACATCTGGTCGGTGATCCGGGCGATGGGGGCTGCGGGCGTCAAGCTCTATTCGACGAGTTCGGCGATCCTGGAGAGGGTAGCCGACGGGCGCTTCGTGCTCGGCTACAACATTCTAGGCTCCTATGCGGCGGACTGGGCGTCTCGGCACCCCGATGTCGGCATCGTGCTGCCGAAGGATTATACAGTCGTGATGTCGCGGATCGGGCTGGTGCCGCAGGCTGCGGCGGAGCCGGAACTCGGGCGGCAATATCTCACCTTCTTCATGTCGAAGGAAGGACAGACGATCATGGCCCGAAAACTGCAGATCCCGGCGGTCAGCCCCGAAGTTGCAGGCGAGAATACGGCTAACACCCTACAGGAGCTTCTCGGTGCCCAGCTGCGGCCCGTTCCGGTCAGTCCGGGCCTGATGGTCTATCTCGACCAGGTCAAACGCGCGCGGCTGATTGCCCATTGGAACGAGGTGCTGCGGACACAGTAGATGGCGATAGCGTTTGCACCCACCCTGGAGCGAATTTGACATGTACGCCACCGGCATAACCGGGCGCTCATGCTTGAATTACGGCAAAAAAGTGTCCTTGGCGCTGGATATCCTGCCGATGTCAGCTAAATGACAGCTTGATGTGGTGCGGTTCTGGTACTTCTCTTCGTGGAGGCGGAGAGTAGACGTTTCGGGAGGAGTCTCCGTCGCTATTGCGGACCATCAATGTCCGCTGCCCGGCAACGCTTCTCGATTCCCTTGAGAACAATACGCGGCGCTCACCGCGATCACGGAGGACACATCGTGAAGCATACTTTCCTTGCAACGCTTTTTGCAGCCGCTATTGCGCTGCCGGCCTATTCGGCCGACTACACCATCATGGCGCCTGCCGCACCCGGCGGCGGTTGGGATCAGACGGCCCGCTCGCTGCAGACCGTCATGCAGAAGGAAGGCATCTCTGGCAATGTTCAGGTTCAGAACGTTCCGGGCGCCGGCGGCACCATCGGTCTGGCGCAGTTCGCCAGCCAGAACAGCGGCAATCCGAACGCCCTGATCGTTGGCGGCTATGTCATGGTCGGCGCGATCCTCACCAACCAGTCACCTGTCACCCTGAAGGACGTCACACCGATCGCTCGCCTGACCGGCGAGTATGAGGCCATCGTCGTTCCAGCATCGTCCGACATCAAGACGATGGGTGACCTCGTTGCCAAGCTGAAGGCTGATCCGGGTTCGGTGTCCTGGGGTGGCGGCTCGGCCGGCGGTACCGACCACATCGCAGTCGGTCTCATCGCAAAGGCCGCAGGCGTCGATCCGACGAAGATCAATTATGTCGCCTTCTCGGGCGGCGGTGAGGCGCTTGCCGCTATCCTCGGCGGACAGGTAACGGCCGGCATTTCAGGCTACGGCGAATTCGAATCGCAGGTGAAGGCCGGTCAGCTCCGCCTGCTCGCCGTCTCGAGCGATAAGCGCATTGACGGTGTCGACGCTCCGACGTTGAAGGAATCTGGCGTCGATGTCAGCGTGCAGAACTGGCGGATGGTCGCCGCCGCTCCCGGCCTGACGCCTGAGCAGACGGCTGCTGTCACCGCTGATTTCGACAAGCTTTCCAAGTCGGCAGGCTGGCAGGAAATCCTAAAGACGAAGGGCTGGGCCGACACATACCTCGCCGGCGATGCCTTCAAGGCGCAGCTCGAGAAGGACGTCTCGGCAACCGAAGACATCCTCAAAGAGATCGGGCTTGTTAAATGAGCAGGGGCAACGCACCCTTGGCAACGAAGCGCCGCCCGGATTGGGCGGCGCTGATCATTGCTATCTGTCTTTTCGTCGTTGCGGCCGTCATGCTTTGGGACGCCACGCATATGAAAGCGATTGCCCAATATGCTCGCATCGGCCCGGCTACCGCGCCCAAGGTCGTGGCGTTCGGGTTGATCGGCCTCGGCATCTGGACCGTCTTCGAGGCGTTGCGCAATGAGTTTCCCGAGCGCGAACATCAGGAAGTCGCTCCCGTCATCTGGATTGTGGCAGGTCTTGCGGCGCAAATGCTGCTTCTGAAGACGGCCGGCTTCTCGATTGCCACAGGCATTCTCTTTGCCTTCACGGCGCGCGGCTTTGGACGTCGCAAGCTCTGGCTTTCGATCCCAGCGGGTATCGTCTTCAGCTTCGTCGTCTGGATCATTTTCTCGCAGCTGCTGCAGCTTACGCTGCCTGCCGGACCGTTCGAGAGACTCTTCTTCTAGGATTGGATGCGATGAGCACCTTCGAATTCCTCTTCCAGGGCATCCTGGTCGCCATGCAGCCGATGAACCTTCTTTACGCGTTCGTCGGTGTCACGCTTGGCACCGCGGTTGGCGTTCTGCCGGGCATCGGCCCGGCGCTGACGGTCGCCCTTCTTCTCCCGGTCACCTACAAGCTCGACCCGGCCGGTTCGCTGATCATGTTCGCCGGTATCTACTACGGCGGCATGTATGGCGGCTCGACCACCTCCATCCTGCTCAATACACCGGGTGAAAGCGCCTCGATCGTCACTGCGCTCGAGGGTAACAAGATGGCGCGCGCGGGTCGCGGCGGTCCGGCGCTGGCGACAGCGGCGATCGGTTCGTTCGTCGCCGGCCTCATAGCCACGCTCGGCCTTGCCTTCATCGCGCCCTACATCGTCAAACTGGCGCTGATCTTCGGGCCGCGTGAATATTTCGCTCTGATGGTACTCGCCTTCGTGACCGTTTCGTCCGCTTTCGGCGATTCGGCGCTTCGCGGCCTGACGTCGCTCTTCATCGGCTTTGCGCTGGCGATGGTCGGCATCGATCAGCAGACCGGCCAGGCACGTCTTTCCTTCGGCATTCCAGATCTTCTGGACGGCATCGAAGTGACCACGCTTGCGGTTGCCATGTTTGCGATCGGGGAGACGCTCTATATCGCGGCCCAAGCCAATCGCGGCGAGGACAAGGTCGAAGCGGTCAAGGGTTCTCTTTGGATGACGGCGCAGGATTGGGGCCGCTCCTGGAAGGCATGGCTGCGTGGTACCTTGATCGGCTTCCCGATCGGTGCAATGCCGGCTGGCGGGGCCGAAATCGGCACGTTCCTCTCTTACGCGACCGAGAAACGCCTGGCGAAGAACCCCGAAGAATTCGGTCACGGTGCGATCGAAGGCGTAGCGGGCCCGGAGGCGGCAAACAACGCGTCGGCAGCCGGTACGCTGGTGCCGCTCCTGACGCTCGGCCTGCCGACGACGGCGACGGCGGCAATCATGCTCGCAGGCTTCCAGCAATACGGCCTGCAACCCGGTCCGCTGCTGTTTGCAAACAATCCGCAGCTCGTCTGGGGCCTGATCGCCAGCCTGCTCATCGCCAATGCCATGCTGCTGGTTCTGAACCTGCCGCTGATCGGGCTTTGGGTCCGCCTGCTGACGATCCCGAAGCCCTGGCTTTATGCCGGCATCCTGCTGTTTGCGACGCTTGGTACCATCGGCGCCAATCCCTCGGTGTTTGAGCTCGGCATGCTGCTCGCCTTCGGCGTTCTTGGTTATATCATGCGGCTCTTCGGCTATCCGATCGCTCCTGTGGTTGTCGGCTTGATTCTCGGGCCGCTTGCCGAACAGCAGCTCCGCCGGGCGCTCGCCATCAGCCAGGGCGATGTGACGACGCTTGTCACGTCGCCGATCGCAGCCGGGCTGCTGCTCGTGGCGGCTGCGGCCTTCATCATCCCGTTGATCTTGAGAATACGCGGCCGCGGCGAAGTTCTTTCGCAACTTGCTGCAAGCGAAGACTAAAGAAGAAAAATACTGCTCGAACCCCTTCTTGCGGCCGGCCCTGAAACATGGGTCGGCCGCTTGTTTTTGCATGGCAGGCCTGAAATCCCGTCACTTGTGGAGAATGCTGCAGCGCATCATATATCAGGTGTCAATAATGAAGCCAAAGCGAGAAAGACAATGTCCTCCTACAGCAAGTCCATTCGGGAAGGTTTCTTCGGCCGTGCCTTCGCTGTCATCGGCGCTGCAAATGCTGTAAGCGCTGCATTTGAAGCGGGTCGCCGTCCGAAGCCCCGGGACCTCCAGGTTCTCGGTATCGCACCGGATGCCTTCGATCATATCGGCCGTTAATTTCCCGATACATCACGCATGAAACAGCCCGCTACCGGTTGGTCGCGGGCTTTATTTTTGTCCGTCAGGCCGCAACGCTTGCAAGCGCTGCGGCCTTGGAAATGTCAGGCCTCCAGCCGCTCGCGGGCAGGTGATTGGACTTCGGCCTGCGCCCTTGCTGCTTTCGCACGGGCTTCCTTCCGCTTGTTGTGGCGGATCGAGGACCAGAGCGAGACACCGATAAGCGCTGCACCGCCGAGACCGGTGATGACTTCCGGAATGTGAAAGAGGGTCTGGACGTACATGATGATCGCAAGGATCAGGATCGCATAAAACGCGCCGTGCTCCAGGTAGCGGTAATGCGTCAGTGTTCCGTTTTCGACGAGCATGATCGTCATCGAGCGTACATACATTGCGCCGATGCCCAGACCGATGGCGATGATGAAAAGGTTCTGCGTCAGGGCGAAGGCGCCAATGACGCCGTCGAACGAGAAGCTTGCATCCAGAACCTCAAGATAGATGAATGCGCCAAGCCCACCGCGTGCCGCTTCAGCCATGGCCCTTTGCGAGGCGTCCAGCATTGCCCCAATCACCTCGACCACCAGGAATGTGACAAGACCGTAGATCGCACTGTAGACGAAGGTCGTCGATTCTTGGCCGTCAAGCAGTGAAGCGAAAGTGAGAATCAATAGGAGAACGAAGGCAATCTCGATGCCCTTGACCGTCGCACCGCGCGACATCAGTTTTTCAACAGAGACGATCCAATGGACGTCCTTCTCAGGATCGAAGAAGTAAGAAAGCCCGACCATCAGAAGAAAAGTCCCGCCGAAGGCGGCGATTGGCAGATGGGCCTCGTTCATGATGCGCGCATATTCGGCCGGTTGCCGTGCGGCGAGGATCACGGCGTCGATCGGGCCGATACTTGCGGCTATCGCCACGATTGCCAGCGGAAAGACGATGCGCATGCCGAAGACGGCAATGATAATGCCCCAGGTCAGGAACCGATGCTGCCAGACAGGCGTCATTTCCTTGAGCTTGTTGGCGTTTACGATCGCGTTGTCGAAGGAGAGGGAAATCTCCAGCACGGCCAGAACCGTGCAGATAAAGAAGATAGTCGCCATGCCGCTGATCGTGCCGGTGGACTGCCAGCCCAGCAAAGCGCCGAGCGCCAGGCCAACGGCCGTTATGATAAAAGCCCAGCGGAAATAGCCGAGCGTGGATTTATGGCTGATGGGTTGCTTCATGGCCGCACCTCTTTGATGCGGACGTCGTTTTGGAAGGAAGATGTGATTGAAAAACGCGGCATATCGTAAGGGATATGCGCGTGAGGCATTGTGAGCTTTTTCATCGAGTGAAAATCCGCCGGCTATTTGCAGGCGGTACCGACATCACGAGAGCGCCGTAAAAACTCTCGCCAGAGGGGCCCGGCACCAGTGTTTGTCCGGCAGCCGATGCTTTTGCACGGGGGGCAACCATGCGCATCGTTTTGGCCGCGGATCAGCCTTCTAGGTAGTCAACCTGTGGCGCCAGTCAAGGCGGCCGCGCGGTCCGCGCCGAAGCTTTTCTTTGGAACCATGCAGTCGCCCGCCCGTTAGGCCCTGGTTGAGGCAATGGAACCCATTGCCGGCGCGATAAAAAAGGAGGGACCACAAAATGCAGACTTCGACTCATTCTCCCGACAAGCGTGCGGAAGCGGCAGACCGCATGAAGCGGGCAAAGCCGAACCGCATGCAGAAGGTGCAGGTGCTGCCGCCGCACCATGTCGATCTGACACTGCCGCAGACGCCGATGGACGACATTCATGTTCCGGCTCATGTCACCGGCGGCGATCTTTCAAAAGGCGGTCCAGACCTTGCAGCGTCCAAAGGTCGCAAACGGCGCGCCTAGATTTTTCAGGCGGCGCGGGAACCGATGTCAGGGCTTTTGCATTTAAGGCCCGGACAAAAATGTGAGGACTCCATGACGACTGATCTCGTGCCGCAGGACATCTATCTGAAACACGAAAACGAATGGCAGGCTCTCAAAGAGGCCGCCGAGAATGGCATTGATATCCAGAAGCGCGAAACGGCATCAAGCACTATTGCTCATGGCGAAACGGGCGCGCCTGGAGACAAGGACAGTTCAAGAGGGAAGACTGGCTAATTCTCATCGCCGATAAAGCGCGCCCGGCATACCGGGCGTTTTTTATGAGTCGGCATCGTCTTCCGGCGGGGGCTGTTTTCCGGATCCTCGCTCCAGGCGCTGCTCCATTTTGCCCAGAGCAAAAAGGACGCAGACCGCCGCCGCCGTCGCGAAGAAGGCAACCGGCCAATAGCCGAAGCCCATGGCAAGGCCGATCGCGCCCGAGAGCCACATGCCTGCTCCCGTCGTCAGGCCCTTCACCCTGCCTCTGGAAAAGACGATCATGCCCGCGGCCAAAAACGCGACGCCCGCCGTCACGGCCTCGATGACGCGCAGCGGGTCGATACGGACCTGCTGGTCGTTGGCAAAGCCCGGCATATGCACGGATTCGATGGAAATGATGCCGAAAAGCGCTGCCGCAAGACTCACCAGGATATGGGTCCGCAGACCCGCTGCATGGTTTTGCGCCTCGCGTTCGAAGCCGATGATGCCGCCAAGCACAATCGCGCCGATGAGCCGGGCAAAGATCACCGGGTATTGAATACGGGATTCAGGGAACATGTCGGCAAAGACGATATCCATGGAGAGGGCGCTCCGTTCGGGTGAACATTTCTTCGCGGGGCTAACGTCCTCTGCGGCTCTTTGTTCGTCCGTTTCGACGTTGCGGCTCCATGCCAACCTTTCGGAAAGGATTGGGAGGCGATAATCCGCCCATCACGGGATTCGGACCAGATGGCTAGAACTGCACCTCGCGGCCGCCGCCGCAAATCATCCGCAAAATCGAAGGGCAGGGGGCATGGTGGAGCCTTGCCCTGGCTCTTCGCCGGTATTGTTGCCGTTGGCAGTATCGCGCTTTACGACAACTGGAAGAGCGTGCGCCCGATTCTTGCCTCCCGCGCGCCGGACACAGCCGCGATTACCGCTGCAATCAAGGCAGATTCACCGAAACCGGCTGTCGCCAAGAGCGCGCCGAGGCAGGCTATTGCTTCGCAGCCGCAGCGTCCCGTGCCGCCCGAAGCCGTTCCTGTTCCTGCAGCGCAGCCTGTGAAGCTCTCTCCAACGGCTACATCACCCGCCGGCCCGGAAAGCGCGCGCGCCGCCTTCGGCTATTGCGGGCAGGGCCAGCATGTGAACTGCGTCGGAGACGGTGGGATATTCTGGTATAAGGGCGAGAAGATCGTAATCGCGGATGTGGTAGTGCCGGATGTCGGCGCCGCGCGTTGCGAAGGCGAGCGGAGGATCGGCTTTGCCGCAAAATCGAGGCTGCTTAAATTTCTGAATGCCGGGCCCTTCATCATGAACGCTGCCGGCAAGCCCGCCAGTACCGGTGCGCCGCACGTGATTTCGCGCGGCGGCCGCTCTTTGGGCACGCAACTGATTACCGAGGGCCTTGCCCGCAAGCCTGGCGCTGCCGGCGGGTGGTGCGCCTGAGGTCTACTTCTGCTTCGGAGCCTTACCGCTGGTGCGGAAGCTGCCGGTAAAGGCCGTATCCTTGCTTTTCGCGGAGCATTCGATCACGATCGGCTTGCCGCCGTAAGGGTTGCCGAATGTGCAGGTGCCTGCCACCTTGACTTGGCCCGTCATCTTCTCGCCGACGCCGGTTGTCACCATCTTGAGCGGAATCCTGGCATTGCCGTTAGATGCCGGCTTGATCGCGGTGCCATCGCCCTGGAAGCCAAGCATCTTGCCGCCTGAGGTGAAGATGAAGGTCACCTGGCCGTTTGGCAGTCCCACGCTGGCGAGTTCGCCCTTGCAGCCTTTCGTTGCATCCACGTTGCCAACGACGAGCTTTGCGCATTTGCCTGCGAGTGTCGAAACACCGGCGCCTGGAAAATTCTGGGAGGCGGCGTCGGCGCCGGAGGCGAAAGCTGCGGCGGAAAGCGCCGCAGCTGCAATCACTGTCAGTCTCATCTGTTCAGGAATCCTGTCATGCTGGTTTACCGGACGGGGGTCGCATGTTTCTGTGTCCGAAATTTGCCGCGCTCAAGAAAAACGGGCCGCTGCAGGGATAGCGGCCCGTTCTGGGAAGCGTGGCCGTCAACAACGACGGGCCGGCCTCTGTATCTTCCCTCTTGCTTGCGCGGAGCCTTCGCCCATTCAAACGCTCAGTGTCGCCGGCTGGCGTCCTCGACGGACCAACCGAAACGCCATGCCTCGTAGCGGGCATACCAGATTTCAAGCTCCGTAGCGTCACAGATCGGCATCAGTTCCGGTCGCGACATGGGATTGTCGCTTAAAGCGTAGCCGAGGATCCGGTCGCGTATTCCGCGCTCCTGCATGTCGAGCAGGTCTTCTATATTCATCGCTTGCCCCCAACCGCCGGCCCCTCAGCCAGCCTTCCCAGGCAAACATTTCTCTTTGCTAATGTCCAGGCCGCCGGCGTCGATTCCCGCTATTCACAGGATTAGCTCGAATGGAGCAATACCTCCTTCACGACCATGAAACCCTCCTTCTTCCGGCTTATAAGCACCCTCGGGAAGAGGAGAGACTCTTCAAAATGTGTTGTAAAAATATCGTTAAAATGCCCCGTCACACGTTTTTGTTCATCTCCCGTTCAGAAAACGGTTTTGGAAAACCCCGATATGGGTCAAGCTGTCATTGTGAATAAGGAGATACTGAATGATTCGATTGACCGCGGTGCTGACGTTGTTCTCAGTTTATGCGTTCACGATGTTTTTCATCGCAGCAATCCCTGAGACGCCGAACTTGCAAACCGCATCAACTCTATCTGAAGACGCCACGCTTACGAAGTAAAGTATTTGATGGGGTTTTGGCTGGCTTGTGTGAGCCGTGTTGGGCAAGGGCGCAGTTTTGCGCCGTAGCGCAGGATTGCTCACATCCTGGAAGATAACTCGTCAATCAGCGGTTTGACGAAGTCCTCTTGTAATTTCAAGAGGGATCGAATGGTGGGCGTGACAAGGATCGAACTTGTGACCCCTACGATGTCAACGTAGTGCTCTCCCGCTGAGCTACACGCCCATCCGATGGCGGCGCATAGATCACAAAACCTTGGGAGCCGTCAATAGGCTTTTTTGAAGTTTTGTGACCCGCCGCCCGCAAGCCTTATGCGGCAAGCATTTTGTTCACTTCATCAACAAGATCGCGAAGATGGAAAGGCTTGGAAAGCACCTTTGCATCCTTGGGCGCCTTCGAATCAGGGTTCAGTGCAACGGCCGCAAAACCGGTGATGAACATGACCTTGAGGTCCGGGTCGAGTTCGGTCGCACGGCGTGCGAGCTCGATGCCATCCATTTCCGGCATCACGATATCGGTCAGGAGCAGGGAGAAGGGCTCTTCCCGGAGCCTGTCATAGGCGCTTGCGCCGTTATCGTAGGAAAGAACCTTGTAACCGGCCTTTTCGAGCGCCTTTACAAGGAAGCGGCGCATGTCGTTGTCGTCTTCGGCGAGCAGTATCTTCTGAGTCATTATCCAGACCGATTGGTGAATAGGTTTTTGGTGGGAGGCGCCAGCTATTTACACTAGACTTTGGCCGGTAAACAACCGGTGAATTGCCTACCCAAGGCTGTCATCCCCGCTACATAGTATGGACTTGCGGTGAGGCAACTGGCAACATGGGCAAAGCAGCCGTCCTGTGACATGGTTAAGAGGGAAAAAGGTGCCGGAAATTCGCGAATACGAGCTTTTTGAGATCCGTGAGCCCGTGTCGCAGACCATTCCCTTCGTTTACAATTCTCCCCACAGTGGCCGTATTTATCCACCGGAATTTATCGCCCAGTCGCGGCTCGAAGGCATTTCCATCCGCCGGTCGGAGGATCACTATGTCGACGAGCTCTTTTCAGCCGCCAGCCCGCTTGGCGCCCCTCTGCTTCTCGCCAATTTTCCACGCGCCTATCTCGATGTGAACCGCGAACCTTACGAACTCGACCCGCGCATGTTCGATGGCCTGTTGCCGCCTTATGCGAACATCAATTCGCTGCGCGTCGCAGGCGGGCTCGGCACCATTCCGCGCATCGTTGCCGAGAACATGGAAATCTATGCCCGACGGCTGCCGGTGCAGGAAGGGCTCGATCGGGTCGAGAGCATCTACAAACCCTACCACGCCGCGCTGCGCCGGCTGATTGCGCGCACCCACGTGCAGTTCGGCTTCGGCGTGCTGATCGACTGCCACTCGATGCCGGGCAATGTCCGCGTCGCCGGCAGCAATACGCGGCCCGACTTCATCATCGGTGACCGGTATGGTACGAGCGCGTCGGCCGAACTTTCGCGTACCGCGATCAGTATTCTCGAGGAGATGGGTTTCACTGCCATCCGCAACAAGCCTTATGCCGGCGGCTTCATCACCGAGCATTACGGGCGGCCGGCGCGCGGGCTGCACGCCTTGCAGATCGAGGTGAATCGGGCGATCTATGTGGACGAAGTGACGCTGGAAAAGCACACGGATTTTCCGCTGATCGTCAACGCCGTCACGGGCTTCATGCGGCAGATGGCCAGCTACGTGGAGCAGTTTGCAACCGATACGGCGCTTGCTGCCGAATAAGCCCCCGGACAGTCGCTCAAAAAAGAACCGCGCTGTTCAGCGCGGCTAAGTCTAGGGAGGAAACACCCAAGGAGGGTATTTACAGTCAGAAGACTGTATGAAGAAGCTACTGCTGCGATGCACAATTGTCAATCATCATTTTGCGATGCAAAATATATAGGCAGGTATCGAGAAAATGCCTGGTAGATTTGCATTCGAACGCAATTCCGCTAAGAAATGCGTGCCACACGGCCCAGAAAAACGGATTATCCATGCTTCCTGACCGCTCGTTCTTCAATCGCCTGGCGGAAGCCGCCAAGGCCGAGACACTGCCGCGATTCCGATCCGGCCTCGATGTTACGAACAAGCTTTCGAGTGGATTTGATCCCGTTACCGAGGGCGATCGGGCAGCGGAAGCGGCAATCCGCAAGCTGATTGAAGAGCATTTTCCCAATCATGGCATTCTTGGCGAGGAACACGGCGATGTTGGCCTGGACCGTGATTATGTCTGGATCATCGATCCTATCGACGGTACGCGGGCCTTTATTTCCGGCGTGCCTGTATGGGGAACGCTGATCGGGCTACAGAAGAACGGCCGGGCGATCATGGGCATGATCGAGCAGCCCTTTACCGGCGAGCGCTATTTCGCGGACCAGAATGGCTCGATCTATTCCGGACCGGAGGGCGAACGGCGCTTGAAGACACGCGATTGCGGCACGCTTTCGAACGCCATCCTCTTCACCACTTCGCCGCATCTCTTCACCGGCTTGGAAATGCAGAAATATCGCGAGATCGAACGCCAGGTCCGGCTCTTCCGCTATGGCACGGATTGCTATGCCTACGCACTTCTCGCGGCCGGCCATGTCGATCTCGTGATCGAAAACGGCCTCAAGCCCTACGATGTCGGCGGGATCATTCCGGTGATCGAAAATGCGGGCGGCATCATCACGACGTGGGACGGCGGGCGGCCGGAAAACGGTGGCTCGATCATCGCCGCCGGCAGCCGTGCTGTTTACGACCAGGCACTTGCGATCCTGCAGCGCTGAGAAGCCATCCGTCTAGACGCCGAATCCTTCGACCTCTTCAGCCGCCTCAGCGTCGCTGCCGGGAATAAACGCATGGAACGCGGCCAGTGCTGCGGCCCGGTAGGCGTCACGCTCCTGAAAAATCTCGTGCCGCGCGCCATTGATCGGCACGAGTTGGGCGGCGCGGAAATAGCGCGAAAGCCGTTCCTGCGCGATATACGGCACGACGCCGTCGCGGGTCGGGGCAATGACGATCGTCGGGATGGTAATCGAAAAGAGGTGGCTCGGCATGAGTACCTTGTCGATCGCCTTGAAGGATTCATGGACCCAGCGCGCGGTCGGCGGGCCGAGCATCAGTTCCGGATGCTCCGTCATCATGGCAATGTTGCGCTCGAAACGCACCTCGTCCGATGTCAGAGGATTGTCCTGGAAAGGAAGCTCCCGTAGCTTGCGGCTCAATGGCAGCGAGCCAAGTCCGAGCGCGCAAGCCGTTGCGGCCAGGCGGCGGATGGTCGAGGCTGACGCTGCCTGGCCGATCAGGCCGATGAAGGGCGCGGAAAGCACCATGCGTTCAATGCGTGTCGCAAGATAGGGGGCCGCTGAAAGCGCAATCAGGCCACCGGTCGAATGGCCGAGCAGGTAGAAGGGCAGGCGGGTGTCGGGCAGCACCACCTTTTCCAGAAAGGTGTCTAGGTCGCGCTCGTAATCGGAAAAGCGCCTCACATGGCCATGCTGCCGCTTCTTGATCAGCCGTGGCGAACCGCCCTGGCCACGAAGATCGAAGATCGCAACCCAGAAGCCCTTCGCCGTTAAATCGCGGATCGTCTCGAAATATTTCTCAATATATTCGTTGCGTCCCTGCAAAATGACGACCGTGCCTTTTGCAACGGAGGCATCGGAACGGAACACCGCATAGCGCAGCTTCCAGCCGTCATGGGTCTCGAAATAGCCTTCGGTACGGTTTTCCGGAACCGGATTGTCAGTTGTCGAAATAAGGACGCTGTCCATGAGCCGCTGCTTTCGATGCCGCCTTGAGTGTAGGGGATAATGCACGGAGACGGAAAATCAACTGTTAAGCGCGGAGCGAATAAAAAGGGACCGGCGGGGCGATTTGAGGGATGCCCGGCGCCGGCCGTAAAATCGGACTGAAGAAGAAGGGACGATGCACTTCAGCCATCGGGCGGTTTAATCACCCGACAATTACTACTTCTACAGACGTGCTGCTGAACGCATGCCGAACCTCGCGTTCATGCCCCGTTCACCGAGCTTCAAAAGGGTCTTGAACTGCAGAAAGTCGATCACCATCTGAATTCTGCGGGTGCCAAACGGGTCCGCTGAACCGTCCCGAAGCTGCCGAATATGGGGTTTCAGGGGCATGTATCGCAACACGTCGCTTCCTTAAGGAGGACATCATGCGTCACGTCGACTTTTCTCCACTTTATCGTTCGACCGTCGGTTTCGACCGTCTCTTCACCATGCTCGACAGCCTGGCCCAGCCGGATCAGGGCAATACCTATCCGCCCTACAATATCGAGCGCACCGGTGAGAACACCTACCGCATCACCATGGCCGTCGCCGGTTTCGATGAAAGCGAAATCTTGATCGAGGCTCAAGCTCACGCGCTGACCGTCAAGGGCGTCAAGAGCGAAGAGAATGCCGAGGGCAGTGAGTTCCTCTATCGCGGCATTGCCAAGCGCGCCTTCGAGCGCCGCTTCCAGCTTGCCGATCATGTCGAGGTGACCGCCGCTTCGCTGAAGAACGGCCTGCTTCATATCGACCTTCTTCGCAGCATCCCCGAAGCCATGAAGCCGCGCAAGATCGCGATTGCCGCAGAGCCGGTAAGCGCACCGAAGGCTATCGAGGCTCAGGTCGCCAACTAACCGATCCCTCCCAGGATAAGAAAGACAGGCGGCGCTCCGTTGGGGCGCCGCTTTTTGTTGGCTGCGGATCAGGCTGGGCTCGCAGCCTCGTCGGCTTCCTCTTTTGTTATCCGATGCGCAGCCGCTGCGGCATATTTTTGCGCGATAACCGCGCAGACCATCAGCTGGATCTGGTGGAAGAGCATCAGCGGCAGGACGATGGCGCCGATCGACTGGCCGGCGAAGATGACGCTTGCCATCGGCACGCCACTTGCCAGGCTCTTCTTCGAGCCGCAGAAGGTGATGGTGATCTCGTCGGCCTTGTTGAAGCCGAGAAGGCGGCTGCCATGCATGGTGAGCAGCAGGACGATTGCAAGCAGCATCATGTCGAGCACGACGACGACCGCGATGTCTCTGGCCGAGAAGGTGTGCCACAGGCCCTCGACGACCGCGGTGCTAAAGGCGAGATAGACGACCATAAGGATCGATCCGCGATCGATTGGCGTCAGGATTTTCTTCTTTGCGCGGATCCAACCGCCGATCCAAGGCTGCAGGATCTGGCCTGTCACGAAGGGAGCAAGCAATTGCAGCAGGATCTGCTCCAGCGCATCCCAGGAAAAGCCGCCATGGCCGCCGACGGAAAAGAGCAGGCCGACGAGCAGCGGCGTCAGGAACATGCCAAAGATGTTGGAAGCGGAGGCCGAGCAGATGGCAGCGGGCACATTGCCGCCTGCCATCGAGGTGAAGGCGATCGACGATTGCACCGTGGATGGCAGGACGCACAGGAAAAGGATGCCGAGGTAAAGCGGCCGCGGCAGGATCGAATCCGGGATGAGGCCGAGCGCCATGCCGAGCAGCGGAAAGATGGCGAATGTCGTCAGAAGAATGACGAGGTGCAGCCGCCAGTGCAGGATGCCGGCAATGACGACGTCGCTGGATAGCCGGGCGCCATGCAGGAAGAACAGCAGGGCGATGGCAAGACCGGTGGCAACGCCGAAATAATCCGCGAAAATGCCGCTCGCCGGAAGCAGCGAGGCAAGAATGACGGTGCACACGAGGAGGATCGTGAAGGTATCGGGCAAGAAGCGGCGCATGATGCTTTCTCGGCATTTCAGAATTTCGTTGTTTTGTCCCTCATTATGAATCAGGATGCAAGAAATAACAGTTATCGCGAATTAGGATACAGCCGTGCTTGATCTCACGCAATTGCGCAGCTTCGTTGCCGTCGAGCAGATGGGCAGTTTCACGCTCGCGGCTGAGCGGCTTGGCCTCGGTCAATCGACCGTCAGCCAACATATCCAGCGGCTGGAAACGTCACTTAGGCGAAAGCTATTGGCGCGCGACACCCACAAGGTCGTGCTTACCGGAGATGGCGAAGCGCTGCTTTCGCATGCGCGCCTGATGCTTTCGATCGAAGGGCAGGTGCAATCGCTTTTCAAGGAGAACAGTCTGCGCGGCCGTCTCCGCCTCGGCGTCTCGGAAGACTTTGTGACCAGCCAGCTTCCGGCCGTGCTGGAGGATTTCGTGCGGTCGCATCCATCGGTCGATCTGGAATTGACGGTAGCGCTCTCCGGAGCGCTTTACGAGATGCAAGACAATGGCGAGATCGATCTGGTGCTTGCCAAGCGCCGGCTCGGCGATGCCCGTGGCCGGCTTGTCTATCGCGAGCCGCTGGTCTGGCTGGCGCGTGATCCGGAGCATGTGCTTGCACAAGGACCGCTGCCGCTGATAGCCTTCCCGCCGCCAAGTGTCACCCGCAGCATTGCGCTCGAGGCGCTCAGCCGAATGCAGGTGCCTTGGCGGATCGTCTGCACCTGCGGCAGCCTGAGCGGGCTTACGGCCGCGGCGCGGGCAGGAATGGGAGTACTGGTGCAGCCGCGCAGCATGGCCCCCTCGGGATTGAAAGAGATCGGCACGGCAAGGCTGCCGCTGCTGGAGGATGTGGAATTCGTACTCGTGCCGCGCAAAGGGGCCGATCAGGCGCTGGTGTCGGCGCTTTCGGAGGACATTCTTGGGAAGGTGCGGGGTCTGCGATCGGGCGCACAAAAATAGAAACCCGCCGGGCGGCGGGTTTCGGTTGCTTGCCGATCAATAGGGCGAAACGCACTGTCGGCGCGGGCCATAGTACGGCTGGAACGTATTATCCCAGGCCCTATAAGAGCGATATCGGCTGTAGCACCAGCTCGTATGACCGTTGCCGCCATAAGCATAGGAGGACGGGCCATAATAGCCTGGCTGAGCCAAAGCACCGCCTACGATCGCGCCGAGCGCCAATCCGCCGATAATTGCGGCGGCGTCGTTGTCATTGTCATAATCGTGGTACCGGCGGCCATAATATCTGTTGTAGCGATAACCACGATAACCGCCATAGTATGAACCGCGATTGCTGCGCACACTCTTGAGGTAGCGGCGCCTAGCAAAATTGCTCCATCCACTCCAGTCGCGATCCCGAACCTGCTCTATGTTCGACACGACTTTCGGCTTTTCGAGATTGATCGCAGGAAATGCCTCGGCTGGCAGTACGCTGGTCAAGGCAGTCATAGCTGAGATGAACACGACAGCTAACGTTTTCATGGCTTTTCACCTTTCTAGCTATCAATGAAATTGTTCCTGAAAAGTTCCAGCGACGGCCGAATTTTAAACGCCGGTCGCAGTCGGCGGTTAACCGGTTGCCTGCCATTTTAAGCCCCTCTCAACCTTGTCGCTTAGCTTTTTGGTGATATTCCGGCTCCTACGGTACGAACCAATATGGTCGTCGTTCGGGGCAAGAAAGGACGGACCGATGATGTATGGCGCACTGTTCGTATCCGGGCTGGTGGCCTGTGTAATGATGATCCTGGTGATCGGGCACGAAGCGGAAAAGGCGGATCACGGTGCCCCGCAATCCGCCGTCTATGGCCATCAGAACTAGGTACTGCCGGGCTTTAGGTACTGCCGGGCTTTAAGTCGCCAGACACTTCAGGAAGCCGTCGACATCGGCTTTTGTCGTGGCGAAACTGGTGACGAGGCGGATCAGCGTCTCGTTGTCTTCGACGAGGCCAGGCGTTGCGGCCGGAACCGGCCACTCGTAGAACGTCGCCCCCTTATTTTCAGCAGTTCTGGCCGCGCTCTTGGTGACGACGGCGAAGACTTCGTTGGAGGCGGTGGGCCAGGCGAGCCTGGCGGAACTGCTGGCGCCGATGCCGCCACGCAGGCCATCGGCCATGCTGTTTGCATGGCGGGCAAGATCGAGCCAGAGATCGTTCTTGAAATAAGCGTCGAACTGGGCGGCGATGAAGCGCGATTTGGAGAAGAGCTGTGCCGCACGCTTTCGGATAAAAGGCATCTCCTTGGCCTGATCCGGATTAAAGAAGACGATCGCCTCCGCACACCAGCAACCGTTCTTGGTGCCGCCGAAGGAAAGCATGTCCACCCCGCGTTTCCATGTCATTTCGGCAGGCGTTGCGCCGAGCGCCACGAGCGCGTTGGCAAAACGTGCCCCATCCATGTGAAGGGCAAGGCTCCTCTTCTTTGCGATGGCTGAAATCTCGCCGATTTCCGGCAACGAGTAGACCGTGCCGATTTCGGTTGCCTGGGTGATGGTGATGGCGCTGGCGCGGCCGTGGTGCACGGCATCCTCGGGGAAGCTTGAAATCTTCGCCGAAAGCCTTGCCGGATCAATCTTGCCGGACTCGCCGGGCACGGCAACAAGGCGAGCGGAGCCGGAAAAAAATTCCGGTGCGCCACATTCGTCCTCGATGACATGGGCTTCCGAATGACAGAAGGTGACACCGCCGGGGCGCTGGGCGCTGGCGAGCGAAAGGGAATTCGCAGCCGTACCGGTCGCGACAAAAAAGACGGCGACTTCACGCTCGAAGGCTTCGCAAAAGCGTGCCTCGACTTTTTTATCGAGGTCGCTGGTGCCGTATGCGGACGCGAAACCGGCGGAAGCCTCGAGCAGGCGTTGGGCAATAGATTCATGGGCGCCAGCCCAGTTGTCGGAAGCAAAATACATGGAAGAACCGTCAGAAAAATGTGGGGTTGGCAAGTGCGGCAGGGACATTACGCCAAAGCTTCACGCAATCAAACATCTGCCTGGCAATGCATCACAAAAATTGAATTCCGCAATCAATAAACAAAATAGTACGGCGTCGTGTAATTTAATTTCGTCATTTTCGTCAGATTGGCAATCTTCCGTCGCAAATCGACGATTTTTTAATCGCGTGCTCTTGCGGAGCGCATAGGTTTCTGGCATAGAACTGATGAATTAGGACAGTGTTGCTGTCCTATTTTGGCCTTTGCGGCCGAAGAGGCGCCGAAAGCCCTGACCTTTGCAGGGTTTCACGCTATAGTCCACTCGAGCGCGGCCTTGGCAGCGCTGCGGCGACTGGTAGGCGCGGAGCGCGGCGGCTCGCTTTTGGCGGGCCAACGCGACCGGATCTTCGATAATGCAACAGCGCTGTCACGCGCCGAACCCGTAATCAAGGGACGGCGCGCGACAAAGAGACGCCCGCTTGCGGGTTTTGACATGGAGGGAAAGATGACGAAGACGCCATCCACGGGTTTTGACCAGTTCGCAGCAGCCGACGTGCGCGCAACGGCCAATACGCGTAAATCCGCCTCCGGTTTGCCGCGAAAACAGGGCCTCTACGATCCGCGCAACGAACATGATGCCTGCGGCGTCGGTTTCGTCGCGCATATGAAGGGCCAGAAGTCGCACCAGATCGTCAAGGACGGCCTTTTCATTCTCGAAAACCTGACGCATCGCGGTGCCGTCGGTGCTGACCCGCTGATGGGCGATGGCGCCGGTCTTCTCGTGCAGATTCCCGACCGTTTCTTCCGTGAGGAAATGGCAAAGCAGGGCGTCATCCTGCCGAAGGCCGGTGAATACGGCATGGGCCATATCTTCATGCCGCGCGACGAGCAGCAGATCGAGCACTTCAAGAAAGTGATCCAGGATGTGATCACCGAGGAAGGCCAGGTCTTCCTCGGCTTCCGCGACGTGCCGGTCGACAACTCGTCGCTCTCCAAGGCGCCGGATATCGCCTCCACCGAACCGCATCATGTTCAGGTCTTCATCGGTGCCGGCGAGGATGCCGCGACGAACGACGAGTTCGAGCGCCGCCTCTTCACGCTCCGCAAGGTGATCTCCAATCGCATCTACGACGAGTTCGAAGGCGAGGAGAGCAACTTCTATCCAGTGTCGCTTTCGTCATCGACCGTCGTCTATAAGGGCATGTTCCTCGCCTATCAGGTCGGCGCGTATTATAAGGACTTGTCGGACCCGCGGTTCGAAAGCGCGGTTGCCCTCGTTCACCAGCGGTTCTCGACCAACACCTTCCCGTCCTGGAAGCTGGCGCATCCCTATCGCATGGTTGCCCACAACGGCGAAATCAACACGCTGCGCGGCAACGTCAACTGGATGGCGGCGCGCCAGGCTTCGGTGTCTTCGCCGCTCTTCGGCGAGGACATTTCCAAGCTCTGGCCGATCTCCTATGAAGGCCAGTCGGACACAGCCTGTTTCGATAACGCGCTCGAATTCCTCGTGCGCGGCGGCTATTCGTTGTCGCATGCGGTGATGATGCTGATCCCCGAAGCCTGGGCCGGCAACCAGTCGATGGCGGCTGAGCGCAAGGCATTCTACGAATACCACGCTGCCCTGATGGAGCCATGGGACGGGCCGGCAGCTGTCGCCTTTACCGACGGCAAGCAGATCGGCGCGACGCTCGACCGCAACGGCCTGCGTCCGGCGCGCTATCTCGTCACCAATGACGATCGTGTCATCATGGCGTCGGAAGCGGGTGTGCTGCCGGTTCCGGAAGAAAACATCGTCCAGAAGTGGCGCCTGCAGCCCGGCAAGATGCTGCTGATCGATATGGAAGAAGGCCGCATCATCTCGGATGACGAGGTGAAGTCGCAGCTTGCGACCCAGCATCCCTATCGTAGCTGGCTCGACCGTACTCAGCTTATCCTGGAAGACCTGAAGCCGGTCGAACCGCGTGCGCTGCGCCGCGATGTTTCGCTCCTCAACCGCCAGCAGGCCTTCGGCTACACAACTGAAGACACGAGAATCTTGATGTCGCCGATGGCGACGACGGGTCAGGAAGCGATCGGCTCGATGGGTACGGATACGCCGATTTCGGCGATGTCCGACAAGTCGAAGCTGCTCTACACCTACTTCAAGCAGAACTTCGCCCAAGTCACGAACCCGCCGATCGATCCGATCCGCGAAGAGCTTGTCATGAGCCTGGTTTCCTTCATCGGGCCGCGGCCGAACATCCTCGACCATACCGGCATGGCGAACGCCAAGCGTCTCGAAGTGCGCCAGCCGATCCTGACCAACGGCGATCTCGAAAAGATCCGCTCGATTGGTCACACGGAAGACCGTTTCGATACCAAGACACTCGACTTCACCTATGATGTCGAGCGTGGTGCCGAAGGCATGCCGGATATGCTCGACCGGCTCTGCGAGCGCGCCGAAGCGGCAGTCAAGGGTGGCTACAACATCATCGTGCTCTCCGACCGTCAGATCGGGCCAGATCGCATCGCGATCCCGGCGCTGCTTGCGACGGCTGCCGTCCACCATCACCTGATCCGCAAGGGGCTTCGAACCTCGGTCGGTCTTGTCGTCGAAACCGGTGAGCCGCGCGAAGTGCATCACTTCTGCCTGCTCGCGGGCTATGGTGCTGAAGCGATCAACCCCTATCTCGCCTTCGACACACTGCTCGACATGCATGCCAAGGGCGAGTTTCCGAAGGAAGTGGACGCCAGCGAAATCGTCTACCGCTACATCAAGGCGGTCGGAAAGGGCATCCTCAAGGTCATGTCGAAGATGGGCATCTCGACCTATCAATCCTATTGCGGCGCGCAGATCTTCGACGCGATCGGACTGCAGTCGGAATTCGTCGACAAGTATTTCTTCGGCACCGCAACGATGATCGAAGGCGTCGGGCTGGAAGAGATCGCCACGGAAACCGTTGCTCGCCATACGGCCGCCTTCGGCCGCGACCCGTTGCTTGCAAGCACGCTCGACATTGGTGGCGAATATGCTTTTCGCATGCGTGGCGAAAGCCATGCCTGGACGCCGGACGCAGTTGCAGCCCTTCAGCATGCCGTTCGCGGCAATGCCGAGGATCGCTACCGCGAATTCTCCGAAATGGTGAACACCACGGCGCTGCGCATGAACACCATCCGCGGCCTGTTCAAGGTCAAGAGCGCAGATGAGCTCGGCCGCAAGCCGGTATCGATCGACGAGGTCGAACCGGCCGCCGATATCGTCAGGCGCTTCTCGACGGGTGCGATGTCCTTCGGCTCGATCAGCCGCGAGGCGCACACGACGCTGGCAATCGCCATGAACAAGATCGGCGGCAAGTCGAACACCGGCGAAGGCGGCGAAGAGTCCGACCGCTACATGCCGCTGCGCGACGGCTCGATGAACCCGGAACGCTCGGCGATCAAGCAGATCGCTTCGGGACGCTTCGGGGTGACGACCGAATATCTTGTCAATGCCGACGTGCTGCAGATCAAGGTCGCGCAGGGTGCAAAGCCCGGCGAAGGCGGCCAGCTGCCGGGCCACAAGGTCGATGCGACTGTCGCCAAGACCCGTCATTCGACCCCAGGCGTCGGGCTGATTTCGCCTCCGCCGCATCATGACATTTATTCGATCGAAGATCTGGCGCAGCTGATCTACGACCTGAAGAACGTCAATCCGACGTCCGACGTTTCGGTCAAGCTCGTCTCGGAAGTCGGCGTCGGCACGGTCGCTGCCGGTGTTGCCAAGGCGCGCGCCGACCACATCACCGTTGCCGGTTTTGACGGCGGCACGGGTGCGTCGCCGCTCACTTCGCTGAAGCATGCCGGCAGCCCTTGGGAGATCGGCCTCGCCGAAACCCAGCAGACGCTGGTGTTAAACGGGCTGCGCTCGCGTGTCGCTCTGCAGGTGGATGGCGGCTTGAAGACCGGCCGCGATGTCGTCATCGGCGCGCTGCTGGGTGCCGACGAGTTCGGCTTCGCAACCGCGCCGCTGATTGCCGCGGGCTGCATCATGATGCGCAAGTGCCACCTCAACACCTGTCCGGTAGGGGTTGCGACGCAGGACCCGGTTCTGCGCAAGCGCTTCAAGGGTACGCCAGAGCACGTCATCAACTACTTCTTCTTCGTCGCCAACGAAGTGCGCGAAATCCTGGCCTCGCTCGGCTTCACCAAGCTCGATGACATCATCGGCGCTTCGGAACTGCTTGAGAAGGACGAGATGCTGGCGCACTGGAAGGCCAAGGGGCTCGACTTCAGCCGTATCTTCCACAAGGTTGATGCAGCAAAGGAAGAGACCTACTGGACGGCGCGTCAGAAGCACCCGATCGATGATATTCTCGACCGCAAGCTGATCGAGAAGGCCGAGCCTGCGCTCTCCTCGAAGACGCCGGTCGCCTTCGAAGTCGATATCAAGAATGTCGACCGTTCGGCGGGCGCCATGCTCTCTGGCGAGGTTGCGAAGCGCTACAACCACCGCGGCCTGAAGGACGACACGATCAACGTCACACTCAAGGGGACGGCCGGTCAGTCGTTCGGTGCGTTCCTCGCGCGCGGCGTCACCTTCACCCTCGTCGGCGATGGCAACGACTATGTCGGCAAGGGCCTTTCCGGCGGCAAGATCATCATCCGGCCCCCGGAGAACTCGAAGATCGTCGCTGAAGATTCCATCATCGTCGGCAACACCGTGCTTTACGGCGCGACTGAAGGCGAGTGCTACTTCCGCGGTGTCGCGGGCGAGCGTTTCGCGGTGCGCAACTCAGGCGCCATTGCCGTTGTCGAGGGCGTGGGCGACCACGGCTGCGAATACATGACGGGCGGCGTGGTGGTCGTGCTCGGCGCAACCGGCCGCAACTTTGCGGCCGGCATGTCCGGCGGCGTCGCCTACGTTCTCGACGAGGCCGGCGACTTCGCCAAGCGCTGCAACATGGCGATGGTCGAACTCGAACCGGTTCCGGAAGAGGACGACATGCTGGAGAAGCTGCACCATCACGGCGGCGACCTCATGCACAAGGGACGCGTCGACGTCTCCGGCGACATGACGCGTCACGACGAGGAGCGCCTTTACCAGCTGATCTCCAACCATCTGCACTACACGGGTTCGACCCGCGCCAAGCAGATCCTGGACAACTGGGTCGACTACCGCCCGAAATTCCGCAAGGTCATGCCGGTCGAGTACCGTCGTGCGCTCGAGGAAATGGAGCGGAGCCGGATGGGGATCGCCGCGGAGTGAGTGCTCTAAATCGCTAAACCTGCCACTGCTTCGAGGAGCGGCATGGAGGATGCTGGTAAGAACGATGATGAAAAATCGGTTTTCGCTGCTTCATTCCTTCATCTCTCTGTGCCTCGCCGTCGCAGTTTCCGCCGGAACCTCTTTTGCCGGCGGCGGCCTTGAAACGGAATTCGTAGCCCTGGGCGCAGTCATGGGACTGGCCTACTGGTTTTGGGGACCTCTGGGTCTTGGGCTTTAAGATGATGAGGGACGAAAATATGGGTAAGGTCACAGGGTTTCTGGAAATCGACCGGCAGGTAGCGAAGTATCAGCCGGCGTCGGATCGTATCCGGCATTTCCGCGAATTCACGATCCCGATGTCGGACCAGGAAGTGCAGAAACAGGCCGCGCGCTGCATGGACTGTGGCATCCCCTATTGCCATGGCCCGACCGGCTGCCCGATCCATAACCAAATTCCGGACTGGAATGACCTCGTCTACAACAACAATTGGGAAGCGGCGATCCAGAACCTGCATTCGACCAACAACTTCCCGGAGTTCACCGGCCGTGTCTGCCCGGCGCCCTGCGAGGAAGCCTGCACGCTGAACCTCGAAGATGCGCCGGTTGCGATCAAGACGGTCGAGCAGGCGATTGCCGACAAGGCGTACGAGCTCGGCTTCATCCGTCCGCAGCCGGCAACGGTCCATACCGGCAAGAAGGTCGCGGTCATCGGCTCCGGTCCCGCTGGTATGGCGGCTGCCCAGCAGCTCGGCCGCGCCGGCCATGAGGTCCATGTCTACGAACGCGAAAGCCGCCCGGGCGGCCTGCTGCGCTACGGCATTCCCGACTTCAAGATGGAGAAGAACTTCATCGATCGCCGCGTCGAGCAGATGAAGGGCGAGGGCGTTACCTTCCATTGCGGCGTCAATGTCGGCGTCGACATGAAGGTCGAGCAATTGCTGTCCGATTACGATGCCGTGCTTTACTGCGGCGGCTCCGAAACGCCGCGCGAAGCCGGCATTCCCGGTATCGAACTTGCCGGCGTCCATGACGCGATGCCCTATCTCGTGCAGCAGAACAAGCGTGTCGGCCGCGAAAACATCGATAGCGTCGGCTGGGCGTCGGACCCGATCCTGGCGGGCGCCAAGCATGTGGTCGTCGTCGGTGGCGGCGATACCGCTTCGGACTGCGTCGGCACGGCGTTCCGTCAGGGCGCTGTGAAGGTTACGCAACTCGACATTCGTCCGCAGCCGCCGGAGAAGGAAGACAAACTCGCCGTTTGGCCGTTCTGGGCAACCAAGATGCGCACCTCTTCGTCGCAGGCGGAAGGCGCCGTCCGCGAGTTCCAGGTGGCGACGCTGGAGTTCATCGGCGAAGACGGCGTGCTGACAGGCGTCACGTGCTGCGAAGTCGACGAGCGCCGCAAGCCGGTTGCCGGCACGGAATTCGTCATCAAAGCGGATCTTGCCTTTATCGCCATCGGTTTCCGCGGACCGTTCACTGACAGCGTGCTCAGGGAACTGGACGGCAAACTGACGCTCAACACCGACCGCCGTGGCTCGACGAATGTCGTTGCCAACGACCACGACTACAAGACGTCGGTCGACAAGCTATGGACAGCAGGCGACGTTCGCCGCGGCCAATCGCTGGTCGTCTGGGCGATCCGCGAAGGCCGCCAGGCAGCGCGTGCGATCGATGAAGCGCTGATGGGCTCGACGGTTCTGCCGCGCTGATTGCTCCGGCTTGAAGCCGAACAGAACGCGCTGCTCGCAAGAGGTTGCGGGCGGCCGATCTGTTGAGCAGCCTGGAGGGTATCTGTTCAAGGGCTTCGAAAGGCGAGGCTCGACCGACTTCGAGTCCGCGAGCGTCGCGACAATTTCATCTTCATGCGCACTGTCGCGCGGCAAAGAACTGAAGCTTATTTAGCCGAGACCCGTTTCGGCTCTTTCGAGGCCGGAAGACTGTAGTCGTCCACGCGTCCTGCCGGGGCCGGCTCCATCTTACCCTCCTGCACGAGCATGTCTCGTGGCGAGTTCGCCAAAGTGGCCGGAGGCTGCCTGCCGCCGAGAAGCTCAGCTCCTCCATCGAGATTGGGGTCCGAAAGACTGATCGGCTGCGTATGCGCGACCGGGTCCGATGGCAGACCGAGATGGGGCAGGTTGCTGGTGTCGAGGCGCACAAGGTCGGGACTTGCCTGCGTGCCGAGAAGGCGGCGGGCCGGCTTTTCAACATAGAAGGCGACCTTGCGGCGTCCGGCCTGTGTCAGATTAATGCCGTCCGAGGTGCGCAAGCGCACCTGCTGACCATTGATGTCGGAACCCGTAACCACGAACTGTCCGTTCTCGTCCACGAAGCCATCCCAGATGTCGACGAATTCGCCGCCGATACTTTCCACCTGCTTGCGATAGAGCTGGTTCATCTGAACGGCGTCGGCCGTCATAGAGGGCGATTCGAAAGCAGGGAGTCCGACCCAAAGCAATGGTATCTTGCGGTTCGTTATTTCCTTGCCGAAGTTCAGCACACGCTTCTGATATTCGCCGTACCAGGCGTCGGTGCGGAACTTCTCCTTGGCGCCGCCGATTATCATCTGCTGCCGGTCGTTGGCGCCGATCATGACGACGACGATCGCCGGCTTCAGTTCGTCCATTATTTTCAGGAGCTGTTCGGGCCAGTCGTAATAATCGTCGCGCACCAGGCCCGAAGAAACGTTGCCTCGGGCCTCTACGATCACGCCGGGCGAAGTCTTGAATGCTTCTGTCATGCCATCACCCAGGCCGCTTGCGAGAAAATCGCCGACGATCAGGATCTTGTGGGCATTCTGGAGTTTCTGGACCACCGGCTCCTGAAGGACGGGCGCTGCAGGCCGCGCAGTGGCGACGGTTGGGGGTTTGGGCGCGAGCGGCGCCCGTTTGCGCTGACGCTGCGGCGGGCGTCGAACCTCGGGCGGCGGCGCATAATCTTCGTTGATGTAGCGGCGGCCGGTGAAGAAATCGAAGATCGAGCGGCGGTAGTAATAGCGCTCCTGCGCGTCGGCAAAATCAACGGGCGCGGTGATGCCGAAGGAAAGCACAAGAGCGGCGGAAAGCAGCGTCCTCCAGCCTAGTTTCAGCCTGTCACCCGATCTACGCATCGTCATGCCCCGCATCTCGCGACATTTTCGCATGGAGGGGACACACACGTCCACTCTCCATGAAAGCTATGTCGCGGATTTCTCCTTTCTAGCGCCGGAGCGCGTTCAGGAGCGGGAGCGAGGGTTTGCCATCGGCCTGCATGCCGAGACGTTCTTGAACCGCCGATATTGCGGCTTTCGAACCTGACCCGAAATTGCCGTCGACCTCGCCGTTGTAATAGCCGAGCGTCTTCAAGCGATTTTGCAGCTCGAATTTTTCCTTCATGTCGAGCGTGCCTTCCGGGCGCGGCCAGCGCTGTTTCATACCACCATAACCGGCAATCTCATCGGCAAGCAGGCCAACGGCGAGCGCATAGCTGTCGGAAGCGTTGTATTTCTTGATCGTGAAAAAGTTCGCGGTCATCAGGAAGCCGGGACCGCCAGCACCAGCCGGCATCTTCAGCACGGCCCTTGTTGAGCCGTCTCGAAAACCCTTGCCGTTGGGGCGGGTGACGCCCATCGCTGCCCATTGCGCGATCGTATGTGTCTTGCCTACCTGCTTTGCGAGGCTCGCCGGAACCGAGACTTCGTAGCCCCAGGTCCTGCCGGTGTCCCAGCCGTTCTTTGCAAGAAGATTGGCGGAGGTCGCAAGTGCATCCGGCACGGAATTCCAGATGTCGCGATGACCATTGCGGTCGGCATCGACGGCATAGAGCAAATAGCTTGTCGGGATGAACTGCGTATGACCCATGGCGCCTGCCCAGGATCCCGTCATGCCATCGGCAGAGATATCACCGTTCTGCAGGATCTTCAGTGCAGCGACGAGCTGCTTCTTGGCAAATTTGGCTCGGCGGTCGTCCGCGTAGGCAAGGGTTGCAAGCGCGCGTGGCACATAGTGCAGCCGGTCGTCCTTTGTGAGGACTGCGCCGTAGTTCGATTCCATCGACCAGATCGCCAGGATGATGTTCTTGTCGACGCCGAAATGCCGTTCGATCGCCGTGAGAGTCGCCGCATGCTTTGTGGCCATTTTGCGGCCGATCTCGGCTGTGTAGGGGTTCACGCGGGAGTCCACATAGTCCCAAATCTTGGTCGTGAATTCCGGCTGAAAAGTCGCCTTTTCAAGGACTGTCGGGTCCGGATCTGTCACGTTTGCGAAAGCTTTCCGATAGGTTGCCTTGCTGATGCCATTTTGCGCGGCAGTTTGATAAAAGTCCGCGATCCACTTCTGGAACCGCTGGTCGGCCACCGCGCTATGGGGAGCCAGACCTGCGGAAGCGGTCACCATGAGGGCGAGAGCAAGACCACGAAGGGAGTATTTGCGGTTCTGGGTCATCGGCAGTCGTATCCGTCATCTTCGTTGCACGTGCGGCGGAGTTGCAGTTTCCGGCCAAACCCGACACTACCGGAACGGAGTCAACAAATTCTTTACCATGACCGGCTTCTCCCGTCATCCTTTGCAAAACGGTAGCGATTCTAATCTAGTTCACCCTAAATAGCTTGAGTATAAAAGCGATCCAGCCCCCCTAGGAGGTCTAAGTGGGACAGCAGAAGAAAGTTCGTAAAGCGGTATTCCCGGTTGCAGGTTTGGGGACACGCTTCCTCCCGGCCACCAAAGCCGTTCCGAAGGAAATGCTGACTGTCGTCGATAAACCGATCATTCAGTATGTGATCGACGAGGCTCTTGAAGCCGGCATTGAACACTTCGTTTTCGTGACCGGGCGCAACAAGCATATCATCGAAGACTATTTCGACATTCATTTCGAGCTCGAGCAGACGCTGCGCGAACGCAGCAAGCAGGCGGAAATGACGCTGCTCGCCAATCAGCTTCCCAAAGCTGGCACGGTCAGCTTCACCCGCCAACAGGAGCCACTCGGCCTTGGCCACGCCGTATGGTGCGCCCGTGAGATCGTCGGCGACGAACCTTTCGCGCTGCTGCTGCCGGACATGATCATGAAGAATGAAGGCAAGGGCTGCATGAAGGGCATGATCGATCTCTATGCCCAGAGCGGCGGCAACATCATCGCCGTCGAGGAATGTGCTCCCGATCAAGCGCATAAATACGGCATCGTGGGAGCGGGCGAACCGATCGGCGATGGCTTCCGCATCACCGGCATGGTCGAGAAGCCGGCAAAGGGAACGGCACCTTCGAACTTCTTCATCAACGGCCGCTACATCCTGCAGCCGGAGATATTCAAGATCCTCGAGACGCAGGAGCGCGGCGCCGGCAACGAAATCCAGCTGACCGACGGCATGCTGAAGCTGCTCAAGGAACAGGATTTTGCAGGCTACCATTTCCGCGGCACGACCTATGACTGCGGCGCGAAGGATGGCTTCATCCTTGCCAATGTTGCCTTCGCACTCGAACGTGCGGATATCCGCCCGACCGTCGAAGACGGTTTCAAGGCACTGCTGAAAGGCCTTTGAGCCTAGCGTTTCAGCTTGAGACCGACGCCGGCTCGCCATTGCTGCGAGTCGGCGCCCACATCGCGCGTCGTCAGTTCGTAACCCAGCGTGCTGGTGAAATCGAGATAGCGGTTGATGTTCCAGGTGAGACTGCCGCTCGCCGTATAGACAGTCTCGTCGCTGCTGCCGCCGGACGGATAGTCCCTCAAAGTCACCCCACCCAGCACCGTTGCCTGGAGATTGTCGCGCAGCTGATGCGTGACTGCCGTTGTCAGTACGTGCGAGATATAGCCGCTCTGACCAGCTGTCGTTGAGGGTTGGATGCTGGTCGATAGATCAAAACGAACGTCGGTTCCACGAAGCGGCGACCAGAAAAGGTTTGCATCGACGGTTGCCGTATCGATCGAATCGAGGCGGCTATCGTCAAAGGTTGCGGTTTCGTAGCCGAGACCGACTTCACCCCTCAACTTTTCTCCAAGATCGACCTCGACGCCAGCTTTGGCGCCGTAGCTGTTGCCGGAGCGCGCAAAACCCGCCGAGTCCCGGGTTTCGTCGTAGACAGTCTTACCGACCGAGGCCTCGACGAAGGGAACGAGTGCTGGCGAAAGCTCATAGCCGACACGAGCCCGAAATGTGCCGGACGTCTGGTCGCGGTCGCTGAGCGAGACCCTCGTGCCGTTCGAAAGCACGGCGTCGGAGTAGATGGTCCGGGTCAGATCGAGTGCCGCGGTACCGCGCAGGATGCCGAAATCGCGCTCGACGGATGCGCCTGCTGAGAACTCCTGCACATCCGATTGCTGCTCGGCATCGGCGATCGCGTCAGGATCGTCGGTATCTTCCCGATAAAACCGGTATCCGCCCTTGATATGAGCGACCGTATCGTCCGGCAGGTCGAGGCGAAGGTCCGCGTCGATGTCGAAGGCGGGCTGTTCTTCGCCGGTACCGCTGACATTGCGCTGCCAGGTGCCCTCACTCGTGACGATCAGTTGATGGAGCGCCCAGTCGGAGGTCAGCGTTGCGTGGGCGTCGGTTTGGAGGAAAGCGCGCGTCTCCTTTGTCTCTCCGTCCTTCGTCGTTTCGGTGTTGATCGACTGGGTAACGGAAGGGCGCAGTACGAAGGTGCCGATGCGGATGCCCGGCGTCTCCTGACCTGTGAGGATTTCCTCCGGTTTGCGTGGCGCCCTTCTGTCATCGATTGCCGGTTCGCGGGTATTCAGGCGACGGATGTCCTCATCGAGAATGGAGCCGGTCGTCTCGTTGGACGGATCCTGATCGGTCGTCCCCGTTGCCATCGTTGTTCCGGCTTGTTGGTTTGAGCTCGGCGGTATGCCGCTCATTCCATCGGCGGAGGGATTTGCGATATCGCTACCGTCGACTGCGCCATTGGCGGGCAACTGCTGGGCATTCGACGAACTGCTGTATGACTGCGAGCTAGATGCAGACGAATAGCCGGATGAGGCGCCGCTGGTGCTGTTCTGCGCCGACTGAGCAAGACCAGAGTGAGGTTGAAGAAACAATCCGAAGAGAGCGATAGAAGACACGGCAAAGCGCGTCGCGCAGAGCGGCGTCAAACTGCTCGTCTCTCTTTCCTTGGCCATCCGGATTCCGCGCGTGGCATGCTTCAATTCGTTACCCGAACGTAAAGCCTCGTGGTTAATCATTCGTTGCGGCCGCGAGGCTCTGTTCACAGGTTTGCAAGGCGACGTGGGTAGACACCTCAAATGAAAAGCGCTAACGCAGGACCATGAGGAAAGCAGTCAAACTTGTTGAGAATGGTGTGCTCGAATCCGCCAAGCGGACGATCGAGACGGAGAGACGCGGACTGGAAGCGCTGGAGCGCGCCTTGAGCGACGGTCTGTCGGAGCCGTTTTCTCAAGCAGTCGAGACGATCGGCAGGATCAACGGTCGTGTCATCGTAACCGGTGTCGGCAAAAGTGGACATATCGGAACGAAACTGGCCGCTACCCTTGCTTCGACGGGCACGCCTGCGTTTTTCGTTCACGCTGCCGAAGCCAATCACGGCGACCTTGGGATGATCGCGAGCGACGATCTTGTGCTCGCCATCTCCAAGGGCGGCGAAAGCGCGGAACTGCGCAGCATCATTGCCTATACGCGCCGATTTTCGATCCCCCTGGTCGCCCTCACGTGCAGCGAACACTCGTCGCTGGCGACGGCATCCGACATCGTACTGCTGATCCCGAACGAGCAGGAAGCATGCCCGAACGGCCTTGCGCCAACGACATCGACATTGATGCAGCTCGCCCTCGGGGATGCGCTCGCGATCGCGCTGCTTGAAGCGCGCGGCTTCACGGCGCGGGATTTCCATGTCTTCCATCCGGGCGGAAAGCTCGGTGCCAGCCTGATGCATGTCGGCGATGTCATGCATACCGGCGACCGCGTCCCGCTGGTGGCGAAGGGGACACCGATGCCGGAGGCGATCCACGTGCTGTCGCGCAAGCATTTCGGCTGCGTCGGCGTCCTGGACGAGGACGGGCGCCTTTGCGGCATCGTTACCGAAGGCGACATTGCCCGCAATTTGACGCGCAACCTGTCCGAGCTTTGCGTCGACGACATCATGACGCGCACGCCAAAGACGGTCAGGCCAACGGCGCTTGCGACAAGCGCGCTGGCATTGCTGGAGCAGTATCAAATCGGCGCGCTGATCGTCATCGATGACGATAACAAGCCGGCCGGCCTGGTGCATTTTCACGATCTCTTGCGGATCGGCGTCGCCTGATCAGAGCGGCTCGACCGTCAGGTCGCGCCCGTTGCTCGCGACCACCTTCACCTGCGTTCCGACCGGGAGGTTCGGACCCGTCACTCGCCAGATCGTATCATCGATGCGAATGCGGCCGCGGCCTTCGGCGATCGGTTCAAAGAGAGTTGCCGTCCGGCCGACGAGACTTGCGCCCCGCTGATTGAGGAAGGGTTCGTCGGTCGTATCATGGCGAAGCGTCAGACGGCGGCCAAGGAATGTCGCAGCAACGGCCAGGATGGCAAAAAGGATGAGCTGCGTTTCCCAGAACCAGAAGGCGGCATTCCAAAGCAGCAGCGACAGAATGCCGACAGCGAGCGCGGCAAGACCGATCCAGACGAGGAAAAAGCCCGGCACGATCATTTCGGCGGCAAGCAGCGCCAGGCCCACAATCCACCAGGTCCATGGTCCCAGTTCGGCAACGACGCGTGTCAGCATTCGTCAGCGCTCCGGGGCCTGGTTGAAGGGATTGACCGGCGGGGTTGTGCGCGGCGGCACTTGACGCGGCCGCGGCGGGGAGGGCGGATTATTGCCGTCGCCGAAGACCTCCTTAGCGATTGCACCGATACCGCTCAGCGAGCCGATAATGGATGAGGCCTCCATCGGCATCAGGACAATCTTGGAATTGCCGGCCGTACCGATGGCAGACAGCGCCTCTGTATATTTCTGCGCGACGAAATAGTTGATCGCCTGCACGTCGCCGGCGGCGATCGCTTCGGAGACCATCTTTGTCGCCTTGGCTTCCGCCTCGGCCAGACGCTCGCGGGCTTCCGCTTCGCGGAACGCTGCCTCGCGCTGACCTTCTGCCTCCAGGATCGCCGATTGCTTGGCACCTTCGGCGCGAAGGATCTGAGCGTTGCGCGAACCTTCAGCTTCCAGAATTTGGGCACGCTTCTCACGCTCGGCCTTCATCTGCCGCGCCATGGCGTCGACGAGATCGGTCGGCGGACGAATGTCCTTGATCTCGATACGGGTGACCTTGATGCCCCACGGTTGCACGGCATCATCGACGACCCGCAGCAGCCGGTCATTGATTGCATCGCGGTTGGACAGAAGCTCGTCGAGGTCCATAGAGCCCATGACGGAACGGATATTGGTCATCGTCAGGTTAAGAACGGCGTTTTCGAGATTGGAGACCTGATAGGCGGCCTGCGCGGCATTCAGGACCTGATAGAAGGCCACGGCATCGGCGGCGACCGAGGCGTTGTCCCGGGTGATGACTTCCTGGGTGGGTACGTCGAGCACCTGCTCCATCACATTCATGCGGGCGCCGATGCGCTCGATGAAGGGCGTGATGATGTTGAGGCCCGGCTCCAGTGTGCGCGTATAGCGGCCGAAGCGCTCGATCGTATAGCGATAGCCCTGAGGCACCGTCTTGATGCCTGCAAAAAGCACAAGGATGACGAAGACGACGAGAGCAATAACGACGATATCGAACCCGCCTAAAATCATCACTCTCTCTCCTTCACCAGGCCTATGATCGCGGCGATCCTATTCAACGAGCGGGATATTCACAAGCGCACGCCAAGGTTTTAAACAGCAGCCCGAAGATCGGGCTCGGCTGGCAGCCGACGTCCGGCTCAGACCCAACCCAGAAGTTCGCGGCGCACGACCTTCTCCAGCACGCGCATCCCGTCCTCACTGTCGTTGAGGCACGGAATATGCGCAAATTTCTCGCCTCCGTTTTCATGAAAGGAATGGGCCGCCTGCTCGGCGATCTCTTCCAGTGTCTCCAGGCAGTCGGAGACGAAACCGGGATTGAGAACGGCGATGCGTTTGACGCCGTCTTGCGCCAGCTTTTCGACGGTCTTGTCGGTATAGGGCTGCAGCCATTCTTCCGGCCCGAAGCGGGACTGGAAGGTGATCATGAACTTCTCCTTTGCAAGGCCGAGCGTTTCGCAAAGCAAGTGGCCTGTCTTCTGGCATTGGAAGAAGTAGGGATCGCCCTGCTCGGAATAGGAAAGCGGGATGCCGTGAAACGAGGCAAGGATCACCTCCGGTTCCCAGTCGAGCCCCGCCAGATGCTTTCTCACCGAATTGGCGAGTGCTTCGATATAGGTTTCGTCGTCGTGATAGTCCGGCACCGTGCGCAATGCCGGCTGCCAGCGCATCTTCAAGAGATGCTGGAATGCCTTGTCGTTGACTGTGGCGGTCGTCGCTGCCGCATATTGCGGATAGAGCGGGAAGAGAACGATGCGGTCGCAGCCATCCTCTTTCAGTGCGTTGATGCGCGACGCGATGGAGGGCGTGCCGTAACGCATAGCCCAGTCTACCTTTACATTCGGCAGGTCCTTCAGACGCGCGGCCATGAGATCGGACTGGTTGCGCGTATAGGTGCGTAGATAGCTCTCGTTCTTATCCTTGTTCCAGATCGTCTCGTAGGCCTTGCCGACCTTCTGCGGGCGGGTGTTCAGGACGATGCCGAAGAGGATCGGGTACCATTTCAAGGGTGACCATTCGATGACGCGCCTGTCGGTCAGGAATTCGCGCAGATAGCGCCGCATCGACGTGTAATCGGTGCCGTCAGGCGTGCCGAGATTGACGAGAAGGACTCCGACCTTGCCGAATTTGACCGGAGGATGCTCGGCCGGGAGGTATGAAGGTGCAATCGTCATCTTGGCCCCAACGTTTGATAGTCTCTTTCCGCTCATAGGCAGCCGGCGCGGTGGCTTATCCCTATAAGTGGAAAAACCGGCCCGGGAAACCCCGGACCGGTCTTCAACATCCAGACAATCGCCTTACTTCGCGGGAACCTGCAGCTCCTTGCCGACCATCAGGCGACGCGGATCGGGATTGCCGTTGGCTTCGGAAATTCTCTTCCAGAGTTCGCCATCGCCGTAAAACTGCTTGGCAAGATCCCAAAGGGTATCACCTGCAGCGATAACATGGCTTGCCGGCGTCGCGGTAGCCGGTGCGCTGGCAGCCGGTGCGCTGGCAGCTGGCGCAGTTGCGGCCGGAGCTTTTGCGGATGGAGCATCCGGCGCGGCAGGTGCAGCGGTCTCAGCCGGGGCGATTTGCGCTATGCGGCCGTCGGTGTAGGGCTTGTAAGGGTTATGGGCTGCCAGATATTCGACCGTCACGTCGGCAAGATCCGGACCGAAGTCATAGGCATTCTTGCCGGCGGTTTCGAAAATCGAATACCCATCTCCGCCGGCGCGCATGAAATTGTTGGTGACGACGCCGTAGGTCTTGGCCGGATTAATCGGTGCGAATTTGTCACCCTCCTTGACCTCAACGCCGCTGACACGGCTGCCCGCAGGCTTCGACTTGTCGAAGCTGTACTTCAGGCCCGCGACCTGCGGGAAGCGGCCGGCGCCCTCGTCGATCTGGCTGACACCGTTTTCTAGCGCCGTAACGATGTCTGCGCCCGTCAGCTGGAAGGTGGCCACCGTGTTCTGGAACGGCAGCACGGTGATGACTTCGCCCTGGGTGATATCGCCGCCGTCAATCGAGGCGCGGAGGCCGCCGCCGTTCTGGATGGCGATCTGAATGCCCTGGTTCTTCGTGCGGTCGAGCATGGCATCGGCAACGAGGTTGCCCATCGAGCACTCCTTGACGCGGCAAACGGTGCGGTCGCCCTCGATCGGGGCTTCGGACGAGCCGATGACCTTCTTGCGGAGTTCATCGATCGGTTTGGCCAGTTCCTGGATACGGGCAACAAGGGCCGGGTCGGGCGTGAAGGAGGAGTCGATCAAAATCGGATCGCCCTTGGCGCTCTTGACGACGCCGCTGTCGTCGAAGTCGACGACGAGATCACCGAGATACTTGCTGTAGGAGGCCGCCTGCACGACGGGCACCTTGTAGCCGCCCGGATTGTCCACCATCGTCGGGTAGGGGCCCTCCGCCTTCGGATCGGTGTTCGAAAGCAGGCTGTGCGAGTGGCCGCCAACGACGACATCGACATCCGGAATCTTGGCGATGGCTGCGAGATCGCGCGGATAGCCGACATGGGTGAGCGCGATGATCTTGTTGATGCCCTGGGCCTTCAATTCCTGGACGGCTGCGCTGATCGTCTGGACGTCCTCGGCAATCATCACTTTGGGGCCCGGAGAGGAAAGCTCTTCGGTATCATTGGCCACGGCGCCGACGATGCCGATCTTTTGCCCGCCGACATCGAGCACCAGCGAAGGCTTGATGCGATCGCCGAGCTTCGAGCCGTCGGCGGCAAGGACGTTTGCGGAAATAACCGGGAACTGAACCTTGTCGAGGAAGGCGGCGAGGCCGTCTTCGCTGTCGTCAAATTCATGGTTGCCGACAGTCATCACATCAAACTTCATGGCGTTCAGCATCTCGGCTTCCGCGGTACCTTTATAGGTCGTGTAGAAGAGCGAACCCTGAAAGTTGTCGCCGGCGTTCAAAAGCAGGACGTTCTGGCCGGACAGCGCCTGACGGCGCTGGTCTATCGCGGTCTTCAAGCGGGCGGCGCCGCCGAAGCACGCGTTCTTGCCTTCGTCCTCCGCCGAGCAGGTGGAATCGAACTTGTTGATCGACTCGATGCGTGAATGGAAATCATTGATATGAAGAATATTGAGCTGGTAGTCTGCGAAGGCTGCGCCAGCGCTGAGCGCCAGCATCGATGCGGTCAACAGACCGAAGCTAAATGACTTGGTCATACTGTTCTCCTGATTTAATGGCGAAGCCCCGTACCCCTGACTTCGTCCTTCCCTTTATCGTTTGGCGGCTACCCGGCGGGCGGATGTTTTCATCAACGATGACCGACCGCAAGTGCAAAAAAGCTGTTGTTCTCGGGGTGCTTTCCAAGAGGCAAAAACGAAAAAAGCTCCCGCGAAGGAGAGCTTCTTCATTGAGGGCCGGGGAACTACATGCGGCGCGTCAACGTGAATTGCGAACCTGCATCCGAGGTGCAGTTCAGCTGACTTTGGTTGACAAGCGCGCAATTGACCTTCGACTGGGTCTTGCGAACCAGCGATGTCATGCTGATTTCGACGAGTGACGGCGAGGTGGTGATATAGGTGCCGGACGCGAGCAGCTGGTTGCTGTCGGTCGTACGGGTGGTGAAGGTGCCTGCCTGGAAGGTAGAAATGATGCCGTTCGGATCGGCCCAGGAACCCTCGACGCCGGTCGGCGCAGCGCGTGTCGCTACCGGCATGGGGCGATCTGAGACGCAGGCGGCAAGTGCTGCTGCTGCACCCGCAAGGACGAGAATGTTTCTGAACGTCATATGGTTCTCCCGGCGATTCGGAGCGGACTCTATCCGCGAAAGTCTTGAAAAACATGGCGCGAGCCCGCCGCCATGGCAAGCCTCCTGCAACGATGAAGCGAAATTACGCGGCAGGCGTTACAAAAATGCCCGCCTTTCGGCGGGCATCGATGCGGATTTGAATGTCCGGTTACGAACGAACCAGGATGTTCTTGAACTGCCAGGGATCCTTGGTGTCGATGTCTTCCGGAAAGAGGCCCGGACGACCGTCAAGCGGCGTCCAGTCGGTGTAGTGACCTTCAACCGGGCCGAGATAAGGCAGCTGCACTTCGAGGCAGCGCTTGTAGTCGATCTCGTCGGCTTCGACGATACCGGCCTTCGGATGTTCGAGAGCCCAGACCATGCCTGCGAGAACGGCAGAGGTCACCTGCAGGCCGGTCGCATTCTGATAGGGCGCGATGCGGCGGGTTTCTTCGAGCGACAGGCGCGAGCCGAACCAGTAGGCATTCTTCTCGTGGCCGTAGAGGAGCACACCGAGTTCGTCGATGCCGTCCTCAAGCTCGTCTTCGTCGAGAACGTGGTGGACCGGCTGCGGCGTGCCGCCATTGCCGAACATCTCATGCAGCGACAGGATCGCATCGTTGGCCGGATGGTAGGCGTAGTGGCAGGTCGGGCGGAACGTAACTTCGCCATCCTTGTCGCGGACCGTGAAATAATCGGCGATCGAGATCGACTCGTTGTGAGTGACGAGGAAACCGTATTGCGGGCCAGGTGTCGGGCACCAGGTGCGCACGCGGGTATTGGCGCCCGGCTGCTCCAGATAGATCGCGGCCTTGCAGCCCTTCTTCTGCTTCTTGGCGTTCTTCGGCATCCAGTTTTCATGGGTGCCCCAGCCGAGCTCGGCGGGCTGCATGCCTTCGGAAATGAAGCCTTCGACCGACCAGGTGTTCCAGAAGACGTTGAGCGGCTTGGGATGCTTGGTACGCTGCGTGTCGCGTTCGGCAATGTGAATGCCCTTGACGCCGACCTTCTTCATCAGCTTCGCCCAGCCGTCACGGTCGTGCTGGTTCGGCTCATCGAACTTCACGCCGATCTCGTTGGCAAGGTTGACGAGCGCCTGCTTGACGAACCAGGACACCATGCCGGGGTTTGCGCCGCAGGTGGAAACAGCCGTTGCGCCGCCAGGGTTCTTCGCCTTTTCCTTGCGGACGGTTTCGCGCAGCGCATAGTTGGTGCGGTCGGCGTTCTTCATGTTCTTGTCGAAATAGAAGCCGAGCCAGGGTTCCACGACGGTGTCGATGTAAAGTACGTCGAGCTTGCGGCAGAGCTTCATGATGTCGAGCGAGCCGGTATCGACCGACAGATTGACGCAAAAGCCTTGACCGCCGCCTTTGGTCAGAAGCGGCTTCAGGAGATCCTTGTAATTGTCCTTCGTCACGTATTCTTTGATGTGGAGGACACCGTACTTCTTCAGGATCGCCATGTCGGCCGGCTCGTCGCGCGGGTCGATGACAACCATCCGGCTCTTGTCGAATTTGAAATGGCGCTCGATCAGCGGCAGCGTGCCGCGGCCGATGGAGCCAAAGCCGATCATCACGATCGGACCGGTAATTTCGGCATATACCGGGTGGGTCTGTTCCGTCATTCTTTTCTCCTATGGAAGGCGACGAAGGCGATGAACCTTTAAGAATTCTTCTGAAATGGCGCGAGAAATGCGAGGTGACCGGCTCTAATCATAAATCGGCGTCACAATAAAGAGCGTTTGGGCCGGAAATGGATTTATCAGTCAAGCGAACATGCCCAAGCTGCCGCAACGAGCTTGGCCTTGTGCAACGTCGGCGGTGACTCTATTCTTTCAGGATATCCAGCCCCGCGGCCACCGTCGTCACCGCGACTTCTGTGATCTCATATTCTGCAACGCCGTGAACCATGAATGGATCGTCGGCGACATAGGCCTCGATCTCGGCACGATTGCCGATAGCGAGGATGACGCCGCCGGTGCGGGGAACCTTGCGGCCGGAGGCAAGGAACCAGCCTTTGGCATAGCCTTCCTTGACCCAGGCCATATGCGGCTCCATGTGTTTATCGGCCTCTTCGTTCGGCTTCACATAGGTGAGCGCCAGTATGAACATGGCAAAATCCTTCCGGCCTATCGTTGCGAACCTGTTGAATATCCAATTAAAACGCTGCCATCCATCTTCTTTTTAGGATTTTGCGCGGCTTAGATGACAAGCTGTGCAGGGATGAGGCCGCGAAGCGAATTTCCAACGTAGATCTGGCCGCCGTTCAAATCGTCCATCCGGATGCGACCGACGCGGGCTTTGCGCTGACAGATCAACTCGGTGCGCAGCACGCCAGCGAGCAGGCCGCAGGAAATCGGCGGGGTGCGAAGGATGCCGGAAACATCGCTCAGGAAGACTGAAGTGATCGTGCCTTCGCAGACGTCGCCGCGTTCGTTCAGCATCAGCACTTCGTCCGCCTGCTGCGGCGTGTATTCGGCGCGGGCGGCTTCGTAGACCGTGCGGCGGGTGGTCTTGATCCGCAGCAGCTTGTCGGCGCTGTCGAGGCGGGTCGAAGCGATGCGGATGGTCCACTGCGTGCCGGGCGCAAGCGGTGTGAAAGGCGCGGTCGTGACTTCTACGCGGCCCTGAGCATCGAAGGTCAGCCGGATGCGCAGAGCGCCCGTCGCGCCTTGGACGGAGGCATTGAGTTCGTCGAGCACATGTCGCGGTTCGGGAAAGCCGATGCGCCGGGCCGAGCGCGTCAGGCGGGCAAGATGCAGCCGCAGGCGCATGAAGCCGCTCTCCGGTTCAAACCGCAACGTCTCTATCAGCGAGAAGTCGCTCATCGCGCGATTTCCTGGTCGCCGATCGCGAAACGCGCCTTGAGCAGGCATTCTTCATATTCGGCTTGCGCGGTGGAATCGAAGACGATGCCGCCACCGACATTGAAGATTGCCTTGCCGTCCTCAAAAAGGCTGATCGTGCGGATCGCAACCGAAAAGCGCATGGCGCCTGCCGGAGAGATCATGCCGATCGCACCGCAATAGGCGTCGCGTGGCGTGTCTTCGAGTTCGTGCAGGATGTGCATGGCGCTGAGCTTCGGTGCGCCGGTGATCGAGCCGCAGGGGAAGAGGGCGGCGAAGATATCGCGGATGGAAAGGTCGGGAAGAAGTTTCGCCTGCACATGGCTTACCATTTGGTGCAGCGTGGGGTAGGTCTCGATCTCGAAGAGCTTCGGAACATCGAGCGTACCGACCTCCGTGATGCGCGAGATGTCATTGCGAAGCAGGTCGACGATCATCCGGTTTTCGGCTTGTGTCTTTATATCGTGCCGCATCGCCGCGACAATGGCGGCATCTTCGGCCGCATCGGCGCCGCGCTTGGCGGTGCCTTTCATCGGATGCGTCTCGATCCAGCCTTCCTCGTCCGTCCGGAAGAAGAGTTCGGGAGAGCGGGACAGGATGACAGGCCCGCCGAGATCGACGAGCGCACCGTATTTTACCGGCTGACGTTCGATCAGCGACCAGAAGGCCGCGCGCGGATCTCCGTTCCAACGTGCTTCGATGGGCATGGTGAGGTTTGCTTGATAGCAATCGCCTTGGCGCAGATGCCGATGCAATCGGTCGAAGCGCTCTTTGTATGCGGGGAATGCCCAAGCGGCTTTGGGCGCTGTCAGGAATTCCTCGTTTTCGAGCCGCTGTTTCGGCTGCGCGAGCAGACAACCGTCCTTCTGCGGGGCGTCGAAGATGCCGAAGCACAGCAGCGGCGTCTGCCTGTTCTCTTCCACGAAGCCCGCGAGTTTTTCCTCGAAGAGATAGCCCGCTTCGTAAGAGAGGTATCCTGCCAGCCACTTTCCTTCCGTCTTGGCCGCCTCCATCCGCGCGAGTCCGGCGAAGAATTCGGCGCGCGTCCGGGCGATGATGATCTCGGCGGGATCGGCAAAGAGCATGACTTCGCCGGTCGTGTCGTCGCGCAAGAGGATGCAAGACTGAGAAATGGTCATCCGCGCTCCCATTTGCTGAGTCCGCTCGCTCCGGATTTCCTTATTCCCTTGCTTGTCATAGGGTTCCAGCCACGGCGCATCCGCACCGCGAATGACTTCCTTCGGTTCAAAGCGTCTCCCGCGCCCAAGGACTTGGGCGCACTGGAGACCTGTGACAAGCACAGGAATGAGGGAGAAGGGGTTGCCTTCATCGTTCCTCGTAAGCGTTGCACAATAGGCGCCTGGCTGCTTGCACCGACAGCCGAAGCTCAAGGTCAGGGCTCTCGGTCAGCTCCTCGCCCGGAGTTGCGTCTTAAGCCTTATCAAGCGCTTCCAATTCATCGATCAGCCCCTCAATCATCGAAAGGCCCTTGCCCCAGAACGACGGATCGCTGGCGTCGAGTCCGAAAGGCTTCAGGAGTTCAGAGTGATGCTTGGTGCCGCCGGCCTTCAGAAGCTCGAAATATTTGTCCTGGAAGCCCTTGTCGGCTTTCTGGTAGACGGCATAGAGCGAGTTCACCAGGCAGTCGCCGAAGGCATAGGCGTAGACGTAAAAGGGCGAGTGGATGAAGTGGGGGATATAGGCCCAGTAGGTCTCGTATCCCTCCGAGATCCGGATCGCTGGACCGAGGCTTTCCGACTGAACCGAAAGCCAGAGTTCTCCGATATCTTCGGCGGTCAGTTCGCCTGCCTTGCGGGCCGTGTGAAGCTCGCGTTCGAATTCGTAGAAGGCGATCTGGCGCACGACCGTGTTGATCATGTCCTCGACCTTTTGGGCGAGCATTGCCTTGCGCTCGCGCTTGTCCGTCGTCTTGTCAAGCAGTGCGCGGAAGGTGAGCATCTCGCCGAAGACGGATGCGGTTTCGGCAAGCGTCAGCGGGGTCTGGCACATCAGCGCGCCCTGTGCACCGGCCAGCACTTGATGAACGCCGTGGCCGAGTTCATGGGCAAGCGTCATTACATCGCGCGGCTTGCCCATGTAGTTGACCAGCACATAGGGATGGGCTGAGGGAACCGTGGGGTGAGAGAAGGCGCCGGGCGCCTTGCCGGGACGCACGGGCGCGTCGATCCACTGCTCGTCGAAGAAGCGCTTGGCGATGGCTGCCATTTCCGGCGCGAAATTGCCGTAGGCCGAAAGAACGGTGTCCTTCGCTTCGCCCCAGGAAATCACTGCATTGGAGGTTTCCGGCAAGGGCGCATTGCGGTCCCAGAAATTCATCTGGTCCATTCCGAGCCACTTCGCCTTCATCTTGTAATAGCGGTGCGAAAGGCGCGGATAGGCCTGCTTGACGGCAGCTGCCAGCGCATCGACCACGTCGCGCTCGACGCGGTTTGCCAGATGACGGCTGTCGGCGATATCCTCAAAACCGCGCCAGCGGTCGGAAATATCCTTGTCCTTGGCAAGCGTATTGGTGATCAACGTGAAGGTGCGGATGTTCGCCTTGAAGGTTTCGGCGAGCGCCATTGCCGCCTTGCGGCGGGCTTCCGGATCCTTGTCCTGCAAAAGATTGAGCGCGACTTCGAGCGGCACTTTCTCGCCGTCGATATTGTAGCGGAGCTCGGCCATCGTCTCGTCGAAGAGGCGGTTGAACGCAGCCGCACTCGTCATCGACTTTTCGAGAAAGAGTTGTTCCAGCTTGTCTTCCAGCTGGTAGGGCTTGTCCTTGCGCAGGTCGATCAGCCAGGGGCGGTAATGGCCGGCCTCAGGGTCGTTCGCCATGCATGCGTCCATCACCGCGTCGTCGATGCGGTTGAGCTCCAGCGCGAAGAAGAGAAGGTGGCCGGAGAATTCGGTGATCTTCGCCTGGACGTCGCCGTAGAGCTTGCCGTTTACCGGGTTGGTCGTATCGGAGAAATAGGTGAGGCCCGCAAAAGAGCCGAGACGGCCGATGAGATCGTCCAGCGCCTCATATTCCTTCAGCGCCTCGCCAATGCCTCCAGCGCCTTTTTGGGCCGCTGCACCGGCAAGTTTGCCTTTCCATTTTTCCTCGAAGGCGAGCGCGTTCCGGCCCGCCTTTTCCATATCGCTGGTGAAGGCGGTCGAGGTGGCGGAAGGGTAGAGATCCTGCAGCTTCCAGACCGGGAGCTCGCCGAGCGCCGGATCAGCCGCGGCCGAGGCAACTGTTGCCGAAAAATTAAGACCGGCGCCGTGGAGCACGAAATTCATGGCTGGGTTCCTCTTCCTCTTTTCGAACAGGTCTGACTGTCTAAGCGCCGGAAGGCCCCGTATCAAGGGGCTTTCGGGATGGTGGAGGCCCCGCTTCGATACGGATTCGGTATCGCCACAATCGTTAAAATGCAATTATTTCTCAAAACTGGATGTTCAAGCCTTTCTGCCAAAGTGCCCGCAGGTTTCGCATGAAGTGAGGCGACAATGACCGGTTACAGTGAGCTCAAGGGTGCAGGGCAGATTCTCGTGGTCGAGGACGACCCGGTACAACGCCGTCTGCTGAAGAACGCAATCGAGCGTCACGGGCATGTCGTCCATCAGGCTGAGAACGGCCGCATCGGCCTGGAGATGGTGAAGCGCGACAGCGGTCTCTTCAACGTCATCCTTCTCGACCTGATGATGCCGGAAATGACCGGCCTCGAATTCCTCGAAGCGCTGCATGAACTCGGCACGCAGGTCCCGGTGATCGTGCAGACCGGGCAGGGTGGCATTGAAACGGTGGTGCAGGCCATGCGTGCCGGCGCCTTCGATTTCGTGGTCAAGCCCGTTTCACCGGAGCGCATCGCAACCTCGATCGCCAACGCAATGAAGCTGGACCAGCGCGAAGTGCGGGCCCGCTCGGGCCGCCGTTCGCGCTCCGGCATCGTCGGCTTCGACGACATCGTTTCGGCAAGCCCGGCGATGATCCGCGTCATCGATCTGGCGCAGCGTGCGGCGCAATCCAACATTCCGGTGGTGCTCGAAGGCGAGTCCGGCGTCGGCAAGGAGCTGGTTGCGCGTGCCATCCAGTCCGGCGGCGACCGCTCGGGTAAGCCCTTCGTCACGGTGAACTGCGGCGCCATTCCGCACAACCTCGTCGAAAGCATCCTCTTCGGCCATGAAAAGGGCGCGTTCACCGGTGCAACCGAACGCCATACGGGCAAGTTCATGGAGGCTGACGGCGGCACGATCTTCCTCGATGAAATCGGCGATCTGCCGCTCGACGTGCAGGTCAAGCTGTTGCGAGCCGTGCAGCAGGGTGAAGTCGAGACCGTCGGCGCACGCACGGCGCACAAGGTCAATGTCCGGCTCATTTCCGCGACGAACAAGGACCTGATCGAGGAAGTGAAAAACGGCCACTTCCGCGAAGACCTCTATTATCGCCTCAATGTCTTTCCGATCACCATTCCGGCGCTGCGCAAGCGCAAGGAGGACATTCCGCATCTGGTGCGCGTCTTTGCCGACCGATTCTCGTCCGAACAGAAGAATGGCCATCGCATGACGGTCAGCGCGGGTGCGTTGGCATTGCTGACGGCCTATGACTGGCCGGGCAACATCCGCCAGCTCGAGAACGCGATCTTCCGCGCTGTCGTGCTCGCCGAAGGCCAGGAGCTCAGCGAAGCGGATTTTCCGCAGATCGCTGCCCAATTGCCGCAATATGACGTGGTCGATCATCTGGCGCTGGTTGCCGACAACACCTATCGCGAGCACGAGGTGGAGTTTGCGGAATTTCACGCTCCGCAGGTCTCTGCGAGCGACACGCGCGGGCACCACGACGAGATGCCGGAGAATGCGATCGCAAGCGTTAATCCGGCGGGCGAGGTGCGCAAACTTGCCGATGTCGAGGAAGAATTGATTCGATTCGCGCTTAAATTCTATCGCGGCCAGATGAGTCAAGTGGCCAGAAAACTCGGCATCGGACGCTCAACGCTTTACAGAAAGCTCAAGGATTACGGCATCGATCCCGACAATCCCCAGAAAGATGCGGCATAAGCGGCGGCGATTAATATTCCCGCAAGCATGTTTTGTTACCCGATATAAACCACTTGTTAGTCGATCGTTGACTATGTAAAGAAAAGGTTGATCGTGTGTGGCATTTTTGCCATCGTGTCACCGCAATTGACAGTCATTGGGACAGTTCGGGGACCTGGGCAGTCTGACGGGGATTGAGTTTGCCGGATCTGAATGAGAACACCAAGCCTTCGCGCTTGAGCTGGCGTACCCTGTGCGCCGACATTGGCGGAAAGGCGGTCAGGACGGCCATGGCTGTCCTTCTCGCACTCGCGGTTTCCTCACCAGTATTCGTTGGCACGCCGTCCGAGGCAGCGGGCGAAACGCGCAGTCTGAAACTCTACTTCATCCATACCGGCGAAAAGGCCGTCATCACCTACAAACGCAATGGCAGGTTCGACCCGAAGGGTCTTGGGCAGCTGAACCGATTCCTTCGCGACTGGCGCAAGAACCAGCCGACGAAGATGGACCCCCATCTTTTCGATCTGATCTGGGAAGTCTACCGCCAGAGCGGTTCCAGGGACTACATCAACGTTGTCTGCGGCTTCCGTTCGCCCGCCACCAATTCAATGCTCAAGTCCCGTTCGCGCAATTCCGGCGTTGCCGAGAAGAGCCAGCATATGCTCGGCAAGGCGATGGACTTTTTCATTCCGGATGTGAAGCTTGCAAAGCTGCGTGCGATCGGCATGAAAATGCAGGTCGGCGGCGTTGGCTTCTATCCGAAGTCCGGTTCTCCCTTCGTGCACATGGATGTCGGCGGCGTTCGCGCCTGGCCGCGCATGAGCCGCCAGGAGCTGGCGCAGCTTTTCCCGAACGGCAACACCATTCATATCCCGTCGGATGGCAAGCCCCTGCCGGGCTACCAGCAGGCGATGGCCGAGTATAAGCGCCGGGTGAGCTCCAATCAGCTTGTCATGGCAAGCGGCGGCGATGCCGAAACGAGAAAGCCGAAGACATTGTTCGCTGCGCTCTTTGGCGGCGGCGCAGACGACGAAGAGGATAGCGTGGAGGATACCGCTCCGGTCGCCGTTGCAAGGGCAACGCCGCCGAAGGCCGAAGCGCCTGCTACCGCGGCTGAGCCGCAGCCGACTGAGGTTGCCGCCGTGAATGCACCGGTACCGCAGGTTCGTCCAGCCTTTGCTGGTCAGCTTGCCGGGGGCGAAGTTGCAAATGCCCTCGTTTCGCCGAATTCCGGTAATGCTGCGCAGCAGGCACTTGCCGCTGCCACCGAAGAGCAAGGCCAGCCACAGCAGTTCGCCGATCTCAGCACCTATCACGTTCCGGTTCCCTCGCTGCTTGGCCCGCGCAACGCGCCCGGTGATGCGCAAGTGGCATCCAACGATCCGATGGTTCCGACCCCGGCCGAACGTCCAGCGGTCGCTGAAAATCTGCTTGCGGCGGCGGCAATCGATCCGGAAGCGGATGCTGACGAGGCCGAAGCGGACCGGCTTTCTCCGGCACTGGCTCAAGCGCTTGATCAGAACGATGCAGTCGATAGGCGGGTGGCCGCCCTTGCGCCGGCCACGGTCGAGCAGGCCATCAGCGCAGCAATGCCTGCGGCCAAGCCGGCTGAGAATAAGGCACCGGTGCAACTTGCCGCACTCGCTCCTGTCAAATCCGCAAGTTTCGGCGACGCCTTCGACCTGCAGCAGATTTCCGAAGACTCCAATGCCAATGGCATTGCGACCAAGGGCGGGCGCCCGACGAAGGAGGCTGCTGCCGCTGCCGACGCAAGCCGCGCGACGGTCCGTACCGAGCCGAAGCTGACCCAGAAGATAATTTCGCAGTGGGCGCTCACCAATTCCCGCATGGAAATGATCACGAAGCCGGTCAAGGCCCCCCGTTTCGTCAGCCAGACGCTTCGCGCCCAGCCGACCGCCGTCTACGCCGAAGGCTTCAACGTCAAAACGGCTTCCATCGATCCGGCCCGCTTCAGCGGCTCGGCGGTGAACTTCATGGAAGTGCGCAAGTTCAACACGAACTGAGCGAATCAATCAGAATGAACGACAGGCCGCCGGAGAAATCCGGCGGTCCTTGTTTTTGCGCTGGGCACATCCTCCCGCACTGGAGGCGGGAGGATTGATGCCCGAAGGATCAAGCCTTCAGCCGCCCGTGGAGTGGCCGATCATGATGAGGTCCTTGAGGTCGAGCTTCTCGATCAGTTCGGCCAGGTCGTCGGCGTACTGGTCCATGTGGTTGCCATCCCAGGTCTGGCTCGAACGGCCGTGGCAGCGACGCTCATGTGCGACGACGCGGTAGCCGTTATTGCCGAAGAAGACCATCTGCGCATCCCAGGCATCGGCCGAAAGCGGGCAGCCGTGGGAAAAAGAATAGGCTGGCCCTTGCCCAATCCTTGTAGAAAATCTCCGTTCCGTCCTTCGTGGTCATCATCGACATGATCTGAGTTCCTCCTGGGGAGGGTTGATTTTCACCTTCGGCTTTGATCTCGGCGCCATGCGAGCACCGGATGGGAGTGAGCGAAGCTCGCGGCTTCGCGCATGTCTGAATAGGAACGCATGCATTGTGCTCGCGACGCGCAGAGTGTTGAGAAAACCGGCAGCCGCTCGCTACAATCAAATCAAATAACTGAATATTAAGCGGAACCGGACGCGGCTCCAGTATGCTGGCGGAGGGATATTATCGCGCCGGATGCAAGCACAACCGGAGAACGGCGGGCTAATTCCAAAGCATGATTCAAAAAGCCGCCGGGGTAAATCCGGCGGCTTTGAAAACTGCCAACGGCAATCCTCAGGCTTCCGGCGGGGACTCGATCATGCCGAGCGCGTGCAGATAGGTATCGAGGATGGCTTCCTCTTCCATGCGCTCTTGCTCGTCCTTCTTGCGAAGGGCGACGACCTTCTTCAGGATCTTGGTGTCGAAACCCATGCCCTTTGCTTCGCCGTAGACGTCCTTGATATCGTCGGCGATGGTCTTCTTTTCTTCTTCCAGCCGTTCAATGCGCTCGATGAAAGCGCGAAGCTGATCGCGGGCGACGCCATGAGCATCGGACATCGTGTTCTCCTGATTTTCTCGTCTTGAATTCGGTGGGGGAGTGACTGCCGCGAAGCGGCGCCGCGGTCAAGTCCAATCGGGCGTCATGAACCTATTTGTGCGGCTTGTTCAGTTCAAATGCAGATTTTTGTGCGTCCGAGGCCTCGGTCTGGTGCAGGTTTTTCCAGTCTTCATAGGGCATGCCGTACACGATCTCGCGCGATTCGTCCTTCGACAGCGGCACGCCCTCGGCCTCGGCGGCTTGGCGATACCAGTTCGATAGGCAGTTGCGGCAAAAACCCGCGAGATTCATCAGGTCGACATTCTGAACATCGGTCCGTTCGCGCAAATGCGCGACAAGGCGGCGGAAGGCGGCAGCTTCGAATTCGGTCTGCTGTTTCTTGCTGAGTGCGGTCATCTCGCTTTCCTTCATTCGTAAGGGCCGGTGCGCGACACATGGACATTGTATTTATGCAGGGCCGGATCGGCATTCATGGCCGCGAAGATCGGAGCCAGGCGTTCGGCCCATTCGCAAATGCCGGCCTCGTTTCCAATCAGGTCCTGACGGATCTCGAGCAGCGCATGCGGTATGCCGGTGACCATGCAGTGCCGGTACATCGTATCGCCTTTGAGTGCGCCGTCATACGGTTCGTTGTCACCGACCATCAGATCGGGATCGCGGCTCAGCATGTCAAGCAGAGGGGCGACGGCGCGGTGGTCGCTGTCCCAGAGGACGGCGGCATGCCATGGTCGCGGTACGCCTTTCCAGGCAGGCGTATAGGAATGAAGCGAGAGCACGAGCGGCGCGTTGCCGCTCGCGTTGGCGACCTTGTCGATCGTCTTGGAGACGGCACTGTGATAGGGGCGGTGGAACGCCTCGATGCGGTAGTTCCACTCCTCATCCGTGATCGGATGATTGCCAGGAATGATCGCGCCGTCGGAAATCTTCATGACCAGCGTCGGGTCGTCTTCGCCGCGGTTCGGGTCGATTAGAAGCCGCGAAAAGCCGCCAAGAACGGCCGGAACCCCCAGCCTCGCGGAAAGCCCCCGCACCAGGCCTTCTATGCCTATGTCATAGGCGATATGGCGGGAGAAGGCGGATTCGGGAAGCCCGAGCCTACCATACCGTTCCGGCAGGCGGTTCATCGCGTGATCGCCCAGAATCACCATGCCGCTGTCATGATTTCCAGGTAGAATTTCGAAGGATTGGAAGGGATTCATCAGGGAATTGCCGATCGTCATTTGGCGCTCGCCGTCACTGATCGCATGCACATGCTGCAGGTTCAAGCGCAATGCGCCCCAGCCCAGGGCAAGTCAGTGATCACGAGCAGGTTATGAAAGGAATATAATCGATTAGCATCGCGTTGACATTCGTTTGATGGCGGCGCAAGAAGGCACGGACAACGAATAACCGTGGGAGCCATTCGGAAGCCGTGTTGATGCAAGCCGCACCAAGTTTCCTCACCCGGTCCGGGATTGCCCGTTTCGCCTTGTTTGCATTCGCTGCCCTTTCACCGTTTTTCGCTGCCGATGTTGCCCGCGCCGATTTTCGCGTCTGCAACGGCACGCAGAACCTTGTGGGTGTGGCGATTGGATACCGTGCCAAGGACGGGTGGATCACTGAAGGCTGGTGGCAGGTCCCGGCAACGACCTGCGCGACGCTGATCGAAGGAGAATTGCAGTCGCGATACTATTACCTCTACGCAGAGGATGCCGCCCGGGGGGGACGTTGGACGGGTGACATCCAGATGTGCGTAGCGGAAAACGAGTTCAAGATCGCGGGCGTGCAGGACTGCTATGCCCGCGGTTATCAGAGGATGGGATTCAAGGAATATGACACGGGCCGCCAGGGCAGCTGGATGGTCCAACTTTCCGATACTCCCGGCACGCAAGAAAGTCCGAATTGATGAAGCGTAACCGCAAAGTGAAAATCCTCGCGACGCTCGGCCCCGCCTCGAGCGAAGAAGCGATGATCGAAAAGCTGCACCAGGCTGGTGCCGACGTTTTCCGTATCAACATGAGCCATGCAAGCCATGATCTGATGCGCACTCTGATCCAGCGTATTCGCGCCGTCGAGGCCCGCTCCGGCCGTCCGATCGGCATCCTGGCCGATTTGCAGGGGCCGAAGCTTCGTGTCGGCAAGTTTGCGGAAACCAAGGTTGAACTAAAGCCGGGCCAGACCTTTACGCTCGACGACAATGACACACCCGGCGATGCAAGCCGTGTCTTCCTGCCGCATCCGGAAATTCTCGAAGCCGTCAAGCCCGGCCACCGTCTGCTGATCGATGATGGCAAGCTCGCATTGCGCGCCGAAAAATGCGACGGCAAGAGCATCGTAACGACGGTCATTTCCGGCACGAAGATCTCGGACCGCAAGGGCATCAGCCTTCCCGACACCCTGCTCGGCGTCGGTGTTCTGACGGACAAGGACCGTACCGATCTCGATGCCGTTCTGGCGACCGATGACGTCGACTGGGTCGCGCTGTCTTTCGTCCAGCGCCCGGAAGATCTCGCGGAGGTCCGCAAGATCGCCAGAGGTCGGGTCGGCCTGATGTCGAAGATCGAGAAGCCGCAGGCAATCGAGCGCATCGAAGAAATCATCGAACTCTCGGATGCCTTGATGGTCGCCCGCGGCGATCTCGGCGTCGAGATGCCGCTCGAATCCGTTCCGGGCATCCAAAAACAGCTGATCCGTGCCTGCCGCCGCTCCGGCAAGCCGGTCGTCGTCGCGACCCAGATGCTGGAATCGATGATCTCCGCGCCGGTGCCGACACGCGCCGAAGTCTCGGACGTCGCGACCGCCGTTTTCGAAGGCGCGGATGCCGTCATGCTTTCGGCTGAATCCGCCTCGGGCGACTATCCGGTCGAAGCCGTTGCGACAATGGCGTCGATTGCCAGTGCCATCGAGCGCGAACCGCATTATCCGGGCATCATCTACGCCCAGCGCGCCCAGCCGGAAGCAACCGGTGCCGATGCGATTTCGCTCGCCGCCCGCCAAATTGCCGAGACGCTGAAGCTTTCCGCGATCGTCTGTTACACCTCGTCCGGCACCACCGGCCTGCGCGCTTCGCGCGAGCGCCCGCAGGTGCCGGTTCTGGCGCTCTCGCCGATCATCAAGACAGCCCGCCGGCTGGCGATCGTCTGGGGCCTGCACTGTGTCGTCACGCATGACGCGACCGATCTCGACGACATGGTCAACCGGGCCTGCCGCATCGTCGCCGGTGAGGGTTTCGGCAAGCCGGGCGACCGTATCATCATTTCGGCCGGCGTGCCGCTCGGAACGCCGGGCGCCACCAACATGCTCCGCATCGCCTATATCGGTTCGGACGGCCAAAGCGGCATGTGATCCGTTCGCGTTGGCTTGAACCAGCTCGCTGCCTCGGAAGGAAACGGGCTTTTCGTTTTCGGCTTGATCGCTTTCCCGGCAAATGCAAGCTTCCGATATCCGAGCTCTGGAGGGACTTATGGATATCGTCACGCTTCTTGCTTTCGCTGCGGTTTCCTTTGTGGGTATCGCAACGCCGGGGCCGACAGTGCTCCTGGCGCTGACCAACGGTTCGCGTTATGGCACTCGTCGGGCGATTGCCGGCATGCTGGGTGCCGTGCTTTCGGATTTCGTTCTGATCGGCGCTGTGGCGATCGGCCTCGGTGCGCTGCTTGCGGCCTCCGAATTCTGGTTCTCCGTGCTGAAATATTTGGGTGCCGCCTATCTTGCCTTTCTCGGCATCATGATGCTGCGCTCTCAAGGGACGATCGAAACGGCAATGAAGGTGGAAAGCCCCGGCGGCGCCGCTTCAGCCTTTGCGATCGGGCTGAAAAGCTTCATGGTGGCAGTGACGAATCCCAAGGGCTACCTGTTCTTCTCGGCCTTCCTGCCGCAGTTCATCGATCCTGCACTGCCGCAGCCTGCTCAGTATGCGGTGCTTGCCGTCATCTTCGCCTCGATCGATTTCGTGATCATGTTCGGATACGCCGCCTTCGGCTCGCAGGCTGTCCGCCTGCTCAAGAATTCCGGCGCCATGTGGCTTGACCGTATCAGCGGCGGCGCACTCATCGCGCTTGCCGGATCATTGGCATTTTATCGGCGCGCGACCACCTGACCTACGGCAAGGAGACATGACCGACGCGGTAGATCTGGTCTCCGTTGGAGGTCAACGGCATGTCGCGATAAAGCGTGAAGCGCACAAGGCTCCAGCCGGACGGCTCGAAGCCCGATATCGAGGCCAGAACGCCGCGTCGTGCCGCTTCAGCATCTGACCGCGTGACCTCCTCCTTGCGCATTTCGGCCAGCGGCGCGTAGGCAGGAATCGGCAGGATATCGCAGCTTGCGAACTTTGCATCTCGCAAGTCCGCGACCTCGGCATTCCATACCATCCAGTGCCTTACCTGCGGCCAACCGAATGACTGCGTTAGCCCTTCGAAACCGGCTCCGGTGAGGAAATCGCTGGCGCCTTCCGGCTGCTTCCAAAGATAAAATGGAGCATAGAGGTTCTCCCGGCTGCCGAATTCGCCCTTGCGAGCGCTGAGGTAGGCCTTGAATCCAAGATTCGAAAAGCCGTCCAGCATTGGCCCTTTGTCGTGGATCCGGCGATCGATGATCGTCATGTCGTAATCCGCCGGCAGCGTGAAGCTGTATTGCATGGCGATCATCGGGATGGCTCCATGGGCGCGAGCGCTCGGATTTGCCAGTCTGGTTCCGTCATCGAGGCTTCGCCATTTGCGAAGGACCATTCTTCCGGAGAGGTGGTATTGACCACGATCATCAAATCTTCAGGCCTCAGGCCTGGAGATTGTCCGAGCAGATCGGCCGCACGCCGGTAAAAAGCCTTGCGCATCCCGGTCGTGCGGGGCTTGCCCGCGGTGATGGAAAAGAGCACGAAATCGTCCGAACGCAGGCCCCCGAGATAGTGGCGGTCGAAGATCAGTTCACCAGGCTCATGCTGATGAATGACCTGAAAGCGGTCATTCGGAGGCACGTCGAACGTCTCGACCATGGCACGATGGATGTTGTCTGAGAGCGCACGGAGATAATCCGGCGACTTGCCTTTCAGCAGAGAGATTCGAACGAAAGGCATTTGGAGCCTCCTTTTCCTTGCTAATCCAACCTTGACTTCATAATTCTCGCACGCCACGGTGATGCAGAAAATCAGAATTTTATGGACTAAATGTCCTGAAAAACAGGATTAAGCGATGCGTAGGATGGTCTTCGACCTCGATGTGCTGCGAACCTTCGCGACTGGAATGGAACTCGGGAACTTTGCAAAGGCGGCGGATCGGCTTGGGCGCTCAACCTCGGCCGTCAGTGCACAGCTCAAGAAACTCGAGGAGCAGGCGGGTACGCCAATATTCCGCAAGGCGGGCCGTGGCCTGGCGTTGACGGAGGCGGGCGAGACGATGCTCGCTTATGCCCGACGGTTGCTTGAACTTAACGACGAAGCGGCAGTGGCCGTCCAAAGCGTCGAGTTGGAAGGCTGGGTCCGGCTTGGCCTGCAAGAGGACTTCGGTGAAAATCTGCTTCCCGATGTTCTCGGCCGTTTCGCTCGCGCCCATCCAAAGGTGCGGATCGAGGCGCGAGTCGTTCGCAACGCGGAACTCCTCGAGCGGGTCACAACGGGAAAACTCGATCTGGCGCTTGCTTGGAGCGATGCGACGCTGACCGCCCATTGCGAAAAGATCGGCGAGGTGCCGATGCGCTGGATCGGTCCTGCCGCAGGTGAGCCCGGCTGGAACGCCGCAAGCGGCGAGCCGCTGCCACTTGCCTCGCTGGAGGCGCCGTGCCTCCTGCGAACCGCCGCGACGAATGCGCTGGACAGGGCCAATATTGCCTGGCGGCTTGCCTTCGTCAGCCCGAGCCTCGGCGGGCTTTGGGCTGCAACCGCGGCCGGGTTGGGCGTGACAATACGCACGCCGATCGGCTTGCCGGCAAAGGTCAGGCCGCTGAAGCCTGCGGAACTTGGATTGCCGGCACTGCCGTCGCTGGGCCTTGTGCTTCACCGCGCGGAAGCTGACCCTGATCCGGCGACGGCACGGCTCGCTTCGATCTTGCTGCGGGCGGTAGGCGAGGCGATCACGGATTTTATGCCGCAACGCGTATCGGACAATCAGTAGGCGATGACTTCGCTGGCCTAGCCGTATTTCTCGAGAGCGGTGGCAAAGATATCCGCATCGACATTGCCGCCCGAGGTCACCGCGATGACGTTGTCGCTTTCGAGGGCGTCACCATGGAAGAGCGCAGCGGCAAGCGCAACCGCCCCTCCGGGCTCGACGACGATCTTCAGCCGTTTGAATGCGAGCGCCATGGCGCGCAGTGCCTCTTCGTCGGTGACGACGATGCCCGCGCCTGCGAGCCTCTGCAGGATCGGGAAGGTGATCTTGCCGGGTTCCGGTGTCATGATCGCATCGCAGATCGTGCCCGTCATCGCCCAATTGCGTTCGATTCTGCCGGAGGCCAGTGAACGCGTGGTGTCGTCGAAGTCTTTCGGCTCGCAGGGCCGCACGGTGAAGCCCGGCGCACTTGCTTCGAGCGCCAGAGCGATGCCGGACGCCAGCCCGCCTCCGCCGCAGGGAACAAGGACTTCTGCCGACTTCACGCCTTCCTCTTCTGCCTGTTCGGCAATTTCAAGCCCGGTCGTGCCCTGGCCGGCAATCACCAGCGGCTCGTCGAAAGGCCTGATCAGAGTGAGGCCGCGCTCAGCCGAAAACCGGTCACCGATCGCATCGCGATCCCCATTTACGCGGTCGTAAAGCACCACTTCGGCACCGAAAGCGCGGGTATTGTCGATCTTCAGCGACGGCGCGTCGGACGGCATGATGATAACGGAGGGAATGCCGTGAAGCTTTGCGGCAAGGGCAACGCCCTGCGCGTGGTTGCCGGACGAAAAGGCGATAACGCCTTTCGCCCGCACTGTAGGATCAAGGCCGGAAACGGCCGACCAGCCGCCGCGGAACTTGAACGAGCCCGAATGCTGCAGACATTCCGCCTTCACGAAGACCTGCCTTCGGGCGATTTCGTTGAGGAATGGGGAGGAAAGAAGCGGCGTTCGCCGTGCATGGCCCCGGAGACGGGCGCGAGCGGCGACGATCATTTCAATGCTGGCCATTATGAGCTCTTTCGGCTGATGGTTCATCCATGAATATGATGCTCGCCTTCACTTGTGAACGGAGACTTTGTCACCGTGACACAAAAGCCGGCGATTTCGCATCAGCGGTGTCAGCCATGCCGCTGACGCGCCGCCGCCGGAAGTCGGTCGGGCTCGTGCCGGTCACGCGCAGGAACTCGCGATTGAAGTTCGATTTGCTGATGAAGCCGGAATCGAACATCACGCGCGTCACCGGTTCATCCGTCTTGATCAGTTGATCGCAGGCCGAACGGATGCGAAACTCATTGACATATTGCGAGACGCTGACGCCGTGGATGCGGTTGACGGCAATCGATACGCGGCGGGCAGGCAGGCTCATCTTTCGCGCAATGCGGTTAAGGTTGAGCTCGGGATCTCGATAGATCTCGCGGGATTGCATCAGTGCATCGAGAGAGGCGGCAACTGCGCCGTCCTCTTCCGTCGGCATTGGCGGCGGGGTGGGGGGTGTTTCCGGGCTCTGCTCCTGCGCCGGTTGGCCGCCGCTGGCAATGGACGCGGCACCCCCGAGAACCAGGAGCGTGATGACGTTGCCGAGCGCCACGATGGCACCGCCACGTGTGCCGCCGGTGCGGTCGAAGTCCAGGCTGATGTAAATGTCGGCGACCGCACCAGCAATGAGCGCCGCTGCGGTGATCAGAAGCGAACGATAAGAAAGTAGCGCGCCGTCCAGCCGCGACGCGATAAGTCCGTCCGGGCCATGGCGCGCGAGCCAGAGCAGGGCCGCTCCATAGCCAAGGAAGATGAGGATCAAGGCAACACCCATCGGCTCGCGCCAAAATACCAGCAGGGCGGCGATGAGAACCGCTGGAAGGGTATGAGGCCATAGGTGCGCGAATGAAAGCGGCCCTTCCAGCGTCAGGCTCCGGAAGCTGACCCAGGCGAGTGCGGCAATCATTGCTGCCAGAATGACTTGTGCCGGCATGATCGCGAGGACGTCGTAGCCCCAGCGAATTCCAATCAGTACGGACTGCAGCGCATAGATGCCGATGAGAAGCAGGAACGGCCGCTTTTCCGGCGCACGCCAGTCCTCCTGCCGTAGCAGGCGGATCTGGACGGTGAAGAGCAGCAGGGCAACGACGAAGGGAAGCGGAACAAAGATCATGAGGTGATGTCCGAATTCGATGGTTCGATATCAGCACGAGAATGGCCTCAATCGCAATTGCGGGCGACCCGGAACATGATTGAGGTCTCAACAAGGAGGACTGGAAAGCAACCTGATTGGCCGGTCATTTCGACGGCACCATCAAGGAGAAAGCGATGTCGATAGTCCTGTCCGGTCCCCTGTTTTTCATGATGCTGATATCCAGTTTCGCTGATGTGAGGCCGCTCGACGAGACCATTGATGTTTCCAGCATCCGCACCATCGTGATCATTGGCGATGCAAGCTCAATCAAGATCACGACGAAATCGGAGGAGCCCTATCGTGCAGCAACCAGCGGCCGCCGGAGCGGCTGGTTTTCATCCTGGTATTCGAGCTGGTTTTTCAATATCTGCAAGGACGAGAGCCAGGCAGAAATCGACGGAGCGACATTGACAATCGACGTAGCAATGTCGGCCTGGAGCGACATTGCCGATTGTTCGCCGGAAGTGTCGGCGAATGTCCCGCCTGGCAGCGCCGTGCGCATCGAGCAGCAGGTATTCGCGGCGAAACTGAACGGCGACTTCGCAAGTCTTGGCACAACGGGAAAGGCGGCGGACATCATGCTCGACGGCCACGCTTCCAGCGTCGAAATCTCCGGCGCCGCCGTTCGCGCTAACCTCACCTACGATACCGTCAAACACGACGAAAAGATCGAGATCGCCGCACAGTCGCTCGATGCCTATCTCGGATTCGGCAAGGATGTCCCAGTCGATTACACCGTAACCGCCAAGGCGTCCTGCATTGACAGCCTCGTTCCAAGCGTTCCGGGCGCCCGCCCGCTGGTGAACATCAAGGCAGATTATGTACGCGCCCTGATCCGGTAGGCGCTTAATAGCCGCTTGCCGAACCCTCGGTGGCGCGGCTATCCATCGCACCATAATAGCGCGCGCCGCCACCCTTCTCGATATCGGCAAGGCTCTTGCCGCCGACAAGGATGCCGGCCGCCTGGCCCCATTGGGGCGGACCACTGCCGTCATCGAAGCTGTAGCCCATGGCGGCGAGCGTCTTTATCGTATCCGGAGACAGGGTATAGGGTTCGAGATAGATCTTGTCCGGCTGCCATTGATGATGGATGCGCGGTGCATTGACGGCCTGGCTGATGTCCATGCCGAAATCGATGACGTTCAGGATCGCTTCCAGCGTGATGGTGATGATGCGCGAGCCGCCGGGGCTGCCGATCACCATGAAGGGCTTCCCGTCCCTGGAGATGATCGTCGGGCTCATGGAGGAGAGCGGCGTCTTCTTCGGCGCGATGGCGTTGGCCTCGCCCTGGACGAGCCCGTAGAGGTTCGGGACGCCCGGCTTCGAGGTGAAGTCGTCCATTTCGTTGTTGAGCAGGATGCCGGTGCCGGGGGCAACCACGCCGGCACCGAAGGAGCCGTTCAGCGTATAAGTGACGGCGACCGCGTTGCCCTCGTCGTCGACGATCGAATAATGGGTGGTTTCAACGCTTTCCTTGGCGCCGAGCGGCTTCAGGTTGTCGGATTTGCCAGCCTTGTAGGGATCGATCTTCTCGCGGATTTCCTTGGCATAGCCTTTGTCCAGAAGCCTCGAAACCGGGTTGTCGACGAAGTCCGGATCGCCAAGCGCGGCGTTGCGGTCGACGTAAGCGTGACGCATGGCCTCGACCATGGCGCGGACTGTCTCGGACGAACCATAACCCATGTAGGAAAGCGGATAGCCCTCCAGCACGTTCAAGATCTCGCAGATGATGACGCCACCCGAAGAGGGGGGCGGCGAGGAGACGATGTCGTAGCCACGGTAGTTGCATTCGACCGGCTTTAATTCGCGCACGCTGTATTGCTCGAAATCTTCCTTCGCGAGAACGCCGCCTTTCGCCTGGCTTGCCTTTACGATCGCCTCGGCCGGGGCGGCCTTGTAGAAGGCGTCCGCGCCCTTCTCGGAAATGCCGGACAGCACCGCGGCGAGTTCAGGCTGCACGAGCTTTTCTCCCGCGGAATAAGGTTTGCCATCCGGCTTCAGGAAGATCTTTGCGGCAGCTTCATCTTTTGCGAGGCGCTTTGCGCTTGAGGCGAAAGTCGCCGCGTCGCCCTGTTCCAACGTAAAGCCGTCCTTGGCAAAGCGGATCGCCGGCGCCAGCAACTCGGCGCGGGGTTTGGTGCCATATCGCTCGCGCGCCGTTTCGAATCCCATGACCGAGCCCGGTACGCCGACGGCGAGATAGCCGTCCAGGCTGGCACGCGGAACGATATCGCCTTTGGCATCGAGATACATGGTCTTGGTGGCGGCAAGCGGTGCGCGTTCACGAAAATCGAGGAAGGTCGTCTTGCCGTCCTTCAGCCGGATCGTCATGAAGCCGCCGCCACCGATATTGCCCGCCGTCGGATAGACGACTGCCAGCGCGTAGCCGACCGCCACTGCCGCATCCACGGCATTGCCGCCGCCCTTCAAAATTTCGACACCGACATCCGTCGCCAGATGCTGTGCGGTTACGACCATGCCATGTTCGGCTTCGACGGGCGCAGGCGAGGCGGCGAAAGCCGGCGCGAGCGGCAAGACGACAAAGGCAAAAGCGGTAAATAGCGAAATGGCTTTAATGCGCAAGCGGACCATCACTTCCCCTCCAAACCATCAAATTATTCGGAGGGATATGGTTTCGTTTTGGCGGTGCGCAAGTCCGCTCAGGCGGCAATTGCGCTGCCGCCTGACAGCCTTTCTTCGGCAACGCGCACGGCCGCCTCGAGATCGCGTGGCATTCCGGCGATACTTTCAAGTGCGGCGATGGCGACATCGGTCGCGAGATAGTCAGGCTTATGGCCGACGCCCTTGATCTTCAGCAGTTTGGAGCCGGCGATGTCGCGGGCAAGGCCCTGAGAATGCAGGTGCTCCCAGACGATGCCGTCGCTGTCGCCGGTGATGATGACGGTCGGCGCCGTGATGCGGGTATAGAACGGCGACTGCGCCTTCACATATTCAAGCAACCTGATGAAATCGGTGGCGTTGGCATGGAAGGTCTTCGGCCGCAACACCAGGGACGGCCCAGTCTTTGAGATGTAATCAGCCGGGCGTGGATTGGGCCGGAAGACATTGAGCGTAACCTGCTCCAGCCGCCACAGGCCCAGTGGCACGACAACAACTCGACTAAAGAGCCAGCCGATCAGCGGCACGGCTGCGATATGATAATACCAGTCGATGCCGCCCGGCCACGGATGCGTCGCGGGGGCAAGGAAGAGGAGACCGGCGGTCCTTTCCGGATGGCGCACGCCGAAGGCCGCGGCGATCGCACCGCCGAAGGAGTGACCGACGATGATCGCCTTTTCGATCCCGCGCTTTTCCATGAGCTTTGCGATCGCATCCGCTTGGCCGGAAGGAAAAGCGTTCTCCGGTCCTCCACGTTCTGAATAGCCATGTCCGGGACGGTCGACGAAGAGCATCTCCGCGCGCCCTTCGAGCGGCAGTAGGAAGGCGCCGATCTGGTCGAGCAGATTGCCGCTCGCGCCATGGATAAAGACCAGGGGCGGTAGGTCGGCGGTATCGGGGCGGGGGATGTGCACGGCGTTCATCCTGTAGCCGTCGATATCGGCCAGTTCGCCAATATTGGGAAATGCCTGTTCAAACTGCCGGGCTTTGTAAGACGAATAGCCGATTGCGGCAGCGATGGGGACGAGAATGGCGGAAATTTCGGCAAGCATGGCTTTGAACCGGCAACAGTTACGGCACCAATCCGTAAGATTGCGCATGCCGGTTCGGCGTCAAGATCAGGTCCGGCTTCCGGCGAGTTTTTCGGAGAGGGTATTCGCCTGCTGCTGCGCCGCGCGGTTTGCCGGGTAGACCTCCAGGAAGCGCTCCCAGGCTTTCAAGGTGAGTTGGTCATTGCCCGACATATTGAGAATCGTCGCCAATCCCGAGAGTGCACCGAAGTGGCGCGGCTCGAGATCGAGCACGTGCTCTATGTCGGACATCGACTTCCGGTAATTGCCCATGGCGTAATTCAGCGTTGCGCGGCGGTTCCAGCTTTCGGCGTAGTCAGGCTTCAGCGCAATCGCCTGATCGAGGAAATCAAGGGCTGCAGGATTGCGCTTTTCCTCGATCGCCTTGTCGGCCCACTGCATCAGCAAATTCACGGTGGCGCTGCCGGAATTATTCCACTCGATGCGGATTTCCTCCGCAATGCCGCTCGCCTTGTCCGGATCGCGCTCGCGCTTCAGCTGGGCATAGAGATTGTCGAGGTGCTGTTTCGGAGAGGTACTGGCATTCGGCTGCTCGACAATAACTTCCTTCTCCGCGGCAGCGGCAGGGAAAGCAGGAGCAAGGAAACCGAGAGCAAGCGGCAGAGCCACACAGGTCAAAGCAAAAAAGCGCATGGCGGACAATGTAGCCCGCCAGCGCCGAAGATCAAAGAAAATTTGATGTGATCACCGCAGCGACCCTACCGGAAAAGCCTGCAGCACGCAGGCGTAATCCAGCTCACGCTATGATCAGCCCTGACGAGCCTTGTAGCGCGGGTTGAGCTTATTGATGATGTAGATGCGGCCCTTGCGGCGAACCAGACGGTTGTCACGGTGGCGAGCCTTGAGCGACTTGAGCGAATTCTTGATCTTCATTTTTCTGATCCGCGATCTCTGTGGGGGAATTTCACATTCGCCCGTATCTTTTAAACAATCAAAAAGCGCGTCTGCGCGCGCTCTTTAGGTTGGGCGTGCAGATAACCCGGCCTCATGTCTGTGTCAACCACATGAAGGCTTTTTCTCGGGCAAAAACCTAGGCTTTGCCCGTCAGTACCGTCACATGGCCCATCTTGCGGCCGGGGCGGGATTCGGTCTTGCCATAGAGGTGGACAAACGTATCGCGGCGTTTCAGCCATTCCGGCAGGCTCAAGATATCGTCACCGATCAGGTTCTGCATCACGCATTCGGAATGACGCTCTACGTTGCCGAGCGGCAGGCCGCCGACGGCACGGATGTGCTGCTCGAACTGCGAGACAACGCAAGCTGCCTCGGTCCAGTGGCCGGAGTTGTGGACGCGCGGGGCCATCTCGTTGGCGATCAGGCTGCCGTCTGCGAGAACGAAGAATTCGATGCCGATGACGCCGACATAGCCGAGCGAGGAGAGGATTGCTTCTGCCGCCTGGTGTGCAGCCGCAGCCGTCGCCTTAGAGATCGACGCGGGCACCGTCGATGTGTGCAGAATGCCGTTGCGATGCACATTTTCCGCCGGATCGAAGGCGACGACGGTGCCGCTCGCCGCGCGGGCGGCGATGACCGAAATCTCGCGCTCGAAGGTTACGAAGCTCTCCAGAATCAGCGGCACGCCGCCGAGGCCGGCATAGACGCCTTCTGCGCCGTCGGCGGCGGAACGGAATACCTTCTGGCCTTTGCCGTCATAGCCGAGGCGGCGCGTCTTGAGCACGCCCTGGCCGCCGAAGGCCTTCAGGGCCGTGTCAAGCTCGCTTTGGCTGTCGACGGCGTGAAAGCGCGCGGTCGGGATGCTGCATTCATTGATGAAGCGCTTTTCGACAAGACGGTCTTGTGCCACTTCCAACGCCTTAGGCGGGGGGTAGACGGGAACATCTCTTGCCAGGGCCTTAGCCGCGGAAACCGGCACATTCTCGAACTCGTAGGTCACGACGTCACAGACCTTTGCAAGTTCAGCCAGCGCGGCGGGATCGTCATAGGCCGCAACGATCTGGCGGTTGGCGGTCTGTGCGGCGGGACAATCGGCCTGCGGTTCCAGGATGATTGTGCGGAAGTTCAGCCGTGCTGCGGCCATCGCAAGCATGCGGCCGAGCTGGCCGCCACCGATGATGCCGATCGTCTTTGCCGTCATAGGTTGTCCATGGGATATTCGGCAATCGAGGCGCTTTGCCGTTCGCGATATTCATCGAGGCGCTCGGCGATATCCTCGTCCGAAAGCGCAAGAACGGCGGCGGCCAAGAGTGCTGCGTTGATTGCACCTGCCTTGCCGATCGCAAGAGTGCCGACCGGAATGCCACCCGGCATCTGGACGATGGAAAGAAGGCTGTCCTGGCCGGACATCGTCTTTGACTGGACGGGAACGCCGAAAACCGGAAGCGGCGTCAGCGCGGCCGTCATGCCGGGAAGGTGGGCGGCACCGCCCGCACCGGCGATGATCACCTTGAAGCCCTCGTCGCGCGCGGTCTTGGCAAAATTCACCATGCGCTCGGGCGTCCGATGCGCCGAAATAATGCGCGCTTCATAAGGAATTTCCAGCGCCTCCAGCGTGTCGGCGGCGTTTTTCATGGTCTCCCAGTCGGACTGGCTGCCCATGATGATTGCGACGGGCGGTCTGTCTGTCAGCGTCAACGGCATTACCCTTTCAGGCGATGATATCCGGAATGATCTGGTCTTCCAGCTTAGTCAGCTTGTCCTTGATGGCGAGCTTCTTCTTTTTCATGCGCTGGATGCGCAGCGCGTCGCATCCCATGGCAATCATGGCGTTGATCGCGGCGTCGTAATCCTCGTGCTCCTGGCGCAAGCGCGCTGCCATGAGCCTGATTTCCGCCTGTTCCTGATCGGCCATTCGTATTCCCCATTATCGTCTTCGGACGTTGTCCGGCCTGCCGATGATTTCCGCAAGCTCCTATCACCAAATAGCGGCAGCGGCTAGTTGGTGCTGAACATGAATTTGCCATGGACTGAGCACGTTTTCGCCTTCGACAAGGATGTAAAAATATGTCACATTCCAAAAGTTGACGCCTAGAACTCCAGCGATGGATGGCTGGGGAAGGCAAGAGGAAGGAAGGGTCAAATGACTGTTCAAGCTCATCTTGAGTCACTCGAAAAAAAGCATGTAGCTCTTGAGGAGGAGTTACATTCGCTGATGGCATCTCCCTCCAGAAAAGACACCGACATTGCGGATTGCAAGCGCAGAAAGCTGCGCATCAAAGACGAAATCCAACGTCTGAAATCATCCGTTCACTAAGCGATAATGCCGATTGCCGGCGCGCTGATCCTGCAGCATAAAGAGGATAAAATCCAATCTTTCAAATGGGTTAGTTATAACCGGCGATTTTTGAGAAAAATCATGCGCCAGTCCCAAACAGTGCGGAGTTGGGCTGGCGCATTTCTTTTGGACGAAGGCTTCACGCCCAGAATTGATCAAGCCACAGATTGAGTTTGTCGAAGCCGCGGTTGTTGACCGCATAGATGCGCCTGGTGCCTTCGGAGGTTACCGACACGAGGTTGCTGTCGAGCAGCGCCTTCAGATGCTGCGAGACTGCCGGCCGGCTGATCGGCAGGCTTTCGGCGAGCTCGTTGACCGTTCGCGGCGCGCGCCGCAACTGCTCCAGCAGGAACCGCCGGTTCGGATCTGATATCGCGGCGAAAGGGTCGGTGGTCGACATGGCGAAAAGCTACGTCAAAGGCAGCTTCCGGGCAAGGAAATTGTGCGCCGCAACCGAGCGGCGCTCGCCGGCGTCAGGACCTAGAATCCAAGCCCTTCGTGAATGATCAGAAGCGCTGCGATCAGTGCCATCGCATACATGAACGGATAGAATATCTCCGGCTTCATGCGCTTAACGCACCAGGCGCCAGCAATGGTCGCAAACGGGGCGAAAGGCAGCAATGTCGCCGATGTCACGAGATTCTTGGTATCGAGCTGGCCGAGCGCAAAATAAGGAATGAGTTTCACCGCGTTCAGGATGGCAAAGAAACGTACGCCGGTGCCGGTGAATTCGCGTGGCGGCAGTTTCAAGGGCAGGGCGTAGATCTGAAACGGAGCGCCACCGGCATGGGCGACGAAACTGCCATAGCCGGAAAGCGTGCCCCAGGCGCTCGCAAGCAAGGGACGCTGGCCGCGCGGCAGGGCGACCTCTCCTGCACCGGGGCCTAAACTGTTCCAGAAATAGCGGGCGCAGAAGAGTACAGTGACTGCACCGATCACCACGCGCAAGACATTGCCGGGCACCAGTGCGGATGTCGCCCAGCCGAGCGCAATGCCGAAGAGGGCACCGGGCAGCATGATCTTCAGCGTCGTCCAGTCGCCGTGCTTGCGCCAGACAACAAGCGAGATCATGTCCATGAAGATCAGGATCGGCAGCAGGATGGCGGCTGCTTCGACAGGCGAGACAACCAGGGCTAAAATAGGGACGCCGATCAAGGCCAGTGCGTCGCCCATGCCGCCCTTGGCGAGGCCGACGAGCAGCACGGCCGGCACCGCGGCATAAAAGAATGACAGTTCCGGCAGCATGCTTTTCAAGTCCTCCCCTTGCCAGCCCCGTCTAACGGAATTACTCACACAAAACGAGTGTGGATTTGACGCCTACTGGCGATATCCGCTGAAAATGGAAAGAGTTCATGACCGGACCGGAAAACCGCTGCCGCCTTGTCCTGATCGTCCCGGACATCGCGGATGCCGACGAGCAGGCAAATATTGTCGCCGACGCGCTGAAGGGCGGCGACGTTGCCTCGGTGATCGTGCCGCAATACGGGCTCGATGCCGGCGCGTTTCAAAAACATGCCGAGAAACTTGTTCCGATCATCCAGAATGCAGGGGCAGCGGCGCTGATTGCGGGCGACAGCCGTGTCGCTGGGCGCTCGAAAGCAGACGGTTTGCATTTGACAGGCTCAGCCGCCGAGATTGCCGAGGCGATCGACAAACATGCCGGCAAGCTGATCATCGGCGGCGGTAAAGCGACCGACCGCCACTCGGCTTTGGAGATCGGCGAGGCGCGGCCGGACTATATTTTCTTCGGCAAACTCGATGGCGACATCAAGCCGGAGGCGCATCCGAAGAACGTGGCGCTCGGTGAATGGTGGGCCTCGATGATCGAAATTCCCTGCATCGTCATGGGCGGGATCGATCCGGCTTCTGCTCTTGTCGTCGCCGAATCCGGTGCCGAGTTCGTGGCATTGCGCCTGGCGGTGTTTGGCGAGCCGGGGCTGGCCCCGTCGGTCGTCGCTCGGGTCAACGCACTTCTTGACGAAAAAGCGCCACGGTTTGGGGATTGATATCGCGGCCATGCCGATCCTCTCCGCCAGTTTGCGCCGATCCCTCCTGTCTGCCGCCGTTTTCGCGGCTGTTTTGCCGAATGGCGCTTCGGCGCAGACGGTCGACAACGTCGTGACACGTCCGCTGGGTTCGCAAGCCGAGCCGTTCAAGACCAACCGGCCGGCGGAAGGAGCGCAGCCCTCGACCGGTCTCGGCGTGCTGGATCGCATGGGCGCCAAACTGCCCGACCTGCCGCCGGAGAAGGATTACAAAGGGCCTATCGATACGGCTTACGGCGCCTATCAGCGCGGTTACTACCTGACGGCAATGCAGCTGGCGCTGCCGCGCGCGCAGCTCGGGGATCCGGCAGCGCAGACGCTCATTGCGGAAATGCAGTATGCCGGGCTCGGTGTTCGCCGCGATCTGAAGAGCGCGGCATTTTGGTACGGCAAGGCCGCCGAAGGCGGCGATGCGGCGGCGATGTTCAAATATTCGCTGATCCTGATGGCGGGAGAGCTCGTGCCGCGCGACAAGGCTAAGGCGGACGATTACATGCGCCGGGCGGCCGACGGCGGCAATCCTTCAGCGCAATTCAATTGGGGGCAGTTGCTGACGACCGATCATCCCGGCCCCGAAGGGCTGAAGCTCGCGCTTCCCTACTATGAGAAGTCCGCCCAGCAGGGCATTGCCGACGCCCAATATGCCGTGGCGCAAATCTATTCCGTGCTTGCCGATCTGCCGAAGCAGAAAAAGAAGCTGGCGCGCGAATGGCTCGCCCGCGCAGCGCGCGCAGGTTACGACACCGCGCAGCTCGATCTCGGCGTCTGGCTCGTCAATGGCACAAACGGACCGCGGGACTTCGTGAAGGGCTTTCAGTGGATGAAGCTCGCTGCCAATCGCGGTAACGTCGCGGCGCAGAACAAGCTCGCACATCTTTATATCGGTGCGCTCGGCACCAAGCCGGACCCGGTCGAAGCGGCGAAATGGTACGTGCTCTCCCGCCGGGCAGGGTTACCCGATCCGGAGCTTGAGGATTTCTATCTCGGCATCGAGGACACTCAGCAAAAGCAGGCGATCGACCGGGCCAACAAGTTCCGCCGCCTGCCCTGAGGTTCACAAACAGAGCGTCGGCGAAGCCTTCGGTGCCGGTGATCTCTTTCAGCGTCTGCAACGCTCTCCCCTTGAAATTTGCCTGATTTTGTGGTCTTGAGGCCGCCATCTAATTAAGAGCGCTGCCCTTTCCGGCGATCAGGGACCTTCCCCGCCCTGACAGCGCACCCCGTACCAGTTCCAAGGAAAATGCCCCAATGGCCCGTTCTGCTCTTCTCAATGTCATGGTTCAGGCTGCCGTCAAGGCAGGAAAGTCGCTGGGGCGTGATTTCGGGGAAGTCCAGAACCTGCAGGTCTCGGTAAAGGGGCCTGGCGATTTTGTTTCCAATGCTGACCGGAAAGCTGAAAAGATCGTCAGGGACGAGCTCCTGAAGGCGCGTCCGACTTATGGGTTCCTTGGAGAGGAGAGCGAAGAGATCAAGGGCACGGACGGTGCGCACCGCTGGATCGTCGATCCGCTCGATGGCACGACCAACTTCCTGCATGGGATTCCGACGTTTGCCGTGTCGATCGCACTTGAGCGCAATGGCGAAGTCGTTGCGGGCGTTGTCTTCAATCCGGCGATGGACGAGCTCTATACTGCCGAGCGCGGTGGCGGCGCCTTCTTGAACGACCGCCGGCTGCGCGTCGGTGCGCGCCGCGTTCTTTCGGATTCCGTCATCGGCTGCGGCGTGCCGCATCTCGGCCGCGGCAACCACGGCAAGTTCCTCGTCGAGCTTCGTCATGTGATGGGCGAAGTGGCCGGCATCCGCCGCATGGGCGCTGCCTCGCTCGATCTCGCTTATGTTGCGGCTGGCCGCTTCGACGGCTTTTGGGAAATGGGATTGTCGCCCTGGGATATGGCAGCCGGCATCCTGCTTATCCGCGAAGCTGGCGGTTATGCGACCGATTGGAACGGCGGCACGGATATCCTCGATGGCGGCGCCATCGTCGCCGGCAATGAATATATTCACAAGGCGCTAATCGAGACCATCAAGCGCCCCATCCCTGCGAAGTGAGACACGTCGGAAACCGACTATTGTAAAGACACGGTTTTCTCTGCCCGCGCACTTCAATTCGGCACAATGTTGATCTAGTCTTCGGTTGCAAGCAATCCGGAGGGCTGCGCAACCATGGAAAATGTGAATGCGGCGGAGTTCGGCTCGACCGAAAAACCGAGCAGCAACTATGTCTATAAACTCTCCAGCCCGATGCCGTTCCTCTGGACGATGCTCCTGTTCCTGGTCATCGTCGGCTTCATCGCCGCCATCCTTTTCCGGCAGACGCAGACAGCGTTCATGCACAATCCGGGCCTCAACGGCCTCATCGTCGGCGTGCTTGCGGTCGGCATCATCCTGGTCTTCAGCCATGTGCTGGCGCTTCGTCCGGAAGTGCGCTGGTTCAATTCCTTTCGCGCAGCCGGCAGTGCGGACAAGGTAAACCGCAATCCGAGACTGCTTGCCCCCATGCGGGCACTGATCGGCAACCGTAAGTCGACGGCGACGCTTTCGACGACCGCGCTACGCTCTATTCTGGATTCGATCGCCACCCGCCTCGATGAATCGCGTGATACGTCGCGTTACCTCATCGGCCTTCTCGTCTTCCTCGGTCTTCTCGGCACCTTCTGGGGTCTCATCGGCACGATCGGCTCGATCAGCGGCGTCATTCAGTCGCTGGATGCAGGCTCGAACGGCACCGGCGACGTGCTGACCACGCTCAAAGAAGGTCTGTCCTTGCCGCTTTCCGGTATGGGTCAAGCCTTCTCGTCTTCGCTGCTCGGCCTTTCCGGGTCGCTCATTCTCGGCTTCCTCGATCTTCAGGCCGGCCGGGCGCAGACTCGCTTCTACACGGAACTCGAAAACTGGCTTTCCTCGGTGACCGATGTCGGGTCGGATATTGCCGTTCCAGCGCTCGACTCGGGTACGTCTTCCGAGGACCTTCGCGCGATGTCGGACTATCTGAAGAAGGTTGCCGAAGAAGGCGGAGCCGGCAGCCAGCGCTCGGTTGCCGCGATGGCGAGCCTTGCCGAAGGCATCCAGGGTCTCGTCAAGAACATGCGCAACGAACAGCAGATGCTGCGCGACTGGATCGAAGCGCAGCAGGACGAGGCAAAGGCCATGCGTCGCACGCTCGATCGGCTGGCCGAACGCATCGGCGCGCAGGAAAAGCAGAGTGGCGCCGAGAGAAGCCACCGCGTCAGCCAGACCGAGAAGAGCGAGGGCAAGTAAGCCATGGCGCTCGCCCGAAATCGCCGCCGCCACGGCGAAATGAACTACTGGCCGGGTTTCGTCGACGCACTGTCGACGCTGTTGATCGCCATCATGTTCCTGCTGACGGTCTTCGTCGTAGGCCAGTTCATTCTCAGCCGCGAGATTTCCGGTCGCGACGAAGTACTGACCCGCCTCAACAGCCAGATCAACGAACTTACGCAGTTGCTCGCGCTAGAGAAGGGCAGCAAGCAGGATCTCGAGGATTCCGTTGCCAATCTGCAGGCATCTCTCGCGACCGCTGAAGGTGATCGCTCGCGGCTGCAGGCATTGCTCGATGCCGGTTCCGGCGGAAAGGATGCGGCGCAACAGCGCATCGGCGGCCTGACAAAGGAACTCGACGAACAGAAGCAGTTAAGCGACCGGGCGCTCAGCCAGGTCGAAATTCTCAACCAGCAGATTGCGGCCCTGCGCAGCCAGATTGCAGCCGTCGAGGCGGCGCTTCAGGCATCGGAGCAGAAGGACCAGAGTTCGCAGGCGAAGATCGCCGATCTGGGCCGGCGGCTGAATGTCGCGCTGGCACAGCGGGTTCAGGAACTCAATCGCTACCGCTCCGACTTCTTCGGCCGCCTGCGCGAGATCCTGTCCGACCGCGAAAACATCCGCATCGTCGGCGACCGTTTCGTCTTCCAGTCAGAGGTTCTGTTTTCTTCCGGCAGTTCCGATCTCAATCCTGAAGGCACGACGGAGATGACGAAACTGGCCACTGCGCTGCTTGATCTTTCCAGGGAAATACCGCCGGAAATCAACTGGGTGCTCCGGGTCGACGGCCATACCGACAATGTGGCGCTTTCCGGGGCCGGCCGCTTTCGCGACAACTGGGAGCTTTCCTCGGCGCGTGCCATCTCCGTCGTCAAATACCTGATTTCGCAGGGCGTGCCTTCCGACCGCCTCGTTGCGGCAGGTTTTGGCGAATTCCAGCCGATCGCGCCCGGCGATACTCCAGAAGCCCGCGCCACCAACCGCCGCATCGAGCTCAAGCTGACCGAGAAATAGTCGCTGCAGGACAGGCCTGCCCTTTCCAGCCGCAAGGGGCGGGGGGCCCCACCAAGGGCTCGGCCACCCATTCAAAATCATCAAATGAAAAATTCGCGATGGGAAATCCTGCGGTTGCATTGACGTTTACGTATGCGTAATTTCATTCCGATGGATGCGGGGAGGCGTTCGGGATGGAATATGACGTGCTGGTCGTTGGTGCAGGTCTTGCCGGGCTTGTTGCCGCGGCGGAAGCCGCAGATCGGGGGCGCAAGGTCTGCATTCTCGATCAGGAGGGCGAACAGAGCCTCGGCGGGCAGGCCTTCTGGTCGCTGGGCGGCCTTTTTTTCGTCGATAGTCCCGAGCAGCGCCGCCTGGGCATTCGCGACAGCCTCGAGCTTGCCAGGCAGGATTGGGCGGGTTCGGCTGGCTTCGACCGGCTCGAGGATTACTGGCCGCGGCTTTGGGCGGATGCCTATCTCGATTTTGCGGCGGGCGAGAAACGCTCCTTTCTGCATCAACAGGGCATGCGCTGGTTTCCTGTCGTCGGTTGGGCGGAGCGCGGCGGTGGCATGGCGCATGGTCACGGCAATTCCGTGCCGCGCTTCCATCTGACCTGGGGCACGGGGCCCGCCGTGCTTACACCATTTATCCGGCGCGTTCGGGAGGCAGAGGCGAGAGGCCGCATCACATTTGCCTTCCGCCACTGTGTGGACGAGCTCATAGTCGAAAATGGCGCCGTCTGCGGCGTGCAGGGGACAATCCTCGAGCCCGATGCCGCGCCGCGTGGCAAGGCAACGGTTCGCATGGCTGCCGGAACATTCGAATTCCGCGCGGGCGCCGTCATCGTCGCCTCCGGCGGCATCGGCGGCGACCACGATCTCGTGCGCCGGAACTGGCCGGCGGAGCGTCTTGGTCCTCCGCCTGCGTCGATGGTTGCGGGCGTTCCCGCCCATGTCGACGGCCGGATGTTGGCAATCGGCAAGCGTGCCGGCGCGAGCATCATCAACAGCGACCGCATGTGGCACTATACGGAAGGCCTGAGGAACTGGGATCCGATCTGGGCGAACCACGGCATCCGCATCCTTCCCGGTCCGTCGTCCTTCTGGTGCGATGCCGACGGAAACCGTTTCGCCCCGCCGGCGATGCCGGGCTTTGACACGCTTGCCACCTTGAAGGCGATCCGCACCAGCGGGCATGATTATAGCTGGTTCATTCTCACCAAGGCGATCATCAAGAAAGAGTTCGCGCTTTCGGGTTCGGAGCAGAACCCCGACATCACCGGTAAGGATATCCCGTTGCTTTTGAAACGGCTCGGCAAGAACCCGCCCGGGCCGGTGCAAGCCTTCATGGAGAAGGGCGAAGATTTCATCGTCCGCAAGACGCTCGAAGAACTGGTCGAAAGCATGAATGCGCTGACTGGAGAAAACCGGATCGACACTGCGCATGTGCGTGGGCAGATCGAAGCGCGCGACCGGGAAATCGACAATGCCTATTCCAAGGATGCACAGGTAACTGCCATTCGCGGAACCCGAAATTATATTGGCGACAAGCTGTTGCGGACGGCAAAGCCGCACCGGCTGCTGGATACCAAGGCAGGGCCGTTGATCGCCGTGCGGCTGCATGTCCTGACGCGAAAGTCGCTGGGCGGTCTGCAGACGGATCTTTCGGCGCGGGTGATCAGTATGAATGGAGATGCGGTGCCGGGTCTCTATGCCGCCGGTGAGGTCGCCGGTTTCGGCGGAGGCGGCATGCACGGCTACAAAGCGCTCGAAGGAACCTTTCTCGGCGGTTGCATTTTTTCGGGCCGGGTGGCGGGAAGAGCCGTATGAGGCGGCGCCTTTCGAGCGCCGCCAGTCTGGTTAAGCCGTTGCCTTGGTCTGGTCGTCGACCGTTGCGTCGGGCGCATTCTTCTTGATGGATTCAATGGCGCTCAGCGCAGACGCCTTGGCCTTGTAGCCCTCCGAGCTGAACATGGATTCGCCGTTCGAAGCCTTGAAACGGAAACGAAATTCGCCAGCCTTATCCTTGTACACTTCAAACTTATACATCGATTATCTCCCAATTATCAGGAAGTTGCCTCGGTAACGGGAGGCAATCTAGTGCAAAAGTTGAGTCTATTCCATCTGGATATTCGCACCCTTTACGATGGGTCCCCACTTGGCCAGTTCGGACTTCACATGTGCGCCAAGTTCCTCCGGCGTGGAGCCGACGATCGTGGCGCTGAAGTCTTTCATGCGCTCGGCAACGGCCGGGTCCTTCAAAGCCTTGTTGGCGGACGCGTTGAGCTTTGCCACAACATCCGCGGGTGTATTTGCCGGCGCGAAGAGCGCGTTCCAGGTATAGGTCTCGTAACCAGGAACGCCGGACTCAGCGATGGTCGGAATATCCGGGAAGGATGGAGCACGTTTCGCCGTAGTGACCGCCAGCGCCCGCAGCTTGCCGGATTTGATGTGGCTGGACGACGACGGCAGGTTATCGAACATGATCGATACCTGATTGCCCAGCAGATCGGTCAGCGCCGGGCCTGCACCTTTGTAGGGGATGTGCTGCATCTTGACGCCGGCCATCGAGTTGAACAATTCGCCGGAAAGATGAAGCGGCGTGCCGTTGCCGGAGGAAGCATAGCTCCATTTGTCCGGCTCGGCCTTCAGCAGCGCGATCAATTCCTGTACGTTCTTTGCAGGCAGCTCCGGATTGACGACGAGCACGTTGGGCACGATGACGAGCAGTGAAACCGGCGCGAAATCCTTTTCCGGATCGTAAGGCGTGGATTTAAGGATCAGCGGGTTCAGCGCGTGCGTCGCGACGGTTCCCATCAGGATGGTATAGCCGTCCGGTTCTGCGCGAGCCACGTTGCCCGCACCGAGATTGCCGCCCGCACCGGCGACGTTCTGGACGATCACCTGCTGACCAAGGTCTTCCGACATCTTCTCGGCGATGATGCGCGCCACGACATCGGTCGACCCGCCGGCGGCAAAGGGAACGACCAGCGTAACCGCCCGCTCCGGAAACCCTTCGGCATGCGCGGCTCCGGCGCTCAAGGCTGCAAGCATGCCGAGGCCGAGTGCCATGCGGCGGGTCATATTGAAAAGTGTCATTCGATTCTCCTCCCGGAATTCAGCGATGATGTCGCCCAATTGCATCAAATCGGCAAAAGGAGGGTAGGGCGGAGGAGGATAAAAGCAACCAAAAGCAGCCGCATGGAATTGCAACTTTAGTCGCTGAGATAAACTATCCGACTATTGATATTACAATCCGTCCTCCGATAACCATCTATGCGAAAGACGCAATCGAATTTGTACGCTTGGCGGGACGCGATCGTGGAGTTTGACATGCAGCCGGTATCCAATCCATTCCCGGCAGTTGAGAACGAAGAGGACGGTCTTTGGCCGGTGCGCCGGCACAAGATCCTCGACTGGCTGATCAATGAAACGCGCAACCAGCGGTTCATCGACAATATCTTAGTGGAGATGTGCGAGCGGCTGCGAGCTTCGGGCGTTCCCCTCGCCCGCGCGACGATGCATTTCCGGACGCTGCATCCTCAATGGCTGGGCGCCCGGATCCTCTGGCGTCCCGGCTTGCAGGAAGCAAAGATCACCACCTTCGGTTACGGCGTCGAGACAACGTCGCAATTCCTGAACAGCCCGATGAACGAGATCTTCAGCGGAGGTAGGGAAGTGCGGCAGAGTCTCGAAGGGGAAGTTGCTTCCTATCCGCTCTATGGCGAGTTGCAGGGTGAGGGGCTGACGGACTATGTGGCCTGGCCGATGGAGCACACACTCGGAAAACGGCACGTAATTACCTTCTCAAGCGACAGGCCAGGCGGCTTTAAGGAAGACCATCTGACCTTCCTCAAGGATCTTTTGCCGGCGCTCACGCTTGTCACCGAAATCCGGATCAAGAACATTCTCGCCCGCACGCTGCTGCAGACCTATGTCGGGCCGCATGCCAGCGAGCAGATTCTTGCAGGCGCCACGACCCGCGGCAGCGGCGCAACGGTCGGCGCCGCGATCCTCATCTGTGACTTGCGCGACTTCACGACGATCTCCGACTTATGGCCGCGCGACGATGTCATCGAACTGCTCAACGCCTATTTTGATGCCATGTCGGAGCCAATCGAAAAGCACGGCGGCGAAATCCTGAAATTCATGGGAGACGGCTTGCTCGCCATATTTCCGCTGACCAATCCGGATGCATGCATCAATCTTCTCCGGGCGATCAAGGAAGCGCAAGCGGCGATGACCGAGCTCAATCTCTTCAACGCGGAAAGGGGACATGTGGAGCTACGCTATGGCGTCGGCGTGCATGTGGGGGATGTCATGTACGGCAATATCGGGTCGCGCAAGCGCCTCGATTTCACCGTCATCGGCCCGGCCGTCAACATTGCATCGCGGCTGGAAAGCCTGACCAAGGAAATTAAGCGTCCTGTGCTGCTGTCGAAAGCCTTCGTCGAAATGGCAGGGTGCGAAAGCGACCTGGAAAGCCTCGGATCTTACCCGCTGCGCGGCTTGGATGTGCCCGTGGATGTCTACGCGTTTCCTCAGGGGTAACGTCTATTTGACGGTCGCCAGGAACTCTTCTGCGCCTGCATCGAACTGCAGCTTCGCCAGCTTGGCATAGAGGCCGCCGTGGCGGATTAGGCTCTGATGCGTGCCTTCCTCGACGATGCGGCCCTGATCCATGACGAGGATGCGGTCGGCTTTCAAAACGGTCGCAAGGCGATGGGCGATGACGAGCGTCGTGCGGCCGTGCATGAGGCCTTCGAGCGCCTTCTGCACCAGTGTTTCACTCTCGGCGTCAAGGGCTGACGTCGCTTCATCGAGCAGGAGGATCGGGGCGTTCTTCAGGATCGCGCGGGCGATGGCGATACGCTGGCGCTGGCCGCCAGAAAGGGTAATACCGCGCTCGCCGACCTCGGTGTCGTAGCCCTTGTCCAATCTTGCGATGAATTCATCGGCCTGGGCGGCAATCGCTGCGGCGCGTACGTCCTCGCGCGTCGCGCCGGGGCGGCTGAAGGCGATGTTGTCGTGGATTGAAGCGGCAAAGATGGTGACGTCCTGCGGCACGATCGCCAGGCGTTCGCGCATATCGCCGGGTGATACTTCGCGCGCATCGATACCATCGATCCCGACGCTGCCCTGCTGCGGATCGTAGAAGCGGAGCAACAGAGAAAAGACGGTGCTCTTGCCGGCGCCTGATGGGCCGACAATGGCGACTGTTTCGCCCGGTGTCACATTGAAGCTTAGGCCATGCAGCGCCGATTTTCCGGGGCGTGACGGATAGGCGAAGTGCACGTTCGAGAATTCGACGCGTCCTCGGGCGGGAACGGGCAGTGTCTCGGGCTTTTCCGGAGCTGCGATCGTCGAGACTTCGTCCAGCAGTTCGGTCAGCCGGTCGGCGGCGCCTGCCGCTTGCGAGAGTTCTCCCCAGACTTCCGACAAAGCGCCGAGAGAGCCGGCGGCGATGACTGAATAGAGCAGGAACTGCCCGAGCGTACCGGCAGACAGCGTTCCCGACAGAACGTTGTGCGCGCCAACCCAAAGGACAGCAACGACGCTGCCGAAGATCAAGGTGATCGCAATGCCTGTCAAAAGCGCGCGCGAGCGGATGGCGGAGCGGGCTGCCTCATAGGCGGATTCGACGGCAGCGCCGTAGCGGCTTGCGGCCGCATCCTCGCCGTTGAAGGCCTGGACGGTGCGCGTGGCAGCAATCGTCTCATTGGCAAAAGCGGAAGCTTCGGCGAGCGTATCCTGCGCGGCACGGGAGCGCTTGCGCACGGACCGCCCGAAGCCGACGAGCGGGAAGACGATCAGGGGGATTGCGCCGAGCACAAGACTTGAAAGCTTCGGCGAGGTCACGATCATCATGCCCATGGCACCGAGACAGAGGATCAGATTGCGGAGCGCCACCGAGGCGGTGGCACCGACAGCCGATTTGATCTGCGTGGTGTCGGCCGTCAGGCGTGACACAATTTCTCCAGACTGGTTGACATCGAAGAAGGAGGGAGAAAGCCGTGTGACATGCGCAAAGACATCTCGGCGCAGATCCGAAACGATGCGTTCGCCGAGCGTGATGACGAAATAGTAGCGAAAGGCGCTTGCGGCCGCGAGTATGACGGCGATGACCAGCAACATGGCAAAGTAGCTGTTGATGAAGGTGCCGTCAGCTTGCGTGAAACCATGATCGATCATGCGGCGCACGGCAAGCGGAAGCGTGAGCGATGTCACGGCGGCAACGATAAGCGAAACCAGCGCGCCTGCGACGATGCCGCGGTAACGCTTCACATAGGGCGCCAGCCTTGCGAGCGGCTTTAAGGAACGCGACTTCTTTTCCGCGGTCTGCACTGCGTTTGCCAAATCATCTCCAATCGCCCCAATACCGCTGATCAGCAGCTTGTAGGCCCTTGTTATCCGGGCGGCCTTCATGTATAGGCACCGCATCCGAATGGGAAGCCGTAGCCTTAGCGACTGCGGCTTCATTTATTCAATCGGTTCTCTTGCCGCAATGACTTGCGTCAAATTGGACCCTGGCATCGCAGGAAGATTGTTATGAAGGCTGATATCCATCCCGACTACCACGTCATCAAGGTGGTGATGACCGATGGCACCGAATACGAAACCCGCTCGACCTGGGGTTCGGAAGGCGCCGTCATGAACCTCGAAATCGATTCCAAGTCCCACCCGGCCTGGACCGGCGGCAACCAGCAGCTCGTGGACCGCGGCGGCCGCGTGTCCAAGTTCAACAAGCGCTTCGGCGGCCTCGGCCTCTAATCGCTTTTGCGGTACGGAATTTGAAAAGAGCCCGGGTTTCCGGGCTTTTTTATTGCTTGAGCAAGTCTGAATGAGTGCCGAGGCATGCAAAGGTTCCCGAACCTCGATGAGATGGAGGAGCTGCCAATCGCCGCAGCCGATGATCTGAGTACTCGGCATCCATTGATGATGAAAAGCAGGCACTCTTAACTTGCGGATATTCCTGCCGCGCTTTCTTATGCGCTTGACGTCACGCTTGAACTTTCCGGATTGCACAGGCGTCAGCACAGAGGGGGCCAAGATCGCCGAAAAGGGCGTCGGCATTTCGAACCGCTTGTCTTTGCCTTCTTCCAGTTCCTTCATTGGTTTTTCAGTGAACGCTTCGGCACGTTGACTTCAAAGAGCAGGCGATGCTCGTCGGCACCGCATCAGAAACCCCATCGCTCGAGAGCAGCAGTCGCCTTCTCACCTTCCTCCTGGATGAAGCTGCAGGGAGTACCAACAAAAAACCGGCCGCGTATCACGCAGCCGGTTCCATCTTTAGCCTATGCAAGCTCTCAGTTGTTGCCGAAAGCCGTTTGCAGCAGGCTCAGTTGTGCCTGGACGCTGTTCTGATTGTCGGGAACGATTGGCGCTTCATTCGGGCGATAGATTTCACGGTCGAGAAGGGCAACGCGGTTCTGGAGGCGCAGCGAACGTTCGACGAGATCGCGGAAGGCTTCCGGCAGATCGCCCCAGCCCGGGGCATTGCGGTCCACGTTGAACCCGTCAAGGCGGACCTTGTTCTTTTCAGCGAGAACCTGGTCTCGCGACATCTCGCCGTTATTGACGGCACGCTGCAGGAGCAGCCAGGACGCCATCTGCATCAAGCGGGTCGTGAGGCGCATCGATTCGGCAGCGTAGAGAACCGAAGCCATGCGGGGCAGAACCTTGGATGCGGCGCGGCCATTGCCATCCAGATAGGCGGCAGTTTCCTCGACCAGCGACATGCCTTCCGCGTACAGTGTCTTGAACTGCGAGGATGTGGCAACGCGGCCCGCAAAACTGATGGTGTTCAAACCGAGTTCCGACATTCAAATGGTTCCTGTTGCACGCGTCTACATATGTTCAGGTAACGCCAGCCTGAAACAAAAGTTTCAGAGGTCTGTCTTTATGTCTTTAGGATGGTATCTTTAGCCCAAATGCGCAAGGCGTTTCTTAAGAAAAGGTTAACTTCCACAGTTTCGTGGGAAATTGGCGCCGGCGCAAAAAGAAGAGCCGCAAAAGCGGCTCTCAAGGTAAAACAGGGAGAAAAATCAGACCAATTCGCCGCATGGAAAACTGTCTGAGATCCAGACGAAATCTGGATGAGAACAGTAATATCTCATAAAGCTTAATATTCTATTAACATTGTTTCGTATTAAGACTTGCGGCAGCGGTTATTCGCTTGCCCGTAGCCTTTGATCGAACGCTAGGAGCGAAAAAGGCTTTCGGCTGCGGCGCGGCCCGAAGCTTTCCTCGTGACTTCAGCCTCTATGCGGGCAATCTCCGCCCTCAGCTGTTCGATACGCTCCTTAAGCTCGTCCACGGAAAGCATGGAGAGATCGGACCCGATTTCGTAAGCTGCCTTCTTAGGCAGGTCATCGTCAATGAAGCTCATGAGCAATCCTCCGTCCGGTTGTCAGCCGTATTTTACAGCAGGATCGTCGCTTTCGGGAGGCTTGTTCGACATGGGCTCGACAAGCGACATGCTCTCGGGCGTCAGCATCTGCGAGGTGCCGGTCGGCATCGTCGTGTAAGTGTCGCGTTCGCTTGCCGGCACTGCGGCGCGAATGCGGCTGCGGATGATTGCGTAAGCGGTGATGAAGACATGCGACAGCGCCGTGACGAGGAAGAGCGCGTGTGGGCTTGTCATCGCCATCACAGGGCCGCCGATCGTTGGTCCGATCACCGTCCCGATACCATAGAGCAACAGGAGCCCGCCGGAAACCTTCACGAAGTCCTCGGCGGAGGCGAAGTCGTTCGCATGCGCTACGGCGATCGGATAGAGCGTGTTGGCAACTGCACCGTAAAGGATGACAAGGCCGATCAGAAGCGCAGGCGAGGAGGGATGCAGCACCACGATCAGAAGGCCAGCGACCGCCGCAATCGCCGACATGACTGCCAGAACATAGCGGCGGTCGACACGATCGGAAAGGCGGCCGGCTGGAAGCTGCATCAGCGCACCGGCGAAAATGGTGGCGCTCATCATGATTGCGATGCTGGCATCGGAAAGTCCCGCACCTGCCCCGAAAACCGCTCCAAGCGTGCCGTAGGCACCGTTGGCGATGCCGACCATCAAGATGCCGAGGCAGGAGACGGGCGAATTGCGGTAGAGCGCAGGCAGGTCGAGCTTCACCGCCTTCAGCGGCTGCGGCGAGGCTGCGGTCGAGAGCGTCGTGGGCAGCATGGCGATGCAGTAGAAGATGCCGCAGACCATGAAGAGCAACGGCGTTCGCACGTCTTCGAGCGGGATCATCATCTGGCCGCCGACGACGCCGAGAAGGGTGATGCCGATATAGAGCGAGAAGATTGCACCGCGGCTTTCGTTCGTGGCGCGCTCGTTCAGCCAGCTTTCGATAATCATCGAGGTGCCGGCGGTCGAGAAGCCCGTGACGGCGCGCAGCGCAATCCACCAGATCGGATCGATGATGATGCCGCTCACAAGGGCGATGATGGCGATGATCGAAATGAAGCCGGAGAAGGCGCGCACATGGCCGACGCGCCGCACCAGTTTGGGGGCGACGAGGCAGCCGACGACAAAGCCTGCCGCCCAGGACGTGCCGAGCAGGCCGAGCGTGGTCGTGGCATAACCTTCGAGGTTGCCGCGGACGGGAAGCAGGATGCCCTGCAGGCCATTGCCCATGAAGAGGAAAAGCGTTCCGAAAAGCAGCGCGGCGACGGACAGCAGATTTCTTCTCATTTCCACATTCTCGGCACGTTCGATTTGAAAAGTCATAAGACAAGACGCTGCCCGTCCTGTCCCAATGGTGTTGATTATGGCCCGGAATGCCGTTACGGCATGAAGAAGTGCTGTGTTCGCGCGGAATAATGTCCGTCCTGTGACATTCTGAAATATTGGAAAAATAATGCCATGACAAAGCTGCTGGCGCTGTTGCTCGTCCTTGCCATGGTTATACAGATCATCAAGCCGCTGGGGCTGCCCGGTTTGCGCCAACGAATGGACTTCTGGAAGATTGCGCTGATTGCGTTTGCCGTTTGGGCGGTTGCGCTCCTTGGCCGCGACCTGATCGCCTAGGCGGTGATCTCGCCGCGCATGACCGGCACGCAACTGCCGGAAATCGTGACGTCGGTCACGACGTCATCTTTCTTGACGACATCGACTTCTATGCTGCTGCGCCGGCCCATCTCGACACCCTGCTCGATCGTCACACGCCGGCTTATGGTTTGCTCCGGCGCGAGTGAGACGAGATAGGCGCAGAGTGCCGCGGAAGCGCTGCCTGTCGCCGGATCTTCGGGGACGTTGTCTAGTGGCGCGAACATGCGGGCGCGGATCGCCCAAGGCTCGTCCGGAGAACGGACATAGACGAAGAGCGAGAAATCGTGATTGCTTTCAGCGTTCGGGCCGGCAGCCTCTTGGAAATGCGTGAGATTCGCTCGGGCGGCGCCAAGCGATGCCAGGCCGTCGAGTTCGGCAACAGCAAAGGTAAGGCCGACGGAGACGAAAACCGGTTGGTGGGTCGATTTGACGATTGCGCTGCGGTCGATGCCGATGCAGCGCGCAACAGTTTCTTCGCAGACGGCAGTCCCGATATCCAGAGGCCGAGGCGCACGGATCGTTGCAGCAGTGACTCGACCTTCAGTACGCCGAAGCGCCACTTCAACCAAACCGGCCTTTTCTTCGAAACGCAGCGTGTCGCCGATCGGCCTGCCGAAGATCTCCTGCTGCTGGCCGAGAACATAAGCTGTGCCGACATTCGGATGGCCTGCGAACGGCACCTCCATCGTCGGCGTGAAGATTCGGACATTCGCTGTGTTGGCGGGATCCTTGGGCGGCAGGACGAAGGTGATTTCGGAATATTTGAATTCCGCTGCGATCTTCTGCATCGTCTTGGTGCTGAGCTGCTCGGCGCCGGTGACGACGGCGAGCGGATTGCCTTCAAAACGGGTGGAAGTGAAAACGTCGACGGTCGTATAAGAAAGGACAGTCATTGCGGCTCCGATATTTTGGAAGCCGCAATAATGAGTCACGTCCTTCGATCGCGAAAGCGCAATCTTGTCGCCGTGACAATGCAAGAATTGAGCTTGGCGAGCTTCGCGGCCCTCCATTCACGTGCTTGTCACAGGACTGAACCACGGCGCGTCCGCGCCGTGGCTGATTCTCTTCATCATTCGTTGTGAGTCATTCGCGCATGGACATGGCGCGGCTGGATCTCCGTGACAAGCTCACGGCAGGAGGGCACGTCGCAATGGCGCTAAGTGGCGGCTACGCCGCGTTTTCAAGTTCCTGTTTCCAGCTGCCCTTGGCTGCAAGGCTGTTCATTTCGGCGCGGTGGCTGAAGGCGCGCTGGCCGGCGGCGACGTTTTCCTGTTTTCCGCCCCACGCCTTCAGTGCCGTATCCTGCAGCGCGCGGCCATAGGAGAAGGTGACCTTCCAGGGCAGCTCGAATCCGGAATTGATCGCCGAGAGGTGAGCTGTCGCTTCTTCGGTGGATTGACCGCCGGAAAGGAAGGCAATTCCGGGAACGGCGGACGGAACCGTGCGCTTCAACACCTGGACGGTGCGTTCGGCGACTTCCGCGACGGATGCCTTGCGGGCGTTCTTGCCGTCAATGACCATGTTTGGCTTCAGGATCATGCCTTCCAGGCTGACGCGTGCATCGGCAAGTTCTTCGAAGACGGTACGCAGCGTCCATTCGGTGACTTCGGCGCAGCGCTCGATATTGTGGTCGCCCGGCTTGCCGTCCATCAGGCATTCCGGCTCGACGATCGGCACGATACCGGCTTGCTGGCACAGCACGGCGTAGCGGGCGAGCGCATGAGCGTTTGCTTTCATCGAACCCCAAGTGGGCAGCGAGGAGGAGATGGCGATCACGCCGCGCCACTTGGCGAAGCGGGCTCCGGCTTCATAATATTTGGCAAGGCGGTCGGCGAGGCCGTCGAGGCCTTCGGTAATCGTTTCGCCCGGATATTTCGCCATCGGCTTGGCGCCGATATCGACCTTGATGCCGGAAATGCTGTCTGCAGCCTTGATGATGTCGACGAAGGGCGTGCCGTCGGCCGCTTTCTGATAAAGCGTCTCTTCATAAAGGATCACGCCCGAGATATACTTCTTCATTGCCTCTTCGGAGCGGAAGAGCATTTCGCGATAATCGCGGCGGCTCGTTTCAGTGGATTCCAAGCCGATCGTATCGAACCGCTTTCCAATCGTACTGGTCGATTCATCGGCGGCAAGCAGCCCCCGGCCACCCGCTACCATCTTTGCTGCAATGTCTTCCAGGCGTTCGCTCATTTTTTACTCTCTCCACGACAAGAAAATCGGCAACCATGCATATAGGTCGGCGATAACAGAAGTTTATAGGCAGGAGAATGGAGCGCTAAGTCATTGAAACGATTGAAATCGTTTCAATCGTTTGAAACTTTGGGAGTTTTTTCGCTGTGTGAGCAAAAGACCGCCGAAGCCTGCAAGCTCCAGCGGTCTATCCACATGTAAAAATTGCCAAATCCGGGCGGTTACTTGCCGGAGAGCACGGCAACGCCCGGCAAGACCTTGCCTTCCATCCATTCGAGGAAGGCGCCGCCTGCGGTCGAAACATAGCTGAAGTCATCAGCGGCACCGGCATGGTTCAGTGCCGAAACAGTATCGCCGCCGCCTGCGACGGAGGTGAGCTTGCCAGCCTTGGTGCGTTCGGCAGCGTATTTGGCCGCTGCGACCGTCGCCTTATCGAAAGGCTCGATTTCGAAGGCGCCGAGCGGCCCGTTCCAGACCAGCGTCTGGGCGCGCTCGATCCAGGCCTTGACGACCTCGACCGACTTCGGACCGACGTCGAGGACCATGGCATCTTCGGGAATGGCGTTGATGTCGACGGTCTGGTTGGCGGCACCTGCCTTGAACTCGCGCGCGACAACGCCGTCTTCCGGCAGAATGATCGCGCAGCCGGCTGTCGCGGCTTCGATCATGATCTGTTTTGCGGTTTCGCCAAGGTCGTGCTCGCAGAGCGACTTGCCGACATTGGTGCCGCGGGCGGCGAGGAAGGTATTGGCCATGCCGCCGCCGATCACCAGGGCATCGACCTTCTTCACGAGGTTCATGAGCAGATCGATCTTGGTGGAAACCTTAGCGCCGCCGACGATGGCAACGACCGGGCGGACCGGACTGCCGAGGCCTTTTTCGAGCGCTTCGAGCTCCTGCTGCATCGTGCGGCCGGCATAGGCAGGAAGCAGGTGGGCAAGGCCCTCGGTGGAAGCATGGGCGCGATGGGCGGCGGAGAAAGCGTCATTCACATAGATGTCGCCATTGGCAGCGAGCGCCTTGGTGAACTCCGCGTCGTTCTTTTCCTCACCTTTGTGGAAGCGGGTGTTTTCGAGAAGCAGGATATCGCCATCCTTCATTCCGGCGACGGCCGAAGCAGCGGCTTGGCCGATCGAGTCCGATGCCGTGGCAACCGGCTTGCCGAGCACCTTTGCAACGTCCGGCGCGATCAGCGAGAGCGAGAGGTCGGGTGAGGGGCCTTCTTTCGGGCGGCCGAAATGCGCAAGCAGAACAACCTTGGCCCCCTTCTTCGACAGTTCGAGGATCGTCGGCGCAACGCGTTCAATGCGCGTCGTGTCGGTCACCTTGCCGTCTTTTACGGGCACGTTGAGGTCGACGCGAACGAGAACACGCTTTCCGGCGATGCCGCTGAGGTCGTCGAGAGTCTTGAAAGCTGGCATGGGACTATCCGTTCGTTATTTGCCTTGGAAGGTGGCCGACCATAGCAAGGATGCCTCAAGACGCAAGGCGTTCAACCGTGGTTTTCACGCGCGTTTTCCTCTCGGTCCGGCACGCCCTTGGCCGTTGCGGCTTCCGGGTTTTTGCGACCCTTGAGGCGGTCGCGGATACGCTGGACGATGTCATGCAGATTGATGAAGATCGGCAGCGTGATGGCAGGCTCGACAGCCTCGAGCGACATGCCGACCGAGGTGATATGGGCCTGGTCGTCGAGGTCGCGGACGATCAGGATGATCGACCCGAGACGGACGCGATCGGCATAGTCCGCCTTGCCGCCAAGGCGCTGCTTCATCAGTTCGGCGATCGTCAGCCCCTTCTCGGATTCATTCAGCAGGCCCGGGCCGTAGGCAGCATCGAGATCGGCTGCAGGGCGGGCAGGGGAGAGCGCGAAGGCGCCAAAGAACTCGGCATCATCCGCGTCCACCGGCGCGCGACTGGCGAAAAGCCGGTCAAGCAGACGCGAATGGCTCGGCACGATGAATAGATATACGAGATCGTTCTCGCGCAGCCGCCCGGCATATTGATAACGCATCGACTTGCCATCGCGGATGACGAGCGAGGGCGTTGCCCAGCGCGGGATGCGCTCGCCGCGAAGGATCGGACTGTCCTTGATGACGCGATAGGAAAGTAGCTCGTGGTTTGCCGCACCCGGCAGGTCGACCTCGACCTTGTCGACGGCACCCATGCGCGGGGGAATAATGAGGCCGAGCTTCTTGGCCACCGGCTTGATCGTCCAGCCCTGAATCAGCAGCGAGACCAACACGATGATGAAGGCGGTGTTGAAATAGATCTGCCCGTTCGGCAGCCCGCCGAGGATCGGCATGATGGCGAGTAGGATCGAGACTGCGCCGCGGAGCCCGACCCAGGCGACGAAGCCGATCTCCTGCTGGGTATAGTCGAAAGGCAGCAGCGAAAGCCAAATGGCGAGCGGACGGGCAACGAAGATCAGGAACAGCGCCAGTGCAACCGCCGGGAGGATGATCGCCGGAAACTGCGAGGGCGTCGCGAGCAGGCCGAGCACGAGGAACATGATGATCTGCGCGAGCCAGGTCATGCCGTCTTGAAAGCGTTTGATCGATCCCAGCGCTGGAAGCTTGCGGTTTCCAGCATAGATGCCGGCGACATAGACGGCCAGGAAACCGCTGCCGCCGACGGCGCCTGCGAAGGAAAACACCAGCATGGCAAGGCCCAGCACGAAGATCGGCGTGAGGCCGCGGTCAGTGTCCAGACGGCCGACGACCTGCGCGATCATCATGCCGCCGAGCAGCCCGAGGATGACGCCAAGGCCCATTTCCTGAATGAACACCGCGAGCATGCCGATATTGATGCCGGCATAGCCTTCGCCGCTGGCAAGCAGTTCGACGAGGGCGATGGTGAGGAAGATCGCCATCGGATCATTCGTGCCGGATTCCACCTCGAGCGTCGAGCGCACCTTGTCGCGGATGTTGATGCCGCCAATGCGCAGCAGGAAGAAGACGGCGGCCGCATCCGTGGAGGCGACGATCGAGCCGAGCAGCAGACCTTCGAGCCAGGTGAAATTCAACAGCCACATGGCGACGACGGCAAAGAGGCCGGCGGTCATCAGCACGCCCACAGAGGCAAGCGTCAGCGAAGGTATAGCCGCGAGCTTGAAGGCCTGAATCGGCGTGCCGAAACCGGAATCGAAGAGAATGATGGCAAGTGCGATCGAGCCAAGGATATAGGCGAGATAATTGTTGCTGAACTCGATGCCGAGCCCGTCTACACCCGCAATCAGGCCGATTGCCAGGAAAAGCAGAAGCAGGGGAGCGCCGAAGCGGAAGGCGAGCAGGCTCGAGAAGGCCGCAAGAAGCACAAGCGCCGTCGATACCAGTACGACGATGTAGAATGCTTCCACGTCCAACCCCTTTCATTGACCGCCGCAAACCCGCCCCGGCATGCCGCTATTTACGTCCTCCACGCGTCATTCCGCCTGCATCAGTAAACGGCAAAACAGGTCGGAAGGGTAGGCCTTGCGGCTTAACCTCGCTTGCCTGCGGCTTCATGCTGCTGAACGGCGCGCCGGACGGCTGGCCGGTGGGGGTGCTGCGGGAGAGATTCTCTATGAAGAATTTATAGGTAAATCAGGCAAGAGCAGGGCAAGGAGAAGAGGACTGCAATTTTTGTTTTGGAAGGTTCCTTAGACGCCGCCCAAATTTTGCTCACCGCGAAGCACTTCTGGATTCTTTCCACGAGCGTGCCATCCTGGAGCGGCACCTTATCTGTCGTCTTATATGTCCGGAAGCCCATCTTCTCGTAGTAGGCGAACCCGCCAGTGTTGTCGGCGCGGATGGTTGCATTGATGAATGCGAGGCCCAGCTCTTCGGCGGCGGACAAGGTCGCGGCGAAGAGCTGGGTACCGGCGCCGGTATCTTCGGGCTCAGCCGAGCAAAGGTTCCGATGTCAGCCCACCCTTTCGGCAGGTTTTCGTAAAGGCTCAGGAACTGAAATCCTGCAATGCCAGGCCCGGACTGTGCGACATGGCATGTCAGTACGGACTTGCCGGTGATGAACCAGTCGGTCAACTCCATTACCGATAGGGGCTCCTCCAGAGCAGTGGTGCCGCGAGCTTCGATTATCTCGTTGAGGAGCACACAGAGTTCTTCCGTATCGTCTGCGCTTGCCTTTCGAATATCGAGATATACCCCGATCTTCATCCTCGTTTTGCCGGCATGGGCAGATGCGTGCCGTTTTTGTCGCAAAGGACTTCATAGCTCGGGCAGTGCTCAAAACAAAAGCGGCCCGCTTTCGCAGGCCGCCTTCCCAAAATCCGCTTCGCAAAAACTAGATGAGCTTCGCAAACGCAACAGCCGTGTCGGCCATGCGGTTGGAGAAGCCCCACTCGTTGTCGTACCACGTGAGGATTCGCACGAAATTGCCTTCCATGACCTTGGTCTGGTCGATTGCGAAGATCGAGGATTGGCTGTCGTGGTTGAAGTCGCGGGAAACCAGCGGCTCCTCGGTGTAGCCGAGAACGCCCTTCAGCTTGCCGTTGGCGGCAGCCTTGATGGCTTCGTTGATTTCCTGAACCGTGGTTGCCTTCTTGGCGACGAACTTGAAGTCGACGACGGAGACGTTCGGGGTCGGGACGCGGATCGACGTGCCGTCGAGTTTACCCTTCAGTTCCGGCAGGACGAGACCGACGGCTTTTGCCGCACCGGTCGAGGTCGGAATCATCGAAAGTGCGGCAGCGCGGGCGCGGTACAGATCCTTGTGCATCTGGTCGAGCGACGGCTGGTCGTTCGTGTAGGAGTGGATCGTCGTCATGAAGCCGTGGTCGATGCCGACGGCGTCGTTCAGCACCTTGACGACCGGAACCAGGCAGTTCGTCGTGCAGGATGCGTTGGAGATGACCATGTGCTCCTTGGTGAGCTGGTCGTGGTTGACGCCGTAGACGACAGTCAGGTCAGCACCGTCGGCAGGCGCTGAGATGAGGACGCGCTTGGCGCCGGCGGTAAGGTGGGCTGCGGCCTTGTCGCGCGCAGTGAAGATGCCGGTGCATTCCATCGCGATGTCGACACCGAGTTCCCGGTGCGGAAGCGTTGCCGGGTCCTTGATCGCCGTCACTTTGATCGGCTTGCCATTGGCGACGATGATCGTGTCGCCTTCGACCTTGACGGCTGCGGGGAAGCGGCCGTGGATCGAGTCATAGCGCAGCAGGTGGGCATTGGTTTCGACAGGCCCGAGGTCGTTGATCGCGACCACCTCGATGTCAGTGCGGCCAGATTCGACGATCGCGCGGAGAACATTGCGGCCGATGCGGCCAAAGCCATTGATGGCAACCTTTACAGTCATTTGCATTCACTCCCTAGATATGGGGCTTGCGGATGAGTGGAGAGCGCCGGAACGCTCCCCCTTTAGAGCTTGGCTTGTGCTGCGGCGACGACGGCTTCCGCCGTGATGCCGAAATGCTTGTAGAGTTCCTTGTATGGGCCGGACGCGCCGAAGCTCTTCATGCCGATAAAGGTACCTTCCGGGCCGATAAAGGCGTCCCAGCCTTCGCGCACGGCGGCTTCGACGGCGATCTTGACCGGCGACTTGCCGAGGACCGCATTGCGGTAGGCTTCCGGCTGCTCGAAGAAGAGTTCGGTGCAGGGGACGGAGACGACGCGGGTGGAAATGCCCGTGCCTTCCAGCGTGGTGCGAGCGGCGATGGCGATCTCGACCTCCGAGCCCGATGCGAAGATCGTGACCTTGGCATCATCGGAGCCGGCGAGCGTGTAGGCGCCCTTAGCCGAGAGGTTCTTCTCGCTGTATTCGGTGCGCACCGCCGAGAGGTTCTGGCGGGTAAGCGCCAAGCCCGACGGACGGTTTGGCGTCGTGATGGCGACTTGCCAGCATTCGGCGGTTTCCGTGGCATCAGCAGGGCGGAAGACCATCAGGTTCGGAACGGCGCGCAGTGCGGCGAGCTGTTCGACCGGCTGGTGCGTCGGGCCATCTTCCCCGAGGCCGATCGAGTCATGCGTCAGCACGTGGATAACGCGGATGCCCATCAGCGAGGCGAGGCGGATCGGCGGGCGGCAATAATCCGAGAAGATCAAGAATCCGCCGCCGTAGGGGATCAGGCCGCCGTGCAGCGAGATGCCGTTCATGGCGGCAGCCATGCCGTGTTCGCGGATGCCGTAATGCATGTAGCGGCCGGAGAAGTCGGTCGGGGTAATCGACTTCATCTGGCTGGTCTTGGTGTTGTTCGAAGGCGTCAGGTCGGCGGAGCCGCCGAGCGTTTCTGGCAGGAAGCCGTTGATAACTTCGAGCGCATCTTCCGAAGCCTTGCGGGTCGCGACCGTCGGCTTGGTTTCGGCAAGCTTCTTCTTGTATTCGCTGATCGCTGCATCGAAGCCGGGCGGCAATTCGCCGGCAAAGCGGCGGGTGAACTCGGCCTTCTTGTCGGAGGCAGCGAGGCGGCCCTGCCAGGCCGTGATGGTTTCGGCAGAACGGGTGCCCGCCTTGCGCCAGGCTTCCAGAATGTCGGCCGGGACGGTGAAGGCTTCGGCGTCCCAGTTCAGTGCCTCGCGGGTAGCGGCGATTTCATCTGCTCCGAGCGGGTTGCCGTGCACCTTGTGGGTGCCCTGCTTGTTCGGCGCGCCGAAGCCGATGATCGTCTTGCAGGCGATCAGTGTCGGACGGTCGGATTTCTGCGCCGCTTCGATAGCGGCGGAAACGGCAGCCTGGTCGTGACCATCGACTTCGATCGTGTTCCAGTGCACTGCCTTAAAGCGCGCGACCTGGTCGGTCGAATCCGACAGCGATACGGCGCCGTCGATGGTGATCGAATTGTTGTCCCAGAAGACGATGAGCTTGTTGAGCTTCAGGTGGCCGGCGAGCGCGATGGCTTCCTGGCTGACGCCTTCCATGAGGCAGCCGTCGCCGGCGATCACGTAGGTGTAGTGGTCGAGCAGGTCGGAGCCGAACTCCTCGCGCAGCTTACGCTCGGCGATCGCCATGCCGACCGAATTCGCGATGCCCTGGCCGAGCGGGCCGGTGGTGGTTTCGATACCGGTCGCATGGCCGTATTCCGGATGGCCGGCCGTCTTATAGCCGAGCTGGCGGAAATTCTTGATGTCCTCGATCGACATGTCCGGATAGCCGGTCAGATAAAGCAGCGAATAAAGCAGCATGGAGCCATGCCCGGCCGACAGCACGAAGCGGTCGCGGTTTGGCCAGTGCGGCTGCTTGGGATCGAAGTTCAGGTATTTCGTGAAGAGAACGGTGGCGACATCCGCCATGCCCATCGGCAGGCCCGGATGGCCCGAATTTGCCTTTTCGACGGCATCCATGGAGAGAAAACGGATCGCATTTGCCATCCGGTCATGTTGTTCGGGAGAGGTCATGGCTTTTCCACGGGGTTCCGGTGTCGGGAGATGGCCTCGAGCCTGCTGAAGGCCATCGATGAAAGCGGGTGAGACATAGCAGTTGGAACGGCCAAGTCAATAAATTGCGGGCCATATCCGGGCAGGGTGCGACGATTTTTGACATTTGATCGTTGAGTTGTGCAAAAGACGAATTCGCTGCTTCAGGTGCGTGTATTTCAGTCATCCACAGAATAGGGCCCATGCGCCGGTACGGCTTTTATTGACGCGCCCTCGGCTAGCTGCATATCCTGTTGAAATCACTGGACCGGCAAGGCCTGCCGATTCGAGAGGTCTTGCGCGGGAGAACCGGACAGCAACATGACGCCCACAGGCAAATCCATGGAAGCGGCGCTCAACGAGCTGAAGCAGGCGATCTCCGGCTTGGAAAACGCCGTGGATATGCGAATTGAACGCCAGCGCGAGCAGGGCGACATCGAGGGCGAGGTTCGCCGCGTGCACGCCGATCGCTCCAAACTCGCGCAGGAACTCGACCAGGCAGAATTCCGTGCCAACCGGCTGGAAGAGGTCAACCGCGAGGTTTCGCGGCGGCTGGTAACGGCGATGGAGACGATCCGCGCGGTTCTGGACCGCTAATGGAAAGACAGTGACATGGCACAGGTGACGGTAACGATTGACGGGAAGGCCTATCGAATGGCCTGCGAGGAAGGACAGGAAGACCACCTGACCGACCTCGCCAACCGCTTCGATCGCTATGTCGGCCATCTCAAGGGTCAGTTCGGCGAAATCGGCGATCTGAGGATCACCGTCATGGCCGGGATCATGGTGATGGACGAAATTTCCGAGTTGAGCCGCCGCGTGGCTGAGCTGGAAACCGAGCTCGAAACGCTGCGCGGCAATCGAGACACCGTTCTTGCTGCGACCGCGCGGACGGAGGAAAACCTCGCCGAAGTGCTCGGAGAGGTAACGACCCGCATTCGCGGCATCACCGACAAGCTCAACGGCCGGGCGCCTGCCGAACTCAATTAAATTTGCGCAGCATGCATGTCCCTCTGGCGCAGCTTTGTGAACGGCCTTATATATCGTGCTGCGATCTGCGCCTCTCGACAGGAACCACAATCCCTGGGGCCATACTCGATCCAAAGGGAGCTGTCCCTGACCAGGCTCGTGGGCCTGGACACACGGTGCCCACCTACGTTTGTAGGCGCCCAGGATCGTAAATCTCCATCGGCTGCCGCGGATCGCACTTCATTTTTCGAAGGCAGGGGTTCCGCCCCTCGTCTATTCCGATATCTCTCTGCATATGCGCGTTCAGTGCGGTTGCCGGCTGCGGCGGGGCTGCGGATCTTGGCCGCTGCGCTGGAGCGGCGAGGCTGCTAAACGATAGCAATGCATTCAGAATTTTTATCGAAAACCTCATGGCCTATCTCCCATGCGGTCAATTTATTCCTGCTTTTGAACACTGTATAATGAAACTCGATTGTTCTTATCATGAGAGATTTTCATGGCAGACCGTCCGTTGCCGCCGCTTTCGACCCTGCAGGCCTTCTGCGCTATTGCGGAAACAGGAGGCTTTGGGCGCGCCGCGGAGCGGCTCGGGCTGACACAGACAGCCGTCAGCCATCAGATCGCACAGCTGGAAGGCTGGATGGGCGGAAGGCTCTTCGATCGCGGGCGGCACGGCGCCCGGCCCTCACCGCTTGGTCTCAGGCTTCATCCCGAGATCGCAAGCGCGCTTGCTTCGCTTGAAAGCGCTTTGCATCAGGCCCGGGAGGCAAGCGCCAGTCCGTCGCTGACGATCGCGACGACACCGGAATTTTCAAGCCAATGGCTTGCTCCGCGTCTCGAGGCGTTCTGCCGCCGCTATCCGAAAATCGAAGTCCGCACCGCCGTCGGTTATCAGCGACCGGATTTTTCAAGTGTCGACTTGGCGATCTGGCTCGGTCATGGCGGCCCGGACCTTGTGACGGAGCCGCTTCTGCTCGACGAGGAATTCGTCGTCTGCGGGCCGGCTCTCTCAAGCAGACTTCCAAGCCGTGGTGCCATTCGCGTCGCGCCGTTGTTACTTTATCGCGGCATGCGGCACACTGTGCTCGACTGGCAGCGATGGTACGAACAGGTGACGGTCCGAGACGATCCGAACGTCGAGCCGGTTGCCGGCTTCGACATCGCAAGAGCGGTCGATGAAGCGCCGGTTTTCGATTCCTTCGAGGAGATGCTGCAAGCTTGCAGCAGGGGACAGGGTTTTGCGCTGGTGCGCAGTTCGCTGGTTGCCGAGCATATTGCCGCCGGAAGACTTGTGCGCTGTTTCGTCGAGCGCCAGCCTGCAGCCCTGAACTACGCGATGCTCTATCCCGCGGGCGCCCTGGAAAAGTCGTCGTTGGCGCTTTTTCGGAAATGGCTTATCAGCGAGACGGAGCATTCTTAGCCGCCTATCTTGAATTCAATTCACAAGTGTTGGGCCGCTCCATCGGATTATCGATGCGGTGTCGCGCATCCATATCTGGACCCGAACAACAACCTGCGCCCGAACTCTGGGCACATCATCACGGGTCATGTCATGCCACTTGCTCTTTTTGCCTTGACGATCGCCGCCTATGCGATCGGAACCACGGAATTTGTCATCGTCGGCCTGCTGCCGACCGTCGCCAATGATCTCCACATCACGTTGCCGCTCGCAGGTCTCATTGTCAGCGTCTATGCGCTTGGCGTGACTTTCGGCGCGCCCATCCTGACAGCACTGACTGGCCGGATCGCGCGCAAGCCGCTGCTGCTCGGGCTCATGGCGCTCTTCGTCATTGGCAATGCCATGGCGGCGTTCAGCCCCGATTACACACCGCTCTTGGTTGCGCGCGTGCTCTCGGCTTTTGCGCACGGCGTATTTTTCTCCGTCGGTTCGACGATCGCCGCCGATCTCGTGCCGGAGGACCGCCGCGCCTCGGCCATTGCCATGATGTTCATGGGACTGACTGTCGCGATCGTGACCGGCGTGCCGCTTGGCACTTTCATCGGCCAGACATTCGGCTGGCGGGCGACCTTTGCCGCCGTCGCAGGCCTCGGCGTCGTGGCCCTTGCCGGTATCGCGCTCCTGCTTCCCTCCCACCTCGCGAAAGCGCCGCCCGCGAGAATCAAGGATCAGGTTCGCGTGCTTGGCAGCGGCCGGTTGCTGATCGTCTTTGCCACGACCGCTCTCGGTTATGGCGGGACCTTCGTTGCCTTCACCTTTCTTGCGTCGATCTTGCAGGAGATCACCGGCTTTTCTGCGTCTGCCGTCAGCCTGATCCTCGTGCTTTACGGTATCGCGATCGCCATCGGCAACATCATCGGCGGGCGGATTGCCAATCGCGATCCGGTGAGGGCGCTGACCGGGCTCTTCATCGCCCAGGCGATCGTGCTTGTTCTCTTCAGCTTCACGGCTGTTTCGCCATGGCTGACGATCCCGACGCTGGCCGCGCTCGGCTTTCTCTCCTTTGCAAACGTGCCGGGCCTGCAGCTCTATGTCGTGCAACTGGCAAGGCAGGTCCGTCCGGCCGCCGTCGATGTTGCTTCGGCACTCAACATTGCTGCCTTCAACCTCGGAATCGCGGCGGGCGCCTGGATCGGCGGGTTAGTCGTCGAATCCTCGCTCGGGCTCGCCGCCACGCCTTGGGTCGGCGCGATCCTCGTTGCCGCGGCTCTTGTCCTCAACCTCACAAGCGGTGCGCTCGACCGCCGCTCTGCCCCGCTTGCCGCGCCATTGCGCAAGGCTGCCTGAACTGGTCCTTGGCGAAACGGGCGCTTCGGCGCCCGTTTCGTTTCGAGTTTATCCCTCCAGATCGCCCTTCAGCCTGTCCAGTATCGATAGCGCATGTCCCGCATAAGTACTGATCCAGCGGTCATAGATATGCTTGATCGGCAGGCTGTTGAGATGGTTCCAGCGCTCGCGGCCCTCCTTCTTCGGGACAACGAGGTCGGCTTCTTCGAGAACCTTCAGATGCTGCATGACTGTGCAGCGATCCATGTCTGCGAAGGTTTCGCAGAGCATGCCGGTGGTGCGCGGACCTTCTTTCAGAATGTCGAGGATTTCACGGCGCCGGAAGTGGGCCAGTGCCTTGAAAACAGGGTCGTTATCCGATTCGCTTGACATGTTATATTTTTATAACATAATGGTGATTATCACAATCGAAATGAGGAGGAAGTTGCAATGTCCCTCATTATTCGTGTCGGCGGACGGATCGGACGTCCGGTCGCAGAAGTATTCGATGCGGTGGTCAACCCGAAGAAGCTCTCGAGCTATTTCACGACTATCGGCGGGGCGAGCGCACCACTCGTCAAGGGTACGACGGTAACCTGGTGGAAGGATTCGCCGGTCGAAGTGGTCGATCTCGTTCCGGAGCGCCTGATCTTGCTTCGCTGGGATGGTGGCACGGACGAAAACAAGGTTCGCTACAAAACGACAGTCGAGATGAAATTTGATCCGCTGGAGGACGGCGGAACGATGGTGACGATCTCCGAGAATGGCTGGCACGAAGACGAGGCCGGCCGGCGCGGCACCTATCTCAACTGCGAGGGCTGGGCCAACATGCTCTGCTGCATGAAGGCCTTCGTCGAATACGGCATCAATCTTCGGGAGGGCATGTTCCTCAGCGAGATGCGCGGCGAGCCTGCGGAGGCTCCAGACTACGAGGCGCTCTAATGACAATACCAGCCATCATGGGAGCCGCCTTCGCCTTAATGTGATAGAGACCTCGCTTGTCTGCTGCACTGTGGGTGCTAGTTTCCGGAACTATTGTAGTGATTGGATTCCAGGAGATTTCAGATGCAGCTTGGCATGGTGGGTTTGGGCCGTATGGGCAATTTTATGGTCCAGCGCTTGATGCGCGACGGCCATGAATGTGTCGTTTATGACACGAAGCCGGAGAGCGTCGCCGATCTCGTCGCAAAAGGCGCGGTCGGCTGCGCCTCTCTCGAGGAGTTCGTCTCGAAGCTTTCCCGCCCGCGCGCCGTCTGGCTGATGTTGCCGGCCGCCATCACCGACAAGGTGATTGCCCAGCTCGTGCCGCTGCTGCACGACGACGACATCATCATCGATGGCGGCAATTCTTATTATCACGACGATATCCGCCGCGGCGCCGAGCTGATCACCAAGGGCATCCACTATGTCGATGTCGGCACCAGCGGCGGCGTCTTCGGTCTGGAGCGTGGCTATTGCCTGATGATCGGCGGCGAAAAGGGCATCGTGCAGAGCCTTTCGCCGATCTTCGCCTCGCTGGCCCCTGGCGCCGGCACCACGCCGCCGTCGGCAAACCGCGCGCCTGACCCGAACAGCACGGCGGAGCAGGGCTATCTGCATTGCGGTGCTCACGGCGCGGGCCATTTCGTCAAAATGGTTCACAACGGCATCGAATACGGCCTGATGGCCGCTTATGCCGAGGGGCTGAACATCCTGAAGCGCGCGAATATCGGTGCTGCGGCGCATGAAGCGGATGCCGAAACCGCGCCTCTCTCCCACCCGGAGCACTACCGTTACGACTTCAACCTGCAGGATGTCGCTGAAGTATGGCGGCGCGGCAGCGTCATCACCTCGTGGCTTCTCGATTTGACCTCGGACGCGCTGCATGCCGATCCGGCGCTAATGAAATTTGCCGGCCGCGTTTCGGACTCCGGCGAAGGCCGCTGGACGATCATGGCAGCTATCGACGAAAGCGTGCCGACGCCGGTGCTGAGCGCTGCGCTCTATGGCCGTTTTTCCTCGCGCGACAATGATGAATTCGCCAATAAGGTGCTTTCCGCCATGCGCGCCGGCTTCGGCGGCCATGTGGAAAAGCCGAAAGCCTGAGGCCCCAAGCCTCAAGCGCTACAAGCCCGCACCCTCGGTGAACTGACCCCGTAAAGTTGGACAACAACCTTCCGGGGTTTTTCATCGGCCCATTGCCTATGGCTGTGCACGCGATATGGTTGATGCGGGGTCACACCGGAGGGGCGGCATCATGTCGGGTTCAAGGTTCGTGGGGCGCGGTCTTTGGGCGTTTCTTCTCTCTTTGGTGATTTTGACGGCCCTTTCCAGCGCGAGTAGTGGGCAGACGCCAGCACCTGGCGCGGATCCGGCCGGGCCGCCGCCGGACAAAGTGCGCCAGATAATGGAACTGATGCAGGCCCCCGAAGTCCAGAAATGGATGTCGGCGCAGACAAATGCGGCGCCATCTGCTCCAGCCGCAGCCGCGCCTGAAGAGCAGATGTCCGTGCTTTCGGATTTGCTCGGGCACGTACGCCGTCATGTCGAGATGGTGTCGCAAGCCCCAATGACCCTGCCGGCAGAGGTCGCAAGCGCATCCGATATTGTCGACCGCGAGGTGGAGCCCGTAGGCGTCGGCCGGATTCTGGTTCAGACCGTGGCTCTTTTCCTTGCAGGTCCCCTGGCCGAATTGCTTTTCCGTGCGGTTGCGCCGCGCCCGCGCATTCGGCGCGTGGATGCCGAGGAGCCGGCGGGGCTTTATCAGGCAGGGGTCAATCTGTTCTATCGCCTCGTACCTGCTATCGTCTTCATGATCGCAACTCTCGTAGCGCTTCTTGTGTTGAACTGGCCGCCGGTCAGTCAGTCGATGGCGATCGCCGTGACGATTGCGCTGGTGGCCGCACGCGTTGTTATCTCGCTTGGACGGCTGCTGGTTGCTTTGGTGACGCTTCCAAGGGCCGATGGTGAACGCGAGGTCTCCCGTGCAGAAGCGCTTTTCTGGTTCCGGCGCTCGGCGGTATTCGTCATCTATTTCGCCTTCGGGTGGGCCGTCATCCAGGTATTGGCGCCGCTCGGCTTTTCCAGCGCATCGCGCTATTTCGTTGCCTATGTTCTTGGTATCGGATTGTTTCTGATTGCCGCCGAGGCTGTTTGGTCGCGTCCGGCAAATGGTGCACGCCGCAGTCCTACGACATCCTGGGCGCTGACGCTTTATTTCGTCTTTCTTTGGGTGCTGTGGGTCACCGGCTTCGCCGGGTTGCTTTGGCTCGGCATCTACGCGCTGATATTGCCGAAAGTGCTCGCCATCGCTACGATTTCTGTCCGTGCGCTGCATCAGGCTGAAGCGGGTTTTCTTGCAAAGCGCAGCATGGCAGCAGTATTGCTTGACCGCGGCGTCAGGGCGGTCATCATTGCGTTGGCAGCTGTCTGGCTGGGGCGGATGATTGGCGTCGGAGCCGATACGATGGCCGCCGGGGAGACGATGGTGGATCGCATCGCTCGCGGCGTCATCGGCGGTGTCGTCATTCTGCTTGCAGCCGATCTGCTCTGGCATCTCGTGAAGGCCTTTATCAACAGCAAGCTTGCGGATGCCCCGCTTGCCGATGGCGCCACGGATGAGGAAAAGGCGAGGCGCGCGCGGTTGCAAACGCTGCTGCCGATTTTTCGTAACATTCTTGCAGTCGTTATCGCCGTTATTGCCGTCTTGATGGTGCTCGCCGGTCTCAACATCCAGATCGCGCCCTTGATCGCCGGTGCCGGCGTCGTCGGCGTCGCGGTGGGTTTTGGAGCACAAGCGATCGTCAAGGATGTCATCAGTGGCATGTTCTATCTGTGGGACGATGCCTTCCGCGTCGGTGAGTATATCGAGAGCGGCAGCCACAAGGGCGTCGTCGAGTCCTTCAGCCTGCGATCAGTGAAACTCCGCCATCACCGCGGACCACTGACGACCGTGCCCTTCGGCGAACTTGGCGCGGTCAAAAACCTCAACCGCGACTGGACGATCGACAAGATCAGTCTCAACGTGACCTACGATACTGACCTCGTGAAAGCGAAGAAGGTCATCAAGCAGATCGGACAGCAATTGCTCGAAAATCCCGAATTCGGGCCGCATATCATCGAGACGCTGAAGATGAAGGGCGTCGAACAATTCGGCGAATTCGCGATTGAGCTCCGGCTGGCCATGATGACCAAGCCGGGCGAGCAATTCGTCATCCGCCGCAACGCACTGGCGATGATCCGCAATGCCTTCAAGGAGAATGGCATTGAGTTCGCGGTGCCTACCGTACAGGTCGCCGGCGATGGGCGCGAGGCCGAGGCGCGTGCGGCGGCGGCGCGCCATATGGTACAAAAACCGGATACCGCGAGCGAGCCCGTGAGCTGAATATTCCGAGGCTTGTGTCGGAATGTGCGGCACGGACGCAGGCCCTGGCTGATCTTGCTCTTGGATTGTCAAACCTTACGAAAATGCAATGTTTCATTGCGTTTGACGGCGCTAATTCTGCCCCAATTCAAGCCGAGTGAGACGCAAATGACGGCGGTGGGGTATCGTCCGGTATTAGCTCGCAGAGCTTGAATGCCGCGTATGCTTCGTCTCCCGGAATGATCCGCCAGACGGCAAAGCGGCAGGTAGAGATGGCGAGTGACGGCAGCTTGGAAGAGATCGAAGACGCGGAGAGCCGGGGTGCGCGCGGGTTCTTGCGGCGCTATCGGCCCCACTTGGTGGCGCTCGCCACGCTCCTTGTTTTCTGTATCGTCGGATATGCCGTCGTCCAGCTTACGGATGAGGTGCGCTACGAGGACGTCGTCGCAGCGCTCGCCAATACGCGCCCCAGCGCCATTCTGCTTGCGCTTCTCTTTACCGGATTGAGCTTCCTGGCGCTGATCGTCTACGATCTCAATGCCATAGACTACATCGGCAAGAGGCTGCCATTTCCGCATGTAGCCCTGACGGCTTTCAGCGCTTATGCGGTCGGCAACACGGCGGGCTTCGGCGCGTTGAGCGGTGGGGCGATTCGCTATCGCGCCTATTCGCGTCTCGGCCTGACGCCGGAAGATATCGGCCGCGTCATTGCGTTCGTCACGCTGTCCTTCGGGCTTGGCCTGGCAGGGGTCGCATCGATCGCATTGATGATCATCGCCGATGAAATCGCACCTTTGGTGGGAACGAGCGCATTGCTGCTCCGGCTGGTCGCGGGCGTGATCATCGCGGCTCTTGGTGGGCTCCTCGTGCTTGGACGCGACGGTCGGGCGATGCACATCGGCCCGATAGCAATCCGCCTGCCGGATTCGCGCACATGGTCGCGCCAGTTCCTGGTGACCGCCTTCGATATCGCAGCTTCAGCCACAGTTCTTTATGTTCTGCTGCCGCAAACGGCGATCGGCTGGCCGGTGTTCCTTGCCGTCTATGCGATTGCTGTCGGGCTCGGGGTGCTCAGTCATGTTCCGGCGGGTCTCGGTGTTTTCGAGACCGTCATCATCGCTTCGCTCGGCAGCGCGGTGAATATCGACGCGGTTCTCGGCTCGCTTGTCCTTTACCGGCTGATCTATCATGTGCTGCCGCTTCTGATCGCCGTGCTCGCGGTGTCGGCAACCGAATTTCGGCGCTTTGTCGATCATCCGGCGGCGTCCAGCATCCGGCGCATCGGCGGACGGCTGACGCCGCAGCTGCTTTCGGCGCTTACGCTGCTGCTCGGCGTCATGCTGATCTTTTCGAGCGTCACGCCGACGCCGGACCAGAACTTGGAATTCCTCGCCAGCTATCTGCCGCTGCCGATCGTCGAAGGAGCGCATTTCCTCTCGAGCCTGATGGGTCTTGCGCTACTGGTTGCCGCGCGCGGTCTTGGCCAGCGGCTCGATGGCGCCTGGTTGGTGGCGGTTATCGCCGCACTTGCTGCGCTAGCGCTTTCGCTGCTCAAGGCCGTAGCGCTTGTCGAAGCGGTGTTCCTTGCCTTCCTTATTTCCAGCCTCTTTGTCAGCCGCCGGCTCTTCACCCGTCATGCCTCACTGCTTAACCAGACGCTGACAGCATCATGGTTGACGGCGATCGCGGTGATCTGCGTGGGCGCGGTCGTCATCCTGCTTTTCGTCTACCGCGATGTGGAATACAGCAACGAGCTCTGGTGGCAGTTCGAATTCACCGGCGAGGCGCCGCGCGGGTTGCGTGCCGTTCTCGGCCTCACGATCATTTCGTCGGCAATCGCGATCTTCAGCCTGCTGCGCCCCGCCACCTTCAAGCCGGAGCCTGCGACGGAGGAGGCGCTCCGGCGCGCGGTCGAGATCGTCAGGACGCAGAATGATGCCGATGCCAATCTCGTGCGCATGGGCGACAAGAGCATCATGTTTTCCGAGGAGGGCGATGCCTTCATCATGTATGGCCGGCAGGGGCGCTCCTGGATCGCACTCTTTGATCCCATAGGGGCAAAGCACGCAAGGCCGGAACTCGTCTGGCGCTTCGTCGAGGCGGCACGCGCTGCCGGTTGCCGGGCCGTGTTCTACCAGATTTCTCCAGCGCTTCTCTCCCACTGCGCCGATGCGGGCCTGCGTGCGTTCAAGCTCGGCGAACTGGCCGTTGCCGATCTGATGAATTTTGAACTGAAGGGCGGCAAATGGGCAAACCTGCGGCAGACGGCGGCGCGCGCGCAGCGCGACGGGCTGGAATTCGAAGTCATCCCCCCCGAGAAGGTAGCGGGTATCATCGACGAGCTCTCTGCGGTTTCCAATGCCTGGCTCGAACATCACAACGCCAAGGAGAAAGGCTTCTCGCTCGGTGCCTTCGAGGCGGACTACGTGAGCGTCCAGCCGGTCGGCGTCTTGAAGAAGGACGGTAGGATCGTTGCCTTTGCCAATATCCTCGTCACCGAAACGAAGTCGGAAGGTACGATTGACCTTATGCGCTTTTCGCCCGAGGCGCCCAAGGGATCGATGGACTTCCTCTTCGTACGGATCATGGAATATCTGCGCGGTGAAGGCTACACGCACTTCAACCTTGGCATGGCGCCGCTTTCCGGCATGTCCAAGCGCGAGACGGCACCCGTCTGGGACCGGATCGGCAGCACCGTCTTCGAACACGGCGAGCGCTTTTACAATTTCAAAGGCCTTCGGGCATTCAAATCAAAGTTTCATCCGCACTGGCAGCCGCGCTATCTTGCGGTTTCAGGAGGGGGCAATCCGATGATCGCGTTGATGGACGCGACACTTCTCATCGGCGGCGGATTGAAGGGAGTCGTCAGGAAATGATCAGAAGATATCTGCTCTCAGCCTTGTGCGCTTTCGCGATGACGGCCCCGGCCGTCGCTGCCGAGGAAACCACGCAACGCTTTGAAACCGGGCTTATTCCTTCACCGCACATCTTTTTGCCGGACGGCGATGTCAAAGGCGCGGTGATGCTGATTTCGGACGGCGCTGGCTGGGGCGACACGGAAAAGGCGGAGGCCGACAGTCTGGTGCAGGAGGGAGCCGTCGTAATCGGTGTCGACTTCCCGTCCTATATGGATGCGTTGCGCAAATATGACATCAGCGAGAATGACGGCTGCATCTATCTGGTTTCCGACATCGAGTCGCTCAGCCAGCAGGTGCAGCGGGCTGCCGGCAACAGCGCCTATCATCTGCCGATCATCGCCGGTATCGCCGAAGGCGGCGCATTGGCACTGGCGATTGCAGCGCAGACGCCGGATGCGACGATCGGCCAAACGCTGGTCGTGGATCCGGTTGCCGGCATTCCGCTGACCCAGCAGCTTTGCACGCCGGCATCGAAAAAGACGGTGGGTGACCGAATCGTCTACGGCCTCACCGAAGGTAGCCTTCCGAACCCCATCACCGCTGCCTTCACGTCCGCTGCAACGAAAGATGGGCGTACGCATGTCGAAGCGCTGAAGCAGGATCATCCGGAAATTGAGATCCGCGATGTCGGGGATGATGCCGAAACGGCTCTTTCCGACACTCTGGACGACCTGATCGCCGCTTCCGGAAGCGCGGACAATCCGCTCGGATTGCCGCTTGCCGTGCTCGAGGCCAAGCCGTCCATCGACACCATGGCCATCATCTATTCCGGCGATGGCGGCTGGCGCGACATTGACAAGGAAGTCGGTGCGGCGCTGCAGAAAGAGGGCATTCCTGTCATCGGAGTCGACTCCCTTCACTATTTCTGGTCAGAACGCCAGCCCCAGGAGACGGCCGACGACCTGGCGAAGATCATCGAATTCTATCGCAAGCAATGGAAGGTAAAGCACGTTCTTCTGATCGGTTACTCTTTCGGTGCCGATATCGTGCCCGCCACCTACAACAGGCTCAAAGCCGCGGACAAAGCGGCGATCGCCCAGGTGTCGCTGCTCTCGCTCTCCCACGAGGTGGACTATGTGATTTCCGTCATGGGCTGGCTCGGCCAGAAGACGGAGGGTGCTGCCGGCGACCCGGTTGATGATCTGAAAGCTATCGACCCCAAGCTTGTGCAATGCATCTACGGCAAGGACGACGATGACGAGGTTGCCTGCCCCGCATTGAAGGATAGCGCCGCCGACGTCGTCGAGCTGCCGGGCGATCACCATTTCGACGAGAACTACGATCTACTGACCAAGACGATCGTGGACCGGCTGAAGGCGCAGCTTGCCGATTAACGCATCAGCGCCTCCTCGCTCCAGCCGAGGGCGGCGATCTCAACACTGCGGAACTTCGCGTCGTCATCGACGATGAATTCGTCGAGCTGCGGCGGCTTTACGCAGGTTCCGGCGAGCATCGCATGCACCTGGCCGCGATGATGCGTCTGATGCTGGAAGAGGTGGCTCAGCACGTCGTCCACCCGCTCTTTCTGGAGGCGGCCGATGCGCTGAAGATCGATCACCGCTGCAAGCCCTTCCGGGGTCAGGGCTTCGCAAACGGCAACGAGGCGCTGATCGACCTTGCGCTGTTCGGCAGCAAGCGAGCCAACCGTATCGAAGGGCTCTTCGACCTCCCAGGCTTTCGGACCAAGCGTGCCGCCCTCGAGCGCGTCGACATAGAACCAGTCAACGGTGATAAGGTGGTTGAGCGTCGACTTGATCGAGGGAAAGAAGCTCACGCGCTTCGCCTCGAACTCGCCCGGGCGCAGGGACGCGCAGGCAGCCAGTAGGCGATGGTTCGCAAGCGCGTTGTTATAAGAAAGTTTGCGGAACACCCGGCACGGATCGAAATTCGGCATGGCGCGTCCTCCTCATTGCGAATGGGGCGTAGCTAAGGCGCAGATCTATGTGGCGTCAATGTTTGCAGTCTGCTTGATCGTTGCCATCCAGATTCCAATCGCGCCAGACAAGATGGTGCGGCGAGGCTGGCAACGTCTCCATTTCTTCAGCGATGAAATAGGCGGAATATCCGGCGCGGACAGGGCTCCGCGTCTCGCAGGCACCCATTTGAACTCGAGATAATTGCCACCATCCTCGATCGGTGGATGATCTCGCCGGACTTGAATGGAAACTTGGGCGGGATTTCCATCAGGTAACGAAAAGCCAAGCTCGTGCCAGGCTCATGGGCATAACCACCTAGCGCCGCGAAGCCCGCGACACTGCCGCCGAGAATCTCCAGATATCCGCGTCACGGGATCACTCAATCGTCTTCCTGAAACAGCCGGAACTGCGCGGCCTCCAGGTCCTTCGGTGGCTGCAGGCCGAGATGCTTCCAGGCGGTTGCAGTCAGTACGCGGCCACGCGGCGTGCGCTGGATGAAGCCCTGCTGGATCATGTAGGGCTCGATGATGTCCTCGATCGCGTCGCGCGGTTCGGAAAGGCCGGCGGCGATCGTCTCGATGCCGACGGGGCCGCCGCCGAAATTGACGGCAATCATGTTGAGATAGCGCTTGTCGAGCTGGTCGAGGCCGACACTGTCGACAAGCAGGCGGGTGAGCGCTTCGTCGGCTATCTCGCGGGTAACGGCTTCGGCCTTGGCGACTTCGGCGAAATCGCGCACGCGGCGAAGAAGGCGGCCGGCGATGCGCGGCGTGCCCCGGGCGCGCCGCGCAATTTCGCGGGCGCCGTCGTCGACGATCGGCAGGTTCATGAGACGGGCGCCGCGGCGCACGATCAGTTCCAGTTCTTCCACCGTATAGAAGCTCAGTCGCACCGGAATGCCGAAGCGGTCGCGGAGCGGCGTGGTCAAGAGGCCGAGACGCGTGGTCGCGGCGACGAGGGTGAATTTCGAGAGATCGATCTTCACCGAGCGGGCGGCCGGGCCTTCGCCGATGATAAGGTCCAGCTGGAAGTCTTCCATCGCCGGATAGAGAATTTCCTCGACGGCCGGATTCAGGCGGTGGATTTCATCGATGAAGAGGACGTCGCGCTCTTCGAGATTCGTCAGCAGCGCGGCAAGGTCGCCTGCCTTGGCGATGACCGGACCCGAGGTCGAGCGGAAGTTGACGCCGAGCTCCTTGGCCATGATCTGCGCGAGCGTCGTCTTGCCGAGGCCCGGCGGCCCTACGAAGAGGACATGGTCCAGCGCCTCGCCGCGGTTCTTGGCGGCCTCGATGAAGACCTTCAGGTTCGCACGCGCCTCCGCCTGGCCGGTGAACTCATCAAGCGACTGCGGGCGTAGCGTCACATCCAGGTCTTCGCCCCGCTTTTCCGGCGATATCAGGCGCGCGGGTTCACTCATCTTGGCAATCTTCCAGTTTGATAGGGATTCAACCCATACATGACGCAGTCCGCTTTTGCATCAAATCACGGCCGATTTAACGCGCGAGCTCCTTGAGACCCAACCTGATCAGCTTGGCACTGTCGGCACCTTCGCCTGCCGTCTTCATGGCCGCAGCGACGGCGTTGGCTGCCTGATCACGTGAATAGCCAAGGTTCGTCAAGGCCGAGACGGCATCGGAAACCGGGGCCGACGCAACACCTTCACCGAGTTCCTGCTTGAGGCCGATATTGATCGCCTCGCCGGCAAAGGCGGGCGCCTTGTTCTTCAATTCGGTTACGATACGGACCGCAACCTTCGGGCCAACCCCCTGTGCGCGGGAGACGGCCGTTTTGTCCTGCAGTGCGATCGCATTGGCCAGTTCGCTTGGCGTCAGGATGGAGAGAATGGCGAGCGCGACCTTCGCGCCGACACCCTGGACGCTTTGCAGCAGGTTGAACCATTCGCGTTCCAGCGCGGTCATGAAGCCGAAGAGCTTCAGCTGGTCTTCGCGCACATAGGTCTCGATGAAGAGCACGCAAGCCTCTCCCGGCGAACCGAGTCTCGATAGCGTACGGCCGGAGCAATGGGCGGCGTAACAAACGCCGTGCACGTCGACGAGCACATGATCGTCGCCGATTTCGTCGATGGTGCCTTTGAGCTTGCCGATCATGAAGGGGTCCGTCAGGGATGGGTTTCGGGGGTGATGAGATCGAGCGATGGGAAATAGGAACGGTAACGGAAAGCGTCTCGCGTCAGCAGCCGATGCCGGCGCCAATCGGCATGAGCTCCGACCAGAAAATCGGGAAGTATCCTTTCGCGCTGACCGCCAGCTCGCCGATATAGGCGGTGTGCTTTGCCGGCACGAAAGGCCGCCTCGAAAGGCACGGCTTCTCGCTTCACATCGAGCCACGACAAAGCAGACGTCAACTGCTCCTCGGACAAAGGCGAGGCGGCAAGATCCGACCAGATAACGACGTTCGTTACCAGATCACCGTCAATCACGCATTGCTTCAGGGACTTCAGAGACCACTGCCGTTCGGCAGTATCAGGCCCCAGGATGTCGATAAAGATATTGCTGTCAACGAGGGTCGAGATCGTCACGCGGGCCCCTCAACCATTCGATATACTCATCTGTCGTCATTGCGCCGAGATCAACCGTTCCTTGAACGCGGCGCGCCCAATCATCGAAATTGCGAATCGGATCTGCTCCGCCCTTCTCAATCTTGACGAGTACGGCGCCCGCTCCGGAGGCGATGAAATCCACTTCCGATCCAGGGACGATCCCTAATCGGTCGCGAATCTCCTTCGGGATCGTCACTTGGCCCTTTTCGGTGACACGCATGGTAATACCTCGTATGTATTACCTAGATATAAAAAGAGAACAAGTCAAGAACGCATGTCAGCCGGCCAATGCCGCTTGACGCATCCGGCTGCTGCCGCGGTTATGGGCGTGGCAGATGGCAATGGCAAGCGCGTCAGCGGCGTCGTTGCCCTTGAATTCGACTTTCGGCATCAGGATTTTCAGCATCATGTGGATTTGCTGCTTTTCGCCGTGGCCGACGCCGATGACGGCCTTCTTGACGGCGTTGGGTGCATATTCCGATACCTGGAGCCCGGCGCGTGCCGGCACGAGCATCGCGATGCCGCGGGCCTGACCGAGCTTCAGCGTCGCAACCGCATCCTTGTTGACGAAAGTCTGCTCGACCGCTGCCTCATCCGGCTTGTAGTCATGCACGATTTCGGCGAGCCCGTCATGCAGCTGGCAGAGGCGGGAGGCGAGGTCCATCTCGCCGTCCGAGGTCACCGTTCCGGAGGCCACGAAGCGTAGCGAATTGCCGAGTGTGTCGATAATTCCCCAGCCGGTGCGGCGAAGGCCCGGGTCGATGCCGATGATGCGAATCGTATTTTGCATGGCTCACCTTATTGCGGTTGCAAAATAACTGCCACCGATATGTGAACAAAACAAAAACATTACGTCCCTTTATAAGGCGCCGTTTACCACGAATTAAATCCAATGCCTGAAAGCTACCCCTTCAAATGTGAGAGGAGCTGCCTTTTTGCAAAGGGTTAAGGCTCCCCGTGTTCTGTTTTCGGTCAAGGTGGCGGATTTGCGCTGCCGGCAAGCCGCTCCGGAAGGGTTCGTTGTCATGGCTCAGAGATTTCAGTCCCTGTCCTTTAAGGTTATCGCGACATTCATCCTGCTTACGGCACTGGCTGTGAGCACGATCAGTGTTCTCGGCTATTTCACCAGCAGCCGCATTTCGGATGCGCAGGCGCTGAAGGCCAAGGAAAGCGTTCTCATCTTCCGCGGCGACATGCTGCAGGATCAATTGGGACAGCTCGAAAATCAGGCGAGTTCCATCGCGCGCATCGAGGCGCTACAGATGTCGATTACCAGCCTGAAGAGCGGCTGGAAGACGATCGAAAAATCCTCGGGCGACGCGCGCGGCGAACTCAAGAAGGTGTTCATCACCAACAATCCGAATCCGGCCGATCAACGTGAAAAGCTGATGAAGCCCGAAGGTCCGAGCGGCTTCTACTATTCCAACCACGAAAAGACGCAGGGTGAAGTTGCACGCGACCTGGAGAATACCGCTTTCAGCGACCTGCTGATCGCCGATCTCGATGGCTCGGTCCTCTATTCGTACAAGAAGGACGACAATTTTGCCGAAAACCTGAAGGCTGATGCATGGAAGGCGACAGGTGCGGGTATTGCGTTTGCAAAGGCGATCGAGAACACGGGGAAGGCGACGGACGCTTCCGCGCCGACCGCATTTTCGGGCCTGCGCGTTGATGCCTCCAAAGGCACGTCGGCGATCTTCTACGCAGTGCCGATCATCAAGCTCGGTCAGCCGAAGGGCATCATCCTCTTCAAGGTGCGCGACGATATCATCACCAGCATCCTGGCAAAGGGGATCGTTTCCGGCAGCACGGCTCAGGCGGCCATTATTTCCAGTGACGGTTCTGCCGTGGGGCTCAATGCCGGAGGCCGGCTTGCAACGCTCGACACGGCGCCGTTCACCTTCATGAAGGATGCGCTTGCAAGCAGCAACGGCATGATGGTCGACGATTTTGCGCGCCCCGACGGTACCGCCCGGGCCTATGTCCGCTCTATCACTTATCAGGGCGAGCGGTTCCTCGTCGTCGAAAGCGTCCTCGTCAGTGAGCTCAATGCTGGTTCGATCGAGATCGCGACGCTGCTGACAATGATCGGCCTTGCAGCGCTTGTCGTCATGGCGATCGCCACCGGCCTCATCACCAAGCTGCTCTTTTCGCCGCTCTCCCGCCTCGCTGGAAATACCCGCGATGTGGCCGACGGCAAGCTGGATGTCGAGATAGGCAGTCAGACCCGCCAGGACGAGATCGGCACGATGGCCAAGGCTCTCGCCCGCTTCAGGCAATCACTGATCGAAAGCCGCGAGCTGGAAGCGGCAAGCGCCGAAACCCGCGCCCGTGCCGAGCGCGACCGTCAGGAAAACCTTGCTCTGCGCGAAGCGGAAGCGAAAACCTTGCAGGATGTCGTCCAGGCACTGGACGAGGGTCTGCACCATCTGGCGAACGGCGATCTTGCCTATCAGATCGAAACGCGCTTCCCCAACGAGCTTGAAAGCCTGCGCGTCAACTTCAACGAGGCGCTCGCCACGCTCAGCGAAACGATGACGGCGATCGGCGGCAACTCTATGGCTGTACGGTCGGGCTCGGAGGAGATGCGGACCGGAGCCGACGACCTTGCCGGACGCACCGAGCGCCAGGCTGCTTCGATAACTGAAACGGCCAATGCGATCGACGCGATCACCCAGTCCGTTCGCGCCCAGATCCAACGCGCCGAACAGGCGGAGCGCATTGCCCGCGACGCGAAGAAGGAGACCACCGGCTCCAGCCAGATCATGCGCGAGACAATTGCAGCGATGGAAGCAATCCAATCCTCCTCGCGTCAGATCAACACGATCATCTCCGTCATCGACGACATCGCCTTCCAGACCAATCTGCTGGCGCTTAATGCCGGCGTCGAAGCAGCCCGCGCCGGGGAATCCGGCAAGGGGTTCGCGGTTGTGGCAATGGAAGTGCGCGAGCTGGCGCAGCGCTCCTCGAGCGCAGCCAAGGAAATCGCGAGCCTGCTGCAGAAGTCGACCCACGAAGTCGAGACCGGCGTGGCGCTTGTCGAGCGGGCAGGCGTGGCTCTGACCGGCATCGGCAGCCATGTGGAAGCGATCAACGGCCAAATTAACGAGATTATGGAATCGACCCGCGAAGAGGCCGATACGCTCCGCCAGATCAACACGTCCGTTTCCGAGCTCGATTCGATGACGCAGCAGAATGCCGCCATGGTCGAGGAAACGACAGCCGCGATCCACCGCCTTGCGGCCGAGGCTGTCGAGATGGACCGTCAGCTTGGCAATTTTTCGCTGCCTCACGACCATTACCATCACAGCGCCGAGGTTCACGTTCTCCGGCAACGCCGATAAACGGAGAAAGCGAAGCGAAGAGATCGGGGGTCGGGAAGCCGGCCCCTTTCTTCGTCCGCGGGATTTGGAATGAGCGATTCCAGAACCTACATAGACCTGTCCTTCCAATCACCGGCAGGTTTTCCTATGGTCCCCTTTTCCATTCTCGATCTTTCGCCCGTTGCCGAAGGCACGACGATCCAGCAATCCTTCGAAGGCTCGGCGCGCATGGCGCAGAAGGCGGAGGAGTGCGGCTACAAGCGCTTCTGGCTGGCGGAGCATCACGGCATGCCGGGGGTTGCAAGTGCGGCGACTGCGGTGGTCATCGGCCATGTCGGTGCCGCAACGAAACGGATCCGTATCGGCTCGGGCGGAATCATGCTGCCCAATCACTCACCGCTGGTGATCGCCGAGCAGTTCGGCACATTGGCGGCGCTTTTTCCGGGCCGGGTCGATCTCGGGCTCGGCCGCGCACCGGGTACGGACATGCGCACGGCACAGGCGCTCCGCCGAAATCTGGAGACAGGCGCCCACAACTTTCCGAACGATATCGTCGAGCTGCAGCAGTTATTAGGCGCGCCGGTCGAGAACCAGGCGATCCTTGCCGTTCCGGGCCACAATTCGCATGTGCCGATCTGGCTTCTCGGCTCCAGTCTTTATAGCGCACAGCTCGCGGCGATGCTCGGCCTGCCCTATGCCTTCGCCTCGCATTTCGCGCCGGATTCGCTGCTCGATGCGATCGATATCTACCGCAGCAAGTTCCAACCCTCGGCCTCGCTCGACCAGCCTTACGTCATGGCCGGCGTCATGGGTTCCGTCGCGCCGACGGACGAGGAGGCGCAATATCATTTCACCTCTGCTCAGCAGCAGTTCGTCAACCTGCGCCGCAACGTCCGTGGTCCGTTCCCGCGGCCGGTCGAGGACATGGAGGGCTTCTGGTCGCAGATGGAGAAACTGAATGTCGAGCACACGCTGCGCTATGCGGTCGTGGGTTCGCCGAAGACGTCAGAGGCGAAGCTCACCGAATTCCTGAAGGAGACAGGGGCGGACGAACTCATCATCTCCATGCCGATCCACGACATCGAGGCGCGGCTGAAGTCGGTCGAGCTGTTTGCGGGACTTGGGAATTTCATGCGTGTTGCGGCTTGATGTCCTGGAGCTGCGAAGCGCTGACCGGCTTCTTTCCTCATTCCTTTGAATGAGCGTCTTCGGCAGCGCCCAAGGACTTGGGCACTGGGCTCCTGTGACAAGCATAGGAGTGTGAGGGAGCCCAGGATGTAGCGGGTGGTTGCACAAGGGCTGCGTTACTCTGCATCACTCCTGAAAACAAAAGACCCGGCAGCGTTTCCGCAGCCGGGTCTTTTGATCGTCGTTCGAATGCTCAGGCCGAAAGCTTGGCAAGCACTTCCTCGGAAACTTCGAAGTTCGAATAGACGTTCTGCACGTCGTCATCGTCTTCCAGGCTGTCGATGAGCTTCATCAGCGACTGGGCCCTTTCTTCGTCCACTGGCACGTTGTTCTGGGAGCGCCAGACGGCCTTGACGGTTTCAGCTTCGCCAAGCGCGCCTTCCAGGGCCTTGGCGACTTCGCCGAGGGATTCGAAGGCGCAGGTGATGGTGTGGCCTTCCTCGTCGGTCTCGACGTCATCGGCGCCGGCCTCGATCGCGGCTTCCATGACCGTGTCGGCATCGCCGGCGGATGGCTTGTAGGTGATCTCACCGACGTGGTCGAAGGAGAAGGAAACCGAGCCGGTTTCGCCGAGCGCGCCGCCGGCCTTCGTGAAGATCGAGCGGACGTTGGATGCGGTGCGGTTGCGGTTGTCGGTCAGCGCTTCGACGATGATCGCCGTGCCTCCCGGACCGTAACCCTCGTAGCGGACTTCGTCGTAATTCTCGCTTTCGGCACCTGCGGCCTTCTTGATGGCGCGGTCGATGTTGTCCCTCGGCATGGACTGTGCCTTGGCGTTCTGGATTGCCAGGCGCAGGCGGGCGTTCATCGTCGGGTCGGGCAGGCCGGCCTTGGCGGCAACGGTGATTTCGCGCGCAAGCTTGGAGAACATTTTCGACCGCACGGCATCCTGACGGCCTTTGCGATGCATGATGTTTTTAAACTGTGAATGGCCAGCCATGGCACCCCTGTTCACGTCTCATTGTTCGGAATGGACGGCCTTATAAGAGCGAAGCGGGCTGCATTCAAGCGGAAAGCAGCTTGTCTCCGTGTCCCCAGGAAGGCCAAAAGCTACGGAACAAAGCGGCAGACGTGACGTTTGAAGGCTTGAAAAGCCCGAACGGAAGGGGAAGGCCATGGCAAGCTTTAGTGAAGCGCGCGATCATCCGGCACGGCAGCTTTGGGATCAGGTGAACGATGTTTCCGCAGGAATGCTCGGCATCGATGGCGCCGACATGCACATGCAGCCGATGGCTCCGCATGCCGATCCGAAGACCAATACCATCTGGTTCTATACCAAATCGGATGCCGACATCGTCCGCGCCGTCAAACCGGGAATGCGTGCGCATTTCTGCGTCATCGGCAAGGATCACGATTACCACGCGTGCCTGGCAGGCAAGATCGAGGTCCGGCCGGATCCTTCCAGGATCGAGCAATATTGGGATTCGGTGGTTGCCGCCTGGTACGAGGAGGGCAAGAAAGATCCGAAGCTGACGATGCTTGTCATGCATGTGGACGACGCCGAAATCTGGGTTTCGACCGGCAGCAAGCTGAAGTTTGGCTGGGAGATCGCGAAGGCCAATCTCAGCGATGACAAGATGCCGGAAGTGGGCATCAAGCGGCATCTGCAATTTGCCTGATACGGGCAAAACCCGGAGGTCTCTGGCTTTCGGGTCTTCTCTATTGAGCGCCCTTCATCACATAAATCAGCGGCTTCTTGGGCAGGGAGCGCATGGAAACGGTGATCGTGTCGTCCGGCGCGTAGCTGATATCGAAATCATTGCCGAACATCGACACGAAGCGCTCGACCGGCGGACCGCGGCGGTGCATCGGCAGTATCAGCGACGAGCGCAGCCGCTTGATAATGCGGCTCATGCTGTCGGCGCCCATGGTGAGGCCGCCATCGACCGGCACCATGACGATGTCCAGGCGGCCGATCTCGGTGTAGTGGGCATCGGTTAGCTCATAATGCAGATGGCCGAGATGGCCGATGCAGAGCCCGGCGATCTCGAAGATGAAGATCGAATTTCCATCCTGCTGCGCAGCGCTATAGCCACCGCGGATATCCGTGGTGACGTTGCGGATATAAGTGTCGCCGACCATCAGGTCGATGTCGGCCTTTTCTCCGGGCACATCGCTCCAGCCGTGCAGCACCTGCTTGATCGCCGGATCCGGGGTCAGCGTGTAATGCGTGGAGTGCGCCCGGTTCATCGTCACCACGTCGGGTGTCACGGCCGGCCGGTACCAGCCGTTGAAATCCGTTGCGATGACGATGCCGCCCGGCGTTTCGATTTCGAAGGTGGAATGTCCCAGGAAGGTCAGCTTGACATCATCGCCTTCCGAAACCGCCGGCACGATCGGCGTCTCACCGGAAAAGCTTGCAAATCTGGTCTTGGGGATTGCCTGTGCGATCGCCTGGCATTGGCTAACGGGCTTCCGTTCCCCTTGCGCGGCGGCTGCATGGGGCAGGGCAAGAGGCACAAGGCATGCGATAGCGAGGATAAGCAATTGCGGCTTCATGCCACCCTCCGGCGCTGTCACGGTGCGGCGAGGATGCGACAAGGGGACGCATCGGTCCAGCCGAAATCAGGCAGGGCCGCTCACAATTGCGTGTTGCCGGCGGGTGTTCTCAGCGCCAGAACTCCGGGATGGTCTCGGAAAGTCGCGGGCCAATCCGCAGTGGCGCGATCTTTTCGGCAAGCCCCGTGGCGTCGGAAATCTCCACGCCCACACCGCAGATCGTGGCAGGGCCAGTGGCGGTTTCCATACGTCCCTTCGGCATCTTGGAAATGAAGCGGTTGAGTGGCTCTTCCTTGTCCATGCCGAGCGAGGAGTCGTAGTCGCCGCACATGCCGGCATCCGACATATAGGCCGTGCCTCCGTTGAGGATCTGGTGGTCGGCGGTCGGCACATGCGTGTGCGTGCCGACGACGAAGCTGGCGCGTCCATCGACGAAATGGCCAAAGCACTGCTTTTCGCTGGTGGCCTCTGCATGAAAATCGAAGATGATCGCATCGGCCTGTTCCTTCAGCGGGCAGGCATCGAGAATCGCTTCGGCGGATTTGAAAGGATCGTCGAGCTCGGGATGCATGAAAACGCGGCCCATGATGTTTGCCACGAGCACGCGTGCTCCGCTTCGCGCATAAAAGAGCCCTGAACCGCGGCCGGGCGTTCCCTGCGGATAGTTCGCCGGGCGCAGGAACTGGTCGTGGCGGCCCGCGAAGGCGACCGCTTCCTTCTGGTCCCAGACGTGGTTTCCGGTGGTGACGACGTCGGCGCCGGCATTGATCGTCTCGAGGAAGATGTCCTCCGTGATGCCGAAACCGCCGGCAGCATTTTCGCCGTTGACGATCACGAAGTCGAGTTTCAGGTCTGATACCAAGCCGGGCAGGCGATCCCATACAGCCGTGCGCCCCGTCTTGCCGACCATGTCACCCAGAAAAAGCAGACGCATTCCTTATCCGATCCAAGATGCAAAAAAGCGAAGGCCGCTTTCTGTCAGGATGGCATCCAGGCTTATGTCATGCGGCTCGTCGGGCACATGTGCCACTTCCTGGCAGTCGAATGCAATGCCGATCAGCTTCGGATGCATGCCTTTTTGCCGCAAACGGCCGATCGCGCGGTCGTAGTGGCCGGCGCCATAGCCGATGCGATGGCCTCGATCGTCGAAAGCCGACAGCGGCACGAGCATGATTTCCGGATCGAGAACGGTCGCCTCCTGTCCCGGTCCGGCAGTGCCGAAGCCTGTTGCAACCAGAGGCGCGCTGCGCAGGAGCTCACGGAAGACGATCGTCTGCTTGTCGAGAATGGCGGGAACGCAGAGGCGGGCGCCGCGTGCCTCAAAGCGCGCCATCAACGGCCGGATATCGGCCTCCGAGCGGATGGGCATGAAGCCCGAAATGATCGTGCCGGGATCGAAAGCCACGGCCTCGCCGGCGTGCTCCGCCATTGCCAGGCTTTTCTCGATACGCGTCTCTGGCGGGATTGCGTCGCGCAGCGCAAGCCGTTCGGCGCGCATCTGAGCTTTCAGTTCTTTGGATATCGTCTGCTGCATAATGCGAACCATAAACGGCTGGCGGGCCATTGCAATCCTGTGAAAGCGGCGGAAGCTTAGTGTCACAAGAGCTGCAATGGGGCCACCAGTTGCCGGACCGTCTGTTCGAACAGGGCCTTGCCGCCCGGCAGCCAGCCGAGCGCTTGCAACTTTTCGGTGCTCATCCGATTGATGGCAGCCTTGTCTGCCGATGCAGGCAGAGGATTGGGACAGCCGGTTTGCTGTTGCACGACCGACAAGATATCGCGGGTATCGGCGAGAAGATCGGAAACATTGAAGACCTCGCCGGATATGCGGGCGCTTTCCGTCTCCAGCATCAGGCGCACGGCGCGGCCGAGGTCGCGGCCGTGAACTTCCGTTCCGGCTCGAACGGGTGCCCGCCTGCCGCTCAGGTAATCCTCGATGAGACCCGTCCATTTGTTCGGGAGCAGGTCGCCGTAGACTCCCGTGGCGCGCAAGCTGGCCGCTGTAAAGCCCGGTCCGGCCAGATCGGCGAGCGCTCGCTCGCCGGCGAGCTTCACCTCTCCGTAAAGCGTATCGGGCTCCGGCAGCATGTCTTCCGTGAGAACAGTGCCGGGCGCTGCATCCTGATAGGCGGCGCGGCTGGAGATGAAAATGCAGCGGCGGGTACCGGCGCGCTTGGCGGTGTCGAACAGCTTCACGGTGCCGTCGAGGTTTAGGCGACGGAAGCTGCCCGGATCATCGCCTTCGCCGCCACGATATTTGCCGGGCAGGTGGCTGAGCGCGGCATGCACGTAGAAATAGGCATCGTCGAAGGCCTCGATATGGTCCTTATCGGGGTCGAGCGAAAGCGGTGCGAATTCGACGGGACGGGAGAAGAGGCGTGGCAGTGGCGCACGGCGTCCGCCGATGATGACCGAATACCCGGCGGCAAGCAGCTCCTCGACGATATAGCGTCCCACCAAGCCTGTTCCGCCGGATACCAATACCTTCATTTCGCCTCCGGGTTCGTCATTGACGCAAGGTCCGGCAGGTCATTGCCGGCATGGACGCAGTGCCAGAGATCGATCAGCGGTTTGAGCCTGTCCGCCTTCGGATGATCCTTCTCCCATGGCTTTTCATACTGGTAATGCAGGACCGAAATGCTCTTCCAGTCCCAAAGCGCGGGCATGGTGAACCATACATATTGCAACATGTTGAAATAGACGGGGAGGCCGTGCCAATCCGGGAAGAAGGCTTCGAGGAAGGTCTGGTCGGTCCGTCGCCAGAATGCATCCGGCTGGTCGAGCATGGCGAGCATCCGGCCAAAGGTTTCTTCGGAAGGCCTTGCGACGAAGACACCGGAATTCAAGCGGCGGAAGTCGGCAAGCGTTTCATAGACATTCGGTGCTGCTGAGAATTCGGGGTAGCCGAAGAGTTTGTCGGTATTCTTCAAGACGATAGCATCGGCATCGATGAAGACGGTGCGCTCATATTCGGTCAGCTGCCAGACGCGCAGCTTGCAGAAATTGTCGAGCGGCGAATGAAAATCCGGCTTGCGGCCCTTCGTGAAGGGGGCGGCGGAATGAAGCTCGCCGCGGGCATGACGCTCGTTGAAGGCTTTGGAAAGCGGCAGGTGCGCGACTGAAATGAGGCGGCAGCCAAGATCGGCAAGCGGGGCAAGGGCGCTTGCATCCACGCCGCCGGTGTGCAGCACGACGATATCGGCCGACGTTTTCGTGAGCAGCAGGGAGCGCACAAGCGCGGTCGCACCCTTGGCATAGTCGGCATTCGTGACGAGGGTGATGTAGGCGTGGCGCTGAGGCGAGCCTCCTAATGAGATGGCCGCTCCGGTCTCGGTCACCCCCATGCTCACGACACCGATTTCAGCCGCTTGCCTTCCGGGTCGCGGTCGATCGTGGCGGCGATGTCCTTCGTCCACGCGGAGACGGCGGGAACGCGGGAGCGGTCGACGCGATAAGCGAATTTCCTGGCGACGTCGACGATCTCGCTGAGCAGACCCGCCTCGAGCGTGATCGGATCGAGCCCCAGATCGCGGAATTTCTCGTTCCTGACGATCAGATCGTTTTCCGGCGCTTCCTTGCGCGGATTGGGAAGCCAGGCGATCTTCGCGCCGCTCATCCTGGCGATCATCTCGGCAAGATCGCGCACACGATGCGTCTCGGTCATCTGGTTGAAGATTTCGACACGGGAGCCGTGCGCAGGTGGATTCTTCAGCGCAAGCTCGATGCAGCGAACCGAATCCTGGATATGGATGAAGGCGCGCGTCTGACCGCCTGTGCCGTGCACGGTCAGCGGGTAACCGATCGCGGCCTGGATGAGAAAGCGGTTCAGCACGGTGCCGTAATCGCCGTCATAGTCGAAACGGTTGATCAACTGGGGATGGCGGCAGGTCTGCTCCGTGTGGGTGCCCCATACGATGCCCTGGTGCAGGTCAGTGATGCGCAGGGCATCGTTCTTCGCATAGAACTGCAGGAGCAGTTGATCCAGGCACTTGGTCATATGGTAGATCGAGCCGGGATTGGACGGATAGAGGATTTCCTGTTGCGCCATGTCGCCATCCGCCGTTTCGACGCCGACGGTCAGGTAGCCTTCGGGAATCGCGGCGCCGACTGTCGAATAGCCGTAGACGCCCATCGTGCCGAGGTGGATCAGATGGGCGTCGAGCTGTAATTCGACGAGCGCATTCAAAAGGTTATGCGTAGCGCTGACATTGTTGTTGACGGTGTAGTTCTTGTGCCGGTCGCTCTTCATCGAATAGGGTGCTGCGCGCTGCTCGGCGAAATGGACGATGGCGTCCGGCCGGTTTTCGGCAAGCCACTTCTTGAGAAGCTCGTAGTCCTTGGCGAGGTCGATCAGATTGAAATGGATGCGCCGCCCGGTTTCGGCATGCCAGATGCGGGTTCGCTCCTGAATGGAATCCATCGGCGTCAGCGATTGCACGCCGAGTTCGGTGTCGATCCAGCGCCGCGAGAGATTGTCGAGAATGTGGACGTCGTGCCCCGCGTCCGAGAGATGCAGTGATGTCGGCCAGCCAATGAACCCATCTCCGCCCATCACCGCAATCTTCATCGCATTGCCTCCTGTATGCTCATCCACTATCGGGAATACTCAAGTACTGTGACGATTGTTCAAAGGTAGGGCATTGCTGCGCCTCGCCAACAGGCATGCGAGTTTGGAGAAAATTATGGCGGATAACGGCTTTTCGATTTCTGGCGCACTGACGGAGACGGGCCACCAACTGATCCAGCGCGTCTATTACGAGGACACCGATTTTTCCGGTCTTGTCTATCACGCGCGCTATCTGCATTTCCTCGAGCGCGGCCGCACCGACTACCTTCGCTGCCTGGGCGTCGAGCAGCGCGAGTTGATCACCGCCGACGAGGAAGGGCTCGTTTTCGTCGTTCACCGCATGGAGATCGACTTCAGGAATCCGGCGCGCATGGACGATGTCCTTACCATCGTCACGCGCACCGAGAAGGCAGGCGGCGCGAAGATGGTGCTGCAACAGGACATCCGCCGTGGCGAAACGCCGCTTATCGCCGCCAAGGTCATCATTGCCGTCATCAACGCGAAGGGAAGACCGCGGCGGTTGCCCGAGACGCTGGCAAAGCAGATGCAAATCGAGACGCAGGAGGGCTGAAGATGCATCCGAGACACGCTGGAATGACCAAACGCAAGCCTTGCAAAAACATGACTTTTATGTGAAGGAATTCGGCGTTGCAAGGATTGCGTGGGTATTCCGTCGTCGGACTTCGGTCTCTTCGTGCCAAGCCGGGAAGAAAAATTCAGCTGCTAAAGCTTTGCCGTCATACTCTGGCACTAACGATCTATTAACCATAATAGTGTCTTACTCTGAAAGTCAGAGATTGTGCGGTGCACGCCTTCCTTTGACCAAATTTGACGGCAAGGAAGGCGGAAGAAGAGCTTTAAGCTTGACCAGGGCTTTGGGCGGCGGTCGCCAAGCAATTCTTGCGAGATCACTTTCTGTGCCGCCCGGTCAAGCACCGGGCGTTTGGATTCGGGGATTTTGATAAATGGAACAAGTAGGATTGGCAGCAGCAACGGCCGACGTCAGCCTCTGGTCGCTGTTCATGCAGGCAGGCATCGTCGTCAAGCTGGTCATGCTCGGGCTGATAGCAGCCTCCGTCTGGACCTGGGCGATTGTCATCGACAAATATCTGGCCTATGGACGTGCCCGGCGACAGTTCGACAAGTTCGAACAGGTTTTCTGGTCGGGTCAGTCGCTGGAAGAGCTCTACAGGACACTTTCCGAGCGCAACAATACCGGGCTTGCTTCGATCTTCGTCGCAGCCATGCGCGAGTGGAAGAAGTCCTTCGAGCGCGGCGCACGCTCGCCGATCGGCCTGCAGATGCGTATCGACCGGGCAATGGATGTGACGCTCGCCCGTGAAACCGAATATCTTTCCGCCCGCCTCGGGTCGCTCGCGACGATCGGTTCGGCTGGTCCGTTCATCGGTCTCTTCGGTACGGTCGTCGGTATCATGACTTCGTTCCAGGCAATCGCCGGTTCGAAGTCGACCAATCTTGCCGTCGTTGCCCCCGGTATCGCCGAGGCGCTTCTCGCCACCGCGATCGGCCTCGTTGCAGCTATCCCGGCGGTTATCGCCTACAACAAGTTCTCCGCGGATGCCGGCAAACTCTCCGGTCGCATGGAAGGCTTTGCGGACGAATTCTCCGCCATACTTTCGCGCCAGATCGACGAGAAGCTGCAGCCGCGTCAGGCCGCGCAGTAAACCAACGGAGTACACGATTATGGGTATGGCTGTTGGAGGCAATAACGGCGGAGGCGGAGGACGCCGCCGCCGTGGTGGCCGGAACAAGGGTGTTATTTCCGAGATCAACGTGACGCCGCTCGTCGACGTCATGCTCGTGCTGCTCATCATCTTCATGGTGGCGGCCCCGATGATGACCGTCGGCGTGCCGATCGACCTGCCGGAAACGCAAGCCAAGGCGCTCAATTCCGAAACGCAGCCGATCACTATTTCCGTCAAGAATGACGGTGCGGTGTTCCTGCAGGAAACGCCGATCCCGGCCGAAGAGATCGCCGCCAAGCTCGAAGCGATCGCGACCACCGGCTACAATGAACGCATCTTCGTGCGTGGTGATGCGACGGCGCCCTACGGCGTGATCGCCGACGTCATGGCGCGCATCCAGGGCGCGGGCTTCAAGAATATCGGTCTCGTCACGCAGCAGAAGAAGGACCAGTAGAAAGCAAGATGAAGACCAGCGTCGTCACATCTGCTGTTCTGCACGGCTTGGTGCTCGCCGCGGCTCTGGTGACCATTGGTTCGCCGGAATCGTTCAAGGTCGATGATTTCGAAGCGATGCCGGTCGATCTGGTGCCGGTTGAATCCATCACCCAGATGCAGCAGGGTGACAAGACGGCAAAGCCCAACGACAAGCCGGCGCCGAAGCCGACGTCAAAACCCGCCGATGTTGCAGACGCCGAAAACCTCGGCGACAACAAGATCGATCTGAAGACGCCGCCGATCCCGAACGCCAAGCCCAACAACAACGAAAGCACTGCCGCGCCGAAAGCCGCCGAGAAGCCGCTTCCCCAGAATGATCCCGTCCCCAACGAGGTTAAGGAGATCATGAAGGAGGACACGGTGGTCGATGAGCCGAAGGAAGTCGCATCGATTCCAGAAACCAAGCCGGAAATTGCGCCGACCCCGCCGAAGCCGGAAGAAATGCCTGCCGAACAGGCCGAGCCGCCGAAGCCGGAAGCCGAAGCGCTGCCGGACAATGTTCCGACGCCGGTCGCCAAGCCGCAGGTGAAACCGCCCGAGCAGAAACCCGCTGAAAAGCCGCCGGAAAAAGCGCAGGACCAGCAGAAGACGGCTGACAAGCAGCCGGACAAGAAGAAAGCCGACAAGGCCCAGGAAAAGGCGAAGGCCTCGTCCTCCAAGCAGAGCGATTTCAACGCCGACGACATCGCAGCACTGCTGAACAAGCAGGAGCCCTCCAACGGTGGCGCCAAGCGCTCGACCGAAGTCGCTTCTCTGGGCGCGAAGAAGTCGAATAACACCGGCGCCAAGCTCAGCATGAGCGAGATGGATGCACTGCGCAATGCGATTGCCGGCAACTGGCAGATCATTCCCGGCCTTGCGGACATGGACCAGGTCCGCATCACCGTGCACATGAAGCTGGACGAGAATGGCGAGATCATCGGAGATCCCGAGGTCGAAGCGACCGGCGGCAACGAATCCACACGCCGTGCACTTGCCGGCGGTGCCTATCGTGCCGTCAAGCGGTCTGCGCCGTTCACCAACCTTCCGAAAGACAAATATGACGCGTGGAGCGAAGTCATCGTGAACTTCGACCCCAGTCAGATGGCCCTTTAAATGCTGAAAGGCTTGCTCCTCATGACCAAGTGTTCCCTCATCCGCGCCTTCATGGTGGCTCTCGGCATGGCTGTGACGGCGGCTGTCGCGACGCCTGCGCACGCGCTTGTCGAGATCAACATCAACAAGGGTAACGTCGAGCCGCTGCCGATCGCCATTACCGATTTCCTGCAGGGCGACATGGGCGCGCAGGTCTCTCAGGTGATCGCCGCCGATCTGCAGCGTTCCGGCCTCTTTGCGCCGATCAACAAGAACGCCTTCATCGAGAAGATTTCCAACCCCGATGCCGCACCGCGCTTCGAGGACTGGAAGGTCATCAACGCGCAGGCGCTCGTCACCGGCCGCGTCACGCAGGAAGGCGATGGCCGTCTTCGCGCCGAGTTCCGTCTCTGGGATTCCTTCGCTGGTCAGCAGATGACCGGCCAGCAATTCTACACGCAGCCGGAAAACTGGCGCCGCGTTGCCCACATCATTGCCGACGCGATCTACAAGCAGATCACCGGCGAAGAGGGCTATTTCGATACCCGCGTCGTCTTTGTCTCCGAGTCTGGCACGAAGCAGCAGCGCAAACGCCAGCTCGCGATCATGGACCAGGACGGCTTCAACGTGCGCACGCTGACGGATGGCAGCGACCTCGTTCTGACGCCGCGCTTCTCGCCGAACCGGCAGGAAGTGACCTACATGTCCTTCGCCAACCAGCAGCCGCGCGTCTACCTGCTGCAGCTCGAAACCGGACAGCGTGAAGTTGTCGGCAACTTCCCGGGCATGACCTTTTCGCCGCGCTTCTCGCCGGATGGCCAAAAAGTGGTAATGAGCCTTCAGCAGGAAGGTAACGCCAATATTTACACGATGGATCTGCGATCGCGCACGACGACGCGCCTGACCTCGACAGCCGCGATCGATACATCGCCATCCTATTCGCCGGATGGCGGCCGGATCGTTTTCGAAAGCGACCGCGGCGGCAAGCAGCAGATTTACGTGATGAATGCCGACGGCTCCGGCCAGACGCGTATCTCCTTCGGCGACGGCAACTATTCGACGCCGGTCTGGTCGCCACGCGGCGATCTGATCGCCTTCACCAAGCAATCGGGCGGGAAATTCTCGATCGGCGTGATGAAGCCGGACGGTTCGGGCGAGCGCATCCTGACTACGGGCTTTCACAACGAAGGTCCGACCTGGGCGCCGAACGGGCGTGTGCTGATGTTCTTCCGCCAGCCAGCCGGTGCAGGCGGCCCGCAGCTCTATTCGATCGATCTGACGGGTTACAACGAGCAGGTCATCAAGACGCCCACCTACGCATCCGACCCGGCCTGGTCGCCGCTGCTTGAGTAGTGGATGGGCCAGATTTCGCCTTCTTGTCGCCGCAAAGAGCTGGAATTGGCCGATGCAGGGACAATCAATAAATTATTAACCATACTTCTTGAGCGCCGATTAACCGAGTACGGTTACAGTCCGGCAACCCTGATAAATCGCAAGGAGACCCGGCCATGAGCCGAATTCACACCCCGGCAATGAGCCGCATGCAGAATTTCGCCCGCAACCCTGTCATGATCGCACTCGTTGCCGGTCTGGCGCTTGCTGGCTGCGCCAACAAGAAGACGCCGAACAGCGCTGGCGAGCTCGGCCTCGGTGCAGGTGCGGCAACGCCGGGTTCGGCTCAGGACTTCACCGTCAACGTCGGCGACCGCATCTTCTTTGACACTGACTCTACCTCGATCCGTGCCGACGCTGCCCAGACCCTCGACCGCCAGGCACAGTGGCTGGCTCGCTATCCGAACTATGCGATCACCGTCGAAGGCCATGCCGACGAGCGCGGCACGCGCGAATACAACCTCGCTCTCGGCGCCCGCCGTGCTGCCGCCACCAAGGATTACCTTGCTTCGCGCGGCGTTCCGGCTCAGCGCATGAAGACGATCTCCTACGGCAAGGAACGTCCGGTCGCCGTCTGCGACGATATTTCCTGCTGGTCGCAGAACCGCCGTGCAGTCACTGTTCTCGGCGGCGCCGGTATGTAATCCTCTCAAATATATTGTGTTGCGGAAAGGCGGCTCCTTCGCGGGCCGCCTTTTCTTTTTGAACACACTTTGGCCAGACTCCGTTGCTTTTTGAAGGTAATTGGAAAAATCTCCTGTTCGTGCCATCCAGGCGCGAAGAATCACTGGGACAGGACGAAACCTATGAAGAAACTTGTCGTGGCAGGCTTGCTCTGCCTCGCGGCCGTTACCGGAACCGAGCGAGCGGCTTATTCCGCTTCGTTTCTCGGCATGAACTTTGGCGGCAAGCCTGCGCAGAGCCAGACGCAGACCCAGACGCCGCCGGCCGTCAACGTGCAGAGCAGCAGCGCCGAAATGCGCGTGCAGCAACTCGAAGAGCAGCTGCGCCAGCTGAACGGCCGCATCGAGGAAATGAGCTTCCAGATCCTGCAGATGCAGGAATCGCTGCGCAAGACGCAGGAAGACAACGAATTCCGCTTCCAGGATCTGGAAAAGAGCGGCGGTGCCGCTGGATCGAAGGGCAGCACGAAGAAGAGCGAGGCCGATTTGCAGCCTCCGGCTTCGGGGCAGGCCGAGACACGTCCCCAGCGCCAGAACGATGATGTCGCGACGATCATCGAAACACCAGAGGGAGCCGAAAGGGCTCCCTCCAACGACGTTCCGTCGAACAGCGGTTTCGGCCGCCCGCCGCAGGAGCTTGGCTCGATCCAGTTCGATCAGAACGGCAATCCGATCGGCGGCAGCGTGAATGAAAACGCGGAGGTCGGTTCAGCGCCGCTTCCCGACGTGAACGCCGGGACGTCGCCGCAGCAGACCGCATCTCTCGGCAGCGAGACCGATCAGTACAAGGCCGCTTACGGTCACGTCCTTTCCGGCGACTACGCGATTGCTGAAGAGCAGTTCACCCAGTATATCGCGCAGTATCCGGGAAGCGCCCGCGCTGCCGATGCCAACTTCTGGCTGGGCGAGGCGCTCTATTCCCAAGGCAAGTTCAATGAGGCCGCCAAGACCTTCCTGAATGCCCACAAGAAATACGGCTCTTCCGAGAAGGCGCCCGAGATGCTGCTGAAGCTCGGCATGTCGCTCGCAGCACTCGACAATAACGACACCGCCTGTGCGACGCTCAAGGAAGTCACCAAGCGTTACCCGAAGGCTTCGCGCGCTGTCATAAGCAAGGTCGCGAGCGAACAGAAGCGCCTCTCCTGCTGAGGATTTCCGGTTTGTCTCCGGAAATCGTGCTTTCGCCCGAGGCAGCGGTCCGCCGCTTTCTCCGTTCGCTTGAAAGCCCAGCGCGCATTCTCGTCGCGATCTCCGGCGGCAGCGATTCAACCGGTCTGCTTCTTGCCCTTTTGGAAGCGCTGAAGGCCGAACCCAATTCCAAGATTTCCCTATGCGCGGCGACGATCGACCATGATCTGCGCGCAGAATCGGCAGATGAGGCGCGCCATGTCGCAGCCTTATGCAAATCGCTCGGCATTGCCCATGTGATCCGTGTCTGGCGCGAACCCAAACCAAAAACCGGCATCATGGGGGCCGCCCGCGAGGCACGTTACGAACTGCTCGCAGGTGCCGCGGAGGAACTTGGCGCCAATCTCATCGTGACGGCGCATACGCTGGACGATCAGCGGGAGACGCAAGCGATGCGCGGCGCGCGCAGCGGCAATCCCTCCACCGGGATCGCCGATGCCGTTCTCTTTGAGCGCCGGGTCTGGATCGCCCGGCCGCTTCTTTCGTGCCTGCGCGCCGATATCCGCGCATTTCTCTCGGCCCGAGCCGTGCCTTGGCTCGATGATCCAAGCAATGAGGATCTGCAATACGAGCGCGTGCGGACGCGCGCGGCATTGGCGGGTGAGGGCGCCCCGGAGCCAGAAGCTTACGGCGCCGATATCCGCTTGGAGCTTTCACGACAGGCGGCCCTATGGCTCGGCCGTCATTTTACGCTTCCGTGCGAAGGGCTGGGCCGCGTGGCGGGAAAGGGACTTGAGGCGCCCCCGGACGTGCTCGGCTATGCGCTCGGCCGTCTTGCGGCCGTTTTTGGCGGACAGCGCTTTGCGCCAGGCCGCATGCAGATGGACCGCATTCTCGCTTTCGTAAGTGCCGGCATGCCCGGACGCATGACCGCAAGCAGAGCGGTTCTCGATCTAAGACGCGACGGCCTTTACCTTGCCCGTGAAAGCCGCGGCATCTTGCCACTGGTCGTTGCGCCTGGGGAGCACGCCATTTGGGATGGCCGGTTTGTTATCGAGAATAGCTCGTCGTATGATCTGACGGTTCTCGCGCGGTCCGCCACCCCCTTGGTTGTCACGGGAATCCAACCGGGGCGGGCGGCGCATTTGCCCAAAGCTGCGCTCAAGCGGGCTTTGGCAGCGCAACCACGCATTTTAGTCGCCGGTGACGCGAACGTGTGCATGAATTCTCATCCCGATGTCAGTCTCACGCGCTATTTTGCGCTGTTCGACCGCTTTTTGACACGATTTGATCTCATCTTTGCTGAAAGGCTCGCGGCGGCTTTTGGAATGCGCCCCTATCCAAGCCCGCCTTTAAGTCTTATTGACGGAAAAGCCATCTGACAGAGTGTATCGCCTTGGCAACGGCACAGCGCAACCCTATGTTAGAAGCCAAATAAGACGGCTGCCATGAGGCGGTTGTTGCAGTGCTGGGGAGTTCAATGAACCCTAACTTACGTAATTTCGCCTTGTGGGCAATCATAGCGCTTCTGCTGATTGCCCTTTTCAGCATGTTCCAGACGACGCCGGCGCAGACCGGCTCGCGCGACATACCCTATTCGCAGTTCCTGCGTGAGGTTGATGCGGGCCGCGTCAAGGAAGTCGTCGTCACGGGCAACCGTGTGTCGGGAAGCTATGTTGAAAACGGCACCACCTTCCAGACCTATTCTCCTGTCATAGATGACAACCTGCTCGAGCGCCTGCAGTCGAAGAACGTCCTGGTTTCGGCCCGACCTGAAACCGATGGTTCGTCAGGCTTCCTGAGCTATCTCGGCACGCTGTTGCCGATGCTGCTCATTCTCGGCGTCTGGCTGTTCTTCATGCGGCAGATGCAAGGCGGCTCGCGCGGCGCGATGGGCTTCGGCAAATCGAAGGCCAAGCTGCTCACGGAGGCGCATGGCCGCGTCACGTTCGATGACGTTGCAGGCGTCGACGAAGCCAAGCAGGACTTGGAAGAAATCGTCGAATTCCTGCGCGATCCGCAGAAGTTCCAGCGCCTCGGCGGCAAGATCCCGCGCGGCGTGCTGCTTGTCGGCCCTCCGGGTACCGGTAAGACGCTGCTCGCCCGCTCCGTCGCCGGCGAAGCCAACGTTCCGTTCTTCACCATCTCGGGTTCCGATTTCGTCGAAATGTTTGTCGGCGTCGGCGCAAGTCGCGTCCGCGACATGTTCGAGCAGGCGAAGAAGAATGCGCCCTGTATCATCTTCATCGACGAAATCGACGCCGTCGGCCGTCATCGTGGCGCCGGTCTCGGCGGCGGTAACGACGAACGCGAACAGACGCTCAACCAGTTGCTGGTCGAGATGGACGGCTTCGAGGCCAATGAAGGCATCATCCTGATCGCCGCGACCAACCGTCCTGACGTTCTCGACCCCGCGCTGCTGCGTCCGGGCCGTTTCGACCGCCAGGTCGTCGTTCCGAACCCGGATATCGTCGGCCGCGAGCGCATCCTCAAGGTACATGCCCGCAACGTTCCGCTGGCGCCGAATGTCGACCTCAAGGTTCTAGCCCGCGGTACGCCCGGCTTCTCCGGTGCTGACCTGATGAACCTCGTCAACGAAGCCGCCCTGATGGCCGCACGTCGCAACAAGCGCGTCGTCACCATGCAGGAGTTCGAAGACGCCAAGGACAAGATCATGATGGGCGCCGAGCGCCGCTCTTCGGCGATGACCGAAGCGGAAAAGAAGCTCACGGCCTATCACGAAGCCGGACATGCGATCACGGCGCTCAACGTGGCCGTCGCCGATCCGCTGCACAAGGCAACGATCATTCCGCGCGGCCGTTCTCTCGGCATGGTCATGCAGCTGCCCGAAGGCGACCGCTACTCGATGAGCTATAAGTGGATGGTCTCGCGCCTCTGCATCATGATGGGCGGCCGCGTTGCGGAAGAACTCACCTTCGGCAAGGAGAACATCACCTCCGGTGCGTCTTCGGATATCGAGCAGGCAACCAAGCTTGCCCGCGCCATGGTCACGCAGTGGGGCTTTTCCGACCAGCTCGGTCAGGTTGCCTATGGCGAAAACCAGCAGGAGGTCTTCCTCGGCCATTCCGTGTCGCAATCGAAGAACGTTTCCGAGGCCACGGCTCAAAAGATCGACAACGAAGTGCGTCGGCTTATTGACGAGGCATACACGCAGGCGCGCGACATCCTCACCGAAAAGCACGACGATTTCGTCGCGCTTGCCGAAGGCCTGCTTGAGTACGAAACGCTGACCGGCGAGGAAATCAAGGCGCTGCTCCGCGGTGAAAAGCCCGCTCGCGACCTTGGCGACGACTCTCCGCCGAGCCGCGGCTCGGCCGTGCCGAAAGCCGGCGCGCGCCCGGCTTCCAAGGGCGATGAGCCGGAAGCAGGGCTCGAGCCCCAGCCGCATTGACGGAAAGCAACTCGAACGAACAAGGCCGGATTTTCCAGCAGAAGATCCGGCCTTTTTCCGTCGGTAACGGGATATAATCAATTTTCTTGGTAATTTACATGATGGCGCTTAGGATTTGTGGCATGCCGCTATCATGAAGAGGCCGCAATGAGGCTTTGTATTGGGGCAAATCGTCTCTGCGGCTTGAATTGCTTGGCGCAACGCGCTGCCTTCTTGGCGCGCTGAAAGCATAGGGGAGCATATGAAAAGACGTTACTTCGGCACAGACGGCATTCGCGGGCAGTCGAATATCTTCCCGATGACGCCGGATCTGGCGATGCGGGTCGGCATTGCAGTCGGTACGATCTTCCGCCGCGGCAATCACCGCCATCGCGTGGTCATCGGTAAAGACACGCGTCTCTCCGGCTATATGCTGGAAAATGCCATGGTGGCGGGCTTCACGGCCGCAGGTGTCGATGCATTCGTTCTTGGCCCGATCCCGACGCCCGCCGTCGCTATGCTGACGCGTTCGCTGCGTGCCGATATCGGCGTCATGATTTCCGCCTCGCACAATCCATACGAGGACAATGGCATCAAGCTCTTCGGTCCCGACGGCTACAAGCTTTCCGACGATATCGAAATGCAGATCGAAGACTTGATGGATAAGGATCTCCACACGCAACTTGCCAAGTCCGACGACATCGGCCGTGCCAAGCGCATCGATGGCGTGCATGACCGCTATATCGAGCATGCGAAGCGCACGCTCCCGCGCGATGTCACGCTGCAGGGTCTGAGGATTGCGATCGACTGCGCCAATGGTGCCGCCTATAAAGTGGCACCGGCCGTGCTTTGGGAACTCGGCGCCGATGTCGTTACGATCGGCAACGAGCCGAACGGCATCAACATCAATCTCAACTGTGGTTCCACCAGCCCCGTCGCCTTGCAGAAGAAGGTCGACGAAGTGCGGGCCGATATCGGTATCGCGCTCGATGGCGACGCCGATCGGGTCATCATCGTGGATGAAAACGGCACGATGGTCGACGGCGACCAGCTGATGGCGGTGATCGCCGAAACCTGGGCGGAGAACCAACAGCTTCGCGGCAACGGCATCGTTGCGACCGTGATGTCGAACCTTGGCCTGGAACGCTTTCTCGAAAGCAAGGGGATGGGTCTTGCCCGTACCAAGGTCGGCGACCGCTATGTCGTCGAGCACATGCGCCAGCACAATTTCAACGTCGGCGGTGAACAGTCCGGGCATATCGTGCTCTCGGACTACGGCACGACCGGCGATGGTCTTGTTGCCGCGCTGCAGATTCTTGCGGCCGTCAAGCGCACTGGCAAGACCGTCAGCGAGGTCTGCCGCCGCTTCGAGCCGGTGCCGCAGCTTCTGCGCAATGTCCGCATTTCCGGCGGCAAGCCGCTGGAAGACCTCCAGGTCCAACAGGCAATCGCCGATGCCGAAGCCGAGCTTTCCAAGAACGGCCGCCTCGTCATCCGTCCCTCCGGCACCGAACCGCTGATCCGCGTCATGGCGGAAGGCGACGACCGGGCGCAGATCGAGCGCATTGTCAACGAGCTGATCGGCACGATCTCCGGCGTCCGTACCGCCGCTTAATTCTGCCTTGAATGATCAATCAAGCCGGCGCCAGTGCGCCGGCTTTTTTTGCCCGCGTCATTCGCTTCAGCACAATCTTATTGGATGAATTGACTTATCGGCGTGGAGGCATAGCTTTTTCTTGATCGCACAAGTGTCACCCGCCTGCAGCGACGAGAACACGGCAAGCCATACTGCGATAGAAAGATGGCGCCGGCCGTCGTTTCAGGCAACCTGGGAGGATTGGGTTGTCATGCGGTATCGCGTTCTTTTAGCCGGCTTATATGTTGCCATGCTTCCTGCTTTTGGCGTGAACGCCCAGGAGGGCGATGCGACGGCCGGCGCTACTGTTTTCAAAAAATGCGCCATATGTCATGTGGCCGATACGGACAAGAACAAGGTCGGCCCGTCGTTGAACCGGATCCTCGGCAGGAAGGCGGCGACACATCCGAATTTCAGCTATTCTCCGGCAATGAAGAAAGCAGGCGAGGGCGGGCTCGTTTGGGACGAGGCAACTCTGCGCGAATATCTCCACGATCCCAAGGGAAAGATAAAGGGAACGAAGATGGTGTTTGCCGGGCTGAAGGACGACAGCGAGATCAACAATCTCATCGCTTACCTCAAGCAGTTTTCCCAATAGAGCCTGACGGTCACCGCAGCGCCGCTTCCGCCGGTCATTGTCCACACGACTTGTTCGTGAGATAATGCTAAAAATACACCGACGGATTGCGGATTTCGCCCTGTGGCAAGTCACGGTTCAAGGAGCAGGCAATGGCTATCGTGCTGGTTCTGGTTCTGCTGGTCGTGGGATCCGTCGTGTTCCATTTGCTGAGCCCGTGGTGGTGGACGCCGATCGCCTCCAACTGGAGCTACATTGACAACACCCTGCTGATCACCTTTGCGATCACCGGTCTGGTGTTTGTGGCGGTGGGTTCCTTCATGGCCTATTGCGTGTTCCGGTTCCGGCACAAACCCGGAAACCAGGCCGCCTATGAGCCGGAGAACAGGCGGCTGGAGATATGGCTTGCGGTGGTAACCTCCGTCGGGGTTGCCGCGATGCTCGCGCCTGGGCTCGTCGTGTGGAACCAGTTCATCACCGTCCCCGCCGATGCGCACCAGATCGAGGTCGTCGCTCAGCAGTGGCAGTGGAGTTTCCGCATGCCGGGCGCAGACGGGCGGCTGGGAAAGTCCGATACCCGTGAGGTCAGTCCGGAAAATCCCCTTGGCCTGAACAAGAACGATACCGCAGGGCTCGATGATGTGATCGTCGAGGGAGGTGAATTGCACCTGCCGATCGGCAAACCGGTCAAGGTCCTGCTTCGTTCGATCGACGTCCTTCATGATTTCTACGTGCCAGAGTTTCGGGCGAAGATGGATATGATCCCCGGCATGGTGACCTATTTCTGGTTTACGCCGACGCGCACGGGAACGTTCGAAATTCTTTGCGCCGAGCTGTGCGGCGTCGGGCATTCGCAAATGCGCGGAACGGTCATGATCGATGAGGAAGTCGCCTACCAGGCCTGGCTGGCGGAGCAGACGACATTCACCCAAATGCTGGCATCGGGGGAAGGCCAGCCGGCAGAACAGGCGAAGTAGCCTATCGGAGGAATAGGGAGGACGGACATATCATGGTCGATATTCGATCGGGCGCCGGGGAGGTCATCCCACCTGCAGAAGTCGAAGATGTGGAACTTTACCATCCGAAGAGCTGGTGGACGAAATATGTCTTCAGCCAGGATGCGAAGATTATTGCCGTCCAATACTCTGTGACGGCGATGGCGATCGGTTTCGTGGCGCTCGTCCTGTCCTGGTTGATGCGCCTGCAGCTTGCCTTTCCCGGCTACTTCGCTTTCATCGACGCGGAGCACTATTACCAGTTCATCACCATGCATGGCATGATCATGGTGATCTATCTTCTCACCGCGCTGTTTCTCGGCGGTTTCGGCAACTACCTCATTCCCCTGATGCTCGGCGCCAGGGACATGGTGTTTCCCTATGCCAACATGCTGAGTTACTGGATTTATCTGCTCGCCGTGCTGGTGCTCGTCGCCGGATTTTTCGCGCCCGGCGGACCAACCGGCGCCGGATGGACGCTCTATCCGCCGCAAGCCATTCTTTCGGGGACGCCGGGCGGACAGGATTGGGGCATCATTCTCATGCTGTCGTCGCTGATCCTGTTCATCATCGGCTTCACGATGGGCGGCCTGAATTATGTCGTGACCGTGCTGCAGGGACGCGCGCGCGGCATGACGCTGATGCGCATGCCGCTGACGGTCTGGGGAATTTTCACCGCGACGGTCATGGCGCTTCTTGCCTTTCCCGCACTTTTCGTTGCCGCCGTGATGATGCTTTTCGACCGGCTGCTCGGGACGAGCTTCTTCATGCCTGCCATCGTGGAGATGGGCACGCAGCTGCAGCAGGGTGGCGGCAGTCCCATTCTTTTCCAGCATCTCTTCTGGTTCTTCGGTCATCCCGAGGTCTATATCGTGGCGCTTCCCGCCTTCGGGATCGTTTCCGATCTCATTAGCACGCATGCGCGAAAGAATATCTTCGGCTACCGCATGATGGTCTGGGCGATCCTGATCATCGGGGCGCTCAGCTTCATCGTCTGGGCGCATCACATGTATGTCAGCGGCATGAACCCGAATTTCGGCTTCTTCTTTGCCGTCACGACGCTCATCATTGCGGTGCCGACCGCCATCAAGGTTTATAATTGGGTGCTGACGCTCTGGCGCGGCGATATCCACCTGACGCTGCCGATGCTTTTTGCGCTCGCCTTCATTCTGACTTTCGTCAATGGCGGCCTGACGGGACTGTTCCTCGGCAATGTGGTGGTCGACGTACCGCTGTCCGATACGATGTTCGTCGTGGCGCATTTCCACATGGTGATGGGCGTGGCACCGATCCTGGTCATTTTCGGTGCAATCTATCATTGGTATCCGAAGGTGACCGGACGCATGCTGGACGAGACGCTGGGGCATATCCATTTCTGGACCACGTTCCTCGGCACCTATGCGATCTTCTTTCCCATGCACTATCTCGGCCTGGTGGGCGTGCCGCGCCGCTATTACGAGATGGGCGAGACGGCTTTCGTTCCGCCATCCGCCGATACGCTGAACGTTTTCATCACCGCTGCCGCGCTGATTGTCGGGGCAGCGCAGATCGTCTTCCTGTTCAATCTGGTCTGGAGCCTTTTCAGGGGCCGGGAAGCCGGCGGCAATCCTTGGCGTGCGACAACGCTGGAATGGCAGACGCCCCAGACCCCGCCGGTGCACGGCAACTGGGGCAAGGAGCTGCCGGTGGTCTATCGTTGGGCGTATGATTACAGCGTGCCGGGCAATAGCCAGGACTTCCTTGCGCAGAATGATCCGGGCACTGCCCGTACGGCGGCGGGAGCAGCCTCATGAGCGTCATCTTGATTTTCCTGGCGGTCATCGCAGTCATCGTACTCTGGTGGATGACCCAGCACCGGCTGACATCCAAGCCGTGGCTGGAGGTGGGACTGGTGACCGAGTCGGCCGGCGAAAAGCGGTTGCCGATCGCGCCCGCCAGGGTCGGGCTTGGCATTTTCCTCGCCGTAGTTGGTGCGCTCTTTGCGCTTCTGATTAGTGCCTACTTCATGCGCATGGCGGCAGCCGACTGGTGGGCGACGCCCATTCCCCGGCTGCTCTGGGTCAACACCGCCGCGCTTGCGCTCAGCAGCGCCGCTCTCGAATGGGCCAAGGGCGAGGCACGCCGCGGTCGCAGCGACATCATGCGGATTGCGCTCCTTTTGGGGTTGGCGACGGCGTTCCTCTTTCTCGCCGGGCAGGTGATGGCGTGGCGGGAGCTTGCGGCGGCCGGTTACGTGCTTGCCGACAATCCTGCCAACAGCTTCTTCTATATGCTGACCGGCCTGCACGGCCTGCACATCCTGGGCGGTCTGGCGGTGCTCGGCCGCACGACGGGCAGGGCATTCGACGATCGCTTTCCTGCCCGCAGGCTGCAGCTCAGCCTCGAGCTCTGCGCCGTCTACTGGCATTTCATGCTTTTCGTCTGGGTGGTTCTCTTCGCACTCTTTGCCGGCTGGGCGAATGATTTCGTCGATCTCTGCCGCCAGCTGATTTCGTGAGGGATGAAGGATGGCTGAATATACGCAAGCGGAAACCGGCGGAACACTCCAGCGGCCCGAAGGCCTGCGTGGGATCGCGGCCGATCTCTCTTCCGACCAGCGGGCATTCAAGAACGTCTCGTGGGGGAAGGCCATGATGTGGATCTTCCTCCTCAGCGACACCTTCGTCTTCGGCTGCTTTCTGCTTGCCTATATGACTGCGCGCATGTCTACGCCTGTCGCGTGGCCGAATCCCAGCGAGGTCTTCGCACTTCATATCGGCGGGCAGGAATTGCCGCTGATCCTGATCGCCATCATGACCTTCGTCCTCATCAGCAGTTCTGGCACGATGGCGATGGCTGTCAATTTTGGATATCGCCGCGAACGCGGCCGGACGGCCGCCCTGATGCTGCTGACAGCGGTTCTCGGCGCCACATTCGTCGGCATGCAGGCGTTCGAATGGACTAAACTGATCTCGGAAGGCGTAAGGCCCTGGGAAAATCCCTGGGGTGCGGCGCAATTTGGCTCGTCGTTCTTCATGATCACCGGATTCCACGGCACCCATGTCACTTTCGGCGTGATCTTCCTTCTCATCGTCGCCCGCAAGGTCTGGCGGGGTGATTTCGACACGGAGCGGCGGGGCTTTTTTACCAGCCGCAAGGGTGATTACGAGATCGTCGAGATCATGGGTCTCTACTGGCACTTCGTCGATCTCGTCTGGGTGTTCATTTTCGCATTCTTCTATTTGTGGTGAGGACTGCCATGGCACATGCGCAAACGCATTCCGGACAACAACACCCCGTCAAGCTCTATCTCCTGGTCTGGGGGTTGCTCTTCGTCCTCAGCACCTTCTCGTACCTGGTCGACTATTTCGCTATCCAGGGCTACGCGCGATGGTTCCTGATCCTGTTCTTCATGGTGCTGAAGGCAGGACTGATCGTCGCCGTCTTCATGCACATGGCTTGGGAGCGGTTGGCGCTTGTCTATGCAATCCTGGTGCCGCCGGTTCTGGTGCTTGTCTTCGTCGCCATGATGGTTTCGGAATCGAACTATACGATCTTCACGCGGCTGACCTTCTCCAGTGTAGGCCTCTGACGCGATCACTTGTTTAACTTTAGAAGATCGAAGCATTGTTTGGCTCCAACATGTTTCCGTTAAATTCAACGGGTTACTCGGCCATGTTGCGAGGCAGAAAACGTAGTTAATTTTTACAGTTAAGCAGCTTTTAACGTTTCCAATTCATTATCCATGCAAAGCCTATCAGATTGGCAGGGAGTCCGCTCTGCCGATGCAACTGGATTTTGGAGTGGATCATGAAAAGAAGCTTGTCCGGCGTCTTTGCCGCATTGCTTGTCACATCAAATGCTTTCGCCGCCGATCTCGCTCCTATCGAGCCCGCGCCGGAAATGCCGCCAGAAGTCACGGTAGCCGAATCGACCGGCTGGTATCTGCGCGGCGATGTCGGCTATGGCTTTACCGACATGCGCGGCGCCCGCTACTTCCAGGGAAGCAACGCCAATGAGGTCGATTTCGACAGCGCCGAGCTGCGCGACTCCTGGACGGTCGGCGGCGGCGTTGGTTACCAGATCAACAATTATTTCCGCACCGACCTCACGCTCGACTACCTGACCAAGGCTGATTTCCGCGGCTCAACGACCGGCCAGTGCGGTGCCCCACTCGAGGCCTGCACATCTCGCGATGTCTCGTCGCTCACGGCCTGGTCGCTGATGGCGAATGCCTATGTCGACCTCGGCACTTACGGCGTCTTCACTCCTTATGTCGGCGGCGGTATCGGCGGTACCTATGTCAAATGGAAAAACCTTCGTAACGAATCCTGCCAGGATGATGGCGGCGGTTGCGATGACGAAGTGATCCATGGCGGCCGCGGCAACTGGCGCTTCAGCTACGCGCTCATGGCCGGCGCCTCGATCGACGTCACTTGTAACGTCAAGGCGGATGTCGGCTATCGCTTCCTGCATGTCGACGGCGGTAGCATGTTCGGTTACGCGAGCAATGGTGGTCCTGGCCGGGACAAGGGCTTCAATGTTCATGAAGCCCGTGTCGGCGCTCGTTACCTCTTCGGCGGTTGCCAGCAGGCAAGCTACGAGCCGCCGCCGGAAATTCCGCTGCAGCCGTCGGTCTACAAGTGATCCGAAGTCTCAGCTGCTGATCGAAAGCCGCCCGTTGGGGCGGCTTTTTCGTCATGGATGCAGATCGAGCACGTTCAGCGATCTGTGCCATTGTCTTCGGGCCGTTCTCCGCCCTGTCGGCCCCGCGCGGATGAAGCGGACTTGATCGCGCCTGCGTCAAAAAATCGTCCGGATGCGACACTTCTACGTTGACTATGATGCGCGCCATCTATATCCACGGCGGCGGGACACTCCTCCCCAACGAGGAGCTATCTATCTGGAAGGATAGCACATGGCGAAGACCGCAAAGCCGGACGTACGTCCGCAAAATACTCATTTCTCTTCTGGCCCCTGCTCGAAGCGCCCCGGTTGGACGCTCGATGCCCTTTCTGACGCGGCTCTCGGCCGTTCGCATCGCGCGAAAGTCGGCAAGGCAAAGCTGAAGCAAGCCATCGATCTTACCCGCGAAGTCCTGGAAGTGCCGGCGGATTACCGCATTGGCATCGTTCCCGCTTCCGATACCGGTGCCGTTGAAATGGCGCTCTGGTCGCTGCTCGGTGAGCGCGGTGTGGACATGCTCGCCTGGGAAAGCTTCGGCGCGGGCTGGGTCACCGATGTCGTCAAGCAACTGAAGCTCAAGGACGTCCGCAAGCTCGAAGCCGGTTACGGCGAGCTGCCAGACCTTTCCTCCGTCGATTTCGACCGGGACGTAGTCTTCACCTGGAACGGTACCACATCGGGCGTTCGCGTTCCGAACGGTGATTTCATCCCGGCCGACCGCAAGGGACTGACGATCTGCGACGCGACGTCTGCCGCTTTTGCGCAGAACCTCGATTTCGCCAAGCTCGATGTCGTCACCTTTTCCTGGCAGAAGGTTCTCGGCGGCGAGGGCGCACATGGCGTCATCATCCTTTCGCCGCGCGCGGTTGAGCGCCTGCTGACCTATACGCCGGCCTGGCCGCTGCCGAAGATCTTCCGCATGACCTCCGGCGGCAAGCTCTCCGAAGGCATTTTTCAGGGCGAGACGATCAACACGCCTTCGATGCTCTGCGTCGAGGACTATCTCGATGCGCTTTTTTGGGCAAGGCAGCTCGGCGGCCTCAGGGCACTGATGGCGCGTGCCGATGCGAATGCCAAGGTCATCGCCGATTTCGTTGCGGCCAACGACTGGATCGCCAACCTGGCGGTGAAGCCGGAGACCGCGTCGAACACGTCAGTCTGCCTGAAGATCGTCGACAAGGATGTTGCGGCACTCGACGCCGACGGCCAGGCGAATTTTGCCAAGGGCATCGTCTCGCTGCTCGAGAAGGAAGGTGTCGCTTACGACATCGGCCATTATCGCGATGCGCCCTCGGGCCTCCGTATCTGGGCAGGCGCCACGATCGAAACCGCCGACATGCAGAAGCTGATGCCCTGGCTCTCCTGGGCCTTCGAGACGCAGAAGGCGACGCTTTCCCAGGCTGCTGCCTGACGTGATCGCATCCGGCTCCGCTCACTGAGCGGGGCCTCCGCATTCTCATTTATCATCGCTGAACACTTTTGAAGGAAGCCCCCAATGGCACCTCGCGTTCTCGTATCCGACGAATTGTCAGAAACCGCCGTCCAGATCTTCCGCGACCGCGGCGTCGAAGTCGATTTCCAGCCGCAACTCGGCAAGGACAAGGACAAGCTCGCCGAAGTCATCGGCAACTATGATGGTCTTGCCATCCGCTCCGCCACAAAGGCGACGGAAAAGCTGATTGCAGCCGCGACCAACCTCAAGGTCATCGGGCGTGCCGGCATCGGTGTCGACAATGTCGATATCCCGGCTGCTTCGCGCCGCGGCATCATCGTCATGAACACGCCCTTCGGCAACTCCATCACCACGGCCGAACACGCAATCGCGCTGATGTTCGCCGTTGCCCGCCAGCTACCGCAGGCTGATGCCTCGACGCAGGCCGGCAAGTGGGAGAAATCGAAGTTCATGGGTGTCGAAATCACCGGCAAGACGCTTGGGGTGATCGGTGCCGGCAACATTGGATCGATCGTCTGTGCTCGCGCCATTGGTCTCAAGATGCACGTTCTCGCCTACGACCCGTTCCTGTCCAAGGAGCGCGCCGAGGAAATGGGCGTTGTCAAGGTCGAGCTCGACGAACTGCTTGCCAAGGCTGACTTCATCACGCTGCATGTGCCGATGACGGACAAGACGCGCGGCATCCTCAACAGGGAAGCACTGGCGAAGACGAAGCCGGGTGTGCGCATCATCAACTGCGCCCGCGGCGGTCTCGTCGATGAGGCTGCGCTTGCAGACGCGATCAAGTCCGGCCATGTCGCCGGTGCTGCCTTCGATGTCTTCGAGATCGAGCCCGCCAAGGAAAGCCCGCTCTTTGGTCTGCCGAACGTCGTCTGCACGCCGCATCTCGGTGCATCGACCACGGAAGCGCAGGAAAACGTCGCCCTGCAGGTTGCCGAGCAGATGGCGGACTATCTGGTCAAGGGTGCCGTTTCCAACGCTATCAACATGCCGTCGATCACGGCTGAAGAAGCGCCGATCCTGAAGCCGTTCATCAGGCTCGCGGACGTTCTCGGCGCCTTCGTCGGCCAGGTCACCGAGGAGCCGATCAAGGAAATCGAGATCCTCTACGACGGCGCCACGGCGAACATGAATACCCGGGCGCTGACGAGCGCGTTGCTTGCCGGTCTGATCCGCACGCAGGTTGCCGACGTCAACATGGTTTCGGCGCCGATCATGATCAAGGAAAAGGGTATCGTGCTCTCCGAGGTCAAGCGCGACAAGACCGGCGTCTTCGACGGCTACATCAAGCTCACGGTGACGACCGAGAGCATGACGCGCTCGATCGCCGGTACCGTCTTTTCCGACGGCAAGCCGCGCTTCATCCAGATCAAGGGCATCAACCTCGATGCCGATGTCGGCAGCCACATGGTCTATATTGCCAACACCGACGTTCCCGGCATGATCGGCTTCATCGGCACGACGCTCGGGGAAGCCGGTGTGAACATCGCCAACTTCCAGCTCGGCCGCGACAAGCAGGGTGGTGATGCGATCGCGCTTCTCTATGTCGATGGTCCGATCGGCGATGACGTTCTCGCCAAGCTGACGGCGCACCCGGCAATCCGCCAGGCCAAGCCCTTGGTCTTCGCGGTCGATTAAGATTTCCTCCCAAGGAAGAATGCGAATGCCCGGCGTGGGGGACTGCGCCGGGCAAAACTTTCAATCAGATCGAAAAGTTGGCGCTGTTCGGAATCTGACCTTGCGGTGTCAGGTCATCGACGGCCCTCGGTAGGTCTTTTGAAAGGCGTTTCAGGATTTCATCCTCACTCAACCCTGTCTTTGCAGAAAGTTCTTCGAGAACGTCGGGGCCGAGCGCTTGCGAAAGCTGCCGGTCGTCGATCGGCTTGTTCGCACCGGGCGATACCCATGAATCCGCGGTATCGCCATAGCCGTTCTTGGTGAACTGATCGAGTAGGCCGCCAAGGCCGCCACTCAGGACACCGCCGGCAGAGCCGCCCTTGACGAGGTCACCAAGACCACCGCCTGCAAGGCCGCCGAGAAGTCCGCCCAAACCTCCTCCAGAAGGCTGCGAGGGCACTGCGCCGGGCTCTGTGCCGGCAGTTTGCGGCTGTGCGCCGCCTTGCGTGAGTTCGCGGAGTGCTGCGGCGATCTTGTCGCGGTTCTGGTAGCCGGCGACGGCAAGTATGCCGAGCAATGCCGTAAGATTTCTGCGATCCATGATATCCTCCCCATCGAGATTTGCCCGGGCGCCGCATTCGACGAATACAGCCCGAATGCGGGAATGCGCGGACGGCAACATGGTTCCCGTGTCATCGAAAATACATCACAAGCTATGGTTGGCTCGCCACCGGCAGAGATGCACTATCGGATCGGACGTAGCAGCCGCAGCGCATTGAGTGTCACCAGCACTGTTGCGCCCGTATCGGCGAGGATTGCGGGCCAGAGGCCGGTGAGGCCGATGACGGTCGTTATGAGAAAGACCGCCTTCAGGCCAAGCGCGATTGCGATGTTTTCGAAGATGTTACGCATCGTCCGCTTGGAAAGCTCGATCATCGCTGCCACATCGCCGACGCGGCCGTGCAAGATCGCCGCATCCGCCGTCTCCAGCGCTACGTCCGTGCCGCCTCCCATGGCGATGCCGACATCTGCAGCCGCCAGGGCAGGGGCGTCGTTGATGCCGTCGCCGACTTTGGCGACGATGAAGCCTTCGCGCTTCAGCTCGCCGACAATACGCTGCTTGTCTCCGGGCATGAGTTCGGCCCGGACATCGATACCAAGCTGTTCACCGATCGCCTTTGCAGTGCGTTCGTTGTCGCCGGTCAGCATGACGATCCGGACCCCGGCATTGGTCAGGATCTTGAGGCCGGCTTTTGCGTCCCCGCGCGGCTCGTCGCGCATGGCGATGAAACCGGCGGCTTTGCCGTCGACGAGTAGAACCGATACGCTTTTGCCCTGTTCGTTCAATGCAGCGATGCGCTCGCCCTGTTCGGCCGTCAGGGCGCCCGTCGCGCGGGCGGCAGACGGAGAGAGAAGATCGAGCCTTTCACCGCCAACGCGGCCGGTCATGCCCTTGCCGGGAATGGCTTCCACCTCGAAGGCCGGCGGTACGGGCACCTTGTCGCTCTTTGCGCGATCGAGGATCGCCAGTGCGAGAGGGTGGCTGGAGTTTCTTTCCAGGACGGCTGTGCGCGAAAGCACTTGAGCCTCCGTCAATTCGAAAGGCACGATGTCGGTCACCCTCGGCTTACCTTCGGTCAATGTACCGGTTTTGTCGAGTGCGACGGCGGTGACCTTGCCGAGCGTTTCCAGCACGGCACCACCCTTCATCAGCAATCCGCGCCGCGCGCCTGCCGACAGCGAAGCGGCGATTGCAGCGGGCGTCGAGATCACCAGAGCGCAAGGGCATCCGATCAGCAGGATCGCAAGCCCCTTGTAGATCCATTCGTCCCAGGCGCCATCAGCAAGGAGCGGCGGGATGATCGCGACCAATGCCGCGGCCGCGACGACGCCTGGCGTATAGTAGCGCGAGAATCGGTCGATGAAACGCTCGGTGGGGGCCTTCGATTCCTGCGCTTCCTCGACGAGTTTGATGACGCGAGCGATCGTGTTGTCGGCACTTGCGGCGGTGACCTTGATACGCAGCGCGGCATCACCGTTCACCGTTCCAGCAAAGACCGTGTCATCGGTACCTTTGCGCACCGGAACGCTTTCCCCCGTCACAGGCGCCTCGTCGATCTCGCTTTCGCCCGAGACGATGACGCCGTCAGCGGAAATCCGGTCGCCGGGGCGGACGAGGATGGTGGAGCCAACAGCGAGCTTTTCCGCCGGCACTTCGCGCGTTTGGCCGTTTTCCTCCAGCAAGGCGCTCTTCGGCACGAGCGCCGTCAGCGATTGAATGCTCGCCCGAGCGCGTCCGGCGGCAACCCCTTCCAGCAACTCGCCGACAAGAAAGAGGAAGACGACGGCTGCGGCCTCCTCTCCAGCGTCGATGATGACGGCGCCGATGGCCGCGATCGTCATCAACATCTCGATCGAAAACGGGGTCCCGGAAAGTGCCGCCGAGATCGCGCGGCGGGCGATCGGTACAAGACCGACCAGCACGGCGGCAACAAAGGCGTAAGGGGCGATCGCCGGGATGAGATGCCCGGCAGCATAAGCCGCGGCAAGAGCCGCACCGGCTGCGATCGTCAGGCGCCCTTTTCTGCTTTGCCACCAAAGGCCGCCCATCGGCCCATGGTCGTGGCCGTGCAGCTCTGTGATGTCCTTTTCAGGATGAGTATGTCCATGGTGATCGGTATGGCCATGATTATAGCCTTGCACAGCGTGATCGTGATCCCGCGCCCTTGCCGGCATTGGCACGACCGAATAGCCGAGACCGGTCACCTTCTTCTCTATCGCTTTCAGATCACTGGTACCATCATGGCTGATGGTCATCGTGCCGGCGGTCACGGAAACGGAAACGTCCTCGACGCCGGCAATGCGGCGGACTGCCGTGTCTATCTTCGCCGCGCAGGATGCGCAGTCCATGCCGCCAACTTTGTATTTCGCCCGAGCCGCTTCAGCCATTTCGGATTTCCTTGTTCTTCAGCAGCATTCTTCCTACATGCTCTAGCGACTAGAGGTGCAAGAGAAAAATCATGAAAAAGATCACAATCGGCGATGCAGCCCGCCAGAGCGGGGTGAAGGTTCCAACGATCCGCTACTATGAGAGCATCGGGCTGCTGGCGGCGCCCAGCCGCAGCCAGGGTAACCAGCGCTCCTATGAACCTGCCGATATCCGCCGCCTTGCCTTCATCCGCCATGCCCGCGAGCTCGGCTTCGAGGTCGGTTCCATCCGAACCTTGCTGGCGTTGCAGGATGATCCCGATCAATCCTGCGCTTCAGCCGATGCGATCGCCAAAGCGCGGCTCATCGAGGTCGAACAGCGCATCCGCAGTCTCATGGCCTTGAAAACCGAGCTGGAGATCATGGTCGAAGGCTGCGGCCACGGCCGTGTGGATCAGTGCCGGGTCATCGAAGTCCTTGCCGATCACGGGCAGTGCATGCATCCGCACCACTGAACTTAAACGGCGCAGATCGTTCTCATTTCCAACCAGAAGGAACACCGATCCATGCGCAGATGATCCTTTCCAACGATTTCCCTCACTACTGGAATGGCAAGAACGTGGAGAAGTGGTGCTGAAGCTGAAAACGCCTCAGCCCTTCGGAAGGTCGCCGTAGGTAGTCCTTGCAAGCAACCCGGTGACCTCACCATCGCTGGTCTGTTTGAAATCGTCATAGTGAAGGCTGACCGCCTGGAGGTCTTCAGGGGCGGATAGACAGAAGACTTCGTCGACTTGCGTCTTCAGTTCCTCGATGACCATCCGCGGCGCAACCGGGACCGCAAGCGTGATATGGGCCGCGCCCGCCTGGCGGAGCGCCTTCAATCCAGCCTTTACCGATGCGCCGGTGGCAATGCCGTCGTCGACGAGAATGACGCTCCGGTTCGCAAGATCAGTCGGTGGGCGATCACCGAGATAAAGCTTTCGACGCCTCTCTATCTCTTCGAACTGGCGGGCGGCCTCTTTCTCGAAATAATCCAGGGACGCACCGCAATAGGCAAGAACGTCCTCGTTCATCACACGTTGTGGATTTTTGCCGTCGACGACAGCGCCGATGGCATATTCCGGATAGCCAGGCGCCCCGATCTTGCGGACCAGGAGAATATCGAGCGGCGCGTGCAGGCAGCACGCGAGTTCGAATGCCACAGGCACGCCGCCGCGCGGCAGACCGAGCACGACCGGGTTATCGCTTCGTGCGCCAATGGCTTCGGCGAGCCTTCTGCCCGCGTCGGCACGATTGTGAAAGCGGAGAGCGCTCTGCATCGTCACAGTCCGAACGGATAGGTTTCAGGTACACCTTGCGGGCGCACGGCAGCAAGCGGCTTCACGGCTTTCGTTTCTTCGAACCAAAGGTAGCAGTCGAACTGTTCCGGAAGCACGGCTTCGAAATAGTGGCTGTAGAATTCGCTTTCCGGCCGGTAGACAACGCCGATGGCACGTTCAAGTCGTCGTTCCGACAATATCTCGCGCACTGCCCGATCGCGAGTTCCGCGCAGGTCGGTCAGCGATCTCGGTATCGCGGTCTGCCGGAAAACACGTTCGTAGGAGTCTGGACGCGAAGGATTGACGGTCTTGACTTTTACCGGCTGATCCCAGTCGTCGGCGGCGGCCACAGTACCGCGGTCCGTCCCGAAGCCCACGAGAAGAGCCTCCTCGCCGTACGCGATCCGGGCAAGCTCGCCGATGTTGAACTGGCCGTCCCAGCCCATGGCGGTGGCGGCCGCATTGCCGATGTGCGAATTGTGGGCCCACACGACAGCCTTTGCATCTGGCCGATACTCCATCAGCTTCTGGAGCGTTTCGAACATGTGCTTGTCGCGCAGGTTCCAGGAATCGTTGCCGCTCCGGTACATCGCACGATAATAGTGTTCGGCGGTTGCGACGATACGCGCATTTTGAGCTGCATCGAGAAAGTCCTCGCCGTCAGCGGCTGCATAATCGAGCTCGCGGGCGAGCAGTTCCTGCAATTGGGCGACGACGGCCGGTTCGCATTCCTCCTGAAGGCCGGAAAGGATGGCATGGGCATAGCCCGCCGGCCGCTCCTGCCATGGCGTCAGGCAGGCGTAACGGCGGCGGGCTTCTATCGCCTCGGCGGGGTCGATACGCTGGAGGTAATCGAGCACCGCTTTGAGCGAGCTGTTCAGTGAGTAGATATCCAAGCCACGGAACTCGACGCGCCGGCCCGGCGCGAGGCTCTCATTGTAGTTGCGCAGCCATGAGACGAACTGCTCGAACTCGCCGTTCCGCCACATCCAATCGGGAAAGCGTATAAACGACTCTGCGTCGTAGGCTCGTACGTTCCGGTGGCGCACATGCCGGTCGATCCTTTCGGCGTCGGGCCAATCAGCTTCAACGGCAACAATGTTGAAACCGTGATTTTCGATGAGGTTTCGGGTGATTGCCGCGCGCGCCTGGTAGAACTCAGCGGTGCCGTGCGACGCCTCGCCGAGGAGGACGACCTTCGAGCTGTCGATATATGGATCGAAGAAGACGCCGAATTCGATCATATGAGCGGGATCAGGCAGCGGTTCGCATGCATGGCGAATTGCATGCGCGATGCCGTCCGCCTGGTTCGGTTACATGAGCCTCCTTTTCGAAATGTGATCGGTTATTTGTCCGTTGTTCGCGAAGGCGGTTCGACGCCGTTGGCTCCGTATCGTCTCACTAGAAACAAATTGCCGCGGGGATTGTTCCTGCGGCATCAAACGGCATCCAATTGCCTAATCAACATGCTTCCGCCCAAAGTTTGGGCGATCTATGATTCTGATTTTATTTAGTTTTTTTCTCTATAAACAGCCCGGATATTTTTCGAACCCATCCTCTATCCATGGCCGTAACCGTGAAAAAGCCCGATGAGATCGTAGCTCCGAACGACGATTTCCGCTCGCTGTTCAAGACGCATCCGTCGCCGATGTGGGTCTATGATCCCGAAACATTACATTTCCTGATCGTCAACGATGCCGCGCTGGATCTTTACGGTTTTGCGCCGGAGGAATTTTCTGCCATGACGGTGCTCGACATCCGGCCGGCTGCCGAGCGAGCGCGCATGCTGAAGGCTGTCGAAACGCGCACCGACATCGAAAAGGCCGAGCGCTGGGCGCATCTCAAGGCCAATGGCGAGACCTTCGAAGTGCTAACCTATGGACGCGAGGTACGCTTCGACGGAAAGAGCGCCATCTTGGCGATCGTGCAGGACCGCACGGAGGTCAATGCCGCAAGGCGGCAGGTGACGGATACGCGCTCGCTGCTCGACAGCATCGTCGATAACCTTCCAGTCGGCGTTTTCGTCAAGGACATGGAGGAGGACGGCCGCTACATCCTTTTCAACGAGGCCTGCAGCGTCATTGTCGGCCGTTCCACGGAGGACGTGCTCGGCAGCACCGACCGCACGATCTTTCCGGCGGCGCAGATGGCGACCCTCCGCGAACAGGACAGCCGCGCCTTTGATGCCAAAGGCACGATCACCTTCGAGGAAACGATCCAGGGTCTCGACGGCGTGCAGCGTATTCTGAGGACGGCGAAAAAGGCGCTGCCTGCTCCCGAAGGCGGTCCGCCGCGCTATCTGCTCGGCATCTCACAGGACGTGACGGAAGAGCGGGCCTTCGAAGCGAAGCTTGCATACATGGCCATGAACGATTCCTTGACCGGCCTGCCGAACCGCGCGGCCTTTGCCCAGCATATCGAATTGCATGCCGCCGCAGCGACGGCGACTGCCCCGATCGCGCTTCTTTATCTCGATGTCGATCATTTCAAGCACATCAACGACAGCAAGGGCCACGCTGCTGGCGACACGCTTTTGCGCCAGGTTGCGAAGCGCCTTTCCGCGCTGGCGCAGGAGGGTGATCTCGTCGCCCGCCTTGGCGGTGACGAATTTGCTCTTGTCCTGAAGCTTGCGGAGATTAGCCGCGCTGAGCGCTTTGCCAAACAGCTTCTCGCGCTGCTCTCCGCGCCTTTTGATCTCGATGGCGCCAACGAGCATGTCAGCTGCAGCATCGGGATTGCACTGGCACCGGAGCATGCCGAAGATGCCGACGTGCTGATGCGCCATGCCGATCTTGCGCTTTACGCCGCGAAGGCGAGCGGCCGGTCGACCTATCGCTTCTATGAGCCCGAGATGCGGCTTGAAGCCGAGCGGTGGCACCAGTTGAGTGCAGAGCTTCGCGATGCGCTGGTGAAAAATCAATTCGAATTGCACTATCAGCCGATTGTCAGGCTGGAAGATGACGGTCTTGCAGGCTTCGAAGCGCTCATCCGCTGGCACCATCCGCTGCGCGGCCTGGTCGCACCGACGGAGTTCATTCCGATTGCAGAGGAGACGGGGCTGATCGTTCCGATCGGCGAATGGGTGCTGCGCGATGCATGCCGTACCGCCGCTTCGTGGCCCGGTCATCTGAAGATTGCGGTCAATCTCTCCGTCAGCCAGTTCCGCCACACCAGTCTTCTGTCGACCGTTGTCGCTGCCCTTGACGGCAGCGGCCTGCGGCCGGAGCGGCTGGAAATAGAGATCACGGAATCCGTCTTCCTCGACGACGTCGAATTGAGCCTGCCGCTGCTGCGCGCGCTGAAGGAACTCGGCATCCGTATCGCGATCGACGATTTCGGCACCGGCTATTCCTCCTTCAGCTATCTTCGCGCCTTCGCCTTCGACAAGATCAAGCTCGATCGCAGCTTCGTGGCCGGTATCGAGAGCGATGCCGGCAGTCTCGCCATCATCCGCGCAGTCGTCGGCATCGGTTCGGGCTTCAATGCGACGACGCTTGCCGAAGGTGTCGAAACAAAAGAGCAGCTCAAGAGGCTCAAGCAGGAGGGTTTCGGGGAAGTCCAGGGCTATCTGCTCGGCAAGCCCACGCCACGGGCGCAAGCCGAAGAATTGATATACGGCACGGCCTTAAAGCGGCGCATCGCCGTCAACGGCTGAGATCTCCCATCGGAAGGCTCCGCGGCCTTGCTGCGTTCCAAGCGGTCGCATGAACTTTTGCCCTTTTCCATATTGCAGAGCACCCTAAGTGCCAGCTCATGTCCGACCTTGTGAACGATATTCGCGCCCAAGGCATCTGGCTGCCTGATTGGGTGGCAAGCATTGGCATCTTCGCTGTCGTGGTGGCGCTCTCGCTTTTCTTCCATCGCGTCGCTTTCCGGCTTCTGGCACGCCTCGTCGCTTCTCGCGATATCATCTGGCGGTCGCTTGTCTCCCGGCTCGAGGGCATGGCGCGGCTGGCTATCCTAGCTGCGGCGCTGGGTTTTGCCGCCACGATTTCACCGCTCACGGAATATCAGGCCTCGACGCTGCGCCACGTGCTGCTGATCGCCTTCATCATCCTCGTTGCCTGGATGGGGAAGACCGCCAAGCATATCTGGATGACGGTCTATCTGCGGCGCTTCAAGCTGGACGCCGAGGATAATCTGTTCGCGCGCAAGCATGTCACGCAGTCGCGGATCATCGAGCGGATCGCAGACATGATCATCGTCGTCGTGACGATTTCCGCCTGCATGATGACTTTCGACGCGGTCAAGCAATATGGCGTGAGCCTGCTCGCATCCGCCGGCGTTGCCGGCATCGTCGTCGGTCTGGCTTTGCAGCCGGTCCTGAAAAATCTCTTCGCCGGCATTCAGCTTGCGATCACGCAGCCGATCCGCATCGACGATGCGCTTCTGGTCGAGGGCGAATGGGGCAATGTCGAGGAGATCACCTCGACTTATGTCGTCGTGAAAATATGGGACTGGCGCCGCCTCGTCCTGCCGCTCAGCTATTTTATCGAGAACCCGTTTCAGAACTGGACGCGCGAGAGCGCATCGCTGATCGGCACGGTCATGATCTATCTCGACTACAGCGTGCCGGTTTCCGCGATCCGCGCCAAGGCGGAGGAGATACTGGCCGGCTCCAAGCTCTGGGATCGGAGGGTAGCCAACGTCGCCGTCACCGATTTCAGGGAGAGCGTCATGGAAATCCGCATCCTCGCCTCGGCTTCGAATTCCGGGCGAACCTTCGACCTGCGCTGCGAAATCCGCGAAAAGCTGATCGATTTCATCCAACGCGAACATCCGCAGGCCTTGCCGCAGGTCAGAGCAGTGCTGGAGGGCCGGGAGGAGAGGGGGCGCAAGGCAGCAGCGGAATAGCGCGGCATGGCTGCAAATCCCCGCCTCTTGCGCGAAGTCGCAATCCTTTCTATATCCACGGCCACGAAAGCCCGGCGGACCAGCCTGCCGGAAGAGCAGGAAATTCCGCCGCATTTGCAGCGCAAACGGCGGAGCGAAACAAGCACTGAACTGGCAGCACCCGTGAACACACTGGATTTTGACAAGAAGCCGGAAGATACGCGCGTTGTCGTCGCCATGTCGGGCGGCGTCGACAGTTCCGTCGTTGCCGGCATCTTGAAGCGCCAGGGATACGATGTGCTCGGTATCACGCTGCAGCTTTATGACCATGGCGCGGCCGTTCACCGCGCCGGCTCCTGCTGCGCCGGGCAGGACATCGACGATGCGCGCCGTGTCTGCGAAACGCTCGGCATTCCGCATTACGTGCTCGATTACGAGAAGCGCTTTCGCGACACCGTCATCAATCCCTTCATGGAAAGCTATGTCGCAGGCGAAACGCCGATCCCTTGCGTATCATGCAATCAGACCGTGAAGTTTGCCGATCTTCTGGCGACCGCCAAGGAACTCGGTGCCGATGCGCTGGCGACCGGCCATTACATCCGTTCGCGCCCGAACCCGGCATCCGGCAACCCCAGCCGCCGCGCGCTTTACCGCCCGGCCGATGCCGATCGTGACCAGAGCTATTTCCTGTTCGCGACCACTCAGGAGCAGATCGACTATCTGCGCTTCCCGCTCGGCGGGTTGCCGAAGGCCGAGACCCGCAGGCTTGCCGAAGAGATGGGGCTCGTCGTTGCGAAGAAGGCCGACAGCCAGGACATCTGTTTCGTGCCGCAGGGCAAGTATTCCGATATTATCACCAAGCTGAAGCCGAACTCGGCGCTGGCGGGCGAGATCGTGCATCTCGACGGCCGCGTGCTCGGCAGCCATGACGGCATCCTTCACTATACGATCGGCCAGCGCCGCGGTATCGGTGTTGCGACCGGCGAGCCGCTCTATGTCGTCTTTCTCGATGCGCGCTCCCGCCGTGTCATTGTCGGCCCCAAGGAAGCGCTGGAAACGCACCGCGTCTATCTTCGAGACGTCAACTGGCTCGGCGACGAACCGCTTGCCGAAGCCGCGTCCGGCGAAGGTTTTGCCTGCTACGCGAAGGTTCGCTCTACCCGGGCGCCGACACCGGCCGTTCTTCGTGCCGATGCGCACGGCATCTGTGTCGACCTGACCGTCGGCGAAGCCGGCGTGGCGCCCGGCCAGGCCTGCGCGCTTTATTCGGCGCCGGGTGATGACGCCCGCGTCTTTGGCGGCGGCTTTGTCGAGCGTTCAGAGCGCGAGCCGGCGGCCGAAGCCTCGCTGAGGGCCCTCCTTTCCAGACCCGTCGCCGCCTGAACCGGACGCGAAACGGTATGCAACAATGCTCGCCGTTTTCTTGATGTCACCTGCTTGACACCAAGCCGGACCGCACCTTATAAGCCGCTCATCCCACGAGCCGCCGCTTCGCGAACGGCATCGTTGACCAGTGGCGGAGTAGCTCAGTAGGTCAGAGCAGAGGAATCATAATCCTTGTGTCGGGGGTTCAAATCCCTCCTCCGCTACCATCTTTATCGACAGCGTCGGGCGACGAACAGCCGATTAGCGACTGCCAGCCGCCGCAAGCTGAACGGCGGACCTAGCCTCCTCGGCAGACAGTCGTCCTTCGTGAGCCGCATTGCAGGTGCGCCACGCGTTGCGCCACTTTTCGCTGTTCTGATTGGGTTCGTGAATAAGCCAGTTCATCGCCTCCTCAGCCGAGCCGAGAACAATCCGGATACGGCCGTCTCCCAAGACGAGGGGCTCCTTCCAACGTTGTATCAACATGATCGAACTCCGAACGTAAGTGCATCGATCTAGGTTCGTTCCCTAGGATGCGTATAGCCCATATTAGCTAGTTGCCATACACAGGGCCTTCACGCTTTAAGGTTAATAGAACTTTGGTCGGTTCTCGGCCACCGCTTTGTCTCCGTCGCAGAAGGCGGAGCGGTGGCCTTTTAATGACCACCCTGTTCGAAGGCCCGCCAACACCCCGGCGGGCCTTTTCGATTGAGCAAGGCTTGCATCTTTGAAGGCGTCTTTGCCGTCGCGTCACTTGCGACACGGGCCTGCGTTGGGCTATCAAAAAAACGCGAGCCTGTCGGATACCCGCGGCAACGTTCCGGCATTCCTGCCGGACCGAAAACGAGTCCGGCAGAGGACAAGGTCGCGGGAGTAGCTATAACGCGCTAGTACGGTTGGAGACCTTCTAAGGCGGCGGCTCCCGGGTAGGGAACGAAAGAATGTTCCGGTCCTATCGACGAGAGTTAATTGCCCTCTGGCCCGTGATTACGGGAAGTCCTTGCAGCTCGCGGACCTTGTTTACCGATGCAACAGAAAGCCGGCTCCAGATATCAGCGAGAGTGTCAGCCGCCTCGAGAAGCTCGTCATCGATATCGGCGTTTTCCATCTCAGAGAGGATCCGACCGAATGCTTGAGCGCCTTTCTCAACATCGCTGTAAAGTAGGGTCGCCATCTCAATTGGAAGACTTGGCATGGCTAGGAGAGTTGTCACCTGTACCTCCTTGCTCTTCGCAATGTCCCCTTGCTCTGCCAATGTTGCAAACCAATCAACTGCCATGTCTTTCCTCCATCACAGGAATTTCGGCGTGACAGGATCACCTTCCGTTACATCCAATGAGGGTAGAATGGTTGATGGCACAAGCTTGAGTCAAGGAAATGTTTGGCGATCTCGACGGCTCGAGTGGAGATGTTCAACCTCTGGGCAGCCTGATCATTCAGCAAATTTGCGGTTTGATCGAAATCCTCACTCTTTCGGTCTCCGCCCCGCAGCATCTTGGCCAGCTTCGCCGCAACCATCGCCCTTTGGCTTTCAGTTAGGTGTCGGCGCTTAAGTTTGACACTGAGCTTTCAACATCTTCGCCCGAGCGACCCGGAACCATAACCCAGTATTGAGATGCAAAGCGCGTCCCCACCTGTCAATTGATCAACTCCCTTACCCTGTCCAGCTCCACTCCGAGCTGCTCTTGCCATCGACTTTAACGGTATAATAGTCAGCGTTTGAAGCGTCGCCCCGGCTGTCGAAGTAGTCACAACCGGCGGCTCCTCGAATCAGCAAAGCGGCCGATGATACTAATCTACCGGCCGCTGGAACTGCTTGATCCGCATAGAGCGGCCGAGAGCTTCAGCGAGCGCTGGGGACGAATGTTTGCCACCGATTGCGAGCCTAACAGCGGTCGTCATCGCCACACGGCCACGGCCGCTGTCTATCGCAACACGATGAAATTTGCACCACTGGTGAACCACCGTGGTGACCGTGTCGATATGGCTTTCATCGAGGGGAAGTAAATCCTGAAGAGACATCTCGTGCTCCTCCATGATGGCAAGAGCACGTATAATCTCCCAACCGGTCTCAGCCGTTAATCGGGGCCGGCATGGACAGTGTACGCCCGATACCATCAAGGGCAATGGGAAACCGCGATTGACAATCGCTGCATGAACGATAACCGATTTACTTTCATGCTGCGTTCAGGATCGATCTTCGAAAATGGACCATCTTTTGGGAGGTGCTGGACCATGACCAGAGATGAGTTCGCTGCGAACGATGCACCATTGCAGAACGAAGATATTGTGATCTGCAAAAGAGTCTTCGATCATATCTGCGCGACTGGGCACATAACGGGTGACGACGCCTGCGACGAGCTCGCAACCCAGATCATCTATTTCTATCAGCACGGCGTCACGAGTGAAGACAGCTTGGAACAGCTACTCGTAAGCATTGTCGAGAAACAGAGGTAGACGTGACTATTCGAACATGGCCGCAGTACTACGCCAGAGGCGACGGAGATGGCAGCTGGTCGATTGTCGATACGCAAACGCACAGGGTCGCTGCCATTGCTGAAACTCTGCCGCTCAAACGTCTTGAGAAACCACCGCCGAACTGCCGCGATGGCTTCACCGCTACAATTGGCATAGACCTCATGGCAGTATCGGCTCAAAACCACCCATCAGCCGACTCGGTCTGACCGGGAACAACCTGTTGAGGCTCCACAGCTAGTTTGCTGTCTTTTGCTGGTCTGTCATCTTACGGGCGCGCGGCAGGAACAAGGCTAGCTCCCTGTGTCGCGTGGTGCTAGGGCTCGCGTTGAACCGATGCCCGCGGGCCCGCATCGTTCTCATCAGGGCGACCGCCCTTCAGCGGCTTTCAGATTCAGCTTAGAACGGTAAGGCCGGGGCTATTTCCCATGGTACCCCGGCCAAGGAAAGCGGCCGGTACTCAGGGTCGCGCCGCACTCATTCCGTGCAGCGGAGGAACGATATCCTATCGGTAGCGTTTTACCGGCACACTGAAAATCCTGGAGGATAACATGAAAAAACTGGTCATCTCCGCCGTATCGCTGTTTCTGTCGCTCGGCGCGGCGGCGGTCGCGCAGACAGCGACGGTCGTCGTTCCCGGCGAAGTCAGAACCTACGTTCTTGAGCAGAAATCGCCATCGGTCAAGTTTGAAGGTGAGGTTGCAGTCGGTACGGCGCTTCCTGACACGGTCGAGATCCACACGATCCCCGATCAGCCCGATTACGGCTATGTGATCGTCAACGAAAAGCGCGTGCTCGTCAATCCAAAGACCCGCGCGGTGATCGAGGTCGTCGAATAACTTGAATGCACTGCGGGCCCGCCCCCGGGCCCGCTAATTCCTCCCCATCAATCCACCTTCGTCCAAGGTCAAAGACAGAGGCCGACGTGAATATACGCCCGCATTATTACGCCAGACGCGACGGGGATGGTAGCTGGTCGATCGTCAATACCCAGACGCAAAAGGTCGCTGTCATCGCTGAAATTCTGCCGCTAAGACGCCTTGATGAATCCACCGCCATGGAGATTATCGATGCCCTGAGAGAGAGGCATTCGGCCTCCGGAGAACCCGGCGCCTCCGCCGACAGCACAACGGCACGAGGGCACGACGGCCTAAGCCGTTTTAACTAATTTGCTCTCGTTTGATCGGCTGTCATTCTGATTAGTGCGTGACGGAGGCGAACCCCTTCCCCTCTTGTCACGCGGCGCGAAATGGGCTCGCGTTGATCGATGGCCAGCGCGAGCCTCCTTCTATTCAAGCGGGAACATTCATAGCCAGCTCTCGCTCATCCTTATCCTGGTGCTTTGCTCTTCCCTATGCAGTGGGTATGCCTATGCGCAACACCGGCGCAAAGGACCACTATCATGCCGAGTTTAGAAGTACTGAAGGAAAAGCGGCACATTTGTCAATTTTACGTCGAGAAGGTCGAGCGCGAGCCGCAAACGCTACCGAAGATCGTGATTTTGAGCTGGCCTATCTCCTCGGCAGCCCTCGCAATACTCGCGAGGACACTCAGATCCTCGAAGATGAAATTGTTGATCAGGAATATGAAGAGAACAACTAGGATCATCCAACCGCCTGGGATGTTCGGCGGATGGATCGTGCGGCCAAGGTCTCCTGTCACCTTGCTTTAACCCCTTGCACGCGGCCGTGCGATCCGCCTCAGTGCTTCTTGTTTCGGTAGCGTGCCGAAACCAATGATCCCTCTCATGCGTTTATCTTCAGAACGTCGACCGACGTTCCTCTTCGTCAACAACTAGCCCCGATTCGTCGGGGCTCTTTGTAATGAAGGATCGCACGTGATTATTCGAGTATGCGCTCCCTACTTTGCGAAACGTGGCCGCGACGCCACTTGGTCGATCGTTGACATGAGGACCAGGGAGATCGTTCTCATCGCGGAAAGCACTCTGCCGCTCCAGCATCTCGAAGAGTCCACGATGATGGAAATCATGGATGCTCTGCGCGAAAGGGATTTGACCTCTACCTGGGCAACTAGCCCCTTGCAGGGCAGGGATTTGAGATGATCCCGTTTGCGTCGTGGTTCAACGTCCCAGATAATCGTCCCGATCCTCCGGATAGCATCCGCGAAGGTGACGCCCATGCCGTACCGAAAGAAAGAAGCTTCCCGCAGAAAGAAGCTTCCGGAAAAGCCGCAGGTAAGAAATCGATAAAGGGTTAAGTCGTCAGCCACAACGGCCCGGAGAGGCTTTAAGAAAGTTCGAAGACCTATACGAGCAGATCAAAGCGCTGCATGGACGGTAACGGAATTTAGGCCGGGGCTGTTCCCACGTTCCCCGGCCAAGGAGCATGGCCGTGCCCGCGGATATTGGCCTATTAACACTTAGTCGTCTTCTTCATTTGGCCGGGAGCGGCAGTGTTGGCGTCAGTGTCCTGCTGCCCCGGTGCCGCCTGCTTCGCGCTTCCGGGCTGTTGGCCAGGTGCGCAGTCCTTAGCCGAGTTCGAGTTCGTAGTGCTGCCAGTGGTAGTAGTGTCGGTTCCCTTATCGGTAGTGATGGGTTTGGTCGTAGTCGTCGTCGTTGTTGTCGTGCCGGTCGTTGTGCTCGTCTGGGCAAGCGGAATGCCTGCCGACAGGGCCAGCATAGCCGATGCAAATAAGATTCGTTTCATCGTGGTTCTCCATTCTTAATGCTCGGTAAGCCTGACGACCTAATGGGAGTCGAAGAAGTGTTCCGCCGCGCTTTTCGATTTGTAACCACGGCTAAGAGGGTCCGTGGGGTCTTTGCTCTTCCCGATACAGCGAGTATGCATGCTCAACACCGACGCAGAAGACCAGTGTCATGCCGAGTTTAGAAGTGCTGAAGGGAAAGCGGCACATTTGCCAGTTTTACGTCGAAAGGGCCGAGGGCAACCGACGATCGTGATTTCGAACTAGCTGCTCTTCTCGGCAGCCTCAGCAGTATTATTCGCGAGGAAATTCAGCTCCTCGACGATGAAATGCTGATCGGGAGAAGCGGACGACTAGGAACATTCAACCGCCTCGAATGTTCGGCGGAATGGATCGCACGGCCAAAATCTCCTGTAATCGTGCTTTAGCCCTTGCACATGGCTGTGCGATCCGCCAGCAGACACTTGTGCCTGTAGGACTAATCCTCTCCAAGGGCCTGCCTCGCTTCATTTGGCGGGGCTTTTTTATGTGCTGGCGGAACACTCTCGGCGGTTAAGTCGTTGAATTGAGTGGATGCGCGGCACCATCTACGCTCGCGCATCTAGCCGGCGACCTGGCCCTGCTCAACACCCCGTACGCAGGGCCGCTTTTTGTGCGGAATCGCACTAATACCTTTGGGGTAGTTTAACGAGAGATCGTCTCACCCATCTTACAAGAGCCGCACACCCCTATGAGCGGTATTCGTCACTCCTCTTTACCCCGCCGATCGACAGCGGTTTTTTTGTTTTCAGTGGGATACTATTCTATCGGCCGTTTGAATTGCTCGATCCGCATGGCGCTGCCGAGGGCATCGGACTCATCAAGGCAGACCGCCCATCAGCGACTTCCAGATTCAGCTGAGAACGTTAAGGCCACGGCTATTCACACGCTACCCAGGCTACGAGCGCGGCCGGAACACAAGGCCGCGTCGCCGCACTCATTCCGTGCACCGGAGGAACTATATCCTATCGGTAGCGTTTTATCCGGACACTAGATCCTGGGAGGATAACATGAACAAATTGGTCATCACTGCCGTATCGCTGTTTCTGTCGCTCGGGGGAGCGGCGGTCGCGCAGACAACGACGGTCACCGTTCCCGGCGAGGTGAGAACCTACGTTATTGAGCAGAAATCGCCATCGGTCACGTTTGAAGGTGAAGTTGCAGTCGGTACGGCGCTTCCTGACACGGTCGAGATCCACACGATCCCCGATCAGCCCGATTACGGCTATGTGATCGTCAACGAAAAGCGCGTGCTCGTCAATCCAAAGACCCGCGCGGTGATCGAGGTCGTCGAATAACTTGAATGCACTGCGGGCCCGCCCCCGGGCCCGCTATTCCTCCCCATCAATCCACCTTCGTCCAAGGTCAAAGACAGAGGCCGACGTGAATATACGCCCGCAGTATTACGGGATGGCAGCTGGTCGATCGTCAATATGCAGACGCACAAGATCGCTGTCATTGCTGAGACACTGCCGCTAAGGCGCCTTGATGAACCCACCGCCATGGAGATTATCAGAGTCCCCTGTCGCGCGGTGCGAAAAGGGCTCGCGTTGAACCGAAGCGCGCAGGCCCGCATCGCAGTCATAAGGGCAGTTGCGGCCATTAACGACTTCGAGATCGTAGAACGTTAAGGCGGGGCTATTTCCAGGTTACCCCGGCCATCATTAGTTCATCGCCTGAGCGTAGATGTCGAGTTCTAGTCCGATTTGCTCGGAGCCTTCAAAGGCGATTCGAAGAACGCTACTGGTCCAGCACATAAATCGTGGCGTCGTCCTCTTTATCCCGCAGACCTTTGTAAGAAGCATGTCTCAGCTTCCCATCGTGCGTCCACGCGCGATACTCGATCTCGGCAATCATCGCAGGCCGCACCCAGACCAGCCCCTTGCGTCTTCCGTCATATGTGACCGGCGGTTTCGTAACCTTCAGCCGGTCGAGCTTTTCGCGCAGCTCCCGCGCCGTGCGTTCGTTGAAGCCGGTCCCGACATTGCCGACATAAACCAGGCCGTCACCCTTGCGCGCTGCCAGTAGCAACGAGCCGATGCCGGCCCGCGCGACCGTGGAAGGTTCATAGCCAACGATCACGAAGCTGTCGCTCTGCAAGCACTTGATTTTCACCCAGTCGCCGAGACGGCCGGAGCGGTACTCGCTACGGCGATCCTTGGCAATGATGCCTTCGAGCCCATGCTCGCAGGCAAGCTCCAGCATCCTGTCGCCGTCCGCCTCGAACTCCTCCGACAGCCGAATGACGCCCTCCCGATCGATGATCAGCCCTTCGAGCAGATGGCGTCGCGAAGATAGCTCCAGTTGCCGCAGATCATGCCCGTCGAAATAGAGCAGATCGAACGCCACGAAAAGCGCTTCGCTGGAAGTCCGCTTGCCGCTCCGGCCGCCGAGCGATTGCTGCAGCAGCCCGAAATCGGACCGGCCACGCTCATCGACCACGATTGCCTCGCCATCGAGGATCGCTGTCGCGACGTCGAGCTGCTTGGCGGCCAGCTCGATCGCGGGAAAACGATGCGTCCAGTCATGGCCGCCGCGCGTGATGATGCGCACGCGCTGAGGCTCGATATGCACCGCCAGGCGATACCCGTCCCATTTGATTTCATAAAACCACTGCTCACCCTTCGGCGGCTTCGGCTTGGGAAGAGCCAGGCACGGCTCGATGCGGTCCGGCATGGGATCGAGGGGAAGGTTCGGCTGCGCCGGATCGCGAGGCTTTCGCGGTCGCGTTCGCAATGGTTGGTCGTTGGCCTGAAGAGGCCTGGAACGCGGGGGCTTTGCCATCCGACAATTAAATCACGCAATGCGCAAATATCCACCGCGAATTCAGCGGGGATACTATTCTATCGGCCGCTTGAACTGCTCGATCCGCATAGCGCGGCCGAGAGCTTCGGCGAGCGCTTGAGACGAATACGATGGCGAGAGTCGACTGGGCGCCCACCGGGCGAGAGGCATCGAGGAAGCTCGAAGAGCTTTACGAGCAAAAATCGAAGGGCGGCTCGGACGCTCGGATTCGGACTCATGACAGGTCATCAGGAAGCTTCAACCCCGACTATGCCTTAGGTTTCTTCTCATCATTGTGACGATCTTGTGCTAGCTTCAAGCGGTTGCACTGGACTTGCGGAAGAATGTCGAGGATCAGACTAGACCATCGCTTGGCCACACCTGCCGATATGCCGGCGCTGGCTGTACTGATAGATGCAGCCATCGGCGAGCTTCAGAAGCCTTTCCTCACAGAGGAGCAGATCGCTTCGAGCCGAGCAATCATGGGGCTCGATACGCAACTCATTGATGATGGAACATATTTTATTGTGGAGCAAAATGGCGTCTTAGCCGGGTGCGGCGGATGGAGCCGGCGCGCAACCCTCTACGGCGGCGACCGTTCACCCGGGCGCGATGCAGCGCTGCTTGACGCCACGAAAGACGCTGCGCGCGTGCGTGCCATGTATACGCATCCAAGCTTCATCCGCCGAGGCGTGGGTCGTCTAATCCTCACGCTGTGCGAGGACGCCGCCCGCGGCGAAGGCTTCACAAGTGTCGAGCTTATGGCAACAATGGCCGGCGAACCGCTCTATCGGGCCTGCGGCTTTGAGGCGATTGAAGAAGTCATCGACCATAGAGGCGGAGCGGGCGTACCAATGTTGCGGATGAGGAAGGTCTTGTGAACGATCCGCCGGCTTGCACTCGTAGCCAGTAGTAGAGGTAGCTGCGAGGCAAACGGAGGCAAAGAAGTTCGTCGCCGACTTAAGCGATCGGCCGGCATTGGCCATCGGTCAGAGCGTGGATCTTCGTGGTTCACGAAGCCGCTGCCAACGCCGGCCGCTGAGGATATTCGTAGATTGTAGCAGGAAAGAGTTTTCTTCCTGGCTGATTCTGAGAAACCATCGGATCGCCAACGGACGAGGGTGGTTCTCTTCAAACCGCCGGCGCACGGTGATGATAGGATGCGCGCAGGGAACTTTTCCCTCCCCCGCCGGTTTATTGCGATCACGCGTTTCATCTTCCCACCAGTCGCTGAAGCTGCGTGATCTGTGGGGATGATCCCTAAGTACTGAGCCAGTGGCTTGGGCTCGCTTTGCCCTCTCTTACGAGCCCTTGCCACCATATGTTCTCGTGAAGGCCGCTTTACCCGCGGTTTAGGGAACCGAGCATGAGCAGAGGCTATTTCGCTACCGAAGATATTGAGATCTGCAAGAGGGTCTTTGATGATATCTGCGCTAGCGGGCACATAACGAGCGATTATGAGCGCGTCGAACTCGCAAGCCAGATCATTTATTTCTATCAGCACGGCGTCACTATCGAAGATAGCTTGCAACAGCTAGTCGTGAGCATGACCGAGAGGCAGAGGCCGACGTGAATATGCGAATACGCCCGCAGTGTTACGCCAGACGCGACGGGATGGCAGCTGGTCGATTGTCGATACGCAGACGCACAAGGTCGCTGTTATTGCTGAAACTCTGCCGCTAGGACATCTTGATGAAGCGAGCGCCATGAGATTATCGATGCCCTGAGAAGGAGGCATTCGGCTTCGGAGAACCCGGCGCCTCCGCCGAAGGCACGAGGGCCTAAGCCGTTTTGGCTAATTTGCTCTCTTTTGATCGTCTGTCATTGTGCCGGCAGAAGCGGTGAGCGCCCCTAAGTTCGTGGCTCGCTCTCCTTTCGAGACATGATGTTGGAACCAAGTCGGCCGGATTAATTAATCCGCTTCGCCGCTCGAACTGTTCGACAAGGGCGGTTGAAATCGTTCTGGCGATATCTAGTTCATCATCAAAACCCGCTGGGTGACTGGGTCATGAAGTATCGCATCGAGGCAGAGGGCAACGCCAAATACCGCGTTGTCGACAGTGATACCGACGAGATAGCCACCTGGAAGAGCCATCTCCAGACAGGCTTGTCGCGTCCGCTAGCAGAAGCGCTTTCAGGCTATCTGAATGCGCTCCACCGTTACGATGAAGCTCATGGCGGGCACTTCGGAGGGTCAGAGGACTAGGTGACGTTGCCTTTGATGCGACCGAGGCGCTCCGCCATCACTTCGAACTGCTCCCGGCTAAACAGCGCCCCGTAGTCGCCTTCGCTGCCGAACTACGGCGGATCGAGGTAAAAGAGCGTCTCCGGCCGGTCGTCGTTGAAGCGTAGTCACAACCCCAGCTTATAACTATTGCGTCGTTTCCTTCCAACGTGGCTGCAAACGCATTCGCCGCGCAGCGTGAGCTTGTCCACTCCGGCCGAATGGGCCTCGGCCGCTTTTGCATCGGTGGCAAAAGACGTCGATCACATCGCACGCGTCAAAATCAAAGGCCTTTCAAAGCCTGGGCGTTTCTCAGGTCTGCCGCGAGCATCGACGGTGTGGAGCCCGCCGCTTATGCGTGTCTGTGGCCATCTCTTCGATTCCGGCAGCGACGCGCAGTATTTACCTTAACGTGGGTGAAGTAGAGAGACCTTGACGCGAGGTGCAAAAAAGCAACGCAAATACAGCTGATTAGTTATGACGTAGGTATTCTCGCAGATATGGTATTGATCGTCTGGGGAGTCCTGTACACGGTCCCGTGGGATGGTGAAATTATGCGGCAAGTAAGTGTAACCACCGTCGATCCTGGACCGCACCGAAGACCGAGGTATGGCGCGGCAATCAGAACCACCGCAACACTTGAATTTCATCTGTGGGTCAATCTTGTCTTCGTACCAATCATGGGCGTTAGCGGCCGTTGCAGTGGCGATACACATTGCCGTGAAGATGAATCTTCGCATGGCATTCCTCAAGCATTCGGCAGGCGCTGCTCGTTCGAGCGTCTAAGTATATTAGCGTTCCACTAAAGATACCATTGGCCTCCGACTGACTAACGCAGCTCCAGCAAGCGACGCTCGCAACTGCGTGATAACCCACTGCTTGGTAGCAGCCTTCCACGGGGCTGGAGGCCCGGCACGATCTATTCGTGGCCGCGTTCCTGAGAACTGGTTTCTCCTGCAAAAGCGCCCACCGATAACGAGCGCATCTCTGCACGAGACCCGACGGGCATCTGAAATCAAAGCTCCTTGGTAAGTCCGACCTTTTCTAGATCAAATTCGAGGATTGGATCATAGTGCCAGCACTGGTGAGCTTAAGGCGTGCCTGGCCGGTCGTATCGACGCCGAAATTCTGCCCGCAAGCTTTCCACCGAATGCGGATTTCTGCAGATATATGGAGCGAGGTCTGTCAAAGTGGCGGAGGCGCAACTTTTGGGGGGTTTGAATTCCCGCCGGCTGCTGATCTGGAATTTCAGGTGTCCACGAACTGCGGGCAGTGCCGCTGCAGGAAGCCGAAAGAGCGCCGTTGCAGTCGCCACGCGGCACTATGAGCCATCTGAAAAACACGCCGCTGCCCACGAAAGGCTCGCCGTCGACGACATGCCGCACGGCCACCATCATCTTACCAGCACGGCGCAGGCGATCGTTTGCCGTCGATGCACGACGCCGGAGAGGCCTTTCGGTGGAAAGAAGAGGCTTCGAACGAGGAGACTTGGCCATAGACGCAGCTTTTTGCCTTAGTTCTGCATCTTGAAGATGCGAGCTATGAAGCGTACTTTCCGACGTCGCCCGCTCTAGGGCGCTGCTCATCATATCTTGAGCCCCGTCCCCTTGCGGGGCTTCTTTTCCCAATGCGTCATCACGCGCATCGCGCGTCAACATGTCTCGTGCGCCACGCCCCGGAAGTCATAGCGGCACTCGCCACTTGCTGCTTAGAAGCATGACCGGCGAGGTCTTCGGCTTTCTCAGCGTGTCGATATCGCCGTTGCCTTCGATTTCGACGTCTCTCGGGCTGACAAAACGTGGGACCTCACCGAATCATGCTCCTAAACTCCATTGCCTTTATTAGAATCCAGTAAATGGCGCCGAGAAATAATTCTTCCAGCCCTTCCGGCAACGCGAAAAGTGTCACCTATGTATCCGGTACAAAACTTCACCTATCGCAGAGGTCAGGCACTCCAATGTTGTAGCCGCGATGATCCTCAGTGCTTGGAACCAAGCGGGCGGTATCTTCGTTTTCCTTTTTGGCGTTCAAAAAGAGGAAATCCCCAATGCAGGTCGTTGGAACACAGGTTATCCCCGTCGGCGGCGGGAAGGCTGGCTTTACGGTCGAATTCGTCGGCGACGGCGGCGAGGTCGTTTCCGTGCAGTTGAAGAACGATGCCGAACGTTCGCTCAATCGGCAGAATGCCATAGAAAAGGCAAAGGAGGTGATGAGCCAAATCGCCTCTTCCAAGGCCCCGGAGGGCGAAACGATGAGCGTCAGGCTGAGTGCGCGCGCGTCCCATGATCGATCGACCCTCGAGGAGCAGCTTGACGAGGGGCTCGAGGATACGTTTCCGGCCAGCGATCCAGTGTCGGTGACCGGCACGACTATCAAGCACTAAAAGGAATGTCGCCACAGTCCAAGAAATCCTGGTGATCATCGTTTGATCGCAGAGTGCTGCGTGCGTTCCCGTTCGACAGAGTTAAAGAATGGCGAGCAGCTTGACGGCTGCTCGCCTTTTTCGCCTATGTCATCAGCAATGGAATGCTGACAACCAGGGCGACGAGAACAACGGCGGTCGCGATCCGCAAAAGACGCATGCGCCGTGTACGCTCCCCACTCCAATCATAGGTCATGGCCGGTCTCCTCGGGGCAAGGACTTAGCGCCCGGTAAACCGGGTTCAATAGCTATGACGCAACTTGCTTGCGTAAGGCTGATCTAATTTATTGCTTGAAAAATTAGCTATATAGCGGCTTCAGTCGCCGAAGCGAAGCGCCCAGCGGCGGCCGTTATGGGTCATGCGGATGATGGCCAGCGGTTCGATATCCGCGAGCCAGAAAGAGGAAAGCGGCGCCTGAAGCACGTTCAGGATCGCAGCGCGGATGAGCGCGGCGTGACTGACGGCGATGACGTGGCCGCCGAGCACCGATTGCGTTTCCATCGATTGGGCTGCCCGGCTTGCGAGCTGCCTAATATTTTCGCCGCCATGCGGGGCCGATTCCGGATCGCTCATCCAGGCGAGCAGATTTTCGGGTTCCTGCATTTGCAGATCGGCGATCGCCATCCCGCCCCACCGGCCGTAATCGCAATCGGCAAGCAGAGGATCGGGAAGAGAGTCGAGCGAGAGCGCTTGCGCAGTCTGGCGCGCGCGCAGCGCCGGACTCGTCAGGACTCGATCGGCAAGCTGCAGCCAACCGGCAATTGCCCGCGTCTGCGCGACGGCGCTTTCTTCAAGCGGTTCGTCGAGTGGAAAGCGACCGTTGCGACCGGCGCTTGTTACGCCGTGGCAGATCCAGGTGAGCCGGGTATGCACGTTCCTTCGATCTCCGGAAATGCAGTGGGGAGCGAGATCAAGTCTCGTTGACAGTTCTCCGCGCGCAGATATAACGGTCATGTTGCGGGTTTGGAAGCCGGTGAAAATCCGGCGCGGTCGCGCCACTGTGACCAGGATGCGAAAGCAGGCTGGAAGTCAGACCCTACCGCACAACGCTCTTTCGACTGAACGCGTCTTCCAGGAGGAAAACATGTCTGACACCGCTCTTCAGCCCATCGCAGCACCGGCGCCGATCCCGGTAGGAGAAATCCTGCCCTGGGCGATCTTCGGGGGCTTGCTGATGATCATCGCCATCTATTTCGTCGGCACGGAAGAAGGCGCAATGGCGCTGTTTTCCGGCGGCTACGTCCACGAATTCGTGCATGACGGCCGCCACCTTCTCGGCTTCCCCTGCCACTAAAGGACGACAGACATGGTTGGAAATCTTTTGCTCCGTGGCATGCTCGCGGGGGCGATCGCTGGCATCCTGGTTTTTGCCTTTGCCTATACATTCGGTGAGCCGCTGGTCGATCAGGCGATTGCCTTCGAAGAAGCCGCTGCCCTGGCCGCAGGCGAAACCGCTGAGCCGGAACTCGTCAGCCGCGCCACACAGGCCGGTCTGGGCCTCTTCACCGGCGTCATGACCTATGCAATTGCGGTTGGTGGCCTCTTTGCTCTTGCCTTCGCCTTCGTTCATGGGCGTTTCAGCCGGCTCGGCGCGCGCGGAACGGCCGCAGTTATTGCGCTTGCCGCCTTTGTGGCGATCGTTCTCGTTCCGGCGATCAAGTACCCCGCCAACCCGCCTGCGGTCGGCAATCCCGATACGATCGGCGTTCGCACCGAGGTGTTCTTCTTGATGATCCTCGTTTCCGTTGCCTCGCTGATTGCCGCAGTGGGGCTGGCGCGCAATCTCTCTGCGCGCTTCGGCATTTGGAATGCGGCGATCCTCGCAGGTGCCGCCTATCTCGTCTTCATCGGCCTGGTTCAGTACCTGCTGCCGCCAATCAACGAGGTGCCGGAAAACTATTCGGCCATGGTGCTCTGGCGTTTTCGCACCGCCTCGCTCGGCATGCATGTCATTCTGTGGGCGGCGCTTGGGATTGTCTTCGGAGTGCTGGCCGAAAAGCGACTGCGTCCGGCATTCCGGTAATCCAGGCTAGTGCGTTGCCTCGTCGTGGCTCGTCAAAAGAGAACTCCTCATCACTGTGGTTCACAGGGATGAGGGAAAGCTTGGCAATGTTGCGGCAATCTCAATATCCAAATTCCGCGAAGCCATGGCTCGCGAAACTAGGTCTTGCAGCACTTCTCTTGTCCGCCGCCGGAAACGCCTCAGCACACAACAGCAGTTCCGCTGGCAGCCATGCCGGCATCCCCATCCCCGAAATTTCGCATGGCGAGATGGCGGTTATCGCCGGCTATCGGAACCGGATCATCAATCTCGCCTCGCAGGCGACCGATACGAACGAGCCGTTCAGGCGCGTGCTGAACTATGCGCAGATCCAGTATTCCTACTGCTTCTGGGGGCGGATGCCCGGCAGCGTCGCCGACGAGCGGAGCCCGTTCAACGAATGCGCCCATGCTTATCTGGCGGCGGCCAAGGCCGTGCTGATCGCCATGCGCGCCATGCCGCAGGAAGCCGGGGCCGCATCGGCGATCATTGCGGATGCCGATGCCGAGATGGTGCGGCGCGGGCTTTCGCTGATCACCTGCCGTTTCAGCGGCGAGGCGTTCAACACGGCGGATATCGTGCGCCCGCGCTGGAGCGAAATCCCGATGCACGCAGCAAGCATGGCGGTGCTATCTTCGCTTGTGGGCATTCTCTTCGGCGTGTACTTTGCGGCCAAGCGCCTGCTTGGCCGTCAGTCGTCCGTATAACGCTGCTCGCGCCATGGGTCGCCGTACATGTTGTAGCCGTTCTTTTCCCAGAAGCCGGCCTCGTCGGCCGGGATGAGGTCGATGCGGCGAAGCCACTTGGCGCTTTTCCAGAAGTAGAGATGCGGCACGACCAAGCGCATGGGGCCGCCGTGATCGCGCGTCAGCGGCAGGCCTTCCCATGATGTCGCGAGGATCGCATCCTCCGCCGCGAAATCGGAAAGCGGCAGGTTGGTCGTATAACCGTCATAGCTCGTCAGCATGACGTAATTGGCTTCCGGCCTCGGCATTACGAGATCGAGAAGATCGCGTGTCGAAACGCCTTTCCATTTGTTGTCATAGCGCGACCATGTGGTGACGCAGTGAATGTCGCTGACCTTGGTGCTCTGCTCCTGCGCCTGAAAGGCCGCCCAGGTGAGGTCGAGCGGTGTCTCGACGAGCCCGCGCACTTCCAGACGCCATGTGTCCAGCGAGATGACCGGCTGCTGGCCGAGGTCAAGGACGGGCCAGTTCTTGACGAGATGCTGGCCAGGCGGCAGGCGCTCGGTTTCCGGACGGCTGATGCGACCTGTCAGGAACTTGCCTTCGGCGGCCCAGCGGCGCTTCGAGGTGGTGAGTTTGCTGTCGGCGGGGGTTTGCTCGTCGCTCATGCGGGGTGTCCTCATCGCGTTGGCGCAATAGGACATCCGGGCTCCGGATGAGTCAAGGCAAGGCGCCTCTTGGAAATCCGTTATCCGGTCACTAGACTTGCAGCGTCGGGTATGCCTCCCAGGAGTGGAGGCAGGAAGGGGAGGAGGCTGACCTGTCGTCCAGATACAGGCTGATAGCCGCACTGTTTTTGGTGCCGTTCGTCGTCTTCGCGTTCTTCTACTACGGCGGGGCGGTGGCAACACGCGCCTATATGGGCGAGGCGTCATCGCAGGCGGGAACTGCGCTGCGGCTCGCTGTTTCCGCGCTCAGCGGACACCTGAACCGCTATGAGGCGCTGCCGGCGCTGATTGCCGATCACGACAACATCAAGGAATTGGTCAGCCGCCCGCAGGACCAGGCGCTGCGCGATGCGGCTAATCTCTATCTCAAGGAGATCAACGGGCTTCTGAAATCCTCCGATATCTATGTGATCAAGCCGGATGGCGAGACGATTGCAGCAAGCAATTTCGACCTGCCGGGCAGCTTCGTCGGCGAGAATTTCAGTTATCGCCCCTATTTTCAGGATGCCGTTGCCGGGCGCCAGTCCCGGTTCTATGCGCTCGGAACCACCTCGCTGAAACGCGGATATTATTTTGCCTCGCCGATCCATGCAGGCGAGCAAATCCGCGGCGTCATCGTCTTCAAGGTCGATATCGACATGATCGAAGCTTCGTGGGGTGGCGGCGAATACCGCATCTTCGTATCGGACCCCGAGGGCATCATCTTCATGTCGGGCAAGCCGGATTGGCTCTACAACGGCATTCTGCCCCTGACCTCAGACCGCATCGCGCGCACCGGGGCGTCCCGCCGCTACGCGAATGCGAGGCTGACCGCGCTGCCGATCACGCGCAGCCATTTCGAAGAGCATGAGTTGATGTCGCTCGTCGAAGAAGGTGTGCAAAAGGAATATCTGGTGCTCTCGCACTATATGCCGGCCGAGGATTGGACCGTGAACGTGCTGATGGACACCGGTTCCATTCGTACGCAGGCGCGCACCGCACTTGGCGCCGTCTTCCTCATTCTCTGCATCGCCGGGCTGGCGATCGCGATTCTCCGGCAGCGGCGGATGCGGCTCAACGAGCGCATGCATTTGCAGGCGGAAGCGCGCAACGAGCTGGAGCGGCGCGTCGAGGAGCGCACGGCCGACCTTGCCCGCGTCAACAGCCGCATCGAAGAAGAGATCGCAGAGAGGCGGCTGACCGAACAACAGCTTCGCCAGACGCAGGCCGACCTCATCCAGGCAGGCAAGCTTGCCGGCCTCGGCCAGATGTCGGCGGCACTCTCCCACGAGTTTAACCAACCGCTTGCCGCCGCAAAGACCTATACGGACAGCGCCGCCGTGCTTCTGGACCGCGGGCGGACTGCAGAAGCGCAGGACAATATCCAGCGCATCGGCGGGCTTATCGACCGCATGGCATCCATCAGCAAGCATCTGCGCAACTTCGCGCGCAAGCCGAACGAGAAGCTCGGACCGGTGCCGCTCGACGAGGCGATCCGCGATACGCTGGAGATCATCGCCTGGCGGCTGAAGGCGGCGGATGCTGACCTGCGGGTCGATCTCGGCATCCGCCCACCCGTCGTCCGGGCCGGGTCCGTTCGCTTGCAGCAGGTGCTGGTCAACGTGATTTCGAACGCGGCAGATGCCGTCGAAGGGATCGAGGACCGGCGGATTGAGGTGACGGCCTGCGAGGAAAAGGGCAAGGTGGTGCTGACGGTACGCGATCATGGACCGGGCGTGCCGGCGGCGATTGCCGAGCGCATCTTCGATCCCTTCTTCACGACCAAGGGCGTCGGCAAGGGACTGGGGCTCGGGCTTTCGATCTCCTACAACATCATCAAGGATTTCGGCGGCAGCCTGGCGGCCTCCAATCATCCGGAGGGAGGTGCTGTGTTCCGCATCGATCTGCAATCGGCGACGGGCATAATGCCGGAGGCCGCAGAGTGAGCGAACAGAAGATTCTACTGGTGGACGACGAGGAAGAGCTGCGCCGGTCGACGGCGCAGGCGCTGGAGCTTTCGGGTTTCAACGTCGAGACGTTTTCCCATGCTGACCATGTGCTGGAGCTGATTGGCTATAGCTTCGCCGGAGTCGTGGTCAGCGATATCCGCATGCCGGGCACCGACGGCATGACTCTGATGCAGAAGATCCGCGAGATCGACGCGGAAGTGCCTGTCATCCTCGTTACGGGCCATGGCGACGTGCAGCTGGCAGTGAAGGCAATGCGCGAAGGCGCCTATGATTTCATCGAAAAGCCGTTCACGCCGCAGATGCTGGCGGGAGTGATAAGGCGGGCCATGGAACGCCGCAGCCTCGTGCTGGAAAACCGGCTGCTCAAGGCCGTGGCCGGAAAGCGCGACGATATCGAGGCGCGTTTGCCGGGCCGTACGCAGGTGATGGTGGAATTGCGCTACCGCATCCGGGCAATCGGGGCGAGTGACGCCGATACGCTGATCGTTGGCGAGACCGGCGCGGGCAAGGAGGTGGTCGCCCGGGCGCTCCATGACATCAGTGCCCGAGCGAGCCGGCCGTTCATCGCGATCAACTGCGCGGCGCTGCCTGCGAACCTTATCGAGAGCGAGCTCTTCGGCCATGAGGCAGGTGCTTTTCCCGGTGCGGTGCGGCCGCGTTATGGCAAGTTCGAGCACGGGCGCGGCGGCACGATCCTGCTCGATGAAATCGGATCGATGCCGTTTGACCTCCAAGCAAAGTTTCTTCGAGTGCTGCAAGAGCGCGTCATTTCCCGCCTCGGCTCGAACGAGGTCGTGCCGCTTGATGTGCGCTTCATTGCGACCAGCAAGGTCGATCTCGAAGCCGAAGTCGCTGCGGGACGTTTCCGCGCCGATCTCCTCTACAGGCTGAATGTCGTAACGCTGCACGTACCTGCGTTGGCGCAGCGGCGGCCGGATATCCCGCTGCTGTTTCTCCAGCTGGTCCGCGAAGCAGCGGCACGCTACGGCCGCGACGAGATGGCAGTGCCGCCCGAGGTGATTTCCGACATCGCCCAGCGGGATTGGCCCGGCAACGTGCGCGAATTGCGCAACGCAGCGGACCGCTTCGTACTCGGCCTCGACGGCGAGCGGCAGTTGGGCGAGGTCAGCGGCCTTGCCGATCGGGTGGCCGAGTTCGAGCGCAGCGTGATCGCAAGCGCCCTTGTTGCGCATGGCGGCAGCCTCAAACCGGTCTACGAGTCGCTGCAGATTTCCCGCAAGACATTATACGAAAAGATGCAGAAATACGGCCTGGACAAGAAGCTGCTCGTTTCCGAGTAGTTCGATGGGTGGATTTCCACACATCGCTAAACCCGTTTGTGTCCGAATCGACCCATGCTGCGCTGCACCCATGCAGAATTCGGGCGAAGGACCGAGCGGGGCTGATTGCGGTAGCCGGTTCGCGGCGTGCTAATGGCCCTATCTCCATTGGCGCGTGGGAAGCGTCGGTGGTATTTTGTTTTCATCAGGGAGGAAAAAGATGAAAATCATGAAAGCCATGCTTGGCATGACAGCTGCTGTTGCCGTTTCGCTTCTCGCAAACGGCGCATCCGCGCAGGCCTATCCAGAGCGCACCATCACCATGGTCGTTCCTTTCTCGGCCGGCGGCCCGACCGATACGGTTGCCCGCCTCGTTGCCGAATCCATGTCGAAGGACCTCGGCCAGCAGATCGTCGTCGAAAATGTCGGTGGTGCGGGCGGTACGCTCGGCGCGGGACGGGTGGCTTCAGCCAGCCCGGATGGCTACACCATCCTATTGCACCACATCGGCATGGCCACCAGCGCCACGCTTTACCGCAAGCTCGCCTATGACACGCTCGGCGCCTTCGAGTATGTCGGTCTCGTCACCGAAGTTCCGATGACGATCGTTGCCCGCAAGGATTTCGAACCAGCCGACCTCAAGAGCCTTGTTGAATATGTGAAGGCCAACAAGGACAGCGTGACGGTCGCGAACGCCGGCATCGGAGCAGCCTCGCATCTTTGCGGCATGATGTTCATGAGCGCTATCCAGACGCCGTTGACGACTGTTCCCTACAAGGGTACCGGCCCGGCGATGACGGATCTTCTCGGCGGCCAGGTCGACGTCATGTGCGACCAGACGACCAACACGACCAAGCAGATCAAGGGCGGCACGATCAAGGCCTACGCCGTGACCTCGCCGAAGCGCCTCGACATCATGAAGGATATCCCGACGGCGGTCGAAGCCGGTCTGCCTGGTTTTGAAGTCGGCATCTGGCACGGCATCTACACGCCGAAGGGCACTCCGGCAGAGGTCAACGAGCGTCTGTCGAAGTCGCTGCAAGTTGCGCTGAAGGACCAGAACGTGGCCGCTCGCTTTGCAGAACTGGGCACCGCGCCATCGCCGGAGGCTGACGCTACCCCTGCTGCCCTGAAGGCGAAGCTTGAAAGCGAAATCGCCCGCTGGAAGCCGGTGATCGACGCTGCCGGCGAATATGCGGATTGAGGCGTAGTGCCTTTGGCCCCTCACGCTAACCCTCTCCCCACTGGGGGGAGGGATTCTGGTAGCATCTCCCCGGCGGGGAGAAGGTGGCGGTAACCGGATGAGGGAACACCATTTGCGCTAGGGACCATCTCCAACCTACGGAGACACCATGAAATCGGTTAGTTTCGATACCACCAATGTGATCTGCGGCGCGCTGCTTGTCGCGACCGGTGCATTTTTCGCCATCCAATCCTACAGTCTCGACTTGGGGACGACGCTTCGCATGGGCCCGGGCTACTTCCCGTTGCTGCTTTCAGCGGTGCTGATCATTCTCGGTGCGGTCGTCTTTGTTCAAGCGATCCGCGTGCAGGGCGAGCCGATGGGGCCGCTTGCCTGGCGTGGCATGCTGTTCATCCTGCCTGCGCCGATCTTTTTTGGGCTGACGGTTCGGGGGCTGGGATTTGTGCCTTCGATCTTCCTGACCGCTTTCATTGCTTGCTTCGCCTCGCATCGGATGACGGTGCTCCACGCGATTGTGCTCTCGGTTGTGCTGACGGCCTTTTCCGTTGGCGTGTTCAGCTACGGCCTCGGATTGCCGTTCGAACGTTTTGGCCCCTGGGTCCGGTTCTAGGAGGCCGCGATGGAACTTTTCAGCAATCTGGCACTCGGTTTCGCGACGGCAGCAACGCCTGCCAACCTTTTCTTCTGTCTGATCGGCGTTCTGCTCGGTACGCTGATCGGCGTGCTGCCCGGCATTGGCGCCACGGCGACGATCGCCATGCTTTTGCCGATCACTTTCCAGCTTGAGCCGGTGTCTTCGCTGATCATGCTCGCCGGCATCTACTACGGCGCGCAGTACGGCGGTTCGACCACCGCCATCCTGATCAACATGCCGGGCGAATCCTCGTCCGCGGTGACGGCCATCGACGGCTACCAAATGGCGCGGCGCGGCAGGGCAGGGGCAGCACTTGCCATCGCCGCACTCGGTTCCTTCTTCGCCGGCACGGTCTCGACCTTCCTCGTCGCGATCTTCGCGCCGCCGCTGACCGATATCGCCCTGCGCTTCGGTGCTGCGGAATATTTCTCGCTGATGGTCGTCGGCCTGGTGTCGTCGATCGCACTCGCCCATGGTTCCGTCGTCAAGGCGCTGGCGATGGTCGTGCTCGGGCTGCTGCTTGGCCTCGTCGGAACGGATATCTATACCGGCACCCCGCGCTTTACGCTCGGCATCCGCGAATATGCGGACGGCTTGAATTTCGTGGCACTTGCCGTCGGAGTCTTCGGTATCGCCGAAATTCTGCGCAACCTGGAAGGGGAAAAGACCCGGACGGTGCTGGTAGCAAAGGTCTCCGGCCTGCTGCCGTCACGCGAAGAATTCAAGGAGATGATCGCGCCGGTGCTTCGCGGCACGGCGATCGGCTCGGCTCTCGGCATCCTGCCGGGCGGAGGTGCGATCCTCGCGTCCTTTGCCTCCTACACTGTTGAAAAGCGTATCTCAAACAAGCCGAAGGAATTCGGCCAGGGCGCCGTTGCCGGCGTCGCAGGCCCGGAGTCGGCGAACAATGCTGGTGCGCAGACCTCGTTCATTCCGCTTCTCACCCTTGGCATTCCGGCCAATCCGGTGATGGCGCTGATGATCGGCGCGATGATCATTCAGGGGATCGTGCCGGGACCGAACGTTGCGACCGAGCAGCCGGCGCTGTTCTGGGGCATCATCGCCTCGATGTGGATCGGCAATCTGATGCTCGTCGTCCTGAACCTGCCGCTGATCGGGCTCTGGGTGAAGCTGCTGACAGTGCCGTATTACGTGCTCTTCCCGATCATCATGGCCTTCTGCTCGATTGGGGTCTACAGCGTCAATTCCAACGTCTACGATCTCTATTCCGTCGCCTTCTTCGGCTTTATCGGCTACTTGCTTGCCAAGCTGAGATGCGAGCCAGCACCGCTGCTGCTCGGTTTCGTGCTGGGTCCGCTGCTCGAAGAAAACCTGAGGCGGGCGATGATCCTTTCGCGCGGCGATCCGACGACCTTCGTCACCCGGCCGATCAGCGCGATCCTTCTTGCGATCGCCGCAGTAGTCCTCATCGTCGTCTTCCTGCCGAGCGTGAAAAAGAAGCGCGAAGAAGTCTTCGTCGAGGAGGGTTGAAGTTCGCCCCGCTTTGTTGAACAAAGGATAACTTGATGCGGGCGCCGTTTTGGGCGCCCGTTTCTTATGACAGGACATCCGGGCCATGAACATCCCCGTGCGGATCAAGGACGATCTGGCTTTTCTCACATCGCTGCGCCGTGACCTGCACGCCCATCCCGAGCTTGGCTTCGAGGAGGAGCGCACAAGCGGCATCGTGGCGGAGCTGCTTGAGGAGGCGGGCATCAAGGTTCATCGCGGACTTGGCGGTACGGGCGTCGTCGGCACGCTGCAGGCCGGCAGCGGCACGCGAGTGATCGGGCTTCGTGCGGATATGGATGCACTGGCGATGCCGGAGATTGCCGAGCGGTCGTATAAATCGACCGTGGCCGGGAAGATGCATGCCTGTGGGCATGACGGCCATACCGCCATGCTGCTCGGCGCGGCACGTCATCTGGCGGCGGTCAAGGGCTTTTCGGGCACCGTGCATTTCATCTTCCAGCCGGCGGAGGAAGGGCGAGGCGGCGCGAAACGGATGGTGGAAGAGGGGCTCTTCGAGCTCTTTCCCTGCGATGCCGTCTACGGCCTGCACAATATGCCGGGACTTGCCGTCGACGAGATTGCAGTGGTCGAAGGGCCGCAGCTTGCCTCTTCGGATAGCTGGCGCATCACTTTTCGCGGGACGGGCACCCATGGCGCAAAACCGCATCTCGGGCGCGACCCAATCACCGCCGCGGGCACCTTCCTTGCCTCGTTGCAGACGATCGTCGGCCGCGTCGTCGATCCGCTGCAGCCCGCCGTCGTAAGCGCCTGTTCGCTGCAGGCGGGTGACCCCAAGGCGCTCAACGTCATCCCGGACACGGTCGAGATCGGCGGGACGGCGCGGGCCTATTGCGCCAACGTGCGCGATCAGCTCGAAGCGGAGATCGGCCGCCTCGCTGAGGGCACGGCGGCGATGTACGGCATTGCCGTGGATTATCAATTCGAGCGGCGCATTCCACCGGTCGTCAACGATGCCTATGCGACACAACAGGCCCTGGCTGCTGCACGGGCGGTAATGGGGGGGAAGGTGCGCACCAGCTTTCCGCCTTCGACGGCCGGCGATGACTTTGCATTCTTCGCACAGAATGCGCCGGGCTGCTACGTGTGGCTCGGCAATGGCCCTGCCGTCGACGGTGCCCTACACCATAATACCGCCTATGACTTCAACGATGCGGCGATCGGCTATGGCGTGGCCTATTGGGTGAAGCTCGTGGAGCAGGAGCTGACGTCGGCGGCATAAGAGCTCGCGGCCTTCTCCCCATTCGCCTACCGGAACCTTCTTTCCGAAGGGAGAAGGGACTCGCGGCGATGCCCTAACCTTCCTCTTCTCCTCAGCGGGAGGAACCTTGACCCGAGCGGTCGGATGAGGGGAGCGGCAAAGCTCTGGCGTCTGCTACAAAATCTCCAGCACCGGGCTTTCCAGCACCTTTCCCGTCAAGACATCTGCAATCCCTCGGTCCGTCTGATGCGGGCCGGCGTTGCAGGCGAGTGTCGCGCCGAAGCAGGCCTTGAAGACAAGGTAGGGCGGTTGCCAATCGACGATGTTTTCCATTGCCTTGCGAATATTGCGGAACGCCGAGGCGGTCTCCTTAAGCGATTTTTCGGTGACGAGGCCGGAAAGCGGCAGCGGCAGCAACGATTCGATCTGACCGTTCCTGGCAACGGCCATGCCGCCGCCGGCCGCGATGACGGCGTTCGCGGCGAGCGCCATATCGCTTGCATTTCCGCCGAAGACGGTGAGGTTATGGCTGTCATGCGATACCGTGGTGCAGAAAGCGCCGCGCCATTTTCCCCAGCCCTTCAGGAAGCCGGTGCGCGGACGGCCATCCGCCCTGCCGTGACGATGGGCGACGGCAATCATGGCGCAGTCCGGTGGCGGAACGACGAAACCGTCCTTAACCTCGGCATCGGCTTTGCCCCATTGCGTAAAACGCGGCCGGTCGATCGTGGCGATGCGGACGCGATTGCCCTTCGACGGCACTTTGAAATCCTCTTCGCTTAGCGGTGAAAGCTTGACGGAATTGGTAAGCGGCGCGGAGTCGAGCGAATGAACCGGCGACGTAAGGTTGCCGTTCTGCGCCGTCACGCGGCCATTGGCAATGACCGTGCGGGCTTTGAAATCCTGCAGGTCTTCGAAGAGCACGATATCTGCGCGTCGTCCAGCGGCAATCAGGCCGAGGTCGGTGCGTTTCAGGCGTTCGGCGGCGTTGAACGTCGCAGCGCGAAGTGCCCATTCCGGCTTCATACCATAGCGGACCAGACGGCGGATGACGTCGTCGAGGCCACCATCCCTTTCGAGTTCATCCGGAAAGACGTCGTCGGTGCAAAGCGTCACAGTTGGCGGCATATGGCCGATGCCGTTCAGCGTCTGGACGAATTCCTCAAGGAGGTGATCATGCGAGCCGCGGAGCTCGATCGTCATTCCCGCGGTAAGCTTGGAGAGAAGGTCGGCGCCAGAGGTCAGCTCGTGATCGGAGGTGATGCCGGCCGCCATGAAGGCGTTGAGATCGGCGCCTTCGAGCCCGCGAGCGTGGCCGCAGACGAGCTTGCCCGAGGCGAGCCCCGCTTGAACGATGGCGTTCATGCGCGGATCGCCGTCGATGACGCCGCGCATGTTCATGATTTCGGCAACGCCACCGAGCGCAGGCAACCGCAGCATTCCGGCAATTACCGAAGCGTCGAAGTCGGCGCCTGCCACTTCCAGCCCGGGTGCCGAAGGAACGCAAGACGGGGCGAGCAGGATCATATGCAAAGGCAGTGCGTGGGAAGCCTCGATCGCCCAGCGCACGCCGTCAAGACCGTGCACGTTGGCGAATTCGTGCGGATCCCAAAGGATCGTCGTCACGCCGCGCGGCAGGACGGCTGCGGTATATTCGGCAGGCGTCACCATCGAGCTTTCGATATGCATGTGCGTATCGATCAGGCCGGGCGTAACGAACGTCCCGGCGGCATCGATAAGTTCGGTCGCGTCGGTGCGGGTGCCCGGCGCATGGACGCTGGCGATCAACGCGCCGACGAGGCCGATATCCGCATCGCGGAAGCGGCCGGTGACCACGTCGAGCAGTTTGCCGCTGGTGATCAGTGCGTCGAATGGGGAAGCACCCCTTGCGGCGGCAACGGCGCGGGCGCGCAGCGACGGATCATTGATGTCTGCGGGTTCCCGCCCAAGCTGTGCGTTCATTTGCGGGCCTCGTTGACCAGGGCTGCGAGGATGATGGTGCGCGCCGCCTCGGCGTCGATATCGGCGGCGAACTGGGCGTTAAACCTGGCATGCGTGTCGCGCGTCTCGACCACGGTGCGGCCGCGGGTCAATGGGCCTGCCAGCTCGACATCGATACGGGCAGGACGGAAGTTCACAGCATCCGGCGCCACGAAAGCCACGGCGGCGCACGGATCGTAGATCGCCATGGCGGGGCGGCCGCGGCTGGTGCCGATGCGGATATAACCGGCAAACATGTCGGCCAGCAGTTCGGCCCTCGTGCCGCCCGCTCTGCGCACGGGTTCAGCGTCTTCCGGTCTGGCGAGCACTTTGCGGCATAGGTCGAGATCGACCATGCGCAGCGGCATGCCATGGGCGATGACGATCGCCAGCGCTTCGGGATCGGCAAAGGCGTTGAATTCTGCCGAGGCCGTATGATTGCCGGCAGTAACGCTGCCGCCCATCCAGGTGAGTTCGGTGATGCGGGTGGCGAGATCCGGACGCGCGAGCGCCACGGCCGCGATATTCGTCAGCGGGCCAAGCGCCAGGATACGGCGCGGACCGTCAGCCTCAAGCCAGCGGCAAAGAGCAGTGAAGGCGTCGCTCACTGCAAGCGCCGCTGCTGGCAGGCCTCTTCCGATCGTCTGGATGCCGGTATCGCCGAGGATCGCCTGGGCGGTCTCGAACTTGCCAAGGACTGGTTGGGCGCGGCCGGTATGGATGGGGAATGTCCAGCCGAAGGTTTGTATGGCACCAGCGGCGTTTACCTCTACCTGGGTCAGCGGCGCGTTGCCGAAGACGAGCGAGACGCCGTCAATCTTAAGCTTAGACTGATCAACCACCAGAATGGCGGCGATGTCGTCAAAGCCCATATCGGTATCGATCCAAACGCCCATGATGTCACCCGAACCGCGTGAGAGTTGCAGCCGCCGCAAGCGGTAGGTCGAAGGAAAGTGCCGCGCCGATTTCGTGCGGCGGCAGGCTTGCGTCCACCTCGGCCTTGATTGGCCCGAGCGGCGTATCAAGCAGATATTCGCGCGTGTTGCCGGCAAAGGAGGTGCCGCGCACGGCGCCCTGGAAAGGACCAGAACCAAGCGCGACCGTGCCGGGCCGCCAGGCCAGCCCTGCTGCCTGCGGAGCGGGAAGGGAAAGTTCAATGGCGCCATTCGGCGTGACAAGCTTGCCGTTTTGCAGCTTGAAGACATTCTCGAAGCCGACGAAATCGGCGACGAAGGCGGAGACCGGCTTGTTGTAGATTTCTTCCGGCGTGCCGATCTGCTCTATGCCGCCGTTCAGCATGACCACGATACGGTCGGCAAGGGCCAAGGCCTCCGCCTGGTCGTGCGTGACGAAGATCATCGTAACGCCGGTTTCCTTCTGAACGCGCTGCAGTTCTGCGCGCATTTCGAGGCGCAGGCGCGCATCGAGGTTGGAGAGCGGCTCGTCAAGCAGCAGCACCTTCGGCTCCATGACCATGGAACGGGCAAGCGCCACTCGCTGCTGCTGGCCGCCGGAGAGTTCCGCGGGTTTGCGAGAGGCGAAACTGGAAAGGCCGACTGACTTGATGCCGGCGTTGACGCGGGTATCGAGGGTCTGTCCGTTGATGCCCTTGAGGCGGAGGCCGAAGGCGACGTTCTCATAGACCGTCAGGTGCGGGAAGAGCGCGTAGGACTGGAAGACGAGGCCGACGGCGCGTTTGTTGGCCGAAACGCGCGTGATGTCGGCGCCATCGAGGTTGATGCGGCCCGACGCGGGCGTGAGCAGACCTGCAATGGAGCGCATCGTCGTCGTCTTGCCGCAGCCTGAAGGGCCGAGCAGGGCGACGAGTTCGCCCTTGGCGATCGACAGGTCGAGATCCTTCACGGCGACCGTATCGCCGTAGGCCAGCGTCAGCTTGTCGAGTTGAAGATAGGCATCAGACATAACGAGACAGTCCCAGGAAACGTTCGGCGAGGAAGACGATGCCGATGGAAAGGAAGGCGAGCAGCGAGGAGAGCGCGGCGATCGAGGGGTCGTAAGTGGTTTCCATGTAGCCCAACATATCGATTGGCAGTGTGCGGACGCCGGGGCCGGACAGGAAAAGCGAAACCGGCACCTGGTTGAAGCTGGTGACGAAGCCCAGGATGAAGGCGGCAAGAATGCCGCCGCGGATATTCGGCATCACCACACGGAAAAAAGCGCCAAGGCGCGACGAGCCGAGCAGCACGGCGGCTTCCTCGATGTCTGAGCGCAAATTATTGAGGCTTGCGGAGACGACGCGCACGGCATAGGGCAGGACGAGCGCGGTGTGGGCGAAGAAGAGCGCCAGTGTGAGGTTAAAGCCGAAGGGCACGACGAGGTAACGCAACAATGCGAGGCCGACGATGATGCCCGGGACGATGATCGGCAGCGAGACGATGGTTCGGACCGTTTCACCGAAGGGCAGCGAATAGCGCGACAGAGCGTAGGCGGCCGGAATGCCGAGCACGAGGGCGGCGAGCGTTCCGAAGACTGCAAGCAACATCGACATCGAAAAGCTGTCGCGGAAGCTCTCGATGGAGAAGACCTTGATCACCCAGCGAAGCGAAAGGCCTTGCGGCGGAAAGGCGAGCGTATCCCCGGCCGAAAGCGATGCGGCGATGATGATCAGAAATGGCCCGATCAGGAACGCCAGCACGAGGAAAAGTACGATCGGTGAGAACAGACGGGCGGTCATCGCTTGTTCCTTGCAGTTGCCAGGCGCTTCAGCAGAACGTTCGCGGCGAAGCTCATAACGATCAGCATGAAGGCGATGACGCTTGCGGAAACGAAGTTATTGGCGACGGAGACCTGCTGGTAGAGCAGTGTTTCGAGCATCAGCACCTTGGAACCGCCAAGCACGGCGGGGGTAATATAGGCCGTCAGCGAACCGGTGAAGACGAGAGTGCCGCCGACGACGAGGCCTTCGCGGGTGAGCGGCAGGATGACCTTCCAGAAAACCTGGAACCAATTGGCGCCGAGGACGCGCGCCGCCGGGATCGCATCCTTCGGCATATTTTCGAGTGCGCTGATCAGCGAAAGGATCATCAGGGGCAAGAAGAGCTGCAGCAGGCCGATGAACACGGCCGTTTCAGTAAAGAGAAGGCGTAGTGGTCCGTCGCTGAGGCCCATGCCGGTCAGCGCCTGGTTGACGATACCGGTGCGGCCGAGGATGACGATCCAGGCATAGGTACGGGCAACGGGCGAGATCATCAGCGGCAGGGTAACGAGGCCGATCATCCGGCCCTTGCCCTTGGGCGGCAAGTTGACGATGGCGAAAGCTGCGGCATAGCCGATGATCGCCGAAACGGCCGTCACCTCAAGACCAAGCTTGAAGGTGTGGATGAAGACGGTGCGGTTCAGCGTCCCGGAAAAGAAGTCGCCATAGGCGGAAAGCGTCCAGGTGCCTTCCAGGCGAAAGCCTTCCGATAGCAGGATGGCAACGGGCAGCAGAAAAACCACGGCGGCAAACACCGCTGCGGGCAGGGCAAGCGCCAGGGCTTCTGCTCGGTTCTGAAACATGATGCGCCTTTCGCAACGGCGGCGGAATGGGCGGTCCCGGCAAGCCGGAACCGGGTGTCATGGGCGCTTTACTGACCGACCTTGTCGTTCCAAACCTTCAGCCATGCGTCGCGATTGTCGAGCGCTGCTGCGGACGGAATGAGCTTGAGGCTCTTGGCAGTGTCTTCGCCGTAAGTGAGGTTGTTGGCGGCGGCCTCGGAGACCTTTACGTCCTTGTTTGCGGGGCTATCGATCAGCTTTTCGGCGAGTTTCGTCTGGATGTCGGTCGAGAGCCAGAAATCCATGAACTGCAACGCCAGATCCTGGTTCTTCGAGCCTTTGGTGACGACCATGACATTCATACCGCCTGTCTGGCCCTCCTTTGGTGTCGCCCAGGCGACCGGAAGGTCGAGCTTGGTGAAGCCCGCCCAGGAGAAACGGCCGATCGGGGCGGCCCAGATTTCCTCCTGCTGCATGAGCTGTATCAGCTGCGAGGACTTCTCGTAGAAGGTGACGATGTCATCCTTCTTTTCGCCGACGGCTTCGATCGGTCCCTTGAGGTCGGGCGTATCCTTGCCGAGCGCGAGGCCGAGCATATAGAGCGCCGGCGGCCCCTGGTTGGTGGTCACGTTCGGAAAAGCGACGTGGCCGACATATTCCGGCTTCAGGAGATCGGCCCAGGTATCGATCTTCATCTTGTCCGAGCGATAGGCGATAGACGTGGCATAGAAGGTGTAGCCGACGCTCATGCCGTCGCCGTTCGGGTCCTTGGCGAGATCGTAGAGCTTGCCGAAGTTGGTAAGCTTGGACGGATCGATCTTTTCCACCAGGCCCTTGCGGGAGGCCGACAGCGCATCCGCCATCGAGACGACAGCCATGTCGACAACCGGGTTTGCCTTGTTCGCCTCCATCTTGGCGAGGCGTTCGACGCTGTTGCCCGTCTCGACGACGAGCTTGCAGCCACATTGCTTTTCGAAGGGATCATAGACCAGCGTCTTGAAGTCGTCCTGCGCAAAGGCATAGACGGAAATAGTCAGGACCCGATCCTGCGCCACGGCGCCGAGCGGGAAAAGCGCGAGCAGCGCTGCCGATGCGATGAGGGATGTCTTCATGTCATGAGTTCTCCATCTGCAGGTTTTCTTGAACCGGTTTCGCCGGCCCGGATGATTGGCGGATGATCAGTTGCATGGGCACGCGATCATTCTCGGCGGTCACGAGTGCGCCCTCCCGGGTGCGGTTTGTTTTTATGCTGTTGAGCAAGGCCGATACGGCGATCTCGGCAATTGCGTCCATGTCCATCTTCACAGTGGTAAGCGCGGGTGTCACGACCGCAGACCAGATGAGGTCGTCAAAACCGGTGACGCTTGCCTCGGCAGGCACATCGATGCCGTCGCGCTGCAGCTCCGTGAGCACCCTCAGCGCCTGAAGGTCGGACAAGGCGGCAAAGGCGCTGAAGCCCTCTTCGACCTTTCTTGCAAGACCGAGTGGGCAGCCGCTGCCGGCTTGATGTTCAAGCTTTTCGATCCAGAGCGTTTCGGCGCTCATGCCCGGACAAAGACCTGAACGGATGCCGCCCGCCCGATCGTTCTGCACGTTCGATTCCGGATTGTTGCCAATGATGAGGATGCGCTTGTGGCCGAGATCAGCGAGGTGAGCGGCAATCAGTTGGCCACCCTGCCAGTGATCGGCTGCAACCGTGTTGCCGGGGGTAGACGCGGTGTCGATGACGGCAACTGGGCAGCTTGCCGCGGATATGCGCGTTGCGCGGCGGGGCACGATCACCATACCGTCGACCCCGCGTTCGATAAGCCGGTTGATTGCTTCGGTCTGCGCCGAGACATTGCCGCGCGAGTCGGCGATCAGCACGCCGTAACCGGCAGAGGCGGCGGCGAATTCGATCGCCTGCGCAATCTTGGGAAAGAGGGGATTTGCGATGTCGGGAAGAACGAGGCCCAGCACACCGCTTCGGCCGGTGCGCAGCGCCCGACCCGCCTGGCTTGGAACATATCCAAGCTCCGCGGCATGTTCCCTGATCTTTCCGACGAGCTGCTCCGAGACGCGCCCCTTGCCCGAAAGCGCGTTCGACACCGTTGCGACCGACACGCCTAGCGACGTCGCAATCCTGCTGAGGTTCGGTCCCGGGCGCAACTGAGCCATGGTTTCATGATGCGTTTGATTAATCGTTTAATCACGCGTACCTGAAGCGCACCGGCTTGTCGAATCCATTTTGTGGGATGGGGTGTGTTGCACACGGGATTTTTCGAGAAGCAATAAAAAAAGCCCCGTTGCCGGGGCTTTTGTCATTCATAGAGATGGCTTTATCAGCTCTTTGTGGGTCCCTTTGCCACGGTGGCGGAGACAGAGTTGACCTTGCCGCCCGGGGCATAGCCGCCGCCGATGGCGACGTTGAGGGAGACGTAGTCCTTGGCCATCTGCTGCACGGCCGCCGCCAGGCTCGCCTGGGCCAGCGACACCTGGCGCTGGGCGTCGAGCACGTCGAGCAGCGAGGAGGCGCCGTCCTTGTAGCTTGCCGTCGACAGTTCCAGCGATTCCTGCGTCGTCTTGACCTGGGCGCGCAGCGCTTCCACCGTCTGGGCGTCGCGGCGCACCGCCGACAGCGCGTTTTCCACCTCCTCGACGGCGTTGAGCACCGCTGCCTTCCAGGCGAGATAGGCGGTCTTGGCGTCCGACTTGGCAATGTCGACATTGGCGCGCAGGCGGCCGCCGTCGAAGATCGGCAGGTTGAGCGTCGGGCCGAAGGACCAGGTGGTCAGGCCGCCGCCGCGGCCACTGGCCGGGTTGACCCAGGTCGGCGAGATCGAGCCGGACAGCGCGATCGACGGATAAAGCTGCGATTGGGCGACGCC
>NZ_FMTM01000005.1 GCF_900099775.1 Rhizobium mongolense subsp. loessense | reverse complement strand
GGCGTCGCCCAATCGCAGCTTTATCCGTCGATCGCGCTGTCCGGCTCGATCTCGCCGACCTGGGTCAACCCGGCCAGTGGCCGCGGCGGCGGCCTGACCACCTGGTCCTTCGGCCCGACGCTCAACCTGCCGATCTTCGACGGCGGCCGCCTGCGCGCCAATGTCGACATTGCCAAGTCGGACGCCAAGACCGCCTATCTCGCCTGGAAGGCAGCGGTGCTCAACGCCGTCGAGGAGGTGGAGAATGCGCTGTCGGCGGTGCGCCGCGACGCCCAGACGGTGGAAGCGCTGCGCGCCCAGGTCAAGACGACGCAGGAATCGCTGGAACTGTCGACGGCAAGCTACAAGGACGGCGCCTCCTCGCTGCTCGACGTGCTCGACGCCCAGCGCCAGGTGTCGCTGGCCCAGGCGAGCCTGGCGGCGGCCGTGCAGCAGATGGCCAAGGACTACGTCTCCCTCAACGTCGCCATCGGCGGCGGCTATGCCCCGGGCGGCAAGGTCAACTCTGTCTCCGCCACCGTGGCAAAGGGACCCACAAAGAGCTGATAAAGCCAAAGGGGTTGTTTGCGGGAGGGGCGATTCACTACCTTAAGGGCGACCACCGATATTCCCCTGCTAGTGTAATATGCTCCCATCCGAGCGGCGAGACGTGAGGCAGTAGAGCCAGATCGACCTGCTCACCGCGGGCAATTTGGTCGGAGACGATTTCGCCGAGCTTCCATGAGTTCCAATAAATGATGATGGCAGTGAGCAGATTGAGCCGGCAATGCGGTGATGCCGTCCCTCGGACGAACGGTCTCGGATTTCTCCACGCCGGTTGAAGCTGACAGCTCGCTTGAGGGTATGGTGGGCTTCCCCCTTGTTCAACCCGATCTGAGCCCGGCGCTGCAAATCAATGTACCTCAGCCAATCGAGCGTGAATATCGAGCGCTCCAGACGGACAACTTCTCTGAGAGCCCGCACCGTCGGTGAAAGCAGCTTAGGCGCGAAGCGGCAAACGAAGGAATAACAGAAGGAAGTCTCACCCCAGCAATTGCAGCAAAATGGTAGGCGATGGTGGAACGGTCATTCCGTCGCTTCCCGAACCTGGTGTGTGGACCGGCTTGGCTTCGGCCAATGTCTAGGAGCCGATGAGGTGAGAAGTGCGCGAAAATCCATCGGGGCTCGCGGCGACGACGTTGTCCAGCCGCATCATGAAGCCGGTTATACGTCAGCAGTTGTGACCGACGATCTTGATCTAGCCGACCTGTTGCAATGGGGCGGGGTCCATACGTCCACATATGCGGCAAGATCAGTGCGGACAGGTCTGCATTTCTGATTGAACGGGTGTGGTTTCCACAACCTACTCCTTCCGAGCGAGTGCTTTACTCAGCCTCACTCTGCCAGAGCGCCGGCCGCTGTTCACTCCTCATGGGATCTAAAGTATATTCAGCAACATGAGCGGCCAGCCGCCAATCTGGCTACGCAACCCACCCGATTGGCGGCTACCATTTGCGTACAGAATTAAATATCAATCTTGATCTTTGAGTATATATCGACATTATGGTGTCGCGTTTCTAATCTGCAATCTCTAGCCATTCTTTAAATATCTATGACAATATGTTATAAAGCGCACAGGGTAATTCCCCTAAAGGTGGTCGCATGAGAATTCTTTTTATAACGTCATTTCCTCCATTTCCGATTGATCGCACTGGAGGTGGCATTAGATCAAGACTGCTTATCGATGCGCTGAAAAAGATAGGGTCGGTTGGTATCTTTTACCTAAATTACAGAGGGGCAGATCATGACATCTCACATGAACTGTCTCCGCTCTTCGCTGATGGTTCGTTGATGTTGGAGCAATCTGTTAAAATCGGAGGCCAAGGAAAAATCTATGCACATGCCGATAAGGCACTTCGCGCGTTAGGAATGATATGGGGCAGAAAGCTCGCTGCGGCAGGGCTGCGGGTAGACATTGGCGCGCGTAAAGCGATCGAAGACCTAGTTGCCTCCAAAAAGTACGATCTTGTGGTGGCTAGGTTGAGTCGCCCGACGGCCGTTTCCGGCTTACTTGATGTCGACAACATTCCCCTAATAGTTGATGCCGATGATTGGGAACCCAGTCGCGTGACCACGCAGCTCAATGTGGTTCCATGGTATAATATCCTTGTAAGAGCATATCTGCATCGTATGCTCGGAGGAGCAGAGTATCTGGGTCAACGGATACTAGAGCGTGCTGACCACGTTTTTCTCGCTTCGGAGACGGATACGGCGCTTATATCAAAGATTACTGCAACAACATTGCCTAATCTTCCGCTGTCGAATGATGGAGGTGAAATTGTTCGGCTTTCTCAATCTAACGCGAAATCTCGTATTTTATTCGCAGTTGGTCAGTGGTCCAAGGCACAGAACTCAGATGGTATGTCGTGGTTTATAGAGAATTCTTGGCCTCTAATTCTGAGGAAGGTTCCAGAGGCTAGGCTTCGTATCGCAGGGAGTGTCTCTGATGCTTTGTCCAAAGTTTGGAAACGCCGAAAAAACCTGGATCTTCTCGGGTTCATAGATGATTTGACACCTGAATATGAACAGGCGGCAGCGGTTGTGGCGCCGATTACTTGGGGCGGTGGAACTAAGATCAAGGTTTTGGAAGCGTTGGCCTACGGACGTGTTCCTGTTGGGACGTCTCATGCATTTGATGGGCTGGCTGATGAGCCAATTTTGAATGACGTTGTTGTCAAAAGTGACGATGCAGAAAAGCTCGCGGACGGTGCTGTTAAATTGCTATGCGATCATGATTTTCGGTCATCACAAGAAATCATGACGTTGAAATATTACGGCGATAATTATTCAATTTCTTGCTTTAACGAAATAGTGGCGAAAACTGTGAAAAGTGTTGTACCTGCCCCCCGTGATAGCGGTGGGGTGGCCACGAAGCAAAAACGGTTTTTCGGCCCTACTCGTTAGTTCGATCACAAAAATCGACGATCTGCTTACCAAAACTCGGTCGAGTATAAACGGCCGCGCTACCACGTGCACCTCGGCGTCATGGATCAATCAGGTCGAACGCTGGTTTGCGGAACAGACCCGCGGGCAGCTACACTTCGACAATGCCGCTCGATGCTGACATCCGAAGCTTCATCGAATGCCATAACGAGCACCCGAAGCCTTAGAGACTGACTCGAAAAGACGTCAATAAACATAGTATCTTGCGAGGCGTCGGGTTAGGACGCGGATGTGGGCGATGATGATCCACGCTTCTGCGGAAGCGATGGATTTCTCCCAATCCTTGGCCAATCTTCGGCACCTTCCAAGCCATGCGAAGGTGCGCTCCACGACCCAGCGACGCGAAGGACTTCGAAGCCCTTTGACGATCTGGAAAGTGAACGTAGCCATTTTTTGCAGCGCCCCGCAGCTTCGGTCCGGCATAACCGCCGTCGGCGAAGATATGCCATGAAAACAAATGCGGCGCGACGGCGCGCGGCCAAGGAAAAAGGACCCGTCCTGCCTATTGACGAGCCCTTCTCCCTTCATCGGAGGAGTAATGAGACGGTCTCGCAAGGATGATACCGCTCTCAAGCATCAGATCACGGATTCCCGGTCTTGAACATTTCTACAAACGGATTACCCGCCCTACGCCCGGGTACGCTCCATGACGATCGCGCACGCGCTTCCTGTGCCGGAAGAAGGAGAGGAACCGCCCCGCTCGGCTATCACCCAAAGGGATTAATTGATTTCGTGCAGGAGTATGGCATCCTTGCGTCGGGATCGGGGGCAGTACCGAGTAGAGCCAATTCCAAATGCGGCAGCTAATACTCGCGGGCTAATGACCGCGAAAAGCTCCTTGCGGAAGGGCTCGCTTCTTTTCTGAAGCGAGCCCGGCTTTTTTGGCCCCAAGAATATCGAGCAGTTTTCAGTCTTTTACAGAGTAACAGGGTCCCCGCTTGTGGGGCGCCGGGGACAGATTCTCTTCCTTCTCGGCCATCAAGCATCGAAGCTCGGCTCCTTCGCAGGCGAACCGCGCATTCCACCCCTTACCAAGGTGGCACTCGAGATGGCACCGCCCGCAAAAGCATGTAATGCCTTCACAGCAGTTCGGGGAGTTCAACAGTAACCACGCACGATCAATGCATGAAATCCCTGATCTTGTAGGCAACCTCCGTCCGGTTGGTGGCATTCAGCTTTTTCATGATGTTGCGGATGTGAACCTTTACTGTACTTTCGCAAAGCTTCATTTCATACGCGATGATCTTGTTGGCCTTGCCGCGCAGCAAGGCCTCCGCCACGACCGCCTCACGCGGCGTGAAGAGTTCATCGGTGCAGTTCATGCCGTTGCTGACAGCACTGATCACGTGCCTTGCAGCAAGAATGCTGCTCGCGGGAATGAAAATTCCCCCAGCCTGTGCCAGGCCGATCGCTTCTGCAGCAACGCCAATACTCACAGTGGTGGGTATGTAGCCTCGGGCGCCGTATTCCAGCGCTTTGAGGATTTGCGAAAGTTCGTCGCTTTCCGCCCCCACGACGACAGGACTGGATTTGAACTTCTCGGTCAATTTCGCGATCGCTTGGCCCACATCGGCATCCGTGATCTTCTTTCCGCCGATCATCAACAGGATGACGGCAGGATCATGCTGGATATGCTGGTTCTGCCAGTCCTCCAGCGAATTGGCGGAAATGATGTTCAAGGCCGGTTGATACTCGCGCAGACTGCGTGACAGGCACTCCCGGTCAAGCGCCCGCGAATCGATCAGCAGCAGGTACTCCGCATGCTCTTCCGTCGTGACGAAATTCGCCGACGACAGACTCCGTACCGGATCTCTCGCCTTCAAGGAAATGAGGCGGGTTGTCCTTGCGATACCAGTATTTTCGTTGGTTATTTGTTGCCCGTTCATAGCCGACTCCTACTCTCAACAAAATTGGCAGCCAAAACTAGAGACCAATTTGAAATACATACGCTTTACTTGCAAATCATACGATTAGATCAAACTTTGGGGCCTGATCTAAAGTACTTTTACAGTCGTATGAAATCCAAACGCCCAACATTAAACTTGCATTAATTATAAATGTCGGCATTAACATATGTTAACCACTACTCATAAAAGATCACATCTAGAACTTATTTCTTACGGCACAACAACATTGCACCTAATCACTTTAGCCACAAAGAGCTACGAATATTGTGAATAACCCTCATATTTTATAGAATTATCCACAGAGATGCGCTGCCGGCTCTTCTTTCGAGTAGCCCCAAAACACCTGGAAGTATTTTAGGAATTTACAGCCGGCGCTCCGCCGGCGCCGCCAGGTAGCTGGGATCGAAATCGACCAGTTCCTCGAGTTTCTTCCTGTCGAGGAATTCGACGACGCCACTTTTGAATACAAGCAGGCCGCTGAGCCGCATATCCTTGAGGACGCGATTGATATGGACGGTCGAAAGACCGACGGCATCGCCGATTTCGGCCTGTGTCAGCGGACATTCAAAACCATCCGCCGACTCGTGCTGGAAGACACCCAGCCGGACGGCCAGCTCGAGAAGAAGATGCGCCGTCCGGGCAAAAGCATCGCGGCGCCCGATATTCGCCATCCTTTCGGTCAGCCGGGCTTGACAGCGCACCATCTCCAGGAGTAGCGCGCGGTGCAGGTCGTTCGACGCGCTCTCGGGCTTTCGATCGCCAAGCGCCGGCAGCTCGTAGATGCGGATGTTGGAGAGCGCCTGCATCGTCTCGCGCGACAATTCCGCCGAAGCAGTCCACACGATATCGCCGGGAAGCGAAAAATCGGACACCATGCGTGTGCCATTTGGAAGCAGCTTCCAGGTTATTATCCAGCCGCTGACAAGATAGAAGATGCGGGCCCGGCGATTTCCGACCTCGAAGATCGTTTCACCGGCTTGGTAACCTCGGTACGCCCCCCCCGCAAATTCGCGACGCTTCAGATGACGACTTGCCGAAAGCTCATATTCCGCGGTGGTCAGTGTTACCATTCCCCAAACCCCGTAAGCGAACATCCGCTTTGACTGAACAAAAGTATAATCTTAAGGTTGGAAAATACACAATATCATGCGTCTTTTGCCATGTCGCTTACTCCATATTGCTTAAGTTGCTTGGGAGTTGCGGTGATGCAGCCTGCCGCAGGACTTTACGCGCATACATTGAATCTTTTGCGGGCGACGGGAAACAACGCTCCGCTGTGATCGGCAATCCAGGGACCATCTGGTCTTTCAAGCGGAGTTCAACGAGGGCCGATCGCAATGCCTCGCACGTCGTCCGACATCGGATATTCGCTGACCAGGCCCGGCCGCAGCGCAAATCGCAAGCGCCGCATTCCCGTTTCCGCACAGTCCATCGTCAGATTATATCTTTCCTGATCAATACCTTGGGCGAGCGCGGCTTTTAGAAGAGCAGGAATTTCGCTCACCGTTACATACTCTTCATCCACAAAATAGGCTTCGCGCCCGACGGAGCGGAAGAAGCCCTCGACCTTTTTATCCCAGCTAAGTCCGACATGCGCAATGCGCAGGGAATAGGCGGCGATGCAGGCGTGGAGGCGATGGGAAACGATGGCATCCGCGGCATTCAGCAGCTCCAGCAACTCCCCTACGTCCGCAGGCCGATCGGCCAGATGGAGTAAGCCTGAAGTAAGATGACGTACCATCGAGCCTTCGTTCACGATCGTCCTCGCGAAAATGTGATCTTCCGTGGCGCCGTTGCAGAACAGCATGACGCTGAATCCGTCCTCGATCAGCGCGTTTACGAGCTTGTGATACCCAACCGCGTCCCCAAGCGGTATCGGGCCTGTCTGGCTGGCATGCCGCGTGAGCACGACCGGTTCCGTGACGCAGATGGCGACTGTCGTTCCTGCGCTCGGTACGCGCGTCGTATCGGCTATCTGGGCAATCAGGAGCCCGGGATCAGGGATGATATCCGGAACTGGACCGACCGGAAAATGACGACGCCAGCTATCGTAAGCGAACCTGTCGCGTACCGAGACGTGCAGCAGCCGCACGCCGCCTATGCGGGCGAACAGTCGCCTGGCTGGCACTGACCAATCGGAGCTTACGCCGACAGCATAAATCGCAAGCGGGCGGTCGAAGCGACGAACACAATCCAGAACTGTTCCGATCTTTAACGGGAAATTCAGGTCGTCGTCCTGGAAAAGATTGCCGCCTCCGATGACGACTGCATCCGCCGCGGCAATCTTCCGTTCCCATTCCCCACGCAGCCGCCGGAGAGCTCGCCCGACGACGAACCCGACAGCCAGCCGCCGCGCAGGCTTTGGCAACCTTTGAAGCAGCTTAAGCAGATGCCGGCGCCGGCCGCTGTTTGCACCGCCGAACCCGTGACGACCGGCAAGATCGACAGTCTCCACCTCGATGCCGCCGCCCGTTTGCGAAAGGCCGTGCTCGATGCACAGAGCCAATATGCCGTCGCCAAGGTTCTCGCTGTATTTGACGTTGAAGACGACGATCTTGAACGGCATCCTGCTCATGACCGCCTCTCCTGTAAGCTCATGGTATTAGAGGTCGAGACCTTCGCTCGGAGCGGATAGGGCGCAGTCAGGGCGGTCGTGGCGCCTGCAAGAATGTAGATCATCAGCCCGAGATCATAGACAGTTGCGGATATGGAAGCCGTGACCAGCACCGCCAGGATCCCCATTTTCGCGGCGCGTATCGCCGCACCGCATTCATTCAACTGCGACGACCCAATGGGCGGCTTCAACGACATTACGGACCATATGAACAGCGCGAACAAAAACGCGCCGAGCACCCCCATATTGGAAAGCAGCACCAACACGAAGCTGGAAGCCCGTGCACTGCCCAGCCCCGCACCGAAACCTAATGTGTCGCGGAACGTCTTGTAGGCAACGGCATTCCAGTCCGCACGCTCTTGTCCCGACTGGCTGTCGGCTTTCGAAAACAGCATCTCGTCAAAGAAGCCGGCAACGCTTGCCGAAAGCCCGGGCAGCGTCGCCAGGACAAGAAACACGATAAGCGGGGCCGCCGCGACCGAGCCGGCGATAAAGAGCGTTGGCTGGTGAGATCGGTCGGCGGGCGACCGGAAAACCGATCGCAAGAAAAGGACCGGAACAATTATCGCAAGGCCGATAAGCCCTGTCGCCGATGTCGAAAAGAGCAATGCGATGAACAGAAGCCACGTCAAAGGGCCGATTGCCCGGCCACGGACGCCTTCGAGCCAGAGGCTGGCGATGATGGCAAACAGCACCAGCGTATAGCCAGCAAATGCCGATGCTTCCGGAAAAGTCCCCGAAATCCTTTTCAGCCCGCCTTTTTCGGCAGCGGTCAGCAGCGCGTAGTTTGCCGTCCTGACAAAGCCGAGCAAATATTCCGTTCGAGTGAAATAGGTGACGATATCGGCCAGTGCGAAGCTCAACGTCACCGTCGCGGTGACCAAGACGGCTTTAATCAGATCGTCGTGTGCGCCTGCGCGTCTGAAGAAGGCAAAGGTGCTGGCGAAAGCCACCAGGCCGCCCACGGCATAGACGGTCTGCGTTATATTGCTCGACGAGGCACGCAGCGGCACGAGCGAAATTATGTTTCGCAGGCCGACCGACCGCTCAACGATCATGGTTTCCGTCATTCCTTGAAACACCCGCGGAAAGAACAATGCCGTAAACAGTCCGAAGACCGTCAATACCAGCAGGATGAATCCAGCGCGCGACGGAGAGACTGCAGCGAAGAACTGTCCCTCCCCGAATGCCATGAAGATGCGCACAACGAAAAACAGCAGAAGGAGGTTGGGCACCAGGATTGACGCTCCGCCCATTCCGGGCAGCGCAATGGCTGCCGCCGCGCCGAATGCAGTCGACAGCATCATCCATGTGAAGGAATGCCTGACCGGGGCGAACACCAGAATTGCCCCCAGCAGAATGGTCATCAGCCCAATGAATTCGACCCGCATCCACCGCACCCAGTTTTCTTCAATAGGAAAGCTATCATGCGCCGAAGCGGCTTGTATTTACGTCCGCCTTAAGCCCTTTGCGGTAGTCCTTCGGTCGAATTGAGCCCTTTCCCGCGAAAGTTCGCGTCGGTACGGTCCGCGGCATGAGAACGTTTACGCCCAAAACCTGTCTTCGTCGTACAGGCTGGCCGCGATCGTCTGGCCGCCGGCTGGGCGTCGTGATTGCTGCCGCGCTTCTGTGCGCCGGCCTGGCACATGCCGAAGACTGCGTGCCCGGGGACACCGGCGATCAAATCGATACCGAGGAGATGAAGCTCACTTTCGAAGACAACTTCGACGATCTCAGCGTGTCGGCCTGGGGGCCTGGAACCCGCTGGATCGCTCATACGCCGTGGTCCGGCGATTTCGGCGGCGCCCGTTTTGCAAATCCCGAACTCGGTTTTCCGTTTGTCATCACCGACGGCGTTCTGCGCATCGAGGCGGCCCGCAACGCCCAGGGCGATTGGCGTTCCGGGCTGCTTGCCTCCGTTGACCCCAAGGGAATTGGCTTTTCGCAGTGCTACGGATATTTCGAGACGCGCGCCCAGCTGCCCATCGGGCCTGGCGTGTGGCCAGCTTTCTGGCTGATTGGCAAGGACAGGTCGAAATCGACTGCCGAGATCGATGTTCTTGAATTCTACGGAGACAAACCGGAAGGATATTCTTCGACCGTTCATGTCTGGCACCGCGGTGGCGGGCATTATTCGGATTTCTCGCGTATCGAGGTGTTCCGCGACGCAAGGCCCACCGACTTTCATACATATGGCGTGAAAATAGATTCCGAATTCATCCGCATGTATTTCGACGAGAAGCTGGTCTGGAAAACTAAAACCCAGCCGGAGCACCGCCAGCCGATGTATATCCTTGTCAATCTGGGACTGGCGAAAGACGCTGGCGAAATGGACGTTCCCGATCCTTCCCATATGTTCGTGGATTACATCCGGGCTTACAGCGTCAAGTGACGCTCCGCATTGACGGAGGCTCACCCCGCATCCAATCAATTACCCGCTCGCATTCAAAAGAAACGTATGTATCACAAGGCGTTAGCAGACGTGCGCGGGCCGGCTTCCAGATGGGACAGGGTATGGGAAAACCGGCCCTCTAAGACTTTCGTGCACTTGCTGTCATCCCAATGATCAACTGGCGATTTTCCTCGATCATGAAATCCTGTCTCCTCATTCTTTCGATTGGACGATCTCCTGCAGGGCAATGATTGGGGGCAAATCAGTGACTGATCCGGCGTTTCTTGAAACGAACGAAGCCGATGTTGTTGTGTCATATGACCGGGACCGCTCTCTCCAAGACATCGTACGTCAACAGTCTCGCATCGCTCCGCAGGCGACGGCAATTGTCTTCGGCGACGAGCGTCTCACCTACGATGAGCTCGACAGATTGTCCGACGCCCTGGCGGTGCACCTCGCGGAGCTTGGAATCGGAAAGGGCGATGTCGTGGGCATGCTGCTTCCGCGCGCGCTCAATACCGTCATTTGCATGCTTTCGATCCTGAAGGCCGGCGGGGTCTATGTACCGCTCGATCCGGCCTATCCCGAAGAGCATCTCGCCTATGTCGCCGCCGAGTGCGCCCCCAAGGTTGTCTTCGTCGATGCGGCATCCGCTTTAAGGGCTAGCTCCGTCCCCGACCTGCGCGGCACGATCATCGATGCAGGAGTTGTGATTGGAAGGCTCACACACAGCGCCGTCGCCAAACGACGGGCCATCGAGGTCACTGGCAGCGACCCGGCTTACATCATGTACACGTCCGGTTCCACGGGCCGGCCGAAGGGCGTTACGATTGCCCACCGCAGCATCGCGCGGGTCGTTCTCGATCAGAACTATATCGATTTCAGACGTGACGACGTCATCCTTCATGCCGCTACAATCGCCTTTGACGCGACAACCTTCGAAATCTGGGGCGCGCTGCTAAACGGATGCACACTCGCCGTCATGCCCGATGCCGATTTCTCCCTGGCGCGCCTGGCAGGCGTCATGCGTGACACCGGCGTCAGTATGACCTTTCTCACCACGGGGCTGTTCAATCTCTTCGCGGACTATGCAGGGGGCGATCTGCCGAGACTGCGCCATGTGCTTTTCGGCGGCGACGTGGGCTCTCCAGTGCATGCCCGGCGATTCCTCCAGCGCTATCCCGGCTGCCGGCTGAGCAACGCCTACGGCCCGACCGAAACTACCGTGTTTGCAGCGGCCTTCACCGTACCGCCAGACTTTGCGGAGACAGAGCTGCCGATCGGCAAGGCGATCGCCCATACCGGGATCTGCATTTTGGACGAGGAATTGCGGGAACTTCCGCCTGGCCGCGAGGGGCAGCTTGCGATATCCGGCGACGGCTTGGCGATCGACTATTTCCGTAGTCCGGAGCGCACCGCGGAGAAATTCGTCATGGTCGCCACGGAGGCCGGCCCGAAACGCTGCTATCTGACCGGCGATATCGCCCTTCTCCAGCCCGACGGCACGGTAAGCTTCAAGGGACGCCGCGACCGGCAGGTCAAGATAAACGGCAAGCGCATCGAGCTTGACGAGATCGAGACTGCCCTCAGGAACGACCCGGCACTCTCCGACGCCATCGTTCTCTGCCACCTCCAGGGTCCCGCCCTGAAACGTATCGTCGCCTATCTGCGCCCGCGCGCGGAAACTGCGCTTAGCGATCCGGCTTTCCCACAAGAGGTCATGTCGAGGCTGCGGGCCACACTTCCGGTCTACATGATTCCGAGTGCCACCGTCGTGGTCGATGCATTCCCGCTCACCCCGGCCGGCAAGGTCGACCGCGCGAGCCTCCTCCCGCCACCGGTCGAGGCCGCCCGGCCCGATGCGGAAGCCGTGGCAAGCACACAAGCGGAAACGCTACTGACGCAGCTTTGGAGCGAGGCGTTGGGTGCCGAAGGGATCGATCTCGACAGAAACTTCTTCGATCTCGGCGGTACCTCTCTCCAGCTTCTGCAGGTGCATGCGGGACTGGAAGCAAGGCTCGGACGCGCCGTGGATGTCGTCGCACTGTTCAAGCATTCGACCATCCGCGAGCTTGCCCGCCATATCGAGGGCAAATCCCAGAACACCGCGCGATCCATCGCCGCTACCCAGCGGGCGGCACTGCAGAGGAAAACCATGTCCCAGTTCCGAAGGAGCGCTTCATGACGGGAATTCACGAAACCGCCCGCGCCGATCTCGATCGAATTGATATCGAGGACGATCAGGGTCCGGGCGGCATCGCGATCATCGGCATGTCCGGGCGCTTCCCGGGCGCATCGTCCGTGGAAGCGCTTTGGGAGCTCGTCCGTGATGGCCGGAATGCCTTTTCGATATTCGCGCCGGACGAAATCGAAGATAGCTTCACCGACGAAGAACGCGCCGCCGCAAATTATGTCGCTGCCCGCCCGCATCTTCCGGACGTGGACATGTTCGACGCCGAATTCTTCGGCATGTTTGCACGCGAGGCAGCACTCACCGATCCGCAACATCGCGTCTTCCTGGAAATCTGCTGGGAAGCGCTCGAAAACGGCGGCTACGATCCGCATCGCTATCCGGGCATGATCGGCGTCTTTGCCGGCTCGTCGATGCCGACCTATCTGATCAACAACGTCCTTGGCGATCGTGCCAAAGCCGAGGAATTCGCCTCCAATTATCAGATCGGTTGTTTTCAGCAGCTCGTTGGAGCGCTCAACGACGCGCTCGCGACTCGTATTGCCTACAAGTTCGATCTGCGCGGCCCCGCCTTCACGCTGCAATCGGCCTGCTCGACCTCGCTGCTTGCCGTGTCACAGGCCTGCCAGAACCTACAGACCTACGCTTGCGACATGGCGCTCGCTGGCGGCGTGTCCATCACGCTGCCGCAAAAACGGGGATATATCTACCAGGAAGGCGGCATGGCTTCGGCCGACGGCACCTGCCGGCCGTTCGATGCGAACGCGGATGGAACCGTCTTTGCAAGCGGCGCAGGCGTCGTACTCTTAAAGAGGCTGGAAGACGCGCGAAAGGACCGCGATCGGATTTTCGCAGTCATCCGCGGCTACGGCATCAACAATGATGGGTCCGACAAGGTCGGTTTCACCGCACCGAGCGTCCGCGGACAGGCCGAGGCGATCTCCGCCGCCCTTGCAAATGCAGGAGTGCCAGCCGCATCGATCGGATACGTCGAATGCCACGGGACAGCGACGCCCCTGGGCGATCCCATCGAGTTCGGCGGCCTGAAGGAGGCCTATCTCGACATTGCGGACGCGCGGGAGAGCTGTGCGCTCGGTTCAGTGAAGGGCAATGTCGGGCATATGGACTGTGCTGCAGGCGTATCTGGTCTCATCAAGACAGCGCTGATGCTTCATCGCGGGAAGATTCCGCCGATGCCCAACTACAGCCGCCCCAACCCTCGGCTTAATATCGAGGAGAGCCCCTTTTATATCCCCACCGAAATGATGGACTGGCCGGCACAGGGACATCCGCGCCGCGCAGGCGTTAGCGCCTTCGGCGTCGGCGGCACGAATGTCCACGTCATTCTCGAAGAAGCGATTGGCGAAGCCCGCGAGACATGCTCGGACGTCACCAAGCCGTACATCCTGCCGCTGTCGGCACGCAATCCGGCAGCCTTGTCGGCTATGCGCGCCAATCTCAGCGCTCACTTGACCGAGCGTCCGGAGATTTCGCTCGCCGACGTCGCCGCAACGCTGCAGAACGGCAGATGCGAGTTCAGCCATCGCTTTGCGATATCGGCGCGGACCGTCGAAGAGGCGCGAGAAAAGCTCGGCGCGGAACGCACTGTGGATTCCATCGCCTCGGACGCCCCTCCGGTCGCGTTCATGTTTCCGGGACAAGGCGCGCAATATGTCGGCATGGGTGCTGGACTCTATGAAAGCGAACCGGAATTCGCACGCTGGATCGACAGGGGCGCCGAACTGCTGAAGCCTATGCTCGGCCTTGATCTTCGGATTTTCATCTGCCATTCCGGACCGGTGCCGGAGTCAATGGCTGACGAGCAGCGTAACACGCGCATCGCTCAGCCATGCCTCTATCTCGTCGAATATGCGCTGGCACGACTGTGGATGAGCCGGGGCCTCAGGCCCTACGCGATGATCGGCCACAGCGTCGGCGAGTTCGTAGCGGCAACGCTTGCCAACGTGATTTCGTTCGAAGATGGACTCCGGCTTGTCTCCAGCCGCGGGCGTCTCATGCAAAGCCAGCCGCAAGGCGCGATGGTCTCGGTTCGGGCCGACGCGCAAACCGTCTCCGCTTACCTGAAAGGCGATGTCGAGATCGCCGCCGTCAATGCTCCGAAGCTGGCGGTGATCTCCGGCCCGTTCGCGGAGATCGACGAGGTTTGTTCAGCGCTCGAAGCTGGCGGCATTGCGTTCAGCCGCCTACACACGTCGCATGCCTTCCATTCGCCGATGATGAACGAGGCGGCAGCCGCACTTTACGAGGAAACGGCCAAGGTAACCTACGGAACCGCAACGGTTCCGTATATCTCTTGCGTGACCGGAGACTGGCAGACGGCGCAGCAGGGCACTTCGCCGGATTACTGGGCAAGACACTGCCGCGACGCCGTTCATTTCGCCGCTGGCCTCGCGAAGCTTTGCGACGGCAGGAAACCCATACTCCTGGAGGTTGGTCCAGGGCGGACGCTCTCCGTATTTGCTTCGCAGACCGTTGCACGGGACAATATGAATACCGTGATCCAGTCTCTGCCCGAGCACGATCGCGCGCCCGAAGCTGCCGATGTCTTCGCCGGCGCCCAAGGCAGATTGTGGATGGCTGGCTGCGTCCTCGAATGGCCGGAACTGCCCAACGGCGCAACGGCACACCTTGATCTGCCGGTCTACCCGTTCCAGCGCCAGCGTCACTGGATCGATGCGCCTCCATCGGCGCGCCGTAATGCAGGCTCTTACGCGATGTCTCGCTCCGAGCTGCAAATCGTGGTCGAACCTTCGGCTGCGATCCAAATGCCGGCAACTGTCAGCGTCGCTCCACCGAACGCCCCCTCTTCCGCCGATCGTATCCCCGCGCTTGAATGCGAATTGCTGGCCACTCTCACCGAGATGTCAGGCAATGCATTGAGCGGGGCTGACGTCGCGGCGACATTTATCGAGCTGGGCTTCGATTCCCTCTTCATCGGACAATTCGCGCAGAGGATCGAGAAAGACTACCGCGTCAAGATTTCGTTCCGCGATCTTCTGAGCACCATTCCGTCGATCGCCAACCTGGCGAAACATCTCGATGAGAAAATGCCGGAGAAAGCGCCGGCAGCGTCTCCGCCGCCTGCGGCGCATCTTCTTGCACCGGTGGCGGTTTCTGCCGCGCCAGAGATGCCTCTTGCACCTTCCCCTTCGCCGTCCGAATCGATGGGCGAAGTGCAGGCCATGATTCAATCGCAGATTCAACTGCTCCAATCACTCTTCGCCCAGCAGCTCCAGTTGCTGCAATCCTCGGCGACCTCCACACCGATGGCGGTTGCAGAAAGCGCCGCAGCCGTAAACCTGGCGCAGGCGGCACTAGCGATTGCTCCGGCTCCAGCTGCTGCCCCGTCCGAAGCGGTAGATGCGTCGGTCACGCCCGCAGAAAGGCTGCAATCCGTCCCGCTGACGGAAGCTCAGACGGAGATCTGGTTGGCAGCCCAGACCGGCGATGAAGCGTCCTGCTCCTTTAACCTGTCCATTTCGCTTACACTGGACGGCGAGTTCGACGAAGCTGCCTTTTCAAAGGCACTGAGCCTTGTGACGGATCGCCATGATGCGCTTCGAATCCGCTTCAGTCGCGCTGGCGATTACTTCCGCTTCGCCGACGATTTCGCGCTGAAGGCGCCGCTGGTGGATTTCGCCGGCCGGCCCGACGGCGAAGCGCAGCTTCGGGAGATGCTCGACGAGGATGCAAGAACGCCGTTCGACCTCGTCGACGGCCCGCTTGCCCGCGCCTTCATCGCGCGTCTGGCAGTCGACAAGCATGTCTTCGTCTTCAGCGGACACCACATCATCTGCGACGGCTGGTCGATCAGTGTGCTTCTCGACGAGCTGGCGGCAGCCTATGCGGCTTTCCGCAACGGCGAGACACCGCAATTCGAACCGGCGCTCTCCTTTGCCACCTACGCGACGAAGCTTGCGCCCTCACCCGAAAAATCCGAGAAGGACGAGCAGTTCTGGCTCGATCAGTTCAAGGAGATTCCGGAGCTGCCGGAACTGCCGCTGGACCGGACGCGGCCCGAACATCGCAACTTCGCGAGTGGCACCTGCACGGGCTACATCGACGGCGATGTCTACAAGGCGCTGAAAAAAGCTGGGGCGCAGTCCGGTGCAACGCTGTTTTCAACCTTGCTGGCGATGCTGCAGGTCGTCGTCTCCCGGCTTTCCAGGCAAGAGGACATCGTGATCGCGGTTCCTGCAGCCGGTCAGAACCTGATCGGAGAAGCGATCCTCTTCGGCCATTGCGTCAATCTCCTGCCAATCCGCCAGACCGTCGCATCCCAAACGTCCTTCTGCGACCATCTGAGGGCAACGCAGCGGCTTGTTCTGCAGGCGGTGGAGCATCAGTCCTGCACCTATGGCACGCTCGTGCGCAAACTCGGCGTGAAGCGGGATTCGCGCCGCCTGCCATTGACGGAAATCCAGTTCAATCTGGACCACACCGCAGCAGATCAGCCCTTCGGGAACCTGACGGCAAACATGGCCAACAACGTGAAGGGCTTTTCCAATTTCGACATGTTCTTCTGCGCGTTTGAAGAAGAAAACGCCGTTCGCATCGATGTCGAATACAATGCGGAGGTCTTCGACCGATCGACAATCGAGCGCTGGATCCAGCATTTCGCAACGCTCGCCGAAGCCCTGTCCAAGAACATCGACGTCGAGATCTCGAGGCTGCCGTTGTTGAGCGAAGACGAACGCGGCTGGCTGATCGATGGCTTGAACGACACGGCGGCAAACTATCCGCGAGATGAGCACGTGGTCTCCCTCTTCGCCCGCAAGGCGTCGAAGCAGCCCGATGCGATTGCAGCCGAACATGGCGGCCGCTCCATCACTTACGGCAGGCTGGAAGCCCGCTCCAATCAGTTTGCCCGATATATTCAAGAGGCGATTCCCGAGCCCGGCCAGCGCATCGCCCTGCTCGTCGACCGGTCGCTAGACATGGTCGTGGCGCTGCTGGCGATCATGAAGGCCGGACACACCTACGTGCCCATGGATCTTTCCCATCCTGAGGAGCGCCTCTGCCAGACCCTCGACGTCGCGCGCGTCGGCGGCCTGATATGCGACAGCGATGCCATGGCGTCCCTCGCCCCCGCAAACATTCCCGTTATTCGCATCGACGAGGAAGCAAAGGCGATAGGCCGAATGACCAGCACAGCGCTTGACGCTCTGCCGCCCGATTCCGCTGCCCCTGCATATGTCATCTTTACCTCCGGCTCGACCGGGGCACCCAAGGGCGTCGAAGTGTCCCATCGGGCGCTGACGAACTTCCTCCTCTCCATGGCGAAGGAGCCCGGCTTCACCGATCGGGATACGATCCTTGCGGTGACGACGATCTCGTTCGATATTGCGGGGCTCGAGCTCTACCTGCCGCTCATTACCGGTGGGAAGATGGTGATTGCCGACCGGCAACAGGTGCAGGATGGCTTCGCCATTGTCGATCTCGTGGAAAAGAGCGGTGCGACCGTGCTTCAGGCGACCCCCACGCTCTGGCAGATGCTTGTCGAGGCCGGCCTCGAGGACAAACGGCACCTGAAGATGCTGTGCGGCGGAGAGCCCATGCCGAAAGAACTCGCCAAATCTCTGCTGAAAATCGGCGGCGAGCTTTGGAACATGTATGGCCCGACGGAGACGACGATCTGGTCGTCCGTCGCGCGCATTACCGACGCTGAGGCACCGATCACCATCGGCCATCCGATTGCCAATACTCAGCTTTACATCGTCGACCGCAACGACGACATCGCGCCCATCGGCGTCACCGGCGAGCTGTGCATTGGCGGCGAGGGCCTGGCGAACGGCTACTTCGACCGGCTGGATCTGACCGAGAAGGCCTTCGTTCCGATCTCCTTCGGCTCGAACCGACCAACTCGGCTCTATCGGACGGGCGATGTCGGACGCCGCCTTGCCGACGGTTCGCTGCAACTGCTCGGACGCCGAGACCAGCAGATCAAGCTCCGCGGCTTCCGCATCGAACTCGGCGATATCGAAGCTGTCGTTTCGAAGGCTCCCGGCGTGCGCCAATGCGCGGTTGTCGCTGCGGAGAAAAAGGCTGACGGCAAATTGCTCGTTGGATACATCGTACTGGAAGCAGGCGCCGAGCCGAGCGCCGCCGAGCTCTCGGACTTCGTCACGGCGAAGCTGCCGCGCTACATGGTGCCGACCTACTGGGTGACCGTCAGCGAATTGCCGCAGACAGGCAACGGCAAGCTTGATCGCAAGACGTTGCAGCAGCGTGGAATTCCTGCCCATGTCACCGAGGCTAAAAAGACCAAACCGCGAACTCCAATGGAAGTGCAACTTGCGGCTATTTGGCAGGACATACTCGGGAGCCAGGATATCGGCGTGGATGACAATCTCTATGCGCTTGGAGCCGACTCCCTCACGATTTTCCGCATGGCAGCGCGCATGCTGGACGCCAATCTCCCGCTCGAAGCCAAGCACCTCTTGCGCTACCCGTCTATCGCGCAATTGGCCATGTTTGCCGAACAACAGATCCGGCGGCGAGAGAAGCTGTCCAAACGCCTGTCCTCAATGTGGTGCAGCGTCTTGAACGTTGACCAACTGCAGCCTGATGACGATTTCTTTGCCGTCGGCGGCAACTCCGTTCTAGCAGCAAAACTCCAGGAAGAAGTAGAGGCGGCCTACAAGATCGTTCTAAATCCCGAAATGATTTCCAAATTTCGGACATTCCAGGATTTCACGGCAAAAATCGCCAAAACACTGGAAGGCGTTGACACGGATTCGTCCCTTTGGGAATTGGTGACATGCAAGACAGGCAGCAGCGATGCTGTTGTCTATACGTTCAATCATCCATTCCTCTATTACGCGCTCGCCACCGAGATTGACGACAGCATTTCCGTTCACAACCTGAACATGTTCAGCGCTGATTTGACGAGCGCACCGGCGGACATGTCGGTGGAAGAGATAGCCAGACAAGCGATCGAAGCAATGAAAATTCCGGTGGGAACCCGTCGTTTGGCCCTGGTCGGTCTGTGTGTGAACGGCATTTTGGTCATGGAGATCAGCCGGCAGTTGCGCGAAAGCGGTATAGACGTGCGCTGTACCGCTGCCATCGATAGCTGGTGTCCCACGTTTGTATCATCGCTGCCCAAGAGCCGCCTAATGTGGTGGCAGACGGAGAGGCGTGCGAAGCGGGTCTTGCACTTCACCAGCAAGCTGGTGAAGGGGGACATTACCGCCCTGGACTATTTCAGGCACTTCAACATATCGTGGAAACTGATGCAGCTTCTTCACGTGAAAAGTGCCGAACCTTTGGAATCAGATCGTGCCAATGCGATGGTCACGGCGTTCATGAATTCCGCAGCCGCGCATCACAATGACCCGGCGATCAGAGATTCATCAATTGTCCTAGTGCGCAGTCAGGCGCACAATAGCCGGGCACGAAAGTTAAGGTTCGGCTGGCGGAACGCCGTCGCCGAGGACACGCCAGTGCTCGACCTGGAAGGCTGGCATGAGGACTCGCTGATAGATTCCGGCAAGGCCCTGGCAAACCTCATATCCGCGCGCCTTGAAGTCTCCTCGGACGCGTCATCAGGCGGAATAGCTCACTGAGTGCAATCCGTCAGACATTCGTCAGTTTCCGGAGGCCACGTGGATGGGAATGGCAGCACACAGACCTTTGAAAGTTGCGGTCCTGGCAAAGTCGAGGGATCGGCTCGAAGCATGGCAATTGATGGTGCTTGACCGGCTTGCGTCCGAGCCTCTTTTTGATATTGCAAGCATCATCTTGCATCAGGCGGCACCTACGGTTCGGGTGCCGAAGCTCTTCGGACTCGAGGCTCGTCTGGAACGCAGGTTCCTTACCCACGAGACCCCCTATCTGCCGAAATCCTTTTCGCCGGAAACCCAGCGGTTCGACGACATGGGATCGCGCGATTTAGAAATGGCGGAGAGCCAGGACATCCTTCGACGCCTGATGCAGGACCTCGAAGTAGACATCGTCATTCGTATGACGCCCTCGGGCCTGCCATCAGGCGTAAGTGATGCGTTGCCGTTCGGAGAATGGGCGTTGAGTTGCAGCGATCAGGTCTCGGACAATGTCGACTGGTTCGCCTATCGTGGCACAATTTCGAAGGCGGCATCGGTTGAACTCTTGCTTTATAAATCCGGAACACCAGACGGTAGCGTTGACATCATCGCGACTTCCTCCTTCAATACCAAGACAAGTGCTGCGCGCGTTGCCGCCTCCATAAAGGAGCGCGGCGTGACCTTGCTTATGCGCGAATTGAGACGCCTTGCCGAAACGCGGCAACTGCATGTGATCGCCCGCCGACCCATCCCGGCAATCCCCCCGCCGTCCGCTTCAGACCTTGGCCGCTACGTTGCGACGCTTGCTGGCGACCTCGCCGCACGTTGCATCAAAATGTTGAGAAAGAAGCTTCATTCCGGTTCGTCCGTTTGGGCCCTCTATACCGGCGGGGGCCACATCGAGGATTTCGACCCACAGCAATCCGTTGAAATTCCGCCAACGATGAACGAGATCAAGGCGGATCCGTTCCTTTTCGAACACAAGAACGAATGTTACCTCTTTTGCGAAGCCTATGCGGATGGCCAGAAGAATGCCCACATTGCCGTCGGGCGCTTCCGCGGAGACAAGCTCGAACACCTCGGAATAGCCTTGCGTTGCGAGCACCACCTTTCCTATCCCTTTGTCTTCAAGGATGGCGAGGATATTTTTATGATGCCCGAGCGGCACCAATCGCGCCAGATACAGATCTGGCGCTGCGTCGAATTTCCCCTGAAATGGGAATTGTACTCGACGGCGCTCGAAGGCAGGTCGGCCGCCGACAGCGTCCTGATGCATCATGGAGGAAAATGGTGGCTTTTCACCAATCTGTCGGATTTCCACGACTATGAAGATCACTGCAGCGAACTCTATGTCTTCGAGGTCGACGGTCCAAAGCTCGAGCGCGTGACGCCGCACCGGCGTAATCCGGTCGTCATAGACAGCACGCTGGCGCGAAATGCCGGACGCATGTTCGAACGCGGCGGCCGCCTCTATAGGCCGTCGCAGCGCAATGCCTACGGCATCTACGGATATGGACTGAACATCATGGAAATCGACGAGCTGAGCCTCGACAGCTACAGCGAGCGGTGCATACGAACGATTACGCCGGACTTCAAGAAAGGCCTGCTTGGCTGCCATCATTTTGATGCGGCGGCCAATCGTTACGTTCTGGATGCGCGCTTGACATGATAAACAGGGCGTTTTCGTCCTGATAGTTCAAGCTGACATGCCTTCCGCCGGTCAGCGCCGCAAGAGTCCCGACAAATGGAGGTGGCATTTCGAGGTCGAACAGACTCCAATCCGCCGGCCTATTCCCATCTGCATCCAGGCGCTCAAGGCGCGGCGAAGGACTATCGCCAACGGTGACGTCGAATGCATCCAGAGGAAACGAGAGACCGACGCCGATCGCCTTGACGAAGGCTTCTTTGCGTGTCCAGACGGAATAAAACGCCCGACGATACTCTGCGGCCGGAAGTGCGGCGAGGCTCATTTCCTCCTTCGGCGACAGGAAACGGCTGACATTGTCTTCCTTCAGGGGCCGGACCTCTTCTATGTCTATCCCGACCTGGTAGCAGCTTGATACCGCAAGCGCCGCCATCCCGCCGCAATGGCTGAGGTTGAAATGCAACATCCTGCCGTTCGACGCTGCGATGCGCGGCTTTCCATACGCATTGTAGCTCAGGTTAAGGCGGTTAGGTTCGATCCCGAGGTAGCTTCCGACAATTCGGCGCAGCCCCGACCGACCTGCAACGAACCTGCGGCGATCACGCTCGTGAACAAAACGCGCTGCCGTATCGAGCTCGCGGGCCGTCAATGGCGTTGCGAGATAAGGTGCCTGCGAAGTGCTCGCTTCCTCCAGGTTCCATATCCAGATATCGATGACATCAGCGCTCAAGCCGTCACGCATTATCCCCACCCCCTGCCGACAGATTTTAGAGAGCGATCAGGACCGCCGTTTGTCTGCCAGCCAAGCTCAGAATGGCAGCAGGCGTCACCTGCACGGAGCACCAGTTTGTCTGGTCTGCGGCCCGACAGGCAAGCTATCCAAAGTCGGTAGAGAGTTACGCTTATGGGCACCTTGGCCATGCTCCGGCCTTCGCCGTATTTTGGTAATCTTCAAAGTGCCGGCACCGATGGAGTAGTATTAATGAGTTCGCGTGAGCCATCGTCGCTATCCAGCCTGACGGCAAAAGCCGGCACCTGGACGGTCGGCAGCAAGTTGGCTTCGAAGGCACTGGATTTCATAACGCTCCTGTGTCTCGCCCGGCTGCTCGGCCCATCGGATTTCGGACTGGTGGCTATGGCGATGTCCTCGGTTCTCATAGCCGAGGCAATTTTCGAGATGCCGGTTGCCGCCGCACTCATCAGAGACCCCTCGCCAACCAAGGATATGTTCGACACGGCTCTGACGATCGGCCTGACAAGAGGTCTGATCGTTGGCATGCTGCTCTGTGCGCTCGCCTATCCGCTCGCATTGTTCTATGACGAGCCGCGGCTGACCACCCTGATCTGCGTGCTTTCGCTGGCGCCTGTCATGCGCGGACTTAAGAGCCCGAAGCTGATACTTTTTACGCAGCGCTTCGATTTTCGCCCAGATTTCATCCTGGAGGCTGCGGGCAAGATAGCCTCCTTGTGTGCCGCCGTAGCCGTGGCCTTGTATACCGGAAGCTACTGGGCGATCGCGGTTGGCACGGTTGTCGGCCCGATGCTGATGATGATCGTCTCGTATATCTATGCGCCACAGAGGCCAGTTCTGTCACTCAAGGACTGGGCGATATTTGCGCCCATTGTCGGATGGTACATGCTGTCGCAAATTCTCCAATCAGTGAACTGGCAGCTCGAAAAACTCCTCCTGCCCCGCTTTATGGACCTGGTTTCCTTCGGCCGCTATTCCGTTGCAAGCGACATTACTGCCGTTCCTTATCAGTCGGTGGTCCAACCGCTCTTCAGGCCGTTTCTCGTCGCATTCTCGCAGATTCCGTCGCATGAAAAGCTTGGTGAAGCCTATCTGCGCGCCACAAGCACGATCGTCTTCCTGGTCGCGCCGGCGCTCGTGTTTCTGTCGATCCTTGCGGATGTGGTCGTCACGATATTGCTTGGGCCTTCCTGGCATGGTGCCGCCTTCATCCTCACATGCCTGCCGCTGATCGCCATCATCAGCCTTCCCACGGCACTCGTGAACTCCATTTGCTTTCTGGCCGACAAGATGCATCTGATCGTCGTCAAGAACGTCATCGAGCTTTGCTCCAAATTGATGCTGATCTGCTCGCTCGGATATGCTTACGGGCTCTATGGCATACTGGCCGGACAAGCGATCGCGGCCGCGATAAGCCTCACCACTTCACTTGCCATCGTCCGTGCATCGATCGGCCTGAGCCTTGTCCGGCAAGCCAAGGAAGGGGTCAAATACTTCACGCCGATCTTGCTGATGGCGCTCTGCCTGGTGCCGGGGATCTATCTCGGCGACTCCGTTGACCATCCTCTGCGGCAGTTGTGGCTATCGATTGCAACGACCGCCGCTGCAGCGCTTGTCTATCTTGGCAGCATGTTTTTCATGGCCCGCATGTCCTCGTCAGAAGGACTGCATCAATACGACTTCGTCATGCAATATCTGAGAAAGAGGTTCAGGCCGGCCATTTAATGGATGCAGTTCGGCCGGTTCGATCAAGTCACGGAATAATCTATCGGTTTCTCTGATCGAAAGGCGCAAGCCGCTGTCAAATACAGCCTCTGCTGTCCTTATGTTTCAGGCCATAAAACCGCTGTTAAAGCCAAGTAGACTTGTGAGATACAGGAGAATCGCCATAAAAGGAGCACAACCGGACGCATAACTGGCATGTCGATTGACATTCATGCTTGCTGTTGCCTTCGTCGAAGCGAAGATCATTTTGCGGGCAGTTCAGTTTGAAGTTGCGCGAAGCAAGGCGTCTAAGCCCAACCAGTTTCGAAGCCAAGGGTCTTGGTGTTGAAACGTCGGCAGGAGGCCGGACGGATGCATTCAAAAGTCCCTTTCGAACGCACGCGTTCGCCCACCGCAAAAATCGTTCTGCGGTGGGCGGCCATTCTCTTTTGCCTGGTGATATGGGGCGCCGTGATGGCATTTTTCATCTGGTAGATTCGTTGCGCGCGAAAAGAACGATGCCGATCGTCTTCCAGATAATCTTCAAGTCAGCCGACATCGAGCAGCTATGATAATAGTCCACGTCGAACTGCACCCGTTCATCATAGGTCGTATCCTTGTTCCGGTGCACCTGCCATAGACCGGTAAGGCCAGGCGTCATGGCGAGATAGTAATGGATCCGACGGCCGTAACGCTCCATTTCGTCGGCCACGATCGGCCGCGGCCCGACAAGGCTCATTTCGCCGCAAAAGACGTTCCAGAGCTGCGGCAGCTCGTCGAGGCTCGTCATCCGGAGATATTTTCCAAGCCAATGGACGCGCGGGTCGTTGACCAGCTTCTGGGTTTCATTCCATTCGGCGCGCCGCACGGGATCGCTGGCGAGAATGCTGGCCAGCCGCGCATCGGCGTCCTTCCGCATCGAGCGGAATTTCAGGCATGGGAATGAACGGCCGTCGCGGCCGACGCGCTCGTGTCGGAATATGAGCGGCCGCCCATCAACCAGCAGCAGGGCCACCGCGATGAGCGCAAAAAACGGCAGAAAGAAAACCAGAGCCGATCCGGAAATCAGGATGTCCCCGGCACGCTTCAGGCGATAATCTCTCGACGTCGGCCGTCGTAGTCGAGCCGATTGCCCGTCCTGAGCAACGCCATCAAAGAACGATAGCATTTTGAAACCCCGTTTATGTCTCAACCCACAGTTAAGGTTGGCAGTGTCGGCCAGAATAGACAATTGACCAGAACGGCTAAGCCTTAGTCAGATAGAAGTAGGCTCGAATACCGATGGCGGGACCATTGATTTATTCACCTCTTAAAACTGTCGATACACGATGAGACGCAACCGCTTTCAATAAGGGTATCTGCTTGAAGCCGTTCAATTAAATGAACGGACGGCGATAGGCAGCGGATCGATTGCCGGATCGTTCAGGTAGCCGGCCCGCAACACCAGCCAAGCTCGTTCGCGCCAAGATCCGCCCGTAGAGAGCGATCAGCGCTTCGCCCCAGGTTTCCGGCGAATGAGCAAGCCCGGGCGCCCTGCTGAGGCCGTTCAAGCTCATGGAGCGTACCACTCCATCATCGGCTGCGAGCCGTCGCATCGCCGTCGCCAGCGATCCGATGTTCCCCGTCCTGAATGTCAGCGCGCAACCGAATTCCTCAAGCTCGTTTCCCAACAAGGCGGCGTCCGGCACAATGACGGGAATTCCGCTTCCGATCGCTTCCACGGCCGCAAGCGCGAAAGGTTCCGGCACGCGCGACGACACGACGATGGCGCGCGCATTGCGCAGCAGTTCGTGCATCTCCCCTTTCGCTTTCCAGCCGTGGACGACGACTTCAGGATAGTCGCGTTCCAATATCGACCGGCCGGCGCCATCGCCAATGATCTGGAGCCTCACATTGGCAAGGCGCGCTGCCCGCGCGGCATCCTCGAACCCTTTCTCCGGTTCGAGCCTTCCCACGAAGAAGAAATCCCGCATCGTCCAGGGTTCGGCCCCTCTGCACAGAAACGGCTCCACCGGATTGCGAATGGTCTCGATATGATCGGTGCAGATGCCGGCGCGCTCGAAATATTCACGCATCCGCTGATGCACGATGACGATATTGGCCGGGAGCTCGTCCGTCGGATAGAGCCGCTCACGCAGCAAGTGGCGTGCAGAACGCCAGATCTTCTCGTGATAGCCGCGTTTGTCGCATTGCGTCATCATGCACGGCACCGACATCGGCGTGAGCGTGCAGACGGTGTCTTTCCGGTAGTTCGCAAAGCCGCCGTTTGGGCAGCACAGGAAATAATCGTGTGCGTGCAAAACCACGCGCTGGCGTACGGGCCACAGGGCCTGGAAGATGGAAGGCGAAAGGATCTTCGACCATCCATGGACGTGATAGATGGTCGAGGCCGTGTCAGCACTATCGATGACCTCGCGCACGGCATCGAGCGCCTGCCTGTTGTAAAGCCCGTTGATCGAGGCTGCGATCCGCCCCTGGGCGGTGAGCGGTGCGCCGCCGAGATTGATAGTGTCGTCGGCCGGCAGCTCGCTTCCTGCCGCGTCGCCCGCCAGATAGGTTACGGGAATGCCGGCGCGTTTGAGCAAATGCGCCGACAGAATGGCAAGGTTGGAGGCTCCCCCGACCTTTGTCGAACGGTCATTGATGACGACAACACGATCGGGATAGCGCTGCATCACGATTCTACCCCATCGTCCTGATATTCTGCGGGGCAAGTCTGCCCATCAGAAGATCGAAAATTGCGATCGCATTGCCCTTGAGACGCCCTTTCCGGTCGACCCAGGGCTCGGGGCGCCAGGCTTTGACAAGATTGGCGGCCAGGTTCCGGCCCATTTGCGCAGCCGCCCGTCCCGAACTCAGGGTGTTCTTGCGCATGAGATAGATGGGATTGGCGATCTGCGAATATCCGAACTTGATGCCGGTCGTTCTACCGGCCTTCGTGCCGAGATGCACGCCCTGCAGATGGTCAGCGCAAATGACTTCGCCAAATTGCGCCATCATGCGGCTGAAGTCGACATCTTCAAGCCAGCCATAAAACGGCAGATTCTCGTCAAACCGGACGCCTGAAGCCACGACCGCCGAAACACGGACAGCCATGTTGCAGCCGTAGGCATTATAGATCGGCTTAAAGGATTTCTCCCGTTTCTGCGGGCGGCGAACCTTCTGCACGAGTTTCAGGCCGTCGCAGACCGAGATACCCGCCCCGGTGATCCCGTCGGCGATGACCGTGCCCGTCGACATGACGATATCGCGCCGGCTGCGAAACAGCAGCTCAGTGTCTTCGATATAAGTGGGCGTCATCAGGAAATCGTCGTCGAGGAAGAGCACCACATCCGCATCGACGATGCTGTCGAGAATTGTATTGCGCTGAAGGCAAAGTCCGCGCTCTGAAACCAGTACCCTGACCGGGCATGCGAGCGAGGAAAGGCTCGTTCGGTCGACATCCTCAAGCGAGGGCACGCAGATGACGACCTCCTCGGGCTGACGCGTCTGGTGCGATATATGGGGAAGCACGGCAGAAAGGATTTCTCGCCTGCCCGAACTCGCGATGCCGACGGCCACCTTGAGCGGGCGCCCGCGCGGCTTGTCAGTGAAGGCCAGATGGGAAGCGGCCGGCTTTACGGCAGGTTCACTCGGGCGCGATGGATCCGGCTTTCTCGGTGAACGCTTCGTGCCGCCGCTGCGATTGGCGATGATCCCGAGCAGGTTCACCCGCGACGTGCCGAAGCTCGCAAGCGCAGCCGACAGCCGCTCGATGGTCATTTTCTTCGGCTTGCCGACGACAATGGCGACGCCATCCAGATAGTTGAAGATATGCCGGGTATCCGCCGAGCCCTCGAATGCCGCAAGATCGACGATGACGACGCCGTAGTTCTGGCGGAGCAACTCAATTTCCGTCTTGAGCGCGGCAAGATGACCGAATATCTGGTGGCACGCGGCAGACCGCCTTGTCTCCTCGACGGTCAGCACGGGAACCAGCGCGGAGGCTTCAGCATGCTCGTCGTCCCTGTTTCTCCTGCTCCTGCGGCCGTGCTCATCGTGACCCGCCACGACATGTTCGGCGGCTTGCGGCTCATGCGTGCCAACATGAGCCATCCGCAGCAAGCCGAGCCCGAAGTCCTCCCCGGCGGCGCTCACCACTTTGCTCAGGAAGCCTTTTTGGAAATCGGCATCGACGAGGACGACCGGCGTGCCTTCGTTCTGGTAGAGCTGCGCGAGGTTCGCCGCAACCGTCGTCTTCCCCTCGCCGCTGCCGACCGACGTGATGCCAATGACGATTGGCGAATTGGGGCGGAATGCCGAGCCAATGGAGTTTTTCACGCCTCGCAAGGCTTCGGTGAAATCGGAATAGGGCGCATCGAGCACGCCCCGCAACGGCATCGCGGCCTGCAGGTTTGCCGCCTTCGCCCCGGCGGGCAAAACCGCCGTTGCGCCCTGAAGAGGCAGGCTTCCGAGCGACGCTATACCGAGTTCCTGCCGCAGCCTGGAGTTCAGGTGAATCCCCTTGCCCCTTCCATCGAAAAGTAGCGCGAGCAGGAGACCACCGGCTAGGCCCATCAGCGTGGTGAAGGGCAGGATAATGGAGGGTTTCGGCGAGCTCTTCGTCAGCGGCGCGGACGCGGCCGTCACGATACGGGCATCTCCGAGAGGGAAAGACTGCTTCTGCAACGTTCCCGTCAGTTGCTGGAGAATTCCTTCATAGATGCGGCGATAGGTCGTCGCACGGCTTTCCATTTCCGTGAGTTTCACACGCGCCAGGTTTTTATCCGTGCCGGTTGCAGTCAGCGCCGCCATTTGGTCATTGAGGAGCCGTTCGCGGGTTTGCGCGACCTGCAGGTTCGTTTTGTATAACTCCTGGATGCGGACGAGTTCGTTCCTGATATCGCCGGTTAGCCGTGCAACTTCCTCTTTGGCGGCTGCGATCGCGGGATTGCCGGGATCGTAGCGGCTTATCAGGTTGTTCAGCCTGGTCGTGGCAAGGCTGACGTCCTCCTGGAGTTTTTGTATGCGGGGGTTGTCGATCGTCTCTTGAACGCTGCCGCCAACCGTTTCCCCCGCCATCAGCCGATTGAGGGTATCGAGCTTGGCGGAGGCGGCCGCGGTGTCGGCGCTTGCAGAAATGGCTTGGCTGCTGATCTCAGACAATTGCTGCTGGTCCAGGGACGATGTGGTGCCGAGTTCCATGATGCCATTCATGGCCCGGAATGCTTCTGCATCCAATGCTGCCTGCCGGGCTTGCTTTTCCACATCGATCAACCTGGTTTCCAGCCAGTTCGCCCCGCTTTGCGCTGCTGCGGCGCGCGCGGAGACGGCCGAATCCATATAAGCTTGCGCAAGGGCGTTCGCGACGCGAGCCGCCTTTTGCGGATCGGTAGATTTGTAGCCGATTTCGAGGATATAGGATTGCCCTACCCGGACGACCGAGACCCGCGACAGGAACGACGCCATCGTCCTGCGCATGAGTATCTCCTCGTCCGACGCCTCCTGGCCGGGTGCGGCGGGTGCAGCCGTTTCGCCGATCATCGACTGAAGCCAGTCCTTGACGATTGACCGCCACGACGCACCGTCCTGAATTTCCGGATCCTCGGAGAGATTGAGTTTGTTGATGACCGCTTTCGCAATCGGCTCCGACTGGATGATCTCCACCTGACTGGCGATTTCAGCCGCCTCGATGATGATCGTTCCAGTGAAAGCATCCTGGGACGCGATCCGGCCCTGCTCGGGATCCATGACGAGGCGGGCAGCCGCGAAGAAGAGCGGGGGCTGGGTGGCGACGTAAGCACCGCCCGCGGCAGCGCCTACCGCTGTGAAGAAAGCAAGTATCAACGTGTGGCGCCTGAGAAAGCGCCATATGTCGCCGAACGATATATTTTCCGTGTCAGCTGATTGTTTCTTGCCGAACTGATCGCCGGGGATAAGCTTGCCGATGTCGTGAACAACCATATTGTTTTGCCCGATCCTCGAATTCATGTGGTTTACTGCACCCGCGGAGGAGGATTGGCGGACGAAAGCATCGAGCCGTCCAGGTTCTTGGAGACATTGTAGCGAACGTCCAGCACATCGCCCGGCTCAAGCTCAGCGCTATCCGGAACCGGAGCGGCGGTGCCCGAGTCGCCGCCGCGGGTCAGCCAATATTCAAGCGGTTGCACGTCGACGGCCTGGAGACTTTCATAGCGTGCAACGGATGCGCCTGCGGCCTGCAGCAGCTGAACGGTCGTGGAGCGCTTCAACCGCACGTCTTCCAGCTCCGCTTCTGTTACCTGCAGTTCCTGCCCCACCTCGGTCTTGCGTTGGCCCTTCAGGTTGAGTGCTTCGCGTTCGGTTTCATTCAGCTTCTGCTTGGCCTGCATGGACGCGACGACCAGATCGAGCTTGTCGCTCTGCATATCGGCTACGATGCGTTCAAGGGATGTCTTGCGGGAGGTGGTCAGGATCTTGGTGTCGACAAGCTTCGCAATGTCGACAAGCTCATCCTGGGCGATCTGGACTTGCCTTTCCTGCGCCACCATCTTCTCGTCGAGCACGGTGATCTCGCTTCGCAAGAGCTTCATGAGATCTCCTGCCGATTCCAGCTGGTGCCGCAAGGCGTCGGCTCTTGCCGTGAAGAGAGCGCTTTCGCTTTTCAGTATCTGGCTCACGACTGAACCTTCGGGGGCTCCGGTCAGTTCCGGAGGAAAATCCACCGAAGGCTTGTCGTTCAGCTCGGCGATCAGCCTGGCGCGGCGGGCCATGAGCTGTTTTGCCTGAAGCTCGAGGCGGCTGAATTCTCCGGCGTAACGAATCTGCTCGGCGTCGGCATACTCGCCGGAGCGGTCGTTGCGGCGCTCCCGTCCGCCAGCCAGAGCAAGCGCTTGCTTGACGGTCAGTCCTGGCCGGAATTCGAACTCGTTCGGTCGCTCGACGGCACCCGTAACATAGACCATCGGATATTTGGCGATCTCAACCGAGGCGATGGGAGCGGTCGCAAGCCCCGTCAGTTTTTTGATCCTCTCACCGATTAGGAGCGCCGTCTCTTCCGTCGTCTTGCCGAGAACGGCAATCTCGCCGACCATCGGCATCGAGATGTCGCCGCGCTGAGACACGGCGTAGTCGCCGTTGAGAGCCGTCCATTCCTTGTACTCGCCCGTTGAAGGCACCCATTCCACGACCGAGACCTTCATCCTAGTCTGCGCTCTGATGCGGTAGCTGTCGTCTGCGGCATGGACGGCTTGTCCGGTCAAAGCGGTGCCAATGAGCCCTGCCGCCATGATGAAGCGGAGGACACGACGGGCGCCGGGCAATGCGGTTCTTGAATTGCGTACGGCAGCAATGGGCATGGCGCGACCTTGTTCTCCTCGTCGTTCTGCAGCGGGCAAACCGCCGAATTCCGATGATGCGCCTAATGCAATTCGAGTAAATCCACCGCGACGCAGCATGCTTTAGTCCAATCTGAGGAAGACGGAGTAGAAAACCACCAGCCGCTTCCTCCAGTTGCGGTATCTCCGACCAAGTGTCCGCTCCACATAGGTCTTTCGGCCGTGGTTCTACACCGTTTTAGGGCCGTTGCAGACCAATCTAGGCTCTGTGGAATGTCCCCCGCTTCAACGATGATGACTCGACTGGTTGGCGAGGGAGTCATCATGCGTGTCGCGATTGTTCATTACTGGCTGGTTTCGATGCGCGGCGGCGAGAAGGTCGTCGAGGCCCTCTGCGACATGTTCCCAGACGCTGACATCTTCACCCTCGTTTACGATGAAAGCCGTGTCTCCGAAAAAATAAGGGGGCATGTTGTCAAGACGTCGTTTCTGCAGCGCTTGCCGGGTGCCGTCAGGCATTATCAGTCGCTGCTTCCGCTGATGCCTTTCGCGCTCGAAAGCCTCGACCTCAGCGGATACGACCTGATCATCTCAAGCGAATCCGGCCCCGCCAAAGGCATCATTGCTCCGCCGCATTCGACACATGTATGCTACTGCCATTCGCCGATGCGCTATATATGGGACCACTATCACGTCTATCGTTCGCATGCCGGCCTCGCTTCCAGAATGATCCTTCCGGTGATCGCCCCGCTTCTGAGGTCCTGGGATGTCAGCACCAGCATGCGCGTAGACCGTTTTGTCGCGAATTCGCACCATGTAAAAGCGCGCATCGGCAAGTACTACGGACGCTCCGCCACGGTCGTTTATCCGCCGGTAGCAGTTGAGGACTATGCGCCGTCGGATACCATCGAGGACTTTTATCTTTGCGCCGGGCAGCTCGTCTCCTACAAGCGGGTCGATCTCGCCGTGAGGGCCTTTTCCAAGATGGGACGCAACCTCGTCGTCATCGGCGAAGGCAAAGAGCTTGCCATGCTGAAGTCGATCGCGGGGCCGACCGTGAAATTCCTGGGGCGGGTGCCCTTTCCGGTTCTCAAGGAAAAACTGGCCCGATGCCGCGCCCTGATCTTCCCCGGAGAGGAAGATTTCGGCCTTGTCCCGGTGGAAGCCATGGCGAGCGGGCGGCCGGTCATAGCTTTCGGCAGTGGCGGAGCGCTTGAGACGGTCGTGCCGGGAGAAACCGGCCTCCTTTTCTATGAGCAGAATGTTGAAGCCATCGTCGACGCAGTGCGTGCGTTCGAAGAACACGTCGAGGATTTCGATCCCGAAATCGTTCGCACGCACGCAGCCAGGTTCAGCACCAGGAACTTCAGGTTCGGCATGGACTCGATCATCCAGGAGGAACTTCGGGCGAGAAGAAGTAGCGCGCTTGCTGCGAGCTCCCATGCGGAGACCCGCCGGTTTCCTTTGGACAGCGTCTTCCCCGTCCCCCCGCCTGGAACGGATATAGTCCACTGACGGAGCGCCCGCGCTGGCAGGGCGGGCAGCGTTTTTGCATGCTTCACGCCGAAATCAGACCTTCAGTTCGCGCCGTTCGCGCTCAGTGATCATGGCAAGATCGATCACCTTCTGCAGGTTGGCGGCGTGGCGGAAGTTGGGGTCTGGCTGAAGGCCGCTCATCACCGCTTCGGCAAAGCGCTGGTAGTTTGTCGCCACCGGAGCGACCTCGATCTCCCTCCAGGTCGCGCTCTCGACATTCTCGCCGAGGCAGCCGCGCAGCTCCGAGCCGGAAGGGCGATGGTTGACCTCAAGACTTCCCCTCTCGCCGTAGATGCGAAGCTTCAGCTCGTTCAAATGGCCCGTCGCCCAGCGGCTGGCATGCACCACACCGAGCGCGCCATTGGCGAAGTCGAGCGACATCGTGAAGCTGTCGTTCGCATCCAGAAGATATTCGCCGATCTGGCCGCCCGGTACCTTGTTGAAGGTCTTCAACCGGGCGAAGACGTGATCGATATCGGTCGCTGCACCATAGGCGGCAAAATCGAGGATGTGGATGCCGACATCGCCGAGAACACCGGTCGAGCCGTGGCCGGTCGAAAGGCGCCAGAGCCAAGTCGATTCCGTGCGCCAGTCGCCCCAGGCGCGTGACACGAGCCAGCTCTGCAGATAGGATGCTTCCACATGCTTGATGGTGCCGAGCTCGCCGGCGAGCACCATCTCGCGGGCGCGCTGCAGCGGCGCGACGTTGCGGTAGGTGAGGTTCACCATGTTGACGACCCCTGCCGTTTCCGCCGCTTCCGTCATCTCCAGAGCCTTCGGATAGTTTTCCGCCAGCGGCTTTTCGCAGAGCACATGCTTGCCGGCAGCAATCAGCGTCATGGTCGTCGGGTGATGGATGCGGTCCGGCGTGATGTTCGTTGCAGCGTCGAAATCACCCCAGGCTATGGCGTCGTCCAATGTCCGGAAACGTTTTTCGATGCCGAATTCATCGGCGAAGAGCTTCAGGCGATCAGGATCGGTATCGACCGCGCCGACGACGTCGACACCATCCATGTGCGCGAAATGGCGCAACTGGTTCTTCGCCATCACGCCCGTACCAAGAACGAGTAGTCGCATGAATACTCCTTAGCAGTGAGAGGCTTGGCCGTCCGGTGCGGTTTCGGGCGGCCGCGCTCTTCAATCGGCTCCAGTGCCTTCCTTACCGGCTCATTTGGGGCATCCGCGATACTCGTCAACGCAGCCGCCACATAGACCTCTTGGCGCTGCTCTTGCAAAGCGAGGCAATAGGTGGAGAAAACCGAGAAGAATCAATGAGAAACGGATTTCGAAAAGAGGTTGACGACCAGAACGCCGGTAATGATCAACCCGAGCCCGATCACGGCTGGTAGATCGAGCCGCTGCTTGAAATAGACAAGCCCGACCACCGAAATCAGCACTATTCCCAAAGCGCTCCAGATCGCATAAGCGATGCCGACCGGGATCACCTTCAAAGTGAGCGACAGGACGTAGAAGGCAGCCGCGTAACAGACGACGAGAAGTACGCTCGGCCAGAAACGCGTGAGCTGCTGCGAGAGCTGCAGCGCGGTCGTGCCGATCACTTCCAGTACGATTGCGGCGAAAAGCAGCGCGTAGACGGCAGCCGGGCTCATGGTTTTGTCCTTCGAAAATAATTAGCGCTTCGTGAGTTCGGCAAGCCGCGCAATCAGCGCGCTGCGTTCGGCAGTACCGATCAACTGGCTTTCCGTCGCGTCGGCAAGCCAAAGACCGTCCGCAGCAAAACGCACGATCTGAGCATCGATCGACGAGTCGGTGCCGACATATTCTTCCGCCCGTTCGCGCACCCATTCTCGCCAACGCCGACGCAGTCGCGGCTCGGCCAGCATCGCAATCGTCACCTGCGTCCAGTGACGGGAGTCATCCGTCCTTTTGCTGATGTCGGCGCAGACCAAAAGATAGGCGCGCGTGAAGCGCCCGTGCGGCACCGCATCGGCACGCATCAGTTCACCGAGTTCTTGATCGAAACGCTCGAGCAGACTGTCGAACAACGCATCCAGCAGAGCGTTCTTGGTCGGGAAATGGTGCAGCAAGCCGCCCTTGCTGATGTCGGATGCACCGGAGACGGCATCGAGCGTCACCGACGCCATGCCCTGCTCCGTCGCAAGGCGTGCGGCAACGTCCAGCAATTGCCGGCGCACGAGAACAGGCTGTTTCTTGCGATGATGAGCGGTTGACATGCTCTATAAAAATACCGTCTGGACGGTTTTGTCAATCAGAATCTGCGGCACCGCTCTGTCTCAGGCAACCTGGGCGAAATGCCGCGGTGCATCGCAACCGATTGCGAATAGGGCAGCAGCAGTGCATTAAGAAGTGCATTCAGGGGACGGAATTTGACGGAAGAAGTTATCACGCTTTATCAGGCGATCGGCGGCGACCTCGGGGTGCGGGCGCTGACGCAGCGTTTCTACGAGCTGATGGACACGCTGCCGGAGGCAAGGCGTGTCCGCGCGCTCCATCCGCCGAGTCTCAAAGGTAGCGAGGAGAAATTCTACGAATATCTGACCGGCTACCTCGGCGGCCCGCCGCTCTATACTGACAAACGCGGCCATCCGCGGCTGCGCAGCCGCCATTTCGTCGCCGCGATCGGCCCGGTCGAGCGTGACGAGTGGCTGCTCTGCTTCCGCCGTGCAATGGACGAGACGATCGTCAACGAGAAGCTGCGTGAGATCATCTGGCCGCCTATCGAACGGCTGGCGTTTCATATGCAGAACAGGGAGTAGTATCCGCCATGATCTCGAACACGCGTGCCGCACCGCTTTTCTTTGTCTTTGCCGGTCTTTTCGGCGCCGCAGGCGTGGCACTTGCGGCCGTCGCGGCCCATGGTGGTGGTGAGGCCGCGCTCGCAGCCTCCGCCTCCGCCATGTGCCTGGCACACGCCCCTGCCCTATTAGGTCTCGCCATTGGCATTAAGGAGATCAGAACCGCCCGGCTAGCCGGTTTTCTGATCATCGTTGGCACATTGCTTTTTGCCGGCGATCTCGTGATGCTGCGTTTTGCGGGGATCGGGCTATTTCCCTTTGCCGCACCGACTGGCGGCTGGGCAATGATGCTCGGCTGGCTGGCGATCGCCGCCGGCGGCTTGATGCGCACCAAACCATAAGCTTAGAGTCCGTTTGAGAACGTCAGTGGCTGACTACGACCGAGCGAGAACGCGGCCGACCGTCGAGGGATGGTCCTCGAACAGGCGGGTCGGCCTCGGACGTGCTCCCTGACATTGGACACTCTTCGCCATTTGTCTTCGTATTGCGCTCAGCCGAGTTCTTGGGCGAGTCCTATGAGAAGCCCTTCAGGCCCACGGATGTAGCAGAGCCGATACGCGCCTTTATACTGGACTACTTCACCTTCGAGCTGCGCGCCGCGCGTGCGGAGCCTTTCAAGCGTCTCGTCGATGTCGTCCACGGCGAACATGACGCGGAGGTAGCCTAGGGCGTTGACCGGGGCGTTCCGGTGATCTGCGACGACAGGCGGCGTAAGGAAGCGGGAGAGCTCGAGCCGGCTATGGCCGTCCGGTGTGCGCATCATGGCGATCTCGACACGCTGATCGCCCAGTCCAGTGACACGTCCGGCCCATTCTCCTTCGATCGTGGCCCGCCCTTCGAGCTCGAGGCCGAGTTCGCAAAAGAAATCAATCGTCCCTTCGAGGTCTTCGACGACGATTCCTACGTTATCCATCCGCTTGAGCGCCATGTTTCCAATCTCCAAGGTGTCGCCTGGTCTAACAACGGACGCTCGAGGTGCCCCCAACCTTGGCGGCCATCTAGGCCCGATTTGCTGGCGTCCACATCAGAAGTTTGAATCATGGACCGCGTCAAACCGCCACCCCGTTTTTCAAACGATCTCCTGGCGCTGCGGCACCCGGCCGAAGCGCAGAAGGTTGCCGTGCGAATCATGGATGTAGAATTCCTCCATGTTCCAAGGCCGCACTTGCATATCCGTCAGATGCCTGACGCCCCTCGCGCGATATTCCGCATGGAGGGCCGCAACGCGCCCGCCACGCATGTAGATCGACGTCTTCTCCGGCAAGCTGGCATCGTCGGTGCGCCAGAAATTCAGCTCCATCTCATCGCGCCTGATGATCAGATAGTCAGGCGTTTGGTGCACGATCTGCGCAAAGCCGAGTTCGTCACGGTAAAAGGCAAGCGTCTCGGCGATATCGAGCGACGGCAGGACCGGCAGAACTTCGATACGGTCCGGATCGCTGCTCATATACCGTCCACGACGTTGAAACCTTCGAATACCGGGGGCCCCTTGTACATGACCTTATGGTCACCCGCGTTGCGGTGCGCCGCGCGGAAGCTCTCGGATTTCGTCCAGTTCTGGAAATCCTCTTCGCTTTGCCAGACCGTGTGCGACGAGAATAGCGTATAGCCCTCCTCCGCATCCGTCTTGCCGCGCAGCAGCCGGAACTCGACGAAGCCGGGCACCTGCGCCAGACTGGAGTCGCGGTTGCGCCAGACATTCTCGAAATCCGCCTCGGCGCCGGTTGCGACTTTGAAGCGGTTCATGGCGATATACATCGGGAGCTCCTCAAAACTTCCTGCCGTCCGCGCGGGCCTGCGGGAAGGCAACGACATTATTGCCGTTTGCCGCCTCGCGGCCAAGCGCGGCATCGGTCTTTTCTCCCGGCATGCGCGCTTCCCAGACGGGAAACTCCGTCACATTCGGATAAAGCTGCTGGCGCTCGGCATTTTTCACCAAGAGATCGTAGAGCTCGGGCACGAGGCCGTCGCCATTCTGCGCGGCGAGCTTATGCAGGCCGATCATCATGAACCCGTCAGGGCGCTGGTCTTTCATCGGGAATTGTCTCGTTCGTTCATGGTCTGCAGCGCACGCTCAAGGCTCGATTTGCTGCCATTGCGCAGCGGAATGAAAGCCTTGCCGAACTTCTTGCAGCCGGTCTTAACCCGTAGGCAGGCATCGTGGCTGATACAGTCGATCGGGCAGAACACGCAGTCAACGGAAGGAAGAACCGTATCGATCCGCGAGACCGCCTCGCGCAGCCCGCCGTCATGATGGATCAGTTCGGCACCGAAGCTGCTCGCGATCTGGCGGAGATGCGCCACCTGGCAATCGCGGCCGCCGACATAGAGGAAACTGCGGCCATCCAGTTTAGATCCGCCGGAAGATTGCTGCGCCGTCTGCGCTGCCACATCCGCACTGACGCGGATTTCCCGGTTAGATCCCTTCTTCACCTTCCGAGCCATTCATCACCCGTTCGCTCGTTGATCGTCACACGATTCTAACGTGCGCGAAGGGACCTTATTAAACTTGATTTTTGGAGTAAAGTATAAAGTTGACGATTTTTATCATATTTTATCGCCGACCCGAGATCTGCACGTCTTGCGTGAAGGTCCAGCTCGGTTTGCCCCACTCGGAAGGCAGCGGCGGGAACGGCGACGCCCGGCGCACGCCGGCCACAACCGCCTGATCCAACTCGGGAATTCCGGAGCTGCGCGCGACGGAAAGAGACGCCAGCGAACCGTCGCCGCCGATCGTCAGGCGCACGCGGACACTCATGGAAGCGCTCATCCGCTTATACTCCGTGGGCACCTTGACGGCGCGCCGAATGCGCGACTGCACCTTGCCGGGATAATTGGCAACGGCTGCGCTTCCAGCTCCGCCGGAGCTCCCGGCGCTACGCGAGTTCTGGTCGGAATTTGCCGTCTCGCTTCCATCGCTGGCCCCTCGCCTGGAATCCTCCTTGCTCTCGCCTTGGGAGCCGGCAACCTTCTGTTCCGTCTTCTTCGGCGGCTGCTTCTTTTCCGCCGGCTTCGGCTTTTCAGCCTTCGGCTTGGCTGTTGGCGTCGGTGCCTCTTCCGGCTGCACCGGCTCCGGCAGCGCTTCGGCGGTCTCGACCGGCTCGACAGACTTCAATTCTTCCGGTGTCTCCGTGGCCATCGGCTGCACGACCGAGGTCACAGCAGGAACATTCGACGTCAGCACCTCAGGCTCCGCCGTCGTCACCGTCTCGGGGGAGACGCGAGTAACCTCCTGCATTGGCGGTACGGCCTCCGCCTGGGTCGGCTGCACCGTTTCCGGTGGAACCTCCGGCGGTTGGACTTCCGTCGGCTGAACAGTCTGCGGCTGCACCGTTTCGGCGACTATTTCTTCCGGCTGCGGTTCGACCTGCAGATCCGGATCGCCGGCGGAGGCCTGGTCGGCTTCGGAATCGCCGAGGATGACGACGCTCACGGCTTCGCCCGCTTCCTCCTCCGGGTCGTGGGGGGTTACGACGAAGCCGATTGCAAGGGCCGTGACGAGGATGGCGTGAAACGCAAAGGACGTCAGGCAGGCAGCGGCGACGCGTCGCTTGCTCGGCTTCGGTTCGCTTGCCTGCTTTTCAAGGGCACCATGGTCCATCGGCGGCGCGTCTGCCGCCGCTGTCTTCTGCGCTTGGGGATGCTCCGGGAAAGATCCGATCAACGAGAGGCGCGCATAGTGGATCACGGCTTCTGCGGCGGGCTGGCGCTGCGCACTGCGCAGCTCGGGCATTTCATGACCGGGATGGATCCCCGGCATATTGTCGTTCAAACCGTCAGCATCCTGCTCCACGATGAAATCGCGTCGCGACCTGGATTTCGCTGAAACTGCCATGTGTCCTGCCCCGGCCGGTTTGAAACTGAAGCCCGCCGGAGATCATCCCCAGCGTGAATTGCTCACCCCTCGAAGGGAACGGAAGTCTGCGAACGGGTAACGAGACCTTTCATGCATTCGCCCGCTGCCGGGCCGTCGCAGACCGGCGTATCGTTGATGAGAATGCGGGTCACGGCCTCGCACTTCACATTCGGCATGTCGAACTGCCGCACGCGCTTCTTGCCCTGCGGCAGATCGCGGAAGTCGAGCACAGTGATCTTATCGACGGCGTTCTTGTCGTTGAAAAAGGCAAGCTCGAAAGAGATCTTGTTGACGGGTGCCGCAAGCTTGTTGAGCGCCACGAAGGTCATCATGCAGCCCTTCTGCGAGGGCGTCAGCGCATTCAACTCGACTTCGAGGGCATTCGCCGGGGCGGCCGTGGCGGCGTCCTGTGCATGAGCAGAGCAAAGACTTCCGGCCGCCATCAATCCGCCTGCCACAAGTGCCGCAAATCTGCCCGCCGTCATCACGCTTCTCCATGTAATTTCTAAAACTTGAGTTTATAAGTCTTCTATTGCGTCTTTAGAAAATGGTGACTATGAAAGTCAAGATAAATGTATAAAGGCCGGAGGAAAACAAGCTCCGGCACCAGCGGAAATTGCCAACCGAAATGATGGTTGAGAAGCCAGATACCTTTAAGCATGCACCTCTCCCGCGGGAGGCGGCCGAAATTCGCACCATCGAAAGCGCGGACATTTTCCGCGGCGCGAACGAGATCATGATCCGGCATGACGGCGTGGTCTACCGCATGAAAATTACCCGGCAGGGCAAACTCATTCTCAATAAGTAAGGGTAGCAGATGACTGATGAGACCAGACCGGCACCGGCCGAAATTCGCGCGTTCCGCGCCGAAAATCCGCAGATGCGCGAGCGCGATATCGCAGCGCGGCTGAACATTTCCGAAGGGGCCCTCGTCGCCGCCGAAGTCGGCATTTCCGCGATCCGCATCGACGCCAGCGCGCTGAAGCTTCTGGAGCGCGTGGCCGACCTCGGCGAAGTCATGGCGCTGTCGCGCAATGAAAGTGCGGTCCACGAAAAGATCGGCGTCTTCGAAAACATCAAAATGGGCATGCAGAGCGCAATCGTGCTCGGCGAAAGCATCGACCTTCGCATCTTCCCGAGCCGCTGGGCATATGGCTTTGCCGTCACGAAGAAGAATGGCGACGAGGAACGCCTCAGCCTGCAGTATTTCGACAAGACGGGCAACGCGGTCCACAAGGTACATCTGCGCCCGAATTCGAACGTCGAGGCCTACCGCTCGATCGTCGCTGATCTGAAGCTCGACGACCAGTCGCAGGAATTCGTCGAAGCAGAGATCTCCGCTTCAGAGGATGAGAGCGGCGACGTCGGCCGCGACGAGCTGCGCGACAACTGGAGCAAGCTCACAGACACGCATGAATTCTTCGGCATGCTGAAGCGCCTGAAAATCGGCCGCCAGGCCGCGCTACGCACGGTGGGCGACGATTACGCCTGGAAGCTCGGCCACACGGCGACGGCCGAGATGTTGCACGCCTCCGTCAAAGCCGGTCTGCCGATCATGTGCTTTGTCGCAAACAACGGCATCGTGCAGATCCATTCCGGCCCGATCTTCAACGTTCAGGCGATGGGACCTTGGATCAACATCATGGATCCGACCTTCCACCTGCACCTTCGCCACGACCACATCGTCGAGACATGGGCGGTGCGCAAGCCCACCAAGGATGGCCACGTCACTTCGCTGGAAGCCTATGACGCCAAGGGCGAAATGATCATCCAGTTCTTCGGCAAGCGGAAGGAAGGTTTCGACGAGCGTACCGATTGGCGCGAGGTCATCGAAAGCCTGCCGAAGGCTGGAACGAGCATCGCAGCGTAAGGAGCGGAACGATGAAAATACCTTCGAACTTGCGCCGCCTCCGGCTTTGGAAACTGACGCTGACGGCGGCCGTCATGGCGCTGCCTTTGCTGCCCGCTGCAACGGCGGAAAATGGCTTCATCCAGGCGGTGCAGGCCGAGGAACCGAAAAAGATCAACACCTCGCGCCTCGTCGCCGTCGGCGGCGACGTGACGGAAATCGTCTATGCACTCGGCGAAGAAAGCCGCCTCATCGCCCGCGATTCCACCAGCACCTATCCCGAAGCGGCCATGAAGCTGCCGGACGTGGGCTATATGCGGGCTCTCTCGCCGGAAGGCATCCTTGCCGTCAACCCGACCGCGATCATCGCTGTTGAAGGATCGGGTCCGCCGGAAGCGCTGACCGTCCTGAAGAATGCCAGCGTGCCGTTCGAGACGGTTCCGAGTACCTACGATCGCGAAGGCATCCTGACGAAGATCGACAAGATCGGCGCGCTGCTTGCCGTGCCCGACAAGGCCAGGGCGCTGGAAACCAAGGTCGGCGCCGATCTGGATGCTGCAATCGCCGATGCCGGCAAGCGGCCGGAAGCGGAGCGCAAGCGCGTGCTTTTCATCCTCAGTACGCAGGGCGGCAAGATCATGGCCTCCGGCACGGAAACGGCGGCTGATGGTATCATCAAGCTCGCGGGCGCCATCAATGCCGTCGGCAGCTTCTCTGGCTACAAGCCGGTGACCGATGAGGCGATCGTCGAGGCAAGGCCCGATGTGATCTTGATGATGAACCGTCAGGGCGGTCACGCGGCCGCCAACGATGACCTCTTCAAGCAGCCGGCGCTCGCGCTGACCCCCGCGGCCCAGAAGAAGGCCGTCATCCGCATGGATGGCCTGCACCTGCTCGGCTTTGGCCCGCGCACCGCAGGCGCCGTCCGCGAACTGAACGCGGCCATCTACGGGGGCTAAGATGACCCTGCTGGACGCCATGACGAGACAGAAACGATCACTTTTTTCGATAGCCGCGCTTCGCGAGCATCGCGAGGCAGGCGATCGGGGGCGGCTGGCGTTCCTCGTGATCGGCCTGCTCGTCGTCGGTTCCGTCTTCTCGCTGCTGTTTTCGGTGACGACCGGCGCCTCGGACGCCTCGATCGTCGACGTAATTGCAAACGTGGCGGGTTCGGAGGCAGCGCTCAACATGCGCGACCGGATCATCATCTTCGATATCCGGATGCCGCGGGCGATCCTCGGCTTTCTCGTCGGCGGCTCGCTCGCCGTCTCCGGTGCTGTGATGCAGGGACTGTTCCGCAATCCGCTTGCCGATCCCGGCCTCGTCGGCGTGTCGTCCGGAGCGAGCTTCGGCGCCGTCGTGATGATCGTGCTCGGCGGAACGATCGCCATGCCGTTCCTTGGACTGCTCGGCATCTATGCCATGCCGGTTGCAGCTTTCGGCGGTGGCCTTGTTACGACGGTGCTGCTTTACCGGATCGCAACGACCAATGGCCAGACCTCGGTCGCCACGATGCTGCTGGCGGGGATCGCGCTCGCAGCGCTGACCGGTGCGATGACAGGTCTGCTGACCTATATCGCCAACGACCAGCAGCTTCGCGACCTCACATTCTGGTCCATGGGCTCGCTCGCAGGCGCAACCTGGATGAAGATCGCCGCCGCCGCCCCGATCGTTCTGGCATCCTTCACAGTCCTGCCCTTCATGGCGCGCGGACTGAATGCCATCACCCTTGGAGAAGCGGCGGCGTTTCATATGGGCGTCCCGGTCCAGCGGCTGAAGAATATCGCGATCGTGGCCGTTGCCGCCGCAACCGGCGCGTCGGTTGCCGTCAGCGGTGGTATTGGTTTTGTCGGCATTGTCGTACCGCACCTGCTGCGCATGATCATCGGCCCCGACCATCGCTATTTGCTGCCAGCCTCCGCTCTCCTCGGCGGCTCGCTCCTGATCTTCGCCGACGTTCTGGCGCGCACCATCGTCGCGCCCGCCGAATTGCCGATCGGCATCATCACGGCTGCTGTCGGCGGACCCTTCTTCCTCTGGATATTGTTGCGGCAGCGCTCGCGGCTTGCGCTCTAAAAGTGAATTTCGATGATCGAACTTTCCTGCATCTCGGTCCGGCTGTCGGGCAAGACAATCGTGCATGACGTCAGCTTTACGGCGAAGGCCGGCCAATTGACCGCGATCGCCGGACCGAACGGCTCCGGCAAGACGACCACAATGAAGGCGATCTCCGGCGAGCTTTCCTGCGACGGCTCCGTGCGCATCAACGGCGAAGAGGTCAAGACAATGCAACCCTGGCAGCTCGCTGCCATTCGCGGCGTACTGCCGCAGGCAAGCGCCATCTCCTTTCCGTTCACAGTGCGCGAGGTCGTGCGCATGGGACTGACGACAGGGCTGAACCTGCACCCCGAACAGGCGGAGCAGATCGCGGCACGGGCGCTCGCCGCCGTCGACCTCGTAGGCTTCGAAGGCCGTTTCTACCAGGAGCTTTCGGGTGGCGAGCAGCAGCGCGTCCAGCTCGCGCGCGTGCTGTGTCAGATCTGCGAGCCGGTCGTTGACGGACAACCCTGTTGGCTGTTGCTCGATGAGCCGGTCTCCAGCCTCGACATAAGCCATCAGCTGACGATTATGAGCCTGGCGCGGAAATTCTGCGACGCAGGCGGCGGCGTAATCGCGGTCATGCACGATCTCAACCTGACCGCACTTTTTGCGGACCAGATCGTACTCATGAAAGCTGGGGGACTGGCTGCTGCCGGCAGCGTCGGCGACGTGCTAACCGACGAGCGCATGCAATCTGTATTCGGATGTCGGCTGCGCATCAATCAGGTTCCGATGGACGGAACAGCCTTTGTCCTGGCTCACAGCGCGCTTGCCGGCCGCTAAACAGCTGGAACTTTTGATTGGCGAGCGCGTTGACGTGTCGATGATTTGGATCAATGCCGGGCGATACTACTTATTGCAATGATCGGTGCTGACCTCGTTTGAAACCGGCCCGCGACTTTGCGCGCGCCCATGCCAAGGAGAGCATCATGGCTTCTATCCTCCCGTCCATTCGCGGCCGGCGCCATGGCAACGGTACGCTTCACGACATCGAATCTACGATCGAGGATCAGATTGAAAGCCTGCGCGACGAAATCGCGACCCTGACGAAGCTGGTTGCGAAGAATTCGCGACGGCGCGGCGAAAAGCTCCGTTACCAGGCGGCCGCCGGTTATGACGAACTCCTTGGCCGCAGCGAAGACCTCCTCCACGATCTACAGGAGAGTTATCTGCGCGGCGCAAATGAAGTTCGCCATACGGTACGCAGGCATCCGATCGCAACGATCGGTGCGGCTGCGGCCTTCGGCCTCGTGCTCGCGCTCCTCGCACGCCGCTAAGGAGGATCGATGCTCTTGCCGATCCTCAGCCTTTTGATAGGAAACAGTTTTCACAGGACCGTTGCGCGAACCAAGCGCAACGGTATTTTCATTATGCTCGCCGCAATCTTCCTTCTGACCGCCTATGTGCTTGCGGTGACAGCCGGGACAATCTGGCTCGCGGGTGTCTATGGCGCAGTGGGTGCTGCCCTCTTTCTTGCGGCATGCGCGCTGCTGATCGGCATCGTCGTGCTGATCGTCATGAAGATCATGAACGCACAGGAAGCGCGTCGCGCGCAGGAGCGCCGCCTGGCGATCGAGTCGCTGGCAGCCGTCGGCATCGGCCTTGTCCGTTCACAGCCGCTCCTGACGGCCGGCGTGCTTGCCGCGCTCGTTGCAACAAACCTGATGGGCTCCAAACACCGCGACTAGGGATCCTGACCTCTATCCAGTTTCGCTCGCGCTTTTCCGAATGCGGTCCGGAAGTCCATCATGGGGACCAAGCGGCCGCTTCGGCCAATCGTCCCACCAGTCGTCAATAAGCGCCTTCCTTTCCGGGTTGAGCGGATAGTGAATACGGTTCTCCGACTTGTGTCTTTCTCCAACCACGAGAAGGCGGACCTCCTCCTCACTGTTATTGATGAAATTATGGGCTATGCCAGTGCCCGCCGGGAACCCCACGCCATCGCCTGGTGCGAGCCGATGCAGATGGCCATCAATCCACACGTCGGGATACCCTTCGATAACGAAGACGAATTCCTCCTCCGCGCTTTCGGCATGTGGAAGCGATGTGCGCCGGCCGGCCGGCAACCGCTCATGATGAACGCCGAGTTTGGAAAGGCTGAACGCCCGGCCAAAAGGCGCGCCAATGCTCATGCGTTCATCGCGTCCTGAATAATGCGGCTCATCGGGTCGCTCGATCTTGCGCCAGTGAGCGATGAATGGTGGACGTTCGTTGCTGTTCATGAGGTGCTCCTCGGGTAGCCCATGCCCGCAAGCCACGCTCAAATCCGCAACGAGCACCGGTCATGAAAACAGCTAGTGATCGCACCTCAATCGTCAAGCATCCTGCGCAGCGTCGCCACCGGCATGTTTGCTGGCAAGTTTTCAGGGCTAATCTTCATCTCTTGGACAACAAAAGGCCGGCGCCTGAGGCAGCCGGCCTTTTCCTCCCATTCAACGCGTGGGATCAGAAGGCGAAGGCCTTCGACGTCAGCGGCGCGGACGTCGAATCCGGGCCGAAATCCGCTTCGCCGGAAATCTGCAGCAGTTCCTGGAGCCGCTGGCGCGCACGGTTGACGCGGCTCTTGATGGTGCCGACGGCGCATCCGCAGATCTCCGCGGCTTCTTCGTACGAGAAGCCCGATGCGCCGACGAGAATGATCGCCTCGCGCTGATCCGGCGGCAGTTGGTCAAGCGCCTTCTTGAAGTCTTGCAGGTCGAGCGCGCCGTATTGCGCCGGATGCATCGCCATGGATTCGGTGAAAAGGCCGTCGCTGTCCTGGATCTCCCGGCCGCTCTTACGCATCTGGCTATAGAGTTCGTTGCGCAGGATCGTGAAAAGCCAGGCCTTCATGTTGGTGCCCATCTCGAAGTGATCCTGCTTTGCCCAGGCCTTCATGATGGTGTCCTGCACCAAGTCATCGGCGCGATCGTGCCGGCCGATCAGCGAAATCGCGAATGCACGCAAACTCGGCAATGCCGCAAGCAGTTCGCGTTTGAAGCTTGGTTTAGCCTTATCCATCAGCTCGCCCTTACTCGGCCAGTTTGGCCGAAGCCATCATCTCAGCCTGGTCCAGCTTCTCGAGCAGATCGAGAAAACGATCGGGGATCGCCTCGTCCTGTGCGGCTGCATAAAGGGACCGCAGTTTGACACCGATTTGGTTGTTCGGATCGAGGATATCGCTCGCGCGCATTTCGAGCCGCCGCTCATTCTGTTCTTCTGTCTGCTGCTTTTTCATAAACTCGTCGCTTCTCGCCGTTGTCTTTGTCTGAATGGACGATACGTTTGCGCTGCGGCTTGATATGCCAACACCACCCCCCGCCGCTCTAGGCGGTTGGTGCTGAAATACTTGCCGTTTATCGAGGCTCAAAATCGCGGTACGCCCTTCATTCGTCGCCATCATAATGCAAGGCTGTGAAAAAAGTTCCGCATATACTGGAACTTTTTTAATAGCGCGACGTTTCCACTGCATTAGAGCCAGTTATGGCCTACGGACGGGAGTTTTTAATGACACTTTCTACTCGAATCGCGCCGCATCTTCCTTATTTGCGTCGCTATTCCCGCGCGCTTACCGGCACCCAGACTTCGGGTGATGCTTACGTTGCCGCAGTTTTGGAAGCGATCATCGCCGATATATCCATTTTCCCGGATACCGAGAATGACCGTGTCGCACTCTACAAACTGTTCACGAAACTGTTTGGTTCCACTGCCATCCAGATTCCCGAGCCGGCGTCGCCTTACGCTTGGGAGCAGCGCGCGACAGTAAACCTCGGCAAGGTCTCGCCGCTTGCCCGCCAGGCCTTCATCCTCGCGTCGGTCGAGAATTTCCGCGTCGGCGAAATCGCCGACATCCTCGAAACCGACGACCAGGAAGTGATGAGCCTGCTCGACAAGGCCTCGCAGGAGATCTCGCGCCAGGTGGCCACCGATATCATGATCATCGAAGACGAACCGCTGATCGCGATGGATATCGAGCAGATGGTTGAAAGCCTCGGCCACAAGGTTACCGGAATCGCCCGCACGCATGCCGAGGCCGTGGCTCTTTACAACAAGACTAAGCCGAACATGGTCCTTGCGGATATCCAACTTGCCGACGGCAGCTCGGGCATCGATGCCGTGAACGACATTTTGAAGACATCAAGCGTGCCCGTGATATTCATCACCGCTTTTCCAGAGCGTCTGTTGACAGGTGAGCGGCCGGAACCGACGTTCCTGGTCACCAAGCCCTTCAATCCAGACATGGTCAAGGCTTTGATCAGCCAGGCGCTATTCTTCAATGAATCCACCAAGGTTGCGGCATGAAGCTGAACCGTCAAAGCGACGGAACAAAGCCAATAGCGAGGCGTTCCCAGCTAGCTGGGGCGCCACGGCAACAGCTTTAACGGTTTCTCCAACGCTTGGTCATAATATGACCAGCGGGGTTCCTGAAATGGCAACCTCTTTCCAGCTGCGCAAGAAGGATCGAAGGAAAGGCGGCCTGGTGAATACGACAGAACCATTAACCGGCAAGCCTTTCGCGCTGGAGGGCAAGTCCGCGATGATGGAGCGGGCGCTGAGCAGCGCCGGAATTTCGATTCTCTTCCAGGATTCCACGCTGACACTTTCCTACGCCGAAAATCTTCCGCGCCATTTCGCCGAACTGTTTTTCGCCGGCGGCAGCGACAGCGACCTGTTCGGCAAGGCGCACGGCGATTATCTGAGGACGCTCAAGTTCAAGGTGCTCGAAACCGGGACGGCGACGAATGCCGAGATCGATATGGACGTCGATGGCGAGGTCCGGACCTACGAACTGAAAGTACAGCGTATCAATAACGGCGGCTCGCTCGGCATTCTCTCGGTCATCTCCGAAGTCACAGAGATGCGACATCGTGAAAAAGTGCTGAAATCGCTGCTGCGCGAACTATCGCACCGCTCGAAGAACCTGCTTGCGATCATTCAGGGCATCGCCACGCAAACGGCCCGCAATACGCTGTCGCTCGACAGCTTCCTTGCAAAGTTCCGCGGTCGCCTTCAATCGCTTTCCAACTCGCAGGATCTGATTACGGATTCGAGCTGGCGCGGCGCCTATCTCTTCGACCTTGCGGAAAAGCAGTTCGCACCCTATTGGCCGGAAACGGCAGGCTCCATGCCGATCTTCGGCATCAATGCGCATATGACGCCGAATGCCGCCGTCCATCTCGGATTGGCGCTTCATGAGCTCATCGTCAATTCGGCCTCCTATGGCGCAATTGCCGGCGGCGCGTCGTCGATCACCCTGAATTGCAAGGAATCGAAGCATAACGGCAAGAAGGCAATCGAGATCGCCTGGGTGGAAATCCTCCCGAACCGGACCGAGATTCACGAGTTCAGCGAAAACAGCTTCGGCAAGACCGTGCTGGAACGCGTCGTTCCCTCGTCTATGAGTGGCAAGGCGGAGCTCCGGCTCGTCCCTGGCCGTATCGAATATTACCTGCAGATCCCAGAGACGGAATTCGAAATCCTGAAGCGCCCATGAGGTGCGCGACGCTCGCCCACAACAAAAAACAGCCAGTGCGAGGGCGGCGCACTGGCTGTTTTCACTCATCGGGAGGGGACCGTGAGTAGTCCGGATGATGGGTTGGGGGCGCGCATGTTGGGTCGATGCGATCATCATCCGGATGCCGCAATAACGACCGCGTTGACCTTTGGTTCCGCCGAATCCGAAAAAAATTGAACTTTTATGAATCTTTTTTGCAAGGTGGCGAATGCCTGGCTTCATGGATGATGGGCGAATGGGCTCCGCGCCGCGAGCTAAAATAACAAAAACAGACACTTATACGAATATAAGTTTCAAAATTTTACCGTTTGATAAATTTTTTATCCTGAGTTAGGCTTTCCCTCACTAGCCGTTTACCAATAATGAGGGAACTTCAATGGAACGACTGGAAACTGGGATTCATTCCGGCCGGCTCTCGACCGCCGAGTATGAGGCTAATTTTTCCGATCTGCATCCGCGCCTCGACAAGCATGAGGCGCTGGTCGCCGCCGACCGCTGCTATTTTTGCTATGACGCGCCGTGCATGACGGCCTGTCCCACCTCCATCGACATCCCGCTCTTCATCCGGCAGATCGCAACCGGCAACCCTATCGGCTCGGCAAAGACGATCTTCGACCAGAACATCCTGGGCGGCATGTGCGCTCGCGTCTGTCCCACCGAAGAGCTCTGCGAACAGGCCTGCGTGCGCAATACCGCAGAGGAGAAGCCTGTGGAGATCGGCCGCCTGCAGCGTTACGCGACTGATACCGCCATTCAGGCAGGCAGGCAGTTTTATGAACGCGCTGCCTCGACCGGCAAAAAGATCGCCGTTGTCGGCGCCGGCCCGGCCGGCCTTGCCGCCGCTCACCGCCTTGCGGTGAAAGGCCATGACGTCGCCATCTACGACAGCAAGTCGAAATCCGGCGGCCTGAACGAATATGGCATCGCCACTTATAAAGCCGTCGACGACTTTGCCCAGAAGGAAGTGGATTACGTGCTTTCGATCGGCGGTATCGAAGTCCGCCACGGCCAGCAGCTTGGCCGTGATTTCTCGCTTGCCGATCTGCAGTCCAAGTACGACGCCGTCTTCCTCGGCATCGGCCTTGCCGGTGTCAATGCGTTGCGCGTCGATGGTGAGAACCTCCCAGGTGTCGATGACGCGGTCGATTTCATCGCCGGTCTCCGTCAGGCGGCGAACAAGGCGGACGTTGCCATCGGCCGCCGCGTCGTCGTTCTCGGCGGCGGCATGACTGCCATCGATGCGGCAGTTCAGGCAAAGCTGCTTGGCGCCGAAGAAGTGACGATTTGCTACCGTCGCGGCAAGGAGCACATGAACGCCTCGGAGTTCGAGCAGGACCTCGCGACGTCCAAGGGTGTCATCATTCGCCACTGGCTGGCGCCGAAGTCCATCCTGTCGCAGGACGGCAAGGTCGCCGCGATCGAGGTGGAGTATACCAAGCTCGCCAACGGCCGTCTCGTCACGACCGGCGAAACCGGGGTCATCGCCGCCGATCAGATTTTCAAGGCGATCGGCCAGACCTTTGAAACATCCGGTCTCGGTTCGCTACGCATGGAGTCCGGCCGGATCGCCATCGACGGCGAAGGCCGCACCTCGCTCGACGGCGTCTGGGCAGGCGGCGACTGCGTCTTCGGCGGCGATGACCTGACTGTATCTGCCGTCGCGCAAGGCCGCGATGCTGCCGAATCCATCAATCGTACGCTTGCTGCCGGTGCGCAGCCAGCCGTCGCCGTCGCTTGAGGAGAATGAACAATGGCTGATCTCCGCAACAATTTCGTCGGCATCAAGTCGCCCAACCCGTTCTGGCTCGCCTCTGCGCCGCCGACCGACAAGGCCTATAACGTCGAGCGCGCCTTCAAAGCGGGCTGGGGCGGCGTCGTCTGGAAGACGCTCGGCGAGGAAGGTCCGCCGGTCGTCAACGTCAACGGCCCGCGCTACGGCGCGATCTGGGGCGCCGACCGCCGCCTCTTGGGTCTCAACAATATCGAGCTCATAACCGACCGCGACCTTTACACCAACCTGCGCGAAATGAAGCAGGTGAAGATGAACTGGCCGGACCGCGCACTGATCGCCTCGATCATGGTTCCCTGTGAGGAAGACGCCTGGAAGGCGATCCTGCCGCTCGTGGAGGAAACCGGCGCCGACGGCATCGAACTCAATTTCGGCTGTCCTCACGGCATGTCCGAGCGCGGCATGGGCTCCGCAGTCGGACAGGTGCCGGAATATATCGAGATGGTCGTGCGCTGGTGCAAGCAGTACACGCGCATGCCGGTCATCACCAAGCTGACGCCGAACATCACCGATATCCGCAAGCCGGCACGCGCCGCCAAGGCCGGCGGTACGGACGCCGTCTCGCTGATCAACACCATCAACTCGATAACCGCGGTCAATCTCGACACGTTCTCTCCTGAACCGTCGATCGATGGCCGCGGCAGCCATGGCGGCTATTGCGGCCCTGCGGTGAAGCCGATCGCGCTCAACATGGTGGCCGAGATCGCCCGCGATCCGGAAACTTACGGCCTGCCGATCTCCGGTATCGGCGGCGTGACCACCTGGCGCGACGCTGCCGAGTTCCTTGCGCTCGGCGCTGGCAACGTGCAGGTCTGCACCGCTGCCATGACCTACGGCTTCAAGATCGTGCAGGAGATGATCACCGGGCTCTCCGATTGGATGGACGCCAAGGGCCACAGGTCGCTCGACGATATCACCGGCCGCGCCGTTCCGAACGTCTCTGACTGGCAGTATCTGAACCTCAACTATGTCGCCAAGGCGAAGATTGACCAAGATGCCTGCATCAAATGCGGCCGCTGTCACATCGCCTGCGAGGACACCTCGCATCAGGCGATCACGCAATTCGTCAACGGCGTGCGCCATTTCGAGGTGATGGAAGACGAATGCGTCGGCTGCAATCTTTGCGTAAACGTCTGTCCGGTCGAAAACTGCATCACCCTGGAACCCCTGCCCGCCGGCGCGCTTGATAAGCGCACGGGCCGCCCCGTCGACCCGAACTACGCCAACTGGACGACCCACCCGAACAATCCGATGGCAAGACAGGCGGCAGAGTAGAATACGGTCGCGACCCGACAAGACTGCGGCGATGCCCTCATCCGGCTGCCGCCACCTTCCCCCCGCAGTCGGGGAGAAGGACCCGCATGCGAGAGTGAGGGGCAATTGCGCGCCCCGCAACTATACCCCGAACGACTTCCTGTAGGCACTCGGGCTTGTCCCGAGCCGCTTGCGGAAATGATGTCGCATCGTCGCCAGTGTGCCGAAGCCGCTGGTGGCAGCGATGTCGTCAAGGGATGCGGCGAGTTCCTTTTCCAGGAGATCGCGGGCGTGGCGAAGACGCTCTTTGAGCAGCCATTCGCCGACGCTGAGGCCCGTGGTCTTTTCGAAGCGGCGCTGGAAGGTGCGCAGGCTCATGCCCGCCTTTTGCGCCAGCAGGCTGATCGACTGCTCCTCGTCAAGCCGCTCCCGCATCCATTCGAGCAGCGGCCCGAGCCGCATTCCCTCCCGCTCGTCGGGCACGGGCGAGGTGATGAATTGCGCCTGCCCGCCTTCGCGATGCGGCGGGAGCACCAGACGGCGAGCCACACTGTTTGCGGCTTCTGCGCCAAAATCACCGCGCACGACGTGCAAGCAGAGATCAATGCCGGCCGCACTTCCCGCGGCCGTCAGGATACTGCCCTCGTCCATGTAGAGAACGCCCGCATCGAAGGCAATCTCCGGATAGCGCGCTGCGAGCGCCGCGACATAGCGCCAATGCGTTGTCGCACGCCGGCCGCTCAAAAGACCGGACGCGGCGAGCACGGCAACGCCGGAGCAGAGTGACATGATACGGACACCGCGCTCATGAGCCTGACGCAGCGCATCGATCAACGGCTCCGGCACCGGCGCATCGATCGACCGCCAGCCCGGCACGACGACGAGATCGGCTTCGGCCAGAACCTCCAGGCCGCGATCGACTGAAACACTCAATCCGCCCGCAGCACGCAGCGGCCCCGATTCGACGCCGCAGACCGAATAATGATACCAGGCCTCGCCCATTTCCGGGCGCGGAAGACCGAAGACTTCGTAGGCAATACCGAATTCGAAAGTGCATAGCCCGTCATAGGCAAGCACGACGACATGCGGGCGCCTGAGCGAATTTGGCATGATCTGTACGCTAACCGTCATTAAAGCCAATTTCGCTATGCCATAACATCGGCGATGGTCGGCGGCAACTCGAACCGTGAAAGGAAGACCATGCCGAGCTCCGTCAGCGAAACACCCGCCGCCACCCCGGACGAAACCGCCGCCTACTACGCCCGCAAGCTCGCCTTCGAGACGGATTGCTGGGACGTCCAGGCCTCCATTTCCTCGGGCAAGGCTGACTTCGTCCTTATCGACGTTCGATCCCCGGCGCTCTATTCCCGCTCGCATGTGCCGGGCGCGATCAACCTGCCGCATGGCAAGATGACCGCCCACCGCATGTCGGAGTGGGCGGCTGATACGCTCTTCGTCGTCTATTGCGCCGGGCCCCATTGCAACGGCACCGACAAGGCGGCCCTGCGCCTGGCGCGGCTCGGCCTCTCCGTCAAGGTCATGATCGGCGGGATGACCGGCTGGGCTGACGAGGGCTTCACCTTCACCTTCACCGACGGCGAAGCCTCAATGGCCGCGGAGTGACTGACCTCCTTTAACGCTATTGCGGATGCGTATTCCGAAAAATGGGGCTATGGTTCTCTTCGTTTGAGCATCATCGGCCGGGGATGCCGCAGCGGGAGGAATAAGCGGTTTGGAACGAACCAAAAATCTGAACAGCACCTTTGCTCGCTCGGAAGCCGGCGCGGTTGCGCCGGCATCCTCATCCTCTGCTCGTCCGGGGGTCGTGGCAGCTGCCGTTTACCAGCAGGGACAGCGCATCCGCGATATCGGGATAGAAGAGGCCAGCGAATGGCGAACGCACGAGAATGCGGTCGTCTGGATCGGCTTACACGAGCCAGACGAGATGCTGCTGCACCAGGTACAGGCCGAGTTCAATCTCCACCCACTGGCGATCGAGGATGCTGCCCAGCCGCATCAGCGCCCGAAGCTGGAGATTTATGGCGACGCCATGTTCATCGTTGCCCGTACCGCCCACATGAAGGACGGCGAAATCGTCTTCGGCGAAACTCATCTTTTCGTCGGCCGGGGCTATGTCGTTTCCGTGCGCCATGGCGCATCGTCCTCTTACCTGGCGGTGCGGCAGCGATGCGAGGCGACGCCAGCGGCGCTCGCCCATGGGGAGAACTACATTCTCTATTCCATCCTCGATTTCATCGTCGACAACTACATGCCGGTGATCGAAGTCGTACAGGAAGAAGTCGAGATGCTCGAAGATCTGATGCTGCGCGAACAGCTTACAAAGGTCGACATCGAGCGCCTCTACCTGCTGCGGCGCAAGCTGCTGCGGCTGCGCAATGCCGTCGTGCCGCTCGTGGACGTCTGTCGCCGCTATGAGCATATCGACCTTCCGGGTATGGACTTGACGCTTCAATCGCTGTTTCGCGACGTCACAGACCATGTGCGCCGGGTCCAGGAGGATATCGACGCGCTGCGTGAAGTCCTCGCCTTCGCCTTCGAAGCCAGCGTGATGATCGGCCAGACCGAACAGACGGCGATCGCCCGCAAGCTCGCCTCATGGGCGGCGATCCTTGCTGTTCCGACGGCGATCGCCGGTATCTACGGGATGAATTTCAACGATATGCCGGAACTGAAATTCCAGTACGGCTATTTCGTGGTGCTGGGCGTAATAGCAACCCTGTGCATAACGCTCTTCGCCTTGTTCCGCCGGGCGAAGTGGCTGTAGCCAGGCTCCCGCCAGAATGCTCTGACGGGAGGGGAGGACCCGGCTCAAAACTCGATGACGATCTTTCCGAAGGGGCCGCGATCGAGGTGCTGAAGCGCCTTTGGCAGTTCATCGAAGGCGTAGCGCTTGTCGATCACCGGCTTCAGGCCGGTGCGATCGACGGCGCGGACCAGGTCCTCCAGCGCGCGGCGGTGTCCCACACTAAGGCCCTGTACCGTCGGCGACTTCAATAGCAGCGATTGCACCGGCGCAGACAGATCGAAGCCATCCATGACACCGATCACCGAAATCCGGCCGTTGACCGCCACAGCCTTTAGGGACTCGCCGAAATTGGCGCCGGCTGCGATTTCGAAGATATGGTCGGCGCCGTAATCTTCCGTCAGTTCGAGGACGCTTTCGGCCCAATTCTCCCTGCCGATCCCATGATCGGCGCCGAGGGCACGGGCACGTTCGAGCTTCTCGGCATTTGCCGAGGTGATGATGACTTCGGCACCGTGCATCTTGGCAAGTTGAAGACCGAAGAGCGCAACCCCACCGGTTCCCTGAATGACCACCTTGTCGCCTGCCTTCAGCCTGCCGAGTTCGATGAGCGCGAACCAAGCCGTCAGACCTGCGCACGGCAGCGTGCTCGCCTCAACGGCATCGAGCGTCTGGGGAGCGTGAACGAACCAGTCCTCGGAAAAGGTCACATATTCTGAAAGCACACCCGGATAATATCCGCCGAGCGTCTTGTAGGGCGGATGGCGGGCATCGCCGAGGCCCGGCCCGTTGATGCGCCCGGGAAGAAAGGTCGTGATGACGCGGTCACCCGGCTTGAAGCGCGTGACGCCGGGGCCGACAGCTTCGACCACGCCGGCAAGGTCCGATGCTGGAACGAACGGAAACTGCAGCGGCAGACCCATACCGGTTTCCAGCACCAGCTTGTCGCGATAGTTCAGCGATACGGCCTCGGCACGGACCAGCACCTTGTTGCCGATCGCCTCTTCGACCGCCGATTCACGCACGATCAGATTCGTCGGTCCGATATCGTCGATCGACCATTGCTTTGCCAACATTCTTCTCACTCCATTCGGTTGACGGACCCAAAGCATATCGTTGAAATTTGATCGACAGTTGCGTTATTAATTCCACAAAATGTTTCCATAAAGGATACAATAATGGAACAGCTCAAAGGCATATCGGTGTTTGTCGAAGTCGCGGAAGCAGGCGGCTTTTCCGCAGCCGCCGAGCGCCTCCATTTGACGCGCTCAGCCGTCGGAAAGACGATCGCACGGCTGGAACAAAGGCTTGGCGTGCGCCTGTTTCACCGCACGACCAGAGCGCAGAGCCTGACGGAGGAAGGCCAGTTCTTTTACGAGCACTGCCTGCGCGCGGTCGAGGAGATCACGCGTGGCGAAGCGCTTCTTGAAAGCGGCAAGCGGGAGGTGCGCGGGCGCCTGCGGGTCACAATGCCGGTTCTTTTCGGCCGTCAGTGTGTGGCGCCGATACTCATCAAACTGCTCGACGAACACCCGCATCTCGAACTTGATCTTTCCTTCAACGACCGGATCGTCGATCTGGTCGAAGACGGCTACGATATTGCGGTGCGCAACGGCCCTCTCGGGGACTATCCCGGCCTGATGGTGCGCGTCATCGCCCAGCAGCGCATGACGGTATGCGGCTCTCCGGGATATCTCGAACGCCGCGGCATTCCGGCCAAGCTCGAAGACCTCGAAATGCATGACGGCATCGTCTATGGGAGGCAGGATCGAAACCGAACCTGGATATTCCCGACAAACGCCGAACCCTTCCGGCAGGTGTTGCCGCGATCGCGGTTGCGGCTCGATGATCTTGCCACCATCGCCGACGCCGCGGCACGAGGCGTCGGACTTGCCTGGCTGCCGTGCTGGCTCGTGCGGGACCGCGTTGCATCCGGCGAACTTCAGCGGGTCTTGACGGATATGCCGGCTGTCGCCTTTGACGCCAACGTCGTCTGGGTAAAGTCGCCTGCAATGCAGCCGAAGGTTCGGCTCGTGATCGACACCTTGGCTGCGAATCTCCCGGCTCTCATGAGTTAGCGAAGAAAGTCTCGGAACCCTCTGAATTTTTTGGTGTATTCACTGGAAATACTGCGTGTCCGCCGTATATTCCCTTCCTTGTTACGCCGAAAAGGGTAACGGAACCGGAGTCTCCTGTCTCGTGAGCAAAGCCTGCAATGGTGCGGACCTGACGAATTGCGACGGGGGAGCTACCCTTGAGCGCGCCGCCATCCAGCCCTTCGGTTTCCTGCTTGCGGCTTCCCCCGACTGGAGAATCGTGCGCGCGTCGGCCAATCTCGAAGAGTTTCTGGGCGTAGGCTACGAACACGTGCTTCGGCAGCCACTCTCCGGCATCATCATGTCCAGGACGCTCCACACGATCCGCAACCGGCTGACCGTCATCCGAGGTCCGGTCATGATCGAGCGGCTGTCCGGGATCGCCTTTGCGGATGGCGGCCCCATTTTCGACGTGGCTCTGCACTGCAGCGAGGGTGAGATCGTCATCGAGGCCGAACCGTCGCAGCGCGAGGGCCAAGGTAGCTCGACGCTGTCGATGCCCGCCATGATTGCGCGCATCGACCAAGCGCAGACTCTGGAAGCCTTTTTCCGCGAGAGTGCCCGGCAAGTGCGCGGGATTACCGGCTTCGATCGCGTGATGGTCTACCGCTTCGATGACGAAGGGTCCGGCGAAATCGTGGCGGAAGCCGCGCGATCCGGCATAGGATCGTTCCTTGGCCTTCACTTTCCCGCCGCCGACATTGCAGCCGAGGAACGCGCCTTGTATGCCCGCAATCTCTTCCGCATCATCGCCGATGTCGATGCCGCTCCGGTTCCGGTCGTGCCGGAACTCGACGAGCACGGCCAGGCGATCGATCTCTCCCTGTCGATCCTGCATGCGACGCCGTCGGGCCATATCGACCATCTGAAGGACATGGGCGTCGCTGCCTCGTTTTCGGTTCCGCTCGTCGTGGATGGCAGGCTCTGGGGCCTGTTTGCCTGCCATCATTATACTGCCCGCCTGCTCCCCCTCGAACGGCGCTTGACGGCGGAACACTTCGCACAGATGGTCGCCTCGCGGCTCGAAACCCGGCAGTGCCGCCTGGCGCTGGAATTCGAAGCCGGGGCGCGAAAGATCGTCGAACGGCTGTTGACCGCCGTTGCGGACAATACCGGCCTGACCGATGATCCGGCCTGGCTGGCCGAAGTGCTCGCCGTCGCTATTCCCGCAGACGGCATCGGCGTCTCGATCGGTGGCCGCACGGCGCTGACAGGTCTCGCTCCCTCTCGGCAGCAATTCTCTGCGCTGATCGATACGCTGAACGGCAAGGTATCCGGCCATGTGTTTGCGACCGATCGTATTGCCGAACTCTGGCCCGAGGGGGAATTGAATGGCGACATCGGCGGACTGATGGCCATTTCGACCTCGCAGCCAGCGGGCGATTACATCGTATTCTTCCGCCAGGAAATCCTAGGAACGGCGCATCGGGCCGGCGCTTCGCCAAGGCCAGCAGAACACGACGCCGACAGCCACGCCCTCGCCTTCCACAAGAGGTCCCAGGCCTGGTCTGAACTGATGCGCGGACGATCGCTGCCGTTTTCGGCGGCGGAACGCCATGTCGCGGACACGATTCGCGTGACGCTTGAAGCCGTTCGTCGCCTGACCGGGTGAGGCAGCACGACTGAGGGCGTCAGGCCGGGCGAACCATCAGCCCGCCGATGAAGAGCTGCTCGAGGAAGCGCGCCGCATCCTCGAAGCGCCCTGCCCCGGCATGCTCCTGTCCGAGCACGGCGCGCACCTGGACGTCGAAGTCGGCATAATGCTGCGTTGTCGACCAGATCGAAAAGATCAGATGGTAGGGATCGCATTTGGCGATCTTGCCGGCCTTCGCCCAGGCGCGGATGACCTCGGCCTTCTCATCGACGAGTTGCTTCAGCGGCCCCTTCAGCTCGTCCTCGATATGCGGCGCGCCCTGCAGCACCTCGTTTGCAAACAGCCGGCTTTCGCGGGGAAAGTCGCGCGCCAATTCCAGCTTGCGGCGAATGTAGCTGCGAATTTCGGTCTCCGGATTGCCCTCGGCATTGAAGGCGCGAAGCGGCTCAAGCCAAGTATAGAGCACGCGGTCGATCAGCGCCCGGTGCATCGCCTCCTTGGTACGGAAGTAATAGAGCAGGTTCGGCTTCGACATGCCGGCCACCTCTGCGATCTGGTCGATCGTCGAGCCGCGGAAACCCCTGGCGGAAAACACATCGAGCGCAGCTTCCAGAATCTGCTCCTCCTTCTCCTCCTGGATCCGCGTGCGCCGCTGCGTCTTCGCTGCTCTCGGAATTGCCATCTGGCTCTCGTTTCCCCTTGAAATTCAACTGCTTCAGTCAAACGGCTCCCCCTGCCGTCGTTTTGAGCAACTCCCTGCAATTTTGTCTGAATTTTTCCTGATTTTCGTCTTGAGCCCGGCGCGGGAAGCTGTAATGTTTACCAATCGGTCAAATTATCTGTCAGATGCCAAACAAAGGCAACTGGCGATTTTCCAGCGTAACAAAACAAACAAGCGCGCTGGGAATTGACGATGGGAACAGACGGCGCATGTTCTTTGCATGACCGTAAAAAACAGGTGAGGATTGCAGACATGGTGGCAGCACCAGGCGAGAATATGCGCGTCAACGGAGACCGTCTCTGGGACAGTCTCATGGACATGGCAAAGATCGGCCCCGGAATTGCCGGCGGTAATAACCGCCAGACGCTGACGGACTCCGATGCCGAAGGCCGCAGCCTCTTCCGCACGTGGTGCGAAGCCGCAGGCCTGACCGTCGGCGTCGACAAGATGGGCACGATGTTCGCAACCCGTCCTGGCACCGATCCCGATGCGCTCCCCGTTTATGTCGGTTCGCATCTCGACACCCAACCGACCGGCGGCAAATATGATGGCGTGCTCGGCGTGCTCGGTGCGCTCGAAGTCGTTCGTACGATGAACGACCTCGGCATCAGGACGAAGCACCCGATCGTCGTCACCAACTGGACCAATGAGGAAGGCGCCCGTTTCGCCCCGGCCATGCTTGCCTCCGGCGTTTTCGCCGGCGTTCACACGCTGGACTATGCCTATGGCCGCAAGGATCCCGAGGGCAAGACGTTTGGCGACGAGCTGAAGCGCATTGGCTGGCTCGGCGACGAAGAAGTCGGCGCCCGCAAGATGCACGCCTATTTCGAGTATCACATCGAGCAGGGTCCGATCCTCGAGGCCGAGGAGAAGCAGATCGGCGTCGTCACCCACTGTCAGGGCCTGTGGTGGCTCGAATTCACGCTGACCGGCAGGGAGGCCCATACCGGCTCGACCCCGATGAACATGCGCGTCAATGCCGGGCTTGCCATGGCGCGCATCTTCGAGATGGTCCAAGGGGTCGCCATGAGCGAGCAGCCGGGTGCTGTCGGCGGCGTCGGCCAGGTGTTTTTCTCGCCGAACTCCCGCAACGTGCTGCCCGGCAAGGTGATCTTTACCGTCGACATCCGCTCGCCTGACAAGGAAAAGCTCGACCGCATGCGCGCCAAGATCGAGGCCGAAGCGCCGAAGATCACCGATGCACTGGGCGTCGGCTGTTCGATCGAGGCGATCGGCCATTTCGAACCGGTGACCTTCGATCCGAAGCTCGTCACAGCCGTGCGCGACGCCGCCGAAAGGCTCGGCTACAGCCACATGAACCTTATCTCCGGCGCCGGCCACGACGCCTGCTGGGCTGCCAAGGTCGCGCCGACGACGATGATCATGTGCCCCTGCGTCGGCGGCCTGTCGCACAACGAGGCGGAGGAGATTTCCAAGGAATGGGCGACCGCTGGTGCGGACGTGCTGTTTCATGCCGTTGCCGAGACGGCGGAGATCGTCAGATGACGGCCGATGCGGATGCCGATCTGAATACCATGACGCGTGCGGAATTGCTTTCGACAGCCCGCGCCATGCGCCATGCGATCCGCACCCACCGGGACACGTCCATGCACGAGCTCTGTTGGCATCACCCCGACATGTGGGCGCTTCTGCCGGATTCACCGACCGGCGGCCAGATCGTGCCGGATTGGCCCCAGTTCATGCGCGGTTGCATCCGCTACCGCCAGTCATTGGATAAACAGCTTGCGCAGGCACCGCGCAGCGCCAGGGAGTTCGGAGAATGAGCACAGTCATCAAGGGCGGAACCATCGTCACGGCCGACCTCAGCTACATGGCCGATGTGAAGATCGAAGGCGGCAGGATCGTCGAGATCGGGCCCAACCTTTCCGGCAATGAGACGCTGGATGCGTCCGGTTGCTACGTCATGCCGGGCGGCATCGACCCGCATACGCATCTCGAAATGCCGTTCATGGGCACCTACTCCTCCGACGACTTTGAGAGCGGCACGCGCGCTGCCCTTTCCGGCGGCACGACGATGGTCGTCGATTTCGCCCTGCCCTCGCCCGGTCAGTCGTTACTCGAAGCGCTGACGATGTGGGATAACAAATCGACCCGCGCCAACTGCGACTATTCCTTCCATATGGCGATCACCTGGTGGAGTGAGCAGGTCTTCAATGAGATGAAGACCGTCGTCCAGGACAAGGGCATCAACACCTTCAAGCATTTCATGGCCTACAAGGGTGCCCTGATGGTGGACGACGACGAGATGTATTCCTCCTTCCGGCGCTGTGCCGAACTCGGCGCGCTGCCGCTGGTCCACGCCGAAAACGGCGACGTCGTCGCGCAATTGCAGGCAAAGCTCATGGCCGAAGGCAACAACGGCCCGGAAGCGCACGCCTATTCCCGGCCGCCGGAAGTGGAAGGCGAGGCGACCAACCGCGCGATCATGATTGCCGACATGGCCGGCTGCCCCGTCTATATCGTCCATACCTCCTGCGAACAGGCGCACGAAGCGATCCGCCGCGCCCGCCAGAAAGGCATCCGCGCCTATGGCGAGCCGCTCATCCAGCACCTGACGCTCGACGAGACGGAGTATTTCAACAAGGATTGGGATCACGCCGCCCGCCGCGTCATGTCACCGCCCTTCCGCAACAAGCAGCATCAGGATAGCCTCTGGGCCGGCCTTGCCTCCGGCTCGCTGCAGGTCGTCGCGACCGACCATTGCGCTTTCACGACCGACCAGAAGCGTTTCGGCGTCGGCGATTTCACCAAGATCCCGAACGGCACCGGCGGCCTTGAAGACCGCATGCCGATGCTCTGGACTTATGGCATCAATACCGGCCGGCTGACGATGAACGAATTCGTCGCCGTGACCTCGACGAACATCGCGAAGATTCTCAACATCTATCCGAAGAAGGGCGCGATCCTCGTCGGTGCCGACGCGGATCTCGTCGTCTGGGACCCGAAGCGCGCAAAGGTCATCACCTCGAAAAACCAGCAGTCGGCCATCGACTACAACGTCTTCGAAGGCAAGCAGGTCACCGGCCTACCACGCTACACGCTGACGCGCGGCGTCGTCGCCATTGAAGAGGACACGATCAAGACCCGCGAGGGCCATGGCGAATTCGTCAAGCGCGAACCGGTCACCGCCGTCAGCAAGGCGCTGTCGACCTGGAAGGAAGTCACAGCGCCGCGCAAGGTCGAGCGCACCGGCATTCCGGCAAGCGGCGTGTGATCGGAAGGGATGTCGAGCGTGCGGGATACCCCCCTCTGCCCCTTCGTGACATCTCCCCCACAAAATGGGAGAGCGGGAACATGCGGCTACCACGCCACCGTAGTTGAAGGGCACAATACGCCCGGCGCTTTCATGGGGATCGACGAGCATCCTCCATCCGTTCCCCCTTGCGTGGGGGATGCCCGGACGGGCAGAGGGGGGTATTTTTCAACCCTCCACCAACCCATCCAGTTCCGGCAGCAGCACGACGCTTTCCTGCTCATTGGGATCTGTCCGCGCGATGATCGCGGTGCACGGCGTGCTGCTGAGGTTCGCCGGCAGATGCGGGACACCCGCCGGAATGTAAAACAGCTCGCCGGCATGAACGACGACATGATGCTCCAGCTCGTCGCCATACCAGGTGTGCGCTTCGCCCGAGAGCATGTAAATCGCCGTTTCATGCGCCTCGTGCAGATGCGCCTTGGCGCGCACGCCCGGTGGGATCGTCAGAAGATGCATGCAGATGCCCTTCGCGCCGACCGTTTCCGCAGCGATGCCTTCGAAGTAGCTCAGCCCCTGCTTGCCGCTATAGGCGTGGCTGGGGCGAATGATGTGGCAGGTGGGCTTTGACTTCGCGTCCATCGTCATTCTCCATGAATTTTGCCGCGGCAAAGAAAACCGGCGATCATCATAGCACGCAAACCGCGGCGACGCGGGGAAAACAGGACTGGTAAAGCATCGATGCAAGCATCCGTCGTATCCGCAAAGGATCTCTGTCTCACCTACCAGACGAATGACGGGCCGGTGCATGCGCTGAGCGATGTCAATCTCGATGTCCGCAAGGGCGATTTCGTTTCCTTCATCGGTCCATCCGGCTGTGGCAAGACGACATTCCTGCGCGTCATCGCCGATCTGGAGAAGAAGACCTCGGGCGAGATCACCGTCAACGGCTTGACGCCGGACGACGCCCGCAAGGCGCGCGCCTATGGTTACGTCTTCCAGGCGCCGGCGCTCTATCCTTGGCGGACGATCGAGAAGAACATCGCGCTGCCCTTGGAAATCATGCGTTATGCCGCGGCCGACCAGAAAAAGCGCATCGCCGAGGCACTGGATCTCGTCAACCTCTCCGGCTTTGAGAAGAAATTTCCCTGGCAGCTTTCCGGCGGCATGCAGCAGCGTGCCTCGATCGCCCGCGCACTCGCTTTCGACGCCGACCTGCTGTTGATGGACGAACCTTTCGGCGCACTCGACGAAATCGTCCGCGACCACCTGAACGAAGAGCTTCTGAAGCTTTGGGCGCGCACCAACAAGACGATCTGCTTCGTCACCCACTCGATCCCCGAAGCCGTCTACCTCTCCACGAAAATCGTCGTCATGTCCCCGCGCCCCGGTCGCGTCACAGACGTCATCGACTCCACGCTCCCGGCGGAGCGCCCCCTCGGTATCCGCGAAACCCCGGAATTCCTGAAAATCGCCCACCGCGTGCGCGAGGGGCTAAGGGCGGGGCATAGCTATGAGGAGTAGGAGGGCAGGCCCATGAAACCCGACACCCTCAAGGACAAGTTCATCCCCGTCCTGACGATCCTGCTGGCGCTCATCGTCGTCTGGTATGTCGCGGCGATCTTCATGAACGCGCCCTTCCAGCGGGACATGGATCAGCGCGGCAACGTCACTTCCACCACGATGGAATTCGTCAAAAAGACGCTCTCGCAGCCGAAGCCGATCCTGCCGGCGCCGCATCAGGTGGCGAGCAATGTCTTCGAGAACACCTTCCTCAGAAAACTCTCCAGCAATCGCAGCCTCGTCTACCACGCCGGCGTGACACTGTCCTCGACGGTTCTCGGCTTTGCGCTCGGGACCCTGCTCGGCATCGCGATCGCCGTCGGCATCGTGCATATCAAGACGCTCGACCGTAGCCTGATGCCCTGGATCATCGCATCGCAGACGGTGCCGATCCTGGCGATCGCGCCGATGGTCATCGTGGTGCTCGGTGCGATCAACATCACCGGCCTGATCCCGAAGGCGCTGATCTCGACCTATCTCTCCTTCTTTCCCGTCGCGGTCGGAATGGTGAAGGGTCTGCGCTCGCCGGAGATCATGCATCTCGACCTGATGCGCACCTATAATGCGACCGCACTGCAAACCTTCTGGAAGCTGCGCGTCCCGGCCTCGATCCCTTTCCTCTTCACGTCGATGAAGGTGGCGATTGCCGCGAGCCTCGTCGGCGCAATCGTCGGCGAACTCCCGACAGGCGCGGTGGCCGGTATCGGTTCGAAGCTTTTGGCGGGCTCCTACTACAGCCAGACGATCGATATATGGGCGGCACTCGTGGCAGGCTCCGTGCTGGCGGCCATGCTGGTTGCGATCGTCGGCCTCGTGTCGAAGATCGTCGATCGCGCCATGGGAGGCAGGCCGGCATGAAGAAGCTGAATGTCTCCTGGCAGGCCCTGATCGCTCTTTTTCTCTGCGCCGCGGCGCTTTTCTCGCTGCCGCTCCTCAGCGAAGCCGCCCCCCGCCCCTTCAGCGATCAAACGGTGACACTTGTCATCGTCATCGTCGCGGCAACCGCCCTCATTTCGGTAGCGCCTCTGCCGCGGCTCTATTGCGCGACCGTTCTGCTGATCGGCACTCATGAAGCCGCCTGGATGCTACTTTCCGGCATTGCCGGCAACGAAGGCATGGCGGCGAAATCCTTTTTCTTCCTGATCGCCGCCTGCTGGCTGCTTGCCTGGCGCTGCGTCACCGTGCTTTGCGAGATCAAGTCCGCCTCGAATTTCGAAAGCTCGTTCCTGCGCCTGCTGATCCCCGCGATCTTCGGCGCCTGGATCCTGATCCTCTGGGAAACGGCGACCCGCGGGGCGGGCATTCCCTTCGTGCTCCTACCGCCGCCAAGCGCTATCGGCACACGTATCGCCGCGTCGCTGCCGATCCTGGGCGAAGACGTTAGGCAGACGATCTTCAAGGCCGTGCTGATCGGCTACGCCGTTGGCTGCGCCAGCGGCTTTATCGTCGCGATCCTGGCCGATCGCGTGGCGTTCCTGCGCCGCGGCCTGCTGCCGATCGGCAATATGGTCTCGGCGCTGCCGATCATCGGCGTGGCGCCGATCATGGTCATGTGGTTCGGCTTCGACTGGCCGTCGAAGGCCGCGGTCGTCATCATCATGACCTTCTTCCCGATGCTGGTGAACACCGTCGCGGGCCTGGCCGCGTCCGGCAGCATGGAGCGCGACCTGATGCGCACCTATGCCTCGAACTACTGGCAGACGTTGCTGAAGCTCCGGCTTCCGGCAGCCATGCCCTTCATTTTCAATGCGCTGAAGATCAACTCGACGCTGGCGCTGATTGGTGCCATCGTTGCGGAATTCTTCGGGACGCCGATCGTCGGAATGGGCTTCCGCATCTCCACCGAGATCGGGCGCATGAATGTCGACATGGTCTGGGCCGAAATCGCCGTTGCGGCGCTGGCAGGCTCGATCTTCTATGGGGCCGTCGCCCTCGCCGAAAGGGCGGTGACTTTCTGGCATCCGTCTATCCGTGGTGGCTAGACGTCGCTTTATTCTCGCAAATGGGATTGGGCATAACTTCAGAGGGAAAAGAAAATGAAAAAACTGATGGTTGCAATGATGGCAAGCGCAATGTCGCTCGCGGCTGCCCATGCAATGGCCGCCGACAAGGTGACGCTGCAGCTGAAGTGGGTCACGCAGAGCCAGTTCGCCGGCTATTACGTCGCCAAGGAGAAAGGCTATTACGAGGAAGAGGGCCTCGACGTCGACATCAAGCCGGGCGGTCCGGACATCGCACCCGAACAGGTCATTGCCGGTGGCGGCGCCGATGTGATCGTCGACTGGATGGGTGGCGCGCTGGTTGCCCGCGAAAAGGGCGTGCCGCTCGTCAACATCGCCCAACCCTTCCAGAAGTCGGGTATGGAGCTGATCTGCCGCAAGGACGGCCCGATCAAGTCCGAAGCCGACTTCAAGGGCCGCACCCTCGGCGTCTGGTTCTTCGGCAACGAATACCCGTTCTTCGCCTGGATGAACAAGCTCGGCCTCAAGACCGACGGCGGCGCGGATGGTGTGACCGTCTTGAAGCAGAGCTTCGACGTGCAGCCGCTCCTGCAGAAGCAGGCGGACTGCATCTCGGTCATGACCTACAATGAATACTGGCAGGCGATCGATGCGGGCTTCAAGCCGGAAGAGCTGATCGTCTTCAACTATACGGAAATGGGCAACGACCTTCTCGAAGACGGTCTCTACGCGATGGAAGACAAGCTCAAGGACCCGGCCTTCAAGGAAAAGATGGTCAAGTTCGTCAAGGCTTCGATGAAGGGCTGGAAATACTCGACCGAAAACCCGGATGAAGCAGCCGAGATCGTCGTCGATGCCGGCGGCCAGGACGAGAACCACCAGAAACGCATGATGGGCGAAGTCGCCAAGCTGATCGGCGACGGCACTGGCAAGCTCGACCCGGCGCTCTACGATCGCACGGCCAAGGCTCTTCTCGACCAGAAGATCATCAACAAGGAGCCGGCCGGCGCCTGGACGCACGAGATCACGGACGCGGCTGCGAAGTAATTCCAGCCAATCCGAACACGGAAACGCGCGGCGAAACCCGCGCGTTTTCGGTTTTTTACGTCGCTACAAAAAATTCAAGGACGATGTCGCATCGGCAGGCTTTCGCACGTCATTAAGAATATACGGCTGCGATCAATCATCGGAATGACCACATAAGCTTGCGGTGATTGATCTGGACGTAAACGGCAATTAGTATGTTCGGATAGGGGAATTATTTTCTGCCGGTCTTGCGCATCGAGCAAATCGATACCAAGTACAAGCCGGTTTGCCGGAGGAGTGACTTCTCTGTAATAGAGACGGCAAATAATGCGGGAATGCCTCTGAGAGCACAGAGACGAAATGGCCTGTTCGCGAGCTGAGGGACAACGCGCGATTTTGGCTGATTATGTCATATAATTTGGATCACGACGCATGGCACGCACGCTGACTATACTACGCGCCTCCACCCTTTTGATCGCCGCGCTCGCGCTAACCCCCGCTTTCGCGCAGGAAACCGCAACCACGAAACCGCAGCAGAACCTGCCGGCGATCGTCGTGACCACCGCTAAAACGCGCACGCTCGTTGATCGTGTCGTTGCGACCGGCACCGTGAAGCCGGTCGAGGAAGTCTATATCCAGCCGCAGGTCGAGGGCCTTTCGATCCGCACGTTGAATGCCGATGTCGGCGACCAGGTTGCGGCAGACAGCACGCTTGCGACGCTGAACGACGACGCGCTGCTCTTGCAAAAGAGCCAGATGGTGGCAACCAAGGCGAAGGGCGAAGCAACGCTCGCGCAATTGCGGGCACAACTGGTCGAAGCAGAGGCGAATGCCGAACAGGCCCGCCAGCAGCAGGCCCGCGCGCAGGAAATGGGCAAAAAGGGCACGGTGTCCACTGCGACGGTGGAACAGGCAGAAGCCGCTGCCGCCTCTGCCAACGCCCGTGTGAACTCCGCCGAGCAGGCGATCGAAGTTGCCCAGGCGGACCTCAAGGTCGTCGACAGCCAGCTCGCCGACACGGATTTGAGGCTTGCCCGCACCGATGTGAGGACCCCAGTCGCAGGCACGGTTTCGGCAAAGAACGCCAAGGTCGGCGCGATCGCCCTGGGTTCGGGCGAACCACTCTTCACCGTCATCCGCGACAACGATATCGAACTGGTCGCCGAAGTCGGCGAGAGCGATATCGTCAAGATCGAGCCGGGCCAGAAGGCGACGATCTCGCTTGCCGGCAGCCGCGACAAGCTAACGGGTTCGGTGCGCCTGGTTTCACCGACGGTCGATCCGACGACGCGCCTCGGTTTCGTTCATATCCTGATCGATGATGACAGCAAGGCACGTTCGGGCATGTACGGCAGCGCCGAAATCATCATGAGGACGGCCGAGAACGTGGCTTTGCCGCTTTCGGCTGTTCTGACGAGCGGTGAAGGCTCGTCCGCCCGCAAGGTCGAAGACGGAGTCGTGAAATTCGCCGAAGTGGAAACCGGTATCCAGGACGGCGCCTATATCGAGATTGTCAAGGGCCTGAAGGACGGCGAGGAAGTCGTTGCCAAGGCCGGTGCTTATGTCCGCGATGGCGACCGCATTACGCCGGTTCGCGAAAAGCCCGCTGCTTCCAACTGAGAGACGGCCCGATGAACTTTTCAGCCTGGTCCATCCGAAATCCCGTAGCGCCGCTGCTGCTTTTCGCGCTGCTGCTTTTTGTCGGCATTCAGTCCTTCAACAAGCTGCCGATCACGCGCTTCCCGAACATCGACGTGCCACTCGTCTCGATCACAGTGACACAGAGCGGCGCTTCGCCTGCCGAACTCGAAATGCAGGTGACCAAGGAGATCGAAGACGCCGTCGCATCAATCAACGGCATCGATGAAATCCAGTCCACGGTCACCGACGGTCAGTCGCAAACCAACGTGATGTTCCGCATGGAAGTGCCGACGGAGCAGGCGGTTCAGGACACCAAAGACGCGATCGACCGCATCCGCAGCGATCTTCCGGCCAATGTCGAGGAACCGATCGTCGCCAAAGTCGATGTCGAAGGCCAGGCGATCCAGACCTTTGCCGTCTCCTCGCCGGACATGACGCTCGAGGAACTCTCCTGGTTCGTCGACGATACGATCAAGCGCGCCCTCCAAGGTCAGGCCGGCATCGGCCGCGTGGACCGCTATGGCGGTGCCGACCGTGAAGTACGCATCGAGCTCAACCCCGACAAGCTGAACGCCTACGGCATCACTGCCGCCAGCGTGAACAAGCAGCTGCACGGAACCAACGTCGACCTCGGCTCCGGACGCGGCCAGGTGGCGGGCAGCGAGCAGGCGATCCGTGTTCTCGGCGACGCCCGCAATGTGGCGGAACTCGCCAATACGACGATTGCTCTGCCGAACGGCCGTTTCGTCAAGCTCGCCGAACTCGGCGCCATCAAAGACACCTATCAGGAACCGAAATCGTTCTCGCGGTTCGACGATACGCCCGTCGTCACCTTCGGCGTCTTCCGCTCCAAGGGCGCCAGCGAAGTGAGCGTCGCCGAAACGGTGGCGCAAAGCCTCGACAAGGTGCGTGCGGAAAATCCAAATGTCGGCATCGAGCTGATCAACGACTCCGTCTACTTCACCTACGGCAACTATGAAGCTGCCCTCCACACCTTGATGGAGGGCTCGCTGCTGGCGGTGGTCGTCGTGTTCCTGTTCCTGCGGAACTGGCGCGCAACGTTGATTTCGGCGATCGCCCTTCCCCTATCCGCGATCCCGACCTTCTGGATCATGGACCTGATGGGCTTCTCGCTGAACCTCGTCAGCTTCCTCGCGCTCACGCTCGCGACAGGTATCCTCGTCGACGATGCGATCGTGGAAATCGAAAACATCGCCCGGCACATCAAGATGGGCAAAACCCCGTATCGGGCGGCGATCGAAGCGGCGGACGAAATCGGTCTCGCCGTCATCGCCACGACATTCACGATCATTGCCGTCTTCGTACCGGTCTCGTTCATGCCGGGCATTCCCGGCCAGTACTTCATCCAGTTCGGCCTGACGGTCGCCTTTTCGGTGTTCTTCTCGCTCGTCGTGGCGCGTCTAATCACTCCGATGATGGCCGCCTACCTGATGCGCGCGCAGGATGGCCAGGATGACCATCATGACAATGACGGCCTCTTCTTCCGTGGCTATACGCGTCTCGTGCGCGCCACGACCGCCCGCTGGTGGACCCGCTATGCGACGCTCTTTGCGGCGATCGCCTTCCTGATCGGTTCGGTAGCACTGCTTGCCCAGGTTCCCGGCAGCTTCCTACCGCCGGAAGATGCGTCCCGCATCGTGCTTTCCGTCGAGCTGCCGCCGAACGCGACGCTCGAAGACACCGAACAGACGTCCAATGCGATCTACAACAAGGTCAAGGACATCAACGGCGTCGAAAGCGTCTTCGTTCTCGGCGGCGCATCCCCCAAGGGCGACCTTGAACTGCGCCGTGCGACGATCACGCTTTCGCTCTTCAAGCTGGACCACTCGCTAGTGAAGAGGGTTATCAACGATGTCTTTGGCTCGATCCCGGTCATCGGCCCGCATCTGCCGAAGGTCGAGGTTCATGGCCGCGAACGTCCGCAATGGGATATCGAAAAGGAAGTCTTCGCCAGGGTGAAGGATATTCCGGACGTCCGAATCTTGAAGCTCAACGACCGCGGCGAACGTGACTTGTCGTTCAACTTCCTCTCCAAGAACGAGAAGGACCTGAACGAAGCTGTCGGCCTTCTGGAATCGAAGCTGCGTGCAGAACCGCTGCTGGCAAACGTCAGTGCCGAAGGCGCCCTGCCGCGTCCAGAACTGCAGGTTCGTCCGCGCAAGGACCAGGCCGCCCGCCTAGGCATCACGCCGGAGCAGATTTCCGATACGATCCGTGTCGCCACGATCGGCGATGTCGACGCCGCGCTTGCCAAGATAAACCTCGACGACCGCCAGATCCCGATCCGCGTTCAGACCGCAATCGATATGCGGCGCGATCTTGCGGCGATCCGTGCGCTGAAAATCCAGACGGCGAGCGGCGGGATCGTGCCGCTCTCGACCGTGGCTGACATCGACTATGCGGAAGGCGCGAGCTCGATCAAGCGCAACAACCGAAATCGCGTCGTCGCGATCGGTTCCGACCTGCCGCAGGGCGTGGCGCTCGATACGGCGTCGGCTCGCTTCCTGCAGATCGTCAAGGACACCCATATCCCATCGACCGTGCAGCTTGTCGAAAGTGGCGACACGAAGGTCCAGAAGGAAATGCAGCAGAGCTTCGTCAACGCGATGCTGATGGGCCTGATGCTGGTTCTGGCCGTCCTGATCCTGCTGTTCAAAGATGTGATCCAGCCGTTCACCATCCTATTCTCGCTGCCGCTGGCAATCGGCGGTGTGGCGGTTGCTCTGATCATCACCAATAATCCGCTCTCGATGCCGGTTCTGATCGGCAACCTCATGCTGATGGGCATCGTGACGAAGAACGCCATCCTGCTCGTCGACTTCGCAATCGAAATGCGCCGTCACGGCATGACACGCGTCGAAGCTATGGTGGAGGCCGGCCGCAAACGCGCCCAGCCGATCATCATGACCTCGATCGCCATGTCCGCCGGCATGCTGCCCTCAGCACTCGGCGTCGGCGAAGGCGGTTCGTTCCGTGCGCCGATGGCGATCGCCGTGATCGGCGGCATCATCGTCTCGACGGTGCTTTCACTCGTCGTCGTGCCGTCCTTTTTCCTGATCATGGACGACCTCTCGCTCCTGCTCGGCTGGCTCTTCGGCCGCCTCGTCGGCAAGAAGGATCAAGAGGAGCTGGCGATGTCCCGTGAGGAACTGACGGAAGCCGTCGGCGCTCTCAGCGAACGGGTGGAGGCGATCGAGAACCCGGAAGGCAAGCGCAAGAGCGCCAATGCCAACGACAAGAACGTGCTCCGCCTGCCGCCTTTCGCAGCCGAGTAAGCTTGCACTGAACAATGAAAGGCCGGGGCGAACCCGGCCTTTCATTTATGTGGAATGGGAAGCGCGAATGCTGCTTGCAGCGGCCGTTCGCACCTTTCCACGAAACAAAGGTAAGCAGCGAAAAGAAAAGGCGGCTTGATCCAACCGCCTTGGATACGACCGTGGACGGAAGCGCGATGCTCCCTGTGCCTCGGCCAGTCCGTCATCGGTGGCATGGTGCGACCCTAGCTGCCGCTTGCTGACAGCTCGGGCAAGTCTGGATCTGGTGATCGGAATAGGCACGATGAATGGCATGGTTTGGCCTTTGCGGCCAACAACACGAATACAAGAAAGCCATCTTAATCTAGGTGTCCGAAGCCATTTCTTTTGCCAATTCGCCGATCATCGAACGCAACCACCTGTGGGCTGGGTCGTGGCGGTAGCGAACGTGCCAAGCCATCTGCACTGGAAAAGTGCCGAGGTCGACGGGCGCCGGTAGTATCTTGAGGCGCGGATCCCGCTCAAGGCTGCGGCAGATCAGTCTCGGCAGCGTTGCGCAGTAATCCGTGACGGCAAGCATCTCTGGCACGGCCAGGAAGTGCGTGACAGAAACGGCAACCTCTCGCTTGAGGTTTTGTTGTCCCAATGCCTGAAAGAGGCCCACCCGCAGCCGGCCCGGCGGGAGCACGTTCACGTGCTTGAGCCTTTCATACTGTTCTCGGGAAATACGGTCTTGAACGTCGGGATGATCCTTGCGCACCGCGCAGGCGAGCCCATCGTCCATAAGATGCTGAACGACAAGATTGTCCGGCGGATCGACGATCCGGCCAAGCACCATGGCCGTGGTACCGGAAATGACGCCGGTTTCAGCGAGATCGTTGCCAAATGCTGTCATGCGGAGCTTGATCCCCGGCGCCAGCTCACGCGTCCTCGCGACGAGGGCTGGCATCAACACAAGCTCCACGTAGCTGTTGGGGGCAAGCGTGAGCAGCCGGTCGGCGTTTGCTGGCTGAAACTCCTGCTGGTTCAAGATGAGGTCGTCCAGTTGCGCCAACGCTGCTTCGATCGTTGGAGCGATCTCCTCGGCCAGTTGCGTCGGCTTTATGCCGTACCTTTCCCGGATGAACAGCGGATCCCGCAGGGTATCGCGCAGGCGGTTCAACGAATTGGACAGCGCCGGCTGGGTGATGCCCAGTCGCGCTGCAGCCCGTGTCACGCTCCGCTCCTCCATCAGGGCCAGGAAAACCGGGAGCAGGTTCAGATCGTATTTCATCGAGATATAATCCAATATGAATATCTAAAATCAAAGAAGTAAATTTCTAAAATATGTGGGCAGCTGCCATTATCAGCTCATCGACAGGCCGCTGCGGCTGATCGAGCTCCAAATCAACCGGCTACGACGCCTCCTTGGCGCGGCATGATCTGACGAAAGGATCCGAAAATGAAAGTTCTCATGGTACTCACCTCCCACGACACTCTCGGTGATACCGGCAAGAAGACCGGCTTCTGGCTCGAAGAACTGGCAGCGCCGTACTACGTCTTCAAGGACGCCGGCGCCGAGATCACCCTCGCCTCACCGAAGGGCGGCCAGCCGCCTCTCGACCCCAAGAGTGACGAGCCGATGTTCCAGACCGACCTTACGCGGCGCTTCAATGCCGACGAGGTTGCCAAGGCGCAGCTTGCAGAAACTGTGCGCCTGGACCGCGTCGACGAGAAGGACTTCGATACGGTCTTCTACCCCGGCGGCCACGGGCCGCTGTGGGATCTGGCCGAAGATCCGAATTCGTTCAAGCTGATCGAAACCTTCATCGCGGCCGGCAAACCGATCGCCCTCGTCTGTCATGCACCGGGGGTCCTGCGTCACGTGACCAATGCCGACGGCACACCGTTCGTTCAAGGACGCTACGTCACCGGCTTCACCAACAGCGAGGAAGAGGCTGTGGGGCTCACGAAGGTCGTGCCGTTCCTGGTCGAGGACGAGCTCATCGGCCTCGGCGCGGTCTTTTCTAAGGTCAAGGACTGGGGCGTACACACAGTCGTCGATGGCCAGCTTATTACCGGTCAGAACCCGGCGTCATCGAGTGAGGCAGCGGAGGCGCTTTTAGCCGCTTTGAGCCAGAGGAAGGCCAAGACCGCCTGAGCGGACCGAAACTCGTGATCTGCCGACGGCTCACGTCGCCGGCAGATCGTCTTCAGAAACCGGAGTTTGTCATGTCCGCCACCATTCCAACGATATTGCTGTCGGACGCTCTACAGATGGCAGACAGATCCATCGCCCCCGCCCGCACGCTGGATGTCGCCGGCTCAATCGCCGTCGTTGATTCGTCTGGGCATGACGATCGTCGCATTCCCGTTTTCAGTTGACGAAGAAATTCCGGAAAGCGAGCGGGAAACGCATTTCCTGCCCGCGGACGGCGACGAGGCTAATTGACGCTGTCGCCAATGCAGGAACCAGGGACTCGTCCGTTCTTAGAGCCCGCCCTGCTTCTTCAGGAAGCTCACGATGGGGCCGATGCCCTCGCCACGCTTCATGTCAGAGAAGACAAAAGGACGCGTCTCGCGCATGCGCGCCGCATCGCGGTCCATGACGTCGAGATCGGCGCCAACATAGGGTGCGAGGTCCTTCTTGTTGATCACCAAAAGGTCCGACCTGGTGATGCCGGGCCCGCCCTTGCGGGGGATTTCCTCGCCCTGGCAGACGGAGATCACATAGATGGTGATATCGGCCAGATCGGGCGAAAATGTCGCTGCCAGGTTGTCACCGCCGGATTCGATGAAGACGACATCGAGGTCCGGAATACGCGCATTCAGGCCAGCGATCGCCTGGAGATTGATCGTCGCATCTTCGCGGATCGCCGTATGCGGGCAGCCGCCGGTTTCCACGCCGACGATGCGGTCAGATGGCAGCGCCTGCATGCGCATCAGCGCTTCGGCATCCTCGGTCGTATAGATGTCATTCGTGACGACGGCGATGGAATAGTCGTCGCGCATCGCCTTGCAGAGCTTCTCCGTCAGCGCCGTCTTTCCAGAGCCGACAGGCCCGCCGATGCCCACACGAAGAGGTCCGTTTCTTGATTTCATATGTCACACTCCAATTCGGCCGATGATAGCGTCCGGATAACGGCGCTACCACCGGCAAATAGCGCAGATGCTCCGATCACGATCGGAAGAGCCTCGTCGTCTGCGTCTCGTGCCGCAGCGAGGCGATATCCGCCTGAACCGCCGCCGAACCCATATCGTCGAGCGTCGAGCCGGACGCACGATGAGCAGTCGCGGCAATCGCCTCCTCCAGCCGCGCCAGGATAGCCACGCCGTCATTCTGCCCGGCGACGCCGAGCCGGATGCCCGCCGAGACCGATTGCGAGACATAGGCATGCAGGAAGGCTGCGAGCGCCTTTTGCAGTTCGATGCCATGCGCGCCGGCGACTGCGCCCACGGCAACGGGATAGGCAATGGCTTGCGGCAGGCGATCAAGGACGGTATCGGGCCAGGCGCGCGCCGCCGCCAGAAAGGCATCACCGAGCAGCATGGTCTCCTGATAGCGCTCCCGCGAGCCGGCAAGGGCCTCCGCCAGCACGGCAAGCTCCGCAAGCTCTCCTGCATCCGATTGCGCCCGCCAGCTCGCGGCGAAGAGCACGGCATCGTTCCAGATGCTCCCATGGGAAAGTAGCGTTTCGATCCATCCGTCCAGCGAGGCTGCATCCGTAACAAGCCCGTCATGGACGGCGCGCTCGAGGCCGTTGGAATAGGCAAACGAGCCGACCGGAAAGGCCGGCGAGAGCCATGCCATGAGACGCAGCAGGGCCTGCAGGTCGGCGCTCTCGCTCATTGCAGCTTAATCATGCGCGTGGTGGCCGTGGTCGTGCCCATGTGAGTGACCACCGTGTGAATGGTAGGCCCCGCGGGCGGGCTGGAAAGGCTCGGTGACCTCTCTGACCGTCGCTCCGAGCCCTTCGAGCATCGACCGGATCACGTGGTCGCGCAGGATCAGGATGCGCTCCTCTTCGATCTGCGCGCCGAGGTGGCGGTTGCCGAGGTGCCAGGCAAGCTCGATAAGATGCAGCCGGTCCCGGCCCCTGATCTCGAAAAGCTTCTCGTCAGCAGCCTGGACTTCGATGAGCTCGCCGTCCTCGAGCACCAGCATGTCGCCGCTTGCAAACAAAACCGGCTCCTTCAGGTCGAGCATGACCATGTCGCCGTTTTCGAGATGCAGGAGCTTCCGGCGTAGATGCCTCAGATCATGCGGCAGGACGACTTTGCCGATAGGGTTGGTAGACGGGGTTCCGGCCGGAAGATAGGAGGTGACGCGCTGCATGACATGTCCGTTTCTGTGAGATCAAGACCATGCAAAATAGCGCCTGGCAGCGCAAGCGCCAATGCCTTCGCGCGGCCGTTATATGCCATAGGCGCGCTGTGTACCGTCGTAATCTGGCACCGCACCCTGGACGCCAAGGCCGCCCTCGGTCAGATGGTGATGCCATGTGTGGTCCAACGCGTTCCTTTCATGCACGACGCGGTTGCGGCCAAGCGCTTTTGCCAGATAAAGCGCCTTGTCGGCGGACGCATAAACGGCCTCCTTGCTGCGCCCGGGCAGAAGATCGGCAATACCTGCCGAAATAGTGATCGATATGTCGCAGCCGTCAGCAGCGATCGACCGTCGGGCAATCTGCGTCTTTACCGCTTCGATCTTCTGTAGCCGTTCTTCAACGTCACCGCCTGAAACGATAACGCCGAACTCTTCGCCTCCGAGACGTGCGACGACCGAAGAACCGTCGAATGCCGAGGCGAGAATTGCGGAAACGGCTATGATGACGGCATCGCCGCAGGCATGGCCGAAACGGTCGTTTATCGCCTTGAAACGGTCGACATCGAAAATCACCAGCGAGGCGTCGTCATCGATGCTGTCGAGCGCTTCCGCAAACGCACGGCGGTTCAACAGGCCGGACAGCATATCGATCCGGCTGAGCTTTTCGAACTCCGCGCGCGATACCGTCAGCTGATGCATTGCATGGCCGACGATCAACGAAAGAATGCCGCAGACAATGCCACTGAGAAGCCAGGACAGCACGATGCTGTAGCTGATGGTAAGAGCGAGCGTGAACGGCAGCACGTCGAGGAAGGCAAGCGGCGGCATCACTGCAAGGATCAACAGTATCGATAGGATAACGGCGGCAAAACTCATCTTCAGCGCAAAGCTGAAAATCGTGCCGCGATGGTGAAAATTGCCAAGTTCAGCCTGGAGAAAAATCCAGCTCCTCATGAGAATCGACCTCCAGCTCGGCGTCCCCGGAGATATCTGATTAGAGCTCAACTCCTGCCGGCTTCTTAAGCAGATCGTTAAAATTGGAACGAGTTTATACGATTTAATGTTGTATTGTTTCCGCGCTCGGTTTCCATGCTGCGGCAAGCAACATCGATAGCCTCCAATATAAATCCAAGCAATTGAAAATAAACGATTATTTTAAATCGAAAGGATTTCCGTATCTCGAATGCATGCGACTGTTGCTCGCGACAAATTTTCATCGCTTTATACAACCATGTGATGAGCAATTTTGATTGGCGCTTTAGGAGCGCCGGCGGACAAAGCCAGCGCTCCTGATGCCCTAAAAGAGGAAGTAGCGTTGCGCCATCGGCAGCACAGTTGCTGGTTCGCAGGTGAGCAGTTCGCCATCGGCGCGCACCTCGTAGGTTTCCGGATCCACCTCGATATGCGGCGTCAGGCTGTTGTGGATCATCGATGCCTTGGAGATGCCGCCGCGAGTGTTTTTGACCGCAACGAGGTCCTTGGCGACACCCAGCCTTCCCTTCAGCCCGGCATCGAGCGACGCCTGGGAAACGAAGGTGACGGAGGAATTGGTGAGGCTCTTGCCGTAGGAGGCAAACATCGGCCGGTAATGCACCGGCTGCGGCGTCGGGATGGAGGCGTTCGGATCGCCCATAGGTGCAGCGGCAATCGAGCCGCCGAGCAGCACCATGTCCGGCTTCACACCGAAGAAGGCGGGATTCCAGATGACCAGATCGGCGCGCTTGCCGACTTCAATCGAGCCGATCTCATGGGAAAGGCCATGCGCAATCGCCGGATTGATCGTGTATTTGGCGATGTAACGGCGGACGCGGAAATTGTCATTGTCGCCCTTCTCTTCTTTCAGACGGCCACGCTGGCGCTTCATCTTGTCGGCCGTCTGCCATGTGCGGATTGCCACCTCGCCAACACGGCCCATGGCCTGGCTGTCCGACGAGATGATCGAGAAGGCGCCGATATCGTGCAGGATGTCTTCTGCTGCGATCGTTTCCTTGCGGATGCGGCTTTCGGCAAAGGCGATGTCTTCCGGGATCGACGGCGACAGGTGATGGCAGACCATCAGCATGTCGAGATGTTCAGCGATCGTATTGACCGTGTAGGGCCGCGTGGGATTGGTGGAAGACGGGATAACGTTGGATTGGCCGCAGATCTTGATGATGTCCGGCGCGTGGCCGCCGCCTGCCCCTTCCGTGTGAAAGGCATGGATCGTGCGGCCCTTGATGGCGCCGATCGTGTCTTCGACAAAGCCGCTTTCGTTTAGCGTGTCGGTATGGATCATCACCTGCACGTCGTATTGGTCGGCAACCGTCAGGCAGCAGTCGATCGCGCCGGGCGTCGTGCCCCAGTCTTCGTGCAGCTTCAGTGAGGTGGCGCCTGCAAGCACCATTTCCTCGAGCGCGCCGGGCAGCGATGCATTGCCCTTGCCGGCGAAGGCGAGGTTCATCGGGAAGGCGTCGGCCGCTTCGATCATCCGAGCGAGGTGCCACGGGCCGGGCGTGCAGGTCGTCGCCAATGTGCCATGCGCTGGGCCGGTGCCGCCGCCGAGCATGCAGGTGAGACCGCTCATCAGCGCTTCTTCGATCTGCTGCGGGCAGATGAAGTGGATGTGGCTGTCCATCCCGCCGGCCGTCACGATCTTGCCTTCGCCCGCGATCGCCTCGGTGCCTGGTCCGACGATGATGTTGACGCCCGGCTGCGTGTCCGGGTTGCCAGCCTTGCCGATCGCGACGATGCGTCCGTCCTTGAGGCCGATATCGGCTTTCACGATGCCGGTATGATCGACAATCACCGCATTGGTGATGACGGTATCGACCGCACCGTTGGCGCGCGTCACCTGGCTCTGCCCCATACCGTCGCGGATCACCTTGCCGCCGCCGAACTTCACCTCTTCGCCATAGGTCGTGAAATCTTTTTCGACCTCGATGAAGAGCTCGGTATCGGCGAGGCGCACCTTGTCGCCAACGGTCGGGCCGAACATGCTGGCATAGGCGGCGCGGGAAATCTTGTGGGGCATATGTCAGGCTCCTTGGGAGGAAGAAAGAGACGTATCGGCAGGATGGCGCGTCAGCCGGCCATTGGCGATGTAGCTGTCGACAAGCTGCCTTTCGGCGGCGAAAGGATGCCACTCCCAGCCGGAATGACTGAAGCCGGCAAGGCCGATCTCGACCTCCGGAAATCTGCGGAAGGTCGCGGCAATCGCGATCATGCCGCTGCTCGGAACGACATAAGGCGCGGGATCAAAGGTCGCCAGGGCGTCGTCGACTGCTTCATGAATCACTTTCTCAACGACTATATGTTCCTTGCCAGCGTGCTCGCAGAAGACGTTGAAGTGACTCGTATAATCGTCGCAAAAGTCGTCGAGCTCAGGATGCGAAACGGCGAGCGGCGCCCGCAAGACGGCGAATTTTTCGGGATCGCGGACACTCCAGATTTCCGAGGCCTCCATGACGGCCGGGTGCGTCCGCCAAGTATCCGAACTCAACATCGCCTTGGCGGGGCGCCCGGTGTTGCAGACGGCTACGACGTCGGTGCGGCCGGGGCTTGCGGCATAGGAGCGACATTCGTTGAAACGGATGACGAAGTCCGCAGCCGCGATTGCCGCTGCTCCCTCTTCACCGATTTCCCCATTGCCGACGATCATGATCTTGCGGCTCACCTCAGTCCCACCGCGTCGGAAAGCTCTTTGAGCTGCTTGGTGCGTTCGTCGCTCAGATTGGCAAGGCAACCTGCGACCAGCATAGGCTCCATCGTGCCGCCACGGGCCTGGAAGCCATAAGCCTCGCACTGGGCGTCCCGATAGGAAATCCAGGCGCGCTGCGCGGTTAGCAGCGCTTTTTCGGCTCCGCGATCCTTCTCGTCCAGATCCTTGTCGGTCGCCGCGAGCGCTGCACGCGTCTTCTTCCACTGCTCGTTGAGCGCCGTATCGGCCGCCTCGTATCGGGACTGCTCGCAGAAAGTCATGTCGGCTTGCGTCTTCGGGTTCTTGCAATCCGGCTCCTGGGCCTGCGCGGCGCCAGCCACGATCATTACCGCCGCAGCGCCGGTCAGGTACAAATTCAACCGCATCGTCTCCTCCCGTCTTTTTCTGCTCAGAGCTTACCCATCACGAGCTGGCGGAAGCCGTAGACCTCACGCTTGCCGGAGAGTGGGATGAGTGTCACGGAACGCGTCTGACCCGGCTCGAAACGCACGGCGGTGCCCGCCGGGATGTCGAGGCGCATGCCCTGCACCTTGTCGCGATCGAAGGAGAGGCCGGCATTGGTCTCGGCAAAATGGTAGTGGCTGCCGACCTGCACCGGGCGATCGCCGGTGTTCGACACTTCAATGGTGACGGTCGGCGCACCGGCGTTTAGTTCTATGTCGCCGCTTGCGGCAATGATTTCGCCTGGGATCATCTTATTGTCCTCACGCAGCCTTCACGGGCACGCAGCCCTCGGCCTTCAAGATACGTTTCGTCGATGCCGGATATTTGGCGAGCATGGCGGCCGGACGCACGGGGCGGCAAGTGAACTCACCGCCGCAATTGGGGCATTTGCCCTGGAGCACATCGCTCGCACAATCGGCGCAGAAGGTGCACTCGAAAGTGCAGATCATCGCCTCGCGGCTTTCCGCCGGCAGATCCTTGTCGCAGCATTCGCAGTTCGGACGAAGTTCGAGCATTGCGACCTCCTCAGCGGATCGGTTCGTGGACGGTGACGAGCTTGGTGCCGTCCGGGAAGGTCGCTTCCACCTGCACATCATGGATCATCTCGGGAACGCCTTCCATCACCTGATGCCGGCCGATGACATGAGCGCCCGCCTCCATCAATTCGGCGACCGGGCGGCCGTCACGCGCGCCTTCCACGACAAAGTCGGTGATCAGCGCGATCGCTTCGGGATGATTGAGCTTCACGCCGCGCTCCAGCCGGCGCCGCGCTACCATCGCTGCCATGGAGATCAGCAGCTTGTCTTTTTCTCTCGGAGTGAGGTTCATCGTCGATCCATCTGCTTTGAAACTAGAGATTCCAGACTTTCGGCACAGGCGCACCGTTGCGCAAGGCGGAAATGACCGGGATCAGGATTTTTCTGAGGGCAAAGCCGTCAGCGGCTGCAGCGCGCACCACGAGCTTGCCGTTCCAAGCGCTGGCGCCTGCCGCATGTCCGCCGAGTAGCGGGCGCACTCTCGCGAGATAGGCTTCTGCAAGAGGCCCGGCATAGAGCAACGTTGCAAAAGCCACCTGTCCGCTGAGGACGGGCTGGCAAGCAGTCAGCGCGCCGATGGCGCCATCAAGCCGCAACTCCTCGGCATGGATCAGCTTACCAGCGCGGCGAATCCGCCAGCGATCACGGAAAAGGCCGGTCTCCATCTTCTCGCCCATCGCCTTGCGGCCGAGCAGGATCGCCTCGACGGCCAGGAACTCCGCCGTCTCGTCGAGATCGACGTCGAGGCGGCGGAACAGCGAGGCGCGATCGAACAGGATCGTCTCCTGCGGCAGCCAGTCGACCCGTGCATTCGCGCCGACCTCGATCGTTGTCGTGACTTCGGCCGTTCCAGCGGATGCCTTGTAGATCTTCTCGCAGGCCTGCGTCGTCACATCGATACGTGTGATTGGACCTGCAACGACGCTCCAGTTCATCTGGTCGCCACCGGTTAACCCGCCCGCCGTATTGATGATGACCGCCTCCATGGAAGCATCGAAAGTCTCCGGGAGGCGTATCTTGGCGGCACCTTCCTGATAGAGTTCGCGGATGCGCGCCCGCCCGTCCAGCAGCTTCGCGGCCAGGTGCCCGCGCCCCTGTGCCCTTTGTGGTCTGGTGATTGCCGCCGCGATCGTCATTCCATTCCCTTGTGCCTTCGCCGTTTGCCCGGCCGTTCTCATTCAATGCCGCAAATAATTGAAAGCAAGCAATTTTTATGCCGCGTGCCGATCTTGAAGGAACGGCGGCGGACACGGTGCCCAGAACATGGAAGCTGCCTTGGAAAGCGGCATATGCCGCTCAGACGGTCAGGTGGCGCCTGGCCTCGGGCGTATCGAGCGTATCCGCCAAACCCTCGTGGACGATCTCACCGCGGTCCATGATGTAGACGTAGTCGGCAAGCTCGCGGCAGAAGTCGAGATACTGCTCCACGAGCAGGATCGCCATGCCGGTCGAGTCGCGCAGGTAGCGGATTGCCCGGCCGATATCCTTGATGATCGAGGGCTGGATGCCTTCCGTCGGTTCGTCCAGCACAAGGATCTTCGGCCGCGTCACCATGGCCCGGCCGATCGCCAATTGCTGCTGCTGCCCGCCGGAAAGGTCGCCGCCGCGACGGGACAACATCGACTTCAGCACCGGGAAGAGGCCGAAGATATCGTCGGGGATGTTGCGGTCGCGGCGGCCAAGCGGAGCAAAGCCGGTTTCGAGGTTTTCCTTGACGGTGAGCAGCGGGAAAATCTCGCGCCCTTGCGGCACATAGCCGATACCCTGCTTGGCGCGCGCATAAGGCGGCAGGCCGTTCAACGCCACGTCATTGAAGCTCACCGTTCCGGCCGACAGCAGATGCTGGCCGGTGACGGCGCGGAGAAGAGAACTCTTCCCCACGCCGTTCCGCCCCAGCACGCAAGTGATCTTACCCATCTCCGCCTTGATCGAGATGCCGCGCAACGCTTGTGCAGCGCCGTAGTGCAGGTTTGCGTTTTCGACTGTCAGCATGAGGCCGCCTCCTGGCGCGTTGCGGGTTGGGGAAGGGTCAGAGCCCTGCCAACGACAAACAGATCAAACATCCTCACCGCCCCAAATAATTCTCGATCACCTTCGCATCGGAACTCACGAAATCGATCGACCCTTCGGCAAGCACGGAGCCTTCCGCCAGGCAGGTCACCTTGACGCCAAGGTCGCGAATGAAGCCCATGTCGTGTTCGACGACGACGACGGAGCGAGTCTTGGCGATTTCCCGGAGCAGGATCGCCGTCTCCACCGTTTCGGCATCGGTCATACCGGCAACCGGCTCGTCGACAAGCAACAGCTTCGGCTCTTGTGCGAGCAGCATGCCGATCTCCAGCCATTGCTTCTGCCCGTGAGACAGACTGGCTGCCAGCTCGTTGCTACGATGCGTCAGCCGCACGGTCTTAAGGATTTCCTCGATGCGAGCCTTGTCGTCGGACGAGAGGCGATAAAAGAGTGTCGGGAACACGCCGCGCTTGCGATTGAGCGCGAGCTCCAGATTGTCCCAGACCGTATGGCTTTCGAAGACCGTCGGCTTCTGGAATTTGCGGCCTATGCCGAGCTGGGCGATATCGGCTTCATCTTTCTTCGTGAGGTCGATCTCGCCGTTGAAATAAACCTCGCCCTCATCCGGCCGCGTCTTGCCGGTGATGATGTCCATCATCGTCGTCTTGCCGGCGCCGTTGGGGCCGATGATGGCGCGAAGCTCGCCGGGCTCGATGACGATCGAAAGCGAGTTCAGCGCTTTGAAGCCGTCGAAGGAAACCGAAACATTATTGAGGTAGAGCACGCTGTTGGGTTTGATATCCGGGATCATAGCCGCTCACTCCGCTGCCTGGATTTTTGCATCGGCGCCTTCTTCCTGAAAAGCAGGCGGCGCGGTTTCCGTCCTCGGCTTCTTCCTGCCGAGGTATGGGGCGATCGTGCCGACGATACCTTTCGGCAGGAACAGCGTGACGGCAACGAAGAGGCCGCCGAGTGCAAAGAGCCAGAACTCAGGAAAAAGGCCGGTGAAGATTGTTTTGCCGCCATTGACCAGAATCGCACCGATGATCGGACCGATCAGCGTCGAGCGGCCGCCGACGGCCGTCCAGATGACGACCTCGATGGAGTTTGCCGGTGCGAATTCTCCGGGATTGATGATGCCGACCTGCGGCACGTAGAGCGCGCCCGCAATGCCCGCCATCATCGCCGAGACGACAAAGGTGAAGAGTTTGAAGTGTTCGACGCGGTAGCCGAGGAAGCGCGTTCTGCTTTCCGCATCGCGCACACCGACCAGCACCTTGCCGAATTTCGAACGCACGATGGCCGAAGCAATCAGCAGCGACAGCGCCAGCAGGATTGCGGTCGCGGCGAAGAGTGCTGCGCGCGTTCCGTCGGCCTGCACGTTGAAGCCGAGGATGTCCTTGAAGTCGGTCATGCCGTTATTGCCGCCGAAGCCCATGTCGTTGCGGAAGAAGGCAAGCAGCAGCGCATAAGTCATCGCCTGGGTGATGATCGATAGATAAACACCGTTGACCCTGCTACGGAAGGCGAACCAGCCGAAGACGAAGGCGAGCAGCCCAGGTACCAGCAGCACCATCAGCGCTGCAAACCAGAACTGGTCGAAGCCGTACCAGAACCAGGGCAGTTCTTTCCAGTTCAGGAACACCATGAAGTCGGGCAGGATCGGGTCGCCATAGACGCCGCGCGACCCGATCTGACGCATCAGATACATGCCCATCGCGTAACCGCCGAGCGCGAAGAAGGCGCCGTGACCGAGCGAAAGGATGCCGCAGAAACCCCAGACGAGATCGAGGGCCAAGGCCAGCAGCGCATAGGTGAGGTATTTGCCGAACAGCGCCATGATGTAGGTCGGGATATGCAACGGGTTCTCCGGACCTGTCATGAGGTTCAGAACCGGCACCAGCACGGCGACCATGAGCAGGATGGCGATGGCAATGGAAATCTTGCGATCGAGAGACCGGAGAAGGAAGGCCGTAATCATGCTTCCACCGCCCTTCCTTTGAGTGCGAAGAGCCCACGCGGACGCTTCTGAATGAAGAGGATAATGAGGACGAGCACGAGGATCTTGCCGAGCACTGCGCCGGCGAAGGGCTCAAGGAACTTGTTGACCACGCCGAGCGACAACGCACCCACCAGCGTGCCCCAAAGATTGCCGACGCCGCCGAAGACCACGACCATGAAGCTGTCGATGATGTAGCTCTGTCCAAGGTTCGGCGAGACGTTGTCGATCTGCGAAAGCGCCACACCCGCCATGCCGGCGATGCCGGAGCCGAGCGCGAAGGTGAAGGCATCGACCCAGCCGGTGCGGATGCCCATGGACGACGCCATGCGGCGGTTCTGCGTGACCGCGCGCATCTGCAGGCCGAAGGCGGAGCGCTTCAGGAGCAGCAGTAAAGTCACGAAGACGATCATTGAAAAGACGATGATCCACATGCGGTTCCAGGTGATCGACAGCCCGCCGAGCTCGAAGGCGCCGGACATCCAGCTTGGATTGCGCACTTCGCGATTGGTCGGACCGAAGATCGTGCGCACCGCCTGCTGCAGGATGAGGGACACACCCCATGTCGCAAGCAGCGTTTCGAGCGGGCGGCCGTAGAGATAGCGGATGACCATGCGCTCCATGACGAGGCCGACAAAGCCGGTGAAGATGAAGGCCGCTGGAACCGCAATCACCAGCGAATAGGTTGCGAGCTCGGGAAAGTTCGATGCGATATGTTCCTGCACGACATAGGTGGTGTAAGCGCCGATCATCACCATTTCGCCATGCGCCATGTTGATGACGCCCATGACACCGAAGGTAATGGCAAGCCCGATTGCCGCGAGCAGCAGCACCGAGCCGAGCGACAGGCCGTACCAGACGTTCTGAACGATATCCCAGAGCGCCAGATTGCGCTTGATACCGGCGATGTTGGCCTCGATGTTGGCCTTCAGATCGTCGGGTGCAGTCTCCATCGCGGTGGTCAGGATGGTGAGCGCATTGCGGTCGCCGCGCGCCGCGATTGTATCGATCGCCGCCTTCTTGTCTTCGGCACTGACATCGCTCTTGAGCATCATGACGGCGCGGGCCGCTTCCATCGTGTTCTTGATTTCAGCATCCTTTTCATCGGCGAGCGCCGAGTTCAGAAGCTCAAGGTTGGAAGGGTCGGAATCTTTCAGCAGCCCTTGAGCGGCGGAAAGCCGTGCGGAACGGTCCGGGCTCAGCAGCGTCAGCGTGCTCATGGCGCTGGCGATCACGCCGCGCAGGGAATTGTTGATCTTGACCTTGGACATGTAGTCCGGATCGATATCGGCGATAGCTTCGCCGGTGATCGGGTCGGAATAGGTCGGCTCGTCGTCTGTGCCACCCTGCAGGAGAACGGGGCCGCCTTCTTCGGAGTTCACGTAAAGCTTGCCGTCACCCAGCTGCTGCAGGATCTGGCCGACATGCGGATCTCCTGAAGCCACAAGAGCCTTGATGGCGGCTTCGCGCTCCGGAAAGCCACCGGCGCCGAGTGCATCGACAAGGGCGTGGATATCGTCCTGCGCCTCGAGCGCCGTGGCGAAGGCCGGCAGGGCAAGGCAGATCGTCAAAAGGAAAATCTTGATGGCGCGAAACATGGGGCTCTCTCGCCTGGCTTGTCGTTGGCCTTGAGGCAGCAATCGCTCGGGACGGAGCTTCCGCCCGGACAAGGGATCCGGACGGAAGGCTTCAGGCAGTCAACGGATCGGGTTCGTACTCAGGAGCCCTTGCCGCCGCACTTGCCCGTTGCAACGTTGAAGTTGCCGCAGTTCATGGGCTTGCGCCAATCGGAGATCAGGTCCTTGGAGTCCGGCAGGAAGTCGGACCATTCGTCGCCGACGACGGCTGAGGTTTCCTGGACGATTTCGAACTGGCCGTCAGCCTGGATTTCGCCGATCAGCACCGGCTTGGTGATGTGGTGGTTCGGCATGACGGTGGCATAGCCGCCAGAGAGGTTCGGGACCGTGGTGCCGATGATGCTGTCGAGAACCTTGTCGGTATCGGTCGTTCCGGCAGCCTGAACAGCTTTAACCCAGGCGTTGAAGCCGATATAGGCGGCTTCCATCGGGTCGTTGGTCACGCGCTTGTCGTTCTTGGTAAAGGCGTGCCATTCCTTGATGAACTTCTTGTTGGCCGGGCTTTCGACCGACTCGAAGTAGTTCCAGGCTGCGAGGTGACCGACGAGCGGCTTGGTGTCGAGACCGGCAAGCTCTTCTTCGCCGACCGAGAAGGCGACAACCGGGATGTCGGTTGCCTTGATGCCCTGGTTGCCGAGTTCCTTGTAGAAGGGAACGTTGGCGTCGCCGTTGATGGTGGAGACGACGGCGGTCTTCTTACCGGACGAGCCGAATTCCTTGATCTTGGAGACTTCCGTCTGCCAGTCGGAGAAGCCGAACGGCGTGTAGTTGACGATAATGTCTTCCTTCGGAATGCCCTTGGATACGAGGTAGGCTTCCAGGATCTTGTTGGTGGTGCGCGGATAGACGTAGTCGGTGCCTTCAAGCACGAAGCGCTTTACACCTTCCTTTTCCATCAGGTAGTCGACGGCCGGGATCGCCTGCTGGTTCGGAGCAGCGCCCGTGTAAAAGATATTGCGCGAAGACTCTTCACCTTCATACTGAACCGGGTAGAAGAGCAACGAGTTCAGCTCTTCGAAAACCGGCAGGACCGATTTGCGCGAAGACGAGGTCCAGCAACCGAAGACGGCCGCAACCTTGTCCTTTTCGATCAGCTCACGTGCCTTTTCGGCAAACAGCGGCCAATCGGAGGCTGGATCGACGACAACCGCTTCGAGCTTCTTGCCGAGAAGGCCGCCCTTCTTGTTCTGCTCATCGATGAGCATCAGCATGGCGTCTTTCAGCGTCGTTTCGGAGATGGCCATGGTACCGGAGAGCGAATGCAGAACGCCAACCTTGATCGTGTCGTCGGCGGCAGCGGCTCCGTGGAAGGCGGCTGACGCCGCCATGACGACGCCAAGCGCGGCGCCCGTTACATAGGACTTGAGATTCATCTGGTTGAACTCCCCTCATTTTGTTCCGCAACAGGCCGGAAACGGAAATTAACTGTTGCTTAAAGAACTATCGGGGGCTGCAGCGCAAAACCGTATACGCAATATGACGTAGAGGTGGGGGCGAAATGGGCAGGTCGGCGCGAGGTGCGGCGGAGATTTTGACCCTCCCTATAAAGGAAGGGTCTTCAACGTCATCGCTGCCATGCCGGAGTGGTAGGATTTGGCTGTGACGGACGCGTTTCAAAAATATGGCTGTTCTGTGAACTTGCGGGGCTGCACCTCTTGCGTTTTCCGTCATTCCTGCCAAAGCTGCCTATTCAATGATCACTTTATCGAGAGCGCTAGAAAATAGGCATGGCAGCGCGCCAACGCATCATTCCGGTGAGACGCGAATATAATCGCTGGGTCGCGAACCAGACGCTGGAAGACTATGCGCTGCGCTTCACCGCCAAGAGCGCCCGGCAATTTTCCTCGCAGCGCATCTCGCAGACGGCGATCGGTGCGATTTCCTTTCTTGCGCTCGAAGCCATCGGCGGTGCCATCACCCTCTCCTATGGCACGACCAACGCCTTCTTCGCGATCGTCGTCGCCTCGATCGCCATGCTCGCGATCGGCCTGCCGATCAGCCGCTATGCAATCAGGCACGGTGTTGACATCGATCTCCTGACGCGCGGCGCAAGCTTCGGCTATATCGGCTCGACGATCACCTCGCTGATCTATGCCAGCTTCACCTTCATGCTCTTTGCGATCGAAGCTTCGATCATGTCCGGCGCGCTGGAACTGACGCTCGGCATCCCTCTTTGGATCGGCTACATCGTCAGCGCCGTCATGGTGATCCCGCTGGTGACCTACGGCGTCAAGCTGATCAGCAGGTTCCAGCTCGTCACCCAGCCCTTCTGGATCGTGCTGAATATCCTTCCCTTTATCTTCATCGCGATGCTGGACTGGGAGAAATTCGATCTCTGGCGCGCCTTCGCTGGCATTCGTCACGCTTCAGGCCCGCCGGGTACAATCGCGGATTTCAACCTGATGGAGTTCGGCGCCGCTTCGGCCGTGATCCTTGCCCTCATGTCCCAGATCGGCGAACAGGCGGACTTTCTCCGCTTCCTGCCGCCGGACGGGCAGCGCAAGTTGCATCATCGGCTCGCCGTCTTTCTGGCTGGCCCCGGCTGGGTGATCATCGGCGCACCGAAGCTGCTTGCCGGCTCCTTTCTCGTCGTGCTGACGTTAAGTGCCGGCGTTCCCGTCGACCGCGCCGCCGATCCGGCGCAGATGTATCTGACCGCTTTCGGCTACATGATCCCCTGGCATATCGGAGCATTGCTGCTGATGGCCGCCTTCGTGGTCATTTCGCAGTTGAAGATCAACGTGATGAACGCCTATGCCGGCTCGCTCGCGTGGTCGAACTTTTTCTCGCGCCTGACCCATAGCCACCCCGGCCGCGTTATCTGGCTGATCTTCAACGTGGCGATCGCCCTGCTTCTCATGGAACTTGGGATCTACCGGCTGCTTGAGGAAACGCTCGGGATATTCTCGATCATCGCCATGGCCTGGCTCTGCACGATTTCGGCTGATCTCTTCATTAACAAGCCGCTCGGCCTTGCACCGCCCGGCATCGAGTTCAAGCGCGCACATCTCTACGACATCAATCCCGTCGGCCTCGGCGCCATGGGTCTTTCGGCGACGATGGCGCTGATTGCGCATTTCGGCGCCTTCGGCGCGCTCGCCGCTTCGCTTGCACCTTACATCACCCTGGTGATCGCGCTCACAGCCTCGCCGCTGATCGCCTGGGCGACGAAGGGCAAGTTTTATCTGGCACGCAAACCGCGTCACAGTTGGAAGAATCTGACGAACATCACCTGTTCCGTCTGCGAACATCCGTTCGAGCCGGAGGACATGGCGTGGTGCCCGGCCTATGCAGCGCCGATTTGCTCGCTCTGCTGCTCGCTCGACAGTCGCTGCCACGACATGTGCAAGCCGAAGGCGCGTTTCAACACGCAGGTGGGCACCGTCGCCAAGACCTTGCTGCCGGAGACGGTAATCGAGAAATTGTCGACCCGCCTCGGACGTTACGGCATCGCTGTGGTTCTGGCCCTGACAGCGGTCGGCGCGATCCTTGCGATGATTGCCCATCAGGTCGCCTCGGCCTCTCCGGAAACGGCGGAGGTCGTCAACGGCACGATCCTGATCGTCTTCTTCGTCTTCTCTGTCATCGCCGGCGTTGTCTGCTGGTTCTACGTGCTGGCGCATGACAGCCGCGTCGTCGCCGAAGAGGAATCTTCGCGTCAAAACACACTGCTGCTGAGGGAAATCGCCGCGCATAAAAAAACCGACGCAGCGCTTCAGAATGCAAAGGAGGCGGCAGAAGCCGCGAACCGGGCGAAAAGCCGCTATGTCGTGGGCTTGAGTCATGAGCTGCGTACGCCGCTCAACGCCGTGCTCGGCTACGCCCAGATTTTGGAGCGAGACGAGACCATCCCTGCGCCGCGCCAGTCATCCATCAAGGTCATCCGCCGCAGCGCCGAGCATCTTTCCGGCCTGATCGACGGTTTGCTGGACATTTCCAAGATCGAGGCGGGCCGCCTGCAGGTCTATACGAATGAAATCAACATCCACGATTTCCTCGACCAGATCGTCGACATGTTCCGCCCGCAGGCGCAGGCGAAGGGTCTGGCTTTCAGGCATGACCGCTCTCAGTCTCTACCGCAGTTCGTCCGCACCGACGAGAAACGCTTGCGCCAAATCCTCGTCAATCTGCTTTCGAACGCCATCAAGTTTACCGACGAAGGGAGCGTAACCTTCGACGTCGGCTATCGCAGCCAGGTCGCGACCTTCACCGTTTCCGACACCGGTCGCGGCATTGCCGAAAAGGACCTAAGCCGCATCTACGAGCCTTTCCAGCGGGGTGAGGCCGATAGCATCCGCCCCATGCCGGGGCTTGGATTAGGCCTGACGATCACGCAACTCCTCACCAACACGCTCGGCGGCGAAATCGCCGTCAGCAGCGAGAAGGACAAGGGTTCGACCTTCCGCGTTCGCCTGATGCTATTTGCCGTGATGCGCGAAATGATCGCGCCGCCCCAGGAAAAGAAGATCGTCAGCTATGACGGCCCGCGTCGGACGATTGTCGTCGTAGACGACAACGAAGATCATCGCGAGATGATGCGGGAAATCCTGGTGCCGCTCGATTTCGTCATGCTGACGGCGGGCAACGGCCCCGACTGCCTCACCCTGATCGAAGGCATCCAGCCGGACCTCTTCCTCGTCGATATTTCGATGCCCGGGATGAACGGCTGGCAACTCGTATCGCGTCTGCGCGAAACCGGCCAGACCTCCCCGATCGTCATGCTCTCCGCCAATATCGGAGACGCAGCGGCCGCCGCCGACAGCGACGGCAGCCACAGCGATGCAATCGGCAAGCCGGTCGATATCAAGCAGCTTCGCGACAAGCTGGCGCTGCATCTTGGCCTGAAGTGGATCTATGCCGACGCCGCCCAGGTAACCGTTCCCGTGGCTCAGCCGCCGATGAAAAGCCCCGGTTTCGCGCATATCGAGGAATTGCTCCGCCTCGGCGAGATCGGCTACATCCGCGGCATCGAAGCCAAGCTTGCAGACCTTGCCAAGGTGGAGGCAAATCAGCCATTTACGGATGAACTCCGCACCTATGTCGCCGCCTTCGATCTCGCCGGCTTCATGACTTTCCTGCACGGCTTCGACGAAAAGGTAGAAACCATTGGCTGAACCGGCCCTCCCCCGCGATATCGTTCTGCTGGTCGACGACTCCCCCGAGGCGCTGGGCTTCTTGACCGATGCGTTGGAGCAATCCGGTTTTTCCGTGCTGATCGCAACCTCGGGCTCTGCGGCCTTGAACATCGTCGAGCGCATCACGCCGGATCTGATCCTGCTCGATGCCGTCATGCCTTCGATGGATGGCTTCGAGACCTGCCGCAAGCTCAAGGCCAATGCGGCCGTCAGCCAGGTGCCGGTGATCTTCATGACCGGTCTCACCGAAACCGAACACGTCGTCCACGCGCTGGAATCTGGCGGGGTCGACTATCTGACCAAGCCAATCAATATCGATGAGCTTCGCGCCCGCATTCGGGTGCATCTACGCAACGCGCGTTCGGCGCAAAGCGCCCGCGTGGCCCTGGACGCTGCTGGACGTCACCTGCTTGCCGTCAGAGGCGACGGTGCCGTTCACTGGTCGACGCCGCAGGCAACCCGCCTCGTCAATGCAGCGACGGGCAGTGACGACGGCATGGACATCGTCACCCGTCACATTGCCGAGTGGATGAAAATACGCGCTGCAGCGGGGCGCGATGCCGTCATCTCCATCGCCAACGCGGGCCAGGCAATGCTTCAACTCGGTTTCCTCGGAACCATCGGGCCCGACGAATATCTCTTCCGCCTGACCGCCGCCAATCAACGCAGCGACGACGCCGTGCTTCGCCAGCATTTCTCCCTGACCCAGCGCGAATCCGAGGTGCTGCTCTGGATTGCCAAGGGCAAGGCGAACCGCGATATCGGTGAAATTTTGGGATTGTCGGCACGCACTGTGAACAAGCACCTGGAACAGATCTACGTGAAGCTTGGCGTCGAAAACCGGGCCTCGGCTGCGGTTAAGGCGGCGCATGTGCTGCATGAGATATGAACGTCTGGGCAGCTTATCGAGAGCCCGACACGGCAAAGGCTGGAGATATTGATCCGCAAGGCGAAAGAACGGGATATCGCACGCATCGTGGAAATCCGAAACAGCGTTCGTGAAAACAGGCTATCCGATCCCGCCAAGATTACACTCGATGATCTGCGCTGGTTTATCGCAAACCCGGGAATATTCGTCTGGGAACAGGATGGCAATATCCAAGGCTTTTCCGCCGGCGACCCGCGCAATGGCAACATCTGGGCGCTGTTTGTCGATGATGCTTACGCAAAGCGCGGTATCGGAACGGCCCTTCTTGCCAGCGCCTGTTCGGTCCTGAAGGATGCAGGCCATGATCGCATCTGGCTGACAACAGACCCCGGAACAAGAGCCGAGCAGCTTTACCGTCAAGCTGGCTGGGAACTGATTGGCGAGAAGGACAACGAACTGCTTTTCGAACTGAACCTGGCGGCCGGCAGTGCCTGATTGGCACGCATTTCATCATGGGCTGGGGATCCGCGCCTTCCGGCAGGAGGAATATTTTTACCAAGCTTTGGCAGCGATCCTTAAATCCTTTGCGCGTATGCAAAAGGCACCATAGGCGATTGAGCGGCAGGCGGCGGGCATGAAAAGCAGGCTTTACTATGTGGATCGGCTGAGGATCTTCGCCTTCGCGATTCTGCTCGTCTACCATTCGTCGGCATCCTTCCTGCCCGACATCAACTGGCTGATCCACAGCGACAAGACAAGCACCACGCTTTCGCTGCTCATGGACTTCCCGCGCGCTTGGCGGCTTGCGCTATTATTTTTCGTCTCAGGCATGGGAGCGGCCTTTACCTTCGGCACGGCAGGCAGCCTGTCCTTCCTGCGCAAGCGCACGTTTCGTCTGCTGATACCCCTCCTCTTTGCCATGGCGGTGATCGTTGTGCCGCAGGTGTGGTACGAACGAATGTACGAGAACGGCTATCAGGGTTCACTTCTCGAATTCTGGACGACCCGCTACTTCACCGAAGGTCGCTACCCCAAGGGCAACTTCACCTGGGCGCATATGTGGTTCGTCGCCTATCTGCTGGTCATGTCGGTGATCTGCTATCCCATCTTCGGATATCTGGTCCAGCCCGGAAACAAGATCGCAGCCTGGTTCGAACGCACTTCGAAAACCGGCTTCATCTACCTCTTCTTCCTGCTGCCGCTCGCACTCAACCTGGCGCTTTCACCCTTCTTTCCGAAGCAAACGAATGCCCTTTACAATGACGGGGCGTGGTTTGCCGTTTGGGCAAGTTGGTTCGGACTGGGCTTTCTCATGGCCCGCTATCACAGTGTGCTAATCGAAACGATCATCGGCCGGCGCTTCGTCAGTGCAGCGATCGCTTTGGTGACAAGCGGGCTGCTCTATCGCTACGCCTGGATGGTGCCGGCAGACCAGGCAATCGGCAGCTATGCGCAAAATACGCCGCTGTTCAAGACAGGGATCTTCTTGCTGGCCTGGAGCATGATCCTGACGCTCGTTGGATTTGCGGCTCATCACTTCAATCAGCCCAGCGAAAAGCTTGCTGCGATGAACCGGCTGGTATTCCCGCTGTACATCGTGCATCAAACCGTAACGGTGGCCGCGCTGTACTATGTCCTACCGCTCGATATGCCGGTCGCCGTGAGCTATTCGATCGTCACGGCCACCACTATCCTGCTTTCGGTGCTGTTCGCCGTCTGTGTCGACTTCCTGCCTGGCCCGGCACGCGTCCTGTTCGGCTTGAGCGGTCATGGCAGGAAGATTGCAACAAGCGAACCCGACCGCCAGCTCTCGCGGTAGGTGATCCTGCGCCAAAAGGAACGAAATCAAACGACGCGATCGGGCGGCTCACGCCCGTCGAAAAAGGCGGTGATGTTTTCCACCACCTTCATGCCCATTGCCGTTCGGGTCTCCTCCGTCGCGCTGCCGAGATGCGGCAGCAGGACGACATTCTCCATCGACTTCAGTTTTTCCGGCACGTGCGGTTCCGCTTCGTAGACGTCGAGCCCCGCGCCGCGGATGCTGCCGGCCTGAAGGGCGCTGATCAGTGCCTCCTCGTCGACTACGTCGCCGCGCGCCGTATTGATCAGAAACGCGCCTGGCTTCATCGCCGCAAAGCGCGCTGCATTCATCAGATGCCGGTTCTCCGCACCGCCGGGGCAATGGAGCGAAACGAAATCGGAAGCGGCCAGCACCTCCTCCATCGTCGCCAGCTGGCGAGCCCCGTAGCGCGCAGCCTCCGCGGCATCGACCGTCGAGCGATTGTAGAAGACGACGTCCATCCCGAAGCCGGAATGGCAGCGCTGCGCAAAGGCCCTACCGATGCGGCCGAATCCGATGATCCCGACCTTCTTGCCGGCCACCTTTGTGCCGATCATGTGCGTCGGGCACCAGCCCTTCCACGCGCCGTGGCGAAGCTGGCGCTCACCCTCCCCGCCCCGGCGGGCAACGGCAAGCAGCAGCAGCATGGCAATGTCCGCGGTGCAGTCGGTGAGGACGCCGGGCGTATTGGTGACCAAGATACCTTTCGCCTTGGCCGCGGCGATCTCGATGTGATTGTAGCCGACGCCGAAATTGCCGAGAATTTTGGTGCGGATATCGCCTTCGAAAACGCTGGCAGGCAGCTTGTCGGAAACGGTGGGAAGGACCGCATCATAGGCTGCCATCGCCTGCCGCATTTGATCGAGACCAAGCGGAATATCCTTCTCGTTGAAGGTTACGTCGAAACGTTCGGCAAGGGCGGCTTCTGCCGCGGCGGGCCAGCGGCGGGTGACGAGGATGCGCGGTCGGGACATTGGTGCTTCCGTCTCAAAATTCTACGCCTCAAAGAACTAGAGGATGACCGCAAGAATTGAAACGTCTGTCGAAAAAGAAAGAAGCCCGGTCGAGACCGGGCTTCCGTAAACGGTACTGGACCGTGCAAGCGAAGCTTACATACCCTGCGGGAAGTAGCTGTACTTGCCGTCCGGACCCTTCTTCCATTCGTACATGATGTAGCCCGGAATCTTCGGGTCACCCTTTTCGTCGAAGGAGATGTCGCCGAGAACGGTCGGGAACGGACCCTTTTCCTTCATCGCGGTTGCGACGGCTTCCGCATCGGTTGAACCGGCCGCCTTGGCAGCACCGGCGATCGCCTGCATGGCAGCGTAGGAATAGAGAGTGTAAGCTTCCGGGTTGAAGCCGGCAGCCTTGAACTTCTCGACGAGTTCCTTGTTGGCCGGGTTGAGCGTCGGATCCGGGCCGAAGGTGTTCAGCGTACCGGCAACTGCGTCGCCAGCGATAGAAGCAAGTTCGTTCGAGACGATACCGTCGCCCGAAACGAGCGTTGCCTTCAGGCCCTGGTCGGCAGCCTGACGGATGATGAGACCGGCTTCGGTGTGCAGACCACCCCAATAGATGATCGAGACGCCGGCTTCCTTCATCTTTGCGATGAGGGCGGAGAAGTCCTTGTCGCCGACATTGATGCCTTCATACATGGCTTCGGTGACGCCAGCAGCGTTCAGAGACTTTTTGGTCTCGTCGGCAAGACCCTGACCGTAAGGTGTCTTGTCGTGAACGACAGCGATCTTGGCGTCCTTGAAATGATCGGCAAGATACTTACCGGCAATCGCGCCCTGCTGGTCGTCACGGCCGCAGGTACGGAATGTGTTCCACAGGCCGCGCTCGGTGAACACCGGGTTCGTTGCAGCCGGAGTGATTTCGAGGATGCCGTTTTCGGCATAGACTTCAGATGCGGGGATCGAAACGCCCGAGTTGAAGTGGCCGATTACGAACTTCACGCCGTCAGCGACGAACTTGTTGGCGACCGAGATGCCCTGTTTCGGGTCGGAGACGTCGTCACCGAGTTCGAGCTTGATCTGCTCGCCGTTGATGCCGCCTGCGGCGTTGATATCAGCGGCTGCCTGCTCGGCACCCTTCTGAAGCTGAGCGCCGAACGCAGCGTTCGGGCCAGTCAGAGGACCGCCGACGCCAATGAGAATGTCGGCCCAGGCGTTGCCGCTGAAGGCGAGCATCGCCGTCAGTGCCACTGCCGACAGAAGAGATTTCTTCATATTCTTACTCCCAATTTTTGGGCGGGTTCCGGTCCAAGACCCGGCGCATTACCCACCATTGACTGCGCCAGGAAAGCTGTTCCACTCTGAAGGCAATTCATGCCTAGTTTCAACGGACTGTCAATGTTTGTCCTTCCACGAGAAGGCGGAAGTTTTTTCGTACAGCCAGTAATAGTTGTTGACCATCTGATTGGTGCGGCGATAACGGAAACCCGCCGTCGAGAAGACGAGCAGCAGCACGAAATCTATGATGTAAAAGAAGGCGCTGAGCATCGGCCCGTTGAAGAGCGCATGATGCAGGAACTGCATCACCCAGGCGAGCAGGAAGGTGTAGACGACCACCAGCGGATAGTTGCTCCAGCTTTCAGCTGCAGCCCTGCCGGCGCGCCATGCCGTCCAGAACCCGATCAGCACGACCAGCCCGCGGATGACCATCCGCACGCCCGTATCCGGTTCGAAGAAAAGTCCCTGCATATCAAACTCTCCCTTCTGCCCGGCTCAATGTCTTCCGCCTTCGAGATAGGCGGCACGGACTTCCGGATTGGCGAGCAGTTCCTTGCCGGACCCGCTCATCGTTACCTTGCCGTTCACCATCACGTAAGCGCGGTGCGAGAGCTTCAGGGCAGCAAATGCATTCTGCTCGACGAGGAAAACGGTGAGGCCTTCCTGCTCGTTGAGCTTCTTGATCGCCTCGAAAATACCCTTGACGATCAGCGGCGCGAGACCGAGCGACGGCTCGTCGAGAAGCAGCAGCTTCGGGCGCGCCATCAGCGCACGGCCGATCGATAGCATCTGCTGCTCGCCGCCGGAAAGCGTGCCGCCGCGCTGCGCATGGCGCTCCTTGAGGCGCGGGAACAGCGTGAAGATCTTCTCGACGTCCTCGTTGAAATGTTTGAGGTTGTCGAGGCCCGCACCCATCTGCAGGTTTTCCGTGACGGTCATCCGCGGGAAGATGCGGCGGCCTTCCGGCGACTGCGCAATGCGAAGCCGCGCGATGTCGTGCGTCGGCATGCGAGTGATGTCGCGCCCTTCGAAGATCACCGCGCCAGTGCGCGCCTGCGGGCTGCCGCAGATTGTCATCATCAGCGTCGACTTGCCGGCGCCGTTGGCGCCGATGAGGCTGACGATCTCACCCTTGTTGACGTCGACATCGATGCCCGCGAGCGCACGGATATTTCCGTAATAGGTTTCGACGCCCTGAACCTTGAGAAGCTGTTCGCCGGCCATCAGTTTGCGCCCCCTTCGAGGCTCTCGACAGTTGCGATGACCTCTTCCACTTCCTTATCTTCGACACCGAGATAGGCCGCGATGACCTTCGGGTCGTGCTTCACATGCTCCGGCGTACCGTCGGAAATCTTCTGCCCGTATTCCAGCACCACGACATGGTCGGAGATTTCCATGACCACCGACATATCGTGTTCGATGAGCAGGATCGACGTACCGGTATCGGCGCGAATTCCCTGCAGCAATGCGTTGAGAGCTGCCGATTCACGCGGATTGAGGCCGGCGGCGGGCTCGTCGAGGCAGAGCAATTCCGGCTCGGTGCACATGGCGCGGGCGATTTCGAGACGCCGCTGCGCGCCATAGGGCAGATCGCCTGCAGGATCGTCGGCGCGGCTGATCAGATCGGCCTTTTCCAGCCAGAAGCGTGCGAGCTCGATGGATGCTGCAGCCTCTTTCCTGTACGGGCCGATGTTGAGAAGGCCGAGGATCGTATAGCCCGATGCCTTCATCAGCTTGTTGTGCTGGGCAACGAGCAGGTTCTCCAGAACGGTGAGACCTGAGAACAGGCGGATGTTCTGGAAGGTACGCGCGACACGAGCTTCCTTGGTGATGCGAAAATCCGGCAGGCGCTCGAGCAGGTACTGCTTTCCGCTCCGCTGGTTCAATGTGATCATTCCCATCGTCGGCTTGTAGAAGCCGGTGATGCAGTTGAAGACGGTCGTCTTGCCGGCGCCGTTCGGCCCGATCAGCGCGGTAATGTCACCGCGCTTGGCTTCGAAGGACAGGTCGTTGATGGCCATGAGGCCACCGAACTTCATCGACAGATGCTCGACCTTGAGCAGGGTATCGCTGGACATTGTCGTCATTTCTGCGGGGCTCATCAGCCGTGCCCCTCCTTGATAAAGCTTCCGGAAACTGCCCTGCGCTCCTTGAGGAAGGCAGTCGGTTCACGCGAGCCGACGAAGCCGCGCGGCTTGAACAGCATGACGACGACCATGGCGAGGCCGAAGAGAAGCATGCGGTAGAGTTCCGGCGTGAAATCCGGACCGAAGACGGCCTTCAGGAAGTCCATCTCGCGCAGCAATTCTGTCCCGCCGACCATGACGAGCGCAGCAATCGCGATACCGGTCAGCGAGCCCATGCCGCCGAGGACGACGATGGCCAGGATGACGGCCGATTCCAGGAACACGAAGGATTCCGGAGAGACGAAGCCCTGGCGCACTGCGAAGAACGAGCCGGCAACGCCGCCGAACATCGCACCGGTCGCAAAGGCTGTGAGCTTGGTCGTGACCGTATTGATGCCGAGCGAACGGCAGGCGATTTCGTCCTCGCGCAGCGCTTCCCAGGCACGGCCGATCGGCATGCGGCGAAGCCTGATCGTGACGTAGGCCGTCAGCATGCAGAGGCCCAGGATCAGATAGAAGAGGAAGATCTTGTAGTAGGCCGACGACATCGGAAGGCCCATGAGCTTGGCAAAGCCGCCCGACGTCGCATCAAAAGGAATGCCGAACAGCGTCGCCTTCGGGATGCCCGAGATGCCGAATGTGCCTTTGGTCACAGCCGTCCAGTTGATGAGCACGAGACGGATGATTTCACCGAAGGCGAGCGTCACGATAGCGAGATAGTCGCCGCGCAAACGCAGGACGGGGAAGCCGAGGATGACACCCCAAAGCGCCGCCAGGATGCCCGACATCGGCAACAGAAGCCAGAATGACAGGCCGAAATAGCTGGAGAGCAGCGCATAGGAATAGGCACCGACCGCATAGAAGGCGACGTAACCGAGGTCGAGCAGACCGGCAAGGCCGACGACGATGTTAAGGCCCCATGCGAGCATCACATAGATGAGGATCTGGATGCCGAAGTTGTCGACCCATTTCAGCGACCCCTGCGCACCGAAAGCCGCGTAGATGGCCACCGGATAGAGCAGAAGCGCGACAAGCGCGATTTTCAGGAAATGCTGGCGGAGAAAACCCTTCTCGGTCGAGATCTCGAGTTCGCCTTGCTTCGCCTTGGCAAGCTTGCGCTTGTCGATGTTCGGCTTGACGAAAACGACGATGACGAAGCGGCTGATCGCCGCGATCGCCACGAAGATCGCAAGCAGGCCCCAGCGCTGAACGATGATGAGCTCGTTGTTGATGTTCTGGTCGGTCTTGAGGCCGACATAGAGAACGAACAGACCGAGAGAAAGGAGGGCCGCGAAGAAGGCTTCCGTAAGGCCTTTCTGGACAAGCCCGGGTGCGGGCTTGCCAGCAGAATTTTCGATGTTTGCCATGATGTTATACCTTCTCGACTTCCGGCCGTCCGAGAATGCCGGTCGGCTTGAAGATCAGGACGAAAGCGAGGATCGCAAAAGTCGCGACATCCTTGTAGGCGATCGTGAAATAGGCGGACCAGAGCGATTCGATGAGGCCGATCATCAGTCCGCCGAGAACGGCACCCGGCAACGAGCCGATGCCGCCGAGAACGGCTGCGGTAAACGCCTTGACGCCGGGCGTGAAGCCGTCGTTGAACGAGGCGACGCCATAATACATCAGGTACATCGTGCCGGCGACGGCGGCGAGCGCCGCGCCCATGATGAAGGTGATGGAGATTGTCTGATCGACATTGACGCCGAGAAGAGCGGCCATCTTGCGGTCCTGCTCCGTCGCGCGCTGGGCGCGTCCGAGCGCCGTGCGGTTGACGATGTACCAGAAGGCGGCCAGCAACACCACGGTGATGAGGATGATGATGATCTGCTTCAGCGAGATCGAAATGCCGCCGATATTATAAACCGAACCGACGAGCGGCGGAATCGGCTTGTTGCGCGGACCCTGCGTCACCTGGATGAAGTTGGAGAGCGTGATCGACATGCCAATAGCGGTGATCAGCGGCGCCAGGCGGAAGGAACCGCGCAGCGGCCGGTATGCAACACGCTCGATCGTCCAATTCCACAAACTCGTCATCAGCATCGCAACGATAAGCATCAGCAGCAGAAGAACTGCGACCGGAAAGCCCGCAAAGATAGATGTGAGAACGAGAAAGACGATAAGAGCGGCGAAACCACCGAGCATGAAGATATCGCCATGGGCGAAATTGATCATGCCGATAATGCCATAAACCATCGTGTAGCCAATAGCGACAAGGCCATAGATGGATCCGAGCGTCAGCCCATTGAAGAGCTGCTGGACGAAATACTCCATATGTCATTTCCCCTGGATGCGAGCCAACATGACTGCATCTCTTTTTGGTCTGTAGTTCCCTTTTATCGGAACCTCATATGCGGCATCCATACCGTTTTCCGCGAAAATGTGAAGACAAAAAGGCTTTACTGGGTCAGATTCTTGGCGAAACGGACGTAAATGGCGCGTTTCGGACCAAAATCCACATTAAAGAGGCATTCCCTGAGGAATTTTTAGCCAGAAACCGGCTGTGGATTAATTAAATCGCCTGCGAGGCGGGCAAGGCGGCAGCTTTAAGGATGGCACTTATTCCATAAAACCGGAACTTTTGGCAATTTCCTACGAAATCCAAAGGCCGGACGCGAAAAACGTTTCAAAGGAACGGCCTGTCGGGCGTTCTAAATTAGCAATGCGCCAATGCCAACTCTCACGGGTTCCACCCGCCGCTGCCATAAGGGCGCGTGATGATTTCGAGCAGGTGACCGTTCGGATCTTCGAAATAGAAACCGCGTCCACCGTCGTGGTCATTGGTTTCGCCTGGCTTTCTCTGGCCGGGATCGGCCCAATAACGAAGGTTTCGCTCTCGAATTCGATTGAATATCGCGTCGAATTCTGCGTCGCCGACCAAGAAGGCGTAGTGTTGGCGTACGATCTCACCTTTCGTATTCATATAGTCGAGATTTGCATCGTTGTCGGTCGTGACCATGTGGAACGGCCCCCAGCTCCGCGGCGGGGACAGGCCCAGCATATCGGCCAGGAAATCTGCCGAAGCCTTACTGTCACGAGCCGACAGGATGGTATGATTGAAATGGATGGCCATCTTGGTCTCACGGAAATGAGGCGGAGCTTCAACGCGGTGGGTTTCGCCGATTAACACGCCCGCCCGGCTCTTTGTTCCGAGCAGTCACACTTTGAGCTGAGGCGGCGCGGATCTGCACGATCACAAAGGTCAGCCGCTTCATCGGAAAACGTGCATCTTAAGTCAAAATCCGTCGCGTTTCTGGAGCTGACATTCGCATAGCGAGAGGTGTCGGCCCAATCCGATCCTTGGCCGTCCCCTCTGACTTCAAATCTCTTTGGAAGCAACGTAAGCTCCCACAGGTGTTAGGGCCTTGGTAGGCTCGGGAGCAGATCGGGCGGGCGGCGGCATGAACGAGGTGAGCGGGAATTGGCGCGACAGTTCAGGCGCGGCGGTACGGCCGCCGATCGCCTGGGCGCTCGCTGTAATTGCCGGGCTCGCGCTCGACTGGCTCTATCGGCTGCCGTTCCTGCCAGAGGCGATGCCGGCCGGAATGCTTGGCGGCATCGTGTTCCTCGCCGGCCTGGCGCTGCTGATCTGGGCGGCGGGGGCCTTCCGCCGGGCAGGGACGCAGATCCCGACCACCCAGCCAACGACCACGATTGTCGACGAGGGACCCTACCGCTTCACGCGCAACCCGATCTATTTCGGCATGTTCCTCGGCCTCATCGGCTTGGCCATCGCCATCGACAGTCTGTGGCTCATCCTCCTATTGGTGCCGTTCTATCTCGTCATCCGCTACGGCGTAGTCGCCCGCGAGGAAGCCTATCTCGAGCGGAAGTTCGGCGGCGTCTATCTCGCCTACAAAGCCCGCGTCAGGCGGTGGCTGTAGCGGGACGAAGGGGCACCCAACCACAGAACGGGCGAGACGCGACATTCGCGGCATCATTGGCAAGGTCAGGTCTCGGTGGCGCATAACGGACATACCTTTGCAACGACCGTCGTGGTTGCTGTCGGTACCGCCCTTATGATGGCAGCTGCTTGCCGGCCTGCTCGCTGACGATGTACTCCGCGTACCAGTCCGGCCAGCCCTCATCGTACTCGCCTGTCAGCTTCTCGTGCTCGCCGTGCGCGGCAGCCGCACGCCGGAGGGCGGCCGCGAGCTCTGTGGAGGAGGTGAATGTCGTGACGTCGGCGTTCACGCGTCCGGGCAATCGGGCGGTAATCTCCTGGAGCAACCAGCCGTTACCATCTGGATCGCTGAATGAGGCGAACGAGCGGTAGCTGCGATGCTCGGGATCCGGACCAGAGATCCGGAGCCGCCCAAACAGGTAGGGTTCGTCAGTGCCAGCGTGCACACCGCCGGCGTCGTGGAACACCTCGCTGACTTCGACCCCACGGCCGAGCAACTCGCGTCGGGCGGCGTTGATGTCGGAGACGATTAGGTACAAGCCCCGCGCGGAGCCGGGTGCTGCTGCGGTGACGTTCTGGCCGAAGATAACCGAGCACCCGGAGCCAGGCGGCGTAAACTGGATAACGCGAAAGCCCTCATCGGCGGCGAAGTCGGCGTCGAGCCTCCAACCCAGGTCGCTGTAAAAGCCCTTAGCGCGATCCACGTCCGAAACAGGAATAACGACGATCTCGAGCTTCATGTCGATCGTCTGCGTTCCCGGGGTCTCGACAACAGTTTTGCTGTGCTCCTGGCTATTGCTCATGTGGAGCTCCTTAGGTTGGCAGCCTTCAGGGCGGCGGCACATGCCCAAGCGAGTGGATCACAGCGGAGGGATGCAGTCGAATCAATTATGCTGTGGTGCTAATGGACCCTGCGCTAACCTTCGTTGTGGAGAATTCCGATTGTCCTGATGAGGAACCACTAGCTCCTCGTATGGCCCGTTGCCACCGCGGCCGCCATCAATCTATTTTCTCGAATGACAGCTGCCCCGCGCAAAAAGGTGGCTCGATCACCATATATGTCATTATACTGCTTGCGGATGCTGACATCCGTTGAGGGGAACATGTTAGCGATATTCGAAAAGGCGGCGCTTGAGGCGGGTAGAACGATCATCGCGATCTTCGAAGAAGGGTGCGCTGTCGCGACAAAGGCAGATTCAAGTCCCGTGACCCGCGCGGACGAAGAAGCAGAGAGGATCATCCTTGCCCATCTTGCGCGCAGCTATCCGGATATTCCGGTGATTGCCGAAGAATCGGTGGCGGCCGGCCACGTGCCGGATATCGAGGGAAAGGCTTTCTTCCTTGTCGACCCGCTCGATGGTACGCGCGAATTCGTTGACAGGCGGCACGAATTCACGGTCAACATTGCCTATGTGGAGCGTGGCGTGCCGCTTGCGGGTATCGTCTATGCACCCGCACTCGGTATTGCTTTTGCAGGCGAGGCGGGACACGCGGAAAAACTCCTCGTCGACGCCGATTTTACGGTGAGGGAACGCATTGCAATCACGGTCCGCGCACCACCTGCCAAGCGCCTCGCGCTTGCCAGCCGCAGCCACAAAAGCCCCGCGACTGACAGCTTTCTCTTCGAGCAGGCGATCTCGGAATGCACCAATATCGGTTCTTCGCTGAAATTCTGCCTGCTTGCCGAGGGAAAGGCCGACGTCTATCCGCGCTTCGGCCGGACGATGGAATGGGACACTGCGGCGGGCGACGCGGTCCTGCGCGCTGCGGGCGGCACGACTGTTACAATGGACGGATTGCCGCTGACCTACGGCAAAACCGGCGGCAAGGCGGATTTCGACTTCGCCAATCCCGACTTCATCTCATGGGGCGGCAAGGAAACGGCTGTGCAGATGCGCATGGCTTCGGGCGAAAACCCTTAGAAAATCAAAAGACGAATGGTGTGCAGCTGACCGTGACGGCAGGCAGGCGGCCCTCCCTCGAAACGCCGTCCGAAGGGATGGGTGTCTAATTGGAACCGGCGATCTGTGGACCGGCGAGGAGCCGGCAACGACGAGTTTGAACGTCTGGCTTTCGATCATTCGTACCGGCACCGCCCAATACGAACCCGGCGCCGGGAAGACCGAGGTTAGCGCAATTCTGCTTTGAGCGGCTTACAGCAGCCTGTAGCGGAAGGCGCGGGCGACGGCTTGCATACGGTTTACCGAATCGAGCTTGCGCATCGCGCCTTTGAGATAGCCGACCACCGTATGCGGCGAGAGGTCGAGAATGATTGCGATCTCTTCGCTGCTCTTGCCCGCCGCCGACCAGCGCAAGCATTCGATCTCGCGGCGGGTAAGTTTTTCCGATGGCCTCCCGTCGATGCGGTTCTCTCTGCAGAAACGGTCGAGCGCTTCCATCGCGGCATAGAGAAGGCTCATCTCCTCCTCGCGCGAAAGCGCAGAACGACTGCCAGAGAAGGCGAATATGTATTGCTTCAGGTCAGCGTCGTGCAGCGAAAAGCCGATCGTATTCTGCAGTCCATGCATCTGGAACAGCGCAGTCAGCCGGCGATTCTCCTGATTAGCGGCGCCGCCGGCGAATGGGCTGGCATCGCAGAAAACTGGCATGATCGTCCGCTTCAGTGCGCCCACCAGCCGGCTGCAATAGAATAGATCGACCTCGTCGTAGAGATTGGAAAGATTCTGCGGCCAGTTGCTGATAACCCGATTTTCGAGAAAAGTCGTGCTGTCGGCGCGCGGAAAGGCCACGAGGAGGTAATAGTCGAAGCCTGCGGCTTTCGTCATGTCCTCCAGCCGGCGCTTCAATTCGGCATTGAGCTCGCCGGTGCGAACGGCGGTGGAAAGCGGAAAAGCGTTACCCTCTGCGCAGTTTCGGGCCGCGCGCTCACGTCTTGTCATCGACTTGTCCTCAGCCGCGGGCCGTCGGTTCGGGTCTCGCAAAGGAAGCGCAACGGCGCCGGGCAGCAAGACTGCAACGATGCCCCGCGTCGTAGGGACGTGAGGTATGTCGAGGCAATCTTTGACTAATGCTGCGAGAAGAACGGAAACGAGGTCTTGCGACCATTCATGATGTTGCAGCGCTTATAAAGGCGTCTTCGAAATATCTGTAATATTTATTCGGCATGGGAGCCATGCACCACGGTACAAATTGACGCTACCGCAGGGCGGCCCGCCGTGGCGGGCAGTGAGGCAGCTAAAGTTGTTATCAAAGTCTTACTGTGCGCTTAGGCAATTTTTAAATGTGACAAGCTAGAGTGCCCGCGTGGTCTTGAGTTGTGTAGAGAGTCCAATGACCGAAATGATACGTCCCCGAGTAAAATATGTCATCGGCCCCGATGGCAGCCCGCTGACGATTGCGGATCTTCCGCCGCCGAATACCCGGCGCTGGGTTATCCGTCGCAAGGCTGAGGTTGTCGCCGCGGTGCGTGGTGGCCTGTTGAGCTTGGAAGAAGCCTGCGAGCGTTACACGCTCACCGTCGAAGAATTCCTGTCCTGGCAGTCGTCGATCAACAGTCACGGCCTTGCCGGCCTGCGCACGACGCGTATCCAGCAATACCGTCACTGAACCATCTGCCTCAGGCAAACACATTTATTTCGGGCCGGACGCATTTCCCTGAAGGGAGTGAAGAAGGCCCGAAATTATTGTTGACGCTGCATAGCACCAGAGTCCGGGTTGGGTAAAAGCATCCGCCAGGCCCGTGGTCTTCGCCGCCGCAACCACGATCGCCACCAGTAATACGTCCATCATCGACCACTTGGACAGATACGGTACGGCGTGACGATAAAACCAGCTGCCGGTCCCGCCGCCGGCAGCTGTCGCCTCGGCGGCAATGCCGATGATCTTCAGCATCGGCAATACGATTGACACGATCCCGACGATCAGCGCGAGCGGGATATCCCCTCCTCTCCACAGCGAAGCAACGATCTCCACCAGCGACGGCGTTTCGTCGAAGAAGTAGAGTTTCTCGAATCGGATCAGCGGCAGCACCAGCCCAAGCGCCAGGAAAAATGGTGCCGCAGCAAGCAGTACCGGCCGGATTCCCACCAGTTTTCTCATCGAATACCCCTTGGTTGAACACTGTGTCGTCACCTGCACCGGCTTGGCATGGCATGGCCGCCATGTCACGGTCTGCCTGAACAACATCGGCTTTCGGAGAAAATACAATGGATATTCGCAACGAAGATAATGCGTCGGGCGGGCGGTATGTAGCCAAGGTCGACGGACACGAAGCCGAGATGAGCTATTCCCGCACGTCGCCGAAGCTTGTCATCATCGATCACACCGGGGTGCCGGATGCCCTGCGCGGCAAAGGCGTCGGCCAGGCGCTTGCGCTTCACGCCGTCGAAGAGGCGAGAAAGGGCGGCTGGAAGATCTTTGCGCTCTGCCCGTTCTTCAAGGCGCAATCACAGCGCCACGAGGAATGGCGCGACGTGGTGAATTAGGAACACCAAAAGCCATGTATGACGGACTTACGGCCCGTCATACATGGCTTCTTCAGGCGATCCCCGGGGACGCCGCAGCCGGCGTCCGCTGCCAATCGATCAGGCGCGGGCCCGAATGGCGCTATCCCGCTCTTCGAGCGCGGTAGCGCGGGCATATTCCGCCTGCATCTCCTCGAGCGCCTGCTCCAGTGACTCTTCCTGCATCTTCAATTCCTTGATGGAAACCTGAAGATTGTCGGCGCGCTGGCGCGCCGCCTTTGCGAAGGTCGGGTAGGCGAAGTGATTCGGGTCGGAAATGCCGGACTTCTTCTCTTCGATGACGATCTGACTTTCCAGATCCTTCGTCATTCGTTCGAATTCCGACATCATCATCTGCAACTGCTGCAGCTGACGTCGTTTTTCGTTCACCTGAAACTCCTTCAGGCGAACTAGGCTCTCACGCGACTTCATACGCATTACTCCAGTGATGCGAGATCCCGGCTCTACAAAAATGCCCTTGCGCACCGGTTTGAAACGGTCTGCCAAAAAAATTTCCATCGGTATTAACAAAAACCTACCGCTGGTAACCTTTCGTTTACGGGCATCGTTAATGATAGTGCCGATGATTTAAGGGTCGGTAAACATCACTACGCGATTTCCGGATCCTGTTCATTGGTGAGTCGAATGAATCGCTTACCGGCCATTCTTAATGTAAAAGTTAAGGAATCGGCGTTGCGGATTCTCATTGGAAAACAGCGAAATGGACAAATTGCTTAATAAATTCGTTACCTCTTGCCAGAGTGAATCAGAATTTGTTAACCATTTCGTGGCAGCTTCCAAATCACGCAGTGAAGTATTCGGTATCGCGTAGGGGGCCAGACCACCTTTCGGCGGCGGTAAAGGGGATAATAATGCGGGTACTACTTATCGAAGACGACAGCGCGACAGCGCAGAGCATCGAACTGATGCTGAAATCCGAAAGCTTCAACGTCTACACCACCGATCTCGGTGAAGAAGGCGTCGATCTCGGCAAACTGTATGATTACGACATCATCCTTCTCGATCTGAACCTTCCAGACATGTCCGGATATGAAGTGCTGCGCACTCTCCGCCTGTCCAAGGTCAAGACACCAATCCTGATCCTCTCCGGTATGGCAGGCATTGAAGACAAGGTCCGCGGCCTTGGCTTCGGCGCTGACGACTACATGACCAAGCCGTTCCACAAGGACGAATTGGTCGCTCGCATCCACGCGATCGTCCGCCGTTCCAAGGGTCACGCCCAGTCGGTCATCATGACCGGCGAGTTGATCGTGAACCTCGACGCCAAGACTGTTGAAGTCGGCGGCCAGCGTGTTCACCTGACGGGCAAGGAATACCAGATGCTGGAGCTGCTTTCGCTCCGCAAGGGCACGACGCTGACCAAGGAAATGTTCCTCAACCACCTTTACGGCGGTATGGACGAGCCGGAACTGAAGATCATCGACGTCTTCATCTGCAAGCTGCGCAAGAAGCTCGCAAATGCTGCCGGCGGCGCAAACTACATCGAAACCGTCTGGGGCCGCGGCTACGTTCTGCGCGAGCCGGATGGCGCCGAATACGCCGAAACCGCCTGAGACACCGAATTTCCCCTTTCGATTATGAGATATCCCGCCTTTCCGGCGGGGTTTTTCGTTTCGATGCATGGCGCAGAAAAAAACAAAGCCGCCCGGAGGCGGCTCAGGTCCTGACGAATATAAGAAATCAGGCGGCGATGGCGCGGTTGCCGAAGACGGCCGTCAGGATCTTACGGTCGAAGGGTTTCAGCAGGAAGTCGGTGGCCCCTGCCCGCTTGCCCATCATCAGCTTCTTGAGATCGGCCTCGATGACGCAGTAATAGATCTTGACGTCCTTGCCGCCTTCCATCGCCCGGATGGCCGAAATCAGTTCGAGCGCTCCGTCCATGCCGGAATCGACGATCATATATTCCGGAAGCTCGGCCTGGCAGCGCGAAAGCGCTTCGCTTGCATTGGACGCCTCACTGACAAGGAAATCGAGTTCGGAAAGGATACGCTTTCCGACTTTGCGGACGACATCCGAACTATCAGTGATCATGAACCGCTGCATGCCTACTCCTTCGCTCCACTTTTACTCCAGTGGCGCTTCCTCAGTCCTTGAGAATAGGTCCATTAGGCTAAGGAAGTGTTACCTGGGACGTGCCAGGCCGCAACGATGCAACCATGACGCTAGACAATAACCGACTCCGCGGTGAAGATAATTTCTTCGCCCGTCGCGCTGTGGCCGAGCTCCATGCCGCACTCTTCGGCAAGCAGGACTGTGTAGTAAGGTTGGATCGAATGCGCATCGATCGCCTCCTCGACTTGGCCGGATGTGATTTCCACGAACTTCGCCGGCAGGCGCATCAGCTTGCCCTTGGCGACGATCTTGAACTTCGCGTCGAACTCCGGATTCTCAAGCGTCACTTCCAGCGAGCCGCCGCGCGGGATCGAGGAATAGGCAACCAGGAAGAGATTGAGCAGCAGCTTGACCCGGTTTTTCGCGACGATGGCGCGCGGCCCGTTCCAGGTAACCTCAGTCTTCTTTTCGGCAGCTGCGAAATCCTTGGCTGCGCGCTCTGCCTCACCGGTATCGATCGAAGCGCCGACCGAACCGGAGGCGCCAAATGCGAGACGTGCAAATTTCAGGCGAACCGAGGCATTGAGCGCACTCGTGCGGATGAGGTCCATGGCGTCCGAATCGGCGCCGCCTTCGTCCAGCAGCTCGAGACCGTTGTTGATCGCGCCGACGGGCGAGATGACGTCATGGCAAACACGGCTGCAAAGTAGCGCGGCCAGATCCGGGCCGGTCAATGTAAGATTGGGGTTCTTGGACATCATCGTCTCCTAAAGGCGGCAAAATTTCATCCCGCCTATCATGCCTGATCAAAATTGCACGAAGTTTGCGCCGTACTCGTCGCCATAATGACACCATATTTGGTAAACCGATTGTTAAGACGATCCGCGCAAAATGCATCCACTGCCGGAAACGGCTCATCGAACCGACCATGATGAACGGATGACACCATGCGCCTTCAATCCCCCGGAAGATTTATGGGCTTTTGCCGACTCTTCGTCGCGCTGACCATTGCAGCATTTGTGCTCTCCCCGCAGCAGGCGGCAGCACAGCAGGCCAACAGCAACCAGTACACCATGCAGGAGATCGTCGACGCTGGCCATTCCTTTTTCGGATCGACCAGCGGGGGTCTGGCAAAGGTAGTTGAAGCAGCCTTTCAAAAATACGGTCTGCCCAACGGTTACGTTTTGGGACAGGAAGGGTCCGGCGCTTTCATCGCCGGCCTGACCTACGGAGAAGGCCAGCTCAACACCAAGAACGCCGGCGCACATTCGCTCTACTGGCAGGGACCGTCCCTCGGCATCGACTACGGCGGCCAGGGTACGCGCGTCATGATGCTGGTCTACGACCTGCCTTCGATCGACAGCATTTATGCCCGCTTCGGCGGTGTCAGCGGCCAGGCCTTCGTCATTGCCGGCTTTGGCATGACGCTGCTCAAGAACAACAATGTTCTTGTCGTTCCGATCCGCACCGGCGTCGGCGCCCGCCTCGGCATCAACGTCGGCTATCTGAAAATCACGCCCGGTCCGACCTGGAACCCCTTTTAAGCTCACGATCCGGCGGCGGGATTCTTGCCCGCCGTCACCTATCCGCCACTTGCTCTAGGCGCAGCGCGTGCTTTAATCAGTGGCGCTGACGCAAATCAAACCTCTAAGCAGTGGCCGCGCCGTGATCGAATATGCTCTTCTGTTCGGACTGGGTTTCCTGACGGCGGCGTTCCTCGTCTTCCTGATCTCTCCTGCGATCCATCGCCGCATCGTCTGGTATACGGAAAACCGCATGAAGGCGACAATGCCCCTCACCCCGCAGGAGGTACGGGCGCAGAAGGACATGGTACGAGCGCTCTACGCTGCGGAGAATGCCAGAACGGCACAGGACCTGATACGCGAGCGCGAAAAATCCCTGTCCCTGCAGCTTCGCCATGATTCCCTTGCGCTCGATGCTGGCCGCTTGTCGTCCGAACTCGGCGCATTGCAGGCACAGATCGCCGATCTGAACGTCGAGGCTGCCGAAATGCGCTCCCGCCTGCGCAAGGACGAAAACTATATCAGCCAGTTGAAGACGAGCCTGCACATTGCCGAACAGGCGACTTCTGCAAAGGAAAGCGAGATCGAGACGCTGCGCAGGCGCCTCAACAAGCTCGCCGAGCAGGCGGACAACCTCAAAATCGACATGGCGGCGCGCGAAACTGAGATGGAAAGTCTAAAATCCCGTGCCAACGCGCTGCGCGACGAACGCGACACGTTGCGCCAGGACGTCAATCTTCTGCAGAACCGGGCCAAGGATGCCGAGCAGAAGCTGACGCAGCAGGAGCATTTGGTGATCCGCCTGGAAGACAAATCCGCGCGTGAGACCGCTGCCGCTTCCGACAAGGAAACGCTCCTCGGCCGCCGCCAGCAGGAAATCGCCAAGCTCAAGGAGCAATTGAAGTCGCTCAATGCCGGCCTGCGCAAGGCAAACCGCGCGCTTCGCGATGCGGGTCTAGCAACGGTCGAAACCAAAGGGGAGGAACTGATGCAGGAAGAATCTCCAGCTTCCGAACTTGATTCAGCAGCGGTCGCCGCCCGCCTTGCCGAAGAAGTTCGCGCACGCAGTGCAGCCGTTTCCGATAGCATTTCCAAGGCGAAGACGACGACGGGCACCGACAGCGCCATGCGCGAAGAGATCGCCTCGATCGCGGCCGGCATGGTGGCACTGACGGCGCTTAACGAGGGGCCTTCCTCGCCGATCCGCGACCTTCTGCCGGAGGATGCGGGGGCCGAAGAGGGCGAACGCGTGAGCCTCGCCCAGCGCGTCGCAACGATCCTGTCGCAACCGGGCTGATTCAGAGGCGATCGGCCGCAGATGCCATCGCGAACAAAGCGATGCCGGTCGCCGTCGCGACATTGAGACTGTCGAGGCGGGCAGATTGCGGAATGCGCGCACTCCTGAAGCGCGCCAGGACTGCTTCCGGCAGCCCATCTCCCTCGGTACCGACTACCAAAGCCATGCGATCGGAAGGTGCTATTGCACGGATGTCAGTCTTGCCTCGCGGCGATAGCGTCCAGATATCGAAACCGCGTTCTGCTAGTGCGATGAGTATACCGAGAGCAGTACCGCTCCGCTGATAGGGAACGCTCAGCACGGAACCCACCGAGACACGCATCGCTTTCCGGTAAAGCGGGTCGCAGGACGTCTCATCGAGGAAGATGGCGTCCGCGTTGAAGGCGGCCGCATTGCGGAACATCGAACCGGCATTGTCGTGATTAGAAATGCCGCAGCCAACGAGCACCAGCGCGCGCTCCGGCAGACTGTCGAGCAGGTTCTCGCTGCCCGCGATGCGTCGGCCAAGCGCCAGCACGCCGCGGTGCAGATGGAAGCCGACGATGCCGTCGAGCACATCCGCCTCAGCGACATAGACTGGGACATCGTCCGGCACGTCCGCAAGAATGTCTGCGACGCTTTCGGCGCGGTTTCGCAGCAACAGGATTTTCTCGGCCTCGAAGCCGCGTCTCGTAGCGTGGGCTTCGGCCAGCATGCGCAGCACGACGGTGCCTTCGGCAATGAAGCGGTTCTGCCTGCCCGTCAGGTCGCGTTCGCGGATCGCGCGGAATTCCGCAATGCGCGGATCGTCGGCGCTTTCGATCGTGATCAGCGCGGCAGCCATCGGCCTCAGTTGCCGGCGACGGTGATGTCGGCGACGAGCCGACCCGCCTCGATGTCGAAGACCAGCGCCTTGCGCTTGCCGTCAACTGATTGGCCGAAGAAAAGGATCTGGCGTCCGGAGAACGACGTGGACTGCACGGCGAACCCGAGCGGCAGGGAAACCGTGGATCTGACAGGCGAATCCGAAGGAACGCCGGAGCCCGAGACGGCTGCCGTTTCTTCCGGTTCGGCTTTCATCGTCTTGTAGACAACGGCGCCGAAGACCGCCATAAGGCTCACGAACATGATGGCGCCGGAGACGATCTGCAGGCGGACCATCTTGCGCCGGACATTTTCCATTGCCGGATCAAGGGGCTGTTCTTCCTGATCGTCCAGCTCGATTTTCGTCATCGTGGTGTCCTATGAAATACTTCGGAGAAGAAGCGTCTTGAGCGACCCCTTTAAACAAGCATCCGGCATTAGGAAAGTCCTGACTGCCGATGAGAATGCCGAAGGCCGCCTCGACGCCTGGCTGACGGCCCAGCTCGGCGAGGAATTTTCCCGCAGCCGCGTCAAGGTTTTGATCAAGGATGGCCAGTTGCTGGTGAACGGCGCCGTCGTCCTCGATCCGCAAAAGAAGGTGCGCTCCGGCGACAATTTCGAACTCCTGTTGCCCGAGCCCGAAGACCCGACGCCGAAGGGTGAAGATATCCCGCTCGACATCCTTTACGAAGACGACGACCTCATCGTCATCTCGAAACCGGCCGGCATGGTCGTCCATCCCGCTGCCGGAAACTGGACGGGAACGCTCGTCAATGCGCTGATCCACCACTGCGGCGACAGCCTCTCTGGTATTGGCGGCGTCCGGCGGCCAGGCATCGTGCATCGGCTCGACAAGGATACGACCGGCGTCATGGTCGTCGCCAAGAACGATATTGCACATCGCCACCTGTCGCTACAGTTTGCAGATCACGGCCGCACCATGCCGCTAAAGCGCGCCTATCAGGCGATTGTCTGGGGCCGGCCGCGCTCGCTCTCAGGCACGATCGATGTGCCGCTCGGCCGCTCCACCGGCGACCGCACGCGCCGCTCCGTCAAGCGTCCTGACAGCCAGGATGCCGACGAGGCCATCACGCATTACGCAGTGCTGGAACGCTTCCACGAAAACCCGGATGCAACAGCGCTTGCCGCCCTCGTCGAATGCCATCTGGAGACCGGCCGCACCCATCAGATTCGCGTCCATATGGCCCATATCGGTCATCCGCTGCTTGGCGATACGGTCTATGGGGCGCATTTTAGAACCAAGGCCAATCTACTGCCCGATGAAGCACGTGGAGTCGTCAACAGCTTCGGCCGTCAGGCGCTCCATGCCTATATGCTGCAGTTCGAGCATCCCCGCACGGGTGAACTCATGCACTTCGAAGTGCCGCTCCCCGTAGATATGGTGGAACTCGCAGAAGCGCTCCGCCGTTAACGGTATAACGTCTTCGTGAAGGCTTTTGATGGGCTTGAACCGCTGTTCCGCCATACTTATCTGTATGTTGACTTAGTGCGGGCTTGGATTTGAGCCGCACGTCCCGGTTCGCCAGTTCCGACGCGGGGACGCGTTCCATCGGGAACCGGAATCTACATAGGAGGGTGCAATCATGGCCCGCAATACCTTGCCGTCCATTACCGCCGGCGAAGCCGGTCTCAATCGTTATCTTGACGAAATCCGCAAGTTTCCGATGCTGGAGCCGCAGCAGGAATATATGCTGGCAAAGCGTTATTCCGAGCACGGTGACCGCGAAGCTGCGCATAAACTCGTCACCAGCCACCTGCGTCTCGTCGCCAAGATCGCGATGGGCTACCGTGGCTACGGCCTGCCGATCGGCGAAGTCGTTTCCGAAGGCAATGTCGGCCTCATGCAAGCCGTCAAGAAGTTTGATCCGGAACGCGGTTTCCGTCTCGCCACCTACGCGATGTGGTGGATCAAGGCCTCGATCCAGGAATATATCCTGCGCTCGTGGTCGTTGGTGAAGATGGGCACGACTGCCAACCAGAAGCGCCTGTTCTTCAACCTGCGCCGCCTCAAAGGTCGGATCCAGGCAATAGACGAAGGCGACCTGAAGCCGGAGCACGTCGCGGAGATCGCCACGAAGCTGAACGTCTCCGAGGAGGAAGTCGTTTCGATGAACCGTCGCCTTTCCGGCGACGCTTCGCTGAACGCGCCGATCAAGGCCTCCGAAGGCGACAGTGGCCAGTGGCAGGATTGGCTCGTGGACGACCACGACAGCCAGGAGGACGTGCTGATCGAGCAAGACGAGCTCGAAACGCGTCGCCGCATGCTCTCGAAGGCGATGGGCGTGCTGAACGACCGCGAACGCCGCATCTTCGAAGCACGCCGCCTTGCCGACGATCCGGTCACGCTGGAAGACCTGTCGACCGAGTTCGACATCAGCCGCGAACGGGTGCGCCAGATCGAAGTCCGCGCCTTCGAAAAGGTGCAGGACGCGGTGCGCAAAGAAGCGCTGGAAAGGGCAAACGCCGTCCGCGTCGTCGAAGCCACGGCATAACGAGATCGCGCCTCGATATGAGATCGGAAAGCCGCCTGCTGCAGATTGCGGCAGGCGGCTTTCCTTCATTTTAAGCTTGCAAGGGGCACCTTCGGGCCGCGCGCCTCACCTTGCATGATGCCCGTCGATGTCTTCGCAGCTGCGGGGCCGCCGTCATCTTATCTCGCCCGGCAGCCGTTCGGTCGAATCCCAGCCTTGGAGCATGACGGCTTCAATCTTTATGAGACTGGAGCGATAACGCGCTACATTGATGCGGCATTCAACGGTCCAAGCTTGCAACCGGCAGCTCCAAAGGAGTGCGCCCGGATGAACCAGATCATCAGCATCGCGGATGGATACATCTACTCCAACCTTGTCTGGGGAATGTATGTGGAACTGGTGTCGAAGCCGCTGCGCGGAGAGCCAAGCGATGAGGCGCGAGTGGCCATTGCTCGATCCAAGGCGCCTGTTTGCCTAGAGGCTCTTGCGGATTTGATGAATGACGAGCCTTGGCTCGCGGGAGACGCGCTGACATTGGCGGATCTCCATGTCGCACCAATGATGGATTACTTCCTGGTTCCCGAAGGGCGGGAACTGCTTGAGCAGCACACCGGCCTCAGCGCCTGGTGGCAACGCATCGCCGAGTGTCCAAGCATGCAATACACAAAGCCAACGAAATAAGCCCGGCAGCGGGTTGTCCCGCTGCCACCTTTCCAGGCGACCAGCGCGCTACTGGCTCGTGCTCACGTCGCCGAGCGCCGTCCATTGTTTGATTGCCGTATTGAAGGCTGCTATGCCGGTCGGACCCTTCTGCATCGTGATCAGCGCGCGGCGGCCGTTGCGATAGGTGATCGGAATATCGATCCACTCACGTGTCGAAAGCAGATCGAGGTTCGCCTTGCGGGCATCCGGATAATCGTTCAGCGCGATCATGTGGAAGTCATCGGTGATTTTGGCAGGAACTGCGATCAGCGGGTCGCCGCGATCCTGCTCCGTGCGCTTCATCGAAATGCGTTGGACGCTATCGATGCTGCCGCCTTCGAAATTCGGCGGCAGCGAGAAGACGATCTCGACTAGATGGCTCGCCGGAAGCGACGGATCGGAGTTGCGCTTGAAGGTGACGAGAGCCGAAAGATTGCGCTCCGGCACGGTCACATTGGCCTGCACCGTCGATTCTTGCTTACCGCCCTGGCCCGCTTCATGCTGGACGCTCCAGGCGACGCCCCCCTGGATCGCCGTTGGCGAGCTCTGGCCGATCCGCTCCTCATAGAGGAACATCTTCTCGCTCGCGCCGGCCGGCACCTGTTGCGGGGCAGCGGCCGGGCCGTTCGGCGGCAGCGTCTCGGCGGACGCGGCACCTGCCTGTGCGGGCGGAGCCGGCGCGGTGGATGCAACATTCTGCTCGGCGACCGACTTGCCTTCGGCGGTCGGCGTACCGGGCATGGCAGCTGGGCCGCTGTCGACTTCCGTACCGTCTGCCATGAGACGCTGGTTGAATTTGTTGTTGACCGAAGAGCCGTCATCGAGCGCAGCAACCTGCCGGTCAGTTTCGGCAGGCTTGGCCGCTTCGGTGTTGTTTGTCGAAGGGGTTGCCGGCGTCTGGTTCTGCACAGCAGCGGGCTCGCTCTCGGCCGTCTTGGGCGGAGCGGCGCTCACCAGATTGTCAACCATCGCGATCAGCTGGGCACGGTTCATCCAGGCGGCATAGGCACCGCCGCCCAGCACTGCCAGCACGCCGACAACGGCAATGATGGTCCCGATACCGAACCGGCGACGCTTCGGTTCCATGCGGAAATTCTTGTTCTGCAGTTTGGCGGCAACGATCTGGTCGATATCGGCAGTCGGCGCGGAATCGTCGTCTTCCGCCACGACGCCGCGACGACCGTAGCCCCGAAGGGCCTTGGCTTCCTGCCACTCTTCGCCCGGTACGTCGGCAGCGGGCGCCGCAGGCTTGCCGTGGATCTCGGCGAATAGGTCCGAATCGTCGAAGTGCGCTGCGACAGGGGCCTTCTTGTTGTTGGTGCCTGCCTCGATCGGCGGCAGATCGTCAAAGGCGGCGGCTTCCCAGGAAAAGCCCTCGTTCGCGGCCGGCATCTTCGTGGCCGGCGGCGGGTTTTGAAGACCGCCAATGGCCTCCTCGAAGGCACGCGCGTGGTCGTTGGCCGACTCTGCGTGAGGAACGCTTTCTGAGAAGTTCCTGACCTCCTCCGTGGCCCATGCAACTTCTGCGTCTTTCGGTGGCTCGGCCGGGGTTTCGGCAGCCGGTTCGGCCCAGACGGGATCGAAATGCGCAACCGTTTCGGCCTGCAGCGGCTCTTCGCGGCTGTGCTCGACGAACTCCTCCGGTTTCTCAAAAGAGACGAACGGCTCAACGAGCCGGTTCGACGGATTGTATTCGCCGGCAGGACGAAGGAATTCCGGTTCGACGGCCGGTTCGGCCTCGACGGCAGGCGCCTCCTCGAGATACTCCTCCGGCGGGACTGCGTATTCCTCGGCCGGCGCTTCATCGCGATGCGACGCAGCCCATTCCTCGGGAGGTGCTGCTTCTGCCTCAGCCGCAGCAGTAACTTCCTCGACGGGGCGGTCCCATCGTTCTTCTTCTTGTTCTTCCGGCACCGCCGCTACCGGCGTGGGCTCCTCGTAAGGGACCGCCTCTTCCTGCGGTTCAGGCTGGGGCTCTTCGTGACGGTATTGCGCTGGTTCATCCGCATCGGCGAGATGCTCTTCTGCGACCGGTTCTGCGGCAACCAGCTCTGTGGCAACCGGTTCGTCAGCAACCGGTTCTTCGGCGGGCTCCGGCGCGGCAGCATACTCTACTGGAGGCTCGGAAACAGGCTCTTCATGGACAGGCGCTTCTGCTGCAGCAATGGCTGCCTCATCGTCCGGCAATGCCTCGGAGTGCTCGGCCTCCACCTCGCGGATAGCAGCATCGAGCTTATCGAGCTGGCGCTGCAGCATCGCTTCCGGCGGGCGCGGCTTCATGTTTTCGAGCTGCCGCTGCACCGCGCCGCGGGCACGCTCGTAAACCTTCGCCCGCATCTCGGGAGTGTTTTCAGCCAGGCCGTCAACCGCCCGCCGGATAACTGCAATAAAATCAGCCATTAGTTACTTTTCTCGAGAGGCCCGATTCGCGGCTGGGCCAGATGCCATAATGACCCGCGACATTAATCCTCAAACGGATCAGTCACAAGTATGGTGTCATCGCGCTCAGGGCTTGTGGACAGAAGCGCGACAGGCGCACCGATCAGCTCCTCGACCTGGCGGACATATTTGATCGCCTGCGCGGGCAGATCGGCCCAGCTGCGGGCGCCGACGGTCGACTCCTTCCAGCCTTCCAGCGCGATGTAGACCGGCTCCACGCGGGCCTGCGCGGCCTGGCTTGCCGGCAGATGGTCGATCTGCTCGCCGTCGAGCATGTAGCCGACACAGATCTTCAGCTCCTCGAGACCGTCAAGCACATCGAGCTTCGTCAGCGCAATGCCGGTGATGCCGTTAGTCGCGACCGACTGGCGTACAAGCGCCGCATCGAACCAGCCGCAACGGCGCTTGCGGCCCGTCACAGTACCGAATTCATGGCCCTTCTCACCGAGGAACTGGCCGACCGAATCGTTGAGTTCCGTCGGGAACGGACCTTCGCCGACACGCGTCGTGTAGGCCTTGGTAATGCCTAGGATATAGCCGAGCGAGCCAGGTCCCATGCCGGAACCGGCTGCAGCCTGGCCGGCGACCGTATTCGACGAGGTCACGAAGGGATAGGTGCCATGGTCGATATCGAGCAAGCTTCCTTGCGCGCCTTCGAAAAGAATGCGCGCGCCCTTGCGGCGCTCCTTGTCGAGGAGCAGCCAGACCGTTTCGCGGAAGGGAAGCACGCGATCAGCGATCGACGTCAGCTCCGTCATGATCGCCTCGTGGCTCACCTCGTCAACGCCCAGGCCGCGGCGAAGCGCGTTGTGATGCGTGAGGATACGATCGACTTTGCCGGGGAGCGCCTCCAGATCGGCGAGATCCATGACGCGGATCGCGCGACGGCCGACCTTGTCTTCATAGGCCGGGCCGATGCCGCGGCGCGTCGTGCCGATCTTCGTGCCGCTGTTGGAGGCGGCATCTTCGCGATAGGCATCGAGCTCGCGGTGCAGCGAAAGAATCAGCGTAGCGTTGTCGGCGATGCGCAGGTTGTCGGGAGAAATCTTGACGCCCTGTTTTTCAAGCTTCTCGATCTCGGCAATCAGTGCGTGTGGATCGACGACGACGCCGTTTCCGATCACCGCCATCTTGCCCGGGCGCACGACGCCGGAAGGCAACAGCGACAGCTTGTAGCTCGTGCCGTCGATGACGAGCGTATGGCCGGCATTGTGTCCGCCCTGATAGCGCACAACGATATCCGCACGTTCCGAAAGCCAATCGACAATCTTGCCCTTGCCTTCGTCACCCCATTGCGAACCGACCACGACTACGTTCGTCATCCAACTCTTCCTGTTACCGGCGGATTATCCGCGCTCTGCTCAAACCCGCGCATCTATAAAGCTTTGTTTTTTGGAAAGCGACCCTGTTATCAGGGCGAAATGGGCTTTTTACGTGACAAATCAGCCAGTCCCGGGCTATTGCCGGTCCATTGGCAGCCATCCGAACTAACTTTTCGGACGACGGAAAGAATCATCCTTGCATATCACGGCCTATATTTGTCTCGCCATTGCGACGTTGTGCTGGGGTGGAAACACTGTCGCCGGAAAGCTGGCGCTCGGCCACGTGAGCCCCATGACGCTGACTTTCCTGCGCTGGACAATTGCGACCGCTCTCATCGCCGCGGTGTCGCTTCCGCAGATCAAGAAGGATTGGCCGGTCGTTCGCAAGAAGCTGCCACTGCTGCTTTTCTACGGCATGGTCGGCTATACGCTCTTCAACGCCATGCTTTACTCGGCGGTGAAATACACCACCGCCATCAATGTCGCGATCGAGCAGGCAGGCATCCCGATGCTGATCTTCCTGCTCAATCTGATTTTCTTCCGCACTGGCGTTTCGCCCGCGCAGGTCGCCGGCTTCGCCATGACGCTCGTCGGCGTGGCCTTGACCGCCTCCCATGGCGATATCGCGGCGCTGCTCAGGTTGGGCCTCAACCGCGGCGACGCCTTGATGCTGGTGGCGGTCGCCGCCTATTCGATCTACACAATCTTTCTGCGCTGGAAGCCGCCGGTCGACTGGCGCACGCTCATGGCCTTTCCCGCCCTTGCGGCGGCGCTGACGTCGCTGCCATTGCTGCTTTGGGAAAATGCGGCGGGCAATGTTCAGATGCCGGACGCCAAAGGCTGGATCATCACGTTCTACACGGCGATCTTCGCCTCGCTGGTTGCGCAGATCCTCTATATCAAAGGCGTGGAGTGGATCGGCGCTAACCGGGCCGGCCTCTTCATCAATCTCGTTCCGGTTTTCGGCACGCTCTTATCTGTGCTTCTCCTTGGCGAAGCATTGCAGCTCTTCCATATCGTCTCGCTGGTGCTGACGCTGGGCGGCATTGCGATCGCTGAGAAGGGACGTCCAAAGCTTTCGGCTTCGACCGCCCCCGCCTCGCCTATGGACTAAGATCAGCCGAGCTCCAGCGTCGTGACCCCGTAGACGTTCCTCAGCGGAATAGCGGGCGCCGGGCCACGATACATGCGCGCCGTCTCGAATACCGGTTCGAGCCCCATGCTTTCGGTAAGCGCGATCGCTTCCCTGTTTTCGGCTGGGACATCGATGAACACCGGCTCGCCGCCAGCCTCCGGCAGCAATTCAGCAAGCAGCGCGGCTGCGGTATCGGTATCGGCGCCAAAAAGCGGCCCGATCTTGTAGCCTTCGTAACAGCGGCGGATCGTGGCGTAGCCGCGGATCTTGCCACTCTTGCGCGCGATCGCCGTCTTGCGCCCGCGGCGCCGCTTGCACCATGCGGCAACGAATGCGTTGCGTGGCTCGGTGAAAATCGCGGCATCGTAACGGAACAGCCCGTCGAGCTTGTCCGACACCGGATGCGCTAAGAGCGAGGACTGCGGCAACACCGCCGGAATGCCGCCATACCGGATCGTCGTATAGGCAGGTTCAAAGCCTGCCTTGCGATAATTTTCCTGCTGAGCGACGACGCCGTCGAGACCGATCGTGCGGTCTGCCGCAGACGCCATGCCGGCATTCCAGAGCGCCTTGCCGTAGCCTTTGCCACGGAAATCCGGATGGACGATGTAGAGGCCAAGGAACGCCAAGTGTTCGCCGTATTTGACCACCGAAATGGAACCGACCGGAACTTCACCAACCGCGCCGATGAAAAAACCGGACGGGTCGGCTTCCTGGAAAGCGAGCGAATCGTCGAGTCCTGGATTCCACCCCTCCTGCCTTGCCCATTCGAGCACAAGCTCCAACTCACCCGGTCGCATCGCGCGAACCGCAAACTCCGAACTCATGCAACCTTCCCAAGCAAACCCTGCCTCAAGTTTGCAGGGCAGAATAAAGCGTTAAAGTCTGACCCGCGGCATCGCTGCCGGGCGCGAAGAAACATGCTCATTGCTGAAACGACCTGCATCGATCGTCATAAGGCACGACACGAAAATCTTCGCATCCCAATTATCATGAAGCAACGCCGTTGAAATCTCAAGAGAATTACTTCGCAGAAGCAGCAAAGCGTAAATGACAGCGCCGCTTTGCTGGTACTGCAGATTGGTTCGCGTGGCCGCTATCGGTCCTCCTAGCGCAACGGAGGTGAATTCTTTGCTAATATAGCACTTTCCGCGCTCAATTTGGTTGCAAGAGAAACCTGAAGCATGCTGTCTACAGTAGCGCATCTGCAATGAGTGAAAGCCTTGGCCACGCAACCGTCCGGCCTGCATATGAAAACGCCGCCGCCGCGCCGCAAGCGCCGCGCAGTATTGTGGCTGATGCTCACGCTTTCGATCTCGCTCGTTGCCGGCACCGTCCTGCTATCCAACGACATGCGCCATCTGCGCACCCTGGCAGCTTTGTCGGGCTACCATCTCAACCCGCAGGTCCAGCGACCAGAACCACCGCCGCTACAGCTGGTAGAGGTTGCAAAGCCTCCTCCGCAGTTGCCGGTCAAGATCCCGCCGGGGCTGATCGAGATTCCCCAGCCAGAGCTCGCCGGAAATTTCCTGCGGACGTGGCGGAAGTCCGGACCGGACATGTGCGAAACGTTGCGCAAGGCCGGCATAGAGATGACCCAATGGCGTGCCTCCGCCATGGGCAGCAGCGCGTATGAATGCTCTTTTCAAGAGGTCTACAAGGAAGATGGGGAGCGCCCGCTGAGTTCTGTGTTTCTGATCATTCGCGGAGATCGCAAAGGCACGATTTCCAACATACGCGCCAAGATCGTCGGGCCGACAACGGATAGCGCGGGCCGGCTCGATCCGTCTTTCATGCGCGTTTTCGAAACGGTGCTCGCACAGTCGCACTGGCTGGATTTTCACGATGCCTTGAGCGCGATCCGAGAACTGAAGGATGTCAGAGAGGAAGGTTTTGGCGCGAGCGTCGTCTTCTCCCGCGAATTCAGCAGCGAGAACAGCTTCAATTTTATTATGACGATCAAGGCGGCACCCGGTCCGCAGATGCGGACGCGGGCTTATTTTTCGACCGGACGCTGGATGCCCGCGCCGGACAAAGAGGTCTCGGAAGCACTGCCGCCAAACTTCCGGTAGTTAGAAATAGGGCTCGAAGAAGCGCCGCACGGCGTCGATCTCGTTCGGACGGATGTCATGTCCGCCCGGGTGCCACTCGGTCTCGGTCGCAGCCCCCTGCCCGGTGAAATAGCCGGCGAGCGCTTGGGTCAGCTCGACCGGAGAGATCGGATCACGTTCGCCCGCCGTAATCAGCACCTTGCGGCCCTGGAGTTCCCGATTCGCCTTCGGCCGAAACGGAATGAGAGGATGCATGAGCACCGACGCATCGAACAGCCCGTTTTCGATCAAGACATTCGCCAAGATGTTCGCACCGTTTGAAAAGCCGAGGCCAAGGATGTGCGACGCGCCGTGATCGACCGTCATGTCTTTCACGAAAGACGCCAACTTCTGCGTGGCCCTGGCAAGATCGTCCATGTCGTAGACGCCCTCGCCTGTGCGCTTGAAAAAGCGTGCCGCGCCGTGCTCTAAAACATCCCCGCGGGGAGAGACGAGCGTTGCATCGGGCAGAAGCCGCCGTCCGAATTCAAAGAACTGGTTTTCATCCCCTCCGGTGCCGTGCAGTACAAAGAGGATGGGTTTTCCCGGTGCACCGGCATGGAGCCGGTGCACATAGCTGTGGTCGTTCATCGATCTGCTCCTTAGGCTTCGAGCGGCTGCAGGTGTTGCTCGATCAGCTGCCGCAGATGCGCGTGCTGCTGCGGCAGCTTCAGCGCTTCGCCGAGATGAGCCGTATCTTCGTCCCGGTCGAAGCCGGGTTCATTGGTGGCGACCTCGAAGAGAATGCCGCCAGGCGTGCGAAAATAGATCGCCCAGAAATAATCCCGGTCGATGACCGGCGTCACCTGGTAGCCTGTATCCATCAGTGCCTTGCGCACCTCGAGCTGCTTTTCGCGGTTGTCGACAGCAAAGGCGACATGGTGCACGGAACCGGCGCCCGGCAGAGCACGGGAGATATTTGGCATCGTTTCGAGATCGACCAGATGCGCGCCGTTGCCGCCTGGCATGACCAGCCGCTTTACGCCGTCTTTCTCCTCCTGAACCTCATAGCCCATGAATTTCAACAGTTCGGACGTCGCGCCCTCATCGCGAAGCCGCATGGCGACGGAGTGGAAGCCACGGATGGCGTGATCCTCGCCGATGCCGCCATGCGTCCAGGGCTGGCGGCCGTCGTCCCTGACTTCAACAAGTGCGAAACCGTCGCCATCAGGACCCGCAAAGTGCAGTCGCTTTTGGCCGAAGCTCTCGTCCGTCTTGAGACCGCTGACGCCGAGCTTGGTGAGACGGTCGCTCCAAAAGCCGAGCGAGCCTTCGGGAACGGAAAAAACGGTCGTACCGACTTCGCCGGTGCCCGGACGGCCCTGCGCCATCTTGGGAAACGGAAAATAGGTCATGATCGAACCCGGCGAACCGGTCTCGTCGCCATAATAGAGATGATAGACGTCAGGCGCATCGAAGTTCACGGTCTTCTTGACGCGGCGCAGGCCGAGCGCGTTTGTGAAGAACTGGTTATTTGTACGGGCGTCCTCCGCCATCGATGTGACGTGGTGCAGGCCCTTGATCTGGTTGAGCATGTCGAGACCCCTTTCTTGCCCGCAACGGCGAGCCTTCATGGGTCATAAATGATTGCTTGGAGCGATTTGGAATAGTCCCAGAGACCAAAACGCATTGTCTCTTTTTATTGAACACCGATCCGCAGGTGTTCAGAAAACTTTAGGCATCCTGCGGATTGGCGGGCAACTCCCAGTCGACGGGCGCGCGGCCGTGAGACTGCAGGAAAGCGTTCGCCTTCGAAAAATGCCTGCATCCGAAAAAGCCGTTATGCGCCGAAAGCGGCGACGGATGCGGCGCCTTGAGGACGAGATGACGGTTGGTATCGACAAAGGCCGCCTTCCGCTGCGCGTAGGAACCCCAGAGCATGAAGACGACGGACTCGCATTCCTCGTTGACCTTGCGGATCACCGCATCGGTGAAACGCTCCCAGCCCTTGCCCTGATGTGACGCGGCCTGCGCCTCCTCGACAGTCAGAACACTGTTGAGCAACAGCACGCCCTGGCGGGCCCAATGCTCCAGGAAGCCATGCCGCGGCGGCTTGATGCCGAGATCGGTTTCCATCTCCTTGTAGATATTGACCAGCGACGGCGGGATACGCACGCCTGGGCGAACGCTGAAGCAGAGCCCATGCGCCTGTCCGAGGCCGTGATAGGGATCTTGCCCTAGAATGATGACCTTCACCTTTGCAAGTGGCGTGAGATCAAGTGCGCGAAAATACTCCGACCCTTTCGGGAAGATACGCTTGCCGCTTTGCTTCTGCACCAGCAGGAAATCCTTGAGCTGTTGCATGTAGGGACTGGAAAATTCGGGCGCGAGTGCCGCCTTCCAGCTCTCTTCGAGCGCGATGGTCTGTTCGCTCATCGATAGTCCTCGTTCCACCGAAGGAGTTATAGAGTTGCCTTGAAAAGGGAGGCGCGCAATATTTTAGTCACCTATCGCGGCCAAAATTTACGAAGTATCGTTAGACTGGTGATAATCGCGCAGGAAAGCAAGCGTCAGCAAAGGCTTAACACGCATGAAATTTGGAACAAGCGGCCTGCGCGGCCTTTCCGTCGATCTGGAAGGCAGGGCGTCGGTGGTCTACGCGACGGCGTTCGGGCAATATCTTCTTGAGAGCGGGCGCGCGCAAAAAGGCGACCTCGTCATGCTCGGCCGCGACTTCCGCGATTCCAGCCCTGCCATCGCTGCGACATGCGCTTTCGCGCTGACCGCGCTTGGCTTCAGGGTCGCCGATTGCGGCACCGTCCCTACTCCAGCGCTGGCATTTTATGGATCCCGCAACAGCGCCGCGAGCCTGATGATCACCGGCTCGCACATCCCGGCGGACCGCAACGGCATCAAATTCTACCGACCGGATGGCGAGATCGACAAGGCCGACGAATCCGCGATTTCCGATCTTGCCGCCAAGCTCGACCGCTCCCTGCCTGATGAGGCAATGGCGGGAAAAGCAAAGGTCGAGGACCGGTCCGGCGAATGCGCTAGAGCCTTCATGGCGCGCAATGCCGGCATTCTCTCCAAAAATGCCCTTTCCGGCCAAAGGATCGGCGTCTATCAGCACAGCACCGTTGCCCGCGACATGATGGTGCGGCTGCTGTCGCATTACGGCGCCGAAGCCATCGCGCTTGGACGATCGGAGACCTTCATCCCAGTCGATACCGAAGCCGTTTCGGCAAAGACCGTTGCGCTTCTCAAGGATTGGGCGCGGTCCCTCACACTTGATGCGCTCGTTTCGGCTGATGGCGACGGCGACCGGCCACTGGTGACGGATGAGAACGGCACGCCCCTGCGCGGCGACTTGCTGGGGCTGATCACTGCGAATTTCCTGGATGCCGGGACCGTGGTCACGCCCGTCACCTCCAACTCCGGCATCGAGGCGGCCGGCGCCTTTGCCGTCACCCGCACGCGCGTCGGCTCACCCTTCGTCATTGCCGGCATGCAGGAGGCGATCGTCGCAGGCAAGGACCGCGTGATGGGCTTCGAGGCCAATGGCGGCCTGCTGACCGGTTCGGGTTTCAGCGTCAATGGCAGGACGCTTGAGGCACTGCCGACACGCGACTGCTTCTTGCCGATACTGGCAGTCCTTTCGCTGGCCGCCGCGCAAAAGAAGCCGCTGTCGGCCATTGCCGCTTCCTACAATCTTCCGATTGCGGCGGCCGATCGGCTGGAGAACTTCCCCGTCGAGACGAGCGCAAAATTGATGGCTTACCTGCGCGCCTTACCGGAAAACCTGGTGGATTTCCTGAAGCCCATTGGAAGCCCCTCCACGGCGAGCGATATCGACGGCCTGCGCGTCACGCTGGCCGACAGGCGCATCATCCACTTTCGCCCGTCGGGCAATGCGCCGGAGATGCGCTGCTACGTCGAAGCGCAAACCGAACACGCCGCAAGCCTGTTGCTTGAAGCCGGACTGAGCCGGATCAGGCAGTGGGCCGGACAGAACTGATTTGAAGACAGAGACTTTGAGGAAACGCACCCGATGACACAAAAGATCGTTCCCGTGATCATGGCAGGAGGCAAGGGCACACGCCTGTGGCCACTGTCGCGCGCTGCAGCCCCCAAGCAGTTCATTCAGTTCATCGGCGACAAGACGCTGTTTCAGGAAACGCTCGCCCGCGTTTCCGATCCGGCCCTCTACGAAGCACCGATCGTGCTGACCAATGAGGAATTCCGCTTCCTCGTGGCCGAACAGGCCCGCGAACTCGATCTCGCGCTGAAGGCGATCCTGCTGGAGCCGGTTGCCCGCAACACCGCACCCGCCGTTGCCGCCGCTGCCGCCCTCGTCGCCGACCTTTTCGGCAAGGACGTGATCATGCACGTCCTTGGCTCGGACTATGAGATCGTCGCCGATCAAAGCTATTTCGACAGCGTCCGCGCCGCACGCGAAACGGCCGCCAGCGGCAAGCTCGTGACCTTCGGCATCGAGCCGACCGAACCGGCAACCGGCTACGGGTACATCGAAGGCGGCGAGCACCTTTCGGCAGGCGCACAGACCGTGAAGCGCTTCATCGAAAAGCCGCCCCTGGACAAGGCAAAGGAGATGGTGGCTGCCGGCGGCTTCTACTGGAATTCCGGCATGTTCATGTTCCAGGTGGGAGCGCTGCTTGCGGAAATGCGCAACTATGCGCCGGAAGTCGTCGCCGCGGCGAGCGAGGCTGTTGCGAAGGCCACGCGCGATCTCGACTTCACCCGTCTCGACGCCCAGTCCTTTGCGAAGGCCCCCAGCATCTCGATTGACTATGCGATCATGGAAAAGACGGCCAATGCCGCTGTGGTGCCCTCGCCCTTCAAGTGGTCGGATCTCGGCAGCTGGGATTCTGTCTGGAAAACCGGGACGCGCGACCCGAACGGCAATGTCGCGACCGCCAATACGACGCTTGTCAACAGCCGCAACTCGCTGGTGATGAGCCACGGCGTGCATCTAGCCGTGCAGGGGATGGAAGATGTCGCGGTGATCGCCAGTGAAGATGCCGTCTATGTCGGCAAGCTGCAGGACAGCCAGAGCGTCGGCGACCTCGTCAAGACGCTCGCCGCCCTGCCCGCGACGTCGAAACTGACGGAAACCCATCCGACCTCGTATCGGCCGTGGGGCGGCTATACCTCGATCTTCAACGGCGACCGTTTCCAGGTAAAGCGCATCTTCGTCACACCGGGAAAGAAGCTTTCGCTGCAGAAGCATCACCACCGCTCGGAACATTGGATCGTCGTCAAGGGCACGGCCGAGGTGACGATCGGCGAGAATGTGCAGATGCTGCGGGAAAACGAGTCCGTCTATATCCCGCTCGGCGAGGTGCATCGCCTCGCAAACCCGGGCAAGATCTTGCTCGAACTGATCGAAGTCCAGACCGGCTCTTACCTCGGCGAGGACGATATCATCCGCATCGTCGATGAGTTTGGGCGCAGCTGAGAAGTGGGCTGTCTTGAATTTATAACGGTGCGCCTGTAACACGATCGCGTTTTGCCGCCGGCAGGCCGCGATCGTTTTTGATGAAGGTTATCCCATGCGCATTGTTATGATTGGTTCGGGCTATGTCGGTCTCGTCTCCGGCGCCTGCCTTGCGGATTTCGGCCACCACATCACCTGCGTCGATAAATCCGAAGCGAAGATCGACGCACTTGAACGCGGCGAAGTGCCGATCTTCGAACCGGGCCTCGATGCCATCATCGAGCACAACCGCAGCGCCGGACGCCTTGATTTCTCCAAGGATCTCGCTGCACCGGTCGCAGACGCCGATGTCGTCTTTATAGCGGTCGGCACGCCGTCGCGCCGCGGCGACGGCCATGCCGATCTCAGCTATGTCTATGCCGCCGCGCGCGAGATTGCCGCAGCCGTCAGCGGCTTCACGGTCGTCGTCACGAAGTCCACCGTTCCCGTCGGCACCGGCGACGAGATCGAGCGCATCTTCCGCGAAGAGTTCCCCGGCAAGGACATCGCCGTCGTCTCGAACCCGGAATTCCTGCGCGAAGGTGCTGCCATCACCGACTTCAAGCGCCCCGACCGCATCGTCATCGGCACCGAAGACCCGCGCGCCACGGAAGTCATGCGCGAAGTCTACCGGCCGCTCTACCTCAACGAGGCACCGCTTTATTTCTGCGAGCGCCGCACGTCGGAGCTGATCAAGTACGCAGCAAACGCCTTCCTCGCCATGAAGATTACCTTCATCAACGAGATCGCCGACCTTTGCGAACAGATCGGTGCGGATGTGCAAAAGGTTGCCAAGGGCATCGGCATGGACAAGCGCATCGGCGACAAGTTCCTGCATGCCGGCCCCGGCTATGGCGGCTCGTGCTTTCCGAAGGACACGCTGGCGCTCGTCAAGACCGCGCAGGACTATGACAGCCCGATGCGCCTCATCGAAACGACGGTCGCAATCAACGACAACCGCAAGCGCGCCATGGGTCGTAAGGTGATCGCCGCCTGCGACGGCAGCGTGCGCGGCAAGAAGATCGCCGTCCTCGGCCTGACCTTCAAGCCGAACACCGACGACATGCGCGATGCGCCGTCGATCACCATCATCCAGGCCTTGCTCGACGGCGGCGCCGCGGTTCACGTCTATGACCCGGAAGGCATGCAAGCGGCCAAGGAAATGCTCGGGCCAGTGACCTACGGCAATGACCCTTACGAGATTGCCGAGGGCGCCGATGCCATCGTGCTGGTGACCGAATGGGATGAATTCCGCGCGCTCGACTTCAAGCGCCTGAAGACCACGATGAAGAACCCTGTCGTCGTGGACCTGCGCAATATCTATCCCGTCGCCGAAATCACGCGCCACGGCTTCAGCCACTTTGCCGTCGGCAAGAAGACCGAGTAGATAAAATGCATTACTTCATAACAGGCACCGCAGGCTTCATCGGCTTTCATCTCGCGCGGCGCTTGTTGCAGGATGGGCATCGGGTTACCGGTTTCGACGGCCTGACGCCATATTACAACGTCAAGCTCAAGCATATGCGACATGCGGCTCTGGCGCAGTTCCCGGCCTTCAAGCCGGTGGTCGCCATGCTTGAGGATCAAAAGGCGCTCGAAGATGCGGTCGGTCAGGCAAAGCCGGACATCCTCATCCACCTCGCGGCCCAGGCCGGCGTCCGCTACAGTCTTGAAAACCCGCGCGCCTATCTGAGCTCGAACGTCGAAGGCTCGTGGAACATTCTGGAAACTGCCGAGCGTCACAATGTGCAGCATCTGATGCTGGCCTCGACCTCTTCGATCTATGGCGCGAGCCCCTGCGTTCCCTTCCATGAGACCGACAGGGCCGACGAGCCCCTGACGGTCTATGCCGCGACCAAGAAGTCGATGGAGCTGATGGCGCACAGCCATGCACATCTCTACAAATTGCCGACCACCGCCTTCCGCTTCTTTACCGTCTATGGTCCGTGGGGCCGCCCGGACATGGCGCTCTTCAAATTCGTAAAGAGCATGCTGGAAAACCAGCCGATCGAAATATACGGCGAAGGCAAGATGAGCCGCGATTTCACCTATATCGACGATCTCGTCGAGTCGATCGTGCGGCTTTCTGCGATTATGCCTTCGGAAGAAAACCGCATCGCCGACGACAAGGTCGAGACGCTGTCGCGCCAGGCGCCGTTTCGTGTCGTCAATATCGGCGGCGGTCAGCCGGTCAGCCTGATGGACTTCGTGGAGACCGTGGAAAAGGCGCTCGGCCAGCCGGCGCAGCGCAAAATGCTGCCGATGCAGAAGGGCGATGTGCCGCGCACCTTCGCGAGCGCGGACCTGCTTGTCGCCTTGACGGGTTACAAGCCCGATACGAAGCTCGAAACCGGCGTCAGGGCCTTTGTCGAATGGTATCTGGAAGCCCGCCGGGAGCTGGAGCCGTAACCGCCAGCATCCGGCTGCCGGCGCCTGACTTGGCCGGGGTCCGGCGGGCCGGCGAAATGAGCTTGCCGATCTCCGCAGCCGCCATCGGATACCCGAGCGCGTACCCCTGCAGCATGTCGCAGCCGAGCTGCGTCAACGTTTCGGCATGGCCCTCTGTTTCAACGCCTTCAGCGATCACGCCGACATTGAGCGCCTTGGCGATGTCGATGATGGAGCTGATGACACAGCGCTGCTCCTCTGATTCGACGATCTCAGTCACCAGTTGCCGGTCGAGCTTCAGGCGTTTTGGACGCAGCCTTGCCAACCCGATCAACGAGGCGTGCCCCGAACCAAAATCATCGATCTCGATATCGATGCCCATCTGTTTGATCTGATCGATGTTGCTCAAGAGCTTGTCATCGGGATCGTCGAGAAAGATCGTCTCCACCAGTTCGAAAGAGAATTCGCCTGGAGGAACCTCCATCGCCCGCAGGCTATCGAGCAGCGCCGGATCGAACAGCCGCGCGCTCGAAATATTGACCGCTATGCGCGGCAGGGTGGCACCCCGATCCTGCCAATGCCGACGATCCTCCAGCGCCGTTTTCAGGATCACCGCGTCGATATCCGCCGACAGCCCATTCTCATCCGCGGCCTTCAAGAAGACGGCTGGCGACAGCACGCCCCTTTCCGGATGAATCCAGCGGGCGAGCGCTTCGAGGCCCGAAATCGCCCGTGTCTTGGCGTCGAACTGCACTTGGTAATAAGGAACAATCTCTCCGCGCTCCAGCCCGCGCTTCAGCTCGTCGGCGAGACGCCGTTTGCCGAGCAGGTCGTCCCGCAACTGCCGGGTAAAGAATTCGACGCGGTTTAACCCAAGCTTCTTCGCCTGATAGAGCGCAAGATCGGATTCGGTGAACAGATTGCGCGACCGCCGGCCGGCACTCCATGATATCCCGATCGAGGTACCGGATTGCAGCAATTCCTGGCCGAACCGGATCTTCTTTCGCAGCCGCTGCTGGACATCCGCGGCAATGCGCGTGAGGTCTTCGACACCTGCGAAATTCCACAGCAGAATGACGAATTCATCGCCGCCGACGCGCGCGACCAGGCTGTTTCCTGGAACGGCCGCCGTCATACGCAGCGCTGCCGCGCGCAGAACGGCGTCACCTGCGGCGTGGCCATAGCTATCGTTGATCTGCTTGAACTGGTCGAGACCAAGGTGAAGGATCGCAAGCGTCGAGATCGACTTGTCGGCATGCAGTTCGACAAACCGCCTGTCGAACAGGCGGCGGTTGGGCAGCCCGGTCAGATAGTCATGTTCGGCAGCATACTCGATCCGTGCGTTGCTTTCCTCAAGCGCCCTTGCCCGCGCTTCGGCGACCTGCCGCTGACGTTTCAGCTCCGCATTCAGCATGACATCGGCCGTGACGTCCCACTCGGCGCCTATGAATGAGGGAGCACCGTCGTCGCTGACGTAGAAATGCGCCCGCGAACGTAAATGCCGGACTTCGCCGTTCGGCAGGATGATACGGAATTCGGAATTATAGGCGCCGCGCCGGGCGATCGCCTCGTCGAATTCCTGCAATGCGCGTTGGCGGTCATCCTGATGAACCGCGTCAAACCAAAACGATGTCGGAAGGACGCGCATTGTCTTGCCCGTTTGATAGAGCCGGTGCATTTGCGCATCCCAAAGGATCTGGTTGGTGCGCACATCGTGCTCCCAAACGCCGATCTGCGACGCATCGAGCGCAAGCTCGAGGCGCCTTAACAGATCCTGGAATTCCTGTTCCGACCGCGTCGGTGTCCTTTTCGGCAATTGACTGTCTCAGTCTTAAGCAGATGCGAGAAACTATGATACCGTCTCAAACCCACATTAACGAACCCTTTTATGGATTGCCGAGCTGGCTATTGGGAGTACTCTTCCTTACTCCCATAGAAACTACTCGCCTAATGATTGTGGCGCGGCGGAACCCTTGCAATCTGTCGGAACTCTGCCGCCCCTTCCAGCACAGCCCCTTCCGAAAGCTGACTGACCGATCGGCGGTAGATGCGCTGCCATGGCGTCGCGTCCGGCGGCACGGGCGGGACACCTTCCCCTTTCCGGCACTCGATCTCGGCGTCGTCGACCAGCATGTCGCAGCGGCCCAGATTGAAATCGATGCGGATGATGTCGCCGGTGCGAAGCCAGGCGAGACCGCCGCCGGCGGCGCTTTCCGGCGAGGCATTGAGGATCGAAGGACTGTCCGCCGTACCGGATTGGCGGCCATCGCCGATCGTCGGCAGACTGCTGATACCGCGTTTCAAGAGGTGGTCCGGCGGCTGCATATTGACGACTTCTGCTGAACCCGGCCAACCGATCGGCCCTGCCCCGCGGATGACGAGGATGGTATTCTCGTCGATATTGAGCGACGGCTCATTAATGCGCTTGTGATAGTCCTCGGAACCGTCGAAGACGGTTGCCTTGCCCTCGAATATGCCTTCACGCCCAGGCTCCTGCAGGTAGCGTCGGCGGAAATCATCCGAGACCACGCTCATCTTCATGATAGCGAAATCGAAGAGATTGCCCTTGAGTACGAGGAAGCCGGCCCGCTCCTTGAGAGGATCCGCAAACGGCCGGATGACCTCACGGTCGCTTGCCTGCCGGCCTTCCAGGTTTTCGGCCACCGTCTTGCCGGTGACGGTCCGACAGTTGCCGTCAAGCTTAGAGGCATGCAGCAGCTCCCACATGACCGCAGGCGTGCCGCCTGCCCTGTGATAGCGCTCGCCGAGATAGGCGCCTGCCGGCTGGACGTTGGCAAGCAGCGGGATATCGAAGCCATGGACCTGCCAGTCGTCGGGATGAAGCTCGACACCTGCATGTTTGGCCATGGCCGCCAGGTGCGGCTGCGCATTGGTCGAACCGCCGATCGCCGAATTGGTGCGGATGGCGTTGAGGAAAGCCTCGCGCGTCAGGATATCCGACGGCTTCAGGTCTTCGAACACGATCTCGACGGCACGGCGCCCGGTGCGGTAGGCCATCTGGCCGCGCTCGCGATAAGCCGCCGGAATGGCGCCACAACCCGTCAGCGACAGGCCGAGTGCCTCGGCAAGAGCGTTCATCGTCGAAGCGGTGCCCATCGTATTGCAGTGGCCGACCGACGGTGCGGAATCGAGCGCCGCCTGAAGGAACTCTTCCCGGTCGATTTCGCCGGCACCGAATTTGCGCCGCATGCGCCAGATCACAGTTCCCGATCCCGCCAGTTCGCCCTCGTGCCAACCATCAAGCATCGGCCCACCTGAAAGCACAATGGCGGGAATATCGACGGTGGAAGCCGCCATGATCGCCGAAGGCGTGGTCTTGTCGCAGCCGGTGGTCAGCACGACCCCATCGAGCGGATAGCCGTAGAGAATTTCGACGAGCCCGAGATAGGCGAGATTGCGGTCGAGTGCGGCCGTTGGACGCTTGCAGTTTTCGAAGATCGGATGCGTCGGGAATTCTATCGGAATGCCGCCGGCATCGCGGATACCGTCGCGCACCCGCTTGGCAAGTTCGACATGCACCCTGTTGCAGGGCGTGAGATCGCTGCCGCTCTGGGCGATCCCGATGATCGGCTTGCCGCAGCGCAACTCTTCCGGTGTGATGCCGTAGTTCATGAAGCGCTCCAGATAGAGCGCCGTCATGTCGATATGGTCAGGATTATCGAACCAGTCCTGCGAACGCAGGCGGCGCTTCGGCGGCTTGTAGTCGTTCATTCTTTCCTCCAGAACGGGCAGTCGGCATATCTTTGCGAATGGCTCCGTCCATCCGATGTACGTTCATCAAGACATAAACCTGCGACGCCTCCATGCAAATAAAAAAGGCGGGACTGGATGTCCCGCCTGCTGATTTGATGATGTTTTCGCTTACTCCGCTGCGACCCGGATGGCGGCCTCGTCCGACGGCGGGCGATTATCGTTGTGCTGCACGAGCGGACGGTTGCCCGTCAGCTTGCGGAGCAGCACATAGAAGACCGGCGTCATGAAGATGCCGAAGAAGGTCACGCCGATCATGCCGGCAAAAACCGCGACACCCATGGCGGCGCGCATTTCCGCACCGGCACCGGTGGAGACGACCAGCGGCACGACACCCATGATGAAGGCCAAGGAGGTCATCAGGATCGGGCGAAGACGCAGACGGCTTGCCTCGATCGCCGCCTGAACCGGCGTACGGCCTTCGAACTCCAGTTCACGGGCGAATTCGACGATCAGGATCGCGTTCTTCGCCGAGAGGCCGACAAGGACCACGAGGCCAATCTGCGTGAAGATGTTGTTATCTCCGCCTGTCAGCCAGACGCCCGTCAAGGCGGCCAGCACGCCCATCGGCACGATCATGATGATCGCAAGTGGTAGGGTCAGGCTTTCATACTGGGCAGCTAGCACGAGGAAGACGAGGAGCAGCGCCAGCGGGAAGACGATCACTCCGGAATTGCCTGCCAGGATCTGCTGATAGGTCAGATCCGTCCACTCGAAGCTGATGCCCTTCGGCAGCGTCTCGTTGGCAATTTTCTCGATCGCGGCTTGAGCTTGGCCGGAGGAGAAGCCCGGAGCAGGACCGCCGTTGATATCGGCGGAGAGGAAACCGTTATAACGGTTGGTCCGCTCCGGCCCGGTCGTCGCGCTGACCTTCAGCAACGCCGACAGCGGGATCATCTGGCCCGATGCCGAACGAACCTTCAACTGGCCGATGTCGTCTGCCTGGGCGCGGAACTTCGCATCGGCCTGCACTCGGACGCTGTAGGTGCGGCCGAAAGCATTGAAGTCGTTGACATAGAGCGAACCCAGATAGATCTGCAGCGTTTCGAAGACATCGGTCACCGAGACACCGAGCTGTTCAGCTTTCGCGCGATCGAGGTCAGCAAAGAGCTGCGGAACGTTGATCTGGTAAGCAGAGAAGATGCCGGTCAGCTCAGGGGCCTGGTGGGCCTTGGCGATCATTGCCTTGTTGGCCTCGTCGAGCGCCTGGTAGCCGAGACCGGCGCGGTCTTCGAGCTGCATCTTGAAGCCGCCCGTCGTGCCGAGGCCATTGACCGGCGGCGGCGGGAACATGGCGATGAAGGCATCCTGGATCGCGCCGAACTTCTGGTTCAAGGACATGGCAATCGCACCGCCGGAAAGCGCCGGCGACTCGCGCTCCTCAAAATCCTTCAGCGTGACAAAGACGATGCCGGCATTTGAGGAGTTGGTGAAGCCGTTGATCGACAGGCCGGGAAAGGCGATTGCGTGGGCAACGCCGGGCTCGGCCATGGCGATATCACTCATCCGCTTGATGACGTCTTCGGTCCGGTCAAGGCTTGCGGCATCCGGCAACTGGGCAAAACCGATCAGATACTGCTTGTCCTGTGCCGGCACGAAACCGCCCGGAACGGCATTGAAGAAGCCGTAGGTCGCACCAGCCAGCGCCAGGTAGATGACCATGACGATGCTCTTGCGCGACAGCAGGCCGCCAACGCCCTTGCCATAGGCTTTCGAACCTGCACCAAAAACGCGGTTGAAGCCGCGGAAGAACCAGCCGAAGATGAAGTCCATGCCGCGCGTCAGCCAGTCACGCTTGGCGTGGTGACCCTGCAGCAGGAGGGCTGCCAGCGCCGGAGACAGGGTCAGCGAGTTGAAGGCCGAGATAACCGTCGAGATCGCGATCGTCAGCGCGAACTGGCGATAGAACTGGCCCGACAGGCCGCTGATGAAGGCGAGCGGCACGAAGACGGCGACGAGCACCAGTGCGATTGCGATGATCGGGCCGGAAACTTCCTTCATGGCCTTGTAGGTCGCATCGCGCGGGCTGAGCCCATTCTCGATGTTGCGCTCGACGTTTTCGACGACGACGATCGCATCATCCACCACGATACCGATTGCCAGCACCAGGCCGAAGAGGCTGAGTGCATTGATCGAAAAGCCGAAGACGTACATCACCGCGAAAGTACCGATGATCGATACCGGAACGGCAATTAGGGGGATGATCGAGGCACGCCACGTCTGCAGGAACAGGATCACGACGAGAACGACAAGAGCGATGGCTTCGAGCAGCGTATCGACGACCTTCTCGATCGACGAACGGACGAATTTCGTCGTGTCATAGACGATCTCGTAGCTGACCCCGTCCGGCATTGCGATCTTCAGCTCTTCCATCGTCTTCTGGACTTCGTCGGAGATGGTGATGGCGTTTGAGCCCGGAGACTGGAAGACCGGGATGGCGACCGCCGGCTTACCGTCGAGGATCGAGCGCAGCGAATAGTCGGCAGCGCCGAGTTCGATGCGTGCAACGTCGCGCAGGCGGGTGATTTCACCGTTGGCGCCCGTCTTGACGATGATGTTGCCGAATTGCTCCGGCGTCTGCAGGCGCCCTTGGGCGTTGACGTTCAGCTGCAGCTCAGTGCCTGGCAGGCTCGGCGAAGCGCCGATCGTGCCGGCAGCGGCCTGAACGTTCTGCTCGCGGATCGCATTGGTGATATCGCTGGCAGCGAGATTGTGCTCGGCGGCCTTTTGCGGATCGATCCAGACGCGCATCGAATAGTCGCCCGAACCGAAGACCTGCACCTGGCCCACGCCATCGATGCGCGCCAGGCGGTCCTTGATGTTCAGGACGCCGTAATTGCGCAGATAGGTGATGTCGTAGCGGTTGTCCGGCGAGATCAGGTTGACGACCATCATCAGGTCGGGAGAGCTCTTGACGGTCGTGATGCCGATGCTCTTGACCTCATCCGGCAGGCGGGGTTCGGCCTGCGAAACCCGGTTCTGAACCAGCTGCTGCGCCTTATCCGGGTCGGTGCCAAGCTTGAAGGTTACCGTCAGCGTCATGACGCCATCGGAGGTCGCCTGGCTGGACATGTAGAGCATGTCCTCGACACCATTGATCTGCTCTTCGAGCGGTGTTGCAACCGTCTGCGCGATGACTTCCGGATTGGCGCCCGGATAAGTTGCACGCACGACGATCGACGGCGGCACGACCTCCGGATATTCGGAAATCGGCAGTGCCCTGAGGCCGATCAGACCGGCTACGAGAATGAGGACCGAAAGCACGCCGGCAAACACCGGGCGGTCCACAAAAAATCTGGAGATGTTCATTTCAAAGCCCTCTCCGGGATGAACTTGGATGCAAAAGCCCTGTCCGGCGGTTGGGGTACCGCCGGCGGGTCAATCATTTCGTTGGTTGCCCGAAGGGCCGGACGACGGGGAGGCTCTGCAGCTGCCGTCTTCGCTTTTGGCTCAGACGTTCGCTCCTTCGCCGCTCACCCCTCATCTGTCCTGCGGACGCCTTCTCCCCGTCGGGGAGAAGGGAATTGCTGTGGCGCGCCTACTTGGCCGCCACTTTCTCTTCCATCTGAGGCTCGACCACAGCACCTGGACGGATGCGCTGCAAGCCATTGACGACGATCTTCTCGCCCGGGTTCAGACCGCTTTCAACGACGCGGAGGCCGTCACTTACCCTGCCGAGCTGGACCGGCCGATAGCTGACCTTATTCTCGCCGTCGACGACGAAGACGAACTTCTTGTCCTGGTCGGTGCCAATCGCCCGCTCGCTGACGAGAATCTTATTCTCGGCTTTCGGCTGACCCATTCGGACGCGAACGAACTGGCCGGGGATCAGCTTGCCGCCCGGATTGTCGAACACGGCGCGGACTCCAATTGTGCCGCTTGCAGCATCGACCTGGTTGTCGACGAGCTGGAGCTTGCCCTTGATCGGCGTGCCTTCATCAGCGAGGGTGCCGACCTCGACCGGGATCTGCTCGAGGGCGCGCACTGCACTGTCATTGGCCGGAAGCTGCGACAGCGCCTTCGTCACCATCTCTTCGCTGGCGTTGAAGCTCGCATAGATCGGATCGATCGAGACGAGCGTTGTGAGCGCTGGGGAAGCGGAACCCGCAGCAACAAGGTTACCGGCGGTGATCTCCAGCTTGCCCACTCGGCCGGAAACCGGAGCCCGGACCTCGGTGTAACCGAGATCGAGCTCAGCCGATTGCAGCGCCGCCTGCGCGGTACGCAGCCCTGCCTGCGCCTCGGTAAAGGCGCTTTGGCGCTGGTCCATATCGCTCTGCGAGATCGTGCGGCTATCCGAAAGCCGGCGGCCACGCTCAAGCTCGATCTGCGCCAGGCTGACCTTGGCCTCGGCGGAGGCAACCTGCCCTTCGGCTTGAGAAACCGCCGCTTGGTAAGGGGCCGGATCGATTGTGAAGAGCAGGTCGCCGGCCTTGACCAGTGCACCTTCGCGGAAGTGGACCGACTGAATGGCGCCCGCAACGCGCGAGCGTAGCTGAACTCGGTCGACCGCTTCGAGACGGCCCGAGAACTCTTCCCAGGTGGTCACATCACGGCTTGCGACGACGGAAACCGTCACCGGCACAGCGGGAGCTTGTGCAGGCGCGGAAGCGGCCGTAGCCGCCGTGCCCATCGGCAATTCAAAAAAGATGGCCGCTGCTGAAACAGACGCAACAAGCCCTATGCCAGCGCCCACCAGGGCCCAGCGATTCTTTCTGGACGTCATTGGTACTCTCCTTGCGGCCCTATACGGCCGACGATAATCAGTTCGTTTTCAATGCAATTGGCGTTGAACGCTTAACTCCTGAACGAAACTTTTGAACTCGCGGCTGACGTTCTCCTGCCAGTTCGAGGCACCGTCCGTTTTCCCGCCGTAGATAGATGGCCAGCCTGCCCCGGCGGGGAGGATATGCTGGCGGACCTCGACGCCTGCCGCTTTGAGGCGGGCGGCATAGCCGACGGTCTCATCGCGCAGAGGATCGTCATCCGCCGTGAAAATCAGCGCCGGCGCAACGCCGGCAATGCGCGAACAGAGACAGGGCGCCGCATAGGGGTGACAGCCGCCGCCGCTAAGATAATGGCTCCACCCTTCCGTCCAGCGCTGACGCATGCCGATACCGTCAGCCTTGCGGATGGAGGAGGTGCCCATGAACGGATCGAGGAGCGGCGAAATCAGGATCTGGCCGTCGAGCGCGTCGGCATAGTGATCGCGTGCCTTCAGCGCTACACCCGCCGCAATATTGCCGCCAGCCTCTTCGCCAGCGATCAGAAGCAGCGAGTTGCGATCACCAATGCCGGAGGCGCGCTTGTTGGCCAGATAGGAAAACAGGGAATAGCCGACTTCGAGCGGCTTCGGAAAGACGTTGCCGAGCGGCGCGTTGTAGTCAGGGATCGCAACGATCGCACCGGCTTTCGCCATGCTCTCAGCAATCGCACTTTCCTTGACGCCGGCCTGGATGCCGGATTCCAAGAAGGCCCCGCCGTGAAAGAACAGAACGATCGGCGCCCCCTTACCGAACTCGGCGCCTTGATAGACGCGCGCGGAAACGGGGCCGATGCCCACCTTCTCCAGCACCATGTCTTTCACCTGCACCGTCATCGGTCCGGCTTTCGCTCTATCGAAGATAACGCATGGTAAGCGGCTTCAGCTTGCCATTCTGGTAAAAAACATATTGTTATTCACATCGCGGAATAAGAAGCTGTATTATGATTACACTGTTCCGATTTTCGAATAATATCGCAGTGCAAACTGTGGAGATCTCCGATGGACCAGCTCTCGGCAATGCGCGCCTTCATACGCGTCGTTGAGACGGGCAACTTTACACGGGCGGCCGACACGCTCGCAATGCCCAAAGCGACAATCACCAATCTCATCCAGGGCTTGGAAGCGCATCTGCGCACCAAGCTGCTTAACCGTACGACGCGACGCGTCATGGTGACGACGGACGGCGCACTATATTACGAACGCGCCTCGCAGATCGTTTCCGAACTGGAAGAGCTCGACGGCAGCCTTTCCAACTCCCAAAGCCTTCCAAGCGGCCGCTTACGCGTTGAAATGGCAGGCGCTTTTGCCGACACCATCGTCGTGCCGGCACTTTGCGATTTCTACCTGAAATATCCCGATATTCGCATTGATCTCGGTGTCAGCGACCGCACCGTGGACTACCTTGCAGAGAACGTCGACTGCGCTCTTCGCGCCGGCACCCTCGCCGATCAATCATTGATCGCAAGACGTGTATCCGAAATCGAAATGGTCACCTGCGCATCCCCCCGCTACATCGAGAAATTCGGCATGCCCGCGCACCCGCAAGAGCTCGAAAGCAGCCATTACGGCATCAGCTATTTCCGCGCACAGACCGGCCGCACCATCCCCTTCGAATTCAAGAATGGCAACGAAGCGATCGAGGTAAACCCGAGATATATCGTCTCGGTGAATGACGGCAGAACCTTCATGAGCGCCCTCACCACCGGCCTCGGCGTCGGCCAGACGCTCCGTTTCATGGCGCGCACCGCCATGAAACAAGGCGAACTCGTCCAGGTTCTGCCGGAATGGAAGCGCGATCCTCTGCCGCTCTACGTCGTCTACCCGCCGAACCGGCACTTAAGCAACAAGGTACGCGTCTTTGTGGACTGGATGGTAAAGCTGCTTGCCGACGCCAAGCTCAACGATGCTTGAAAGCGGAAGCGGCCCGGAAGGCACAAAACCTTCGACGGGCCGCGATCGGATCAACTTCGAACTTCGAACCCGCCGCATCACCAGGGAAAATGACGCGGCGGGCTTTTGGAGGTTTGGCGCCGGAATAAGGGATTTCCGTTCGCTCCTTGCCAAGGAGTATAATTTGCGACCGGACGGATTTTAAGGCGCAACTTTGCACATCACCGTTCACAAAAACGGAACAATGCCGCCACCGAGCCGCGAACAATCTCATGGAACTAGACCATGCCGCCATTGGCGCGCAGGACCTGTCCGTTGATCCAGGAGCCGTCCGGACCAGCGAGGAAGGAGACGGCAGCGGCGATGTCTTCGGGCCTGCCGAGGCGTTCGAGCGGGTTCATCTTCGCCATGCGGGCGACGAGCTCGTCTGATTTGCCGTTGAGGAAGAGATCGGTCGCGGTCGGGCCGGGAGCGACCGCGTTGACGGTGATGTTCCGGCCGCGCATTTCCTTCGACATGATCGCCGTTAGCACTTCTACAGCCGCCTTGGTGGCGGCATAGACGCCGTAGGTTTCGAGCTTCACGCCGACGACGCTGGTCGAGAGGTTGATGATCCGGCCACCGTTGCGCAGGCGCTTTCCGGCTTCCCGAAGCGTGTTGAACGTGCCCTTCAGGTTGACGCTGACCTGGCGGTCGAAGTTGGCATCGTCGGCATCGGCGATTGAAGACAGCATCATGATGCCGGCATTGTTGACGAGAACGTCGATACCGCCGAAGGCTGCTTGCGCAGCATCGAACATCCGGCGCACTGCTTCGGGATCGCTGACATCGGCCTTCGCCGTTAGCGCCCTGGCGCCGGCCTGCTCGATTTTCTGAGCCAGTTCTTCGGCAGGAGCGGCATTGCCGGAATAGTTGATAACGACGGTAAAGCCATCCTTGGCAAGACGTTCGGCAATGGCGGCACCGATGCTGCGGGATGCACCTGTGACAAGCGCGACCTTGTTGTCGTTGCTGGCCATTTTCTTTCTCCTTCAGTTCCTTGCGCCGCAGCGCGTTTCGACGCGGAAAAGATGATACTTTCCATTGTGCGGATAATCATGCATTCTTCGGCATCACTATCCGAGGAATGCGAACAAATACTATGGACCGATTTGATGCCATGCGGGTCTTTTGCCGCGTCGTGGAACGCCGCAGCTTCACGCTCGCAGCCGAGGATACTGGCCTGCCCCGCTCGACGGTGACCGATGCCGTCAAGCAGTTGGAAGCCCGCCTGGGCGTGCAACTGCTCCAGCGCACCACCCGCCATGTCAGTTCGACACTCGATGGCGAGGCCTATTACCAGCGCTGCCTTTTGATCCTCGCCGACATCGAGGAGGCCGAAGGCGCGTTTGTCGGCGCCAAACCGAAGGGCATGTTGCGGGTCGATGTGCACGGTACGCTTGCTCGGCATTTCGTGCTGCCGAGCCTGCCATCCTTTCTGGAGACATATCCGGATATCGAATTCTACATGAGCGAAGGCGATCGTCTGGTCGATCTCGTCCGTGAGGGCATCGACTGCGTGTTGCGCGTCGGCGTGCCGCAGGATAGCGACATGATCGCCCGCCGCGTGGCCACGCTGGAAGAGATCACCCTCGCCTCACCCGCCTATCTTAAACTCCATGGCATACCGGAACATCCCGACAAGCTCGATGGCCACCGAATGGTCGGATTCCGGTCCAGCGCGACGGGCGGGCTGCTGCCGCTCGAATTCATCGTCGACGGGCAGGTCCGCAACATGTCGATCCCAGCCATCGTCTCGGTCAATGCAGCCGAGAGCCTCCATGCAGCAGCGCGCTGCGGACTGGGCATCATACAGGTCCCGCGCTACCACGCCGAACGCTACATCGCCTCAGGTGAGCTGATTGAGATCCTGAAAGGCTTCCCGCCGACCGAGACGCCGGTTTCGCTCCTTTATCCGCGCAATCGTCAGCTTTCCCCGCGCGTTCGCGTCTTCATAGACTGGCTGGTGAAACTCTTTGCGCAGCAGCGGGCAAGTTTCGGGTAGTCGCACTTGATGGGCGATGATACCGGCCGGAATCAAACGACGGGTAACTTGAATGACGAATACAGGTGCCATTGGAAACGCTCCCTTGACCGGTAGTGACCTTCGAGGCTTCTTCGAGCGCGACGCGATTGCCGTCGCGCGCGATCTCATCGGCTGCCACCTTTTCGTCAACGGTACGGGCGGGCGCATCACCGAGACGGAGGCCTATTTCCCGCACGACGAAGCCTCGCACAGTTTCCGCGGACCGACCAAGCGCAACGGCGCGATGTTCGGCCCGCCGGGCAACGTCTATATCTACCGCATCTACGGCATGTACTGGTGCCTGAACTTCGTCTGCACGCCGGGCTCGGCCGTCCTCGTCCGCGCGCTGGAGCCGCAAAGCGGTATCGATGGAATGATCGAGCGCCGCGGTACCGATGTGCTCACCCAGCTCTGCAGCGGTCCCGGCAAGCTCTGCCAGGCGCTCGATATCGATATCAAGATTAACAACCGGCTGCTCGACCGCCCGCCTTTTGCAATCTTTCCATCGGCGCCGGTTCCGATCACCTCGGGCACGCGGATCGGCATAACGAAGAATGCCGAAGTTCCATGGCGCTTCGGCATTCAGGGCTCGCGATATCTGAGCAAGCCGTTCCGCTGATCACTCCATGACGGCGCTGTGATCCGTTGATGCGGGCGTCGCCTTGGGCTTGCGCAAGGTGAGCGCCAGCGGCATCACCGCAAGCGACATCAGCATCAGGAGCTTGAAGTCGTCCATGTAAGCGATGATCGTCGATTGCAGCGTGATGAGCTCGTTGAGCGAAGCCCGGCCTGCCGCGGTGAGCGGGCTGAGCGATTGCGCGGCGGCGGCATCAAAGGCCCGGTTGAACGGCGTGACATAGGCCGCGATCGAAGCGTGATTGGTCTGCGTATTCTCGACGATCAGTGCCGAGACGATCGAAATGCCAACGCTCGAGCCGATGTTGCGGGAAAGATTGTAGAGGCCCGTACCGTCGCCGCGCATATGCGCCGGCAGCGTCGAGAAGGCGATCGTCGTCAGCGGCACGAACAGGAAGCCGAGACCGGCACCCTGGATGAAACCGACCGACATGATCGTCCACTGCGAGACGTCCGGCGTCCAACCCGTCATGTCGTACATTGCCCAGGCCGTAAGGCCGAGGCCGAACACCAGGAGCCAGCGGGTATCGACCTTGCCGATCAGTCGCCCGACGATGAACATGCAAAGCATGGTGCCGATGCCACGTGGCCCCATGACGATCCCGGCCGTGATGACCGGATAGCCCATCAGCGTCTGCAGATAAGGCGTCATCAGCGCCAGCGAGGCGAGATAGGTGACGCCGACCACGAAGATGAACACCATGCTGATCGCGAAGTTCCGGTCGAGAAACAATCGTGGATTCACGAAGGACTTTTCGGCCGTCAGCGTATGAACCAGCAGCAGGTAGAAGGCTGCCGCGCAGACGATCGCTTCGACCATGATCTCGCCGGACGAGAACCAGTCCAGCTGCTCACCGCGGTCTAGGAACAGCTGCAGCACTGCGATGAAGAGGCTCATCATGCCAAACCCGAACCAGTCGAGCTTCGCGAGCGCATCCCGCTTCGTTTCACTGACGAAGATGACGATGCCGGCAAAGGCGAGCGCACCGATCGGCACGTTGATATAGAACACCCAGCGCCAGCTGATGTTGTCGGTCAGCCAGCCGCCGATGACAGGCCCCAGGACGGGCCCGACCATGACCGAGACGCCGAATAAGGCCATGGCCGAGCCGCGCTCCTCGACCGTATAGATGTCGAGGAGGATGCCCTGTGAGAGCGGCACGAGAGCAGCGCCGAAGAGGCCCTGCAGAAGGCGGAAGGCGACGATCTGCGGCAATGATTGTGCTACCCCGCATAGCACCGATGCCACGACGAAGCCGGCAATTGCCGTCAGGAGGACGTTCTTGCGGCCGAACTTGGCAGCGAGGAAGCCCGACGGCGGCGTCATGATGGCGGCCGCGACGATATAGGAAGTCAGGACCCAGTTGATCTGATCGGCGGAAGCCGAAACGCTTCCCTGGATATAGGGCAGCGCGACGTTGGCGATGGTGGTGTCCAGCGCCTGCATGATGACGGCGAGAATGACGCAGGCCGTGATCGCACCACGATTGGCAACCGGGGCGGCGGAAGCAGCGCTACTCATGGCCCTTGCCGGCTTCGCGGCCCAACAGCCTGTTGACGAAATCCGGCAGGCCACGAGCATGGCCGGTATCGACATCGACGATCGTACTCATGCCGACGCGAAGCGGCGGCTTGCCGTCGGCATCGTCGATGCTGACATGGATCGGAATGCGCTGCACGACCTTTACCCAGTTGCCAGTGGTGTTTTGCGCGGGAAGCAACGAGAAGCTGGAGCCGGAGGCCGGGCTGATGCTTTCGACCTTGCCTTTCCATTCGACGCCCGGATAGGTGTCGACATAGATGCTCGCCTCTTGGCCGGGCTTCACGTAGGTAAGCTCGGTTTCCTTCGGGCTTGCAGCGATCCAAAGCCGGTTGGTCGCAACCAGCGAGAAGGCCTGTTGCGAGGCCTGCAGGTAGGAGCCCACCTGCAGCGCGTTGACATTCGTCACGACGCCGTCGAACGGCGCCCTGACGACGCTGTGGTCGAGCTCGCGCTGGGCATTGTCGACATTTGATTTAGCCTGCAGGTAGAGAGGGTTCTGCTCGACCGGCTGGCTGGCATCGTCGCCGAGTTCTGCAAGCGTGGTCGCAGCCTGCGCCTTGGCGACGGCAACCTTCTGAAGCGCAGCATCGAGATCGTGCTTGGCTTCATCATAGGCGGCACGTGTCGCGGCCGAACTGTTGACGAGGCTCTGCTGACGATCGAACTGCGCCTGGAAATACGGGATGTCGGCCTTAGCCTGCGTGATTTCCGCAAGCGACTGCCGATAGCTGGCCTTCAGGTTTTCGATCTGGTTGCGCTGGACGCCAAGCTGGGCCTTTGCGCCGTCGAGCGCGATCCTGAAGCTGTCGGATTTCAGGCTAAAGAGCACCTGCCCGGCCTTGACCGTTTCGTTCTCGTGAACGTTGATCTGGTCGACGATGCCGGAAACATCCGTCGTCAAGCCGACCATATCCGCCTGGATATAGGCATTGTCGGTCGACATGACCTGCCCGCCATTCACGTAGAAATAGCCGCCGGCAACAAGGGCAACAGGCAGCAGCGCAAACAGCACGGGGCGGGTGAGGCTGCGCCGACGGCGGACCCTGATGCCGTCGGACGCAGCCACTGCGGCGGCCGGCGCTGAATTGGATGAAGGCGCTTCGGCTACCGTTTCCTGGGTTTCGGAGATTTCCTTGTCTTCGATCGGATTCTTGACTTCGGTCGGTTTCTTGGCGTTGGCGTCGTCAACGACGCGGAGGGAGGATTTTTCAGCCATGGTTCTGCTCATTCCCGGCGGCCGGTGTACGGCACGCCTGCACTAGATTTGTTTTCATCAGCGATAGGATTTGAAAGAGCTGTTCACGCTGCTCGGCGCAGACGCCGTCGAGGGCTTCGCCGCGCGTGGCTTCTCCGATCACCCGCATTTGCGCAAGCAGCGGCAAGGCCTCGTCACGCATGTAAAGAAGCCAGACGCGCCGGTCAGCCGGATGCTGCCGCCGTTCGACAAGTCCGCGTTCGGCAAGCCTATCGAGAATTCGCACCAGCGTGATCGGCTCGATTTCAAGGATTTCGGCGAGCCCACCCTGGTGGATACCCTCGTTGTTGGCGAGATAGGCAAGCGTTTGCCATTGCGAGCGGGTCAGCCCAAGGCATTTGGCGCGCTGCTCGAACCGCTTGCGAAGCAGACGGGCGACGTCGTGTAGGACAAAACCGAGGGTCGGATGGGCGCTCATTAAAGCTATGCCAGCTATTTATAAGTGTGCTTATAATGTTGGTAGATATAGTGAGCATGTGCAATGCACAAGATCATTGGCCGCAGATTCCGCAGGTGCGGCCAAAATGCCGCAGGACACGGTTGCGCCCGGCTTTCAAACCAGGGATTTTCGAGTTGGAAGGACGCGTGGCCAGAGCTGATCGTCGAAGGTCTTGATCCAGGCCAGATTCTCAAACGACCGGCGATTGGCGTTTGCAATTTCTGCCTCCTGACGTTTATAGTCCGTTTTCATAGAGTTACCGGAGCAGACCTTCGGCCTTTTTTGCAAGCTGGCACCCCCGCCGTACGGCCGGTGCGTGACAAGAGCAGCAAGGCGAAGGCCGGAAAGCCGGGTTTCGACACAGCAGATATGAATCGCATCGTTACCGCATAAGTTTGGCGGCATACCGGCCGCCCAGAATGGGGGATCGCTATGCCTGACTCTCTTCGTAAAGCCCTTGCTCTTACTTACATTGTCCTTTTTCCCGCGGCCGTCATTGCCCAGGACGCTCCGCCTGCTCCGCCCGTCACGGTTGCAAAGCCCGTCGTTCGCGACGTCGTGGACAGCGACGAGTTTATCGGCCGCTTCGCGGCAGTCGACGAGGTCACCGTGCGATCACGCGTCGGCGGCTACCTGCAGGAAGTACATTTCACCGATGGCGCGATGGTCAAGAAAGGCGACTTGCTCTTCGTCATCGATCAGCGCCCCTTTGTCACTGCGTTCAATGAAGCAACCGCTGCACTTGAAGTCGCGAAATCGACACTGATTTACGCCGAAGCGCAGTTCAAACGCGCAGAATCACTCGCCACTAGCGGCAGCCAGTCGGTTTCGACGCTCGATGACCGGCGCCGCGAATGGGTTTCTGCTCAGGCCAATGTCCGCGGCGCCCAGGCCACGGCAGATCGGGCCACGCTCGATCTCGAATATACGAAGATTACCGCCCCGATCAGCGGCCGCATCGACCGGCGGCTGATCTCCGCCGGCAACCTCGTCCAGGCCGACCAGTCGGTGCTGACGACGATCGTTTCGCTCGATCCGATCGACTTTTATTTCGACGTCGACGAGCGCCGGCTGCTGAATTTCGCGCAGACGGCGCGTGCGCGCGGCAGCGACCTTCAGCAGGGCGGCGGCGGTCTTCAGGTGCAGGTCAGCATCACGGATGCCAACGAGAAGCCGTTCACGGGCAAGCTCGATTTCGCCGAGAACCGGGTCGACAGCCAGACCGGCACGATGCGGGTCCGCGCTCGCTTCGACAATCCGAACTTCGTGCTTCAGCCTGGGCTTTTCGGCCGCGTGCAGGTGGAGGCGTCCAACGTTTATAAGGCCATTCTCGTGCCGGACGAGGCAATCGGCTCCGACCAGAACCAGCGGGTCGTCTATGTCGTCGGCAACGATGGCACGGTTTCGACCAAGCCCGTGCGGCCCGGCCCGCGGCTTTACGGCTACCGCGTCATCCGCGAAGGCATGGAAGGCAATGAGACTATCGTCGTCAACGGCCTGATGCGCGTTCGCCCGGGCGCGAAGGTCACGCCGCAGACGACTGAACTGCCGCAGAGCCGCGAGGATATCCCGCCGGAAGCTGCAAGCATGGAGCTTGCCCAATGAGGTTTGCGCACTTCTTCGTGGACCGACCGATATTCGCGTCCGTCCTCTCCATAGTTCTGCTCATTCTCGGCGGCCTCGCCTATTTCCAGTTGCCGGTGGCGCAGTTTCCCGAAATAGCACCGCCCACCATCGTCGTGCGCACCAACTATCCCGGCGCCGACGCACAGACCGTCGCCGACACGGTCGCAACGCCGCTCGAACAGGAAATCAACGGCGTCGAGAACATGCTCTACATGTCCTCCTATTCGACTGACGACGGGTCGATGTCGCTGACAATCACCTTCAAGCTCGGTACCGATCTGGATACGGCGCAGGTTCTCGTCCAAAACCGGGTAGCGATCGCCGAACCGCGCCTGCCCGATGAGGTTCGCCGCACCGGCGTCACCACCGCGAAGAGTTCACCCGACCTGATGATGGTCGTGCATATCCTGTCTCCGAACAGCCGCTACGATCAGCTTTACGTTTCAAACTACGCCCGCAGCCGCATCCGCGATGTGCTGGTGCGTCTCGACGGCGTCGGAGACCTCACCATCTTCGGCGAGCGCGAATATGCCCTTCGCATCTGGCTCGACCCGCAAAGGCTGGCCGCCTATAGCATGACCCCGAACGATGTGGTGGATGCCTTGCGCGAACAGAACGTGCAGGTCTCGGGTGGCTCGATCGGCGGGCCGCCGGCGGCGGGAATAAACGCATTCCAATACACCGTGACGACGCAGGGCAGGTTCTCCGATGCGCGGCAGTTCCGCTACGTCATCGTGAAAGCGACAGAGGACGGCCGCCTCGTACAGTTGCAGGACATTGCACGCATCGAGCTCGGCGCCAAGGAATACGTGACCAACAGCTACCTCGACGGCAAGCCGGCGGTGGCGCTCGGCATCTTCTCGCGTCCGGGCACAAACGCGCTCGCTACCGCCGCCGAAATCAAGGCAAACATGGAACAGCTCGCCAAAGACTTTCCCCCAGGGCTGGCTTACGACATCGTCTACAATCCGACCGAGTTCATTTCCGAGTCGATATCAGAGGTCTACAAGACCATTTTCGAAGCGGCCGTGCTGGTCGCAATTGTGGTGCTGGTCTTTCTGCAATCCTGGCGCACGGCCATCATCCCCATCGTCGCGATCCCGGTGTCGCTGATCGGCACTTTCGCTTTCCTGCTCGCCTTCGGCTTCTCTCTCAACATGCTGACACTCTTCGGGCTCGTGCTCGCTATCGGCATCGTGGTAGATGATGCCATCGTCGTCGTCGAGAACGTCGAGCGAAATCTGGCCAAGGGCATGACGCCGAGGGAAGCGGCGCATGTTACCATGGACGAGGTCGGAACGGCGGTCATCGCGATCTCCCTGGTACTCATCGCCGTGTTCGTCCCAACAACCTTCATCCCAGGCATTACCGGCCAGTTCTACCGGCAGTTTGCTGTGACGATCTCGGTCGCAACGGCAATCTCGGCGGTCAACTCGCTGACATTGTCGCCAGCCATCGCTGCGCTCGTGCTGCGGCCGCACGAAGAACATGCGAAGGAGACACGAAATCCGTTCACGCGACTGGGCCGCGGCCTCGCCAACGGCTTCAATCGCGGCTTCGACCGAATGAGCCACGGCTACTCATGGATTGTTCGCCGCACCGTTGCGACAAAGACCGCCCTGTTCTGTGCGCTGCTGGTATTTGCGGGACTGCTGGCATCGACCTACTACATGGGCCGAATCGTCCCGAGTGGCTTCATCCCCAATATGGACCAGGGCTATGCAATCGTCGTCGTCCAATTGCCCGAGGGCGCCTCGCTCAACCGGACCGATGCCGTCGTGCAGCAGGCGGCGGAAGTCATCCGCAACACGCCTGGCGTCTCTCACGCGGTGGCCTTTGCAGGCTTCAGCGGCGCCACCTTCACCAACGCCTCCAATCAGGGCGTTGTCTTTGCACCCTTCGACACCTTCGAACACAGGCTTGAGCAGGGGCTGAGCGCCGGCCGGATCATCGGTCAGCTCTACCAAAACCTGCAGAGCATCCAGGAAGCCTTCATCATTGCAATCCCGCCGCCGTCGGTCAGGGGTATCGGCAATTCCGGCGGCTTCAAGATGCAGCTGATGGACCTCGAAAGCGGCGACATGCGGCGGGTTCTGGCCCTTGCCAACCAGATGATGGGTACTGCCAATCAAACGCCCGGGCTGACCGGCGTCTTCACGACTTTCTCCGAATCGAGCCCGCAATTCTTCCTTAATATCGATCGCGACAAGGCACGCATGCTGAACGTCCCGATCTCGAACATATTCGATACGCTGTCGATCAATCTGGGCACATCCTATGTCAACGACTTCAATGCTTTCGGCAGGGTCTATCAGGTGCGGGCGCAGGCCGACCAGGAATTCCGCCTCGAGCGGGACGACATCCTTGCCCTGAAGGTCCGGTCGGCGACGGGCGCGCTCGTGCCGTTGGGAACCCTCATCGACGTCCAGGACAGGAGCGGTCCGGCGCTCGTCCAGCATTACAATATGTATGTCTCGGTACCGCTGCAGGGCAATCCGGCGCCGGGTGTGTCGACCGGCACCGCCCTCGACAGCATGGAGAAGATCGCGGGTTCGCTACTGCCCCCCGGAACGACCTTCAACTGGACCGAACTCGCCTTTCAGGAGCGCGGCACCGGCAACACAGCGATCTTTATCTTCGCGCTTTCGGTGATATTCGTCTTTCTGGCCCTGTCGGCGCAATATGAAAGCTGGGTGCTGCCGCTTGCGATCATCCTTATCGTGCCGCTCGCGATCCTTGCGGCGCTGCTGGGCGTGCATCTTCGCGCGATGGACAACAACATCCTGACGCAGATCGGCCTCATCGTGCTGATAGGCCTTGCGGCAAAGAACGCGATCCTGATCGTTGAATTCGCAAGGCAGGCGGAAGAGGACGGCAAGACGCCGGTGGAAGCGGCGATCGAGGCCAGCCATCTGCGGCTGCGCCCAATCCTGATGACGGCATTCGCCTTCATCTTCGGCGTCGTGCCGCTGATGATCGCGACGGGGCCAGGCGCGGAAATGCGCCAATCGCTCGGTACTGCCGTCTTCTCGGGAATGCTCGGCGTCACGATCTTCGGCTTGTTCCTGACGCCGGCCTTCTATGTCGTGCTGCGCAGCCTCCGGCGCAGGGCCGCGCCGGAGCGGAAACCGGTCGAAGAAGCAGCCTGATTTACGAAGGGCGCTGCTCAAGCGGGCGGCGCTTGGGTGCTTCGTTGGACAGGAGCTTGCGCAAGGGCTTCTCGACCGTCTCATAGGCCGCAATCCCGAGCACCGTTCCACCACAGACGGCCGCAACGACGGCAAGGCCGCCCGGAATTCCGAGAATTCCTGCAACCTTGATGGCAACCGATACCGCAAGTGTATGCCACAGATAGATGGAATAGGACGCATCACCGAGATAGGTGAGCAGCGGCACGCGACCGATGCTGCCGTCTGCCTCCAGCGAGACCATGCCGAACACCAGCGCCATCGCCAACGGTCCGCATACGAATTCGTCGAACCCGGCACCCATCAGGTGAATCGCCGCAAAACCGCAGAGCGCGGCGCCGACGCAGCCAAGCCCGAGGCTATTGCCGGCGGTCCAGCGCCGCAACCACAGTTCGGCAATGAAGACACCGCCGAGGAACTCCAGGATGATCGGCCGCGTATAGGTGGCGAGCATCGGCGAAGACGGCTTCCACATCAGACCGACCACGACGAAGAAGCCGAACGCAACGGAGAGGAAAGGCAGCCGCCACTGGCGCGGCAAGAACAAGGCACCGGCAAAAAGGACATAGAAGAACATCTCGAAATTGAGCGTCCAGCCCTGAACCAGGATCGGCCAAATCTCGCCGGTGCTCGGCGAGCGCACAGGAACAAAGAAGAGCGAGCCCAGGACGTGGCCTGCGTCGAGCTGCAGGTTCGGAAACAATCCTGCCATCGCTCCGCCAATCATGATGGCCGTCACCAGCCAATATGAGGGTGCGATGCGGCGGATGCGGTCAACAAGGAAGCGATGCGGCGTCAGTGGCTTGCGGTCGCTAATCACCCACATGATGAAGCCGCTGATGACGAAGAAGACGTCGACGCCGGCAGCCCCGATCGTGAAGTGCCCGCCACTTCTTTCTGCCGCATGGAAAACGACGACGGCCAGTGCCGCAAAGGCACGCAAATATTGGATCCCGTACAGGGTCTTCATGCATATCCCTCGTTACGTCGCTTTCGGCGGCGTAGATAAAAAATCAGGAACGAACAGGCCTAGCGGATTGGTAACGCTGCAGGCTGGCCATCGCCGAGCGCTGGCGCGCGCCGACAAGCTTTCCTGCGGAAAAATAAAGAAGAAAGGTACCGACATTATAGGGCGTCAAAACGTCGATCTCCACGAAAGAACGGATCAGAAGCAGCACGGTGACGCCGAAAAGGAAATAGGATTCATCATTGCGCACATCCTCGATCAGCCGGCGCAGATGCCCCCAAATGGTCGCGATGATCGTGACAGCAAGGATGAGCACGCCGATCAGGCCGAGTTCCACGGCGGTCTCGATGTAGGTATTATGAAAATGGAAACCGGCTCGCGAGGCGATGAAGAATTCCTTCCATAGCCGCTCAGGCTCTGCGAAGCCCTGAACCCAATAGGCCTGATAGCCGATGCCGATGGCGGGGTTTTGCGCCGCAGCCGCAATACCCTGTTGCCAGAGATAAGTGCGGCCCGTCAGAGTCGAATCCTTGCCGAAGATGCCCAAGACCGCGTCGACAGCGCCTAGATAGACGCCCGCGACCACCAGGATGACGGCCGCGACGCCGCCGCCGACCACCAAAAGCTTGCGCTGTTGCGGCGACAGCATGAGCACGACGCGAAACCCTATCAGTAGGGCAACGACCGCCGCCGTCGTGATGACCGAGGTGGCAGATTGCGAGGCAAGCAGGCAATAGGCGGCCATAAGGCCGACCATGCCCGATGCCATCATCCACAAACGGCGCTCGCCGTAAATGAAGACGGCGGCAAAGGCGAAGACGATGCCCAGCGACGCATAAAAGCCGAGCTGGTTCTTCGATGCGAAGGCGCCAACGAAACTATAGGTCCCGTCCAGCATGTCATATTCGTAGTAGCCGAAGAGGATTGAATAAAGCAGGACGACCGCCGCGCCTGCCACGACCCCGAGCGTCAGCGTCCGCACATCAAGCACGCGCACGGCAATCAGCGCGCAGACCACTTGCGTCAGATACTGGATGCTCGCCCTCAGCGACACGCTGGGCACGGCGGACCAGAAGACGGAGAGGAAGGCGAAACCGGCGAAGGCGAAGAGCCAGATGAACCGGCTGTAGCTACCGAGCACCTTGCGATAATTGACGGCGACGAGCGGCAGCCACAAGGCATAGTAAAACAGGATCGCCAACTGCCCGAAGCGGATCGAGTAAGCGAAGCAGAAGAGAGAAAGCGCAACCGCCGGAATGGCGTATAGCTCGTTCTCACCTGGCTTTATCAGCACCGATTTGGCGATCCGCATGCGGGTCTCCGCTATCTCATCGCAACCCCGGCCGTGACCCTGATCAGGTCGCCCGGCTGCAATGTGCTATTTTCCGTGACAGGAATTTCCTTCGACTGGCCGTCAATCTCCCGCACGATGGAGTAGCTGATGCTGGCGGCATTTTGAGGGTCGAAACGAGCGGCGTCGTTCGATTGCGCCAATGCTTCCGACATCAGCGCATCGCTGGTGGCAATCTTCAGGTTGAGCGTATCGAGTTCGGATTCGGTGTCCTGCAGTTCCTGCGACAGCTTGGCGTCCCAGTCGTTGCGCAGGGTGATCTCGTCCTGATTGGCCTGGCTGATGTCCTGCTTGGCCTTCAAGATGTTGGTATCGATATCGAGAAGGGTAGCCTCGGTATCGGCGGCACGCTGTTCGGCGGCCATCTTTCTGGCGCTGAGCGCAAGGCCCTTCTCGGCCAGGTTTTCGACCTTGTCGCGGTCCTCCTTCGCAAGCTCGAGCTGGCGCGTCTGCGTCTCGGTCTTCTTGCCGAGAGATTCGATTTCGGCCTGTAGCAGCGATTTCAGGTCGTCCAGCGCCTGAAGCTGCAGCGTGAGCCGCTTCTTGCGTGTGTTCATCAATGCCATTTCGCTGGCAAGGAGGGACTTTGCCTCGGGCAGATCCTTGAGCTCCTTTGGCATTTCGATCGTGTCGCTCTTGGAGGTTTCCGCCTGCAGCCGCGCCTTGCGAGCAATGAGCCGGTTGCGCTCCGTCGTATAGACGACGGCGTCGCCCTTGGCGTTTATGAAATCGCGGGCAAAGCGTTGGCCGGCATCGGCCCGCCGCAGGCCGCCGGCAATGCTAACGGCCTTCACGACTGTCAGATTGGGTGCGAATGGATACTCGCCGGGGTTTTCCACATCGCCGGTCAAAAAGACCGGCCGGAACTGGGCAAGTTCGACGGACGCCGACGGCCGGTCCTTGAGGCCGAACTGCTTCTGCAGCGCGACCCCGATTTCCTGCGCGATTGCATCCGTCGTCTTTCCGGAGGCCGGGAGGTCGCCGACGAAGGGCAATGAAAGACTGCCTGAGGGGCCGATCGTGTAATCGCCGCTCACCACTGACCAGTCGCGGATCGCGCCTTCCGCCGTTTGCCATTCGGCAACGCGGATGCGCAGCTTGTCCATGGTGCCGAGCTGGTAGTCGGCAGCCCGGGCAAAGCCGGAGGACCCGATCAATATGCTAAGCCCCGCAACGAAAGCGAGGCCGTGCATAAAGGAATTTCCAAGCAGGTTGCGGCGCAACAGGATTTCTCTCATTCAGTCTTCCTCGTAAATCGGCACGGCAAGCCAAAAGCAGTACCGTACGTTACTTGGCGTATATGGAAGCGGCTTCTCAGTAGCTGCCGCGCTGCATGCAGACGGCGGGAATCGTCTGTGCAATGATCTTCACATCGCGGATGAGCGACCAGTTTTCGACGTAGTGGGTGTCGAAAGCCACGCGGGCAGCATAGGACACATCGTTGCGCCCGCTGATCTGCCAAAGTCCGGTAAGACCCGGGCGCGCCTGTAGATAGTAGACGGCCGAAGACTCGTAGAGTTCCAGTTCATCAAGAACGACGGGCCGCGGCCCGACAACACTCATTTCGCCGCGAAGGATGTTGATGAGCTGTGGCAGTTCATCAAGGCTGAGCTTGCGAAGCACGCTTCCGACCGTGGTGACCCGCGGATCGTCCTGCAGTTTTCGCGTAGCACGCCACTCTTCCATCGCCTTCGGATTGCTGCGCAGATGCTCCTGCAAGACCTTGTCGCCGTTGACGACCATGGTCCGGAACTTCAGGCAACGGAACTCCTGGCCATTATGGCCGATACGGCGATGCCCATAGAAAGCCGGCCCCTTGTCGGAGAGCTTTACAAGCAGCATCACCATCAGAAAAATCGGGCTCAGGAAAAGGAGCCCGAGCGAGGCAGCCGTGATATCGAATGCCCGCTTCATGATCCCGCCAGTCGGCGGAAACACATTCGCATGAACCACGCCAAAAAATGGCGTACTGTCCGATCTCGTCGCAGACTTCATAGAGTTAACTCCACTTATGTTTGCCGTTTGGTCGGTAAGCCCAGGCCGCTAAGCTAGCGCTGACGAATGAGGAGTGTATGGGCGGAATTTGTTTTTTTAAGCCACAATTTCATGGCGATTGTGTAACGGCCCGTTTCTGGCGTGTCTTTATCACATTTCTTTTTTTAAGGGTTATCTAAATTACATATGCAAAGCATGCAATGTTTTTGAATAGACTCTGTGCGACGCACTAAAGGTCTTGCTGTTTGCTTCGCGCCGCAAAAAGATTGAAGAATAAATCTTTCTACGCCTTTCGGGTGACATTTGACTAAGCCATGCGGGCACTGCCGAGAGTAGGTCAACTATATTGTCTTATCGTCAAATTTATTGCATCGCACCATCGATTTTGCGCCGCACACTCAAATCGGTTTAGATGAAAACTTTGTAATAAAAGTTGAACGCATTTGGCTCTCATGCGTTGGTTCGAGAGGCAAATGTGACGTAAAGGAGTGCGTGCAATGTCATATTTTGAACAACCTGAAGTAAAATAGACACATTTGCCCCCGAATCCCCGTCACAGGCATTCCTTAACGAGGGTTCGTCGATTTTACCCAAAGCCGGAAGGAAACCTTAAACCGAATACTGTAGATAAAGAGACGACGGATGAAAAAGAATGCTCTCGTTCGGTTGAAACAAAGGGCCTTCTAAAATATACAAAGTAAAGGGTCCTTAGGGAGGAAGCCCGAATTCAATGACTGTTCATTGAACGAACCTCCCCAAGGGAGGCACGGTTATGTATGCACCTCGCGTTTTCGTTAGCATGATCGGCGCTTTGGCCGTTTTTGCGGTTGCGACTTATTGGCTGAACGGCTCACTAACAACGACACTGATAGACACGGTGATCTGTGCCGTTCTTCTGCAGTTGGGCTATTTCGGCGGCGTCCTATTCCTCGTGTGGAAGGAAGCAAAGGCGCGCAGCGGCCAGGGCACGATGGCGGCATCCCATACGCCGGCCCGCAGCGACGACAAGGAGAAGATTCCTGTCTCGCCCTTCAATGGTTCTGAGCCTTTCAACCGTTGAAAGCAAAGCTTGTTAGGCGGGCACCCGATCGCCGACAGCCGACCCCGTAATATCTTTTGAAGGCCTTTTGCATTGCCGCAGACGCGGCGACGTCCTAACTCTTGCGCGAGACAACGGAGGGTACGACGTGGTTGAAATGGCTAAGGCAAGCGTTTGCGTGATCATCGCCGCCAAGAACGCGGCCGATACGATCGGAATGGCTGTCGCTTCGGCTTTACGGGAAAAAGAGGTGGCTGAAGTCGTTGTCATCGACGACGGATCGGGCGACGGAACCGCCGGCGCTGCCCGAGCTGCCGATGACGGCAGCAATCGCCTGAATGTCGTTTCCTTCGAAAAGAACAGGGGGCCATCGGCCGCCCGCAATCACGCGATCGAAATCTCCACCGCCCCACTGATCAGCATACTCGATGCCGACGACTTCTTCTTCGAAGGCCGGTTCAGCCGGATGCTTGCGGACGACGACTGGGATTTCGTCGCCGACAACATCGCTTTTGTCGAGGCGGAGACAGTGACGCGTGCGCCCCAGCAACTCGATCATTTCCTGGACCGTCCGCTATTTCTCGACCTGGTGGCCTTCGTCGACGGCAATATTTCGAAGCGCGGCGTCCGTCGCGGCGAAATCGGCTTCCTGAAGCCGGTGATGCGGCGCGCGTTTCTCGATGCTCACAGACTGCGCTATCGTGAGGAGATGCGTCTTGGGGAGGACTACGACCTCTACGTCCGGGCCTTGGCCAACGGCGCGCGCTACAAGGTAATCCATAGCTGCGGCTACGGTGCTGTCGTGCGTGGCAATTCGTTGAGCGGCAGCCACCGGACGGAGGACCTCCGCAAGCTCTACGAAGCCGACCAGGCGATCCTGGCGAACTGCAGCCTGACGCCGGAAGCCGCCGCCGCCGTGCGCCGCCACGAGAGCCATGCTCGCGGCAAATACGAACTTCGCCATTTCCTTGATATCAAGAAGCAGTCGGGCGCTGGTGCAGCCTTGCGCTACGCCCTCACCCACCCCTTTGCCGTTCCGGCGATTGCCGGTGGCATCTTCATGGACAAGACGGAACGTTTCCGCAGGCCCGGCGGCGTCGAGATCGCCACAAAAGGTGCTGGCGGCCTCAGATATCTGCTGCCGTCGTCAGCCGAATAGCAAGCACTACTTCGAAAGCTTGCCGCCGGCGATCTGAAGAGCACTCGCAAACAGGGCCGGGTCACGCCACGCCCAGCGCGCCAGCATTTGGAAGTCCGGCAGGCGTCGCCGGCGCACCAGCCGCACCTGGCTCCAGAGCGCCTGCTTCCGCGCGCGGTTCTTGTAGGCCTTGATGGTCTCGATCTCCTGCGGACGCTTCGAAAAACGGCTTTCGAGCCGGTCGAGCGCCATCCAGGTGATGAACTGCTGCTTGAGAAACTGCGGTGAATCGTTGTCCACGCCATGGAAGATATTGATGCCCTCTCCGCGCAAGGCGCCTGCCTCCACGCAAAGAAGCACGCGCCGCGCCGCAAGCATGCAATCGCAAAAGAACAGCACGTCCTCCGCCGCCAGCCGCAGCGCAGCGTCGAAGCGGACCTTCTCGATCAGCGGCCGGCCGATGACCATGCACGACATGTGGAGAAAGGCCCAGTTCTTGAGCATCACGCAGGCAATGTCAGGAATCTCGAGCAACAGCGGGTGCTCGGAAAGGCGCACCGCCTTTTCGCTGGCCTCCAGGTCGGCGATGCTGAAATGATAATCGAATTCCTCACCTCCGTGGATCGACGCCCAATAGCAGTCGGCATCGAACGTCTGCAGCGCATCATGGGCATTTTGCAGGTGTTCGGGCGTCCACAGGTCATCTGAATCGAGGAAGGCTGCGAAGCGCGTTGCCGCCGGAACATTGTCGAGGCCTGTATTACGCGCCCCACCCGGTCCCGCATTCGCCTGTTTGACAACCGCAATCCGCGATCGCTGGCCTTCGGCAAGCGGCTTCAGCTCGTCTTCGGCGGGATAAGGCGACTGGTCATCGACGACGATCACATCGAAGTCCTGGAAGCTTTGGGCAAAGACCGATGCCAGCGCGCGGCGCAAAATGCCGTCCTCGCGCTGATAAAAAGGGATGATGATCGTGAAGGTCGCCATTCTTTCTCCTGAAGAGTCCGGTGATGGGCACATAGGGTCGAGACTGCACCCGAGCAAGTTGCTGCACTGCGAAATGATGTAGGTCATTCCGGCCGAAATTTGTCAAAGCCTACCATCGCGTTGTCAAAGAGCCATGTGCCGAATAAACCCATTTGGGGAGCGATGGCCACATTTCAGCCACATTCAGGCACCCGGCTTCGCGTGAAAACGGATGGTCTCCTTCACCAAACGACAAAACTTTTCCGCCGCGACGGCTTTCATCGCCCCTCAGTTTGAATTTATGATGACTTTCCGATATACATTGCCCCATCGGGCGTTTCAGTTCCTTCTCTTAAAGCCAAGCACGATAAGAGCCGTCGCTGAGCCGTTCGAATCAGCTGTCCCGAAACGGGATGGCCGATCATTTTTGCTGCAGTGCCATATTTTCTTCCGTAAAAACGCTCTAGCTTTTGGTCTGCGGGCTCGAGTCTGCTCTCGTTGAAACGGTCGCAAGGGGGGTGCGACCCAATAGGGGTGACTGATAACGTGAACGTTGACGCCAACGTATCCTCGCGGATCAACCTGATGCGAATCGTGCTCATTTCGGGCATCGTGTTCGTCCATATACCGTTTGACCCTGCCAATACGCCGTTCAACGGAACCTATGGTTTCTTCGACTGGCTGCGGGTCTTCCTGAGCGAAGCGCTCTTCCGTGTCGGGGTTCCCTGCCTCAGCGCGATTTCCGGCTACCTGCTGTTTCGCGGCGGGACGGAGGGCTTCAACTATGTGAAAACGGTGCGCACGAAAGCGCAGACCGTTTTCCTACCATTTCTCATTTGGAATACGGCATTCTTCATCGCCGCGCTTGCGATGCTGAGCGTGGGCATCGGTGACGGCTATGTGGTAAGCCCGTGGACCGCATCGGTGCGTGGCCTTCTCAGTCAGCTCTTTGCGGCGGAGGAATTTCCCACCAACATCCCGCTTTACTTCCTGCGCGACCTCTTCGTCTGTATCCTGCTTTCGCCGCTGCTCGCCTGGCTCATCCGGCGCATCCCCCTGCTGACATTGTCGACATTGTTGCTGCTCGCGCTCATTCCTGAAATGTCGCTCTATATCGTGATCAAGCGCTCGATCCTCTTCAGCTTCGCTTTCGGCATCTATGCGAGCCTCTACAGGATCGACATCAAGGCGCTCGACCGCTTTGCACCACTTGGCGTGGGTCTGCTGCTTGCCGCTTCGGCGCTGCTTGCAACCGCGATCTACATGACCGGCCCATCGATGCCGGACTGGGTGGAACTAGGCCGCAATGCGCTGGCAATCGGCGGGGCTGCCGGCTTCTGGATGCTCTCGGCGCCGCTGATCAAGACCCCTCTCGGCCAGCGTCTTGCAAAGACCGGAAGCTTGAGCTTCTGGATCTTCTGCGCCCATTATCCGCTGCTCGTCCTATTCTTCATGATTTGGGGAAAGACGGGCATCGGCTTCTACCCGCTCTTCTTCTGCGGCTCGCTTCTGGTGCTCTTTCCAGTGCTTGCGGTTTCAAACAGCTTCGTCCGCAACAACGCGCCGCGCCTCTACGCCGTTTTGACCGGCGGCCGGACGAAAAAGAGCTCTCAATCCGCTTCCCGCCGGGATGTCCCGGCAGAATTTGTTACACAGCAAAGGTGAGACATGACGGCCAAAATCGCCCATGCGCGACTGCTTTGCCAGAGTTTGACGATCGGCACCCTTATCCTTGGCGCCCTCCCCGCCCATGCCCAGCAGGCAACGGGCAAATCCTTCGTGGATGATTTCGACAAGATCGACCGCAGCGTCTGGTACGTTTCCGACGGCTGGAACAACGGCGCCCACCAGAACTGCACGTGGTCCAAGAACCAGGTGAAGGCTGAGGGCGGCATGCTGCAGCTGACCTTCGCCGAGGGTAAATCCAAGGACCGCAACTATCTCTGCGGCGAGATCCAGACGAAAAAACGCTTCAGCTACGGCACCTATGAAGCGCGGATCAAGTCTGCAACCGGCAAGGGCCTGAACTCCGCCTTCTTCACCTATATCGGGCCTGCCGATAAGCAGCAGCATGACGAAATCGACTTCGAGGTGCTCGGCAAAGACACGTCGACTGTCCAGGTGAACCAATACATCAAGGCCAAGGGCGGTAACGAAAAGCTCGTTCCCGTCGGCCAAGGCGCGGATCAGGGCTTCAATGACTATGCATTCGTCTGGGAGGCGGGCAGGCTTCGCTATTACCTGAACGGCAAGCTTGTCCAGGACGTCACCGACCCGTCCAAGATTCCCCAGAACCCGCAGAAGATCTTCTTCAGTCTCTGGGGAACGGACAAACTTTCGGACTGGATGGGTAAATTCGCCTACACCCAACCCACGACGATGGAAATCGATCGGGTGGCCTACACGGCGCCGGGTGACAAATGCCAGTTCCAGGGTTCGATCGCCTGCACGCTCAATTGAACGTTCTGAAACCGCCGAAACATTGCAAACACAGCACACCCGAATCGGACTCCGGTGACATCCGGGAAAGCGCAAGGAGTATTGATGCTCAAAGTCCTATATCTGGCGCATGATCTGGCCGATCCTGCCGTGCGCCGCCGCGTGCTGATGTTGACAGAAGGGGGCGCCTCGGTGACGCTTTCCGGATTCCGGCGCGGCGAGAACGCGCTTGCCGCCGTGAATGGTCTCACGCCGATCGAACTTGGCCGGACCGTCGATGCCAAGTTCGGCCAGCGCATGGGCGCTGTCGCAAAGGCCCTCGTCGGCCTGCGGGCCCTGCTGAATGGTGTCGAACGGCCGGACGTGATCATCGGGCGCAATCTGGAAGCGCTGGCAGTCGCCGAACGAGCCAGCCACCTCTTCGGAGGCGTGCCGATCGTCTACGAATGCCTCGATATCCATCGCCTTCTCGTGAATGACGGCATAGCCGGCAGGGCAGTGCGCCGTGCCGAAGCCTATTTCGGGCGAGATGCGAAACTGATCCTGACGAGTTCGCCCGCCTTCATCGCGAACTACTTCGTTCCCCGCTCGGCTCTCAAGGCGCCTATCATGCTTGTCGAGAACAAGGTGCTCGCGCTGAACGGCATGCCGGAAGCAACCCCGCTCCGCTTGCCGCCGAACGAGGGCGAGCCCTGGAAGATTGGCTGGTTCGGGGCGCTGCGCTGCCGCAAATCGTTGCAACTGCTTGCCGATTTCTCCAACCGGATGAACGGTCGGGTCCGTATCGTGCTGCGCGGCCGGCCGGCTTATTCCGAGTTCGAGGATTTCGACGCCTTCGTCGCCAATGCACCCTACCTGAGCTTCGAGGGGCCATATAAGAACCCGGAAGACCTGCCGGCGATCTACAGCGACGTTCACTTCTCCTGGGCGATCGACTTCTTCGAGGAGGGCCTCAATTCCAGCTGGCTGCTTCCCAACCGGATCTATGAAGGTTGCCTCCATGGCAGCGTCCCCATTGCGCTTGCAGGCACCGAGACGGCGCGTTTCCTCTCTCGCAAGGATATCGGCCTGACGCTGCACGACGCCTCTGTCGAAAGCCTCGAAGCCCTCTTCGAGGGCCTCGCCGGTGAACGTTACGCCACACTTGCTGCCGCAGTCGCCGCCGAGGATCGGAAGAGCTGGCTCGCCGACCGCAGCGATTGCCGCGCCCTGGTCGACAATCTGTCCCGCCTTGTACCGTTTGACGCCGAAGCGCAAGCGGCCGATGACTCTAACCCCGCAACCGCAGTTCCAGAAGGGTCGACTGCAATGAAGACTGATGCTTGTTCCAGCGTCGCCAGCCTTATCATCATTCCTTGCCTGAACGAGGCAAGGCACATCAAACCCTTGATCGAAAAACTTGGCCCGGCGCTTGATCAGTTGAACGCCCGCATCGTCGTCGCAGACGGCGGAAGCACCGACGGCACGCGTGAGATCGTCAGCCGCATCAGCGAAACCGACCCGCGCGTCATTCTTCTCGATAATCCCCGCCGCATCCAGAGCGCAGCCATCAATCTCGCGGTCAAGACCTTCGGCCGCGATTACGAATACCTGATCCGGATCGACGCCCACGGCGACTATCCGGCGGATTACTGCCAGCGGCTCGTCGAAGAGGCCGAGCTTATTCAGGCGGATTCGGTCGTCGTCGCCATGGAGACGATCGGGTTCGGCATTTTCCAGAAGGCCACCGCTTTCGCGCAGAACTCCAAACTTGGCAATGGCGGCTCGAAGCATCGCGAAGGAGCCAAGGGCCATTGGACCGATCACGGCCACCATGCGCTGATGCGCATCGCAGCCTTCGAGACCGTAGGCGGCTACGATGAAACATTCAGCCATAATGAGGACGCGGAGTTGGATTACCGTCTGAAAAAGGCGGGCTTTGGCATCTGGATGACCGACAAGACACGGATGATCTATTATCCACGATCAACCGTTGGAACGCTTTTCCGGCAATATCTCGGCTACGGCCGGGGCCGTGCTAAGAACATCCTGAAGCACGGCAGCATGCCGAACCTTCGCCAGATGCTGCCGCTCGCGGTGGTGCCGGTCTTTATCGGTGCGTTTCTGGCCGTGCTGAGCTGGATTGCGGTCATTCCGTTCAGCCTTTGGGCCGTCGCCTGCGTCGGCTACGGTTTCTGGATGGCGGTCGGCCAGCGCAATCCATACGGGCCGCTTGCCGCGCTCTCTGCCATGGTGATGCATTTCGCCTGGTCGGCCGGTTTCTGGATGGAGCTCCTGAGCTTCCGCAACCGCAAGGCGTCTTGATGAAGGACCAACGCATGCAGATCGATATCGGCGTTTGCACCTACCGCCGCGCCTCGCTGGATGAGGCGCTGCTTTCCCTTGGGGTGCTTGCGGTTCCTGAAAACGTCACCCTGCGTATCATCGTTGCCGACAACGATGTGACGGCGAGCGCGCAGGAACGCGTCGACGCGCTGCGCCCGACGATCCCGCACGAGATCGCCTATGTGCACTGCCCGGCATCGAACATCTCGATTGCCCGCAACGCCTGCCTCGAGAATGCCAAGGGCGATTTCCTGGCCTTCATCGACGACGACGAGGATGCCTCGGAAAACTGGCTGGTGGAACTGCTGAATGCGGCAAAAAAGACCGGCGCCGATGCGATTCTCGGCCCGGTCCGCAGCGTCTATGCATCGACCGCACCTGCCTGGATGCGCGAAGGTGATTTTCACTCGACGCTGCCGGTCTGGGTGGGCGACGAAATTCGCACGGGCTACACCTGCAACGTGCTGCTCCGTCTCGGCTCCGAACATGTGAAGGGCCGCCGCTTCAACCTGGCGCTTGGAAAGACGGGCGGCGAAGACACCGAATTCTTCAGCCATATGCACCGGGACGGCGGACGCATCGCCTATGCTCCCGAAGCACATGTCTATGAGGCGGTGCCGGAAAACCGGGCGGAGCTATCATGGCTCGCAAAACGCCGTTTCCGTTTCGGCCAGACGCATGGACGCCTGTTGCAGGAGAGGAATCAGGGTCTTAAACGCCTGAAACAGATCGGACTTGCCACCGCGAAGGCCGGTTATTGTCTGGGCGTGGCGCTCGTCTGCATCCTGGTGCCCGTTCCACGCTATCGCTATGCACTTCGCGGCACGATGCATCTCGGCGTCGTCAGCGGCCTGCTCGGCGTTCGTGAGATTCGCCAATATGGCGCAGCAGAGGGCACTGCATGACGAAAGTACTGCCGGACATCAGTTTCATCATGGCAGCTTATAACGCAGCCGAAACGCTTTCGAAGGCGATCGAAAGCGCGCTGGCGCAGACCGGCGTGACCGTCGAGGTCATTGTTGCAGACGATTGCTCGGGCGATGACACGCGCGAGGTGGCCGGCAGCTATTCGGACAGGAATGTCCGTCTGCTCGCGCTCGAAACGAACGGCGGACCGGCCGCAGCGCGCAACGCAGCCATTGCCGCGGCAACGGGCCGGTGGCTTGCCGTACTCGATTCCGACGATGCGATCGAGCCGGGGCGGCTGGCCAGGCTGATTGCCCGCGCCGAGAAAGCTGGTGCGCAGATCGCGGTCGACAATCTGCGGGTGATCCGCGCCGACGGCACGCCGCCGGAAACCATGTTTTCCGAGAGTGCGCTGGCAGCCATGCCGGAACTGACGCTGGCCGATTTCATTCGCTCCAATGCGCTTTTCCAGACGACGCATAACTTTGGTTATCTCAAGCCGGTTTTCGAACGAGCCTTCATCGAGCGGCATGCACTGCGCTTCGACGAAAATCTGCGGATCGGCGAGGACTATGTATTCCTCGCCTCCGCACTGGCGCTTGGCGCGCGCTGCGTGGTCGAGCCCGTTGCGGGCTATGACTACCATATCCGCGAGGGTTCCATCTCCCGGGTGCTCGAACTCCGGCATATCGAGGCGATGATGGAGGGAGACAGGGTCTTCCTTGGCAAGCATACGCTCGATGTGGAGGCCTCCTCTGCGCAGAAATTCCGGACACGCAGCCTGCGGCAGGCGAGATCGTTCCTTCTCCTTGTCGACAGCATGAAGAACAGATCGATCTCCGGCACGATCAAGGCGGCATGGAGCGATCCGATTGCGCTGCGCCACCTCAAGATGCCGATCGCTGTCCGCATAAACAGATTGGCCGCGGCATTGCGCAATCGCGCCGGCCTCAAGACAGACATTCCAACGTTCGGCAGCGCGCCGCGCTCGCCCAAAGGATGACCTCATGAATCAACGAAACCTGACCCTGCATAGCACGGTACCGAAAGCGTCCGACGATTCCGACAGCTTCATCGATATCGATCGGCTGATTGCGATCCTGTTTCGCCGCGCCGGTTCGATCGCGCTTTGCGTCGTCGCTTTCGTGGCGCTTGCTGCCATCTTTCTGATCCTTTCGACACCCGTCTACACATCGATGACGCAGATCCTGCTCGATGACAGCATGACCAAATATGCCGAGGATGAGGCGCCTGCCGCCAGTGCCCAGCAGGTGGATATGCAGATCGCGAGCGCCGTCGAGATTCTGAAGTCGAACGAGTTGGCACTGGCCGTCGTCGATGCTCAAAACCTCTCCGAGAACGACACCATCCTCGATCCCGGCCAGGGGCCTGTCGAACTGGTGAAATCCGGCGTGAAACTCATTGCCAGCGCCCTGACACCGGGCGGCCCGCCGGCCTCGGAGGAGAATGCCCGCAATGGCCGCCGTCAGAAGGCTGCGGCCATGCTGCAGCAGGCGCTGTCGGTGGAACGCGTTTCCCGCAGTTCTGTCATCGCCGTCGCCTTCCGCTCGACGGACCAGATGCTGGCGGCAAGGGTCACGAAGGCCTATGCCGACGCCTATCTGAACGACCAGCTCAACGCGAATTTCGACGCAACGGAACGCGCCTCCGTCTGGCTGCAGGAACGTCTTGCCGACCTGCGCGACCGTTCGCAACAGGCTGCGCTCGAAGTTGCAAAGTTCAAGACCGAAAACGGCCTGACCTCGGCGAACGGCGAACTGATGTCCGAGCAGCAGCTTGCCGACCTCAACAAGCAGCTCATCGTCGCGCAGGCTGATGCCGCCAGCGCCTCGGCCCGTTACAACCAGTTCAAGTCGATTGTCGATCAGGGTCCGGACGGTGCGGTCAACAACGCCGCAATTTCCTCCGGCCAGACCGACAATTCCGTGATCCAGGACCTGCGCACACGTTACATCGGGGTCACCCGCCGCGAGCAGGAGATCACCACCAATTTCGGTGCCGACCATCCGCAGGCCGTGCAGCTGCGCACGGAAAAAGAAGACCTGACGCGTCAGATCTTCCAAGAACTCCAGCAGCTTACCTCCAGCTACCGAAATGAGTTCGAGGTCGCGAAATCGCGTCAGGAGTCGCTGCAGGAAAACATCCGGCATCTGACCGGAAAGAACTCAGAATCCGACAAGTCGATCGTCAAGCTCAACGATCTCGAACAGCGGGCAACCGCGCTGAAGACGCTTTATGAAGCCTATCTCGGCCGTTACGAGGAGGCAGCACAGCAACAGTCCTTCCCGATCGCCAAGGCGCGTGTGATTTCCGAAGCCGGTATCCCGACGTCGCCGTCGAGCCCCAAGAAGACGATGACGCTCGGTCTGGCGATCGTCCTCGGCCTGATGGCTGGCGGCGCGTTGACGGCATTCCAGGAATTCCGCGAGCGTTTCTTCCGCGTCGAGGGTGACGTTCGCTCTATCCTTGGCCTGAAGTTCCTCGGCTATCTGCCGCTGGTCGGCAAATTGCCCAAGGAGCGCAAGGTCTTCCAACCGCGCAAGACCCCGCTACCCCAGCCCGCAGAAGTGCCAGAAGACGGCGCGAGTTTCGAGCGCATCATGCGTATCGTTCTCGAAGCGCCCCGCTCGGTCTTTGCCGAAACGCTACGCAACGCCAAGCTTGCAAGCGACGTCATGTTCCAAGGCAAGAGCGACCGCGTCATCGGCGTCGTCTCCGCCCTTCCCGGCGAAGGCAAGTCGACGACCGCTGCGAACTTTGCAGCACTGCTTGCCTCCAGCGGCAAGCGCACGTTGCTGATCGACGCCGACCTTCGCAACCCGGGCCTGACGCGCATGCTGAAAACCCCGCCGCAGCATGGTCTGGTCGAAGCGGTGCTTGGCGAAGTACCGTGGGCAAGCGCAGTCAGGGTCGACAGCCGCACCAAGCTTGCAATCCTGCCCGTCGTTTCGAACGACAACCTGATGCACACCAGCGAGCTCCTTGCCTCGCAGGGCATGTTCAATTTGATGGAAAATGCCCGCAAGATGTTCGACTACATCGTCGTCGACCTTGCACCGCTCGGCCCGGTCATCGACGCGAAGGCCTTCGCGCCGCAGGTCGATGGCTTCCTGTTCGTGACGGAATGGGGCCAGACACCGACCAACATGGTCCGCGATATCGTGAATGCCGAACCGCAGATCAAGCAGAAGATCCTCGGCGTCATCCTCAACAAGACGGATATGACCGAGCTCGCCAAGTTCAGCAATTTCGGCGGAACGGAACGCTACCACCACAAATATGTCAGCTACTACACGGAGGAACTTCCTCCAAAGCGGCAGTCTGCCGAAGCCTGATCAGGTGGAGAAGAGGTGAACCCGACCCCGCCACAGGCGGGCGACGGTCAGCCTCCCGGTCTTGAAGGCCCGTGTATCCAGATTGAGCCGCAGCGGCTGGACGTCCGGCTCGCTGCAGGGCGTATGGCCATGAACGATAAGCTTCGGCAGCGCGATGCCGCTGTCGAGGAACCGCTCGCGGATGAAGACGAGGTCCTCGTCGCTCTGCTTCTCGATCGTAAAATTTGGGTCGATCCCGGCATGGACGAACAAAACGTCCGGCGTATCGACGAGGATCGGCAGCGCCCGCATGAAATCGATATGCTGGCGCGGCAGCGATTGGCGGATGAAGCCGTCAAGCTTCGAAGCCGTCGGAAATATCAGCGGCAGGTGCTCGGCGTCGAGACCATAGGAGCGCAGCAGTGAATCGGCGCCCATGCGCATCCATTCGGAAAATGAAATCTTCCCATCGATATAGTCGAGCATCATGATTTCGTGGTTGCCGGTCAGGCAGATGCGGTCGAAACCTTCCGGCGCCGGCCCCATCAGATGCGAGATCACCTGCGCAGATGACGGACCGCGGTCGATGTAATCGCCAAGCATGATGATGAGCTTGCGCCCGGGCAGGCGTGCTGCATCCCGCACGATCGTGTACTCGGCCATCTGCAGCAGATCATGCCGCCCATGGATGTCGCCGACTGCATAGATCGGCCTGTCGCCGGGATCGAGCTGAAGGCGTTGCCGGGCGGGCGATAGCATCATGGGAACCTCTTGGTCATCTTCAATGGATGAGCCATAATCAATCCTGTTCCTGACTAAAAGCTGCGCGGTTGAGAATTGAAAGGTTTGTGGGATGGTCAGGCATGGCCATCTCTATCAAGCTGGTAAGAAAATTCAAACAACACCGACTTTGTAGAAAAACCGGCCTTATCATCCCGGTTGTGATCCATCACTCCTATCGTCATCGAACAAGAGTACGATTGATGGGAACCGTATCGCAATTTCACGACCGGGCGCGACCGGTCGCGCAACGCATTGGAAGCGAGGAAGAGGCGATCAACACGGCGCGCACCCTTGCCGCCGCCTTTCAGCGGCAGTCGAGCGAGCGCGACATCAATCGCATTCTACCCTATCAGGAAATCGACGCCCTCTCGCAATCCGGCCTCGGCGCGATCACCGTTCCGCCCGAATATGAAGGACTGGACATTGCCAATTCGCTGCTCGCCGAAATCGTTGCGATCATCGCTGAAGGCGATCCCTCGATCGGCGAGTTCCTCGAAGTCCATTTTACAGTCCTCGACGGTTTTCGGCAGCAGGCTGGCGAAGAGCTGCAGCGCGCCCTCTTTGCGCGAGTACTCGCCGGCGATCGTTTTGCCGCGGCCGCTTTTGCGGATGCTGCCGCAGTCAGTTCCCGGGGTCTTGGGTATCGACTGAATGGCCGCAGCACGTCTTCGCCGGCGGTGCTCTTTGCCGATTGGATCGCAGTCGGACATGATCAGACCACGCTTTACCTTTCCTCAGACAGCGAAGGCCTTCAACTTGTCGATGATTGGGACGGCCTTGGCCAGCGCACCAACGGCACAGCCGCCATCGTGGCCAGCGACTTGCATGTCAACGCAGACGCAGTCGCGCTTGTCGCGCACGCACCATCGGCGATCGGCGAATTGTTGCATGCGGCCGTCGATCTTGGGATCGCGCGTGCGGTTCTTTCCGCCGATGCCGGCGCAGCACAGGCAAACGACATTGGCAAGCTCGCGATCGGCATAGAGACCGTAGCCGCGCTTCTGGAAAGGGCGGGCCGCAAGCTCGACATCGCGCAGATCAATATCAGCGGGCCTTCGGCCGAAGACGCCTATTTCTCCGCTAGTGCCGCGCGCGCCGTCGCAAGTCAGTTGGCAATAGATGCCTCGAACCTGATTTTCGAACTGATGGGGGAAAACGCCGCGAGTATCGGCCTCAATCTCGACCGGCATTGGCGGAACGCCCGCATCCGCGCGCTGAGAACATCTGCCGATGTTCTTCATCAGCGCGCCGCCCAACATTTGCGTAAGGATCGCTAGATCAGCCTGCCGCGAAAACCGGCGAGGTCTCGTGGTCTGCATCGCTAAGCTTGCCGCCCTTCGCGACGAATTGCTCGAGCGTCATGTTGTCGAGGATATCGGCGATCGCATCCCGCACTTCGGTCATCGAGCGGCGCACATGACAGGTTTCCGGATTCGAACAGTCGTCGCAGGCTTCATAAGCCGTGCGGCTTGCGCAGCGAATGGGAGCGAGCGGCCCGTCAAGCGTGCGGATGACATGGCCGATGCGGATCTCCGACGCCGGCCTCGACAGCGAATAGCCGCCGCCCGGCCCCTTCTTGGAGCGAAGGATGCCGACATTGCGCAGTTCCAGGAGGATCGTATCGAGGAATTTTTTGGGGATATTGTTGCGTGCAGCGACATCGTTGATGAAGGCGGTTTCTCCCGGCGCCAGACGCGCCAGATCAACCAGTGCCTTCAATCCGTATTTTCCTTTTTTAGTCAGCATTTTCGATCGCCCCGCAAATTCGCGCGCTGCTTTCTTCTATCCATGCAAATAGCGCCGAAAGCATGAAAGCACAATAAATAGCTATTATTTATATAGGTTAAGTTCAACTCTATGGCTCTCCCCAAAAATCATGATCTCGCCTTAAGATTTTCGGCGGAATAATCGGCCGATCACGAACGTCACGCCGGGCTCTCTGAACGATTTCAACAGCAATGGATGCAACCGATGCCGATTTACCCCAGGCGCGGCCGCGCTCTATGTCCAATTGACAGATATCCTACAAGTGGATATGTCTGTCATATCCTGAACTCATGCATGAACGAGAACGGCATGACGCTAAAGACGATGAAGCCTCTGACGCGGGCGCCTCTTCTGCACGTCTCGGTGCAAGAGAGCCTTCGCGCCTATATCGCAGACAACGGCGTTGCGCCGGGAACGCTGCTGCCAGCCGAGGGAGAGCTTGCAAGCCAACTCGGCGTCAGCCGCAATTCGCTCCGCGAGGGCATCAAAGCGCTGGAGTCGCTTGGCGTTCTGGAATCGCGGCGCGGTGTCGGCATCTTCGTCAAGGCCTTCTCCTTCGAGCCGCTGCTCGACAATCTGGCTTACGGCCTCGGCGGCGCGCTTCGCCAGATCGAGGAAGTCCTCGAGATCCGCCGCACGCTCGAAGTCGGCCTCATCGGCAAGACGCTGGAGATGATCAGCGATGAGGATATCGCCGAGCTGCGTGCCACGGCAAACAGGATGCGCCTCCATGCCGAGCGCGGCGAATCCTTCGCGGAAGACGACCAGCTATTCCACCGCCTGCTTTTCCGCTGCCAGAACAACGAGACGCTCGTTCGGCTGATCGATGTTTTCTGGCTGGCTTTTTACAAGGCGTCCGACTTCGTCAATCTCGACAATGTCGATCCTATGGCCACGTGGAGGGACCACGAAGCGATCGTCGATGCTGTGGAAGCAAGGGACCTGGAGGAAGCGCGCATACGCCTGGATCGCCATTATGCCGGCATCTCCCGGGTGATCGCAAATAACAAGACAAGTTCAAATGTGGGAGGAACACAATGAAACGACTGTCCAGACTATCGGCCATCGCGCTCGCCGCGATGATGGCGACGACCGCCATTCCAGCCTTCACAGCGCCGGCCGAAGCGGCAACGCTTTCCGGCGGCTTCGACGTCGGCCCCGGCGGCTTTCAGGGCAATTTCAATCCGCTGGCCGCAACCGCCGGCTTCACCTGGCTCAGCATCTATTATGAGCCGCTCGTCGCTTATGACGAGAAGCTGCAGAAGGTCGTCGGCGTGCTTGCCTCGTCTTATGAGGTGAGCGAGGACCAGAAGACCTACACCTTCAAGCTCGCGGATGCGAAGTGGCATGACGGCAAGTCCTTCACGGCGAAGGATGCGAAATTCACCATTGAACTGGCGACGAATGCCAAGACGGGCTCGGTGCTTGCCGCGCGCCTCAAGCCCGTTTCGGCGGTCGAGGCACCCGATGACCGTACGCTCGTCGTCAAGCTGAGCGCACCGAGCGCCAGTATCCTGGATACGATGACCAAGGTGATGATGCTGCCCGAGCACGCGCTCGCCTCCACCCCCGCCGACCAGCTTGCAAAGAGCACCTGGTGGTCGACGACGCCGATCGGTACTGGCCCGTTCAAGTTCACCAAATACGTCACCGACCAATATGTCGAGCTCGCTGCCAACATCGATTATCGCGGCGGCAAGCCGGCGCTGGAAAAGGTGATCAATCGATATTTCGCCGATCCGGCGGCAGCAATCGCTGCGCTGCGGTCCGGTGAAATCCAGTTCACCTATGTCGATTCCAACGACGTGCCGACCTTCAAGGACGACAAGTCCTTCAAGGTCATCGAAGGCAATTCCTTCGTCGTAAACTATCTGGGGTTCAACCACGATTCGCCGATCTGGAAGGATGTGCGCGTCCGTCAGGCGGTGATGTATGCCATCAATCGCGACGCCATCATCAAAAGTCTTTACGGCGGCGCTGCGACGCCGGCCAATTGCGCCTATATCGCCGATCGGCTGGTGCCGAAGGATATCGAAGCCTACGCCTACGATCCGCAAAAGGCCAAGGAGCTGCTCAAGGAAGCCGGCTGGGATCAGATCAACGGCGCCAAGCCGATCACGCTTTTGACCTACTACACGACGCCGCTTGCGACCAACGTGCTCGCGGCCGTGCAGGCGATGCTCGCCCAGGTCGGCATCAATGTCGTGCCGCGCGCCGTCGATGCGCCGACCTACAACAGCATCGTGCTAAAGGCAGATGCCGACATCTCGCAGTTCCAGATGGTCTATGCCGGCCTGCAAAATGGCCCGGATGCCGGCAGCATCAATCCCGGCCTCAACGAAAAGCAGATTCCGCCGGCAGGCCCGAACGTCGTGCGCGCCCGCATGCCGGATCTGACCTCAGCGCTTGATGCTGCCCTTGCCGAAACCGACAGCAGCAAGCGCGATGCCCGCTATCAGCAGGTCTGCAAGGTGATGAACACCGAGTTGCCCTGGGGAACACTTTGGGTCGCGAACCGCTACGGCGTGGTGTCGACCAAGGTCAAGGATTTCGTCTGGACGCCTGCTCCAGGCGGCGGGCCGTACCAGGCCAATCCGCAGCAGTGGTCGATCGCCGAATAAGGCGCTCTTCTTGAACTATCGAGGGTGGCTTCGGCCACCCTCACGGAATGGATTTCCAATGCTTAGATACAGCCTCCGGCGCGTGATCATCGGGATGGGCATGCTCCTTGCCTTGAGCGCGCTGATCTTCCTGCTGCTGCGCCTTGCCCCCGGCGATCCGATCGATGCCTATATCGATCCCAACATCCCGATGTCGTCGTCTGATCTTGCTGAATTGCGCAACCGGCTCGGGCTCGACCAGACTTTGCCGGTTCAGTATCTCGCATGGCTGCAGCAGGCGCTCGCGGGCAATCTCGGCTATTCGATCAAGCGGCTGGACCAGCCGGTCCTTAGCCTCGTGCTTTCGCGCATCGGCCCGACGGTGCTCCTAATGGGCACCGCGCTGTTAATTTCGATCGTCGCCGGGATTGCGATCGGCGTCATCAGCGCCGTGCGGCGCAATTCCGTCGCCGACATTTCCTTTTCGGTGTTCGCGCTTGCCGGCATTTCCAGCCCGGCCTTTCTGAGCGCGCTGATCGGTCTTTACATTTTTTCCGTCCGGCTGAACTGGACGCCATCGGGCGGAATGCTGACGCCGGGCGAGGCGTTTTCCGTTCTCGATCTCCTGCGGCATCTGATCCTGCCTGCCGCACTGCTCGCCATCGCCCAGGCTGCCTTGATCATGCGCTACATGCGCGCCTCGATGCTCGAAGTCCTCAACCAGGATTACGTGCGCACCGCCCGCGCCAAAGGCGTCGTCGAATTCTGGGTCATCACCAAGCATGCTCTCAGAAACGCGCTGTTGCCCGTCGTCACGCTGATCGGTTCGACCATCGGCCTTGCGATTGGCGGGGCGATCTTCATCGAAAGCGTCTTCAACTGGCCGGGCATGGGCCTGCTGCTCGTCGATGCCGTGGAGACGCGCGACTATCCCGTCATCATGGGTGCGACGCTCGTCATCGGCACCTGCGTCATCATCGTCAATCTGCTGACCGATATCGCCTATGCGGTCATCGATCCGCGCATCAAGGTAGGTTGAGTGATGCTGGCCCGCACCGCAACCCGCAGCCCAGGCCCCCTCGCCCGCGCCTTTGACCGCTTCCTTCTCAACCGGGCAGCCGTCTTCGGGCTATGCGTCGCAATCCCGATGCTGGCGATCATCCTCTCATATCCGCTCTGGTGGCCTTTCCTGCCGAACGACATCGATCTTCTGGCGATGAACAGCGGCCCGACCGCGACGCATTGGTTCGGCACTGACGGCGTTGGCCGCGATGTCTTTGCCCGGGTTCTGGAGGGCGGCCGCATCTCGCTTCTGGTCGCCGTCGCCTCGACTGCGATCTCTGCGATGATCGGTTTCCTCTTCGGCGCCGTCTCCGCCCTGGCCGGCCGTTGGGCTGATGCGCTTTCTATGCGCTTCGTCGACCTGGTGATGACGCTGCCGCCCGTCATCTTCCTGCTCGTGCTCGCCTCGATTGCCGGTACCGGCATCTGGCCGACGGTGCTGGTTATCTCGCTGCTGTCCTGGCCGCTGCTTGCCCGCATGATCCGCTCGCGACTGCTGGAACTGCGCGAACGCGATTTCGTCCTGGCGGCGCGCGGCATGGGTGCCGGCTTGCCGCACCTGCTCTTTCGTCATGGCCTGCCGAATTCGATCGATATCCTGATGGTCTATGCGACGCTGCAGATCGCCAATGCCATTCTTCTCGAGGCTGGCCTCTCCTTCCTCGGGCTCGGCATTGCGCCGCCGGCTGCAAGCTGGGGCAACATGTTGAATGCCGCCCGCTCCACCGCAGTTCTCGAACAGTATCCATGGCAATGGCTCTTCCCCGGTGGGGCGCTGGTCCTTGCCGTGCTTGCGATCAATTTCATTGGCGATGGTCTGAGGGACGCCTTCGACCCTCGCGCCGAATTAAACTGACAATCGAAAGAAAGCGAAAATGAGCAAATTCAAGGGTGTGGTTCCTCCTGTCGTAACGCCGCTGAACCCGGATTTCACCGTCGACTATCCCTCCTATACGCGCGTTCTGGAGCACCTGATCGGCGCCGGCTGCCACGGGGTCTTCGTGCTCGGTTCGACGAGCGAGGTTGTCTTTTACGATGACGAGACGCGGCGCGAGATCATCGAACATTCGGCGAAGGTGGTGAACGGCCGCGTGCCGCTCATCGTCGGCACCATCGATCCGACGACCGATCGGGTCATCTCGCATGCGAAGATCGCAAAGGCCGCGGGTGCTGACGCCGTTGTCGTAACAGCCCCCTTCTACACCGTTACCAGCCAGCCCGAGATCCTCGACCACTTCCGCTATATCCGCGACGCCGTCGATGTGCCGCTCATCGCCTATGACATTCCCGTCTGCGTCAACGTCAAGCTGCAACGCCAAACGACGGTGACGCTCGCCAAGGAAGGCACAATCATCGGCTTGAAGGATTCAAGCGGCGACGACGGCAATTTCCGCTATGCGCTTCTGGATCTTGCCGCGCACAAGGACATCTTCCTGATGACGGGCTCGGAAATCGTTGTTGATACCGCGCTGCTGATGGGTGCCCACGGCGTCGTTCCCGGCATCGCCAATGTCGACCCGCAAGGTTATGTCCGCCTTTGGGATGCGGCGCAGCGTGGCGACTGGGCTCTCGCGAAGAAGGAGCAGGAACGTCTTTGCCGGCTCTTCGAAATCGTCTGGGTCGCGCAGGGCCGTGTCAGCGGCGGTGCCTCGGGCATCGGCGCCTTCAAGACCGCCATGAAGCGGCTTGGCATCATCGATACCGCCTTCATGCCGCGTCCGCGTGCTCCCCTCAACGAAGCCGAGACCGCCAAGATCGACGAGATCCTGCGCGCGACCGGGCTCCTTGGCTGATGATCGCCATGCAACGGACCGCCGATCCCATTCTCGACATTCGCGGACTGCGGACGATCTTTCGCATCCGCGGCGGCGAGGTGACTGCGGTCAACGGCATCGACCTGACCGTCGCCGCCGGCGAGACGCTGGCACTCGTCGGCGAATCCGGCTCGGGCAAGTCGGTAACGAGCCTTTCGGTCATGCGGCTGCTGACCCGCAATATCGGCGCGATCGCCGCCGGCAGCATTCGCCTGAAGCGGAAGAGCGGCACGGTCGCCGACCTTGTCCTGCTTGACGAGCAGGACATGCGAAAAGTCCGCGGCGACGATATCGGCATGGTGTTTCAGGAGCCGATGTCGAGCCTCAATCCCGTCTTCACCATCGGCGACCAGATATCGGAGCCGATCCGCATTCATCGCGGGGCGGACCGGAAGGCCGCGATGAATGCGGCCATTGCCCTGCTCGAAAGCGTTGGCATTCCCGATGCGAAGCGCCGTGCCGGCCAATATCCGCATGAACTTTCCGGCGGCATGCGCCAGCGCGCGACGATCGCCATGGCGCTCGCCTGCGATCCGGCGCTGCTGATTGCCGACGAGCCGACGACGGCGCTCGACGTGACGATCCAGGCGCAGATCCTCGATCTGCTCTTGAAGCTGCAGCGCGAGCGCGGCATGGCGATGCTCTTCGTCACCCATAATCTCGGCGTCGTCGCGGAAATCGCCCACCGCGTCGCGGTCATGTATGCAGGGCGGATCGTCGAGCAGGGGCCGGTCGGCGAGGTTTTCCGCCATCCGAAGCATCCCTATACGATCGGCCTTCTCGCCTCGATGCCGCGGCTCGGCGACGCAACCCGCATGAAGCTCGCCGGCGAAAAGCTTGCCGCCATTCCCGGCATGGTGCCGAGCCTGATGAAAATGCCGCACGGTTGCGCCTTCTCGCCTCGATGCAAGTTCGCCATAGACGCGTGCCGCGCGGCCGTCCCGCCGCTCGAAGACGTCAGTCCGCAGCATCGAAGCCGCTGCATCCGCTGGCGGGAGATTTAGATGAACGAGCCTTTGCTTTCCGTTCGCGGTCTCGCGAAACATTATACGTCGCGCGGCACCAAACTAACGATCCTGCAGGATATCTCCTTCGATATCGGCAAGGGCGAGGTCGTCGGCCTCGTCGGAGAATCCGGAAGCGGCAAGACGACGATCGGCCGCTCGGTGCTGCGGCTGGTCGAGCCCTCCTCCGGAAGCGTGCGCTTTGACGGAACCGAACTCACCTCGCTGTCCGCTTCCGCCATGCGGCGCGCGCGGCCGCGCATGCAGTATATTTTCCAGGACCCCTATGCCAGCCTCTCGCCGCGCATGACGATCGGCGAAATCCTGACGGAGGGGCTGAAGATCCAGGGCATTGGAAAGCGCGAGGAACGGCTCGACCGGGCGCGCTCCGCACTCGACCAGGTCGATCTTCCGGCCGACGCGCTCAATCGCTATGCGCATGAATTTTCCGGTGGGCAGCGCCAACGCATCGGTATTGCCCGCGCCTTGACGCTGTCGCCGGAATTCATCGTTGCCGACGAGCCCGTTTCAGCGCTCGACGTCTCCATCCAGGCGCAGGTCATCAACCTGCTGCGCGATCTGCAGCAGCGTCTTGGCCTCACCATGCTGTTCATTTCGCATGACCTGGCGGTGGTCGAATATATCTGCGACCGCGTGATCGTGCTCTATCTCGGGCGGATCATGGAGATCGCAACGAGCGCCGATCTCTATGCCAGGCCACAACATCCCTATACCCGCGCCCTGCTCTCGGCGATCCCTTCGCCTGACCCGGATGCCCGGCGTAACCGGCAGATATTGAAGGGCGACATTCCAAGCCCGGCCAATCCGCCAAGCGGCTGCGTCTTCCGGACGCGCTGTCCAAAGGCGCTGGATGCCTGCGCCCGGACCGTGCCGGAACTGCGCGAAGTGGCCCCTGGACATTTCAAGGCCTGCATTCGAGACGACCTGGATTGATCGGCAAGAGGAGCATTCGGTGACAGCGAAAAGGCGGCATCCGATCGGCGGGAACTGGGCAAGCCTTCTCTTGCCGATCGAGACAGACGACAGCATAAATTTCGATAAGCTCGGCGAGGAAATCGATATTCTGATCGCAGCCGGCGTCGATGGTATTTATTCGAACGGCACGGCGGGCGAATTCCACAACCAGACCGAAGCGGAATTCGACCGTATCCAGTCCATGCTGGCCGAGCGGTGCACCAAAGCCGGAATGCCCTTCGTCATCGGCGCATGCCAGCCGGATGCGATGATCCAGCTGGACCGCATCCGGCGTGCAGCCTCCTTCAGGCCGCTTGCCATACAGGTGATCCTGCCGGACTGGTGGCCGGTCAGCGATCTCGAAGCTGCCGATTTCCTGGCGAGGGCATCTAAGGTCGCCACCGGGATTGCGCTGATCCTCTACAATCCGCCGCATGCCAAACGCGTTCTGACACCCAGGGAGCTTGCAAATATCTGCATCCCCTGCCCTGCTATCGTCGGCATCAAGCTTTCCGATGGCGGCGCGGACTGGTATGGCGAAGCGCGAAAGCACCTCCAGGAATTCTCGCTCTTCGTACCCGGCCATCACCTGGCGACCGGCATGAGTAAAGGCGTGGCTGCAGGCGCATTTTCCAACGTAGCCTGCCTCAGCCCGCGCGGCGCGCAGCGATGGACCGATCTGATTGAGACCAACCTCGAGGCGGCATTGGACACGGAACGCCGGATCTGCCGCTTCATGGACGAACATATCGTCCCCTTCCGCCAGAAGGCCGGTTATTCGAATGCTGCGCTCGATAAACTGCTGAGCGCAATCGGCAATTGGGGACCTGTCGGAACACGGCTACGGTGGCCCTACCGCGCCATCGACGAGACGGAGGCGACGCGGCTGCGCAAGATCGCGCGCGAGGAATTGGGCGAGCTCTTTATTGCTCCCTAGTGGTCTGAGCCTGACGGAACGGTCCGATCTGGGATTCCTTTTGGCCAGCGTGCATGCGAGGCTGTGGCATGCTGGCATTTCCATCACTCTTACCCCCTCCGACCGGCAGCGCCTTGAGGCCGTCGCCAGCAACCGGAACACGGCTCAGAAACACGTCTGGCGGGCAGTTGTCGTGCCGCTGAGCGCCGATGGCGTCTGCACCACTGAGATCATGCGCCGGACCGGCACCTCTAAGACCTGCGTCTGGCGCTGGCAGGAGCGCTTCATGCAGGAAGGTGTCAATGGCCTACTGCGCGAACAAGGCTTGCCCCTCCCGGATCAAGGCGCTTCTCCCTGATATGGCCGAGCGGGTAGTCAACCTGACGCTTTCTGACCCACCGGTCGAGGCAACCCACTGAAGGCTTCTTCGCCAAGCTGACCCGCCAGCGGCTCAAGCGCGGCGTCTTCCATTCGGTGGTCGATCTTCAGCAGGCCATCAACCGGTACGTCGCTGAAACCAATTCGCGTCCCAAGCCTTTCACCTGGACGGCTGATCCGGATGAAATCGTCACTCCCGTGAGGCGTGGGCACCAAGCGTTAGATTCCATCCCTAGCGCCAGTCGTCGAGCACGAAGACGCCGGCGCGACTGTAACCCGGCTCATTGGGCCTGTGCATCGTGACCCCTTGGATTTCGGTTCGAAAGCCACGCCCGACCAAGTGCCGGTACGCCTCGTGGCGGGCCATGTTCACCCCGGCCAGCAGCTTGGGCATCCCCTCCGCTACGGCAAGCGCCTCGCAGGCATGCAGCAAGCTGTCGAAGGTCTCCCCCGCCGCCAATCCTGGACGCACGGTCCCGAACTTGATGAAGCAAGCACCGTCGCCTGCTTCGCTGCGCGGCCCATGGTGGCACACGGCAAAACCCTCCAAGCCCGCACCCGCCATATCGCCGAGCAGGACCGTCTCCCCAAGCTCCTGCGCCTCCACGGCCTGGATTTCCGCCCCCAGGTCGAGCCCGTCGTAAAGAGCGCCGGTCAGGTCACGGCAGGACTTCAGGCATTCCAGTCTCTGCTCCTCTGTCAGATCGGAATACCGCGACCAGCGCACCGGCTCGGTCTGGCTATGACGGACCGGCGCCGACATGATGGCCGTGAGGAAACGAGCCCAGTAGCCGTACTTCTGGTACAGGCCCACGTGCTTGGCGCTCTGGGCGAAGGTGAACAGGCCTGCATGCCGCGTGCCCCATTCATCGAAGCTCGCCGTGACGGCCTCGACGAGCCGCGCGCCGATGCCCCGGTCCCAAAGGTCGGGGCGGATCGTCAACGGTCCGAAGAAGCCGACGCTGCCCCAGCGGGTTGCGAAGTTGGAGCCCACCAGTTCACCGCCCACCTCCGCGGCGAAGGCGGCGACGTAGGGCGCCTGCCAGCGGCCGCGTACGTAGTCGCGGTCGGACCAGAACGTCTCTGGTTCGGGTGCTCCCAAGAAGGTGCCAAAGGCCAGCCGGAAAATTCTTTCGGCTTCCGGCAGATCGGTCTCGGCCAGCGCGCGGATGGCTACGCTCGGTGCAGCCGTTCCCATATCGCCCTCCCTGGTTCGCTAAGGTATGCGGCGCCTGATGCGCTGTCCAAGGGCGCTGCGGTCGGGCTGGATTTTACCCTTCTCCGGAGGAATAGTCACGTCGCATGGGAAATGTCGGCCACCGGATCGGTCCTCTGGCGTTTGGTACCATCCGTCAGGCTTCTGCCATTAGAACACCAGCTGCACCTTGCACGCGGCCGAGCGATCGCCGGCCTGTTCAAAAGCCTCCAAAGCGCGCTCGAGCGGAAAGCTGTGGCTGATGATTTGACGGATGTCGATCTGCCGGCTGGCGATCAATGCCACCGCATCTTTGAACTCGCTGTGGAAGCGTTGCGATCCGTGGATATGCAGTTCCTTGCCGACCAGGGCATTGAGCGGAATGGCGATGTCGCCGGTCACGCCCACCTGAACGATCGTGCCGCGCGGCTTGACCGACGCGATCGCAAAGCGGATTGCCGGTGCTGCGGCAGAGCATTCGAAAGCTAGGTCGAAATAGCCTTTGCCGGCTTCGTAGGTCCCAAGCGCATCCTGATCGTTTGCGTTGATCGTTTTGTCCGCTCCCATTGCGCTTGCGCGCCGGAGTGCTGCGTCAGCAAGGTCGGTGACGACGATTTCCGCAGCCTGGTGATAACGGGCCGCGGCTACGGCAAGGCACCCTATGGGGCCGGCGCCGGTGATCAGCACCTTTTTTCCCGCAATATCGCCCGCGCGTGACGCTGCATGCAGGCACACGGCGAGCGGCTCGGCGCATGCCGCTTCGGCCGCACTGACATCTCCGGAAACAGCAACGCATTGCACCGCCGGCACGACCAGCCATTGGCGAAACATGCCTTGCTCATGGGGAAGCCGCATGGCGCTTCCCATGAAGCGCATGTCGAGGCAGTGGATCGGCTGCCCGCGCTTGCAATATTCGCACGATCCGCACGGCTGGCTCGGATTGACGGCGACCAGGGTGCCCTCAGGCAGGGCCACTCCGGCGCCCGCCGTCTCGACGAAGCCCGACGCCTCGTGTCCGGGAATGATCGGCTCGCGTACGCGCACCGGCCCAAAGCCGCCGTCCTGGTAGTAATGCAGGTCGGAGCCGCAAATCCCTGCAGCCGCCATGCGCAAGAGCACTTCGCCTTCGCCCGGTTCCCGCACGGAGCCTGCCTCGACCCTCAGGTCGCGCGCTCCGTAAAGCCGGGCAAATCGCGTCTGCATAATATTTCTCCCCATTACTTCAGCAACCCGAGCTGCTGCGGCAGCCAGAGCGAGACCGACGGGATGAAGGTGATCAGGATCAGTGCGACGAACAGCGGAACGAGCCAGGGCAGGATAGCCATGGTCGTGCGCTCGACGGAGAGCTTTGCCACGCGCGAAAGGACGAACAATACCATTCCGAGCGGCGGATGAAGCAAGCCGATCATCAAATTGAGCGTCATGATCAGGCCGAACTGCACGGGATCGATCTGGAACTGCATCACGATCGGCAGCAGGATCGGAACAAGGATGGTGATCGCCGCGATCGTATCCAGGAAGCAGCCGACGAAAAGCATCAGCAGATTGACGAGGATCAGGAAAACCCACTTGTTGTCTGTGATCGAAAGGATCGCCGTCGACAAGAGCTGCGCGGCCTGGCTGACCGTCAGCAGCCAGGCAAAGACCGAGGCCGCGGTGACGATGAAGAGAACCGAGGCCGTGGTCTCGATCGTATCGAAGCTCGCCTTGGCGAGTGTCGATAGCGTCATGGTGCGGTAGCGCACCAGGCCCAGGAAAAGCGACCAGAGCACAGCCGCGACCGCCGCTTCCGTCGGCGTAAACCAGCCCATTGTCATGCCGCCGATGAGTATGACCGGCGTCATCAGGGCCATGACGGCTGAAAAGGAGAAATACCAGTCCAGCGCCAGAAGCGCGGCAAGTGCGATGCCGGCCGACACGTTCATCGACAAGCCGGCAAGCATCATGAGGTAGATCGCGACAGGAACGAGCAGCACCACGACGATTTCCAGCGACGCCGACAGAAGCTGCTTGACATCGAAGGGTGCGTCCGAACCCCAGCTCCGCGCATAGGCGAATGCGGCAACGGTCACCATCATCAGAACTGTCATGACGACGCCGGGCAGGATGCCGGCCATGAACAGGGCGCCGATCGAGACATTCGCCATCATGCCGTAGATGACGAAGGGCAGAGACGGCGGGAATATCGGGCCGAGCGTCGCCGAGGCGGCGGTGACGCCGACGGCTGCTTCAACCGGGTAGCCGTGGTCCTTCATCGCCTTGATCTCGATGGTGCCGATCCCGGCGGCATCCGCAAGCGCGGTTCCAGACATGCCGGAGAAGATCACAGAGCCGATGATGTTGACCTGCGCGAGGCCGCCCTTCATCCAGCCGACGAGGGCAACCGCAAACGAATAGATACGTCCGGTAACGCCGGCCGAATTCATCAGGTTGCCGGCGAGAATGAAGAAGGGAACGGCAAGCAGCGGAAAGCTCTCGACGCCGGCGATCATTCGCTGGGCGACGATGATGTCGGGCGCGACGCCGTAAAGAACAATATAGAGCACCGAGGCGGTCGCCATCGAGATCGCGACAGGCACGCCGATGACCATCAGCAGGAGAAACGAGCCGACAAGCAGGAGCATGTGATCAATCCTCGATTTTCTGGAATTCCTCGGGCCGCTCCAGAACGGAATAGCCGCGGCGCATATTGGCAACGAAGACCACGATGGCGCGCAGCAGCATCAGGACGAATGCGGCAAAGACGCTGTAGAAGACGATGTTGCGCGGCAGCGCGATGGTCACCATCTCCTCTCCGGCGACGACCTGCACATAACGCCACATCAGATGGCAGGCGTAGGCAAAGAAGGCGATACGGACGACATCGACGAAGCTGGCGAGGATCCTCGCCATTCGCTGCGGCATGTAGTGGTAGAACACGTCCACCTGGATGTGGCGCGAGGTGCGCACGCACATGACCGAACCGAGGAAGACGACGCCGATCAGGCAGTTGATGGCGATCTCTTCCGTCCAGGCATAGCTGTCGTTCAATACATAGCGCGTGAAGAATTGGAGAAAGACGCAGCCGGTCATGAGCCAGAAGACGATCAGGGTGATCCAGTCCTCCGGGGCATAATCCGAGGCTTTTGCGGTCGGAGCCGCGGCTTCGAAAGTATGGGCAATCTCGTCTGGGGTGATCTGGGTGTGGACTTCTTGCGACATGGGGAACGTCCGTTTTCGCCGGAAGGGAGGATGCGGCGCTCAATGGCGCCGCATCCTTTTCGATTATTGGATAGCGCGGATGGCTTCCCAGTCGGTCTTTTCATAGCCGAAATCCTCGAAGGCCACTTTCTCGGTAACTGCCTTCTCGAAATCGGCCTTGTCGACCTCCGTCACGTTGAGCCCCTTCTCCTTGAAGGTGGCGATGAGGCCTTTTTCCCGTCCTTCGATTGTCTTCGTGGTGCGCTCTGCAGCTTCCCGCATCACCGTCTCGAAGATTGTCTTGTCCTCGTCCGAAAGGCTCGACCATAGGGTCTTGGAAACCACGGTGTTCAGATGATCGACGATATGGCCGGTCAGGATGATGTTCTTCTGGACTTCGTAGAACTTCTTCGCCTCAATCGTCGTCAGCGGATTTTCCTGTGCCTCGACCGTGCCGTTCTGAAGCGCAAGATAGACCTCGGCAAAGGCGATCGGCGTGGTGTTTGCCCCGCATGCGCGCGGCATCGCGAGATAGGCCGGAACGTCGGGAACACGGATTTTGAGACCCTGCATGTCGGCGCACTTGGCGATCGGCTTGTTCGAGGTCGTCTGGCGCGTGCCGTAATAGCTGACGGCAGTGATATGGTTGCCGGTCTTGTCTTCGTAGCCCTGGGCAAGGCGCTTGAAGACATCGCTCTTGGTGTAGGCGATCAGATGTTCCGGGCCGCGGAAGATATAGGGATAGTAGGTGACGCCGATCGGCTTGTAATCGCGGGCGGCAAAGCTCGAGCCGGAAATGATGATATCGACGGTGCCGAGCTTCAGTCCCTGGTTGATGTCCGCTTCCTTGCCGAGCTGTGAAGCGGGATAGACCTCGATCTTGTAGCGCCCGCCGGTGCGCTTGTTGATCTCCTCGGATGCCCAGACCGAATCGGTGTGGAAGGGTTCGGACGTTTCATAGACATGGGCCCATTTCAGGACCGTCTGTGCATGTGCGGCAACCGTCGTCGCCATGATGGCGGCTGCGGTGCAAACTATCGTAGCCAGTCTGCTCTTCATCGCTCTTTCCTCCCGAGCTTGCGTTAGATCTTTGCATTCCTCCGGGCCGCAGCGCGGCCGCCTTCGTCTTCCCCGAAAAGCTCCTCCCCGAAGCTTTCGGAAAATCTCTTCTGCGATCTGTCGAGATGCGTCCGCATGGCCTGTTTGGCGGCTGCGGGGTCATTGGCGGCGATCGCATCTCTGATGGCACGATGCTCCTCCATCGCGCGGGACCAGGAATCCGGTCCCTCGAAATGGCTCGCCAGCTTCTCGAAATACGGCGTCATGCGCTGATCGTAGATCTCGCCGGTGAAGCGGATGAGCGCGGCATTTCCGACGATGCCGGCAATTGCCGTGTGGAAGGCGCGGTCGATTTCGAGCGCCGCATCGGTATCGTTCACAACGCTTGCCATCTGCTGCAGGTTCTCGTCGAGCACGGCAATGTGGCTTGAGGTTGCGCGCTGCGCAGCCTCCTCGGCGATCGCGCATTCGATGATGGAGCGGGCCTGCAGCAGCTCGAACGGCCCTTCGAACGGTTCGCGCTCCGGCTGAGCGGGCTGAACGGTGTGCTTGCGGGCGACATATATTCCCGAGCCCATGCGGATATGCACGAGCCCCTCCACTTCCAGCACGATCAATGCTTCGCGAATGGTCGGACGCGAAACCGCCAGCTTTTCGGCAAGTTCGCGCTCCGGCGGTAGGCGCTGGCCAACGGCCAGCTCGCCAGTCGCGATCATCGAACGAATTTGGTCCGCCACCTGCCTGTAGAGGCGGCGCGATTCAACAGCCGAGAACATCTAGCCTCCCTGGCGCGTTTCTCCTCAAACGCGCAATTGGCCAAGTGGCCTGACCAATTCATCCATTCGTAACATTGATCGTCTCGTGCGTCAATCCGCCGCAAGGACGGGCTGACGGGCTCTATGGACCGAACGGCGGTTTCAGAGCGTAACGTGCGGCAAGCGCCGCAAAAGATTCCGCTGTGGCAGGGTCGAGTTCGACACCATTTCTCTCGCGGTCCTCGGCGACTTTCCATTCGCGGTCGCCTGGCGCCATGACGTTCAAGTCATCGCGGGCCGGCGAATTGCGCAGCGTCTCCAGATAACGCGTCATGGCGGCGTCGAACCGGCGTCTGTCCAGGAAAGCCTCGGGCTTCATCGCCAGCACGAGGGCACCCAGTCCCCGCGGTGTCGAGAAGTCCGGACCTGGCATTGGCGCGATGTCGAAGCTCAACTTCATGCCGGTCAGCACGGCGCTGAGGATTTCGGAGATTCCGGCCAACCCGGCCCCCTTGAAGCCGAATTCACCGCCAAGCGGCGCCAGCATATCTGCCTGTTCCGGGTCGATGGTGTCGTAGCCGTGGCTATCGGACGCCGTACCGGCCGGCAAACTCTTGCCAAGGCTCCTGTAAAGCTGAACGCGGTTATAGGGCACCGCGCTGGTGGCCATGTCGAAGAGCCAGGGATTGTCGTTGGGAACCGGCACCGCACAGGCGATCGGATTGGTGCCGTGAAAGCGCATCGCGCCGTCATGCAAGCGGACAAAGCTGTCGGAATTGCAAAACGCAAAACCGATGAAGCCCTGCCGGGCCGCCTGAAGCGCGTAGGCGCCGGCCGGCCCGAAATGCGAGGAATTGCGGATGGCCACGGCGCCGATGCCATATCGGTCCGCAAATTCGATCGCATGATCCATCGCCATGAAGGTCGCAAGCCCTCCATGGCCATTGTCGGCGTCGAGCACACCGACCGCTGCGAATGCCGAAGCAAGCGCCACTTTCGGCTGCCGATTGATGCGGCCCTCGATCAGGCCCTTGACATAGTGCGGCAGAAGCCTGACGCCATGGCTGTCGATGCCGAGCCGCGTCCCATGCATCATCGCCCGCGTCGCTCCATCGCTGGTAGCCTCGTCAGCACCCGCTGCGATGAAGACGGCGCGACAGAAGCGATCGATGGAAGCAAGCGTCGCCCTTACAGGCGAAGTCGGAAGTTCAGTCGGCATTGGCAAATCACCTTTCACCAGCGCTCGCTGGCTGCCTTGGCATCGTAACGGGCTCGAGCCGCCAGAATTTCAGCCTGGTTCGATTCCGTCCATCCCACCAGCGCGCGGATGGTTTCGTGCAGCGTGCAGCCGAGCGGCGACAGCGCATATTCCACACGCGGCGGCACGACGGGATAGACCGTTCGCTCGATAATTCCGTCGCGTTCGAGATTGCGCAAGGTGGTCGTCAGCATGCGCTGGCTGATGCCTTCGATGCTGTTGCGCAATTGCGTGAAGCGGAGCGTGCGCTTTTCCAGAAGAGCGATCACCAGCAGCGACCATTTATCGGCGATCCGATCGAGGATCTGGCGCACCTCGCAGCCTTCGCGCACATCCCATTGCAGGACGTCGTAATCCGCCTCGCTGCTGCAAAGGTTACTCGGTGAGTTTAAAGTGCCTTCTTTCATGGGTCCGGAGCATGACCTAATTGTTTGATGGTTACAAGAGGGAACTGACTTACGAAAAGTCACCCACTCTCTTCATCGTCAACGAAGGACCATGCCTATGTCCACGACCCTTTCTTCTTCTGAAGCCGACGCGGCACCTATGACGCCGCGTGCCGCAGCGACGCTGATCGTCCTCTGCGGAGCCATCTTTCTTGAGGGCATCGATGTTGCCATGCTCAATATCGCGCTTCCGGCAATCCGGGCCGATCTTAATCTGACGACAACCACGCTGAGCGGCGTAGTGAGCGCCTATGTGCTGGGTTATGCCGGTTTCATGCTGCTCGGCGGCCGTGCTGCGGACATTTTCGGCAAACGCCGGGTCTTCCTTTCCGCACTTGTCGTCTTCATTGCATTCTCCGGACTCGGCGGCCTTGCGACGGAGGGCTGGATGCTGCTGTTGGCCCGCTTCGTCACGGGCGCCGCCTCGGCGTTCATGACACCGGCGGGCCTCGCGCTCGTCGCGACGAATTTTCCGGAGGGTCCCCAGCGCAACCGCGCAGTGACCATCTACGCCTCCACGGCTTCTGCCGGTTTCTCACTCGGGCTCGTCCTGGGCGGATTGCTTGCTGCAATCGACTGGCGCTGGGTGTTCTTTGCGCCGGTGATCCTGGCGCTCCTCATCTTTGTCGCCGCAATCAGGCTCATCGCCGACAGGCAGTCTAGAACCACCAGGGAGCGCTTCGACATTCCAGGCGCCGTTGCGCTCACAGCAGCGATGCTGCTTGCGGTTCATGGCGTGACCCGCCTCGAACATCCCGACCAGAACTTGGCATGGACGCTCGCCATATTCGGCGTGAGCGCGGCCCTGTGGCTTGCCTTCTTCCTGATCGAGCGCCTGTCCGCCGCGCCGCTCGTGCGTTTCGGAATATTCCGCTCCGGCTCCCTCGTCCGGTCGAACCTCGGAGCGCTGCTGTTTGCCGGGTCGTTCTTCGGCTTCCAGTTCATCGCGACCCTCTATCTCCAGGAGCTGCTTGGCTGGACGCCGATAAAGACCAGCATTGCGATGCTTGTGATCGGCATCGACGCGGTCGTTGCTCCGATGCTCACGCCCAGGCTTGTCGATCGCTTCGGAAACGACCGCGTTATCTTCGCAGGCTTCGTTCTTGCCGCCATCTCCTACGCATTGCTGTTGGGGATGGAGCTCGACTGGACATATGCCGCAATCTTCCCAAGCATGCTTTTGCTCGGACTGGCCTTCTCGATCGCCTACAGCCCGCTGACAATCGCTGCCACCGACGGCATTCATGAAGACGAACAGGGGCTGGCCGGCGGGCTGGTCAATACCGCCTTTCAGTTCGGCGCAGCCCTCGGCCTGTCGGGTTCAAGTGCGATCGGCGCCTATGTTCTCGGCGAAGCTACATCTGCCGAAGCCCGGCTGGCATCGCTGCAAATGGCGCTGATCGTCCCGGTCGCAGCCGCCGTGGCTGGCGCGTTGATCACTGCCATAGGCATCAGGCGCTGCCGCGATCTTGCCTGCGATCAGGTCATGTCATCCTGAACCCAAGAGGTGGCCGCGGCTCCAGTCGCGGCCATCAATCGCATCGCACATCCGCTAAAATCAGATAGTCCTCGAAGCCAAAGGCAACATCGCTTTGGTCGAAGCAAAATCTCTTCGGAAGGATGCGGATTGCATATCGGCGATTGCAGGTGCCGGGAAAGTCCAGCCGGTATTCCCGGCGTTCCATTGAACTCGACGGCTCGGAATATCGTGCGTGTCCGAGATAGGAGGCGTTCTGCATCAGCCGTGCCGAACCGGACAACCCGACCTTCGGGCGAAGCGCCCGGAAATCTTTGCCCATCGCTTCATCCAAACTTCGATAGTCCTTCGCATGCGGCTTTTCGCCTTCCGCAGGAATGAGACTCTCCCTGACGGCCATGTTGTTTTGCGAGGTTACTGCCGAACAGCTCTTCTCTCCCAATCAGCATAGGTCGTTCGACTAGAATTGAAGCCGCCGCACTCGCGATGCACTGTTTGATGAAGTCCCCAACTGACGCTAGAGTACATTATATCGAAATAGTAAGAAAGAAATTGCTAAATTTAGAATGGCTGCATATTCCGCTTTACTCAGTGCTCCATGTAATATGAATCAGACGCCGCGGGACGATGACACCGGCGGAGTGATTGCGATTGACCTCAGCAGATCAGTGTGAACGCCGAAGAACGGATTTCGGGCAGAAAATTCGATGGACGAGGTTTCAAAATGGTTGAACACGCTCGGCCTCACTCGGCTTGGGGAAGTCTTTGCGCAGGCGCAGATTGACTTCGACACGCTTCGTCTCTTGTCCGACGATGACCTCAAGGAGCTTGGAATCCCTCTCGGTCCGCGCCGAAAAATCCTCTCCGCCATCACACAGCTGGACGATGCCCACGAGCCGCGTCAGCGGCCGATGGTGCCCGTGGAACGAAGGCCGCTGACCATCCTTTTCTGCGACATGGTCGGCTCGACGGAATATGCCGCGCGCCTCGATCCCGAAGACTTCAGCAAGCTGACGCAAACTTATCTCAACCGATGCGCCGCACTCGTGCAGGCGCATGGCGGGTTCACCGCCAACTATATCGGAGACGCGCTGCAGGCATTGTTCGGTTATCCGACAGCGGAAGAGGATGACGCGGAACGCGCAATCAGGCTCGGCTTCAGCCTCATACAAGCGATGCCGCAGATTGAAACGCCTGACGGATCCCGGTTGCAGATCCGCATCGGGATTGCAAGCGGGCTTGTAGTTGTCGGCGATTTCGCTGGAGCGCCCGCCGGCGTGTCGACTGTCGCCTTCGGACCGGTGCCAAACCTCGCCCAACGACTGCAGACATTGGCCGCCGCTCAGACAATTCTTGCCGACCAGAAGACCCGCGACGCTGCCAACGGAGCTTTCGATTTTGTCGATCTCGGTTCGAAGTCGTTGAAGGGGTTCGGCGATCCGGTGCGAATCTGGCGTGTCGACAAGGCGCGAACGCTGGAAAACCGGTTCGCAAAAAGAACCCACTTGACGAAGCTTGTGGGCAGGCGCGCCGAACTCGACCGCCTGCGTGAGCTTGCAGAAGGGATCGTGGCTGAAAAGAGCGGACGGGCGATCCTGATCTCGGGCGAAGCGGGCATCGGCAAATCGCGGCTGATTTTCGAGGCGCGCTCACGCGCTCCGCACTTTACAGCTTTGACGCTTCAATGTGCGCCTGCCTATTCCAACAGCGCATTGTATCCGTTTCTGGATCTGCTGAAGCGTCATGCGGGTATCAACGATGCCGCGCCGGCAAAGGCGAATGTGGAACTGTTGGAGACGATCCTGGCCTCCAGTGATATTCCACTTTCCCAAACGCTGCCCGTGTTTTCGCAACTGCTGGCGATCGAGCAAACCGATTATTCCTTGCCGGACCTGACATCGAAAGAGCAGCAGACGATCGTGCGCCGCTTTTTCGTCGAATGGCTGCAGGACATGTCGCAGGCCAACCCGCTGTGGCTGACGATCGAGGACGAACAATGGATCGACCCCTCCTCCGGCGATGTGCTGAAAGCGCTGATCGATGAAGTGCGGTTCGCGCCGATGCTGCTCGTCGTCACCTCGCGTGAGGCAACGCTGCAGGCGCCTTTGAAAAATCCGTCGCTTCAAGGGCTCCGGCTAAAGCGGCTGACCCGCTTCGAAGCACAGGCGCTTTGCCGCGTGCTGGCAGAAGGCAGCACTATGACCGATGCCGCCAACGATTTCGTTCTCGCCAGGGCCGAAGGAGTGCCGCTCTATGTCGAGGAACTGTGCCGCGCGGTCGCTGACGGCCATGCTGCCAGCATATTGAAGGAAGGACCGGATACGGCGGCCGACATACCGGTGACGTTGCAGTCTTTCCTGCTCTCGCGCCTCGACAAGCTGGGGAACGGCAAGATGGTCGCGCAAATGGCGGCGGTCATCGGCAGAGTGTTCAACATCGGGCTGCTTGCGCATCTTTCCGGTCTATCCGAAGAGGCTCTGGTTTCTATCCTGGATCGCCTGATCCAAGCCGGGCTGATCGCGCCGCAACCGGCGATAAACTGGCCGAGCTACAGTTTTACCCATGCCCTCCTGCAAGACGCAGCCCAGGCTACCCTCCTGCGCGATCGCCGCCGACAATTGCACCAGCTTGTCGCCGAAGGGATCGAAAAGCTCTATCCAAGACAGGCGGCCGAGCATCCGGAAGTCCTTGCACAACATCTCGCTGCGGCCGGGCTCTACCAGCGGGCAGCCGATTGCTGGCTCACCGCCGGCCGCAAGACGGGCGCCACCTGGGCAAAGGTCGAGGCGGCTAACATGTTCGCAAATGGGCTGGAGTGCCTTCAAAAATTGCCGCCGTCGCGGGAACGCGACCAAAAATGCCTCAGGCTCGAGCTCGAACGCGGCGATGTGCTTTATGCCACGTTCGGCCACGTCACGCCCGAAGGAAGCGCGGCCTATCGCAATGTCATGTCTTTGAGCGAAAGTCTCGGCGATCCGGAAGCGGGTATCCGCGCCCTGGACGGGCTGTTTGGTACCGCCTTGAATTCAGCGCGGTTCGCCGATGCGGAATGGGCAAGCGACCAACTGCTCAATATGGGGCGTCAGCAGCAGAATTTGAAAGCCCTGGTCCTCGGCATGCAATTCAAGGGCATGTGCCTCTTTTCGCAGGGCAAGCTCGAAGAGGCTCGGCAATATCTGGAGGAGGCTCTCGATTATCGCGCGAAGGCCGATGAGGTCGGCAGCGATTTTCCGAACATGACGATGATCTATCTGTCATGGACACTGCATCTGCTAGGGCATCACGAGCGCGCCATTATGCTTTATCACGAGGCAGAGCAGGATGCGCGCCAGCAATCCGCTTACCGGTTGGCGGCCTGGCTTGGAAACGGCTGCGTTCTGATGGCTCTGCGCAAGGACGTGGCCGCCTTGCAGGCAATGGTGGACGAGCTGGGGCCGCTCGCCAAGGCGAACGGTTTTCAGCTATGGGCGAACCTGGCATCATTCTTTCAAGGCTGGGCGATGGTTCATGCCCATCACGATGGCCGGGGCTTAAAGCAGATGCGCGGCACCTGCGACAACCTCGGCGAACAGCAGATAGACAAACCCTGCTATCTCGGCCTGCTGGCAGAGGCAAACCTTGCGCTCGGCGAATTCGAAGGTGCCGCCCGCGTCATCGATGAGGCGTTGGCGCTGACCAAGAAGACAGGTGAGCATTATTTTACAGCGGAGCTGCTCCGCCTCGGAGGCGTGGCCGGCCTCTACCGTAAAGGCGATGCTCACTCCGCCGAGCGCGCGTTCCGCAAGTCGGCTGCCTTCGCTCAAAAACAGGGCGCAAAGACCTGGGAATTGAAGGCCACGCAAAGCCTTGCCGAACTCCACCGCTCGACGGGCCGCAAAACGAGAGTGGAACGGCGCCTCGACGCCATTACCGGATGGTTCGAGGGGCAGAATAAAACGGCACGCATGTAATCCCTCTCGCTTGCGTTTGCCGCCATCATTCGCCGTTCTTCGCCGCCCGCAATCAGCAACACAAATCCGATCTGAGCATAGAGGTTGCGCAATTTCGGCGGCACTGCCGCCGCTGAGGCGCACAAGCTGGTATGGAACTGCAGCCCGAGGCCGATGATCGGCGGCATATTGTAGACGATGACATTGGCTTCCCGGGTGGCTTGAAGTTCGCCGCTGAGTTTCGCAGAACTATGCAGCGATGATCTCGCAATCGGTCGCAAGGCTGACTTCATTGCTCACAATTTTTCGGCCTCGAATCCTGGATAGGCGAATGCGCCTTCAATGGTCCTGCAATCGCTTTCAGAAACGCCCGCTAATCGGGCAATATCGTACCATGTCGTCCGAACGATATTTGTCATGTCTTTTACAATCTTAACGGCCTCCTCCTTATCTAAGAGGAAACGATGGCACTGAGAGAGAAAATTGCTTGCACGAGCTATCCTACCTTGATCTCCACAAATGAGTGCCAAGTCTCTTTGTTCAACACTTATTGGCGTCGAGGGAGTCAGGTCATAGGCGGGCGACAACTTCCAGCTCCGGTTCTTTGCAATAGCTGCGTGATTTCGAGGATGGTCGTCGGTGTTCGAGATAAGTGCATTGAAGCACATGCGTTTGAATAACTCTTGTGCCTGACGTTGCGGTTCTGCGCACACACGACGCAATTCTTCCGCAAGTAAAATATATGACCATAGATCACGAGAACGGTGGCTGTCCTCGGCACGGAGCAACGTCAATCCGCTCACCATCCTCGTTCTGTAATAGCCGTCTTCGGATTTTTCTCGATCAAACCGTTTCACCAAAAGGACATCCCGCCCGGCGACTGACGTAATGCGACTATCAGCCGTCACGACACCGCATTCACGGCCGAGTAGTAGCATCGCATGCTCCACTCGCGCTTGATTCCAACGATCATCGATACGGTTAAATTTGGCGAGCCATAGGCCGCTTTCGTCTTCTACGACTGCTTTCGGTCGTGCACCGCCCATGGACGTGCCGAGCAATAGGATTTTCTCAATCTGCTCTCGTTCGGCAGTTTCGTCGACATCCTCGTCGCGCACTATTTCGTCCGCGATTTCTTGTAGTCGTGCGAGGTCAATAGTCTTATTGAAATGGCGGCTCGGAGCAGGTGGCACGACGTTCAATCCGAATCCTAACGCGCCCGCGCGGTCGTCAGGGGAATGGAGTAGATAGTCCAGTTCGCCCAGAGGCGCTTTGCCAACGTATTTCTCGATCAGTCTACGCCCCCAGTGGTCTGGTCCTGCGTCGCGTAATGAACCAAAGATACCACCCATTGCCGCTGTTTCATAAGTTCGAGCGGCAATTAATAGTTCAGCAGGGTCAATCTCAACGGCTTCCGGGTTTTCCCGATAGCTCCGACCGTAGACAAACTGCCCCACGTTTGTGCCTCGCCGATCCTGCTTTAGCGAAAAGCGGCCAGCAGTTACCGGCTTGGTCTGTTCTGGAAGCGTTATATAAACAAAGCAATCCGAAGGACCGTCGTTAGAAATTGTCATCCAATGTTCTTCCCTGTCGTGCCCGCTGAGGTGTCCGTGCCCTTTCGAGAGCTTTCCCTTCCTGATCTGTTTCGGGATCGGCAACTTGCGTGAGTTGTTCCGTAAGGCCATATGCCCAAAGCAGCGCGACATATACGGCTATGCTGGTTGAAGGCTTACCCTTCTCGGCGTCTGAAACCACGCGCCTAATGACACCGATCTTTTCAGCGACCTCCTGAAGCGTAAGGTTCCTACGAAGGCGAGCTGTCTTGAGGTTCGCCCCCAGGACGTTCAGTGAGCGCTCTACAGCGTAAGGCGGTGCCAAAAGTAGTGCGCTTTTCGCTACCATGATACCTTGAAAGCTCCTTATGTGTCGTAAAGTAACCTCAAGAGTACATTTTCAGCATTTACTCAATTTGTCAACCGGATGTTACCTCAAGGTGCCATAAGATGACATAGCGAGCCTTCAAGGTAACATTCATCCATGAAATACCTCAAGCAACGGAAGAAGGAGCGGTCCATGTGGTATTTGTTCCATGCCGGGGTTTCGCAACCCAACCCATCGACGGAAGGACGGACTTCGCGCGCGCTGCAAAGGCTTGAGCGTCATCACGAGCAAGGCGGTTCGACTTCACCAGCCGTCAAGTAGGCGACAGCCGACGAGGATACCGACACGGCGAACTGGCGGAAGAGCTCGCCGGAGATGCCGGGGATGAAGGCCACCGGCACTATGACTACTCGACGGGAAAACCGGCAGCAAGGTATCGGCAAAGGCCGGCGCGCAGATTTTCCTGCATTTATCAGCCTTTCAAGCTGTTTTAGCGTGGAAACCGGCGCAACGATTGTCCCCTTGCAGGCGGAGACAACGGCAGTCACGGCACCAGTTTCATAGCCCTCGCGAGTTCGAGCCTTTTGGCGATTGCGTTCTGACCGATGGTCGTCTTTGACGCAGTTATCCTACCCCTTCCGGGGCGCGTGCTCTGGCTTTCCTTTGGTCTTGGTCGCGGCAAACTCCTCGAGCTGTTTCTCGCTCATGGATTTGACCATCTGCTTGGAAGCCCCCTTGAGTTCGCTTTTCGGTGTTTCGCCTCGCTTTGCCGAGAGGGCTGCTCCAGCCGCCTTCTGCTGTGCTTTGGATTTTGCTGGCATGTCGGTTTCTCCTTTCCACCGCTCAACTCCGGCGAAGAAGGATAGTTCCTGAACCAGTTCCAGCACCAGACGGAGATTGCCCTGCCGGCTTGATACTCGCGGAAGCTTACAGATGTTCCGACTGGCCGCTTTGAGCGGCGGCGAGAATGGCGTCAATGAGGCGGTGAACTTTCAGGGCCTCGCGCCCGTTGACGCACGGTTCGCGTCCATGCTCAACGGCATCGAGAAAATCGGCAAGCACAGAGCGATGATGGTCGTGCGGGAAGGCCATAGGATCGGCGCCGGCACCGCCGGCTGCTTCGTCTTCGATTGAGATTTCGGTTCCATCGTGGAAGGAAGCGGCAAGACGTCGCCCGTCAAGGCGGGCCATGCCGCGCGTGCCGATGACGTCGATCTCGTCCGGATATCCGGGGTAGGCACAGGTGGTAGCGCTTACGGTGCCTATTGCTCCGCTTTTAAAGCGAATGGCTGCCATCGCCAGATCTTCCGTCTCCATGCGGTGCACCTTGCTGGTTGTCGTATAGGCTCTGACCTCCTCCGGAAGGCCGGCGAGCGAAACCAGAAGGTCAAGTGTGTGGATGGCCTGGGTAAGAAGCACGCCGCCGCCATCGCGAGCCCGCGTGCCGCGTCCTGGCTGATCATAATAGCTTTGCGGCCGCCAGTTGTGGAGACGCGCCGAAGCGCTGACGATCTCGCCGAGGCGCCCTTCATGGATCAGTGCGGCAAGTGCAATACTGACCGGACGAAAGCGATGCTGAAGCACGATGCCCAGCTTTATGCCGGCATGCTCCGTCACCTCGACCAGCGCCCTCGCCCGCTCCTGTGTGACCTCCAGCGGCTTTTCGAGAAGCACATGCTTGTTTGATTCGGCTGCCCGCCGCACCAGCTCAAGATGCGTATTGGGCGGCGTCAGGATCATGACCGCAGCTATCGACGGGTCGGCGAATATTGTCCCGGCGTCCTCGCAAGTCGCAAAACCATAAGTTTCTGAAAATGCTTGCCGCCTCGCAGGCGTCGGGCTGAAGGCGGCAGCGACCTCCACCCTATCTTTAAGATCGAGCAGCCCTTTGGCATGCGGCGCTGCTGCCATGCCGAGACCGATCAGCCCGATGCGCAATTTTGCCAACTCAATCTCTCCAGCTCTTTCAGTCGGTCGATACAGGAATGCCCGCATTCAGCTGCTTGTCAACGTCCTCGATGTGGCCAGATCTCCAACTTCCTCTGCCTGTTTCTCCCGCGCCCTGACCGATGAGAAACGGCGCGGCGGCGCAAAAAATTCATCATACAAGTGCGTAGGTTTTGTATGTTGACATTACACCTTGCTGGTTCTAGCCATAATGAGCCGGTTGGAGGAGCGGCAAGAATGAGGGGGCTGATCGATCCAAATCTTCTGTATCCAGGAGAAGAGCGCACGTGCCTCTGTGCAGAGGTAAACAGCGCGCGCCATCGTGAGCCTAAAGGGGCCCGAGATATGTCGGTATGCCCTCGATGAGCCCTTTTCTAATTCCGTGAAGCTTCTCAATCGTGGCGGGCCACCAGCGTCCGATCGCGGGAGATCGCCGGAAGGAGGACGAAAGCTTTGCGACGGCCTTCCTTAGGCGCGCAAGGATGGCGTACCGGCTTTAAAACATTAAATCGTCATGCAAAACGGGAGGAAAGCATGAAAAACTTAGTTAAACTGGCGGCGGGTATTATGGTTGCCGCCTCGTTCATCGGCAGCGCGGCCAGCGCTCAAACGGTGCTGAAATCGTCCGATACGCATCCGGACGGCTATCCGACCGTTGAGGGCGTCAAATATTTCGGCGAGCTGGTGAAGGAGCGCACAAAGGGCCGCTACTCGGTCGAAGTCTATCATTCCGCCCAACTCGGCGAGGAGAAGGACACGATCGAGCAGGTGCGTTCGGGCGTGATCGAGCTGAACCGCATCTCGATGGCGCCGTTCAACGGGACGGTGAAGGAAACCATCGTTCCGGCGCTTCCCTATATCTTCCGTTCGGAAGAGCACATGCACAAGGTTATGGACGGCGCGATCGGCGACCAGATCAAGAAGGCGTTCGAACCGGCCGGCCTCGTGGTACTGGCATATTATGACGCGGGCGCGCGGTCGTTCTATAACAAGACGAAGCCGATCAGCACGGTTGCCGACATGAAAGGCCTGAAGTTCCGCGTTATCCAGTCCGACATCTTCGTTGACATGGTGGCGGCCCTCGGCGCCAACGCCACGCCGATGCCCTATGGCGAAGTGTACTCGGCGATCGAAACGGGCGTCATCGACGGCGCGGAAAACAACTTCCCGAGCTACGACACTGCCAAGCACGCCGAAGTGGCGAAGAATTATTCGCTCGACGAGCACACGATCCTGCCGGAGGTGTTCGTCATGAACAAGGTCGCGTTCGACAAACTGACGCCGGAGGATCAGGAGATCTTCAAACAGGCGGCCAAGGACAGCGTCGCAAAGCAGCGCGAGCTTTGGGCAGCCAAGGTCGCTGAATCGCGCGCCAATGTGGAAAAGCTCGGCGCGCAGATCACCACGCCGGACAAGCAGGGCTTCATCGACGCCATGGCCCCGGTTTATGAGAAGCACGTCACCGACGACGTGCTGAAGAAGATGGTCGAGGATGTAAAGGCGGTGCAGTAGTCGCACCTTGCCTCCCTTTATTGCGGGAAGGCGACGTAACGACCGGGGTGGGCGGTCACCTCCACCCCGGTTCCCTCGCCGTTTCGCGCATATCTTCATCGATCCTCCCGATAAGGGAGAGTGAACGCCCAATTCGACGAGGTCCTTTATGTCGAATAGCCTAACACCCGCCGTCAACTTCCTGGCCCGCCTGAGCAACGCCGCGCTGTGGCTCGCCGGCGCCGGCCTGGTGCTGATGACGGCCTTCGTCGCCTGGCAGGTATTTTGCCGCTACGTGCTGAATGACTCGCCGAGTTGGACGGAGCCGGGCTCCGTCATGCTGATGAGTTGGTTCATCTTCCTCGGCGCTGCCGTCGGCATCCGCGAGAACAACCACCTTGGTTTCGACGTACTGCTCTACGTGCTGCCGAAATCCGGCAAGCGCGTCCTGCGCATGATCTCGGACGTGGTCATTCTCGCCTTCGGCGCCGGCATGATCTGGTACGGCGGTGCGCTCATGAGCCTGACCTGGAACACCACCTTGCCGTCCTTGGGTATTTCCGGCGCGTTCGACTATCTGCCGCTCGCCGGCGGCGGTGTGCTGGCCGTGATCTTCTCGCTGGAGCGCATCGCGCTCCGCCTCGCCGGCGAACCGATCGACGATGCGCTGGACGAGGTTTTGCCGGCCGAAATCGCGGTTGAGATCGAAAACATCAATGCCGACCCGAACGTCAATTTGAAAGTGTAGTGCGATGGAACTCTGGATCTTGTTCGGTGTCTTCACCACTCTGATGCTGATAGGCACGCCGATCGCCTTTTGCCTCGGCGTCGCCAGCTTCGCCACGGTGGTCTACATGGGCCTGCCGCCGCTGGTCGTCTTCCAGCGGCTCAATTCCGGCATGAGCGTGTTTTCGCTGCTCGCCATCCCCTTCTTCATCTACGCCGGCGATCTGATGGTGCGCGGTGGCATCGCGAGCCGCATCGTCTCCTTCGCTGCTTCCCTCGTCGGCCACGTGCGCGGCGGCCTCGGCCAGGTGAACATCGTCACTGCGACCTTGTTCGGCGGCATTTCCGGTTCGGCGGTGGCGGAAGCCGCAGCTGTCGGTGGCCTGATGATCCCGCAGATGAAGCAGCGCGGCTATGGCGCGGACTACGCCGTCAACGTCACTTCTATGGCGGCGCTGATCGCGCTGCTTCTGCCGCCCTCCCACAACATGATCATCTATTCGATCTCTGCCGGCGGCAAAATATCCATCGCCGACCTGTTCACCGCCGGCATTCTGCCAGGCCTTTTGCTTGCAGCTGCACTCATGGTGACTGCCTACATCGTCGCGCGCTCGCGCGGCTATCCGACGGAGCCGTTCCCCGGCTTTACCATGGTGGCGCATCTGCTCGCTGTCGCATTGCCCGGGCTCCTGCTGATCGCCATCATCTTCGGCGGGGTGAGGTCCGGCATCTTCACGGCGACGGAAAGCTCGTGCATCGCTGTGCTCTACGCGCTGCTCGTAACCGTCTTCGTCTACCGCCAGATGAGCTGGAAAGACTTCGTCCACGCCACGCAAGGCGCCGTGCGCACGACGGCAATGGTGCTTTTGATCATTGGCACCGCCGCCGCTTTCTCCTGGCTGATGGCCTTCCTTAAAGTGCCTGCGTCGCTGGTGGTCTGGATGAAGGCCGTAGCCGACGATCCACTGACTGTGCTGCTCCTGCTCAATGTTTTGATGCTTGTGCTCGGCACCTTCATGGACATGGGACCGACGATCATCATCTGCACGCCGATCTTCCTGCCGGTGGCGCAGGCCTACGGCGTCGATCCGGTGCATTTCGGCGTGATCATGATCCTGAATTTCGGCATCGGACTGAACACGCCTCCAGTTGGCGCGGTGCAATTCGTGGCTTGTGCGGTCGGCAAGATTTCGGTCTGGGAGGCTATGCGCTCGATCTGGCCGTTCTACGGCGCAGGCCTCGTGGTGCTTGGACTGGTCACCTATATCCCGGCAATTTCACTGTGGCTGCCGGCTGCGTTCAAGTAGGAGAGCGACATGGCGGCCGATACAGCCGTTGATTTGAGGATCGAGCGAAGGCCGAAACTCTCCGAAAGCGTGGTTTCGGCCATCCGCGCGCAGGTCTTGTCCGGGGAATACGCGCCCGGCCAGAAGCTGCCGACGGAAAGCCGGATGGGCGAGCTCTTCGGCGTCAGCCGCACCGTTGTCCGCGAGGCGATTGCGACCCTTGCCGCCGATGGACTCGTCGAGGCGCGGCAAGGTGCGGGCGTCTTCGTCAAAGACCACCCGACGCTTGCCTTCGGTTCGATCACCCTCGACGTCGGTAACAAGATCTCCCATGCGCTTAACGTGATCGAGGTGCGCATGGGGCTCGAGATTGAAAGTGCGGGGCTGGCTGCCCTCCGGCGCAATGCCGCCCAGGAGGCACAGATCCACGAAGCCTTCTTCGAATTCGACCGGCTGCTTGAGCGTGGCGAGGCAACGGGCAAGAGCGACTTTGCTTTCCACCGCGCAATTGCGGCTGCTACGAACAACTCCTATTATGTCGAGGTTCTCGATGCACTCGGTATGCGGGCGATCCCCTGCGACGTCGCTTCGCCCTGGGGTACCGACAGCATGCTATCGCGCAACTATCAGGAAGGTCTGCAGCGCGAACATCTGGCAATCCTGAAGGCGATTTCCTCAAGCGACCCGGAAGCTGCCCGCGCTGCCATGCGCGCCCACCTGACCGCGAGCCAGGAACGCTATCGCGCCCTTTTGAGCGGCCAGCAGGCAAAATGGATTTCAGGAACGGCCAAGCGCAAGGGCTGATATCCTTTTCTTCCCACCCGAAGGCAGGCCGTGTTGGCAGAGCAACGCTCGCACCAAGCTCAAAAACTGGCGTCTGTTTCAAAGGGCCATGCAGGTCGCATCCACGGCTGAAACCTTGTGCGCACTCAACTGTGAATGGCTGAGATCGCGACCATGCTGTAATCTTCAGCCGGAGTAACGAGGACTCGACGTGGAACGAAAGCTCGCTGCAATCATGGCCGGCGACATCGCCGGATATAGCCGCCTCATGGCCGAGGATGAGGCGACGACCTATGCTGAGCTGCGTTCAGTTTTCGACGATGTAATCAAACCGTCGGTCGAGCGCCACGGTGGCCGAATTTTCAAGAGCGCCGGCGACGGGTTCCTTGCCGCATTTCCAAGCGTGAATGAGGCCCTTGATGCGGCTATCGGCATCCAGGTCGGCTTTGCCGAAAGGCCTTTCAATCTGCGTCTCGGTATAAATCTTGGAGATGTCATCGAAGATGATGGCGACATGTTTGGTGATGGCGTCAACGTCGCGTCGCGGCTTGAATCCATGGCCGAGCCTGGCAGCATCCTTGTCAGTGCTGCGGTCGTGCGGAGCGCCGACCGCGGTCGTAGTGACCTTTTCCAAAGAATTGGCTTCCGGCAAGTCAAAAACATCCCCGAGCAACTAGAGGTCTATGCGGTCAGATTAGACGACGCCAGCGGTAACGGATTGAGGCGCCTCACGCGCGCCCTGCACCGGTCGCGCTGGGCGGCGCCCTATGCGATTGGCTTAAGCGTCCTCTTCCTTGTGATCGCAGCAACCCAGATTCCTGGATTGAGGGCGATGACAGAAACGATCGCCGACAGGGTTACCTGGCTGTCCGGCGTCAGCGATATGGATCGGCGTCCCTCAGTTGCCGTGCTTCCCTTCGACAATATGAGTGGCGATACGGGACAGAACTACTTTGCCGATGGCCTCACGGAAGACATCATCACGGAACTGGCACGCAATCCCGAGCTTCAAGTGATCGCTCGCAATTCCACATTCGCATTGCGTGGAGAGGCAACCGATATTCGCGAAGTCGGCGAAAAGTTGGATGCTGGCTATGTCGTGGAAGGCAGCGCGCGGCGAGTGGGTGATCAGCTTCGCGTCGTAGCACAGCTGATTGATACGCGCAGCGGCGCCCATCTGTGGTCGAAAAGCTACGATCGCCGCGTCGCAGACGTCTTTGCCGTACAGACGGAACTCACGACCGAGATTGTTTCGCACCTCGTATCATATGTTCGCGAATCCGAAGTTGCCGACGCCTCAAAGCGGCCAACCGAAAACCTGGAGGCTTATGATCTCGTCCTTAAGGCGCGCGACCGTTACAAACATGGTTCGAAAGACAAAGAAGCGCTTCTTGCCGCGCGAGCACTCTATCATCGCGCGTTGGAGCTCGATCCGGGATATGCGTTGGCGCGAGCCCATCTCGGCATGACCTACATCATCGACATGACGCAAGGCGTAAGCGGGCGAGCCACGATGGCCGACGTGGAGACGGGCTTGAGCGAGGCGCGACAGGCCATCCGTCTCGATCCCAACCTTGCCATTGGTTACCAGGTTTTGAGCTTCGGTCTTGCAGTCAGCGGTGATTATCCCGGCGCCATGCAGGCCGCGGGTCGCGCGGTGGAATTCAACCCCAACGACCCTGACAGCCTGATGGCCTTGGCAAAGGCGCAGGTCCGTTTCGGAGCTTACCGCGAGGCAGTAAGCAATGCCGAACGCGCGCGGCGCCTACACCCTATGGCGCCGGAATACTACACCTATGTCCACGGCCAGGCACTTTATGCCGCTGGTCGTCTGGAAGAGGCAGACAGCGTCATTGGAGAGTGCCTGATCCGTGCGCCGCAGGACGCGGATTGCCTGCTGATCCGAACCGCATTGTTGGCGGGTCGCGGGGATGTGGCGGAAGCCCAGGTTGCAATGGCGCGATTGGTGCAAACCAAACCCGAGTTTTCGCTGGCCTCCGAACGCAACTATCGGCGCTTTGGAGATTCTCCTCTGATGGAACAATTCCTGCAGGAACTTTCCCGTGCGAAGGCTCCGGAAACCGCTTTGCGTTCAGGCTTTATCGAACAAAACACTGCATGAGCGCGGTAAGTGCTCCCCCGCGTTCTTTTGTGCCTTCTTGGATCGATGAGAACTTAATCCAGCCTCTGAATCCGCTTGCGCCTGCGCAAGATTCCAGCGAGAGTTAACTTGCCGATAGGTTGTGGGGCGAGCCATGGACAGTGCGCAATGGGTTCAGCCGGTAATGATCGTCTGCAAGAAAAGCGGACAACTCTACACTATTACAAATACCCGGGAAGCCCTAGATATGCTTCTCCGGTATTGGCCAGTCTCTGATGGCAAAGCATTTTTCGATGCCATGGAAGTATGCATCGGCGTAGCTGAGGGAAGAACGTCGAAAGAGCAAGCAAGGCAAGCCTTCATCGATGCCGCCCACGAGGCGCACATCCCCCTCGAAATTCCTGACATCATCAGAGTGAGAGTCTGATTTTCCGTGCAATTCTAAGCTAAGCAGCTGGCTAGGATGCGTTTTTTATCATATCGCATTCTTGCGGAAGCGCGTTGTAAGGTCACCGCGCGCCCTCGGCGACATCGTTGGCGGCAGCTCCCGTTCGAGCACAAGGCACTACGGGTTTGTGGCGAAGACACCAAATTCCGCGCGAGTTCTGAACCGCAACGATTTTACGCACTGAATCCCAACTGGCTAAGCCGAGCGTAAAGACCGTCATTAAGCTTCGAAAGCGTCTCGTGATTGCCTTCTTCGACGACACGGCCCTGCTGCATGACGACGATCTTGTCGGCGCGCACGACGGTGGAAAGCCGGTGGGCGATGACGACGACGGTGCGGCCGGTCATCGCTTCGTCGAGAGCCCTTTGGACGGCAGCTTCGGATTCGGTGTCGAGAGCGGAGGTTGCCTCGTCGAGCAAGAGGATCGGAGCGTTGCGCACTAGCGCGCGGGCAATCGACAGGCGCTGGCGCTGGCCGCCCGACAGCGTCACGCCGCTTTCGCCGACGGGCGTATCGTAGCCCTGCGGCTGCGCCAAGATGAAATCATGCGCGTAGGCAAGCCGTGCGGCTTCCTCGACCTCGGCATCCGTCGCATCCGGCCGGCCATATCGGATATTGTTGCGGATCGAGCCTTCGAAGAGGTAGGGTTGCTGCGAGACATAGGCGAGCTGCTCACGCAGCGACTGTTTGGTGACATGGGCGATGTCCTGCCCGTCGATCAGGATCTCGCCGCCCGCCGGATCATAGAAGCGCGGGATCAGATTCATGATCGTCGATTTTCCGGCGCCGGACGGGCCGACGAGCGCTGTCGTCTTACCGCCTTCGGCGACGAAGCTGACGCCGTTGAGAACGCTATCGGCGCCATAAGCGAAGGAGACGTCGCGAAATTCGATCCGTGCCTCCGTCGGCCTCAGCGGCTTAGCATCGGGCAGGTCGCGCTGGCGTGGCTCCATGTCCAGCACTTCATAGATCATCCGTGCGTGGACGGCCGCGCGCTCCATCTGCACCTGCAGCTTCGCAAGACGGCGCAGTGGATCGTAGAGCAGCAGCAGCGCCGTGAAGAAAGAGAAGAAGGCACCCGGCGGTACGTTGAAATAGATCGAGCGATAGGCGGCATAAGCAAGTACACCGGCCAGCATGAGGCCGGCAAAACTCTCGGTTACGGGTGCATTGCGTTCGGAGAGGCGGGCAAGGTGATTGGCTCGATTCTCGACCGCAATGATGACGTTTTCGACCCGGGCCTCCAGCGCGCGCTCCATCGTAAAAGCCTTAACCACGGAAATGCCCTGGATCGTCTCCTGCAAAGTTCCGAAGAAAATGCTGTTGAGCCGGATGCCTCTTGCCGCAACTTCTTTGAGGCGACGTGAAAAATACCTGAGCCCGAAGAGCAGCGCCGGTGCCATCACCAAAACGACGGTACTTAGCAGCGGGTCCTGATAGACCATCACTGCGAGCAGCGAGACGAAGGAGAGCATGTCCCTCGCCGTCGACGTAACCGTCAGATTGAGAACGTCGCGTATGCCGGAAATATTCTGGCTCAATAACCCAGCGACCTGCCCCGACCGTCGCTGGTCGAAAAATTCGACCGGAAGCGTCATTAGATGGGCCGCAAGCCGCTTCTGGTAGCGGGCGACGATACCGTTGCTGACCCTTGAAAGAGCAACAGCCTGACCATAGCTTGCAAATCCTCGGATGACGAATGCGGCGAAGAGCGAGAGACAGATTAGCCCGACGAGCTCCGCGTCTTTACTGACGAAGGCCTCATCGACAATGCTCTTCATCACGTAAGCCGTATAGGCAGTAGAAAGCGCGACCGCAGCGAGGCAGGCTATCGCGAAGCTATAGCCTGGAATATGGTCCCTAAAATTTTCGGAGACCACCCGCTTCAATATCTCAAGAGTGCGGACGTTCTGTTTTGCTGGAGACATGAGCGCTCGTATGAATTCCCCGCCGGCTCAGCCAAGCGATAAGGTTCGAGCTGGCGTATTACCGGCCAATGACCGGAAAGTCGAGTATTCATCGCGCCTGACAAAACGGCGCATCTGCCGGGAAGCATTCGGCTGGTCGTCTTGCATAGCCATCAGATTCATGTAAACGCTGCGGCGGAACGCGACTGCCATTAAGTTTAGAATGGGGTCGGGCAGCAGATTGACGTCACGCTGCTGCCACGAGATCACGTGGCCGTCCTCGTTTTGGCCTGCGAGCGTTTGCCGCCTTGGGATATTGCCAGACACGAAAAATGTCGCAGAATCCTGATCTGGTCTCCTGATACTCACTTGGTGAACCTCACTTGGAATCCGTGAGACGGCTTGATAACAACATGACCTCGGAAAACAAGCGAAGGGACTACGTCAGCCACGTGGTCTCGAACAGGGTAATTAGAATGGATCCGGTCAAGAGCGACCTGCTCAACGCATGGGTTGTCAGCGAGTCCAAAATTGGTACGATGTCTCAATGCACCGGCGTAGCGAATAATTTTGGTGGGCCAGTCCTTCAAAAACCCGTTGTAGTAAAACACGGCATCTCAAAATATTTTTCGCCGCGTTTGTTCTCTTCACGAGAAGCAAGGCCTGATGTCATCATTTCCTGTGGTTTTAGGTCTGAAAGCCACGTCATAAAGATGAAACGAGCCTTCAAAAGCCGGCCGTTTATAGTGCATCTCCAGCGTCCGAGGGTATCCGGTTATGATTTGGTTTTCGTATCCAATCATGACTGGACAAATGAGTTCGATGAACTGCCGCAATACGAGCGGATGGTAGGCGTGCCACATCGGCTCCGGGCCGAAGAGATACTGCTCCGGCGGGAAAATGCCAGGCGCCGGTATAGTCCGCACGGACGCAAAATAGCCTCCGTATTCGTGGGAGGTTCAAACGGTGCCTACGTTTATGACGATCGGGCGATAAGCGGCATCCAGGACGCAGTTAGAACTCTTGCAGACGGCGACTGGCAAGTTCTCGTGTCAACATCTCGAAGATCCGACGATGAGACTTTGCGAAGACTACGCGAGATGGAATCACCAACCGTCACCGTTTGGGATCGATGTGAGCCAAATCCTTACATTGACTACGTCGCGGCGGCTGACGCCTTTCTCATCACAAAGGATTCAGTGACAATGCCATGCGAGGCGCTAGTGACCGGCCGACCGGTATATTCCTTGGATCTGTCAGCTGTTCCCGGCGATAGGCTGGTGAAGTTTGAGCGCTTTCATCGGGATCTGCGAGAAACATTGAAATTGACGCGGTCGTTCGAAGGTCGACTTGAGGCTTATTCGTATTCACCGCTAAATGAAGCCAAGCGTATAGCGCGCGTCATTGAACGAAGGATCGGGTTCCAACCCGGACCATTGACTGGAGAATAGTCAGTCGTTTTCGAAGCGTCCGTCGTAGCGATAGCCGATTTTCAGCAATGCGGAAACGGGCGAAAAACAATCCAATTCAATGGACTTTCTACCTGCATACTGCTTTGCCGCCGCGAAGAACGCGAGAATACGACGCTCCGCCGATAAAATTCCAGTATAAGCGGAGGAGGTCTCATTTTCGTAAAACCGAGGGAGATTCGCGTTCGAAATATCTATACCAAAAAGGCCAATGCGTGTCGCGCCCGACGCTAACGCAAATTGCATGGCAGTTGCGGCGACAGAGCCCGCGGGGAATATGCCTTTGTCAGGATCTATCGATACTGCCGAATTCTCACTCCGGAAAAGCCAGCCGCTTTGAACAGCCACTTCTGAACGTCGTTTTTGCCCATATGGTGCAAGAATGTTTCTGATGAGCACGACCTTTCTGTCTCGAAGCCAGGCACTGTCAATCTCACAAATCGCTCGAATGACGCTGATCGATAGTAAACATGGAAGGTTCTGAGGAACCTTTTCCTTAAGGAGAGTGAAATGCCTCCACACGAAGCGCTCATCCTCCACAACTACAGCGAGCGGCTCTTGTATCTTTGATCCAATAAGGCTTATCGCTCCGTTGAGTAACAACGCACTGCCGGCCGGTATCTTCTCAATTGCGCACTGGTTGATTGACGGGCCGCTGCCGACGATAAAAACACAGTCAGGCTTGTTTGGATTGACATCGGCAAAAGCCAGCGTTTCAACAATATCGACCGACCGATAACGAATTAAGGCTTGTTGCCGCTCCTCGGGGGAAATTATTTTGAGCCCCGGCAGCCAATCTTGAAAATGGCTTTTAGATCGGCCGAGAAACAGCCTAACGCCGATTTTAATAATGGATCGTGACAACGGGCGGTTTGCTGAGTGAAATATCTCTCCCATGACAACGCTACCTGATCGTTTTCTTAGCAAGGCCGAGCGGGCGCTTGAAATCTTCGCTATCTGTAGCGTCTCCTGAAGGCCGCCCCGCGCGTGTGATTGTTCAAAGTGTGGTCTTTGCAAAGTTATTGGCTTGCGACTACTAGAAGTGTCAAGGTAATAATCACGACGAGAACAAAACCGTATCTCGACTGCCGAACGTCGAACTGACCGGTAGAAAACTGGCTGTCACGCGAACTGCCTACTTCTATGAAATCCTTGAGTTATTATGAACATTAGTCAACTTCGCAAGCGGGTGTACCGAACACTAAAATACAAACTTGCACGGCCAAGCCCTCCGGATTTACGCAGTCCGTTTCGCGGTCCCGTAGTCGTGGTTGGATCTGCCCCGCAAGCAAATCTCCCTGCTGGATTAGATCGCAATTATAGCATTGTGACAGTCAACGGGTCTCAGGCTGTCACAAAAAGCTGGGGCATCGAGAGACCAGACATTACATTCATGCAATTCAACCAGATCAGAGGTCAAAATACCAACGCGGTTGAGGTTCGCCGGGTGCTGCGGGGGCAGTCCACAAAGGCCTTATATGTCTTTCTCTGGCCGGAGGGTGAGGAAGCACTCAAGGCGGGCTTGAGCGCATTTCACTACCAGTACGAGAGTCTAACGCTTGTCAACAAGTACGAAAGAATGGCGCTACTCGATAAAGTTTGCGGCCTAAAGACTGCGGAAATGGACGCGAGTGAAAAGTGTTCCAACGGGGTAAATGCGGTGCTGTTTGCCTTTTGCCATGGCGCGAGTGAAGTCATAATTACCGGTATTAATCCTCGGTCCACCGGGCATGCGTACAATGACGAAAATCTTGGGCGACTTCATCAAACGATGGACGAGATGGTTTTCAGCAAGCTGTTGCGCGATGGGTGGCCGCTTTACACCGCGGACCCTCAAGTTTCCTCAGCGATCGGCATACCGCTATGGAATGCCGGCGTAATGCGTTAATGCCACGTATAGCCACACTAGGTCGATGGAGTGCGCAGACTGACGGGAGACCCGGAACTTCGCAAGGCGGTCCCCGCCCGAGGATACTTCTTGGTCGCAGGTCACAATGAGGGGATAGCGGGTACTCTTCAAGCTTGACAACGGGACGTGGCCTCAGGAGCGAATTCTGCTGATGATCGGCGCACATCCATCAAGAGCGTGTAAACGCTGCGGCATTTGCTGGTCCAGATATTTCGCTGTGGCTTACCGGAAGCGCCCCGATTGAAGGAGCCGCCTCGATATTGCTATTTTTGCTCATTCAAATATGACCTCGACTTCTCAATCACTCGAGGGCGCCGATTTATGAAATACAGGACAGAGATCGAAGGACTTCGCGCCGTAGCTGTCTTGTCCGTGATTGTTTTCCATGCGTATCCAAATGCTCTGCCCGGAGGCTTTATCGGCGTCGATGTATTTTTTGTGATTAGCGGCTATCTGATAACATCGATCATTTTAAGGGATATAGAGGCAGGAACATTCAGCATCGCACGCTTTTTCGAAAAGCGTGCGCGGCGAATTCTACCCGCTCTTTTTTTTGTAATCGCATGCTGTGTACCGGCCGCGTGGTATTGGATGATGCCAGCGGAATTACGCGCGTTCTCGGATTCAGTTATTGCAGCATGCCTGTCGGTATCAAATATCTTCTTCTGGACAAAAAGTGGGTATTTTTCGCCTGAAACGGCCCAAATGCCGCTACTTCATACATGGAGCCTTGGGGTCGAGGAGCAGTTTTACGCGATCTATCCGTTTTTGCTACGTGTAATAGGCAAGAAGACATACAAGAAGAACGCAACGCTACTATTTTTAGTGGCAGGAGCCACAGTCAGTATTATAGTAAGTTACATATGCTCGAAATATGATCCCGAACTGAACTTTTATTTTCTTCCGACACGAGCATGGGAGTTTTTCTTTGGAGGGGCCTGCGCTGTCTTCTCCGGCGGCCGAGAACGCGATCACGGATGGTGGGCTTGCGCGGGGATCATCCTTATCGGCGCTGCGGTTATCTGTTTCGATGAGAGCTCTCAGTTCCCCGCAGCAAGTCTGGCAGTAGCTGGAACATGTTTAGTCCTAACATTTGCGAGAAGCGGGAATTTTGTAGGAAATAGCCTATCACTACCACCTCTAGTGATGGTGGGCACGATCAGCTACAGCGCGTACTTGTGGCATCAGCCCCTGTTTGCTTTTGCTAAAATTCGCAGCGTAGACGTGCCAAACGGAATGACGATGTTCGCCTTGATCGTCGTCTCCTTGGCATTGGCATATTGCACATACCGTTTCATTGAGCTGCCATTCAGACGCAAGCCTGATCAAGAAGTTCATCTTAGCAAAGGATTCGTCGGTGGCTGCGCTGTCTTTACAATCGCGCTTGTTAGTTTTGGAATCTACGGAAACCTCACGAAAGGCGCCCCTTCCCGGCTACCACCGCAAATTTCTAATTTTATTCAAGAGAACGCATGGAATCGACGCTGTCTAGCATTTAAGGACCCTTCTCCGCTTCAATTGCCGGAACCAAGTTGCGTTTATAATTCTGAGCATGATTCCAGCTACGCGATCGTAGGGGATTCCATAGCTTCGTCACTGAGCCCCTCTCTAGCCGCGCAACTCGATCGACACGGCATTGCTTTGGAGCAGATGACACATACCGCATGCGCTCCAATTGTGGGAATTAAGAGCAGTGGAGAGTCCGCACAAGGCTGTCCAAACTATATTCGGACTGCATTCGAACGTATCAAAGCCAGTGGGGTTAAAACAGTTATCCTGGCTGGGGCGTGGATCACGTTTTTCGACGAGAAGAACCTGGTGCTCAACAAACAACAAATCACGCTTGCGTCTTCGAAGGGGAAAGCCATGGTGCGCGAAGCGCTTCAATCGACGGTGAATGAACTACAGGAAGCCGGCATTCGGGTTGTTTTGCTGTACCCTGTCCCCAGAGGAGATTCACAGGTTGTGGCCAAGGTCGCCAAACTAATGCTAACCGGCAACCTGAAGCCAACAGTTTCGGTTTCTAAGGAAAAATATTCTTCCCAGGCGAAAGACGCAGTTGATTACCTGGACAGCATAAAGGGTGGCAATATAGTCAGGGTTTTTCCCTCGCATTCTTTTTGCCGCACAACTGACAATAACTGTGTTTTGGCATCCGGAGGCCAGGCTTATATTTACGACAAACTTCACCTCACGAGGGCAGGTGCAGATGTTGTCGCAAAGAATATCGTTGGCACTCTAATCAATTGACCGAGCTCCAGGCGCATTGCCTCATAATTATCGTCTTTATAGGTGTTTAGAATTGGCGTTATCAAAGCCCTGCCTTACAGTCGGGCGACCTTATGGCCGACGATGGGTAGATCCAGTTTTGGCCTTCTTACGGCACTTGATCTTCTTCCGCTTCTGCTCAAGGCAGGCAAACATGTTCTCGTATTCTCAGGATTTTCCATGGCCATTCGCAAAGCCGTTTTGATCAATGATACCTCTACAAAGCCGCACCTGGGATGCCGTCTCGTTGTAGCTCAAATTGTAAACCTCGCCTCTCAAGAGGGCATCGAAATTAGCGCGACGTCATCCGTTCATGTCGATTGGCGTGAGCAGCCACTTGTACAGGAACATATGCGAAAGGCAGACCTCGTTATTGTTAATGGTGAAGGTACTCTCCATGATGCAACCAAACAGGCAAAGGCTCTCGCAGATGTCGCGCCTTTTTGCCGTGATGCGGGGGTGGCTTGCGTACTCATAAACTCGGTTTTCGAAAGAAATGACGAGGCTATCGCAAAGGCATGCAGTTCTTTCGACAAGATCTATGTCAGGGAATCTCTGAGCGCAAAAAGCGCCACTTCAATGGGCCTTAGCGTCAATGTGGTGCCGGATTTGACGATCTCAAGCAATGTATTTGCTCCGACGTCCGGAACAGAACGGAATACCCAAATTGTTGTCACGGATAACGCCAACAAGGTGGCGCAAAAGGAAATCATCGATCTCGCGATTCGACGGAAGGATACGACTTTCTTGAATCTCAACACCAGCGACTTGGAAAATCCCTTCATGGATCAACAGCTGCGACCTCGTGTGGTATTTTCCCCGAGCGGCCAAGTTAGGGGGACTCCGCCTCATCGCTCTCCGGGGCGCATATCATACAAGGCCTTTCGAAAGTCGGTCTTCCGACCCAACATGATGCAGCGCTGGGCCATGACTAGAGACTTTTCTCGTTTCCGTCCGGCGACTGAGATTTTGGCAACGATCGCCCAGGCAAAAGGCGTTGTCGCGGGACGTTTTCATGCCGCCTGTCTCTGCCTTCTTGCCGATACTCCCTTTGTCGCTGTTGCGTCAAACACGTCCAAGACGCGCGGGATGCTGATAGACGCAGGCATTCCGGGGTTGCTGGCGACAGACGCGGGCACAGCATTTAGCTCGGAGTTCAAATGGAGCGATGCCGAAAAGGTTGCTGCTGCAGAGTATGTTGCGCGAGCTAAGCGCGACGCGACAGCGATGTTTCGTGATATTGCCTCTTTAGTTGATTAGGGCTCTCGCTTGCAGTGTCTCGTCATGGCTTGGAACTTCTTGATCTAGTTGGCATTTTCAAGAATTCCGTCCACGACGCGTGCGCTTGGTGGCGTGGCGTCGATTGCGATTGCGTCCTTTGGAAGGTCTTCTTTCGTCGCATGTAATCGCGCAATGAATTCCCGTTTGCTCGCTCGTAACTTCACGTGTTCGACGGAAATCTCAAAGGCAGCTTCACCGGACGCTTACGACGTGCCAACGACAATCTCCCAACGGTGAATGGATAGCGGCGACATGGTGATGCTTCAAATTGATCCGTTTCCGTCCGCAGACGACCTGAATATGCTTTGGTTAGAAGCTTGGGGCCGCCGCGAGCCCAAAGACTTCTCCGGCGTTCTATCGCGCAGCCTCGCGCATATCGGGGCTCATGAAGACAATCGGCTCGTCGGCTTTGTGAACGTCGCATGGGACGGAGGCATTCACGCCTTTATCCTCGATACCTGTGTCCACCCTCGGACGCGAAAACAGGGTATCGAGCTACCCGCATGGTAAGAGAGGCGACAAATGTGGCCCGAGTCCGTGGAGCAAAGTGGTTGCATGTCGACTTCGCACCGCATCTGACCTCCTCCTACCGGAACTGCGGATTTAGGCCAACAGAGGCAGGACTCATAAAGCTGAATTGACAACGCATTCCCCAACCGGACGCTTATTGTGGCTGTAGGCCAGGATCGTATCTGAAAGCCCACAGCCGGGCATGTCGGTGGCGGAGCGCTGTAGGCTCAAGCCGCACCACCTGTGTTCGCAGCGAACGATGATGCGGCAGGGCGAGCTCGTGTTGAGTCCCACTATCGAGTTGTGCAGTGTAGTTTCACCACTCAACGTCGAAAAACAGTGAGGGTCGGAATGTTGCTTTTCATCTGCGGGCATGCCTATGGGCAATATCGTTCTCTTCGGTAGCAAGACTGCCCTGTTCCCATCCATCGGTCCGGCAGGCTTCTCTTTACTGGAACAGCTGCAGCACATTCTGCGGCGACGCATTGGCGATGCTGAGAGACTGGATCGCCAACTGCTGCTGCGTCTGAAGCGCTGCCGAGTGAGCAGCAACAGATTCCATGTCTGCATCGACAAGACGACCGATCCCGGACTTCAGGCTGTCTTGCAACGACTCCGCAAAACTCGCCTGCATTTCTAATCGTTTGCTCAACGATCCGAGAACGCTGCCGCTCGTTGTTGAACGCTTCAGCATGTACTCTATGCCTGTAATGTAGTCGTCAACCGAGAAGTCACTGGCAGTGACATCCACCTCCGACAAATCGAAATCGAGTGTCCAACGTGGGCTGGAGTGAACGTTTCCGACCATGACGCGCGCGGCACGATTTCCAGCGTCAGGATAAACAGACTGATCAGCAGCAAACGTGATGGTCGAGCCGGAGGCCGTGACCGACAGTCCAATACCACTCGTTACATACTGGATGACTGCGGCAAGATCGGTGGCATTGCCGACGTAGCCGTCAGTCGTTCCGAGGGCTGCGTCAACAACGCTCCGGTTAATAGTGAACGATTGGGTTGCTCCTGGTCCGACTTGTGCATCGAAATAAATCTCGGCAGTATCCGAAACGGTGAACGGCTTCGTATAGTCGATGCTCGCGAATGGATACATATTGTCGTGATTACTTTTGACGCTCTCAAGTCCCATAGCAAACCCTGCAGGGTGCCCGCTGATATTTGAGACGAAATTGGCAAGATTTATTGACGAGCCCGGGTGCCCTGAGCTTTCAAGTGACGCGATCTCAACAACATTCGACGTCGGTGCCGGTCCACCGCTAAACAGCCATTCGTCGGCAGTTGCTCCAATCGAATTGTCAGCGAAAATCTTGTTCAACACTTTTCGCAAATCATCAGCGCGGCGGATGATGCCGTCCGTTGTTCCGAGTGCCGCATCGACAACGCTTTTGTCGATGCGCAGGGCGGTGTAAGTAACGCCCGCTGTATGAGCACCCGCATCAAGGATCAGATCGAATTCCAAGCTGTCGGTCGCGCCAAAAGTTGTAGGTCCAGTGAAGTCATGGCTCTCGTGCCCCTGGTGCGCGACGGAATTTGCGTTGGTGTTTCTAAATCCGCCAATGTCACCAAGACCGCCAATTTCCTTTTGCAGGATGCCGCCGCCACCCGCGTTCAGCATCGACGTATTTTTTAGATTTACGTCGGACTGCTCCACTGAGATCGATCCGTCTGCGAACCGGACGAATGCCGAAGCCACCTGCGCAGTTAGGTCAGGGGTTTTCATCAGGTGAGTGGTGGCGTCGGTGATCAACCAATTCTGGCCATTGAAGCTGGCGGATTTCGCAACCGATTCGGCTTGTTCACTAAGCTGGTTTAGCTCGTCTTGTACCTTGGACTTGTCTACCCCCGGCTCCTTCCCCGCGACAAGTTTTGCTTTGAACTCACTGAGAACGTCGATGATAGACGATGTGGCGGCGTAGGCAGTATCGGTCTTAGCCGCGCCAATTTGAATTGCATCACTGACTGCCGAAAGCGCCTTAACATCGGAGCGCATGGTTGTGCCAATAGACCAGTAGGCCGCGTTATCAGCGGCTTTCTCAACGCGCAATCCGGATGAAGCCTGGTTCTGTGTCTTCGTAAGCTGGATGCTTGCCGTTCTCAACGTCTGGAGAGCGGCGGTAGCACTTGTGTTTGTTAAAATCGAGGTCATGTTGGGGTCCAGGATCAGCAATCAGCACGCGAATCTAATTTCGCCAAGATTGCAAATATCCTGGTTAACGAAAGGTCAATTTCCCCGCATAGATGTTGCATATTTAAAAAATACAACCCATTCCGTTTCCACTATGCGTTCCATGGAAAACGCCAGGACCTTGTTGCGAATCTCGCACCCAAATAGGGAGTCGTGGCGCTGGGGCTCGCGAACCTCTGACTACGGTCGGGCCACTCTCTTCGCGGAGCTAGCATCCCAGCCGCGATCTTCAGCTTCGGCTCGTATTCCAGAGAACAATAGCTCGACTTCCAACCTGGCAACTACCATCAATATTCGGCCAGCCAGTTTTGGCGAACGCATACTGCTCATCCGCCCCCCGTGAGTGTTTTATTTACTCAGGTACTGCAAGGTAAAGTAGTGAATTGGTGAACGTGGAACCTGAAATATCGGATGCTGCCTCAAGGACGAAGCGATGCGACGAATTGGAAGCGGCCGCGGCCGAACGCCAGACGGTCAGCAATGAAAGTCGCCGTTGATCTATTCCGCTTTGGACCCAGGAAAATGCGGCTTCTTTTTTTTCATCCACGCCGGTCTGAGCGATCTAAACATCTGATCGATCTTTCGCGCCGCGCCCGTCAGACTGATAAGTTTATCGACCTCGGCATCGGTGTTCCCGAGACGCTCCGAAAACACTTCTGCAGCGGCCAAGGCAATGTCCGTCTTTGAAATTTCCGGAAAGAGATCGCTCAAGTTCTCGTAAGCGTTTATTGCAACGCCATCATGTATCGAAATCTTGTCGGCCCTTGCAAGCAGTCTAAAGCAAGTTTGCTCAAAATTCCAATCATGTGCAGCAACCACTCTCCACTTTTCGGTCCGGCGCGCTGAAAATCCCGCGAGTACGATAGAGCCGGGAAGCTTCATACCTGTCAGCCACATCGCCATCGCAAAGCCGCTGGTCGGGGTTTTTCCGGGAGTGTAGAATCGGTCGGTGAAGCCAACAAGATCGAGATGACCGGTCGGGGCGCCGTGGAAATCGGCCGACGTGTTCAGCTTTTCCAGCAAGGACAAGCGGAGATTCAGAATGCCAAGAAATGTCGCTTGCTCGAAAAACGCGAGCACCTCGTCCACTTCGCCTTTGTAAACGATATTTGCTCCCGCGGGTTGACCGCGCGAGACCAGAATAGCGTTGCCTTTGAAATCTTCAGACAAGGTTTTGTAGACCTTGTTGAAGAACACGAACAAGGTGCTCGCAGGATAATGGCGCTCGAGCAGTTGGACGTCATTTAGACCGCTGTTGGCGACAAGGACAATGTGTGAGAACTGGGAGAAAACCCTCTTCCAGTCCATAGTATCAGAGAGATCAGCGACGGCGCCCTTAAGCTGAAGCGTGCCTGCGCTTTGATCGGTAGGCGTGATCAACTTGGGCTCCCGGCAGCCTTCTGGGTGACGGCAAGCACGCGCTCGCGCATGGCAAACCATTCGTCGGCGTAATCGTCATTCTTGTACTCGTCGAAATACGGGCCGCCATCGGTAAAGTGAACGATTTTCGCATCGTCGCGCTTGTCGTACTCGTTTACCAGGTAGTTCCAAGTGACGGGTATATCGCCAATCTGCTCGTCGGATTCTAGCCACTTGAACTGGTGCAACTGCAGGCCAGTGGCCGTGTTGACAAAGTCCTTGGTCAATGCCCTGCACTTTGAGTTGTTGAACAAAATCATGCTCGACCAGTTCTTCTTCTCATACTTCGTCTGAGTCTGGCCTAGAAATTTGGTTTCAACCTTCGGAACGTAGTCATGCTTCACGCACATCGCAGCATATCGATCATCCCGGAGATTCCATAGCTCTGCGATGTCGGCGCGCGCCAGCATGTCGCAATCCATGAAAATGCTCCACCCCTCATAGTTGCTGAGGTAGGGAACCAGAAAGCGAGAGAAGGAGAACTCCGTCGACTGCAGCGCATTGCGCTCGCGCGTGAAAATGTCCCTCAGATTATCGAGGACAATAGGCGAAAAGGCGACAGGGATCGAGGAGTGCTCTATAATGCTCTGGCATAGAACGTGATAGGCAACTACCTCTTTGGAATCAAAACCGACAAAAATTCGAGCAACGGCATCTCTCATCGATGATCCTTTCATTTTGGCTGTGCAGAGACCTCTTTTAAGGTCGCCCCTCTCATGGAGAGGGAAAAGTTCCTCTGACGGTCCGAAGCTGTGCACCACCAGAAACCCTGTGTCAATTCACATGGAGACCTTCCAGGGCCGGCTCTCAAAAAAGCCGCGACGTCACTTGATTCCCATCCAGCGCTATTATAGCGCGACTTTCCTGAAACGAGATTCAACTTCTTCCAATCCAGGGACATAAGGCGGCAAAATGTCGTGGTTCAGACGAAAGAGCACTCCGATCAATAGTCTTGCCATCATTCCGCCGAAGCCTCTGCCAGGCCGATCGGGAATCGCGATTGCCGTAATCGTCAAAGACGAGGCATCATATATCGAAGAATGGGCGATGTTTCATAAAGCCGTAGGGATCAGTCACTTTCTCGTTTATGATAACGGCTCGACCGATGCCACATGCAGCATATTGCAGTCGGTTCTCACTGCCGGCGAGCTTACGATCATCCCATGGTCCGGCAAGATGTACCTGGAATCGAGGTTCATCAATAGCCAGGTTCTCGCCTTCTCCCATGCCGTCTGCACTTTCGGCGGTAGATTCAGCCGCATAGCTTTTATCGATGTCGACGAATTCTTGCTTCCGCGCAAGGGAGGCACGATCGAGGAAGCGCTGGAAGCAACACAGGGATTTCCGAATGTCTCCTTGCCTTGGCATATGTTTGGCACGGGCGGACATAAGGTGAGGCCGCAAGGCCCCGTTGTCATGAACTATACGTGGCGCAACGACGATCCGCTCAGCAAAGCGAAGCACCTCTCCAACTTCAAGTGCATTGTAGATCCCTGCGAAGTCGTAGAGGTTACGGTGCACCAATTCAAGACGCGGTCCTTCGGCGACCTCACCGTCAATGACGCAGGATTTCGCACGACCAGGGACGGCAGGAAGAAACGAAGTTTTTATTCAAACGAGTATCTCCAGCTGAACCACTACTACTGCAAGTCGGCTCAGGAAATGGCCGAGAAGATCGCCCGCGGGTCCGACTACATTGTCTCAGCGGATTTCCTGAAGAAGAAAATGGAAACGACCCGTCAAAACATAGAAGCAAGTTTAGTGGAAGACCGCTCGATGGTCGAATTCGTGACCGGTCGCTCGATCCCCCTCTCCCGACCCGAGATATCGTCGGTCGCACCGCTGTCCCGCTGGCAAAGCGCCAGTCCAAATCGGGATGCCTGAAGCCTGCGACACATATGGATCTACTGTAGCGGATATCCCTTCTTGGGCTTTAGACAGGCTTCGAAACGACGCGAGGTCTTCGGGCTTCATAGTGTAAACAGCAAGAAATCGGGACACCGGCGTTACCTCCCTCGGCTTAGATGGCTATCAGTTTACATGCCGAGCGTCGGGAAACACCCCCTGTAGTCCAAGAGGTGGCGCGAGGCGTAGGACGGCGGCTATAGGGGTATAGTCGGCATCCCCCGTCATGTCCTCCAGTGCTCGGCACTGCAAAAGGCAGCTCAGTCAATATGGAAGCGGGACACCCTTACGATTGAGGTCGAGACCAGAGGCGGCTTTCCGCCTCTGGTCTTAGCATTGCCGGTGAGCCGTCCGGCCGGATCGACCTGCCGGAGCGGCTATGAAAGAGGCAGCGAGAATGTCATGAATCTGCGGCGAAAAGTTCCGAAATCGCGCCGTAGTGGTGCCAGCGGTTATTCGTAAGAGCGCAGTGCTGGAGGATGGACCGGCCATCAGGTCGACGAAATGAGACCCCAGCTCCTTGCCAGGAGTTCATTGTACCCTGGATAGCTCCGGATGCCGGCGAGGTCGTCGTCATTCCTGACCAGATCAACCATGTCCTCCGAGCTGCGCTGGACATAGGCTTCGAGAAATCGCAACGCGGTCGCCTGGTCGCCGATGACGGAGTATACCGCCGCGGCATTGTAGTTTGTGATCGGATCGTCGGGATCGAGTATCAAGGCGCGTTTGATCCACGAGACGGCTTCCTGGAATTTGCCGAGGTGATAGAGCGCCACAGCCCCCCGGGACAAAGGTGCGGGGTTGTCGGGTTGAAGGACTGCCGCATGTTCCGCCAGTTCGAGAGCGAGTTGAGCCCATTTGAGCTTTTCGGGGTCGGCTTTGTCAATCGCGGCGAGAACGAAATACGGGCCGAGGTAGTCTTCCCTCCGCAGCTGTGCCGCCTCGACGAATTGCGCCATGGCGACGTCGCGTTGCCCCTGTGTCCAGGCAAGGAAACCAGCAAACAGCCGCGCTTCAAAACAGGTCGGGTCGATGGCCAGGGCTTCCGCATAGGCGGTCCGGGCATCATCTATGCGGCCGGATTTCTGGAAAGCCAGGGCGCGGGCCACATGCGCCTCCGCGAGGTTCGCATCGAGCGCCAGCGCCTTTTCGGCCATGGCGAGAATGGAGCCGGGGGTTTCGTTGCTGGCGAACCATTCCAGCAGATAACAATCGCACAGGGCAATGGCCGAATGCGCACGTGCGAAGATCGGATCGAGTTCGGCCGCCTGTGTGAACATCCGGCGCGCCACCATCAGATAGGCCTTCGTCCAATGGCGCGCCAGTTGCCATCCGTGCCGATAGTAAGTGTAGGCCTCCATATTGTCAGTTCGGGACAGTTGTATGGAGCGCCGCTCCTGAGGCAGAAGTTTGATCTCGAGATGTCTCACGATCGCATCGGTAATCTCGTCCTGAATGGCGAAGACATCGTTCACATATCGATCGAAGCGATCCGCCCACAGGATTGAGCCTGAATGCGCGTCGATAAGCTGGGACGATACGCGTAGACGATTCCCCACCAGTCGAATGCTGCCGTCCACGACGTAGCGGACCCTGAAAGAGCCGGCGACTTCGGCCACCGACCGCGAAACTTTCGGCTCGGGAGGCCGGGCTAGCCTCGACACGACCATCAGTTGCCGACTTCGTGTAAGCGCCGTTGCAATGTCCTCGGTCAATCCCTCCGCGAACCAATTGTGCTCGCGGTCGCTTGCCAGCGGCCGGAAGGGAAGGATCGCTATGGAAGGCTTCTCTGATTGCGGTGGGGGAAGCTCGCTTCGGCACCGGATCTGCCCTTCATCCACGATATAGCCGCGTCGCGGTACCGTCTTGATAAGACCTTCAGCTTCCACTCCAAGGGCTGCGCGCACGTCCTTCAGGCATTGGCTGAGAGAATCGTCCGAGACAATGGAGTTCGGCCAAATCGCGCCGATCAGTTCTTCCTTGTCTATGACCCTGCCAGGGTTCTCTATCAGATACACCAGAAGCGCCAACGATTTCGGGCGTATCATGATGTCGTTACCGCCACGCTGGAGCCTTCGGCGACCGAGATCGAGTAGGTGGCCTCTGAATTCGTAGATCAGCGCAGGCTTCATCGACCTCCCCTGATCAGTCGGTGCGAACATCTTCCTAAATCAGCCGTTTTGGCTACCAGGTCCGGTATTGTGGCGGCGCTCGGCCGCATCGACCTGGGTCTCCATTTCGATATCTCTCTGCACATCATGGCCAACGCGAAAGGTTGTGAATCCAGTCACAGCAAATCCCGACTGCTTGTAGAACGCAATCGCGCGAGTATTTTTTTCGAACACGGTCAGCCGCAGTTTGGCGGCTCCGCGCCGACGGCATTCGTTTCGGACCTCCTCGAGCAGCCGGCCGGCCAGGCCGGTCCCCCTGCATTCCCTTTCGATGTAGAGGCGATTGAGGAGTGGTGGCGCGTCGCATGGCGCCTCAACGACAAGCTGCGCATATCCCAGGATCGTCCTGCCGCCCTGACCCTTCACAGCAAGGAAAACTGCGCCGCAAGGATCGACGATTTCAGCGTGCTGCCGCGCGACGCGAAAGTTCTTGCCGATGTAGTCGGTCAGGTCGGAGGCGGCCGTGTCGTCAGCATAGGTCTCCCAGAACACTCGGGCGGCGAATGTCGACAAGGCTTCCGCATCGCGCCGCTCGGCACGCCGCAAGAGTACACCCGTTGTCATGCAACAACCCCCCTTGTCGGTCACGATTTCCCTTCCGAATGGCAAAGGCCAACATGCAAGTAACGAAAATACACCTATTCATCCAAGCGATAGTAGGCGAATTCGATTTCCTTGCCCAGATGAAAGTCCCGGGAGAGATAGTCTGACTTGACACCGCACGGCTTGCGATAGACGCCAATATCGCGCAGGTGTTCATCACTCAACTTGGCAAGTGCCTGGAAAGTTCGTCTATCCTGCCGACGTGACGCCAATTCGGTGCAGCCGGGGGCCTCAATTGCGATCCCTCGGCGCAGGAACCGGGGCAAGATCTGAAATATTGCCGCCGCTGAAATCGGTCGGTCGGTACGAATATCTGCCATCGCTCTCTCCGCTGGTTTATGAAAGTGAGCGAGACTCCCATCCGGCAGATCGAATGTCCGGATCATTCGAGGAAATTTCCATGAAATCTGGCTGAAGTATGGGATTGAAGCCCCGATCTGGGCAATTCCGAGCGTGCCGCACCTCACCTAGAGCGCAGCTTGGCAGGCGCTTTGGCGAAGACAGCAACGCTGTCGAGACAGCCGTTGCTTCCTTATTGTAGGCATGGCCGACTGATTTCGGGTAATGCCTGTGATTATGACGGCCAGCGTCTTGTGATAGAGCGCGAACAATACGGCGTTTATGCCGTTTGAGCATTTCTGATCCGCATTGAGTTCAGCGGTTTCAGCCCGTAGACCTTGTGCAGGAGCGCCATGCGCTTATACCTGCTGACGATCTGCAGTTCATCACTGGTAATCAAATACCCTAAGGCTCTCCTCCAGCGCCGCTTGGCCGCGTTTTAGCGAAAGGTCATGATCGCTTTTCAGACGTCAAAGAAGGGACGCCCGCTCTTATAATACCCATGACGGGGCGGAAGACTTCCGATAGACTCGCCGCACCCTTGGCCGATAGGTGATCTCCGTCCTTATACAGGACAGTGCCCTCTCGCATCACGTGACATCTGAAAGCATCGCAGATTGCGCCCATGGGGTCTACCACCAGCGCTCCGTTCGATTTGGCTGCCTCGTCCAGCACCCGCCGTGCTAACGCCTGCCTTTTGCTCGTGTAATCAAGAGGAGGGGCTATATCAAGCGATCTTCCAGCGACTACGGCTTTGGCGAGGGCTTCTGGGACGTCGGAGCCAACCTCCGGTACATCCATTACCAGCACCGCCTTCGTCCCCTCGTGAGCGAACTTAGCGAGTGTGGTGTTTAAACTCGCCCTGACAGGCGAAGACCAATCTGCCAAGGTGGGTTCTACACGCGGGTCGAAAAAGACGCCCCCACCCGGAAGCTCGGCCCTATGTACGTATTTCGGCCAGTAACCAACCATGAAGATGAAAGGGAACTTCCTCTGCTCGATAAACGACATTACTGTTGAATTATACTCGATGCACCGCTTCACCGCCCAAGGGGGGCCGAAGTCCGCATTCGGTAAGGGCGGGCAGGAGGCGCGGCCGAGGAACATACCGGACAGACCCATCTCGCGGGCTGCAACGTCGATTGCCGGAGCAATGGCCGCGGCGTGAGAGTCACCCCACACAAGGAACTGCGGCTCGCTTGAAGATTGCACTCCAATCCTGCAAAGGTCGCCTCTTCTTATCTGAGCCAAGGTCAAGCCATCCCCGTCCGAATCGGCAAAGCACAACCGAGAGAAAAACGGGCTCTCATCATGAGTGGCTTGGTAAAGCCGGAGAGCCTCTTCGGGTAAACGATGGGGAATGCCTTCAAATCTTTTGACGACAGTTCCGAAGGCGATCGCCGAAACAATTGCGGCGCTGCTCAGGCCGGCTATGGCTGCACCCGAGGGCGCTAGCCTCCCGTATCGGGCGGGTTGCTCTACAAACCTCCAGGAAAGGTAGGCCAACGCGAACGACAATGCGACGACCGTCAGTGCCCACTCGGTCGTCAGTTCGTGTTCAAGAGCGGAGCGCGAAAACACGATAACAGGCCAGTGCCAAAGATAGAGGGAATACGAGATACGGCCGATAAAGACCGAAACGGGATTGTCGAGAAAGCGGGCAATCAAGCCGTCTCGGCAATTGGCGTGGATCACAAGTGCCGTACCAACACAGGGAACTGCGGCAGTAAACCCCGGGAAAGGAGTGCTAGGGGAATAGAAAAAGACGGTTGCGAAGATTGCAACGAGCCCCAGTGCTGTCATGGCTTGAGACGCGCGGGCTCGATAGTTCGCTTGCGGCGCAATAGCGACCAGAACTCCTATCAGCAATTCCCAAACGCGGAAATGCAGCAGGTAGAATGCTTTCTCCGGTTTATGATATACTTCGAAGATGCTTGCTATAAACGACAGCAGCGAGACCGCCAGAACGATCCCGAACATGCGCCTGCCTGCAAATTTATAGCAAATGAAAAGCGCGACGGGGAAAACAAGGTAGAACTGCTCCTCGACAGACAGGGACCAAGTATGAAGCAAAGGCTTCACCTCGGCGGCAATATCAAAATAGCCACTCTCGCGATGAAACAGAACGTTTGAAGTGAACAATGCGGCGGCTATTAGGCTATCAGCGAAATACAAAAATTCCTGCGGCATGAACAAGAACCATGCCGCGACAGCCGAAACAGCCATCATTGAGAACAGCGCCGGGAAGATGCGCCGCATGCGCCGGACATAAAACTCCAGAAGACTGAATCTGCCGCGGTCAAGGTCGGCCAGGATGATCCTCGCCATGAAAAATCCCGAGAGGACGAAGAACACATCAACACCGACGAACCCGCCGCTGAACGCCCCGAAACCTGCATGAAATAGGAGCACCGGCAAGATTGCAACGGCTCGCAATCCGTCCAGACCGGGTCGATACTCAATGGGTCGATATGTTAAAATCGAGCTGCTCCTCTACGGACTACCGATCGCGGACGTTGCCTCAGGCAGGGGAAATGTAACCCGCTCAACCCCTCTTGGAGGCGGACCACTTGTAGCCGAGCCGCTGGCCTCGTCAATCACCTGCTTGCGAAATGTCGCTAGGCAACGTCAGCACAGAGAAGATCGGCATATGCAAGATCCATGCGGGCCGACTTTGTGATCAATCACAAAAGAACATGGACTTTTTTGCGACTGCATTCCATCGCTGAGCCTGCAAGCACAAACCTCGATCATACGCGCGGAGGAAGGCCACAGCGGCGTTCGGAGGAACGATAGCCACACTGTCGGCATCGGACGTGAGGGAATATAACGGACAAATTCAAGCGCTTGACGAATGCCATGTTCTCCAGCGCCGCGGTCGCTGGCCCACGAAAAGAGAACCAGAAAATGCAGTATTAATCTCGAAAATCGCCGTGACTTGCTACCGTCGGATGCAGAATCGGCCGATTTACCGCAGATGCGGGGTAGCCGCGATCTTACGGCTGATATGGCCCGTCGCAGCCCAACAGGGCCTTCACGACACCTGAATCATATCATCGTGGCCAAGTTGTTCAAGTGACTGTGCATCAACCGTCTTTGGTGTGCGGGAGGGGAAACGCCGAATATAAACTGCCGCGATTAACGGCGTCACGGAAATTCAGCCGGAGTGGACACGTCGATTGGGTTATGCAAGACATGGCGCAGAATATTACTTGCAAACTAAGCGACGGAAATTTCTAGATGACAGTTGGACCTGACGCGCTCGAAATCCTCCGGGAAAAACACCGCCGCTGGCTCTCGCAGCTCGACATTCGCGATCAGCCGTGGTTGATCCTCGGCTCCGCCCCATGCCCTACAGTGCCGGCTGACTTGATCGGACATTGCGCTCGCGTCGACGTCAACAACTCGGGCAAAACGGCTGCCGCCTTGGGTCTCCCACCGGCCGACCTGACGTTTCGAAAGAGAAAGAAGTCTTGGGATGAGCACCCTCACGTGAGAACGAGAGGTCTTTTATGGCTCCACACGAAACCCCTATGGTTTATGCGACTGAGGCTGCTGTTGATGCGCCAGGTGCAGTACAAGAGTCTGATGCGCGCCACCAAAGAGGAGCGTGAGGCGATCGTCACCGCCGTGAGCGGTGGCCTCCCCCCTGGTGTGGGAGAACTCGGAAAAGTCACAAACGGAGTTGCGGCTGTTTGTTACGCCCTTTTCATGGGCGCGCCATCAGTGACCCTGGCCGGGTTCTCCGTGACGAAAATGGGCCATTCTTACAACGACAAGGGCAAGCTTCGGCGACAGATCGCGGAGGATACTTTTGTGCTGACGCAGCTCCGAAATCGCGGGAATGTGTTCACCACCGAGGGCGAGCTCTCCGCGCAAATCGGCCTTCCCCTCGTTCGAAACAGGGATGACATCGATAAACACATGGCTAGCCCGATCTCTTTTGCCCGCAGTTAACGAGTTTTGCCAGGAGTAAGCGAAATGGTATCAATGCCCGCGCGCTCGACGGTGTATTGTACGGAATAGATATCAATTATCGGCCTCAATTCAGCCATGCCGACACGCGTTAGGGCCGAAGTGTCAATGCGCCCCTCGCCCCTTGCGCATACTAAAACGCCACATCGAATGGTGGTTTTATTGCTTCTGACGATCCAGGCTTCCCGCCAACTGCTTGCGCAGGAACGGAATGCGCAATCACGTTGATCACACCGTCGAAGATGGGAGCAAGAATTCTAGCGCCCGATGCGGAAAGATGATCGGCGTCCTTGTACATTACAGTGTCGTTGATGATCGCGTGGCAACGGGTAGCGTCACACAGCTTAGGGAGAGGGTCTACGAGATAGGCGTTCTTGCGCTTGGCGACATCGTTCAGCACCATTCTTGCCAACGACTGTCGTTGATCGGTGTAGTCGCGCGAGGGAGCAATATCCTCAGAGCGGCTTGTCGTTACGGCTCTCGCTAGTGCTTCGGGGACCGGTACGCCCATTTCAGGAACGTCAAGTACCAATACAGACTTCGTTCCAGCCGCGTCTAACCGCGTGATGGTTTCCTCCAGGCTGTTGCGCACCGGCCCGGACCAGTCTTCGACGGGTGGAGCAATGTTAGGATCGAAGAAGATGCCCTGATTAGGCAGCTCGGATCGGTGGACATATTTTGGCCAGTAGGCGACTAGAAATACATAAGGGATCTTCTGTGTTTCAATGAAGGAAAGCGCCGCCTTGTTGTGATCGACGCAGCGTTCGACGTTCTTTTGAGATGAAAATGCGGCGTTAGGGAGCGGTGGGCAACCGCCACGACCGACAAGTACACCCCTTATTCCTGCCTTGCGCGCTGCAAGATCGATTGCAGGAGCCATCGCGGCCGAATGCGAGTCTCCCCAAACGACAAAGGACGGGGGAGCAGTTGTGGAGGGATCACCCACAACGCAAAGCCGGCCCTCCTCTATGGCCGCGACGGACAGGCCGTTTCCGTTGGTATCGGCAAAGCAACGCGGTTGAGAAAAAGGACTTTGATCGTAAGTTGCCGCATAAAGCTGGAGCGCATCCCCGCTGAGACGCCACGGCATCCCATGATAGGCAATGATCGTGCTCGCAACTGCAACCGAGGCCGCAACTGCCGCCCCGCCCGAAACAAGCGGCGTGACTATACTCATGCCGCCGCCTTGCCTGAATGGTTGCTCGATAAAACGCCACGAGAGGTATCCGAGCGCGAGCGCGCAAGCAAAGACCATTGCGCCTTCCAACCAGGCCTCCATTCCGAGGTTGAGGTAGCGGGTAAAAACGATAATGGGCCAGTGCCAGAGATAGACAGAGTACGAAATCTTTCCGATGAACATCATCGGCGGCGCCTTTAGAAGGGCGTAACTCCAGCTCCCCTCGGCCCGTGAAAATATCACTGCGGCAGCAGACAGGCACGGCAGGAGCGCGTAGTAGCCAGGAAAGGGCGTGTCAACATTGTAGGCGAAGAAAGCAGCAACGATTCCAAGCAGGCCCACCCCAGCCATCAAGCTTTCGCTGCGCTGCGTCAGTTTCGGTGCAGGAACAAGGGCAACCAGCGACCCAAGCAGGAGCTCCCATACCCGAAAAGGAAGCAGGTAAAACCCCTGAGATGTGGCGTTGAAGGCGGCCCAGCAGCTGGCGGCAAATGACAAAAAGAATGCCGCTATCAAAACTGCCAATGTCACTGCGCGCGACTTCCGCGCCAGGAGAAGGGTAAGCGGAAAGAATATGTAGAATTGCTCCTCGACGCTCAGTGACCACGTGTGAAGCAGAGGCTTCGTGTGCGCTGCAAGATCGAAGTAGCCGCTTTCTTTTTGGAACAGTATATTGGCGGTAAAAGTAGCTGCTCCGATCAGACTCTTAGCGAAGTATTCGAACTCCTGAGGCATGAACAGGAACCACGCTGCGATCGTGCTTGCGGCAAGAACCGCGGTGAGCGCGGGCAAAATTCGTCTGATGCGGCGACTGTAGAACTGCCAGATATTGAAGGAGCCCGCCGCGATCTCCGACGAGATAATTCTGGCCATGAAATAGCCGGAGAGGACAAAGAAAACATCGACGCCAACGAAGCCGCCGGGAAGCCAGGCCAGTCCGATATGATAGAGTACAACCGGTATTACGGCGACGGCGCGCAGCCCATCGAGCTCGGCCCTATAACTGGGCCGGCTTTGGCTCAATATCATTTCGGCTCCTTTGGAAAGTTCGACCGCTGAATCGCGGCTATCCGTAGCCGTGCGATTTGCCCGCAATGAGGCAAGGACTGCGTCATCGTTATATTTTCAATCAAGGACGTCTCCGCAGCCGCTGACTTCCGGCGAGTAAACAGGCCCGAGCATTGTTCAGCCGGCGCTCCGAGGACCGGCTAGCTTCGTTCGGACGAGAAAGGATCGCTGCAGCCTCGGCCTAGCGGCTAGCCAAATCATAACGTCGATCGTCGCCGGGCCTGCGAAGAGAAACGGCAGTTTAACATGCTTACTCCCTCCAGTGATCGGCCACCCAGCGTGTCGGGAGGATAAAATGCCGAAGATGCGCGAAGAACGAGTCCCGCTTCAGCCGCTTTCTCTTGTTGAAACTTGCCATGAGATGTCCAAACGGAGTGTCGGCGCCCCGTTCGTGGTACTTCCCTCTTATCGCCTGCTCTGGGCGCAGGCCACGAGGGAAAATGACTACTTTTGCGCTCTGGGGGAGCCGCGGTGCAAGGAAGTAATTGAGCGGCCATGCACGGCGGCAATCTTGACGAAAGTGCAGCACCCACTCGCGCGGGAAAAACTTCGGACCATCCGGAGCGTTCCTGGTTACGAAACGCTGCTCGAACCGGTATTGATCCGCAATCACCTGCGGTGCCGCCTTAAACTTTTCTTGCAGTGGTGCGAGCTTGCCCACCGGAAATCGAAACAGCGATGTCTGTCCGAGCTTTTCAAATGGCGTGGTCTGATTGCGCGCCATGACAACGTCGTCGGCGCTGCCAACCTCAAAAAACGGATCGAGTGACGCAACAATCACAAGGTCCAGATCGAGGAACAAAACTGGGCCTCTGAGTGACCCTAAAGTTTCGCCCCAAAGCCGCGCCTTATTCCAAATCCCTGGGGATTTCTCTGGCATTTTCGCGACGTCTAATGGTGGTAGGTCCTCGCAAAGAACCTCAGGCCGAATGCCATCTCGGTTATCGGTGAAACATGTGAAGGTAAACGGCGGAGTTATGTTTCTCGCAACCATGGCATAAAGGCGATTAATATAGGGGGGGCCGAACTTCGTACCCCAATTTATGCAGATCACCTGTTTCGTGCCTGCCGCAGGTAGCGTCTCGCTCACAGCCATTTGCTCCGCCATTCCTTTCTAAAATCCGCATACTCCGACCGCTTAGCACAGATATGGCGTGTGCCAGCAGATGCAAAAAAGCACGTAGCCATGGTTTCCGTTGTCAGAAGCCGCCTATTGCGATGTGTTGTCTCGAACGACATTGTTGCCGCCCCTGCTGACGATCAGATTGCGACCACCACCGACGATCCTGTTTCCTTCGACCTCGTTGTTGTCAGCAAAGTCTGCATTGCTTGCGCTGCTGCCAAATGGATAGGCCGGGTCGGTAAAGCAATAGTCCTTGCCTCCGTTGCGAGATCCCAGCCAAACTGCCGGCTGCTGGCGGCCAGAAGAATAGCGAAACGTGTTCTGCGTTATTTGATTGAACTCCGGTTTTTGGTGGCGAATAACGCCGCCTTCTCCGCAATTGCGATAGACGAATATTCCGCCATTGTCGGAGTTTTCGAATGTATTGCGGGAAATCGTATTTCTTGCAGAACCATCGATTGCTATCAACTCACGCTTATCCGTCTTGATGCTGAAGACGTTTCCGGAGATCGTATTGCGGGCTGACTCGGCATCAAGATATACGGCAACGGCGGTGCTGCGGCCGGATATTTGAGACGATAACAAAGCCGCTCCCGTTACGCCCGGACCCACATAGAAGGGTATGCCATTGGGCGCCTCGATTTGGACTTTTTCAAATCTCACGTTGGCCGGTGCCGCTGCCTGGGCATAATTGGTGTGGTTAGGCTTGAGTGAAGAGGCCTTCATAACTTCGCCGTTGGCATTTTCTCCGAGACCGTAAATCCTGACAAATCCTCTGATCCGGCAGTTGCGAATGGTGACATTGCGCGGAGCATCCCATTGCCCTGACGCAGTTCGCGTTGAGCGAACAATGATCCCGGTTTTTTGCATGCGTGAACTACCGGAACTAACGTCAATTAGCCCTCCCCCACAATCAAGTACCGCGTTTGAAGCGGCGCTTCCTTCGAAGATCAGCTGATGGCTCACGACGTCATGCGAAGACAGCTGGATATTACACTGCAATGAAACGGGCTCTGAACCAGGGGCCTTTATTTTGGAGATCGTCGCCTGTCCGCACGGTGTGTTTTGTCCAGCCTCTTCGCTTGGTGGCGAGGTGTCGGTGGGGTTTTCCTCGACGGGCGTTAGTGGCCCAGTGTTTTGGCCTTCATCAGGCGACGGCACGGACGGGTCTGGTCGCTGAGGATGCGGCCTCTGATACCCAAGATCGGGCTGCAAAAAGGAGCTGTCGATATAGGGCGCTCCCCCCTGGCAGCCAACCAACAAGGCGAGGCCCGTTGACACTACGACCGCTTTCGTCTTCCCGAGTATCATTTTATCTCCGTTTGCCCTGCGTGCCGGCGAATCTTCACTCAACCGACTTCTTACCAGATGTTGGTCAGGGGACGTCTATTTTCATCGGACGTTTGCGGATCGGCGGCTCGACGTATGCGCTCGGCTCGTTGACATTTCGCGCCAGTAACCTCGAGGCAATGCTTTCGGCAGCAGCATTCGCTCCCTCTTTCGAATAGAAGTTGCCGCGAACTTGCACGGAGGCAGCGAGCAATCGCATGAACGCGTCAAGGAGCTTTGACGAAGGCGGCTGTGGATCTTGCCAGAAACGATCGATGGAACTTGGATCCGTCAGCCCTTCGATATCATAGATCGTCACCCCGAGCGTCTTAACAGGCTTGCCTGCCTGCAATGCTGAAAGCGCAGCTGTCGAATTGACTGTGACCATGCCCCGGCTTGCGGCGATCAGCGCCGAGAGATCACCGCCGTCGATAACCTGCACGCGGCCGGACAGGCCGAGCGACAAGGCGGTGGCGTTCACATAGTCGTCCCAGTCGATAAGCCCGTTGTCGAGCGGATGGACTTTGACGAGCAGCTTCGCTTCTTGCGGTGCGTGCTCGGAAAATGAGCGCAGAATATAGCGGATCGCATCCCTCTGGCTGTGGAACGGCGAATGGGCGCGCAACTGATAGTCGGTCTCAATCTGCAGGGGATAGACAAAGAACGCTGCGTTATCGGAATACAGCCGGTCCACTTTGAAATTCGCCGCGCGAGCCCTCTTTCGGGCCGTTGCGAGCCTCCTCAGCCAGCCCGCATATTCGGCGAGCGGATGAAACAGCCCGTGCCGCCGGTAATGAGGATAAAAGAGCGAGAAGAACACGGTCGGCAGATAGTAAAGCAGATCGGCGATCGCTTCCGAGAGAAAAGTATGGCTGTAATGCCTGTTCCAATCCGGTTCCGGCAGGCCTTCAGCAGCCGCAAGTATATGATCCGGATCAACGGGAAAGCGCGAGTTGGACGAAAGGCCTTCGCGCTCGATCGTCACCCAATCAGGCCTCAAATGCCCCATCTCGATGGTGTAGATCGAAACGCCCATTGCACGGGCTTCGGCGATGGCAGCACGGTGGTAGGGTCTTTCCTCTCCGTGGACGATAAGGTCGGTGATCTTGCGGTCCGCGATGAGATGACGGACATACCCCGGCCAGGCGGCGAAAGGACCGCGATAGTTCAAGGCGCCCGGCCTGCGCCAGAATAGCCAATCTCCGCTATTAAGGTTGACGCGGAGGCACGCGCAACCGGCTGCCTCAAGGCGGTCCGCGATCCGGCAATAGAGGATGGACGATGGCCCTTGGAGAAACAGGAAGACGCGTTTCGCCTTCTCCTCTGAGCGGACCACCGGCACGATCATTCCGCCGGCAACTCTTTGCTGAGGCCGGCATAGCGCAGCAGGGTCCCGAGCAGGTTCCACGGCGCTTCTTCCCGCGGCGGGACTGGACGCTGCGAATGCGCCCGAGCGCGACCAAGCGGCACAATCATATAGTCAGTACGAGGATCCGGAAACGGATCAGCAAAAGCCTTCAAGAGCGGCGCATGATCGCCGTAGAAGAGCAACCAGACTGGCCGGTCCAGTGTGTCGAGATGATGGGCCAAGTTTCCAAGCGCATGGTCGGCGCGGCGAAGGAGCTCGGAATAGATCTCTACAGGATCCGTGAGATTACCGACGCGACCGGCCTCCCAGGGGCCATGGTTGGCCATTGAGGCGACGAACAGGAAATTCTTGATATCCGGATCCTTTTCGATCTCGCGGATCACGCTTTTCGTAAGCGCCTGATCGCTGACATAAGGGCCGTCGCGCTCCGGATTGTGATCAAATTCGTCGAGCATCATCATGTGATCGAAGCCGAGCTGTGGCATCGCCTTATGACGCAGGAAGAAGGTGCGGTCGTAAGGATGAATGAACTGCGTCTTCCAGCCGGCAACCTTCAGCTTGTTCGGCCAAACGACATCCGTGTATTGGCTTGCGCTCAGATAGGGATAGCTCGCATCGATATGCACGTCGTCGGGCTGAAGGCCGCTTAAGATTGCAAATTCGGTGCGAAGCGTATAGCCGCCTTCGAAGACGCTCGTCATACGGCCCCACTGCGCCGCCCGCTTTCGCAGTCGATCAAGATTGGGAAGCTTTAAATCTTTGACCTCGAAATGACGAAGGTCGATGAAGGATTCCGACTGCCAGACGACGATGAGCGGCGGCTCGTTATCGCCGTCCGGATCCCAAAGATCGTGCAGCGCCGACTTCAGCATGACCGACAGCTCGTGCACGATCTTCTCGCGGCGGCGGCCAAGCCATATGATAAAATGCAGGACGACAGACGTGAACGTGCCGAAGCGGACCGTATTCTTCTTGATATCGATCGGTCCAACCAGCTGCTGTGTGGCCCGCGAAACCGGCCCGTTCACAGGGCCGTAGAAAAGCGCCAGCCACGGACCGAAGGCAACGGCAAGGCCGACCAGGACCCAGAACACCCGTGCGCTGTCAGGCAAGATATGCGGCTCGAAATAGAAATATAGCCCGGTCACGCCGAAGACGTAAAGGAACGAGAATATCCAGAAGAAGACGTTCAGCGAGGTCGCGTAGAAGATCTCCTTGTATTTGAAGACATCGACGACGAGCGCGATGTCGGAGAAAATCAGCGGCTCTCGGATGAACTTGAATTTGGCGCGCGAAATCCCGGTGAAAATCACAAAGAAGCTCATCGTCGCCTGCATGGCGTAGATCGGCCGCCACGTCACCGAAAAGAAACCCGCAAAGACCAGAGCGATAACCGGAAGGCGCGCAGCAAGATCGAGCGCATAGCGTGCAGGTGTTCGCTCGACCTTGTTTTGGCGATAGACGTCAGACGGCATCGCGAACCAGTCCGTTGCGTAGACGAAGATGCACGTCAGGACGAAGCAGGAGGCAACCAATAGAAAGGGCACATCATGTAAGCGCAAAGGAACCATCGATTTTCTATTACCGGCAACAAATGCCAAATCCGATTAAAGCTTGGGCGTGTCAATGCCCGATGATATCCCTGTCTTCAAATGCACAGTCGATGATCTTGCATGCGTTTCCCTTACGCCACGCTTCAATCGATATCGGTACCAGCGCGAAAGCAGCGGCTTGATGAAAGGCCCCAGATAGGCAAGCGCCATGAGAGATGGCGTAAAGTGGATCTTCGAGCAGTTGCGGTCGATACCGGCGATAATGCGCTGTGCAATTGCTTCCGCGGTCCACGGCTTCACCTTGCCCATGAGAACCTCGGCCTGCCATGGCCGCATCGTCATTTCACGCTGATACTGGGGTGTCAGCGTGTCCGGCGGAAAGCAGATGGAGACGCGAATTCCCGTTCCGACGGCTTCCGCCTGTACGGCTTCAGCAAAACCCTTGAGGGCAGATTTAGAGGCGCAGTAGGCCGCATAACCGTGAAGGCCAATCAATGCGGCACCCGACGAGACCACCATGATGGTGCCCCGTCCCCTCGCCTTCATACTGTGATAGACGGCACGGGCGGCATTTGCGGTGCCCAGGAGATTTGTGGTTATTTGCTGGTCGAAGGCCGCGGCTGAAAGAGCATCGAAGGCGGCCGGCTCGACAATGCCGGCAGAGGCAATCAGCACATCGCAGGGGCCGTTTGCCGTTTCACAGGCTTTGACCGCCAATGCCAGGTCCTCATGCTTGGAAACGTCAGCCGAAACGGCAAAAGAGCTTCCGCCTTTCGATACAGCCTGGACGTCTAAAACCGCCTGATCGAGGCGTGCCGCATCGCGTGCAATCAGCGAAACACGCTCGCCTCTGGCGGCGTAAGCCTTTGCGACTGCTAATCCGATACCACTTGAACCGCCGGTTACGATGACATGCATTGCATCGTCCTGCCTTAAGGCTTGCCCGCCATCTGGTTCATCGGCAGGAGCTTCATGACCTTTTCGAAGTCGATCGAACCTAGGCCGAAATTGCGGTCCTGTAAATCTTTCAGCCGCTTTGCCGTCACAGTGACGGCATGACTGATCTGCTCATCCGTGTGATTGCAGGTGATGAAGAAACGCAGTCGCGCCATGCCCTCGGGAACTGCCGGATGGATAATCGGCAGCGCGTTTACGCCCTCTTCGAGAAGATCGTTGGAAAGCTGCACGGCGCGAACGGAATCCCCAACGATGACCGGGACGACGGAATAGCCGGTCGCAAGCCCGGTATCGAGACCGGCTTCCTTTGCAAGCTTGAGGAAGAGCGCGCCGTTGCGCCGCAACCGGGCAGTACGCTCCGGCTCTTTCGTCAATATTTCCAGGCCGGTCAATGCCGCAGCCGCCAGTACCGGCGCAAGGCCGACGCTATAGACGAAGCCGCCGGCCTCCGCCTTCAAGACGTCCGCCAAAGCCTGGCTTCCGGCTATATAGCCACCGCAGCTCGATGTCGTCTTGGAAAGCGTTCCCATCCAGATGTCGACGTCATGTGGATCGATGCCGTAATGTTCGAAGCTGCCGCGACCGGTTTCTCCAAGGACGCCGAGAGCGTGCGCCTCATCGACCATCAGCCAGAAGCCGTACCGCGACCTCAGCTCGACCAGAGCCGGCAGGTCGGCGATATCGCCATCCATCGAGTAGACGCCTTCGACGATCACCAGGATACGCCGGAAGTCGGAGGACAGCGACTTCAGAACAGATTCGAGGTTCTCGACATCGTTGTGCTTGAAGAGACGGCGTGTCGCGCCCGATTGCTTGATCCCGGCAAGCGCGCTGTTATGGATGAACTCATCGTGAATTACGAGATCCTGCGGGCCCATCAGACAGCTGATCGCAGCAACATTGGTCAGGTAACCACTGACGAAGCAGACCGCAGCGTCGACGCCGTAGACCTTGGCAAGCGCATGTTCAAGTTCGACATGCACGGGCCGCTCTCCGGCAACCAACCGGCTTGCCGACGCGGAAATGCCAAAGCGATCTATCGCCTCTTTTGCCCGCTTGTTGACGAGCGGGTCGGTATTGGTTGCGAGGTAGTCATAAGAGGCGAAGTTTGCGAACTCCCGTCCGGACATGACAGTCGTTGCACCTGCGGCCCTGTCATGAGACCGGTAGAAGGGGTTGCCGATGCCGGCCATCTGCGCCCCGATCTTCTGGGTCATCACCCGCTGGTATTCCGGCAGTTCGTCGAATCGTGTCACCTGGCGAACCGGCGGCTGAGGGTGGCGGTTCATCCGGGCTGCTCTGTTCCTGCCGGACGACTCGTTGGCGTGCCGCATCTGATCGAGCAGTCCCGTTTTCCGGTCCTGCGCCTTGCCGTTTGGATTGTCCGTCATTTTACATTGCCGCTTTCTGAACCGTGCCAGAATGACTCTGGATCAGCTGGCTGACAACCTGCTCGGCTTCACCTGCTCCCTCGTTTCCACCGCTACGGCTGGCCACGCGCTCCCTAAGACGAGCCACAACATCGCCGATGGTCGTGCCATCGCTGATACCGCTCAGCGGTATGTCGAAACCGGTCTTCTGTTGGAAGCTCATGCCGAGTTCCATCGCCATCAGGCTGTCGAGGCCAATATCCTTCAGCACCTTTTCGGGTGTGATCCCATCTTCAGTGATACGCAGGATCGCAGCGATTTCGGCAGCGACCAGCTTATGGAGAAGGGCCTGCGCTTCGTCTGCAGACTTGCCGGCGATCATCGCCTCGAGATCGATGGTTTCGTTGTCATTGGTCGCCTGGCTGCTTCCTGCATGGCGCATGATCGTCTCGAAAAGTGACTTTCCGGCAATTGGAAGAAGCCGCGCCGCGCTCCAGTCGACCTCGGCGATCATGACGGTCGCACCCTCGATGCGGCCCTGATCGGCAAGCATGTAGCGCTCGACCTGCTCCAGCGCATCGCCCGCTTTCAATGCCGACTTGCCGATGCGCTTCGAAAGCACCTCGTTCACCTCGGCGTTACGCGCCAGGTAGCCCTTGTCTGCAATCGCGCCGAAGCCGACCGCCAGACCGGCAAGTCCGGCTGCGCGGCGTTGGCGCGCCAGGCCTTCGAGGTAGCCGTTGGCTGCGACATAGTTCGCCTGCCCTGGATTGCCGAGCATCGTCGTCGCGGACGAAAAAAGCAGGAAGAGATCGAGGTCGTCATCTGCCGTCAGCCGGTGGAGGATTTCCGCGCCCTTGACCTTGACTTCGACGACGGGGCGGTTGCGTTCTGCCGTGAGGTTCGAAAGCAGGGCATCGTCAAGCACCATGGCTGCATGGACGATACCCTTCAGAGATGCCTTGGCGCGCAATTCGCCAAGCAGGGCGGCGACCGCCCTCTCCTCAGTAATGTCGCAAGCATGCACGCTTGCCGTGACGCCCTTCTTTGTCCATTCGGTGATCGCCTTGCGGGTCTCGTCATCGGCAACGCCCTTGCGCGAACAAAGCGCGATCTTCCGGGCGCCCTTCGAAACCAGCCAGTTTGCGGTCGCAAGACCGAAGCCGCCGATGCCGCCTGCCACGAGGAAGATGCCATCGGAATCGAAATGAAGCGGCTTGCCGGGCGCCGGAAGGACCTTGTCCTTGCCAATGACCGGGGGACGGACGACGATCTTGCCGATGTGGCCGGCATTCTGCATGAGACGGAATGCGCTGCTGATCTCGTCAAAACCGAAAGCGCGATAAGGGATCGGCACCAGCTTTCCGGCCGAGAACAACTCTCCGATTTCGGTGAATATCCGCTTCGTGAGCTCCGGCACATTAACGAGCAGCTGGTCGGCATCGATGCCGAAATAGCTGATGTTGCGGCGGAAAGGCCGGAGCCCGATCTTGCGGTCGGAATAATAGTCGCGCTTACCAAGTTCCAGGAAGCGCCCGAACGGCTTCACGAGCTCCAGGCTGCGCTCCATGGCTTCGGAGAAGAGCGAATTGAGAACGAGATCGACACCGGCACCGTCGGTAATCCGGCGGATATCGGTCACGAAATCCAGGGAGCGCGAATCGAAGACATGATCGGCGCCGAGCGTTTCCAGGAAGCGACGCTTCTCAAGCGTTCCCGCCGTGGCAATGACCCTCGCGCCCTTCAGCTTTGCGATCTGCAGGGCGGCCAGGCCGACACCGCCTGCGGCGCCATGGATCAGGATCGTCTCACCGGGCTGAATGCGGCCAAGCTCGACCATGGCGTAATAGGCCGTGAGGAATGCGACCGGCACGGTTGCTGCGGCGACCGTATCCATCCGTTCGGGTAGCCTGGTGACACCATCCCGGCGAACTCTCACATGCGTCGAGAAGGCCGCCGGGCCGATGCCCATCACCTTGTCGCCAGGCTTTAGATCACTGACGCCCCTGCCCGTTTCGACAACACGTCCGGCAAACTCCATGCCGATCGTGGCGCCGGCAAAGCCGTCCTCCAGTGCTTCTTCGGGGAGCAGGCCCATGGCCCACATGACATCACGGAAGTTGAGACCTGTTGCCTCGACGGCAACGACGATCTCGCCGTCGGTAGCAGACGGTACCTCACAAGCTTCCCAGGCAACACTGTCGAGTCGTCCGGCCGAATGCTGGCGGATCGTGGCAGCGGCATAACCGCCGGTCATCCGGGCCGAGGACGTTGACGGCCCGGTAACAGCGCGCAGTTCACGGACCTCGCCGGTTGCCGCGTCGAGCATCCATTCGCGGTTTGCCCCATGTGATGTGAAGATCGAATTCACGATGCCGGGAACACGCCGATCGCCGGGTTCCGCATCGAGCATGTGGACGTCCAGGAATTCATACTCGTTCTGCAGGACGCGGGCAAAGGCCCAAAGCGCTGAGTTTCCGCTGTCGGTCCCATCACCGGAAAGCGGCGAGCCACCGGGCGCGATGAGAAGAAGCTGCGGACGGCTATTTGCGGCAGCCTCGCCGGACTGCATGTAGGCGGCAAGCGCTTCTGCAAAAGACGCAAATGTGACGAGCCGATCCTGTAACAGCTTCGATGGGTCTTCCTTCGACGCGCGCTCGGCATAATAGACCGCACGCACCGGCTGGCCCGCAAATTTGGCGAAGGCCTCAGCATAAGCCGACTTCGGCTCGTCGGCCGAAACGGATATTGTTGCGAGCCCCCCGAAGTCCGAGGCGTGGCTTGAGCCTTCGCCGATCACAAAGAGCGGGCCATTGCCGGTCTCGGCGGCCAGTGGTTTTTCGCTTACCGCCTTCGGCTGCGCGACGAGCGAAACGAGCCTGCCTTCCGGATACTCGGCTTCGTCGACCTTTGCGTCCGCAAATCCGAGCGAATGTGCAAGATCCTCAATCTGTCGAGCGGTTCCGAGCTTTCCGATCGGAAATTCCGGAGACTGGCTTCCTGCAAACCAGCCGTCCGACAGGCCGAATACGAAGTCGTTGAAAGCCGAAGGCGCACGATCGGCAAGGACGAGCGTCGCACCGTGAGCCGCTGCCTTGCGCACGACAGCCTGGAGCGCCTCGTCGCTGGAAAGATAATGCTGGCTCTGATCGCCCGCAACGACAACCAGATCGGTCGCGGCCTGATCGCCGAGCTTATCGGGGTCTGCGACAATGACATGTGCACTGTCTTCGAAGGCGAGTTCCAGCGTACGCCGGATATTTTCGCGCGGGTCGGCAATGACGAGCAAAGCGCCGTGTTCGGCTGCCGCCAGGGCAAGCTTGCGGCTGAAGGCGGCCGAGATCGATCCAACTTCCAGAATCCGACGGATACCGCCTTTCTTCGCTTTCAGCACACCATCGACCATGCCGCCTACGACGGAAAGGCGTTTTACGCTCAGCGGCGAATGGGCGAGAACATGCTCCAGCGTCGCTTCGCTAACCGACTTCGAAGAAGGAATATCGTTGCCCTGCTTGATGGCCGCGATTTTCTCGAGGGCGTCGCGATGCGCATCGTTGATGAGGACGGCTTCCGCGATGCGGCCGGCATCTTCACCATAGAGTTCCCGCAGAACCTCCTGGACCGGCGGCAGCGTGAACTCAGTCGCAACGGTCCATTTTCCATCATCGGAAGAGGCAATTCCAGCATCTTCAAGGCTGAAGAGGCAGCTAGTGAGGAAAGATCGGAACGCCGCATCGCCGTGGAGACGGTCAATCGCAATCGAGCCATTCTTTGCCGCGAGCGCAAGCGCGATCTCGTGGCATGCGCGATAGACGGCGGCGTCGAGTAGAAGGGTTGCGTTATTCAGCGCCACGTCCGGGGCGCCGGCAATGACTGGAAGCGCATGAATGTCGGATGTCGCGGCAAAAAGCGCGGACGGTACGCTCTCATAGTGAAACGCGACGGAATCGAGCGTGTGGTGACGCCTCAGATACGTCCGGCGGAAGCGGCAATCGTCGAATGCCGCAACCTGCGTGCCGGCATCGTCGAACATCCGGAAACGCACCTTGATCGAATTCTGGCTGAACCGCTCGATCCCGATCGTCGCCTTGACCACCGGCCGTTCGGAACGCCTGACGCGAACGGAGCCGAAGCGCACAGGGATATAGGGCGCGCCCGCCTGATCGCCGGACAGCTGATCGAAAAGCGCCACCAGACCGTGAAACGCTGCATCGACCGACATCGGATTCAGATTGTAGCTCAGGTACGGGTGTGCAGCCTTCTGTGCCGTCTTGAGATCGACCTCTATCAGACCGTGCCCGAATGCGACGGCCTTCGACAACAACCTGAAATGCGGACCATATTGCAGACCAAAGCGCTCAGCTTTCTCATATGTTTTCTCGGCCGTCAGAACCGATTTGACTTCGCCGGCGACGGGGGCTGCGCGCTCGTCGGCCACAGCATCGATCGTCTTGCGCACCCGGGCTACGGCATGAACGGTCCAGTCGTCATTGCTCAGCCGTTCACGCGAGCGGATTTCGATGTTACCGGTTTCGGGAGAAAGGACGGTCGAAAGTTCGGCAATACGATCATGCCGCAGTTCCAGCGGCCGGACGATTTCCAGATTTCCGAGTTCGACCTCGTCCGTATCATAATATTGCTGCGCGGCCGTTACGGCGATCTCGATAAAGCCGCTTCCAGGCATGATCGCCTTTGAATCCACAACATGCTCTGCAAGGTCTGGCAGCAGGTTGGCGTCGACATGGTTCTTCCAGCTCGATGCGTTCGGATCGGTTCGCCAGCCGAGCAGCGTATAGGGCACTCGCTGGTCGCGACCGAAGATGTCGATCTCGTCGCTCGTCGGCTGCGGACGCAATTCGACTTTCTCAAACGGCAGCGGCGGAAGTTGAATGAAGGCGTTGCGACCGGCGGCGTTGCGTGAGCGAAGCGGCGATACACCATGAGCCACAGCACGCGCGAAGGACTGCGCGACCGGATCGCGGCCGGTTCCGCTTTCACGGGCAAGCGTCGGGATTACGGCCGCTTGATGCGAAATGTTCTTGGCGATGTCCGTCACATAGTTCGAAAGAATCGGGCGCGGCGAGATTTCGATGAAAAGGTTGCAACCCATTTCCATCGCGGCTTCACAAGCGTCCTTGAACAGAACCGGATCGCGCACGTTGCGCCACCAATAAGCCGTGTCCAGCGTCTGCCCATCAGCATGGCGGCCGGTGACGGTGGAAATGAACGTGCCGGCGCCAGCATCTGGCTCGAGATCCGGCAGATCGTCGAAGAATGCCTCCTTCGCCCGATCGATGATCGGATGATGGAACGGATAATTAATATCGAGAACATGCGCCACGATCTGCGCCTTGCGGGCGGCGTCGCGGAAGGCCTGAACCTCGTCTGATGGGCCGGAAATCGTTACTGAATTCGGCGCGTTGATGGCTGCGATGCAGATATTGTCAAAGCCGTTCGCTTTTGCGAAAGCAAGCGCGGCATCCGAGCTCATGACGACCGCTGCCATCTTGCCTTCGCCGGCCAGCAGGTCCTGATGTTGCGAACGCTTGGCGACAATCGCCACAGCTTCTGCGGCCGTCAGCACCTTGGCGGCGTAGGCAGCGGCAATTTCGCCCACTGAGTGACCAAAAACCGCATCGGGTCTCAGGCCCTGCGCCGATAGACAGTCGGTCAATGCCGCCTGTACCGCAAACAGCATCGGCTGAGCGATCTTAGTGTCGGCAAGCCGCTCCGGCAGGTCTTTGGAAAAAAGCAGATCAGTCAGTTTTTCGCCGAGATAATACTCAAAGAGCGCGCTGAAGGACTGGAAGCATTGGCGAAAATGGGCGTTTTCGCGATAGGCATCCACGCCCATGCCCGGCCATTGCGATCCGTTTCCAGCAAAGACATATGCAACCCGCACGCCTTGACCGGGAACCTCGCCGTGCTCGCCAGCCGTCGGCTCGCCTGCCAGATGAGCGCTGATTGCCTCCAGCACTCCGTCGCTGTCTTTCGCTTTGACAGCAAAACGGTGGCGCATTGCCTCACGGTTCGCCACCGCCGAAGCGACAAGCTGGCGCGCCTCTCTAGTTTCGGCCTGCTCCAGACGCTGCTTATAGTCATCAAGCAGGCCCTCAAGCGCCGAGGCGCTATGGGCGCTTGCCATGAAGATGACGCGATCACCCTTTGCTTGCGGCTCGGGCGGTGCGACAGGGTCCGGATCGCTGATCACGACATGGGCGTTCGTGCCGCCAAAGCCGAACGAGTTTACGCCTGCAAAGCGCGGAGTTTTCGCAGGCATCAGTTCGATCGGAGAGGTGTTGACGCGAACGTTCAGGTCCTCGAAATCGATGTCTTCGTTGGTCCGCTCGATATGAAGCGTTGCCGGCAGGAAGTTGTTTTCAAGCGCAATGACTGCCTTTAGGAGACCGAAGAGGCCGGAGGCTGGTTCAGTATGACCGATATTCGATTTGATGGAGCCGATCGGAACTGGTGCCCGGCGGTTCTTGCCGATGACGCTGCCGATAGCCCAGACTTCAGCGGGGTCGCCGACGCGCGTGCCCGTACCATGGCCTTCTATGAAGGCGATCCGGTTCACATCGATATTGGCGCCCTCGTAAACCGACTTCAGGAGGGCAGCCTGCGCCTCCCGGGACGGCAAGGAAATACCATTGGTACGGCCTGAAGAATTGACGCCGGTTGCATGAAGGCGGGCGTAGCTGCGATCCCTTTCGCGCAGAGCCTTGTCGGTGCGGCGAAGCACCAGCACGACGCCCCCTTCGGCGCGCACATAGCCATGGCCATTCGTGTCATAAGCTCGGCACAGGCCTTCGGGCGACAGCATACGCGCCTGCGCAAAGCCGACGAAGGAAAGCGGATGCGCCAAAAGATTGATCCCGCCCACGATTGCCGTATCGATGTCGCCGCGATCAAGCGCGCGTACGGCCTGGTCGAGCGCCACCAGCGACGACGAACAGGCCGTGTCGATCGTCATGCTCGGGCCGCGCAGCCCGAAGATATGAGAGATACGGTTTGAAACGATCGAAAGCGTGTTGCCCGTCATGAAATAAGGGCTGCCGGTCGCCGGATCCTCGACGGCCAGATTGCCGTTATCGAGGCTGGATGCACCGACATAGACGCCCACCTGCTCGCCACTCAGGGAGGCCGCAGGAAGATTGGCGTCCTCAAGCGCACGCCAGACAAGGCTAAGCAATATCCGCTGCTGCGGATCCATCTGCATCGCTTCGCGCTGAGAAAGACCAAAAACAGCCGGATCAAAATGATAGACGTCAGTAAGAACGCCGGCGGCGAAGGTATAGGTCTTGCCTTGGATGCCTTGATGCGGGTGCCAGTAGCGGGCGAGCTGCCAGCGCTCGGCCGGGATTTCGCTGACGGTGCACTTCCCGTCCTCGAGAATTTGCCGCAGTTCATCCACTGAAGAAGCGCCTGGAGCAACGCTTGCGCGCCCAATAATCTCAATCGTCATGTTCACCCGGTGTCGTTATAGCGGTAGGCGGCAGAGGGTGGCTATCAATGCCAGCTAAAGTTCACATCATAAAAGCTGCGGCTTGTCATCCGAAAAAATCGTATCTGCGGTTGTATTCCCATAACTTTCAATAACAACCGTAACCGATTGTAAACAAAGGAAGGAGCCCCACCATTCCTGATGGAACCCCTTCAAAGCATAGCAACGATGAGCAACTGGATCTAATTGTTCATGTTGTTATAAATTCCAGCACTCTGCGCGGCAATACCGACCGGTTGCCCGACAATTCCGAGGAACATCCGAATATCGACGGCAGGATGGCGCGAGATGTAGATAACATCGCGATTTTTGACCGGGAACGTCTGTCCGACGATCAAGCTATCCGGATGACTCATGTCGAAACGATAGACGATCGGATAACGGCCGACGCTGTCAGGCGCCAGTCCCTTATTCAGAAGTTCATGGAACCGCTGGCTTCCAAGCAGGCTCATGACGACATCAGGTTCCTCATAGCGGAACAGGAAGTATCCCTTTGCATCCGTCGCCAGATCGTTGCCGCCTCGACCAAGTGCGACCGCCTCAAGCAGATTGAGATCGTTCGCACCGAAATTGATGCGCGCATTGAGGTTGGCGGCGCCGAGAATAGTGAAGGTACGCGGGTCCTTCGACACGAAAATCCGGTCGCCGGGCTGGACGTAAATGTCTTCCGAGGGATTTTCGATGATCGACTTCAGAAGCGCCGTGCCGGTTTTCTTGCCACGGACGAGCGTAACATAGGCCTCATAGGGCTGTGCCTGCGAGCCGCCTGCCTTCGCAAGCACCTCGGTGATCTTTTCGCTGACCAGGCTCAGCGGCACCTGGGACGGCTTGCCGACCTCACCAGAGACCGTGACATTTCGGGATGCCGTGCTCACGCTCGTTACAATGACGTCCGGCTCGACGGCTTTGTTCGCAAGTGACGCAAGAATTGCCTTACGGGCTTCTTCAAGTGTCTTGCCCTCAAACTGGACCGATCCAGCATAGGGAATTGCGGCCATACCATCCGGCTGAACTACGATATCGAGGTTCGTCTGCTTCGATTCCGTCGTCGAGAAGAGCCCGTCGCTGCCTGCTTCGAAAATCGAGACCTTCAAGTGGTCCCCGACGCCGATCACCACGCGGCCGACGCCGCCACCGATGCCAAAACGGCGATTGAGGGCCGTCGCCACATAGTTGGAAACGAGAGTGGCAGAGCGGCTGTCGACGTCGACGATATCAAAAACGGCAGCATTTCGGCGGCCGACTTCTGCAGCGGATCGCCCGGCATCCTTGTTTATTGTATCGGCAAGAGGTCCCTGCGCAGGCAGCCCCTGGCAGCCCGCCAAGGCAAGGCAGATCAACACAATACTCGATCGAACCAATTGATTTCCCTCGATATCGGCGAAGACATTGATCCTCGATGTCACAACCGACCTATTTGCAAAAGATTCTAATTGGCACCTGCAAAGCACACTGGACGTCTCACAACAAGCCAATTGGCGGACCGATCCCTAAAAAAATCACAGCTGCGTTATCAATGCCATAGTGCAGTAAGGGCTCAATCACGCTCCCGCAAGCAGCCCCAGCGAACTATCTACAATTTGAGTTAAAGGCGCTTAAACAAGCCGGAACGCGGCAAATCTTTGCCGATCCGCTGAAAACATCGCGACGGCGACCGCGGCGCTCGTATCCATGGGAGGCCAGCTGCTGGACCACTAGTTAGCGGGACGACGAAACCAATCCATACAGCCAACATGACATTGCCACAGAAGTGCCGAGGTTCCTAGGTGGCGCGATCCGCGTCCGCGATGCCAGATTTAAAGCCATCTTCCTGAATTAAGGCTGAAGCTCACTGCGCTCCCAAAAGAGCACTGGGGTCCTTGTAGGTTACTTCAATCACCTCAGAGACGTTGCTCACGATCCTTGCGCAACTAAGCCTTCATCCTCACCGATACCCAAGATGTGTTGCTTGACGCGCGTATGAATAACCGATTTGGCTTTTTCCGCATCTCGCAAATCCACTGCATATTCGTTGCGCAGCAGATACCAGAAGCGTCGAAGGTCCTCGGCAGAGACCGCAGTTCTTCCAGGCTGGAACTGTTTCTCGAACTCGCCCTGCTGCTCGCAAATGAAGCACGCGGCCATATAGTCGGACCGACCGAATACATATACCGGCTTTTCGTGCAGGAGTGCTTCGGCACCTACGCCGGAGTTTATCACGCATACGGCAGCTGATTTTGCAATGATGCTGTGAATGCTGCCAGTTGTTGAGATGATCCTGCCGGCGCTTTCGTTTTCCCGGATGTATTTTCCAATTGCTGTCGAACCACAGAGTGGATGCCGTTTGACAACAACGGAGTAGCCGATCTTCTCGCAAACTTTAACGACTTCCTCCATCATTTCGGTGGGGCTGCAAAACGCCAGCTCCTGCACGGAATCACCCATCATCTGGAGAGCGACAAAAACGAAGCGGGCCGGCAAAGCCTCCGCAGTATGAAGCGGGCTCTGAGTATATTTAGACAAATTGCGGGAAATGGTTTGCGCTTGATCCTCTTGAAAGAACCTGCTGGCGGCCGTCGCATCCACCTCATGAAGTGGTAGTTCGACTAGGCTTCTTCTCGAGAATTCCGACCATCCGGAATAGCCGCGGGCATCAAAGCTAAAGCGGGATGGACGGTCGGTCTCCTTGAAGTGAAGACCATTTCGATGACCGGACACCGTGTGATACGAGAAGAAAGGTATCGGCAAGTCTTCGACACCGTGCAGCTTGATCTGCCCCTTCACCTCGTAATGGATTCCGATTGTGTCGAGGCACTCCGCGATGGTCTGCAAAACAAACCTGATATCGGCGCGAAAGCCGGAATAGTCGATTTTGTTGGACCGCAATGCTGCCGATGGGATGACGATGACCGCATCGTGCGTCTGGGTCATCGGAGGGCTCAGCCCAGCGCGCGCCAGAATATCCTGGTGTCCGCGTCCTATGAGGCCAGACATCGGCTCAAGCGCATCAAGGTTGAGCCGTCCCTCTAACCGATCTGCCGCTTTTTCCATCCCGTTCTTGCGAAGAGCTTCGACCACTTGCTTTGCTCCTGCCAGGTCTATGAGCCACATCGAAGCGTCGACCGCCTGTTGAGCGAACCTCGAAAGAAGCTTCGGGTCATTGAGAATCGCATCGCGATCACGAACTATTCGCTCGATCACATACCTGAGGACGTCATTACGGCCGGCACTATCGGCTGCGGCCGCAACCGAAGCCGCGAACTGGAAGAGAGGTTCATTGGGATCGTGTGAGAGCCGCGTCGCACCGTCTACGGCGAACTCTTCATGCCTACGTTCCTCCAGCAACAAACTTCTCCTGAACTCGGCGACCTGAACCCGCGCAGGAAATGACCCTGCAATATAATCCAAGGCAGAGAGAGCTGCTTCATACTCTCCATTCCTGCGCAGAAGCGCAGCTTCAATAACTGGCAACAGGTTTCGATCGAACCGGGGCGCTTTCATCAACTCGTCGGCGTATCGAGGATCAACGTGCCCGAGAACCTCGTAGAGGAATAACCGCATCGAATCCGCACCCGGTGTCTCCCGTTTGCTTAGATCAACGAGGATTTTGGCTGCCTTTTCGAAGTTCTTCTGCTGACAGGCAATATACATCCAGCCGTCACAGATGCGACGGCGGTGTGCCGGCATCGGCAGAAAACGCAGGATGAAGGCAACGGCGGCAAGGGCTACGCTCAGGACATGGAGGAATCTCTTCCGTTCGATCAAATCTTGAACGCGTTCCGCCAATCGGTCGATCAGGTAATTCATTGCATCTCGATCTAGCTGTCTCGATCGCAAGACGAAGTTAGCATGGGCCGTTCGCGGATCGCAAATCTCTTCCCGTCTGGCAGTAACCCGTTGTCATCCTTGCCGCAACAGAACTCGTCGGCCATCACCGGGGATCCAGCGGCCCCGCCGTACCGATATCTTTCCAGATTTGCCGCCTCTGTCCCAACCGGACGAGGCAATCCTCGATAAACCAGCCGATGACCTCCTTTCGGCCCTTCACGAAAGGCAAGAATGCTGTGTCAAGGCCGACAAACGGAAGGAACGGATTGGGTCGCTGCGACGCATAGATCTCGACGCGCACGGATGGACGGACGGATTTGCCCCTTGCGTGGAATCCAAATGTATCTCCGACCACGAGCGTATTGGCGGGAACGGCGAACTTGGTAGGTTCAGGCAAACGCAAAAGGTGCAGCTGGTTCTCTGGAATCCGGAATGAGCCATTCTCGCCCCGGATCGACGCCAGGATGCTCTTCCTCTTGTGCCAGGCGAGCCGCCGTTTGGTCAGTTTGTGAGAGCCGGCAACATAGGTGAAGGGGCCTTCATCTTCAGGGACGTCGCAAAGGAAGAACCAGGCCTTAACCGTCGAGTGAAACGTATCCATATGAAGATCGGTTTGCGGGTCCTTCCCCTTGCCTTCTTCTGTCTCCGTCCCAAAAATCGTTTGGATGCAGATGGCCGGCTCTGCCTTGAACCCCCCAACATAACGCAGCGGATTGCTCCAGCCGTTGCTGTCCACCAGGGCACGGATGGCAGGGTAATTTTTCAGGACCTCTGGTGTAAGCGAGGTCCTACGCGTGACCGCTTTCCCTTGCGTCATTTCGCGAGCCGGGGCGCGAAGAGCCTCGACTTCCGAGCGCAGCTGCGCGAACATCTCCGGCGCTAGGAAATTGCGTCGTTCGATATAGCCGTTCTCCGCGAAGAAGGTGCGCTCATTCTGAGGAATAAGATGCTGCAGGCGCCGGCGTCGCGACGCTACAATTTTCGCGGCTGTTTTGACGCGCCAGATGTGGAGGCCCTTGCGATTGAGCTTTTCGCTTCCAAGCAGCGGATTTTCAATAAAACGCTTTTCGCCGGTGATGACCTGAAGCGCATAAACAGGAAGCATTAGCACCTTCAGCGGCGACCACTTCTTGTTCGGCATTGTCCCCTCCTTCCGCATTCCTAGTTGCGCGCTAAATTGCCGCGGATTCGCCGGGAGAGCAAGAACGGAGAATCTCTGTCCCCATTTGCCGAAGACAACCGCATCGCCTAGATTACGTGGATGCAACACGACTGGATATAGTTCAGGATCATTGGGATTGGACGGGTTGCAACGCTGAGCTCTTTGTAGGGCGGGCGGGCCCTTATCACCCTTCTTGGGAGTCTATTCTTTCGCTGACGGATCTCGGCAATGCTGGGCTGGCCTTTGCGATCGGGACATTTCCAAGGGCGCGAAAGGCGGGATTTCGAGATAGGTTTCCATATGCCGCTGTATGTGAAACGCTACTTTTTGTAGGATTGAAATTGGGATCAATTTACTAATTTTTGGCCGGCAGTGATCATTGTTCTGCATTGCTGGTAGCGGTCGGATGTAGCGCTGCATAGCAATGGATCTCATAGCGCTCCCGCCAGCCATCGCATCGGGCGATAGGAGCTACAAATGAGGGGAATCATCGAGGTAGCCTTTTCTTGTGTCTTGGCTACATCATGCAACTCAACACATAATGTAAGGCAATCCTCCGTTGCCGACTACGCCTTGATGTCGAATACACGGCTCTGCAGCCCTTCACTTGATTCAGACCGTGTTGTCAGACTGGCAAGATCTTCTCGCGGCTTGACCTGTTAAAAGATGACGCGCAGTTGCGTTGGATCGAATACCCCGAGGACTACTGCGCAAGGTGCTTGCCATGCCGTCTCGTTTCGACTACCCGATTTGAAATTGTGCGGATCGGACTCGATCCGTTAGCCCTCCTCCGTACCGCATGCTAGAAGTGTCGCAGTTGTGGCAATACGATCGGCGGCAACCGCTTTGGACAAGTTACGTCTTTGAGACCTACTATTCGACGGAGAAGAAACGCGGCATCTCATGACTAATGTAGTCAGATTAATCTTCTCGTCCCTCTTTGGCAGTGCACTTCGCCGGTCCAAAAAAGGGCCAGCGTTTATTATCGGGCTGAGCGCGTGGCGCCCCTACCTTGGCGATTGGTTCGAGGGTGAGAAAATCTACAAATTCGGACGTAGCATCTCCTGGTTGCGATTTTACGCAACAGTGGCTCCGGTCATCCTCGCTGATCCCCGTTCTAAAGTCTATGTATGGGCATACAAACACCCGGACTTTATTAAGAATTTTTGTCGCGCTTGGGACGTTCCCCTTATTAGAGTTGAGGACGGCTTTATCCGATCAGTTGCTCTGGGTGCAACGCGGGCGCCTCCGCTCTCCTTATGCTTCGACTCCTCCTCTCTTTACTTCGACGCGACTGAGCCGTCAGACTTGGAAAGAATTCTTCAGACGCACGACTTTGATACCGATAACGAGACAAGGGCCCGCGCGCGCGCGGGCATTGAAAGGCTCCTTACTTCGAGGCTCTCGAAATATAATAGCTCTCAGAATGCAGACGTTGAAGAAATTTACGGTCCTAAGCGTTGTCGCCGCGTGCTTGTATTGGGGCAGGTAGAGGATGATGCATCAATAAAGTTTGGCTGCAGCAGAAAATTAAACAACAACGATGTCGTTCGAATTGCCGCAGTGGAAAATCCCGATGCTCAAATTATCTATAAGCCGCATCCAGAAATACTTCACGGAACAAGAGCCGCCCAGTCGAGCCCTGACGCGGTTCGAGATATAGCCCTTGTTCTGGATGCCGATATAAGTTTGGCGGATAGCCTTGAAACAGTTGACCATGTTTATACAATTACCTCCTTATCAGGCTTTGAGGCACTGCTACGCGGCATCAAAGTTACCTGTTTGGGGATGCCTTTTTACGCCGGTTGGGGCGTCACAGACGATCGTCAGCTCTGCGAACGGCGAACGGCAAAACGATCGATCGAGGAGATCTTTGCAGCAGCATATATTTTATACGCCCGTTACTTTGACCCTATGCGCCACTGCGAAATCACATTCGAAGAGGCATTGGAACTTTTACGATCAATGAAGCTTCACGATCAGCCGCCCGCGCACACCGTTCCCGTTTGAACTTAGGCGGCACATTTCTTGTAGGGTGCTTAAAAAACGTGCCGCGTGCTAGCTCTTTTGCGCTAGCCAGACGAGATGCCCTGCTATCAGGAGCTTTTGAAAGTTTTTCTCTTCATGAGAGGACTTGATCCAACGGCCATCGATGTAATGGTTGAACAGGCTCTCGAAACCGAAGAAGTTATTGAACTTTTCTCGGTCAATCACTCGGCGCATCGTAAGTGTTATTCCGTCAATCCCCGGACGTAGTTGCTTCACGAATAAATCATGCGATTCGAAAACCTGGACGATTCCATATGCGGTCCAATTGAAAATACTGTGGCTATGATAAGGCTCAAGCTGCGAACACGACCCTACAAAAATACCACCCGGTTTTAGTATTCGAGAAACCTCCGCAATTACGGCGTCGGGGTATCTGACGTGCTCGAGTACTTGCTTGCAGAAAATGACATCAAACATGCTATTCGAGAATGGCATAGTTTTGCCGTCATAAACCCTAAAGTCTAAATCCGTCCTTGTTCTCGATTCCACTTCGGGAGAACTTTCAATATCCAAACCAGTATACTTTATGTTAGGAATATAACGCTTCAGGCGATCGAAAGATGCTCCGGTTCCAGCTCCAAGATCAAGAACTTCTGTTTTGTTTTCAAATTCCGCGGAATTCAGTTTAATGATGGAAAAGGCGTCGACCTGCGCAGAAGAGTCGCTAGGTACTTTACCTTTAAGCACCTCATGAATTGTATCGCCCACTTGCTGTTCCCTTAATCTTCTTCTCAGCTATGCTCGTAGCGCCTTGTTCTTCCAGACATGCTTAGCGAACGCAATAGGGCGCCTTATCGCCGCCTTCCTCATAAAGTGGCGGGCAAGGACAATATCCCCATTATTTTGAGCAAATCGCCACGCGAGCATATCCATTCGAAACAACCTCATCTCACAGAACCGATCGCCGTACCGTCTAAAAAGCGTTCGATGCTTGTCGAAAATGATCTGATTGCACTCTCGGATTTCGAGGGCTTTCCGACCTTCGTCGGATTTGTGATATGCACAAAGCGGTTCGGTCTTGGTACTGTTATAAATTCGACCGCCATGCATCTGAAACCGGATAAAGAAATCGAGGTCCTGCATCCGTGGCAGGCGCTCGTCAAACCAACCAACATCCTTGAAGCTGGCAGCCGGCCCTAACAAGGTCCATAGGTAGGCACGCAATTGCGACCCGATTAAAAGAGATTTCAATTGGTCCCCGTCTACCTTTTGAACGCGCCTGCGCGGCAATCCACCGGTCCAAACCCAGTCGTAGTTGCAAGTAACCCAAAACGGGATTCCACCGCTGGTTTGCTCGAGCTCCGCAAGCTTTTCAAACTGCTTTTCGAGTTTTGATGGGTACCACTCATCACCAGCGTCCAGCCATGCGACATACGGGCTCTCAATAGCAGCTAGAAGGACGTTTCGCGTATACGGACGTCCACGATTTGCTTCATTTTCTATGATTTCGATCTTGAATGGGAAACTAGCAGCAACTTCTCTCAGCCTCAGTTTCGTAAGGGCAGCCGACCCATCGTCTGCGATTACCACGCGGACTTGCCCCGGCCAGGTCTGAGCTTCAATTGAACGAAGACTTAAGTCGAGCCCTGCGACGTCATTAAAATGCGGTATGAGGATGTCGAGCTTTGCCATCAGGCAGCCTCCCCAATAAGTTTGCCTATCAAACTCATCCATCGATGGCGATAGTTGTCTATTGTAAAATCTGAAACCGACCGCGGGCCATTCTCAGCGAGCGCCTGGCGCAGTTCATCGTTCGCCATCAAAAGTCGAAGACCTTCGGCAAGTCCATCTGGTCCGGATCGCTTACGAACAGCCACGCCGTTGTAGCCATCCTTGACGAAATTGCTTAGCCCGGGGCAATCATCATAAAAAACCACGGGCGTTTTGAGATAGAGCGCTTCGGCAGGGGCTAGGCCGAAGCCTTCATGGTGCGCTGGATGGCAGAATATAGAGCTTTTTGCATACACCTCGCCTAAATCACTGCGGTGTCCAAGAAGTTTGAAACTCTCACCTATTCCCAAGGCCTCGACTTCCCTGCGTAGGTCGTGACGCTGCGGCCCTGTCCCGAACAGGTGGACTTTCCAATCTGGAAAGTCGGCAGCAACCTCTCGCCATGACCTAACCAACTGAAGATAATTTTTAACGGCAGCAAGGCGCCCCGCAGCTACTATTATTTTTTCGCGCTCGGGCGCTGGGGTATGTAACGAGAACTCCGGCGAAATATAATTCGGAATCGTTACAATCCTGTCTTGAAGATGGGGCGGGAACCAGTTTCCAAAGTCGTCAAACAAAACGTGGATGGCCGCCGCATGGTCGAGCGCCTTCAGCCGCTTCTCCCTGTCGATCGGATTGGGATCCCACCGTGCAGGAGACTCATAGTCTTCCTTGGGCACATTGTGGTTTGTAGCGACCACCTTTGTATTTGTTCTCCGACCTGCGATGAGCGTAACCGTATTCGCGGACGGCAACAGGCTTATCGCGAGGTCGGGGCTATTATAGCGAAAATAGCTTTCCAATTGCTCAAGAAAAAAGTCGTGCTTGATGATCCAATTCGCTTTGTTACGCCAAGATTCGGGCACGAATTTAAATGACGGCAGTGCTTCAGCTCGCCTTTGGGCCTTTGTTTTAGTTTTTCCATAAAGATTAATAATTTCGACTCTTGGATTCACTGGATAAAAGGGGCCGCCTACTTTCTCGTCGAAGTGAAGACACGTCACCCTGAAGCCCTCATCTGAGAGCATATTGGCTAACTCACAATAAATCCTCTCGGCCCCACCGCTGCGCCCCACCAAGAACCTAATGACTATAACTATATGCCTGCCGGTCTCGAATTCTCGCAATACGATATCCTCATACGTCAATGTGCGCGGCATCCTCCATAGCAAGGGGTAGCGGGTCAAGTAGACGATGAAAAATCTTGAACAAGAAATGGCGTACTTGAAACATGGCATGCGGAGAGGATACGATTGGAGTGAATATGCAGGAGCCACCTTGAGAGATTCTTCACACCACGACTTTCCGCGCGAGTCGTATAGGCGGATCTGTGGGCTGCCATCTAAACAGACAACCTGCGACGTCAGTGTTGTCATCCCAACCTTTAACCGATCGAAGTTCCTTCACAGAGCGCTTTCGAGCGTTCAAGCTCAAACCATGACCCCTGCCGAGGTTTTAGTGATTGATGACTGCTCTGACGAGGTGGAGGCGATGGCGACAGAGCGGGTCGTTAGGGAATTTTCCGACCGGTTGAATTTAGTATTGTTGAAGAACAGCGAGAACAGAGGGGCCAATTACTCAAGAAATATTGGAATTCGCCTCGCGAAATGCAAATACATTTCTTTTCTCGATAGCGACGATTTTTGGATGCCGGAAAAGCTTGCCGAACAGATGGCAATACTTGATGCTCAAAAAGACGCAAATAAAGCAACACTTTGCGTTACTGGTCGTTACCGGGTCGGTGCAGAGAGCGGACGAATAATAGCTCGACAGCTCGTACGAACGAGCTTCAACCGCGAAGCGATCGTCCGATCAAATTTTATCGGCACGCTGTCTTCGGTATTGGTGGATGCATCGTTGGCGCGAGCCGTCAACGGCTTCGATGAATCGTTGCCCGCTTGCCAAGATTGGGAGTTTTTTATTCGCATTTCGGAGAACGTCAATTTTCTCTCGGTTAGCGCTCCCTTATGCGTATACGTTGAACACCATGAAAATAGAATAAGCGCCAGCAACAAGAATCGCCTTCGTGGCCACCTTTTCATAAAGCGGAAATACATAAATATTTTGGAAGATAAGACTGGCCTCTCCGAATTCTATCGCAATGTAGCAGAAGAATTACAAATTCTTGGGCGGAAGCGCCTAGCAAAAAAGATTTATATTAGAGCCATAACTGAGAGTATATTTCCGGCCTGGAAGCGGTTATTTGCGGAGGCGTTGCTGCACGCTTACTACAGGTGGCGTCAACTGCCTATCTTGAAGACCGTTAGATATATATCCTACGAACGGAAACTCGAAAGGGTCGGGGCCAGCGTGGAAGAGCTTTCACAGCTCCGCAAAGATCAAGGTTTTATTTATACGGCATTTCAGCGGTGGTAGACCGCAAGCCACGGCACATAGTACTTATAGAAACATAGCCCCCTGCCGTTCGTGAACAAAGCAGGCGCCGGCGATCAAACGATCAAGTGCCAGGGAGACTCAGATATTAGCTAACCGATTTTCGGCTCGTCGCACTCCCGTCGAAGAGGCGCCTTCTCAGTCGGCCAGCGTTAAGCTACAAAGCGATCGATGCCAAAAATTGGAGTGTGCACATTTTGACGCTAGAGGAGATCATTCAGCGACTGGAAAGCGCGACAGGCCCCGACAGAACTCTAGATGTCGAAATCGCATTGGCCGTTGGATACCAGCGAAGAGCTGCGAACTCGGCTGATACCGAACAACGAGTCGTCTGGATCAGACCAGATGGGAGTTTGCCGCAGAAAATTCCCTTCTTCACAGCCGCCGTTGATGACGCCCTGGCGCTCGTCATGCGTATCGCCCCTGACAAATCAGGTGGCTTCAGTTGGGAATCCGGCGTGGGAAGCGCCAAGCTAGGTGAAAGCCAATACGTTCAATCAGTGACTCCAGCAATCGCGCTTTGTATTGCCGCTCTGAAGCATAAGGCATACACGGGAACTTGATACCAGCAGAAGGTCCACATTGTGAGAGATGGCCCGTTACAAACCGCCGCTGTCACTTAAATGCTTCAGCGCCGCCATACATATGGCGATAGCGGGCGTGCCACCTTCAAGAGGAGGGCCGTCATTCAACGCCGCTTTTGCCGACATCCCGCCAAATGTGCATGCCCCAAAATTCAGGGGACACACGCTCTCCGCCGCCATTATAGCAGCATCAATGGAAGCGGTGAACGGCGGCACACGATTGAATCTACGATCGCCAAGAACCCAATAGGATGCGCCACCATCAGATTCTTCTCTCATTCCGAGGACCATCGCTATAGTCCGGTCAGCACGCCTGTCGGGCTCAATCATTCTACTCAGGTCGGAAATGATTGATTCTAAATTCATAAGCCAAGCCGCTTTAGACAGAATGAAAAATGCCCATGAGATTCAAGGGTAATGTACTCGTACTGCCAGCCATATTCGGCGCAAAATTTCGCGACCGCCTGAATGACGCCATACACCATCGGTCTAACCACGTTCCCCGTACAAAAATCGTGGCCAGCAATATGCCCCTCCCGCTTAACCTTCGCATCACACAATACCAGCTCCTCCCAGGTCGTCTGGTACGTATGATTGGTGTCGATATACACCCAATCAAAGAAGTTGTCGGAGAATTTTTTCAGGCGCGCAGTGGAATAGCCTTGGTGAAGGTGAAGCCGTCCGGCCCGTATCTCACTCGCGAAGCTCTTCTCAATTTCCTTCATACCTACCCTGTACCGATCGGTGTCCCATGCATCTATGAGATGTAACTCTCGAGGGCGGTTTCGCGCCAAGATCTCAGCGCTGTAACTCCCGAAAGCAGCTCCGATCTCGGCAACAATGCCTCGACCAGGTAGGTGATGCAACAGTTCCAACCTATTCGGAAGAACTCGGCAATTATTCGTTTGAAAATACCCTAAATCTGTCAGGGGCGTGTCTGCAACAAGCTTCGCACGACGCCTTTCGCGCTGCTCGTAAAGATCCATGAGGCAAACTCCTTTGAAAGGCGATCAATTTAGTAACACCAATATGGGAAGGCAACAGGACCGCACCGTTTTCCGGCTTGATGTTGTACATCTTTTATGTACAGTCGCGCGACGTTCAGCTAGGGGTACAAACTTGACAAACTTTAAGAATGTCCTTTCACTTTGCGGCCTATCCTCCCAGGCAGCCGCGGATTTTTTGGGTCTTTCGAAGAGTACAGTGGATTCAATGGCTTCCGGGAGACGTCCGGTCTCGGACAAGACATGGCGAGCTATGAGTGATCTTTGGCAAGAGATAAACTCCGCGGCATCCGACATGAAAGTCGTCCTTCAATCCGCCACAGGCAAGGGAATTGACCCACGGGCAGGCGACGCTGCACCGCCGATAAGCGGTTACGAAAATATGCAAATGGCTGCTCACGGCGTTGCCGCGGCGATTGCGACACTAGACACCATTTCAGACCTTCCGAGGGAGGAGGATAAAGAGGACACGGCAGATGAGAGACGTGTTCTTATGCCAATCTCCGATATAAAATTGCCGGAGATTGGCGGTCGAATCGGCCGCATACTCCTTCGCGGTCGTTGGTATGAACAGGAGATGCTCGATTATATTCGGACACTCGGAATAACGGGAAATTATTTGGACGTGGGGGCTAATATTGGTAACCATTCCGTATATTTCGCTGCCAATACGGAAGCAACGCGCGTCTTTGCTTTTGAGCCCACAAGAAGGGCCCGCGCTGCGCTTAATAAGTTCATCGAGTTGAATTCACTGTGGACGAAAATCTCCACGATTCCGTATGCATGTTCCGATTTCGACGGGGAGATCGAGGTCGTCGAAAGCCTCGCAAGCTCAGCGGTGCCGATAAAATACCCTTGTCGCCGTATTGATGACTTGATCAACGTTCCAGTATCACTAGTGAAGATGGATATTGAAGGTGCAGAGCCTTTTGCGCTTAGGGGGGCAGTGCGCGTTCTTCGGGAATTCAAACCTATTATGTTTATCGAGGTCCACGACGACAATCACATGAATGAGATTATGAGCATCATCGGGCCCATCGGGTACGAAGCTACTGGGAACGTTTGGAACGCATCGCCAACGTACGAGTTCGTTGCGAGCAAGCCGTAGGGCCTGCGGATGGTGCGACCTGTCGGGCGGCAGCGCCTAGTCTTCCGGATGCGAGATTGAAATAAGATAGGGAGATTTTTCGATGCTGTTCTGGTCGCGATCGCGTGCGCTTAGCCTATTCGCTAAGCGCAATCGCGTCGATGGCGCACCGAAAGCAATCAACGGAAACCTGAACATTCGGTTCGCGGAAGGAGGAAACTCCGTTCTTTTTGAGGACGACATCCTCGTCAGCAATCTTGACATTGAGATGACTGGCACAGGAAACGTCCTCTCAGTGGGACGGGGTTCCATACTTGGAGGCAAAATCGCGCTTTCCGACGCTGCTACAATCATCATCGGCGTCGAAACGACACTCGCAGGCACATGCATGCTTTCGGCTGCAGAAGGACGAAGGATCTTGATTGGCAACAATTGCCATTTGTTCTCTGCGACCGTACGAACTTCTGATGTACGACCGGTTTTTGATTCAAGTCGTAATCGAAGACTGAATGAACCCGAAGATGTCAGGCTCGGTAACCACGTTCTAGTTTCACATGAAGCTTATATTGCTCGCGGCGTCGAGATTGCCGACGGAGCAGTTATTGGCTCGCGTGCTGTGGTGACACTCAGCGTACGTGAAAACTGTGCCGTGGCAGGAAATCCTGCAGTCGTGGTTCGCGACAATGTGCAGTGGAAGTGATGGTTAACGAGTTCGAGAAATATGTCAGAACCGGCCGGAGTTCTGTATTCCCCGGGGTGAAGATCGGATACCGCTCCTACGTCAATGATTCCATGATCCGAAGCGGAACGACGATTGGTCGATATTGCTCGATCGGTCGACGGTGCACCTTGAATGCTGGGCGACATCCAACGGACTGGCTTTCGACTCACCCATATTTCTTCGACCCAGAGTATAATGCCGCCAATCTTCCGCCATGGGATCGACCGCAACGTCTCGATATCGGAAGCGACGTTTGGATTGGTGACAATGTTGTGATCCTCAATGGGCTAACAATAGGCGACGGCGCGGTCGTTGGTGCGGGCTCCATTGTAACTAAAGATGTCCCCTCCTATGCGATTCACGCTGGCGCGCCGGCACGCCTCTTGAGGTACCGATTTTCTCCCAAAATCATTAGCGAACTTCTTGAGCTTAGGTGGTGGGACTATGAGGAAGCTATACTGGTTGATATTCCGTGGAATGACATAGGCAAGAGTCTCCAGATTCTTCGGGAGCGAATCAATAGCGGGCGCTATAAAATCATGCCCGAACATGTTGCGGCGCGACCGGAGCAGCCGTTCAGAATGCCTCTATAGATCTATAGATTATAGGTCTACTATCTAGCCAACAGGACCAAGTGGGTGGGTTCAGCGGCCAAACTGGTGACTCCATCGGCATGTTCAACTGGCAGATCGCCTGACGAGGTGGACGGCCTCCGGTCCCGGCATCAGGTCACCAGTGACGAGTTGTGGATTGGTGATCATGGCGTCTCCTTTATCCCCGATAAACAAAGCCCCGCCGCAGCTGCAGGGCCTTGGTTCCAGTTTTTATGTGTCGGGAGATCAGAGCACGAACAAGCCATTGTCGAGCGTCATTATGGTGTCGAGATAGATCGACATGTCGGCCACCGCATCGCCGTTGATGTCGGCATAGATTTCAGTTCCTAATGCAGTCTTCTCATACCGCAGTTGACCTGGCCGGCCTGTGAACTCCGCCTCTCCAAGGAAGGTAAAGGTATTGTTCGTCCTCGTCAGCGCGTTGGCGTCCATCGCCGACAGATCGATCCTGTCTTCGATGGTGAAGTCATAGATGGTGTCACGGTCCGAACTATTGGCACGAGATTCCTTGACCGAGTAGAAAACGAAGGTATCGGCTCCAGATCCGCCCGTCAGGTAATCCTGGTCCCGTCCGCCATGCAGGATGTCATTGCCGCGTCCGCCAATGAGCGTATCCCTGCCGTAGTTCCCGCTCAGCTTGTCGTTTCCAGCCTGGCCATTGAAGGTATCGTAGCCAGATCCGCCGCTGAAACTATCATGGCCGGTAAGAGCCCTTGCGATCAGGGCCGCATCATCGTCTATGCTGACCGTATCGGCCACCGCGACGAACGAGGCCGCGGCAATCGATAATCCCTTGATACTGATTTCGACGTTTCCATCGTATAGGAGCGAATAGCTTGTCACCGTGCCGGCGGTTGGAACTCCATCGCTGTTGTAGCGGAAGCCGCTGCCCCGGAATTCCTCCGCCTCTCCCGTATCGTACGTCGCCCGAAAAATCGTCGAATTCCGGTAGTACGACTCCGCATAGTAGATGGAGCTAAAATCAGGCAGACTAGAGTTGAAGTCGTAGATCGAATCAATTGTGATTGTCGCGCCCATGGTACCCCTCGCTTGTGGACGCTGACCGATATCGCATTCTATGGTTGCGATCAAGTGATGGGCGCCGCGCCTTCAGAACAGAGGATGGTGAAGCCTGCCGCGATGCACGCAGGGTGAAATGCGACTGGACTTGCGGAAAGCGAATCAGCCTCTATCTGAACTTTCAGTTGCGGGGCACGGACCCGTGGCACGTATGGACGGCTCCGTTTGGCAAGGGGCGGCGTTGATTCCATGAACTTGAAAGACCTGCTCGGCAATATCAGGACCGACTATACTAACATTCTCCATGGATGGCTCTCCCTTATGTGACCTTTGACAGCCACACTAGGCACAGCGATACCGGGAGCGGGAGCCGCCCACGTCATTAGGTCGCAGACGGCAATATAAATTAGCCTGGGAACATCCGTCGGCTTCGCCAGTATCGTGATCCGCAAATGTTGCGGAGAGAATTTTGTCTCGTATATGCCCCCTAACAGGGCTCTCCAATTCCAGTCAGCATTTCAGTTCCGGTCGCGAATATTGTAATAGGCCATGACGGACACGCCCCAAGCAAAAAGGCATCCAAGAAAAACTAATGCGGCTCCCATAAATCGGCTTGGATATTGTGCCAGTTGGGACAGTGTTGGTTGAATGAATGTGGCCAAGTAACGCTGCTCGTTGTTGGCATCCATTCGTGCCTGCTCAAGGCTGGCAAGAGCGCCGGTATAGGCCTTTTCGGCAAATTCCCGTTCAGTCTCGAGCTCTTCAAACTGCAGCATTCGGTTTGCCACATCTCCTCGGTCAGCGCCGCCAGCCGCGCCGCTACCAAATCGCTGTTTTTCCTGTTCCAGCTGTTTTTCCAAACTTTTAATCCGCGTGGTAATCACTCGTATGCGCGGTGAATCCGCCGCCATACGCGTGCGCGCAGTCGTCAGGTCAGCATTGAGCTGAGTGAGCTGCTGCTCGAGAGACGCAACTAACTGTCCAACCAGCTTCGCCGCTTCCACCGGATCGGCCTCCTGAGATAAATCCCGGAAATTGCGTAGAGCATTCCGCGCTGAAGATAGACGAGCTTCCGCCAGCGCCACCTCATCTTGCGAAGCTTTCAGGACATCATTCCTTGCCTTAAGCGAAAGATCGTTGATCAATCTTTCACTCTCGCCAATGATCAGCGACGCGATGTTTCGAGCGCTCTCGGGATCGAAGGTCTTTATCGTCAGACTGAGAATGGAAGAGCTGTGGTCGTAGTCCACATGTACCATCCTTTTCCAATATTCGAGCCGTTCCTCAATCGGCAACCCGCTCGTCATGCTGAAATAAAAGTCGGCTCCGCGACGCGCAAAGACCGAATCAAGATCAACTACCTTCTCAACGGCCTCGATCATCCGCTCGCTTTCGATGTAATCGAGCAACATATAAGAATCAGACCCTGTCGTGCTGCCGCCAGTGCTTTGCGTAAACATCCCGAGAAGGTCGCCGCTGACCTTGCCATCGATGCTGCGCACAGCGAACGCCGCCGAACTATGATACTGGTCTGCAGCAATGAAGAACATGTAAAACGATGCAAGCGCAGTCGGCAAGGCGACGACCAGGGCGAAACTGGCAGAGATGATCAGGTGCCGCAGCTTCAAATGCCCGACTTTCACAGAGCCGTGCAGTGGTTTCTTCTGATTGGGCTGCGGCGTCTCTGGTTTTGCGGGACGCACCTCGTGTTTAAGCAGATTATCAAGCAAAGCAATGCTTGGCCTTTTAGCCAAAGCCCGGAGCTCGGTCATCTTGCTCTCTGAACTTGGCGGATTCGCGCTTGTCATTAGTTGCCCTTCATGTTTCGCTCGTGAACCCGAATAGCATCTTCCACATCGTCGAAGTAGGTAAGTTTGCCGTTTTCGAGAACTACACCACAATCACAGTACTCGCGGATCGTACTCGTGCTGTGGGAAACCATGATAACGTCAGAATCTTGCAATCGGTGTTTGAAGACATCATGACATTTTTTTTTGAAGTTCGCATCTCCGACCGCCGTTATCTCGTCAACTAGATAGTAATCGAAGTTGACGCCCATGCTGACACCAAAGGCTAGACGCGCCTTCATGCCGGAGGAATAAGTACCAACCGGGGCGTGGAAAAATGGGCCCAGCTCGGCAAAATCGGTGACATAGTCGACCAGTTCTTCGGTATCGACACCATAAATGCGGGCGACAAAACGGACATTCTGCTCGCCGGACATGTTTGGTTGAAAGCTACCTTGAAAACCGAGGGGCCAGGAAATCTTACCTTGCCTTACAATACGCCCCCGATCGAGCCGCAGCGAGCCTGCGATCAACTGCAAAAGTGTCGATTTTCCAGCACCGTTCCTGCCGAGTAGACCGACACTTTTTCCGCGCCGGATAACAAGGGAAGCATTCTCGATGATTGGCTTCGTAAAGCCCTTGGTCTTTACATACATCGTAGCGCGTTCAAGTCTGATCATCGGCCTCTTGCCACCGCCACGGAATTGGTGAAAACAAAGAGCCCGCCGAAGATCGCCGCAAAGACAAAAGAATAAAGATAGAACATGTCGAGTTCCGCGGCCCGGTATTGGGGGTAGAATCCCTGGCGAAATAGCATGACCACATGAACCAAAGGATTGAATAGGACCACCTCACGCATAGGTCCCGGAAGCGCGTCAGGCAAGAAAAAAACGCCAGAAATCAGAAACATCGGTCGATTGATAATACCGAAGACCTGTTCATAGAATGGAAACCGCAAAAACATTACGGTATTGAATATGCCGACACCAAGTCCTAGGAGCGTCGCGGCAAAGGCCGCCTCCAGGATCGCCGGCCAATAGAGCTCTGGCGGTTGACGCATTGTCACAATGATTGCGCCGAGAACACAGATGGCGACGAAGATCGTCGTAGTAGCCTGAAGGATATAACGAGCAACGATCGTATCGATCGGGGCGACATTTGGATAGCTGAGCAAAGTGCGGTTAGATTTGATAGCGCCGTTCAAAAAACCGCACGTCGCGGCATAAAACTGGAATGCGATATAGCCGGTTGCGAAGAACAGCGGAAAGCTTGTCCCGAGAGCCGGTAACCTCGCGATTCCCATAAAAATTATGGACATTAAAGCAATATGCGCCGCGGGGTCGAGGATCGCCCATATGTATCCCCCGGGCTTGTTGCCGAAGCGGGTCGACATTTCGCGGATGAGCAACGCGGCTACAACGCGAATATGGGTCGTCAAATAATACAAATTGGCGCCTCCGACCGAGCCGCTTCACCAGTCCGGCTGCAACATTATTCCTTGCAGGTGAGAATTACCTACTTGCGAAAGCTTCGTCCACCATTAATCAGGTCAAACATGTCGCGCAACAGGGGCAGTGGGCCGATCACAGCAAAGATGGGCTTTGACCATAACGGTCGGCCAGCGCTGTTGCTTTCAGAAGTGCCGCGAATGCAACCATGCCGGGGTCATCGAGATTTCGGCTTTTCTCCGGCCATATGCGCGCTCGACCCACCCGACAAGGACGGCCTCTGAATTGCAAGATGACGGCCTCCGCTGCTTCCACCGCTGTATTCATTATCGCAGCCCAATCATTCAATCCGGCAATGGAAACCGCAACCGCATCGACCGAATCGATTATCGTCTTGTCACCGAGCCTCGATTTTCCAAGCTCCAGCATTGCGTCTCGAGCGGATCTCAACAAAGCCGCGGACTCTGGCGCCGGCAGTGGGCCGGTATGCGATTTTGTTTGTTGCGACATTGCAAAGAGAGCCGCGCTGATGAGTGTGCCAAGGCTTGACCCGGTGCTTGCGCTCGCGGTGAAGGCAAGCGTGTTCAAGGCCTCACTTAAGCTTGTGCCTCGGATATCGACGCCTGCCAGAGCCTGCAGCAGCCGTGCCAACATGGTCCCGGTATCACCATCGCCCAGTTCCCGATCCGCAGCATTGAGCCGCTCTTCGAGGATCGTCGTTGCGTTGGCAGCACGTTGAACGAAAAGCCACAGGTCATTGGATGTAAGGCAAGTCATTGCACACTCCAGAATGGGCAGGTCGCCTGAGCCGACAGCAGTTTCTCAAGCTCGTCATCCAAGAAGCATAGGGTAACCGACAGACCGGCCATCTCCATGGAGGTTGCAAATGAACCGACCAGCGGCATGACGACATGAAGTCCCTGCGCTGCAAGCACATTTCCGACCCGTCGAAAGGCGATGTACAGTTCCTCCAGAGGCGTCGCTCCGAGACCGTTGACCATTACCGCCAGACGCCGGTGCCCTTTATCGTCAGGCCCCTCCTCGAGAAGCCGACTAATCATCTCGTCGACAAGCGCATCGGCGGACGCCATAGGCCTGCGCCACAGACCAGGTTCTCCGTGAATTCCAAGGCCGAGCTCGACTTCATTATCGCCAAGCTCGGAGATTTCACCGGTCGCACCCGGCAAGCGGCAACTCTTCATTCCAAGACCGATCGTCCGCGTGCGAGCCACTGTCCGCCGTGCAATATCTGCAACGTCCTTCAAGCTCGCACCGGTTCTTGCGGCGGCGCCCGCCGCTTTATAGGCGAACACGATGCCGGCAACGCCCCGTCGCTTCGACATTTCCTCTCGGCTGGCACTTGCTATGTCATCCGTTGCAAGCACAGTCTCGATGTCATTTGTCGCAGCGAGCTTGCTCGCCATGTCAAAGTTCATTCTGTCGCCGCCATAATTCCCATAGAGAAGCAGAACCCCGCTGCCACCGTCGGCCAGGTTAATCGCGTCGACGCAAGACTGCAGGTTTGGGCCTTCAAAGACGTTTCCGACGGCGCAGCTGTCGGCGAAGCCCTCGCCGAGGTATCCGGCAAACAACGGCAGGTGCCCGGCACCGCCGCCCGTTGCGATCCCAACACGCCCGTTTGAAACACCATCGCGGCGTGCAAGGGTGCGCCCCTGCTTCCCCTTCCTCACGATGTCCGGGTGAGCCATAACGAGACCTGTCAACATGTCGTCAACGTAGCTCTCCGGGGTATTGATGAACTTCTTCATTTGCAGTCTCCGTGTTTGACGGGCGTCGAGGCGATTATTGTTTTCAGGCGGGCGTGTCGGGCAGGTCTTGGCTTGATTGTGCGGTCTCCGAGCCTTCCGCGCGCCTGCAAAGCCAACGTTCAAGGCTGCGGACGGCTAAAGATGCTGGCCATGCGATCATGAAGTAGCCACACGCGGTCACGACGAAGATATGCAAAGGGAGAAAGCTCTCCGACATGATCGCCCGCGAAGTAAGCGTAAGTTCGGGCACGGCGATCAGCGCACAGATGGAACTGTCCTTGAGAAGGGAAACCAGGTTGATGAGCAGCGGCGGAAGTACCTTGCGGATCACCTGCGGCAGCAGAATGAGCCGGAACGTCTGCCAGGGCCCAAGACCGGATGCCATCGCCGCCTCTCTCTGACCAGAGGGGACCGCGGCGAAGCCAGCGCGAAACACTTCTGCGAGATAGGCGCTGTAGACGAGCGCGAGGCCGAGAATACCGGCCAGCAGCGATGGAAGCGCAATGCCCGCTTCCGGTAGCGCGAAGTACAAGAGGTACAGAATAACGAGGATCGGAACTCCGCGCATTACCGACACATAGGCGTCAGCGCTCAGACGAAAGATCAGCGAGCGTCGCGTGCGGATAAACTCGACGGCAATTCCAAGCGGGAACGCCAACAGGAAGCCACATATCGTCAGGGTACAACTGACCCAACCAGCATCCAGCAAGCGCGGCCCCCAATCGGGGAAATTCTCCAAAATGGTTCTTACAAACGGAAACATCTCAGTACGCCGTCCTATGTTCGACCCAGCGGACTGCCTGACCAAGGCTATAAGTGATCACTAGGTAAAGAAGAGCTGCACAGCCATAGACCAGCGTCGTCTGGAACGTCTCATTGACGAGTTGCCGGGCGTTGAACATCACTTCCGGTGCCGCGATTGCCGCAACGAGAGATGTGTCCTTGACAAGCGAGACCGCGTAGTTGCCGAGCGGGGCGAAAGCGATGCGCAACCCTTGTGGCAATATGACGAGGCGGAAAGCCTGAATCGGCGTCAGTCCAATCGCCGCAGCCGCTTCGCGTTGACCCTGAGGAACCGCCTGAAAGCCGGCCCGAAATATATCGACGACCACCGCAGCGCCGATCAGCCCTAACCCGACGATCGCGGCCGTCAGCGCCGGCAAACGCATCCCGATGGCAGCAAGACCGAAATAGAGGAGGAAAAGAAGCGTCAGGCTCGGGATATTTCTCAAGAACTCGACGTAGGAGCTGATGGCAAGGTCGATTGCCCGCCGTGGCCACAGATGCCGGATCGCCGCTAGCGCCAGTCCCAATCCGACGGCAAGAACAAGGGCCCCGGCCGTCACTTCCAAGGTCACAATGACGCCGGAACCCAGTGCCGCGACGATGCGGAAAACAAGATCATCATCCATCAGGCGACCTCCCGGAGGCCCATTGCCGAGAGAAATTGCTTCAGCCGTGGGTGCTGTGGCTGGTCGAGAAGCTGTCGTGCTGGTCCCTCCTCGATGATGACACCGCCATCCATGAACAAGATCCGATCTGCCACTTCACGGGCGAAGGCGATCTCGTGGGTCACGAGCACCATCGATAAGCCTTCGCGCGCAAGTTCTTTGATAACCGTAAGGACTTCGCCAACCAGTTCGGGATCGAGAGCCGAGGTCGGCTCGTCGAAGAGCAGAAGCTTCGGTTGCTGCGCAAGCGAGCGGGCGATCGCCACTCGCTGCTGCTGACCCCCTGATAGGCAATGAGGCATTTGTGACGCCTTCTCGCTCAGGTGGACTTTTGCGAGCACAGCGTCGCAAAGTTCTACCGCCTGTTTGGTGGGCATTTTCCGAACCTTCCGGGGCTGCAGCGTGATGTTCGCCCGAACATCGAGATGCGGCCAAAGATTGAAGCTTTGAAATACCATCCCCATGTCGGCTCGCTGCGGAGCAAGCTCTGCATCGCTCATGCGCCGACCATCTTCGTGTTTGCCGATCGGTCTGCCGTCAAGCCGGATTTCCCCGCTTGAAGGTGGCTCCAGATAGTTGATCGCGCGAAGGCAGGTAGACTTACCAGAACCACTCGGACCAATGATCGCAATACATTCTCCCCGTAACAATTCGAAGGACACGCCCTTGAGAACGGGAAAGCTGCCGAATGACTTTGTGAGATTGACGACTGAAAGCAGAGCAGGGCTTTGCATGACTACGACCTCAGGAGTTGTGGTGAGGGGCTAGCCGCTCACCGGCGCTTAAGGTTGTTGATTTCATTTGGAACAGCTCGGCGGCGTCCAACCTTCCGGACGGTCGACCCCTACCCTGAAATTCTCCGGAGACGGGGTGTAATTGGCGTCGTTGACGTTGCCGTATCGTTTGCCGATGACCCGGACCTCGCAGCTTTCCCAAAGCTTGCGGATCTCGCCGCTCAAGGCATCGGCAAGTGTCTTGTTGTCCTGGCTGAGACCGAAGACGTATTGTCTGCCGATGCCGGTCAGCAGCGGAAAATCGGGATTGTTATCGGTGAACGGCTTGTTCGTCAGGCCCCATTCGGGATTCATGGCAATAGCGTAGTCGATCACCGGCGGATCGCCGACCAGCGCATCGATACGCCCGGCAAGAATGTCCCTGATGGCGGCGTCGGAGCTATCGTAAAGTGACAGCTGAAGACCAGTTATGCGGCGCAGTTCCGGCAGAAAAGAAAATCCGGTGATCGAACCGACATTCTTGTTTTCCAAGTTCTCAAGACTATGCCACCCTGCTCCGGCCTTGCTCGTGATGCCGTTCTGGAAGTATCCGGTCGGGTCAGTCAAGGAGAGCGTTGCGGCACGCTGCTCCGTCCAGGCAACGTTTCCGCCGATCAGGTCGACGCGGCCGGTCTGAACTGCGGCGATCGCACCCGACCATTCCATGGGGACAGGATTAATGGTAAGGCCCAGCCGATCGGCGGCGATCTGCAGAATCTCGCCATCGTAGCCGACAAGTTTGCCGTTGCGCGCGACAAGCCCGGGCATATCGCCTGTGATGGCGACCGAAAGCACGCCCGGCTCAGTCAATCTGTAGGCCGAGAGGTCAGGGCCTGCTACGGCAGGCACAGCAGCTGCAAGTGTGATCACCACGATGGTGGGCAAAAGCTTTCTTTTAACGTTCATTGATGTTCCCTTTCTTTCTTGTTCGCTGTTTTGGTTACGTCGACGGTGCGGAAACCAGTGCCCGGGCTAGACCGAAGCGACCCAGTGACAGCCCGTCGATTGGTGTTGCGGAGGAGCCATCGAGGCAAAGTTCAGCAAGCACTGCGCCGACGGCAGGACCGAGCTGGAAGCCGTGGCCGGAAAAGCCAAAGGCATGGAACAACCCTTGAGCTTTGCGGCTTTCCCCGAGAACAGGCAGCCCATCCGGCATTCTGCCCTCGATGCCTGTCCAGGTGCGGACCACGAGGAGGTTGGCAAGCTGCGGCACCATCGCGATTGCGCCACGCGCGGCTTCCATGCTGACGTCTGCGAGTGGACGAGCCCAAAGACGATCGGCGTCTGCGACACCGAGGCCAGCGCCGAATACAACGCTGCCGTTCTTGGTCTGGCGGAGGTAGATGGATCCGCCACAGATCCCGAGGTTCGGCCCGATCAGCGGCGCGACCGGTTCCGTCACGCACATGTTCGGCGCCATGACCTGCTCATCGACTTCGTCGCCGAACCAGCGCGCGACCCTTGCGCCCCAAGCGCCAGCCGTATTGATCAAGCGGCACGCTGTGAGTTGCTCGGTTTCGCCCTTGATCGTAAGCTGGAATCCATCGGCAACTTTCTCAGCGTGCTCCAGCTCACAATGCTCGCGGACGGTGACGCCCAACTCCTGGGCTTTGCGCGCAAATGCCGGCGCCGCAAGCCTTGGATTTGCCTGACCGTCTGCAGCACAGAGCGAGGCTCCGCAATAGCCGTCGCCGAGATACGGATAGCGGCACTGTAGCTCTGCGACGCTCAGGATTTCGAGATCGATGCCGTAGTCACGCGCAATGTCGCGATAGGCGAGAAGGGTTTGCATGTCTGCGTCATTGCGTGCGAGTTTCAGGTGCCCGGTGGAGGTGAACTCACAGTCGGTCCCGACGAGCTCGGCCAACCGCCCCCAGATCTGCCGGCTTCGGCAGGCAAGGGGCAGCTCCGCCGGATGGCGGCCCTGTTGCCGGACACCGCCATAATTCACGCCGCTTGCCTGACCGCCGCATCGTCCGCGTTCCAGAAGTATCACGGATGCACCCTTCAGCCGGGCATGCAGGGCGGCGGAGCAGCCGGCAAGGCCGCCGCCGACGATCGCGACATCAAATCTCGTCATCGCCGATCTCCTGCAAGGATTGAGAGCGGAATTGGCTTTAATGGCGCCTGACCGCGCAGGCGTCCGGTGGCAGAGATGTCTGTGCGTGCCGTCGCGGCGATCAATTCACAGGCGGCCGCGCCGCAAACGCGGCCCTGACAGCGCCCCATCCCCAAGCGGCTGAACGCCTTGACGCGGTTGATGTCCGCCTCACCCGTTGTGGCAACGGTTTCGCGGATTTGCCCGGCGGTGATCCCCTCACAACGGCAAACGATGGTTTCGTCACGGATTGCTTCGGCGAAATGGTGCGGGAAGGGAAAAACATGCTCGTCGAGCGCACGCCTGAACGGGGATAACGAGTCGATCCTCCTGCGCAAGACTGATGCACGTTTTTGACTGCCACGGCCCATGTCCTCGAGCAGGCTTAGTGCTGCAAGTTCTCCCTCCCATTCAGCAACTTCGCTGCCCCGAACAGAGGCTCCATCGCCAGCAATGTAGACGTGCGGAACTGATGTTCGTCCCGCACCGTCGGTAACTGGCAGCCATTGCCGTTGGCGTCGATCGAAATGAAACGAGAGCCCAAGCAGATCAGCGAGCTGCGTTTCGGCTCTCAAGCCGTATCCGATCGCGACAGCGTCGCAATCCGACTGACGCTGTTGACCACCTTGCTCATAGCGCATGCTGGTCACGCCGCGGTCGCCGGCGACGATTTCGATCGGCGCGATCGCTGTTTGGATCTTGACGCCCCTGAGACACAGCTGGGCGACATAAAATAGTCCCCTGGAAAAGTTCGAGATATCCGCAAGCAACGCTGGAAGCGCGGTAATCTTGGAAAACGGCTTGCTCGAGTCCAGAACGGCTGCGACATCCGCACCGGCCTTCGCATATTGGTACGCCACGAGGTAAAGCAGCGGGCCCGTCCCAATGAAGACGACGCGTTGACCAATAAAGGTGGCCTGCGCCTTCAACGCGATCTGCGCTGCACCGAGACTGAAGACCCCCGGCGCTGTCCAGCCCTTGATTGGGATGACCCTGTCCATGGCACCGGTGGCGAGAAGAATTCGAGTAAACGGAATGCTCTTCAACGTTCTGGCAGTTGAGAGATGAAGGCTCCTGCCCTCGACCGACCAGACAAGCGTCTCTGCTCGATATTCGATCGATGGCGTGATTGCCTCGAATGTCGACTTCAGGCGGAGGGCTCGAGACGCGTCGAAGCCGTAAAGCTGTGTTTCACTCCGGGCGAGTGTTGGAGGCGGACGGCGAAAGATCTGTCCGCCGGGGTAGGCATTTTCATCGATCACGACCGGCCGCTGACCTGCCTCGACGAGCGTTTTCGCCGCACTGATCCCGGCGGGACCCGTTCCAACAATCACGATTGGGTCACCTGAAGTCATCGCACGCTCCCTGGCTGAGATGTCGAAAGACGCATGCCCGGCAGGACGCGTTCGGTGCAGGCACGAGCCCGCTCGCCGGAGAGGTGCCAGAGCCAACAGTCTTGACAGGCGCCCATAAGGCAAAAACCCGCCCGCTTCTCGGGTTTGAGTTCAAGGAGCCGAACGAAACCTATCTCCGAAAGCAACGCCGAGAGAATCGTGTCGCCCTCGCAAGCATCGACGGGCTCGCCGTCAACATAGATGATGAAATTATCGCGGATAGCGTGTGTAAATCTTTTAAACATTGCGGAGCCTTTTCCAGCAGTCTGTCGCCGTGCAGTGTGAAACTGAAGTTAATTTCTCATATTGTGGATGTCAATAATACAGGCTACCGTATAATGGCTAAATCAATTGTGCCGTGCCTCAAAGTTCGTCACACGTTCAGATAGTATCCAGAAAAGGAGTGTTCCTTGAAAACGGTAATCACGGAGTTGGCGGAGTTCTGCCACGCCACCACCACAGCACCTGCTGCATTTAACGCTGCGGAGAACGCGCTGCTGGACCTGCTAGGCGTCGCCGCAGCCGGAGCTTCAACGCCGGCCGGATTGGCGTCTCGCGATTCAGCTCGAGAATTATGGGGGGAAGGACCAGCGCGTCTGTGGTTTTCGAAGAGGCGTGTAACGGCAGTCGGGGCGGCCTTCGTGAATGCCACCTATGCCGCCGCGCTGGACCTCGACGATGGCCATAGAGGAGCCGCAGGACATCCGGGTGCGGCCATCATTCCGGCCGTACTTTCGACTGGCGAGACCGTCGCATGTGATGCTGATCGGCTTTTCACTGCCATTGCTCTCGGCTACGAGGTTGCCATCAGGGTTGCCGCGTCTCGCGATATCACTGGTCTGCGCACAACCGACAGCGGCCTGTGGTGCGGTTATGGCGTCACGGCAGCCGCTGCCTGGCTTCAAGGTCTTCCTGTGTCGATGATCGCCCATGCCATGGCAATCGCCGGACAGACATCAACCAGCCAATCCGCAACCGGCTGGACACGTTTCGGTCACACCGTCAAAGAGGGCATTCCGTGGGCCACCGCCAACGCATTGAAAGCCGTCGTACTGGCCGCCCACGGCCATCGAGGACCGTTGGACATCCTTGACGACCCGGCACAATATGATCGCTCGAGGCTCATCGAGCGGCTCGGACGGGACTGGGCCGTGGGCCAGATTTATTTTAAGCGATATAGCTGCTGCCGCTGGGCGCATGCAGCGATCGATGCTGCACTTGAAATCAAGCATGCGCATTTACTGGCGCCTGAAAATATCAAGGCCATAACCGTCGAGACGTTCGAACGCGCCTTAACGCTTCCGAACCAGTACGAACCAGCGACGAACGAAGCGGCGCAGTATAGCATTCCGTTCTGCGTGGCGCTTGCACTGGTTCACGGCCCCGTAGCGCTGTTGCCACTTGAGGACCGGTACCTGGTCGATGACCGAGTGTTGGCGCTTTCGCGAAGAGTCCAGTTGGCCGCGGCCGACGATTACTGCCGATCTTTTCCCCACTCGACGCCATCGCGCGTGACGCTGACGACAAGCGCTGGTCAATACACTGAGGAAGTGATCACACCGCTCGGCGAGCCGACGAACCCGCTCTTGGCAGCAGAGCTCGAGGAAAAATTCGACCATCTGAGCCGTCTGTTGCCTGCGCGCCCTGGACAAATGCAGACCATCAAACATGCCATAGCCGCCCTAGGTGCCGGCGCCGACCCTAGAGAACTTTTCGCAGCGCTCGAGTTCTCGTCGTAGTTTTGCTCATCGAGCCCCTTTTGCTATAGGAGTCCGTGAGACAGCATCGGGCGAGGGCAGCATGGCAAAGGAAGAGGTCGCGGCAACGGGTACCCAGTTGCTCGACAGGGGCGTCGCTATCTTGAAGTTCCTTGGTGACGCTGGCCAAACCGGGGCGAACATGGCTGTGATCGCTGAAGCGATGGGACTGAAGCAGTCAACTGCGCACCGCATTGTCAGTGCCTTGGAACGGCATGGCCTGATCGAACGAGAACGGAAAACGCGCCGTTACCGCCTCGGTCTCGCGCTTTTTGCGCTAGGAGCGACAGCAGCCGATGGAACAGGACTGCGTAAAGTAGCGCGCCCGGCGCTGATGCGCCTGTCCGCAGCCACAGGGGATTCGGTCTTCCTCATGGCGCGGGCGGGCTTCAATATTGTCTGTGTCGATCGCCAGCAGGGAACTTATGTCATCGACAGCTTGACGGGTCACATCGGTGGCCAAATCCCGATGGGTGTGGGTCCAGCGAGCCAGGCCATCCTGGCATTCCTGCCTCGAGCGGAAGCTGACGTGATCATCACGGCCAATGCACCGCTTTATGATGATTATAGCCATCTAAGCGTAGCTAGTGTGCGGGAAGCGCTGGCAGCAATTCGGAAGCACGGTTACGCGATCGACCAAGGTGAGCTTGTTGCAGGCATCTCGGCAATTGCCGTTCCCATACTTCCGCCTAAGCGCGATGCGATTGCCGCTCTTGCTGTCAATTTGACGAGCGCTCGTTTAACTCCGGAACGGCTCCCGCAGCTCGTCGATATGCTAAAGCAAGAAGCCCATGAGATCGAAGCCTCACTAAATCCACTTGATGAACCGCATTTTAGCGGTGCCTAGGTGTCAATGGGCGGGAAGTGAAAGGACCGAATAACACCGGACCTGACAGCCAAAAACGCGATGTTGCGATTGCGATTTGCTGGGCGACCCGTATCTTACGGTTGCATTTCCTAAACGACTATCGTAAAGAGTTTAGATGCACAACAACCGATGAGCCGCTACGATGGATACGATTCCCACCGAAGGCTTCGACGCGGCAGTGACCCTGACAGACCATCTCGACCATCTGCCCGACAAGAAGCGTCGAGAGCTCGCCCGTATTCTGCAAATCCTGTTTTTCGAGGTCGAGCAGTTCCGTGCCACCAAGCTGTCCGGCAAGAAGGCCGCCGGCAAGGTTCTCATGGTCATCCTTTACGGCTCCTATGCCCGCGGCGACTGGGTCGAGGATCGCTCAAGCGGCTACCGTTCCGACTATGACCTTCTCATCGTCGTCAACACCAAGAGCTTTGCCGAGGAGCACGAGCTGTGGGGCGCGCTGGAGGAACGGCTGCTGCAGGAGCAGATCAGCCATCGGATCGAAACGCCGGTGATCCCGATCGTGCACTGCCTTTCAGACGTCAACGACCAGTTGGCGCGCGGCCGGCCATTCTTCACCGACATCGCCAAAGACGGGATCGTGCTCTACGAGGAGCCCGGCCATCCGCTTACCCAGCCGAAAGCGCTGACACCAGAGGAGGCAAGGGCCGAGGCACGCCGGTATTTCGATGAATGGAGTGAGAATGCGTCCGGATTTTTGACGGCGCAGCAAGCGCTACAGGGCAACTTCCCAAAACAACAGGCGTTTCTCCTTCATCAAGCAAGCGAGGCACTTTATCACTGCGCCCTTCTCGTCCTAACCCTCTACAGTCCGAAGTCGCATCGCATCAAGGTGCTGCGTTCGCAAGCCGAAAGCGCCGATACGCGCCTGATCGCGGCCTGGCCGCGCGACACCCGCTTTGCCCGTCGCTGCTTTGAATTGTTGTCGCGGGCCTATGTCGAGGCGCGATACTCTTCGAAATACACGATCAACAATGACGAACTGCAATGGCTAGTCGCGCACGTGAAAGACCTGCAGGCGCTTGTGGAGGGCATTTGCAAAGAGCATCTCGCCAGTTGACGGCTGCCAGGTCCGCATGGCGATGTCACAAGCATTTGCACCAGAGCATCAATTGTTACCCCGGCAACTAAATCGCCCTAGAACTTCGCCGCTCCAGGACATCAAGAATGCGAGCGCACAATACGCATTTTATACGAGGCTGTAGCGACGGCTTCATTATTCGCCACGTCCTCGAAAAGTTCGGGAGCCCTCTTGATGGGAAGACCGCCTCTGCGAGGGTAAGCACCAATCTTCGGATACCGGGCGGAACCTCTAGGTTCAGACAATAAAAAAATCCGCTGCTGTGAGTGTCGCGTGGTTCTCCACGATCGCGAATTTGATGGGGTCATAGGTTATGCCGGATCCATCCGCATCATAGTAGAGCTCCCCGCTGTGCTGGTAGTACAGGATGCGGTCTGATCCATCAGCTCTGCCAAATGCGCGGTCTTTGAAGGCAGATGAGCTAAGGTCACCGAGCATGAATGCCTCATAAATCGCATCATCCAACCAGAACACGTCATTCTGCTGCTTGTTATTTGTGAAGTCCGTGACGACATCGATATTTGTCCGGCTACTGAACGATGTCTCGAAGAAAAAGGTATCGCTTCCCGCGCCACCGCCAAGCCGGTCGTTGCCAGCTCCGCCGACTAAGCGGTCGTTTCCCTCGTTACCATAGAGGCCATCGTTGTTGCCATCACCATAGAGCTTGTCGTTCCCAGAATCACCCCAGAGGCCATTTGTCGCAGCATTGCCATGAATGGTGTCACTAGCTGATCCGCCTTTAGCGTTCTCGATCAATGACGCGGTATTTCCACCATAAAGAAGCGCGTTGAATATGTTACCGCGAGCATAGCCGTTATTCGGGCCACCGTTTAGATCAGCCAACTGGCCTTGGGAAAAAACCGAATGGCCGCCTGGTCGCAGGTCGATATTAAGGCGCGTGGTATAGGCACTCAGATCATAGGTGTCGACACCGCCGCCGTCCCAGATTGTCGCGAAGATCCTGTTGTCATCAGGCGTGATGGCCGCAACACCGTTGACATAGGTGACGCCTTCATTCGGCTTCCACTTATAGACGGTATTGCCACTGTTTGTCGTGTAGTCCGCACCATACATTTCCTGTAGGGCGGCAATGTCGAGCATCATGAAGGTCTGTGGTGCGCCATTCTGCTCATAGTTGTAGCCACTCGTATCGTCTCCGATATACGTGCGGTAAGTCATGATCGTATATTCGATAGAATCGTAGTTGCTGGGCACGACCGCCGGATTGATCTCCGGTTCGTGACCATGTTTCAGTCCGAGAGCATGACCCAGTTCGTGCGCCAACGTATGTCCCGCATAGTTGCCGAACTCCGGGAGGCGATAATCACTTTCTGTGCCAGCATATTCCGTCCCGAACCAGACATCGCCACCCCAGCTATCTGTGCTTGGATAATAGGCCCCTGCCGTCGGAAGACTGGGGTGCGACGATTGAGCGAACCGCAGCGATGCGGTATCCACGTTCCCGACCACAAAATTGGCGTTAGTAAATCCTTCTACCGAGAAACCGTCATTCGCGGTGTTTCCATAGGATCGTTCCATAAAGAACAGAGCAACAGACCGCTGCTGTAAGGAAATCGAAGAGAAACTGTAATCTTTCTCGCCATTATACAAGTACGATGTCGAGCTGGTGGGAAACGCGTAGGTTATCGTTCCGTCCCACGCATAGCCGCTGATAAGCCCATCAATTCTCTGATCACCCGTCAAGTTCACGTTCTTTGTGGAAGTAATAACGCCCGTCATCGAATCCCCGCCCCTTTATTCACTTCACCGTGCGTTATGTCGGTTCGATTTTCTGGTCGCAAGAGGAAAAATCGCCATTTTTGCAAATCACACTTCATCAAGCGCCCGAGTTGCGTGAAGCACCTTCATCGAAGCTATCGTGCTATGAGGCTTACTTCCACGAGAAACAGGATTGCCTGTTCAACCAACACCACGTCACTCTTCCAAACCAGGACGTTGGCAGCAGGAATGCTTTTAGCAGGCCCCGATCCGCACGACCGGATGAACGTGTTTCGTTCTTGCCTTTAGTCTGGGTTGGCGCTGACTCGCAGTCAATCGTCGATGATCAACTTCGAGCTACTCAGGTGGACATGTCGCTAATGAGGAGGCGGCACTAAGAAGATCGACTGGGCAGTTTCCGCTCGCTAAGCATTTGTTTTGGGCTAGATGCCGTAATCGATGACCACCAGCAGCGAGAGCGCAGAGACTATCAGCAATGCACCAATTACCGCGATCATCAATTTAGCACTATAGGACTGCCATTCCATTCGCCATATCCTCAAATTGAGAGACGTTGTAGCGCTAGGAAACACTGAGGGCCACCGGCTGAAGGGGCGATATTCCGTCGCAGGGTTAATCGTCGTTGCTATTCGCCGACCGGCCGCTCCTCACCCGGGTGATGACATGGTCGCCGACGGCACGTGCGGACTGGCTTGGCCAAGGACGGCGCCAACGGCCTCTCTGCGTCACCCAGAACGGTGCCACCGTATCCTTCGCCAATGGCCCGACCGGATCCCGGGTGGAGAAGAGCCTCGGCTTTGGCACCAAGCCGTATCCCGACGCCTATGTCGAACCGACCGGGCCGATCTGGCCAATGCGGTGATCACCCGCTATTCGCATCACTACAGAACCGGCAATCTGCCTGGCTTGACCATCCCGCGCGGTCATCATTTTGCGTCGCTTGCTTCGTTCCCGACGCCTCAAAATCGCCGAGCAGTCCGGCTCGCCGTAATCTCACCACGAAAGCAAATTTGCGATGAAGCGAGGATATGCTTGGTGCAGAAAAATCAGGTTATCGAGCTGTTCCCATCCGATGTCACCGTCCTGATGAGACCGCAGTTCCGACTGGTGAATTCCGCCCACTATGAGTACTGCGTCAATTTTCGAGCGGTTTGCGCCGAGGACATCGGTGTTCAATCCGTCCCCTATGCAAACTATTGAAGACGGCGGCAGCGCCAGAACGCCGAGTGCCTTTGCATAAGCCTGCTGATGTGGCTTTCCGAAATACCATGCCTTTCCGCCGATTGCCTCGTAGCGTGCGGCAATCGCGCCAGCGCATTCCAGGCGCCGGTCACCTATCAGCACCTCAAGATCAGGATTGGCGCAGATCATTGGCAGGAGGCGCTCATGGCAGGCATGCAGCAGCGCCTCCCTTTCGGCAAGGGTTTGCTCCTCGAGCGTCCCTGTGACCAACACGAAGTCGGCGTTTTTCACTGACTTGACGGCACGTTTACCTGTTCCCGCCATTAATTTCGACAGCACTCTCGGGCCGATATGATAAAAACGTCTTCCCAATTGCAGGCGTCCGCCGCTTTCAGTTCCAGACAGCGCTTCGAAGACCAATTCACCGGACGTTATCAACCCGTCATAGAGCGCAGCGGAAATCCCCATCCCGAGGAGATGGTCTGATACCTCCTGTTTGCGGCGTGGCGAGTTCGACAAGAGAACGACCCGTTTGCCGCGCGCAATCAGATGAGCAAGGCAGTCGATTGCTCCGGCAAAAGCAGTTTCGCCATTGTGGACGACGCCGAACAAATCCACGATGAACCCGTCGTAGGCTTCCGAAACTTGAGAAATACCGGTGAGAAGAGTTGGCCTAGCGAATGCCATCGCGCTTTGCGTCCTCATGTTGTTTGCCTGAGCCTGATGGTTGCCGCCACTCGGCAAGAAGGTATGACGTGGTTGTGCAAAGGACCAGAGCGCCTCCCAGAACAGTTGCGATTTTCGGGCGATCGTCAAAAAACAGCCATACCCATAACGGCGAAAGCGGCGCTTCCAACGTCGTGATCAATGCGACCTGAGCGCTTGGCAGGCTTCGAGCCCCAACGCTGAAGAGGATCAGGCCAAGCGCCATCTGAAACAGGCCGAAGCAAGCAAGGATCGCCAACTCCCGAAGAGACACCGTCAGGGATGTCGCCATCAATGCGGCAAAGACCGTTGTCATGAAGTTGGAAAGCATGACTACGCCGACAACGGAGCGGCCCTGGTAAAGGCGAAGGGCGACCGCCATGAGCGCCATGGCAACCGTCATTACAACAGCAAGCATGTCGCCAATCAGGTCCGCCTCGGACGCGGAGGCCGAGCCCCAAAAGATCACGGCCGCGCCCAGCAATACACCGATGCCAGCAGCCGATGAACGGGCCGAGAGCGGTTCGTCTCTCAGCAGCCGAGACATTATTGCGATGACAAGTGGAAGTGTTGCAAAGATCAAGGCGACATTTGCAACGGAGGTGTGTCGCAGGGCAGGAATGAAAGCCAGCATCGCTGCTGCCGACAGAATTGAGGCGACCAGTCCCAGGCGGCCGATTGCCAGCGTTTCGCAAATCAGGACGCGCTCGCCTCGCAGGAATGTGAAGCCAGCCACGAAGATCGCTCCGAAGAGGCTGCGCCAAAAGAGGATCGTCCAAGCCTGCGTGGCAAGCATATGCATAAAAAGACCAGCGGTGCTCCACAAAGCGGTCGCCCCGAAGATACAGAAAACCGCGCTCCTCTGGCTCGTCATCATCGGCTTCGGTCCTCAACCGTCCCAACAGGAGAATTGGCGTAGCGGCGCCGGCAGCCGGCGCCTAAACGCAGCAGAATCTCCTGGGGATTTGTTTGCGCAGCACGCGCCAAATCGTCGACCGGCAGATGCGGACCGACAACTTCGACACCGATACCCGGCCGACAAAGGCTTTCAGGAACGTCAGTTAGGTCGACCGTCGCATATTCCATTGCCACACGACCGATGAGTGGCGCTTGATGCGCACCGATGCTGACGGAAATCCGGTTCGCCGCAGCGAAGGGTAGGCCATGCGAATAGCCGAGTGCCAAAGTGCCGATACGCGTGACGCGCGATGTCGTAAATGTTGCGCCATAGCCGACGGCTTCACGCGTGCAGGCGGTTTGAACCGCCACGAGTGGAGCCCGGAGCCTAACGACCGGACGAATTGGGCTCGGATCGACCGTGGGCATTTTCAGGCCATAAAGCGCCGATCCGGCGCGAATGAGATCAAAGTGAAAGCGGCGGCCGAGCCAGATCGCTGCCGACGCGCCAAGGCTTCTTCCTCGCGGCCTTAACATTTCGCACATCGAGACGAAGCGGTTCCATTGCAGTGCGTTTGTTGCCGCTTCGCGCGTCTCGGCACAAGCTAGATGGCTAAGCGCGACAGCCGGGAAATGCGTCTGTGTTTGCGCCAGTCTGCGGACGTCGTCGAAGGTCAAGCCGAACCTGTGAAATCCGGTTTCCAGATTGACCGCATAAGAAGCCCTTTCGGCAGACAGAGCGGCACAGGTCGCATCCTCCAGTGAGTTGCACACGGGCACCAGCCGTCGCTCATGATACGGGGTCGGATCCGCCGCATAGTCCGGCGCCAATACGTAGATCGCTGCACGTGGCAAGATGCGTCGCAGCTTTTCGGCCTCGCTAAGATCAGCCACGAAATAGGATCGGCACCCTGCGGCAAACAGGCCGCCGGCAACCGCTTCCAGCCCGAGGCCATAGGCATCGCTCTTGACCACGGCCGACACCGTCGCCGCAGTCAGAGCGGTCAAAACCCGGAAGTTCCAACCGATGGCACACAGATCAATTTCCAACTCCGGCTCTGAAGAGGACATTTGCGCTATCGCCTACAATTTATACGGGCTTTAATTTTGTATTGCAATTTTAAAGAAAGGCAAGCATATTCTACCATAGAGAGCTCATCGATCACGAATGATCGCAACGCGAGCACTGAAGGTGGAGGATTGGCAATGCAAAAAGAAATGCGACCGGTAAAAATATTGATTGTCGGCAGCGGTGTGCTGGGAGGCGATGTGTTGGATCTTCTCACGCAAAGCAGCGCGCACTATGAGATCATGGTGGGCGCACGACGGCCCGAGAACGCTCTGCTGCGCGTCAATCTCGCTCTCTACACGGCCATGAATCTCGGGCATACGTCGAATGTAGTCGTCGTGCCAATGGATCTCATGGATGTCGAAGCAACCGCCGCAGAAATCGGGAAACTGAGGCCGGACATCATATTCAACGCGACCACCCTCCATTCATGGTGGGTGATCACCAAGCTGCCGAAGGAAGCCTATGAGCGCGTTGATAGAGCACGTGGCGGCGTTTGGACGCCGATGCATATGGTGCTTATCCGCCGACTGATGAAAGCTGTCCGGCTTGCAGAAAGTAACGCTATTGTCGTCAACGCGTCCTATCCCGATGTCGTCAATGCGGCACTCGCCGCCGAGGGCCTGGCGCCTGCCGTCGGCATCGGAAACATCGCCAACGCCGTGCCTGGTGTTCGCCTTGCTGCAGCATATCTTCTGGGGCGCGATCCGTCGTCGATCGACGTGCGTTTCTTTGCCCATCACTATCTGAGTTACCGCATGCCGAGCACGGGAACGGCCGCCGGTGCTCCATATCATTTGACCGTTTACGCCGATGGAATGGAAGTCTCGCCCGACGCTCTTGATCATGAAACACTCTTCAGCCATGTCGCGGGCCGCTTCCGCCGCATCAAGGGTCTAGCCGGGCAGTCCGTGACGGCATCCTCGGCGACTGCCATGCTGCATGCGGTCGCGCGACGAAAGGGGGACGTCGTTCATGGCCCTGGGCCCCTCGGGCTTGTCGGAGGTTACCCGGTGCGGGTTTCCAAGAGCGGATTCTTGGTCGAGTTGCCAAGCGGATTAACGCTTGACGATGCCATCGACATCAACCGCCGATGCCAGCGTTTCGACGGCATCGAGGCGGTTGATGACGACGGGACGGTGCACATAGTGGAAGAGTCCGCCGAAATAATGCGCGAAACCCTCGGCTATAACTGCAACGCATTCGGACCGGACGAATGCGAAGATCGGGCACATGAGCTTGCCACGCGTTTCGCTGAATATGCCCGACGTTCCGGTCAGGCAGACCTGACATCCGCATGACGCATGATCGGGTCCCCTGCGGCGTAATCGTGGTAGGCATTCGCGGCGGGGCGCCCGACGGAGAGTGCAGCCTCCATCGAGCGACACTCGAACACGAAGGAAAACGCAGTCTGCGTTGGCTCGCCGACGGAAAAAGACTTGCATATCGCGTCCGGCGCACCGGAGGTGTCGCTCAACGCCCGTTGGACGCCTACTTTACCGTCAAGCAAGGGCCGGAGGCGATTGAGGGCAAGCAGGCGGGCCTGGCTCGATGGATAGACTGCGGTCGCGACGTCCACGTTCTCGTGCGGCAAGACGGGAGCTGTCAAAGGATGATTGGTATGGACGATAGCCGGCCCCTCAAGAGAAACGACGCCCGCTTTGGGAGAGATCTCCACACCTCCGACAGCGCCCGTCTCATCCCCGAACAGATAGCAGCGGCCGCCCATGTGATCGATCGATCGCAAGACAGCGATGGCATCACCTACCCGTCTCTGCCTGATGATCAGGCGCCTGGCAACCAGGCTTGGGATGCCGGTTACCGATCGATCCAGCATCAAGTCATTGGTGACGAAAGCAAAGCCACAGCTGTTGAAGCCGACCCAGCCAAGCGTACCCGGCGACGTGACCATTGTGCATTGAAGACCGCGCTCACAATAAGAGATGAGAACAAGCTGCTCGTCGGTACCCACCGGCCCGTCCCAATTCTGGCCGACAACCGCGCCTGCCGATGTCGAGACGGCCACGCTCGTGCAGCCCTTCGCCGCCGGTTCATCAAAAAACTCGAAGCCGTTCAGGCAATAGATCTCGAGCGGAGAAAATCCAGCACCGGCTGCAATTCCCTCAATTTCCGCAGTGATCTGCGGCTGGTGGCTTAGAAGATATGTCCACGACGCTGCGGCGACTTTTTCCGCAGCGCTCCAACCCGCCCGTCCCGCTTTTTCCCGGAGCGAGTCGACAGCCACTCTGATCGAAGAGGAGAAGAGAGAACCATGCTGGCGACCGCGCTCGAATGGAGAGCCATACAAAACTACGATAGGAAGGCGTCGCGACATGATAACCCGAATAGTGGAGCAAATTTCCTCATTATTATGAGATTTTTACGCCGTACGTCCATGGTCTGCAATTTTGAGTGGTGCGAAAGTTAAATACACGGTAGACATATCAAGGCGGCTTTGCGTCGGCAGCTGCTGCCGTCCAGGCCGATTGTGACAAAGCCATATTTCAGAGAAAATTTTTTTGCTCGACGGAGTGATCTGGGGTGAACAGGATTTTAGCCAACCTCATGTTTGATTTTCTCAAGGCATGCGACGCAGCGCAGGCGTGCATCGAATTGACGGGTCTCGTCGGCAAAGTGGTAACGGAACTCGGTTTCGAGTGCTTCGTGATGGCAGCATTGCCTCTTCGCCATGAACGGTTGGAGGGTTGCTTTTTGCTCAACGGCTGGCCTCGGGAATGGTTCGAGAGATATCTTCGCAACAACTATATCCACCGCGATCCGGTCGTCGATCTCGTCAAACGAAACGACAAGCCGATCATTTGGTCGAAGGCCATCGACGACCGGGGGCTCACGCCGAAAGCGCGGCAGATCATGAAGGAGGCGGCCCGCTTCGGGTTGGCGGATGGTCTTACCATTCCCCTCCACTCCAATGCCGGGCTGGATGGTGTTTTCTCACTCGTAGGCCCACGCCTGGATATTTCCGCCGAAGAGAACAACCTCTTGCAAATTGTTGCCTCGAGCGCCTATGCGCGGCTTCTCGATCTCAAGGGCATCAAAAACAAAGTCCGCAAATCTGTGTCTGTGACGCGCAGCGAGAGCGAATGCCTTGCCTGGTGCGTGGCTGGTAAGACGGATTTGGAAATTGGCAGGATCACCGGCCGCTCGCAAAGGACCGTACAGGACCACCTACAAAATCTTCAGCGGAAACTGCAGGCCAAAAATCGGGCCCAATTGATCGCGGAAGCCTTCCGGCAGGGCCTTCGGCGATAAAAACTACCGACAATTTGCGGATAGTTTTGAAGAACCGACGGTTGTAAACTCACGACGTGCGACCTGAGGTGACTTTATGCTCCAAATTATCCGCGGCAATCAGGCCAATGACCAAGCGCTCATGGAGCCCATTTGGCGTTATCGCCATCGCCGCTTTGTGGACGAGCTTGGCTGGGAGGCAGTGCGCCGCGCGGACGAATGCGAGCGGGATGCCTATGACACGTCTCACACCATTCATCTCGTTCTAACCTACGCCCACAGCATCATCGGCTATTCGCGGCTGCTCCCCACGAACTTGCCGCACCTTCTCTCAGAGATTTACCCTGAGATCTTGGAAGGAAGACCGTACCCCTGTGGCCCACGCGTCTTCGAATGGGGACGATGTGCAGCGGAAAAGGTGGCTCCGCGGATTGATAACGTTGCGGCTGTGGACCTGTTGATGACCGGCGTTCTGGAGTACCTCGTGCATGTTGGCGCCGAGGCTGTGATCATCGAGGCGCATCCCAAGCTTGTCGAGATGATGAAGGGTAGAGGCTACCCTGTCCGGTATCTGTGCAAGCCAGCGCTCTACAATGGCGAGACGATAGTTGCAGCCGCAGTTTACCCATCAGCAACGGTGCTTCAACATCATCGATTGGCTTATGGCATAACGCAATCTTTGCTCCCACCCAACCTTCAAAGGGGGCTAGATCGCGTCCCCGAACGACATGTCGATCATCACCCGGACTGGAAAGACTCAACTCGTGGCGTGGCGCAGGAAATCACTGATGGATGCAGCTAGCGCCCAGCGCTTCATCAAGGCAATCGTGCACGACAAGACCCAGAACCTTCTAAGGATCGTGGAGGAAGTCTGTCGCCGTTATCCACCGAATGAAGACCTGGAGTTCATACGATATCTGCTGGGAATGATAGTTCTCGAAACAGACGACGGAAATGGCAAGGACCAGCGCTAACGGTCAAAGAGTTGCAGGCGGCAGCAACCACGGAATGAACCAGCCGTTTTAAGATCTGATCTTAAAGTTCTTTGCAATCGTGGGTTTTGTTGTTAGACTGAAGCGGAGGCGACGCTGTTCGTCTTGGGGCGTGGAAACCCCTTTTGATTGATAACGCGCTTTATGAGCGACTGCTTCGCGACCTTTCAGGTCGGGGAGCCTGTGGAGTATGCAAAAGGTCTTCGGGCTAAAGTCCACAGGGGCTGAATCAAACGGCTTTCCAACTCCCCGACTGCTAGATCCGCCAGGACTTCTGGCTGTGGGAGCTCATATATGGCACAGAATTACCCCCTTGAAAGGCCGGCATTTCCGGTTGAGGAAACAACCAGCAACCCGGTCTCACTTCACCCCGTCGATCAAGAGGTCGGAAAACGCATTCGCGTACGACGCCAGCAATTGCGAATTTCTCAGGCCGCGCTCGGTGCCGGCGTCGGTGTTTCATTCCAGCAAATTCAAAAATACGAGCGTGGCGCTAACCGCGTCAGCTCGTCTGTTCTCTATGAGATTGCCGCGGTCCTTGACGTACCGATGGCCTATTTCTTCGAGACGCTCTCGAAGCCTGGTTGTGGCAGCGGTGCAGCATTGAGTCGCAAGGCGGAAATACGTGAGGAATTCATAGCGACTGACGAGGGGCAACGGCTGGTGGATACGTTCATGACGATACCGAAGAAGATGCGCCCGAAGTTCATTTCTCTCCTGGCCACCTTCAGCAGCGCGAACGACTGAATTCCCCTTATAATCGGAGCCCACTGAAAGTGTGGCGATGGGCTCATTTTATCGCAACCGTCAGCTACTGACAGCCCGGTGGCCTCCGCCTCCGGCGTTCCTCGCCATTCCGAACGCTGCGTAGAACGATCGCTTTGAGAAGCGTCGAACCCATCTAGCCGGTGCCACGCGGGAGTTCCTACCATTTTCGTGCTCCGGCCCCGCTCACAAACTTTCTCGCGCACCGGCGCACATAGGTTGAGGTCAACGCGACGCCGAACTGGACTGCAATAGAAGCGCGGCCCAAGCTTTCGTCATGCGCCTCTGCAAACCCCGGCTTGCAAATGTAGGATTCCGCACTCGTCATCAATCAAGTGTGGAGGCAAAGGACGGAATGACATCGCCGGCGGTTGCGCAAGGATATGACTTTCCAGACAAACTAAGGAGGTAACATTGTCATGGCAACTGACGATCAATCAACACGGAAAGCCGAAACCTGGGGACATGCCGCCGAAAGTTATGTCTTTGCGCCGAACCCGTGCGACCTTATTGAGGAGATTACCCTGCCGATCTCCCATGCCGCCCGGAGGGTCAGTGGCAACGGGACGAAACGGACGCTCATCTTCGACGAAGGCAAGGCAATCGTTCGGGGCTTCGAGGGAGGCATTCTGCTATGGGTCGGCGCCAGGGATCTCGTCGTCCGCCACGCTCTTCAGCTGCTGCTTGAGAGCGGTCTCTTTCTCGCAAGGTTGGACGAGCGGCTGGTGATCTCTTGGTATCTAAGTGTCGGCAAGCCCTTTGGGGTGATCGAGGGGCTGCTGCATGCAACGCCTCGCGACGGTGCCAGATGCAATACGCATCTGCGATGATCTTTATCGCCGTCTGGAAGAGAACCTACTTTCTAGCTACCGTAATCGACAACCACCAGAAGCGAGAGTGCACAGATATTAGCAAAGCACCAATTACCACGATCATCAATTCAGCAATGTCCGACGGCCATTCCATTCGCCGCGAGGCGCGTCTCCGATCTTGCCGACAACCATATGCTGGCGAATGATGACATATCACCCCGCTCGATACCCTGAAGAAGATGTCTTGACTCTCATTTAGCACCCGGATTTTGCGGCCCGTGGCGCTTGGTCGGACACCGGGATTTTGACACCCGCGAGATCTGCCATCTCGATCAAGGCTCCAAGGGCCGCCATTAATTCCAGGGGCGCGCACAGGCAGACGGCCAGTAATTCGCCCTCAAATTGCCACTGCGCAAGCGGCTTGGCTCATGGTCCACATCAGGCGTGCGGAGGGAGGGGTACACCTGCGAGTTTGGCCTTGATCCAGTCTGAGACGCGATAGTAGCGCAGCATCAGTTGCGGACCGTAGCTCATATAGAAGGGCGCGACGGTCAACGGCTCAAGTTTCAGCGCCAGGTCCTGCGTGGGCACGCCTTTTGCCCATTCCGAAAGAATGCCGCCGAGCATACTGCCGGTGGGCACGCCGCGGCCGGAAAGGCCAGTGAGAGCCACGACACCAGGCGCCAGGTCATAGAGACGCGGGACGGTTTGGTATTGCATATCCAACTCACCGAACCAGAAATATTCCCAGCGGATATCCTGTTTGATCTGCGGGTGCAGCCATTTCAGCCGGTCGCTCATGACGGTGCGGGTATACTCCACGTCGCGGCCGCGCCGGCCCATGGGAAACATCGAGGCGACGATCCGCCCCTCGGCATTGTATTTGTAGACAAAGATATCGCCGCGTCCATCATGAATGGTCGTATTCTGCGGTAGGACCGACCTGCGCTCCTCATCGGAAAGCGGCTGTGTCGCCGCGACAAATACCTTCTGGATCTTGAATGTCTGGTCAAGCTTCGGCCAGCCGCCGACCGTGTATGCGCCGGTCGCAAAAATCACCTTATCGGCCAAGACCTTGCCCCTGTCCGTGCTGATCACCCAACCGCTGCCTTTCCGTTGGCATCCGGTGACGGGCGAATTCGTGTGGATTACGCCTCCTTCCTGGATCACCGCGCGGGCAAGCCCGCGGGAATAGCTGAGCGGGTTGAGATGCCCTGCTTCTTCATGCAGCCAACCGCCATAAAAACGTCGGCTGCCCGTTACGGTTTCGACCTCGTTTCGATCAAGAACGCGCGTTCGGGCACCCACGGCGTTATAGGTCCGAACCTTCTGCTCGATCGTCTTCATCATGGCGGGATGGGATGCCCCCATGACGTAGCCGTTCTGCTGCCATTCGCACTGGATCTGGTAGCGGTTTATCATATCGGAAACGCGGTCGTTGGCCCGGGTTTGGCGGACAATCAAACGCTCGGCCCAGGGCTCGCCGAGCATCTTGCGCAATTCCGGCAGGCTGTAATGAGTAAAGGTCGGGGTGCAATGTCCGGCATTGCGACCGGATCCCCCAAAGCCGATCTCTTCCCTTTCCAGAAGCACGACACGAGAGCCATCTTGGGCAAGTTCCAGTGCCGTCGTCAGCCCGGTATAACCACCACCGACGATGCAAACATCCGCGTCGACCGTTCCTTGCAGCCTCGTCGTGTCGGGAGCTGGCGTGGCGGTCGCATACCACAATGTTGTCTTGAAAGGAGAAAACGTGCGCATCGCCTCCTCTCAGCTAAGATCACTGCGGGCGTCGAGCGCGTCGCGCAGGCCATCGCCGATGAAGTTGAAGCTGGTGACGGCGAGCGTAATGGCGACGCCGGGCACGATCGCCAGCCAAGGCGCCCTATCGAGATATTGCTGCGCGCCGTTCAGCATATTGCCCCAGCTTGGCAGCGGCGGCTGTATGCCATAGCCGAGGAAGCTGACATAGGCTTCAAGCAGGATCGCACGGGCGACCGTCAGGGTTGCTGCGACAATGATCGGGCCAATGGCATTGGGCAGCAGTTCGCGGAACATGATCCAGCTGTTGGAAAGGCCGAGCATACGCGCCGCCAGCACGAAGTCGCGCTCGCGCAGCGAGCGCACCTCTGCCTCGACGATGCGGGAAATCTCCATCCAGCTCGTCACCGCGATGATGACCGTGATCATGAAAGGGCTCGGCTTGATGAAGGCCGCCAGCGCCAGAAGCAGAAAGATACTGGGAAAGGACAGGAAGGCGTCGACGAAGCGCATTAGCGCTGCGCCGACTCGTCCGCCATAATAGCCTGCACAGACGCCGATGACAGTACCGATCAAGGTGCTGAGCAACATCGCAAAGAAACCGACCAGCAGCGAAATACGGCCGGCCATGAACAGGCGCGCTGCGATATCGCGGCCCAGCGGATCGGTGCCGAAAATATGGTAGCCTGTCAGGGGCGGCGCAAAGCGGGCGCGCAGATCGATGTAGAGCTCGTCGTAGGGAAGGATAGAGGGACCGACAATGCAGGCGAGCGCCAAAACGGTAATCATCAGCAGTCCGAGCATCGCCAGCCGGTGACGGGCGAACCGGCGGAAGGTCCGGTTTTGCCACCAATGCGCTTTCGCAGAGCGGGAAATGGATAGGGTTGCGGACATGGTTTTTCTCCTAACCCAGCCGGATGCGCGGATCGACGAAAGCGACGAGAAGATCGGCAACAAGACTGCCGACCAGCACGAGGATGGCGGAAAACATCAAAAGACCCATGACGACAGGATAATCGTTATAGCCGAGACTATCGAGGAACAGCCGGCCCATACCCGGCCAGGTAAACACCGTTTCGGTGACCAGCGCGCCGCCGAGGATGGTTGGCAGCTGCAGGCCCGCAAGCGTGATCATCGGCAGCAACGCATTGCCAATCACGTGTTTCATCAGCACTCGTCGCTCCGAAAGCCCCTTGGCCTTTGCCGTGCGCACGAAATCCTGGTTGATGACGTCGAGCGTTGCAGTGCGCATGTAACGGCTCCAGACCGCCACGTTGACAAACGCCAGAACCACGGTCGGCATGATCAGGTGAATGGCATAGTCAGCGACCGAGCCGTCGCCGATCGTGTACATGTTCCCGGCCGGCAGCCATTTCAGCTTGAGGGAAAACAGGTAGATGGCGACAAGGCCGAACCAGAAAGTCGGGATCGACAGCGCCACCATAGCACCAATGGTGGCGGTATAATCGAAGATGGAATAGCGCTTTGTTGCCCCCTTGATCCCGACCCAGGTGCCGACAGCGATCGAAAGCACGGTCGAGGACCCCATCAACAGCAGCGTGGCAAAAAGGTGACCCATTATAATGCCGAGAACCGGCTGGCTGTCGCGGTAGGAGCGGCCCCAGTCGCCTTGCAAAAGGTGCCGCAGCCAGTCGAGATATTGTATTGGCAATGGCCGGTCGAGGCCCATCTGCTTAGCAATTCGGTCCAGCGCTTCTTGGGTCATTCCCGGTGTCAGCGCATATTGCGACAACGGACCACCGGGCGCCAGATTGAGAACTGCAAATCCGATCATGGACACCAGAAACAATAGGATCAGGCTTTGCCATAAACGGCCGAGAAGATAGCGCAGCATCGCAGTCTCTCCGATTGCTATTGTGGACATCAGTCAGGACGTCGAGACGCTTCGTTGGACCCTCCCCCGAAACGGGAGAGGGTTGCTCAAATGCAGGCGGCCTAGGAAGCCCAATACCAGCTTCCGACGTTCCAGCTGTCGATGCGCGTATTGACGTTCGGAACGACGCTTTCGGCACCGGTCTTGTGGCCGCGCACCTGCGCGTATTGGAAGACCGGCATGAAGGGCAGATCGGCGCGCATGATCTCCTGAATCTTGAGATAGATCTTCTTGCGCTCCTCCGGAACGAAGATTTGGCCACCTTCTGTTAGGAGTTTGTCGACCTCGGGATTCGAATACTGCCATGTATTCTGTCCGGCGCCACCCTTGGCGCCGATCGACGTCGATTTGAAATAGTCGGATGTATCGGGATCGGCGCCGGTCAAAAAGTCGATGCCGACGACGACGGAATCGAACTGCGACATCATCCAGTATTCGCCCCACATTACGGCGGGGGGCAGGTTGGAAATGGTCATTTCGACACCGATATCCTTGAACGACTGCTGCATGAACTGCTGCACCTGTTCGCGGATATGGTTTCCGGCAGTCGTCGAGTTGGAGAAGGAGAGCTTGACGCCATCCTTGGCGCGAATACCGTCGCTGCCCGGTACCCATCCGGCATCATCAAGGATCTTCTTGGCCTTTTCTGGATCGTATTCGTGCTTCGGCAGGTCGGGATTTGCATAGAAGGACTGCTGCGGCATGTAGCTTTCGGTCGGCGTCGGCAGGCCATAATACAGGGCGTCGATGATCGTTGCCTTGTCGAGCGCATGATAAAGCGCCTGACGAACTGCGAGATCCTTGAACTGTGCCTTCTCCATGTTGAAGGTGACGGATTCGACCGTAGACCCCGGCACGACGAGAACGGCCTTGCCTTCAAGCGCTTTGGCTTCTTCATAGTGGTCGGGCGTGATCCACTGCAGGCCCACCACGTCGATGTCGCCCGTCTTGAACTGCGTATAGAGAACCGTGAGATCCGGAATATACTTGTAGATCACGCGCTCAAGATATGGCCCGTCACCGAAATAGTCGGCATTGGCTTCGAGCGTGATGTGATCGCCGGCGACCCGCTCCACCCATTTGAACGGGCCTGTGCCGATTGGAGCAGCGTTGAAGGGCGCCGTGTTCTTGTCTTTTTCAGCGCCCAAAGCGTGTTTCGGCACGATGAAGGTCGACGCCAGGATCGACGGATAGGGTGCAAACGGCTTTTCCATTTTCCAGGTGATTTCGGTGGGTGAGACCACCGTCAACTCGCGCACCAGTTCATGCCCCGTCTTGCGCCAGCTGCGGAAATCCGGATCTACCAGGAGCTCCAACGTGAACTTGACGTCATCGGCGGTGAACGGCGTCCCATCATGCCATTTGACGTCCTCGCGGAGTTTAACTTTCCAGGAAAGGCCGTCAGCGGAGATGCCGCCGTTCTCGACACTCGGCACCTCCAGCGCCAACCCCGGCGTAAATTTGCCTTCGGGGGAAATAGCAAAGAGCGGATCGAAAAGGCTGAAATGAATGCCTTCATCGACTTCAATATGCGGCATATGCGGGTTGAAAACAGTCGGCTCCTGCGAAAAACCCACAATCATCTGTCCGGTGGGCTTGGCGGGAGGGGCGGCTGCGAATGCCCTGCCGTGGCCGAGAAGATTGGGTATGATCAAGCCGGATGCACCGGCCATCGCCATCATGGTCAGCGCCTGACGGCGCGTAGGATTGAGAATCGCACTCTTGGTTTCGTCAGACATCGGTCTGCTCCCTTTGCTGTTGCTCAGTCACTGTTCCACTTCGTTTTCTGCACGTTATGCGATCTGCCTTCTTTTTTTGGGCAGACTAGAAGCCGCTGATCAGCTCGATCTTCGAGCCATCGGAGAAGCGTGAAAAACGGAAATCCTTAGGGTCGACGACCGGCGGCCTGCCGGTAACGATATCGGCCATCAGCCGTCCGGCGGCCGGCCCGATGCCGAAGCCATGACCGGAAAAGCCGGTGGCTATATGGAAGCCCGGGATCCGATCAATCGCTGAAATGACCGGCACGGCATCCGGCGTCACGTCGATGTAGCCGGCCCAACGCTGGGCGATCTCCGCCTTCTCGAAGACCGGAAAGGCCTTCTTCAGGTTGGCGAGCGCTAGGTCGGAAAGCTTGGTTGCCGGCTTCGGGTCGAGCACGCGATTATATTCGAACGGGCTTGCCTCATTCATCGCCCAGCGGTTGGCGATGCGCGCCTCGTCGAAGAAGCGGCCTCCCAGACGGAACCTCAGCGAGCGCCACTCTTTGCCGAGCGCCGGCATGAAATCCTTGGCATAGCGGAAGGATTTCGGGACGATATCGACGACATTCTCATGACCCGATGCGATCGTGTAGCCGCCATCCTGGCGTTTGCGCACAGCAAACCCCTTGGACCAGATGGCCTGTTCCGGCCCGCCTTCCAAGGGGCTGGTGCGCAGCACCGAATTCATCACCTTCAATTGCGGCAGGTTGATACCGAGATTACCGGAAAACAGGCTCGACCAGGCGCCGCCGGCCAGCACGACGGCAGAGCAGGCAATCGAACCACGCTCGGTGATGACACCCGATATCTTGCCGCCCGATGTTTCAATGCCGCGGGCTGCGCATTCCGTCAGAATAGTAGCACCCCTGTCACGCGCAGCTTCAGCGACCGCCGGAGCCGCTTTCTGTGGCTCGGCACGACCGTCGGCGGTGGTGTAGAGCGCGCCCTTGATGTCCATGTTCGCATTCGGGAACATAGCCTTGAACTCGGTGCCGCTGAGCATCCGTGAGTCGAGTTGATAACCCTCCAGATTGCGCTTCCAGCGCTCATGATCTTCAAATTCCTGATCGTTGGCACAGGTGAACATGATGCCGGCGCGGGTATAGCCGGTGGCGCGGCCGGTTCTTTGATCGAGGCTGCTCCAGATCCGCAACGCCTCCGCCATCAGCGGCACTTCGCGCGGATCGCGCCGGGAAATGCGCACCCAGCCCCAGTTGCGGCTCGACTGCTCATGCCCGATGCCGCCCTTTTCGCACAGCGCGACCCGCAGGCCCCTTTCGGCCAGTTCGAGTGCCGTCGAGGTGCCGATAATGCCGCCGCCGATGACGACGACATCGACTTCCTTGGGCAGGTCAGCATCCCCGTGGACAGGAACAACGTAAGGTCCCGGCATTCAGTATGACTCCTCAAGCAGGCAATTGATGGTGAATTCAGCGACGCTCGCCTCATTCGGCAGGTCCAGCAGCATGGCGATGATACGGGCGAGATCACGCGGATCGGTCATCTGGTCATCGGCGCGGCTGGTGATGCCGCGCGCCATATCCGTGGCAACGAACCCCGGGCAGACGGCGGTGGCGCGAATGCCGAAATCCCAGCCCGTGTGGCGGATGCCATGCGCAAGTGCAATTGCGGCGAACTTGGACATCGAATAAAGTCCGGCAGTGGCACTCTTCACACGCTTGCCGGAGAGGGAGCCGAGAATGATGACCCGACCGCGGCCGCTGGCTGCAAGCTGTTCCCAAGCCGCCTTGGCAAGCCGGCGCGGTGCCTTGACGTTGACCGTCATGGTTCGGTCGATGTCGTCTTCGTCTGCCTCGATGACTGTTTTTGGGATCATGATGCCCGCATTCGCAATGATGGCGTCGATGCGGCCGAACGTGGCGATGGAGGCTTCGACCCAGGATTTCTCACCTTCAGGATCATAGGCATCGTACGGAAAGACGATTGCCGTGGCCGAATCTGCCCAATCCGGCTGAATAGGCCTGCGCATGCCGAGCGACACGCACCATCCCTGACTGTTCAGCAGCCGGGCCGTCTCCGCGCCAATGCCACGATTGGCTCCCGAAATTAATACGACACGTTTTGCCGGCATGGCACGATCTCCGAAAGCGGTTTACGGCAGGCCGGCGATCCGCCGGTAGGCCCTGCGCAGGATATCCATCAGCAAGCGTTGCTCGTCTTCGGGAATGAAGGCGAAAAAATCCTTTGATTGCTGGGTGACGAGGGCTCGCACCTGTACGGCCAATTGCGCGCCCTTCTCGGTGATATAAAGCTCTTGCGCACGGTTATCGTCGACCGACGTTTCGCGCGTTAAAAGCCCGTGATTTTCCATCTGATCGACAAGCCGACCCATCGCGGATCGATCCTTGAGAATAAGCTGCGCAATGACAGACGGGCGGATCCCCGGGTGGCTATCGACCATCAGCAAAGTGGTAATTTTCCCCGTACCGCGGGCGACATCACAGCCCTCCAGCCGCTCGTCGAGATCGCGTGACACCGCCAGATTGACGGTACGGATATAGAAGCTGAGTGTATCTTCCAGCACATCGAGATCGATGTCGCCGATCGATATGGGTGGTGTTTTCTTTGGCTCGAGCACGGCACTAACGCTCCGAAAAACAAAAGGATAGCGTCCTGTTTTCCGGTAAGGAAACAGGTGTGTCAGTCTAATCTCCAGCGGTGTCAGGCGTCGTTTCGGCGGTGATGATTTGCTAGATAGTGGACAATTGCAACTATTTTTTCTGATGCTTCGACGCTAATTTGTTCACGGCCAAAGAATGCCTATCGGATAGGCGAATAGACCATGAAGATGAGGCAAAAACGACAAAACTGCCTTGCTTTTCAGCAGGACGGTTTAGTTACGCTTTCGAAATTGTCAGGCGGCGGGCTCCCACTCGCTGCCGGGGATCGCCGAGACGAGCTTGCGGGTATAATCGTGATGAGGTGCGCGGAAGATCTGCGAGGGCCGGCCGTATTCGACGATCTCGCCCTTGTACATGACGGCAACTTCGTCGCAGATCTGGCTGGCTACCCGCAGATCGTGCGTGATGAAGATCATCGCCACCTTGGTCTCCTTCTGGATCTTGGTCAGCAGCTGCAGAATCTGTGCCTGGATCGACACATCGAGGGCCGATACCGCTTCGTCGGCCACTAGCAGTAGCGGGTCAAACATCAGCGCCCGGGCAATACCGATCCGCTGGCGCTGGCCACCGGAGAACTCATGCGGGAAGCGGTCATAGGCACCTTCGTCCAATCCTACCAGCTTGAGCGTCCGAAGCGCTTTTGCCTTTGCCTCATGCAGCGAGACGCCATGAGCGATCGGTCCGACGGTCAGAACTTTGCCGATCGTGTGGCGCGGGTTGAGCGAGGCGAATGGATCTTGGAAGATCATTTGGATATAGGGGCGCGTCGACCGGAAGTCATTGCTCGACATGGGCGCGATATCCCGACCGTCGAACAGTATCTCGCCGTCATCGCAGTCCATCAGCTTGAGCAGAACGCGGCCGAGCGACGACTTGCCGGAGCCGGATTCCCCGACGACGCCGAGCGTTCGGCCCTTGCGGATCGAAAAGCTGACATTGTTGACCGCTTTGACCGTTCGGCTCCTGGAAAAGAACCCTCCCGACGTGTGGTAGGTTTTGCTCAGGTTCGCGACTTCCAGCACCATCGGCGTATCGGCGGTACCTTCGCGGTCGTTAGCCCTCATGCGTGGCACGGCAGCGATTAGGCGTTTCGTGTAGGGGTGTTCCGGCGTATTGAGCACAACATTGGCCGGCCCCGCCTCGACGAGGCTGCCTTTTTCCATGACAATGACGCGGTCGGCAACCTCGGCGACGACACCGAAATCATGGGTAATGAACATGACGCTCATGTTCTTGCGACGCTGGATCTTGCGGATCAATTCCAGAATCTGCGCCTGTGTCGTCACGTCCAGAGCCGTAGTCGGCTCGTCGGCAATCAGCACGTCTGGGTCGAGTGCCAGCGCCATCGCGATCATGACGCGCTGCCGCTGACCACCCGACAGACGGAAGGGATATTGATGTTGCAGCAGCGCCGGATCAGGCAGGCCCACCTCATCGAGCAACTCGAGGATCTTGATGGCACGGCTTTCTCGCGTGCCGATCTTGTGGGCCTCCATCACCTCGGCGATCTGGTCGCCGATTGTCATCAGCGGATTGAGCGCCGAGAGCGGATCCTGAAAGATAATGGAAACAGCGCGGCCACGCAGGGTGCGCAAGCTCTCTTCTTCCGTTTGTACAAGATCCATCCCTTTAAAAAAGATGTTACCACCGGTTACGGCGATCGCCGATGGTAGCAAACCCATGATGGCGTTGGCTGTCACGGATTTTCCCGAGCCGGATTCGCCAATGATGCAGAGAATTTCTCCCTGTCTCAGGTCAAAGGAGATATCGCGCACAGCATGCGTCCGCTCCATGTTTTTGGGTAGGCTAACCGTCAATCCCCTGACTGATAACACCACGCCTTCGGCAGTTTCGCTTTGGACAGTTTCGGTCTGCTGCATGGCGAATTCCTTTTCTCGTGAGTGATCATGAAACAACAAGCAAGAATGGTGCCGAGCCGTTTTAAACCGGATCATTTTTCCGCATTTCAACAATCAATGACAGTGCGAGACATCATTTTTCCGCCTGCCACTGCGTGATCAGGACTTCCAGGACAGTCACAGCCTGCGCGATCTCTAAATGGCGGCAAACATAAGGAGCAGCGCCGTCGAGCAGTCGCGTCGCTTTTTGATTGGTGGAATAGCTGGCTGCTGCGACGCATCGTCACGATGCCACCGTGGCGACACCCATGCTTGCGCTATCACGAGTGCTCCATAAGCCCGTCGAAGTTTCCGAGATGAAGGCTCGTCGACCCTGCGCAGGCCTCCGGTCCTGAAACAGAATTCCGGAGGGTCGCTGTCCGTCGATATATTGACAACCCCTGAGCCACCAAATCGAACCACCCCTTCTTCCCACACTGCCTTGCCTCAGGGCCGTTGAACGACGGTCGAGTACTCACGGCCCGGAGTTATATGATCCGGACGCCGCCTATCGTGCCAGGTGTTGAGCGATAAATTCGGTACGGGCGATGCCGCTTACCAGACCCCTGGAACCAAAAGCGCGTCACGACATTCTCTTTCCACGGAACAAGGAGATCCAAATGACGTACAATCCTAAAAACTCAAACCGTGATCCTGACCTTAGGACCACACCGGTTGATTATCGCCGCACGAATTGGGTCGCATGGATTGCAGCGGTAGGATTGATTGCGATTGGCGCTTTCGCTCTCACCCAGTGGTCTAGCGGACCCGACACCGATCCAGAGACCACAGCTTCGACCAGCAATTCCGAACCCGCGCTGGCTCCACCAACCCCGGCCGCGCCGACAGACAATAATGCCGCGCCTGCTCCCGTCGCGCCGCCTGCAGGCACGACGCAACAGTAAGATTGAACTTGCCGTGGTCGGGCGCCACTTCCGACGGGTCAAAGCGACGACGCATAATGCGCGTCATAGCCACCGCAAATGCCTTGTGCCGAGCCATTGGCTTGCCGGGCATACGTTTTCGCGCGCTATTGAGTGAGACCGCGCCCACGGCCGATTGCCTGGGCCTGGCGATCGGCCAGGATCTTCTGGCTGCTTTCGATCCGGACGGCCCGCTGCAAGACCTTGAGCGAGGTCCGCATCGCGTCAAATGCCTTTCGGTCGGCCGGTGGCACCATGTTGAGGGCGCCCTTCTCATCGCGCCCGATGGCGCCGGGCCCGAAGCGGGCATCGAGTGCCTTGCTCACCGCAGCGAACTCGTCGCGGACCTTCGGATCAAGCGCCCTTATCAGTCCGGTAAACGCCCGGGGGTTCTTCGCGGCCGCTAAGGTGACACGCATGAGATCATCGCGCGCGCCCCTGCTCAATCCCGGAATGGCTATGCCCATGCGTCGCCGTTCTTCGCCGAGCGTGCGGAGAGCCGCATCGAATGCCTTCGAGTAAGCCGAAGCAAGGGCGGTCAGGCAATTGGCAGCCTCCGGAAGCACTTGCAGCGCATCCCTGCGCTCTCGCCCGGAAGCAAGCAGCCGGTCGATCACGCGGTCCGAACCGCGTAGCGCTCCGTAAGCTCCGGGATCGCCGGCGACGGCTGCAGCGATGCGATCCGCCACGATACCCTTTGTGATTAGCGCCTCGATTGTCGTCACCGCTGCAGCCGGATCACGCCAGATGCTGATCGCCGCTTCCGCAAGGGCTGCACGGCGCTGCTGGTAATACGGCGTCGACATGGCTGTTGCTTTCGCCTCCTCCTCAATCGGCGCCTTGAATTCTGTGACCGCGGCAAGGAGCGGCGGCGCCTTCGATCTCTCCGGATCAAAGGCAGCCGCGGCGACAATCCGCGAGCGATCCTGGCGTTCGGCCTGATGCTGCGCTTCGGCAAACCGCTTCACAGCCGTGAAAAGCTTCACCAGCCCCTCGCGCTTTTCTTGCCCCAAATCCTCCGGCATGCGCTCCATGGCGTTGCGCTCGACATGCTCGTTCGCCTTATCGGTAAAGGCACTCCGGCCGAAGCGAACTGTCAGTGCCTGGCTCACCGCCTTGATTTCCTGGATGATAGAACGATCCTCGGCGGCGAACAAAAACGCCGTCTTGTAAGCCTCCTCCCCACCTGCTTGTCGGATGGCCCCGATCTCGCTGAGACGCGCATGAGCGGCCATTGATAGCGCCGGAACCGAAAACGACATATGCGTGCGGCGCACCCGTTCGCGGGCGGCGAAGCGTTCGGCGTTCTTCCGGAACGCCGCAGTATGGGCCTGCACCAGCGGCTTTAATTCAGCAAGTGCGGCATTCGCGGCATTGCGCTCGTCACGTGCCGCCCGCCCATCGACCAAGCGGTCCGAGCCGCGCAGACGTCCGAGCGTGGCCGGCGCACGCGTAATGTCCTCGGCAAGCCGCGAGGGCATGGCGTTAACGCGTGAAGCTCGGTCGTTCAGCATGGCAAGCGCCTTGCCCGGATCGACAAAGATCTTCCCAAGCTGCGCGCGAAGGATCGCTTCGCGTTCCTGACAGCCCCGTGAAGCCAGTTGCGCCAGACGCGCATCCTCGTCCACGCTCCTTGAGAAAGACGTCACAGGTGCCAGAAGATACCGCATGTCCTCGACACTGGTCTGCTCTACCGATGGGGCCCGGACCCGGTCATCATAAGCGATGTGCCGCTCGCGCTCGATCGCAAAGCCTAGGGCGACGTTTGCCCGTTCCCACAGCACCGCCAGTTCCTTCTTCACTCGGGCAAGTCGGGCCAGCTGGCGGGCAACGTAGTCTTCTATCCCGGCGGCGATCTCCGCGACATCACTAATCCCGCGGCGTCGTGCGAAATCACTAGCAAAAGCCTGGTAGCCGGCCTCATCTTCGAAATCGAGCGTGGTGGTCTTGGCCCCGGAGCGCGATAACCGTTCGACGAGCTGATCGAACAGTTCCGGCCGATGGCGTTCCCGCTCGATCCGCTGCTGCCTGGCCACAGCGGCTTCGACCTGTCGGGCTGTCCAGACATTGCGATCCACTTCCCTTTCCTCGAGACGTTTCCGCCCGGTTTCCTCGTCGATGACTGGAACCTGAACCTTGACTTTCTCGACCCCGTCCTTGCGCAGAGTAACCGTGTCCCCGACGTCGACCCCACTTTCCCGCAGTGCCCTCGGCAGGCTCACACCCCAGAGCCTATGCGTAACCCCGTCATCCGTTTTGACGTCGGCGTAGGGGCTCGGATCGACGTCCTTGCCCTCGCGGAATTGTGCCCCACCGACACCGATAAGCTCCCCGGTGATGCCGGCGGCATGATCGACCCGGCTCATCCTGCCCCATTCCGGTTTTGCCTCAAAATCTTCCTTGGCCGCGTAGAGATCGGCACGGTGGCGATGGCGGGTCATCGACACATAGGTCAGATGCTGATCCATCATGCCGGTCGCGAGAACGAACGTGCGGTCGACCGTGGCGCCCTGCGATTTGTGGATCGTCGCGGCATAACCGTGATCGACATTGCGGTAGCTGTCCTCACTGAAGATGACATCGCGGCCATTGTCGAGGTGCACTGAAATCAGTATCCGGCCGCGTTTGTCGGTCGTCGAAACGACCGTGCCCAACATGCCGTTCTTGACATATTGGGCATCGGGATGCTCGGCGCGCGGCTCGAAGAAACGGGCGTTTTTGAGGAAGATGATGCGGTCGCCACTGGCAAACTCGCGCGTACCGCGTTCGGTCTGGAAGACATGACTGTCACCGAGTGCGCCCTCGGCCGTCATCACGGTCCTTAATGCGTCGTTCAGGCGCTTCACATCCACGTTGGTGTGAGCGAGAACGAGTAGTTCGTCGCCACGCAAACGGCCGGGACTTTCTTCATCGGCGGATTTCTGAAGCAGCTCACGACGAGCATCGGTCCAGTCGGAAACGATGCGTCTGATGGCTTCCTCCCGGGTCTCTGCTTCGACAAGATGGCCCCGCTTCACGTAAGCGTCTAGACCCTGTTCGACTTCGCGACGCGCAAACAGTCGGGACGCGTCGCGTGCCCATTGCTCGCTCTGGCGGCGCACGCCAGAAAGCTCGGCAAAGCCGATCCGCTCCGTGATTGCCCGAAACGCTGCACCTGCCTGGATCGGCTGGAGCTGCATGGCGTCACCGACCAGGACGACTTTTGCGCCTGACTCTTCCACAACCTTCAGGACGCGCGCCATTTGCTTCGACGACACCATGCCGGCTTCGTCGACCACCAGCACGTCGCCGCGCCCGAGCCTGTCGCGACCGTCGGCCCAAGCAAGTTCCCAGGATGCGAGCGTCCGCGACTTGATGCCGGAACTGTCTTCCAGGCCTTCGGCAGCCTTTCCAGCAAGCGCAGCACCGATCACCCTGCGACCTTCGCTTTCCCAGCCGAGGCGCGCGGCATCGAGCAATGTAGATTTGCCCGCACCAGCCAGGCCGACGACGGCAGCAATGGCACTGTCGCCTGTCACATGCCGGACAGCATCCACGTGCTCCGCATCGAAGCGGAAGCGCCTTTGCGGATCACGCATCTCACCGCTTCTGATCGCCTCAGTGATCCGCCGATCGTCGACGGCGTGCCCGGAGCGCTCCGCGAGAATCCGGGCCGACTGCGCCATGTCATATTCGCTGCGCAGGATGTCTCGCGTGGTGAAGATTGCCGGCTCTGCAGCTTTTCCTGTTTGCGGATCGAACAGCTGCGCCTTCAGCGTGACGAGATCGTTCGATGTCATCAGCCGGGAACGAATATTGGCAAAATCAACCGGATCGTCGACATAGCGGTTGAGCGCTCGGGCGATATCGCGCTCATCAAAGGTCGAGCGCTCATTGGCAAGCTGCTTCAACAGGAGTTCGGGATCCGCAAACAGGCGATCAATTATTTTCTGCCGCCGGGCAAGCTCCGCCGGCGCGAAGAACACCCCCTTGCCCTCGCGTACCAATGCCGCTTTTGCCGGACCGAGACATTTCTGTGCGATACCGTCCAGCCCCTGTTCGGCATACGAGCGGCCGTCGAGCCGGATCTCATGACCGGCGAGTGCCAGATGCCGATTGGCCGTGTCCGCCCAGGCCATTTTCCACGCCTTCATCGTTTCCCGATCGCCGGCCCACGACCGATAGACAATCTTGCCCTTCGGCTGGTCCGGCGTGACGACGCGCAGGGGCTCACCGTCTGCTCCTATTACCACCACCTTCTTCGGCCCGAAGCCCTCTTCCGTCAAAGGACGGAGCGTCATCATCAGGTGGATATGAGGATTGCCATCCTTGTCGTGATAGACCCAGTCTGCAACCATTCCTTTTGAGGTGAGGTTGTCGCGGACGAATTCGCGCACGAGGGCGATGCTCTCATTACGCATCAGTTCTTCCGGCAGAGCAATCATCAGTTCGCGCGCAAGCTGCGCGTTGACCTGCTTCTCGAAGGCCTCGACGGCGTTCCAGAGCACCTCGCTGGCGCCGGCGACCGAGCGTCCGTCGATCGCCTTGCGCAGCCACGCCGGCGCCTCATCCGGGAGGGCCAGCTCCTCATGCACCAGTTCCGACAAAACGCCGCGACGGCTGAACGTCGTGCCGACCTGCTTATCGCTCATTTTCGCGCGATGGCGATAGGCGGCGGCCGAGACGATGCTGCGTCCCGCTCCCCTGCTGATCACCTGCGCTCTGACGAACATGATCGCCACGACCGTCTCCCGACCTTCCGAGTACGTCGCTCAAGCGACGCATGTTGACGCCTTCAAACCGATCGGCCCGAGTGGGCGATGCCGCTTTTCCGGAAGTCGGCGAGCGGCGGGAATTCCGCTTGAGATTGCTTTGTCCTGTGTAAGCTAGCCTATTTAACTATCTTATTCTAGTGTGTATAAATACGAGGATCATAGTGACTGAACACAATGGAGCGTCATCAATGGCAACAAAACTGTCGATTTCCGAACTCGACGCGCAGATCGAGAAGCTGAAGGAACGCAGAAAATTATTGATAGTAAAATCCGCCGAGCGGTTTGCTCACGCCGCGACGAAGGCGGGCCTGGCAGAGATGGAGTTATCCGACGGAGAGCTCGATGGGATTGTCGCCGAGATCGCGGCGCGATTTCAAAAGAAAACAAAGGACACAGCCGGCGCATCCCCTCAACCGTATCGACCGGAGGCTGGCCGGCCTGGAACGCCGGAGGCGGTTTCACATGACGGCTGAGCGCAAGCGCGAGGCGCGGGAGAAAATCCTCCTCGGCGGAATCGTCGTCAGGGCCGGTCTATCGAATGCTGACCGGGCGTTCCTGCTCGGCGGCCTGCTCGAACTGGCCCGGACCGTTCCGGGTTCTTCGGAACATCAGCGGCTGCGCGACATCGGCAAAGAGGCGTTCAAGACCTCTTCTCTGGATGCCGTTTAGGAGAGAGCGGAATGGCAATGAAGCATCGATTGCATCCGAGCCTTCTGCTTGTTCTCGTCCCTCTCGCCGTTACCGCCTTTGCCGTCTACGTGACCGGCTGGCGATGGCCAGGATTGGCAGCTGGCATGTCAGGCAAGGCGCAATACTGGTTCCTGCGGTCAACACCCGTGCCGGCACTTTCGCTCGGGCCTCTTGCAGGGCTTCTGACGGTCTGGCCCTTGCCGTTACATCGACGACGGCCGATCGCGATCGCAAGCTTTCTTAGCTTTCTCGTCGTTGCCGGCTTCTACGCCTTGCGGGAATATGGACGCCTAGCTCCCTCCGTCGAGCGCGGCATCATCGCCTGGGACGAGGCGCTAAATTATCTCGACGCATTCGCCGTGGTTGGATCGTTTCTCGGCTTTCTGATTGTTGCGGTGTCGGCACGCATCTCCGTCGTCGTCGCCGATCCGGTCAAACGAGCCAAGGATGGAGCCTTCGGCGACGCCGACTGGCTCTCGATGCGTGCGGCCGCAAGACTTTTCCCGCCTGATGGCGAAATCGTCGTCGGCGAGCGTTATCGCGTCGATCGCGAACTCGTACATAAGCTCTCCTTCGACCCGAACGATCGTTCGACGTGGGGACAAGGCGGCAGGGCGCCGCTCCTGACCTATCAGCAGGATTTTGACTCCACGCATATGTTGTTCTTTGCCGGCTCCGGCGGGTTCAAGACAACCAGCAATGTCGTGCCGACGGCACTTCGATATTCCGGTCCGCTCATCTGCCTCGACCCGTCGACAGAAGTTGCGCCCATGGTGGTCGAGTACCGCAGGCGTGTTCTCGGCCGTGACGTGATTGTGCTCGATCCTGCCGATCCGGCAACCGGCTTCGACGTCCTCGACGGCATTGAAACGTCGACTCGCAAGGAAGAGGACATCGTTGGCATCGCACATATGCTGTTGTCGGAAAGCGCACGTTTCGAATCTTCAAGCGGCGCCTACTTCCAGAACCAGGCGCACAATCTGCTGACCGGCCTGCTTGCACATGTGATGCTCTCGCCAGAATATTCCGGAAGGCGAACACTGCGCAGTTTGCGCCAGATCGTTTCCGAGCCGGAGCCATCGGTACTCGCCATGCTGCGCGACGTTCAGGAGAACTCAGGGTCCGCCTTCATTCGCGAAACCCTCGGCGTTTTCACCAACATGACGGAGCAGACGTTTTCCGGCGTCTACTCGACGGCATCGAAGGACACGCAGTGGCTGTCGCTCGCCAGTTACGCCGGTCTCGTCTGCGGCAACGCCTTCAGATCCCGCGATATCGTCTCTGGCAAAAAGGATGTGTTCCTCAACATCCCGGCTGCCATCCTGCGCTCTTATCCAGGTATCGGAAGGGTGATCATCGGCTCGCTGATCAAGGCCATGGTGCAGGCCGATGGCGCATTCGACCGCCGCACATTGTTCATGCTCGATGAGGTTGACCTCCTCGGCTACATGCGCGTGCTGGAAGAAGCCCGCGACCGTGGCCGCAAATACGGAATCTCGCTGATGCTCATGTACCAGTCGGTTGGACAGTTGGAACGACACTTCGGCAAGGACGGAGCTACCTCATGGATCGACGGTTGCGCGTTTGCCTCCTATGCCGCAGTCAAGGCACTCGACACCGCTCGTAGCGTCTCGGCCCAATGCGGGGAAATGACCGTCGAGGTAAGGGGGCGGTCGCGCAATGTCGGCTGGAGCAGTTCAACCCTGGGATCTCGCCAATCGGAGAGCGTGAGTTTTCAGCGAAGGCCGCTGATCATGCCGCACGAGATTACGCAGTCGATGCGAAAGGACGAACAGATCGTTATCGTCCAAGGCCAAAGTCCGATCCGCTGCGGGCGAGCGATCTATTTTCGGCGCAAGGACATGAATGAAGCGGCCAAGGCCAACCGTTTCGTCAAAACCAACCTCTGACCGGTAAGCGATATCGTCAGATGGCCAAGGATTGCCTGGATGCGTTTAGCTTCTGACTGCGAGGCTCCGAGTGCTCCCGCCTCGGAGCCGACCACCTGAAGCGAAAAAAGTCGGAGAACTGTTGCAACGCGGTCGGCCAAAATTCACGGTCCTGTGTGGCAACTTCAACCAATGGCAGCGTCTAGGCTTCGAAGGTATAAGCGGGAGGCTTTGATTGCTCGCTCGTATCCCATTGGGCCGGGAACACCGAAGAGACTGAGCTAAACTCGCCCCCGACGCTTCCCCAGGGCGCATAGGCATGCGCCCCGGTTCATCCATGCTTTATATCGTGCCGACGAGATGCTCGATACTCTCGCTGTCCCAGGGCGTCTTAGACGCCGGACAGCGGGTCGCCGGAGGCTGGCGCGCTGCAGGTTGCTTGAGAGATTTCGAGGATCGTCGTGCGCGCAAGTGCCAGCAATGTGCGCGACCGAGCCACCGCTCGGACCCCCAAAAGAAATCGCGCCCGGAAACGGCTTGCCTCGTCCGTTGACGCGATTCTACGGCTCCACTCTTTTGGGCCGCCCGCGGCCGAGAGCGCCGTCAGCACGGGCCTGCAAATAGGCGTAAATGTCGTCGATATAAGGAGCGAAATTGGGATCATTGGCGAACCCTTTCATGATCGAACTCCCGCTCGTGCTCTGGCCGTCGCGAACGACACGCCTGAACGTCTCGATATCGAGCGGCCGGTTGACAAGAGAGGATGCGAAGGTCGAGCCAACTCCATCGGGGCCGTGGCAATGGTTGCAACCGGCATGATAACGCCGGTAACCGTTGTAGGTCCGCGCATCGGCCTTCCCATCGACCACTTTGTAGAACTTGTCGGCGGCCACGGCTTGCTGCGAAGATCGCCCAGAACCCACTGCGACGCCACAGGCGACGACAGCAAATAGTAGCAGGCGCTGCAATGGACGCATCTTCCCTATGCCTCAAAGGCGCTTAGCGGCGCGATCAGCCGCGTTATCCGTCAGCGAGTTGTCCGGACCAATAGCGAGAAGAATCGAGCCCTAACTGTGTCACGAGCGGGCTGCCACAAAGGCCGAGCGAGCTTCCTGTGCCTTAAAAGTCACTTTCTCGCACGTAAAGTTCACTCGGCTCTTTCCCCGACCAGCCCTGCGGGGTTGATGGTCCGCTGGATCGCTCGCCCGGCAAGTCCAGAATGGCCCGCCGGAATCAGGATTTCGGACCGGCCAAAGGGTCACTCCTCTATGGCGCTGGTCGACACGTTATCGATCAGAGTCACGCTGGGCTCCTGCACGAGAAGGACCTCGCCATCACGTAAGATCTCGAAGTCGGCGGACGGCTGGCCGATGGCTCGAGGGACGGAAATCATTAGCCGCTGCCCCGGTGCGAGTGTGGACACGAAGCGGACAGGCTGTGCTTCTTCTCCGGACGCCATGGTCGCAACCACCCGGTAGCCGCCGTCTTTCTCCACCGTGTAATAGACCGCACCATTGAAGCGGTCGAGATGAATACTGTAGCCGTTGTGTGGCGCCAATTCCGAGGCCGAGGCGAAGCCTGTCGTGGCGAGTAAGGCTATTGCAAATGCGGTATAACGTCTGGTCATCGCTATCCCTCCTCCGCGAGCGATCCTGCCTGGGCATTCTCTTCCCATGGCGGCAAGCTCAGCCTATGCGCGAAGCAGCTCGGGCACATCGGTACGCTCACCCAATTTCCCGGCGCCTGGTACCCTAAATTCGCGGCTCAAGTTCGTTTTCGACGGCTTGCAACGCGCCAGCGGCTTACAGGAGCCATGGCTCGCCGCGAAGGCGAAGGAGGACCTCCATACGATTGGCGGCGTTGAATTTGCCGAGCACGGCGGAAACCTGATGCTCGATCGTGCGCGGGGAGCGCGACAAACGCTGGGCGGCTTCCTTGTTGCTCATGCCCGCTGCGATCAAGGCGAGCACTTGTTGTTCGTGCCACGTCAAACCAAGCGGGTGACGGCGGGCCGCCCCATATGGCCCTCTGCGGGTTTTCGGCAACTGGCCCGCAACACCCAAGCGCTGCGCCTGCTTTCGCGCCAGCGCCGCAGCGGGACGCGCCTCCAACGACTCGAAAATCGTGACTGCACGACCCAATGCCGGCCCGGCATCGGCTCCTCGAACCTGCATCATGGCAAGCGCCGCTTCATAGGGAAGCCCCAGGCGATCCCACTCCCTTGCCGCCGCCAGCGTATTGCCGCGGAGCTCGGCGGAACGCGCTAAAGGAATCTGCACTTTCGGCGCGGGGAGCGGTTTGGCCATACCGCATCGCTGCCACCACACTGCGAGTTCGCCGAAGTCCCAGGTACGGAAGTTATCGAGATCCATCCCGACGAGGGCATTTAATTGCTCATGGGCGGCACTGTCGTCTCCGTCAAGCCAGGCCGCTTCGGTCAGCGCCAGGCGGACTGGCACGATTCGTTGGAGCTCGCCGGTGGCCAATCCCTCTTGGAGCGCCTGCTGGAGAAGCGCCAAGCTGCCGGGTTCACCCAGTCGCACGCGCACCGTTCCGAGCACAGTGAGCGCCGGCAGGTGCATCACCATCGGTAGGCGTTCCAGACGCATGACGCCCTGCGCAATGGTCTCAGCTTCGCGAAAACGGCCCTGCTCCATGCGAAGCTGCGCCTGCCGGCCGAGCAGGTATTGCGCCGCTGAATCGAGATCGTGCCTGGTGGCGAACGCGATGCCTTCGGCCAACAGGCGTTCAGCCAGGTCAAAGTCCTTGGACACGGCCGCGCATTCCGCGAAGTTGGTGTAGGCTCGCGCCGCATGATCGTGAAATCCGTGCTCGAGCGCCAGCGCCAGGCTTTCCTCCAGCCGCTCGCGGCCACCCGGACGGTCGGCGAAAAGGAGCGCGGTGCCGACATTGTTCAAAGCGTGGACGCGCGTTTCGATTTCGCCCAGTTGGTCAGCGAGTGAGATCGCGCGCAAGCCCCAATCGATCGCTTCGTCGAAGCGATAATGCAGCATGTGAAGTTGAGAGCGCGTGCTGTAGGCCATCGCGAGCTCCGAGCAAGGCGGCAGCTTTTCCATTTCGCGCACCGCCTGGTCTGCGTAGTCCTCCGCCGGCTGGCCTTCGCCGCGGCGCCAGTGCAGCCGTGACAGCCTGCACAGATTAGGACCGATCTTGTCGGTGCGTCCGAGTTCGCGCCAAATCGCGATAGCACGATGGTGCGCCTCAATCACCGGTTCATAGACGAGCAGGGACAGTCCCGCCTCGTAGGCCCAATCCTCGTAAAGCTGTGCGGCCACCTCCGGTGTGGCTTGCGCGACGTATCTGAGAGCTGTCGCCAAATGTGAAGCCGCCTCCCGGTGAGAGCCTAGGCGCACCGCATGTGCCGCGGCTTGTGGCGCCAGTTCGAGAACGCGCGCCCCATCGTCGGCTCCGGCGGCGTGGTGTACCCGGCGTGAAAGCAGGGCAGACGCATGGGTCGTGGGGAGTTGCGATATCGCCGCCTCCACCTTTGCATGGAGCGACCTCTGAACGCTCGGCGTCAGCCGGTCGAGCGTCGCCTGCCGAGCAAGTTCATGTCTAAACATCACGGCGCCTTGGTCGTCTTGCCGCAACAATCCGCGTGCCACGCATTGGTCCACCAGTGCCCCGGCCTCGACACCGAGCAGAGATCGGATGAGCCACGGTTCCACGCTGCCTGGCACAATGCTGATCACCTCAAGCACTTTGCGTTCACCCGCTGTCAGTCGAGACAGGCGCGTCCAGACCGCATCGCGTATCGAATCTGGCACACGACCTGGCTCCGCCTCGCCGCTTGCCAAGAGTTCGGTGATGAAAAAGGGATTGCCCTCTGTAACGCGATAGAGATCGGTGGCGCAGCGACCCGCCTGCTCTGCCAACACCGTCACCGCTTCGGGAGACAGCGGCTCAAGCGCAATGCGGGTGACCGATGCGGACGGAAGATCGCCGAGGACATGCGTCAGGGGATGATCGGCGCCGATTTCGTCGCTGCGCAGACTGAGCACTAGCACTGCTGGAAGCAAGGAGATGCGGCGACCGAGGTATTTTATCAGGTCGAGCGTCGCGTTGTCGGCCCAGTGGACATCCTCGAAGATGAGTACGATCGCAACACTGGCGTGCTGGAGCACATTCAACAGTGCCGGAAAGAGCCGCTCCGGCGGAGCCGCCTGATCGAGTAGTGCTGCCACACGGGGGTCAAGCAGTTGCCCAATGTCCTGCATGGGTCCGAGCGGGCATGGCGTGAAAAGCGCCTCGCACCAACCCCATAATACCCGGCAGCCTTTGTCGGCATGCACCGCGAACTCGCACAAGAGAGAGGTCTTGCCGATCCCGGCTTCGCCTTCGACCAGCACAGTGCTGCCGTGCCCGGCCGCAGCGCTCCGCATTGCGCTCAGCAAAGTTTCGAGTGGACCCTCTCGATCGAGCAGCATCGCGAACCCCCCTCGTCGAGAGTATAACAAAATTAGATTATTTTGGCACAATGAAGTCTGCGAGTTGAAGGACGTATTTAGCCAATCTCAGGTATAGATTTTCGTTTTTTCTCCGGAACGTTAAGTAATCCTCTTCCGGTTGCTCGCGCATGATGCCCGAAACCGGAGTGCGCGGAGGGCTGAGCAATCCAAATATTGCCGCTCGCGCACCTTCAGGTTGCCGCAAGGGCAGTTACAAAGTCGACGGCACGCGTCAGGGGCAAATTTTGTGCCTAAGAGCGCTCGTTATTGACTGGTTCGGAGGCGGAATATCCTGATGCCGCCGGGTTCCCCCAGGCCGAGGGTGAGCCAGCCCCGCCCCGCTGACGGGGCAAATCCGGGCATCATCTGGACCGGCTGACCTCGTAAACAACTTGCGACGTGCGATGAACTCGCGGAGAAGGGGAAGGAAAGAGGACCTTGCTGAACCGCCCAATGGGTGGTTCGGGCTCAAGGTAAAACGAGCGGCCGACGAGATCGCTGTTGAATTCTTCTAAAATGATCCAGAGCCCGCAAATCTACATTGAGGCCGGCCCGCGTTTCTCGATGGCCGGGATTTCCGCGGCGAAGCGAGCCTTCTCCGGCTGCTTCGTGGTGATCGGGAAAAACACTACCAGATCGCCATCAGGACGGGGGAGCCTCACGCCAACGGCAACCGGCCGATCCTTTCGGCCCTCAGTCTCACCCTTGCCGGCCTCTCTAGCCCAGAGATAGGGATAGCGGATGACCGTCGCGGTCTGTATGTCGTCATAGCTGCTCATCGGCTGGCCTCGTCGGTCTCCGCATAGGCGTCGACCGCGGCCTCGAATTCGTCGAGCAACTCGCGCGGCATGGTTTCAAGCATGCCGACTGAACGGGCATCGGATTGCCGCATCAGGCGTTCGTAATCATCGATGTTGAGAAGCACGAGGCGCGGCTTGTTGCGTTGGGTGATCGTGACTGGATGGCGCAATGCCTCGGCGATGATATCGCCAGATTTCCGGGAAAGATCGCTTGTCGAATAGGAACCACCTGTGCGGGGCATGCTGGTCGCCATAGGTATGTGGTGCCGGCGATTATAGTGTCTTTATGGATAAAAATTCCACCAGATACAGCATTGTTGTAAATGCTGTATCTTATGCGTGTCCGCTTGCGCGGCGAGGCCGATTGGCCGGGATCTCCGTCCCGGTCCGGTTGGGGCGGACCAGATGAGCCGGGAAGCTCAGGTGTGATCCTGGATGATTCCCTCCGGCACGGATCGAAGGCTTTCGCGCGAGTAGTCGTCGAGCAACTTCCGGAGTGTGCCCGACGAGATCGGGATGAAATCATAACCTTTCGCCAGCGCTGCTGCTCGCAGGGCGCAAATGATCTCAAAGGCGCGGAATTCGGTTCCGAGCCAGAGTGCGAGGTCATCGCCGTCTTCATCCGGAAAGCCTGCAGGAAGAAGGTCTGCAGCGGCTGGTCGTAGCCGATGACGGCGTCGGGATCGCTATGGCGGGAGGCGGCTGTCGTGACGGTGATCGTGTAGCGGCTCATGGGGAGGCTCCTCGGATCGGATTGGGGTGCGTTCGCGGGTGGGGCCGGCCCCGTTGCCAGGGCCGGCATTCCCGATCAGGCCGGATTGTTCCAGAGGATGACCTTGCGGTTCGGTTCGCCGCCGGGAGCGGGTGCGAGATTGCCGAAGATCACGCCGATTTCCGGTGCTTCCAGCTTGACGGAGAGGTATTCCTCGCCGGTCTGGCGGGCGATGCGGGCCCACGCGGCGCCGATTTCAAAGCCGGTCTTGCGATGGATGACGCGGTAGTCCGGGGCTTCCTCGCTCGCCTTGTTGACGTTCGGGATGATGGCGATCGGGGCATTGACCCGGATGGTGGCGAAGACGCCTTCGAGGGTGCCGTCGGTCTTCTGCGTCAGGGTTGCGATCGTGGTGGCCATGGTATGTCTCCTTCGGTTGCTCGGGACCATTCCCGATGGCGCCCGAAGAAGGGGCCGAGCCGCAGGCGTCACCGGAGCGCAAGCGCAGGGGAACCCCTTGCGGGTTGACGCTGATGGCGGCCGGCCCCTTAAAAGGCGGCATAACAAACGCGAATGGTCCTCGATGCGGCCGATGGGCGAGACGTCCATCTGTGGCCATCCGATTTGTCCCGCCTGCAGACCGCCCGCGTCCATGATACACGGCACCGTCCGGATCAACGCCTCGTCGTCCATCCTCGCTCACAGGCGAGCCTGGCATGCCTCATCGCCAGATTTCAGTGCCTCACGGCGGTATCGCTGCGCCGCCTCGCCACCCGACCACAGGGACGTATTCGCTCGATGCCAGCCTGGCGCGGCAATCGGCGGCAATCGGCGGGAACCCCGCGCTGACCAATCCCAGTCTCAGCCAAGGGTCTCGCCAAGTTTCAACAGGGCGCGGAAGCTCCACCCGGCTCCGACCACGCGGGACAGACCAGCCTCCATCGTCGCGCGCAGGCGCTTGCCAATATCGAGGACACCATCGCCGAATTCTGTCTGGGCGCGGCAGGCTGCACATCCATCACGGCTGTCAGCCGATCCGCCGCCACTCATTCAGCAAAGTCGTTGGAAGATCGTCGGTCGCGCGATTGATGACTGCGAAACGACCCATCGGCTTCTCCGCGATCGTCGTGCACAAGCTCTATTACCGGGCGTATAGGAGCGCAATCTCGCGGAGTTAGGCTGCACCTGCCACCGAAATGTACTTCAGTCAGACCGCAGCTCACTTCACCATCGAGAATTCGAACCTGTCCCACTGAAGAATCAACCGATACTCGTTCTTTTGGGCGAACGTGCCGTCGCGATTGCGGACGATGACGCCGCAGAAACGCCACCGCGTCGGGTAGATGGAACAGAGCATATCGCCCTCGATTTTGCTACTCCCCTGATCGGACCATTCGCCGACGGTGATCACTGTCGTGCCGTCTGGTGCCGTCACTCGCCGATATGCCTCGCCTGTCTCGATATTGCGCCCCTGGATTTCGTGACCGAAGAGCAGAGCCCTTATCGCGTCGCCGTCGAGGCGATCTTCCGGCTTCGGGCTGAAACCCTCGGGCAGTTCCGGCACGCCTGCCTTGCGCATACCCACCAGCACTCTTTCCAGGTCGACGTAATTCTTGAACGGGAATTCGACCGCAGCCATCAGCCCTGTATATTCAGGTTCCTGCGCTTGGGCCAGGTAGGGCTTCAACCTCTCACGGGCGGCGGCAGCATCTGCGTGTCGATCCAGTTGCCCATAGGCGGAGATGAGCAACATCAGGCCCTGATAATTGGACCAAAAGTCCCAATAGGAGGTTTCCTTCAATTCCGGAGCAATCTTTTCGAAGGCGACGACAGCCTCCTCGAAGCGGTCCATCGAGAAGTAGGCGAGCCCGGCAAGCAAGTAGCGCCAGCGTGACCAAGCGGGGTCCACACGTGTTGCGGCATCGAGATAGCCGAGACCGTCCTCGGCCCTGCCGTTAAAAATCATGGCCATACTCAGCCACTCGTAGTTGGAAGGGTCGCTCGCGTCGAGCGCTATGGCCCGCTCCGCGGCGGCGATCGCCTCATCGGACCTTTGCATCTGGTTCAGCTTTGCTGTGAGGAGTCTGTAATACGCCGGAGAGGGATTCTTGGCGGCCTGCGTGAAGTAGGCGTCTGCCTTGCTGCGGGCTTCATCCTGCGTAAGCCCCAACACTTTCGACCGTGCCTCGGTCCAATGTGCTTCCCGATACATCCAGGCGAGTGCCGCCGCAGCATTGCCAAATGCGCGATCAAGCGCCAGAGCCCGCTCATAGTACTTTACGGCTTCCACCCAGTCCTCCGGCCTTTCCCTCAGTTCCAGTTCGCGACCACGCAAATATGCCTCGTATGCGGCAAGGTTATTTGTTCCACCAGCAATCGATGCAACTTGATGGCTCGTGACCAGGCGAAGTTTGAGGGCGGTTGCGATCTCCCCAACCATCTTGTCCTGAAGCTCGAACACGTCACTCCATGCCCCGTCGAGCCGCTCCGCCCACACGTTGCCACTGGTCGTCGAGTCTATGAGTTTCGCATTGATGCGCATTTCGGCCCCAGCACGACGTACGCTGCCCTCCAGGATGTATCGAACGCCCAATTGGGTCGAAACTTCTGATGGCAGGCTGGCCCTGTTTTTAAAGGTGAATGCAGCATTGCGCGAAATGACGAACAGGCCGGGAATGCGTGCCAGCTCCGTTGTCAAATCCTCGGTGATGCCGTCGGCAAGGTAGCCTTGCTCCTTGTCGTCGCTGAGGTTGTCGAAAGGCAACACGACGAGCGACGGCCGGGTGTCGACAGCAGCAACGGAGGCATCATCCTCCGCCTGCCAAGGCTGCCACCATGCCAATCCCGCCAATAGAAAGACAGCGATACCCATGGCGGCTGCGAAAATAGCCCGGGCTCGCGGGGTCCTCGTTGCGCCGATGGTGCTGCGTTCCACTGCGGGGTCAAGCAACACGCGATAGACCCGGATAGGCTCGGCGATGTTCTTGACCATCCGCTCGCCCAGCGCAAGGTAACCGACCGTAAGCTTCGATCTCACCTGGTCATAGGTGGTTCCGGATATTGCGATGCCGCCGGGTTCCGCGAGCACCTGCATGCGGTGGGCGATGTTGACACCGTCGCCGTGAATGTCTTCGCCTTCGACGATGATGTCGCCGAGATTGACGCCAATGCGGAAAACCATCCTCTGTTCGGGCGGAAGTGCTGCGTTGCGCTCGGCTTTCTCGCGTTGAAGTTCCACCGCGCAGTGCACGGCATCCACCACGCTGTGGAACTCGATGAGCACGCCGTCGCCCATGGTCTTTACCAGGCGGCCGTGATGCGCGGCGATCTTCGGCTCGAAGAGTTGGTGCAGGTCGGCGTGGAAGCGGACACGCGTTCCCTCTTCGTCGACCTCGCTCATTCGGCTGTAGCCGACGACATCCGCAATCAGGACTGCTGCTAGACGGCGCTCCATACAGATCTTCCTGGGAGTGAGCCTCAACGACATCTTACAGCACGTCACGTTTGCGTGCCATTATCCTCGCTTGAAGTGGACGGCGGGGATTTTGCGGGAAAATCACGTTTCTGTAGCAATTTCGACCTCACACAACGATTTTTTGGGTCAAGCGCGGTACGGCGCGGAAAGTCGCGCGTCCCTCACCGCCAGGAGGACGCTGATCGGACGTTACGACGTGATCGCCGGACAGGCGAAGCCCGCCGCCTGATCGTTGCTACGAGTTCAACCATGTGGCGGGAGTGCGGGTCGCCAACTGCGAGGAAATTCAACCAACATGGCAGGTGGTTGAATTTCTTTCTTGAATTTGTCACGGGTCAATCTCAAAAAAAAGGCCACAAATGACCCTTTTCAGGGTACACGTAGTGTCAACAGTTAGCCTAAAGGACGCAAAGGCGTCGTTCTCTCATATGATTGATCAAGCTGCCGCTGGCGAGTTTGTAACAATCACGCGCCACGGTCGCGCCGCCGCCGTCCTCGTCAGCGTAGGAGCCGCAGAGACTGCAGGGAAGGCACTCCGGAAGGATAGGCCTAGCCTGGTCCGGTACCTGAAGCCCTTTCCGGCCGATCTCGATATTGACGACGATATTTTCGCCCGCAACCCGGCCCCTCCCGCGAGGTCGATCTGTGAGCTTTCTTCTCGATATCAACGCCATTTCACTGATCTAAGAGACAGTAGAAGTCTTTTGAAATCTTGCTGATTGAAAAATGCTCACAAAGCCAATCGTACCGCTCAGGCTCCTTGTGCTCTCCCATTTGAAACCGGCGACCGTCGGCGCATCAGTCGTCGATGCGAAACCCGACCTTCATGACCACCTGGTAGTGGGCCACCGCACCATTCTTGATGTGTCCGCGGATTTGATCGACTTCGAACCATTCGAGGTTCCTCATCGTCTTTGAGGCCCGCGAAATCGCCGTCTCGATCGCCTCCGTGACAGAGGTCTTCGAACTTCCGATCAGTTCGACCTTCTTGTAAACGTGGTCGTTCATGCCATCCTCCCACTCGAATTGAAATCTCTCTAACACTGCTTTCAAGCTTGCTACCAAACACAGACGATCCGGGAACCGGCGCCTTTTGTCAAACGGCCCGGGATCTGAGCGCTTCCGGAATTGGGCAAGGCCGAATGCCTCAAGGCCGACCCGCTTCAAAGCAAAACCCCAGTGAAACCAAGTGTTCGATGAGCGCATCCGGATCGCTCGCGACCTTCGTCTCGCAGATCTGTATTGCCGATGGAGAAATGCCGCCGTTGCCAATTCGGCAGAACGGAGCAGCTGGACGAACCACATCAGAGTTAGGCCCGTGGGGGGATACAAGGTCCGTGAACCGCCGTTAAAATTCTGGGGTTACCTTGGCAAATGCCACAACGGTGGCGGTACGCCAACGGCTGTCTGCAGAGTGCCATTGCTCAATCTGGACATTCGGCCCCAGTCTCGACCCAGGCGGCGACAAGCGCGGCAAAGGTTTCCTGCGAGCCTGGAGGGGCACTGCGTCCTTCCCCCGGATGCCAGGCCCAGCCGACCAGATGGTCTTCGCCCATATGGCGTATGAGGTCGGCATGCGAACGATTGCCGTTCCGGCTTGTATCTTTTACCTGCCGGCATATGTCACCCACCGTCAGCCCTTGCCATGCCATGCTGGCCGGGGCCAATGACCAGTGTGCGTTGCCCGGGATGGATTTCATGCGGCTGCCTACGATCGGACGATTCTCCGCGCCGTGGCAGGTGCTGCAGACAAGCCCAGCCGGACCCAGCGAGCTTTGGCTGGCATTGATCAACGGCACATGCTGATGCATGTCTTCTCCCTGCGTCGGGCTGCGCGTTGCCGGATGGCAGTTTATGCAGCGCGGATGCGTCATGACGCGGCTGGCTTCTTCGAAGATCGCTTTTGAGCGCTCGCTGGTCTCCGTTATCGCATCGAAATGGGAGACGGTCTTCAGCGCTCCACCATCCGATGTTTGGGCATAACCAAATGGTCCTATGCCGGCAACGCTACCGATCGTAGCGAGAACTGCGGCGAGCGGGATAGCGAGAAACCGCTTGGCCATCATCACACTCTCCGCAATTCGTTCTGATCGATCGGCAGCGATCGCAGCCGCTTGCCGGTTGCCGCAAAGATCGCATTGAAGAGCGAGGGTGCAACACCGGGTGTGCCAACCTCCCCTATGCCGCCTGGTGCCTCGGAACTGGGCACGATATGCACCTCGATCTTCGGCGTCTCGTGTATTCGCAGAACGGGAGAATCGTCGAAGTTGCCCTCCACTACGGCACCGTTCTGGACCGTGATGCGTCCGTAGAGTGCAGCGCTTAGACCGTAGATGATGCCGCTCTGTATCTGGGCTTCTACCGTGTCTGGATTGATGATCTGGCCACAGTCGACAGCGCAGATGATGCGGTCCGTCTTGAGCTTGCCATCCTCCCCTACGCTTACTTCGGAGATCATCGCGGCAAAGCTTCCGAAATCCTCCAAAAGGGCGATACCCCTTCCCTTGCCTTCGGGGAGAATGGTCGACCAGTCCGCCTTCTCCGCCGCTAGGTCGAGGACACCAAGGAGGCGCGGCTTATGCTGAAGCAGCCGCCTGCGGTAGTCGAGCGGGTCGATGCCCGCGGCGTGAGCCAGTTCGTCGATGCCGCCTTCGATTGCCGGGACGTTGCGCGTGGCGCCGACGCCGCGCCAGTTGCCGGTCAACATCCCGTCCGGAGCCTCGTGGCGCACGAAGTCCGTATATTTGTTCGGGATCGCATAGGGAGTCTCCGCACCAACCATGATGTCGAGGTCTATGCCATCCCGCGTGAAGGCCGGTAGCCAACGCGCCATCACGGATGGGCCGATGACGCGATGCCGCCAGGAAACGGGCATGCCATCGGCACCCAGCGTCGCGGTGATCTTACTGTAATTTAGATAGCGGTAGCAGTCGTGGCGGATGTCTTCCTCGCGGCTCCAGGTGACCTTAACCGGGCCATCCACCTGCTTTGCGATCTTCGCCGCCAGAATGACGCCGTCGACATCGAGCCTCCGGCCGAAACCGCCACCGAGAAGGTGGTTGTGCACGACGACCTTATCCAACGGGAGGCCTGTGACGTCAGCAACCACTTGTCTTGCCCGGCCCAGCACCTGCGTGCCGACCCATACGTCGCAGCTATCGTTGCGGACGTGAACCGTGCAATTCATCGGCTCCATCGCCGAATGCGTGAGGATCGGTAGGCGGTAGACGAATTCAAGAGCGGGCTTGTGTTGGGATTCCGCCTTTGCGACATCACCTTCGTTTATGTGGGGCAAGGCGTTGCCGCCGATCGCGTCCTCCGCGCGCTTCTCGAGATCGGCCAGCGAGAGAGCACCATCGGCGCCCTGCTCCCACTCAATGGAAAGTGCTGCAAGCCCCTTGCGTGCGGCACCAGTATTGTCGGCCACGACGGCGACTGCGTCCTCGATCCGGACGACCTGTCGGACCCCCTTGACCGCCATTGCCGGTCCATCCTTGACCGATCGCAGTTTCCCGCCGAAGTGGGGACAGATCGCTATCGCCGCATAGGACACGCCTTCCGGGCGGGCGTCGATACCGAACTTTGCCGTGCCGTTGACCTTCTCGGGGCTGTCGAGACGCCGGATGGACTGGCCGATCACTTTGAAGCTGGACGCAGATTTTAGCGGAACTTCCTGCGGAACGGGCTCTGACGCTGCAGCCTGTATCAGGCTCCCGTAGTCGGCACGGCGGCCGCTTGCAGCGTGAACGACATGCCCGGCCTCGGCCTTGCACGTATCGACTGCGACGTTCCAACCATGCGCAGCAGCGTTTACCAGCATGATCCGGGCCGTGGCACCTGCCTTGCGCATCTGCTCGTAAACAGCGCGGATGGCAAGGGAGCCGCCGGTGATCTGGTCACCTAGCAAAGGATTTGCATAACGTGCAGGATCAGCAGGTGCATGCTCCAGCGTGATCTGATCGAGGCGGACTTCCAGCTCTTCGGCCAGCAGCATTGCCACCGAGGTGTAGATTCCTTGCCCCATCTCCACGGAGGGCATGATGAAAACAATCTTGCCTTCCGCAGGGATGCGAATGAAGGCATTTGCTTCAAACGCCTCTACAGCAGCGCATGACGGCGACGGCCGAAGGCCGATGACCAGGCCGGCTCCGCTCAGCGATGCGCCGATCAGAAAATGCCGACGCGAAACAGCAAGGTTAACTTTGTCGTGGATGGACATCCGCATCACCTCGCCTTGGCAGCCAGTTTGATCGCCGCCCGAATGCGCGGATAGGTGCCGCATCGACAGATATTTCCGGCCATGACGGCATCGATATCGTCGTCGGTAGGCGACGGATTGGCCGCAAGTAGCGCGGTGGCGGACATGATTTGTCCAGACTGACAGTAACCACATTGGACGACATCGATGTCCAGCCAGGCCCTTTGTACCCGAGCGCCTTCGTCAGTCTCGCCAATCGCCTCGATCGTGGTGATGGGCTTGGCGGCCGCTTCGGCGACCGGCATCACACACGACCGCACGGGCACACCATCGACATGCACCGTGCAGGCTCCGCACATAGCGATGCCGCAGCCGAATTTCGTTCCAGTGAGACCTATGGTGTCGCGCAGCACCCACAAAAGTGGAATATCGCCATCCACATCGACGGCGTAGTTCTTACCATTGACTGAAAGATCGTAGGACATATGAACGTCGGCTGGAAGCCGCCCCTCAACGAACATACAGCGGCAGCTAAATTAGCTGAAAGCGCGAAAAGCCGCAAGTTGTAATCTGGTGATACCAGCATGCAGAAACCAAGTGACGATCGACCGCTCCTGGCGCGCGACCTTGCGCGAAGCGCCTCGATCTCGCCGCCAGCGCTCGAACGCAAGCCAGCGCCGATGTTCAGCCGAGGCAATATCATAAATATTTTGCTTCTCGCCGAGCCTGCCCTGATCAGCAGGCTCATTGCACAGCGTGTTGGTTTCCGCGAGCGTGTAGGATGGAAAACACGAAGTTGTCTCACTCCCCATGGGGGCGGAGCATCTCAGCGGGTCATCTATTGTTTAGGATCCGATCAAGTTCGTTCGTCCGGGACTTGGATAGCCCCGCCTGTTCGGCGAATTGTGGCCAGCGTTCAATAGCTGTCCGGACCTCATCGATGACATGCTTGGCGTCACGCTCAGGGATCGACGCTGCTCTAGCGACGGCCAGCATGTGCTGCACGCCTGGATTTCTTCCCTCGCCCGCAATTTCAGCGCTGTGCTCTCCGCCAGGCCCGTCGGAGAAGGTAAGGTCGTACGCGGGAGAGAGCCTCCATCGCCCGTCTGCCCTCATGAGGAAGGCGTGGTTCTTCGCGTGGTCGTCACGATTCCGAGCATACACGTTGAAGACCATATGCCGAAACATCCGGAGGACCTCGGAACTGTCACGCGTCATCATGAACGTCAGCTTATGGAGATGTTCGTAGTTCAACGATGCCTGGCGATGGTTGGCATTCAAGATGCCGCTGGCGGTATGCATGTGCTGCCGGCCGGCAGGCGTACGATCAAATCGTTTCGTTGCGAAGAGACGGTTACCCTTCTTTGTGTTGAATACCCGCGTCTCGGCCATTTCCAGGTCGGCGGCGCGCGCCATCAAAGCATATGCCTGCTCCTCGACGCCGATGTCGATTGGGTCGCCAACGCTTCGCGCCTTCACCATCCATCGGTCGAAACCGCGTTGCATGTCCTGGCCGTAGTCGATAACGAACGCGGTGTTGGCCGGGTTAAATCCTATCATGATTTTTGGACGCGCACCCGCAGAGCCGCCCTGAGCGCCCTGCAGCGTATCGAGGTCGGCAGTATCCATCTCCGCCTGGACCAACTCGACCTGCTCGACGAACCAATCCCAGTCCATGTTATCGACAAGTTTCTTCTCGTCGGGTAGCTCGGGAATGTACGCCAGCGCTCCCATTCCATTCTTCCCCACCGCCGAGAGGCGATCCAGTGGAGTGAGCAGGTGATAGTCGATACCGGCCCTCTGAAGACGGCGATCGAGCAGGAGTCGTCCCCATCCGTCGGGTAGACTGTCGTTAAACAATCCATGGAGGCCGTCGAACGGATCGCGCGGCGCCGCGTGGAGGCCCGGATTTGCTTTCAAATTGAAGGGGGACACCAGCAAAGGCGGCGCGGCAAGGAATTCTGCCGAGTATTCGAAATAGGCCCGACGTTCGTCGCTGCTCCACGCGAGAGTTCCTAGATTTCTCTGCCCGCCCTCGATATCGAGAATGACACTCATTTTTCGGATCGGCGTGAATCTCATTTTTTTCGCACCCTTTTCCTGACGGGACGGCCAACGACGTCGTCAATCGTCTTCGGCGGCCGAGGCGGAAACAAGTGCTCGAACTCAGCCTCGGCTTCTAGGACAAACGCAATCTTCACAATAGCTTCTAGCGAAATCTTTCCTGTCTCCTCGAACAGTCTTAAAGATCCATAGGAAACGCCAGCCCTTACCGCGAGCTCTCTCTGCGTGAGGCCGGCGTCAATACGTCGACGCTTCATTCTTTCTGAAAGGCCCCTTATTACCTCGGTGGGAGAGGTCAAATTAAATGTGAACATAATAGCATATATCTCAAGTTTTACACTTAAATGCTAATATAATAGCACTTATACCGGGTTTCAATGTCTCGATTTGATCGCACTGATCGACCTTTTCGGACACCTCTGGTATGTCCGCCGCATGTTCACGCGAGTACGCCAACGCTGACCTTGGCGCTCGCTGCCTCGGGCGATCCGTCGTAGCCTCCACACCTTTTCTGACGACTTTCACAACGGCTACGCCGCTTCAAACCGAAATGACCTGATTAGAGTGCTATTTATGGTGCCAATATCAGGGAGTTTAAATGCCGCACAGAATCCTCGCCGAGAGAACGGCAAGCGTTTCGGACCTGAAGAAGAACCCAATGGGCACAGTCGCCGCCGGCGAAGGTTTCGATGCGTATGCACTGGACGATGACCTCGATGGCGATCTCCATCAGTCATATGTATCAGAAGCGACGACGGACTAGGGCTGGCGCAAGGCGGAATTTAGTGGTGGCGTTGCATATATCGTACGGCATCTAACTCGGGATCTCTCAGCCGTCGAAGGGATCGCGATCCTGCGGCGTCTGGTTCCGGTCGAGCGGCCCCATGAAGCCGGAAGGGACGACTTCCTTGTCATGGAGCTCAAGCAAACCGTCCCAAGAACCTGGCTTGCGCGAGGGTCGCACGAACGCTTCCTTTCCTTGGAAGCGGAACTCCATGGGAAGGCTGACGTCCTGGCTGTGGCCGGTTTTGAAACGCTTTGTGGACCTGATTCTCATAGAACCTCCGTTTCGTCGATATGAATGTTCTATTTTGCCTCACGCAGAGCGCAGATCAGCAGGCACCTTGCTACAGCGTCTTGGCTTTGCACTCAAGTTCGAGGCGCGCATCCTGGGAGCCGAGGCATGCCGGCGGTGGTCTCTTGCGCGTCCCGGTAATAAACCTCGCTCACCCGAAACCGTCCATCGATGCGTTTGCACTGGACGATGACGTCGATGGCGATCATCAACAGCTCACGGATATCATGCCTGTCGAGGTCGCTGCCGCCTTCCGATTCCTTGACCAGCAATGTCAGCTGTTCGAAGGCGAGCTGCGCGGAGTTGGCATGGACTGTCGTGATTGAACCTGGGTGCCCCGAATTGACATTGCGGATGTAATAGAATGCCGTTCCGTCTCGCAGTTCCTGCAGCAGAATTCGGTCCGGCCGCATGCGCAGGCAAGATTCCAGCAGGTCCTTGGCGCCGATCTTCGCCAGGCCCTGACCTCCCTTGGAATAAAAGAGACGAACGTGGTTCGATTGCGGGATGACCAGCTCGGGCGTGTCCTCGATCGAAATGATCCGCTCGCTTGACGGAATATGACGTATCAGCGCCTTCGACAAGGTCGTTTTGCCGGAGCCCGTTGCGCCGGAAATGATGATGTTTTTTCTCGCCTGAACCGCTTCGCGCAGAAACGCCTTGTAGGCCCTGTTCCTGTATAACTCCAAAAGCTTGCGGCCCGACGCGTCACCGTCTCTTTCGGCCATCACGCCATCGTCGAACAGGCCGCCGTCATCGAGATCGTCAAGGCTTAGCGAAACGGACGACGGCTTTCGGATCGTAACGCTGACCGTTCCCTTCGTCGTTGCCGGTGGGATCACGATCTGGATCCGCTCATCGTCTGGCAGGGCGGCCGACAGGATCGGCCGTGTTTCATCGATCGCTTGATTGGAATAGCTTGCGACAGCGCGTGCGAGACGCATCAGCTTGTCGAACGATAGATCTGGCAGATCGTGGGTCTGCCATCCGCCCGTCCCCTCGGTCACCACCTGACCCGGCCAGTTGACGATGATCTCGTAAAGCGACATGTCGCGCAGAAAGGCGGAGATTGGCGCAAGAAGCTCGCGCACGACACCGCAATCGGCTTCTTCCCTCATCGGCGTACCTTATTTGGTGACCAGTGTTGAAGCCGGGCTGAAATCCCCGAGAACGGCGCGATCATAGATCCTGTTGCGAGGCTCCGTGACGCGAAGCCGGTAAACGTGAGAGAAATCAAGATCCCGCGCCACGAAGATCAAGACCAGTTCGCCCTGGTGTTTCAGAAGCGTCGGCGGGATATTGATCGACTGTTCCACCGCGATCGCCGCGGCCTGCTGGCCGGCGCTCGTGGTATTCTGCGCTTCGACATTGCCTTCCTGCAGCCGGCTGCTCGCGTAGGAGGTCGCATCGCCGACGATCGACAGCAGGATCGCACTGCCGAAGCGCTCCCACCAATGGGTGTCGACATTGCCGTCCATGCCGGCACGTCCGAGAGTATCGGTCGCAGGCGACGCGAGCGTAATGATCACGCCCTTCGGCGTCTTGGCACGGCTCCACAGAACAAACAGCCGTTTCTGACCGCGGCGAAGACCGCCGCGATATTCGCCAACGATCTGGGTACCCTTCTCCATCAGCACGACGCGACCATTGTCCGACAGCACATCGCGGTTGATAACGCAGCTTGCAAAGCCTGGCTGGTCCGAGGAAAGCGCTGTTTCGAGTACGCAAGGAATGGACGTTCCCATAGCGACGACGAAATCGCGATTTCCAAGCATGCCGGCGCGCGAGCCCTGCAATTGCGTCGGCGTCAGCATCCTGTTGAACCGCTGGTCTTCGTTTTCTGCCTGCGAACCAAGATTGCCGGGACTGGCGTCGAACGGAAAGTCGTCCGATGGAGCATCCGAACTCTGGTTCTGCCGGTCGGCAACCGGCGCCTTATCGCCGCCATAAGCGATCACCGGCGCGCGGCGGGCAGCGTCAAGGAGCTTATCCTCCTCGGCCGGCGCCTGCTCGGCTACCACAGGCGTTGGCAGTTGCACCTCCGTCGGCGTCACGACTGGCTGAACCGGTTCCCTGGCGGGCTCGAAATCCGACGTCTGGCGGATGACGACGCGCTCGGGGTGGGTTCCTTCTGGCGGCTTGTTCTGACCGCGCATCGACCAGAGCGCAAAAGCAACGAAGGCAACGATCGCAACGGCAACCGCGCCGCGTTTGACGATCGGGCCGTTGTCGAGCGGGCGCCGCCCGACCGATGTTTCCGCGCGCTCTCCAGGGATCGGTGTGTTGTCTTCCGCAGCCATGACACTTTCCTATTGCGCGATAGCGGTTTGCGTCTTGACGACACGCTCGACGGACGGTGACGTCGTGTTGGTCTCAGGGTTGATGCCGACACGATCGTAGGCCTCGTTGAACACGCACAGCACATCCCCTCCCCGGCGCAGAGTGAACTTGCGGCTGATGGCATGCACCAGCACCAGGTTGCCGTCGACGGATTTTGGAACCAGGCTCTCGGTGCCGTCGGAGTTTTCCATGTAGATCGCCGGCATTTCCTGATTGCCGGGAAAGGCGAAAGTGGTGACTTTGCCGTTGTCATAGACGGCCTTTGGTTCGAGCGACACGGAACCTTGCGCCGAATAGCGCCAGTTTCGCGGCCCATAGACCTCGTGGAGTGCGAGCACCTGGTCCGCCCGACCGGCCTCAGCAGCCTGAGCACGGGCGGCCGCCTCCTGACGGCGGCGGTCCGCCTCATCGGCCGGGTAGCGGAACTTCACGTAAAAATAGGTGTTCTGTCCGGCTTCGACCGTTCCGTCCCGCACCGTCAGTTCCATCTGATAGCTGCGGGCCGATCCGTCACGCCTGGCCGTCACAACCGAGATATTGGTCACCGGCTGATGTTCCCGCGGCTTCAGGAACAAGATGTTGCCGGCCGGCGCCACCTCCCATGCAACGCTATTGCCAAGCGCGACATGGGCAATCTCCTCGTCGGCGGCAAACTCGATCTGCACCGACGACCGCAACGTTCCGACGATCCGTGTGATGTTGTAGGGCTGATAATCGACGAAGCGGATACGGCTGTCCTTTGATGCGCCGCGGGGAATTTCCAGGCCAACCGCCGTCGACGAAAGACCAAAGCTCAGAACAGAGGCGATCAGTAATATCTGTTTCAATCGACGGCCTCCGGATCGGCGCGATATTCGCTGACGGCAAAGCCCAGGGGATTGACCAGCCGGTCGGTTGAGGACATCGGCGCATTCACATAGGAAAAGGTGAGCGTTGCGACCCAGTGCGTGGTGCGCACGTCGTCTCCGCGGGTGTTCGTGCGCATGTAGCGCACGGAGGCCACGTTGGCATTGATCAGGGAGATTGAAACAACGCTGATGCGCGCCGTCGCGCTGCGGCCGTAGATATTCTGCGGAGATTGCGGATTGCTGCCGCGGTAGACAGTCGCAAAACGCGTCTGCTCCGGTTGTGTGGAGAGCAAGGCAACGATCCGGAAATTCTCCTCGGTCTCGCTCCAGACATAGCCTTCTCTTGCGCGAACATACTTGGCGGCGAAATACTTGGTGACGGCCTCATCATAGCTCCCGGCGGCCGACGTCAATGCCGAGACCACGTCGACGATGCCGGTGGAGTTGTCGACGCGAACCACGAAGGGCTCGACCGTTTTCAACGGGGTGAGCCCGGCAATGGCGAAGACGGAGACGACGGCCACGATGCCGGCACAACCAGCGACGAACCAGGCGATGCGGGCGGAACGCTCCACCTGGATCAACCGATCCTGATCGAACCGGCGCGCCTTGTCGAAGTAGCTCTTCAGATTTTCCGGCGTCACCATGTCACTTGCCCTTGCACGGACGGTAAGAACCTTGAACATCGAAAAGCGCAAAGGCGACTGGCGTGGCCTGTTCCTCCGCGTAGGAGGCGGCATGGCTTGCCGGGACGGACTGAGGCTGCTTCAGCATGCCGTCGTCCTCCCGTTGCCACATGGACCGGTTCAGCGGCCGGCGGAGGTAACCGTCACATTTGGGAAGCGGGTGCGTCATCGAGCTGCAGGCGGGAAGTGCCCCGGCGACGAGAAACAATGAAACGATGCGAAGCATTCGCAAACAACCTGTCCGTTTCTTGAGGAGAGTGGCCGTCACTTTTCCCCTCCCGATCTGAGGCGGCGCGAAACCGGGCGGGCTCCTCGCCCGAGCGCTCTTGCCGAATGCGAGGCTGCCCAGGCAATCGTGCTTTCGTGAGCGTCGCGAGCAGCGCCGTAGCCGTAAGTCAAGGATGCCCCGCCTGCGGCGAGAGCCGAGGCAATACCGGGGAGCTGATAGAAGACGTAAAGCGCTGCAAGGCAGATGGCGCAGAGCGCGATCGGGCGCATCAGCACGTCGGAATAGCTTTCGATCGCTGTGAAGGTCGTGTCGACGCAGGTGATCAACAACGAACCGATCGCAACGACCAGGACCTGGAGGATGACGAAATTGGCAAGCTGCGCAATCCAGGACTCAGTGAAGCGGCGAGTGGGCTGGAACATTGCAAGCGCAATGAAGATCGGGCCAATCGCAAGCACGATGGCAAGGGCCAGCCGCGCATAGAGGGAAACGATGTAACCGATCGCCGCGACAATAAAGCTCGCGCCAATGACCATCATCCCGCCGATACCGGTGACGATGTCGACCGGCCAGGACGCACGGGCCCAGATTTCCTGGGCGCCCTTCTGACCCTTGTCGAGAAGGCTGTCGAACGTAGAGGCGCTCGGCGCGGTGCCCGAGCTCAGCGCCTCGGAAATCTCTTTGGGCAGCGCCTCGAAGAACAGACCGGTGACATAGGTCTGGTACTCGCTGGCATTCCTTACCAGCATGACGATGATTGCAAGCTTCATTGCCCGAAACGCAAACTCAAGGATGGGCTCCTGGACGGAACCGCGCAGCACAAGATAGCCGTAAAGCACGACGTAAAGCGTCAGCGCCGCGGTGAGCGGGCCACTCACCCAGGCGGCGATGTTTGCGGTGCCCGACGAAATGAACGCCTCCAGGGGCGACTTGAACTGCCCGTCGACGAAACTGAAGACCTGATACATCTCTTAGCCTCCTGATGACTTGCGAATCCGAAGAAGCTGCAGCCCCGCATCCGCCGTCTCCTGTAGTGTTGCGCGTGTCAGCATGTCTGGCCGGATTGTTGCAGCACCCGGCCATGACGTTGGCGAGCAAGGCCTCATCACCTTCATCCGCCTGCCCGGCGCAAACCGGCTGGGCGGCGGCGATCACTGCAGGAAGGGCATGTTTCATTTGAGCGCCGCTCCCATTGCGTCCATGCGCTTGCGCCAATCCTCCGCCTTTCGCTGGTCATCGACCTGCACCTGCGCCCGCTGGACCATCTCCAAACCCTGCATGCGCAGAAGATCGGTTTGAAGAAACGCCGTTTCGGCCTGCAGCCGTGCCTGAAGATCGGCGACGTCCTTGGCATTGGCGGCGCTGGAAATCTGCTGGCGCAGCTGATCGATGCCCTCGATGCGCTTGGTGGCTGCATCATAGATCTGTTGGCCAAGGCTCATCTGACCTGCATTCTGCTTCTGGACGCGCGACAATTCCTGGGCGTAGAAATCATTGGCGTCGGTGCGATAGTTCGAGTTGCTCTCAAGGAATTTCGAAGCGGAATTGCCGAAGACACCGGTACCCGACCCCTTGAACAGGCCCTCGACAGCACTGAAATCGCGTGGCAGCGCCTTACGGATCGAAGGGTCGTTCAGCAGGCTTGCGACATCTGCCATGTTGGTGATCTTGTTCAACGACCCATAAAGCTGTTCGGCTTGCTGGAGCTGCTGGTTCAAGGTGTCGAGCTGAGACTTCAGCTGTGTGATGCTCTCGATCTGCTTTACAACCGCCGTCCGGTCGATGACGGGAATGCCCTGTGCGGATGCCATTGCGGCCGACAGCAAGGCAGCTGCCGCCATAAGAGCAAACCCTGCTTTCTTTCTTTGCATCATCCCGCTCTCCTTCTTTGCCGGAATACCGCCAGCCAGTCCTCTGGCCGGTCACCGACGTCTGCCCTGATCGCCTCGGCGAGTTCCACGTTGGCGGTGCGGCCGGAAAGTATGTCGAGTTCGTCATCGAAGCCTTTGAGGTTGAGTTCTGCGACGACGCTGTTGTGTCCCTGCTTGACGATGAAGCGGCGGCTTTCGACCGACAGTTCGCGAGCGACGAGCTCGAACTCCCGTTCGGTGAGTTTGAAACCATCGACGTAGTCGGCACGATCGCCACGCGGATTGGGAAGGAAGATCTGCGTCGGGCACTGCTCGATGATCGTGTGGGCGATCGGCGAGACAATGGCATCGCGCGGGCTTTGGGTCGCAAACAGCATGAGCCCGTTCTGTTTGCGGATCGTCTTGAGCTTGTTTTCGGCGAGGTCGCGAAAACCCTCGTCCTGCAAGGCCTTCCAGAATTCATCGATCACGATGATGATGCGGCGCCCGTCGATCAGCTGCTCGATGCGGAAGAAGAGATAGGCCATCAACGGTGTGCGGATTTCCTCGTTGTCGAGGAAATCTGTCATGTCGTATCCGATGAATTTGGCGTCGATCCCGATCTCGTCGGCCTCGTTGTCGAATACCCAGCCAAGCGGCGCTCCCCTTTCCCAGCGCCGCAAGCGGGAGGCGATGCCCTCCGGTTCGGTATTGTTGAGGAAAGTGCGCAAGGCGCCGATGGAACGCCGTTCGAGGGGCAGGTCCGCCAGGCCGTCGATGGCCAAGGCGATGTCGCGCAGCTCCGTGACCGTCAGCTCGCGTTTCGCCGATCCGACGAGCTTGCCGATCCACCGTGTGAGAAACACCTTGTTTTCCGCAGTCAGCTCAAGTGCCTTCAGCGGCGCGCAGCCGGTGGCAACGCCATTCCTCACCGGCAGGTAAGCACCACCCGCCGCCCGGACGAAAAGGTCCGACCCACGATCCTTGTCGAAAAAGACCATATGGGGATCGTGCTTTTCGAGTTGGGAGAGCATGAAGTTCAAGAGTACGGTCTTGCCGGCGCCGGAGGGACCGCAGATGAAGGTGTTGCCAAGGTCGCGGTGGTGGAAGTTGAAGTAGAAGGGCGAGCCGGATGCGGTCTTCAGCAGGGCAACGGCTGGTCCCCATTCATTTCCGTCCTTCTGCCCGGTCGGATAGGAATGGAAAGGCGAAAGTGCTGCAAAATTCCGGGATGTGATGGCGCCAGATCGCGCGCGGTAGCGAAAGTTGCCGGGCAGTTGTGCCCACCAGGCCGCTTCAAGCCCGAGATCCTCGCGCGCGACGACCGCGCCGCCATTGGTAAGGTGCGAGCGCGCCTCCGCCAGATCGTCAGTGAGCGCTTTGACCGAAGAAGCGAAGACTGAAAGAGTAAGGTGATGCTCGCCGAGCACGAAGCGGTTGGATTCGAGATCGTCCATCGCAGCGTCGAGTTCTTCGACCTGGGACGCCGCCTTGTCGCCGGCGCTGACCATCTGGTTCTGCTTGCGCCCCATGATGATGCGCGCATCCGATTTCGAGGTGAAGGCGAAGGATTGTGCGAGGATAAGCTCGAACGGGACCGTCAGGATGCCGTCGAGCATGCCGCTGCGGGTCGTTGACGGATACTCCTTGAACCCGAACATCCCGGCATAGCGGTTTTCGGCCTCGTGACGGATTTCGATGGTCTCGCGGCCGAAAATCACCCGATCGGAATAGATCGCCGATGAAATCCTTCCTTCAGTCAACGGAATTGGCTCGCGCCGGCCACCTACGATTTGGTGGAGGACTTCGCTCGGCTCGGAAAACAGTATGCCGTTCTGCTCGTAAAGGGACAGCACGCGAGGCTCGAAGCGTTTCAGGCCCGCGGTGATGTCGGATAGCTTGCTGCGCAGGTGCTTCAGCGCAGTTTCGTCGAGCTCGACATTGGTTCGGCGGGCTCTGCGCAGCCGGGAAAGAAGGCTCACGGCCCTTTCGGCGGGATCGCGTGCGGGATGCCAGACCAATGAAAGATAGAGATCGTTGCGAAATAGATCCTCGCCAATCATGCGCGCGCGGTATCTTGAATTCAGCGCATTTGAGAAAGGACTGGCAAATTGTCCTTCCGGATAGCCGTTGTCGCGACGGCGAATGACATGTGTCCAAAGTGCGAGGCGCTCATCGGCGATATTCCGGTAGAGCGTGTTGAGGTTGCGGTGCAGGCTGTTGAGGTCGACGACGTCGGCTGTTTCAAAGGAGACGCCTTCGAGCACGATCATCACCATCAGCGCTCTGGTACCGAGCCCGATCGTCGTCTCGTCGATATGGCGCAAATAGGGAATAAAGGTCTCCGGCCCGAGTTCGCGGGATCGAAGCGTTGCGTTTCTAGGCAAGGCTTAGGTCCCTTTCGTCATAGTGTCTGGTGAGCCTGAGCGGCGAGAGCGTGGCCCCGCCCCAATAGGACGTGTTGCGCGATCGACCGCGGGTCTCCATCCAGGAAAACAGGATCCGGAACATGTTATGGTCGTGCTTGACGAGCGTGCGGGACATGAAATGTGAGACGACGCCGACCAGCGCATAGGCAATCGATCCCGCCGTGATGTAGAGGATCGTCGTCAGCATGATGTTCAAGCCCACCGCCTCCATCGTCACACCGGCAATCATCGCCGGCCGGGTGCAGGCCAGGAACAGGGTGTCTTCTTCGATGTCGGGAGCTGTCGCCATGTCGCTCAGCTCCCGACGATGGTGTTCACCAGTTCGGTGGCGCCGAAGATCCCCCCGATGCCGATGATCCAGTAGCCGGCACGGCGCAGATCCATGTAGCCGAACATCCAGGCGATGCAGATGATGATCACGGCGATGACCGCAAGCAGGCGGGCGATGTTGCCGGTCAGCATATCGACGATATTCTGCAGGACGGTTTCGATGCCTACGGCCTGGGCGAAGGCCGGTTCGACCATGCAGGCAACGATGGCCGCGGCCATCAAGGCAGAGGCAGCGACAGGGCGAAGGCGGGATTTTGAAGTCATTCACTTTGCTCCGATCGATCATTCTGAAACACGAGAACCGAAGATCGCCGCCGGGAATTGAAGACGTCCCATGAAGCGGTCTCGTCGGCTTGGGGAAGGCGTTTTGCGACCGCGGACACGTCCTGAAAGTCTGCGGTCTTCTCGAAGCGAGCTTCAATGTGCGGCTCGGCAATGGAAAGCGACGCCAGTTTGGGGGACAGCCGGACCATTTCCTGGCGGACCTGCTCGTCATATCGGACCAGTTTGCCCAGCGACGGATCGTCTCGGCCGTAGTGAGACTGAAGCATGATGTTTTCCGCTTGTGCCGCATCGGCGCCCGCGCGCAAGGCAAGGCGATAGTACCCATCGAGAAGAGTGGCGCCGGCCTTAAGGTTAAGGCAGGGATCGAACGCATCCGATATGGAAAGCTTCAGCTTGTGCAGTTCCTCCAAGCCGAGACCGCCAAGACCGATCTGAATGTCCTGGTGCGCCGCAACGAGGGAAGTGGCGAGCTCAATTGCCTCCGCCTTCGATGCCGGTTGATCCGAAAGCGGTGGGCCACTGTTGATGCGGATGGCATAGGGATGAAACCTGCTCTCCAGGCTAACAACTGCAGCGATCGTCTCGATCGCAATGTTGGGAGCGCATGCCTGCGCAAGATCGACGAAGGCGACTGGCATTGCTTAGTACCACACCCTTTGGTTTCCGATCCCGTCAATGGTGACGTCGACATAGTGCGGCTTCGCGCGCACATGCGGCTGCATTGTCACGTAACGCCGGCACCGTCGCTGCCCGTCATTCCAGTGCCAGGCGGATGAATGAACTCCGCGCTCGCTGTTTAAGTAGCATTCATTGTTTGAGACAGTCTGCGGTGTGGTCGAGATGCAGCTTACCTGCCGTCCGCGATCACCATTTCGCGTCGTTAAGCGGTAGCCTTTGTCGCAATAGTAAGGGGCGTAACCGGGCGCAGATGCCGTAAAACCAACGCCGTTACAGCTCGGGAATGCGTGCCCCTTTGCAAGTTCTCGCCACAGTTTCTCAATCGGCGGGCGGCATTCGGTAAATTGCGTTGCGCCGCCGGGATTGGAAAGGCATAGGATAACCTCGCATCCCCAATCATCTGCCCGCGCATGACTCCCTGAAATGAGATATGATGGCGAGGCATTGAGAAGAGCCACGAACGTCCTGATCAGAAGGTTTTTCATGAGCCGTCCCTCCAAAATCAACACGCCAACGATGCCCGCTGGCGTCTGTATCGTCTGGAAATTTATACAGCCTTATATTATGCAGTTAAACAGATGACAAGAGCACTCAACGTCCAATGGCACAACCTTGCCTTTTCAGCCTTCATCTTCCACGAGATTTTTGACAATCCGCTGGAGGATGAAACGCCTCAGTCGCGGTTGAAGCAGATCGGCATGATGAGTGTCCTCTACATCATGCACCAGGGACATCAGCCGCTAACGCTTTCAAATATCGTCGAAACTACGGGTTTGACGCGCACCGGTGTAACCGAAACGGTAGACCCGTTGGTCGGGCGCGGACTCCTGACGGAGAGCTTCGTGAAGAACTCGATGGGGCGCGGCAAGGCGCGACGGTTTGAGATCGCCCCGGAGATCCTGGAGAAAATTCGCAGCTTCCAGGGGAGTTAAAACCCTGCGTAAGGTGACATCACTGGGCGACTCATAGCGCCTCAATTAAGAGCAATTGATTGGCCTTTTGTCACGTGAGCCAGATCGGCGCGGGCATTGTCGGGTTTCTCGCTGGCTCGACGTCTTAAGGCTTCGTTTGCCTATCTATGCCGCGCTGCGCTCACCGATCCTGCGCCTTTGCCATCGCCGTGATCTGCCGCCATTGCAGGCTATGCCTTGTGCATGGCAAGCCGTTCCTTTTGAAATCTGGCGGCAAAATCTTCTGCATTTGCGGGTTGCGCATTCGTCGGGCTGTCGGCGCTCGCAAGGCTGGCCGAACCATCGGTGCTCAAGGTTGGTTAACGGGTGAAGGTCACACCCAGTTTTCCGCCCGGACACCTGGCATTCGGGCAAACTCCCGCATGTTGTTGGTGACGACGATCAATCCTTCGCTGCGAGCATGGCCGCCAATCTGCATGTCATGGGGACCGCAAGGCGTTCCGGCTCGCTCAAGCTCGGCCCGGACCTGCCCGTAGTGCGCCGCCGCCTTGTCTCCGAAAGGCAGCACCTCCAGCCGCGCCACGAACTGCTCGATCGCAATCAGGTTCTCGACGCGGCGAGCCGATTTTTCCGCCCCGTAATGCAGTTCTCCGAGCGTGATGCTCGATATACAAAGCTGTTCGGCCAGCGTGTTGAATTTTTGCCGAAGCTCCAGCGGGTAGTTTTTCATCACATAGATGCAGATATTGGTGTCGAGCATGTAGGCGAGCATCAGAAAGGCTCACGTTCTTCCGCTGCCGGTTGCTCACGTTCGCTCAGGAAATCCTCGCTGACGCGCGGCCCGCTCAGAAACAGATCGTCCCACCGCTTGCCTTGCGGCACGATTACCCGGCTGCGGCCGATCTTGAGAATATCGACCTGATGCACGTTTTCGGGAAAGGCGACGGCTTTGGGAAGCCGGACCGCCTGGCTGCGATTACTGATGAAAACCGTGGAGCTGGTCATCGCGCATCTCCTGCATATCCAATTGGGATATACATAACTTTGCAATCTCCGAATTACAAGGGCAACTTTACCGAAAGCCCAGTTAGGCGCTTGTTCTTCCTCGGCACCAGTCGGCGCGCTCGCCTGGGTTGTGTGACCCTAGTCGACCCGGCTGCAGCCCGTTGGGCGCGCGCCGTGGGAAGGGCCGAAGGGTGACGGACTTGCTCAACGCCCATATCGTCGGGCAGGCATTCATCGGACCAACGCTCCAAATTGATCTTGTCGGATGTCCAGATTTGGGCTATGTCTAGTTCAAGACTGGAGGCTATAATGCCGCACGCACGACACACCGAGCGACAGGACAGGCATGAGCCGCAGCGCCTGGAAACCGACCGGTTTGCTCCGGCAACCCGCAAAAGGTTGAGCGCCCCGGCTCTGCGAACCTTTCTGGCGATCGCCGATCTTTGGGGCCTGAACGAAGAGCAGCGCTTGCTTGTACTCGGTTACCCGTCCCGATCCACTTATCACAACTGGGCCAAGCAAGCGCGCGAACATGGTGCCTTCACGCTGGACGTCGACATCCTCATTCGAATCTCGGCCGTGCTCGGCATTCATCAGGCGCTTGGGATCCTCTTTCCCGATGAACGCGTCGGCGTTGCGTGGCTGCGGACGCCGCATGAAGCGCTTGTTTTCGGCGGCCACTCCCCACTCGACGTCCTGACGAGCGGAACGCAGGACGGCCTGATGACAGTTCGTCGATTTCTCGATGCGGCAAGGGGTGGCATCTACATGCATCCGAACATCCTGGACGAAGCGTTCACGCCTTACGAAGACAGGGACATCGTCTTCCGGTGACTGATCGTTTTGCTCAGGCGCCGCGTCCTTCGTACCGGCTGATCCCATCGCAATTTCCGCCAATCGGGCTTTTTGATACCGTTGCGACAGCGGCCGATCTCGAAGCGGTGATGGAGCTTGCCGGCTGGACCAATGACCGTCTTGTTGCCGACCGCATCCAACGACTTCCCCAGGGTGAATGGGTCTACGGCACCCCCAATTCCAGCATTGTGATGGCGGCATTTCTCCATGTTGCGCCGGGAGGAATGCGGTTTAACGGCCCCGATCTCGGCGCATGGTATGCCGCCGACGATCTCCGCACAGCTGCAGCCGAGGTTGGCCATCATCTTCGGCGCGAAGCTGTTGCGCGCAGTGTGGCGACGATGACGCGCACCTATCGAAGCTACATGGCCATCCTGCTTGGAGATTACCTCGACATTCGTGGAGAGCAGATGCTGCGGCCCGAGATCTATGACGGCACCAGCTACGCCGCGTCGCAAGCGCTTGGTGAGCAAGTGCGTTCGAACGGCGTGGCCGGCATCCTTTATGACAGCCTGCGACGCAGAGCCGGCGTGAACATCGTCGCACACCGGCCGCGGAACATTCGCAAGGTTGTGCAGGCCGACCACTTCGAGATCACCGTTTCGGCCGACGATCGACGCATTGATGTCCAAAGGCTCGCGGCCTAACAACAGAAACACCTGAACTTCGGGCCGCATGTTGCCTGCAGCGCATCAGCCTGCCCAATCCGCTTCAGACATGACCGATACACATTCATGTGCGGCTTCTTGCAATGCACAAGGTCGTCGGTTTGCAGAAGAACGCCCTGAATGAAGTCGCGGAGAAGGTTTGAAATGCAGCGAACTCAGCGGCTCGGTCGATGTGCGAAGTCAGATGCAGATCGAACGGCAGCGTGAACGGGCATCAAGTCGCTTGGTTTGCGACGCAGCACAATCGCCTCGTGCCTGATCCTGTTTGTCCTCCTCGGGTCGACAGACTCGTCGCGAATGGCCGATTCCAAGGCCGCCTTAAACGCATGGGACGAAACAATCAGTCAGCGAATGCGTTGGTGACGTCATCCCGTGGGTGAAGTTCAGGCTGGCGCACTGGCGCCAGTCAACTCTTTCACCGCCGATATGCGCACCCTCGGGGATGTCAGAGGAGGACATCATGACCAATGTCTTGAATGCGGAGAAGCCGCTGCGAAAGGTTCTGCGCGGCCGTCCGTACAGTGTGAACGAATTTGCCAGGAAATACCGGCTCGATGAACAAGAGGCAAAGCGCCTCTATGAGAAGTTTGGACCGTCCTCCACCGACCTTGACCTATTGATGTCCGCAAAGTGTAGCGCGTCTCGCAAACTGCCGAACTGCGATCTTTGAATGCAGGACCAAAATCCGAATTAGCTCTCGCTCGTCTGCGAAAACAATTGAAGGCTGCTGGGGTTTCCCGGCGACGATGAGTCGGCAGTATTCTGCCTCGCTTTGGACCAACAGGGCGTAAGTCGGGTTCTCTGGTCCTCGACGGAGATCGCATTCGGTGCCGCTGGTCGAGCGTTTAGGAAACCTGAGCAGAAAGCGTGGAGTCCTTCATTGAAATCAAAGCATGTTGAACGTGAATTATACTTCTGGCTGATTTCTGCAACGCCAAGCACATTGTTGCGCATCATAGAAGTTTTTGGAGCAGCTTTTGCAATCCGGGTTGAGCCGCTTCCCGAATGGCGCCCTTCATCGAAAACCAGCGCGTCTTACGAACGGATTTTTCAGGAAAGGATTCGGCGACAGACAGCGCCTCAAGCAAATGAACTTTCACCCGATAGCGGTTGCGGCTGCCGTCCTTGAAATAGGTAAAGGTTCCGAAGACCTCTTCAGAGACGACGCCGGTCACGCCAGCCTCTTCGAACGCCTCGCGTTGTGCCGCGGTTCTTGAATTTTCACCGGGCTCGATGTGCCCTTTCGGAAGGCCCCAACGTCCGCTGCGGCGGCTGCCCACCAGAAGAACCCTGATCTGACCTTTTCTGTCCCGGCGCAAACAGACCGCGCCTGCCTGGTGCACATCGTCTACGCCTGCAGGTGCTTCCGGCTGCGATCGATCCTGTAACATCGTCGTCCTTCGATGGGCGCATCTATGGACGCCCCCGACTTTGCAAGGGTAAAATAACCCGTTCCGGCGAAACCTGTGGCTGCAGTCATCTATTCGGCCTCTAAAATGTGCCGCACCCTGCGGCCCCGGCCTTGATGGTAGATCCGCAAACCAGCTCCCAATCACGCACCACGAACTCGAAGATCGATGCGCCCAACGGGCTCTGCTGGTTCCCGGTTTAGCCCGGCTTTGCCATCACTCGCTTTTTATCCTCGCAACCACATCGACCAGTCCGGGTCGAATTCGAAACTTAAGCTACTCTCACGCTGCTCTCATTGTCGCGCCTTTCCCAGGATGCCCGTAGGTTCCACCGAACATGAGCAACGCCCAAACTACGCGAGCTGTTTTATTTGCAATCGCGACCGCTGCAACGTTTGCCGGGCGACGGTCCCTTAGTTTCGAAAGCCAATTCCAAGAACGACCGCGCCAGCGCATGATTGAACGGCTACCGTGGATCAAGAGTCGACGAAGATATCCGTCGCCACGCTTGCTGATCCCTCCAAGGTTCTCCTTGCCCCCGGTGGAATGCTGCCTCGGGACAAGCCCGAGCCAGGCGGCAAAATGCCGACCCGATTTGAAGTCAGAAGGCTCTCTCATCGAGGACACCAACGCTGTCGCCGTAACAACACCTACCCCAGGAATTGTCATCAATCGCCGGCAGGCATCGCTTCCTTTTACGACCCTGATAAGATCCCGATCTATGCGGAAGAGCTTCGTCTTCACCTCCCTCAGTTGTTCGACCAGATAGCGCAAGGCATGGCGAGCGACGGCCGGTAGCTCGTCGAACTCTTCATCCTCGATCAGTTTCGTTAGAAGGCCGATGTTGTGAGCGCGGTTGGGAGCAATGATGCCGAATTCGGCAAGGTGGCCACGGATCGAGTTGATGAGCTGGGTCCGTTGGCGGATCAACATCTCCCTGACCCGATGTAGAACCAAAACTTCCTGTTGCATCTCTTCCTTGATCGGCACGAAGCGCATCGTCGGTCGTGTGACTGCCTCGCAGATCGCTTCGGCATCAGCCGCGTCGCTCTTGTTCGTCTTGACGTAGGGCCGCACATATTGCGCAGGGAGGAGACGAACGTCATGGCCAATGTCACAAAGCAATCTGGCCCAAAAATGCGAACCAGGACACGCTTCGAGCGCGACGAGAGACGGTGGGAGTTTGCGAAAGAAAGTCTCTACCTCCTCCCGTTTGAGCCTGCGTCGAATGATGGCTTTGCCAACAGAATCCGCAGCGTGAACCTGGAAAACGGACTTTGCGATATCGAGACCAACAACACTGACTTGAGCTTCCATCATGAGCCTCCTGGTTGATACGCCTCCATCATCCTTCGCGGCTGGCTCCGGCGGAAGGGGGCGTCCATACCATCATGCTCGTCAAGCGGACGGCACCCCGGTGAACGGGTCAACTCGAATCCAGCCTCGGCAAGATCGACCGTTTCCGCTATAATCGCATGCTCAGATGTCGCCTTCATGATACCGTGACACCGCCGACCATCAGCTCTTCAAGGCAGGCTTCACCCTGATCTCCCGCGCGATCACAATATACAGAGGTATAGTGGGTGGCGGCCTCAGTGCGCTCCGGCGCCGCCGCCACTCGTACGCTTGGTAAGCAGAAGCGCGACCGCTGCGATCGCGAGCACGACGCCGATGACCGCGAACGTATCGCTGAAGCCCATGATGAGCGCCTGGCGCTTCACGATCCTGCCCAAAGTGACCACCGCCTGGCCCGTAGCCTTGGCGTGGTCCGAGACACCGTGGGACTGGAAGTAGCCCGTAAGCTGGTCGAGGCGCTGCCTGACCTCGTCTCGGCTGGCCGTGATGGACTGGCCAATGATGTTCGAATGGAACTGTTCGCGTTTTGTGAGGACGGTTCCCAGAGTGGCCGTCCCGACGGCGCCGCCGAGGTTTCTCAGCATGTTCGTCAGACCTGAAGCCGCAGCAGCGTCCGCCTGGGCGATGCTGCCCGTCGTGATCGCGGTGATCGGCGTCAGCACGAGTGCCTGACCGATGGCTCGCACGATGTTCGGGATCCAGAACTGATCGCCCCCATTGTCCGGCGACAGCATGACGTTCATGAAGCAGCTAATCGCAAATATGCTGATGCCAAGGAAGCCGATATAGCGGGCGTCGAAACGCTTCATCATGATCGGAACCAGCGGAATAAGCAGCAGCTGCGGCAGGCCTGTCCATGCCAGGACGTTGCCGATTTCCTGCGCGTTGTAGCGCTGCACCTGCCCAAGATATTGGGGAAGGATGTAGACTGTGCCGAATAGAGCGACGCCGACGAGCACGTTGACTGCAACGCCGATGCCGAAGTTCCGCTGCTTGAGCAGCCGCAGCTTCACGAGTGGCTTTTCGACAGTCAGTTCGATCCAGATGAATGCTGCAAGGAATACGAACGCCACGACGCTGAGCTTCAGAATGAACGGCGACGAGAACCAGTCGTCCTTGTTGCCCTCTTCGAGCACCGTCTGCAGTGCGGCCAGACCGATCGCCATGGTGAAGATGCCCGCCCAGTCGCCTTCGCGTAGAAGGCCGAGACGCATGGGCTGCTTGTCGAGGGTCGCGGCGAGCGCGACCGCCATAATCGCGCTGGGGATCGTGTTGATGAAGAAGATCGTCTGCCACCCGTAGTTCTCGGTCAGGTAGCCACCGATCGTCGGGCCGATCGCAGGTGCAAAGGTGACCGACAGTGCGAAGATCGCAAGGCCGATCGGCTGCTGCGGCTTCGGCAGTTTCGTCAGGACCATGGTGAATGCCATGGGAATGAGGATGCCACCGGCGAATCCTTGGAGGCCACGCATCGCGATCATGGAATTAAGGTCGTGGGTGAAGGCGCACGCCATCGAGAAAAGCGGGAACAGGATCGTGTTCACCAGAATGTATCTCCGGAATGAGAACACGCTGCTGAAGTAGGCCGTCAGTGGAATGACGATAATCTCGCCGATCAGATACGAGGTCGAGATCCAAGCTCCGTTGTCGACTCCCGTCCCGATGCCGCCTTCGATGTCGAGCAGGGAGGCGTTTGTGATCTGGATGTTGAGAATTGCCATGAAGGCGCCGATCATTCCTGCGAGGACGGCGATCCATTCCTTGGCGCCGGCCTTCTGCGAGCCGGCCGATACCGGCATTGCGGCTGATGTCGGCAACGTTGTGACGTTAGTCATGACTTGATCCTCCTGGATCCTTGTCGGTTCGCCGGGCGGCTATTTGCCGGTCTTGGTTTCGATGGTTGGGGTGACGGACATGCCGGGGCGGAGATCGCCCGAGGCTGCGCTTTCCGCGTCGAGTACGATGCGCACCGGAATGCGCTGGACGACCTTCGTGAAGTTGCCGGTCGCGTTGTCCGGAGGAAGGAGAGCGAATTCCTGCCCGCTGGCAGGGGCCAGGCTTTCGACGCGACCGTGATAGACACGACCGGGGAACATGTCGACGTCGATCTCGACCAGCTGTCCGGGGTGCACGTCCGTCAACTGCGTTTCCTTGTAGTTCGCGATGACATACGCGGCCTTTGTCGGGACAACCGTCATGAGCTGCGTGCCTGCCTGGACGTACTGGCCGACGCGAAGAGTGCGGTTGCCGACGACGCCGTCGATCGGAGCAACGATATTCGAGTATGAAAGATTGAGTTCGGCCTGATGCTGGATCGCCTGATCGCGTGCCAACGCAGCGGCCGCCTGGGCCAGTTCGGCCTTGAGGATGTCAACCTGCTTCATCGCTCCTTCGAGCGCCGCAACGTCGCGAGCCGTGGTGGCTCGGTTGGCAGCGATCTGGGCCGACGCCTGCTGCGCCGTCTGGACCGGAGCATAGCCGTTGGTGGCAAGCCGCGAATAGCGCTTGTCGTTCTGCTCGGCGAAGGTCTCGTTGGCGCGGTCGACTTCGACGGACGCCTGTGCAGCCGCAATCACGGACTGCTGGGTTTCGAGCGCAGCCTTCTTGGCGTCGACCGTGGCACGCGCCGCATCGACGTCCGCCCTCGCCTGCTCGAGCGCCGTCGCGTAGTCGCGATCGTCGATCGTCGCAAGGACCTGCCCGGCTTCGACCGTCTGGTTGTCGCCGACGAAAACCTTGGCAAGGTAACCCGAGATCTTGGGCGCGATCGCGCTGTTGTCGGCTTTGATATAAGCGTCGTCGGTCGCGACTTCGAAGCGTCCGACCGTCCAGTAGTTGTGGCCGTAGTAGGCAGCGCCTGCGATGACCGCGAGGAGCGAGACGCTCATTGCGAGCTTCTTGAGGCCGTCGCCCTTTTTCTTGGCGTCGATCAGAGCAGTCGGCGCGGCAACCGGTGTCGCGATAGCCGGCTGTGCGGCTTCCGCAGTCGCAGGCTGTGCCGGTATTTCAGATACGGCAGCCTTGCGGTCGGGCTTGCCAGTCAGTGCGATAACGTTCTCGTCCATTGAGATCACTCCTGATTTTCGGTTGCCGTCGCTTGGGCCGCAGCCGCTTGGTCACATTAAGGAAAACTTCTATTTTCCAAAATATGCGCTAGGTTTGCGATGTCAAGAAGAATTTGGAAAATTATCATGTTCCAAAATAAAAGTGATCTTGTCCGCAATTCCGGATGGCCGGTGCGATCGCGAGCACGGCTCGGCATAGCCTTCGGCTCGAAGCGCTGGTAGGCGCCTTCGCTCGGTCGCATGGCCAGAAAGGGTCTCTTTCTGGCTCTTCGCCTCGTCTCCGTGTTGTCGGTGGGCCCTCGTTATACCATCCGCTCGGTGCTGACGAGGTTTTCCAGCCGCTTGGAAACGTTACCGACGTGGACCGAAACGTTCGATCAGTTTAGGAAACTTGATATTTTCCTAAATTATGACTATGGTGCGCCAACAGGAACATTGGAATTGAAGATGCACCAAAATGCCCAGGTAGAGAAACGTTCGCGCGGCAGACCGCAGGTCCGGTCCGACGAGGAGACGCGAAGTGTCATCATCGACGCGGCGAACGACCAGTTCAAGAAAGCCGGATATGCGTCCGCCAGCATTCACGCGATCGCTCAGACCGCGGGCGTCTCGACGAAGACGCTCTATAGGCTGTTCCCCGCCAAGGCGGACCTGTTCTCCGACGTCATCTCGACCAAGATCAGCAGGTATTTTCTCGGACTCGACTCCCAGAGCCTGTCTGGACTCTCTCTTCAGGAAGGATTGGAACGTCTTCTGGCCGCCTACGGAAGGCTCACCCTGTCTTCCGAAACGATCATCATCACGAGGCTTGTCCTCAGTGAGTCCGATCGCTTTCCGGAAATCGCGTCCGTGTTCTACGAACAGGCAATCAAGCGCACCAGCAAGGCGATGGAAGACTGGTTGACAAGACAGGTAGAGCTGAAGGCTGTCCGTCTCGACGACGTCCCGCTGGCCACCGGGATGCTGCGAGGAATGATGGCCATGGAACCCCAGCGCGCTGTCATGCTGGGACAGGTCTCCGACATCTCCGACGACGAGATTATAGCCAGAGCCCGCGCATGCGCCCATCTCTTCGTCGACGGCTGTATCCGAGGTAAATGAAGGTTCATGACACTGGCGGTCTCGGCGCGGTCGGGCCTCGAAAAGGCGTCCCGCTTAACGCAATCGCGGGACATCATGAGCAGAGCCGTTCGCAGGTGCTGCAACACCGCGGTCGCGCCCACAACCAGCGTTTCGCACAATGCCTCATCTCCGGCCCTCGTAATGCAGTCGAATGGTCCCGGGGCGTCAGCCCCATCCAGGCGGCACACGGCCTTGCCGACGCAAACAACTCCGGCGCCGGCGCGCTTTCACCACCAGTAGTACTGTCCCGATCGGCTCGACACCCGAGGTTTTTGCAAGACGACGGCAGCATTCGTTAATTCGATACCAGGCTATCAGTTTTGCCTCCACTTTCTTCCGCCGCCCATCTAACTGCACAAATTCGTCAGCGAGAGATGCGAATAGATCGCGTGCCAGGGCTGGAATGGTTTCGTCAGTCATGATCCGTTCAAGCAGTAGCGGGATATGGGACGTGCCTTTACCGGCGGTCAGCCCAAACTCATGGTCCACGGACGGCTCCCTTTGCTTGAGTTCACAACGACTCCCTCTGGCACATTTCGCCGTTCGGGGCCGTCCACCCCAACAGAAGCAAGCCCTCGGCGAGGGATTAGCTAAATAAAAAGGGATTGACTCGGGAAAGCCCGTTAAAGAAGACCCTGTTTAATCCGACAGATATTTCCTAGAGACCCTCAAAAACCAGCGTTTCTGGGGTTTCAAATCCGGTCCTTCCTTCGTTTTTACAGCCGACCCACCTTCCTATTCAGTCGAGTCGAAATCGTGCTCGCTGCTATTGAGCATCGCGGCAAGCGTGTGCAGGCCGCTATCGAGTTGATCCATTGTCGGCGCCGCCAGAGCGAGCCTGACGGCGTTGGGCGCATGACCTGGCGTGACGGCGAAGGTCGTAGAAGGAGTTAACGCAATGTCGCGTCGGGCCGCGGCAGCGACAAAACTCTGCGAGCGCCAGTGGGCTGGCAACGTCAGCCACAGATGATAGCATTTCGGGTTGGCCTGGATCTCGAAATTCGAAAGGCGATCGGCCGCGAGATTCTGGCGCGCTCGCGCGTCGAGGCGCTTTAGCCTGGCAAGCTCGGCAACGGTGCCGTCGCCTATCATCCGCTCCGCCGCCGCAAACGCGAATCCCGATGCGGTCCACCCACCCGAACGCACCGAGGCCATCACGCTTTCCCGCAACCGCGGCGGCGGCACGATGAAGCCCAGCGTTAAGCCCGGCGCGGCCTTCTTGGAGAGACTGTCGATGACAATGCAGCGATCGGGCGCGAGAGCGGCAAGCGGCGGCTCGTCGTCGAGGAAGCCGTAGACATGATCTTCGATGATCGGAAGATCGAGATTCTCGACGACGTGCAGGAGATCGGCCCGGCGCGCCTTGGTCATCGTCATGCCCAACGGGTTCTGAATCGCGGGCTGAATGTAGATCGCCGAGAGATGGGCCTCGTGATGCGCCTTTCGCACCGCGTCGGGCCGTACGCCGCCTTCGTCCATCGCCAGCGGTACCAGCGAAATACCCAGGCGGGCGGCGATGCCCTTGATGAAGGGATAGGTCAAGGCCTCCACGCCGCAGCGGCCGCCCGTGGAAACGACTGCGGCGAGCGCGGCGGCAATGCTCTGCCGCCCATTACCGGTGAAGACGAGCTGTTCCGGATCGGGGGACCATGTGCCCTGCGAAAGATAGGCGGCCGCAAGGCTTCGCACCGCTGGTGTTCCGGCGCTGGTCGCCTGTCTCAATGCGGCATCGAGCGCAGCCGGCGTCTCCAGACCGTCCAGACTTTTCGCTATGAGCGCGGTCTGACCCGCAAGCACCGGGTAGTTGAACTCGAAGTCGATCCGGATGCCGCGTGGCTCGCTTGGCGCCGCCGCGCCGCGCCTGGCCTCCCCGGAGATGAAGGTGCCCCTGCCGACTTCGCCAACGACAAGCCCGCGGCGCAATAGCTCGGCATAGACGCGGCTCGCCGTCGAGGCGGCGATCTTGCGCTCGTAGGCAAAGCTGCGCTGCGGCGGCAGGCGGTCGCCGGGTTTGAGCGTGCCATCGGCAATCTCAGCGGCGATGGTGTCGGCCAGCTTCAGATATTCGGACTTCGACATTATTGCACCGAGTTCAATGTTTCCATTGCACCGAGATTTTATCGGAGCATACTGTCTACGTCAACCGGATTGCACCCGGCACTACCAACGCTGCAGTCAATGAGCACCCGGCCGCGCTTCACAAGCGCTTGTGCCGACGGCGTCGCATTGCCGCAGAGTAACCACTGGAGAACAACAATGTCTACAATGCTATCAACCATCATCCGGCCCGCAGAAGAAATCGCTCGCTTTCTCGTCCGCCGCGCCGCCATTGCGAGGCTTTGCGAACTCGACGACGACGCGCTGAAGGATATCGGTCTCGCACGTTCCGAGATCGAAGCGGCGGCCTACGGGCTCATGACCGCTTCCAAGCGGGCGAGGCTATCATGATAGCCTCATCGGTTGCGCCGGAGCTGACGGCGGCCACGGTCCTCGTCGCCTTTGCCGGCGTGTTCCTGATCTGCTTCATGAAGGGCGCATTCGGCGGTGGATTCGCCATTGTCGGCATTCCACTGTTGTCGATCGTGATGGATCCGGTGACGGCCGGCGGCCTGCTCGCACCGTTGTTTGTCGCGATGGATCTGTACGCGCTGCGCTACTGGAAGGCCTCGACCTGGTCGAGGCCGGACCTCGTCCGGTTGCTGCCTGGACTGCTGATCGGCATCGGGCTCGGCTATCTGCTGTTCCGATTTCTGGATCATCACGCCATCGCGATCATCATGGCGGTTATCACCTTGATGTTCGTCGGCCTGTGGCTTGCCGGAGGCGGGAAGGTGGCGTTCCGGCAGCGATCGACGCCGAAGGCGATCACCGCCGGTCTCACCTCTGGAATTACGACGATGGTGGCGCATTCGGGCGGACCGCCCCTTGCGATGTATCTGTTGCCCCTCGGCCTCAGCAAGGAAGTCTATGCGGGAACGACGAGTCTGTTCTTCACTGTCGGCAACGCGACCAAGGCCGTACCATGGCTGCTTCTGGTGAGACCCGCGGGCAGCGACTGGACGCTGATGGCGATTTGCCTGCTCGCCATTCCCAGCGGCGTTTGGCTCGGCTGGCGGATTCACGGCATGCTGGACCAGCACCAGATCTATCGAGCCTGCTACGGATTGCTGGTGGTGACTGCGTTGAAGTTGTTGTGGGATGGCGTCTCCGGGTACCTCGGGTGAGTTCCTCCCGCCTGCGATTTTCTATCGGACGCACGCTTGGTTATGCGGCCGACTGTAGGCCCACCAGATCGGCCCATACTCGAAGGCCACACGCGGCAATATCGACGTCACGATCCGGCTGCTTTGACCGGATCGTAAACGGCGTCGCGCTTGAAAGCATCATTGCCGGCTTCAACGGCCGGCGATGATACTCCCATCCTGGCGCCGAAAACCAAAACCCTTCATCACTGATACGATCACGCCATGCACATAGAAGGTTCCCGTCCCACCCGCGCGTGTCGCTCCGTATCAACCGCGCAGGCGTCGCTGAAATCGACACTTGCCGCGATCATTGCCGGCTTTGCCGACAGGGAGGTGGGCGAATCGGTTGCGACGATTGCCCCGTCCGTCGCCCTTCAGAACCGCGTACAAACGGGTCATGGGCCGCTCGCCTCGGCGACCCACCGCAGTTCGATAGTTCATGCCGCCCGGCCGGAGAGTTTAGCCTCCGTTTCGATCGAGCGCGACCTCCGTAGCGCTCCTTCAGGTCAGACAAGCCCGAGCGCCAAACCTGGGTCCATTGTTCAGCCCCTGTCTTTACCTTCCCGTCTTTCCGGGAAGGGTGCCCGAGCCTCAAGCCAAAATCCTACTTGCCTTAAGACGACGTAGTCGCCCGGATGTCCTGAATCGACGGATATACGACATTTGAGACGTGCAAGTCTTGTCCTAATATCGGGGCTAGAAATTCCAACCTGATGGAGATTTTTATGACTGAGAACTCGAAGGGCACCGCACTCATCACTGGCGCTTCCTCTGGTATTGGCGCGATTTATGCCGATCGGCTGGCGCGCCGGGGCTTTGACCTGATCCTCGTGGCCCGCAACAAGGAGCGCCTCGATGCGCTCGCCGAGCGTCTCACCGACGAAACAGGCCGCGCTGTCGAGGTGGTCGCGGCGGACCTTGGCAACAAGGATGATCTCGGCCGCGTCGAGAAAGTACTTCGGACCGACGCCAGCATCACCACGTTGGTCAACAATGCCGGTATCGGCGCGACCGCCCCGCTGCTGGCGTCCGATATCGACAAGATGGAAGAGATGATCACGCTGAACGTCAATGCGCTGACGCGGCTGACCTATGCTGCAGTGCCCGGCTTCGTGAAACGGGGCACCGGCGCGATTATCAACATCGCCTCGATCGTCGCTATCGCGCCGGAACGGCTGAACGGCGTGTACGGCGGAAGCAAAGCCTTCGTGCTGGCCCTCACCCTGTCGCTCCAGAAGGAGCTTGCCGACAAGAATGTCCGAGTCCAAGCCGTTCTTCCGGGCGCTACGGCAACCGATTTCTGGGGCATCGCCGGAAGGCCGCTTGAGAATGTGCCGAGCGAGATCGTCATGTCCGCCGAGGACATGGTGGATGCATCTCTTGCAGGCTTCGATCTCGGCGAAAAGGTGACCATCCCGTCGCTGCCGGAGGTTGCCGACTGGGAAGCGTACGAAGTGGCGCGCCAGAAGCTCATGCCGAACCTTTCCCACAGCGTGCCCGCCGCCCGCTATCGAGTGGGGGAATAATTCGCGCCTGCCCTCAGAGGTATCCATTCAATTGTGCTGCGCTATCGGCGGCGTTTTCGTCGATCCTCAAAACAAGGAGAATGATCATGTCGAGACCCTATTCGATAATTGGCAAGCGCAATCACCTTGCCGCTACCGCATTGGCGGGAGCGATCGCAATCTTTATTCCCACAGTCGTGGCTCATGCCGAAACAAACTTTCCTGAGCGAAGTGGCGTCGAGGTTGCGCAGGCTTCCGCAAAGGGTGCGTCCGAAGCCCAGCCGGCTATCGACGAAACCATCCGTCCCTTCCAGTTCCGTGCCACCGACGAGGCCCTAGTCGACCTCCAGCGGCGGGTCAAGGCTACGCGATGGCCAGACCAGGAGCTTGTCGGAGACGACACCCAAGGGGTGCGACTTGCCACGATGCAGAAGCTCGCCGACTATTGGGCCAACCAGTATGACTGGCGAAAGGTCGAGGCGAGGCTGAACGCCCTGCCCCAGTTTGTGACGAATATCGACGGCGTCGACATCCACTTCATCCATGTGAAGTCGAAGCACCCGAACGCGCTGCCGGTCATCATAACCCATGGCTGGCCCGGTTCGATCATAGAGCAGCTGAAGATCATCGATCCGCTGACCAATCCCACAGCGCACGCCGGCACGGCAGCCGATGCGTTTGACGTCATAATTCCATCAATCCCCGGTTACGGCTTTTCCGGTAAGCCCACCGAGCTCGGCTGGGACCCGCAGCGTGTCGCCCGGGCCTGGGCCGTTCTGATGAACCGCCTGGGTTATAAGAAGTATGTCGCGCAGGGCGGCGACTGGGGTGACGCCGTCAACGAGCAGATGGCGCTACAGAAGCCTGCAGGGCTGCTTGGCATCCACACCAACATGCCCGGCACGCTTCCCGACAACATTTCAGCGGCGCTGGCCGGCGGTCCGCAGCCGACGGGCCTGACGGGCGACGAGGAGTATGCGTGGAAGCAGCTCGATTTCTTCTACAAGCACCGTGTTGGCTATGCACAGGAAATGGGGGCCCGGCCACAGACACTCTACGGCCTGGACGATTCGCCCATCGCCCTTGCCGCGTGGATGATTGACCATGATCCGGAGAGCCAGAAGCTGATCGGCCGCGTCTTTGACGGGGCTTCTGAAGGGCTGACTCGCGATGACATCCTCGACAACATCACACTCTACTGGCTGACTAACACGGGGCTGTCTTCGGGGCGCCTCTTCTGGGAGAGCAAGCTCGCATTCTTCGCTCCCAAGGGCGTTACCATCCCGGTCGCGGTGAGCGCTTTTCCTGACGAAATCTATACCGCTCCCCGCAGTTGGACCGAGAAAGCATTTCCGCAGCTAATCCACTACAATCGACTGCCCAAGGGCGGGCATTTTGCGGCCTGGGAACAGCCAGAAATCTTCACTGAAGAGTTGCGAGCTTCGTTCAGGTCGCTGCGTTAGTCGATTTGAGAAAGAAGGGACGCGCTCAGCGCGCCGCCTTCCCAGCCAGAAGGAAAAAGCCATGACCAATGCAACCAAAACCCCCAACGTGCAAACGGCCGACCTGAAACTTGAGGTCATCGTTATCCCCATCTCGAACGTCGATCGTGCAAAGCGCTTTTATGACGGCTTGGGTTGGAGGCTCGACGCCGACTTTGCCGTCGGTGATACATTCCGGGTCGTGCAGTTCACGCCGCCAGGCTCGCCGAGCTCGATCCATTTCGGCACGGGGTTGACGTCGGCCGCACCCGGCTCGGCAAGCGGGCTCTATCTCGTCGTGTCGGATATCGAGGTCGCGCGCGCCGAACTCATCGGTCGTGGCGCGGACGTGAGCGAGATCATCCACCGCGCCGGTCCTGGACAGCCGCCTGTCAGCGGTCGCGATCCCGAGCGGCGCAGCTACCGCTCCTACGCCTCGTTCAGCGATCCGGACGGCAACGGATGGCTACTCCAGGAAGTCACCGAGCGATTGCCTGGACGCGTGGATACGAACATTACGACGTTCACCTCGTCGACGGAGCTTGCGGCGACACTTCGGCGCGCGGCGTCCGCCCACGGCGAACACGAGAAGCGAACCGGCGGCAGGCATGACGAGAATTGGCCGGACTGGTACGCCGACTACATTGTACAGGAGCAGGCCGGCAAGCCGCTGCCGTCATAAATCTCGGCGATGACGTCTACGGGTACGCAATCTAGCGAAGGCCGGAGTGCGTACCCGCCCGCTCCTTCTCACCTGCGTGGCGACCCCCCAACAAAGCCGGGGTGGCAAAGTCGCCGGTGGCTTTGCGGCCGCACGGCGCGTCTACGATTACGACGAGGCCGATGGCATCCGGTTTCCGACGAAACGCCGCGCCTTTCTTGCGGGCCACGGATGATAACGTCATCGAAAATCCGCTTCTGGTGTCCATCGATCTGACCAACGTCCGGTTCGCATGAAAGCGCAGGACTTTTTGCGATGGCGTAAATGTGATATATACGGCAGTTTCAGACAAAGGTGGTGCCTCATGCACAAAATAGGCTACGTGGTCTTCCCAGGATTCCAGGTGCTGGGTTTTGCAGCGGTAACTGTCTTCGAGATCGCCAATCTTCAGCTTGGAGAGCCGGCCTACGAGATGGAGTTGCTTTCCGAAGCCGGCGGCGAGATCAAATCGTCCGCTGGCTTTGGGGTCAACACCAAAGCCTTCGACCACCACACCGCTTACGACACCGTGATGTTCGGAGCTGGCACGACGATCGAGCCGGTGACACCCGGGCTGATCGAATTCGTGCGTCACTCCTTGCAAACCGCGCGACGGCTGGCCGCCCCCTGTACCGGCGCCTTCATCCTTGCGGAATCCGGACTGTTGGATGGGCGGCGTGCGACGACGCACTGGTCTTTTGCACGCCAACTCCGGGAGCGTTTCCCGGCTGTCAGGGTAGAGGAGGATCGCATCTTCATCGTCGACGGTACCGTGTGGACGTCGGCGGGGATGACAGCGGGCATCGACCTGGCCCTCGCCATGGTCGAGAAGGACCACGGCCAGGACGTCGCTCGATCGGTCGCACGCAAGCTGGTGGTCTACCACCGCAGGGCCGGCGGCCAATCGCAGTTTTCGGCGCTGCTTGAACTGGACCCGAAGTCGGACCGGATCCAGAAATCGGTCGACTACGCCAAGGCCAATTTGCGCAGCCTTCTGTCGGTTGAGGAGCTCGCGGATGCGGCGGGCTTGAGCGCGCGTCAGTTCAGCCGAGCCTTTCGGTCAGAGACCGGGCAGTCACCCGCCAAAGCCGTGGAGAACCTGCGCGTGGAGGCGGCGCGGCTGATGATGGAACAAGGTCGCCACTCCATGGACGTGATTGCGGAGGAAACCGGCTTTGCCGATAGTGATCGCATGCGCCGGGCTTTTCTGCGGACGCTTGGCCAGCCGCCCCAGACAATCCGGCGCAACGCGCGCGAAAGTGCAATGGCATCCTGAATGACGAGAGCGTGAGCAGATCGCCACCGGAGATGGAACGATTTAGCCGCCCCTACCGGTGCCGTTGTGGAGTCCACGGACCGGTCCCAGATCGAGAGGAATGATTTTCGGAAACGGCACAGGCCCGATTGCTTCAGCTTGCTTTCGCACGGAGGGCAAACGCGCCGGCCTGGTGCAGATCGTCTACGTCTGGGTGTTTCCGGCTGCGATCGATCCTGTAACATCGTCGTCCTTCGATGGGCGCATGCTCGTCAAGCGGACGGCACCCCGGTGAACGGGTCAACTCGAATCCAGCCTCGGCAAGATCGACCGTTTCCGCTATAATCGAATGCTCAGATGTCGCCTTCATGATACCGTGACACAGCTGAACTATCTGCTGGCTTCGAACGAACCTTGGAGATCATCCTTGGCTGCCGAAATCGAATTGAAACTCGAGCTGTCACCTGAAGCGGTCAATGAGCTGCTCGCTTCCGAATTTCTCGGAGAGCCAGAAGACGTCCTCAGCCAACACTCGACATACTTCGACACGCCCGACCATGAGCTCTTCAAGGCAGGCTTCACCCTGCGTATCCGCCGCACAGGCGAGGCCTTGATGCAGACGGTAAAGGCGACAGGATCAAGCGCCTCTCTCTTCGCACGGTCGGAATGGGAGACTCCGTTAACCGCGAACACGCCCCTGCTCGATCATTCCAGTCCGCTGCAGACCGAGTTCGGACCTGACCTCGACGTCACTCCCCAGTTCGATGTCCAGGTTGACAGACGGGTCTGGAACCGGAGCGAGAACGGGTCACAGATCGAGGTGGTCGTGGACCAGGGAACCGTAATCTCGGGAGAGCGGAGAACACCAATCTGCGAGGTCGAGCTTGAGCTAAAGGATGGTGACCGCCAGAATCTGTTCGTTCTCGCAAGGCGCATCGAAGCCGTTGCGCCAGTTCGTTTCGGCGCTCAGTCCAAGGCGGGCCGCGGTTATCAGCTCATCGGGCCGCAGCAGTTCATGTTCAAGGCGGAACCCGTCGATCTGGACCAGAACATGAACGCGGTCATATCCTTTCAAACCATCGCACAATCCTGCTTCCGGCAATTCAGGCTGAATGAGGATGTCCTCCTTTGCCGGAGGTATGCGGAGGCTCTCCATCAGGCGCGCGTGGCGCTCAGACGCCTCCGCTCTGCCTTTTCGCTCTACAAGCCGCTGCTTACTGATGCAGAAGCAGAGCGCCTGAAGGACGAGCTCCGGTGGCTGGCGGGAACACTGGGCGACGCCCGAAACCTGGACGTTCTCCTCGTCAAGGCCAAGGATGCCGACATGCATGAGCGGCTGAAGAGCGCGCGAAACACCGCCTATGACGACGTCGTCGACGCCCTTCAGTCCTCGCGCGCCCGTTCCCTGATGCTCGACTTCAACGAATGGCTTCAATGCGGTGAGTACCTCGACCGGCCGGAGACCGCCGATGATCGCAATGGGGCGGCCGTCGACTTCGCCTGTCAGGCGCTCGACCGGATGCGCAAAAAGCTCAAGAAGCATGGCCGTGCCCTTGCAAAGGTTGACGACGAACAACGTCATGAGGCCCGCAAGGATGCTAAGAAACTGAGGTATGCAGCCGAGTTCTTCGCCTCGCTCTTTCCCGACAAGCGCGGCGCGCGCCGCCACAAGCGGTTCATTTCGGCGATGGGCGACCTGCAGGATCACCTTGGCGCTCTGAACGACCTCGCAACAGGGCCAAGCGTCTTGAAGAAGCATGGCCTGGAAGATCATCCGGCTGCGAGCTCGGTCATCTCGCATGCCGACAAGCAAGAGCTGATCGATGAAGCACAGACTGCGCTCGACGACGTCGTGGATGCAAAAAGGTTCTGGCGTTGAATGGTCAAAAAAGAGCCCGCCGGCGATGGGCAATCCATCTGGCCCTGAAGGAAGGCAGTAGGCACGTTCAAAGAGCGGACCGTTTCAAACCCCAAAGACGCATGAGCTCGGCTGGAGCGGAAATACCCGCATCAAGGACATAGGGGTCGAGCTTTCGCCCCTGGCCTTTCCCGAGGCCCCGCACTGGAAGCCCATGGCCAAACCCCTGTAACATGTAGAGCAACACCCGAGACCTTCCGTCCTGCTCCCACCGGACAAGCGTACCCCAGGGCTGTACAACTGTGCGGCGCACTTCTTCCGGGATGCCGGCGACCTCGAGCCATTGGGCAACACATGCCTTCGCGTTAACGGACTTCACCACGCGGTCTTCTGTTCCTTGCCATATGGAGACTGGTGGCCATACTCTCTGCGCAGGCGAAACCGCTTTGACAGGGCTGCCCCATCCGCCCGGCGGAGGCGCGGTGCCGGATTTCATCGCACGCAAAGCGGATACTGCGTCCCTTGCGGTTCCAAAGGGCATTCCGGCGACGATTGCGACACCGGCAAAAAGGCCGGGATATGTTGCGATAAGGGCCGATGTCATTGCTCCCCCCGCAGATAACCCCGCAATGTAGACTCGGGACCGATCGATCCGATGGCGGTCAATCGCATGTTCGATCATCTGCCGGACAGACATCAGCTCGCCGCGGTCGCGCGCCACTGCACTTGGCCGAAACCAGTTGAAGCAGCCATGGGCATTGTTGGCATTCTTCTGTTGCGGATAAAGAAGAACAAATCCGCGCTGGGCAGCGAGCCTGGAAAATCCACTTGAAGCGTCGAAGCTCTCAGGCGTCTGCCGGCACCCATGAAGGATCACGACGAGCGCCGGCTTTGCTGGCAACCGCTTCGGAAGAAAAAGTTTCATTCCAAGGCGTCCGGGGTTACTGCCGAAGCCGACTACCTCCCTAAGGACCGGATTTGCGCCGCCTTTCGATCTGGTCGACGTGGATCTCGTTTTCGTCTGCGAACTTTTCCAAGCCTTTTCGAAGAAGCTCTGAAACTTCCTTTGCGTCTTCAATAATCGCGAGAAAGACTTCGCAAATCGCACCTTCACCGGCTACGTCCTTACTACGAGGTCTTCGACGCGTCCCCCGTAGCCAAAGGCAACCATCGAAAGACAAGCTTCAAATTTCCAACGCTATTCGCAACGGTCCAGCGGCCATCACACGTTGGACGAAGGCGGAGCAGATGGCACGAGCGGTTCGGCGGCAAGGGCCTGACGTAGGCGCTCTTCTTGCTCCGGAGACAGCGACGAGCGCAGGACCTTGGCATGCTCACCCTTGAATGCTTCCAGCACCTTCTCGGGCTGCGCCTTGCGTACGAGAAGGAACAGCGCCGAGCTATTGGCCGGAATCGCTTCGGCCAACCGCTTGATGAGATCGTCGTCGATCCCATAGTCGGTTATTGAACCGGCAAGCGCGCCCGATCCGGCGCCGAAGGCGCCACCGAGGACCATGCCCGCAAGCGGGTTGAGGAACAGGAGACCGACCAGCGATCCCCACAGAGCACCGGAAACGCCGCCGCTGGCCGCGCCAGCCGCGGTAAGGTTGATACTTTGCTTCAGTCGGACCTTGCCCGAGCTGTCGCGGACTGCGACGACGGCGTCTTCCAGATCGACAAGGTATTCCTTCTCGAGTTGGACAAGCCGGTTGAGAATGGCGTCCGCCTTGTCGGCGGTATCGAAACCGAGCACCACGAGTTCTGACATCGAGTTTCTCCGCGTTGGTCTACCGATGGGACATAGCAGCCAAATGGATTTCGTCCATGGGCCAATTAGTGATAGGCGACGATCGTCGGTAGAGGAAAGCCTATGCCTGACAAGGCGGGTTGCGACGCTTCCGGGATGCATCAGCGTTCAAACGCCGTCGGGAGGCGCAAAGAAGCAGTTCATATGGTATCGTCCACCCCGCCCTATCCCATCCGCTTCGTTGGGGTCGTCCGTTGGCTGAAGGCAGATGTGAAAATCACTGTCCCCAGATGGCTTCTCATCTCCATAAGGGATCAGGAACAACTGGTTTCTCGTCACCAGGTGATGGTCTCCCGGATGAAGTATGACAGCGAATCCATTGGCGCCCTTTCTCACCTGAGATTTGGGTATGGCCTCGCAGTCTCCACCGAAGTCTTTACCGTTGCAGCACCACGGCGGGTATGGCCAAGCGCTGCGGGATTGGTGGGCATCGCTCTGTGTGAAAAGAACCGCCGATATAACTGCGAAGGACACCATAGACGCTGTTGAAGGTGTGAAAGACATCGGCGCCCCCGAACGAACATTCCGCCACTAGCAAAGAATTCTACGCCGATTACTCAAGTATAGACGGAAAACATCCATGTCTCCAGGGCTGCCACTCGGAGCAAAGTCGCCGTTGAATTGCTAAAGGCCGGAACTATGGTGGCTTTTGCTACCGAAGCGGCCAATCGCCAAACGACCAACCCCTTGACGTCGACATCTCTTCAATATTGCGCGATGTCGCCCGTTTCAGATTGCGCGAGCGTCAGGGGATAGCGTTCCGGGTGATGCACAAGGGCCGTGAGGTTCACTGGCCGGTTGCGGTTGTCGAAGGCAATCTGATCGACGGTCAGGACAGCGGCCGGCGAATGCAAGCCAAGCATCTCCGCCTCGTCTGCAGACGCCAGACGCGCGCTCAATGTTGTTTGCCCGCGCGACGGATGGATGTGATGGTGCTGGCGCAGCTCTGCATAAAGCGAGCGGTTGCCCACCGTCCAATCCAGGTCCAGAAGGCCAGGAACACGGGCGGCCGGCAGCCAATCCGTCTGAATGACAACCGGGATCTCATCGAGCAAGCGCAATCGGGAGAGCACGACGACATCGGCACCGGGCGGCAGGAAAAGCGGCCGGCTGATCTCCAGCGGTGCACGAAGGACACGTGCCTCGATCAGGCGATGTCCGGGAACGCGGCCGTTCGAAATGGCTGTGGCGGTGAAGCTCTTGAGAACCTGAAGCTCGAAGCCGCCGCTATGCTCTGCCACATAGAGCCCTTTGCCCGGCTGGCTCGTCACCACGCCTTGCTGGACCAACTCGCGTATTGCGTGCCGAATGGTAATCCTGCTGACATCGAAAAGATCAACTAATTCGCGTTCTGAGGGCAATTTTCCCCGCAACGGCAGCTTACCGTTCCGGATCGACGTCAAAAGCGCTTCATAGACTTGCTTGTGGAGCGGCCGGGGATCTTCGCGATCCACCAGACTCTGAGGCATAATGGAAAGCGGGCGCTCCTGACGCTTGTTCAAACCTGTTCCCCTTTCCTTTGCTGTCATTTTGCAACCACTCTCCACGTAATTCTCGACAAAGTCCATATTGACATGACTGGATATAACCAGTCCTAATGTGTGCCCAGGAGCCACAGAGTTCCATAGATACCGAAGCGCTATCACAAAAAGGGAACAGTTCATGTTGAAGAGAAGTCTTGCTGCTTTAGCCATCTCCGTCGGCATTTGGACCGGGAACGCCCATGCGGAAACCATTTCCGTATTCTGCTCACCGACCGAGTTCGAACTTTGTACGACGGTCGCCAATGCCTGGAAGGAAAAGACCGGCAACGAGGCGAAGATCAACAAGATGCCGGCTTTGCTGGATGATGCCATCCCGCTTTATCAGCAGCTTCTGGCGTCGAAATCCAAGGACATCGACGTGCTGTTCCTGGACGTCATCTGGCTCGGCATGTTCAAAAACAACCTGCTCGACCTGACAACCCTGGTGCCGCAGGCAGACCAGGACAAGCATTTCGCCTCGACGCTCGGCGCAGGCAAGCTTGACGGCAAGCTTGTCGCCATGCCCGCCTATATGGATGTCGGGCTGATGTATTATCGCAAGGACCTTCTGGAAAAATACGGCAAGCAGCCGCCGAAGACCTGGGATGAACTTGCAGCCAGTGCAAAGGAAATTCAGGACAAGGAACGCGCCGCCGGCAATGGCGAGATGTGGGGCTATGCGTGGCAGGCCAAGAGCTACGAAGGTCTTACCTGCGACGCGATCGAACTGGTCGCCTCAAACGGCGGCGGCACGATCATCTCAGACGACGGCAAGGTGACGATCGACAATCCGCAGGCAGCCGAAGCGATCGAGAAGGCCAAAGGATGGATCGGCAGCATCAGCCCGGAAGGCGTGCTGAATTACGACGAGGAAGCCTCCCGCGCGATCTTCGAGTCAGGAAACGCAGTTTTCCATCGTAACTGGCCTTATGTTTGGGGAACGAGCCACCAGAAAGGCAGTGCTGTCATCGACAAGGTCGGCGTGATGCCGCTTCCCGTCGGCAAGGAGGGCCAAAAGTCGAGCGGCTGCCTCGGCCCGATGTATTACGGCGTTTCAAAGTTCAGTGCCAAGCCCGAGGTTGCAGCCGATTTCGTCAACTTCATCACTGCTTCCGACATGCAGAAGATGCGGGCGATCGAGGCGGCTTACAACCCGTCGATCCAGGCGCTTTACAGCGATCCGGACGTGCTGGCAAAATTGCCCTTCCTCAAGGACAACCAGCAGGCCTTCGCCGATAGCGCAAGCCGTCCCTCAGGCTATACCGGCACAAGCTACAACCGCGTTTCGCAAGCCTTTTATCGCTCGGTCCACGACATGCTTTCAGGCGGTGGCGATATCAAGGCCGGGCTGAGCACCCTTGCAGCGCGACTTGAGAAGTTGAAGGAGAGCCGTTGAGGCTTTTCTGACAAGCCGGTGCGAGCAGGTCCCCTTGCCTGCTCGCGCGGCCGGCTTGCCCGTGCAGCCGGCCACTGAAGTGGCCGTTGCTTTTCAGCATAATCAAATTCGGGTGTAAGATGGCATCGGTTTCACTGGACTCCGTTTCGAAAAGCTATGGCACGCATTCCGTGATCGAAGATGTCGATCTCAGGATCAGGGACGGCGAGTTCATCGTCTTTGTCGGCCCGTCTGGTTGCGGCAAGTCTACCTTGCTGCGTATCGTCGCCGGTCTGGTGTCCCCGACAAAGGGTGCAGTCAGCATCGGCGGCGACGATGTCACCGACGTCCCGGCCTCCAAGAGAGGCGTTGCCTTTGTCTTCCAATCCTATGCGCTCTATCCGCATATGAGCGTTGCTCGCAATATCGGCTTTGCGCTGGAAACGCTCGGTCTTGCGCGGACCGCCATCAGCGACAAGGTGCTCGCCGTTGCAAGAATGCTCAAGGTCGATCATCTCCTGGATCGCCGTCCGAGAGAGTTGTCCGGCGGCCAACGCCAGCGTGTTGCGATCGGCCGGGCGCTGGTCCGTCAGCCGGAGATCTTTCTTTTCGACGAGCCGCTTTCGAACCTGGACTCCGATCTGCGCATGGAGATGCGCATGGAGATCGCCAAGCTTCACGACGAACTCAAGACGACGATGATCTATGTGACGCACGATCAGTCCGAGGCCATGACGCTCGCCGACAGGATCGTTGTTCTCAATCACGGGCGCATCGAGCAGGTCGGTACGCCGCAAACCCTTTACCACGCGCCAGACAACCGCTTCGTGGCAAGCTTCATCGGAAGCCCACGGATGAACTTCCTGTCCGTTTCCATGCAAGACGCCGCCAGCGGCAAGAAGATTGCAGGACCTGGTGGACTTTCTGTTGACGCAGGATTTCTGGGTTCCGATGCAACGGCAGCGACCATCGGCGTGAGGCCGGAAGCCCTTACCATCGCAGCCGACGGCACCGGGCGCATATCAGGCGTCCTGGAGCGTGTCGAGGACCTCGGGCACGAGCATTTTGCCTATTGCCGCATTACGGAAGAGGTCGTGTGGGTGATCCGGGTGAATGTTCCGCCTGCCAAGGAAATGATCGGCCTGCGGATCGGACTGAAGTTTGCTGACGATGCGGTATTCGTCTTCGACGCGGCGGACCGGCGGATCCCGCAAAAAAGGGCGACTGCCAGCAATGTAAGGGTAGTGGAGCAATGAGCGCGCGTCTGGCACGCCGCGACCACCTGGCCGCATGGCTTTTTCTCGTCCCCGTCATCATCGTGATGCTGCTCGTCGCCGTCTGGCCGCTCGCGCGGACTTTCTTCTTTTCCTTCACCGATGCCTATCTCGATGATCCTTCTATCTATTCCATGGTTGGGATCGATAATTTTCTCGACGTGATTAATGACAGAAGCTGGTGGGTGGCCGTCAGAAACACAATCGTCTTCACGGTCATTTCCGTTGCGATAGAAACCGTGCTTGGCCTTGCAATTGCGCTTTTGATCAATGAGGCCATCCCCGGACGGGGGCTGGTGCGTGCTGCCATCCTGGTCCCTTGGGCGATCCCTGTCGTCGTTTCCGCAAAAATCTGGGAATGGATGCTGAACGACCAGTTCGGGGTGCTCAACAAGATCCTGATCGGACTGGGCTTTATCGATCACGGAATAGCCTGGACGGCGAGCAGCTCGCTGATCATGGGCGTCATCATTTTTGCCGACGTGTGGATGACGACGCCTTTCATGGTCCTGTTGATCCTCGCCGGACTGCAGTTGATCTCGCCGGAAATATTCGAAGCTGCAGAGGTGGACGGCATTCCGGCGTGGAAGCGATTCTGGTCGATCACCTTGCCGATGCTTCGGCCAGCCATCGGGGTGGCCGTGCTCTTTCGCGTGCTCGATGCCCTTCGGATGTTCGACCTTGCCTATGTCATGGCTGCCAGCAATGAGAATGTCATGACTGTGTCGATCTATGCGCGCGACAGGCTCATCAGCTTTCAGGAGCTGGGTGTCGGCTCGGCCGCATCGACATGGGTGTTCCTCTTGGTGGCGCTCGCCGCCATCATCATCATCGGCGCGCTGCGTCTCGATCGCGCAAGCGGGGAGCTGACGAAATGACGGACGTTGCACTCTACAGAACGGTACGCAAACCCGCCGCCTACTACCGGGTGCGGCGACGCATCGTGAGGCTCTTTCAGTCCGCAGCGCTCCTGCTCGTGCTGATCTACACGCTGTTCCCCTATTATTGGGCTTTCGTGTCTTCGACGAAGCAGGGCGCAGCGCTCTACCGGGCCGCCCTCGTTCCCGCGCTCGATTTCACCTACTACCGGCAGCTGATCGACAATCCGGTCTTCATGGGCTCGCTGCTCAATTCCGCCTATGTCGCGGTGGCGACGACGTTCTTGTCGCTTTTCATCGGCCTCAGTGCCGCTTATGCGCTCGGGAGGATCGATTTTCCGCAGCGCCGGGCACTGCTGATGATCATCCTGATGATCTCGATCTTTCCGCAGGTCGTCGTTCTCTCCGGCATGTTCGAGCTGATCAACTGGATGGGCTTGTTTAATCGTCCAAGCGCGCTGGTTCTGACCTATCTTCTCTCGACAGTGCCGTTCACGACCTGGGTCCTCACGACCTTCATCCGGGAATTCCCACGTGAGCTGGAAGAAGCGGCAATCATCGACGGATGCTCGCATTTTCGCATTCTGATGAAGATCCTGCTGCCGCTGATGGGTCCGTCGCTCGCCAGCACCGGCATTTTGGCCTTCATCCTGGCGTGGAACGAGTTCCTCTTCGCACTCACCTTCACTTTGACGGACGAGAACCGCACGGTGCCGGTTGCAATCGGCCTCATTGCCGGAAACAGCCGCTACGAATATCCCTTCGGCCAGATCATGGCGGCCTCGGTGACCGTTACCCTCCCCCTCATTTTGGTGGTGCTTTTCTTCCAGCGCCGCATCGTTGCGGGTCTGACGGCAGGCGCGGTCAAGGGTTGAAAGACAAAGGACATAATCATGGACATGCTGGTAAAACTCTACGAACTCAAACCCAACCCCGTGCTGGAGAAGCGTTTGGCAGATCAGGACATCCTGATCCGCCGGGTGCTTGCACCCGAGCTCAAAGCGCTCACTTCGTGGATCGAGCCGCGCTTTGGCGCCGGATGGGCGTCGGAGGCGACCGTTGCCACAATGCGCCAGCCGCCGTCATGTTTTGTTGCCGTCAAAAACGGTGAGCTCATCGGCTTTGCTTGCCACGAGGCGACGGCCAAAGGCTTCTTTGGGCCGACAGGCGTGGATGTTTCAGCCCGCGGCCACGGCGTCGGTCAGGCCTTGCTGATTGCCACCCTGCTCGACATGCACGCCCAGGGTTACGCCTATGGCGTCATTGGCGGTGCCGGCCCGATGGAATTTTATCGCCGCAGCGTTGGCGCGATCCCGATCGAAGGATCCGTTCCGGGAATTTATCGCGACATGCTCCCGATAGCCACTCCAAGCGAAGTCTCCGAATCTGAGAAACTTCCGACGGAAAAGCGGGGGTGATATCGCGATCCACTTTCGGCTCATGAAAATTAATTTCATGATTTCGGGAGAAGCCGCGTTAACAGTTGACGACTTGTAATTTTTGCCCCAACCTGAAGAAAATAAATTACGAAATGGGAACGACTTAAGCATGAAAGTGGGAATCGTAGGGCTGGGATTCCGGCTCGGCTATCTTGGCTATGTCTTCAAGGCTATCGACAGCAGCTTCGAAATCGCAGGCTATGTCGATCCGGAGCCTGCCGGTCTCCCCGGCTTGACGGAAAAGGGTATTTCGGTCGGCAAGGCCTACGCGTCGCCTCAGGAGCTTCTTGCCGGCGAAAAGCTCGACCTCCTGATGATCGGCTCGCCCAACCACATGCATCTGGAACACATCCGGCTGGGCCTTGAGGCCGGCTTGAAGGTGTTTTGCGAAAAGCCGATCGTCACCACGATCGCCGAAAGCATCGAACTCGCCAGGCTAATGGCAAAGTTCGGCCATGAACGGCTGATGGTCGGCCTGGTGCTGCGGTATTCGCCGCTCTACAAGGACCTTCGCGCCATCCAGGCAGCCGGCAAGCTCGGCCAGATCGTCTCGATCGAGGCATCCGAACATATCGAACCCTATCACGGCGCGTTCTTCATGCGCGACTGGAGACGTTATGAGCGCTATTCCGGCAGTTTCATGCTGGAAAAATGCTGCCATGACCTCGACCTCTACAACGGTGTGGTCGGCGCCAGGGCGGAACGCGTCGCAAGCTTCGGCGGACGCAAGAGCTTCATTCCTGCAAATGATCCAGCGCGTGAAGGGATCAACGACCTCGAACTCTTTCACCGCAAACCCAGCGGCTGGATGGGATCGGACAGGGTCTTCGACAGCGATGCCGACATCATCGACTACCAGGTCGCGATCGTCGAATATGCAAATGGCGTCGGCATGAATTTCCACACCAATCTCAACGTTCCCGATCAGTTCCGCCGCTTTGCCATCATGGGTTCGCGCGGGATGGCGGAAGGCGATTTCGTCCGCGGCTATCTCGACGTGCACGAGCAGCTGACCGGCAAGAAGATCGTCGAGACCAAGTATGCCGCAACCGAACTTTCCCAGCACTACGGCGCAGACGAACAGATGGCCGCCGACCTGCTCGACAGCGTCCGCACCGGCACCGAACTCCCCGTCTCGACCCTGAATGCGCTCGAGGCGGGCATCCTTGCATTGGCGATGGACGAGGCACGGATGAAGAGGACAGTCGTCGATCTGCGTCCCGTGTGGGATCGCTTCGACGAGGCGCTCCACGCCAGAGCGGCTTGAGGAGGATGGCAGGATGAGTGTTCAAAAAAGCACCGTCATCTTCGCCTGGATCCTTCTCCTTCCAGCTGTCCTTTACGTCATGGCGATCGTCGCCTATCCGCTGGTCGATACGTTCATTCTTTCCTTCACCGATGCATCGCTCAGGAAGACGACGAACTGGGTCGGCTGGATCAACTACGAGAAGATCTTCAACGCCACGTTTGCGGAAGTCATCCTCCGCACCTTCATATGGACGTTCTTTTCGGTATCGATCAAAATGATCATCGGCACCTTCGGCGCGACGATGCTCAACGCTGCCGTGCCCGGCCGCTCGCTTTTCCGCCTGCTCACCATGCCGCCATGGATCGTGCCGATGGCGATCGGCATCTTCATGTGGGGGTGGATGTACAACGGACAGTTCGGGATGATCTCCGGCCTTCTGCAGCGCTTCGGCCTGACCGACGGACCGGTGGCATTCCTCGCTTACGGGAGCACCGCCTTCTGGGCAACGATCATCACCGACGTCTGGATCGGCGTTCCGCTGGTCACCATCTATTTCCTGGCCGCGATCCAATCCATTCCAAAGGACCTTTACGAGGCAGCCTGGACCGATGGCGCCGGCCGATTTTATCGTTTCCGCCGCATCACCCTGCCGCTGATGGTCCCGGCGATCATTACGATGTCGATGCTGTCTTTGATCGCCACGTTCAATTCCTTCGATATCATCTGGATTCTGACCCAGGGCGGTCCGAGCGGTCAAACGACCACAATGATCATCGATACCTATCAGACTGCCATCGGCTCCAAGAAATACGGTGAAGGTGCTGCACGTGCAGTGCTGATCTGCATCTTCCTGTCGCTCTTCTGCTTTGCCTATTTCCGTGTCACCCGCCGTCTCAACCCGGAGAAGCGCGCATGAGCAGCCCCGCTATGATCGATCGTTACAGCTGGTGGGAACTCGTGCTGATCTATTGCGGCATCGCGCTGTTTCTAGCCTTCGTTCTTTCGCCCTTCGTCGAAGGCTTTCTGGTATCGCTGAAACCGTTGAGCCAGCTCTTTTCCTCGCCTTACCGGTTCTGGCCGGAGAACGGCTCCTTCGAGGCCTACCGAACGATGTGGGTCAGCGTTCCAGGTTTCGGGCGCTATATCTTCAATTCGTTCTTCATATCGATCATCGTCACGATAATCGTCCTGTGTCTCGTCATCCCGGCGTCCTACGCCTTTGCAAGGTTCGAGTTCAGGGGCATGGGCATCCTTCTCGGCGCCTTCCTGACGGTCAACATGTTCTCCGGCGCGGTACTCCTGATCCCTCTCTTTCGGCTGATGCGCAGCATGGGCGTCCTCAACACCTATCTCGCCATGATCGTGCCGGGCGTGGCCTTCCTCATTCCATCGGCGATCTGGCTTCTCAGGACCTATATGATCCGCATTCCCCAGGAATTGAATGAAGCCGCGTATATGGATGGCGCCAGCCACTTCTACACGCTTCGCCGCGTGATCCTGCCGATCGCCATGCCCGGGATCATCGTCGTGGCGATCACCACTTTCATCGGCGCCTATGCGCAGCAATTCATCTTCGCGCTGACCTTCAACTCGAAGACCGAATACATGCCTCTGCCGGTGGGACTCTTTGCTTATTTCGGTAAGCAGGAGGTCATCTGGAACGAACTGATGGCGGCTTCCTTCGTCGGCATCCTGCCGGCGATGGTCGTCATCTTCTTCCTGCAACGCTATCTCGTCGGCGGGCTGACCGCCGGTGCGGTGAAACAATAAGACCAAGAAAACGAGTGAACAGCTAACACAAGAATGGGAGTCACAACGTGAGTATTACCATCAGAACAGGCCTCATGGCACTCGCCCTGCTCGGTTCGACGGCGTTGACCGCTGTCACAGCCCAAGCCGCCGACCAGGAGATCAGCTGGATTTACTGTGGCGACAAGCTCGACGATATCCATGCGAAGTACATCAAGCAGTGGGAAGAAAAGAACACCGGCTGGAAGATCGCGCCGGAAGTGGTTGGCTGGGCCCAGTGCCAGGACAAGGCAACGACGCTTGCTGCGGCTGGCACTCCAGTCGCAATGGCCTATGTCGGTTCGCGTACCCTCAAGGAATTTGCGCAGAACGACCTGATCGTCGAGGTCCCGATGACCGACGAGGAAAAGAAGGCCTACTATCCGCACATCGTCGACACCGTCACCTTCGACGGCACGCAATGGGGCGTTCCGATCGCTTTCTCGACAAAGGCGCTTTACTGGAACAAGGATCTCTTCAAGCAGGCTGGCCTTGATCCGGAGAAGCCGCCGAAGACCTGGGACGAGGAAATCGAATATGCCAAGATCATCAAGGAGAAAACCGGAATCCCCGGCTTCGGCCTTTCGGCCAAGACCTTCGACAACACAATGCATCAGTTCATGCATTGGGTTTACACCAACAACGGCACGGTGACGGACGCGGAAGGCAAAATTACCCTCGATAGCCCCGAAGTGCTGAAAGCGCTGGAGGCCTATAAGAGCATCGTGCCCTATTCCGAAGAGGGCCCGACGGCCTACGAGCAGAACGAAGTCCGCGCCATCTTCCTCGACGGCAAGGTCGCGATGATCCAGGCAGGTTCCGGTGCTGCCTACCGCCTGAAGGATACGAAGATCGACTGGGGCATCACGACCCTGCCGCTTGGCCCGCAGGCCAAGGGACCGGGCACTCTGCTCATCACCGACAGTCTTGCGATCTTCAAGGGTTCGGGCGTCGAGGACAAGGCAATCGAATTCGCCAAGTTCATCACCTCTCCCGGTCCCCAGGAGGAATATGAGCTTAACGGCGAATCCGGTCTGACGCCGCTTCGTCCGTCGCCGAATATCGACAAGCTGGTGACTGAAAAGCCTTACTGGAAGCCGTTGATCGACGGCATCAGCTACGGTGGTCCGGAACCCCTTTTCACCGACTACAAGGGCTTCCAGAATTCGATGATTGCGATGGTGCAATCCGTCGTGACCGGTCAGGCTCAGCCTGCCGACGCACTCAAGAAGGCTGCTGGCGAAATCGAGGCGTTCAAGTAGCCTTCATGGGGATCGCGGGGAGCAACAACCCGCGATCCTTCCTGATTATGCAAGTGCTGCTTCAGCAGCGACCGGAGACAGGTTTTGGGACAGCTTTTTCTCAATAAGGTGCAGAAATTCTACGGCGACTACGAAGTTCTGAAGGGCGTGCAGCTCGATGTGAAGAACGGCGAATTCGTTGTCTTCGTCGGTCCCTCAGGCTGCGGCAAATCCACCCTCCTGCGCATGATCGCCGGTCTCGATGCGACAACTGCCGGCGACATCGTCATCGACGGTATCCGGGTCAACGACCTGCCGCCGGTCAAGCGCGGCATTGCCATGGTGTTCCAGTCCTACGCGCTTTATCCGCACATGACTGTATTCGAAAACATCGCCTTTCCGCTTCGCGTCGAGAAGATGGAAGAGGCAAAGCTCAAGGCAAAGGTCGAGAATGCGGCGCGCATTCTCCATCTCGACCAGCGCTTGCAGCAGAAGCCCGGCATGCTCTCCGGCGGCCAGCGCCAGCGTGTCGCAATCGGCCGCGCCATCGTTCGCGAGCCGAAGATATTCCTGTTCGACGAGCCGCTGTCGAACCTCGATGCGGCCCTGCGCGCCGATATGCGTATCGAACTTGCAAAACTGCATCGCCAGTTGAAGGCCACAATGATTTATGTGACGCACGATCAGGTGGAAGCCATGACCATGGCCGACCGCATCGTCGTGCTGGATGCCGGCGATATCTCGCAGACCGGTGCGCCACTGGAGCTCTATCACAAGCCGGCCAACCTCTTTGTTGCCGGTTTCATCGGAAATCCGAAAATGAACTTCCTGCCGGTAACCTGCAAAAGCGTCAGCGATGCCGGCGTGGAAGTGGACCATGGCGGGCAGACCGTCACTCTGCCGGTTTCTCCGCGCGAGGGAATGATCGGCAAGACGCTTACGCTCGGCATCCGGCCGGAGCATGTGCAGCTTGGATCCGGCGACATCTCGCTGACCGTTACGCCGACCGTTATCGAACGGCTTGGCGCCCATACGGTCGCCTATGCCGCGCTTAACGGCGAGGGCGAGAACTTCTGCGCGATGCTTCCAGGCAGTGTCGGGATCCGCCCTGATACGCCTGTCGTGACGGGCATCAACGCCACCGATTGCCACCTCTTCGACGAGGCCGGCATTGCCTTCGAGCGCCGCGTGGAACTCACGGAAATTGACATGACCGTGCTTGACCCAACGGCAGCCTAGGCGTCCGTATATGGACGGAGTAGATTATCTCGGAAGCGGGGATTAAAGGGCGTTTCGTATCGGCTCTCTTACGCTATTTCGCCGGTTCTGGGTGCCAAGCCTTATCGGGCTTGACTTCGACCGTGTCGTGGACCTCCTGCCAACTGTTGATGCCGCCTGGAAACCAATAAACGCTGGTAAAGCCCTTCATCACCAGCCGTTTGCCAGCGTTCCAACTACCCCAGCACTCGGGACGGCAGAAAGTGACGATGGGTTTTGAGCTGTCGCCCTGTGTCAGTTCCTCTACGCGACGAAAAAAAGCTTCCTCTTGCGTCGCCCCTAAAGCCGCTGTTCCGGCGCCCGGCAACCACACCGCGTCCGGGATAGAGCGATGGGTCGGCAGCCAAAGTCGATCCTTGGGAAAGTCCTCCGGTTTCTGATCGGCGGGGCCAACATCGAGAAGCACTGGATCTTTTGGCATCAGCGCCTCAAGGCCTGCCAGATCGATGACGATGGCACCTCTGAGCGTCGTCGGTGTCTGCCCCCGCATCGGGCCAGTCCACAAGCCGTTCGGCTCGCGCACTTCGGCCCAGGACCATTGCGTGCTGGCGGCGGTCAGAAATAAAGCAATCGCGAGTGAGGCGGCAGCCCTTAGCAAGGTTCCAATCAGCCTCGGCATGTCTGCACCTCTTAATTCGTGGCTGGAGGCACCTTGAAACTCTGTTCCCAACGCGCTCCCTTGGTGTCGGACGCGACCACGTTCATTGGCCCGTTGCCACGCGGCACAAAGTTGAAGCCGATTACGGGATTTGTAGACAGGGAAATATCGCCCACAATGTCCAGGACGGTCTGATCACCGTAGGAGACAGTCATCTTCTCGAGGTAACGCGCCGGCGTGTAAAGCCGGGTGAGCTGGTTCATCTGCATTCCGCTGAAGTTGGGGTGGCGGATCATCAGCGTTGCCTCGGCAGATTTTCCCTGCTGAATGCTCTCGGCGAACTTCATCCTCATTTCCCCCATCCCCTTCATCGCTTCCGCGTCGCTGGGGCCGGAAGGCGCCGAGCAGCCGCCCGATGCCTTCACAAAGGCGGCAGTCGAAAACAGCTTTCCGTCTTTCGTCTCGGCAACGGCGTGAACGTTTGTGTAGGTGTCGATCCGCACACGCAGCTGCAACGTGCCAGAGTCCGCGGCTGGCCCGAAGGTGACATGAGCGGCCAGCGGTGCTGGATTGTCATCGATAACAAGATAAACCGATTTGATTTTGTCTTTTTGGGGCATTGTCAGAGTGATAGGCACGAGCGCAGCATCCGTCGCGCGCTTTGGCGCATCAATCTTGATCAATGAATCGGTCGGGAGAACTTTCCGATCGTCAAAGAGGTAATCGGCAATCAGTTGCCAGCGCTCCTCCCGCTTGGCATCCGCCTGAGAGGAATCCGCAGCGGGAACCGGCCCGGCGCAGATCGCCATGATCAGAGCCGCCCCGAAGATCGGTCGCAATATCTCCATCATGTTCTCCTCCTTCTTTCAATGATATACTACTCCCATTCAAGCTCCTTGTAAGCTTGAATGACGTTGCGGCCGTTATAGTCATCGAACAGCGCCCAGCCTTCGGCCTCCCCGGCAGCGACCACTCGACCGGCCTTGTCTATCCCAACGCCCTCCGCAATCGCCTTGCGTGTTTCATCGCGTAGAACCGTAAGATAGCGCACCTGTTTTGCCATGGCCGGTCCGAAGTCGACTATCGCCGGCCCATGACCCGGGACTGCTCGAGCGGCACCAATGCCTTCGAGCCGCTTGGCTTCATTCAACCATCCGGGCAGGCTACCATCCAACGAGGGAACGCGATCGACGAAGAGCAGGTCTGCAGGAAACAGCGTTCCCGTGGATGTATCGAACATCGACAGGTCGCAATCGGTGTGCGCGGTATCATGCGCGGTTATCCGGACAATGCGATCGCCGAGATCAACTTCGGCCACATCTTCAATCTCCCGGGTAGGATAAACGATGCCGCCAACGCTCTCAGGTCCGAGAATCTCCACAAGACGTTCGTGGTAATAGCTACCCCGCGCATCGAGAGCTCGGCTCAGAGCGTGATGGCCGATAAATTCCGGCTGTTCTTCCGCAAAGGCCGAAGCGCCAAAGCAATGATCGGGGTGAACGTGGGATAGCACGACATGCCGGATCGGCTTGTTGGTGCGTTTCCTGATTTGTGAGCGAAGCCATTGCCCGTCTGCTAGACTGCCTCCTGGATCGATCACGAGCACGCTGTCGCGTCCGATGATGAAGCCTGTGTTTGCAATGCCTCCGTTGTTGGCCCGTGTGGCTTCCTCGTGCGGCGCCTCACGAATGAAGAGGCCACTCCCGATATCTTTCAACGAAATGGATTCAGTCGCAAATCCACGCGCCGGCAGACAGCACAGACAGAAACCAAGCGCCAATGCTTCACGTCGCGTGAAGCGAAGGCTGCCGGCGGACTGTCCGGCATAAGAGCCCCAAGTGAGCTTGTTTATTGACATGTTTAAGATTTAGCATGTTACACGCTGATCTCGTAGCTGCCCTCTCGATATTGCTTGTAAGCGTTGGTTGCGGGGGTCGATTTTACCGAGACTTGTATGTTGGGCGCGCCCTAGCCAGGTCGCGACTTGCCGCTTGGCTGTTAACCGGATCGCAACCGTGGGCAATCCGAAAGCCAGCCGTAACATACCGTATGCTACTCTGGTGCAGGCGTATTTTACTGCCTTAGCGTCTTCAATCGCCCTATCATCTCCTCAAACTTTGGAGGACATGGCGATGACTGCAAGTGAGACGACCCCTCAGTCGATGGCCAGTGCGGAGGAGCTGCGCAAACGGGCCCTAGAACTTCAGCTTCTGGAGATGGAGCGCGAAGACAAGATAAAGGCCCGCAAGGCGGAAAAACATGCAGAGTTCGTCGAAGATTTTTTCCAGAAGCACATCGGCGATGCGGAACGTGCGGTCATCAAGCGCGTGGTGATGAAAGCTGCCGCGGAAGGAAAATACGAGGCGATGATCTACAGCTTCCCGTCCAGTCTCTGCACCGACAGCGGTCGGGGCATCAACAACAACCTGCCCGGTTGGCAAAATACCCTGCAAGGCAAGGCAAAGGAGCTTTACGATCTCTTTCAAGAAAGAGCAAAGCCCCAGGGCTACGGCCTTAAAGCCGCCATCATCAATTTCCCGGGAGGGATTCCCGGCGACGTCGGCTTCTTCCTGACCTGGGAGCCGCCCGTCACATAACCCGAGCAGGCGGCTGCTCGGTGCTCGATTGGCCTTCGCATGGCGGGAGGATGATCGTTACGGGCGCCCAGCAATACTCCAATCGCGCGATGGTCGCACGTCGCCGTGCGACCGCGAGCGCTCGGTTCTGCCCCGAGCAGACGTATCTCGCAGAACTAGTCGCGGACGATCGTCCAGTTGGCGTCAGGATTGAAGTCTTTGATTGCCGCGGCCCGCTCTTCCGTCTTCGGCCCGAGGTCGAGTTGGTAGATGTCGCTCAACCCATTGACGATAAATGTCTGCACGCCGGTCACCCGATATTTGACTGGCCAGGCGAGCAACGCAAAGCCCGCTGTCATGTGACCGTTGACGACATAGCTTTGTTTGCCGCCGAGCACGTTATCTCCCTGTCCCGTCAGGATGCGATAGCGATATCCAAAGTAACCTTCGCCGCGCTTGGCTTTATCGAAGGCGGCGCTCTCGACCAGAGCGCTTGCCGGACTTTCTTCACCATACACGCTCGGATCCCAGTAGAGACCGTCCACCTTACCGGGACGACTGATCAGACGCTGGGCATATTCGTAAATGCCATCCCCATCGCGATCCTCAGACGCATATTCACGCTGGGCCGTGACATAGTTGTGCATGGTCTCGATCGTTGCGAGCTCATTCGCGCCGATGCGACGGTTGACGATTTCCTGTAGTCCGACCTCAGTATCGAATGCCCACTTGCCGTCCTCGTCCTGCGACAAAGGGAAGGGCAACGGCCACAAGACGTCTCCCACTTGAACGATCTGGCGATCTCCCAGAGCCTGAAGACGCAATTGCCGCGCAGCACCCTCGCGGATAAGACCATAGCTTGTCATGGCCTCGGTGCTGGACCGCAGCTTGGCAGAGTCCAGGCCAAGGAGATTTGCCAATCCGTCGAGATCGTCGGCGCTTAGTACGGTCTTGAACCGCTCAAGAGCCGCCGATGGATCGTCGAACGATGGCGGGGTTCCAGTCGCGAACTCCGAAAGGTCCGTTTGCATCTGGGCCGTGGTCGGGGCTGCGAAAGCAAGGGAGAGAGCCGTTCCAAGCAGCAGCGGGATCAATCTCAACTGTCGTCTCATGGTTTGTCTCCGGTGATCTGAAAAGCAGCGAAGCTACCGTCTACCGCCGCGACCGCCGCCGCCGCGACCGCCGCCGCGGCCGCCGCCGCCATGCATCCTCGGGGGCGGGCGATTTTGGGCAACGCGCGGCGGACCGCGATGCCCCCCTCCCATGCTCTGTCCTCCTCTCCTTGAAGCAACCGCTTCGCGGCGGCCGGACTGCACGTTGCCGAGGGCACTTTGCTGACGTGAACGATTGTCGGGCCGTGCTGCCATCTTCGGTGAGCTTGGCTTCTTCTTTGCTTTCGCAGCCGGCTTTGATGGACGGCTCGCTGCCGCGCCCGTCCGATCGGCCGCATTGCCTCGACGGGCTTCCGGCCGGGAGGCACCCGGTCGATTGGCGGCGACATTGCCCGGCTGCGATCTCGGACTTGCCTTCAAGCCCTCGACCGTGCCCTTGCGGATGTCCTCAGCCCGGGCGCCGATGTTTCTGGTGCCCGGCCCGATGTTACCTTGCCTGTCGCTGACCTTGTTCTTCAGCTGGTTGCGGCTGTCCGACTGCAGGCTGGACTTGATGGCCGAACGATCAAGGTTGGCGATCTGATCCTTTCCGATGCTTAGCTTGCTCCGGTCCACCTTGGTCCAGTCGATGTCGTTCCACTTGACCTTGCCGTTGAAGTCTCGATCGTTGAAGCAGTTGTTGCAGTCGATGTCGAAGTCGCCATCCCAATCGCCACCCCAGACACCCCAGTCGTCCCAGTTGACGATGGCCCCCCATGCGATCCCGGTGATCGCGCCGGCGAAGAATGCGGCGCCCGGGTAGTAGTAGCTATCGTAGGAATCGGGATAGTAGGAAATCGGCTCGACCGCGTAGCCTGGTTCATAGAACATTTCGGGTGGATATTGCGGGATGTAGACCTTCTCCGGATTGGTCGGCCGGATAACGATGTTTTCGTTCTCCGTCACCACGGTGATCTTGTCGTCTGTCTTAATAACATTTTTCGCCACCGCCTCGTCGCGAAGCTGCTGAATGGCGATCAGCACGTCCTTTTGCTGATTGGTAAGGGCTTCCGCCAGCGACTGCGTCCAGTCGAGGTCGTCGCTCATCATCTTGACGACGTCCGGGTAGTTCAGCAACGAGATGACGCTTCCGTCCCAATCATCCTTTGGCTTGAGATTGGCGTTCTTTTCTTTGGCCTCCAGGAAGCGGGCAGCCTCGACGATCTGTAGCGGAAACAGCGACGCCGCGGAGATCGCACCGACAAGTTCATCCGGATAAAGCGCGATGCGAGCCACAAGGACCTCAAGCTCGTCCTCCGAAAGCAGGCCGGTTTCCGTCTCGGCCGCGGCAATCTGCGCGGACGCGGGTCTGGGCGTAGGTGTTGGTGTCTGGGAGTAGGCCAGCGGGCACGGTTGCAATGAAGTGAGTGCGAGGGCCGACAGTCCGCCGAGCAGCCTGCGGTAAATTGCTTTCATCGCGCGTCGATCTCCTCTGAATCAAACCAATTTTTTATTATGCGCGCCTCACGAAGATCTTGGTCTGGTGTCCGGTGGCCGCCTGAACATCACGATTTTCGACTGGGCGAGCGCCTCTCCCATTTCGTTCAAAAGGGCATCGACTAGGGCAGCATATTCTTCTCGCCGTGCTTCACGCAGGCTGTCTGGTAGGCGTTCGACATGCGCCAAGGCCTCCGCTGCGGCAGTCAGATCCTCGCACATGCTTTGAAATGCCTCATTCAGATAGAAAAGCCGCTGCACCAGCCTCTTCTGGTCGGGGAAATGCGCCTCGGCCGTCTCAAGAGCGGACAAATGGGTCGAATTGCTTTCTGACGAGGTCATGCCACCTCCATCTTCAAAATGCGCTAAGCAGATGGGTGCATTATATAACGGCTGCCGAAGGCAGAGGCGTAACTTACGCGATCCTACGGCCGGTCCGCTTTGGACTTGAAAGACCGGTTCGGTCTTCCGCCGGCAGTTGCGCCATTCTCAAGCGCACAGCCGAATTGGCCGTTCGGGATCATCCTTCAGCAGCCATCCGCCTTCAATTGCATCGATAGAGGTTACGCGATGCTACGGGCGTTTGCGTCAAAGCGGGTCTACTATTTCAACATCGATAGCGATCGAACGGCTCGGCTTGGGCTAAGCCGAAATGGAGGAGCCGTGTTTCTCGACTATTTTGCTTTGGGGGTGCTGGTCTTCGTTGTCGCCACCTTGTTCTATGCGGTGATCGCAATTCACGACATTCCTCATCTGATCGCCATGGCGCGAAATCACCCTCAGGATGCAATAGGCGTTGCGACATGGGTGAGCCTTTTCACGCTCCATGCCATTTGGCCGTTGCTTTTTATCTGGGCAGCGATCTACCGCCGTCTACACCGAACACTGGCACCACGTCGCAATTCTCCGGAAGGCGCTTTTGCGCATGAGCAGCTGTATGAACTGCGCATTCCTCGAACACTGAAATGAGACGCCGGTCCCTTCGACCGTCGGCGAGTGCGGGCGCGATGGCGGGAACGAGGGGCCATGACAAAGCAATAAGGAGCAAGCGGTGATAGGCAGTCTTCCGTTGTTGCGGGGTTTGGCCGGTTTCAATCGAGATTGGCTCCGCAGTGATATTCCGGCCGGGCTGTCGATTGCTGCGGTCGGCTTGCCGAGCGCCATCGCCTATCCCGCGATTGCCGGTCTGCCGCCGGAAACCGGCATCTATGCAAGCATCGTGGCTCCGATCGCCTACGCGATCTTCGGTCCTTCCCGACTCCTGATCGTCGGTCCCGACGCCGCCACAATGACCGTGCTCGCTGCTGCGATGGGCATTATCATCGCTGCCGAGCCCGCCGCTGCCAGCGTCGATCGGGTTGCCATCGCGTCGGCCCTGGCCCTAGGCGTCGGTGTCTTCTGCATCGCCGCAAAGCTGCTGCGACTCGGCGTCCTGGCGAGCTTTCTATCCCGTCCCATCCTCGTTGGATTCTTCGCAGGTGTGTCGCTCTCCATCCTCGTCGGGCAGATTGGCCGCTTCACTGGGGTGAAGATCGAGTCGGATGGGTTGCTTCCCCCGCTCATCGAAATCCTCGGAAAGACCGTCTTCATCCACTGGCCGTCGCTCCTATTCGGCCTGTCGATGTTCGCGCTGCTTTGGATCATCAAGGCAACCAATCTTAAGGTCCCGGGCCCTGTTCTCGTCGTCGTGATCTCCGTCATTCTTTCGGCACTCTTCGACTTCCAGGGACGGGGCATTGCCGTCGTCGGTGACATCCCGAGCGGGTTGCCAACGTTTTCCTTGCCGGCATTTTACACGATGCCTTTGGACAAGATCGTTCTTGGATCGGCTGCCATCTTTCTCGTAAGCTTCGGCGCCGGCATCGTGAGCGCCCGAAGCTTTGGATCGCGCGCCGGTGAAGATGTTGATGCAAACCAGGAACTAATCGGTCTCGGCGCCGCCAACATTGCGCCGGGGCTCTTCGGCTCGTTTCCCGTTAGCATGTCGGATTCGAGAACCGCCATAAACCTGTCGACCGGCGGTATCTCTCAGGCTGCAGGGCTGGTTTCTGCGGCCACCCTCATTGCAGCGCTCGTTTTCCTTCAGAGCGCCCTGCGAATACTTCCGATACCCGCGCTCGCCGCCATCCTTGCTATGGCGGCCATCAGCCTCATCGACGTTCATGAACTCAGGAAGATCTGGCGCATCAGCCGCATGGAATTCGTCTTCGCGCTGATCGCCATGTGGGGCGCAATCAGCTTTGGCGTTCTCAACGGCGTGATTGTCGCAGTTGCCGCAACCCTCGTTTATCTGTTGCGCAAGACGATGTTTCCACGCGATGGCCTGCTTGGCCGCATCGAGGGACGGCACGGCTTCTTCGACCTCGCCCGCTTTCCGGAAGCTCGCCCAGTCGAGGGCGCGGCAGTCTTCGCGATCCACGGCGACGTCCTGTTCTACAGCGCCGATTATGTGCGCATGCGGCTGATGGCGGTTGCAAAGGAACTCGCTGCCGAAACGAAGTACTTTGTGCTGGATGCCAGTGCCATCACGCATATTGATAGCACCGGCGCGGTCGCATTCGACGCCGTGGCCGAAGCCCTTGCGAGGCGGAACATAACCTTTGCAATTGCCGACCTCGGCGAGGAAAGCCGCGGCATCCTCGAGCGCGCTGGCGTCGTCGAGACGATCGGCGCTCACAACCTTTTCAACGGCAGGGAAGAGGCGTTGCGAGCGCTCTTGAGCTCCCCAGGGCAGTGAATGCCGAAGTGACATGAAGATGATGGAGAAAGCGATGGACGAAGTATATGACCTGAACCAAGAGACGCCGACGGAACGCAAGGGAAAGCAAAAGAAAAAGAAGTCATGGGACTACAACAAGGAACTCAAGCGACTGCAGATCGAACTGGCGCATCTGCAAGCATGGGTGAAGAAATCGGGGGCCCGGATCGTCATCATCTTCGAGGGGCGGGATGCCGCCGGCAAGGGCGGCATTATCAAGAGGATGACGGAGAAGGTCAGTCCACGCGTTTTTCGTGTCGTCGCCTTGCCCGCTCCCAGCGATCGTGAAAAGTCGCAGATCTATATGCAGCGCTACATTGCGCACTTGCCTGCGGCGGGCGAGATCGTGATTTTCGACCGCAGCTGGTACAATCGTGCGGGCGTCGATCGTGTCATGGGCTTCTGCAGCGAGAAGAAGGCGCAGCGCTTTCTTGAATTGGCACCTCGTTTCGAGGCCGCAATCGTCGAAAGCGGCACTATCCTGCTGAAGTATTTCCTGACCGTTAGCGAGGAGGAACAGGAAGTCCGCTTCAAGCGCCGGATCGATGACCCGGTCAGGCAGTGGAAGCTCAGTCCCATGGATGTCGAGTCCTATCAGCGCTGGTGGGACTACACGCGTGCCTACGACGAGATGCTGCGAATGACGGACAGCAATCACGCGCCGTGGTGGATCGTACCTTCCGACGACAAGGAGCGCGCCCGGATAAACTGCATCTCGCATATCCTGCAGTCGATCCCCTACGAGCGCGTGAAGTTTGGGGCACCGGATCTCGGCAAACGGCAAAAGCGGCCGTCGGACTATATCGAGGATCGCAGTATCCGGCACGTCGTGCCCGACATGACGCTGTAAAAGGCGGGAACCGGGAATGCGGGGGAACGGGATGCGAAAATGGAGCAGGCAAGCGATACGACGACGCAGAGATCCGACGCCGGTCAGATTTCCATAGAGGCAAAAGTAAGCGATCTTGTCAGATCGGGCATTATCGGGCTTTTCGCCTATTGGACCCTGCTTCTTATCGCTCCTTTCGCGCGCTCATCGCCGTCTAGTCGGCCATCCTTGCGGTGGCCCTCTTGACGATGTTCGAGGCACTTTCAAGGGTTCTCGGAAACCCGCCAGCCATTGTCGCCATCGTCATTACTGTGGCCCGCCTCGTTCTCCTCATTCCATTGGTGCTTGTCGTCAGCAGTTTTGCCGATGTGATCCACTCGCTTGTCGATAAGTTGAGGGAGACAACTTTGCATTGCAATCCGCGCCGGAGACCGTGATGGGCAAGATGGGAGCGCGCAACCTTGGCAGACCTGTTGACGGGGTTGTGCAACCGCTCACAACGATCTCCGCCTTGGCCCGAACCCATGCTAACATATATTAGCCGTAGCTGTTGCAACCGTTCGTAGCTCTGAGATATGATGCGTTAGAAATGACTTAGATAAAAGGCGCTTTTACGTGACTTTGCCTGGGGGCGACCATGAGCAGCGCAAAAGTCAATCCTGTCACCAACCCTGCACCGACGGCTGAAGAAGTCTGCCGGCAACTCGAGCGGATCCTTTCAAGCGAGGAATTCCACCGGCCGAAACGGGGTCGAATGTTCCTGCAATTCATTATAAGCGAGACCCTGGCAGGGCGATCGGAGTTCTTGAAGGCCTTCACGATTGCAAATGAGGTCTTTGGTCGGGAGGCTTCATTCGACCCGCAGAATGATCCCGCCGTCCGGATCGAAGCCGGACGAATACGAAGGGCACTCGAGCGTTATTATCTCGTCGCCGGGCAGGCTGACGAGGTAATTATCACGGTGCCCAAAGGCGGATACGTGCCGCATTTCGAGTACGCTCATGGCGTGCGATTGCCGGCATCACCAGTACAAGGTCCCGATGTTGCGCAAGGCGTCGAACCCATCAGACATGAGCGTGAAGTTCGCGGCCCTCGTCGTTCGCAATTCCTGACGCCTCTAGTGCTCGGGACTGTTCTGGTGATCGTCGCAGCTTTTCTCTACATCGCTCTCGCGCCCCCATTTTCCGTATCGCGAGCCCCCGGGGCATCGCCAGCGGAAGAATCTCATCCTAGAGTTGTCGTAGGAGTTTTCTCGGACACTGGTGCCTCGCTTGCGATCTCAGACATCGCGCATGGCTTGAGGGATGAAATTATCAGTCAGCTCGCGAAGTTCGATGACATCGTCGTCGTCTCTGATCCATTGCCATTGAGAACCGATCATGCCGCCGCGGCCAGCTACACGCTGCAGGGTAATGTCCAACTCGATGGAGACCGGCTGCGTTCCGTCGCCCGACTAGTGCGTCAATCCGATGGCGCCGTGATCTGGGCCAACAACTATGATGCGAATCTTAAGGCTCAGAGCAAGCTTTCGATTCAGGCCGACGTCGGACAGCAGATCGCCAGCGCTGTCGCTGAACCATATGGCGCCATTTTCCAAACCGACACCGATACGATCGCTCGGCAGCCCCAGGACGGAGGTTGGGACGCCCATGTCTGTACCATGGCATATTACAGCTATCGCCAGTCGATGAACACTCAGAGTCACAACACGGCACGCGATTGCCTGGAACGAGCAACGCAGCGATTTCCGAAGAGCGCCACGTCCTGGGCGCTCCTGTCTCTGACCTATCTCGATGAGATGAGATTCCGCTATAAACTGGGCATATCGTCCACGGTCCAGCCGCTCGAACTCGCTGCCAGCGCCGCAGAGCGGGCGGCAGCCCTTGCCCCCAACAATGCACGCGTCCTCCAGGCTCTCATGTTGGTGAGTTTCTTCAACGATGAGATCGATAAAGCCTTGCAAGCCGGCGCGGCGGCCTATGCCACGAACCCCAACGACACAGAAGTCGCAGGTGAGTACGGCTTGCGGCTCGCAATGTCCGGAAGGTGGCAATCGGGCTGCGAGCTGGTTTCCAGCGCCGTCAACAAGAACGCCAGGCCTAAGGGATATTACGAAGTCGGCATGGCATTGTGCGCCCTCATGAGGAACGATATTCAGGCCGCAGAACTGTGGTCCCGCATGTCTGATTTGCAATATAATCCCATGCATCGCCTCGTGCTCCTTTCGATCCTTGGCGCGGCTGGGAAAACAGCCGAGGCCAAGCAGGAAAAGGTTTGGCTGGATGTCCACGCACCTGACATGATGAACAACATCCGCCGGGAGGTTTCCCTACGCCTGCAACGGCAGGAAGACCAGGAGAGGTTCTTTGGCGGACTGAGAGCCTTGGGTCTCGCCATTGAGCCCACGCGAGGAAAGTAAAGGTCGCCTGTATGCCGGGGCGGAATACTCCGATCAGGCGCTTGCAGCGCAGCTATCAGACAGGTTCCGCGCCGCTGATTTCGCGATCCGTCGGCATGTCGTTCGATTTGAGTGGCGACCTGCTCCACGACGTTAAAAAGGCCTGACCGCGCAAGCCCCGATCATACTCCCTCGCTCAAACAACCCTGCCATTGGAACCTTTTTATCAGGCACGCGTGCAAGATGAAGGAGCGTAGCCGCGACGACAATGCTTCCCTGCAGGTTGAAAGAGCGATCTACCTGACCGCTCGAAAGAACTGCTTGGACGATGTCACGCAGTGACATCACCGACTATCTTGGCCTCACAACCGAAACCGTCGTACGCTCCTTGACCAACTTATGCGAAAGACGCATCATTCGCCGTAACGGCAAACTGCAGTGATCGGTTCGATTGCTGGACCGGGACACGCTCATGGCCCTTACGAACTAGCGGTCGAAGCGGGCGAGATCTCGAATCTGGACGGCTTCCGCCAGACACATGGCCGTAGGCGCTTTTTTTGGAAATTTCATCTGGATCGCACACAGGGGATTTGATTATGACATACGCATCCCGCCGCGGGTCAAATGGATCGCTGAAATTGATCGTCGCAGTGGTCGCCGGCGCCAGCGCATGGCTTCCACTTTCTAACACCACCGAAGTTCGCGCCGAAGATAGTCCTTTCGCACAGTTTCCGCTGGTCATCCATTGTAAGTACAAGGACACCCATCACGCCTTCTACGTCTCGAGGATCTCGCCAGATGGTGTGGCAACCTATGTGGCGTCGGATCGAATCGCCGGTAACATCACATTGGACGGCCAGGCAAAAGCGACTGGTGGCGAGGAGGCCGGCAGTTGCGTAGGCAAGACACTTGAAGAACTCCGCGCATCTGGCCAAGCGTGGGACCTGAAGCGGTAGCGCAGCTCGGGACATCGAACATCCTGCTGCGAAGATGCTGTGCCCATCGACAGCATCACACGCAAGCGTAGCGCTTCTAGGCAGCACAGAAGGCATCTTTGTTTGAGCGAATTCAAGTTTCAGTTGTCCGGGCGGCATCAGCCGTCCGGATGATAAAAACAGTTCGCTGGTGCACAAGGGCCGGAAACCGGGTCGATGCGAGGAGCTGGATTGAGCAGGATCCTAAGCTCTAAGCTCGAAGAGTTCCGTCTGACCCGTTCGTCCTTTGACGCTGACCATTCCGACAGCAACGAGTTCAAACGTCTCGCCAACTGCATCGCGGACCGCGCCGCTGACGAGGATAGTGGTCCCATACTGCCGGTTGAGACCCTCGAGACGTGAAGCGATGTTTACGGTATCTCCGATGGCGGTATATTGCCGGCGTGTTTCTGCACCAACACTGCCTACCACGGCTTGGCCGGTGTGCAGGCCAAAGCGTGTGATGAGGACAGGCCGCCCGTCCGCAGCGTTTGCGGCGTTCATGGCGTCGATCGCAGCCTTCATCGCAAGCGCACAATAGCAAGCATTTTCGACATGATGGAGGTCGTGCAAGGGTGCGTTCCACATTGCAAGGACGCCATCCCCCAAATATTGCACGATCGTGCCGCCGTGACGCTCGACAATCTCGTTGAGGGCTTCAAAATAGCCCGAGAGCAGGGCCACGACCTCCTCAGGCGAGTTCTCTTCGGAAATGGTGGTGAAGTCGCGTATGTCTGTGAAGAGCACGGTAATGTCCTGCCGGACGGCAGCGCCAACGGCCGCTTGGCCCGCAATGACAATTCTGCGCACGAGTTCTCGGGGCACATAAAGCGAAAACGTCCAGATTGCATGGCGCGCAGAACTCAATGCCTTCGCAAGGGCGTTGACCTCCGAAATCCAGGAATGGGAAACCCCGCTTTCGCCGAATTCAAGCTTACCTATATGCGTTGCTTCGTCGGCGAGCAGATATAGCGATCGACTGACAAGCCGGGAGATGACGATTGCCGTTAGGATGCCTAAGGCAAGACAGGCAGCGGCGATCGCCAGATTGCGCTTCAGCCTCTCTTCGACCGGCCCGACAAGCTCTTCGAGCGGCGCCGCTATGACGACGGTATATACGCTGCTAAGATCGGCGACTGCTTCGCCAAAAACCTGTGCCAGGTAGTCACGTCCCTTTACCTGAAAATGGACAACTGCCCCTGACCCCGTATTGCCGCCTCCCGTGAGCAAATTCGTGACTGCCGGAAGTGCTGGATCTGCCTGCGCCAGCTCTGCTGTCGACACCTCTCGGCCGCGTCGAAGCCGACTCCTGACTTCACTCATGAGAGTCTTGTCGGAGTGGACGATCAAATCACCTTGTTGATCAAAGACATATCCACGGGCATGTTCAGAAAGGGCGCTCACGTCGATAATCTCTCCGAGCGTCACCAGCATCACGTCCGCGCCAATCACCACGCGATGGCTCGGTCCCGCAGGTGTCGCAATTGTCATGGTCAAGAAATGAGTCGATGCCGAGACGTAGGGTCCGACAGATACTGTTTCGCCCTCGCCAACCGCCGCCAGATACCAGGGGCGAATGCGTGGGTCGAAGATATCATCACGATCGGCGCGGCGAACCAGCAGACGCATTTCCATATCGTAGAAGGCCCAGGTAGTGCTGGGGGCACCATAGACCGTGCTGACGACCCGCATGGCGTATGCGGCCTCTGGTGGGGCTCTCAAGCTGGCGCGCGTTTCGGGATTGGACGCCACGTCGACAGCTTGAATGAAGCCGCCATCGGCATATCCTGCATATACACCGTCGACGCGAAAGGAAGACTGCAAGAGTTTTAATAAGAAGTTTTGCTTGGCTTGCACGTCATCGGGAGGTGCGGTCAGCATTTCGGGAACGGCCGACGCGGTCACTACCGCTGAGTATCCACCGTGGAAGACGTTGCGATAATCCTCGATCGCCCGTAGCCCAATCTGACGCATTTGGGCTTCGCCGGTCGACAGGGCCGCAAATTTTCCCTGCGTGTAAGTAATCCAGATGAGCGGAAGCGAGGTGCAAGCCAATAGCGCCAAGATTATGACGCTCAGATGCAACCGCAGCGGCACAGCCCAGGTGGCGGGGCTGCCTTTGACGATGCTCCATCGGGTCTGCATTGCAGGGCCTCTCGTGCTCAACCATACAATACCACTGCTATCGCGAATCGGAACTAGCATCGCTGCGAGCAAAGCTACGCAAGTTGGCCAGTGAGCGGCGACGGTTATAGACGGTTTCATCCTGCTTCGGCGGGGACGGAGAACCGTCCGGGTCACTACTGGCTGTTTCGAAAGGAAGGGCTCTCGCCTCCTGCCTAATATCGCTTAGTGCAAGGCTTATTGCGCGATTGCTGCGACGCGGTCTTGGAGTGCGGTGAAGATTCAGGTGGACGTGGACGGAGCCTAGCGCCCTGGCTCTGCGAGGCAGGTGAACCAGTTGTCGAAGGCTCGCAACAGGTTTATTTTGTCTCCTCTTCGGTGCCCACGGGGGGAAGGTGGTGCGGAGATGCTGGTTAAAGACGTAATGATCACGAAGGTTGTCGGAGTGTCGCCGGACAACAGTGTTCGGCGAGCCGCCGAGATCATGCTCGCCAATCACGTCAGTGGTGTTCCAGTTATTGACGATGCCGGTCAGCTCGTCGGGATCATCAGCGAGGGCGACCTGTTACGGAGAACGGAGTTGGGCCGGGGAGCCATTGACGAGCTTGGGGACCAGGCTTTTTCCGCCGAGGAGAGAGCCAAGGCCTACGTTAAAAGCAATGCTTGGCGGGTGGCCGACGTCATGAGCCGTAACCCTATCGTCGTTGAAGAAGATGCGTCTCTGGTGAGCGTCTCTGCGTTGATGCAAGAGCATGGCGTCAAGCGCATTCCGGTTATGAAAGGGGGCGCGTTGATCGGCATCGTCAGTCGTGCGGACCTTTTGAAAGCAATTGTTACGGCGCACCACGATGAAACGGCGCCGGGTGACGACGCCATCCGTCGCAGCATATCGATCCGCCTCAGCGAAAATACAGGCCTTGAAGGAAAAGACATGACCGTGACCGTCATCGACGGTGTCGCTCACCTATGGGGAAACGTTGATACGGCAGAGTGCAGGAAGGCAGCGCGTGTAGCGGCCGAGAGCGTCCGCGGCGTGAGAGGAGTGGTTGAGCATTTTCCCGAGGACAGCCCGTGACAGGCAGAATGGGATCTGCGACACCAGTTTCCGATATAGCTCCGTCTCGAATAACATCTCCGTTGCTTTCGATTTTAACTGTGCTTCGGACGCTTTTTGTGCGAATATTAGATCATTCGCATATTGCTGGCTTGGCACGAAGAATGGACTGACGGCAGGGCTATACATACTTGAATCAGAAGTATGGATGACGGTTCACCGGCCTTGAATGCGGGGCCGGCAAGCGTCTTAAGCTGAATGAGCTGCATGCGATAGGCCATCGGGGTCAATACCGATCGTATTGCAGACTGTGCCCCTGCCCCTAGCATCCCTCCGCCAAGCCGGGCAACGCTCGTACAAACAGCGGGCACCTAGCAAATTCGACGATTCTCACCTTGGAAGATCTTACCGCAGCAATCTTGGCTCAGAGGAGGAGGCACCCATGGTTTCGCTTAAGACGGCAGGAGTTGTAAAGGTCGCCAGAAACGAGAAAATGGCAACGGGCGGCCCCCTTTCGGCGAAAGAATTGCAGTCGATGGACGCCTATTGGCGCGCGTCGAACTATCTGTCCGTTGGGCAGATCTATCTTCTCGACAATCCACTTCTGAAAGAACCGCTAAAGCGCGAGCACATAAAGCCAAGACTGTTAGGTCACTGGGGCACGTCGCCAGGTTTGAACATGCTCTACGCCCACCTCAATCGCGTCATCAAACGCGACGATCTCAACATGATCTACGTCATCGGGCCGGGACATGGCGGACCATCGTTGGTGGCACACGCCTACCTCGAAGGCACCTACAGCGAGGTTTATCCCAATATTGGCCAAGACGTGGAGGGCATGAGGAGGCTTTTCAAGCAGTTCAGCTTCCCAGGCGGCATCCCGAGCCACGTTGCTCCGGAAACACCCGGCAGCATCCATGAGGGGGGCGAACTTGGCTACGCCCTCAGCCACGCCTACGGGGCTGCGTTCGACAACCCGGATCTGATTGTCGCCTGCATTGTCGGCGACGGAGAAGCCGAAACGGGGCCGCTTGCGACAGGCTGGCAAAGCAACAAGTTCCTTAATCCTGCACGCGACGGCTGTGTGCTACCTATCCTACACTTAAACGGCTACAAGATCGCTAATCCGTGCTTCCTAGCCCGCATTCCCCGCGACGAGCTGCGAAAATTTTTCGAAGGCATGGGCTACACGCCGTATTTCGTCGAGGGTGATGACCCCACGAAGGTGCACCAACAATTGGCCGGCGCCCTTGATACTGCAATGGCGGATATCCAGGAAATCTGGGCAGATGCCCGCGACCGAGGCAATGTGAAACGTCCCATGTGGCCGATGATCGTTTTCCGCACACCCAAGGGCTGGACCTGCCCGCCTAAGATAGACGGCAAGAAGTCCGAGGGCTATTGGCGGTCGCACCAGGTGCCGATGGGCGACATGGACAAGGCGGAGCACATCCGTATTCTCGAAGGATGGATGAAGAGCTACCGCCCCGAAGAACTGTTTGACGACGGTGGCCGGTTCAAACCGGAGCTGGCAGCGCTTGCTCCTACAGGGCACCGCCGAATGAGCGACAACCCGCATGCCAACGGCGGCTTGCTGCTGCGGGACCTCAAGATGCCCGATTTCCGGGATTACGCGGTCTCCGTGCCGAGCCCTGGGGCAACCATTGCCGAGTCTGCGCGGACGATGGGCGCGTTTCTTCGTGATATCATGAAGATGAACATGGAGAGCAAGAACTTCCGCCTGTTCAGTCCTGATGAAAACAACTCGAATCGCTGGCAGGATGTGCTGGAAGTCACCAACCGCTGCTACATGGCGGACATCTATCCGGATGATGATCATCTGGCGCCGGACGGTCGGGTGATGGAGGTGCTTAGCGAGCATCAATGCCAGGGTTGGCTGGAAGGCTACCTCGTAACCGGCCGGCATGGCTTCTTTTCCTGCTACGAAGCCTTCATCCACATCATCGACTCGATGTTCAACCAGCACGCCAAATGGCTGAAGGTATGCAACCACATTCCATGGCGGCGACCGATCGCCTCGCTTAACTATTTCCTGAGCTCCCATGTCTGGCGGCAAGACCACAATGGCTTCAGTCATCAAGATCCGGGATTCATCGATCACGTAGTCAACAAAAAGGCAGACGTCGTCCGGATATATCTGCCACCGGATGCCAATACACTTCTCTCGGTAACCGATCACTGCCTGCGCAGCCGCAACTACGTCAACGTCGTAGTCGCCGGCAAGCAGCCTGCCCCGCAGTGGCTCACGATGGATCAGGCCATCAAGCATTGCAACGAGGGCCTTGGTATCTGGGAATGGGCGAGCAACGACAAGGGCACCGAACCTGACGTCGTGATGGCATGTTGCGGCGACGTTCCAACGCTCGAGACACTTGCTGCAGTCGAGCTCATACGGGAGCATCTGCCGGAGCTGAAAGTCCGCGTCATCAATGTGGTAAACCTGATGAAGCTCCAACCGCCATCCGAGCATCCGCACGGGCTGCCGGATCGCGATTTTGATGCCCTCTTTACCAAGAACAAACCGATCATCTTCGCTTTCCATGGCTATCCATGGCTTATCCACCGGCTCACCTACCGCCGCACCAACCACGGCAATCTGCACGTCCGCGGCTACAAGGAAGAGGGAACGACGACGACGCCGTTCGATATGGTAGTTCTGAATGATATGGACCGCTTCCATCTGGTCGAGGACGTAATCGACCGGCTGCCGCAACTCGGCGCACGTGCGGCCTATTTCAAGCAGGCAATTCACGAAAAGCTGGTCGAACACAGGCAATATATCGAGAAGTACGGCGACGACATGCCCGCAATAAGCGGCTGGAAATGGGGCTCGAAAGGCAAGTCAGGAGTCCGCCATAAAACCTCGACTGAAGGGGACAATGCTTGAGCAACGGCATCCAACCTAACGGAGGTTCCAGTGGCAGCGAGAGCGACCGAGGCAGCACGACAAAATAGCGTCGCGGAGTTGGCGTATCCGGGCTCCGCGGTCGCGTTGCTTTCCAACGATCGGTACAGTGTTCTCGTCACAGCCGCCGGGGCGGGTTACGGAACGTGGCAGGGCCTCGACATTACACGATGGCGCGAGGACAGCAGCCGTGACTGCTGGGGCCAATTTTGTTACGTTCGGGATCTAACCGGGAACGACCTCTGGTCCATCGGAAAGCAGCCATTATTTCGGCCTTCAAATGTCTACGAGCACGCCTTTCACGGCGACAGGGCCGAATTCCGCTGTCATGCGGGTGACATCGAAATCGTCTGGAAAATCTGTGTGGCGCCCGATGTGGACGCGGAAGTGCGTATGCTCACGGTCACGAACAATGGCGCGCGGGAGCGAACCCTCGAACTGACAAGCTATGCCGAAGTCTGCCTGAACAATCGTCGTGCGGACATGGCGCATCCGGGTTTTGCCAAACTTTTTGTCGAAACACGGTATGACGGGGCGTCAGGCGCCTTATTTGCGCGCCGCAGGCCCCGTGCCGCTGGGGAAAAGGCCACTTGGGCAGTTCACGTTTCCTCATCGAACCTGCCGCCTTCCCAAGAGGTCCAATATGAAACTGATCGGTTGAGATTTCTTGGCCGGGGCCGAACGACAGAAAGCCCCGTGATATTCGACACGGGTGGGCCGCTTTCCGGGACGACCGGCCCGGTCCTCGACCCGATTTTCTGTTTGCGACGGACAGTTCATCTCTCCCCAGGCGGCGAAGCGCGCGTCGCCTTTGTTACAGGCGCTGCGGACGACCAGTCAGCCGTGCAGCTCATCGCCGAAAGATACGCCAAGATCGACGCGGCCGAACGAGCGTTCTCCGAGGCATCGGATAAGTATCAAAGCGAGCTTCAGACGTTGAGCCTTACCCCTGATGACGTCTCGCTGTTCAATCGTCTGGCCGGGAGTGTCGTATTTGCGAACCCGGCCCTGCGGCAAGTGACTGCGCTGCAGAGCGATCGATTGGATCGGGCGGCTTTGTGGGCGCATGGTATCTCCGGCGATCTACCGATCGTGCTGGTTCGCGCGAATGGCGACAGGGATCATGCCCTCGTTCGTCAGGTGATGATGGGCCACGATTTCGCTCGTCGGAAAGGCTTGAGATTTGACCTCGTCCTTTTTGACGAGGGCGGTGCAGCCAGCGCCAAGCGACTCGTCGAAAAGCTGCAATCCGGCCCGCAGGCCGAAGTGATTGGTAAGCCCGGCGGAATCTTTGTCCTTTCCGAGCCCGATACCGAAAGCGATACCTTGAGAACCATCGCCGCGGCGGCGCGCATAGTCCTGCTGGGAAGCGCCGGCGAGCTTGTCGATCAGCTCAACCGGCCCTTTCCGGTCCCGTCAATTCCTTCTTTTGCCGCACGGGTAAGCGATCAACCCAAAGCTTCCCGTCCTGACCCGGTCGAGGATTTGCAGCACTGGAACGAATTCGGAGGCTTCACGCCTGACGGAAGCGAGTATGTCGTGCTCGTGGACGCGATCAGACCACAGGCCCCTGCCCTGCCGCCGGCGCCTTGGACCAACGTGATCGCAAACCCTGATTTTGGCTGCCTTACGACTGAAGCCGGTCTGGGCTACACCTGGTCGGAGAACAGCCAGATGAACCGGCTCACGCCGTGGTCGAACGATCCGGTTACGGATGCGCCGGGCGAGGTCCTCTATTTGCGAGACGAAGAAACCGGAGATGTCTGGACGCCGACGCCGCTGCCTCTCGGTCCCGGTGCAGTCGTGACCGTTCGTCACGGCCAAGGTTACAGCCGGTTTGCAAGCCACAGCCGTCATCTCAATCAAGAGCTGACGGTATCGGTCCCGCCTAATGATCCGGTCAAGATCATGCATCTCAGGCTTAGCAACGACGACACCCGAGCTCGGCACGTGACCGCAACCTATTTCGCCGAGTGGGTGCTTGGGACCCACCGCGAAGAGACAGCAACACGGATCGTCTGCGAGCGGGATGCCAGATCGGGTGCGATCACGGCCAAGAACCCCTGGGCCGGAGATTTTGCCGGGAAGCTGGCTTTTGCAGCCGCCAGTCAGCCGACGAGGTCGGCAACCTCCGACCGCACGGAGTTTCTGGGCAAATACGGTTCCGTTTTTCGGCCGGCAGCGTTGGGACGAACCAATCTGGCAGAACGTTTTGGGCCGTTGCTGGATCCCTGCGCCGCGCTGATGGTGGATATCTCCGTGCCCCCCGGCGAAAGCAGAGAGATTGTCTTTGTACTTGGAGAGGCTGCCGGCCTCGATGAAGTCAGCAGGCTCGTTCACGAGTATGCCGACCTCGAACGCGCAGCCGCAAGCCTGTCGGCGGTCTCCCACCAGTGGGACAACATTCTGAACTCGATCCAGGTCTCGACGCCGGACGCAGGCTTGAACTTGATGATGAATCGCTGGTTGCTGTACCAGGTCCTGGCATGCCGCGTCTGGGCGCGCACCTCCAATTATCAGTCGGGCGGTGCTTACGGTTTCAGGGATCAGCTTCAGGACGTAATGGCGCTGGTATATAGTACACCGAACGAGACCCGCTCCCACATCCTGCGATCGGCAGCACGCCAATTTGAGGAGGGGGACGTCCAGCATTGGTGGCATCCTCCATCCGGCATCGGCGTGCGTACCCGGATCACCGACGACTTGTATTTCCTGCCCCTTGTCGTTCACCACTACGTGTCCACGACAGGCGACGTTCAGCTGCTTGACGAGATGGTGCCATACATCACGTCGCCGCTGCTGAACGACGACCAGGAGGAAGACTTCAACCAGCCGGCGACCAGCAAGCAGTCCGGCACCATCTACGAGCACTGCGTCCGTGCGCTGGAGCATGGTTACCGTTTGGGCAGTCACGGTCTTCCCCTGATGGGAACAGGCGACTGGAACGACGGCATGAACAAGGTCGGTGCGGAAGGCAGGGGAGAGAGCGTCTGGAACGGCTGGTTCTTTCTCACGGTCCTCAAATCATTTGCCACGATTTCAGCGTCACGGGGAGATCAAAGCCGTGCCGCCTGGTGCCGCGAACGGGCCGAAGCCCTGCGCACAGCCCTTGAAGCCAACGCCTGGGACGGTGGCTGGTATCGCCGCGCCTATTTTGACGATGGCACGCCGCTCGGGTCGTCCCTGAACGACGAATGCCAGATCGACGCCATCCCGCAGGCCTGGGCTGTCATTTCGGGCGAAGCCGATGCTGGACGAACTTCAAAAGCGATGCGTGAGGTCTACGATCGGCTGGTACGCCAAGAGGACGGGCTGATCAAACTCTTCGACCCGCCTTTTGACGATGGCTTGCTGCAGCCGGGCTACATCAAGGGCTATGTCCCCGGCATCCGTGAAAATGGCGGCCAATACACGCATGCGGCAACTTGGGTTGTCTGGGCAACGGCTTTGCAGGGCGACGGCGATCTCTCCTTAAAGCTTTGGAACCTGATCAATCCGATTTGTCATAGCGTAACCAGAGATCAGGTCGAACGCTACAAAGTGGAACCATATGCGGTCAGCGCCGATATCTATGGCGCGCCCCCACACACCGGGCGCGGTGGATGGACCTGGTACACCGGATCGGCCAGTTGGTTCTACCGCGTCGCGCTCGAGGCGATCCTCGGCTTTCGCCAGCAAGGGCCGTCTCTGCGGTTCGAGCCGTGCGTTCCGGCGGGCTGGCCGGCCTATGAAATCGCATACCAATATGGATCAGCGACCTATCGCATCCAATTCGACAACGCGAAGGGCATCGGCCGAGGCGTGCACTCCGTCACGCTGGACGGTGAACCAGTCGCGAACGAAACCGTTCCGCTTGTGGAAGACGGACGTCTGCATGACGTCCACATTATAATTGGTTAGCGGCCATGCCCGAAACGCTCTCGACGGACGCTGATCTCGACCGCATGCCAACGGACCAGGACCTCGCTCGCCTGCAATTTACGACACTGTTGTACTATCTCCAATGCACGAACCCGGACAACGGCCTGGTGCGTGACAAGACAGAACCGAACGCCCCGGCAAGCATCGCGGCAATTGGTATGGCGTTGGCGACCATCCCCGTAGTTGTAGAACGCGGCGTCCTTATCCGCCAATTTGCGGCCAAGATAACCCGTAAGCGGTTGAGATACCTGATGGCATGCCCGCAGGGGCCGGAGCTGGATTCATCGGGGTACATGGGCTTTTTCTATCATTTTCTGGACATCGAAACGGGCCGCCGGGCCTGGCAATGCGAACTGTCCACCATCGATTCGGCTTTCCTGTTCGCTGGCGCCCTGACCGCCGCGACCTATTTTGATGGCGATACGGCCGATGAGGCAGAAATCCGCCAGCTTGCGACGGCGCTTTACGAGCGAGCCGACTGGATGTGGGCTTGCGATGGCGGCCCCACTTTGACGCATGGCTGGCACCCGGAAAGCGGGTTTATTCCCTATCGTTGGCGTGGTTACGATGAGGGTCTGCTGCTGTACATTCTCGGGTTGGGATCGCCAACCCATCCATTGCCACGGGAGAGTTACGCCGCCTACACCGCGAGCTATGAATGGAGAAACATCTTTGGCCGCGAATTGCTTTATTCGGGGCCGCTTTTTACCCACCAGCTGTCGCACATGTGGGTGGACTTTCGAGGCATTCGTGACGAGTTCATGCGCCAGCACCACAGCGACTATTTTGAAAACAGCCGGCAGGCATCGTTCGTGCAGCAGGAATATGCAATTCGCAACCCAATGGGTTTTGCGGGTTACGGGGAATATTGTTGGGGGTTTACCGCCTGTGACGGACCAGGTTGGGGTAAGCGGGCGATCAATGGCGTCGACCGGGAGTTCTTCGACTACATCGCCCGCGGCGCACCCTTCGGACCTGATGATGGCACCGTCGCGCCATGGGTCGTTGTCGCATCGCTGCCGTTCGCGCCAGAGATCGTCGTGCCGACTGTTCGCAACTTTGCGCGAATGAAGCTTGGCATGACGCGGCTTTACGGTTTCAAACCGTCGTTCAACCAGACCTATGCCGTGGAAAACAGTCCGACCGGATGGTGGGTCAGTCCCTATCACTTCGGCGTTGATCAAGGCCCGGTCGTGCTGATGATCGAAAACTACCGAACCGGTTTGCTCTGGAACATCATGCGTCGATGCAAGCCTCTGGTGATCGGATTGCGACGTGCAGGATTTTCAGGGGGGTGGCTTTAGATTGGATGCCGCTTGGCTTCTATCTCTCACGCCCGCGGATGCCGACTCCCGACATCGCTGTCAATTGGTATCTGCCGGGAATGCGAAGGCGAGGCGGATGTTTCAACTTGGCGCCTGTGAGACAGGGGTCTCAGGGTGCTATTATGAGTGCAAGCGTGTGGCGGGCGATCATCAGTTCCTCATCCGTCGGCACGACGTAGAGCTCGACGCGGCTCGCGGGAGTGGAAATGAGCACCGCGCCCGCCTCGTTGGCCGCGGGATCGAGTTCGGCTCCCAGCCAGGCGAGCCGTTCGGCGATGCGGGCGCGGATTGGTGGCGAATTCTCCCCGACGCCCGCCGTAAAGACAAAAGCGTCGAGACCTCCAAGCGCGGCGGCAAGCGTGCCGGCGCTGAGCGCACAACGATGGACGAAGTGATCGATTGCGAATGCCGCACGCGGGTCATCGCTGGCAAGAAGATCGCGCATGTCGCCGGAAAAGCCTGACAGCCCCTTCAGACCGGACGCCCTGTAGAGAAGGTCCGTAACCTCTCCCGTAGTCATGCCTCTGTGGTCGAGCAGATATAGCACGACGCCGGGATCCATCTGGCCCGGCCGGGTGCTCATCGGCAAGCCATCGAGTGCCGTAAAGCCCATCGTTGTTTCGAGGCTGGATCCGGCCTTCAGCGCGCACATAGACGCGCCGCTGCCGAGATGGGCAACGATGATCCGTCCACCGGCGATACCGGGCGCGACTTCGGCCAACTGCTCGGCAATGTATTCGTAGGACAGGCCATGAAAGCCGTATCGACGCACTCCATGCTCGTAGTAGTCCCAGGGCAAGGCGTAGCAATCCGTATGTGGAGCGTGGCCGCGATGGAAAGCGGTGTCGAAACAGGCGACCTGGGGCACATCCGGATTGATTTCCATCGCCAGGCGGATCGGCGCGAGGTTGTTCGGCTGGTGCAGCGGAGCAAGCTCCTGGAAAGTCGCAAGCTTGTCGAGCGTGTCCCGGTCAATGAGGATCGGTTTCGCATAATCCGGGCCGCCATGGACGACGCGATGTCCAATGGCGCGGAGCGTGAAGCCCTTAAGGGTCAGCAACCACGCACGGGTTTCAGCAATCGCCGCCGGTAGGTGGCCGACTACCTCTGGCGCATATTGGCGATCAACCAGGATCGTTCCGTCGGCGGCGCTCGCCGCCAGACGGGGCCGTACTCCGATGCCATCGATCTGACCACGAATGCAGCGTTTGGGGCCAGTGTCGGCGATCTCGAAGATCTGGAATTTCAGGCTTGACGAGCCGGCGTTGACGACAAGGATCGCGTCCATGGTTCAGGCCGCCACTTGTATTGCACGCGGCCGGGCGGCGGCGTAGAGCGTAGCGATCGCGCACGAAGCCAGACGGCTGCGCACCGAGTCGGCACGCGAGGTCAGCACGATGGGCACACGCGCGCCGAGCACGATTCCCGCGGCATCCGCATGGGCGAGGAATGTCAAGTTCTTGGCCAGCATGTTCCCCGCCTCAAGGTTGGGCACGACGAGGATCTGTGCCCGGCCCGCGACGGGCGACGTGAGCCCTTTGATGCGAGCGGCCTCGGGGCTGATCGCATTGTCGAATGCGAGCGGGCCATCGAGCACGCCCCCGGTGATCTGGCCGCGTTCAGCCATCTTGCATAGCGCTGCGGCTTCGATAGTCGACGGTATTTTTGTCGTCACGGTCTCGACGGCGGAAAGGATCGCCACACGGGGCAGACCGAGCCCGACCGTCGTCCAGAGGTCGATTGCGTTCTGCACGATGTCACGTTTGGCATCAAGGTCGGGAGAGATGTTGATCGCCGCATCCGTGATGAAAAGCGTGTCGGCGTGGCCAGGCACATCCATCACGAAGACATGGCTGACGCGGCGTTCTGTGCGCAGGCCGGTGGCGGAGGCCGTAACTTCGCGCATCAGTTCGTCCGTATGCAGGCTGCCCTTCATGAGGAGCTCGCCCTTTCCCTCTCGGAGCAGGACGACTGCCTTCGCCGCAGCGGCGTGGCTATGTGGAACGTCGACCATTTCGTACTCTTTCAGATCAAGCCCGTTCTCCGCGGCGACCGCCTGAATTTTTGCCGCGGGGCCGACCAGGACAGGTACGATCAGTCTGTTCTCGGCGGCTTCGAGCGCGCCCCGCAACGACGTCTCGTCGCAGGGATGCGCCACGATCGTGATGGCAGGCGCAACCTCCCGCGCAGCGGCAATCAGCCGGTCGTATTTTGACTCCTCAGGTTTGGTCGTGGGAAGGTCGGTCACTGGGAAGCTCCCTTTGCTTCGATCTTCGATCTGATCAACACCTAGAACCACTCCCACCCGATCCATTTGCATGGCTATTCCTTCAAGGCGCTGGATGTCTAGCGTCTGAACCTGCCGCAGCACCATCCAGTAACGCGCCGATAATCCGGGCGACTGGATGCTACATTGCCACATCCTCGAGCCTCAGAAGACAGGGACAAGCTATGTGAGGCTGCCTGACAGCATCCTGCTGGTTACTCAACGGAACGAACGCACCGGGCCGTCGCTGCAGCGTAGAGGCGAGCAGAAACACGCTTGCCCCTGGCGCTAGGGTCGCTTTTGCCTTTTACGCTACTGCAGGCTGCCGTCGCCGCCGCGGTCGGCGGCCTTGAAGTCCGACATCACCCTATTCAAGAACTCGTTCTGACTAACCTTGCCATCGCTGTTGGCGTCGGAGGCCGCGAACTGCTGGGTATTCAGAACTCGGGCAACTTCGTCGGAGTTCAGGCTGCCGTCCTTGTTCTTGTCCAGGCCCGCGAACGCCGACGTCATGAAGGCTTGATATTCGGATCGGTCGACCGCTCCATTCTTGTTACGGTCGAGCCGGTCCATTTGGCCCTGGTTCATAGCCATCGGTTGATTCTGCGCGGCGGCCGCAATGGCGGTAAAAAAAACCAATCCTGTCGCTAGGACTACTCTTTTCATCATCCCGCCCCTTCGCATCAATAGCAGGTCAAGGCATTGCCGCCCGCAGCGCCCAGCGTGGCGCCGCCGCCAACAGCCCAGAGTTGCCCGGTCCCCGAGCCAATGGTCGCGCCGAGCAATCCGCCGACGACCGCGCCGCCGACCGTACCGGCGATGCAGCCGAACTCGTTACTGCGTCCTCCTTGCGACGTCGCAGCAGATTGGCAGCCGGACAAGGCAAGGCAGCCTATGAGAGAAAGACTTATCGTGCGCTTGGTCATCTTTTCCTCCAAGTATTTCCGTTCACGTTTAAGACAGACGGCGGAGGCGCCAATGAGTGGCGTCGGACGAAAATAAGCTTCTGAGTATGTCCCTCATGTGCGAGAGATTCTACTGTTGATCAGAAGCAACTCGCAGACAAAACATGCAGAGCGCGTTGAAGCTGCAACACTGCAGCTAAATACTACCACCGCGCAAGGGCGAAGACAACACTTGGCGCCTGTCTCGACCGCTGATGTGCTGCGAAGCGAGATCAGATTGCTCGGTTCAGAGCCCCAGGGCCGGACCCAAATCTTGGCAACAGGTTCATTTCTACATGGAGCAGCAGGGAAGTTCTCGTTGGTGAAGTGGCTTGCAATATATACTTTTTCTCCGCGCGATGATGCGATCGCATTGGAGATCCAGATGAAAAATATCTCTTCGGATTATCCTTGCCACCTCTCCTCGCTCGTCTTTTTTCAGCGTTGCTGAGCCGCATTTCACCGCAGGACGCCCCTCCTGAGGGGACCCCTGCTCCGTCCAATGGGGCCACGCCCGCAACGGCCTCAATAATCCAGGTCGGCTGGCGGGCCAACCGTCAGCGTATGAAAGGATCCTTCATTTGATGGCAAGCGATAGCGATATTAACGTCATTTTTATCTCGCCTTTGGATCAGTATCTACAATTTTCGGCAGCATTAGAAAGCACCTTTCGTAAGTAACATGGTAGGAATTTGCCATCGATTGACGGAGACCTCGATGCTGGAAAAATTTGAACGCTACCCCCTCACCTTCGGCCCGACGGCCATTGAGTTCCTGCCCCGCCTGACCAAAGCGCTCGGCGGCGACGTGGAAATCTGGGCAAAGCGCGAGGATTGCAATTCGGGTCTCGCCATGGGTGGCAACAAGCTGCGCAAGCTCGAATACATCATTCCCGATGCCATCGCCTCGAATGCCGATACGCTGGTGTCCATCGGCGGCGTCCAGTCGAACCATACCCGCATGGTGGCGGCCGTGGCAGCCAAACTCGGCATGAAGTGCCGGCTCGTGCAGGAGAGCTGGGTCCCCCATGAGGATGCCGTCTATGACCGCGTCGGCAACATCCTGATGACCAGGCTGATGGGCGCCGATAGCCGGATCGTCGACGACGGCTTCGATATCGGCATCCGCAAGAGCTGGGAAGATGCGATCCAGTCGGTCATCGACGAGGGCGGCAAACCCTATGCCATCCCGGCTGGCGCCTCGGTGCACAAATATGGAGGCCTCGGTTATGTCGCCTTCGCCGAAGAGGTCGAGCGCCAGGAATCCGAAATGGGCGTCAAGTTCGACTATATCATCGTCTGCGTCGTGACCGGCTCGACCCAGGCCGGCATGATCGTCGGTTTTGCCGCGCAGAACCGCGCCGACCGGGTCATCGGCATCGACGCATCCGGTACGCCGGAACAGACGAGGGCCCAGGTACGGCAGATCGTCGACAACACCGCCGAACTCGTCGAGCTCGGCCGTCCCGTGCGCGAAGACGAGATCGTCATCCTCAACGACTATGCCTATCCGGCCTATGGCGTGCCGTCAAACGAGACGAACGAGGCGATCCGCCTTGCCGCACGCACCGAAGCGATGATCACCGACCCCGTCTATGAAGGCAAGTCGATGCAGGGCCTCATCGATCTCACAAAAAAGGGCTTCTTTCCGAAGGGATCGAAAGTGCTTTACGCCCATCTGGGCGGCGCCCCGGCACTGAACGGCTACAGCTACACCTACCGGAACGGCTGATCGTCAAAAGGCCAGGGGTGCATTGTCGGTCACTTCCTTCATGACGAAGAAAGTGCGGGTCTGCCGCACGCCGGGCAACGTCAGCAACTGGTTCCCGTGCAGGCGGTTGAACGCCTGCATGCTGCTCACGCGGATCTTCAGGAAGTAATCGTAATCGCCCGCGATCAGATAGCATTCGATGACGAAACCCAGGGCCTTCACGGCCTTCTCGAATGCTGCAAACGATTCCGGTGTCGACCTGTCGAGGACGACACCTACCATCACCACCACTTCCAGGTCTATGGCGGTGGGATCGATGATGGCGCGGACACCCCTGATCGCTTTCTTCTTGAAAAGCCGCTGCGTGCGGCGGTGACAGGTCGCGGCGCTGATATTGACCTTGGTCGCCAGGTCGGCATTCGTCAACCGCCCGTTCTTCTGCAGATGACGAAGGATATTGAGGTCGATCGCGTCGAGCTCATCGTCACTTGAGGCAGATTCTTTCATTTGTCGGCAATTCCTGAATGACTTTACCCACTCTAGGCAGAGGTAGAAGGCGATGACAAGGGTAGCGTCGCAGCGGAAAACAAATGGCTCCGTTCCCGACACTGCCCTCCTCTGCGGCATGATCTTGCTGTGGGGACTGAGTTGGCCAATCATGAAGCTTTCGGTGGAACAGGCACTGTCGCTCTGGCTCGCTGTTGTACGCTTTGTCTCGAGCAGCATCGGCCTCTTGCAGATGGCGGCCTTCACCGGGCTCGGCATGGTAGCGATGACCTTCATTGATGCTGGCAAGACCCGCTGCTTTGCCTATTCCACTCCGCTCTGGTCGGTGCGGCACGTCCGCCTCCGTCGCCTTCCTCGGCGAACGGCTCTCCCTGGAAAGCCTTGCCCAATTCCAGCTCATCATCGCCGGCCTGGTGATTGCCGCCTGGGCGGTCAAGCGCAAGGCGCAGACCGACGGCAGGATGAGTGAGCGCAACAGTCGCAAGAGGCGGTTTTTTCCTATTGATCGTGTATGAGGCGCATCTTAATGAAAGTCATGATCATCTGCAGGTCGAGACATGTTGCCGGGGCGAGCCCGGAGGCGGTAATGTCGATGCAAAGGATTGTGTTCGCGCTGATGCCAATCCATGGAGCTGGACGCTGTCGGGCTTCAGCTCCGGCGACGGTATAGGGCTTTATCTGATTGCCGGTTCATCCGCAGCCGCAGCGGTCCTATTGGCCGACGCGATCCGGCAAGGCGACATCGGTCTCGACGTCGACCTGTGGCGGGCACTCGTTAGTCGGTCCAAGCGTGAAACCCCTGATGGGTGGTCGACCCCGCCCGCCTGGAGCGCCAAGGCCGTGGACACGCCGACCATGCGGGCAACGAGAACGACGATTTCGGCCATGAGCTCACCCGATCTTGCGCAAGTTCACGTTCGGCAGGCCGAAATCGTCCTTGCCGGATAAATTCGGAAACCTGCCCGAACGGGCCAGAATGAACTTTATGCTCACCAATCCGGCATGAAGCCCGGCATGTCTTTGATTGGCGCAGAAGCGGCCAGCCTGTCGAGATCGATCTGCGGCACACCAAGTTCCGGGTCGTCAGCGAGCAGTGCTTCGACGGCGGCCGCCATGCGAAGGACGCGATGATCGTCATGCCGGCGGCCGACGATCTGCAAGCCGAAGGGCATGCCGAGCGCATCTCGCCCGACCGGAATGGTGATCGACGGATGCCCGGCCAGCGTCGAGGCGTAGGCCATGGCAAGCCAGTGGTAGTAGCTCTTGGTCGGCTTGCCGTCGATCTCGGTCGGATAGAGTTCGTGCCAGTCGCGCGGGCTGATCGTCACCGCCGGGCAGAGAATGAAATCCCAATCGTCGTAAAAACGCTGCCACCTGCGGTAATAGGCGGTCTGTGCGACCATTGCGTCATAGACGTCCTGCACCCCGTAAGTGAAAGCCTCCTCGATATTGGCCTTGACGTTGGGGCCGACTTTGTCGGCCTCCTTTTCGAGGAAAAGGCGATGCCCGACAAAGGCGATTGCACGCAGCACCGAAAAGATGCGGTCGGCATCGCCCGAGGCCGGATGCAGCTCGTCGGACGTACCCAGATGCGGCACGATCTTTGCGACGACCTTGCGGAAGGCGTCGCGCACGACGTTCTCCGTTGGGGCGAAACCGAAGTCCTCGGTGAAGGCAATGCGCGGTTTGCGCAAATCCAGCGGTTTCGGATCGGCGAAATCGAAGGGATTCCAGGCGGTCTTCCCAGCGACGACGACGGTGAAGGGATCAAAGCGGTCCGGCCGTGCGAGGACAGACAGCATCAGCCCGACGTCGGCGACGTTGCGAGCCATCGGGCCGCTGGTCGAGAGGTGGAAAAGCCCGATCGGCCGTGTGTCGCCTGGTACGACCCCGGGGGACGGGCGAAACCCTACGACACCGCAAAATGCGGCGGGATTGCGCAAGCTGCCACCGGTATCGGATCCGGTAGCAAGTGGCGCCATTAGCGAGGCAAGCAAGGCCGCAGAACCGCCCGAAGAACCGGCCGCGCTTTTCGTCGGATCGTGAGGATTTCCGGTCGCACCATAGAGGCGGTTGATGGTATTGCCGCCGGCACTCCAGTCCGGATTGTTGGTCTTACCGAGCGGCATGGCGCCGGCAGCACGCATCGCGGCGACGATAGCATCGTCCTTGGTCGCGATATTGTCGCGAAAAATCTCCGAACCGAAGGTCGTCGGCAGGCCGGTGACGTCGATCATGTCCTTGACGCCGAATGTCAGCCCGTGCAGCGGCCCGAGCGGTTCGCCTGCCATCACCTTTTCTTCGGCAGCCTTCGCCTCGTCAAGCAGCCGGTCGAAATTTCGCGCCACGACGGCATTGATCGCATGGTTGAGGGTTTCCACCCGCTCGATACTGGCCTTCGCCATTTCCACCGGCGAGAGTTTTTTCTCCTTAATCAATCGAGAAGCTTCGCTGGCGGTAAGATCGGCGGGGTGTGTCCTTGTCATGGCAATCTCCAGTCGGGCGGTGACTTTCGGGCCGGCATCAATAGCCGCCGACGAGCAAAAGACCATAATCAACCATCGTCAGGCAATCGCATCCGCCTTTCCGCCATTATCGGCGATGTCGAGGAACAGCGCGGTCATCACCCGCATCCCCTCTTCGGCGATCGACAGAAGCGCGTGCTCGTTCGGTCCGTGTTGGCCGCATTCCGCATGCGAATGGGGAATCCAGATCGTCGGCAGGCCCAAAATGTCGGTGAAGGCGTCGTTCGGCAGCGAACCGGCGAGGTTGGGCAGCACATGCGGGCTCTTGCCGCTGCTTGCAGCGATCGACCGCTCGACGAAACGCACCCAAGGATGGTCGGGCGGAAAGCGGGTCGCCTTGAACGGCTCCTCTTTCGCTTCCCGCACCTCGACCATCGAAAACCCATGCGCATCGAGATGGCGGCGCAACGCCGGCACGATGTCGTCGATGTCGGTCCCGACAACGAAGCGCAACTGGCAGCGGGCCTGGGCCGAGCCGGCGATGGCGTTTTGCGGTGCCGCGATATTGCCGGAGGAAATGGCGAGCACGGCCAGCGAATTCCAGCCGAACACCCGTTCGGATGGCGTCAGGTCCGTCTCGCCCCAGTCCAGATCGTGCCGGCGCGGCGGCAGGTCCTTCAAGGCCAGGCGAATGTCATCGGTCAGGCTCGTCGGCCGCCATTCGGGCACCTGGATCTGGCCGCGGGCATCGACGATCGAGGCGATCGCATGGGAAAGTATGATGACAGGATCGGCCAGCAGCCCGCCGAAATTGCCGGAATGATAATCGCCATCGCGCAGATTGACAACGAGATCGAACGGAAGCCCGCCGCGCGATCCCATAAACATGGTGGGGGTATCAACCGTGAGCCGTGGCCCGTCGGACGCGATCAGCACGTCGGCGGCAAGCGCCTCTTTCTGCTGCGCGAAGAATTCCCGCAGGCCGTAGGAACCGGTCTCTTCCGCCATCTCGATGACGATCTTGGAATTGAAGCCGAGCGAACCCCGCCCCTTGATCACATGCTCCAGCGCCTTGATGTTGATGAGATGCTGGATCTTGTTGTCGGCCGTGCCCCGCCCAAAGAGCTTGTCGCCCTCAATGATGAGCGAGAAGGGTTCGAGCCCTTTGCGCCAGCGGCTCGCCTCGCCGTTGCAGACGTCGCCATGCCCGTAGGTGAGCACCGTGGGCAGATCGTCGCCCTCGATACGGCTTGCGATCAGAAGCGGCGCGCCGTTCTCGCGGGGATTGGCGAAAATGCCGGATTCATAGCCGAGAGCTGCAAGCATCGGCACCATCTCGTCGGCAAGGTAGTTCATCAGGGCTTCCGGCGTACCCTCCGACTGACTGATCGACCGGTGGGCCACCAGACGCTTGAGATCACCAGCCAGAGCCCCGTCTCGCGCATAGGCCGAAGCCGCGGCTATGATTGCATTCCTGTTCATCGTCACTGCCCTATACCGTCCTGCCAGCATTCAATTTCGTCATATCGGGAACCTCCCAACCTTTCCCCGGCATCGCCGTGACGAGGTGTTTGGTATAGTCCTTCTGGGGATTGCCAAAGACCTGATCGACCGTCCCGTATTCGACCGCTTCTCCTTTTTGCATGACGAGGATGTGGTCCGAAACCTCGGAGGCCACCCTCAGGTCATGGGTGATGAAGATCATCGTTAGTCCGACCGTGGCCTTGATCTCGTTGAGGAGCTTCAGGACATCCTTCTGCACCGAAACGTCAAGGGCGGAAACCGCCTCGTCGGCGATCAGTATCCTAGGCTCCACCATTAGCGCCCGAGCGATCGAAATACGTTGCCGCTGGCCGCCCGAAAACTGCGCGGGATAACGCTCAAGTGCATCTTCCTCCAATCGGACGATCGTCAGGAGTTCGCGCGCCTTCTTCAAGGCATCGGGCCTGGGCACGCCGAAATTGACCGGTCCCTCGATCAGCAGGTCACCGATCCTGCGGCGGGGATTGAGTGATCCATATGGGTCCTGAAAAACGATCTGGATATGCCGACGGAACTGTTGGCGCCCAGCCACACTCGCGGTATCGAGCCTCTGATTGCCAACCCAGACCGAGCCTTCATCCGGCTCGACCAGCCCCATCAGGCAGCGCACCAGCGTCGACTTGCCCGAGCCGGATTCGCCAACGATGCCGAGCGTCTGCCCTTCGAGGATGACGAAATCCATCGGCTTGACCGCAGCCACGGTGCGGGCCGGCTTGAACAGCGTCGCTGGCGTGCGGAACGTCTTCTCAATGCCGGCGACGCGAAGCCCGATCGGACGGTTGCTGTCCGGCGTGCCCTTGGCCTTGTGCCGGCGCGGAACAGCATCGATCAGTCGCTGCGTATAGGGGTGACGCGGATGGTTGAGCACATCGTCAGCACTGCCCTGCTCCACCACGAGGCCATTCTGCATGACAAGCACGCGGTCGGCGATTTCGGCCACCACGTCGAAATCATGGGTGACGAACAGGATGCCCGCATCGCGCTTGTCTCGCAGTTCCTTGAACAGGTCGAGGATCTGCGCCTGCGTCGTAACGTCGAGGGCCGTCGTCGGCTCGTCGGCGATCAACAGCCGCGGCTCCATCGCAAGCGCCATGGCGATGACGATGCGCTGCCGCTGTCCTCCGGAAAGCTGGTGCGGATAGGCATGATAAAGGCGTTGCGGCTCGGGAAGCCGAACCTCCTCCAAAAGCAATAGCGTACGAGCCCGCTGCTCGGCCCGCGTCATCCTGGTATGGGCGCGGAACACCTCCTCGATCTGCTCGCCCACTGTGTAGCAGGGATTGAGCGCGCTCATCGGCTCCTGAAAGATCATCCCCATGCGCGTGCCACGCAGCGCCGCATGTTCTTTCGGCGAAAGCTTCAGCACATCCTGTCCATCGAACAGGATCTCGCCCGAGAATGGCTTCAGCGCTTTGGGCAGAAGCCCCATCGTTGCGAGCGAGGTGATCGACTTGCCGGAGCCAGACTCGCCGACTATGCAGAGGATTTGCTTCGCCCCGATCTCGAGCGACAGATTGGTGACCGCATGTGGACGATCGCCACCTTTGGGAAGGTCGACGGTGAGATTGCGGATGGAGAGGACGGAACTGGACATTAGTTTCTGCCCTCCGGTGCGGTGACGTCTCGAATGCCGTCGCCCAGCATGTTGATGGCGAGCAGCAGGATGAAGAGCGCGATACCAGGGATTGCGATCAGCCAACTCTCGAACAAGAGCATCTCCTTGCCCTCCGAAATCATCAGTCCCCAGGACGGGGTCGGCGGTTGGACGCCGAGGCCGAGGAAGGAAAGGGCCGCCTCGAGGATGATGGCATGCGCCATTTCCAGCGTCAGCACGACGATCAGCGCATTCATCACGTTCGGCAGCACGTCCTTCCACAGGATCCGCGGCACGTTTGCGCCGAGCACTTCGGCGGCGGCAATATAGTCCATCTTGCGCACCTGCATGGTGGCGCTACGCATGACGACAGCAAACCGGTCCCACAGTAGGCAGCCGAGCGCCACCACGACCACGGTCAATGAGCCGCCGAACAGGGCGACGACCGCAAGCGCGACAAGCGTTGCCGGGAGCGCCAACCTCACGGAGACGAGGAACATCACGACCGCATCCACCTTGCCGCCGAAATAGCCGCCAAGAATGCCGAGCGTGGTGCCGATGATGGCGGAAATGAAGGCGGCAACACAGCCGATCATCAGCGATACTCGAGCGCCGTAGATCAGTCGGGACAGATAGTCGCGGCCCAGCGTATCGGTGCCAAGCACATGCTGCCAGGTACCGCCGAGAAAGACCGGCCGTGCCATGCGCGCGAGCAGATCCTGCCTGTAGGGGTCGTGCGGGGCAAGAAGCGGCGCGAAAATGGCGACGGCGACGACGACGGCGATGATCAGGAAGCCGACCATGAAACTGCGGTGGCGCAGTGCCCGGTGTATGAAACGCGCGGACTGCCTAGTCGACGCGACGGCGGGAGAGGCGGAAGCCACGGAAATTTCGCTCATGTCAGTTGCTCCTCAAGCGCGGATCGAGCCAGGCGTTCAGGATGTCTGCCAGGAAGGTGAGGCCGATGTAGAACATCGAGAAGATCAGGATCAGGGCCTGCATGGTCGGCAGGTCATTGCGAGAGATGGATTCCCAGGCCAGGAAGCCCGCGCCGTGCAGCGCAAACACGGTCTCGACGATGACCGAGCCGCCGAACATGAAGCCGAGCTGGACGGCGGCCAGGCTGACGACCGGGATGATGGCATTGCGCAGCGCATGCTTGAACATCACGATGCGCCAGTTCAGCCCCTTGGCGCGCGCCGTTCGGATATAGTCTGCTGCCAGCACTTCCATCATGCCGGCACGGGTGAGCCGCATGATCGCCGGCATCGCATAATAGCCGAGCACGACCATCGGCAGGATGTAGCCCGTCCAGGTGCGGGTACCAGAGGCCGGAAGCATCCCGAGATTGACCGAGAAGACGACAATCAGAATGAGACCGAACCAGAAGCTTGGGATCGCCTGGCCGACGACGGCGATCCCAATCGCGGCGCGGTCGATCCAGGTATTGGGAAACGCGGCAGCCAGCACGCCCATCGGGATGGCGACGATGAGCGCAAACAGCATGCCGAGGCCGCCGATGGCCATCGTCACCGGGAGACGCTCAGCGATCATGTCGGCGACCGGCACCCGGAAATAATAGCTCATGCCGAAGTCGCCCGAAAGGGCACGCATCAGCCAGTCCAGATACTGCGTGATCAGCGGACGGTCGAAACCGTATTGCTGGCGCACCGCAGTGATTACCTCGGCGGTAGCGTTTTCCCCGGCGATCGACACCGCAGGGTCGCCGGCCAGATAGAGGAGGATGAAGCTGATGAAGGAGACCGTCAGCGCGACGAGCAACGCCAACCCGAGTTTCGCCAGGATAAATTTGAACACGAAGCACCCTTTTGATCGCGCTGCGGGACGAGAAGATGGTCTTCAGCCGGTCGCACGACCGGACCAGCATGGCCAGCCCGGACGCTGCCGAGACAACTTATTTCCAGCTAATGTCGTAGAAGCGGATGATCTCGTCCGGCGTTGGCTTGAAGTTGACGTCGGCGCCCATCACGTAATTGGTCGAATAGACCCAGAGCGGTGTCCAATAGGCCTTGTCGGCGATGACCGACAGCGCCTTGGAATAGGCGGCCTTGCGCTCGTCCGGGTTGGTCGAGCTATCCCCCTTTTCCAGCAGGCCTGCAACCTCTGGATCGCGCGCATCGTCCTCGCCGCCCATGCGGAAGAACGCGCTGGTGATCGCCGAAATGTCTGCGAGCGAGTTCGAGCCCCAGGTCATGAAGGAAATGGGCGCGCCTTCCTTGATCCGCTTCTCGCGAAGTGCGGCATACTGCATGTAATTCAGCTTACCGGTAATGCCGACTTCGGCGAGCATGCCGATCATCGCCTCGGCAAGGGGACGATCGCGATAGGCGTAGAAATCGATACTGAAACCGTTCGGATAGCCCGCCTCTGTGAGCAATTCCTTGGCCTTTGCCGGATCGTAGGGATAGACCATCACGTTTTGCTCGCAGCCGAACTGGTCTGGCGCGCAGGCGCTGTTGATGACCCTGGTCGTACCCTTCATCAAAGCGTCGATGATGCCCGGGCGGTTGATCGCCATATTGACCGCCTGACGGACCTTGAGGTTTTTCATCGGACTATCGCCCGTGCGGCCGGCGGCATCAAAGCTGAGGTAACCGACACGCATGGTCGGTGCGTTCACCACTTGGAACTGACCGACGGTCGCCATTTTGTCGGCCTGGTCGGATGGCACACCCCAGACGATGTCGATATCGCCATTGAACAGTTCAGCCATCTGCGTATTGGCATCCGGCACCGTGCGGATATCGATCGTGCCGATTGACGCCTTCGGCTTGGCCGCAGCGAAATAGTCGGGATTGCGCTTCAACACAAAGTGGCGGCCCGGCTCGACGCTTTCAACAGAGTAAGGCCCTGTCCCGATCGGCTTCAGGGCGACGCCCTGCTGACCAACGGCCTGATAGTATTCGTTGGGCTGGATAACGATCGGGCCCGCAAGATATTCCAATGCAGCCGGAAACGGTCCGTTGGTATGGATGCGCACCGTGAACTGATCGACCTTCTCAGCCGACTTGATCCAGTTGGTATTTGCCTGAGCTTTCGTGCCGTTTTTCGGGTCGACGGCGTAATTCAATGTAAAGACAACGTCATCGGCATCAAAGCTTTCGCCGTTCTGGAACTTTACGCCCTGCCGAAGTTTCAGTTCGAGCGTGGTAGCATCGACCCATTTCCATTCCGTCGCGAGGTTTCCCTTGTACTCGCCCGTGGCCGTATCACGATAAAGCAGCGCGTCCCAAACGGCATAACCGAGAAGGACCCCTTCGCGGGCCGTGTTGTAATAGGGATCAACGTGTTCCAGCTCCTTGGAGAATGCGATGTTGAGGACATCGTCGGCTTTACCGGCGGAGGCTTGGGTGGATACCAGGCAGGCGGGCAGAAGAAATGCCGAAAGGGCAATGACATGTTTCATAGCGTTCCCTTTATTGTTGCTCTATTTTTATGCATTTTTATGTTTGTATTAATTGTAGGCATTTTTTTGATGTTGTACACAATTATTTACAAGTGAGTGCAATACGGCGGGAACCGATGCAATGTTCGTCTCGCTCTGATAAAGGATGAAGCATGGTGAGGGCGCGATGACCACGAAGACATCTACCGCAGATCTAATCTATGAACGTCTTGAAGCGATGATTGCAGATGGAAGGTTCAAGGATGGCGAAAGGCTTGATGAAGTGAGCCTTGCGAGAGAATTCGGCGTCTCGCGCACACCGCTGAGGCAGGCATTGCAGTTGCTATCCAGCTCGGGCTTGGCCGTCTTTCATCCCAATCGCGGAACATTCGCGCGCACGCCGGACTTCGTCCGACTCGTGGAGATGTTCGAAGTCATGGCCGAGTTGGAAGCCTGGTGCGCCAAGCTTGCTGCACAAAGGATAACGACGGCACAGGTCATGCTGCTGCGGCAGGCAGCACTGCGTTGCGACCGCGCCCTCTCGATACAGGATTACCGACAGTACTACCAGGAAAACGAGACGTTTCACGGCATCATCTATGACGCCACGGGAAACGGTTTCCTGGCAGAGGAGACCCGCGACATGCAGCGGCGCCTCCGCCCCTTCCGGCAGGCACAACTTACGGTCGCTGACCGCCTGACGAGTTCAATGAAGGAGCATCGACAGGTACTCGAGGCACTCGAGGCACACGATGCGCGAAAAGCCGAGACGGTGATGCGCGAACATATCCGCATACAAAGCATGACTTATAAGCAGCTTCGTAACTGACACGAGCCACTATCCTGCCGGCGAGCTCGCCGCTGAGAGCGAGCTTCGCACAAGCGGGCTGACTTGGGTGGCTCAGCAGTTCGGCTTTGTCTATGGTGACGATGTGCCGCCGTTGTGGCCGCTATCCATGGAAAACAGCTTCGATGTTGTCGTACTCGGTCAGCTTGAGTCCCTGCGTCGCGCAGCTCTACAAGGCGCGCGATCCCACGCTGTCAGGTTTGACCGGATTTCCGATGTGCCGGATCTGCGAACAGGAGTTGGGCCGGTGAAGAAGCATGGCCGGTCCGGACACTGAAAGGTCACCGTGCAACATCGACGTGATGAGCGCCGTGCAGGACAGGGATGCGACTTGCCGGGCGGCTGATCGGCGTTCTCAGCGATCGCGCGATCGAGTCACCGGGCCTCTTCCTCTATTATCCGAAACGAAACTCTCTGCTGCCCACGCTGAGGGCCTTTGTCGATTTTGCCCCTGTCCGGGCGCAGGAGACCAAGTGGAACAGCTTTGTGCCGAGGACGCCCTATGCGCGCCGCTCCACGGTTTCGCTCACTTCCAGCAGTGTACGCCTCAGCCAGCTATGGCCCGGATCACTGTCGTTCCGACGGTGCCAGAGCATCGTCTCCTCGTATCCGGAATATTCGAACGGCACAGGAAAAGACCGTATATCGGGCCAGCTGGCCAAATCGATCAGGTTGGCTGAGAGGGTGCAGATCATGTCGGTGCGTGCAATGATCGCAGGCACTGCCAGTGCGTAAGGCAGGCTCATCGCGACGTATCGCTTCATGCCGCGATCATCCAGCATGCGATCGATATAGCCCTTGAGATCACCGACATGGGTGACCAGAAGATGCGGATACTTGAGGAAAAGGCCTAGCGTCAGTTCATCGGTGATTTCGGGGTGTGAGGCCGATACGAGCGAAATCCAGTCCACATGAAAGAGACTCGCCCGCTTTATGCTGGTCGGAGCATCCGGCAGGATCGTAATCGCAAGATCGACTGATCCCTTCTCAAGCTGGTCGATCACCTCCTGGCGATGAAGGCTTCGGATCACGAGGGAGATCCCTGGCGCAATCCTTCGCAAGGTCGCCATCAAGTCGGGAATCAGGGTGACTGTTACGTGATCCGTTGTCGCAATTCTGAAAACCCGCTGCGACCGCTCCGGCAAAAATCGTCCGAGCCCGCCCAAAGTGTCCTCGATCTGGCGCAACGCCGCGCGGATCGGATCAGCAAGGTCAAGCGCCTTTTCTGTTGGGCGCACGCCATCGGCGCTACGGACGAAGAGATCGTCGGCAAAAAGCTGCCGCAAATGCGCCAGCCGCTTGCTCATGGCGGGTTGGCTCAATCCGATCCGCGCCGCTGCAACGCTGACGCTCCCTTCGCTCAGCAGAGCGTCAAAGGCGACAAGCAGGTTCAGATCGACTGCGGCGAGCTTCATGGTGAACCTCCGATGGCTTATGAATATTACTTTGAGCGATATTCGTATATCCAATATCGATTGGACGACTGATGTTGGCAATGGGAGAAAGGCGGTCAAGATCAAACAAAACAGAGGTTGATGTCATGCGAACCCGTCCAAGCTTTGCCGCGTTGGCGATTGGATTGATGCCCATCATCGCGTCTGCGGAAGCTTCCGCGACCGAAGCCCACACGGTCCTTGTCCTCTCGGATACCGACATGGTGCCGACCGTGTACGAAACTGGTGAACTCGGGCCTCCAGACGCCGAGCACAACGACATGTTATCCATCATCACCTCTCCGCAGAGCGGAACGCCACAGGTGACGCAAATGGAAATATCCAACTCGACCTACGGCCCGCCGGGCGCTCTCGATATTTCGCCGAATGGAGATTTCGCCTTCGTGGCGGAGACCTTCCGCCCGCGACCCGAGGGCGCAACGCGACTTGATGAACTACCGCAAGGCGACACGATCCGTTCGGTGAAGCTCGACCGCGAGCAGCCAACGATCATCGACAGTGTGCGGGTCGGCGCTCAACCGCAGGCCATCGAGGTCAGCCCGTCCGGCGACCTCATCGTCGCGATAACCGTCGATGCCGACCGCGAACTCGCCTTCGTTTCTCTCGACGGCGGCCATTTCGGAACTGTCACCAGCTTCGGTCTTAACCTCGAACCGTCAACGGGATTTATTCCCCTGAAATCGACCTGGGTGCGCTGGCACCCGAGCGGACGGTACATCGCCGTCAACCTGGTCGATCGCAATCAGGTCGCCTTCTACGAGGTCATACGAACCCAGAACGGGGCCGTCTCGGAGATCCGGCCGTGGGGCAATCGCGTTCAGACAAACAAGTTTCCCTTCGTCGGCTGTTTCTCGCCGGATGGCCGCTACTACGTTACGTCCGACCTGCAATGGGGGATCGACACCGAGGGGTTCTACGGCGTGCGAGAAGGAATCCTGACGACGGTCAGGCTCGCAGATGTCGGCACTTCCGGCGATGCGGCACGGCATACGGTGCCCCACATCGCTGTCAGCGGCTGGGGCGCAGAAACAATTGCCTTCAGCCCTGATGGACGTTTCCTTGTCACGTCCAACCTGCGCGGAACCGGAAAGCCGGACGGCTCGCCGGACTGGACCAAGGAAGCTTCGCTCAGTCTTTACGAAATCAGCAGCGAAACCGGGCGACTGACGCATCACGGCGAATGGCCGGTCTCGGGAGTTCTACCCCAGGGCCTGGCGTTCGATCACGACGGACGCCACGTCCTTGTCGGCGTCCATCGGTACAGAAGCGAAAACGCATCACCCGCCGGCGCTGTCGAAGTCTGGCGCATCGCCACGGAGGGCCGCCCTGCCCTCGTTGCGACGCAGCGCCGCATCAGGCTTCCGCCTGGGGTCCATAGCATCGCGACCCAATAGACCTGTGTAGGCGGGCGTTCAGCCGGTGCGCCAGCTTCCATCATCGCCTATCTGGCCTTAGCGCACGCAGCACATCGGCAAGAACGATATCGCCGTTCGGCGATCCGAGAAAACTTGCCGACCAGCCCGAGATAGCCGTGAACGCTCGACCAGTCGGCCAGAAGCAGCGCGTGGGCTAAATCGTCGAGGGGGGGCGAGCTCGAAGTCCGGGGTTGCGGGGACCTGATTGCTCAGAGATTTGTAATTTCGGTACGGAAGTTCAACTGCAGCACCGCTTTGCGCTTCGCCGTGGAACGTGTGTCCTTACCGAACCACCCCAGCGGACGCAATTTATCTAGCCCGATAGAGATAGCTTCGTCTACCGCCAACTCCGCCATGGCGAGCGCAGCCTCGCGGGCCTGGCGGCCGCGATGAAGCGGCCATTGTGACAAAAGCTCGTGTCATCTATGCCGCAAGCCACCTCCAGATCACGATGGGTCAAATGTCGAAGGCGGAGAAGATGCGGGCGTGCTTCTTTCATTGTGTTCTGCGCTGGTTAACTCACGACTAAAAAACGGCCACGGGTCTTGACCTCATCAATTCAGGCCTGGAAGAGCTGCAGGCGCAATCCGAGGCAATGGACGATCCCTTGATCGCCAAAACGCATACATACTGGGAAAGCAATGGCCATGAGACGCGCCGCATCTGCATCGTCTCGCACGTCGGCTGCTGAGTGAACGGAACGTTCGACCGAGAACCCCTCGCTTGCGATTGCGACATTTTCAGGAGAAGGCGCCGGCGGTCATCCGCTGGCAAACGGATCAAACCGGCCTCCTCCCTTCCGCTAGTCTGACCCGTCTTTTTTTGCCCGCTCGATGAATTTCCCGGCGACCGCTTTGCCAAGTGCGGCACCGGCCTGGTTGTCCATTTCATAGTGGATGCCGGCCCACACGCGGGAATCGCCCGCCTCCTTGCCGACCGCGCGGATGAACTCCGCCCGGTCGGGGAACAGGTAGGCCAGCACCTCGCATCGGGCAGTCGACAACGTGGAGTGGTTCGACGGATAACTGGGATGGGCGGGCACTGCGAACAGGGGAGTGATGCTCGGGTCAAGCATGTTGGGTCGCAGGTACCAATAAGCGTATTTCCCGTCATTGCTTGCAATGTAGGCGTCGTAGTAGACCGTTGCGAGCATCGCGTAAGCCCGTGCGGCGCGCGGCGGGTTCGAATCCGTCTTGTCCTCGAACATCCACTTACTGGCATAGTCATACCAGTCGGTGAACAGGCCGGATGGGCTTTGCCAGTAGAACGCCTTGTAGTTGTTGGAGAATTTTCGCTCAAACTGCCGGACTGCCTCCGTCTCCGCCTTCACGGCCGCAGACTTGCAGTCGGGCGGAGCCGGTGGCCGGAATTCATCGCCTGCCTCGAGCAGAATCGGTTTCCAATTTGGCATGTTTGCATTGGCGGGTTTGCTTCCGACCCACATGCACGGCCCGGTCGGCACCGTGCCGGTCCAGACGGTATCGGAGCCATCGGCCTTTGCCAGCGCAATCACTTGCTCTGCCACGCGTCGCCCCAGTGCCAGGCCGGCGGAAGAGTCGCTTGGGAACTGGACACCGGCAAGCACACGCGACTGTGCGGCTTCTTCGGCCATCGCCTGGAACGACGACGCCTCGTCCGGAAAGAAATAGGCAAGAACGGTCGCGGCGGCGGCGGCGGCTGCCGCGTGTTCAGATGGATAACCGGGACTGCGAGGCGTAGGCAGCGCAGTCGGCAGTGTCGTATCCACCTCGCTCGGGCGGGCGCGATTGTAGAAGTATTTCGACTCCCAAGCCGCGACGGTGGCGTCGTAGACCGCCATTGTCAAATAGGTGTAGACGCGATGCGCATTGGGGATCGTCTGGTTTACGAGAAGACGGTGGTTGACCAGGTCGATCCATCGATAGCCCGGCGAGCCGGCGTCCCAGAACGTGATCTTGGCGGCGACCTGCGCATCGTTCTTTGCGACAAGTCCGCGGACCTGCTCCAACTCGGTTGCGGAAGTATCCGGTGGGGGCGGGACTCGGAAGTCTTTGCCCGACGTGATTACCCACGTTTTCCACGTTCCAGCGTTTGGTTCTATCTGATCCGATTGGGCGAAAGCGAAGTTCCCTGACAAAAGGATTAGCGCGCAGGCCCTGCTAAAGCCGCTAAGCATGTTCGACCCCCATACTTGATCCCGGCCCAAAGACCGAAGGCTTTCGGTTTTGACGGCCATTCCATTTCTATTTTAGCAATGTCTAATTATACCGCGAAGGGCTGCGAAGTGAAGAGATAAAAGGCCCCCTTCCCGCGTACCGATCGAGTGGGTCGCCCGGCACAACCTGATTGCTCCCAGCGAATGGAAGGTCCTTTCCGCCATGACTACTTCCCTTCGGTTGGTGGGGCTGGTTCCTTTTGCAAGGCTTTCCATGCCTCATCGCGGTTCTGCAAATCCTGCCGGATCAAGGCGCGAATATACTCGCTGGCATTTTCATGGCGTGTTGATGAAATGTCGGAATCCCTGGCGGCGGAAGATGGGTAAATAATCCGGCGTGCACCAAGCCTCAAAGGACAGTCAAACATTGTTCTGTGTGAGTATCACCGGTCATCTGGCGGGAGTGAGAATGCGCTGTTCGAGCGCGGTCAAGCCGGAGAAAACGACGATCGGCATCAAAAAGCCGAGGATTACATCGGAGATATAATGGGCGCCGACCACCACGCGCAGGACTGCGGTCGCAACTGAAGCAATGGCAACCGGCCGGCCGAACCAGAGCCTTGCCTTCGGCGGCAGAAGGAAGATCAGGCACAGTAACCAGCCGGCTCCCGATGCCTCACCAGACACGAAGGAGCAGTTGCTCGTACATTGACCGAGAAACGATCCGGCCGGCATAAAGTCCATGTGACCGCCGAAAAAGGTGGTCTGAATCGGGCGGGGTCGCCCCGAATGGCTCTTCAGCAGCAGGTTGACGATCAATCCCGTGCTGAGGCCCAAAGTGGCGAGCGAGAGCCACAGGCGCCGCATCGGCATTTTCGCCGCAATCGATTTGGACAGGCTTCCCGCGGTGACGGCGATCACGATCGCGACGGCCGCGATGTATGGCAAAACATACAGAGCCCAGCGCAGCAATTTGATGGATTCATAGCGGCCGAAGGCAAAGCTGCCGCATTCCGCACCTCCCCCGCAAAGCGCTCCCCGGAAGAAGAATGACGAGGCTGCAATATCCATCGCCGGGAATGCATGAAAAATGGAAAGCAGCAACAGCCAGGTCAAGGCCACGAGGAAGAAGGTCCAGCTGGCGCTGGCGCGGCCGAGCGGTACGGCTTGATAGGCCATGTTCATAATTCCTGTGTTTCAACCACCAGCTTCGACGACATGGCTTCTGTCGCCATGCGTCCTTGTCTGCCTCTTGCCTGACAATTGCCTGAACGGGATTTGATACCGGAACTGATGATAAGATTTCCGAAGAGCCGGCTGTGGATACCGGCAACTCGCCCGCCGGTATCCACGGATGCATCTATTGGAGCGGAACCCTCTGCCCTGCCTTCACTGTCGGCTGATCGAGCTTCAGGGTCATCGGAGCTCCGCCTTCGCCGCCCTCCGTCACCTTCACTGTGGTCGCGGACAGAGAGGACACGGACGGCCAGAGCCGCAAACATGTAAAGCCAAGATCGCATATATTTCACCTCATTGGAGCAGCCTGGCGATCTGCGTAAGAGGCAGAGCTGACAGCTGTGTGAACAAGAGTGAAATTTGCGCAACCTAGGACCAAGGCCTTACGCCCGGAACAACGGCTCGGCTCGTTCGCTTCTTGTGCCCGAACGCAAAAAGCTCCTCGACGCTTACGCGGAGGAGCTTCTATGACGTGTCTCAATATCTTCTGTGTTTTGTAAGCGTTGGTTGCGGGCGGCACGCAAACCATCGTTGCGCAACACGCAGGCTTCGCCGGCGGGTCTAGCCCCTCACCTCGCGAACGAGCTGGAGCGTCGACAGCCGATCCATGATTAGCTTCGCCCATTCCTCGCCTAAGAACTCGGTGGCGCGGTCTGGCCATAGTTCGAGGGCGCGCGCGACGGTGGATCTGACTTCATCAACGATCCATTTCGGATCGACGCGCAAGAAGCTCGCGACCCGTTCGAAGCGACGCAGATTCACATTCTCGAAATTATGAGTCCCGACAAAGCGTAGCGCCATTGTATCCCCCGACATGAACAGGACTGTCGGGACGATATCATAGGCTGGCGAGAGGCGTATTTGGCCGGGCTCGGGAAACCAGAATGACCAGTTCTTGAGATGATTGTCGCCATTTCCAAGCAGCACATCCGCGACAACGCGGCGTACCGCCTCCAGAATATCGTCTCGGTGATCGGTGCTGAAGCGACGCACCATATTGAGGACGGTCTCTGTCGTGGCCATCGTATATTTGCGATCTCCGACCGCACCGATGATCTGTCCGGCATCCTCGATGTGGAGGCGCTCGCCGGCAGGCGTTCGATCGAAGCGATCAACGACCAGGACGCTTTTGCCGTGCTCGAGGAAGTGAGCGGATACGCTTACCACCGCGTCGCGCGAGACAAGGCGACATTTGGCAGTATGAACGCCGATCATTTCCGCCAGGCGCATGGCGCCATATTCTGCTTCCGGCAGGCCGGGAAATCGCTCGCTCGCGACCTTAATGATGCAGCGGCCAGTATCGCCCCTGCCCGGTGCCGTGAGGCGATCGCCGTCGGGATTGGCGGTGAACTTGAGCTGGATGCCGGCCAGGGAGAATTTCACGGCGCCCTCCGGCAACGGCGCCTGGAAGCCCGCGACCGTCTCCATCTCAAACGGACCTATCGAGGGCGGCACGCCGGTTTCTGGAGTGATCAGGACTGCTCCCGGCAGGTCGGCACCAAGCCGAGTTACGACGTCGAATTGATCATGGTCCCCGGGTCCCATTTCATTGAGAACCAGTTCGCGAAGGGCGCCCTCAGGCAGCAATCCGGCAAACCATGGAGGCAATGTTCCATGCAGACCGATCTTGTCTCCGCGATAGGCAAGCCGGGCACGGGTGTTTTTATCGCTGTCCGGATCATACCAGCCGAGGCTCAGGTTAGGGCGCTGGGTGTCTCTGAGATACGGTTCTGCAACCGAGAACACGACGCCTCCATCCCCGTCTCGTGTCAATGTGCCGACCCGGACCGGCCCACGCGCATAATCGAGAAGATGGACGCCAAGGATAGCGGGCTCTTTTTTCGGCATCAGCGTTCGCCCTCATCCTCGGCGCCGAGATCGACGAACAATTCGTCGAAAGCCGTGCGGCCGGGTTGCGCGCGTCGCTCCTCTTTGTCGGTCTCACTGACCAAGGCACGGACTTCAAGGGCGCGAGAGCGGGGAACGAGAACGGGAACAAGATCAAGCGCATCGCATATCTCGGCGAATAGAGTGAGCCGATCGCGGCCCGATCGGTCACCGCTCAGGTCGCGCTCAAGTTCGGAGATCCGCGCTCGATCTCGCCCGACCCGCATGGCCAGTTGTGGTTGACTCAGGCCGCGTCGGACCCGGGCTTCGTGCAGTTGCGTGCCGAGGATATTGAAAATCGTGTGCGCCATGCGGAATACCGCTCTTTGATGGTAGATATGCGGAATTCCGCTACATTATTCAGGGGACGAATGCAAGCGGAATTCCGCTCGCTCGCGTTCGATAGAGCGGGATAGCGCACGGAATTGGTTCAGTGCAGGTCATCAAATTCGATGATTTCGAGCAGGTGCCAATTGGTCGGTTACGAAACATAAAGAGTTCCTCGACACCTACGCGGAGGAGCTTTTTTGAACGCAGAAAGGGCTGCGAGGCTGCGAGTTTTCCTCGGAGCCCTGAGCTATTGCCGCGTCGGCAACAAAAAAGCCGCCCGTTTGGGCGCCTCAGACCGCTGACAAACCCGTCGATATTTTCGGCGGGTTTGTCAGCGGTCTGAGGGCTCCGATTTATCTCGGAGCCCATTGAATTGGTATGGAATTTGGTTGCGGGGGCCTGATTGCACCGAGACTTGTACCTTACAGGTAATTTTCACAGCTGCGGCGTCATCCCTGCATCGGATCAAAGAGGCCTCTCGACCGCCGCGTTATAAAGTCGATCGACGCGTTTTGACCAATGCGCAAGAACCAAGCTTCGGAAGTGTCCGGCGCAGCTTCGGGCAACAACGCTTTTGTCAGAACGTCCTGATGTCCTCGCCAGATACATCGACCTACGATCTCGTTTTTCATCCTGCGCCAGTTGGATATGGCTCTTGCCTGTCTGGACCGATTGGGCCTAGGAACCAGAGGTGTCGGCTCAGCTCGACCCGTTTGCACCTTAGCCGCAACCGCTTCCTGTTGAGATCACGCGGATCGAATGGTGCGGCTCGCATATTCACTGTGGAGGCGCTGTTGGTTTAGAGCATCCTGTTTAGGCGCGATTCCAAAAGTTCTTGAATACTCTCGGCTGAATTGCGACGCACTCTCATACCCGACCTTGTACGCAGCTTCGGCAACATTGGCGGCTTTCGTGACCATGAGGCGGCGCGCCTCCAACAGCCGTAGTTGCTTCTGGAATTGGAGCGGCGTCATCGAGGTCAGTGCCTTGAAGTGCTGGTGAAACGAAGACGGGCTCATCCGCGCAACATCGGCCAACTGATCGACGCGCAAAGTTTCCGCGAAGTTGGTGTGCAAAAGGGATACGGCCCTTACCACACGTTCGATGTTTGACTCCGGACAGGCAAGTTTGCAGATCTCGCCGCCATGCGGGCCGCTCAACAGCCAATAGCAAATCTCGCGCACGATCGAAGGCGCCAGGATCGGAATCGCCTTCGGAGTTGCCAGAAGTCGAACCAGGCGGAGAATGCAATCGGCTAGTGGTTGATCCACTTTGGCGATAAAAGCGCAAGGACCGGTCGTGTCCGACTGCGCTGGCGGTATATCCAATTGTTCGAGGACTTCCCGCACGGTTGCCACGTCGAAATCGACCATGACGCCGACATAAGGCGTTCCAGCACTGGCCTCCACGATCCTTCCGGTCGCCGGGACGCCGACACTGACGACCAAGCACTCCATGCTGCGGTAGTTGAGATGTTCATCGCCAAACTGCAACTCCTTCGCCCCTTCCAGCACGACGCATAGCGACGGCCGATAGATGTTGCGCATAGGCATCATCGACTGAAACGAGCGGACGATATTGAAGCCTTCTATGGCCGTCGGGAACAGGCCTTGCCCGCCACCTTGGTCTTCGATGTAGGCGGTGACGGCAGAGAGCAATGGCGTATTCAAGCGGGGCTCCGGTTGCTTCAGGGGCCACGGCAAGACGTGGCTCCTCGCCGGCATCATCGCCTCTCCTGCAGGAATAGGCAAGTTTCTTGAAGGTTCGGGCATTCTGGTCATTGGACACTCCATCTAGCTTAAGGGTGCAACCAAGCGAGGAGTGACCCCAAGATGACAGAAATTGTCGCCCGGTCAATAGACGCGTCAGAGACACGAGCGCCGCCCATTGCCTCCAGCCGGGAATACGCAAGAGGCCTGCGAATGGCCGCCATATGCATCGTGCTTCTCCTGGTCAACGCGTTCTCACAGATCGATCGAATACTGCCGTTTATCCTGGCCGAAAAAATCAAAACGGACCTGTCGCTGACCGACACCGAGGTAGGCCTACTCACCGGGCTTGCGTTCGCGGTTTGCTACGCACTTCTCTCATTGCCGCTTGCCCGTGCAGCAGATCGGGGATCACCCCGGTTCGTACTGGTGTCCTGCGTCCTGGTCTGGAGTGTCATGACCACACTCGGTGGTTTTGCAGCCAGTTTCATGTTCCTGGCCCTCACACGCTTCGGTGTCGCATTCGGAGAGGCTGGCGCCGTCCCGGCTGGCCATGCTCTCATCGTCCGCAAAATCGGACCTGAGCGGCGCGGTCTTGCAATCGGTCTGTTCGCAATGGGTATCCCCCTAGGCACGATGGTGGGGTTTGCGGCAGGCGGCGCGATTGCGGATGTCTTCGGCTGGCGCGTCGTTTTGATCGGTGCTGGAGCCATCGGCATCTTGATCGGATTGTTGACCATTCTTGTTGCCGGCCCCACCCCTCCGCTTCCAGGTACAGCCTCTCGCGACGAACCCTTTCTGCGAACCAGCCTTGACCTGTTGTCGTCCCCGGTGTTCCGCTGGTTGTTCACCGGCGCCGTTTTCCTGGGCTTCGCAGGAGCGCCTTTTTATGCCTTCTCCATGCCTTTTCTGATCCGCACCCACGGTTTTACCGCGACAGAGGTCGGTGTTTCGTTCGGCATGTTGCAAGGATTGATGGGGATCATCGGTACATTGGGCGGTGGACGCTGGTTTGATTTTGCTGTTCGCTCAGGCTCCGGCAAGGTGCTCGACCCGCCGGCAATTCTGTTCCTGATCGCCAGTGTAACGACAACTGCGGCGCTGTTTGCACCGACCGGCTGGATGTCCATTGCGCTCTTCGTGCCCGGAATGCTGTCATTTTCATTCATGTTGCCCTGGGGCTTCGGAGCCGCGCATCTGATCGCCGGTCCTGGACGTCAGGCACAGGCGACCAGCCTCGTCATGATCGGAAGCGGCCTCCTCGGCCCCGCACTTGGCCCTCTGATCGTTGGCGTTGTCAGCGATGCTGCCAGCGCAGCCGATATTTCAAACGGCCTCGGCCTCGGCTTGTTGATCGTGCCTTTCTCGACCGTCCTGGCAGGCATCACTCTCCTCATTGCAAACCAAAGAGTTGGCGCCTTGCTTCGCCAACCCTGACCGCAAACCGCCGTTGCAGGCTGAACCATTCGAAACTTCTTAGGAGATGTTCCAATGTCCAACACAGACAATTCCCGGCGCACATTCCTCGCCCTCGCGGCAGCCGTGCCATCCGCTATCGCCATGAGCGGCATCGCATCGGCCCAATCGTCCGATACTGGCGCTATCGCCCAACCAAGTGACAAGCGTGGCGCGATCGTTACCGGCTCTTCCCGCGGCATTGGTGCAGCCACCGCCCGGCGTCTGGCGCGGGATGGTTTCGCCGTGACTGTGAACTACCTTACCAATCGCGAGTTTGCCGAGCAGGTCGTTCGCGATATCGAGACCGCTGGCGGCCGTGCCATCGTTCGCCAGGCAGATGTGGCGGATCCGGCTGCCGTCAACGCACTTTTCGACGCTAATGACGAAGCCTTCGGTGGCGTCGATATCGTCGTCAATAATGCCGGCATCATGAACGTCGGTCCTTTCAGTCAGATGACCGACGAGGCCTTTGACCGGATGATGGCCACCAATATCAAAGGGAGCTTTAACGTGCTGCGCGAGGCGTCACGACGCGTCCGCGATGGTGGCCGGATCATCAGCCTGAGCTCAAGTATCATCAAAATGAGTCCTCCCGGCACGGCAGCCTATGCCGCAACCAAGGCGGCGCAGGAGATCTACTCCAGCGTTCTTGCCAAGGAGTTGGGCGGTCGCAACATTTCGGTCAATGCGATATCGCCAGGCGCCGTCGATACCCAACTCTTGCGTCAGCACGGGGAAGAGGCGCTTCGCGGCATACCGGAAGCAACCCCGCTTCGTCGGCTGGGCCAGCCAGAGGATATCGCAAATGTCATAGGCCTTCTCTGCTCGCAGGACGGGGCGTGGATCGATGGTCAAAACGTCTTCGCGAATGGCGGAATCGCCTGATGATGCCCGCTGCGGCGTACATGCGCCGCAGCGGGTTCGCAACCGGACCCTCTCTCAGGACACGCTCGTCATGAAATACATCACATTAGGAAACACGGGCCTTTTTGTCTCGGAGCTGTGCCTGGGCACCATGACGTTCGGCGGCAAGGGGATCTGGGCTAATATGGGTAACGTCCAGCAAGACGACGCTCAGGCTCTGATCGCCCGCGCACTTGAGCACGGGATCAACTTTATCGATACCGCCGACATCTATTCAAATGGCGTATCGGAAGAGATGATCGGTAGATCACTCAAAAACCTGGGTGTCCGACGAGAGGACGTGGTTATCGCAACCAAGGTCTGCGGGCCCATGGGCCAAGGGCCAAACGACGCCGGCAATTCCCGGGGCCACATCTTGGATAGCGTCAAGGCCAGTCTAAGGCGACTACAGGTCGATTACATCGATCTCTACCAGCTTCATAACGTCGATAACATAACTCCGATCGAGGAAAGCCTTGCTGCGTTGGATGCGCTGGTCCAGCAGGGTCTGGTTCGTTATGTCGGCGTGTCGAACTGGTCGGCCTGGCAGATGGCGCGGGCGCTGGGCCACAGCGAGCGCCTTCAGATCGCGAAGATCGCCACCTCGCAAAACTACTACACCCTCGCAGGCCGCGATATCGAGCGGGAAATCGTTCCGCTCATCAAGGCCGAAAGACTCGGTCTTCTGGTTTGGAGCCCGCTTGCAGGCGGGCTGCTTAGCGGCAAGTTCGGCCGCGACAAGCAGGGCGAGGAAGGTAGCCGGCGGACAACTTTCGATTTTCCGCCGGTCGCCATGGATCGAGCTTATGACGTGATCGATGTGATGGAACGCATCGGCGCCGACAAGGGTGTCAGCGTTGCAAGGATTGCGCTGGCGTGGCTGCTGCACCAGCCGCACGTCACAAGCGTCATCGTCGGTGCGAAGACGATCGCTCAGCTCGATGACAGTGTCGGAGCTTCGGAAGTCACGCTCAGTGCGGATGAGGTCATCGAATTGGAGGCTGTCAGTAAGATCGCTCCGGAATATCCGGCCTGGATGCAGCGAACGCGCGAGGTCGCGGCAAGGCCGCCCCTCGGCGAAGTATCGCCGCCATCGAATAGGCTCGGACCCGGAAGCGCCCCGGCTCCGGATCCGTGAAAGGTCGCCTCACCCCATGGCGACCTTCTGTCCGCCGAAGACGTGTCCCGAACAATGCGTCTTCGGCGGGCGATCTTGCCCCACCAGAAACAAAAGGATTTGATGATGTCACAACCGTGGACACTTGACGATATGCCGTCTCAAAAGGGCCGGACGATCCTGATCACCGGAACCGGCGGTCTGGGCTTCGAAGACGCGCTTGCGCTGGCCCGAGCCGGTGGCGACGTGATTATCGCAGGGCGCAATCCGACGAAAGGTGCCGACGCTATTCGGCGCATCAAGGAAAAGGCGCCCCAGGCATCGGTCGCACTGGAGACTGTTGACCTCGCTGACCTCGCGTCGATCGAAGCTCTGGCCACAAGACTGAAAGAAACGCGCGACCATATCGACGTTCTTATCAACAACGCTGGCGTCATGACGCCGCCAGCGCGAAAGACGACCAAGGATGGATTCGAGCTGCAGTTCGGCACCAACTATCTCGGCCATTTTGCTCTGACGGGCTACCTCCTGCCGTTGCTCATGCGGGCACAAGACCCGCGCGTCGTGACGCTTTCCAGCATTGCTGTGCGAGGCGCAAACGTCGCGATCAACTTCGACGATCTGCAAGCGGAGCGGGGCTATAAGCCCATGCCTGTCTACGGTCAGTCGAAGCTGGCATGTCTGATGTTTGCTTTCGAACTGCAACGACGGAGCGAAGAAGCGGGCTGGGGTATTACCAGTATCGCAGCACACCCGGGAATATCGCGCACAGATCTGCTTCACAACGGCCCCGGTCGCCGCAGCGCTCAAGGCCTCCTCAGGTCGTTCATGTGGTTTCTGTTCCAGCCGGTTTCGCAAGGCGCGCTGCCGACCTTGTTCGCGGCGACATCTCCAAAAGCCCGTGGCGGCAGCTATTACGGCCCCGATAAACTGGGCGAAACCCGTGGACACCCGACAGAAGCGCAGCTCCCGCGACAGGCGCTGGAGAAGCATGTGGCGCATAAGCTGTGGGAGATTTCGGAAAGGCTGACGGGGATATCGTTCGATGCACAAGTTCCTCCTCCCGAGCTCTCCGGTCTGGACGCGACAACGATCAGACGGGAGGGGTGAGATATGGACCCGCTCGGAAACCTTGTCGACTGGATTGCGGTATACGGCATATTCGGGCTGTTTGCGATCGGGCTGGCGGAACGCTTCTTGCCTGCCCTCCCCTCCTATGGGGTTCTCGTTGCCATAGGCATTGCGGCCGATGACGATGTCTGGTCCCTCCACACCGCTGTCATCGCGACTACGGTCGGGAGTTTTATGGGCGCCCTCGGTCTCTATCTTCTCGTACGCGCTGTCGGAAGAAAAAGGTCTGTAGGGCTTCTCCACTCGGCCGGCAGATGGGTGGGTCTATCCCAGCCACGCATCGACTGGACATTGTCCTCCCTGCGTGCCCGGGAACGAGCGCTCACGATCCTGTCGCAACTCATTCCCACCGTGCGGTTGATCTCGCCCGTAGCGGCCGGGCTTTTAGGCACGAATACGCTGCGGTTTGTATCCGGCATAGCAGTCGGCATCGTTCTGTGGAACGGCTTGTTCATCGCGGCCGGCTACCTGGCTGTGCTGGCCATTCCTGGCATCAATTCGTCCGCGCTCGCCCTGAAAATACTGGTCCTGCTTGTTGTCGCGGAAGTACTCGCAGCCTTGGTGTGGCGGCTTCAGCGAGGATATTCGATGCGCCTGAATCCGGGAGCCAGCAAGCGATGACGAATAGGACTGCTGATGCGCTTTTGTTTTTTCGAGCGTGGCTTTCCGCTCCCCTCCGGGTCGCCTCCGTTACACCGTCAGGGCGTGCGCTGTCTTCTCTCATGACAGCCGAGATATCTGCGGAGAAGGGCACAGTCATTGAACTGGGCCCGGGGACAGGCGTTTTCACACAGGCCTTGCTGCATCAAGGTGTCGCTGAAGAAAACCTCGTGCTGATCGAATATGGCGCTGACTTCGCGACGCAGCTTAGCCTTCGTTTTCCGACTGCAAGAATCATTGAGATGGATGCTGCCAAATTGAGCAAGGTGTCGCTGCAAGCATTGGCGCCTGTAGGTGCCGTCGTAAGTGGCCTTCCTCTTCTGTCGATGTCGACGCGTAAAGTGCATGCTATCCTGGAGGGCGCATTTTCGCATCTTCGCTATGGTGGAGCATTCTACCAATTCACTTACGGCCCGAAATGTCCGATCGCCAGACCCTTGCTTGACCGTCTGGGCCTGAAGGCAACGTATATCGGATGCACCCTCGCCAATATTCCACCCGCGGCCGTCTATCGCATCAGTCGACGAAGACCGCGCAGGGCATTCGAACCGGCGCATCAGGATCTGTTGTTCGATGGTCAGAAAAATCCATCCTAGCCAGCAGCAGCTCGACCTGCATGGCTATTCTTGTTCCGGCTGAATCCGGCAGGCACCGGACATTCCATCACAGCCCGACGCGTTCCTTCAGCACTCGGCCAAAGAGTTCAAGCCTTGCCCTGCATCCTGTGATCGATGTTGCCGGTGATATTGTCCCAGCCGGAAAGCGCAATTTCCGCCACAGCGTGCAGTTCGGCGCGGTCCGCTCCATCGCGGGCGCGGATTGCCATGCCGCTTTGGACTGTCTGCACGAACCTCGCCAGTTTGGTCGTATCTGCCGTGGCCTTTAGATCACCGTCGTTCTTCGCTCGGTCGAAGCGCGCTTTGAGGAGATCGAAACCCCCTGCACGAGTCACTCGCATGAGTTCGCCCAGTTCGGAGTGTCCTTCGCTGCCTACAGCGGCGAGCGTTGCCATGCACCCGTGGGGCAGATCGCAATCTCCACCGGTCATGGCGATGGCGGAATCCTGAAGAAATACCAGCGCTGCGTCTCTCGCGGTCGAAGCAGCCCTGAAGCGCGTCCAGACCAACCCCTCGTAGGTCGTGTAGTAATATCGGAGGGCCTCCGCATAGAGTGCGTCCTTTGAGCCGAAGGCTGCATAGAGGCTCTTCGTGCCGATCCCCATCGCTTCCGTTAGATCTGCGATGGAGGCAGCCTCATAACCCTTGATCCAGAACAGTCTTGTCGCGGCGGCAAGCGCAGCCTGGCGGTCGAATTCCCGCGGTCGGCCGCGTGAGCGGTGGGTCGGCTCTGAATGCTCTGGAGAGGTCAAAACGTAATTTTGCATCGACCACTGCATAAATCCGTTGACGGCAATTTGCAATGACCCTACCTATTTATGCATCGATCACTGCATAAAGGTAACAATGATGGAATTGCTGGGAAAACGTGCCTTGGTGAATGGCGGCTCGAGGGGAATAGGCGCCGCGATCGCAATTGCGCTGGCTGAGAATGGCGCGGATGTCGCGTTCACCTATCAGCGCTCCGCAGACAGGGCTGCATCGGTCGTTCAGACTATCGAGGAAAAAGGCCGGCGTGGGCTTGCCATTCAGGCCGACAGCGCCGACCCGGATGCCATCCGTCGCGCCGTCAGCCAGACGGTCGGCACACTTGGAGGGCTTGATATTCTAATCAACAGCGCAGGCATCGGAACCGCCGGCATGACCGCGGATCTGGCACTCGCCGACCTGCAGGCCATGCTTGATGTGAACGTTCGTGCGCCCGTCCTGTTCTCACAGGCGGCGATCCCGCATCTCTCATCGGGGAGCCGGATCATCTCTATCGGCTCCTCCCTGGCGGAGCGTGTGCCTTTCCCGGGTGTGACGGCTTATGCCATGTCGAAGTCGGCGCTTCTGTCGTTCACGCGGGGCCTTTCGCGCGAACTCGGGCCTCAGGGCATCACCGTCAATCTTGTTCTTCCCGGTTCAACGGACACGGACATGAACCCGGCCAATGGCGAGAATGCTGATTATCAGCGCAGCCTCACGTCGCTCGGCCGGTTTGGCGAGCCCCGTGAAGTCGCCAGCGCGGTGGCGTTTCTGGCCGGTCCGGCTGCAAGTCTGATTACCGGTGCGGTTCTCAGTGTGGACGCCGGCTTCAACGCCTGATTTGCCCTTCGCGTTGTCCGGACGTCGTGCTTTACGGCGTCCCGCAGCCGATTTTCAATAGCGGCCGTAAGATGCGTTGAGAGCGATTTGTATCTGTCAACTGCGCAAATGGGCGGAATGCACGTCAACGCAAGTTGAGAAAGTCGTAGGGCGATTAAACCCTCTCCTCTCCCGCCGCCTTCCTTGGTCAGATCACGAAATCAAACCGTCCGAACTTTCCGTCACCGGTTTGCTTCATGTCGAGGAGTAGCGCCTCGTGAAACAGCCCGTCTCCGGCGTTTCTGGGCTCTCCGGGAAAATAGAGTTGGGTGGTGAGGACGCGCCCACCTGGGCGCTGGGCGTTGAAATGGAAATGACGCGTGCGGCCGGGATAAAGCGCGGGTACGATGGTATTGAACCACCAGCGTCCGTGGGTGTCGGTGAACTGGTGTCCGCGCAGGCGGAAACCCACGCTGTCGTAGTCACCGTTCTCATCGGCGTGCCAGATTTCAACGAGGCTGCCGCCAAGCGGTCGGCAACGATTGTCGAGCACGAAACCGGCGACGGTAATTCGCTCGCCTCCGGGCGCATCCGGATAGAGATCCCGATTGAGCGGCGAGTGTGGCCTGAAGAATGGACCGGCTTCCCGTTCAAGGGTCGGTTCGTCTCCATCGTCACATGCAAGAGTAAGCGGGAGTTCGGGAGCGGCCTGCGCGAACGCCTTCATTCTCGCCACGTCGATGAGAGGCAGCGTCAGAAAGGCCGTCAGAAGCGAGCGTCTCGTGGAAAGCAAAGTCGGTCTCCCAGTGATTTGTTCTAAGGTGATGGCGGATTAATCGAGGCGGCGTTACCGCAGGCGCTGCGCGGCATTCGCCTGTGCCTCTCGGATCAGGCCGGAATACATATTCTCTTTGCCGGGATACCACGGCATCGTGCCGATGGAGCCGAAGCCGGGAATCGTTTCCATATGTGCGACCATGCGGGCACGCATGCGCTCGTCCGGAAGCGGGCCTGTCATCGCCTGGACATTATCACTCATGTGGTCGGGGTTCGACGTGCCGCAGAGCACGCTTGTGACGGCCGGGTGCGCCATGACCCATTTCAGGAAGAATTGCGCCCAGCTCGTCGCGCCGAACTCCTCGGCGAAACCGGGAAGCGGCTGTCCTTCGACGATTTTCATCAGGCGCGCCTTTTCAAGCGGCAGGTTGATGAGCACGCCGACGCCCTTGTCGGCCGCGGCTCGAAGAAGGCGGCGCTCGGCATCCCGGTTGAAGATCGAGTAGTTCGTCTGGATAAAATCGACGTCGTCGCGTTGGACGATCGCCAATAGCTGGTCCTGCGCTGCCGACTCGTGATGGGTCACGCCGACATGGCGTATGAGGCCTTCTTTCTTCCATGCCCTCATCAGCGGAATGACGACCGGCGCATTGGTGATGCTGTGGCATTGCATGAGATTGATCGTTTCACGCCATGTTCGCATGCGCGATTGCCGGAAGCTTTCAACGGCGTGGCTTTCGTCTCCGAGATACTCTCCTGTCGACCAGACCTTGTTGGCGAGGAACATCTCGTCGGACCCTTCGAACTCGCCCATGAACTGGCCGACACTGACTTCTGCCGAGCCGTAGAGTGGCGACGTGTCGACGACGCGACCGCCTGCGGCGACGTACCGTTCGAAGACCTGGCGCAGAGCGTCGCGGCGATCCCCGGGCTTCAGGTCGAAGGTTAGGAAAGTGCCGAGACCCAGAGCTGTGACCCTTTCGCCGGTACGCGGCAAGGTGCGGGTCAGCACGTCCGGGCTTGATCCAGTGGCTGGCGACACCACATTCGTTTTCTGGGTTTGCGCCGCAGCGTTGGTGGCAAGTGCCAGCCCTGTCGCCGCCGCACTTATCGTGCCAAGGAAGCTGCGTCTGTTGATCTTTGACTGGTCCATGAGATCGCTCCTGTTTCGTTAGCCGTCAGAACTGCCAATTGGCTGGTACCCAGGCGTAGCCACCATCGGTCTTGAGCATCCGACCAAGACCGGGGAATGGATAGTGGAAGCCAAGCACGGGCATGCGCTCTGCAGCGGCCCTGTCGAAGATGCGCCGGCGGGAAGATAAGGCCGTCTCCTTGTCGCGGTCCGGGCCCGGAAGCCAGGGCCTGTCGATGTTGACAACAGGGTGATAAGCAAGGTCTGCGGTCAGTAGCAACTGGTCGCTCCCGGAATGGACAAGGAAGGTCGCCATGCCCGGCGTGTGCCCGGATGCGACGATGGTCGTCAGACCCGGCACGATCTCGGCGCCGGCTTCATAAAGTTCGACATCGTTCATGAACGGCTCGAGGCTGTTCTTGATGTTTGCGGCGAAGCGCAGACGGAATTCCTCCGGCACCGGCATGTAGGAGAGATCCGGATCGGTGCGGACGAAAAAGTCCCAGTCGGCCTTCGGAACGAAGACCGTGGCGCGGGGAAAGGCCTTGCCACCGTCTGCGGTTCTCAGATTGCCGACATGGTCGGGATGGGTGTGGGAGATGACGATCGCATCGATGTCCGCGGCATCGAGACCGATTGCCGCGAGGTTATCGAAGATGCGCCCGCCATTCGGGCCCATGGTCTTGCCGGCTCCGGCTTCGATCAGAATCCGCCGGCCACCGGTTTCGATTAGCAGCGTGTTGAGGTTGAGCGTCATATGGTCGGTCGGAAGAAATGCTTGCCGCAGGACCTCCTGAAGCTCGGCTTCCGGCGCGTTGCTTGCATAGACGCGGGGCGGGCCACCAATCACACCATCGCTCAAGACAGTCGCACTTATTTCGCCGACGCGGAAGCGGTAGTGACCGGCATTGCCGGCCACCGGGGACGCGGCCTGGGCGTTGGCTCTGCCGGAGCCACCCAGGCTTGGGATGAGCATGCTCGATGCGCCTGCGACAGCGGACAGCATGATAGCACGTCTGTTGAGGGTGAAGGCATTCATCGGTCTTCCCTTCTACGTTGGACACTCTTCATTGGCTTGGCTGGTCGAACTGCCCGCTAAAGGAAGCAGATCGAGCACGGCGATAAGCTCTAAGCTCACCATGACATGGGGCGATTGATCTGATAACCTGCGGTAAGTTTATCAGCTTGATTAGAGAAACTTCCCAATGGACCCTATTCGTCTGGATAGCTTCGATGTGTTCGTGGCCATCGTGCGCTGTGGCGGTTTCCGCGCAGCTGCGCACGAGCGAGGGATCTCATCATCGGCGTTAAGCCAAACAATGAACGCTCTGGAGGAGGCTCTGGGTATCCGGCTTCTTAATCGAACGACGAGGAGCGTGTCCCCGACGGAGGCTGGACAACGTCTTCTCGAACGTCTGGCACCCGCGTTGAGCGACATCAGGCTCGCAATCGCAGAGGTCGACGAATTGCGTGATAGCCCATCCGGAACTCTTAGGATCAACGCGCCGGCACCGGCCGTCGATCATTTTCTCTGCCCGCTGGTATTCGACTTCATGGATGCTTATTCCGAGGTGAAGATCGAGATCATCAGCGATGCGGCCGTCATCGATATCGTGGAACAGGGTTTCGATGCCGGCGTCAGGTTCGGCAAGCAGCTGGCCCAGGACATGATTGCGCTGCCGCTTGGACCCGCACTTCGTTATGCAATCATAGCTTCACCTGACTATATCAATAGGTGCGGACAGCCGCAGACGCCGCACGAACTCGTTGATCACGACTGTATAAGACGCCGTTTCCCTGGTGGCACGCTCGTCACCTGGCGCTTTGACGAGGGAACCGAAGAGATCGAAGTCACTCCAACTGGACGCTTGACGGTGAGTTCTGCACACAACGAACTGCAAGCTGCACTAGCGGGCAGAGGAATCGCCCATGTCTTCGATGACTACGCCAAGCCGTATATCCAAACCGGCCGGCTGGTGGAGCTTCTCTGCGACTGGAGCCCCACCTTGCCGCACTGGTTTCTATACTACCCCAGCCGCCGCCTCCCGAGCGCAGCCATGCGTGCGTTTCTCGATTACATGAGGAGCTATCACTGGAAGGCGAAGGATGCCCTCGACCTAAAGCGATTTGACCAGCAGCTTGCGTAGAAGCAGATCGGAGCTTCTTCTAAATCCGGCGTTGTTCGGCCGCATCGAACTCGCTACGCGACGCTTCGATGTCTTGCCATGTGTCGCGGATCCAGTCCGTGAATCCCGCAAGCGGCTTGAGCATCGATTTTCCGCGATCGGTCAGCTCATATTCAACGCGTGGTGGCAGTTCGGTGTAATAGTGCCGTGCGACGAGCCCATCCCTCTCAAGATTGCGAAGAGTAAGCGTCAGCATACGCTGCGAGATATCGGGAATGCCGCGTCGAAGGGCGCCGAACCGCATCGGTGCATCGGGGGAAAGTGAAAGCATCGAGATGACAAGGATCGTCCATTTGTCGCCAAGGCGAGCCAGCACGCTGCCCGGGGCGCAAGGTGTCAAAACCGGTCCCCGCGGAGTTTCAATCACAGGTCGTCCATTTATCTCGCGTGGCATTACATCTCCTGCATTCACTTCCATTGGTTATCTTCGTGTGCCCGAGGACCAAAATTGTGCCGTCTTGCGCGCTTTTTCCAATTGTTCCACATGGTAACTGCGTAAGTTACCAAGGAGAACTAACATGTCAAATACGCCGGAGTTTCTCGTGTTCGGAGCGACAGGCCAGCAAGGGGGAGCGGTGACACGGGCACTGCGCGAAGCTGGCCGGGAGGTTCGCGCCTTCGTTCGTGACCCCTATAGCGAAAAGGCCAAGTCACTCGCCGCGCACGGCGTCAGTCTGGTGGTGGGTGGCTTGTTCGATCGCGCATCGATCGACCGCGCGATGACCGGAATACGTGGCGTTTTCAGCGTGCAGACGAGCTCCCCATCCGGTTTGCTTACAGATGAACAGGAAGTTGAGCAGGGCAAGTCTGTCGTTGACAGCGCGGTGTCCAATGGAGTTGCTCATCTTGTGTATTCCTCAACCGGAGCGGCGGGGAAGGGCCATACTGGGATGGGTCATTTCGACAGCAAGTCTCGCATCGAGGACTACGTTCGCAGCTTGCCAATCGCCACGACAATCACCCGCCCCGCTAGCTTCATGGAGATGATGATGCTCCCCGGAATGGGTTTGAACACCGGAGTCTTCACATATTTCATGCAGCCGGACCAGTCGATGCAGATGATAGCGCTCCATGACCTCGGGCGCATCAACGCGCAGATCCTTTGCCAGCCAGACCTCCATGCCGGCCGGGTGATAGAACTGTCGGGACAAGACATCACAGGCAAGGATCTGCAAGACACCTTCTCACGTGCGGCAGGCCGCCCTATTCACTACCAGCGGTTTTCCGAGGAATTGCTGAGCGAGAATAACTTTCTGAAACGGCTGACTGCTCTCGTCGATAACGGCGTGGTCGCAGGGATCGCAGACATCGCTGCCCTCGAACGTGAGTTCGGACCCATGTTGAGGGTGGAACAGTGGCTTTCCGGTCCAGGAAAAACGTTGTTCGAAAACGCACTCAGCGCTGAACCGTCAAGTATCGGATTAAGATGACGCGTGAAACAGCAGGAGGGGTCCTTCCCTCCTGCGGCGGCGAGTAGGCCCAGCTGCCCTCTCCCAATCGCGCCATGCGTACGTTTCTCGACCATATGAAGAATTACGATTGGCAGGCCAAGGAGTAACTCGTTCTTGCCGACGTCATATAAGGAATTGATAGCTCACCGGCACGAAACGGAAACCTGTGCCGAGCGGCTCGACATAGCCGGCCGACGGATGAGGCATGTGATAGCCAATAAACGGGATTTTCTCGGCAGCCAGCATACCGAATATCCTTCTGCGACTGCTGCCAGCGGCGCCTTTGTCCATGTCGAAAAAAACTTCCCAATCCGGCTTCTGCAGAGAGGCAACGAAATGGTTTGCCGTATCTCCCGTCAGCAGCAGTCTGCGGCCGGCCGATTCTAGTAAGAATGCCATGTGACCCGGCGTGTGTCCGGCGGCCGCCATGCTTGTAACACCCGGCGCTATCGATACATCAGCGGAAATGAAGGTCATTTTCTCCCTGAGGGGCAGGACCTTTCTCTGAATGGCGGTCGCATGCATGGCGGCCGACGTTCCTGCAAAGTCAGATGAAGTCCAGAAGTCCCATTCCGCTCGGCCGACGACATATCGTGCCCGGCTGAACGCCGGACGATCGCCTTCCATGAGCCCGTTGACGTGATCGGCATGCAGATGAGAGATCGCCACGATTGTTACGTCGGACAACGCATGGCCCGATGCCGCGATGCGGCTCGCCAGTTGCCCGGTTCCAAACTCCCTGCCCTCCGGCCCGTTGCCGGTGTCGAATAGGATGAGGTCCGTCCCTGTGTTCACAAGCACCGGGTTGAATTGCCCGACCATACGATTCGACGGCAGGAAGTTCGCCTCCATCAGAGACCGGACCTCACCGGCATCCCGATCGGCGCCGAAGGTCGGATGAGGTCCGTCAAATGTCCGCATGTCATCCAGGATGACGGTGATCTCAAATTCACCCAGCATGAAGCGGTAAAAACCGGTGTTGGTGATGTCCGATTTCGGTGGAGCGGCCGCGAAGGCAGCGCATGTCATGATCTGAGGCGTTGAAAGCGCCAGCGCGGTTACGGCTCCTGCCCTGAACATGGAACGGCGATTGAAAAGCATGGCTCTTTCCTCCGGATAGCTCAACTTCGTTTTTGGTCATGGTCGAAGGGCCTTTGCAGAGGACCGCCCTCCGGTGCCTCATTTGACGCGCTGCCATTCGATCCTGATTTCAGTGCCTTCCGGCCTCCGGAATTGTTCAGTCATGCGGTCGCCGTCAACGACCAGCCTCAGATCATCACGTGTGCGCACGCTGCCAACCCAGTTCGGAAATGTCGCCCCTTCGACACGGTTTCCGCTGAATTCTCCCTTCTCATCAAGGGTGTAGGTTCCGAAAAACCCGATACTGCGTGACATGGCCATGCGATTTTCATCATCCGTTCCCTCACCGCGAGCGTTAGAAGCAAACCGCGGGATGTCGGCGTCGGTGAGAACTTCCACGAAGTGCATGTCGGGAGTGAAGACGAGAAGACCGTTGGGTTTCTCTCCATAGGCGGAGATATTTTTTCCACCGGGATCAATCGTCGCCGACATCATCCGCCAAGTGCCTACTACCTGATTTTCTGCGGCAGTCTGCGCGAAGGCAGAAGACGAAATGCTGAGGGCAAGGGCCAATATAGCTGGTCGAATGGACATGTTTTTTTCCTTCCTGTTCATGAGGTCTGTGTTTCCGCCGCTGCTGCGGTTCACGGATCCTGCCGATCGGCGGAATTCGCCACTCCACGCTGCGCCTCAAGGGCAGACAGGCGTGCGGAAAGCGCCTGTGAGATAGATGAATAGGCCGTGCTACCCAGCGCCAGCCGCAATGGCGGCGTCTCGCTCTCGGCGGCTGATATGATTGCGGCTACGGTGCGCGCGGCATCTCCCTTGATCTCGAAGCTTCCGTCGCTGATCGCCCGGCGAACGGCCCCGGCAGGGGTTTCATCGTAGGCATCCATCGGTGTCGAACGGACGAGATTGGCCCCGAAATTCGTGCCGGTCGGTCCCGGCTCGGCGATAATGAAGTCGATGCCGAAGGGACCCACTTCCTGTGCGACGGATTCGACGAAGCCTTCGATACCCCACTTGGTTGCGTGATAGAGGCTGAAGCCCGGATAGGCGATCTGCCCTCCTTCGGACGAGACCTGGACGATCCGTCCCCCGCCTTGCTTTCGAAGAAGGGGCAGTGCTGCACGGATCAGATGGATGGATCCGGTAAGGTTGGTGGCGATTTGCCGGTCGATCTCTCCATTCGTGAGCTCTTCCGCAGCACCGAACAGGCCGTAGCCGGCATTGCTGACGATCACGTCGATCCGGTCGTGACGCTCGAATACGCCTTCGACGGCCGAGCTTATACTCTCCGGCTTGACCAGATCGAGCGGAACGACATCGAGGCGTTCGCCGAAAGCCCGCTTGAGTTGCGTCAGCGCCTCCGCGCGGCGGATCGTTGCGACTACCTTGTGTCCCTGGGTGAGCAGCTGTTGCGTCATCTCGAGACCGAGTCCCGAGGAAGCGCCGGTAATAAACCATGTCTTCGGCATGTGAACTCCTTCTGTCCATGCGAATGTAAAACATCAACATTGGTGATATAAGATCATCAACTTGAGATAAGATGGTGAGGATATTTCACGAATGGTACGCCCTAGTTTGAACGATCTCGCCGCCTTTGCAGCGGTGGCCAGTCACCAGAGCTTTCGCAGAGCAGCCGACATCATGGGCGTTTCGCGCTCGGCTCTCAGCCACGCGATCATCGGACTGGAGGCAAAACTGGACGTGCGGCTCTTAAACCGGACGACACGCAGCGTGTCGCTGACCCAGGCCGGCGCTCGCCTGCTCGCGCGCCTCGATCCGGTCCTCCAGGAACTCGATCAGGCGCTCGATACCTTGTCGGAGGAACGCGGCACCCCGAGCGGCACACTGCGGATTAATGCAAACAAGAGCGGCGCGCGCATTCTCCTCGCAGAGGTCGTGCCGCGATTTCTTGATCTCTATCCCGACGTCGAGCTTGATCTGGTTTCGGAAGGCCGGCTCGTCGATATCGTGGAACAGGGTTTCGATGCCGGAATACGCCTGCTGGAAACCGTCCCGAAAGACATGGTCGCGGTGAAGTTCGGCGGCGACGTGCGTTTCGTCGCCGTGGCGGCGCCGTCCTATCTCGACAGCAAGGCGAGACCGCAAACACCCGACGATCTTTATGCGCATTGCTGCGTCCGCCAACGTCTGCCGAGCGGAAAGCGCTATCGCTGGGAGTTCTCAAAACGCGGCGCCGAAGTCGTGATCGATGTACCGGGCAACCTCACCCTCGATGACAATGATCTTCTCGTGCAGGCGGCGGTGGACGGCCGTGGCATTGCCTATGTGCCGGATTACTTCGCCCGGCCGTTTCTGGAGTCCCGCCAACTCGTGACCGTACTTGACGAGTGGTGTCCGCCGACACCGGGGCTGGCACTCTATTACCCGCGCAGCCGGCACGTGCCGTCCCCGTTACGGGCCTTCATCGACCTCCTGCGAGAGGTGGACAGGTCACGATGACGGGGCGATGGTGAATGGCATCCGACCCCGTCAGATGGATGAGGTAGACCTGCGGCACCCATCGCTTTTAGCCGTTTCGCATTGCGGATGCTCGCCTGGTATGTCAGGGCGTCGCTGGCTTGCGACGCAAGATCATGCCGCCATGGTGCAATGTGTTGGCATCGACGAAATCGCCGTCGGCAGTGAAGCCCGTGTCGTCCCAGTACTCGATATGCGTCCCATCGACTTCGTAGCGGCCCTCATAGGCTCGCTCACGCTGACCGCGGGCCTCGACATAACGACCGCTCGGCAGAAGTTCATGGCGAACACGGTTGTCGTCGGTGACCCACATGCCAACATAGGGATGGTTCGGCTGCAAGTTGGTCTCCTGTGCTTCTGCGGGTTGGATCGAAAGGGTGGCCGCTGTGATGAGTGCTGCAAATGGCTGTCGCATGGTCGGGCTCCGTTAAGCGTTTCTGTTCTCGGTCTGGAGGCGATCGCGCATGTGCGCGCGGTGTCGGTTCGGCAGACACTCAGTTCTGCCGAAACCGCAGGCGTCGGTCATTGGGAACGCGGGGCGTTGTTGTCGACGACCTGCTGATAGGCAACGAGGTCCAGGAAGGCTTCCGCATTAACGACGAGGCCGTCCTTCATCTTGAATATCCAGACAAACTGGTTGCGATAAGGTGCGCCCGAGGTCGTGGTCGCCGTTCCGTCAAAGCGGATGATGATGGTGTCTCCGTCGGCAAAGATGTTGTGCACCTCCGGCACGACCGGCGTCGCGAGACGGCTGGTCAGGGGACGTGATGCCTGTTCGATGAAATCCTTCTGGTTGCGATAGGTGCCGGCGACCGGTCCGGAGCCATGGATCGTCCACACGACGTCGGGAGCGAGAAGTTCCGCGAAGACATAGGTACCCCCGCGCCATTTTTCGAAGGCGGCTTCCACGATCGCCCGGTTCTGCCGTTCGATCGCGGCACTGTCCGGAGCCTGCATCTGCGTTGCCACAGTGGTGGCAAAGGCTGCACCCGGCAGGGCGAGCGACAGCAATCCCAGTGTGACGAGAGCTGTTCGGCTTGCGCCGGCGACCCACTGGCGTGTCGGAAGAATGGTCATGGTATCGGTCCTTTCCTTTTGCTGAGAGCTTGTTCGGGCCGATAGACCGGCAATGAAGCTGCGACACCGTCGACAGGCATCACGTCGTTTGAACGGTCAGTCCCGGCGTTCGACAGCGGCGCCGCCGAAGATCAGTTGCTGGACGAGGGGGCGTTGCGTGAAGCGAGCGGGAAAGACGGGGCTCGGTGCGCTGATCCGGTCGAGACGATCCAGTTGTTCCGGTGTGAGCACCAGATCCAGAGATGCGAGATTGTCCTCGGCCTGGGCGAGCGTGCGGGCGCCGACAATGGGCGAGACGACGCTCGGATTGGTCAGCGTCCATGCAAGCGCCACCCGTGATGGTGTGGAGTTGGTCTCCTCGGCGACGGTCCGAACCTCGTCCGCAATTTCGATCGCACGTCCGTTCAGATGCCCGGACGAAGCTATGACACCCTTCCGGCTGGCAGACACCGTCGCCTCTTGCGAATCCTCCACGTCGGCAAGGGAATATTTGCCCGTGAGCACGCCACCGCCGAGCGGCGACCACGGAAGTACTCCGAGGCCCAAAGCCGCAGCCGTCGGCAGGAGCTCATGCTCGACGGTCCTCTCCACGAGGCTGTATTCGATCTGTAGCGCCACGAAAGGAGACCAGCCGCGGATGTCAGCGAGCGTCTGCATCTGTGCAACCCGCCATGCAGGCGTATTGCAGATGCCGAGATAGAGGACTTTCCCGGTCCGAACGAGGTCATCGAGCGCTCGCATGACCTCGTCCGGCCGGGTCGTCATGTCCCATGCATGGAGATAAAGAATGTCGATGCGATCCGTGCCGAGCTGCGTGAGGCTCTGCTCGACGGAGCGCACCATGTTCAGGCGGTGGTTGCCTCCGGAGTTCGGGTTGCCCGGTTCCCGCGCCATCGTAAATTTCGTTGCAAGGACGATCCGCTCGCGCTTGTCGCCGAAGAAGGTCCCGAGCAGCCGCTCGGCGCGGCCGTCGGTGTAATTTACCGACGTGTCGACGAAGTTGCCGCCCCGGTCGACATAGAGATCGAAGATACGGCGGGCCTCGTCGCCGTCCGCCCCCCATCCCCAGTCGGAACCAAAGGTCATCGTTCCGAGGCTCAACGGCGAAACTCGCAAGCCCGATCGTCCAAGAAGTTTGTAGTGATCAAGCGTCATATCGCTGTCTCCTGGTTGTGAGATCCAAGATAGACGCGCCAAGGAGAGCGAACAACTTGCCCAATGATGACCACGATGGTAACTAATTCTAACCAATAGCGATCGATCTGAATGGCATCTCTGTTTTCCTGGCAGTCGCCGAAGCGCGGAGCTTTCGCGTGTCCGCGGAGAATTTGGGCGTCACAAGGCCAGCCGTCAGCCAGACCATCCGCCGTCTCGAGGATCAGCTGGGTGTAGCGCTCGTACAGCGCACCACGCGCAGTGTCAGTCTCACAGAGGCCGGTGAACGGCTGTATCAGCGGGTGGCGCCGGCTATTTCCGAAGTCGGACTGGCGCTCGACGCGACGGCGGACCGCGACAGCGCACCGAGCGGACTGTTGAGGCTGGCGGTGTCATCCATCGCCGAACAGTTCATCTCAGGGCCGCTTCTGGCGCGTTTCGCGGACGCCTTTCCCGCCATTCAGATCGATGTGACCGTCACGGACGAGGAATTCGACATTGTCGCGGAAGGCTATGACGCGGGGGTCCGTCTGGGCGAAGTCATCGATCAGGACATGATTGCCGTTCCGGTGTCGGGCGAGCAGCGCCAGGGCGCCTTCGCGGCGCCGTCCTACATTGAGCGTTTCGGCAGACCCGAACATCCCTCGGAGCTCTCTGCCCATCGGTGTATAGGCTGGCGTCCAGCGCCACACAGCGCGCCTTATCGTTGGGAATTCGGCCAGCATGGGCGCGATTTCGATGTGGCAGTTGATCCCCAGATCACCACCAACGACATGTGGCTTATGATCCGCACAGCCTGTGCCGGCGGCGGCATCACCTTCGGGATGGAAGACACGTTCAAGCCCTATGTGAAATCCGGTCAGTTGGTCCCTCTCCTTCAGGACTATTGCCCTCCCTTTGCCGGCTTCTTTCTCTACTACCCCAGCCGGCGCAATCTCGCTCCGAAGCTTCGGGCACTCATCGACCATGTGAAGCGGTGGCGATAGCATCCGCCCATGACATCGCTGTCGTGACAGGCACTGCCGGGCACAGGCGGGCCGACGCTAACGCCCTGAGGGCCACGGTTACCTTGGCCGTTGCCGCATCGTGGATGGTCGCCTGGATTGCCCGCTCCATCGCGCCGCTTTCGTCGAAGACGCTGTCCAGCTTTCTGGCTCAGCACTCTGAGATTACCTCATCCGAACCCGCGTTGACATTCGTTCGCTACCTTGCAATTATCGTATGGTAGCAAACGAAATGGGCAGGCTTTCCCATGCACGATCAGGCGGACACCAAAAATCTCTCAGTGGGGGCATGGACGAAGCGGTGTTACTTCGCGGGCCGGGCCCTCATGGACGAGCGCTTGCGGCCCTTCGATCTGGGATCCACGCAATGGTATGTTCTCTGGTATCTCGTCAACAACGGCCCGTCAGTCCAGCGAGACCTCGGTCGCGCACTTGAACTCGAAAGGGCGACCCTGAGCGGAATCATCGCCACGCTGGTCCGAAAGGACTTGGTCGCACAGACCTCGGATGGCGGCGATCAGCGTCAACGTCTGCTGACGCTGACAGCCGCAGGTGAGGCGCTGTGGCGCAGAATTCCTGATCTTTCTTTCATTCACGACGCTGCCTTCGGCGGGATCGACGAGGTCGATCTGGCCACGACCATCCGCGTCCTCAAATCAGCGACCGAACGATTGCAGACCCTGTTGCGAAAGGATTGAGCAAATGACCGTATTGATCACCGGAGCCACCGGGCTCGTTGGCGAGCGACTTCTGCCGCGGCTGGCAGAGGCCGGTTTTGTCTGCCGTGTCTTGCTCCGGGCGGGGAAGGCCTGCGCAGAGGCAACTGAAGCCGTGACCGGCGATATTCTCGAGCCTTCAAGCCTGATAGACGCCGTTCGCGGAGTTTCCGCCATCGTGCATCTGGCCGCCGTGTTTCGTACCCAAGACACCGATCTCATCTGGAAGAGCAACCTCCACGGGACACGCAACCTGATTGCCGCCGTAAAGGCCCATGCTCCCGGCGCGCGGTTCATCATGTCGAGCACCAGCCATGTCTACAATAAGGACAATCCGCATCCGGGAAGGGAAGAAGATCCGGTCGAGCCACAGCACACCTATCCCGCGAGCAAGGTGGCCGCGGAGAAAGAGCTGCGCGAAAGCGGGTTGAACTGGTCGATCCTTCGCTTCCCCTTTGTCTATGGCGATGGTGACGGACATCTTGAATCTCTGCCCGAGCACATCAGCACCTGGCACCCGGCGCAACGCATGAGCACGATCCACCATCGTGACATTGCACTGGCAGTCACGCTGGCGCTGGAGGGTACCTTTGATCGGCACGTGGTAAACTTGGCCGACGAGGCGCCCACCTCCATCTACGAACTCGCGGGCATGGTGGGGTCCCGGTTGGATTCAAGTTCCGAGCCTCTCGCAAATCCATGGTACCTGCATGTCGACACGTCTCTCGCCCGCAGCCTGGGTTTTCGGCCCAGCATAAGGACCGTCTACCAGGCTTGGCAGGAGGGTCTTTCTTAGGAACTTGGCGTCCCGGCTATTTTTCAGCCCATTAGCGTCTGTTGCGTACTCAGTTCGCCCGATTAGCGGGCTTTTTGCGTAGCGCTCTTGAGGGATACGATCCCGCGGCCTGTCAATTTCCGGCGCTGAATCCATGATGTCCTTTGTCATGGATAAAGGCTTGGACATCTAGGGCACGCTGGCCGCTAGAAGCACTGCGGCACCCCACGCAAGTGCCGCCGTGCTTTTGTAAGCCACCCATAGACAGATCAAGAAAAGCGCCCACTCAAGCCATAAGGCAGTGAGATGCTCGGTTAGATCCGGCGGCCCCCTCTCCGATAACGACGCAAAGCGCCATCGTGTTGCCGGTGGTGATCCGCGGCATAGTCGAAGAGTCGCCGACGCGAAGGCCGTCAGTGCCGGAGACCTTGAGAACATCGTCCACCATCGACATGCGATCCGGCAACGAAGACAAAAGGCAGGCACAGTGAAGCCGACGTCCGCAGAGAGTACGAACGCCGGGGTGTGCCCTCAAACAGTCGGAACGGTGCCGCCGTCAATGACGAACTCGGCGCCGTGGATTGCAGCGGCGCGATCCGAGGCCAGGTAGGCGATGAGGTCGGCGACCTCGTGGGGATCAGCTGGACGCCCGATAGGAATACCGCCCAAGCTGTCAAGAACGACCTGCCGCGCTTCCTCGATCGTGCCGCCATTTGCCGCCTGCAGTCGTTTCAAAAAGTCCACGGACGACTCGGTCATGATCCAGCCGGGGGAAACGACGTTGACTCGCACGCCCTTGGGACCGAGCTCCTTGGAGATCGACTTACTATATGTCTTGAGCGCAGCCTTGGCGGCCGCATAGGCGGTGGTGGCCTCAGGCAAAGGAAGTACCGATTGAATGGAGGTCACGTGCACCACCGCGCCGCTGCCACGTTCGATCATCTGCGGGATCAGAAGACGATCAAGGCGAACGGCCGCCAGAAGGTTCAGGTTCAATTCGGATAGCCAGTGGTCGTCCGTCAGGGCGACGAAGCCGCCGCCCGGCGTCGATGATCCGCCAAGCACGTGAGCCAGAATATCGATCCCGCCCAGACGCTCAAGTGCCACCTCGGCCAGGGCCTCTCCGCCCTTGGCTGTTGTCAAGTCCGCTTCGACGAACTCCACGCCGTCGATGGTCTCTGGGGCTCCGCGGGCGGCAGTGATCACCCGGGCACCACCTGCTAGAAACCGCTCGACCGTGGCGCGGCCCGTACCCTTCGTGCCGCCGCTGATGAGCACGCGCTTTCCAGCGAACTCGGTTGGATCCGCTTTGATGTTCATACCGTGATCTCCAAGGCTTGGATGGCGTCGTCTTCAAACGTGAAACGATAGGTGAAACGGATCGGGCTGCCTTTAAAGTCGCCGTGGGCAGGGCCCTCGACCACGACCTGACCGTTCTCATGTCGGACGGTATCCGGTGTGAAGATCGCCTTCACGCCTGCTGCCTCTTCGAGCAAGGTTCTCAGTTGGGCGTGGCCCTCATAACGGTGTCCATTGTCCAGGACGACCACGTCGGCGGCGAAGGGTTTCAGCATGCCGCCCACATCGAGTTGTGCGTTAGCCTCGACATAATCGGCTATGAGTTTGGGTAGTGCTGGCATGAAGTTGTTTTCCTCTGCATTACGACGGTATCGACCGCAGGATTTTCGAAGGAGCATCTGCGTCATCATATTTAACTCTCGACCATTGCGCGGATAAGTGGGATAAGCCGGCATGCGGTAATGAACAGATCGGGACAATGAACCAACCAAGCGTGAAGGAGTTGGAAGCGGCCGTCGCCATTGCCCGGCGTGGGTCATTCCGGGCAGCCGCCATCGATCTCGGCATTTCGACCACCGCTTTGAGCCACACGATAGGCAGGCTCGAGGCAGGGTTGGGGGTGAGATTGTTCAACCGCACGACGCGGAGCGTTTCGCTGACGGATGCAGGTCGGCTCTTTATCCAGCAAGTCGCTCCCTTGCTTCAGGACCTCCACGCCGCCCTGGAAGCCGTGCGCGAGCAGCGTGAAACACCGTCCGGAACGATAAGGGTCAACGCTGCGCCATTTGCGGCGCGCGCCATCATCTCACCGCTCGTTCTGGAGTTCCTGCGCCGCTATCCCGACATGCATGTCGATATCGTCACGGAAGGTAAATTGGTCGATATCGTCAGGGATGGTTTCGATCTCGGCGTCAGGGTTGCAGATCTCGTTCCAAGCGACATGATTGCTGTTTCACTTGGGCGGCCCCAACGGCACGCGGTTGTCGGTTCTCCCGAGTATTTCGAGAGATACGGCACCCCGGCTACTCCTTCGGATTTATTCTGTCACAGATGCATCCGAGTTCGGTTGCCGGACGGCTCCTTGTTTCGGTGGCGATTCGAAAAAGACGGCGAGCAGTTGCAAGTCGATGTACGTGGCCCCATTACCCTCGATGAGGCGAGCCTTACGAGAACCGCCATTCTCAACGGCACCGGCATCGGCTACATCTTCGAACAAGACATTCTGCCGGAAATCCAGGCGGGGCGCGTTGTCCGAATACTGGAAGACTGGACGCCGCCCTATCCGGGGCTCAGCCTGTACTATCCCGGCCGCAGAAACCTCTCGGCGGGTGTTAGAGCTTTCTTGGAGCTAGCTCGAGAGCTTTCGCGTCAAACGCCGAGTGGCTGACACTATCCCGCGGACCGTAGTGAACCACTTCACGCCTTGAAGGGGTTCGAACTCTTGACCTACTTGTCGTTCTCGCCAAGAATTTGATTTAATCCGCTTTTGCGGCAAAATCGGTTATTATTGGACTGCCCCATACCCGTATCTTTGCCACCGGCAGAAGCGTTGGCTGTTTAGCTACACCGCCTATGGAGCCAAGCCGGCGCCGTGATCCACAGTCTGATGCTGACTTGCCGCGCCTTCGTGCGGGGGATTCAGCCATGAAGCAGCCGTCGAGGCTCGCCGGTACTTCAAATGGTCAAGTCCCAGATCAGCTGCGTAACGTCCTTACACGGAACGCAGCTGACGAATTCAGAGAGACGGGCTCCAAGTGCGAGCCGCTATCCTGTTGTTACTTGGCAGCTCTGGCTGCTTCCTCGATAACCTTCGCAACTGCAATGGCTTGCGAAATAAAGAGGGCGTGACTACCGTCGATCTCGGTGACGTTTGAACCGGAGCGTTTGTACATCCATCGCTCCAGATTGGGGTTTATCGTCTTATCGTCCTTGGCGACAATTGCGTAGCTAGGCTTATCGTGCCAGGCGGCAACCGGAACCTGCGCGTTAACGCCAGCGATTTCGACCGGCATCTGAGACCGGGCCATGAACTCGGCCTGATCCATAGGGAGATCCGCCCCGAAATCGGCCGCGAACTTTGTCCGATCGAGAACAAGAAAGCCGTCCTTTGTCGGCTTGAGATCGTTGCTTGGTGACGGCATCGATTGGAGCAATCGTGCGGTGCTTTCGCCCTTTTCGGGCTGCAGCGCGGCGACGTAAACAAGTGCCTTGACCTTAGGGTCATCGCCTGCCGCCGTGATGATCGTACCACCGTAACTGTGACCGACGAGAACGACGTCGCCGTCCTGCTGGTCAAGTACGCTCTTGGTGGCTGCGATGTCCTGGTCCAAACCTGTCAGCGGCTGCTGGACAATGCTGACAGTATAGCCGTCGCGGGTCAGAATGTCATAAACGCTGCGCCAGCCGGAGCCATCAACGAGCGCACCGTGGACGAGCACGATATTTTCGGTGGCTCCTGTCTAACTTGAGCGCGCGATCTTCTACAAGTTCTTCCCAGTACACGGAGCGGAAACGCCAAGCCTGTCTTTCTGATGTTATCTCAGATCAAGCTTATTGAACCGCTGCGGTCAAATAGGTCCAGCGAGCTCTTCACTCTCGGCCGCAATCTCCCTATGCCGCTCAACAACAGTACCTACAATCAGATGCATCAACTTCTCGACGAAGAGGTGATTCAGGCCTACATCATCGGCAATATTCCTTAGTCGATCCATTTGACGTCGCTCCCGCTCGCTATCTGTCGCCGACATCGCCTGTTCTGCTTTCAAGTGGCCGACTTCCTCGGTACAGCGAAACCGCTCAGCCAGGATATGGAGAAGAGCTGAATCCAGGTTGTCGATGGTCTTTCGATAGAACGCTAGTTGCTCTGCGGTCTCGTGGGAGATCATTTAGGTATCCTTCAAGTGAGACAGACTAATCTTAGAGATTTCCATACAGTCGCCGTAAGCCACGGCTGAGCGCAGCGCCCATGATCGGCTCGTGACTTTCTCCTGGGAATACATTGGTTTCGGTCTGAAATTGACTATCAACCCAGGATTGAAGCAGTAGTTGTATAACGAACCTTTCGTTCATCATGTCGGCGTTTTCATCAAGGAGGAAAGCTGGCTTCCCACAGGCCAAACACTCAGACCTTAAAGTTCTGCTCCGCGCACACTACGACGCAAAAGACTCACACTCAGCCATATTGCCGAAACAAGAAAATAGAATGCACCGACACCAGCGTAACCGGCCACCGTAGAGATCGAAGGTACCTGCGGCATTTGCGCTTGAAACATAAAGATTGCTCCGGCCACAGCTGATTGGCCGCCGCTCAAGACCATCGCCCATTGACCGCCAGTTGTCTTCCAACGCCGGATAGCAGTGCCAAGCTGCAGCAACCCGGAAAAAATTGCCCAAAGGCCGAAGGCGCCGAGAACCCAGTTCATGCTCATTGTCAGCGCCAAGATCACGGCAATCGTCATAACCGAGCTCGCTGTGACATTGATTACCTGGCTCCGGTTGGCAGCGAAGCCACCACTCCTGGTCGCATCGACGATGTTAGCGCCGGCATCCCAAGCCGGATAGATGATCAGCAGGGCGGCAGCCACTTCAGATGACTGCTGTCCGACGGTTAATGCAGCTACGACCCACAGCACTGAAAACGCTGCCCGGGTAAAGTAGTATTGCTTCAGCCATTGTTCATTGCTGCTCGCGGAGTTGGAGTTTCGATTGTTCGCCATTGCATTCTTCCACTTGCCTGATTGGTTAAGTTGATCACGCGGCTCCGTCAAAAGAAGCCGACGTGCTTCCCAAATGCGGTATTCTCGTCCCACTCATTTCGACCAATTCGGTCGCTTTCGCCGGAGAGTTTCCCGGCTGGATCCTTTGAGAACTCGACGTTCTGTGAGCTACCGTGATCGCTCGGTAAGCGCATGCGTTTCTCGAATGCCTCGTTGATCGTGCCTTGCCGCTTTGCCACCCATCGGCCGTCAGGATCGGAGAGGATCGAGTTGGTGTGGTTGATCGCGACCTGTCGTGAAGACGAGGTCGCTGAAACCGGCATTATTTTCTGAACTTGCGTCTGCTCATCACCATATCATCCTGCGGCTAAAAGTTCGGCGGCCTTAGATGCCGGCGTACCATTCGTACCCGCGGTCTTCCCAATAACCGCCGTTCCCGCCCCACAGGCCGGCGAAGCTGTCGATCAGTTCGATGCGCATGATGTATTTCGCCTGCTTGTAACCAAGCTGCCGCTCGACCCTCAGGCGCAAGGGAGCGCCGTGGCCGACGCTGAGGTCTTGGCCGTTCATCTGGTAGGCCAGAATGGTTTGAGGATGAACAGCGTCGATGAGATCTATGCTCTCATAATAGCGGCCACTCCCGTCGAGCGTCTTTTCGAGTTCGTCGGCACAATGTAGTACGACATAGCGCGCTGTCGGCTTGAGCCCGGTCAGACGCAGCAGGCTTGCAAGCGGCACCCCCGTCCATTTGCCGATAGCGCTCCAGCCCTCGACACAGTCATGGCGGGTGATCTGCGTGCGGGCCGGGAGCGCCTTCAAATCGGCAAGCGAAAACTCTCGCGGACGCTCAACAAGGCCGTCAATTTTCAACCGCCAGGCCGTAAATTTGCCTTCGGCCAGTTCAAGATATTCGTCACTATCGGGAGCACTCGTTCCATTCACCCGAAAGGATGGGGAAATGTCCTTTTCATCAAACTCCCGCGCCAGAGCATCACGACCCTGGAGTAGTCTCTGCGCCTTCATGGTCAGGCGTTCGGCTGAGCGAAGGACATTGGCGACATCCGCGTTCTGATCCAGAAGATCACAACCGGAAAGAGTCAAGGCACTGGCGCCAAGTGTGCCACCGACCAGAAAGCGGCGTCTCGTAAAAAGCGTGCTCATGATTTTGGGCCTTTTTCCTGGATCGCATAGCGTCCAGTGATCATCGAGCGGATGTTGTTCCAGGTCCCCGACAGGACGACCATTACCACATGGACGATGACGAAGATGACAAGCGCTGACGCTGTGATGAAGTGGATGGTGCGCGCGGACTGACGTCCGCCAAAGATATCGATGAGGGCGGGGAAAGCGGCATCCAACCCGGGTGACATGGTCAGACCTGTCAGGACCATCAGAGGCAACAGAATAACAATGACGGCCAGATAGGTAAGTTTTTGAAGAGCATTGTAATGCTTGGCCTCCTCCCCTTCGGGAAAGCGTAGCAGAGCATGGTCGAGGACTTCGCGGCCAAGATGGCGAGGCGAGAGCTCACGCGCCTTTGGTGCCAGGTCCCGCCTGAAATGCCCGCTCAGCAGGCTGAAGCTGAGGTAAAGAATGCCATTGATTACAAAAAGCCAGGCAAAAAAGAAGTGCCAGCGACGGCCAGATGCGAGATCCTGGAACGACGGGATTGTCACCCATGACGGGAAAGCTCGCGCGGTTGGTTCCCCATCAACATTGGAAACGCCAAGGACGCCGGTCGTCGGTATCTGTAGCCCGGCGACACGTACAAAACCGCGCGGCGCGCCCCCTTCCCCATCGGAGCCGATCGTCAGCACCGCAGGATCGCCGTCTGCGCCGTAATGCCCCCAGTAAAGCTCCGGGTGGGCATTGAAAATCTGCAGCCCGCTCAACAGAAGGAAGCTCAGGCAAAGGACGTTCAACCAGTGCGTAAGGCGAGTCGCAACGGAGTGGCGGCGGATGAAGATTGTCCGAGGATATTGAACGTTATCATTGGAGGCGTTTGCGCTCATCTCAGCATCTCTTGTCTGTGACATCTCACGGCTGCAGATCAAGCAGCATCGATCTGTAGTTGCTGGCCGGAGTAGTGGGGCGGCTGCTCCGGCCAGTGCCGACGTGGCTTACATGGGGGGAACCACGCCATTCTTGCCAACGACCACCTGGTGGGCGATCGGGCCCGCTTCGGACTTCTCGGCAGTGATAAAGACCACGGCGCCTGAAACGAGATCTTCCTTGGTGGCCGCAGCAATGGTCACGACGGGCGTTCCATCGGGAATGGCGATTTTCTTTTCCTTGCCGTGATAGGTGACGGTGACAGTTCGACCATCGACGCCTTTGACGGCATCTGCGACGGTCGCATTGGTCATGCTGCTTTCGGGCTTAAGATCCCAGCCATAGCTACCCTCGCCTGTGCCCTTCATTGCCGGCGGGAAAATGAGAACCTCAAGCGCACCATCACCACCGTCGGCCTTTGGCAAGGATGCGATGCCGACAAAATCGCCCGGTTTGATGTCGGTCACCTTGGCATTTGCTACGCTTGCCACCTTCCAGTCGTCGGCGAGCGCGACATCGACTGTCTCACCTTCGCGCGTCTTCACCTTGAGCGTGGATCCCGCGTAGGTGACGATACTGCCGCGCACGTGGATCGGCGCGGCCTTTTTATCTTCAGCATGGACAGGTGCCGAAAGGACAGTCGTAAGGCCAAGAGCCAGTGCAGGGAAAATTTTCTTCATTTCATTCTTCCTACTAGTTGGTAGTTTCGAAGGACGCGATTTTACCTGGGTGGCATAACCACCGCAGGATTAGTGAGAAGCAGTGGGCGTCAGTCGGCTGAGTGCGGGTTGGAGTATTGTCGCGAATACTTCAGGCTTCCCATAGGCTCTCGCCGAAAGCATCGCCCCATAAACCGTCGCCAAAAATGCCTCGGCTTCGACCTCAGGCGCGCTGGCAAGGACTAGGGTGCCTTGCGTAGATCCACGTTCCATCACCGAGGCAAGCCACGAGGAGATAAAGCGAAAGAATGCCGTGACCTCCGTTGCAACTTCCGGCGGAAGGGATGGCAATTCACTGGCAAGCAGCGCGCACACGCAATATGGCCTGCTGGCATCCTCGATGCATTTCGCCCAGTGGTTCGCATAAACCTTCAGGATGTCCAGTGCATCTGGAACGCTTTGTTCAAGAACCGTTACACTTGTCTGGCCGTCTTCTCGATAGCGCTTGACCAATTCACGTACCAAATCGACCTTGCTAGGGAAGTGGTGGTGGATGCTGGCCTTCCGAATTCCGACCACTTTCGAGATGTCGGCATAGCTGAAGCCATTATAGCCTCCGCTCATGATGAGGGTTCGGGCAGAGGCCAAGATATCGTCGGAGGTGGTCGAAGGATTGCTCATGCGGTCTGTCTACCTTCTAGTAGGCAGAACGTCAATAACAAATATTTTGGTTTCTTTCATCCTCCGTCTGTGGACACTGTGATGTCTTTCCACGCTTCAATTTCCCGCTGCAGACGGTCGATCCGCGCCGTCACGTGCTTGAGAGCATCGCTGCCAAGCAGAAGCTGCGGCGGAGGATTTTCGGACGCGACCAGCGTTAGGACCGCGGCAGCCAACTTCTGCGGATCGCCGAGTTGCTTACCGCTGACAGCCTGGCGCGCCTCGCGGATCGGATCAAAAAGGCTATCGTAATCCCCAATCGACCGCTCTGTACGGACCATGGAGCGCCCTGCCCAGTCTGTTCGAAACGACCCAGGGCAAAGGGTTGTCACGTGAACGCCGAACGGCGCCATCTCCGAACGCATGACTTCGGAAATACCCTGAAGGGCAAACTTGCTGCCGCAGTAATAGGCGATGCCGGGCATGGTGATCATACCGCCCATCGACGTGACGTTGATGATAAACCCGCGGCGACGCTGACGGAACCTCGGAAGAAACGCCTTGGCGACCGCGACCGCGCCAAACACGTTCACGTCGAACTGGCGGCGCATCTCCTCGATTGGCGATTCCTCGAGCACGCCCTCGTGACCATATCCTGCATTGTTGATCAGGACATCAACTGGACCGTGTTCTTCTTCCGCCTGCTGGACCACATCCGGAATGCGGTCGAATTCGGTGACGTCACCAAGAACGGTATGGAGTGCGGGAAGCGTCCTGGACAACATATCTCGTGAGGCTTCGGAGCGGACGGTCCCGATGACCGTGTGGCCCGCCTGGCTGGCGGCCGTGGCAATGGCGAGGCCGAAACCGGAATTCGCTCCGGTGATGAAGAAGGTTTTGCTCGACATCTCTGAAACTCCTTGATCAATCTTGCATGTGACAGATATTCTAGCAAAGCGGCTAGTTCGACCGCGGATTCTCTCAGAGTTTTGCCAAATCCTATGAATAGCGAGAAGCCTCCCTCTCCGCATGACCGGCTTGTCATCCTGGCCGGACAACTAGCTCCTCGTCTCGGCTACAATCAAACTGCGGTCAGTTGTGTGCGTATCCTACGGACGGAATCGGTGCTTAATGACATTCCGGTTCTTTATAGGCCGGGGGCAGTGTTCGTATTGCAAGGAAGCAAACACGGCATTCTAGATGGGGAAATCTACCTCTACGATGAGGACCACTATCTTGCCGTTTCGGTACCCGTTCCCTTCCGGATGACGTCTACGGCCAGTCCACGGCGGCCCCTGCTGGCCGTCTATCTCCAGTTCGATATGCAGATGGCGGCCGAGATTGCCTTGCAGGTCGAACAATACGCCAGCCCCGAAAGGGCCGAGCCGAGAGGTCTCTTTTCGAGCAAAATGGATAGCGGTATCGAAGACGTCTTGCTGCGCTTACTGACGGCCCTCGGCAGCCCGGTTGATGTCGCTGTGCTCGGCACCTCGATCCTGCGCGAATTGCACTACCGCGTCATGGTCGGCCCGCAAGGCGGCGCGGTGATTGCGGCCCTTCAGCGGAAAGGAACGTCCGGAAAACTTGTTGAGAGCGTGGCGTGGCTGCGGGCAAACTACGGCTCCGAAATTGCGGTCGCGGATCTGGCTCGAGACGTGGGAATGAGTGTTCCTTCCTACCACGTTCATTTCAAGAACCTGACCGGCTCGAGTCCGATGCAATACGTAAAAGCGATGCGGCTCCATGAGGCGAGACTTATGATCGCCCGCCAAAGCGGGACGATCGCGACGGTGGCGGCTTCAGTCGGCTATGTCAGCCCGGCGCAGTTCAGCCGCGATTTTAAACGGCATTTCGGGCGCACGGCGTCGGAAGAGGTGAAATGGGTTCAACAGCACCTCGGAGAACAGATCTGACCATTTCCCCGAGGCTTTCTCGCGAGCGGGTCGCATAGTCAAAATGCCTGGCATCTCATTGCAAAGCAGCCTGAAGTGCAGCTTTGCAATGAACCAGGGTGGTATCGAATACGGGGACGCCGACATTATCCTGATTCAACAGCATCCCCACCTCCGTGCACCCGAGGACAAGACAGTCGCAGCCTCGATCGATCAGCCGCTGCGCAATCAGTTCATACGTCAAGCGGCTTTCCTCGCGAACAACATCACGGCACAGCTCGTCATAGATAATGCGATGGGTTTCCGCCCGATCGTCAGCCTCAGGAATTATCGGCGAAAGTCCTCGAGCGATCAGGCGGTCGGTATAAAAGTTCTGTTCCATCGTGAAGGCGGTCGCCATCAGTCCCGGCCTGCGGAAACCGCTGTCAAGGATAACTGTCGCAGTCGCATCTGCGATGTGTACGAACGGGATCGACACCCCGCCCAAGATCTTGTCCGCAACCTTGTGCATGGTATTCGTTGCCATGATGAGAAGGTCGGCACCTCCGCGCTCCAGAGCAACGGCTTTTTCCCTCAGGATTTCTGCCGCCGTATCCCAATCGGAGGATGCCTGTAACTTTTCGATTTCGTCGAAGTCGACCGATCGTATGAGAAGCTCAGGAGAATGAAGTCCTCCCAGGCTCTCGCGCGTAAGCCTGCAGAGCTCATGATAATAAATTTGGGTCGAGGCTGCGGACATTCCGCCAAGTATGCCGATCGTCTTCAAATTATTTCTCCGTATCCACGTGTTTCGTTCTGTCTCGTCACATGGCGCTTCATCGAAAATCAGCCCGCTCCAGCCGCCAGACGCGGCACCAAAATAATCTCGTTAGGAGAACCCAACGGCGGAACGGGGAACGTAGCTGAAATCACGAGCTTGCACTTCAATTTCAGTGAGCCTGATGATTAGCGCAGCGAAACCGTTTTCCAGATGCCTCCATGATCGTCTGCCCTTTGGCAGGAGAATCCGAACGCGACGTACGAGGCGGCAGGTCGCCGCCTCGTACGATACTCAGGCACTTATGCCGCCGTCGACGAGAATGCCCGAGCCGGTGATGTAGGCTGATAATGCGCCTGACTGAGCGCGCTCACTAGACAGGCCTCTCCGCCGCCGAAAACCAATGCGCCACCATGAAGATCGATGATTGCGTGACGCTCATCGAAGGCTCCGTGCGGTGTCGCGACATGGATCGTTGCGTGTTCAACAGTAATCGTCTCGGCAGTTGACTGCAGGTTCTCCTCCAGCCCTTTGACCGCGGCGGCGTAATGCGCGTCGGCCACGGCTTTCACCTTCATCCAGCCTGAGAAATCTTCCGGAGACGGCATTTCATACTGTGCATTAATAGGGTGGCCGTCCTCGTCAACGAGACGCGACAATACCGCTTGCGCTTCGGCGCTAATGGACTGTGGCGTTTGTATCGTCCGTGAGGGAATGGCTGTGCTGCGTATGTGATCTTTCATTTCTTGCTCTGTCGTTATTCCTTGTCACTACCTTGAGGCGTCGTATGGGCCTATCAACTTTCGATGATCTGGCACGAGAGATGACACCCTACAGGTTCACGCCGCTGCCCGAGCCCGAAAGCTCCCTGTGTCCCCGAGAGTGTATAGGGGGCATGGCTTATGTCGGCCGGAACCGGCTACCACCTCAAAATTCTGGGACCAACCGATGCCCCAATTGCCGTCACGAATGCGATAGCGATTGAATACCACAATGCGACGAAGGCAGCGCCATCGTTGAGACAGGCGATGGTGTAGGCAAGACCACCGACGGAGCCTGCGAGCAAACCTGCAACAGCGCCTGCGCGGCGAAGTCGCGTAGGCGTTCCGGCCCGCATTGCAGCAAGAACGGCAGCCAGCGCTGGTATGGAAGCCATGACGATCATACCAATACAGTTTGGGGCTGAGTACGTGCGAACCCCGAGGAACGGAAAGCCGCTCCTATCGAGCACGGCCCCGGATAGTAGGAACACTAGGCCCGGAGCAAGACACAGCATCGCGCTAACCGCCCGGCCTGGCCGTACCACGGTCCTGGTGAGCTGGAGCGCGCCGGCTGCAACAAGAATCATGCCGATGAACTTGAACAGGAATGTCCAAGTCGGCATTATTTGTATGAGATCTGAGCGCGCCCCCCCGATCAGCAGAACCACGCTGATCGCTGCCAAGATTGAAAAGATCACGGTGGCAGGAAGGACAATGGACAGACTGGGCGTACCTGATGAACCTTTGCCCGCCTGCATTGCCAGTCCCTTGATCAGATCGTCCGTAGTTCGGCCTACCGGCCTTCGGTGGTCGTTCATGCGTGAAGCCTTATCTCTGCGCAGCGGCCATTAGTTTCTTCAAAGAGCGATGGAACGCGACCCGCAGCGCACCTTCGCTTGACCCAAGGCGTGCCGCCGCCTCTTTCGGGGAGGCACCTTCGAGACCGATCGCGCGGACGGCAGCCTGTTCGCCACGGGGCAAGGCAGAAATCAGTTTCTCGACATCTGCCGGACTACGTTCAGGATCGAACGCCTCAGAAGAGAAAATGCCAGCCCATTCCTCCTCGGTAAGATCAATGCGCGCGCGTGCGTCGCGGCGCAGCCGCCGGCTTGCGTCAATGATCTTGTAGCGCGTTATCGCGTTCAGCCAGGGAAGCAGAGCTCTATGCATATCCCATTGATGACGACGGGAATGAACGGCAATAAGCACCTCCTGCACAACATCTTCTGCCTCCGCGACGCTGAAGTGCATGCGCCGCAAATGCATTTCAACGATGCGCCGCACTGAAGCTGCGAAATCTCGAAGAAAGGCCTCGTAGGCTGCGCCATCTCCAATACGTTCGGCCCGCATCGCTCTCGCCCATCTGTTTTCCCGTGTGTCCATGCATCTGCAACTTCGTTTGGACGAAACCTGTTGTTACGTGGCGTTCGAAAATCTTCGCTTTCGGCCAGCGATCACATAAGCGTGAAGATGTAAAATCGGGGAAATGCCGCCGAAAGACTCGTCTGAAGCATGTGCTTTATCACAAAAAAGGAGTCCGATATGATCATTAACAGGCGCACATTTTCAACAGCATTGCTTGCCGGTGCGGCAGCATCGCTCGTTTCGACGAAGGGCATGGCTGCCCCGGCGGTTGCCCGCCCGCCAAAGGCCAGCAACGTCGTCTTGGTCCATGGGCTTTTCGCTGATGGCTCCTGCTGGAGTGAGGTAATATCAAGGCTGCAGCCTAAGGGTCTGAATATCACATCAGTCCAGAACCCTCTGACCACCCTACCCGAGTCGGTTGCTGCAGCTGAGCGCGTGCTGGCGCGGCAAGATGGACCGACCGTCCTGGTAGGGCACTCATTCGGCGGAATGATCGTCACCCAGGCGGGCATGCATCCTAACGTGTCAGCTGTCGTATATATCGCCGCCCGCGCGCCTGACGCGAACGAGGATTTCGCCGCATTAGCCAAGACCTTTCCTACTCCTCCCGCATCTGCCGGTATCGTTTTCGACGGCGAGGAAGGCAGGCTTGGCAAGGAGGCGTTTCTCCGGGACTTCGCCGGCGACATTCCAAGGGCTCGTGCGGAAGTGCTTTACGCGACGCAGTATCCGTTTCAGAAAGCACTGCTCTCGGGCAAGGTCACGGAAGCGGCATGGCGCCACAAGCCTAGCTATTATGCGGTGTCGAGCGAGGACCGCACGATCAATCCAGACCTGGAAAGGTTTCTCGCCAAACGCATGGGCGCAAAGACAATCGAGTTAAGAGCCAGCCATCTGTCGCTGATCTCGCACCCAGATGAAGTCGCCGAGCTCATTCTGGAAGCGGCACGCGAAGGAGCCTGATATGATCCGCAATATTTGACCGGTCGAGCGGCGCTGCGGGACCTCTCCACAAAACCGCTGTGCCTATGATGGTTTTGCGTGGAGAAGCAGTTCGAGGCGTTGCAGCGTCACGACTATCTGGAGAAGCGTCGCGCTGGCGAACTTGAGACGCAGGCCCAAAAACAAAAGCTCCTCGGCGCGTATGCGGAGGAGCTTTCTGTGAAGCGGCTTGAATGGGCAAATATTCAAGTCTCAGTGGTTGCGGGGGCAGGATTTGAACCTGCGGCCTTCAGGTTATGAGCCTGACGAGCTACCGGGCTGCTCCACCCCGCGTTATTGTTTTGAGCGGAACGGACCGCGATTGTTGCGGCCGGTTTATATCGGCTTATGGCCGTTGTTTTGTTAAGAGAAGATTTTGATTTGTTGCGTTTTGCAGACCTGGCGGCGACCGACTCTCCCGCGTCTTGAGACGAAGTACCATAGGCGCTGGGGCGTTTCACGGC
>NZ_FMTM01000013.1 GCF_900099775.1 Rhizobium mongolense subsp. loessense | reverse complement strand
AAGGCTGCCGACCTTCTGGAAAAGGTCGGCCTTTCAGCCGATATGGCGTCGCGCTTTCCGCACGAGTTCTCCGGTGGTCAGCGTCAGCGCATCTGCATTGCCCGGGCGCTGGCGCTCGATCCGAAGGTGATCGTCGCCGATGAAAGCGTCTCGGCGCTCGACGTCTCGATCAAGGCGCAGGTCATCAATCTGATGCTGGACCTGCAGCAGAGCCTCAACCTCGCCTTCCTGTTCATCTCGCATGACATGGCCGTCGTCGAACGCGTCAGCCACCGTGTTGCGGTCATGTATCTCGGTGAGATCGTCGAGATCGGCCCGCGTGCTGCCATCTTCGCCAACCCGCAGCACCCTTATACGAAGACGCTGATGGCCGCCGTTCCCGTCCCCGATCCGGATCGCCGGCGCGTGAGACGCGGGCTGTCGACGGAGGAGCTAAAAAGTCCGGTCCGAGCAGTGGACTACAAGGTCGTGCCGCTTGAGTACCATACGGTTTCGCCGGGGCACCTGGTGGCGGTCAGCTAAATCAGCTCTGTCCGGATCCCCAAAATGTCTCCAGCTTCCGCCATTCCACGATCAAGGGTAAGGACCGTGGCGTGGCGATAAGTGGCGATCCAGAGCGGCTCCCGAACGGAGATTGACCCGCCGGTCGTCGGGCGCAAATACAGCGAAAGCCGCCGTTGGGGGAAGACGGCAGCTCTCGCACGGGGCAGGGAAGGTCCCCGGGGAAGTCAGCAGAGGCAGGAAACCGTCGTCGGGTTCACGCCGGCGCGATTGGCGATCGCGTTGATGAAGCCACCCACCTTGGAGGCATTCGGTTCGCGTTTGCGGGCTGCCGTTTCCAGGAGTTGCTTGAAATCGTCAAGCTTCACGCCATCGGCGCGCATCACCATGGCGATCAGCGGGTCGCGAAGGGCTTCGGATATCGTGAGGTCACTGGTCTTTCTCATGGTTCGTCCTCCTTTCGTGGGCGGTCGCCCGTGTTCCGCTGACGCCGCCAGCCCTCTCGGCATTGACTTGTACGATCAGCGGTGTTACCGGTAAGTAACAATGCATTTGTTACCGATCGGTCACATCTATGTCAAGGACTATGTCCGTAAAAAAATCCGAAACTTCGCATGAAATCCCAAACGTGCTGACAAACGAGAAAATCCCACCGAGGGAACGCATCGTCTCGACGGCTTCTGAGCTTTTCCGCGAACATGGCATCCGCGGCATTGGCGTCGATGCGATTGCAGATGCGGCGCTCACCAACAAGATGACGCTCTACCGGCATTTTGGCTCGAAGGACGAGCTCGTCTGCGAGACGCTGCGTCGCGCCTCCGAAAAGGCCGAAGCGATCTGGCGTGATCTCGAGGCGACGCATCCGGGCAACCCCCGGGCGCAGCTCGACGCGTGGGTTCAGGGGCGGGCCGAGTGTCTGAACGGAGAACCGGCCGGCTGCGATCTTGCCAATGCGGCGATCGAACTCAAGGGTGAGGGACACCCTGCCCACGAGGTGATCGAGCGCCATAAGGCCGAGCAGCGTCGATGCCTTGAAGAGCTCTGTTCCGCCGCCGGGGCTCGGGAGCCTCAACTTCTTGCTGACACGCTGACACTTCTTTTGGAAGGCGCACGCGTGACCCGGCAGGCGATGGGCAGCGACGGTTGCTGCAGCCACTTCTCAAAAGCCTGCAGTGCGGCAATTGCATCGCTCTGCTAAGCCTTGGGTTGTATCGGAACCTTCCATCTTCGAGATCGTTTTCCGACTTGATGAGGAAGGCAATTTCGGAGGTGGTAGAGATATGAACTACACCTATCTCCATCGTCTGTATGCCAAGCGCGCCGAACTGGAATCCAAACTCGAGCTTCACGACGCGCGCAATTGTTTTGGCGAGGAAGAACTTGAAGATGGCACGCGGTCCGATCTGCGCGAGCGCCTCAATGAAATCTCCGACGAGATTGCGGCGCTGGAACAGTCCCCCGGCCGCTAAGTCGTGGCATTGAGGATTTCTATCGTCCGCTCGTCGAATGTTCCGCCGTAGAACCGATCGATTGCTTCATGAAATAGCGAACCTTGATCACTGACCGCTGCAAAAAGCGTCAGTGAAGAGCGAAATTTGAGATCATCCGGGGACCCGAGAATCTCGTGCGCCGTGCATCCCTTGACCGAGAGGATCGCTTGGACGCAGCGAAGCAGTCGGTCGCCCAAAATGGGGTTGCTCAAATAGGCGGCAGCTTCTTCTGCTGAGCGGATCGCATATTTTTCGGCCATGGCCGACGAGCCTAGACCGGCAATCTGCGGGAAGATGAACCACATCCAGTGCGTGCGTTTGCGCCCCGCGCTAAGTTCCTTCAGAGCCTGTTCATACATCCCGCTCTGTGCATCGATAAAGCGCCCGAGATTGTAATCGACGTGACCGGCCATGGCTTCTTCTCCTTCTGGTGCGACGCAACGAAGGCAGCAGACTTCCATGCAGTGGGCCGTAGCGATCCGAAGTCAACACCTCTTCTCTGCGAAAGGGCTGTATTCCCGGCAAGAATCCAGGGTGCCAGGAGATGATGCGAGTGGCGCAGGCGCAGCAATAGCACCGGTCACCTCAGGCGATACCGAAGAATTAAGGTGCCCAGTCAGTCCGGCAATACCCAGAAGGACCAAGGCGCCGACCACAAGCAGCCGCTCACCTAAAGAGAGCTTCTGCGCGTTGAGGTGTTCCACATAATCGCGCTCACCTTCGCTGGTGGCTTGTGCGTTTGTTGGGTGATGTGCCACCATATCGTTGTGGCGCGGGTTCAAAATATCGTGATGCGTCATTTTAATTGCTCCTGCGGCACAGCGGGACCGGGTGATCAAAATATGATGCCCGGTGGGAGCCCGCGTGTCGGGTGCATGTGGTCCTGCATGGGGCAGAGTTGAAGAGCCGATCTGCAAACTCAGTGTTCAGAAAATCAGACCAATCGCGGAGGCCACGGTAAACAGGCTGGTCCGCAGCGCCGATCCGCGATAGGTCAAGGGAAACGATGACTTTACGGATTCTCCCATGACCAAGCCATTCGGCGCGATGACTGTCGCGCAACTGTCGGTCCTCATTCAGAGCGGCGCTGCTGATCCGGTCGAGGTCGTGCGGTCGATCTTCGAGAGCATCGAAGGCCATCCCGACAAGGCAGTCTTCACGGTGCTTCTAAAGGAACGGGCCATTGACGAGGCCAAAGCTTCCTCAATGCGCATCCGTAGGGGCCGCTCGCTGGGCGCGCTCGATGGTATCCCGATCGCATGGAAGGATCTCTTCGACATCGAGGGCCTTGCAACGACAGCCGGGTCGAAAGGGTTGGCAAGCACTGGGCCGGCGGCAAGCGATGCAGCGATCGTTATGGCGCTTAACCGGGCCGGAATGATTGCGGTGGGACGAACGAATATGAGTGAATTCGCCTTTTCAGGGCTCGGCATCAATCCGCATTACGGCACGCCGCATAACGCTCACAGCATCGATGTGCCGCGTATCCCGGGTGGTTCTTCTTCAGGGGCAGCTGTGGCTGTCGGCGCCGGCCTCGTACCGGTCGCGATGGGAACCGATACGGGCGGGTCAGTCCGTATCCCGGCCGCGCTCAACGGCCTCGTGGGCTATAAGGGAACGCGCGGCCGATATTCCATGGATGGCGTCTTTCCCCTGGCAACGAGCCTGGATTCGCTTGGTCCACTGTGCCGAACAGTCAAGGATGCCGTGTGGATCGATGCTGCGATGCGCGGCCTGACCTCATCCGAGGTGCGTGCCCGTCCGCTGAAGGGCATTGAGATTGCCATCCCCACAAATGTGGTCTTCGACGGCGTCGAGCCGGGCGTTGCGGCTGCCTTCGACGCAGCGGTGGAACGGCTGGAGAGGACCGGGGCCATCATCAGCCGCATGGCGGTGCCCGCTTTCGACCAAATCTTGACCTCGATGACCCGCTACGGTGCCCTGGTGAGCGCCGAAGCTTTCGCGCTGCATCGCGAGCGCCTGGCCGGACCGGAGGCTGCGGGCATGGATCATCGCGTTGTGATGCGCATGCGTCTCGGCGAAAAGACAGGAATGGCGGACTATATTGCAATCCTCAAGCTTCGTGAGCGGCTCATCGCCGAATGCAGGCGGCTGATCGGCGACCGGCTGCTTGCATTCCCCTCCGTCGCCCATGTGGCGCCGCCGATCGCGCCTCTGGAGATGGATGACGACCTTTTCTTTGCGACGAATGCCAAGACACTGCGAAACACGGCGCTCGGTAATTTTCTCGATTGGTGCGGTGTGTCGATCCCGTGTGGCGCCGGCGATGCCGGGATGCCGGTTGGCTTCCTGTTGTCGGCGCCGGCCAATGGCGACGAAGTGCTGCTTGGTGCCGCACTTTCTGCGGAAGCCGTCATTCGCGGCGATTTCGTTTGAAGGGCCAAGCCTTTAATGCCTAGGATGGGAATAAACGAGGAGGGCGATGATGGCGCAGGCTTTGCCGAACGGCCGTATTGCAGTTTCCACTTGGTCGTTGCATCGCCTCCTTGGGCCGGTTTATCCCTATAGTCCTGATCAGGACAGAAGTGCGGCGCGCAAGGAACCTTACGGCCCGGGTGTGGCCTCTTTGATCGAGTTGCCGCAGCAGCTTGCCGGCCATGGCATTCACCGGCTTGAGGTCTGCTCCTTTCACTTGCCGAGCCTTGAGGCAGGTTATCTCGCCGACCTCGGCGGTGCGATGAAGGCTTCGGGCGTGCTTTTTCAGACCCTCCTGCTTGAGGATGGCGACCCGGCTCACGCCGATCATGCCGAACGCGACGCAGCGTGGATGGCCGGCTGGATCGAAAGGGCGGCCGTGGCGGGAGCGCAGAACTTGCGCGTAATTGCGGGCAAGCAGCCGCCAACCGCGGAAAATCTGAGCCGGGCTTTGAAGCATCTGAGGCAACTGGCGAAGGAAGCCGATGGAAGCGGGGTGCGCATCGTCGTCGAAAACTGGTTCGACCTTCTGCCTTCGCCTCGGCAGGTGAACTGGCTGCTGGACGGGCTTGAGGGCAAGGTCGGCCTCAATGGCGATCTCGGCAACTGGACTGCGCCCGAAAAATACGCAGACCTTGCCGATATCATGGGCCGCGCGGAGCTTTGTCATGCGAAGGCGCACTACGATGCCTCCGGTCTGGATGCTGCCGACTACCTCATGTGCCTGGAGGCTTGCGGCGCTGCGGGTTACGTCGGACCGTTCACGCTGATTTACGATTCGCCGTTTTTCGAAGACGAGTGGGATGGAATCTCGTTGCAGAAAACATTCATCGAGGAATTTCAAGATCAGCAAACACGCGCTCTTTTGAGCGGTGAATGGAGAACGACATGACGGAGACACCGGCAATCGACAGTTTCGCGGAGAAGATCAGGACAGACGGGCATGCCGGCCTGGTTTCGGCCTGGATCGGTATACCCGAACCGATAGTCGTCCATCATCTGGCGCAGGAGGATTTCGATTCCGTCGTGCTCGATATGCAGCACGGCATGTGGGATATGGCTTCAGCCTCGAATGCCGTTACCCAATGCCGTTCTGCGGGAAAACCGGCAATCGCACGCATCCCGGTTGGCGATTTCGCTTCGGCCTCACGGCTGCTCGATGCTGGTTGCACAGGCATCATCGCGCCGATGGTTAATTCGGTCGCCGATGCGCAGGCGTTTGTGCGGTTTGCGAAGTATCCGCCGCTTGGCGAGCGAAGCTGGGGACCGACGTTGGCGCTCAACCACATGAAGCTCTCCGCAGATGAATACCTGCGCACCGCCAACCGGCTGACGCTGACGATTGCGATGGTGGAGACGCGGGCCGCACTTGATGCCATCGATGGCATCCTTTGTGTCGAAGGCATCGACGGCGTCTTCGTCGGTCCCTCCGATTTGTCGATTGCCCTTTCAAACGGTGCAAGGCTCGCGCCGGACACCGACGAGATCGACAAGGAACTGGCGCACATTGTCGCGCGGTGCCGAGCACACAAGAAATTCACCTGCGCATTCGGCAGCAATGGCAAGCGTGCTGGAGAGCTGTTGAAGCTCGGTTGCGATCTTGTTGTCGCGAGCGCCGATACCACGCAACTGCGCGCTGGCGCTGCCAGGGCGATCAACGAGGCCCGAACGTTTGCTGCGGGCCACTAGCTAGGCAGACGACTTGACAGCGAGCCAGATCACGTGGCGCGCCCCGCCGCGCTTGCCGTTAGCGCGTATGTTGAGCGCGTCCACCGAAAAGCCGCTGTCGCGCAGCTTGCGGCTGAAGCTCGGATTGGGGCCGGAAGACCAGACGGCAAGAACGCCGCCAGAGCGCAGCGCTTCGCGGGACGCTCGCAGACCGTTGAAATCATAAAGCCGATCATTGGATTTGCGGGTCAACCCGTCCGGCCCATTGTCGACATCGAGCAGGATTGCGTCGAAGCCCGCTTTGACTGAGCCGATCGCTTCACTGACGTCGCCTTGATGGATTGAGACGCGCGGATCCTCGAGGCATCCCTTAAAAACCTCCGCCATGGGCCCGCGCGCCCAGGCGACCACGGCCGGAACCAGTTCAGCGACAACCACTTCGGCCTCCGCGGGTAGGACCGCGAGCGCTGCGCGCAAGGTGAAACCCATGCCGAGGCCGCCGATGAGGACCTTCGGGCGTCTGTGGCCCTTGATGCGATCCCAGGCAAGCGTTGCAAGCGCTTCCTCGGATCCGCTGAGACGGCTGTTCATCAGTTCGTTCGAGCCGAGCATGATCGAGAATTCGCTGCCACGCCGCTTCAGGCGCAATTGTCCGCCGTCCCCGGGGATGATCGTGGAGTCGAGCTGTATCCAAGGTAGCATTGCGGCAAGGCCTCACGGAAATTCGTCGTCTCCCCTAACACGAAATGCATGCCGGCGAGATAGAAATTGACGTGGCGGCTTGCTGCGCCCGCTGCCCCTATCGCGGGCACGCCTGACCGTAGCGGCTTGTCTTGGCCGCAACGCCGCGTTTCGGCGGTGGGCAGCGCCGGACATCGGTCGGGCCGGTGTTGCGCGGTATAACGACATCGACACTGCCGGTTTCTACCGGATCAAGCGGAATGACGAGACCATTCGTCGTTGGGCTATCCGGCGAGGTTCCGAGAGGAGGAGTGCCATCAAAGCGCCCGGTATAGTCCGTGCCCATATTGGATTGCGCCAACACGGGACCGGCTATGCCGAGAAAGACAATCGAAGTCACCGCGATAATCGTGCGCATGATCAAAATCCTTTCGAGCTGATCAACGCGGCAACAACGGCAAAGGCGGCCATTTGTTCCGGACCGTTCCGATCACATCGCAGAGAGCGCTACGCCTTGCAGGCCAGCGGGTTTAACGCGCTGCCCAGCTGGCGCCGCGCCGGAAGATAGACTTCATCTGCGGCACGCCGAATTCTTTGGCCTGATGGCCGAGCGAGGAGTAGAAGACGCGGCCTTTTCCGTATTTCCGCTTCCAGACGACCGGCATTACCACGCCGTCAATCCAGTAGGCATGATCACCTGTGAACATCGTCGTTGCCAGCACCTCGTTCGAGGGATCGACATGCATGTAATATTGCTCCGACGTATAGGGAAAATCGCTGATCCCTTCCATAACCGGGTCGTCCGGCCGCGCAATGTTCACCGTGTAGTCGATGATGTTGCCCGGATGGGCGACCCATTGCCCGCCGATGATGAACTGATATTCGACGCACTCGCGAAAGCTGTCGCCCGCGCCGCCGTGATAGCCGGCGATGCCGACGCCGTTTTCGATCGCAGCAGCGAGATTCTTGATCTCTTCCTTTTCGATCTTCGACATGGTGACGATCGGCACGACGAGGCTCAGATCATGCACCGACGGATCGGCGAAGGCTTCCGTGCTGTGCTCGACATAGACCTTGAAGCCGTCCTCCTGAAGCATGTCCTTGATGATGGCCGCGCATTCCTGTGGTTCGTGGCCGCTCCAGCCGCCCCAGACGATCAGTGCTTCGCGCATGTTCTTTCCTCCTGAATATTACTTGCCCAACCGTCCATTGATAAGGGAATCCGACAGCGGCGCCGGGCGCTCCGTCTCTGTGGTAATCGTGACCGTTCGGCCGGTTTCGGAGGCCGCGTGAAACGCCTCCATGACTTCGAGAACGTGCAGCGCGAGGCTTCCGCTTGCCCGGTGCGGGCGATTGGAACGGATGGCGTGTGCAAGATCGGCAACGCCGAGCGAGCGATAGTTGCCGTCTGCATAGGGGCCCGTCAGTTCCTGCGGTTCGAAGCTTCCGCCTTTTTTCAGAAGCTGGACCTCGCCGCCGAAATGGTTTGGGTCGGGAACGATCAGCGTGCCCTCCGTGCCATAGAGTTCAAGCGGCACATGCTTGTGCCCGGCGACGTCGAAACTCATGCCAATCTGAACCACCGCCCCGTTGGCAAAGGCCATCATGCCGACGACATGGGTTGGCACGTGCACTGGGATGTGCTCGCCGCTATGCGGCTGGCTGGTGATGATACGCTCCTTGCGCGGCGCAATCGCAAAGCCCGCGACCTGCGCCACCGGTCCGAAGAGATTGACGAGATCGGTGATGTAGTAAGGTCCCATGTCGAGCATCGGCCCGCCGCCGACCTCGTAGTAGAAGGCCGGGTTCGGATGCCATCGTTCGTGGCCGGGACACATGAAGGTGGCCGTACCGCCGACCGGCTGGCCGATCACGCCCTTGTCGATCAAGGCACGCGCCGTCTGATGCCCGCCGCCGAGAAAGGTATCGGGTGCCGCGCCAATGCGGAGTCTTTTCGCCTTCGCGGCTTCAGCAAGCTTTTTTCCTTCCGCGAAATTAATTCCGAGGGGCTTTTCCGAATACGTGTGTTTTCCTGCTTCAAGTGCCTGCAGGCCGACCGCCACATGCGCTTTCGGTATCGTCAGGTTGACGACGACTTCGACCTTTGGATCGGCAAAGAGCTCGTCGACATTTTTTGCTGGGACGTTGAATTCGGCGGCTTTGGCCTCTGCCAGGGATCGGTTGAGATCGGCGACGCCGCGGATATCGAGGATCGGGAACGAGGCCATGGCCTTGAGATATGCGCCCGAAATATTGCCGCATCCGATGATGCCGATGCCGACCGTGTCCATGACTTCCTCCCAATCGATTTTACAGTTACAGCGTTTAGAGTGCCGGCCCCGTCGTATTCCAAGGCGACTCGTAGAGCTCGTAAAGGGCAACGGCTGCCGCACCTTGCGCCCAGAAATCGTCTGTGGAGTCGTCGAAGACGAGTTCGGTGACGCCTTTTAAGGATGGCGGGATCGCAAGTGCATAGGCATCGCGCAGGCTGTCCAGAAACGGCTCGCCGAGGGCCAGGCTGGAGCCGACGAGGATCACACGCGGCGGGGCAAAGAGCGTGACGATGTTGGCAATCGTCAGCCCGACGGCCTCGCCGGCGCGGACGGCGGCGCCGATGAGGACATTGTCCTCCGCCTTGATCAGCGCCTGAGCGTGGGCCATGCCGCGGCCGAGACGGATTGCTTCCGCAAAACGCCCGTCGGCCTGGTTCTCGCCAAGGATTGCGCTTTCGCCAGCCTGGCTCGACAACCGCACCGTGCCCTGCGACCCCGTGCCAAGCACGAGATCGCCGAGATTGTGGCTGAGACCGCCGGCACCGCGGAAGAGTTGATTGCCATGCAGCACGCCAAGCCCGAGCGTCTGTTCCAGGGAGATCAACACCATATCCTCAAGATCGCGCGCCTTGCCGAACCAGTGATGGGCAAGCGTGATTGCATGCGCATCGCTCTCGATGATGGTCGTCGTCCCAAGCCGCGCAGTCATCTCCGAGGCGAAATCGACGTTCGTATCCCGAAAGACGGGGCTGCTGCGAACATGGCCGGTGCGATGCTCGATAACGCCCGGTAGGCCAAGGCAAACGGAATCGACATCTTCCAGCGACAAGCCGGCATCCACGACGCAGCGGCGTACGCCATCCTCCACCAGGTCGGCGATGACCGTAATCGGCTGCCGGTCGATGCGGATCGGCAAGGTGAGTTTCGAAAGCACGTCCCCGCGGAAATCGGTGAGGACGAAAACGAGCCGGCTTGCCGCAATCTTTGCACCGACGACGCGCGCGGCATCCGGGTTCAATTCCAGCATCACACGGGGACGGCCGCGGGCCGCCTCGTTGCGGATGTCGCCTTCGTGACGTGGCAGAATGAGCCCGTCATCGAGAAGCGAGGCGGTAATTGCCGATACCGTCGTGGTCGAAAGTTCGGTGCGTTCGCTGATCTCCACACGTGCGATCGGCCCGTGGCGGCGGATCGTGTCCAGCACGTTCAAGCGATTGATCGCGCGCATTAACTCAGGATCTGCGGTCTTCATGAAAACTGGCCGGTCAATCGCTTTGCTTCAGGGCACAGCCCCGATTAATTTCGACGGATTGCAAATTAAATAACAGGCAGTTTGCAGAAGCTGTCAAGCAGATTTGGCAAAAAATCGCCCCATCGGGTTGACATCGGTCGGGGCTGCGTTGAATTATTCCGCATAGGGGAAAAATTACTGAGGACATTGGCCCCCTGGGAGGAATCCATGACGTATATTCGCACGAATGCCGCTCTTGGCGGCAAGCGCATCGCATTTCTGGCCGCTGCCGCAGGCATTTCCGTAATGCTCGGAGCCTCTGCAGCGTCGGCAGCAACGGTCGTAAAGTGGCTGCACCTGGAGCTCGATCCGACTTATGTGGCCAAGTGGGAGGAGGTTGCCAAGGCTTATGAAGAAAAGCACCCGGATGTCGACATACAGATGCAGTTTCTCGAAAACGAGGCCTTCAAGGCAAAACTGCCAACGCTTCTCCAGTCCGACGATATACCGGACTTCTTTTTCAGCTGGGGCGGGGGCGTCCTCAAGCAACAATCTGAGACCGGCGCGCTTCAGGATGTGACAGCCGCGCTCGATGCGGACGGCGGCAAGCTGCGCAAAGCCTATAGCGCCGCCTCTGTCAGTGGTCTGACCTTTGACGGCAAGGTCTGGGCAATGCCATACAAGGTCGGTCTCGTCAGCTTCTTCTACAATAAGGAGCTCTTTGCAAAGGCAGGCGTGAAGGCCGCGGACATCAAGACCTGGGCAAACTTTCTCGACGCCGTGAAAAAGCTCAAGGACGCCGGCATCGTGCCGATCGCAGGTGGCGGCGGCGAAAAGTGGCCGATCCACTTCTATTGGAGCTATCTCGTCATGCGCGAAGGCGGAGAAAAGGTCTTCGACGCTGCCAAGAAGGGCGAGGGCGAGGGCTTCCTCGATCCGGCGATCGTCAAGGCCGGCGAGGATCTTGCCGAACTCGGGAAGCTTGAACCCTTCCAGCCTGGCTATCTGGGCGCGACCTGGCCGCAAACGCTCGGCGTCTTCGGCGACGGTAAGGCCGCTATGATCCTCGGTTTTGAGAATACCGAAGCCAATCAGCGTAAGAATGCCGGTGACGGCAAGGGACTTTCGCCGGAAAACATCGGTCGCTTTAATTTCCCGGCCATAGAAGGCGGCGCCGGCAAGGTAACCGATACGCTGGGTGGTCTGAACGGCTGGGCGGTGACCAAGAAGGCTTCCAAGGAAGCAATCGATTTTCTCGCCTTCCTGACGAACGCAGAAAACGAAAGATCCATGGCCAAGGCCGCGATGCTTCTGCCGGTGGCCGTCGGCGCCGATGATGGTGTGACCAATTCGCTTCTGGCTCAATCCGCCAAAGAACTCGCCGCCTCGACCTGGCACCAGAACTATTTCGATCAGGATCTCGGCGCTGCCGTTGGCCGTGTCGTCAATGACGTCTCGGTTGAAATCGTCTCCGGCCAGATGAATTCGCAGGACGGCGCCCAACAGATCCAGGACGCCTTCGAACTGGAGCAATAACCCGCTCCGCTTCCTTTGTCCCGGCGCCTTCTCAACAGGTGCCGGGATCGGACCGGGCGAATGCGAAGGCAATACAGATGGCAAATATTTCCATTTCACCGGCGATCGGTGCGGCAAGGCCGGCGAGGAGCGCGACGAGAAACCGCAGTTCGGCTGCCCATGACCGTTGGGCCGTACTTCTGCTCTTTCTGCCACCGGCTCTGCTGCTCTTTACGCTTTTCGTCATCATGCCGATGGGCGAGGCGGCCTGGTACAGCCTCTACAAGTGGAACGGCTACGGCATGCCGACGGAGTTCATCGCGCTCCGCAACTTCCAGGTCCTCTTGCGCAACACCGCCTTCACACAGGCGCTTGTTAATAATGGCCTCATTATCTTGATATCCATCGCCATCCAGGTTCCGCTGGCAATCTGGCTGTCGACGATGCTGGCCCACCGTATCCCTGGCGTCGTCGCCTTCCGCTTGATCTTCTTTTTGCCCTACGTTCTTGCCGATGTCGCAGCTGGCCTGATCTGGCGCTTCGTCTATGACGGCGACTACGGGCTCTTTGCCGCAATCTCGAACTTCTTCGGTCTCGCAACGCCCTATGTGCTCGCCGACAAGGATCTCGCCATCTACGCCGTGCTTGCCGTTGTTGTGTGGAAGTATTTCGGCTTTCACATGATGCTCTTCATCGCCGGCTTGCAATCGGTCGACAAAAATGTGCTCGAAGCAGCTGAGATCGACGGGGCGACAGGCTGGCAGAAGTTCCGCTACGTGACGCTGCCGCTGCTTGGATCCACGCTGCGCCTTTCCATCTTCTTTGCGGTCATCGGTTCGCTGCAGCTCTTCGACATGATTATGCCGCTGACGGGCGGCGGGCCATCGAATTCGACGCAGACGATGGTGACCTTCCTTTACACCTACGGCGTCATGCGCATGCAGGTTGGTCTCGGCAGCGCCGTCGGCGTCGTCCTCTTCATCATCTGCATGACACTCGCCTTCGGCTACAAAAGGATCTTCATGCGCAATGATTGATACGAGCTCCACCATTCGCATGCCGCTGCAGACGCGGATTTATCTCTACGTGTCGCTGACGCTGATCGCGGCGCTGGTTCTCGTCCCCTTGCTGACGACGGCGCTCGGCGGTTTCAAGACGCTGGGCGACCTGCGCACCAATCCCTTTGGGCTCCCTGCAGAGTGGCAATGGGCGAATTATACCGATATCCTCTTCGGGGAGCGATACTGGCTGCAGATCTTCAATTCGCTGGTCATTGCAGCGCTCACGGTCTCTCTTACGCTGATCGTCTCGTCGATGGCCGCCTTCACCTTTGCGCATGTCCGCTTCTTCGGCTCGTCGTTCCTGCTGAACTATTTCCTGCTGGGCCTGATGTTTCCAGCGGCAACGGCGATCCTGCCGCTTTTCATCCGCATCCGCGACCTGGGCCTTCTCGATACCTATTGGGGCGTGGTGTTGCCGCAGGTCGCATTCGGCCTCGGCATGAGCATCCTGCTTTTCAGGAATTACTTCCGAAACCTCCCGGAAGAATTGTTCCAGGCGGCCTTTGTCGATGGTTGCGGCTATCTGCGCTTCTTCTGGTACATCTCGCTACCGCTTGCGCGGCCGATCGTTGCGACCGTCAGCATCATCTCCTTCGTTGGCAGCTGGAACAGTTATATCCTGCCGCTGATCATGCTGAATTCGGAATCGAAATATCCGTGGCCGCTCGGCATCATGGTCTATCGTGGCGAGTATGGCACCGAATGGCAGCTGGTGCTCGCCTTCATCACGCTTACCATCCTGCCGACGGTGATCGTGTTCTTCGTTGCCCAAAAGCATATCATCGCCGGTCTCACCGCTGGCGCCGTGAAGACCTAAGCAGCTCGGTGCATCACGTCCAGAGCTGATGAAAATGCTGAACCGGACCGTGGCCCGAACCGACGCTGAGCGTGCCGGATTTGGCAACGGCGGCAGCCAGGTAATCTTTGGCTGCAGCGACCGCGGCTTCGAGCGATCCGCCCTTTGCGAGCTCTGCTGCAAGCGCGCTCGAAAGCGTGCAGCCGGTGCCGTGCGTGTTCTTCGTCGGAACGCGCGGCGCTTCAAACCAGGTAGAGCCGCTTTCGCTTACCAGGACGTCAGGGCTTTCCATTCCGCCAAGATGGCCGCCCTTTACGAGAACGGCAGACGGACCAAGCGCACGCAGCTTTTCCGCTTGCCACTCCATAGCATCTCGGGTCCCTGCGACCGGCTCTTGGAGCAGGGCGGCGGCTTCTGGAAGATTGGGGGTAAGAAGCGTTGCGAGCGGCAAAAGCCGGGTCTTGAGAAAGTCGATGGCTTCAACATCCAGGAGGGACGCACCTCCTTTGGCAATCATCACCGGATCGAGCACGATCGGTATGCCGCGGTGCGGCAAAAGCGCATTGGCGACCGCTTCGGCAATCGGTGCATTTGCGATCATGCCGATCTTCACCGCATCGACACGGATATCGGCGAAGACCATGCCGATCTGCTCGGCGACGAAGTCGGCTGGAACTGCATGCACGCTGGAAACGCCCTGGGTATTCTGAGCCGTCAAGGCTGTCAAAACGGCCATGCCATAGGTGCCGCGCGCCGAACAGGTTTTCAAATCGGCCTGGACGCCCGCGCCGCCCGAAGGATCGGAGCCGGCAATGGAAAGAACGTTGTATATCATGCGCGTGCCTTTCGGATTGCGTCAGTAATGCTCGCGGCAGCCTGCCGCGGATCCGGCCTGCCACAGATAGCAGATACGACTGCGAGCCCCTTTGCCCCTGCCGCAAGCACGTCTGCCGCATGGTACGCCTTGAGGCCGCCGATCGCGACCGCTGGTACGCGGCAGGCCGCCGCGAGCCTTGCCACGCCATCGATGCCGATCGGAGGCTTGTGATCCGGTTTTGTCGATGTGGCAAAGACAGGACCGATACCGGCATAGTCGACGATTGCCGGGTCGATGGCCGCTGCCAGTTCCTCGGTTTCCACCGAAAGTCCGAGGATCATCGATGATCCGATCTGCTTGCGCGCGTCGCCGGCGGCCATGTCATTTTGGCCGACATGCAACCCATCCGCGTCGATCGCAATTGCAGCCTCGGCGTCGTCGTTGACGATCAGGAGGGCACCGGTTTCGGCAAGCGCCGCTTTCAACGCCCGGCCGGTTTTGATCAGGCTTGCCGTGCCTGCCTGTTTATCCCGGAGCTGTATGATCGTTGCTCCCCCGGAAGCCGCCGCGAGCGCCGTGTTAACCACGCCGGTTCCGGCGCACAGGCCCGGGTCGAGGACAAGGTAAAGGGAAAGATCGAAATGCTTCATATCGATGCTACTCTCGCTGCTGCATCGAGTGTGGTTCCATCGAGCTGCGCAAGCGCGTCAAGAAAGCGCCATGAAAAGGAACCGGGCCCGTCTGCAAGCTGAGCGGCCTTTTCTCCTGCCACCGCAAAACTTGCAAGCGCCGCGACAGTGGCATTGAAAGGATCGTCGGGGGCTGTCGCGGCAAAGGCACCGACAAGGCATGTCAATGCGCAGCCGAGCGCCGTCACCTTGGGCATCAGCGGCGATCCTCCCGCAATGCGCACGGCCTTTGCGCCATCGGAGACGAAATCGACTGCACCGGTGACTGCGACGACAGCGCCGTATCGGATGGCAAGGCTATGCGCCGCCTCTTCCGCTTCCTCGACTAGGTCGCCGCTGTCGACACCTTGGCCACGGCTCTCGACCCCTCCTAACGCCAGAATTTCCGATGCGTTGCCGCGAATGATCGTCGGGTTAAGATCGATGAGACGCGCCACGGTCTCGCGGCGGAAACCGGTCGCATAATGGGCAACCGGATCGAGAACCCACGGCTTGCGGTTTTTCGCAGCCGACCTTGCCGCATTCTGCATGCCGTTCACCCAGTTCGAAGAGAGCGTGCCGATATTGATCGTCAGCGCGCCGGCAATTGCGACAAACTCGCCGGCCTCTTCTTCGGCATGCAGCATCGCGGGCGAAGCGCCTGCGGCAAGCAGGACATTGGCATAGCGACGTAGTTGGTGATGCAATGCACGAGCGGCGGCGTCGCGCGCATGGCCGTGAAAAGTTGTCCGGGTGAATTTCGCATCGGCATTTGCCCCTTTCCGGCGGGCAAATGCGCGGGGAGCGGGACTTGATAAGCCAAGGCTCCGAGCGACTCCCTCCGCCAGCATTATCCGGTTCAGGTTCGAAGGGTACTTCTCGGCCCGTCTTGCAACGAACGCCCCTGTCTCTCATCGCGGTCTTCATTGCAGACAAATCTCTGTCTGTCACCCCCAAAAAAAGGCATGGCTGTATTGCCTGAAGTCAGATCCCGATACCAATATCTGCCCTTTGAGAGCCTGATGGCAGAAAGGCGGGAATAAAGACGTTTTCATGCCGCACTTTTATCGAACTATGGCGGCTCCTTCTTCGGCAAGCGGCGGAGTTTGCGAGCCTTCGATGGCGGCGATGAAAAGAACGAGCCCGGACGCTCAATGCTCCGATATTTGTTGGGACGCTTCAACGCGTTCAGCTGGAATGCACACCCACTCGGGGCGACTGCGATCATGTATTGCGTAATCGTTGTCGTTAAATATTCTGGCTACGTCGTCAAAATTCTCGGTAACTTCCACCACTATAAGCGGCCTTATATTCGCTAGACAGCGCGAACTGCCGAGAAGCACACGGTGTTCGGCGCCCTCCACATCGATCTTCAGCAGCGCCGGACGAAGGCCCGTCTCTTCCAAGAATGTGTCAAGCTGCATCATCTTGACCGTGACGGATTCCATGAGCGCATCGCTAAATGCATTTTCTCGGTTTTGTTCAAAATTTTTATAGTTTTTGTCCAATGAATTGTTCTGCCCCGATAGGCCTTCTATCCAAAATTCCACAGGCCCATCGATATCGCCACAGGCGGCCTCAACGATTCTAATATTCGCAAAGCGCTCTGTATTGGTTCGAAGATACGGCAAATTGTTGGGCCCAGGTTCGAAAACGATTACAGTACCGTCATCGCCAACAATCTTTGCTAAATGAACCGAAAGATAACCGATATGGCCGCCGAGCTCGACGACGGTATCTCCCGGCTTTGCAAGCTCGGCGAGCGTCTTCATGATATGCGTCTCGCGGTGCTTCCCTTTGAACCAATATCCCCGATGCTTATACAGGTTTAATCTTAAAGGCGCATCGCGCCACCAATGATGTCGCACGACGATATCGCGCGTTCCCCAAGTGCGAAGGACATGTAGTGCAACTCGCCGCAGAGGGCGGTATCTCGCCAGACTTCGCAGCGGCATCGTACGGTCTCCGATCCCAATGATTTGAAGGAAAGCTCTCCGCTTGGAAGTTACTTCACTTTTTTGCGTTTTAGAATACCTTAAACCAACGGAGGCGTTGGCGATGAGCTTAGATGACGTTACATCGGCTAATAAAATCGATGAACGTGCAAGGGGGCATGAGCAACCTGCGGTCGCGACAATTTCGAGATCCTTGGAATTGTATGCCTTTTTTGCTGCTATATTTCTCTGCTCGATGAATTATTTCAGAAGTGACTATATTTATTTCACACTTGCAGATCTGTCTTTCCTTCTTTGCTTTTTTCTTGCCGTTGCCAACGCGAATATCGTTGTCAATGTCATTGGCAAGCTGAGCACGGCCGCCTGGTGTTTTGGGCTTGCCTTGCTGCTTTTGGGGTTGACTGCAAGCAGCATCGTAAGCCCAGGGCCGGAACGCGGACTCGTGGTCGTCCTGCAGTATTTCTACGCGTATTTCATTGTGCTGCTTTTGTTTGGTGGAAGGAGCTACGAAGAGCTCTTAGCAGCCGCAAAGATTTATGTCTTTTCGATACTTGCAATTTGTATCCACGGCATTTACCTCATTCATGTTATTGGAGAAACAAATACGCAGTTCGTCACCGGGAGCGGACGCTTTAACGGATTGATGGAAAGAGAAAATGCGTGCGCCGCCGTCATAGCGCTCGCAATTCAAGTCCTGCTTCTGCTCGTTTCCTTAAGAAAATTAAATTGGTTTCTCGCGATTTGCGCGTTTATCGTCATGACCTACGGCCTTCTCCTGACTGGCTCTAATACCGGGCTTATTGGCTGTGGGATCGGCATTGCAATCTTTCTCTTGTTCAATCTTACGTGGAGAACGGTTGTGCCTGCCACCGCTCTCTGCCTCTGCATTCCACTTGTCGCGATGACACCGTTGCGCGACTATCTGCCGGACGTTTTCCAAAAACGCGTGCTTACCGCTGTCGATACAGGAGACATCAGCCAGGCGGGAACGTTTGGTCGTCGCTTTGACCTCATACAGGAGGCGGCCGGTCAAACGGGCTCCACGCTGTTGCTCGGGATTGGAGCGGATCAGTACAGAGTAAGCAGCGCTATACAGAAGCCCGTACACAATATTTACTTGCTTCTTTGGACGGAGGGGGGCTTCATCGCGGCCCTTGGCTTTGCCGCCATGGTGATCAGCCTCTTGGGGCCGGCGCTTGCGGCTAGTCGCATCAAAAACGGCCTTCCGTTCGCGATCTGCATCTTTGCGACCGTTGCGGCGTTTTTGGCTATGGGCAACGCGATGACTCATATGTATGGACGTTTTTGGCCGGTTCCGCTGCTCATTCCTGCCGTGCTAGGGCAGGCCTTTGTGAAACGATCGCAAGCGTAGTCACTTAGGAGGGGTCGTGAGTGCAAATTGTGACGTGCGGAGCGTCGCGAGGCACGCGTCGAGATCAAGAAGACTAGTTATCACCGCATCGGGTCCATGGTCAGGCTCGGTGGCGTATGCCATGTGGATGCGGCCGATCCGTGCAATCTGGATCGTCCTCCATCCCAGACGCCGCGGAGCGATAAAATCTTTGGCGGGATTGTCAGCTACGTAAACCAGCTCCGCGCACGGCACGCCTGACCATTCTTGGATAGCCTCGAACGCCCGCGGATGCGGTTTCCAAAACTTTGGGCCCCAGACATCTGTATAAATGATGTGGTCTAGGATTTCCTCAAGGCCCAGCGCCTTGACCTTTGCCATTTGTGTTGCTGCGTAACCGTCGGTTATGAGGGCCAAGCGCGCCTTCCTGGCAGGATTACAAAGATATTCCAGCGCATCGGGGGCCAACGCTATGCGCGGATGATGTTGCCGGTAAACGTCAATCAGCTTTGCAGTCAACGTCCGGTCGCCGGCCATGCCTGCAGCGGCGAGCGCTTCATCGAACACGCGTGAACGTCTGCCGGTAGCGAAGATCGCCTGGCAATGATCGGCGAAATTCGCAACACCCATTTCTCGATGCAGCCAGGCGGACGCGGCCTCGAAGCCACTCTTGGCAAAGTCGCTTTCGAGATAGAGTGTGTCATCCAGATCGAAGACCAGAACACCACCTTGTCGTTCACTCATCTTCACCATCCACGAAGATCGCTTCGTCGTAGCGCAGCATCAACACGCCCGAATGCCAGTTGTCATGGCAGCTTGCAGGTAAGCCTGAGACTTCCTCGAGCAGCCATTTTGCAAATTGCGCGCCCGCATGGTCGGCCAGAGGATAGCCTCCTCCGAACCGTGCGTTGATCTCGATCACCTTGGGGCCGGCTGCGCCGTCATCCATAATCTGAAAGCAGAATGCACCCCTGATGCCCGGCAGCGCGGCGACGATATCATGCGCGATGCGGGAATGTTGCGGCCGGCGCTCGGTAATGCCTTTTTCGACCTCGCCGGCCCTGACACGAACGCGACGATGTGTAATGGCTGTCTGCAGTCTACCCCCCGCGTCGACAAAACCGTTGACCGTGTATTCCGCGCCGGTCAGATGTTCTTGCACAATCATCGGTTCGCTGACCTTGGCGGGCAGCTCATCTCTCGAACCTGCAACGCTAATCGCGCGGCTGGCGCTTCCAGACCGCGGCTTGACAAAGACCGGCCAAGACCATTCGCTGGTCGAGGCGAACTCCTCAAGCGCGATGGTGCGCGGGACGGGGACTCCCGCCGCCGCAAGCACAGCCATCGTTACAAGCTTGTCGCGAACGATGTCGACCACCGCTGGTTGGCTGACATGAACGCGACAGCCAAGTGCCGCAAAATCGTCCATCGCCCCTGCGAGAGCCGCAAGTTCGGGATCGATCGTCGGAACGATCAGATCGATTTTTTCACGCGATGCAATTTCTTGCAGCGCTGAAACGAAGCCCGGATCGTCACAGGCTGGGACAGCATAGCTCGCATCGGCGGATCGGCAGGCAGGGCTCATTCCTGGATCGAGATCACATGCCACCACCGCCAGGGATATGCCGATCTCTTTCGCTGCCCTGCGAAAGCAGTCGATGAGGGCGACCCGTCGACCGGCGGATGAAACTAGGATCTTGATCGCTGCTGCCGTCATCCCGTATCCTTTTAGATGTCCGAAGCTGCGACGGCTTTTCAGACTGAATGATGCTTATTTCGGCTAAGCCTCGAGCGAGGTCCCGGACCGCAAGTGGCTATGCATCCGCGGCCGCGATGTTTCGGGGCGCCAAGCGCTGACATCAACACAATTGCCGTCGCCACACATAACGAGAAAACCGGTGGCGCTGACCGTTTGAATTTGTCCGGGAAGGCCTATGTAGCGATCCGGATTGGGGAATAGCTCGGCTGCATCGATATATATCCTCTCGTTTCCAGCATGGGTAAATGCGCCGGGGTAGGGGTCTCCGACCGCACGTATGAAGCGCGTGATGTCAGCGGCCGGCAGGCCCCAGTCGATCAAGCCGTCTTCGGGCCGGCGCCTCGCGCAATAGGAGGCCTTCTCGTCATCCTGGGGGATCCTAGGCGGGTTGCCGGACTCGACCATCCTGACGGCCCGGGGGACCATTTCTCGAATATTCAGCAGGTGCTTTTCGTATAGACTGCGGGCCGTCTCATTATCGGCTACGTCAAAGACGCGCTGAAGCAGGATCGGTCCGGAATCGACGCCGTCATCCAGCCAGAAAAGTGTCGATCCCGTCGTCTGTTCGGAGCGAAGAATGGTCCAAGGTATTACGCCCCGTCCCCTTAGCCGTGGAAGAGCGGCGGGATGAAAGCCAATCGTGCCGATGCTTGCAAGCTCGCGGAATGGGCGTCCGCATATTTGGGACCATCCGACGACAAGGGTCACATCCGGACCGATACTGGCAATCTTCGCCAGGGTCTCGGTAGAGTTCACATTCGTCGTATGAAAAATGGAAATGCCGCTCTCGCGGCCCATCGAACTGAGATCGGCAAAATCCGAGTGACGATCAGCAGCGGCTGGCGGCAGGGTTATGACAAGCGCTGGCGGTCGCTCAGAGGATACGAGCGCTGCAAGGGCGACTTTTGAACCTTCCACTGCTCCGACGAGAACGATCCGCATTCTGGGGCCCACGACAGCGAGTCATGTTGTATTCAAGCAAGGCTTGCCTTCACGGGAGGCTCTTTAGAGGGTATAAAAACACGAGCGCGCAATTCCTGTCCAGAGGCCTTGCGGGCTCTGTCGTCTTGCCACGCGCTGAGGGGCACTATGGCCAAGGCAGATGTCATGCATATCATTACCAATTTCACAGCAAATGCCGGCGCTGAGACAATGCTGGCACGGCTGCTGCATGCCTCGGTCGACCAGCGTATAGTGGTCGTTTCGCTCATGGGTATTTCGGAGCGAAATCTCAAAATTTCGAGCAATCCCCGTGTCGAGTATGTATCGCTCGAAACCACAAAATTGACGTCTCTCGCACACGCCTCGCTGAAACTTGCCAAACTCATCAGGCAGGAGAGGCCACCCGTCGTAGTGTGTTGGATGTATCATGCGATGATTGTTGGCACGGTCGCGGCCTTGCTGGCACATAGGAGCACTCCAGTGATCTGGAACGTCCGTCAGTCGTTGGATGATTGGACGTCTTTCACCCGGAGTTCGCGTGCCGCTGTGACTGTGGCGAAGTGGCTATCCTGGCATCCGGAGGGTTTCGTCTTCAATTCAGCGAGGGCGCTCAAAATGCATGCGGCGGCTGGTTATCGAACGCACAATGCCGTGGTCATACCGAACGGCTTTGAACTGCCGCAATCCGTGACCCCTCAGCCTCGATCGGCCAAGCGGATCGGCATTGCAGCGCGCTTCCATCCACAGAAGGATTATCCGACCTTCTTCAGGGCCGCGGCTCGCCTTCTTCAAACACATCAGGGACTGACATTCGTGGCTGCGGGAAGTGGCCTGTCCTGGAGCAATCCAGCCGTCTCACAGATGATCTTGTCCGCAGGCTTAACGCGAGAAAATGTCCAACTCTTGGGCGAAGTCGATGACATGGCTGCTTTCTATCGGTCGATCGACATTCTCGCTCTCTCTTCGAGAACAGAGGGCTTTCCGAACGTCCTGGCGGAGGCGATGAGCTATGCGCTACCTGTTGTCACGACTGATGTTGGTGACGCTGCAAGTATCATCGGCGACGGCGGCCTGGCAGTCCCCTCCCAGGATCCGGAGGCGCTGGCCGCGGCGCTACGAACTCTTCTTGACGGTGGAACTGCTCGATATGCTGAATATGCGGCGGCGGCACGACGGCGTATCGAAGAAGAGTACGACCTGGGCATAATAGTGCGGAAATACGACTATTTTCTGAACCAATGCAAGGCAGCAGTTGAAAGAGAAAATAACATCGCTCTGTAAAACTGCATAATCATTACGGGCTAATGCCGATTGCCTTCGTTCTTTTATTGGCAAGCTTACTATTTTTAAGCAATATTTGTCGGGCGCCTTTCAATGCTCCAGGCAAGTCCGGTGTTGGATATGAGCTGGAGCCTCAGGTATTACGGATTCGACGCTTCGAGGTGGCTGGCGATGTTGAAACGGCTGTTCGATGTGATGTTTTCCGTTACCGCAGGACTATTGGCACTGCCAGTCCTCATCATCTTGGCTATTGCCGTAAGGATCGTTCTCGGTTCACCTATCATGTTCAGTCAGGAGAGAGCTGGCAAAGCGCGTCGACCATTCAGGATGAAGAAGTTCCGGTCAATGACCACCGATGTGGATGCTGACGGGAAGCTCTTGAGCGACGACGAACGCACTTCAAAATTCGGCGGGCTTTTGCGACGTTCCCGGCTGGATGAACTGCCCGAATTGTGGAGTATCGTCATTGGCGACATGAGCGTCATAGGACCAAGACCGATACTCTTGGACAAAATACATGCCCTTGGCGAGCGCGGGATCTTGCGGTGTTCAGTGAGGCCCGGACTAACCGGCTGGGCACAGATAAATGGGAACACCAAGCTCACTGACGATGAAAAGGTTGATCTCGATATCTGGTACATCGAGAACCGCACATGCCTAATGGATGCCGAGATAATCGCTAAGACCGTTTTGGTTATGATTTTCGGCGAGAGACGGAACGAGAAACGTCTTGCCGCGGCCGTTGTTGCTGCGAGTAGTCGCAATACGCTCGGTAAGGGACCAGAGTAAAGCTCGTTTGAAAATCGACGAGGGACGCCCGTCAAATTGCCGAGAGCATTATTATGCCTGCAAGGAAATGTTTAACCCCGGGTATCCTCAATATATGACCTGTCAGTGGCTCTTTTTACCATGAAACCAATATACTTGTTCCTGCTTTTCACAACGAAGTATTTATGCTGAACAGTTTCTGAGAAATGGAAGAAAGCGAGATTGTCTTGAATGTCATCGGAGATAAACACACCGCCAGGCCTCAGCGCCTGCCAGAGGCGGCTATAGCCAAACATTCGTCCTGAATAGCTTTTATCACTATCGTAGTGACACATGTCCAACGGATATAAGCGCCCTAGTGCCTTGCCTATCCCGCTGCGGTCGGCTTCTCGGATAAGTTCCCAACAATTGCGAAGGTGTGGAGGAACCGCTGCGCCAACATGTTTTTCGCTCCCAAAGCGCAGGTAGGGTCTATCAACGCTGATAAGCCTTCCCCCCCTTCGTTTGGAAACGCTCGCAAGAATAGCGAGACTGGAATCACCCAAGGCGACTCCAGTTTCAACAACCTGCTTGGCGTTCAACGATTCGGCCATGCTATAAAGGAAGGACATATCGGCTCCGCCTCCAATGTATTGGGGGGCGACACTTCGGGCCTTAGCTATTAGTCGCGCGAGTTCAGGCTGCGCATCCTCGAACGGGGTCCAAACAAATCCGGACATGACAGAAGGAAGTCGATCATATTCGACAGCCTCACTTGCACAACGAGCTTTCGCGAGGTGGCCGGTTGCCTCACCTTCAGCAGGAAACAGTGTACGGGAAACCAGCGATGGGATGGTCGGCCACAACGATGGTCGCAGAGCGTAACCGGCAACAGACTTAAACGCGGCCTTCATCATCTGCTCCTATTTCGGGCCGAGCGCGCTGGCGAATGGGGCTACAGTCAGTATATCGCAGGCCGCTGCAGACAAACGCCCCCAAGAAATTTCAGGACTATATTATTTATAGATTACTAATATGCAAGTGGGCTGGTTGCAGTATTTCCTTTGCAGTCATGTTGGACAGCCTGTTCGCGCCCTTTCCTCATCGCAGCCGCGAGCCGATCGTAACTGGGGTCGACGGTAGAGGTCAGGTAAAATCCTCCATTGAAGACGCGGCTGGCGAAAGATGTGCCATCTGCTACCCGGGCACCAAACAATTCCAGGCCGCGCTCGGATCTCGCAACCCTTGCGCTTCGTAAATCTCCGGCATGACGAGAACTTTCCGGGTTGGGCAGCATGGTCAGGTCTTTTCACCAGGTGAGCATCAAACCACGTCAACGAATTTATACCTTGGCCACCTTGACACAATGGGCCGCGACGCCGATGAATTTCTAACGTGCGCCGGGGGGCAATTGGATTATGCAACACGGCAATCAGAACGACCTAGGGCTAGTTGCAGCAATACCAGCGCGAAACACGACTGTTGACTTTTTAAGGGCAGTAAGCGTCCTTTGGATCGTTGGCGTGTGGCATCCGATAGGATATTCGCCAGTCAGGGAAGTAGGCAAGAACGCCGTGACCTTGATGGTGACGGTCGCCGCTCTGGGGCTTTTCGTGCTTCTATCTGGCTACCTACAAGGAGGCCGCGGCCGCAATCTTTTCGACTTCTATAGGCGACGTTTTTGGAGGATTTACGTACCATTCGTTGGAGCTAGCTTGATATTCCTCGTGATGAATATTGGAGATCATCTTCCGCTGATTAAAGGCGTCTTCCTGGTGGCTATGTTGGATGAACCGGCAGCGGTTACGCTGTGGTTCATCAATATGATTATGCTCTTCTACCTGTGTGCGCCAGCGCTGCTCTGGATCAGACGGAAATCACTGACGTTGTTGTTGATTGTATCAGCGATAATCCTATTGGGATTGCTGGCTGCCGACTGGTTTTGGGAGGTTCTGGACAATCGGCTGATGATCTACTTCCCCTGCTTCGTCGCTGGGATTGTTTTGTCTGGATCACCTCCGCCCAAAGCGGTCTGGCCGGTAGTGCTTGTGGCCGCTATCGCTTGTGTCGCCACGCTTTCTGCGCCGATCAATGGGACAGATATTGTCCTTTTGCCTTGGGCTGTGCTCGCCTCGGTCTCCGTGTTTTGCTTAACCACGGGGCGGCTTGACGACCTCTCGGATACGGCGACGATGTGGATTGAGCGAGCGGCCTATGCCAGCTTCTTCGCCTATCTTCTGCACCGTCCCGTATACAGGATCTTGGAAGCACTTTCGGCTACAATTGGGCTGGATCCGTTGATCCTAATTGTCGCCCTAGGGGTTCCGATAACCGCTGTCGCGGCGTACTTCCTACAGCAAGGGTACGATCGCTTGCTCGCGTCCGCTAGATTGGCGTGACGTTGGGCTTGCATGCGACTGCAACTGTTATAGCGTGATGGTCTGCTTGAGGGCCTCCTTCACGGCGATGCGAGATATAATGCCTCCGCCAAGCCCACACGCTTAGTCGCTGAGCCCCAGCGCGTATTATATCCGTACACATCATAGGTATTACCGTGAGAAGAGAACGTGAGACTTGAAACGGGAATCTCCATACGGTTGATCAACCGACAATTGCAGCGCGGTTGAACGTTCAGCGAGTGGCACGGCATTTCCTCGCATCCTGGCGGCAAAAGCACCCGCCTGCGCGAACGGAAAAACACGTTATAATTGAATTCGTCTGGAGATTGTCGATGTAATGTTAGCGCAAGCGTATATAAAACTAAATGATTAATCAGTATATCAAAGTATTAATATCAAATAGCTTTAATATAATGTGGCTTTACAAAAAAAATTGCTGATGTACCGTCCTACGATAAATAGAAGACTTGATTAAAACTGTCACGGAGACGTCACGGTACGCTTATGTTTTACCGATTAACGTCGGGATTCGCAAGGCATCGGAGTTTATCTTGCTATTCGCGTCGACGACGACGCGCGTTGCAGTTGTACGGGGGATGCATGCATGGAACGGGGCGAAAAAGTCATCTCTGCTCGGCGGCAGGAGATGGGCGCTAGACGGGACGACGTGTTGGCGGCCTGGAAGGCCGCGATTGCTTATGCCGATTCTGCGGTCAGGGCGGCGGTTCTTTTGTCAAAAAAGTCGGCCCGCTCTCACGTTCGCAAGGTTAGGCAGGCACCCTTGTTGTTTGCGACTGACCTCGTGTCTGCATGCTTTGCCCTGAGCTTTGCGTTCGTCGCGCGCTATGGATTGGAGCAGGTTCAGGCAAGTCCGGAGCTGATTAAAACGCTGTTGTTTGCGGGTCCGCAGTATCTTGCGATTTGCATCGTGGTCTTTCCCATGGCCGGCCTTTATAGCCGCAATTGGCGATACGGTTCGATCTCCGACCTTTGGACAATCCTACGGGCAGTCCTCATAACCACGGCCCTTTTGGTCTGCGTACTATTCTTCATAACAAGGCTGGAAGATATCCCGCGCGCGGCCTTGCTTCTCGAGGCGCTCCTGCTCTCACTATTCCTTTCGGCGTCGCGGCTGAGCTTTCGCATTAACGAATTGTCCCTGCCGGATAACGCCGGCTGGCTGAAGCAAGCGCCCGAACGGGAGCAAAAGATTCCAACGCTGCTGGTCGGTGCGGGAGATGCTGCGGATCTCTATCTGCGTGCCGTGAGCCGCGACCGCAGTTGCTTCCATCGTCCGGTTGCCATCATCGAGCCGACTGGCGCCTGCGAAGGGATTATGCTGCGCGGCGTACCGATAATGGGCGCCCTTACGGATTTTGAGAGGGTTGTTAGGGAACTGCGCCTCTCCAATTCCTTCCCGCGGCACCTTGTCTTCACCGAGGCACCTTCCGTGTTTGGTGAGGAAGTCTGCGAAAAGCTCATCAGACAGGCCGAAGCGCTCGGCATCGCCGTTTCCCGTTTATCGCAGATGACGGAGCTGAAGAACGCCAAGCGGGCAAACAGATTCGAACTCAAATCGATCGAGCTGACGGACCTGCTGGAACGGCCGCAGGCCGCTTTGGACAGGGATGCCATCCTGCGGCTCATCAGGCGGCGCCGGGTTCTCATCACTGGTGCCGGCGGCTCGATCGGCTCCGAACTCACGCTTCAGATCGCCGCCTGCGAGCCGTCGCAGCTCGTTCTCGTCGAAAATTGCGAGTTCAATCTTTACACAATCGACCTTGAGCTTGCGGAACGCTTCCCGACGTTGCCCCGCGCAACCTGTCTCTGCAATGTTCGGCGGGCCAACCGCGTCAACGACGTTTTCGAAGAGTATAGGCCGGAACTGGTTTTCCATGCGGCAGCGCTCAAGCACGTGCCGATGGTGGAGATCAATCCGTGTGAGGGCGCGCTCACAAACGTGATCGGCACCATGAACGTCGCCAATGCCGCCAGGCAGATCGGCGCCCTCGCGATGGTTCAGATCTCTACTGATAAAGTGGTCAATCCGACAAGCGTCATGGGAGGAACGAAACGTCTCGCGGAACTCTATTGCCAGGCGCTCGACCTCGAAGGCGTGGAGCGGGGAAGCGGGCCTCGTTACATGACCGTGCGGTTCGGCAATGTTCTTGGCTCGAGCGGCTCCCTCATCCCGTTGTTCAAGAGACAGATCGCCAGCGGCGGACCGTTGACCGTGACCGATCCCGACATGACGCGGTTTTTCATGACCATTCGGGAGGCCGTGGAACTTACCCTCCAGGCCTCCGCCTACGGGCTCGAGGGCGACATCGGGAAAGGCGAGATCTTCGTTCTGGACATGGGAAAACCGGTGAAGATCATGGACATCGCACGCAGGATGATCAGGCTTGCAGGTCTTGTTCCCGACAAGGACATAGCGATCAAGGTCATCGGGCTGCGTCCCGGCGAAAAGTGCTACGAGGAGCTTTTCGATATGAATGATACTCCGGTTCCGTCACCTGTTCCGGGGGTTTTCGGTGCAATTCCGCGGCCAGTGCCCCTTTCCAAGCTTCGCACGACGTTCGCCCGGCTGGAGCGCTTCGCCGAATTGGGCGATGCATCCATGGTGCTCGCGCTCATCAGCAGCCTTGTCCCAGGTTATGCGTGGCAGCGCCCCGCATTGGCCGGTGCGGCGCTGGCTCCAATGCAAGATGAAAGTACTCGCGAGGGAGAGGATCATGACGTGGGTCTCCCGGACAACTTACTTGCAGCTCTTGTGGCTGAGACTGATGGAGGAAGTGCTGAGGTGTCTGGGTGGGTCAGCCCATCACGGCTGCAATGAAACGCAATCAGCGGCAGGCACCGGTCGCTCCCACGAAGTTAGTCTATTGGATCTTGCTTGGAGACCACTGTGTTGAATGTAGATGCGGCACCAACGGATTGCACTCCATTGGATCGCTTGCTTTGGCGGCAGCAGGAACGAAGCCAGCGCATTCTGGTGCTGTCCAGCTATAGCCGTTCGTTGACGAATTTCCGTTTGGAACTTTTGAAATCCATGGTCCGCGCCGGCCATGTCGTGATAGCTGCAGGTCCAGAAGACGATCCGGACGTGAAGGCCGATCTTTCCAAGATCGGAGTTGAGTTCGCGAAAATCCCTATGGCCCGCGCCAGCTTGAGCCCGGTCAGGGACATTGCGACATTCCTCCAGATCCGCCGACTTATTAAGAAAATAAGGCCTGACGTCGTGGTCCCCTATACGATGAAACCGATCGTCTACGGCGGAATCGCAGCCCGCTCAGCGGGCGTTCCGAGGCGTTGCTTTCTTGTAACCGGTCTGGGGCATGTTTTTTCGGAAGCGAGCCTCAGGACTCTAAAGGGCCGTTGGATTAAACGACTGTGCGTCTGGCTTTATCAGCTGGCAATGGCGGGAGCGAAGGCGGTTTTTGTCTATAATGATGCCGACCGCTCGGACATCATTGAAAATTCATTGGTCCACAACGTTTCCGTCATTCATCGCGTTGCCGGCTCCGGCGTGGATGTCGATCACTACGCCTTCGCACCCGCCCCAATCGAAAAGCCTGTCTTTCTGATGGTGACCCGGCTGATCAAGGACAAGGGCGTCTTCGAATATGTGGAGGCGGCGCGCTGCTTGAAGCAGCATCGGCCGAATGCCGAATTCCAACTTCTCGGACCGTTTGATCCCAATCCGGGGGCAATATCGCGGCTGCAGGTTCAGGAGTGGATCGAAAAGGGGATCGTAGATTATCTTGGCGAGACAAACGATGTCCGCCCCTTCCTCGCGAAGTGCAACATATTCGTCCTCCCCTCCTACTACCGAGAGGGAATACCCCGCAGCATCCTGGAAGCGATGGCCGTCGGGCGCGCGATTATTACAACGGACCTGCCGGGTTGCCGGGACACCATCGAACCCGGCGAGAACGGTTACCTTGTCATGCCGCGAAGCGCAGGCAGCCTTTTTAGCGCCATGTCTCTGCTTGCCGACCGGCTTCGGCTGGCAGCTGAGATGGGTCGGCGTTCGCGCGAACTGGCCTGCGCCAGGTTCGATGTCCACTCAATCAACGAAATTCTCATTGATCGAATGGGTCTCTCAAATCATGACCATGCGAGCCGAAGGGCTGCAGGAGCCTGTGGGCGGGAGGCAACGCAAGCTGACGCGATCAACCAACAGCTCGATGCAACGGGGAGGGTCATCTCTTGGAGAGGGTGAAAATAACACCGCATGGGCTCGTTCCATCGCCGGCGGGCAGGCATCACAGCATCACTTATCAGCGGCGCCTGCTCCGCCCGCGTCCAGGCTATGGGGTTGTCGATCTGCTAGAATTGGTGCGCAGGCACCGATGGTCCTTTGGGTCAGTCCTTGTGGGCGGGCTGGTTCTCACAGTCTTGACCGCCGTCTTTATGACAAGGGTCTATGTTGCTTCGTCTGCCATTGTTTTCGATCGGAATGATGCCCGTCCCTACGAGGCGGTCGAGGAACTCCGCAAACAGGAGCGGGACAAATCCGTAATGGAAACGGAATTGGACGTAATCAAATCGCGGGTGTTCGTAGGCACGGTTGTGGACGCGCTCGACCTGGTGAGCGATCCCGACTACAATACCTACCTTCCGCGTCGTGACGACGAAAATGAAGGAGGTATCAGCCTTCTCGTTTCTGCCACGACCAAGTTCTTCGCCCCGAAGCAGAACCCCGACATGGTCCGCAGCCGGCTGGTTTCGAAGAGCGTTCAACGCGACAGGGCCATATCGGCACTGCTGGGCTCCTTCACCGTCGACCGCAATGGTGACAGCCTTGCGATGACGATCCAGGTGCGGCAGACAAGGGCGCTGAAGGCAGCGGCGATCGCCGACGCCATTGCTCAACATTATGTCGATTGGACTGCCAAGCTCACGGACGAAGCAACGAAGAACACGATCGATTACCTTCGAGGTCAGGCGAGGGAACTTGGCAGTCGCATAGCGGCAATGGAACGTGAGATAGCCGCGTTTTCGGCCAATCGCGATCTCACCTTCGATCCCAAGGATGACATTCTCAGGTCGCGATTGGAGCTTCTGAATGAGCAATTTACAGTGGCGAGTACTGACGAAACCGCCGCGCGGTCGAAGTATCTCGAGGCCAAAGCACTGATTGCGTCGGGCGATGTTTCGTCCGTTGTACGTGTAGTCGCGTCTGAGCCGTTGGATCGTCTTCGCACTGAGCAGTCACGCCTGGAACGACTGAAGGCGCAGCTTAGCTCTAAATTCGCCAAGAACCACCCGTTGGTCGCTGATGCCGACGCCGAACTCGAAGCCAATCGACGGATGATGACGGACGAAGCAGAACGAATTGTCCAGGAATTGGCAAATAGCGCAGAGGTCGCGGCGGTCCGCGCTGCCAAATTTAGTACCGATGTCGCGATGCTCCAGAAGCAGATACAAGGGCGAAGCCTTGCCGAAATCCGCAGGCGCGAACTTGAGAGGGACTTGCTGGCCGAACAAAAGCGTTATGATCAGGTCGTGCTTCGACTGGGGGATTTAGATCCCGAGCGGGGCGAACACAAAGCGTCAGCGAGTGTCGCGTCCTATGCGGAAGTGCCGACAAGCCCTACGTTTCCGAAGCCGGCTCTCGTTGTCGTGTCGGGGTCGATGGGTTCTCTCATCCTCGCGGTCCTGACTGTCATCATTGTCGATGTGCTGGACGATCGCCTGTATCGCTCGAACGACCTGGAAGACATTCTGGGCCGGCCGAATCTGGTGACCGTTCCGCGCGTGACCCGGCATTTCCGGGACGGTGCCAGCTCATTCGAATTTACCGTCGACAATCCAACCTCGCCCTTCGGAAAGGCAATGCGAAATTTGTGTCTTGCGTGGCGAACAATCGAACGCTCGATTGGTGGAAAGATCGTGATGCTTTGTTCACCGTCGCCTGGTGAGGGCAAGACTGCGCTCGCTCTAGGCATGGCTGCCGCGGCGGCAACGAGCAATCTTCGCACGGTTCTGGTTGACTTTGACTCATCAGCGAAAGGTGCGGGCGCTCTCCTTGGCATATCCGCGCCTCGCCTGGTGCCAAAGATCGCAGATCCACCCGATTTATGCATCTCGAGCATGACCTCGCCGGCCCATCCTCGCCTTGACGTCGTCTTCGCAAGCTTCACCGCCGACGATTCGGGACCACTTTGCTCTTATTTGCGCAAAATGTATGATTTGATCATCATCGACGCGCCTAATTTGGAAAACGAGGAAGGGGCCGTTTGGCTCGCCGCCCATGTGGATTCCATCGTTGTGGTCGTCTCGGCGGGACACACCACGGAACGAAAGCTGGTCAATGCGTTGAACCGCCTTTCGGTCAATCAACCCTTCATACTTGGAGGAGTTCTCAACCAAGCCGAGATGTCTGAAGCCGGCAATGCAACGCTGGTGAATTCCGGGCTGTGGGCGCAGGTGAAAGCGCGGTTTCGCCAGAAAGCAACCGCATAAATGAGCTTCGGATGAGAAGCCCTGGATAGTTGAAACACTGGAAACGAAGTCCATCATATCGTTCGAGAAGGTCGTAGGTCAGCGCATTGCAAAACATTCGATGGCAGAGATTGAACAACAAGAAAAGCACGCTCGTAAGGATTGCGTTTGAGCGACCCGCCATCGAAAAACAGGCTGTCGGCCGCCTGAGGGTCTCGCGCTCGAAATCCCTTGATACCTGGATCAAATGGCCGGCGACGGTCCGTTGGGGAACGCGCATTGCCGCAGATGGGCAATTCAGTGCTCACTTATGCAGGGTTTGACCAAAGCATTGATCATGCGGTTCTGCCGGTAAGCTCGCGATAGATATGCATTATTTTTTCTGTATGAGGACGAATTCCGTATTGTGCCAAAGCAGATTTTTGCGCGTTTGCGCTCACGCGCTGCCATTCAGACGGATCCTTCAAGAGCTTGACCATCGGCGGCACAAAGGCGCTCGGCACTTCGGGCTCGACCAGATAGCCGGTCTCTCCATCAACGATTGCTTCGGGATTTCCGCCGTGGTTCGTCGCGACAACTGGCGTCCCGACTAGCATCGCTTCGATGAGGGTTCTTCCGAACGGTTCGTTTATTGCCGGTACAAGTAGAATGTCCATGGCGCACATCAGACGGTTGATCGGCGAGCGGAAACCCATCAGGTGAATCGCCTTTTCTATGCCCAACTCGCGCGCACGTGCTGTCACCTCGACATCAAGTCGCTCGCCGCAATGCTTGGGCGAGCCAAACAGCAAACCTGCGACCGTCAGTTCAGGATGCTGCGCGCAAAACGCGTGTATGGCTTCGACAAAGCGGATCGGCCGCTTGCGATCGATGAGTGTGCCGAAAAATCCAATGAGGCGTGTTTTCTCATCGAGTCCGAGCTCCCGCACGAGATCCATACGGCACTCCTCTCTGTCAAGCAGGGGCTCTGGATGGTCAAAAGGACTATGGATCACCGAGGTTCGGGCGCTGATGGGTAGCAGAGGTGAGGTCGGCTTTGCATAGTTGGAGACAGTAACGATGTGACTGGCAATAACCGGCGCGAGAAGGTTTATGCCCCTTCCCGCCGGGTCCCCGCGATGGTGCCATAGTAGGCGTGCTCCGGACAGCACGGTTGGGAGCCCCCATGTCGCGTGAATCGACCCGTCGTTGGTGTGGACGATATCGGCCTTGTGCCGGCGAAGAAAACGGATCAATCGGGCGACGGTATAAAGGTAGCCTGCTGCCGCCGCGCTTCCGGTGGCGCCGCGATATCGAGGTCTGAGCACCGACACCTCCACCGTCAGATGGCCAATCTGACGCTGGTCCAAATATTTTACGAAATCTCCGTTTGGCCTATGGACGACGACCACGGGCCGCACCTCGGAGGGCTGAAGCGCTTCAATCAGCTTGATTGCTGAGATGTCGCTTCCGCCGAATTTATCTCCGACAAACGGATAGACGACGACTATTGGCCTCGAATTCATGGATTTACCTGTGTAAACCGATTGGCAATAGTATCGCCGAATGTAGCGATATTTGATATCACCCTAATTAGTTATTGATTGTACTGGAGCCCGGCCCAATTCGACAGGGCGCGCTTCGACAAGTGTTCATTCTCGTCCAGCTGAGCGGCTAACTAACGATAGCGCGAGGCACGCTCTTTTCAGCTGTTATTGGGTTGTGAAATGGTGGCTTTGGATGCGAACGGCATGGACGCAAGAGATGGTATGCATTGGCAAAGGCCCTGGTGCTCTCCAATGTTCAACGCTGCAACGTGCCTACTAGCACTCAGTTTAATCTGCCTGGAGGCTGTCGGTCACACGCAGGCGGCAAACGCAGCGTCCGATGCGTTCCCTGGTGCCGAAGGTTACGGAAAGAGTGCGCAAGGCGGAAGAGGCGGCGCGATCATCGCTGTAACAAATCTGGAAGACAGCGGACCCGGAAGCCTCAGAGCGTGCATCGAGGCCGCGGGTCCGAGAAACTGCGTCTTCCAGATTGGCGGTACGATCAAGCTCAAGCGAACTCTAATCGTTCGAAGTGACAATGCGTTAGTCTCCATCCTCGGGCAGACGGCACCCGGCGGCGGCATAGTCTTGACGATTGAGCGGCCCGACAAAAAGGGAAAAAATACGCTGCTGGGCATCAAAGGAACGAAAGACGTTATCGTTAGACATATTCGCATCCGGCCGCAGCTCCCAAACACTGTCAAAAACGTTGACGGGCTGGTCATCGAGAACAGCCAAAGGGTATACGTCGACCACGTCTCGGTTTCCTGGGCAACGGATGAAAACATCAGTACCCACGCCGACGCCACGGAGGTCACGATCGCAAATTCGATCCTTGCGGAGGGCCTCAACAAACACAGCAAATGCACGTTGCTTGGATCCGATCCACAGGCGCCGCAAAAATTGACATTTCTCAGGAACCTGTGTCTGTCGAATAATGATCGGAATCCAGACAACAATCACTTCGGACAGTCCTGTATCGAGATCGTTAATAACGTCTTCTTCAATGCGCGATCCGAGTGGGCGGAGATTTTCTCGCAATTTCCGGGGGGAACCCCGATTGCATACGCCGCGAATTATTTCAAAGCAGGCCCGAGTACAAACGATCTGACCTATGCCATTCGGTCGAAAGATGCTGCCAGGGTTGCGAATCCGCAGATCTATCAGGAAGGCAATGTAACCTGGGCGCCGCCTCCCAAGACGATCGTCACCGTGGCGCCCGATACGGAGCGCTTCCTTGTCTCCAGTCCGCCCTGCGCCTTAAGCGTGACTGCGATCGCTCCGGCAGCAAAAGCTTACCATAACGTTCGAACACGCTCGGGCGCGTTCCCGCGCGACAGTCTCGATCAGGGCTGGGCCAACGATATGGGACCGGAGGGGGAGAAGGGCGACGGCAGGATGGTAAGCGAACCCGGTCAGATTCCGTCGATGGAAACCGGGGCCCCCTATAGGGACGACGATCAGGACGGGATGGCCGACTCCGTCGAGGCCAAATTTGCCGCCAAGCCCGGGGTGAGTGATGCCTGGGCGGTGAGCAACCCTGACGGCCCAGCCCATTTCGACGAATTCATGGAGTGGCTCTCGGAAGAACGGATCGCTGGTCGGTATCCACGATGATGCAGGCGCCGACCGGCAGGAACCGGCTGGTCGGTAAGCAGGTCGCTGCAGAAGCGTCCGATCTCAGTTCTGCGGGCGACTGTTGGCTTACACCGACTTTCTGGCGCTATCGGTCGCCGCAAGGACAGCTTCCCGCAGCGCTCTGGCGTCTTGAAGAACGGCCTCTTCGCTCAAGCTGGGATCGACAAGGAGAGCCAGGCTTGTTTCGCCGAGTTTTCGCGCGACAGGCAATCTTCCCGCCGGTTGCACCAGGTTAGCGAATGCTTTTTCGAGGTAGATCTCTGAGCAGCTTCCGGCAAAGCAGGAAACGCCTGCGGTATTCAGGCTCGACAGAATCTGGTCGCGATCATGGCCTATCTTCAATCGATCCGGACGAATAAACGTATAAAAGCGGTAGTATGCATGGCGAATGCCATCAGGCGGCACCGGTGTTCGAAGAGCGTCGAGGTCGGCAGTCGCTGCGATAAGAATGTGGGCGTTTCTTTCTCGTACCGCTTGCCATTCCTTTAGACGGGCGAGTTGGTTGAGGCCAAGGACCGCCTGATACGACATCATCCGCAAGTTGGTGCCGATGGACTCGTGGAGCCATCGAAAACCGCTTCGACCCGACTTTTGCTGAATGGCATCATATGACTTTCCGTGATCCCTTCTGCTCCACGCTTTCTTCCAAAGTGCTGTATCGTTCATGGCAATGAGGCCGCCTTCGCCGCCTGTGGTGATGATCTTATCCTGGCAGAACGAGAAGGCCGCAATATCGCCGAACGACCCGACCGGCTTCCCGTGAATTTCCGCGCCATGTGCTTGGGCGCAATCTTCAATGACCCACAAACCTCTTTCGCGGGCAAAGGCCATGATCTCGGGCATGTCGCACGGCCATCCTGCAAGATGGACGGCGATGATGCCTTTGGTCCTCGATGAGACTTTCTCTGCTATCGTGGCTGTCGTGATATTCTGGCTGTCCTGATCGATATCTGCAAAGACCGGCACACCCCCGCAAAAGGGTACACAAGCAGCTGATGCGACGAAACTGCGTGGGGTCACGATAACTTCGTCCCCAGCGCCTAAGCCGAGGGCGAACAGTGCGAGTTCGAGAGCAGCGGTTCCATTTGTGAGGGCGATGGCGTGTTCAACCCCGAGCAAGGCGGCGTATGCTTCTTCGAACTGCGCGACATAGGGACCTGTCCAGGCATTGACCCGACCGGTCCGAAGCATGGAGGCGACGGCTTCGATCTGCTCTTCATCAAAAACGGGCCAACGCGCCATTTTGCCCTCCGTGTTAGATGCGATATCCGCTTCCGAAACTGGTTCCTGCGTCACAGAACCTGACGAACCATCACGAAGGCTTCCGCTGCTTGACTGAAGACGGTTGCGCCGCGCAACGTCGCTAGCGCCCTCAAGGTTTCGATAGCGCGCTCATGTGGGGTGGGCCGGAGCTGCGATTGAAAGGCCGACATCGCTTGCAATTTGGTTTCAAGATGCTCCTCGATATCGATGAAGACATGTGGAACGAAACTGGGCGTCACATAGGCCGCGTTCCAATTCGTCTCCGAGAGCGTCTCATATGCCAGAATCAATCTTGGATATTGCTCCTGATGAGGTCTTGCCGCCACGAGCGCAGACGTGAATACGATCTGATGATCGACATGCATGTCTCCGACGAAAGGGAGGAGAAGCGTTTGTGGGGAATATGCCGACACGATCTCGAACAACGCGCGGTTCAAATCGGAGACGGCCGTCTCGGCCAGACCGGCTGCAGGGAAACCCATCCAATCGGTTCTGCCGACACCAAGGATCGCGTGCGCCCGGCGCGCCTCTTCCCTCACGCGAGATACGGCCTCGGATGCGTAATGCGGCGGCTTACCCTCGGTTACGATGACGATCCGAACTTCGGCTCCTTCCGAAGCGAGCCGTGCAATTGTGCCACCTGCCCCGAGGACCTCGTCGTCCGCATGGGGGGCGATGACAAGCGTCCTACCGAAGACGTCGCTCAACATGTGCGCGCCGCCTTTTTCCATCGGTTTTCGATCCCGCGTTCATATAGAGAGGTGGCGCTGATGCTCGGGTCCACGTTCGCTCCTCGGATTGTTACATGCCCGCGATCGAGACGGCGACGACATCCCCCGGAAGCAGCTCCGTGAATGGCGCGCCATCGATCACGGTATTGACCCCGCTCTTGGGGCGGCGAACCTCGTAAGTGAAGGAGATCTGGTCGCGATCTCTTTCGTCCGCGGCTACCGAAGCAATGAGATAGAACTGCTCTTCGGCGGATTGGCGCGTGGATTCGAGCTTCTTGATCGCCGCTTCGCGCTCCTGGAGCTTCAGCAATATGTCTTTCTCCCGATCTGCCTGCAGTTTCGCGAGTTCCAGCTTGAGATTACCGAGTTCGCGTCTCGACCGGGACGTCTCCGCGTATATCTCCAGAAGCTGGGTTTTCTCATTCGAAGTCGTATTCTTGACCCGCGCGATCTCGGTCTCCGTATTCAGTTCGCGCTTGCGTAGCGCGGTCACACGTTCAAGATCTCGCTCGTTCATCTCGACGACGCCTTTTTGTTCGGTTTCAAGCTGAGCGAGAATCCTCAAACCTGCCTCTGTTTCGGCAATCCCTTGTGTCAGAATCTGGACTTGAGCCTGTGTCGTGATCAGATCGGTCTTCAGGATCTTCTCTTCGATTTCCAGCACGCTCTTGAGAGATGTTCTTTGGAGATAGGGGCGAGCGCTTTCTGGAGCGTCTTGCAAATCTATGGTTTCGGCACCGCGTAACTGGGCGGCCAAGCGCGCAGCATAAATCGCTTCATGGACGATTTCCACCTCGGCGCCGTCCATCACCCCACGCAATCGCGCGCGAGCCATGATCTTGTCTGCCGCACTCGACGCCGCCGTCAAAGTTCCACCTGCAAGGCCGACAGCCTGTTCGACCGTCAAGCCCGGATAAAATGGAAAGGATCCGGGGTTTTTGACCTCGCCCAGTACGAAAACCGGCTTGTAGGTCGCTATGTTCAAAGCAATTTTAGGATCGACCAAGATCTGCCGATTCTTGTATTCGGTGCGTAATTTTTCCAGTGCCTGGTTAACACTGAGCCCGCCGATCTCAACGCCGCCGACCAAGGGAAATTGCGCAGCCCCATCCGCATCAACTGTCAACAGGACTGGCAGTAGGGCGTCGTCAAGAAAATCAAAATTGACGACGTCTCCGGGCTGCAGCTGGTAAACCTCTGATCGCGTATCAGTCGCGACCGCAACAAGCATTGCAATGGCGACCCAAATAGCCCGGCGAGAAGCATTGCGTTCGCCGGAAACTGCGCCGCTTTTCACCCAAGGATGAGCTGACATCATGTCCCCCATTGACGCACTGGTTGTCGTGCAACCGACGTGGATTCGATCTCTATCTAAGAAAGCTGCTACTTTTAACGTCAAGTAAATAAATGTTAAACGGCGCACTCGATATTATCGAAGCGTCTATATAATTTGGGCTATGAAATGTTAACTCTATAGCCCGTCAGTATTATATTCAGCTCGATGCGCGAGGTCTGCAAGTCAATTTAAAAGTGTATTTATTGTATCGCATTATTCGGTTTTCGGAAATGTTTATTCCTTTTTAAGGTTAGATTTTTTGCCAGTAATATTCTAACATGAGGATGCGGCGTTATACCTGCGACCAGCCGATGCGCATTACTGATGCTCTGTTGAATCCTAGCCAGGCGAAATCGAGAGCTTCACCAGGAGTTGAGAGATGCTCATTGAAACCAAAGCTGAGTCGGGAGCGTATCAGCCGCTTTCTCAAACACACAGCGAACGGCACGTGTCGAAATATCGCGTCCATGCATCCCGCCTCGAAGGGGAAGTCTTAGTCAGTGGAGCGAAGAACAGTGTCTTGCGTCTTCTCGCAGCCTCGCTGCTGACATCTGGTAAAATCGAGATCTCGAATTACCCGACGATGCTCTTGGACGCCCAAGTTCATCTTGGGATGCTGGAGGCGCTTGGAAAGCATTGTGTTGTCGACGGCGACATTGCCTATATCGAGGAAATTGTTCCCCCGCCGTCGGAGTTGGTGTGGAGGGGTCGCTCAATTCGCAACACACTGTTGATATTGGGTGCCCTAACGGCTCGTACCGGAAGAGGCTCTGTGCCGCTGCCGGGGGGCTGCAAACTCGGCGAACGAAAGTATGACCTGCATGTTATGCTCTTGGAGGCACTTGGTGCGACCGTTACAGAAACAGACACCAATCTCGAAGCCTATGCACCGAAAGGTCTGACAGGCGCCGACATCCGTTTGCCGATCCGCTCAACCGGCGCTACCGAGAACGCTCTTTTGTGCGGCGCATTGGCCCGTGGTGTTACGACCGTTTGGAACCCGCATATCCGTCCTGAAATAATCGATCTGATCTCCATGCTTCGAACGATGGGCTCGAAGATCAAGGTGTTCGGTCAGGAGCGTATCGAAATTGAAGGTCGAGAAGGGCTCACAGGTGTTCGACATAGGGTCATTGGCGACAACATGGAAGCTCTAACGTGGTTGGTCGGGGCGTGCATCACGAACGGCGATGTTGAGATCCATGGCTTTCCGCTATCGGACTTGGAGGTCCCCCTCATACACCTCAAGGAAAGCGGCGCGCGTGTCTATACTGGTCAAGAGAGCATAATCGTTCGCGGCGGCAACTGTTATCCTGTGGAGATCAGTACGGGCGCCTATCCAGGGATAAATTCGGACATGCAGCCTCTCTTTGCAGCGTTCGGCGCTATGTCACGCGGAGAGAGCAAGATAATTGATTTGCGCTTTCCGGGACGCTACCTCTACGCGGAAGAGATGGGTTTGATGGGACTTGACTATTCCATCGAGGATAATCTCCTGCGCATTCGCGGCGGCACCAGGTTGCGTGGCGCGGAAGTTACAGCACGTGATCTTCGCGCAGGCATCGCCCTGACGCTGGCCGGTCTCGTCGCCGACGGAGAGACGGTCGTGCGCGATGCCTGGCAAATAGAACGTGGCTACGATCGATTCATCGAGAAAGTTACATCGCTGGGTGGGGACGTCCTCGCCGAATGAAGACAGGCGGAAATGGCGCGTTGGTCACCGTGGAACTGACTGTGGACACTCCGAAGATATCAACCAGGGATATTTCGTCGCTTCTCGGGAAAATCAGGAACGTTGAGATTTCATCTCATGTCCCGCTGAAGGATGTCGGACGATGGCAAATTGGCGGGCCGGCCGACGTCGTCGTTGAACCGCTCGATGCGCGCGCGGTCAGCGAGGTTTTGCAGTGCCTCGGTGCGGAGAGAGTGCCATTCTTGGTGATTGGCGATGGCACGAACCTTCTCTTTGATGATGCAGGTTTTCGAGGTGTTGTTCTGCGGATCGGTCGAAGAATGTCGCAGATTGAAATCAACGGCACACACGTCGTCGCTCAAGCCGGAATCTGGACTCCTGTTTTTGCCCGAAAAGTCGGATGTGCAGGATTGACAGGTGCAGAGCACACGGTGGGAATTCCTGGAACGCTGGGCGGCCTGGTTGTTATGAACGGTGGGAGCCAGAGAAAGGGGATCGGCAGCAACCTAGTAAGCGCAACCGTCGTCGACATTGATGGCAAATTGAACATCTTGGATCGAAACGCGTGTGGATTCTCATACAGAAAATCCAACCTGCAGCGGCCGGAACTGGTCCTCTTGGAAGCAGTTTTTGAGTTTGCCACCGCTAGCAAGGCGGACGTGCGAAGGAGGATGATAGAAATTATGGTGTCGAGACGAAAGAAATTCCCCCTTCGGCTCCCAAACTGCGGCTCCGTTTTCCTCAGTGACCCCAAGATGTATGACGTGGTTGGCCCTCCCGGAAAAGCGATCGAGGATGCTGGCTTGCGGGGACGTCGCATAGGTGGAGCTCAGATTGCCCCCGGTCATGGCAATTTTATCGTCAACCTCGGCGGTGCGTCGAGCTCGGATGTGCTGGGCCTGATCGATTTAATAAGAAGGACGATCTTTGAACGAAGCGGCTTTTTAATGGACTGCGAAGTTCGTCATGTTCGTCCCGACGGATTGCTCCAACCAGCTCATCTTTCGGTTCAATCAGGAAAGTGGATTTGATGCCTCGCGTGGTCGTCGTGTCCCCATACTACAACAGGGCTCAATTGGCCGATGAGACTGTCACGGCAATTCGTGATCAGACATATCAGGATTTCGAGGCTTATTTCGTTGACGATGGGTCGCAAGACGGCACCTATCAGGCGCTTTTGAAATATAAGTCGGATAAAATACACGTTTCGACGCAACGCAATGTAGGGTTTACGAAGACTATGATTGCAACTATCGATTGCACGGATAGCGAATTCATCGCGGTGCAGGGATCAGGCGATATATCCTATCCAACGCGGCTGCAGAGCCAGGTTCGATTTTTGGAAGAGAATCCCGACGTCGTTGCGGTGGGCTGCTATCGCGAAGTCGTATCAGACATAGCTTCGAGGAGTTACATCGTTAAGCCGCTCGTCCATAAGGATATAAAAGCACAACTCTTTAACGGCAATCCTTTTTCGCAGGGCGAGGTCCTTATGCGACGCTCTATATATGAAAGAGCTGGGGGATATAGACCATTCTTCGTATATCGTCAGGATCTCGATCTGTGGCTGCGCATGACGGACTATGGGAGTATGGCCGTCGTTCCCGAGATTTTATACAAGGCTTGGAAGCGCAAGGATTCCGTAACCGGCGATCCGCGCAAGTTGGCAGTGGCGATGAGCTGCAGAGATTTCGCCTTGTATTGTGCGCGAGAGCGCATGGCAGGGAGGCCCGATCCCTTGGACATGAATGGGCCGATTTCCGCGTTGATGCGGCCGCGGTCAAAGGATCTCGCGACAAGCCTCGCCTCAGAGGCGAGGCGGCGAGCCTTAATTGGGCTGGAAGATGATGCAAGGCATTTGCTAAAGGCAGCTTTTAACGAAAAGCCAGTCATCTCAGCTTGGTTTACGCGCGTCATTTTATTCGCGCCATGGCTGAGGCCACTGGCTCCGCTTGCCAATCGTCTTATGCGCCTACTCAAAGGCTGGGCGGCAGCTCCCCGCGCGGACAGGGCCGCTCGATCTAGATGATTTCGTCAGAGCCCGGGAACAAAGGTCTCAGCCACAAAGTCCGATCCGAGGTCGCGATGACCTCGATATTCCAAGGCGCAGGCATAGCGATCGACTTGGCTTACATGGCCATTCTATCACGCCTGCTGTCGCCAGCGGATTTTGGCATCATGGCAACGGCGATCTTGTTCCTCTCATTTTGCAATCTTCTGCGTGAAATCGGAATTGGCGCGACGATCGTTCAATTGCCTAGCCTCACAGAAGTTGAGCAGCGGACGGCACTCACGTTAGTGCTGATCTCGTCTGCCATTCTCTTCCTTTTGGCGCAGGCTTGCGCTGCGCCATTTGCTCGATTCATGAACATGCCCGCTTCGGAAGATGTTGTTAGAGTATTGTCGTTCATAATCATCGTTCAAGCATTTACCTCGATATCTGAGGGCCTGCTCTTACGCCGACTGGAGATGCGCCGTATCCGAATGAGCGAGATTGCGGCCAAGACACTCGCATACGGCACGACCGGCATCGGTTTGGCATTTGCGGGCTTCGGATATTGGGCCCTTGCTGCGGCGTCGATATGTGAGGCCAGTTTTCTGTCCTTCGTTCTGGTTTATGCCGCTAAACCGAATCTTCGACCGATATTTGATCGTCAATCCAGCCGTCGCCTTATGGGAAAGGGATCGGGCTTTACTGCATCACGTGTAATCAACTTTATCGCGCTTCGCGCAGACATCACCATCGTCGGCCGATCTTTGGATGCAGTTCACCTTGGGCTCTACTCACGAGCATATCGTCTCATGAGTCTTCCGACGGACGTTTATGCCCGTATGGCGGATCGGGTCGTTTTTCCTGCGATGGCGCAAGTGCAGTCTAACCCAGAGCGGCTCAAGAAAGCATACCTGCGAGGCGTTGGTCTAACCGCTCTTTTTGGAATGCCAATGAGTGCAGTGATCTATATTCTCGCTCCGGAAATTGTTTTGACCCTGCTCGGAAAGCAATGGGAGAAGGTAATCCCCGTGTTTTCCTTTCTCGCTATCGGAATGTACTTTAGGTTGGCTTCACGAGTGAGCGGGTCTCTGCTGCGCGCAACCGCGGCCATGCGCGCGCTCATATTATCGCAAGCTGTTTATGCGTGCCTGACAGTTTGCGGCACTTTGTTAGTTGTAGGGTATGGACTATCAGCAGTGGCGACAGCAGTGGGACTTGCAATTTTTGTATATTTTTGCGTAATCACCGCGTTTGCCTGCCAAGCAGCCCGCGTCTCGCTTATGGAATTAATCATAGAGCATCGATACGGTATGCGTGTATCGGCTATGGTTGGCATTCCTTGCTTTGTCATCGCTTACGTGCTGCGGCTCGAAAATGCGCATGCGAGCATCGTACTATTTTCCGAGATCCTGTTTCTGTGCCTCTTTTCGCTTTGCTTCGCATATCGCCTGCCGATCAATCTGATTGGCAAAGAGGGTGCTGAATTTAGCGGCCATATGCGCAGTGCAATTCGTTCATTGCTGCGCTCTGGTTGAAATGTTTCATCGCCTTTGTGGGCGTCTTTCGCCGCCTCCAGAAGGCACACGCGACGGCTGCCCGCTATCGCCCGGTTCTGCGCTGAAAGGGCCGCGATCTGCTCGTATGCTCCGTAAGTGGTGTGCCACGCGCACGTTGAGAGAAAACCTAGATTCGGCGTTGAGGACCAGAACCGAGTGGCATGGCAACTATGCGCCAAGAGCGGTCATCCCCATGCAGGTGAAGCAACGTCCTGTCGGCGATCTTGCGTTCTTTTAGAACCTTGACCGTCTTCATGATGTTCGGCGCAGGACCCTGCCGGCCGATGACGTGGGAGAGCACCTCTGCAACCACTTCCTCGCTTGCATGCAGTCTGAACTGCTGAGGCGCGCACGAAGCGGAACAAAACCACAATCAGTCCGCTCGAGGTCCAGGTCACGGTCTCGACGACCATCGAACGAGGGGGAGCAATGTGTTAATCGTCCTGGAAGGCACGAGATTAGAGCGGACGCATCAATGGCTGGGTCGGGTGGTGAACGCATATCTCGCAAGCTCGCGGCGCTGGCGGCCAAACTCCGCTGAGGCCGGCGGGCTGTCGAATGGGACTGCACAAAAATCGAGAATACTCACTGAGGGACGAGACAATGGACGATTTTCATACGAAACGCATGATCCTTGAATTCCTGAGAAAGCACACTTTGGCGGTCATCGCGACCTGCCATCGTAATGGAACGCCGGAGGCTGCTACGGTCGACTTCTCGGTGCGCGACAATCTTGAGATCGTGTTCAGCACTTTCAAGGACACGCGAAAGTTCGACAATCTCGCGGAGCGTCCCGGCGTCGCGTTCGTAGTCGGATGGAACGACAATATCACGGTTCAATACGAGGGTGAGGCAACAAGGGTTCCTACCGCGGATATCGAACAATACCAGGAAGCTTATCTCAACAGCGTTCCGGCCGACAGGGAGTTCATCGAGAGAGGGGCCGTGATGTTCAAAGCGACGCCGCGGTGGATTCGATATTCCGATTTCAACAAGGAGCCTCCCGAGCTGATCGAGATTCAATTCTGAAAGACGCAACGGCTTCGGGTCGCCGTCCGAGGGCGTCGGCTAAATCGTGACACCCGCCTTGAGGGCAAGATAACCTAGAGGATCGCGGAGGGTCGGCTTCGTTGCCACCATGATCCGCACGCGGTTCGACGGGAAGATCATGCCGAGGCCGGAAACGCACGGGCGACAGCCACGATCCCGGCGGCGGACGCGCCTTCCTCCAGGCGGATGGTGACAGAACCAAAGACGATCTCAGGGCGGCTGGGCGCTGCATCGGACGTTTCGACCACCATCGCCGCGAATTCCATCGGATCCTCGGGCGCAGGCAAAACCAGCTTGCCCTGCCGCGCCACCGTGCGCCACGAAGACAGATGGTTAGGCTTCAGCCCATAACGCTCCGCCACATCGTTCACCGTCACGCCCGGACGCAGACTCTCCGACACGATCCTGGCCTTCACCTCGTCCGGCCACTGCCGATGACCATCACGTCCGGACCTCCTGGTCGTGAGAACCTCCAACGTACTCTCCATGGAGAAACTCCCTTCGGTCTTCCATGGAAAGCCCATCACAGATCAAGGCAGGCAGAACAACGTGGCAGCAAAACACCGATTACTATGCTCCATTTACAAGAGACATACGAAATTTCAATCGGCCAAGGCCGACGCCGCCGGATCGCGTTTGGGGTGTGTGCCGGCAGAATCGTGATCCGTTGTCCGCCAGAATCAGAAAATCCGCTCTTGCCAGAAATGACCGCTCCTCCTGTCGATCTCTCGTAAACGGTGTTCCGGGGTCACGGCTTCGAACGGTCGGTTCACAGACGAGAAACATCTTCATGTGAAGTTTCGTAAATGTGGACAGTAACTGATCTCATACCGTGGGCACTTGCGCTGCTTCCCGCTCTTTGGGAATTGCGCAATGTGTGGAGACGGCATGGCTGGATTTTGGGAGCCTGTGCTGGCTCAATCGTCTTCGGCGGCATATTAGTCTGGGTTTATGTTGTCCAGCAGTCAGTCCACAATATGGACTATGGCGCGCTAGGTGTTGTGCAATCGCTCGGTTTGCTACTTGGACCACTTGCTGCAGCCATCGTTATCACCAGGAGGACCACCTTGGCTGCCGGAGTTTTTGCTGGGCTAGCTGTTGGATTCTGCGTGTACGTCGCCACTGCCACCATTGGAATTGGCATCTACGGCGAGTGAAGCCCAAGCGGTTCTATTAGGCTGCGGGTTTGAGCTTTGCGGCATAGACCCACGGCAACAAAGGTCGCAAGCTCTCCGAAACGATCCATGCCTTAACCTCGTCAGGCCGTTGCCCATGCCTCCCGCCGCCAGCCTTGCCGGTCGCGAGAACCTCCAATGTACAATCCATGGGAAGATCTCGGCGAACGCGGACACGGCGGCATGCCCTGTCACGGCGACACATTCAGCGCTGCCGTTGCCACCGGCGAGTCCCATAAAGCGATCTCGTCGTCGGTCAGCAAAGCCAGTGTGACCGACAGGCCCTGCATATCGAGCGAGGTAACATAGGTGCCGACCAGCGCGCGTTTGATGTGAATCAGCCGCTCTTCCATGAAACGGTGAGCAGCGTTGTAAGCAAGGTAGAGTTCGGCCGGCGGAGTGCCGCCAAGGCCGTTGACAAAGAGCAAGGCCTTCGTATCCGGCAGGATGGAGATGTCTGCGCAGATTGTTTCGCAAAGATGACGGATGATGGCGTCGGCGGCCAGGAGGGGTTGTCTCGAATGGCCCGGCTCCCCATGGATGCCGACGCCCATTTCCATTTCGTCTGTGTTGACTGAAAATGTCGTGCGCTGGATCTGTGGTATCGTCACTCCGCTAAGCGCCACCCCCATTGTTCGGATACGTCCGTTCAGCCGGTCGCCGATCCGCTTCAATTCCTCGAGCGGCAGGCCTCGTTCAGCAGCCGCACCGACGATTTTCTCGACGACCAGTGTGCCTGCGACGCCGCGGCGTCCTCTGCCTTCGCCGGTTCTCGCCGTCTCGATATCGTCGCTGACGATGACAGTTTCGATCCTGTGCCGGTAGGCGACCATTTCTATCGCCATCTCGAAGTTCATGATGTCGCCGTCGTAATTCTTGATGATGAGCAGGCATCCGGCGCCTGTGTCCGCCTCCTCTATGGCGCTTATGATCTGGTCGGGCGTCGGCGAGGTAAAAATATGCCCGACGCATGCCGCATCCAGCATTCCCTTGCCGATAAATCCGATATGCATAGGCTCATGACCGGCGCCACCTCCGGAGATGAGTGCGACCTTACCCGGTGTGAAGTGTCGACGGCGGACGCATTTTCGCCCTGCGCCGAACACGACGAATTCCCCATGGGCGCGCACGAAGCCTTCCAGGCTTTCGGCGACCATGGTTTCCGCAGTGTTCATGAATTTCTTCATCCAGCCCTCCCCAAGGCGGCGATATGTTTGCGGTCCTCAGCCGATCCGCGAAATGCCGATCAATCCGTTCCTGTGGAAAGCGCGGCGATCTTCTGCACCAAATCAGAGATCGTCTCCTCCAGCAGGCGGTTCTTCCTCTCGTCGCCGAAATCGGGAACCATGATGGAAAGTTGCCGCAACTTTTCGGAATAGCCAAGCTCCGGAAGTTTTCCCGGATGCGCCGTTTGATAGGCATTCAGGAAACGCTCCTGTTCGGTGGAACTGAAGTGGCAAACCCGAAAAATCGTCGCCAAATGCCGGGCCGGCAGCGGCGTCGCATAGGTCGGGCTTGTGATCTGCGTAACGAAGCTTCGGTGTTTTCCGAGCTCCGTGGCAAGCCGCTGGCGTGTCCCGGAGGGGCGATTGTCGATGATCTGCGCCAGGATGGACTTGTAGGCGATAATGGCGTCTTCGGTGTCGTCGCGCGCCATTTTACTCTCCGGCTGCCTTTGTTCCATCGGTTCTTAATCCGACGATCGCCGATCTTATCGCGGGAAGCTGTACGGGCGCCACGGAAAAGTGCCGCAAGCCGATCGCAAGCAATCCCGGAAGCCATTGCGGATCGCCCGCGATGTTGCCGCAGATGCTGACAGGTTTACCGCCCTTTGCCGCAAGTTGCATCGCTCCTTCAAGAAAACGAAACAGCGCCGGTATGGTAGCGCTATCAAAGATCGTGGAGTTGGCGCCGTCGCGAGAGGAAGCGGCGAGGTGCTGTGTGAGGTCATTGGTCCCGAACGAAAAGAAATCCGCGGTTTCAAAGGTGTCTAGCATCAGTGCAGCGGCCGGCACTTCCACCATCATGCCGATCGGAGGGATAAGGTGAGGCATGCCGCGTTTGGCGAGCCGCACGGCTTCCTCGTGAAATATGCTTCGCATCTCGTCGATCTCTGAGGGTAAGGTCACCATTGGCAGCATCACGCGAAGATCGCCGTAGACTGCGGCACGCAGCAGGGCGCGTGTCTGAACGCGGGCAATTTCTGGGTGTGCGAGCAAAAGCCGGATGCCCCGCAGATCCGTCGCCGGTCCGTCAGGCGGCACATCGAGCCCGGCAAGCGGCTTGTCGCCGCCGATATCCAGCATGCGGACTATCACCGGCTTGCCTGCCGCCCATTTCAGGAGGTGACGATAGATGACAGTCTGCTTCTCTTCACTCGCCGCATCCGCGACCGACGAGACCGCAAATTCCGACCGCATCAATCCAATGCCTGCCGTCGTCACCGGCTCAACTGAGGCCAGTTCGGCCGGGTCGTTGACGTTGATCGACAGCACAATTCGCGTGCCATCGGCCGTGCAGACCTCGCCATTGTCACAAGGACTTGCATCCGTGAACCTGGAAATCGATTGCGGCGAAGCAGATTCGGCGCCTGCATCGTCGGCATGGACGGTGACGGCGCCGCTGTCGGCATCGACACGAATATAATCGCCTTCCGAAACGGCAAAAGGCCCAGCGTTGACGACCATCGGGATCGATTTCGCCCGTGCGAGCAGCGCGACGTGGCCGATGGCACTGCCATTGAAGAGCGCGATGCCTCCGCCCCCCGACCAATCATGTGCCAGGAAGCGGCTCGGCTCCATATCCCTGCCAACGAAGATCGAGCCGGCCGGAAAATCCGCGATGGGTGTTCCGGCCAATACACAGAGCACACGGTTCTTGATGTCAAGGATATCGACGGCGCGCGCCCGGACCTGCTCTTCGTCTGCCGTTTCCAATTCGCCGATGTAGTCGTCGAGCGTACCCGCCCATGCGAAGACGATATTTTCTCCGGCATTCATACGCGCTTCAGCCATCTCCGCTATCGTCGGGTCGCGAAGAACTTCGATCTGGAAATCGATGATGTCGCGGCTTTCGGCATCCGACCTCCCGGCAAGGGCTTCAAGCTCGCCGACCGATGAACCGATGGCGTCGATGAGCGCCTGATATCCTGAAGCGGACTGCGGTTGGGACGAAGGGGTGGGACCAGGCAGTCCCGCCAGATGCGCCGGTCCGTAGGCGACGCCGGAAGAAGCGCTCGTTGCTTTTAGCCTATCCTGTTCGGCCATGTTTCTTGTCCTCGTCGAAATTGCGTTCGACGAGTTCCTTCAATTCCTTGATTGCCTCTTCCGCCAGAATGCCGTCAGCTCTTATGCGCAGAACTGATCCCTTGCGGATTCTGGCGCTCATGATCTTGATAATGCTCTTGCCGTTCAGCCAGACATCGCTGCCATTCACCGCGACTTCGATCGAACATGGGAACGACTTTGCTAGCCGGGTGAATGTCACGGCCGGGCGCGCGTGCAGTCCAACGCCATGCTTGACTTCCACGTCCGTCTGGCAGCTGACATGCAATCGTTTGGCCTCCGTCGTCTCTATTCGCAATTCACTGCTCATCAGGGTGAGAGCTCCTCGGCTGTGGCGACGACTTTTGCGAGCGAAGCACCGCCGGAAGCTTCCGCCGCCGCGATGACGGCGCCTTCCACCAAAGGGGCGTTGCAGATCGCAACGAGCGCCGACCGCGGCGTGCCGAGCATCTCGATCGCCATCTCGCTGTTCGTTTCCGCCCCGCCGAGATCGACGAAGACGGCGACGCCTGCATTCGACCAGGCCGCTTCAATTGCCCGCAGGATGCCGCCGGCGTCGGTGCCGAGCTCTCCGCGAACATTGCCTCCCGACCAGGCGAGCGGGACGCAGTCACCCACCATCTGCCGCACCATGTCGGCAATACCTCGTGCGACCAGCGGCGAGTGGGAGACGATTACGATTCCGACGTTTGCGGTCGTTCCAGTCGTCATATTCGATGGTTCTCCCCGAAGTAATGGCAGATTGCCGTGGTCAAAAGCGCGCAGCTTGATGCCCCCGGATCAACATGCCCGATCGAACGATCGCCGAGATAAGACGCGCGGCCGCGCATGGCCTTCATGGCGGCGGTCAGATCGGCGGAGAGTTCGGCACGCCGCGCGACATCGATCAGCGTCGAAGATTGGGCAAGCGCATCCTGGACCGGATAGAGCACGTCGAGCAACGTCTTGTCGCCTGCATGCGAACGTCCGCGCCTTGCAACCGCATCGATCGCCTTTTTCAGCACGATCGGAAAATCGTCAATCCCGTCCCGGGCGCGCAGCTCCCGGCCGATTTCCATCAGCAGTGTCCCGTAAAGAGGACCCGCAGCACCGCCGACATTCATCACCAGAGTCATTCCTATCTTCTCCACGGCATCGGGGAAGGGGAGGTTAGAAAGGACAGCCCCTTGCGCGCTCACCGCCTCGAATCCGCGCTGCATGTTGCTGCCGTGGTCTCCATCGCCGATCGCGCAATCAAGCGCGCAAAGGTGATCGGTGTTTGCCGTGATGACCGCCCGGCAAGCTTCGATCAGTCCCAAAACAAGCACCGGTTCTGCCTGCACCTCGTATCCTCCCAACGGCGGCGAGCTTTTACGCCATGGCTGTCGCCGCAACGGCTGCGGCGACCTCGAATGCGCCCGCGACCGCCACCGCACCAGGATCCGGCACGCCTTCCAGATCCTTCTCTCCGACATACGAGGCGCGTCCGGCCTTTGCCTTCTTCATCGCCTTCGTCGACTCCGCACCTGCCATGGCCGCCTTCGCGGCCGCCGCGACGCTGCCGGAGGTGAGGGCTGCGAGCGCCGGGGCCAGCGCATCGACCATCGTGCGGTCGCCGATCCCGGCCCCACCATAGAACGTCATCCGATCGAGCCCGGCAAGTAAGGCCGCGGCAATATCGGCTTTTACCGCCATGGCCTTGGCTGCGGCGGTAAAGAAGATCGACAGCAGAACGCCGCTCGAGCCCCCCATGCTGATACTGAGAATGTCGCCGACCGAAGCCAGGGTGGCGGCGGGCTCCTTGAGCGGCAAAGTGTCGATGCGGGCAAGCACGCTGCGAGCGCCGGTTGCGACCGTGGAGCCAGTGTCTCCGTCGCCAACGCGGCCGTCCAAACGGTTGAGCTCGCTTTCGAGAGAGATCAGGTGCTCGCAGAGTGCTGTTATCAGGCGATGGCTCGCGTCGTCGTCGCTGGCCACGGCTGTTCCATTCGGATTGGCACCCGTTTGGGGAGCCGCAATGACCTTGATCCCATGATGTTTGACTGCAGGTACCCAGGCATGGGGTTCGACCGGCGCCGTCAAAGCCGCCTCGCGGGTGTCATCCAACCGGATCAGCGAGAGCGAGAAACCGTTCATGTTGAGCGCCGTCATCATTGGCGCCGGCCCGATAGTCAATTTGACGCAGCGTGCGAAGGGGCAAGACAGGACGGTATTGGCGATCACGCCCATTTCGAGGGGCGGGACGGCGCCAAGATTGTTGATGAGCAGGGCGTGGCTTCGAGAAGCGTCCACCTTTGCGGCAAGCCGCTCGGTCATAGTGGCAACGATATCGGCGACCGGTTGGAGTGCGATACGTTCGGCGCCCGGTTCCCCATGGATACCAAGGCCAAGTTCGCCTTCCATCGCGCCAAGGCGGTCCTCATGCGACTGACCCGGTACATCGCAGGTCGAAAGCGACATCCCGAGCGAGACGATGTCGGTTGCTGCGGATGTGGCGTGTGCGGCGACCGTCTTCAGGTCCGATCCGATCTCGGCGTAATATCCGGCAATCTTGTGAACGAACAAGGTGCCGGCGACGCCGCGCGGTTGGTTGATATCCGGGATCGCGATGTCGTCCGCGACAATGACCATCTCAACGTCGAAACCTTCGGCGCGGGCCTTTTCGGCCGCGAGGCCGAAATTCAAGCGGTCGCCGGTGTAGTTCTTGACGATCAACAGGGCTCCCCTGGGTCCGGTAACGGCGCGGATCGCCGTCAGGACCGCGTCGACGCTTGGCGAAGCAAAGATCTCGCCGGATACCGCTGCCGTTAGCATGCCCTTGCCGACGAATCCGGCGTGCGAAGGCTCATGTCCCGCACCACCGCCTGAAATGATTGCCACTTTCGAATGGTCCCAGTCCGCGCGCAATATCACCTTGATTTCAGGGAATGTGTCCAGACGGACAAGGCGGCTCGGGCCGCTTGTGCGCAGCAGGCCGTCCAGAGCTTCTGTGACGATGTCGTTCCGACGATTGAAGAAATGTTTCATTGATTGAGACCCGTCTGTTTTTTGTATGCCTGCTTCGGTTCAGTTTCTTCGTTCAAGCGAGCCGCTGTCCGCTCGCGTCGAAATAGAGCGGGTCGCGGAGTGTAAGGTTAATCCTGTCGCCCGGTCTGATTGAGAGATATGGATCGGCAAGGGTGACGAGCTTGTGATCACGGACACGGATATGCAAATGATTCTGGTCGCCCAGGTGCTCGATCCAGTCGACCTCTGCGTTTGCATCCTTGCCGACGATGATGTCGAGATGCTCAGTGCGTGCGCCGATTGTCTTCGTACCCTTGGGAGGACTTGCGCCAGGCAGTAGATCGGCAGGCAGCAGGTTGATATGCGGTTGTCCCAGACGGGCCGCAACATGAAGGCTGGCGGGATTGCCGTAGATTTCCCGAGGCGTGCCGACCTGCAGGAGCCTGCCTTCCGCGACAATGCCGATGCGGTCCGCCATCGTCATGGCCTCCACCTGGTCGTGGGTCACATAGAGCATTGTCGAGCCCAGGTCCTTCTGGATGCGCTTGAGTTCCAGCCGAAGCTCCGCCCGAAGCTTGGCGTCGAGAGACGAAAGCGGTTCGTCCATGAGGTAGATCGAGGGTTCGCGCACCAGCGCCCGCCCGATTGCGACGCGCTGCATCTCTCCGCCGGAAAGGCGGGTCGAGCGGTTTTCCAACTTATGGTCGATCCTCACCATCTGCGCAATCTTGCGAACGCGCCGATCGATCTCGTCGTTGCTCAACTTTCGAACCGGCGCCCTAAGAGGAAAGGCAAGGTTTTCGTAAACCGTCATATGCGGATAAAGCGAATATTGCTGGAACACGAAAGCCACGTCGCGCTCGGCCGGCGATTGGCCAGCGACGTTGCGGCTGCCGATCTCGATACGGCCGCTGTCGGGCCGCTCTAGGCCGGCGATCAGGCGAAGCGTCGTCGTCTTGCCGGCCCCAGTCGGCCCCAGCAGCACGACGAATTCGCCATCGCGGATCGAAAGATCGAGCTTGCTGAGCGCCTGCGTGTCGCCGAAACGCATGTTGAGGTCTTTGAGAACGACATCAGCCATGCCGGACCTCCGAATAGACCGATGAAGCGACCGCACGGCCCGACTGGCAGTCGAAGAGCGCAAGATTGACAGGGTTGAATTCGAGACCAACCGTTTCGCCAATGCGAAAGTTACGGTTTGCCGGAACGCGGGCTTTGATCAATCCGCTGCGGGTTTCGATCGCCACGATCTGATTTGTTCCAAGATACTCGCTGCCATAGACGGCGCCGCGCAGGGCCGAGGCATCGCTGAAGCGGATGTGCTCCGGCCGCACGCCAAGCGCCAGCTCGCCTACCCGCAAGTCCTGGTGAACCTCGGGAACGGCGACATCGACGCCATCAATTGAGATGGATCGGTCTCCCTTCTGAAGGCCGGAGGTAAAGCGCATGAAGTTCATCGGCGGAGAGCCGATGAAGTCCGCGACATACATGGTCGCAGGCTTGCTGTAGATTTCCTGCGGCGTCCCGAACTGCTCTATGACACCATGGTTCATGACGGCGATCTTGTCGGCCATCGCCATCGCCTCATGCTGATCGTGCGTGACGTAAACCGTCGTCGCGTGGATGCGGTTGTGCAATTCGCGCAGCTCATGAACCATGACCTCGCGGAACTCCGCATCGAGTGTGCCGAGCGGTTCGTCCATCAAGAAGCATTTCGGGCGCCGAACGATAGCGCGGCCGAGCGCCACGCGCTGGCGGTCGCCACCGGCAAGCCCGGAGACGGACCTGTCGAGAATATGGTCGATCTGTAGCAGTCGGGCGGTCTCCTGGACGCATTCACGTATTTCCGCTTTCGGCATCCCTTGAGACAGCAACGGAAAGCCGATGTTCTTGCGCACATTCATGTGCGGATAGAGCGCAAAGAGCTGGAAGACAAAGGCAATGTCGCGGGCGCTGGCGCGATTGAAGGTGACGTTTTCGCCGTCGAGGTAGATCTTGCCGCTAGTCGGCAGTTCCAGGCCGGCGATCATGCGAAGGGTGGTGGTCTTGCCGCAGCCCGATGGCCCGAGCAGGGCGAGAAACTCGCCATCATGAACGACGAAGCTCGAGCTTTCGACCGCAGCGAAGCTGCCGAACTGCTTGCAGACATTTTCTACTCTGATCTCCGCCATGGTTCACTCCGCAAATTTCGAGACGATGATGAACATCGCTGTTCCTATAAGCAGTGTGACCAGCGAGTAGGTGTAGAGCACCAGCAGGAAGGGTTGGAACAGCATCAGGAAACCTGCCGCAATCACCACCGTTGCGATGTTTTCCATCGGACCGCGTCGTAGGAAAAAAGGCCGTTTCGGACGGGCAGGGCGGGGCGTTTCGATCAGGTGCGTCATTTGCGGACCGCTCCGAAGGTGATGCCGCGCAGCAGCTGCTTGCGCAGGAGAATGGTGAAGACCAGGATCGGGATCAGGAAGATGGTGGTTCCCGCTGCAACGGCCGGCCAGTCCTGCCCGCCTTCGCCGATGATAGTCGGGATGAATGGCGGTGCAGTCTGCGCGCTGCCCGATGTCAGAAGTGCGGCGAAGGCATATTCGTTCCAGGCGAAGATCAGGCAGAAGATGGCGGTTGCAGCGATGCCGGTCGTTGCCTGCGGCAGCACGACCTTTCGGAAGGCCTGCAGCCGGGTGTAGCCGTCGATCATCGCGGCCTCCTCGTATTCACGCGGGATCTCGTCGATGAAGCCTTTGAGCAGCCAGACGGCGAGCGACACATTGACCGCCGTGTAAAGCAGGATCATCCCCAATGCCGTGTCGGACAGCCCAAGCTCCCGGTACATCAGGTAGATCGGGATCGCGACGGCAATCGGCGGCATCATGCGCGTCGACAGGATGAAGAACAAAAGATCGTCGGCGAGCGGCATCTGGAAGCGCGAGAAGCCGTAGGCTGCCATAGTGCCGAGCAAGACGGCGAGAAAAGTAGATCCGAACGCGATCACCAGTGAATTGACGAAGCGCGGCAAGAAATTCGAGGGGCCGGCGATCACCATGTTGCGCTTGCGGGTCACCTCATCGCAGGTGCCCGTCGGCTCGGGCAAGGAAGCAATGTATTCAGGCGTCTGCCGCGTTCTCGTGGTCAGAAGATTGCAATAGCCTTCAAGCGACGGTGTGAAGACGATCTTCGGCGGGTAGCTGATGGAATCAGGCGGCGACTTGATGCTGGTCAGGAAAATCCAGACCAGCGGTATTAGAGTGATCAGCGCGTAGAGGATCACGACTGCGCCGGCGATCCGCTTGCTGGTGAAGCTCGGCTCAACGACCGAATGGGCGGAGTTCGCGGAGCTCATCGTTGCTTTACCTTGTTGAGAGCCTTGACGTAGATGTTGGCGAGACCGAACACGGCGACAAAGAGAACGATAGCGAAGGCGGAAGCACGGCCGGTGGCCCAGCTCTCGAAGGCCGCGCGCTTTAGCGTGATCGAGGCGACCTCTGTGACGGAGCCTGGTCCGCCGCCGGTCAAAAGCGTTACCATGTCGAACATCTTGAAGTTCTCGATGCCGCGGAAGAGGACGGCGAGCATGATGAAAGGCAGCGCCATCGGCACCGTGATCGACCAGAACTGACGCCATGCCGAGGCACGGTCGACCTCCGCGGCCTCGTAGATATAGTCCGGGATCGAGCGCAGGCCGGCGAGGCAGATCAGCATCACGTAGGGCGTCCACATCCAGGTGTCGACGATGATGATCGCCCAAGGCGCGAGCGAAACGTCGCCAAGCATCCGGATATCCGACGTCGGAATGCCGCTGAGCCAGGAGACCGCATAGGCGAAAAGGCCAATCTGCGGCTCGTAGAGGAAACGCCAGAAATTGCCGACGACAGCCGGAGACAGCATCATCGGGATCAGGATGACGGTCGTCCAGAAGGCATGGCCGCGAAATTTGCGGTCGATCAGGTAGGCGAGTGTGAAGCCGATAACGGTTTGCAGGACGATCGTCCAGAAGACGAAATGCGCTGTCGTCTGCATCGCCTGCCAGATGTCCGGATCGGTCAGGACGCGCTCGTAATTTCTCAAACCCACCCCTTCGACAGCGGCATTCGGCCGGTTGGCACGATAGTTCGTGAAGGAAAGATAGATTGCCCAGATGAGCGGAAAGATGTTGATCGCGAGCAAAAGGACGATGGCGGGCGCGATAAACAGCCATGCTATCGCTCGATCGGACAGGCCGCGGACGCGCCGGCCCACCGAAATCGGCGTTACCCTTGCAGTCGCATCCGCTGCCTTCTCGACGATGGAATTGGAGATGTTCAAGATGTCACCTGGTCTCTGCGTATGTGAGACATCATGCGGCCCGGTTCCTTTGCCGATCCGGGCCGCCGTCCAGACAAGAATTCCACGTGTCCAGCCGGACACTAGATCTTGCCGTCGTCCTCGAACACTTGGGTCCAATCCTTCACCAAGCCGTCGAGCGCTTCCTGCGCGGTCCCATTGCCGGCGACCACATAATTATGAACCCGCTTCTGCATGGCCTGGAGAAGCGACGCGTAGCTCGGTTCGGCCCAGAAATCCTTGACAATCGCCATGGAGTCCAGGAATGCCTGAGCGTAGGGCTGGCTGCCGGCGAAGCCGGGCGCGTTGACGACGGAATTCAAGCAGGAGAAGCCGCCCAGCTCCCACCACTTGGCCTGCACGTCAGGTTGTGCGAACCACTTGATGTACTCAAGCGCGGCATCCTTCTTGTCGGAATAGGAGACAACCGAGATACCTTGTCCGCCGAGTTGGGCAAAGTGCGCCTTTTCGGCAGGATTCGGGAAGAAGCCGATGCGATCGCCGCCGACTTTCTCGTCCTTGTAAAGGCCGGGCCAGGTAAAGGCGAAATTCATCTGCATGGCGACCTGGCCGGATTTGAAGGCATCCGCTGATTCGACCATGTAGACGTTTGAGCTGCCCGGCGGAGTGCAGCAATCAAACAGGGACTTGTAGAATTCAAGGCCCTTTACCGCGTCGGCAGAATTGACGAAGCCTTCCATCTCGTAGGGCTTCTTGGGATTGTCATATTGGAAGCCCCAGTCATAGAGGACGTTGGTCACGCCCATGGTAATGCCCTCCGAGCCCCGCTCGGTGTAGATCGAAGCGCCGTAGACGGTCTTTCCGTCGATCTCGCGCTTCTGGAAGAATTCGGCAATCTGCTTCAGCTGATCATAGGTCTTCGGCGCGGCGAGATCCGAGCCATATTTCTCCTTGAATTCCTTTTTCAGTTCCGGACGCTCGAACCAGTCTTTGCGGTAGGTCCAGCCGACCACGTCGCCCATGGCCGGAAGCGCCCAGTAGTTCGGGGTGTTTTTCGGCCACTCGGAGTAGCCCACGACTGTTGCCGGCACGAAGTCATCCATCTTGATGCCTTCTTTGTCGAAAAAGTCGTTGAGCTTGACGTAGTGTCCATTCTCCGCTGAGCCGCCGATCCATTGGCTGTCGCCGATAATCAGATCGCAGAGCTTGCCGTGAGAGTTGAGTTCATTGAGAAAGCGGTCGGCATAGCTCGTCCATGGCACGAACTCGAACTTCATCGTCGTGCCGGTCTTGGCCGTGAAGTCCTTTGACAGTTCCACGAGCGCGTTGGCTGGGTCCCAGGCGGCCCAGCACAGTGTCAGTTCATCGGCTGTTGCAAGATTGGGCAATGCCGACGACAGCATGAGCGCCGAGGCGAGCCCGAGAAGGGCTTTCGATTTCTTTTGCATAAGTTCCTCCCAGAACCAGGCCGGCTCCCACCGGCGTCGCAATTCACCCACTTCTAAGGAATGCTCACATGAACTTCCCAATGTTCATGTTTAGCAATGTGTTTAGTAAAATGTATTTTAGTAAACAATGCAAGCGACAAAATCGCGACAGTGCACATGCCTTGGCCCGTGCGCCGACCGAAGGTGTCGTAGCCGCGATAAGGGAAGTGCCGCAGGGGCAATGATCATCCTGAACCTCGCGGGAATACCCGGGCGTTCAGGCCGGGGAGGAAGGCGAGAGCGGCCTTGGGCCGCTTCCCTCTGGGATCTGACATATTCGGCGATCACCGAAAGCGGTGCGCCGCCACAGCTTGCCGCAAGGTAGGACGGCGACCACAAGACGCTCCTGTGGTAACGCCCGGTATTTCCGGGCGGCTCTCGCGCAGAAGGAGACATGCCTGACGGTCGGATATTCCACGGTTGCGCTCCCTGCGCGATCTGCAAGCGGGGGAAGATGTTAATCGAGCCTTCTGCGAAACAGCCACGAGGCTGCGCTTAAGGTTCCGGCAGCAATCACGCAAAGCGGCCATGTCTGGTGCCACACCTCCATGAGGGGAATGTCTTTGAGGAAGATGCCTTTTACAATCACCAGGAAGTAGCGCAGCGGGTTGATCAGTGTGACCGGCTGCAGCCAGTCGGGCATGTTCTCGATCGGCGTTGCGAAGCCGGAAAGAAGCATGGCCGGCACCATGAACAGGAACGCGCCGAGAATTGCCTGCTGCTGCGTCATCGATAAGGCGGAGATGAAGAGGCCTAGGCCGGCGACCGATGCGAGATAGAAGAGCGAACTGCCGTAAAGAAGCAGCAGCGAACCGCGCAGCGGCACCCCGAAGATGAAGATCGCCGCTAGGATATAGACCGTCATGTGAAAGAGCCCGATTATCATCGGCGGGACAAGCTTGCCGATCAGGATCTCATGGGTGCGAAGCGGCGAGACCATCAACTGGTCGAAGGTACCGAGCTCGCGTTCGCGAGCGATCGAAAGGGCGGTGACGATAAGCCCGATGAGCAGCGCTATGCTGGCGATCAGGTTCGGCACCATGAACCATTGGAAGATCAGGTTGGGATTGAACCAGTTGCGCGGGACTGTCGTGACGGAACGGGCATCTCCTCGGACACCTGCAGGCGTCTCAGCGGATAATGTCGCGACAATCTGCGTGATGTATCCCGAAACGATTTGCGATGCATTGGAGCGCCGGCCGTCAAGAATGACCTGTAGGTCGGCCGGCTCTCCCGCCTCGATCCTGCGTGAGAAATCGGCGCCTATTTCGATTGCGGCGGTTACCGTCTGGTGATCGATAGCATCCCGCACGCTGGCTGACGTGCCGGCGACGATCACCTTGCGGAATGTCGGCGAACCCTCGATGCGCCGCACGAGTTCTTGCCCCCAATAGCCGCTGTCGCGGCTGAGGAGCATCACGTCGACATTTCGAACCTCGAGCGTCGCCGCATAGGAAAAGACAAGGAGCTGCACGATCGGTGGACCGATCAGGATGGTACGGCCTCTCGGATCGCGGAGTACGGCCAGCAGTTCTTTGACAATAAGCGCTTTCAGACGCGTCCACCACATCTTAAGCAATCCTCTTTCTGGTGCTGCGTGCGGCGAGCAGGAAAAAGACAGAGCCGATCAGAAACATCACGAGGATTGCACGGAGGAACATAGGCCAGATATCGCCGGCCAGGAACACGGTCTGTAGGCTGGGGATCAGATAACGCGCCGGCACGATGAATGTGATCCATTGGATCACGGTCGGCATCGAATTGATCTCGAAGAGAAAACCGGACAGCAGGAAAGCGGGAAGGAAGGCCGTAATCAGCGCCAGCTGCGAGGCAAGGAACTGGTTCTTGGTGACCGCCGAAATCAGCAGGCCCTGCCCGAGCGCCGGCATGAGAAAAACGGCGGACAGGGCATAGAGCGCCAGGACGGAACCGCGAAACGGAACGCCAAACAGAAAGACGGCAAGCAGCACGCAAAGTGTCATCGATGTCAGGCCGAGCAGGAAATAGGGGAGTATCTTGCCGGCAAGCAACTCGGCGGCCGTCACCGGCGTTGCCATCATCGCTTCCATCGTGCCCCGCTCCCATTCGCGGGCAACGACCAGCGATGTCAAAAGCGTTCCAACCAGCGTCATGACGATTGCGATGGAACCTGGCACCAGAAATGACCGGCTGGTCAGCTCCGGATTGAACCAGAAGCGTTGCTCCGCGGAAATCGGCGGCCCGCCTGCGGCAATTTCGGACTGTTGCTGGAGCCGCCAGTTTGCCACGGCGCCCTGGACATAGTTCTGCACGAAATTGGCGGTGTTGGGATCGGAACCGTCGACGATCACCTGGACCTGCGGCCGACTGCCTGCTGCGTAATTCCGGGTGAAATCCGCCGGGATGACAATGATGCCGCGGATGCGGGAACGCACCAGGTCTTCTGCGAAGAGCCGTCTGTCGCGGCCGGTGGTCACGGAAAAATAGCGGGATGCCTGGAAGCTTGCCGCAAGATCATTCGTCAGCGGTGTTGTTTCTTCGATGACCAATCCGACCCGCGTCCGCGTCGTGTCTAGCGAAACGCCGTAACCAAATAGAAAGAGCAGGATCAGCGGCAGCACAAATGCAATCAGAATGCTGCTCGGATCACGAATGACCTGAAGGCTTTCCTTGCGAACCAATGCTGCAAAACGGCGGGTTCGGCCGGAGCGGGACACTGGTGCGGGGGCAGGGAGCGTCATGCCGCAATCCTCTCCTGCGAGGCTTGAACAAGCGCGATAAACGCGTCCTCCATCGTCGGATCGGGGTTGTCGGCATTTGAGGAACGGGCCTTCAGCTCATCTGGCGTACCGAGTGCGATAGAACGGCCCCGATAGATCAGCGAAATGCGGTCGCAATATTCGGCCTCGTCCATGAAATGCGTAGTGACGAGGACGGTGACGCCCTTTTCTACGAGCCCGTTGATATGTGTCCAGAATTCGCGGCGCGTAATCGGATCTACGCCCGAGGTGGGTTCGTCGAGAAAGAGCGCCTCAGGTTCATGCATGACGGCGCAGGCAAGTGCCAGCCTCTGCTTCAGCCCGAGCGGCAGGTCCTTAGCGGACATCGCAAGACGCGATTGAAGATCGAAGATCGAGGTCATCAGCTGCGTGCGCTCGCGCTTGCGCTGGCCGCTCAGTCCATAGACGCCGGCAAAGAAATCGAGATTCTGCGCGACGCTGAGATCGCCATAAAGCGAGAATTTCTGCGCCATGTAGCCGAGGCGGTTGCGTGCCTGTGCCGCATCGCGGCGCAGGTCGAAGCCAGCCACCCGGCCTTCGCCGCTCGTCGGCTTCAAAAGTCCGCACAGCATCTTGAAAGTCGTTGATTTGCCCGCACCGTTCGGTCCGAGCAGCCCGAATATCTGGCCGCGGGGAATATCGAACGTAATGTCGTCGGCTGCTGTGAAGTCGCCGAAGCGTTTGGTGAGACCTCTCGCTACGATCACCGGCTTGTCGTCCTTGCCCGTCAGAGGCTGCTGCGCCTCCGCAAGCCTCGAGCGACCACCTGGACCTCCGCCCAGCAGGTCGACGAAAGCATCTTCGAAACGCGGTTCTGCGGGGCTAACTTTTGCGATACTGGCTGCGGCAAACATGCCATCGTGGCCCGTCGCGGTTACCAGCCGGATCGCTTCACCCTGGATAACACCGTCGATAACGCCGTCCTCGTCGAGAAGCTTCGCAAGCAGCTGACGGCGCCGACCCGAAACACCGGTCATCCGAAAGACACGGTCTTTGACCTGGCCCGTCAGATCCTTCGGTTCACCGGAGAAAAGCAGCTTGCCCTCATTCATCAGCAGGACGCGATCGCAGGCCTCGGCCTCGTCGAGGTAGGCCGTCGACCAGACGACGCCGATGCCTTCCCCTGTCAAATTCTCGACCATCTTCCAAAGGTCGCGCCGGGAAATCGGATCGACACCCACACCGGGCTCATCAAGGAGCAAAAGGCGGGGTTTCTTCAAAAGTGCGCAAGCAAGGCCGAGCTTCTGCTTCATGCCACCCGAGAGCTTTCCAGCAAGACGGCCTGTGAAGCGTTTCAGGTCCGTGAAGGCCAGAAGTTCATCGAAGGTCGCTGCCCGTTCACTTTTTGGCAGCCCGCGAAGGTCGGCGTAGAGATCGAGATTTTCCTGGACCGACAAATCCTCATAAAGCCCGAAGCGCTGGGGCATGTAGCCGATTGAAGCTTGGATGGCAGCCGATCCGTCGCGCGTTTCGAAGCCCAGCACCTTGACCGTGCCTCCTTCCGGAAGCATGAGACCGGTCATCAGGCGGATAAGCGTGGTCTTGCCTGCTCCGTCAGGCCCGACGAGCCCGGTGATCTCGCCGCCGCGGATCGAGGCCGAAATTGCATCAAGTGCCGGTTTTGCCTCGCCGAACCGCTTCGTCACGTCCTTCAGGTGTACGAGCTCGGCGATATCGCGAGGTCTTTCTGCGGCGCTCATTTTTTCGCTGCCTGCAATGATGGAAGGCGCAGCGTCACCGGCATGCCCTGGCGAAGATCCGGCCCGGGTTTTTCGATGACGACGCGCAGACGATAGACGAGGTCGGTGCGAAGTTCCGGCGTCTCGACAGATTTTGGCGTGAATTCCGCAACCGGAGAAATGAAGCCGATCCTGCCCTCATAGGCCTGATCCGGTTTGGTATCGGACGTGACCTTGACCTTCATGCCCGGATGAATCCGTCCGAGTTCCACTTCTGCGACATAACTGCGGACCCATACAGGCTCGGTCAGCGATAGCACATAGACGGCATCGGCGGGCGATACGATTGCACCGGGCTCCTTGATCCGCGACAGGATGATGCCGTCGTTGGGCGCCCGAAGCTCCGTATCGCCAAGCGATGTCCGCGCCGTTGCAAGGGTTGCTTCGGCCGCTTTCAACTGCGCTGCCGCAGCTGCGATATCTTCGGCGCGGCTGCCTTCCTTCAACAAAACGAGCGCCTGATTTGCCGATTCCGCACGTGCCGCAGCCATTGCTCTTGCAGCCGTCGCCTGATCGAGACCCGCCTGAGAAACTGTACCCTGCGGCCGCAGCTGCCGGGCGCGGTCGTAAGCAAGATTGGCGTTTCTCAGGTCAGCAAGGCTTTCATTGTAAGATGCGCTTGCCTGCGCGATCTCTGCGGGCCGCGGACCGGCCCTGAGCTTGTCGAGTGTGGCACGCAGCGCAGCGACGGTTGCCTCTGCCGAACGGACCGCATAATCGTAAGGTTCATTGTCCAGTCGCGCCAGAACAACACCGCGCTTGACGGCATCACCCTCATCGACGCGTGCTTCTTCGAGCCGGCCGCTCACCCGGAAAGCGAGCGAAACTTGGCGGATATCGACATTTCCGTAGAGTGTGAACTCCTTTGCCTCTTGCGGCGCCCAGCCGAGCCTCGACGGCACGTCGTACCACCAGCCGGCTGCGGCTGCGCCGGCGAGAAGGATCGCAGCCGGAATGATCTTGTTCATTCTGTTTCTCCTTTCGCCGGTTCGAGCAGCGCGACAAGGTTGCGCGCGTGAGCCTGCAGCGTTGCGATCTGCTCTTCACCGATGGAATCCCATTCCATCTGCGCGAGCACTGCGGCGTTCGCCATCCGGAATACCAGAAGGCTGCCCACGAAGGAGAGGGTCCGCAAACGCACGTTCTCGGAGGCGGGATCGTCCTTCAAAATCGCCCCGATCAGCCGCCGTGCCATGTTGATCATCGGTCCCATGATGCCAGCATAGACCCTTTGGAAAGCCGCCGTCGGCTCCAGCTGCTCGCGGATGATGAAGCGGGCCCAGGCCTCCGACTCCTTGCTGACGAAAAGAACGACCATTGTTTCGACGATCTCCGTCAGAAACAGCCGTGCCTGCGACGCATTCAACGGCGTGTTCGTTTCATCGATTTCCGCAAGATGGCGGCCGACGCGATGGCGGATGCCGGCGACATGTCCGGCGACAATTCCCGCGAGGTATTCGGCGGTTGCGAGATAAAGTCCTTCCTTGCTGCCGAAGTAATAGGGGATGGCTTGTAGGTTGACGCCTGCCGTGTCGGCAAGCTTGCGCGTACTGGCGCCGTCAAAGCCGTATCGGCCAAATACGTCAAGTGCCGCCGCAAGCAGCCTCTCGCGGGTAATCTCGCTTCGGGATGCCTCGGCGTTTTTGGTGCCGGTTTCGTTCATGAGGGCTACTATATGGCGTTTTCAAGTATAAGTCAATCGAATGAATTACATCGGTATGAGTGATAGCACAGGCCGCGACGCGCCGTTTCCCCGGCTTTTCTTTTCTGGCGGCGGGCGCGGATCGTATACTTGAGCCCGACAATCATAGCGTCTGTGGTGCTGGTGCCGACGATTTCCGCCCGTTTGCACCCGAGATTATCAGCCTCGTTGTTTGTGCTTTAGCGCAGCGACCGCGCTGTGCTGGCGTGCGCACGTAGCGCCCGTCCGTCATGGGACGAGGCAACGGGTTCGCTGAACCCGTTGTTCTTGATGTCAGCTCCGGGGCTTCGAGTTATCCGGATCGTAGAGCGGCTTGTAGCCGACGGCGACGACTTCGACGGGATAGGTCTCGCCGAAGTAATCGACCTCGAGCTCGCGGCCCACCTGGCAATAGGACCAGGGCAAAAAGGCCAGCGCGATGTTCTTGCCGATGGTCGGGCCATAGGCAATCGACGTCGTATAGGAGCGGCGGCCGAGTTCGTCGACCAGCGTTTCGCCCGTGGCCGGATCCATCACCGGCAGTGAGCCGACCGGGTAGCGGGCAACACCGCTCCTGTCGACATTGTCGGTCATCACCAGCGTGCAGAGCATGGCCGGCTGGTGCTCGCGAGCCTTGTATTCCAGATGCTTGGCCTTGCCGCGGAAGTCGGCTTCCTTGACCTTCGGACGGGCGAGGTCGGATTCGATGAGGTTGTACTGCGTAAGCAGGTCGGCGTTCTGCAGGCGCAGGCTCTTTTCCATGCGGCGGGAATTGGCATAAGTTTCCACGCCGAAGGCCATGACGCCGGTGGAGCGCAGCGCATCCCAGACAGAAAGGCCGTCCTCGTATTTCATGTGCAGTTCCCAGCCCTGTTCACCGACATAGGAAATGCGGAAGGCAGTGACGGACTTGCCGGCGATCTCGATCGGCTTGATTGCCGCGAAGGCGAAGTTTTCGGGATCAAGCCCGGCCGGATCGGCGACGACCTTTTTCAGCGTTGCACGCGCATTCGGACCCCAGATACCGATGGTGATGTACTTCTCTGCCACCTCGGTGACGGTAACGTTGAAGCCCTTGTCCACGGCGATGCGCTTCACGTAATGGAAATCGCGCGGGCCGGCATCGGCGCCGTCGATGACGCGGCAGCGGTCGGCCATGCGGATCACGGTCAGGTCGGCACGGACCATGCCTTCGTCATCGAGGAAGTGCGTGTAGATGCCCTTTCCGACGTTGGCATCACCGCCGATCTTGGCTGCGCAGATCCATTCCATCAGTTCGACATGGTCCGGACCTTCAACGTCGAACATGTAGAAGTGGCTGAGGTTGACGATACCGCAATCCTCGCTCATGGCGAGATGTTCAGCATTTGATACGCGCCAGAAGTGCCGGTTGTCCCACTCGTTTTCGCGAACCGGAACGCGGTCGCCATACTTTTCAAGCAGATGCTCGTTCGCCTTGTAGCCGTGCGCGCGTTCCCAGCCTCCAAGTTCCATGAAGTATCCGCCGAGCTCTACCTCGCGCTCGTAGAAAGGCGAGCGCTTGACGTTGCGTCCGGTGGCATAGGGCTCGCGCGGATGGATGGCGGGAAAGTAGATCTTCTGGGCAGCCTCGAATGTACGGCCCTCGATGAATTTTTCCTCGAGCTGGTGCGGATAAAAGCGCGCATAGTCGATACTGGCATGGTCGATCTCTGTGCGGCCGTCCGTCATCCAGTCGGCCATCAGCTTGCCGTAGCCGGGGCCGTCCTTGACCCAGATGGCGACGCAGTACCAGAGGCCGCGAACCTTCTGGCTTTCGCCGCAGGACGGGCCGCCAGCTGCAGAGACCTGCAGGAGGCCGTTGAAGGAATGGCCTTCATTGTATCCCAGTTCACCGAGGATCGGGGTGAGCTCCATGGCGCGCTCCAGCGGCTCGATGATTTGTTCCATTTCGAGGTCGCGTTGCGAGGGCGAGAGGCGAGCTTCATGCTTTTCCAGAATGTCGCGCGGATGGCAAAGGCGAGGATTAGTCGTTTCGTAATAGCCCCATTCGATCTGGCCGCCTTCGGTGGTCTTCGGGTCGCCGGTATCGCGCATGTAGGCGGAGTTGCCCTGGTCACGCAAAAGCGGAAAGCCGATTTCCTTGCCCGTGCCCTCGAACTCGTTGTAGGGGCCGAAGAAAGTCAGCGGATGGTCGACCGGCATGACCGGAAGGTCTTCGCCGACCATTTCGGCGATCAGGCGACCCCAGATCCCGGCACAGACGACGACATGATCGGCCATGATCGTGCCGCGATGAGTGACGACGCCTTTGATGCGGCCATTCTCGACGATCAGCGATTTGGCGGGTGTATTGCCGAAAACCTTGAGCTTGCCGGCCTTTTCGCCAGCATCGACCAACTTGCCGGCGACGGTCTGCGAGCGTGGAATGACGAGGCCGGCATCGGGATCGAACAAGCCTCCCTGAACCATGCTCTCCTCGATCAGCGGGAACTTCTCCTTGATCTCGGCCGGGCTGACGTAATATGCCCGGGTACCGAAGGCCTTGGCCGAGGTCAGCTTGCGCTTGATCTCTTCCATCCAGGTGTCGTCGCCGGTGCGTGCAACTTCCAAGCCGCCGATGCGGGCGTAGTGGCCCATTTTCTCGTAGAAATCGATGGAGTACTGCGTCGTCCAGACCGAGAGATAGTCGTGGCTGGTCGTGTAGCAGAAGTCGGAGGCGTGCGCCGTCGAGCCGATGTCGGTCGGGATGCCCGACTTATCGATGCCGACGATATCGTCCCAGCCTCGTTCGATCAGGTGATGCGCAATCGATGCGCCGACAATGCCGCCCAACCCAATGATTACGACTTTCGCTTTTTGTGGAAATTCTGCCATCACATGCACCCTCGAACTTTGTTGCGCCGAATCTATTACACGCAATGACGCGACTACAGTCGATCCACGACATAAAAATGTAGCGATCCGTCAAAAGCCTCGCCTGTTCAAGACATCTGGGGGCAGCCATTCTCCTGCACTCCGGCACGGTATGTCCTGTACCGGCCAGCCTCGATGGTTCCGGATTCATTTCTTTGAGCTAGAGCTGCAGACCATGGATCTGCGGGCAGGGAGTTGAGAAAGCCGGCAGCTCAGCTGCGAGGACGATCGTCGTCGCAGAACGGTTTCGAATATCACTTGCAGTTTAGGTTCGGCTACTTTCTCGATGTCGCGCAGATCGCCTCGCTGACCATCGGTATTTTCCTACGAAGGGTTTTTGTCGACCGGCTCGTGCAGGCGGGGTCGCAGCCCTAACAATTTCCCACTACCTTCGGTTCTCGATATCGAATATCGAGTGTCTATTTATGATGGCGAGGAATGGAATATCAGGATCTTCTTTCCGGTTTTGTCCGGCTCCACGTCCTCCATCACGCCGCCGAGGGCGATCTGCACGGCCTGTGGATGATCGAGGAACTGGCCCGGCATGGCTACAAAGTCAGCGCCGGGACGCTCTACCCCATGCTGCACTCCCTGGAGAAAAAAGGTTATCTGGCCTCACGTATCGAACGCGTAGGCCGTACGCACCGGCGAATCTACAACGCTACACCCTACGGCCTTGTCGCTCTCGAAAAGATCAAGGAAAAAGCCAAGGAGCTATTTCGTGAAATCCTCCCAGACAACACTGCCTGAGTTTGCAGTCGAGCGCCCGCGTGGCAACCCCGGTGAAGTCTTTCGCGTCTTCCTGAAGCTCGGGCTGACCTCCTTCGGCGGACCGATCGCACATCTCGGCTATTTCCGGGACGAGTTGGTGGTGCGGCGCAAATGGATCAACGAGGCCGGCTTTGCCGATCTCGTGGCGCTTTGCCAATTTCTGCCGGGACCGGCGTCAAGTCAGGTCGGCTTTTCGCTCGGTGTCCTGCGCGGCAACGGCTTGCTTGGCGGGCTCGCAGCCTGGTTCGCTTTCACCATGCCATCGGCTGTCATCCTCCTTGTTTTTGCGCTCGGTGCCGCGTCTCTCACCGGACCCGTAGCAGAAGGCTTCCTGCATGGCCTGAAGCTGGTAGCAGTTGCCGTTGTCTCGCAGGCGATTTGGGGCATGGCGAAGGTCCTTACGCCTGACCGTGAGCGCGCCGGCATTGCGCTGGCAGCCGTTGCGATCACTGTCTTCATCGGCGGAACGTTCGGCCAGACCGGCGCGATCGCACTTGGTGCTGGTGCCGGGCTCTGGCTTTGCCGCGCGGACGTCCCTGTGCAGGCCGGACGTCTCAGCTTCCCAGTCTCGCGCCGGGGCGGAGCGATCGCGCTCATCGTCTTCGCGGCCTTGCTCTTGGTTCCCCCGCTTGTTGCAGGTTTCACCGGCCATGAGGCTGTCGCGCTGTTCGACGCCTTCTATCGCTCGGGCTCACTGGTCTTCGGTGGGGGACATGTCGTCTTGCCGTTGCTTCAGGCGGAAGTGGTGACGCCTGGTTGGGTGACGAACGAGGCCTTTCTCGCCGGCTATGGCTTGGCGCAGGCAGTGCCCGGACCGCTTTTTACCTTCGCCGCCTATCTCGGCGCGGTCATGGGGCCGGCCCCCAACGGGCTCGTCGGGGCGGTCATCGCCCTTGTCGCCGTCTTTTTGCCGGGCCTGCTGCTGGTCTACGGCATGCTGCCGTTCTGGGACGCGCTTCGGCTGCGGCCCGCGGCACAGGCCGCCATGCGCGGCGCGAACGCAGCCGTCGTCGGGATCCTTGGTGCTGCGCTCTACAGCCCGGTCTGGACGAACGCCGTACTTTCGCCCGTGGATTTTGCACTCGCACTCGCAGGGTTCCTCTTGCTTGTCGTCTGGAAAATGCCACCTTGGATCGTCGTCTTGCTGCTGGCAGCAGGCGGTGGGCTCCTCCATCCCATTTGAAGGCCCTTGGGCAAGGGCAAGCATTTTCCAAAGTATCGGGGGTGAAGCAACGAGAACTATAACGGAGGAAAGTTCCATGTCAGGTATCAGCGTGCGTTACATCGTTGACGACGTCGACGCAGCAGTCAATTTCTACCAACAGCATCTCGGCTTCTCTGTCGCGTTTCGTCCCGCGCCAGGCTTTGCCATTCTCACCAAGGATGGGTTTCGCCTTCTCGTCAGCGCAATGACCGGACCAGGCGGAGCGCCACAGGCGATGCCGGATGGGCGCAAGCCGGAGCCCGGCGGCTGGAATCGCATTCAGATCGAAGTTGCAGATTTAGAGGCGCAGGTCGCAGCATTGCGCCAAGCCGGCGCACGGTTCCGGAACGAAATCGTGCAAGGAATGGGCGGCAAGCAGATTCTTCTCGACGACCCCGCGGGAAATCCGATCGAACTGTTCGAAGCGTCGAAGAAATGAGCTTTGCCAACATGCCCGGCCGATAGAGGTCTCATGCCAGGGACACCGGGAGCGCTTGATGCGCTGATCACCTGGCGCGCTTGGTATCCGGGATGGCGCAGGTCTCGCCGCCGAAAAGGCGCGAGCGGGTGAGAAAACGCTGCTCGCGCCCGTTGTCGAGCGAAAACATGCCGCCGCGACCGGGCACAACATCGATGATCAGTTGCGTATGCTTCCAGACCTCGAACTGGCGGGCGCTGATATAGACAGGCACGCCCCCGATCTCGCCCAGTTTCACATCGGTCTCCCCGACGCGGAATTCATTTGACGGGTAACACATCGGCGACGACCCGTCGCAGCAGCCGCCGGACTGGTGAAAGAGGATATCGGGATGGTCGCGGCGGATCTCGCCAATGAGAACGAGTGCCGCATCGGTTGCAAGCACGCGCGGTTCACCGGAAACGGTCGGTTCCATGCTGGTTCCTTCATGCCGAAAAGCCTCCTCCCCGAATAGGGAAAAGGCAGTAGTTTGTGATCAACCCGTTCCTCAGAAGAAGCCGAGAGCCTTCGGGCTGTAGCTCACGAGCATGTTCTTGGTCTGCTGGTAATGGTCAAGCATCATCTTATGCGTTTCGCGGCCGATACCAGACTGCTTGTAGCCGCCGAATGCTGCATGGGCCGGATAGGCGTGGTAGCAATTCGTCCAGACGCGGCCCGCCTGGATCTCGCGGCCGAAGCGGTATGCGCGGTTTCCGTCACGCGTCCAAACGCCTGCTCCCAGGCCGTAAAGCGTGTCATTGGCGATCTCCAGCGCTTCCTTCTCGTTCTTGAAGCTCGTGACCGATACCACGGGGCCGAAAATCTCTTCCTGGAAGATGCGCATCCTGTTGTGGCCCTTGAAGATCGTCGGCTTGACGTAATAGCCGTTGGCAAGTTCGCCGCCCAGATCGTTGCGCGCGCCCCCGGCCAGGACCTCGGCGCCTTCCTGCTTGCCGATGTCGAGATAGGCGAGGATCTTCTCCAACTGTTCATTCGATGCCTGCGCGCCGATCATCGTCGCGCTGTCGAGCGGGTTGCCCTGCTTGATCGCTTCGACACGCTTGACGGCCTTTTCCATGAAGCGGTCATAGATCGATTCCTCAATCAGGGCGCGGCTGGGGCAGGTGCAGACTTCGCCCTGGTTAAGCGCAAACATCGCAAAACCTTCCAACGCCTTGTCAAGGAAATCGTCGTCTTCGGCCATGACGTCGGCAAAGAAGATATTTGGCGACTTGCCGCCGAGTTCGAGGGTAACGGGAATGAGGTTCTGGCTGGCATATTGCATGATCAGTCGGCCGGTCGAAGTCTCCCCAGTGAAGGCGATCTTGGCGATGCGCGGGCTGGTCGCAAGCGGCTTGCCGGCTTCCAGGCCGAAACCGTTGACGATATTGAGGACGCCTGGCGGCAGCAGATCGCCGACGAGTTCGGCCCACACGAGGATCGACGCCGGTGTCTGTTCGGCCGGCTTGAGAACCACGCAATTGCCGGCCGCAAGGGCCGGAGCAAGCTTCCAGGCTGCCATCAGGATCGGGAAGTTCCAAGGAATGATCTGGCCGACGACGCCAAGCGGCTCGTGGAAATGATAAGCGACGGTGTCGTGGTCGATTTCGCCGATAGAGCCTTCCTGTGCACGTATGCAGGCCGCAAAATAACGGAAGTGGTCGATGGCCAGCGGAATGTCGGCCGCCATCGTCTCGCGGATCGGTTTGCCGTTGTCCCACGTCTCGGCCTGGGCGAGCAATTCAAGCTTGTCCTCCATGCGCTCGGCGATCTTCATCAGGATATTCGAGCGTTCGGCTGGTGAAGTCTTCGCCCATTTGTCCTTCGCCCCATGGGCCGCATCGAGCGCCGCGTTGACGTCCTTTTCGTCGGAACGTGCAATTTCGCAAAGCTTGCCGCCTGTCACCGGCGTGATGTTGTCGAAATATTTTCCTTCGATCGGTTCGCGCCACTCGCCCCCGATGAAATTGCCGTATTTCAACTTGAACGGCGATTCGACGATCTTCTGATGCAGCATGTCATCCTCCCTAGAATGAGCCAGGTTCAGGAGTGAACCAGTGGAGGAAATCTGCGCGCCTTTTGCCGAACGAACCAGACTGGCGGGGTATTGTTGCAGTGCACAGTGTCGCAGCTTTGCGACATGATTATCGCACTTCGGAAAGAACAAGGCGTTCAGTGGAGATCGAGCTTCTTCATCTTGCGATGGAGGGTTGCCCGGCTCATGCCAAGATCCATCGCAGCCCGCGAGACGTTGCCGTTGGTTCGGGTGAGGGCGCGCAAAAGCGCCGCACGCTCTGCTTCCAGAAGCGCGTCGCCGTTTGCGGCGCAGCTTTCATGAAGCGCATCGGCTGCGGGAACGCCCGCCGCAATCTGCCGGTCGTCGAGCTTCAGCGCCAGCCGCGCCGCGCGAGTAGCTCCGAGCACGAGGTCGTGCTTGTCCACGGCAAGCAAGGCGGCCGCCGAATTCACGCCTGAGGGGACCATCAGGAAACGCGCGCCGGTAAAGGCGCTCCGGAAGATATTGAGCTCGATGCGAAGGGCTGCGTCGCGCACGGTCTGCGAGAGGATCGACAGCGTCATCTCGTTGACATCGTCGCGGCAGGTGGAAATGTCGAGTGCGGCTGCGAGCTGGCCGCGATGATCGCGGATAGGCGCGGTCGTACAGCTGAGCCGGATATTCGAGCAGAAGAAATGCTGGTCACGGAAGATCGCAACGGCGCGCTCGTCGGCCAGCGCGGTTCCGATGCCGTTCGTTCCAATGCTTGCCTCCGTCCAAATCGATCCGGTCCAGAGGCCGAGATCGTAAAACTCCTTGTCGTCGCCGGCGTTGCCCCGCCGTTCCAGCGCAATGCCGTTGCGGTCCGTGAGCAACAAGCAGCAGCCCGCCTTGCCGACTGTCGTAAAAAGCCGGTCGAGCTCGTCTGCAGCATCCTTGATCAGTTGTTCCGATTGTTCGCGTGCCTGCCTAAACTCGTGATCGGTGAGCCGCAAAGGTGTGCGCACATCTTCCGGCGCCAGCTGATGCATGGTCATGCAACGCCGCCATGAAGCCACAATTGGTGAACTTGCCGCCGCTGATTTCTGCTGCGCGGATGTGTAGACATGACCCGCATGTGCGGATTGTTCGTGCATCGGCTCCTCCCACGGAACGCAAGAGCAATCTGTCGGAAATCTGGGGTTTCTGCAATGCTTCTGAAATATGAAGATTGTCGCATGGCTCGGTCGAACTGTCGCAGTCGTGCGACAGTTGGTGCTCTGGGTCCATCCGGCGCAGCGTCATTGGGGCGATGACGCCACATCTGCCTGATTGTTCCGGAGCGGCGAACGTTGCCAGGCTCGGTTGAGTTGGTTGATGGCGCGAAAGCGGCGTGCCGGACCGGGAGGAGACGAATTTGGCCACGATTCCATAAACCCGGCGAAGCGTTTCCGGCGTGACGGCAGTCTCGAATGCGTCCAATCGCGCAAGTCGCACTGTGCGCAACAGCATAAGGGTGTCGCTGTGCAAAGCGGCCGGGGGCAGCGATCAGCTCCGTCGCCTGCGTCTTTTGCGACGAATGGGGCCTCGGATTTGGCCTCAAATTCGTTGAAATCGATGGGATGCCATCATCGTTTGTTATCTATTTCCTTCTAATATGTTCAAAGGACGGAAGATGGGGGAACAGATGATCGGCCGGTTCGCACTTGCAGCAGTACTTTTTTTTGCAGGCTCGATTGATCTCGCGACGGCGAACGAAAAGCTCCGGGTCGCGACCGAGGGCGCATACCCACCATTTAATTTTCAGGATGCATCCGGTCAGCTTGCTGGTTTCGACGTCGATATCGCCAAAGCGCTCTGCCAGCAAATGGTGGTTGATTGCACGTTTGTCGCCGTCCCCTGGACCGAGATCGTTCAAGGCTTGTCGGATGATAAATACGACATGATCGTCGCAAGCATGGCGTTTACCGAAGAACGCGCTAAAAAAATGGAGTTCTCCGCTCCATACTACCGTTCTCATTCGGTTCTGGTCGGCGACGCTGAAAAGTTCCAGGATAGTGCACCGGCAGCCCTCTCCGGTGTCCGGATTGCGGCAGCACAGGACACCATCCAGGCGGAGTATTTGCAAAAGGCCTATGGTGCAAGCAAGGCCGTACTGGCCAAGGATCAGCCCGGTGCGCAACGTCTTCTTCTGGACAACCAGGCCGATCTCTTGATCGGCGATGCCATTGAACTTTTGAGCTTCCTGCAGACCACGGAAGGTGCGCGCTTTGGATATGTGGGAGATCCAATCTCCAGCGAGTTTCTTCAAAGTTCGGCGCACATCACCGCGAAGAAGGGAAACTCGGCCCTGATCCAGAAGGTGAATGCCGCACTGAAGCAGATCAAACTCAACGGTGTCTACGACCGCATCAACGACGCTTATTTCCCGTTCAGCATTTATTGAGCCGATGGAATGGAAGAAAATAGCGCCCCGAAACGGCGTCAGTTCTCACTCAGCGCTGTTGCAAGATTTCTTCTGCTTGGCGTCGTGGCATATACGCTGATTGCAGCGGTTTTTTCGTTCGTCTTTCTGAAAAGGATCGAGACACAGGCGAACTTTACGCGCGATGTACAGATCCCCCTGATCCTGACGCAAACGCGCAATGCGGTAAAAATCGAGCGTCTCTCTTCTCTTGTTCGATCGATTTTCTTGGCGAAAGACCGCAGACTGGAGCGCCAGATCCAGTTGCAAATCCAGGCTCTCGCGCAAGGCTTTTCGTTCGATCACAACGGTTTTCTGGTTGAGAGATCTCAAAAAGTCGCCGATGAAGCCAAGACGATCGCCAAGCTTCGCCAGCAGGCCCGCGACAAAGGAAGCTCGGCGCAACCGTCGCCCTCCGCCAATCCTATTGACGCACGCGTCATTGATGAACTCGACCGGCTGGCGACGCAGGCCTATGAGAGGGCCATACGCGACCTTGATGCGATGGGGACCCAGTTGAGCGGCGATGCTGCCGTCGTGGCGGACAATATCGCCAGCGAAATCCAAAACAGTGCGGGCTACATGCAGGTTGGCTGGCTCCTCATCCTGATTGTTCCCGGCCTTTTCGCCGTCACAATACTCATTGCTGCCAAGCATCATCTTGCTGCACCCATCGGCGCTGCGATTAAGAACTTGGAACGCATTGGCAGGAACGAAGCGGTCCTGACGCTGGAACGCCTTCCACTCATTTCGGAACTCGCGATGATTGATGCGGCGATCGTTGCCTACGGCCAAGTATCCGACGATTTGCACCGCACCAATTCGATCCTCCAAGGATTGGCTGAAAAAGATCCTTTGACGGGCTTGGCGAACCGACGGACCTTTGAAAGCTATTTGGCGGCAGTCCTAACCCGTCCTGCAATAAGCTCGCCCGGCGTTGCGATCATGATGATCGATATCGACCACTTCAAATCCGTCAACGACACTTTCGGTCACCTTGCAGGCGACAGGTCTCTTGTGGCTGTCGCGAATGTGCTGACATCGGTGCCATGGCACAACCATCTTGCAGCGCGATACGGCGGGGAAGAGTTCGTGGTCGTCTTGGAGGAGTGTTCGCTCGAGCAAGCGATTGAGCGCGCGGAGTGGCTGAGGCGTTCTGTACAGGAGCTCAACATTGAGACAGGAACAGGGCCATTTCTGAGATTGACCGCCAGCGTGGGCGTCGCTGTCGCGAACAGTGTTTCCGATCAGCCGCCAGACATAGTCGCAAGAGCAGATCGTGCCCTCTACACCGCGAAGAAAAACGGACGCAACAATGTTCAGGTCGCATCGCTCGATATGGGAATTTCAAAAGCGGGCTGAGCGTCTTTCAACTGCAGTTTCACCAGTCCTGGCAACATAAGGCTGCGCACGGCTTTCTACTGCCAGCTCGTCCTTTCATGCGGGGGCATCAGTTGCGCGAGTGCGCGGGTCTCACCAACTCGATGACGACAATGTTCGCTTCATGGGCAGCCTTGATAAATGCTGCCCGCACGTCTTCCGGAGGTATCCGGTCGTTTAATCCGTCAAGGCATGCCATGACGGCCTCAGAAAAATCCTCTCCGTCATCGGTCGGCCAGTGCTGCAGTAGCGTATCGGCTGCACGACCCACAGAGTTAACGACCCGATACTCGCCGATGCGATGCATCGCCAAACCGACCGGCCGAAACGCCAAACCGTTGCCTTTCATAACACTTTGCCTCCGTTAAACCGCCGTACCAGCACGCGTTGCAAAACCCGTGCCCGATGCCGGCGATTGGCGCAATCAGACCACAACGTCAAACAAACAGGCTTGTTGTGCGTTTACCCAATTGCCCATGCCTATATTCGTGGCTGGTAGAGCGCCGGTCACAGGCAACACGGGGCCCGGGTTAATTCAATGGTTGGCCCACGCAGTGATCGAAGCGGAAAGGACAAGGGAGACAAGGCTCGCCCAAGCCCAGACATTTTACAATATTTGCGTAATGTGATGGCTGGCCTTCATCCAGGTCTCGGCTGGGCAATTTACCTCGCTCTGGTAGCGCTGATCTTTTTAATGGGATCACTGCCAATGTGGTGGCTGCTATGACGCCGAGGACAGAGCGCATCATTCTCGCCTTGCTTTGCCTCATCGGCATCGCGGCACTGGTCTATGAATTTGGCTAGACTTGCCGCTTTGTTCTGCAGGCCGGCCGGGGCGTTGAAACCGCATATGCGTGGCTTTTCGAGGGTTTCCGTCGTCTTTAGCCAAGTGCGCAACCAATCTCCTCGTATGGTCCAACCCACCTCAATCCGCCTGTGGCTGCGCACCTTATGAGTCTGCGACGAGTAATGGGAGAAAGCTACGAGCCTTAAAAAGTTCACGTTAATTCATATAACTACGCCTACAAGCTAACTCTGTGGACGAAGGCATTGATGTGGTTTCGAGGCTTCAGCCGAAGGTGAAAGCGAAGGCTTCCACGCCCCGGTCGAGGAACCTGATCTCGAAGTTGCGAACCGTGACGTCTGCAGACTGCCGGACGAGTTGGTAGAGCTTCGTCGCCGTGACGGTGCCGTTTCCACTCGCATCGATATCCGAGCCGCGATCGTTGCCCGGGTCCTTTCCGTCGATCGTCACCCGGAAGCGGATCGGTTTTCCGGCGGCGCCAGGCCCGAGGACGAGATGCAGGTCGCGGGCGCTGAACCGGTAGGAAATGCCGCCGCCCGGTTGGGTGAGCGTCGCCTGTTGCGCGCCGATCGTCCAGGTGCCCGAAAGACTCCATTCATTGAGGGTCGGTTTAGCGAAAGAGTAGTGATGCGCGGCGTCGGCCTGCAGCCCTTCGGGAGAAGCGAAATTCGCGGCGCGCCGGTAGCCGAGATAGGTTTCGCCGGAGCCGATATTGCTTAAGTCGGGACCGACTTCAGCCCCCTTTGCGTCTGGCACGACCGGTGCGCTCGCGGCCGTCTCGCTACCGGCCTCGCGCAGCAGATCCTGGATCGCCTTCTCGGTCTGCGGATAGTTGCCCTCGCCGAACCGGTGGTAGCGGATCTCGCCCTTGGCATCGATCAGGTAATTGGCCGGCCAGTAGCTATTTTCAAAGGCACGCCAGATGCGGTAGTCGTTATCGATGGCGACCGGATAGCCGATGTTGAAGCCGCCGAGCGCTTGTCTGACATTGTCGATCCTCTTTTCGAAGGCGAATTCCGGGGTGTGGACGCCGACGACCACAAGGCCCTTGTCCTTATATTTTTCAGCCCAGGCACGGACATAGGGGATGGTACGGATGCAGTTGATGCAGGAATAGGTCCAGAAGTTGACAAGCACCACTTTTCCACGCAGCTGCTCGTTGGTGAGCGGCGCGGCATTGAGCCATTCGACTGCTCCATTGAGCGCCGGCGCGCGGCCTTCCGCCGGTAGCCCACTGCGGAACGGCCGCTTGCTATCGGCTGCCCGCTGGATTGCATCGTTGCCGGCGACCATTGACGGCGCACCTGCTGCCGGCCTCTCATGGAACCTTTCGAGCACGGCCTGTTCGAAGGACGCGGTGCTGGCATAGGAGAGCTGCGCCAGCACGCCGGTATCGAGGCCGAGGGCGATTGCGGCGAGACCGGCCAGAACGGCTGCACCCAGGCACCGACGGATTCGCTCGCCGACGCCAAGCGACCGCTTCATGACGGCAAAGACCTTTCCACCCACAAGCAGAGCAACGGCGAGAGAGGTGGCTGCGCCTGCAGCAAAGGCAAAGAGGAGGAATGTCGTCTCAAGATTGGCGCCTTGCAGCGCCGCTCCCGTCAGAACGAGACCGAGGATAGGCCCGGCGCAAGGCGCCCAAAGCAGACCGGTCGCCGCGCCGAGGACGAGCGAACTTGCTATTGTCGGCGCGGAACGAGCGCTTCCTGCTGAGGTGGTCAGCCGGTTTCCGAGGTCCACAGCCGGCCGCGCGAGGAGGTATGCGACACGTGGCGAAAGCAGGCTCACTCCGAAAGCTGCAAGCAGCATGACGGCGGCGAGGCGACCATATTCATTGGCACGGACAGCCCAGCTGCCGCCGACCGCCGCGAGCGTGGCGACAAGCGCAAAACTGACGGCCATGCTCGCCAGCATGGGCAAAGTGCTTCTAGCGAATGGCCATCCGGTGCGGGCAAAGACGAAGGGAAGGATGGGGAGGATGCATGGGCTGAGGATCGTCAGCACGCCTCCGAGATAGGCAATGATAAGAATCGTCATCATCGTTTTCCTTTGAAACCATTTGGTCAGGCTCTGCACGGTGATGTGCCTGGACCAGCAAGAGGCAATCTGGCCGATGTGAGGTATCTCGAATATGTCGGGCTTTGAGGGGAAATGTACCGAAATGTAGGAATCGTCCCCGTGGGGGCGATAAAGGACAAAATCGACGCCGAGGAGGAGTTTCACACTGATATCACCGGGGCCATCCGGTGCGGGTCGCATTTGTATCTGAACGTATCTGTGTCGCTGAAAGCTACATCCACATTCAAAAGCGGCTGGTTCGGGACACAACAGTGACACATGCTGCCGGCCTTCTACGATCGCGATCAATTCAAACGGAGGGACAAATGTCCGAAGAAGTCAACCACCAACGCCGCAGGTTCTTCGGCGTGGCCGCCATGACCGTCGCTGCGGTGGAATTCGGCATCGGCGGAGCCGTCAACGCGCAGCCGGCACAGACGTCTGCTGCAAAGGGGCCCGCTGTCGAAACGGGGGCGAACACGTCCTTTGGGGCGCTGAAGCAGATCAAGGCCGGCGTCTTGGATGTCGGCTACGCGGAAGCGGGGCCGGCAAACGGTTCCGCCGTCCTGCTGCTGCATGGCTGGCCCTATGACATCTACAGCTTCGTCGATGTCGCCCCGCTTCTGTCTTCTGCAGGCTATCGCGTGATCATCCCCTACTTGCGGGGCTATGGCACCACCAGATTCCTTTCCAACGACACGCCCCGCAACGGTCAGCAGGCGGCGATCGCCGCTGATGCAATCGCGCTCATGGATGCGCTCGCGATAGAGAAGGCGATTGTTGCCGGTTACGACTGGGGCGCCAGAACCGCCAACATCATGGCCGCGTTGTGGCCCGAGCGGTGCAAGGCGATGGTCTCGGTGAGCGGCTATCTGATCGGCAGCCAGGAGGTCAACAAGCAACCACTGTCGCCGAAAGCCGAGCTTGCCTGGTGGTATCAGTTCTATTTCGCAACCGAACGCGGACGACTGGGCTACGAGGCCAATCGTCGGGACTTCGCAAAATTGATCTGGCAAACTGCGTCACCGACGTGGAACTTCGACGACGCGACGTTTGAAAGGTCGGCCGATGCCTTCGACAATCCTGATCACGTGGAGATCGTGATCCATAACTATCGCTGGCGGCTCGGGCTTGCAGAAGGCGAGTCCCGATATGATGCTTATGAAAGGCAGCTTTCCACCCGACCGGTGATTGCCGTGCCGACGATCACACTGGAAGGGGACGCAAACGGCGCGCCGCATCCAGAGCCGGCCGCCTATGCCGGAAAATTTTCTGGAAAATACGCTCATCGCACCATCACCGGCGGGATCGGCCACAACCTGGCGCAGGAAGCGCCGCAGGCGTTTGCGCAAGCCGTTCTGGATGTCGACCGCCTTTAGACCGGCAATAGCTGCCGCAAAGACCGTCTATGATATTTTCTTGGCTTCGCGGCAGCGATCTCAGGGTCTAAAGAAGAACCGGCATCCGAATGCCGCTGATATCGATAGAGCATTTGAAAGTCCCAACATGGACCACGTCGACCATATCCTGATCGTCGATGACGATCGTGAAATCCGCGAGCTGCTGTCAGGCTATCTGAAAAAGAACGGCCTCCGGGCAACGGCCGCAGCAGACGGCCGACAGATGCGCAGTTTTCTGGAGGCCAATGCGGTCGATCTGATCGTGCTCGACGTGATGATGCCCGGCGACGACGGGCTCGTCCTGTGCCGGGAGCTCAGAGCCGGCAAGCACAAGGCGACGCCGATCCTGATGCTGACTGCTCGCAGCGACGAGATGGACAGGATCATCGGACTGGAGATGGGGGCAGACGACTACCTGCCGAAGCCGTTTGCCGCGCGCGAACTGCTTGCCCGCATCAAGGCCGTGTTGCGGCGGACCCGGATGTTGCCACCAAACCTTCAGATCAGCGAGGCCGGCCAGTTGCTGGCCTTCGGCGACTGGCGGCTCGACACGGTGGGCCGCCACCTTCTCGACAGGCAGGGGACGGAAATCGCTTTGAGCGGGGCCGAATACCGGCTGCTGCGCGTCTTTGTCGACCACCCGCAGCGCGTCCTAAACCGCGACCAGCTTCTCAATCTGACGCAGGGCCGTGAGGCGGAGCTTTTCGACCGCTCGATCGATCTGCTGGTGAGCCGCCTGCGCCAGAGACTTGGCGATGACGCGCGGGAATCCACCTATATCAAGACGGTGCGCAGCGAAGGCTATGTCTTCTCCGTTCCCGTTGAGATCGTGGAGCTGCGGCGATGAATGGGCAAATCATCGCTCCTCTTGGCCGCCTATGGCCAAGGACCCTGCGGGCCAGGCTTTTTCTCATCCTTCTGTCGGGTTTGGTGATTGCCTATGGTCTGTCCTTCAGCGTCCTTTTTCTCGAACGCTACATGTCGGCAAAGGCTGTGATGCTTGGCACCCTCGAAACCGATATTGCTACCTCGATTGCCGTCCTGGACCGGCTGCCGGCGGGCGAAAGGGCCGAATGGCTGAATCGCCTAAGCCGCGGCAGTTACCGCCTGGTGCTTGGACCAGGCCTTCCCGGTGTACCGGACATGTCTGGCCGCAGCGCCGAGATCGCCGGAAGGATCGAAGAGGCAGTCGGCCATCGCTTCCCGCTGCGCCTCGAATCCGTTCCCGGCGAGGGCAAGCGCTTGCAGGCCCACTTGACGCTGAGCGATGGCGCCCCGCTGACAATCGATGTAACGCCGAGGGGCGTTATGCCAATTGCCGACTGGCTGCCTTATGTGCTGGCGATCCAGATGGGGCTTCTCGTTTTTTGCACGTGGTTTGCGGTGCGGCAGGCAACACGCCCTTTGGCTGAGTTTGCCGCAGCCGCCGATGCGCTGAATCCGAACAAAAAGGAGCCTCCGTTGAGCGAAGCCGGTCCGAGCGAGGTCGCTCATGCTGCAAGGGCTTTTAACGCGATGCGCGAACGGATCGCCCATTACCTCGAAGAACGGGTGCAGATCCTGGCGGCAATTTCCCACGATCTCCAAACGCCGATCACCCGCATGCGGCTGCGCGCCGACATGGCGGAGGATTCTCCCGAGAAGGGCAAGCTCTTGAAGGATCTGGGAGAGATCGAGCGCCTTGTCCAGGATGGCATCGCCTATGCCCGCAGCGCGCATGTCCGTGGCGAAAAGACCACCCGCATCGATCTCGCATCGTTCGTCGAGAGCCTTTTTTACGACTACCAGGATACTGGAAAGTCCGTGACTGTCGTCAGCGTGGTCCAGGGGACCGTTCTCACCAAGCCGCACGCTCTTCGCCGCATCCTGTCGAACTTCATCGACAATGCGCTGAAATTCGCCGGCGCCGCCGAAATCGGCGTCGAACGGAAAGAGCACGGCCATATCGCCATCACAGTTATGGATCGCGGGCCGGGCATCCCGGACAATATGCTTGAGGCGGCGATTCAACCCTTTTTCCGGCTCGAGCAGTCCCGCAACCGGGAAACCGGCGGAACCGGTCTCGGCCTTGCCATCGCGCAGCAGTTGACGGGCGCGATTGGCGGATCACTCAGGCTCTATAATCGCAGCGAAGGCGGACTGGCGGCGGAGATCGTCATACCCTCACGTCCAGACATCTAGCCACCTGGGCTGCCAAACGATCGAGCCGTCGGCCGTTGCGCGGGCATGCTTGTTTCGATGACGAAAGGATGGGGCCGGTCCTCCGGTTACCTAGCGGCGCTTGGTTGATTCACCGCGCACAAATGTCGGCGTCAGGATGATGTCTTGCGGCGGCGCGGCCGCCCCCTCAGGGCTCTGGATTCTTGCCAGCAGGCGCTGTGCGGCCAGTTCGCCAAGCTTTTGGGCGTCCTGCACCACCATCGTGACGCGAGGCGTGATCACGCTGCTCCAGGGAACGTCGTCAACCATCGCCAGCGACACGTCGTCCGGGCAGCGGAAGCCCATCTCCTGCATCACCTGCAGCGCCGCGAGGCCCATCATGTTGTTGGCGCCGATGATGGCGGTCGGTCGATCACGGCGGGCGAGCAGGCGCATTGCTTGCGTATAGCCGCCGGCCCGCGTATAGCCGCCTTCGACCACGAGTGAAAGGTCGACCTCAACGCCGGCACCGGCCATCGTTTCCATGTAGCCCTTCAGGCGCTCGTCGGCGGTGTAAAGGCCGGCAGGACCGGAGATGAAGGCGATTCGCCTGTGACCGAGCTGCAGCAGGTGCTCCGTCAAGATGGCGGTGGTGAGCGGGTTGTCAGAGCCCACGAAATCGCGCTCGGCGCCCTCCACCTTCTGGTCGAACATCACGATCGGAGTTTTGAAGTTCCGCAGGAATTCCGCGTAGTCCTCGCCGCGCCCGTTTGCCGCCAGGACGATGCCGGCCATCTTCTGCGCTTCCAGCCGCTCCAGCAGCGCCCGTTCGAGCTCGGCTTTGCCCGAGGAATCGGCAATCAAGACGAAATAGCCGTTTTCCAGCGCCTGGTGTTCCAGCTCGCGGCGGATGTCGCCAAAAAACATGTTCCCCAGATTGGCTGAAACAAAGCCGATCAGCGAGCTGCGTCCGCGCGCCAACGTCTGTGCCACCGGATCGACGCGATAACCGGTTGACCGTACCGCCTGCTGGATGCGGTCAAGCGTCTCGGCGCCCACCCGCTTCGGGCTGTTGAGCGCGAGCGAGACAGTCGAGATTGAAACCCCCGCAAGGCGCGCGACATCTCGTATGGTAGCCATGTGATCGAACCGGTTCTATAAGCGTCTTGTGTCAGATTCTAACCGCCTCTGCAACTGGTAGGCCAGGCGATTTCCATAGAATTGGGCAGTTTCTCTGATTAAGTGATCCTTGATTCCTGCTTGACAGCTAGAAGATCAAGGAAGATGATCGATGTCGAACCGGTTCGATCCTACGTCGAACCGAAGAACGAGGGAGGAGATGCCTGTGACGATTTCGATGCGTCAGTCGGGAGATCTGGAACCCGCAGAGGCGGACAAGCATGCTTGGTTCAGCCGCGACCGTCTGGGTCTGTTCATTCACTGGGGGCTCTACGCTCTTGGGGCACGTCACGAGTGGTTGAAAAACCGCGAGGAATTGACCGATGAACAGTACCAGCGCTACTTCGACAATTTCGATCCCGATCTCTATGAGCCCAAGGAATGGGCTCGCCGGGCCCGTCTCGCCGGCATGAAATATGTCGTGGTGACGACCAAGCATCACGAGGGCTTTTGCCTATGGGATAGCAAGGTGAGCGACTACAAGGCGACGAACACGCCTTGTGGCAAGGACCTTTTGACTCCGCTGGTCGATGCATTCCGGGCCGAAGGACTGAGAATTGGCTTCTACTATTCGTTGATCGACTGGCATCACCCGGACTTTCCGATCGACGCGCATCATCCCCTGCGCAACCACTCTGATGCGAAGGCGCTGAATGCCGACCGCAGCATGGCCAATTACACCGCCTATATGCGCGAACAGGTGCGCGAGCTTTTGACTGGTTTCGGCCGCATCGACATCATGTGGTTCGATTTCAGCTATCCGCGCCGGGAGTATCGCGGTCTGCCGGGCAAGGGGCGCGCCGACTGGGAGAGCGAGCGTCTGGTTGAACTGGTGCGAGAACTGCAGCCAGACATCATCGTCAACAACCGTCTCGATTTGCCGCTCGATGGCGATCACTTGCCAGACATGGTGACGCCGGAGCAGTACACACCGCGCGTCGCGCCCACCATCGCTGGCCGGCCCGTGCGCTGGGAGGCTTGCCATACCTTCAGCGGTTCTTGGGGTTATCATCGTGACGAGGACACCTGGAAGAGCCCGGAACAGATCATCAAGCTGCTCATCGATTCCGTCGCCTTGGGGGGCAACCTCCTGATGAATGTCGGTCCGACCGGCCGCGGTACGCTCGATGCGCGTGCCATTACCGCACTTGAGGTTTACCAGAACTGGATGGCAGTGAACGGACGTTCGATCTATGGGGCAGGGCCGTCGGCCTATCCGGCGCCGTTTGGTTGCCGCTACACCCAGCGCGGCAACCGCCTTTACCTGCACGTCTACAACTGGCCCTATCGCCACATCCACATCGACGGCATCGCCGACAAAATCGCCTATGCGCAGTTCCTGCACGACGCCAGCGAGGTGCGCTGGCTAAGCCCCATCAAGGAAGTGGATTCCAATGTCGGCGTGATGGTGCCGGAAGGCATGATCACGCTCGAACTGCCGGTGCGACGGCCGGAAGTTACTGTTCCGGTGATCGAAATTGTCCTGAAGCCGTAGCCTTCGATCCCACTCATTGTCCATTGCATTCATGGAGGGAGGAGAATCCCATGAAGGTTGTGAAGAAAGCGCTGTTGCTTGCAGCAATCGGCGGCAGCCTCTTTGTTACGGCTGCATCAGCCGACGAGGTCAATTTGACCTGGCAGATGTGGTCCGCCTCCGAAACCGACACCAAGACCTGGCAGCACCTGGCCGACATGGTGAGCGCCAAGCACCCAGATATCAAAGTGACGCTGCAGACCAGCGGCTGGGTCGACTATTGGACCAGATTGCCGGTTTTGGCGGCGTCCGGCCAACTGGCCGACATCGTGTCCATGCAGTCGCTGCGCATGCCGAATTTCTATTCACTGCTGGAACCCCTCAATGCCAGGATTGAGGCAGACAAGTTCGATATTGGCGCCTTCACCCCTTCGATCATCGGCGGCATGTCGGTCGACAAAGAGCTTTACGGCCTACCTTACGACGTCGGTCCATGGGTCATTTATTACAACCAGGACGCTTTCGAGGCCGCCGGCCTTCCATTGCCGAAACCGGGCTGGACGCTTGCGGAGTTCACCGGCGCGGCCAAGAGGCTTACCAAGGATGGCGTCTACGGCTTCGGCGTCGCCCCGGTCAACTACTCGGTCCTGGCGTCCGCCTGGGGCGACAAATACGTTAACGATGCCGGCCAGCTCGATCTCGTCAATCCTGATGCGATTGCCGCAGCCGACAGACTGATCGGCTTTGCGGCCAATGATAAGATTGCACCGCTCGTGCCGTCTGGCAACGATGCCGGCACGGTGATCCAGGGCCGGTTCAATTCGGGCAACATCGCTATGTATGTCGACGGCCCCTGGTCGATCATCGGCATGAAGGACCAGGTCAAGTTCAAGGTCGGTCTGACCACTTTGCCCCGTGACGAGGGCGAACTGGCGGCCGTTACGGCAGGCTCCGGTTTCGGCATTTCGACCACCAGCCAGCATAAGGATGCGGCGTGGAAGGCAATTCAGGTGCTCACCAGTCCCGAAGCGCTGTCGTACCTTGCCGAGAAGGGGCGTGCGTTGCCGGCACGCACGGCCGCCCAATCGTCCTGGTACCAGGTGGCCGCCAAAGACATCACCAACGGCGGCGAGGCCCTCGACTACTCCCTGGCGCATTCCATTCCCTACGCAATCACCAATAACTGGGCAGCGGTGGAAAACCTCTTCAACCAGTATTTTCCGCCCGCCTTCGCCGGCAGCGCCGACGCCAAGCAGACGATGGAGACCATCCAGAGCCTCGCACAACAATAGCTCTCGCTGTGGCAGGAATTGCCGCGCATGGAGGAAGATGTGTCGGAAAGCGTCCTCGCCGAAGTACCCGTACAGCGCGCCCTGCCGCGGCGCTTTCTCACGCCAGATACGCAGACGGCCATGCTATTCCTGCTGCCAAGCTTCCTGGGCTTCATGGCCTTCATGGCCTTGCCGATCTTGGCGTCGCTGGCGCTCAGCTTCACGAACTGGCAATTGATTTCGACGCCGTCCTTCGCCGGTCTCCAGAATTACGTACGCCTCTTCACCGTCGATCCGGCTTTTTACACCGTATTGCGCAACACTTTATTCTTCGCTGTCGAGTACCTGACGCTGAACATCATCGTCTCGCTGTCGCTTGCCGTCTGGATATCGAGCCTGAAGTTCGGCAAGGCGATCTTCCGGGTCATCTTCTTCCTGCCGACCTTCACACCCACGATTGCGGCGTCGGTGGTGTGGTTGCTCATTTTCACGCCTGATGGGCTGGCCGACAGCCTCGTCCGCACCGTTGGTCTCGGCCTTCCGAATTTCCTGCTCAGCACCACCTGGGCCATGCAGGCGATCGTGCTCGTCACTCTGTGGGCGAATGTCGGCTACAATGTCGTAATGTTCAACGCCGCACTCGACCTTGTGCCGAAACACTATCTGGAGGCTGCGACGATCGACGGTGCCAACGCCTGGCAGCGTTTCTGGCGTGTCCGCCTGCCACTGATCTCGCCGACGATCTTCTTCGCCACCGTGATGACGGCCATCACCTCGCTGCAGGTGTTCGACGAGATCTATGCGATGACTCGCGGCGGCCCGGGTTCGGCGACGGCCACGCTCGGCTTTGCCATCTACCAGAAGGGTTTTGCCAACTTCCAGATGGGCTATGCCTCGGCGTTGGCCTGGGTGATGTTCATCATGATCATGGCCTTGACCATCCTGCAGTTCCGCATGCAGCGCAAATGGGTGCACTATGACGATTAGGCAGGATCCGTTGCATTCGCATTCTGTATTGCGCAACAGACCCTTGCGGCGCATTGGCACGGCCATCAGTTACGCAGCGCTTTCGCTGATCGCTTTGCTTTTCCTCTTTCCGTTCTTCTGGATGGTATCGAACGCGGTGCGCTCCAATGCGGAAGTGCTGGCCGTGCCGGTCCGCATCCTGCCGCAGGAATATCAATGGGGAACCTTCGTCGAAGCCCTGGTTTCCCTGCCGTTTGGTACCTTCTTGTTCAATTCCTTCGTAGTCGCCAGCGGCGTCACGGCGATCGTGATTGCTGTATCGTGTCTTTCCGCCTACGCGTTCGCCCGACTGAAATTTCCTGGCCGGGAGGGTCTGCTGCTTGCTTATCTCGGCACGCTAATGATCCCGCAGGTCATGCTGGTCATCCCGCTCTTCCTGGTGGTCAGCAAGCTCGGCTGGGTCAACACCTACCATGGCATGATCCTGCCGGTGGCTTTCGGCTCCTTCGGCACGTTTTTGCTGCGGCAGTTCTTCCTCGCCATTCCCAAGGATCTCGACGAGGCGGCGATGATCGACGGGGCGTCGCGACTGCGTATCCTGGTTACGATCATCGTTCCGCTAGCCATGCCGGCCATCGGCCTGCTCGCGCTTTTCGCCTTCATGGGGCAGTGGAATAGTTTTCTGTGGCCGCTGATCGTCACCAACGGCATGGAAAAAGCCACGCTGCCGCTGGGGCTCACTTTGTTCCAGACACAGCAAGGGACCTCGTGGAACTACATCATGGCCGGCGCAGCGATCTCAATGCTGCCAGGCATCGTCCTGGCCATCGTGCTGCAGAAGGTGATCTATCGGGGCATCACCATCGGCTCCGGCTTCGGCGGACGCTAATCCTGCCGATATAGCGGCGAAATCTGTCAGATAGCCAACACGACTTCACCCGAATTGGCCATCAGAACCGTTCTGAAGGGGCATCACCTCGTCGCCACCGTGATGACATGGTTGCTCCAGCCTTTGCCAAGGCCAGAGCTTGCATCTGTCTTGCCCGACAGCGCCGAATGAACGCAGCTAAGCAAGCCGCACGGTGAAGGCGAGTATCCATCGATCACTCGGGGCGTCGAATAGGTCTGATGCACACATGTCAGGTCAGCCGCAGATCCACGCCTGGATGCAACTTCTTGAGGTTGGGCAATGATTTGATCTGCCACGGGACTTGGGAAGAACCGCGTACGGTCAAATGAATGTCCGGGTGGTTGCGAGCCTCGATCGTCAATTTGGCAAGCAGGTTTATACCTGACGAGTTCAAGAATTGAAGTCCGGTCACGTCGAAAGTGGCCTTACCGGCCCCCTCTTCGAGCGCTTTCATGGCCAAAGCATGAATGGGTGCGTAGGCATCCGGGCCTGCCAGCCGCATGGTTCCGTCAAAATAAACGGTACCGCCCTCGGACCAGACGCGGAACGCTTCTTCTCTGATTTCCATAGCACTTTTCTCGCGGTTCATGACGGTGAAATTGGCATTGCGGCGTATGTTTCAAGTTTTGCGCGGTTGTGGGGGCGGTCCTCCTCGAAGAGCCAAGCCAGGTCTGCCTTGTAGTCGCTCATCAAGGTCAGCAATCCTAATCCGGAACCGCTGCCGGCCGTTTTAGCGCTCGCCTCGATCTGCTGGATGAGAAGATCGCTCGGGTCTCCTTGCGTTATGCTCGACAGCAACCGCTGGAACCTGGCTGCCGTCTGCCTGTCGATAAAATTCGATATCCTCATCTTAAAGTTGTCGTCTTCCGCCATGGCTTCGATCGCGATCTCGCCTGGAGCACGAAACTTGATGGCGTTTTCGATCAGTTCGTTCGTCAGGTAGCCGATATCCTGTCGGACCTGATTATAGCGCCGCTTCGAAGGTCGAAATCGGAGCGCCATCATCTCGGCGATGAAATCCGACGTCATACTGGAGTGTTTCCAGGCAAGTTCAAGCGGGCCATCGAGCAGCCGCAGCTGAACGGCGTGCGTCGCGTCAAACGAAGCGAGATGCTCTTGGCCATAAAGGACCGTTGTCATGTCATCACCTGTGCCGCACTACGACGAGCGTAATGTCATCATGTATCTTTTGCGTTCCGATATAGGCCATGAGGCTTTCGAGAATGCCGTTCATCACCTGCTCAGCTGTTTGACCGTGCAGGCGGCGGGCGTTTTCGCAAAGCCGCTCGATGCCGTACAGTTCTCCTTCGGGATTTTCAGCCTCGGTGACGCCATCGGTATGAAGAACAATCAAATCGCCCTTGTGAAAGGGTATTTCGCGGGTATCGATGAAAGACGATATATCAGATTCAAGTCCCACTGGTAGGCCGAGGTCGCTGGTGTCGATCCGTTCGACCGCACCGGAATGACGAATGACGATCAGATCCTCATGCTGGCCCGAAATCGTCAATCGCTCGCCATCATAGTCCAGAAATGACAGCGTGACGTGCTTGTCGGTTTTCGTGCGCTCGATGTTCTTGTAGATCGTGCGGTTGAGGTAACTGAGGAACCTTGAGGGATTCGTTTCGCCGGCTTCCTGCAGCGCGCGGGCGACGGACTGCACCATAAGCATCAAAACACCGCTTTCGAGGCCGTGACCGGTCACGTCGCCGATGCCTATCTTCAGGTGATCTCCGTTTTGCAGGATGTCGTAGTAGTCGCCGCCGACCTCGTCGGCGGGGCGCATATAGGCGGCAATCTCCAACTGCTCGATGGCCGCAAGCTCTTTCGCCCGTGGCAGCACCATAAGCTGAATCTGCCGAGCCACATCCAGTTCGGCACCGAGGCGCAGGTTCTCGCTCGTCAACTGGCCGTTCAGGATCGAGATTTCTTCTTTGGCCGCCTCAATTTCCTGCGTGCGCTCAGCAACCAGGTTCTCGAGATTTTCGGTATGGAAGCTGATCTCCTCGGCCATGCGGTTGAACGCGTGACCAGCCTCGCCAACTTCGTCCTTGGTGGGTATATCGACTCTGACAGAATAATCCTTTGCCTGTATGCGCTTGGCGGCACCCGCCAGTGCACTGATCCCGCTTGTAATACGCTTTGACGCCGCAAAGACCGCCCCCGTGACGACGAGCATCGACACGAGAACCGCGAGGATCTGATAAATCAGAATTCGGTTGGTTGCCCGCGATATTTGATCCCTGGCGGCAGTGAGGGAGGCATAGATTTCACGCTCGGGGACAACGATGCCGAGCGACATGACCTCGCGCTGAACCGGTCCGTTTATCCAAAGATTGGTTGCGTTTAGCTGTTTTGTAACGACAAGATAAGGAACGTCTTCGCCGTTCTCCTTCAGCGAAATGTGCCTTATGACGCCATCGGCATCAAGCGGGAGTGAGGCGACCTCCTTTTGCGAACTGTTGCGTAAAGAGCGGTCAAGGCCGGTCACGCCCTTGTTCGTGGCGTCGCTCGCCGAGCGAAGACCGATAATTTTTTCCCCGGCAGGGTTGATTGCAACGACGTTGCCGTCCGACATGGTTAGAAAGCCAAAGCCGCTTTCGGCGACCTTCACGCGCTCGACAATTTCGGCGAGCTGGTCAAGCGTGATGTCTGCTCCGGCAGCCCCCGCCACGCTACGCCGATCGGCAGTCCAAAGCGGATGGAAGAAGCTGACGATCAGTTTTCCCGTGATTGCGTCGGTATAGGGAGCGGTCTGGGTGATATTGTCAGGTACCGGCCGCAAGGAAGGGTCGCTTGCCCATTTCTGCCAGGATTCATAAAGACCGGGAAAGAAGAAATCCCAAAAGTCTGCGCTGTTGTGACCGGGATAAAGCCGATCGAACGTCTGTGCTTGATCTGTATAAGGTGCCGTCCTGAAGATCGGGCGCTCTTTCGGCCCGATATAGTACATCTGCAGCTTCGATGCACCGTTTTTCAGGAGGTCGGGGGCGACAAGATCAAGGACCGCACTCGTCTCGATATCGGTCTGCACCTGCGGCAGCGGATGGCGATCCTTGTCCAGGAGGTAGCCCCATACGCTGACGACCGACGGCGCCCCTGGAAGGTTCTGCGCCCATTGACCTTTGGGGTCGAATCTTACGGTCACCGCACCTGGAGCTGCCCTTGCCATGGCGGCTCCAATCTCTCCGTTCCTCGTTGGTTGATCGATCTGACCCTGAAGCACGCCTGTCAACGCCTTGACGTCGGAATGGACCTGATGGAGAAGCAAGCCAACCTGCGCGGCGGTGGAATCGGTATACGAGCGGATATAGTCTTGGCTTGCCCGTTCAAGGCCGTGACCCACTTCGGCCGTCGCATCCCGAGAAAGTCGCTGGACATTCCAAAGGGCGAGACCGCCGCTGACAAGCAGGTCAAATAGGACCGCCCCACCGACAACGATCATGAATTTCGCGCGAAAAGAGCGCAAACCGAGGCTTGGCTTCCTGATCGGCGCGGTCATCATAGCGGCTTTCGCCCGGACGCTGCCCAAATGGGCCAGCCGGCGTAGCCCTTTGGATGAAGCGCCGCAAAGATATGGTCGGCGAATCCTTGTCTGAAACGTTCGATGAATTCCGCCGAATCGCCTCTACGGACAGACATTTCGCCTGCGTAGACATCTCGCCATGCCGCGATGACGTCTGCGAACTCCTGGGGATCGCCGTCGAGGTTGGTGACCATGAAGCTTTCCATTTTCACCGCCTCGAAGCCCGCATCCAGCAAAAGACGCAAGTTCTTTGGTCCCATTTCGACGTCCATGTCGAAATAACTGAAGAGCTTGGCAACCTCGTTATAGGTCCATTGGATGCTGTCGGCGCGCGGTTCTCCGAGGCAATGGGAGTTTTTCTCGTTGGTGATGTAAACCCGGCCGCCAGGTTTGCAGATCCGATAGAGCTCCCTGAGCAGCATTTCGGGGCGATCGAAGATTTGCAACGAGTGCCGGCAGGTCACGAAATCGAACTGGTCGCTTTCAAACAGCATCTGCGATGCATCGCCGTAGGTGTATTCAATATCGCGGACATCGAACCTTTCGGCAACATCACGGGCATAGTCGAGGCTTGGCGAGGAATGATCTAGCGCAACGATCCTTGCTGGGCCGAACTCCTTTCTGACCAGCATCGCGAAATCGCCAATGCCGCAACAGATGTCGGCAATCACCATGCCGTTGCGAAGCCCATGGCGCGGCAATATCTCTCGCTCATGCCGCCACGTCATCTTCGTCTGCGTTCTGAGGATTGGAATGAAGCTTTGGTTTTCAACGAATGTCTGGCCGGGATAAAAAGCCGAGTCGTAGATCTCGATCGCAATGTTCGGCGATAGATCGCTCAAATGCCGGAACATCCGTGCCGCCCAGGCGACAACGCTTGATGCGACGACCACGAATTTGATTTCGGGCCTTGAACGCGAAGCATCGACCAAAACCCGCGTCAAGGCACGAAATGCCGTGCTGTTCATATGCGTAACGCGCTTTAGATTGACGTATAAAACACCGCTGACGGTCTCGATTCCATTTCGCAGCAACAAGAGATCGTCGGCAATTTCAGCCGTGGAATGAGGGCGAAGCACGCCAGCGAGGGAGAATTCCTGATCGTTGATGTTGAATTGCGCTGTAAAGACAGGCGAAGGACTTTGTGCAGTCAATTCAGTAGCCTTTCGAGCGGCAGATCCACAATGAATGCAAGTGCGCCGATACCAAAATCGCGGATCTGGATTTCCGCGTCATAGTTCACAACCAGGCCAAGCAGGATCGCCTGGCCATCGGAGGCGGCATCGCTGGTGATCAAGTTGCAATAATTTTTAAGGGCCTGGCCGGTTTTTAGTCCCAGGACAATCTTCTTGTAGAATTGTCGCTGTTCTGGCGGGCAAGGAAAGATCAGCTCGATGCGCTCGGTCTGCTGACAGCGATAAAAATTACATACGAAGTCACCATCATCCGCCTCTGAGCGAAACGACATCTCCAGGAGCTCGTTAAGGGCTGAGGACAGCAGGTTGGAATGGCGCACGGGATCGCGACGGTCATGGCTGACCATTCGAGCGACATAGTTGGACAACTGATCGCAATGCAGCCAGTCGGCGGTAAAGCTCGCCATGTCCATCTTCAGACTGAGCAACTGGTCAAATGTAGGGCCAATTGCCGCTTCTTGGTTCGTCAACCGACACCTCCTCGGCGAATTGCCGCTTCACTTTTCAGGATTTGACCTGATCATTATCGGGTCCCGTGTCAGCGTGCTTGCGAATAAATTCATCAACCATGTCGGCCCCCAAAGGAGGGCTCAGGAAATAGCCTTGCAACCGGTCACATCCCTCTGCCTGCAGCCAGGCGGCCTGTTCGGCCGTCTCGACGCCTTCGGCAGTCACGCGCATGCCAAGCCCATGGGCCATCGCGATGACGAAGCGCACGATGGTCTGGCTCTTCTGATCATCAGGCAGGTCGTTGATAAAGTACTTGTCTATCTTGATGTTATCGAAGGGGAAGTTCTTCAGATAACTCAAAGAGGAATACTCGGTCCCGAAGTCATCGAGGGAAATCTGGATGCCAAGCACGTTGAGCGTGTTCAGGGTATCAAGATTGTTGATCGTGCGCTCCAGCAGCACGGTTTCGGTGATCTCGAGCTCCAAGCGCTCCGAGGGCAGTCCAACGACGTCGAGGGTTTGGGACACTCGGTCGGTCAGACCTGGGGTTAAAAATTCGGCGGGAGATAGGTTTACCGCAAGAGTATAGTGGGCCGGCCAGGTCAAAGCCTCCCGGCACGCCTCTTCCAGTACCCATTGACCTATTTCGCTCATAAGGCCGTCTGATTCCGCCATCGGGATAAAAGCGATCGGTGAGATCACTCCGAGGATCGGGTGGCGCCAGCGCAGCAGTGCTTCGAAGCCGGCTATCGCCAACGACCGATCGACCAGCGGCTGATATTCGATAAAGAATTCACGGTGTTGCAGCGCGACCCGAAGGCTCCGTCTCAACACTTCTCGCTGTTCCAGCACCTGCAGCATGCTCGGATTAAAGGTCCGCGCGCGCCGGCGTCCGTCCTTCTTGGCGGCATAAAGGGCAACATCGGCAGCCTTCATCAACTGCTCGCTCTCATTGCCGTCGCGAGGTGCAATTGCAACGCCGATACTGGCACCGACAAATACGGTAATTCCGTCCACCGTGAAGGGCTTGCGAAATTCGCTGATCAGCGATTCTGCTAGTCTTTCGGCTTCATCCGGCTGCTCGCGGGCGATCTGTATGACGGCGAACTCGTCGCCTGCAAGGCGGTAGGCGGTCTCGTCTTTACCAAGCGCCTTTCGAATCCTCTCGGCCGCAAGTTTTAGGACGATATCCCCGGCTCCATGGCCCAGCGTATCGTTGACGGGTTTGAAATCGTCCAGATCGATCTGCATCAGTGCAAGGCCCGCCTTTGCATGAACTGGGAGAATATTTCCCAGTTTGTCGCTGAATTGGCGGCGATTGGGAAGCCCGGTCAAAACGTCATGGGTCGCCTGGTGAAGGAGTAACGCCCGGTCCAGCTCTTGCGCTCTTGCGGTCTCATTATTGTCAGCGCCGCCAAATTCGACGATCGCAAGGCCGGCCCTGGCCTGGAACAATAGCAGATTGCGCCGGTCGGATTCGCTCGCCCCGAGACGAATGGTCCGCGGTTTGCCGCTATTGACGACGAGCTGAACGAGGGCAGCGAGATCGGGATTTGCCAGGTCGGGGTATACATTCCCCAAAATTATGGGCGCCTCGTCAGAAAGGTTCAGGCGCTCCTTGAGCATTTCAGACCAGTCGATAAGCCTGAGATCGTGATCCCACAGCGAAAACAGCCCCTCGGCGCGGCTGCCGAATTCGGACTTCTGCGGAGCCGGCTCAGGCCAATTCGCACGATTTTCCGGCATGGGGTCACCCTCCTTAACCCGCCTCGCTTTACGTGGTCCGTTATCGATACATCCTGCCGAACCGACACCTGTTCCGTATCAGAACTAGAGCGAGCCTCGTTGCAGTCAACGCAGAGCTCTACCAGAACGCGCTATCTTGCGGCCGTGTGACGACCGGGTTTTCGACCGTATATGACAGAAAGCTTATCTAAATAATAACAAACCAACTTTGGACCGTAGCGGCGCGGGGCGGCGAAAATGCTGAGATCTTCGCGGTCAGTCCTGAGGATCAATCTCACCGGGCGGCGCAAAACAGGCGCGCCGCACCATGAGAAGACGCAAAGGCGTTTATGGAACTTGCTGTGTCATTGCGGCCGGCTGACTGTCGCAAGGGTGCCCGATTTTAACGTTCGATTAACCGTATCCGCCGTTTATTCCTCGTTAACGGCCGGGCGGTCGTTGATTCGAACATCCATTGCGCGCAGTGCCGATGGATATCTGGAAAGACGATTTTGCGGCGGCACCTAAAATGCGCTTGCTGGGGTTGATATCGGTGGTCACCGCGGCCTTGTTGGCTGGCTGTGCGTCGACGAGCGGCAGCGTCAGGCAGCCCTCGGCGCCCGAGACGGTGGCCAGTGAAAAGGCACTCATTCTTCCGCCCCCCGGTGGCCCGGCCATCGTAAGTGTCGTCGAAACCAGGCGCGGCAATGGCGTGGAGCAGATGCTTTCGCTCTATACGTCCTCTTCCGTGCGGGGGCAGAATTTCCTGAAAGTGCAATTCTATGGGGCAAGTGGGTCCAATCCGGGGGCGGGAGGCGCCGCCTACAAGATGATCAGCGAAAGGGGAATTTCTCGCGAAGCATTCGCGGCTGCGCCGGGTGTTGCGATGGCGAGGAACAACACCTTCTTGCAAAACAGCTATGGGCCGTTCGCCTATGCCTCGGGTCGCAGCAGCGCCGGCGATACCTGCCTTTATGGCTGGCAGCAGATCCGATCGAGCCAGGCGGCACATACGCAAGCGCGCAATTTCGGTATGATCCAGGTGCGGCTTCGCCTTTGCGACGCGCGCGCCAGCGAGCGTCAGCTCTTAAGCGTCATGTATGGCTATACGGTCACCGGCACGCTCAATGGCGAGATATGGAATCCTTACGGCGAGGTAAAAGGCGCCGATGAAGTTCTCGGCCGCGCCGGCAGCCCTGTTTACCCGGACGACGGCGGCCACCGCGCTGGCGCCATTGAGATCGGCTACGAACCGGCCCCGGCGGCCCTCCGCCGTCAGCCACGTCAGGTCAAGGCGCCGGCAATAGCGCCTGTGCCCGCGCCGATTGGGGTGCGCGTACCGCTGCCGGACCCAGCGATCGAAACGCCAGGGGCCAATACCGATCCGATGCCCGCTCCGGGCCCCGTTCAACAAGCGGCGAAGGCAGGCATCACCGTGCCTTCCCCCGACTGCATAGGCGATGCGGCCATGACGGCCGCGTGCCGAAGATAGGAAACGCATAGCCCGGCGCCGCAATGCCCGGCCATGCTTTTGAAGGGACGTCGATGCATAAGGCTCGAAGCATCTTCACCTGGGCGATCGTTTCGCTCTGCGTCTTCGTATTGATCACGTTGCCGGTGAACCTGCAGACTCAGCTTATTGCCAGTATCACCGTCGTCACGATCATGGCGATAATCAAGATCTTGAAGGGGGAGGGCACATGGCGCCTGATCGCGCTTGCCTTCGGCACTGCCGTCGTTCTGCGCTATGCCTATTGGCGCACGACGAATACGCTGCCACCCATCAATCAGCTCGAAAACTTCATTCCCGGGCTGCTGCTCTATCTTGCCGAAATGTACAGCATCGCCATGCTGGCGCTCAGCCTCTTCATCGTCGCGACTCCACTTCCGCCGCGCCGGTCGCGCCCTGTCAAGGAAGGGCGGTTTCCGCATGTCGACGTCTTCGTGCCTACCTATAACGAAGACGCCCATCTCCTCGGCAATACGCTCGCTGCCGCAAAAGCAATGGATTATCCGGCCGATAAACTGCATGTCTGGCTCCTGGATGATGGCGGCACGCTGCAAAAACGCAACTCCAACAAGTTGCTCGAAGCCCAGGCCGCCATTGCGCGGCACAATGAACTGAGGCAGCTCTGCGAGGCACTCAGCGTCAATTACCTGACGCGCGAGCGCAATGAACATGCCAAGGCGGGCAATCTCAACAACGGCATGCAGCATTCGACGGGCGAGCTCATCGCTGTCTTCGACGCTGACCACGCGCCCGCCCGGGACTTCCTGCGCGAGACGGTCGGCTATTTCGACGACGACCCGAAGCTCTTCCTCGTGCAAACGCCGCACTTCTTCATCAATCCGGATCCGTTGGAGCGCAATTTGCGCACTTTCGACAGGATGCCGAGTGAAAATGAGATGTTTTACGGCATCATCCAGCGGGGTCTCGATAAATGGAACGCTGCCTTCTTCTGTGGCTCGGCCGCAGTTCTCAGCCGTCGCGCCCTGCAATCCACCAATGGCTTTAGCGGCATCAGCATCACTGAAGACTGTGAGACCGCATTGGCGTTGCATGGCGCGGGCTGGAACAGCATTTATGTCGACAAGCCGCTGATCGCCGGTCTGCAGCCCGCCACCTTCGCAAGTTTCATCGGCCAACGCAGCCGCTGGGCGCAAGGCATGATGCAGATCCTGCGCTTTCGGTTTCCGCTCTTAAAGCGCGGCCTGTCGATTCCCCAGCGCCTTTGTTACATGTCCTCGACGCTGTTCTGGCTCTTCCCGTTCCCGCGGACGATCTTCCTGTTCGCGCCGCTCTTCTATCTGTTCTTCGACCTTGAAATATTCACAGCCTCCGGCGGCGAGTTTCTGGCCTATACGCTTGCCTATATGCTCGTGAACCTGATGATGCAGAACTATCTTTATGGTTCGTTCCGCTGGCCGTGGATTTCGGAACTTTACGAGTATGTGCAGACAGTCCACCTCTTACCTGCCGTCATTTCCGTCATGATCAATCCACGAAAACCAACCTTCAAGGTCACGGCAAAGGACGAATCGATTTCGGTCAGCCGCCTTTCGGAAATCAGCAGGCCCTTTTTCGTTATATTTGCCGTGCAGCTCATTGCGCTCGCCATCACGATCTATCGCATCTATGCCGAGCCCTACAAGGCGGATGTCACGCTCGTTGTCGGCGGGTGGAACCTTATCAATCTCATCATGGCAGGCTGCGCGCTTGGCGTGGTGTCGGAGCGCGGCGAGCGTGCCGCTTCGCGGCGTGTGCGAGTCAATCGGCGCTGCGAATTCGGCGTCAACGGCAAATGGCATACCGCCTCGATCGAGGACGTCTCGGTTCACGGAGCGCGTCTCCATGTCTTCAACAAGCAGCTCGACCCCATGACGATCGGCGCCGAAGGCGAAATCCGCTTCCGCCCTTACAGCGGTGCTGACCTCGAAACTCTGCCGCTCGTCGTTCGCAACATGGAACAGGACGGCGATATCATGGCTGTCGGCTGCCAGTATATCCCGAAGAGCGCGCTTGATCATCGCCTGATCGCCGATTTGATCTTTGCCAATTCCGATCAATGGGCGCAGTTTCAGGAATCGCGCCGCCGTAATCCGGGCCTCATCCGCGGTACCATCTGGTTCCTTGGCCTATCGCTGTATCAGACAAGCCGCGGGCTCATTTATTTCTTCCGCAGCATGCGGCCGGAGCGCGAAGCGCAGCAGCAGATGGCAAAGGCGAACGGCTGATGAGGACGGGTCTTGCCGCTGCACTGTTTCTCATCAGCACCTCGCCGCTCACCTGGGCTCAGACTGCACAGGCGCCTGCGCCCTTTGACATGTCGCCTGAGCGCCCGGCCGGTCTTCATCCCATGGTGCCGCGCCTGACATTGCCTGCTCCGACGGTGACACCGCCTGTTACGGTTCCAGCCGCACCGTCCATCCCTGCCGCTCCGCCGATACCTTCCCCATCTTTTCGCGGCTCTGCAAATTCCGCTCGGCCGCAAGCCGCCCAGTTTGCCGGCACCCCGGCGGGGACGGCCGGCGGCATGCGCCGCTACGTCGTTCCCTTCGACAAATTCGGTCTGGAGGGCGAATTCGACCGAAAGTCGTGGAGCGTCTACCTCACTCCAGAACAGGCAGGCGCGCCGGCAAAATTCAATTTCGCCTACCAGAATTCCATCGTCGTTGCGCCGGAATCCTCGCAGATCACCGTGCTCATCAACAACCGTCCGATCGGTCAAAAGCAGATCGGCTCACCCGACGCACCCTCCCAAGTCAGCTTCGATGTTCCGCGTGGTCTGTTACAGCCCGGCGCAAATCTTTTGACCTTCGAGGCAAGCCAGCGCCACCGCACGGATTGCACGATCCAGTCGACTTATGAGCTCTGGTCCAATATCGATCCTGCGCAGACCCATCTGAGCTTCGAAGGGCAAGACGCTGCAAAGCTGTCAAGCACGGATGCCATCCGTGCGGTCGGCGTCGACGGATCCGGTAGAACGGAATTCGACCTCCTCGTTCCAGCCCTTGAGCAGCCTGGCACGACGAAGCCGCTGCTTCGCCTCGCACAGGGGCTCTCCGTGCTGAGTGGTATGCCGAACCAATCCATCTCCTTCAGCGTCGACACGCTGCCGGCAGCCGGTCCCGGCAAGCTTACCGTTCTCGTCGGCACGACTTCCGAGCTGCAGCCCTATTTTCCAGACCTGCCACCGGCGGCTCAGTCCGCAGCTCTTGCGACATTCGTCACCGACCCGCGTACTGGCTCGCCCGTGCTCCTGATTAGTGGCCCTTCGTGGCAGGCAATCTCCTCGGCCATCGATACCATCGTCTCCCCGACTGATCGTGCCCCGGGCATCAGGCGCGATGCGCTGACCACCGAGCGCTGGAGCGCGCCCAACGCACCGTTGATACTCCAGGACACGCAGCTTACATTTGCCGATCTGGGCGTGAAGACGACAGAGTTTTCCGGTCGGCGTTTTCGGACGAACTTCAATGTCGCGGTTCCTTCCGACTTCTATGCGAATGCCTATGGGGAAGCGACGGTTCTGCTGGACGCAGCCTATACCGGCAGCGTCCTTCCCGGCAGCCATATCGACATCTATGTCAACGGCAATATCGCCTCGACGATGCCGATTACCGGGACCGGCGGCGGCATCCTCCGTCACCTGCCGATCCGCGTGGCCATGCGCCACTTCAAGCCGGGCCTCAATTCACTCAGTCTTGAAGCAATCCTCACGACGAGCGATGACAAGATATGTGTGCCCGGTGCGACCGCCTCGACCACGGCGCGCTTTGCCTTGTTCGATACGACTGAGTTCCGCATGCCGGATTTCGCCCGCGTCGGGCAGCGTCCCAATCTTGCCGCCATGGCCGGTACCGCCTATCCCTATGGACGGCTTGCCGGTCCGATGCCGCTCTTTATAGACCGCATCGATGCCGACACGCTTTCTGCCGCGGCCACGCTGCTTGGTCAGATGGCGGTTGTTTCCGGTCGCCCGATGAACATCGAGCCGACGGCTTCGCCAGGCACGATCGGTGATCAGGAGGCCGTATTCATCGGTTCCATCTCGCAATTACCGGCGGCGGTCTTGTCCCAACTGAATATCTCCACGGCAAGCCAGGCCACTTGGCGCCCGGTGCCGGATAAGCAGGTGGTCCAGCCAGACACCAATTCCGCTTTCGACCAATGGCGCTCGAAGGTGAGCAGCGGCGCGTGGCGCGGTCAGGTCACGGCGTTCCAGGAGTGGTTGCGCGAGAACTTCGACATCTCGCTGAGTTCGCTGCAATTTGTACCGAGAGCAGAAGCCGTTTTCACTCCCTCCAATGTGGCGAGCCTGATGATTGCGCAAGGCGCCAGCCCGACCGGCGACGGGACCTGGACAGTCGTAACGGCCCCCTCGGCAAGAGACCTGCGCGAGGGTATCGATGCTGTGACGGAGCAGCGCAACTGGCCGCAAATTTCCGGACACATCACCACCTATTCGGGCAAGACCGGTGAGATCGAAACCGTGCCGGTCTCGCGTTTCGACTTCGTGCCCTCGCAGCCTTGGTCGCTTGCGAATTTCAGGTTGATCGCCGCAAATTGGCTCTCCACCAATATCCTCTCCTATGCCTTTCTGCTTGTCGTTCTTTCGATTCTCCTCGGCATGGCGACGTCGGGCATGCTGAGCAGACTGGGCAGGGGCAAATGAAGAGGATCGTGGCAACGGTGCTGGCTGGTGCACTCGCTTTTGCGATTGCTGTCGAACCCCTTCAGGCCCAACAGGTGCTCGTCGATCCAAAGGCATGGTCCGCCTACAAGGTGCAGTTTCTCGATCCGAGCGGCCGTGTCGTCGACAACGGCAACGGCAACATCAGCCACAGCGAGGGCCAGGGTTACGGTCTGTTGCTTGCCTATCTCGCCAACAGCCCCGCCGATTTCGAGCAGATATGGTATTTCACCCGCACTGAGCTTCTGCTGCGCGATGATGGGCTTGCTGTATGGAAATGGGACCCTTTGGCCAAACCGCATGTGACGGACACCAACAACGCCTCGGACGGCGACATGCTGATTGCCTATGCGCTTGCGCTCGCTGGCACCTCCTGGAACAGGAGCGATTATATTGAGGCCGCTGCCAGAATGGCCCAGGCGCTCCTTTCCGAAGCAGTGGTGGAGGCCGGTGGCCGTACGCTGCTGTTGCCCGGCGTCGAAGGTTTTACACCACCCGGCCGCAGGGATGGGCCGGTGGTCAACCCCTCCTACTGGATCTTCGAGGCGATCCCGGTGATGGCGCTGCTTGCGCCGTCGGACCGATGGCAGAAGCTGTCCGATGACGGCCTTGCACTCGTGAAATCCCTGCAATTCGGCCCGCGCAAACTACCTGCTGAATGGGTAAGCCTTGCCCGCCGGCCCGCACCAGCCGAAGGTTTTGATGCGGAATTCGCCTACAACGCTGTTCGCATCCCGCTATATCTCGCAAGGGCAGGGATTACCGACAAGGTCCTGCTTTCCAGGCTGCAACATGGAATGACCGCAGATGGTGCTCCGGCGACAATCGATCTTGCCACGGGTAGCGTGAAGACGGTGCTTGCCGACCCGGGTTATCGAATTGTTAACGATGTTGTGGCCTGTGTGGTCAACGGCAAGAGATTGCCTCCGACTGCCCGGCAGTTTTCGCCTGCGCTCTATTATCCGTCCACGCTGCAGTTGCTCGGGCTGGCCCTTGTCGTGAAGAAACATCCGGAGTGTCTGTGAAGTCGTCCCTCATCGCATTATCGGCTGCAGCGGTGGTGGCCATCGTAATAACCGGGGTGAAGGACCGTGCCGCGCTGGTGGAGAAATTCGGCATCGGACGCTCGAACCTTCACACGGACCGTCAGATGCAACCGGACACGCCCAGCAGCCCGCCGATCGACGTCCAGGCGGTCGCCGACCGTCTTCAGGAGGCGGCACCGGTGCTGACGGCTCAGGCGCCTCAACCTCAGCAGGCGCCCGTCCCCCCGGCTCAGCCGCAGCCTGCCGATAAGGGGCAGCCGGCCGATCAGCCGACAGCGCCGCAACCGGCAGCTGAGCCGAAGGTCGACGAAAGCGCGCTGCGGTATTTTGCAAGCCGCGGCGACAAGGTCCGCCTGCAGGCCGAAATCTCCCGTCTTCAAGCGCTTTATCCGAACTGGGTGCCGCCCGCCGATCCGCTGGCTGTGCCGCAAAGCGGCGATAAGCAGCTCGAAACCATGTGGCAGCTTTATGCGGAGGGGCGCTATGCAGAGCTTCGCAAAGCTATCGCCGACCGCCGGACGGCTGATACCGGCTGGCAGCCGCCCGCTGACCTGCTCGATCGCCTGGATGTCGCGGAAGCCCGGGCGCGGCTTGTGAATGCGTCCGACCTCAAACAGTACGCGACAGTTATCGAGATCGGCGCTGCGACCCCGAGCCTTCTGGCCTGCAGCGATATCGATGTCTTGTGGCGCGTCGCCGAAGCCTTCGTCCATACAGGGAAAGAACCGCGCAGCGTAGATGCCTACAGCTACATCCTGAAGAACTGCACGAACCCGCAGGAACGCCTTGCGAGCGTCCAGAAGGCTTCGGCGTTGCTGCCCTATCAGGCCATGCAGCGGCTGCTTGCCCTTGAGCAGCCCGCCGTGAGCGGCGCGCGCGAGTTCGATGGCATCCGTGACGAGCTCGCTCGCCGCTTCGTCGCTGACGGCAACGCCGATCCGAAGCTTGATGTCGCGGCAGACTATGTATCGCGTGTTGCGCGTCTCGCGGAAACTCAAGGGCTCGCTTCTGATGCGCTCTTGCTCGGCTGGTATCAGCTTCGACGCGAGAACGCGCCGGAGGCGGAGACGTGGTTTCGCGCAGCCCGTGCCAAGGAGGATTCGGCATCCGCCTCACAGGGCCTGGCACTGGCGCTTGTCGCCCGCAAGGCGCCTCAAGAGGCCGAGGATGTGATGTACAGGTGGCGCAGCGATTCCAAGGATGCCACCGATACCTATCTTGCCGCTGCTGCCAATCTGATGGCTTTGCAGCCGCCCGCCAATATAAGCGAAGACGTACTTGGTCGCATGGCAAAGGAGGTCATTGCGCAGAAATACGTGCCGGCCGCGCAGCAGTTCGGCTGGTATGCGCGCGCGCTCAATCAACCGCAGACTGCAGCGCGCTGGTTTGAAACGGCACTTCGTTGGAAACCGGACGACGAACCTTCCGCCTATGGTCTTGCCATCACCCGTGAGCAATTGAACGATCGCAGGGGAGTCGCGGAGGTCCAGCGGCTGTGGGCGGGCCGCTCTCAGCGTATCGCCACGCTTGACGAGACATCGCCCTCGGCGTCCTCCGTCGGGGCATCGCTTCAACCGCCCGCCCGGCTTCCACAAAGCGTTGCGCGTGCGGCTGTGCCAACTCAACCGGCTTACGGAGGAGGCGCAGCCGAGCCTCCGGGCTTGGCCGTGCGAACCGAAGCAATGGAGACAGTGACTGTGCAGCGAGGCACCCGCAAGCCGCGCGGCTGCTCGACCACGAAGGATGCGAGCCTCCTCAGCCCCGACGCCGCGCTCAGCCGCGGCTGGTGCCTGATGGATCTCAATCGTCCGATGGAAGCTGTTGCCGCTTTCGAAAGAGCCTTGAAGGGGTCTGCGCGGCAGACGCGCGAAGACGCCGCCTATGGACAGAGTCTCGCCTATCTGCGCGCCGGCCTGTCCAATAATGCAGCCGTTGCGGCAACGCGTGCGCCTCAGAGCCGTGAGCGCGCAGCCGAACTCCAGGTTTCAATCCTTGCTGACAGGGCACTTGCCGCTTATGGAGCCAAGCGGTATCGCGAGACGCTGATCTACCTCGATCAGCGAGCGCAGATCAAACGCGAGACGATCGATCTCATGGTGTTGCGCGGCTATTGCTATCTGAATCTCGAAATGTTTGGCGATGCCGCACGGATATTCAACGCGGCCGCCGCCACTGGCAGTAAGGATGCCAACAGAGGGCTTGCCGACCTGAAGCGAGCCACGCGCCCAGAGACGTCGGGCTGATACCGCTTTTGCACGCAGCGCCGCTGTCGGCGTCCCGGCAGAACCATCGTCCTCACGCAGCTCTTGCGAGTTCGACGCGGTTTCGGCCAGCCGTCTTGGCGCGATAGAGCGCTCTGTCTGCGGCCTCGATTGTTGCACGAATATTGGTACCGCTGGAATCGACAACCGCGACGCCGATGCTGACAGTAACCTTGATTGCGGTAACACCGACGACCAAATCTTCTGACTCGATTGCATGGCGGATCTTCTCGGCAACGGTTGAGGCGTCGCCCTCTTCGGTATTTGGAAGCAGAATGATGATCTCTTCGCCCCCGTAGCGAGCCGCGACATCGGTCTTGCGCACGGCCCGGCGAATGATGTCGGCGACCCGTGAAAGCACGGTGTCGCCCACATTGTGTCCCCAGGTATCGTTGATCTTTTTGAAGTGGTCGACGTCGAGCATAACGATCGAGAAAGGCCGCCCGCGATTGCTCGCCTCCTCGGCGCAGCGGTCGGCGGCCCGCTGGAAGACGCGGCGATTAGGCAGCTTCGTCAAAGGGTCGACGCTCGCCTCATTCTCAAGCACCCGCACCATCCGGACCCGCTGCTTTTCGCGCTCAAGCAGATCGGCAAGGAGGAGGACGCCGAGGATGTTGGCAAGCATGACGGGAGCCGCAGCGCTCAGAAGCAGGTCCCAGGCGACCTCCGGAGGCAGAAAGACAAGGACGATGAATGAAGAAATCGTTGCAAGACCGAGCAACAGCGACCTCAGCCAGCCGGTGCCGACTCGGTGACGGGGTATGAACGTGCTGGCGTAGCCGCAGAGCGCCACAAGGATGACGCTCACCGCGCCGCCCATCGCGCCGACGCCGCCAAGAACCAAACGGTGCGTCCCCATCATTGCTGCGGCAATGATGGTGCCAATCGCTCCCGTGTAGAGGGGGGAGAGAATGAGAAGTATGGACCGGGCGTCATAGATGAGCCCCGGTCTCATCACGATCGGATCGTTCATGGAAAGAATGCCGCCGAGGCCAAACAAAAGGCCTGCCGCAACGCCCCTCATCAATCTTTGGCTGATGGTGCGAATGACCCAAGCATAGCCATAAACGACTAGGACGGCCAACGCCAGGACACGTATGTAAGCGGCGACGATTTCGCTGATTTCCATGCTTCTTCGTTAAATGTCCGATGATATCGGTACGTGATTTCAAATGATCATCGATAGATGGCAGCCGTCGCGCACAAGACAAGGGCACCGCGCTGTCGAACGTGCCACAGGCGCGCTTTGGACTCCGGTCGCGCCGGCGCAGGCGGAGAGGCCGCCACCCGGCTAGTATGCTGATCCGCTCCGGCATGGCAGGGGTAGCCAGTCACATACTGGGTGCGCTTAAGCCTTGCTGTTCCTGCCTTTGGACAACCATCCGATCGGCCACCCGATATCGGCTCAATTCGCGGGCCTATCTGACAGACGGTGGGATCTCGAAGCGGGCGATCTCGGCACCGGCTTGCAGATAGGCGCCGGCTTGGGCCTTGATCCGGATCTTGCCGGCCCGCAATGCCGTCACCCTGGTTTCCATCTTCATCGCTTCGATCACCGCAATCAGGTCACCTGCCGCCACTTCCGCGCCATCCTCGACCTTGAAGGCCTGCAGCGTACCTGAGATCGGCGTAGTCACGCTCAAGGTGTCTTCCGCCCTCGCAGCAGTCACCGGCCCGGTGCCCTGGCCGGCAAGCCCGCCGAGACCGGCCAGCAGTGCGACCGGAATGCCGATCTCATGGCGCCTGCCGTCGATTTCCATATGGGTGCGGATTACCGAGGGATCGGCAACCGGCTCTGGCCGGGCTTCTGCTTCAAGACGATTGGCAAAATCGGTCTCGATCCAGCGCGTATGCACCTTGAAGCCGTTTTCGCCCGTAAAAGCCTTCGTCTCGATCGCGGCGCGATGGAAGGGCAGAACTGTCGCGATGCCGTCGATCCTGAATTCTCTGAGCGCGCGGCGGGCGCGTCTTAGCGCCTCATCGCGAGTGGCGCCGGTGACGATCAGTTTCGCCATGAGCGAATCGAAGGTGCCAGGCACCGTCGAGCCGGAGACGACGCCGCTGTCAACACGGATGCCAGGCCCGGCGGGAGGGTCGAAGACAGTGATTGTACCCGGGGTTGGCAGGAAGCCTCGGCCTGGATCCTCGGCATTGATGCGGAACTCGATCGAATGGCCACGCGGGACAGGCGTCTCGGTGACCCGCAGCGGCAGGCCGTCGGCGATACGGAACTGTTCGATGACGAGGTCGATGCCGGTGGTCTCCTCGGTTACCGGATGCTCGACCTGCAGGCGGGTGTTCACTTCAAGGAAGGAGATCGTGCCGTCGCCGCCGAGCAGGAATTCGACCGTACCCGCGCCAGAATAGCCGGCGGCAGCGCAGATCTTCCTCGCAGCATCGTGGATCGATTGGCGTTGGGTGTCGCTGAGGAAAGGGGCGGGGGCCTCCTCGACCAGCTTCTGATTGCGCCGCTGCAAAGAGCAATCACGGGTGCCAAGCACCAGCACATTGCCGTGTTTGTCGGCCAACACCTGCGCTTCGACGTGGCGCGGGCGGTCGAGGAAGCGCTCGAGGAAACACTCGCCACGGCCGAAGGCGGCCTTGGCCTCGCGCACTGCAGATTCATAAAGCTCTGCTACTTCCTCCATCCTCCAAGCGACCTTCAGGCCTCGGCCGCCGCCGCCGTGGGCAGCCTTGATGGCAACAGGCAACCCATGCGCTTCGGCAAAGGCGATCACCTCGGCTGCCGTCTTGACCGGGCCGTCGCTACCGGCGACCAGCGGCGCGCCGACGACGGTCGCGATCCGCCGCGCCTCGACTTTGTCGCCCAATGCCTCAATGACATGCGGATCGGGCCCGATCCAGGTGAGGCCAGCATCGATCACCGCACGGGCGAATTCGGCCCGTTCGGACAAAAACCCATAGCCCGGATGCACTGCATCTGCCCCGGAGCGCTTGGCAATGGTGATCAATTTGTCGATGTCGAGGTAGGTCTCGTCCGGACGGGCGCCGACGAGCCCATAGGCCTCGTCGGCCAGCTTGACGAAGAGCGCCTCCATGTCTGGATTGGCATAGACAGCGACAGATTGCAGGCCGTGATCGCGACAAGCCCGGATGATGCGCACGGCGATCTCGCCGCGATTGGCGATCAGGACTTTCTTCATGATGTCTCCTCACTTGATTTTAGTCGTCGCCGATCGCGAGCCTGCGGGCTGAATATCGGCGAAAGCCGTCACGGGCCGGAACCGAATTTTGGCATAGACGGGGATCTGTCCGGCGAGATCGAGATGGTATTCGGCGACCGTGCCGATGACCGGATAGCCGCCAGTCAGCGGATGGTCGGCGAGGAAGAGGACCGGCTGGCCGCTGTGCGGCACCTGGATTGCGCCGGTCGCCGTACCCTCGCTCGGCAATTCCGCCTTGTCCTTGCGCTCCAACGGGACATCGCCGCAAAGGCGGATGCCGACGCGGTTGGACTGCGGTGTCACCTGCCAGAGTTGGCCGGAGAGGGTGGCGATCCCAGCCTCGGTGAACCAGTCGCTGCGCGGCCCCATGATCACGTCGAGCGTGATGGTTTCGTCCGCTGCCGGATGGTCGAAGGCTTGCGCTTCATGAAGCGAAACGCTGGTCAGGACCGAGCTATCGTTGTTGATGGCCAGCACTGCGCCTGCGGCGACAGGATCGGGACCGACAACGGCCAGCGTATCGGTCGAAGCGCTGCCGAGTATCGGCCTAACGGCAAATCCGCCGCGGACGGCGAGATAGCTGCGCGTGCCTCTCGGTGCATGGCCGAGCGTCACGACATCGCCCGGTTCAAGCGAGATTGGCTGATAGGTCCGGGCGCTAATCGTGCGGTCAGCTGCGTCGCGGATGGCGATCGGGCAGGGCGCGCCGGTGAGCGCCATGACGGTGCGGCCAGAAACCTCGAAGGAAAAACCGCCAAGCGTGATTTCGAGGCAGGGCATGCCGGCCGGATTGCCGACCACGCGATTGGCCGCCTTGAGGGCACCCTGGTCAAGCGCCCCGGAAGATGAGACCCCCTGGCCGGTCTTGCCGAAGCGGCCGAGGTCCTGGAACAGTGCCGGCATCGGGGCGGCACGAACCTTGAGCGTAAGGCTGTCCGACGCGACGACTGGTGGGCGGGCGACCAGGGTCTTGGTGATGGTCCTGGTCGTTGAGACTGCTTTCTTTTTGAGTTCGAAGAAGTGCACTCGGTAGCCCGGCTGAAGAAGTGCTGGCGGATCGCGCGATAGGTCCCACATCTTTTCCGGCGTCGTGCCGAGGATTTGCCAGCCGCCGGGGCTCGCCTGCGGATAGACACCGCTGAAGGCGCCGGCCAAAGCGACCGAGCCGGCCGGGATCCTGGTGCGCGGGCTCTGGCGGCGCGGCACCTGTAGTGCCGGATCGCCGCCGGTGAGATAGCCGAAGCCGGGCGCAAAGCCGCAAAATGCGACGGTGAATTCGCTTTGGGTATGGCGGCGGATGACGTCCTCGATCGACAAGCCCGTAAGGTCCGCGACATCTGCCAAGTCCTCGCCATCGTAGCAAACGGGGATTTCGACGAGCTTGTCGGAGGGTGCCGCGCGCATCGACAGATCGCGTGTCGCGATCTCGCCGGCCAGCTTTTCCGGCGTCAGCTTTTCCGGCCGCAAGCGGATCATCAGCGTGCGGGCCGCAGGCACCATGTCCTCGATACCTTCCAAAGGATCAGCGTTGAGCGAGGCAAACAGCGCCAGCGTCTCGTCGAGATCGGCGAGTTCGACAAGCATGGTTGTCAGGCTGACAGGCAGGAAACGCATGGGAACCTCAAGCGTGATAGGCGGAATCGGGGATGTCGGTGATGAACATGTGTCCTGGCGCATGGGTGATCGCAAAGGGGACACGGGAGGCCATCACCGCCGCCTGCGGGGTGACGCCGCAGGCCCAGAAGACCGGGACCTCGCCCGGCTCGATGCGCACCGGATCGCCAAATTCGGGCGTGGCGAGATCCTTGATTCCGATCGCTTCCGGCGTGCCGACATGCACGGGTGCGCCATGCACTGCCGGGAAGCGTCCCGAGATGGTCGCGGCGTCTGCCACGCGCGACGCTTGGATCGGCCGCATGGAAACGACCATGTTCCCATGCAGGCGGCCGGCCGGCCGGCAGGGCATGTTGGTCAGATACATCGGCACATTGGACTTGTCCGTGATGTGGCGGATCTCGATCCCGGCCTCCGCCATCGGTGTCTCGAAGGTGAAGCTGCAGCCGATCAGGAAGCTGACGAGGTCGGGATATTCGGCCCAGGCCGCCGTCGCATCCGCTGTCTCTTCGGCGAGTTTTCCATCTAGCCAGATGCGATAGAGCGGCAGATCGGTGCGAAGGTCGGCACCGGATGCAAGCAGGGTCGCATGCGAACCCGGATCGGAGACGTCGAGCAACGGGCAAGCCTTTGGATTGCGCTGCGCATAGAGCAGGAAATCGAAGGCCCAGTCGCGCGGCAGCACGATCATATTGGCCTGGGTGAAGCCCGGCGCGACGCCCGAAGTCGGCTCGATACTGCCTGCCCGATAGCGTTCGCGGGCCTTTTGAGCCGGCCCAGCATTGATATGGCGAAGATGTTCGATGGCGATCATTGCATGTCTCGCGCAGGTCGGTCAGGCGGACAGGAAGGAGCGGACGGCAATCCCGTCGACTTCGAAGACGTGGCGGATCTCCTTGGCGATGGAGACAGCGCTGGGGCTGTCGCCATGCACGCAGATCGACTGGGCGTCGATCTTGATGGTTGAGCCGTCGATCGCTTCGAGCGTACCTTCATGGGCAAGCTGCAGCATGCGGCGAGCGATCAGCTGGGGATCGTGCAGGACGGCACCCGGTTCACGGCGTGAGACGAGGTCGCCATCGGGCGTATAGGCCCGGTCGGCAAAGGCTTCCGCCACGGCCTTCAAGCCGCAGTCGCGGGCGAGCTTGAGAATTGGCGTATTTGCAAGGCCCATCAGCACCAAGGAGGGATCCACCGCCTTGATGGCGTCGATCACAGCCTGGCCTTGCTTCGGGTCGCGAGCGATGCGGTTGTAGAGAGCGCCGTGCGGCTTGACGTAACCGACGGTGACACCCGCTGCCGCTGCAATGCCCTTCAGTGCGCCGATCTGATAGATGACGTCGGCGGTCAGTTCGTCGCTTGCGACATCCATGTCGCGCCGGCCGAAGCCGACGCGATCAGGATAGGAGACATGCGCGCCGATCAAAACGCCCTTTTCAGCTGCGGCCCTGACGGTTCTTAGAATACCGAGCGGGTCGCCGGCATGAAAGCCGCAGGCGACATTGGCGCTGGAGACGAGGGCGAGCATCGCGGCGTCGTCGCCCATGCCCCATGCGCCATAGCTTTCGCCGAGATCGCTGTTCAGATCGATGGCAGTCATATCAGGTCTCCTTAAGCGGTCAGAAGCGCGAAGATCGGGCCGATTGACTTGTAGCCCATGTACCAGGTGAGTATGCAAGCCAGCACGCCGAGCACCAGCAGCCAGCGCGGATAGCGATAACCACCCATCAGGTCAGAGCGAGCCCAGGCAGCATAGATGAAAATCGACAGGCCGATCGGCAGAATGAGACCGTTCAGGCCGCCGACGAAGACCAGCATCTGAGCCGGCGGGGTGGTGATAATCACATAGAAGAACAGCGATACCGCGATGAAGATCACGGTCGCGATATTGCGGGCTCTCTCACTAAGGTCCCGCTTGAAGATCGTGAGGAAGGAAACCGACGTATAGGCAGCGCCGATAACCGAGGTGATGGCGGCAGCCCACAGGATAATGCCGAAGATGCGCATGCCCACATCGCCGGCGGCGGCCTCAAAGGCTTGGGCGGCCGGATTGGCACCCTTGCCTGAGACATCGATGACGACACCGCTGGCCACTACGCCGAGCACAGCGAGAAAGAGGACGTAGCGCATGACGCCGGTGACGGCGATGCCGGTGAGCGCTGCGCGGTTGACGGCGCCGAGGTTTTCGATGCCGACCGTGCCCTTGTCGAGGAGGCGATGGGCTCCGGAATAGGTGATGTAGCCACCGACCGTGCCACCGACGATGGTGGTGATCGTGGCGAAATCGACGGTTGCCGGCAAAAAGGTCTGGAATAGTGCTTCGCCAACCGGAGGGGCCGATACGATGGCCACATAGAGCGTCAATGCGATCATCAGGATACCGGCGAAGATGATGAAGCGGTCGACGGCCATGCCGGCGCGCTTCGATAAAAAGATGCCGATCGAAAGAACCGCGCTGATTGCGCCGCCAATTTTCGGATCAAGCCCGATCATCGCATTGATACCAAGACCCGTGCCCCCGATATTTCCAATATTGAAGAATAATCCGCCGACGATCACCAGAACAGCAAGCAGATAGCCAGCGCCCGGGATTGCCGCATTGGCGAGATCGGAGGCACGCATGCGCGTAAGTGTCACGATTCGCCAGATGTTCAGCTGCACGACGAAATCAATGACAATCGAGGAGAGGATGGCAAAAGCGAAGGCCGCGCCGAGTTTGGTGGTAAACGTTGCCGTCTGGGTGATGAATCCCGGGCCAATGGCCGAGGTAGCCATCAGGAAGACCGCAGCCGTTAGTGCTGCGCGCCGCGACTTGAGCGACATGCCAGACGATGCGGCCGATGCGCCCTTTGTGGATGAAATAGATAGCTGTTCCATAAACCCTCTCCTTATGCGGCCCTCCCGCAGTTCCTCGGGCGGGCCATGTGAGTTTTGACACGAGCCAGCGTCGTCGGGTTTCTTTAAGATGTCAAGATTGTTCAACGATATTAACTTATCGTTCTACTATACTGCTGAAGTGTTGAGCAATCTGAGCATTTAATGAGCGATGGCCAGTCCCCAGACCCAATTTTGCAACGCCTGCCTGCGCGCTTGTCACTTTTCGTGCCAATAAGGAAAATGTCTGACTGGCCGCGATCGACGTTTGTCGGGTGGCCCGATTGGCCGTGTCGTTTACCCCATTGTTCCCATTGAGCGAGAACCGCTATATCGATGCGCAAGGAAACGGATGCTCCATCCATTTCCACGCACAAGGGGCTTTGATGGCAGAACAGGATACCATATCGGCGCTTGCGCCGCGTCTGGCGGAGGAGATCCGCGACATGCTGATCGCGGGCGAATTGAAGCCGGGGCAGCGGCTGTCGGAGGCAGCGCTCAGCGCCGGCCTGGATGTGTCGCGCAACTCACTGCGCGAAGCCTTCCGGCTCTTGACCAAGGAAAATCTCTTGCGCCACGAGCCCAATCGCGGCGTCTTTGTCGCCACGCCGAGCATGGCCTCAATCATCGACATCTACCGTGTGCGCCGCATGATCGAATGCCAGGCGCTTGCAAAGGCCTATCCCAAGCATCCGGCGGTGGCGCGCATGCGCTCGGCGGTCGAGCGCGCCAGGGTCGCGCGAGATCGCAAGGATTGGGCAATGGTCGGCAGCGAAAACATGGTCTTTCACGCTGCGATCGTCGATCTTGCCGACAGTCAGCGCCTCAATGCTTTCTATGCGCAGATCGCCGCAGAGCTGCGTCTCAGCTTCGGCCTTCTCGCCGATCCCGAATTGTTGCACGCCCCCTATGTCGACCTCAATGGCGCTATTCTCGAAAAGCTCGAGGCGGGATTGACGGCCGAAGCTTCTACGGCGCTCGAAGAGTATCTGATGCAGTCTGAGCGCACAGTTCTCGCCGCCTTCTCGCGGATCGATCCCGGCAAATGATCCCGCAGCCAATAGCCGGTCCCAGACCACGCACGCCGCCGGCGAGCCGCTTCGTCGTGAAGCAGCAGCGCCGGCGGGCTTGCCGAAGAATTGCTGGCACCATTTCGCGCTTGTCGTCGTGCGAAACGCGAACGGATACTCGATACTAATTTGCCGCAACTCTTCGCGCGAGCGCCATCACATAGTCATCGGCGATGTCGGCCAAGGTCAAAGCGACCTCCGGCTCCTTCCACCCCGCAGCAAGAGCCCTTTGCACGAAATCTTGAAATGCCGCTGCAAGGACCTCCTCGCGCTCGACGGCTCGATATGGATCACTTGCGCCATGTTGCGGGTTGCTGATCTGTATTGTCGGACGGGTAAATTCCATTGATATGCCCCCTGTAGGTTGCGCTATTTGCATGGAGAGTACATTTGTTCATGTACCCGGCTTCTCTCGTCTGAGCTGCTATTATGCTTCATTTCTAATAACTTAAGTGTCGCGTGTCGTTAGCCACGCATCCCGAAACTTGCAGCAGCGTCCATTTTTGCAATCAACGATCGTCGATCCGGAATTTTACCCTCGCTGGCGATGATATTCTGTCAAGCAAAGATGCCGACGGTCCCGCGGCGGGGCGGGCGACCAGTAAAAAGGCTTGATCGCGAGGAGGCCGCCGGGCTGTTTTGGACCTAAATCGGCTGGACAACGGAGCATTCGTTTATGTGGCGGCACACGATCGACGTTGTGCGCCAAGACATATCAGATCATCAATGCCACAGGTCGCCTGCTCTGATTAAAACGAGCCCTGGACTAGCGACTATGGCCGAGCGTCTTTAACCATTTGTTGAAGGAAGGAGCGCTCTCGACTTCTGACATTGGCGCAACAGCATGCCCAAGATAGAGCGGAACGGCTACATTTCTCGCCTCACGCGGACTGTAACCAAACTCCTTGCTGAATGCCCGGCTGAAATGGGCAGCAGAAGAAAAGCCGACAGCAAAGGCGATATCGACGATTTGCTGCCGATTGCTGACGTCACTCAGGGCGGCGTGAGCAGACAAAAGCCGCCGGCGCTGAATATAGTGATGAACTCCGCCATCCGGCTCGAACACCTGATAGAGGCGGGTGCGCGAAACACCGAGTTCCCGGCATATTCGATCCGTCGTGAGATCTGGCGACATCAAATTGCGCTGGACGAAGCGGCGCACGCGCTCCATCAAAGCTAAGGTGCTGTGTTGCTCGGGTACCGCGATATTCGAAGCCGATGCTGAAACGCAGGTCAAAATCATGTCACGTGTGGTCTGGACGACGTGGGGAAGGTCCACAGCAGCCAGACGTGAAAGGTTTGCCTCGACACCATCCAGATATTCGATCAGCAGTTTGGTGTAGGTTCCCGACAAGGCGATATTGTTTTTGATTTCGCTGGAAGCGGGAACATCGAAAAGCAGTTCGCGCGGCAAATAAAGCGAAAGGACACGTGCCTCGGTTGATCGGCCTCGAAAGGGATGGCCCAAAGAACGCAGCTCCACCTTTCCCGGCTCGCCCTCCGAGACATGCCCATCAACTTCCGTCCATGTCCGGCCGTTGCGCAGGACTGATATGTGCCAATGATCGATGAGATTTGACCGCACCTTTGCCTCCGATCGCATATAGCTGTGGGCAGGTGTGCTTTGTTGAACGACCAGCATGCCGCCGAGATTCCAGGCCGCATGATCGGCTACAAACTCCGCTTCTTGCGATGCGGAATCCGGACGCCGGATGTCTATAAGGGGAGCGACATAGGCTTGCCAGGCCGCAAATTGATCTGCCGGTTCCAGCCTGCGTGTGGAAAACAGCAATGGTTCCAACGCTGGCGTAGCCGGGGGCCCTTCATTGCTTGGTTGTGCCGAACGCGGATAACGACGGCGTTCGACCTTTACCGGCGCAGTATCGTCTTCCCGCTCGCCATTTTCGGTTTCGGCACCAGGGGGTACGGATGGTTCTTTGCGTCGATTATCTGACAATCTGGTCCCCCGAACTGGCGTCATGACAGCGCTAAATAGTCACCCCAAACCTGTTTTTGTCGCCGGATCCGCCGAAAGGGACGGAGAACGCTATCCCCTCCAACGACCGCACAGCACTGGCCGGCTCGGCAGCGTGCCATCTCTTGAGGCGTTCCAGTCTGCGAGGCCCGAACCGGCCGCGTCTGATTTTCAAGCTTGCTACCTCCGACCGTGCGGTCGACCCGATCAGGAACTGGTCTGATTCTGCCGATGATCCTGTTTAGGCCATTCTCTAGGTAATTTCTTGTCTAGATTGTGGCATGTGGAGGATGCACGAAGCCTGCGGGTCCGGTTTCGGCACCGGCGCATGAACCGGAGCGAGTAGATGGTCGTCGGAGTCGCCGGAAGTCGCAACTGTCGCGGCAACTCCATCTAACCAGCACGATGTTAAGCGGAGATTATCGGAACCTCCAACTTCATGCGGAATGCCCTCCCGATCCGTGTCAGGCGGTTCTGGTCTCCTGGCATGGTTGAACGAATTGGTACGCTCGTCCGTCAAGATATGTCCTGCGAGAATGGCATCGGCACTTCGCCCAGGATCACACGCCCGCATTTCCGCTGTCAGCAGTTTTAAAGCGTCGGCCAATTGCCTTTCCGCATTGACGGTCGTTGCCGAACCGGCTTCGCGTAATTCGCAATAGAGCTTTGCTCGCTCGTAAACCTCTTCGGCTTTGGCCAGACACTCCGCTGTCGGTTTGATGAGCCTCAAGGCGAGGCGCAGGTTAATTGCGGCCGTAAGCTCAAATGCAGCAGCCGAGAAACTCTTAACCGCGCCCGGGGGGTGGGTCCGGTTTAGAATCGTCAGCCATTGAGGGATCATTACGGTCTCCGGAACGCAACCTGGACATTAGCAAGCAACGAGAGTACGCGAGCACATATCTCTCGTGGGTTGATCATGCCCTCCCAGTCCTCATCTGTCCTCGGACTTTGGTCCTATCCGCAAGCCGACGAAGGTCGGATCCCGTGCGCAGGAAAGGTCTGATCTTCCTTTATCAGGCGCTTCCAGGGTTGACGGCCGGCATGCGTCATGAGCAATCTCAAGAACTTGGACTGGCCTTCTAGGCTTCGGATCTTGGGTGCTGCATGTAAATTTGCTTCGCAGGTTTTGCCCACCGCCTCCGAGCCGAATATTCGCCATCCTCCAGGTGCGCTCTTTAATTGACAAAGGACGTTGGGCGCTGACCCCGCGTCAGGTAACAGCGATGACTACGCGTCGGAATCTTCTAGCCACGTTGTGTTGGGGTTTGGTTGGTGTCTCCCTTTCAATCCTTCCCTACAAGATTGAAATATCGGGATCCGCGTTCGACGTGGCCAGCCAGTCTGCCCTGGCCAAGAGTGGAAACAACGGCAATGGCGGCGGGAACGGCAATGGCGGCGGCAATGGCAATGGCGGCGGCAACGGAGGCGGCAACGGCGGCGGCAACGGTGGCGGTGGCAACGGGAAGAGCGGCTCGAGCAACAGCTCTTCCGGAAAAAGCTCTGGTGCGTCGGCAAAAAGCGGCGATGTCAATTCCTCGCTCGAAGTGCTTCACGTCGATGGAATGAGCGAGGAAGTCAAAAGGGGACGCTACATTATGAAGGATGCGAAAGGACGCACGATCGTCAATCGGCGCGCTACTTTTGATGATGTGAAGCGGCTTCAATCATTCAGTCCCTGACCGGCTTTCGATCGATCGCATCGCGAAAGACCATCGCCGCCTCGGTCCTGTTATTGACGTCAAGTTTCGCCATGACCTGTGTCATGTGATGCTTGATCGTTTTCTCGTGCAGATCGAGCTTCCGGGCCACCTCCTTGTTGCTAAGGCCCGTCGCGACGAGCTTTAGGACTTCGTGTTCGCGGGCGGTAAGCGCAGCAATGGCGTCAACGTTGGAGGGCTCGGATGGATTGTGAAGCAACTTGGCAGACAGCGTTGGAGCGACGTATCCGTCCCCGTCAGCTACCGTGCGGATAATGTCGGCGAGTGCTCTGGAGCCGACGCCTTTGAGAACATAACCTTTCGCCCCCGCCTTCAAGGCTCCGGTAACATCATCGTTGGCTTCAGAGACCGTCAACATGATGATCTTCTGCGATGGTGATGCTTCAAGGATCGGGCCAATCGCGTTCAGTCCTCCCCCTGGCATGGAAATGTCGATGAGGATGATGTCGGGCCGCAGATTCTGTGCGATTCGCAACGCGTCATCCTTCGAACCGCCTTCGGCGATCACCTCGAAGCCATCGATCTCAGACAAGCTTCTCGTTACACCCTCTCTAAACAGCGGGTGATCGTCTATAACCGCGACCCTTATCGTTTCGCTCATACTTGCTCGGTCTCCTCGGTGTTGAGTGTCATCCTGACGATCGTACCTGGCGCCGCAAATGTGATCTCGAACGTCCCACCTAGACTTTCAACGCGTTCCCTGAGACCAGCAAGTCCAAGGCTGGTAGGTCCGACATCGTCGGGACTGAAACCTGGTCCATCGTCTGCGACTTCTACGCTGACGCGATTTCCCTGCAGACGCTGGATAACACGCTGGCCTGCGCCGCCGCCATGACGATATGCATTATTCAATGCTTCCTGCACAAAGCGGTAGATGCATATTTTCGCCGACGGCGACAGACAGACAGGTATGCTGGACGTCACCAGGTCGACGATTGTCCCGGTTCTCTGGCGATGCGCGTGAACACCCCGCTCCAATATTTCAGAAAGGCTCGCCGCCTCGATCTGCGGCAAGACCAGACCGCTGCAAATCGTACGGATTTCACGCATGGCTTCGTCGAGACTGGCCTTGATGGATGCTATCTCCCGCTCGCGGGTGACAGGAGAGGTCGATGCGCTGACGACGGTGCGGCTATCCAGGCGAAGCGAAGCATAAGCTATGAGTTGGGCCGGGCCGTCGTGAAGATCCGCGCCGATGCGCCGCAGATAGCTCTCGTTCAACGCGGTGACGCGTTCGGAAGCGCGCTGGACACGCTCCCGGAGAGCCTCGTTCTGGGCAAGCAAAGCGGACAAATCGTCAATCCGCTGCCTCAACGCATGACGCTGATTCTCGATCGTTCGGCTACCCCTTAGAACAATTGCCGAAAGCGTCGCGAAGAACACAAGCGTAAAACCCGCCACCGCGAGCCAGGTGTGAAGCCGTGCCTGGCTAAGGCTGTGCTGGAAGTCATTGGCAATTTCGTAAAACTCGGAAACGGCGACCACCTGTCCCGACCAGGGCTGCAGGACGGGGTTGTAGATCTCCAGAAGCGGTTTGCCGGCAAGACGTTCCACCTTATCCTCGACATCGTCCAGCTCGTTGAACTGAGCCGCCATCTTGCCGGCAAAGGCCGTCTTGAGCTCATCACTGAGCGGGAACTTCTTTCCGACCATGGTCTTGTCGTTCGAATAGAGAATAGTTCCATCCGAGCGCCACAAACGGAATGACAACAGCCGGTCGCCGAGCGCACCTTGCCCCAGCGTCTCGTCCAGAGCCCGTGCGACCGTGTCGTCAAGCGCCTGGCTCGTCTGCATGTCAGGCAGCAGCGGAGCAATGACACTGTCCACGTAAAGGGCAGTCGTTGCGGCAGAATTGCGCGTAACGGCGTCTTCGATCAAGCGAGTGACGAACGCCCCGACCAGAAGCATCGCTCCAACTGAGACAATGCCGCCAATCACCAGGAACTGCTTGGCCAGCGACTGCGAATTCCATTTTGAAATCAGGTTGGGCCGACGCACGAGTAATTCTCGGGGATTGGTCGCATTTGCGTGGGCGACCCGTTTCGATCTTGCAGATAACCTACCTTCTCCGCTGCGGCGGTCAATGGCGAGCTTGTCAAGCGTCCACTATCAGACGTTTGGAATCCATCCATCGGACCTAAGTCCTACCCCCTGTGGCATTGGTCTGAGGATCATGGAATCGCGCCGCCGCGCAAGCTATCGTTGCGTTCACTGAAGCCGCTCACCCGCGGCTGGCCGTGATTTTCATCGCCGCCGCTTTAACGAGGAGATATCGCATGCCTATCAAAAAACTGATCAGCCGGGGCATCCTTGCGCTTGCCATGACCGTCGCTCCACTTGCGGGCGCTACGGTCGGAATCTCGAACGAGGCTCTCGCCAAGGACGGAAATGGCAACGGCAATTCTGGTGGCGGTGGAAACGGAAATGGAAATGGAAATGGAGGCAACCGCGGCAGCGCGGGCTCGAACCATGGCAAGTCTGGCAATGCGCATTCAAAGACGAGTTCAAAGTCGGGTGCAAGCACGCCGACGCTCGAATCGCTCTTCTTTCATGACAAAAAGACTGGCAAGGCGACAAAGGCGGATAAGCCCGTCAAGAGCGGCAACGCTGCAAAGAAAAGCCTGAAGAGCACCAAATCGGACACGGTTGGGCTGAGTTCGTTGAACCGCAATTATCACGCCTACCTGAATTCCAACGACCCGCGACTTGCTCCCGTTGCGGCCTACGTCATGGCATATGCTGAATTCGAAAAGGTAAGCGGGCCTGATGTGGTTCCGACCGATCCGGCGCTGAGTGATGAGGCGTTGCGCGAGGCCCTTACCGGATTCACAAAAGGCGGCGTGGTGAGCGACGATGCCCTTGCTGAAGCCAAGGAAATCCTCGGCGTGGGACCGGCAGTCGGCAAGATCGACGAGATTCGCGAAACGCTGCCCGATCCGGAGCCTGTGGATACGGTTGAGGAGCCAGCAACCACGGAAACAACGACAACAGTCACGATTGTCACGGAGACGCCAGCCGAGCCGGCGAACTGATGGTCGGATACTCGCCGGCACCTAAGGTGCCGGCCGCGATTCATGCCGGCAGCGGCGAGGTCCCGCCTCTGACCACCACGCTGGCCCTGCAGATTCCCGTCCAGGGACAGCGGTTCTTTCGCGCGCCGTAATGCTGCCAGAGGCGCGATATAATCACCATCCTTCGCAAGGACGGGAAGCTCACATTCGCAAACCAATTGTTGGATTCAGGCGCAACGCGACGCGTCCAACGGTCGTGAGGGATCAGTGGGGATTCGGGCCAAATGGCTATGTTTACGGTGTGAGGAAGCCGTCGCTCTCACAGACGAGCAGAATTCGTGCGCTGGCTTGAAAACGGGCATCGGAAGATCCTGCAGCGCTATGAAAAGCGCATCAGGCCCTGGTAGCTGCAATCATCTTGAGCACGACGGCCCCTTTTGCCGACGCCCATCGAATTTTGGGGCACTCCAGGTGCTGATCTGGTTGCGCCCGTTGCGTTTGGCATCGTAAAGAGCATCGTCCGCGCGTTTGATCAGTTCCGACGATACGAGTTCGGAAGACGAGCTTTGCTTTGTCGAAACGCCGACACTTGCAGTGACGTACCGGAATTCGCTTCCCGCATGCGGTATTTCCAGCGCACGAAGACCCGCAAGGAATTTGCGGGCAAGCGCTTGGGCTGCGCCTTCGTCGGTTTCGGGCAGCAGAACGACGAACTCCTCACCACCAAAGCGGGCGACGACATCGGTGCGGCGCTTGACAACCTGGCGTAAACAATCGCTGACGGCTTTGAGACATTCGTCGCCGGCAACATGACCATAAGTGTCGTTATAGGCCTTGAAACGATCGACATCGATCAAAAGCAGGCTGAGCGGCGTCCGGTTTCTTGTGCTCCGGGCAAGCTCGATGACGATCGCCTGGTCGAAAGCCCGCCGGTTGACGATCCCCGTTAAAGCATCCGTTTCCGCCAAACTCTTCATTTGCTCGGCAAGTTCACGCAGCGAGTGCTCGGCCTGCTTCATGGCTGTGATGTCGGATACGACAACAAGTGCTTTTCCGTCTGTCGTCAATCGCGTCCGCAAGCTGAGCCAGCGGCCATCACAGAGGTTAATCTCCTCGTCCTTGTCCTGATGCAGGTGCGCGACGGCGTTGTCGAGCCAGTCGTCTGTCACTTCCTTGGGCAGATTGCGCCGCTCCTCTGTCTCCGCGACCTTCCGCAGAATATCTTTAATGTTGGCTCCGGGAATCCGCACCGGACCCGATAAGGGGAAAAGGCACCTGTACTGATCGTTACAGAATAGCAGCGTGCCATCAGGACCGAACATCGCAAATCCATCCGACATGCCGGCCATCGCGTGCGACAGCAGGTTGCGGCTTTCGGTCAGTTCATGCTCCACGCGCCGCTGTTCCGTGATGTCGCGCGTGGCGCCAGCAAGACCGATGATTTCGCCTTTTCCGTCGCGCAAAGGAAACTTGGACGTCGAGTAGCATTTTTCCTGCTCGCCTTCGCGAAGCTGTTCGATCTTATCGATCACGGGTTTGCCGCTGCGCACGAGCTCTTGCTCTTCGGCAAACAAGATTTCCGCGCGCCGTTGCGTTGCAAGCTGAAAATCAGTGAGGCCGATCATCTCTGCCGGCGAGCTGAAGTGATGATGTTCGGCGACATTACGGTTGACGATGACAAACTGGCTCTGGCTATTCTTGACGTAATGGTAGTCGGATGTCTGGGTGAGGGCGGCCGTCAACAGATCACGTTCGAGTGCAATGCGTTCGAACTGCAACAGGACAAGGCCGGAGATGATGATGGCGCAGGAATTCAAGAAGACAGCGGGTGCAATGATCGACGTAAGTGCTTGGCCACCGGCGTAGCCTAGCAGGACCAGTGTCGACCCCACGAGTGTTACGCAAACCGCAGCAGCCAAGAGCACGACATCGATGATTCCGACCTTGCGGTTTTGGACGACTATGTGAGCGCCAAGACCAACTGCGCCGATCAGCAGGATACCGGCAACGCCGTTGATGGTTCCCGCTCCGCCCGCAAATATCCGGAAGGCGCCTGCGACAGCCATCGTGGCAATGGCTGCCACCGGCCCGCCAAACAGCCCGGAGATCGCAATCAGCGACGATCTTAAATCGATGAATGCGCCGGAGTTGACAGGGATCGAAAGCAACATCGACGCAACCGCGCCAAGGCCCATTGTCAGACCAAAGGCGACCCTCGCCTGAAGCGCGGAAAGATCGCGGAATCGATAATAGAAATGAGCCCACAGCGACATGACAAGTGCAACGACGGCGAGGTTTCCCGTCAGTATCTGCCAGGTTGTGCTCATGATCGTTTCAGCAGCTCGAGAACGTGGATCAATTTGAACTTCTACGCTTTTTTTCTTTCGGGCAGCTTAACGCGTTGTCTGCATTGGGTTCCCGGTGGCTGGGCTATCATTTCGACGCCGCTGTCTGCGTTGGATGGTTACTCCTGTCGTTAACCACGCTCTTTAAGCGCGCTTACATCGTCGAATGCTAAACCTGAAATGCAGCGCATTGCGGACATGATGTCTCCTGCCGTCACATTGACATGATCCTTAAACACAGATTCTCGGACCCTTCATGTCGTCCAGCTTTGCAGCGAAATATGTTCGCGCTCAAACGTCCTGCATCATTGCTGCAACCATCTGTTTCCTTGCCGTCGCTCTTTTGCTGACGGGCCTGATGGCCCACGTTGTCGCGACCATGACCCGGTCGGGCAATGAAATCGACGATGCGCGGGCCACCCGTGCTGCAGGTGCCGCGATCGCAGCATTCGCGGCCCGCCTCAGCGGGACCGTAACGGACAATGCCGTGTGGGATGATGCTTACGCCGCCATTGCCTCATCCGATGCCGCCGCCTGGGCCTACGACAACTGGGGAAAGACCAGCGAGGACTATCCGCTGTATGACGGTGCAATCGTCATCGACCCCGATGGAAGGGTGATCTCTTCTTATGCGAAGGGCAAGTCTTTCCGGCCGCGCGAATATTTTGGCGAGGCCTTCGCGCGACAGAGCAAAGCTGCCGCGATTGCTAGCAAGGCTCCTCTGGTCAACTTCTTCAAAACCGAAAACGGTGTCGCGCTGGTCGCATCACAAGCAATTCAGCCCTTCTCAACAGATGCCGAGCTCCCCAGGCTGAGCGTATTGAGCTTCTACAAGGAACTCGCGCCCGACGTTCTAGGCACGTTCTCCACTGAACACGAGCTTGAGGGGCTGCGGCTTCAGGCAGCGGCTGAACCAGCCCTCCTGAGCGCCCCGATCAAAGACATGGACGGCGCTGCCGTTGCCTACCTTGTCTGGCCCAGCAAAGCGCCTGGAAGCGCGGTCTTTACAACTGTCTATCCCTACATACTGGCCGCCGCGGTCATCCTTTGCCTGTTTCTGGCAGCCGTCCTTTTCGCCGGCGCCTCCGAGGCGCGGCGCTTGCGTCGATTGGCGGATGTGGCGCGTTTCGAAGCAAATCATGACAATCTGAGCGGTCTGCTCAACAGACACGGCCTTTTAAATGTGCTGGAGCATCTCAGCAGCTCGGCTGCGCCGGAGGTGTCGCTTTATCTCGTTGATCTTGATGGCTTCAAGGCGGTCAACGATGCTTGGGGCCATGCGGTCGGCGATGATCTGATACGCATCGTTGCGAAGGCGTTGCCGACCTGCCACCAGGAAGTCTTTGCTGCCGCGAGACTGGGTGGCGACGAATTCGCTCTGGTGCAAGTCGGATCGGCTGCGCTCGGCGACTTCGAACAGGCAATTCTCAACCTCTTTACCGGGCCGTTCAAAATCGACGGGCGAACGATCGAAGTCGGGGCGAGCATCGGAGCCGCGACCAGAAGCGAGGACATGGCGCCTCTGGAACTGCTTCGGCGGGCTGACATGGCTCTCTACCGCGCCAAGGAAAATGGCAGAGGTCAAGCTGTTGGATACGATCCCGAACTCGACCGCGAACGGGTGCGTATCGGCGAACTGGAAGGCGAATTGAGAAACGCCATAAAGAGTGGAGCAATCGAACCCGTTTTTCAACCGCTCGTTTCTGCCGCCACGGGTGCGATCACTGGCCTTGAGGCCTTGGCGCGCTGGCAAAGCGCCGCCGGAAAGATCAGTCCGGAGGTTTTCATCCCGCTTGCTGAAAAATCCGGCCTCATAGACGCTCTCGGCGTTCATATGCTGCGTGCGTCGATCTGCCATGCGAGAGCCTGGCCCGGCCTGACGTTGTCCGTCAATGTCTCGCCAATCCAGCTGTGTAATCCGGACTTCGGGGCGCAAGTGATTGCGGTTCTGCAGGAATATGATTTCGACGCCAACCGCCTGACTTTGGAGATAACCGAAGGCGTCCTCATGACGAATCCTGCTCAGGCCAGCCGGTCCATCGACCAGCTGAAACGTGTCGGAATCAAGTTCGCGCTTGACGACTTCGGTTGCGGCTATGCGAGTATTGGCGCATTGCGGCAATTTGGCTTCGATCGGATGAAGATCGATCGATCACTTGTTTCGGGTGTGGAAGACGCTGAAAACGGGATTGAGGTACTTCGCGCGACCATCTCCTTGGCAACGGCTCTTAATATTCCCGTTACCGCCGAGGGCATCGAGAATGCCCGCCAGGCAGCGATATTGCGTGATACAGGATGTGACCAGCTTCAGGGATATCTCGTCGGAAAGCCCATGTCGGCATGGGAGATTTCAGAGAGACTTCGTCTAGAAGATCCAGCGGCATGACATTGCCCAGCGGCTGCGCAAACCTTTCTTAATACTGTTAACTTTTTGTTAACCATGGCCGCGGTAGACATGGTCAACGATTTCTTAACATAGATGACCAAAGTGCTAACTGACGCTCGCTCTATCCGCATCAAGGGCCGCTCTTTCCTCGCGGTCATGCTTTCTCCAGATCTCCCGCTCGATGATTGGCTGGCGAGGCTGGATGATCTCGCAGCCCGCTCAGCCGGATTCTTTTTGGGCCGGCCCATCGTGCTTGATGTCACGGACCTGCAGATCGACCGATCGCAGCTGAAGGATCTTATTGCGGAATTGACGCAACGCAATGTGAGCGTCATGGGAATCGAGGGCGGGCGGCCGTCAATCCTTGGGCCCGGCATGCCGCCTGCACTGAAGGGCGGACGGCCGGTTTCCGACTTTGAGCTTCCGAAAGCGGAGCCAATCATCGATCTGCAAAGCAAGCAGCCGGCAAGCGAAGCGCGTCCGGCACTCCAGTCCATTGTGATTCGGCAGCCCGTGCGTTCAGGTCAGTCAGTGATTTTCCCGGAAGGCGATGTCACCATCGTCGGTTCTGTTGCCTCCGGTTCGGAGATCATCGCCGGCGGTTCGGTCCATGTTTATGGCACTTTGCGGGGCCGGGCCATGGCGGGGTCGGTCGGCAATGCGTCCGCGCGGATCTTCTGCCGAAAGCTCGAGGCAGAGCTAGTCGCGATTGATGGCGTCTACAAGACCGCCGAAGACATGGCCTCGAACCTTCGAGGACAAGCTGTCCAGCTCTGGCTGGAAGACGACACGATCATGGCAGAGAAACTTATCTGAGCCGAAAGCCGGCTAGGACACAGGAGAGCAAGATGGGGAAAGTCATCGTCGTCACTTCAGGCAAAGGCGGAGTTGGCAAGACAACTTCTACCGCCGCGCTTGGAGCGGCTCTGGCGCAGAGGAACGAAAAAGTGGTCGTCGTCGATTTTGACGTCGGGCTGCGCAATCTCGATCTCGTGATGGGTGCGGAGCGAAGGGTCGTCTACGACCTGATCAACGTCATACAAGGCGATGCCAAGCTCCCCCAGGCGCTAATACGCGACAAGCGACTCGAGACGCTGTTTCTGCTCCCGGCATCGCAAACACGCGACAAGGACAATTTGACGCCTGAGGGTGTCGAACGTGTCATGACCGACCTGAAGCGCCACTTCGACTGGATCATCTGCGATAGCCCCGCAGGCATCGAACGTGGGGCGACCCTTGCGATGCGCCATGCCGATATCGCCGTTGTCGTCACCAACCCCGAAGTTTCTTCGGTCCGTGATTCGGACCGCATCATCGGCCTATTGGACGCCAAGACAGCCAAGGCAGAACGCGGCGAGCGGATGGAGAAGCATCTGCTTCTGACCCGCTACGATGCCAACCGAGCCGAACGGGGCGATATGCTCAAGGTCGATGACGTCCTGGAGATCCTTTCCATTCCGCTGCTAGGCATTGTTCCCGAAAGCATGGATGTTCTACGCGCCTCCAATATTGGCGCACCTGTAACGCTCGCTGATAGCCGCTGTGCACCCGCGATGGCATATTTCGATGCCGCCCGCCGGCTTGCCGGTGAGGAAGTTCCGATCACAATCCCCGGGGAAAAGCGCGGTCTCTTCGGCAAGATATTCGGACGGAGGGCCGCATGAACATCTTCAGTCTTTTCGGCAAGAAGAAAACCGCTCCTGCGGCCCGTGAACGCCTGCAGGTGCTTCTGGCCCACGAACGCTCGTCGACGGGTTCAGACCTTGTATCGCTGCTGCGCGAGGAAATCCTTGCGGTGATTGCCAAGCACGTACAGCTCGACAATGACAAGGTCCAAGTAAAGATGGATCGCAATGAGCACGTGTCGATTTTGGAAATCGACGTCGAGATCCCATTGAAGGCAGCTGCGCAAGCTGCTTGAAACGGCCAAAGATGCCGCACGCCTGCATAGTGTGGTGGCGTATTGAGAGCTGGGTAGGCGAGGGGAGGGCGGGAGCCTGCCGCGACGGTGGCTGTCGGCTGCCCGAAGACGCCGCCCTCCCGCTGCCGCTTCCGGCATATCGTTTGGGGCCTTCGTGTGCAGGTCGGCTGATATGATCCGCATTGCGTGCCGAAGTTGGCCGGGGGAGGCAAGTCGCGAGGCGGCTTACACATTCGTCGTTTAGGCGGACTGCTGCCCTATAATCGATTAAACTCGACCTAGCTTAACAAATTGATTTACATGACATTTGCGGCATGGCAACGGGTGAGAAACTCAACTGTTGCCTGGGGGTCAAATGAGCAGGGGTGTTTTTGCTTTCAGACCGGCCGCTCTTCGTGAAAGAGCGGTGGGCGAAATCCACGCTCGGCCATACGCCCTTATTTCGGTGCCTCGCGTCATCTTTCAGCTTGCTTTCTTGACGGACAGCGGGCCCGAACAGGATCATGATATCGTAAAGCGGCTCTCCCAATCGAGCGGATCGCCGCCTCCGTCTCACGAAACCAATCACCATGCGATCAGCTGGGGACAAGGAACGCTGAGATGGGAACGCCACACGGAATTCTCGACCTATTTCTGGGACAGCCCCGCTCCGGAAAAGTTCGGGGCTGAGATCCCCGTGCATCCATTCGGTGACGGATTTTCGCAACCCGGACCCTTCATCTCGGGAATACGACTGGAGATCAGACCTGACACTGAAGAGACACAGAAGGACCTCGCCGTTTTCGATCGGACGAGCCTTTGCCGCAGTGACCTCAGAAGCGGGGAGGCCACCATTCTTACGGATTTCCGTCCAGATGGGGATGGCCTGACAAAGATCCTCGTTATTGACCGCGGTCTATCCGACAGCTCGCGTGGCGCGCTCGTTCAGAAGCTTCTGGACATTGAGACCTATAGAACACTTGCAATGATGGCATTGCCTTTAGCACAATCGCTGTCACCCGAGATCCGCCGGATAGAAGCTAGCCTGACGGCGGTCACTCAGCGGATGAAGCAGCACGCTCGCGACGAAGCCGATCCACTGCTTGCCGAAATTACCCGTCTGGCGGCCGAACTCGAAGCGAATGCTGCGATGAGTCTTTACCGGTTCGGTGCCAGCCGGGCCTACTACGAAATTGTCCAGGAGCGCATTCGGGCGCTTGCCGAAACAGCGACATCCGGGAGCGAGAGCCTTGGTGCTTTCTTGGAGCGGCGCCTGGCACCGGCGATGCGAACCTGCCAATCCATAGAGGAGCGTCAGGCAAATCTCTCGCGCAAACTGGCTCGTGCCACATCCTTGCTAAGGAGCTGGATCGATGTTGAGCTGGAGCGGATCAACATGACGCTGCTAAACTCCATGGACCGCAGGGCAAAAATGCAATTACGCCTGCAGCAGACCGTTGAGGGCCTCTCCGTTGCTGCCATATCGTACTATGTCGTCGGACTGATTGGATATGTCGCCAAAGGAGTACACTTGTTTGGCATCGAGTTTGGATCAGAAATTGTGACGGCAATCTCCGTGCCTGTCGTCGTCTTGGGAATTTCGCTTGTCGTGCGGAATATCAGACATGGCCACTTGGAGGAAGACGACACGCGATAAAGGAACCACCCCAGGTTGGCGAAGACGATCACTGTCAGATTTGCCCGACATAAGAATGGCATCTGCACTCTGGTGGCAAATATTCGTCGAGCGTAGCCTGATGCGGATGGCCATATCGTCGTGTTACGTCTTCTCGAGTGGGAGGTAGCATACCCTATCTGGTCTTGTTGTGACGTGGTTGCCATCGGACATCTACGAACTCGAAAGAGATGGCCGAGCTCCAGGCAGTGAGTTTAGACTTGCCAGTTTATCAAAGTCGGCCGCTGAGAATGTTCGTAGAATTTCCAGCAGAAAGATTTTTCGTCCCTGGGTTGATCCAGAAAGACCATCGGATCGCGATCCCACGGCGGCATAGCAGTCCTCAAAAGAATAAAGTCCTCTGCGAAGCAGCCATTAACTACTCTGTAGCTCGCGTGAAACATGGGACGAATTCATGTATAGTGTTTGCCGCACAATTCATGGTGGGAGCCAAGTCATGGAGCGCAGATTGTCTGCAATCCTGGCCGCCGACGTGGTCGGATACTCCAGACTTATGGAGCGAGATGAAGCGGGCACCTTTGACCGTCTTCGAGCGCGACGCACTGAGCTTTTTGAGCCCGAGATTGCGAGCCATCATGGGCGGGTCTTCAAGCTCATGGGTGACGGCCTCCTCGCGGAATTCGGAAGCGTGGTCGACGCTGTCGAATGTGCCGTGTCTCTCCAGCGCGGAATGGCAGAGCGCAACGCTTCTGTAGCCGAGGCGGAGAGGTTCAACGTCCGCATTGGCATTAACATCGGCGAAGTGATCGTGGATGGCGACGACCGGTATGGCGAAGGCGTGAACGTCGCGGCCAGACTGGAGCAACTCGCGCTTCCAGGCGGAATCTGTATTTCAGGTAAGGTGGCGAAGGAGGTTGAGAAAAAACTCGCGTTTCGTTTCGACTCCGCAGGGCGACAGAAGGTTAAGAACATCGAGGAACCTATCGACGTCTACCACGTCCGCATCGACGCCCCGTCCCGCCGACGCATTCTGCACAAGCGCGGGATCAGCCGATTGTGGTGGGCACTTGGAGTCCCGGCAGCCATCGTGGTCGTGCTGGCCGCCTGGATGGCGCTGTACTATCCGCGGACAGTGAGCTCTCCTCCAGTTTCCAGTACGATCCCATCTGTCGCTGTGCTTCCCTTCAAGGATCTGAGTGCCGACAAGAGCCTAGCTTACTTGGGTGAAGGAGTGGCGAACGACGTCATCGCCATCCTCTCGCGCTTTTCTGACATTGCCGTGGTCTCGCGAACGTCGTCGTTTGCATATGAGGACAAGGAAGGCGACATCCGCCAGATCGGCAAGGAGTTGGGCGTTGGCTATGTCGTCGAGGGCAGTGTGCGCAAGGAAGGCGATAGGGTGCGCATTGTTGCGCAACTCGTCAACGCCAAGACTGGGGACCATGTCTGGGCAGACCGGTTCGACAAGTCCGGAACCGACCCGTGGGCGCTCCAGGATGAGTTGACCGGCAAGATCGTGGGGGCGATGACGGGTGAATTCGGAGCCATTCGCAAAGCGGATTACAGTCAGGCTTGGGGTAAGGACAGCACCAACCTCGCGGAATACGACTACTACCTGCGCGCCGAAAGCCAGTTGAACCTTTACACGAAGGAAGGTCTCGAGCGATCAGGTGAAATTTCACGCCAGGGGCTGCAGGCGTTCCCAGGCTCCCCCTTGCTGACCGTGGAGCTGGGTTGGTCTCACTGGTTAAAAGTTGCGTTGCTCCACAGTGCTAACCCGCAGGAAGATCTTCAGGAGGCGGAGCGGTTAGTGAACAAAGTCCTCGCAAACAAGAACCTAAGCCCGCAGGTAACGAGACTGGCAAACTGGCTCAACGCTTGGCTCCTGACGCTGAAGCGGGATCATGACGGGGCCGTTGTGGCAATGAACAGGGCCATCGCGGCGGCACCGTATAACGCCTTCACGCTCACGGATGGAGGAAGCATTTTTTTACAGGCCGGTCAGCCGGAAAAGGCATTGGAGTTGACTGCCGCTGCCGCCGCGCGGGATCCGGGATTGTCGTGGTTCGTTAATTACGTGCGAGGTTTCATCTTTATCGTGCTTGGTAAGAACGAAGACGCAGTTGAGGCGCTGAAGACCACGGAATTCGCTGACGCTCCATTGCAACTAGCCATCGCGTACATGCGTCTCGGGCGCCAAGCGGACGCTCGAGCTGCCGTCGAGAAGATGCTCAAGTTAGCTCCGGGGGCGACGATCCAGTCGTGGCGGCAGACCTGGAACTTCCGAGATACTTCCATTCTCGATCAAGCCGCCGCAGACCTTGCGCGCGCCGGTCTTCCGAGTAGTCCGTAGGACATTCGCATGCGAATCTGGCCGAGCTTGGGCGCTATCAACTAACAAGTTTGGCGAACTGAGCACACTATCTTTTTTTTGGCTACACCCATGTCAAGGCTGAATAGGGCTGCGAGTTCGCCAGCCAGTTAGAAACGCGACACTGGCACGCGGCTCGCTCTGCCGGTCAGCCCCCGATCCGACCGGCTGGGCCGGGTTGAAAGGGCGGAGCGGGGGCGGGTGAGAGGCACCCCTTCGGCTTTAGCTTTCTCAGTAGCAATTGTTCCGTCGCCGGTTGATACTCACTTCCACCTGAATGGGGCGGGGTAGGAACAAAGCCGCACGATGCTTCCGGAAATCAACCTGCAAGGTGACGTCGATGTCGCCGCGCTGTCACCACTTCTTCGCGGCATGCTTCTTTCGGTGGCCTATGCTGACGAAGAGGTGGCATAGGTTTGACGGCGACCGGCGCCATGAACCGCAAGTTCGTGCATTGGGCCGCTGTGCACTTCCTCTGGCCAGGATTCACAGCCGACGACCTCTACAGCATGAACAAGGTGCTCAATGAAAGCGACCGACGGCTCTAACCATTGAGCTACAGGCCCCACCAGCACGTTTCTAAGCACAGAAAAACCGGATCAGTCGCGTAGCGGATGCTTTGAAGAAGTGTTTTGAACCTTGACGCACCAGTGCGGTTCATCGATAATCAAAGTGAACCAAGGAAGGTTAGATCCCATGACCGCTGCGTTTACCGTGCGTGTAAAAGATGAAACCGCGAGCAAGCTGGATCAGCTCGCTGAGAAGCTGGATCGGTCCCGCTCTTATATGGCTGCAGAGGCCATCGAAGCTTTCGTTGAGCAGCAGGAATGGCAGCTTGCCGAGATTGAAGCCGGGTTGACCGATGCCGACCGGGGTGAGTTCGCCAGCGATGAAGATGTGGCGAAAGTCGTCAGGAAGTACGTCAAATTTGCCCGCCAATCATGAAGCGTATTCGTTGGACGCTGCGGGCGTTGCGGCGACTTGATGAGATCGGCGCGTATATCGAGAAAGACGATCCGGATCCGGCGGCTCGCGTCGTGGCGCGGATTGTCACTGCCGTGGATGCGTTAACGGAGTACCCTACCAGTGGGCGGCCTGGTCGTATCAAGAGCACGCGCGAGCTCGTGCTGGCCGACATTCCCTACATCATTCCCTACCGCATAAGTCGAGACGTCGAGATCCTCACCGTCATGCACGCCCACCAGCAATGGCCGCAGGTTCTCTAGTCACGACCAACAAAACGCGTCGACGCGATGAGCGATGATCCGCTCATCAGCCTGCCCGGTGATCGCCGCATGTGTCACCCGCTGGTCCTTGTCGAATGTCGTGTAGGGCAGGGAATGCCCCTTCCAGCGCACATCCAATCGACCATCGGCATAGGCATAGGTCTCGACATAGCGACCCGCCAGGCCGCGCGTCACCTCGGTCTCTTCCAGCATGATCCGCTGGCGCTCGAACGAGAACGTCAGCTGCGCTCCGACATAACGCTGCTCACGCTTGCACAGGATCTCCTGTAGCCGCTCCGGTGCCAGATTCATCGGCCGGTGCAGGTCTTCGGACCGGGCAGGGACGATTGCGAAGCGTTGGTTATAGTACTCCATGAAACCAGGCAAAAACGCATTGCCAGTCTCCATGTCGCAGATGCCCGCCAGCCGTAATTCCTTGACCAGCCGATCCTGCAGCGTCCGGTTCATCCGCTCGACGCGACCTTTGGCCTGACTCGAATTTGCACAAAGAATCTCGATGTTTAACTCTGAAAGCGCACGCCCGAACTGGGTCATGCCCTGGCCACCCTTGGCGTCCTTCTTCGCCACCCGAAACACCGAATGCTTGTCGGAATAGAAGGCCACAGGCGCGCCGTGATGCTTCAGATAAAGCGCCAGCGCCTCGAAATAGCTGAAGGCGCTTTCCGAGCGGACAAAGCGCAACTGCATCAACCTGCCGGTCGCATCGTCGACGAACACCAGCAGCGAGCACGGATCACCACGATCCTCGAACCAGCGATGCTCGGACCCGTCGATCTGTACCAGTTCGCCATAGGCTTCACGCCGCAAGCGCGGCTGATGAAACGTCCGCCGCTGCTTGCGTGATAGCCACAGGCCAGCATCCACCATCCATGTGCGCAGCGTCTCGCGCGACACCCGCAATCCATCGCGTTCGGCAAGCTTCTCGGCCACCAGCGTCGGACCGAAATCCGCATACCGTTCGCGCACCAGCGTCACGGCGTAATCCCGAACACCGTCGCTGATCCGGTTGTTCGACGGCCGACCGATCGCCTTGTGCCGGATCGATGCCGCACCGCCAGTGCTGATCCGCTCCAGCAGACGACGCACCTGGCGCGTACTCAGATCCAGCACATGCGCCGCCGACACCAGCGTCATGCGGCCGTCGATCACTTTCAACAAAATCTCGATCCGCTGCAGATCACGCTCGCTCATCGCAATCAGTCCCATCCGCAATCTCCCAGGTCATCAAAACCCGGGGAGAGTGACATTCTTACTTTGCAGAAACAGGACACTTTAACTTTGCGGTGTGAGTTCAAGCCGAATTGCGACCTGCACGTGTGACGCTAACCGACACGTCGCATTTGCGCGAGCAGTTTCTTGCGGAAGACTTCCGCGGGCGTTCGGTAGCCCAGGCACTTCCGCGGCGTCGAGTTGAGCCGGTCGCAGATGTCTCTCAGCTCGCCGTCGCTGATCGACAGGGGATCCACCTCTCGCGAAAGCCATTTGCGAACCCGGCCATTGGTG
>NZ_FMTM01000004.1 GCF_900099775.1 Rhizobium mongolense subsp. loessense | reverse complement strand
CCGAGATCTCGTCGAACGGGTTCATCGACATCTTGACGTTGGCAAGCTCGACGCCCGTGCCATCCGGCTTGACGCGGATCTTCACATTGTAATCAACCACCCGCTTCACGGGGACCAGAATTTTCATGGGGGTCATCCTTTCTCACGTCATCTCCGGCCGCTTCAGCGCGGAAAGTTTTGAAGAATTGAGCCGTGCGACCATGGCGCATTGGTGAACGATCAGAATGCTGCAAACGCCGCATCCACAAACATCCAGGCTTCGACTGCCCTGCCCGGCGGCACCGCGTTCTTTCGTCAGATATCCTTGGCGATCCGCAACCCATCGTAGATGGCAGCATGGGTGTTGCGAGCCGCCACAGCATCACCGATCCGGAAGAGCTGGAATTTCCCTTCAGGATTGCGCACGACAGTCTGGGGTTCGCCGGCGACCAATTGCTGCTGCGAAATTTCGCCGAGATTGGTGGAAAAGGGTTTCAGCTCGAAATAAAGCTCATCGAGCGGGATTGTCCCGTGGTTGATGACGACCTGGTCGACTGTGCGCTGCTTCGCAACACCGCCGTAATCGCTGCCGACATGGGCAATGAGCTGATTGCCGTTCTTTTCGACCGCTTCAAGCCTGAAGGTCACGGTGAAGGTGACGTCGAGGTTCTGCAGCGAACGCATATAGGGCACGAGGTTCATCGCCATGACTTCCGGGGCGAAGGAACGGTCAGGTGTCATGATTTCCACCTTGGCGCCCGCCTTGGCAATGAACTCGGCAGCCTGCAGCCCTGCGTGGTCGCCCGCGTCATCGAAGATCAGAACGTTCGTTCCTGGTTTGACGTCACCTGAAATGATGTCCCAGGCCGAGACGACCAGTTCATTACCCGTGGACAGGACGTCTGTATGCGGCATGCCACCGGTGGCGATGATCACCACGTCGGGCCTCTCCGCCTCCACCATGTCGGCTTCCGCCCAGGTGTTGAAACGGAAGACTACACCGTACTTTTCGCACTGGGTCATCCGCCAGTCGATGATGCTGATCATTTCCCTGCGGCGCTCGCTTTGTGCCGTCAAGCGGATTTGGCCGCCGGGATCGTTGGCCGCCTCGAATACAACGACGTCATGTCCGCGCTCGCCTGCAACCCTTGCGGCTTCGAGCCCTCCTGGGCCTGCGCCGACGACGACAACTTTCTTACGAATGTCCGCCTTTTTGACCACATGTGGCATAGTCAGCTCGCGGCCGGTCGCGGCATTGTGGATGCAATAGGCCGCCCCACCCTGGTAAATGCGGTCCAAACAGTAGTTGGCGCCGACGCAGGGACGGATGTCCTCCTCGCGCTTCTCCATGATTTTGCGAACGATGTGCGGGTCCGTCATATGAGCGCGGGTCATACCGACCATATCGACCTTGCCCGACGCAATCGCATGGCGGGCAGTTGCAACATCCGGGATTTTGGCCGCGTGAAAGGTGGGGAAATCCGTCGCGGCGCGAATTTCACCTGCAAAATCGAGGTGCGGGGAGTTCGCCATACCCTGGATCGGGATGACATCTGTGAGGCCAGCGTCGGTGTCGATATGACCGCGGATCACATTCAAGTAGTCAATGAGGCCGCTTTCTTTGAGGCGCTTCGAAATTTCGAGGCCGTCAGCCTTGCCGGTGCCGCCGGGAAGACACTCATCAGCGGTGTAGCGTATTCCCAGAATGAACTCCTCTCCGACCCGTTTCCGGATCGCTTCTAGAACATCCAGACAGAAGCGCATACGATTGTCGAGCGAACCGCCGTAAGGACCTTCGAGTTCGTTTGTCAGCGGGGACGCGAACTGGTCAAGCAGGTGTCCGTAGGCCTCCAGTTCGACGCCGTCCATGCCCCCGGCCTTCATGCGTTCTGCAGCGTCGGCAAAATCCTTTATGATGCGCTCGATGTCCCAATCCTCGATCTTCTTGGGGAAAGCCCGGTGTGAGGCCTCGCGCTGATGCGACGGTGCGACAACGGGAAGCCAGTCGCCCTTGTCCCAGCGCGTGCGACGGCCGAGGTGAGTGAGCTGGATCATGATCGCCGCCCCTTCCTCATGGACCGCATCGGTCATTGCCTTCACCCACGGCACGATCTCGTCCTTGTAGGCGAGCAGGTTGTTGAAGACGGGCGGACTGTCTTTCGAAACAGCCGCAGAGCCGGCCGTCATCGTCATGGCGACACCGCCCTTTGCCCTTTCCACCGTGTAGGCGAGATAGCGCTCCTTGGGCATACCATCTTCAGGGTATGCCGGCTCGTGCGACGTTACGATGATGCGGTTGCGAAGCTTCAGGTGCTTGAGCTGATACGGCTGGAGGAGAGGATCGTTCGACATCTGTCGGGCTCCGGACTAGGACGGTTGCGCTAGACGCTACGCGGAAATGTACATATGTGTCAACAAACAAAACACTTAAGTCGTTTTTGTCGACATATGTGTACATTTTTCTTGAGTCGGGTTTTATTTTTTGTTAGGAGGTCAATCATGGAGCAGGCTTTGAACGATACCGGCTGGCGCGGATCGCAGGAGGGATGGCTGGAAGCGGCCTACGAATCTCTGCTGGAGTCGGGCGTTGATTCAGTGAAAATTCTCCCCTTGGCCAAGAAACTCAACCTTTCTCGGACGAGCTTCTATTGGTTCTTCAAGGATCGCGAAGAATTGCTTGCCGGCCTGATTGGGCGATGGCGAGAAAAAAACACAGGAAACATAATAAAGCAGAGTGAAGCCTACGCGGAATCACTTGCCGAAGCCATGCTTAACGTTTTCGACTGCTGGATCGATCAAAACTTGTTTGACTCCAAGTTCGAATTTGCAGTGCGCAGTTGGGCGCTGCAATCCGAAGAGATTCTTTTGGAAGTCCAGAAGGCAGATCAAGTTCGGCTTGAGGCGCTCAAGCGGATGTTCGTGCGCTTTGGATACGAGGAAACACCAGCCGACGTCCGAGCCCGGACGACCTATCTCGTTCAGATTGGCTACATCTCGATGCAGTCCCGCGAAGAGATCGCGGTGCGAATGAAGCGCATTCCCGAATATATCGCGATCTACACCGGCCAGATCCCCCAGCAAAGAGAGCTTGACCGCTTCTTTGCCAGGCATGGCTATAAACCGAAATGAGAAGAAGCGGATGCAGGATTCAATCAGGATCGGCGTGATCGGTGGCGGAGGGTGGCTTGGGAAAGCCCTTGCCAATGCGATCCTCAACAAGGGCGTTGTTGAGCACGAAGCACTCACGCTTTCCTATCGGCATGAGAGGCCCGCGACTTTTCCGAACGTTCCCTGCACGCAAGACAACCAGGAACTTGCGGACCGATCGGACGTGATCATCGTTTCTGTCCGTCCGGCCGATTGGCCCTCTCTGTCGGTCGATGCCCACGGCAAACTCGTCATCTCTGTTATGGCAGGAATCCGCCTGGACCAGCTTGCGGCACATCATCAAACGAGCCGTGTTGTCCGCGCCATACCCAACGCCGCCGCTGAAGTTGGCCGATCCTATACGCCCTGGATTGCATCAGGTGGCATGGACGAGGCCGATCGACGCATCGCACGTCGCATCTTTCATGCTTTTGGCGTCGAAGACGAAGTGAATGGCGAAAGCGATCTTGACTATTTGACTGGCTTGTCCGGGTCGGGGCCCGCGTTTCCGGCGCTGTTTGCCGCCGCGATGATGAAAGATGCCGTCGACCACGGCCTTCCCACAGATATCGCACGGCGCGCCGTGAACACGTTGCTGATAGGGGCCGGGGCTTTGCTCGAGCATCGAGATGACTGTCCGAACAACGTCGTTAATTCGTTTCTCGATTATCGGGGCACGACCGCAGCGGCGATCGAGGCGATGCGCGCTTTTGGCCTGGAAGCCGCCGTTTCGGAAGGACTTTCGGCAGCATCCAAAAAATCGGTGAGTATGGGAGACGTCTCCTGACGACCGCATGCGCGGGCTAACGCAGCGCCCCGCTTCAAAAAAGCGCCGCTCAACAAAGGGAACGATAATGAACAAACTCCTTGCATCAACATGCCTGATGTTCGGCCTTCTTGGCGCAACATCGCTTGTCAGCGCCGCAGAATGTGGAAGCGTGACGATTGCCAGCATGAATTGGCAAAGCGCAGAGGTTCTTTCAAACCTCGACAAGATTATTCTGAATGAAGGCTATGGATGTAATGCTGACATCACCGTTGGTGACACGGTTCCGACCATCACTTCGATGGCGGAGAAGGGCCAGCCGGATATTGCGCCCGAAGCTTGGATCGACCTTCTGCCGGATGTCGTGAAGAAGGGAACGGAAGAGGGGCAGATCATTCAAGTCGGCTCCCCCCTTCCCGATGGCGGCGTTCAAGGCTGGTGGATACCGAAGTATCTTGCCGAGGCTCATCCCGACCTCAAGACAATCCCCGACATGCTGAAGCATCCCGAACTTGTCCCCGATGCGGAGGATTCGAAGAAGGGAGCGATTTTCAACGGGCCCCAGGGTTGGGGAGGAACGATCGTCACTTCGCAACTCTACAAGGCTTTCGACGCTGACAAGGCGGGTTTCACCCTTGTTGACACTGGTTCGGCTGCCGGCCTCGATGGGGCGATTGCAAAAGCCTATGAGCGCCAGCAGGGCTTTGCGACATATTACTGGGCTCCCACTGCGCTTCTCGGCAAGTATGAGATGGTAAAGCTGGATGCCGGTGTGCCCCATGATGCGGCCGAATGGAAGCGCTGCAACACCGTGGCCGATTGCCCTGATCCGAAGCCGAATGCCTGGCCCGTCGACAAGGTCGTAACCCTTGTGGCCAAACCATTCTCGGAAAAGGTCGGTCCCGAAGTCATGAGCTATCTCGAAAAGCGCTCCTGGAGCAATGACACGGTCGGCAAGTTGATGGCCTGGATGACTGAAAATCAAGCGTCCGGCGAAGATGGTGCGAAACATTTCCTGAAAGAAAACAAGGACCTCTGGAGCAAGTGGGTCTCGCCTGAAGCAGCAGAGAAGATCGAAGCTTCTCTGTAAGTCCTGTGTGCGGTGCGTATCCATGCGCACCGCATACGCAAAGGCCGAAAATAAGAAGAATTTGGCCGGCTCTTTTCAAGCAAAGGGGAACCGCATGGAATGGTTTTACAAATTCCCGCACATGGATGATGACGCTCTTCGCAATCTCAAGAAGGCGATCGACGACGGATTCAGATCGTTCACCCGCGCATACGGTGAAGGTATCGAAAACATGTTCTCGCCGCTGCAGCACTTCCTGATGGCCGCAGAGCGTTTCATGACACAGACGCCATGGCCGATTATTACGCTGATGATTTTAGCCATCGCGTGGGCCGGCAGCCGAAGCGTCAAGGTGGTCTTGGCCTGTCTTTTGACCTTGCTGGCAATCGGCTACCTCGACATGTGGGACGACACCATGCGGACCATCTCGATGATCCTGGTCTGCACCATCTTGTCCATCGCGATCGGAATCCCGATTGGAATCCTCATGTCGCGGTCGGACCGGGTCCAGAGAGTGATCAATCCACTCCTTGACGTGATGCAGACGATGCCCAGCTTCGTATACCTGATACCCGTGGTCATGCTGCTTGGCATCGGACGCGTGCCAGGACTTATCGCAGTCGTGATCTATGCGATACCACCGATGATCCGGTTGACCAACCTTGGCATCCGCCTCGTTGACAAGGATGTCCTGGAGGCGGCCGATGCTTTTGGCTCCTCAAGCTGGCAAAAGCTGAGAAATGTTCAATTGCCTCTGGCGCTCCCGACGATCATGGCCGGAATCAACCAGACGATCATGATGGCGCTTGCCATGGTGGTTATCGCCTCGATGATCGGCGTGCAGGGTCTCGGTCAGCCCGTTCTCAAGGCCATCGCCAATCAATATTTTACATTGGGGATCTTCAATGGACTCGCCATCGTGGGCATCGCAATCATCTTCGACCGGGTGAGCCAGGCATACGGACACCGCCTGCAGAAGCACCGGGAGGTGGTCCATGGCTGATAACCGCTTCGAAGGGATAGAAATACGCAACCTTTACAAGATATTCGGGCCCAACGGCGCTGCCTATGTCGACGCCGTCCGGACCGGTCTTACCAAAGCCGAACTGAACGAAAAGCACGGACACGTGCTTGGTCTGAAAGATATCAACATCGAGATGCCGGCTGGTTGCATTCAGGTGATCATGGGCCTGTCGGGCTCCGGGAAGTCCACGCTGATCAGGCATATCAACCGTTTGATCGATCCGACCGCAGGCGAGGTCCTGGTCAAGGGTGTCAACGTAGTCAAGATGAACCCCGCGGAACTGCAGGAGTTTCGTCGTCACCAGACGGCAATGGTGTTTCAGAAATTTGCGCTGCTTCCGCATCGCAACGTGCTTGAAAACGCGATCTACGGATTGGAAGTCCAAGGTGTCCCTCGCGCCAAAGGCGTCGAGACCGCCATGCAATGGATCGAGCGCGTCGGACTGAAGGGATTCGAACAAAAATATCCCAATCAGCTTTCAGGCGGCATGCAGCAACGCGTCGGCCTTGCCCGCGCGCTCGCCAACGACGCGCCGGTCCTGCTGATGGACGAAGCATACTCGGCACTTGATCCGCTGATCAGGATGGACATGCAGACCGTCCTGCTGGACCTGCAAAAGGAGATCAAAAAGACGATCGTTTTTATCACTCACGATCTCGATGAGGCCCTCCGCCTGGGTGACCAGATAGCCATTCTTCGGGACGGCGAGGTCATTCAGCAAGGCACCAGCCAGGACATCGTCCTTAGACCGGCCGACGAATACATCGCCAACTTCGTGAAGGAGGTCAATCGGGGACGGGTCATCCACGTGGATGCGATTATGACGCCGGCCGAACCCGGGCACCGGCTGGACGGCACGAACATCGCATCGGGAACAACGATCGAAGATGCAATGAGGATATTGACCGATCGACGCGCTGATGAGGACGCCGCCGTGACGGATTCGACGGGAGCGGCCATCGGCACCCTTAACCTTCGACAACTGGCCTCGGCGATAGTCACTCCTCACTGAACTGGCCGCAGGGCTAGACTTGCTGGGGATCTGCTAAGAACAACGATCCAGGTTCGCCTGAAGATCAGAATGCGTCGCTGCTTAGCTCGATGGATGAACGGACCCGCGCTCAATTGCATATCCAGCAAGCGGTCGAAGGCTTCTCTGTGATCGCAATCACTTACTATGCAGTGGCGCTCGCCAAGATCTGCCTAGACAATGTTAGGGCGCCCGGACTGGACGTCCGCGTGTCGAAGTGGGCGATGTTGGCGGCCGCTCCAATGGCGCTTTTTGCGGTATGGAGCGCGCTGCATCGAGTTCGAGCAAGCGCAAGAGAGCCTGTGTCGCCACGCTAAAGCCAGGGCCGGTTTCGAGCCGACCGACAACGAGGACCGATCCTTATGGTCCATGAACGCTGGTCGGAGCCGGCACCCTTGGGCTGCCGAGGTCTGTGATCACGTTCGGCGGTCGTCGGCCTCGCAAAGAACACGTTGGGCCGATTGCAGGTCCGATGTCGCGAACCCTTCGGTAAACTTGTGATAGAGGGGCGCGAGCAGATCATGAGCTTCGTCGCCCCGATTCTCCCTGATCTGTAGCCGGCCGAGACTTGTCGCCGCGCGCAACTCCCACAAGTCGGCGTGTTGCCCTCGGGCGACATCAATCGCGCGCCGGAGCCGTGCCTCCACCCTGGCTCGATCAACCATAGGCAACTGCAGCATCAGTTCGCCTGACAGCCGATGGAGCTCCGCCTCGAACCACCGCTCACCAGTTTCGCGCACCCGACCCAGCGCGTCGGTCAGCAAATCCAACCCCGTCTTCGCTTTGCCGGCTCGGGTTTCGAGGTGCGCGAGCAAGCTTAGAAAAAATGGAACCAGGAATCTCGCTCCAGTCGTCTGCCACGACCCCAAACCTTCTTGAACCTGTGTGATGGCCGCCTGTAACTCGCCTGTCTCTCCCAGCGTCCAGCCTCGAATGACCATTCCTGCCCCAAGAAAGTGTGGAGAGCCCTGCGCTCTCGCGAGCGTGATCAGTGTGTCTGCTCGTTCCCGCGCCTCTCGCCAGTCGCCGCGAAGCTGCGACAGGATGCAGCCATAAAGCAGGGCATAGCCGAGGGTGTTGCGGTGGGACAGTTCCCTTGCGTCCGTCAACGCCTCGTTGCTCTTCGTCTGAGCCTGAACGGGATAGCCAAGAGCGAACAGCGTCCAGGATAGGACGGACACCCCTGCTACCCGGGGGTCCTGGGCGAATAGGAAGGCGAGGGAGCGGTGTTGCTGCGGGTCATAAAGGGCGAGCGACCTCTCCAGATATTCGCGGGCGATGACCAGCTCGCCGCGAAGGAAGGCATCGGTTCCAACGATGCGGTTGCCGACAGTCTCAGCCGATACATCCCCTTCTTCTCGGGCGCGAAGGAGCAGCTCCTCTCCTGCCTTTCGCCCCGCCTCCAATTCCGCGCGCACGACGTGGAAGGCCCAGTCCCCGTAGAGGACGGGCAAGAGCCGATTTGAGCCACCGAGCTGCGCGCATAATTCGCGCGCTCGCGCGTTGGTACGCCCGACCTCCGGCGCTGCCCAACCCTTGGCAATCATCAGGGCGACGCCAAGAGCGACTTGCAGCTCGAGTTCCTGCCGGCGCCGTGCAGTATCATCAGGTAGGGGTTCAAGCAGTTCCAGCCCTCTTGTCAGATGGGTAATCGCTTCCGCCGTTGCGGAGCGTGCAATCGCGGCTTGCCCGGCCCTGAGCCAGTAATCGATCGCCAGTGCAGGCAGTCCCGCCTCCGAGTAGTGCTGGGCTAAAAGTTCGGGTTGCCCCTGGACGATTTCCGGGAAGCCGTGCTCGATCGCCCTGGCGATCCCGGCGTGCAAGCGCAGCCGTTTCGTCCGCACAAGCGTCGCATAGGCCGCATCGCGTACAAGCGCATGCTTGAAGCTGTAGGTCGCCTGCGAAGAAATCCCGTGGCGGAACACCAATCCCGACGCAATAAGGGCGGCCAGCGCATCCTCCACGTCGCTCTTCGGCAACTCCGCGGCTGCCACGAGCAACTCGTGTGAGAATTCTCGTCCGATTGCGGCTGCAAGCTGCGCTACCTCCCTAGCAGAGACCAGTCGGTCGAGCCGGGCCAATAGCGACTCCTGAAGCGTGGCTGGAATTGGAATAGCTGACAGCGGACTGGCGAGAGAGTAATGGTCGCCCTCGTCCTTGAGCATGTTGGTCTCAATCACGGCCCGCGTCAGCTCTTCCACGAACAGAGGCACGCCGTCTGTCTTTGCGACGATGTCGTCCAGTACTTCGGCGGGCAGCTCCCTCCCACCGGTCAGCCTCTCGACCATAGCTGTGCCCTGCCGTCGGCTCAAACGACTAAGCGTCAGCGCAGTGACGTGAGAGTAGCGCAGCCACGGTGGCAGGAACTCAGGACGAAACGTGATAAGCACCAGTACCCGCGAGCCCTGCACGCGGTCAATCACCAGATCGAGCAACTCCAGCGAGGTCGGATCCGCCCAATGGATGTCTTCATACACGGCCAAGACAGGCTGATGTGCCGCGAGCCCCATGAGTTGATCGACTAACACCTCCAGCGTCTGCTCCTTCTGCAGATGCGAATTCAACTCCAAGGGCGGATAGCGATCGCCTGCTGGAATCGACAGCAGCGCCGCGAGCAAAGGGGCAACGCCGGCGACATCTTCAGTTGAAAGCGCGAGCAGGCCCTCGAGTTTGTCCAGTCTCGCTTCGGAGGGATCGCCTGCAGCGAACCCGGCCGCCCGCTTCAGGAGGCCAATCACCGGATGAAGCGGGCTGCTCTGATAATACGGCGAGCAATAGTGACTGACTGTCGTGTGCGGTTCGCTTTCCACCCGCCGCCGCAAGGCCCGGACAAGGCGCGACTTGCCGATGCCGGGCTCGCCGGCAAGCAGCACAACCTGGCCTTCGCCTTCCTTGATTGCTTCCCAGTGCTTCAGCAGGACACCAATCTCACGGTCGCGACCGACCAGCGGGGTCAGGGCCGACCCATGCAAGGCTTCGAAACGGCTTTCCACAGCGCTTTCACCGAGCACGCGCCAAGCGCGTACGGAACCAGGAAAACCCTTCAGCGGCTGGAAACAGAGTTCGTCAAGATCAAACAGAGCACCGATTAACTGCCTCGTACGGGATGCCACCACCACGGTTCCAGGTTCGGCCAGACTTTGCAGCCGCGCCGCGAGATTGGGCGTGTCGCCGACGACCGTCTCCTCACGTGCTGCACCTTCACCAACCAGCTCGCCGACAACCACCAGGCCGGTGGCGATGCCGACCCGAGCTTGAAGCATCCCACCATGCGGTGGTCGCAGATCCCGAACTGCCTCGACTGCCGCCAGCCCCGCCCGCACGGCCCGTTCGGCCTCATCCTCGTGAGCACGCGGATAACCGAAATATGCAAGGACGCCGTCGCCCATGTATTTGGCAACGTGTCCCTCGAACCGCGCAATTGCGCCCGCCACGGCCCTCTGATAGTGGCGCAGCAATTCGCTCATCTCCTCTGGGTCAAGCCGTAACGAGAGCGCAGTCGACTCGACGAGGTCGACAAACATCACGGTGAGCTGGCGGCGCTCCGCTCCGGTGGCGACTGATCTATCGCCGGCTGGCCTGGACACTTGAACGGTCTCGCGCAGCGCTGCAATCGAAGCGAGTAGTTTACGGCGGTGCCCTACTGAAGTGACTCCGAGCCCAATCAGGTCTTCGGCGGTAAGATCCCGAAGTATTTCCGCATCGATGTCATTTTGCCGGAACGCTTCCTCGTACTGTTCCAGGCCTTGATCGCGCAGCCAGGAACCGACCTTCATGGCTCCTCCTCCATCTGCTCGGACCGTGTGTCCTACAGCATACGCCAGAAGCCTTTGAGCGGCACGGAGAAACTTTTTTGCGACGTTCGGATATGTACGCAGACAACCTGATGAGGCCAAAACCTGCTGTGGCGGCATTTGCTTGTGCCGAAACTGCGCTTCATATTTTTCAGGTAGCGCGGGGCTTGAGAAATGCCGGTGGCGCCAGCTTCGACCAGGCCTCATCTTGCCGTCATGCTGGCGACCAGATCGCTGAACCTCTCGCCTTGTATTCCGACATGTGCCCGCAAAAAGCGGCGAGCCTCCTCGCCGTTTCCGGCGAAAATTGCATCGACAATGGTGCAATGTTCGGAAAAGGACGTCGACAAGCGGTTTCGCACGCGCAGCTGAAGCCGCCGGTAAGGGCGCAGACGCCGATGCAGTTGCAGGCACTGCTCTTCAAGGAACTCGCTGCGGCTTGCCGCGTAGATGGCCTTATGGAATTCCTCGTTGTCGTAATAATAGGCGTCGCTGTCGCCGGCGCCGGCCGACAGCTCACAGCGCCTGTGGGCAGCCGTGATTGCCGCGCGAGATTCGTCGTCCAGCCGGCGGGCGGCGAGCGATCCGGCCAGACCTTCGAGCTCCGCCATGACCTCAAACATCTCGAATATTCTGTGCGGCGCCGGATCGATGACGACCGCCCCGCGGCGCGGGCGAATCTCGATAAGCCCAATCGCATTGAGCTGCATCAGCGCTTCGCGGACGGGTGTCCGCGATACACCGAACCGGGTGGCGAGCACCATTTCGTCCAACCGTTCACCGGGCGCGAACTCATTGGAAAGAATAGCATTTTCAATCTCGTCTCGAAGCCACCTGCCAACATTTTCAGACATGCGTTCCACCTTCATAATACTCAAGCCAATTTCTTGTATACACACTCATTGACATTGTACGCGACATGCGCCAATGTAAATACTATACCGCGAAGCCTTGGAAATGAGAATGGTGGCGACGGGGACGCCCTTACCGCCGCCAAGCAAGGAGGAGGATGGTATGCCTGGAACCTCATTTTTCAGCGACATGCTGCAAAACATCACGGATCGCGGACGCAAGCTTTTGTTTGCGGACCCGCGCACGCCGGCGGATGCGACAAAAGTCGATCTCGAAACCCTCTGTGAAATGCTGATGTCGAGCCGCGGCGAGGCGTCCGGGATGGCCATTGCTGCCGAGGTCTTCGATCGGTGGAGTAAGCTCGAAGCCGACGGCGTGCGGCAGTTTCTGCAAATGCTCTACGACAAGTTCGGGCCAGACACGGCCAAACTCGATCAGGCGATCAAAACCTATCTTGCGGAAAAGAACTCCGCGACGATCACGGCGCTCCATGAGGCAGCTGAACCACGACGCCAGGAACTCCTGCGCCGTTTGAACCAAGCGCCCAATGGTACGGCCAAGCTGGTCCAGATGCGTCAGCAACTTCTCGCTTTAACCGCGCAAGCGGACGAATATCGCGCCATCGACACTGACTTTGCCCACCTGTTCGGCTCCTGGTTCAATCGCGGCTTTCTCACTCTTCGGCCAATCGACTGGTCGACGCCGGCTCACATTCTCGAAAAAATCATCAAGTACGAAGCCGTGCACGAGATCGCCAGCTGGGAGGAGTTGCGCCGCCGCCTGGCGCCAGCCGACCGTCGCTGCTTTGCCTTTTTCCATCCTCGCCTCGCCGACGAACCGCTTGTCTTCGTGGAGGTTGCACTCACGCGGTCGGTACCAAACACCATCGCGGACGTCCTCGACGAAGGCAGAGAACAGATCAACGCCGACGAGGCGACGACGGCTGTCTTCTATTCGATCTCCAACTGCCAGGACGGCCTACGCGGAATCTCCTTCGGCAATTTTCTGATCAAGCAGGTCGTCGAGGACCTGCGGCGAGACCTGCCCGGACTGAAGAATTTTGTGACGCTCTCGCCCGTTCCAGGCTTTGCCCGCTGGCTTGCCGAAGCGCGTGCCTCGACAGCCAGCCCCGTGCCGTCGGATGCCGATCGCAAGGCCCTGGCGCGACTTGACGACCCGAGATGGGCACACGACAAGGCCAAGGCGGCCGAGGTGGAGCGCGTGTTGCTGCCTCTTGCGGCGCGCTATTTCTTGATCGAACGCACGCCGCAGGGTCGCCCGCTTGATCCCGTCGCCCGTTTCCATCTGGGCAACGGGGCGCGATTGGAAAGACTGAATTTTCTCGGCGACCACTCGGCAAGGGCGATGGCGCAGGCGCACGGCCTGATGGTCAACTATCTCTACAAGCTCGACGACATCGTAGCCAACCACGAGGCCCTGGCGCAGCGTGGCGAAGTTGCAGCCTCACCGGCTGTCAAAAATCTCCTCGGCCGGAACGGGGACGCCACAAAAGTCGTCAGGCTTCGCGGACTTTCGCGCGAGTCGTAAAACAGCAATTGGAGGAGGCCGACATGAGCAACCATCTTTTCGACGCCATACGGGCCGCCGCACCCGGCAATGCGCCATTCATCCGCATCAATGGCGGACGGATTTGGACGTACGACGAGGCGCTCGACCTTTCAGGCCGCATCGCCAGTGCGATCGACGCCCTCGGTATTCGTCCCGGCGATCGGGTTGCCGTGCAGGTGGAAAAGAGCGCCCAAGCCCTAATCCTCTACCTGGCCTGCCTTCGCTGTGGCGCTGTCTATCTGCCGCTAAATACAGCCTACACGCTCGCCGAACTCGACTACTTCATTGGCGATGCCGAGCCGCGGCTGGTTGTGGTCTCGCCGGCTCAGCGTGAGGCGGTCGCAACGATTGCAAAGGCTCATGGCGCAATCGTTGAAACGCTCGACGCCGATGGTACGGGCTCGTTGCTCGATCTTGCGAGGGACGAACCACTTGATTTCGTGGATGCGTCATGTTCGGCAGATGACCTGGCGGCGATCCTTTACACCTCAGGAACCACGGGCCGCTCCAAGGGGGCGATGCTCACGCATGGAAACCTCCTTTCTAACGCCACGACCTTGCGTGATTGCTGGCGCGTTACATCTGGCGATCGGCTGATCCACGCATTGCCCATCTTCCACACGCACGGGCTGTTCGTTGCCACCAACGTCACTTTACTTGCCGGTGCCTCGATGTTCCTGCTGTCGAAATTCGATGCAGACGAAGTCGTTGCGCTGATGCCGCAGGCGACCATGCTGATGGGCGTCCCGACCTTTTACGTGCGCCTCCTGCAGAGCCGCCTCGACAGGCAGGCGGTCGCGAATATGCGCCTCTTCGTTTCTGGTTCGGCACCCCTGCTTGCCGAAACCCATGTCGAGTTCGAAAAGCGCACCGGTCATGCCATCCTTGAACGCTACGGGATGACCGAAACCAACATGAATACGTCCAATCCCTATGACGGAGCGCGGATCGCCGGAACAGTCGGCTTGCCCCTTCCCGGAGTGACGGTGCGCGTTACGGATCCGGCCACCGGCGCCGTGCTGCCGCCCGATGAAACCGGGATGATCGAAATCAAGGGGCCGAACGTCTTCAAGGGCTACTGGCGAATGCCGGAAAAGACGGCAGCCGAATTCACCTCCGACGGGTTCTTCATCTCCGGCGACCTCGGCAAGATCGACACGGACGGCTATGTCCATATTGTCGGTCGCAGCAAGGACCTGGTGATTTCCGGCGGGTACAACATCTACCCCAAGGAGGTCGAAGGCGAGATCGACCAACTCGATGGCGTCGCCGAAAGTGCCGTCATCGGAGTTCCTCATCCCGATTTCGGAGAGGGCGTCACAGCCATCGTGGTGCGCAAACCCAATACAGCGCTTGACGAAGGCGCCATTCTTCATGCGCTCCACGACCGGCTCGCACGTTACAAGCAGCCGAAGCGCATCATCTTCGCCGAGGACTTGCCGCGCAATGCCATGGGCAAGGTGCAGAAGAACGTTCTTCGGCAGAAATACGCCGACCTTTACGCAAAGACCTGATCCGCCTGCGCGCCCTCTGGGAGGACGGCGCGCAGACATTTTCAATTGTTGCAAACGAAAAGCTGCCGGCGCGAGAGCGCCGGAGGGAGGGGAATCATGAGCATCGAAATACTGTCCATACTCTTGTTGATCGGCATGTTTGTCGTCGCAACGATCCAGCCAATCAACATGGGCGCACTTGCTTTCGCCTGCACGTTCCTGCTCGGCACGCTCATCATCGGTATGAAAGCCACCGATATCTTCGCAGGTTTTCCGAGCGATCTATTCCTCACTCTGGTCGCCGTGACCTACCTCTTTGCGATCGCGCAGATCAACGGCACCATCGACTGGCTTGTTGAATGCGCCGTGCGTCTGGTCCGAGGGCATGTCGCATGGATTCCCTGGGTGATGTTCCTCGTCGCTGCGGTCATCACCGGCTTTGGAGCGCTGGGGCCGGCAGCCGTGGCCATCCTTGCGCCGGTGGCGCTGAGCTTTGCCGTGCAATACAGGATCCACCCGGTGATGATGGGCCTGATGGTCATCCATGGCGCACAAGCCGGCGGCTTTTCGCCGATCAGTGTCTATGGCGGCATTACCAATCAGATCGTCGCGAAGGCGGGCCTGCCTTTGGCTCCGACATCGCTGTTCCTTTCCAGCTTCTTCTTCAATCTGGCGATTGCCGTACTGGTGTTCTTCGTTTTCGGCGGTGCGCGCGTAATGAAGCAGCAATCGGTGTTGTTCGGCCCCTTGCCCGATCTGCACCCTGAAGGCGTATCGGAATCGATCAGAGGCCATGGGGGGACACCCGCAAAGCCGATCAGAGAGCATGCCTACGGCACGGCCGCCGACACAGCTGCAACATTTCGCCTCACCAGCGAGCGGATATCCACCTTGATCGGCTTGACGGCTCTCGGCATCGGTGCACTGGTCTTCAAATTCAATGTGGGTCTGGTCGCCATGACTGTCGCAGTCGCTCTCGCGCTGCTGTCACCGAAAACTCAAAAGGCGGCAATCGACAAGGTAAGCTGGTCGACCGTGCTGCTGATTGCCGGCATCATTACCTATGTGGGCGTCATGGAAAAGGCCGGGACGGTCGACTATGTCGCACACGGCATTTCAAGTCTCGGCATGCCGCTCTTGGTTGCGCTGCTGCTCTGCTTCACCGGAGCCATCGTCTCGGCCTTTGCATCGTCGACAGCGCTCCTTGGCGCCATCATTCCCTTGGCGGTGCCATTCCTGCTGCAAGGTCATATCAGCGCCGTCGGCGTGGTAGCGGCAATCGCGATCTCGACAACGATCGTCGATACCAGCCCGTTTTCCACCAATGGCGCGCTCGTCGTTGCCAACGCCCCGGATGACAAACGCGAAAGGGTGCTGCGTCAACTGCTGATTTACAGCGCCCTGATCGCGATCATCGGGCCGCTGGTTGCCTGGTTGGTCTTCGTCGTGCCTGGGCTCGTCTGACGCGGCGTGCCGCAGCCGAAAGCAACCGCCTGCCGACGGTGAAATTACCGGCGCCCGTCAGTCCCATGGGCGCCGGCAAAAGCGTGCCTGGTGTATGACTATGGCCCACAGCCGGCCGCAATTCGGCTAAGCAGCCCACTCTCCGCGCAGTTCCATGCGCGAAGCAAGTCGCGGTTTGGATGAAGACCGACGGCAACGCCGCTGGACAGCGACGCCTGTCCACAGCTACTGCGGCCCGCGTCCGGAATTACGCACCAAACAATCGGCGGTCCCAATAGACCGGCTGATGCAGGCTTGCCCGAATTTGTGGGAACTCCGGATGAGCCGGATCGAGACGCGCTACGACGCTGGGCACCAGGAGGATGGTACTTCGCCTTTCCAAGCACCATTGTTCGCCGAACTTCTTACTTACGGTCGCCGGCATCGCATCCCAACCAGAAAGTGTTGGCGGCGAGAAGACTTCATAGGTTAGTCCGCGCGGGATTATGATCTCGACATAGTGCTGGCTGGGTGGCAAACGGCCGCTGCCATGCACCAACTTTTCGAGCACGGCCGTAGAATAGTGCTCGGTGCTGTAAATCATCGGACTTCCGGGCGTATTCCATCGGCGCCGGGGGCGATAGTCGAGCCGGTAGCATCAAAATGGGATAGGCCCTATTAGGATCACCGATCCGGAAGGGCGACAAGGTCCGATCAAGAACCTGTGAAGGCCGAGTACGTTCGCAACGTCTTCAAAGGCCAACATCATTAGATCCTCGTTCCAGATGAGGCTACATATAGCCTCAGATGGCACACGCCACTTGCGGAAACTCCGGCCGCGGAGCCATAACGCCACCTTGGCCAGGTCTCAAATGCTCCCATGTGCGGTCAGATCAAGATACGATCGAGTGCGTCTTTCACTCTTGGCATGTCTGATGGCGGCAAGGGCAGGATTGGCCGTGGTGGCGCGGCGCGGCAAAGGCCAAGGGCGTCAGCTATCGCGTACATTACGCGGAAGCTGCCAAACTCCTTGAAGAGCCTCCACAAGGGTTGAAAGGCCTGATCGAGGCGTTCGACCTCGCAGGCGTCTCCAGCTTGGGCTGCTCGCGTGAGAGCAACGGCTTCGGAAGGCAACAGGCCGGCGATCACGCTGTACCAGGCGTCGCAGCCCGCCAGTAGTGCGTCGGCTGCGCCCCAGTCGCCACTGTAGCCGATTGCGAAGCCGTCCGGCGTGCGCCTTCGCAAGCGCGTAAGTTCAGCCTTGACATCCCCATGGGTGGGAAGCGGCATTTTCACGGCGACAATGTTCGGTGCGCTCGCCAGACGGACGATCAGATCGTCGGTGAAGGTGAAGCGGGTGGTGCTCGGGTTGTTGTAGATGCACAAGGGCAGCTCACCCGCTTCCGCAACGGCCAAAATGTGCTGAAAGACCTCCTCTTCCGTCAGCGGAGTATAGGACATGGGAGCCAACAGAAGACCATTCGCTCCCGCCTTCCTGGCATCACGGGCATGCGCCTGAGCCTCGTCGGTTCTCAGCGCGCCGACACCGACGATGACAGGTATCTTCCCGCCAACGCAGGCCATTGCCGCCTCGACGGCACGCTGTCGCTCGTGTCTCGAAAGGAAAGCGTAACCGCCGGTGCTTCCCAGCAGTCCGATGGAGTCGGCACGGGCCGCACAAATGCGTTCGAGGAGGCGTGCAAGCGCGGCCGTGTCGACACATCCGGAGGCATCAGTGGGCGTGATGGAAAAGGCCGAGAGGCCAGCGAAGAGCTTCATGACGCTTCCCCCATACCTTACGTGCGCGCCAGCAGCAGCCGGAGACCGGCAACGCCGAAAAACAGTGCCAGTACTCCTTCGATCCATCGCCTCGCGCGACGGTACAGGCGTACCATGGGTGCTGTCGAGAAAATGAGCGCATAGCCGCAAAAGATGGTCACGCTCAACACCGCGCAACCGCCAAGGATCGCCGCAAGCGTGTGCCATGACGAGTTCGGGCCAAGACCCAGCGTCACCAAGGCGATCCACGCAAGGATCGATTTCGGATTGCTGAGGTGCATGAGTAAGCCACGCCGGTAGAGTTCTGCTCCCGACACTGCAGTACCATTCGGCCCCCTATGCGAGACAGCCTGATCGCCCGAAGCGAGTGCGGCTTTGCCTGCCTTGAAGGCGAGATAAAGAAGATAAAGACCACCGAAGATTTTGAGTACGATGAGCGCTTCCGCATAGCGGGTCAGGACTGCTGAGACTCCCGTTGCCGCCATCGCACCCCAGAAGATCGAACCGCTGACCACGCCGGCAGCGAGTATGAGGGCCGCACGCCGCCCGTTATGCATTGCCACCCCCATGATCCGCATATTGCTGGGGCCGGGGCTTCCGGCGGCTATAACATAGGCGGTGTAGACAATCAGGAGATGGTGGAGTTCGTCAGACAATCTGAGGCCCAATCATGCTGTTGGTTGTTACGGAAGATCGATCGAAGCGTAACGCGCAAATCGTGCGCCTGTCTGTATCTTTGGGCGCCACGATCGACTTTTTATGACGTCGCCGAAAGCGGGAAAATGGGCGATGCACTTTCGACCCCTGCGGACACCCCGGCAGATCGGCGGCTACATTTCCCTCAGTAGGTTAAAGGCAATCATCCACATCGTAAGAGTAATGAGCGTTTCCAGAATTCGCCACGATGCCGGCTTCGAGAAGATCGGACGTAGCCAGGTCGCACCGTAGCCCAGCGAAAAGAAGAACACAAACGAGCCGGTTGCGGCTCCCGCCGCGAACGATACCTCGTATCCCGGAAACCGGGTCGAGATGGTGCCAAGCAGCACGACCGTATCGAGGTAGACGTGCGGGTTGAGCCAGGTAAGAGCAAGACAGGTCGCAAGAGTCGCTCGAAAATTCGATAGACCCGCCTCCTGCACCGCCAGCGCTCCCGACGAGCGGAAGGCGGAATAAAGGCTTTTTGCGCCGTACCAGATCAAGAACGCCGCTCCTCCATAGCGCATTGCCGGATCGAGCCAGGGCAGCAACGCGCTGATCTGCCGGAAACTGGTCACGCCCAGCGTGATGAGCACAGCGTCCGACAAACCACATGCGAGGCAGACGGCGAATACATGCTCGTTGCGCAGGCCCTGGCGCAGCACGAACGCGTTCTGCGCGCCAATCGCAACAATCAGGCTGAGCCCCATCACGAGGCCGGTCCCAAAAACCGGAAAATTCACCTTAAACCGCTCCCGAAATATCGAGACTTTCCGCTATTGCAACCCGTCAATTTAGTATAGTTAATGTTGCTAACGTTGATTAAGCAAAACTAACTCATGATCGATTATTCCGCTCTTCGCGCCGTATCGGCGGTCGTTCAAGCAGGCAGCTTCGAGAAGGCCGCGGGCATTCTCAACGTGACGCCCTCGGCTGTCTCGCAGCGCGTGAAACAGCTTGAGGAACGTCTTGGCATCATTCTGGTCGCGCGGGGCACTCCCTGCACTGCAACGGAGAAGGGAGAATGGCTCTGCCGGCACATGGAGAATGTCGGAATGCTCGAAGCAGATTTGTTCAAGCATCTGCCCGCCCTTGTCGATCCGGCCAAACCCGAGCCGAGGGTGACGCTGCACATTGCGACGAATGCCGACAGTCTTGGAACATGGTTCCTGACGGCCATGTCCAGTTTCGCCACACGCTCTGCGTATCTCTTCAATATTGCGATCGATGACGAGGATCATACCGCCGAATGGCTGCGGCGTGGGCGGGTGGTCGCTGCCGTCTCCAGCCTGGAAAAGCCGGTTCAGGGCTGCCGGCGCATGTTTCTCGGCGCGCTCCGATATCATGCAACGGCGAGCCCCGATTTCGTTGCCCGGCATTTTGCTCAGGGCGTAACGGCCGGGGCCATCGGCAATGCGCCCGCATTGACCTTCAATCAAAAGGACAGGCTCCAGAGCCGTTGGATACGTCAGGTGCTCGGAGAAGACCTCAGCCCTCCGACCCATTGGCTGCCTTCGACGCAGGCTTTCATCGAGGCCAGCCTGTCCGGAATGGGATGGGGGATGAACCCGGCCCGCCTCGTGCGCGAGCACTTGGACTGCGGGCGTCTGGTGGAGCTGATTCCGGAAACGCCACTGGACGTTCCTCTGTACTGGCAAATGAACCGTCTTGCAGCAGATCGGCTGGTTGACTTGACGCGAGAAGTCACGACCGTAGCCAAGCATCATCTGCTGGGCTGAAACGGGCGCAAATGTCGGGACTTTCGTCGTCCTGACAAATCGCAAGCGGCGAAAATACTTCCTCTTTAAGCCGAGCGATTTGCGATTGGCTTTGCGCCAGTATCCAGGCCCTGAAAGCATCCATCGCAGCTGCCGGCTCTTTGCTCTGCAGCCTGGTGAGCCAGTAGCTTCCCGTAGAAATCAAATAGGGAAAGGGCTGAATAATTGTGCCAGCTGCCAGTTGACGACCGAACATAAGCGGTGGCGCCAAGGCAACGCCCGCGCCCTGAATTGCGGCTTCCATCATCGATAGCGAAGAATCGAACACCATCCCTCTTAATGGCGAGGGCGGATTTTGAACCCCGCCGGCTGCAAACCAGTTGGGCCATTCATCACTTCGATAGGACATCAACAGTGTGTGCCGCATCACTTCGTCCGGCGATGATAGCTGGGCTGCGATATCCGGATTACACAAAACGGATAGGGGAGCTTCGAAAAGCTCGCTTGCGTCCAGACCGTGCCATGCGCCGGAACCGAAGCGGATCGCAAAATCAAGTCCTTCTGCCGCGATGTCGACACGATTGTTGTTGGTAGAGAGCCGAAGGTCGACGAAAGATGCATGGCTGGCAAAGTCGACAAGGCGTGGCAGCAGCCAGCCGACCGCAAAGGTTCCGACCGCCCCAACCGCCAGGACCTCGCGGGTCTGGCCGCCTTCGAACCGGTCAAGCGCGCTTCCGATCCGGTCGAAGAAATCCCGCACGACCGGTAGCAGTGACAAACCTTCCTCGGTAATCAGCAAGCCGCGCGGAAGCCGGCGGAACAGCGATACTTTCAGCATCTCTTCGAGACGCTTTACCTGATGGCTGACAGCTGCCTGCGTGACGCAGAGTTCAATTGCTGCTCGGGTGAAACTGAGATGCCTAGCCGCAGCTTCGAAAGCGCGAAGCGCGTTGAGCGGCAGTCGAGATCGATCCATCGAAAACCCAAAAGAATCTAATGCCGCACTTGCAGTATCATCGTCTGCTGCAGCAAATCCAGGTCCCTACAGTCGCGGTATCGAACCACTATAGGTGATGAAAAAAGTCATTGCGATGGCGTGGCCCTCTGCTCCCCGTTTGCTGCATTTTCTTCGTCGACCATGGCGTATCGAAGACGTCGGTAAGCAATTCAGTGCACGCCGGTCTAGAGCACTGCTGGAACACGAGAACTTGTGATCTCGCGCGCACCTTTGCGGCGCGGTAATGTCAGACTGGATTCGTATCCTGCATATCCTGCATATCCTGCATGGAGCCACAAATCTCGCCTGCTGAGATAGAAGATAAGCAGGCTTTTAACCGACTGCGATCGCGCCGCTGTCATTCGAAAATATGCGGTCCTGCTCTTGTCGCAGCCTCAACAGCTCGGAACTTCCATCGATTTCGACGTCACCGCACAGGATTGGATTTCCCGCCGATACCGGCCGAACCAGCCTGCGGTTGGCTGCGAGATAAAAAGGCACCGGACTTTGGGCCGACATCGCCTGTGCCGGCACCATCCTGCCCGAAACATTGGTGATCGAATGATGATGACCGCTTGCCGCAAGCAGCGTTCCCGCCGGCAGGTCGGCATCGGCATGGGCGATGAGGTCAATGACCGGCTTCGGCGCCTCGGCCCCGCTCGACACGCCCTTGAGGCCGACTTCCAGGATGCTGCTTGCCGCCTCGACACCCAAAAGGTGGCGCGGCAGATAGAGCATTGCGGTACGGCCCGAGCGGCTGACCACGTGACCCTTTTCGGCAAGCATGGCCCATGTCTCGGCGTCGTTGCATTCGACTGTAACGAAGACGCCACCGGCGAAGCTGACTTCGCCAGGGAGCCGGAGGCAATGAAACACGTCTAGAGTTGATTTGCGAGTGAGCAGCCCACCCTCCTCCACCGGAGAGAAGAAGTCTGCCACTTCCCCGATCCGGGCGATGGGGGCGTGCAGATCCAACCGATCCACCGTGAAGCCGCTCGCATTGGCAACAAGGGTCAGCTCGCAAAGATCGGGCACCGTCCTCTGGGGCAACGCCACTGCCGCCTGCGCCCTGCCCGCTGCGACATCCGGGGCCGCCAGGCTACCCAGCTCGAGCCATGCGGCAAATTCGGGAGCGTAGAGCGACGTGCCGTTGGAGGTCAGCGTGTTTTCGGCCGGATCAAAGACGAAGTCGTATTCGCTGGATTTGCCGGCGGCGATGATAGTTAGACCGAGAACCTGGGCCCAGCTGATGAGCCCCATGAGAAGGCTTGGCTGGTCGCCATCGACAGGGGTTACCAGCACATTGTTGCGGCGTGCCCGCGCAGCGAGACCAGGGCCCACCACGCTGTCGACCTCCTTTGACACGAGCGCCACATGCTTGCTGGCATCGATGGCAAGGCGCGCATGCCGCGCGCCGGCTTCGGGATGGCCGGTCGCCTCGACAACCACGGTAAACGGAAGAGCGAGCACTGTCTCGAGGTTGTCCGTTGCGATGAACCGATGCTCGGCCCAGGCAGCCGCGGCTTCCTCTTTTGTCCGGCAAAGGGCGATTTCATCGGCAGGCACCCCGATCGAACGCAGTGCGGTCACTGCAGTTTTCGCGGAAAGATCGACCGCGACACGCGTACTGACGAGCGGCGTTCTGCGGCTCTGAGCGAGGAAGCTGCGCCCGAACGCACCGGTGCCGACGATGCAGCAGTCAACGGGGGCGCCTTTGGGGAAGTAGCTATGGTAGTTCATGATGGTTCCACCTCGTAAGAAAAAGCGGCGGCCGGCCCTAGTGGGCCGAGCCTGCCGCACCCCGCCGCCGCAACCGGGAGAGCAGTTTGACGGCCTGGGGAACGACGACGAGCGCCAGCGCCAGCGTGGTGATGGTCCCGACAAGCGGATTAGAGAAGAAGACGCCAAGGGAGCCGTCCGAGATGATCATCGATTGATGGAAGGCATTTTCAGCCTTATGGCCAAGCACCATGGCAAGCACCAGCGGCGCAATCGGGAATTCAAGCTTGTTGAAGACGAAGCCCATGACGCCGAAGACGAGCACCAGCCAGAGGTCGAACGTTTCGCTGGAGACCGTATAAGCGCCGACGAAGCAGATCGCGACGATGACTGGCCCGATGATCGAAAACGGAATACGCAGGAGCGCTGCGAACATCGGCACCGTGGCAAGGACTAAAATTACGCCGACGATGTTCGACACATACATGCTGGCGATCAAGCCCCAGACGAAATCGGGCTTGGTTGTGAAGAGCATCGGTCCGGGCGTGAGGCCCCAGATCATCAGTCCTCCCATCATGACGGCAGCTGTCGCCGAACTCGGCAAACCGAGCGCCAGCATCGGCAGCATCGCGCACGTTCCCGCCGAATGATCGGCCGTTTCTGGTGCGACGATACCTTCCGCACGCCCGCTGCCGAAGGCCTGGCCCGGCTTGGAGCATTGCCGTGCGATACCATAGCTCATGAATGACGCCGCAGTTGGCCCACCTGGAGTGATGCCCATCCAGATCCCGACCGCGCATGAACGGATGACTGTGGTGAAGTATCTGGGCAGTTCAGCGATCGTGCGGAGCACGTCGCGCAGATCGATCCTTGACGAGAGGCCGCGAAATTTGTGGCCGTCCTGGACCGTCGCGAGGATTTCTCCAATTCCGAAAAGCCCGATGACGACCACGAGGAAGCTGATGCCGCCAATGAGCACGTCGAGCCCGAATGTCAGACGAAGCGATCCGGTGACCGTATCCATGCCAACAGTCGAGAAGAGAAGCCCAAGTCCCAACGAAACCACCGTTTTCAACGGAGCAGCGCTGCCCATCCCGACAAAGGCGCAGAAGGCAAGGAAATAGACGGCAAAATATTCCGGTGCGCCGAAACGCAGGGCGAAGCTTGCTGCCCACGAAGACAGAAGCGTAATGACAACGACCCCGGCAAGCGCACCGATGCCCGCCGACATGAAGGCAAGTGTCAGCGCGCGCGTGGGCTGGCCTGCACGGGCCATCGGATAGCCATCAAACGTGGTTGCAACCGAACTCGGCTCACCGGGAATGTTGAAGAGGATGGAGGTAGTCGATCCCCCGAACAGGGCACCCCAGTACATCGACGCGAGCAGGATGATGGCCGACACCGGATCCATCGAGAACGTCAGCGGAATGAGCAACGACACGCCATTTGGCGCGCCAAGACCCGGCAGTACGCCGACGATCAAGCCAAGCATCACGCCCACTACCATGAGCATGATGTGGTAGGGCGTCAAAGCGATCTGGAATCCATCCAGCAGCAGCCCAAAATTTCCCATCGAAGCCTCCCTGTCGTTCAGTAAACGCCGAACATGTTTTCGACCGGACCCTTGTGCAGCGGGATCTGGAAGACGATCTCGAAAATCACATAAAGCGCCACGGCAAATCCGAGACCAAGGGAAACGGCTGCAAGGGGATGATATTTGCCCTGTCTCCACGAGACGTAGAAGAGATAGAGAGCGCTGCCGACGTAAAGGCCAAGCTGGATGGCAACGACCACGAAGACTGCCATCGGCAAGAGAAAGGAGGCCAGACGGCCGACCTGTTCGGCCTCCAAGAAGATCTCGCGGCGCCTTTCCCCGTGCCGTCGGAGTGCAAAAAGCGTCTGTGCGGCGGAGGCGACGCTCGCCAGGAGCACAATCAGCCCGACATAAAAGGGAAAATAACCAGGTTGCGGACCGGAGCTTTCCCAACCCACTCCAAGATCGAGCGAGCCTGTCGCAGCAAGAAGTCCGATCCCCGCGGTCAGTGTCGCGGCGACCAGCTCCATGTGGATACGTTTAATGTGCATTTGCTATCCTCCCTATGAGAAAGAATCGGTCCGGCGGCGCCCGCCGGACCGATCATCTCACTGGACGAGCCAGCCTTCGGTCTTGAAGACCTTGACGGCATTCGTCTCGCTGGTCGCGATGAATTCGCCGAGCGCCTTGCCGGTCAGAAAATCACCGGTCTGCGACGTCTTGCGCACATACTCTTTCCATTCGGAGGTTTCGCTCACCTTGCGAAGAACCTCGGTGTAGTAGGCGAGTGCATCCTCCGGAACATCGGCTGCAGTCCAAACAGTGCGCGGCATCTTGTAGGATTCGATCGGAATCCCGGCCCCGATGCAGGTCGGAATATCCTGCCAGCCCTTGCCGTCATGGATCGGCTCGCTTTTTGCCATCTGCGTGGACGAGAAGACACAGAGAGGCTTCACGGCGCCAGCTTGCCACTGGCCGACATTCTCGTTCGGGTTGTTGACGTTTGCAGCCACGTGACCACCCGCCAATTGCACGCCGACTTCGCCGCCGCCATTGAACGGCACATACTTGAAGCTCGCGCCAGTCTGCTGTTCGATCAGGGCGACAAGCGTCTCGTCCGTATCCTTGGACTGGCTGCCGGCAAAGGCAACCGTTCCAGGCTTTGCCTTGGCGGCCTCAACAAGGTCCGTAGGCTTCCCATATGGGGAATCGGACTTTACCCAGATCAGGAATTCGTCAAACGCAAGAGCTGCAACGGGCGTCAGATCCTCGGTCGAGTAGGCCATCTTCGCCACATGGGGCAGCAGATAGGCGTTGTTCGTTCCGAAATAGAGCTTGTTCGCGTCGCCCTTGTTCTGCCTTGCATAGAGAAACGCTTCCGCGCCGCTGCCGCCGCCCTTGTTCAGGACGACCATCGACTGATCCATCAACTTGTACTTCGTGATGATGGACTGGATGGTGCGTGCGAAGTTGTCGGTCCCGCCGCCGGCGCCCGAGGCGACGACGAACTCGACCGGGCGGTTCGGCTCGAATGCGAATGCCTGGGTAGCCGCGCCTAGCGCCGCCAGGATAGTGCATGCAATGGAAAAAGGCTTCTTCATCGTTACTCCTCCTTTGAACTCATTCGGCACGAACCCTCCTCCATGCCGGCGATGCTGCAGATTTCTGAAGTCAGGCCGCAGCAGACAGTGCTGCAGCCCTCCTGGCCATGCGCGCCGCCAGAAGCAACGCCTCGCGGCTAGCGCCTACATCGGCGACGCCCTTTCCAGCGATGTCATAGGCCGTGCCATGGGCCGGCGTGCATAGCGGGAACGGCAGGCCACCTATCATGGTCACGCCCTTGTCGAAACCGATCAGTTTCATCGCGATCTGACCCTGATCGTGATACATGGTCAGGACGGCGTGAAACTCTTCCTTGAGCGCGCGCAGAAAGACGGTATCGGCAGGGAACGGGCCCGCGACGTCGAAACCGGCTTTTTGCGCGGCTGCCACGGCCGGTTCGATGATATCAATCTCTTCCGTCCCGAAGTTGCCGCCATCACCAGCATGCGGATTGAGGCCCGCGACGATGATCCGCGGATTTTCGTGACCGGCGCTCTTCAGGCATGCCTGCGTCAGAGCCAGCTCGGCGACAATCCCCTCCACCGACAGAGCCGACGCAACCTCCGCCAGTGGTATGTGCGACGTCACACGTGCGTTCCAGACGCGTTCGAGAACATTGAACTCGCGCGCCTTGCCAGTAAAACCGATGACGTCGGCAACAAAACGGATTTCGTCGTCGTAGCCCGGATAAGCGTAACGCATCGCCTTCTTGTTGAAGGGGGTAAAGCAGACGGCATGCGCTCGGCCACTGTCGGCAAGCTTCAGCGCAGTGCGGAAGTTCGTCGTGGCGAAAGTGCCGCCTGTAAGTGTCGCCTCGCCGCGGACCACGTCGGCAGGACTAAGATGCGCAAGGTCGATGAAGACGTGGCGATCCTTACCCGCCTGCTCGAAATTGTCGAGCGGCGCACTAGCAAGGTTCAAGTCGAGGCCCGCTTCCTTTGCTCCGCCCTCGAGAATACGACGGTCGCCGATCACGACAAGATGCGCCGCCTCGCGGATTTCCGGAAGGGCGATGATGCGCGCGGTAAGTTCGGGGCTGATGCCGGCCGGATCGCCCATCGCAAGAGCGATTACTGGACGCGTTTCGCTTGCGCCGTCTTTGGTCATGAACCTCTCCACATGTTTCTCCTCGAAGAACCAGATACACCAGTTTGGCATTCAATATCAAGAGCACTGCATGCTGTATGCAGAATATTCCATTGACTTGATCGCTGCGGAGTTTCATTAGGTGACCTCAGCGAGCGCCCTCATATGGAGAATCAGCGTGGTCCGGATGAACTCAGTCAACGTGGGTGCGGGTGATGTCAGCAGCGTTGCGCCGCTGCAACGAACAGCCTTGCACGACACGCTTGTGAACCACCTGCGCGACATGATCATCGAGGGTAATCTCGCGCCGGGAAGCCGCATCCATGAAGGCCACCTCGGTGAGCAGCTTGGCGTTTCAAGAACCCCGTTGCGTGAGGCGATCAAATACCTGGCGAGCGAAGGGCTCGTCGAGCTCGTCCCCAGTCGCGGCGCAGTCGTAAAGCGCTTCAGTCCGAAGGACGTCGAGGACATGCTGACGGTGTTGCAATCAATGGAGGAGCTAGCCGGACGGCTCGCATGCGAGGTCGGCTCCGCCGAGGAAATCGCCCATGTTCGCGCTCTTCACGACGAAATGCTGGACAAATACAGGTCGGGCGACCGGCTGAACTACTACAAGCTAAACCAGGCCATCCATACCGCAATCGTCCAGATGGCGCACAACGCAACGCTCTCGAACATGCATACGACGTTGCAAACGAGGCTGAAGCGCATCCGTTTCGTCGGTCATGAGGGCCCTGAGAAATGGGCTGCCGCGGTTGCCGAGCATGAAGAGATGATCGTCGCCCTGGAACAGCGCAATAAGCCGGCATTGTCGGAGGCGCTTGGACGGCATCTGAAAAACGCCTGGGAGCGCGTCAAGGACGGTGTGTGAGCCACGTTATGCCGGCGCTCTAGGATCGTCATGACGCACCATGAGCCAGAAGTGAGATAAAGATCGTCGCCAAGCATGCTTGAGAAGTAAGCAAGGTCGCAGGTCGCATCGAGTGAGATGCCCCTGTTGCGTTGCAGACGCGCAGTCGCTGCGAAGCGAAAATCTCGATCCCAGATGGTTTTCGCAATCGGCGGCATCAAGTCCGCTGCCGTGGCGCCGCGCGGCACACATTACTTGATCTTTCGGGCGGCCCGATGCGCTGGAAGTGTCACGACGAAGCAGGCCCCGCCACCCGACGGGGCTTCGTAACGGACTGCGCCGCCATGGCGCTCGGCGATCTGGCGCACCAGCGCCAATCCCAAGCCCCAGCCGCCCGTGGCCTCGCTTCGCCCCGAGGGCCGGTAGAACGGCTCGAAAACGCGGACGCTCTCGCTATCCGGTATGCCCAGGCCCTGGTCACGGATTTTGAGTTCCACCGCATTGTCTACCTGCGCAACACTGGCCGTGACGGGAGGGACGCCGTGGCGCAACGCGTTCTGCATGAGATTGCGCACGAGCCTGCCGAGCAGGCGCGCATCGCCTATGACGGTCGCGGGCGTGCCAAGAACCTCGACGCCGTGGCGCGCCCCTTCTTCCGAGACCAGAGCCAAGAGGTCGATCGACTCGGACGCATCGAGCTTTTCGACATGGTCGAGCCTGCTCGCCAGTAGAATCTCCTCGACGAGCGTGTCCAGTTCGGCGAGGTTGCGCACGATCTCCTCCTTGCGGTTCTCGTCCGGCGCCTGCTCATAAAGATCGATCGCCATGCGAAGGCGCGCAAGCGGCGAGCGCAATTCGTGGCTGGCATTGGCGAGCAGAGCGCGGTTTGACTTGATCAATCGCTCGACATGATCGGCGGCCTTGTTGAAGCTCTTCGCAACCGCTGCGACCTCATCGCTGCCGTCGGCTGGTACACGCGCCACGAAGTCGCCCCTCCCCCATGCATCCACGCCCCTGCGTAACCGCTCCAATCGGCTGGTCAGGTGGCGCACCACCGGATAGGCGGCAAGCCCAATGACACCGGCGATCAACGCCAGATAGGTTAGCGGATTGCGCCCGGACGGACGCAAGGGCCGCGCCATGCGCGCTGCCACCGCGCGCCCGTCGGGCAACTCCGTCACCATGGTGTGAAAGCTGCCTCTGCCGTGGCGCCAGCGCCCCTCGAAAACGTCGAGCGGAAGCGGCTGGCCGGCGCTCGCGATCAGCCTACCGCGCGGGTCGTAGACTGCAATGTCGGCGTCGAATGCGCGTGAAAACCGCTCCAGCGTCGCTTGGATCGACTGCAGGTCCATGTCGGGCGGAATCAGTGCGGCGACGAAGCGTGCGCGTTGGCTCTGCCAGCTGGACTCCTCCTCTCCCTGCCCCAGCCACACGAAGGCCGCACTGGCGAGCGCGACCGCTGCAAGGCTTGCCAGCAGCGTCAGGTAGATTTTTAGGAACAGCCGGCTGCGCATCGCTATCTCTCTTCGTCCTGGAAACGGGCGAAGACATAGCCGGCGCCGCGCACGGTGATGATGCGCCTCGGATGCTTGGGATCGCTTTCGATGGCCGCCCTGATGCGTGATATATGGACGTCGATGGAGCGGTCGAACGCATCCAACTCCTCGCCCTTGACCGTGTCCATCAACCGTTCACGCGACAACGTGCGGCCTGCATTTTCGGCAAGTGCCACAAGCAGGTCGAACTGGTAGCTTGTCAGGACACATTCATTACCGTCGATCCTGACCGAGCGGGATCCCGGATCGATCTCCAGCCGTCCGAAGCGCAGCAAGCGCGAAACCGCTGCGCTCCCGTTGCGGCGGCGCAGGATCGCCTTCAGACGCGCCAGCAATTCGCGCGGATTGAAAGGCTTGGGCAGATAGTCGTCGGCCCCAAGCTCCAGCCCGACGATACGGTCTGTCTCTTCACCTTTGGCCGTGAGCATCAAGATCGGCACGTCCGATACCGCGCGCATGCGCCGGCAGGTCTCGAAGCCGTCAAGGTCCGGCAGCATGACATCGAGGATCACGACATCCGCCATCCCGCGGCCAAGGTCGGCAAGGCCCGCCGCGGCCGTCGCCGCGGCGTGGACGGTGTAACCGTTGCCGGAGAGATAGTCAGCGAGCATGGCGGAGAGGCGCGTATCGTCGTCAACAATCAAGACCCGTTGCGCCATTGCTTTCCCTCCGTTCAGTCGCGCGGCCCACTCAGCCTTACCACCGGCCGCGACCCCTGCGCTCTTTCAAATGCTCGACGAGCTTAACGCGCTGCTCCGGCGTCAAAACTGCGGCGGCGTCGAGCAGAGCAGTCGTCATCTTGCGCGAGGCCGCGTCGATGGCCGCGACGCGCTCACTGCGTAGCTTCTCGGCGGCGGCCCGGTCTATAGAAGGAGCACCGAGGAGTTCGATAACCTGCTCACGCGTCTCGCGGAAGTCCCGGAAAGTCGGCCCGATCTCATCGCGCGCCTCCTCGATGATCGCCCAGATCTTGTCTTCCTGCTCGGATGTCACATCGATTTCGTCAAGCACGGAGCCGATTCGGTGTTCCATAAAGCCGCCACCTCCCATATGTGCGTGCATCATGTGACCGCCCATGCCGAAGCCGAAGACATCGCTCCGCGCGGCTGCAAGTCCGGCCGCGCCGACCACAGCGACGGCTACCGCGCCGCCAATCGCTGCGCGCCGCCCCCATCCTTTCGAGGCTGGTTCGCCGAAAGTCGGGCTCGCCAAATTCTTGTCCTCGTTTTCCATCGTTAGTCTCCTTTCACTCCGCAGCACCTGCTGCAATGAAGGAACGCTAACAGGGCAACGTTTCGAGTGTTCTGGGCAAATGTAAAGGAATGTAAAGCGGAGTGCGCCGTCGCGGACAGGCTTTGCCGCAACGATGGATTACGTTGGCCGTCATGCCACTCGGTAAAAAATTCCTGCGCCCAAACAGACAGTTACAGCGTCAAAACGTTAAAGTATGCCGAAGTGTATTTTCGAGAAAGAAACATTAGACTAAAGTCATACGCGCTGGGGTCAACAGCAGGTAAAAGTACTATTTTTGGGAGGAAATAGAATGTCACACAAAGTGGCCTTGAAGAAACGCGTGCTGTCTTCAAACGATCTAGATATGCTGGACGGTTTGCTCAAGGAATGGTGCGACAGTCGCCACTACGACATTTTGAACTTGGAGGCCCAAGAGGCTGCAAGGGAGTTGGTAATGTGGTTTGAGTTCGGCGTCGATAAACCCCATCAACTTCGGGAGTTGCTTGCGACGCGTTAGTCGAGATGCCCGTCTGGCATTAAGCGCCAGATGGGCACATCACTCCGGCGCACGGCGTAATTCCGGTTTCCACCCCGCAGATACTGACTGAATCCCTCATCGCCGGATCCGTGAGCCATCGGCCTGTCAATGAGCCAGCAGGCGTATTCCATGCTGCTCGCCCATTGAGCGGAGGAGTTTGCGGCAGCTCACGGTTCAAACAAACGTTCGGCTTCATCGAGCCGCACGATCCTGCACGATAGGCGGCCGAGATCGTCCTCTTCGGGGACCTGCGCGTCCTCTGCGGCATTAGAAGCAGGTTGGTCGCAATTTGTTTCAAGGGAGGCCGAGACGTCAGGAAAGAAGAAGAGCATCCGCTCCAGCACCGCTCCCGTTCGGCTACATCGCCCTCGCCCGAAGCGAGGGGCACGATTCCGCGTGTTCGAAAAAGCCAATCGCCAAGCCATGCAGATTGCCTGGCTCGTCGTTATCGCTTTTGTTGCCGCCGTCGCACTGCATGCCTTGTTGACATGATCAACATTGATTGCACATGCCATCGGGCTGTTATGCTGGCTGGTAACACGTCCATCCCGGATCAAAGAAATGCCCCGATACAGGTGGTTGCGGTGGATAGCGTCTCGCGCAAGTGCCACGGCTACTGACCTGTTCTTCCCAGATAACTGATTGAGATCGGAATATTTTCTCGGATCAGTCGAGGCAAGAAGCGTGGCCCAATTCTCCATTCCGACGGTTCGAGTCTCGTTGTACAAAAGACGGTCAGACTCCTCCAACTGGCGATTTTATGGCAGTATTAGCGATGCCTTAAATGAAAGGGAGGAAACACTCGTGTCTCTGATAACAAAACTGCCAGCAGGCCAAACTGTCCTTGAGTTCGAGGGGCACAAGTTCTGGGTCGATATTAAGGAGAAACCGAAATTTGAAATGAGAGTTGGAATGGTGCCAGAAGGCGACGATCCAGAACTGGTGGTGAAACTCATGGCCGCTTTGGAGGAAGGGAGTAAATGGAGAAAGAATAAAGACGGATCTTGGAAGTGCGTCGATGAGAGTGGGTCGGCAACTGACGGCATACACAGGACGAAGCACTGAAAAAGGCAACCGCGCGTTTTGGCGAGACGGGCATCGAATTTACGTCCTCGGCCAGAAGGTCAGCAGCATCAGGGTGATGATGGCGGCGAATTATTGGCATTTTCTATTGCATCAGAACCACTGCACGGCGCCCGTTCCTTCGATTGACGCCGAAGGACGCGCCCGTTGTGATCCAAAGATACGCTTTCCTTGGCGAAACGTCGCGAGGCATTCGAATGTCGCCTATTCGTAGCATTCTCTCCCGGGGGCAGCAGGTTTAACCGACCTCCAATGGTCCCGGTGGCTGGGGCAGATTGAAGTCCGTGTCGCGGTCGGCCAACCCGGGAATGTCAGACAAGTCGAAGAGATGCTGCGCGATCAGGCGCGCGACCGCCCTTTCCTTCCGGGCCGTTGCGTGGGCGCGCCACCATGAAGTGTGCGAAAATCCATGAATGCGGAACTTCCGGACTTTCTTCTCATTTGATCGAGATGAACATCGGAGAACGAAATTCCCTGCCATGCGACCAGCAGCAGGAGATAGCTTCGTGGTTTCGGTCACTGGAGCCTGTCCAACCAAAGGACATGATCGGACTTTGGAAAGGCGTCGGCCTTCCGTCGGGTCATCCGCTGGACGGCGTCCTCGAGAACTTGCACTGGTTCGGAAAGCGCTTCCATAACGACATGCGGGCGGACGCTTTGCTCTTCGAACGCCACCCCGCACGTCTTGTGGCGATTGATCCCTCCTATATCCCCATCAGGCTCGCGATCAAGGCGGCACCACTGGGACGAACGGCTGTTGCTCGGAAGCTGTTTTTGCATCTTCAGCAGGCTTTGCGCGCAAAAGGTACGACAGCTTCGATAACGCTCCGAACATTCGAACAAGTCGAAAGCGCGGCAATGATCTACGACAAGCAGCCCATCGTGGACCACTTTCGGCTTGTAAGTCATGACGAACTGGTCGGGATGATGTGCGTGCGCGACGACCCGTGCCGGTATTTCTTCAGGCTTCGGAAAGTGACGGAGGCAGGCATGTAGCGCACGGCTTGGACTGCATCGTCCGGAACATTGTCGGGCTCGGACCGTTCGCAGGGAAGAGCAGCAATCGGAGGATCACATGAGCAATCTTTACAACGACAGCGCATCCGCGGTCTCGGGCGAACCGGCAAAAAGCATCCTGACTGCGTTCTTTGACTCTCGAAGCGAAGCGGAGGATGCCGTCGAGCGCCTCAAAGAGGCGGGCATCCCCGACGTCCGGTTGATGCCGGGATACGAAGCCGATGCCGAAAAGGCTAATGTCGACAGCGACGATCGCGGAGGTTTCTGGCCTCAACTCGAAGACTGGCTCCTTCCAGACGACGATCGTGCCGTCTATGCCGAAGGACTTCGACGCGGTGGCTTCCTGGTGTCCGCTTCGGTGGACGAGGCCACCTACGACACGGCCCACGACATACTCGACGATGAAGGAGCAATCGACATGGACGAGCGCGCCGACCTTTGGCGCAGCGAAGGCTGGAACGTCCTGAAGCAGAACGAGACATATCGCGAGGCGAGATATGATCAAAACCGTCTCGGAGAAGCGGACCGCGACCAGCAGGTCTCCGCCTCTCGCGACGATGTGTTCGAAGCCGACGCGGCGGAGTCTGCTACGGGCGCAGGTCACTACATGAGAAGCGGCGGATCTACGCCTTCGCGCGTGCGTGCCTATGAGCTCGATCAGGAAGTTCCCATGGACGAACATCTGCGCGACGACATCCTTCCGACCGGTCATCAGCGGACGGTCGCCGAGGGACAGGATCCTGACGACCGCGAACGTCGCCAGAGCCAGGAGATGGACGGCCTTCGTCAGGAGCAAAGCTTCCCACGCAGCCGGTAGGCGCGGACGAGATCGACGCTGGTCGGCGCAGGTCGGTGCCGTCGAAGACGAAAGGGGCCGGACGATTGGATGCCGTCCCTCCTTGATTTTATGAGCCGGTCACTGGCGTTCATATGGAACGCCAGAATATCGGCATTAGGTGTCGAGGGCTAAGGTATCGCGGCCCCATGGGCAGCGGTGGAATGCTTCAGCCACTGCCGAGACCTCGACACCCTTAAGGCATTGGTCACTATGCAGCTCGTTGAGGAATGCGGAGCGTATTCGTGACGGCCGACATTGACGACACCCTCATTCTTCCAGGGAGAACCCAAATGAAGAGCAAGGAACTTGCCGAAAGTGATCCGTGGCGCGAGCGCAACTTCGTGCTGGTCCTGGACGACGGCGAAGAGGCGTTCGAAGCAATCACGCGCTTCGCCGAGGAGCAAAAGGTCGGCGGCGCGTCGCTAACCGCCATCGGGGCCTTCCGTAGCGCCACGCTCGGCTTCTTCGAGTTCGCGACGAAAAACTACAAGGAGATTCCGGTTGAGGAACAGACCGAGGTCCTAAGCGCCCTTGGAGACATTGCTATCGGTGACGACGGCAAGGCCAGCCTCCACATGCATGTGGTCCTCGGCCTGTCAGACGGAGCCACCCGGGGCGGCCATTTTATCAAGGGCACCGTTCATCCTACCCTTGAGATCATCATCCGCGAAAGCGCCGTCGGCTTCCGCCGCAGAAAGCGCGAAGACCTCGGTATCGCGCTGATCGATCTGTAGACGTTGTCTGGAGCAGGCGGTCACGAGAAAGGGCTTTTTCATTGGTCTTTTCCCTGGAGGTTTATGGCGATTGCTTCATCGTCCCGCCAGTCGCTTGATCTGCGTGATCTGCAGCGCTCGGGCATGATCCCTTGGCACGCAGCTGATGGCCTGGGCTCGCCTTTGACCGAGCCCTTGTCGCAAACATGTTTCGTGAAAATGTTTTGCCCCGCTTCGGCGGGCTTATTGTCGAGTCTGAACCATTAACGCTGAGCTTGCCACGACCTGGCTTCACCTCTCGAACCAAAGCGAACCCTCACTGTTAGCCCGCCATAAGGCTGGGCGTGGCAACACGGGGCAACAAATTTACGTCCAGCGCGACCAATGATGGTGCCCCCCAACAGCGCAGCGGCAGACTACCCAGCTACCACAAATGAACTCAATCAGACCAAAGTCTTGAGTGCTTCGGGCCAATGGTCTGACGGAGGGAACTGCTGGGTTGTGATGTCGTTTGCTCCCCTGTGAGGCTGCCAAGACAGCCCCGGAAATGGAGAAGAAAATGTTCAGCAAGATTCTCGTCTCTACCACTGCGATCGCCCTGATGTCGGGTGCTGCCTTTGCAGGATCCTCGACGGTTAACGGCGCGGTTGGCGGTGCAGCCACAGGCGCAATCGTCGGCGGTCCGGCCGGTGCCGCAATCGGGGGCGCAGCAGGTGCGGTCGTCGGAACTCTACTCGATCCGCCGCCGCCTAGGGTCGTGACCTATGTACGCGAAGCACCTCCTCCGTCAGGCACCGTCGTCATAAAGGAGAAGGTGGTCGTCGGGCAGCCTCTGCCTGAGGCCGTCGTAGTCACGCCGGTACCCGATGACCCGACATACGCCTACGCTGTGGTCAACGAACAGCGTGTGATCGTCGAGCCTTCCTCACGCAAGGTCATCCAGATCGTCAACTGACGACAAAGTTGGGATCCGGCATGCCGGGTCCCAACCTGCAAACTCAAATCAAATCGACACCGCAAGGACGTCGTGCTGCGACGCCCTCTGGCGCAGCACGTCCTCGGCCAGGGAGTTAAAGCTATGAATTGCAAGATCCTACCTGTCCTGATCGCCTCGCTCGCGCTCGGCGCGTCGCCAGTTGGTCTACTTTCCGCAGCCGCGCAGGATGCAACTCCGATATTGCCCAAGAAGGGCACGACGCAAGGCGAGCAGCCGCAATCCGGCACTTCGCAGCAGCCGTCAGGCGCAGAAACGCCAAGCAACGGCTCGGGTCAAGAAGCCCCGTCAGCAGGAACGGGCGACGCTACAACCGTCAAACCCGACAGTGGAGAAGCCGGAACATCCGGCTCATCTTCGCAAGGTACTGATCAGCCTACCACTCAACAGCAAGACACAACCAAACCTGCCGACGGATCCACTTCGCAGCAGGCGCCTGCATCCGGCAGCGAGAGCGGAAAGAGCTCCACGAAGAGCTCCGGAGAAACAACTTCGCCTGATGGGAAAGCCACATCCGATAAGCCGTCTGACGCCACAGGATCGGGCGACACTGGCACGACGGGTGGAAGCACATCGACGGGAACGTCCGATCAATCCACTTCCACTAAGACTGAGACCGATGTCAACATCTCTATCGAACAGAAGACTGAAATTCAGCAGGTCGTGAAGGAAGTCAATGTCGAGCCGGTTCGCGAAGTCGACTTCACGGTTGAGGTTGGCACAGCCATTCCAAAGACGATCCGACTCGAACCGCTGCCGCCGCGGATCGTCAAGATCGTCCCGCAATATGAAGGCTATCGCTTCTTCATCCTGGCAGATGGCAGGATCATCATCGTCGAACCTTCGACGTTCAAGATCGTCTACATCATTGTCTGAATGGCCGCAACTGCCCCCGGCGGCAAGACCCGCCGGGGGCAAGAGAAGACCATCTTATGCAACGAAGCAAAGGCTAGTGATATGGGATTTCCACTCGCGGTGATCGCAGCGGCCATCGCAGCTATCGTTCTTGCACTGATGGTGCTCGGTGATCCGGCAGACAAGACCCCGAGCCGTGTCTTTGTGCAACAGGTTCTGCATCATCAAGTGGCGCGCTCTCCGTGAGGCTCAGGCGCTTGGACGCCTCAGCTTGTGCTGCTCGCAGGGGCCATCGAGAACTTATACGCGAGGTCGGCCAGAGTCTTAAAACGGGACCGCGTCGCCGGATTGCCTCCACGTCCGCCAGCTCGGCTTCGGCATCAATGGCGAAAGAGGCGAACTGCCCTCAGCGGCAACATCAGGATAAAGCTGGCGCCGGAGCATCTCCAGTGCTCTGATCGAAGCTCGCGCTTCACAGCCTCGGCCTTAGTGCAGTACCGTCGGCGGCAGGCGAACGATGTTCGTAATCGTCTCGAGCAACTCAGCGAACTGGTCGAGGACCATTCCAAAGTTCCTGTCATCCATCCGCGCTATCTCGGGGATCGTGTCGTAAGTGCGTGCAACAAGGTGGTCGAGGCCCGTGCTGTTGGCAAACGGGCTGTCGGAAAAGTCGTTGCTTCGAACCGCGTGCAATTCATCCACAATCCGGCGAACAAGACGCTCGCGATCCTTGATCGAAAGGCTCAACAGTTCTTTCCGCGCATCGCGAATTTCGGTGATGATACCGTGGGACATGAGCCTCCCGATCTAAACGTGGCGGCAGCGCCTTGCGTGTAAGCGCACTGTAGCAGTTCCTTCGCGACCAGACTTCGGACCTTGGTCTGATCCCACTTCTCGACAAAGGCCCATTCCTGGCTCCAATTCATTGCTCGACCGATTACCCGCATCCTTCAGGCCGCGGTCGCCGCCCATCAAATGGTAGTCGATCGTACTGAAAGGCCCAAGCGTTACGCCAGCGCCCCTCGAGGAGACGAATTGTCGTCGAAAGCGAGGCCGAACCAGAACCAGAAAGGATGTCGCGGCCCACCTTTTCAAGGCCACATAGTCACCGCGGAATCGAAACACTATCCAATTTGCGGAAGACATATCCGCTGTGCGCAGAAAAACGATCCCACCTCCACAAAGGCAACCAGTCCTTAACCTTCGAGGATGACAGACATACTCTCGAGGCTGGCAATGTTGCTTGGAGCTTGTCGCGAATGCCGATCCCTCACTTCCGCCCGAATGAATTGGGACGGTTCCATCACCCACCCAAGGTGGCCCATCGATGCCGCGGCATTCAGTGTGAAAAGCGTCTGGGGACGATGCGGTTCCCAAAAATGGCCATGATGGCTCTTCTCACAACAGGAGCCTGTTTATATGTCCCGCATGCACCCAACCAGACCCCAGGTGGAAATATTTGTCTGGCTCTCAATCTTCTTGCTTCTCGTCTTGCTGTCCTGGCAATTCCATTGGCATGAGAGCCTGGATGCATTCGTTGAGGAGCACCATCGCTATCCACTGGACGATGTTTTCGTCGCCCTAAACATTTCCGGGTTTCTCGGGCTCATTTACTCCGTGCTGAGGATCAGGGATCTTTCGAAGGAGGTCAATCGCAGGCTACAGGCCGAAAAGAATGTGGACTGGATTGCCTACCACGATTCCCTGACCGAACTGCCTAACCGCAGATTTCTGGATTCGGTATGCGCGCAGAAGACGATTGATCGATGGGCACGACAAGCCTATGCCGTGTTCAGCATTGATCTCGACGGCTTCAAAAAGATCAATGACCTCCTCGGACATGATCACGGTGATGCCGTGCTGAAGGCGGTGGCTCAGCGGCTCTCGTCCCTCTTTCCCGGTGAGCGCGTTTTCCGCCTTGGTGGAGACGAATTCGTGATTTTGGCCCGACGCACCGGCAACCCTGATCTCGTCGCTGTGGGGAACAGCATAGTAGCCGAAATCGGCAAGCCGTTCACGATCAATGGTATCGCTATCGATCTCGGCGCCAGTGTCGGCCTCGCACTCTATCCGGACAACGGCGACGATTTAAATCAAGTCATCCGACATTCGGACTGTGCGATGTACTCCGCGAAAAGGCAGGGGCGCAATCTGGTGAAGACTTTCATTCCTTCGATGCATGACGAGCTGGCGAAACGGATTCGGGTGGAAGCGGATCTAAGAGCAGCCATCAAGAACGCCGAGATTGTTCCCTACTATCAACCTCTCGTTGATCTGAAGACGAATAAGGTTATCGGCTTTGAAGCGCTGGCACGCTGGAAGACGGCTTCCGGCGAATTCATTCCGCCGAGCGAATTCATTCCTGTCGCAGAAGAGGCCGGTCTGATCGTCGACCTGGCAGAGCAACTGCTTCGCCGCGCCTGTACGGATGCACTTTCCTGGCCAGATGATCTTGTCCTGTCATTCAACGTGTCTCCACTCCAATTGAGCGACCGGCTCTTGGGCCTGAGAATCCTCAAGATATTGGGCGATATCGGCTTTCCCGCGCACAGAATCGAACTGGAAGTGACAGAGAGTGCCATCATACAGGACGCTGTCACGGCTCGAATTGTGCTCGACGATTTGGTGAACGCGGGGGTTCGGATTGCTCTCGACGACTTTGGAACAGGCTATTCCAGCCTCTCCCAACTGTCCAACTACCAGTTCGACAAGATCAAGATCGACCGGAGTTTCGTCACATCGTTCGAAGCCAATGATAAACAGGACAAGGTGGTTAAGGCCATCATCGCACTCGGTGCGGGACTTGGGGTAACGATAACGGCCGAAGGCATCGAAGAGGAGAGCCAACTTCGGCGGCTCCAGGATCTGGGTTGTGACATCGGCCAAGGATATCTGCTTGGTAGACCTGTGCCGGTCGAGGAGCTTGCCGCAGATCACGCGAGCGCCAGCATTGTGCAGCATCGCCGTTGATATGGCGCCGGCACGGTAAGAGGAATATCCGAGGCGGTCCGGCCATATCGATTTGAGGCGATTTACGGTGCGTTCACCGGCAGACCGATCAAAAGAGACGGCGTTCGCATCGTCGAACGCTCTGTCGAACGATATCTAAAAGCTATCGAAAGCTGACAGACGACAGATCGCGTATCGTTGGCCAATACCATGCGTAAACAGATCTCAAAGACGGCCAGACATTCATTGAGGACGGCTGCTTGTTCGCGTTGACGTCGGTCGTGAGATCTTCAGCCCAAAGTACTGGCGAGTGCCAGAAAACTTTTATTGAAGTGACGGGCGGGCGTACATGGTCAACTGCTTCGATGATCGTGCCTACCAGACGAGGCCACGCGCAGCGACCTCTTCGACCCGCGAGACGACGCCGTTTCGATGAAAGACCATGGTGTCGAAAAGGTTCGAAACCACGCAGGTGTGATTGGGAATGATGAAGAGCTTCTCGCCGATCTTCGGCCGATCACCGATGCAGTTCGAAAGATCGATAACGCCGTGCTCTTCGGAAAGACTGGTTATGCGGGCTTGCGGGTAACCGACGATCGCGCCGAAATCGGCAAATCCCTGAAGATCCGAAGTCAGCGCTTTGGAACCTGCATCGATGACGGCGCGATCGGCTGTCGGCCGCGACACGACCGTCGAAAGCACATGCATGGCGCAATCGTCTTCAGTGCAATGGCCCATCCGCACCATGGAGCGATCGTTGTAGATATAGGTGCCGGCGCGGTGTTCCGTTGCAGAGGTGACGAGGTGTGCTTCAAAAAGGCTCGGCGTGCCGCCATTGCTGATGATCGGGCAAGCAATGCCCTCGGCGTGAAGAAGCGCCAGCGTCTGGGAGATGAAGGCCTCGACGTCCGAAGCCGATTGAGGTTTCGGATAGGTGACCAGCCCCCCGAACACGAGCCCCTTGGCTTCGACGATGCGCTTTGCAAGCAAAGCGGCAGCCTCCGGCTTCTGCACGCCGCAGCGTCCGCCGCCGGTATCGCATTCGGCCAGAACCGCAAGCGGCTTGCGGCCGGCGAAATGCGCCGAAAGGCCGTCAACGGTCACCGCATTGTCTGCGACGACCTTCAGGCCGGCGATATTCTCATTGAGTTTTGACAATCGTTCGAGCTTTTGCGAACCGAGAATATTGAAGGTGATAAGAATGTCTTCGAAGCCCGCTGCTGCAAAAACCTCGGCTTCTGAGATCTTCTGGCAGTTGATGCCTTTGGCCCCGGCGGCAACTTGCGCTGCGGCAAGCGCCGGGATCTTGTGCGTCTTGATATGCGGACGGAAACGCAGGCCATGTGCATCCATGTAGGCTTGCACCCGGCTGATGTTTGCCGCCATCCGGTCTTCATCGACGATCGGTCGCGGCGTGGAAAGATCTGCAATCCTGTTGCCTACTTCGGCGACAACGGCAAACCGGTTTTCCTGCACTATGCGGCTCCAGGTTCATTTCCATGAGGATCGGCGACCATCGGCCAGATATTTCTCGGTGCGCGGCGATAGGGCGTCTTGGCCGGATTGTTCGGATAGGGCGTCCCCGCAGAACAATAGAGGATCTCGGCGGCGATCTTCGAAAACGACGCGAAGAAGTGGTTCGTAGATTTGATGACCAGGATCTTCTTCTTGGCCGGATCAATGCCCATGACGGTAAAGAGGCTGGCATCGAAGCTCTGGGCACGCGTTGAGTTCAAGATGATGTCGATGCCGTTGAGAACCACATGAGCGGCATCGCCGAAGGGTGCCAGGCTCTCACCGAACTGCATCTCGGCATCTCTCACAAGCTTGACGACCGTCACGGTACCATCGATCGGATTTCCGGTGCCGGGCGCCGATTTCGCGCCGAAGCGAAGCGGAATCTCAGCGCCCTCCCCTGCCGCAAAACAGATTTGCACCGCCATCGGGTCCCAGATTGTGCCGATCGCCGCATCCGCCGCCCCATGGCTCAGCAGTTCTTCGAGGATGACCGTGGCATCACCTGCAGTACCGCCGCCCGGATTGTCCCAAACATCAGCGATGACAACCGGCCAGGCGGTGGCGGCCACAGCACGCGCGACCGCCTCCTTCTCGTTTATCTGAGGTGCCATGAAGGTTCCGCGCTTGGAGAACAGCTCAAGCCCCAGGTCGCGGGCAAGCGCTGCCCCCTTTTCCGGCTTGCCATCCGTCACCACGAGTATTTTCGTTCCCATTTCGGGAACGTCGCCGACCATGAAGCCGTGGATCACGGAGATCGACAAGACATCCGGGTCGTCCCTTTCGATCTTAATGATCTTGTCGACGAAGGAGCGCATGGGTTCGCGCGACGTGGGGAAAACGTCGATCATGCGGCAATCGAAGACGGAAACGGCAGGCTTTACCCTGCCTTCAAGCGTATCGACAGCGATGCGCCACAGATCTTCGGCGCGGTCGACGAAATCCGTGTGCGGGAATTCCTTGAAGTAGACGGCGAAGTCGAGGGCCGCCACGCGCTTGGCGGTCAGATGGCTGTGCGGGTCGAGTTCGGCGCAGACGAGAATATCGGGTCCCACGATCTCGCGGATGCGCGCAAGGATGTCGCCTTCGGTATCTTCGTAGCCCGCCGCCACCATGGCTCCGTGCAGCCCGAGGACCACCGCGTCAACCGGCATTGCGGCGCTAAGCTGAGCCAGTATCTCGTCGCGCAAATCTTCATAGGTGGAACGGTTGACGAGCCCGGCCGGATCCGCCCAGGTTGCCGTTCCCTCAATCAGCTCCCAGCCCTTTGCTGCAGTGACCCGCCTGCCGACGGTGATCGGCGCGGTGCAAAGCGTCGGCGTTTCAGGATGCTGTCCCGGCGGTGCGTAAAGCGAAGCCTCGAAAGCCCGCCGGTCGACGCAAATCGGCGAGAAGGTGTTGGTCTCGGTCGCCAGAGCTGCCGTAAAAATGCGCAAATGATTGGCCTTTTATGTTGTCGGCACCGCTTCAACCCATCGGATTCGGCAGATAGCCGGTGAACCCGCAGATCTTCCAGCGCCCCTCGTGAAGCCGGCAGTAATAGAGCGTCTGCCACTGCATGACATCGCGGCTGCCGTCGGTCTTGGTGATACCGCCATCGAATTTCTTGCGCACCAGGGCCGTGTCGCCTTCGATCTCGATATCTTCCAGCGTGGTCGTCGAAAAAATCGCGGTGCGTGCGTCCTCTGCCAGGCGTTCTTTGGCAAATTCCTTGGCCTGCCGCAGCCATTCGTCGCGATAGGCGGCAAGTGTCGGAAAGGCAAGACGCCATTTGTCCGGGCTCACCTGCTTGCGACCATCGATCCCGATGAAACCATCTTCCACGAAGTCGTTTTCGACCATGGACCAATCGGCAGCCAGAAACGCGTCGATATCGCGCGGAACGAGCATCTCCCAGATGGAATACCGGGCTGTGTCGGACGAAGGGAAGGGATTCTTGAAAGGATCGCGCATGTTCGCCCTTTATTTAAATTCTTTTCATAAATTGCGTTTTTCGCTAGCCAAATTCTGCTTTCTATGGTCACTTGTCAACTTATCAAGAAAATAATTTGCAAGGATCCGGAATGTCCATCAAGCGCTATGGCACTGTTCAAACCGGCGCCGGCGGCAAGTCTCTGCCGTTTGCGCGCGCCGCCGAAGCCGATGGCTGGCTTTATGTTTCCGGTCAGGTTGCAATGGAAAGCGGCGAGATCGTCGAGGGCAACATCATCGCCCAGACGCATAAGACAATTGCCAATGTGCTGGCGATCCTAAAGGAGGCCGGCTACGGCGTCGAGGATGTAGTGCGCGTCGGCGTCTGGCTCGACGACCCGCGCGATTTCTGGACGTTCAACAAGATCTATCAGGAATATTTCGGCGAGCATCCCCCGGCACGCGCCTGCGTGCAATCTTCAATGATGGTGGATTGCAAGGTGGAGATCGACTGCGTCGCCTATAAGAAAAAAGACCAGTAGGGGCGCCATCACCGGGAGGATCGGTTGGATATCTTTTCCACATTGCAGGAAGACAAGGGCCGCCTTTCTCCATCGGAGAACCGGATTGCCGAAATCATCGTCAACGATTTCGAATTTGCCGTGAACGCCTCCATCATCGAGCTGGCGGAGAAGGCCGAGGTCTCGCCGCCGACCGTCACGCGCTTCTGTCGCCGTCTCGGCTGCGAAAGCTTCTCTGACTTCAAGGTTCAACTCGCCCGCACGGCGCATATCGGCGTCCGCTACCTGAAGCCCGAGTCCAAGAGCAGCGATCCCGCCGACGTTGCCCAGGACATCATCACCAAGGCCCAGAACGCGCTGTTCCTCCTGCACCGTTCGCTTGACATCGCCGCAATCGGACGCGCCGCCGACCGGATCGCCAAGGCGGACATGATCTATGCCTTCGGTTCGGGTGGCAACTCCTCGATGATCGCCGACGAATTCCAGAACCGCCTCTTCCGCCTAGGGCTGCGCATCACGGCAAGTTCGGACCACAGCATGCAGCTGATGATGGCGGCGGCAGCGCGCGCGGGCGATGTGCTGATCGGCTCGTCCTTTTCGGGGCGCAATGCCGAGCTCGTTCGTGCTTTCGGGCTGGCGCGCGAAGCCAAAGTCACGACGATTGCACTGACACAGAGCGGAAGCCCGGTGGCAGCGGCGGCGGAGATCGTCGTGCCGATCGATCTGCCGGAAGGAAACAATATATTCCGCCCCACCTCGACCCGCATCGCCTATATCGCAACCGTCGACATCATCGCGAGCCTTGTCGCCTATGCCATCCAGCCGAAGGCGGCGGTAACGCTGAGGCGTATCAAGCAACAATTGGTCGCCCACCGCGACGGCGACGACCGTCAGCTCCTCGGAGACTGAGGACGTGCAAAAGGAAGGATGAAGCATGACGCAATCGGTCGCTATCGTGACGGGAGCTGCTGGAGACATCGGCGCTGCAATCGCCGCGAGGCTCGCCGATGACCATGACATCGTCCTGCTTGCCGACATCGACCTGGAGGCGGCCGAAGCCGTTGCGGCAACGCTTGGTCCGAAAAGCCGTTTTATTGCGGCTGGGTGCGACGTCACCAGCGAGGAGAGCGTTTCTCATCTTGCAAGGCGCTGCGCCGAACTTGGACAGTTGCAGACGCTCGTCAACAATGCCGGCGCGGCACGTGCTGTCAGCCTTCATGATACCACGCCTGCCATCTGGCGCATGGACAATGCCCTCAACCTCGAAGCTGCATTCTTATGCTTTCGCGCCGTCGAGGACATGCTGAAGGCCTCGAAAGGCTCGGTCATCAACATCGCTTCCGTCAACGGCATGAACGTTTTCGGGCATCCGGCCTATAGCGCGGCGAAGGCGGGGCTTCTCCATTTCACGCGGTTGGTGGCCGTCGAATACGGCAAGTTCGGCATCCGCTCCAATGCGGTCGCCCCCGGCACGGTCAGAACCCGGGCCTGGCAAGCGCGCGCCGCTGCCAATCCCAATGTCTTCGAGGAGGCACGGCGATGGTATCCGCTCCAGCGGGTCGTCGACCCGAAGGATGTGGCCAATGCCGTTGCCTTTTTGGCCGGACCGCAGGCGGCAGCCATCAGCGGGGTTTGTTTGCCCGTGGATTGCGGCCTGACGGCGGGCCAGACGGAGCTCGCCCGCACCTTCTCGCAATCCGACCATTACTGAAATCCATAAACAAAAGAGAGGAACAGGACATGAAACCGGTCTACTATCGCTTGGAAAACAGCTGGACCCCAAAGGGTGGGCCAAACGGCCAGTTCACCTTCACGCTCTTAAACCTCTCCGAAAGCCCGCTTTCTGGCTTCAAGCTCGTCTATACGTCCTTGACGCGGGTGAGTGATCCTGAAGCCTGCGAGAACGCCCAGTTCCTGCGCCGCAACGCGAACTTCCACGAATTCTCGCCGCCTCCGGGGTTCGTTCTTGCGCCCGGCCAAAGCTGGATCTTCACGGTTGCCGGCCTTCATCGCAAGGCGCAGCATTGCACGGATGGGGCAAAATCCGCCTATCTGACACTGGCCGACGGCACGCATGCCGAGGTGGCCGTCTCCGATCTGCTTCTTGAAGGCAGTCTGAGCGAGCCGCCGCCGGTGCTGCTGCCGGAGGGCCGCCTTGATCTTCCCTTCGCCCTCCAGCCCTGGCCAGCAGAGATCGATGCCAAGCCGGGCGACAGCTTTCCGGTCGTGCTTTATCCCGAGGGTGCAAGCTCCGAGGAGCTGCTTTCGATCTCGACGGTGATTTCCCTTTCGCGCCGGCTCTTTGAGAGCGACCATTCCGTCTTCAGCCTGGCGCCATCGCCGCAGGGCCGGGCGCTGGCCTTCGACCGCCAGGCCTCGCTCGATGCGGAGAGTTACCGGCTAACCTTTGCCTCTGACAAGGTCACGCTTTCCTATTGCGATGCGGCTGGGCGCCAGTATGGCCTGACCTCGCTTGCGCAATTGCTCAACGGGGCGCGCACGACAAAGGGCAAGTTCCGCTTTCCGATCTCCGGCAGCATCTCCGACAAGCCGCGTTACGGCTGGCGCGGCTGCCATCTCGACGTATCGCGTCAGTTTTATCCGGTCGCCGACGTCAAGCGGCTGATCGATATCCTTGCCTGGTTCAAGCTCAATATCTTTCATTGGCATCTGACCGACGACGAGGCGTGGCGGTTGGAGATCAGGGCCTATCCACAGCTGACTACCACCGGCGTCCTGCGCGGTCCCGACGAGCCGCTGCTGCCGCAGCTCGGCAATGGCGCTGAGCCCGTCGGCGGCTTCTATTCGCAGGACGATATCCGCGACATCGTCGCCCATGCCCAGGCATTGAATGTCGAAGTCGTGCCGGAGATCGATATTCCCGGCCACAATGCCGCGACGCTGGCCGCTCTCCCGGAACTCACCGATGGCCAGGAGGCACCGGACAGCTATCATTCCGTTCAGGGCTATCCGAACAACGCCTTGAACCCGGCCGTGCCCCTCACCTACGAATTCCTGGAAAAGGTCTTCGACGAGATGGTCGAGCTCTTCCCCTCCTCCTACATTCATGTGGGCGGTGACGAAGTGGCCGACGGTTCATGGCTTGCCTCTCCGCTGGCAAAGAAGCTGATGGCCGAAGAAGGCATTTCCGGCACGTTCGGCTTGCAGTCCTATTTCCTGAAACGGATCAAGGACATGCTGACGGCGCGCGGACGCAAGCTTGCCGGCTGGAACGAGGTGGCGCACGGCGGCGGGGTCGCTGCGAAAGACACGCTGCTGATGGCCTGGGAAAATCCGCAGGTTGGCATCGATCTGGCAAGAGAGGGCTACGACGTCGTCATGACGCCGGGACAGGCCTATTATCTGGACATGGTGCAGGCAGAAGCCTTCCAGGAGCCGGGGGCAAGCTGGGCAGGCACGGTGCCGCCCGAACATACCTATGCCTATGAAGCGGAAGGCGAGTTCCCCGAGAATCTCAAGGACAAGATGAAGGGCGTACAGGCCTGCATCTGGTCGGAACACTTCCTGTCGCGCGGCTACTTCAACCGCCTGGTCTTTCCGCGCCTTCCGGCGATCGCCGAAGCGGCATGGACCCCGAAGGCGAAGAAGGACTGGAACCGCTTTGCGGCCATCGTCCCCTTAAGCCCGGCACTCTAGGCCTGAAACTCCAGGACGGTAGCGATGCGGATTGCGGTCGGCGGAATTCACACGGAATGCAGCACATACTCGCCGGTGCTGATGAAGATCGAGGACTTTCGCGTCCTGCGCGGGGCAGATCTCCTCGGTTCCGATTATTTCAACTTTCTAGAAGCGGAAGGGATCGATCACCTCCCGCTTCTCCACGCGCGCGCCGTTCCCGGCGGGCCGGTATCGCGCATGGCCTATGAGGCGTTCAAGACGGAGTTCCTCGATCGGCTGCGAGACAACATGCCGCTTGAAGGTCTCTATCTCGCCATGCACGGTGCCATGAATGTGGAAGGCATGGACGACGCCGAAGGCGACTGGATATCGGCCGCCCGCGCCGTCGTCGGCCCGGACTGTATCGTCGCAGCGAGCTACGATCTGCATGGCAATGTCAGCCAGAAGATTGTCGACCAGCTCGATATCTTCGCAGCCTACCGCACGGCGCCGCATATCGATGTCCGCGAGACCATGGTGCGGGCCTGGTCGATGCTCGTCGATGCATTGAAAAGCGGAAACCGGCCGGGTGTCGCCTGGGCGCCGGTGCCGGTGCTCTGGCCTGGCGAGCGAACATCGACGGAAGACGAGCCGGCAAAGAGCCTCTACCAAAGACTTCCGGATCTCGATGGCCGCGCCGGCATCCTCGATGCCAATCTGATGATTGGCTATGTCTGGGCGGACGAGCCGCGGGCAACGGCCTGCGCCGTGGTGACGGCATCGGATAAGGCTGCTGCCGCGCAGGCTGCCGAGGAGATCGCCCTTTCCTACTGGAACGCCCGCGAGCACTTTCGTTTCGGCCCCGTCACCGGTCCGCTCGACGACATGCTCGACATCGCCGAAAGGGCAAAGACCGCACCGGTCATCCTTGCAGATTCCGCCGATAATCCAACCGGCGGCGGTGTCGGCGATCGCGCCGACGTCCTCCAAGCCGTACTTTCCCGCACATTCGAGAACGTGCTCTTTGCCGGCATTACCGACCTGCCGGCCGTCGAGGCCTGCTTTGCCGCCGGACAAGGCACGATCGTGCCACTTGCCATCGGCGGCAGCCTCGATGCGTCAAGCTTTCCGGCCCGCATCGAAGCCGAGGTGCTCCTTCTAGATAATCCGGGCTCCAGCGCCGAACGCCAGGCGGTCGTCAGGACCGGCGTTGTAACGATCGTCCTTGCCGCGCGCAGGCGCCCCTACCACAACATCGCAGACTTTACGCGGCTCGGCCTCGACCCCCGATCCGTTCGGCTGCTCGTCGTCAAGTCCGGCTATCTGTCGCCGGACCTCGCGCCGATTGCCAATCCGAACCTCATGGCGCTGACGGATGGCGTCGTGAACCAGGACATCGAAGGTCTCGCCAGCAATCGCCGAACGCGGCCGGTCTTTCCGTTCGATCGCAATTTTGACTACGCGCCGCAGGCGCGCTTTTCGGAGCGTTGGCAGGACTGATTGTCTTTCATTTCAAGCTCGGCGCGCACTGAATCATGTGAACATGACGGGACCAACGCAACCCAAGGCGAACTGGTCGACGGAGCTGATGTGCAATGCTTATCGTCTGATCGTGGACGCCATCTCCATCGCCGGGAATTCCGCAGATGTGAAGATCAAGTTCGTTTTGCCTGCGTCTGCCGGACGCAGCCGGCCGTCCCGTTCGACCGCGAGCTCGACGACACCGTAGGCCCGCTTTTCAGCGCGGTGGCGGGAGTGACACTTTGCATTGTCACATCCCGGTGGCCGGGCGGCGCATGACCAGAACGCCCGCCGTCCGACTGTCGTCACGCTCCTTTCGTTGGCATCTCCCATGAACCGCCTTCTTCCCGATGTTTTTCGCAATCCCACGATCCGCGTCAGCATGGTCGCCATTTTCTCCTTCGGGTTTGCGGGCGCGGCAACATCGCCTTATCAATCCGTCGTCGGCATTCGCGAGCTGGGATTGAGCAACGGTCTTTATTCAGCCCTGATCTTTGCGGCCGCGGCGGTCAATGTCCTCGTGAGCATCCTCCTCGGCAACCTTGCCGACCGTCTCGGCGAATATCGTTCGATGATGCTGGTGGCTGCCAGTTTCGGCATTTTCGGCTATGGCGCGATTTATTTCGTTCCGACCCAAACGAGCTTCATCGCCTGCTCGCTTCTGTTGCTACCGATCTATGGTTCGCTTAACTCCCTGCTTTTTGCCAATGTCCGGGCCGCCACCGCGGGAATGCCCAAAAACGAGGTCAACACCGTCAACGCTGGCGTCCGGGCAATGATCTCGCTGTCGTGGGTGCTGGTACCAGGCATGACAGGTGTTCTGCTTTCCGCGTCGACGAGCATGCTGCCCGCATATCTTTTCGCCTGTCTCTCTTGCATATTCTGTTTTGCCCTGATCGGCGTGTTCCTCCCGCGCCAGAAGGGCACGGACAAAGCAGCAACGCATCATCTCTCTCATCTTGCAGCTCTCGCCGAAGTGGTTTCGCCGAGAATCTTCGCGCCCTTGATTGCCGTTGCGCTCATTACGAGCACGCTCCATGTCAACGGGGCGATCCTTCCCCTGATCGTCACCGGAGCGGTTCACGGGACGGTGGGCGATGTCGGCATTCTCGTCGGCATCGTTGCCTTCCTCGAGATCATCTTCATCATCGTCTGGGCGCGACTTCTCAGGCAGATGGGTCAGGTCGCAGCACTGGTGACCGGCACCATCATATATGCCGCCTACCTGTTCCTGCTCGGCATTGCTTCAGAGCCCTGGCACGCTTACGCCCTGACAGTCATCAGCGGCATTGGCGCCGCAGCGTTGATCAGCATCCCCATCACCTACCTCCAGGACCTGATTGCAGAACGGCCAGGTCTTGGCAGCGCCCTGATATCCGTCAACATTTTTCTCAGCGCAGGCGTGAGCGCACTCGTCTTCGCCATCGGCAGTTCCATCACGACCTATTCGGGGACCTCAATTATTGGCGCGCTCTTTGGGCTCGGCGGCATCGGGCTCCTGATATACTGCAGCACCGGACGTCGAGCTGTTTGATGGAGGACTACCGGCCGGATGAAGAAGGCAGACAGGCGCGTTCGAATTCAATGATCCGGCCCCTGCATCCGCTGCGCCGATCTCGTTTGGCATGAAGCACATGCCAAACGTCGACACGATCTGGCTCGTTATGACAAAGGATGTGATAGGGATAGCGCTTCATCGAAACGCTCCGCACGTCAGGACATCCCAATTCATATGCATACCGCAAAGATCTGGCCTCCGGATGGCTGGCGACCAGATCATAGGCAGCTAGAAGAGTGTCGACAAAGCCGAGAGCAACCTCGGTTCCAGCCTCGTGTGCAGGCCGCGACCACGGGCCATGTCGGGCTCCTCCAGCCGGGTACAGGAAATCGGGTTTTGGTGCTTTCTCCTACTTAATTGCGGAACTGCCCGCCTTTTCAAGGGCAATGTAGGCCGCTGCCGTCCATGAGAATCCGAGCCCACCGCATCCTTCGCCGGTCTTCGGATCGAAATATTCGGCAAAGCCTTCGGTCTCGATCGCGCTGATCGTCGATTGGCGCAGTTCCTCTGCAAGTCCTGCGTGGCCGTTGCGGCGTAATCCGTTGATCAGGAGCCAGTTGATGATCGCCCAGGCCGGACCGCGCCAATAGCGCTTGGCCTCAAAACTCGCGGAAGTAGGCTCGGTCGTCGGGAAGACGACTTTCATACCCTTGCACCATCTTCGCATTTCGGCGGTTAAAGCGTCAGCTGTCGCCTCGTCAAGGTCGAGCGCAAGAAGAGGAATGAAGCCGGCCTGCGTGGCTGCGGCGACATCCTCGCCGGCCAGCAGATCCCGTGAGACGAAACGCGAAAGACGGGAACGCCATTGCGCCTTCAGGGCCTGCCGCGTGAGCTCATTCAGCGCTGCAATCTCATCGGCTTCGCCTGCGCGCCCGAAGACACCTGCAAGATAGTGCAGGTCTTCGCCGGCCTTCAGCAGGATCGCGCTGGTCTGGATATCCGCGATCTTGAACTCAGCCTTTTGCCATTGCTCGACGGGGTCCCAGCCGCAGGCCGCATAGGTATCCAGGAGATGGATGAAGCGGCCATAATCCTCATCACGCGGGCGCATTTGCGGGTTCACATGCCCTATGTCTTTTCGCACGACCGGCGTTTCAGTCGTCGTCGGAACACGCGCAAGGGCGATGTCCCAGGCAGGCGAGTTGTCGCTGCCGCTTTCCCAAGGATGCAGCAAGGCGACGAGACCGGTGCCTTCCGGATCGCGCGCGCGGTACCACCATCGGTGCCACTTCAAGGCGGCATCGTAGAGCGTAAGGGTTCGCTCGTTTGCGACAGAGCCGGTGGCGACCGCCGTTTCGTAAATCTTGCGAAGAGCCATCGCGAAGACCGGCGGCTGCGTGATACCGGAGGTCGGAATGACATGGTTCGTGCGCCAGACGTCGGGGCCGGGGAAATAGCTGTCGCTCGGCTGATGGAACACGATATGGGGGATCATGCCATCGGTCCATTGTCCCTCGGCCAGGCGTTCGAGTTCACGATAGGCGCGATCGATGTCGTAGACGGCAAACCCCATGGCGACGAAGGCCGAATCCCAGTTCCACTGAAAGGGATAAAGCCGGTCGGTCGGCACCGTGTAGCCGCCGCGGTCATTCGCCGCCAAGATCGCCTTGGCTTCATCGATGTATTTTGTCATGCCATTTACTCCAGATATTCGTCAGGCAGCGGCCGCCAGGTAGGCCTTGCCGCTATCGGGTGCGAGCCAAGAAATGCGCGCGGGATCAGGTTTCAGGCCGATGACGTCGCCGCTTGCGACCTTTTCGGCGGCCGGCAGGATGACGCGAACGGGCTGGTTTTCGATCAATCCCGTCAAAAGCAGATGCGAACCCATCGGCTCGGCGACGCGGACGCGCATTTGAAATCCCTCTGACGGCTGCGCAAGCGCCACGGCTTCGCCGCGCAGCCCGAGGATGATCTCAGGCCCAGATCCCGGCGGCACCGAAAAGCGCTCGCTGCCCGCGATCACGTGCCCGTCGGTCACGGGCATGCGGATGAAATTCATCGGCGGATTGCCGATGAAGCCGCCGACGAACCGCGTGGCGGGATGGTTGTAGATGTCGACGGGATGGCCAACCTGCTCGATCTGGCCGTCGTGCATGACGGCAATCCTGTCGGAAAGGCCCATCGCCTCGGTCTGGTCGTGCGTCACATAAATCGTCGTCGTGCCGGAAGACTGCAGGACCGTCTTCAGTTCCGTGCGCATTTCCAGGCGCAGCAGCGCATCGAGATTGGAAAGCGGCTCATCCATCAACAGGACCTTCGGCTCGACGGCGAGCGCCCGAGCAACGGCTACGCGCTGGCGCTGGCCGCCCGACAGCTTGTTTGGATAGCGGTCGAGATAGGGCTCGATGTGCAAAAGAGCCGCGGCTTTTTCCACCTGCTGCCTGACGCGCGCCTCATCGGCCTTTTGCATCCTGAGGCCGAAGGCGACATTTTCAAAGACGGTCATATGCGGGAAGACGGCGTAGTTCTGGAAGACCATGGCAAGGCCGCGGTCCTTCGGCTGAAGCCCGACTACCGAGCGGTCTGCGATGCGAATGTCGCCGGCACTTTCGGATTCAAGACCGGCGATGATGCGCAGCAGCGTCGTCTTTCCGCAGCCCGAGGGGCCGAGAAGGGAAACGAATTCCCCGTCGTTGACTGTCAGCGAGACTTCCTTCAGCGCCTGGAAGGTCCCGAAGTTCTTCCGGATGCGGTCGATGACGATGTTGGCCATGAAACTGTCCCCGTTACTTGGATGACCCGTTGCTTGGATGACCCGTTACTTGGATGAAATGCCCCAGATCGCGAAAAGGTAGCGCCTGACCGCGAAGATGAAGACCACGGATGGCAGGATAAGCATGAGGCCGCCGGCAAAGCGATAATGCATCGGGCTTTCCGCCAGCACGGTCAAAAGATAGGCCGTCAGCGTCCGATTTCTGACGGTGAGCACGGACGCGGCGAAAACTTCGTTCCAGGAGATGACGAAGGCAAAGACGGCGGTCGCGGCGATACCTGGAAGGGCGAGCGGAGCGACGATCTTGAAGAATGCCTGGATACGCGAGCACCCGAAGACCCATGCCGCTTCCTCGAGTTCTCTCGGAACGCCAAGAAAAATGCCTTGCGTCACCAGCACGGCGAAAGGCAGAGCAAGGACGGTATGGACGAGCCCGACGCCCGTTACCGTATCGTAGAGGCCGAGACGGATGAAGGAAACGGTGAGCGGCAGAGCAAGGATTGCCAAAGGAAAGGCGCGCGTCAAAAGGACCATGAGCCGGAAGGCATCCTTGCCGTGAAAATTATAGCGTGCCAGCGCATAGCCGGCGGGCGCTCCGAGAAGCAGGGACAAGGCAACCGTGATCGCTGCGGCTGCGAGTGAGTTCACGAAGGAGCCGAGAACGCCTTCCGTCCTCAGGAAAAGCAGGAAGGGCTCGAAGGAAAGGCCTGTCGGCAGACCGGTCTTCGGCCAGAGGTAGACGGCGCTTCGTCCGCCGAAGGCGCCGAGCGCGATCAGATAGATCGGCACCAGGACCCAGGCGCAAAGCACGGCGATCCCGCTCCACAGCACAATGCGGCGGGACGAGACGAAGTTTGCCGCACGGGTTGTGCTCATGGAAGACGCTCCGGATCGACCTTGATGGCCTTCAGATAGAACATGGTGGCCGCAAGCGAGATGAGCATGATGAGGACCGCGTAGGCTGCGGCAACGCCATAGTTCTGGTTCTGGTTCTGCCAATTGTAGGCCTCGCCGACGAGCACCGGGAAATTGCGGCCGCCGAGGGCATAGACGACGGCAAAAACCTCGAAGGCCAAAACGGTGCGCAAAATGAGCGCCGACTGCAGCGCCGGCCGGATGAGCGGCAAGGTGATGCGGTAAAAGCGCGTCCACGGACCTGCGCCGAAGATTTCTGCCGCTTCCCGGTATTCCTTCGGCACCTGGTTGAGGCCTGCAACGATGACGACCATGACGATCGCCGTTCCCCGCCATATCTCGGCGGCGGCTATGCCCAGAAAAAGTGCAAACGGCGTCTGGTAGGAAAGCCAACTCGCCTGCCGTTCGATGATGCCGAGGCCGTAAAGGAAGGAATTGAGATAACCGCTGTTCTGCAGGATCGACAACCAGACGAGACCGGCTGCGAGATCCGAAATGCCGAGCGGAATGGTCCAGATCCACAGGATCGTTTCCCGGCCGGCTGCCACTTTCGCGACCATCGTTCCCATGGCGAGCGCAATGACGATCTGCACCGGCACGACGGCAAGCGTCAGAAGAAACGTATTTTGGACCGAGCGCGTAAAATTGAGATCACCCACCATACGCTGGACATTGGCAAGCGAGGGCGTGCCATTGTCGGAGACGGCAAGCCAGATCGTCTGCACAAGCGGCACGACGAAAAGCAGCGCCAGGAACGCCACCGAGGGCAAGATCAGCAGATAGGGGATCCAGGTGCGGTTGGTTGGCATTGGCTTTCGCTTCGCGGGCTTTTCGGGAAGCGGCCCGGACGCCAAGCGCCCGGGCCGAAAGGCTTATTCGACAGGGCAGGCTCCGTCGCTCTTGGCGTCCGGCGCCCAGCACGGGGCCTTGGTATCGGCCATCAGCTTTGCAAGCGTTGCGCCTTGTGCCTTCAGGACGTCGCCGACGGCTTCGTTCTGCAGAATGATCCGCTGGAAGCTGTCCATATAGACCTTGTTGAACTCGCCGCCCTTGTCGCCAAGGCCGACGGGAAGCAGCGAAATCAGCGCGTCCGGCGCGCTCTGGGTTGCATTGACGGCGGCCGCGAGCAAGCCCACTCCGGGATCGATGTCGGAGGGCAGCTTGGCGTCAAGCGTCGGAAAGAACCCCACTTTCTGCGCTGTCTGCAATTGCGTGTCGAGCATCGTCAGGTGTTCGATGACAGCGATCGCACCTGCCTTGTCAGGCGCCCCCTTCGGAACGGCGAGGCCGGCGACAACCGGCATGTAACCGCGGCCTTTCGGCCCGGCGGGAGCCGGGAAGACGACATATTGATCAGGCTCGGAGGAGATCGCCTCCTTGAGGCGTGCGACGTGATCCCAGGCGACCATGACTTCACCGGCAAGCAGCGGCTCCTGCATGAAGTCGTAGTTGGTGGAGTTCGGATTGACGACCGACCAGAGCTCCTTCAGCTTCTCCCAGCCGGCTGCAGCATCAGCACTTTGGAACGGCCGCACGACGCCGCCTGTGAAGGAGGGATAGAAGTAGCCCTGAAAGAAGCGGGACATCAGCCCCTTCGGCCCGGCCGGAAAGCCGATCTGCGGCTGGCCGGTCGCTTCCTGCATCTTCTTTCCCCATTCGATCAGCTGATCGTAGGTGAGCTTGTTCACATCCGCGCCCTGGGGAAGATATTGCAGGGCGTCCTTCCTGGCGGCCATGACATAGGTCGCCTGCATCCAGGGGATATATTGCTGGCTGGACTTGCCGAGCTTGCCGAGGTCAAGCAGAGGCTGCGGCATGCCTTTCGAGGCGAGCGCCTTTGCGACGTCGTCGAGCGGCTCAAGGCCGTCCTTGTCGGCAAGAGGCGACAGTTCGCCGTGCAAAGCGCCGACAAGGCTGATCGTGTGCGTTCCGGCCTGGCGCTCGGCCTCCATGCGGACCGCAAATTGCGGCGGCTCCTCGACCACGTAGTCGACCGGATTCTGGACGCCCTTGAGCAATTCTTCGCGAACCACGGTCGCTTCTGCGATCGGACGAAGTTGCGTGGACAGGAACACCGTGTCGGCAAGCACCGGCGTTGCGGCCAAAAGGACGGTCGATGCCAGAATTCCAAGTGACGCTAGATGTTTCATTTTCTCCTCCTCTTTGGTTCTTTTCTACGCATTTGGCGGCGCACGCCGATGGCTCTCGCGGTCGACGAACTCGATCGGGTGCAGTTCCTGAAGTTCTTCCGATGGCTCGCCGGCAATGGCGCGAAGCAGCAGCGTGGCAAAGCTGCGGCCCAGGTTCTCGCCCGCCATGCGCATGGTGGAAAGCGGTGGGCTGGTATAGGCACCGGTTGGAAGATCGTCATGGCCAACGATGCTGATCGTCTCGCCGCCCTCAATTTCACGGAGCGCCCGCAAGGCCCCGATCGCCATTTCGTCTGTCGCGCAGACGATCGCGGTTGGCCGACGCGGATGGCGCAGCAATTCCAGCGCCGCCAGGTATCCACCCTGCTCGGTCGGTGCGCCTTCGGCGCAAAGTTCGCTCGAAAGGCCGCTTTCTTCCATGGCTGCCTGCCAGCCCATGCACCGGACATGGGCAAAATAATAGTCCTGGGGGCCGGCGATATGAGCGATCCGACGATGACCGTCGGCATGAAAACGAAGGCTTGCCGCTTGGAACCCGGCAAAACCGTCGCCGTCGAGATAGGGATGCGGCAGGACCGACTCGGTCCGACCATTGGTGACGAACGGAATGCCCCGAGCCTGTAGGAATTCCACGCGCTCGTCCCTGCGTTTTGTGCGCACGAGCAGCATGGCGTCGACCCTTTGCCCGTCGACGAAACGGCGGCACATGTCGAGCTCGCTCTCGCCGCGCGGCACAGGGGCAATCACAAGGTTGAGGCCGGCGGTCGCAAGATGTTCTGCGCAGCCGGAGAGCATATCGAGAAAGTGCGGCGGGCCGATGTGGCCCGGATCGCTCGGGAGTGTCACGGCGACAAGTTCGGCGCGCTGTTTGCGAAGGCGACGTGCAGATGCATTGGGGCGATAACCGGTGAGCGCTGCTGCTTCCCGCACGCGTTCGCGGGTTGCCTGCGAGACGTCCGGATAGCCGTCGAGGGCGCGCGATACCGTGGTGATCGACAGGCCGAGCGACTGGGCCAACTGTTTCAGATTGGACACTGCGTCCCCTCCCAGATACAGCGCCACTATGAACCAAAACGTTTTGGAGTTCAAGCCAAAACGTTTTGGAAATGGTCAGCTATAAAGACTGCTGAGCACACTCGGCGACCGACACCATGCGGCGCAGTAACGTGTGTCGAGATTGCTGCATTCGCATTGATGTCGAAGCAACCGCCCTCTTTGTCAGGTCCGCAGGCGGCTTGCTAGCCATTTGCAAATCGACAGCTCGCACCTTTGGGACGCGGCGGGGAAGCGACATATCCGGGCGGTCACTTAGAAATTTGCAACAAACGCTCCGGGTCGACGTTAGGTGTATTAAAGGCAACCCCCAGGCGACCCATGGTCTACAAGCGGTACGGTTTAGAGGAGAGTTCTGACGGCACGTGGCATGTCATCGACTACCACGAAGGCAGAACGGCGGAGATGCACGGAACGGTTCTCAATCGGTTGCCCCACGATGTCGCGACTGACCTCATGATCATCCTTAACGCCGAAGAAAAGAGAAAGGCCGAAGCCAGGCCTCAGCACACAAAGGTACACCTCATGGCAACTGGGCGTTATAGCCGTCGCAAGAACCTGAACAACTACTGGGCGGTGGTCGATGCAGTGACCGGACAGGCGATCGTTGTCGATGGGGTGGTCATGGACATGCTCACTGATGAGGATGCCGAGGCGTTGGTCGAGCGACTGAACCTTAAGGATGAGGAAGGGTACCGTTTAGTCGTCCCTGACATTGCCGCTGAACAGCAAATCATTGAAACGCTCAGAGCGGGGTTCCTAATCCCGCTAGCTCAATGACACAAACGTGTAGGTCTTGTCGCCGTTGTTGCGCACGTGACCGAGGCCAGGAAACGGGAGGTGTGCGCCTCCGATCAGGTATCGATCCTTCGCAGCATCACCGAAGACACGCCAGTGCTCTTGTTCCGCCTCGGCACTGTCGACGTCATATCCGATTGTGACGGCCGGATCGACAAATTGCACTGCGGCGACATGGACGATATCGCCCCAAAGGAGCAGCTTTTCGCCTTTGCTCTCCACTTCGTACATCGTATGACCAGGCGTATGCCCGTAGGCCGGCTGAGCTCGAATTCCCGGGATCAGATCAGCAGCCCCCTCGAACGTCTTGATCTTGCCCGCTGTCATGTAAGGAGACAAAGACGCGATGGCCGCCTCAAAGAAGCGCCTCGCCGCGGCGGGCGCAGCACGCATGTTTTCCTCGCTCAGCCAGTAATCCACGTCGCGCGTGTCGGCGCGAACGACAGCGTTCGGGAAGGCCCGTTGGTTTCCAGACATTAAACCGCCGATGTGATCTGTATGCATATGCGTGAGATAGACCTCGTCCACCTGCTCTGGCCGATAGCCCGCGGCTACAAGATTGCCAAGCAATTTGCCTGTGTGCGGCCCCAGTAGTGTGCCTGAACCCGCATCGACCAGTACCAGCTTGTCGCCCGTATTCACCAGAAAGGAATTGTGAGAGGTTTCAACCTGCTCTCCAAGAAAGTTGCTTTTCAGGGCATCGGCGATCCGTGCGGTGTCTCCTTGCAACAACTTCGTAGCCGCAAGCAGATTCTTGCCGTCGGAAAGTACTGTGACCTCACAGTCACCAACCATCAAACGAAAGAAGCCCGGGCTGTCACTCTTGATCATTGGAGCATCAGCAAGCAGTGGGCCGGGCACAGCGCATCCAACGCAAATGCACGACGCTATAAGAAGGGAGCGGCGAGTAAGACTGTTCGGTTTGTTCGTCGTCATCTTTTCGTCCTTAGACTGGGGATTTCAAAGAGGCAGGGGAGCTTCATCATGCGGCTGCACGACCAAATCCCGAGCCGCGATCATGTTTGCGCAGTCGTAGTGCCCTGGCGCGCGTGAAGGCTCGCACGGCACATCATCTGCGTCCAATTCAGAGTTCAAAGGACCGTTATCATCCCTATCAATAATGCGCCGGATCATTGCCCTTGGAGCGCGGAGCGAAACGCTTGACGATCGCCTCACATGCCTTCTTGGTGTCGCTGAGAGCATGAACGCAGTCTTGGCGCCGGACGCTGTGACGACGCCGGCCTCGACGAGGGCCGTGTTTGCGGATTGAGCGCTAGGCCCTCCCCTGCCCGACCATGACATCAAGTCCAGGGCCTCTTTTCAGGCGAGTTTGTGCAGCTGGCTTGCCAGCGAGGCAAAAGGCGATCAGAACCGCATCAATCCGGCTCTCCGATTACGGCCATGAAATCGCATTGAACCAAAGAAGGGCCCTCTACCAGTAGCGGCTGTGAGTGTCGGGCCGGTCGAGTTTCGGGGTCCGGAAACATGCGCACCCATTCCGCATTCAGCGGCTCCCGGTTTTCGCGGTCGCGCAGATAGACGGTCATCTTGATGATGTCTTTGGTGCTGCCTCCGGCAGCCTCGACGATCGTCTTCATATTTGCAAATACGTGGGCGCATTGAGCCGAAAGGTCCTTCGGCATGGTGTGGGTGGCAGGATCCACGCCGTGGATCGCACCGGAGACGATCAGGTTGCCGATGCGGCAGGCATTGGGAACGGGATACTTGTGAGCGAGGGATTCGACGGTGACGCTCATTTTGCGGTTCGTGGTTTTGCTTGCTCGTGAGCTATGCTGCACTGCCATGTCCGAGGTATTCACTACTGTCGATTGGGTCATTGCCTTTCCTTTTCTTCTCACTGCTTTGAACACCTGCGTTAGAAAAGTGCGCGCCCTTTTGTCGGGGCCTCCTTTCCAAAAGTCTGCGCGTCGCGCCTTGACAGGATCGTGCCTGGCCACGTTGGTCATCTATGCAGGAACCGCTGCCTCATTCGATCTGGGGCGCCTGATCGCGGCCGCGCCTGCGCCGGAATGCGCGGAGCGGTTATGGCCTGCCAGGTGCGGGTTGCTCCGTCGGAGTGGACGCCGCTTCAATCGACCGGTCATCCCCGTCGACAGTCTGGCCAAAACCCGGCTTAAGGCTGATGCCTTTCGTCTCTGGAAGCAGCAGCGTTGCAACGATCGCGATGCTGTAGCCGAGCAGCGCGATCAACCCGATGGCCTCGGCCAAGGTGATCCACTGCGCAAGGACGCCGATGCAGGACACCGCAACGGCACCCGCCGCCTTGCCGAAGTTGTAGGCGAAGCTCTGGCCGCTGCCACGAACGGCCGTGGGGAACAACTCCGTGAAGAAGGGGCCAAGGGCTGCGTAGTTGCCGATCGTGAAGAAGCCGAACGGTATCCCCATCAATATCAACCCCCAACCTGATAGCGGCAGGAACATATAGGCTATGGTCACCAGCCATGAGCAGACCAGAAACAATTGGAACGTCCGCCGCCGGCCGAGCAGGTCGGACAAATAAGCGCTTGCCAGAAAGCCGAAGAACGAACCTCCGGTGACCAGGAAGACATAATATCCCGAGGCACTGGGCGACAGATGCCGGACCGTCTTCATGAATGTCGGCAGCCAGTTTACGATCGCCCCGCCGACACCGATCACGCCGAATGCCAGCAGCGACGCCAGGATGGTGACCGGCAGCATGTTCGGCTGGAAGATCGCCCCAAGCCCCGGGCCGCGGCCAGCCGCATCGATCGCAGCACGAGTCTGCCGGTAGAGCTCCGGCTCCTCGAGCCGACGACGCAAATAGAGCACCAAGAACCCAGGCAGCACCCCGATCATCAGCAGCGTCCGCCAGGCGTAGTCCGCGGGAACATGGGCCAGGATCACGCCGGCCAGGATCGCCGCCACGCTCCAGCCGATGCCGAAGCCGCTCTGGACGCAACCGACCGCCTTGCCGCGGTGTTCGGGCCGGATGATTTCACCCATCAGAACCGCGCCTGCGGCCCATTCCCCGCCAAAGCCCAGCCCTTGCAGCACACGCACGATGATGAGCTGCTCGAAATTCTGCGAAAAGCCCGCCAGGAAGGTAAACAGTGAGAACCATAAAATGGTGAACTGCATGACGCGGACGCGGCCGAAGCGGTCCGCCAGGTAGCCACATGCCCAGCCACCCACGGCGGCGGAGAAGAGTGTCGCCGTGGCAAGGTAGCCTGCCTGTGCCGTTGTCATTGCCCAGGCTGCGATGAGCACGGGCAGCACGAAGCTGAAGAGCTGTGCGTCCATTGCATCGATCGCCCATCCAGCAAAGCATCCCCAGAACGTATTTCGCTCCCGCTTTGTTAACTCACGATACCACTTAAACATCTGGCTCCTCCCAATGTTCGATTTCGCCTCCGGCTCAGCCGCTCACACGACGAGCGGCGTCAACCCTCCGTCCATGGTAAGCGAGGCAGCAGTCACGTAGGACGCTCTGGCGCTCGCCAGATAGAGCGCCGCATCCGCCACCTCCTCTGCAGTGGCGTAGCGTCCAAGAGGTATGCGCTGCTGGTTTTGTCGCAGCAGTTCCTCCGGCGGCTTTCCAGTGGCGCGCGATTCCGCCTCCAGTGACATTTGCAGCCGCTCGGTCATCGTCGCTCCAGGATTGATGACGTTGACGCGAATGCCCGCGTGTCCCCAAGCCGCAGCGAGACCCGCGGACGCCAGCATCAGTGCCGCGTTCGCAGCGCCGCCAGGCAGGTGGATCGGCGAGGCGATCTTGCCGCCGGTGCCGATAATGTTGACGATCGCACCCCCCTGCCGCGACACCATCCTCGGCAGGACGTAGTCCATGACGTTGATATAGGTGAAGAACTTCGCATTCATTGCCACCCGCCACTTGTCCGGCGTCAGTTCACCGGGAGGCACACGCATGGCGCCTCCAGCGGAATTGACCAGCACGGCAATCGGCCCGACCTGCTCTTCGGCCGCCACGACCGCCCGTTCCGCTGCTGCCCCGTCGGACAGGTCTGCCGCAAACGGCGTGACGTCGAGACCCTCCTTTGCAAGGGCCGCCTGGGCCGCGGCCAGATTGACCGGATTGCGCGATACGATGACCACGCGGGCGCCTTCCCTGCCAAATGCCCGCGCGCAGGCAAGGCCGATGCCCTTGCTGCCGCCGGTCACCAGAACAACTTTCCCGTCGAGTTCGAGGTTCATTGTGCATGCTCCTGTTTCAGCACATCCGGATTGTGGATGTTGATCGCCGAACCGTTGGCGAAAGCCACGATCTGATCGAAAGCGTTGCCGTAGGCGAATTCAAAGTTGTCGCGCTCGACATAGCCGAGATGCGGTGTGCACAACGCGTTCGGCAGATGCAGCAGCGGGTGGGTCGGATCCGTCAGCGGTTCTTTTTCGAACACGTCCACCGCCGCCTTTCCCGGCCGACCGTTGTGCAGCGCTGCGACAAGCGCCCCGGGTTTGATCAGCTCCGCGCGGCTGGTATTCACGAGCAGCGCCGTAGGTTTCATCAGAGCAAGGTCCTTGGGCCCGATCAGTCCGGTGGTCTCGGCATTAAGGCGTAGATGCAGGCTGAGTACATCCGACTGCTCGAAGAGGGCCTTTTTGCTTTCGGCAACCGGAAACCCTTCTGCCCGCGCCCGGTCCAATGAGCCCTGCCGTCCCCAGATCAGCAATTCCATACCGAACGCTGCGCCGATCCGCGCAACCATCGAGCCGAGCCGGCCGAAGCCATAGATCCCGAGTGTCCGACCTCGCAGCCCGAGCCCGACTGTGCTCTGCCAGGAGCCCTTGCGCAGCGCAGCGCTTTCGAGAGGGATGTTGCGCATTGACGCGAGGATGAGACCCCAAGTGAACTCCACGGTCGGGTACGAAGGGCGTGACGTCAAGGCTGAGGAGACGAGAACGCCGTGACGCGTGCATGCGGCGAGATCGATGTGCGGCACGTGACCGTTCTGGCTGATCAGCTTGAGGTTAGGAAGTCGGCTGACCAGCGCCTCGTCCACCTTGGTCCGCTCGCGCAGCAGCACCAGCACGTCGGTTGTGGCGAGCCGCTCCGCGAGCATGTCCACGTCGGCCATGGCGTCGTTCCAGATCGTGACCTCATGACCTTGCAGCTTGCTGAAACAGTCAAGCGTACGAACGACATCCTGGTAGTCGTCGAGGACGGTGATACGCAGTTTTCTCGTGAAATCAGTCATTTGCATCACTCTCTGCTCGGGAGGTCGGCAACCGCCGTGCCGGCGTCGATCGCCGTGCATTTATCCTGTTCAAAGGCAGCCTTCGCCAGCGCCCGCTCCACCACTTCGCCGGCGCGCGCGATCGGGACGAAGCAAACGCCGGTTTCGTCGGCAACGACGATGTCTCCGGGCGAAACGCGAACGCCAGCAATCTGAATGTCCCCATTGATCTCCACGGTTTCTATGCGCCACTTGCCCGTGACCGGAGTGATCTCGGTGGCCCAGAGCGGATAGTCGACGCGACGGGAATGGCCGACGTCACGGATGCCGCCGAAGACGATGGCGCCAGCTTCGCCTTGGCGCTTGCCTGTCTGCGCCGAGATGCCGCCCATGTTGGAGACGCCCGCAACGCCGTCAATCACGAGGACGTCGCCAGGTAGCGCCAGATTGTGCGCTTCGAATTCCGCCATGCGATTGACGTGGCCTCGGGCGGTTTCATAGACGTGCTCGCGCTGCATGATGTTGCGCACGGTGAGGGCGGGTCCGACGATGCTTGCGTTTGAAAGGGTCGGCTTGAGAGCAGTGGCTCCGATAGCGCCGGTGATGCCCAACTCGTCCATGACGTCAGCGATGACGCTGGTTGCGTCGGCGATGCGCTTGAACTTTTCGATCAGACCCTGGGGCGGGCGCGGAGTGCGCAGGAGACGGATACGATCGGGGCTGATCTTTCCGGTCAGCTTCGGCAGCAGGTCTCTTGCAGGAGCATCATTCATGAAGAAAATCCTTACAGCATCTGGGCGCAGTCTTCGATTGCAAGCGCGGATTGATAAAGGGCTTGGGCGGAGCTCTCTTTGCACAGAGTTGTCCAAAAGAACTGGATGGTCCAATTTAGATTCCCAAGGTACCATTATCACCGAGGTGAATAACATGCGGCTCGACCTTAACTTGCTCGTGGTCATCGAGGCCATTATGTTGGAACGAAACGTCACGCGCGCAGCAGCCAGCCTGGCAATGAGCCAACCGGCCGTCAGCAACGCGCTTCGCCGCGCTCGAAAGCTGACGCACGACCAGTTGTTCCTCAAGGTCGCCGACGGCGTCCAGCCTACATCACGGATGCTGGCGATCTGGCCCGAGCTTCATCATTCGCTGGCGGTGATCCGAGCATCGATCGCACCCGAGAATTTTGATCCGCGCTCGGACCCGACCAGCTTCCGGATTGCCGTTACGGACAGCTTGGCGTCGGAAGCGGTCACCGGCATCGCGTTGAAACTGAGGGCCATGGCCCCCTATGCCCGGGTCGCGTTTTCTTTCCACACCAATGCCACCTCCCTCGACGGCATCGAGCGCGGTACGCTTGACTGTGCAGTCGGCATGTTTCCAGCGCTTCCACGTGGTATAAATGTGCAGGGTCTTCGTACGGATCGCTACGTGTGTGTCATGCGGCGCGAACACGCATTGGAGAAAGAGATGACCCTTGATCAGTTTGTGGCGGCTTCTCACGTGCTGGTGACCCCGTCGGGAATGGATCTGGGCGCGGTGGATGGCTGGCTGAGCCTTCATGGTCGTAGGCGGATGATCGTCACCGTCGTCAACCATTTTGCGGATGCCTTGCGGATCGTCGCGCAAAGCGACCTCCTGACTTGCGTGCCAAGCGGCTTCATCAACGGACCGGACCACAGGTCTGCGGCAAAGCATGAGTTGGTGGTCCGCTCCTTGCCCTTCGAAACCGAGAAGCTGGTCTACAAACTTGTCTGGCATGAACGATTGCACACTCATCCCGCCCACCAATGGTTTCGGTCGCTCGTTGCCGGGGTTTGCGCAATGCCCGGCGAAACGACGGAGCCAAGCGCCACACCATCTGCGTCGTGATGCTCAAGAGCTGTTCCGGTCGATGGTCCCGCCTCTGCCCCGATCTGGCGCGCTTTAAGCGCTATAGCCGGGCCTAACCATCGGATGCTTCTCCTATCGGTCACGCCGTAAGCACTCGCAAAAGCCGTCCGTTGTCAAGCTGAGCGCTTGAACCTTCTCAGAAAGCTTTCGAAATGGGGCCAGAAGTCCGCGAAGGCCGATTCCTTGCGATGTTTCAAAACAACCTGTCCAAGAAGCTTCATCCCCACCGCAAGAACGCTTGCTTCGTCGTCAGGAACGATGGCCTTCGTTCTGATAATGTCTGCGATATCGATGATATCGTCATGGCTCACAATGTCGAACTGCAATGTACGGCCTTGTCTCGATCCTTCGCCGCTGTCTGCAATGTGCTGAAGTGTTACACGGTATTCGTTCGACATCGATTTTGCTTTCGTCCAGAGTTGATTGCACGACGCGCCGGCCTTCGACCTAATTTCCTTGAAGAGGTCGTTTTTCCAGGCGACGCCCTTTGCCCGACGATGCTGGCTTCAGCGCTGGCAGTACCAGTCGAAGGCAAGCGTCTGATCATCGGACAGATGGTCGTTGAGCTGGCGCTCGATGACCACCATGATCTCGTCGAGCTGCGACACATCGACGGCTTCGATCCAACAGTTTAAGCCCTGAGCGTCGGCTATAAGCGTGACGCGCGAAGGCGCGCTCCATGCTCGTGTCCCGATCTGCGGAGGGAAGACGACAGTGCAGCTGTGTTCGTAAACCAACACCCGGTACCAGCCTTCCCATCGGAACGCGGCATCCTTAAGCAGGCGGCAAGCATTGTCGGTCGAGACGCGGGCCATCCTGGTTAGAATCGTGCAATCCGACGAAGGCGACGGCTCGGAACCGATCATAGGGTCGATTCTTTCACTTCTTTTGGGAGGTTCGCTCGATCCATCCTTCAAAATCCCTGACCCATTTCTGCAAGAAGGATCTGGTGCTCTCGTGAGTGATGCCGCCGTCCTCGTCGAACAGCTCGGCCTTCCAGGTCAGATAGATCTCTGGCTGACCCATCACAATCACATGCGCCGCGTTCAGCACACTCTTCAGCTGACTTTGCCCAACTGCAGTACCAATGGCGCCAGGAGAGGTCCCCACGACGGCGCCTGGCTTGCCGGCAAAGGAGTTTTGGCCATAGGGCCGCGTTCCCCAGTCGATGGCGTTTTTCAAAACGGCCGTGAAGGACCGGTTGTACTCCGGTGAAACGAAAAGCACGCCGTCAGCCTGCTCGACCTGTCGTTTCATCCTCTTAATCGAGGCAGGGATATCCGCCCAGAGATCCTCGTTGTACATCGGGACTTCACCGACCGCGACGAAATCGAATTCGAGCCGATCTTCGGCAAGGCGCGCGAGTGCCTCGGCAAGTCTTCTGTTGATCGAGTCACGCCGGAGTGATCCGACCAGCACGGCGATTTTTTTCATGTTATTTCTCTGCGTCGAATTGGGATGACGGAACGCCGCCGTCCCAACGACGATAATCCATCTTAAGCCTATGTCAAGATATGTCTTAGACAGTCTTTAAAAGAGTATGATATGCCGAGAACGACAAATAACGACGACTCCCAGACCGCGAGCAGTCCTCGAAGGATGCTCGATGGCGATGAGCTGGGATTCCTTCTCCTGCTGCTTCTCGACGATGGCGATGCGCGGCACGGCTATGATCTCATCCGAGAAATCAAAACACGGTCCGGGGGCAACTACGCGCCAAGCTCCGGCATCGTCTACCCGCGCCTGGCGCTGATGTCAGATCTTGGCCAGATTGAATCGAGGCAAGCCCAGGAAAAAAGGCGCGCCTATTCCTTGACCCAGACAGGGCGCAGTTTCCTTCATGAGCATCTTGACGAAGCCCATGGTGTTCTTGCTCGCATCGAGGCGCTGCGCTTCCGTGGCAGCTCCGTCGCCGCAGGACCTGTCGGACGCGCAATGCAGAATCTCAAGACCGCACTCGGCCAGAGGTTAGCGGGGACACCGGATAAGGAATTGCTCCTCAGCGTTTCGGAGATCATAGACGAGGCGGTGCACAAAATTGAAAGGCTATAACGCCGATGAACAAGTCGCTCGCTAACATCCAGCGCAAGGCCAAGGGCGGCGCTCGCGCGGGCACGCTCATCGACAAGCCAGACTTCGATCAGGTCTTCGTCGGCGCGGGTGGTTCACACGATCGTCGTCACGATCAGTCCCGTTGGGCAGAAAGATCAAGGCGCCGTCTAGCCTCTGCTTAACATCCGCCATCGCGGTCCGCCAGTTCAGTGCGGTTGCGGTGTCCCGCACGAAATGACGATCGTGTGGAACAAGTTGATCGGTCGGATGTTCGTCATTTTCAACCATCAGGATTCTGCGTCATGCGAGTTTTACCCGCCATCGCCCTAACTTGCGCCACCTGTCTGACTTCGAACGCGTCCGCTTCTGAAGAAGACTTCTTGAAGTCGATCGAAGGGCAGTGGACGGGCGGCGGAGCGGTCCTGACAAAGCTCGGCGGAAGCAAGGTTGATGTCTCGTGCAAAATGCAATCCGATGCTAAATCGTCCAGTTTTTCGATGAACGGCTCATGCCGAGCGTTTGCCGTTGTCACGCGCAGCTTCACCGCGAACGTCCAGGCGTCTGGAGAAGCATATTCCGGCATCTATGTCGGAATATCCGGCAAGCCGTCCAAACTCGTGGGCAGCCGAGACGGGAATACGATTAAACTCGATGTTACCTGGGCCAATACAGTCTATGGGGATCGCCAAGCGAAAATGACGATCGAGAAGGTCGGCGAGGACGGTCTTCGGATTCGAACGATCGATCAAGATCCGGCATCTGGGAAGTCGATTGTCACAACTCAATTAGATTTGCGGCGACATTGAACGGTTATCGTCCGTCTTTTCCGAGAGGTCCTGTGACGGCAGCGTCGTTCCTCAGGCCGTCTACGGTGAGCAAACGCGGGCCATTGGTTCAATGCTCCGCACTGCCCGGCCGGGGTGTTGATCGACAGCGGCCGGTAAAGGCGCACCGCCTGGCATCAGGCTGCAGGAATATCACGTCAAGGTCAGAGCTGGTCAGCCGGCCTTGATGAAATCGATGAATGCACGCAGCGGCGCCGGCACGAGGCGCCGTCCGGGATAGTAGAGAAACGGCCCGGAGAAGGCCTGCCACCAGGGTTCGAGGACGGGTTCGAGGGCGCCGCTATCGAAATAGGGCCGCAGCCAGTCCTCAAACAGCCCCACGATGCCGACGCCGGCAATCGCCGCATCAACGGCCAGATCGACGGCCCCGCCAATCCCCACGGTCAACGGACCTTCCGGATCGACCCGCACGACTTCGCCTTCACGCTCGAATTCCCACGGCGTCATCATCGCACCGCTCGGAAAGCGACCGCGTATACAGGCATGGCCGAGCAGATCGCGAGGATGATCGGGCCGCCCATGGCGATCAAGGTAAGCCGGAGAAGCAGCGGTGGCGAACCGCTGGACACGAGGTCCGATCGGCACCGCGATCATATCCTGTTCCAGCCGCTCCTCGTAGCGAATACCGGCATCGCATCCGGCCGCCAATACGTCGACGAAGCTCTCCTCGGCGATCACCTCCAGGCGGATACCGGGATAGGCTGCGAGGAACGGCGGAACGATGCTGGGTAGCACCAGCCGCGCCGCGCTGACCGGCACGTTCAGGCGCAACGAACCCGCGGGCCGATCGCGAAAGCCGTTCACCACGTCGAGGGCCGACTCCACCTCGCTCAACGCCGGGCCGAGCCGCTCCAGCAGGCCGTGACCAGCTTCGGTCAAGACGACGCTGCGTGTCGTACGGTTGAGCAGCCTGACGCCGAGCTGCGCCTCAAGGCGGCGGACCGCCTCGCTCAAGCCCGACGCGCTTGCGCCGCTTGCGCGCGCTGCGTCACGAAAGCCCTTGGCGCGCGCCACCGCCACGAAAGCACTCAGATCACCTAGATCCACACTCACTGTTCGCCTCTCCGCACAGCCTGTGCAGATTGTATCCGGTTATCGCGCGGATGACCAACGCCTATCTACGCCGTGTCAGATAAAGGGAAAGATCATGACCAGCACAGAAAACCGCTCCGAAACCTTCGTCCTCGGCGACCGCAACGTGAAGCGGCTCGGCTACGGCGCCATGCAACTTGCAGGGCCTGGCGTGTTCGGTCCGCCCAAGGACCGTGAGGCGGCATTGGCCGTATTGCGCGAAGCAGTGAGGCGCGGGGTCAATCACATCGACACCAGCGACTTTTACGGCCCGCACGTGACCAACCAGTTGATCCGCGAGGCACTCGCGCCCTATCGCGACGATCTCGTCATCGTCACCAAGATCGGCGCCCGGCGCGGCGAGAATGGATCCTGGCTCCCGGCCGTCTCGCCGGAAGAACTGACCCAGGCCGTGCATGACAATTTGCGAAATCTCGGTCTCGCCGTGTTGGATGTGGTCAACCTTCGGATCATGTTCGACGCCCATGGCCCGGCCGAGGGATCAATCGAGGCGCCGCTCACCGCCCTGGCCGAGCTCCAGCAGCGGGGCCTGGTGCGACATATCGGGTTGAGCAACGTCACCCCCACGCAGGTCGCAGAAGGACGCCGGATCACCAAGATCGTTTGCGTGCAGAACCAGTACAATTTAGCGCATCGAAGGGACGATGCCCTGATTGACGATCTTGCCAGCGACGGCATCGCCTATGTGCCGTTCTTTCCGCTCGGCGGGTTCAATCCGCTGCAGTCGTCCATCTTGTCCGACGCCGCGCAACGCCTCGGCGCCACGCCATTGCAGGTCGCTCTCGCCTGGCTGCTTCGTCGGGCACCGAACATCCTACTGATCCCCGGCACCTCCTCGGTCGCGCATCTGCGCGAGAACCTCGCCACGGCAGAACTTGATCTGCCGAATGATACGCTTGATGCATTGGACGGCATTGCGGCGAGCGTCAGTTCCGCCTGAAAAGTCGGCGATTCACTTGCTTCGGGGCGCCGCCGGCTCTCGGAATCGGCTGGAAAGCTGGCAGCGCAATCGTGCTCGGCAAAGTCCGCTTTTCACTCATGAATTGGGTGCGACAATTACTTTCGTTGAACGCCACAGTCCCCCGTCCCGTTATCGACACGGGACGGTATTGAGGTATCCACCTTGGATCAGAACAGGAAAAGCGCCGCTTACTCAGTGAGGGAGACCGAAGCGCGTCAGTCCGGCTCGACTGGTCGGATCGTATCGACCGAGACATCGCCATCAAGGATGCCGCGCGAAACGTCGGTACGATCACGGTCGATCTCGATTACGGTGTAAAGCTTGTCGTCCCTGAAAGCACTCGCATTAGCTGTCGTCACGTCTTCGGCAGGCGCTGAATCGATCTCCATGAAGTCCAGCTCTCGACTCGCCGCCATGATCCGTGCGTCGCCTGGCGTCCTCGCCGCCACGACGACAACTCCATGCCCTGGAGAGTTGACCCATCTTGGATCGTTCGGTGCCGCGATCGGTTCGAGACGATAGATGCTGAGTGGTTCCCCAGCGCCGCCGGGCGCGCTCTGCGCGGCCGCGTCAGCGATCTGCGCCTGGCTTTCCACCGAACGCCCGAACGTGGTCGGGCTGCTTGCATTGTTGATCGCGTCGGTACCTGTCTTCGAAACGTTCGACATAACGTCCTCCATGACTACCAATAACGATAGCGGCAGCCATCTGTTCCGCACTTCAGAACTCGCAGAACCGGGCCGGGACGGCGATCAACGCGAAGCTGATCCTTAAGTCCCAGGCGCAGACCAAGTTCGCAGGCAACGGGAGCGTGCAAGATCCCGGTCCGCCATGACCGTTTCTATTGCCCGCGTATGAACGCGCTTTCAAATGGGCAGCCCGGTTGAGCGGTCTGTCTGCGTCCTGGAATACTCAGCGCGTCACGTATACGTCTTCGTCCCGCACGACGTGTGTCGTGCCGACGGCGCCGCCGATCCAAGCCGCGATAGCACCTACGGCTAGCGCGATGAATGCCAGGATCGCTCCCGCCGAGAACGCTGTCGCTGCGGTCTCGGCGGCCTCGGTCGCCTGCTGCTTTGCCTGGGCAACGGCGTCCTTGTACTGCTGTTCGTACTGGGCGACCTGCTGCTTGGCCTGATCGACAGGAATGTTCTGAGCTCGGGCGATGGCGTCGGCAGCGCGATTGCGTGCTTCTTCTGCCTTGGTTTGGTCGCCTGTCAGAACTGCGCGCACGGAGGCGACTGCGGCATCGCGCAGCGCTGCTGGATCGTTGCCGCCACTTGCGTCGCGGATGCCCTGCTCGACGCCGGCCATTGGATCAGTGGCCGTCGCAAGTGCCGGAGCTGCAGTCGTGGCGGCTGTGGCGACCGTAGATCCGGCGCTGGAGACGATGCCGCCCAAACCAGAGAAGATACCACCGACGAGTGCGCCGACGGATGTGGTCAGAAGATAGAGGACGACGAGAGTGGTGACGGCCCACGACGTGACGCCATGAAGAGATCCCGTCGAACGAAGGGGGCGTCCGGACAACCGGCCGGCAATGTAGCCGCCGGCAAAAGATGCAATGAGGCCGCTGACGACGAACCAGATTGCCGTGCTAACCGAGAGCGTTGTCGCACTCGGATTATCACTCGAAGCGGGATCAATGACGGCGGCGCCGAGGCCGGCACCCAGGAGGTTGAGCAGGAGCTGAACGACAAGTGCCACTGCGACGCCGGCGAACACGGCGCCCCAGGAAACCTTGTTGAAGGCTGCGGTGAGGTTAGGGTTATCGTCGCGCGTATAAATATGCGCCACGGATGAAACGGGTTCGGTCATCGGAGTTTCCTTTTCTCACGAGCTCGTGAAGTGGCAACCAAACTCGCAGATGTGCCCATTGTTCCAGGTGGCTGAACTTCATTTAAAAAGAGTGGATGCGAAATCCCGCGTCCTTTGTTTGTAGTCTCCGCAAGCACATAGGGCTCGAACCGCACCGGTGCCTTCTTAAACCCTCTCCAGCGGAAAGAAGGGGGACGGAGGCAGCACGACGGCGATGGCGTCGCCCGTGCGCACAATGCCACCTTTAAGCAGGCGCGTGACGCAACGCGCCCGCGAGGTGCGTGTCGACCTTTCTCATTTCACGGTGGTTTTTATCTTCGCCACAGCTTCGAGCGTGCGATGGACCGGGCATTTGTCGGCGATTTCCGCAATCTTTCCACGAAGCTCCTCGGAGATCTCGCCGTCGATGGAAATGACACGCTCGAAACGATCAATCCTGCCACTTGCGCTGCGTTCCGCTTTGGTGCACTCCTCGCAATCCTTGACATGAATTTTGGCATGCGAGACGTCAATGCCGATACGCCCCAGCGTCAGCTTCTTGTGATCGGCATAGATACGCAGCGTCATCGCGGTGCAGGCGCCAAGTGCGATCGACAGGAAATCATAGGGCGATGGACCGGAATCGAGCCCGCCCAGGTTTCCGGGTTCATCTGCGAAAAGCCGGTGGCTGCCCGCCTGAACCGAATTCTGGAACTTGCCTTCGCCCGTTTCCGTCACGCGGACATGTTCGATCACCCCCGTGCCCTGCGGTGTGTCGGCGGCAAGATAGCGCGTCAGCCATCCCGATATGACCCGTCCGGCGAAGGCTGCGTCGTCAAGGTCAGTGAGCAGGTGGTCGGCCTTGTCAAGCGAGATGAAGCTCTTGGGATGTCTGGCCGCGAGGAAGATTTCGTTGGCGTTTTCTATTCCGACCGTCTCATCCAGCGGCGCGTGAAGGATGAGGAGCGGTTTTTTCAGGCTCGCAACCGCATCCTTGATACGGTGTGAACGCGCGTCCTCGACAAATTGCCTTCTGAGAAGGAACGTCCGCCCGGCGAGATCGACCTCGGCCGCACCACTTTTTTCGATTTCCTCGAGGCTCGTCCCGAAATTCTTCAACACGTGGCCGACATCGGCTGGCGCACCGATCGTCGCAACGGCGCGCACTTCAGGTATGTTCCTGGCGACGGCCAGCACCGCTGCGCCGCCGAGCGAGTGGCCGATCAGCACCGACGGTGCCTGATAGTGCTGACGAAGATAGTCGGCCGCCGAAAGCAGGTCGGCGACATTGGAGGAGAAATTTGTCGAAGCAAATTCGCCTTCGCTCGATCCCAGACCCGTGAAGTCAAAACGCATGACAGCGATACCTTCGCGCGCAAGCTCTGCTGAAATGCGGCGAGCTGCGGCCAAATCCTTGGAGCAGGTGAAGCAATGGGCAAAAAGCGCGTAGGCGCGTAAAGGCCCGTTCGGCATGTCGAGGCGGGCAGCCAGGGTTGCGCCGGAATGGCCGGCAAATTGAAGCCGTTGCGTGTTGAAGCCCATGGGAATGCTCCGTCGCTGGGAGGAAATGAGCATTCTACATCAGCGACGGAGACCGACTACCTAGATGTTCGTTCAGAGCCCAATCTTTGCCCGGACCTTGTGACGGCGCAGTGCCGGCGTCCAGACTGCACGACGTGCTCCTTTTTATGCGCCCTGCGTATCAGCCGGGCTTTTCAGGATTGGTTCGAATGGTCGCTGTACTGCGTGGCAGAAGACAGGCGGCCGGTTATTCGGCCGCCGACCGCCGTGGCAGCACCCAATTGGCGCGCGGGAAATGGCAGGTGTAGCCGTTTGGATAATGCTCCAGGTAATCCTGATGCTCGGGCTCCGCCTGCCAGAAGTCTCCCGCCGGCTCGACCTCGGTCACCACCTTGCCGGGCCACAGACCCGAAGCGTCGACGTCTGCGATGGTGTCCTCGGCTATTTTCTTCTGCTCCTCGTCAACGTAATAGATCGCCGACCTGTAGGAGGCGCCGACATCGTTGCCCTGCCGGTTTCTTGTCGTCGGATCATGGATCTGGAAGAAAAACTCCAGAATCCGCCTATAGCTGGTCGTCTCGGGATCGAAGATGATCTCGATGCCTTCGGCGTGGTTACCGTGATTTCGGTAGGTCGCATTCGGCACATCGCCGCCGGTGTAGCCCACGCGGGTCTGAATGACCCCGGGCAGCTTGCGGATCAAGTCCTGCATTCCCCAGAAGCAACCACCAGCCAGAACAGCTTTCTCGGTCATTTAGATATCCTCCACCTGATTGAGATACGCACCGTAGCCCTCAGCGTCCATTTCGTCGCGCGAAATGAAGCGCAGGGCTGCGGAATTGATGCAGTAACGTAGGCCACCCTGGTCTTGAGGACCGTCGGCAAACACGTGTCCGAGGTGGCTGTCGCCATGCGCGGAGCGCACCTCGGTGCGGGTCATGCCGTGGGAGCCATCCCGCAGTTCCTTGACATTTGCCGACACGATCGGCTTGGTGAAGCTTGGCCAGCCGCAGCCGGAATCGAACTTGTCGGCCGAGGCGAACAGCGGCTCGCCGGAAACGATGTCGACATAGATCCCCGACCTCTTGTTGTCATGATACTCCCCTGTAAAGGGGCGTTCGGTGCCGTTTTGCTGGGTGACCCGATATTGCTCGGACGTAAGTTTGCTGACCGCTTCGTCGGTCTTTGCGTAGGTCATTGCCTATCTCCGTTCTTAGATTTGTTGTCTGAATATGGCGAGGGCCTACGGGGATTCCCAATATCAGGTGTGTATAGATTCAATAGCCGTACGATCAGGACAGTTCTGCTGCTTACACCCAGTTGTGCCGAGCTGCCATCTGCGCGATCTTGCGGATCTCGAGCGGCGTACCGGAACCGGAGACAGTCACGAAGACCAGTTCGCGTTCCAATGACATCCCTTCAACCGGGCGTGTCGCTATGCCCTGCACGACGACGGACCGCTCGGGCATGATGCAGATCGCGCGGCCTTCGGCTACCATTTGCTGGACCCAGTCCTCGCGCTCGGCACTGAAGCGCGGTTGCATGACCGCATCATGGTCCATCAGGTGCTCGGTGATCTCGGTGTGGAATTCGCAGGCCAGCCGGTCGACATAAGGATAGGAGGCAATTGCCTCGGTACTGACGACATCTTTGCCCGCCAGCGGATGGCTCTCCGCGCAGGCAAGGAGGAATCGCTCACGAAACAGCGGCACGACGTTGAGCTTGGGGTTGGCACGCGGCGCTCGCGGCAGGATGCAGGCGTGGTACTTGCCCGAGAGCACTTCGTCCGCACTTTCTCCAGCCAACAGCTGATGCATGTTGATCTTGATGGAAGGAAGCTTTCCAAGCGCGTCGTCGAAGAATGCGGCAAAGGCAGCAGGCCCGATAGTCGGGGCAACAGCGATGTCGAGAATACGGCGTCGGCCGAGCACCGTGCTCTCGGAATGCTCGAGCACGTTTCGAAGCGCGAGTTCAATCCGCATGAACTCGGCCTGGACGTCGCGGCCAAGCGCCGTAAGGCGGCTGTCCTTGCCATCGCGATAGATGAGTGGACTGCCCAATTCTTCCTCTAGACGCTGGATTGCTCGAGTGAGACTTGGCTGCGAAACACCGCTTCGACGTGCGGCTTCGGTGAAATTCAAGGTTTCCGCCAAATTGAGAAAGTACCTAACCTGATTGATGTCCATGGATCACTTCTTGCGTGGGTTTGACGGGGATTGCCATCAAGGTGGAAGCGAAATGCGCGCATTTCGAGCTTGCCAGGAGTGAATACAGATCAGCAGTGGTTTGTGCCACTCCTGGTGAGCGCCTGCCCCCGATGAGCTACCCGGTGCAGGCGATTTTCTACTGCGGGGGCAGTGCGATCACCGCTCTCCTCTTTGGGACCAAGAAAGCTATTGCGATGGTCATAGTCGGCCCGCGCTTACGTGCGACGGCGCAAAGCGCGGTCCGAATTCGTCGACCTCCACGAGCGGCAATGCATCACCCTTGGAGGGCCGCGGCGCGAAGCCCGAGATGCGCCTTCGCACGGTTGTTGGAGGCTGCAGTCAGGCGGGAGGGCCGCTTCCTCGCCCGCCGTAAAGAGCGACGCGCGACTGGCCTAGTTTTCGAGTGCAGCCTGTGGCGTGTTGCGGAAACTGATCGCCATTCGGTTGTAGGCGTTCATCAGGCCGGTCGCGATCGTCAGATCAACGAGTTCCCGCTCATCGAAAACGGCGCGCGCAGCCTCGTAAGCCGCGTCGGGCACACCGGTGTCTGCCACGCGCGTGACCGTCTCGGCCCAGGCAAGGGCGCCCCGCTCACGCTCGTCGAAGAGGTTGCCGGCTTCAGCCCATGCTTGCACCAGCGCGATCTTCTCGATTTTCTGCCCCTTTTTCAAAAGGTCGCGCGTGTGCATGTCGAGGCAGTAGGCACAGTTGTTGATCTGCGAAATACGAAGATAGACCAGATCGATCAGCGTCGCAGGAAGGCTGCTCTGCGTAATGTACCCGTAAACTCCGCCAAGCGCTTTGACGCCGGCCGGTGCGATCTGGTTGTAGTCGAGACGCTTGCTCATTGTCTTGTTCCTTCAAGCTCTTTTTACTCGGTGGGGGTGGTCAGAGCCGTTTCGTCGCTGTCGGCGACAAAGACGGCGAGCAGCTTTGCGGGCTTGGTCTTGCTCGCATTGCGGCTGACAAGATGGTTGGCAGCCGGCGGTTCGTGCCAGCTCTCACCGGCGCGATAGATCTGCGTCGGGCCGTCATTCACCTTCGATTCGATTTCTCCGGAAAGGACGTAGGCGAAGATGAACGACCGGTCCGCGTGCCTGTGTGGGGCAGAGGCCCCGCCCGGGGGATAATCGACAATCATGGCCGTCAGCGTCTTGCCCGGAATGTTGGGAATGGCTTGCTCGAAGTGGGGCGTGACAACGTCGCCGGGGCCATGCGCTCCGGCAGGGATTGCGGTGGCTATGGCGAGGGCGGCGACGGCCGCGCCGATGATGGATCGTGCATTCATAACGGCATTTCTCCTTATGGCGATTTCAGCACGGTGTCTCCGTGATCAGCGCTAAGAATCGGGCATTGCCGCCCCGGCCGGTAGACCAAGAATGCGAGAGGCAGCCTCTTAAGTCAGGCAGGTCTTAACGCGGTGAACAAACTGCATCGATCGCGAATGGCAGCGAAGAAGACCCGACCTCAGAGGGGACAGTGCGCTCTCGACGAAACCGAAGTGATGGTGGAGCTCGTTTCTTGTGAGACCGTCCAATGACATTGTGTCCGACAGCGCAAGAAGCTTCGGGAACCGTCAGATCCGGATCTTCGCCGATGATGTTTGAAGGTCACGCCTCGATCCAAACCCGCCATTGAAGGTCTGTTCGAGCAAGTGTTCAGGACGGCAGGTGTCGCCAGCGCTCCATGAGCGACAGGCCGCCGATTGCGTAAGCCGACGCGAGAAGCACATTGAGCAAGCGGCTGACGAAGGCTTCGCCGCTGGTGCCGGGCAGCGGTGACATGCCTAGCCCAACGAGCAGGATGAAGGTTGCGAAGGCTATGGCGTAAACGGGTGCGCGATCAGCCGCCACTGCGATGCGGCCAGCGAAAATGAGGCTTGCGGCAAAAAACGCCGTGATAAAGAACAGCAAGGAGCCGCCAACGAGCACGAGATTGTAGAATCCTGCGGCCGCTGTCCCGCCGATGAGATTTCCGAGGATCAGTCCGAGCGCGGCCTGCTGCCCTTGTCCTCGATCGGGCAGTCGAAGCAGTGTCACGATGACGATCAATACGACGATCGAAACCTGCGTCGCGTCGAGAATGAACCAGGTCAGAACCGGCAGTAGGATGAGCGTGTCGCAAAGCGCGTGGCGCGCAGCCGTGGCCGGATCGGCCGCGCGTGTGGTGCCGGCGGCGGGCAGCGCTTCGGGCTCTGCAACCACGGGAACGGGGAATATCGCGTGCGCTGCCCATACCCCCATCAGGGCCACGATGCCGGCCATTACGATCGATGCGGCAACCGATCCCGCTGTCGCGGGCGACAGGATGGCGATCGTGGGCAGCATGACGGCCGAAATTTGCGGAAGGAGCGTGGCCAATTCTGGCACGCCGCGTCTGTGGGCATAGAATGAGACATAGACGAGGAGCGCGAGTGTAAGGATCAGCACCGTCGGATTGCTCATGAAGGCTGTCGTGAGAACCAGCACTATCCCTGTCGACGCGGCAATCAGAACGATGACGGTCAGACCCTGCGCCAGGCTCGGCGAAGGGCGTTCCAGCTTGGCGAGCATGTTGGCGGCCAAGAGCGGGGCCAGGAAGGTCGCCTCCCAGTCAAGCGCCTCGACCACTGTAAAACAGGCTGCGACCCCGAAGGCGAGGCGAAGAGCGGCTCGGCGCAGGCCTTCGACGGCGCGGTCGGTTCCACTAAGATAGATTGCCGACGCTTCACTGGACATAGGTCAGCAGCGCGACGAGTCGCATCCTGATGTTGCCGAGCACGTTCATGAAGGCGTTGCCGCTGGTATAAATCATCAAGTTGGCCTGCGCGCCGAAACGCAGCGGCCGTACCTCCTGGTCAAACTTGATGCGCACCGGCATCAACTGAGGCGGGCGAACCCAGCCACTCTGAGCGCGCGGGGCAGGCAGGCCAGTGCTTGAGTCGATGCTGCGGTTGCCTACCCCGTAGCCCAGCGAAACCACTCGTCCCGTGAGTACCCGTCCTGGAAGAATGTCGAGCACAATGTCGACTGGATCGCCCATGGCGACGTTCTCCAGGGCGTTTTCGCGGAACGCCCCTTCGATCCAGACCTCCCGTATGTCGATGTAGGTCATCGCGGCTTCCCCCTTTCCCAAGACTTGTCCTAGCGCCAGCGAGAGACTCGTCACGCCGCCCTCGGAGGGAGCCAACACGGTCGTGTTCTGCAGGTCGAGGCTCGCTTGCTCCAATGCCGCCATGGCTTCGCGGATCTGAGGATTGTTTGCACCCGTGGGGCCAAGTGCTTGGCGAGCCTTCTCGACTTCGGCCTCGGCCTGAACCACGACAGCCTCTGCCGAATCCAGGAACGACTGCGCCTGCGCTCTGCGCGCGGTGGGATAGACGCCCTTCTTGACCAGCTCGAAGGTACGCGCCGCCTGCTCCCGCGCGTTCTCCCGCTTGGCAATGGCCTCGACGAGCTTGGCCTCCGCCGTCGCAACAGCAGCGGTTGACGCTCCGATCGACTGCCCGACGGCTTCGAGCTGCGCCTCCGCGCTGCGGACGGCAAGCTCATACATGTCGGGATCGATGCGAAACAGGACGGTGCCCGCCTCTACCCGCTGATCGGTTTCGACGCCGATCTCGACCACCTTGCCTCCAACTTCAGGAGCGATCTTGACCAGGTAGGCCTGCACCAGTCCCTGAGCTGTGTACGGAGTATATCGGTCCGAGGCAATGCCATAGAAGAAGAGCACGGCGCAGATCGCGATCACGATCAGCGTCACGCGGCGAACCGGATTTTTTTGCCGGAGAGCTTTTGCGGGCGGTGGCGCAAGCGTCGAGGGCTCCGCTACCATTTTCTCGTCCGCCATCCCATCCTCCCTCGCTCGTCGTGCGTATTCGCCGACGTCGCCCATATCCGCTTCCCATGCATTGGGCCGCTTCGCACCCAAGGTCATCAGAGCTTCACGTTCTAGTGCTTGGCCCCCGCAATGATCTCAAGTGAACGCAGCCCGAAAACCATCAGTTCGACCGCAACCGCGGTCAACAAGATCCCGAACACAACCTCGGATATTACCAGAGTGACCGGGTTCAGGCGCTTTGCCACCTTGTCGATGTTGGAAAAGACCAGATAGTCGAACGCGCCAACAAGCAAGACGAGTCCCAAAACGAGGCCGGCACTGGCGATTGAGACGACCTCGCCGGAGGCAACGATGAGTATTGTGATGCCGACCGGATTGAGCAGATATGGGATGGCGAGCGGGTAAACGGCGATCCGGCTTGGGTCTTCTTGGACACCGGCGTCCTCCTCGACCTTCTTGCCAGGCCCGGCGACCATTTCGATGGCCAGAATCGCAAGAATGATCGCACCGCCCACCGCAACGGCACCAGCGCTGATATGCAGCAGGCGCATGAGGAGCGCTCCGGTTGCAAACAGGACGATTGCCGTGACGACCGCCGTCACAACCATCCGTCGCCCGACGGCCCGTTGTGTCTGAGGTTCGAAGTGCTTGGTCTTTTCGAGAAAAGGCACCAATGCGATTTTGGGCCCCATGCCGACGAGCAAGAGCAGCAGTAGCGTCACCACGAGCTGTACATCAATCACCGAGAAATCCATTACACGGCTCGCTTCGTAGATGACGTTGATGACAGACTTGCTTGTTCGATTCGCGCGTCTCTAAATAAGATATTTCTAATTCTATCCCTTAGTGCAGTTCGGTCAAGCACCGGATTCGAGGCGCCACAGTTCAAGGTTGCGCCGTCGCAGCTTGCACGGTAGGTTTTCTCGGAGCACTCCGGTGTACTTAAGGGCCGCTGCCGTGTCTCAATCTCAAATCTTCAGGTTTTGGAATTCCTTTTCGGCCGCCGGTCTTTTGATCGGAGCACTGTTCTTCGCGGCCTCGCTCACTCCGACGCTGCTTCCACGCACGTTTGTGACCCAGGGGGTCTTATCCGGATTTTCCTTCGCTGCCGGATACGGCCTCGGCGTCTTTGGGCGATGGCTGGCTCGCTATCTGGAATTGCCCAAGCCAAAGGACCGCACACTGCGGATCATCAAGCTCATTGCTGCAGTGGTCTGCGTTTCGATCGTTGCCGTTTTCCTGTGGCGGGCGTCGGAATGGCAGAACTCGATTCGCCACCTGATGGGCTTGGAACCGGTCGATACTGCGCGTCCCTTGGAGGTCGGTTTGATCGCCGCGCTGACCTTCGCATTGCTGTTCGTGCTCGCGTGGTTTTTTCAGCTAACCTTCCTGTTCACGTCCAGAAGGCTCAACCGATTTGTGTCGAGGCGCGTGTCCTATTTGGCCGGCATTGTCATTGCGGTGACGTTGTTCTGGTCGCTCATCGACGGGGTCCTCTTCAAGCTTGCCCTGTACGCGGCGGATTCCTCCTTCCAGGCATTCGACGAACTCATCGAGCCCGAGAGCCAGCAACCGACTGACGCGAACAAGACCGGTAGCAACGCCTCCCTGATCGAGTGGGACGAGCTTGGAAGGGCTGGACGGGAATTCATTGCGACGGGACCGACCAGCAAGGATTTGCAGTCGTTTCTCGGCAGAGACACGCTTGAGCCGGTCCGCGTCTATGTCGGGCTGCGGTCTGCCGAGACCGCCGAGGCGCGCGCGAAGCTGGCCGTGGAGGAGCTCAAGCGTGTCGGTGGATTCGAGCGGTCAGTGCTCATCGTCGTGATGCCGACGGGTACCGGATGGATCGACCCTGCGGCCGCGGACACGGTCGAATACCTCCACGGAGGCGATGTGGCCAGCATCGCGATGCAGTATTCCTATCTTACAAGCTGGTTATCCCTTCTGGTCGAGCCCGACTACGGGGCCGATGCCGCTCGCACGCTATTTGCGGAAGTCTACGCGCATTGGACGAAACTGCCCAGGGAAAGTCGCCCCAGGCTCTACCTGCATGGGCTGAGCCTTGGCGCATTAAGCTCCGAGCAATCCGCCGAACTGTTCGAAGTCATCGGCGATCCGTATCATGGAGCTCTGTGGAGCGGTCCGCCATTTCCGAGCCGAATCTGGCGCTCGGTGACCGACGATCGCGTTCACGGTTCGCCGGCCTGGCAGCCACGCTTCCGGAATGGCTCATATGTGCGGTTCACCAGCCAGGAGAACGCCTTGGCGATTCCGGGAGCGCAGTGGGGGCCGATGCGGATCGTCTATCTGCAGTATGCCAGCGACCCGGTGACCTTCTTCGACTATCGGTCCTGATACAGGGAGCCGGATTGGATGAAGGCGCCTCGCGGTCCGGACGTGTCTTCCGAGCTGCGGTGGTATCCGGTGGTGACGCTTCTGCAGCTCACGCTCGACATGGCGATGGCCACCACAGCCCCCATAGGGTATGGGCACGTCTATGCGCCGGCACATTACATCGACGCCTGGATCGAGGTGACGGCTGTGGACGGGTGGAGCGCTGAGCAGATCGCTCGCCTGAAACATCACTTCGAAAGTCGGCCGTAAAAGGATGTCGCTGAAAAGCCCATGGGTGCGATGGATACGTCGCGACCGGAAGGCTATGGCGAAACGGCAAAGAACAAGAATACTGCAAAAACGACGAGGTGCACGATGCCCTGAAGCACGGTGGTCCGGCCCGTGCCCAATGTGATCACGCTGATGATCAGCGTCAGCATCAGCAGAGTCTGATCCTTCTCCTCCAGGCCAAGCGCCAGGGGCTCGCCAAGCACGATCGAGACGAGCGCGACGGCGGGGATCGTAAGGCCGATTGTCGCAAGTGCCGATCCCAGCGCCAGGTTCAGGCTGGTCTGCAGTCGGTTGGCTTGCGCTGCTCTGAGCGCCGCCAGGCATTCGGGAAGCAACACGACGCCCGCAATGACGATTCCCACGACGGCCTTCGGCACGCCGAGCCAGTCGACTCCTGCCTCGAGCGAAGGCGTCAGAGCTTTCGCAAGGCCCACCACCGCCACGAGCGCGACGAACAGCAAGCCTGCGCTCATGGCTGCCTTCCTGTTTGAGGGCACCGGCGCGTGCGCATCCTCGTTATCGGCTTCAAACGGCAGGAAGTAGTCGCGGTGCCGCACGGTCTGGACGAAGATGAATGCCCCGTAAAGGACCAATGAAACTACACCGGCGAAAACAAGCTGCGGCGTGCTGAACATCGGCCCTGGTGCGCGCGTGACGACGTTTGGCACGACCAGCGTCAGGACGGTGAGCGCGGCCAGTACGGCCAAGGCAGCACTCGCTCCCTGGAGCTGAAATCCCTGTTCGTGGTGACGCATGCCCCCGGAAAGCAGGCACAGGCCGACGATACCGTTCATCACGATCATGACAGCGGCGAATACGGTGTCGCGAGCCAGGTCCGCCTTTTCTCCCGGAGCTGCAATCATCACCGAGACGATCAGCGCTACTTCGATCACGGTGACGGCGACAGCCAGAACCAGCGTGCCGAAGGGCTCGCCGACCCGCTGTGCGACCACTTCGGCGTGGAATACCGCGGCAAAGACGGTGGCGATCAGAGCGACTCCAGCAGCCGCAGCGACAAGGCCCGCGCTGCCTGTAAACGGCGTCACCAACAGGATCGCCCATGCTACTGCAGGCGAAACCCATGCCCACCACGGTGTTTGTTCTGCTGCCAAGACGGTAAAAACCCATTGTTCGGCCGTTTAAGCATACGCATGGAAAGCCTCCATAGGCAACCTTACGTCGCAGACATTTGGCTCTAACGCGCTGCCGCGCTCGGCGTCCGGCGTTCATCAATCCGTTGAGGCTTCAACCTTACTATCCTATCTGGATCCTCGAATGCCTGTTCAATATCCCGGATCAGCCGGTCGTGCAGGCCAGCGCTATACCGTCCGCGACCTCGCTGCTACGTTCCGAAAGATTGCCCGTAGCGACCCTGATATGATTGCTGGGCTGGATCGAGAACTTTGCGCCGGGGTGAACTGCGATCCCCCTCGCCGCCAAGGTGACCATCGCAAAAGGCTCCGACGAGACCGGAATCCAGGCGCAGAGGCCTCCTCCATCATCCAACTCGACTCCGCGCTCGCGCAGAGCGTTCGTCAGATCATCGTGGCGCTGCTGATAGATATTGCGCGCGCGGGCAAGGATTTCGTCGGTTCTGGGATCGCGGAGCAGCCACGCTGCAGCCGCTTGCAGAATCCGGCTGGTCCAGCCGGCGCTGAAGCTCCGATAGGATTGAATCTGCTCCACGATCGCCCGGGAACTCGACAGCACGGCAAGACGCAGGTCTGGACCGAGCGTCTTCGAATAGGACAGGATATGAATGACGCGGTCCGGATAGCGCCCTCCCAAGGAATGCTTGGGTGCGCCGGAAATGTCGGCCACCCCATCGTCTTCGATGATCAGCGTGTCGCTCCCCGCCAAAATATCTCCCAGAGCTTCCAGGCGCGCCTTGCTGACGGTTTGGCCGGTCACGGAGTGAAGCCGCGGCTGAAACAGAAAAGCGACGGGGCGATATTTCATGGCCGCTTCGAGCGACGACGGCAGGGGACCGTCCTTGTCGCACTGAACGGGCAGAATGCGCACGCCCAGATCCTCCAGGATATCGAGAAGGCGCATGGCCGTCGGGTTCTCGATTGCGACCGAAGCGCCTGGCATCACTAACGCATGCAAGAGCGTATAGACGGCGTTGTAGCCGCCGTTTGTTGCAAGAAAGGCCTCCGGCTCGTAGGGCCAGTCGCGCCGCACGGCCGCTTCGAGCTCCGGCAGGATCAGGCTGCGTTCGTAGCTGTTGAGGTTATCCGCCGAGGCGCCGTATCCCAGGGCTTCTGCCAAGGGCGGTAGCAGGCTTACATCCGGGACCGCCGCCGTGAGGTCGAGTACGCCCTCGCCGTAGTTGCCGGAACTTGCAAGCCTCTCGGGCTTGGCAACGAACCGATCACCGCTGATCCAGGTGCCGTTGCGGCCGCGCCCGCTGATGATCTTCTGGCGACGCAGCTCGCTCCAGGCCTCAGAGATCGTCGCAGGGCTGACGCCAAGCGCAAAGGCAAGGTCGCGGATCGCAGGCAGCTTGGTTCCGACGGGAAGCGCGCCCGCCCGGATCATGGCGCTGGTTTCCAACGCAATTCCGCGAATGGACTTGTCGCTTAATTTTTCGGCAAACCAATCGGCATTTCGGGTTTCGCTCATTTTTGCACCGGGATTAAATGTTCAATAACGTAATAACATTTGATCGCAGCAAATTGAACATTTATTTACGACCATTAGTGACCATTCTTTGCGAGCGAAATGCATGACTGTAACGATACGACTGGCCCTGCGCGACTGGGACTATATGACCCCGCTGGTGCTGGGAGAGGTCTCGTCACCCCGCCTCGACGTGAAGGTCGAAAGGGTTGGCACGCTCATCTCCCATATTGGAAAGGACGATGCCCACGACGCGGCGGAAATGTCCTTCAGCCGATATACCCAGCTTCGCGCCGACGGCGACGAGACTGTGATCGGCATCCCGAACTTCATCATGCGCGGCTTTCGCCATCGCTGCATCATCACGACGAAAAAGAGCCCGATCACGCAACTGAGTCAGCTTGCCGGAAAGCGGATCGGTGTGACCGGATGGCGCGATTCCGGAAACACCTGGACGCGCGCAGCCTTGCGCCGTGAAGGTGTCGGCGTCGAGGATGCGATGTGGTTTGCCGGCCGGTTGACGCAAGCCCACCCTGTCACCGATCGTCTCGACGGATTTGGCCGCCCGGGGCGCATCGAGGCGGCCCCCGGCGAGCGGCCGATGGTCGAACTTCTGAAAGAGGGCGGGCTGGATGCGGTTTTCACACCCTTCATGCCCGAGGGCTTCTTCGATAAAGATTCCCCGTTCCGCCAGGTGCTTGCAGATTTTCGTGGTGCCGAACGCCAGTATTTCGACGAGGTCGGCTACGTGCCGGGCATGCATCTCATCGGCGTCAAGGCGACGGTGGCGGCGGAACATCCATGGCTCCTCGAAGAACTCAGCACCTTGATCGATGAATCCAAGCGCGTCTGGACGACCAAGCGCCGCAAATATACCGATACCACGCCGTGGATGCTCGATGAGCTCTTGAAGGTCGCGGCAGATCTGCCACCGGACTGGGACGAAAGCGGCCTTGATGCCAACCGTGCGATGATTGCCGATTTTGCCCGGGAACTGCACGCGCAGGGCATCCTGGCGCGAATACTCACGGCGGAAGAGCTCTTTCCGCTGCAGGCGTCCTCAAATCGCTCGCAGCTTGCCGCAGCCGAATTCTGAACCTTTATCCATACAAACCAAAAAGGGGAATAAGAAATGCCATTGAAATCCATCACCTCCTTCGCTCTTGCAAGCGTCCTGCTCTCCGGAATGGCCATGGCCGAGGATGCAACGCTTCCGAAGCTCACCGTCAACGAGGAACTGCGGGCAAAGCTTCCCGAGCAGATCAAGACCGCCGGCAAGATGATCTCGGTCAACAACGGCTCCTTTCCGCCCTACGAGATCGTCACCGGAACGAAGATGGAAGGTGCAAGCGCCGACCTCACGGACGCGCTCGGCCAGGTGCTCGGCGTTACGATCGAGCACGCAACCGTCGGTGGTCTGCCGGCACTCCTCGCCGGCGTCAATTCCGGCCGCTACCAATTCGCCTTCGGTCCTGTCGGCGATTTCAAGAGCCGCGAAGAGGCAAACGACTTCGTCGACTGGGTGCAGGAATTCGTCGTCTTTGCCGTGCACAAGGGCAATCCGAACGGGATAACCTCGCTCGACACCGCATGCGGAAAGCGCATTGCCGTCATGGCTGGCGGTTCGGCGGAGAAGGTCATCAAGGTCCAGGCCGAAAAGTGCAAGACCGACGGCAAGGAGGCGATCGAGGTTCAGTCCTTCACCGACCAGCCGAGCTCGATCCTTGCCGTCAGGTCCAAGCGCTCGGATGCATTCTTCTCCTCCCAGGCTCCCCTCACCTATTTCGTGTCGCAGTCCAACGGCCAGCTCGAACTCACGGGCGTCGGCCAGAAAAACGGCTTTGAAAATCTCTATCAGGGTGCCGTCGTGCCTAAAGGATCACCGCTTGGGCCCGTGCTGCACGACGGCATGAAGGTTTTGATGTACAACGGCACCTATGCGGCGATCATGAAGAAGTGGGGTCTTGAGAACAACATGATCAAAGAGCCGGGCATCAATCTCGGCGGGACGTTGCCAAAATGAGCGCCAACAACCACAAAAGCGCATCGCCTTCGGGCGGTGCGGATCCCCGCGACGTCGTCAACGCGCACAAGCCGTTTCGCATCGATCGCCTGGTCCTTTGGACGCTGACGCTGGGCATTGCGGCCAATTTTGGCTGGATCGTTGCAAACAACGAGAATTTCGGCTGGCCGGTCGTCGCACAATATTTCTTTGACCCGACGGTCATCAGCGGTCTTTACGTGTCCCTCGGACTGACCGTCGTTGCCATGCTGATCGGCATAGCGCTCGGCCTGCTGCTTGCCATTGCGCGGCTGTCGACGGACCGGCTCGCCCATTCCCTCGCCGGCCTCTACATCTGGTTCTTCCGCGGCACGCCGCTCCTGGTGCAGCTCATCTTCTGGTACAACCTGTCGACGCTCTTTCCATCGATTTCGATCACCGTGCCTTTCGGACCGACATTGGCCAGTTGGGACACCAATTCCGTCATCACGCCGATGACGGCGGCAATCGTCGGCCTGGCACTCAACGAGGCGGCCTACATGGCCGAGATCATCCGCGGCGGCCTTCTCTCCGTCGACAGGGGCCAGGCGGAAACCGCAGAAGCCTTCGGCATGACGCGGGCACGCGCACTGCGAAGGATCATTATCCCGCAGGCGATGCGCTCCATCGTTCCGCCAACCGGCAACCAGCTCATCAGCATGATCAAGGCGACCTCTCTCGTCAGCGTGATCGCCATGGCGGACCTGCTCTATTCAGTCCAGTCGATCTATAACCGCACGTTCGAGATCATTCCGATGCTGCTCGTCGCCGTGGTCTGGTACCTGCTGATCACCTCGATCCTCAACATCGGCCAGGGCTATATCGAGCGCTACTACAGCAGAGGCGACAGACGCTCCGGCTCCGGGGCGCCTGCTGGAAATGCAGTCACTCCGATCGTACCCGATACCCCCTCACCCGTCGTCGCACAGGAGGCGAGCCATTGAATGCCCTTGCAACCGTCGAACCGCTCGTCCATGCACGCAATGTTCACAAGTCCTTCGACCAGCTTGAAGTCCTCAAAGGCATCGACCTTGATGTCGCCCCTGGCGAGGTCGTGGTTATCCTCGGGCCGTCCGGCTCGGGCAAATCGACCTTCCTGCGCTGCATCAACCATCTGGAGTCCATCAATCAGGGCTCAATCATGGTCGATGGAGAGCAGATCGGTTATCGATTGCGAAAGGGCCGGCTTGAGAAGCTCTCCAACAATGCAATCGCTGCACAGCGGCGCAAGATCGGCATGGTCTTCCAGCAGTTCAACCTCTATCCACACATGACTGCGCTCGAAAACATCATCGAAGCGCCGGTTGGCATCCACGGCGAAAGCCGCAAGGCCGCAACGGAAAATGCGCTGATGCTTCTGGAGCGCGTCGGCCTCTCGGAAAAAGCCGGCAGTTATCCGCGCCAGCTTTCCGGCGGACAGCAGCAGCGCGTGGCGATCGCAAGGGCTTTGGCGATCAAGCCGAAGCTGATGCTGTTCGACGAGCCGACCTCCGCACTCGATCCCGAGCTCGTCGGCGAGGTCCTTTCCACCATGCGGGATCTCGCAAGCCAGGGATTGACCATGATCGTCGTCACTCACGAGATCGGTTTTGCGCGCGAAGCGGCCGACCGGGTCATCTTCATGGATGGCGGCAAAGTCGTCGAACACGGCAAGCCCGAAGATGTCCTCGGCAATCCGCAGCATCAGCGCACGAGAAGCTTTCTCGCCCGCTTCATCTAGCCGGGCAATCTGTACGCTCCGCATTCTGCCCGCGCCGCCAGACCGCGGCGCGACCATCCCGTTCATTCTAGCTATTGGAACTGTCTGATGACACGCGACAACGCTTTTGCCCGCATCTCCGACTTCGAGCCGCTCAAAGAACAGCTTGTAGCGACCCGCCGGCATCTTCACGCCAATCCGGAACTGTCGTTCGAAGAGGTCGAGACGGCACGCTTCGTCGCCGAAAAACTGGAATCCTGGGGCTACGAGGTTTTTCGCAATGTCGGCGGCCACGGTGTCGTCGCTCGTCTCAAGGTGGGCAGCAGCCTGCGCAGTATTGCGATCCGCGCCGACATGGATGCCCTTCCGATCCAGGAAGAAACAGGACTGCCTTATGCGAGCCGGGCCGCCGGCAAGATGCATGCATGCGGTCACGACGGCCACACGACGATGCTGCTTGGGGCTGCGGAATATCTGGCCCGCACCCGCCGTTTTGACGGAATGGTCAACCTGATCTTTCAGCCCGCTGAGGAAGCCGGTGCCGCAAGCGGCGCTGAAGCGATGATCGCCGACGGATTGTTCGAACGCTTTCCGTGCGATGCAATTTTCGGGCTGCACAATCACCCCGGCGCTCCCGAAGGCACCTGGCTTTTGCGTTCCGGTCCATTGATGGCGGCTGCCGACACGGTAAAAATCACCATCAAGGGAAAGGGCGGCCATGCCTCCAGGCCGCATCTGACGGTGGACCCGGTCGTCATTGCCTGCAATCTCGTCGTCTCTTTGCAGTCGGTCGTTTCGCGCAGCATCGATCCGACGCAAACGGCAGTCGTTACCGTCGGCTCCATCCATGCCGGTGAGGCCTCGAATGTCATTCCGGACATCGCAACGCTTTTGCTGAGTGTGCGCTCCTTCGAACCGGCGATCAGGGACACTCTGGAGGCGAGAATTCGCAAACTCACCGCGACCGTCGCTGAAGGCTATGGCGCCAGGGCCGAGGTCGACTATCTACGCGGCCACCCGGTCGTCATCAACTCCGAGAAGGAAACCGAATTTGCCCGCGCCATTGCGGAGGAGCTGGTCGGCCCGGACCAGGTCTTAACGTGCCCGCTGATCCCGGGAAGCGAGGATTTTTCCCATTTTCTCGAGCATAAGCCGGGCTGCTTCCTGCGCCTTGGCAACGGTCTCAACTCGGAGATCCTGCACAGCTCGAAATTCAACTTTGCCGACGAGAACCTAACGGTTGGTGCCGCCATGTGGGCGCGGCTGGCAGAGAAATTCCTAGGCTAGAATTCCCGCGACGCACTCGCAAGCATGCCACGCCGTTAACCTTGGCAATAAAGATTGTATTCAGTCTTTTTTGGTAATTTCCCGTTAGCCATTCACGCCAGCCGGTCCCGGCGGCGCGGGATTGGCGTCGGCGGCAGTTGTTTTGCGTACGGGTCCTTATGCGTCTATCGAATGTGACAGCAATCTTTCTTGCGTGCCTGACTTTGGCCGGTTGCGCCGCCAATTCTCGTCCTGCGACCGTTCAGGCCGGGCGGCCATCTGAGGAGACGACGGGCTCGGTTGCCCAATCAACCGTGCCTGTCCCTGCCGCCAATGTCGGCGACGTTGCCCTGCAGGGCAACCCACCTGAGCAAACGTTGGCCTGGGCGGGATCGGTGCCGCAGCCGCAGGCGTTCGCGCCGGCCTCAAGAACCGTTGGCGCGCCCATCCCGTCAGAACGGCCGATTGCCATGCTCGCTCCGGACAAGCCTGAAACGAGGGCAGCCCCGCAGACGCGCTCGCAGATTTACAGCTACGGGTTCCGCGACGCCAAGCCAATCAATTTCGGGGCCATTTCGCCGAGAAAGCTTGCGGTGCACGGTGTCGACGTTTCGCGCTGGCAGGCGGAGATCGATTGGGAAAGGCTCAGAAGGCAGGGGGCGAACTTCGCCTATATCAAGGCCACGGACGGCGGCGATCATCTCGATCCGATGTTCAAGAAGAACTGGCGCCGAGCCAAGGAGGCCGGCTTGAAGCGCGGCGCCTATCACTTCTTCTACTGGTGCCGTACGGCCGGCGAACAGGCCGACTGGTTCATCCGCAACGTTCCGAAGGAAGCGGGTGCTCTTCCGCCGGTGATCGACGTCGAGTGGAACGGTGAATCGAGCTGCAAGAGACGGCCTTCGCGCGAGCGGGTGCTCGAAAAAATGCAGGTTTTCATGGACAAGCTCGAGCGGCACTACGGCCAGCGTCCGATCATCTACACTGCACCGGACTTTTATCGCGACAATCTGCAGGGCGCGTTCCTCGACTATCCCTTCTGGCTGCGTTCGGTCGCTGCTCACCCGTCCAAGGTATACCCGAAACGCAAGTGGGTTTTCTGGCAGTATTCGGGCTCCGGCCTGTCGCATGGCGTCGATGGCCGGATCGACCTAAACGTCTTCCACGGTGATGAAGCCGATTGGCACAACTGGGTGGCGTCCCGGTAGCACCGGGTAAGCCAGCTAGCTTTTACTCAGCGTGCTGCTTGTCAACTCCAAGGCGCTTATCTAACCGCAATACTGGAAAAGCCGACTGAATCGGCTGATGTGGGACCAGAGCGTACAGTCGCCCGTCGCCTAATCGTCCCTGGCGCTAAGGTGGTGAACAGCTTCTCGGCCACGGCCAGTATTTCTTCGTCGACATCGGCGCGAAGGCGTATGGCTTCCGGCAATCCGTTAGGGTGATGTCCAGAGACTTTGACGTCAGCACGCAAGAAACAACCCCAACGGACGCCGGAACGCAGGCCTAGCGTCGTGTCTGCTAGGTATACGCCAACGGAAACGGTATTACGAACAAGGCCCTCCGGTCACGGGACACGAGCCGCTACGATGGATGAGATTCCAACCGAAGGCTTCGACGCGGCAGTGACCCTGACAGACCATCTCGACCATCTGCCCGACAAGAATGGGCGCTGACCTTGCCTCCAAGTTTTTCGAGTTTTGAGTTCGCTCCAGCGGTTTTTGGTTGCTTCATTTATGGCGGTAGTGGCGGGCTGCGGTGCGGAGCCATTTTCGGTTGCGCAGCACCGCATCACGTCGCGGATTGATGGTCTGAACTCGACCGGTGTCAGCCAGCCGAGGCTCGAATGCGGTTCGGTGATCGTTGTAATCGCTTTGCCAAGCTTGAAAGCGCTGACCAAACATGAGCCGGTGACGAGCAGAGGGTTTCATTCAAGAGTTCGCGTTGCTGGTGAACTCGCTGCCGTTGCCACTGACGATCATCCTGGGTTTGCCGCGCTCCTCGATGATCCGGTCAAGTTCACGGGCGACACGCGGACCGGAAAGCGATGTATCGGCGACGAGTCCCAAGCATTCTCTGATGCAATCGTCGACGACCGTCAGAACCCGGACCCTGCGGCCATCGGTGAGTTGATCCGACACGAAGTCCAACGACCAACGGTCATTGACAGCCATCGCAATCAGCGTCGGTGCTCGTGTGCCTATCGCTCGCTTGCGGCCGCCGCGCTTGCGCACGGTCAGCTTCTCCTCCCGATAGAGCCGGAAGAGCTTCTTGTGGTTCCTTGATCGTCGCCGGTGTTGGTTTCGCAACGGATCGTCATTCGGCAAAACCCGATGGCTTTACACGTCCGCCGTTCGCTCATCCGATGTTGGTTCATCAGATGCGCGACAGCTCTCCGCTTTGCTGCGGGCGTCACCACTTCTTTCCCAAAAGGTCTTTCATAAACCAATTACCCTTTGGAGTTATGCTTAGCGCCAATTGCAGTCCCAGCGCATGCCGCGCGCCGCACGGCGGCAGATAAAGCCGCGGCCGCAGGAATGCGTGGCGATTCTGACAGTCCGGCCACGTCCCGTGCCACGCGAGAAGGTCTCACGGGCAGCCGCGTGAGCATCGGCCGGGCAGGCGCGGAAGGCCTTATCTGGGGCCGCGGCCGGCGGAGCGATCGCGTTTTGCAGCGTGCGTTTCGCCGGCGACTTGATCTCGACACAGCGGCCGTTTCTCTCCTGATGGTTCTGGTCGCAGACGAGCGGACAGATGCGCGCCTTCTGCGTGCGCAACCGCTCAAGCACCCCGGCTGAAGGATTGAGCGCCGCAAGCTCGATCTTGCTGCGTTTGGCGAACTGCTCCAGCGCCCGGCGACTGCCGGCGCCCCAGAGCCCGTCCTCGTTGCCCGCACGGCAGCCGACGCGGTTCAGTTCCTTCTGGATCGAGCGCACCAGTTCTCGCTCCGGCCTTCCGGCATCGGGGATGGTACCGTCTGTGCTCGGGGGTGTTAGTGCTGCCAACTGCTCCTCGGCGGCTGGCAGAGCGCCAGCTTGTGCGGGCTGCAGGGTTGCGTTTGCAGCGCCCTCCACATTAGCGGCCGCCTGTCGGGCTGCTGCCCGTTCGATGATAAGGATTTTCGCCTTCGCCAGTGAGGCGAAGACACCGTTCGGATATTGCTGCAGATAGGCGTCAAACAGGTCCCGGTCGGTCGATGCCTTTGTCGTGTCCCAGAAGGCAAGCTCTGCGGTATTGTCGTTCGTGCTGGTATCGGCCGCCGTCGGCTCTAGCTTTGCCAGCGGCTTCAGCACCACCTCGCCGGTGAGCGAGGAACTATCCCAAGGCACCTGTCTGCCATTTGTCGCATCTAGCACGTCGCGGCGAACGTCGATCAATTCGCGGGTAATATCCCGTCCGGGCTTGCCGAGGTGGCGCAATAATGCTGCGGTAAAGGGAGAATTACGGCCCGTTCCATCGAGCGCGACATTGCCGGGCTGGGTGGCAAAGGCGATGAGAGAGCCGATGCCGCTTCCAACCTTGGCAAGCCCGCGGCCGACTGAGACAGAGCGCGTTCCCATGGACCGCGCTAGATTGACCGCCAGCGGATTGTCGCGGCAGGCATCGAGGAACACCAGATTGACTGGCGTCGTGCGCTCCATAGCGGACAGAATCAGGTTCATCGGCACCGCCTCGAATTCCAGATCGCTATAGGAAAGAAGTTGCGCATCGACGGGCGCGATATAGTTTTCGTCATTCACCTGGAGGCCGTGGCCGGCATAGTAGAACAGTGCCATGTCGGCACCATCAAGCTTACCGACGAATTCGCGGATTGTGCGCCTGACGCCGGGAAGATCGAGGTCGCTGCCGACGACGACATCGAAACCGAGATCCTGCAGTTTGGCCGCCATGTCGGCGGCGTCGTTGTCCGGATTCGGCAACTTCGGCACATGCTGATAGGCAGAATTGCCGATAATCAGCGCCACGCGCTTTTCAGCAAACGCCTGCGTGCACATCAGCATTAGTAAGATCGTCAGGGTGATGCGAAGGCATTGCATGTCATACCCCCCCGGCATGATCGTCCATGCCCCTTAAAGTTGCCTACCGCCACGCCGGACATCCGCACCAACCTGAAGGTTGCTACCCATTGCCGGTTGTGTCAATCTGGCCACTGCTTGTCCATTTCGCCGGAACCGACCGCAGGCCGGATTATTGGATTAACACGCACGGCTCGTTTCCATTCAATTGCCAAAGGGGATTGGGCCTGGATGGTGCATTCTACTTCGGAGTTAGCTACAACAGCGCTGCAGTTGCGATAGACGAAACCTGACGATAGGGATTCATCTCCAAGGGCTTATCCTCGGCACAAGCTCTGGATTCGGGCAGTTCGTGCGTTGACCACTCAAGCGCACATCTTCGTCCAAGTTCGCTCAGAGCAAAACTCCAAGCCGCTCCGCTTCGGTCTTCGTGACGATCCCAGTTGCCGCTTCACCATTCTCCTTTTGCCAGGACAGGTAGCGCCCAAGAGTCCCGCGAAGGAAAATCCCGTCGATTCGGTCGGGTGTCATTCCCAGCTTTTCCTGCAGAGCCACCACCGCAGGCCCGGACGAGCCGTATCGGAGCGCTCTAAACTCGGAATCTGGATGGGAGGAGACAAGCGACGCCTCGTCCCCAGTTAGGACAAAATAGGTAAAGGCCTTACCGTCATCAGCTGTCGCACCCCGGCTTCCGTCACGGACGACGGGCGGATGGACAAGGCCTGCATCCTGACGAAAATTCGCCCAAGCTCCCACGGGTACACCATTCTTATAACGGCCGGCGACAACCTGACAACCCGCAGACGAGAAAAACGGTGGCTCAGTTCGGTAGTTGAGGATTGCCGCGTGAATGTTATCGAAAGGCAGATCACCGTCTAGATCGTCCCAGATTTCGTTGCGGTCGTTGGCAGCATAGCTGAGGTTCTTCGGCGAGCGCAGTATCCATAAGGATTGTTGCTGACGAAACGCACCGGGTTGTTTATTGCCCCGATGCGGACCTACCTTGTAATGATGCAAGCCGGTAGGAAGCATGTTGCAGCCGAGTGCCCCGCGCACATAAGCATCCATCAGATCCACGTTCGGCACAGTCGATCCGCGGCATAAAGAGAGGTTACCCCCTGACCGGTCCCAAACGCCAATCAAGCATCTCATGTTAAGGTGGTCCGGCCGTGTAGTGACGACAGCGTGCTTGGCCGCTGGTGGCGAATAGTCTTTGCCGGACGAAACCGTGCATCCACGCAGCCCGAAAAGAATGACGGGGGCCTCGCCTAAGTCGAACGCATTGCGTTCGGCGAGGACCCGAAGGACATCGCCCGATAGGTCGAATTCCGCGCCGGAGGCGGCAAATTCGGCAAGCGGGCGATAATCATAGGAGACGTCGTCAGAAGGCCAGTGCGGGGAAGGCCGTTCGCTTGACGATTGTTGGAACCAGAAGTTCGAGATGATGGCACGGGGAACGAACCCCGGTTCGCCTTCCTCCTTCAGCACTTCAGTGATTTCCACGCCCGAAAGTGGCTCGCCAGCATCAGGCACCTCACCTGCCGCCGCGCCGAAATCCAGATCGACGCTGAACGGGCAAACGAACGATCCTGCGGCAATTACACTGCCAGCAAGCACTTTTCTGCGCGATAGTTTTAGGTCCGCGCTTTCGTTCTTGCTCATGGCCTAGATTCCTCCCCTAGCCCGGTAATAGGTTGCGTGGGCGCTTCGCAGATCTGCGGCTTGCAGGCCTCCGGCCCGCCAGGCGAGCCTCCCGGACGCTGACTGACGCGGATCGGAATGCTAGTCATGGTCCACGTGGTGTCGTCCCCATCGACGGCGGACATCTGACCTCTTTTTCCGCTTAGGTAACGGTCGAGAGTCCGATGCAGCGTGCCAACGGTCCCACCCAGAGCCCGTCGAACCGTAAGCGTCAGATCACCCCATCTGACCGGATTCTTCTCTTGCGTGCCAAAAACCATGATCTGATCCTGTACGTCGTAGGGACTGATAGCGACCAGTCGTTCGTTTCGAGCGCGAAAATCGTGGGTGGAGCCGGGAGGAACGAGCTCCAATCGTCCATCGCTCGGAAAGCCAATTATGCTGCCGTCGGACGACATCACGAGTCCTCCGACGAGGAGCGGATAGGGCGACCGAGCGTCGACAGTTACTCTAATGTGGGTCTCGTAGCATTCCGGTATGAACTGCTCCGAGTTGGGTGGGGCTTGCACCCAGGCGCCAGCGGCGCAAGTTGTTTGTGTGGTCTCCGGAATGATCTGTACCTTTAGCGTTTCTTGGTCCGTGAAGTCGTTGCCGCCCTCGCCTTTCAAACGCAGGAAGATGCGCTGGCGCGCATGCGACGTGAGTATCCCAGTCAACAGGGCCGCCTGCCTTTCAGGCGTCGCAGGGGGTATGACGTTACGGACATCATTCGCGGGACCGCTCAGAACGAGCGCGCCATTTTGATTGAGATTGGCCTCAAGTTCCCCGTCATCGGAAAGCGTCACTAAGCCTTCCATCTCTTTGTTGGACAAAATCTCCTTCCGGAGCGTCTCGGCAAGGTTCGCGGGAATACCGCCGGCTTCCCCCTCAGGCTTGAGGCTGAAGGTCAAAGCATCGTAATCGTCGGATGGACGTATTAAAACAGCGACGTCGCCCTCGGTGAGTGGAGGTGCGCCTGATGGCTGTGCAACCGTTGCAGTAGCGTTGAACCCAGTGGATGCCTCCACCACTGCGAGTCCCTTGGCCTTCGTCACGTCAAAGAGATCGTCGCCATCTTTCGCCCCGTCAAAAATTCGAAGTTCTGCGTTGGGACCGATTCCAGGCAGCGGCGGCCCAGCCATTTCGACCCGCACCGGATTGGACCCGCTGCCAAGCAATACCGATCGGACACTCCAGGAAATCGGAGCCTTCCGGCTAGTGTTCTGGAACACAAAACTCTCCATATTGCCCTGCACATAGGCGATCTGCGGTGTTCCCGCAGCCCGCAACAGAGGCGGAATGCGTTTGGCGACCTGCGCATAGGTCAACCGTGGCGAGTCGGAAAGAATGTCGAGAAGTGCCTGTGTAAATAGCCCTGTGCCGTCCTGCTCCATCGCCACTGTGCCGTCGGTGGCGGCTGAAAGGACGTTCAGGCCGGAAAACAAAGCCGGCGTCCAGTCGGTCGCATCGCCGCCCCTTACGCTCACCGAACCGCCAGCCATCGGTTCAACCCAGCGTTTCTTAAACTCACCCCGGCCCCTCGCGGCGCTTCCGGAATTACAGGAGTCGAGCATCAGGGTTATATTGGGGGTCTTTTCGTCGAGTCGTTTCAGCCACTCGTTCATGTGGTCGTCGATAAAGTCGCCCCGGCCTTCCGTCCTTGAATCGTGTAGAATGATCGTTTCATCCCTGCCGTCCGCTTCGTCACTGTTGTGGTCTTCGGTCTGCGAACCGTGGCCGGCGAAATAGATCAAGACGACGTCGTTCTTGCTGGCGATGCGGTCGAGCAGCACCTTCTGGAAAGCTTCCTCCACGGCGGCATGGGTGGCATGCTCGTCGGTTAAGACGCAGATATTCTCGTCGGGAAAGCGGTAGCCGCTGAGGAGAAGTTCGCGAAACCTGTTCACGTCGTTGGTCGGCCCGTCGAGCTCGCTAATATTGGGATCGAGATACGTTCCAACGCCGATAAGCAGTGCAAGCCGTAGCTGTCCGTCCACGAGCTCGGCAGGGGCAAGCGAGCAGTTCTCAAATGCCAGAGCCTGCCTCGGACTTGTTAGAATGGCGACCGCTGCGAACACAAGCACGATCGTCACGATGCCGCGTCTCTTGCGCCCCCCTATCATGGCATCCCCCGACAGTCGCACGGACAAACCTTATCCCCATGCAAATATATATCAGGAGAGGCTCTATTGCAACTTAACGTTATTAGACGACTTGGCAAAATTGCAACGACCAGTACTTTGTATTTGACCATGAAGAATATGTTTGCTTTGGCGTTGATCAGTAATCGAAGGTCGCTGCTGTCCGATACGCTCATGTTGCTCCTGTCTGGTGGCGATCGAACATCGGCGTTGTCCGCGGGCCTTCCCAGGAGAGATCGCTCAGCGAGAAAGACGTATTGGAAGGCGGTGGCGCAAGGGAAGAGGCAGGGAATATGGGCTCTGACGCAGTTTTGATGGTGATGGATTTCATCCCGCGCCGATAACGCAGCCTGCAGGGGTCAATCTTCCCACGGCTATACATCTGGCGCGGTGATCTGCCCTTTGGTCTGGCCGTTCGACCATGGCGAAGTGACCGCGGCGCTGACGGCTACACGGTCTTTGACGACGCCGTTGGCGAAGGAGGCTACCAGACTGTTCGGTCTCTTTCCAATCATGGATCGAGATCGGCAAGGGATTTCTTGCGGGTCATCGCCTGGAAGGCGGCGATGGCTTCCCGTGACTCAAAGAGCTGCGGTACGCCTGCCCTCAATCGCAACCGTCACGGTCTCAGATTTGGAGAGGTCGTCGCGAGCAATAGTCATAAGACGCGCGATGGTTTGGCCGAAGTCGCTCGGTTCAAGGTCACGTCATCGACCTTCTCCGCTTTTCGACGGCGTGTTGCCCATTCGGTGACGACACGAAGGCAGCCGCCCTTGGGTCTTGAGCTGCCGCCACTGCTCTGTCCCCGATGTCCGGCCGCCCATTGAGCGTCGAGCCAAGGCAGATGGAGTTCGAGCGAGTTCTTGCGGACGCGGAAGACATCCGAGCGTTGACCACTCAGCACGCGTCGGACCAAGCCGCGACCGTACCCGGCCTGGCGCACGATCTCCTTGATTGCCGTTCTCGACCTGGCCAGGTCGAGAACGGCGCCGTTGATGTATTCGCGCCAAAGATTGTATAGCCGCCGGTGCGCCAAGTCTATTTAGCCGAATAGTGCCGGGACTGTCGACCTAGATATGTTTTGACGATGCGACCGCATCTATCGATTTGTTGCGACCGGTCGCAAAGTTTTTCATCTCGACCGCAGTAATCGCGGCGTGGTCGGGAGATAGTACGAAGATGGCGTGACTTTGCCCGCTCTCTTGGCGCTTCGGCATCTGAGGTCAAGATTATGGTAGCAGTTCTCGAGCGCGTCGATCTCGGCGCATGAGCCTACGCCGACGATGTGATGGTAGAACCGACGCGATATCTTGTGACATTTGCCACCAAGTTCCATATTGTTCTGATGTCGTGGAGAGCTTCTTGACTTCGTTGCGGGGCTCGGCCTTGCGGCGTGCACGCTTTCTTCATCAGGCAAGGGCGATCACGATGAGACAACTCAGTGACGAGGGTCGACGGACCCTGCAGGGGATTGCACAGCGCTACGGGGTCAGTTTTGGCGCGGTCGAGCACCTTCTGATGGCGATTATCGCCGGGCAGGCGACACAGGCTCAGTTCAACCATCCTGATCTCGGTGGCATGGGGCAATGGTCACAGGGCGGCATGATCATGGTCGGCGACATGTTCAACCATGCGCTCAAGGCGAACGTGGCCGAAATTTGTTCCGAGCTTGCGGCGCTGGTGCGCAGCTCAGATTTGCTGGACCCGCAGAGGGCGCACCAGTCCCAATACCAAGGTCAGGGCGGCGTCAGTTTGTTCGTGCCCGGGGCGTTGTCGGCCGGGAACTGGTGGCCCGAGGAGCTCGGGCATCCTGCCTCGACCGGGGCGCAGAATGACCTGCGCTATGCCTTTTTCCCGACAACCCGGCGGCTGGCGATCGATGTCGGCGGCCAGGTTACGGTCTACGACACGAAGGACCATCGCATTGGCGGTTTCTCGCAACAGCAAAGCAGCGACCAGTCGCTGGCCTTTACGTCCCAGCATGGGCTCGTGAAAATTTCGGAACTGGATGTGGTCCGTCAGGACGGCAAGGACCCGGCGGGCACGTCGGCTACCGAACCGTCTGCCGCCACGGTTGCGCCATCGATATTCGCATCCTCCGCGCCGGAATCCACCGAGCCACAACAAGCGGCGCGTCCAGCGCCGGAGGCGCGTCGGTCCGAGGACGACATCTTCGACAAGATCGAGCGCCTCGCGGCCCTTCATGCAAAAGGTATCCTCACAGATCAGGAATTCGAGGCGAAGAAATCGGAGTTGCTCAGCCGACTATAGCATCCGACGAACAGGGGCTTGCCAGATGCAGATCAGTTGATGGCTTTCCATCGAGCCCGGATACTCACCGTGCGGGCCGTCCGCAACGTTCATCGCGGATCTGCCCATCGATCGGATTGTGGTGGCTTTGGGAGTGTCGCTGGACATATTGATGAAAGCACTCACTGCCGACCCTTACCAGTGAACTAACTTCAAATGCTTTTCCGCGTTTCGGGGCCTTCAATTCGTAGTCTGGATGCCAAACTTTGCACGCAGATCTAAACCCGGAGTTCTGCAACCACATCAGCGACGCGGACACCGGCGCGGCAGCACATCCACTGCAAAATATTTCCGGCTACACGTGCGGCGTAATCAGCGTCACCGAGGGAAAATATGTGCGGTAGCGGCCAAGGTCGCGGGTGAGCAACGGAAGCTGCCTAACCGCTGCATGGGCACCTATGAAAATGTCGGGCAATACGCCATTCTTTGATCCTCCGGCGCGGCGATACTGCGTAAGTATCTTGCCGGCAAGGAAAAGGGCGGCTCGCGGCATTGCAGTCATTTCAAGCCCAGCCTCGTCGAGGAAGGCCTCGAGTTCTTCGATATGATCGTATCGCACCGCGAGCTCGGCGTACACGGTATCGTTAATCAGCAAGGGCCCATCGAGGCTCGCCGTTTCAAGCTGCGCAATCGACCAATCCGCCCACGCCGGATCATCGGTGACAACGTCCAGGAGGATATTGGTGTCGACGAGGTTCAAGTTTCGCCACGTGTCAGTGCCATGATGGCATCGGTGCTGAGCCCTTTCCCGCATGACCTCGCAACTTCGCAAACCGGCTCACAGGCTGCTTCTTGTCCGCCCGCACCACGACAATGCTGCCATCGGCGGCACGGCGGAAATCAACCTTGCTTCCGGGAACGATTCCCAACAGATCGCGGACGGGCTTTGGAATGGTGACCTGCCCCTTTGCTGTCACTGTCGTCGCCATTTGCACCCTCAGTAATACCTGATGTTCAGAAGCTATTACTTTTGGCGGCCTCCAAGATGATGTGCTTTCACAGGTGTCGCGCCGCCATGAGCGAAAATCCGTCAACTCAATCCCTGGTATCGGCTTCCAAGTTGTCGGCCGCAAGGGAAGACGGTTCCGATTGCATACGCTCTTCGAGTTCCGCTGCGACCCACTCGCGAAAGAGGTTATAGGCCACCGCCAGTAGGGTTGGTCCGAGAAAAAGCCCGATGAATCCAAAAGCCAGAACGCCGCCGACGAGCCCGAATAGACCGAGCAGCACGGGCAGATTGATGTTCTGGCTGAGCAGATATGGTCGCAGGAAGTTGTCAATACTGCTGACGAGAAGCAGGCCCCATGCAGCGATGAAGATCCCCCACCAAACCGATCCCTGCATGAGAAGCCAAAGCGCCACCGGCCCCCACACGAACGGTGGCCCTGCGGGCACGAACGAAAGCAAAAACGTCAGGCCGCCGAGCAATAACGATTGCGACAAACCGGCGATCCAGAAGCCGATGCCGGCCAAAAGACCTTGGGCGAGGGCCGTTCCGATCATTCCGTAAACGACACCATTCACGGTCATGCCGATGACCGTGATCAACTTTCTAGCGCGAGTGCCGGCAACACGCTCACCGATTTGACGCATGAAACTGATCATGCGCCGGCCGTGCAGGAACAGGAAAAAAGTGATGAATATGCTGAGCGCAAGTTCGATTAGGCCGATGCCGAAAGCTGCGCCGCCAGCAAGAGCAATATCGGTGACAGGCCCCGTCAGCTTCTTGAGCTCGAGGATAAAGGCAGGAGCGTCATGCGCAAAGTTTTCCCAGTAAGCGGCCACACTCTCGCCGACAATCGGAAGGCCTTTCACCCAGATTGGGGGCGCGGAGGGACCCTGCTCGAGGACGCGCGTTATTCCCGCCGCCAGGTTCTTTATGTCGTCGGCGAGCGCCGTCACGAGGAACGCTAGCGGTGCGGCCACAACAAAAACCACCAGCACCGTCATAGCCGCGGCGGCAACCGCCCGATTGCCTCCAACCGCACGTTCACATCGGCGGTAGATAGGCCAGGTCGAAAAACATATCACCGCAGCCCACATTATTGCCGATAGGAAGGGCCAAAGGACGAGAGCGCAACCAATCGCCAGCAGCACAAGCGCGCCGATACCAAGAAGCTGCTCGACCAGTCTGCTTAGAGGAATCATGACCACTCCTCCGGTTTCCTTGCGATTCTACTCCATCGGCGTGCATGGCGCTCATCGAAATTCGCAACGACCTTGCTGATAGTCACGCACGAACATCAAGTGGAGCAGATCGCGTCGCTATCGCACAGCAGACCGCTGCTTCGCAGCGGCGGCAACGGGCAGCCGGCGTCAGCCGATTGCAGAAACTACACCATGTAATAGTATAGTGTATATTATTACATGGTGCATTAATGCTCATTCGGCAATCTCGCTGATAAATCTTGCGAAAGCGGCGAGATAAGACAGCGGCCGAGTTCAATTTTGGTGAAGGCAGTATTTCGTCGAGACGAATTAGAACTAGATTCAAGTGGAGAAAATCATCACATTGGGAATGATACTTCTAATTATTCTTATCATATTCCCGTTGGGCGGGTTTAGTGGTCGATTCGGAGGTGTTATCGCCACGGTTACCGGGCACGGCGGCACGGTGCATTTGGATCGGAATTTGAACGATGTTGCCCGCTAAACAGGCGGCCAAAACAACAGGATCAGAGGCACGCCCAGCAAGACCACAATGGATGAGAGCGGCAGTCCCAGTTTCCAATAGTCGCCAAAGCGATAACCGCCGGGGCCGAGCACCAACGTGTTGCATTGGTGTCCGACAGGCGTGAGAAAATCGCAGGCCGCACCCACCGCTACGGCCATCAGAAAGGCGTCCGGACTGTAGCCAAGGCGTTGCGCAAGGGTAACAGCGATCGGGGCGACTACGAGAACCGTGGCTGCATTGTTCAAAAACGGAGTTGCGGCCATTGCGACCACCATGATCATTGCGAGGGCGCCGTAAAGGGGCAAGGCGCTAGCAAGCTGAGCGAGGCCGCCGGCGATAAGGTCGGCACCACCGCTGGTACGGATTGACTCGCTCACGGGAATGAGGCCCCCGAGCATTATCAGGATGGGCCAATCGATGGCCTCATAAGCTTCCCGAAGTGAAAGCGAGCCGAGCAGTACCGTCAGGACAGCAGCCGTAAAGAAAGCTGTGGCAACGGGCAGCAGGCCAAATGCCGTTAGCACCATGGCACCAGCCAGGACCACCACCGGAACCAAACCCCTTCGCGGATTCCCCAGGCGGATCTCACGTCCCGCCAAGGGAAGAAGACCGAGTTCCATCAATTTGGTCGGGAGAAGCACAAGATCGCCCTTCAAAACGAGAACGTCGCCTGGACTTAGCGCGATATCGCGCAAACGTTCGGTGAAGCGCTTGCTGCTCCGGCTCACTGCGAGCAGATTGATGTTGAAGCGCTCATGCAGCGCCAGACGCTTGGCGGTTTGACCGATCAAAACCGATTTTGGGCCGATCACGACTTCAATTCCGGCAATCTCCTCGTCGACTCCTTTTGCTTCCGTGGAGCGGTTGTGTCCCTCCAGTTCCAGACGCGCACGCCTGATGCCTCGCTCCAGCGCCTGAGGGTCTCCCTCCAAAAGAACGATATCGCCCTGACAAAGGATGGGGTCCGGCAGTGATATCATGCGCTCGACCTTATTACGGACAAGCCCGGTGACAAGGACCTCCTCGTCCAGCAAGGCCGACAGGTGTCTGATCGACTTGCCGTTAACGGGCGAAGTCGCAGTGACGCGAGCCTCTGTCATGTAGTCCTTGATGTTCAGCGCTTTCTCCATTGTCGGGGTTGCCTCCCTGTCTCGCGGGAGCAGCCGATAGCCAAGGGCCAGAAAAGCCACTCCCGCTGCGGCAATACCAATGCCGACAGGAGTGAAATCAAACATGTTGAAAGGGCGACCCGTGAGTTCCTCGCGCATCTGCGACACGACAATATTTGGCGACGTGCCGACGAGGGTGATGAGCCCGCCAAGCAACGAGCCGAATGCCATCGGCATGAGAAAAGATGAAGCGGGCGCTTTCGACCGGCGCGCCATCTGAAATGCGACCGGGATCATCATCGACAACGCGCCGATGTTCTTGATGAAGATGGACAGGACCGTGACAGCTCCCACGAGAATAACGACCTGGCCCTGCAAGGAGGTCACCTTGGGCGCGACGCGATGAACGAACGCCTCTATGACACCACTGCGTTCGATTGCGGCGCTTACGACCAGCGCGCTCGCTACGATGATGACAATATCGTCACCGAATCCGGAGAATGCTGCCTTGTGCGGCACAATGCCGGTAAAAACCGCCGTAAGAAGTGCGAGAACTGCGATGAGGTCGTAGCGAAACCGTCCCCATATGAAAGCGACCATTAGTCCGATCAGAATGGCGAAGGCGTAAGCCTGATCTTGTGTCATGGATGTCGTCCAGACCGACCCCTCCAAATACCAAGCCCATATTACTCGCCTGGAGGAGCTAATGGCAGGAAAACTGACAAGCTTCGACGTAAAGGCGCTACCCCGAGCGTCAGTTAGAGCGCTTTCCAGACAGCACGGCCGAAAACCGTGCTATGATGAGCAATGAAAAAGCGCTCCGCACTTGAAGTCGCAAAGCAGCGGGTCACCGATGATCGAATCCAGATCGCGGTCCAGGAGGCCGAAATAGTCGGGGGCGTTCTCAGGGGCGAGCCTACGTCTTTGGCTCGCGAACAGCTCGTCAGCTTTTTGCAAACGCTCCGATTTCACATCTTTGCGTGCGACCTGATGAAAGCAAAGATAAGCGCAGATCAAAACCTGCCCGCGGCTCGGGGAAATGAATTCCACGAAACTTCGTAAAACGCGAACAGCTGCATAAATTCATTTGCGTTTCCGCTTCCTCGGCGCAATGTCGCCTCTTCGGCAGCCATAGCACGGGCGCTGCAAGGGCCTCCACACCCTCGCCCCGTCATGGTGAATGTCCGTGAGGTAGTTTATCTGAGCAATCGTCGCGCCACTCGGAACGTTCTCGTTTGTCTTGATCTGCCGCAACCTTTCATGGGCGGCATATCCCCACTCTGCGTCAATTTGGCGTCCCATCGACGAAAGATGAATGAAAAACATCAATGACTGGCTGGCGGACAAACAAGCGCTGTTTGAAAACTGTAGCGCGGGATTTAAGCAGGTGGCAGATATGCTACGCGACCAAGTACTGCCTGAAGAATATTCGATCCAGAACCCTAGGGGCGACATGCGAGGAGAAATCGACGCCCAATTGAAGGAGCGGCAGAACGCTGGGATTTAGCAAGAGAGTGAGAAGGACCTATCGCCAACGATGCGGTTTGGCGAAAAAGTCAAGTCGGTGAATGTTTTCGTGCTTTAACCGTCGCCACACGCAGCCTGACCTGCTCTTCATTGTCCAATCGCAGGGCTTTCAGATGGGCGGTCTTGGCCATTCTTGCCTTCAGCTCGGCTCGAATGATGATCGCCGAAACGCGGTGCGTTTCCTCCACTATCGTGGGCGGCCGTCCGGCGGCGTCTTTCATCGGGCGCACTCCCGATGTGCCGTATTTTAGAACAGCTCGCGACCGGGGACATTCCATGCGGAGATCCGGCCTGGCCGTGACCTTATCCTCGAGCAGCTCCGACATTGATTTTTCATTCCAGTCGTCGAATGCAATTCTCAGGCTTTCGAGGTCGTAAGATGAATGCCTGTTGTTGTGATCGAAACGGTCAGGAAAGGACATGACCTTCTCCCCAATGCTTGGGGCGGGAGCGTAGCGCTCTCAAGCGGCAGTGCCCTTTTCAACGGCTGCCGACAATACGCACCCTATGCTCTTCCACAGGGAACGCAACGAAATCATTTGTCCTTCGAGGGAACAATAACCTATGCGCCTTGTTTACCGGGTGGATTGAGGAGGCGGAATGGTTCCACCCTGTTCCAGCGCAAGCCCTTGTCCTGCGCGGTCCACCATTTCCCCGAGCTCGCCACTTAGGCGGGAAAGTTCTTCCGCGCGCTATCGCCCATTAAAGGCGCGTCATGTTTTTATGGTCTTTTGACCAGACGCGCGGCATTCGATGTTCCTCATCGTAGCCACGCTCAAGGAGGCTAACATGCCATCCACCGAAGCACTCCGTGCTTATCGTGAAAACACGGTTCGCCGGAAAACTAACTTCCCCTCGATAGCGACATACTTTGCGGTTCTCGTCGCGATGTTCATCTCGGTGGCCGTTCTGGGGCATTTGCTGCTCAGGACGTAAGTTATTAAATGGTGTCTCAAACTTCGTCGATGCGTGACAGAGGCGACCAGAAAAGGATAGCGCTATGCAGAGATCCAAGGAAGAACAACTACAAGCCCGCGCTTACGCTATATGGGAAAGGGAAGGCTGCCCTGAAGGAAAAGACCGCGAAAACTGGGAGCTCGCCATAAAGGAGATGGAAGGGCAATCCCCTCCCCAAGTGGACAAAGGCCCATGGCGGACGCCGCAAGAAAGCGCGGCCAGTTAACTGCGCTTTCGCGTCGTCGCGAGGCGTCTCGCCAATAGGCGATTGCGAAGCTAATATGAGGTTCGGCCGTCGGCTGCCCTTGAACGAGCCAGCCGACGGCCTACGCGCTACATTGTAAACGCGCACTACCTCCCCTGCCCTTCCCCGATCGGCAAGATCAAGATCTTTAAAATCGGATGCTCGAGTACTTGCAGCGGATCAAAATTCGCGTCTACGATCGCGATATTATATTCACCCAGGCAACCACCATTCTGGATCCTGCCAGCGATGATGGCGGCCTCGTTCGTGCAAAAGAGCGCGTAACCGGCTGCGCCATTCGATCATTGCATAGTCGGGATTCTTGAATCGCCTCCTGCCCCAGAAGGTTGCGCGGCAAAAAGGTTCTGTCGCTCATTGCCTTTGGACGTGGCTTTAATGGAGCGCGCCAGATGGCTGCGCCGGAAGCCCTTGGATCGCAAAGCGATGGAAACGTGGGGCTCCGAGCGTAACGGCCTCTTTCTTAGGCCTGCCGAAATGTCGTTCGAGCTGGATAGTCAGTTCGGCTGGGCTGGTCGTGCCCTCTTGAAAGAGGCCGATCAGAAGCCGGGCTGCGATGGGGAAGGGTCGAGGCTGTTCAAAGAGAACATCGTCCGTATAGCCAGCATCCTTCAGCACCCCCTGAAGTAAGTTGAGGTCGTCGCTCGTCATATATTTAATGGATGTTTCGGAAGACATGACATCCTCCTTTCGGTCGGGGCAAAGGGTTTGGCGACCCTCAAACAGCAGCGCCCGTAATGATTACTGCTGGAGGCTAGACCATGCGCCCTCGGAGTAGACAAAGCAAACAATATCTTTCGCGGATGCTCATAGACGACGGGAGCATCGGTCTCCCTCGACGGACGACAGCAAGCCTCCTCGGGGCCGTTCCGTGGCAAGCCACGATAGAGCTGCGTTCCCTGCTTAGACGCGATCTTCGGTCGTCGCTGGTCGTGCGGCTTGCTGGTCCTTCAGCACCGCCGCATCGATTTCCGCTCGCGTGACTTGCAAATGCTGCCTCTTGAGCGAAGGCGTTTCAATTGACGGAATTTCCAGATGAGCGGCTAATGTCCTGTAAGCCGCAAAGGATAGTTCCTCGATCCGTTCTTCGTCCACCGTCAGCCGGTATGTCCCGGCTGCCAGTGGCATAACGAGAGATTCGATGAGGAACGAATGATCGAACCTGATCTCGGTTTCAGTTGTTCTGTTCATGGCAGACTCCCGTCTGGTTTGATGCTGAGGCGACAGACGTTTGCCGCGTAGCCAGGAAATCTTTCCGTCCCGGTCAGCTTTCTCTTCATGCGTTTACAGCCCAAGCGGCGCGATCTGGTCCGGTCGGACAGCCTTTGTGGTCGCCGCGCTAGGTCACCGCAGTCACCTTCGGTTCTCGGCTGCTTTCGAGGCTGCCGCCGAACGCGCGCTCGTTGCGCCGCCTTCGTTCTCCCACGACGCCAGTGCATCCAGGTCTGAGCTTTGCCTGCGCCGAAGGGAGGGCGGGTAACTCTGCGAGGGTATCGTGCCGGCCTCAATGCGGCGGATGATTACGACTTCCTCGTGACGCTCCGGACCCTCGTCGGCTTGCATGTCCGATGTCGCATAATTGGCTCGCTTCAGAATTCGCTGCAGCGTCGAGCCCTCGATAGCTGCAGTTTCACCGACGTAAAGAACAGTTACCACAGCCAGCCCCCCGAAATCAGAAACAAGATGAAAGCGAAGCTGAGCGCGACCAGGATTCTGATTGCGACGTTTTCAAAGGAATAATGATGATGGAACATGGAAGACATCACGTCCTCCTTTGATTGGGGCGAAGGATTTTAACCCTTTTGCGGCAGCGCCCGCTTCAAATGCTGCCGACAGAAATACAGTGCGCTTTGATTAGGTTTTAAGCAAGGCATTTCGTTGCAATAAAAATAAAAACTTTCTACAAGATCCTGTGATATGATGCGTACATTGGAATATTATTGCAAGGAGTCGCTTCAATGAAAGCTATTTTTCCAGACATGACCGGACGGCAAGTGGCGATATTTCTGATCGAGACATCGCTCGTAATGGCAGGACTGGTCGTAATCCTTATCGTAGGGATACCCATGCTTTAGAGTGACAGTCGATCACGGCTTGGATGCCGGCATGCGAAGGCAGATCAGGATAATTCAGCGGCTGATGAGATCTACCGCAGAAGCAATCGCCCGAACTTTAAGAAGAAGTCGCGGCTTCACAAAGGCCCCGGAATACGCGTTTTTTTCTGTTTTCGCAAGGAAGCCCGCGCAAGCTTATACTTCACCAGTAGCCTCCGGCGCAGCACCACAAGTGACGCCGGGTTCCATTCACTTCCTCTTTTGCTCCAGCCGCGAACATGCCCGCTGGCTGTTAGCGCCTGCCCGAGTCGGCGACGGCAGTCTATCCCTGAATACTCCCCTGAACCGCGCATTCCCACGGACGGCGGGCCCTGGGCCCGGGGGCCGAACCAGACGTCGACATCTCGAGTCCGGTCACGAATTTTACTTCGAGCTGAACTCAAATTGGCTCGGACCGGGAGAACATGCCGTGTTCAAGCACCGGCAACGGTGAAACTCCAGAAGTGCCGACCAGCCACATCTTGTCCTTAAGGTCGATCAGTCGTCCCGGTATCTCGATCCGTTCGGCGCACATCCAAAGATTTGTTGACTCTTATCACAGTGAGAACATAATAGGAACAAACGGCGGAGCATCCGCCCGTTGCAACAAATTGAGTAAGGGGAGAACGATCATGCCCCGGCAGCCGATCAAGAGAGAATTGGAACAAGGCACCTATTGGACGCCGCCTTGCGAAGTCGCCATTGCTGAAGCGCATCCACGATTGCTCAACGCACTGAAAACCGGCTCTGGATTGGATCGCAAACGCCTCTTCGTGGCAGGCGCCTACGATATGGCCCTCGGTTCGCCGATGGGTCAGTTCGAGGTTGCCATAGATTGCGAAAGCGGGCTTTCCTGCGGCGTCTTCAGAACCATGCGTAACTCGGAAGATGTTTCGGGAAAACCTGTGTGGTTTACCTCTGACGGCGATCCGGACAACGCGGTCGAAACGGTTCTTCGCAGCGCCAAGGCGGAAGGGCTAGTTCCCTGATGCGGCCTGTCACAAGGGAAACACTGACTATGAAGTCGGGGCCGCTCTCGCCTTTCACGACGACGACGCCAATCGACGATCGCGACACTGTTGGCCGATCATCATTTGAGGCTTAAGCTCGCTCCTGCGAAAGCGCTCGGGATCGGGAGGAGGAAAGGCTACTCCGCCTTGTGAAAATCCTTGACGATCGAAGCAAGCACGACTTGATAGCCCTTCGGGATACTTCCAGTTAGAAGGGACAGATACACCGCGCAGTCCCATGCAAAGCAGCACTCTTGTTTCCAGCTCTCAACGACCGCAATTGGCGCGTTGCGCAGTTTGGTCCAAGCGGCAACCACGTCAAGGTTAGCGCCCTTTACGATCGAACACTTCCGGGGTGGCGAAAAACGGTTGGTTCCCTATTTCCGAGCGAAGCGGATGAGGTAAGGCCGGATTGCTTCAAAGCGAAAGGAACACGCCATGGCCAAGAATACGATTTGCCTCTGGTTTGACAAGGACGCCGAGGCTGCCGCTCGTTTTTACTCCGAGATCTTTCCCGACAGCATGGTGAGTGCCGTGCGCCGCGCACCCGGCGACTTTCCGGCGGGCAAAGAGGGCGATGTGTTGACGGTCGAATTTACAGTTGCGGGCATTCCTTGTCTCGGCCTGAACGGGGGACCGGTATTCAAACACAACGAAGCCTTTTCGTTCCAGATCGCCACAGACGACCAAGAGGAGACCGACCGCTACTGGAATGCTATCGTCGAAAATGGCGGCGAGGAGAGCGCGTGCGGCTGGTGCAAAGACAAGTGGGGGATTTCCTGGCAAATCACCCCCCGCGTACTGACTGACGCGCTGGCGGCTGGCGGTGACGAAGCAAAGCGCGCGTTTGAGGCCATGATGACGATGAGAAAAATCGACGTCGCCGCTATCGAAGCGGCGCGGCGTGGTTGACGCTCCGTCCGCGTCTTGCGGCCGCCAGATCGACGCGCAGGTCGGCCACTTTTCATCGCTGCTCTCGAAACGGATATTGCAGGAACTGCCGAGATTGCGCAGCGCTCCGTTCGGCGCGAAGGCGAGTTCGCCTCCGGCCTCGCCCCGTCGAAGAGGTCGTCGATGCCCGCTTCGAGCTTGCCGATCGTGCATCCGCAGGCACGTTGCCCGCCGTCACCTCATGAATGGAGCCTCGGAACAGCGGCTATCTCGAAGAGCGGTGCCATGGAAGTGTCAAGGTCGGAGGCCACCAAGCGGTGGTTTGGAGCGCCTCCTTCACGGCAATCACGTCCTTTTCCTCGGCTCGCATCACGCGGTGCTGTCGTCAGCAACCGCAATCATGCGTGCGTTGCCAATGTTACGGGCAAAAACGCTGCCTTTAACGCCATCGTGCACCTTGAGCCGCTTCAGGTTCTCCTCGCTGGTGGTTTGGCCTGAAAACATTGGTGCCGCTTCCACGAGCCGCGGCCGGCTTGACCCAAGATGGGCACGTCCGGCGTTTGCCTTGAGCAGGACAAGGGTGCTGGCCGGATCGGCAAGATCAACCTCGCCTCTATTCAGCGCTCCGGCTACGTCTTTGGGGATAGCGTTTACGTCGACTTTCAGCCCGAGCTCGAGCGCCTTTTTCGGGCTGAGACCGGGCCCTTTGCCGCCCAGCTTTTCGCCAGCGATCGCCTCATGAAGCTTTAGCTTACCTCCCCAAAAGTCCTCGCTGCCGAACGTATCGCAGCGAAACGTCTCGCGGCCCTCCTCCAGATAGCGCCTCGCCTGCTCCATCGCGGCCGCGTCGAAATCCTTCCCTCGCATCGAGGTATTGCCGCTGATTTGAGCAGCGGCTGGGATCAAAGTCGAAGGGAGAAGAACCGAAAAAAGGATCACGTTTAGGAAGCTTCGAGGCATATCACATCCCTTCCCGCGGTCGATCTCTCGACGCGCGACGTCCGATCTCCGACAAAGGAAAATTCCACTATACTTTAATATTTACTAATATACAGAGCTTCTCCTCGCTTGGCGTGGCATTTCGGGATGGATGGGGAACTGCGCGAGGGCTGGATTGATTGCGCATTGTCGGGATTGACCGTGTGCGATGGGGGTCCGCAGGGCCGACTTCCGCCGGAGTGATCCCAAGGTCCGCTGGGCAAGGTTCGGCGGGAACTTTTGCGTTCGTTCTCCTATTTAGCAGATGTGGATTTTGGAGAAGTCGGGCCATGAATGTCAGCGATGAAAGAACCGTCTCTTTATGGGCGCCGATCAAAGTCGCGCCTGACGTTGTTCCGCTTCCCCACGATGACCAGGTCGATGTCGTCGTTGTCGGCTCTGGAATTGCCGGCTTGTCAGTGGCCTATGAGCTCGCACTCGCCGGGAAGAAAGTGGCCGTCATCGATCGCGGCCAGATCGGAAGCGGCATGACTGCCCGCACGACCGCGCATCTGACATCGGTATGCGACGACTATTTTTCCGAATTCATCGCTCTGCGGGGGCGTGAACTGGCGCGGCTCTTCCACGAGAGCCAATCTGCCGCGATCGATCGCATCGAAGCGATTCAGGAGACAGAGGCTATCGCGTGCGATTTCAGACGCGTCGATGGGTTTCTGTTTCCATCGTCTCGAGCGCAGGAAGCCGACCTCGAGCGCGAACTTGATGCCGCCCTGCAAGTCGGCGTCGCGGTCGAAAGAACCACCGGCTTGCCGTTTGCGGGGTTCTCCGCGGCACCCGCCCTTCGCTATGCCCGTCAGGCGACATTCCACCCGCTCAAATATCTTCGCGGGCTGGCCGTCGGCGTCCGCGCCCGCGGGAGCGTCCTTTACCGGGACACAGTGGTCGAAAAGGTCGAGGAAACAGACGGCGGTGTCCGCGTCGCGACAGCCGCAGGCTTTGTCGTCACTGGAAAATGGGCTGTCGTGGCGACCAATTCGCCGATCAATGACCGTGTCGCCCTCCACACCAAACAAGCGCCCTACCGAACCTATGCGATGTCGTTCGAGATCGGGCGCGATGTTATCCCGGATGGGCTCTACTGGGATACTGAAGACCCTTACCACTACGTGCGTCTGCAGCCGGGCGACCGCGAGACGGACTTTCTCGTCGTCGGCGGCGAAGACCATAAGACTGGTGCGGCCGACGACGGCGACGAGCGGTTTGCAGCCTTGACGTCGTGGACCAGACGTCTAGTGCCCGATCTTGGCCTCGAGACCCATCGATGGTCCGGGCAGGTGATGGAGACCATCGATTACGCCGGTTTCATAGGTCGCAATCCGGGCAACGAGCGGGTGTTCGTGGTCACTGGCGATTCCGGCGAGGGCATGACCCATGGAGCGGTGGCTGCTCTGCTGATCCGAGATCTCATTCTCGGCGGCAACAGCCGTTGGCGGGAACTTTACGAGCCATCCCGCAAGACACCAAAGGCGATCGGTGACTACCTCGTGGAGAACGCGACAGCGATCAAGAATTTCGTCAAGTATATCGCGCCTGGAGAAATTGATTCCCTTGATAAGCTGCGACCGGGAGAAGGTGCCATCGTCCGCGTGGGCCTCACCAAGATCGCCGCCTTCCGGAACGAAGACGGCACGCTCTACAAACGTTCGGCGTCTTGCACGCACATAGGCTGCCACGTGCATTGGAACTCCCTCGAGCGCTGCTGGGATTGCCCCTGCCACGGTTCGCAATTTGCTGTAGATGGCACCGCTTTGAACGGACCGGCTGTGTCTCCCTTGGCTGATCTCCGATAGGTCATTAGGGCGCGCGGACGGATTTCATCCTTGAGATGTGGGACGGCGCGTCGTCGGTCTGCATATGCTTGAAATTGATGTGCAATAGGGCCTGCATTCCGGAGTATGCCATCCCACCCATTTGCCCAGGATCGGCCACTCCCCTGGTCGCCGCAGCCATGCGTGAAGGTATGATCAACAATCACACCGATCCCAGGCGGCCCCCGACTTCACGCACGCTTTCCTGCCGCAGCGCCGTTCTGCGACTTGGGCAATTCAGAAGTTTTCCGTTCTTTGGTCTTTGTGCGAGGGCCTTCGGCGCGTTCTCCCGTCGCCCGGCCTCATTGCTTGGCAGGAAGGTCGGGGTATCGGAATGGTGCTTCTTGGCCTTAGGCTCGCTTCTTAGAGGAAACTGTCGCTCGAGCCAGAAGGTAGCGGTCCTTGCCATTGGACCTTGGGAGGACGTTGACTTCTCTAGGAGATGGCAAGGATCTCAAGCTCTTGATCACCTACATTGACTATGTCGCCAATAGCTTTGCCCATTAGAGACGTTCCTACAGGGGATGCGAAGGAAATCGACCCGGCCTTCGGATCAGCTTCATCTTCTCCAACAAGGCGATATTTCTGCACGCGCCCGTCGTCGCGACGGAAGGTTACCGTGCTCCCGAACGCAACAATGTCAAATGAAGCAGGGTCAGGGACCACCTGCGCCGTGCGAATTCTTTCGCTAAAGTAACGCATGTCACGCAAGGGGATTGCAGCCTGCCGCCGCCGTTCATTCACGTCTTCGATTGTACTTGCGGCATCGTAGGCTTCACGAGCTTTTTGGCGCTGCAAATCCAAGGCCTTCAATCCCGCTTCAGTAACCAGGTTCGGGTGAGGTGAAATCGGACGGTCGGGCAGCAGAGTTTCCGAAGCCGTTTCGGCACTTTCTTCCTTGGTGAACGCGGTGCTCAATCTCAGCCTCCCTTTAGACTGGCCAACGACATCGGCGATCCGTCACATGCGCAGATCGATTTAATTTCGATTTTTCGATGGTCGCGAGCAGATAAGATACCTCTATCCTAGTCCGACGACGAGAAGATTTTTGCCGGATCATCATATTCCGATGCGCCGCCCGGAACAGACATCGCGCGGCCCGTGAATAGCGGCGCTTTCTGGATCGCGGGAGGCTCATCGCCGGGTCGCTGCTCCGGCTCGCGCTGTCTCGATCCCGATGGCAGCCAAAAGCTGCACCTGGAGAGGTCGCCCAAGGCAGCCAGCGCCTCACGCAACAAAGGCCCGGCCGCCACTTGCAGGGCGGGGTTCTCCCGAATGGGCTTTCCGAGCGGCCCGACTTTCAAGAGCTCCCAGGTCATTGCGTCGAGATCGTCGCTCGATACCTTTTCATCGTGCGACTGGATGGTAATCTCCTGAGATCCGACCACCTCAAGAATGCCGCGTACGTCTTCGGGGTATGCCCCTCGCCGTTTTTTTCCCGCGCCACTCCGTAACGCAGCGATGAGATTAGGAATTTCCCCTCGGCCAACCACGCCCAACAGGGCGCCGGAACGCGTACTGCGCTCCATTCTGATGGAATTTGAATGACAAACTAAGACCAAAGTCCAACCATTTTCAGGCTTCGGTCCAATGTTCTTTGCCGCAAGCTTGATCCATGTTGTGGGCGGCCTGACGCGCACGGATTCGGTAAGCCGCGCGAAAGGTTAAGGGCTTTCCCGGTCCGCCGCTGGGAAGGCCCCTTTTTTTGCAGGGACGCCGGCATCTCCTAGCTCGGCCTTGGATTCTGGACTTCCATGGATGCTCGGGCTATCTGCTTTCTGTCGTTCGATAAATTGAATTTAGGAAGCAACCAAAATGATGAAAAAAATCGTTCTTGCCAGTGCATTGGTAGGTACCTTGGCATCCTGTACAGCGACCGAACAAGGGACCGCGATCGGCGCCGGATCCGGCGCCATCATCGGTGGCGTCGTCACCAATAGTTGGGGCGGTGCTGCTGTTGGTGCTGTGGCAGGCGGGCTGGTCGGCGCTTTGATCGGACGCTCGACGGAGCACCGTGGCTACTGCATCTATCGTGATCGCTATGGTCGCCGCTATGAGGCCCGTTGCCGTTAAAGCAAACATCCGCCGAGAACCTTCCTGGTCTCATAAGAAAATAGCCGTCTCCTTTCTAATAAGGGGACGGTCTTCCAATTGGCGTCAACAGCGCACTGAAGCAGCGTGTCGCAAGTCAATTGACGCGTTTCAAGACGCCTGCGGTGCTCCGTTTTATCTGAGCACGACCTCAACCTCCACCGCGATGACGGTTCTTCAGAGGATTAATTGTCTCCGGCAATGCCGTAGCAGCGATGTAGCCTGCAGGGCCGGATTCATCTGGTATTCCAGAAGACCGTATCGCTTGTTCGATTGTATCCACCCACACATGCACGGCGTGCAGCCGCTGCGCCAGAGCCCGTGCAATCGTCGTCTTCCGATGGCACCCACCTACGTGATAAAGCCGAGCCTGAAGGCGTTTTCGACACGGGACTTCAGACCCTCGGCAACCTCGCCTCTTTCGGTGACTATGGCGCAGCAATCGTCCGGTTTTTGCTCAGTGCACCGGATGATCACGATGTGATAATTGATCCGCCCCGCGTGATCGGTTTCCATCGCCTCGATCGTTGCGAGAAGCCGTTGCGCCACAGCCGTGACCGCTGTCTCCTCAGCGAGTTCCCGCACTGCAGCTGCATCGTCTCTCCTAGCTCGATCATTCCCGCAGCCAAACTCGGTTGGCCCGAAAGACGACTGCATTGTCCCTACGGTGGGCCTCATCTCTCGCACTCCTGAGGATACAGCCGAGTACTCGACTTCGGCTGGATGAATGGGCATGCCCACGCCGTCTAACTCAGCGGTCATAGTGCTGCCACAGAGTTCGGCCCAATCACCTTTGTATAACAAGCGATGGCGACAAAATGAGATTGCTGGCTTTCTTGGCTGCAGCCCTTTTACTAACAGCCTTTCAGGCCCAAGCCCAGTTTTATGGGCCTTATGATGGATACGACGACTATGGTGGCTACGGCTATGACGACCCGTACAGCCCTTATCCCCCGCCGCTGGAATACGAGCCAGTGCCTCGCTATCGGGAACCTTGGCAAGAACGTCGGGAGCCATCGGCGCGAAGCGCAAGAGGAACCATCGTCATTGCCACGCGTGAGCACACCCTTGTCTACACGACGTCACAAGGCGAGCAGTTCGCCTACCCCATCGCAGTCGGCCGCGAAGGCAAGCAATGGTACGGAACAACGCGGGTAGTGTCGAAGCGAGAGCATCCAGAGTGGCGGCCAACGGCGAGCATGCGCCAGAAGAACCCAACGCTTCCAGCCGTCGTGGAGCCTGGCCCCGCAAATCCGCTTGGAACCCGCGCGATCTACCTTGCCGACGGGCTACTTCGCATTCACGGCACCAACGATCCCTCCTCCATCGGCACCAATGCGTCGAGCGGCTGCTTTCGGATGTACCGTGAGGACGTCGAGGAGCTTTACGAGATGGTACAGCCGGGAACGCAAGTTATTGTTCAACGGTAACTGAGACCGATCGTCGTCCACCGGCTGATTGTCCTACAACGGTTCCGGGCACCCCGAAGAACGGTCCCTCGTTTGTCGAGGGGCTGCCGGTCAAGAAGTTCCATGCGGGTTGGGGCTGAGAAGATGCGCCGTCTCGGCATTGAACCATCTGGGGTTACTGTGAGGCAAACGGAATCGCCACGAGAACGATGACGTCAGTGAAATACTCCGACTTCACCCAAATTACCCGCAGCAAGACAGGGCCTGCTCCGCTTGCATCAACTGCCGAGCTCGAGCGAACTTTGATTTCATCGGGCAATCGGCTTCTCGCCGTTACGCTGGCTGCTCCTACTTAGGACGCCGGCGGGTCACTGATGAACGAAAAAGCCAATCTGCTCAGAGGCGCTGTTTTTTCCCCGCGCTCTTGCCGTCGGAGCTTTTCGACCGTTCCTCAAAGCGTTCTGCGCCCTTTGCAAGATCAGAACCCTTTTGGGCTTCGACTTTCCTTTCCTCTTTTGCGGTGCTTTTTCTCAGTCCGCGTGCGGCTTGCCTACCCTTTTCTGTCGGGGCTTGCTCGATACCCATTGTGTTTCCTCCGCGTCTTGCTGCCGCAAGTTCAACGGTTGAATTATGACTTCGTTCCACCGCCCTCCCTCGCCTAAATTATGCGACTGCACGCTAAGAGCGGCGCTGGAGGGATAAGGCGGATGAGCCGCCGTATCCCTCCAGATCTAGCGCGAAAAAAGCTAGCATCTGAGCGATAAGCGTGGATCGTTATGGCACCTCGCCGCGCGCAAGTGCGGCTGCCTGTTCCAGGCTGACGCCATTGACAAGAGGATCGGCATGTCGATGTGCCAGCCGCCATTCGACACCTTCGCGGCGGTAGACCAACGTAACACGCAGCGGCCAATCCTGGGATGGCAGGCCGCCGACCTCGACACGGCATCGTTCGATGATCACAAGAACCGCCATGTCGACTGAACCGTATGTTTCGACAACTTCCTGCTCGAACGTGCCGTTCCTGAAGAAGCGGCCGACCGCCTCCCAGCGCTCATCCGTCATCTGCGAACCGCGCGTGGGTGTGCCGCCGAATGGAGACATCAGCACGTAGTCGTCGGTGTGAGGGTTCAGCGCACGATATCCGTCGATGTCGCCACGCATAAGCGCGGTGTTCGCTTCCGCGGATTGTCGGACAAGTTCTGCGATCGCCTCACCGGGATCGTATCCTTGACCATCCTCGAGGGAAGCGCTCCTGGCGATTTGCGAGAACGCGGGGCCGATGCCGTTTGCGTCGAGAATGGGACGTCGCGTGGCTGACATGCGGGTCACTCCTGTCTGTTTCCACCAGTGCGGGGCAACCGTATGCCGCCTCGCCTGCTGAGGAGAGCACTTCAAGGATACTGAATCTAATGATATTATTTCACCGATATGCTGAAGCTGGTTGACTTATCGCGCACAGACCTCAACCTTCTCGTCCTCTTCGAGGTCGTGCTGGACGAACGGCATGTCGGTCGGGCCGCCGATCGGCTGAACCTGTCGCCTTCGGCGGTGAGCCACGGACTCGGCCGACTGCGCCGGCTTCTGAACGACCCGCTATTTCTTAGAACGCCTAAGGGTGTCGTGCCGACGGCGCGCGCGGTAGAGCTTTCGGCGCCGATCGCAGAGGTCTTGGCCCGGGTAAGGAGCGTCATTTCGACAGCTGAACAGTTCGATCCCGCGAGCTCCGCGCGCCGGTTCACAATCGGCGCTCCCGACGGCGTCTCGGCGGTGTTCCTGCCCCCGCTTCTCGACGAGCTGCGGCGTACCGCGCCTAATATCGACCTCGGCGTGCGTCAATTGCTTCCCGTTCCGGGAGAAACTTCGCCCGAGCGTGCATGGCGCAACGCCTTCGCTGATCTGGAGGTTCGCGCGATGGACATCGCGGTCGTCCCCTCTGAGCACATCCCGACGCGCTTTCATTCACGCTGCCTCTACGAGGAGGATTTTGTCGTCGCCATGCGCGCCGGACACCCGTTCGCAGTTGACCCTACTCCGGAGCGATATTGCGAGATGCAACATCTGGTGGTCTCACTCACCGGCGATCCTCATGGCTTCGTCGATGAGGCTTTGGCGAAGCAAGGCTATTCACGGCGCGTTGCACTGACGGTTCCGAATTTTATGTTCGCGCTCGCTGCCATTGCCCGGACCGACCTGATCTCTGCACTGCCAAGGCGGTTTGTCGCGATCCATGCGGCACATTTCGGAGTCGTCACTGTCGAAGCCCCTCTGCCACTCCCCCGCTTCCGGCTCAATGCTGTCGCGCCCAAAGTCGCGATGATGGATGCCGGCCTGGCATGGCTCTTCGGAATCCTTGGAAAAGCGCAATCGTCCGAATCGGAATGGGAGACCTGCGAGCCTAAAAGGCGGCCTTAAACCTCGGCCAGCTGCGCAGACTGTGAGACATCCAAACAAAACGTATAGTAGTTTCGATGACTGGAAAATTGCACCATCTTTCTGCAAATTGTTGATTTCTCACGCTTTCCGAACACCTCGTCTAGGTACGACGAATCCATGGCATTTCGATTCTGATCGTAGTATCGGAATATAGCTTTCGTTGAGGTCCGGAGGTCTTTGCTTTTTGGCCGTTCTGGCAGCGCTAGGGGACCGAAAGGGTCAACCAAAAGGCGTACCAAAGGAAACCTAAAGGCAACCAAGAGCGTACCAAAACGGATAGCTTTCTAGTCCACGCCAACTGACCTAACCTGTTGCCTGGGCGTCATTTTGGCGTGTTCATTAGGCGCAGCTAGCCGTCTAACTTTCACGCCATGGGACGGATACGGGCAAAGGGGCAGACATGGCAGACATTCAATCCACGAGCGTTGGTGGCGTCACTCTCCGGAAGGACTGGCTATCGGTCATCTCCGTTCTATTCGTTGCGGGCTCTATCGCTCTGTCCTTGTGGGGGCATGGCAGGAACGAGCCGGGTGAGGGTAATGCGGTCCTATCGATCGCGCCTAAGACGTCTATAAGCGCACCTTGACGGGAACCGAACCGTTCTTCGTGGGCGCAGCTTAGAAGCGGAATGCTATGCCCAGAATCGGACCCTGCTCGACGACGTCGAAGACGAATCCATCGTTTTCGTAATTCACGCCCAGCGCACGGTAGCCCGCGACTGCCGAGATCGCATCATTGAATTTGTAGCCGACGCCCAAGGCCACGTCCCAGTCAACGTCGGCGCCGCCTCCACCGACGAGCCCCCATCCGGTGAGGTAGATCTCCGGTGTGAAGAAGTAGTTGCCCCTGATGCCGACGACGGCATCGGCCCAGGTCGCATTGTCGTTCGCTTCGATCCCGCCGAGGAGGCCGCCGTTGAATGAGATGGTTGTGTCGACCGACCACACCTTGATCCCGCCGACGACGTCTAGGTGCCCTGTTTGATCTTCGAGAACCGAGTAGCCCACACCCACAAGGCCAGAGAACACCTTCGACGTCACGTCGACGCTGTCGGCCAGGATGCCGTTTCGGGTGTTCCCGTCTGCTCCGAGCTTTGTGTAGATAATGTCGCCGAAGATGCTGTACCGCTCGTACCGGGCTTCACCCGCCCCCATGAAGGCGAAGTCAAGGTTCTTCAAGAGGTCGCCGAAGTCAGCGTCCACCTGAACTTCCGGCAATCCGAACTGCGCGATGTCGCCGGAAATCCCGGCGCCCCAGAAGTAGGGCGCGACGGTGAACGTCCATCCGCTGGGGCTTTCGATCGCTTTGGCGTCCGGCGCTAGCGGCGTGATGTCCGCCGTGCGGCCGGGCGATGCAACTCCCAAGCCCGCGCACAGAATGGCCGTACATACCGAAGTAGCCTTCATCATCATCCCTCACTCATCGGCGATGGACTTGCCACTGGATGTCCGGCCGAGATTCCCCTACGACACAAGCTGCCCGAATATCAGTAAAATGCTAAGTAACTTACTGTTACATCGGTCGTATAAAATTGTACTGCGCGACGAATGCAGCCCTTGGTAGCGTGATCAACCTGATGCGGTTCGTCGTCGTTGGAGACTATCGTCTTGCCAAACACGGCAAACCGTATCAGTATTTCAGCGAATTTGAATATTCTCGACCCCGCCTCTGACAATGCCTCGTGAGCAATCCTGCATCTGAAGGGATGTCCTGTGAACCTCCTCAGGGAACCACTGCTCCACTTCGTCGTCGGCGGCGCGTTGTTGTTTGCCGGATACGTATGGCTGGACCGCGAACGGACCGATGCCAGTGACCTCGAACCGGTCCGGATTGGTGAAGGCGAAGTACGGTGGTTGGAGGAGACCTGGGCCAACCAGTGGCTTCGCGCACCGAGTACTCAGGAGCTGCAAGAGCTTGTCGCCGATCTCGTGTCCGAGGAGTTGCTCGCCCGCGAGGCGCGGGAAATGGGTCTTGACAGGAACGACACGATCGTGCGGCGCCGTCTGGCACAAAAGCTGAAGTTCATAGTCGAAGATACCTCGGGTCTCATCGAGCCAAATGAAGCAGAGCTTCGACAATTCTATGAGGCCAACGTCGCCCGCTTCCAAAGCGGCGCGCGGGTGTCTTTCACACAAATCTTCTTCAACCCGGCGCTGCGCAAAGACGCCTCCTCGGATGCGAAGGCGGCGCTTGTCGAGCTAAAGCGCGCGCGCGATACCGACCTTGCGGCGATGCTTGGCGACAGATGGTTGCTTGACACCGAAGTCCGCGATGCAGATGAGCAGGCAGTATCCGGCATGTTCGGGCCGGATTTTGCGCGGGCGGTTTTCGCCCTCAAGCCCGGAATGTGGAGCGAGCCAGTCAAATCTGGATACGGCATTCATCTCGTCTCGATAGCAAACAGCAGCGCCGGGAGGCAGCCTCCCTTTGAGGAGGTTCGCGATGAGGTCCTGCAGGAATGGCGACGTGAGAAAGAAAAAGGCGCAAATCGGGACTACATTGCTCGACTTCGCGAGAAATACGGAGTCGTGCTCGATGACAGCGTGAAGGAACTGCTCGGCGCGGACCGTGTCGCTGACATGGCAGCAGCACCATGAGGCGGATCTGGAACTCCAGCGCTGTGTTAGTGCTGTTGACACTCAGCATTGGCCTTCTGTCGCTAGTCACTGCCTGCGCACATGAGGTACGTCCCGCCTACCTCGAACTCCGCGAGGAGATGCCCAACGAATACAGCGTTCTACTCAAGACGCCAATGCGTGGCGACGCACGGCTGGCGCTTTCTGCGGTATTCTCGGGCAAGATTGAGAACATCACGCCGATCGTCTCGCGCCCGACTGGCAACGCTATGGTTCAGACCTGGCGCATGCGGACGATCGAGCCGCTCCAAGGCCAACAGGTCTTGATCGAGGGCCTACGGAGCACCATGACAGACGCGCTGGTGCGGGTCGAGTTTGCCGCGGGCGGGGCATGGGTCGCGCGGCTAACGCCCGGCGCGCCGGAAGCCACCATTCCTGTGGCACAAACCCGCGGGATGGTGGCCGCCACTTATCTCAAGCTCGGGATTGAGCACATTCTGCTGGGGTTCGATCACCTGCTGTTCGTGCTTGCCCTTCTCATCATCACGCAAGGGATCTGGGCGCTCGTAAAGACCGTCACTTCATTTACGATTGCCCATAGCATCACGCTGGCGCTGGCAACACTCGGCTTTGTTCATGTGCCCTCGCCGCCCGTGGAGGCCGTGATCGCATTGTCGATCGCCTTTGTCGCGGTCGAGATCGTTCACGTTCGACAGGGGCGCAGAAGCCTTTCTGCGCGAGCACCTTGGCTGGTGGCCTTCGCCTTCGGGCTACTCCATGGCTTCGGCTTTGCCGGTTCCCTAAGTGAAATCGGATTACCCGTGGGACAGATTCCATTGGCGCTGCTGTTCTTCAATGTCGGGGTGGAGATCGGTCAGCTTCTTTTCATCGCAGCAGTGCTTGCACTTGCCGCGCTCATCCGATCGGCCAAGCGGCCTTTGCCTGCCTGGCTCCACCTCGTGCCGCCATACGCCATCGGCACGATCGCTATGTTCTGGGTCATCGAAAGGGTCGCGGCGTTCTAAGGTCATCAGGGGGATGGCACATGGATACCTCATTCGCGTTAGTTGCAGCTCGCGGGCCAGTGAGCGCCATCCTGGCCTGGCTGATACCCATGATTGCTGCTGCTTTCCTCGTCGTCCCGACGCTCGCTCACGCTTGCGTGCTCTGCTTGCCCTATCCTCAAGAGACGGAGGCCGATCAGGTCATTGGAAGTGGTACGGCGGTTTTTGCCGGCGAGAATCCGGTAAAGCCTTTCTCCTACGTGGTCCAGGAAACATTCAAGGGACATTACGACGGCAGCGCGATCCCTCTGTTCCTCGATTCGATGACAGGCCGCGCCCTCAGGCTCAATCCGATGCTTAGGGTCATTCTCGTTCAAAACCGCCCCGGCGGGATCTGGACGGGCCTAGGGCTGGCGGGAAGTGAATATCAAGGTGTGATGCGCCAGCTCGCTGATTGGGATGCCGGCTCGAAGACGCCAGCCGAACGCGCGATGTTCTTCGCCCCTTACCTTCGGCACGAAGATCGCCGGCTCGCGGAACTGGCTTTTCTGGAGGTCGGGCGCGCGCCCTACGCAACGCTGCGCAATCTCAAAACAAATGTGGGGCGAGATGATATTTATCGAATCGTCAACGACTTCTTTCATGTCGAATGGCATGGGCTCTACATCCTCATGCTCGGCACGTCGGACCGACCGGACGACATCGCCTTCGTGCGCGCAAAACTGAAGACCGCGGCGAAGTATAGGCTGACGACCAATCTCGCTGCTTACGCCACCGCGCTCATCGAGATGACAGGCGCGGACGGAGTGACGCGGCTTGCGGAAGAATATTTCGTTAAATCGGGTCGAAGTAACAGTGAGTTGCTCGAGATTGTGAAGGCGCTGTCCGTACAGGGGACAGGCGGGGCAGTCGAATTGCGGCCCTCGATCATCGATGCATATGAACGTTTGCTAGCGGTTCGTCCCGAGCTTGCCGGCCATGTCGCAAATGATCTGTTGGCCTGGAAAGTGACGCGTTTCGTGCCCCGGCTGCGTGAAATCTTGAATACTGGCATCGGGCTCGACGAAGCATCGCATTTTGCAGTCGCCACATACCTTTCAAGCGCCGACGACGGCGGGAGTTTCGAGGCTGGGCTTACTCCGTTCGATGATCTTCGATGAGCAGTTTCCAGGAAACACTTGGCTTGGCATGCGCAACCGAACAACATGGAGGAAACAATGAAAATCTATCACCCATTGCTGCTTGCTTCGGCCGTCATCCTTCTCGGAACCCTGACAGGCATATCACCTGTCGCGTCGCAGGACGACACGGCAGCCCTCGATTCTGGAACTCTCAACAAGGACGCCGCCGACCAGCTCTATCCGACCAAGCGGCCCTACTCGCCCTATGCGGGCCGAAAGTTCCCGACGCGGCCGCTTTTCGGCGACACGCATCTGCATACGTCCTTCTCTATGGACGCGGGCGCCTTTGGCGCCCGGCTGGGACCAAGGGACGCCTATCGCTTCGCCAGGGGCGAAGAGGTCACATCGTCCACTGGCCAGCCCGCAAAGCTGTCGCGACCGCTCGACTTCCTCGTCGTTGCCGATCATTCCGACAATATGGGCTTCTTCCCCGACCTGTTTGCCGGCAAGCCTGCGATGCTCGCCGATCCGACCGGCCGCAAATGGTACGACATGATTCAATCTGGCAAGGGGGCCGATGCAGCGATCGAGATCATCGTCGCTTTTTCCCATGGAACCTTCCCCAAGGATCTGATGTATTTTCCCGGCACGACCGCCTATCGGGGCGCCTGGCAGGAAACTATTGCAGCGGCAGAGGAGTACAACGATCCGGGCCGTTTCACCGCTTTCATCGGCTACGAATGGACGTCCAATACTGGCGGCAACAATCTGCATCGCAACGTCATCTTCCGCGACAATGGCGACAAGGCGAGCCAGGTTGAACCGTTTACGGTCTATCCTCCCATGGGCAGCGATAATCCGGTCGACCTCTGGAAGTGGATGGAAGCCTACGAAAGCAAGACCGGCGGAAACGTGCTGGCCATTGCACACAACGGCAACCTCAGCAACGGCACGATGTTTCCGATCGTCGAGGCTTTGGGAAAGCGACTCGACAGCCAATATGCCGAAACCCGCCTGAAGTGGGAACGGCTCTACGAGGCGACGCAGACCAAGGGCGATAGCGAGGCGCACCCTTTCCTGTCGCCCAACGATGAGTTCGCCGATTTCGAGCGATGGGATAAGGGGAACCTCGACGGGAGCGTCGCAAAGACCAAGGAGATGCTGGAGTTCGAATATGCGCGCTCGGCGCTGAAAAACGGCTTGAAGCTTGACAGGCAACTCGGGGCCAATCCGTACAAGTTTGGACTGATCGGCAGTAGTGACGCGCACAACTCGCTGAGCGCGCTGGAGGAGGACAATTTCTTCGGCAAGACAGTGCCCCAGGAGCCGAGCCGGCAGCGCACCACCGCCGCGTTCATCGATAACAAGCAAACCGGCGTTAAGATCATGGACTGGGAGGTTTCCGCGTCGGGCTACGCCGCCGTTTGGGCCATGGAGAACACGCGCGAATCCCTGTGGGATGCGATGGAGCGGCGCGAAACCTATGCCACGACCGGTCCACGCATGGCGGTGCGCCTGTTCGGCGGATGGGATTTCAACGCCGATGACGCCAACACCAGAAATCCCGCCATCGCCGGCTATCTCAAGGGCGTGCCGATGGGCGGCGACTTGGTGTCGGCGCCCGAAGGCAAGGCACCGACCTTCCTGGTTGCCGCCCTCAAAGACCCGATCGGCGCGAACCTCGACCGCTACCAGATCGTCAAGGGCTGGATCGACGCCGCCGGCGAGGTCCATGAAAAGATCTATGACGTCGCCTGGTCGGGCGACCGCAAGCCCGGCGTCGACGGCAAGCTGCCAGCGGTGGGTACCACGGTCGACATCAACAATGCGACGTGGAAGAACACGATCGGAGCGCCCGAACTGGTCGCCGTCTGGACCGACCCGGAATTCGACCCAGCGCAAAGCGCCTTCTACTACGGCCGGGTGCTGGAGATCCCGACGCCGCGGTGGACCGCCCATGACGCCAAATACTACGCCATAAAAGTGCCGCCGGAAGCCAGGATGGAAATCCAGGAGCGCGCCTACACATCGCCGATTTGGTATTCACCTGCGCCTTGAACAGGGCTATCGGATTTGCGGGTTGCGCTGCTCGTGCGTGCGATGCCGCCGCTCGCCTCGACGGTTGGATGACGAATTAAGCGCTTCACACATTCCTCTCGACCGAGGCCGAGGAATGTCGACAACAGCCTATGGACGGAGCGGCATTTGCGGAGTACGTTTAGTAGCAGACGCTTATATGTCGGGCATTCCGGCCGATGGGGAACAACTAAAGCCGCTGCCAAATAGGTGGCCGGTTCGATTCGCCTGCCTACATGCCTAGGTGACCTCTCACTGCTCAAGATATACACGCTGAACTGGTGTTGTGCCAGTGGTGCGTTCAGCGAAATGTGGTCGGGGAAACCATCTCGGGGTCTGGGGCCGAGCGGGTCAGCGGCTCTCGCGTCGTTCCGCCTCGACCACAGACGCATTTTCGAAGCCTGCACAAAATGACTCCGGATCAGGTCGATACCTGACGAACGTTCAAGGGAGGCTACCTCGATGAGGACGACAGCGCAAACGGCTATGCTGGCACTGATCATTGTGTCTGGAACGGGTCCGAACGCAAAGGCTGGCGAAGCGGAGGCCAAGGAGCTGGTCAAAGCCATGTCCGACTATCTGGCGGGACAAAAAACCGTCTCGTTCGCCTACGATACCAGTTTCGAGGTCGTCACCACAGAACATCAGAAACTGCAATTGGCGAGTTCAGGCAAGGTTGGAATGGCTCGCCCCGACAAGATTCGCGCCACACGGTCCGGCGGGTTTGCCGATGTCGAGATAACCTTCGACGGAAAGTCCCTGACGCTGATGGGCAAGGACGTCAATCTCTACACCCAGTTCGAAGTGCCCGGTTCGATCGACAATCTGATCGAGGAGTTGAGAACGAAGCATCACCTGCCCGTACCGGGCGCTGATTTACTTCTGTCAAACGTCTACGACGAGTTGATGCGCGACGTTGTCGATGTGAAGGATCTCGGCAGCGGTGTGATTGCCGGCACTGAGTGCGATCATCTCGCGTTTCGGACGAAGGACGTCGACTGGCAGATATGGATCGCCCAAGGGGAACAGCCGTACCCATGCAAATATATCATCACGTCCAGTCAAATAGACCAGGGGCCACAATACAGCGTCCAGTTCAGCGAATGGAAGAGCGGTGCAGAATTGGACGCGGAGGATTTCAGCTTTAAGCCCCCGACGGACGCCAACAAGGTCGACGACCCGAAGCAACTTATCGATATCGATGAGCTGCCAGATAACTTTGTCGGAGGAGATGCCAAATGAACATATCGACGAAACTCAAAATCGCCGTGCTGGCGGGGATGGTGGCGTTGTTCGGGCTGGAACTGGGATCGGAGCTTTCAATTCCGGGCGTGCACAGTTTTGTGGCGACCAGCGAAGCGAGGGTTGGACGACCCCTTACGCCAGTCAGCGTCGCCGGGGTGGCACGGCGCACGGTGCGGCGCTGCGCGGCCGGTGTTTACTACTGCTAGGGTTTTGCCTCAATGCTTATCAAACCGTCCCGGAGGGCTTCGATCGGTGAGGTAAACGCGCCATGAAACCGGAAATAACAAAAGAAAAGAGCATACGTGATGAAGCTGGCGCTGGTCAGCGGCCGATAAGCCGCCGCGAGGCACTCAAGGCAGCAGGACTGGCCGGAGCCGCGGCTCTGTCAACGGCTACCGTGTCATCGGCGCAAACGGCTGAGGAAACACCAGCCGCGGCCAATGCGAAAAACCCTTATGGTGGGGTGCCGAGCGGCGGGATCACGCTTCCACCCTACTACCGACCCACTCCGAGCCTTGTGAGCAACAACGTGTATTATCCGGGCCAGGAACAGCTCGGACCCGATGAGATGCGGATTGCCTTCATCGGCAGTACGCCGATCCCGGTCACGCGTGCACAGGCCGGCACCTGCATCATGGTGGAGCTCGGAAACGGGAAGCGGTTCTTCTTTGATTTCGGCTCCGGCTGCGTGCGCAACATCATCGCGATGGCCGTGCCGTTGTCGGTGGTCAACGACATCTTCTTCACCCACCTTCACGTGGATCACTACGCGGACCTGCCGTATCTATTCGCCTTCGCCCCGTGGATGGGGCGCTGGAAGCCGCTGCGCGTGCATGGTCCATCTGGCCGCACGCCCGCGGACGGCATCAAGACGATGATCGAGGGGATGAAGATGATGACACGTTGGCATACGGACTCCTTCAACGCTTGTCCGATCGGCGACGGCTACGAGGTCGAGGTCAACGAGTTCGATTTCCGGGACGACAACGGTGTCTGCTACGACAAGGACGGCGTGACCATCCGCCACTGGCGGCGTTCGCACACCAAGGACGGCGCCTCGGCATACAGGCTCGACTGGAATGGGTTATCGTTCGTCTGGACCGGCGACGGTCGACCGGACGAACGCTCTTTGGAATTGGCGAAGGGGGTGGACGTGTTTGTGACCGAGGTGCAGCCGGACACGGCCAACCTCCAGGCGATGAAAATGGGCATGCCGTCCGTCATCATGAGCACGACAATCGACCAGGCTCACAGCCCCCACTACGCGGTGGGCTATATGTTCGACAAGATCCAGCCGCGCCTCGCGATGGTCACCCATACGACGTACGACGAGGAGTTGATCCCGGAGATCACGGCCGGGATCCGCGTTCACTACAGCGGATTGTTCCAGTTCGGCGCGCCAGACGTCGTGGTCGTCAATGTCACCAAGGACGCAATTTGGACGCGCAAGGCTGCAATCCCGGATGCCGGCAACATGGCACGCCCAAGCCCCGCAGAGGCGGTCGAACTGTTCGGCCTGACGCCGACAAATCTGAAGGTCACGTTTCCAAATCCCCGAAATCCGCTTGCTGACCAATTGGAGGCGGAAATACTCAACGGGGACATCGACCCCAAGAAATATTACCCACCGGATGTGTATCGCCAACCGAACAAGGATTACCCGAGGGACTACACGATCGATGTCCGCGAAATGGCTCTGGTGAAGGCAAAACAGGCCCAGACGAAGCTCTCGGAAAAGGCCGCGCAAATCCAGGCCATCATCGACGCTATTGAAGGAAGCAGGGAGTAGCGATGGATCGTGTAATCACCTCCCCGCCAAGCGATACCGAAGCGGCGTCGTTCTGCGCGCCCCAGCAATCTGCCGCGCAGGCGGTGCCGGTGACCGTCCTCACTGGCTTTCTCGGAGCAGGCAAGACGACACTCCTGAACCGCATTCTCAATGGCGGTCACGGCCTTCGGGTCGCGGTGCTGGTGAACGACTTCGGTTCGATCAACATCGACGCCGAGCTGGTTGTCGGCATTGAAAGCGACGGGGATGTCATCAATCTCGCCAACGGCTGTGTATGCTGCAACATCCGGGAGGATCTGGTCGCAGCGGTGACGCAGGTGATGGCTCGTCCTGAAAAGCCCGAATTCGTCCTGCTCGAGGCCAGTGGGGTGGCCGATCCTTCCGGAATCGCACTAGCTTTCATGAACGAAGATTTGCGCGACCGCATCAGGCTGGACAGCATCATGTGCGTCGTGGACGCAGAGCAGATCTTTGCTGCGCCGGAGATGATGGAACTAAAGCTCCGCCAAGTGGCATTTGCAGACATGCTCATCCTCAACAAGGTCGATCTCGTCACCCAGAAGGAGATCGAGCGGATCAAGGCATGGCTCGACGACCGGTTCCACCGCTATCGGCTCGTCCAGACATCCCGCGGAGACGTGCCTTTGGAAATCCTGCTATCGGTGGGTCGGTTCGATCCTTCCCGGCTCGATGGCACATCTTCTCGTGACCATAACAGCCATCCTCACGACTGTGATGGACATGATTGTGAGCATAGCGCTCAAGGCCATCGGCATGACCACTTGCAAGCCTTCAAGACATGGAGCTACGAGACGGACGCGCCACTTTCCCTGGAACCATTGCGGGAAGCGGTGCGCAAGCTTCCTGCCAGCGTCTACCGATGCAAAGGCGTTGTGTATACGGCCGAAGAACCGGGCCGGCGGGTCATTCTTCAGGTTGTCGGCAAGCGAGTTGATATCACAGTCGGGGACGAATGGAATGGCAAAGAGCCACTAACCCGGATAATCGCCATCGCAGCACGTGATGGCCTGGATGGAGTGGACCTTCGCGCGACTTTTGACAGATGCCGTTGTAGCTCCGTTTCATAGCATAGCAGCCATGTCGGAAGGTGGGATCGTTCCTGTCGAAGCCAGTTTGGCTATTGGACGGCTACACGACGGGTTTCGGCAGGCACGAGAGCAACTGGATTCAGAAGGTACCGGGCAAGGAATGTTCACGACGCTGCAACACTCAGGGTCGATGCCTGTCGATTAATGGCGTTTATGTGATTGAACTTCAGCGTGTCGACGTACCGATCCGGCTCACAGAGATCTCGCGGCCGTGCCGACAGCTCTGGACGCTCGGCGGATCCTTATATCGACGCTAGCTGATTGATGGATCTTCTCAGGGTGGCTGCTCCAGAATGAAACCAGCAGCTCGGCCGATCTGAGATCGGCCCATTCGGCCAGATTGGCCGAGAGCAGATGCGACTATCAGGCACCAAAGACATCATGGACGGAGAGGGCGCGCATTGGTGGTCGCGCGTGCCCAATAACGCCGCAACCGCTGCTTCATCCATTGATGGGATGGATTGTCAAGCGCGTAGTAACATGCGATCCCCACAGCCATGCACGCAACGAAGACGACGGCGAAAACGCTCAGCTGCTGGCTAAGCGACGCGTCCTTAGGCTCAAACCCGGTTTTGTCAAGGATGTACTTGCAGTAAGCAATGGTGATCACATGCGAGAGGTAGAGAGCATAGGAGGCATCGCCGATGTAACGAAGAAACTCGACCTTCCGTTGTCTTCCATTGCGCTCGCACGAAAGTGCACCTGCCAACAGAAGTGCTGCGGGTAATCCCCACATTAAGACTCTTCGAGATCCGCCCACGGGCGGTCCCACCCAGAACGAAAGCGCGACACCTGCTACGCCCAATGCGATAAACAGCATGTCCGCGTTTTTTGGAAGAGCCTTGCCGGAGAGGTACCAGACGGCGATGAAAATGCCCGCGAGAAACTCCAACAGCAATGGCGAGGCGACCACGTTCAGGGAGGCGACTTCGCTGGAGAGAAATCGTGCCAGCATCAACGTTCCCAAGGTCACCGTGAGATAGGTTAAGCGATGCCTCTTCTTCAGGACCAACCCGGACGAGAAAATGAGATAGAAGTACATTTCTATGTTGAGCGTCCACCCCACGGCAAGCGCTGGTCCATCAGCTCCGTTCCGGGCGGAATAAGGAATAAACAACAGCGATTTCGCAAGCTCAGGAAAGGTCGGGGACGCCTCATCAAATGACCCTGGAGACAGCGTCGCCCCAACGACAAATATTATGGTGAAGAGCCAATAGAGCGGGACGATCTTGATAATTCGATGCGAAAGAAACTCGGCGGGCTTCACACGTTTCCCGGCCGTAACCGACCACATAATGAAGCCGCTGACGACGAAAAACAAATCGACGCCAGCCGCGAGCGGCCGCCACCCCCAGCCGAAGATGAAACCGATATGATAGACAACGACTGCTGTTGCGGCGAACGCTCTGAGATATTGAACCGGGTAGATCATGTCCCCTCGTGCGCTGAGCCTCGCATTGCGCATTGTCCCCCTCCTTCCGAACGTCGCTGTTCGTCGATAGCCTTCACTCGTCGATCTGCCAGCTCAGCTGTTGCAGCGTTCGCCAGCTTCCTGCCGTGTTGAAGAGGTTCGTGGATGAAGAGGCTGGTTATCTGCGCCTCAAAAGGCCAATGCGAATACGGGAGGTCATTCGATATCATAGCCGGCCGTTTTGCTTGTTGGGTGGGCTCTCTTGGAAAACGCGCGCCCGCGAAAGCTTCAAAGCCTCGAAATGATTGACGCGCTGGATAGAATTTTTCAGGAGTGTAGTCGGAAAATTGATTTCCAGCTGCAGCGTCCGCCGCCAGTGATGTATGTCGACTGCAGTGAGCCGGGTGTTCTACGTGGGTTGCCAAAGGCATTGAAATCGGACTGACAGAGCTTCGTTCATGCACCGACGGGTGCCGTCCGGATAACGGCAGAAGGAAACTCGAGGGCACCGCAACGGCGACAATCAGCTTGATAGGTCTTCTTCTTAAGCCAAGTTTCAACTTGCCACACCACACATTCTGCACTCTGCAAGCAGGAAAGAGAATGGTAGCGAATCCCAGACTTCCTTATAACTCGTCTAAAGGGACTACTCGGCAATGACCTGCCTCTCACTAATTCGGCCATCGACCTAAGCGAAATAGGTCAGGCGGCACTCGATCGATTGATGAAAGGCATTTGCAGCCATCTCAGCGGACAACCCGCGGCCCGGGTCGCCGTGGCTTCGTAGTGCTAACATCAGCGTCTTGTGATATTGTGCCGAGCTGTTGTCGGTGGCCAAATTCACGAGAACGTGCGTCATGATGACAATGACGGTTTTATTACTCACTGTGTCCTTTGCCGTCACGTGGGCTCAGCTTGGCGACATCGACGATCCCGAACAATTTCTGGGCAATGTCCAGCGAGACGCGGGCAATGCAGATAGCGATGTGCCGAATATCTTCGGCCGCGTCGGCTGGGAGATGGCGGATATTGGAAAAGAGTTGGATCGCGTTCGCTCGGAAGCCCAGGTCTTAACCGCAGCTGCGGCATTGGAGCAATGGATCATCGCATCACGAAATAGTGCCCACTCCAGCGGGGTGATGCCAATGCCGCCGGCGCTTCGTCAAACGCTCGGAAACTTTTACGACGAGCAGATCTATGACATGGCAGCTTTCAAAATTGGTGGTAGCGCCCCCCTGAACCTCGCAGACCTGGCCATTCGATATGGCGGTGCAGACGCGGTTACATTGATCGACACCGTTATTTTCAAGGATCAAGCTGCAGCAAACGATCCTGGGCTATGGGTTCATGAGCTTAAGCATGTTGAGCAGTTTCGGAACTGGGGAACGCGCAGTTTTTCCATACGGTATTTGAGAAACTGGAAATCTGTTGAGGACGAGGCATACGCAGCCACTGACCGGTTCAATACGATCCAACGAAGGAGAACGCCACAGACCCGCTCGCCCAACGTCATTCAGCCGACGCCCACTGTACCTCAAGCCGTAGAGCCTCGGGCCCAATGCCGTCGGCTGTAGTATAGGAAATTCCAAGCGCCGCGGTTGGTCGTCGCCTAGCTGCGCGACACGCGATTTGCCCGCCATCGCTTCGAACGGGTGTCGCGGACTTGTTTCGACGCGCATTGCTCAATCGAAATACACGATCAGCAATGACGATCTGCAATGGCTTGACGCGCGTTGAAGGCTATCGGTTCAAGGCTGACTGTGAGTGGAGCGGTCGTATCGGTTCATTGTCTCCGAGGAGAGGTCCGTGCTGCATTACTCAACTATGCAATCCTTGGCTGATCCATTCCCAGATGTCTGAACCTCGTAAATCCGAAGGGCGCTCTACCCTTTCGGGGAGCGCCCTTCGCCAACCCGGATAGCTTCAAACGCGCGACAAGATCGCTGCAGGATGCCATCACATTTGGGTGGTAGCCTCCATATGTGTCGTCGGAAGGAGAATTCAATAGGTCGGCGGCTCCCAATCAGGTTTCACATAATGCATGATCTCAATGGCCTCGCCGGTCATGCGGTGATCAACGTCCAGACAGCCACCCAGATCGCATCCTCAGTGAAAAGCAGGCGGTTCCTTCAAACAAAACCGCCGGTCATGACGGCTGACCAACATGTGTCCCAAGCCTTCATTTCGATGCAGGTGATAGTTGTGGTTGCGTGAAATGTCTCCGCCATGTCTCTCAAGCGGCGCCGATGATCGCCGCATAAATGTCGAAGACGGGATTTGATAGCCACTTGGGGCGCATGTATTGCCGGATGTTGTCGACGGTTCAGTTCGCGCGAGTCTGGCTTCCACCGTCAAGCACAGCCGCGAGCGAAAACCCCCGGCTGCCCTGCTGCGCCCTGTAAGCCTGAGCAACCGCTCTGACAGGACCTAGCTTATGCCGCTTCAGGAATGCGAGCGATGACCTTGATTTCGAAATCAAAACCGGCGAGCCAGTTCACACCGATTGCGGTCCAGTTGGGATAGGGCGGACTGCTGAAGATCCGGTTCTTGACTGCCATGATGGTCGCGAACTGGTTTTCGGGATCTGTGTGGAACGTGGTCACATCGATAATGTCGTCGAAGGTGCAGCTTGCCGCTTTCAGCGTTGCCCTTAGGTTGTCAAAGGCCAGTTCGACCTGACGCCCGAAATCAGGTTCGGGAGTCCCATCGGAATGACTGCCGACCTGCCCGGAGACGAAGAGGAGGTCGCCTGAGCGAATCGCGGCTGAGTAGCCGTGTGCTTGATAAAGTGCGTGCCTATTGGCAGGAAAAATTGCGTCGCGTTGCGTCATCTGTCGCTCTTTCTTCATCTTGGTGGGTGGCACTCGATGAGCAAAACGCTGCTTGCGGAGCTTCACAGGCTGTCGCATCATTGATATACGCCACGTATGCCAAGTATCAACATACGCCTCGTATGTCAACAAATATACGTCGCGTATGTGAAAACAGGAGTCATGATGGCAAAGCGACGCGTCGAGATGATGGAGGAGACCCGCGCAAAGCTGGTTGCGGCCGCGCGAAAGGCATTTGCGGAAAAAGGCTACGCAGCCGCCTCAATGGACGAGCTGACCGCCGAGGTCGGCCTCACTCGGGGCGCGCTTTATCACAACTTCGGGGACAAGCGTGGACTTCTGGCTGCCGTCGTCAACCAGATAGACGCTGAAATGGCCTCGCGAGCACAGGAGATCGGCGGCCGAGCGGAAAACACCTGGGAAGGGCTGCTTACTGAGGGTACGGCCTATATCGAAATGGCGCTCGATCCCGAAGTACAGCGGATCGTTCTGCTCGACGGGCCAGCGGTCCTCGGAGATCCATCGCAATGGCCTAGTCAGAGCAACTGCTTGCAGGCGACAAAGCAGACGGTAACGCGGCTGATTGCGCAAGGAATCTTCAAGCCAGTGGATGCAGAGGCGGCCGCTCGGCTTCTGAATGGCGCCGCGCTCAATGCGGCTCTCTGGATTGCGGCCACCGAACATCCGAAGGATGTCTTCCCGAAAGCCGCCCAGGCTTTCCGTCATCTGGCCACAGGTCTGCTTGCAAATGATGATCTCATCCACGCTGCACCCGCTCCCTCATAGCGGACCCCGTCGCTCGACCGTTGGCGTCGCGTGCTCTCTACGGCCCGGAACGACATGAACCGCGATCACGCGCCACGGCAGCAGGATGCGAAATGTCTACATTTCCTGCTTCAATGCGACCGCAACTCTGCCCTCCGGAGAATCCGGGGATCGCAGGACAGGGCAGGTGCGGGATTGTCGAGCGGACCGTGAAGTAGGAGCGCGACCCCCCAAGCCGCCAAGGAACCTAGTTTGCGCTGCTGGTACCGTGGGTAAGAAGGTGTCGAATTGCCTCGGTGAAAGAAGTTCCTGCCGCTTGCAAGCCTTCGAAATCGTGAACCAGCACGGACGATTTTTTGTGACCCTCTGTCGGATCGGCGTCTCCTCAAACGTCATTTGAATGCGACCACGAATTCGATGATGGGAGAATGACTTATCAACGCCGTGACGCTTTCTGTTCGAAACCGGAGGAAATCATGATGATGAAACTATATGGATTAGGTCCGACGCGCTCGCTTCGCGCACTTTGGGCCCTTCAAGAGCTTGATGCGGAATTCGAGTTTGTTCCCGTCAATCTCCTGGCTGGCGAAAACCGTCGCCCCGACTTCCTGCGCCTCAATCCTGCCGGAAAACTCCCAGTACTGGTTGACGGCGACCTTGTACTTACAGAATCCGCCGCGATCGTCATGTATTTAGCAGAGAAGTATGGCGCCAAGGGGCTCATGCCCGCCGACCTAAGGGAGCGGGCACGTGCGTATCGCTGGTCTATGTTTGCGGTCACCGAACTTGAACAGCCGTTGTGGCGGATCGCCAAGCACACCTTTATATATCCCGAAGACAAACGACTGCCAGAAGACATAGCTCTAGCCAGAGAGGAGTTTATGGCGATGGCGGCAATTCTGGAGCATCACATGGACGGGCGCCAGTTCATCGTCGGCGATAAAATAACCATAGCTGATTGCGTCACCGCCTATGTCGTGGACTGGGGCAATGAAAATGGGCTGGTTGACGGCTATCCAAATCTCAAAGCTTATCTTGAGCGGATGTACGCGCGTCCCAAGGCGCCGCAGCGCATCGCCGAAGCCCTCGCAAACCTCCAACCTGCTGCCTGATCGATATCTTCGGAAGTGCGCTCGGTGGCAGGCTGCATGCTACCGGAAGTGTGTACCGAGAAACTGCGGACCTACCTGCGCAGCCGGCTTGCCGATCACCGCTGCCGTGACCTGAAGAATACGACGAGGGCTCGTCCAAAAGGTTCAAAAATGGCGAGCCCTGTCGCACCTCGTGCCGCGGGAGCTCATCTCAATTCCCGCTGCACTGAGAATCACGGTCTTTGTGTCCCAGTGAAAAAATGATGCCAAAAGTCAGCGCGGGGGCAAACTAGCTAAAAAGGATTAGTACGGTCGCGCACTTTCAGCGGAGGTGCCGCCGGGTGCTTCAGAAGCCAAATGCCTCTTTCTCAGGCATCGACAGTCTCAAATGTCGTGGCTTCATGAAAGCATTTGGGCCGCAGAATCAGCAATGACAGCGACCGTGCGCGTCTCCATGTCGCCAATCGACCAGCTGCCATCTTCGTCGCGTCTTACGCTGGCTTATTCGAAATATCACCCTGGTCTCTGTTTTTCGGCGAGCGGAATCGCGGTCACGTCAATGTTTTCATCGCCGGCGATGCTAGCCATTAGCCGCTCCAGGCTTTGCTCGTTGGTAACACCGTGCTGATAGAAATAGATGATCTGGCTTGCGAGTTGGTCGCGCTCACAATCGCTCGTTATGTGATGGGTAGTACAGATGCGATCGAAGATTCTCTTGCAGATCTCAACATCGTCGTTCTGCAAAGGCATTTCACGGGCAGAGAAATGGTCTCTGGTCATAGTTGGTTCCTCAAAACTCCCTAAGAAGCCAACAGAAACCCCGCCAGAAGCGGGGTAGGTACCTCACGAAGTTATTGCGACAAGGGCTCGTCTAGAGAGGGGACGAAGGCGAGCCCAAGCCATCAGTCTAGTGCCCAAGGGGTGATCCCCACAGCACTAGCGCGCACGTCGACTTCAACGACTGGAGGGCGCTGAAAAAGCGTGCCACCAACAACGCGCGTGAGCAGGAAAAGTTCCCGGGTATTAAGCGCATGCTATGCGGGCAGTCTCTCAACACCCAGCGTGGTAAACATCGACGCCAGCATGACGTCTCTCGCCGGACCGTGGCAGACGCGTTCAGCGTCCTGCCCGCAAGACCTGTCTTGCCAGATCGATGAAGGCGCGCAGCTTCGGCTGGACTTGAGTGCGCTGCGGAAAATAAAGGAAAAGACCAGGCGTCGTCGGCAGGAACTGCTCAAGCACACGAACAAGTTGGCCGGCGCGCAATTCCGCTTCTACGGCGATATCGGCGACATAGGCGAGGCCAAGGCCGGCCCGTGCCCAGGAGACGAGCAGCGCACCGTCGTTGACGATCAGGCTACCCGGCGGGTCGACGGAGAAGCTCCGGCCGTCGCGTTCGAATTCCCACCTATAGAGCGCGCCCGAATTCGGAAAACGATACCGAATTGCCTCATGGCCCGCCAGGTCCAGTGGTGCCTCCGGTCGGCCGCGAGCGGCGAGATATGCAGGGCTCGCCACGACCGCCCAGGTAATGTCCCGGGAAAGACGCACGGCGACCATGTCGCGCTCGACATACTCGCCGATGCGGATGCCGGCATCGAAACTGCGTGCGGACAGGTCGACTGTCGCATCCTCGACCGCCACCTCGACTGCAACCCTCGGATAAGCGCGCCTCAAGGCGGGAACGACAGGCTCCATAACCAACGGCACCGCCATGCGCGGCACTGTGAGGCGCAACAATCCCGACGGTTCGTGCACTGACGCGACGTCCTCGACTGCGGCGATGATTTCGGCGGCTGCAGGAGCGGTGCGCGCCAGCAGAGCCGCGCCGGCCTCCGTCAGGCCCACGCGCCGTGTCGTGCGGCTGAACAAAGGCGTCCCAAGCTTTTCTTCGAGGGACTTCACCGCCTGGCTCACGGCAGCCGGAGACACACCCAGTCGCGCAGCCGCTGCGGTGAAGCTGCCCGCCGCCGCCGCCGCAAGGAAAGCTGAGAGGCCGTAGAATGGATCCGGTCGCAAGCTCATGCGCCGATTATTAACCCATGCTTTAAAATGCTGAAAGCAGATCGGGATTTTTCCCTTGGATTTCCTCGGTTAGGCTCTGCCCATCGACAGTAGAGGAGAATAGGACATGACCGACGCAATTGTATCCGACACAATGGTTCTGCCACGCCGGGACATTCTCACTGGCATGCTTGTTGCTGGCGCAACGGTTGGCGGGGGGTTCGCCGCTAAACCGGCAGCGGCGCAGACTCCTGGCGTCCTTCAGGGCAAGGTCGCAATCGTTACCGGGGGAACGTCTGGCATCGGCGCGGTGACCGCCGGCGTCTTAGCTCACGCCGGAGCCAAGGTTGCGTTCAACGGCCGGCGAGAAGCACTCGGGCGCGAAGTGGAGGGACGGATTCGGGCCACTGGCGGCGAGGTCGTCTATATCAAATCGGACGTGCGCGACGCCCATCAGGTCGAGCGTTTCGTGGCTGAAACAGTCGAGCGTTACGGCCGCCTCGACATCGCCTTCAACAATGCTGGGATCGACCTGCCGCCAGCGCCAATCGCCGACACCGATATTGCCGGCTTCGATGATCAGATTGCGACGAACCTGCGCGGTGTCTTCGTCGCAATGAAATACGAGCTGCCGCATCTCGTCCGCTCCGAAGGGGTGATGATCAACATGGCCTCGATCGGCGGCCGGCATGCCTTTCCAAACATCGTCGCCTACGGAGCTTCAAAGGCTGCCGTCATCCACATGACCCGCGCCGCTGCACAGGAGTACGGACGGCACGTACGCATCAATGCCATCGCGCCCGGCGCGATCGAGACGCCGATGCTCGAGCGGGTGCGGCGTGACTGGAAAGTGACGACCGAACAACTCGTTGGCCCCTACCCTATGCGGCGCGCCGGCACGCCGGAGGAAGTTGCCTCCCTGGTCGTTTTCCTCGCCAGCGATGCCAGTTCCTATATAAGCGGACACGTCATCGGGATCGACGGCGGCGATCTTGCTTAGTTTTCTGTGCTCCGAAAGCGGACGTCACCAATCCCGATGTTCATGCTAACATTATGAAGTTGGCATTGAGGGTGATCGTTTGGTCGAACCGATTTCGCAAGAGCAATTTTCGGCGCTGAAGCGGAACGCCGTTCTTTCGAATGGGGTCCGGCTCGCCTATGTCGAGATCGGCGACCCTGACGGCGTGCCAATCCTCCTGCTCCACGGATTTACCGACAGCGCCAGGAGTTGGAGCCTCGCCGCACCATATCTCGCGACAGGCTTTCGCGTGGTTGCGCCGGACCTGCGCGGCCACGGGCATTCTGACAGACCTGAGGGCTGCTACACGATACCCGAGATGGCAACTGATGTCCGGTTCCTCATAGAGGCGCTGGGTCTTGTGCCGACGCACGTCGTCGGCCATTCGCTTGGTGGGCGGCTTGCGCAAGCGGTCGCTGAGCGCTGGCCTCGTCTCGTCCGCAAAATCGTCCTCATATCGACCTCAGCCGCGCTGCGCGAACGTCGGGGCTGGTTGTGGGAAAACATCCAGATGCTCCGCGATCCGATCGATCCAGAAAGCGCATTCATGCGGGAATGGTGTCGTGGAAAAACTCCGGTCGACGCGAATTTTCTTGCCCATGCTCGACGCGAAAGCGCCGCGTTGCCGTCACGCATCTGGCATTCGATATATTACGAGCAGCTTGCCTATGACCCGTCGCAACTTCTCCGGGATATTTCGGCGCCGACCCTCATCCTGCGAGGCGAGGAGGATATGATCGCGACCAAGGAACATCAGGCCCAGATGCGGCAAGCGATCGCCGGCGCGCAGCTCATTTCTCTTCCCGGCCACGGCCACAACCTCCATTGGGAAGACCCTGAACGAGTGGCCGTCCTAGTTCGGACTTTTCTGGAACGCCCATGATAAGCCGGAACTGAGTTGCATTGGGGCCTATGTGACGGATTCCCTCGGGAACCGCAATCCGCCCGCAAGCTGTCTCAGAGGAACGATCTCCGGATCTGAGCTCCATGTCCAGGTGCTGTTCCTGGCCTATCAACCATCCGGAGTCGGCCTGGACATGATGCTCGTCATCAGCCGCGGCACCGCCCAGATCCTTCGAAATGGCAGCAGCGCATTGCCAGCAGCACGCAACTCGCATCGGCACGAAAGAGACCGGTGCGCGGACGCACCGGCCTCTTTCGATTGCGAAACGGCAAAAGCCGTCTATTGCGCGGCTTCTTCGATCAAGGCGGCGACGACTTGCGGCTTCGAGGTCATCACAACATGGGAAGCGCCCTCGACCACGACAGTGTGCTTTGAGCCTGCCCGCTCCGCCATGAAGCCCAGCGCCTTTGCCGGGATATTCTTGTCGCCGTCGCCATAGATGAACCATGAAGGCAAGGTTTTCCAGGCGGGCTCGCCGGATTTCTCGGTCAGTGCCGCCTCGGCGATCGGGCGCTGTCCCGCCGCCATAAGAGCGGCCTGTTCCGACGGCACGTCGTGAGCAAACTGCTGGTGGAACTTTGCCTTGTCGATGTAAAGGTCGACGCCGCCATCGGGCAATTTGACGGGGGGCGCGAGCGCTTCGCCAAGGGTGCCACCCGGAAATTTGCCGGCCAGGTCCGCTGCCGCTTCTCCAGCTTCCGGTGCGAAGGCTGCGACATAAACGAGCGACTTGACCTTGTCGTGACCCTTTGCCACGTTCGAGATCACTTGCCCGCCATAGGAGTGGCCGACGAGGACGACGGGTCCCTCGATACTGCTCACGACGTTTGAGACATATGCGGCATCACTCGAAACACTGCGCAGTGGGTTGGCCGCGGCGACGACCGGATAGCCGTCCTTTTCGAGAATTTGGATGACGCCGTTCCAGCTCGAAGAGTCGGCAAATGCGCCATGCACGAGGACGACGGTGGGCTTGGCCGGCTGTGCGGCAGCGGCACCTGCGAAAAGGGCGCCAATAAGGGTGAGGGCGGTAGCAAACCTGGACATGTCATTTCCTTCTATCGTTGGTGGTTTCAGGTCCCGGAATGGCTCGGCCGTTTTTAAGTGATGTTCGGCTTTTAAGGCGAAACGTCGGCACCGACATTGGCGAAGCAGCATCCCATTGTGTACGATTTGATTGTGCACAATCCAAATAGGCGAGCTTGGTTTTGCAGTCAATAGCTTGCAAACAGATCGCGCACAAAATATTTTCAGAAAGAAGGGGATGCCATGAACGCCAACGCAGCCGATATTGAACTCGACCTCCCTGATATCGAATAAATGCTATGCTTTTCCATCTATTCGGCGGGCCACGCCTTCAGCCAGCTCTATCGGCCCCTGCTTGCCGATCTTGGTCTTGCCTACCCTCAGTTTCTGGTTTTGGTTTCGCTCTGGAGCCGCGACGGACGCACCGTCAAGGAACTCGGAGAGGCTTTGTTCCTCACTCGCACACGCAATCGGCAGGACGGGCGCCAGGTGCTTCTTAACCTCACGGCTGAGGGTCAAGCGCTTAAGGATCGTACCGCGCCGGTTCGAAGTGCATCGGCGAGGTTGTGGGGATTGATGCCGAGACGGCGCGAAAGATCAAGGTCGCAATCGGAGCTATCCGCGACGCAATCTACAAGAGGGCGTAGAATGAGCCAAATCGCATGGAACGATGCCGAAGTGAAGAAGCTTAAGTCCTCCGAGACGGCGCAATCGCGCTGATCGGCGGGGTAACAAGCAAAGGCTCCTCTGCCTCGTGTGATTACCATATGAACTTTGTTTGCGTTTCCAGCCGGCCGCACTTTTCCATATGCCGGCAGGATCGCAAGGGATCATCTGAATGAAGGCCCATTCCGGACACTTTCTTTTCATTTGACGCTCCCTAGTTGTTATCTCGCTAACCAAAGCGAAACCTGATTGAAAAAATTACCTTGAGCATGTTAGCAATTCTCAACAGCCTGAGGTGGGAATGAGAGATTCTAATGTGGCTGCGTTTATGAACAGTCAAGCTGATGAATTTGTTTCTTATTATGGCAATAGCCTGAGACTGGTAAAATGCTCTGCAAAGGTTGCGCAGGCCTACAGAATCGTAGCCGCCGCAGATGCGACTCTTTGGCAGGTATATCCAGAGCTGTTGGACCCCGACCGCAAATCGCGTGTCGAGGCCGTGCTTGCCGGCAGCATGCCGTGCAATATTGCGATTGAACCTGGCGCGTCCGACGAGGGGCGCAATCTTCTCCTCTTCAGCACGGAACGGGGACTCGGCGTCATCGAGACGCGAAACGAGGCGGCTCGTTCGAAGGCGCCGCATGGAGATGCAGATCGAGCTTTGCTTCTTCATCAGGCTCGGCATGACGCATTGACGGGACTGGCCAACCGTCGCCAGTTCAGCAGCGACCTTCAGGCGAATCTCCCGATGCTTGCCGGGTACAAGCTTGCATTGATGCAGATCGATCTCGATGACTTCAAGCCGGTCAACGACACCCTTGGTCATGGCGCCGGCGATATCGTGCTCAAGATGACGGCGGAACGGATCCAAGCCGTTCTTCGCGACGGTGAGACCGCCTACAGGCTCGCAGGCGATGAATTTGCCGTCATTCAATCCTGTGACGACCAGCCCGCTGAAGCAGAGCGTCTGGCCGAATCCTTGGTCCGGGCGTTCAAAGATCCGTTTACCATCGACGGGATCAGTGTGTTTGTGGGCGCAAGCGTAGGAATTGCCATTGCCCCGATTGACGGCAACGACGGCGAACAATTGATGAAGGCCGCCGACATTGCGCTCTACGCGGCCAAGAATGACGGAGGCGGCCGCGCGAGAACGTTAAACCGCTCGATGATGATTATGCTGGAACAGCGTGAGATGCTGAGGCGCAGCTTACGCGTTGCCCTCCAGGAACAACAATTCTTCATTGAGTATCAGCCGCTCGTCGAGATTGCAGACGGGATCATAGGCTTCGAGGCCCTCCTGCGCTGGCGTCACCCTTATGCTGGCGTCGTTCCGCCGAGTCTTTTCATTCCCATGGCCGAAGCCGATGGCCTGATGGGCGATATTGGAGCGTGGGTACTCGAACAGGCTTGCCGTGAGGCGTCGACCTGGCCCTCGCATTTTATCGTATCGGTCAATCTTTCTCCGGCGGAATTCCTGCGCGCCGGCTTTACCGACCGAATAACCCGGATCCTCGACGAGGTTGGGTTCCCGGCCGATAGGCTGGAGCTCGAAATAACCGAAACCGTCTTGCTTGAGCGCACGACCAACAACCTCGACACGCTCCACACCCTTGAGGTCTTGGGCACCCGGATCGCGCTCGACGACTTTGGCACTCGCTATTCGTCGCTGAGCTACTTACAGAGCTTCCCGTTCGACACGATCAAGATCGACAAGCACTTCATCAATGATGTCGAGACGAACCCGAAGAGCCAGACGATCGTTCGCTTCATCATCGGCCTTGCGCATGGATTGGGGATGCGGGTTACGGCAGAAGGCGTCGAGACAGCCGGTCAAGCGGGTTGGCTTAGCAGAAGAAAATGCGACCGACTGCAAGGAAACCTCTTGGGCGCCCCGATGTCTGCCGAAGCGATTGCCGATTTTCTGCGTCAATCGTCGTTCGAGATGCTTTAATGTTTACCAAGCTCGCTCCCGCCGGCAGGCGCGTCCTTCGACCTCAAATCACACACAGGCGATGCGCGCACCTTTTTGATCGTCAAAAGGAGAAAGCCGCAAGACAGCGGAAGATGAGGCGATATCCGCTGCCATCCGGCGCGTGCCCGACAGCAACAACTCCCCACCTCTTTTGACCGAGCCCCTGAATCACATATTAGTCAACATTCATAGACCGCGCTCGACAAGCGTCGCCCCACTGGCGTGACGATCGCAGTTTCTGTCAATTTCGGATTTCTATCCAAACTGGCGCATGATCACTCGCGTGCGGTAGCGATCGGACAGACTTGTCGACGCCCCCAGCTACCAGATCGTCGACCAACGATGCGCTTAGCAGGAAATGGTCGATGCGAAGGCCGGCGTCGCGAGCGAAGGCGTTCCGGAAATATTTCCAGAATGTGTAGATGCGTTGATCAGGATAGAGATGCCGGATCGCATCGGTCCAGCCCTGCGAAACAAGATCAGCGTAGGCCGCCCTCACCTCGGGCCGGAACAAAGCGTCGTCTCGCCATCGCTCAGGGGCGTAAACGTCGATATCGGTCGGCATGACGTTGAAATCACCTATCAGCGCGCTTGGAACATTCAGTTCCAGAAGCTCGGCAGCATAGCTTTTAAGGCGCTCGAACCAGCGAAGCTTATAGTCGAATTTCGGGCCTGGCGCCGGATTGCCGTTGGGAAGATAGATGCACCCGATGATGATGCCGTCGATGACCGCTTCAATATACCGGCTATGCGTGTCGTCGGGATCGCCGGGCAGTCCACGCCTGGTTTTTACAGGCTCCTTCCCTTTGGCCAGGATGGCGACACCATTCCAGCTTTTCTGGCCATGCCAGATGGCGCCATATCCCGCCTTCTCAAGCGCGCGTCGTGGGAACGTCTCGTCAGGTGTTTTCAGCTCCTGCAGACATGCAACATCCGGCGAGGTTTCCTTCAGCCAACGCAGGAGAACATCGAGCCGGCCATTTATACCGTTGACGTTGAAGGTGGCGACTTTCACAGCCAATCAGAGCCCGGTGCGGCGGTTGCGCGGTCACAGTCGCCGGCCTTTGCCTCGTAACAGCAATCGGCGGAAAGCAAGCCGCCGTCGTCGACGCTGCCCGCAAACTGTCCCTTCTCACTGCGTCGAGCGTAGCGTTCCTCGGGGTTGCCATCGGTGAGCTTGCGCTTGATCATGTCATTTCATCCTCCTGGCTGCAGTACCATTCACAACGCATGTCGCGACAATAAGATGCATTGAATCAAAGGCCCGTTCTTGCTTGGAAAGCGCGAGACCAGGATATCCAGCTCTCTGGAATCGGTGCCGCCTTCACAACGTTTCGAACGGCAACCGTTGAATGTTCGAACGTGGCGTAATGGAATCCGGCGGGTCAATATGCTCATCCGCTATGCCCCGTCCTCCATACCCACAATCGGCGAGCGCAGGAACTATCGTTTTTGTCGTGCGTTCATTCGTCGGACGTGGTCGCTAACGTCCCTCTTCGTCACACTCGCCCGCTTTTGCGGGCCTTTTTTTGTACACATACTAGACGGCTTCGAGCCCGATTGCGCTCGTGACCAGGTTGCGTCCGCCAAGTGACACCCTTTCAATTGGGCAATGCCGATGAGGCGCGTGCCATCCACCCACCGGAACCGTACGCTCGTGTACAACGCTTTCGCAAGAGAGCGTCCGAAATCGTTAGAGGGGGCAGGACCGGCATTTGTGAAGCTGCAAAAAATGTGGGGAGAATTACCCGAAAGAGGCAATTCGATTTGGCGGGTTCTCATGTTAGAAAAAACTAACGCGGCAGTTGTATTTAGTCGTCGCGAGTTGGGCGGGTCGCATCGGCGGATGCGGCCTGTCTCGTTTTCAAGCCCACCTTCGAGGGCCGGCTGATGTCCGCAAGCGTCGCAATCCAGCTCCTCCGGCTACGGAACTGCTGAGCCGTTTTCCACGGCAGGTGGATCGCACATCGAGGCCCGCCGCACCAAACAATGAAAGCCTGAGCCTCAGCCACGATTGCGGGTGGCTCTCGCCGCAGGGCCCATCGTGATGTGGGAATCGGACTGGCCGAGCTTCATCGGCGCCGTGGCTCACAGTGTTAACGACGTTGAGGAATCGTGACTCGACTCATCCCTGACCGAGATGGTTCTATTTAAGAAAAGGCTGGGGAGTTGGTCGATGGGATATGAGTGGGATGACGCCCGCGAGCGCCGGGCTTACGCTATCAAGGTCGTCTCGATAGTGCTAGCATCAGCTGTGACAGCAGGAGTTCCAACTTGGATCGTTGCAAAAGCCATGGGGCTTTGAAAGCGTAGCGATCAATCCTCAGTGGAAGGGCTGGGCGATACCCGCCGTGAGGCTTGCATCTGTTCTGTTGCCTATCGCGTCGGTATCGGGCAGCACGCGACGGCTACGCTGAAATTTCGTGCGTGAAGACGCTCCCGCGGCGACACGACCACCACTATGAGGCGAGGTCAACGGAGTTTTGATTGTCGGTGGGATCAAATTGGAGCCGGAAACCTTCTAGTCCGAGCTTAACGGCGCCCCGATCTGCGCGATACCGGGATCGGGATCGTGGGCCGCGCACCAAAATCGGTATTTCGAGCCTTCAAGGCAAAGAAATTCGCAGTCAAATATGATTGCAGTCTTCATGATCACCGTCGCTCTTAGGCGCGCCCCTTGGTCGCAAGAATATATGTTGCCATGAAACCGACGACGATCCTTGGGCGACCAACTCCGGCGCCGAAACAGGTTAGGATGGTCACGCCGTCATGGTGCAGACGGGCGGTCACAAAGTTTGCGATAATTCATTGCGGACTTTTTGCACGCCCTTGGTTTGCCGAGTAACTTCCGCGGCCCTGGAAATTTCGGCGCTGCCGGAGACCCAGCCGGAAAGAGTGATCTCAGCTCCGTGAGCCGACACGAAAATATAGGTTGGATCGATATCGGCGGCACCTGCCAAGGCGTCGTAAACGGCCGACTCGATATCGGTCGCTTCCGGAAGTGCGGTTGGGGCGCGATCTATCAGATCTTTTCTATCGACTGACATAACCTTGTCTCCAGGAGATGTAACGGGCTATCGACGGATGTCCTCTACCGTCAGTGTGTAATTGTTTCTGCGGCTGCGGTTATAGGCTTTGGACGCGGCCTCCAGAATCGATGGGCGCTCGGCGTCGAACGCATCGAGGCACTCAATCTCGGACCGACTAGGTTGGTCCGTGGACCGCAGAGCAGTCGCTTCGACCAAAAATCGGACTTCGAACATTCCATCGTAGCCCAAAAAGCGGACCCCCTTCCGATTTTCGTCGAAACTGCGACTTCTATTTGGGAAGCTGAGGGGCATTGCCACTTCTCTCCATCAGGGTTTGTTTGTGTTGTTACTTGTTTACGAGCAGCCGGGGATGCCGTGGCAGGCATTGGGTTTGAGCTCCCGCGGCCCGAGCCCCATTCATCGAAGGCTTCAGACCACGTATGACCGGCACGGAGGCTTGCTCGCTTCGATTGAGAAGCGCAAACAGCAACCCGGCCTCACCGACTTTTGTCGCGCTCAGAATGACCGCGAGGTCTTCGATCGGGTGAAGTTCATAAACGCCGGCTTTCGCGAGGACACGATCAATCGCGCTCATAGCGGCGGTCGTAAGCTGATTGGAAAATTTAGGGGACGACATTACCGTCCTCCTGTCGGGGCTTCGAAAATCCGAAAGATGGCGCCCGTTCCAACACGCCACCATCGCCTTTATATGGGGACGCCGAGCGGCATTGCAACGACTGCTTGGATCAAATAAAAATTGCACGAGCCGGACAGAGTTCAATTGCCGGTCGCCGGGAAGCTTGCATTCGCAGCTTTGTGGGACGCATGCCTGTCCACTTGCCTGCGCGCTCGACCTGCAACGGTCGCCGGATATCTCCTAACTCGGAACCTACGGAACCTTGGGCCGTTTCATCAACGCAACCGAGGACAAACAATGACTAAGACGGCAAAAACGACCAATTCGAACCTGGAAAAGGATCCTGAAGACTGGGTCAGTGGCGACGAGCCTATGACCGGAGCCCAGCAATCCTATCTGAAGACGTTGTCCGAGCAGGCGAACGCCCCGGAGCTTTTCTCGGTGAAACTGACGAAAGCGGAAGCCTCGAAACGGATCGACGAACTCCGCTCGAAACTTGGCCTTCCGGACCGATGAGACCTTCAGGCACCGCACTGTTGCACACTTAGTTTCGGTCTCGGTGCCCAGTAGCGTATGACTGCCCGCGAGGACGATAATTTTCCTGAAGAGCTGACCCATCGCGGTCAATGATAACACGGCGATCGGTGAACTCTCCGGCCTGGCAAGGCTTGGCCCCTCTGAATAGCGTCAGACGTTGCTCAAAGGCAAAATGGCGCGTTAAATAGGCCCTTGAGAATTTCGGCTGAGACCTGACATGTGCGGACGCGTATTCATCAAAACCAATCTCGAAAGCATGATGAATGCCTTTGCTTTCGCCGATCGCAAAGGCGCGCTCGGCCTGGCCAACCAGTTCCCGCGGTATAACGGCGCCCCGTCGCTCGACTATCCGATCATCATCAGGGAAATGGTCCTCGAACCGGATGTCATGGGACCGGTGTTCGTCAGCGCCGGGTGGGGCTTGATACCTGGATGGATGAAACCGGGAGGGCGACCGCAGGTCAATGTCCGCTCAGAAGGCATCGCCAGGAACAGCAAATTCAAGGTTGCCTATCGCGCTCGCCGCTGCCTTGTTCCAATCGACGGCTTCTTCGAATGGAAGGACATCTTGGGCACGGGTAAGAACAAGCAACCGTATGCCGTCGCCATGAAGTCAGGCGAACCCTTCGCACTTGCCGGCATCTGGGAAGCTTGGCGCAATGCAGCCGACGTCGATGTCCGCACCTTCGCCATCATTACCTGCCCGGCGAATGCAATGATGGCTGCGATCCACGACCGTATGCCGGTCATTTTACATCCAGAGGACTACGAGCGCTGGCTGTCGCCGGAGCCGGAGCCTGATGACCTGATGAAACCGTTCCCCTCCGAACTGATGACCATGTGGCCGATCGGCAAAGCCGTAGGCTCACCGGAAAACGATACCCCGGACATTATCGAGCAGATTAATCCTGATCCAGAACCGCCGATGTTGTGAGAATTCCTACGGCGTGGTGGCTGCTTCAATGATGCAGGGCGTTTGACCTCGACAGGTTTGCCACGCCCGCGGCTGGCCGCGCTTGGTCGCAACCCACCCAATGGATGTCCGGCGCGGGCCCTCGTCGCAACAGGAAATTGCCGCCGTTGCGCTTCTGCTGTTCGGTAAGTTCGCGGCTGCCACGCCCTTCGTCCTGGCCCATTGACCCAGGTGCCCGAAAACGACTAATTAAGCGCTTGCTAATTTTATGATGTTGAAGCAACCTCTAAGGTTCGCCCCGTTCGTGGGCTTCGCTGCCTTTCAGCGAAAGGAGGTTCTATGTCTTCCGACATCCATTACATGCCATACGGCCGCCGCGCGGAACAAGACGGCAAATGGACGGTATTTGACACCGTCACCGGCTATCCCGCCACGATAGGATGCAAGCAACTGACTGATCTAACTGAAAAAAATGCCACTGAACTGATGGATATCCTCAACCGGAACACTGTTGGGTCCAAATGGCAACGCCTTCCCAGATATGCAATCCAGGGACTTCCACCACGGATAAGCGGCAACGATCTCGACCAGAAGACGCATTCGCCGTCGCCCTAGGCATCAGTGATCGCTTTTCGTAAACGATGTCGTCTCGCTACCACAGCCGATTGGCCATCAGTTCAAACGTCCACCACCAGGTCAGACGCCTTTCATTTTTTCAAGATGTCGAACCCCCGGCAATGGGGTGCGGCAGCAGCCCGAGACATCTGTGAGCGCCCGCTGAGGGCCAAACTCGTCCGCCGCGCGGAAAGCCGCTTCTCTTCCGGTGCATGTGCGATGATGAGGAGCGCTGCTGCAATTCGTTGCAATCAGGCTGGGCCTCTTCATAGTCCGCGTCTTGCCAGGGATGCCAGACGTTCTGCTTGCATCGCTCGGCGGTCCATCGTTAACCTACTTTTCTGGCGAGGGGCAGGATATGAGTAACAGACGTTGGGATCACCCCATAATGATCATCTGCAGGAGGACCGGGCAACTCTCGACCATTGCATCCACAGCCGAGGCGCTCGATGTTCTTACGAATTCTTGGCCGGTGGCGGAGGGGAAGGCATTCATGGCCGCGTTGCTGATCTGCTCCGACGTCGAAGCCGGCATCCGAGAGCCTGACGAAGCCCGCGCAAGCTTCATCGCAGCAGCGAAAGAAGCAGGTGTTCCGTTCGACACTATGGACGGTTAATGAAAAGGATGCATCCTGAAGCACGCGCTTGACTAGGCTTTATCAGACGACGGCGTTTCGCCGCTAAAACCAGGCTTCCGGTGACGGCAATGAGATAGTCGAGCGGCTTTGTTTCGCTTGGCAAGCTTGGCGCTCTAGCGGTACTTCACCGCTTTCCTCGCCACCCGCGGGCATTTTGTCGCGCCGCCTTGCTTCGGCGATTGCTTCGTCCAGCACCTGGTCGATCAAGAAACACAATATATCCGCGGCGGGCTCTTTGTCTGCCATGGCGCGCCGGGCGCACTGCATCGATAAGTTGGAATTCGCTCACGGCCCAACCCTCCCCAAAAGGTTGAGTACTTGTCATGATCTCAATATGGGAACCACAGTCGCGTTTCATGCAAATCAACTGCCCGGCTAGGACCTAAGTCCCGCCAATATTCAGACTTCGGTCCAATATCATCCGCATCAAGCATAATGCATGGTCTGAGTGACCCGAAGTGCGCATTGTGCGCGCGAAAGGTTAGGGCTCTCCTCGTGCAGCCAGGGAGGGCCCTCAATTTGTACTGCGTACTCCAAGTGTCGCAAAGCCCCGAAGGCAGCAGCGGCACAAGGTACGGCCAGGGCTCGCCTTAGCCCACCCATCCGAAGGCGAGCCCTCGTCGTAACCTCCGTCAGCGACGGATGCCGTCCGGTCCAACCACTGCTTGATGCATCCGCAAGATCTGTCTTCCCAGACGAAAGCGTCCTCCCGGTTAAAGGGAGACGGTGTGATGCAAGTGAGACAAGAAAACCGAGCACCTTTGCTTTCCGAGCCGGGCAGCATCGGCGGCGACTAGTGCAATTGAACCGTCCGTGGCCGGCAGAACGATCCTCAAATCGAACCGAGCACGAGAAAGAGAGCGGCCCAGAACATATTTCACCCTCCGGTGTGTTCGCTGGCCTGATGGGCGACTGAGGATCAGTCCGCTAGCCCTGCACTTTGTCTTCAATCACCTGAAATCCCGCGTCTTCACCTTGATCGCGTCGAGATGCAGATAAGGGTCGAGGATATCCCGCGGTTGCGGCCCTTTCGGCAATCCACGCGGGTCGGGTCTCGGCGCGCCATGATGAAACTCGTCCCCGCGCCCATGCGGTAGCGGAAAGGCGGCGTCGCGGTCACCAACACTTCCAAGATATGAGGAGAGATCGGTCAGCCGGTGGGCGACGAGATGCACGACCTCCCCTTCCCGCTGGATGCGGCCGTAGACGCCGAGCATGCCGGCGCCAAGCACGATGCGTCGGTATTTCTCGAAGGTTTTGACCCAGACGACGAGATTGGCAATCCCGGATTCATCCTCGATGGTGATGAACATGACGCCCTTGGCCGAGCCAGGGCGTTGGCGAACGAGAACAAGGCCCAGCCGCCTCGAGCCATTTGCCGTCGCGCGCCTGCATCGCTTCCCGACAGGTGACAATCCGGCGTTTCGCCAGATCCTCCCGCAGAAACGAAACCGGATGGTTTCGCAGGGCCAACCCGACATGGCCGTAGTCTTCGACCACCTCGCCGCCCCTCAGTGGAAATCCCATAATCCGCGCACCCCTCGTTTCATCCCCAAAAGCATTGGAAGAACATGAAACAGGCGTTCATTGAAATCCTCCAATCGACCGAGGATGAGCGCAGGGCGCTCTTCTCAGCCGTGGCCTCCGATTTGGAAACGCGGGCTGAGAATATTGAAAAGGACCTCTATGTCTGTTGGGTGCTCGACTTCCTGTTCAATCGGCGTCCGGCTGACCCCGTTCGCCTTTACTTCAAGGGCGGAACCAGCCTCAGCAAGGCCTACGGCCTGATCCGCCGTTTCTCGGAAGATATCGACATCGGCATCTACAAGGCGGACCTCAATGCACCACTCGAAGCCGATATCGCTGCTCTCCCCTCGGTCAATCAGCAACAGAAAGCACTTGCCGAGCAGGTCGATGAGGCTGCCCGGCAATATATCGCTGGCCCCCTTAGAGATGTGCTGAGCAAGGAAATCGCCGTTGTCGAAGACGAGACCGGACAGAGCGGGCATTTCACGCTCGACTTCGGTTATGACACCTATCGGAAGAAGGAAGCACTCGACATTCTGGTGAGCCCGTATCGCTTCGCGCCTGTTCATTCCATCGAACTGCTTGCAAAATCGACGAGAATATTTGCAGACAAATGTATCGCGGGTATCGAGCCCGACCGGGAACAATCCCTCAAGAATTTGATGCGGTCGTCGGCATTGGCGACGGTCTTTGTTCCCAAGCACCAACTACCGCGAGGGGTCCGCATGAGTCCAAATAATAGTGGTTTCGCCTCACTGAAAACTCGCATGAGACCATTATTAGCACAGAACAAATTAGGAAAAACCGTTAGGGGTCATTTCGAACAAACCGATATCCGCCAGACTCCAGCCTGATTGCGGATGCTTGATTCACAGAATCCAGCCTGATATTTCGTATCCAACAATCATATTATAGACTGAGTCATATGCATTGATAATCAGTCTGTATACTGATACATCATGTCTCATGATCAGCTTACAGTCTGAGGGCAATGGATGAAGAGCGACAGTCGAAAGAGGGGGCGCCTGCGCCTAGATGAACGACTTCGAGCGCTCCAACCAATCGACCGGTTCAGGGCGCCGCCGAAGGGATGGGTGCGCGCGCTACGCGACGCGCTCGGGATGACCGGCGCGCAGCTCGGCACACGCATTGGCGTGCGACCTCAAACTGTTGAAGCCATCGAGAAGTCGGAAGCCGCAGGCACGATCCAACTCAATACCTTACGTCGCGCAGCTGAGGCGCTGGATTGTACCCTCGTCTACGCCCTCGTTCCAAACAGTTCGCTTGAGACTGTCATCGAGGCGCGCGCGAGGAAAATCGCAACGCGCGAACTCCAGCGCGTCGCGCATACGATGCGGCTCGAAGCTCAGGGCACGGACGAGGCGGATTTCGAATCCCGCGTCCAGGCATACATTCGCGATAAACTCTCCGAGCGCGACCTCTGGAAAGAGACATGACGGACCTTTTTCAGGAGCCTGAGGACGCAACACCCCTTGAACCGGATGAGCAAGAGGGACTGCTTCAGACATGGATCACGCACCGCCGTGATCTCAACGAGGCGGAGCAGGAAAACATCGTCGAGGGTGCGGCCTGGGCGCGCGGCCGCCGGCGCGTATCGATTGATCGAATGCTCAGCGAGGACTTCATGCGAACATTGCACAAGCGGATGTTTGGCGACGTCTGGGAATGGGCCGGCACGTTCCGAACGACGGAGCGCAACATCGGCGTCCAAGCCTACCGTATCGGAGTGGAGCTCGCGAGCCTGTTAAGCGACGTCGGCTATTGGGTTGAGCACGAGGCATTTCCGTCGGACGAGATAGCGGTCAGGTTCCACCATCGCCTGGTCGCAATACACCCGTTTCCGAATGGAAACGGCCGTCACGCTCGCTTGGCGGCCGATCTTCTGATCGAACGCCTTGGCGGCGAGCGTTTCAGTTGGGGCGGCGGAACTCTGGCCGATGTCGGTGAACTGCGCACTCGCTACGTCGCAGCCCTTCGCGCAGCAGACAACCATGATATCGCGCCGCTGCTAGAATTCGCGCGCAACTGAGAGGCGGCGCCGTTCGCCTTGAAAGGATCTGAACCGCTAGCACGTTCCTCAATTCGAACAAGCCTCTGACAAATATGAGAAATCTTGGGCGCAGGCCCGATTATAAAACCTATTTCTCAGTCGATCTGCTTCTAGCGGTGAAACGCTAAGCGTCGAGCCGATCGCGCGCCCCTTGCCAGAGAACCTTGCAATCCTCTAAATCACGACGCTGGAGCCGACACCCTGCCCGACACCCCGAATATAGCGACAGCTCTGTCTCCTGTACGTGTCGGTCAGTTGGCAACGCGGAGCGTGAAGCTCGTGTTCAGGTCCGTCGGCGCTATGCTGAGGTTTCTCAACACCTGAACGATGTCCATCAACATCGCGGTATGCGTCGACGCGGCAGGAACACAGTAGAATTTGCCAAGGTAAGTTAGGGAGGTGTAGCAATCGTCGACCTTATCGCTGACGACGCTCAAGTAACGCCGATCGTGGCCGAGCAACTGCCTTGAAGGTTTCGAATAATAGCCATTAAACGGAATATTTGGGTCGCGCAGATATTGCCCGAGATACGATAACACGCCGATCGGCGAGCGCATGACGAAATCGACCTTTACGAGCCCTACAGTCCCGTAGTCCAGGGTGAACTTCGGCTTTAACGGCGTGGTGGAACCGCAAATATTTTGAAACTCACGGGTCGCCTGCAGCTGGTAAATGTCCCCCGCGACTGACGGCTCATAACAGAAGCGCCCCGGGGCACCTGAGGTCGCAGCCTTATCCGAGGTTGAAGGCACGAGCTCGGCAGATAGTCCGTTGCCGATAAGGTTTTGAAGCATTTGGACGAAACGCGAATAACTACATTCGCCGCTGGGGAGATATAGCCTGCTGATGTCGTCGCGAGACATCATAGCTGCGCAGCCCGAGCCGTCTATGCTCGGATCATTCCTAAGCAGCACTCGCCGGCCGTTTGGCAGCGTCACTGTAAATCCGTCGAGCAGAAGCATGAGAACGGCCTCGCGCGCTTTCACCGCGACCAATTGCGCGACAGTTCTAACAGAGACCGGCGACACCATAGCGTTTTGAACCGAGGTCGACAGAAGCGGATTGGACTCAATGATGACACACCGCTCGTTAGCGAATTGGTGATCTTATAACGCCGTCTGCCGCCGTTTGCTGCGGCCCGATCGAGATTGTCGGCAAGCCAGTAGCTAGACTTTCGGTCTGACCCCCACTCACTTTGGCAACCGCCATGAACAAGCGAGTTTGACGGACTTCCTGGCGACACGGCCGAGGCCTCCTGAAAGGGCGGAACGCCTGCGGAGTTCCCCGGACAGCGTATGGAGGCGGCGAGGTCTGATCCAGCGCGCAGGCGTGCGGCCTGCGGCCGGGAGAGTCAGGCTTGGAACAGCGGTGGCAGGCATTGTCTCCTCAACAATCTGCCGCTTACCAGTGGAGTGCTGCGGGAGACAGGAGTATCCTGGCTGCAATTGCGGTGGTGTCGCCCTACGGAGCGGCGCTTGAAAACACAACGCCGCGAGAAGCCGCTTGCACGGCATTCTTGTCTAACGCCGAGCGAGGTACAGATGACCTCGCCATCACCCGATATCGGCGGCGTCGCAGAGAGGGCGCGTGGCGAAATCCGCTATCGCTGGAAGAGCGATCAAGGCTAGCTAGGGAGGTTGGTTTCATGTTTATCGGCAGCAAAGAAATGTCCCTGGATCGACGGCACTTCGTTTACGGTGGCGCCGCCGCCTTTAGCGCCATAGCCGCCGCACTGGTGGGTGGCGGTAGCCCGGCGCGAGCCCAAACCTACCGGGCCGACGAGGGAAAGGAGTTGGCGCCGGGTGTCCGGGCTGTGGAGCTCGGCAAGGGGGCTGCGATGATCCCCGGCTACAAGACAGTCTCGCTCATCGATCTCGTGTTTCAGCCGCGGTCGAACCTGCCTGTCGGCAGCATGCCCAACGCTATGATCTGCCATATCACCGAAGGAGAACTCATGGTTCTGCAAGACGGCAAGGAGTTCCAGGCCAAGAAGAACCACGTGTGGACCTGCGCCGAGGGCACGAAGGAGGGCGCCCGCAACGACGCAAGCGCACTTGGGGTTATGCGGATTGCCAACCTGCTGACCGCATGACGCACCGGGCGCCAAAAGGCGCTTCGGTGCCGACGCACACGCGCAACGCGTTCGCCCGCCTTGTCGGCGCCACCCTTTGCTTGGATGGAAATTGATCGGCGCGGCCGGTTTCGACAGCATTTTTTAACAAATTGAGCTCTCGACGTTCCGTCGGGCCAGCCCTGATCCTCCTTGATGTCGCTATGGTTTTGCAGGTGCGGCTTTTAAAGCATGCCGGCGCGGCGACATTGGCACGGTGCCAAGTCGAACAGGGACAGCTCATTTCCTCGGATGAAATCGGACGTACCTGCGAACTACTCTGTTGAAGTGTCGTCGTCGCGGTGTTCGCGAATGGCGTCAAGTCTCTTCAAGAAGTGGCCGAAGGCCTCGTCGGTGTCTGAAGGCACGGCAAATGTCGGCAGCGATTGCAACTGCCGAACAAGAGCTTTGTCAGTTTCGTACGGCAGATACTGCAACACGGCCGGGTCGTCGGGTTCCGATGTCATGCGGCCGAAACGGGAAACCGCCGCGATTGTTCCGCCAACAGGCCGATTTATATTACTAATTCTAACGAGGGCGTTCGGCAGGCTGCTATTTTGCGGGAATTCCTGCTTTTAATTTCACTTCCTTCGCGGGCCGTAGAAGGCCAGGAGCCGGCGCCAAGGCGATGCACCCAAGCGAACGCTCCATCGTGCGTGGCAGGATGTTCAAAAGGCACCCTCGGATCAAGAAGGCGGAAACGCCGAACGCTTCATGCCCGTCTGGCATGTGCGATCGTGTGGCCGCTTGCTGTCCCAAAGATATCAGATCCGTTTTTCACGACCTCAATATATCGGACACCTGCTGAGATTTTCTAGTTGAGATTGCAGCCGGAAGATGGTCCTATGCGAACGCGCGTAGCTGTGTCCCCAAGCCCTCCCTCGATTTTTAACCCGAGCGGCCCATGTCGATTTCAGATACGATCTACCGTCCCTTCGAGACGCTGGTCCGGCCGCTCGACATTCCCTACCGCCCGCTGCCCTCCGAGGGTCCGGTCGCGGTCCTTCTGCACTTCATCTCGATGTTCCGCGGCGTTCTGATCGTCTTGGCGCTTTCCTCGATGGTGGTCGAGGCCATCAGCCTGACGATCGTCTGGGGGCTTTCGGTCATCGTCGACGGCGTGACCGCTCAAGGCGCCCTCGCCTTCCTCCACAGCGAATGGCCGTTGCTCGCCTTTCTCGGCCTCCTGATCTTTCCGGGCACGCCGGTTGCCTCGTTCCTTGTAAACACCCTCACCTCGCATACGCTGGGCGTCGGCATGCCGGTCGCCATCCAGTGGCAGGGTCACAAGGCGGTGGAACGGCAGGATCTCGCCTTCTTTCACGAACTCTTTGCCGGACAGGTTGCCTCGCGTCTGTCGCAGGTGGCGTCCGCCGTCCAGCAGCAGATCATTGCCGCATTCCAGTCCATCCCGCGCTTCCTGCTGCAGATGGTCGGCTCGATGATCCTGCTCAGCACGTTGTCCTGGCAGCTCGCCTTGCCGGTCCTCGTCTGGATCATCCTCAACGTCGCGCTTGCCGTCAGGCTTGCGCCGATCTTTGCCGAACGCTCGCGGCGCACCGCCAAGCAGCGCAGCCTCGTCGCCGGCGCCATCACTGACCTCTACAGCAACATGCAGACGATCAAACAGTTCGCCGCTGAAGACAGCGAGGCGGGCGCCATCCGCCACATCCTACAGAAGGCCGTGCAAACGCAGCACAAGGAACAACGCATCTACCGGACGTCGGAACTGATCGTTGTAGCGCTCAACATGGCGCTCTGGCTGTCGATTCTTTCGATCGGTTTCTCGGGCCTCGTCAACGGCTTTCTCACGGTAGGCGAGTTCGTTGCGGCGGTCTACATCCTCCACCGATTGTCCGGGCACACCTTCACCTTCCTGCAGATGGGCCAGCAGATCTTCCAGGCGATAGGCACCATCAAGGACGCCATGCCGGTGATGACGACGCCGCCCACCATCATCGATGGGCCGGACGCGGCCGAACTGACTGTCAACAGTGGGGAGATCCGTTTCGAGAATGTCCGCTTCGCCTATAAAACCGGCAAGCCGGTGATCGATGGGCTGTCGCTGACGGTGCGGCCCGGCGAAAAAGTAGGTCTCGTCGGCTTGTCTGGAGCGGGCAAGACGACGCTGGTTAGCCTGCTGCTGCGCTTCTACGACATACGCGACGGCGCAATCTTGATCGACGGACGGGACATCCGCACGGTCGCGCAGGCAAGCCTGCGCCGCGCAATCGGGGTCATCGCACAGGACGTCTCACTGTTGCACCGTTCGGTCGGTGACAACATTCGCTACGGCCGGCCGGAGGCGACGCAGGACGAAATAGAACAGGCAGCAAGAACGGCAAGGGCCGATGCGTTCATTGCCGATCTTACGGACGGCGAAGGCCGCAAGGGCTTTGACGCCTTCGTCGGCGACCGCGGCATCAAGCTCTCCGGTGGCCAGCGCCAGCGTATCGCCATCGCGCGTGTCCTCTTGAAGAACGCGCCCATTCTGGTGCTCGACGAGGCGACCTCCGCACTCGACAGCGAATCTGAAGCAGCCATCCAGGAAAAACTCAATCTGGTCATGGAGGGAAAGACGGTCATTGCCATCGCGCACCGCCTTTCAACCATCACCAGGATGGATCGAATCGTCGTGCTCGATCAGGGGCGCATCGTGGAAGAGGGCAGCCCGGACGAACTGGTCGCACAAGATGGCCTATTTGGCCGTCTTTGGAAACGTCAGACAGGCGGCTTCATTCCTGAAGACATCATTTGACCTTTGCGGGCCTCGCCTGCGAGCTGGCGGACCACTGCTGCAGCCGCGCAGGGTCTGTGCAGTCGCCTCCCGGCGCGTTGGCAGACAAAGCAGGCACCGACGCTTCGGGTCGTCCAATGCCGCGGGTTTACAGGTCAATGAGTCGTTGGGCGGTGAACTTGTCGGTGACAAGCATGTCGATGACCCCAATCCGAAGGGCGCCGGCGATGGCGGCGGTCTTCTTAAACCCACCGGCTAAGGCAATCACGCGATCCACACGTTCGAGGTCTTCGAGCGGGATACCAATAACGCGCTCGTCGAGCGGAGTCTTAACCGCCTTACCGTTGCTGTCGAAGAACCGGAGCGAGATATCGCCAACGGCTCCGGCTTCAGCCAGGTCGGAGAGCTCCCGCGACGAAAAGATGTTCCCCGACCGCGCAAGGAGTTCGGAGGGTTCGACCGCTCCAATTCCGACAATTGCAAGTGTGATGCTGCCGAACAGGTCCATCGTCTCACGGACGAACGGATCGGCCTGCATGAGCAGCTTGGCCTCTCGCGAGGTCGTCACGCCCTGCACCGGAAGCAGCTTCGGCTCCGCGCCGGTCAGACGCGCCAGTCGAGTCGTCAGCTGAGTGGCATGTGTCTGTACCGAGGGATCGCCCATGCCCCCGAGCGTCTGGACGACATATTTCGCCTGGGCGCTTTTCTGCGGATGAATGTTTTCGACCATCTTGAAGATGGTCTGACTCCAACTCGAAACTCCAATGATCTCGCCAGGGGCAAGGGTGACCTCAAGGAGATGGGCAGCTGCTTCCCCAATCCGTGCCATGACCGCGCCGTCTCGATCCTCGCTACATTCGACGACGACGGCTTCGGGTAGTCCGTACTTCTCCCTGAGAGCGCCCTCAAGCTCACTGTACGTACCGGCAGGAGGAATGACGCTTGTCCGAACGATGTCCTCGGCCTCGGCACGTTTGAGCATTCGGGAGACCGTGGCCTGCGACAGGCGAAGATGCTGCGCTATCTCAGCCTGCCGTCGCCCCTCGATGTGGTACATCTGGGCCACTCTTGACATGAGGCGGAGTTCGTTGAGGCGAGCCATGGCTGATCCCGGTGGGAATTTTTATTCACCTTTAGCCATTGTTTGGCGCGACGTCGAGCGGGCGAGAGCATCATTCCAGGTATTCAGGAGCGCTGCCCGGTCCACAGGTTCCGGAGCAATGATCTGCGTGCTTCTGGGTAATCCAGCGATGACTTCAAGATCGCGCCACAGTCCAAGCGACAGTCCGGCCAGATATGCGGCGCCAAGGGCCGACGCCTCGGGGGCCTCGCATTGGATGACGGCGTGTTCGACAAGGTTCGACACGCACTGCATCAGGAAGCGGTTTTGGCTTGGTCCGCCGTCGACATAAAGGGCGCCGAGTTCACCGCCACTCTGTGCTCGCATTGCCGCGATCACGTCGTGGACCTGAAACGCGATCGAATCGGTCACCGAACGTGCCATCTGCGCACGCGTCGTACTGAAATTGATCTGAGAGAAAAGCGCGCGAGCGTCAGAGTTCCAGTAAGGTGCGCCCAGCCCTACGAAGGCTGGCACGAATCCTGGTCCGCCTGCTTCGGCGGTCGCCGCGAGGTCGATCAGCGTAGCGACGTCCGCAAGGCCGAGAATGCCGGCCATCCATGGAAGGCTCGCAGCAGAAACGAGGATGTTACCTTCGAAAGCAAAAGTCGGCGTTCCGCCGATGCGCCAGGCGACGGTGGTCGTGATGCCGTTGCGTGGGGCGATGAACCGCGGAAGGGTCGTCATCACCGAAGACCCCGTTCCAAAGGTTATCTTTCCATCACCAGGTTCAAACGCCCCGTGGCCGAACAGGGCCGCATGGCTGTCCCCGATCGCTGCCCTGATAGGGGTGCCGTCCGGTACACCCTTTAGCCCCTTTGTTGTCCCGAAATCGGCAGAACTGTCGAGCACCTCCGGGAGGAGTGCGGTATCGACACCGAAAATTTCGCCGAGCTCCTTGCTCCAGGTCTGCTCCTCAAGGTCGAACAATTGGCTCCTGGCGGCGTTCGAGGCATCGCACACGTGCCGGCATGCGCCGGTCATGCAGTGTACGAGCCAACTGTCGATCGTTCCCAACCGCACTTGTCGGCCGCTCGGCACACGATCAAGCAACCATCGGAATTTCGAACCTGGGAACATTGGGTCGAGGGGTAGGCCCGTGAGCGCCTTCACGCGACCCAGATGTCCTTCGGCGAGAAGACGCTCACAATCAGGTGCCGTGCGCCTGCATTGCCAACTGAGGACCGGTCCGAGCGCTTCTCCCGTCTCAGCATCCCAAACCGTGACCGACTCGCGCTGATTGGAAATTGCAACAGCCGCAATGGTCACGTCCGGGGCCGCTTTCAGGCAGACCTCGATCGCCTCGCAAACAGACGTGTAGAGACGGTTCGGCTCTTGTTCGACCCAGCCGGGCTTCGGATAGGAAATCCCCACAGCCGCCGCGCCTCTGCCGAGGACTTCGCCCTTTTCGGAAACCAGAACTGCCTTTGAATTGGTCGTGCCCTGATCGATCGCCAGAATAGCGAGCATCGTATCCTCCACAAATGAAAAGTCCGGGGCGGCTGAGCGCCCCGGCTCGATCGCGTGCAACCGGGTTACTTGCGCTTGATAAGCACTTGGGCAGCATCCGCGATTGCCGACGGGGCCATGCCGAATTCATCGAGAAGGAACTCAGCCGAACCGGTCGGAGCATAGACGCCCGGAACGCCCAGGCGCTTCATCGGAACAGGCGCATGATCGACCACCACCTCGGCGACTGCAGAGCCCAGCCCGCCGAAAATCGAATGCTCTTCTGCCGTCACAATCGCTCCGGTTTCCTTGGCAGCGGCAATGATGGCATCCTCGTCTATGGGGCGAACCGTCGCGAGGTTGAGGACCCTGGCCTGAATGCCACGTTGCGTGAGGATTTCGGCAGCTTTCAGCATGCGGTGAGTCAATGTGCCGTTCGCAATGAGTGTGACGTCGAAACCTTCGCGCAGAAGATTTGCCTTGCCAAGCTCGAACTTGTGACCTTCTGCAAGAAGGTCGGGCACGCCCACGCGCGAAAGCCTCAGGAAGCATGGCCCGTGGTAGGTCGCCGCCCACTCGACGGCCGCGGCGGTCTCGATGCGGTCGCAGGGCGCAATGACAGGAAGGTTCGGCAGCACTCGCGTCCAGGCGAAATCCTCGATCGAATGATGGGTCGGACCGAGCTCGCCATATGCCATTCCAGAGGAGATGCCGACGAGCTTAACATTCGCGTTCGAGTAAGAGATGTCCGCCTTGATCTGTTCAAGCGATCTTCCGGTCAGGAACGGAGAGGCGCCGCAGACATATGGTAGGTGCCCGCCGTTGGCGAGGCCTGCTCCAACGCCGACCATGTTCTGTTCCGCGATGCCGACGTTGACCAGGCGCTCGGGAAATTTCGACCTGAAGCCGCCAAGCTTCGACGAGCCTACCGAGTCATTGCAGACCGCTACAACTTTCTCGTTCTCGCTCGCCAGGCGTTCGAGCGTCGCTGCGAACGCGTCGCGGCAGTCGTAAAGCTTGGGTGCGTTTACTGGGGCGTTCATGACAGTGCCTCCGACAGTTCTGCCACTGCGATTTCGTATTGTTCCTTGTTGGGAACCTTGTGATGCCAGTCGACACGATCCTGCATGAACGAGATCCCTTGTCCCTTGTTCGTGTGCGCGACAATGCAATGCGGACGGTCGCCTCGATATTCGAGCGCAGGAACGATCTCGTGCATATTGTTACCGTCAATCTCGGTCACCTCCCAGCCGAATGCTTCCAGTTTCGGACGAAGTGGAGCGATGTCGTTGGTGTCGGCCAGGGCCGCACCCTGCTGGAACCTGTTGTGGTCGACGATCAACGTCAGGTTATTCAGCTTGAATTGGGCGGCTGCCATGATTGCCTCCCAGTTGGAACCCTCCTGCATCTCGCCGTCGCCGGTGACAACGTACGTATGATACATCGCGCCGGAGAGCTTGGCGGCCTTCGCCATGCCCACCGAAACCGGCAGGCCATGGCCGAGCGGACCGGTATTCGTTTCGACGCCTGGAACCTTGTTGCAGTTGGGATGTCCATTCAGTCTCGAGTGCGGCTGCAGAAAGGTGGAAATCTCCTCTTCGGGAATGAAACCGCGCTTTGCCAGGGTTACGTACAGGGCGCACGCCGTATGCCCCTTGGAAAGGACGAACCTGTCTCGATCGGGATGCTTCGGCTGGTCCGGCCAGACTTTGAGGACGCGGAAGTAGAGGGCCGTGAGGATGTCGATGACCGACATCTCGCCGCCGATGTGGCCGGCGCCTGCTTCAAAAACTGCCCGAAGATCGCGCAATCGGATCTCGCGAGCGAGGCGCTCAAGTTCTGTGGTATCCATGGATTCCTCATGTGCATAAATATTCAGTAGGCAATATTTTTGCATATGATGTCGTTTAGTCAAGCCCCTTGCGCGAAGATCGCACACCGATGGCGGCGGACAAATGCTGTTGACAGCCGCAAATCAACTTGTTAATGAATTTTCCGACGGGCGTGAATATTTATTCTTGCCTGCACAAATATTGGCTACCAGCTAGACCCAGGGAGGAACGATGGTGGCGCTCGACATCAATGAACAGAGGCTTTCATCCGGCACCTGGGTGAACAAGCTCAAGGGAGCCACTGGCCCGCTCGTCGGGTTGCTCGCGCTTTGCGTCTTCCTGAGCTTCAGCACAGACGCGTTTCTCTCGGTTCGAAACGGCCTCAATATCCTCGATCAGATCACAGTCCTTGGCATCATGGCCGTTGGAATGACCTTCGTCATCCTCATCGGCGGCATTGACCTGTCGGTCGGTTCGGTTCTTGCCCTTGCGATGATGGTCATGGGCTGGACTGCCAACATCGCCGGCCTTCCGCTTCCCGTCGGAATCGCTTTCGGTCTGATCGCATCCGCCTTTTCGGGGCTGATCGTAGGCCTGCTGGTGACGCAGTTCAGAGTTCCGGCGTTCATCGCCACTCTGGCCATGATGTCCGCGGCTCGCGGCGTCGCAAACATGATCACCGACGGTCAGCAGATCGTGGGATTCCCTGACTGGTTCATGATGCTCGCAATCGATCGGCATTTCGGTGTGCTGACGGCCACCGTCTTTCTGATGCTTGCCGTCGTCCTTGCCGCTTGGCTGTTCCTGCACTTTCGTTCCGAAGGTCGAATGCTCTACGCCGTAGGCGGAAATCCGGAGGTCGCCCGCCTGGCGGGCATCAACGTCCAGCTCGTGACGATCGGCGTCTATGTAATCAGCGCAGTCCTTGCAGGACTAGCAGGCATCGTGCTCGCGGCCCGCCTGGACTCGGTCCAGCCGTCCAGTGGCTTTGGCTACGAGTTGGACACCATCGCTGCAGTCGTCATCGGCGGGACTTCCCTCTCTGGCGGCGCCGGCGGCATCGGGGGGACGCTCATCGGTGTTCTCATCATCGGCGTCCTTCGTAACGGTCTCAATCTTCTCAATGTCTCGCCGTTCCTTCAGCAGGTGATCATCGGCATCGTCATCGTGCTTGCGGTCGGCGCGGAGACAATTCGTCGGCGTCGCGCCTGACGAGCCGGCCGCCGAGTTGGGCCGATCCACGAACTCCGTCCCCAAGGGTTGGGGCGGATCAATACCCCGAGGGGGAGGAATTACCCGAGGGTTCCATCAAACAACGGAGGAATTAAGATGAAAATTGCGCGCACCATGCTCGCGTCTGCCGCACTACTTGGTCTCACGCTCGGGCCCGTACATGCGGCGGAGCTGAAGAAGCTCGGCCTGGCCGTTGCCAACCTTCAGGCAAACTTCTTCAATCAGATCAAGCAGTCCGTCGAGGACGAAGCCAAGAAGCATGGCATCGAAGTCGTCACGGTCGACGCGAAGGGCGACGGACCGACGCAGGTCAACCAGATCCAGGACCTTCTGACCCAGAACATCGACGCACTGATCTACATTCCGGCGGGTGCGGCCGCAGCGACCGTTCCGGTCAAGCTTGCCAAGAATGCCGGCGTTCCGGTGGTGAACGTCGACCGAAACGCCGACGGAGCACCCGGCGACACTTTCCTTGCAACGGATTCCGTCGCGTCCGCCAAGGCCGTCTGCGACTACATTCTCAAGCAAGCCGGCGGCAAGGGCAAAATGGTCATCATCCATGGCCAGAAGGGCACGACCCCGGAGGTCGACCGCTCCAAGGGGTGCGCTGAATCCCTCAAGGCCAATCCGGACGTGAAGGTTGTTGCCGAGCAGTACTCTAACATCTGGAGCCAGGACGAAGGATTCCAGATCATGCAGAACATGCTCCAGGCAAATCCCGACGTCTCGATCGTATTTGCCCAAGCCGACGCACTCGCACTTGGCGCTGCGCAGGCAATCAAGGTCGCCAATCCCTCCCAGAAGATCGTGGTGGGCGGCTTCGATGGTGACACAGCAGCCCTCGAAGCGCTCAGCAAGGGTGTCTTCGACGTGACTGCAACGCAGCAAACGCAGAAGATGGGACGCGACGCGGTCGCAAATGCCGCCAAGCTCGTCGCCGGGGAGAAGGTACCGCCGGTACAGCTCTTGGATGCCACGCTGACGACCAAGGAAAACGTCGCAGGTTTCATCGCGAGCCACCCGTAACAAAGTCGAGGTCTTGAGGAGGCGTGCCGTGACCGATCCGGTTCTTTCCCTGAGGGGCATATCCAAGCGATATGGATCGCTCCAGGTTCTGAGGAATGTCAGCCTTGACGTCTATCCGGGCGAAGTTGTCGCACTTCTGGGTGAGAACGGAGCGGGCAAGTCAACGCTTTCCGGCATCATCGCCGGATCACGCACGCCCTCCGAAGGATCAATGACATGGCTGGGACAGTCTTATGCCCCGGCCACCCCAAGGGAGGCGATCGACAAGGGTGTCGTGCTGATCCACCAGGAGCTGCAACTCCTTCCGCAGCTTTCCATCGCAGAAAACGTCTTCATCGGACGCTGGCCCATGAAGAACGGCGTCGTCGACCGCGCCCAGATGGTTCGCCGTGCAACGGAGCAGCTCGCTCGCCTGAACCTTCATATACCGGCAACGCGGAGAGTCGCCGGCCTTTCGACCGCAAATCAGCAGCTCATCGAGATCGCAAAAGCGTTGGCTCTGAATGCCAAGCTCCTGATCCTGGACGAGCCGACCGCAGCACTCGGTGGCGCGGAGACGGAAGCTCTTTTCGAACAGGTCCGAAAGCTTCGGTCCGAAGGCGTGGGGATCATCTACATCTCCCACCGCATGGAGGAGATCAGGCAGATTACCGACCGTATCGTCGTGCTTCGCGACGGGGAGCGCGTGCAGGAATTCGCCGACAGCGCGACGCCCGTGCGCACGATTGTCGAGAGCATGGTCGGACGTTCGCTCGACCGTCTGTTCCCGACCCTGCCCGTTGCGAGGGACCATACGGTACTTCAGGTATCGGGACTGAGTTCTCCGGACAATTCGTTCCGCGACGTTACCTTCGACGTAAAGGCAGGCGAAATCCTTGGAATTGCCGGACTGGTCGGCGCCGGCCGCACGGAACTTGTGCGGGCCATTTCAGGAGCGGATCCGATCGGTGCCGGCGTCATCAAGCTGGAAGGCGAAGAACTCAGGCTCCGCGATCCTGCCGACGCGATCGCCAAAGGCATCGTAATGGTTCCGGAAGATCGCAAGGACCAGGGCCTGGTGGTCGAGCACCGGATCGGCGAGAACATTATCTACGCCAATCTCGACATGTTGGGTGGGCGTTGGATTACACCGCGCGTCAAGCGCGCGTTCGCGGAGAAGGCGGTTGCCAAGTTCGGCGTAAAGGGTCGCGCAGAGCAACATGCTTCGGACCTGTCCGGCGGCAACCAGCAAAAGGTCGTCATCGCGAAATGGCTCATGCGCAATCCCAAGGTCGTGGTCCTCGACGAACCCACGAGAGGCATCGACGTCGGCGCCCGAGCGGGCATCTACGAGATCATCGTCAATCTTGCAAAACAGGGCGTAGCGGTCATCGTCGTGAGCTCGGACCTCGAGGAAGTTCTCGGCGTCTCAAATCGCATTCTCGTGCTTGCCCAGGGCAAGCAGGCAGGCATTCTCAATCGTGACGAGGCAAACGACGTCTCGGTCATGGAGCTCGCTACAATCTAAATAGACAGAGAAAGGAAGAGCGGTGTCCGACATCACTCTGAACGCCCCGAAGCTTTTCGATCTCAGCGGCCAGGTTGCCATCGTGACCGGAGCCGGCAGCGGAATTGGGCAGCGCATTGCCATGGGTCTTGCACAGTGCGGCGCCGACGTCGCCCTGCTCGACCGCCGAACCGACGACGGCCTTGCCAACACGGCCAGGCACATTCAGGCCGCCGGTCGCCGCTCCATCCAGATCGAAGCGGACGTCACGCGCAAGTCATCCCTCAGCGCGGCGGTGGCACGCACCGAGGCGGAGCTCGGCGTACTGACCCTCGCCGTCAACGCCGCGGGTATCGCCAACGCCAACCCGGCCGAAGAGATGGAAGAGGATCAGTACCAGACGCTGATGGACATCAACCTGAAAGGGGTCTTCCTTTCTTGCCAGGCCGAGGCCCGCGCCATGTTGAAGAACGGACGCGGGTCCATCGTCAATATCGCGTCCATGTCCGGCGTGATCGTCAACCGGGGACTGAGCCAGGCGCACTATAACGCTTCCAAGGCCGGCGTGATCCATATGTCGAAGTCCATGGCGATGGAATGGGTCGGCCGTGGCATCCGCGTCAACACGATCTCGCCCGGATACACGGCGACACCGATGAACACGCGTCCCGAGATGGTCCATCAGACCAAGCTCTTCGAAGAGCAGACGCCGATGCAGCGCATGGCAACGGTCGACGAGATGGTCGGTCCGGCCGTGTTCCTGCTTTCGAATGCGGCAAGTTTCGTGACAGGCGTCGATCTGCTTGTCGACGGCGGTTTCTGCTGCTGGTGATGCCATGCCAAAGCTGATTGCCGGCAGCTGGAAAATACACGGTCTCGCTTCCTCCCTGGCCGAGATCGAGGCGCTGAAGGGACTTACGAGCGAGGCGGCGTGCGACATCGTCGTCCGCTCGCCCTTCACGCCGATCGAAAACTCCGCCAAGCGCGCTCGAAGGGTTCGACCGCGATGGCCGTCACCCGACACCGCCAGCGAAAGGCGCCAGGCCTGCAAAGCAGACGGCCACTGCGGCTCACCAGGCCAAGATCATTTCTGCAGCCGCTTGAAGGCAGCATGACGCAACAGGAACTGCCGCCTCTGCGGTCGACGACCGATATGGCCTGGCACGGGAAAGGAAGAGAGAATGAAACGCTTCGAAAACAAGACCGTCGTCATCACGGGAGCCAGCCGCGGGATCGGCGCAGCGATCGCCAAGCGGTTTGCGAAAGAAGGCGCCAATCTCGTGGTCTCGGCAAACGAAGAAGCGGTCCATGCAGTCGCCGAGCAAATCAAAGCCGATGCCGGCAATGCTATCTCCTTCGTCGGAGACGTCACCGACAAGGCCAGCGTGAAGGCTCTCTATGACGCAGCGGAGAAAGCTTTCGGCACTGTCGAGGTGTCTATCCAGAACGCCGGCGTCATCACCATCGCCCGCATCGAAGACATGACGGAAGGCGAGTGGGACAGGGTCATGGCCGTCAACACCAAGGGCGTCTTCTTGTGCGCGCAGGAAGCAATTCTGCGCATGCGCCGGCATCGACGCGGCGGCCGCATCATCAACACCGCCTCCGGCCAAGCCCGCAACGGGTTCATCTACACACCACACTACGCCGCTTCAAAGATGGGCGTCGTCGGGATCACCCAGAGCCTTGCCAAGGAAGTGGCGACCGAAAACATCACCGTGAATGCCTTCTGCCCCGGTATCATCGAAACGGACATGTGGGCCTATAACGATCAGGCCTGGGGAAAACTCCTCGGCAACTACGGTCCTGGAGAACTCATGAAAGAGTGGGTCGAAGGGATTCCCATGAAGCGGGCAGGATCCGGCGAGGATGTCGCCGGTCTCGTCACCTTCCTTGCCAGCGACGATGCGGCCTACATCACCGGCCAGACGATCAACGTCGATGGCGGTCTGATCATGTCGTAGCTTCATTCGACAATGAGGAACGATGCGTTCACCGCGAAAAACAGATTCTCGATGGGACGGCAGCCGGCAGCCTCTTGCATAATACGGCATCGATCCTCTATGTTACATGCGTTCTCAGGGCGGGGTGCAATTCCCCACCGGCGGTATCGAGGCAACTCGGAGCCCGCGAGCGCCTTCGTGGATGCGGAGGGTCAGCAGATCCGGTGAGATGCCGGAGCCGACGGTCACAGTCCGGATGGAAGAGAGCAATGCAGCGGACGCCGCCTCAAGCGCGGCGTTTCCTATGCTTGTTCGCCCAAGGGAAAATGGTGGCTTTGACAGGCCATGCACGCCGCACACAACGGCTAACCCTTGAAAGGCAAGAAAATGGCAATTTCCAAAATCGACGATGCGGTCGCCGCTATTGCGCGGGGCGAGATCGTCGTCGTTGTCGATGACCGTGACCGGGAAAACGAAGGCGATCTCGTGATCGCGTCGCAGGCCGTCACTCCGCAAGCGATCGCGTTCATGATGAACCACGCCCGTGGCCTTATCTGCGTTGCGATGGAAGGCGACAGGCTCGACGAGCTCGATATTCCATTGATGGTTCCACGCAACACCGAGGTGCTGAAGACTGCCTTCACCGTCTCCGTGGACTACATTCCCGAAACGACAACTGGGATATCGGCCGCCGACAGGGCTGCCACCGTTCAAGCACTCGTCAGAACAGGTTCTCGCCCCGAGGATTTTGCCCGGCCAGGTCATATCTTTCCGCTTCGAGCCCACCCGAACGGTGTTCTTTCCCGCCCTGGCCACACCGAAGCAGCGGTGGATCTCGCCAAGCTTGCGGGTCTCTCTCCCTCCGGCGTGATTTGCGAAGTGGCCAACGACGATGGCACGATGGCACGCCTTCCCGAACTCGAACGGTTTTCTGAACGACATGGCCTCCATCTGATCACCATCGAAGACTTGATCGCTTACAGGGCGGCGAGTGTTCCCGTTAAGGCAGCCTGAAAGCCGGTTGCCCGTCTTCTTTTAGGTTTGAGCGGCCTTCCTCCGTCGCCGCTCGAATCTGGTCCGGCCTCTCGACCTTCCGATGAACGATACGAGCGTATCGTTCATCGAAAGGCGGGCGAACGCCTGGTTGCGGCCCGCACAGTCGAAGGACTTACACAGATTGTGTGCTTCGCCATTCGACAACATCCGTGCTTTGAACCCAGATGGTTTCCTCTTCGCCCGCGCGGCCGTGCTCCAATTTATATGTGGCGACCTCGCCGAAGGTGTCGGCATATGCCAGCAGGCGCTCCAGCGACGCTTCGGGTGGCGACGCTACTCGTTCCAAAGCCTCGCGCGTCACGATCACGAGCCAGTTCGCCGCAATGTCGGTCATTGGGATATGGCCGTTTTCATTGGTGACGAACGGCGGCATGTTCGGGCGCATTTTAAGCGACATTGATTTTCCTCGGTCGTACGACGTAATGTCGGCGGTGCGGCTCAAAGGTCCTTTTCAGCTTCCTTGTGCCAGTGATTGGTGGAAAGGCCGCGCTGGCGACCAGCACCGCCATCATCAAAGTTGGATTTCACGAGCGCAGGCTTCGGAGCAATGCGGGGTCCTGCTTAAAGCCGTCGATCTCGTTCTGGGCCTTAAAGTACGCATCTCTCCAAAGCCTGTAGCGAACCGGATCCGTTTGGGGGTCATACGGATTGTCACCCAGCAACTTTCCAGTTTTTGGCGCTAGCGCGCCCATGTTTTCAGCTTGCCAGTCGTCCAGTTCCCTTCTGCTGCCTTCAAACATCGTCCACTTCCTCGTCTATCAAAGCGTTCGCCAGTTCTGCCGCCGCATGATCGAGCCTCGCCTTTGAGGGCGTTAATGCACAACAGAACGGAGCTGTGCCGGAAGACCTTGGATCGCGAAGCGATGAAGCGGTGAACCTGCAAAAGCCCTCTCGATCTTCCGAGACTTCCCGAATTGCCGATCAAGTTCATTGGCAAGGTCGGTGGGATCCGTCATTCCCTGTTGAAAGAGGCGGATCATCAGCTTGGCTGCTGCATTGAAGGGCCGAGGCGGTTCGATCAGAATATCGTCTGAATAGCCAGCATCACTCAGCACCTGCTGCAGCATGCCGAGGTCTTGGCTCGTCAGATATTTCGTAGAAAATTCGGAAGACATCAGGTCCTCCTTTCGGTCGGGGCAAGGGCATGGCTTCCCTCAAACAGCAGCGCCCGTGATGATGACTGCTGGAGGCGGGAACCATGCGCTGCCACCGGAAGCAAAGCAAATGAAATCTTTCGAAGATGCTAAAATACACCCGACTGGCAAGCGAGCCGCATTTGCCGGATCAGCCCGATTGAACACGCGACGTCGATATCAGGCAGAGCACCTTGATCGAGATCCGCTACCGACAGAACCTCGTCAGTTGCCACTCACATCATTTCGGTGCCGAGGCAGCAGCCGGCGAGGCGCTAGTGAATCGCCGACGAAGACCGCGCGTTCACGCGTGTCGCCACCTCTCCGATGTGGGTGCCGATGAGCAGTGTCGCGATGTCGTCTGAGGTGCGATAACCGTCATCAAAGAATGCAAGGGCAGCAGCACATAGGAAATCCGTTGTCTTCTCATCAGGAGCGACCTGATAATAGTGATACCATTCACCGACAGCCCGCGAGAGCACGGCAAAATCGGGTTCCCGCACCAGTCTTTGCAGCATGATTGACCTCCCATTCCTGAGACTAAATGCTAGGTCGGGCGGAATTTTCTTCAACGCAAGAAGGCGCTCCTTATTCAGGGCGAACGACCTGGACCTCAGGCAGGTCTGCAAACAACCTGCATGCAGACGGGCTTTATGGCCTTTGACGGTTCCTCGGAGCAGCCGCCTTTCTCAAACGTGGCCCGCTTTGCGCGGATTCTCGAGTGCGCCATCCTCGCTTTTTGCGCCGGCAACCTGGAAAGACGTCGCCGGATGATCATCCGTCGGATCTGGCGGCAGAAAAAATGCCAGTTCAAATATCAGGCCGCTGGTCCCGTAGGTGAAAAGGCTTTTTGCCTGATATTTTGCCGGGAAGGCCTTTTCGATTAGCACCGAGCCGAACCCTCTGGCGTTGGGCCGTGTGACCTCAGGCCCCCCTGATTCCTGCCAAGTCAGCAGGACCCGCCGGTCCGTGAGGGTCCAGTTGACGACAATCCGGCCCTCGTCGGTGCTGAGTGCGCCGTATTTCATCGCGTTCGTGCCGAGCTCGTGCACGACCAGCGACAAGGCCAGCGTGAGTTCCGCCGGTAGAGAAACCTGTGGACCTGTTACTTCCATTCGGCTGGCATCGACCTCATGGTGGGGACGCAGCGACTTTCGGATCGTCTCGGACATATCCGCCGAATGGGCCTCTCTTGTGAGAATGAGGTCGTAGGCTCCTGCCAGTGCCGTTAGCCTTTCGGAGAACACGGCATAACGCGAAGGATCGCTCTTTGCAAAACTCTGTCGGGCGATCGCCTGCACTAAAGCGTAGCCGTTCTTGACTCTATGGGCCATCTCCCGCGACAGCAGGTCTCTTTCGTCCTCTGCCTCCTTCGCTTGCCGGTGCCGGGCGTCCAGCTCGTCAAGAAGACTGTCTAGTGTGGCACCCACAGCACCGAGTTCATCTTTCGCCGGATTCATTCCCGTGCGCGCGTCGGTCCTGCCGGCGCGCCAGTCTCCCATAACGCGAGCGATGTGGTGGATCGGTCTCACTATAAACCGGTTGCCTATGAGAACGGCGGCCAGAAAGGCGAGCAGTGCACCGCCAATGATGGACAGCGCGTTGACTTCCGTCGCTCGGTTGATCGGTGCGAATGCCTCTTCCTTCGAGATGCCGGCGCCGATGTAGAGCGGGCTGTTTGGAAGCTTGATCGGGCGATATCCAAGGATCCGTTCGATACCGTCCTGTCCTGTCACCTCGATGATACCTGGAAAATCCGCATAGATCAGGTGTTGAAAGGCAGCAGGTATGGCGGTTCCGACAAAGCGCTCGGGATATGGCACGCGTGCCAGTATCGTCCCCTTGCCGTCCGCGATCGTTATGGCGTTGCCACCCTCTACGTCGCGTTCGGCGATCCTGTCCTGCAGCCACTCCAAGCGCAGGCCCGTCACCAGCACACGTTGGGCGACCCCCTCCTTCATCAGCGGCATCGCTACCGGAAGGACTGCGCCCTTCGACATCCGGCTGTCCGTGTAGGTTCCGACCACAAACCGGCCTGACGCCAGGGCTTGCCTGAAGTAGTCCCGATCCGCGAACCGGACGCCACTCGGCGGCTCGACGCTGCCGCAGACAGGATGCCCCGTCAAGTCGGTCACAAAAATCGTGCGAATATTGGACACGCTCGAGGCGACCGACCGAAGGGCCTGGTCGCAAGCCGCCGCGTCGAGATCCTGGATCGCGGGCATTGAGGCGACGGCGACGAGAAGACCATGCAGCCCTTCGATGATCCGTTCGACTTCGGAAGCCGCCAGCCGCGCGGCCTGCGCAGCGTTGCCCCTGATTTCCTCGTTGCGCTGAAGGCGTGTCTCTACTTCGTTATAAACGAGCATCGCGACAACTGGCGCTAGCGCCGCAACCGCGACTGCAACGAGCTTCAGTCTCATTCTTCCGCCCTTTGGATCGTATGGATCCTTCCCCAACCGGATTTCGATAGCATGACTATTCAGGCCTGACTATCCATGTGTGTCATTCGTAACTGGATCGCCGTCCATGCCGGAACGCCTTCAGAAGGCCCTGAATGAGATGCCCTTAGTTTAGGAAACCAAAATGGGAAGCCGCTCATGAAAGAATCGCCGTCATCAGCAACGCGCACGGCCAAGGCGAACTGACTGCTGGAGAAAGAGGCTGAGGACGGCAGTCGAAGTTGCAGTGGATGCTGCAAAGATCACATGTCGGAAACCAAAGAAAATCTTACATCCATCCAGCATGCGCCGATGCAGATCAATTGGCGCTCGAAGGTCTCGGACCTGGAGCGAGTTCGAATGGAAGCTGGAGCGACGCGCCTAGGGCGCGAGCACGTAAATAAAGGCCTCAATTTGCCCATCCGGCGTACTGATCTTCGCCCGTTCACGGCGATACCCCGCGCCTTCGAATGCGTCGAGCCGTTCCCAGTGGTCCGGGAGATCCAGTGACTCGAACAAAAGCACGTCCACTGCCGCGCCGCCTTCATCGAGCAGCAAGCCTGGAAAACCAAGGGCAGCTCCCCATCCCGATTCCACGAGAGTCCCTCGAACCGTCCCCTTCCGCCAGGTTCCTTCAAGGCCGGCGAGCTGGTGATGGTTCACCCGGCCGGGGGCCAGCGATCCGTAGGTTGCAAGCCGGTGTTCAATGGTCATCGTGTCACCCTGTCCAATAGGTCTGCGAGCAGACACCTGGTTCGCTCGCGATGCGTGACGCAGGCAGACCTTCGCAGTCGCGCATCAAACTCGAATTTAGGCACCCCTTATGCCGATGTACATGAATGCACTCAATTACTTTCGTCTGCGCCGTTCCCGGGCGCGCGCCAGCCGGCGGGCGGACCTCAGTTCATCGATGCTCGGAAGCCACCATTCTCGCCTCCGGTTTTCTGGAACCGGTTTTTTGGGCCATGTGTTGATCAGTTCGTCAAGCGTCGGCGTCCGCCACAGTCCCCAGACGTGGTCTTCCGTCGCACCCGGATAGAAATCCGCAACGGTATCTGGCTCGACCAGTTCGCCGGTGATCTCCGTGAAGACGATGACACCGTACTGTTCGGTCGCCACGGGGCGCTGCAACGGCGGCAGGCCGTTGCTCGCCAGCGGATAGCGACGACGCCTCCTCTCGGCCGAGCGAAGTCGGGCGCGCCTGTCGTCCTCGGTTCCCTTTCGCGCGTCGGCCCTGCGCTTTCGTTCTTCGGGCTCGTTGCGCCGGGCCGCCGCCTCGATCGTCGCCCATCGCCGCCTTAGGTCGTCGAACGACCGGAAGGGCACATGCCAGACCCTAAGATCGCTGTCCCAATGGGCCCAGGGAACTTCGCGCAGCTCATCGACGACAGTCCGGGAAAACGGCGTCCTTACCCGTAAGCCCGCCTCCCCGACCTCCAGATATGGACTTTCGATCGGATCGAACTGGAAGGCGTCGCGTCCCTTCTCGTCCGCATAGGCCTCGACCTGCGTTGCCTCACGCGCCCGCCAGCGGGCGATCCGGCGACCGGCAGTTTTCCCGGGAACGAACCATGCCTTGAGGTCATCGCTCCACCGCGCTTGGGGAAAAGCCGCGCGGAAGCGCTCGACCGTCAATCGGTCGTAGGGAAATGACGCGGTTTGCCCGATCTTCTCTTTGAAGGCACCTTCGGATGTCTGGTGTTCTCGACGGTTCGACATGGTGAGCTCGACTTTCCCTCGAGAAACGCTCTGACGTGCCGCGCAGTTCAGCCAGCTGCGATCAGATTTACCTCCGACGCTCGACACGCATGCGGCCAAGCGCAGGTCATTTCCATCGGCGTCGGTGGATTTCCTCATGTCAGAATATCGGTTGGGCGCTGGCGGCATTCTCCCTGTCACCGAGGCTTTTGGTCCTCTTGACGATGATAGGGAGAGGGCCTAGACGGCGGCACCGCGCTGAGATGCAGGCGAGGACTGGGAGAGGCCCGGCTTGACGAGGAGCCGGGTCTTTTGCCGCAGGGCGGAGCAAAAATTCCTTAGTCTGTTTCTCACCGGATTTGCACATTGAAGAACTTGAGAGGCACTAATGCGCTATATTTTTAAATCGGCTTTGATCGGTATCGCCGCGCTGGGTTGCGTGACGATCAGCCATTCCTTTGCGGTTGCGCAGGAATTGGAACTGCGGGTAGGTCCAGGTGGAATTGGTTTTTACGATCGCGACCGCGATCGGGACCGGTATTACGATCGCCGCTATAGGCCGGCTCGCCGGGCATGCGACCCGGACGACGCGCTTGACAGTGCACGCGACGCAGGTCTCCGTCGAGCTCGTATCGTTCGTGTCTCGCCACGCAGCGTCGTGGTCCAAGGCTTTACGCGCCGTGGTCCCGCACGGATGGTATTTGCCAACGTGCGCGGATGCCCCGAGATCTAAATCTGTTTCCTGGAAGCTTAGTAAGAGCTTTCGAAGGCCCGCCGCTGTCATGAGCGGCGGGCTCTTTGTTTCCGAAACTCTTCGGGCCGAACCTTGTGGTCAAGGACAGAGCTCGCAACAGGCCATATGCAGCGTCTGCCCGCTGCGCCCGCGCATTCGCTGTTGTGACGTCGAAATCACGTCATTGTTAACTCACACGGTCATATTTTAACCCCGTCGGACTTGGCTCTTGAACCGGTTCACGGCAGATGTGTTGCATCACAATGAACGGAAAGGTCACCCATGACAGATTTTGCCGATAGCCGACCCCGCCCGATGGTGCCGGCACTTCAGAGAATTTACATGCCATTTAACACCATCGCTGAAACGGCTCTGCGTGTTATCGCCGGCGGACTGCTGGTGACCCATGGCTACGGCAAGATCCTGAATCCCTTCGGAGCTGTCGGCATGGTGGAAGGTCTCGGCTTCTATCCCGGTTTTTTCTGGTCGCCGTTGCTTGCAGCAACCGAATTCTTCGGCGGCATTTTGATCGCAATCGGACTGTTCACGCGGCCAGCCGCTTTCGCTGCAATGATCGTGCTCCTGGTCACTGTCTATTTCCATGGTGTTGTGCGAGGTGAAGGCCTTGGTGGCGCCGAGAAATCGATCCTCTGGACTGCCATTTTCTTGTTCTTCGCGGTTCGGGGATCGAATTCGCAGTCTGTAGATGCCAAACTTGGCAAGCAGATCTGATTCCGAATTCTAACCATCTGGGGAAGCGGGCACGGCATCGCCGTTGCCGCCGAACCCGACATTATGTGGAGCTCCACAAAATGTCGCTTATGCAGAGAGCGGGATCATGCGCAGCGTTGGTCGCTTAAGGCCGACTTTGCCGATGTTTGCGGCGGATTCCGCTCCGCATGATTCCGAGGGGTTGAGTGATGGCGCTCCGCTCACAGCTGGGCGCCATCACTCGATGACATAGAGCGCGCGATAACCCACTCGCCGCTTTGCAGCCATCCGGGCCAGCACAGGAACGGTGTTATCGACATAGTCAACGACCATGACGTCTCGCTTACCATCGTGCTGTCTATGCAAACGGCCTACATATTGCGCCAAAGTTCCTTTGCAGGCGATCGGCATCGTCAGGAACAACATGTCCAGCCGAGCATCCCGCTTTCTATGCGGAAATGGCCGATTGGCTTGCGCGAGGGGTCATCAAATATAAGGAAGATATCGTCGACGAAGTGGAGCAGGCTCCGGACGCATTTATCGGCCTGCTTCAAGGAAAGAATTTTGGTAAACTTCTTGTCAGGCTCTAATGGCGGGTCAAGGAGACACCGATTTATCGGGTACCGCGGATAGTGCGGGTGTGACCTGTTCAACGAGGAAGTCGATGAAGGCGCGCAGCCGCCCTGACATGTGCCGCTTGTCAACAAAGACCGCATGGACTTCCTCCGGATCACGCGGGTCGTAGTCGGTGAGCACTCGCACCAACCGGCCAGCCACGATATCTTCGCCGACATGGAAGGCCGCAAGACGGCCCAGCCCAACGCCGGCTAGAACGAGCTGGCGCAGTGTCTCCCCATTGTTGACTTCCGCGCTGCCTGCCAACGGACGCTGGACGGTGTCTTCAGCAAAACGCCACGGACTGAGCGTCCGGCGGAAATTAAAACCGAGGCAATTATGATCGGCCAGTTCCTGTGGCGTGTCGGGCACACCGTGACGGGCAAGATAGGAGGGGGCGGCGACAACATACCGGCGGCTTTCACCCAGCTTCCGCGTTTTGAGGCCGGAATTGGTGAGAGGCCCCAACCGGATTGCCACATCGGCGCGTTCCTCGACAATATCAATCACATCATCGGTAAACGTAAGATCAAGGAGGATCTGCGGATAGCGGCCGAAGAATTCAGGCAGCAGAGGGACGAGGAGATGGTTTCCGAGCACGAGCGAGGCATTCACTCTCAGACGGCCGGTTGGAATGGCTGATTGTGACGCGGCGCGGTCCGCCTCGTCAATATCCGCGAGAATCTGCAGACTGCGGTCGTAGTAGGCCTCGCCTTCGCTGGTTGCCGTGAGCGCTCTGGCCGTTCGTGCCAGCAGCCGCACCCCAAGCCGCGTCTCCAGTCTGGAAATAAGCTTGCTGACGGCCGACGGGCTGAGACCGAGTTGGCGTCCCGCCTCCGAAAGGCTGCCGGCCTCAATCACCCGGACGAAGACTTCCATTTCAGCACTGCGGTTTTTGGAAATCATGACCGGTCCCATGTGTGAATAATATTCAAACATGATATTCCATTTTGCATTCTTGTCAAAGAATTCGTGGGCCGTCTAATTGGAGAAAGTCGCTGGATGACCCAGCATTCACTTTCTCCGAAAAAGGAGTACTTGATGGCCGCCTCACGATCAGGATTGCCCATTGCACTTTACGCGTTGGCAGCAACAGCTTTCTGCATTGGGACCACAGAATTCGTCATAATGGGGCTGCTTCTTGAGGTCGGACGCGATTTCGGTGTGTCAATTTCCGCTGCCGGGCTCCTAATCACAGGATATGCGCTCGGTGTGGTAGTCGGCGCACCGCTATTGACACTGGCGACGTCGTCCTTTCCGAGGAAACCGGTCCTCCTTGGGCTCACCGCTCTTTTCATCCTCGGAAATCTCCTATGCGCCTTGGCCGCTGACTATTGGACGTTAATGATCGCCCGGGTCGTCACAGCGTTTGCGCATGGTGCATTTTTCGGCGTTGGCGCAGTCGTTGCGACCGGGCTGGTGCCCAAGGAAAGGCAGGCGACTGCGATTGCTGTCATGTTCACGGGAGCAACCCTCGCCAATATTCTCGGCGTCCCCTTCGGCACTTATATCGGGCAGGCTTTTGGATGGCGGGCGACGTTTTGGGCTGTGACCGGTATCGCCGCCGTTGCCTTCCTGGCGACTGCTTTTCTGGTACCGGCAATAGATGCAGGATCCAAGCGCGGGTGGGCGGCTGAATTTGGCGCGTTCAAACGCAAGCAGGTCTGGCTTGGTCTGTTGATGACTGTGCTTGGTTATGGTGGCGTCTTTACGGCCTTCACCTATATCGCTCCGATTTTGAACGAGGTGACCGGATTCGATGAATCGACAGTCGCGCCTGTGTTGATCCTCTTTGGAGCCGGACTGATACTGGGTAATATCATTGGAGGACGTTTCGCGGATTGCAGTCTTATGCCAGCAGTCACCGGCTCCCTAGCTTTCCTTGCTCTCGTTCTGGCCTTTCTTTCACTCGCTCAATTCCACTCCGCCACGGCGATCGCCGCCGTTTTCATGCTGGGTGCGGCGGCCTTTGGAACCGTGTCGCCGCTGCAGATGCGCGTCCTGCAGCAAGCGGAGGGAGCTCCGAGCCTTGCTTCAGCTGCCAATATCGCGGCCTTCAATGTCGGAAATGCAGGCGGTGCCGCCCTTGGGGGAGTGGTCATCGACAGTGCGCTTGGCTTGCAGGCGCTGGGATGGATCGCCGCAATTGTGACCCTCTCAGGTCTGGGGGTTGCGCTCTGGAGCTGGACCCTGGACCGGAGTTTATCGCCGCGCCCGATACTTTCCGGCGCAGAGACGCAGGTTGCGCCGGAACCGGTGGGAGATCAGCACTGAAGCTCTCCCCTCGTATCTCGCAGTAATAACGAAAAGGAGGGCATAAATGAGAAAAACCAATGCAGCTTACGGTACCGTTGCCGCCAACGGTATCAGTACCGCTTACAAAAGCGTCGGTGATCCGAAAGATTGCCCCGTACTGGTTGTGCAGGGTGTTGGAGGACAGATATCGGAACATACGGATCCGCTGACCGAAGAACTTGTGCGACATGGAAATCGGGTAATTACATATGACAACTGGGATATAACTTGAAGACTATGCTTGGTAAGTCGCATGTGATCGGACCCAGCCACATTTTCCTCAAAAGGAGACACGGATGTCCCTGCTCACGATGATTGTCCGAATTCTCTGCCTGGTCCCGGTTCTGACAGGCTTGCTCGATGTCGTGATCGGCAGCCATTCGCTTGCAATCGCTGGCATGAAAATGCCGCCCGGGGTGCTGGAAAATCCCGTCCTTGAGAGCCAGGTCCGTTTTTTCGGTATGATTTGGATCGGTTGGGGGCTGGGTCTCTGGCGTACAAGCGGGGATCTTCGCGCGAATGCAGGCTGGTTTCGCGGCCTTCTCGGTATCCTGTTCTTGAGTGGTCTGGCGCGCGCTGCAGCGGCGTTGCAATTCGGCCTGCCCGGCGGTGCGCTGAATGCCGCCATTATCGCCGAGCTCGTTGGTGTGCCACTACTCCTTGCCTGGCACACAACGTTGCTTCGCAAGATCCCGGAAAAGCGATGAAAGACATCTACGGTATGGCATTGAGGCAGTTAGTAACGAAGACGCGGTTCACGCGGAGACCGCTCTTCTCCAGTACATATGCAAGCGCCGCATATTCTCGGGGGACCGTTCGAAACCACTTCATCGAAGGCGACGATTCCCCGTGGAAAGGTGAACGATCCCATGTCGTAGACGCTTTGGCGGCTCACGATCTTCCAGGCCCAACCGTCTTTGGCATATTCACGCACAATATGGCCATTGCGCGGGAGAAATCCTTTGGTCCGGAGCTGGTCATCCTCAGCTATGAAACAGAGACGAAGCCGTTGCAATGCCAACGACGCGCCCTACGGGCACGTCTCCTACATCAGGGGCGATCTCACGGAGGCCCGCCTCCTGTCACCGCTGACGAGGATATCGATCCTGGAACGCCCCGCCTTTTCGAATACATCCAGCAAATGAATCTAGCAGCGCTATTCCAAGCTCGCCACCCCCGTCAAGGTACTATGCTGGCCTTAAATACCTTGGGAAATTCGGGCTGGTAGCGACAAGCGGACGAGGGCGAGGCAGCGAGGTTAGGTTCGTTCCAGCGGGGAACGCCATTGAGCCGCGCTTAGGTCTGTAATTTAGCTGCGGCCGACTTTTTAAATTACCACTTGGGCCGAATGCTGCGCCTGCTGATAGCGTTTGCTACCTAGCTCCTAAAACATCTGTGGATCGGTCGGGCGACGAAACGGCCCGACGCGACATAGCTTGCCGAATCTGTCCTGTTCATGGGCCGAGTCCTTCTTGGCTATCGCGAGAAATGACGGCGCAGCCATCAGGGGAAGAAAACGAGCCGGCCGTTGCGGGAGGACGATCGAGCCGAGCAGCGTGAGGCGTTCTCCGATCACACATGCCCCATCGAGACCGCAGTGGGCATGCCTTGCGCAAAGATTGAAGGGAGCGAGAATGGCGGACGCCGGCGCGCCCGAGGTACGACAGCCGCGCGTGTCATTCCCTATCGCAGGCGTAGGCGTCAGGAGCGCGTGATACCAGCGAGCCTTCGGGCTGCGGCCGCATTTTTGACGGTCAGCGCGATTCTCTTGAGAAAGGCAGGACTGAAACTGCCAAGGGGCGCGGTCGACTCGAAGTCAAACGCCTTGTCGAGTTCAACCCGATTGTACTCGTCGAGGATGATCCAGCATGGAAAATCCAGCCCGGCGCGACGGCATTCGATTTGGCTGATGGCAAGAGAGAGCCGGTCCATGTCGGGAAATTGCGTTGTGATGGGAAACAGAAACACAGCTCCTGGCACTGCCGCGGTGCGAACGACGACGCAAACGGGCCTCGCCTTGCGACCGGACTCTTCACCAACGGCGGCTTGGCGCGTCCACAGGTAGAAGAAGCGGACGATCTGCCCAGGCTCAAGCATTGTCGCCCTCGATAATGTCCTCAAGACCGGTCATAAGTTCCCGGTGGATGTCTTCGGGAGCATCCATCAGGCCGTATGCAACGGTGTGCGAACGACCGATGAGCTTGCGATACTGCTCCGCGGTCAGAATGACGAGTTTGTCTTTCCCGCGCTTCGTCAGGGTGACTGGTTCAACCAAAGCCGCTTCGAGGATTTCGCCCGAAGCCCGGTTCATGTCTGAGAAGGTGAATTGCTTCATTCCCAAGTCTCCGTATTGAATTACCTATAATACGTATTCTATGCGATTTACGCAATTCGAATGGCGATCATTGCAGCGAACCAGTCCCGGTAGTCAAAAGCAGGAAGGAGCGGCCGACCTCCTCGCTGCTGACGACGTTTATTTCGGCGGATGTGCCACACGACGGGCGTGATCCGGCATCCCTGCTCCCTCCGAGTGGGGAACGATCGAAGCGGTCGGCTTTCTTGGAAGGGCGGAAAGCGACCAGCTTCGTCCCGTCATGTTCTGGCTCGAAAGCGGCTAGGCGTTTGGCAACAGCTCACGGCTTTTCCTCAACGGCCTGAGCCTGCGTCGGAATGATGGACGCGAACTGGTTTCTGGATCTTCTGACCTCAATTGAGTGCGGCTTATGCCGCTCGGGCTCAGCGCCCGGTTCTTTTACGCCATCGAGCATAGTCGTTTTGCGCTTTGTCCGTCGTTGGCGGATAAAGCCCGATCACGGCAGCGCCGTCCTGGACCTGTTCGAGAACAAAATCCTCGAAGCTTTCCATGCCGGCGCATTCCTCGGCGATCTCATCGGCCAAATGCGCTGGAATGACCATGACCCCGTCACCATCGCCGACGAGCACGTCCCCGGGGAAAACCGGGGCGTCACCGCAGCAAATCGGCACGTTAATGTCGAGCGCCTCGTGGAGAGTTAGATTGGTCGGCGCCGACGGGCGCTGATGGTAAGCCGGCATGTCCAACCTGCCGATGCCTTCGGCGTCGCGAAAGCCGCCGTCAGATACGACGCCGGCGCAACCGCGCATCGCAAGCCTTGTAACGAGGATAGAGCCTGCCGATGCGGCCCGCGCGTCTTTCCTGCTGTCCATGACAAGCACCCAGCCAGGCGGGCAGGTTTCGACCGCGACCCGCTGCGGGTGGTCCGCGTTGCGGAACACAGTGATGGGATTGCGATCCTCGCGCGCCGGAATGTAGCGAAGGGTGAAGGCCTGTCCGACCATGTTTTTGCCCTTCCAGGCGACCGGGTGGACATTCTGGATGAACTGGTTGCGCAGGCCGCGTTTGTAGAGCGCAGTGGCAACGGAGGCGGTCGACGCCTTCATCAATTTTTCGCGGGTTTCGTCGGAAAGAGCGTAGTCGGTCATTGTCATCTCCGGCTGGAAAGATCAGTTGATCGCTGGTTCATCGACCTGAGGGCCGAATTCCGTCTTCAGGAAATCGAAATCGCAGCCCTTGTCTGCCTGTTCGATATGTTTGGAGAATAGGAAGCCGTAGCCGCGGCCGTAGCGTGGAGCCGGCGGCTTAAACGACTGTCGGCGAAGGGCGAGTTCTTCGTCCGGCACGAGCATGTTCAAGCTGCGGTTGGGAATATCGAGCTCGACGATGTCGCCGTTCTTCAAAAGCGCCAGCGGGCCCCCGACATAGGCTTCCGGCGCCACATGCAGCACGCAGGCGCCGAAAGAAGTGCCGGACATGCGCGCGTCCGACAGTCGGACCATGTCCCGCAGGCCGAGCTTCAACAGCGCCTTGGGCATGGGAATCATTCCCCACTCAGGCATTCCCGGTCCGCCCTGGGGGCCGGCGTTGCGCAAGACGAGAACGGTCTCCGGTGTCATCGGATAGTCGGGATCGTCGATGATCGCCTTCAGCTCGGCGTAGCTATCAGCCACGAGAGCCGGACCTTTATGCCGGTGGAATTTCGGGTCACAGGCGGCGGGCTTGATCACCGCACCGTCGGGACTGAGATTGCCCTTGAGGACGGCAAGCGACCCCTCGTGATAGACCGGGTTCGACAGCGGCCGGATGACGTCGTCGTTCCAGACCTTTACCAAGTCGAGGCCCTCCGTCAGCGGCTTGCCGGTGACGGTGATCGCCGACGAATTGAGCTTGTCGCCCAGTTGCTTCATCAGCGCCCGGAGACCACCGGCGTAGTAGAAATCCTCCATGAGGTACGTCGCGCCCGATGGCCGGATATTGGCAATGACGGGCGTTTTGCGTCCGATGCGGTCGAGATCGTCCAGTTCCAGCGGGATCCCGGCGCGGCGCGCCATGGCGATCAAATGAATAATGGCATTCGTGGAACAGCCGGTCGCCATCGCCACGGTCACGGCATTCTCCACTGCTGCCGCCGTGACGATCATGTCCGGCGTCAGGTCCTCCCAGACCATATCGACGATGCGCCGGCCGCATTGCGTGGACATGCGCTGATGACCTGCATCGGCGGCGGGGATGGAGGAGGCGCCAGGAAGCGTCAGTCCCATAGCCTCGGCGATCGCCGTCATTGTCGATGCAGTTCCCATGGTCATACAGTGGCCATAGGATCGGGCAATGCCCCCTTCGATCCCTTGCCATTCTTCCTTGGAAATCGTGCCGGCGCGGCGTTCGTCCCAGAACTTGAATCCGTCGGTACCGGAACCTAGATGCCTGCCGGCCCAGTTGCCGCGCAGCATCGGTCCGGCCGGCAGGTAGATAAAGGGAAGACCCATGCTGAGCGCGCCCATCACCAGGCCTGGAGTGGTCTTGTCGCAACCGCCCATGAGGACTGCGCCGTCGATGGGATGGGAGCGCAGCAATTCCTCGCTCTCCATCGCCAGCATATTGCGGTAGAGCATGGTCGTTGGCTTGACGAAATTTTCAGACAGTGACAGCGCTGGAAGCTCCATCGGGAAGCCTCCTGCCTGCAGCACGCCGCGCTTGACCCATTCCACTCGGTCCTTGAAGTGCATGTGGCAGGGCTGGGCATCCGACCAGGTGTTGAGGATGGCGATGATCGGGCGCCCCTCCCAGTCGGCGGGGTCATAGCCCATCTGCATCGTGCGCGATCTGTGGCCGAAGGATCTTTGATCATCGGGGACCATCCAGCGGGCGGAGCGAAGCTGCTCGTAGGTTTTGCGTTTTTTCATGGCATTGTCCGAGAAGGATGATGAATAGAGGCGAAAGACAAGGAAGCAGTCTTCATTCCTTCATGCCCCATTTCTGGATGGTGTGGCGTTCAATTGTCTGGAAGACCAGATTTTCGACCACCAGACCGATGACGATGACGGTCAGCAGTCCGGCAAAAACGGCCGGGATGTCGAGGAGGTTGCGGTTTTCGAAGATGAACCAGCCAAGGCCGCCCTGCCCGGACGAGACGCCGAAGACGAGTTCGGCGGCAATCAGTGTGCGCCAGGCGAAGGCCCAGCCGATCTTAAGACCGGTAAGGATCGAGGGAAATGCAGCCGGGATGAGAATGCGAGCGACGTAGGAGAAGCCGGACAGGCCGTAATTGGCGCCGACCATGCGCAGGGTGCGGGAAACGCCGAGAAAGCCGGAATGGGTGTTCAGCGCCACGGCCCACAGCACGGAATGCACGAGCACGAAGACGAGGCTTGAGGCGCCGAGGCCGAACCAGATGAGCGCCAGCGGCAGAAGTGAAATGGCCGGAAGCGGGTTGAACATGGCGGTCATCGTCTCGAGGAAGTCCGTGCCGATGCGCGTGTTGATCGCCAGCACAGTCAGGATGGCCGCCAGGATCGTTCCCGCCGCATATCCCATCAACAGGATCTTCAAGGTGGTCCAGATGCGCGCCGGCAGCGTGCCATCCGCGAAGCGATCGACGAGCGTCACCAGCGTGTCGGTGAGGGTCGGAAAAAGAAGCGGGTTGTCCAGATAAGTGGCGTAGACTTGCCACAGGAGCGCAAGCCCGATAATCAGCAGGGCCTTTCGGACAGCGCCGATTCCCCAGATGAGCTCAACTGGCCCGAGCTTCTCTTCGATCGCGGCGATGTTGCCATAGGCCGGGCGCGCGTTGGCGCTGTCTTCGGCCAGCAGGATCTGTGGTGCGCTCATGATGGCTTACTCCCGATGGCCAGGTTCAGAAAACAGAAGACTGTGGATATCCCGCTCGAGTGCGGCTGCGGTCCCGTCCTCGTTGGAGGCTTTGTCGACATCCACGACTTCCGCTTTGACGCGCCCCGGGTGGGGTGAAAGAAGCAGGATGCGGTTGGAGATCTTGATCGCTTCAGCGATCGAATGCGTGACGAAGATGACGGTAAACTTCGTGTCATCCCAAAGCTGAAGCAGTTCGTCCTGCATCTGGCGGCGCGTCAGCGCGTCGAGCGCCGCGAAAGGTTCATCCATCAGCAGGATGTCGGGTTGCATCGCCATGCCGCGCGCAATGGCGACACGCTGTTTCATTCCGCCAGATAGGGTATGGGGAAAACTGTCTACGGCGCGCGTCAGCTTTACCTTGTCGATATAGGCGCGGGCGATTTCCTCCGCATCCTTTGGCAACAGCTTGCGCGCAACCAGCAGCGGAAACATCACGTTTTCCAGAACGGTCTTCCAGGGCATCAGCTGATCGAATTCCTGAAACACCATCATCCGGTCCGGACCTGGTTTCGTCACCGTCCGGCCGTTGATGCGGATGGAACCGCTGACGGGCTTCATATATCCGCCTACTGCCTTCAGCAACGTCGACTTGCCGCAGCCCGATGGACCTAGAAGCACGAACCGGTCTGATTTCCGAACGCTGAAAGAGACCTGTTCGGTGGCGGTGACCAGCAGGTTGGGCGTCTTGTAGCGCAGCGTAACTTTCTCGACGCTCAAGAGTGGTTCAGCCGCTTGCGCAATAGTCTGATGCGCCGGTGAAACAGTTGCTGCGGACTGGAACATTGACGACGTCCTCACATGAAATGGGGCGGGCTTATCCGGCAGACAGCTGCCTGCCTTCTGCCGGATGGATGCTGCTCAGTTGCCGTTGAGGTCGGCGGATTCTGGCAAGTAATAGTCGGTCCATGCCTTTGGCTGCATCTTCAGCGTCCCGATCTTGTTCAAATGCGTTGCGAACTTCATCGTGCCTTGCGGCTCGGTGCGATAGTCGTCGATGAAACCCGGCTCGTTCATGATCGCCATGAGATCGTCGATCGACGTTTTGTCACCGGTGATCGTCTTGTAGGCTTCGAGGGCGCCCTGTGGATCGCTCTTGATGTAGGCCACTGCTTGCTTGGTTGCCTCACGCACGGCCTTGATGATGACGGGATTGCTTTCAGCAAACCCGGTCGTCGTGAAGAACGTCGCCTGCGTGAGGGAACCTCCGATGATTTCGCGCGAGTCCGTGACGCGATGCACGCCCTTCTGTTTCAGCTCGATGTACTGGAAGGGCGGTGCTGAGAAATGGTTCTTGACCTCGTGATTGGGGTTGGCGATGGCCGCGACTGCATCCGGATGACCAAGCTGTACGGTATTGCTGTCGAGCTTGCGGACCTGGTCTTCGCCATACTTTGCGGCGGCGGCCATTTGCAGCAGAATCGCCTGCGTCGAAACGCCGACGGTCGGAACGGCGATCTTGTCGCTCGGGCCGATATCATCGAGTGATTTGATCTTGGGATCATTGGAGACCATGATGACCGGCTGCGCGGAACTCGGAATGATGCCCTTTACGCGGCCCTTCGTGCGGTCCCAAAGCAGAAGAAGATTACCCGATCCTGTGTTGACGATGTCGACATTGCCTGCGAGCAATGCATCGGTCTGCGCTCCACCGCCGCTGAATGTTCGCCATTCGATACTGAGGCCGTCCAGCCCCTCCTTCGCAGCCTGTTTCTCAATGAGCTTTTGCGTCTCCATGACGTGGCTCGCAAGATAAAGAATCCCCGGCTGCCGTGTGATGGAGATCGCCGTCTTTTCCTGAGCCGAAGCTGGAAGCGTGGTCGCGAAAAGAGCTGCGATCGCGGCAGCACCCAAAAGTCTCAACATCCTATCCTCCCACTGTAAATTCTAAACGTACGAAACGTGCCTCCCAGCACAGCAAGAGTGAAACACTAAAATATCAGTTGGTCAACTATGTTAATATATTAGTTTGAGATCGCGTTTCCGACCGGCTATAATATGCGTCAAAGCGAGGTTTCATGGACGCTCTGAACGATCTTTCCCCGACGATTGCGCTCAAACGCACCTCGACCTCGCGCCAGCTCTACGACGTGCTGCGCGGTCGCATCATCTCGCTCGATCTGACCCCGGGCATGCATCTGTCACGCAGCGAGATCGCCTTGGCCTACGGCGTCAGCCAGACACCGGTGCGTGACGCTCTGCAAATGCTGGAGGCGGAAGGCCTCGTGGTCGTTTATCCGCAGTCCCGCACGGAGGTCACCCGCATCGATTTGCGCCAGGCGCGCGAGACGCAGTTCCTGCGGCTCTCTCTTGAATTGGAAGTCATTCGGTATCTGACGGAAAACCAGCCCGAAGCCGTCATCAAACAAGCCGATCGTCTGGTGGCCCTTCAAGAAACGGCGCTCAACGTGGATCACGACCTCGAACGCTTCGCGCTTCTCGATCGCCAGTTCCACCAAACCCTGTTCGAAGGTGCAGGCGTTGCGGATCTCTGGATGCTGGTCCAGTCGCGATCCGGCCATATTGATCGGCTTCGCAAGCTCAATTTGATGGATCCCGGCAAAGCCGGCACGATCTTGTGTTCGCACCGGGAAATAATGGACAATGTGCGAGACGGAAACGTGCGGCGGGCACAGGAAGCCGTACGCCGCCACCTTACAGGCACGCTTGCCACCGTCGACGCAATTCGCGAGGCACATTCTCACTTCTTTTGAGAGGTGAAGCTTCCTGTGGAAGGAAATGTTGGTCTGGGCCTTTAAGGGTCAGGCCAACACAAGATTAGATTGCTCTATACCGAAAGATCAGTGTCGAACGACGCGCCCGGACTTCTCTTGCGAGAGCGAACGATCGTCGGGCTTCGCGTCGGAAACCTCAACAGAACACGTGCGCGGCGCCGGGGTCGAATTCAAGATGAACCCGGTCCCCAGGGTTCAGGCCGGCGATCGCCTCGTGCCCGAAAGGCAGTCGCACCGACAAGGCGTCACCGGCCGCCGTAGCCGTTGCCACATGGATATTGTTGCCGAGGAAGGTGATGTCCCTGACTGTTGCACTGAGACCGTTGCCGCCATCATGACGCGATAGCCGAATGCGCTCCGGCCTCAGCATGAGAGCCCCCTTCCCGTTGGAAACCGCCTTGCCATGGACCGGGATCCGGTCAAAAACCGCCGAGCCGCCCAGTGAGATCGTCGCCTTTCCATCTGCACATGACAACAGATCGCAGGAAATGAAGTCGCTGTCGCCAATGAATTCAGCGACGAAACGCGTACGCGGGTTGGCGTAAAGTTGCGGCCCGGTGCCGATTTGATCGATGATGCCCTTCGAGAAAACCGCAATGCGATCGGACAGCCGCAGCGCTTCTTCCTGGTCATGGGTCACATATAGGATCGTCACTTCAGTTTGCTGGTGGATCCTGCGTATCTCGTGCTGAATTTCCTCCCGCAGCTTCTTGTCCAGCGCCGAGAGCGGCTCGTCCATCAGAAGAACCGGAGGGTCGTAGGCAAGCGCCCTGGCCAGGGCGACACGCTGCTGCTGGCCGCCCGACATCTGTACGGGCTTGCGATCCTCGTATCCTTCAAGTCTAACGAGACGCAGCATCTCCTTTACCTTGCTGTCGATCTCGGCCTTGGACTTGCGCCTGACCTTCAGTGGAAAGGCAATGTTTTCGCCAACGGTCAGATGCGGAAACAACGTGTAGCGCTGAAAGACCATTCCGATGTTGCGCTTATGCGAAGGGGTTTTAAGCAGAGTCCTGCCGTCAAGCGTGATGTCGCCTTTTGTCGGAGTTTCAAAGCCCGCCAGGATGTAAAGCGTCGTGCTCTTTCCCGACCCCGACGGTCCGAGGAAGGTCAGAAACTCACCGCGCTGAACATCCAGGGTGACATCGTGAACCGCGACAACGGGGCCGTACTCCTTGCGGATGCCTTTGATCTGAAGGAAAGCGTCATTCATGATTTCACTACCTTGCGTGCGAGAGCGACAAGCGCCATCAAGAGGATCGTCAAGAGGATGAGAAGCGTCGACGCGGCAGCCACGACCGGCGTGAGATCCTGCCTGAGCGTGGCCCATACTTTTACCGGCAGGGTCTGCAGCGTTGGGCTTGCCATGAAGATCGCCACAACCACCTCGTCCCAGGATGTCAGGAACGAAAAGACAGCGGCGGAAAATATCCCGTGGCTGATTGCAGGCAGCGTTACTCGGATCCTCGCCTCAAGCGGCGAGGCGCCGCAAAGTATCGCCGCGTCCTCGATGGACTTATCAAAACCTTCAAGCGCGCTGGAAATGGACAGAATGGAGAACGGAAGAGCAAGGACGAGATGCGAAATCACGAAGCCCGCCAAGGTTCCACCGAGGCCCACCCTTAGAAAGAAGGCGTAGAGTGCGACGGCAAGAACGACGACGGGAAGGATCATCGGTGTCAGGAAAAGCGCCTTCAGCGCGTCACGGAACAGGAACGTTCCCCGAACCAACCCGAACGACGTCACAAGACCGAGCAGAACGGAAAGCACGGTGACGATCGATGCGATCTTAAAGCTCGTCCAGGCCGATTCCAGCCACCGGGGATCGGCCAGAAGTTCCCGATACCATTGCAGCGTCCAGCCAGGAGGCGGAAAGATCAGCCACTGCGAGGAGCCGAAGGAGAGCGCCGCGATAAAGACGATCGGCAGCATCAAGAAGGCTGCCGCCAGGATGGTGATCGCCACAAGCGCGTATTTCCACCAGCCGAGACGATCGAAGTTAAGCAGCATGTCAGCGCCCTCCGGTGTTCTGGCTGCCAAAGAAACGCAGCTGAACGACATAGAGCGAAAGCGTTACAACGAGCAGTACCAGGGCAGCCGCTCCCCCCATGCCCCAATTGACCAGGGACTGCACGAACTGGGCAATCAGCTCGGCCAGCATCATGTTCGCCGTACCCCCGAGAAGCGAGGGGGTAACGAAATAGCCAAGCGACATGACGAAGACCATGAGGGCACCGGCAGCCATGCCCGGCACGGCCAGCGGCAGGAGAACGCGCGTGAGACATTGCCACCGGCTGGCACCGCAAAGGGCAGCCGCCTGCAGGATTGCAGGGTCGATCTTCTTGATCACGCCGTAGAGCGGCAGGATGATGAAGGGCAGCATGATATAGGTCATGCCGATCGTCACACCTGTCAGATTGTTGACGAGCGGCAACGGCTGATTGATGAGCCCCATGCCCATCAGCATCTTGTTGATGAGACCGGTCCGTTGCAAAAGCACCATCCAGGCATAGGTGCGCGCCAGCAGATTTGTCCACATCGACAGCAGCAGGATCGCAAAAATCACCGATGCCAGCCGTCCAGGCATGATTGCCAGCGCCCAGGCGACGGGAAAGCCGATCAAGAGCGAAATAATGGTCACCAACGCTGATACGATGAAGGTATTGGCGAAAATCTTGAGATAAGTCGCAGATCCAAGCAGCTCAGCATAGTTGCCGAAGCCGGGAGCCGGCTCCAATACACTTCGCAGCAACAATGCCGTCACCGGCACGATGAAGAAGATGGCCACGAAGGTAAGAGCCGGGACGATGCCGCTGAAACCTGTTGGCCTGAGCGCTCTTGGCTGCGGCGCGCTCACGCTGGAAGCATCACTATAGGTCGACATGACAGTCCTTCCTGCCCGAACGTTCCCACAAGCGCCGCAGGTTCTCGGGGCCGACCGAGCACGCTGCACTTTCAGCACGGCGGGCATGGGTCCGCCGTGCATTGCGCTGCATTTCAACCTATTTTGCCTGCCATGCGTACCACCGCTCGCCGATGGCATCCCGGTTTTTTGCCCAATAGCTCATGTCCGCATTGACTTGGCTGGCCGTTTGCTGATCCGGCAGTGTCTTGGCCGTCTCGGCATCCATCAACTTGGCCGATTCCAGATTGATCGGCGCGTATCCAGTGGCTTTTGCAAGCGCTGCCTGCGGTTCTGCCGAGGTTGCCAATGCGATGAACTTCATGGCCGCCTCGAGATTCGCAGCGCCTTTCGGAACGACAAGCGAATCCGCAGCGGTAATATTCTGCTCCCAGGAGGTCTCGGCGTTAACGCCGCTTTTGGCGAGCGCTGTCATGCGGCCGTTCCAGAGGCTTCCGAACGGTGCTTCGGCGGATGCCAGCAACTGCTGCGACTGAGCGCCGCCGGACCACCAGATAATCTCCGACTTGATCGTATCGAGCTTCTTGAATGCTCGATCGAGGTCAAGCGGATAGAGCTTGTCGGCGGCAACACCGTCAGCCAGGAGCGCCGCTTCAATCACACCGGGCGCCGACCATTTATAGAAGGTGCGCTTGCCTGGAAACTTCGCCGTGTCGAACAGATCGGCCCAGGTCTTCGGGCAAGCAGCAACCGCATCCGCATTGCAGCCGATCACAAAGGAATAGTAGAAGCTGCCGACGGAATAATCCGTTACGAAACGCGGATCGAGCTTGGACTTGTCGATGACGGAGAAATCCAGCTTCTCAAGCAGTCCGTTTTTGCCTGCCTGCGCGGCATAGTCACCTTCGACATCGACGACGTCCCAGGTTACCTGGTTCGCCTCGACCATGGCCTTCAGCTTGCCGTAATCAGTGGGGCCATCCTGCACCACTTGCAGTCCGGTCTTTTCCGTATATGGGTTCGCCCAGGCTGCCTTTTGCGCGTCCTGCGTCGTCCCTCCCCAGCTTGAGAAGACGAGCGTTTCGGCTTTCGCAGGAATGGCTACTGCCATGATTGCCGCCAAGGCCGTGAATGCAATTGTGTGTTTCATGTTCCCTTTTCCTTGTTTTCGAGTGTCTTATGCGCATTCCTATGCCGGCAATCCGTTCCCGCTTTTTGGAGAGAAGCTGGTTGCCTTCATAATCTTGTTTTCCGCCACTTCGATCAGATCGCGAATTTTCGGCAGAAAGGCCTGCCACCGAGGGTCAGCCATAAGGCGCATGCGCCTTGCCTCACGATCGTCCAGGCTCGAGAACGCCCAGATGTGGACAATCTCGTTGATGGTGCCGATCTCCGAATAGAAGTAGCCGACGAGGTTGCCGAGATGGCTCTTTTGAATGGCTATCCCCTCCTCTTCCACTACCTTCAGATATTGCGGGATCGCACCGTTCTTCAGTCTGTAAGTCCGGATCTCGTAAAACATCGCCATCACCGCATCACGAAAGGATCAGGAATCGGGTCGTCCGACGTCCTCAGCCAGATCGTTTTCGTCCGGGTGTAGTCGAGCGCTGCGGCCATGCCGCCTTCCCTGCCATGCCCGGACAGACCGAAGCCGCCAAATGGCGCGATCGGCGAGACGGCGCGATAGGTGTTGACCCAAACGACACCGGCGCGAATCCCCTTCATCAGGCGATGAGCCCGCGTCAGGTTTTGGGTGAACACGCCAGCGGCAAGCCCATAATGCGTATCGTTCGCAAGCGCGAGCGCTTCGGCTTCTGTTTCGAACGAGACGACGGACAGAACCGGACCGAAGAATTCGTTGACCAGCGAAGGGGAATTGACGCCGTCGCAGTCAAGAATTGTCGGCGGGAAGTAATAGCCTTCACCGCCGGGCCTGTGGCCGCCGGTGACAAGGCGAGCACCGCTTTGAACGGACTTGTCGACGAGCGCTGCTATGTGCTCCTGCTGGCGCCGTGTTGCAAGCGGACCGACCTCGGTCGCCATGTCCAACGGCGCCCCGATAAGGATCGCCTCAGCCTTGCCCTTCAAGAGGGTCAAGAACTCCTCCTTGACACGCCGCTCGACAATCAGGCGCGAACCGGCGACACAGCTTTGGCCCGTCGCAGCAAAGATGCCCGCGACCTGAGCATTGGCAGCACTCTCAAGGTCTGCGTCGGCGAAAACGATGAATGGTGACTTGCCGCCCAGTTCGAGCGAGGTGGAGGCAAGGTTCTCCGCCGAGTTTCGCACGATATGACGCGCCGTTTCGGGGCCACCGGTGAAGGCAACATGCGCGATCTTAGGATGGCGGCTCAGTGCTGCCCCGCAGGATGCGCCAAAGCCGGTGATGATATTGACGACGCCCGCAGGAAAGCCTGCCTCGTGAACGAGGCGCGCAAATTCCAGAAGCGGCGCCGGCCCGTCTTCCGAGGCCTTGACGACCATCGTGCAGCCGGCCGCAAGAGCCGGGCCGATTTTGACGGCAGACAAGAACAGCTGGCTATTCCAGGGCACGACCATCGCAACGACACCGATCGGCTCACGGCGAAGCCAGACATCCATGTCAGGCTTGTCGATGGGAAGATAAGATCCTTCAATCTTGTCGGCGATGCCGGCGTAATAGCGGTAGTAGTCCGCGACATAGGCGATCTGCGCCGACGTTTCCCGGATGATCTTTCCTGTGTCGCGAGTCTCGAGCACTGCGAGCTTCTGTGCATTGGCTGCGACCAGATCAGCGAGCCGGTAGATGAGCTTGCCGCGTTGCGTGGCCGTCATCTTTGACCAGGCCCCGTTATAGAGTGCCTGTTCGGCGGCGTTGACCGCCCGATCCACATCACCTTCGCGCGCTTCCGGCAAGTCAGCCCATTCCTTCCCGGAGGCCGGATCAACGCTTGGGAAGCGTGCTTCACCGTCCAGGAATTGACCATCGATATAATACTGGAAACGCTGCATAGGCTTTACTCCGCAAATGCCGGCATCACTTCGGCGAGGAAGCGCTGAAGCGATGCTTTCTTGCGCTCGAAGCTCATACCCGTATCGATCCAGAAGGAATATTCGTCATAGCCCATGGCCTCATAGGTCTTGAGGCGCGAGATTACGGTTTGTGGACTTCCTACAACGTTGTTGGTGCGCATGACGGCGTCCGACAGCATGGCGTTTGAGCTGATTTCAGCTTCGGGAATTCGCTCAATGAGACCTTGCGCGACCGGCTTCTCGTTCTTGAACCACGCGAAGAAGTAGTTGTAATACAGGCTGAGCTCATGGGCCGCCTGTGCGATGTCTGCGTCCGACGAACCGACATAGGTATGACGCAGCAGCATGATCTTGGGCCGCTCGATCGTCGGATGCTTCGCGCAGGCGTCATTGAACCGCCCCATCAGCGCTTCCACCTCGTCATCACCCTGCCAAAGCGGGGTGACCTGCACGTTACAGCCGTTGGCAACGGCGAATTCGTGGGAATTCGGATCACGGGCTGCGACCCAGATCGGTGGATTGGGCTTTTGCAGCGGTTTCGGCGCCGACGTGGTTGACGGAAACTTGTAGAACTCGCCGTCGTGAGCGTAGTCGCCCTTCCAAATACCTTTGACAGCCGGAATGAGCTCGCGCATGCGCTGGCCAGCGGCCCAGGCATCCAGACCGGGAAGCAGACGCTCGTATTCGAACGAATAGGCGCCACGGGCAATCCCGATATCGAGCCTGCCGTCGCAGATGATGTCGGTCATGGCCGCCTCGCCGGCAAGCTTGATCGGATGCCAGAATGGTGCGATCACCGTTCCTGTGCCTAATCTCACTTGCGACGTCCGGCGCGCCAGGTCGGCGATCGTCACGAAGGGGTTGGGCGCGATGGTGAAATCCATGCCGTGATGCTCGCCCGTCCAAATCGCATGCATGCCACCTTTGTCAGCGATCTCGCAAAGAGCCACGAACTCGTCATACAGGCTTTTGTGACTCTGGCTTGCGTCGAGGCGTTCCATGTGGACGAAGAGAGAAAACTTCATGCTTGCGCCACCTTCGCTGCAACCGGGCGGACCGTTCCAACAGACTCATCCCCGAAATAAACCCCGAAATTGCCGATCGAACTCTCCAGCGCAAAACGCGCGATGATATCGGCGGTCGAACTTGTCTTGAATTGATCGGCAGTCAGTGTTTTGGGCTTCAGGAATCGTCCAGCGGCCGGATCGCCTTCCGATGCAAAGGCACGGTAGACAATGTGCTGCTTTCCCTCGCTCTTGTCTTCATAGACCGAATACAGGAAACCGATCGTAACCTTCAGCCCGGTCAGATCTTCAAGATAATCTCGCAGAATTTCGGTCGGGCTGCCTTCCTTGCCGTCACAGCCAGGCAGAAAGAGCATGTCATCGCCGAGAAGGAGAACATCGCCGTCGCGCTCCAGAACGGCACCTAGCTCAATATTGCCTTCCGCTGCGGCCGAAACGGCCCGGCTTGTAAGGATTGGGGTGAAGTAACCGCCGCGGGCATAGCCCAATCCGTTGCGGCCGGTATTCTCGAAGGCCGTGATGCGTCCCATCAGGATGACGTGGTCGCCAGCTTCCACCATCTTCTCCATGGCGCACTCGAACCACGCCGCGACATTCGCGAATATTGGACTGCCGGCCTTGCCTTCAGACCATTCGACTGCGGCGAAACGGTCCTCGACTGGCCGCGCAAAGGTGTTCGACACATCTTTTTGACTTTCCGAGAGGACGTTGATTGCAAAGTGCCTCGCACCCGTCATCGTCGCATAGTTGCGTGAGGTCTTTGCCAAGCAGACAAGCAGGAGAGGCGGATCGAGGGACACCGACGTAAATGAGTTTGCTGTAAAGCCGATCGGCCGGTCGTGGCAATCGCGGGTGGTCACGACCGTTACGCCGGTCGGAAAAGCGCCGAAGGCGTCTCTCAGTGCGCGTGGATCGATGGACTCTGGCGTCATCTCCGCTCCTCCTCTCGATGTTCAAGCCATTCCGCAAGCAGCCTATTGACGGTATGAGGCGCGGTGAGATTAACCATGTGCCGATGCCCGTCGACGATACGAGCCCAGCCATTTCGGGTAATCGCCGCCATCTGCGCCGCCATTTCCGGCGTCGAATTGGGATCGTCGGAGCCTGTCAAGAACAAAGCTGGGCAGCGGACATCTCGCCAGCGTTCCGCATAGGTATCGTCGCCGCCGGCAAAGGCGCAATAGGCGATGGCGTAACCCTCGGGATCGACCATGCCCAGCCAGCCACGCGTGAGATCGCGCGCCGAAAGGCTATTGTCATCGTCGCCAAACCACCGTTCCAGCGGGCCGTCACGGTCAACGCCGTTGGCGCGGATTGCGGCTGCGCGAGACATGACCGCTGCTTTTGCCTCGGGACTGCGGCGATAGACGCCGTTAAGATATGCGACCCGCCGGATCCGCCTGCCGAAGGTAGCAGCAGCTCCACCGGAAATCAGAGCTCCCATGGAATGGCCGGCGACATTGGCGGCATCGATGTTCAACTCGTCGAGAAAGCGGCCGAACCAGGCAACGAAGTCCTCAAGTTTGCTTCCGGTCGGCAATTTGGCGCTTTGTCCATGTCCAGGCATGTCCACGGCGACGACACGATGCGTCTTGGCAAACATCGCGATCTGCGGGGCCCAAGCCTCGACCCGCATGCCGACGCCATGGATCAGAACCAACGGTTCGCCCTCACCGGCCTCGAAGTATGAGACGCCGTTGATGGTTTGCTGGCGTTGGAACTGCATCGATGCCTCTTGCAACGATGTGGAGTGTCTCGTTTGCATGGCGCCAGCTGACCTTTCTTAAACGCCTGCAGGATTGGTGACGTCGTGACCAAGATCCTTGAGGTCTTGATAGCGGTCGCCGATGCGATGATGCGGACGCCCTCCAACGGACGCACCCAGTGCTACGACGATCTCGTCGGCGGCCGGGGCATCAGCAATGGCTGTCTGAATGGTCAGGTAATGCGAACGGCGGCCCTCGTCGTTCTTGTCCATCAGCGGGATCATGATCGGCGCATTGGCCGGGCCGCGGGTATTGCAGAAGGCAAGATAAGACTTGGCGCCGACGGCATTGCGGTAGTGATTGCCAAAACGCAGTGTGTGGATGAGCGCTGAAGCGTGCTCGATTTCGCCGTCGAGACCGACGACAGCGGCCTTGCCATAACCTTCGACGGCTTTGCCCGAACCAACGGCTTCGATGATCATGCGAGTGAGCAATTCTCCGAGCACAGGGGCGCCCGCATGGATTTCCGGCTTGAGGTCCTCGACAAAGCCTTTGCCTGCCCATGGATTCTTAACCACCGCGAAAGCCGAATACAGTTTCAGCGGCAGCGGCGCGGCTTTTCCGCCTTCGATCAGGGTAGTTTCAACTTGCAACAGCGTCTTGCGAATCTGGATGCTCATGCGACGTCCTCAGCTACATATGGTGTTATGGTATGCCATAATATTAATTCGTCAATAGCCTTGTTCGGAACAGGCGGCTCTAGCGTCTTCCCAGTAGATTTTGCTTTTAGATCAGTTACTTATAGAGTTCATGCTTGATCACGCCCCATTTGCGAGTTCATAGAGGCGAGACATTCCGCCTTGTTTAGAGCCAGATTCGCTCCTCGGCGCGTCTCCATCCGATCTTGCAAGTTGCTCGTTTCGCAAACGCCTCATGATTGGCAATGAGAGCTTCACTCGGGGCACGAAGATCCCACCAAGCCGTCATTTCAAGACGTTCAAGGAAATCTCGACGTTGATGAGTTGACAAGGTGGTGATGACTGCGCGAACGCGCTTTGCAACAGTCGCGGCACGGTAACAGCTCCGACCGCGCTCATTCTGGCGCACGTGTTCGGCAAGTGGTCCTGATTTTGACTGAACGTGCAGCGCCGCACCGATTTGCGGGAAACAATGTACTTTGCGCGTGAGATTGAGCCAATCGAACGCGTCAAATCTCTTGCTTCCGCAACATCAGTAAGCAGCAGCAGCACCCGGCAATGACCGCTGTGCTTCACGTCAACGACGAAGATGTCAGACAGCCGGCGATTGGGCAGAAATTACGGCCTCGGCGATGGCTGCCGCGCTTGTTACATGGTCCATCGCAGCGCGATAGGCGCCTTCACCATCCCCCCGCCTGATCGCCTCGATGATCCGCTCCATCTGTGCGGGACCCTCTACGTCGCGGTTATCCGTCTTGATCGTCATCGAGCGGAGATGATTGATCCGGACAGTCAGAAGATTGACAACACCCCAGGCAACGTGGCGATCGACCTTGCTGAAGAGCGCCTGGTAAAAGGCCGAGGTACTGGCCAGCACGCCCGGCATGTCTTTTTTTTGGTAACACTGGCGAATATCATCCAGCGCCGCCTCGAGCGCCTCAACGATTGTAGGATCGCGACGCTCGGCGCACAGGCGCGCCGCCATGCCCTCCAGCGCTCCGCGTATTTCATAGATTTGTCGCGCTTCATCAGCATCGAGCCGGGCCACGATCGGACCCTTGTTCGGAAGATTTGCAACAAGGCCTTCCGACTCGAGATGGCGTAGCACCTCGCGAACAATCGTCCGACTTACGCCAAGCTGGGCGCAGAGATCTCGCTCCACCAGACGATCACCGGGCTTGAAATGGCCGCTGTCGATTGCCTCGCGAACCTTGTCAAGCGCCAGTTCGCGCAGGGTTTTAGCGGGCCGTTCCACTTTGATCGTCGAATCTTTCAAACCAACCGCCATTGTCCGCCCCTGTCTTGATATGTCATGCTCGCCCGGCGTCGCCCGGAATGAAACCGGCCACACCATATTATGGCGTACCAAATACTTATCGACAGGGTCGGACGATTGCAACTGGCGGCGCGGTTATTCGCGCACGCTGCATATTACCCCATGCGCTCGGACGCGTAGCTCCCCGGGCTTGGCGGAAAGACGATGGTGCGGTTGCCGTTGATGAAGGTTCGGCGATGGATATGCGCGTGTATGGCGCGCGCCAGAACCTGCGCCTCGACGTCCCGGCCCAGCGAAACATAGTCTTCAGGGCTCTGGGCATGGGTGACGCGCACCGTGTCCTGTTCGATGATTGGACCTTCGTCGAGATCTGCGGTGACGTAATGAGCCGTCGCGCCGATCAGCTTTACACCGCGACCATAGGCCTGCTTGTATGGATTGGCGCCCTTGAAGCTCGGCAGGAAGGAGTGGTGGATATTGATGATCTTGCCCGACATCTCGGTGCACATGCGATCAGAAAGGATCTGCATGTAGCGTGCGAGCACGATAAGTTCGGTGCCGGTTCCTTCCACCAGGTCCATGATCCTGGCTTCCGCCTGCGGCTTGTTCTCCCTGGTCACCGGAATATGGTGGAACGGTATATCATGATTGACCACCACTTTCTGGTAATCGAAATGATTGGAGACGACGCCGACGATATCGATCGGCAGCGCGCCAATTTTCCAGCGATAGAGAAGATCGTTGAGGCAATGGCCAAAGCGCGAGACCATCAGCATGACCTTCATGCGGCGCGCGCCATCGTGGATATGAGCTTCCATCGTGAACTTTGCGGCGATCGGCTTTAGACCTTCGGTAAGCTCCGCAAGACCGAGGCCCTCTTCAGACAGGAAGCTGACACGCATGAAGAAGAGACCGGTATCGAGGTCGTCAAATTGCGACGAGTCGACGATGTTGCAGCCGGCGTCCGCCAGGTAACCGGACAAGGCGGCCACGATGCCGCGCGTTGATTTGCAGGTGACCGTCAGGATGAATTGCGTCATGGCAGGCTCTCTTGCAGCGATGTCAAAAAGACACCCGGGCGCAGTGGGGGAAGGCCGCAAAGGGCAGCGGGGAAAAGATCAGACGTCGAGGGTCGTTTCATGCTCCCAGGCGGTAAACTGCGAGCAATAGGTGTTCCACTCGCCCCGCTTTAGCTTCAGATAGGCCGCCGAGAACTCGGAGCCGAGGGCGGCTTGCAGTTCGGTGTCTTTCTCGTACTCGCGAAGTGCATCCAACAGATTGAGCGGTAGTTTAGGGGCATCGGTCACAGTATGTCCGTCGCGGTACATGTCGATGTCGTGATGCGGCCCCGGATCGGCGTTGCTGCGAAGACCAGAAAGTCCCGCCGCGATGATGATTGCCTGCAGCAGATAAGGATTGACCGCACCGTCGGGCAGCCGCAATTCGAAGCGGCCAGGGCCCGGCACGCGCACCATATGCGTGCGGTTGTTGCCGGTCCAAGTCACCGTGTTCGGCGCCCAGGTCGCACCGGAGATCGTCCGCGGCGCGTTGATGCGCTTATACGAATTGACGGTCGGATTGGTCACCGCGGCCAGCGCCGAGGCATGTTTCATGATGCCTCCGAGGAAGGTCTTGCCTTTGGCGGAAAGACCAAACGGCATCGCCTTGTCGGCAAACGCATTGTTTCTACCCTCGAGGTCCCAGACCGAGATATGGGCATGGCAGCCGTTGCCAGTCAGGCCCTTGAAAGGCTTCGGCATGAAGGTGGCGCGAAGACCGTGTTTCTCGGCAACCGACTTCACCATGAATTTGAAGAAGGAATGCTTGTCTGCCGTCTGCAGCGCATCGTCATATTCCCAGTTCATCTCGAACTGGCCGTTGGCATCCTCATGATCGTTCTGATAGGGCTTCCAGCCCAGTTTCAGCATGCAGTCGCAGATCTCGGCGATGACGTCGTAGCGGCGCATGACAGCCTGCTGATCATAGCAGGGCTTTTCGGCATTATCGAACTCGTCGGAAATCTTCGAACCGTCTGGCGAGATCAGGAAGAATTCCGGCTCGACACCGGTCTTGACGCGCAGGCCCGCCTTTTCAGCTTCGCCAATCAGTCTCTTGAGGAGAACGCGGGGAGCCTGCTCGACAGGTTGATCTTCCATGACGCAGTCGGCTGCGACCCAGGCCACATCTTTTTTCCAGGGGAGCTGGATGACCGAGGATGCGTCCGGAATGGCGAAAAGATCGGGATGGGCAGGCGTCAGATCGAGCCAGGTGGCAAAGCCCGCAAAACCCGCGCCGTCTTTTTGCATGTCTGCGATCGCTTCGGCCGGCACGAGTTTGGCGCGCTGGCCTCCAAACAGATCGGTAAAGCTGATCATGAAATATTTGATGCCGTTGTCCGCGGCATATGTCGAGAGATCCAGTGTCATGTCATTCCCCTTTTTGTATTCAGACACTCAACGGAAACGAGCCGCATCCTCCCAAATGCGGCTCGCTGTTTCGATGCGGTTTCAGAAGCCACCCTTGCCCGGATACCAGCTCGTCCCAGCGAGCGGGATCTGCGCCATGGCAGCCGCCTCCATGGTCAGCGCGCAAAGATCTTCCGGCTCCAGGTTGTGCAGGTGGTTCTTGCCGCAGGCACGAGCGATGGTCTGGGCTTCGAGCGTCATGACCTTCAGATAGTTGGCGAGGCGGCGGCCGGCGGCAATCGGATCCAGGCGAGCCGCCAGTTCCGGATCCTGTGTCGTAATGCCAGCCGGATCCCTGCCTTCGTGCCAGTCATCATATGCGCCGGCTGTGGTACCGAGCTTTCGGTATTCGTCTTCCCATCTCGGGTCGTTATCGCCAAGTGCAACCAGCGCCGCCGTACCGATTGCAACGGCGTCGGCACCGAGCGCCAGAGCCTTTGCGACGTCCGCACCGGAGCGGATGCCGCCCGAAACAATCAGTTGCACCTTGCGATGCATTGCGAGATCCTGCAGCGCCTGAACTGCGGGGCGGATACAGGCGAGGATCGGCATGCCGACATGTTCGATGAAAACGTCCTGCGTGGCTGCAGTGCCACCCTGCATGCCGTCGAGGACAACGACATCCGCGCCGGCCTTCACCGCCAAAGCCGTATCGTAATAGGGACGCGCGCCGCCGACCTTCACGTAGATGGGCTTTTCCCAATCGGTGATCTCGCGCAGTTCCATGATCTTGATCTCAAGGTCGTCCGGGCCGGTCCAGTCCGGATGGCGGCACGCCGAACGCTGGTCTATGCCCTTGGGAAGGTTGCGCATGTGGGCGACGCGATCGGAGATCTTCTGGCCAAGCAGCATGCCGCCGCCGCCGGGCTTTGCGCCTTGGCCGACAACCACTTCAATGGCATCGGCACGTCGCAGATCCTTGGGATTCATGCCGTAACGCGACGGCAGATACTGGTAGACCAATATCTGTGAATGGCCGCGCTCTTCATCGGTCATCCCGCCGTCTCCGGTGGTGGTGGAGGTCCCGGCGATCGTCGCACCGCGTCCGAGCGCTTCCTTGGCATTGCCCGAAAGGGCGCCGAAGCTCATGCCGGCAATGGTGATCGGCGTCTTCAGGTGAATGGGCTTCTTGGCGAAGCGCGTGCCGAGGACGACCGACGTGTCGCACTTCTCGCGGTAACCTTCGAGCGGATAGCGCGAGATCGACGCGCCGAGAAACAGCAGGTCATCGAAATGTGGAACCTTGCGTTTGGTGCCTGCGCCACGAATATCGTAGATGCCGGTCGCCGCAGCGCGGCGGATTTCCGCCAGCGTATAATCGTCGAAGGTCGCAGACTTGCGCGGCGGGGTATAGGGGTTGTGATAGCTCATGATGGTCCCTCGCCTTAATACGCGTCGGCGTTGTCAATATTGAAATTGTAAAGATTGCGGGCCGAGCCGTAGCGCTTGAATTCCTCGGGCCTCACGCCGGTTGCGCCTGCCTTTTCCAGGAGTTCGGCCAGCTTCGTCAGATGCTCGGGCCGCAGCTCCTTTTCGATGCAGTCCGCCCCAAGGCTCTTGACCGAGCCGCGTACGAAAAGCTTCGCCTCGTAAAGCGAATCGCCCAGCGCATCGCCGGCATCGCCGAGGACCACCAGGTGACCGGATTGGCCCATGAAGGCGGACATGTGGCCGATATTGCCGTGAACGACAATGTCGATGCCTTTCATCGAGATGCCGCAGCGCGACGCTGCATTGCCCTTGATGACCAGCAGACCGCCACGGCCCGTTGCGCCCGCATACTGGGAAGCGTCGCCTTCGATCACGACTGTGCCCGACATCATGTTTTCCGCCACGCCCGGGCCTGCCGAACCATGAACGGTAACGGCTCCGCCGTCGTTCATTCCGGCGCAGTAATAGCCGACGGACCCCTTCACATCGACCGTGACAGGCGTATCGATGCCTACGGCAACCGAATGGCTGCCGCGCGGATTGACGACCTCGAAGGAAAGATCGTTCGAACCCTGCTGGATGCTGTGCAGGGCGCTGTTGAGGTCACGCAAAGGGGTGACGGCGAGATCAATGACAGGCATGTTTTCAAAAACCCTTGGAGAATGCGCAGGAGCTGCCGCTCAGGCAGCTTTCTGGTGATCCCAGAAATAGACGGTTGCAGGCTCAGGCTCCCAGATGCGCGCCGTTTCGATACCCGGCAGCTTGACGAGCGCCCGGTATTCGGAACCGAAAGCGACGTACTGGTCCGTTTCGGCCATGACAGCGGGCTTGCAGGCAATCGGATCGCGCACGACGCCGAAGCCGGATTTGGTGCCAACCACAAAGGTGAAGAAGCCGTCGAGGTCGTCGAGCGCACCGGTCAGCGCCTGCCCGAGATCCTTGCCCTTGGCCATTTCGGAGGTGAGGTAGGCCGCTGCAACTTCCGAGTCGTTCTGGGTTTCGAAGGTCATGCCCTCCCGCACCAGCTCGCGGCGCAGGTTGTTGTGGTTCGACAGCGAACCGTTGTGCACCAGGCATTGATCGGAACCGGTCGAAAACGGGTGCGCACCGAGCGTCGTGACCGCCGATTCCGTCGCCATGCGGGTATGGCCAATGCCGTGCGTGCCGCCCATGGAGCGGACGCTGAAACGGGCGACGACATCCTTCGGCAGGCCGGTTTCCTTGTATATCTCGACGCTATCGCCGGAGCCCATGACACGCACATCGGGCCGAAGCGCGGTTAGAAGCGGCCGGATCGCCGTAAGTTTGTCGGCAGCGATCGCAATGACGGCATGGGTGCTCTTGATGCTGACGTTCGCCGGTATTCCGGCTTCCGCCAAGTCATTTTCCAGTCCGGCGAAATCCGCCTCCGGCTTGGCCGACTGGATCGTCACCTTCGCTTTTCCCTCGGCAGCCGAGCCGTAGATTGCGATTCCGGCAGAGTCCGGACCGCGATCCGTCATGGTGATCAACATTTCCGAGAGCAGCTGGCCCAGCTGGGGCTCGAGGCTCCGGTCTTTGAGAAACAGTCCAACAATGCCGCACATGACCTGGCAACCTCCGTTCGTGTCTGAACGAGTGCTACCAGAGGGCTTGGCGATAATCAACTACGAAGAATAATTTTTTCTTTTAAGGCAATAAACTAGTCGCTGACGGCCTTCTGCTGCGGATAGGAAATGATCGAAAGATAGCGGCAGGGAAGTTTGACGAGCTCCTCCGGCCCATGTGGCGCATCCGCGTCGAAGAACAGGCTGTCGCCGGGTTGCATCCGGTAAAGGGCATCAGAATGGCGGTAGACCACCTCCCCCTCCAAAAGATAGAGAAACTCCATTCCGTCGTGCTGGAAGGTGGGAAAGACGTCGGATTCGGCAGTCAGGGTGATCAGATAGGGCTCGACCGTGACGCCGCTGGTATTGTTGTCTATATGGCCGAGCAGGCTGTATTGATGTCCGGCACGCGTGCCGCGACGCTCGATATTCACCCCTTCACCCGCCTTGACGAAGGTTGCATTCCGTGGCTCCTCGAAGCGACGAAAGAAGGCAGTCATCGGAACGCCGAGCGCCCTGGAGAGCGTTTGCAGTGTCGTCAACGACGGCGAAATATTGCCGTTCTCGATCTTCGACAGCATACCGAGCGAAATGCCAGTCGCCGCAGACAGGTCGGTGACGGTGATGCCGAGCTTCTTGCGGAAATTGCGGACTTCGTGTCCGATCGCCATCTCCAGATTGTTGACGCGCGGTTCGCGAACCGCGTGCGGATTCTGATCCAGCGCCACGGCGTTTTCGATCTGTGTCTTGGAAGGCATGATGTCTCCGGAGAAAGCAAAACTTATCCTCTCAGGAAACCTTTCACGATTCAAAGGAAAAACCGACGCCCGTTCTCAATGGGCATGCGAAAGACCCGTGTTTGGATGCCCCCAAAACAGGCCCGACTTACAGGAGAAAAACGCGCTCGGGTGGGTGCTAGATATTTCGCAGCCGACCGCTTGGGACTGACCGCAATATGCGCGAACGGTCTCCTGTTATCTTACCGCCGCGCATCCGTCGGGTTTTCACCGAACGTCGCTTTGAAGGATCTGGAGAAATGGCCGGGACTCGAAAAGCCGGTGGCAAAGGCGATCTCCGAAATCGACAGCGGGCTTTGCTCCAGCAGCCGGCGGCCGTGCCGCAGGCGCATCTGCCGGTAAGTATCGAGGAAGGTCATGCCGCGATGCTTGAGAAAGAGGCGATCGAGATGGCGCGCGCTGATACCGGCCAGTCTCGCCATCTCTGCACGGCTGAGCGGATTTTCGATCGCAGTCTCCATCTTCTCCAACACGGTTAGAAGCGCCGGGTGATTGGTCCCGAAGCGCTTGGCAGCCGATGCCCGCTGCGGATCGCTCGGCTCGGCGACGGCAGTATGCAGGTACCAATCGCTCACCCGGCGGGCAAAATCGGCGCCCATCCGCTCGGAAATGACGGCGTGCATCATGTCGAGCGGCGCCACCCCTCCGCCACAGGTCACGCGTGCACCATCGATGACGAACCGCGCCTGGCGCGGGGAAAGGTGCGGGAATGCCTCTTTCAGAACGGGGGCATGTTCCCAGTGGATCGTAAAGTCGCTGTTGTCGAGCAGGCCCGCCGATGCCAGCACGTAGGAGCCGCTCGATATGCCGCCGATCCGCACGCCGTTTCGCGCGAACTTCCTCAGCGGCGCACGCAGGGAGGCAGTTGCGTCCCAGTCTTGCGGATCGCCGCCGGCACAGACATAGATCGTATGACAGGCGCCGCCGGCCTCCGAAAGGCTGTTGCAACTGATCGTCAGGCCGGACGAGCTGCAGACCGGAAGACCATCTGCCGATAACGGGATCGCTTCGTAAAGAGCACTCCCGGCAATCAGGTTTGCCGCCCGCAACGGCTCGGTCGCCGAGGCGTAGGACATCAGCGCGAAGTTCGGCACGAGGACGAAGCCGATCCGCTGTAGGTTCTTCTGGTCGCCAGCGTTCATGTCCTAAAATTACATTATAATGTCCCATGAATGCAACGCCCAACCACTTTCCCGTGCTATGAGACCGGCAACAGGTCTTTCTTGGAAAGCGGCATCGATGCGCTACTCGGCACTGTCCATCTTCTTAAACGGGCTTTTTGGAAACAGGAACTGGGCGCCCGCCTGGCGGCAGCCCGAGCCCAAGCCGCATTACGACGTGATCATCGTCGGCGGTGGCGGACACGGTCTTGCTACGGCCTACTACCTCGCCAAGGAATTCGGCATCACCAATGTGGCGGTGCTGGAGAAGAACTATGTCGGTTCCGGCAATGTCGGCCGCAATACGACGATCATCCGCTCCAACTACCTGCTGGCGGGCAACAATCCGTTCTACGAGCTTTCCATGAAGCTGTGGGAGGGGCTCGAGCGCGATTTCAACTTCAACGCCATGGTGTCGCAGCGCGGCGTGCTCAATCTCTACCACTCGGACGGGCAGCGCGACGCCTATACCCGCCGCGGCAACGCCATGCGGCTGCACGGCGTCGACGCCGAGCTTCTCGACCGCGCTTCGGTCGAGAAGCTGCTGCCCTTTCTCGACTACGACAATGCCCGTTTCCCGATCCAGGGCGGCCTGCTGCAGAAGCGCGGCGGCACCGTTCGCCATGACGCGGTCGCCTGGGGCTATGCGCGCGGTGCCGATCAGCGCGGCGTTGACATCATCCAGGGCTGCGAGGTGACCGGCATCCGTTTAAGCAACGGGCAGGTAACCGGCGTCGAAACCAGTCGGGGCTTCATTGGCTGCGGCAAGCTGGCGCTCGCAGCAGCCGGCAATTCCTCGCAGGTCGCCCGAATGGCTGGCCTCAGACTGCCGCTCGAAAGCCATGTGCTTCAGGCCTTCGTCTCGGAAGGCCTGAAGCCTTTCATCGACGGAGTGGTCACCTTCGGCGCCGGGCACTTCTACGTTTCGCAATCCGACAAGGGCGGCCTCGTCTTCGGCGGCGACATAGACGGCTACAATTCCTATGCCCAGCGCGGCAATCTGGCGACGGTCGAACATGTGGCGGAAGCCGGAAAGGCAATGATCCCGGCGCTGTCGCGCGTCCGGGTGCTGCGCTCCTGGGGCGGCATCATGGACATGTCGATGGACGGTTCGCCGATCATCGACCGGACCCATATCGATAATCTCTACCTGAATGCCGGCTGGTGTTATGGCGGTTTCAAGGCCACTCCGGCGTCGGGCTTTTGCTTTGCCCATCTTCTCGCCCGCGGCGTCCCGCAGGAGACGGCGATGGCCTTCCGCCTCGACCGCTTTCAGCGCGGTTATCTCATCGACGAAAAGGGCCAAGGCGCCCAGCCCAACCTTCATTGATTTCGCGGATCAAGGACATTCGAAATGGCAAGTCTCGTGCCCTGCCCGCATTGCGGGCGAAGACCCAAAGAGGAATTCACCATCAAGGGCGCTGCCCTTGCGCGACCGAAGCCCGATGCCGGCCCTGACGATTGGTTCGGCTACGTCTATCTGCGCGACAATCCCCGCGGTGCCTACGAGGAATATTGGCATCACACGTCCGGCTGCCGGCGGTGGCTGGTCGTCGCCCGCGATACGGTGACCCATGAGATCGCCGCATGCCGCGACGCCTCCTCTGGCGAGAAGGAAGGTACTGGCGCATGACATCCTTCCGTTTGCAAAAGGGCGGGCTGATCGACCGCTCCAAACCGCTGTCTTTCACCTTCGACGGCAAGGCGATGCAGGGCCTTGAGGGCGACAGCCTAGCCTCTGCACTGCTTGCCAACGGCCGCCAGTTGGTCGGCCGGAGTTTCAAATATCACCGGCCGCGCGGCATCCTGACTGCCGGCGCAGCCGAGCCGAATGCGCTGATGACCATCGGCCGCGGCGGCCGCACCGAGCCAAACACGCGCGCCACCATGCAAGAACTCTATGCCGGACTCGAAGCGAAAAGCCAAAACCGCTGGCCGTCGCTCGACGTCGACATCGGCGCACTGAACAGCCTGCTGTCGCCCTTCCTCGGTGCCGGTTTCTACTACAAGACCTTCATGTGGCCTGCCCCGTTCTGGGAAAAGATCTACGAACCCTTCATTCGCAAGGCGGCCGGACTGGGCAAAGCAACATATGAAGCCGATCCGGACGCCTATGATAAGTGCTGGGCGCATTGCGACCTGCTCGTCATCGGTGCCGGCCCGGCGGGCCTGGCTGCCGCGATCAGTGCCGGCCGTGCCGGAGCCTGCGTCATTCTCATCGACGAGCACTCGGTTGCCGGCGGCGCGCTTTTGAGCGAGACCGCATCGATCGGCAGCAAGGCGGCAGCCGAGTTCGCAGCCGACTGCGTCGGCGAACTCGAATCCTTGCCGAATGTCACCCTTCTGACCCGCACCACCGTCTTCGGCTGGTATGACGGCAATGTCTTCGGCGCCATCGAGCGGGTGCAAAAGCATGTGTCTGAACCGCAACCCAACGTACCCGTAGAACGCCTCTGGCGCATTGTCGCCAAACGCAGCGTTCTGGCTTCGGGAGCGGAAGAGCGTCCGGTAGTGTTTGGCGGCAACGACATTCCGGGCGTGATGATGGCGAGCGCCATGCGCCACTATCTTAACCGTTATGCTGTTGCCCCCGGCAAGGCGACAGCGATCTTCACCACCAATGACAGCGGCTATGCACTGGCCCGCGATCTCGAAGCGCACGGCATTCATCTTGCCGCCATTGTCGACACCCGCGAGCACGGCGGCAGCGGCTACTTTGGCCCGGCGCGCATCATCAGGGGTGCCGTGGTGTCGGATGCCAAGGGCGGCAAGGCGTTGAGCGCAATCGATATCCGCTCGAACGGCCGCACGGAACGGCTGAATGTTGATGCCCTGGCAATGGCAGGCGGTTTCAGCCCGATCATCCACCTTGCCTGCCACCGCGGCGGCAAGCCGGTCTGGTCGGATGACCATTCAGCCTTCCTCGCACCGGGCAATCTGAACGGGATGGCACTCGCCGGCTCCGCTTGCGCCGTTAGCGGCCTTGCCGCCTGCCTTGCGGACGGCGCGCGGCAAGGCGCAGCCATGGCAGTGGGGCTCGGCTTAAAGGCTGTACCTTTTGAATTCGGCGCGGTGAAAAACGATATCGTCGCCCCGCCTGAAAAGGCGGTCTGGTCCATAGCCGGCGTCAAGGGCAAGGCCTTTGTCGATTTCCAGAATGACGTGCATCGCAAGGATTTCTGCCTTGCCGTCAGCGAGGGCTATGGCCATGTAGAGCTTGCCAAGCGCTACACCACCAATGGTATGGCGACGGATCAGGGCAAGCTTTCAAATATCAATGCCATCGGACTTCTGGCTGAAGCGCGCGGCGTCTCGCCGGCAGATGTCGGCACGACGACCTTCCGGCCTTTCTATACGCCTGTCTCCTTCGGCGCGCTGACAGGCGCCTATCACGGACATCATTTCCAGCCGGTGCGCAAGTCGCCGCTGCACGGCTGGGCGGAAAAGAACGGCGCCGTCTTCGTCGAGACCGGCCTATGGTATCGCTCCTCCTGGTTCCCGCAAAAGGGCGAAAATACATGGCGCGAAAGCGTCGACCGTGAAGTGCTGAACGTGCGGCGGAATGCAGGGCTGTGCGACGTCTCAACGCTCGGCAAGATCGAGATCTGCGGCAAAGACGCGGCACAATTTCTCAACCGGATCTATTCCAATGGCTTCCTAAATTTGCCGGTCGGCAAGGCCCGCTATGGCCTGATGCTGCGCGAAGACGGCATGATCTACGACGACGGCACGACGAGCCGCCTTGAGGAAGACCGCTTCTTCATGACGACGACGACGGCCTATGCCGCAGGCGTCATGAACCACCTGGAGTTCTGCGCGCAGGCGCTGTGGCCGGATCTCGACGTTCGCCTCGCGTCGGTCACCGACCAGTGGGCGCAGATGGCGATCGCCGGGCCAAAAGCCCGCTCTATTCTCCAAAAGATCGTCGACGACGACATCTGCGACGTTGCCTTCCCCTTCCTCGCAGCGAAGGAGATCTCACTTTTCAACGGGACGCTTCACGGCCGCCTCTTCCGGATTTCCTTCTCGGGCGAACTTGCCTATGAGCTTGCGGTGCCGGCCGGTTACGGCGAAAGCGTTGCCGATGCCCTGATGGACGCCGGGAAAGTCGATGGCATCATGCCCTATGGCGTCGAAGCGCTAGGCGTCATGCGCATCGAAAAGGGCCATGTCACACACAACGAGATCAACGGCACCGTCGTTCCGGCCGATCTCGGTTTTGCAAGAATGGTTTCGGCCGCAAAGGCCGATTTCATCGGCAAGGCCATGGTGGGGCGTGACGGTCTTGCGGCTGGCGACCGGCCGCGCCTGGTTGGTGTTGTGCCGCTCGATCCCAACCAATCGTTCCGCACGGGTTCCCACATTCTCTGCAAGGATGCGGCTGCAACGCTCGAAAACGACCAGGGCTACGTCACTTCAAGCGCGTTTTCACCCCATGTCGGATCCACCATCGGTCTTGCCCTCGTCACGCGCGGATCCGAGCGGCACGGCGAAGAGGTGGTGGTTTGGAACGGCCTGCGCAACGAATTCACCCCCGCGCGCCTGTGCAACCCGGTTTTCTTCGATCCGCAGAACGAGAGGCTCCATGTCTGATTTCCGCCCGACCCTTCGCCCGGCGCTCGGCGCCAAACCGGTGATCTCTTCTACTGCCGTCAGCCTCTCTCCGCTTCCCGAAGGCGTCATCATTCATGTGCTCGCCCGGCCCGGCGAACGCGATGTAGCGTCCTTCCTCGACGGCCTTGCCAAAGGGGCCGCCCTCGCCGTCCGTTCTGTTTCGCCCGGACAGTGGTTCATTGTTGGCGAAGAACCGATGGCACATCAGGACATGAAGGATCTGTTCGACGGGCTCGAACCGCTCGCAACCGGCGTCGACCAGAGCCATGGACGCGTGCGTATCCGGATCAGCGGCAAGCTGGCCAGGCGCGTGCTTTCGAAAGGCACGGCGGTCGATCTTGCGCCCGGCTCATTCCCCCTCGGACAATCCGCAACGACCTTGATCGGACATATCGCGGCCCATATCACCTGTGTCGATGCCGACACATTCGAGATTATCGTCCTGAGAGGATTTGCCGAAAGCCTGTGGGACGACCTTGCCCGCATGAGCGCAGAATTTGGCTGAGCGCAGGTCCAGGAATACCAAGGGGAGGATGGCGTACCAGCTCCGTGCAGACTCCGCTTGAGGCTTCGCCATGGCGGCGGGCAATCATCGTCCAGTCAGTCACCCCCGCCACATCCGCCTCCATCACATCCGCAGTCACCGTCCCCGCTGGATGATCCTCCGCTTCCTCCTCCGCCACAACGCTTGCGTATGAATGCACTTGGGTCGGGAGCTGAGATCTGGCTCCTCTTGCATGCGGCGAGGTTCGTTGTCAGATGAACATGCCGGAGGCCACGCGTCAGGCCCTCTTGAGCCTGCCGCTCGACAAAGGAGTTCGGACCTTAGTCCAAGTTGACGGCATTTCAATCGCGGCTAAATTGCCTGGGCGGAAATGACCGGGGGCGGTTAAGTGCTGGGGGTTTCATTCAAGGAAAGTGACCTGCGCTTGATGTCCGGCGCGGTCCAGGCATGGTACGGACACTTTGGCTTGGCACCCGAACCGCGATGCTCGGCCTTGCTGTGTAGTTCGGTGATCGACCTCTTCAACCAGGGTCATGGTTCCGTCGAAGATCTGACAGCCCACTTGATCGCTCTTTACGATGGACCGACATCCATGGAGCGCTCCATGACATCTACCAAAGCCCATTAGCACTTGCTGACGACTGCCGGCGCGACCTCGGCTGGCTCGCGGACAGATCCAATGGCTTCTGGACCGAGCCAGACGATGTCGTCGCTGTTGCATCCGAAAGCATGCCCGTTATCCTGACGCAGGACGAAATCGAGTTATTCGCCAGGCTAATCGCTTGAGCGATAGAACAGGCTCCGACCTGTCGGCATCAACTGAAGCAGATAGTCAAAGTCACTCACATTGGCCGTGAGAACGGTGAGGCCGAGCTTTTGCGCCTGCAAGAAGAGGACGCAGTCGTGAAGGGCACGTAGGCGGGCATCTCGCTGGTAACCCTGCAATCGACATAGAATCCCAGACAGGAGAGCTGCGCGTCCCAGTGTGTCAGCATCCGGCACGAAGATGCGGTGCGCCGGCATTTCACGAATCATCGTCCTGATCTGCCGAACCGCCGCCTTCGTGCCGGGATGCTCGGGATCAAGCACGCCAACCGTGTGCATCAGCTCCTGGACAGCGATCGTCGAATGATTGCTATGGCGGATGTCGAGCAGGTTCGCAACGATGTCAGGGGCACGTCCTTGCAAACCATCTATGTAGACGCACGTGTCGAGAAGGAGCTCTTGCCCGGCCTCTGCCATATCGCTTAGAAACGGCAGCTTGTCATCATCGCGCCGCGCCAAGGTTTTTCGCGGATCGAACCGTGCCCAGCGGAGGGCCGCGTCGAAGTCGAAATCGGACACGTCAGAACCCGAGCTTCAAATCAGGATCGACGGTCCCCTGCGTCTTCCGGAAAGTCGATCCAAAATTGTCATCGAGAGCTACGTTCGCCAGGGCGAATTCGATGAGGTCGGTATCGGTTTCAATGCCTGTGTGCTTCTTCGCCTGCTCGATGAGCGCGGGACTGATGCGGCCACCGATTCGCTTGCTTTTTTCCCCGAGCAAGCCGGAATGTTCGGCGGCTTTCATCACGGCATCAAAGCGTGCTTTGCTAACGGCAACGAACTTTGCAGTCTTCACGTGGCGCCCCACCTTTGTCAGAAGACCGTTGTCCCCTGACGCCGGCTTTTTGGAGCTGCTGTGCTTTCTCATGACGTGGGACTCGCTTTATGTCCGACAAAATTAGATTCCGTCCAACATAGCATTCATAAGTTTTTTTTCAAGGAGGCTCGTTGCCGCCTCGCGGCACGCGCCTTCGTCTATCGGTCAGGATGACAGATTCTCATTCTGAAAAGACGAGTTCGACTCTCGTAGAGAGAGCCATTTTTCGCAATGAACTCAATATGATACCCAAGAAAGATTCTTTCAAAAATATTTGAATAAATATTTCCACCTCTGGGGCAGACCGGGGGCAATTGAAATCCGCTCGCCGAACCGTACTACGATAGCCAACTCCAGATAGGCGATAGAGGCACTACCCCGGTCGACATGACAGAAATTTTGCCAATCCGAAGCTCCGCCCTTCCAAAGGTTGTCAAACGCCGCTTTGCCGAGTGCCAACATGCCAGCCTACTTCTCGCGGACGGCACGAGCCATTCGATCTCGGATAGGCTCCCAGAGATCGGTCAGGAACGTCCGCGTAGAAGTTGTCACGAAGGCGTCGACAGGCATGCCGGGCACGAGCCGTATGTCGCTCAAACGTTGCAATTCACCCGCAACGAAACGAACCCGAACGGGATAATAGGTGGCATGATTTGTCTTGTCCTGCACAAGATCGGCACCGATCATCTCGACCGTTGCCTCAAGGTCAGGCGTCGTGACATAGTTAAGCCCGACAATCCTGACAAGCGCTCTATCGCCCACATGAAGCGAGTCGACCTCCTGCGGACCGACGCGAAGTTCAACATTCAACTGAGCGAATTCCGGAACGAGCATCATCAGCACCTCGCCTGCAGCCACAACCCCACCGTTGGTGTGGACAGCAAGCTCATGCAAGAAGCCGGATAGCGGGGCCTTGATCCTCACAGGAGCCAATATGTCGTCGGCTTCGATACGCTTTTCTCGCAGTTGATTGATCTTGCCGAGTATCTCGGCCAGTTCCTTGCTGGCCTCGGCCACGGCCATTTGATCGATGTTCAAAAGCTGCAACTCTGTCTCTGCAATTCGGCCCCGCACCTCCGCGACGGAGCAGCGAGCGGAGGTTGTCGAGTTCTGCCGACACCAGTCCCTTTCGCGACCCTTGGCCTCCGCTTGAATGCTAAGACCTGAAACCTGGTTCATCATCTGCAGGATGCGTTCCGACAATTGCCGCTTTTGTCCAAGGCGAGCGTCCAATCGAGCGGCGAGAAGCTGCGCCTCGCGATCATACAAAGCATCCTTTATGGCAAGATATGAATGTTTCGTCGTCTCCTGGACGTCCGTCTATCGACACCAGTAGATCTGCCACATCAATTAGGCCGACGTCCGTGACGCCCCCGAGTTCACATGACCAGGAACATCGAAGATGGGGATCGTCATCGCGTCCCGCAATTGGCTCGCCAGGAAAGTCAGTCGTGGTAAACGCCAGAAAAGACAATGTCCTGGTCGACCAGCACGTTGAACTTGTAGCCGGGCCGTATTTTAAGTGTCGGCTGGACGTCGAGGCTCTTGCCTACACTGCGTTCGGCCACCCGTCCGAAAACATCCGGGAAATTCCGAAAGCATGCCCGTTATCCTGACCCAGGACGAAATCGAGTTATTCGTGGCGGCGTCGCCAAAAAAAGGCAAGAAGGGCTCTTCCTCCACGGCTTAAGGCGAGCCCTTGTCGCATTGCGGTTCTGCCCCGACCGTTGCGCTACGCTCTTGATCTAAATCTCCCTCTTACCCGGCCATGGAAACCCACCGTACATCAGCGAGGTTGGTGCCTGGTCGACGACATTTCGCGAAGATGTCGAGTGCGGGATCATAAATCTTCGTCGACACGTCCATGAGACCGAGAACACTGTGAAACAAATTGTCATGAGAGTTGGGGAGCGCTGCCCTGCGATCCAGGCACCCCATGTCAAACCCACCCGAGCGCTGCAGGTCATCCGCAATCCAGACAAGGAATGGGACATGGGTTTGCTGCGACGGCGCGAACATATATGGCGCGCCGTGCAAATAAAGGCCGTGCTCGCCAAGCGACTCGCCGTGATCTGAAAGATAGATGACCGATCCGGCAATCGTGGAGGAGCGCGCCTTCAGTTTATCGATGACCTGCGACACGATGTGATCGGTATAAAGGATCGAATTGTCATAGGCGTTCTTGATTTCCTGCGCGGAGCAAGCGCCGAAGTCATTTGCCCGGCAATCTGGCACAAAGTGCCTGAAATCGTTTGGATATCTCGAGAAATAGGCCGGGCCGTGGCTTCCCAGCTGATGCAGGACCAAAAGACTATCGCCCTTGACGGTGCTAAGCCAGGAATCCATGCGATCGAGAAGAATGGCGTCCAGGCATTCGCCGTCCTTGCAAAACCTTGGATCGGCAGAACTCGGGAGGAATTGGTAAGCGACGCGGTCGGTAACGTGATAACTGCCGGTATCATTGTCAAACCATGACACTGATACGTTTGCATGCGTTAGGACGTCGAGTACGTTCTCTGTCTCAAGGCCCTTGCGATGTGTGTAGGCGCGGCGCGGATAGACCGAAAACATACACGGTATCGAGACAGCCGTGGACGTGCCGCAACTCGTGGTGTTTGGAAAGTAGACGACGCCGCGCTCGCGGAGCTCCGGATTCGTATCCCGGACATATCCGCCTAACGAAAAATCGTCTGCCCGAGCGGTTTCTCCTGCGACGATGACCGTCACCCGCGGCTTTTGCCCCAACCCGGTGGGATGTGCGTCCACTCCCAGTGGGTGCGCGGTAACCTCGCCGTTCTGGGTCGCGTCTATTATGAACCGAACGGCGCTCGATATCGGAAAGAAGGGGTTGAGTGGATCGAGGATGTCCCGGTGCGCCCGGCCGACCCCGGCAAAGGTTCGATAGTCGCAGGCGGCCGCCAGAGCGCAGATCCCGATGCATCCGACGATGATTGCGCTGTTGTGCGCCAGTTTCGCCAAGAATGGGCGATGCGCGACCCTTACCCAAACGACGACCAGCGATGGAAGGATTCCGGTCAGAAGGAGATGTGTGGCGAAGCGCAAGGTTAAGAGGTGCCCCGCTTCAGCACCCGTTGAGACGGCGGCGTTTCGGATCATCTCGCGATCAAAGACCACACCGAACTGATCGGTGAACCAGGACGCCGCAGACGCGGTGATGATAAAGAAGATTAAGAATATCCTGGTTACGTATTTCGCAGAAAAGGCCGTGATGATGGCCATGCTCATCGCCGAGATGCCAACGGCAAAAAGAATGAACGCAAAGTGATCCTTTGCCAAATAGCCAAACGCCTTGGTCCAGAATGTCGAGTTCGTGACAAGAAGCAGATAAAGGGTCGTGACCGCGCAAATTGTCACGCTTCCGACCGTGGGCCGATAGGTATGCAAGACTTTGTTCATCCTAGTGCATCCAACGCGCTTAATGTCCTGGCGCGATGCAAGAGATTGGACTTTCGTGCTAAGGAGTTCAGGCATCGCGCTTCCAGAGTGGGTTGCGCCTAGTGGCTGAAGAACCTGACAGAGACCTGAACGGAGGTCAGGCGACGACATTGCCGACGCCGGTCTCCTCCTCAATGGCTGGCATGACGCAGTTCCACCGGACGCGCGTCGCTATCGCGCCCGTCGGCGTGAGACGCGTCAACGACTTGTTCGAGCCGTCGAGCGATGCAGAAAGCCCCGGATAGGACTGGAAATCAACCCGGTCCCGGTTCGAGCTTCGGCATCCTGGGCGGGGTCTCATCGCGCGAACTATCTCCCTAAACCGCGCAGTCAGATATCGAAATTGGTCGGCAGCACAACGACATCGCGAATTGTGACATTTCGCGGCCTGGTCAGCATGAAGATGATGGCATCGGCCACCTCCGACGGTTCGATGAGGCTTCCCGATTCCTTCGCCTTTTGGAGATTTTCTTCTGGCCAGTCGGCAAGCAGCCCGCTGATCACCGGTCCGGGCGAAACCGAGCCCACGCGGATGCCCTGCTTGTTGACCTGGCGCCGCACGGTCTGAACGAAGCAGGTCATGGCCCATTTCGACGCCGAATAGACAGGCTCCCATGGAACGGGATAATGCCCCGCCACTGAACTTGTGACGATAATGTCTCCCGAGCCGCGCGCGATCATGTGCGGCAGAACATCATGGACGTTCTTCATGACTGCGTTGATGTTGAGGTTGAGCATCCGGTCGATGACGGCAGTGTCGGCCTCGATCAGGTCACCCCCGATGTAGGTGCCGGCATTGGCATGAAAAATATCGAGCTGGCCGGTTAATTTCTCGATAGACGGCATCAGGGTCGCGCAACTGGCGGGATCGAGAAGATCGATCACCAGGGGGATTGCGACATTGCCGAGTTCCGCACAAACTGCGTCCAGAGCCTTCTGGTCGCGATCGACGAGCACCACGCGCGCGCCCTCCGCAACCATTGCCCTCGTGCTCGCCAGTCCGATGCCGGAGGCCGCACCCGTGACCGCCGCCACCATGCCTTCTAATTGCTTGACCATGCTCGTCTCCTTCTGCGTCAGATCAAATTCTGCAAATCCGGCCGCCACCTGACTCAATGGCTTCCCCACCGGCGTGCCGTTTCGAGGCATTGCTTCCACTCAACGACACCGTCAGTCGTGCCCGCGCTGCGCAGCGAACAGGCGGCCGCGGCATGGCCGAGCCAAAGACAGTCCTTGACTGCCCAGTCTTCGTGCAGGCCGTACATGAAGCCTGCCGCGAAGGCATCGCCGGCACCGTTCGGTCCGACAATCGCATTTCGAGGTATTTTGAAGGAGGGCACGAAGATCTTCTCTCCTGAGCGCGTGACGGTGATCGCGCCTTCCGGAAAGTGGATGGCGATAAGCCGCATCGCGCCCTGTGGGAGAATGACGGCCGGGGCCGCCGCGCAGGCATCAACGTCAGTCCTGCCGTCCCGAGTGGTTTCCATCTCGGCAAGCGCCCCGATCTCTTTGTCGTTGACAATGAGCGTATCGAGATGCGGTAGACAAGGCAGGATCAGGCCGCGCAGGCGTTCCGGCGTGACCGTGCAAAGTTCGAGATTGGTCTCAAGACGAGCGGCGCGAGCGGCTTTGAGCACTGCCACCCAGCCGTTGGCATTGTCGCCCCAAGGTGCATCCATCGTGGGATGGATGCCGGGAAGTCCGAGATGCAAGAAGCGCGCGGTGGTTCCGGAAAAATCGAAATGATCCGGCGAAAGCAGCGCCGAAACGCCGATCTCGGAAATATGCGTGCGCAGGCCACTTGCCTGCGAGATGAAGGCCTCGGTCGTATGAGTGGTCGCCTGGTCGCTGACATGCATCTGCCGATGGTCGAGGCCAGCACGCTCGGCTTCGGCGATGAGCTTTCGCCCGGCCTCGTCATCGCCCACCAATCCGATGGTTTCGACCGGGATTGCCGGGTCGAGCCTCTTGATGTCGATGGCAAGATTGCAGGCCGGGCCGCCGCCACGTTCCTCGAGCCCCCAGGCGATACCGACGCTGTCTTCCCTAGGCCATGCGTCTATCCTGCGATTTCGGTCGAGGCACCAGGTCCCGCCGGCGATGAAGCCGCGCCTGCTCGTTCCGGCCATGCTCTCCTCCCTTGGCGGTGTCAATTCATCAGAACCTTTTCGGTGATGACCGTGTCGTCGGAGAGTGTCCGCATCGGCGTCTGCCCGCCTGCCTGCAGCGCGCCGTGATAGGCCTTGACCGCCTCCTCTGGTCTGAGATCACCATCCGCTACGGCACGCATGAATTTCACCATGGCGAGCGGGTCTTCGGCGAGATTGATCTTGCGACCGAAAAGCGCCACGCGGGCGCCGTATTTCTCCGCCTGGTGGATGAGTTCGAACGTATCGCGCGCCGTACCCGCACCGCCGCCCAGCACGCCGACGATCAGGCTCGGGTCGTAGGACGTGAGTTCCTCCAGCGCCTTCGGGCCATTGAAGGGAATCTTCAGAAATTGCGGCCGCTGCGCACGTGTCAGCCCCGCCAGCGCCCGGCATATGCAATCATTTACGAAATGTGGCTGGAGGTCGGGCAAAATACCGGTGTCGACGTTCGGATTGAAGACTTCGAGGAAATAATTGAAGCCGTTGTCGTGCGCGTCCTCTACGAAATCCAAAAAGGCGAGCAGCGAATTGTAGTCCGCGTCGAGATCGTTGTTAAAGGTGATCGAATACAGGCCGAGATCGGTATGGCGCCGGTTGACCGACAGAGAAGCAGTGCGATAAGGCCGTGACGGCTGAGAGGCATAGGTCGCGCCGCGCCCCACCCAGATATCCGTCGCATCATTGGCTCGAATTGCGGGTTTTACATTGCTGCCTGCGTAAGCGCCGCTTTCCGTCAGCAGTTCAAGATTGGAGGCGGAAGTCAGCATGATATCGATGATGTCTTGGGTGATCACGGCCTTGATCTGGTCGAGGAATTCCGCCCGCGTCCGGTAGCGTGTGTAGGAGCAGTCCTTCTCGAGCTTCGGGCCGCAGGATGGAATGCTTGGCCCCATGTCGCCGTCCTTCGCGTCCGCGATGATGAAATCCGTTCGCTTGTAGTTGCCGGCCCTGATCTTGGCGATTTTTGCGTCAAAGCGTGTCATGCGCTGATCCTTGAAAATCTATGAGGCCGCCAGACCGGCGGCGGGAAGGTTACAATTTGAGGCATCTGCCTCGCAAAGCCGTCAGGCGATCATGTAGCCACCATCCACAGGCATCGACAGGCCGTTGACCATTGCTGCCTCGTCAGAGAGCAGGAAAAGAATGACCTCGGCAATGTCTTGGGGTTCGGCGAAACGGCCGACCGGAATGCGGTTGAGCATGCCGGCTGCCTTTTCTGGATCGCTCCAGGCCTTGATGGCCATGGGCGTGAGCGTCACGGTGGGATGCACGCCGTTGACGCGGATGCCCTTTGGCGCAAGCTCCTTGGCCATTACCCGGGTCAGCCCGTCGAGCGCGGACTTGGAAGCGCAATAGGCCGCGTGATCGGGAATACCGACAAAGGCGGCGACGCTCGAGACGTTGACGATTGCGCCTTTGCGGCTGTTCTTCACCATGTCGCGGGCATATTCCTGCGACATGATCATCGGTGCCCTCGTATTGACGGCGTAGAGCAGATCGAAGTTCTCGACCTTGAGTTCGAGAAAGGACTCAAGCTCGGTCGTACCCGCACAATTGATCAGAAAATCGGCCGGTAGGGCCTTAAGGGCTGCAGCGCGCGTCGCGTCCGGATCGGCAAGATCGACTGCAATTGGGATACATCCGATTTCATTCTTCAGTTCCTCAAGATCGGCCGCCGAGCGCGATAGCGCGGTCACCTTGGCCCCACGCTGCGCCAGCATGACGGCGGTCGCCCGCCCGATACCCTTGCCGGCGCCGGTCACCACCACATGCCTGTTCGAGAAATCCATCGCCAATACCTCCTACCAGCAAGTGAAGCCGCCGTCAGCCTTGACGGTCGCGCCAGTGATCAGGCTCGATGCGTCGCAGGCGAGAAAATGCACCACCGACGCAATCTCATGGGGCTGGCCCATCCGGCCCATCGGTGTGTCACGGATCCAGATGTCCATCATCTTCTTGTCGACCACAGTCTTCGTCATTTCGGTTTCGATGTAGGTTGGTGCGACGGCGTTGACGCGAACGCCACGCTCGGCCCATTCCACGGCGAGTGACGCGGTCAGGTGGTGGACGGCGGCCTTCGAGGCGTTGTAATAGGTCTGCAGCTGTGGACGGTTGACGATATAGCCGGACATCGATCCGATATTGACGATTGCACCACGGCCGGCCTTCAGCATGTAGCGGCCGAAGGCGCGATTGCACCAGAAGACGCCGTTGTAGTTCACATCGTTGACATTGAGCCAGAGTTCGTCCGGCGTATCCTCTGCGGCCGTGCCGGTCCGGGCAATGCCTGCGTTGGCGACCAGCGCATCGATGCGACCCAGCTTTGCGAAGATATCCGCAGCCGCTTTTTCGACGGCCGCGGAATGAGTGACATCGAGGATCAGCGCATCGGCTTCGACACCCTTGCCGGCCAAGACCTGCCTGCCCGATTCGGCCACCGCTTCGTCGCGATCGAGGATGACGATTCGAGCGCCCGCCTCGCCAAGCGCTTCGGCGCAGGCAAGGCCAATACCCCGTCCGCCGCCGGTCACCACAGCGGTTTGGCCATCCATCCGGAATTTCTCGAAGAACATGTCTTGCTCCGTGGCGATGCAGAATTAGAGACGCCGGCCGCCCTTTGCATCAAACAGATGCACCCGGGCGAGGTCGATCCGCAGCGAGATAGCCTCGCCCGGCGGCGCGTCGATGCGGTCGCGGACGGCCGCCATGATGGCATCGCCGCCGAGATGTGCAAAGATCTGTGTTTCCGAACCGGTGGGTTCGAGCACCGAGATCGTCGCAGGCATTCCGTCGGGCCGCACATCGATATGTTCTGGACGGATGCCGTAGATGACAGGCTGGCTGTGGCTCGGCGTTCCCTCTGGCACCGGCAGCACGGTGCCCTTGTCGCTGACAAAGGCGAGCCGGCCGCTTTCCGTCGACAATCTGCCGGGAACGAAGTTCATCGACGGCGAGCCGATGAAACCTGCCACGAAGATATTGGCCGGACGATCATAGAGATCGAGCGGCGCGCCGATCTGCTCCACCCGTCCGTCGCGCATCACGACGATCTTGTCGGCCATGGTCATGGCCTCGATCTGGTCATGCGTGACATAGATGGTGGTCGTCTTCAGCCGCTGGTGAAGTTCCTTGATCTCGACGCGCATGGTCACGCGTAGCTTGGCGTCGAGATTGGAAAGCGGCTCGTCGAACAGGAAGACCTGCGGATCACGGACGATCGCGCGTCCCATGGCGACGCGCTGGCGCTGGCCGCCAGAGAGCTGCTTCGGGTAGCGATCAAGCAATTTACCGAGATCGAGGATTTCGGCCGCCCTGCGGACCTTCGCTTCGATCTCGCTTTTCGGCGCGCCCTTGAGCTTGAGAGGAAAACCCATATTGTCCGCCACGGTCTTGTGCGGATAGAGCGCGTAGTTCTGAAACACCATGGCGATGTCACGGTCCTTTGGAAGGACGTCGTTGACGACCCTGCCGCCGATGGCGACCGTGCCGCCGGAAATCGTCTCAAGCCCCGCGATCATCCGAAGCAGAGTAGACTTGCCGCAGCCGGACGGCCCGACCAGCACGACGAATTCGCCATCGGCGATGTCGATGCCGACACCGTGAATGACCGGCAGCGCACCATAATTCTTTGTAACGTTCGTGACGGTGACGTGTGCCATATGAGTTCCTCTATTGCGGCAGTGCGATCTGCATCTTGACTTCGCCCTTGGCAGCCGAAGCCGCGATCTCGAAAGCCCGAACGCTTTCGTCGAAATCGAATGTGCGCGTGATGAGCGGTTTCACATCGATCGCGCCCGATGACAGCATGGCCACGCAGCGCGGAAAGACATGCGCATAGCGGAAGACATGCTCCACGCGCGCTTCGCGCACCATGGCCTTGCCGACATCGTAGTGGATCGGATGGACCTGCGAACCGATGAAGACCACACGACCGCCGGGTGCCAGCGGGTCAAATACGCCCTCGGCCCCTCCGGGATGGCCCGAGCACTCGAAAACGATCTCCACGCCCCAGCCGCCGGTGGCGGCAAGGATCTCCCTGGCCAGTTCCTGCCGCGCAACGTTGACGGGCGAGATTGGACCGAGCTTTGCGGCAAGCTCCAGCTTGGCGTCATCGATATCGCTCACGAACACCCGCGCGCAGCCGGCCGCGACAGCCGACAGCGCTGTCACCAGGCCGATCGGACCAGCGCCGATCACCAACGCTATGTCGCCTGGCCTGACCTGCGCCTTGGTGGCCGCATGCACACCCACTGCCAGCGGTTCGACCATGGCGGCTTCGGCGAAGGACACGTTGTCGGGCAGTTTGTAGGAGAAGTCGGCCGGGTGGACGACCGTCGGCCTGAGTACGCCATGGATGGGCGGCGTCGCCCAAAAGCGGACTGCCGGATCAATATTGTAAAGGCCCAGGCGCGTCGCACGGCTATTGGGATCGGGAATGCCCGGCTCCATGCAGACCCGATCGCCCACCTTGAGCGACGTGACCTCGGCACCGGTCTCGATCACGGTGCCGGACGCCTCGTGGCCGAGGATCATCGGCGCTTTCACTTGGAATACGCCGGTGCCGCCATGTGTATAGTAATGCACGTCGGAGCCGCAGATGCCCACGGTGTGGAGCTTGATGCGCACGTCGCGTGGGCCGAGCACCTCGTCACGCTCGATCGGGAAATCGCGCAGCGACAGCTTCATCTTCTCTTCCAGTACCAGCGCTTTCATCGTCTCTGTCCTATTGTCTGAAGAAGCATCAGCCGCGCCATACGATCAGGACCCCGAGCCCGATGGCAAGGACGTGGCAAACGGTTAGCGGAATCGATTGTTCGAGGAATCGCATCCAGAAGAGTTCGAGCGCGACGAACAGGTAGATGCCGACGAAGACGCGGTCGAACCAGTTGGTGGTGATCGGCAGGAAGCCTGTCCGCTCGGTTTTGCGGCGGCCCGCCACTTCCGGTTCGGCATCGATCTGCCCGGGGTCGAATGGCTCTTGCATCGCTCTACTCCTTGACTGCGCCGAAGGTGAGACCCGCCACGATATGCCTCTGGACCACTGCGAATATGATGAGCGCGGGGATGAGCGTGATCACGGCGATCGCCGCCATCGCTCCCCATTCGGTTCCGGTTGTCGTCACATATTCCGAAAGGCCTGTGGTGATGGTGCGCGCGTTGAAGCTGGTCAGGGTCGCGGCGAGCAGGAACTCGTTCCAGGCGAAGACCCAGGTGAGGATCAGCGTGACGGCAAGGCCCGGCCGTGCAAGCGGGAAGATGACTTCGTGGATAACCTGCCATGTCGAGGCACCATCGACGGTTGCGGCCTCATCGAGTTCCTTGGGAATTCCGTCGATGGTCGGCCTCAGCGTCCAGATCGCGAAAGGCAGGTTGAACGTGCAATAGAGCAGGATCATGCCGATCTTGGTGTCGTAAAGCTTCCAGTCGCCGAACGTGATGATCTGGGTGAAGAGCAGGAAGAACGGCAAAAGAAACACCGCCGCCGGCGCCATGCGGTTGGTGATCGTCCAGAAGAAGATGTTCTCCTTGCCTGCAAGGTCGAAGCGCGACAGCGCATAGCAAGCCATGAAAGCCAGCACTGTGACCAGCACAGCGTTGCCGCTGGATATGATCATCGAATTGAGCATGTAGCCGCGCAGCGTCTCATTGCCCAAGACGTTGACGTAATTTTTCCAGTAGATCGCGTCGAGAAACAGGCTCGGCGTCGTGAAGAGATCGACCGCCGGCTTCACCGAAATGACGAAAAGCCAATAGATCGGGAAAAGCGTCAGCAGGCTCAGGAACAGCCAAAGCGCCAGGTAAAGAAGGGGATTGCGGCCCTGCATCAGAATGTCCTCTTCCGTTCGCGTCGAGCCACGAGGGCGACATAGAGCAGCCAGCACATCACTAGGGTGAGGTAGAGGACGATCACCGAGATCGCGGCGCCATAGCCGTAGTCGGTCTTTGGAAAGACGATCTTCCAGATGTGCAGCCCGACATAACGGGTTGCGGCGCCCGGCCCGCCGGAGGTCAGCATCCAGACTTCGTCGACGGTGCGCAGCGCATCCATCAGGCGGATAAAGACCGTTGCGAGTATTGCCGGTCGGATCATTGGCAGTGTGACGTGCCAGAAGATCTGGCGGCGGTTGGCGCCATCGATCTGCGCCTGTTCGAACGGCTCTTTCGGCAGGGCGAGCAGTGCGGCAAGCAGTGTCAGCGTCACCAGCGGCGTCCAATGCCAGATGTCCATGATGACGGTCAGGGTGAAAGCGGTGGTGGCGTCGCGGCCGATGTTGAGATCGTAGCCGAACCAGTTTCTCAGGAGATAGGGGATGATGCCGATGCTCGGCGTCGTCATCAGGCGCCAGACCGAGCCGACGACGATGGGCGCGACGATCAGGGGCAGTGTGTGGATCGTGCGGAAGAAGCCACGTCCGGGAAATTCCTTCATGAAGAGCTGGGCGAGGAGATAGCCCAGCGCGATCTCGCTCAGCACGGCGAAGAATGCGAATTTCATGGTAAAGGCGATGGAGGTCAGGAATTCGGCGTCGAAGACAAGGCGGCGGAAATTGTTGGCGCCGTTATAGATCATGTCGGGGCTGGCGCCGAACGGGTTCCACTGGTGGAATGCCACGTAAAGCACGTATATGAAAGGAATGATGCCGAAGATGCCGAGGATCGCGATCGTCGGGGCGAGCATCAGCCAGCCGACAGTATTTGAACGCATGAATTCGTGCTCCCGAAAGATATCCGTGCAGATCAACAGCCTGCACTAACCGGCAACTGCGCCCGGGTGGCGGTCCTGGGAGAGGCCACCCGGACGCAGGCTCTTGTCGGTGTTATTTGCGATAGCCGAGATTCTTCAGCTCTGCTTCGGCCGCCGCCGCCATCTGGTCGAGGCCCTCGTCCGGACCTACTTCGCCTAAGAGGATCTTGTAGAAGATCGGCGCCGTGGCTTCACGCACCTGCGCATGGAAGGGGAAAGGCGGCGCGCCGGCGAAGAGCTTTCCCTGGTCCTTGAGCATGGTGTAGTAGCCATTCAGCTTCTTATCCATGTCGAGGACCTTGGGATCGTCATAGGTCGCCGTATTGGTGATGCGGGGTGCGGCAATCGCCCAGTCGGGCTGCACAGAGTCCTGGCCGATGAACTGCAGGAAGAGCAAGGACGCTTCCTTGTTCTTCGACGTCACCGGCAAGCCGAAGGCACCGCCGTCATAGTAGCCGAGATAGCCTTTGCCGCCCTCGACCTCCTTGAGGACATCGGGTTCGGTGGGCGGAAGCGCGACGCCGACATTGCCGACTACCTTGGACTTTTCTGCATCCGACGCGATCCAGGCGGCGTTCTCGCCATAAACCAGACCCTGTGCGACGCGGCCGGCGGCGAATGTCGTGCCGACTTCCGTCCAGGTTGAAGCAGCAGATTCAGGCGGAGCGATGTCCCGCAGATGCAGCCAGTACTTGATGGCGGCCTTGGCCTTGTCGCTGTTCATCTGGCCGCCATTCTCGACGGAGGCGGCATAGTTGTTGTTGGCGTCGATACCCCAGTTGTAGACGCCGAATGTCGGAGCGATCGACTCGAAGAATTCGTACCAGGAGGCCGGGTGACCTGTGTGCGCCTGGGCCGTCGTTCCCCAAAGCTCCATCCCGTTGTCCTTGCCGTACTTGGTGAAGAACTCAGCAATCTGCGTATATTCCTCATGGGTCTTGGCCGGAGCCAGATCCTTGCCGGTCTCCTTCTTGAAAGCTTCCTGGATTTTCGGATCATTGAAGAGGTCGGTGCGATAGAGATAGACCTTGATGAAGGCTTCCATCGGAATACCGAAGAGATCGCCGTCGGCGTTCTTGAAGTAGTTGGCGAATGTCGTGAAATGGGTTTCATCGAATTCGGGCGCCTTCAGCGACGGATCGTCCTTCAGCGATTTCGAAATGTCGATCAGGAAGCTGCGCGCCAGATAGGCGTAGATGATGTCCTGCTCGATATAGACCATGTCATAGATGCCGGTCTTGGCTTCCATGTCCTTGATGGCCTTGTCGTACATCTGGTCCCAGGAGGTGGTCTCGATCTGGACCTTGATACCGGTCTTTTTTTCGAATTCTGGCGCAAGCACGTCCTTGATGTAGTTGGACGGCGGCGTGCTTTCGGTCACGCCGTGCAGGACAACACCCTTGTATTTCGCGCCGGCATCCGACCAGAAATCGGCCCTTGCGGGCATGACGCTCGCAAGAACACCGATCGCAAGCGCGGCGATTCCAATTCCACTTTTCCTGATCATAATTCCTCCTCCTTGTGCCTTTGCACCACTTGCGGGCGCTGGCCGGCAAGTGCGTTCCCACGACCGACTGGGGTCGGCTCCTCCCAGGTTCCGGCAGCACGGCTCCTCCCGGCTTCCAGATTAAGGTTCGCCTTCACAGGATCGCGACCCGGCTGCTTTCCCGGCTTCGTTCCTATTGGCGCGAGAAGAGCTTAGTGCGCGGTCTTTTGCTCCGCCACGCGTGGTTTGCTGGCGACCTATACTTTTTCGCCGACTGCCATGGCCGAATAGGCACGGATTTCCCGAAAGGGATCGCTTCGCGCTTGCGTTCCGATCTTGTGTGCGTTGCGCCGGTAATCCGAGGGCGTGCGCCCGCAGATCTTGAAGAACTGCCTGTTGAAATTGGCGATGTTGTTGAAGCCGACCTCAAAACAAATCTCGGTAATCGGACGATAGGTCTGGGTGAGCAACGAGCAGGCGGCATAGATGCGCGCAAGGATGACGTAGCGCGCGAAGGTATGACCGGTCTGGCGCTTGAAAAAGCGCGAGAAGGCTTGCGGCTCGAGACCGCAGACTTTTGCGACCGCGGCCAGATCGATGTCGTCGCTGTAGTGCTCCAGCACATAGCGCATGGCGACGTCCAGCTCATGGGGCAGTTCCATCTGCGAAGAGGCTGGCGCCAGCCGCGACAGCCTGCGCCGTTCGGCGGGATTGCGTGCCAGCGCGATCATCAGTTGCAGGAAGAGCACGACGCGCTCGGCGCCGTGGGCGGAGCCCATCTGCGCTAGCAGCCGCCGGCCTTCAAGCGCCGTGGTACCCAAGAATTGCACGCCGTAGATCGCATCCTCATAAAGCGGCTTTATCGTGCCGAGCTCGGGACAAAATGAAGCGACGCGATCGGCCCATTCGGGGGTGAATTGGATCAGCACGTCGCGATTGCGGATCAGCTTGCCGGGCTCGATATCGCTGACCCAATTGTGCGGCACGTTCGGACCAGTCAGCACCAGGCAGCCAGGCTCGAATTCGCCGATATAGTCGCCCACCATCATGACGCCCGACGTCGTGCGGGTGAGATGCAGTTCGTATTCAGGATGATAGTGCCACTTTGCCCGGAAATAGGGGTAGTCATGCGTGTTCCAGCGAAAGGACTCTGCTGGCGGGCAGATGATCATCTCGAAATCGGGTACGATCCGCAAATCGGCTTTCATGGAAATAACCTCCTCCCGACAGGCAAGCCGTGGTTCCCCAGGCGGCTATATCGGCATGCACGCCAAAAGAGCTTTTCGTCGTTCGGCTCCCTTGGCCAGCCGCAGCTCAAGAGCAAGCGAGCCATTGGTTCACCCTGCACGTCCGCCTTCCGTTGGCGCTGGTTTTCGCCTTATATGTTGTCTGAAAAAACAAATTAGTTCATTTGAGAAAGCTGTCAACACCTATCTCATCGGCGCCGAGTTCCCAGCAGGTGCAGTTCATAATTGCGGCATTTGCACGCCTGAAAAAGCATTTGCTCATTTTGACATCGAATGCTCGACCACCATCGATCTGGAAATCCGCTTGACAGGCGCAAATGAAGCTTTATTTGTTGCGCAATGCAACATACTTTTTGATAGGGGGAGACATGGGCCGGTTAGGTATTCATTCTTTCGTGTGGACGGGCGGCCAAACCCAGTCGATGCTTGAGGAAGCCATGGAGAAATCCGCCTCCTGCGGTTACAACCTCATCGAGTTCGCCTACCTGCGACCGGAGAAATTCGACCTCGACGCACTCGCCAAGCGAGCTGCGGCGCTTAAACTCGATATTGCTGTCACCATGGGCCTTCCGGTCAGCCACGACGTGTCGAGCGAAGATGCGCAGGCGGTGCGAGCGGGCGAAGACATGCTGGCCGACGCCGTGCGCGCCGTGCGCGACATAGGCGGGAGCAAGCTCGGTGGCATCCTTTATTCCGCCCACGCGAAATACTCCCGGATGCCGACCAGAAAGGGATGGGACAGCAGCGTCGCTGCCATCGCCAAGACCGCTGGCCTTGCCCAGTCTGCAGGGATCGACCTTGTTCTCGAAGTGGTAAATCGTTTCGAGACCAATCTTCTCAACACCACCGCCCAGGGCCTCGCCTTCATCGAGCAGGTAGGCTCCGAACAGGTGCGGCTGCACCTCGACACCTTCCACATGAACATCGAGGAAGCGAACCCGGCGGCGGCCATCCGGCTTGCAGGCGATAAGATCGGCTATTTTCATATCGGCGAAAGCAATCGCGGCTATCTCGGCGACGGCGTCATCAATTTCGATTTGATCTTCGATGCATTGCTCGACATCGACTACGGGCGTGACATCACTTTCGAATCCTTCTCGGGCGCTGTCGTCGATGAAGGTCTGTCGCTTGCCTGCGCGATCTGGCGCGACACCTGGACCGAAAACATGCCGCTCGCGCAGCATGCAAAGCAATTCATCGACCTCAAGATGGACGAGGCGAAACGCCGTCGCGCGACCGTTGCGCGGCCGTAGCGGCGAAACATGGGGGAAAGGCCCGGTCAGTAAAAACCGGGTGTTTGCGGCCCCGTGATGTTGTGTCAGTGGTCGAAAAAGAGAGGCAGGGAGAATCGCCCGTGGTTGAAGTGGGTCCAATCGCGTCTCCGAGCGGGATCCGCCAGCGCAATGAACTCGCGGCGATGCGGGCGCTCTATCGCCACGGCCGATTGAGCCGGGCGGAGCTTGCGCGCATCTTAGGCCTCAATCGCTCCTCTTCCGGCCATATCATCACCGGACTAACCGCCGATGGCCTCGTGCGCGAGGTGGGAACCGCCGAGCAGGCACAGACGACCCACGCGGGGCGGCCGGGCATCATGCTCGAACTTATGCCCGAAGCCGCCTTTTTTCTCGGCATCGAGATCGGCGTCGAACATATCACGGTGGTTGAGGTCGATCTCGCCTGCCGCATCGTCAACAACCGCATGGAGCCTTTCGACGGCCCATCCGTCGATGTCGAGACTGCTGTTTCGCGCGCGATCGCGATCGCCTTCGACACATTGCCGGCCGAACACCGCGGCCGCTGCGAGGGGCTCGGCGTCGCCGTGCCGGCGCAAATGGACAAAAAGGGGTTGATCAACACTGCCCCCCTGCTCGGCTGGCAGAACATACAGCTTGCCGATCTCGTGCGAGCCGCCGTGCCGGCACAAATGCCGGTCATTGTGGAGAATGACGCAAACGCCTTCGCGACCGGAGCAAGCTACGGCGCTCGGGAGGTCCATTCGGGGGTCACGCTCTATCTCGTCATGGAAAGCGGCGTTGGCGGCGGCATCGTCGTCGACGGGATCGTGCTTCGCGGCGCGCGGGGACTTGCCGGCGAAATCGGGCATCTGCGCGTCGATGGTGCCGATGCGCCCGGCCGCAGCCTTGAAAGCGTCCTCGGTCTGGAGTGCATCTTGAGCATCTATCGTTCCGTCTCGATGCAGCCACGACCGAACTTCGCGACTTTTCTGGCCGATGTGCGCGACCGCGTGCCCGGCGCCGTCGCCATAGCGGAAGACTGGGCGCGTGCGCTGGCTTACGGCCTGATTCAGGCCTGCAGGATCATCGATGCCGACAGGGTCGTCCTTGGCGGTTCGGTCGCCGCGCTCTATCCGCTGATGGCCGCGCGCGTCCTGCATCACATTCGCTCGATGCAGGAGGAAAGCTTTCCGCTGCCCTTGATCGAAACAAATGACGATGAGACGGTGGGGCCGGCCTTCGGCGCTGCCTGCATGCTTCACCAGCGCTTTCTCCTGACCGACAGCGCGCGCCCTGCCGAGGATGCTGCATGACACCGACCGGCTTAGCTCCTGATGCCCTTGGACCAACAATAACGATCGGCGAGATCCTCGTCGAGATCATGGCTACGGATCGCGGCACGGGCTTTCTCGAGCCGATCACTCTCATCGGCCCTTACCCCAGCGGGGCTCCGGCGATCTTCATCGATCAATGCGCCAGACTGGGCGGTTCGGCCGGCATCATCGCCTGCGTGGGCGACGACGACTTCGGCCGCGTCAATGTCGAGCGGCTGCGCGCAGACGGCGCCGACGTCTCGGCTATTTCGACCAGCCCAGAGTTTCCAACCGGCAGCGCCTTCGTGCGCTACCGGAAAGACGGTTCGCGCGATTTCGTGTTCAACATAGCAAGATCCGCCGCCGCCCAGATTGACCTTACCGCCGCGGCGCGCGCGCTCATTTCCCGATCGGGCCACCTGCATGTCATGGGAACCGCGTTTGCAATACCTGGCGCGATCGAGATCATCGAACACGCGATTGCGGCGATCAAGGCTCGCGGCGGCAGCATCTCCTTCGACCCGAACGTCCGCAAGGAGTTGCTCGGGCAATCTGAAACCCGCGCCCGCTTCGCAAGGCTTGTCGATATCGCCGACCTGATCCTCCCATCCGGAGAAGAGCTGTTCGTAGCAGCTGGCGTTGCGGGCGAAAGCGAGGCGGTCCATGCGCTCTTTGCCCGCAACGCCAGCGAAGTGGCACTCAAGCGCGGCGCCAATGGCTCGACCGTCTTCACACGGGAAGGCAGACGCATCGACTGCCCGGCCTTCGCAGTCGAAGAAATCGATCCGACAGGCGCCGGAGACTGCTTCGGAGGCGCCTATGTCGCGTGCCGCCGGCTCGGTATGCCGATCGAACAGGCGCTCACCTATGCCAATGCGGCCGGCGCCCGCAATGTCACGGCCAAGGGGCCGATGGAGGGGGCCGGTACCCGCGCCGAACTTGACGCCTTCATTGCGATGACACCGGGGCGCAGCACATGACATCCGTACTCGACAGCCTGGCTCGCAGCCGACGCACGGGCGGCATGGCCGGCATCACTTCCGTTTGCTCGGGTCATCCCATCGTGATCCGCGCTGCCCTTCGACATGCCGTGGCATGCGATGGTCCGGTATTGATCGAGGCGACCTGCAACCAGGTCAACCAGTTCGGTGGGTACACGGGCTTGAAGCCCCGTGATTTTGTGGCGCTGGTGGAAAAGATCGCCGGCGAAGAGCGTCTGGCGCGAAACAAGGTCATCCTCGGGGGCGATCATCTAGGCCCCAATCCATGGCGCGCAGAACCTGCCGAGGTCGCCATGACCAAAGCGGAAGACATGATCGCCGCCTTTGTCGAGGCTGGCTTCCGCAAGCTCCATCTCGATACGTCCATGGGCTGCGCGGGTGAACCGGTCGCGCTCGACGACGCGACGACAGCCGGGCGGGCGGTGAGGCTGGCGGCTGTGGCGGAACGGTGCGCGGCCTCATCAGGCGGCGAGCCACCGGTCTATGTCATCGGAACCGAAGTGCCGCCGCCTGGCGGCGCGCATCATGTGATCACCACGCTCGAACCGACGGGCGTCGACGCGGCGCGCAAGACGATTGCACTGCACCGGACCCGGTTTGACGAAGCGGGCCTTAGCAAGGCCTTCGACCGCGTGCTGGCGCTTGTCGTCCAGCCCGGAGTCGAGTTCGGCAATGAAAATGTCGTTGTCTACGACCGGGCAAGAGCACAAACCCTTTCCGCGCTGCTCGACGAGGAGCCCGCCCTTGTCTATGAGGCCCATTCGACGGACTATCAGGGCGCGGAAGCGCTTCGCGAACTCGTCGAGGACGGGTTCGCTATCCTCAAGGTCGGGCCGGAATTGACCTTCGCACTTCGAGAAGCGCTCTACGGACTCGACCTGATCGCAAGCGACTCCATCCCCGGTTATCCGAGCCGAAACCTCATGGCCGTGATGGAGGGGTTGATGAGGGAGCACCCAGGCCACTGGAGAGGCCATTATCAGGGTTCGCTGGCCAAGCAGCATATCCTGCGGCACTACTCCTATTCCGATCGTATTCGCTACTACTGGAATCACCCCGCGGCAGAGGCGGCGGTCTCGCGGCTCACAAACGCGCTCGACGGCCGGATCATCCCCGCACCTCTCTTGCGGCAGCATCTGCCCGCTTTGGTGAGGTACGCCGGAAAGCCGCTTGAACCGCAGGCGTTGCTGATCGACGCGGTGCGGGCAGTTCTCGACGAATACCAAAGCGCTCATCACCTGCCGACGAGGTCACAAACGCCACGGTAATCCTAGCACTGTCTATTGCGCATGCTCTCGTCTTGGACTCTCTACCTCAAAGCCGCCAGAGGTCCAGGACTGCAGAGCATTTGACGGGCATGCGGCGGATGTCGGTCTCACGTCCGATTCAGGATTACATCTTCTTCCTCGTCCCGCTGTCGGCCTCCGAGAGCTGCGGCAGCAGAGGCAATGAAAGCACCTATCAAGAGAGAAAGAGCGCCGAGCATCGCTGTCGTTGCCGCTGCCTCACGTGCCTCGTCTGCAGCTCTTTGAGCAGCGACCTTGGCATCCTCCACACGCTTTAAGATGGCCTCAACACGCGTCTTGGCATCGGCCTCCGAAAGGCCTGCATGCGATGCCACGATCGTTGCGAGATAGTTTTTGTCCTCATCTGGGATTCCGCCTTGAGCGGCGCCCTGAAGAAGAATTCTCGAGACTTCAGCCGTGGCTGCACCCTGGTCGGTCGTGGCCTGCGCGCGGTTTCGGTCTGGTCGAAGCAAAGCATCGGTGAAATAGGACGCTGTGAGATCGATCGCCGGCGACTGGGAAGATCCTGCTGCGACAGCGCCAGCAAGGCTTGCAGTGGTCGCCGCCTGGCCGACTGCCTGCGCGCCGGCCCCAGCAAGCGAGGTCAAAGATGACGTCAGGAAACCCACCACGAAAATCGTGGCAACCGCCCAACTGATCAAACCATGAGCGGTGTCCCGGAAGAAGACCTCGTCGGTGTGAACAGCTGCCCATCTGGTGCGCAGCCGGCCCGTGAGGTAGCCCCCTAACGCTGCCGACAACCACTGCACGACCACAAGCCAAATCGCAGCGGTTACGCCAATGGATTCTGCCGAAGCGCTCTGTCCCGTCCAGGGAGATATCATCGTCAGCCCGACACCAGATCCGAGAAGCAGAAGGATCAGGGTAACGCCTGTGGCGGCAAAAGCGCCACCGAGGATCGGTCCCCACGACATCGCGGACTTGGACGATTCGACAGGAGTGGCCGCGACGTCTGGACTTGTCATGGACATGGACACCTCCTATCGCATGAAGAGAACAAGGAGAATGACGATTGGCAGTGGAATGCCGAGAAGCCAAAGAAGAATACCGCGACCCATGGCGTTGCCTCCGATCCTGAGGTTTTGAAGTTATTGCGGAGACTTAACGCTGACGCCTGTTCAATGTTCCGGCGATCCAACGACCGACCTTCGCGCGTTCTGTCCGCACCGGGCAACAGTTCGTGGCCCTGGCTGTGTCAGTCGATCGTGGCACCCCCCCGGGGGCATGAACCTTTACGTGCGTGAGGCTGCGCCGCAGTTCATCGGGTCCCGGACGATTTGAAGCTGAATTACGCAGACTCGTGCGTGCAACCAGTGCTGGCCGGCCGAAATCGGAGCTCGAAATGTTCGTCCTGCCTTACCGAACTGCGATCGGCCACATGGCCTCGAAAGCCCACACTGGAACAAACTTTGCTGATCGCAGTTCGCAAATTATGAGCAACCAAGTAAAATGGACGGGCGGATGCCTCTGTGGAGGATGCCGGTATGAGTTCCAGGGCGATCCGCCCCGTTCAGGCTATTGCCATTGCAACATGTGCAAGCGGGCAACGGGCGGCCCGTTCGCGGTTCTTGTCCAGGCGAGGCTTTCGGGTTTGGTTTGGACGACCGGAAAGCCATCCGTCTACAGGTCTTCGCCGATTGCAACGCGTGGATTCTGTGCCAACTGCGGGACGCCGCTCTTTCTCCAGTACGACGGGGACGAATTGATACGGCTTACCGCCGGGTCTCTCGATCATCCCGAGGGGGTTCGACCGGCGGGGCACTATGGCGTCGAAAGCCGCCTGCGGTGGGCGCAATGCGGACCCGGTTTGCCGGAAGAGGAAACGCAGGAGAGATTCTAGCTTGCCAAGTACTTTGCTCGCAGCGGCCGTCGTCGTTCTGGCGCGGTTCGTCTGCGGGCCGCGACCAGGATCACCCTCCCACAACCGGAGCGTCCTCGTCCCTTTCCAGCGTTCCACACCAATCATGTGGTTTGGCGCGCCACTCGACCTGATGAGTTCTTCGAGTTTGGTCTGAAGCGCCCGCATGTCCCGGTTCTGGGAATGCTGGAGAAGAACGAGGATGAGGCAGGTTGCCAGCGTTCCCAGCATGTTTGTGGCCATTAGCCATTGCTTGGTTGGACCCGTCGCCAAACCGAACATGACCCAGACTGCGATGACTGCGGCAACCCCCATCAGGGCAAGCCTGCTTCCGACGATACGTGCGCAGTGATCCGACAGGCGACCAACGAGCTGATAGGCTACTGGGGTGCGCATGAGCGCTTTCCTCACCACGCTGGTCAGTCGACGCCCGGAGTGTCCTGCTGAACTGCCGTCTTCTCCTCCGCCTTCCGATCGACGCACTCGGCTTTTTCCGCCAGCATCTTGCTCATTGCTCGAAGCTCGTTCTCGCCAAGTTTTTCAATTCCGACGAATTTATTCTGTGCCTGGGATGTCAAGATGAGTTCATCGAGCTTCGCCTGAAGAGCTTTCCCGTCGCGATTTTGCGAGTTCTGCAGGACGAAGACCATCAGGAAAGTGATTATGGTGGTGGATGTGTTGATGACGAGCTGCCACGTCTCCGAGAAGTTGAAGAACGGGCCGGACATCGCCCAAATCAGAACTAAAGATACTGCAAGAATGAAGGTCCCCGGTCGGCCGGAAAGGTCGGCCACTCCTGTTGCGAACTTGGAAAAGAACCTGGACGCCATTTGCTACCTCCACGCTGATCGTTCCCATAAACGGCCGGGAAGCGTTGCGGTTCCTCTGCGCATCGACGTCGTTTCTCTCGCGGGCACGCATGAATATGTCGGCAGTGTTCTTTTTTTGCGGGCGGTCAATGTTCATGGCCCGGGAACCGACGAGCTGCAATGCGGCGCACTGTCGGTTTGTTGATTGGGGCCTGACAACTTGGGTAGCTGTTACCCCAGACCCGCACTTGGTCGTTCCTCTGCTGACACTCGGGGTTGACGCATCGAGCGCAAACGCTAGCTGCAGTCCGGGCGCATCAACACCGAAAGGATGGCAAGTGCTCCAGCAAGAACGCATGGACCGTGCCGAGCGCACGACGCAGACAGCGAAGAATATCATCGACGAAGAACGCCTTCGCGCAGCTCGAATGGCGACGCCCCGAGAAAAAACCATCGTTAACAGGGGAGATGAAAATGCCCGAGCTAGATAGAATTCCAGCCATTCCGCTCCACGATGAACATGTCGTCACAGCAAGAGAGGCGCTCGAGGGGCTTTATCTGAAACTTCAGCAGGAGGCCGAAGTACGCCTAGTTGCCGCAGCACTCCGTGCAGGTTGGTCCGCCGAGGAAGCGATAGATGCCATCGACGACCTTCGCAAGGAAGACCTGCCGGTCGTGAATTGACACGGCGAGGTTTGTCGGCGAGCCCCTCCAGTAAGGGTCGATGGTCAGCGTCCTCGGCAATTTTGCTGGTAGAGGAACTTTTTTATCGCTCTGGTAGTTGAAGCCACCGACCGCGTTAATGCTGCAGATTGGAAGGCAACATATCCAGCAGCATGTGCGGCCAAGGGCTTGCCTCTTCCTTCTTTGGAGGCGGGCCCATGACGCCGGCCTCCCAGGTAGCTGCCCTTCTGGCTGGATATCATTCTGCGCCAAGCCGATGTGCACCGCTTGTCGGGTAGAGGCCGTGATGCCGAAGATTGGGGAATATCCGACGTCGCGGTCTGCCGCCGCCGGCCCTTCGGACCACCTGCTGATCGCATCGTTCGGGACGGCGCTGGCTATGATCTGGACCTTTCGGGCCTTGCCACGCGATCTCCGATTACTTCAGGGAGGATACGTGGGAACCTCGAGTGTGCTGCCTCGTTAGGATTAATCAATAACAACAATAGGAGAAGCGTCATGAAACTCACGTCGTTGGCTCTGGTTGCCATTGGCATGGCAGCTTTGACATCCCAACCGAGCTTTGCCGACTGCGTGGACATTACCGGGTCCACAAAGACGGAGGACCGTAGCGGCATCGCCAAAGATGGTACTCATGCTCCGATGGAAGGCAGTGAAACCACGCAAGCGCAAATGAACAAGGCTGGCGCCAATGCACCTCAGAAAGAGGGTGGAACATTGCCGTTGGCTAAGAGCCCAAATCTTGCGACATCTGAACAGGACGTGGTGGCGCAGCAACATGGCGATAAAACCGCTGCTGCGAAGGCTGAGCAAGACAAGTGCGATTAATCGGCGGGACCACATCGTAGATGTGAGGGAGGCATTCGCCCGCGAGCGCCCTGGCCACCCAAAGTTTGCGACAAAACTCCAAAGCTTGGTTGGCCGAGCCGGTCCTCAAAGATTGGTGTGCAGAAAGAGCGCAGCTCCAGCACTTCGGGAATGGAGAAGTTCCTGCGGCGCGAGGTGCGGACGCCACGTCGTTTATACTTGTGCAGCGGTAAGAAAAAACTCGGCGTTTGGCCGGCTCAACCTCTAAAACACGGTCAAGATCTGGCGGGGTTTTGTATTGATCCTTTGGCATGCGTTTAGATTTCGGTGGTGAATGGGTGCAGACGGGCGCGTCTCCTCATACGGGGCTTGGTTGGGGGCATTGGCGGATTGCCCCTGCGGTCTTGGGCGGCGCGGCCATGAGGCACTGGCATCGGACCCGGATGCAACTTCGAAAGCGGGCATAGGGGTTCCAACGAAGCTGATTGGCATCGGCGAAGGTGCTTTTGACTGTCTCCTTTCGCCGCTTGTAGAGCGGCACCATTCGAGGACTTCTGGTCGGAAGTGGGTTTCTTCAACCTGTCCCGGTGACGTCGGCTGTTTACTTCCTGCTATTTCCGGGTGAACACTTGCCGATTGGCCTTCACTATCCCGAAGATCGGCAGAACAAAAATGGATCGTATCGATGCAATGAAAGTGTTCGTCACCGCAATCGACGAAGGCAGCCTGGCAGGTGCCGCCCGGCGGCTAAAGCGATCGCCGACTGCGGTCAGCCGGGCGCTGAGCTTCCTGGAAGCCCATGTCGGCGTTGAACTGCTGCATCGAACGACCCGCACCCTCAAGCTGAGCGACGCGGGTCAGCGTTACGCCGCAGCCTGCCGGCGGGTCCTCGTCGATCTCGAGGAGGCTGACATACTCGCCGGCGGTGAGCGTTCCGCCCCTCGTGGGATGCTGACGATTTCGGCGCCGCCAATCGTCGGGGAAGAAGTCGTGCGTCCCATTCTGGACGATTTCCTTGACCTACACCCGGCCGTGTCAGTGCGGCTTCTCCTGCTGGACCGGTTCGTCAATCTGGTGGACGAAGGTGTCGACATTGCCTTGCGCATCGGCCATCTCGCCGATTCATCGCACATCTCCACCCGGATCGGCGGCGATGTGCGGCGCGTAGTCGTTGCATCTCCCAGCTATCTTGCCACTCATCCCCGCGTCGAAGAACTCGCAGATCTCACGAAGCACCAAATCGTCGCGTTTACGAATTTCGGTCTCGACTCGTGGAACTTCACACCGGCACAAGGCTCATCCATTCCCCGAACAGTCCATTTCACACCGAGGTGCGTCGTCAACAGCGTGCGGGCTGCGGCCGCTTCGGCCGCTGCGGGGCGCGGTTTGACCAGGCTCTATTCGTATCATGTCGCGGACTATGTCAGGGACGGTCGGCTGACGATCGTGCTCGCAGATGCCGAACACCCACCGCTGCCGGTTCATCTCCTCGCACCACAGGGCCGCATGTCCGTGCCGAAGGTCCGCGCCTTTGTCGATTTCGCGACGCCGCGTCTGCGCTCGGAATTTGCACGCTTGGCAGCGCAGGCAAATACGCTCGGGTGATTATGCCGATTTCCGAACGAGTGTCACCCAAACGCCGGCAATTCTCCCGTTGTCCGGATGGATCTAAATCAATTGCACCAACGCCGAGGGCGAAGGGCTGGGCGCAGATAAAGCGCCAGCTGCAATCAAAAAGGATCCAGGTCCATGAATACTGACCGAAATGTCGTCATCATCACCGGCGCTTCACAAGGTATCGGCGCTGAATTGGTTCGCGCCTACCGCGACCGGAACTTCCGTGTCATCGCCACTTCCCGCTCGATCAAGCCCAGCCCAGACCCGGATGTTCACGCCGTGCCCGGCGACATCAGTCAGCCGGCGACTGCAGAACGGATCGTGCGCGAAGGGATTGAGCGCTTTGGCCGCATCGATTCACTGGTCAACAATGCCGGCGTCTTCCTCGCCAAGCCCTTCATCGAAATGACCCAGGAAGACTATGACCTCAACCTCGGGGTCAATGTGGCCGGCTTCTTTCACATTACCCAGCGCGCAGCCGCCGAGATGCTGAAACAGGGTTCGGGCCATATCGTCAGCATCACGACGAGCCTTGCCGATCAGCCAATGGTCGGGATGCCCTCGGCGCTCGCCTCCTTGACCAAGGGCGGCCTGAACGCCGTGACCCGGTCTCTGGCGATGGAGTTCTCGAAGAGCGGCGTTCGCGTCAACGCGGTGTCTCCAGGCGTGATCAAGACGCCGATGCATCCGGTGGAGACGCACTCGGCGCTCGCCGAATTGCATCCAGTTGGCCGAATGGGTGAAATCCGCGACATCGTCGATGCCGTCCTTTACCTCGAAACCGCTGGTTTCGTGACCGGCGAGATCCTCCACGTCGATGGCGGCCAGAACGCCGGTCGCTGGTAACCTTCTCGAAGGAAGACCACAATGCCTATCGTCACCGTACAGGTTACCCGCGAGGGGACCACTCCTGACCGCAATTCGGTCACCGCCGAGGAAAAGGCCGCCATTATCAAGGGCGTCAGCGAAGTGCTGCTCAACGTGCTGAACAAACCCCTTGAGTCGACCTACGTGGTGATCGAGGAGGTCGATCTCGACAATTGGGGCTGGGGTGGCCTTCCGACCGTAGAGTATCGCGGCATGCGGGCCGCGGCAGCAAAATCCTGAGCCGCCGGCAGGGAGCTTCGCACGTGAGGGTCGGATTCGCCCAGGAACGCACGACACGATTGAGATCGCTGCGTTCGTCGAGCTCGGCCACCAGGACTGGCTACCTGTGTACGCCGAATACATGGTCCGGGAGCAGGCGGCGAGCCGTTGCCTCATGAAGAATGGCGCTGCCGTCCCTCGACATGAAAGCCCCTTGTTCCTCTACATGGCGTTACAAACCCGCAGCCCCGCGGACACATCGACGATACATGCTCTCGCTTAAATTGGCAGTACCGTCCTGGAAGGTGACGGCTCGGTCTCAGCACGAAAGGATGACCATATGAAAACGATCAAACTCCTAGCAGCTGCCCTGCTGATCGCCGGGAGCGGAATGACGCCGCACATGGCGCAGGCTCAACAACTGGGAATTCAGCGCACCGATCTTCTGCAGCACGATCTCGACGTGCCCGGACGCGAACTTGTTCAGGTGCGCGTCGACTTCGAACCTGGCGCAGTTGCCGCCAAGCATTCTCATCCCGGCGAAGAGATCGCCTTTGTCCTGGAAGGCTCGCTGGAATACCAGCTCGGGGATAGGACACCCGTCACGCTCAAGGCCGGCGAAACTTTGTTCATTCCCGCCGGAGTGGCCCACACGGCGAAAAATGTCGGCAGCGGCAAGGCCTCGGAACTCGCCACATATATCGTCAAGAAAGGGACGCCACTCGTCGTACCGGTCAAGTAGATTTCAGACGGGAAGCAGAACCGAGGCACATTGTTCTCCCCGCCCGGCTACAGCATCAATCACATACCGGGTCGTGGCTTCAATCTGGTTTCTGAGGCGTTCGAGCGCAGCAGTCCGCCAAATCTTCCCGGGTGATGCTTGCCCTGACGGCATTCCTCCGCTGCAAGTGAGCAAGATCGCCCGGGTCCCGCATCCCGTTAGCCCCACCGTGCTGCGTACTTTGAGCGGCTTGAGCAGGTCTTCAATGAAGAGCCGGAAGAACAGGGCCTATCCCGAAGTTTCCGGCTAAGCAATCCCGGGTTGCTAAATGCCTGTCTTGACCCTATATAGAAACAGCTGCCGCGTGTACCCGTTCCTCCCGGTGCCGCCAGCTGTTCCCCTCTGGAGGTTCACACCTTCACATCTCATGGGCCGCAACTACCAGCGGCCCATTCTTTTGCGACAGCAGCTTATTACCGGCCAGCCTCCAGCAAGCCAATCGACGCTTTGAGGTAGTCGTTTTACCCCCGCGAGGAATTTGCGCGAGCGGGTCGGCCGAGTGACGAATGGTGTTTTCGCAAGCGGGACAGGTCCGTTCAAGCGAGCAGTTGTCCCTCTTGCCACTCCGTTGGGCGGACACCCAGTTCGTGCGATGCGACAAGGGCTCGCCCCTGAGGGTCTGGGGGTCGGGGCGAGCCCCGTCGCATCTCGCGCCGCAGCAGGTAAATCTACGGCACGTAGGTAGCTTGAGCGGTGCCGGTGCGCAGTCAGTCCGGTATCCGTCCAAGGCGAAGGATGCCATACAGCCGCGCTATGCCGATCCCGGAAACAAGGTATTCCAGCCACCTGCGGCAAACTCCAGTGCGACCGCGTAGAAAAATGCCCCGCAAGCGGCGGGGCATTGAGAAATGCGAAATCGCCGCAGAGTGGACGAGTAAGCCTAGTTTAGCTTGGAGGGGCTTGCCGTCAACTTGGACTAAGGTCCCAACTCATCGCAAAGCACGGTGGTTGTACTTGGGTTCGGCTAGCCGCGTCATCATAAACCGGTGGTCCGGTTGGTGTCTCAACAGAGTGGGTTAACGCTTGCGGGCGGAGTGTTCAAACGACCTCATAGCAGCCCGCGAGAGAGCGGCGATCAGTCTGTCGGGCTCACATGGCTTATAAAGCAGCTGGCCTGCCGAGAAGGCGGGTTCGCTCTCGATTGCCGCATCTGGTTCGCCAGAATAGAGAATGAAGGGGACACTGCGCTCTGCAAGGGTCTTCACGGCAAACGAGCAGACTCCATCGCTGAGGCGCGGATCGACGATCGCGATATTCGGGGTGTTGACATCCAGCCACCCGACAGCCTCGGCGCAGGTCGACAGGGTGACTACCTTGTCGGCGCCGTTTTCCTGCAGAAGCTTCTCGACGTCGAGAGCGATGATCGGCTCGTCCTCAAGAAGCAGAACAGTTCCAATGGTCATCTTGCACCCTTTGCTCTCGCAATTGCGCGCTATCAAATAGCGTACATCCGACAGGGCTCGAAGTCACTTCACACTGTGACGCGCCGGATGCGGCGCGCAGTCACAACTTGCGTGTCATGTCGGTCAGCCTGCAGTCTACGAAACGTTGCTTTTGTCCACCGCCGGCCGCCAGCAATTCCGGTCGGCGGGTTGAAGAAAACGTCCGACAGGAGGTTAATAACTTATTGGTCGCGCACCAGCAGATTGTTTTTAAATAGCAATTCCGCCTCGCTTTCTCCGGACTAATACCATTGGATGAATTGCAATCGGACGTGATAAATCGCCTCATTGAAAGCGGGGATTTTGTGTTTACCTGCCGATACTGGTCCCCGCTTGGCCCTTGCGTAATTTGGGGTTCGACCATGCGCCTTGTTGTTGTGAACGACGTTTCCGTTGTCCGAGGTGGAGCCACGAAAGTCGCGATCCAGTGTCTGCAGGCTTGTGTACGGGCCGCCGTGGATTGCACTTTCTTGGTCGGCGACGACGGGACCGGCCTGGAAGAGTGCGGCCTACGCGTACCCACGATCGCGCTTGGCGAGAAGCCGCTTCGAGACGGGCCTGTCATTGCCAATGTCTTCGACCGTCACTTCAATAAGCGGGCATACGAGGCGCTAGCGATGCTGTTGGGGCAATCCTGCGAAGAGACCGTGGTTCATGTGCACGGCTGGAACCAGATCCTGTCGCCTTCGATTTTCCATGCATTGGCCGAGAACCGGGCCCGCGTCATTGTAACAGCCCACGACTTTTTCCTGAACTGCCCGAATGGTGGCCGGCTCAATTACAAGAGCGGCGAAATCTGCCCGGTCAAACCGATGTCATTCGAGTGCCTGGCAACCAACTGCGATAAGCGCAACTATCTGCACAAGCTCTGGCGCTTCCGGCGCATGCTGGGGCAGATTGGCGTGGGCGACGCCTTCTGGGAGCGCATCGAGGTGATCCTCGCGCATGAGAAAATGGAAGCCTATTTGACCCCCGGGCCAATCAGGAACTTCCAGACTTTGCGCACACCCACCGAGCCTTTCACGTGGCGGCCGACGGAACCTTGGCGGCGCGAACGCATCATGTTCCTCGGCCGCATGACCTGGGAAAAGGGCGTGCGTACGCTTTGCGAAGCGCTGCGCATGACCGGTCAGGCAGCAACGCTGATCGGCCGCGGGCCGCTTCTCGAAGAAATGCGGGTGACGCTTCCCCATTGCTGGGTCCCCGGCTGGCTCGATGATGCGAGCGTGTCCGAGCTTGCCGACCAGGCACGGATATTCGTGATGCCGTCTAGGATGCCGGAGCCTTACGGGCTGGTGGCCGCAGAGGCGATCATGAGCGGAATCCCGGTAATCATAAGCAGCAACGCCCTCATTGCTGACGAGGTTGAGCAAAACGGCGCAGGGCTGGTGTTCAAGAGCGGCGATGCCGCCTCACTCGCCGAAGCGCTGCTGAAGGTCAAGAGCGACAGCCTTGTGCAAAAGCTCGCCGAAGGCGCCCGCGCCTTTGGCAAGAAGATTGCGCCCAGCCGCCCGGAATGGGAACGCCGGATGATCGCGATCTATACGGGGGAGACTGCATTTCTCGCTGCTTAGGGGGGATCATGACGCGTGCACTCGTGACTGGCGGATGCGGCTTTGTCGGCCGGCATCTCTGTGACCGGCTTTTGGCCGAGGGCTTCGATGTGGTCTGCGTCGATTTGATGAAACCGGGAACGGGCGCAAGGCCACCGGTTTCAAGGCAGCGCTTGCATCGTCAGTTCACCTTGAACGAGCAGGATTGCCGGGCATTTTTCGAAAGCGCCCACGAGCATTTCGACTATGTGTTTCACCTCGCCGCGCTCGTCGGCGGGCGCATGACGCTCGAGAACCAGACGCTGCTCGTTGCCGAAGATCTCGCCGTCGACGCAGCGCTCTGGCGGTGGGCAGGCGAATGCCGCCCCGGAACCGTCGTCTATTTCAGCTCCAGTGCGGCCTATCCCGTGGCGTTGCAGACTGAGGCGATGCAGACGAGGCTCTGCGAAGACATGATCTCTTTCGAGCGCCCGCTCGGTGTGCCCGACCTCAGCTACGGCTGGACCAAGCTTACCGGCGAGTACTTGATGAAGCTCTATGTCGAGCGCTATGGCGGCCGGGCCGTTGCCTACCGGCCATTCAGCGGCTATGGCGAGGACCAGGACCTCGCCTATCCCCTCCCGGCCATCTGCAGCAGGCTTATCAAGGAGCGCGGCGCGCCGGAAGTCTCTGTCTGGGGGAGCGGACACCAATGCCGCGACTTCATCCACATTTCCGATTGCGTCGATTTCATCTGGAAAACGATGGACGTGCTGGCATCAGGCGCAAGCCTCAACCTCTCGACGGGCAAGGCAACCTCTTTCATTGCGCTTGCCGAGCTTGTCAGCCGCGAGCTCGGCTGGACACCGCAGGTGCGAGGAACGGCAAGCCGTCCAGAGGGAGTATTCTTCCGCTGCGGCGACGTTGCGCTTCAAAAGTCGTTCGGACTGACGCCGAAGATCGGTATCGAAGAGGGCGTGCGGCGCTGCCTTAAGCATCATCACCGCCTCGAAGCTGCCTGCGCCCGACCCACGAACCTGATTGCGCAGGCGGGAAACTGGCCTGAACCGCTTAACAACCATTCGTCACTTACCCGCACCAAAAACGGTCATGATGTCGTTGCCACTGAAGAGTGCAAGGGCATGAGCGTCAAAGCCTCGGCAGCGACGAGACTGCAGGTCTGAAACGCTCTCCGGCGCGTCTTTGAGAATAACCGGCGACAAATGCAGCCAGATTAAATCCTGCGTTTTCCGATGCCGACGCACGCCGTGGCTCGACGGAACTACACTCCTTTGACCGGAGCCTGCTCCCTTATCCTTGGGTGTCCCTGAGGCACTTCATCACTTCCCGAAGCCCGCGCGTCAGATGCTTGTCTCGGCGAAGGACCATCCCAAGCTCGCGTTCGAGGCGCGGGCTGAGAGATGACACAGCAATGCGATCGGCGCGATCACGCTTCAAGGCGAGCCCCGGAAGAATCGACCATCCAAGGCCGGCTGCGACCAGTTCCTTGATTGCTTCGACGCTCCCAAATTCCATGGCCGGCCGCGCCTTGTGTCCTGCTGCCGCCATCCAATCGTCCGTTGCACGGCGCCTATTGCCGCCTTCGTAGAAAAGCAGCGTCTGCTCCGCCAGAAATGCGGCATCCGGGCCGCCATCGGGCAGTTCGCTTCCCCTTCGGAGCGACCGCCAGCAATTCGTCCCGATAGAATGATTCAACCTCGAATGCGCGACCGGACGCAGGCAATGTGACGACCGCCAGGTCGAGGAGGTTTGATTCGCGATCGCGGAGGATGTCCTGCGTATTGCCGATACGAACGGTGATATCGAGGTCGGGCATTCGTCGCTTGACGACTGCGATTGCCTTCGGCAGCAAATGAATGGATGCAGTGCCTCCGCTGCCGATACGGATCCGGCCCGAGAGGCCGTCTCGATGAGGCATCATTGCTTCCTCGGCAGAATGCCTTTGTGCGCTATTTCGAAAAGCGCAAGACGTGGCGCAGCCTCCTGGAACTGACAGCCGCGCAGCTGAACGATATCGGCGTCACGCCAGAAGCGGCCCGGCCGAAGCGTCGAAATCCTGGTTTTGGCAGTAGCGCCCCCGCACCTACGCATGACGCTGCCTTCGAGGCAGATCGGTCTTTGACAAGCCATGGCTGCACAAGGCCAGGATTCCACTTGCTGAGTCACAACTAACATGTTAGTCAATCGATACTGAACAGTCAGATTGTGGGATGCAGGTTCGTGGGGCGTTTTGGATTATCGGTCGCGCTGGCGACACCTTTCGACGGCGACGATAACATTGCAGTTTCCGCGATGATCGCGCAGGCAAAGCGCAGCTTTGCGGCCGGCTGCTCAAGCGTCACGCTGTTTGGGACGACTGGCGAAGGATCGTCGATCGGCAGCGCTGAGCGCCAGAGGGTGCTTGCCGCATTCATCGAAGCCGGTATTGATCCCTCCCGAATCGTCGTGGGCGTCCTGGTCGATGCCGCCGAGGATGCTGCCGCCCAGACGGGCCATGCCCTGTCCATGGGTGTCCGAAACGTTCTCCTGGCCCCGCCTTGCTATTTCAAGAATGTCAGTGACGAAGGCATTTTCCGCTGGTTTTATGGCGTATTCCGCATTCTCGGGCACCAAGCCCGTGACATCATCGTCTATAACATTCCCTCCGTCACGATGGTGCCCTTGAGCGTTGCGCTGATCGGCCGCCTACGTCAGGCCTTTCCGGCAATTGTAACGGGCGTCAAGGATTCCTCCGGCGATTGGGCCTTTACCGAAAAGCTGCTCGAGGCCCATCACGATCTCATCATCCTGATCGGCGATGAGCGTCATCTGGCACAAGGCACGCGCCTGGGCGGCCAGGGCGCAATCTCCGGCATGGCGAATTTCATCGCCCCCGAGATCAAGCGCATGGCCGAAGAGGGAAAGGATGATCCGCGCGTGGTCGCTTTCGTGGCCGAGCTCCTGAAGTATCCCGTGACCCCCGCCGTAAAGGCGATGATCGCGCATCTGAGCGGCGATGAAATGTGGCTTGCGGTCCGCCCACCGCTCGTTTCAATAACCGGCGAAGGATGCAATAAGCTTGCCCTCGCCTTCGACGCCCTGTTTCGAAAAAAGGCCGCTTAATCGTCATGTACGAAGGGGGATCCATGGATGGACTGGACGAACAGCCGACCTTGCGGGAAAGAGCTTATGAAAGCTTTACCCGACATCTGCTGGCGCGCGATGTCCGCCCCGGTCAGTTCGTCTCCCAACGCCGTCTCGTCGAACTGACCGGGCTGACGCTCGGCGCAATCCGTGAACTCATTCCAAGGCTCGAAGCCGAAGGCCTTATCAAGACGGTGCCACAGCGCGGCCTGCAGATTGCTCATATCGATCTCAACCTGATCCGTGAAGCCTTCCAGCTTCGCGTGTTCCTGGAGAAGGAAGCAGTTGCGCTTTTTACCCGATCGGCTTCCGACGAAACGATCGCGGGCCTCCTGAAAATGCACCGGGACATCGCCGACGCCATCAATGGCGGCAACAATTCGCATGATCTTGAGCTTCACGCCCAGGCCGTGGACTGGGGAATGCATGACGCCTTCATCGACGCGCTCGGCAACACCATCATCTCGAATGTCTACCGGGTGAATTCGATCAAGATGCGCCTTATAAGCCAGGAACGCTTTCGTATCGACGGCCGTGTCGGACCGGTCATGGGAGAGCATCTGAAGGTTCTCGAAGCCATCGAGCGAAGGTCTGCGGAAGATGCGGTCAGCGCGCTCGTCGCACATATCCATCACGCGAGGGACCGCGCACTCAGATTATAGGCAAAGCAAGCCGGCGGTGAGGAGATCTCCGGCAAGAAGAGGAGGAATGGAATGTCATCTTCAATTTGGAATCCAACTCGCCGGAGCTTTCTGGCTGGTTCCGCCGCTCTTGGCGCCGCCGGCTTTCTTGGCGTCCGGGCGGCATCGGCCGCCGTTGACTGGAAACGGTTTGCCGGCACGACGCTCGAAGTCAATCTCGTCAAGAGCCCACGCAGTGAGATCATCCTCAAATATCTCGGCGAGTTCGAGGAGCTGACCGGTATAAAGGTCAATGCCGAGGCGACGCCCGAACAGCAGCAGCGCCAAAAGACAACGATCGAACTCAGCTCCGGAAAGCCGAGCTTCGACGTCGTTCACATGAGCTATCACGTGCAGAAACGGCAGTTCGAAAAGGGCGGCTGGCTTGCCGATATAAGCGGATTTCTCAAGGATCCGTCCCTTACCGATCCGTCTCTGGTCGAGGGTGATTTCGCCGATGCGGGCCTGCAATTCGCCAAGGATTCCGACGGCCTCCTGCGCTCCCTGCCCTTCTCCGTCGACTACTGGATCGTCTACTGGAACAAGCAGCTCTTCGAGAAGAAAGGCCTTTCGTATCCCACAACCTTCGACGAGATGGCGAACGCCGCAGAGGCCCTGACCGACGCGTCGAGCAACACCTACGGCTTCGTTGCCCGCGGACTGAAAAACGCCAATGTCCCCGTCTGGACGGCCCTCATGCTCGGTTACGGCATGACGCCCCTCGGGCCTGACGGCAAACTGCGCACCACCTCCGATGAGGCCGTCCAGGCGGCAACGCTCTACCAGCGACTGATGACGAAGGCAGCACCTGTCGGCGTCTCCGGATTCAATTGGGCAGAAGCGCAATCGGCATTCCTGCAGGGAAAGGTCGGCATGTGGCTCGATGGCGTCGGCTTTGCGCCGCCGATCGAAAACCCAGAAAAATCCCGCGTCGTGGGCCAGGTGGGTTACGGGATCATGCCGAAGGGCCCGAAAGCGCAGGCCGCCGCAACATTTGGCGACGGTATCGGCGTAACGGCAGCAAGCAAGAACAAGGAAGCGGCCTATCTTTTCTGCCAATGGGTGGTTTCCCATGACATGGGCGCCCGGCTCCTGCAGGCCGGTGCCGGCGTTCCCTTCCGCCAGTCTGTCCTTGAAGATCCCAAGGTGCGCGAAGGCGTTACCATGCCGAGTGCATGGGTCGACGCGGTCGTCGGCTCCGGCAAGATTTCGAAGCTCGCCCTGCCGGTCATCATCCCGGTCACCGAATTCCGGGACATCTATGGCGTCGGCCTGACGAACATGATCGGCGGCGCAGATCCGGCCGCCGAACTCAAGTCCGCCACGGCTCAGTTCGAGCCAGTGCTGGCCCGAAGCGAGGGATGATGTCTTCGGTGAGCATTGAAGCCGCGAAAGCGACGGCAACCAGTCCAAGGAGCAAGCCCAGTGGGCTTGCTCCGAACTACTGGCCCTTCGTCGTTCCTGCGCTGATCGTAATCGCTGCCGTCATCGTTTTTCCATGGGTCTTCACCCTGTGGATGAGCGTGAACAGCTGGACGCTCGGCCAGGCACAGGCCTTTTCAGGCTGGGACAACTATCTCCGTCTCGCGACCGACACGCGTTTTTGGGATTCCCTTTGGCACACCGTCCTTTATACCGTGCTTGCGGTGATCGGACCTCTGTTTCTGGGAACGCTTGCCGCCCTCATATTTGACGCGCAGTTCCCCCTGCGCGGACTCCTGCGCGGCATATTCGTCATGCCGATGATGGCGACACCTGTTGCCATCGCGCTCGTCTGGACGATGATGTTTCATCCGCAGCTCGGCGTCCTCAATTATCTTCTCTCACTGGTCGGAATTTCGCCTCAGGAGTGGATCTACAATCAGACGAGCGTCATTCCCTCTCTGGTTCTGGTGGAAACCTGGCAGTGGACGCCGCTGATCATGCTGATCGTGCTTGGCGGCCTTGCGGCTCTGCCGCGCGAGCCGTATGAAAGCGCCGAAATCGATGGCGCCAATACCTGGCAGAAGTTTCGGTATCTCACGCTGCCGATGATTGCCCCCTTCCTGATGGTCGGCGTCATCATCCGCAGCATCGACGCCGTAAAGAGCTTCGACATCATTTATGCGATGACGCAAGGCGGACCGGGAACGGCCTCGGAGACGATCAATATCTATCTCTACAATACGGCCTTTTCCTATTACGACATCGGCTACGGATCTGCGATGGCCGTCGTCTTCTTCGTCGTCATCGTCGCGCTCTCCTTCGTCTTGATGATGGTGCGCGCGCGGACGAACTGGTCAGACACGGAGACACGCTGATGAAGCGCAAGACGCTCGATCGCATCGGCCTTTTCTTCGTCGCCCTGGTGATGGTCTCGCCGGTCATCCTGTTCTTTCTGTGGATGATCTCGCTGTCCCTCAAATACGAAATCGACAATGGAGCCTATCCGCCGATCTTCATCCCAGAGCGATTTGCCTGGTCGAACTACGTCAAAGTCTTCGAGGAAAACAATTTCTTCCTGTATTTCTGGAATTCCATCCTTGTGACGGGGACGGCGACATTTCTGGCGCTTCTGATTGGCGTGCCGGCAGGCTATGGAATTGCCCGGCTCAAGGCCGAGCGTTCGGCAATGGTCATCATGATCGCGCGAATGACACCAGGGCTTTCCTTTCTGATCCCGCTCTTCTTGCTGTTCCAATGGCTGAATCTCCTCGGCACGCTCTGGCCACAGATCATCATCCATCTGGTCGTGACCGTGCCGATCGTCGTCTGGATCATGATCGGCTATTTCGAAACGACGCCGATGGAGCTCGAAGAGGCGGCAAGTATCGACGGGGCAACGCCATGGCAGGTCTTCCGCCTGGTGGCACTGCCGATCGCCAAGCCCGGCATTGTCGTTGCCTTCATCCTCTCCGTGATCTTCTCGTGGAACAATTTCGTGTTCGGTATCGTGCTTGCGAGCCGCGAAACCCGGACGTTGCCGGTGGCAGTCTACAACATGCTTTCCTTCGAGCAGGTCAGTTGGGGACCGCTTGCGGCAGCAGCGCTGATCGTCACGTTGCCGGTGCTGGTGCTGACAATGTTTGCCCAGAAGCAGATCGTTGCTGGTTTGACGGCCGGCGCCGTCAAAGGCAGCTGAGTGGTGGGCATGCTGTTTTGACGAGGGAGAGGGTTTCAAAGGCAAAAGACCGACAGCCGCACGTCTTGTGCGTTGGCGCAGCTGTGCTGGATACTCTGTTTCGCGTCCGTAAAATGCCGGCGGGACAAGGCAAGATTCTGCCATATGACATGCTGCAGATAGCCGAGGGCATGGCCTCGAGTGCGGCTTACGCTGTTGTCAGGCTTGGGGGCAAAGCAAGCCTGTGGGGCGCTGTTGGGGATGACGAAACAGGCAAGCGCATTATCGCGGATCTCTCTCTGGCCGGCATCGACATGAGCGGAATGCAAATCGTGCAAGGCGCAAGATCTGCTATTTCGACCATCCTGGTTGACGACGGCGGCGAGCGTCTCATTGTCCCCTTTTACGACCCTGAACTGCATCGATCCGCCAAGCACATTTCGACAACTGAAATCGCCATTTTCGACGCTGTTTTGGTTGATGTTCGATGGCCAGAGCTTGCTCTTAAGGTCCTGGAAACGGCGCGGAGCCTGGGCAAGCCGGCGATCTTGGATGGCGACGTCGCCGCCGATGGGGTGATCGAGCGGCTGGGGCCGGCAGCGAGCCACATCGTCTTTTCGCACCCTGCAGCAGGCAAGCTGGCGGGAACGGAAGATTGTGCTGCGGCGATCGGGGTGCTCAAGCAGCGTTTCCCGCTGGCATTTATCAGCGTCACGGCGGGTGAAACCGGCGCCTATTGGCATGACGATGTCAACGGTTGCGTCATGCATATGACCGCGCGACCCGCCAAAACAGTCGATACGCTTGCGGCAGGCGACATCTTCCACGGCGCATTTGCCTTTGCCGTCGCACAGCAATTGCAAATCGAAGATGCCATACGCATCTCATCGGCGGCGGCAGCACTTAAGTGTCAGGTCTTCGGCGGACGCACCGGTGCACCTAACAGCGATCAGCTTGCCGCCTGTCTGGCACAATGGACGCCGCAGATCTCGCGGGTGTGACTGCACTTGCAGCGCTCCTCAAGGCTCGAACCGGCTGGTGCAGCCGCCACGAAACGGCACCCTTTCATATTCACTGCCTTTAATTGTATACTTTCATTGCGATTCCCTCATTGAGAGTGTCACGATAAAGTCACGACATCTTTGTGCAAGCCTGTGCTTAGTTCTCTCGAAGGCGCCATGGAGCGGATCCAATGGAAACAGGATCGCCATGGAGCGCATCATTTCGCGGTTTGGAGAACATTGAAGGAAATGAGATTGCAATGCAGCCTTGATGCTCTTCAAGCAGGATTTAGTCGACAAGCCGGTTTCTTCTCTGCGGCGTTTCAATAGCAGGTGTAGATGCCCATCGAATTCAGACGGATAACGCATGTCGAAGCCGCGCAAAGCGCAGCCATTATGGTTGAGGCTTACGCCGAGCCGCCTTGGAATGAAAAGTGGTCGATCGAAAATGCAGCTTGGCGACTGGATGAATTGGCCACAACACCTGGCTGCCTTGGTGTGGCAGCGTTCGAGGCGAAAGAAGCCATCGGGTTCGCCTTTGCCCTTCCGCATACCTCGGTGATAGGCCGCGGCCTGCACCTTGCTGAGATAGCCGTATTGCCCAAGCATCAAAGAAAGGGAGTTGGCACGGGTCTGCTGAGCCGCCTCCAAATCGAAGCCCGAACTATGGGTTATCTGCAGATCTGGCTCGTTTCCCAGCAGAGCGGCCGCGTTGCGGACTATTACACGGGTAACGGGTATGAGCCGTCGAACAGGCTTGGCGTTTATTCCAAACGACTTCGCTAACCGCGATGATGAAGCAATGAGCCATGGCCGAGCTTGCCGGCCGGGCTAGTGCTTGTGCAGATTAATGGCGTCCACGGACAGCGCCAGGTCGGGCAGCCCCATTTCGGCCCCATCCCCGATCTCGCGGGTAACGGCCTTCAGGGCCAGGTCAAGCCAATGCGTCGCGTCGACAAGTTCAACGTCCTGTGCGGCGTATCTGGCGTAAGTGATCATTCGGGCGAGCGCGATGAGCTCATCCAATTCCTCAATGGATCTTGCATTGTGGCTTGAGCCATCTGGATTACTTGCGGAAGTGGCGCTCATGTCAATCTCCAAAATCTCTAAAGACCATATTGGGGATGACGGCGAAGAGCCCGTGAAAAACGCGTGACACAATCGGTAATTGTACTGAGTGGCGCATACGCTTGTTAAATGGGCGAAACAAATGTCTCGTTCATATGCCAGGAAATCTCTCTATCAACGGGGAAGTCACTGATGGCGCGAACCGCTTCCAGAAGAGCAAGAGCATCAATCCGTTTCTGATCGACGGCGTTCGAGACCAGCAGCGAAAGCAACTCCCGCGGTGCCGCAATGTTGGCTACGCCACAACTGGCGATGATCGATTGCCAGGTCCGTTCCTTGAAGAAGATTCGAGCAGCACTCTCCTCAAGCCTTGCCCGCATGGCAGATGCAAGTCGCTTCTCGCTTTCCAACTTGTCGAGCGTGGCCCTGACATTCACGAGCGGCACCGTCAGGGGTGTGTATCCATATTCCATCGGGCCGTGGAGCAAAGCGACGTCAGCGTCATCGACGGTCGCGCCCTTTTCGTATTCACGGAAGACACGGCCGATGCCAACCATTCCAAAGAGCTGGCATTCTGCAGCGCGCAGTGCTCCCATGCTGGCAGCGCCCAGCACAGCTACATTGTGAGAAAGCGCGTAGAGGATCTCCTTGTGCCAGACCGGCGCCGTATATTCGAACCCACCGTCGATTAGCCCGATGACACTCGCGCCACGCCTCACGGCGGCAAGAACATCGCCCTGAACAGCCGGTGGGCAGACGAAGACCTCATCTCCAGCGAAGGATGCCGCATCTGGAAGGCTCGGACCGACAAAGATCACCTTCATGACATGATGGCCTTTGAAACCGCCCGGTTTCCAAAGCGGCGTGCGCGTTCTCCCTCCGGATTTTCGAGCGCAGGAATAAAGATTTTCGCGACGCTAAAAGGAAGTGCGGGATCGCTGAGGGCCAGGACGATGACCCGATCTATTTGCTTTTCCCGCAAGGCACTCAGTGTGTAGTCGAGATGTTGAGAGAGCGATTGCGGATGCGCCGGCGCAATCGTCGCCGGCATCGCCGGAACCGCCTGGAAAGCAGTGCGCGTCTGCAACGGGAGAGGTGCAAGGAAGGTATCGGGCAATATGTCATCCCGTGCACCGCTGATATAGGTCAACCGGGATTGAGCTGCTTCGGTTACAGCCCGTATGGCCGCGCGAACGGGCGACGGATGAGCCCCGCTTCCTGCCGTCACTTCGACAAAACGGACATTTGCGTCGTCATGAATATTGCCTGGGCCTAAAATTGCGGTGAAGCACGGAACGGCGATATCGCTCATTATGTCGAAAAGCCGAAGTGCCAACCCGGCGGTTTTTATCTTTTCGACCAGTTGATCCAGGGCCGGGTCCTTGAGACCGCGTGGATCGATGCAACGCGAGTGGCGGTCTCTGTCATTGCCTATCTGCCACAGGACATAGGCATCCCGTTCTATGCGCTCGAGAATGCCATGCAGCATTGCCTCCTCGAGCGTATTTCCGGACGCCAAGCCATCGGAGGACATCCAGAAACGGCAATCGCGTGTCCGGTCGAGGATCGCAGCCTCGAAAGGAATATAGATCTCGGTCCCCGACAGGAGCTCCCTTCCGAGGGCCCATTCGATCTCTTCGTCGTCGCCTATGTCGTTCTTGTGGCGACCAATCAGACAGTTCAGCTTTTCGACCTTGTAGCCGGATCCTTGAAGGCGACGGGCGCTTGCTTGGACAGTATCGACGGAAGGATTGCCGGCAACGGCCCGTTCCAGGGCCTCCATGACGGCCGATACCTTCGCATCGTCGTCGCTCAGGCCCTTGCCTTGAGCGACGACGATCGAACGGGCGTTGGGAGAATAGGCACACCAGACTGGTATGCCGACACGATCAAGACCGGTGTGACGTGCGACACGGGTAACGCCGAAGTCAACCAGAAACGGCGCGACACGAGTGAGCGTCTCTGACGGCATGATGGCCCGATCGGAATATGAAAGGACTTGAGCGGCTGTCAGAGCAGCATCTCAACCGTCGACGTGACCGGAAAACACCGCTTGCGCCGAAGAAACCGCGATGGCGAAGTCCACCTTCTTCACAAAGGTGCCTCCGGTCTTGCGGACATCCGCAACAACTTGTGCCAGCTCTCCAACCGGCGATCCAAGCGGCTTCACCGTGCCCGCGTCAAGATCCGCAATCCAGAGATCCGCCTGTCCCGCAACACCGAATACGACAGCTTTTTCCATGAATTTTCTCCATAAGGGTTGTTTTAAAATCCGGCCTTTAAAAGGCCTTCCCGATAAAGGTCCTTCTGCCATTGTTCCTTGAAAGGAACGACAGAGAGCCATTTCTCGACATCGAAAACAGGATTCAGTGCTTCGGCGCGCTGCCGGTAAAACTGTGCCCGCTTTCGATCGCCGATCATCGCAAAGCTCGCCGCCGCGATCCGGTGAGCCGGTGCTTTGTCTTTCATTGCCTCCACGTAATCGATTGCGTCTTCATACTGCTCAAGAAAGTAACATGCCCCTGCCGCGCACCAGAGATAGGCGTCGGGCGATATCGGGTTGAGCGAGATCGCCTTTTTGATCTTCGACAGCGCGTCGCCCGGGCGAGACGCATGTACGAGTGTGTCAGCATGGCTATAGATGACGTCGGCAAAATGCGGACTCAATTCCTCTGCCAGACTGAGGGCGGAAACGCTGTGATCGACGTCGCCGAGATAAAGCTTGGTGACCCCCAGTTCTCGATGTCCGCCGGCAAATACCGAATCCCCTTCGATGGCCTTCTCAGCGCTCGTTTCCGCCAGGCGCAGCAGCTCTTCGTTTCCCTGCGCGGTCACCAGCCACTCGCTCGTATAGGTGCGGGCAAGGCCGGCAAGTGCTGGCGAGAAGTTGGAATTGTGCCGAAGAGCCTCCTTGAAGGCGCTACGTGCCTTGCGGATGTGAGGCAACGTCAGTTTGCCCATCAAGCTCGCGCCAACGAGATAGGAATGGTACGCTTGAGGATCTGCCTCGATGTTCAATCTGGCCCGCTCGTTCTTCGCCAGCTCCTGCACAAGCGAAAAGGTCAGCCTCTGAGCAATGAGCCGCCTCTGTGTCGGCAGCGCATCCGATGTCATCGCAAAGCGCGTGGCCCAAATGACCTCGTCGGTGGGAAAATAGATAAGCTGGGCATAGAGCCCCTCAGGCGAAAGCCGCGTTTCAAGGAGATAGGAGATCGAATGGCGCGCAACGACCTGGGCTTTGTCGGAGTCGCGACGAATTTGCTCGGCCGTGTGCGGTGCGACAATAGAAATGTTGCGAAGCGCGCAAAGCTCGATGGTGACGTCTTCGATCAGGGCGTTGGCAATCGCGAGCCCGGCAACATGTCCCTGTGGGACTGGCGGAAGCAGCACGACTCGAGGAAGGACTGACGACGAGGGCTTGCCAGGTTCGATGCGAACGAGCGCGTCTTGCGGGCTCAATGGCAGGGCGTCGATTTTTGGCCTGCTTGCCTTTTCACGCCTATCCGCGTCAGCCAGGTTGGTTCCCGGTAGCCGGCGAAGCATTTCCCTGATTTCTTCATCGCCCGGATCTTTCTCCAGAAGATAAAGGCCCGCGGTGGATATTGCCCGGACATCATCGTTGCCTTGGGCATGTGGCAGGGCGTTAAAGAGCACTTCGCGAAGCTTCAATCTATGATTGCGACGCTCTGCCGTGATCCAGTTGTCAATCGACCTGGTTGAGGGTTTCACGCTTGCCATGAAATCCCGCTGGAGCAGATCGCTGATCGCTCTCAATCGCGCCAAGGGGGGCATTGCGCTGTCAAGAGCCTGGAGATCGACGGCAAGAGCCTCCGTGCGAAGCCGGATCGAACCGGAGGTGATCTGAAGCAGCGCCGCGTTCGTATCGTCGTCGACCTGTCGAATACGTGAGATCAATTTGCGCAGGTTAAGTCCCGACAGCTCGGCCTCCGCATCGGCCCATAGAAAGTCCGAGAGCTCATGACGGCTCAGTTCATGGGACTTGCGGCTGAAGAGATAGGCGACCATCACCAGACCTTTGGCCGGATAGCGAATGGCGTTGCCATTCGCATCGGCCAGTCGCAGATCGCCAAATGTCTGCAAATACAGCACCAAAGTGTTTTATCCTCGCTCGGACTCTATCTGACTGGGACTGTCGCGATGGTTCTCGACCGGGGTTGCAGAGCCAAGGCTTCTGGTAAGGGCAAGCAGTTTTTGACGGACGTTGGGATCTTCGATTGCCAGAAATGCCCTGCTCAGTGCCACTGCCTCCTTCGACGTCATAAACAGCGTGACATCATCCGTCTCCCGCCGCGGCTCGACATCGGGTGATGCGCTCGCATTGTTTTCGAAAAAGAACCCGACGGGGACCTTGAGAATTTCCGCAATCCTCTGGAGCCTGCTGGCACCAATTCGGTTCATACCCTTCTCGTATTTTTGCACCTGCTGAAATGTAATACCCAAGGCGTCCGCTAAACTGCTCTGGCTCAAGCCAAGAACCTTGCGCCGGAGCCGCAGACGACCACCTACATATATATCAATGGCATTTGGAGATTTCGCCTTCATGGGGCCCCCTCATGGCTCATGCGACGCGCATCATGATGCATTCCGTCAAAAATGCAACTAAAGGTGACCTTTTCTCGAACGATATTCTTGGTGTCCCACCAAGGATCGTCTTAATGTCATGCAACCAAAGTCTAACTGGTTTCAATTTAAGGTACCTGACTTGGGAATAAATGTGCAACGAGTCCCAAGGCAGTTTGTTTTAGCATGAAATACTATACTGCTATTTAAAATTGTGTCACGTCGATTTCACGCATCCCCGTCAATTTTTACAGTTATGCTTCCTTCGTCAATATTGGGGGCTTTCGGCCGATGGGCCGAGCAATCGCAGCGTCAGCGGGTGTTTCTATTGGGTCGATGCGTCGTCGGTGGTCACCACCGCTAAAGGTCGGAGTTATGAGAACTATGGAATTACCTTCTATACAGGTCAATCATGCCGATCGTCTTTTTGCCTGCCGGCAGAAGATCGAAGAGGCCGTTCACGAGATCATTTTCAGCGAGGGGCTAATGGAGTTTTCGGCAGCAGAGATCGCCATGGCGGTCGCTGATATCGCTGACGATTATATCCTGACGTTTGCCAGGCAGAAATCGGCAAGGCACTAGCCGGGCTTGTCATCGGATCAAGCGTTTGACGTCTGGGGCGCCATAACAAATGCCGCTTCGAAGGCGTCAGCCTCAGCTCGTGATTCGGAAGTCCGATGGCACCTCATCAAAGGAGGCCTGTTCGGTCACGACATTGGAAACGGACGCGCCGGCGGGTCCGTTCCAAAACTGTTTCAACATTGCAGAAACCGCCGCATCCTGTCCGGCGATCAATGCGGTCACAGATCCGTCGTCTTCGTTTCGCACCCAGCCGGTCAAGCCGAACCGCTGTGCCTGGGTCTTTGTCCATATGCGGAAGCTGACGCCCTGGACCCTTCCCGATACGTGCACGAGCGTCGCGTTGCGATCATCCGTCATGACCACCTCCCTCAAATGCCTTTTCGTCAATGTGAAGTGCACGAAAGGAAATGCAAGCACCTTCTGTGCAAGCAGAATGGCGCAAAGCAATCTTTCAGCCGTAAAGATAATTCGGAAGCCAAAGTGCCATTCCCGGCCAAACATACATGATCACCATGCAAAGGATGACGATCAGCATGTAGGGCATCATACCAGCGAAGATCTGGTTGAGCGTGACGTGCGGCGGTGAAACGCCCTTGAGATAGTAAGCCGACATCGCCACCGGCGGCGACAGGAAGGCTGCCTGCAGATTGACGAAGACGAGGACGCCCCAAAGGATGGGGTCGATATCGAAATGTCTCAGCATCGGCAGGAAGATCGGCACGAAGATAATGATGATCTCGGTCCATTCCAGCGGCCAACCAAGAATGAAGATGATCGCCTGCGACAGGATCATGAACTGCACCGGTGTCAACTCAAGCGCCAGCACCCATTCTTCGATCAGCGCCTGCCCGCCTAAAATGGCGAAAACGGCGGAGAAAAGTGCGGAGCCGACGAAGAGCCAACAGACCATCGCCGTCGTCTTCGCCGTCAGGAATACTGCCTCCTTGGTGCGTTTCCAGTTGAGCGTTCGGGCCTGGAATGCCAACAGGAAGGCGCCGGCCGCGCCGACTGCGGCTGACTCGGTTGCCGTCGTAATACCGAACAGGATGACGGCGAGCACCACGACAGTGAGGACCGCAAGCGGCATGACGGAAGACACCAGAAGCTTTATCACCTGAAGCCGCTCCGCGCCCATGTTGTAGTAATAACGGGAAAGGGCCGCAGCAGCGATTGCTGCAACGAGTGCGAACGTCACGTAGAAGCTCGTCGCCGGGCCATTGACCACGGCCGCGCCCGCATCCGCCGCGGGCGCTCCGAGCTGCTCCAACCCCTCCGGGGCTTCGGCCTCTCCTAAGGCCTGCGGATGGATGACAACATACCACCACACCAGCGCCAGCGTGAACGCAGTCAAGGAGAAGGGCACGAGGGCTGCACAGAAATTCTTGAGGAGCGTCCAGTAGGTGAGCCGTCCCTCAGCCGTTTCGAGTGCCATCGCCTTCGATGGCGAGGTCAATGCGCGCACAAGTCCGAGCATCATGTTTTGCGAATAGGCCGCCTGAAGACTGCGCATCCAGCTTGCCACCGGCACCCGCGTCTGCTCCTCCGGCAAGGCGGGTGCAACCCTCGGATTGATCGCCGCCCAGGTGAGAATATAGGCGAGATAGAGGAACGCGAGGAAGAAACCGGGAAACATCGTGGCAGCGTAGAGCTTGACCACGGACTGCCCGGCAACCGCCGCATAGACAATGATCATCACCGAGGGCGGGATCAGGATGCCCAGCGTACCGCCAGCGGTTATGACGCCAGAGGCAAGCTTAACGTCATAGCCCGCTCGCAACATCGGACTCATGGCGATCACCCCCATCAGCACGACGACGGCGCCGACGAGACCGCTCGCAATCCCCCAGAACGTGCACACGATCAGGGTTGCCACGGCAAGCGACGCAGGAACGCGCCGGAACGACAGCTGGATGCTGTAGAACATCTTGTCGACCAGCGCGCCGCGCTCCATCACGTAGCCCATCAATACGAAGAGCGGGATTGAGATCAAGACGTCGTTGGTCATTGCCCCGTAGGTGCGCTGAACCATGAGATCGAAGACGCGATTGTCGATCCAGTGCTCGGCCGGATTATAGAAGGCGTAGAAGCCGAAGAGCATGCCGAGCCCCATCAGCGTGAAGGCGGTCGGGAACCCCATCATGATGACGACCACGATGAGAAGCAGCATCGTCAGCCCGAGGAACGGATCGCTCACGTTTCGATATCTCCCCCCATTCCCCGTTGCCGCGCTGCCCTGTCTAGGTCGTGGGCGCGCTCGATCGCTGCCTCGCGCGTCTTTGCGTCTACGTGCTCGCTTTGCGCAAGCTGCTCGGCAACAACGTCAATCTCCTCCACGTCCTTGAGCCGGGCCGGCCACGCACCGGTCCTCAGGCAGACGATGCAGCGAAGGATTTCGGCAAGTCCCTGCAGCATGACGAGCGCGCCCGCCACCGGAATGACCGTCTTGAAGTAATAGATCGGTGGGCCTTCTGCCGTCACCGTCGAATGCTCGCCGATCCGCCAGGAAAGCGCTGCATAGTCATAGCCGGCGTAAACAAGGGCGGCGACGCCAGGCAGGAAGAAGAGGACGTAAAGGACGAGATCGAGCCCAGCCTGGGTCCGGGGCCTTAGCGAGCTGTAAACGAAATCGCCGCGCACATGCGCATTCTGCGCCAGCGCGTAGGCTCCGGCGAGCATGAACAGGCTACCATAGAACATGTTGCTGGCGTCGAAGATCCATGCCGTCGGCATGTTCAGGATGTAACGCTTGAACACCTCGACGCAAACGAGCGTCATCAGGCCGATGATGAGCCAGGCCGAAGCTTTTCCGACCCACACGCTGACTGCATCCACCCTGAGCAGAAAATGCTGAATGTTCACGCGTGCCCCCGGCAAAGAGCATATCCTCACTGCAAGCATCACCGGGGCTCCTGCCCGGTGATGCTTGAATCACACCTCAGAGTTCCTTTGCCACCCCGTTCGGTCCGAAGTAGTGATCAAAGGCCAGCCGCCGGCCGACGACCGTGTCCTGCTCCCATCGCGTTGCCCGCTCTGCGAAGGCGATCTGCGATTGAAGAATCTCCTTGAACAGCGGGTTTTCGCCGGCCTTCTTCTTCACCACCTCGTCGTAGACCTCCAGTTGCCTTTTAAGGATCGCCTCCGGAGTCTTGTAGAACTTCACCTTGTCGGTCGTCTGCATCTCGACATAGTCTTTCGAATAGCGGTCGATCGCCTTCCAGGCCATATCCTGAGACGCCGCCTCGACGGCATTGGTGATGATTGCCTTCATCTGTTCGGGCAGGCCGTCATACTTGGTCTTGTTGAACATGATTTCGAATTGCTCGGCATTTTGGTGATAGCCTTGCAGCATGCAGATCTTCGACACATCCGGGAAGCCGAGTACCCGGTCGGATGAGGCATTGTTGAACTCGGCCGCATCAAGCAGCCCGCGGTCGAGCGCCGCAACGATTTCCCCAGCAGGCAGCGCGTTGACCGCGGCCCCAAGAGCGGTGAAGACGTCGATCGAAATGCCGACGGTGCGGAACTTCAGGCCCTCGATATCCTCGGCCTTGGCGATCGGCTTCTTGAACCAGCCGAGCGGTTGTGTCGGCATTGGGCCATAGGGGAACGAGACGACGTTGGCGCCGATCGATTCGTAAAGCTTGGCGAGCAGCTCCTTGCCGCCGCCATATTTATGCCAGGCAAGCAGCATGTTGGCATCCATGGCAAAGCCTGGGCCCGAGCCCCAAAGCGCCAGCGCCGTCTGTTTGCCGTAGTGATAGACAAGCACGCCGTGGCCGCCGTCGAGCGTCCCCTGGGAGACCGCATCGAGCAGGCCGAAGGCCGGCACAACGGCACCCGCCGGCAGTACCTCGATCTTGAGATCACCGCCGGTCATGTCGTTGACCTTCTTGGCAAAATCGAGTGCGAACTCGTGGAAGATATCCTTGGAAGGCCAGGTGCTCTGCCAGCGCATGTTGACCGGCCCCTGCGCCTTGACGACGCTTGGCGTCGCCATCATCGCCGCGCCAGCCATGGCTGCGCCGCTTAGGAATCTACGGCGCGACGTTTTCCCCTCGACCTGGGTTTTGCGTTTCATTTTTTCCTCCCGAAAGCATGGGCTTTTCTCGCCCTTTGATGGGCGGGATGAGGAAGGGGCATGCCGTGTCCGTCCGCATCCCACTCATGATCTAGGTTCTTAACTTCAGATAATACTCCTCAAAGAGCCCCAAGCAAAGATTGCAGAAATGGACACTTGAGCATTTCCTCAAGTCCGCACGACTCATCGAAGGAACAGGCGATCGGGGAGATGGCTTGTGAATATCAGCCCAATTCTAGAAAGGAGAATTCTCAGCCTTTGCGAGCATCCGGCGGCAGCGGCGGAAGTCGATGATCGTATGTGAGAGCACGGCAGCCAGGATGATTGCACCGCCCAAGAACGTGGCGACCGGCGGTTGCTCGGCAAAGAACAGCCAGACCCAGAAAGGCGTCAGAATGATTTCCATGGTGCCGAGTAGGGCAGCTTCCGCCGGCGGCATACGTCGTGCACCCGCAAGGAACAGAACCAGCGCAATGGCAAAATTCGTAGCCCCGAATGCCGCAAGCACGACCCAGTTGTGAAGATCAAGGGAACCGATCGAACCGAAAGGTGCAAAGAGGATAAGGGTGAGAAACGCACTGACGATAGTCGGGGGGAGGCTTGGCACATCGGGGTTGATGCGGGGAATGATGATCACAAGGGCAAATGAGACGGTCATTCCGAGCGCCAGAAGGTCGCCGGTTCCTGTGCCGCCGCCGATCGAAGAGGCGACAATGACCGCAACTCCCGAGAAACAGACGCCCCCGGCAACGAGGGTTCGCCTTGCGACTTTCTCCTTCAGGATCAGCCAGCCGAAGAGGGCGGCAATGAAGGGGGCGGTGGCGTAGATCATCGTGACGTTCGCAACGCTGGTCATATAAAGTGCGCCAATGAAGCAGGCCTGACTGAAGGTCTGACATGCAATCATCGCAAGACCCGAGGGATGAAAGACCGAGCGCCATTGACGCTTGGAAAAGCCGCCTTCGAGGAAGAGGCTCGGAACCAGGAGAAAAAGACCGCCGAATAGCGAGCGCCAGGCGATTGTCGTCCACACATCGACGGTCAAGAGCCGCGAATAGAGGCCACTGGCGCTCCAAGCAAGAGTTGCGGCGACCACAAGAGCAATGCCTTTTTCGTGCTCGCTGAGCCCGAGGGATCGTGCCTGAAGATGGATGGTCATGCGGGCTGCCTTGGGACAAGACTGAAGCGACACGATCTGTGTGCGCCCCCAATTGACATCAGGCAAACGAATAGTAGAGATATCTGCCATCGGATTTCCTTGTGGCTGCCCATGCGTGAACCAATTGAAAGCGACCTGTTGAGGACCTTTCTGGTTGTGACCGAAACGTCGAGCTTTTCGGCCACCGCCCAGCGTATCGGCCGAACCCAGTCGGCTGTCAGCGCTCAGGTGAAACGACTAGAAGACACGATCGGCGAAACGCTTTTCGATAGAGGCGCGCGCGGCGTTGCTCTGACCGGCGCTGGAACGCAGCTCCTTCCCTATGCCCGACGGGTGATCGACCTTCTGAACGAGGCAACGGCGACGATCCGGACCAAGCCGCTGGACGGGCCCGTTCGCATCGGTATCCCCGAAGAATATAGTCAGACCGTATTGCCGGCCGCACTTGCTGCATTCTCCGTGCGCCACCCGGCCGTCGAGGTGACGATCTCTTGCGATTACACATCCCATAATCTTGCAGCGCTCGAACGCGACGAACTCGACCTCGCCGTCGTTTTCGACTGGAGCAATCAGATCAACGGCGAGGTACTTTGCATCGACCCTACGGTTTGGGTGACCTCGCTGGTGCATCGGTTGCACGACGCCGATCCGCTGCCGATCGCAATCTACAGAAATTCAACCTGGTGCCGCGATTTTGCACTTCGTTCGCTGGAACAGCACGGCCGCAGATATCGCATTGCCGTCATTGCCGATACCAGTTCCGGACTGAAGAACGCGGTCGCCGCCGGGCTTGCGGTGACCACGCTCTCGCGCAGCAACATCCCGCCCGGATGCCGGGAACTGACGAGTGCTGATGGCTTTCCGCTGGTCGATTCATCCCGCGTGGTATTGCGCCGCAGCCGGCATCATTCCACCGCGGCGATCCAGGAACTGGCCGAAAGGGTGCGCGAGGCCTTCCAGCCTATGGCCGCTCTTGCGCCAACATGATGCGACGGCGAAGGCGTCGCCGGGTGTCGGAGGGGCTTTCGGAGAAGCTTGCCCGGTAGCTGCGGGCAAAGGCGGAAGCCGAATTGAAGCCGGTTGCGGCAGCGATATCGGCAAAAGATGCCTTGGTCTCGATCACCTTGCGACGGGCAGCATTCAACCGCAACGCCAGATAGTGCACATGCGGCGGCGCCCCAATGCTCTCCTGAAAAAGCCCCTGCAGGTGGCGCGCGCTGATGCCGACGCGGCGCGCAAGCCTGGCCAGGACCAAAGGCTGCTCGATGTTGTCTTCCATCAACCGGATGGCGTGAGCGACACGCGGATCGCGCATCCGCAAACTGACCGTCGATGGCGAAAGCTCATGCTCGGAATGGAAATTTGCTTGTTCGTAGCTGAAGAGCCGGCTGACCTCCAGCGCCAGCGAATAGCCTTGCCGCTGCCGGATCACCTCGAGCATCAGGTCGACGGTCGGCAATGAGCCGGCAGTGGTCAGCCGCTTGCCATCGATGACGAAGCGGTCCCTTGAGGCACGAACGTGCGGGTAGGCGAGAGCGAAATCTTCGAAATCCTCCCAATGAATAGTCGCAGAACAACCATCAAGAAGGCTTGCTTCGGCAAGCAGCCACGTGCCGGATTCGATGCCGGCAATCATCGTTCGGTAGCGAGCAGCCTGCGAAAGCTGCATCTTCAGGGTCAAAGTGGCACCTTGCCGCCAGTTGTAGCTTGCGAGCACGAAGAGCGGCGCTGTATCGGCCGTTGCCTTGAAGGGCGCGCAGGCGGGAACCGGGATGTCGCTGGTGGTTGGAGCCGGATCGCCATCCGGGGTCAATAGACGCCAGCGATAGATCTCGCTGCCGGAAATGCGGTTGGCGCCTCGCAACGGCTCGATCACCGAGGCGATCAGGATCAGGTTCGTTTCCGGCAAGATCAGAAGGTCGATATCGAGCCGTTCTGTCGATCGCGTCAGCATGGACCCTCCACGATTTCCGAAACTGTATCACCTAGTTCCGTTAATGCAAAGCAATGACCGGGGCTTTGCCGCGTGATGGTCTCAATACGAGGGAGAACAAAATGCCTCTTGTGATGAACCGCGATGTCTTCATCACCTGTGCCGTGACCGGCGCCGGCGATACGGTCTCGAAATCCAGCCACGTTCCCGTTACTCCCAAGCAGATCGCGGATTCCGCGATCGACGCCGCCAAGGCTGGGGCGGCAGTCGTTCATTGCCATGTCCGCGATCCGGACACCGGTACCGCAAGCCGGCGCAACGACCTCTACAAGGAAGTGACCGATCGCATCCGCTCCGCCGAGATCGATGTCGTGCTCAATCTGACGGCCGGCATGGGCGGCGACCTGATTTTCGGCAATGTCGAAGCGCCACTGCCCCTGAACCCAAAAGGGACCGACATGGCGGGCGCCAGCGAGCGTGTCAGCCATGTCGGCGAATGCCTGCCGGAAATCTGCACGCTCGACTGCGGCACCATGAATTTCAGTCTCGGCGACTATGTCATGACCAATACGCCAGGCATGCTGCGCGCGATGGCGAAAAAAATGACCGATCTCGGTGTGCGGCCAGAAATCGAGGCGTTCGATACCGGCCATCTCTGGTTCGCAAAACAGCTCGCCGAAGAAAGCCTGATCGAGGACCCGGTGCTGATCCAGCTCTGCATGGGTATCCCGTGGGGGGCGCCAGACGATCTCAATACCTTCATGGCGATGGTCAACAACGTGCCGCAGAGCTGGACCTTTTCGGCCTTCTCGATTGGCCGCAACGCCATGGCCTATCCGGCAGCGGCTGTCCTCGCCGGCGGAAACGTCCGCGTCGGCCTCGAGGACAATCTCTATGCCGGCAAGGGCGTGCTTGCCACCAATGCACAGCTTGTCGAAAAGGCAGTGCAGGTCGTCGAAGGCATGGGCGCGCGCATCATCGGACCGGAAGAGGTCCGAAAGAAGCTGAAACTGACGAAGCGCTGAGGGCCGTATGATCAGGATCAACAAGGCAGCCTGCATAGGCGGCGGCGTCATCGGCGGCGGATGGATTGCTCGCTTCCTTCTGGCCGGTATCGACGTCGACGTCTTCGATCCACATCCTGACGCGCGCCGCATCATCTCCGAGGTCCTCGCCAATGCCGAACGGGCCTATGCGATGCTGACAGGCGCGCCGCTGCCAAAACGCGGCAAGTTGGCCTTCTGCGGCAGCCTGGAAGAAGCCGTCGTCGATGCCGACTGGATCCAGGAAAGCGTGCCCGAACGGCTCGACTTGAAGCGTAGCGTGTTAGCCCAGATCGACGCGGCAGCGCGACCGGACGCCTTGATTGGCTCCTCGACGTCGGGCCTGCTGCCGACCGATCTTCAGCGGGACATGCAGTATCCGCAACGCCTCTTCGTCGCCCATCCCTATAATCCGGTCTATCTCCTGCCGTTGGTCGAGATCGTCGGCGGCGAGAAGACGGCGATGGCGACGATCAAGGCAGCGATGGAAAAATTGCCGCCGATTGGCATGAAAGGCGTTCACATCGCCAAGGAGGTCGAGGCTTTCGTCGGCGACCGCCTTCTCGAGGCGCTCTGGCGCGAAGCCCTCTGGTTGATCCATGACGATATCTGCACAGTCGAGACGCTTGACGACGTGATCCGCTATTCCTTCGGCCTGCGATGGGCACAGATGGGTCTCTTTGAGACGTATCGGATTGCAGGTGGCGAGGCTGGCATGCGCCACTTCCTCGCACAGTTCGGTCCCTGCCTCGCATGGCCCTGGACGAAGCTCACCAACGTGGTCGATCTTGACGACGCCCTCGTCGAAAAGATCGGTCAGCAGTCCGACGAGCAGGCAGCCGGCCGTTCCATTCGTGAACTCGAACGAATTCGCGACGAGAACCTCGTCGGTATCCTTCAGGCCCTGAAGGGGTCCAATGGCGGCAAGGGCTGGGGTGCTGGAAAGCTGCTTAAGGATTTCGAGCACTCGCTTTGGGCAGCGGGCGGAGCGACGAAGGCGTCATTTGATCTTTCGCAACCGCTGCGACTGGTCGAAACCAAGGTCAGCCCCGCCTGGGTCGACTATAATGGCCATATGACCGAGCACCGTTACCTGCAGGTTTTCGGCGACACTTCGGATGCCCTCCTGCGCCTCATCGGTGTTGATCTCGCTTATGTTGAGGCGGGGCAAAGCTATTATACGGTGGAGACCCATATCCGCCATCTCGCAGAGGCCAAGCTCGGTCAGGCAATCCACGCAACCTGTCAGGTGCTTTCAGTCGATGAAAAGCGGTTGCAGGTGTTCCACACGATCCATGACACGGCGACCGGCGAGGCGATTGCGACCGCCGAGCACATGTTGCTGCATGTCAACACAAAAGCCGGCAAAACGACACCTGCCGCAGCTGGGGTGATTGAGAAAGCCGGGGCCATCGCCGCGGCCCATGCGGCTCTCTCCCGTCCTGAAGGAGCCGGCCGCCATGTCGGCCAGAAGCGTTGGAGTTCGTCATGAATTTTGCTCTTAACGAAGAACAGGAGATGATCGTCAAAACGGTTCGCGGCTTCGTCGAAACGGAAATCTATCCGTACGAAAACGCCGTCGAGCGCACCGGCGTCGTCGCGCCTGAACTTGGCCAGGCGATCCGGCGCAAGTGTATCGAACTCGGCTTTTACGCCTGCAATTTCCCTGAAGAGGTTGGCGGCGCCGGGCTTGACCATACCACTTTTACTCTGGTGGAGCGGGAGCTTGGCCGCGGCTCGATGGCCCTGACGGTCTTCTTCGGTCGTCCCTCGGGTATTCTCATGGCCTGCGAAGGTGACCAACGGGACCGGTATCTGCTGCCGGCTGTGCGCGGCGACCGGATCGATGCGCTTGCAATTACCGAGCCGGATGCCGGTTCGGATATGCGCGGCATGAAGTGTGCGGCCCGCCGTCATGGCAGCGATTTCATTCTCAACGGCACGAAGCATTTCATCTCGCATGCCGACGTCGCCGATTTCGTCATCGTCTTTGCCGCAACCGGCGAGGAGGAGACACAGAAGGGCACGAAGAAGAAAATCACGGCCTTCCTCGTCGACCGCGGCACGCCGGGCTTCGAGATCCTCAAGGGATACGATTCCATATCGCATCGCGGCTACCACAATTGCATCTTGAACTTCACCGATTGCCGGCTTCCCGAAAGCCAGGTGCTGGGCGGGATCCATTGCGGTTTCGATATCGCCAATGAATGGCTCTACGGCACGCGACTGACTGTCGCCGCCACCTGCGTCGGAAGGGCCCGGCGCGTCTTCGACATGGCCCTTCCCTACGCTGCCGAGCGCAGGCAGTTCGGTAAGCCGATCGGGGCCAATCAGGGCGTTTCTTTCAAGCTCGCGGACATGATCACCGAGATCGATGCGGCCGATTGGCTGACGCTTGCTGCAGCCGGGCGGCTCGATCAAGGTATTGGCGCCAACCGCGAGATCGCCTCGGCAAAGCTCTACGCTTCCGAAATGCTTGCGCGCGTAACTGACGAAGCGATCCAGATCTTCGGCGGGATGGGGCTGATGGACGATCTGCCGATTGCCCGTTTCTGGCGAGATGCGCGCGTCGAGCGCATCTGGGACGGCACGTCCGAGATACAGCGCCACATCATCAGCCGTGAGCTGCTGCGGCCATTTGGAGCATGAAACGATGACCCAGCGCTCGCTCGACCGCCTGCTCAGACCTCAAACGATCGCTGTGTTCGGCGGTCGCGAGGCGCATCGGGTTATCGAGCAGTGCGACCGAATGGGGTTCGGTGGAGACGTCTGGCCCGTCCATCCAAAACTCGAAGAGGTTCATGGACGGCGCTGTTATCGTTCGATCCTGGAACTGCCCGCTGTGCCAGATGCCGCTTTCGTCGGCGTCAACAGGATGCTGACACTCGAGATCGTCAGAGATCTTGCTGCAAGAGGAGCAGGCGGTGCGGTCTGTTACGCATCGGGCTTCAGCGAGGCGGCCGGCGAATTGGCCGACGGTGCCGATCTTCAAGGACGCCTGCTGGAGGCGGCAGGCGACATGCCGATCCTCGGGCCGAACTGCTATGGCCTGATCAACGCTCTTGATGGCGCATTGCTCTGGCCCGACCAGCATGGGATGCAACGTGTCGACCGCGGCGTTGCAATTCTTACGCAGTCTTCAAATATTGCGCTCAACCTGACCATGCAGACGCGCGGCCTGCCCATCGCCTATCTGGTCACGGTCGGCAACCAGGCGCAGACGTCGCTTTCTAACGTCGCCTACGCGCTGCTCGAGGACCCTCGCGTCACCGCGGTCGGGCTTCACGTAGAGGGTTTCGGGAGCCTGCCTGCGCTCCAGGAGCTCGCGCGACGAGCACGCGAGCTGAAAAAGCCGGTCGTTGCACTGAAGGTCGGGAAATCCGAGCAGGCGAAACGAGCGACGGTTTCTCATACAGCTTCGCTTTCCGGCAGCGACGCGGTCGCCGATGCCGTTCTTGGCCGTCTGGGGATCGGCCGTGTCGGCTCATTGCCGGAATTGCTGGAAACGCTAAAACTCCTGCATGTTGCCGGACCACTTACCGGTAATGCGATTTCCTCGATGAGCTGTTCAGGTGGTGAAGCGTCGCTGATGGCAGATGCCGCCGTCGGTCGTGCCGTGGAATTTCGCGCCTTGCGGCCTGGACAGCTGGCGCCGCTTCGCCTCGCGCTCGGAGAAATGGTCACCCTTTCCAATCCCTTGGACTACCACACATTTGCGTGGGGCGATCTCGCTCGCCAGACGCAGGCTTTTACGGCAATGTTTAAGGGCGGCTACGCGCTCAATCTCGTCGTGCTCGATTTCCCGCGGACCGACCGATGCGATGCTACCGACTGGACGACGACGGTCGATGCGATCGTTGCCGCTTCAGCCTCCACCGGTGGGCTTGCAGGCGTTGTCGCGACGCTCCCCGAAAACATGCCTGAAGATCGTGCCGTCAGCCTGATGACGAGAGGCGTCGTGCCTTTTTGCGGCATCTTCGAAACGCTTGCGGCAACTGAAATCGCAAGCCGCATCGGCCGGGAATGGAGCGTTCCACCAGGGCCACGTCTGCTCGACGTGCCACAAGTCGAAGGCGAGATCGAAACGTTGGATGAGGCCAATGCAAAGGCGGCGCTCTCCACCTTTGGCGTTCCCGTCCCTGCCGGTTTCGTTGCGAATTCTCCGCAAGAGGCGATGGAGCGCTCGGACGCGCTCGGCTATCCCGTCGCGCTCAAGGGGCTCGCCATTGAGCACAAGACCGAGGCAGGTGCTGTGGCGCTCAACTTAAAGGACGCAACGGCGGTATTTGACGCAGCCATATCGATGAACGGCACCAAGGCCTTCCTGGTCGAAAAGATGGTGGAGCACAGCGTCGCGGAGCTGATCATTGGAGCAGCACGCGATCCTGTCTTCGGTTTGACGCTCACAGTCGGTTCGGGCGGAATTTTGGTGGAATTGCTTGAAGATTCCGCCATTTTGTCGCTCCCAACGACAAGAACAGCAATAACAGAGACGATTTCGCGTCTGAGGATCGGAAAATTGATCAACGGCTATCGTGGCCGCCCAAAAGGCGACCTCGAAGCGGTTGTCTTCGCTGTCGCAGCAGCGGCAGATTATGTCGTAAAGAATGCCGCGTGTCTGGAGGAACTGGACATTAATCCGTTGATGGTTCTTCCCGAAAACAAGGGCGTTGTCGCAGTCGACGCCCTTATACGGCGAAGGAGGTAGCAGAAGTTGAGCAGCTCCATTCGCACGAGACGCGACGGCGGCATTTTCGAGGTCATCATCGACCGGCCGAAAGCGAACGCCATCGATCTTGCAACGAGCCGGGAGATGGGCGTTCTTTTCCGCGACTTCCGAGACGATTCAGCTTTGCGCGTAGCCATCATTTCCGGAGCCGGCGAAAAATTCTTTTCCGCAGGCTGGGATCTCAAGGCGGCAGCGGCGGGCGATGCCGTCGATGGCGACTACGGCATCGGAGGCTTCGGCGGGATGCAGGAACTGCGCGATCTGAACAAGCCGATCATCTGTGCGGTCAACGGCATCTGTTGCGGCGGCGGACTGGAAATTGCCCTTTCGGCGGATTTGATCGTCGCGGCTGAACATGCGACCTTTGCGCTGCCGGAAATCCGCTCGGGAACGGTTGCGGATGCAGCTTCCGTCAAGCTTCCCAAGCGCATCCCCTACCATATCGCAATGGACATGCTCCTGACCGGACGCTGGCTCGATGTTCACGAGGCCCATCGCTGGGGCTTCGTTAACGAGGTCGTCGCGGCCGGCAAATTGATGGACCGTGCGTGGGAACTTGGCCGGCTGCTCGAAAGCGGACCGCCGCTTGTCTATGCCGCAATCAAGGAAATCGTGCGCGAAGCGGAGGGAACAACGTTTCAGACTGCCATGAACAAGATCACCAAACGGCAGCTTGCAACGGTCGATGCCCTCTATTCGAGCGACGACCAATTGGAAGGCGCGCGGGCTTTCGCGGAGAAGCGAACCCCAAAGTGGAAAGGAAAGTGACGCGGCGGCGGCAACCGCCTTTTTCCCGCATGATCTCGGGCCGGCGCAGCTGGAAGAGGAAACCGCATGCCGCCAATTGCCCGAAAGTTCTGTCAACGCATCAAGAAGAAGGAACAGGGGAATGAACGGCTATACGAAATATCTCACAAGTCGCGTAACTACCGGTGGACTGAGCCGCCGTGAATTCATCGGGCGTGCCATGGCAGCAGGCATCACGCTGGCTGTTGCCGATAAACTCTTCACCGAAAGCGCACAGGCAGCGGAGCCGAAGCGTGGCGGTCATCTGAAGCTCGGCCTCGAAGGCGGGGCGGCAACCGATTCCAAGGATCCAGCAAAATTCCTGTCGCAGTTCATGTTCTGCGTCGGCCGCTGCTGGGGCGATATGCTGGTTGAATCCGATCCGCTGACGGGGGCTGCAGTCCCTGCGCTTGCCGAATCCTGGGAGCCGTCGAAGGATGCGGCGACCTGGACCTTCAAGATCCGCAAGGGCGTCAAATTCCACGACGGCAAGGAATTGACAATCGACGACGTCGTCGCGACGCTGAAGCGCCACACGGACGCCAAGTCCGAATCCGGCGCCCTTGGCGTGCTGGGATCGATCAAGGATATCAAGGCGGATGGCGGCAATCTCGTGTTGACGCTCAGCGAAGGCAATGCAGATATGCCACTGCTGCTCACCGACTATCATCTGGTGATCCAGCCAAATGGTGGCAATGACGATCCGCTCGCCTCGATCGGCACCGGCCCCTACAAGCTGACGAGCTTCGAGCCGGGTGTGCGCGCAACTTTCGAGAAGAACAAGGACGACTGGCGTTCCGACCGTGGTTATGTCGATTCTATCGAAATCATCGGCATGAATGATGCTACCGCCCGTATCGCAGCGCTGTCATCCGGCCAGGTGCATTACATCAATCGCGTCGATCCGAAGACGGTCGATCTTTTGAAGCGAGCACCGAACGTGGAGATTCTGTCGACCTCCGGCCGCGGCCACTACGTCTTCATCATGCATTGCGATACCGCGCCATTCGACAACAATGACCTGCGCCTTGCCCTGAAATACGCCATGGATCGTGAAACCATGGTCAAGAAGATCCTTGGCGGTTATGGCAAGGTTGGCAACGATTTCCCGATCAACAATACCTATGCGCTGTTTCCCGAGGGCATCGAGCAACGTGCGTATGATCCCGACAAGGCGGCATTCCACTACAAGAAGTCCGGTCACAGCGGCTCTGTTTTGTTGCGCACCTCCGAGGTGGCCTTCCCGGGTGGGGTCGATGCGGCCGTTCTCTATCAGGAAAGCTGCAAGAAGGCGGGCATCGAGATCGAGGTCAAGCGTGAGCCCGGCGACGGTTATTGGACCAACGTCTGGAACGTCCAGCCGTTCTCGACGTCCTATTGGGGCGGGCGGCCGACGCAGGACCAGATGTACTCCACCGCCTATCTGTCGACAGCCGACTGGAACGACACACGCTTCAAGCGTCCCGATTTCGACAAGCTGCTGTTGCAGGCGCGCGCCGAACTCGATGAGACCAGGCGCAAGGACATGTACCGGACGATGGCGATGATGGTGCGTGACGAAGGCGGGCTCATCCTGCCGATGTTCAACGACTTCGTGAATGCTTCCACCAAGCAGGTAAAAGGCTATGTTCACGATATCGGCAACGACATGTCGAACGGTTACGTCGCGACCCGCGTCTGGCTGGACGCCTAGCACGTGAAGGGGCTAACGCCCCTCATCTCTAATGCAGCCAGGACCGTGGGAATCATCCCGCGGTCCTCCCGACGTTTCAGCACGAGGCCTTTGCCATGTCCAATCCTCCGTCAGGTCACGTCTTGCCCGGCCTGAGGTTCAAGCAGCGTTTTCCTCTGCTTGCCCTTGTTCTCGAGCGCTTCGTGCTCAGCATCGTCCTGCTCTTTGCCGTCTCCGTCGTGATTTTCGGAGGCTTGGAAGCGCTGCCCGGCGATTTCGCGACAACCTATCTCGGCCAGTCAGCAACCCCTCAAGCCGTCGCCAATATCCGTCAGGAACTCGGGCTGAACCGTCCGGTAACGACGCGCTATTTCGAATGGCTCGGCGATGCCCTGCGCGGTGACTTCGGCTCGTCGTGGGCCAGTAAAAATTCCGTCGGCGAGCAGATCGGCAAGCGTCTTGGCAATTCACTCTTCCTTGCCGGCTTTGCTGCGGTCATCTCGGTACCGCTTGCCGTCGGTCTCGGTATGTTCGCCGTCCATTTCCGCAACCGTCTGCCGGACAAGATCATCAACATCATCTCGCTGGCGGCGATTTCGCTGCCGGAATTCTTCATCGGCTATCTCCTGATCCTTTTCTTCGCCGTCAAATTCGGCGTGGCGACCTTTCCGGCGACCGTCTATGACAGCATGAGCCTCGTCGACCGACTGAAGGCGATCGCGCTTCCCACGGCGACCCTCGTTCTCGTCGTCCTGGCGCATATGATGCGAATGACGCGCGCGGCCATCCTTTCCGTTATGTCTTCAGCCTATATGGAAACTGCCGAGCTCAAGGGCCTCGGTGCCTTCCGATCAATCGTCAAGCATGCAGCCCCCAACGCGCTAGCGCCGATCATCAACGTGGTGGCGCTCAACCTTGCCTATCTCGTCGTCGGCGTCGTGGTTGTCGAGGTCGTCTTCGTCTATCCCGGCATGGGTCAGTATATGGTCGACGCCGTCACGGTCCGCGACATGCCGGTCGTGCAGGCCTGCGGCCTCATCTTCGCTGCCGTCTATATCTTCCTGAACATGGTGGCCGACATCCTCGCCATCATCGCCAATCCGCGACTGAGGCACCCGCGATGAGATTGCGAAACGTCCCCATCACGGCCTGGATCGGTATGGTCGGCATTGCAGCCGCCTTCACCTGTGCGATCTTTGCGCCCTTGCTTGCCCCCTATGGCGAAACGGAAGTGGTCGGCAACGTCTGGCAGATAGCCGATGGCCAGTATTTCTTTGGGCTCGACAATCTCGGCCGCGACATTCTATCCCGTCTGATCTTTGGCGCCCGCACGACGCTGTTTGTCGCCCTCGCCGCGACGATCATCTCCTTTTCGCTCGGCATCATCTTGAGCTTCACAGCGGCCGTCTCGCGCGGATGGGTCGATATGGTCTTCTCACGATTCAACGATCTGATGATGTCGATCCCGATGCTGATCTTCGCGCTCGTCGTTCTCGCCGTGTTGCCACAGAACCTGATCGTGCTGATTCTCGTCATGGCGATTCTCGATTCCACCCGCGTTTACCGTCTCGGTCGGGCGGTCGCGCTTGATGTCGCCGTCATGGAATTCGTCGAAGCAGCGAAATTGCGCGGCGAAGGCAAGACCTGGATCATCTTCCGCGAGATCCTGCCAAATACGCTGACACCCTTGCTTGCCGAATTTGGCTTGCGCTTTGCCTTCTCGATCCTGTTCTTGTCGACGCTTTCTTTCCTCGGTCTCGGCATTCAGCCGCCGGCTGCCGATTGGGGCGGCATGGTCAAGGATAACAAGGACGGCATCATCTTCGGGATTTCCGCAGCCCTTGTTCCCGGTTCGGCGATCGCAGCCCTTGCCGTCTGCGTCAATCTCGTCGTGGACTGGTTGTTGAAACGTACGTCCAGCCTCAAGGGAGGGCGCGGCGATGCCTGAGCTTCTTTCCGTCCGCAATCTGAAAATCGAAGCGACCAGCTATCCCCCCGGCGAGCCGCCGAAGCGCGTGACGATCGTCGATGACGTGTCCTTCGACCTGAAAAGGGGCAAGGTCCTTGGCCTCATCGGCGAATCGGGCGCAGGCAAATCGACGATCGGGCTTTCGGCCCTGGCCTATGGGCGAGGCGGCGCCGAAATTACAGGCGGCGAGGTTCGTCTTGACGGCCAGAATATTCTCGCACTCAACAGGGACGGTATCCGCCGGATCCGCGGTGCGCGCGTCTGCTACGTCGCACAGTCGGCGGCAGCCGCTTTCAATCCCGCGCACCGGCTTGGCGATCAGGTCATCGAGGCCTCGGTGAAACATGGACTCATGACCAAAGAGGAAGCGAGGGAAAGGGCAATGTACCTGTTTCGGGTGCTTGGCCTGCCGAATCCCGAGACCTTTGGAGATCGCTTTCCCCATCAGGTATCCGGCGGCCAGCTGCAGCGCGCCATGACGGCCATGGCGCTCTGCCCCAATCCCGAACTCATCGTCTTTGACGAGCCGACGACAGCGCTTGACGTCACAACCCAGATCGATGTCCTTGCCGCTATCAAGAATGCGATCGAAAAGACACGCACCGCAGCACTCTATATCACCCACGACCTCGCCGTGGTCGCTCAGATTTCCGACGACATCATGGTGCTGCGCTATGGAAAGCAGGTCGAGTACGGCAGCGTACAGCAGATCATCGAGGCGCCGCGGCAAGAGTATACGCGTGCCCTCGTCAATGTGCGTCAGGCTGCTCGAGAAGAAGCACCCGACCAATCAGATACGCTCTTGAAGGTCGACCATGTCAGCGCTGAATATTCCAACGGCTTCAAGGTACTGCACGATGTCTCGCTGCATGTTCCAAAGGGCCAGACGCTTGCCGTCGTCGGCGAATCCGGTTCCGGAAAGTCGACGCTTGCGCGCGTCATCACCGGTCTTCTGCCGCCGAGCGAGGGCAAGGTGACTTTCAACGGCAATGCTTTGACGTCGAATGTCAAAAGTCGCTCGCATGACGATCTGAGGCGCATCCAGCTGATCTACCAGATGGCCGACACGGCGATGAACCCGCGCCAGACCGTGCGCGACATCATCGGCCGGCCACTTACGTTCTATTACGGCCTGCGCGGGGCGGCCAAGATCGCTCGGGTCAAGGAACTTCTCGATCAGATCGAGATGGGCAACGGCTTCATCGATCGCTACCCGGCGGAGCTTTCAGGGGGGCAGAAGCAACGCGTCGCCATTGCCCGGGCACTTGCCGCAAAACCGGAACTCATTCTCTGTGACGAGCCTACGTCAGCGCTCGATCCGCTGGTCGCGGAAGGCATCCTGAACCTTCTTCTGCGGCTGCAGGAAGATACGCAGCTTTCCTACATCTTCATCACCCACGATATCGCCATCGTGCGGGCGATCGCCGACAGCGTTGCAGTGATGCATCGCGGCAAGCTCGTCCGCTTCGGACCAAAATCCAAGGTGCTCTCCCCGCCATTCGACGACTATACCGATCTCTTGCTCAAATCCGTACCTGAGATGGAGATCGGCTGGCTTGAGCGGGTGCTCACCACACGCAGGATGGAGAGCGCCGGCAACTGAATTCAGGAGGCGGATTGTTCCCATCGGTTCACCATTCCTCCGCATCTTGCTCACCAGGACACCATGACCGAACGCGGCTTCACGACCATCGAAAACCATTGGATCGCCCTGAAGGACGGTACAAAGCTTGCAGCGCGCATCTGGATGCCTGACGAGGCGGTGGCCGATCCCGTCCCGGCAGTCTTCGAGTTCTTGCCTTACCGCAAGCGCGACGGAACCAGCCTTCGTGATGAATCGACCTATCCCGTCTTCGCCGCTGCGGGCATTGCAGGGGTGCGCGTCGACATCAGAGGCTCAGGCGAATCCGACGATGTCATTGACGGGGAATATACCGAGCTCGAACTCGCCAATGCCTGTGAACTGATCGACTGGATCGCTGCTCAGCCCTGGTCGAACGGTTCTGTCGGCATGATGGGTATCTCCTGGGGCGGTTTCAACAGTCTTCAGGTCGCAGCCCTTCGCCCGCCGGCTCTTAAAGCGATCATCTCGATCGCTTCGACGGTCGATCGTTTTAACGATGACATCCATTACAAGAACGGATGTCATCTTTCGGCTCAGCTTTCCTGGGCCGCGACCATGCTCGGTTATCAATCACGCCCGCCGGATCCTGCAATCGTCGGCGACCGCTGGAAGGAAATGTGGCTTAAGCGCCTTAAGAGCGAACCCTTCTTCATGGAAGAGTGGCTCAAGCATCAGCGCAAGGATGACTTCTGGCGACATGGTTCGATTTCGGAAGATTTTTCCCGCGTCGACATTCCCGCACTTGTGATCGCCGGTTGGGCCGATGGCTACCGCAACACGCCGCTGATGGCGGTGGAAGGTCTCGGCGGCAAGGCGAAGGCGCTCATCGGGCCTTGGGTTCACAAATACCCGCATTTCGCCTGGCCAAAACCACGCACCGACTTTCACGGAGAGGCAATCGCCTGGTGGAACCGCTGGCTGCGTGGCGACAAAAACGGCGCCGATGCGCTGCCGCAGGTGCGCGCCTATATCCTCGACGCCATCCGGCCAGCGCCGCGCCGCGATTTCGACCCCGGCTTCTGGATCGCCAAGCATGTCTGGGAGCCGCCAAAGATGCAGTGCTTTTATGTCGAGCAATTCGGCCGGCTGACCGAGGGGATGCCGATCCCCCAGGCGCCGGAGCATCCCGCCTATCTCCGTTCACCGCTCGATACCGGCACTGCCTCAGGCGAATATTTCACGCTGAAGCCGGATGCGGAGATGGCTCTCGACCAGCGCGGCGACGATGCGGGCTCTCTCGTTTTCGAGACCGTGCCGATTGCCGAGGATCATGACTATCTCGGCCGGCCGGAACTCACTCTCTCCCTTCGCTCAGAGGCGGCGACCGCCAATCTTTGCGTGCGCCTGGTCGATGTTCATCCCGATGGGACAGCGACACGCATCTCGTTCGGCGTGCTCAACCTTGCTCATCGCGACAGCAATGCCAGGCCGCAACCGCTGAAGACGGGAGAACGGACCACGGTGCGCGTCGTCCTTGATGCATGCGGCTATCGCCTCCGCCGGGGTCACCGCATCCGCCTTTCACTCTCGACTGCCTATTGGCCGCTGATACTGCCGCCTCCGCAAGACGCTGGCATGAGCATCGATATTGCCTCGATCGGCCTTGCACTTCCCAGACTCGGCGACCATCAACAGATCGAGATGAAGGCGCCCGACGATGCTGATCCACTGCCGAAGTATATCGAGCACGCTCCTGCTGCCACGAAAAGACAGGTCGTCCGTGACCTCAGCGCCAATTTTACCCATTATCAGATCCATGAGGACACCGGTCTTTTCGAGCATCCCGGGACCGGGCTTTCGACACGGCAGTTGAGGCAGGAAGTCTGGTCGATCGCACCCGACGATCCTCTCTCGATGACCGGCACCTCCACGTGGACATGCGACATGCAGCGCCCCGGCTGGTCTGTGCGCACCGTGTCGACGGCCAGGATCTCCTGCACAAAGACGAGTTGGACGATCAGCGCCGTTGTTACGGCCTATGAAGGCGAGACTGAGGTCTTTGAAAAGATCTTCGCAGAAAAGCAGATCCCGCGGGATCTGATGTAATGTCATGCTGCAGCAAAACGGCTGGCGGCCTCGCATACTGCCCGAAAGCCGAGGCGGGCTCCTTCGCTCATATGACGCGCTCTGAGCCAGGCGTGCACCAATTGCGGCTCTTCGCGGAACCAGACCTCCACACCGGCCTTCGCAAGCTTTGCCGCGTAGTGGCGGCCATCGTCGCGCAGCGGATCGAAATGAGCGACGGTGATGAAGGCGGGCGGCAGCTCCGCAAACGAGGCGGCGGCAAGGGGTTCGGCGACAGGATCGCCTGGCGGAGCCTTCAGGCTTGTGCGGTAATAGGCGACGTCCGACGTTCTCAGCCCCGGTGCATTTTCCATTTCACTGTAGGAACCGGATACAAGGTCTCCACCAAGCGTCGGATAGATCAGCACCTGGCCAGCAATGCCGAGCAAGCGCTGCTGCCGGGCTCTGATCGCCAATCCAGCAGCAAGATTGCCGCCCGCACTGTCGCCGATCAGCACGATCTGCCTGCCCGAGACGAGCAGGTGTTTCAACACCTCGAAACAATCATCCGTTTGCGCCGGCCATCGATATTCGGGCGCAAGGCGATAATCGACCGAGATTAGCTCGGCACCTGCAAAATCAGCAATCTCGGCGCAGATCGCGTGATGGCTCTCAAGCGATCCCACCACAAAGCCGCCGCCATGCAGATAAAGCAGGACAGTTTGTGTCCTGATCGCCTGCGGCCGATAATGCCGTGTCGCTATCTTGTCGAGAACGAGGGCATCCTCAGTCGTCAGTCCCTCAGGCAGGGGCTGGTCGAAACGCGCACAAAGAGCATCGTACCATTGCCTTTGCTGGGAAATGGGAGCCGCCACCGCATCAGCGGGATAGAAGCTGTCACAGATTGCGAGGAACTGCAAAATCCCTGTCTCTGTCGGCATCGGCTGCTGCACAGGCATACCTCTTCTTGGTCGACGTTGCGTCCGTTTTTGCTCTCGTAAAATCCGCCTGATCGGCCTTGTGCTGGAATTCCTAAACCCGGTGGATCAGCGTGCGCCCGATGAATTTCGGCGGCTCGCCGCGCAAGACGAGTGACGTTGTTACGGCTCCGAACCGCGCGATCGAATCCACGATCGCCTCGAGATCTCCCGGTGACGGAACCAGAACCTTCAGGAAAAAGCAGTCCTCTCCCGTCAGCCGCAGCACTTCTATGACATGCGGCATTTCGGAAAATTGCTTCAGACATGCGCGGATGTGCTCGTGCGTCGTGCGAAGGCGCACGACCGCCATCATTCCCAATCCCAGCCGGGCGGCATCGATACGTGCTCCGTATCCGGCGATGATGCCACGTTCTTCCAGCCGCTTTACCCTCTCCGACGTCGCCGGTTGAGACAACCCAATCTTGCGTCCAAGTTCCGAAATCGCAATCCTTCCGTCCTCCTGCAATGCTTCAATGATGGCGATATCGGTCGGATCGAGCAGGAAGCGGCCGTTTTGGGCAGGTGTCATGCTTTGACCTTTAGTTCATCGGAAATCGGATGTGTTTTCCGATGATTGCCTATTCCAGAGACAGATGGAAGACGCCATCTTCCCGGCATGAAAGGAGAACGCATGGCCGACATCATCATTCTGCCCGGTATTGGAGGATCAGGGGAGACACATTGGCAAACGCATTGGGAGCGGACAAATCCCCGAGCGATCCGTTTTCAACCGAAGAGCTGGGATAAGCCGGATTTACCGGACTGGGCCGCAGCGCTGGAGCGAACCGTCGCCGCGACGAAGAATGCACCGCTGCTGGTGGCCCACAGTCTCGCGTGCCTTCTGATCGTCCATTGGCAGCGCGTTTCTTCTCTTCCCGTGGCAGGCGCCTTTCTTGTGGCGGTTCCCGATCCACAGTCCGATGCCTTTCCAGCGGAGGCTGCTGGTTTCGCCGGCCCACCTGAAGGCAAGCTCCGTTTTCCCTCTCTCGTCATTGCAAGTTCCGACGATCCTTATGGCAAGATTGAATATGCCCGCATGCGGGCGGCTGAATGGGGCAGCCAGATTGTCGAGGTTGGAGCAGTCGGCCATATCAACGGCCGCAGTGGGCTTGAGGACTGGCCGGGTGGGCTAGCCCTGCTCCAGGCCTTTGCCGCGAGCATTTCCGAGAGAGCATGAGCAAGCGACGCGAGTGAACTATTTCGTGTAGAGCGCCCGCGAGCGTTCGAGATGCTTCAGAACCGCAGCCTCAGCACCATCGGCGTCGTTTGCGGCAAGCCGCTCAAGGATTTCCTCGTGCTCGACCAGTGTAAGCTTTTCCTTACCGGTCCAGATGAGCATTTCGGTGTGATATTCCTTTAGCCATGCCAGCATTGCCTCACTCACTGCGACGAATATCGGATTGCCGGAAATCTGAGCGATGCGCGTATGAAACTGCATATCCGCGGCGATGAATTCTTCTGCATGTCCCAATGCGCGGCGCTGGCGGTCGATAATGTCGCGAAGCTCGTCGACGTCGCTCTGCTTGGTACGTTGAGCGGCCTCCCGCGCCATGCCCCGTTCGAAGAAAATTCGGGCGCTCTTCAGATGCTCCAGAGAATCGGCCGACTGGGACAGCATGATCTTCGCGGTCAAATCGACCTGACGGAAGATCGATCGAGCCGTCAGTTGCAGTACCTTGGCTCGTTCACCATGGGAAATGTTCACGAGCCCCTTATTGGCAAGTGACTGCATCGCTTCGCGGATTGCAGGACGACCAACGCCAAAGCGCTCCATGAGAACGCGTTCGGACGGCATTTCATCGCCAGGCTGAAGTTCGCCTGACGTAATCATCCGCTCGAGTCGATCAAACACTTCGTCGGACAGTTTCCGGCGGACGATTTGTTCGATGGGTTGTGTCATGAGATCTCGCTGGCTCAAAATGTTTCCTCCTACCATCTTCCATGCCGAGAACAAAGCTCAGCCTGAAATTCGCGCATCGAAAGATTCCACTTTTCATCGATTGGAATACTCATTATACCAGATCATAAGTCGACGCCATGACAATCGTTTGCGACGAAAGGAGCACCCTGCACGTCATGATGATTACGCTGACCTACCGCATCGAGACGCCTGGGAGCGTCGAATCAATGGCGGAGAAGATCGCAAGCGACCAGTCGACCGGAACCTTCGTGCCCGTTCCGGGTGAAACCGAGGAGTTGAAATCGCGTGTCGCCGCCCGAGTGCTGGCGATCCGCCGCCTCGGCGATGCAGGCCGTCCAACATGGCCGGAGGTTGGCCCCGGCACTCTGCTCCACCGCGCCGATGTCGACATCGCCTTTCCGCTGGACGCGATCGGCACAGATCTTTCGGCCCTGATGACCATCGCGATCGGCGGCGTCTATTCCATCAAGGGCATGACCGGCATTCGCATCGTCGACATGAAGCTGCCGGACGCCTTCAAGGGCGCCCATCCGGGACCGCAGTTCGGCATTCACGGAAGTCGCCGCCTGACCGGAGTGGAAGCCCGTCCGATCATCGGAACGATCGTCAAGCCAGCCCTTGGCCTGCGGCCGCACGAAACGGCGGAGCTTGTCGGCGAACTCATCAAATCCGGCGTCGACTTCATCAAGGATGACGAGAAGCTGATGAGCCCGGCCTATTCGCCGCTCCAGGATCGTGTCGCAGCGATCATGCCGCGTATTCTGGACCACGAACAGAAGACCGGCAAGAAGGTCATGTATGCATTCGGCATCTCGCATGCCGACCCCGACGAAATGATGCGCAACCACGACATCGTCGCCAAGGCCGGCGGCAACTGCGCCGTCGTCAACATCAACTCGATCGGCTTCGGCGGTATGAGTTTTCTTCGAAAGCGGTCCAATCTGGTGCTGCATGCGCATCGCAACGGTTGGGACGTGCTGACGCGCAACCCTGGCGCCGGCATGGACTTCAAGGTCTACCAGCAATTCTGGCGACTGCTCGGCGTCGACCAGTTCCAGATCAACGGCATCCGGGCAAAATACTGGGAACCGGACGAAAGCTTCATCGCATCGTTCAAGGCCGTCACCACGCCGCTCTTCGACGCCTCCGACTGCCCGCTTCCAGTTGCTGGATCCGGTCAGTGGGGAGGACAGGCGCCGGAGACCTACCAACGAACCGGCCGTACCACCGACCTTCTCTACCTTTGCGGCGGCGGCATCGTCAGTCATCCCGGCGGACCGGCGGCCGGCGTTCGGGCGGTACAGCAGGCCTGGCAGGCCGCAATCGCCGACATACCATTGGAGGCCTACGCCAAGGATCACCCGGAGCTTGCGGCTTCCATTGCAAAGTTCAGCGAAGGAAAAGGCGCCTGATCGCGATGGACAAGCTTCTCGTCAGCTATTACGGCGATGACTTTACCGGCTCCACCGATGTCATGGAAGCCTTGGCGTCGAACGGCATTGCGACTGCGCTGTTTCTCGACATCCCTACGCCCGAAATACTTGCCCGCTTCAAGGGTTGCCAGGCGATCGGCATTGCGGGAACAAGCCGCAGCGAGACACCCGCATGGATGCAACAGCACCTGACGCCCGCTTTCGAATGGCTGAAGTCGCTGGGCGCCGAGATATGCCACTACAAGGTCTGCTCGACCTTCGATTCCAGTGCTGAGATCGGCAGCATCGGCAAGGCGATCGAAATCGGCCGGACGACGTTCGCTCAGTCCGTTGTGCCTGTCATCGTTGGTGCGCCGCAATTGAAGCGTTATACCGCCTTCGGCAACCTTTTTGCCGCCTACCAGGGCCGTATCTATCGCATCGACCGGCACCCGGTGATGAACTGCCATCCGGTGACTCCGATGGATGAGGCCGACCTTGCCGTCCACCTGGCAAAGCAGACCCGCATTCCCGTTGCAGTCGCCGATCTGGTTGCGCTCACATCGGCAAACGCCGACGCGCGTATCGACGAACTCGCGTCGGTTTCAGACGGGATTGTGCTCATCGATGTCGAATCCGAGGCGACGCAGGTGGCCGCAGGTAAACAGCTCCTCCGTCTTACCAGCAAATCCTCGAGTTTCGTTGCCGGCTCGTCAGGCGTCGAATACGCGCTTATCAGTGCCTGGCGGCGAAACGGCGTTATCGGCAAAAGCAGCATCGAGTTTGCCGATGTCGGCCCGGTTGACCGCCTCGCCGTCGTATCCGGCAGCGTATCTGCGACGACCGAGCGCCAAATTCGAAATGCGGTCCATGACGGCTTTGAAAGCATTGCACTCGACCCTCTTGCACTGGTGTCGGAAGATAGCCAACGCTCGGCGGATGAAGCGGTACAGGCCGGCACTCGAAAGCTGAGAGAGGGAAAGAGCGTCATATTCCATACCGCCCTTGGCCCCTCGGCGAACGTTGGCATCCACATCGACATGGTCCCGGGCGCTCGTCACAAGCTCGGAAGTGTGCTCGGCTCGGTCTTGCGCCGTTTGATCGAGAGCGAAGGGCTTTCGCGTGCGGTCATTGCCGGTGGCGATACCTCCAGTCATGCACTCAGGCAGTTGAAGATCGACGCTCTGACGACGCTTCTTCCGCTTCCCCACACACCGGGTTCTCCGCTTTGCCTCGCGCATGGCAGCTATGAGCCGACGAATGGCCTGCAGATCGCTCTTAAGGGCGGCCAGGTCGGATCCGACGGCTATTTCGCGCAGATCCGCGATGGAAGGAAGAACTGAGATCAGCATCTCGGTCGGCACCAGCTTTGATGAACAAGACCGTCGACGAAGCGCTCGCCTTCGCGCGCCGCCTCGCCGATGGGGTCCCGTGAACGTGGCATTTCGCATCCAGCAGTTCGTCATCTCTTCCTTCGCCGCCATTCGCAAGGTCGGCGCCCAGCACGTCGCAATTCGATCCTTCTGGCCGCCCTTCGGCTGAAAATGGTGCGGCGATTGATCGCCTCGACAAAGAAAACCACGTCGCGATGTTTATTTGGTGATATGGTGATTGACTCATTATACCAGTATATGATCCTATCAGACTGAGGACAGGTGAGGAAAATATGACTAGAATTGCCCTATTCGGCGCAGGCGGAAAAATGGGATATCGGCTTGCCAAGAACCTCAAGGGTTCGCGTTTCGACGTGCGCCATGTTGAGGTTAGCGACGCCGGTAAAGTCCGACTGAAGAATGACCTCAATCTCGAATGCATGCCGGTCGATGCCGCCCTTGATGGCGCCGATGTGGTCATCCTTGCCGTGCCGGACACGGCGATCGGAAAAGTCGCGGCAGGCATCGTCGACAAGCTCAAGCCCGGCACCATGGTCGTGGCCCTGGACGCTGCAGCTCCCTTTGCCGGTCATCTGCCAAAGCGCGACGATCTCACCTATTTTGTCACCCATCCCTGCCATCCGCCAATCTTCAATGACGAGACGGAGATGCAGGCAAAGAAGGACCATTTCGGGGGATTGTTCGCCAAGCAGCACATTGTCTCGGCGCTGATGCAGGGACCAGAAAGCGCATACGCGCTCGGCGAGGAGATCGCCAAGGTCATCTGGGCGCCCGTCATGCGCTCGCACCGGGTTACGGTCGACCAACTTGCAATGCTCGAACCTGGCTTGTCGGAAACCGTCTGCGCATCGCTGCTCGTCGTCATGCGACAGGCCATGGACGAATGCGTCGCGCGCGGCGTGCCTGAGCAAGCTGCCCGCGACTTCCTGCTCGGCCATATGAACGTGCTCGGCGCGGTCATCTTCAAGGAAGTTGACGGCGTGTTTTCGGATGCCTGCAACAAGGCGATCGAGTTCGGCATCCCTGCGCTGATGCGCGAAGACTGGAAGAAGGTATTCGAACCACAGGAGATCGCCGAAAGCATCCGGCGTATCACCTGAACTGGCTTGGGGAGGCATCGCCTCCCCTCAACCGCCCCAAGGGAGACGGGGGGTTATTCACACTCGGGAGGAGAAAATGAGACTAACACGTAAATTGACAATAGCGGCCTTCGCCAGCGCACTGGCGCTCGCAACGGCCATTCCGGCATATTCGGCCGACCTTATCGCCATCATCACGCCGGCCCATGACAATCCCTTCTTCAAGGCCGAAGCCGTCGGAGCTGAGGCCAAGGCAAAGGAACTTGGCTACGAGGCCCTCGTCATGACACATGACGATGATGCCAACAAGCAGTCCGAAATGATTGACACCGCAATCGGGAGGGGCGCCAAGGCCATCATCCTCGACAATGCCGGTGCAGACGCCTCTGTCGCGGCCGTCAAGAAGGCCAAGGATGCGGGCATCCCCTCTTTCCTGATCGACCGCGAAATCAACGCGACGGGGGTCGCCGTTGCCCAGATCGTTTCCAACAACTACCAGGGCGCCCAGCTTGGCGCGCAGGAGTTCGTCAAGTTGATGGGCGAAAAGGGCAATTATGTCGAGCTCGTGGGCAAGGAATCCGACACCAATGCCGGCATCCGCTCCCAAGGATACCATGACGTTATCGACGACTATCCGGACCTGAAACTGGTCGCCAAGCAGTCGGCGAACTGGAGCCAGACGGAGGCCTATTCGAAGATGGAGACAATCCTCCAGGCCAATCCCGACATCAAGGGCGTGATTTCGGGCAACGACACGATGGCCATGGGCGCGATCGCAGCCCTCCAGGCTGCCGGTCGCAAGGACGTGATCGTCGTGGGCTTTGACGGTTCCAACGATGTCCGCGACTCCATCAAATCCGGCGGCATCAAGGCGACCGTGCTGCAGCCGGCCTATGCCCAGGCGCAATTGGCCGTCGAACAGGCAGACGCCTACATCAAGAACAAGATGACACCCAAAGAAGAAAAGCAGCTCATGGACTGCGTTCTCGTTAACGCCGACAACGCTGACAAGCTCGAGACCTTCGCGCTTACGAACTAACCGCAGCCGTGTCCTGCAAAGGGCGCAGCACTGCGCCCTTTGCGGTGCATATTGTATGACGTCGAGGTTCATTGCATGTTGAGAATGAAGGGCGCTCTGCTCGCTGCTGTCGTGGCGGCGGCCTTGCCCGGTTGCAAGATCATCAAGACGCCGACCGCAGAGGAAAAGGCGGCAGCAGCGGCCAAGACCGCCTTCGACCCGAATGCGAAGGTCGAGGCAATCTGGCAGCCCCAGGTCGTACCCTATTTCGAGAAGCGCGCAGGCGAACTGAAGGACGTCTTGCAGCTGGCCACCTCCACTCCAGACCAGGCGGGGGAGAGATATGGCAACCCACGCAAGCAGAGCAGCTCGCCATGGACCTATGCGGTGAAATTCACCGGCAAGGTCGTTGCCGCCGACACGGCATCGCGTGCAGCAACGCTCGATGTCGACGCCAATGGCGACGGAAAGGCCGATGCAAAGGTCCAGATCGGGCCGGCTCTGCGCGGCACCGCGTTACGCGACACGCTCGACTTCGTCAATTTCAACGAATTCAAGAACCAGATCGAGTGGGCGCAGTTTGGCAAGGCGTTCAACGAGAAGGCCAATACCGCCTTCCTGTCCGCTATCGCCCGCGAGGGCCTGACCGGCAAGACAGTGACCGTCATCGGGGCCTTCCCTTTGCCAAACAGCGGGCAGCTTCCACTTGTCACGCCTTGCCGACTGACGGTGGCATCATGACGGCGAGCGCCACACCGAAGGACGACATTATCCTGCGCCTCGACGACGTGTCGAAGGTCTATTCCGGCATCGTCGCGGTCAAGCGCGCCAACATCGAGCTGCACCGAGGTGCCGTTAACGTGCTGGTCGGCGAAAACGGCGCGGGCAAATCGACGCTGATGAAGATCATCGCCGGGGTCGAGCGCCCGACACTCGGCCGCATCATCCTGGATGGTGAGCCGGTCTCGTTCGCCAGCCCGGCCGATGCGCAAGCTTACGGAATCGGCATGATCTTTCAAGAACTCAATCTCTTCGCCAACATGTCGGTCGCGGAGAACATCTTCGTCACTCGCGAGATCACACGCGGCCTGTTCGGCATCGACCACAAGGCACAGGCTGCGAAAGCCAATGAATTTCTGAAGCGTCTGGATGCCGGAATCGAGGCCGAAGCGATGGTCGAGGATCTGCCGATTGGCCAGCAGCAGCTCGTCGAAATCGCCAAGGCGATGTCGCTGAATGCGCGTATCCTGATCATGGACGAACCAACCTCAGCCCTCTCGGCCGCCGAAGTCCAAGTCCTCTTTAAGGTGATTGCGGAGTTGAAGGCTCAAGGGGTGGCGATCGTCTACATTTCACACCGGCTTGAAGAGCTGATGCGCATCGGCGATTTCATCACTGTGCTGCGCGACGGCCAGATTACCGGCCAGGCGATGGTTCGCGATATCGATACACGCTGGATCGTGCGCTCCATGATCGGCTCTGACGCCAAGGATTTCGCAAAATCGGCAGATCACGCCGTCGGAGACGAGGTCTTCCGGGCCGAAAACATCAGCCTGCCGCGACCGACGGGCGGGCTTGCGGTCGACAACGTCTCGCTTTCCGTCAAAGCGGGTGAAATTCTCGGCATCTATGGTCTCATGGGCGCCGGGCGCAGCGAATTCTTCGAATGCGTGATCGGCCGTCACCTGCACTCGACGGGCAAGATCTTCATCGAAGGCAAGGAAGTGCGCGCCCGCGATACCACCAGGCGTATCCGCCGCGGCCTTGCGCTCATTCCGGAAGACCGGCAGCGAGAGGGACTGGTCCAGGTGCTCTCCATCGCCTCCAACCTGACCTTGGCAAGCCTTGGTCGCTTTACCCGCCTCTTCCATATCGACAGCGGCGCCGAGAAGAAGGCCATTCGCGATGCCATCCGGGACCTTTCGATCAAGGCGCCTAACCCGGATTTTGAAGTGACCTCGATGTCGGGCGGCAACCAGCAGAAGGTGGTCATCGGCAAGGCGCTGATGACTAACCCAAAAGTGCTTTTGATGGACGAGCCAAGCCGCGGCATCGATGTCGGCGCCAAGGCCGATGTCTTCCGCACCATGCGCCGGTTGGCGGCAAACGGGCTCGCCATTCTGTTTTCGACTTCTGACCTCGAAGAGGTCATGGCGCTTTCCGATCGCATCGCGGTCTTGAGCAACGGCCAACTGGTGGCCGTTTTCGATCGCAGCGAGGCAAAGGAAGAAGCCATCGTCCAGGCTTCAGCCAAGGGACATGGACATCAAGGGAAACACGCGTCATGACGGCCGCTACTTCATCCACCTCATCGCCGGCGAGCGCGAACGGCTCTTTCCTCCTGACGCTGATGAAGCTCAGAACCTTCATCGCGCTCTTTGCCGTCATCGTCTTCTTCGCGATCTTCGCACCGAACTTCACCTCGACCGCGAACATGATCCTGATGTCAAAACACGTCGCGCTCAATGCCTTCCTGGCGATGGGCATGACGTTCGTCATCATCACCGGCGGCATCGACCTGTCGGTCGGATCGATCGTCGGGCTTTGCGGCATGGTCGCCGGCGGTTTGATCCTCTACGGCATCGAGCTGCCAATCGGCTACACCATCTATTTCAACCTTTTCGAGATCGTTTTGATCACGCTCTCGATTGGTCTCATCATCGGTCTCATCAACGGGCTGCTTATTACGAAGCTCAACGTTGCCCCGTTCATTGCGACGCTCGGCACCCTGTATATCGCCCGCGGTCTCGCGCTGCTTTCCTCAGACGGCCAGACATTTCCGAACCTTGTCGGCCGGCCTGAATATGCCACGACCGGCTTCGACTTCTTTGGCGCAGGTCGGGTGCTCGGCTTGCCGGTATCGATCTGGATCCTCATCGCGCTCGCCTTGCTTGCAGCTTATGTCGCGCGCTCCACGCCGATCGGCCGTCATATCTTCGCCGTCGGTGGCAACGAGCGCGCAGCACGCATGTCGGGGATCCGCGTCGATCTCGTGAAGACCTTCGTTTATATGTTCTCGGGCCTTTGCGCGGCCATCGTCGGCGTCGTCATCTCATCGGAACTTATGGCCGCGCATCCGGCGACGGGTGAGAGCTTCGAACTCAACGCGATCGCTGCGGCGGTTCTTGGCGGAACATCGATGTCGGGCGGCCGCGGGACGATCGGCGGAACGATTATTGGCGCCTTCGTCATAGGCATCCTGTCGGACGGGCTGGTGATGATGGGCGTCTCGTCCTTCTGGCAGATGGTCATCAAGGGACTGGTGATTATCATTGCCGTGGTTGTCGATCAGGCCCAGCGTCGGCTGCAGCAACGCGTTACTCTCATGCAGATGGCAAAGGCGGGTTGAAATGACCGAATTGAAAGGTGCATTGATCGGCTGCGGCTTTTTTTCGATCAACCAGATGCACGCATGGAACGATGTCGAAGGCGCCAGGATCGTCGCGATCTGCGACCGCGATCCGGCAAGGTTGAAGGTCGTCGGAGATCAGTTCGGCATCGATTGCCGCTATAGCGATGCCGAAGCACTGTTTGCAGACGGCGGTTTCGATTTCGTCGATATTGCCACGACGGTGGAAAGCCACCGCGCCCTTGTGGAAATGGCGGCCCGGCACAAGGTGCCGGCCATCTGCCAGAAGCCGTTTGCCAAGACGCTTTCGGACGCAAAGATCATGGTCGAGACGTGCCATAATGCCGGCGTAGCGCTGATGGTGCACGAGAATTTCCGCTGGCAGACGCCGATCCAGGCGGTTCGAAAGGCGCTGGAGGAGGGCGCAATCGGCACACCCTTCTGGGGACGTTTCTCCTTCCGCTCCGGCTATGACGTCTTTTCGGGACAGCCGTATCTGGCAGAAGGTGAGCGGTTCATCATCGAGGACCTCGGCATCCATGCACTCGACATTGCGCGTTACATCCTCGGCGACGTTTCGGCAATCACGGCTCGCACGACGCGGGTCAATCCCAAGATTAAGGGCGAGGACGTCGCGACGATCCTGCTTGACCACAAAAACGGCGCCACATCGGTCGTCGACGTCAGTTACGCCACGAAACTCTCGAGCGAACCGTTCCCCGAGACGTTGGTCGAGCTTGACGGATCAATGGGCACGATCCGGCTCACCCAAGGTTACAGCCTCAAAGTGAACAACGCGCGGGGCACCACGACCACGAATGTGTCTCCGAAGCTGCTGCCCTGGGCGTCACGGCCCTGGCATAACATTCAGGAGAGCGTGTACGCGATCCAGCAACACTGGGTCGACCAGTTGAAGCGCGGCATGGCCCACTCGACCTCCGGCGCCGACAATCTGAGGACATTCGCACTCGTCGAGGGAGCCTATGAAAGTGCAGCGACCGGTCAGACGATCGATGTCGGAGCTATGCTGCAATGACGCTCGATCCATTTCTGCTCTACGGCACCCGTCTCGTCGAACCGAAGCCGGTCCGACTGCGTGCCGGAAAACTGGAGGCCGATCTTGCCAATGGCAGCCTCCGCACCATTCGCTATGACGGAACCGAGGTGCTGAGAGCAATCTCCTACCTTGTGCGCGACCGGGACTGGGGCACCTACAGCCCGGAGATCTCCGACCTCAAGATCAGCCAGAAGGGTGATCGTTTCGAGGTCGGCTACCGGGCTCAATGCGAGGGACCGCAGAACACGACGCTCCTCATCGACGTTCGCATCGCTGGAAGCACCGACCGGCTCGATTTCGCGGCCGAAGTTGTCTCAAAAACAGGCTTCGAGACCAACCGCTGCGGCTTCTGCATCCTGCATCCGATCGTCGGAATAGCCGGAACGCGGGCTGCCGTCGAGCACGTCGACGGCAGGATCGTCGCGACAAGGTTTCCCGATTTAGTCGAGCCGTGGCAACCGTTCAAGGACATGCGCGCCATCAGCCATGACGTCATGCCTGGCGTCAAGGCGGAATGCAGGATGGAGGGCGACACCTTTGAAATGGAAGACCAGAGAAACTGGTCGGATGCCTCATTCAAGACTTACGTCAGACCACTCGCCCTTCCGTGGCCCTATGCAATTGCGGAAAATCAGCCTGTCCGGCAGAAAGCATCGCTCATCATCACGGACGGCCGCCGTGCGCGACGCCCCTTGGCCGCGGCCTTCGGCAAAACTATAAAACTCAAGCTCGGGACGCGGACCGGGACGATGCCGGCAATCGGTCTAATCATTACACCCGAGGAAGCTGATGCGACGCTCTCGGCAAAGACGACACTATCGGAAATCGCTCCCCAGGAACTCCTCTTCCATTTCGATCCTGGTTCTGGACATGGCGTCGAAGCGCTCAACCGGTTCGCCGCAATCGCCGCCATTCACCGCGGACGCTCGACGCTGGAGATCGCACTTCCCTGCAAGCAATCCCCAGCATTCGAGGCGGCCAAGATTGCCCGACAGATGCAGTCGGCGGAATTCAACCCGGATGCGATCATGATCTCACCCTCGGTCGACCGGCAATCAACGCCGCCCGGCAGCAAATGGCCAGACTGCCCACCTCTTGAAGAGGTCTACGCGGGAGCCCGCTCGGCTTTTTCGGGTATTCGCATCGGCGGCGGCATGCTGAGCTATTTTACCGAACTCAACCGCAAGCAGGTACCGGACGGACCGCTTGACTTCATCAGCCACTGCACCAACCCCATCGTGCATGCGGCCGACGATCTCAGCGTCATGCAGACATTGGAGTCCCTGCCCTTCATCACCCGCTCCGTGCGGGCCATCTACGGCCGGAAACCCTACCGGATCGGCCCGTCGACCATCGCGATGCGACAGAACCCCTATGGCAGCCGCACGATGGACAATCCGTCGGGTGCACGCATCCCCATGGCCAGCCGCGACCCGCGCCATAACGGACGTTTCGCGGAGGCCTTTGCACTTGGTTACGCCATCCGAGTGCTGGATGCCGATCTCGAATGCCTGACCCTATCGGCGTTGACCGGTTCGTCTGGCTTGATCGCCGGTCCGACTGAACCGATCCAGGAAGGCGGCCGGCGCCCGTTGTTCAATACGGTGCGGACGCTGTCTGCATTGGCTGGTTCATCCTGGCAGGAGTGCCTGTCCTCCTCCCCCTCGAAGGTCCTGGCATTTGTCGTTAACGGCACCACAGGGGCAAGCCTTCACATTGTCAACCTGACGGGCTGCGAACAAACCATCGATCGTGGCGCGTGCACGAGTGTGTCAGGAGATGCGAGCGCAATCCTTCAACTCGCCCCCCTCGCGACAGCGGTCTTTCCACTCGCCGATTGACCTTCAGCCTGGCAGCTGCATCTATGACATCGTGCCTGGATCAGGGGAGGATCGGCGTGAAGACCAAGAAGCTTATCAATTCCGGTGCAAACGTCGTCGATGAGATGCTGCAAGGTGTCCTTGCGGCTCATCCGGACCATCTTTATGCGGCCGAGGGCATGCCACGGGCGATCATTGCCAAAAACGGACCGCGCCAAGGCAAGGTCGGGCTGGTCATCGGCGGCGGGTCCGGGCACGAACCGACATTCCTCGGTTTTGTCGGCAAAGGGCTCGCAGACGCTGCTGCGATAGGCAATGTATTCGCATCGCCGCCGCCCGATCCCATTATCGCGTGTGCCAAAGCCGTCGACGGCGGTGCCGGTGTTCTTTTCATGTATGGCAATTACGCCGGCGACGTCATGAACTTCGATATGGCCGCCGAAATGCTTGCCTTAGACGACATAGAAGTGCGGACCGTTCTGACGACGGACGACGTTGCCTCGGCCCCTTCGGACCAAATTCACAAGCGACGCGGCGTGGCGGGCAACGTTTTCATATTCAAGGCCGCTGGTGCGGCATGCGATCTGCTTTATTCCCTCGACGACGTCGAGCGCGCCGCCCGGCACGCCAATTCGCGGACCTACACGATGGGCGTCGCGCTCTCGCCGTGTTCGCTGCCTCAGACGCTTAGACCGAACTTCCTGATCGGCGAAGACGAGATGGAGATCGGGATGGGAATTCACGGAGAGCCCGGCGTGGCCCGCGGGCCGCTGAAAACGGCCGACGAGGTGACCGACGAACTCATGGACAGCATTCTTCGGGAGATGAATGCCAGTCCCGGCGATCGTGTCGCAGTCCTGGTCAACTCTTTGGGTTCGACGCCGATGATGGAACTCTACATCATGATGCGTCGCGTGAAGTCCCGGCTTGATGACACCGGAATTGTCGTCCACACATCACTCGTCGGAAACTACTGCACGTCGCTTGAGATGGCCGGCGCCTCGATCACCGTCATGCACCTTGATGGGGAGCTTCAGCGCTTGATCGACCATCCCTGCGATTGCGCCATGTTTACGAGGTGACCAATGGCCATCACAACCAGGGATCTGCAGCACCTGTTTGCGCGCATCGCCGAGGACATGGCGAAGAACCGCGACCATCTTTGCGAGCTGGACGGTGTCATCGGCGATGGGGACCATGGCCTCGCGATGGATGCTGGTTGCCAGGCCGTCGCTAAGGCCGTTGGCGAACTCGACTCCACCCAGACTGCGCCGACGCCTGTGTTCAACACCGCCGCCAAGGCATTTTTGAACGCGGTCGGCGCTTCCTCGGGGCCACTGTATGCCACGGCATTCATGCGCGCCGGAACTGCCGCGAAGGACAAGCAGGCATTGAGCGACGACGACTTCCTATCTGTTGTCGCGGCGATGGTTCAAGGCATCCATGAGCGCGGCAAGGCAGAGCTCGGCGAGAAAACGATGATGGACGCCTGGGGGCCGGCGGCCAATGCTGCACTGGATGCCCGGCGTCGGGGCGCCTCCCTCTCCCAATGCTTGGCGGCCGCAGTTCAAGCGGCGCGCGACGGCTGTGAGGCGACGAGCGGCATGATCGCCGGCAAGGGTCGCGCGGCCCGGCTCGGTGACCGGGCCATGGGACACGTCGATCCGGGCGCGGCCTCGGCCGTCATCGTGATTGAAGCGATGGCGTGGTTGGCGTCGACACGTGATGGTTAGCTCATCATACCAGTTGACATGTCAATGACTATCTGCAAAAAGGAGGTCGGCTTACAAGAGGAGGACGGTAATGCTGACCCCATCTGCGAAATTAAAGTCTGTGAGCATCGTTGCCATGGCCGTCGCGGCACTATCGGCAACGCCGGTTCTTGCAGAGGAAATCACGCTCTGGACCCTCAACTTCGACAACAATGCCGCAAATGTCGCCCTAAAGAAGGTTGCAACAGATTTCGAAACCGCAAACCCCGGCTCCCATGTCGAGATCGTCCAGCGCGCTGTCGACGAGCACAAGACAGCCTTGCGCGTCGCTGCAGGTTCCGACAAGGGACCCGACATTTATTTTAGCTGGGCGGGCTTGGGACTTGGCGGCGAATACGTCAAGGCCGGCCTGTCTTTGCCGCTCGACAAGTACTACGCCCAGTACAAATGGAACGACGAACTGCTGCCCTCGGCCGCGGCTTTCGCCGCCCTTTATCCGGGCGGCAAGCACGGCGTGCCGTTCACATTCAAGGGCGAAGCGGTCTACTACAGCAAGAAGCTCTTCGAACAGGCCGGCATCAAGGACGAGCCCAAGACTTATGACGACCTTCTCGCTGCAGCCGAGAAGCTGAAGGCTGCAGGGATTCCCGCCTTCACGTTCGGCGGCACCGTCAATTGGCACGTCATGCGTCTGGTAGACGTAATCCTCGAGACCAAATGCGGCTCCGAAAAGCATGACGCGCTGAAGGCGATGAAGGTCGACTGGACGAAGGAGCCCTGCGCGACGGAGGCGTTCGGGGAATTTGCCAAATGGACGAAGGACTACACGCTGCAGCCGTTCATGGGCATTGACAACAAGCAGTCCTACAGCCTCTTCACCGCAGGTCGTGCAGCGATGATGCTCGAAGGCGACTGGCTGGTCGGCCAGCTTGACGGCTCTGGTGCAAACCTCGACGACTACGGCATTTTCCCGTTCCCGACCAACACCGACCGTCTCTATGGATTTGCCGAATACAACTACATCAGCACCAAGAGCAAGAACCCCGACATAGCGGCGAAGTTCCTCGATTACTTCCTTTCGACGAAGGTGCAGCAGGATCTGGTCGGTCAGATCAGCTCGACCTCGGTCAACAAGAACGTAGAATACTCCAACGTGAAGCCGCTCCAGCAGGAATGGCTGGATATCTTCAGGAAATACGGCAAGGTCTACATGAACGGCGACCAGGCGTTCCCGCTTGATGTCACGACGGAATACTTCCGCGTCATCAACGACGTCGCCTCTGGCAGCGTGGAGCCTGCTGAAGCGGCCAAGCAGTTACAGAGCTTCATTGCAAGCCGCACCTGATTCCTCCCAAGGCGCCGGTTGATCGGAATCCGAGATCGGCCGGCCCCCCTTTTCATGAGCTGGCAGCGGTTCTCCACTGCCAGGAGGAGAGCATGTCACTTCGACAATCGACATACGATCCGCGCGTGCAAGCGCTCATTCTGCTGGTGCCAGCCTTGGCAGTCTATGCAGTGTTTGCCCTCTATCCGATGCTCAACGTCGTCGTCCTGAGCTTCCAGAAATGGAACGGACTGGACCCGCATCGGCAGTTCGTAGGCCTGGCAAACTACTCGGCGATCTTCACGAAAGACCCCGTTTTCTGGGTAGCCTTCCGCAATACGGTCATCTGGACGGTAATGAGCCTGATCTTCCCACCAATGGTCGGGCTCCTCTTGGCACTCAGTCTCAATCAGAAGATTTTCGGCCGCAATAGCCTTAGGGCGGTTTTCTACCTACCGGTCATCATTGCGCCGATCGCTGTCGCCACGATGTGGAAATGGATGTACGATCCGTTCTTCGGCCTCTTCAGCCAAATGCTCACCTCCTGGGGCATGCAGGGCTGGATCAAGGACTGGCTGGGCAACAAGGATATCGCCCTCTATTCCGTCTTCGTCGCCTATCTTTGGCAAACTGTCGGCTTCTCGATGGTCCTGTTTCTGGCGGGCCTGCAGAATGTATCACAGACGCTTGTCGAGGCCGCGCGTATTGATGGGGCTGGACGGTGGGCGGTGTTCAAGCACGTGACTTTGCCGGCGTTGCGCCCAACCATCACCATCGTTCTCGTTCTTTCCATCATCTCGTCGTTGAAGGCGTTCGACATCGTTTATGGTCTGACAGGCGGCGGGCCGGCGCAGTCGACTCAGATGCTCGCGCTCTGGGCGTTCACGCAGGCCATGCAGATCTTCGATTTCGGCCGCGGCGCCGCAATATCCGTCGTACTGCTCCTGATCACCATAAGCGTGGTCATCCCCTATCTCAGATGGACCCAAAAGCACGAGGAGGTTGAATCGTGACAGCAGTGCCGACTGGTTCGACCACTATGCGCCTCACGACCGAGCCATTATCAGTGAGGCGAGATCCCATCTTGCTCGGTCTGTGGGTCGCCTTGGTAATCGTGGCACTGATCTGGATCGCGCCGTTCGTCTTCATAGTCTTCACATCCTTAAAGACGCCGGCGGCGGTGACGGGCACGGGCGCGTTCATGCCTCCGACTGAACTCGCCTTGGAGAACTACAGTGCAGCGTGGAGCCGCGGCAATTTCGCAAGCGCCTTCTTCAACAGCGTCATCATCACGGTCATCAAGGTGCCGTTGGGCCTGATGCTATCGGCGATGGCCGCCTACGCCCTTGCCAAGATCAAGCTCATGATCAGCAAAGCACTGTTGCTGCTCGTCGTGTTCGGCACGATGATTCCCTTCCAGGTGATGCTCGCCCCGTTATTCACCCTGGTGAACTCGTTCGGCCTCATCGACACCTATCCCGGTGTCATTCTTCCCTACATCGCGTTCGGCGTTCCATATCAGGTTTTCATTCTGCACGGGTTCTTCAAAGGGATTCCCAAGGAACTCTCGGAAGCAGCGCTCATTGACGGCGCAAGCCATTTGACGATTTTCAGACGGATTTTTCTGCCGGTCTGCCTTCCTGTCCTTGCAGCACTGCTCATTCTCGACTTCGTCTCCACGTGGAACGAGTTCGCCATGGCGCTGGTGCTGCTGCAGGATCAACACATGTGGACCCTGCCGCTCGGCCTGATGTCATTCCAGGGCCAGTTCTCGAGCAACTATGGTCAGCTCAACGCTGCGATCGTCATGACGGTCCTGCCAGCGACGATCGTCTATCTGATATTCCAGCGCTATTTCGTATCCGGCCTCACCTCCGGTGCGGTCAAAGGCTGAGAATCGACATTTTTACGAGGAGAATGTGATGTCCGATGCAACCGTCGAAAAGTGGGGAATGTTCGAAGCCTCCTTTCAGGGGCCTTGCGACGGAAACCCCTACGTCGACGTGGCATTCGATGCCGTGTTCACGCACAAGAGCCGGCAAGTGCGTGTGCCGGGCTTCTATGATGGCGATGACACCTATCGTATCCGCTTTATGCCCGACGTCGAGGGACAATGGTCTTTCCGCACTCGCTCCAAGATCGCCGCACTCGACGGAAAGACCGGCTTTGTGGTGGCGACCGCGCCATCGGCAGGCAATCACGGTCCGGTGCGCGTGCGAAACAAATTCCACTTCGCCTACGCGGATGGGAGCCCGTTCTTTTCCTTCGGTACGACCTGCTACGCTTGGACCCACCAGCCGCTTAGGATGCAAGAACAGACCCTTGAGACCCTCAAGAAGACCCGCTTCAACAAGATCCGGATGGGCGTCTTTCCGAAGGATTATCCATACAACGTCAACGAGCCCCTTTACGCGTGCTTCGAGAAGGGCGCAGATGGCAAGGAAGACTTCGACAGACCTAACCCTGTGCTCTTCCAGCATCTCGACAAGCAAGTGGCCGCGTTGTGCGAGCTCGGCATCGAGGCGGACATCATCATGTTCCACCCATACGACAGGTGGGGCTATGCAGACATGTCCGCAGAACAGGATTTCCGCTATGTCGCCTACCTGGCGGCGCGCCTGTCAGCTTACCGCAACATCTGGTGGGCTCTTGCCAACGAGTACGACTTCTTGATCGATACCAAGCCGATGGCGCAGTGGGATCGATACTTCCAAATTTTGGAGGAAAATGACCCTTACCAGCATCTGCGCTCGATCCACAACGGCGACGTGACGGCAAACTATGATCATCGCAAGCCATGGGTAACGCACACCTGCATTCAGAACCCGGACGTCAAGCGGACGCAGGAGTGGCGAGATGCGTATGGCAAGCCGGTCGTGAACGACGAGCCGGAATACGAGGGCGACATCCTGCAGTCCTGGGGCAATCTGAGCGCACAGGAGCTCGTTCACCGCTACTGGATCACCCTCACGCGCGGCGGCTATGCCGGCCATGGTGAAACCTATGCGCATCCCGAAGACCTTATCTGGTGGGCGAAGGGTGGTGCGCTTCATGGCGAAGCCTGGAAGCGCATCGGCTTCCTCCGCGACCTGGTAGAGGCAGATGCGAAACATGGCCTGAACCCGATCGGCCCGGTCACGGAATGGCCGTGGTCTCGAGTTTCGGGAGCGCGTGACGGCGACGGGGACTTCCGTCTCATCTATTTCGGCGAGCATCAGCCGATTATCTGGTCATCGGGCCTGCCTATGGATAGCGACGACTACGACGTCGATCTTATCGACACCTGGGAGATGACAGTCACATCTGCCAAGAAGGTAGCGGCCCCGGTGACCCATCCTGTGCGGCACGGTGCGATCGTCCGGGGAGGCAAGCCCGACGCGGCCTTTGGTGTCGAAATTCCGCGCAAGCCATATCAAGCCCTGCGCGTACGCAAGAAGCGCCAAAGGGTATAAAAGAGGTCCCCTATGTCTGGGTTGAGCATCAAAGACGTTAAGAAGTCCTTCGGCGCGGTCGACATTATTCACGGCGTGGACGTCGAGATCGCCGACGGTGAGTTTGTCATTCTCGTCGGCCCTTCTGGCTGCGGCAAGTCGACGTTGCTGCGTATGATTGCCGGGCTTGAGGAGATTAGCGCTGGCCAGATCAGCATTGAAGGTCGGATTGTAAACCACCTTCAGCCGAAGGATCGCGATATTGCGATGGTTTTCCAGAACTACGCATTGTACCCACAAATGACGGTCGCGCAAAATATGGGATTTGCCCTCGAACTCGCCGGGGTGAAGCGGCCAGAAATCGAACACAAGGTAGGGCAAGCTGCGGCCATTCTGGGGCTGCAGCCCCTGCTCGATCGAAAGCCGGCCCAGTTGTCGGGCGGACAGCGACAGCGCGTTGCAATGGGTCGCGCCATTGTTCGAGATCCAAAAGTGTTTCTCTTCGACGAGCCCCTCTCAAATCTGGACGCAAAGCTGCGGGTGAAGATGAGAGCGGAGATCAAAGCTTTGCACCAGCGCCTGAAGACCACGATCGTCTACGTCACTCACGATCAGATCGAAGCCATGACCATGGCCGACAAGATCGTCGTGCTGCAAGGCGGCCGCGTCGAACAGATCGGCAGCCCGCTTGAGCTCTACGACAGGCCCCGCAACATCTTTGTTGCAGGCTTCCTGGGTTCCCCCGCGATGAATTTTCTCGAGGGTACCTTGCAGGAAACCGGAGGTCCTGCATTGTCGCTATCTGGTGGTTCACGCGTGAAGCTGTCGCAGGCCCCGGCCAACTCGGCAAATCGATCTCTGACGTTGGGCATTCGCCCGGAGGACATCGCCCTGGGCGGCGAGAACGGCGTGGACGCAGTCGTCAAGGTCGTCGAACCTACGGGGTCGGAAACGCATGTCGCGGTAGAGGTCGAAGGCAAGGAACTGACCTGGGTCGTCCGCGAACGCGTGGAGCTGAGCCCGGAACAGCACGTGAAGCTGTCCTTCGAAACGGCCAAGGTCCATTTTTTCGACAGGCAGACCCAGCAGCGCCTTGAAGCTTAGGCCCGGTTCGTCGGCGGCGACCTACCGCAGATGGACCTAGATCGCGGGGCATGTGGTCATTCGCAGAGCGTGCGTCTCTCGCACCAGCGGTCGGGACTCTGATCGAAGCATGCGCAGACGGCAAAAGCGGCAGCCCTCTGGTGCTGCACGAACCATCATTCTCCCCGATCGCCTCGCGGTATATTAACAAACGTTCATATTCGTCGTATATTGCATGCACTGAACTTCTGATTGCGCTTTTTTTCAAGTTACATTGTAGGATGTGCGTATATGCCGGTCACCTTTGGTACGCCCCTGGTTCGCGGCAGCGCGTACCTTCCCTTCGTGGAGTTCATGGAAGAAATCGGTGCGCCGGTCGAGCGCGTGCTCGAGAAGGCGCTCATCCCGGCCCTTGTGCACAAAGATCCGGAAGCGCTCGTTCCCGTTCAATTGGCTCACTCGTTTCTGGACAAAAGTGCTCGCGCCGTGGGCTCGCCCGATTTTGGCTTTGCCGTTGGCGAGCATGCGCGGATTGAAAGCCTCGGCGCGTTCGGAAGGAGCCTGCGGCGGTCATTGACCCTGCATGATGCACTCGGCAAGCTCCACTCGAAATTCCCGCTTTACAGTTCGGCTGAACGTATCTGGTGGTCCCGCACCGGCAACGACGTGCAAATCTTTCATGCCTATACTTGCGAGACGGCAGCCGGCAGCCGATACGCGCAGCAGTGCGCGCTCCTGCTCTTGCGGGATCTCGTGCGGTTGGCCGCCGGACCTTCCTGGCAGCCGGGAGAAGTGCTCTCGCCCAATCCGGTCCTTGACCTCGGGCCGGTGCGGAAGGTCTTTGACGGCGCACGTCTAAGACAGTCGGAATTTACGGGTATTGTCTTTCCGGCGGAAATTTTGAACCGGCCCATGCGCTGGTTCTGGTCCGGAAACGAGTGGGGCGACAAGCACGATCAGACGGCCTTCGAGCGCTCGTCGCCTGCGGGCGATTTTGCGGGTTCGATCAAGCAGGTGATATCGGCGCTGATGAACCGGGGGCGCTGCCAGCTCAGTGATGTCGCCGAGGCTGTGGGCCTGCATCCGCGCACCCTGCAGCGGTACCTGTCCGAATCTGAGGAGGAATATTCCGATCTCCTGGCCGAAGTTCGCTTCGAGACCGCATTAAGGTTGATGTCTGATCCGAGCGTTCGGGTGATCGATGTTGCCTATGAGCTTGGTTACTCCGACCCGGCGAATTTCACGCGAGCGTTTCGCCACTGGACCGGGCTCAAGCCCTCGGAGTTCCGTCGATCGCAAGCTCCTCAGAAGAAGTCCGGCAGCCGCGCCAAGCCCGGCTATTCCTGAATTTTTCTTTTGTCGCGAAATGACAGGACGGAGAACCGCCTGGAGCATAGCATTGAGCCAAGCTTAAAGGCGGGTGAGCTGGCACGCGCATGACTGCGGCTACGGCTGACGTCAGCTGTCGGGGGATGGGAACAGCCAAAAAAGGGGGGAAATTCAATGAAGAGACCGTTCATTGTCACAGGGGTCGCAGCATTCCTTGTGGCGCAAACCGGTATCACCATGGCCCAGGTTCCCGACTACGTTCTACGGTCGCTTTCCGCGCCGGATAAGGTCGCAACGCACCTCGGAACGCTTGAGTTCAAGGACGGGGCACCGAGCAAGGAAACTGTCGAGAAGGTCCGCGACACGCTGGACTTCACGCGCGCCCTCGACGCCTATCTCAACAGCTACAGCGGGGCCTCCGCCTATGCAATCCGCGAAGGTTTCAAAAGCATCGGCGCAGAGGACAACTCGATCGTCATCTTCTCCGACCTGATGGATTCGAATTCGCTCTTTCTCACCGCCAACGCCGATACGATCTATACCGTCGGGACACTCGACCTGACGAAGGGCCCGTTGGTGGTCGAGGTTCCGCCCAAGGCGCTCGGCACCATCAACGATATGTGGTTCGGCTGGGTGATCGACATCGGCTTTCCGGGTCCCGACCGTGGCGAAGGCGGCAGGTATCTGTTCTTGCCGCCAGGCTATGACGGCCCGCTTCCCGACAGTGGTTTCCATATCGGCCGCTCGACAACAAGTCATCTTCTTTATGCCGTTCGCGCCTTTATGGAGAAAAGCGATCCAAAGCCGAGCGTCGACCTGATCAGGAAGAACCTCAAAATCTATCCTTACACGCCCGGTGGATACGGTACGAGCATCGCCACAGCCTTCGAAGGCAAGGTCAGGCTCGCGGCCAATCCGCCCCCTCCCGAAACGAAGTTCGTCGAGGGCAGCGGCAAGGCGTTCAACACCATCCCGCCGAGCGACTATTCCTTTTTTGAAATGGTCGACAAGCTGGTTCAGATGGAGCCGGCCGGCTCGTTCAGCCCCGAACTCACGGGTCAATTGGCCGCCATCGGGATCGTGAAGGGAAAGCCTTTCAATCCCGACGAGCGGATGAAGAAGATTCTCACCGAAGCGGCCGTCATGGGCAACGCTGCGGGCCGGACGCTGAACTGGCGCGCGAACGAATATCCCGGTTGGGCATACTACCCGGATTCAGGATGGTCCAACATGCTGTGGCAGGGGGGCTACAACTTCGAGACGCCACCGCCGAACATCACCAAGGAGGGCTTCTTCGATCCGGTGCCGTCAACCGGCGCGCGCACGCTCGATTCCAGGACCGCGTTCTACTACGCCTATACGATGGATTCCCCCGGCATGATCATGCGGCTGCCCAACGTCGGGTCGCAGTATCTCATGGGCTTCGTGGATGCCGACAAGAACTATTTCGATGGCGCAAAGACCTACAAGGTGACATTGCCGCCGAACATCCCTGAGGCGAATTTCTGGTCGTTCACGGTCTACGACAACCAGACCCGATCGATGCTGCAGACGCCGCAGAAGTTTCCGCGCGCCGGCAGCCAGACTTATCCCTCGCCTGCCGCCGAGAAAAGCACCGATGGGTCGACGACTATCTGGTTTGCGCCCGAGCAGCCCAAGGACGTGCCACGCGGCAACTGGATCCAGACCGTGCCCGGCAAGGGCTGGTGGACGATCCTTCGCCTCTACAGCCCGCTGGAGCCTTTCTTCGACAAGTCATGGCGGCTGAGCGAGATCGAACTCGTGCAGTGATAGTCGCTAGTATTGAAGGTCCACCCAACGCCGCACAGGAGTATGCGCACATGAACCCGACAAAGCTCGTAGCTATGCTTTCGCTGTTCATCGCTTGGTTGGCGCTACCGCTTACGGTCTCGCAGCCGGCGCGCGCCGAGGGTGAGGACGCAAAGAAGATCCTAAAAGCGATGTCCGACTACGTGTCGGGACAGAAACACGTCGTGTTGAAGTACGACGTCGATATCGAGGTGATCACACCTGAACTCGAGAAACTGCAGTTCACCTCTTCAGGCGAAGCAGCCTTGCACCGACCGGACAAGCTGCGGGTTACGCGAACGGGCGGCTACACGGACGTCGAACTCGTTTATGACGGCAAGACGGTCACTGTGCTTGGTAAGCATACCAACACCTTCGCGCAGCTTGAATTGCCTGGATCACTCGACCAGATGATCGATCGTCTGAGAGCCGAGCACAATATTGAAATGCCAGGCGCCGATCTGCTGCTCTCCAATATGTATGATGAGCTGGTTGCCGGCGTAATCCAAGCAAAGCACATCGGTCACGGCGTTGTCGACGGTGTCGAATGCGAACATCTGGCATTCCGCAATCAGGAAACGGACTGGCAGCTCTGGGTCGAGCTCGGCGCCACTCCGATCCCGCGGAAATATGTCATTACCAGCAAGACCCTGGCGGCCGCTCCGCAATACACGCTACGGATCAAGTCTTGGGACACCAGCACGGAACCCGACGCAAAGAGTTTTACCTTCGCCCCGCCTGAGGGCGCGAAATCGATCGAAATCACCGCATTGGCTGATGTCGGCGAACTGGCGGCTCCGGCAGAAGCGCAGAAGGAGTAGTGGAGATGGCTGTTCGTCGAACTGCAACATACATGCTCGCCACCGCCATCGGGGTCCTTGAGATGTTCTGGAGTGGCACACTCCTTCCCGATCAACCGGCTGATCTGATTTCGCAAGCGGAAGCAAGGATTGGGCGGCCATTGACACCAGTCAGCTACGCGGGCGTCGCACGCCGCACGACCCGGCGCGCCGTTTACGCGGGAGCGGCAGCTTCGACCTATTATGCCCCGCAATGCGTGCCGGTCCGGGATGCCTATGGCAAGATCGTTGGCTACCGATGCCCGTAGTCCGTTTTTCACACAAATCGTGCTGGAGGCATTTGCCCATTGCTGCAGGCGTCCTTGCGACGATGCTGGTGGCCTGCGCAAGCCGCCCGACGGGTGTCTTGCAACCAGTCGCCGCATCGCCATCCGCCAGTCAGGTCGCAATGCTGGTCGCAACGACGCGGGGTCGTGCCGATAAGCCGGGCGAGATGTTCAGCGGCGAACGAGCGCTCACGCCAAACTTCGCCGAGATCACGGTATCCGTGCCGCCCGATAGCGCCCGTAAAGCGGGCGAGGTCTCCTGGCCACGGAAGCTTCCCCCGAACCCGGCAACGGATTTTGCGACAGTCAAGGCGCAGGAAATCGATCGGCCGGCGGCGGAAAACTGGTTGAGCCGTTCCGTGCGCAAAAGTCCGGACCGCAGCGTCCTTGTCTTCATCCACGGTTTCAACAATCATTTCGAGGACGCGGTCTTCCGTTTCGCACAGATCGTGCACGATTCCGGTGCACACAGCGTCCCCGTCCTCGCGACATGGCCCTCCAGGGGCAGTCTGCTCGCCTATGGCTATGACCGCGAAAGCACGAACTATACCCGCAACGCCGTCGAGAATTTGTTCCAGTATCTGGCGCGTGATCCGCAGGTCAAGGAAGTCTCGATCCTGGCGCATTCGATGGGCAACTGGCTGGCGCTGGAGTCCTTGCGCCAGATGGCCATCCGCAACGACGGACTGCCGAGCAAGTTCAAGAATGTCATGCTGGCGGCGCCCGATGTCGATGTAGATGTCTTTCGCTCGCAGATTATCGATATGGGCAAGCAGCGTCCAAGATTCACGCTCTTTGTCTCGCGCGACGATCGCGCTCTGGCTGTCTCGCGCCGGGTCTGGGGCAATGTCTCCCGATTGGGAGCAATCGATCCGGAGCAGTCGCCCTACAAGGAGGAAATGGCAGCCAACGACATAACGGTCATCGACCTTACCAAGGTCAAGGCTGGCGACAGACTGCATCACAGCAAGTTTGCCGAGTCACCGGAGATCGTTCAACTGATCGGCGCACGCCTGTCGTCCGGTCAGGCATTGACCGACAGCCGATTGGGACTCGGCGATCACATTGTGGCTGCCACCGCAGGTGCGGCGCACACCGTCGGCGCTGCGGCGGGGCTGGTTGCTTCCGCCCCCCTCGCGGTCGTCGACCAGAACACCAGGCAAAATTATGCCCATCATGTCGAGACTCTGGGAATGTCCGTATCCGGTGGGGGGAGCAGTAGAACAGCCGCCAACAATTGCAATGCCAAAGTCCCAGGGACAAAGGACTGCCCCCAATAGGGCCGATGGGGACTGCCGAGACTGGAAATCTGAATGCAATGAGCGTCAGAATGTTCGGCGCGGGCGAAACTGCGTCTTCTTTCGAGACCTACAAGGACTTGGATCTGCGCAGTCGGCCAAAGCGGAAACCGTCGGCTACGGCCGCACGAACCATCATCATTTCTCCGATCGTTTCATGCGTCAGAAGACCGATGAGATGATCGGCACCGTCTACGACCGCGATCGCCGGAACATTTCCCTGTTGCATCAAACGCAAGCTATCTTCGAGGCTTTTGCGATGATGGATTCTCGGAATGTCGGTACGCATCGCGCTTGCAACCGGCGTGTCCGGACCTTTTTCCTTCAAGGCGCGTATCATGTCGTCGCGCGTCAGCAGCCCTTCAAAGCGGCCGGTGGAATCGGTTACCGGAAATTCGCGCTGGGTTGTCGCAAGCAGCATCTCGATCGCCTCGTCGATACTCGCCGAGCGTTCAAGTTCTACGAATTTGGTGACCATCACGTCGCTGATGAGGACTCTGCTGGAGAGCTCGCGGATCTGCGCATTCTGCGCTTCCGCCGTTGCTGCGAGGTAGACGAAGATACCGATGAAAATCAGCAGTGGATTGTAAAGAAGGCCGACGAAGCCAAAAACAAAGGCTAGGCCCTGGCCGATCGTAGCGGCTATCTGGGTCGCGCGTGACCAGGTGAAGCGCGATGCGAGCGCAGCCCGCAGCACCCGTCCTCCATCCATCGGGAAGGCGGGGATCATGTTGAAAAGTACGAGGAAGATATTGACGCCGGCAAGCCTAGCCAGGAAACCGCCACCAGGATCCTCGACACCGGCCATCTGCTCGATGCCCGCTGAGGCGCCGATGGCAAGAATGATCAACGCCGCAATCGCGACGTTGACGAGCGGGCCGGCGATGGCAATCAGCAGCTCCTGATGAGGCACCTCGGGCATGCGTTCAAGACGGGCGACGCCGCCGATCGGCAGCAATGTGATATCAGGCGTCTTGATCCCGAAGTAGCGCGCAACGGCAATGTGACCGAACTCGTGCAGCACGACGCAGACGAAGACGGCGATGATGAAAACGATGCCGCCCCAGGCCGCCTGCATGCCGCCGATCCGGTAATGCGTCATCCAAATCCACACGAGCAGCAGCGCAAAGGTAATGTGAACCCGTACGGCCGTGCCGGCGATCGTACCCATCTTGAAGGACCAACCCATCGATCATCCCCTTGAGCTTTGCGACGATTGGGCCGATTTGAACGGCATCAGATTGCCGAGCTCCATCGGAAAAGGAAATATGATCGTCGAGGTCTTCTCGCCAGCGATCACGTTCAGCGTACTTAGATAGCGAAGCTGCATGGCCTCCGGCTGCCTGGCGAGGATTTCGGCGGCTTCAAGCAGCTTTGCTGCAGCCTGCTGCTCACCTTCGGCATTGATGACCTTGGCGCGCCGTTCGCGTTCGGCCTCCGCCTGCCGGGCGATCGCGCGGACCATGGATTCATTGATGTCCACATGCTTGATCTCGACATTGGCAACCTTGATGCCCCATGCGTCGGTCTGGGCATCCAGGATTTCCTGAATGTCGCTGTTGAGCTTGTCGCGTTCGGCCAGCATCTCGTCAAGATCATGCTTGCCGAGGACCGAACGCAGCGTTGTTTGAGCGAGCTGGCTCGTTGCCGTCATGAAGTCCTCGACCTGGATCGTCGATCTTTCCGGATCGATGACCCTGAAATAGATGACAGCGCTGACGCGGACTGAGACGTTGTCATGTGAGATAACGTCCTGACCGGGCACATCGAGCACACGCGTGCGCAAGTCCACGCGGATCATTTGCTGGACATAGGGGATCAATAGAATCAAGCCGGGGCCTTTGACGCCGGTGAAGCGGCCGAGCGTGAACACGACGCCGCGCTCATATTCGCGCAGGATCTTGATCGCCGATGCGATCACGAGCAGCAAAACGAGGACGACCACAAGATAAAATGCGAGTTCTGCAAAGATGCCCATGACGCTTCCTCCTGCTTTGTGAAAGCCGCTAAGTCTCCTGCGCCCGGCGCACGACGTCTAACGTCAGCCCGGTTCGACCGGTCACCCTAACGCTATCGCCGGCGACGAGCGGTTCGCTGGAGGTTGCCCTCCAGCGTTCGCCATGCGCGATGACATATCCCGAGGCGCCCTTCCAACTGTCGACTTTGCCCGAAATACCGATCATCTGCTCGGTGCCGGTGCCGACTTTGCGCCGGTGCGAAACGATTGCGAGGCGGGCAACGATGAGACTGAAAGCGAAACAGGCAATGGCGATGCCGGCCAATACGGACGAGGAGACTTCAAGCTCGGGGAGATCCGTGTCGAACAGAAGAGCCGCACCGAGCACCAGTGCAATCCCGCCGCTGATACCGAGGGCGCCGAAAGAGGGCGCGTGCGCCTCGGCCACTGTCAGCCCGGCACCAAGGGCGAGCAATCCGACGCCGGCGTAGCTCACCGGCAGCAATGCCAGGGCATAGAGTCCAAGCAGCAGGCAGATACTGCCGATTGTACCGGGCATCAGGGTTCCCGGGGCAAGAAATTCGAAGATCAGGCCGTATATGCCAATCACCATGAGGATTAGGGCAATGTTCGGATCGGTAATGACGGAAAGCAGGCGCGTTCGCCAATCCGGTTCGAGTACGTGGACAGCAAGCCCTGCGGTTTCGAGCTGGACATCCCTTTGGCCGACCCGCACCTTGCGCCCTTGAGCCTGCCTCAGGAGATCCTCGATGGTGGCCGCGGTGTAGTCGATGACATGCTCTCGTGCGGCGGCGGCCGATGAAAGGCTTGCAGCTTCGCGCACGGCACGCTCTGCCCAGTCGGCATTGCGATTGCGCAGTTCGGCAAGTCCGCGAATATAGGCGACCGCATCGTTGATGGCTTTCGCTTCACTGGCATTGCGTGGTGACTGTGGCTGCCTGCCCGGCTCCTTCGGTTCATCCTTGCCCGGTTCAGGGTCGCCATCGAAAGGGCTTCCGCCAAGCGAGATCGGTGTCGCTGCGCCCAGATTGGTGCCCGGGGCCATGGCTGCAATGTGGCTGGCGTAGAGAATATAAGTCCCGGCACTGGCAGCACGTGCGCCACTGGGCGCCACAAAACCTGCCACAGGCACTGGCGAGGCGATGATCGCGCGGATGATGTCCCGCATCGAAGTGTCGAGGCCGCCCGGCGTGTCCATCTGCAGGACGACCAGGCTCGCACTGGTTTCATCGGCATGTTGAAGACCGCGTTTTACATAGTCAGCCATCGCTGGTCCGACAGCACCGTTCAACTTCAGCACAATGGCAACGCGCTCTGCTGCAAACACAGAAGCTGCGGAAGCGAACGGCGAAATCAGGATCAACGACAAGGCGAGTATTGGCGACATTCGCCGCCAAATCCCTAAGCGCCTTGGCCTCTTCCATAGGATATTCATATTCGAGAATATATGGCGCGGCGGCCAAATGGTAAGACGAACCTCTTTTGCGCCACGCACGAGGCTAACGACGGATCCTGGGCCCCGTTCGTCTTTGATCGTTTACGCTGATAAGACCACTCGTCGAATACAACGATCGGCTCAAGGGCATTGTCTGGGTGAGGCCGACGCCAATCGAATCTCGGCCATTGACGCATGATGGGAAGCCGCGGCATTCGCCATCAAGGGACTGCACGAGATGCAGGATAACGCCGCTTCATCCAAAAAAGCGCGCGTCGAAGCCATACGCCTCACGCACATTAGGGTCCCACATTTGGATGTTCATGCAACCTTTCTAAAGCATTAAATATGGCGCCAAACAACGCCCAACAGTAGGGAGCGCGAATAATTGAGCCAGTTCGAGTGTACGCGTGGCAACAGTGCGTTGCGAACCTTATCGAGCAAAATTTGTTACCTGATCATTGCTGTCATTTTGCTGGCCTTGTGGGCAGGGACGGGTAAAAAGAACGAAGCCCATCAGGCAGCAGTCGCTGAGATTAACGGTCAATCGTAGCGCAAACGATCCCGTCAGGCTGCGAGCGAACTTCGACCGGGATTTGCTTTTCCCTTTGACTGCGAGTTGAAGGTTGCATTGCCACCTTGCCCGCTCGAGAGCTCGCTTCAACGAAAACTGTAGGGTCGTAGGACCGTTCGGCCCTCTCAGAAAGCAGAAGTCCCTAGCTAAGAGCGCGCGGGCCCCTTGCAGCCGCACTCAACCTTTCCATGCAGCCCAATCCGGATCAACTCGCGTTGTTTGCGATCAGTTCGATTAAATGCCGGCGCTTCTGACGCTATATACCGTCAGAGAGATTGGCAGACTTGAACGGAGGTGAGAGAGATGGATCTCGCCCAATATGCGGATAACGGGCTGTTTGCACCGCACAAGATCGCGGACGCCTTCCGCACGACCAGAGAAGAGATCGCCCGCACGGCCGGTCTCGGCAAGGACGCAATCCAACGCAAGGACCGTTTCCGCTCCGGCAAGACGCAGCGGCGTCTGCGCGAGATGATCGAAGTCGTCAACAAGGTCGAGCCGCGCTTCGGCTCGCCTTTGATGGCCTATGCCTGGTACCGCTCAGAGCCCCTGTCCGGCTTCTCGGGCCAGACAGCCATGCAGCTGGTGCGCGACGGCCGTTCGGATGAGGTGCTCGATTATATCGACGCGGTCGACGCCGGCATACATGCATAGTCCCAGCCAATGCGATATGGAGGTAAGCTCAACCGGGCGGTGAACCCGCTCTATGCTCGCCAGCCACTCTCGGGTCGGGGAGCCGAACTCTATGGTGGCCGGTTCAATCCAAAGCGGATGCCGGCGCTCTACACGTCGCTGTCAGTGATGACCGCGTTGCGCGAGGCCAATCAGGTCGGCAACCTCCAGCCTACAACGCTCGTCTCCAACAACGAAAGGCCGAACGCAGTCTTTGGAAGGATCACCGCCAAAACTGTCGAGCATTCACACAGCCTGCACCGACCGTTTGCGCGCTGCGATCCACGGCCTTCGGTCAAGGCCGTGGAGGATTGGCATTCTGCGAGACAAGTGTGGCCGGCTATTTGGCAGCGATTGCCTGGTTGGTCTTGTCGACGTCGGCGCTCATCGCCGCATAGGTTTCGTCGAGCGACAGTTCGCCGACGATCAACTGGCTCATTCTCTGGACGATCAACTGGTAGATCGCTGAGGATCCCTTCATGCGCTCCATGTCGCGCGCTGCCTGCGGCACGTTCTTGCGGCTCGCCAAAAAGACGGCCATCGCATCCTTAGCATTGTCGCTCGCGAGCTTGTACTGCGGGTCCTTGATGTCGGCGCCTGTCAGAATAACGTAATTCTCGGCGACCTCACGCTGGATTTTTTCGGAACCCAGAAACTCGATGAAGGCGGCGACGGTCTCCGGATACTTGGTGCGCTTGAAGCCAACAATCGCGGTGCCGCCCGGCATGGCGTAGCAGCCGGCATCGCCGCACGGCGCGCTGATCGCGGTCCAATCGAAAGCATCGCCAATCTTCTGCTGGAACGGGTTCACCATCCAGTTGCCGGCAAGATAGGTCACGACGTTACCGTTGACGAATTCGTCGCCCATGTTCTTGTACTGGGATCCGCCGGCCGCTCCCCACATTTCCTTCGGGAAGGAACCGTCCTGTGTCCAGTTGTAAAGATCTGCAATGTAACGCTTGGCGGCATCGTCCGGAAACGAGAACTTGCCGTCCTTGACGTAGGTCGCTCCATACGAGAATGCGGCGCCGGAAAAGCGATGCCCCGATCGATCCATCGTGAAGGGAATTTGGGCACCCGTGGCCTTGGCAACACGCGCGGACGCTTCGACGATTTCCTTCAACGTGGCGTCGGGTTTCGGAAGCGGTTCGCCTGCCTGTTCGAAAAGCGTTTTGTTTACAAACGGCAGATTGAATGTCTGCGACGCGACATATCCGTTGATCGACTGCGGATCATTGACGCCCGGAAAGCGAAGAATGTTGAGACTGTCGCCATGCAGCTTGGCGAAACCTTCCGCGTCTTTCATGTAAGGACGCATGTCGAGGTAATATGGCGCAAGCTGCCAGTCGGAAATCTTGGCGACATCCGGCCCCTCGCCGACGGCAAGCTGCACAGGCAGTTGCTTGGAAACGGCGTCATAGCCGGACGACACAAAGTTGACCTTGACGTCGGGATGTGCGGCCTCGAATTCCTTGCTGAGTGCTTCCATTCGCTCGACGTAAGCCTGGTCGTCGTCGGTGAACAGGAAAGTAATCGTCTTGGTTTCCGCCATGGCCATGCTGGACCACGCGAAGGAACCGGCCGTCAGAACGAGCGCGAATGCTGCCGAAATAGAGTGCTTCATTTTCATCCTCCCATGAAAACATTTTCATAAATCGCGATTGAGATCGTCGATGAACGAATTTCATATACTTGACATTCCTGCCGTCAAGCTATTTTCTGCGGCAGTTGCGTGGATATTTGAGCAAAACTTAAAAGAACGCGCACAAAACCGGAAATGAAAAATTTTTCATTCGATTGCGGAGGAGGCGATCTGTGAACGAAGGGCCGGGCCTCGAGGCGGCTGCATACTATGTTGGCCAAGGTCAGACCGTGACGGCTTGGGCGGTTTCTGACCTCATCGCCAGCTATTTTCCTGGCATCGCTGCGACGGCGGAAGATCGCGTCGACTATCGTTTCATCAATGGATTCGTCGACGTTGGGGATCTGCCGTGCCGCAAGGCTTTCTGGTCAACAATGGTCGGGCGGGAACTCATTGCCGATACGTCGTGGCCGACAAAGAGCCTCTACCTACCTGGCCCAAACCGCCGCGTCGAGTTCACCGGATTCTGGCACGTGCCAACCCATCTGCGTCGATGGCTGAGGGGCACTTTCAGGACGGCGTCGCCCCGTCTCTTGCATCTCAGGCTCAAGACCTGCGGCGGCGTTCGCATATGGGTCAATGGGCAGGAAGCGGTGCGTTTCGAACCATTCAGGCGCAATCTGGAAAGTTCAACGGACATCGCGCTGTCGCTGGAAGCCGGCGACAACCAGATTCTCGTTCACTCCGAGGACCTTGCCGAACGCGACACGATCTGGTTCTTCGAACTTGAAGTGCTGGACAAGGAGCCGCTATGCGTACTGTTGCCTGTGGCGCTGGATCAGGACGAAGTCCGCGAACTGGAAAACCTCGCGCGCGGTGTGCGCCCTGCACGCGACGTCTTCGTCAACCAGCCATTGGAACTGGTCTTCGATGCGGCGCCAAAGCGCGACGTGCCGGTGGAGCTGAAGGTCATCGGCCACGGCCATGAGCGGCCGGTTCTTGCACACTCGCTCTTGACCCTGCGTGCCCATCAAAGCCGTCTCATAGCCGAAAATGTGTGTCGCATTGCAGATGGCTATCATGGCGTGCATCTGACGATAGGCAGCGGGCCGGGGTCGGTCACGCGCGTCATCGATGCCGCCTTTCTTGCAAACATTTCTCCATCGTCACTCAAGGCGACACTGAAGGATCGCAAGCGACAAGCGCTCGAATACAGCGCCCGCTTCGGTGCTGATCGTGTGGCGCGCATCATTGCAATGATGGAAACCGGCTACCAAGACCAGGCGAGTTTTGACCGCATCATAAATGCAACGCTCGCCGCCATCGATGCGCGTGAAGATTGCTCGGATTTCATCATGGTGCCGCTCCTTTGGCTGCTTGGCGCCCATGCCGCTCAAATGCCGGCCGGCACCGCCGATCGCATAAAGCACTCCGTTCTTTCTTACCGCTATTGGGTCGACGAACCGGGCAATGACGCAATGTGGTTTTGGAGCGAAAACCACGTGCTGTGCTTTCACACAAGCCAGCTCTTGGCAGGGCTTTTCTTGCCGCAGGAGACCTTTTCAGCTTCGGGCAGGACAGGAAGACAGCAGGCAGAGCTCGCCGCCGCGCGCCTGGCGCGCTGGTTCGACAGTGTGGAAGCCCACGGCCTTGCGGAATGGAATTCGGCGGCATACTACCCGGTCGACTTCATCGGGCTGCTGGCGCTGGAGCGCTGGGCTGAGGCGCCTATTGCCGACCGCGCGCGTGCGCAGCTCGATCTCATTTTCCGGATGATCGCCCTGCACACGCTTTCTGGTGTTCCGGCCGGATCGCAGGGCCGCGCCTATGACAAAGAGCTGCGCGCCGGCCCTCTGACCGAGCTCGCTCCCTTCGCACAGGTCGCTTTCGGAACCGGTTGGCTCAACAACGGGGTGGCATCGTTGCCGTTGTTTTGCGCCGGCAGCTACGAACCGCCTGCCGATCTCGCCGATCTTGCAAACCTGGTGCCCGGCAGAAGCGTGGAGGCTCGCTATAGTCAGGGCCTGGAGAGCGCAAAGCTCGTCCTTTTCAAGAACGAAGCCGCACAGCTTTCGACCGTCATCGATCACAAGACTGGGCAGAAGGGACATCAGCAGCATGTCATCGATGTGCGCCTGGCTGGCCATCCCATGGCAAGGCTCTGGATCAATCATCCTGGCGAAGATGATCCATGGGGCAATCAAAGGCCGTCCTATTGGGCCGGCAACGGCATCCTGCCGCGCGTCGCCCAGCATCGTGATGTCGCCCTCCTGATTGAGGAAACCCGCGATGCACGGCATGCATGGACGCATGCCTATATCGGCCGCGACGGTCTGGACGATCTCATCATCGACGCCAATTGGCTGATGGCACGCTCGGGCAACGGTTTTTCTGCAATCTACGCGTCAAACGGTCTGGACCTGATTTCGGACGGTCCAACGGCTGGCCGAGAAGTGCGTTCCTACGGGTCGCTTTGTGGCTGGGCAGCGATCGTCGGATGCGGCGATGGCGACGCGTTCACGACCTTCGTCGAGCGCATCCGCCAGACGGCGGTCTCCTTCGAGCCCGAGCGTCGGCGTCTTGTGCTGACGCCAAGGGGCGGTCCGGCCATCAGTTTGTCTTATGTCGACGGGCTGTCGCTCGGTGGGCAGGCCAGGCCCTTGGCTCACGATCAACCGCATCCAATCCTTACCTACGACAGTGCAGCATCCGACGCTGGCACTGAAAGACCATTCTACTCTTGAATATAGGTGCCAGCATGAACCCAACATCTGTCGACAATGCCGCCCTTCTTTCGACCATCGATCGGGTCGCGATGGCTTTCAGCCGTCTCAAGGGCATCAGGGAAGGCCTGGTGAGCGCCGGTTCCACCTCGGGGATCCAGTTTGACGAATGGGATTGGGAAGTCGGCGTCGGTCTTTACGGCTTCCTAAGACGCGCGATTTCCACCGATGATCAAAAAGCGCTTCAGGACCTCGTTGCCTGGTACAGCAGCCAGATCCAGCGGGGCCTACCGCCACGCCAGATCAACAGCACGGCTCCGATGCTGCCGCTTGCCATCCTCGTTCAGCATGTCGATCGCCCCGATTTTCGCGCCCTTGTCGAAGACTGGGCCGAATGGTTGGTAAAGGAACTGCCCAAAACCGAGGACGGTGGTTTTCAACACGTCGTCAAAGAACGCCTCAACGAGGGCGAGCTTTGGGACGACACGCTGTTCATGGCCTGCCTCTTCCTCGCGCGCGCTGGCGTGCTTTGCAAACGCGACGAATGGGTCGACGAAGCTGTCTACCAGTTCGTGATCCACACGCGCTACCTGTCGGATCCGGTGAGCGGGCTATGGTATCATGGCTGGACCTTCAATGGACGGCACAATTTTGCCAATGCCTTTTGGGCTCGCGGTAATGCCTGGATCACGGTGGCCATCCCGGAGCTGTTCGAGCTCGTGCCGATGCTAGGGGAGAAGGACCGGCGTTACCTTTCCAATGTCCTTGCCAGCCAGGTACGCTCGCTCAAGGCGTGCCAGAGGCCGGACGGGATGTTCACAACCTTGTTGGACGACCCCTCGTCGCCACTGGAGACGTCAGCGACCGCCGGAATTGCCTACGGCATACTGCGTGGCGTAGATGCCGGCATTCTGGATAGCAGCGACCGGATCTACGCCGAGCGGGCGCTTTCGGCCGTGCTGGCGCGCATCGACGAGGAAGGCGTGGTCCATGGTGTTTCGGACGGCACACCGATGGGCCACGACCTCGATTTCTACAGGCGCATACCGAATGTGCCGACGCCTTACGGCCAGGCGCTCACCATGCTGCTCCTGACGGAAGTCCTTCTGGAGCGCGGTCACCTGCAATGAGCGCGGCGCCTCCAATCTCGATCGTTGCGGCCGGCAGCGACGACACCGCTCGATTGCAAGCAGCGATCGACCAAGCGTCGGTTTCAGGCGGCGGGCGCGTGGTACTTGAGGCGGGTATCCATTTTTGCCGGGGGCTCCAGCTCAAATCCGGCGTCGATCTTCATCTGGCCGCCGGCGCGATCCTGCGTCCGGTCCCGGACTATGACGCGTATGCGCATACGACCGTTTCGGTCATTGCCGAAAGATCAAACCGCGGCATGATCGTCGCCAAAAATGCGCGGCGGATAAGCCTGACGGGCTTTGGCCGCCTCGAAGCCGGTTGCGACAGCTTTATCGTCGGCGACGACAAGACGGTAGGAACATTCATCCCGGCCGATTTTCGACCGCGCGTTGTCGTCTTCGAGGCCTGTGACGGGGTTGAGATCAGTTCCATCCATATATCCCGCTCGCCGATGTGGACGCTGCATTTTGTCGACTGCACGGATGTTGCTGTCAGGGGAGTGAGGATCGAGAACGACCATCGTCTTCCCAATACGGACGGTATCGTTCTCGATGCATGCCGCGGCGCCATCATCGAAGATTGCCTGATATCGACCGCTGACGACGGCATTTGCCTGAAGACGAGTATGGGTCCTGCGGGTGGCGCCATAGGCCAATGCGAAAACATTCTCGTCCGCCGATGCTCGATCCAAAGCTTGAGTTGCGCCCTTAAGATCGGAACGGAAACGCATGGCGATATCACAAATGCCGTATTCGAGGATTGCAATGTCTCGGCCTCCAACCGCGCGCTCGGAGTTTTCTCGCGCGACGGCGGTCGGATATCGAACGTCCGATTTTCGCGAATTGGAGTAGAGTGCCACGAAACGCTCGACGGCTTCTGGGGTTCGGGAGAGGCGTTGACGATCAATGTCGTCGACCGCGTCGCGGCGCGGACTGCCGGGGCGATCGAGAACCTGATCGTCGAAGACATAACCGGCCGAATGGAAGGGGCGATCACTTTGATTTCGACGTCTTGCGCCGGCATTCGAAACATCCGGATGGCGCGCATGAACCTGGTCCAGCAGCCCGGGCAACTGGGCACAGGGCAATTCTACGACCTGCGCCCGACGAATGCGGATTTGGCGCCGCGCGCCGATGGAGACGGCCGTGCCAATGCCTGGACGCGCGGTTCGGACGGACGGGTGATCGGTCTTGAGCGCTATCCGGGAGGAATGCCAGCCGCTTACGTGGCCGGAGTCACGGGTATCTTTCTGGAAGAGGTGCTGATCAAAAGACCAGCACCCCTGCCGCAGGGATGGAACAAGATAGACGTCGCCGTCGACACGGCGACACCTGATGGGAGCAGGGCATGGCAGAACTGAAGCTTTCCACCGTCAACAAGTCATATGGCGCCATCAAGGTCCTGCATGATGTCGAACTTGATATCAAGGATGGCGAGTTCGTCGTTTTTGTTGGTCCCTCCGGATGCGGCAAGTCGACCTTGCTGCGCATCATCGCGGGTCTCGAAGACATAACGTCCGGCGTAATCTCTATCGGAGGGCGGGACGTAGGCCAGCTCTCGCCCGCCGAACGCAAGATCGCCATGGTCTTCCAGTCCTATGCGCTTTATCCGCATATGAGCGTTCGCAAGAACCTCGCTTTCGGCTTGGAGAACCTCAAGTTCAAGCGCGCCGAGATCGAGGCGAGGATTGCCGAAGCGGCCAGGATGCTGGCAATCGAACCCTATCTGGACCGGCGTCCGAAGCAACTTTCAGGCGGGCAGCGCCAGCGCGTCGCGATCGGCCGGGCAATCGTGCGCGAACCGGACATCTTTCTCTTCGACGAGCCGCTTTCGAACCTCGACGCCGCGCTGCGCGTCCAGACGCGAGCCGAAATCACAAAACTCCATCGTGAGATCAAAACCACGATGATCTACGTCACCCATGACCAGGTCGAGGCGATGACAATGGCCGACAAGATCGTCGTGCTGCGCAGCGGACAGGTAGAGCAGGTGGGCGCTCCGCTGGAATTGTTTGATTACCCGAGAAATCTTTTTGTGGCAGGCTTTCTCGGTTCTCCACGCATGAACATCATAAAGGGTAAGGTCGCCGGTATCGGTGAAAGCGGCGTTATCGTCGACGTCGGCAACGGCGGCAAGCTGATCAGCGATGTGGATCTTTCCGGGATCCAGGTTGGCCAGGCAGTGCTTGCCGGCGTCAGGCCTGCGCACTTTGCACGCTCCAGTCAAGATGGGTTACCGTTCGTCGTCCAGTATCATGAGGGTCTTGGAACCGAAACCTATGTCTACGGCAACCTGGAGGGAAAGGACGAGCAGATCATCATTCACGAGGCAGGTCATTTCGCGCCTTCACCAGGTGACCGCGTCCTGATCAACTCCATGCCTGTGCGCGTTCATCTCTTCGATCCCGAAAGCGGCCTGGCGTTTGGCCGGCGGCAAGGCCAAGGGAGGCTGTGATATGACGACGCTCAAGGCAGGTGCGGTCCTTTATCAGGCAGGCGAAACGATCATGCGAGTGGTCGAGGCCCCCGTAAACGGAATGGAGCGCGTGCTCGGCCGCAAACGTATGCCATGGCTGTTTCTGGCACCGAACCTGGTTCTGTTCGGCATATTCACATTCCTCCCCATCGCAATCGCCGTGGGTTACGCCTTTACGGGCGGGACGAACCTGTTCGTGTCGGACCGGCCGTTTGTCGGCTTCGACAATTTTCGCACCCTGCTTGCCTGCGCTGACTATCTGAGGCCGGGGACTTGCCGGGAATCGCTTTTCTGGACGGCAGTGTGGAATACGCTTTGGTTCGTGGCATTCAACGTCGTCGCCACATTGCTCGTCGCCCTGATCACCGCACTGATACTCAATCGAGCAATTGCCGCGCGAGGCTTCTTCAGGGCAATCTTCTTCTATCCGGTATTGCTGTCTCCCGTCGTCATCGGCCTGATCTGGAAATGGTTCCTTGATCGAAATGGGCTGCTTAATGCCTTCCTGCAAATGCTCGGCGTACCCCCGGAAATCTTCCTTCTGGATGTCGGTTGGTCGCGCTTCTTCGTCGTGGTCGTCTCCGTCTGGTTTCACATGGGTTTTTACACGCTCATCCTCCTGGCCGGTCTCCAGGCCATCCCGAAGGAGCTTTATGAAGCCGCATCAATCGATGCAGCCTCGCCGCGCCGCACGCTTTTCAGGATCACGCTGCCCCTGCTGGGTCCGAACCTTCTGGTCGTTTTGATTCTTTTGATGATCAGGTCCGTCCAGATCTTCGACGAAGCCTGGGTTCTTACGAACGGCGGTGGCCCGGGCACCGCCAACAGCTTTATCGTGCAATACATCTACCAGATGGCTTTCAGCAGCGATCTGCGTCTCTTCGGCCTTGCATCCGCGGCATCGGTTCTCATGGGATCGGTGCTCCTGGTACTGACGCTGATCCAGCTGCGCCTTGGCCGGCGAATGGAGTCATAAAATGAATAGCCTTATGAATCCCATCAGGTTTCTCACGCGCACGCGCCGGGCCGGACGCATCGATATGACCGACATATTGTCATGGATCTGGCTATTTACCGGAACCCTTGCGGTGCTTGTTCCCGTTGTCTGGGCGGGCCTTTCCTCGCTGAAGCCGGCGGCTGAGATCACCCGGTTTCCGCCGACGCTGCTTCCCCGCGCTGCCGTCGAGCAGACTGTACCCGGGTTCGACAAGCCGCTTAGCCTTTGGCAGGTCACCATTGACGGTGAGAAGCGCGAAATGGCGATGGTCCGCCGTATCGGCCTCAAAGCCCAAATGGTTGACCCCGTCAGTCCGGAAAAGCCCGTCAGCGTCGATGTAAAGAGTATCACACCCGTGCAGCGGTTGACCGTGGCCACACAAAACTACGCCGATCCGTTGACGCGTTTCAACTTCCTGACCTTCCTCAAGAACTCGGTCTTTGTCACGTTCGTCGCAACGGTTTTGACACTCCTGGTCAATGCCATGGCAGCTTTCGCATTGTCGAAATACCGGTTTCGCGGCGACAAGACGGTTTTCGTGATCATCATTTCAACCTTGATGATCCCGCTCGCCGTCGTCATGGTCCCGGCATATCTGGTGGTCGTTGGTGTTGGTCTTGCCGATAACCTGTGGGGCGTCATCCTTCCGACGATCGCCTCTCCGACAGCCGTGTTTTTGCTGCGACAATATATGCTGACGATTCCCGATGAACTTATTGAGGCGGCACGCGTTGATGCGGCCAGCGAATTTTGCATCTTCTGGCGCATCATTCTGCCCCTGACGGCACCCGCCTTGGCGGTGCTGGCGATCTTCTCCGTTCTTTGGCGCTGGAATGATTTCCTCTGGCCGCTTATTGTCCTCAATAGCCGCGAGAATTTTACGCTGCAGGTCGGCCTGAATGCATTTCAGGGAGAATTCTCGGTGCAGTGGCATTACATCCTTGCGATGACTTTTCTCAGCCTGCTCCCTGTGACGATCGTGTTCGTGTTTCTGCAGAAATACATCACCACAGGTATCGCCGGAACCGGGATGAAGTGATCCCGGTCAGCGTGGCGGCGCGATGCTGCCACGCAAAACGAGATGGCATCCCAGTTCCAGGCGGTGGGCCGGCCGATGCGGATCATTGGCGATCAGCCGCTGTTCGATCAAGGACAAGGCAGCAGCCCCGAGCCTGTCGGCCGGAACACTGATTGTCGACAATGGCGGACGGCTGAACTCGCCTCGGACGATATCATCGAATCCCAGCACGGAAATCGCCTCCGGCACGCGAATGTCGCGATCGGCCAATGCCTTCAGGCATCCAAGCGCCAGGTTGTCGGCAGCGCAAAAAATCGCGGTCGCCCCTCGCATTTCAGGATCCTGATCAAGCAGCGCATTGATGGCAGCCTCGCCATGCCTGGGTTCATATCCTTCAGCTTCAAGGATCATGCCCTCCAGAACAGGAAGCTGCGCGGCAAGAAACGCGTCGGAAAAGCCGTCATATCGGCGCTGGATCGTCGTTCGGCCCTTCCAGGTCAGGTGCAGAATTCGACGATGTCCAAGCGCGAGCAGATGGTCGATACCCAACCGTGCTCCGAAGCGGTTTTCCGGCGTGACCGTATCGACCAGCATGGCCGGATCTTCGCCGTTTATGATGACGACGGGCATGTCGGCAGAAGCAAGGCTTCGGATGAGATCCGGCTGATCGTCGTTCAAGATCACGATACCATCAGCCCGCTCCGAAAGCGCAATCTGCCTTACCTGATTGCCATCGATTCTCCGGCCGGTGCTGACAAAGGGTACGGTTCTAATCCCGCGTCGCTCACATTCCTTCCGAAGGCCGTTGAGGATCGTCCAGCTCACCAAGTTGAGGTCACTTTGCGGAGCGGCATCGTCGGGAATTGCAAGAAGCAAGACGCGCAACGCCGCGATTGTCGCCCTCTTCCTTCGGCGTTCGAGATAACCCAGACGCTTTGCTGAATTCAAAACCCTCTCACGCACTTCGATCGTAAGCGGGGCGGTTCCGTTCAGGGCGTGCGAGGCCGTGCTGAGAGACACTTCCGCATCGCGCGCGACATCTTTGAGATTGACTTTGCGTTCCACTTTTCCGTCACGAGTTCTAATCGCGCCTTCGAAGGCAGGTGAGCTAACTCAATGTTTTTACATAAAAACTTTCAAAACGCCATGTGTATTATGCCAATAATTTGCGAGATCTTCGTCGAAGATCGACCGCAAAGCTGCCGCAACGGATCTGGTCGCGGCGACCTTTCGGACGCCGCACGCTTTGGCGAGCCGGTCTTCCGTCGCTGGTTGGGTTGGCGAAGGAAGTCGAGGAATGCCTGGCGCCCTTCGATCTCTGTTTCGTCACGAGACATGGATTAAAGCGCCGACGCGAGTGTTGTGGCGCTCGTAGCCGCGATATTGGCGCCATGCCCTCCTAGATCGGTATGCTTGGTTGAGCCCCAACATAGGAAAGGACGGCCTCGTGAGGACTTGAAACAAGAGGCTTGGCTTTGGGAAGGATGCGCGCATCAGGCGACGTCGTGCCCCGCCAGTTTATCAAACAATTTTTCCACGCGCGACGACAGGCCAGATTTCCGGTCCAATCCGATCGCCACTCGTCACCATGACCGCATCAACCATATTGGTGACGACGCAGACATGATTTGGCACGATCCGCACGTTGTCGCCGACCGCAAGGCCGATCGCGCCCGTGCTGACCAGCCTTCCATGCTCTTCCGAAAGCTGGTCGATCGTAACGTCGTCGCGTCCGAGCACATGACCGTAACCTGCAAGGCCGAGCAAGTCTGAGGTCAGCGTCTTGGAACCGGCGTCGATCACAGCGCGATCCGGCGCGGGAACGGAGACCACCGTGGCGAGCACGTTCAGTGCACAGTCCTCCCAACCGCAGACACCACGCGCCACGAGCGATCTGTCGTTGTAGACGTAGGTTCCCGGGCGATACTCCGTCGTTATCGGGGACCGGGCCGCATGCATCATGGATGGCGTACCGCCTGAGGAAACAACCGGAACGGTCAGTCCCCGCGCATTGATGCGGCTCGTGGCCTGCCGCATGAAACGTTCGACCTGCGCCTCGCCGCCTGCCGGCGGATAGGTCATCAGCCCGCCGAAAACGAGGCCGGGTGCCGCCTGAATCGCGACAGCCAGGTTCTCCGCCTCCTCGACCGTCGCGACGCCGCAGCGGTCCGCGCCCGTATTGCATTCAACGAGCACCGCCAGCGGCGCAGGCGCGCCATGGAAGGCCGCCGAGAGCCCGTCGACGACGGCGCGGCTATCGGCGACGACAGACAGATTTACTTTTCCGGCCAACGCCTTGAGACGCGCCAGCTTGGCCGCGCCTATAATGTTGTAGGTGATCAGGACGTCGCGTATGGCGTTGCTGCCGGAAACCATCGCCTCGGCTTCGGAAACCTTCTGGCAGGTGACGCCGATTGCGCCCGCTGCAAGCTGCATCTCTGCGACGGCCGGCAACTTGTGTGTCTTGATGTGCGGGCGCACACGCAGACCGTGCCTGTCTGCATAATCCTGGAAGCGCTGGATGTTCCGCTTGGCTATGTCGAGATCGATAAGCACCGCCGGCGTGTCGATCGCCGTCAAATCTTTAGATGAGAAGGGCATGGGAGCCTCGCAGAACGGTATGAGGAATGCTGCACTGCCGGAAACCTGTCGTCAATCGACGCTTCATCTTTATGGCAGAGCCTATTGACAAGTCATTCCTCATACCTCTTGATATGTCAATCCAATAAGACAGACAGATGTCCGCTATATTGGATTATCAGAAAAACGGTCAATCAAGGGGAACACGATGACCAATTCCTTCCTCGCCGGCACGATGTCGCTGGCCGTCGCCACTGCTCTGTTTTCTACGCCCGTCCTCGCCGATGGCAGCAAGCTCGACGAAGTGCTTGCCCGTGGCCATCTTGTCCTTGGCACAGGCAGCACCAATGCGCCCTGGCACTTCAAGAGCGCAGACGACAAGCTTCAGGGCTTCGACGTCGATATGGGCCACATCATCGCCAAGGCGCTCTTCGGCGATCCCGAAAAGATTGAGTATGTGAACCAGTCCTCCGACGCCCGCATCCCAAACATAACGACCGGCAAGGTCGACATCACCTGCCAGTTCATGACGGTTACTGGCGAACGCGCTCAGCAGATCGCCTTCACCATCCCTTACTATCGCGAAGGTGTGGGTCTGATGCTCAAAGCGGATGGAAAATATGCCGATTATGCCGCACTGAAGGCGGCTGGCTCGTCTGTCACTGTCTCGGTCCTGCAAAATGTCTATGCAGAGGCCATGGTGCATGCTGCTTTGCCGGAGGCCAAGGTGGATCAATATGAATCCGTGGACCTCATTTATCAGGCGCTCGAATCTGGACGCGCTGATACCGCTGCGACAGACCAGTCGTCGCTCGCCTGGTACATGACGCAAAATCCGGGCCGCTACAAGGATGCCGGCTACGGCTGGAGCCCGCAAACCTACGCCTGCGGCGTCAAGCGCGGCGATCAGGATTGGCTGAACTTCGTCAACACCGCCCTGCACGAAGCCATGACCGGCGTTGAGTTCGACGCTTACGCCAAATCTTTCAAAACCTGGTTCGGCAAAGACCTAACCCCGCCTCAGATCGGCTTCCCGGTCGAATTCAAATAACAGCCGTGTGGAGCGGGACCCGTTTCCCGCTCCCTCAGCCTCAGGGGAAGGCACGCCATGGGTTATACTCTGAATTTCGCGGCCGTTTGGCGTAACTTCGATTTCCTGTTGAACGGGCTCGCGCTTAGCCTTGGCCTTGCGGTGATCTCGATCCTGATTGGAGCGGTTATCGGTCTTTTTTCGGCCTTCGCGCTAACGTCGAAGAACCGCTATGGGGTCGCAGCAGCGCAGGTCTATGTCACGGTGATCCGCAACCTGCCGATCCTCGTTCTGGTGCTATTTGCCTATTTCGCGCTGCCGCAGATGGGCGTCCGTCTCGATAAATTGGAAAGCTTCGTGCTGGTTCTGTCCCTCTATTCGGGTGCTTATCTCGCCGAGGTGTTTCGGGCCGGATTATTGTCAATTCCGGGAGGTCTGACCGAAGCCGGGCTCGCCATCGGCCTGACGGGGATGCAAATCCGCAGCTCCATCATCGCTCCACTGATGCTGCGTAACGTGCTGCCGTCGCTGTCTTCAACGATCATTTCGCTCTTCAAGGACACTTCGCTCGCCGCCGCCATCGCCGTGCCCGAGCTGACATTTGCGGCCCGCAAGATCAACGTCGAGAGCTTCCGCGTCGTGGAAACCTGGATGGTCACGTCCGCCCTGTATGTCGCAACCTGTTTCCTCATCGCCGCCTTGATGCGTTTCGTCGAGGGCCGTCTGGCCCTGCCGAGGTAAGCCCGGATGTCTCACACTTTTCTCGAACAACTCTGGATCGCCCGATACGTCATCATGAACGGCCTTGCCATGACTGTATCGATCTCTTTGCTGGCCATCCTCGCGGGTTCCGTACTCGGCGTTTTCGTCGGCTTGGCGCTCGTCTACGGCGGCGCAGTTTTGCGCTTAGTGGTCCGCGCCTATACGGATGTTATTCGCGGCACGCCGGTGCTCGTGCTCGTACTGGCCAGCTATTACGTCTCCTCCGCCGCCGGAGTTGATCTCGGGCCGTTTTCGGCAGGTGTCCTCGCACTTGCGATCTTCTGCTCCTCGCATGTCGGCGAAATCGTGCGCGGAGCCCTTCAGGCAATCCCCAAGGGACAGACCGAAGCCGCCAAGGCGATCGGCCTGACCTTCACCCAGACCTTCACCTCCGTGCTATGGCCACAGGCCATGCGCCAGTGCTTGCCGTCCTGGGTGAACACGGCAGCCGAGATGGTAAAGGCCTCGACCCTGCTCTCTGTCATCGGTGTGGCGGAGCTTCTCCTGCGCACGCAGGAGATCATCTCCCGCAATTTCATGAGCCTGCAGTTCTATTTCCTGGCGGGCGCTCTTTATTTCATCGTCAACTACGGCATCGAGCAGTTCGGCAAATATGTCGAGCGCAAGACCGCCCTGCCGTCCTGAAGAGGCTCCCCAATGGTCAAGACCATTCTCGACATCAAGGGTCTGCGTAAGACCTACGGCATCCACGAAGTCCTCAAGGGCATCGATTGTAGCGTCCAGGAAGGCGAAGTCATTTCTATCATCGGATCGTCCGGCTCTGGAAAGACGACTTTGCTTCGCTGCATCAACATGCTCGAAGAATTCCAAAGCGGCACGATTAGGCTGGACGGTGAGGAGATCGGCTATCGCGTCGAAGGCGTAACCCGGCGCCGCAAAAGCGAGAAAGAAATTGCACGCCAGCGTGCGCTGACCGGCATGGCGTTTCAGCAGTTCAATCTCTTCCCCCACATGAGTGCGGCTGAAAACATTATGCTTGGCCTCGTCAAGGTGAAGAAAATGACGAAGCCGGAAGCCCGCGCCATTGCCGAAAAGTGGCTCGATCGCGTTGGCCTCGCCGCTCGCATGAACCATTATCCCGGTCAGCTTTCCGGCGGCCAGCAGCAGCGCGTCGCGATCGCCCGTGCCATCGCCATGTCGCCGCGGCTGATGCTGTTTGATGAGGTGACCTCTGCGCTCGACCCCGAACTGGTCGGTGAAGTGCTTCAGGTCATCAAGAGGCTTGCGGCCGACGGCATGACCATGCTGCTCGTCACCCACGAGATGCGCTTCGCCTACGAAGTTTCCTCGCGCGTCATCTTCATGAACCAAGGCGTCATCTGCGAGGAAGGCGACCCGAAGAAAATGTTCGTCAGTCCGAAGACAGAGCGGCTCGCTGAATTCCTCAAAACCTCAAGTTTCAACTAGAAGAGAGATCCAATGACAATCAAGCGTTACGGTGCTGGCGAAACCGGGGCCGGCGGACAACCGCTGCCCTTTGCCCGGGCGACGGAAGCAGCAGGCTGGCTCTATGTCTCCGGCCAGGTTCCTATGGAAAACGGCGAAATCGTACCCGGCGGTATTGTCGCACAGAGTCGCAAGGCGATCGAGAACATGATCAGTATTCTCGACGAAGCCGGTTACGGTCTGGAGGATGTCGTGCGCGTTGGGGTCTGGCTCGATGACCCCCGCGATTTCTGGAGCTTCAATGGCGTCTATGCTGAATTTTTTGGCGCGAATGCACCGGCACGCGCTTGTGTTCAGTCGCGGATGATGGTCGATTGCAAGGTAGAAGTCGATTGCGTGGCCTATCGCGCCGATCGCGCCTGACAGCAACTCCGGAGCAGAAAATGACCGAAGCCTACGGCGACACGGTATCACGACGGACGCGGGGACTGGATCGCGCCTTCGAGATTCTTGAGTTCCTGCGTGTGAAGCGTCGGCCCATGCGCCCGAATGAGATCGCTGCGGAAATCGGCGCGCCGCGCTCCTCTATCTACGAGCTCGTCAACCTGCTGCTCAACCACGGCATGTTGGATTATCAAGGTGGCGACGGCCGGGTCTTTCTCGGCCGTCGCCTCTATTTTCTCGGCACGGCATATGCAGAGCAGTTCGACCTGATGCGCGAGTGCGATCGCATGCTGGTTCATCTCGCCGAGGAAACGCGTGAGACGGCGCAGATGTGTCTGCTCGAGGGCAACAAATATACGGTTGCGATGATGCGCGAGGGCATCCGACCGTTCCGAATCTCCTCGAATGTCGGCGAACTCGTTTCCATTCCCTGGACCGCGTCAGGCCGCCTCCTCGTCTCAAACCTTTCGGATCAGGAAATCCTTGAACTTATCCCGCCGGAGGATTTCGTTTTGCCGAACGGCCGGCGGCTGGAGCCGGAGGATTTCATCGCCCAGGTAAGGCAGGCAGCACGCGATGGATATTTCACCTTCAATAGTGAAGTGGAGAATTTTACCCATTGTTTGGCTGTCCCGATCTATCAGGCTGATGGCGCCTGCATCGCCACGCTGTGCCTCGTTGCGCCGCGCGAGGACGGGCTGCGCAATCGCGCTGCCTATCTCGATAGCCTGTTGAACGCAGCACAAGAGATTTCGGAAAAGCTCGGATTCAATTCGCTTTCAAGACGCGCTTCGACATCGCGCGTTTGAAGATTGGCAGCGCTCCGGCCTCGATTTCGCGACGGTCGTACCGGTTGGCTGAAGAATGCGATATCTTAGGCCCCGGTTTCCTAATCCTTGCGGATGAGATGGAAGATCGTCTAGAGACTACAATGCGTTTGGCGACAAATGTGCCGATTGCGCATGAATTGGGCAAGCGCGGCGCCCGCAAAAGAAAGCTGGGGCGAGGACGACCTCGCTGACATGTAGATTTGGTGCAGATCGAAAAGCTGTTTTACCGTAACCGCTGTTCCTGCCCCACGTTGCTCTGGTCACCCTGATCTGTGATCGCCTTTACGGACGAGCAACGGGAGTTTCTCCATGGAGACTACATTGGAGGTTCTCACGGCCAGGAAGTCTGGGCGTGAGGTTCACCGGCAGTGGCCGGACGACGTTAAGGCAGATCGTTTCGGAGAGCCTTCGGCCCGGCGCGATGGTGAATGAGGTCGCCGAGCGCCATGGCTTGAAGCCAAACCACCTGTCGACCTGGAGAACGATGGCACGACAGGGCAAGCTGGTTCTGCCCGCACCCGAGGATGCGGTGGAGTTTGCAGCGGTCATCGTCAATCCACCCGTTTCAGAGCCGCCGATCAAAAGGGCCAGTCGTCCCGAGATTGGGCAAGTCTTATAGACGTGCCACGTTCCCCGCAGCGAGAAAATCCTCCTTATGTAAGGATTCCGAGGCAATGCCTGCCAGTTCGCGGATGAAGAGGTCGAGGACGGTCGAGGGCTTTTCTGCGGAACGCGTGGCAATGACGAATGTGGAGTGAATTCGAGTTTCGTCCGGAATAAGCGACCGGAAACAACCTTTCTGAACCCAGTCGCGTGCATAATGGTCCGGCAAGTAACCGAGATAGTGTCCGGACATCACGAACATCGCCTGTGCCTCCATATTGGAGGCGATAGCGCGAGCTCGTGCCTGCGGAAAGAATTGCAATTCACGCATGTTGGCGTATGGGCGTACAACGAAATCGAAGGCCTCGATGCGTTCTATCGTCAATTCGGCTTCCACTTGCTTAAAGAGCGGGTGCCCCTGGGCGCAGTAGAGCGAATGGATTTCCTCCCGAAGTCGGGAGAGCTTCAGACCCTGATAGGGTTGCGTTTCCGGTAGAAGCGCGATGTCGAGTCCGCCATTGGCAATTTCGGAAAGCAGTGCATCCGGAGAGTCGATTGCCAGTTCAATTCGCGCTTCAGGTGCCTTCTCGCTAATACGAGCGATAACTCGATGGATCGGCAGATCGCAGTCAGTGATGGTGTTGTCGATCAGGCCGAGCCTCAGTGTGCCGGTAATCCGGTTCTTGAGCGCACCAATGTCGCTCTCGAAGGCATTGAGCGCCAGAAAGAGTCCTTTCGATCGTTCAAGCACGATAGCGCCACGATCCGTCAGCTCGAAACCCGAGCGGCCGCGCCGGCAGAGCTTGAAGCCCAAACGATCTTCCAGAGCCTTGATGTGAAAGCTGACGGCGGATTGGCTAAGGCCGAGCGCGATCTGTGCGCCGAGAAAGCTCTTATGCTCGACGACTGCCCGAAACGCCGTCAAGGAGCGAAGGTCGGATTGAGCCAGCAGCATCCGTCTTTCCTTACATTAATAATTCTGATGTAAACTTTATATCTTTCCTATTTTTCTGCGCTATTGTCCATGCTTTTCTCTTCTGCGGAGATCACTAAGCGATCCAAAAAAACAGGGGAACGAAACTATGAAAGCCATTCGGAATTCGAAGATCCTTCTGGTGGGCGCGGTGCTTGCTGTCGCCCTTGCTGCGCCTGCCGCGCGCTCCGCCGATCTGCTGGAAAAGATCAAGACTGCAAAGGTTTTCACCGTTGCCACCGAGGCACGCTTTGCGCCGTTCGAATTTGTCGAGGACGGGAAGATCGTTGGCTATTCCGCCGACATCATTGAAGAAGTCATGAAGGCGATGCCCGGCGTCGAACTGAAGCGGCTCGATCTGCCTTGGCAAGGTATCCTGCCGGGTCTTGCGGCTAGCCGCTTCGATTATGTCGTCACTTCGGTCACGGTTACGCCGGAGCGTATGAAGGCCTACCATCTTTCCGCACCGATCGCAGATGCCACGATGGCTGTCCTGAAGCGCAAGGGTGATGCCGAGATTACCAAGCCAGAAGACATTGCCGGCAAGCCAGTCGGCTCGCAGGCAGGCTCGGCCCAGCTTGCAGCGCTTGAAAAATTCGCCGGCGAACTGAAGGCGGGCGGCAAGGGTGAGATAGCGGTTTCGACATACACCGACTTCTCAGAAGCCTATGCAGACCTCGGAGCCGGTCGTATCAGCGCCGTCGTCAACTCGTTGCCTAACCTCCTCGAAGCAGCGCGGCAGCGCCCGGACGTCTTCGAAGTCGTGCTGCCAACTTTCGGTCAAAAGACCTATTTCTCCTGGGCTGGCCGCAACGATGCCGACAGCGCCTCGCTCAACGCCCTGATCGATGCGGAGCTCGTCAAGCTCAACAAATCCGGCAAGCTTGTCGAACTGCAGAAGAAGTGGTTTGGCGCTCCAATGGAACTGCCGGGATCCCTTCCCGCCGCCGAGTAAGCCGGACGAAGAGAACCGGTAATGAACAGGGCACTTGCAGGCGTTTGGCCACCGCTTCTGGACGGCCTTGTCACCACGGTCACGGTCAGTTTTTCGGCACTTCTTCTCGGTGCGCCATTGGCCATTCTCCTTGCCGCGGCTTCCCGCGGCGGCAAGGTCGTGAGCCGCGCGGCAGGGCTTTATCTCTCCTTCTGGCGAGGTACCCCCATCCTCGTACAACTATTGATCGTCTTCTATTTTTTGCCCTTTCTCGGACTGGCGTTGGAACCCGCCGTCGCGGCAACACTGGCACTGGCATTGAACACCGCCGCCTTCCAGTCGGAAATCTACCGCGCCGGACTTCAAGCGATCCCGCAGGGTGAGATCGAGACGGCTGAAATGCTTGGTCTGTCCGCCAGCCAGACGTTTTTCAGGATCGAAGCACCGCAGGCGGTGCGTCTGATGCTGCCGGCGCTGGTCGGGGAGATGCAGGCTCTCGTCAAGAACTCTTCGCTCGTCTCCGTGATCGCCGTTACCGACATTGCCCGCCGGGCGCAGCAAGTGGCCGCGTCTACGTTCCGTCCGCTGGAAGCCTATGCCTCAGCGCTGTTGCTTTACGTGACGATCGGAGCGGTGCTGGCATGTATCGGTCTTTTGCTCGAACGCCACTTGGCGCGGAGGGCAAAACGATAATGCCCGGTTTCGTCAACGATATTCCACTCTATGCCGCCGGCCTCGCCACGACGGTTGCGGTTTCTCTGCTCGGCATTGGCATTTCCATTCTCGTCGGCATCGTTCTGGCACTGGCGCTCCGTAGCCGCTTCCAGTTCATCGCGCTGCCGATTCGATTCTACGTCGAATTTGCCCGCGGCGCACCGCTCGCGCTGGTGCTTTTCCTTCTCTATTACGGCGGTCCGCAATTTGGTTTGTTGCTCAGCCCCTATGTCGCTGGCGTCGTCGGTCTCGGTCTTTATGGCGCGGGCCCTTTTGCGGAAATCTTTCGTGCCGGCTTCAACGCGATCCCGAAGGGTGAGCGTGAGGCCGCCGAAATGCTCGGCCTCACGCCGGGCCAAACCTTTCTCAACATCGAACTACCCCAGGCACTGCGCCTCACGCTTCCTGCCTCCGTGGGGCAGACGATCAATCTTGTGAAAGAGTCGGCGGTCCTATCTGTCATCACGCTTGGCGAACTGACGAAGGTTGCCGGCACCATCAGTTCCATCACCTTTGCCGTCGTCACGCCCTATCTTACCATCGCCCTCCTTTACTGGGCGCTCGTCGAAATTATTTCGCGGTTCGGCTTTTATGCGGAGCGGCACTTTGCGGTGAAAGGCTCCTGATATGACGGCAAGAAGAGCTGCGATCTCGGTGCGCGGACTTCAGAAGCGGTTCGGTGCGAAGACGGTGCTGTCCGGCATCGACCTCGACATTCATGCCGGCGACGTCACCTGCATCATCGGCCCCTCCGGTTCGGGCAAGAGCACGCTGTTGCGCTCGATCGCCTTTCTCGACCCTTACGACGGCGGCGAGGTGCAAGTTTTTGGAAAGATGATCGGCTGGCGGGAAACGCCACTCGGGCGGGAACGGGCCGGTGCGAAAGAACTGGCGGAAACACGCCGACCGCTCGGCATGGTGTTCCAGCATTTCCACCTCTGGCCGCATATGAGCGTTCTCGACAATGTCACATTGGCGCTTCGGCTGGCGCATGGCGCTGCTCGAAAGCAAGCGGAGGAAACCGGGCGTGCAATGCTGGAAAAGGTAGGGCTTGCCACGTTCGCGGACCGCCGTCCCGACAGTCTGTCCGGGGGGCAGAAGCAACGCGTGGCGATTGCCCGGGCGCTTGCCTGCAAGCCAAAGGCAATGCTGTTCGACGAACCGACGTCCGCGCTCGATCCCGAACTGGTAGGCGAGGTGCTTTCGGTCATGAAGACGCTCGCGGCGGAGGGCATGACCATGGTCATCGTCACGCACGAGATGGGTTTCGCTGCCCATGCGGCCAACCGCGTCGTCTTCATGGATGGCGGTCGCATTGTCGAGGAAGGCTCGCCGCGAGCGCTTTTCGCCGAGCCGAAGAGCATGCGTCTTGCGCAATTTCTACAAACCTGGCGCGAACGCGCGCTTTGATACCTTGAAAGGAACGATCATGGCTGCTCACGGTTACGACAATGGCCGGCTCAACCTGCCCTTCGTCGGCATTTCTACCTTTGCCAAGAGCCCTTATGTCGAGAACTGGGACCAGATCGCAGCGGATATCGCTATCCTCGGCGCGCCCTTCGACTTCGGCACGCAGTGGCGTTCCGGCGCGCGCTTCGGACCAAGAAGCATCCGCGAGGCGTCTACGCTGTTTGCGTTCGGTCACGCGGGAGCTTACGATCATGAAGACGACGTAACCTATCTCGAAGGCGTCAGGATCGTCGATATCGGCGATGCCGATATCATTCACACCGACACGATTTCGAGCCACGCCAATATCGAAATCGGTGTCCGCAAGATTCTTGCGGCGGGCGCGCTCCCGGTCGTGCTTGGCGGCGATCATTCCATCAACATACCCTGCATCAATGCCTTCGGTGACCAGGCGCCGATTCATCTCGTGCAGTTCGACGCGCATCTCGATTTCGTCGACGAGCGTCACGGCGTGCGCTACGGCCACGGCAGTCCCATGCGCCGCGCGTCGGAAAAGCCTTGGGTCACCGGCATGACGCAGCTCGGCATCCGCAATGTATCATCCACCGCCAAGGAAGGTTACGACCATGCCCGCGCTCAAGGATCGGACATTCTATCGGTGCGTCAGATCCGTAATCTCGGCGTCGAAGGCGTTCTGAACCGAATTCCTGCAGGTGAACGCTATTACCTCTCCATCGACATCGACGGTTTCGATCCATCGATCGCGCCAGGTACAGGCACTCCAAGTCATGGAGGCTTCATCTACTATGAGGTGTTGGAACTGATTGCCGGCCTTGCGAAGCGTGGCACCATCGTCGGCGTTGATCTGGTCGAAGTCGCGCCCGACTACGACCATACCGGCACAACCGCTATTCTCGCCGCCCAACTTCTGCTCAACACCATCGGCCGCATCTTTGCGGTTAGCGGCAGAGCGGTCGGCAAGATCTCGCGGTGATTAGTGCTTCCGCGAAAATCCTGATTTTTTCTGAGCAGATTTTGCAAGGCCTAAATTGCTCACAAATTCCCGTCGCAAATGTCAGACGCAAAAGTCCAGCGATTGAAGGAGGCTTTTGCGACAGCCCTGTAGCCATGTAACTTTGGGGTGTACCCCAGAGCGACATTCGAAGTTGACATGTGCGATGTGTCACAAAAGGGTGGATAAATCTCCATTGCCACCCAAATGTTGCTTTCGAAAAGCCGACCAGTTGGCCGATTTCGCAGCTTCGGGCCGACTGGGCCTGGTTCATGACGCTAAGTCTCCGGCCGTCTCAAATCGCTTCCGCAGAAAGATGAAGCTGTGTCCCGGTGGAAAATCATCCATGATCCCGAAGGCCTCATACCCAAGCCGTTCGTAAAACCCGCGCGCCTGGAAGCTATGGGTCGTGAGCCACGCGCCTCGGCAGCCGCGATCTATGGCCTCTTGCTCAGCGAGCGTCATGAGACGACGGCCAATACCACCATGGCGAAGCGCTTCCGGCACTACCAGTAGATCGACATGCAGGTGGTCATGAATCGTGCTACCCCAAAGCCCACCAATGATATTTCCCGTTTCGGGCTCAGTGACAGTTAAGACCAGCAGTTTATCTTCGGTCGGACGCCCGATACGAGACGCGTTGAACTCAATCAGCGAAGCGGCAATGGCGGACCGTTCATGTGAACCCGGATCTCTGACGAGCTGGATCGTTGCCTGCACGAGCACCCCCTATATGTGATAAAGGCCATTAAACCGTTGAGGCTCTAGCTCAAGGCTAGAGCAATTGTGTTTTCCTAACTTTTGCGACGGCGCATAGTACGGAGTTCGATAGCCGCAATGTCCGCTTGTGGAGCATTGTTGCCATCTTCGTCACAGTGGCATTCTTCGAAATGGCACAATGCGTCGAGGTCAAGGTGTGAGGCAAACACCGCTTACGTCGCTCCGCGACTTCGTTGACCAACACGCCTGGCCGAAGGCTCCCCGAAACGATCTGCGCCTTCACCTCGTCCGGCCAGTGACGGTGAACCTCACGTCCAGACTGCCTGGTCGTGAGAACCTCCAATGTACTCTCCATGGAGAAACTCCAGTTGCTCGTCCCCGGAAAGGCAATCACAGATCACGGCGGTGAGAACAATGTGGGAGCGGAACACCGGTTACGTTTTACCGAGCGCGAGTGGCCTTGTGGCGCACCAAGGCCGTCTTGGAGCGGGGCGGCACGGCTTGGCCCATGACGGTGGAGGTATCGCATCACATCGATGCATCCGAGCCTGGCGCTGACGGGTTTTGCGATTACCATTACGAGCACGACGTGTTTGAGTTCACAGATGGGTTTGTGACCTTTCTGGCGCGTGCATATAGCGACGAGCCTGAGAAGGCGGCAATGATGAAGCGGATCGAAAGGCAAGACCATCATCTTCTGACGAAGCGGGATCTGCGCCATCCTCTGTTTCTCAGGGCCGCAGCCTATCTGCGCGCAGCCGGCAAAACCGACCTCGATTGGCTCGACGCAAAGAGCCGCGCCTATGTCCCGTTGACGTAGGAGATGAGGTGTCGCGGCAATAGTTGTATTCGTTCTGCAGCACTTCCAAAGTAAAGCCGGCAACAAACAGCTGGACTTCGGCGCGGGCCGGTCTCAGATGTCGACGACCAGCCCCTTGGCGTTCAAAACGGGTTCAAGCTTGCTGACTTCGATCACCGACTTGCCCTGCTTATAGGCGTCGATATAGCCGGCTTCGGCATCCTCGCGGGCCTGCGATAACCGGGCTGCATCCTGGACTTCAGCGCGCCGGACAACGACCAGGCCATCGGCATCCCCCGCGATGATATCGCCGGGATTGATGATCTCCCCACCGACGATGATCGGATCATTCACGGCGGCGATCGTTTCTTTGACAGTGCCCTTGATGCAGACGCTGAGCGAGAAAACCGGGAAGCCGAGTTCCCTCAGCTGAAGCGTATCGCGCACTCCGGTATCGGTCACCAGTCCGCCGATGCCCTTGGCAAGGCAGGCATTGGCCAGAACGTCGCCGAAAGAGCCGGCTTCCTCGTATTCGCCGGCCGACACGACGATGATGTCGCCTGGCTTTGCGTAGTTGATGGCAAGCTGCAGCATGATGTTGTCACGCGGCGCACATTTTACGGTGAAGGCCGGACCGCACAGCTTCATGCGATAATCAACCGGCTTAAGGCGAGAGGAAAGCGCCCCCTTGCGTCCTTGAGCCTCGTGGATTGTTGCTGGCGAGAATTTGGAAAGTGCCTCGACATCAGCCTTGCTTGGCCGTTCAGCGATGTCTTTGATGTGGATCATAAAAAACTCCATGGGTAAGACCGACGGCGAGCACGTCCCGCCGCCTGCAGTCTTCAATGTTTTGAGATCAAGTTTTGGCCGGACCGAGCGAGTGGTGGCTTACGGAATCGGGTCGAACTTCAGCTCGGAGAGCGGCACCACCTTGTCGGTCCGGGTCATCTTGTATTCGGTGTTCTGGCCGAGCCACTTGTCCCAGATCTTGTTGAGCTCGCCCGACGTATCGAGCTTGCGAAGCACCTCGTTGATCTTGGCGGTCAGGTCCGGATTGTCCTTGGCCATACCGATGCCGATCGGCTGGAACAACATCGGTTCCTCGATCATCCGCATTTCTTTGCCCTTGGTCTTGGATTCGTTGACGAACTTGGTCGTCGTCATGGTATTGGCCACCATACCCCTCGCCTTGCCCTGCTGAACCGCAAGATAGGCCGAAGCGGTGTCCTGGAATGTCAGGGGCTCGGACTTGTTGAGCTTGATCGACATTTCGGATGTGGAGCCCTTGGTCGAGGCAATTCTCTGGCCCGCGAAATCCGCCTTGCTTTTGCCAGGATCGGAGGCCGGGACAATGAGCATTTCCTTCGCGAGATAGTAGGGATCACTGAACTGAATCTGCTCGGCCCGGCTCAATGTATAAGCGAGGTTAGCAACCGTAATGTCGACGCGGCCAAGCTTGACCTCCGGCACGCGCGCTTCAACCGAGACCGGCTTGATCTCGGCCTTGACGCCCAGTTCCTTGGCGATCGCGGTGCAAAGATCGACGTCGAAGCCGGCCATTTGACGCGTCTTCAGATCGGGGGACGCAAAGGGTGGGACGTCGGCAAAGGTCGCGCAGCGCAAAGTCCCTGCGGATTTGATTTTCTCCAGCTGATCCGCTTTCGCCGGCGAGATTGCGCCAGCTAGGACGACACCCAGGACAAGGTATTTCCAGTTCATTGCTGTTCTCCTTTGTTATGATGGTGGTTAATGCCTTAGATCGGCCAGGAAGCGCTGGGCGCGAGGATGGCGCGGGCTCTTGAAGAAGTCTTCGGGAGACGCCGTTTCAAGGATCTGCCCCGCATCGATAAACCAGATGCGGTCTGCGACATCGCGGGCGAAGCCCATTTCGTGGGTGACGCAGAGCATGGTCATGCCTTCGGCCGCCAGGCTTTTCATGACGCTCAGCACTTCGCCAACCATTTCCGGATCGAGCGCGCTCGTGGGTTCATCGAAGAGCATTACCGGCGGCTCCATGGCGAGCGCGCGGGCAATGGCGACGCGCTGCTGCTGTCCACCAGACAACTGACCTGGATAGGAATGGGCCTTGTCGGCCAGACCAACACGCTCGAGAAGCTTGATCGCCTTGTCGCGCGCCGCCTCGGGCCGAACGCCCTTCACCCTGATCGGCGACATCGACACGTTGTCGAGCACCGACAGATGCGGAAAAAGATTGAAGCTCTGGAACACGAAACCGATGCGGCTGCGAAGTAAATTCAGTTCTTTCGCACGCATTGGCGCATGAATATTGCGGCCGTCGAGTGTTATCGATCCGCTGCTGATCTCCTCAAGCCGGTTGATGGTGCGGATCAGTGTGGACTTTCCCGAACCGGACGGTCCGCATATGACCACGACCTCTCCCTGGGCCACCTCGGCATCAATGTCCTTCAAGACCGGATAGTCGCCATAGCTCTTGCAGACATTCGACAGGCGGATCGTCTGCAACTCCTGCGTCGATGGAATTGAAGTGCTCATAGCTGCTCCGATACGATTTTTGAGGTCGCAACCAAGGGTGTTGCATGCAGGCTGGAGGGACCGGCGCGCCGGCGCGCGATGCTCCTCTCGAGACGATTTGCGACGTGGGTCAGGCTCCAGCAGATTGCGTAGTAGACAATCGCGAGAATGAGGAACACCTGGAAAGGCTGTGTTAGCAGCTGGTTGTTGACCTGACTGGCCGCGAAGGTGAGATCCGGCACGTTGATCACATATCCGAGCGTCGTGTCCTTGATTGTCGAGACAAACGTCGAGATGATGCTCGGTATCATGTTGTAGAGTGCCTGCGGCAGGATGATGTAGCGCATCGCACCAAGGTAACTGTGTCCGAGCGCTCGAGCGGCCTCCATTTGGCCGTGCCCGAGCGCGACAATCCCCGCACGGACCACTTCACTCAAGAAAGCGCCCTGATAGACCACCAGCGTCGTGAGCATGGTCACGAAACTGGGTACATCCGCCCCAGTCCAGAGCGGGACGAGGAAATAGCTCCAAAGGATGAGCATCAACAAAGGTACGCCGCGGGTGACGTAGACGAGAGCGGTAACTGGCCAGCGCAGCATTGGCCATTTCGACAACCTGGCCAATGCGAAAAGGATGCTGACTGGAAAAGCGAGAGCGATGCTGAGTGCCGAAAGGATGAGTGTGTTGGCGAGCCCGCCCAGCGGCCCGTTTGGATACTGGCCGATCAACAGCAGCAGCCAGTAGTCTTTGATGATCGCGATGATGTCGTTAATCATGCGCGTGCACTCCTTGCAGGATCTGCGCGCATCGAGAGGTAGGCGCCGCCGGTCATGATCAGGAGCGAGAAAAACAGATAGAGGACTGTGCCGACCAGGTAGATTTCGAAGGTCCTGAAGCTCAAGTTCTCAATTTCCTTCACGGCATGCGTGAGCTCCGATGCGCCGATGACGAGAGCAAGGCTGCTATTCTTGAACAGGGAAACGCTGTGGTTTATGAGCGGCGGCAGCGCATTGCGAACGCCCTGTGGCATGATCACGAAACGCATCGCCGAGATATAGCTGTGCCCAAGGGCCTTGGCGGCTTCCATCTGACCAGGATTGACGGAGCGCAGGCCCGAGCGCAGATCCTCACTGAAATAGGCGGCCTGGCAAAGTCCCAGTCCGATAACAGCAAAGATGGCTTCGGCATTGTGGGCGGCGAGCCAGGTCGTCCAATCCTGCGGCATCAGCGTGAATATGCCGAAATACCAAAGCATGAGCTGGACGAGGGTGGGGACGTTCCGATGATACGAAACATAGGCGGCGACCACCGGATTGCCGAAACGCAGCGGTGAAAAACGCAGACCCAGGAACAGAAGCGCGAGCGTCATCGCCAGCAGCCACGAACCTATATAGATGACGAACGTCATTTCGATGCCGTGCAGAAGCATCTCGACATATTCCGGGTTGCTCAAGATTGCCGAGAGATCGAAGCCGCTCACCGCTTCGGCTCCCCGGATTGGCCGGCCTCGGGAAAAGTCTTTTCCGGCTTGGCCGTCTGCAAGCCGCCCATCACCTGAAGCGTCGGCGTGATCTCCATGTGTCCGATATTCACCGCTCCAGGCGCAGCGATTGCGAATGCAATCGCCTCCGCGATGTCAGCGGCCTGAGGCAATTCGAAACCGTCGATGAAGCGTTCGCGGACGCTCGGATCATTACCGTGGACGTGGTTAAAGATATCCGTTGCGACGCGGCCGGGACAGATTTCCGTCACCCGCACATGCTTGCCGAACGCGTCGATCCGCAACTGGTTCGACAACATGGCGACGCCTGCCTTGACGGCATGGTACGTTGAATTGCCGCCGAAATTGTAGTTGCCGGCGATCGAGGAGATGTTGATGACGTGTCCGCAATCGCGCGCCACCATTCCAGGCACGATCAGACGGCACAGGTGCAGGACGGCACGAAGATTGACGTCGATCAGGAGATCGATGTCTCCTTCGTCCGCTTCGAGGAATTTCTTCGGCCGGTCAACGCCGGCATTGTTGACCAGAATGTCGAACTGCACGCGGTTGGCGAGATCGGCAATTGCCGCGCTATCTCTCACATCAATGACATGCGCAATGCAGCCCGTACGCTCGGCCAATTCCTTCAGGGCGCCGGTGCTGCGAGCGATCGCATGCACTTCGAGATTCTCTCGGCACAACCGCTCCACGACTGCGGCACCGATGCCGGAGGAAGCGCCGGTGACCAATGCGGTTTTGTAATCGGAGAATGGCATTTTGATCCCCTTGTTGTTGCTGTGGACAATAACGGAGCTTTAACGCTCTGCCTAAGACCGATTACTTTTGGAGTAATAAGCAACTTTTATGGAGATTGGCGGGCGACCGGCGGACGGTCCAAGGCGCCAGAATTCTCGGCCTTTATTGAGGGTGAAGACGGCCTGCGGCCAGCGTCGCTTTGCAAAACGGGGGCGCGTCTGTAAACATGCTCCAGCGAAGATCACATAGTGCCAATTCCCCCATGGATATAAGACGCCTCAAATCCTTCATCGTCATCGTGGACAGCGGCAGCATCACGCGTGCGGCGGACATCCTGCATCTCGCCCAGCCGGCACTGAGCCAGCAACTGGCCGCACTTGAGGAACATTTCGGCCAGAAACTGCTGATCCGCAGCCAGCAGGGCGTCACCATGACCGACGCAGGACATGCGGTCTACCGGCATGCCCAGATCATCCTGCGCCAGATGGAACAGGCCCAGGCAGACGCCGCGGCCGCCGGCAATTCGCTTGCAGGGCGCGTTAGCGTGGGGCTCGTGCCGTTCAGCAGCGCCGCCACGCTGTCTGTCGAACTCCTGGCCGAGACGAGAAAACGGCATCCCGGTATTCTGCTTCACCTGACCGAAAGCGTCGGCCAGACCTATAGCCAGATGATCATGAACGGCAGGCTGGAAATGGCCCTGATCCACGGCGTCGGCCCGATCAAGGGCGTCCGGTTCGAACCGATTCTGAGTGAAGAATTCTACCTCGTGGCACATCGCGACTTCGCCATCGAAGCGGATTCCAAACCCATTCCGGTTGGAGCGCTCGACGGACTGCCGATGTTGCTGCCGCCGGCCTACAATTTCGTGCGCCGCGCGGTGGATACCGCATTCACGCGCAGTCGAATCAATCTCAAGGTCGTGGCGGAAGTCGAGATCGTGCGGACGCTTGCCCGCGCTGTAGGAACGGGCCTCGGAGCGACCATCATGCCGAAGGCCATTGCCGATCGCATCGTGTCAGAATCGAACGAGCCTCTCGTTTGCCGGCTGCTCTCCCCCAGGCTCGAGGAAACGCTCTCACTTTGCACGTCGGATCAGAGTTCGCTGTCAGAGCCGGCATTCGCCGTCAAGGACATTCTCGTCGAACTGACCGAGCGGCTGAAACTTTAAAGCCTGCGAGCTGGACGAATGCCCTGCGGCGCGGCAAGCGGACCGGAAGGCTGCGGTCGTAATTCAGCGCATATCCCGGCAGAACTGGGCGATGCGTGCGCAGCCCTCGTTGAGCATTTCCATGCTTGTCGCGTAGGAAATGCGGAAATAGGGGCTCATGCCATAGGCGGCACCCTGTACCGTCGCGACGTGATGCTCGTCCACGAGCGCCATGACGAAATCGACGTCGGTCTCGATCTTGCGCCCGCCCTTCGTGGTCTTGCCGATCAGGCCGGAGATGTTGGGATAGATGTAGAAGGCGCCGTCGGGCTTGTGACAGCGCAGCCCTTCGATCTTCGCCAGCTGGTCGAGGACGAAATCGCGCCTTTGTCGGTAGATTGCCGCCCGTTCCCTAAGGAGATCTTGAGGCCCGTCCAGCGCCGCAATGGCCGCGGCCTGCGTGACTGTGGTGATGCCGCCACCATTTTGGCCGTTGACGTTGCTGATCGCGGCGATCAGTTCCTTCGAACCGCTGGCGCAATACCCCAACCGCCAGCCTGTCATAGCATAGGCCTTGGAAACACCATTCATCGTCAGGACGCGATCGTAGAGCCTGGGGTCGGCATCGGCGATCGTGCAAAACTCGAACCCGCCATAGATCAGGTGCTCGTAGATATCGTCGGTTAGAATCCAGACGTGCGGATGACGATGCATGACCTGCGCGATGGCGGCCATGTCTGCACGCGAGCAGGCCGCCCCCGTCGGATTGTTCGGGAAGTTCAGGATAAGCCACTTGGTGCGCGGCGTGATCGCCGCTTCGAGATCCTCGGGGCGCAGCTTGAAACCGGCCTGTTCGAAACACGGAACGGCCACCGGAACACCCCCGGCGAACTTGACGATATCGGCGTAGCTGACCCACGACGGCGTGGGAATGACGACTTCATCGCCCGGATTACAGGTCGCAAGCATTGCATTGAAGATCACCTGCTTGCCGCCGCCGGAAACGACGATCTGGCTGGCATTGTAATCGAGATTGTTGTCCCGCTTGAACTTCCTGCTGACCGCGGCCTTGAGCGCCGGCGTTCCATCCATCGGTGGATACTTGGTGTCGCCGCCGAGTGCTGCTGCATGGGCCGCCTCGATCGCATGAGCCGGCGTCGGAAAGTCCGGCTCCCCGGAGGAAAGACTGACAACCTTGATGCCCTTGGCGGCCAGTTCCCTGGCGCGTTGGGTCATGGCTGCGGAAGCGGAGATGGAAACGTTTTTCAGACGGTCGGCTATGGAAGACATCGACATGATCTTTCGGTGAGATGGAACCGTGACGGCAAGGGCTCAATCAGGAAGCAAGTTCGGCCGCAGGCGCGAGGGTGGCGCCGGAAGCCTCGATTTCGCTGCGGACGATGCGGGCAAGTTCCAGCGAGCCGGGCGTATCGCTATGAACGAGAATCGACCGGGCCGGAATTGCGATGACAGTACCGTCGATGGTCTCGACGGTACCATCGGTCAGGAACTGGCGAACGCGCGCCCGGACCGAGGCCTCGTCCTTGATCAGGGCCCCCGGCAGACCGCGGGCCACCAGCTTGCCACCGCCGTCATAGGCGCGGTCTGCCAGAAACAGCGAAAGCGTCTTGAGCTCGGCGCGTTTCGCCGCCCTCTCGATTTCGCTGTCAGGAGAAGCGAATACCACGAGGCGTGGGTCTACAGAGAAAATGGCATCCATCATCAGATCGGCGAGCACGGGATCGCGATTGACCATATTGCCCATGGCCGCATGAAAGCTGAAATGGCCGACGGTGACGCCTTCGCTTTTGGCGATCGCGATCAGCGCGCCGAGCTGGTAGAGCATCTGCTGGCGAAGTTCATCCGGATGGAATGGAATCTCGCGCCGCCCGAAACCGGCCCGATCCGGCAGGCCTGGATGCGCACCGATGCCGACGCCGTGTTGCTTCGCAAGACGCACCATGCGCGCCATCGTGTCCGGGTCCCCGCCGTGAAAGCCGCAGGCGATATTGGCCGATGATACGATCTTCATCATCGCCTCGTCATCGCATAGCCGGTAAGGACCGAAACCTTCGCCCATGTCGGAATTCAGATCGAACTTCATCGCCTCCTCCTATTGAGCCGTTGAACTATCGTCATGCCATCGCCCTCAAAGCGCGCTTGACCATTTGTGACGTTCGCTGGACATCCTCGACATACCGGGCAACGGCCCGCTCAACGGCACGCGCTTCAGCATGCGTCGAGCGCACGAACCGCAACCGGCTGCCAACGCGCGCCTGGCCGAGCCGCCACAGATCGCATTCGATGACGCCGGCGATTTTCGGATAGCCACCCGCCGTATTGGCGTCGCTCATCTGAATGATCGGCTCCCCTCCCGGCGGCACCTGGATCACGCCCGGGACGACACCATGGGAGCGCATCTCGATCGTCTTCGTGGGCTTGATTGGCTCCCCGGACAGACGATAGCCGGTGCGATCGCTGCGAGATGAAATACGCCAGACCTGGCTCCAGAACGCCTCGCCATCTGAGACAAACAGCTCTTGCTCGCCGGCGGCTATGGCACGGACCGGCAACGCGCCGTCGATGGGGGCGGGAAAGACATCGCCGAGCGCGACGGCCGGCTCGACGACGGCGATACCGTTGACCGGCAGCGGGAGTTCATCAAATGTTGAGCCGATTTCTATCCGGTCTCCATTGATGAGAGGACGCCCGGCATTGCCACCGAATCCGCCGCGAAGCGCCGTGCTTCGCGAGCCCATGAGAACCGGCACATCCAGCCCTCCCGCGAGCGCGATATAAGCACGCGCCAAGGTCGGCGGCTGCTTCAGTTCGAGAACCTGGCCCGCCTCAGCGACATGCGTGCACCATGCAAGCAGTTCCCTGCCATCGAGCACCGGCTGGCCGTCGGCGCCTGTCACGGCGAAGACGGTGTGCATGTCGAAGCGCAATTTGAATGGAAAGGTCTGCACCTCTATCGCCGCCGCATCTTCATCGTTGCCAACGAGGATGTTGCCGATCCTGACAGCCAACGGATCCATGGCGCCGCCGGCAGACACACCAATATCGCGATAGCCTGGGCGGCCAAGATCCTGCACCGTATTGAATGGGCCGGTTTCGACGATCTCGATCATAGCTCGATCCTTGCCGGCACGAAGCGCACGGTATCGCCCGGCGCCATCAGGGCAGGTATCGAGGAAGCCGGATCGAACATCTGCAGTTCCGCGTAGCCTATGGAGTTCCATCCATTCGGTCCGGTCAGCATCGCAACGCCCGTCTGCATGCCGCCAATCGTCACGCAGCCTTTCTCCATCCTCAGCGATGGGACTGTCTTTCTGGGCATGTATATCCGGGGATCGAGGCCATGCAGATAGCCAAAGCCCGGGGCGCTGCCCAGGGCGAATACGCGATAGGTCGCTTCATAGTGGATGCGTACGACCTCCCGGTCGCTTAGTCCGGAAAGCTCGCACAGGGCGGGAAGATCGGTCGCATATGGCCCGCCGTAGTGGACCGTAATTTCGATAGTCTTCCCTGCCAGATCGATGCTTTGGGCGTTATCCCATGCCTCCAGCAATCGGCTGACGACGATTTCGGGATCCTCGGGCGTCTCCTTGCAGATAGCCAGCAGATTGGTCATGCCGGGTATCACTTCTGCGATGTCCACCCAACCCTTTACCGTTTGCCACAGGGCCCAGATCCATCGCTGGGAGGGAAGATCGAAATCCCCTGAGGTTTCAAGCAGGAAGGATCGCGCTCCAATGAAGGAGACCCGCGCCCGGCCTTTGGTGGCCGGGACGATTTCGCATTGTGGCGCAAGGATGTTCAAAGTGGCAATCATGGTTGCTGCTCGATTTCAAACAGGGGCTCACCGAATCCGACCAGGGCATCGCGCTCTGCCAGCAGCCTGGTCAGCAAACCAGACCGTCCAGCGGTAATGGGAAGCAGGACGGAACCGATGCGGATGAAACCGATCACGTCCTTGTCGGAAACCTCATGCGGCAGTTGTCTGACGTCGACCGGTACTGCGGGATGCGAGACGCAGAAGCGGCCCGCCATCGGCGCCTTCACGATCGCTGACAGTGCCGCCATCAAACCCGGCTGCGCGGTTCCTGTCAGGGCGACTTGGGTACCCACTTCCTTCGAAACGACGATGCGCAGCTGTCCGTCCGGCCTGGAGATTTCCAGGCCGTCCACGCCGGCTGCCGTCAGCGCGTGCGCCAGGACTGCAATGGTCGCAGGATCGCTGAAGTCGATCGCGCTCATGCCGCCCTCCGCTGCTTGAGCCATTGCTCGAGATAATGGATATCCGTCTCGCCATGGACGAAGGCTTCGTCCTCGAACAGCGCGCGCAGGAGTGGAAGGTTGGTAGCGATCCCTTCCACGCGTGTGGCAGCCAGCGCCTCTCGCATTTTCGCCATTGCTTCCGCCCGGATCGGCGCATGGACGATGAGTTTGGCGATCAATGAGTCGTAATAGGGCGAAACCCGGTAGCCGGCATGGATATGGGTGTCGACGCGAATGCCCGGTCCCTCAGGCAGCGCGAGATCAGCGATAATGCCGGCCGAGGGCAGGAAGCTATCGGGATCCTCGGCGTTGATGCGGCATTCGAAGGAATGCCCCTCGCATCTCACGTCGTTCTGAAGCAAATCTAGGGGTTCACCCTGCGCAATCCTTATCTGGGCATGGACGATATCGATGCCGCTGGTCATTTCTGTGACCGGATGTTCCACCTGCAGGCGCGTATTCATCTCGATGAAATAAAAGGCGCCATTTTCGTAGAGGAATTCGAAGGTTCCCACACCTCGGTAGCCGATCTGCCGACAGGCTTGCGCGCAAGCCATCCCGACAGGCCGGATCGCATCCGGCGAAATCCCTGGCGCCGGCGCCTCCTCCACCACCTTCTGGTGACGGCGCTGCATCGAACAATCGCGGTGCCCGAGCCAGACGGCATTGCCATGGGTGTCGCAAAGCACCTGTATCTCGATATGGCGCGGATGCTGGAGGAACTTCTCCATGTAGAGCACTGGGGATCCGAAGGCCTGACGGGCTTCCTCCCGGGTCAAGGTGATCGCCTGGTGCAGCGAGCAGGCCTCCGGTACGACGCGCATGCCTCTTCCGCCTCCGCCGCCGGCGGCCTTGATGATCACGGGATACCCGATCTCCTGCGCGATGCGCTCGATGGAAGCGGGATCGTCGGGAAGCGACGCATCCGGACCGGGCACGCACGGCACGCCGGCGGCGATCATCGCCCGCTTGGCCGATATCTTGTCGCCCATGGTGGCAATCGATGAAGCTTCCGGACCGATGAAAACATAGCCCGCCTTTTCGATAGCTTCGGAGAACGCAGCGCTTTCCGACAGGAAGCCATAGCCCGGATGGATGGCCCCCGCGCCGGTCAGACGCGCTGCCAGGAGGATCGCATCCTGATTGAGATAGCTCTTGGCCGCATTCGCAGGACCTATGCATAGAAAGCTCTCGGCAGTCTCGCCGTAAAGCGCCTGCCTGTCTGCCTCGGAACAGATGGCCACAGTCTTTAGGCCGAGTTCACGGCAGGCGCGCTGGATCCGTGCGGCGATCTCGCCCCGATTGGCGATCAGAACCGTATCAAATCGTTGCTTTGGCGATGGAGTGTCATCGAGAGGCTCGGCCATTACGCTATCTCCGCCAGCACGTCGCCCGTCTCGACTTCTCCGCCGTCGACTTCGGTCAGTCGCGCAATGCGGCCGGCATGCGGCGCGCCAATTTTGTTGAAGACCTTCATCGCTTCGATGATGAAAAGGGTTTGTCCTTCCTCCACCATGTCGCCGACCTTGACGAACGGCTCCTGGCCTGGTGCAGGCGCCCGATGCAGGACGCCGAAGACAGGTGCCTTCACGGGGAAGGCCGAGGTCTCGGCAGTTGCCGAAGACGCATCGCGAGCCGACTCGATGGAACCAACTGCTGCCGCCTTTTGCGCTTGCGCCGCGCCCTGTGATGCTGCCCGATCGGGCGTCCGGAAGATCCGGACCGTGACGCCTTTTTCCGTCACCGTCAGCTCGCTAATGTTCGATCGCCCGACAAAAGCGATTAGCGTCTCTATCTTAGACAGGTCCATAAGCACACTCGATATTCGAATTGCCTCATCACGATCCGGACAAATCGGACCGCGTTCGGCTGAATTCTCCGTAACACGATGACCTGCACGATGGGGTCAGAAGAACTTTTGATGGACGGCCTCAATTCTTAAAGAAAGGCATTCAAGAGTGCTTCCCCGTCAAGGCCGACCTGTCGGCGTTGTCGCAGTTCTTAATGTGAGGCTGAAGGCATTTAACTCGGCTGGACAGCGAGATGGCGAAGCGTTGATCGACCGTCGATCGATGAGCAGCCAACACGAGCATTTTTGCGACCACCCAAGGCCGGATTCCCGATGTCCGCTCTGACTTTTTTCCGCCGTTCTTCCTTATTGGATGAAAATGGATGGAAGAATGGAGCCCGTTGTGTCATATCCCATTCGGATGGAAACGGATGGGATAATGGATGACGGTCCTTGATCTCGCGAAATTGCGTATCACGCCTGAGATCCTATCGTTGATCGCCGAGATCGACGAATTCAAAGGTGCGTGGCGAGCGCTCGGTCGTATCGCGCCAGACAGGCTCTCCAGCTTGCGGCGGGTGGCGACGATCGAAAGCATCGGCTCTTCGACCCGTATCGAGGGCGCAAAACTGAGCGACCGCGAAGTCGAAAGGCTGCTCTCGAACCTCCGAATCGGCTCGTTCACCAGCCGAGACGAACAGGAGGTCGCAGGCTATGCCGAGGTGATGGAAATGATCTTCTCCGCCTTCGACGCCATCCCGCTTGACGAAAATCACATACGCCAACTCCATCGCGATCTGCTCGCTCACTCGACCAAGGATGAGCGACATAGGGGAAACTGGAAAACCCTTGCCAACAACGTCGAAGCCTTCGACGAAGATGGACGAAGCCTGGGAACCGTCTTCGCGACGGCGTCCCCCTTCGATACGCCTGGCCGTATGTCGGAGCTAGTGTCCTGGCAACAGGACCAGGAAAGGGATGGGACGTTTCACCCTCTGCTCATCGTCGCTGTCTTCGTGGTGGTCTTTCTGGAAATCCATCCTTTCCAGGACGGCAATGGCCGCCTGTCGCGAGCCTTGACCACTCTGCTGCTACTGCGGGCGGGCTATACCTACGTGCCATACAGCTCTCTCGAAAGCGTTGTCGAGCAGAACAAGGAAGCCTATTACCTCGCGCTTCGTCGAACGCAGGGCACGATCCGGACAGAGCAACAGGACTGGAATCCGTGGGTCGAGTTTTTCCTCCGGAGCCTGCAGCGCCAGAAGCAGCGGCTCGAGCGCAAAATCGAGCGTGAACGCATCCTGCTGGGCGACCTGCCGGAGTTGTCGGTTGCGATCCTCGAACTGGCGCGTGAGCGCGGGCGCGTTACGGTGATGGACGCGGCCAAGGCCACAGGCGCAAGCCGCAACACCGTCAAGGATCATCTTCGGGCGTTGACCGAGCAGGGGCATCTGACCCTTCATGGAGCGGGTCGCGGGACCTGGTACGGCCTGAACTAAAGCCGGAGTGGCCGCCATTGCCACGTCCCTTAGCCGGTTGTTAGCGGCGCTCCATTCGCGGGCTCGATGAGGCATGTCTGACCGGAGAGCGGCTTCGCCTCGATCGTCCTCCCGCAACGGCCATCGGAAACTTTCTGCTCCTGGCGGCGGCGCCGCCATTCCTCGCGCGGCAACAAAGTTCCTTCCGGCCGCCCTCCATTTCATTTCGGCCCGATTGGTGGGGTCCGATCGTCCCCGGTCCTTGCGACAGCCATCGAGGGAGAGAGCGCCCAAAGCTCTGAGCAAGGCCAAGGTGTTGGATCGGCGGAAATGCGGATCAATCTGTCCCGCATTGGTGGTCAGCAATAGTTGAGTTCGCCTTGCCTTGTGGGAATGGACGCCTGCCGCCACGACTGGATTTTACCGTCTACGGGGCGGTATTGGGCAGCCAGCCAGCGGCTACGACTGGAACTAATTTTTCCGGAAGCCACGCTCCTTTCCGATATCGCTACACCACCAACAGCAACTGCAATGCAGCCCAGGGAACTTCGGCCACGACGTCATTCAGCGTCAATGCAAACGTTGCTGCGAACTGTCTTGTCGCCGTGGAGAATATCGACGTCAGCACCAAGCGTATCCTAAACGCCAATGTCGATGCCACCGGCTCCATAACGGCGACCTGCACGCCAGGAACGACCTATACGATCTCCTTGAACGGCGGCACCACGAACTCGGCACCGATGGCGCGCAAGATGTCGAGAGGAGCCGAAACGGTCACCTACGGCCTCTACAAGGATGTAGCTCGCTCGCAGCCGTGGGGAGATGCGACAACACCGGGCAGTACGGTTGCGGGAACCGGATCCGGCGAGGCTCAAGTCTTGACCGTCTATGGCCGCGTGCCTCCGCAGGACACACCCAACCCCGGCACCTACACCGATACCGTAGTTGTCACCCTGACCTATTGACGCGAAAGGCTCGGTGACACCTTTGCGGATCAGACAAGCGATGGGATTCCCGGACGGTCGGAAACGCCGAAGCACCGGGAATCTCGATCAGGATGTTGGAACGGAGAGCGCGCGATCAGCTAGCGCATCGCGACGACCATTTTGCAGAGCTTGACAAGGCTCGCGTCGAATCCACCCGAGCTCAGGACGTCCTTGCAGCGCAATTTTGCCTTGGCTTTATCTGCCGTAGACATCTCGCTTAAGGCCAGGGACGTGCTGCGAGGAATACTGCCCGCCCCCACACCACTCGTGACCGCAGCGCCTTCCGAAAGCGTCCCGAGAGTGGATTGGACAGGAGCATCTTCCGAAACTCCAACCCTTGCTGCTGCGGTGGCCAGGCGCGAGCCTCCGATGCTCGCATCGACATCAGCGTTGACGCCGTTCGATCCGCCGATGCTGGCGGTTGTGCTGACGTCGAGGGCGGGTCTGCGACGGCTCACGGATGTGCTGCTGTTGATCCCGTTGGAGCCCCCAACCGATGCGTCCACTCCGAGGCCGCCCCTCGAACTGCGGCCTACACTGGCGTTAACTCCATTGGCGCCTCCGACAGAGGCGTTCAGACCACTGCTGCTGCCGTTGACGCCAATTCCGTTCTTGCCGCCGATGTCCAATGCGTTTGCGTGAAGCGGCGCGATGAGAGCCGTGCAGCCGATGGCCAAGACGGCAAGGGTCGACTTGTAGTCGCTCATTTCAACCTCCTGACTTATCTCCTGCCGAAGCCAATGCCCGGCAATGAAAACCAATGGAAGCGCGCGTTTCCTGTTGATGAAAGGCGAGATCCCAGGGCGGGGCACTGCCTTTCACTACAGTCGCAGATAGAGCGAGATCCGAAATTACAAAACGATTCCAGCAGTTAACCGCATCTGGTCCTCGGAAATGCTGAAGCGTCTGTGAACGATAAAGGTAAGATTTGATCTTTCGCGCCCCGGCCATCAGTGCCCCGTACCGGTCGGCGATCCCCATTTTCGTCAGACCGAAGTGGATGGTGGTGCCGCGAGGAATCTTCTGATTGTTCTTGATGTCCAGGAATTCGACTTTTGCCCCGGTGGGTGCCGGAGTGCGTTCTTCGTTCGATTGAGCATGAGCCGAAGCCTCGGCGGCGATTAATTGAATGACACTGACTGCAGCAAATTGTTCTCATCTTTGCACTTCTGGAATTCGACCTCCCATTGCGGTCAGGGTCGTGCAGGGGGCTTCTTCTGTTTCTTGGATGGGCTACTGTCCGCCGCTACGACCCTGATGCTGACCACGTCCGACAACGCTTGCGGGTCGTGAGGCGTGTGATTGATGTCCGCTCATAGGAGAACGGCCCTCGACAGAACATGGACATCACCGGCCGAAATCGCACGCCTTTTGCTGATGCGACGCGTGCCGAGACCCCTTCCCTGAGGCTACGAACCGTGCGATTCAGGGTGCTCGTGCAATCATTCCAGATCTCGATAGTGTCGTCGCTTCGGAAGGAGGAACCTGCCTACACCGGCAAGTCCGATCCTGCCGCTTCACCTTCGACCATGTCTGCTTGCCGGAGTAGCCATCGTCGAGCGGGCCGGACCGGAGATACTCCAAATGCTGCGGGGCCATATAGGACGAGGCGCGATTCAGCAACGCAATCGACGAGATCACGGCCATGCCAATCAGTGGCGTCTTCAAAATTGCAGTCAATTTGAGAATCCGCTCGCTCGGATTCTAACCTTTTAAATGCCAAACCTGGCCGAAACAGCCGCATTCTCACGTTTAACTGCCAGGCGACAAGGGTCCCCTACGCCCATCCGACATGAGCCTCTTTGACAAGCTTCAAAAACAGATTCAACCAAAACCGATACTCGGGTCCGTCTCGACTGCCGGACGCCTCGAACGCGCAATACGCAACTGACGTCGTCGGGTCTTTGCCGTGTTTGTCGATCGCAGCTTCAATGGCCTCTTCATCGGTTAGGACCTCCCATCCCATAACAACGCTATCATGATTTTCCACACCGACCACCCTCAAGTACATTTGGGAAAGATACGATTTGGGCGGTCCTGTGTCGCACCTCGGCGCGCCCCGCTTTGCACTAATGCAGCTCGTTTCGCGGGGCCAAAAGCAGCTGCACGGCCTGTTCTGCGACGATTTCCAATCCGTGAGGTCACACTCGCCTATCCGTTCTTGAATGGCAGTGAGCATCCAGCCGGCAGCTACGACGTCGTCCTCGGCTTTATAGGCGTTAAAGCGTTCGAGGCAGGCAATGATTCGATGGCGGGCCGAGCCGCTTTCAAGTTCAATCGTGGCCACCATGCGCTGCGCCTCGTGATAGGCCTCTGCGATCCGGCGCCGATCTTCAGCATTGCTGTTGGTGATGACCCCCAAGGTAAAGACCAAGGTTTCCAAAAGCGCTGAGGCTTCGTCCTGCATCTCTAAGTCCTTCATGATGTGGCACCTATATCGGAACTGCGGTCCGGTTCGGCAGGTCCTGAACCCATTCCGGCGCAAAGCCGATGCCAAGGCCCGCGGAGACCAGCGATACCAGCGAATAGGTATCATCGCAGCTATAGGCGATGTTGCGGGTCAGATCGTATTCGTCGAACTTCTCGTTGAAGTACCGCTCGGTATAGGAGAGGTTCTGGCGATTGAAGGCGATGATCTTTTCGGAGCGTAGGTCGTCGATACCGATCTCCGCCTGTTCCCCTTAAGCAAGGTGGGTAACGTGGCGAAGACTCTCGGCACGGAAAGGCACAGAGCGCTCATAGCGCTCCTGATCGAGAAGCGGGAGGCATCGGGCCTCACGCAGACGGAACTCGCCGACAAACTTGGTGAGTATCAATCGTTTGTGGCGCGTTTGGAAAGTGGCCAGCGCCGAGTGGATGTCATTGAGTTCCTCGAGTTGTCGAGAATACTGGACTTCGATCCTTATGACGCGCTGCGCCGGCTTTCCCAAGAATAGACTGCCGAAACGGTGCCCTGTGGTTGCGCGAGACTGGCATTAATTCGGCGAATAGCACTGCCAAGGCAGCATTCTTTGCGTTCAATACGTTCGTTCAGGCGATGGGAACGATATGACCGAACCGTCGTCTCGTGGATTTCAATATTTTGGTCATGCAACGAAGGTTGAGGCCGTGAAGGAGGTTCGCAAATCATTCTGAAGAAGGTCCAACAAGAGGTCTGAGCCGAACGGCGATGAAAGAACACCAGAAATATAGGCTGAATAGATATTCCATCTAGCCCTCAGGCTCTCTTGACTATGTTGTATCGCTCGACGGACTGCCTCTGTCGTCGTGGCGCTTCCATGAAGAACCTGGCCCATAGCGCATCCTTTGATGCGGAAGACAAGGAGACCCTATCAAAGCCTGGGATCAAACATCTAGATCAGACCGTCGCATATAGTCAAAATAGTCAGGAGCTGAGTAATGCAACCATCAACGCACAATGACAAGAGCTGGACGGTCGCCAGCGCCAAAGCAAATCTTTCGGAGGTTATCGAGCGAGCACAATCCGTGCCCCAGACGATCACCCGAAACGGAAAACCGAGCGTCGTCGTTGTTTCGGTGGAGGATTGGCAAAGGAAAACGGCGCGCAAAGGTTCGCTCGCCGAGTTCCTGATGGACTCGCCACTGCGCGGCACCGATCTGGACCTCGAGCGTCAACGTGATGAACCGCGTGATTTGCCGCTGTGAGACTGCTGCTTGACACCAATGTCTTCTCCGAGGTGACGAAGCCGCGTCCCGATACACGCGTCCTGGAATGGCTCGATGGGCTTGACGAAGATCGCGCCTTCATCAGTCTTGTATCGATCGCGGAAATTCGCCGCGGTGTTGCCTTGATGGATAGTGGGCGAAAACGCGACGCGCTGGCGGAATGGCTTGCCACGGATCTTCCGCAACGTTTCGAGCAGCGGGTCATTCCGGTAGAGGAGCCTGTCGCCCTGGCGTGGCGACCTGACGGCACTTGCGAAGCGCAGCGATCGTGGGCTCGCCTCGATGGACGGTTTGATCGCTGCTACGGCAATGGCACACAATCTTACCCTCGCTACGCGCAATACCAGGGATTTTGAAGGTTTCGGAATCGAGATCGTCGATCCATGGAGCAGCTAACGAGCGCGACATTATCGCCCGTCGTCGGAACGGATGCCTGCGTGCTCTCCTACAGCCTGCTGAAAAACCAAGCCGGCATTCTGCTGATCGGCGCCAAATTAAACTCCTCTACGCCGTTCTCCATCATCCGGTGAGCGGCGCTGGATCATCTTTGGGCTTCAATCGACGGTCGGGATCTCGCTAGCATCGCCGGTGTCAACGACCGGGCGCTTGCACATGTGTTCTCCAAAAAAAGCTTGAGCGGTCAATATCTTGACTGCCGACAAGCATGATACACACCGCGGTGCACGTCGGCTGAAAATCGACTGAATCTCAGGAAAGCGGCAAAAGCGCGCCCTTCTGCCATCCGGTGTCAAGCCGCCGGCAATTTCGCAATCGCGATCGGCTCGCCATCATCAGTTCCGCTATCAAACGCCATCTCGCCGGCAAGCTGTCTGATTCGGTTGAAATCCTCAGCCCCCTCGAAGAGGGCGCCTCCGAGCTTGAGCTGAAGGTCGAGTGGCGCCTCCTCGGATTCGAAGGCAGCCTGTGAGACGCGCCTGCGGATACGTGCGCCGATGTCTTGAGCGTTTTCGGGGCTGGCGCCGGGCAGGAAAATGCCGAGTTCGTTTGAGGCGAGCCGGGCGACGAGGTCGCCGCTTCTGACCGAGGTCCTGATGATTTCGGCGAGCGACAGCATCACCGTGTCGGCCCATTGCGGGCCATAGCGGCGGCTGATCGCGTCGAGCGTCTCGACGACCACGGCGATCATGATTCCGCCGGCGTCGGTTGCGATTTTCCGGCGGCGCTCGGCATAGTTCTGCATCGCGGTCGCAAAGGCGGTGGCGGTGAGTGCGTTCGTCACCGGATCATGCCGGGCCGTATGGTCAATATTCGTGTGCAGCGCCGCAAGTTCTGCGTTTCGGAGCTGCAGCGCGAGGAGCAGCGGAAATGCAACAACAAGCGAAACGACGATGATGCTCACGAATCCGGCTAAAAATGGTTTCTCCGGGAGGAGAATGTTTAAGACAAGTAAAAGACCAACGGATCCTGCAAGGCAGCACACCGCGCCAATCGCAGCAAGCAGCAAGGCCGATTTTACTGTGGTGGGGGAGTAACGATTGATAAAACTCATGGCCGTGAAATACTCGCTGCGAAAGAGCCCAAAGCTAGCCCATAGCGCAACAAGTCCCGGTAAAAAAATCCCGTAAAATTGTTGCTTTAGACGCGGAACTCATCGGCTTTCTCCGCTGTGAGGTGCTGCGGGCAGTTGGTACGAAGATGGCTTCATGTGGCTTGCCTGGGCAACATCGCTACCGCGAGCAACGATGTGTTCTTTCGGCGGGGACATCGATGGTAAAAAAGGTGGGCTGAAATCCTGACAACGCTCAACCGGAGCGGCGATAAAGGTAGTCATGATCCCAACTGTGCTTTGACACCCTGTTCACGTGTCTCAACGCGGACGTTCCCTAACGTCATCCAAGGGGCACAACAGGTGCTCCTTCCGTCGCCTTGATGGGGATCGAACCGCGGATAAGAAAGCCAGGCGATCGATCCAAAACTTTGCATTTGTCGCCACCTGGCAGAGTAATATTGCAACTCGTACTTTCACGGCAAAGTCAATATCGACCATTCAACCACATCCGCTTCAGTACGCCACCTCATCGAAATAGCGAAGTGGCATTTCCCATATGACATATTTGAGTTGCTTCTGCTCGTGGAGCTTCTCTTTGAGGAAGGTCTCCATCGGGGCGAACGGCCCCTTACCCTCCTCAGCGAAATTGATGACGTCGACTCTCGCCTCCGCCTTTAACTGGGCTTCGAAGCTCCATTTGGCGTTGGCGCTGTAGCTGGAGCCCACCATCGCCACCTCCGGCCCCTCATTCTCGTCAGATAGCAGGTCGTCGAGGCTGGCATCCGCGCTCATGGCGGCAAGCGACCTGAGAGCATCGCCGGGCATTGGAACGAAAGGCTCAAAGATCGAGAACTTGGCAAACTTGTAGAGGTCACCCATATGCACGATCTCTTCTTCTGGCTTCAAAGTAAATTCCTTGTGCTTCAGGTCTGGATGATGTGCTAGCACCTGAGCGACGGAACCGGCGGCCACACCAGCGCCCTGCACAGTCCAGTGAGTGTCGGACTTCAGGAAGACCGGCTTTTGTTCACGAGCCTGTAGGAACGCCTCCCGCAGATCGGGAACCGGTACACCCATAGTGATCAGCCGGAGCCGTACGTTTTCATAAAAGTGCTCACGTGACGACGGCACGGCAACATCGCCGAGCTTATCGCGATAAATGTCAGCCTTTTCCGGAATCAAAAGTAGAATAGGCTCGATACCGGCCTCCCTCAGCGTGGAAAGCGTGTCCTCTACGAAATTCAGATGCTTCTCTAGCATGCTCAAGGATTTGCGATTCCAGCTGAATTCCTCATCGCTGAAGAACCAGCCGTCGCTCCCCTTGATCAGCCCTTTGCGCGCTTCGCCAAAGATCTTGAAGCTTATGAGGTTCAACAAGCCAGTGGAGAAGTCCCGAATCGGGAACACGTCTTTGTATATCCTCTCGACCGCCAATGCTTCACGGCCCTGGATGACGTCTGCGAGCGAACGCTTCGACTGCCGATGATCCGCCATCTCCTTGCTGTTCCAGAAGTGGCCGAGAACGGCAACGCCGCAGGCAAACAGGATGAAAATCGACAGAGCCGGTAGATAAGCCAGCTTCGCATTCAGCCTACGCCCGTCTTTTTTTGACGTCAGAGCATCTATTTCGCCGGAAGCGACGACCTCAGTGAACTCGTCCATACCTGGCACACTCCTTAGAACTGAAAATAGAGGAAAGGTGTATCGCTATCGGCCACTAGCTTGACGATCGCAGCCAAGCCGAGAACGGTCGCGGTAACCCCCAGAACGGGGTTGACATGCGGATAATCGATCCCTCCGACGTACACCAGTTCCTTGGTCGTTTTCAGTCCGAAGAACCGGCGCAATTGCGGCTCGCCAAGCGCCGTGAGGACACCGACGACCATCAGCAGAAATCCAAAGTTGGGAAACTCCCAGGCATAGTCGCTGCGCAAGCCAAATCCATTCAGCCCGACCATGCCGGCGAGCATGCTCATCGCTTCGGTCATATTGGCCGCCCGGAAGAAAACCCAGCCGATCACCACGAGCATCATGGTGAAGAGCCAGGAGGAAATGCGAAAGGGCGCATTGGCCGAAACGTTGAAATAGCGCTCCACCGCGAGCCAGAAGCCGTGCCAAGCCCCCCAAACGAGGAAGGTCGTGTTTGCTCCGTGCCACAATCCTCCAAGAACCATGGTGGCCGCCAAGTTAAAATAGGTACGCCCAACGCCTTTCCGATTGCCGCCCAGCGAAATGTAGAGGTAGTCGCGTAGCCAGCTCGAGAGAGAAATATGCCAGCGGCGCCAGAAATCCGTGATGTTGACCGATCTGTAGGGCGCGTCGAAGTTCTCGATAAAATGGAAGCCTACCATCATGCCGAGTCCGATCGCCATGGACGAATAGCCGGAGAAATCGAAATAGAGCTGGAGCGTGTATGCTATCGCGCCGAGCCAGCTCTCCGCCATGGTCGGATTGGGGATCGAAAAGGCCGCGTCGGCGACCGGAGCGATCGAGTCGGCGATGAGCACCTTTTTCGCAAGTCCCGTCAGGAAGCGCATTGCACCGTAGTTGAACTTCGTCCAGTTGTGCTCACGGCCATAGAATTGCTCGGCAAGATCGGAAAAGCGCAGCACCGGACCGGCGATCTGATGCGGAAAAAAGGCGATGAACGCCGCATAATCAACGAAGGTCCGCGACGGTTCGAGATCGCGCCGATAGACGTCGACGACGTAGCTGATGTTGTGGAAGATATAAAAGGAGATGCCGATCGGCAGGATGACGTGCGGCAAGGACCAGCTGTAGGGCACGCCCTGATTGAACAAATAAGCACTGCTATCGGCGAAGAAGTTGAAATATTTGAAATAGAAGAGCAGCGCGAGATCGCCGACGACGGTCGCGACGAGGAACAGTTTTCGCCTTTGCGGCGTTCCTGCCCCGTGGACCGCCAGCGCCGCGCAATAGTTGAACGCCGTTGTGGCCAGCATCAGCAGAGAAAGATCCACCCGCCACCAGGCATAGAAGCAGTAGGAGCCGATCAGGATGAAATAGGACCTGTATCGGGCCGGGCAGGCGTAATAGAGCGCGAGGAACAGCGGCAGATAGACGAAAATGAAGATGACCGACGAAAAGACCATGTCCGAAAGTCCTAGTCCTGGCGCGAACTCGGGCGGCAGCCCGCGCGGCTCGATGCGTCCCGCGACGACGAGTAAACCGCGCATCCGCGCAAAGCTGCGCCCTCATGGTCGGAAGCAAGATCAGTGGCCAAGTTGATGTCCTCATTCGTGATTGCAGACCGGCGGCGAATCATGCCGCTCGGGGCGTCGGGTCGAAACAGACCGGCAAAAAAATGGGCGGAATTCACTGCAACAGTTTCAGGGTGTCGTCGACTTCGTAGATCGAGCAAAGGATGTGGTAGAAACTGCTGGCAGGCGCAGGCTCGTTAACAAACTGCCCGCTCAGGGGGAGCTTATCGTACCAGAGCCCCGGAATGTCTGTGGCGAGGAACTTGCGTAACGCCGTCCCGGCCTTCACCGCCTGGCGCAGATAATAGGTCCGCTGCTCGCCACGACTGATCTGGGCCAGGAGGGCGGAGGCCTTCAGCCATTCGGTCTGCGGCCAGAGCCTTGCGACAGGGTCAGAAATCGAAAAATCGTCATACAGCCCCATGAAGGCCACCTGCCGCTCGTCGCAGACACCGTGTTCGACGCCGATTTCGAAGAGCCGCTCGGCGACCGCAATTGCCTTCGGGACGTTGCGCGCAATCCCCCAGCGTGCCAGGAGCCATGCCCATTCGAATTGATGACCGGGCTCGACGATTCGTCCCTTGTCGCCGGGAAACGGTGACCAGTCGCGGTCGAAGAACTCCCTGAGCGCACCGGTCTCCTGATCGATGAACCGCGTCATCGCAAGATTGGCGATCTCATCGGCCAACGCAGCCCAGGGTATAGGATCAGCAGCCATCGTCTCCCAGGCGAGGCAGGCCTCGAAGAGATGCATGTGCGGATTGGAGCACAGCGGCAGCTTGACCGGGCGGCCTTCCTCGAACCCCGCCTCCGGATGGGCATAGTCCGCCTTCAGCGTGGCGAGCAGGACGCGCGCCTTTTCTTCCATCGCGTCCTTCTGTTCGGGGACGGACAGGGCCAACTGGGAAAAAGCGAAGAGGGCGAAGGCCTGATTATAGAGGTCGAAGCTCTCGTCGATCATCTCCCCCGAAGGCGACGCGACACTGCCGAAGAACGCATCGTCCCTGCGATAGACGCGCTCAAACCACAAAAATCCGTGCTGGATCAGTTCGCGCCAGTCAACAAGTACGTTGCGCGCGCCGGCCGCGGCAAAGCAATAGATCTGCCGCGGATGCACCCGAGCCCTCCGATTGTCCTCCAAGCAAGGCGTGCCATCCAACCCGACCCGTTCGAAGAAACCTCCGGCCTGCCGGTCGTAGCCGACCTCGAACCAGAGCGGCAGCGCATTGCCGTACAGCCAGTCGCGCAAGAGAGAGACCTCGTCCGAAAAGGCGGCCAAGGCGCGTGAATACTCAGCGTCCAACATTCGCCAATACTCCCGTTACGTCTTGGATTTGAGGTAGGTCAGGGCGAAGAGGTCACCTTGCCCGGCTGCCATGTTGAGATATTGCAGCGCCATCTGCTTGGATTGCGGGTTGCCACCGTTCTCGTAGAGATCGACACCGAGTTCGTATTGCGACTTGGCGTCGCCCGCGTCGGCGGCCCGCTGCAGCCACATGCGGCTCTCTTCGCGATTAGCAGCCTTGAACCCACCGATGCGATAAAGCGAGCTTAGCGATCGGGCGGCCTCGACGTTGCCTTTCTGCGCCGCCTTGAGGACACCGTCGAACAGGATATCCGCGGCCTCCTGACCGGCTTCCGCCCGCATCAGCTGCGAGATCATCAGGTCCAAGGCCTCAGGCTTGCCCTTGGAATAGGCCTTGACGAGGAGGCTGTTGATCTCGCTCGGCTCGCCGCGCGTGCTGATGTAGATGGCGGCCAGTTCATAGGACGCATTGGGATCGTTATTACGCGCCGCTGCCGTCAGCGGTTCGAGGATCTTCGCCCGGTCCGCATTGGTCTTGGCACTGCGATAGGCTTCCAGCACTTGTTCTCGCGACAGGACGTTGACGCCTGCGGTCGTAGCAACGCTGATCAGGTAGGAGCCATCACGCCCGCCCAAGGTGGTGCGATAGATGCGCGCAGCCAGCTGGCCAGCGCCCTGCTTGTCGAGCTTACGCGCCAGTTCGAGCCAGGCGTGACCGAGCTTCGGGTTGGGGCCACCCTCGAGGCCGAGATAGTAAACCCGCGCCTGGCGCAGGGCACGATCGGCCTTCGACGTCTTGTCCGCCCGATAATAGTAATCGGAGGCAAGCGCGACATTGCCGGACTTCTCAGCGCGCTCGGCCAGTTCACGGAATGCCTTGGTAGCACCCGCGGCCGCAGCTTCGTCGAGCCAAGCGTCCGCGGTGCGGAATTCCCCGCCCCCGATCTCGCCGCTGTCAAGCAATTGCGCCAGGAGCAGCCGCGTGTTTGCGTCGGACTTGTCCGCTGTCAGCGGCAGATAGACCGAATGGGCGATCATGGGGACGTTTGCCGGACGATAGACCCCGTCGAGATGTCCCTTGACGAGGCGGCGGCCGGAGCTGGCATCGCCGGCAAGTGCAGCGCGCTCGAAAGCGGCATAGGCCTCCTGGCTCTTGCCGCGATTGCGCACCAGATTGGCATAGGCGCGGTTGTAGCGGACTACGTCTTCCTGTGCCTTCGCATGCTGCGCGGCAAAGGCCAGCAACTGTTCCGGATCACGGCGCGACTTGAAGCCCGCCTTCTCGTAACCGATCTGGGCCTTGGCGTCGTCATAAGCAAACTTAGGCGAACTCGTGCACGCGGCCGCTGAGATCGCCATGGTTCCCACCACAAGCGCCTTACTCAAACTCATCATCTTCTTCATTGTCAGTCCACCCTTACCCCTCAAATGCATCCAACGGCGGCCCTAACCGATCACGTCGGCAGGTCCAAACCACCACCAAGGCCGCGTCAGGCCGGCCTTATCCCTTGTTCAGCACCGATCAGGCGGCGTCGAAGCCGCGCAACAATCCCAACCCTGTATCAAGCACCTGCGCCGTCTCCTCGGGGCTGCCGGCCTCGACGTAGCAGCGCATCTCCGGAGCATTCCCGGACGGCCTGAAATGGACGATCCTGCCGTTGCTCAAAGTCACCCGCAGTCCGTCGAGCTCGCTGATCCCGGACACCTGTCCCAGCGGGGCAGTGAAGCGTTCAAGATTAGCGTCATCGGCGCGCAGCCAAGCCATCAATGCGGCACTCCGCTCGGTCGCAAAATTCTCCAACCGATCGGCAGCTGTGAACGGCAGACCGAGATCCAGTTTCAGCTTGGACAGCGCCCGGCCGGTCGCCGCCGCCGTGGCGAGCACGGCCAGAATGGGCAGGAACGCGTCACGCGTTGCCAAAGGCTCGAACAAGCCTGATGCCACCGGAAAGGAGGAACCGGTCAGCGTCCCGCCGTTGGCTTCGAAACCAACGACGCCTTGGTGTGCCTTCAACGATTCTTGCATTCCGGCAATCACGAAGGGGGAACCTACCTTGGTACGGACGACATGACTGCCAAGGGCTTCTATGCCCGAGTTGGAGGTGATCGGCGTGACGATCGCATCGGCGCCGAGAAAGCGGGCCGCGATTAGGCCGCATATATCTCCGTTGATCGGCGTGCCGGTCTCGTCGGCGATCAGGGGCCGGTCACCATCGCCATCGGTCGATACGATTGCGTCGAGGCGAAGCTCGGTGGCCCACTGTTGCAACGCTGCAATGGTTTGAGCGGAGACGGCTTCCGTATCGACTGGAATAAAGACTTCGGATCGGCCTAGATCGAACACCTCGGCCCCGTAATAGTTCAGGATCTCGCTTAGCATGTCGCGGGCAACCGTCGAATGCTGGTAGACGCCGATCCGCATACCGGAAAGGGCACTTTGCGGCAGCAAGGTCTTGTTACGGTCCATGAACAGCGACACGGCATCCGCCGCCCCGTCGGTTTCCTTTGCCGAATCCGTCGCGACAGGCAGCTCCAAATCGACCAGTTCCTGGGCGATCGCGGAAATTCCCTGCTCGTGATTTTTGTCAATTTCTCCATCAGGCAGGTAGAATTTGATGCCATTGCGATCGGCCGGAATGTGTGAGCCGGTGATCATCATCGCCGCAGCGCCTGTGCGGATCCCGTAAAAGGCAAGCGCGGGAGTAGGCAGATTGCCGCAATCGACTGGCTGCAGGCCCTGTGCAGCAAGGGCCAATTTGACGTTGGCGGCGATCTCCGGACTGGAGTCGCGGAAATCATAGCCGACCAGAACGCGATCGCCCGGTTTTGCGATCCGGTTCCGCAACAGAAAGGTTGCAAACGCTGCCGAATACACGAAGGAGGGCTTCCCCTTCAAGTCCACAGATAGCCCGCGCAATCCACTCGTACCAAATTTCAGGCTCAAACCAGCCTCCTTGAAGCAAAACGCAATTAAGTGTCAGTCTCGTTCCGATACGTTGTAGAGAACGCTGACGCGTCCTCCGAGATTCGAGGAGAACAACGCCCCTTCGAACAGCTTCCCGTAAACCTTTCTGTCCTCTGGATAATAATGCAGGTAGGCATCCAGCCAGGCGATGCGATCGGGACGGATCAGGCCGTTCTTGTCGCGCGGCAGATTGACCTGCGGTTCTCCCGCCAGCATCTCCATCTTCGACGGGTCGTTGATTGAACCCAAGGCGAAGTGCGCCAGTCTCTCCAGGCCGTTGTCGCATTGCGACAGCGCATCGTATCCGTTGGCCTGCAGAAGCGACGCCATCATCACAAGAGGCCCCGCGGCATGAAGGTGGTAGTCGCGCGCCTTCTTCTTGCGCATGAGTTCGAGAGGCAGCGCGCCGTCGGCCGTCACCTGACAAACGCCCAGCTTGTAGCTCTCGAAACCGAAATCCAGGAAGTCCTTGCGCCCGATCGCAACTCCGACCGCGGTCACGGCAAACCCGCCCCAGTAGCGATGATTCTGTTTGTTAGAGTTGCGCTCGCCCGATTCCGTATAGACGGGGATCGTCCGGTCGGCGAGACTGCCAAGCCACTTCTCGATGGCACCGGTATCGAACTCGAGCAGCGCCGCAGCAGGGCGAACTTGAACATAGGCCAGGGCGGCGCCGGCCAAAATTCGCGTCGTGCTCAGATAGCTCTGGCGCGTCTTCAAATCCGAAAGCGCATCGGCCCGCGCCCAACTGTCCAGCGCCTTCAGGGCACAGCTTGCCGCATCCAGCCGGTTACCATCTGTCTCGGTATAGTTGCTCGCATACTTTGTAACGAATGCAGCGAACTGGCGCGTCTGGGATATCGCCTTGTCGTAACGTTCCTTGTGTTGCGGATCGATCGTCGAGTGGCTCTCGTCGTCATCCTCATAGATGCTGGAAAGACTGAGCGAGATCACCGGTGCCGGCGGGCTGACCGTGCAGGTCTTCTTGCCATTGTTCTTCGCGATATGCCTCGCCAGCTCGAAGGGCACCGTCAATGTGGCGCCCTGAACGGCCTGCGTTGTGCCCACCACGATAAAGGCACTCGCCAAGAGGCTAAATCTCGAAAGCTCGACCATTGCATGTACTCGGTTCATTTCGTTGCGTCGTCTCGCTTCCAGCCTCGATCTTCACGACCGAGGCTGGAACGCTCTTCATTGCGCCGTGGACAGGGCCTTGTATTTGCTGTCCCAATAAGCAGCCTTGCCAGCATCGGGATCCAGTCCGACAACGCCGACCTTGTAAGCGACGGCCAACTCGCGGGCAGCCTTGGAGTTGCCGGCGTCCGCCGACCTGGTCAGCCAGTCGAATGCCTTGGTGGTATCCTTTGCCGCGCCGTTGCCGAAGAAATAGGCTTGGTAGAGGCGATACATGGCATATGGCTCTCCGGCCCCAGCCGAAACTGTCAACCAACGAATGGCCATGGCATCATCCCGCCTCCCCAACTTGCCGTCGATATTGAGGCGCGCGATCTTCAGCAGATACTTGCCTGGAGCGCTGATGTCCGGCCCGAGGAAAATCAGAAGCTCGTTCACTTCGGCCGGCGTCGATGCGATGCGTTCGTCGGCAATCTCGCTGATCAGCTTGTTAGCCGCATCCTTGTCGCCGGAGGCATAGAGCGTAAGCAGCTGTTCCTTGGCCTTTTCGGTGGAGGAAGCGGTCCACATGCCCTGCAGATGGCCTTCGGCCAAGTCACGTAGGACCGAGATGCGTCCGAGCGCATAGGAACGCAGGAAGAAGCCTTCTGCCTTGGCGCGGTTGTCCACGCCGTCCACGCCATCGCGGAAGGCTGCGCCGACCGCGTACAAGTCGTCGGCATCCTGATCGGACATACTCTCGGCCAACGACAGCCAGTAGCGTGCCAAGGTCTTTGCCTGAGGATCAGGCAACGTCGAATAGACACGAGCCACGTTAACGATGGCATCGACCGAGCACGCCTCGCCCGCGGCGGTCATTTTTGCCAGATCCTGTAGCGCGTTCGGGTCGCCAGGATCGACGAGCGAGATCTTCGCCTTGAAGTCACCGGCATCGGCCGCCTTCTGCAGCCATGCGCGCCCGGCTGCAGAGTCCTGTGCCAAGTCCGCCAGAAGGATCTTGCCATATTCCCGCATGCCTCGCGGATCGCCGATTTCGGCGAGTTTCTTGTAGATGTCGTTGAGCGTCGTCGGCGTCGCTTGCCCGGCTCGCTGCAAGAGTTGGGCTTTCAGCATGAGCGCATCCGGATCACCTGACTCGATCACCGGATCTAGGGAGGCGATCTGGACGAGCTTGTCGCTGAGCTTGGTCGCGACGTCGAAGCGGTTGCTGATGATCGACAACTGCGCCAGGCGCTGCTGCTCCTTGTCCTGCAGCGAGGAGACGAAAAGGAGCAGGCGTTGCGCAGCTTCCGGATTCTGCTCAAAGCTGTTGGTGCCGGTCTCCCAGCGAGCGACGACATAGCCGATTGCATCTGGGCTGCCCTTGAAGGCCGCCTGCTGGAGATAAACGCGACCCTTGGCGCGGTCAGCCTCGTCCGCCTTGGTCAGCATGTTCAGGCCTGTGACATAGATCGAATAGACCGACCCGAAGATCGCCGCCTTGTGGCGCCAGTCGTTTGCCAATTCCACTGAGATCGGCGCGCCCTGTCCGCAGGCGAACATGCCGGCGAGTTTCGCCGCACCGTCAGAATTCCCGGCCGCGGCAGCTTCGCTGAAGAACTGCATGGCTTTATTCAGGTAGTTGGGATCCTTCCTGCCCATCTCCAGGTAGATCTTGCCGATCTCGTCGCTGGCATCGGAGGAGCCAGCCGCGGCCGCGGCCTGCAGGATCTTCAGCGCCTTCTCGATGTCGTCCTTTGAGGCACCACTGCTCGCAAGAAACTCGCCATATTGCACAGGCACATCTTCCGAACGGTCCGGGGCTTGCATGGCGCGCTCGAAATAGGTTTTCGCCTTCGCGTCGTTGCGGTCACCGCCGAATTCGCCCGAATAGATTCGAGCCAACCACTCGTCTGCCGGGCGAAGCCCGGCCTCGGCGGCCGCGCCTAAATACTTCACAGCCAGCGTGAGGTCCTGCGGCACCGAGATGCCGGTCGCATAAGCCTTGCCGAGGCTGAACTGGGCCGACGACATTCCACCTTCGGCGGCTTGCTTGAGATAGCTCACCGACTTCTGGATGTCGATCTGGTCGATCTGGTTCGAGCGGTAAAGTTCGGCCAGGTTCTGCGCCGTTTTCGGATCACCGGTCTTAGCAAAGGCTTCCAGCCACTTGAGCGCGGTTTCGACCTCCTTGCTGACGAGGTTGCCGCGCAGATAGAGAAAGCCGATCTGGTTCAGGGCCGAGCAATCGCCCTGCTTGACCTGCGCCACGAGCCCGAGAAGGGCGTTGGTCACCGCACTCTTCTTCTGATCGTCCGCAGCCTGCGGGTCGAGAGTGATGATGCGCGCATATTCGATCATCCCCTGCGGGTCGGATGCCAGCGCCGACTTTTCTAGGTAGAAGCGCGACTTGCTCAGATCACGCATCTCGCTCGGGCCATCGTCGCCATAGAGCTGGCCCAGCACGAAAGCCGCACGGGTGCTGCCCGAACCATAGGCATCGAGTAGATAGGACTCTGCTTCCCGAACTTCGTCGACAGTTGAGCCGTTCTCCATCAGCACGCGTGCAAGCGGAATGAGGAAGATGTCGCGGCGAGCCGGATATTTCTTCAGGCCGGCGCGCAAGAGTTCTTCGGCCACGGCAGGCGACTTCTGCACCCGCTCGCTGCCCCGACTGTATTCGAGGGCAAGAGCAACGACATCCTGCGATGGCAGGTTGATGTCGCTGATGGGCCCCTTCGTCCAATCACGGTCGAGCTTCACGCGCGCCGCCTGGTTGGTTACAGGCTTGCACACAGCCTTGTAATCGAGATTCGGAGGGTCGAGCGGAATTGCCGGATTGTCGGCTCGGACTGCGGTCGCAAACCCGGCCGAAGCGGCCACGACCGCGACGGCAGCGACTAAAGACTGATGAAAATGAAATTTGCGCACTCTACTCGTCCCCACTCTCGTGCCCCATCTGTTTCGAAATTATCGGTCGATGCCCGTCGCTGCCAGGAAACCGGCCGGACCGTTCGGCGTCTCAACGACGACGACGTTCTGTCTGTCCTTAGCGGTCAGAGAAACCTTCTCTAGCTCGGTGACCTTCCTGTCCCCCTCAGAGACTGCCAAGCCGATGTCGATGACCGGCAGCTCCTTGGATGCCATGGCGGCCGGCGCAAGATCCTTGAACAGCACCTTGCTGTCGCCGTTGAGGAGCAGCGACAGGTTGGCCGGCTTTGTCGAGAAATTGTAGAAGCTCAAAGCTGACTTGGAGGGATTTTCGACCTCCTTGTCGGAAATAACCACGATGCCTTTTTGCCCGGCGCCGTCCGCGCCGACCGCCACGGTGTAGAATTTGCCGGGCTCAAGCTTAGCCTCGGTGGAGCTTGAATCATCGGAAATCTTATAGGAGCCGTTTGCGATCAGCCGGTAATTCGACAGTGCGACAGGATCGACGTCGAACTTCTGACCCGAGAAGTCGAGGCTCACGCCGTTCTTCAACTTCACATTGAGGAAGCGAACGAGGCTTTTGTCGGCCGGTATCGGCGCATCGTAGAGGCCGGCGTCGTTTGCCAGCACGTGCGTCGAGAGGGTGCCCACGTAGGCTCCCAAGACGATTGCAATACGGCTTGCTTGGATTTTGCGTTTCATGATCTCATCACCATTCTTCAATTGGACGTTGCCGCATTCTGGAAAATGCGTTCTGGGTAACGGCACAGTTTCACCGAGCCCGCCGATTTTGCCGCTCCCTCAATCTCGAGGCGAACATGGACAGGTGCATTCCGCGTCCCCCCGGGGAGCGCCTGATAAAGCTTGGCAAGTCCGCTCACGCGCGACGGATTTTCGAAGGAAACCTTCTTGGCGGGACCATTGGCGTAGCTAAAGCTCGACTGGAACCCGGTCAGTGCTTTGTTGGCAAACGTGTAGGCGAGGTAATGATCAGATGCCTTGCCAACCAACGCAGGCAGATCAAGATCAACCGTATCGGTCTCATCAAACGTCTTCTCGGCGAGCTTTAATTTTCCGTCGCAATCACCAACAATTGCAGGAACGATCGTCTCGTCAACATACTCCACACTTCGCAGCACAGACTGGAGATCCGAGTATTCCCACACCAGTATTTCAGGCTTCTTGGCCAACCCATTGGCGTTCTGTGTCCAGCCGTAAATCGACTGTGTCAGACCACCGCCAGCAATCGAGAAGCCAGATACATCGTGCTTCAGGGCCTCCCGAAGGAAGCCGTTGAAGTTGAAATCCATCCGCTCATCCGTAAAGGACGTGCCGACGACATGGACGAGCTCTCGGCCCGGCGTGTCACCCTCGGTCAGCAGCGCATCCAAGTTATCGACGTTGCGCTTGGTCGAATAGCCGGTGACGCTTTCAGGAGGGATCTTCTCTTGGCAAATCTCATTGAGCGCTTTGCCCATATTGAAGCGTATCGGAGCGGCCTTACCAGTCAGTTCGGTCTTAAACTCAACGGTGTCGGTAATGTCGCCAGCTAGGCCACGGATCTTCTCCGCCAGAGCCTTGGCGACAACTTGCGCACCCTCCGGCGTCCAGTGAATGTCCCGCTTCAGATAATATGTACTCCAGTCGAAATCCGGTTTGGTGTCTTTGATTTTGGTAATGTCGACTGCATCGATCCCGACGTCGCGCAAAGACTGAACCATCGCTCGGAACTGCTCGGCGGAGAACGCCGGATCGTAGAACATGTCAGAAAATATGCCGCCGTTGGGGATAAACTGCGCACCGCCAACGCCACGGGGCAGCATCGGCACCAAAATGAGGTGAATACCTCGATGACGCAGGGCGTCGTTCACGTCCGTGAATGCATCCAGCGTTTCCGCAGACAGCTCATACATGTTCTCCATGTCGCCTTCGCGGAAGAACCAGCCGCCATAACCTTGATACATCTTTACTGCTATCGAAGTCTGAGGAGACTTTTCCTCGAGCCCCTCGCACTTGTAGAGTATTTCACCGGCCGACGCGGAAGCCGCGGAAAGAGCGCACGTAAGAGCTGCCATGCCGACTATGGAAAAGACGCTCAATAAACGCGCCGCGCTGAAGGAGTTGGCTTGCATCATTTCGAAACTCCTGCACGGGCTTCCTTGACGTAGGAGTTTTTCAGGCGCCGCGCGAACTGGCTGCCCAACTCCTCGGCGTGGTCGAGTAGGGCAAAGATCTCATCCTTGTTGGCGTCCTTGTCGCGGCCGTAGAGCAGAACGGCTTTGCGCAAAATCATGTCTGGAACTTCGACCGCAACGAGCGCGTTGAGCCAACGTTCGGCCTTAGGGTTCTGGTTGGTCGGGTTCTTGATGAAATAGTAGTAGTAGAGCTGAATCATCGCGTCGGTGTTACCGAGCTCGGCAGCTTTCTCCAGCCAGGCAACGCCCTTTTGCTCGTTCTGCCCGGCACCCGCACCGGCAAGATAACTCCGGCCCATCTCCGTCATCGCGGTGACGGACCCGTTGAGCGCGGCTTTGATGTAATAGGCGAAGGCTCGCGATTCATAGACGCGCGAGCTCGGTCCCTTGGAATAGTTGCGCGCCAGCGCCAATGCGCTACGGTTGGACCCCATGAAGGCCAGATCACGATAGAGCGCTTCGGCCCGATCGCGATCCATCTCCACATCCTGGCCGAAATAGTAATTTGTCGCGATAGTGTTTAGGGCTTCCTCATTGCCCAGTTCAGCCGCCTGCTTGGTCAGTTGGTCGGCCTTGGCGAAGTCCTTGAGCCTGTATTGGCCGTTCAGATACTGCCGGGCAAGGAACATACGCAGATTGCCGTTGGTCGGCAGATGCGGCAGTGCGCTTTCGACCGTGTCGATCAGATAGCGGAAGCTCTCGTCACCGACCACCTTGGGATTGACGTTGACGGCGACGCGCGTGAGCGGCCCGCCTTGTCCACGTTCGGCAAGGATGTTGCACCAGCCGACCACCTTGCGGAAGTTTAACGCTTGGCTTGACGGCCATTTCTGGCGGAGCTTGAACGCTGCGATGATCGCATTGACGTCACCCCTGTCGGCAAGTTGTGCCAGCTGAACCAGAATCGGTTCAGCAAAATCTTCGCTAAGGCCATCCTCCTGCGTTAGTTGCTGAACGAAGTCGAGTAGCGTGGCATCGTCGCCCTTGAAGGACACGACGACATCTTTCATTTGTCGATGCGCTTCCGCCGCATCCAGTTTGCCGGCCGCCCGCCTGACTTGGACCAAGAGAAAGCGGCCAGTGGGCACCTCCAACATTTCCGGCGTGTCCAGCAGGACCTCGGCCTTTTCGAACTGCTTGAGCGCAAAATCGATCTTAGCGAGCTGCACATTGCTTTCCGGCGTCAGGATGCGCGGATCGAAACTCGCGTAGACATCGGCAAGACGTTTGAGCTTGTCGGCGCTGCCGGTCGAAAGCGCGAGTTCGGCGGCATCCGGGCCGGCGGAAAAATAGCCTTGCGACAGCGCATTCAGAAGCAGAGTGAACCCGGCTTCCGGATCGGCTTCGAACTGCGGCGCCCCCTTGGCCAGCAGCACGCCATATTCCTTCATCGCCCATAGATTATGCCGGTCCGCCAGCTCGCGGACCTCGGCATAATAGGGCGAATAGTTCAGCGTAACTTCGAGATCTTGCCGGACCAGCTTGGCAAGCGCTTCGCGCAGCTTGAGCTGCATCTCGGGCGAATCCGCATACTGCTGTTTCAATTGCTCGTAGATCGACTGGGCCCGGGCCGGTTCTTCCTTGACCAGGCGCCCCTCGCGAAAGATCTCACCGAGGATGAGGCCTGCCGAAAGGTCACCCGCGTCATAGGCGTTCGACAGTTCGGCGACGAGCTCCTCCGGCGGGATGGGCATCGCCGCCCGTGTCACATAGTAGCCGGCCTTCTCGGCGCTGACGACTATGCGGGCCAGACGACCGATGACCGACGATCTTCCGCCCTTCCAGATGTCCAGGTAGATCGGCAGGGCGTATTTTGCGATCAGGCTGTCCGGCAGGTTAATGCGGGCGAAGCGGTCGGCTACGACGAGACGCTCCTGTCCCGCCTCGGCAGCGCCGTCCAGCATCCGGTCCATAGCAGCGGTGGCGCGGGCCAGATCTTTCTCGACGTAGATGCCCTGGTAGTAGAGTTTGGCGATCAGGTAATTGGCTCGGTAGCTTCTGGCCTCGTCGAGCATCGACACGGCCCACTTGGAATCCGCCTCGTCGAAGCCGTAGACGTTCTCATCAACCAAGTCGAACGCGATAAGCTCGGCTGCGCGGCTCGAGCCGCCGTCGACGAGCTCCCAGATCAGATGACGCAGTTCGTCTTTGCCGAGGATGGAAAACAGCACATCCCGGTTCTTCTCGATGATCCCGGCGGCGCTGTCGCTGCCGTAACCGGCGGCCAGCTCCAGCAACGACTTGAGCACATCGGGGTGCTCTTGCGCATCGAAGGAGGAGGCATAGCGTCCAGCGAGGCGGATAACCGCGCTGTCGCTGTCGAGTGCCGATAAGTTGGCCATCAGCACAATCTGGCTGCGCAGCGTATCGGCTTCGGCGGAGTTCTGACGATTGAGAAGCAGAAGCAGCTCGAAAGCCGCATCGAGCGAGCCCTTTGACATCTTGTCGCGTAGGGCCGCTTCGCTGTCTGTGGCAAGATCCTGTTCTTGTCCACCGACGCCGGACGGAGCCAGAATGGCAGGTTCGGCAGGGTGCAACGCGGCGCGCAGAGCTTGCGCTTCTTCTTCGTTTGCCGCACCGCCCTTGCGCAGCAGCAGTTCGGCAAGCCCCGCCGTCACCTTGGCATTGACTTTAGCATCGTCGGCCGCCAACAGGCTGCGATAGACGGCGATGGCCGCGTCGATGTCGGCAACCCTCAGGGGGTTGTGATCGTTGGCGATCCGGCCGCGCGCCAGCAGTCGGGCATAGTCTAGGAGCGCGCCCGCCTCCGTCGATGTCCTGTAGTCGGCGAGTATCTTCTGCTCGGCCTGATAGGCCTTCTTCGCCTCGGCCGCCAACTGTCGCGGCATTTCAGAAGCCGTCGTAGCCGGCGCCACGCCAAAGATCACCACCGAAGACGCCAATACGGTGAGCAGCGTCGCAGAGAGGCGTGATTTTCTCGTTGCGAGATTCATCCTCTCACTCCCCTTGTTGCGCGTTGAACGCATCCGATTGCGGCGAGCCCGCAGCGTTGATGCAATAATTGGTCGAGGCCTCGTCGGCGCGGAATTCCGGTTGCAGGGACTGCGGAATGATGATGCCGTTCTCCGCCAGCGCGCACTGCTTCTTCACCGGAATGCGCGGCACGCAGACCGAGCGCACCAGCACACCCGTCTTCATATTGCGCGTGACGACGTCGAGCCCGAGCGGCTTGAGATCACCCGAAACGTAGCGAGGCAGCTGGTCGACGAACTTGTTGCCGTAGAACATCGCCTCGGACGCTCCGCGGGTCATCAGACCGACGCGGTTATTCTCTAGGAGGTTGTCACGGGCAGCTACCGTTGCGATGGGATAATACGGGTCCTCGACGAAATCGCGGAACTCACTCTGCTCTGCGACCTTGAGGTTGTCGATATAGGCTTCGATGCCAGCCGCCTTGTTGTGACGGATCTGGTTGCCCTCCACATGAACGTCCCAGGAATTGCGTACCTTCACGCCAGATCGGCCATTGCCATAGAACATGTTGCTGTCGACGAGAGCGCAAGGACTTTCCATCGCGGCGAATCCGTCGCCTTCGTTGCGGCTCGCATCGTTGGCATAGACGATCGTGCCGTAGCTCTGGCGGTCAAGCATGATGCCGGACCCGTGGTTCTCGAACGAGAGGTTGCCGAGGATGAAGCTGTCGTCGACCTCGCGCGAAATGATGATGCCGTGCTTCTTCTGCGTCCCGTAGGCCGTGTTGTAAGCCATCATCAGGTTCTTCGACCGGTCGTGCGGGTCGAGGCCATAGATCACGCCGTTGACCAGTTCGTTGCCGACGAAGACGATGTCCTCCGCCTCGAACGCGTAGAAACCGTAATAGAGGTTCTCGAACGAATTGTTGATGAAATAGCCGGTTGGCGCGGCCGCCTGGACCTTGCGGGCCACTGTGTCGGTCGAACCGGACGACAGCGACATGCCGTAGGTGCGGCCGCCGGCATAGCCCAGCGCCACGAAGCGGGAATCCACGGCGAGGGTCTCGCTGCCGCTCCAGCTGAGGATGAAGGGACGGAAGAAGATGCCCTTCTCGTGGTCGTAGACATAGCTTGGTTGACCCGTCGTTACATCCACCGATGAGACGGTCACGCCATCGAAATAGATATTGCCGCTGTTGACGATGAAGGCGCCGGCCTTGGTATTAAGCTTCAGCGACTTGATTTCCTGGCCGCTGACGACCAGCGAGGCACCGTCGTTGACGGCGAGCGGCACGTTCAGCGTAACCTCGTTGCCGTCCAGCGAGATCGCATCCGGATCGGTCGCTCGCACCTGGGCGATGAGCTCGCTCATGGTCAGCACTCCACGCGTGACGAAGATGATGCGTGGAACGGTCGATTCAGAATTGAGGTAGAGATATTCGCGGACACCGAGGTTGATGATCTCGTCGAAATGCTCAGACGAGAAGCGGATCAGGCGGGTGGCGCGCGTTTCGCCGCGCTTGGAAATGTCGGCAAGCGCCTCGTTCGCCTCCCGCAGCGGCGGCACAGGAATCCTCGAGGTGACCGCTTCGCGCCCGAGCAGCAGGTTGGGCATGAAGGGCCGGCCGGCCGTCGGCAGGTTGTTTTCCTTTGATGAGGACAGGGCGATGCGCCCATCGCTGATGGTTGATGCTCCACCGAAGTCGAGCGTAGCGGGCACAGACTTTGCCGGCGCGATGGCGCTGTTCAGCCAGCCCTTGTCGTCCAGCACGCTGGCGCGGGCTTCGGCCAAGCGGCGGAACTCGCCGACCCGTGCCTTGTAATCAGATACTGCCTTTACGCGGGTGGTCGCGACGTCGACATTGCCGAAGATGGCGTCCGCCTCGTCGACGGCGACCTTGTCGGCATCGGCGGCGGTGGCAAGCGGAGCCCCGGACTGGCCGCCCGCGGCCAGATAACGCGCATAGCGCGCCAGCGCCTCGCCCCGCAGGTTTGCGGGCTCGGCTACCCGACCTAAGGAGGCAGCAAGCAGCGCCTGCCCCTCGCCCGAGGTCGAAGTCAACAGGTCGCCGATAGCGGCGACAAAGCCGGCACCGCTGCCCTCAGTACCACGGAAACCGGCAAAGTCTGTTACGCCGAGCGCGACCGCCTGCCTAAGATCGGCATCGGATCCGCCACGGACGAATTCGGCAAGCAGTTCTCGACGGCCGGCATATTGCCAGAGCCGTGTCGCCACTTGCGTCAGCAAGGCAACGTCGTCGTCGCTTGAAGCATCGAGCTTCGCGAGAGCCGCCGCATTCGGGAGTTCTCCGTTGGTCAAGCTCGCAGCCACCTGCAGGGCCTTCGTCGCGGCCGGCCCGCTAGCGATCGTTTTCGCCCCGATCGGCTGGTCGACGGGAAGGGAAAAGATTGTCCTGATGTCGGCACGCAGTGCGGTGATCTGCGAGATTTTTGCCGCACCCGGTATGTCCTGTCCCTGCGCCAGGATGAAAGCGGGATCACGAACGATTTCAATATCGCGGAACAACGCCACGACCTGCCCATCGCTGAGCTGCAGCTGTCTCGACTTGACGGCACCAGCAACGAGCTCCACCAGGACCTTCACGTAATTGTCGTAGCCGGCTATGGAGAAGCTGTGGATGAGCGCGAGATAGCTATCGACGGCGACGGCCGGCGGCAGCGCCAGATTGACCGCCCTGTCATAGCCCACCAGCGGCCGCTCATCCCGGATGTCGGCAGTAACCGCATCCGACACCAGCCGGTTGCGAATCGCCTCGTCCCTTTCCGCCAGGGTCAGAAGCTCGAAGGCACGCGTATCGAGGCTGAGCCGCGCACGTTCGTGAAGTGCCGCGATATCGCCCACTGCCTTGACGCCGTGCGCACGTTCCACAGCATCGACCCATGCGGACAGGACGAGGCTGACGGAGTCGGAGGCAGTATCGCGGGCATGCCGGATGACGTCGACATCGATCTGGTCGAATACTAGCTGGGCGAGTTCGACCTTTTCGGCGCGCGGCGACATGCGCAGCAGATCAGTTAGCACCCGGAAGACAGCCGGGTCGGCGACCGCGCCCGCATTCGCGCTGGCGAGCTTCATCAGCTCCTGCCGATCAGCTGCTGAGGTCAGACCGTGGAAATAGAGCGGCAGGAAATCGACATAGATATCGAGGGCAAGTTCGTTCAGCTTCGACTGAGCCAGCCGCTTAGCAAGATCGAGGCTGAGCTTGGCTGCATCCATCCCGGACATGTAGTCGAGAATGAGCGTGTAGCGCACTTTGAACGAATCCGGATCCGTCGTCGACAACGACTGGCCTGAACTGTCGATAAGGGTCTTCAGCGCGCTGAGGCCGGCGTCACGTGCCGACAGTCCTTGCGCGTTCATCTGCTTGTGCAGCTCGGAGGCCACAACGGCCAGCCGGCTGCGCACGTCAACGCCGGCGATCTGGGTCGCATGATCGAGGCTCTCGATGCGAGCCACTTCCTTGAAGATCTCGAAATAACCGTCGAAACTGCGTGACTTCTCGTCGTCGCGCAGGGCCTGCCAGCGCGTCAGCGCAAGCTCCGCCCCATATTTCAGGCTGTCCTCAGTGATTTCGCGTTCAGCCGGAGCGAGCTGGTCCAACTGCGGGCTCTGCTCGCCGACCGTCAATTCCTGCGCATGGACGGCGTGGAGGCTCATGCCCGTTGGTACAACCGATAGGAGCGTTGCCAGGGTGGTCAAGCCAACAAGGCCCTTGACCACAGGTGTTGCAATCAGTGTCAAAGAGGTGCGCATGCCATTCGATCCTTACGACAGCAGCGAGGAGACGGTCTTCAGCCACTGCGGCAACATCACCGAGGGGCTCCATACCGACCGTTGGAACTTGACGATCACCGGTTCATCGACAGGAATGTCGACGCCGTCCGGGATCCTGACGTTAATTTCCGCTAAGGCCTTGCCGTCCTCGTCAGTCAAGACTTTGGTGCTGTTGACATAGTTTCGTGCATCGATCGGAACTGAAACCGTCCGCCCGGATTTGGGGAACTCGATCCGGGCTTCTGCCGCGTTCAGGGCGATGACCACATCGGTCAGCTTGACATAGGCTGCAACATAGGGCCTCGCGCCCTCATCCGAGAGGCGCACGACAGGCGTACCCTTGCGCACATAGTCCTGTGGCGCGACGGCCTGGGCACTTATTTCACCGCCATTGCTGGCCTCAAGAAACTTCGTGTAGTCCTGCGAGGTCTTGAGTGCAGCAAAGAATTCCCCCTTCGCTACCTTGCCGGCATTCTTCACATAGACGACCTCGCCCGCAGTATGGGAATCGAGCTCCGCGCCCGGCATGGCGACATAGGCCATCTGCGAGGCGGCGCTCATGCTGCGCTGCGAAGTCAGCTGGAAGATCAATCCGATCAATACGATTGCGACCACGCCGAGGCCGGCCAGCTTGGCGAACCGGCCAAGGCCTGCGGAAGCACTGCGAACATCAGGCGGAATCGTGTCGGCGAACCGATCGGCAAAGGACGGGTTGCGTCCCCCATACCAGTTGAGCGCACTGACCAGCCTTAGATATTGCTCGGGCCCGCCGGTAAGAGCCAGGTTAATCTCGTCGCCTGACTGCTCGGCGCGAACGAGAACATCCCCCTTCCAGGCCATCCCGCCCTTAACCATGGCAACGCGCGCAATCCCGCCAAAGCCCAGCAGTTCCTGCACCAGCGGCACGATCAGACCACTGGAACTCAGGCCGAGCACGAGAAACGTTCGGTCAGAAATTTCCACTGTTATATCCGCAGGCGCGTTCATCTCGTTCCTATCCCTCGTGCTCAGCCCAGACGGACCTTCGGTGCTTCGACCTCGGCCACCTGGGGGAACCAGTCGTCGATCTTCCAGTTGAGATCAGGGTCCTTGCGGACATAAGTGAACTCGGACAGTCCGTAAGCGTTGCGGATCGTCACCACCTGTCCCCTGCTGAAGGAAACCGGATTGCCAGACACGAAGGGTGTGAAATGCCCGTCCACGCCGTACTCGGCACGCTGGTCACCATGCAGGAGCCATGTCTCACGCTCGGCACCGGAGACCATGTAGGTGACGGAGTTCTTGCCTTGGAAACTCACTGCGCAGACCTGGCTGTCACCGTAGCTGCGGTCGATCTTGACCGCTCCCCAGCTCTTCAGCGCACTACGGGTGAAGCTGACCTCTGGGGCGTCCATCTTCTTCAGCGAGTTGACGATTTCCTTCACCCGCTGGGCCTGAGCCTTAGGCAGCACGACGACAGCATCCTCGCTGTCAATAACCATGATGTCCTCGATGTGACTGAGAACGACGCGACGGCCGGACTGTGCATGCACGAGGCAATTACGCGACTGCGAGACGAAACTGTCGCCGCGCAGCACATTGCCGTTCTCGTCCTTGTCGCTGATATCCCAGAGGGCGGACAGCGAGCCGATGTCGGCCCAGCCAATGTCATCACAAGGTACCACTGCGACATTGGCGCTCTTTTCCAGCACCGCCGTGTCGATCGGAATGTCGAGCGGGCAACGAGCGAAGTGCTCCTCCGCGGGCATCAGCAGCATATGGCTGCCGAGGTCACGGCTCGTGCCGCCGGCGATCGAGGCCGCAACGGCTTCATAGACGGCCGGGGCGTGCCGCTTGAGTTCTTCGACCAGCGCCGATGCGCGGAAGAGGAAAATTCCCGCGTTCCAGAGGTATCCCATCTCGACGAACTGCTTGGCTCGCTCCAGATCCGGCTTCTCGAGGAATCCCCCAGGTTGGTTGACCAGCGCGCCGAGCTCCTCGCCGTCCACGACATAGGGCTCGCCGGGACGGATATAGCCAAAGCCGGTTTCCGGTTCGGTCGGCACGATGCCGAAAGTGACGATCTTGGAACTCTCGGCCAGCGGCACCGCCTTCTTGACAGCCTCCAGGAAGAGAGCCGGGTCGTCGATGACATGATCAGCCGGCATGGCCAGCACGAGTGCGTCCGCGTCGCCCTCACTCGCGGCAACCGCAACGGCCGCAAGCGCCGCGGCCGTACCGCGCTGGAGCGGCTCCAGAACGATGCCGGCGAATTCCTGCTCCATCTGCCGCGCCTGGGCATTGACCATATCGATGAAGGCACGGCTGGTCAGCAGCCAGGGCGCCGAAAACATCGCGTCGTTAACGCGTGCCAGTGTGTTCTGGAACAGGCTGCGGTCGTCGACTAGTCGCAGGAACTGCTTCGGCATATTACTGCGCGACAACGGCCAAAGCCGCGTACCGCTTCCGCCGATCATGATCGCCGGCGTTATTTTTACAGACTTTGTCGGTATGCTCATTGTCATGCCCCCAGCTTCGTCAGCGCAATGGATCTCAATCTTTGCAATTCAGTGCCAAGGCGCCGTGTCGAAGGTCGCTAGCACCGGCTGTCCGACCATGGACGGGTCCAAGCTGCGACCCGGCTGCACCTGAATCTCAAGCTGTGTGGCGGTGTATTCGGTGACCTTGGGAATGGAGACGATGTCGACGTTCTTCGCCTCGACGCCGTCGAGATAGCTGAGCGAGATCTGCGGCTTCTCGGAAATATTGGCGAGACGGCGGAACGGCACGCGAACCGACACGTAGAGGCTCGCATCCTGGCGGACGAGCGAGAGCATCCGGCCGCCGGCGCGGCCATAGGTCGAGCCCGGATGGTCGACCGACAACACATAGCAGTCGCAGGCAGACAGAACTTCCACCGTCGACCTGCCGTCGGCGGTCGGCGCATCGAGGGCGATCGTCGCCAGACGGTCCCCCTGCTTCACCTTTTGCGGCAGGTCGGCAAATTCGACCACGCCATCGCGTGGCTGATAAACCGTGACCGTCTCCGCAGCAATGCTCGCCGAAACAGCTTCGAACGTGAACAGCCTCTTGTAGACGATATTGGAGAGGAACGAGAAAGCGGCCAAGCCGATGATGACGAATATCAATAGCCCGAATATACGACCTGCAAGACCGTTCCCGGTCGACGACGTCACACCGACCACCGCAGCCTTAGCATTTTCCATTTCTGCCATCTGATTTCCCAATACGTATATTTTTGAACCGCTTTGAACGACCCGCCCGGCGAGATAGAGGTCGGCGAAATGCGCCAAGGGCGCCGTCTTCTCCGCAGGGTCGAGAATTTGTAGGCCGGCGCGTCGTTCGTCTGGATTCACCCAGACGACGCGCGTGCTGAGGGCCAGCTCGAGGCAGGAGCCTTCGGTCTCGACGAGCAGGGTTACGGCGAGGTGTTCGCCTGGAGCCTGCGTGAGCGCGACCTCGGCGAGCCCAAGACCGGTCACCGACCAGTCGCATACCTCGGTGCGCTTTCCGTCGATTAGCGCTGCCAGCGGCAATTTGAAGCGCGGGAACTCCCGTTCGCGACGCTTGGGCACAGCAACCGCAGTCATCAGAACACCCTGTCAGTGATTTTCGGCAAGCGTTCCGGCACTTCGTCCGTGAAATAGCTACCGAGATTGGCGAGGAAGACGAGAACCGAGACGAAGACCAGCACGGCAACGGTATTGACCAGCCGGGACGACCATAATTTGAAGGCCGCGTCGAACCGGGAATCCGTCCGCTTGAAGGCGGTCTTCTGGCGCGTCCACTTCTGCCGGTCGAGCCGGAAAAAGATCAGCACCTTCACTGCCGAGCCGAAGATCTGATTGAAGTAGAGCAGCGGGATATAGACCAGATTGATCGACGGACGCACGGTCAGGAAGGTCAGCGCCAGAATGTAACGCGAGACGATGACCCATAGGACATAAAAGGCGGCCGTCCACGGTGTGATCATCGCGGTCCCGAGAAGGGCAAGCGTGATGCCCGACAGGCTGGTCCACATCGACATGCGTTGATCGAGAATCGACCACCAAGTAAACGCGCCGATTTTGATCGGCCCAAGATTAAGGGCACGAGCATTTGTGCGCAGCATGTTGCCGAACCAGCGGGTCATCAGTACATAGGCGGAGCTAATGAAGCTCGGGCTCGGCGGCTGCTCGATTGTCTCCACTTGAACGTCCGGCACGTAATACATGTTGTAGCCGTTCTTCAGCAGCCAGAACCAGCTCGACTTGTCATCACCGGTGAGCATGCGGATACGGCCGAGGCGCCAATGGTCGATATAGTCGTTCTGCACGTGATCGATGAAATCCGGATCGCAGGCAAGCCGCGCGCGGAACATCGACATACGCCCGGTCAGCGTCAGCACGCGCTCTGCAAGTCCATGCGACGACATCAGAATCTGGCGCTGCGCAAAACGCATCGAATACCACTGCTTGAAGATTTCCGCGCCCTCGACGGTGCACACCTCATCGGTGGTCAGCGCGCCCAGATTCGGATTGATCAGGAACATGCAGGCGCACCGTTCGACGAGATCGGGCGGCACAATGCTGTCGCCGTCGATCACCGAGACGGTATCGTCGCCAGCCGGGTTGAGCGCCGCGATGGCACGGAAGCCGGCGGCCAGCGCATCGCGTTTGCCCGTCCCGGGAATGCGGACGATTTCCAGCCGGAACGGCAGGCTGTCGCCATACATTACTTCGGCAAGGCGACGAATGAGCCGCTCGTCGCCGATTTCAACGATCGAGCAGACGATCGTTGCACCGGCGGGCGCATTGGCTGCCGCGACGAAAGCGCCGCTATAGACCTTGGTGGTGGTCGGGGCATCGATCCTGAAGCTCGTGATCAGGAAGTAGGCATGCCCCAACCCTTGCGACTTCGCTGCCGCTTCCGCCACTCGACGCATCGCCGGGAACCGGACGAGCCGGAACCAGACGCTGCGCAGCAGATGGAGCAGTCCCCAAGACCAACGCCACAGCCCAATGACGCCGACAACCAATGCGGCGTCTCGTGCCTTCTCGTCGAATGCCTGCTGCGGCAGCAGCGCGGCACACAGAGCCAACAGCAGGACGAAAATGATATGCTTGAGGACGCCCAACATCAGGGTTTACCAGACGAGACCTTCGTAGTGCACGCCTGACGGCATCTCGACGGGGATACGGACAAGGTCGATGACCTTAACGCCTTCCCGCGCGCCCTTCAGGGCATCCTTGGTGCCCTGGCCGTTGATGCCAACCACGATGGCCTCGCTCTCCGACACGACCTCCTCGGGCGACGAACGCATGAAGCTCGCCAGGTGCGAGATGTAGTTGCGGCCGCCGTGATCATTGACCGAGACGTTGGAGTCATAGATCGACAGCTCGTAACCCTTACCCATCAAGCGTTCGGCCAGAAGCACTAGCGGGCTCTCACGCAGGTCGTCCGTGTCCGACTTGAAGGTCAGGCCGAGAAGGCCGATTTTCTTGGCGCCGGATCGATTGACGAGGCGGAAGGCGCGCTCGAGCTGATACTGGTTCGCCTCGACAGTGGCGTCGAGAACAGGCGTCGACACGTTCTGCATCTTGCCGAAATGACGCAGCGCCCGTAGGTCCTTCGGAAGGCAGGAGCCGCCATAGGCGAAGCCGGGCTTCATATAGGCGCGGGAAATGTTGAGTCGCGTGTCGGCGCAGACAACATCCATCACGACGTGGCTGTCGATGCCGACGGATTTGCAGAGATTGCCGATTTCGTTGGCGAAGGAAATCTTTACCGCATGCCAGCAGTTGTTGGTGTACTTGACGATTTCGGCGCTGCGGATCGGGATGACGTGCGGCTTGACTTCGACTGAGGCGCAGAGGTCATGCAGGGCCTGAACGGTTTTCTCATCGCCTTCGTACTGGCCAAAGACGATCGCACCTGGGCTGTAGTAGTCGGCGATTGCCGTACCTTCGCGCAGGAATTCCGGGTAGTAGGCCAGGCCGAAGTCCATTCCGACCTTCCTGCCGGAGGCGCCTTCAAGAGCCGGGATGACCACGTCCTCGACGGTGCCTGGAAGGATCGTCGAGCGCATAACGACCATGTGGAATTCGCTCTTGTCGCGCAATGCAACACCGATCTGCTCGCAGACCAGCTTGACATAGCTCGTGTCCAGCGAACCGTCTTCACGGCTCGGCGTACCCGGGCAGCAGAACGAGATATCGGTCTCGTTGATCGCGGCGATATAGTCGCTGGTCGCCGTCAAGAGGCCGTTCTCGACACCCGTTTCGATCAGGTCAGCCAAGCCTGGTTCGTAGATTGGAGAGTGGCCTTCGGAGATGCACTTGACCTTGTACTGGTCCGGATCGACAGCCACAACCTTGAAGCCGTCTTTTGCAAGACAACCGGCCGATACGGCCCCAACATAACCCGCACCAAAAATACTTACACGCCAATTTTTCTTGCCCACCACTGCACCCTTTCCCACAATTTTCGATCAATAAAGAATAGAAATGTCGCTTTCCTAACCGCCACAATAAATTCAAATAGATCTATATGTTGGATGTACGAAGAGCGCCCCTTTCGATTTTGCAATACAGCATTTCTTTATGACGTCAACATAACGAGACTCGGTTATCAACATAATCGAAAGCTTATATTTGCATCAAAATTAGGCACACTCGTTTTGAGCCAGTATTAGGTAACCCTATACATAGGCGTGGCGTCCGCTTTATAATTTTATTAACAATATCAACATGTTATAACTTGATCAAAATTTGTGCACATGGCGCTCATTTTTTGTGCACTGCAGCATTAACCGAAAATTGATTTATGTGAGTTCTCGACGACTGAGGCAACGGCGCAACGCTCCGTCAACTGCACGACCAAGAGAGAATCGCCAGACAAAGGCACGCGCCAAGCGTAAACGCGCAATGACCAGCAACGCCAAGTCGAAGCCCACCGCAAGGCCGCGTGTCTACCCGCGGACCTACACATATCGCGGACAGCACGATGCCAATCTATGGACCACAATTAGTCCGGTCATCCAAACGCTTTTGCGCTCGCATAGCTGATCATTGCTGCTGACATTCATGGAGAACGCTCCAAAAACGGACACAACGATCAGCCAAATATGGAGAATCCATCTATAGTAAAAATTTACTTAACTCATTCCGTAAATTGCAATCTCTGAAGTCAACGTCTTCAATGCTAAATAAAAATTAGGTTGCATAAAATTTTATACATTCCCAAAAGAGAATATTGCTTCGTGTCCTCTATTTTCTCCCTAAACGCGGGAGATAAAGATGAGAGTAAATGCGTTCAAAGTCGGGACTATTATTGCAATCAACATATTCTCCCCGACCATCTGCGGTGCTCAGGAAGCGTCAGCCGTGTCCGACAGGCTTACAATCCAGTCGCCAACCGCTCCAGAGAGGCTGACAACCCTATTCTCAGATCTGAGTGGCCGCCTTTTAGGCACTTCTGACCAGCAGGATACCGTGGCGTCAGAAGCGACCGCGGCTGTCGCCGCCCAGAAGGATTATACGATCCAAACCGGCAGTATTTCTTCCCTTTCCACCAACGGCTTTAGCAGCGGGACACCGGGCGCGGAACCCGAACAGGTTCCTCTTTGCGTCAGCATTCCTGCGCCGCCCGCAATGCTGCAGACCCAATCGAAGTACAGGGCTGACGACAGGTCAAAATCCTCGATCAACGAGGAGGCCTTGGAAGCGCGCGATAGGACCGTACAGCCAATACGCAACTCTATTCGGCTGCTGACCAACATTGCCTATGCCGGATCAAATAGTTCGCTGGTTGCCCAGGCGCGGGCAGAATGCGTACTGCATAATGTCGATCGGTGGGCGGCCGCGATGGCGCTGACGGACATGCGCACTGTTGACGCCTATCTTAGCCGCGACCGCTGGGTAGCCGAAATCGCACTTGCGGTTCGGTCGGCCAGCAAACGGGTTGAGCTCTCCAGTGAGCGTAAGGCGCTTTACTCGACATGGTTCAGCACACTTGCCCGCGATACCATGGACGCTTATTCGTTTCGCCTCGGCCCGAAGTCGAAGACGAATAATCACCGTTATTGGGCGGGCCTGTCGGTCGCTGCCGTCGGTTTTCTTCTCGATAATGCTGATTTCAAGACATGGGGCAAAACGAGTTTCGAGATCGGCGCTTGCCAGGTAGATGATCGCGGCTTCCTGCCGGCGGAACTGGCGCGTGGAGAGAAAGCCCTTGACTACCATGTCTATGCGTTGCGCCCACTCGCCGCCATCATCAAGCTCGCCTCGGACAGCGGCGAACCGCTTCAGTCAAAGTGCCTCGACAGGTTCAAACGTCTCACGGCGATGACGCGCGAGGCCCTCCAAGATCCCACGGAATTCGAGCGTGTCGCCGGTCAGCGCCAATCGAAAATCTCCTCGGAAACCAGCTACTCTGCAGCATTGAAGCTCGACGCGCTTCCGCTGCTCTGAGATAGTCCGAAATCGCTGCAAACGGTCGGGAAACAGACATCAGTTGCGTGTTGGTGAAGCGGACGGCAGTTTGATTTGTGCTGCGTCGCGCCATCTTTTCTGAATGGAAGCGCTTGTCGCAGCAGTGCTGCCTAACAGTAGCGCGCTGTAGATGATCTGTTTCATGCCGTCGGCGCCGAGCTTGGCGAATTGAACCATGTCCATACCAAGTGCCGCACTCACCCGATCGATATGTCTGGGCGCTGCGAGATTTTCAATATCCGCAAGCGCCGCCTTCAAAATTGCTCTTTGCTGCAAGTTCACAGGATCCTCCCATCCTTGTTCCTAAGCTAATTTTCCCCCAAAAGCCCATTCAAGAGAAGCGTGAACACCCCACAACTTCAATTGTTACACGAACTGAAAGATCATACAACTTTTTATATAAAAGTAATGTCGAATGTACGAATATGAAACCCGTGAGTTCACGCGAGTGGGAAAATCACACAGGGTGCCAAATCAAAAGGCGGTCAATGGCTGTAAATACCTCTTCGCCGGTCAAACCAATATGTGACGTCTTTTCACATTTGGCGCTAATTTCGAGCTAGCACCTCGTGCCGTGGCGAGCTTGAGGGAAAGCGGACAGTGCGACCACCTGTTGTCCGTCAGAGGATAAAGTCGCTGCTCTGAAGCTGGACGACGCCATCGACGTGGATCGAGAAGTCCGCAGCGCCGTCACCGTTGACATCGCCATAGATGTAGGTCTCCGAACCGGTATTGACATAGCGCAATTCGCCGACTTGCTTTGAAAACGCGTCAGTCCCGATGAAATCGAAGGCTTGACCACCATTAATGGTCATGTTCGCATCAATCGAGCTGAGATTGATGATATCGCCTTCAGCCTTAGAAAACTGGTAGATGTCGTCGCGGCCGGTGGAAGTTAACGTCGACGGATCGAGCGAAGTGAAGACGAAGGTGTCTGCGCCCGTTCCGCCGTAGAGATTGTCAGCGCCTTCGTCGGCATAAAGTCGGTCGTCGCCGGCCCCTCCGTAGAGCGTGTCGTCGCCGTCACCGCCCACCAGCTTGTCCGCTCCTGCGTCGCCATAAAGTTTGTCACTATCGCTATAGCCATAGAGCGTATCATTGCCGTCTGCCCCGACCAGCCGGTCAGCGCCGCCCTGACCGACTAGCATGTCGTCACCGGCTTGGCCGTATAGCCGGTCGGCGCCTTCACCGCCATAGAGCCTATCATTATCCGCGCCGCCACTGAGGAAATCGTCGCCCTCACCTGCGACGATCGTATCGGCACCGGCGTCACCACTCAGGTCATCGGTACCTGCCCCACCGTAGACGGTATCGTCTCCGTCGCCGCCGGTGATCGTATTCGCGCCGGTTTCGCCCTTGAGTGTGTCGTTGCCGGCACCGCCATCGATTGTATCGTTACCGTCCCCGCCATAGACGATATCATCGCCCGCCCCTGCGGAAACCACATCGGCGCCGTCCTGCCCCAGCAGCTTGTCAGCGCCAGAGCCACCCACAATCCTGTCGTCGCCGGCACCTGCGCGAACTACGTCATCGCCACCATATCCGTAGATGACGTCAGCGAGCTCACCGCCCGTAAGCACATCATTGCCGATCGTTCCGGTTGAGTCTGCCGCATAGTCGCTCGTCCCGTCATCGGCTGTCACCGTGCTCACCAGCCCGCCCAACCCGTCGCCTGGTACGTGAGAAAAATCAAACCCATAAAATGATACCTGCCCAGCGCCGGTACTGTTCGTCTCATTGCTTCCAAGGTAGGCACCCGCCTTGAAGTAGAACTGTTCGCCATCCCAGGCGGAACTGACCGTTGTTACCGACGTGTACGTGTCCCCGCCCGCATAGAGGATGACCGTCAGCGTATCTCCGTGAACGTCAATCTCGTAGGAGAACTGCTCCCCAAGAGAAACTTGCGGCGTTTCACCGCTTGTATTGGTGAGGTCGAATCTCAAGGAATCGTTGCCGTCTCCGCCCTTGTCGCTCTTAAAATAGACTTCACCATTCTCCCAATAGAGCCTGACCAGTTCGTCTTCCGAACCATGAATCTGGCCGACGACGATACGCCCATCCGCGCCGTCCGTCATTTGCGGCGCCTCATCGACCTTCAAGGTCGCAGTCATCGTGCCTCCTTCATCCAAGCTCCAGGAGGCTAACGAGTGACCATCCATCTCGCGCAGCTCCGACCTCGCGCACGTCGTGCCCTTGGTCAAGGCGCCATCAGTGATCGCGCGAAACACCATCGCCCCATCGTCGGCCATGTAGAAATAGGACGAATGTTCGAAGCCCGTGAGTTCCAGGATCTCCAAAGCCGTACCAATGGCTCCACCATCCTCGTCGATCGGCAGGCAGAGTTTCCAGTTCGTTAGATCGAAGTTATCGGAATTTGTCACCACTAACTCATCCTCAAGAGGGTAATATCTTGTCTCATCAGGAACTTGGATGCTTGCGAATCCGAGTAGACTGTTCGCCGAAAACGCTAAGACAACCTGTGGACCCGGTACGAATGAGTTTCCGAACCGTCCCGTTATCGTTTTGCTTGACCTTACTATGCGGGAAGAATTGCTACGGGAACGTAAAGGCGCTGGTCGCCTCCCTGGGTTCAGTGGCAAATTAGATATCACCGTCGGGAAAGGCCGGTTCCTCTTTGAAACTCAATTGATCGGCCCCCATCAAACGTGAACGCAACCGCGCCCGAGGACTGCCACTTGAGTCAAGGCGTCGGGAACGGACGCCATCGCGAACGTTTAATGCAATTTCCCAGCAGCAATGTGTGGCATTCCGCTATCCATTCTCTCGGGAAACCGGGAACTTATCTTTACACGGTTTTCTCCACTCGCCGCGAGCAAGGCGGCACGTGCATGGGCCTGGATATCGTCCGCGCCATGCTGGCAGCCCACGGCGGCACGATACAGCTTGCCGACGATCTATGCGAAGGTGCCGCATTCGACGTTGCCGTCCCGAGCGGATCCTGATGCGTCAGACGCATTGTCCTTCGCGGTGAAGGGAAGTCCCCATCGGTCTCGGCGAGTTTTCCGCTTGCTGTTCGACCCTGTTGGGGACGTTCTTTCTGAGGCCGTCGCCTCTCTCATGCAGCCGTTAAAATCTTGACATCTCCCTTTCTGTCAAGCACATCGACCACCACATTTTCTCTGGACCGGCGAATTGCGACGTCGATTGTTCCTTTGGGAATCGAAAGGTTCCTGACGATCACTTCGTCGAGGAACGCCGGCAGCACTGGTTCATCGAAGGTCACCTGGCCTTCGATCGGATCGAAGAGAATGCCGAGGCACGACTGTATTAACGACAGGGGGGCTGCCGCCGCCCAGGCCTGCGGCGCGCAAGCTACCGGATAGAAAGTCGGTCCTTGAGCGCGCCGACGAGGAAAGCCGCAGATCAGTTCGGGCAATCGCCTGAGATCGATGTAGCTCGCCGCGGCAAACAGCCCCTCGAGAATTCTGGCTGCCTCCCTCTTAAGTCCGTAACGCGCCATTCCGATCCCGATCAACGCATTGTCGTGGGGCCAGATAGACCCGTTGTGATAGCTCATGGGATTGTAGCGCGCCTCAGTCGAAGCTACTGTGCGTATTCCCCAACCCGGAAACGAAGTGCCACTCAAAAGCGTGCGGACGACGGCCGCGGCATGTCCCGGAAGCGCAAGACCTGTCAGCAGGACATGTCCGGCATTGGACGTACGCACGCGGCAGGGGCGTTTAGACCCATCGAGGGCCAAAACATACGTTTCCAATTCCTCGTCATAGAATGCAACGTCGAAGCTCTTCTGCAGGGCAACTGCGCGTGCCGTTAAGGCAATGGCGCGCGGACGTTCGCCAAGTTTGCGGCAGAGCTCTGCTGCTGCCATAAAGGCACCATACGCATAGGCTTGCACTTCGGCCAGCGCGATCGGGCCAGTCGCCAAGGAGCCGTCGGCATGGAAAATGCTGTCTTGACTGTCCTTCCAACCTTGGTTGATCAGCCCTTCGTGCGTCTGTCGACCATATTCAACGAAGCCGTCACCATCGCGGTCGCCATGCTCAACGATCCAATCAAGAGCCGCCCGAATGTTTGGCCAGATACTTCTTATTGTTTCCAGGTCGCCGGTCCTTTTGAAGTACTCGCCAGCCAGGATTACAAACAGCGGTGTTGCGTCGACGCTGCCATAATAGCGTCGAAACGGCACCTCCTTCAGCTCAGCCATTTCGCCGAAGCGTACTTCATGAAGAATTTTTCCCGGTTCGGCGTCGGCGATCGGATCAAAATCAGTGGCCTGATTGGCAGAGAGATGCCGCAGAACCCCATTGGCAATTGCCGGATCCAGCCATAATGTCTCGAGCGCCGTGATCAACGCGTCGCGTCCGAACACGGTGCTGAACCAAGGAATTCCGGCGTATGGATAAGGTCCTTCCGCCGTATCGGTGACGAGCATGTAGAGGTCCGACACGCTCCGTTGGACCATTTCATTGAAAATCTCGTTTGATGAAATGATTGAAGCCGCTCGCTTCGATGACGCGCGCAGGGCACGACGGGCGTCACGCATGGCGATAAAGAATGGTTTCAAACCCGCTTTATCCTCATCTGCCGGGTTGCAATCGATGCGCAGGAAAAAGGTCTGCGTCCTCTGCGGCTGCAGATCGAGCTCAAATCGGACTTTTCCTGCGCTCAGTTCGGCAGGCGGAGGCGAGAAGCTGATGCGTGTGGCCCTTTTCCTGCCATCGAGACCGTCATAGCTCAGGAAAATGGAATCACTGTTGATGATCGGGCTGCCGATCTTTCCTCGCCGAGCGCGGCTTGTACCACGCACTTCGAAAAGATCGGCAAAGTCTGCGCCAAAGGCGATCTCCAGGGAAACCGTATGTAGCGCATCATCAAAATTGCGCACTGTCATTCGTTCATGCAGGCTCCCTTGCCACAGGAACCGCGATCTGCGGACATGAATCAGATCATGGGCGATCGCCAAGCGGTCGTGGTCGTAGAGATCTGTATTGGTTAGATCGCAAGTCAACGTCGCATTGTCGTCCCTGAGCGAAGACGACAGGAGAAGGGGGCGCTGTCCACCGACCGTCAGGTAGAGGTGGGAAAGATGCCGCGTGTCGCGATGAAACAGTCCTTCTGGACTCCCTGGGCCTGACAGAGCATCTCCGTTATGGTCGAAAACGCAAAACGTATCGCCATGTTTCAACGTGCGCGGCCGCCTCTCCTGCAAAGACGCAGCCGCGGGAATGAAGAACTGGACCGGAGGCCCGCCGCCCCGAACAGCGGGCGACGCGATCTCCTGGCTATGCACCGGCATGACGGATCCTCCTATGCGACAACCTGTAGTTCTGTAGTCCCTCCGGCAGCACGGCGTAGCGGCGCAGCTTTCAAGCGCACACCAGGCAATCCTCGATAGATTGCCAGATAATCCTTGGCCATGCGTTCTGCAGTGAAACGGCGCTCGAATGCAGCGCGGACCTGCCGACGATCAAGCTTCAAAAGCCACTCAATATTTTCAATGGCTTCCGCAACGCTATCGACGGCAATCCCCGAAACGCCATCTTCGATTATCTCCGGAACCGAGCCGCGACGGAAGGCCAGCACCGGCGTCCCGCAGGCCATGGCTTCGATCATGACCAACCCAAAGGGCTCCGGCCAGTCGATTGGGAAGAGAAGAGCACTGGCGTTGCCCAGGAAGCTAGCCTTCTGATGTTCGTTGATTTCGCCGATGAATTCCACATTTGGATGCATCTCGACCATCGGCTTGATGACGCTGTCCCAATAGACGTGGTCGACGGCATCCACCTTGGCGGCGATCTTGAGCGGCATGCCCACGCGCGCTGCAATCTCGATTGCCATGTCAGGGCGCTTTTCAGGTGAAATTCGCCCGAGAAAAGCGAGATATCCACCGCATGGACGTTCGGCGAACGGAAGAACATCGGTGGGCAACCCGTGATAGACGGTTCCTGCCCAACCAACGGCGGGCATTGGCACGCGTTGATCGTTTGAGATCGACACAAGCGGAATGTCGGCGAACGTTCTGTACAGGGGCTTCAGGTCAGGCAGATCCAGTCTTCCGTGGAGCGTTGTAACCGTCCGATCAGCAAATTCCCGGATCACCGGAAAATGCAGGAAATCAATGTGGAAATGCAACACATCGAAATCCTGAGCGCGCCGGCGGATTTCTTCCAACATAACGACCTGGTACGGCAAAGGGTCTTTTATGCTGGTATGGAGACGAAGGGCGACGTCGGAGCAGGAAACAAGTTTAGCGGACGTAATGGAATCGCCGCTGGCGAACAAGGTCACGTCATGTCCCTGCCGGACGAGCTCCTCTGTCAGGTACGAGACGATCCGTTCGGTTCCTCCGTAGAATTTTGGCGGAACTCGTTCCGCAAGTGGTGCTATCTGAGCGATCTTCATCGACAAAACCTCCTCATGTGAGCAGAGAATCGGCGGTAAAAACCACGCCCGCAGACGCGCGGCGTATTTGTCAGTGGCAGCAGATCAGGGTGGTTGGCAGGCACTATCTCCTTTCTCGTGCTGGTCGTTGTGGCGACATAACATAGCGTCAGCCGAAACGGCATCGAGCATGCCGGCAAGGGCGTGATGAGACTGTGGTCGATCCGGTGCAGTTTTTGCGGCCGCGCATTCACGCGCGCTTTTCGGTTTCATGTCACCGTCGAGCGCTTTGCGCGCTGACATGACTTCATCACAGCCTAGGGGCCGCGGACTTCCCGCAAGCCAGCGCTGCGCCGGGTTCGATTCAACAGCAAACCTGTCTGATGCCCAAGAAGCGGGGCTGCATAGAGTGCTAATTTGGGGGCCAAGTGCTCTTGAACCTGGAAACGCCGCCGGGCGGATAGTGCTCGCAGGTACGGCGTTGTCAGCCAAAAGCTCGTCAGGCCGACAAACGATCGCCGGGAAAGCGCCGGAACGGACGCCAGACTGGACACTACGGTTCCAACTTGCAATTTTCCATCGAGCAGATCTTCTCATCTCTTTTTCCAACCGATGAACGTGTCGCATGGACCCTTGATCTCTCAGCGGATCACGAGGAACAGTTTCTGACCGCCGCGAACGACTTCGAGCGCAATCGTTTCAGTCGCTCCTTCAAACGCCGCGTTCAAATCCGTGATCGTCGAGATCGGCTTGCGATTGATGGCAACGATCACATCGCCGGGGCGAAGTCCGGCACGCGCGGCTGGGCTGGTTTCCTCGACACTGACCACCGAGACACTGCCGGACCCTTCGTCAAATCGCGCACCCTGCAACCGATCAGGCATCTGAGCTTTTGCTGCGCCACGATCGGCTTCGATGCGCACCCTTGCCGTGTCGCGTACGCCATCGCGCACATAGGTAATTGCGATCTCGGAGCCTACCTCGGCAAGGCCAATTCGGTTGCGAAGATCGGTTGAGCCTGCGATTGCGCGATCGCCGACATTAGTTATCACATCGCCGGCCTGCAACCCGGCAGCTGCAGCCGGCGAGCGCTCCTCGACGCTGCTCACAACTGCCCCCTTGGTGTCGGCAATTCCAAGCGCCTGTGCAAGATCAGGGGTCAAATCTTGGATGGCAACGCCGATGCGGCCACGGCGCACCTCGCCGTGCTCGATGAGCTGTTTCATCACTGCTGAGGCCATCGCGATCGGGACGGCAAACCCGATGCCGACGTTCCCGCCGGCCGGCGCGATGATTGCAGTATTGATCCCGATCAAACGGCCCTCGGCGCTCACCAGCGCGCCCCCGGAATTCCCCGGGTTGATTGATGCATCCGTCTGTATGAAGTCCTCATAGCCCTCGATGTTGATGCCGCTTCGTCCAAGTGCGCTGACGATGCCTGCCGTGACGGTTTGGCCAAGCCCGAAGGGATTGCCGATTGCGACGACCGTGTCGCCGACCCGCAGTTTGTCGGATTCGCCAAAGGGCAGCGCCGTCAAATTGTCACCGCTAATCTTCAGCAGCGCGATATCGGTCGCCTTGTCGCTGCCGATCAGCTCGGCAGAAAGCCGGCGGCGGTCCTTCAGCGTTACCATGATCTGGTCGGCGCCCGCGACGACGTGGTGGTTGGTAAGGATATAGCCTTTTGCCGCGTCGACGATGACGCCGGAACCGGCGCTCATCCGCGGCTGCGCGTCGGGCAGGTTGAAGTAGCGGCGGAAAAAAGGATCATTATAAAGAGGATTGGCTTCCCCGGGGGTTCCAGATCTCACGGCGATGTTGACGACGGCCGGCGTCACTCCATCGAGTACATCGGCAAGACTGCCCGCCTTGGCGGCAACGGCCCCTGCCTGCGGCTCGGCCGGCAAGGCCGGCAGTGGGACCAAAATCATGAAGAATGAAACGAACGCACCAATTGCGGGTGTTGCAAAGGTCGAATGCGCAGTCATCCTCCTCCCTCGCCTCTCTCATCCTCCTGTTGGCGCCACCGACTGTTGTCGTCCCGTGCCCGTGGCGACAATCGGTCTCAGGCCGCCCCATGCCCCAACAAAACGCCACCTCTTTTAGACAAAACTGCCTTCAAGGTTGACCTTCTGGGCTATGCGGAAAATCGATTTGGTTTGGGAGCAAATCGGTTTCAAGAGGTTGAGATGAAAAATTTAGCACTCCATGCTACCGAGTGCCAAAACTTGTTTTCTTTGACCTACTGCTCAGGCAGCCCCTGGGGAAATCCGAGGCTTCCGGTATGCTACGCAGTGGGCAATTGCTGCAAAACCACAGCGCCGTAACGCTATCGACAACGCCGGCAACATATGCACCAAATGCCGTGGTCGCCAGCGCTGAAAAGCCTAGAATCGAAGGCTCGCCACGAGAGCCAGATACAATGAGGTTCGCCCCATTCCTCTGCTTGATCAACGTCTTGAGCGCCGCAAGCGCAACAGGGGCGATGCCAGGTCGGACGCTTAAGTGCTGCATAGGTCCCGACGGAACACCAAGATGTAAGGGAGACGGGGCAATAGCGACACCGGCAATGCGGTTGACGATGCCGAATGCCGATCGTCTGCTGAAGGGCCGCGCGTTTAGCATCGCTTCTTTACGGTTGGTTTCATCAACGGATGCTCGAATCCTTTGGGACGGAGGGCCTGGAGTTTCCCGAAAAACCACCCCGCACGACATAGCGCAACCCTTGGCGATCGGCATAGCGTATGGCCGACTGCAATGTCGGGAAGCGGAGTTCGATTTGCGTCAGCGGATCGTTATCGCCCGTCCAGCCCATCAACGGCTCGATGAAGCGCGCCCTGCGGCGCTCGAACGCAAGGCACCAGCCTTTGGCGGGGGTCGAACCAGACGTCATCACATTGCGGCCCGGCTTGAAGATGTGCGCAAGGGCATCATCTGGAAATAGCGAGCACCCCGTTGCCCGGGTGTCGGTTTGGACATCGGTTGAGGTGATTGCGGCCAGACCATCATCAGGCAGCGCCTGTTTTAGCGCGGATTTTTGTGGGCAAGTTGCGGCGATAAGGTCCTCCATCTTTCATCCCTCCGCAGTTGGCGAAGGACAGCCAGCGGTCCCTTAGGATGCCGCTGGCCTTGAAGCGTGCCTTAGCTGTTGATCGTAATGCGCTTGACCCGCGACTGCACCTTTTCGGTCTTTGGCAGCGAAACGCTCAACACGCCGTTGCGGAAAGTTGCGTCGACCTTGTCCTCCTCGACCTCACAGCCGAGCGGTATTCGACGCTCGAAGCGGCCGTAGTAGCGCTCCGAGAATTGCCGTTCTCCATCTTCGGTTTCCGAGCGCTTTTCGCCCTTCAGGGTCAGCACGCCGTTGTCCAGCAGGACCTCGACGTCCTTTATCTCAAGACCGGGCAGCTCGGCTGCCACCTTGATCTTCTCATCCGTCTCGAACACCTCGACATTTGGCCAGCCGCCGTTGAAGGACGCTAAGCTGCCAAAGCCGGAAAAACGGCTGTCGAAGGAACGGAACACGTCATCGAACAGCCGGTTCATTTCACGGTGCAGTGACAGGAATGGATTTTGCTCTTTGTCGCCGATCGGTGAGGGAACCTTCGAGCCGTTGTTCAGGCTCCACGGGATCAAGTCACGGACGGTCATAACGATTCTCCTTTCTGTTCCCAGAAATCACTCTTGGTGCCGGGCACTTGCCCGGCACCTGCCTACAACGCTGGATTTGGGGTGCTTAAGCGGCCGCCTCGGCGTCGATCTGATGCACCTTCCCCTGCTGGAGTGCCGTTTCGCCTGCGATCTCGATGCGGCGCGGCTTCATCTCCTCGGGGATTTCGCGGTTCAGATCTATCGTCAGCAGACCATCGACAAGCTTGGCTGCCGTGACCTTGACATAGTCGGCAAGCTCGAAGCGACGCTCGAACATATGGCTTGGAATGCCGCGATGCAGGTACTGGATAGCATCCTTGTCGGCCTTTTCGCCCGACACGATCAGCATATTCTGCTCATGCGTGATGCTCAGATCGTCTTGCGAGAAGCCGGCCACTGCCATGACGATACGATAGTCGTCCTCGCCGGACTTCACGATGTCGTACGGGGGCCAGTTTTCCGCTGGCACCGTTTGGCTCGCAGCCTCAAGCGCGTTCAACATTCGGTCGAAGCCGACGCTCGACCGGAAGAGCGGGGAGAAATCGAAAGTGCTTCTCATAGCCATATCCTCCTTCGAAGCAACATGGATACAAGACAGCGCCAAGCCGAAGACGTCTTGACGCCTGCTTGACTCAGCCCGGCCCCATTACTGGGCGACCGGGTATCTATAAATTTAATTCGAAGACAAGGGCATGCAAGAGGAAGTGTGATATTTTTGTCGCGCGGTCTGCGGCCCCCGACCAAGTTTGGTAGAGGGTTTGGCCCGGGCGTGGGGACGCTGCACCCCTAAAACAATCCGCAGAGGCGCCAGCGACGATAAATATTTATCCCCATAATCTATGATTATAGTTTGGTATTTCTCTTCCTTGCCTTTCTCCGACGCTAGGTTTTGAGCGTGATTTTATTCGGCTCGAAGGCCAGGGAAAAAAGGGGCATCACCATGAATATCAAAAATCTACTGGCTGCAGTCGTGATCGGCGTCGGCAGCCTGACCATCGCCGCTGCCACTGCTGATGCAGCGGACAGGAAGGTTGTGGTCGCTTATCAGACCGACGCCCTCCCCTCATCCGTGGCCATCGCCAATGGCGACTTTGCGAAGGAGACCGGATACGATATCGACTTCCGCAAATTCAACTCCGGCGCCGAGATCTTCGCCGCCATCGCCTCCGGTGACGTACAGATCGGCTATGTCGGCTCGAGCCCGTTTGCAGCTGCGGCCTCGCGCGGGCTGGAGGTCAAGGCCTTCTACCTCTCGTCGATCTCGGGCATCGACGAAGCGCTGGTCGTGCGCAACGACGCGGGCATTGAGAGCCTTAATGATCTGAGGGGCAAGAAGCTTGCCGCAGCGCCGGTTTCCACCGACCACTATCAACTGCTCGCGCTGATCAAGTCACTCGGCCTGTCCGAGAGGGATGTTCAGGTCTTCGCAATTCCCCAGCCTGAGATCGTTGCGAGCTATAACCGCGGCGACATCGACGGCGGCTTCGTCTGGGATCCGGCGCTGACCGAACTCAAGAAGAACGGCAAGGTGCTCGTTACATCCAGGGATGTCGCCGACAAGGGCGCACCGACCTTCTCCGCCTGGGTGGCGACATCGCAATTTGCGGCAGACAATCCCAAATTCCTGAAGAGCTTCGCTTCGGTCATCACGAAGAACTATGCATCGTTCGCAGCCGACAAGGCGGCATGGGGTCCAGATAGCGACAATGCCAAGTCGCTTGCCAAGCTCCTGGGCGGCACCGCTGAACAGCAGGCTGCGGCACTCAAGAACCTGACGCTCTTGACGCCAGAGGTGCAGGCGTCCGACGCCTGGCTTGGCGGCGGCGAGAAGTCTGGCGCGGCGAAGATCCTCAAGGACACCGCAACATTCCTGAAAGAACAGGGCAAAGTGTCGGACGTCCTGCCGAACTACGGCAACTTTGTTACCGCCGATGCGCTGAACAACGCCACGAACTGATCCTCCCTGACGCTGGCGCGCAATCCAGTGCGCCGGCGTCGAACCTTATGGAAATGACAGATGCTGAAAGTCGATCGTGCCAGCGTTTTCTTTGCAGCCCGCGATGGCCGAACCGTTCATGCGCTGGATCGGGTATCGTTCGATATCCCCGAGAGTGGTTTCGTCGTCGCGCTCGGCGCTTCGGGGTGCGGCAAGTCCACCCTGCTCAACGCCATCGCAGGGTTCCTTCCGCTCTCGGAAGGAGCGATCACACTCGATGGCCGCGCCGTCCAGCGCCCTGGCGCCGATCGCGGCGTCGTATTCCAAAAGGATTCGCTTCTGCCATGGACGTCCGTCATCGAAAACGTGGCTCTCGGTTTGAAGTTCGCTGGCGTCAAGAGACAGGCGCGAAATGACCAAGCATTGGAATTGCTCCGCCTCGTCGGCCTTGCCGAATTCGCCAAATCCTTTCCTTACGAGCTTTCCGGCGGCATGCGCCAGCGCGTCGGAATCGCGCGTGCTCTCGCGACCGATCCGGACATCCTGTTGATGGACGAGCCCTTCGGCGCGCTCGACAGCCTGACGCGGGAGCAGATGCAGGAACTATTGGTTTCTGTCTGGGCGAAAACGGCCAAAAAAGTCTTCTTCATCACCCACTCGATCGAAGAAGCGCTGTTTCTCGGCACTCAGGTCCTGTTGATGTCGCCGCGGCCAGGCCGCGTCGTAGCGCATTTCGATCTCGATTTCGTAAAGCGCTTTGCCGAAACCGGCGATGCGCGCTCCATCAAGGCCTCGCCGGAGTTCGCGGAGTTGCGCGAGGAGATCCGCAGCATTCTTCACCGAGGCAACGATTTCAGGAGCGCCGCGTGAGTGAGGTAACAGATACATCGTCACTCGCCACGGTACCTTCGAAGCCGCAGGTCAAGGTCGTGAAAATGGCGAGTTTCGGGGTCGGCGAACAGCCGACGGTTTCGATCAGCATCGCAACGGGGGTTGCGATCGTCTTTCTCTGGTGGCTCGTCTCAGAACTCGGTCTCGTCCCACGTCTTTTCCTTCCGCGACCTGACGAGGTCCTTGCTCAGATCAGCGTCGTCTATCGCGATGGTTATGCGGGTGCGTCCCTGTTCGAGCATATTCGCGCCAGCCTGTTTCGCATCGTCGTTGCCGGGATCGTCGCGGTTGCCGCGGGCATTCCGCTGGGCCTGCTGATGGGGCTCAATCGTTGGGCAAAGGGCATTCTCGATACGCCCATCGAGTTCTACTGGCCGCTTCCTCCCCTCTCCTATCTACCCTTGATGATCATCTGGCTCGGTATTGGCGAGACATCGAAAATCACGTTGCTGGTGCTCGCAATGTTCGCTCCCATCTGCCTATCGGCCCAGGCCGGTGTCCGATCATTGCCGATCGAGCGCGTCAACGCGGCCCGCTCGCTCGGCGCAAGCCGCCTGCAGCTTTTCATAGATATCGTACTGCCATCGGCACTGCCTGAAATTCTGACTGGAGTGCGAATCGCCGTCGGCATCGGTTGGGGAACCCTTGTCGCTGCCGAGTTGATCGCCTCCACACGCGGTATCGGCTTCATGATCATGTCGGCCTCCCAATTCCTCGCAACCGACGTCGTCTTCGTTGGCATCGGCATTATCGCCATCTGCGCTTTCGCATTTTCCGCCGCGATCCGGTTTTTGGAGGCTCTGCTGGTGCCTTGGAAAGGGAAACTTTGATGAAGCATAGATGGACCGCGGGTGAGAAAGCCACGGAATGACAGACGATATTCCGGATCATTCGGACGGCCCATCAGAAAAGCGCTGGCCACGAGCGTTCTGGCTCGCTTGGGCGGCATTGATTGCGCTGCCGGTCGTTATCATCTGGATCTGGGCGGATTAGTTTTCAGAGAGCTTGCTGCCTGACGGCGCTCCCACCTTAACCGACCTGAGAAACGCCGGAATTGACTGATGGTTCACAGGGGTCAGATTGTGTCCGTTGTCGCAGGACGCTTGGCCGCGTCTGCGTCGCTCACACTGCCGCTGGAAATAGGGATACGCAATCCTTTGCAAGGAACGCCGGTGGTCGCCGGATAGACGGTCCTGCGCAGCCGCACGTAAAATATCCGCTCACGGAGCGCGGCACGAAGCTCTCGGGCCTTCGCTTAGTGCCCAGGCTTCCGGCACCAGGTCGGCTCGAAGCAGATGCGCAGCACCGACCCATCGATCTTGCCCGTCTTTGATCTTGGCGTCGGCGATCCCCAGGCATCAACGCCGATGACAACCGAGGGATCCTCATGTATGGTCGCCGCCCGGTGGGGTACCGGCACTCGGTAGGATTTCGGCCCGGTGCACGGTTCAATTGTGGCATGCGAGTTGGGCAATGTGGGAGTTCGCGGATGCTTGAGTTGTTGGCCTTGGAGCCTGAATGCTTCTACTGGGCAAGACGCAGGGAAACCGGAGGCGCCTGGGAGGTCGTGCAGATTTCAACGGTTTTCGGCGCCGGCCGCGACTATTGGACGGTCGCCATAACCGGATCGGATGTCCACCACATGGTGGACGACTTCGAATTTCTGACGAGGGTTGCCTTGCCGGAGCCCAATATCATTCCCCTATCACAGGCCGCCGAGTAAGCATCGAATCGCAGCAAGGGGACAGCGGCCGGGAATGGCGCCATCCAAATTTCGTCCGCCGCCCAGTGTCTATGACATGGCGAGCCTATCGAACTGGCCGGCCGGCGCTTGACTGCGATCGGCGAGTGCCAGCATCCGAGTTCTGCCATCGCAGTGGCGGCAAGAACTACAGCTTCTCGCTCGCCAACGACGATGGGTTCTTTTTGCAGCAATAACATTCTTGGCCGCAATGGTGGTCGTGCGGCTGTCGTTATTCGTTCAATCGGCGAGGTCGTGAATGAACCTGCCGGAGATGCGCCTGCGCGTCCAAAGTGCTCGAGGTTGACAACCCTTGCCAATGGGCTGGCAACGATCAAGCCTATGAACCAGTCCGGGGCGGCACGCTTCGTCAGGCTTATTGGCCCGCGCGGTTCCGATATTCGCTGGGATGCCAGGAGAAGGAGCCCAGGCCTTCGGCGCGAATATGACCGACGCCAGGGAAGGGAAGATGGGCGGGGCAACGAGTTCGCGACCCTTTGCCAGTTCTCCCTGCTGTGAATTGCGTCTGCTGTCTCTTGCCGCTGTTCCGGGAGACTGGCTTCGTAAGCGTCTGGCGCGAGATAGTCGAGGGCCGAGTGCAGGCGCTGCCTGTTGTAACGACCTCGATGAAATTCGCCGATCCTGGTCCTTGCATCGTCCAGGCTGCGATACGCCTGACCATCCACCTCCTCTTCCTTCAGGGTCCTCATGAATCTCTCGGCCTTCGCATTATCGTAGGGATTGCCGACGCGGCTCAGCGGGAGGCGCCGGGGGATCAATCTATGCGATTGCCTTCGGCGGAGAAGAGGTGGATTTTCTCGGATTTGGGCGCGAGGTGGATTTGCTGGTCGGGCTTTAAATCCACCCGCCGGTGCAGCACGATGGTTGCCGTCTGCGTGCCGACACGCACCGAAAGATGGGTCTCCGCACCGGTCGGCTCGACAGTCAGCACGGTGGCCGCAATGCCCGTCTCCGCAATGTCGAGGTCTTCCGGGCGGATGCCGTAGGTGCGCGCCGCGCTTTGGATCAATTGTGGCGGAAGCGGCAGGGAAACACCGCCTTCGATACGGAAGCCGCCGTCGCTGACGCCACCCTCGAAGAGATTCATCGACGGCGAGCCGATGAAGGCGGCGACGAAGGTGTTATCTGGGCGGTCGTAGAGATCGAGCGGCTTGCCGATCTGCTCGATGCGGCCGGCGCGCATGACGACGATCTTGTCGGCCATGGTCATCGCCTCGATCTGGTCGTGGGTGACGTAAACGATGGTAGTGCCAAGGCGCTGATGCAGCTCCTTGATCTCGCTGCGCATGGTCACCCGCAGCTTGGCGTCGAGGTTGGACAGCGGCTCGTCAAAGAGGAACACTTTCGGATGGCGTACGATGGCGCGGCCCATGGCGACGCGCTGGCGCTGGCCGCCGGAAAGCTGTTTCGGCAGGCGCTCCAGCAGGGGTTCAAGTGCGAGAATGCCGGCGGCTTCGCTCACCAGCTTGTCGATTGTCGCCTTATCGCGCCCCTGCAACTTCAGGGCAAAGCCCATATTTTCGCGCACCGTCATGTGCGGATAGAGCGCATAGGACTGGAACACCATGGCGATATCGCGCTCCTTCGGCGCGACGTCGTTGACGACGCGGCCGTCGATGCGGATTTCACCGCCGCTGATATCCTCTAGCCCCGCCAGCATGCGCAGAAGCGTGGACTTGCCGCAGCCGGACGGCCCGACGAGCGTGACGAACTCACCGTCCTCGATATCCGCGGAAACCCCGTGGATAACGGAGGCCGCGCCGTATTGCTTCAGAACCCGGTCGATTGCTACCGATGCCATTGTCTGTCCTCCCTCACAGTTTCAATTGCCAGACGCCTGCCTCGGCGACGGCGCCGGTGAGCGTTGCCGAACGTGCGGCGGCAAAGCCCGGAATGCGTTTGGACCCCGTCCAGCGGCCGTTGTCAGCGAAGACCTCGATGGAGCCGGCATCGAGGAAGATGCGCAGGCTCGACGGTTTCGCGCCGGTGGCGACGTACCGTGGCGGCGTCTTATCGGTGCGAGCATCGAAGACAATCGCCAGACCATCGGTATCGAGTTTCACGCCTAGATCGACATCCGGATGATCGAAGGTGAGATCGAAGGCGGCGCCCGGCTCGGTGAGATCAAGTACGATCTCGACGGCGCCGGTGCCGAGCGGCACGGTCTTGCCGGCGGCAAGCGCGGTATCGTCCAGCAACTGATGGCGCAGGCTTTCGACGGCTGCGACCGGCGGGGTCAGCACGGCGTCGCCGTCGAGAAGCACGCGGCGCGGCAGGGTCATGGTCGTCGGGAAATCGTCCTTCTTGGAAAAATCCGTCCAGTTGGCGAGCCAGGCGATGCCGACCGGCTCGTCGCCATCAACGAAGGCCTGGAAGGCATAGGCATCCGAACCGAAATCCAACTCCTGCTCGAACTCCGCCGTGAAGGTGCGGCCATCGAAACCGCCAACGATGACGGAGGTGAGGTTGCGGCGGCCGGTGGCCGGGTCGCGGCTGGTGAGTAGACCGAAGATCAGCGCCCAGCGGGTTTCTGCGTTTTTGCCGGAAAGCGGCACCATGCAGGGGCATTCCGCCGCCGTCATGCCGAAACCGTCCTCGCGATGGATGACGCCGAGGAAGGTCCAGCCATCGGCGCCTTGCGCGTCTGCGGTTTCATAGAGCAGTACGACGCCGCCCTGCCTGTCGCGGCTGCCGAGCAGCATCTTCCAGCGGCCGTCCGGGCCTTTGAAGACATAGGGGTCGCGGAAATCGGTGGTGAGGTTCAAGCCTTCCGGTCGCAGCGGCATCACGGTTTCCGACGGGCCGGCGACGATGCCGTCGCGGCTGACGGCGGAAAGCTGGATTTGCTCTTCCGGTTGCCGATCACGCACATGCTCGGTGTAGAAGACGCGGATTTCCTCGCCTTCTGGGCCGGTGCCGGGGATCGCCGAGCCGGAGAAGGCGCCGCCGCGGCCATCGTCCTTTTCCGATAGATGCGCTGTCGGGAAGAGGAAGATGGGCAGATGTGTCCAGCGTACGAAATCCTTCGAGAGAGCATGGCCCCAGTGCATAGTGTTCCAGCGCGGCTCATGAGGATAATGCTGGTAGAAGAGGTGAGCGTTTCCGCCGAACCGTCCAAAACCGTTCGGATCGTTCATCCAGCCGAAGGGCGGACGGAAGTGGTAGCTGTCGGGCACGTCGGGGGCGGCGGTGCGGGCGTCGCTGTGCAGGACGCGGATGCCCTCCTTCATCACGGTTTCCGGCCGGAAGGCATAAGCGACGGAAAGCGCTGTGGTTGTCGCATCATAAGACAGCGTGGCACGACCGCCTTTCGCGAGCGTCACAGCGAAGAACTCAAATTCCCCCGTGCGGCGGGTCGAGGGCTCGCCGATGTCGTTGCCATCAACCGCGACGAAGAGCTTCGCCTCGCCGCCGGCACGGCGCGCCTTCAGCCAGAGATGCAGCACCGTGCCTTCGGGGAGCTCCGCTTCGATGGTTTCAGGTGCTGACGTTTCGCATTTTGCCTGCAGAGACATAATCAACCTTTCACGGCGGAGCCGACGAATGAACTGACGAACCAGCGCTGGAAAGCCAGATAGAGAATGAGGACGGGGATCATCATCAGCACCGAGGCGGCCATGGCACGGTCCCAGTAGATGCTGTCCTGTCCGAAGAAGGTGGCGATGGCGACGGCAATCGGCCGAGCATAGTCGGTCTGGGTGACCAGCGTCGGCCAGAGATACTGGTTCCAGCTTTCGATGCCCATGAGGATCGAGACCGTGGCGAGCGCCGGCAGGCTGAGCGGCATGTAGATCGACCGGTAGATGCGGAAGGCCGATGCGCCATCCATTTCCGCCGCTTCATAGAGTTCCTTCGGCAGCTGCGCGAAGAACTGGTAGAAGAGGAAGACATAGAGCGGGCTTGCCACCCAGGGCAGGATCTGCACCGCGAAGGTATCCGTCAGCCCCGCCCGCGACATCATGACGACGAGCGGCATGATGATGCTTTCCTGCGGGATGACATAGAGCGCGACGACCAGCGCCAAGAGCGCCGCCTTGCCGCGCAGCGAGCCCCAGGCCAGAACGAAGCCAGCCATGGAATTGATGACCAGACCCGAGACGACTGTGGCGACGAGGATCACCAGCGAATTGAAGAGATATCGGCCATAGGCCAGCTCGCCGGAGAAATGGGCGATCTCCTTGTAGTTCGACAGCGTCGGGTCGCTGACCCAGAAGGCGCGGAAGCTGCCCATGTCGGCGAGGATGTGGAAGCGGTCGTCCTTCAGGCTGGCGATCAGCAGCATGAACAGCGGCGAGATCATCACCAGCGCGATGACCAGGATGCAGAGGCTCTGCACGATGCGCAGGCTTCTCTTGCCGCTGCCCCTTGCGATTGCCAGCGGGGCGGGCTGGCTCAAAGCGATATCAGACATCGAAGCGCCTCAGGAGTTTGCGTTGCAGGAGCGCGATCAGAAGAACGATGACGAAGAGGATGACGGAAACGGCCGATGCGTAGCCGAGTTTCTGCTCCTCGAAGCCGGCGCGCACCATGTAGTGGACAACGGTTTCGGTGCTTTCCTTCGGGCCGCCCTGGGTGAGGATCGCCACCTGCGTATAGAGCTTGAAGGCCTGGATGGTAGTGATGACCAGCACGAAGACATGGGTCGGGCGAAGGCCGGGCATGGTGACGTGCCAGAAGCGGCGCAGCACGCTTGCCCCGTCGATGCGGGCGGCATCGTATAGTTCTTCGGGAATGCCCTGCAGGCCGGCGAGGTAGATGATCATCTGAAAGCCATAGGCCTGCCAGGCTGAAAGCAACACGATGGAGAACATCGCCCAGTTGGGATCGCCGAGCCAGTCGATCGGCTGGATCGTGCCGCCGGAAAGGAAACCGACGATCTGGTTGAGCGGGCCGCTCGGATACTGGAACAGCGTGCCCCAGATGACGCAGACCACCACCATGGAGGTGATCGCCGGCAGGAAGAACAGCCCGCGCAGCAGGTTTTGCATCGGCAGCTTCTGATGCAAAAGTAGCGCGGTCAGGAAGGCGAGGCCGCACTGCACCGGCAGCACCCAAATGGTGAAGCGCGTAACGTTCCACAGCGAGGTCCAGAACAGCGGATCGGTGAAGACGCGCTCGAAATTCAGGAGGCCGACGAAGCGCACCGGGGTCGGGCGCGGCACCAGCGGCTGGTTGGTCATCGCCGTCCAGAAGGACAGGAGGAACGGCGTGATCAGGAATATGGCCAGAAGCAGAACGGCAGGCGCGATCATCGCCATTTCCTGCCAGAGCCGCTGCTTGTCGCGGCGTTTCGCCGGACGCCGCAAAGCGGGCGTGGAGGTCTCTTGCAAAGTCATTGTTTCCTCCTCATCGGTCATCCCCCGAGATAGCCCAGGGCCGGCCGGAGAACCGGCCCCGTCAAAACCCCTTACTGCTGCTCGTCGAAGGGCGGGTAGCCGGAGTTGTCCTCGATATCCTCGTCGATCTTCTTGGCAGCGGCTGTCAGCGCTTCCTGCGCGTCACCACCGTTGAAGATCTTGTCGACGGCCTGCATGAAGGCCGAGGTGATCGTCGGATAAGCCGGGTGCGGCGGACGGGCGACCGCGGTCTTGGAAGCCTGCTCAAAGGCGATGGCGAGCGGACCGCCTTCCGCATAGAGCGGGGATTCGGCGGCGAAGCTCTTCAGGCCCGGATAGGCGGACTGGGTCTTGGCGTACTCCCGGTACTCCTTGTCCTTCAGCAGGAAGCTCAGGAACTTGCCGGCGATCTCAGGGTTTTCCGAGGTCGCGGAAATGCCCCAGATCCAGGTTCCGTTCGGGCTCACGCCCTTGTCGCCGATCTTCGGCAGCGGCATGACGACGATATTGTCCTTCATCGCTGCCGATGCCTCCGCGTAGAACCAGTGGCCGCCCACGGCGAGCGCGGCCGGCTGTCCCTCGGCGTAGAACTGGTTGGTGCCCGACGAAGTCGGTACGACCCAGCCCTTCTTCACCCAGTCCTGCATCATCGTCAGCGCCTTGACGCAGGCCTCGCCATCGAGCGTGCCGCTGGCCGTCCAAGTCTTGCGGTCGATCAGGTCGCAGCCGGCGCTTTCGAGCAGGGGGCCGTAGGCATAGGTGATCCACTCGGTCTTGATGCCGTAACCTCGGAAGGTGTCGATTGGCCACTTCACGCCTTCGAACTTGGAAAGCTTTTCGAGATAGCCTTCGAATTCCTCGCGGGTCCAGGCATCGTCGACCGTTTTCGGAATGCGGGCGCCAATGGCTTCAAGATATTTCTTGTTGCCGTAGAGCACGACCGAGGAGTCGGTGAGGCCGATCGCATAGAGGTCCTTGTCGATCGGATAGGTGCCCTGGGCGATATTCGAATCCGTCATGTCATCGAGCAGATCCTTGTCAATGAGCGGCTTGACGGGCTGCAGATAGCCGGACCAGACATAATTGGCGAGGAACGGAGCATCGAGTTCCATGATATCGGGCAGCTGTTTGGCCATGACGGCGGCGCTGAACTTTTCGTTATAGGCATCGTGCGGCGCGTAGATCATCTCGATGTCGACATCGGGATTGGCGGCCTCGAAGCGGGTGGCAACGTCGCCATAGGCCTTCACCCAGCCGGGATCGCCCTGGTGCATAACGTGGATGACGGTCTTCGCCTCGGCAAAACCGGCGGTTGCGACCAGCGCGGCGGACGCGAAGAGTGCAGAAAGTAAACGATTACCCATTGAAACCCTCATTTGGTATTCTCCTCCTGTTGGACACTATTCGATGTTCAGACGGATGCCCGTTCGACCAGATGGAACGGCAGTTTCCGCAGATGCGGCGGTTCGGGCTGCTCGGCCAGCAGGATCTCTATGGCGAGGCGGCCCATGGCGCGGTGCGGCAGGGCCATCGTCGTCAGTGGCGGGTCCAGCCGCGAGGCTAGCTCGACCTGGTTGTCGAAGCTTGCCACCGCGATATCATCCGGAATGCGAAGGCCGGCGCGGGCAAGCGCCGCATAGACTTCCATCGCCACGCGGTCATTGCCGCACAAGATGGCATCCGGCCGTTGACCGGATTTCAAAAGCGCCTCCACATGAGAGGCAACAAGGCTTGGCGCGCGGTCACTGTAGACGCTGCGGCGCACCGCCGGTAACACGCCGACGGGGTCGATGCCCCCCTCCTCAAGTGCTGCACGAAACCCCATTTCGCGTAGCGTGCCGGCGAGAATGCCCGGCAGGTTGATGAAGGCGATGCGCCGGCGGCCGGCGACGAGGAGATAACGCACGATCTCCCGCGCGCCGCCCTCTTCGTCCGGCACCAGCGCGGTGACGCGGCCGGCAGCTTCGCGGCAGTTGATCATGACGCCGACGCCGCCCGCCAACCTGTCCGACAGGGCGACATCCTTGTGGTACATGGCGGCATAAGCAACGGCGCGCGGCCGGAACTGCTGCACCTCGTCGAGCACCGAGCCGATAGACTGGCCGCTGCTGTGGTTGACCGCAAAGACCGCCATGCCGGCGCCGCGGGCCGCCCCGTCGAGGCCACGCACGATCTCGGTGGCGAAGGGCGAAGTGATGAGGCCGTCGGAGACGACGCCGACCAGCGGCAGCCAGCCCTGACGCACGCCACGCGCTGCAAGGTTGGTCACGTAGCCGAGTTCTTCCGCAATGGCCTTGATCTTCTGGCGCGTATCGTCCGACATGCGGGCGGAGCCGCCGTGCAATGCGCCGGAAACCGTCTTTACCGAGACGCCCGCACGTTCCGCGATGTCAGAAAGCGATACTGCCACGATCTTCACCATCCTCCTTGGGTGATCGATTACCCAATAGTGGCAGCCGACGCGTTTTGTCAAGCGGCTTTTCACGCGCACTGCTCGGCGTGACGAACGCCTATCTGTCAATCGGCGCACAAAACTGACCCCTTATCGGCGTGCGATCTCCACCCCCTGTAGACGATCAGCGCTTGGCCTGCCCGGCGCTGATCAGGGTTGCAAAAGGGTAGGCCAAGTACGGGTGACTGGGGTCTTTCGGCTTTAACTTTGAGAGCGGTTCTTTAAACGCCAGGATTCGCTTCCGGTTTCAACGATCTCAATGGGGGGCAGGCGGTCGAGTAGCGTCGTCGTCATCTTCGCATCGCCGAACACCGACGGCCATTCGCCGAAAGCAGACGATTTCGCTGCCGCCGCCGCGGGGTGTGATCTCGAATGACCGATCTACGACAGGGAAAGTTCGGGACGCTTGCGTTTCCTGCGCGAGCAAGATAAACACTGAACTATATGGTTCAGTATGCAAGTCCTCCCCTCGATTTCTCGTTCGCGGCGCTGTCCGATGCGACCCGCCGCGGGATCATCGATCAGCTCGGGCGAGGGGACGCGTCGATCACCAGTCTCGCGGATACGTTCCAGATGACGCTGACCGGCATGAAGAAGCATGTCCAGGTTCTCGAGCGGGCGGGGCTCGTCGTCACGCAGAAGGTCGGACGGGTGAGAACCTGCAAGCTTGGGAAACGCGGCCTCAAGGCAGAGGCCGAGTGGATCGAGGCGCATCGCAAGCTCTTCGAGGCCCGCTTCGAAGCATTGGACGAAATCATCAGCGAGATGAAACAGGAGGGAAGCGATGAATCAGCAAGTTAACAGTGCAGGTGGTGCTCAGAACCGCACGTCAGTCGAGCGCAAAGGGGATCGCGAACTCGTTGTAACGCGGACATTCAATGCGCCGCCGAGCACGGTTTACAGGGCGTGGAGCCAGCCCGAGCTGTTCCAGCGCTGGTGGGTGCCAAAATCGGCATCCGGCGTTTCGCTCGTATCGTGCGATATGGACGTCCGTACCGGCGGCAAATATCGGCTGGAATTCGGCGCCGGCGGTTCGGACACCATGGCCTTCTACGGCAAGTATCTCGAGGTGGTTCCGAACGAGCGCATCGTCTGGACCAACGACGAGGGCGAAGAGGGCGCGGTCACGACCGTGACCTTCGAGGACCAGGGCGGGAAAACGCTGCTGAATCTCCACGAAGTCTATCCGTCCAAGGAGGCGCTTGAGGAAGCACTACAGGGCGGGGCGGCCGCATTGCCGGAGCAGTTGGAACAGCTCGGCGAATTGCTTTCCAGCATAGGCGAGTAGCGCGGATCGGGAAACTCGCCTCGGGGGAACGTCTGCTCTTGGGAAGTGACTCCACCGGCCTTTCCGGCCGGAGCGGGGGCGCGTTCCGGACATGGTCCAAGTCGCCTGTCGGCCCGAAGCGGCCGCTCTCGTGCCAAACCAGCCAGTGTCTCCAACAGGGGGAAAGCGGTCGCTCGACGAATTCCCTTGTGAGACCGGGATGCGCGCCAACAGCGGACACTGATTCACGAGTAATGGATTTCGGCGTACGCCAGCGAATGGAGCAGTTGGTCGGCGCGATGAGCAACCCAGTCGAGCGGTCATTCAGGGCTGCAGGACAGAATCGGCAAAGAGGTGATGTGTCATGCATGGTATCTTATGCCTTAGTCCATGGCCGATGGGTCGTTAATGGTGAAGATCGCAACCGGCTTGGACCTGCCACGAATGGGCGTTTCTCCGAGCGATCGTGTGCGCAGTTTTCCGTCCGTCCGGGCGAGCGTCTCGCCACTCAACACGATCTCCACACCATGCTCCTTGGCGACGCCCACCAGACGGCTGGAAAGGTTCACCGCATCGCCGATCGCCGTGTAGCTCAGGCGTTCGGCCGAACCGATATTGCCGACCAGCGCCACGCCAGTGTTGAGGCCGATCCGCACACGAACTGCGTTATGCTTGGGCGAGATTTGCGGTATGGCATGCATGGCGTCGCGGATCGAGGCCGCCGCGCGGCAGGCGCGCAGAGCGTGATCCGGCTCGTCATGTGGTGCATTCCAGATCGCCATCACCGAGTCGCCGATAAATTTATCGACGGTACCGCCCTCGGCATGAATGGCGGCAATCGATAGCGTCAGAAAGCGTGTCAGGCTTGGCTCGACACCGACACCAAGTTCTTCCGTGAGCTCGGTGAATCCTGGCAAGTCCGCAAACAGCACGGTTATCTCCCGGAGCTCACCCCCAGGCTTAGGCTCGATGCGACCGTCAACTAGGGGGACGGACGACATCAACTGGCATGAAACGCGCGAAGGCGGAAAGACCGTTCGACATGCGTTTCAGCGCCAGGGAAAGATCGTCGAGCTCGGTCAGCAGTGTTGGACGATGCCGGACGGCATCGAGCTCGAACTTCTCGATCAGCCGCAGTTTGCCAGAGGTGGCCTTACAAGGTCCAGAGGGTTCTATGATACGGAGGAAAGGACGACGTCCGTTTTGGGTCCAGAAGCGGAAATTATTGCCGCTCCAAGCACATGTTGACTGAGGCCCAAAGCCAGGGCACAAAGGTGGCATCCATGGTCGCTCGCGACGGAAAAATAGAGGGATTTCAAGGTGATTTCGATAAGCCATTGAAATCATGTGAGAATCCAAGGTCTCCAGGCAGGCGAATTTTATGCCTGCAGACCCCGCCTTTTGGTAGGCAAATATCCTGACGAAAAATGTATTTTTTTCAGCTACTTACCGACTTTTTGCAGCAGGCGGCTCAGCGATTTCGTAGAACCGAAAACAAAATTCATAGCCGCACGAAAACTGGCTGGGGACCCAATTGTTACGTTAGCGATCATTCCATTGTCCGCTTCGCGCCGAACGCGAACCAACAGATCTTCGCTTGATGGGATTCGAACCGCGCGCTCCTTACACAAGTATTCTACTTGTTATCTCGTTTCTGGTTGGGAAATTCGGTCGGACACGACGGTACGCGCGCTTAACCATCCGAACTTTGAGCCTCCAGCATCGCGGCCGCCTTCGTATATCCGCCGCCCATGCCGTCCAGGAAATGAAGGTGGGAAGCGCGATTGCCAGAAGGCACTAAGCAGGTCATCAGAGCGTGGGACTGCCGATGCAGACCAAAGCTGATTTCCCCGCGATCCCTGGCTGCGACGAGAAGTGCCTCAACCTTGCGGATCTGTGCTGTCGTGCAGTCCAACGTCAAACGCAACACATCGTCGTACCTGCGATAGTCCGAATTCGAAACAACGTCGGACCAGCCCCTGCCACCGAGGTAGTCTGCGACTTCAGTCGTGATGGCGATATCGTCCGGCACGGGGCGCGAACGTCCCTCGCCCGCTTCAAGAATTGCGAGTATCTGTCGCGCAAGAATTGCAAAATGCTGTGATTGGCTATGATTGCTGGGTTCAACGAGAAGAGAGAGGATCTCTCCGCGTTGGCTAGGGATCGGTGCCCATTCACAGGTCAGTCCCGTCAGGTCCGGCGGCGTGCTTGATGGGCTCGGCGAGATTGTATATTTCCCCGCCTTTATCTGCCGATCAGCCCAGTTCAGGCCGCCTCCAGCGAACATCGCATAGGTGGCAGCGTCGGACGCGGCAAACTGGGCCGTCCTCACATCGCTTCCACTTGCCCGTATTTCCCTCACCGAGACCAGCCCGGCACGCAGGCCAAGTTGGAGAACGTCTCGGGCGTATGCCGTAGTCTGCTGGAGAACAGTCGTCGCGGATGCCAGTTGGCCGGGATGGACGGCGAACGCTGCACCGTCGCCGCGAAAGACGAATGGAAAGTCGAAACTGTTCCATGCATTCCCAAGGGCGGCGATAGCGGATGCACCCGCATAATTGACATCCTTGTAGCGACCCAAAGCGATCGCCGAGGTTGAATCGATAACATCGGTTATTCCGACGAACCAGTCATCCGGCAATGGTTGGTAGAGATCGGTGTCAAGCAGGTCGGCGAAGTCACGGTATGCGGCACGTTGCGTGTCGAACTTCAACATTGGATTGCCTCCGGGTTTCTCGCACTGCTTTTGTGATCGATAGCGCCAAAATATTTGCCGGGTCTGCCCGCCATGTGCGGGCAGGCCCGAGAGATTGTGCTCAGACGAGGTTGGTCACAATGTTGACGTTGCCGTGCGTTGCCTTGGAGTACGGGCAAATGCTGTGCGCGGCGTCGAGCAGTTCGCGAGCGATCCCAGGATCGACGCCGGGCACGCTGACATTGAAACGGGCGCTCAGGAAGTAATTGCCGTCATCGACGTTCAGATCGATCTCAGCATCGACCGCTATCCCGGCCGGGAGCTTGATCTGCTTCTGGGAGGCGGTGACCTCGATGGCACCCATGTAGCAGGCCGACCAGGCGGCACCGAAGAGGTTTTCGGCAGCCGGATGCGGCTGCTTCATCTTGACGTCGAGAAAGCCGTCGCTGCTGCGGGCTCCACCGTCGCGGCCGTTGGTGTTGTGCGTCTTGCCAGTAAAGAGAACCTTGTGGGTCATAGCGAATATCCTGTCCTAGGTTTTGATGATTGATCGTCTGCACCTTGTGCTGACCTAAGAGGTACGCCACCGCGACAGGAACCGCACGTTATGCGTTGTTAGACGTCATTAGCTGCGATGAGCGCCCTCTGCCAACGTGCGCCGTGGGTAGCATACGAAACGCTGAGCCGGCGGGGCTTTGGAAGCAACCGGAGACGCGGCTTCCGGTGAGCATCGGGCCACTATCATCATCTAACAACGCCTAACGTGTGCATTCGACGACCTCGGCGTACCTCTTGGAGCAGCACAGGGGTGCAGACGATCAACCCAATGTTTCCGAGGAGAATGATCATGACCGCAATCAAGACTGACGTTATCAACGAGGACCGCCGGCGCCTGCTGGGTGCCGCAGCATCCGGGATCGCCGCCCTGGGTATCGTGAGTTTGCTTCCCACATATTCGAGGGCAGCGACGGGATCCGATACCATCCGCCCCTTCCGGGTCAACATTCCCGAAGCGGATCTCGATGACCTTCGCAACCGCCTCGCCCGCACGCGGCTGCCCGAAAAAGAGACCGTTGGCGACTTTACCCAAGGGGTACCGCTGAAGACGACCAGGCAGTTGCTGGATCACTGGCAGAACAAATATGACTGGCGCAAGGTCGAGGCTCGGATCAACGCCGTGCCGAATTTCATCACCGAGATCGACGGGCTGGACATCCATTTCATCCACGTCCGCTCCAGGCACGAAAACGCCCTGCCCCTGATCGTGACGCACGGATGGCCTGGTTCGATCATCGAGCAGTTGAAGATCATCGGCCCGCTCACTGAGCCGACAGCCCATGGCGGCAGCGCCTCGGATGCATTCCACATCGTCATCCCGTCGATGCCGGGCTACGGTTTCTCCGGAAAGCCCGAAGCGACCGGATGGGGACCGGAACGCATCGCAACCGCCTGGACAACCCTGATGCGACGCCTGGGCTACACCCAGTTTGTTGCGCAAGGAGGCGATTGGGGTGCGGTCGTGACCGACATGATCGGCGTGCAGGCTCCCCCGGAACTGCTCGGCATCCATACCAACATGCCGGGCGCGATTCCCGACGCCATCAATAACGCAGCCTTCGCCGGGGCGCCGGCCCCGGCAAATCTCTCGGGTGAAGAAAAACATTCATACGATCAGCTCGTCTTCTTCTACAAGCATGTCTCCTACGCATTTCTGATGGGAACCCGTCCGCAGACCCTCACCGGGTTGACGGACTCTCCGATCGCTCTTGCGACCTACATGCTCGATCACGACGGGGCGAGCCTGGAAATGATCGCCCGATCGTTCGACGGCCAGGATGAAGGCCTCAGCCCTGACGATGTACTCGACAACGTGACGTTGTTCTGGCTGACAAACACCGGCGTATCGGCTGCGCGCCTTTACTGGGAGAACAAGCTGGCATTCTTCGCTGCGAAGGGCGTCAAAGTGCCTGCCGCGGTCAGCGTCTTCCCGGACGAACTCTACCAGACACCACGTGCCTGGGCCGAAAAGGCGTACCCAAATCTCGTGCACTACAACAAGCTTCCCAAGGGTGGACACTTCGCAGCGTGGGAGCAGCCGAAGCTTTTCACCGACGAGGTGCGCTCTGGCTTCCGCAGCCTTCGCAAACCCGGCTGAACATAGGCTGAAGCCTCGGCGCGTGCACTGCACGCGCCGATTTCTCCAACGGGAGCTCGACGCTCAAGAGACAATTCCATGAAAAAGACCATGCATCTGATCTACACGGCCACCACCGAAACCACCGGTGGACGCGACAACGGCGTCGCCCGCAGCACGGATGGTGTTCTCGACATTAGGCTCTCGGATCCCGGTTCGACCCGCATTGGGACTAATCCCGAACAGCTCATGGCAGCGGGATGGTCGACGAGCTTCGCAAGCTCTGTGGCACAGGTCGCTCGCGAGACTGGAGTGCCTCTGTCCGCCAACGTCAGGATCCATACCGAAGTGGATCTTTCGTCAGACGACGATGAATTTGTCATCGGCGTTCGGCTTATCATCCAACTTCCCGGTGTGGGACGCGACGTCGCTTCGAGGTTGATCGAAGAGGCACGGCGGATCTGTCCCTTTTCGAAGGCTACACGGGGCAATGTCGAGGTCGCTATTACGATCGTGTGAACGAACGGACGGTTGGGAACAGCCAATAGTCCACAATGGCGGCACCGAGGCCATTGGAGTATAAGGAGCCAATTGCAGCACCTGGGGCAAAAGCCATGAGCAATGTCGGCGACACTACGGCGGACGAGCTATCCTTCGGTCCGTTCCGCTTGAGTGTCGGCCAACGACTTCTTACGAAGGATGGCGTTCGGATCGATCTGGGTGCGCGTGCCCTCGACTTGCTGATTGCTCTGACTCTTGCGCCCAATGTGGTCGTTGCCAAGAAGGACCTGATTTCCCGCGTCTGGCCTGATGTCATTGTGGACGAAGGCAGCCTGCGTTTTCACATGACGGGGCTGAGGAAGGCGCTTGGCGATGGGCAGGACGGCGCGCGCTACATCACGACTATCGCCGGAAGAGGCTATTGTTTCGTAGCGCCAATCTCGCGATCCGGCCGCTTGCGACAAGGTTCCGCCGCCCCTGATTTCCCACACGCCCTGCTGCCGGGCCGACTTGACCGCATGGTCGGACGAGAGCAGGACGTTCAGCGTCTGGCCGAGAAATTGATGACGTCGCGGATGGTTACTATCGTCGGCGTCGGCGGCGTCGGAAAGACCACCGTCGCCACCGCGGTTGCGCATCACCTCGCCCCCACCTTCAACGGGGCGGTCCTGTTTGCCGACTATGGCATGTTGAGCGATCCGGGTCTGGTCGCGGCCGGTATAGCCTCGATGCTCGGTCTGCCAGTTGGATCCGACGATGTCCGTCCTAGCCTGATCGCCTACCTGCGCGACAAGCAAATCCTGCTGATCCTCGATACCTGTGAGCACCTGATAGATGCCATCGCGGATCTAGTGGCAACGATTGTCGACGCCGCGCCGCAGGTGTTTCTCCTCGCAACGAGCCGGGAAGCGCTGAGGATCGAAGCTGAAAGCGTTTACAGGCTCGACACCCTCGCTTGCCCGCCGGATGATCCGGAACTTTCCATCGAGACAGTTCTTTCCTTTCCGGCAACGCGGCTGTTCATCGAACGCGCTGCGGCGAGCGGGGCGTCTCTTAATCTCAGCGACCAGGAAGTTCGCGTCGTTGCGGGCATCTGCCGGAAACTCGACGGCATGGCGCTCGCTCTGGAACTCGCCGCCCGCCGCGTCGAGAGCTATGGGCTCACCCAGACTGCCACGCTTCTCGATCGGCATTTGACATTGGGATGGACAGGATCGCGGGCAGCACCGCCGCGACAAAAAACGCTTCAGGCAACGCTCGACTGGAGCTTCGGGCTCCTTACAGAAGTGGAGCGCCTCGTGCTTCGGCGATTGGCAGTCTTCGTCGGCGACTTCACACTTGATGCCGCACTGGAAGTGATTTCCACCTCCGAGATGCATCCGCCGTCCGTCTTCGAAGCGATCGACAATCTTGTCGCCAAATCGTTGCTCGCAACCCATCCCCTGGGCGCGATGATGCGCTACCGCCTGTTGGACACGACACGGGCCTATGCGCTCCAATCTCAGACCGAAGCGGAGCGCGCCGGACTGGGGGCGCGTCACGCGACCTATTATCGACGTTGGCTCGAGCAATTCGGCCCGGATTGGCCGACGTTGTCGACAGGGCTTGAGCGGTTGCCGTACTTCGTGAGCATCAACAATGTTCGCGCGGCACTGGAGTGGTGCTTCGGAGAACACGGCGACATTGATGTCGGCATTAGGCTTGCTGCTGCCGCGGCGTCCGTTTTCCAGGTCATGTCGCTCTTTCCCGAGTGCCAGCGATGGTCGGAACGCGCGCTCCTTGCGCTGGATGACGCGTCGAAAGGAAGCATCGAGGAGATGCACCTGCAAGCGGGTCTTGGAATTTCCCGAATGTATCTTCAAGGCGGCCGCGAAACCTCGCAGGCCGCCCTCGTTCGCAGCCTGCAAATCGCAGAAGAGCGGGGCAATGCGCTCGACCAATTGCGTATCTTGGGCCCGTTGAGCATGTTGAGCCTGCGCATCGGCGATTTCAACGCTGCCCTTCGCTACGCGCGTCGTTGCTCTGCAATCGCCATGACGGTGGACGATCCTGCCACGGTTGAACTGGGTCGCTTTTTTCTCGGTAATTCGCTGCATTTCACGGGTGATCTGATTAATGCGCGGATCGAACTCGAGGCGGCAGCGAGAAGCGAACCGCGGTCGCAGAGAACCCCTGCCAGCTATGTTGGCTTCGAAGGGAGACATCTCGCCGGGGGGATTCTGGCCCGGAATCTGTGGCTGCAAGGCTATCCGGCGCAAGCTGACTGCCGGGCGCGCCAGGCGATCAGCGATGCAGCCAAGTTGGATCATTCCCTGACCCTATGCATCGCACTTCTGGGCGGAATTGCTGTCTTCCTGTGGCGGGATGATCTGCCGAGTGCCGAGGAGCATATCGAATGGTTGATCTCGCGCGCAGGGCTGCATTTCCTCTCACCGTACGTGTCCGTAGCTCAAGGTTTTCAGGGCGAAGTAGCCATCCGCCGCGGAGACGTGAAAGCCGGGATCGAGACGCTGCGTCGATGCATCGAGAAGCTTCACTCCGCGACCTACGAGGTGTTCACGACCATGCTCGAGATATCGCTGGTCAAGGGATTGGTGGCAATCGGCGAATTTGACGAAGGCCTGAGCAGAATCAACCGAACCATCGAGCTCGTCGAGAAGAACGGCGACCTTTGCTACCTGCCGGAGCTATTACGCATCAGAGCGAACCTGCTTTTGTCGATGCCGGGTTCTCTGGCCATTGATGCCGAGGCATGCTTCACGCGGTCGCTTGAGCAGAGCCGGAACACGGGCGCACGCGCATGGGAGCTACGAACTGCGACCGATCTCGCTGCGTTTTGGGTCGGCGACGGACGGGTGCGCGATGCGCGGGCACTGTTACAGCCAGTGTTCGAACGATTTGGCGAAGGCTTGGACACTGCGGACGTGATGGCCGCCGAACGACTGTTGGAAAAACTGTACTGACCTTCTGCTGACGTTGGCGAGAAACCCGTGGCTTTTCTGTCGGGAAAGCATTGTTGCCGTATTTCGGCAATGTCTGCTTTGGGGGTCATAGCGGAAATAATTGCCGCTATACCCCTCCGGTTGACTGAGGCCCAAACCCAGGGCACAAAGGTGGCATCCACGGTCGCTCGCGATGGAAAAACAGAGGAAATTTCAAGGCGATTTCTCTAAGCCTTTGAAATCATGTGAGAATCCAAGGTCCCCAGGCATGCACAATCTGGGATTGTAGCTGCTCGATTTTCTGGATCACCGACGTCTTCCGGATTCCTCCGATCTTGCAATTACTTCCACCTTTTCTCGGCGGATCACCCGCTCCATTATCAAGTGAGGATTGCAATCTGCGATTGTACAATAATTTAGCTGGGGACCCAGTTTCCTACAACAGGATCTTCCGCTTCGCGCCACAAGCGGACTAAATGTGTCCGATCCGACGTCAGGAGCCCCCGTGTGGGCTACTGCTCGCCAGGAGTTAGGCTGCGACTTCCCTTATCGCTCGCGCAAAGACGGGCAAAGAGCGCTCCACCATGCCGTCGTTTGCAGTCAAACTGATCCGCAGACGTCCAGGCAATTGGGCGACGCTGCCGGGCAGCACCCAGACACCGTCAGTTGCGAGACGTGCCGCGAAGGCCATGTCGTCCGGTATCGGGGAGCGCGGAATGAGATAGAAGGTACCTTCAGGCACCGGCAGGTCGTATCCCGCTGCCCTCAAGCCTTCGACCATGCGATCGCGGCGTCGCGCGAGGGCTGCGACATCTATGCTGAGCTTCTCGAGATCAGGCAGTGCCCGCTGCAGGGTACGGCCGGCAAAAGCCCAACCGTGCGAAACCTGCGCCATGTCGACAGCCTCACGCAGCCTTATGCGATCAGCCTCGGGCATGTCCGCCCCGAGTGCGAGCCAGCCCAGGCGCTCGCCGGGCGCGAGCAAGGTCTTGCCGAAGGAATAGGCGATCAGCGTGTGCGGGTAGCTCTCGGCCGGACTGATATGCGCATTGCCGTCAAACACCAGTCGCGCATAGGGCTCGTCGGCAAGGAGATAAATCACCTTGCCAAATCTTTCGGACGCGGCCACGAGCTTGTCGGCGAGCGCGTCGAGTTGAGCGCGGGGAAAGATGCGGCCGGTCGGGTTGTGCGGCGTGTTGACCACTACCACGCGGGTGCGCGGGGTGATCGCTGCCTCGATCCTTTCGAGATCGAGGTCATAGGTTCCCGGTGCTAGGTCGACGGCGACGGGTGTCCCTGCCGCGCCGCGAATCTGGGCACCATAGGCGAACCAGCCGGGACGCGGATAGATGACCTCCTCTCCCACCTCGAGCACGGCGAGCAGCGCGGCCGCTATCGCGCCGAACCCTCCGGCGGTGATCGCAATGTCGTCTGGCTTGTAGTCACGGCTTCGCGCCTGACTGAGCGAACGGGCCACCGTTTCGCGCGCCAGCGCTTCATACTTTTTATAACCGAACCAGTGAACATCCTGGGGCTCGACGTGGCGGATCAATGCATCGACAAATCCACGCAACGGCGTTTCCTGCGGATTGCCGAACATGAAATCGCAGGCATCAGGCCCCAGGCCGTCGCCCTCCAGGACGTTTCGCGCAAAATCCATGACCGTGCGCATTTCCTCGGTGACGGAGAGCATCCGGCTGGACACGGTGGCGATTGGCACGACGCACCCCCCTGCTGCAGGCGGCGCATGTCCCTCGACGAAACCGCCCCTTGCCTGCATTACCATTTTTGGCGGCATGCGCGTAGCAGAAAGTTCTTGTGTATTTTCCGATGCGCAATCTGCAGAGGACCGACGCACGCAACCGTGGTAGGACCAATGGCCGCTTTGGGGCCGGGAACGGATGGGCAGGTTTCCGGCGCAGGATCGGCAAAAGAGGACGCTGATTCTCGCAGAGATTTAGGACAACGGTTTGCGTGCATCCGTGAAGCAGTGCTGCGCAGAAACGGTTGGCTGGTGCACGAGCAAGGCATCAAGCCGCACATTCCGGTCTTCGATAAGTCGGGCAGAACAGATGGCACATCTCCCGCAAGGACTTTACTTGGGATCGGCAGAACGACGTTTACCGCTGCCCCGCAGACAAGGTGTTGACCACCAGCGGCACTATCGTCAACGACAACCAGCTTCCGTACCGCGCGAGCAAATACGATTGCGAGGTCTGCGAACTCAAAACGAGATGCTGCCCAAAAGAACAGGCACGGAAGGTTCCGCGATCAATCCATGAGGGGGCCCGGGGCATGGCACGCGATATCGCCAAAACGGACGCCTAGCCTTGCAGCACTTTCGATCAGTTTTTCCACGAGGAAGGCTTGTGTGCCCCAGATGGTTTGTCGAGGTCGAGTGCCAAATACGGGAGGACGAATGGTCTAAGCTGGTTACGAACCAAACCGTTCTCTGATACGCGGGACCGAAAAGTCCAGAAAGGCGCGCAGTTTCAGTGGCACCTGGCGTTGGCTGGGATAGACGAAGCTGACCGGTATAGCGGAGGGTTCATACGCCTCCAGCAATGTGACGAGCGCGCCCGAGTTCACCAAGTCGTCGATCTGGTATGACAACACTCGGGCAATGACAAGGCCAGTTGTTAAATAAAGATCGAGCTTAGATAAGCGCGCCCAATTAACGGAAACCACCCCGACATCGTCGATGGGGGAGGTCAGCTACTACCGAGCCCGCACTTTGCAATAGTGCTGCTGATCAGCATAGCCGACACGAGGCGATCGTCCTCGACGCTTTCAGTCGTAAGGTTATCGGGCTATTGCAACCCATCTGAAAGCGGAACTTGCCATTGAGGCACTCGACATGGCGGCGCCGGCCCGCCGGCCGCGACCTGATAGCGTCACCCTAGCGACCGCGGCGTCCAAGGCAGATTCAACCTGGCGAGGTGGATCGCGCAGCAGTGCAACGATCATTGCACGTCACAGGAGGGCTGCGGCCACGCGACCCGTTATCCTAACATTCCAGACAGACAAATGTTCCTGGCTCGAAGCAGTGCTTCACCGGCTTCGCTTCAAACTCCGCGGCGCGACGGAACTCGATCGGATCCGCGACGAGCTTCGTATCAGCGGGGACTTGCGCAGCGTTCGTGAAGGACGATTCCCAAAAAAGAGCCCCGCTGTCGATCGGCGGGGCAAAGGCAAAATGACGAACATCGCTCATAGGGTGGGCGGCTCTTAAAAGATGGGCAGGACGATCTGCCCTCAAACTAACCCGAAGGTATTAGTACCGCTTTGGACAAAAGGGGGCCTCGACGAAATCGGCGCTAGTGGTTGACGACGCAGAGGCTGTCGGAAAGACGTTCAAAAAATGAACGCCTGACAGGCATCCAAGCTCACGTACGATACGCGAAGAACTGAAGCGGATCGCGCGGCCACGTTCAGGGGCTAAAGCACGGTTACAGGAGAAATTGGCCGCACGATCCATTCCGCCGAACATGCGAGGCGGTCGAATGTTCCTAGTCCGCCGGCGCCTTAATTTTCATCAACCGGCATGAAAGCGCATGCTACGCAAAGATCGCCTCAGCGTTGTAGCCGCGCTCGACACCGGTGCGCCATTCCGGTAGTTTTTGCACCTGCGAACTGAAGGTCTCCGCGGCGTCGAGGGCGCCGACCGAGACCCAAGCAAATGCGCTGCAGTCGATCGCAACCTTGATGTTTTGACCGGGCCGATTGCGGGTGATGCGATATCGGCTTCCAAGGAGCTTCTGCCGATGAGCCAACCAACGGATGCTTTGAGTCCCAAACGCCATATGGGCATCGACCTGTTTCGGGTCGTCTCCTTTGTTGCCGTTGTCGCAGTTCATGCGCGCGGCTTTTACCTCGGGCCGAGAGCAACGGAGTTCTTCTTGCTCGTTCCACGTTTTGCTGTCCCCTATTTCTTTCTTGTGGCCGGATATTTTCTCAGCCGGAAAACCTTGTCCTTGGTTTCCATGGCCAAGCTTTATCTAACCCGGCTTCTCCCTGTGTTTGCGGGATGGCTGCTCATATACCTTCTGGCGCATGGACTTATTTTTGGCGATAGCGGGATTATGGGCGTCCGACAGCTTCTCGTTGAAGGTGTTCCTGCCTACCATCTTTGGTTCCTGCCGTCTTTGGGTGTGAGCGCCGTTATGTTCGCCCTTTGTCTGAAGGTCTCAGGAATCAGGGGAGCACTCGTCGCCGGGATATTGCTCTACTGCCTGGGAGTGCCCTTCGTGGAGCTGAATATGGAGGGGCCCTTACACTGGAACTTCCGCGACGGACCGTTTTTTGGCTGCATCTTCATCGCGATCGGCTATTGGATCGGCAAGTCCGGCCCATCGCTGACGATAAAGCAGTCTGTCTCAATCGCATCGGCCGGATTTCTGCTGCAGTGCCTCGAGAGCTTTTTATTGTGGCGCTTTTTCCAGGTGCCGCCCACAAGTGACATCGATTATTTCATATCGACCGTCCCTTACGCCGTCGGGATATTTTTCCTGGCTCTTGGTTGTCAAAGCCGCGTGCCGGGCACCGTCGCAAAACTTGGAGAGAAGACGCTCGGAGCGTACTGTATCCACCTTTTGTTCCTGTGGATGGTTCAGACCATGTTTGCACCGTCTTCCATCGCGCGCGTTTTAATCACCATTACCATCGTCAGCATCGCTTCGCTCATTGCTAGCAACCTGATGTCAAAGATAAAGCTTTTGTCCCTGCTCGTGGAGTAACTGCCGCTCAATGCAGCCGAGGCCACCGTCGCCTGTCGGCCCGAGCAGCCGTTGGCCCCACCGAGGGGAAGTAAGGCTGGGACTGGGGGAGATATGCGAAAGGCATCGAGAACGCCACTTCTCTGCCTCCAAAAGTTGCGGGTGTGATGGCTTGTGCTCTTATAGTCATCTCACTCGCCACAGCTGCTTGCCTGTCAGGCTCGGCTGAACAACGAACTCGCGCGAGTGGACTGATTCATAATGAAGCCGAGGCGGCCGCAGCTTTCCAGCGGACCGTTTCCGGATTGATCGTGGAAGATCCGGGACTGGACCATGACGCCGCCACAAGACAGCGGGATTGTCTTGCTTCATCTGGTCACGCAGGTTCGGCGCACGGCTCGTGCTTGTGCCAGCTGCTTCGTGCCCCGCCCTCGGCAGCAAGATCGCTGCCGTTTTAAGGCCGCCGGAAAAGACTGCCCTTACGCTCTGAGATCTCAGTCCGCTGGCTACGTGCCAAGGGTGTGGCCCGGCGTCGGCTCCAGCCACGCTTCGTCATCGAGTTCATAGTCCATACCGACAAGCACAGCGCGACCGGCCTCGACGACTGGCCGTACATTGTCCTCATAGGTCCGCTTGTTGGCATCGCCGGAGCCGCCTGTGCGGCCTCGAACTCACGCCGCGCCATGATGTAGCGGGCGTTGGGGAATGTCGGTATCAAACGCCCGTCCACCAATCGTGTGTTCCAGCCGCAATGGTCGACATGAAGATGGGATGTTAGCGCCCGCCACATTGCCGATGGCGATGTCGTCAGGGCTGTTTAGCAGCCGTGACGAGCGAGGATGTCCGAAAGGGCGTTCTGCAGCTCGCGACGGGTGCATGGTTCGAGCCGGACGACCCGAGCGCCGAGTGGGACATGTGCATCCACTCACCCGCGACATTGGAACCTCGCAGCCGGCTCAGGCTTCGACTGGACAGCTTGGCCGCGTGGAGGTCGAACGGTATGGCGACGAGCCGCCTCCGGTGCGGATCTTCGAGGAAATGCATTTCCTGGGCGATCGTGGCGGATCGAGCCGCTAGCCGGCGGGTCGGCTTTTGTTCGCTGAGGGCGAGTTTGCCCGGCCCGAAAAGCTGAACCCAGAGAACGCAAAAACAAAAGAAAATAATCTATAAAAATAGTAGAAAAAGAACAGCTGGTCTTTCTCCCTCGAACCTCCCTCCCCTACGCTGGCGTCATGATCTTCTTGTCGAACAACAGGACCGCTTCATGACCATGGACTTTCCGGCGCGAGCCAGAACGCAGCAATCGCAAGCATTGGCGAAGCATCGGTAACAGACCATCCGGCTCCGCAAGCCATTTGAATTCATGCCGATACGGCAAGAGCCTGCCGGCAACCGCAGCCACGCGAACCATCAGGAACTTCTATGACCGAACGCTCATCTTTGCTCTCCTTGACCAGACGCCATCTTATCATGACGGCTTCCATCGCCGTGACCGCCGCCATGGTGGCAACAGTAGGGGTCTCCCCGGCTCAGGGCGCTGACGGCAACGGCGGTGACATCACGTTCTTGATCGACTCGCTGGGCGACACCTGGATCCCGAACAACAGCGCGATCTCCAGCTTCCAGGGTCACATCTGGGGCCATGTGACCGACAAGCTCCTTTACGTCGATGCTGACGGCAAGGTCAGTCCCTGGATCGCCGAGCGCTGGGAGCAGAACGACAAAGCCACCGAATTCACCCTGCATCTGAAAAGCGGCGTGACTTTCTCCGACGGCACGCCGCTCGACGCGTCGGCCGTGGTCGCCAATCTCGACATCTGGTACGCTGGCCGCAAGAGCGACGGCATCAACCCGATCGGTCTCTTCCCGAAAACCTATGACCATGCCAAGGCGATCGACGCGACCACAGTCAAGGTCTTCTTCAAGGCGCCGACGCTCGGCTTCATCCCGACCCTCGGCTACCATGGCTCCATCCTGATTTCCCCCAAGACCATCGCACAGCCCGCCAGCGATCAGGCTGATCTCAGCAAGACCTCCGGCAGCGGCCCCTACGTGGTCGATTCCTGGAAGGAAGGGGATTTCGTCAAGCTGGTCAAACGCAGGGACTACAATTGGGGTCCGGCGGCAGTGGGACATACCGGTCCAGCCTATCTCGATACCATCACCTACAAGCTGGTCTCCGAGCCGTCGCTGCGCGTCGCCGCCGTCCAGTCCGGGCAGGCCGACGTCGCCTACAACGCCTCGCCGCAGGAGCTGGAGTCTCTCAAGGCGGAGGGATTTGCCGTCGCAACGCCGCGCTACCTCGGCTTCGTCAATGGCTGGGCGATCAATACCAAGCTCGCGCCCTATGACGACGTAAGGGTCCGCCAGGCCCTTCAGGCCGGCATCAACCGCGCCGAAATCATCGACACCGTCTATACGCCCGACTGGAAGCTCGCGACGTCATTCATCCAGAGCAACGTGCCGGGAGCGACGGACCAAAGCGCCCTGCTCGCCTACAACCCCGAAAAGGCCGAGAAGCTCCTCGACGAGGCGGGCTGGACCAAGGGGGCAGACGGCATACGCACGAAGAATGGCCAGCCGCTGGTGCTGACACTGCATTCCAACCCGTACCTCGCAACCTCGAAATCGGTCGACGAGCTCATCGCCCAGCAGCTTGGCAAGATCGGTTGGAAAGTCGCCATCCGCGCCTATGATGTCGTAACCTTTGGCCAGAAGGTGAAATATGGCGGTCCAGCTGTCCCGGCTTACGAGGTGACGCGCAGCTTCATCGATGCCGGGACCGTCGCCAGTATCCTGACGAACGCCAACAACGGCGAAAACTGGTTCGCCCTCGACGAGAGCGACAAGACGCTCAACGAGCTGCGCGACAAGATCGCTGGCGCCGCTTCTGCCGAAATCCGCAAACCGCTGCTGGACGAGTTGCAGAAATACATCCTGGAACAGGGCTACTTCATCCCGCGTACGCAGATCGTTCAGCGGATCTATGTGCAGTCTCCCAAGCTCAAGGGCGAGGTCTACAACGGCGTTGCCTATGCCAGCTACTACACGGCCACGAAAACCGACTAACCCGCATCCGAGAACCGCGAGAAGGTGGCTGGAATGAGCAAGGCCTATCTGAACTACGCCGGAAAGCGTTTTGTCCAGGCGATCGTCGTCATCCTGCTGGCTTATGTCTTCACCTTCGTCGTCGTAAGCATCCTGCCCGGCGACCCGATCACCAACGTGCTGAACAATCCTCAGAATGGGTTCACACCGGAGGAGATCAAGGAAATCATCGCCGCGCAGGGCCTGGATAAGCCGGTCCCGGTTCAATTGTGGACGGCTTTTTCCAGTTTCGTGACCGGCGATCTGGGCCTGTCGATGCGCACCAATCGACCGGTGGCGACGCTGATCGCCGAAGTGCTCCCATCGACGCTGATCCTTGCCTCCACGGGCCTTGTCGTCGCGCTTCTGCTGTCGGCGGTGATCGCCTATGGCACGCAATTTCTGCCAAAGCGATTTGGTCAGGGGCTGCTGCGAGCCTTCCCATCGCTATTCCTGTCGGTGCCGAACTTCGTCATCGGCCTGGTGCTGATCCATCTGTTCGGCTTCCAGCTTGGCGTCTTCCGCGTCATCGAGCCCGACAGTTTCTGGGCGACGCTTTTTGCGGCGATTGCTCTGGGAATTCCGATCTCGGCGCAGATCGCAGAAGTTCTCATCGCCAATCTCGATCATGAGTCCGGCCAAGATTACGCCGCCGTCGCGCGCGGCCGCGGGCTCGGGCAGATGCGCCTGTTCGCCAAGCACCTGCTCAAGCCATCATCGCTTCCGGTCATCACCGTTATCGCGCTGACGATCGGAGAACTGCTCGGCGGCTCGCTGATCACCGAAACGGTCTTCGGGCGCAACGGCCTCGGCAGCCTGGTGCAGCGGTCGGTGAGCACTCAGGATCTGCCCGTGCTTCAAGCGGTCGTCTCGCTCGCAGCAATGGTCTTCGTGATCGTCAATCTGATTGCCGATCTCACCTATCCGCTCCTCGATCCGCGCGTGAAACTTCTCGGCGCGCCCGAGCGTCGTCCAACCGCGGCCGACGAAAGCTCTGTCGACATTTCCAAGGCGGTGACGTCATGACCCTCGGCTCTATCCATTCTGCGTCGCGCCTGGGGCCGGCCGGCCGGCTGACGACCCTGCGCGTGCCGCCGGTGGTCGCACTCTCCTTCGCGATCGTGGGGCTGGCGATCGCCTGGTCGCTGGCGCCGGGGCTGTTCACGATCTACGACCCGGTCAGCGGCATTCCCGCCCAGAAGCTGCTCGGCCCAAGTGCCGCACACTGGCTCGGCACCGATCACCTGGGGCGCGACCTTTACGCCCGCGTCGTCTACGGCACGGCCTCCTCCGTGGCGAGCGCGCTGATCGCCGTCGTCATCGGTGTCTTCGCCGGCGGCCTCATCGGCCTGCTGGCAGGCTTCTTGGGCGGCTGGGTAGATACCGTTTTTGCCCGCCTGGTCGACGTGCTGCTGGCAATTCCGAAATTCCTGCTCGCCGTCATCGTCGTAACCGCGATCGGCTTCGACACGACGAATGCCGCCATCGCGACGGGTGTTTCGGCTGTCGCCCTCTTCGCCCGGGTGATGCGCTCGGAAGTGATCAAGACCCGGCAGGCGACATTCGTCGAATCTTCCTTTCTCCTCGGGGGCTCGCGCTGGCACATCCTGTCGCGCCACGTGCTGCCGAACGCATCGCGCTCCGTGCTGCCGCTTGCAGTGCTGCAGTTCGGCGACTCGATCCTGATTATCGCCAGCCTCGCTTTCCTCGGCTATGGCGACCCGCCGCCCGCCTCCGACTGGGGCCTGCTGATCGCGATCGGCAAGGATTACCTCAAATGGCCATGGCTGGTTTACGCGCCCGCCTTCGTCACGATCGCCACCGTCCTCTCAGTGAACAGGATCAGCAGATGGCTCCGCAAGACAGACTGACCTCCACTCTCACCCGCCTCGAAATCAATGCGCCGCAGCGGCCGGCCCCAGTTCTCCGGGTTGACGGCCTGTCGGTCCGCTACGGGCCGCAGGAGGTCGTCAGCGACGTCGGGTTCGAACTCGGCCGCGGCAAGAGCCTCGCGCTCATCGGCGAATCCGGCTCGGGCAAATCGACCATCGCCCGCGCGGTGCTGCGGCTGCTGGCCGGCGGGGCGCATGCCACCGGTCGCGTCACCTTCGACGACAAGGACGTGCTGGGGCTGCCGGAGCGTCTTTTCCGGCCGCTTCGGGGACGGGCCATCGGCTTCGTCCCACAGGACCCAGGCAATTCTCTCAATCCGGTGCGGACGATCGGCGCCCAGGCGATGGAAGCGGCGGTACTCCTCGACGAGGCTGACAAGGCAACCCGCAAGAGGCTCATTCTGGAGATGTTCGCGCAGGTCGGGCTCGACAATCCCCAGCGCGTGTACGATTCCTATCCGCACCAGCTGTCGGGCGGCATGCTGCAGCGCGTGCTGATCGGGCTTGCTGTACTTCCGCGGCCATCGCTGCTCATCGCCGACGAGCCCACCTCCGCCCTGGACGTCACGATCCAGAAGCGGATTCTCGACCTGCTCTCCCGGTTGCAGCAGGAACTCGATATCAGCCTGCTTCTCATCACGCATGATCTGGCGATCGCCGCCGAGCGGACGGATTCGCTGGTGGTTCTCAAGAATGGCGTCGTCCAGGAGTCCGGCAGCACCTCGGCCGTCTTCTCCTCACCTGCGTCGGACTATGCAAGGAAACTCCACGCTGACGTTCCGGCCCTGAACCCGGACCGATACGCCAGATTGCGCGACCCCGGCTTCCGTTCCCTAAATACCGGCGGCAAGCCACCGAAGATCAATGTCAGTGCCGTCACGAAGACCTTCGCGGTCGATGGCAAGGTGCTGACGGCCGTCGACGACGTCTCATTCACCGTCGCAGCCGGCACCACGCATGCGCTTGTCGGTGAATCGGGCTCCGGCAAGACGACGGCCATTCGGCTGCTTCTTGGGCTCGAGCAGCCCGATGGCGGAAAAATCACAGTCGCCGGAGATCAGGTTACCGGTCGCTCGCGCCAGTCGCTGCGTTCGATGTGGCGCCATCTTCAGCTCGTCTACCAGAACCCCTTCACCTCGCTCGACCCGACATGGAAGGTCGAGCAACTGGTGCGTGAGCCGCTTGACCGGTTCAAGATCGGAGCCGCCAAAGAGCGTGTCAAGCGGGTTCGCGAGGCGCTCGCCAATGTCGGGCTCGGCGAGCATCTGCTTTCCCGCAAACCGGAAGCCTTGTCGGGCGGCCAGCGCCAACGCGTCGCCATTGCCCGCGCGCTGGTCCTCAAGCCTGATGTGATCGTGCTCGACGAGCCCACGTCCGCGCTCGACGTCAGCGTCCAGGCCGACATCGTCGAAGTGTTGCTGTCGCTGCAGGCGAACCTTGGCCTGACCTATGTGTTCGTCTCCCACGATCTGGCCCTGGTGCGTCAACTCGCCCACACCGTCTCGGTGATGCAGCGCGGGCGCATTGTCGAAGAGGGGACGATTGCCGACGTATTCGACAACCCGCAGCAGCCCTATACCGTATCGCTGCTGAAATCGATCCCGTCCGGCGCCGCCCCCAGCGCCCGCCTGTCAAATCGGCAGGCCCGGCGGATCATCAATCAGGAACAGATCGCATGACCATCACCGCGCCTGCCGGTGCGTTACCTGCATCGTTTCGGGCCAAGCGTCGGATCGGCTTCAACACCCGGGTATCCTTCAATGATGAGGCGGGACCGGCACAGGGGCTGCGCGACGGAATCGAGCTGTTCAAGGTTGCCGAGCGGCTAGGCTACCAGTCGGGCTGGGCCTATCAGCGGCACTTTGACCACTATTTGTCTTCGCCGCTCCCGTTCTTTGCGGCGGCCGGCCAGCATACGAAGGATATCACGCTCGGCTCGGCGGTCATCCCGATGCGCTACCAGGACCCCATTCTGCTCGCGGAAGCGGCGGGCACGACGGACCTGCTGATCGACGGTCGGCTGGAGCTCGCGATCTCGACGGGCGCCAACGCGGCGTTCGACGCCGTCTTCGGCGCGGTCGATACAGACGCGCGCACAGAGGCCAAGCGACGGCAGGCCCGCTTCCTCGCCGCGATCTCCGGCGAGATCCTTCACACCGTCGCAGGGTCCGGCCAAGGCGCCCCGGAAGGCACCGGCCTCCGCGTGACGCCGCATAGCCCGACCTTGCGTTCCCGTATCCGGCAGGGTTCCGCCAGCCTCGGCTCGGCCGTGCAGGCCGCGGAACTCGGGATCGGCCTTATCTCCGGCACCGTCCAGCACGACCACGCAGAAGGCGAGACCTTTGGCGCATACCAGGCGCGCATCATCGAAGCCTATCGCAGCACCTGGCGCCGGACGTGGGTCACGGAGCCGCCACCGGTCGCCGTCGCCGCCTCGGTCCTCGTCGGCACCACGGCCGAGCTTCGGGAGAAATACGCCACCTACGACCTCGAACGCCGCACCCTGGGTATTGCCGCTTCTCGGCCGAAGGGTGCGCTCGATCCGACGGCGCGGACCAATCAGCCACCGGGAAGTCAGATCTCCCCTGTCTTCCACGGAACTCCCGACCAGGTAATCGAGGCAGTTTTGAACGATCCGGGCCTGGCCGCCACCGATGAGGTCGTGCTCTTCCTGCCGCCTGCCTTCGGCCTTGCCGAGAACGTGCGGCTGCTGACGGACTTTACGGACACTGTGGCTCTGAGCCTCGGCTGGTCGCCTGGATCCTAACTGCGTCGCGAAGCACCGAGCTTAGTTTATATTTTCTATAGTTTAACTGTAAAAAGAAAAGACCTGTCTTCCTCACCGACAGGGCGCGTCCTATCGTCACTCCAATCGTCGAAAAGTTCAAAGGAGCTCGCATGCCCGCGGAATTCATCAGCGTCAGCTTTCCCAACGCTTCGAGCGACCTCAACCCTCTTCCCGACGCGCCGGTGGATCCGCGTTTCCTTGAACGATACGCCCGCGCGCTCGATGACTACGGCTTCAACTACACGCTTATCCCCTATTCCTCGTCATCGTTCGACCCGTTTACGATCGGCGCCACGGTCCTGGCGCACACGAAGAACATCAAGATCATCGTCGCACTCCGGCCAAACACCGTCTATCCAACGGTCGCAGCCAAGTCGCTTGCAACACTCGATCAGTTGAGCGGCGGCCGGGTCGTCGTCCACTTCATTGCCGGCGGCAGTGACGACGAGCAGGCTCGTGAAGGTGACTTCCTCAACAAGGAGGAGCGCTACGAGCGGCAGGAAGAGTATATTCGCATTCTGCGTCTCGCCTGGACGTCCACAGACCCCTTCGATTTTGACGGCAAGTACTATCAGTTCAAGCAATTCCGCAGCGCCGTGCGCCCGACGCATGGGCTTATTCCCATTTCGCTCGGCGGCTCGTCGGACGCCGCCTACCGGATCGGAGGTTCGCTGTGCGACATTTTCGGGCTCTGGGGAGAGCCGCTTGCGGAGACAAAGCAGCAGATCGACCGGATATATGCGGAAGCGGCAAAGGCAGGCAGAACCGACCGTCCGCGTATCTGGGTTACTTTCCGCCCGATCGTGGCACAAACCGATGAACTGGCATGGGAAAAGGCCTACGGAGTTCTGGACCGGTTGAAGGACAACCGCGAGAAAGGCCTCGCGCGTTCGCCTCTTGCGGCCCCGCGACCGGCCAATGCCGGGTCGCAGCGGCTCTTGGACATTGCTGCACGCGGCGACGTGCATGACCGCGCCTTATGGTATCCGACGGTTACCGCGACCAACGCTGCCGGTGCCACCACCGCGCTGGTGGGATCGCCGCGCACCATCGCCGATTCCATCCTCGACTATATCGATCTCGGCGCCGACCTGATCTCGATCCGCGGCTATGACAATTTCAACGACGCCGTCGATTATGGCCGCTACGTCCTGCCGCTGGTGCGCGAGGGCATCCGCGAGCGGGAAGAGGCCAAGAAGAAGACCGCCGCGTGATGATCCCCGGCCGGTCCGGATTCATCTCACATGCAGCCCACCAGCAGGTGACGCGGTCTTCGTTGCGTGAAAGGCATTGCTGGCTCTATCGGAAAGCTTGAAAGACATGCCCTACGACACAAACCTACTGAACGCGACGGCCCGGGCTCTCGCAGACGCCGCGCCGGACGCGGATCGCAGCGGTCGGTTTCCATGGGTGGGCATCCGTGCCGTTCACGAAAGCGGCCTCCTTGAAAGCACCGTCGCCGCCCGTCACGGCGGCGGGGGCGCCACGCTTTACGATGCCGCCCAGATCCTGGCGGCGTTGGGTCGGGGCGATCCATCTGTCGCGCTCATCAGCGCCATGACGATTTTCAACCATCTCGGCCAGGCTGCAAAAAACCATTGGCCGGAAAATCTCTATAGGCGTCTGCTGGTGGAGGGAAAGCAGCGCCCGCTGCTGCTCAACGCCGCCCGCGTCGAACCGGAGCTCGGCTCGCCGGCGCGTGGCGGCCTGCCGGCGACGCTTGCCCGCCGCACGGCGAACGGCTGGTCGATCACGGGCCGCAAACGCTTTGTGACCGGGGCCCATGGTCTTACCCATTTCCTCGTCTGGGCGCATACGGACGAAACGCCGGCGCGGGTCGGAACCTTCGTCGTGCCGAATGGACTGCCGGGCATTCGAGTGATCGACAACTGGAACAGCCTCGGCATGCGCGCCACCGGCTCCCACGACGTCGAATACACCGATGTCGAAATCCCGGCGGAAGATGTGCTGGAGCTTGTCGATCCCTCCGTGGCCCAGCAGGACAACCGGGCACACGCGGCAATGACGCTGGCCTTGACCGCGATCTATCTCGGCGTGGCGGAAGCCGCGCAGGAAGCCTTCATCCGCTTCGCGCATGAGCGGGTGCCGACCAATCTCGGCCATCCCATCGCCCGCACCGAGCGGTTTGTCGCGCTCTCGGGTGAAATCGACCTGCTCGTCTGCGGCGCCCGCCAGATCATCTTCGACGCGCTCAAGGCCGGCCCGGACGACGCAGAAAGGTATATAAGGTCCCGCATCATCGCCGGCCGACAACTACGCGAGGCCGTCCAGATCGCGGTGCGCGGCATCGGCAATCCGGGCCTCAACGCCGAACTCGGACTTGAGCGACACTTCCGCGACATTCAATCCGTGCTCGTGCATGCTCCACAGGAAGACACGTCCATTTCCATTCTGGGTCGCGCCGCCTTCGACCGGTGGAACCGGGAGGAGGCCGCCTCATCGGGCCACTCGTCAGATCTTCCCATCCTCAGAACAGCCTGACATCACGGGAATGGACAGAGAGTTTAAATGACACGCTACATCATCATTGGCGCCGGCGCGGTTGGCGCGAGTCTCGCAGCAGAGTTCGAAACCCACGGCATTCCTTACGTGCTGGTCGGGCGCGGCGCTCAGATCGCGCATATCGCGGCTCATGGCCTTTCCTATCGTCGCTCAACGGAAAGTCGGGTAGTTCGCCTCAATGCAGCCGACACGGCAACCCCGCCAGCCTGACGCCGGACGATATACTCCTTTTGACGGTCAAGGCGCAGGATGTGGAGGCGACAACCAATTTCTGGGCTTGGCACGATGTCGACGGCACAGGCGTCGCCTCGGAACTGCCACTGGTAACATTCCAGAACGGGCTTTCGGCCGAAGATATCGCGCTCCGGCGCTTTACTCATGTCTATGCGGCCAGTATTCGCATCCCGGCACGCTACACCGTGACCGGTGAGGTTGTCGTACGTGGTGGACCGAACATCGGCGTTGTCGCGCTCGGGCGTTATCCTCACGGAGCGGACGAAACCGCGTCGGCAATCGTCTCAGATCTAAGAAGGGCCGGATATCTCGCCGAGGTCCGATCGGATACTCTCCGCTGGAAGGCCGCTAAGCTGAAGCACAATGTCACCAACGCCGTCGAGCTGTTCGCTGGCACACAAGAGGCCCGTAAAAAGGCCGCGACTGACCTCGCGGACGAAGCGCATGCGGTCTTGGTGGCTGCCGGGTACGACCCGGCGGCGCCGTCAGAGTCGACGATCGATATTTCCAGCTGGCAGGCTGCGCTCGCCGATGGATTGGAACCCGGCCAGCAGTCGACCTGGCAGAGCTTTGCCCGTGGCGCATCGAGCGAAGTGGGTTATCTAAACGGCGAAATCGTGCGTCTCGGCCGGCTTCACGGCGTCGCAACGCCGGTCAACGCGGCGTTTCAAAAAGCTGCCGCGAGGCTCGCTCGTGATGGAGGCAAGCCAGGTACAGTAGACATCGCAGCAATTAGATGAACTGGCTTGACGACAGAATGGACCAAGTGGACGTCCGCCGTCGGGTCGCAACAAGCTTCAATTCCTGCCCGTGAAGACGTGCTGGCTCCCGAGCCAACCACGATAACGTTAAAACATGCGCACTTGTCATTGGCCCACACCTCCACACCCACCGGCTTAGTGTCCTCAGTCCGAGGACAGAGGACAGACACCATGAAGAGCCAAGACACACCCTTTGTGAGTTCTTGGTCTTGCAAGCTCATCAGCTTCAGCGGGACGACTATGAATGGCAACTATCTGTTCCCCCAAGCCGTAACGAGTCTCGTCAAGCTCTTCGAGGCGTTGCTCAAGGATAAATAACATTGCTTTGACGCTGCTTTGACGGCAGGGCGCTACGACCGGCTTGCGAAGTTACGCAGAGGGACCTCAGCCGGTTATGCTTCAGTTTAATCATCACCAAAGCATCGATCTTCCTTTCGGAATCCCGATTTCCCTTCCCGGTTGCTTGCCAGGCGCCGCAGGTATGGCAGACTGGTCTCCAGATGCCAGGTCTTCGGCCTGCCAAACGAGCGCATCGGAGGCAACGGGGGCGGGGCCGGTGGATCGCATGAACAAGGAGCAAGATCCGTTTCGGATGTTCCTGCTCGGGCCTTTTGCCCTTGTGGACGCTGAGGGGCGATCGGTCACTCCGAAATCCAAAAAAGCCCAGGCTCTTTTGGCGATGCTTGCATTGTCCGCCCGGGGCTCGCGCTCGAGAATCTGGCTTAGGGACAAATTGTGGAGCGACCGCTCTGACGACCAGGCGGCAGCTAGTCTGCGCCAGGCCCTTTTGGACATTCATAAGACTCTGGGGCCTGCACGTGATCTCTTGATTGCGGATAAGAATACCGTTTGGCTGGATATGGACCGACTCGTGCTTGATACCGAGCTGGTGGTTCGGACAAAGCGGTCAGCGGATCAAATCACCGACGAATTGCTCGAAGGTATAGACATCCGCGATCCAGAATTCGAGGACTGGTTAACGCTGGAACGGCAGAACTGGTATAGCCGGGTCAATGAAGGACAAGTCCACGATGTGTTCGAGCCGCGACAGCAGCCGAGCCGCGATATCGCCAAACATTCCGCCTTGCTACCTTTGACAGGCGCCCCGGATTTGCCAAGACGAGGCAAATCCGTGGAAATCGCCAGCAGCAACCCATATCGGCGGCCGGCCGACGGTGACTGGCAATGGATCATGGTCCTTCAGCCCCCTATCGTGGTGGGTGCTGGAGAGGGCGGACAAATTGCTGCGACACGGTTCCAGAATCTCATTGCAAAAGCCATCATCGATGGGCTGGCCATTGGCGTCAGGGACCTCTCCTTCACCTTGCCAGATATTGAAGAGAGCGAACAGCAGATCAGCCTTCCGATATGCCTACAGCTTCGCCTCACGTTTGACGGTGACATGGTGATGATCGAACTGGTGATGAAGCACCTGATCAACAACCGTATTCATTGGCTGGGCAGTCAGGCAATCAACCGCACGCAGTTCGAGCGGGGCGAGGTCGGCACGGCCGCTGCGCTAATCAGCCACGCCGTCGATCAGCTGGCCTATTTCCAAGAGACCCACGCAAACGACAGTCGATTGTCGCAAGACGGCCTGCTGATCGACGCCGTCAATGCGATCTTTCGGCTGTCGCGCGGCGATCTAGATAACGCCGAGCGGCGCCTGGAAGAACAGATCCAGTATCAGCCGCGGTCATCGACTTTTGCCTGGCTGTCATTCATCCGGACTTTCCAGGTTGGTCAACGTTTCAACGCGCTTGACGCGCATCTGATCGAGGAAGCTCAGGCCTATGCGCGCAAAGCGCTGGAACTCGATCCGCAGAATTCCGTATCGCTCGCGCTCGTCGGCCACGTCCATTCGTTCCTGTTCTGCGAATATGACTATGCGGCCAACCTGTTTGAAAAATCGATCCGCCTGAACCCGGCCCTGCCGCTCAGCTGGGATCTCTATGCGATGCTTCATTGCTATGCTGGCCAGCCCGACAAGGCCGTGGCCATGGCGCGTTGGGTACAAGAGCTCGGCGTCTACAGCCCGCATAAGTATTACTTCGACACGACCAAATGCATTGCAGCAGCGCTTGCAGGCGATCATGCCGCAGCCATAGCTGCAGGCGAAGAAGCCCTGCGGGCACGGCCGAACTTCAACAGCTTGCTGCGCTATCTTGCCTCCAGCCATGCTCATTTCGGCGATCTAGGCGGCGCGCGCCATTACCTGCAGCGTCTTGAGGCGGTCGAGGGCGGCTTCTCTATCAATGCCTTTAGCGGCAGCGGCTATCCGCTGCTCAATACAGGCGGCGGCCAGATCTTGGTCGACGGCCTGCTCAAGGCGGGCGCCAAGCTGCGCTGAACCCGGACAATTTTTCAGAACTTCGCGTAAGGAGGCTGCAATGGAAGAAGCAGACATTACTGTGGAATCGCAATCAAAAATCGTTTCATTTCTAAACACTTATAAATTCAGGATTGAGCCCGATACGGTTCTTCCATGCGAAGCCAGGGACGATACCGGGGCTGATCCTGTCGCTGGTGCATCGCCGGTTGCGCCTGATTCCGTCTCCGAACCTGCGCTTTTCGTCGGCGCGGATGAAGATGCATCGCTCCTGGCTGGGCCTATGATGGCGACGATGGCCGTAGCCTCGGTCCTTAACAAGAGCGTGGCGAATAAGTCGGTGCTCAACAAGGCGTCGCTGAACAAAAACAAGAACAAAAATAAAAATAAAAACAAGAACAAGACGACGATGGACGGTGCCAGCCTTGGCGTGTCGCAGCTTATCCCTTCCTTCGAGTTGCGCAGGCTGCACCAGCAGCCGTCGCGCAACGCCTATACCGCGGCGCGGCGCTTCACCTGGGAAACGCTGGATATACTGCCGCCGCCAGGCCCCGATTTTACCCGTCTCGAAACGACGGTGCTGCTTTCCATGCAACGCCGCGATCGAGAACGTGCGCGGCGCCTGCCCGACATCCTGATCGAGTCGACGATCTCCGTAACGGAATTCACTCGCGCATTGCATATCGAGGATCTCGGCGGTTTCGAGCAGACGGAAGGACTTTTCCAGGCGATCCTGACAGCCTGCGAATATGTGGGACTGATCTACAAGAGTCAGTTCAACCGGCTGCGGCCAAACCAGTTCGAGCCCATGCTGCGACCGTTGTTGGCCGTGCCCGTCCACGAGTCCTATCCCAGCAACCACTCGTTCCAGTGCTTTTCGATCGCCTTCGCATTCTCGACGATCCTGCCGGAGCATCCGGCCACCGACGAGCTAGCCCGCATCGCTCAGAACGTCGCCGAAAACCGTGAATGGGCTGGCCTCCACTATCCCAGCGACACGCAGGCGGGGCGAGATCTCGCCCGACGCTTTGCTCCCTACCTCCACGACGCGTTCGGTCCTCTATTCCAGGCCGTACACGACGAATGGGTCTGAATTCGCCAGCTGCACAACAGGGATCATGAACATGACAGATCAATCACAAATGCCTGAGCCCGCGCCGATCAACTACTATTATCTCTGGCACCTGACTGCGCTTGGCGTGGTCGACGCGGAATACGGATCGGCTCCGCCTGCTCCACCCGCGCTCGATGCGAGCGCCGCACGCGCGCTCCCCGATCCCCTCATCACCGGCACGGTCTGGGATGCCATCGCTTCCGCCGGCCCGTTGCGACCCGCGCGGGTCGCGCTGATCGATGTCGGCGTATCTTCGGACCATCCCAATCTGGCAACCCGGCTTGACCGGGAAGCGTCAATCGATTTGACGACCCATCGTTACGGCGCGCGCGTGCTCGAAATACTCGATACGACTACGTCGTTTGACCGCGAGGAAAGACATGCCTTCTTTGCCGGGCTCAACATCGCTCCGCTCGGCAATATCGGCCTTTCCAACGACGACCGGGACTATCTCAGTGACCTGGTTGCCGAATACGCCACGTCGGAGGGTGTTCTCCGGCGGCTCTACAATCCGGAATCGCTTTTTGCATCGCATGGTACGTGCTGCGCAGGGCTGATCGTCGGCGAACCCGCCGTTGTTGCGGAAGAAGGCACAGCAAGCGCTCCGCCGGAGGGAGCCTTCTACGGCAATGGTGACGAGTTGCGTACGAGCGGCAATCGCAATGTCATCCCCTATTTCGGCGTTGACCCTTTTTCAAGGATCATCTCGATCAGGACGTCCTTCGAAGACGATGTCAGGCAGTTCATCGCTGCCTTTCTTTATGCCTATTATCAGAAGGCGGACGTGATCGTCTTGCCGCGTGGTCTGCCGGACCCAAAGCGCAGCGTGGTTGATCCGAAGAATGAGCTGAAGGCCGACTTGGAACTATGGAAAAACCAGGATGCCGCTAATCTCTTCACGCGCATTGCCTTCGCCGACCAGGGTGGGCCTGAACTGGAGCCTAAAGCTGCGCAGAAAGGCTCCAATCCGGATCGCCCGTGGCATATCCTCAAACAGCTCATCCTCGCCATCAGTCGGCACATTCCGATCGTCTGCGCCGCGGGAAACAGTGGCGAGAGCCAGCTGATCTATCCGGCAAGTCTTGCCGCCGACGACAACGGCATCATCGCCGTCGGGGCGGTTACCGTCGAAGGTTTCCGTTCGGGCTACAGCAATTACGGCGAAGGATTGACGGTTGTCTCCCCCTCCGACGACGGTGAGGTCTTCAACCGGCATCAGTTGCGCCTCGACCGGCTTTCTCCATTTGCCGCACAGCACGACTACAGTGCTTTTCGAATGCGGGAATACTACCATTCGCACTTCTCGCTGCTGACGACGGACCTGTCGGGGATTTTCGGCTATGATCACGGCTCCGATCAATGGTCGGCGATCGTGCCGTTCGGAACCAATCCGGGCATCGGTGGAGGATACTACACCACCTTCGGGGGCACCTCCGGCGCGTCGGCGCAGGTGGGTGGGCTATGCGCCCTGATTCAGCGGGCCTACAAGAGCCGCCACAATCCCGGTGACCGCCTCTCGGGTCCTCATGTCAAGTCCATTCTGAAAGCCGCGTCCCGCCTGGACGCCATTGTCGCACCCGGGACGAGGAAACTGACGGCGGATTGCATGAATGCAGAAAGCGAGGACGCTCTTGACGCCGCCTATTTCTTCGGGTCAGGCCTGCCGAATGCGCGGGCGGCAGTACTGGCGGCGCTGGCGATCTGACAGCTGCGCATGCGCTTTCCAAAATTTAAGCCTCCTCGATCAAGGATCTCCTCGATCGAGGAGGCTTTTTCTTTGTTTACGTCATTTTTTACGGATTTTTAACGCGGAACTGGCGGGCGAATGACGCCCTTGGGCGATAGTGCCTCTCAACCGACGACGCGCAACGTTCCGATGCCGGACGAAGCCGTCCCGAACTGGGGCATTTTTGCCCGAGATGCAACCTTGATCCGCCCGAAGGCAAACTCACGGAGGCTGCCGATGTCCGCGTCACGTATTCAAGAATTAGCAGATGAGGCGCGTCTCCTGCTCAAGCGCAATCCCCTGATGGCAAGTACCCTTTCCCTGCAGCGCGTGGCAACTCGCAACCTTTTGAAGCGACGCTTCCAGTATGGCCGCACGCTTGCGGCGGCTTCAAAGCTCGCCGATTGTTCGGTCGGGATAGAGGCGCTGGCAGGTTATTTCCCCGATCTTGCAGATGGCGGGTACGCTCGCCTGCTGGAGCTTCCGTTAGCAGTTGCCGGACCGGTCGGTGCCGATCCCTACCGTTCATCCGCGCTTGCAGCCTGGATGGGTGGGCTCGCGCGCAGTCTGGAATGGCAGGCAGCCCGCCCCGATGTGCAAGTCGTCAGCGGTTATCTGCAGCCGGATCTGATCGCATCGGATCTTGAACTCGAACGTCAGCCGGCGTGCCGGCTGTCTTGCGGCATCGGCCTCGCCCGCATCGAAAGCCCGGCGCGAAGCCCTATGATGCAAGCCCTCCTCCGCAAATGCATGCCGGACTATTCCAGGCCCGACCGCCCCATCACGGACGATGCCGAATTGGATCGCATCGCCGACCATCTGGAGAAGGCCCTCGCATTAATCGCGGAATTGGACGAGTGCGGCTATAAGCGTCTGATCGCCGGCCTGCACACGCTTCACGTTGGCGTGCGGCGCGAAGGGCAGTGTTCCTTTTCGAGTTCGAACGAATTGCCGGGCAGCGCGCTCATCGCGCTTTCCAGAGAGAGATTGCGCGACGGCGATCATGCCGCGACAGCGGCCCAACTGCTTCACGAGGCGGGAAATATCCTGCTTGGGTTTTATACGACCTCGGCGGCGGCATCCCTGCCTGGGGAGTTCCAATATGTTTCCCCATACAAAAACGACCTACAGACGCTCGAGAGCATCCTGCATACGGCCTACACCATTCCCTGGGAGTGCGCCATGCGCATGGCATGTCTATCCACCGAGGCGGATCCTGAGCGCCGCGCCCGGAAAACGGCATTCATAATCGCCTATGCCGCGCGGCAAGTCCCGCTCATCGACATCGCTCGGAAAGGAATCGAACGTCTCGGCGGCGATGTCCTCCTCGACCTCCCAGACATCGCCGCCATTCCTTCCTGGAGTGGCCGGATCCTGGACCTCGTAGGCCAGTTGCTTGCCGAAGAGCCTGTCGCGCACCGCCAGGCCCATCTTGCCGAGCGCCAGCGAGTTCTCGATCGCCAAGCCTGGGATATCGGACAGATGCTCCTGCGCGGCAAGGAGCCGATCGATCCTCGGATGGGCCGGCGAGAGATCGATGACAGCGGCGACAATATCAGCCTCTGGTACGACGGAAAATTCCACGTGATCCCGAAGGCCGCCGACCATGCGGTGGGCAAGGATTACGGTCGCTACGCCGCGACGATCCGCGCAATCGCGCCCAGCGAAATGGAGGCGATGTGATGATCAATTATCGGTCTAGACGATTGTCAGCGGCGGTCCGTGCGCCCGTCGACTTCCCGAACTTCTTCGCCCACAGCCTTGGGTCGGGCGGCAGGGGGGCTCTGTTCGCCGGCAATAGTACCGATGCTGTCGAGGAACAGAGCCCCACAGTTACTAGGCCTGCGTTCGGCGGCGCGTTGGAGGGTGCCAATATGCCGGCTGAGGACGAATATGTCTCCGCCGCAATCGATCACGACGACGCCTCCCTGACGCCTCTTTGCCATCGGCAACGCGGCTTCGCAGGGTTTCGCGATATCGACTTCGTCATCATCGGCTGCAGCGGCCTGGGCTCGCAGATTGCCATCCAGCTTGCGGCCCTCGGCGCGCGCCATTTCCTTCTCGTGGATGCCGATCGTATCGACGAGAAGAACTTGAACCATCTCCCATGGACGAGCGAAGCTGATCTCGGCTGTCTGAAGACGGACAAGCTGGCGACCTATCTGGCCACGTGTTTCTCGGCCAATGTCTTCGCGCTGCCGGAATTTGCGGAAGGCGCCGCAGCGCTCCGATTAATCGCAGATTACGCTCACAATCCGTTCGTCGTTCTTGCCGGCGACGATTCTCATCCGGCCCAAGAGTTTTTGACGGCCTGCCACGCATCGAAAGCCGGCCTGCCGCCCCACCTGCATGTCGGCCGCTGCGGGGCCTCTTGCATGGCAGGTCCCTCGGTGGCAGTCAATGAGGACGCATGTCCCGTCTGCCATTGCGCCCAGCTCACAACGGACGACAGCTTTGTCGCCACACCGGCCGCTGCCGACAACGCATTTATCGCTGGTCTTGCCGTGTCGCAGATCACCGAAGAGTGCCTTTCTAAGCACTCCGCATCACGGGGACGCCAATGGATAGTGGACCTTAAAAGCAATCAGGCCGAGTTCCGTTGTCTTTCCAAACACCTTGAATCTGCGGGCCTGTTTCGCCGCTATGAGAGGCGCTGATATGGATCATATCGAAATCGCTGATGCCATCTATCCGGCTGCGTCAAATTCGGAGCCGCGGTCGTTCGCGCTGTGCTCAGTCATCGGCCATGCCGGCGCAACTGGCGGAAAGAACGATGAGCTGACGATATCCGAAGCTCTTCGTGATCCACTGATCGCCATGGTGTTGCGCGCCGATGGCGTGACCTCCGAAGAATTCAAGCGAGTTCTTCAGACGGCAGCCCGTGAGTGGAAACTAAACCGGCCAACGCTATCAGAGGAGATGGGAAGGAACAGGCGATGAGGACGCCCCCGCCTTCCCACCAATGGCAGGATACGCGACAGTTTTGTCGAAACAACGTGGAAGATGGTTGACGAGCATGTGTGGTCAATCCCGGTTCGAACCATAGCACGGGATTCACATTGGCTGTCGGGCGGAGTTCAGGGGCAATGAAATTCGATATGTTGAGAAGTTTCCCAACGATAATTCTTGCTTTCGCGGAAGGCAAAGATCGCAAGGTGATCCGTACCGCACGCGAGGCTGCCCAACTGTTACTGAAGGAATGGCCCACCGACGATGGTGAGGAATTCTTGACGGCGGTGAAAACCTGTTTGGAGGTCCTTACCGGAAAAACCGAACCCGAGAACTTGCACGAGGCGATCGTCCGCGCCGCATATGAAGCGGGTATCGTGGCGATCACGACTGATCACCACCTGGGTATCCTCAGGATCTATCCAGTCAGCGAGGTCCTCCGCGCATGCGCTCATCGCAATCCCGCTTCCATCGAGCCGCTTCGGCTATCGCCATCAGTGCGCCGACGTCGGCAGCGAAAATGGTCGGGGCGAACCAAAAAGGCATTGATCGGAAGTGCATCGGGGCGTTTCGAATGAAGGCGAAACTGCCCCGCCTGCTGGGCAAGTTGGGTTTCAAATTCCGCTGGCGAACGATAGCCGAGGGCAGAGTACAGCCGCTTGTAGACCTCTTTGATAAACTTGGGCATTCGCTCGGCCACGTCCCCAAAGGTTCGTAGCCAGCGGACCTTCCCTCCAAGAATGCAGCATTGAGTTAACTGCTTGGTGTCCTTCGTCAGTCCTTCATAGTTCGGCCTTGGTCGAAGCAATGTCAGGCCAATCCACGATAAAGCAGAGGAGTTTCAAAATTACTCGAACGCGAGACGATCATGACAACACAAAAAACGGATATGAGAATAGAACTCGCGCTCCTTCTCGCGCTCGCGACGCTTTGGGGCGCGTCCTACACGTTCATCAAGATCGGCGTGGAAACGATCCCCCCGGTGACGCTGATCGCCGCCCGCACCTTGATGGCCGGCGCGATCCTTCTTGGCGTCATCAGGTCACGTGGATTGGCCTTGCCAAGGGACCTCGCGACATGGCGGCGTTTTCTGTTTCAAGCCTGCCTCAACAGCGTGATTCCATTTACATTGATCGCCTGGGCGGAACGCACCGTGGATGCCGGGCTTGCTGCAATTCTCAATTCGACGACGCCGATCTTCGCGTTCCTCTTGACGGTCCTTATCACGCACCACGAACCAGTCACTGGCCGCAAGCTGTTCGGCGTGGTCACCGGCATTGCCGGCACGTGCCTCATCATCGGCATCGAGGCATTTCACGGGCTTGGCGATGAACTGCCGGCGCAGCTCGCCATTGTGGCCGCCACCATCTGCTACGCTGGAGCAGCTATCTTCGGCCGGGGCTTCAAAGGGCTTGACCCAATCATGCCCGCAGCGGGATCACTCATCTGCGGTGCAGTCATCCTCATTCCCGTCAGCCTTGTCGTTGATCAGCCGTGGACACTGACGCCCTCTTCGGCATCGATCCTGGCATTGCTCGGTCTCTCGGTATTTTCGACCGCCCTCGCGTTCGTCATCTATTTCCGGCTCGTTCACACACTCGGCTCGGTCGGTACGACTGCCCAGGCCTACCTGCGGGTTCCGATCGGCGTGGGGATCGGAGTCCTGTTTCTCGGTGAAACCATGACCTCAACCGCGTGGGCGGGGCTCGCTTGCGTCATTGCCGGCGTGGCCGCGATGACCATTCCCGCTCGCAAGCCAGCGCTGGCCCGTTGCATGGGTTCGTCGAATTCCTGATACTCCGACATGGACGGCAGGCCGGGTGGCATCGTCGCTCGCCCGCGATGCTCTACACCCACGCAGGCCCCGGCGGATCGGATTTCGAAAATTCATATGCGGCCACGTCGCCGGCGCGGGAATCCGGCGATTGCATCGGGTTTTCGGGCGATTGATCTTATCGGTTTCTGCTTTGAAAAATGGCAGCCTTTTCGGCCGCCATTTTGTCTACGTGCCCTATCAGCTCCGCTGAGCTTGCTGATGTAGAGCGCGACAAGAATGACCCCACCTGTCGTCGCGTTGATCCAATACGCGGGGACCCGAGAGGGAACGAGAACATCCTGAATGAGGACGAGCAGCAAGACACCGCCGCATGCACCTGCAATCGTGCCTCGTCCTCCGTTCAGGCTAACGCCGCCCAAGACAGCAGCGGCGAACGCATTGAAGATCAGGTTCTGACCGAGGGACGAAGGTATGGAGGCAATCCGGGCGCCTGCAGCAGCTCCGCCGGCGCAGCGAGAATGCCCGCCACGATAAATACGCCCAAGAGCCTTCCGCCACTGAAGAACAAGGTTCCCGGTCCGTTCGGGCCAGGCGAAGAGGTACCGAGCTTCATGATGCGGACTTTGCTGCCGGGCAAAACCGCAGCTGCTGCGCCGAAATGAAAGGTCGGCATTTGCGGCTTCCTTGCGGTCCTGCCCAGCCTGCGCCGCCGGCGGGGTTGCGGCGGCGGCGAAGCAAGGTCGAAACGATAAAAAGTGTGGAATTATGGACATGCTGGACGCTACCCGCAGCCTCCACGAAGCAGCAACAGCAACCCTGAACAAAGCATGCGGGGTTATTTCGTTGCTGACGGGAACGGCCCGGAGCAATTCCGTCTCGTGAACCGAGTTCAGAGTCGATTGCCTGCACCGTATCGTGCTAAACTGACGTGGCGCGAGCCGTGTTCTGGACCATGATCAAAGTAACCGCTCTGCCTGACCAGATGAACTTCGAGGTTGCCGCCGGCGAAACGTTGCTCGAGGCTGCTTTGAGGTCGGGTGTGCCGTTTGCCCATGCCTGCGGCGGCCGGGCGAAATGCTCGACCTGCCGCGTCTGGGTTCTGGACGGCGTTCAGGGTTGCCCGAACCGGAATCGAGACGAGAGCTTGATGGCGGAACGATTGAGGCTGGCGGATGAGGTCCGGCTGGCCTGTCAGCTCAAGCCGCAGGGCGAGCTTCGCGTCCGACGCCTGGTGCTGGATGAGACCGACTTGATAATAACCAGCCAGCTTCTCAGTTCTGCCGAGACGCGTTCCGGCGAGTCGAAACAGGTTGCGGTTTTCTTCAGCGATGTCGCCGATTTCACGAAACTGTCCGAGCAGCTTTCGCCCTATGATGTGATGTATCTGCTCAATCGCTACTTCGCCCAGGTTGGCGACATCATAGAGCGGAATGGCGGGTTCATCGACAATTTCATCGGCGACGGGCTGATGGCAATCTTCGGAATCGACGATCAGCGGGACGCTCCGCTTCGAGCCGTCAACGCGGCGATTCAGACCGTTGCCACGGTCGATCGCCTGAAGCCGTTCTTTGCCTCCATGTACGGCATCGATTTCGATATTCGTATCGGTCTCCATTATGGCGAAGCCGTCATCGGCACATTGGGCTTCGGCGCAAACCAACGCCTCACGGCAGTCGGGAACGTCGTGAACCTGGCCAGCCGGATCGAAGCCGCGAACAAGGATGCCGGGACCCGACTGCTGATTTCCGAGGCGCTTCACGGCCAGATCGCCGACAAGGTGGAGGTCGGCGATTTTGTCAGGGTACGCCTAAGGGGTTCCTGCGAACGTACGAGCCTCTTCGAAATCATCAGGCTCAAGCCCGAATGCGACGCTGAACTGAACGCCAGGCAACCCCGCGCAACCATCCGTCATGCCGGCAGGAGGTGGGTCCGCGCATTTCCCGAGGACGAGCTTCAGCCCCACGAACGACGGATTCTCGATTTCGAGGATTACGATATCGTCGTCGTTCGCGGAACCGACAACTACTGCGCCTTCAACAACGCCTGCCCGCATCTTCATCTGCCGTTCTACGAACGTCGAAAACCTGCCGAGGTGAAGACGCTCAATCTCCCACACACGGAGAGCACGATCACCAGTGATCACGGCCTCGTCTGCCGTTGGCATCAAAGCTGTTTCGACCTGTTTTCGGGCGAAATCAGGAACTGGGCGCAGTTGCAGCAGGATGGTACTGCGCCGGGCTATGAACACACAGGTGACATCTCGAAAAATCCCACCAGGCTGACGGTATACCCCTGCCTAATACAGGACGGATGCCTGTGGATCGGGCTCGACTGACAAGGAACGGTTTCGGTTTCTTCGGCGGATTCGTTTCGCTCTGACCGTTTGCCAACTCGAGAGTTGCGACCGGCTCCAGCGGCAGACTGTTCAGCTTGGGGACGGAAGCGCCCCTCCGCCGACAAGCAAACCAGTCTCGGGAACTGGACCAGCGACCAGATCGTACTTGCCATCCGGACTGGTCGTCGTGCCGCTTGCCGGCCTCGTGTCGGCCGAAGAGATTGCTTTAGCCAAACACCGTATGAAGGCCGTCCTGCCGGAGGCGGACGTGGTGAATTATCGTCCGTTGATCGAGGATCTTAAACTGCCTGACCTTGACGATCGGCATGTACTCGCCGCTGCCATTGTTGGAAAAGCTTCTACCATCGTCACCTGGAACCTCAAGGATTTCCCGAGACGAGACCTGCGTCCTTACGGCGTGACGAGCAAGTCGCCAGATGATTAGATGACTTCGGCCAATTCAATCACGTTCCCGAAAGGATCGGGGAAGAAAGCGATCTTGCGACTAATCTCGTCGACCTGAAACGGTCCGGTAAGGATATTCACGTCGCGGCGGCGCAGCTCTTCCACTGTGGCTTCGATATCGGCGACGGTCAGGCAGAAATGGTGGTAACCGGCATGCCTCAAGCTGTCGTCCAGATCCTTGTAAACCCGTACCGGGTGCGGACCCGGGTCACCGCCGGCGAGCAGTTCGACCATAAAACGATCGTCATTTGGCGGCGCGAGATAGGCGAGTTCTCAGTCATCATAAGGCCATGTGTGAACGACGCGCCAGTCGAGCTTATCCCGATACCATTGTATGGCGGTGTCCCGGTCGGGCACACGGATCGCAACGTGATGTCCGCGCACATCTGCGAAGGGCGATGATGTGCTCCTCTCTGGGATGTCAAAGTCAGCCATTTTTATTCTCCTCGATGTAACGACAGACCCCTTGGCGCATGTTGTTTTCGACGGAGGTATTGAACAACAATCGCTGTCAAAAATAAGCAATGGTTCGCTACGGCCGGGCAGCGAAACCGCAGTCCAGCGAGCGTCCGGGGAAGGCGGGGAGAGCCCGTCCGCTGGGCTCACTTTTCCCCATGATAGCTGCCGAAGTATTTTACGGGTGACCAAGCGGGAAGGATGTCAGGCAGTTTTGGCGATAGAGCACTATAGTCCTGTGCGCCGTAGACTACCTTTCCGTCCATGATGGTCAGTACAGACGATATAGAGCTGATTTGATCTTCCGGCACGGCGAAGTAGTCCCTGTCGAGAACGGCGAAGTCTGCCAGATTTCCGGGGGCGATTACGCCTAGCTCGGCTTCTGCATTCATGAACCAGGCTGGCCCGGTGGTGAACAGTTTCAGCGCCTCGGCGCGTGATAGACGGTTGTTCTCGGCAAGTATTACGGATCCGGACACAGACTTGCCAGATACCATCCAACTTACTGCCACCCAAGGGTTGAACGTGGCTGCCCGGAAGGCGTCGGTGGTCATGGCCAGCGGCATGCCGCTATCGACGAGCATGCGCAGACGCGGTGTTTCCAACGCCTTCTCGCGACTATAGGTCTTGATGAAACCATCGCCGTGCAGTGCCATCTTGGCGTCCAGGGCAATTCCGCCACCCAGCTTTTTCACCCGAGCGATGTTCTCCGGACTGATGGTCTCAGCGTGCTCAAGACTCCATTTCAGGCCATCGAGCGGGATCGTCTCGTTCACCTTCTCCAGCGCGTCGAGAAAGGGGGAGATGTTTTCGTTGTAGCTGACGTGCATTCGGAACGGGATGCGCCGCTGGACCAGCTTCATCACATCCTGCTCGACGAAGCGCCGCATCTTATCGGGCTCGATGATGACCGCCGGACGGTCGAAGTTCTCATGATCGTGCACTTCCCCGCTCAGAACCTCCCCGGCACCTCGATATTCATGGCCATGTGCCAGGGTGGGGTGCAGGTTTTGTCCTGGACTTATCGGCGCCGTTTTCGTGATCGCCTCGATTTCTAGATCCACCATGTTCACCGGCCCGCCGTCGCCGAGTTGCAAGTCCACAAAGGGCATGCGCACATTGAGGCGGTTGCCTCGTGCAACTACGTCTACCCTCGCCTGGGCCTCCGGGTAAGGCCACCTGCCGCCGTTATCGATGATCGAGGTCACGCCGAACCGGTTCAGACCGTAAATGCTATAGATCAACGAACTCACTTGTTCTTCGAAGGCGGGCTGCGGCACCATGCTCTCGAGCGCGAGAAACAACCAGGTATAGCCGTGGACCACACCAGTGGGATTGCCGCGGCTGTCCTTTTCGAATTCGGTGTCCGGCACCTTTGGGAACCGATCGGTACCGACGCCAAGCGCCTCCATCGCCTGCTTGTTCAAGAAGGCTTGGTTATAGGCATATTGCACGATCAGGGGGCGATCGGGCACCGCGCCGCGCAATTCGTCCAGCGTTGGAAAGCGGTTCTCCTCAAATTGGTAAGGTGACCAGCCTCCAATAACTTTGACCCATTGGCCCTTCGGCGTGCGTGCAGCCTGCTCGCTCAGCATAGTCAACGCCCGGCGCAGCGTCGGCACGCCATCCCATCGAACATTGTAGTTATAGGCCAGATCGTTGAGGACATGGATATGGGCATCAATGATGCCGGGAATGAGTGTGCGGCTGCGAGCATCAATAATCTCGGTATTGGAGTTCTTTAGACCGAGAATGTCCACATCAGAGCCGACCGAATAAATGCGGCCATTCTTGACCGCCAAAGCCGAAGCTTCGGGCTGAGCACGGCTGCCCGTGAAGATATTTGCATTGATAACGATCAGATCAGCGCCGGGCTGCTCCTGCGTCGTTTGTGCCTGAACAGCAGAGAAAGAAAAAGTTGTCACAAACGCGATGAATATCTTTCTGATCATTTTACCCTCGTTCGACGTATTTTACGAAATGCGGTCATTCGGAGCCGGTGCCATGCGGATGCACGCGATGGGCGAAGAAGTGAGTCCAAGCCGTCGCGAAGGTCATCACTTTTTTCGCATGCCGTCGTTGAAGACCGACTTGTTGGAAGACAAAAACCCTAGTGAAAACGTCCAAATTGACAGTGCCATTGCAATTTCGGCTACGGTAGACCATCAAACTGACAAACCATGTCGCCGAAAAGGAAACACCAATGGATATTGAGGAACTGCGCACCTTTGTGGAGGTTGCTGACGCATCCGGTCTCACACAGGCAGCGCGCCGGCTTGGCGTTTCCAAATCGCTCGTCAGCCGACGGCTTGCTCGGCTTGAGCAATTTCTGGGCGTTCAATTGCTCGCGCGAACGACGCGCGGCGCCTCCTTGACCGAAGCTGGCGCGACGTTTCGCGAGCACGCAGCAAAAATCTGCAATGAGTTTGATGTTGCAAGGGACGCCACTCTTCCCTCAGGAGATCTTCGCGGCCGGTTACGTGTCGCTGCGCCGCTTTCTTTTGGCCCGACACATTTTGCTCCCATCCTCTCACAAATGGCGCGCAGGCATCCGCAACTGCAAATCCTTTCTTCCTATACCGATCGTTTCGTCGATCTCGTCGGAGAGGGTTTTGACTGCGCCATTCGGCTTGGCCACCTTCAAGATTCAGTGCTAGTCGCAAAACGTGTTGGATCGATCTTCGGCATCCTCGTGGCGAGTCCTGAATACATAGACGCCCACGGCGCTCCCGTAACACCGGACGACATCGCACATCATCAAGTCGTCATGCGAGACGATGAGAGGTGGCAATTCATGGACGGCGACAGGATTGTTACGGTGCGTCCCCAGGGACGCTTCATAGCTGATAGCGGAATATCGCTTGTGTCTGCCGCTGTGGACGGGATCGGGATCGGGTACCTGCCAGAACCGCTTGTCGCGGATCATATTTCCTCGGGCGCGCTGGTGCCAATCATGACGCGTCATCCAATTCCGCCAGCCGGTATCTTTGTCGTGAGGCCGCCAGGCCAGCATCCCTCGCGAAAGGTGAGGATACTCACTGAAATGCTCATCGAACGTTTCGGAACCGCGTCCCTCAAGGACGGCGCGGCGGGCCTTGGCAAGCAAGACGAACGATCAGCTTGTCCGTAACGTCAAGATTGCAAGGTCGACCGGCTCTCTCCAACTCTGTGGCTTGGCAAAAGAGATCGCTGGCCCTGAAGTCAAATCAAGTTCTTGATCGAACCCTTGCGGTCAGGCGGGCGGGTCGGTGCGTATTGGGCAGGCGGTTGCAGGAAGGTGTCGGCCGGCGGGGTATATGTTACGGATAGGATGCTTTGGCAGGATTGCCCGGCAGATAATATTTGCCGCGATTCCGGATTATACAGAAACCGGACCAGGATCAGCGATCGCGAATGAGGCCAGCTCCTCCCCAACGTCGCGAAATGGGCTTTCTCTTATCGCCGAGTTCATCAGCAACTTAAGGTGTCGCCGACGCAATAACTGCGCGGTACTGGATGTCGATGAATGATGCATCGCTATTTCGGTGGATAAGGCTCAATGTCCGCGGACCAATAGTGCTTGGCGATATTCTGGGAGTTGCGGATGACGTGATAGGCAATTTCAGGGTTTCCCCCTTCGAATGTATCCGGGGCTGCACCACACATGAGACAATACATTCTCTGATGAACAACTGCCGCAAAATATTGCAATGCTGGCGCAGCATCTTCCTGGCCGATTGCTCGCATTTCCTCGACCGCCCTTTTGGTCGCCTCTTCCAGAGCACAGGAGACCGTGGCAGCAAGAGTCTTGTCGGTGCGACTGATGACCTCGGCGATCTGGCGCTCTGCCAAAGTTAGATCAGGAGTGTTTTCGGCCATTGTTCATCTCTCCGGCAGTAGCTTGAAGGGCCTGCTTCGCCTCTTGAAACAGATAGGTGTTCTTCCGCATAACATTCCCTATCGTCGGCTCTGGTTCTTTGTTCGGCAGAATTTTCACTTTCTCAAAACATCCTGCCATTCCGCATGGCGCTCTATCTGCGCTTTCGCGAATGGGCAAAGCGGTATGATCGTGATGCCTTCGCGCCGGGCGTCCTCTACCGCCTGCCGGACCAATTGCTCGCCGATTTTTCGACCGCGCAACGCACCAGGAACATCCGTGTGGTCGATGATGATCAGCTTTTGACCCGCACGACTGTATGTCATTTCGGCTTCGTGCCCATCAACAACGATCAGGTAGCGCCCCTTGGACATGCCATCTTCCCGTTCAACCTCTTCGCTCATCGCATTTCCTCCGTGCTTAAGGCGCCGACCCGCCCCCTCCTCAGATGGTCTCCAAATTACAGCCGATCGGCAAAAATCAATCGGGCAAGGGAATGTGCTCATCCCTGTCGTCAACCGGGAGATCGAAACGCCCCTTCCCCCAGTTCTCGGCCCGCCATTCGGCCTTGGCCTCTTCGATGCGCTCTTTCGAGGATGCGACGAAATTCCACCAGATATAGCGTGGCCCTGAAAGCGTCGCGCCGCCCAGTGCCATCAGCCTTGCGCCTTGGCCGCCTGCGGTCACCGTGATCCTGTCACCGGGACGGAACACCATCATCTGCGGCGCTTCGAAGTCCTGGCCGGCGATCGAGATAGAGCCTTCGACGATATAGATCCCACGATCCTCGTGATCGTCGGGCATGGGCAGGCGGGCACCTGCTTCCAGCGTGATATCGGCATAGAAAGTCTCGGAAAACATCGTCGCGGGAGCGGCCTTGCCATAGGCATTTCCCAGGATAAGCCGAACCGTGACGCCACGATCCTCGATCATGGGCAGCGCCTGTGTTCCATGATGTTCGAACATCGGCGCCATATCTTCATGGCTGTCGGGAAGCGCGACCCAGGTCTGGATGCCCAGCAGGCTTTGCGGCCCGCTGCGGCCCTCTGGCGTAGTGCGCTCTGAATGCGTTACACCCCGGCCCGCGACCATCCAGTTCAGGGCTCCGGGGCGAATGATCTGGTCGGCACCTGTACTGTCCCGGTGATGGAATTCGCCGCGATAAAGATAGGTGACGGTGCCTAGTCCTATATGGGGGTGCGGTCGAACATCGATACCCTGCCCAGTCAGAAGTTCCGCAGGCCCGACCTGGTCGAAGAAGATGAACGGACCCACCATCTGGCGCTTCGGAGCAGGCAAGGCGCGCCGAACTTCGAAGCCACCGAGGTCGCGCGAACGTGGAATGATGAGGGTGTCGATCGCATCCAGGCCGATCTCTTCAGGACAGGCTGGTGCAATGGCGGGATTCCAACTCATGCATGTTCTCCTCTTCAGTCTGCAGGGTAGAGGCCATAGGGTTCCTTCCCATCTGCGACCCGGTTGGCCAAAGTCACCAACGAAACTATAAAGCTACAGTATCCGCGACTAGCTGCGGGGAACGCTACGCTGTGTTGCGGCAAGCGGAACGCGCTGTTTACGGCATCAACTTCCGGCGCCCCAAAGAGGCGCGCCAGTCTCAAAGGATTCGATCAAGAACTCCGAGAGGACGCGCACTTTTCGGGACGGATGCGGACTGGGAGGCCGTACGACATAGACCCCGCCAACCGGTAGCGGAAAACGGGTCATGATCGGAACGAGAGCCCCTGACGCGAGATAATCATGGGTGACGCAATCGGGGAGCCAGGCGATGCCGAGCCCCTCGGCGGCTGCGCTCGCAAGCGCCATGCCGTTGTCGGTCCTGAAGCGGCCCTGCGGCTGCACGGTGATGATCTTGTCGCCGTCCATGAATCGCCAGGTCTCCGCACCAACCAAAGCCTGGTGGCACGCGATCTCTTCGGGCGCCTCCGGCGAGCCGTGCAATCTTATATAGTCCGGGCTCGCCACCAGCTTGCCGCAAATCTGGCCGACCCGTTTTGCCATGAGATTCGAGTCACGCAGGGCACCGACACGGATCGCGCAATCGAACCCGTCGACGATCAGGTCGGCGAACCGATCGCTGTAGTCGGCTTGTATCTGAAGCTGCGGGTGGTGGCGCGCCATCTTGGCGAGAACAGGTGCAAAATGTACCGGACCCGATGTGAGCGGAACTGCCACCCGGAACCGTCCACGAAGGTCACCTTCGGGCAAGATCGCCTCGCGCGCGATGTCGACCTCAGCACAGACTCTTGCCGCATGGTCCCGAAACAGGACCCCGGCTTCCGTCAGGCCGGCTCCACGTGTCGTTCGTGCAAGAAGCTGGGTTCCTAGCGCGCCCTCGATCCTAGTGAGCGCACGGCTAACCATCGACTTGGAAACCCCCAGTCGACGCGCGGCCGAAGTGATGCCTCCCGAATCCGCCACCTCGACGAATACCCGCAGATCTTCGATATCCATTTGGCATTCCTCCGTTGTGACACGGTTGACAGGCGCCCTATCGCGCCGCCCTGATGATTGGAGCGACCTCGGTGCCCAGCAGTTCGATCGACCGCTTCATCGCTTCCGCATCGAGGGAAGCGGTACTCATCTGGAAGGTGATGCGCGACAGGCCGCCAAGCGTTTCGCTTGCCTGCAATATCTTGGCGGCAACGGTTTTCGGATCACCGACAAGGAATACGCCGTCAGGACCCGCCATGATCTCGAACTGCTGGCGCGTCGGTGGCGACCAGCCGCGCTCACGGCCGATCTTCGTCGTCAGATGCGCCCATCCGGGGAAGAAGGCATCCTTTGCAGCCAAATCGGTCTCGCCGACAAAGCCCATCGCGTGGACTCCCACCTTGAGTTTTTCCGGATCATGCCCGGCGCGTTGACCGGTTTCGCGATAGAGATCGACAAGTGGGCGGAAACGTTCGAAGCTGCCGCCGATGATCGCCACCATCAAAGGAAGGCCGAGTGCGCCGGCGCGAGCGAAGGATTCCGGCGAACCGCCGACTCCGATCCAGACTGGAAGTTGCGATTGATGTGGACGCGGAAAGACGCCCTGCCCTTTGAGCGCCGGACGGAAGCGGCCTTCCCAGGTAATGTCGGTCGCCTCGCCAAGCTTGAGAAATAGGTCGAGCTTTTCGGCGAAGAGCTCGTCATAGTGACGCGTATCAAGGCCGAATAGCGGGTAGGCCTCGACAAAGGATCCCCGGCCGACCACGAGTTCGGCGCGACCTTTGGAAATCAGGTCGAGCGTCGCGAATTCCTGGAACACCCGCACTGGATCGGCTGCGCTCAGAACCGTTACCGCGCTCGTCAACCGGATACGCGGAGAGCGGGCCGCCGCTGCGGCCAGAATGACGGCCGGGGCGGAGTCGAGAAATTCGCCTCGGTGATGCTCGCCGATACCGAAGACGTCGAGCCCGACGCGATCCGCGACCACGACCTCCTCGATGAGCTCGGCCATTCGATCGGTCGGCGACGGAAGCTTGCCCGTTGCCGGGTCAGGAAGGATGGCTGCAAAACTGTCGATACCGATTTCCATGTGAATCCTTATAGGCTTTCTGTCGGCTGGTGTTCATCCGGATGCACGTTGACAGTGCCGAGCTAGGATGCATTTAGTCGTTGCCGGCGATAAGCGACGCCTCTTCAGGGTCGAACATTGGAGCGCCCCCAAGCGTGGCCGTGACTGGCACTTCGTCCTGAAGCACGTCCCAGTGTTCGGCGAGCTTGCCACCCTCGATCCGGAAGAGATCGACCACGACCTGGGGTCTTTCTGCCCAGCCGCGGATGCGGCCGTGTATCGCGACGAAATCGCCTTCGGCAACAATTAGGCCGGGTTCGTAGAAGACATCCTGAGGTAGGCTTTCGACAATCGCCTTCGGGGCTTCGCGACCCTGTGGGATGTTCGGGTTGTGTTGGACGTAGTCCACGACGTAGAGCCTCTCCACCGCCGAAGCATCGCGGCGCTGAAACAGGGAGGTCATCGCCTCGAGCACAAGCGCCTTGTTGCGCTGCGGCCGATTGTCAAAATTCTGGTTTGCAGCCCGTGTCACGGTGATCGTTCCGGTCATGCGCAGGAACCGACCGTCGGACAACGTGGCATGCGAATGGATCAGCCCGCGATCGTAGTCCTGCACGTTGGTGACCGTCGCTCCGTCCTTTTCCTGCCAGCTGACGACGAAGATACTGTTACCGAGTGGCGCGACGTGGATATCGACAATTTCCGTGTGCCTAAGCGGTCCCTCTTTGATCTCGAATTTCAGCTGCGACGTCGAGAGAAGCGTCAGGCCGGCTCTGAAATCCGGATAGGACACATCCATCTCGAGCCCGACAGGGAAGCGGTTGATCGGCATTACAGTTATTCCTCCAGAAATGGTGGTGATGACGAGGCTCGACTTAGCGCCTTGCAATGGCATTAGGCCGAGAACTCGCCATCCCAGTCGGCTTTTACAGACCGGCCTGACGGGCCGCCTGTACAGGCGTGTTGAGCAGTTGCTGTTCCCACAGGTAGGCGATGCCGCTGCCGCCGGCATGGTCGACGATGACGTCGGTCAGCGCGGCCGCAGTCTCCTCACGAGCCCAATCGCGCTGCCATTCGGCAGCGATCGCGAGCCAGGTCATCATATTGATGCCAGCCCCCATCATCCGCTGGATCGCCACCTGGTGCGCTTCGACTGAGGTCCCACCCGATGCGTCGGTAATCACCGTAACGTCCCAGCCTTCGCCCGCGGCCTGGATTGCCGGCATCGCAACGCAGACTTCGGTCCACAGGCCAGCAATGATCAGCTGCTTGCGGCCGGTAGCCTTCACCACGTCCACCACTTTCGGGTCCTGCCAGGTGTTGATGAATGTGCGGTCGATCACCGCCTGTCCGGGGAAAACATCGGTGAGGTGCTTGAAAAGCAGGCCACCCCGGCCGGCTATCACGCTTGTCAGGATTGTGGGGACGTTGAAAACCTTTGCAGCTTTCGCAAGCGCCGTCGTGTTGTTGACGACCGCCTGCGGATCGTGACTGTTCACGTTCGCGAGCTGATAGGGCTGATGGTCGATCATGACGAGGACGGAATCTTCGGGGCGAAGAAGTGAGTCAAGGCCGTTACGGAAGGTCATAGATAAATTCCTAGGTTCGCGGTTGGTTGAGACACGTTGCTGGAGGGAACAAGCGCCCTCCGAAGCGCCGTCTGCGAAAGGACCTTGTCATTCCTGATTTCGATGCGGTAGTCATCGTTTGTGCCGAACAGTGTCGCGGAACGGGGAACGCAGCATGGACATCGAAGATTTGCGGACGTTTGTGGAGGTAGCGGATGCGGGCGGCGTCACGCCCGCTGCGCTTCGGCTGGGCGTTTCCAAGTCGATGGTGAGCCGGCGGCTTGCGCGGCTTGAGGCAGAGCTCGGCGTGCAGCTGCTTGCAAGGTCCACGCGCGGAGCTTCCTTGACGGAAGCGGGCGCCACTTTCCGTGATTATGCTGCCAGGGTCAGTGCCGAGATCGATGTAGCCAGAGATATAATCCTGCCGGCTGGCGAACTGAGCGGTCGCCTGAGAATTGCGGCACCCCTAACGTTCGGGCCCACGCACTTTGCATCTGTCCTTGCGGACATGGCATTGCGCTATCCGCAACTGCAGATCCAGACAAGCTATAGCGACCGTTTCGTGGACCTGATTGCGGAAGGGTTTGATTGCGCGATCCGGGTCGGGACACTTCAGGATTCCAACCTGATCGCAAGACGCGTTGGCCCCCTCTACGGAAAATACGTCGCCAGTCCCGCCTATATCAAAGCCCACGGCTCCCCGGAAACACCGGAGGAGCTCGTTACGCATCAGGCGCTGATGCAGGGGATGGAAACGTGGGAGGTCATGGACGGCGACAAGATCTTGACCATTCGCCCACAGGGGCGTTTCAAGGCTGACAACGGGGCTGCTCTCGTCGTCGCTGCCGCGGCCGGATTGGGTATCGCCGCGCTTCCCGATGGTCTTACCCAGGAGTATCTGGATTCTGGAGCGCTGGTGACAGTCATGAAAAATCATCCCCCGCCACCGGCCGGAATTTTCGTCGTTCGCCCACCGGGACAACATCCTTCAAGAAAAGTCCGCGTCCTGACCGAAATGCTGATCGAGTGTTTCGACAGCAGCAGCGGTCAAGAAAAAAGGAACCCCGACTGACGATCGAGCGGCTGACGGAGACGAGTCGGGACCAACTCTCGCACCAGCGACTATATGATCAGATGTTTTGAATAAAACGCGGTTAGCCGGTCGCTAGCCTGCTTCACATATTCCGGCTTGTAATACATGTCGTAATGGCCGGCGCCCTCGACCGCGAAAAAATCCTTGTTATCCGCCGGTGAAAGATTGAGGAGGCGTCGGCCGGCCTCGTATTGGCCGGTCGTTCCGCGGCAACCGCCAACAATGATCTGAAGTGGCTGTATCAAAAGCTCCGGAACGAGATTGAAAGCTTCGAAGCCGAGCAGGTTGCCGTAGCTTATGAAGAGCAAACGGTTCGTGGAATTCGGCTGGCGATAGCGCGACTCCCGGTAAAAGGTGACAGCTTCGAGCAGATCCGGGTCGGTGAGACGATCCAGGGGGATTGCTGCGGCGTGGAGCGGCGATTGATCAGGTCACCACCCTCGATCGAGATCGCCTCGACGGCGATAAGCACATCATCCGGTCCACAGACGGGATCCGGCACATCGGCATATCTTAGGACTGTCGGGGGACCGGGGTTTTCATAGACTGCAGCTTTCATATACCGTTCCTTTCCCGTTAGGGGGCTCTTGCCTTTAATGGTCGCAATGGCTTTATCGCCTCCTTTCAGGCCATCCGTGCCGCTAGGATATGTTCCAGATCCTTCAACGCTGCGGCGGCCGTCGCAAGCGGCTCCTTTCCGGACCCGATCGCGAGCGTCTCGCCCATCGCATCGGTCACAATACGGATCGCCTTGTCCTTGCCGCGGATGTTGGCGAAGGGATCGGCAAGCGGATATGCCCTGATGCCGACCCCGGCGCGGATTGCGCCATTCCCACGCGAAATGCAGCCGACGAGTTTCGGAACAAGCCCCTGCCCGCGCCAGGCCTCGATCCGTTCAGCGGAGATGGACTGGATCCCCTCGACGGTCAGATCGTTCATCATAAGGTTAGCGCCAAGCCCGAAATTGGCGAGGATGAGCAGCTTGCAGGCCGTGTCCCAGCCTTCCGTGTCGTTGCGTGGATCGGCCTCGGCGAAACCGCCAAGCTGTGCCTCCCGCAATGCCTCGTCGAAGCCGATCCCGCGTGTCGTCATGGCATCGAGCAGATAATTGGTGGTGGCGTTCAGAATTCCCTCGACTTCGAGCACCTCGCAGCCTTTGAGACTATGCTTGACCAGATCGATTGTCGGCAGGGCAGCGGAGGCGGCACCGCTGAGTTTCAACAGGGCGCCGGAGCCTCGGGCAAGCTCCCGCAGTTCCCGCCCGCTATGAACCAGCGCGCCCTTCGATATGACGATCGTGTCTCGCCCGGCCGAAAGCGACGAACGAAGATAGGCAAGCCCCGGCCCCCCGGTGCGGAAATCGCTCGGCCCCGCCTCGATCAGAATATCAGCGCCGCTCTCCTCGATGAAGGCCGGGCCCGAGAGCCCGTCTTCGAGCGTGGAGAGTTGCTCTTCTTCCAGTCCATCCGCGCTTTTTACACCGGACCGGGATCCGCAGACGGCCACGAGCCGCATATCCGCGCCGTAAACTTCGCGATAACGCTCCCGCCGGGACAGAAGCAGGCTTGCCGTTGCCCGCCCCACGCCGCCGAAACCTGCTATCGCAATCCTCGATGTATTCATCGTACCGGCTCTTCTGTTACTTCGCTGCCACACCGCGCAGCGGCTCGGGAACGGGCCTGAGATGCAGGTGATCCATGCCGGACATGGCGTCTCCCTGCACCTGTTCGGACAGCCGCTCATTGTCCCGCCGACGAACGTCCTCTGCCGCCTCCTCCACGTCAAGCTCGGCATAGCCCAGGGCGCGCAGGCCTGCCGCGCCCATCCTATAGGCGGATTCGACCGTTTCGCGGATCTGGTAGTCGACGCCGGCGCGGATCAGGTCCACGGCATGGCCGCGATCATAGCTACGCACCAGAATCTTGGCCTGCGGGAATTCATTTTGTGCCAGTTCCACGGTCTGCAGGGCGGACTTCGGGTCGTTGATGCAGATCAGCAAGGCCTCGGCCGAGCCTGCGCCGGAATGGTGCAGCGTGTCGAGACGCGTGCCGTCGCCGAAAAACACCTTGAAGCCGAAACGTCCCGCTTCACGGATACGGTCGGGGTTCATGTCGATGACGGAGAGGTTCACGCCCTTCGACAGAAGCAGTTGCGAGGCAATCTGGCCGAAACGGCCGAAGCCGATGATGAGCACCCGTCCGCTCAGGTCGCGGGCCGCCTCGACACCCTTCATCGACGCTTCGCTGCGCAGCAGCCGATCCGCGGCGATCATCAGCAGCGGCGTCAATGCCATAGAGAAGATCACCACGGTGGTGAAGAGCGCATTTTCGCGCGGATCGATCACGCCGCCGGCGGTCGCCGCAGCATAGAGTACGAAAGCAAACTCGCCGCCCTGCAGGAACATCGAAGTGCGATGTAGGGCCTGGCGACCGGATGCGCCGGACAGCCGGGCAACCGCATAGACCACGGTGCCCTTGGCGATGGTAAAGGCGACCAGCATGGCAAGAAGAAGCTTCCATTCGGCGGCCACCACGGCTAGGTCGAGCGACATGCCGACAGCCATGAAGAAAAGGCCCATCAGCAGGCCACGAAACGGCTCGATATCGCTTTCGATCTGGTGCCTGTAACTTGAACTTGACAGCATGACCCCGGCAAGGAACGCTCCCATGGCCATGGAAAGTCCTGCGCCAGCCATCAACAGTGCCGCTCCCAACACCACCAGCAGCGCGCCCGCCGTCATCACCTCGCGGGTCCTTGCCCGCGCCAGCAGTGCGAAGAACGGGTTCAGGCCCCATTTCGATACGCCGAGAAGAACGAGCAGCGCACCGAGCGCCAAAAGGACATCCATCCATCCAGAATGCCCCTGCGACAACGGCGACAGAAAGGCGACCACAGCCAGCAGCGGCACGATCATCAGGTCTTCGAAGAGAAGGATGGATACGGATTTCTGGCCCTCCGGGCTGGAAATCTCGCCTCCTTCCTGCAGGACGGACATGATGACGGCCGTCGAGGAAAGAACGAAACCCGCGCCGGCGATGAAGCCCACCGGGGCAGGCAGGCCAAAGACCAGCATGCCCGTCAGTGATAGCACAGCAATCGCCGCCGCGACCTGCACGAGACCGAGCCCGAAAATCTGGCCGCGCATGGTCCAAAGCTTATAGGGCCGCAGTTCCAGTCCGATGACGAATAGGAACATCACAACGCCGAGTTCGGAGAAATGCAATATCGACGCAGCATCGGTGAACAGCCCGACAACCGACGGCCCGACAAGCACGCCGGCTGCGAAATATCCGAGAACCGAGCCAAGGCCAAGCCGTCGAAACAGGGGTACCGCGACCACGGCTGCTCCCATCAGGACGATCGCCGGCCCTATCGTCTGCCCCAAGCTCGCTTCAGCCATGCACTCACATCCCGGTCTCTCGTTTTCGTTTTGAAGCGGCTAGCAACAGGCTTTGCCTGGCCGATCTACTTCTCACTGAGTTTGGTAGCGTTGCGGAGCGGGCTCGAATAGTCATCGCATCGGCAAAACTCTGTCGCGGAACGCGGAACGCGAGTTCTCCGGCTGATACACTATTCACAAAGCGAAGGTTGCATGACCTCCGCCGGGCAACCAACAGCCATTACCAAACACTACGCAAGCGCGCCGCCGTCTACCGTGAGGATGGTGCCGGTGATCTGTCGGGCTGTTGGTGTCGCGAGGAAAGCAACTGCAGCCGCAACATCTTCCGGCTGGTTAAAGCGGCCAAGGGCGCTGAGACCACGCTGATAGTCGGCAAATTCGCCCGTCTCGGGATTCGAGTCCGTGTTTGTAGATCCCGGCTGCACGAGATTGACCGTTATGTCTCGGGCGCCCAATTCGCGCGCGAGGCCGCGGTTGAACGCCTGTAACGCGCCTTTGGTCATATAGTAGACCGTACCAGGCACGCCGGCTATGCGATCCGCGCCTGCCGATCCGATGGTAATGATCCGCCCGCCTTCCTTGAGGTGGGGAATGGCAGCCTTTGCAGCGAGAACCGGCCCGCGTACATTAACGGCAAGTAGTGCGTCGATATCCTCGACCGTGAAATCTGCGATGTTGTTGTATCGCGCGATCGCCGCATTGTTGACGAGAATGTCGAGGCCGCCCAGCGCGCGGACGGTTTCGTCCACCGACCGCTGGATGGCCACGGGATCCGCGCTGTCGGCTTTTATCGCGACGGCCTTTCGACCATTCTCCTCGATAGTCCGGACAAGTCGCTCTGCGCTGTCTGCTGATCGCTCGTACGTTATCGCAACGTTCGCACCCTTCTCGGACAGAGCAATCGCGATCGCCGCCCCGATGCCGCGCGCCCCACCTGTGACGAGCGCATTCTTTCCAGCCAGTTCCTGCATGGTCAAACCCTTTCCTATTCCTTTGCGCCTCAAAATAGGCAGTCGCGACGCAGACACCATTCCCGATCCTCCCAGACACTTGCCTGATCCTTCCAAATGACTACATGTTGACGTGATGTTAGATCTTGTGAAGCCGACCACACTCCTGCTGAACGATGTCGCTCCGTTTATTCAGAAGCAGGGGGGAACTGTCGGCCTTCCCACTCCTATTCCCCGCCTAACGCTTTGGACGAGTACAATGGCCACGTCGCCCACTCCAGCCGTGTTCGAACCCATGTTTTATGCGGTCTTGCGCGGGACCAAGGTCTTGATCATGGGCGCCAATCGGTTCGAGCTGACCGCGGGGGCTAGCGCAGTCTCGTCCTTCGGACTGCCCTACAGCCACCAATTGACCGGCGCGAAGCCCAACCTCCCCTATGTCGGTATTAGCCTCCATCTCGATGCTGGCATTTTGAGCCGCGCCATGCTCGATATCCCCAAGCGTGAAGACCGTTGGACATGCGCAGTTGCCGCCGGCGGTCTGGAGGGACCCGTCGGCGAGGCATTTGCTCGCCTCGTCGGGCTGCTGAACGCGCCCGAGGATATCGGCGCGCTGGCACCACACTACGAGTTCGAGCTTTATTATCGGCTGCTTCAGAGTTCGATGGGCGACACGCTCCGACAGGTCAGCCAGAGGAACGGTCGCTTTCAACAACTCAAGTCGGCGGCCGATTGGCTCGCTTCCAATCATAGCGAACCCATCAATATTCCTGATCTCGCGACCTCTTCTCACATGAGCGTCACAAGCTTTCACAGGCATTTCAAGGAAGTCACCGGGTTCAGCCCACTTGCATTTCAACGCCATATCCGCTTGCTTGAGGCGCGAAAGCTTCTTGCCGGCGGGAGCACCAATGTCTCGCGCGTGGCGTATGAGGTGGGTTATAAAAGCCCGTCGCAATTCAGCCGCGAGTACAAGAACATGTTCGGCAGCGCGCCGGTGGCCGATCTGCAGCGGTGAACCCAGTCGTTTTCCGCTGACGGAAGAAAAATCGATGGCATCGGCGCAGCGCTTGGCAAGACAGATTGCCGCTCTGCCGCCTTGGGCGGCCCGTTTGCGCAGCCAGCCGCGGAAAAGTTGATCAGGGGCGGTCTTTAGGCTGGCGCGCAATCCAGGGGCGGCGAACAGCATCTGGGATCTCTTCTCATGTGTTCGACCTATCAAGCGTGATAAGCTACGCGACGGGCGGTAGGCTTTCCCACCGTCCGTCGCAGCATCCTGCCTAGGTGCGCTTACCATCGTGAGGCAGATCGTTAGCCAGATCCATAACGACCGGCTCGTCTGAGACGAGACATCAGCCGAGGATTGCCGTCACGCGAATTTCGATACGCATCGTTGGAAGTCCCAACGCCTCGCACCAGTCTGAGTCCAGATTGGTGGCCGATCTGGCATATACTCACGGTAGAGGCGGCTTATGACCTCGTTCACGACCGGCGTGTCCGCCATCAGCGCCCTTGAGACAAATGGCTGCTAACTGAGAAGAGAGGATTTCTGGTTCATCGTAGCTCATTCAAAGGAAGCGAAGATGAGACAGAAAGCCGGGCCGCAGAAACCAGCAGCCGAACAGGTCATCAAAGATATCCGCCTGGCGACGCGCAAGCATCACTCCACCGAGGACAAAATCCGCATTGTGTTGGAAGGGTTGCGTGGCGAGGACAGCATCGCCGCTCTGTGCCGCCGCGAAGGCATTGCCGAGAGCCTCAACTATAGTTGGTCGAAAGAGTTCCTCGAAGCTGGCAAGAAGCGGCTGGCCGGGGACACGGCGCGTGCCGCAACGTCGGACGAGGTGAAGGTTCTTAGCCGTGAGACGCGCGATCTGAAGGAGGTCGTCGCCGAACAGGCGCTCGAACTGCGGCTGCTCAAAAAAAAGCATGATCGCGGATGGGGGCGACGAGGAATGAGATATCCCGCCTCTGAGAAACTTGAGATCATCCGGATCGTCGAGCAGTCGCACCTACCGGTGAAGCAGACACTCGACAAGCTCGGCATTCCCCGCCCGACCTTCTATCGCTGGTATAACCGTTTCCTGAGCCGTGGCGTCGACGGGCTGGAAGACCGGCATTCAGCTCCGTCTCGGGTGTGGAACCGTATCCCCGATGATGTCCGGGAACGCATCATCGACATGGCGCTGGAACAGACCGAGCTGTCACCGCGTGAGCTGGCCGTTCGCTTCACCGACACGGAAAGCTATTTTGTGTCAGAGGCTTCAGTCTACCGCCTGCTCAAGGTCCATGATCTGATCACGTCGCCAGCCTTCATCGTCATCAAGGCAGGTGACGAGTTCAAGGACAAGACGACGCGGCCCAACCTGCTCTGGCAAACCGACTTCACCTATCTGAAGGTTATCGGCTAGGGCTGGTTCTACCTCTCCACCGTGCTTGACGACTTCTCGCGATACATCGTCGCCTGGAAATTGTGCACGACGATGAAGGTTGAGGATGTCACCGAGACACTGAACCTGACGCTCACGGCATCCGGTTGCGACAGCATGCATGTCGAGCACAAGCCTCGTCTGCTGTCGGACAATGGTCCATGTTACATCGCCTCGGACCTCGGTGAATGGCTGGAAAAGCGATCTATCGCGCAGGTTCACGGCGCACCGGGACATCCTCAGACCCAAGGCAAGATCGAGCGCTGGCACCAGACGCTGAAAAATCGCATCCTGCTCGAAAACTACTACTTCTCGGAAGACCTCGAAGCGCAGATTGCGGCATTCGTCGAACACTACAATCATCGCCGATATCACGAAAGCATTGGCAATCTGACCCCGGCTGACGTCTACTTCGGATGCGGCTACACCATCCTGCTACAGCGAGAAAGGATCAAACGAGACACCATCAAACTCCGCCGGTTGCAACATCAACAGCAAGCCGCTTAAATCAACAAACAGACGGACCAGAAACTCCGATCCTTCCAAAGCCGATCTGTCTCAAATCATTCGCTGACGGACACGAGGTCATGATTTAGCACCGGCGCTTCCAGTAACGCATGCGCGCCATCCAAAGACCGAAACCGCTACGCAATACCTCGCTGCAGCGGTTTCGCTGTTCTCTCGTCAGTCAGGCCTCACACCTTCAATGTACGAAGCAAGCTTTCCAGATTTCTCTCACCCTCCCTGGTTTGCGCTCCTGTTTTCAGTCCGCTCCGTATGAGCTTTTCGGCAGCAGGGAGTTCGAACAATCCTGCCCAGGCCTCATGCTCGCGCTTAAAGCCATCCCGCAGGTCTTCAGGAGGCAACGCCCTTTTGGCCGCGGCGATAACGCCTTCGGGCAAGGCGGCGATGTTGCGCGCCAGCCGATCGACGAAACCGTCGAGCTCTGAAGCCGGCAGCGCCCGGTTGATCCAACCATAGCTCTCCGCCGTCGTCGCATCGACGAGATCGGCACCGAGGATCACTTCAAGAGCCCGGCCTCGCGTCATCCGACTGGACAGATACTGGGTAGCCCCGCCGCCCGGCGTGATGCCCATCAAGGCCTCGCATTGGGCAAGCCCTGCCCGACCCTCGGCGGCAAATGCCATGTCAGCTGCCGCGACGAACTCCGCTCCGCCGCCGCGCGCCAGCCCGACGAGCTTGACGATCGTCACCTGCGGCTGCTCCCGCAGGAGCTCGCCGAACGCCTGGAACGGGTTGAGGCCTTCCGGAGCCTCACGGGCAATCTCGTCGAAGGCGTGCGGCTCATCGATCAATGTCATGTCGACATGGGCAATGAAGAACTCCGGGTCCGCGCTCTGGAAAACCAGCACGCGTGTGTCCGGATCATTGCGAACGGAAAGGAGAAAGCTGCGGATTTCGCTCATCAACGGAACATCGAGAACGTTTACCGGCGGGTTGTCGATCGTGATCGTGGCTATACCGTCTGCCCGGGAAATCCGTAGCCGTTTGAAATCTGTGTCTGTCATACGTAAAGTCTCTGTTATTCGGGAAATTCTGGCGCTGGCGTTTCGCGCCATTGACCCTAAAGTATTCATCGGATACCTAGCGTCAATTACGCACCTGAAGCATCCCAGGGGTGCCGGAGGATACCGATGGATGAATCGATCAGTGAAAATGACCCCGTTTACCGCGCGGACTGCCCGAGCCGGGTGATCCTCGACCAGATCGCTGACAAGTGGTCGATGATGGTGCTGGCGGTGCTTAGCGAGCCCCGTCGCTTCAACGCCATCAAGCGCCGCCTGGATGGCGTCACCCAGCGCGTGCTGACCCAGACGCTGCGCAAGCTGGAGCGCAACGGCATGGTGACACGTAGAATTCTAGATGGACGTGTGCTCGGCGTCGAATATGCGCTAACGCCGCTTGGGCGATCGCTGCAAGGGCCGTTCGCGATCCTGTTCGACTGGACAGTCGAGAACATCGAAGTGATTCAGGACTGCCAGCGCCGCTATGACGCGTCAATTGGCCCTATGTAATGATTAAGGTTGCGGCTTCTCCGCGACCTCAATCACCGAACAGCTACTGCCTCCGCACCGACTGGAAGGATGGCAGTTGCCTCTACATCCCTTGTGATCGCGAGAGCGTCGTGGGGCAAGAGAACTGGCGCCAGGAGCATGCCGACCTGATTTGGCGTCCGGAGGACGGCATCACTCAGTACCCGAGCGTGCAGACCGCGACAGCCCGCGTGCGTATGGCGAAGGCGGGCGACGCTACGACGGGAGGAAGCAGACCATCAAACCGCTCAGCCGTTTCCGGCAACTCGGCCGAGACACGCGGGGAGCGGGCGTGGACCTCAGCACCGACATGGTGTGCGACCGGCGACGCGCTCGCCGCCGGCGGCCGTCATCGTCTCGCCGGTGTCGGCCAGCCCTTCGAAAAGCCGCTCCACCCCGATGCGGCCATCGGGGTTCAGCATCACCTCGACGACGGCCGGGTCTTCCAGACACCGCGTGATGGCGCAGCCGAGGCCGGTGCGCAGCATTTGCGCCACGCTGGATCGCTTCCTGTCTGTGGTGGGGTGGATGCCATGTGGTCCGCAATTTTCGTGGGGACGCAACAGAGATCTCCGGGTGGGGATGAATAAAAGAGCCCGGAATCACGCCGCTTCAACAAGTTTCGGTCGTAGTAGTAGTGTGGCGTGCAGATGCAGGAGAACGGCGGCGAGGGCCTCATCTTGACGGATTACTCGCTGCGATTGTTCGCCGATTGCGCATGAAAATGCCGTCGGCGATTCGGCGGCCCTTACGAAGGCAGCGATTGGGTGGAAACCAGTAAGGCTTCTTTTGGGAAGGGAAGTACCGAAAGCTTCCATCGGCTAGAGTCGTTGCCCCCAGAAGCGATGGAGTTCTGGTATCGGTCCTATCGCGCTTCTTGGCAGGCGCGGCTATTTCGGCTTCGCCGCACCATAGCGCAGGCCATCCAGCAGCAGCATGAGCATTCGTTCGGTGTGCGCCGGCCCATCTTCCCCGGAAGCCACAGCAAGGTTCCCGATCGCGCGCAGCAGATCGTAGGGAGCGACGTCGGCACGGACTTCCCCTGCATCCGCAGCGGCATTCAGCAGCATCGACAGAGCCGGTTCAAATCGGCTTCGGAAATATTCCGGCAAGGTGGCGAATGCCGGATCGCCGGAATGGAGCGCGGCGGCCAACCCCTGCTTGGTGGCCAGGAAGCGCGTGTAGCGCTTCAGCCAAGCTGCCAGCGCATCGGCTGGTCCGCGCTCAGCGGCAAGCGGCCCTGCCGCATCGGCGCAGGCATCGACCTCGCGGCGGAACACCGCTGCCACCAGGTCGGCACGGCTCGGAAAACGGCGGTAGAGCGTACCCAGCCCGACACCCGCTTGTGTCGCGATCTCCCGGATGGGCGCATCAACCCCCGAACGGGCGAACACGATCTTGGCGGCTTCCAAAACTGCTTCCTCGTTCCTGCGAGCATCGGCACGCATGCGCGGTGTGGGCGCTTCGGCATCGCCAGGAGTCGGCGACGCGGCCTCGACTGCATTCCGGAATTTGGTCGACAACATTTTCCGCCATCCTTCTTGCTAAACGGATCAACGATCCGTATTTATAGTATAACGGATCATTGATCCGTTTGCCAGTTCGGAGGTTCGCAGTCCTATGTCCAGCTCGTTCGCTGAAACCCGCGCGCACACCGCGGGCTTACCCGCTATTGTTTCCATCTCTCCCATTACCTTGCCGTCCCTGGGACGAGGCATTGACCTGCACGTTCGGGTTTCCTTACCGATCGCAGGCGACGCGCTGCCCGTCATCATCTTCTCGCACGGCAATGGCCAGTCATTTCAAGCCTATGGCCCCCTAGCTGATTATTGGGCAGCACATGGCTTCGCCGTGATCCAGCCAACACACCTGGATTCGCGGATGCTCGGCCTTGCCCCGGACGATCCTCGCCGCCCCCAATTCTGGCGCTTCCGTGAGGAAGACCTCGCCGCCGTTCTCGACGGTCTCGATCGCATCGAGAGCGAAGCATTGATGATCCGGGGGCGGCTCGATCACTCGCGCATCACGGTTGCTGGCCATTCATGGGGCGGGCAGACCGCCAGTACCTTGCTTGGCGCCACCCATCCCGATCCCGTTGACAGATCGGTGGTCAACAGAAAGGACAACCGCGTGAAGGCGGGCGTATTGCTGGCGGTGCCGGGCAGCGGCGGCAAGCACCTGAGCGAACGGGCAGCCCAGGCCTTCCCGTTCATGCATCCCGACTTCTCGACCATGACGGCGCCGACCCTCATCGTAGCGGGCGATCACGACCAGGGCGGCCTGACCGTGCGTGGGCCGGACTGGTGGCGTGACGCCTACGATCTGAGTCCCTCGCCCAAGGCGCTGTTCACGGCCTTTGGCGGCGAACATGCTCTTGGCGGCATCCCCGGTTACGAGGCGCGAGAGACGACGGACGAACGGCCTCAGCGTGTCGCCGCGATCCAGCGCCTTTCAACCTCCTTCCTCCGTAGCGCGCTCTATCCCGGCGATCCCGCATTTTCGGATACGGTCGCGACGCTGGCAGCCGATGCTACGCCGGAAGGCAGCGTCGAGACGAAGTAGCCCGCCGGAAGCACCTGTTCCGGCTCCCTCGCAACGCGCGTCCAGCCCTTCCCACGGTCGCGCTATACCATCACCATAAACAGGAGTTTCACATGAACACGATCCTCATCACCGGCTGTTCGTCCGGCTTCGGGCTAGCCGGATCGTTCGATGAGATCCGGTCGTCCCGCTCGGAAGAGACGAGTGAGCCGATGCGCTCCGTCATCCCAATTTCACTCGCTCCTAAGAGACACTGAGCGATGACGAGTGGCCGGGTTCCGCGATCCATGATGCGGGGGCCGATCGACGGAAACCGTGTTAAGGCCGAGATTAAATGCCGCGAGATGCGCCGGGGTAGTGACGCCAGCCTGGTGCAGCATTGATGCGCAACGAAGCCGGCCAAGACATAGAAATTGCCTCTCTCAGCTTAGCCAGAGGAAAGCGGCATGATCTGCGCTGCAGACAATTGTCTTCCGCTTTGCACCTGTTGGTTTTGGATTATGTGTTTATGTCGGGAATTTAGCGCCGACGACCGTAGTGCTTTGGCGTACTGGATCGCAGTTTTCGGCTATTGTTGGATACTATAGCGTAGGTATTGGCGGGGGCCTGAATACACCGAGACTTGTAGGCGGTCGGTCCGAGCGCGTCTGAGGCGTAAGGCGATTTATGGAACACCTGGAACTAGGCCGACACGCCGCTCAAGCTCGGTTTTTCCGTCTAGGTTGACGCCACGATGAAAAGCGGAGGGAATGGAAGTAGAGCGGTACCATAATCTTGTACTCGATAATGCTGTTGGCGCTGCGAAGATCTGCAGGTATCGCGCGCAGATCGAAACAGTTCAGTCGGGCCAAACGCCGTCGAATGCATCCGTCAACAGCGCGCGAATGGCCGGTTCGGTGACAGGCGCCGGATTCCAATAGGGATTGGACACCGCCTGAGCGGCGGCTTCGCCTATACGCTCGCCCGGCATTCCGATTGCAGCAAGGGACAGCGGCGCACCGATCTCCCGGGTGAGGTTCCGGAGTCCGGTTGCGGCATTGTCCACACTCAGCGCCTGCGCCACTTTTGCGGCCGCTTCGGGTGCAGCCTGCATGTTGTAACGCATCGCGTAAGGCAGGATCACGCTGTGGGTTTCGGCATGCGGCAGGTCGAACATGCCGCCCAGCGTGTGGCAAAGCTTGTGATGAAGCGCCATGCCGACGCAACCCAGGCAGATGCCGCAGAGCCATGCACCATAGAGAGCATCTGAGCGGGCCTCAACGTTCAGGCTATCACGGACAATCTGCGGCAGCGCCCGCGCCAGCGCGCGGATCCCGTCCTCTGCCATCAGATTGGTCACCGGGTTGCGGTCGCGGGCGTAGAGTGCCTCGACCGCATGTGCAATCGCGTTGAGGCCGCTGACCGCTGATAAATGCACCGGAAGTTCCAGTGTGAGCGAGACGTCGTAGATAACCGTTTCCGGCAGTACGCGCATGTCACGGAGCGTGACTTTGCGGCCATCTTCGGTCTGCCCGAGAATGGGCGTCATTTCCGACCCCGCATAAGTCGTCGGCACGATGAGCTGCGGCAGATCCGCGCGAAGCGCGATTGCCTTCGAAAGGCCGGTTGTCGAGCCGCCGCCGATTGCGATCAGACCATCGGCACCGGTTTTCTCGACAACCTTCATTGCCTCCTGCGTAACCTCGACAGGCGTATGCATGACCGCGCCCGAAAAGATCACGGCCTGTGTCCCGATCAGGTCCGCTACCCTTTCCGCCTCGCTGTTCTGATGAGGCGTGGAAAGGACCAGCGGCCGGGACATGCCGAGCCGCTTCACCTCATCGGCAAGCTGTTTGAGCGTGTCGGTACCGAAAATCACGCGCGTTGCCAATCCGTTGTAGACGAAGTCCTTCATCTCAGGTCTCAGCCCTTTTTGTCAGCACGAAGTCCCAGTCGACCTGCCAATAGGGGGCCTTAAGGCCCTCGTCCTCACCCACGCCGTCCTCCTGCCGTGTCCGGAAATCGGCAATGAGACTCTCCTTCACCCCGAACACTGCATGCTGATCCAGATATTGGCAATCCGGGGGGAAGATGTGGGTGACAACGGGATCGTAACCCTCGGCGCTGACGATGAAATGGATATGCGCCGCGCGGTACGGATGCCGGCCGAGGCGCCCCAGCAGCTTGCCCACCGGCCCGTCGTCGGGGATCGGATAATAGCGCGGTTTGACGGAACGAAACCGATAGCCGCCCTCCCCGTCCGTAGTGAAGACGCCGCGCAGATTCCAATCCGGCTGCGTGCCTTTCTGCTGGACGTCGTAGAAGCCGTCGTCGTTGGTCTGCCAGACGTCGATCAGCGCGCCTTCGATCGGATTTCCATCGGTGTCCCTGACAAAGCCACCGACCACGAGCGGCTCACCTTTGCCGTCGAGACAGATGTTCGTCCCCCGCGCATAACGCGGTGCCTCCGGCACGTAGAACGGACCGAGAATGGTGTTCTCCGTCGCGCCCGAGGGGCGTCGATGGTTGATCGCATCGACCAGCATGGACACACCGAGCACATCCGAGAGCAGGACGAACTCCTGCCGCCACTCATCGCACATCTGGCCGGTCCTGGTGAGGAACTCGATCGCCGCCAGCCATTCCTCATGCGTCGGCTCGATCTCCTTTACCGCGGCATGAAGATGACGCACGATGGCCGACATGATCTCACGCAGGCGGGGATCGATATCCCCGCCCATACGCGTATTGACGGCCTCGACCGAGTTTTCCTCGGTGAAAAGCGGATAGTTCGTCGCGACCATCTTGCCCTCCCTCATATCCCGAAGAGTAGCTTGGCATTGGTCCGGCCGATTTTCGCCCGATCGGCCTCCGAAATCGTCGTGGTATCGAACCAATCGGCGGCGTGATCGATGTTCTCGAAGGGCCAGTCGGTCGAGAAGAGGATCCGGTCGGCGCCGATTTCCAGCATTGCATCGATGAGCGTCTGGGTACGGAAATTCCCTGATGTCGTGATGTAGAAATTCTCGTTGAAATAGTCGGCGATGCGGCGCTTGGCCGGATATTTCGGCGGCACCTTGACCCAGGCATTGCGGTGGTCGATGCGCCACATCATGTAGGGAAGGCCTTCGCCCATATGGCCGAGGATGATCCTGAGATTGGGATGCTCGTCGAACAGGCCCGATCCCATCAGGCGCAATGCATGGACCGCCGTTTCCTGGGCAAAGGCCCAGGTCGGGCCCATCAGCCAGGGGTGGCCCTCAAAGATCCGGCAAGCCGCCGCCGGCTGAACCCTTCCACGGTGCTAGGTTCATCAAGAGCGCGATCGGAGAGATCGTTGAGCAAGCGGGCGAAATAAGCCGTGCCGCGTCGAGCCCAGTCCAGCGCTTGCGAGGGCGCGAGCGCTGCGTCATGGCGCGCGCCGCTGCCCTGCCTTTCGCGCAATGCGATCCGGGCCTCCTCCAGCGTCTGGCTCATGTTTCGGCCATTTCGACATGGCTACGCATGAAATTGAGTCGCTCCATGATCGGCGCATCGGAAAAGCGGAACAGGTCGAATTGCGTTTCGGCTTGAAGCGACCAGGGAACCCAGGACGGGATCACGCAAAGGTCAGGTGGCCGGTCAGACTGGCTTCGGGCTCATGGCGGGGCGTATAGAGTTTCCAGCCCTGCGCCTGATAGACCTTATGTCGGCGGCCAATCGCAGCGAGGGTGATGGGGATCGGCACGGCCAGACCGAAGGCGTCAATCAGAGCGGCATAACCGGCCGGGATAGCCGTTTTCGGCAGCCAGCGGCCGTGAAGAACGCTGACTGGCCCTGAAAACGGCCTCTTCTGTCCCTGTTCCATGATTTTCGATGCTGGCGCCTGAGAATCCATACTAGGGAAAGCATCGCCTGAAAAACAATTATAGGCAATGAATTTTGATGACTATGGCGCACGTGCGTGATTTTCGATTCTCGCCCGCTTGATAGGTCTCACGGTAATAGCAGCATGCCGGTCGGGGATTTCATCTTAACTTGCAGCAACCATGGGCGCCTGCCTATGCGGGGTATTGCTGGTGGCTAGGAACCGTCTCGGCCTTTTTACACCCCCCATCTGCAGGGAGACCCCGCAGCGCGCCCCTGAGAGGGAGGTGGCTTTACAAGATCGGACAGGCGAAGTGACTGCGAGTCTACCCCAGTCGTCCCATCCCATTTGAGTTGGGTATCGCCCATTCGGCGATACATCATGAAACGAACATCTGATAACAACGGCATGACAGGGATGAAGTGGCCGTCGATCGTAGTGCCTTGGCGCACTGGAGCGCAGTATTCGGCTATTGTGGATACTGTAGCGTAGGAATTGGTTGCGGGGGCCTGATTGCACAGAGACTTGTACGAAGTATGACTTGTACAGCGGCAAACCGCGCATTTTGCGAGATGAGCCTATTTATAGCACAAAACTGGTCCTGTTTGTCGATTGAACGAGGTGTTGGAACTGCAACGTTCAGACCTGTCATTAACTGTGCACGACCAGACTCTCTGAATGATCAGAAGGTTTTCTGCCAGGTGGTACTTCCATTCATTGGTGCCAACTGGCGACGCGAGCGGCGCGCCGCCAGCTTTTGATCACGCAAACCCTTCGAGCACGACCTTGCCGATCGTCGAACCGCTTTCGAGCTGCGCGCGAAATTTCGTTCAGGATTCTCGCCTGCTCGTCCATGTCCGGCGTGCCGTAGATGGCACGCGTGAACATGAGCTCGTGGTGGATCGACACGGATTTGCGCTTGAACGCCATGATATCGAAGCCCGAAGGATCATCGATCAGGCAGACGCGCCCTTGCGGTGCGATCAGTTCGGCGATGTCATCGATATGCTGGGCGGTTTGCGTTGTTGAGAAGACAAAGGCCGGAGCACCGATGTCCAACGCCGCGATCTGGCTGGCGAGCGGCTTGGAGTGATCGACCACATGGTGCGCCCCGAGTGACATTACGAAATCCTTGGTTTCCAGACGCGAAGCTGTCGCAATAACGGTCAGGTCCGTGAACTGCCGCGCGATCTGGATGGCGATCGACCCTACTCCGCCAGCCCCGCCGATGATCAGGATGGCGGCGGCAGCTCCGGGTACCGGCTTCTTCACATCCAAGCGGTCAAAGAGGGCCTCCCAAGCAGTCAAAGATGTCAACGGCAGTGCCGCGGCTTCGGCCCAGCGGAGCTTTGACGGCTTCCTGCCGACGATACGCTCATCGACGAGATGGAATTCAGCGTTTGCGCCTGGACGGACGACGGAGCCTGCATACCAGACCTCGTCTCCCGGCTTGAAACCGGAGACATCGGAACCGACCGCGGCGACGACCCCTGCAGCATCCCAACCAATCACTTTCCATTCGGCGCCGTCGGTCGGTGCCGTGCTCCGACGGATTTTGTAGTCGACCGGATTGACCGAAATCGCTTTCACTTTAACGAGGATGTCGCGGCCCTCCGGGTGCGGCTTCGGCAGTTCGATGTCAGTGAGCGAGTTCGCGGCCGAGATGGGCGAAGGGATTTTGTATCCAACGGCTTTCATGGGTGTCTCCATCTAAATGTCTTCCATGTCTGGAAGCAACTGATCGATGCTCTTACTTGCATCTCTATGAAACATTCGCATGTTGTCGTTGTAGAAGAGCGGATTTTCGATCCCGCAGCAGCCTTTGCCCTGGCTCGGTTTCGGAACTTAGATTTGCTTGTTGTTGCAAAGTATTCCAATCTGCATCTGCATCTGCATGCCTTACTTTACCGACTGAAACCGCGACTTGGGATCCGAAACCGAGTGGCCGTCGAAACGACCGACGACCACCCGAGAGTCTTAAAGCCGCAAATTTCTCGATTGAGCGACGTTGCTTAGGTTGCGGCTGCGTCTCGATCTTCATGTCCGCTTGCGGAAAAAGCTGCGCCTTCGAAATGATAGACCGCCGGTTCTTCCGAGAGGTATTCCTGTATACCCCTCATGAATACCTCGTGGTCTTCGCTCGCCTCGAAGCCCGGCGTATGATCCTCAAGAGACCTCCATTGCACGATAAGGTTGAAGACTTCGGGCGTTTCGACCCCTTGCGCCAGAACATGTCCTCGATAACCCCGTGCTCGGCTGAGCAACGGAACGACGTCCGCGAATGCTTGTCTGAACGTTTCAGTCCGTTGTTTGTGAACGGGCAGCTGAGCGATCTCGTAAATCATGATTGCACCTTTTGAAGAGTTTTAATGGATACTAGCTCACGCGCGCAGTGCCTGCCGACGGGTCGACTGCAATGGCGATCTTGCCCCGGACACCGTTGTTCGGGGTCTCGAGCAGCGCATGGGCGAGAGACAGATCAGCGAGTGCATAGACAGCGCCAACGTGCGGCCGGAGCTGACCACGTTCAACCAACGTGGCGAGTTCATCGAGCTTGCCTTGGTTCTGCCGTGTGAACACGAAGTGATAACTTGCATTTTTACCCCAAGCTTCGATGAGGTTCTGTGGCTGTGCGATGTCCACGATCGAGATGACACGGCCAAGCTGCGCGAGCACGTTTGGGCTGTGGGTTAGTGTATCGCCGCCGAGCGTATCGAACACGACATCAACCCCGCGGCCATCCGTTTCCCGCATAATGGCATCGATGTAGTTTTCTTTCCTGTAGTCGATGACCACATCCGCTCCAATGTTCCGTGCGAAGTCGAAGTTGTCTTCGCGTGCGGTCGTGAATACCTTCGCACCTATGGCTTTCGCCACCTGGATCGCCACATGACCGACCCCTCCCGCGCCGCCATGGATCAGGATGCTTTCCCCTACTCTTAGAGCCGCACGCGAGACCAGAGCCTCCCACGCCGTACCGCCAACCAGACTCAGGCTTGCAGCTTCGAGATGGCTTAGCGACCTGGGTTTGCGTCCGATGATGTTTTCGTTCGCGACGTGATACTCGGCATAGCTTCCCGGACCGTCAAAGATTTGCGGCGTGTACCAGACCTCGTCTCCCGGAGCGAACGCCCTCACCCCTGGACCGACGGCTTCGACAACGCCGGACACGTCATGACCGGTAATGGCCGGCAATGGTACATAATCGCGATAGTCGCCGCGCCGAACCTGGTAATCCAAGGGATTGATCGACGTGGCATGGACGCGCACCAGGACTTGTCCTGCCTGCGGAACGGGCTTTGGGACTTCGGAGAGCTCGAACGATTCTGGACCGCCGAAAGATTTGAGTGTCATCGCTTTCATTGTATGCTCCTTGTTTTGGCAAAGGTAAAAACCGCAAACTGCCGACATCGTCCTGGCAGCGGAGGGCTTGCTCATCGATCTGCAGGCGTTGATCAGAGGAGCTGCCAAGGTTTCGTCTTGACAGCGCCCGCGCGGCTCATGGCGCACTGATGCTAAAATGCGGAATGACTTCAGTTCCGATCTCATCGAGAACATCGGCTACCGGTCTCCGGCTGAACTTGAGGTTCAGTGCGACGTGGTTGATCCCATTTGAGCGCAGGTCGTCCAGTAATTCGGCCAGCCGCCGTCGTCCTACCCGATATCCGAGACGGATGGGGCTGGGCGGCGTATCCGCATCTGCGGGCAGGTCGACGTAGAGGGATTGAGCGATTGGTTTGAATCCTGCTCCGAGGCGGTCGAGTGCCTCGCGCCAGCGCGAGGCGACCAGCGCCTGCTGTGTCACGCCGCGCGGGTAAGTGAGCCAGCCATCGCTACACTGCGCGATCCAGTCCAGCGATTGCTGGCTTTGCCCGGCAACGAGGGTGGGCAGCCGGCGCGAGAGAGGTTTGGGCACAAGATCGCCGCCGCCGCCGAGCCGCCCATAGTGCGCCGACGCGTGGACCGGGAAACGCTTTGTGAGCAAAGCCTCCACGTAGTCGAACGCGTCGCGGAAGAGTTCGGAACGCAGGTTCGCGTCGCGGCCATAGGCCGGGTACTCAACCGGGCGGTCGCCCGAAGCGACGCCGAACACGAAGCGTCCGTCGGATAGTCGATCGAGCGACGCCGCTGCCTTGGCGACATCGATCGGGTGATGCAGCGGCAGGATAACGGCGCCGGTGGCGAGCGCGATGTTGGACGTGTGTGCGGCGATCATTGCGAGCCAAACGAAAGGGTCGTAGATCTGGCCCAGATCGCCGAAGCTCGGGTCATTCAGCGGCACGTCTCGCGCCCAGAGTGCGGCAAAGCCAAGACGCTCGGCTTGCTGGGCGAGCTCGACCTGGTCGAGCATAGCCGGCTCGGGTCCGTCGAAAGACTCAATCGGGAAATAGACGCCGACCGTCAACTGCTCGGGCGCGAACATTGACGCGTAGCCGCGGCCGAAAAAGTTTGCACCGGCGTTTTCGGCCGGGGATGTGGCGATAGTCATCGTTCTTTCCTTCTTGAGACGGACGGCCCGGGGGACATCCTCGACCGCCCGCGAGATGTTCGATGTCCTGTCATTGGCAAAGCGTTCGACGGCCCCGATCAGCTCTGGGCCATCGCGATGTCTCCTATTTGATTTATCGAGATTGCTTTCGGTAGCAGCCCAGACTTAAGATCAGTTTCAACGAAACATTGAAAGCGGCCCCATGGACGTCGACGATTTGAACCTGTTCGTACGCATCGCTCAACTCCGCAGCATCAGCGCCGCAGCTCGCGATTTAGGTCTCACGCCAGCCGGAGCCAGCGTCAGACTGGCGGCGCTCGAGCGAAAGCTCAGCGCCAGGCTTCTCCATCGCACGACGCGGCAAGCGACCTTGACCGAGGACGGCATCGCCTTCCTGCCCCATGCGGAACATGTGGTGCACGCTGCGGAATCCGCTCGAGCGGCGCTGGGGCGAGAGCAAGCCGCCCCGCGCGGCACATTGCGGGTGGCGGCTCCGGCCTCGTTCGCGCGGATGCACATCGTGCCGGGCCTGTCAGACTTCTGCACGAAGTATCCCGAACTCGCCCTCGATTTGCGCATCTCGGACAGCATAGTCGATCTGGTCGAAGGTGCCTTCGATGTGGCCGTTCGTTATACCGAACCGAGCGACTCATCCTTTGTCGCTCGGCGGCTTGCTCCGGATAATAGAGTACTGGTTGCATCGCCCGGGTACATCGAGCAACACGGGCGGCCGAACACCCCCGACAACCTAGCGGAACATGCTTGCCTCGTCGTCGGCACGCTTGATCTCTGGACGTTCCGAGGAAAAAATGCAGAGGTGATCGAGCGGCGAGTTACCCCAAACCTCCGCATCAATGACGGCAGCGCCGTGCGCGACGCAGCCTCTGCCGGACTTGGTATCGCTCTGATGGCCACTTGGTGCGCATCGGAAGAGCTCCGATCTGGCGCCCTTGTGCCAGCCCTTCCGGGATACCCGCTGATCTCAACCCAGACGCTGTGGGCGCTCTATCCGAGTTCCCGCGAGCTGGCGCCAAAAGTGAGAGTTTTCATAGATTGGCTTGTGGATCGATTTGGGAATCAACCGTACTGGGACCAAGGGCTGGAGGGAATTTTGAACAACAGTTGATAACACGCACTTCCCAGCAGTTTCCTACCAGGAGATTGACGTTTGCATCCCCAAATGTTCGCCGTTGTGCGCTCGATGAAATTTTTCGAATGAAGCTTCGCGAATGCTGAGTCGGCAGGTCATTTAGGCCAGCACATCGGCCTGATCCATTAAATTAGTCTGCTTCGGTACCTTCAGCCTGATTTGATCAGAAACGCTGCGCCATTATCTGCTGGCGGGCTCAGGCGTCTCTTGAACAAACGCTTTGGCGATGAAGGTTGAGACAACGCGTTTCTGCTGTCACCTCCGAGACATTACGCATTTCAAACGCGTCGAAGCCCCGAATATGTCGAGGTCGATCGCGGTCATGGCGATGGTCGCGATCCTGCCGTTGGTCAAGTTCAATTGATAGTAGGAGCCTTGCAAGCAGGTGTACTTCGTTGCTGCATTTAGCTTCCGGCGACTTCCTCCGGAAGCATCGGCGTTGGCGTGCGCTGCTTCACTCATCACCGACGCACCACGTCCTGCCACTCCGGATGACGGCCGATCTGTGCTTTCTGATCGCCAACACAAGCGAAACCTATCTCGGGCGTCGGATAGGCAGCGCAAGCACTTGGCGGAGCGGCAGTTGTGGATGCAATCGCCGATGCGTCACGAACTCAAAGAACGCTGCCAGCAAGACCCGCATTACGAAGGGACGCGGCGATGTCGGGAATCGACCGGAGCAGTACCAATTGATCATCTTTTGAGCGTAAGAAGCCCCGTCGCTGCCAGAACAGCGCCGCCTCTTCATCCACCGCGTTGACCAACAGCGCCCTTCCACCGACCAGAGCCGCCGCTTGGACACAGCGTTGGAGAGCGTGTTTGACCAGGCCGGTGCCGATGCCCTGCCCGACCCATCCGGTATCCGTCGCAAGCTGACCAAGAAGCAGGCAGGGAACGGGATCGGGCGGCTGGCCGGTGCGGATCGAGCGAGGCAGAACCGTCGGCACCACGGCGGTCGGCGCCAGACCATAATAGCCAACAACTCGCCCCGCCTCGTGAACGACGAGGACGGCGGTGAAGCCCTTCTGCTGATTAGAAAGGGCGCGCGCCCTCAGCCAGTGATCGAGCAACGGCTTGCCGCATGAGAACTCGGAAACATTATGCGCGGCGGTGAGTGGTTCAGGAGCCGACAGAGCCACAGCTTACCGCTTCGGCTCGTAACCCGCTTCCCAGGGTGTCTGCCTTTTGGCAAGCTCGACCATCTCGGGAACGGGAGTGGCCGGGGCTGCGAGAACCTCCATGAACCCGGCGAACCCTTCCGGGCTCATGCGGATCAGGCTCTGCTCCATGACTACCTCCTCGGCCGCGCGCACGGCGGCGTCGCGCACGAAGTCGGTACGCGAGCGCCCGCGCAGCGTCGCGGCGCGATCGATCATCGCGACATCCGCTTCCGGTAGTCGCATCGAGATGGGATATTCTTTGCGTTCAACTGTGGTCGCCATGACTCATCTCCTTGAACGCAACATAGTGGCTTGTATCGCAAAAAGCAATACGACAGTATCGCTTCCAATGTTCAGCGATCTCCAGGCACGGAAAGCGGCCAGCACCGGAAGGTCTGGAATCGGCGGTCAAATAGCGTACATCGGGACCGAACAGACAACGGGACCGGCGGGCTTCGCCGATCCCCTTTTTTTGTTTCCTAGAGAGCGGCTCAAGCGGTCTGGAAATCTGCGAGCATGCTGTAGGAGGGCAATGTCCTGTTGGCGAAGATCCCCTTGCGGAGGAGGACGCGGTCGGAGTGCGGACGGGCGATAACCTGGTCGAGGCTCCAGGCTTCCAGGATCATCAGGTCTGCCGGACGATCGACGCCGAGCGTACCGGCGTCGATGCCCATGATGCCAGCGGGTGCCGGGCCGGCAAGAGCGGGCGCATCCGCGTAAGGGTGGTCGAGATGCAGGATGCGCACCGCTTGCCGCCAGGTGTCCAGCATGTCGTGATCGCCATAGGCAAAGAACGGATCGCGGCAATTGTCGCCAGCCGCGGCGACCGGAATGCCAGCCGCCTGCAATTCCTGCACGGGCGTGACCCCGCGCCAGCGCGGCGTGCGGCCGTCTTCGCGATCCTGGAGATACATGTTGACGGTTGGCAGCGTGATGATCGAGAGGCCGGCATCGGCGATCAGCGCGATCGTGTCGCGCAATTCTTGCTCGCCCAGAAGCGCAAGCGAACAGCAGTGGCCGCACGTCACGCGCCCCTCGTAACCGTGGCGGATGGCGGCACGCGCCACATGCGGCAGGGCATCGGCCTGTGCCGCCTCGTCGACATGTAGATCAACATCCAGTTCCCGTTCCTTCGCCAGCGCAAACAACCGGTCGAGCAGCAGGTCGATATCGTCGAGGCCTGACCCGTGGGTGCCCCCGGAGGCGCGGGTGACGCCGCCGAGCAAGCCGCCGTGGACGGCAACGATATCGGCAAGGCGGGCGCCATAGTCGTCGCGATAGGCATCGAGCGGCACGAGGCCGGCAGCCTGCAAGGTGATGCAGCCTTTCCAACGTTCGCGCGTTTCGGCAAAAGCGCTCCAGGTGATTTCCGCCTGCCCCTCGTGACTGTCGAGATGGGTGCGGATAGCGGCCACGCCATGGGCGTCGGCCGTTGCAAGACCGAATTCCATCCGTCGCAGGAGGTCGTCGGCATTCCAGTGGGCAAGCCGGTCCGCCGTCGTCGCGGCGCGCGCGCCGGGATGCGTGCCGCCGGAATCGGGCGCACGTCCCATGGTGTGGCCCTTGTCGAGATGGGCGTGCGCGTCGATCAGAAGCGGCCAGACATGGCGGCCGTCGAGCGCGACTGCATCTTCGCCACCATCGGCAAGGGCCGGCGTTATCGCAGCGATCCTGCCGTTCTCGACCAGAATATCGACGAGGGCGGAACCGTCCCGGTCCACCTCCGCACCACCAGGCACGTCATCTGCAAGCAGCGCGACCGGGACGCGCGCCTTCACAAGACGAATGCGTTCGGGTCTCGCCAGACGGGCGGCAAGGCTGGGAAACAGGGAAAGATCGTTCATGGTGGGTCTCTATTGGATGGGTTGCCGAGCGGTCAGCTCTCGTCGAACGAGGCGAGCAGACGCTCCTGCGCGAATTGCATGAAATGGCTGCCGGCGGGCGAAAGCGAGCCGCGGGCGCGGTGGAGGATATTGAGCCGTTGCAGCGAGCCGGTTCCCGTCAGCGGAATGAAGATCAGGTCGCCGGTCGCCATTTCGCGGTCGACATCGAGCCGGTTGAGGAAGGTGATGTGAGGCGCTGTCCTGGCAAGGCGCTTCATTAGTTCCATCGAATTGGTCTCGACGACGGGAACAAGGGAGGCACGCGCCGGGACAGTCGCCTCGACGACCTCGCGCAGCGACAGCGATCGATCCGCCAGAACCAGCGGATAGAGCAGGCAATCGGACATGCGCACGGTCTTGCGGTTTGCGAGGGGATGGGCGGGCGCGACGACGGCTCCCAGCGCATGGCGGAATTCGGCGGCGCGTTGCAGCCGGGTATCGTCCGGCAGGTTGTAGGCAATGGCGAGATCGGCCTGGCCGAGCGCAACCATCTCCGCAACAGTCGTCCGGTCGCCGACCATGATCCGCAGGCTGACCTGCGGATGTTTTTCTCGGTAGGCGGCAACGATCTCGGCAATCCGGCCCGCAGCGAGCGTTGCCATGGTCGCCAGCACCACCTCGCCGCGATTGAGCCCCTTGAGGGACTGGATCTGCGCCCGCATCCGCTGATGCGCCCGCAGTGTCTCGCGGATGTGCTGGATGAGGATCTCGCCGGAACTCGTGAGTTTCAGGCCGCGCGGCAGGCGCTCGAAAATGGGTGCCTGCAGCTCTTCCTCAAGCTCCAGGATATAGCGGTTCACCGCAGAGGCGGCGACATGCAATGTCTTTGCCGCCTTGCGGATGGAGCCCTGTCGGGCCACCTCGTCGATATAACGCAGCGCGCGTCCATGAAGCATGATGGGTCCGTTGCCTGACGGGAGTCGGATTGACTGTTCCACGATGTCACCGCAACGGACCATCTTCAACGTCACTTCTTGGCGAAATTGGCGTTGATGCGCCGGGTCAGGTATTCGCCGGCGGTGATCGCCTCGTATTTGCCGAGCGGACCCTGCATGACGGCATCGCGGTTTGCCTGGCAAAAGAAGGGCAGGGACAGTCGGCGGCCCATGTACTCATTCTCGCGCGGCATGCGCACCCGGTGCAGCGTCGACTGCAGCTGGTCGTCCGACCAGCGCATCAGCATGTCGCCGATGTTGCAGGTGATGTAGCCCTTGCGCGGCGGAACATCCGTCCATTCCTTCAGAGCTGCATCCTTGCCCGGGCACACCTGGAGCCCGCCCTCGCCCTCCTTCTGGTGAAGGATGGTCAAGCAATCGAAGTCCGAATGCGCGCCGGCACGCCAAGACGTGAAGTCTTCCGGCTTGGCGCCTTCCATCGACATGTAGTGGATGAGGCGCAGCGTCGATTGATACTGGTCCGAAGACGGGTCATGCGCCTTGGTGAAGAAATCCTCGGCAAAGCCCATCTTCAGCGCGAAGCAGGAAAGGATGCGCATGCCGAGTTCCCAGTTCTGTCGCTCGAAGCGGAGCATCTTTTCCCGGAAGCCCGGAAGATCGTCTTCGCTCGGCCACAAGTTGAGGCGGATCATGTCCGGCCGGGTGAGCTGGAAGCTCTCCTTGTTATCCGGCATACCGGTGGAGGGGCGGACCTGCGCCTTGAATTCCCAGCCGGCATTGATGCCCTTCGGCATCGGGGTTTTCGCCTTAACCTCCGCCGGCAGTTCGAAGAATGTCCAGGCCGTGTCGAAGGCCGCGTCGATATCGTCCTGTGCGATGCCGTGATTGTAGACCTGGAAGAAACCGATATCGACCGAGGCCTGCCAGAGTGCATCGGCGATCTCGTGCTTGCGGTTGTCGAAGTCAGAAAGGTCGATGACGGGAATTTCCCGGTCCACCGTGGTCCCCATACCGCCGATGGTCGCTTCCTTGGCGAGTTCCGCGAGGGTGTCTGTCTGGATATTCATACCATTCTCCTTGAGTGAATGCCGGCGAACCGGCGATTGAGGAGCAATGTCCGGGCAGAGCCCGACTGCTTCTACTCCGGATGGGTTCAGCCGTTCTTCGGCAGGCTCCAGGGAAAGAGGAGCTTCTGCGTCACGACCACGGCCTGAAACAGCAAGAGCGACATCGCGGCGAGCACCAGCAGGCCGGCCCAGGCCTGTGGCAGCTTGAACAGTGAGGTCGATAGCTGGATGAAATAACCGACGCCGGCTTCGGATGCGCAAAACTCAGCAACCACGGCGCCGATGACAGCAAGGGTAATCGAGATTTTCAACGCCGAGAAGATGTAGGGCACCGCGAACGGCAGGCGGATCTGGGTGATCTCGCGGAAGCCCGAGGCGCGCAGGCTTCGCGATAGCTCGATCAGCGCCGGCGGCGTCGCAGCAAGACCCGTGGCCGTGGAGACGACGAGCGGAAAGAAGGTGATGAGACAGGTGATGACGATGCGCGGCGCATCACCGGCTCCCAACACGACGATGATGATCGGCGCAATTGCCACCACCGGCGTCGACTGCACGACGACGAGCAGCGGATAGAGCGTTCGCGATAGGAACGGCGAGCGCGTCATGACGACGGCGAGCGGAATGGCGATAACGATGGACATCGCATAACCGATCAGCGCCACCCGCAACGTCGCGGCGATGTGGCCCACCCAGCGCTCGAAGCCGATCGAGGAGAACGAGCCGAGGATGGCGCTTGGCGGCGGCAGCAGATAGGTCGGGATCGACAGGAGCCGCGCCGCCGCTTCCCATAGCAGCACCGTGCCGACCAGGCCCGCGGCGGTCGTGATGCCCGGCAACGCCAGAAACTGCTTGAGGAGGCCGACCGGTGTACGGGTCTGCATGGCGTCATGCCGCTTGACGGGTGAGGAGGAGATCGCGGAGGTAATCGGAGAGGTCATGGATCGCCTTGTCCTTTGCAGTTTCGGGGCCGCGCGGCCGGCTGACGGGAACGGTGACTTCGGTCAGGATCGAGCCCGGCCTTCCAGTCATCACCAGCACGCGGTCGGACAAAAGCGCCGCCTCGCTGACAGAGTGGGTGATGAAGACCACGGTCTTCAAACGTTCGGAGAAGATGCGCAGCAGATCGAAGCCCATCACCTCGCGCGTCAGGGCATCCAGCGCCGAGAAGGGTTCGTCCATCAGCAGGATATCCGGGTCCATGAGCAGTGCGCGGGCGATGCCGACACGCTGCTGCATGCCGCCGGACAGTTCGTCCGGCAGGCGTTTCTCAAAGCCGGCAAGCCCGACCATGCTGAGCAGTTCACCCGCCCGTTCGCGCTCCTCTGCCGTCACCCGGCCGGTCTTGTGGCGGGCGGGGAACACGACATTGTCTTCGACAGTCGCCCAGGGAAGCAGCGTCGGCTTCTGGAAGACGATCCCGATGTCGTCACGCGGGGCCGTCACCGGCAGACCGAAGACCTCTACCGAGCCGGACGTCGGCTTCAGCAGGCCGGCGATCATGCGCAGCAGGGTCGATTTCCCGCAGCCCGAAGGGCCGAGGATCGATACGAACTCATGCCGGGCCACATCGAAACTGACGTCGCGCAGGGCTTCCGTGCGCCCGGACCGGGTCTCGAAAACCTGTCCCAGCCTGTGGAAGCGGATAGCAGGCATCGCCATGGCGGTTACTCCGTTACGGCGAAGGTGCGGTTAACCATGGTTTCCGGATCGAGCTTGGCCGGATCGATGTCCTGCGCTTCGGAGACACGGCGCCAGGTTTCGGCGAGACGGGCGGTTTCGAAGGCACCGAGGCCGTCCTTCTCCGTCACCTCGTTGAAGATCAACGGCAGCGTGTCCTTGAGCGAACCCTGGACATCTTCCGAGCCGAGTTCCGGCACGATGGCGGTGACAGCCGCGGCAGCCTTCTCCGGATTTTCCTTGGCGAACTCGACGGATTTCTTGTAGGCCGCGACGAAGCGGGCGGCGACCTGCGGGCGCTTGGCCAGAAAATCGTCGCTCGCGATGAGAGATGCGGAATAGAGCTCGAGGCCGGCTGCCGACCACGGCAGGGCAACGATCTTTTTGCCGGCTTCCTTGCCCTGGTTGCTGTAGCGCGTCAGGTCGGTCATCCAGGCGATGATGCCATCGGCATTGCCGGTCATCAGCATCGGGCCAAGTGCGCCGGGTTCGGCCTTGATGAGCTTTATATCCGCTATGTCGATGCCGGCATCCTTGAGCACCAGCGGCAGATAGACATTCGACGATGTGAACGGCGACGTTGCGATCGTCTTGCCCTTGACGTCGGCGACGCTTGCGATCGAGCCGCCCTTGGCGACATAGAAGGCATGCGGTCCCTTGTTGAACAACGACATGACGGCGGTGACCTTCACGCCTTCATTGGCACGGGCGGCCATCAGGGCGCCGATATCGGAAACACCGATGTCGGAGGACGCGGCGGCAAGGCGCGAGATGGCGTCGGTCGAGCCGCGACCGGAGGCGATCTCCACCTCAAGGCCGGCGTCCGAACAGAAACCTTCCTGGATACAGACGTAGATCGGCGCCTTGTCGCCACCCGGCAGCCAATCGAGCTGAAAGATCACCTTGTCGGCGGCGGAGGCGGCGCCGGCAGAAAGGGTTGCGGCAAGTGCATAGAAGGCAAGCTTGGTGCGGGACATGGGTCGACCTTTCGCAATTAGTGTTCGGTTTTTAGGGACGGATAGTGATTGGCGACGCGCTCCGGATCGAAGCCATCCGCGACGAGCCTGGCAATTGCGCAATCGCGTTTTTCAGGGCGCTTGCTGCGCAGGCACGCAAAGCAACGATTCGCGCGAAGGTGATCAGCTCCAGCGTCGATCTCTGCGGAATTCGGGGCGAGATCACTGGCTTTTCCCTGCATTAGGACATCTCCTCGACAGATTTACCCGTCGAGCAATGTCCAGAACCGAGGCTCAGACCGCTTCTACTCGCAGGTCTGTTGTCTCATGAATATCCGGCGTTCTGCAAGATTTTAAACGCTTCAATTCTTGTGCTGAAAAAACAGGCGAAATTGACAGCATTGAGGTTGAAGTGGGCAGGCTCGTCAGTTATGTGATTGCAATCAAAGGAGAAATTCCTCTGCTGTCGAGTGGGGGGCGGCTGAAGAAATAAGCGTTCTAATATTTAGAGCGCTTAGCTCGTAATTTTCTTGTCGCACCTTCAGCTTGCATCTGCGTTTTCCGGCGCATTTTTCTTGTGAGCGACCCGCATCTTGAACTCGAGCATATGCCGAAGCGCGCAATCGAGAAGTGGACTTCGGGGCCGTAACGTTTACGATTCAGCTGGTTCAACGGCTGAGGGACCCGCATATCAGCAGCCTTTCTGAACCACTCCAGGGCGATGGTCGGGTTCTTTTCTACACCCTTTCCTGGGCGATACATGCGAGCAAGTCGGAACATGGCTCCGCCGTCGCCTCGGTCGGCGCCCCGTTCATACCATTGCCTTGCGTTGTGATAGTCTTGAGGAACGCCTTTTCCATAGAAGTGCAGGTCACCTATTCTGGTTGTCACGCCTGGTTCTGGTTATCGCGCCTGGTAGTTTATCGGCGGCAACCAGGTAATGCTTCATCGCTTGGGGAAAGTCTTGAGGAACGCCCACCCCGTCGTCATACACGTTCCCCAGCGCCTCGTGTCCTCGCGGCTCATTCATGTCGGCTGAAAGCCGGTACCATTTTAGGGCGACAGCGGCGTTCTTAAGATCGTCTTTGTAGAGATCTCCCAGCAAGCGGTAGGAACGGCCGGAGGGCACAGCCGTGAACCATCGAATGGCGGTATCGAGATCTTTTTTGACACTCCCAGAACCATATTGGTAGGCCAGACCGAGTTGCTCCGCCGAATTGGCATCCAGGGTCAAACTGAGCAGTAGCGGGTTTATCAGCTGAACCCTCTATCGCGATCCTTGCCTCTCGAATATATGTCGATAAAAGCCAATTTCATCGACATATTCTCGCGACATGTCGTCGCCATCGACATATCAGCATGACGTGTCGACAAATCTGCGGAACGCCGACATGTCATTCGATCCAAAACGGCCTCACAACGACCTGCCTTCCCTCCCCCCGGCGCCGAAATTGAGTCAAAAGCCATTCTGCGGGCCTGCATCGGCGCGCGCGCAGCTATTGCAGGATGTCCAGATTCACCGGCCGTTTGAAAGCTCGGAAAGATGTGCTCTGCAAGCGGCGTCGATATAGTTTAATCACCTCGCTTATGCGTGCCAGAAGCCAGGTTAGCGCTTCTCCTGAAATGCTGTAGTGGTGCGAGTACCGCGCTTTAACGTAAGCTTCGTTGAGCGTATTGAACCAAGCCGAGTATCGACGACGATCATGCGGACAGAGCTCAGATTGGCCCTCTAGTTTTTGTTCTGCAAGACCACGAAGTTCGTTCAGGTTATGCGAGGCGGGACTGTAATTCGAAAAAACCAGAAAGAGGCCCGAATAGGCCAGTTCCAACGCCTGATGGAGCGAAAAAGCGGCTTGCCTCAAGTCTTTCTCAGAAAGGTAGAATTTGCCGCGCCAGCATATTACTGTTGAAAGCGCGGGCGGTCACGTCCGAGGAAACACGGCGCGACTTGCGGGATGCCCACCAGCGCGTAATGTCGGTCGCCG
>NZ_FMTM01000006.1 GCF_900099775.1 Rhizobium mongolense subsp. loessense | reverse complement strand
AGTCAGACGAAACAGGCAAAGCTTGCTCCGCTCGGCCTGAGCGCCACCGGCAAACTCGCAGATAACAAGCTCGACTTCGATGCAGATCTGACCGGGGCAGCCAACACGGGACTGAGCGCGGACGGGAATATTGTTATCGCCGGCACGGCGGTCAAAAGTCTCGACGTAAATGCCAATCTCAACAATGTCCCGGCAAGCATTGCAAACGGCTTCGTGCCCGGACTTGCTGCCGAAGGAACGATATCCGGAACTGCCAAAGCATCGGGAACACTTGCTGCGCCGGCCATCGATTTCGATCTCGATTGGAACGACGCAGCCACAAGCCAGACCACGGGTGCGGGATTGAAAGCGCTCGAGCTGAGAGCCACTGGCAAATTTGCCGATAACAGGCTCGACTTCGATGCAAGCGCGAATGCCGCTGATGGCGTAGCTTTGAAAACGGCGGGTAAGGTCGCTGTTGCTGAAAAGACTATTCAGAGCTTGGAGATTGACGCGAACGTCACCAATGTTCCCGCAAGCATCGCAAACGGCTTCGTTCCGGGCCTGGCTGCCGGGGGTACTGTTTCGGGAACGGTGACAGCCTCTGGGACGCTCTCCTCACCTGCCGTTGATTTCAAGCTCGATTGGAAGGACTTGGCGACAAGTCAGACGAAGGGCGCCAAGCTGTCGTCGCTGAACCTCAGCGCGACTGGGAAATTTGCCGACAACAAGCTCGATTTCGACACGAATGTGAGCGGTGCTGACGGAGCTTCGCTGAAAGCAATCGGAAATGTCGCAATTGCCGGCAAGACGGTCGAGAGCCTGAAGGTGGACGCCGACATTGCCAATCTACCGGCAGGCATCGCCAACAATTTCGTGCCGGGCCTGGCGGCAGAAGGTGTCCTTTCTGGCACGGTTGTGGCTGAGGGAAGCCTCGCTTCCCCGACAGCCGACTTCCAACTCAACTGGAAGAACGCGGCGACCAGCCACACCAAGAAGGCAGGACTGTCCCAGCTCGCAGTGAACGCGACCGGCAAGCTTGCGAACAACAGGCTCGACTTCGATGCAAACATGAACGGCGCTGGCAACGTGGCGCTGAAAGCAGGCGGCAATGTCATGATAGAGGGCACAGTCGTCAAGAGCTTGAAGGTGGACGCCAATGTCTCCAATCTTCCGGCGAGCGTGGCAAACGGTTTCGTACCGGGCCTTTCCGCCGAGGGAACGATCTCCGGAACCGCATCGGTTTCAGGGCCGCTTTCCGCTCCGAAGGTTGATTTCAAGCTCAACTGGAAGAATGCGGCGACCAGCCAAACCAAAGGCGCCGGGCTCTCGCCTTTCGAAATCACCGCGAACGGCAAGCTCGCCGATAACACACTTACCATCGATACCGACCTTACCGGCGACAGCGGCCTTTCGATGAAGGGTGGCGGCACCGTTGCGATCACCGGCAGTCGGGCCCTCAACCTGCAATTTCGCGGCAACCTCCCCTTTGCCATCTTGGGCGCACAACTGGCGCAACGGGGCTTTGTCGCGGAGGGTACCGCCGACTTAGACCTCCGTATCACTGGCACGGCCGCTGGCCCCGTCATCAACGGGTCGATCGCGACCAGCGGCGCCAAGCTTGTCGATGTCCGCAGGAACCTTGCGCTCAACAATGTCGTCGCCAACATCACCATGAACGGCGAGCAGGCCACGATTTCTCGCCTAAGCGGCAATTTCGCAAGCGGCGGCAGCGTTACGGCGAGCGGCACGGTCGGGATCCGGCCGGGGAGCGGCTATCCGGTAAACATCGAGGTTAGGCTGGACAGGGCAGTCTATGTTGACGGAACGCTTGTCGTCGCGACGGTCAATGGCAATCTCGGTCTGCGGGGTCCGCTTCTCACCAACCCGGTGCTGAGCGGCAGGCTGAACGTCGATAAAGCATCGATCACCGTGCCGGACAAGCTGCCGACTTCACTGCGCGAAATCAACATTAAGCACGTGAACGCACCACCTGCGGTGCGTGCCCAGCTGCGCGACGAAAACGCGCAGAGGGCCGGCGAGAAATCCACGACGCTCACGCTCGACCTGCAGATTCACGCGCCGTCGAAAATTTTCGTCCGCGGCCGCGGCATCGATTCGGAACTTGGTGGCAGTGTCACGATCAGGGGAACAGCGGCAACACCCGTCGTTTCCGGCGGCTTCACCATGCGTCGCGGACGCTTGACGATGCTTAATCGCCGTCTGAATTTCACCGACAAGAGCCGCATTACGTTTGCTGGTGATTTGACACCGGCGCTCGATATGGAAGCGAGCTCCACTTCGGGAACGACGACGCTCACTGTCGATGTTACGGGGCTTGCGACAGACCCTTCGATCACCTTCTCGTCCTCGCCGACCTTGCCGCAGGATGAAGTGCTGGCGCAGCTCATATTCGGCCAATCGATGTCGAAGCTCTCGCCGGTCCAGATCGCGCAGCTCGCCGATGCGGTGAGCCAGTTGGCCGGCGGACGTTCAACCTCGCTTTTCGAGGGGCTCCGCAACCAGCTTGGTGTCGACGACCTCAACATCAGCACCGATGAGAAGGGGCAAACAAGTGTCAGCGTCGGCCGCTATCTGAACGAGCGCACTTATTTCGAGTTGCAGCAAGGCGGCGAAGCAGGCGCCAAGGCGATCATCAATCTCGATGTTGGGCGTGGGGTGAAATTGCGTGGTGCTGCGGGTGGAAATGGCGCCGGCGAAGCCGGCATCGTCTACGAACATGAATACTAGAATCCGGTCTTCCGGGTTTTCAGCAGGATACTGGTTTCAGTCGAATTGATGCCGTTGATGAGCCGGATACGGCGGAGCGTCTCATCGAAGGAGACGAGATCGCGATCCTCAAGCTCCGCGACGAAATCCCATTTGCCATTGGTGCTGTGCAGCGCGCGTACCTGAGGGAGACCCCGCAACTGATCGGCTACTCGGTCGGCGAGCTTGCCGAGTACCTCGATCATGACGATGGCACGAACGCCGGCGGCACGCGTTTCATGGCCCGTCCGGATGGTAAAAGCGGCAATGGTGCCGCTTGCAACAAGACGGTCGATACGGGCGGCAACGGTCGCGCGCGACGCGCCGGTCATCGCGGCGAGAGAGGATACCGGCGTTCTAGCATTGTGGCGAAGCGCGCTTAAAAGTTCTTGATCAAGGTCGTCCATGGCGATCACTTTGTCGAAACACACTTAGCAAAGTGCATAATCGGATTTCATTTCTGACACTTTTCCATCTTTTTGCCGTCACGTCGATATCCGAATATGCGTTAATCCAATTTCGAATCCGGAGCGCCAAGAATGGAAGTTCAATCTCGATCAGTCACACTCATTGGTGTTCCGGTAGAGGAAGGCTCAGGCCGGCGCGGGGCGGCGATGGGGCCGGCAGCGCTACGCATTGCCGGTGTAGACCAAACTCTGATCGACCTCGGCCATGATGTGCGCGATGAAGGCGACATCCACGTCGTTCCGGCACGCGACCTTCCTAACCATCCGAAGGCGCACAATCTGCGTCTCATTGGCGCTTATACGCGTGCGCTCGAAGCCAGCACCTACGACGCCGCTGCGGCCGGGCGCTTTCCGCTGATTCTCGGCGGCGACCACAGCTTGTCGATGGGCAGTGTCTCCGGCATGGCGCGTTACGCAGCCGAAAAGGGCCGCCCGCTCTTCGTGCTCTGGCTCGACGCCCATTCCGACTTCAATTCGCCGGCGACGTCGCCTTCCGGTAATATGCACGGCATGCCCGTCGCTTTCTTCAGCGGTCAGGCCGAGGTCGCCGAAATCCTGCCTAAGGACCGGCCCCTCGTTGACCCGCGAAATGTATTTCAGGTTGGCATTCGCTCCGTCGATCCGTCCGAGCGCGTGGAAATCCAAAAACACGGCGTCAACGTCTTCGACATGCGCTCGATAGATGAGCAGGGCATCGCAGCCACCATGCGTCATATCGTCAGCACGATCGAAAAGGCGAACGGCCTTCTGCATGTAAGCCTCGATGTCGATTTCCTCGACCCGGATATCGCACCTGGCGTCGGCACCACGGTCCCGGGCGGCGCGACATTTCGCGAAGCGCATCTCGTCATGGAAATGCTTTCCGACAGCGGGCTCGTTTCGTCGCTCGATCTCGTCGAGCTCAATCCGTTTCTGGACGATCGCGGCAAGAGTGCCCGCGTTCTCGTGGAACTGACGGCAAGCCTCTTCGGCCGCCGCATCTTCGATCGTCCGACACGCGCCGCATAAGGGGAAGCAGCCATGAGCACATCCGCAGATCTGATCGCCACCGAACACCAGCTTGGTGCGCATAACTACAAGCCGCTCGACGTTGTCCTGACCCGCGGCGAAGGGGTTTACGTCTGGGATACGGACGGCAAGCGGTATCTCGATTGCCTTTCCGCCTATTCGGCGGTCAATCAGGGGCACTGCCACCCGAAGATCCTGGCGGCGATGGTCGAACAGGCTGGAAAGCTCACTCTCACCTCGCGCGCATTCCGCAACGACCAGCTCGCGCATCTCTATGAGGAGCTGGCCGCGCTCACCGGCTCTCACAAGATCTTGCCGATGAATTCCGGCGCCGAAGCCGTTGAGACGGCCATCAAGGCGGTTCGCAAATGGGGCTATGAAGTGAAGGGCGTTCCGCAAGGCAAGGCGGAGATTATCGTCTGCTCCGATAACTTCCATGGCCGGACGCTCACTATCATCAGCTTTTCCACCGATCCGGATGCACGTACCGGCTTCGGCCCCTATACGCCAGGCTTTCGCACGGTTCCCTTCGGCGATGCGGAAGCCTTCGCGGCCACCATCAACGAGAACACAGTTGCTGCCCTCATCGAGCCGATCCAGGGCGAAGCCGGTGTCATCATCCCGCCTGAGGGATACTTCAAGCGTGTCCGTGAGTTGTGCACGGCCAATAACGTCACGCTGATCCTCGACGAGATCCAGACGGGCCTCGGCCGGACGGGCAAACTTCTAGCGGAGGAGCATGAGGGCATTGAAGCCGACGTGACGCTGATCGGCAAGGCGCTTTCCGGTGGTTTCTATCCGGTATCGGCCGTCCTTTCCAACTCGGAAGTTCTCGGCGTGCTGAAACCCGGCCAGCACGGATCGACGTTTGGAGGCAACCCACTTGCTTGCGCCGTCGCCCGCGCGGCACTGAAGGTGCTCACCGAGGAAGGCATGATCGAAAATGCCGAGAAGATGGGTGCATACTTCCTCGACGGTCTGAGATCGATCCGCTCCAACATCGTCAAGGACGTGCGCGGTCGCGGCCTGATGATGGCGATCGAACTGGAGCCGGAAGCAGGCGGCGCGCGGCAGTATTGCTATAGCCTCAAGGAACGGGGCCTCCTGGCAAAGGATACGCATGAAAATACGATCCGCCTGGCGCCGCCGCTCGTCATCACCAAGGAACAGGTGGAATGGGCTATCTCTGAGATCGAGAGGACAATCGCATAAGGCAAACACCTTCTCGTTTCTATTGTTTATACAAGACCGTAAACGAACCAAAAACCTTGTGGTCTGCTGTGACAATTTAGATTTGTGCAACACTCTTCGGGTAATGTCCCAGATAACCGTAACGAGGCCTCGAAGTTCACTGCGAGGACGTCGCGTGGTGTGAAGGCACGGGGTGTTCGCGCCAATGGTGACGCAGCCGCTTCTGCCGGGCTTGGGAAGACTTTCTAATGACGACGATCAACTCAAATAACTTCAGCGGCGACACTCTCGAGATCATCGCATTCCGCCTGCACGATCAGGAGTTCTGCGTAAAGACGACCACTATCCGCGAAATCCGCGGCTGGGCGCCCTCGACGCCGATCCCGCATGCGCCCGCTGATGTCATCGGCGTCATGAACCTTCGCGGCTCAGTTATCCCGATCATCGACCTCGCCTATAAGCTCGGCATGAAGAGCACCGTCGCCAATGAGCGCAGCGCCATCGTTGTCGCCGAAGTGCACAGCATGGTCATCGGCATGCTTGTCGACCGCGTCTCCGACATTCTGACGATTGGCTCCAGCCAGGTTCAGCCCGTACCGGAAGTGACGGCATCCTTCGATCGCGCTTACTGCGAAGGCGTCATCGCCTCGGAGAACGGCATGATCTGCTTCCTGAACCTTGCCAAGATGTTCAAGGAAAACGAAACCGACGAATTGGCAGCGTAAGTCACCGAAGCATGATTTCCGGAAAGCCGCCGCAAGGCGGCTTTTTTAATGGTGCGCCAGGCATGGCGACCATTAAAAAAGCACGCGCCGAAGCGCGTGCCTTGATTTCCGAGAATGGTCATATCAACCGAACAGTGCAAAGGTTGCCCTCAGCGTGACCCATACGCCCCAAAGCAGCGGGACGCCGACGACGGCCCAGGCAAGCAGAGCCTTCGCGTCGAAGCCGCCTCTGCCGATTCCGAACGAGCCGCTCGGGCCTATGCTTGCGGCTGCGGATTTCGCCTGAAGTGCTGCGACTTCCTCGTCGGACATGAACCACTTGCTGGCAAGCGGCCGGACGAGGGCGTTGGCAATCAGACCCAGCCCCAGCATGCCCGCCAGGATATACATGGTCCCTGTGTAGAGAGCCGGTCCCGGCGCAACACCGGCTGCTATCTGCGCTTCGCGAATATAGTTCACGACCACAGGACCAACGATGCCCGCGGTTGCCCACGCTGTCAGCAGGCGGCCGTGGATAGCGCCGACGAATTGCGTGCCGAAAATATCGGCAAGATAGGCCGGAATTGTCGAGAAACCGCCGCCATACATCGAGAGTATGATCGCTAAGGCGAGGACGAAGAGCGCCTTGTTGCCCATGCCCGCAAAGGTCGGCGCAAATGCATAAAGCGCGATACCGAGGATAAAAAAGCAATAATAGGTGTTCTTGCGGCCGATCCTGTCGGAGAGAGAGGCCCAGAAGAAGCGGCCACCGATGTTGAAGAGCGACAGAAGTCCGGCGAACCCGGCAGCGATCGTGGCGATGGATGCTTTCTGCGCCGCGTCAAGCTGCGCAAAGCTAACGTCCGGCAAACCGATCAGCGAACCGGCAAAGATTTCCTGCAACATCGGCGAGGCCATGCCGATAACGCCGATACCTGCCGACACGTTGAGGCAGAGCACCGCCCAGATCAGCCAGAACTGCTTCGTCCTGTGCGCATCGCGCAGGTGAACGTGCTTTGTGGTGATCATCGTGCTCCTGGCTGCAGGGGCCGTCCAGCCTTCCGGACGCCAGCCGGCGGGCGGAATGCGATAACCGAACGCACCGCCCATCATGAAGCCGAAATAGATGATCGCCATCACGATGAAGGTTTGCCAGACGCCAACCGAGGTATCGGTCTTGAAATAATTCATCAGCAGGTTGGCGAGCGGTGCGCCGATCATCGCCCCGCCGCCAAACCCCATGATGGCCATGCCCGTCGCCATGCCGCGGCGGTCCGGAAACCACTTAATGAGCGTCGACACCGGCGAAATGTACCCGAGGCCGAGACCAATGCCGCCGATGACGCCGGCACCGAGCCACATCAGCCACAGCTGATGCGTCATCACGCCCAAGGCAGCAACAAGAATGCCCCCGCACCAGCAGCAAGCGGATACAAAGCCCGCTTTGCGCGGCCCGGAACGCTCCAGCCAGCCGCCCCAGATGGCAGCGGAGCAACCGAGCAGAACGAAGAAGAGGGTATAGATCCAACCGAGATCGGCGACACGCCAATCGCATACCGTCGTGAACAGTGCAGACGCGAGCGTCAGATCGGGGCATGCCGTCGATGCCGTGATCCCGAGAGATTTCGAAAGCGGCAGCCAGAATACGCTGAAGCCGTAAGCCATGCCGATGCAAAGATGTATGGCGAGCGCTGCCGGCGGCACAAGCCAGCGATTGAAACCCGCCTTAGCAATGATCCGCTCCCGATCAAGCAGGCCAAGTCCGGCTAAATCACCTGTGGTATCTGTTTCCGCTGCAGTCACGAATAATTCCTCCTGATTAAAGACTTTTCTTGCAATAATTCATGCTTGAGCAGGCGAAATGCCTGTGCCCCCTCCAGCGTGAAATCGATATTTATTTCCGGATTGATTCGGCCGGTTCGGGCCTGCGGATCAGAGGTGCGGCTTGAATGACGAGCGCGTTCAAGCGGTTGTCGTCCTTTTCGAGAATTTCAAACAATTGCCGCCGCATGCGCGGCTCCCAGAATTTGTTGATATGCGTCGCAACACCTTGAGCTGCCTCGCTTTCAGGCTGGCTCTTGAAAAAGGTCGCAATTTGGTTGGCCATGTAGATTAGCTTTGAATGCGAATCATGCGACATCGGCAATGCTTTCAGGCAAAATACGGTGCGGGTGGGTGAAAATTTCGAAGTCATCGCCGCGCACAAGCGCAACGAGCGTCATGCCGGCTTGCTCGGCAGTTCGGATGGCAAGAGCCGTCGGCGCCGAAATCGCGATGAGGACAGAGCTTCCCAGGATCGCGGCTTTCTGCACCATCTCGACCGACAGCCGACTCGTGACGGCTACAGCCCCCTTTGAACCAATCGTTCCGGTGCCGATGACAGCCCCACAGAGCTTGTCGAGTGCATTGTGCCTGCCGACATCCTCGCGAACGGCGAGCAACCCTTTACCAGGAATGAAGAAGCCCGCTCCGTGGACCGCACGCGTTTCTTTGTGAAGCGGCTGGGCGTCATTAAGGAGCGAGACGGCTCGGACGATGTCGCCATGTGTCAGTTTGAGATCCGCAGAGGAAACATCGGGCACCGGACGGACAGCCTGATCGATCGATTCGATGCCGCAAAGCCCGCAACCGACCGGTCCAGCCATGCTGCGTCGGCGCGCACGCAAAGCGTCGGCGACATCGTCTGTCAGCGTTACCTGGACATCGATACCCTGCGGCTCATCGACGATTTCGATTGCGGAGATCTGGCCCGCGTCCTGGATTATGCCTTCCGTCAGGCTGAATCCGATCGCAAAGTCTTCTATGTCCTTTGGCGTCGCCATCATTACCGCATGCGACGTGCCGCCATAGGAAAAGGCAACCGGTATCTCCTCCGGCACGACGCGCTCGCCCGGCATCACGACCCCGCCCTTTCGGGCGATGCGTTTGACGGAAATGAGCGCCGCCCGCCTTTCCATTATTCGGCCGCCTCCAGCTTGCTGGCAATGCGACGGCTTTGGCGCGCCTGCTCGTCATATTCGGTCTGCCACTGTGAAGGGCCGTTCGATGGCGAGACCTGTACCGCCGTCACCTTGTATTCCGGGCAGTTCGTCGCCCAGTCGGAAAAGTCGGTGGTGATGACGTTTGCCTGCGTGTTGGGATGATGGAAGGTCGTGTAGACGACACCGGGTGCGACGCGATCGGTAATCAACGCCCGCAATGACGTCTCGCCGGAGCGGCTGGCAAGCTTCACCCAGTCGCCATCGCGAATACCGCGCATTTCGGCATCATGCGCATGGATTTCCAGCCGGTCCTCGCCATGCCAGACGACGTTGTCGGTGCGCCGCGTCTGGGCGCCGACATTATATTGGCTGAGGACACGCCCTGTCGTCAGCAGGAGCGGGAAGCGCGGCCCGGTCCGTTCATCGGTCGCGACATATTCCGTCCGGATGAACTTGCCCTTGCCGCGAACAAAGCCGTTCACATGCATGATCGGCGAACCTTGCGGGGACTTTTCGTTGCAGGGCCACTGCACCGATCCCGTCTTTTCCAGGTAGTCGTATGAAACCAGCGCGAAGCTCGGTGTCGTTGCTGCGATCTCATCCATGATCTCGGACGGATGCTGGTAATTCCAGCTGAGCCCCATGGCTTGCGCCAGCTTCTGCGTCACCTCCCAATCGCCAAAACCGTTGCGGGGCGTCATGACCTTGCGCACGCGGTTGATACGACGTTCGGCATTGGTAAAAGTGCCGTCCTTTTCCAGGAAGGTCGAGCCCGGCAGGAAGACATGCGCGTAGTTTGCCGTCTCGTTCAGGAAGAGATCCTGAACCACGACGCATTCCATTGCTGCAAGACCGGCCGCCACGTGCTTTGTATCCGGATCGGATTGGAGAATGTCTTCGCCTTGGACGTACAAACCCTTGAACGTGCCATCCACGGCGGCGTCCAGCATGTTCGGGATGCGAAGTCCGGGTTCGTTATTGAGTTTGACTCCCCACAGCTTCTCAAAGATATCGCGCGTCGCATCGTCCGAGATATGGCGGTAACCCGGCAACTCGTGCGGGAAGGAGCCCATGTCGCAGGAGCCCTGCACATTGTTCTGGCCGCGCAGGGGGTTAACGCCGACGCCGGGACGGCCGATATTGCCGGTCGCCATCGCCAGGTTTGCGATCGCCATAACAGTCGTTGAACCCTGGCTGTGCTCGGTGACGCCGAGACCGTAGTAGATCGCCCCGTTTCCGCCGCGCGCATAAAGGCGCGCTGCGCCACGAACGGATTGCGCCGGAACGCCAGTGAACTTCTCGGTCTCTTCCGGGCTGTGATAGGGCTCCGAGACGAACGTCGCCCAATCTTCAAATTCAGACCAATCGCAGCGCTCGCGAATGAAGGCTTCGTCATAGAGCCCTTCGGTCACGATCACATGCGCAAGCGACGTCATGACGGCGACATTGGTGCCGGGCTTCAGGGGCAGGTGGTAGGCAGCCTCGACATGCGGTGTTTTGACGAGATCGATACGCCGCGGGTCGATGACGATCAGCTTGGCGCCTTGACGCAGCCGTTTTTTCAGCCGCGAGGCAAAGACCGGATGGCCGTCCGTCGGATTGGCCCCGATGACGATGACGACATCCGACTCCTCGACACTGTCGAAATTCTGGGTACCGGCAGAGGTGCCGAAGGCCTGGCCGAGGCCATAGCCCGTCGGTGAATGACAGACGCGAGCGCAGGTATCGACATTGTTGTTGCCGAAGCCGGCGCGTACGAGCTTCTGAACGAGGAACGTCTCCTCGTTCGTGCAACGCGACGACGTTATGCCGCCGATCGAATCGCGGCCATACTGATACTGGATGCGGCGGAACTCGGACGCCACGTGCGCGAAAGCCTCGTCCCAGGTCACTTCACGCCAAGGGTCAGTGACCTTCTCACGGATCATCGGATTGAGGATCCGGTCCTTATGAGCCGAGTAGCCATAGGCAAAACGCCCCTTGACGCAGGAATGTCCGCGGTTGGCCTGACCGTCCTTCCACGGCACCATGCGCACCAGTTCCTCACCGCGCATTTCCGCCTTGAACGAGCAGCCGACGCCGCAATAAGCACAGGTGGTCACGACCGAATGTTCCGGCTGGCCGATTTGGATGACCGATTTTTCTGTCAGCGTCGCTGTGGGGCAGGCCTGCACGCAGGCACCGCAAGAAACGCATTCGGAATCGATGAAATGCTCGTGCATTCCCGGCGAAACCCGCGAGCCGAAACCGCGGCCCTCGATCGTCAGCGCAAAGGTTCCCTGCACTTCCTCGCAGGCACGCACGCAGCGGGAGCAGACAATGCATTTGGACGGATCATAGGTGAAATACGGGTTCGACTCGTCCTTCGGCATCCATTTGAGATTGTTGTCGCCGTTGTTGCGTGCCTTGACGTGATTGTCGCCTTCATAACCGTAGCGAACGTCGCGCAAGCCGACGGCGCCTGCCATATCCTGCAACTCGCAATCGCCGTTGGCAGCACAGGTCAGACAGTCGAGCGGGTGATCGGAAATGTAGAGCTCCATCACCCCCCGGCGAATATCCTTGAGGCGCCCGCTCTGCGTATGGACCACCATGCCCGCTGCAACCGGCGTCGTGCACGATGCGGGCGTCCCATTACGGCCTTCGATCTCCACAAGGCAGAGGCGGCAGGAGCCAAAGGCGTCGACCATATCGGTCGAACAAAGCTTCGGTACTTGAATTCCGGCCTCCATCGAGGCGCGCATGACAGACGTACCCTCCGGCACGCTGATCTGACGGCCATCGATGGTCAGCGTCACGCTTGTTTCGGATTTCGAAGCCGGGGTGCCGTAGTCGATTTCGTGAACGAGAGACATGGATCCTTACTCCGCCGCTTCGATGAGGGGTGTTGGCGCGAAATCGTCCGGGAAGTGCGTCATCGCGCTCGTCACCGGATAGGGCGTGAAACCACCGAGTGCGCAAAGAGAGCCGAATTTCATGGTGTTGCAGAGATCGGCGAGTAACGCCCGGTTCTTCTCCGGCTCGATTCCTTGGGCGATCTTGTCTGCTGTTTCGACACCACGCGTGGAGCCGATGCGACAGGGTGTGCACTTGCCGCAGCTTTCGACCGCACAGAATTCCATGGCGAACCGCGCCTGTTTCAGCATGTCCACCGTGTCGTCGAAAATGACGATGCCCGCATGGCCGATGAGGCCGTCCTTGGCAGCAAAAGCTTCGTAGTCAAAAGGGGTATCGAAGAGTGTCCTTGGGAAATAGGCACCTAGGGGACCGCCGACCTGCACTGCTTTCACCGGCCGGCCCGTCGCTGTCCCGCCGCCGATCCTGTCGACGATATCGCCAAGTGATAGCCCGAAGGCCGTCTCATAAAGACCGCCATGCTTGACGTTCCCGGCGATCTGCAGCGGGATCGTGCCGCGCGACCGGCCCATCCCGAAATCCCGGTAAAAAGCAGCCCCTTTTTCCAGGATGACAGGCACGGAAGCCAGCGAGATCACGTTATTGATGACCGTAGGACGGGCAAAGAGTCCCTTGTGCGCCGGCAGCGGCGGCTTGGCACGCACGACGCCGCGCTTGCCTTCGAGGCTGTTCAGCAGCGACGTTTCCTCGCCGCAGACATAAGCGCCCGCACCGGTCCTGACTTCGATATCGAAGGCGCGCCCAGAACTGAGCACCGAAGCGCCGAGAATGCCGGCGCCGCCGGCGATCTCGACCGCTTCCGTCATTGTCGCGATCGCATGGGGATATTCCGAACGAATATAGATGAAACCCTTAGTCGCACCCGTGGCGAGCCCGGCAATTGCCATGCCTTCGATCAGCACGAAGGGATCACCCTCCATGATCATGCGGTCTGCGAAGGTGCCGCTGTCGCCTTCGTCTGCATTGCAGACAATGTATTTCCGCTCGCCCGCGGCATCCAATACCGTCTTCCATTTGATGCCGGTTGGAAAGCCAGCACCGCCGCGGCCGCGAAGGCCGGAATCGGTCACCTCCTTGACCACGTCTGCGGGAGCCATGGCCGCCGCGCGGCGAAGCCCGGCAAGGCCGCCATGTGCTTCATAATCTTTCAAAGAAAGCGGATCGACGATGCCGCAGCGGGCGAAGGTCAGCCGGGTCTGTTCCTTGAGGAATGGGAGGTCTTCGACCTCCCCCAGACAGAGAGCGTGATCGCCGCCGCTCGCCAGCCCCGAATCGAAAAGTGCAGCGACATCCTTCACTCTTACCGGCCCGTAGCCGATACGCTTACCGGATACCTCGACCTCCACCAGAGGTTCTAGCCAGAACATTCCGCGCGAGCCGTTGCGCACGACCTTCGCATCGATGCCGCGGGCTGCGATCTCCTGGGTAACCGCTTCAGCCACCTTCTCGGCACCGAGCGCTAGCGCTGCGGCGTCGCGCGGAACATAAATCGTCACGCTCATCGCCGCACCTCCGCGACGAGGTCGGCAATTGTCTCATCATCGACCCGCCCATAGAGCTCGCCGTCGAGCATGGCTGCGGGCGCGCAAGCGCAGAGCCCGAGACAGTAAACTGGCTCCAAGGTCACGCTACCGTCGAGCGCGGTCTGATGGAAATCGACACCGAGCAGTGTCTTCATACGATCGGCGACAGCATCGCCGCCCATCGATTGACAGGCCTCGGCACGACAGAGCTTCAGGACATGGCGGCCGGCAGGATGGTCGCGATAATCGTGATAGAACGTCATCACACCATGCACTTCGGCGCGCGATAGATTGAGCTCGCTCGCAATAACCGGCAGCGCTTCGTGCGGCACATAGCCAAATTCATCCTGGACTTTGTGAAGGATTGGAAGGAGCGGGCCTTCAAGAGAGCGCAAGGCACCAACAATCGCACGCGTGCGCTCGGCAATATCGCCATTGGCGACGTGAGCATTCATTTCGGCAGGCCTCCCAGGGCTTTGCTGTGTCGCTCACCGCAACGGCCTCCCCATGCCGATCCGGTATCTCAAATGAAGTCTTTCAGGGAACCATCGAGCGATCAATAAAGCTGTTCCGTCAACTGATAGGAAATTCCTATCAAAGACTTTCTCTCTCTGCGAGTATTCTCGCCTCGTGAAGCAACGCGGACACGAGAGGCGTAAAAGGCTCGCGATGTGTGGCGACCAGCCCTACCGAATGATGGGCTGCCGGCTCGACAATCGGAATCATGCGTATTTCGGCCGGAAATCCAAAGGATTCAGCGACATTACGCGGCATGATGCTCGCCCAGCGCCCGGTTCTGACGTGAGAAAACAGCACGATCATCGAACCGGATTCCAAAGTGGGATGCGCGCTCGCGCCCGCTTCCGCGAGGTGCCGGTTGATGATGCGGCGGTTCTGCATGTCGGCCGTCAATAGGCAAAGCCGAAGGTCGCCCACTTCACGCCAGGTCACGGTCTCGCGATCCGAAAGTGGACTGCCAGCGGCAGTGATCAGGTGATAGCGCTCGGCATAAAGCGGCACGGTCGTAACACGCCCAAGCGGCTCGTTTTCAAGATAAGTCACCCCGGCGTCGATCTCGAGATTTTCGAGCATGCTCAACACCTGCAGCGAATTGCGCGAAACTATGGAGAAGGTGACGTCCGGGTGCCGCTCCTGAAAAGGCGTCGTAATACGCGGTAGCATCGCCAGAGCTGTTGGAATGGAAGCAAGGCGCAGATGGCCGGAAAGACCTTTGCGGGCCGCGCGCATCTCTTCGCGCATGGTGCGCGTGTCACCGACGATGCGCCTTGCCCATTCAAGGACACGTTGGCCTTCGGGCGTCAGCCCCTGGAATCGTGAGCCCCGCTGCACCAGCATCACGCCCAGTTGATCTTCAAGTTGCCGAATTGCAGCCGATAGCGTGGGCTGCGATATGCCGCACTCCTCGGCAGCACGGCCGAAGTGCTTTTCGTTGGCAAGGGCAATGAAGAATTCAAGCTTGTCGATCATCCGGCCTCCCGCCCGCTTCGGGACAAGCCATCTTTGGCGCTAGCGGCCAATAATCGCAAGGCAGGAATCAGTCGGGCTCGGTCGCGTCGAGCATGCCGAAGAGAGAATCCAGAAAAATCGTCAGATTGGCATTGCCGATGCTGTAATAGACCAGCCGGCCTGCCCGGCGCGTGTTGACGAGGCCCTCCATGCGCAGCCGCGCAAGCTGCTGTGAAACCATCGCTTGCTGTACACCGAGCAATTCTTCGATTTGGCTGACTGTCCTTTCCTCGTTGGCGAGGATGCAGAGAATGAGAAGCCGGGTTTGATGCGCCATTGCTTTCAGCAGGTCGCTTGCTTCGTGGGCTTTTACAGCAAGCTTCTGCAGTTCCTGACCGGATATCCCCGGTTCGGTCTTTGGCAAGGGCATTCTGGATCTCTGCTGGATGCACTTCAGGTAGACTGCAACGATAACATATCCACACGCCGGCATTGTACCCAATTGGCGAAACACCAAAAAAAGTCCAAACAAATCAGCAGATAAGCTGACCACCGTTGATTTCGAGCACTTGGCCCGTGATGTAGCCGGAGAGCGATGGCGCAGCCAGAAAGAGATAGGCGGGCGCGCAGTCTTCGGCAGTCCCGAGACGTTGGAGCGGTATGCCTTTGCGGGTCTGCTCCAGCTTCTCCGGCGAGGAATAGCGCCCGTGGAAGTCGGTTTCGATCGTGCCCGGCGACACGCAATTGACCCGAATCGCATCCGGCGCCAGCTCGCGTGCGAGCGCTTTAGAATAAGTGGCGACGAAAGCCTTGGAGGCGGAATAGATTGCCGAGCCGGGACTGCCGCCGGTCAGCGCCGAGATGGAAACCGTATTGACGATCGCCGCCCCGTGGGCTGCCCGCAACGCCGGCAGCAGTGCACGCGTGAGTTCGACGACAGATGTCTGGTTGAGTCTGACGATCGTGTCGTATTCTCTATCGGTCAACTCACCTGCCAAAAACCGGCCGACCATCGTGCCGGCATTGTTGACGAGTGCGTGTACGATGCCGAAAGTATCCAGAGCTTTCGCTGCGAAAGCGGCAGTGCCGTCCGGCGCGAGAAAATCGGCAGCAACGAGAATCGCACGCCGCTCCTGTTCTGCCGTCAGCAGGAAATCCGGCAAGTCCCTTTCGCTGTTGCGGCCAGTGTGAACGAGGACGTGCGCGCCGCAATCTAGGAACTGCCGCGCGACTTCGAGGCCGATTCCACGTCCTGCTCCGGTCACCACAACATTGCGATTCTCAAACAGCTTGGGATGAAACACGCTTGAACCCTCCCGGCTCGGCCGCCAGTCGCCGATTGCGCAATTTTCGCTTTAACATATGATCCGGCCCAACGAAAGAAAGGGAGCGAAACCATGTTTCTGTCCGGACGGCAGACGGAGATCCTCGATATCGCCAAAGCGGAAGGCCGCGTGCTGGTCGAAGATCTGGCAGCGCGCTTCTCCGTCACGCCGCAGACCATCCGCAAGGATCTGAATGATCTTTGCGATGGGCATGTGCTGACGCGCATTCACGGCGGAGCGATCTTTCCGGGCGGGACGGAGAACGTGAAATACGAAGCGCGCCGCTCGATCGCCGCCAGCGAAAAACTTGCGATCGGCCGCGCGACTGCTGATCTAATTCCCGACAAAGCCTCGCTCTTTATCAATATCGGAACGACGACCGAGGCCGTCGGGGAAGCGCTCGTCGATCACCAGGAATTGATGGTGATCACCAATAACATCAATGTTGCCAGCCGTTTGCGCCTTTTTCCCTCGATCGAGGTCGTCATCGCGGGCGGCGTCGTTCGCCATTCGGATGGCGGCATCGTCGGCGAAGCAGCCGTCGATTTCATCCGGCAATTCAAAGTCGATTACGCCGTCATCGGCGCATCTGCGATCGATCCGGACGGTGCGCTTCTCGACTTCGATTTCCGCGAGGTGAAGGTCGCGCAGGCAATCATGGCGAATGCGCGCCACGTCGTTCTCGTCGCCGACTCCACCAAGTTCGAGCGCACAGCTCCGGTGCGCATCGGCCATCTTTCACAGGTCCACACCTTCGTCACCGACGACTGCAATGTCGAATCCCTCAGGAAGGTCTGCGCAGAAAGCGGCATCAATCTGATCGAAACCTCGGAAAAGGCATTGTCGTAGAGCTTCGGTTGACATTCGCTTTTCTTCGTTTTGGCGCTATATTGTTCGTTTGATAGCCAGAGCAATCGTGTGCAGCCAGATCTTCGACCTTTCGTGATTGACGGCGGGATCAGCGAGCGATCGAGGATCCGTTGATGTTATTTTCCCGATCGCCGGCAAGGACAAGCTGGCGGCGACGATGGCCGTGTGAACCGGATCAGCTATGAGCTTGCGTCCTCACCCAGTAGTCTGTGCTTCCAGTGGACGTGCAGTGTAGTCAGCTACGGCTGGCGGCGACTAGGGCATGCGCTGCATCACGGAGCAATCCAGTTGCCTCGCCGGGGTCAAACAGCTGCATGCTGACAAAGGCGCCGTTGATCAGAACTGCCAGTTGGCCGGCGAGCCGATCGGGTGCGGCAACCGCCAGCCCCTCGGCGATGGTCTTCAGACGCCGCCGCATCTCGCGCATGTGGGCTTCGGCAACCTTGCGGGCGGGGTGATCCGCTTCGGGGAACTCGGCCGCGGTATTGATCTGCGGGCAGCCCCGGTAATTTTCCCGCCCGACCCGTTCGCCAATCCACTCAAAATGGGCGACAAGCTCGGCCCAGGCATCGTCCGGATGCCGTTCCCTCACTCGATCCCAGGTGCTCCAAAAGTCCAGGTCCTCACGCTTGAGGAAGGCCGCGATGAGGTCGTCCTTCGTACCAAAATGGCGATAGAGGCTGGTTTTGGCCACACCGGACTTTTCGACCACAAGGTCGACGCCGACGGCGCGCACGCCGCGCCGGTAGAAGAGTTCCGACGCTGTCTCGAGAATCCTGTCCCGCACCTCATTGCCGCCTGAGGCAGGGGAGTTCGTTGTGCTTTTCGTCATTCGTGCACCTCCAATTCCGCGACCATACCAGCAACCGGATTGACACGCTACAGACCTGTATGTTTTATACGATACAGACAGGTCTGTAGCGTAGGAGAGTGCAATGACCATCAATAAAACTGACATCACGAAGACGACCCAATCCGTCGCGGTCTTGGGAGCGAACGGCCATACCGGTCGTTTTGTTGTGACCGAGCTGTTGCGGCGCGGTCTGAAACCGATCGCCATCGGACGGAATGCCGAGAGGCTGGCGGCTGCGGGCTTTCCGGAGCGCGGCATCCAATGCCGCGAAGCAGTTGTCGAGGATGATGAGGCGTTGGACAGGGCGCTCGCCGGCGCGGCAGCGGTTATCAACTGCGCAGGCCCGTTCATGGATACGGCCGACGCGGTGGCGCGTGCCGCCTTGCGGGCGGGGATTCATTATCTCGACGTGACGGCAGAGCAGCCGAGCGTACAAGCCACTTTCGAGCGCCACGCGGTCGCAGCCCGGAAAGCAGGCGTGGCCATCATCCCGGCCATGGGTTTCTATGGCGGCCTGGCCGACCTACTCGTGGGGGCCGTCATGGACGAGTGGGAGCACGCCGACACCATCGAAATTCGAGTTGCGCTCGACAGCTGGCTCCCGACGAGAGGCACACGTGTGACCGGCAAAAAAAATACCGCGCGGCGCCTGGCCGTTAGCGGCGGGCAGCTGGAGCCGGTGCATCAACCGCCTGCCGAAAGGGTGTCGATCCTACCGGCCCCGTTCGGCCGGCAGACGTTTGTCGAACTTCCCTTTTCGGAGGTGCCGCTGATAGCCCGTCACGTCCGGACGAAGGAGCTGCACACCTTTCTCAGCACAATCGCCCTGCGGGATGTTCGTGATCCATCGACGCCTCCGCCGCAGGCGGTCGATGAAACGGGCCGTTCGGCGCAGCGCTTCGCGGTAGAAGTGATCGTCACGCAGGGTGACATGCGCCGCCGGATCGTCGCGCAGGGGCAGGACATCTACGCCGTCTCGGCGCCGATTATCTGCGAAGCGGTCCAGCGTATCCTGTCGGGGGAAATCCGCGATGTCGGCGCAAAGCCGCCGGGAGCCATTTTCGATGCCGCCAGCTTCCTGCAGGCGCTCGGCCCGGATCTGTCGGTCGATATATCGGAAACTTAGTTCGCAGACCTCAGATTTTCAGAAAGTCCTCACGAATGGGCCGTCGCCGCTCAAGACATCCTGTGGCGAAGGACTAAGAACGGGCTATATCTGCAAAGGGATGAGGCGGCTTCCCTGGACAGCTACATGCGGGCGATTGCAGCGGCCGCCTAAGTCTCCTCCAGCAGGCGCGCACCGGTTCCCTCTTTCCCAAGCTTGTCGCAGGGATTTCGCAACGGGCAGCTTTCGATCGACAGGCAACCGCAGCCGATGCAACCGGTCAAACGATCGCGAAGCAACGTCAGTCGCTTGATCCGCGAATCCAGGTCGTCCTTCCACATCTGCGAGAGCTTCTGCCAGTCAGCCGCAGTTGGCGTGCGCCCCTGGGGCAACGTATCGAAGGCCGCCTGAATTTCGCCCAGCGGTATGCCGACCCTCTGCGCCACCTTGATGATGCCGAGACGGCGCAGGACATCGCGCCCGTAACGACGCTGGTTCCCGCGCGACCGCATGCTCGAAATCAGGCCTTTGGCCTCGTAGAAATGCAGTGCCGAGACGGCCAGTCCGCTACGCTCGGCCACTTCGCCTACAGTCAGAAGCCTGCTGAAATTGGTTGAAGAACTTGTTTCCATATTGACCTCAATATTGGTTGAGGTTTTATAAGCCAAGCTCCTTGCAGCGTAAAGAAGGGGCAATATATGCAAACCGCCATCAAAATCGGCGTTATCTACGGAAGCATACGTGAGGGCCGGATATGCGACCGGGTGGTGAAATGGCTGACCCGGCAGCTCACGCTCTACCCGCTGATCGACCTTGATATCATCGATCCGCTCGATTTCGATCTTCCCGCCCGGCATGATAGCGATCATCCGGAAATTGAGCGCCTCGCCTCTCGACTGAGTGCGGCAGATGGCTTCATCATCGTCACGCCGGAATATAATCACAGCTTCACAGCGGCACTCAAATTCGTGCTCGATTCGTTCAACGAACCCTGGCACGGCAAACCTGTAGCCTTCGTATCTTATGGGGGCATCTCGGGCGGTTTGCGTGCTGTCGAACAATTGCGGCTTGTCTTCGCCGAGCTCCATGCCGTCACCATACGTGACACAGTCAGCATTGCGGCACCCTGGGACCGTTTCGATGAAGACGGCAACCTCGAGCGGCCTGAAGACGCACTCAAGCTTCTCGCCCGGATGATGGCAAGGCTGCAATGGTGGGCGCATGCGTTGTCCGCCGCGCGTGCCGAGCGACCTTATCGAAACATCGCCGCCTAAACTACGTCTGTTTCCGTTCCCGGCAGGTACGGAAACGCCGGCGAGCACCCGGGCTGGCCAATGTCCGGGTGTTCGCTTGCGCATATGTCTGCATTCGCTCCCGATGGCCGGCGAAGATGGATCGCGCGCTCGTCCACGTGCCGGCGGTCCCAAAGCAGCGCCCTTGTCCTACGCGCCATCTTGTCCTAGGCCAGGGGGGAAGCTGACAGGCGAGGCACGAATGGAGAGAGATCGGAGGCTGGCAGGTGCCGATGCCATGCGTGCTGCCGCGTGCCTGCTCGTGCTCATTCATCATCTTGTCCTGCGCATCGACATCAATCAGGTGGATCCCGCCGTGCAATCGGCCTTGGTCATTGCCCGCTTCGGCAATTTCGGCGTGGCGATCTTCTTTGTTCTAAGCGGCTATCTGCTTGCGCGGCCCTTCTGGCGAGCTCTCGATGAGCGCCGCCCATTGCCGGGTATGAAAACTTACGCCATACATCGTGCGGCGCGCATCCTGCCTGGCTACTGGGTGGCGCTGACCGCCGGCTTCGTTTTGAGCATCACGCTGCTCGGAGATCCACCAACAGCCGAGCTCGGCATGCGTTATGCCGCAGGCTTCCTTTTGATGAGCCAGTGGCATTGGCGGACTTTGTTTCCGGTCGAAGGCAACGGGCCGCTTTGGTCGATTCCATTCGAAGCGACCTGTTATGTTTTGCTGCCGGCGTGGATGCTCGCTCTTCATCACTTCAGCCGCCCGCTGCCGCGCTTGTCTACGCGTCTTCTTTGGCTTGGCGCCATAGCGACCACACTTGTCTTGCACTGGTTAATCATCAACGCCTTGCAGCCGGACCACGTGCAGCGAGGCTGGCAGTTCGGCATGGCGGGGGGTGCGAAGGAATGGATGCCGCGTTACAATCCGATCGGCTTCTTTGCGATTTTCGCGCTCGGTATTCTTGCTTCGGGTGTCGAGACAGTCCTGCCGAAGCGAAGGGTAGCTCTCTTCGATGTCCTCGCCTGTCTCGCCATAGCCGGTGGCGCCGCTGCTCTCGTTTCGTCCGCAGGCGGTCCTTGGGAGGCCTATGGCTGGCTCGGAATTCCCTATGGATTTCCGCTCTTTCCGATCGCTATTGCGGTGGCGCTTGTCTCGCTGGCGCGCTCGCAATGGCTTGGGAACTGTCTCGATAGTCAAGCGGTCCGATTCACCGCGAAAATCTCGTTCGGCATCTATATCTGGCAGGATCCGGTCATTTCAGCCGTGAATGCGCTTTTTCCTTCCGCCTTCGGTCCGATCAGCGACAATCTTCTCTACGGCTGGCTGCTCTGGTCGCTCTTCGCAGCTGCCCTTGTATTCGTCATTGGAAGCCTCAGCTATTTTTTCGTCGAACGGCCGGTCTTACTGAGAGCCCATGCCGTTCCGCGTTGAGCCGGCCGCTGTCGCAAGAAAAAAGCGGCCCGCTGAGGCCGCTTTAGGTCATTTTCTCTGCAATCCCGATCAGTCCTGCCGGACGATGCCGTGCAGATGCGTCAGTTCCATGATGAAATGTTCGAGCCTGGACTTGTGCTCGTGATGCAGGGCATCCTCAAGCTCCTTCTTCGCAGCCTCGATACGAAGGGTCAACTCATCCTTGCTCAGGTCCTCGACCGCGACAGCGGATTCTGCAAGCAGCGTGCAGCCGGTCGGCAGGATGTCGGCGAAGCCGCCGAAAACAACGTAGTCCTGCTTGGAGCCGCCGCTGGAGCGGACGCTGACGATGCCGGGCTTGATGGTCGTCATCGTCGGGGCGTGGTGCGCCATGACGGTCATCTCGCCCTCGGTTGCCGGAATGACAACTTCCGTCACCATCTCCGACAGGAGCAGGCGCTCCGGAGATACGAGTTCAAAATTGAAATTGTCAGCCATCAGTGACTTACCTTCTCGGCTATGGCCTTTGCATCTTGCAGTTTCGTCCCGCAGAACGGGCAGTGCATTATCGCCTGATCGAGATATCCGAGACCTTCCTCGGTCTGGACTAAGCCCACTACCATCATCAGCACGCCGTTATCTGCTCTGTAAACGGTCGGCGCTGCCGGGGCGGGAAGTCCTGCCACGACTTCCTTCAGGGAGTCGCAGCAGAATATCTCGTCACGAGCTTCGTTCATCAAGCAGCTGCGGAGAGCTTCTTGGCCTTCTCGATGGCTTCATCCATCGATCCGACCATGTAGAAGGCAGCTTCCGGCATGTGGTCGTATTCACCGTTGACGAGACCCTTGAAGCCCTTGATCGTGTCTTCGAGCGCAACCAGCTTGCCCGGCGAACCGGTGAAGACTTCGGCAACGAAGAACGGCTGCGACAGAAAGCGCTCGATCTTGCGGGCACGGGCGACGGCGAGCTTGTCCTCTTCGGACAGTTCGTCCATGCCGAGGATGGCGATGATGTCCTGCAGGGCCTTGTAGCGCTGCAGCGTCGACTGAACCTTGCGAGCAACTTCGTAGTGCTCTTCGCCGACGACCATCGGGTCGAGCATGCGCGAGGTGGAGTCGAGCGGGTCGACGGCCGGGTAGATACCCTTTTCTGCAATCGAGCGCGATAGAACGGTCGTCGCGTCAAGATGCGCAAACGAGGTTGCCGGAGCAGGGTCTGTCAAGTCGTCGGCCGGAACGTAGATAGCCTGAACCGAGGTGATCGAGCCGGTCGTCGTCGTCGTGATGCGTTCCTGCATCTGGCCCATGTCGGTTGCGAGCGTCGGCTGATAACCAACGGCCGAAGGAATACGTCCAAGCAGCGCCGACACTTCCGAACCTGCCTGCGTGAAGCGGAAGATGTTGTCGACGAAGAACAGAACGTCCTGGCCCTGGTCGCGGAAGTTTTCGGCAACCGTCAGCCCGGTCAGAGCGACGCGAGCGCGAGCGCCCGGCGGTTCGTTCATCTGGCCGTAGACGAGGGCTGCCTTCGAGCCTTCACCGCCGCCATGCTTGTTGACACCCGATTCGATCATTTCGTGATAGAGGTCGTTGCCTTCGCGGGTACGCTCACCAACGCCTGCAAACACCGAGTAACCACCGTGCGCCTTGGCAACGTTGTTGATCAGTTCCATGATGAGAACCGTCTTGCCGACGCCTGCACCGCCGAAGAGGCCGATCTTACCGCCCTTGGCGTAAGGAGCCAGAAGATCGACGACCTTGATGCCGGTGACGAGGATCTGTGCTTCCGTCGACTGGTCGACGTAAGACGGTGCGTCCTGGTGGATCGCACGCTTGGAAGCGGTAACCAGCGGACCGGCTTCATCAACCGGCTCACCGATGACGTTCATGATGCGGCCGAGCGTTTCCGGGCCGACTGGAACCGAAATCGGAGCGCCGGTGTCCACGACTTCCTGGCCGCGGACCAGGCCTTCGGACGAGTCCATGGCGATCGTGCGGACTTCGTTTTCACCGAGATGCTGCGCGACTTCCAGAACCAGGCGGTTGCCCATGTTGGTGGTTTCGAGCGCGTTCAAAATCGCCGGCAGTTCGCCTTCGAAAGCAACGTCGACGACGGCGCCGATAACCTGTGTGACCCTGCCGACAGAGCCTGTGGCGGTCTTCTTAGCAGCGGTCTTCGCTGCCGCCTTCGGGGTAGCTGCCCTAGCCATTTTCATACCCTCTTTCTCTAACCTCAGAGCGCTTCCGCGCCCGAAATGATTTCAATGAGTTCCTTGGTGATCTGAGCCTGACGCTGCCGGTTGTAGCTGAGCGTCAGCTTGTTGATCATCTCACCAGCGTTGCGCGTCGCACTGTCCATCGCGCTCATCTTTGCGCCCATTTCGCCGGCGACGTTCTCGAGGAGCGCGCGGAAAATCTGGACCGAAATATTGCGCGGGATCAGCTCGTTCAGGATCGATGCCGGATCCGGCTCGTATTCATAGACGGCACCTGCATGCACAACGTCTTCAGCAACAGCTTCGGGAGCCGAAGCCGGGATGAGTTGCTGAGCCGTCGGCACCTGCGAGATGACCGACTTGAACTCCGAGTAGAACAGCGTGCAAACGTCGAATTCGCCCGCTTCGAACATGTCGATAACGCGCTTGCCGATCTGGTCGGCATTCTCGAAGCCGATGCGCTTCACGTCGCGAAGCTCCTTGCGCTCGACGATGAGCGAGGAAAATTCGCGACGAAGAACGTCATAGCCCTTCTTGCCGACGGTGAAGATCTTGACGGTCTTGCCTTCGGAAATGAGCCTGCGGGCATGGTCGCGGGCAAAGCGCGCGATCTGTGAATTGAAGCCGCCGCAGAGGCCACGCTCGGCGGTGCAGACAACAAGCAGGTGAACCTCAGCCTTGCCCGTACCCGTCATGAGCACTGGTGCGCTATCGGCCTCCGTCATCGCCTTGGTGATGTTCGAAAGAACAGCCGCCATGCGCTCCGAATAGGGCCGGGCGGCCTCGGCCGCCTCCTGCGCACGCCGAAGCTTCGCCGCGGCGACCATTTTCATCGCCTTGGTGATCTTCTGCGTCGCCTTGACGGAGGCGATCCGGTTCTTCAGATCCTTAAGTGAAGGCATCCGTTTTCCGTCCTAATTAGGTGCGATCAGGCGAAAGACTTCGCGAAGGTATCGAGAGCAGCCACAAGCTTGCCCTTGGTATCGTCGCTGATTGCCTTTTCCGTGCGGATCGTGTCGAGGATGGCCGTGCCTTCCGAGCGCAGGTACGAGAGCAATGCCTGCTCGAACTTGCCGATCTGAGCGACAGCGATCTTGTCCAGGTAGCCGTTGACACCTGCGAAGATGACCGCGACCTGCTCTTCCACCTTCAGCGGCGAGAATTGCGGCTGCTTCAGGAGTTCGGTCAAGCGGGCACCGCGGTTCAGCAGGCGCTGCGTCGCAGCGTCAAGGTCCGAACCGAACTGGGCGAAGGCGGCCATTTCGCGATACTGCGCAAGCTCACCCTTGATCGAGCCCGCGACCTGCTTCATCGCCTTGATCTGTGCGGACGAGCCGACGCGCGAAACCGACAGACCGACGTTAACAGCCGGACGGATGCCCTGATAGAACAGATCGGTTTCGAGGAAGATCTGGCCGTCGGTGATCGAGATCACGTTGGTCGGAATGAAAGCCGAAACGTCGTTACCCTGCGTTTCGATGACCGGCAGAGCGGTCAGCGAACCGGCGCCCATTGCGTCGCTCATCTTTGCAGCGCGCTCGAGGAGACGCGAATGCAGGTAGAAGACGTCGCCCGGATAAGCTTCGCGGCCCGGCGGGCGGCGCAGCAGCAGCGACATCTGACGGTAGGAAACAGCCTGCTTGGACAGGTCGTCGTAACCGATCAGCGCATGCTGGCCGTTGTCGCGGAAATATTCGCCCATGGCGCAGCCGGCAAACGGAGCCAGGTACTGCATCGGAGCCGGATCGGAAGCCGTCGCAGCAACGATGATCGAGTATTTCAGGGCGCCGCGTTCTTCCAGAACCTTGACGAACTGCGCAACCGTGGAGCGCTTCTGGCCGATGGCGACGTAGACGCAGAAAAGCTTTTCAGCTTCCGGGCCAGAATCGTGAATCGCCTTCTGGTTCAGGATCGTGTCGAGAAGGATCGCGGTCTTGCCGGTCTGGCGGTCGCCAATGACAAGCTCGCGCTGGCCGCGGCCGACGGGGATGAGAGCATCGATAGCCTTGAGGCCGGTCGACATCGGCTCATGAACCGACTTGCGCGGGATGATGCCGGGAGCCTTGACGTCGACACGCGCACGGCGCGTTGCGTTGATCGGGCCCTTGCCGTCGATCGGATTGCCGAGAGCGTCAACGACGCGGCCGAGCAGTTCCGGGCCAACCGGAACATCAACGATGGCGCCGGTCCGCTTGACGGTGTCGCCTTCCTTGATGTCGCGGTCGGAGCCGAAGATAACGACACCGACGTTATCGGACTCGAGGTTCAGCGCCATGCCGCGGATGCCGCCGGGGAACTCGACCATTTCACCCGCCTGAACGTTGTCCAGACCGTAAACGCGAGCAATACCGTCACCGACAGAAAGCACCTGGCCGACTTCCGAGACTTCCGCCTCTTTGCCGAAATTTTTAATTTGATCTTTGAGAATTGCGGAAATTTCCGCGGCGCGGATATCCATCAGCCAACCTCTTTCAATGCAAGCTTGAGGGTAGAAAGTTTGGTACGAAGCGACGTATCAATCTGACGGGACCCGACCTTCACGATCAGACCACCAAGAATTGACGGATCAACCGTGACGGCAATCGTCACGTCTTTGCCGGTGACGCCCTTGAGCGCCGCCTTCAATTCGGTTTCCTGCGCTGCGGTCAGCGCATGGGCCGAGGTGACCTCGGCAGAAATTTCGCCACGCTGGCGAGCAGCAATGATGCGGAAGGCCTTGATCATGCCCGGAAGGGCAAAGAGGCGGCGGTTACGCGCCACAACCTTCAGGAAATTAGCAAAGAATCCGCTCATGCCGGCCTTCTCGCTGATTGCAGCGACCGCCTTGAGCTGATCGTCTGCGGAGAATACCGGGCTTGCGACGAAGCGCTTCAGGTCGTCGCTCTCGTCCAGCATCGCCTGGAAACGATCGAGATCTGCGGTGACGCTCTCGACGGCGCCTTCTTCAAGAGCCAGTTCGAACAGCGAGGATGCATATCGTTCTGCAACACCAGAAGCAAGCTGGGACGTGTCTGCCACGGGCACAAATTTCCCTGATTTCAACCCAAGAATCCGGCCTTTGGCGGGCGCCTGACCTATGCTCTTGAATTCGTTTTGATTTCCCCCAGAAATCGCAAGAGAAGCCTCTTGCTTCTTCCGAAATTCGGGGTCCGTCTAACATAGGATGTCGGGACTCGCAACACGCGTAATGCCCGAATATGCCTTTCGAATGCTTTTCTATCGGCAAAATCGTGAAATGGCGCAAAGCCCCGCGAGTGAGCGGCTCGCGGCGCTGTAATCTAGGTTGCGAAGAAGCCCAAAGAATAGGCGAGCGGGAGTGCCGCTAGAACGGCCTGCACAACCAGAAGTAAATAGTTGAGAATCGTGCTTCCCTTATCGGAAAGAAGCGAGACGATCCGGGCGAAAGCCGCCATCGCAAATGCCGCCCCGAGCGCCATGTAGATGAAATCCTGCGCCAGCATGATCGCCGCCAGTCCAAATCCGAGATAGAAACCGCCGACGGAGCGTTGCTCGGCGAAACCATCCCGTCGCTCTCCACGCGGCTGAAGGCCGAAGAGCTGCATCGCATATCCGGGCGCGAACATGATGACGAGACCCGCAAGAGCCGTGAACACCGCCGAGCAGAATGCGAGCTGCTCGCCAAAGGCCTCGGGAAAATAAAACTCCATGGATCAACCCCAAATCACGCTGCGAATGCCTGCCCCTTATGGCATGATTGCGCCGGGTGGAAAACGGCTGTCAATCGCCGATCTACAGGAAGCTTTGCGGGTCGATATCGAGCTGGACGTGCACCGAGCCACGCTCTTTCGGCGCCTGCGCAAGCATACTGCGCAGAAATGCCTGCATGTCGGAACTCCGCCGCCCGTGTACGAGGAGCCGGAAACGGTAGCGGCCGCGCACCAGCGCCAGCGGTGCTTCGGCGGGGCCGAGAATGGAAATGCCGGAAACCTGCGGCGCCGCGCTCCGCATGCCGCGGGCATGGTTTTCTGCGTCATGGCGCGTTTCGGCCGAGACGATAATCGACGCAAGGCGTCCGAAAGGCGGCAAGCTTGCCCTCTCGCGCTCGGTGATTTCCCGCTCGTAAAACGCACTCGCGTCGCCTGAAACGATCGCCTGCATGACGGGATGCTGCGGCTGGTACGTCTGCAGCAGGCCATGGCTCTTCAGACCCGTTCGCCCCGCGCGGCCCGTCACCTGTGAAAGAAGCTGGAATGTTCTTTCCGCCGCGCGCGGATCGCCGTTGGCGAGCCCGAGATCTGCATCGACGATGCCGACCAGCGTCATCAACGGAAAGTTATGCCCCTTGGCAACGAGCTGCGTGCCGATGACGATATCCGCTTCGCCCTTGGCGATGGCCTCGAGTTCCAGCCGCAGGCGTTTGACGCCGCCCATAATATCCGAGGACAACACGATCGTCCGCGCGTCGGGGAAATGACGCTCAACTTCTTCCGCGATGCGCTCGACCCCCGGCCCACAGGCAACGAGGTGATCGAGCGTTCCGCATTCCGGACAAGCCTCCGGCGTCCGCTCCGTATGGCCGCATTGATGGCACTGCAGCTGGCTGCGGAAACGGTGCTCGACGAGCCAACTCGAACATTGCGGGCACTGGAAGCGGTGGCCGCAGACACGGCAGAGCGTCAGCGGTGCGTAGCCGCGGCGATTGAGGAAGAGCAGCGCCTGCTCGCCCTTTTCGACCGTCTTTCCGATCGCCCGGATCAAGACTGGCGAGAGAAAACCTTCCCTTTTCGGCGCGTGCCGCCGCATATCGACGAGATGCAGATCGGGCAGCGCCGCGTCGCCGAAGCGTGTCGGCAGATGGATGGTGCTGTAGCGTCCGTTCTGACCGTTCACCTGGCTTTCGACGGAAGGCGTCGCCGACACGAGAACAACCGGGAAATTGCCGATGCGCCCGCGGACGACTGCCATGTCGCGGGCATTGTAATAGACGCGGTCTTCCTGCTTGTAGGCAGGATCGTGCTCCTCATCGATGACGATCAGCCCCAGGTCTTCGAACGGCAGAAACAATGCCGAGCGGGCGCCGGCAACCACGCGAACCTCGCCGGTCACCGCCTGGCGCCAGACCTTCTCGCGCATGCGCGGCGCGAGATCGGAATGCCATTCGGCCGGCTTTGCGCCGAAGCGGTCCTGGAAGCGCTCTAGGAAACTTGCGGTGAGCGCGATTTCCGGCAGCAGGATCAGCACCTGCTTGCCGCGGCGAAGCGTCTCGGCGATCGCCTCGAAATAGACCTCGGTCTTGCCGGATCCCGTCACGCCATCGATCAGCGAAACGGCAAACTCACCTTTTCTGACTTCGCTCAAAATTTCTTCGGCGGCATCTTTCTGCGGCCCTTGCAGCCGCGAAGACGCAAAGTCCGGATCGGGTTTTGCCACGACAGGAGGCGGAGGCAGGAAAATTGTCTCGAAAAGCCCCTGGCTGATGAGGCCATCGACAACGCTCGTGGAAACACCAGCGGCATGTGCAAGTCCGGTCCGTGTCCACGAGATACCGTCCGATGCCGTATCGAGCACTCGGGCACGCGCCGGGGTCATCCGCTCCGGCTCGCCGCCGACGAAGCGCAATCCTTCCACCATCGGCTCCGGTTCGAAGGCATTCGGTGCACGAAGCGCCATGCGGGCAACAAGACCGGGCGGCGATAGCGTGTATGCAGCCACCCAGTCGATGAACTCCCGCATTTCGTTGGAAAGCGGCGGGCAATCGAAGACATGCGTGATCGGTCTGAGCTTCTTCGGATCGACGCCATCTTCACCGCCGTCCCAGACAACGCCGATCACCTGCCTGGGGCCGAGCGGCACCTGCACGACCGAGCCCGGCTCGACCGCCATGCCATCCGGCACGGAATAGGAATAGGGTTTCGGCGCAGGCATGGGCACGAGAACCGGAACCGTGCGGGTTCCGGTTGGTGCCTCGAATAACGCGCCAAAGAGATCGGACGAATCTGTGCTCATCGGGCGTGAACATGCCCGCTCTAGAGCAAAAAGAAAACCTGCGAGAACATCGCATACTTGTCCTCATCGATGACGCCGGTCAACCGCGTCCCCTCGATCCACCATGTAAGCGGTCCTGCCGCATGCCGCATCACGCCTGGACAGCGGCGCCAAGAAACTCCCCGGCACAATCCGCTTGGCACCACCTGCGCCGAAGCAATCGGCACGGTCGAGATCCACGGTATCTTCCCGTATGCACCAATGATGCCAAAAGCCGCCAGATTGCTTCCGTCCCCGTCCGGCATGGTTGCCGTGACCGCCAGACATGGAGTGCGTAGCGGCGACGATCATCGGCCTCAATCCATGAAAGTAGCGCCATCCATCGATAGCACGCCGAAGCGTGCCTTTTCCGACGCCGTTTTTCGCCGACGAAAAGATTGATCCGAAAGATCCATGCGGATAGATCGCAGCGACCTTTCGTTCTGGGCGAACATCGGGCGGAGCGGCATGCTTCGCTTTAACCTATCCGCTCAACGAAATGAATGGGCCGCCACTATCTCCGGTGCGCGCGGCTGCATAAGTGGCAGGAACCGTGCATCGCTGTCGGCGCGCAGATCATGTAGTGTGTGTTTTTCAAGCGCCTTGGTCACTTCGTTTATGTCGCCGTCCAGATGCCCCACCGGTACGAGATTGCCGATGATGAAATCAAAACGATCGCCGCGCTTGTTGAGAAGTTCGTGAAACACCGTCATGTCGCGCAGTTCGGTCGACCACTTTGCAAACCAGTAGAAAAGCCCGGAGTTGCGCGCGGTCATGTGCACTGGCAAGATCGGCAGATTGTATTTGCGGGCAAGGCCGACGGCAGAGTTTTTCCACGGCCTTTCATTCAACCGGCCGTTCGCCCAATAGGCGATACGGCCCGAGGGAAACAATACAGTTGCCTTTCCTTCCTTCACGGCGTGGTTCGTAAGCTGCAGCGTCTCACGGGTCTTGAGTTTCGTCTTGTATTCGTCCCGCCATTCCACGGGGATGACCATTTCCGCAAAACGCGGATTGACACGCACCGCGTCCCGGTTGGCAAAGAACATCATGTCCGGGCGGCGGTTCTTCAGGAGGTCGAAAACTGCAACACCATCAGCAATGCCGGTCGGATGATTGCTGACGAGAATGAAGCCGCCGGTAGCAGGGATCCGCTCGGCATTTCTAACCGCGATATCCAGCGTCAGCAGGTTGCTCATATATTCGAAGCACTGGAAGCCCGGCATGTTCGCTACGTCGTTGGCGAACTGAAGCGCCTTGTTGTAGCGCAAAAGCGCATAGAGAAAGGGCCGCATCACCGGCCAAAGCGGGTGGCGGACGATGCGCTGGCCGCGCTCTTCGATCAGGGTATCAACGATGTGTCCGGGGTTGCCGTGGGAAACCAGAGCGATCGCTTCCGCGAGCTGTCCGAAAGCCGTCGTGGATTGGCGCCGTGCCATGCAAAGTCCTGTTTCGTTCGGAACAGCTATCGCAACCTATTATGATGGAAGCATGACAAGAGCTTGGCCGATATTAGCAATTCCCTAACGGTCCCTCCTTCAAACTTGGCGAAGGCAAGAACAAAATCAAGGCCCGCGCCAGTGAACGAACTCCTGATTATCGCCGACCCGCGCCTGATGGCGGAGCGCAGCGCCTGGCTTGAAAATCTCGAGCGCGAGCGGCGCCTTTCTGAACACACGCTCGACGCCTACGAGCGCGACAGCCGCCAGTTCCTCATCTTTCTGACCGGCCATATCGGCGGCCCGGCGACGTTGAAGGACATTGAATCTCTTCGCCCGGCCGATTTCCGCAGCTTCCTGGCCGCCCGCCGGAAAGAAGGTTCCGGGGCGCGATCGCTTGGCCGCAATCTGGCCGGTCTTCGGTCGCTGCTGCGATATCTGGAAAAAAAAGGTTTGGTGAACGCCGCCGGAGCAGGAGCCGTTCGATCACCGAAACAGCCGAAATCGCTGCCGAAACCACTCTCCGACAAGCAGGCGATCAATGTCGCCAGCGACGAGGCACAGCTTCACGAGGAACCATGGATCGCTGCGCGCGATGCGGCCGTTTTCACACTCCTCTATGGCTGCGGTCTGCGCATTGCCGAGGCACTTGACCTGACTGTGGACAGCTTGCATGCAGGCGCCACGACACTGCGCATCACCGGCAAGGGCAACAAGACGCGCCTTGTTCCGCTGCTGCCGGTTGTTCTTGAAGCGGTTGAGAAATACCGCTCTCTCTGCCCGTACCATCTGGAAAAAGGAGAACCGCTCTTCCGCGGCGCTCGCGGCGGCAAGCTCCAGGCTGCAATCATCCAGCGCACAATGCAGCGGATGCGCAGCGCCTTCGGATTGCCTGAAACGGCAACACCGCATGCGCTGCGGCATTCTTTTGCAACCCATCTGCTGGCAGGCGGCGGCGATCTGAGGACGATCCAGGAACTGCTCGGTCACGCAAGCCTGTCGACGACCCAGGTCTATACCGGTGTCGATTCATCGCGTTTGCTGGAAGTTTACGACCGTGCCCATCCGAGGGCGTAATCTTTTGTTAACGTATTCTCTTAAGGCAATATGCGCATGCAAGGCGTAGAGCATGAGCTCTCATACATTGTGACCGGAACATCATCATGACGATCACCATCGGCCAGCGTAGTCTGCGCGTTGCGACACCTGGCAATATGTTGCTCTGGCTGATTGCAGCCTTCCACATGCTGCTTGCCGCCGCCCTTCTCGCCGTGCTCCTTGCGGTGTCTTCGGCGCAGGCTGCCGACGATACTTGCACCGGCAAGAACCTGATGACCGAGCTGCAGCAGAACGATCCTGCCCGCTATGCAGAAGTCGTCAAGGAAGCGGATGCGACGCCGAACGGCAAAGGCATTTTCTGGAAGATCGAAAAGCCCGGCCTGAGGACCTCGTGGCTGCTTGGCAGCATGCATGTTACTGATCCGCGCGTGCTGAACCTGCCGCTCTACGCCCAGGCCGCTCGTGATGGCGCCGATACGATCGTCATCGAATCCGATGAGATCCTGAGTGAGAAGAAGGCGGCCGCCGCTCTCCTCGCCCGGCCGGATCTCACCATGTTCACCGATGGGACGACGATCGAAAAACTCCTGTCGCGCGAGGATTACGCCCGTCTCGGTGCTGGCCTCAAGCGACGCGGCATTCCGCTCTCCGCCGTTTCACGCATGCGACCCTGGATGATTGCGAGCGCCGTCGCGCTCCCTGCCTGCGAGATTTCCCGCAAGGCGAAGGGTGTTCCCTTTCTCGATCAGAAGATCGCAGCCGACGCAGCCGCCGAAGGCAAGCAGGTGCGCGGGCTCGAAACGCTTGCCGAACAACTGCAGGCAATGGCCGAACTTCCGGTAGAATTTCATCTGAAGTCACTGATCGAAACCCTGGAGCTCGGCTCCAAGATGAACGACGTCGTGGAAACGATGACCGACCTCTATGTCTCCGGCGACATCGGCATGACCATACCGATGCTGAAAACAGTTTCGCCGGACGGCAAGGACGAGGAAAGCGATTACGCCAGCTTCGAGCAGCGCATCATCCTCGACCGCAATAAAATAATGGCCGAGCGCGCAGCTCCGATTCTCGCCAGCGGCAACGTCTTCATGGCCGTCGGGGCCCTGCATCTGCCAGGCGACGGCGGAGTCATCGAACTTCTGCGCAAACAGGGCTTCACCGTCACGCAAGTGAATTAAAGTACGCGTAAAACGCGGGAATATTCTTCATTTCCAGCTCTATCCTGCTGCCCGTGCTTGCGGGACCGAAGCAATCACTTAATCGCGGTTCAGACCAGGAAGGCGGAGGCTTCTGTCGAAGGCCCATTAAAAAAGCCGCGGTCCTTGCGAACCGCGGCGAAGAGCTTCTGTCTTCGGGGTTTACATATGGATCGGCTTGAAGAAGGTAGCGAGTGCTGCTTCCTTCACTGCCTCCGACATTGTCGGATGAGCATGGCAGGTGCGGCCGAGATCCTCGGCAGAACCGCCGAATTCCATGAGAACGGCAATCTCGTGGATCATCTCGCCGGCACCGAAGCCGACGATATGACCACCGAGAACGCGGTCCGTTGCCTTGTCCGACAGGACCTTTACAAAGCCGTCTGTCGCGAGCATCGCGCGAGCGCGGCCATTTGCCGTGAACGGGAACTTGCCAGCCTTATAGGCGATGCCTGCAGCCTTCAGCTCTTCCTCTGTCTTGCCGACGGAGGCGACTTCCGGCTGTGTGTAGACGACGCTCGGGATGACGTCGTAATTCACATGACCGGCCTGGCCGGCAAGTATTTCGGCAAGCGCCACGCCTTCGTCTTCCGCTTTGTGCGCCAGCATCGGACCCTTCACGACATCGCCGATTGCATAAATGCCGGCGACATTGGTCTTGAAGTGGCCGTCGATCTCGACGCGGCCGCGATTGTCGAGTTTGACACCCACCTCTTCAAGGCCGAGGCCAGCCGTAAAGGGCAAGCGGCCAGTGGCGATGAGAACGACTTCCGCCTCAAGCGTCACCTTGTCGCCGCCCTTGACCGGTTCGAAGGTCACCTTGGCACCCGTGCCGCCCTTCTCGACGCCGACGACCTTGGCGCCGAGGTTGAATTCGATGCCCTGCTTGGCGAGCATGCGCTGGAACTGCTTGGCTACATCGCCATCCATGCCGCCGAGGATCGTGTCGAGATATTCGACAACGGTCACCTTCGCACCGAGGCGCGACCAGACAGAGCCCAGTTCCAGACCGATGACGCCACCACCGACGACGATCATCGTTTCGGGCACTTTCTCCAGCGCAATACCGCCGGTCGAGGAGATGATCACCTTTTCATCGAACTCGACTTGAACGCCCGGGATGCCGGCAACATCGGAGCCTGTGGCTATCACGATGTTCTTACCTTCGATCTCCTGGACCTTGCCGTCGTCGGCGGTCACGGAAACTTTCCCGGCGGAAACGATCTTGCCGGTACCTTGGAAGGCATCGATCTTGTTCTTCTTGAAGAGGAAGGCGACGCCGTCGACATTCGACTTCACCGTCGCATCCTTGTGCGCCAGCATCTTTTCGAGATTGAGCTTCGGAGCCGTTATTTCGATGCCGAGCGCATCCATGCCGTGACCGGCATGATGGAACATTTCGGAAGCATGCAGCAACGCCTTGGAGGGAATGCATCCGACATTAAGGCAGGTGCCGCCGAAGGTCGCGCGCTTTTCGACGACCGCAACCTTGAGGCCGAGCTGGGCCGCCTTGATCGCGGCGACATAGCCGCCGGGGCCGGTTCCGATAATGATCACATCATAGGACATTGTTTCTTTTCCTTTGCTTTAATCGTTTAGTCGGCCGCGCGGGTGAGTGCGAGGCGGAAGCCGAAGCCGACCAATGCGGCGCCGGTGATGCGGTTGAACCATTTGCCGCTGGCAATGAAGCGGTCGCGGATGGGCTTGACGGTGAAGAAGATTGAGACGCCGGCAAACCAGGCAACGAGTGCAGATGCCATGCCGATGCCGTAGCTGAACTGGATCAGCGCCGGCGTGTCGTGATGCACCAGCGTCGAGAACAGCGACAGGAAGAAGAGCACTGGCTTTGGGTTAAGCGCATTGGTGATGAAGCCCATGCCGAGGCACTTGACCGCCGAAACAGCCTTGCGATCGGCTTCCGTGACTTCGATTTCCCTGACATTGAATCCGGGCTCGCGGAAGGATTTGATACCGAGATAGACCAGATAGGCGACACCTGCCCATTTGATCATCGCAAACAGCGTCAGCGACTTCGACACGACCAGACCGAGGCCGAAGATCGTGTAGCTGATGTGGAAGAGCAGCGAGAGGCCCATACCGAGGCCGGTCATCATCGCGGCGCGGCGGCCATGCACGATGCTCTGGCGAAGGATCACTGCAAAATCGGCGCCCGGAACGACGATGAAGATCGAAAAGACGGCCATCAGGCCCAGGAATTCGAGAAGATATTGCATCGTTTCCCCTTTGCGACCTACCGCCCACCGCTGACGTTGAGGATTGCACCCGTGACATAGGAGGCCGCAGGAGAAAGAAGATAGAGGACGGCATCGGCCACCTCCTCCGCCGTTCCCGGCCGCTGCATCGGAATACTCGGCGCCATGTCGCGCGCACGGTCTGGCAGTCCGCCGGAGGCGTGAATATCGGTGTCGATAATTCCCGGGCGGATCGCATTCACCCGGATGCCATCCGCGGCGACTTCGCGGGCGAGCCCGATCGTGAAGGTATCGATCGCCGCCTTCGAAGCGGCGTAATCCACATATTGCGACGGTGATCCGATGATCGCCGCCATCGACGAGATGTTGACGATCGCTCCGCCCTTGCCACCATGCTTGCTCGACATGCGGCGAATGGCCTCCGCCGCGCAGAGAATGGAGCCGGTGACGTTGACGCGCATTATCCGCTCGATGCGCTCGACGCTCATTTCGTCGACACGCTGAGCCGCATCGATGATACCGGCATTATTCACCAGCCCGTCAAGCCGCCCGAAATGGTGATCAACGGTTTCGAACATCGAGGTGATATCAGCGGCGTTGCCGACATCGCCTTTGACCGCAATAGCCTCGCCGCCGTGCGCCGTGATCGCTTCAATGACGGCATCCGCGGCTGCCCTGTTGGAGACATAATTCACAGCAACCCGCCAGCCTTGTTTGGCAGCAAGTCTCGAGACGGCAGCACCGATGCCGCGGCTTGCGCCGGTCACGAGCAGAACAGGCGCATCACTCATTTCGCGCATTCCTTGAAGGTCAGGACATCCCAGGGCGCGACCGTCGCCTTGCCTTGGCCCCAAATCGAGGACTCGCGGATCGCCGGACCGAGACCAGGCAGCACGATCCTGTCGGCAGCGCCCGCCGCCTCCGCCTGAAGATTATCCACTTCGCCCGCGGCACCGACGCTGTAGACCGGCCCTTGCCATATCGTGCAGGCATCGAGATCCGCACCCGTCACATCGCCATCCGGGCAGTTGAACATGACGATGCCGATTGCGCGATCAGGCTCCTCCGACGGCATCACATAGCCGTCCAGAACGATCGAGGTCTTCAAGACATTGATCTTGAACTGATTGCTTGCCGCAGCGGCTTCGGAACCGAGTGGCGAAAAACGGAGTTCATAAGCGCCGTCGCGATCGGCATAGACGGCATCCGACTGCTTGCACTCGGCCGAAAGCGCAGCTCCCGTCATCGCACACAGGAAAAGTGGCGCCGCCAAGGCAGCCGCCGCCCACTTCAGCCTAACGATGAGAAGCGAACTGCCGTCCGCTGCCGGAACTCCACGCGCCATAAGGCACTCCTTGCCGCGAAAAACAGGGCCGCTCGCGCGGCCCCGTCATTCTCTTAGAGATCAAGAACCAGACGCTCCGGATCTTCCAGGCTTTCCTTGACGCGGACGAGGAAGGTCACGGCTTCCTTACCGTCGACGATGCGGTGATCGTAGGAGAGTGCCAGATACATCATCGGACGGATGACGATCTGGCCGCCGACAACGACGGGACGTTCCTGGATCTTGTGCATGCCGAGAATGCCCGACTGCGGCGCATTGAGGATCGGCGAGGACATCAGCGAGCCATAGACGCCGCCATTGGTGATCGTGAAGGTGCCGCCCTGCATGTCGGCCATCGAGAGCGTGCCGTCGCGCGCTGCCTTGGCAAGACGGCCAAGGTCTTTCTCGATCTCGGCAATCGACATCTGGTCGGCATCGCGGATGATCGGAACGACCAGGCCCTTGTCTGTGCCGACCGCCATGCCGATGTGGCAGTAGTTCTTGTAGATGATGTCGGTGCCATCGATCTCGGCGTTGACGGCCGGCAGTTCCTTCAGGGCGTGCGTCACAGCCTTGGTGAAGAAGCCCATGAAGCCGAGCTTCACGCCATGCTTCTTTTCGAAGACATCTTTGTACTTGGCGCGCAGGTCCATGACTGCCTTCATGTCCACCTCGTTGTACGTGGTGAGCATGGCTGCGGTGTTCTGCGCATCCTTGAGGCGCTTGGCAATCGTCTGGCGCAGGCGCGTCATCTTCACGCGCTCCTCGCGGCCGGCGTCCTCGACCGTTGATGGTCCACGGACAGCAGCGGGAGCGGCAGGCGCAGCAGCCGGGGCGGAAAGGCCCTTGGCGACGGCAGCGATCACATCACCCTTCAGCACCTGGCCGCGCTTGCCACTGCCTTCGACCTGATCGGCCGAGAGATTGTTCTCAACGAGCATCTTGGCGGCAGCCGGCGCCGCCGGCATGGCGGAAGCCGGGGCCGGGGCGGAAGCAACCGGTGCCGCAGCGGCAGCCGCCGGAGCAGCAGTTGCCTGGGCGGGAGCAGCGATGGCCGGCTCGGCAGCCTTTGCGGGAGCGGCAGCCGGGGCTGCAGCGCCTGCGGCGATCTGGCCGAGCAGAGCGCCGAGGCCCACGGTTTCGCCGGCCTGGGCAACGATTTCAGACAGCGTGCCGGAGGTCGGTGCCGGTACTTCGATGGTCACCTTGTCGGTTTCAAGCTCGAGAATCGGCTCATCGGCCTTGATGGCGTCGCCAACCTTCTTGAACCAGGTGCCGACGGTTGCCTCGCTGACGGATTCACCGAGAGTTGGAACGCGGATTTCTGTGGCCATTGTTCAAATCCTGATTTGCTTGTTTTCGTTTATTCGTTTCCGGCAGCAGACGGCCGGAGAATGATCGAGGGCATTGGCAAAATTTCGAAGTGGAAACCGAAACTGGAGCGGACGATCGGATCTGCATCGGCAAGCGCCTTTGCGGCCTCCCGATCCTCGACTGAGACGACCGCCATACCCCAGGCGCCTTCGCCCTCGAAGACGGGGCCGACAGCAATTGCCGATCCCTCTTGTGCGTTGTGGCGCCAGTATTCGGCATGCCGTTCCATCGCAGCCATTTCCTCCCCGGTCGCGTCGTTCGGAAAGCGGGAACGAGGCGGCACAAGTCTCAAGAAGAAATATGCCATCGCCCTAACTCCTCAGCCGCCCAGCGCATCCTCAAGGAATGCAGCGAGTTGCGACAGATGCTTGGACATCAGGCCCGTTGCCGGCGAAGCGGCAGCCGGACGTCCGGTGTAGCGGACGCGCTGATACTTCGCATCGATATGGGCAAGAACCCATTCGAGATACGGATCGATGAACGACCATGCGCCCATGTTTTTCGGCTCTTCCTGGCACCAGACCATTTCCGCATTGCGGAAGCGGGAGAGCTCGTTGATGAGCGCCTTGGCCGGGAACGGGTAGAGCTGCTCGACGCGCAGCAGATAGACATCGTCGATACCGCGCTTTTCGCGCTCCTCCAGAAGATCATAATAAACCTTGCCGGAGCACATGACGACGCGGCGGATCTTGTTGTCTTTCTGCAGCTTGATCGGTCCGTCCTTGATGACCTCTGCATCATCCCAGAGAAGGCGGTGGAAAGAGGATTCGCCGGCCATCTCTGCGAGGCTCGAAACCGCCCGCTTGTGGCGCAGCAACGACTTCGGGGTCATCAGGATCAGCGGCTTGCGGAAGTCGCGCTTCAACTGACGGCGCAGGATATGGAAGTAGTTCGCCGGGGTCGTGACGTTGGCGACCTGCATGTTGTCTTCCGCGCAAAGCTGCAGGAAGCGTTCCAGGCGGGCCGAAGAGTGTTCAGGACCCTGACCTTCGTAACCATGCGGCAGCAGGCAGACGAGACCCGACATGCGCAGCCACTTGCGTTCGCCCGACGAAACGAACTGGTCGAAGACGACCTGCGCACCGTTTGCGAAGTCTCCGAACTGCGCTTCCCAGAGCGTGAGCGCGTTCGGGCGCGCCAGCGAATAGCCGTATTCGAAGCCGAGAACGGCCTCTTCGGAGAGCATCGAGTTGATGACCTCGTAGCGGGCCTGCGTCGGCGACAGGTTGGCGAGCGGGATATAACGCGCTTCGGTCTCCTGATCGTAAAGGACCGAATGGCGCTGCGAGAAAGTGCCGCGTTCGCAATCCTGACCCGAAAGGCGGATCTTATGGCCTTCGAGGCAGAGTGCGCCAAAAGCGAGCGCCTCGCCCATTGCCCAGTCGATGCCTTCGCCCGTCTGGATCATGTTGGCCCGGTTTTCCATGAAGCGCTGGATCGTGCGGTGCGCGTTGAAGCCCGCCGGAACCACCGAGAGCTTGCGGCCGATCTCCTTCAATTGTTTCATCGGCACGGCCGTCTTGCCACGGCGCTGCTCGTCGGCGTTGTCGGCCGTGCGCAGACCAGACCATTCGCCGTCCAGCCAGTCGGCCTTGTTCGGCTTGTAGGACTGCCCGGCCTCGAACTCCTGTTCGAGATGAGCGCGCCAGTCGGCCTTCATCTTCTCGACTTCGCCTTCGGTCAGCAGGCCCTGCGCAACAAGACGCTCGGCGTAAAGCTGGAACACCGTCTTGTGGCCACGGATAACCTTGTACATCTTCGGCTGGGTGAAGGACGGTTCGTCGCCTTCGTTGTGGCCGTAGCGCCGGTAGCAGAACATGTCGATCACGACCGGCTTGTGGAACTTCATGCGGAACTCGGTCGCGATTTTCGCAGCGTAGACCACAGCTTCCGGATCGTCGCCATTGACGTGGAAGATCGGCGCCTCGATCATCTTCGCAACGTCGGAGGGATAGGGCGACGAACGGGAGAAGGCCGGGTTCGTCGTAAAACCGATCTGGTTGTTGATGATGACATGCATCGTGCCCGCGACACGGTGGCCGCGAAGACCCGAAAGGCCCAGAATTTCCGCGATGACGCCTTGGCCCGCGAAAGCCGCATCGCCGTGGATCAGCAGCGGCAAAATCTTGGCGCGCTCGGAGAGCGGAATGACATCGCCTTCCCAGACGGTAGCACTCATGTCCTGCTTGGCGCGCGCCTTGCCCATGACGACGGGATCGACAATTTCAAGGTGCGAAGGGTTTGCCGTCAGCGAAACGTGAACCTTGTTGCCGTCGAATTCGCGGTCGGAAGATGCACCGAGATGGTACTTCACGTCGCCTGAACCTTCGACCTCGTCGGGCGCATAGGAACCACCCTTGAATTCATGGAAGATGGCGCGATGCGGCTTTCCCATGACTTGGCTAAGCACGTTCAAGCGGCCGCGATGCGCCATGCCGAACACGGCTTCCTTCAGGCCGAGATGGCCGCCTCGCTTGAGGATCTGCTCAAGAGCGGGGATCAGTGATTCACCGCCATCGAGGCCGAAGCGCTTGGTGCCTTTGAACTTGACGTCGAGGAACTGCTCATAACCTTCCGCTTCGACGAGCTTGGCAAGGATCGCCTTCTTGCCTTCCGGAGTGAACGCAACGCCCTTGTCCGGCCCCTCGATGCGTTCCTGAACCCAGGCCTTCTCTTCCGGATTGGACATGTGCATGAACTCGACGCCGAGGGTCGAGCAATAGGTTCGTTCGAGGATCTCGATCATCTGCGGGATGGTCGCGTATTCGAGACCGAGCACGTTGTCGATGAAGATCTTGCGATCGTAGTCGGCCGGGCTGAAGCCGTAGGCTTCCGGCGACAGTTCCTTGTAGTCTTCGACTGGTGCTGCGATGCCAAGCGGATCGAGCTTGGCATGCAGATGGCCGCGCATGCGATAGGCGCGGATCATCATGATGGCACGCACGGAATCGCGCGTCGCCTGGAGGATGTCAGCGCCGTCGGTCGGCTTGCCGGCAGCTTCGGCCTTTGCCTTCACCTTGGTTTCGATGACCTTCTCGACCGTGCCCCAATCACCGTCGAGCGCAGATACGAGATCGCCGCCGGCCTGAATCGGCCAATTTTTCTTGCGCCAAGAAGCGCCCTTGGCCGCCTTCTTCACATCGTTCGGATCGTCTTCCAGCGCCTTGAAGAAAGTCCGCCACTGATCGTCGACCGATGACGGATCTTCTTCGTAGCGCGCATAGAGCTGCTCGATATAGGCAGCATTGGCGCCATCCAGAAACGAGGTGATCTGAAACTGCTCGTTGGCTTCTTGCCGTGCCATGGTTTTACGCGGACGCTTTCCGTCCGCCTCCTGACTTTTGATGAATTTGCCGGCTCTACCCGGCTGCCGCATTCGAATTTGCCGCCTGTCCGCGGCACACCTGCTGTCGAAAACCTGGGGCCGGGCGGAAGCGCAGGTGCTTTCTTCCGCCCGGTTATATAAGTTGGCTTAGCCCTTGAGGACTTCAACCAGCGTCTTGCCGAGACGAGCCGGAGACGGCGACACCGTAATACCGGCCGCTTCCATAGCCGCGATCTTGTCTTCTGCACCGCCCTTGCCGCCAGAAATCACGGCGCCGGCATGACCCATGGTGCGGCCGGGAGGTGCCGTACGCCCGGCGATGAAGCCGACCATCGGCTTCTTGCGTCCACGCTTGGCTTCGTCCTTGAGGAACTGAGCCGCGTCTTCTTCAGCCGATCCGCCGATTTCGCCGATCATGATGATCGACTTGGTTTCGTCGTCGGCAAGGAACATCTCGAGTACGTCGATGAACTCGGTGCCCTTGACGGGGTCGCCGCCGATGCCGACTGCCGTCGTTTGGCCGAGACCTTCATTCGAGGTCTGGAAGACGGCTTCATAGGTCAGCGTGCCGGAGCGCGAGAGAACGCCGACCGAACCCTTTTTGAAGATGGAGCCCGGCATGATGCCGATCTTGCATTCCTCAGGCGTCAGGACACCCGGGCAGTTCGGACCGATCAGGCGCGACTTCGACTTGTCGAGCTTGGACTTGACCTTGATCATGTCCTCGACCGGAATCCCTTCCGTGATGCAGATGATGAGCGAAATTTCCGCCTCGATTGCCTCGATGATTGCCTCGGCGGCGCCGGCCGGCGGCACATAGATCACCGATGCGTCGGCACCGGTTCTTTCCTTGCCCTCGGCGACGGAGGCGAAGATCGGCAGATGTGCTTCGCTTTCGAGCGACCCCCAGGTTTCGCCACCCTTCTTCGGATGGATGCCGCCGACCATCTTGGTGCCGTAATAGGCAAGCGCCTGCTCGGTGTGGAAAGTGCCGGTCTTGCCGGTCAGCCCCTGGACCAGGACCTTGGTGTCTTTGTTGACGAGAATGGACATGCCTTAGTTCCCTTTCACAGCAGCGACGATCTTCTTCGCCGCGTCGTCAAGATCGTCGGCAGGGATCACGTTCAGCCCGCTCTCTCGTATGATTTTCTTGCCGAGTTCCACATTGGTGCCTTCGAGACGGACGACGAGCGGCACCTGGAGGCCCACTTCCTTCACCGCCGCGATCACGCCTTCGGCGATGACGTCGCAGCGCATGATGCCGCCGAAGATATTGACCAGGATGCCCTTCACGGCCGGATCGGCGGTGATGATCTTGAACGCCGCGGTGACCTTTTCCTTCGAAGCACCGCCGCCGACATCGAGGAAGTTCGCAGGCTCGGCGCCGTAGAGCTTGATGATGTCCATGGTCGCCATGGCAAGGCCCGCACCATTGACCATGCAGCCGATATTGCCGTCGAGGGCAACGTAGGCAAGGTCGTATTTGGAGGCTTCGATTTCCTTCTCGTCTTCTTCCGTTTTGTCGCGCAGAGCGACGATGTCTTCGTGACGGAAGAGCGCATTGCCGTCGAAGGATACCTTGGCGTCGAGGACGCGCAGGCGACCGTTCTTCATGACGATCAGCGGATTGACTTCGAGCAGGCTCATGTCCTTTTCGACGAAAGCCTTGTAGAGGATCGGGAACAGCGTGTCGCCATCCTTGCGAGCTTCGCCTTCGAGATTCAGCGCATCTGCAAGCTTCTTGCTGTCTGCGGCCGTCACGCCCTTTGCGGGGTCGATAGCGACGGTGATGATCTTTTCGGGCGTGTCGTGGGCGACGGTCTCAATGTCCATGCCGCCTTCCGTCGAAACGACGAAGGCAACCTGACCGACGGAGCGATCGACGAGAATTGAGAGATAGAGTTCGCGGTCGATATCGGCGCCGTCTTCGATGTAGAGGCGGTTGACCTGCTTGCCGGCCGGGCCGGTCTGCTTGGTGACCAGCGTATTGCCGAGCATTTCCTTGGCATTGGCGACGACTTCGTCGATCGACTTCGCAAGGCGAACGCCACCTTTGGCTTCCGGCGAGAGTTCCTTGAATTTACCCTTGCCGCGGCCGCCAGCGTGGATCTGGCTTTTCACGACGTAGAGCGGACCCGGCAATTCTCTTGCCGCAGCCTCGGCTTCGTCGGCCTTGAAGATAGCCACACCTTCAGCGACCGGTGCGCCATAGCTCTTCAGCAGAGCCTTGGCCTGATATTCATGAATGTTCATGGGTTTATTCCTGTTTTGATTACTTCAGCGCAGGCGCGATGTTGATGCAGGCTTCGCACAGGCCGGCGACAGCGCCGACGGACTTGTCGAAGGCTTCCTTCTCGGCCTTGTTGAGGTCGATCTCGATGACGCGCTCGACGCCGCCGGCACCGATAACTGTCGGAACGCCGACATACATGTCCTTAACGCCGTACTGGCCGGAGAGATGCGCCGCGCAGGGCAGAACGCGCTTCTTGTCCTTGAGGTAGGCCTCGGCCATCTCGATTGCCGAGGCTGCCGGAGCGTAGTAGGCCGAACCAGTCTTCAGGAGGCCGACGATTTCGGCGCCGCCGTCGCGGGTGCGCTGGATAATTTCCTCGAGCCGTTCCTTGGTGACCCAACCCATGGTGATGAGGTCGGTGAGCGGAATGCCGGCAACGGTGGAGTAACGAGCAAGCGGCACCATCGTGTCGCCGTGGCCGCCGAGAACGAAAGCAGTGACGTCCTGAACGGAAACGTTGAATTCCTTGGCGAGGAAGAGACGAAAGCGCGAGCTATCGAGAACGCCCGCCATGCCGACGACCTTGTTGGCCGGAAGGCCGGAAAACTTCTGCAACGCCCAAACCATGGCGTCGAGCGGATTGGTGATGCAGATGACGAAAGCATTCGGGGCATATTTCTTGATGCCGGCGCCGACCTGCTCCATGACCTTGAGGTTGATGCCGAGAAGATCGTCGCGGCTCATGCCCGGCTTGCGCGGAACGCCGGCGGTGACGATGCACACGTCTGCGCCTTCGATCGCGGAATAGTCGCTGGCACCCGTCAGATTGGCATCGAAGCCTTCGACCGGGGACGACTGGGCGATATCGAGGCCCTTGCCCTGTGGAATGCCGTCGGCAATGTCGAAGAGGACGATATCGCCGAGCTCTTTCAGGCCGGCGAGATGCGCCAGCGTGCCACCAATCATGCCAGAACCGATAAGTGCGATCTTGTTACGCGCCATTTCGCTGTTTCCTTTGCGATCAAAATCAGTCGGGCGGCGCGTCCAGGGCGTCGTCCAATGACGCAATCGCATAGCCCTAAAGCCAAAAAATGGCAACGTGTTATTTTTGAATCAGCAATTTCAATCGTTTAGATACAAAATATCTTACGTAAACGTAAGATATTTTGTTGCCAAACTGTTACTCGGCGGCATGCTTTTTATGATGCGTTGCGAGATATTCTGCGCTGCGCATCTCAAAAAGGCGAGATGCAGTGCGATCGAATTCAAAGCCTTCCGTCCCGCGCCGTTCGATCAGCAAATCTTCCGGCATTGCCGCAGCCGACGCATGAAGCCGAACCCCGTGATCGTAGAGCGTGTCGACAAGAATGATGAAACGCTTCGCCTGGTTCCGCTTGTCCGGGCCGAGCAACGGGACGCGATCGACGAAGATCGTATCGAAACGCTTGGCGATTGCGAGAAAATCCGCAGCACCGAGCGGCTTCTCGCAAAGATCGGCAAATGAAAAGCGCGCCATGCGATCGACGGCGAGCGGCACATGGATCGAGCGACCTTTCATCGGAATATCGAAAGGCTGCGCCTTGCGTCCATCCAGCGCCTGGGCCCAGGACGCATCCATGGCCATATCCGTCCGCTCGTCGATCGGCGTCAGATAGACCGGCTGGCTGTTCAGCTTCTCCATCCGGTAATCCGTCGCGGAGTCGAGCGTCACGACCTCGACATTCTTCTTGAGGAGACCGATGAAAGGCAGGAAGAGACCGCGATTGAGGCCGTCCTTGTAGAGATTGTCGGGCTCGACATTCGAGGTCGCGATGAGCACGCAGCCACGCGCAAAAAGTTCGGAGAACAGCCGCGAGAGGATCATCGCATCAGCGATGTCCGTCACCGTAAACTCATCGAAGCAGAGGAGTTCGGCTTCCTGGTAAAGTGCGGCCGCCACGGGCGGCACGGGATCGGCATGCTTTGTTTCGCCGTTCTTCAGCTTGAGCCGGTGCGCGGCGATGCGGTTGTGGACATCGGCCATGAATTCATGGAAGTGCGCACGGCGCTTTTTCGAAGAGGGCGCCATGCGGTAGAAAATATCCATCAGCATTGTCTTGCCGCGCCCGACACTGCCGTGAATATAGAGTCCCTTGATGCCTTCTCTCGCCTTTTTCTTCGAAGCGAAGAGCCAGCCGAGCGAGCTGGATTTAGCCGCCGGGCGGCGGCGCTTCAGTTCAAAAAGCACCCGATCGAGGCTTTTTGCCACATCCATCTGTGCAGAATCGATCTGGAGAGAGCCGGAGGCCGTCAGCGATTTCAAGTGCTCGCTGACGCTGGAAGTGTAGTCGGGGATTGGCTGCATGGGGAGGAGTCCGCCTACGCGTCGTCGGCGGGGTGGCCGCCGGCTGTCTTACCGGCTGAGGGTGATCGGTTGGCCGGTGCTCGTCTGGCCACTGAAGCTGTTGTCGGCTGTCTTGTAGACGCTGCCGATCTGGTTGCCGCTGCGATCCTTGAGAAGAACCTGCTTGCCAGAGACTTCCCAGGAGCCCATCGCCGTCAGCTCGCCGACGCAGCCGCGCGTGCCGCCGCGTGAGCCGCTGCCGAGGTTGGTCAGCGTCAGGAACATGTCGCACCTGCCGTTGACGCGCCAGCTGCCGACCATGGATTCCTTGGAGACGTCAAGCGCATTGGCCGCCATGGCACCCGGCTGGCCCGGAACCGCAGGCGCTGCCGCTGGAGCGGCGGGAAACTGCGAGGCGCCCGCCGGTGGCGGAAGCTGTCCGCCCTGGACGGAAGGAACAGGCTGGGCGGTTAGCGGTGCCGGCGAGCTGTAACTCGCATTGTCATATGCCGTGCGCTGGCAGCCCGCCAATGACAGAACAACCGCCACACCAGTCATCGCATATCGCAACTGCATCATCATGCTCCCGATTGTCCGCTCTTGCAGCACAGAATTGGTCATCAGACTGATTTTCGAATTAGCGTATTTCACTTTAGTTAATCAAGTCGGCACAGCCATAAATTGCTCGCGACAATGCTTATGCCAGAAATGGAGCAATTTAACTTGCCTGTCGGAGAACTTCCTGCAGATAGAATTTGTCAGCAAGGTGATGATCTGCACAATCCTTTGCCGGATTCAGACCGATGCCTGCAAAAAATCCGGAAGTACCCGGCGCAGTATGGTCAGCGCCGGGCATTTGGCGAGCATCAGCTGTCAGACCCGGCGCTCAACCATCATCTTCTTGATCTCGGCAATGGCCTTTGCCGGATTGAGACCCTTAGGGCAGGTCTGCGCGCAGTTCATGATCGTGTGGCAGCGGTAAAGCCGGAACGGATCTTCGAGATCGTCAAGGCGCTCGCCGGTCGCCTCGTCTCTGGAGTCGATCAGCCAGCGATAGGCCTGCAGCAGGACGGCCGGGCCGAGATAGCGGTCGCCGTTCCACCAGTAGCTCGGACAGGAGGTCGAGCAGCAGGCGCAGAGAATGCACTCGTAAAGGCCGTCGAGCTTCTGGCGATCCTCGTGGCTCTGCTTCCATTCCTTGGCAGGTGCTGGAGATACGGTCTTCAGCCAGGGTTCGATCGAGCGGTGCTGCGCATAGAAATTCGTCAGGTCCGGAACGAGATCCTTCACCACCGGCAAATGCGGCAGTGGGTAGATTTTAACCGTGCCCTTGATGTCATCCATGCCCTTGGTGCAGGCCAGCGTGTTCGTGCCGTCGATATTCATCGCGCAGGAACCGCAGATGCCTTCGCGACAGGAACGGCGCAGCGTCAACGTCGGATCGATCTTGTTCTTGATGTAGAGCAGGCCGTCGAGAACCATCGGGCCACAGTCGTCGACATCGATATAGAAGGTGTCGATCGACGGGTTCTGGTCATCATCCGGGCTCCAGCGGTAGACGCGAAATTCACGGGTGTTCTTCGCACCCGCCGGCTTCGGCCAGACCTTGCCTTCGCGCATCTGAGAGTTCTTGGGGAGAGCGAGTTCAACCATGATAAGATCCTAGTTTGCCGACAGGAGTTCCGTTTTCACGCAACCCCTACAACCACCGAAAGCAGCGTGGCCGGCTGCGAGCGATGAACGAGCACGCTGCGAGCCATTGCCTGTCTTCCACACACCGACCTCGTTGCCGACCGTGGCAGCCAAGCCGCCGGAGCGCGCAATTTTTTGCGCTCCGCCGCCATGACGGGAAAAACGGCCCGCACTGCAGCAATAATCGAAGCTAATCCGAGGTACTTTCCCATCGTCAATACACACGAGCCTTCGGCGCGATCTTCTTGGGATCGATGCCTTCTGAGATGAGCTCGGTGTGAACCGGACGGTAGTCGAGCTTGACCTCGCCGGCATTGCCGACCCAGGCAAGCGTGTGCTTGCGCCAGTTGACGTCGTCGCGGCCAGCGTATGCGCCTTCGGTGTAATCCTCGCGGGCATGCGAACCACGGCTTTCCTTGCGCGCCTCGGCGCCGTAGATCGTGGTGATCGCATTCGCCATCAGGTTTTGCAGCTCGAGCGTCTCAACGAGATCGGAATTCCAGATCATCGAACGGTCGGTGACCTTGATGTCCGACATTTCCTGCCAGATCGCCGAAATGCGCTTGCAGCCGGATTCCAGCGACTCCTGGGTGCGGAAGACGGCGGCATCTTCCTGCATGGCGCGTTGCATCTTCTCGCGCAGATGCGCCGTCGGCGTTGCGCCATTGGCGTGGCGAAGACCATCGAAGCGATCGATGATCTTGTCACAGGCAGCGATGTTCAGATGCGGGGTGGGCGCAGCGCGGTCAATGACCTCGCCGGCACGGATTGCCGCAGCACGGCCGAAAACGACGAGGTCGATCAGTGAGTTCGAGCCGAGGCGGTTCGCGCCATGCACCGAAGCACAGCCCGCCTCGCCGACGGCCATCAACCCGGGGATAACGCGTTCCGGATTGGCGCTGTCGGCGTTGAGCACCTCACCCCAATAGTTCGTCGGAATGCCGCCCATGTTGTAATGGACGGTCGGCAGCACCGGGATCGGCTCGCGCGTCACATCGACGCCAGCAAAAATCTTCGCGCTCTCGGAAATGCCCGGCAGGCGCTCGTGCAAAACAGCCGGGTCGAGATGGTCCAGATGCAGGAAGATATGATCCTTGTTCTTGCCGACGCCGCGGCCTTCGCGGATTTCCAACGTCATGCAGCGCGAAACGACGTCGCGCGAGGCAAGATCCTTGGCCGACGGCGCGTAGCGTTCCATGAACCGCTCACCCTCGGAATTGACGAGATAGCCGCCCTCCCCGCGCGCGCCTTCGGTAATCAGACAGCCGGAGCCGTAGATACCGGTGGGATGGAACTGCACAAATTCCATGTCCTGCAGCGGAAGCCCTGCGCGCGCCACCATGCCGCCGCCGTCGCCGGTGCAGGTATGGGCGGAGGTTGCGGAGAAATAGGCACGGCCGTAGCCGCCGGTCGCCAGCACCACCATTTTGGCCGCGAAGCGATGGATGGAGCCGTCATCGAGGCACCAGGCAACAACGCCGGTACAACGGCTGCCGTCTTCCGACATGATGAGGTCGAGCGCGAAATATTCGACGAAGAACTCGGCATTGTAGCGCAGCGACTGGCCGTAAAGCGTGTGCAGGATGGCGTGGCCGGTGCGGTCGGCAACCGCGCAGGTGCGCTGCACCGGGGGGCCTTCGCCGTAGTTCTGCATATGGCCGCCGAATGGGCGCTGATAGATCTTGCCTTCCTCATTACGCGAGAAGGGCACGCCGTAGTGCTCGAGCTCATAGACGGCCTTCGGCGCTTCCATGGCGAGATACTGCATGGCATCGACGTCGCCCAGCCAGTCGGACCCCTTGACCGTGTCGTAGAGGTGCCATTGCCAGCTGTCCGGCGTCATGTTCTGCAGCGAGGCGGCGATGCCGCCCTGGGCCGCGACCGTGTGCGAGCGGGTCGGGAATACTTTGGTGATGCAGGCCGTGCGGAAACCCTGCTCGGCCATGCCGAGCGTTGCGCGAAGACCGGCGCCGCCGGCGCCGACGACGATCACATCATAGGAGTGATCGACATATTTGTAGGCTTTCCCATTCTGAGCGGGTGAAGTCGGTGCCATGATACGGTTATCCTACGAAAGCGATTTTCAGAATGGCAAAGAGACAGAGCCCTGCGACCGCGATCGCGAAAAACGTGTTCAGCATCAGCAAGACGAGCTTGCCGATTTCGCTGTGCACGTAGTCCTCGATGATGGCCTGCATGCCAAGACGCATGTGAATGATGCCGGAAATCACCATCAGTCCCATGATGACTGCCACGAAGGGGTTCGACAGCGCATGCACGACATCGGCATAAGGGGCGCCGGCATAGACGATCATAAAGATGACGAAGAAGACGATGAGCGGGATGTTGGCGACAGCCGTCAAGCGCTGACGCCAGAAGTGTTCGGTGCCTTCCTTGGCCGAGCCAAGGCCGCGAACTTTACCCAGAGGGGTACGCATATCCATGTGAGCGACCTCAGAAGCGAATGATAAAGCCGATCACCCAAACCAGCACGGTAAGACAGAGCGATCCGATGATGTTGGCGATGGCGAGCTTGGTGGAGAATTCCTTCTCGAAACCATGGCCGAGGTCCCACAGCAGGTGGCGCAGGCCGCCGAGCATGTGATGAAGCAGTGCCCAGGTGTAACCAAGCAGGACGACCTTGCCGATGATGCTGCCGAGCACCCAATTCACCCAGTCGTAATAAGCCTGACCGGTCGCAGCCGCGATCAGCCACCAGGCGATCAGCAGCGTGCCGAAATAAAGGGCAGCCCCTGTGATACGATGGACGATCGACATGACCATGGTCGGAATTAATTTATAAACTTGCAAATGCGGCGACAGAGGCCGGTTATTTGTCACATTCGCCATCAGAACCTCGCGGCGTCTTGCGCTCCCGGATTTCGGAGCATTTCGAGGCAACCACAGGAATGACAAATTTGTCTGTGTGCATTGCATCAACGGCGACGTTTAATCACCGAAGCCCCCGACGACAAGCACAATTGCTGTCTGTTTTTAATTTAATCGATTCGCGTTACCGGGAAGTTGCCGGAAATCGAAACTGGGTTTTGCGGATCAAATTTTATGCTGATTTTTCATCGCTCAAGTGGACACATAGGCAGTTTTGACGCAAGCTGGCGTTAACGATTTGTTAACGATTGGATTTCCGGAGGTTGCGTCTGATGTTCCAGCCTATGTCGAAAGTCTTTCCGCTGGTGTTGTGCGCCCTGATTGCGCTTCCTGCCACGGCGGGCGAGCGTATTGGGCATCATCGTGGCGTGACCCATTGGGCAAACAACGCCAAGTGGGCTAACAACGCCAAGTGGGCAAACAACATCAAACCCTGGTTCGGTGGTCATCATCGCCATCATCGCCCTCATGGCCACGGCCATAGCCGTTATGTTCGCCTCAAGCATTTCTCGCCGTCATCGAACGGCTACCGCATCCGCAGCGCTATCGCCGGATCGCCACGGCCTCTCCACTATGATTACGATGGCGCTTACGCTGGCTCCTATGCTTACCAAACGGACGGCGGCACCTATTTCGGGGCGAACGGTTATGCACTTTACGGTGCGCCGCAGGTCGAATCGCTCGAACCCAGGTCCAAAGTGATCGACGTTGCCGTGCAGGCCGATCCTTGCAGCTACGAGGCCGGCGTCTGCGTCATCAGGCCTTGAACCGCCAGACCGTTGTCTTTTTGTTCTCGCTATCTTCGAGCGCCCGCGTTACCGGCACTTCGTAGATGGCGCAAAACTCCAGCCGCTCCTTTGGCAAATAGGCCCGTCCCGGATCGCCGACCAGAACCTCCCTGCCTTCACTGGCCAGCTGGTCGAACCACGGAACGAGGGCGTCCGCAAAGACGCGGTCATAGAACACGTCGCCCGCCAGGACGATATCGGCATGGACGGGCTTGCCGACGAAATCGGCGCCGCTGAAATCGACCGAGACCCCGTTGGCAGCAGCATTGAGCCGCACGGCCGTTTCAGCCCATGGATCGATATCCGCCGCCTTTACCGCCACCGCACCCGCCATCTTCGCCGCGATCGCGACGATACCCGAACCTGTTGCGAAGTCGAAAACGCGCTTAGTCCGCACCTTCTCCGGATGGTCGAGAATATATCGCGCAAGTCCCTGCCCGCCCGCCCAGGCAAAGGCCCAGAACGGCGGCGGCAGGCCGATCTCGGCCAGTTCCTCCTCCGTCTTAAGCCAAAGCTCATGGGCTTCGTTCGCCAGGTGCAACCGGATTTCCGGCACATGCGGCGGCGCGATCAGTTTCGTATTGGCACGGATGAAGATTTCCGGGTCGGTCTTCAATGCAGTCAGCGCGGCGGATTGTCGAGGCCACCCATGCGGCAGACTTCGAGCCACTCGTCATCTGTCACCGGCTGGACCGAAAGGCGCATCGAGGTCACCAGCGCCATTTTCGAGAGTTTCTCATTCGCCTTGACATCCTTCAGCGTCACGGGCTTGGGCATATCGCACACAGCGCGAATGTCGACGCAATCCCAGCGATCGTCACCCTTCGCCGTCGAATCCGGATGCGCCAACGTGCAGACCTCGACGATGCCGACGATCTCCAGGCCGTCATTCGAGTGGTAGAAGAAGCCTCTGTCGCCGATCTGCATGGCGCGCATGTTGTTGCGGGCGAGATAATTGCGGACGCCCGTCCACTCCGTCCCTTTTTCGCCTGCCGCCTTCTGCTGCTCCCAGGACCAGGAGGAAGGTTCGGATTTATAGAGCCAATGGGCCATCCTTATGCCTCCGGATTGTTGAAGACCCAGTTGAAGGGCTTGATCTCGACACTCTCGAAAAGTCCGGCCTTCGCGTAGGGATCGGCATCAGCTAATGCCTTGGCCGCTTCCTCCGTATCGGCCTTTACCATGACCAAGCTGCCGCAGGGCTTGCCTTCACCGTTGAGGAACGGTCCGGCCATGCTGAGCGCGCCTTCGGCATTCAGCTTGTTCAGATATTCCAAATGCGCCGCGCGCGTTTCCATGCGTGTGTTGAGGTGCCCCGGCTTGTCCTTGCAGAGAAGGGCAAATAGCATGTCTGTCTCCTATTCGGTCGTAATCGGACGTGTCATCAATTGGTCGATGGCCTCGGTGATGGTGAGTTTACCTTCGATGATCGCCGAGACGGCGTCCGTGATCGGCATCGCGATGCCGAGCTCTTCCGCCAGCCGCGAGGCGACGGCCGCCGCAAAGGCACCTTCCACCAATTCGCCTTGCAAAGGATCGGCCTTTTCACCGCGGCCAAGCGCAATGCCGAAGCGCAGGTTGCGCGACTGATGGCTCGTCGCCGTCAGGACAAGATCGCCCAGCCCGGAAAGCCCGCGCACCGTATCTGCCTGCCCGCCCTTGGCAACGACGAGGCGCGACATTTCCGCCAGCCCGCGCGCGATCAGCGCTGCGCGCGCAGAATCGCCGATGCCGCAGCCTTCGACGATACCACAGGCGATCGCCAATACATTCTTCAGCGCACCACCAAGCTGCACGCCGATACGGTCAGACGACGGATAGAGCCGGAAGGTCCTGCCCGAAATCGCCTGCGCCAGCCGCTCGGCAACAGCCACGTCCGATGCCGCAATTACCATGGCGGTCGGCAATCCTTTGGCGATGTCGGATGCAAAACCCGGCCCCGAAAGTACCGCGACGCGATGCTGCGGCAATTCGCGCTCCAACATGTCTGTCAACAAATTGCCGGTCGCCCGCTCGATTCCCTTGGCACAGGTTACGACGATCGCGTCCCTGGCGAGGTAAGGGCCATACTGCCGGGCCGCATCCGCCTGCGCCTGCGAAGGCATGGCGAAAAGCACGATATCGGCATCGTCGATCGAATCGGCTTCTGCCGAGAATTCCAGTGCTTCCGGCAGTTCAATTCCGGGAAGAACGGCATCATGCAGCCGTTCGGCTTTCAGATCGGCCATCAGCACCGGGTCGCGGCCAACGAGAGTGACTTGGCTGCGGCCGGTGAGCGCAATGACTGCGGCAAGCGCCGTTCCGAACGCGCCTGCGCCAACGATGGCAATCCGTTCGCTCATGACTTTGCTCCCCGCTTTCCGTAGCTGATCAGCGCTTCCGCATTCGAATCCAACGGCCAGCGCGAGCGCGGCTGCACATCGAGATCATCCGGCGCAACGCCTGTCGCCATGCGCTCGAGGCCAGCCCAGGCGATCATAACCGCATTGTCGGTGCACAATCTCAGCGGCGGCGCGATGAAGCGGAAGGCGTATTTGTCACAGAGCGCCTGGAGCGTGGCGCGTACTTCGAGGTTGGCGGCGACACCGCCCGCGACCACCAGGGCCGGCTGCTCGTTTAGATGCGGAAACTCCGCCGTGAACCGCTGTAATCCACGGCCGATGCGATCCTTCAGAGTCCTCGAAATCGCCCTCTGAAATGAAGCGCAGATATCGGCGACGTCCTGCTCCGTCAGCGGTGCGATATCCGTCGCGGTCTGGCGGACCGCCGTCTTCAATCCCGAAAAGGAGAAATCGAGCCGCGCTTCACCGACGAGCGGCCGCGGGAAATCGAAGCGGTCCGGGTTACCCGTCTTCGCTGCCTCCTCCACCTGGGGTCCGCCGGGATAAGGCAGCCCGAGCAGCTTCGCCGTCTTGTCGAAGGCCTCGCCGAGCGCATCGTCGATCGTCGTTCCCCAGCGTTCGTATTGGCCAATGTCACGCACGAGGATGAGCTGCGTATGACCACCCGACACAAGCAGCATCAGGTAGGGAAAGGAAAGCCCGTCCGTCAGCCGCGCCGTCAGCGCATGGCCTTCGAGGTGGTTTACGGCATAAAGCGGCTTGCCGGCGGCCTTGGCGATCGCCTTGCCGGTCATCAGGCCGACGAGCAGCCCTCCGATCAGTCCCGGCCCGGAGGTCGCAGCAATCGCATCGACTTCGCAGAGCGACACATTGGCGCGCTTTAACGCCTCGTCGATCAGCGTATCGAGTGCCTCGACATGGGCACGCGCGGCTATCTCTGGCACCACGCCACCATAGGCGCTATGCTCGTCCAATTGGCTCAAGACGACGTCCGAAAGCACCTTCGAACGCCCGTCCGCATCGCGTTCGACGACAGCCGCGGCAGTCTCGTCGCAGCTTGTTTCGATGCCGAGGATGCGTAGAAAGGGAGCCATGAAGCCTATCGTTGATTGCGATGGGTGCAAAACCCGGTTACGAGAACTTCCGGTAACAACGGATCGAAGCGGATGCAAACAAAACCTTTCCGGATCGGAACTCGGGGCAGCCCGCTGGCCCTTGCTCAGGCTCACGAAGCGCGCGATCGGCTGATGGCAGCGCACGGAATGCCGGAGGAAATGTTCGAGATCGTTGTGCTGACGACGAAAGGCGACCGCATTACCGACCGTCCGCTTGCCGAGATCGGCGGCAAGGGTCTTTTCACCCAGGAACTGGAAGAAAAGCTTGCAAGCGGCGACCTCGATTTCGCCGTCCATTCCGCCAAGGACATGCCGACGGTTTTGCCGGAAGGGCTTCATCTCTCGGCCTATCTGCCGCGCGAAGACATTCGCGATGCGGTAATCGGCCGCACGGCGCCAAAACTGATCGAGCTGCCGCATGGCGCAACGGTCGGGTCGGCATCGCTGCGCCGCCAGGCTCTGATCCGCCGCATGCGGCCGGATATCAAAGTGATAACCTTTAGGGGCGCTGTGGAAACCCGCCTGCGCAAGCTGGACGAAGGCCAAGTCGATGCGACGCTGTTGGCGCTCGCTGGCCTGAAGCGTCTTGGCAAGGTCGAGGTGATTACCGACATTCTCGATCCCGACACCTTCCCGCCGGCTCCCGCGCAAGGCGCAATCTGCATCGAAAGCCGTATTGGCGATCAGCGCACCGATGATCTGCTGGCCGCCATCAACGACCCGGCGACGCACGACGCCGTCTCGTGTGAGCGCGCTTTCCTTGCGGCGCTCGACGGCTCCTGCCGCACGCCGATTGGCGGATTTGCGATTTGCGAGGGTGATCGGATCAAATTCTCAGGCCTGATCATCACGCCGGATGGTCGCAACCAGCACTCGGTCACCATCGATGGCAATCGGCGCGATGCCGCAGCGCTCGGCACCCGCGCCGGACAAGACATCCGCGCCCGCGCCGGCAGCAGCTTCTTCGACGACTGGAGCTGACGCACGATGCGTGTGCTCGTCACCCGTCCGCTGCGTTCGGGGGAGCGAACCGCCAAAAGGTTACGCGGCATGGGCCATGAGCCCGTATTGCTGCCGCTGTCGCAGCCCATGCATGATGGCCAGACCGCAATGGATGCATTGGCAAGGAGCCACGGCCCTATTGCCATTACAAGCGCGGAAGCTGTCCGTGCGCTCGCGTCGTCAGGAACAGACGCCAAGCCTTATCGCCGCCGACCGGTGTTCGCCGTTGGCGAAGCAAGCGCAAACGAAGCCAAAGCGGTTGGATTTGCTTCGGTCTTAGCCTCGGCGGGCGACGGCGCGCAACTGGCGGAGCTGATCGCGCAGCAGACGCGGGAATCTGTCACCTATCTCGCCGGTTCGCCCCGCGCAGAGACGTTCGAGCGCAGCGCACACGCGCTGGGACTGAAGGTCGATGTCGTCGAGTGTTATCGGATGCAGCCAAGAGAACCCGAGCCGGGGGCCCTGCGAGAAGCATTGACCCCGCCACCGGAGGCCATTCTCCTTTATTCCCGCCAGACCGCAGCGCGTTTTTTCCGTCTCCTCGAGGCCCAATCGGAGCGCGGGTGGCTCAATCAGGCCCTCATCCTTTGTCTCAGCACATCCGTTGCCGCGGCAGTCCCGGCTTCACTCCGCAGAAATCTTCGCATCGCAGCATTGCCGGATGAGGGAAGCCTTCTGTCGCTTCTTTGAAGGCCTTACGAACCCAAATTTGATCTAACCTCTTTCCATAACTGGCATCACTGACTAGTTTCGTTGCGATGCAGGAAAATGAGGTACGCATGGTATCGGGAAATCCGCCACGTCATTCGAAAAACGCCGACGAGCCGGTCACGATCGATCTGGAAGCGCAGAAAATTGCGGCAGCAGCCGATACCGAGAAGACATCCGAAGCAAGCGCCCCTGACGCCAGCGCTCCCGAAGCAGACAAAGCGACAGCGGACCTAGAGACATCCATCGATCCGGAAAAAGAAGCATTGGCTGAGGAGACGGCCGAGCACGCCCCCGCCTCCGAGGAGCCCAGTCAACCGGAAATGGCAACGGACCCCGAGCCGGTCCGGCAAAAGCCGCGCGGCGGAACGACGTCGGGTCTGATTGCCGCCGGTATCTTCGGCGGTCTCGTTGCCCTGCTGGGTGCTGGCGTGATCCAATATGCCGGCTACCTTCCGACGTCTTCCGCGCCTCAGACCGCGCTGGATGAAACGGCCAGGCTTTCGGCTGAAATCGACGGCCTCAAGCAATCCATCGCCAGCCTCGCCGCAGCGCCGAACACGAGCGACGATGCGCTCGACAAGCGTGTCTCAGCTCTCGAAACGGCGGCAAAGACGCCTGCCGCGACGGGGCCGGTAGACACCCCGCAAATCGACGCGCTGAACCAGAAGGTCGCGGATATGGCCACTCAGCTAGAACAGTTGCGCACATCCCTTTCTCAAACCTCCGAAGAACGGGCGTCGAGCGGCGCCGACATTGTCAAGCGCCTCGAGGAAGCCGAAAAGAAGCTCAACGAACCACGCCAGGATGTTGCCGTTGCGCAGGCGATCGCCGCTGCGGCGCTCAAGGCAGCGATCGACCGCGGCGGACCCTTTATGGCCGAGCTCGATACTTTCGCCGGCGTTTCGCCGGACGCCCCCGCTGTCGCCGACCTCCGTAATTTCGCCGAAACCGGCGTACCCTCGCGCGCCGAACTGATCCGCCAGGTTCCCGACGTTGCGACCGCCATCGTTCAATCCGTCAACCAAGCGGATCCGAACCAGAGCTGGTCGGACCGGCTGATGGCGAGTGCCAAGTCGCTCGTCACCGTGCGCCCTGTCGGCAATATCGAGGGCGAAAATGTCGAGGCCATTGCGGCGCGTATGGAAGACAAGGTGAAGAACGGCGACCTGCCGGGTGCTGCCAACGAATGGAACGACTTGCCCTCGAACGCAAAGCAGGCTTCCGCCGCCTTCAAACAATCATTGGAAGCCCGCATCCGTGTCGAGGAACTGGTGGGTGGTGCGCTCTCCAAGGCCATTTCCGGCGCCGGCAAGGAGGGTTGATCGATGATCCGTCTCGTCGTCTTCGTCGTCCTCGTCGTCGTTCTCGGCTACGGCTTCTCCTGGCTTGCCGATCGCCCCGGCGATCTCTCGCTGGTGTGGGAAGGCCAGCTTTATCAGGCAAAGCTCATCGTCGCGGCAAGCGGTCTTATCGCACTGATTGCTGTTGTCATGATCGCCTGGTGGCTTGTCCGCACGGTCTGGACGTCGCCCCATTCCGTGACGCGCTATTTTCGCGCCCGCAAGCGTGATCGCGGCTATCAGGCCCTCTCGACCGGCCTTATCGCCGCCGGCGCCGGCAATGCCCTGCTTGCCCGCAAGATGGCAGCCCGGTCCCGCGGCCTCATCCGCGCTGATCAGGAGCCGCTGATCAATCTGCTCGAAGCACAGGCGGCCTTGATCGAGGGCCGGCATGACGAAGCCCGTGCCAAGTTCGAAGCAATGGCTAACGATCCGGAAACGCGTGAACTCGGCCTTCGCGGGCTCTATCTCGAGGCCAAACGCCTCGGCGCCAACGAGGCCGCACGCCAATATGCCGAAAAGGCGGCCGACAATGCGCCCTATCTGCCCTGGGCAGCACAGGCGACGCTCGAATACCGCAGCCAGGCCGGCCGTTTCGACGACGCCATCCTGCTTCTTGAGCGACAGAAGGCCGCGCGTGTCGTCGAAAAGCAGGATGCGGAACGCTTGCGCGGCGTTCTGCTGACGGCTCGCGCCGGTGACAAGCTGGAAGGCGATCCGGCCGGTGCGCGCGACGACGCGATGCATGCGCTGAAGCTCATTGCCGATTTCGAACCGGCCGCCATCATTGCCGCCAAGGCGCTTTTCCGTGAGGACAAGCTGCGCAAGGCGGCCTCGATCCTCGAGCAGGCCTGGAAGGCAGCGCCACATCCCGAGATCGGCCGCACCTACGTGCTTGCCCGAAGCGGCGATTCCACCGTCGATCGCCTGAAGCGAGCCGAACGGCTGGAAGCCCTGCGCCCCAACAATGTCGAATCCCTGCTCGTGGTCGCACAGGCGGCTCTCGATGCGCAGGACTTCGCCAAGGCCCGAGCCAAGGCCGAAGCGGCAGCGCGCATGCAGCCGCGTGAAGCGGCCTTCCTGCTGCTTGCTGATATCGAAGAAGCCGAGACCGGCGATCAAGGCCGTGTACGCCACTGGCTGGCGCAAGCGCTGAAGGCGCCGCGCGATCCGGCCTGGGTGGCCGACGGCTTCGTTTCCGACAAATGGCTTCCCGTCTCACCCGTCACCGGCCGTCTCGACGCCTTTGAATGGAAGGCGCCCTTCGGTCAGCTTGAAGGACCAATCGAGGACGGCTCCGCCGTCTTGATCGATGCCGCGTTGAAGACCTTGCCGCCGGTTCGCGGGACACAGCCAGAAAGCCCGGCCAACGATCACCGCATCATTGAACTGGAGCGCGCCGCAACGATTGCCGAGGCCGCTCGGCCGGCTCCTGCTTCTGCGCCGAAGCCTGTCCTGCCCGCAACAGCTTCCAAACAGCCAGAGCCGGATACCGCACAGCCAGAGCCGAAACCCTTTTATGGAATGCCGGACGACCCTGGCGTTCGCAATATGAAGGCGGAACCGGAACCCAAGACACGACTCCGCCTTTTCTGAAATGGAACGAAATCCGCATGTTCGAACGTTTTCAGGCATTCTTCCAAAATCTCACTGCAAACAACCCCAAGAAGGGTTTTAGTCCTGACGATCCCCGCATTGCCGTTGCCGCCCTCTGCATGCAAGTGATGGAAGCGGATGGTAAGATCAAGGACAGCGAAAAGAAGCGGCTCCGCAAACTGCTTAAGGAGCAATACGGCCTTGATGGAAAGCAGCTGGAGGCAGTGATTGCGGCAGGCCAGGAAGCCGAGAGCAGCGCCGTCGACTATTACCGCTTCACCTCCGACCTGAAACGCCATCTCGATACCGAACAGCGGCTGGAACTGATCGGCATCCTCTGGGACATCGTCTATGCCGACGGCGAACGCAGCGAGATGGAGGACCACGTCATTTGGCGGATCGCCGATCTCTTGGGCGTTTCCTCCCGCGAGCGAATCCAGAAGCGTCAGGAGGCAGCCGCACGCGTAACCGATACGGTGGTGGTTCAAGACGATGTCGATTGACCGCCCCATCAAACGCGACAAGCGCCCCATACTGATCATCCTGCACCAGGAACGCTCCAGCCCCGGCCGCGTCGGCCAGCTGCTGGCCGACAAGGGTTATAGCCTCGACATCCGCCGCCCGGTTCTGGGCGATAAGCTGCCCACTACGCTGGAGAACCATGCCGGATCGGTCGTCTTCGGCGGGCCGATGAGTGCAAACGATCCAGACGAATTCATAAAGAGCGAGATCAACTGGCTGGACATTCCACTCAAGGAAAACCGTCCGTTCCTCGGCATCTGCCTTGGAGCGCAGATGCTGGTGCGCCATCTTGGCGGCAAGGTGCAGTCGAATCCCGACGGCTCGACCGAAATCGGGTGGTATCCGCTCCGTCCGACCGAAAAGGGCCGCTTGCTGATGCACTGGCCGAAGATGGTCTACCATTTCCATCGCGAGGGCTTCGATCTGCCGCACGGCGCCCATTTGCTTGCGGAAGGCGATACCTATCCCAACCAGGCCTTTCGCTACAACGGCAACGCCTGGGCGCTGCAATTCCACGCAGAGCTCACCCGCGTCATGATGCATCGCTGGGTCGTCCACGGCGCCCACCGCTTCATTTTGCCGAACGCGCAGCAGGGACGGGAACATCTGGAGGGCCGCATGCTCTTCGATGCGCCGCTCAAGACGTGGTTGACCGAATTTCTCGATATCGTCTTTGAAGGTAAGACGGCAAAGGCCGTACCGGGCTCCATAGCTGCGCTATCTGCATAGGCGCGCAGCAATCCACTTGAGACCAAGCGCTGCTGCTACCCCATTGCGCTGTTCGTTATCTGCTGCGAAAAAGCCGGACGCATGAACGGGCAGGGTTCGCCAGGCATGATTCGCCGCGGGTTTTCACGCGGCACTTGCCCGTTTAGCCGCCAATAGATACATGTCTGTCAGCAACGAACTGGAGACCACGATGATTGCCCTCTTTCAAACCATTGATTTGGCTTTGAATCTTTATACTTGGGTGCTGATTGCGAGTGCCATTTTCTCCTGGCTTTACGCCTTCAACGTCATCAATTCCTCAAACCAGTTCGTCAATTCGGTCGGCATGTTCCTCTATAATGTCACCGAGCCGCTGCTGCGGCCGATTCGCCGGCTGTTGCCGAATCTCGGCGGCATCGACATTTCGCCGATCATCCTGCTGCTGATTATCTTCTTCCTGCGCTCCCTGATGTGGAACACCATCTTCCCGCTGGTGGCGTGAACTCTGCCTGGAAGAAATTCGATGATCATATACGCCTCGCCGTTCGGTTGACCCCGAATGGCGGGCGCGACGCGATCGATGGCATCGAGGCCGATGCTGAAGGCGAGTGCCACATGAAGATCCGTGTCGCAGCGATTCCTGAGAAGGGAAAAGCCAACAAGGCGCTGATCGCGCTTCTGTCCAAAGCACTCGGCATTCCGAAATCCTCGATCCAATTGATGTCAGGCGATACATCGCGCAAAAAAGTCCTCCGGATCGATGGCGGTCCGGAGGACTTGATGGAAAGGCTCGAAAGGCTTCTGAAGCTATAACGAGCTCATTTCGCCTTCTTGGCACGCTCAACGGCTTCGAGGATCAGCTGACCGGCTTCCTTCGAATCGCCCCAGCCGAAAATCTTCACCCACTTGCCAGGTTCCAGATCCTTGTAGTGCTCGAAGAAGTGTTCGATCTGCTTCAAGGTAATCTCCGGAAGGTCGGTGTAGTCCCTCACCTTCTCGTAGCGCAGCGTAAGCGCCGGCGACGGGACGGCGATGATCTTCTCGTCCTTGCCTGAATTGTCTTCCATCTTCAGAACGCCGATCGGGCGGACATTGATGACGCAGCCTGGGACCAGCGGACGCGTGCTGGCGATTAGGACATCGATCGGATCGCCGTCTTCCGAAAGCGTATGCGGCACGAAGCCGTAGTTGCCCGGATAGGTCATAGGCGTATAGAGGAAGCGGTCGACGACCAATGTGCCGGCTTCCTTGTCCATTTCATACTTGATGGGGTGACCGCCGACCGGAACCTCAACGATGACGTTGACATCTTCCGGAGGATTCTTGCCGATGGAAATGGCGTCGATGCGCATACGAAAACTCCCACGAGGTGAATTGTTCGCAGCCAAATAGTCCGTTTCATTCCGCAACGCAACATTGCGTGTTCGGGATGTTCAAGATTCGTCTGCAATATCGAGAAGCAGAGCGCCCATTTTCAGCAGCCCCTTCAAGCGATGAAGCGCGTTTCAAAAGACGGAGGCTTGGCTTTTCAGTTCCAGATGAAGCCGATTTTCTTCAGCTGCCTGTGGTCGAAGCTTTCCATGCCTTCGCAGAAGTCAATGCCGCCGTGGCCACGATAGAACTGGCTGGCATTCTCGTTTTCCTCCAGGCACCAGACCACCAGTCCCTTGCAGCCGAGTGATTTCAGGAGCCGCCGAGCCTCGCCGAACAGCATGCGCCCAAGACCAATGCCCTGATACTCAGGACGAAGATAGAGCTCGTAGATCTCACCTTCCTGCGGCAGCGCTCGGGCCCGATTGAGGCCAAGTGTGGCATAACCTGCGACCGTGCCGGCGACATCGAGAACGAGGAGGGTTGCCGGGCCGCGGGTCGCCTTGCGCCACCAGTTCTCGCCCCGGCGTTCGATCATCTGCGTCAGAGCGCGATGCGGAATGATCCCGGCATAAGTGTGCTGCCAGGCGAGGCGATGCACCTCGGAGATGGCTTGGGCATCATGCGGTTCTGCCCGCCGGACATCGATCGACAACGTCTTCATAACGCTTACTCTGGTCTTCCAGCAGGCAATTAACCATACGCGATAATGCGTTTCGGCCGTTTGCCCACAGACTTAACATGTGGACGATGAGCAAAATTTAACGCTTTTTTAACGATTGTCACAAGACGGAATCAGCGCGCCGCACAACAAAAAACCCCGGCGCCAGGCCGGGGTTTGAAATGTCAGCAATTAGAATCGCTTAGGCGTAGCGTGCCTTTTCGAAACGCTTACGCTCGTTCGGGTCGAGGTACATCTTGCGCAGACGGATCGACTTCGGCGTCACTTCGACCAGTTCGTCATCCTGGATCCAGGACAGCGCGCGGTCGAGCGTCATGCGGATCGGCGGCGTGAGCTTGACGGCTTCGTCCTTGCCGGCGGCGCGGATGTTCGTCAGCTTCTTGCCCTTCAGCACGTTCACTTCGAGGTCGTTGTCTCTGCTGTGAATGCCGATGATCATGCCGGCATAGACCTTTTCACCGGCGTCGATGATCATCGGACCGCGGTCTTCAAGATTGAAGAGAGCATAGGCCACAGCTTCACCGGAGTCGTTGGCAAGCAGCACGCCGTTGACGCGGCCGCCGATCTCACCCTTGTACGGCTGGTAGTCGTGGAAGAGGCGGTTCATCACGGCCGTGCCGCGCGTGTCCGTGAGCAGTTCTGACTGGTAGCCGATCAGGCCGCGGGTCGGTGCGAAGAAGACAAGACGGACGCGGTTGCCGCCCGACGGACGAAGCTCGACCATTTCGGCCTTGCGCTCCGACATCTTCTGCACCACGACGCCCGAATGCTCTTCATCGACGTCGATGACGACTTCTTCGATCGGCTCGAGCATCTCGCCCGTTGCTTCGTCCTTGTGCATGACGACGCGCGGGCGCGAAACGGCCAGCTCGAAGCCTTCGCGGCGCATCGTCTCGATCAGAACCGCAAGCTGCAATTCGCCGCGGCCGGATACGAAGAACGAATCCTTTTCGGAGGATTCTTCGATCTTCAGCGCAACGTTGCCTTCAGCTTCCTTGAACAGGCGGTCACGGATGACGCGCGAGGTGACCTTGTCGCCTTCTGTACCGGCATAGGGGCTATCGTTGACAATGAAGGACATGGTGACCGTCGGCGGATCGATCGGCTGGGCCTGCAGCGGCTCGGTGATCGACGGGTCGCAGAAAGTATCGGCAACTGTGCCCTTAGAGAGGCCGGCGATCGCAATGATATCGCCTGCATGCGCCTCTTCGATCGGCTGACGCTCGATGCCGCGGAAGGCGAGGATCTTGGAGATACGGCCGGTCTCGATCGTCTTGCCGTCGGCATGCAGAACCTTGACCGGCTGGTTCGGCTTGATCGAACCGGAATTGATGCGGCCGGTGATGATACGGCCGAGAAAGGGGTTGGCTTCGAGGATCGTGCCGATCATCGTGAACGGACCTTCGTGAACGGTCGGCTCCGGAACATGCTCGAGCACGAGGTCGAGAAGCGGTGCGAGACCCTGATCCTTCGGACCTTCCGGGTTAACGTTCATCCAGCCGTCACGGCCAGACCCGTAAAGGATTGGGAAGTCGAGCTGTTCGTCGGTCGCGTCGAGGTTTGCAAACAGATCGAAGACTTCGTTGATCACTTCCTCGTGGCGGCCGTCCGGACGGTCGATCTTGTTGATCGCGACGATGGGACGAAGACCGACCTTAAGGGCCTTGCCGACAACGAACTTCGTCTGCGGCATCGGGCCTTCCGAAGCATCGACGAGCACGATCGCGCCGTCCACCATTGAAAGAATGCGCTCAACTTCGCCGCCGAAATCGGCGTGGCCTGGGGTGTCGACGATATTGATGCGGACACCTTTCCACTCGACCGAGGTCGCCTTGGCGAGAATGGTGATGCCGCGCTCCTTTTCAAGGTCGTTGGAGTCCATCACGCGTTCTGCAACGCGCTGGTTCTCACGAAACGAGCCGGACTGTTTCAGGAGCTCGTCCACCAGGGTCGTTTTGCCATGGTCAACGTGAGCGATAATCGCGATGTTGCGAAGTGCCATATGTTTCAAATCTCTGAGGCTGAGGCGCTACGTTCAAGGGAAAGCGCCAATTACGTTTGGCGCGCTCATACAGTGTTTTTCGCGTTTGCGAAAGGGGGGAGGGGCGATAGCGGCCATGTCGGCCTAGCTCAGATGTTTGGGGTCGATGACGGTCCGCCAGAGTTCGGTATCGTTTCTGTCCATCAGCCGTACACTCATCTGCTCGGTCTGCCCGTCGATTTCGACCAGTCCGAAGAACTGAAGGCCAGCAGACGGTGGCAGATTGGAGTCCGCACCGCCAGGTGCTGCCTTGATGAACCGCACGTCTGGGCCGAAGGTCATGTCGAGCTCCTGCGCTCCATAGGTCCCCGAATGCAACGGCCCGGAGACGAATTCCCAGAACGGCAAGAACTCCCCGAATTTCGCATTGGCCGGATTATAATAATGCGCCGCGGTGTAGTGGACGTCAGCCGTCAGCCACACAATGTTCGAAATCGCCGCGTCACGGATGAAGCGCAGCAGATCGGCAAATTCTAACTCTCGCCCGAGCGGCGCTCCATTGTCGCCGTTAGAGAAGGACTCGCTGCCTCGGCGCTTTCCATAATCATCCCAGATGACCAGTCCGACCGGCATATCGCAGGCAATCACCTTCCATGTTGCCGTCGAGCGCACCAGTTCGCGCTTCAGCCATGCTACCTGCCCTTCGCCAAGGATGCGGGACTTCGCCGACAGGACCGGATCCAGGCCATGGTCGTTCGGCCCCCGATAGGATCGCAAATCGACGAAGAAGATATCGAGCAGGGGACCATAAGAGACTTTCCGGTAGACGCGCCCTGGTTCGGCGGCAATGTAGCGGATTGGCGTCATCTCATGGAAGGCGCGGCTTGCCCGATTTGCCAGCGTCAAAACGGACTTTTCCTTGTAGCGGTCATTGCCGCGAAGGTCGGTCGAAGGCGACCAGTTGTTTAAAACCTCGTGGTCGTCCCATTGATAGAAGACCGGACAGACTGCATTGAGTTCCTTCACATGTTCGTCGAGCAGATTGTATTTCCACTGTCCGCGAAACTGATCGAGCGTCTGCGCGATGTCGCGCTTGTCCTCGGTCACGATCCTGTTCTTCCAGAGTCCGCCGTCACGTAACCGGATCTCGTCCGGCATTGGGTTGTCGGCATAGATCGTGTCGCCGGAATGGATCATGAAATCGGGGCGGTGATAGGCGATGGTCTGATAGGTGCGCATACCCTCGTCGTCGATGCCCCATCCCTGCCCCGCCGTATCGCCTGACCATGCGAAGCGGATCGTCCGCCTGTTGGAAGGCGCGGTGCGGAACTGGCCGTGAATTCGTTCGGAGACGCTGTTGATGTCCTGCAGGTCGGCGGCCATAAACCTGTAGAAGATGTCACGGTCCGGCGGCAGATCCCGCAGCAGCAGCTTACCCGCAAGATCGGTCTCCGGCGTGACGTCGATCGGGGCCAACCTGACGGCATTTGCGAATTTGTCACTGGTCGAATATTCGACGAAGAGCCGCGATGGCCGGTCGACACGCGTCCATATCATGCCCGAAGTTGCGTCTACATCACCGGATTGAACGCCTGACGTGAAGATGGGGCGGCTCGAAGATCCTCGCGCGTAATATGGCATCACGAGGCTGGCTGCCGCAAAGCCGCCGACTGCGCCGATCGAAGAAAGGAAGCGGCGGCGCGTCGTGTCCGTCAGTTTCATGTAATGGCTCGTTCGGCTTGCTTGGAGAGCGGGATCGAATCTCCCGTAACAAGCCTAGAGCGGCCGTCATGTCAGTCTCTTGAAGATGACATGACGGTTTTCCGAAACTTCGGCGACAATTTTGTTAAGGACCGCTTCACGCGTCGCTGCCCGAAAGTTCTTCGAATGTGGCAAGGCCTTTCTTGACGAGCATTGCATCCGGGCTCGGCAACTTGCCGCGGAATCCCTTATAGGCGTCTTCCGGATCGATCGAACCGCCGCTGGAATAGATGTTGTCCTTGAGCTTTTGCGCCATATCACGGTTGAAGGCGTCGCCGGTTTCCTCGAAAGCAGCGAAAGCATCTGCATCGAGCACTTCCGACCACATATAGGAATAGTAGCCTGCCGAATAGCCGCCGGAGAAGATGTGCTGGAAGTGCGGCGAGGCATGGCGCATCACGAGCGACTTCGGCATCCCGAGTTCGGCGAGCACCTGCTTTTGCACCGCCATCGGGTCTTCCACAGCGTCGCGCGTGTGAAACTCCATATCGACAATCGCCGAGGAGGTGAACTCGACCGTGTTGAACCCGGCATTGAAGGTGCGGGCCGCAAGCACCTTGTCGAGCAGCTCCTGCGGCATAGGTTCGCCGGTTTCGAAATGAACGGCATATTGCTTGAGAATTGCGGGAACTGTCAGCCAGTGCTCGTAAAGCTGGGATGGCAGTTCCACGAAGTCGCGCGAAACGGCGGTGCCCGACACAGTCGGATAGGTCACGTTCGAAAGCATGCCGTGCAGCGCATGGCCGAATTCGTGGAAGAGCGTGCGCGCATCGTCCAGCGAAAGCAGTGCTGGCCTGCCGTCCGCCGGTTTTGCGAAGTTGCACACGTTGTAGATGATCGGCAGTTCGCCCTGACGTCCATTCTTCATTGGGAGTTTATGCTGGGATTGGAACGCGCTCATCCAGGCGCCGGAGCGTTTGGAACTGCGGGCAAAATAGTCCCCCAGGAAAAGCGCAACGAGCTTATCTTCGCGATCGCGAATTTCGAAGACGCGCACATCCGGGTGATAGGCGCCAATCCCCTTCTTCTCGACGGCACGAATGCCGAAGAGTCGGCCGGCGACATCAAAGCAGGCATCGATGATTTTTTCGAGCTGCAGATAGGGCTTCAGTTCGGTTTCGGAAAAATTGTACCGCTGCGCCCTGATCTTTTCGGCATAGTAGCGCCAATCCCAGGGCATGACCTCATAGTTCTTGCCGTCCTCGGCGATCAGCCTTGCGATATCCGCCTCTTCGTCAAGAGCCCGTTTAACGGCCCTTGCCCAGACGGCGCGCAACAGATCGTTTACGGCCGCTGGCGTCTTTGCCATCGTGTTGTCGAGCTTCAGTTCCGCAAAATTGCCATATCCGAGAAGCTTCGCGACTTCGCCGCGAAGGGTCAGCGTCTCGCGGATGATGCCGCGATTGTCCGTCTCGCCCTCGTTCTGGCCGCGTGCGACCCAGGCCTTGAAGGCCTGCTCGCGCAGATCGCGCCGTTCGGAAAAGGTCAGGAACGGTTCGATGATCGAGCGCGATAGGGTGACGGCGAACTTTCCCTCTTCGCCGCGCTCGCGCGCTGCCGCCGACATGGCGTCCTTCAGGAAATCAGGAAGGCCTGCAAGCTCCGGTCCTTCGCAGAGGATCAGCGACCAGTTCTTTTCGTCGGCCAGCACGTTCTGTCCGAACTGCGTGCTCAAGCCTGCAAGTTTTTCGTTGATCGCCGCAAGCTTCTCCTGCTCGGCCTTCGCCAGCTTGGCGCCGGATTTTACGAAGCTCTTCCAGTGACGCTCCAGCACACGTGTCTGCTCAAGTGTCAGTCCGAGACTTTCCCTATTCTCCCAGAGCGTATCGATACGTGCAAAAAGCGCAGCGTTCATTCCGATCTTGGAATAGTGGCGCGACATTTTTGGCGATATATCGCGCTCCAGCGCCTGGATTGTATCATTCGTGTGAGCCCCCGCCCGGTTCCAGAACAGCGCCGAAACCCGCGAAAGCTCATCGCCTGCAATCTCCAGGGCGACGATCGTATTGTCGAATGTGGGCTCTTCCACGTTTCCGGCGATCGCGTCGATCTCCACTTCATGAGATGCGAGAGCGGCATCGAAGGCAGCGGCAAAATCACCGTCGTTCAGCGCCTCGAAGCGAGGCAGGCCATGAAGCCCGTTCCAGTTGACAAGCGCCGGGTTGAACTCTTGTGTGGAAGGCATGCTGACGTCCTTTATGCAGAGGCTGGAAACGGCAATATAGGCAAGGCATCACGGCATTGGTATGCCGCTGGCGAAATTCGCTTTTTCTTGCCCTCGCAAGTTTTGACGGGCAAGAATTGATATATAAAAAATTAACCGATCGTTAACGATTGACGCGACTCGCGCGCTGGCGCTAGTTTCAAGCCACTCTTTCCGCAAGGGGACATGCGCCATGGAAATTTTTTCTGTGCGGTCTTCTCAGAGTTTGCTTTTTAAAAATAGTCAGAACAACGCAAAAAGTTCGAAGACCGAAGATATTGGAATCGACGCCGGAGCGGCAGCTTCAGCGATATTCAAAGTCGAAGACAATCGTGTCGAAGGCCCGGATTTCGCTGCCATGAGCCCGAGCGAGCTGCGCAGCCATGCACGCCAAAGCTACGACAACGGCAGGATCGACCAGGACACGTTTGCGGCGATTTCCGAGCCGTTGCCGATGCATGCCATTGACGCGCGGGGCAACGTCATCGATCTGACCGGGATCACCGACGGCACGCCATTCAATTTCAGCGACTATTATGAAAACCAGCTGCAGATCGCCATGTCGATCGGCGATTCCGATAGCGTAAAGACGCTGAAATCGATCGTGAATTTCCTGAACGCGTAGCCGCCGTCAGGCCTTGCGCCATCCAAGCAGGCCGGGGGTTGCGTGCCAGAGTGCTTGGGCTGCAAATCCCATGAAAAGCACGCCGGAGCAGCGGACGATCAGCCGCTCATGCGCGCGGTAGAAACGCCGCACGGCGCCTGCGCCTATAATGGCGACAAGAATGAGATCGGCAGTCACGAAGCCTAGGAAGGACACGCTGAGAAGCAGTGGCAAAGCCTCGAAATCGAGCGCGCCGGCCGAACCGGCAACCAATGCCGTGAAGGTCGCAAGCGCCACCGGGTAACCTTTCGGATTGGTCACGCCGAAAATCAGCCCGCGGCGAAAGGGCCGCTTCACCGTCACCAGTGCCTGCCCGTCGCCTTTAGGCGTCGCCGTTACCGCGCTCCATCCGATCCAAGCGAGATAAAAACCGCACAGCAATCCGAGCAGATCGAAGACGAAGGTGCCTATCGTTCTCGCGCCGACGATCGCAACCAGCGCCAGCGCCGACCAGAGAATATCACCGACAAGATGCCCCATCATGAAGAAGGCGCCAGCCTTTCGCCCCTGTCCGGCGCCGATGCCGAGAAGCTGAAGGAACGCAGGGCCTGGAATGAGCACATAAAAGAGAGCCGCCAGAAAGGCGCCGACGAGCAGGGGTTGCGTCATGGGAAAAGCTCCGAAGGATCAAAGCCGCAGACTATGCTAACCCGGCAATCCGTCAAGCGTCGCAACAACCCATAAAGAAGAGGCCCGCACGGGCGTTGCCGGCGGGCCCCTTCCCAATCCTATTGTGACACGCTCAACTCTTGAGGTTGCGCTTTGCGAGTGTGCGCAGGCGCAGTGCGTTCAGCTTGATGAAGCCCGCCGCGTCCTTCTGGTCGTAGGCACCCTGGTCGTCTTCGAAGGTGACCAGCTTGTCGGAATAAAGCGACTTCGGGCTCTCGCGACCGATGACCATGACATTGCCCTTGTAGAGCTTCAGGGTCACTTCGCCTTCGACATGCTCCTGGCTCTTGTCGATCAGCGCCTGCAGCATTTCCCGCTCCGGCGAGAACCAGAAGCCATAGTAGATGAGCTCTGCGTAACGCGGCATCATCTCATCCTTGAGGTGTGCCGCACCGCGGTCGAGCGTGATCGATTCGATGGCGCGATGCGCCGAAAGGAGGATCGTGCCGCCTGGCGTCTCATAGACACCGCGCGACTTCATGCCGACGAAACGGTTTTCGACGAGGTCCAGACGGCCGATGCCGTTGTCGCGGCCATAACTGTTGAGCGTGGCGAGCAGCGTCGCCGGGCTCATGCGAACGCCGTTGATTGAAACCGCGTCGCCCTTCTCGAAACCGACCTTGATGAGGGTTGCCTTGTCGGGCGCGGTTTCCGGAGAGATCGTGCGCATATGCACGTATTCCGGGGCTTCCTGCGCCGGATCCTCCAGAACCTTGCCCTCGGAGGACGAGTGCAAAAGGTTGGCATCGACGGAGAACGGCGCTTCGCCCTTCTTGTCCTTGGCAACCGGGATCTGGTGCTGTTCAGCAAATGCCAGCAGCTCGGTGCGGCTCTTGAACGCCCAGTCGCGCCATGGCGCGATGATCTTGATATCCGGGTTCAGCGCGTAGGCGGAAAGCTCGAAGCGGACCTGGTCGTTGCCCTTGCCGGTCGCGCCATGGGCGATCGCGTCGGCTCCCGTCTTGCGAGCGATATCGATCAGGTGCTTGGAAATCAGCGGACGGGCGATCGACGTGCCGAGCAGATAGACGCCCTCATAGACAGCATTGGCGCGGAACATCGGGAAGACGAAGTCCTTTACGAACTCTTCGCGCACGTCCTCGACGTAGATTTCCTTGATGCCGAGCATCTCGGCCTTTTTGCGCGCCGGTTCGAGCTCTTCACCCTGCCCAAGGTCGGCCGTGAAAGTCACGACTTCGGCGCCGAGTTCGGTCTGCAGCCACTTCAGGATGATTGAGGTATCGAGACCGCCGGAATAGGCGAGCACGACTTTTTTCACGTCTTTCTTAGATGCCATGATGATGAGGTCCGTTGCATATGGGCGGCAAAGCCCGGTGTCGCGGGCACTTTTAGCGAGATTGTCGCGTGACGCAAGGGCAAGGATTTCCGAGCAGAGCACGCTTGATGTTTGACAGCGCGAAACGCGCACCCATATCTGGCTGCGTCCGAATAATGATTGAGGAGGCCGGTCCCGTGACGAATATTCAGGAGATTCTCAAGAAGCCCAATGTTGCGGTGATCACCGGCGGCGCATCCGGCATCGGCCTTGCGGCGGCAAAGCGCTTCGCCAAGGCGGGCATGAGTGTCGTCATCGCCGATCTCGGCGGCGACCGGCTGGCAACGGCTCGTGGCGAACTCGAAGCCATAGCCGGCCAGGAGCGCGTGATGGCAGTCGAGACGGATGTATCCGACAAGTCTTCGCTGGAAGCGTTCGAACGAGCTGTCGTTCAACGCTTCGGGCGCGTCCATCTGCTGATGAACAACGCCGGTATCGGTCCGGAAACCTCGATCTTCAGCGCTCAGGCAGACTGGGACAGCATCCTCGGCGTCAATCTCCTCGGTGTCATCAACGGCACGCGGGTCTTCGGAGCGAACATGCTGGCACATGGCGAGCCTGGGCTCATCATCAACACCGGCTCCAAGCAGGGCATCACGACGCCTCCGGGCAATCCTGCCTACAATGTGTCGAAAGCAGGCGTGAAGGTTTTCACCGAAGCGCTCGAGCATGAACTCCGCAATACCGAAGGCTCGAAGATATCTGCCCATCTTCTGATCCCGGGCTTTGTCTTCACCGGCCTCACAAAGGGCGACCGCACCGAAAAACCCGCGGGCGCCTGGACACCGGAACAGACCGTCGATTTCATGATCGAAAGCCTGGAGCGCGGCGACTTCTATATCCTGTGCCCGGACAACGACGTCGCCCGCCCCCTTGACGAGCGCCGCATGGCCTGGGCGATCGGCGACATCATCGAAAACCGGCCGCCGCTTTCGCGCTGGCACAAGGATTATGCCGACAGGTTCAAGGCCTTCCTTGAAGAAAAGCGATAGGCGGATCATTAGGATTGATTGGTAATTTTCTGAAACTTGGATAAGTAAACACTAACGTTATCTGCTTTCAGAGAGTGCCATGGATTTCCTGCCGAGCATTCCGACCCTTCTCGCCTTCGCCGCGGCCAGCCTGCTTCTTGCGGCCACGCCCGGACCGGACATGACGCTTTCGATCAGCCGCGCTCTGTCTCAGGGCAAGAAGCCGGCACTCTACGTCGTCTTGGGCACCAGCCTCGGCATCGTGGTTCATACGATGCTGGTTGCTTTCGGCATCTCGGCGCTGATCACCGCCTCGCCGACCGCCTTCCTGATCCTCAAAACCGGAGGTGCTGCCTATCTTCTTTGGCTTGCTCTTCAAGCGATCCGTTTCGGTTCGAAGCTTTCCGTCGAGCAGGTCAGCGAAGCCAAGGGAACGCCGCTTTCCAATATTTCCGTCGGCTTTTGGGTCAATCTTCTGAACCCCAAAGTCATCATTTTCTTCATGACCTTCCTGCCGCAATTCGTAAGCGCCGGCGATCCGGCGGTCACGCACAAGCTGCTCTTCCTCGGCTTTTTCTTCATCCTCATCGGCATGCCGGTGAACGCTCTTGTGGTTCTCGCCTCCGACTGGCTTGCGGGCTGGCTGCAGAAGAACAGGAAGATCCTGCGCGGAATGGACTACACTTTCGCGGGGGTCTTTTCGATCTTCGCTGTAAAGATATTTCTTACCCAGGCACGCTGATCGCGCCGGCCTCAGCCGATCAGCAGTGCATCGTCGTCCAGTGTCTGTCCGCGCATCTTGCGGAACATCGCGATCAGGTCTTCAACTTGCAGATCCTTGCGACTATCGCCGCTGACGTCCAGCACGATTTCGCCGCCATGCAGCATGACCGTGCGGTGTCCGTAGTCCAGCGCCTGGCGCATGGAATGGGTCACCATCAGCGTGGTCAGCTTGCGCTCTGAGACGATCTTGTCCGTGAGGCCCATGACGAATTCCGCCATGCCTGGATCAAGTGCGGCCGTATGTTCATCGAGCAGCAAGACCTCCGAGCCTGCCAGCGTCGCCATGACCAGGGAAACCGCCTGCCGCTGGCCTCCGGAAAGCAGATCCATGCGATCAGCCATACGATTTTCGAGGCCGAGGTTCAGTTCGCTGATCCGGTCGCGGAAATGATCGCGGCGCTTGGGGCCGAGGGCCGCCACCAATCCGCGTCGCTCGCCGCGCCGAGCGGCAAGAGCAAGATTCTCCTCAATCGAGAGGGAGCCGCAGCTTCCCGTCAGCGGATCCTGAAAGACGCGTGCGACGAGCCCCGCCCGCGCGGCGGTCTGCTTGCGCGTCACGTCGATATCGCCGATCAGCACCTTCCCCTCGCTTGCCAGAACGTCGCCGGCGAGAACGCCGAGCAGCGTCGATTTGCCCGCGCCGTTGGAGCCGATGACGGTCACGAAGGAGCCCTGCTCGATGGTCAGGCTGACGCCGTTTAGCGCCCGCTTCTCCAGTGGTGTTCCCTTCCCGAAAACGACCTTGATATCCTTGACGCTGATCATGATGGGGCTCCTCCGCGGCGAAGACGGGGAAGAATGAGAGCAATGGTCACGAGAACCGCCGTTACGAAATTGAGGTCCGAGGCTTGGAGACCGATCATGTCGGTGGAAAGCGCCAATTGAATGGCTATGCGGTAGATGATCGAGCCGAAGACACAACCGATGAGCGCAATCAACAGCCCGCGGCGGCCCAGCAGCGTTTCACCAATGATCACGGCGGCAAGGCCGACCACGATGGTACCGACACCGGACGTCACATCGGCAAAACCGTTCGTCTGCGCAAAGAGCGCGCCGCCGAGCGCGACAAGGGCATTCGACATCGCCATGCCAAGGTAGATCTGCCTACTGGTGTCGACGCCTTGCGCCCGCGCCATCCGCGCATTGGCACCCGTTGCCCGCATCGCAAGCCCGGCATCGCTTTCGAGGAATCGCCAGACCACGATCAACGCGATGACGACGAGAACGCCGACAAAGAGCGGCCGGACGTAGAAGTCGCGAAGGCCATGACCGAAGAACGGACTGATCATCGTATCGGCATTGATCAACGCGACATTGGGTTTGCCCATGACGCGGAGATTGACGGAGAAGAGCGCAATCATGGTGAGGATCGAGGCAAGCAGGTTGAGAATGCGAAAGCGCACATTGAGGAGCGCCGTCACTACGCCCGCCGCAGCACCGGCGATCATCGCAACCAGCGCTGCCAGCCAAGGATTGACGCCGGCAATGATCAGAACCGCTGTTACCGCCGCGCCGAGGGGAAAGGAGCCGTCCACCGTCAAATCGGGAAAATCGAGGACGCGGAAGGCGAGATAAACGCCAAGAGCAACGAAGGCGTAGACAAGCCCAAGCTCCACGGCACCCCAAAATGCGATCTGACTCAAAGCGGTCGACTCTCTTTTCTTCATTTTGCCCGTCAAAGGCATGAATATCATCAGCCGCTCCCGTTTAGAAACAGGCGCGGCTGAGCGCAATATCGATGCAATATCGATAATGGCGAAAGCTGGTGGTTATTCGATGACGCGATTGGCGCGTTTGAGAACGCTTTCCGGTAGCTTAACGCCCATTTTCTGAGCCGCGGCATTGTTGATGATGAGATCGCTGCCGGCGGCAACCTTGACCGGAATATCACCCGGATTTTCGCCCTTCAGGACACGCACCACGACATCGCCGGTCTGCTTTCCAACGTCGTAATAGTTGAAACCGAGCGCTGCGATCGAGCCGCGTGAGACGGAATCCGTATCCGCCGTAAAGAGCGGCAGCTTGCTTTCTTCGGCAACGGCTACTGCACCCTCCAGCGCCGAGATGATCGTGTTGTCGGTCGGGACGTAGATCGCATCGGCACGGCCGATCAGCGCACGCGCAGCACCCTGGACTTCCGCAGACTTCGTCGCCGCCGACTCAACAACGCTCATACCGGCCTTCTCCGCCTCAGCCTTCAGGACCGCAAGCAACGACACGGAATTGGCTTCCCCGGAATTGTAAAGGTAACCGATCGTCTTGGCGGCAGGCAGGATCTCCTTGATCAGCGCAACATGTTCGGCAACCCGCGACATATCGGAAAGGCCGGTGACGTTGCCGCCGGGCTTGTCCATATCCTTGACGAGCTGGGCGCCGAGCGGATCGGAGACGGCAGTGAAAACCACTGGAATGTCGCGGGTCGCAGAAACCACAGCCTGCGCTGACGGCGTTGAGATCGGCACGATGACGTTCGGATCCTCGCCTGCGAACTGGCGGGCGATCTGCGCTGCGGTGGCAGGATTTCCCTGTGCGGATTCAAAGAGGAACGTGAGATTCTCACCTTCCTTGTAGCCTGCCGCGGCAAGCGTATCCTGGACGCCCTTGCGCACGGCATCGAGCGCCGGGTGCTCGACGATGGCCGTCACAGCGACGGTGACGCCCTCAGCCTTGGCAGGCAAATTAAGGGCAAGAACCGCCGCGACGGCGAGCGAGATCAAACGCATGAGAGTCCTCCATCGGTAATGAGAGGCTTCTAGGAAAACCCCGCGCGGCAATCAATCGCAAAGAACTGCTGCAAGGATCAAACTTGCTGATCAGTCGTCCACGCCGTGATTGGCGATCATCATCGCCTCGAATGCCAGGCGCTCGGTCTTGCGCATGCGCTCGGATTCCGATTTCAGCTGGCCGCAAGCGGCGAGAATGTCGCGGCCGCGTGGCGTACGGATTGGCGAGGCATATCCTGCCGAATTGATGAAATCGGCAAACTTCTCGATCTGCGCCCAGTCAGAACACTGGTAGTTCGTGCCCGGCCAGGGATTGAATGGGATCAGGTTGATCTTGGCAGGCACGCCTTTCAGGAGCTGGATCAGCCCCTTGGCATCTTCCAGGCTGTCGTTGACATCCTTCAGCATCACATATTCGAAGGTGATGCGGCGTGCATTCGAAAGCCCTGGATAGGCCCGGCAAGCCTCGATCAGTTCCTTCAGCGGATACTTCTTGTTGATCGGTACGAGAATGTCGCGCAGATCGTCGCGCACGGCATGCAGCGAGATCGCCAGCATGACGCCGATCTCTTCTCCAGTGCGGAAAATCTCAGGCACGACGCCGGAGGTGGAAAGCGTGACGCGACGCTTCGATAGCGAAAGCCCGTCGCCATCCGTGGCGATCAGCAGCGCCTGCTTGACCGCATCGAAATTGTAGAGCGGCTCGCCCATTCCCATCATGACGATGTTGCTCACCTTGCGGCCTTCCGACGGCACCATGGCGCCGAGCGGAATATCGCGGTCCGGAAAATCGCCAAGCCGGTCGCGGGCAAGCAGGAGCTGCGAGAGGATTTCTTCCGCCGTCAGGTTGCGCACCAGCCGCTGCGTGCCGGTGTGACAGAAGGAACAGGTGAGCGAACAGCCGACCTGGCTGGAGATGCAGAGCGTGCCGCGACCTTCTTCCGGGATGTAGACGGTTTCAACTTCGACGGGACGGCCGGCGCCGCGCGGCGGAAAGCGCAGCAACCACTTGCGGGTGCCGTCATTGGAAACTTGCTCTTCGACAATCTCCGGGCGCGCAATGGTGAAATGCTGTTTCAGCATCTCTCGCATGTCCTTGGCGATATTCACCATCTGATCGAAATCGGAGATGCCGCGCACATAAATCCAGTTCCAGAGCTGGCTGACGCGCATCTTCACCTGTTTGTCGGCAACGCCCCTCTGGCGAAGAGCATTGCCCATTTCCTCGCGGCTCAAGCCTATCAGCGAGGGCTTCGGCGAAAGCTCTGTGCGCGGCTGCCCGGCAGGCTTGGTGATGGTCACGGCATCCATGACGGACATGGTCTCTTATCCCGAAATCAAACTGCGCTCATCCCGGTAAGCATGTTGACTTTGCGGGCGGCATCGGCAGTTGGCAGAAAATTGAATGACGGAGCAGCAGCATATGCCGCGATCTTTCCGCAGTTGCGCGCGGCTTTATCATCATTTTCGCCGCGCGTCACTATAGATGGAAACGGCAAAGGCCGGCGCAAGGCCGGCCTTTGAACTTCAAGACAGAGCAAGGTGGCTTACTTGCAGGTTTCGATCTGCTTCAGCGAAGCGGAGATACCGGAGAGCGAGTAGCTGTAGGATGTGGCAGTGCCTCGCCGAGACGTCGCATTGACCGTCATCGACTTGCCGCCCTTCATGGCCGCCACAAGCGCGGGCTCCTGCGCCGCGTTCTCGACCCAGCCGGCTTTATCCTTGGTGAACATGACAAAGGTCTTGTTGTCGATGACGACTTCGATCTTCGAACCGTCCTTGACCGTGTAGCCCATCATCGCCTGCGGCTCGTAGGAGATGTTCTGGCCAGGACGCTGCGAGACGATGAAGAAGTTGTCGCCGTGGTCAATGCCAGCCGGCTTCTTTTCGGTCGGCACGGACAGCACATAGCAAACATTGCCGTTGCCCTGCTTGTAGGAATAGGCGCCCCAGGCCTGGAATTGCTGGATGCGCGTCGGTGCAGCAGCAGTCTGCTGTGCTCCTACAGCTCCGGCCGTGATGAGAACGAGTGCGAGAGCGGATACGATACTTTTTACAAACATGGATTTCCTGCCGGTTCTTGCGATTCAGCGCCCTGTCGGAGCGAGCGGCGTCTTCGTCACGATCTGCTTTATTTTGACTTAATTCAGGTTACCAAAGCGTCAACGGAGCCTGCGAATTGTCTCCACGTGTGTCATTCCGGCCTGAGTGTTAACGCATAACGCGATTGCGCCCCGCGACGATATTGTGCCCTGATGGCGTGATGCCATCCCTTCGAGGAGATTTAAGACATAAAGATTCAGGCAAGAGTTTGACCTTCCAAAATTCCGTTGCAGGGCCATTAAGACGTTGGAAATTCGTCAAAGAATTGCCTGAGCACAAGGGCTGGAAGCCAGAACGGTCTAGATCGTTTTCATGCCTTCCGGCCGATCGGCAAGCGCGCGATCGGCCGCCTCGTAGTGCTTGGCTTTCATATGGCTGTTGACCATCGCGAAAGCCGCCGAGAGTACCGCAATATCGTCCGAAAAACCGATCAGCATAAAGATGTCCGGGACCATGTCGAAAGGCAGGATGAAATAGGCAAGAGCCGCGAGCAGGATGCCGCGTACGCGCGTCGGCGTTTCCGGATCGAGCGCGCAATAAAAGCCTGCGACAAGATCCCGTGAAAACGGAATCTGCCGCACCGCCCGCTTGAAGGTCGGCCAGAACTTTTTCCGCACAGCCTTCTCCCGCCGGCTCTGGGTATCTTCGTCCCCGGGCAGCAGGATTTCACCGAATTTGACCTCGTCCATTCCCGTTTTCCCTTTGGTGCATGCGAAGATATGGTGATGGCTTTAACAGATTCAATCAATCTGCCCTGCGGCCTTGTCCATCGCCTTGGCAAGCTTGAAGTCGAGTTCGGTCAATCCGCCTGCATCATGGGTGTTCAGCTTCACCTCGACCCTGGAATAGACATTGAACCATTCCGGATGGTGGTTGAGCTTTTCTGCCACAAGCGCCGCCTTGGTCATGAAACCGAAGGCTTCGACGAAGCTTGCGAATTTGAATGTTTTCGAGATCGATGCCCAACCATCATCCAAGGACCAACCCGCCAATCCGGCAAGCTGGCTGTCGATCGCGCTCCGTTCCAGTTTCTCCTGTTTCATGTCATCGTGCTCCATCTCTTCAGTCAGGTCTCTTCATGAAACGCGTCAGCATTCTCTTTGTTTGCATGGGCAATATCTGCCGCTCTCCGCTCGCCGAAGGCGTTTTCGTCCATATTGCAAGGCAGAGCGGTCTTGCCGATCGGTTCAAGATTGACTCAGCAGGTACCGGCGGCTGGCATCAAGGCAAACCGCCTGATAGACGCTCGATCGCAATCGCACGAGCCCACGGCATTGACATTACAGGGCAACGTGCCCGCCGTGTCCGCCTTAAGGATTTCGAAGAATTCGATCTTGTCCTCGCAATGGACCGCGCCAATATTGCCGAGCTTCGCGCGATGGCGCCGGGTGCTGGCAACATAATGCTTTTCGGCGATGCCGCGCTTCAGACTGGCGAAGATATTCCGGACCCCTATTTTGGTGGCCCGGAAGGCTTCGAACTGATCTATACGAGGCTTTTGGCCGGCTGCATCGCATTGGTGGACAAGCTCGGCGCCGACCAGGCCTCGCTCAGCGGGAACACTTCTTCCGTCAGATAGGGCCCGCCGCCGACCGATTCGCGCGAAGAAAGCAGCACGAAGCGTGGAACGGTGAAGGATGACGTCTGGAAATTGCCTCGACTGGAAAGGTAATGGACGACGTCATCGACGCGCGAGGACTTCATACGCGCCAGCGTCACATGCGGGGTAAATTTTCGGGGATCTGGCGGCAGGCCGATCCGCTGGCAAATGCGCTCGATTTCAGCCTGTAGTGCATACATTTCCGGCGAGGGCGAAACGCCTGCCCAGACGGAATGCGGCTTCTTCGAGCCGAACGAGCCGATGCCGTCAAGGCGTATCTGAAATTCGGGCCGATCGATCCGGTCCAGGCGCTCAACGATTTCGTCAGCAGTGCGTCCATCGACATCGCCGATGAAGCGCAGTGTGATGTGGTAATTCTCCACATCGATCCATCTTGCACCGGGAAGACCACCGCGCAGCAATGAAAGGCTCATCGCCGCATTGCGCGGAATTTCGAGGGCGGTAAACAGTCTCGGCATGACGAGCACTCCCCGAATCTTTTGCAGGTGCTCACACGGAATCACGCATTCGAGACCCGCGCAAGCCCTTATTTCTTCACAGTAGAAATCGTCCCGATGAATTCCGTGACAGCCGGTTCCATCTTCTGAACCATGACATCAATGCCCTTCGCGTTCGGATGCATTCCATCGTCCAGCTTCAGACTGGTGTCCATCACGACACCGTCAAGGAAAAAAGGGTAAAGGGGAACCTGATGTTTTTCCGCTAGTTTTTGGTAGATTGGATTGAAACGCGCGGCATAATCACCACCCATGTTCGGAGGCGCCATCATGCCCACGAGCAGCACGGCGATGCCGCGATCCTTTAGCCGGGCAATCATCGCGTCCAAGTTCTTTTCGCTCTCTTCCGGGGCAATACCGCGCAACGCGTCGTTGGCGCCAAGCTCCAAGATGACGCCGTTGGTGCCATCGGGGACCGACCAGTCGATTCGCGCCAGCCCAGCGGTCGTCGTATCCCCGGAAACGCCGGCATTGGCAATCGAAACATCGACGCCTTTGGCTTTCAAGGCCGCTTGCAGCTTTTCCGGAAAGCCGTCGCCGGGCGGCAATTGGTATCCTGCCATCAGGCTGTCGCCGAAGCCGACAAGGTTGATCGTCGCAGCATTGGCACTCGTCCCGAAAATCAACGAAGCGGCAATGACAGCGATGTGAAGCGCGGCAACTTTAAATCTCATGCTGCTTTCCCTAGATTGGCAAAGTCTTTGCAATTCATATAGGGCGATTTTCTGTTGGCAAAAACCATCATCGAGCTCAAGCAGGCAGATTTGACGCTTGGCAACGCGGCAGCCTCCGTTCATGTCCTGAAGGGCATCGACCTTTCGGTCGCCGCCGGAGAGTCGGTGGGCATCGTCGGTCCGTCCGGCTCGGGAAAGTCCACGCTGCTAATGGTCCTCGCCGGCCTTGAGAGGCTCGATAGCGGCGAGATCAATATAAACGACACGCCGTTGCACGCCCTCAGCGAAGATCAGGTCGCCGATTTCCGTGGCCGCAATATCGGCATCGTCTTCCAGTCGTTCCATCTGATCGCCAATATGACGGCACTTGAAAACGTCGCAGTCCCGCTTGAACTCGCAAACGTGCCGAACCCCTTCGACATTGCCCGTCGCGAGTTGAAATCGGTCGGGCTCGGCGAGCGGCTGAGCCACTACCCGGGCCAGCTTTCCGGCGGCGAACAGCAACGTGTCGCCATCGCGCGCGCGCTTGCGCCAACACCAGCCCTGCTCATCGCCGACGAACCGACCGGCAATCTCGACACCGATACCGGCCGCCAGATCGCCGATCTGCTTTTTTCCAAGCAGGCCGAACGCGGCATGACACTACTGCTCGTCACGCATGACGTCTCGCTTGCCAATCGCTGCTCGCGGCAGATCAAAGTCCGCTCCGGCAAGATCGAAGGCGATAGCGCGGCGCGCCATTCCGAAGCGGCCATAGCATGAAGCTTGTCGCCCCGCGCACTGCGCTTGCCTTTAGCCTTGCCCTTCGCGAGCTCCGCGGCGGTTTCAGGGGCTTTTACATCTTCCTCGCCTGCATCGCACTCGGCACCGGCGCGATCGCCGCCGTCAACTCCATCTCGCAGTCAATTACCGACTCGATCGCCTCCCAGGGCCAGGAACTGCTCGCCGGTGACGTCCGCTTCGAGCTGAACAACCGTGAAGCAACCCAGCCGGAGATGAATTTCCTGCGGGGCCTCGGCCAGGTTTCCATCTCAACTGGTCTTCGATCCATGGCACGAAAGCCGGACGGGTCGGATCAAGCGCTCGTTGAGGTCAAGTCGGTGGACGATGCCTATCCGCTCTATGGCAAATTCGCGGCCGAACCGGATTACCCCCTTTCGGCTCTGCTTTCCGATCAGAACGGAACCTACGGCGCCGTTGCAGCACCTCTCTTGCTGGAGCGGCTCGGTCTTGCTGTCGGCGACGAGATACTGCTCGGCAATGCCACCCTCAGCATCACAGGTCAGGTGAGGACCGAGCCGGATGCGCTTTCAGAAGGTTTCGGATTTGCGCCGCGGCTGGTGGTGAGCCGCCAGGCACTGATTGCTTCCGGACTGATCCAGACCGGCAGCCTTGTCGAGCATGTCTACAAGATAAAGCTCGATGCCCCCTCCGAGCGCGCGAGCGTGCGCGACCGCGCCACCCGGGAGTTCCCATCGGCGGGCTGGTCGATCCGAACGAGTGACCGGGCGGCCCCGTCTCTCACCGAAAATATCACCCGCTTCTCCCAATTCCTCACGCTCGTCGGCCTCACCGCGCTCATCGTCGGCGGTGTCGGCGTCGCCAACGCCGTGCGGGCCTTTCTGGATGCGAAGCGCACGACGATCGCGACGTTCAAATGCCTGGGGGCGCCTGCTGCCGTCGTCGTCCTCGTTTATCTCTTCCAGATTGCGATCATCGCATCGGCCGGCATCCTGTTCGGCCTCGTCATCGGCGCCTTGTCGCCGATGCTTGCCGCGCAATTCCTGGCACAATTCCTGCCGGTTTCCACCGAACCGACGCTCTATCCAGACGCGCTGCTGCTGGCTGCGCTCTTCGGCATCCTGACGACGCTCGCCTTCGCTATCATGCCGCTCGGCCATGCCCGGGAAGTGCCTGCAACTGCGCTCTTCCGCGAACAGGGTTTCGAGGCACGCCGCCTGCCCTCGTTGCCTTATATCTTGCTTGCTCTGCTCTTCATGGCTGCGCTTGCCGGTCTTGCGATCGTTACCGCCTATGACCGATACATCGCCGTTATCTTCGTCGGCGCGATTGTCTTTGCCTTCGTCATCTTGCGGGCCGTGGCAGCACTGATCGCCTGGCTTGCCAAGCGCAGCCCGCGTGTCAATTCACCGGCGCTCAGGCTTGCAATCGGCAATATCCATCGTCCTGGCGCACTGACGCCGTCCGTCGTCCTCTCGCTCGGCCTCGGCCTCGCGCTGCTGGTCACCTTGACGCTCATCGACGGCAACCTGCGCCGGCAATTGACCGGCCGCATGGCAAACGGCGCACCGAATTTCTTCTTCGTGGACATTCAGAGCGCTGAGGTCGAAAACTTCCGCAACCTGATCAGCCGGCACGCGCCGGAAGGCAAGCTCGTGGAAGTGCCGATGCTGCGGGGCCGCATTCTGGCGCTGAACGGCAAGGACGTGACCACGATCCAGGTGCCGCCCGGCGGCCAATGGGTGCTGCGCGGCGACCGCGGCATCACCTATTCCGAGACGATACCGGAAAACGCCTCGCTGACGGAGGGAAGCTGGTGGCCGCAGGACTACAGCGGCGAACCGCTTGTCTCCTTCTCCTCGGAAGAAGCCAGGGAACTCGGCCTCAAAATCGGCGATACCGTCACCGTAAACGTGCTCGGCCGTAACCTGACGGCCAAGATCGCAAATCTGCGGAAAGTCGAGTGGGAATCGCTATCGATCAATTTCGTCATGGTCTTCTCGCCGAATACCTTCCGCGGCGCTCCGCATGCATGGCTGGCAACGCTTACCGATCCCTCGGCGACGCCGGCCATAGAAGCGGCTATCCTGAAATCCGTGACCAATACGTACCCAACGATCACCAGCGTGCGCGTCAAGGACGCAATCGATATTGTCAACACGCTCGTCGCGCAGCTCGCAACCGCAATCCGCGCTGCCGCCTCCGTTGCGCTCATCTCCTCCGTTCTGGTGCTTGCCGGCGCGCTTGCCGCCGGCAACCGGGCCCGAACGCACGACGCCGTCGTCCTGAAGACGCTTGGCGCGACGCGGGCGATGCTCATCCGCGCCTTCAGCTACGAATATCTGATCCTGGGGGTTGCAACAGCGGTCTTTGCATTGATCGCCGGCGGAGCTGCGGCCTGGTTCATCGTCAGCCGCATCATGCGGATGCCTTCGACCTTCCTGCCGGATGTCGCCGGCCTCACGCTCGTCACCGCCCTGGTCCTGACAGTCGGCATCGGGCTCATCGGCACCTGGCGCATTCTCGGCCAGAAGGCAGCACCCGTTTTGCGCGAACTATGAATTGGCGGCTGATAAAATCCCTTCACCTTACGGCGATTTAACCCGATCGCGGGTTGCAAGGGCCTTGTTTGCAAAAGGCGAAAGGCTCATATTACCGGTAGGCATGCTGGAGCTCCGCAGCGGCGCCCGGGTCGTATAGCCCGACACCGTATTCCCATCGGAGCTTTTAAGAGGAAACTATGGCTGACCTTCGTAACTACCAAAGCCGCGCACAAACTGGCGAGATGATCGATCAGGGCCTGCGCTCCTATATGCTCAAGGTCTACAACCTGATGGCGCTGGGTCTGGCGATCACGGGTGTAGCGGCATTTCTGTCATTCCAGCTCGCTTTTGCCGATGGTCAATTGACCGCCTTCGGCCAGGCGATCTATGTGAGCCCGCTGAAGTGGGTCGTGATCTTCGCTCCGCTAGCTCTGGTGTTTTTCTTGAGCTTCCGGATCGGCCGCATGAGCGTTTCCGCAGCGCAGACGACCTTCTGGGTCTATGCCGCGCTGGTCGGATTGTCGCTCTCGTCGCTTTTGCTGATCTACACGGGCGAGAGCGTCGTTCAGACGTTCTTCATCACGGCAGCCTCCTTCGGCGCACTGTCGCTTTACGGCTACTCGACAAAACGTGACCTGTCGGCAATGGGCTCGTTCCTGATCATGGGCCTCTTCGGCCTGATCATCGCTTCGCTCGTCAACATTTTCCTGGCCTCTTCCGCGATGCAATTCGCGATCTCGGTGATCGGCGTCCTGATCTTCGCAGGCCTTACCGCCTACGATACGCAGCGAATCAAGGAAATGTACTTCGAAGCCGATGACGTTGCCGTCGCCGGCCGGAAGGCGATCATCGGCGCGCTGACGCTCTATCTCGACTTCATCAACCTCTTCATGTTCCTGTTGCAGTTCCTCGGCAACCGCAGGTAAGTGAAAGCATCTCCGAAAAGGCGGCTCCGGCCGCCTTTTTTATTGCACGTCGAGCGACGGAATGTTTTCTAAAGGCATTCATCAATGACCGGCCGATCCAATGCCTTTCTTTCTTCGTGACGCCACTCCTTCCGACCTTCCCGCAATCGCGGAAATCTATCGCGAATCAGTCCTCAACGGCGTCGCGAGCTACGAGATCATCCCGCCTTCGGAATCCGAAATGGCCTCCCGCTTCTCGGCGAATACCAGTCTTGGGTATCCTTATATCGCGGCGGTTGATGAGAATGGAGCGCTGCTCGGCTATGCTTATGCTTCCGCCTTCCGCACCCGGCCCGCCTATCGCTGGATCGTGGAGGATTCAATCTATCTCGCGCCTGCAGCGCGCGGCCTTGGCATTGGCCGGGCACTGCTAACAGCGCTGATTTCACGCTGCACCGAACTCGGCTTCCGCCAGATGGTAGCCATCGTCGGCGGCGCTCATCCGGCTTCGATCGCGCTTCATCGCGCATTGGGTTTCGAAGAGACCGGCCTGCTGAAGGGTACCGGCTACAAACACGGCCGCTGGCTGGACACTATGATCATGCAGCGTCCGCTCGGCGATGGCAAAGACAGCGATCCTAATCCGTCGGTCTATCCTGGTACGCTGTTTGAGGGCTGACGCCGTCAGGTCTCGACGAGTTTCAGCACCTTGTTGAAGACCTTCAGCACCTGCTGCAGGTCATGGCCGCGCTTCAGGATCATGCCGTTTGCATTGATCACGCAATAAGCGCCCTGCTTGGCGGCGAGCCTCGGATCTTTCTCGATGCGGAAAAGCGGCATCTCGCCTGAACGTTTGAACACGGCGAAGACCGCCTTCTCCTTCAGATGGTCGATCGCGTAATCTTTCCACTCGCCTTCGCCAACCATCCTTCCGTAGATCCACAGAATCGCATCCAGCTCGCGACGGTGAAAGGTCACCGGCGGTGGGTCCTTGCTTTGCTTGTATTCTTTTAAATCGACGACGACCGAGGAACTACTACTGGCGGAACGGGCGTCGCCATGCCGCAAATCCGGCTGATCTGTCATCAGTCTCCCAAGCCTCCACTTATGACAGGAGAACGACAGTTTGCCCGAGCCACATCAAATTGCAAGTGCAGCTACCATCACATTAAACATATGCTGTGCAATCTCCCAAGTGCCGCATTTCAGTCAAAACAGCGCCTCATTTCCGGAGGAAGTTCGCTCACCGATTTGGCGCCAGCGCGCCAAAGGGCCCGGCTGAGCGTATCGACCTTAACCCCAGCCCCGAATACGATCAGCCGGGCCGCCTCGTTCCATCCGCCTCGAAGCGGCAAACCGATCAGATATTCTTGCCTGCCATGACGATTGTTGCGCCGACAATCGCAGCCGGATCTCCGTCCGCGGTCGTGGCCTGAAGCAGGATGGCGCAACCCTCCAGTCCTGGCTTCTGCAGAACGCTTGCGGGCAGCGTCAGGCTCGCCGCCTTGCCATCCCACATGCCGACTGTCTCGACATCGCTGACGCTGTTTAGATAGGAAATCTTCTTGCCGCTGTTTTCGCCCTTTTCGACGTCGATCGTCTTTTCCTTGTCGAAATAGACGAGTACGACATTGGCCTTACCCTCGCCGGCGCCGATCTTGATCTCGAGCTCGTCGCCGCGCAACTGCGCGTCCACGGGCACGGACAAGCCTTTGCCTTCCGTCGAAAACGCATCGATCTTGCCATAGATGGCAGAAAGGTCCGAGCCAGTCAGGTGATCGCGGCCGTTCACCACGACCTGCGGCGTGTAGACGTTGCTGCGGCCCATCATCCGCGCATAACCATATTGGCGCTCGGTGTTTTCCTTCGAACTGAGCGTGTCCGTCCACCCAAGATAATTCCAGTAGTCCACATGATAGGCGAGTGCGATGACATCGCCCTGGCTAACCAGCTTCCGGAAGGCTGCATCGGCGGGAGGACAGGAGGAGCATCCCTGCGAGGTGAAAAGTTCAACGACGCCTTTCGGTTTGCCATCTTCGGCATGAAGCGGCGCTGTAAGCACCATACCGGCGACCAGCGAAATCAAAAAACGCGGCGACATTCCAACCTCTTTTCCAGAGACGCGCAGCAGAGAGAAAACCGCAGGCCCTGACTTACGCCCGTAGAGATAATCCTTCCCGCTGCAAACGGGAAGTCACGAAGGGGTGAGACGCCGCCCGTCGGCATCGCTGCTAGAACACATCGGCGTGAGATGGAAACCCGCAAAGAAAAACCGCCGGAGATTGCTCTCCGGCGGCCACTATCTGGCATGTTTGTTAACAATCAGGCAGCGAGATCGCGCAGAACCGTCTGCAGGATGCCGCCGTTGTTGAGGTAGATTACTTCGTCGAGCGTATCGACGCGCGACAGGAGGGGAACCTCCTTCACCGTGCCGTCGCTGTAGGTGATCTTGGCGATCTTCTTCTCGCGTGGCTTGATGTTTTCCAGGTCCTCGATGGTCACGGTCTCGTCACCCTTGAGGCCAAGGCTTTGCCAGGTCGTGCCGTCTTCGAAGACGAAGGGGATGACACCCATGCCGACCAGGTTCGAGCGGTGGATACGCTCGAAGGACTGGGCGATAACGGCCTTGACGCCGAGCAGGTTGGTGCCTTTCGCTGCCCAGTCGCGCGACGAACCGTTGCCGTATTCGACACCGGCGAAGATGACGAGCGGAACGCCCTCTGCCTTGTACTTCATGGCAGCGTCGTAGATCGATTCCTCTTCCTTCGACGGATAGTGGATCGTGTAGCCGCCTTCCCTGCCGTTCGGGCCGAGCATGTGGTTGCGGATGCGGATGTTGGCGAAGGTGCCACGCATCATCACTTCATGGTTACCGCGGCGCGTGCCGTACTGGTTGAAGTCCGCGACCCCGACATTGTGCTCGAGCAGATAAGAACCGGCCGGCGAAGCAGCCTTGATCGAACCGGCCGGAGAAATGTGGTCGGTGGTGATCTTGTCGCCGAACAGGCCCAGGACGCGGGCACCCTTGATGTCCGAGGTGCCGCTGCCCTTCTTGCCCATGCCGACGAAGTAAGGCGGGTTCTGGACGTAGGTCGAGTCGTCGTCCCAGGCGTAGGTCTGCCCTGGGGGCACCTGGACGGCCTGCCAGTTTTCATCACCCTTGAAAACATCGGCATACTTCGTTTCGTAAAGTTCGCGGGTGACGTACTTGAGGATGAACTCCTGAACTTCCTTCGAGGTCGGCCAGATGTCCTTGAGATAGACCGGCTTGCCGTTCTGGTCTTCGCCGATCGGCTCCTTGGTCAGGTCCTTCTGGACGGTGCCGGCGAGCGCATAGGCAACGACGAGCGGCGGGGATGCCAGATAGTTCGCCTGGACATCCGGCGAGATACGGCCTTCGAAGTTGCGGTTGCCCGAAAGCACGCCCGAAACGATGAGGCCCTTGTCGTTGATCGTCTTTGAGACCGGCGCCGGCAGCGGGCCGGAATTGCCGATGCAGGTCGTGCAGCCGAAGCCGACGAGGTTGAAGCCGAGCTTGTCTAGGTCGGCCTGCAGGCCGGACTTGGCAAGATATTCGCCGACGACCTGCGATCCAGGCGCCAGCGAAGTCTTGACCCAGGGCTTGGTCTTCAGGCCCTTGGCAACGGCGTTGCGGGCGAGCAGGCCGGCAGCAATCAGAACCGACGGGTTGGAGGTATTGGTGCACGATGTGATGGCGGCAATGGCAACGTCGCCATGGCCGAGATCGAAGTCCGTGCCTTCGACCGCATAACGGTTCGAAAGCTGGCCGGGCTTCTTGTAGTCGGCGTCCATCGACGTGGCAAAACCGGACGCGATGTCTTCGAGCGCGATGCGGCCCTCAGGACGCTTCGGACCTGCCATCGACGGCACGACGTCGCCGAGGTCGAGTTCCAGCGTGTCGGTGAAGACGAGGTCGGAACCATCGCCTTCGCGCCACATGCCTTGCGCCTTCGAATAGGCTTCAACGAGCGCGATCCGGTCATGGGTGCGGCCGGACATGGTGAGGTAGTTGACGGTTTCGCCGTCGACCGGGAAGAAGCCACAGGTCGCGCCGTATTCCGGACCCATGTTGCCGATCGTCGCACGGTCGGCGAGCGGCATGTTGTCCATGCCGGGGCCGAAGAACTCGACGAACTTCGAAACGACGCCTTTCTTGCGCAGCATCTGCACGACGGTCAGAACGAGGTCCGTCGCCGTGACGCCTTCCTTGAGCTTGCCGGTGAGCTTGAAGCCGATGACTTCTGGCAGGAGCATGGAGACCGGCTGGCCGAGCATGGCGGCTTCTGCTTCGATACCGCCGACGCCCCAGCCCAGAACGCCGAGTCCGTTGATCATCGTCGTGTGCGAGTCGGTACCGACGCAGGTGTCCGGATAGGCGATCGTCTCACCGTCCTCATCCTTCGTCCACACGGTCTGGCCGAGATATTCGAGGTTGACCTGGTGACAGATGCCGGTGCCAGGAGGAACGACGCGGAAGTTCTTGAATGCCTGCTGGCCCCACTTCAGGAAGCGGTAGCGCTCGCCGTTGCGCTGGTATTCCAGTTCGACGTTCTTGGCGAAGGCCTGCGGCGTGCCGAATTCATCGACGATGACGGAATGGTCGATGACGAGGTCGACGGGCACGAGGGGGTTGATCTTTTCAGGATCGCCGCCGAGCGAGACCATTGCGTCGCGCATCGCAGCAAGGTCGACCACCGCAGGAACGCCAGTGAAGTCCTGCATCAGCACGCGCGCCGGGCGATAGGCGATTTCGTTTTCGACGGAGCCCTTGTTGTTCAGCCATTCGGCGACGGCAAGGATGTGCTCCTTGGTGACCGACTGGCCGTCTTCGAAGCGCAGCAGGTTCTCGAGCAGAACCTTCATCGAATAGGGAAGCTTCGACACGCCCTTAAGACCATTCGCTTCAGCCTTCGGTAGGCTGTAATAGACGTAGTCCTTTCCGTTCACGGAAAGCGTGGAGCGACAATTGAAGCTGTCAAGAGATTTAGACACGAGAGACCCCGTTTCTGATAGCCAACACAGTCGTGCGGACGCCTATGCACTAATGCACATCAGGATGCGGGTACGGCCATTTCCGCTGTCCGCACGTGGAGAGGTTTCTCCAAGTTCGGCGCAAGGATGAAATTCACGCCGGCCGCTGGCGTGGTTGCGGGTCTTATAGATAATTTCTAAGAAAGGTGCCAGAGAGGGCTCGGCCCATTTGGGACATTTTTTGCGTCGCGGTGACTAAAAACTTATTGAACGGAAAACCTATGCATCTCGACGCCTCCAATCTCGCTGCCAGGCGGGGCGAAGACCTGATTTTCGCAGACGTATCCTTTCGCCTCGACGCAGGCGAAGCGCTGGTTTTGACTGGGAAAAACGGATCGGGAAAGTCCACTTTGCTGCGCGTCGTTGCCGGTCTTTTAAGGCCCGAAAGGGGCACAGTTGAATTCACTGATTCGCGTGGTGAAACGGACCGGAATTCGCGCGAAGTCAGCCACTATCTCGGCCACCGCAATGCGATGAAAAGCGAGCTGACCGTTTCCGAAAATCTCGCCTTCTGGCAAGACTTTCTCGGCGACGTCCTCGGCGCCTCGGAACTATCGATCGAAGACGCCGCCGAGGCCGTCGGACTTTCGGATATTACGCATCTTCCTTTCGGTTATCTCTCCGCCGGCCAGCAACGCCGCTTTGCCTTCGCCAAGCTGCTCGTGGCCTACCGCCCGGTCTGGATTCTCGACGAACCGACCGCAGCGCTCGATGCGAGCGCCGACCGCTTGTTTGCCGATCTCATCGACACCCACCGGAGAAAGGGCGGCATCGTTGTCGCCGCGACCCATCAGCCGCTCGGGCTTGAGAGTGCCCGGGAATTGAAGATGACGGGGTTTGCGGGCGTGGATCGAGGAGTTTGGGGTTGATGAAGCTTGTGGCACACCAGGACAAGTCCTCTTCCCAACCGCTCACCACAAAAGGGAGAGGCTTTGGTGCTGCAAGCTCTTATGTAAGTCGAACCGTCGCAGCTTGCGGATCGGAAATTTGTCGGCAGCAAACAGCGCCGCACGTTAGCCCCTTCCTCCTGTGGGGAGGGGTTGGAGAGGGGTCCTTAGCCATCCGCGAAGAAGGACACCTCGCATGACCGCCCTCTTCTTGCGCGATCTGAAACTCTCCATCCGCGCCGGCGGCGGCGCTCTGATCGGCGTGCTGTTTTTCCTCACCGTCGTCGCTGTCATCCCGTTCGGCGTCGGGCCGGACCTGAACCTGCTTTCCAGGATCGGCCCTGCCATCGTCTGGATTGGCGCGCTGCTTGCGGCTTTGCTGGGCCTTGACCGGCTTTTCCAAGCCGAACGCGACGACGGTTCGCTGGACTTGATGCTGATGCAGGAAACGCCGCTCGTGCTGACGGTTCTTGTCAAATGCTTCGCGCATTGGACGGCGACGAGCCTGCCATTGGTGATTGCCTCCCCGTTCCTCGGTCTCTTCATGAACATGGACGAGGTCGCGATCGGTGCGACGATGCTAACGCTCTTGGCCGGCTCGCCCGCCATCACCTTCATCGGCGCCGTCGGCGCGGCTGTCGCCGTCGCCCTTCCGCGCGGCGGGCTGCTGGTCTCGATCCTTGTTCTGCCATTGACCATTCCGGTGCTGATCTTCGGCGTCAGCGCCACCTATGCGGCAGTGGAAGATCCGGCACCCTTCCTGCCGCCCTTCCTCATTCTGATCGCATTGACGATGTTCTTTGCCGTCATCGGTCCGGCAGCCGCAGCACTTGCGCTGCGAAACACATCGGATTGATTGGCTCTTTGATCACGATCAATTGCGGGAACACCGCGTTCAAGGTAAAGAACCGTTCATGAACGAAACAAGCCTTGCCATCAGCAAAATCAGCGATCTCGCCAATCCGACGCGGTTTCTGGCGCTGGCGCAGCGCACCATCCCGTGGATGGCGGCGGCAACGGCGCTCTGTCTCATCATCGGATTGTACCTCAGCTTCTCGACGAAAGGCGACTACCAGCAGGGCGAAACGGTCCGCATCATGTATCTCCATGTGCCTTCGGCCTGGCTTTCGATGATGTGCTACACCGTGATGAGCATCTCGGCGATCGGCACGCTCGTCTGGCGCCATCCGCTGGCCGATGTCGCTGCCAAGGCCGCAGCACCGCTCGGTGCCGCCTTCACGCTCCTTGCATTGGTCACCGGTTCTCTCTGGGGCAAGCCCATGTGGGGCACCTGGTGGGTCTGGGACGCGCGGCTGACGTCCGTCTTCATCCTCTTCCTGATGTATCTCGGCCTGATCGCGCTGAACCGCGCCATCGATGATCCGTCAAGGGCCGCGCGGGTCACCGCGGTTCTGATCCTCGTCGGATTCGTCAATATCCCGATCATCAAGTTCTCGGTCGACTGGTGGAATACGCTGCATCAGCCTGCGAGCGTGGTGCGCCTCGCCGGCCCGGCGATCGACCCGGAATTCCTGCGCCCGCTTTTCGTGATGGCAATCGGATTCTCGCTGCTCTTCTTCACGCTGCACATTACGGCGATGCGCAACGAAATCTGGCGGCGCCGCGTCGCCGCCCAGCGCCGTCTTGCCGCGCGCATGGCAAGTCGTGAGGATTGATCGATGACGCATGCCTTTTATGTTTACAGTTCCTATGGGTTCGCAGCTTTCGTCACCATCGCCGTAACGCTGTGGATCTGGGTGGACGGGCGCGCGCGGCAGAAGGAACTGGCAGCCCTGGAAGCTTCCGGTATCCGCCGCCGTTCGGCGCGTCCGAAGGATAGCGAATGAGCACGCCCCAAGCAGATCGGCCAAAACCACGCGGCTTTGCCCGTTACGCGCTGGCATTGATCCCGCTTGTCGTTTTCGGCGGCATTGCCGCGACGGCAGCAAAGATGCTTTACGATCAGGATTTCCACGGCAAGAACATTTCCGAGATCCCTTCGGCACTGATCGGCACCAAAGCTCCGGAATTAAACCTGCCATCGCTCGAAGGATCCAATCGGCCGCCCCTGACCGATAGCGCGATCAAGGGCAAGCTGACGCTGGTCAATGTCTTTGCCTCCTGGTGCCTTCCTTGCCGGGAAGAGCATCCAATCCTGACGGAACTGGCAAAGGACGACCGGCTGAACATCGTCGCGATCAACTACAAGGACAAGAACGACAGCGCGCTGCGTTTCCTTGGCGAGCTCGGAAACCCCTATGCCGCAATCGGCGTCGATCCGAATGGCAAGGCGGCGATCGACTGGGGCGTCTATGGCATTCCGGAGAGTTACCTGGTCGCCGCCGACGGCACGATCCTCTATAAACGCGTCGGCCCCTTCGATGATGTCAGCCTCAAGGAAGGCCTCTATCCGGCAATGGAAAAGGCGCTCGGGAAACCGGTTTCCTAACCCGCACTCTGCCAGACCTTGACCGCCTCGACGGGCCAGATCAGCATCAGCACGTTGAGCGTCAGGTTGTCACGGATCATGTAACCCGTGAAAATCTCGAAGAAGATCGCGATGGCGACTGTGAGCGCGATCGGAGCGCGGGCTGCGAAGAAGAAGCCGGCGACCATAAAGACCGTGTCCATGGCCGAGTTCAGGATACTATCGCCGTAATAATCGAGGGAGATCGTCGCCGCACGGTAGCGGTCGATGATGATCGGCGAGTTCTCGAGCAGTTCCCAGCCGGATTCGACGACGAGCGCCAGAAGCAGGCGGACGGCGATCGGTCTGTTACGCAGTACGAGATGCGCCAGCCCATAGAACAGGAAGCCGTGAATGATGTGGGACGGCGTGTACCAGTCCGAAAGATGCTGGGAATTGCCGCTCGAGTTGACGACGCCTTCCCACAGCTTGACATAGCCGCAGGCGCAGATCGGCGTGCGGCCCATTAGGTATTCGGCAGCGATCTGAACGATCAAAACCGCCAGGCAGGCGGCGAACCAGAAATTCTGATGCCTCGCTCTTTGCGCAGCGCTGAATGCCGTCACTTCTCGGTCTCTCCTGCAGGCGTTATCGAATGCTTCAGGATGAGCGGCATCTGCGCCATGGTGAAGATGATGGTGATCGGCATCGTCCCCCAGACCTTGAAGGTCACCCAGAAATCATCGGAGAAATTGCGCCAGACGACTTCGTTTAGAACGGCAAGGAACAGGAAGAAAACGCCCCAACGGACCGTCAGCTTGCGCCAGCCGTCGGCGTCGAGCTGAAAGGCCGCGTTGAAGACGTAGCCGAGCAGCGACCTGCCAAAGGCAAGCCCGCCCAGCAGCGCGACACCGAACAGCGTATTGACAATCGTCGGCTTCATTTTGATGAAGGTTTCGTTCTGCAGGTAGATCGACAGCGAACCGAAGATCAAAACAACGATGCCCGACACGAAGGGCATGATCGGCAGATGGCCAAGGACGAGCTTGGAAACGACGAGCGAGACGATCGTCGCGGCCATGAAAAGCCCCGTCGCCACGAAGAGCGGCCCGCCGAGTTCGGACAATGCAGGGAACCTCTCGACCAGCCAGGCGCCGCGCAGATTGGAGAAGAAGAAGATCAGCAGCGGCCCGAGTTCCAGCGCCAGCTTCAGCATCGGATGGTGCCGGTCGGCGGCGCTGGGAGTAATATCGCTTTCAGTGGTCATGAATTCGTCAAACCTGTTCGTCGTTCGCGCGGCTTGCGCGCTGTTCCGGCTTATCTGTGGCATCATTGCCCAAGGCCGGCAATGGCTTGAGCGAAATCCTCGGCCTCGAAGGGCTCCAGATCGTCTACGCCTTCCCCGACGCCGATGAAATAGACCGGTAGCTTGTGCTTGGCGGAGATCGCAACGAGGATGCCGCCCCTTGCCGTACCGTCGAGCTTGGTCATGATCAGGCCGTTGACGCCCGCAACATTGCGGAAGATTTCGACCTGATTGAGAGCGTTCTGGCCGGTGGTCGCATCCAGTGTCTGCAGCACCGTATGCGGGGCGTCGGGATCGAGCTTGCCGAGCACGCGGACGATCTTTTCAAGCTCCGCCATCAGCTCCGCCTTGTTTTGCAAACGGCCGGCGGTATCGATGATCAGCACGTCGCACTTTTTCGCCTTCGCCTGCTCGAAGGCGTCGTAGGCGAGACCTGCAGCGTCCGCACCAAGCTTCGTGCCGATGAATTCCGACTTCGTGCGATCGGCCCAGATCTTCAACTGCTCGATCGCTGCGGCGCGGAAAGTATCGCCCGCCGCCACCATGACTTTCAATCCGGCACCCGAAAGCTTCGACGCCAGCTTGCCGATCGTCGTCGTCTTGCCGGTGCCGTTGACGCCGACGACGAGAATGACATGCGGCTTGTGGGTGAGATCGAGCTGCAAAGGCTTTGCGACCGGCTTCAACACTTTGGCAATTTCCGACGCCATGATGCGACTGACATCCTCGCCGGTCACATCCTTGCCATAGCGTTCGGAAGCAAGCGTATCGGTGACACGCATGGCGGTCTCGACGCCGAGGTCGGCTTGTATCAGCAGATCTTCGAGATCCTGAAGCGTGTCGTCGTCCAGTTTGCGCTTGGTGAAGAGCGCGGAAATCTGGCCCGTGAGTTGCGACGAAGTACGCGCGAGACCGGCACGCAGACGCTGGAACCAGCTGAGTTTCGGCGCAGGTGCAACCGGCTCAGGTTCGGTGATTTTCGGAGTGGTTGCAAACCCCTTGGGAAGTACAGGTTCCGTCCTTGAAGCATGCTCTCCATCCGCTTCAGGGCGAGGAGCATCCCCCTCCACCCTGCCGGACACCTCCTCCACAAGGAGGGAGATTGACTGAGTAGGAGCGCTTTGCCCTCCCTCAGCCGTCCCGGAAATCTCTTCTGGAAGAATATCCGTGACTTCATCAGAAGCATCGGAAAGGGGCGGCTCGTCCGCCAACTGATTTCCCCCCTCGTGGGGGAGATGTCCCGAGGGGACTAAGGGGGGTGTCTCCGCCAAGGGCGCTTCTTGCGCTGACGTCTCTGGCTCGGCTTGAGCCTCGGCCTCCAGCAACGAGAGTGGTATCACTCCAAGATCGCCGATCTGGTAGGATGCCGGAAGGATCGCCGACTCTTCGGCGTCTTCGGAATGCTCTAAAGCGTCCGCAGCCGGGCCGCCTGCGGTATCCATCTCCTCCGGCAAAACGGGATCACTTGCGAGCGGCAAGTGTTCCTCGCGCGAATGCGGCTCCAGTTCGGCTTCGAGAACTTTTGTCTCCGAAGCCTCTGGCGCCTGCTCTTCCGCCGGCTTTTCCTTGCCGAAGGTGAAGACCTTTTTGATGAAACTGAGCGCCATGGGAATTCCGTGAAATCAGGCCGCGTCGGCGGCTGTCAATTGCATGTCGAGATGTTTGCCATTATGGCCAGTGATGTTTGCCTCGACGAACGAACGCGGGCGAAGACCGGGGGCTGCGACAAGCGTGAAGTTTTCGGTATGTGCAAGCCCGTTGTTTTCCACCAGCAGCCATTGCCGCGTTCCGACCATCTGATCCAGATGGGACTGATGAAGCTGATGTCCAGTAGCACGAAGCCGTACCGCACGATCCTTGACGATCGACCGGTCGAACTGCGGCATGCGGGCTGCCGGCGTGCCTGGACGAGGGCTATAAGGGAAGACGTGCAGATGCGCGATCTTCGCTTCTTCCGCCAGGCTGACGGCATTTTCGAACATCTGTTCGGTCTCGGTCGGGAAACCGGCGATCATATCCGCGCCGAAGCACATCTGTGGACGCAGACGGCGAACCTGATCGACGAAGGCCAGCGCATCAGCGCGTGAATGCCGCCGCTTCATGCGCTTCAGGATCATGTCGTCGCCATGTTGCAGCGAAAGATGCAGGTGCGGCATGAAACGCGGTTCATCGGCAACCAGATCAAACAGGTGCTTGTCCACCTCGATGCTATCGATCGATGACAGCCGCAGTCGGCGGATGTCAGGAACCTGCTTCAGAAGCGTCTTGGCAAGCAGCCCGAGCGTCGGTTCGCCGGGCAGGTCGGCGCCGTAACTGGTGGCATCGACACCTGTCAACACGATCTCTCTGTAGCCGCTTTCAACGAGGTTGCGCGCCTGATCGACCACGGCGCCCATGGGCACGGAGCGCGAATTACCGCGGCCATAGGGGATGATGCAGAAGGTACAGCGATGGTCGCAGCCGTTCTGCACCTGGATAAAGGCGCGCACATGCCCGTCGATGTGCTTCACCATCTGCGGCGCCGTCTGGCGCACACTCATGATGTCGTTGACGCGCAGCTTCTCTTCCGCAGCCACTCCGAAATCGGGCAGGGCGCGATATGAAGCGGTGATCAGCTTCTCCTCGTTGCCGAGAACGGCGTCGACCTCGGCCATTTCTGCGAAGGTCTGCTTTTCGGTCTGGGCTGCGCAGCCCGTCACGATGATACGGGCATGCGGATTCTCGCGTCGTGCGCGGCGGATGGCCTGCCGCGCCTGACGCACGGCCTCGCCTGTGACAGCGCAAGTGTTCACCAAAATGGCGTTGTTGAGCCCGGCCCTTTCCGCCTCCGCCCGCATCACTTCGGATTCGTAGGTGTTGAGACGGCAGCCGAAGGTAATGACCTCAACGCCGCTCACCGCGCCTCGGCCCCCTGCGCCTGATCGCGCGCCCACGAGCCGGTGGAGGGGTCCACCGTACCGGACCATTCCCATTCGGCAGGGCCGGTCATGATCACGTGGTCGTCGCGGTCGCGCCATTCGATCGACAATATACCGGGCGGCTTGGCGCTGGCGACATGAATCTCGACCTTGCGGCCGGTGCGGCCTGTGCGGGCAGCGCAAACCGCTGTTGCGCAGGCAGCCGAACCGCAGGCAAACGTCAAACCCGCACTGCGCTCCCATGTCCGTGTCGTGATCGATGCCGGCGAGGTGACTTGCGCCAGCGTGATATTGGCGCGCTCGGGAAACATCGGATGATTCTCAAGCAACGGTCCGATGCGCGCAAGATCAAAGGACATCACGTCCCTGTCGACCCAGAAGACGGCATGCGGGTTGCCCATCGACATGGTGGATGGCGAATGCAGGACCGGGCTGTCGATCGGGCCGATTTGGAGTTCAATGCGGCTGGTATCGTGAAATTCTTCCGCTAGCGGGATCTTGTCCCAGTCGAAAACAGGCTTGCCCATGTCGACCGAGATCGTACCGTCGTCATGTTCGACGGCATTGAGGATGCCTGCCACCGTCTGGAAAGTGAAAACCTTGTTGCCGGTTTCCGCGGCAAGAGCCTGCACCACGCAACGCGTGCCATTGCCGCAGGCTTGCGCCTTTGATCCATCGGAATTCAGGATATCGATCCAGGCATCGGTCCCTTGAGCCTTTGGGTCGTGGATCGCCATGATCTGGTCGAAGGCTGTATCGGGATGGGCATTGAGCGCAATTGCCGCAGCAGGCGTCACCTTGTCGGCGCGGCCGCGCATGTCGACGACCAGGATCTTGTTGCCAAGCCCGTTCATCTTCGCGAATTCGACCGTTGCGCTCATAGGATCATTCCGTGTCCATTTCGGCTGTATATGGCGGAAACGCGCGGGAATTACCAGTGGGTGCGGGCAATGACTGGCCAGCGACGCTTCGCTCATTCGCCCTTCTTCGCCGGTAATCGCGTGGGGAGCCCGGCAAGGCAGACGCCATGCTGCCCAGGCAAAACTGTCTCATGAGGGGACAGCCGCCGCCTCATGCTGGAGAAAAGTCGCAATGGCCTAGCACTTTTCAACGGTTGAAGGCATTCTTGACAATCGGATGCGTGTTCTTGGCAAAGGGAGGATGGCCGATGCGCTGCTTCACGGTACTTGGACCCTCGCAGACGGGAAAGTCGACGCTCGTCGCAAAACTGGCTTCGCTCGAAGGGACACCGAGAAAGTCCGTCTCGCCATACGGATCGAGCCTGACGGAATTCGAATTCGGAAGCGAGGGATGGTGTGCGCTGGATACACCCGGCGCGAACGAGGCGCTGGCGCTTGCCCAGGATTCATTGCTGGCAAGCGATGCTTGCATCCTTTGCGTATCGCCGACGCCGGACGAGGCGGTGCTGGCAGCACCCTATCTGCGCGCCATCGAAGCTTCGGGAACACCCTGCATTCTTTTTGTGAACCGCATGGACGAGCCGCAGGGGCGCCTGCGCGATGTCATCGCGGCCCTGCAGGCCTATTCCAGCCACCCCCTCGTCCTGCGGCAGATACCGATCCGCGACGGAGATGTTGTGGTCGGCAGCTGCGACCTGATTTCGGAGCGCGCCTGGCGCTACCAGGAAGGCCAGCCTTCGGCCCTCGTCGAACTTCCCGACAGTGCTGCAGCGCGCGAGCACGAGGCACGTTCCGAATTGCTGGAACAGCTTTCCGAGTACGATGACTGGCTTCTCGAGGAACTGATCGAGGACCGCGAACTACCAAGCGACGCTCTCTTTGCCATCGCCTCGCGGATCCTGAAGGAAAACAAGGTCATTCCCGTGCTCTTCGGCGCAGCATCCCACAGCAATGGCATCAAGCGGCTGATGAAGACGCTGCGCCACGAAGCGCCGCCTGTTGAAGCCCTGAAGAGCCGGCTGGCTGCCACCGCCAGCCTGGACGAAACGGCATTGGCTGCCGTGAGCTTCCACGCCTACCACCGGCCGAGCGTTGGAAAGACGATTCTCATCCGTGCGCTTGCCGACGGACTGAAACAGGGCGCTGCGTTGGGCGGCGCTAGTCTCGGGTCGGTTCAGGAGGGAGGAAACGGCCGTCCGCTTGCCGGCAACTCGGCACGCGGCAGGATTTTCGCCGCAGTCAAGTCAGATCACTTGCCCGCACCCGCCTTGCTGACAGCGGCCGAGGCACTGGCACCTCCCGCTTGGACGGCACCGCCGACGCCGATGCTCGAACGCATCCTTGTTCCGGGCACCGAGCGCGACGAAACAAAGCTCTCGGCGACGCTTGCAAAGCTGGCCGAGACCGATCGCGGCCTGAAGGTGATGCAGGAGGAGGGAACAGGCGCGCAGCTGATCTGCGCGCAAGGACCGATGCATTTGCGCGATCTGCGCAAGACCCTGTCGGAGGTATTCCGCGTCGAAGTCACGGATCGATCGCCGAACCCGATCTATCGGGAAACGATCTCAAAGCCCTCGAACGTCCACTATCGTCACCGCAAGCAGACGGGTGGCGCAGGGCAGTTCGCAGACGTGCAGCTGAGTGTGCGTCCCAATGAACGGGGCCAGGGCTTCACCTTCGGAGAGACGGTCAAAGGTGGCACCGTTCCGCGGAACTACATTCCGGCGGTGGAGGCCGGCGCCCGTGAAGCCATGGAGAAAGGCCCGCTCGGCTTTCAGGTGATCGATGTCGACGTGACGCTCACCGACGGCCAGTACCACTCCGTCGACAGCTCCGACTTCGCCTTCCGGGCAGCGGCACGGATGGGGGTACGGCAGGCACTGTCAGAGGCAGCGGCGGTGCTGATGCAGCCGGTAGTCCGGGTCGAAATCCACATACCATCCATCTTCTCTGGCAGCATGGTGGCGATCGTCTCGGCACTCAAGGGTCAGGTGCTCGGCTTCGATCGCGATGAGAGCGCCAAAGGATGGGATGTCTTCCGGGCACTCGTTCCCGGTGCAGCGCTCGACGAATTGGCCCGCACGTTGCGCTCCGCTACGCAAGGAATCGGATACTTCTCCAAAGCCTTCGATCACTTCGAGGAGATCTACGGCAAAGAGGCCGATGCAATCATCAGCGCACACGGTTCGGGATCGCACCCGAATTAAAGCACGACCTGGCAAATCTTGCCAGCTGGGCACCAGCTGGACCTCAAACCGCGCCGTATCCGTCTCCCGTCGGCGTTATGACGATAACCGCTCGCCGGCCACAAGCCTCGCCTGGTCGCGCCGTCGTGCCCATCTTGACGGCACCGATGCGTCCAAAGGGGGATAGGCGCGACCCCGGTCCTAAGGCCGAGCACATCGCCAATGCCCTAAACGGGCGGATTGCGATTGCTTCAGGATTCCAAAGAGTAGCTTGTGGTCGGTCAAGGAGCTGTCCGGGCCACCCGTGAAGGTGCTGCCGCGATCGATCCAGAAATCCCAATTGCCGCTCATGGCTGCCACGTTTTTTCACACAATGAAATTCATGGAGGCGAAACTCATGGAGGCGGCACTTTTGACCGTGTCACTTGAGATTACACAAGCGGCACCGAGGGCTTCGCAAGCCGGCAATGCGGTCATTTTTCCGCATTCTCTTGACTTTATCCGCACTTTCCTGTTTACCGCCGCTCATTCTGTGACGAGCTTCAAGACTCGAGCCGCCGACCGGGACCCGATAAAGGTATAAAGAGATCCCGGAGGTCCACACCCGACAGCGCGATGCGCCCTCGGGTGCTTTTTGGCTTTGCGTCTTGTTTTCGCCAACGAAAAGCACGACGTTTCCGGGCATACCAATCCTGCCCGAAACGTATCAAGGAAGAGCCGATGTTTGAAAACCTCCAGGACCGTCTTGGATCCATTCTGAATGGACTGACAGGCCGTGGCGCGCTTTCGGAAGCCGATGTTTCCGCAGCGCTGCGCGAGGTTCGCCGTGCATTGCTGGAAGCCGACGTTGCACTCGATGTCGTACGCTCCTTCACCGATCGCGTGCGCGAAAAGGCCGTCGGCGCAGAGATTTTGAAATCGATCAAGCCCGGCCAGATGGTCGTAAAGATCGTTCATGACGAGCTGATCGAGATGCTGGGCGGCGAAGGCGCCGGTGTCGATCTGCACGCTGCCGCCCCCGTCGTGATCATGATGGTCGGCCTGCAGGGCTCCGGCAAGACGACGACGACGGCGAAGATCGCCCTCCGCCTGACGACGCGCGAGAAGAAGAGGGTGCTGATGGCATCGCTCGACACACGCCGTCCGGCAGCCCAGGAGCAGCTTCGCCAGCTCGGCGCCCAGACCAATGTCGACACGCTTCCGGTCATCGCCGGCCAGTCACCGACGGATATCGCCGCGCGCGCCGTGCAGGCAGCCAAGCTCGGCGGCCATGACGTCGTCATCCTCGATACCGCCGGCCGTACGCATATCGATGAGCCCTTGATGGTCGAAATGGCCGACATCAAGAAGAAGTCGAACCCGCATGAAATCCTGCTCGTCGCGGACTCACTGACCGGTCAGGACGCCGTCAATCTGGCCCGCAATTTCGACGAGCGCGTCGGCATCACCGGACTCGTGCTCACCCGCATGGACGGCGATGGCCGCGGTGGTGCGGCTCTCTCTATGCGCGCCGTCACCGGCAAGCCGATCAAGCTGATCGGCGTCGGCGAAAAGATGAGCGAGCTGGAAGAATTCCATCCCCGCCGCATCGCAGACCGTATCCTTGGCATGGGCGATATCATCTCGCTCGTCGAGCGCGCGGCGGAAAATATCGATGCCGAAAAGGCGGCTGCCATGGCCGCCAAGATGGCCAAGGGAAAATTCGACCTCAACGACCTCGCCGACCAGCTGCGCCAGATGCAGAAGATGGGCGGCATGGGCGGCATCATGAGCATGATGCCCGGCATGGCCGGTATGAAGGACAAGATGGCATCCGCCGGCCTGAATGACAGCCTCTTCGGCCGCCAGCTTGCGATCATCTCTTCGATGACGAAGGCTGAGCGCGCCAACCCTGACATCCTCAAGCATTCCCGCAAGAAGCGGATCGCCGCCGGCTCCGGCACCGACGCTGCCGACATCAACAAGCTGCTCAAGATGCACCGCCAGATGGCGGACATGATGAAGATGATGGGCGGCAAGGGCAAAGGCGGCATGATGAAGCAGCTGATGGGAGGTCTTGCCGGCAAGATGGGCCTTGGCGGCGTGGGTGGGATGGGCGGAATGCCTGATCTTTCGAATATCGACCCCAAGCAGCTGGAGGCACTTCAGAAGCAGGCCGAAGCGGCGGGCCTTGGAAAGCCGGGTGGGGGCATGCCCGGTTTAGGTGGCGGCTTGCCAGGTCTTGGCGGCGCAAAGCTTCCGGGTCTCGGCGGTGGTTTCCCGGGGCTGCCCGGATTGCCGAAGAAGAAGTGAAAGGATCGCCTGCCCCATGATTGATCCAGACGTCAAAGCCCAGCTTTCGAGCTACCGCCAGTCGATCGACAATATCGACGCCGCGCTCGTTCACATCCTGGCCGAACGCTTCCGCTGCACCAAAGAGGTCGGCGTTTTGAAGGCCAAGTACAAGTTGCCGCCGGCCGATCCGGCGCGCGAGGAATACCAGATCGCCCGTCTTCGGCAGCTTGCCGAAGATGCGCATCTGGATCCGGATTTCGCCGAGAAGTTCTTGAACTTCGTCATCACGGAAGTCATCCGGCATCATGAGCAGATCGCTGCGGATCACGCTGAACAAGGCGCCGCCGCAAAATGAACCAATACCGCCTCACGAAGCGGTCAAGAAAAGCCTAAGGAGTAAATGACATGGCACTGAAAATTCGTCTCGCCCGCGGTGGTTCCAAGAAGCGCCCGTATTATCACGTTGTTGTTGCCGACGCCCGTTCGCCGCGCGATGGCCGCTTCCTCGAAAAGCTCGGCTCCTGGAATCCGATGCTCGCCAAGGATGACGCAAAGCGCGTTGAACTGAACGCCGAGCGCGTCAAGCACTGGCTCGACAACGGCGCGCAGCCGACCGACCGCGTTCTGCGCTTCCTCGACGAAGCCGGCGTTGCAAAGCGCGAGGCCAAGAACAACCCGGAAAAAGCAAAGCCGGGCAAGAAGGCTCAGGAACGCACTGCCGAGAGGGCTCAGAAAGCTGCCGACGCAGCTGAAGCCGCCGCTTCCGCAGAATAATCCCGGGATCATATCCAGGTCGGACGGGCGGCATGTCGACATGCCGCCCGTTTTCATTTTCATTCCGGCAGACTTCGTTTATGAGAACCCAGATTTCCGGCTTCACATGAAGGGCCCCATGACAAAGCTTGAAAACCCCGTATTGATGGCAACGATCGGCGGTGCGCAGGGCATCCGCGGCGAAGTGCGCGCCAAGGCTTATACGGCCGATCCGACGGCACTCGGCGACTATGGTCATTTGCACAGTATGGACGGGCGGACCTTCGAAATCCTCGAAATCCGCGAGATGAAGAATGTCGTCGTCGTTCGCTTCCGTGGCATCAACGACCGCAATGCGGCCGAGGCGCTCAACGGCCTGGAGCTCTACATCGAACGCGGCAACCTGCCCGACGACGAACTGGAGGAAGACGAATTCTTCTATGCCGATCTCGAAGGGCTGGAGGCAGTGGACGACAAAGGCGTCAGCTACGGCACCATTACCGGCGTTTTCGACTTCGGCGCGGGCGACCTGCTCGAGCTTAAGGGACCGGGCAAGCGCCCCGTGCTCATCCCCTTCTCCGAAGCATCGGTTCTCGAAATTGATCTCGAAGACGGCACAATCCTGATCGATCCGCTGGCGGCGGGACTTGTCGATGATCCGCAGGAAATCTCCAAGCTCGCCTCCGGCAAACCGAAGAAAAAGAAGTGAGATTGCCATGGGTTTCCGGGCGACCGTCCTGACACTCTACCCGGAAATGTTTCCGGGGCATCTGAGCTATTCGCTCGCCGGTAAGGCGATGGAGCGCGGGCAATGGTCGCTGGATAGCGTGCAGATTCGGGATTTTGCGACCGATAAACACCGCACCGTCGACGACACGCCCGCAGGCGGGGGCGCTGGCATGGTGCTGAAGCCGGACGTGTTGGCGCGTGCGATCGACAACACTTGCGAAAATGATCCTCGTCCGCGGCTTTTGATGAGCCCGCGCGGCAAGCCGCTGACGCAGGAACGGGTGCGCGAGCTTGCGTCGGGCCAGGGCGTGATCATCGTCTGCGGCCGTTTCGAAGGTGTCGATCAGCGGGTGATCGATGCGCGGGAGCTTGAAGAAATTTCGATCGGCGATTACGTGCTCTCGGGCGGCGAGCCCGCCGCCTTGGTCGTTCTCGACACGATCGTGCGCATCCTGCCAGGCGTCATGGGCAATGATCTTTCCGGCCTGCATGAGAGTTTCGAAGACGGGTTGTTGGAGCATCCGCACTACACCCGGCCGCAGGAATGGGAAGGCCGCGAAATTCCAGCGATCCTGACGTCGGGCAATCACGGCGCCATCGAAAAATGGCGACATGAGCAGGCGGTTGCCTTGACAAAGGAAAGGCGGCCGGACCTTCTGAAAGACTGAAAGCCGGAAAATCCGTGTCTTAGCCTTACAAAAATGTCGTCCAAGGGATGACAAGGCCCAGGCTTTCGTGTAGTAGCGCACGCGGAAATGGGGCTAGCCCCGTCTGCCAGCAAACAAAGAATGGCGAAACCGCTCCCGCCCGCGAAGGGCAAAATCCCGAGGCAATCCCAAAGGATCACGTGTCGAGCGCTCTGGCTGTTTCAGAAGAACCAAAGGTTAAGACGATGAACATCATTCAGCAGCTCGAGGCCGAACAGGCCGCCAAGATCGAAGCCAAGCGCACGCTTCCGGAATTCTCCCCGGGCGACACGCTCCGCGTCAACGTCAAGGTTACGGAAGGCAACCGCACCCGCGTTCAGGCCTATGAAGGCGTCTGTATCGCCCGCTCCGGCGGCGGCCTGCAGGAAAACTTCACGGTCCGCAAGATTTCCTACGGCGAAGGCGTCGAGCGCGTATTCCCGATCTATTCTCCGATGATCGAAAGTGTCGAAGTCGTTCGCCGCGGTAAGGTCCGCCGTGCGAAGCTCTACTACCTGCGCGACCGTCGCGGCAAGTCCGCCCGTATCGTTGAGAACACCGGCACCCGCGCCCGCAAGCTCAACGACGCCGAGCGCGCTGCTGTTGCCGAGGAAAAGGCACGGATCGAAGCCGAAAAGGTTGCAGCAGCTCAGGCTCTCGCAGCCGAAAAGGCAGCAGCCGAAGCCGCAGAAGCGAAGGCAGCAGCTGAAGCTGCAGCCGCTGCAGAGCCCACGGCAGAATAAGCCCTGGGAACGCAAATTTTTTGCATGAGAAGGCGGTCTTTGGGCCGCCTTTTTCTGTTTTGGGCCACCGGCATCGGGGCAGATGCTCTTGCCATGTGCTTCGCAACTATGACAATTTCGCCAAGCCACATTTCATTGGAGATTTCTGATGCCGTTCCGCCGCACCATTCTTGCAGGCCTCGCCGCGCTCGTTCTTTCGCCATTGGCGGCCCTTGGTGCCGATCTGCCGGATCTTGGCGGCAAGACGGTGGTCGTCGTGACCGAGAATGCCTATCCGCCGCTGCAATTCGTCGACCCCAAATCCGGCAAGCAGATCGGCTGGGAATATGACGCGATGAACGAGATCGCCAGGCGGCTGAACTTCAAGGTCGAATATCAGAACACCAGCTGGGACGCGATGATCCAGGCCGTCTCCGACGATCAGTACAACATCGGCATGACCGGCATCACCATTAAGGACGACCGCAAGCAGAAAGTGGATTTCTCCGATCCTTATATGCGCTCGCAGCAATTCATGCTGGTCCGGGCCGATGAGAGCCGCTTCACGGACGCGAAGACCTTCGGTGAGTTCAAGGAAGGCCTCGTAGGCGCGCAGCCGGGCACCTCGCCTTTCTATACGGCCGTCTATGAAATTCTTGACGGCAACGAGCAGAATCCGCGTATCAAGCTCTTCGAAACCTTCGGCGCGACGGTCCAGGCGCTCAAGGCCGGAGATGTCGATGTCGTACTGACGGACAGCGTTGCGGCGAAGGGGTATGTCGATGCCTCGAACGGCACGCTCAAGGTCATCGGCGGCGCGCTCGGCACCGAAGATTTCGGCTTCATCTTCCCGAAGGGTTCCGATCTCGTAACCCCCGTCAACGCCGCGATCGCCTCATTGAAAGCCGACGGCACGCTCGACGCACTGAACAAGAAGTGGTTCCTCGACTACAAGATGGGCGAATGATCCAGGTCAGCCGCTGATGGCCCTGCAGCCTTCTCCTGCCGGAAATCTCAAGGGCGACTATCCGTGGTGGCTGGTCGCCCTTGCTGCGATCGGCGTCATCCTTGCGATCGTCATCGTCACCAACGGCGTCTATGCGCAGGTCTTCCGCACCGTCGTCAACGGCGTATGGGTCACCGTCTTCGTGACGTTGGTCGCCTTTGCGCTGGCGACATTGCTTGGTCTCGGCATCGCTCTTCTCGGACTTTCCGATAGCGTCGCGCTGCGCCAAGCATCCCGCTTCTATATCGAGATCATCCGCGGCATCCCGATGCTCGTGCTGCTCTTTTATGTGGCCTTTGTCGGCGCTCCGGGCATTGTCGCCGCCTATAATTTCCTGATCACGCCATTTGTAAAAGCCGGATTGGCGGAACCGATCCTGGTGCGTGACCTTTCACTGATGTGGCGTGCGATCATCGCCTTGATGATCGGGTATTCCTCTTTTATTGCCGAGATTTTCCGCGCCGGCATCCAATCGGTCGACCAGGGTCAGATCGAAGCGGCAAAGGCGCTGGGCCTGTCGCGCTACCATCGCTTCCGGCTGGTTGTCTTTCCGCAGGCGATCCGCGTCATCTTTCCGCCGCTTTCGAACGACTTCGTCTCGATGGTGAAGGACAGTTCCCTCGTTTCCGTGCTCGGCGTTTCCGACATCACGCAGATGGGCAAGGTCTACGCCTCCGGCTCCTTCCGCTTCTTCGAGACCTATTCGATCGTCACCTATATCTACCTGATCCTGACGATTGGTTTGTCGCTCGCACTGCGGCAGATCGAGCAGCGCATGCGCAAAGCTCACAGCCGGTAGCGCTCACATGATTCGAATTGCCGTTTCCGAGAAAAATCGCTATATGCAGGCCCATGGAAAGCAAGTTCAGGTGCATTGGCGCGCATATTTTCGTGCTGCAGGATCATTATCGCCTGCCGGCACGCTTCTTTGCGACCGTTTCCGGTGCGCTCAACAGCCGACTTCGTTGATCGAATGATGGCCGGCGGGCCTTGCCGCCTATTCCTTTTCCCATTGCATTCAAAAACGGACTGAAATGCCATGAGCGCACCGCGTACCCTTTACGACAAGATCTGGGACGACCACCTTGTCGACGAACAGGCAGACGGCACCTGTCTTCTCTACATCGACCGCCACCTGGTCCACGAAGTGACCTCTCCGCAGGCGTTCGAAGGTCTGCGGATGACCGGCCGCAAGGTTCGTGCTCCCGAAAAGACGCTTGCCGTCGTCGATCATAACGTTCCGACCTCGCCTGATCGCCATCTCGGCATCAAGAACGAGGAGAGCCGCATACAGGTCGAACAGCTTGCCAAGAACGCTGCCGAGTTCAAAGTCGAATATTACTCCGAGAACGACAAGCGTCAGGGCATCGTGCACATCATCGGGCCGGAACAGGGCTTCACCCTTCCGGGCATGACGATCGTCTGCGGCGACAGCCATACGTCTACGCACGGCGCCTTCGGCTCACTCGCCCACGGCATCGGCACGTCCGAGGTCGAGCACGTCCTGGCGACACAGACGCTTATCCAGAAGAAGGCGAAGAACATGCTGGTGCAGGTCGACGGAAAGCTTCCGGCCGGCGTCACCGCCAAGGACATCGTTCTCGCCATCATCGGCGAAATCGGCACGGCCGGCGGTACTGGCTACGTCATCGAATATGCCGGAGAAGCGATCCGTGCGCTGTCGATGGAAGGCCGCATGACGATCTGCAACATGTCGATCGAAGGCGGCGCCCGCGCCGGCCTGATTGCGCCCGACGATACGACCTTCGAGTACATAAAGGGCAAGCCGCGCGCGCCGAAAGGCGAGGCTCTGGAACAGGCGATTGCCTACTGGAAGACGCTGAAGTCCGACGAAGGCGCACATTTCGACCGCATCGTGAAGCTCAACGCCTCCGAACTGCCGCCCATCGTCTCCTGGGGTTCTTCGCCGGAGGACGTCGTCTCGGTTCAGGGGGTCGTTCCGAACCCGGACGAGATCCAGGACGAAACCAAGCGAGCCTCCAAGTGGCGCGCGCTTGACTACATGGGCTTGAAGCCTGGCACGCCGATCACCGAGATCAACATCGATCGCGTCTTCATCGGTTCCTGCACGAACGGCCGTATCGAAGACCTTCGAGCAGTTGCCAAGGTCGTCGAGGGCAAGACCGTTGCCTCGACCGTCAACGCGATGATCGTTCCCGGCTCCGGACTCGTAAAGGAACAGGCGGAAGCCGAAGGTCTCGACAAGATCTTCAAGGCGGCCGGTTTCGACTGGCGTGAGCCGGGCTGCTCCATGTGTCTCGCCATGAACGACGACCGCCTGAAGCCGGGCGAGCGCTGCGCCTCGACGTCCAACCGCAACTTCGAAGGCCGTCAGGGCTTCAAGGGCCGCACGCACCTCGTTTCGCCGGCCATGGCTGCCGCTGCTGCAATCGCTGGCCATTTCGTCGATATCCGCGAGTGGAACTGACGGATATTGCCTCCCTCTTGGACCGAGAGGGAGGCATCTTAAGAAGACAAGACGCGCATTCGATGAGACAATGGCCTCTGCCCTTTTCAGGTGAGCGGAATGAATGCGTCAAGAAAGCCTTCGCGGAAGTACCTTCGCCTTTTTCTTCTGCGCCACGCAAAATCCGCTTGGCCGGACGATGTCGCAGACCATGACCGCCCGCTTGCGAAGCGCGGGCGAAAGGCTGCGCCCTTGATCGGCGCCTATATGACGCGCGAAAAACTTTTCCCGGATCTCGCTTTGGTGTCGACGGCGCGGCGCGCGCAGGAAACATGGAAGCGTGTAGCGAAAAAACTTTCTACCTCGACTGTGGAACGCGACGTGCCGGATTTATACGAAGCCTCGGCAACGCGCATTGTCGGCCTCCTCCATAAGCTTGAGCCGTCGGTTCGAACGGTCATGCTTGTCGGACACAATCCCGGTTTTCAGGACCTCGCGAACAATCTCATCGGCAACGGCGATCCGGAGGCTTGTAAACGCTTGAAGGAGAAATTCCCCACTGCCGGCATGGCGATCATCGCGTTCGAGGCGAATAGCTGGGCGGATATATCGCCGGGAAGCGGACGTCTCGAGTGCTTCGTGACACCGCGTGAACTCACGTGAGCAAACGTCTCCTCCTCCCGCAATGATAAAGGAGGAGACGGAAGGTCTCTTGATCAGAACGTTGCCGTATAGGGCTCGGGTCCCATGCGGGCATTCCTGTCGTCAAGCTTGGCGATCGCTGCCATGTCCCCGGCATCGAGCTTGAAATCGAATACCTTGAAGTTCTCCTCAATGCGCGACGGCGTCACCGACTTGGGGATGACGACAAGACCGCTATCGATATGCCAGCGGATGATGACCTGCGCCGGTGTCTTGCTGTGCTTCTTGGCGATTTCACCGATAACCGGGTTGGCGATGAATTTTCCCTGACCGAGCGGACTCCAGGATTCGGTAACGATATTCAGTTTCTGGTGCGCGTCCTGCGCCGCCTTCTGCTGAAAATCCGGGTGGAGTTCGATCTGGTTGATGACCGGAACCACGCCGGTATCGCCAATGATGTGATCCAGATGATCCGGATAGAAGTTGGAGACGCCAATCGAACGAGCACGGCCTTCTTCCCTGATCTTGACGAAGGCCTTCCAGGTTTCGCGATAGAGTCCACGGTGCGGCGACGGCCAGTGGATCAGGTAGAGATCGACATATTCGGTGCCAAGCTTCTTCAGGCTGCCCTCGAGGGCGCGCAGGGTGCTGTCATAGCCCTGGTCGGTGTTACGAAGCTTTGTCGTGATGAAAACATCCTTGCGGTCGAGACCGGAGGAACGCACGCCCTCGCCGACACCCTCTTCGTTGTCGTAGCCCGAAGCCGTGTCGATATGGCGGTAGCCGGCTTCGAGGGCCTTGCGGACTGTCGGAGCCGCGACGTCCTGTGGCGTCTGCCATACGCCAAGGCCGACCTGGGGAATGGAATGTCCGTCATGGAAAGTGATGATGGGTTGATTGGCCACAATATATCTCCGGAAGTTTGAAGGATTGGAGGGGCATGAAATTGAATCCGCAAGCGGATTTCCCGGCATGCCATTCAGCCTGAGCGCCGGTCAAAACGGATATAGGAGACGGTGTGCAGATTATCACCCCTGATACCTCAGAGAACGCGTACGACCGTCCCCTTGCGCATGTGCGGCAAAAGCCGGCGCATGTCGCGCGGATGGACTGCGACGCAACCGGCTGTCGGCTCATAGTCCGGCCTGATGAGATGGAAGAAGATGGCCGATCCCCGATTGCGGGCGCGGGATGTGATATTCCAATCCATGACGAGACATATGTCGTAGAGTCCGTCCTTGCGCTTCAACTCTTCATGGCTTGGACGGAAGGGCGCTCTGACGAGGCGATTGTAGTTCGGATCGCCGGGCTGATCGCACCAGAGCATGTCCTGACGGATGCGGCGGAGCGAGAGCGGCGTTTCGAGGCGGCTCGGACGTTCGCCGCGGCAAAAACCGTAAAGCAGCTTCATTGAAGCAATCGGCGTTGCACCGTCGCCCTCGCGCTTCAAGATGGTGCGGCCGCAACGGCCGATTGCGGCGGGAAAGACAAAGGGCCCGCATTGAACCAGTGCGCGGCTTTGCCTGCCGGGCGCCGGACGCACAATAATGGTGGATGATACCGTTCTCGCGCTTCGCCTTGTTTTCTCCATTTTTCTCACATGTTTTTGTTTTGCTTGGGACTTCGATTGAAATCACATCGGCCCTGGCCCGGCAACAGCACATCTCCCGGTCTTTGCCAGCGATCGAAATATGGCGTAGGACTTGATGAGACGGAATCTGAGGAACAGAACCGCATGACCGCACGCACCATTCTACTGGTGGATGACGACAACGACCTTCGCGAAACCCTGACGGAGCAGCTTGCGCTCTACGATGAGTTCACGGTGCTGCAGGAGGCGACGGCCGGCAAGGGCATACAAGCTGCGCGCAACACGCCCGTCGATCTGCTGATCATGGATGTCGGGCTGCCGGATACGGACGGACGCGAAGCCGTGAAGCTACTGCGCAAGGGTGGCTTCAAGGCGCCGATCATCATGCTGACCGGACACGATACGGATTCAGATACGATCCTCGGTTTGGAAGCCGGCGCCAACGACTATGTCACCAAGCCGTTCCGCTTCTCGGTACTTCTGGCGCGCATCCGCGTCCAGCTCCGGCAGCACGAACAGAGCGAGGACGCGACCTTCACAGTCGGGCCTTATCTCTTCAAGCCCAGCCAGAAGCTGTTGACCACCGAAAACGGCCAGAAGATTCGCCTGACGGAGAAGGAAGCGGCGATCATCCGCTATCTCTATCGCGCGGAACAGAAGGTGGTTACCCGGGACGTCCTTCTCGAAGAAGTGTGGGGCTACAATTCCGGCGTGACGACCCATACGCTCGAAACGCACGTCTACCGCCTGCGCCAGAAGATCGAGCGCGATCCCTCGAACGCCGAAATCCTGGTAACGGAAAACGGCGGCTACAAGATCGTACCCTAGGGCAAAGAGCCGCATGGCGCTGACAGACGATATCAACATGCTTTCGCAGCAGCCGCTCTTCAGTGGCATGTCCGCCGACCAGTTGCGGCTGATCGCCTTCGGCGCCGACCGGCGTTTGATTTCCACCGGGCAGATGCTTTTCCGAGAAGGATCGCCGGCGGAAAGCGCTTATGTCGTCGCCAGCGGCGCGCTGGAGCTCAGCACGGCGGGCCCAGATGGCCATCCCAAGGTCGCGCACATCGCAGGCCAGGGCACATTACTGTCCGAACTCGCTCTGGTAACGCTGGTGGAGCGAAAATTCACGGCCGTGGCGCGGGAGGATTCCAGCGTCATCCGCATCACGCGAGCGCTGTTTTACAGGCTGATCGAGGAGTATCCGGATGCGGCCCGCATCATAGAAAGTCGCATTCGCGACAACATCGCGGAATTGGCGACACGGGCGAGCGCACAGCTTCACCGCTTTTCGTAGGTTTCAGAGGTTGAAATGCGCGGTCACCGGCACGTGATCGGACGGACGATCCCATCCGCGAGCCTCCTTCAGGATGTCGATGCGCTGGAGCAGGGGGCCGAGGTCCGATGACGACCAGATATGATCGAGGCGGCGGCCGCGATCGGCAGCCTCCCAGTCCTTGGCGCGGTAACTCCACCAGGTATAGAGCTTCTCGTGCGACGGCACGTGCTGGCGCATGAGATCAAGCCAGGCTCCGCGCTTCATCGCCTCAAGCAGACCCTCGGTCTCGATCGGCGTATGGCTGACGATCTTCAGCATCTGCTTGTGCGACCAGACGTCATGCTCGAGCGGCGCAATGTTGAGATCGCCGACGAGGATTGCCGAGGTATTCGCTTCGCCGTTGGCTTTCAAGAGCTTCATTTCCTCGACGAAATCCAGCTTGTGGGCGAACTTCGGATTGATGGCCGGGTCCGGCTCGTCGCCGCCGGCGGGCACATAGAAATTATGCAGCCGGACGCGGCGCCTTCCACGTTCGAAGATCGCCGAGATATGGCGCGCGTGGCCGACATTTCCGTAGTCAAGGCGATGATCCTCCTGGAGCGGGATGCGCGAGGCGATAGCGACGCCATGATAGCCCTTCTGGCCATGCACGATGATGTGCTCGTAACCCATGGCGCGCAAAGGGGCCGCCGGAAAGAGCTCGTTCGGAACCTTGGTTTCCTGCAGGCAGAGGATGTCCGGCCTATGCTTGAGGACGAACTGCTCGACGATCGGCATGCGCAACCGCACCGAATTGATGTTCCAGGTGGTGATCGAGAAGCTCATGCCATTGCCTTTCAACGAGACTGAAAAGGCCTTAGAGCAAAGGCGCTGTGGATGGAACGTCCACAAGCAAAAACGCCCGGCTTTCACCGGACGTTTTTCACAGAAAGTCATATGGCATCAGTCACGGGAAGCGGCAGTACCTGGAATGCTTTCGTACGGCACTCTGAAGACCTTCTGATCAAACTGAACGCCGGTCCTCACATTGAACACCATTACGGACGTGTCCTTGCCCTGATTATCGGTGATCGTCCACTGACGCAGATCGTAGGTCTTCGGATCGAACATCATCGTGATCGTCGAATTTCCGAAGATCGTCTTATTGCCAAGCGCGATCGTCGTCAGGTCCGATTCTTCCTTCACGCTCTTTACCGAACCGTCCGACAGGTTGATCCTGCGTGCAAGCAGCAGGCTGAGCGGCGTCTTGGAAAGCGGATAGAGACTCCAGGTCTTCAGCTTCAGGTTACCGACCGCAACATTCCTACCATCGGAGATCACCCGGATCGGCGACGGATCGTCGTAGTTAAAGCGAAGCTTGCCGGGACGCTCAATGAAGAATTTGCCGCCCGTCTGCTCGCCGCGCGGTCCGAACTGCACGAATTCGCCCTGCATGGTGGCTACGTTGGAGAAATGGTTGGCAATCGCCTGTGCCGTCGAAGAACCGCCGGCCGCTGCCTGCGCGAAGGCGTCGAACGGCGCTGCAGCCGAAACAGCCGCTAGAGCCATGGCGCCGAGAAGGTGACGGCGGTTCAGCAGCAAGCCACTGGAATGGAAATCGGAGTTGGTCATCTAGGTCTCCTATGATGCGACCTGCATGCTGCCGAAAGGCGGCGTCTTCAAGGCGCAGAAGCATCGCTGCAGAAGGTAACGTTTCCGAGGCGATCAGGTTTCCGTGAAGTCATTGCCCCGGCAGATTTTTTCAGCCTCTAGCGATCGAGGATATCGCCTTCGGTCGGAACCAGGATTTCGCGCTTGCCTGCGTGGTTTGCAGGTCCGATGACGCCTTCCTGCTCCATGCGTTCGATCAAGGATGCGGCGCGGTTGTAACCGATGCCGAGACGGCGCTGGATGTAGGAGGTCGAGGCCTTGCCGTCGCGAAGCACGATGGCGACTGCCTGATCATAGGGATCGTCGGAATCCGCCAGATTGGACGTCCCCGCCGGACCGCCGTAATCATCGTCCTCGTCGTCATCAGCGGTGATCGCATCGAGATATTGCGGTGCGCCCTGGGTCTTCAGATAGGAAACAATCTCCTCGACTTCCATATCAGCCACGAAGGGACCATGGACGCGCTGGATGCGCCCGCCGCCAGCCATGTAGAGCATATCGCCCATGCCGAGCAGCTGCTCGGCGCCCTGCTCGCCAAGGATCGTGCGGCTGTCGATCTTCGACGTGACCTGGAAGGAGATGCGCGTCGGGAAATTCGCCTTGATGGTGCCGGTAATGACGTCGACGGACGGACGCTGGGTCGCCATGATGACGTGAATGCCGGCGGCGCGCGCCATCTGCGCCAGACGCTGGACTGCGCCTTCGATATCCTTGCCGGCGACCATCATGAGGTCGGCCATTTCATCGATGATGACGACGATGTAGGGCATCGGCTGCAGGTCGAATTCCTCGGTTTCGTACATCGCTTCGCCGGTGTGGCGGTCAAAGCCTGTCTGAACGGTTCGGGAAATAGCCTCGCCCTTGGCCAGCGCCTGCTCGACGCGCGCATTGAAGCCGTCGATGTTGCGGACGCCGATCTTCGACATCTTCTTGTAGCGCTCTTCCATCTCGCGGACGGTCCATTTGAGCGCGACGACAGCCTTCTTCGGATCGGTGACCACCGGCGACAGCAGATGCGGAATGCCATCATAGACCGAGAGCTCGAGCATCTTCGGATCGATCATGATCAAGCGGCACTGTTCCGGCGTCAGACGGTAGAGCAGCGAGAGGATCATGGTGTTGATGGCAACCGACTTACCGGAGCCTGTCGTACCGGCAACCAGCAGGTGGGGCATCTTCGCAAGATCGGCGATGACGGCTTCGCCGCCGATCGTCTTGCCGAGTGCCATGGCGAGTTTCGCCTTCGAACCTTCGAAATCACGCGATGCGATCAGCTCGCGCAGGTAAACAGTTTCACGCGTTGAGTTTGGCAATTCGATGCCGATCGCGTTGCGGCCAGGGACCACAGCGACACGGGCGGCGATCGCGCTCATGGAACGGGCAATGTCGTCGGCAAGGCCGATAACGCGTGAGGACTTGATGCCCGGGGCCGGCTCGAGCTCGTAAAGTGTGACGACTGGGCCAGGGCGGACATGGATGATTTCGCCCTTGACGCCGAAGTCTTCCAGGACGCCCTCGAGCATGCGTGCATTCTGCTCCAGCGCATCGGCGGAAAGCGATGAGTCACGGATGACATTCTTTGGTTCGGCGAGCAGATGAATCGAGGGAAGCTGGAAACCTTCCGGACGAATGAAGGAACCCTGCTGTTCGCGTTCGATGCGGGCACCGGGCTTCGGACGGGCGATCTGCGGCACGACGCGCGGCTCGGGCTTGCCGCCGGCGGCTTTTGCCGGCGCACGTATTATCCAGTCATCTTCATCGTCATCCGGCAGAATATCGGCCGGACGCGGAGGCATGTCGCTATCGAATGGCACTTCGCCATCATCGTCGTCGAGCGAAATCGAGGGGGCAGAGACGACCCGGCGCGGCGAACTGACGCGCGGTTCCATCGACGGCTCCAGGCGCTCGCTGCGGCCTGCCGGCGCCTTGGCGCGGACGGGCTCGTTCAGCGTACCGAATTCGTCATCGTTGAAGTCGTAGGGCGATTCGAAATCGCTCTGGCGGCGCTTGCGTGGCGCCATGCCGAGGATGCGGCGCATCCGCGCTTGGCTCATATACCAGGCATGTGTCAGCGCTCCGAATGCAAGCCAGCCGCCGTCTTCGTCGTCCTCATCCTCGTCGGCATCACCAACAGAGCGGGCCTTGGAAGGTATGGCCGCGAGTGCATCGCCCTCATCCTCTTCAGCTTCCGTGCGGCCGACGATGCCGGCAGCAAAGAGCATCATCCAGGCGGTGGGCAGCGCGAACACGCAGCCCACAGCCGTAGCGAACGCACCGCTCGGGTAGGCGCCGACGAAGAGAGCCGGAAATCGAAGGATCATATCGCCGATGACGCCGCCGATGCCGTTCGGGATCGGCCATGTCAGCGGCGGTGGGAAGCAGCCGATCACGGCAGACGAAAGGATCGAGCCGAGAGCCCAGGCGCCGGCCCGTTGAGGAATGCGGCTCATGCGGCGGCCTGAAATCAATGCCAAGGCCCAGGCGACGACCGGCAACAGCGCCACGACGCTTGCAAGGCCGAAGAACTGCATCGCGAGGTCAGCAAAGGCGGCGCCGCCATATCCCAGGACGTTTGCCGGCGGATTGCCGGTCGCGTAGGAATAGCTTGGATCTGTGACGTTCCATGTCGCGAGTGCCGCGACCGCGAGCGCCAATAGCAGGAATATCGCAAAGCCCAGGAGGGCCTGCGCCTGCCGGAACACGAACCCTGAGAGGGAGAAACGGTCCGGCCGGCTATCAATCACCGGCGACGTGCTTCTTGCCATATACCCAACCCGTCCAATGCTGAGCGCGCGAATCGCCGAGGCGTCGCCACGCAATATGCGTCCGCCCCACCTAATCAAAGGAGGGTTAAAGCGATGTTAACCATGAGAGACTGGACAAGCAGGGCCGGCAAATAAAAAGGCCCGAACCTAGGGTCCGGGCCAAGATGCAGCCTATGTAAAATTCGATAGGCCGCGACGGGCTGTTCAGCGGCGCCCTTTGGCGGACGCCGCTATCCCTGCGATCAAGAAGAGTGGTAGGCGGCTTCGCCATGGGTCGACAGGTCGAGGCCTTCGCGTTCTGCCTCCGGGGTTACGCGCAGGCCGACGATGAGGTCGACGATCTTGTAGAGGATCGCAGAGCCGACGCCCGACCAGACGAGGGTAGTCAGGACGCCCTTTAGCTGAGCCCAGACCTGGGTTGCCGTACCGGCGTAGGATGCTGCAAAGTCCGGCGTCGAGTAGTCGACGATACCTGCGCCGCCGAGAGCCGGGTTGACGAGAATGCCGGTGCCGATGGCGCCGATGATGCCGCCAACGCAATGCACGCCGAAGACGTCCAGGCTGTCGTCGTAGTTGAACTTGTTCTTCACGACGTCGACGAAGAAGTAGCAGGCCGGCGAAACGATCAGGCCGAGAACGATCGAGCCCATCGGACCTGCAAAGCCTGCTGCCGGCGTAACGGCAACGAGACCGGCAACAGCACCCGAAGCGGCACCCAGCATGGAAGCCTTGCCGCGGGCGAAGGTTTCGACGATGCACCAGGAAACAGCGGCAGCAGCCGCTGCGACGAAGGTGTTGATCATCGCGAGCGAGGCATAGGAGTTGGCTTCGAGGTTGGAACCGGCGTTGAAGCCGAACCAGCCGACCCACAGAAGCGATGCGCCGACCATGGTGAGCGTCATCGAGTGCGGAGCCATGATTTCCTTCTTATAGCCCGTGCGCTTGCCAAGCATGATGGCGCCGACAAGGCCGGCAATACCGGCATTGATGTGAACGACCGTGCCGCCGGCGAAGTCGATTGCACCATAGGAGAAGATCAGGCCGGATGGCGAGCTGTAGGAGCTCGGACCGCCCCAGAACCAGACCATGTGCGCCATCGGGAAGTAGATGAAGGTGACCCACAGGACAACGAACAGCATGACGGCGGAGAACTTGATGCGCTCGGCAAACGCACCGACGATGAGGCCCGGCGTGATGCAGGCAAACGTCATCTGGAACACGATGAAGGTATATTCCGGAATGGCGACGCCCTTCGTGAAGGTCTCGGCGAGCGACGACGTGTTGACGCCAGCAAGGAAGGCCTTGGAGAAACCGCCGATGAAGCTGTTCAGCGAACCGCCGTCGGTGAAGGCCAGCGAGTAGCCGTAGGTGACCCATATCAGGGACACAACGGCGGTGATCATGAAGACCTGCATCAGCACGGAGAGCATGTTCTTGGCGCGCACGAGGCCGCCATAGAAGAGAGCCAGGCCGGGAATGGTCATCAACAGCACGAGCGCCGAGGACACGAGCATCCAGGTATTGTCACCCTTATCCATGGTGAAGGCCGGAGCCGCCGCAGCCGCGGCGTCGGCAGCAGCCGGCGCGGTCTCCTGCGCAAAGGCGACGACCGGCGCTAAGAGCGCGGCAGACGCAGCCCCGAGCCGCGCAAATGTGGAAGAAAACTTCGAAATTGACATTGGAATAAAGCTCCTTGCTCGGCCGTTCTTACAGCGCTTCGGTATCGGTTTCGCCCGTGCGGATACGGACGGCATGGTCGATCGAGTAGACGAAAATCTTGCCGTCGCCGATCTGACCGGTCTTGGCCGACGACGCGATGGCTTCGACGGCCTTGTCGACGATTTCTGATGCGACTGCGATTTCGATCTTGAGCTTCGGCAGGAAGCTGACCGCATATTCCGTACCGCGATAGATTTCGGTATGTCCCTTCTGGCGTCCGTAGCCCTTCACTTCGGTCACGGTCAGGCCCTGGATGCCGATCGCGGTGAGGGCTTCGCGGACCTCATCGAGCTTGAACGGCTTGATAATGGCCATCACAATTTTCATCTGGTTTTTCCCATCCTTCGTTATCCTCGGCGCGGAGCCGACTCTCCTTGCCGCTGACGTTCACGAACAGCGACTGGGGATCTACATTCAAAGGGCGTGCCAGTTTCGAGCAGATTATAAGTTATTGAAAAGTAACGAGTATAATGAACGATGCTATTTAAGAGGCAAATGACGTAGCGACAACCGCCCAAATAATGCCCAAATTCGCAAATTTGCACATTTTTTATTCATTTGCCTTTTTCCGAATCAAACCTTCCTGCGCGACTGACGCAATCAGAACACCCGACCGGGAAAAAAGGCTACCGCGCGTGAGACCACGAGCACCAAAAGCCGATGGACTATCTTGTGTGTAAAGCAGCCAATCCTCAAGTTTATCGGGCCGATGAAACCACATGGAATGGTCAAGGCTCGCAACCTGCAGGCTCTGGTCGAAGATCGACGTCCCGTGAGCATAGAGCGAGGTATCGAGCAGCGTCATGTCGGAGAGATAGGCAAGCACAGCAGCTTGATAGAGCCGGTTGTCCGGGACCGGCCCTGTCGCGCGCACCCAGACGTCCTGGCGGGGGTCGAGTTTCTTGTCGGAAAAGTAGTGTATCAAGGAGATCGGCCGGATTTCGATCGGCCGTTCGCGCTCCCAGTACTTGCGCACAGCCGCCGGCGCATGCGCGAGATACTGCTCCTTGATCTGCTGTTCGCCGAGCAGTCTTTCCGGCATTGGGACATCGGGCATCACGATCTGATGATCGAAACCCGGTTCCTCGATCTGGAAGGAGCACGAGAGTGCAAAAATTGCCTTGCCGTGCTGGATTGCCACGACCCGGCGCGTGTTGAAGCTCGCTCCGTCACGGATGCGCTCCACCTGGTAGACGATCGGTACGGAAGGATCGCCCGGACGCATGAAATAAGCATGCAGCGAGTGAACGAAGCGCTCTGTCTCAATTGTCCGCTGGGCAGCCATCAATGCCTGACCGATCACCTGTCCGCCAAAGACGCGCTGCCAGCCGACCTGCGGACTGCGGCCGCGAAAAATATCGACTTCGATCGGCTCGAGATCGAGCGTTTCGAGCAGCGTTTCCATGGCTGTGGGTTTGGCCGCGTCTTCCATCATTTGTTCAGCTCCCAACGGTAGGAAGTGGGGATGCGATGATCTATATAGATCATCATTGTAATCACAAGGCGCGGAGAGCGGGCGATGCAGGACATGCTGGTTGTTGGCGGAGGTTACGTCGGCCTTTCCGCGGCGGTCGCCGTCAAGCAGGCAGCTCCCCACCTCGATGTTGTGGTCGTTGAAGCGGCGCCCGAGTATGTCTGGCAGAAGGATATGCGCGCATCGGCAATCATCGCCGCGGCCACGAAGATGCTGGAGGTCTTCGGCATCTGGGGGGAAATCCAGTCTGAAGCTCAGCCGATCACCAAGATGATCGTGACCGATTCGAGGACCGCCGACCCGGTCCGCCCGGTTTTCCTCACCTTCGATGGTGAAGTGGAAGATGGCCGCCCTTTCGCACACATGATCCCGAACGCCGTCCTGGTCCGCGCGTTGCGCGGCGTCTGCGACCGGCTCGGTATCGAAATCCGGCATGGACTGAGCGCCACCGGCCTGAAGACGGAAGAAAACCGGATCTCCGTGACGTTGTCCGACGGCAGCGCACTGGAATCACGCTTGCTCGTCGCCTGTGATGGCGTGCGCTCGAAGCTCCGCGATCTGGCGGGCATAAAGACGGTCAGCTGGGACTACGGCCAGTCCGGCATCGTAGTGACCGTCGAGCACGAGCGGCCGCACAATGGCTGCGCCGAAGAGCATTTCCTGCCTTCCGGTCCCTTTGCGATCCTGCCGCTCACCAACAACCGGTCTTCCCTTGTCTGGACCGAGCGCGCCCACGATGCCGACCGGCTTGTCGCCGGCGACGACCTGATTTTCGAAGAGGAACTGGAGCGCCGTTTCGGCCACAAGCTCGGCGCGCTCAAGGTGATTGGCGAAAGGCGCGCTTTCCCGCTCGGCCTCACGCTCGCCCGCGCCTTCGTGGCGCCGCGCTTTGCACTTGCAGGCGATGCAGCCCACGGCATTCACCCGATTTCCGGCCAAGGCCTCAATCTCGGCTTCAAGGACGTGGCAGCATTGGCAGAAACCATCGTCGAGGCCGACCGGCTCGGGCTCGATATCGGCTCGATCAATATCCTCGAGCGCTACCAGACTTGGCGCCGCTTCGATACATTCCGCATGGGAGTGACGACCGACGTGCTGAACCGGCTGTTCTCCAATGACGTGATGCCGGTGCGCATTGCCCGCGACGTCGGCCTGGGCATCGTCGACAGGATCCCGAGCCTCAAGTCCTTCTTCATCGGGCAGGCGGCCGGTACCGCGGCCAGGAACAATCCGCGGCTTTTGGCAGGCGAGACGATCTAATCGTCCAGCCGCCGCGCCTCTGACACCAGCATGATCGGGATGCCGTCACGGATCGGATAGGCTAGGCGCGCCTTTTCCGAGACGAGTTCGTTGTGCTCGCGGTCATAGCGGAGCGTGCCCTTGGTGAGCGGACAAACAAGGAGCTCAAGCAGTTTCGGGTCAACACGACTGAGTTTTTCGTCCATACCCGATGATTTACTGCAAAACGGTATCCGAGTCACCGAAGACCCGCGCGAGCACGATTTCAGTGATTGCGATCAGGGTTTCTGCCCTGGTCTTGAGATCGGGAGCCTCCAGCAGAGCCTGCTTTTCTGCAGGGCCAAACGGCGACATCATCGCAAGCGAATTAACGAGCGTCAGATTGCTGGCGCGCTCGACGCTTTCCCAGTCGGCCTCCAGCTTGTTCGCATCGAGATAGGCCCTGAAAGCGGAAAGCAAAGCGCCACGATCAACGGCATCTTCCTCATCGCGCGCGGAGAGATCGGAAATGAAGGGAGCGATGCGGAAGCTTCTGAACGGCTCATGCGTCATTTTTTCGCCAAGCAGGCGGAAACGGCAAACGCCCGTCAGTGAAACGATATAGCGCCCGTCGCCCGTCTCAGCGAAAGAGGTGATCCGCCCGATGCAGCCGACGGGAGCAAGATGAGGTTCACCGCTTTTGTCGCCCGCCGTCGAATCATTGTCGCCAAGCGCCGGCTGGACCATGCCGATGAGCCGGTTGCCAGCCAACGCGGCGTCAAACATCGCGAGATAACGCGGCTCGAAAATATTCAGCGGAAGCTGTCCCGTGGGCAGGAGCAGAGCGCCAGTCAGAGGAAAGACGGCGATCGAATCTGGCAGATCGCCGGGCTTTAAATATCTTGCATTCCCGACTTGCATCAAAACTTGTCCCACAACCAAGCGGCAGGAGAAAAACGGTGCTCCCTGTCCTGCCTCTGAAATGTGGTGCCCTTGCCCAAAAACGCAAGGGCAAGGTCTTGAAAGTTACGAGAAGAGCATCGCCGAAAGCTTGCGCCGCGCGGACACCGTTGCTGGATCCTTGAAGCCCCAGACTTCGAAGAACTGCAGGAGTTGGCGGCGTGCGCCGTCGTCATCGAAGGTCCGGTCCTTGCGCATGATATGGAGCAGATGCTCGGCCGCCTCGTCGCGCTTTCCCTCGACGTTTAGGATCTTGGCAAGCTTCATGCGCGCATCGTGGTTATCCGGATCGACCGCAAGGTCGTTTTCCAGGGCGATTGGATCACCGAGCTTGCGGGCTTCGTCGATCTGATCGAGCTTCGTGATGACGGCCTGAATCCCGGCGTCCTTGGCAAGCTCGTCCGGCAGATCAGCCAGCGCTTCGCGAGCGCGCTGATGCTGGTTGGCGGCAATCATGCATTCGGCCATCCCGGCAAGCGCCTTGGCATTTTCCGGATCGGCTTGCATGACAGCGCCGTAGAGTTGCGCGGCACCGTTGACGTCACCCGCGGCAAGAAGCCCCGCGGCCTCCTCGAGCACCCCTTCGATCTCCGCCGCCTGATCCGCATCAGCAGGACCGGCGATGCGGTCGATGAACTGGCGAACCTGGCTTTCCGGCACGGCACCCATGAAACCATCGGCCGGGCGGCCGCCGACGAAAGCGATCACAGCCGGGATCGACTGAATCCCAAGCTGACCTGCGATCGACGGATGGTCGTCGATATTCATCTTCACGAGCTTCACGCGGCCTTGCGCTTCATTGACCACCTTTTCGAGCACTGGCGTCAATTGTTTGCACGGGCCGCACCAAGGCGCCCAGAAATCAACGAGCACCGGCTGATTGCGCGATTCCTCGATGACGTCCTTCGTGAAAGTGGCGGTTGTCGTATCCTTGATATGTCCGCCGCCTGCCGCCGGCTGCGGCGCCGAACCGAAGTTCGCCGTTGCCGACATCTGGCTGCCGAAGGAATTGCTGTAAGAATTATCGCTGCCGCTCATTGGTATCTCCCGCCATGCCGGTTGCCCGGCTTTTTCTAGCGCTAAAATCGTATGTCAGGACGTCACTTTCAAGACAAGCGGCTTATGGCCGGTCGCTTCCATGAAGCGAATAAGATCTGCGCTTGCAATCGACGTCGTCGCATCGTTGGACAACGGATGGCAATTGACGATGTCCTCCTTCATCAAGTCCGCATCGAGCACGAAGGTCACATTGTTGTCCATGTCGTTGATTGCGCCAAAGGCGGTGACCGCGCCGGGGATCACGCCAAGATATTCCATCAGCTTTTCCGCCTTGCCGAACGAAACCTTGCTGGCGGCTCCGATCAGCCCATGCACGGTCTTGAGATCGACAACGGCATGTTCCTCGACCGTCAACAGGAAGAACTGATCCTTCTTATCTTTCACGAAAAGGTTTTTTGTATGCCCACCGGGAATAGCATCGCGTAGCGACACCGATTCGGCCACGGTGAAGACCGGAGCATGCTCATGCGTGCTATGCGCGATGCCGAGCCCGTCAAGGAAGGCGAAAAGATCGTTCTTGTTTTTCGGCGTGGCTTCAGTCATCGCGGCATCCGTGCGCAAAGAAGGAGATAAGCTGCCCTGATTAAGTCGGAGGAACGTGTTTTGCAATGTTCGGCATCGACGCTTATCCCTGAATTTGCGGCAGTTTGCGAATGAGCTTCTGAAGTCGTGGAATTTTTCTTGGCCTTTGCGTGATTTCCCTGTTGCATTTGAAAATCGATTGGGCCATATAGCGCCCGTCGCCGCAAGGTGGCAGCCCACGGTCCAACAACTACCCCGGACTGATGCGGATTGAGCGGGTGTAGCTCAGGGGTAGAGCACAACCTTGCCAAGGTTGGGGTCGAGGGTTCAAATCCCTTCGCCCGCTCCAAAAATTCTTCCAGCCCGGAAACATAGGTAACAAAACGTACCTAACACATGGGTGACAACCTCGTGCCGAACGGGTTGTCGATGGTTTGCAAGGTCCTCTGCTCCAGGTCGACATATCCCAGATCATAATGCATGAAGCTGACGAGCCAATTGCCGTCGTCGACTTCCTTGAGTCCCAGTTTCTGGCCGGCAACGACGATTGCCTATTCGCCTGGATAGAACCTCGATGGCTGGTTCTGCAACTTCATCCACGAAGGACGTAGGGGTGGAGTGTCATTTCTTGCCGATCGCCGGATCCGTTCAACGAAGGCAACACTTGTCATCGGGAACCTGACGTCGATTGATTGTGTGAGGATGATCGGCAACGCGCCAGCCGGCATCGTGGCTCGTCAGCGGTCTTGACTGATGTCGGCGCGGCTTCGTCATCGCTGTCGCACTGGGCCTTGTTACGCACGTACCGTTTGTAAAGCGTCATACCGGGTACTGTCTCAGACGGATAACGCAGGATGGCCGCTCCATCGCGGGCGATAATCCGCTGAGCGGCGGCGCAGGTCGTCGAGCCGGCATTCAACCGCTCGATTGCGAATGAAGGTTCGACCGCGAACATGAGCGCAAAGAGTATAAGGCTGGTCCTTTTCATCGGCTTAGCTTTCCTCTGTCAAATAGGATTTCAGCAAGGCACGGGTAGGTGCGTCCTCCGTGATTTATACATGATCGTGGAGATCCAGTGGCAAGTAAGGTGTCGGAGCAATCACGCCATCGGGCCTTTGTCCCAGTATGGCCCAGGTCGTGTATTCGAAATGTGACAAGAGCTCAGTTGACGCGATCTTCAGGAGTTCATTGGCTCTGTCGTCGAAGGGGTAGTCAATCTCAATCGGGCCCAAACTGCCGGCCGTGCCGGGGCGGGCCGCACCTAGGCCACCATCGCAACGCTTATTCACACCGCCAAGATGAACGATATCGATCCGCAGCGAGCGAAATCCAAGCTCTCGTGCCGTGGAATTTTGCAGCGTAACGGCCTCGGCTCATCGCTTGCCATGCAAGGGTGCCCGGTTTACGCCACTATGAAATCGTAGCGGCCGAATTTTCCGTCGCTCGTCGCCCTGACATCGAGCAACAAGGCTGCGTTGAATATCCGGTCACGTTCATTGTCCGGCTCACCGGGAAAATAGAGCTGCGTCGTCAGCACGTTTCCTCCGGGCCGTTGGACTTTCAGGTGGTAATGCCGGGTGCGGCCAGGATAGACGCCTGGTACGATCGTCTCAAACCACCATTTGCCTTCAGCATCGGTGAATTGATGTCCGCGGAGTTTGTATCCGCGGTTGTCATAGGCGCCAACCTCATTGGCATGCCATAACTCGATCAACGCTTTTGCCACGGGCTGGCAGTTCCCGGTGAGCACGTAACCGACAAGCGTCATCCTTTCACCGCCCGGCGCATCTCTCACGAAGTCCTGTTTTTCAGGGCTCTCCGGGGTGAAATACGGGCCTTCTGTCTGCGCTGGCGTCAGATCGTCGTCATCACAAGTTGGTGTAGGCGACAGCTGCGCAGGAGCGCCGGCTGCATGGCCGAGTCGCGAGAGCACAATCGGCGTGGCAATGAAGCCGATAAGGAAATGTCGCCGGGTCGGCATAGCGCGGTATCTCCCGAACTTGGAAATCAGATCCTTGCGGCTCCGTTGGGCAGAAGTGGGGCGGGGCGCTAACAGAATTAGGGGATTCAATATGTTGTAAACGCAATACTATCTCTTCCGGTCATCGCGCGGTCACAGTCGCTGCATTTCAGGCAAGTCCGATCCCCGTCAATCGAGTGACATGTAAATTCAACTTGCGGATTTTTCGATGGCGCCGCAAAGCGGCTTCCTTGCGCATTGCAGTGAACTCTGCAGTATCGGCACGCGTTGCGCAGACATTGCATTTTATGCTTTGGGTCAAGGGTCAAATCCCTTTAGCGAGATCGAATTTTCATAGAATATCAAATTGTTATATTAATCAACCATATGGCGGCTTTGGTTTTTTCGCCATCTCGCAACGCCAGCGCCAAAACCACCGAGCGCAGCCATTTTGCCGCATTATCTGAAAAGAATTTGATTTGCGCGCAACGCATCGCCATGTTGAGCGTGGGCGGGCAACGGTTGGTTTGATGTATGCTGCAACGAATTGACGACACGGATGCCGCACTGATCGACAGGCTGCAGAAATCCGCATTCGACTATTTTCTGAACTATTCCAATCCCGAAAACGGCCTGGTCGCGGATACGTCAGTGCCCGGAGTGCCCTGCAGCATCGCTGCCGTCGGCTTTGCGCTCTCCAGCTACACGGTCGCTGCCGAACGCGGATGGATGACGCGGCAAGAAGCGGCAGGCAGGGCTGTCACGACGCTGCGTTTCTTTGCCAGGAGCCATCAGGGACGCGAACGCCACGCCACCGGCTATCGCGGCTTTTATTACCACTTCCTGCATGTGGATACCGGCCACCGGGCCTGGAACAGCGAGCTCTCGACAATCGACACGACCTTGCTCGTCGCCGGCATGCTGACGGCTGCGGCCTATTTCGATCGGACCGATGCGGTGGAGACGGAAATCCGCGCGCTTGCGAATTTCATCTATGAGCGCATCGACTGGCATTGGGCGTTGAACAAGGGGCAGACCGTCAGTATGGGCTGGAAGCCGGGCAGTGGCTTTCTGCGCTGGCGCTGGCAGGGATATGACGAAGCGATCCTGCTCTATATGCTGGCACTTGCTTCGCCGACGCATCCGATCCCGCCATCGAGCTACGATGCCTTCGTCTCAAGCTATTCCTGGATGCTCTTCGGCAAGGAGCCCTATCTCTATGCTGGGCCGTTCTTCATTCACCTTTTCCCTCATGCCTGGATCGACTTCCGCGGGATCCAGGACAGAGAGATGGCCGCCCGCGACTGGGACTATTTCCGCAACACGCAGGTTTCGATCGCCGTGCAGCGCGATTATGCCGAGCGCAACCCCGGACACTTCATTGGCTACAACAAGGATGTCTGGGGACTTTCCGCCTCCGACGGCCCGCCGCCAACGCGCAACATGCGTGGCGGCCGGCGTCCGAAGGTGCTGGGTTACGCCGCCCGCGGTGCACCGCTTGGCCCGGATGACGGGACAATTGCACCTTGGGCGGCGCTTGCAGCATTGCCCTTTGACCGGCAGGCATCGCTTGATGGCCTAAAGGCGCTGCTCGCCGCCTATCCTGATCTGCTCTGCGAAGGCCGCTTTCCAGGCGGCTTCAACCCGACGGTGAAGACTGCCCGGCCGGAAGGTTGGGTGGACGATCGATGCGTCGCGATCGACCAAGGATTGCTGGTAATGACGATCGAAAATGACCGGTCGGAGTTCATCTGGAACCTGATGCGGCAGTCGCCGGTTATCCGTCTCGGCCTTGAACGCGCCGGTTTTACGGGCGGCTGGCTGGAACAGGCTGAAACGGAAAGGTTGTCGAGAAAGACCGCTTAACGGCGGCCGAAGACATGCGCCTTACCGGCGATATCAAGGCGAACACGATCGCCGGGTTCGGGCAAAGCCACGCTGGATGTCTTGATGAAGATCGGCGGAAGCGCCACGCCTTCCAGCGACACTGCCACGGTGCAGGTCGCGCCGCCGAACTCGACCTCGACGACGCGACCACCATAGGCAGGCTCGCTTTCATCGGCAACGACGCGAATCTGCTCCGGCCGCAGCATGATCTCGGCCTTGCCTTGATGGCTGCCTTCCACTGCAACGCGGCCGAGCGCGCAATCGGCAAAGCCATTGCGGATAATCGCCGGAAGCATCACCGCATCACCCAGGAAGAGTGCGGTCTCGCGGTCCTTCGGCTGCAGGTAGAGTGATTGCGGTGAACCCGCTTGGATCAGCTTGCCTTCCCTGAGCACCGCGACCTGGTCGGCAAAGGAAAGAGCCTCTGCCTGATCATGGGTTACGAGAATCGTCGTGATATCCGCCGACTGCAGCACGCGCGCGACAGCCTTGCGCATGTGTTCTCGAAGGCCGGTATCGAGCGCCGAGAAGGGCTCGTCGAGCAGCATGAGGCGCGGCTTGCGGCCGAGGGCTCTCGCCAGCGCCACGCGCTGCTGCTGGCCGCCGGAAAGCTGGTGGGGACGGCGCGTCAGCATGTTGCGGTCGAGCTCGACCATATCGAGTAGTTCGACGATGCGCTTTTCGCGATCGGGGGCGCGCCGCTCGAAACCGAAGCCGATATTGTCGGCAACGCTCAGATGCGGGAAAAGCGCACCGTCTTGCGAGACGATGCCGATGCCGCGCTTGTGCGCGGGAAGGGCTGCCGAACCATCCGCGAGCACTTCGCCGTTCAGGACGACCTTTCCTTCATCCGGCCGCTCGAAGCCGGCGACGATGCGCAGCAAAGTCGTTTTGCCGGAACCCGAAGGGCCGACGACGGCGGTGCGGCTGCCGGCGGCAACGTCGAGCGTCACCTTGTCCAGCGCTGTCACTGGGCCATAGCGCTTGCTGACAGACTGGATCGTAAGCAAGGTCATTGGCCGGCGGTCCGTTTCGATTGGGCATAGAGAAGAAGGGTCAGCGGCAGCGACAGCACTATCATCATCACCGCATAGGGAGCGGCCGACACATAGTCGATTTCGCTGGTCAAAGACCAGAATTTCGTTGCCAGTGTTTCAACACCGTTCGGCGACAACATCAGAGTTGCCGTCAGCTCGTTGGTGATGCCAAGCGCCGATAGCGCAATGCTTGCAGCAAAGCCCGGGGCAGCAAGGCGCATGGTAATCTGGCGCACGGCCTGCGATGGCGTGCGTCCCAGGCACATGGCAGCCCGTTCCAGCTCCACAGGTGCTTGTGCGATGCTGGCCCGAAGGCCGACCATCGCCCGCGGCAGGAAGAGCAGGACATAGGCAACGATGAGGGTCGCAAAAGTCTGGTAGAGCGGCAGCGCCAGCCGCACGGTGATCGTCACCAATGCCAGCGCCACGACGACGCCCGGAAGCGAGCCGACATAATAATGGCAGGCTTCGAGCAAGCGCTGGAAGCGCCCCGGCGCGCGGACCGACAGCCAAGCCATAGGCGCGGCCGCGATCGTCGTCAGCACGCCGCCTGCGACCGCAAGGACGATCGTTTGAACGAATGCGTTTCCGACCGCATCCAACCGCCAGATCTCGCCGCCGCCGAGATAGAGCCAGCGGCCGAGCGTCATGAGCGGGACGCCGAGGGTCAGCAACGCAAGTGTGCCTGGCAGCAGAATGGCCGGCACGACAAACCAGCCGAGACGGTGGCGATCGGCGGGACGCGCGGAACCGGAGCCGACGCGGGCGTAGCGCTCGTTGCCGCGCAACAGGATTTCGAGGCCAAGCAGGAAAAGGCAGCAGGCGACAAGCACACCGCCGAGCATATTGGCTGCAGGGCTGTTATAGGCCGACTGGAACTGATCGACGATGGCGGTCGAAAAGGTGTCGAAGCGGATCATCACGTAAAGCCCGTATTCCGACAGGAGATGCAGCCCGATCAAGAGCGAGCCTCCACAGATCGCAAGCCGCAACTGCGGCAGGATCGTGCGGAAGAAGACACGCCAGGGATCGAGGCCAAGTGACGCCGCCGCATCCTCGATCGCCGGATCGAGGCGGCGAAGAGCAGCAGCGACCGGCAGGTAGAGAAAAGGATAATAGGCGAGCACGGAAACGAAGACACCGCTCTGCAGGCCGCGCATGCCGGGAATAAGGCTCACCCAGGCATAGCTGTGCACGAAGGCCGGAACGGCAAGCGGCGCAACGGCAAGCCAGGACCACAACCGCGGAAACGGAACATCGGTCCGCTCCGTCAGCCAGGCGAGCGTCACGGCAAGAGCGATCGACAGGGGAATGGTGAGCGCTTCGAGGAAGATCGTGTTGACGAGCAGCTCGCCGACACGTGGCCGCAAGACCAGCTCCTTGACCGTCTGCCAGCCGACATTGACGGTAATCCAACCGATGAAGCCGAGCGGCACGAGGCTCATAATTGCGACTAGCGTTGCAAAGACGACGACGGAGGCGTGCGGCATACGCCCGCGCAGCAAACCTGTTCCGCTGACTGGCGCTCCATTGCCGGGCGCGAGCCCGGAAACAAGCGATCTGTTGTCTTGCAGCAAGGCCGACGCCTTTGATACGCTGAAAAAGGAAGGCAACCGCCTCTTTTTGAAGCGGTTGCCGGATTGGGTCATGCCCTAAGGTTTTCTTGAGCCAAAAGCAATAGTTTTGACTCAATCCGGCCTGCGGCAGAGAGGCTCAGATCAGGCCCGCGGCCGTCATCAGCTCGACGACTTTCTTGCTGTCAAGCTCGGAAGCCTCAACCTTCGGCGCATTGAGATCGGCAAGCGGGACGAGCTTGTCGTTCGACGCACCGCTGACCGCGTATTCGTAAGACGTGCCGTCCTTCAGGATGTCCTGGCCGGCTTTGCCGGCGACGAACTTCAAGAACGCCTGGGCTTCCTTCATATGCTGCGTCGACTTCAGGATGCCGCCGCCCGATACGCTGACGAACGCGCCCGGATCCTGGTTCTTGAAGTAGTGCAGGCCGACATTCTTGCTGTTTTCGCCAGTCTTCGCCTGATCGCCGAACCAATAGTAATGATAGATGACCGCACCTTCGACTTCGCCGGCATTGACGGCCTTCATGGCAACACTGTTGCCCTTGTAAGGCGTTGCGTTTTCCTTCATGGACTTCAACCATTGAGCCGTTGCTTCTTCGCCCTTCAGCTGCAGCAGTGCACCGACGATCGCCTGGAAATCGGCACCGGCAGGCGATGCGCCCCAACGGCCCTTCCAGGCCGGATCGGCGAGATCGAGCATCGATTTCGGCAGCTTGTCTTCGGTGAGCTTCGTCTTGTCATACACAAACACCGTCGAACGGGCGGCGATGCCGGTCCACATGCCGTCGGCCGGACGGTACTGCGCCGGGACCAGATCAAGTGTTTCTTTGTCGACCGGGGCAAACAGGCCCGCGCCATCGACGAGCGCCATCGCCGGAGAGTTCTCGGTCAGGAACACGTCGGCCGGGGAAGCGTCGCCTTCCTGTATGATCTGGTTGGCGAACTGCATGTCGCTTCCTTGGCGCATCGTGACCTTGATGCCGGTCTCCTTGGTGAAGGCATCGATCCATTCGCGGCCGAGGCTTTCGTGCTGAGCGTTATAGACGACGATACCTTCGGATTCCTGCGCATTTGCGCTGGATGCCAGCGACGTCGCAGCAAGAAGCGAGGCGGCCAAAGCGAGCGCGGATATGCGCGTAAGAGAAATTTTCATGATGCCCTCCATGGCGGTGTCACCCAAACTCCCCGGGTGATGCGCGCCCCGTATATTTTTCTTGATTTCGTTTTTCAAGTTTCGCCTTGCCGCCGGTCTTCACAAATACTTGAACCCATCCATCAACTTTAGAATAATTCTATATATTGAGGATGGCGTCGATCACGTCGTCCTCGACTTCGATGCCATGCTCCAGCGCGTATTTTCGCGCGTTCTGACCGCGGCGACCAGGCAGGCGGACACCGGGATCGGAGGAAATTTCAGCGGCAAGTTCGCCCAGACGCGATGCTGCGAAGCTTCCACCGCTGGCTTCGGGATTGATAACGATCAGCATCTGCCCAAGGCCGGGCGCTGCTCCTTTGTCATCGAACAGGGAAGTGGATTCGAAGGAAAAATTGGCGCCCGCGAGCGGTGCTGCGAGAATCTCGACCATCATCGCAAGCGCAGCACCCTTGGCCTCGCCGGATGGCACCATCGTGCCCTCCAAGGCGGCAACCGCATCGGTTGTCGGCTGGCCGTCACGATCAAAGGCCCAATCGGACGGGATCGACGCGCTCTTTTGCCGGGCGGCCATGATCTTGCCACGGGCAACGCGCGACAGCGCAAGGTCGATGACGATCGGATCATCTGCGGGAACGGGAGCCGCAAAGGCAATGGGATTGGTGCCGAAGACGGGCTTGCGTCCGCCCCAGGCAGCCATGGAAGCCGTGGCGTTTGCAACCATCAGCGCCACGAGACCAGCTTCGGCAAAACGTTCAACAGTCAGCGCGAGCACACCTGCATGATGCGAACGGCGGATAGCGGCAAGCGCAATGCCCTGTTTGCGCGCCATCTCCGACAACAAAGGCACGGCGAGATCGAAAGCCGGATAAGCATAACCGTGGCAGGCGTCGATCTGGATGACGGATGGAAAAGGCTGGAAGACCACCGGCTTGGCTATTCCGTCAACCTTTCCGGACTTTGCCTGGGCTGCATAGGCAACGACGCGGCGCAGCCCGTGGCCACCCTGTCCTGCGGCTTCTGCCGCAACCAGCGCACGCGCGACGGAGCGCGCATTTCCCTCCTCCACTCCGCTGCGCTTCAACGCGTCGATAACCAGTGCTTCGGCTGCGGCAAGTGTCAGATGCATGGAGAAGAACCTTGGGCAAAAAAGAAGGGACGATGACGGTGTTACGTCATCGTCCCTTCAGGTTCAATGCGGCTCTCGATCACTCGAGGTCGAACTTGACACCCTGAGCGAGCGGCAGCGTCTTGCCGTAATTGATCGTGTTCGTCGTGCGGCGCATGTAGGCCTTCCAGGCATCCGAGCCGGATTCGCGACCGCCCCCGGTTTCCTTTTCGCCACCGAAAGCACCACCGATTTCGGCCCCCGACGGACCGAGATTGACGTTGGCGATGCCGCAATCCGAGCCGCGGGCGGAAACAAAGATCTCGGCTTCACGCATGTCATTGGTGAAGATCGAGGAGGATAGGCCCTGCGGCACGGCATTGTGCAGTTTCAGCACGTCGTCGAAATCCGTGTACTTCATGACATAGAGGATCGGTGCGAAGGTCTCGTGTTCGACAGGACCGGTCTGAGACGGCATCTCGACAAGCGCCGGACGCACATAGAAGGCTTCGCCAGCGCCGTTTTCGACGCGCTCGCCGCCCGTGACCTTGCCGCCAGCCGACTTTGCCTCGGATAGAGCCGACTGCATCTTGTCGAAGGCCGCTTTGTCGATCAGCGGACCGACAAGCGTCCCGTTTTCCAACGGATTGCCGATCGTGACCGATCCATAGGCTTTTTGCAGGCGAGGCACGAGTTTGTCGTAGACGCTCTCGTGCACGAAGAGACGGCGAAGCGTCGTGCAGCGCTGGCCAGCGGTTCCCATCGACGAAAAGGCAACGCCGCGCAGAGTGAGATCGAGATCGGCTGTCGGGCAGATGATGGCGGCATTATTGCCGCCGAGTTCAAGGATCGCGCGGGCAAAGCGCTGCGATAACCGCGGGCCGACGGCGCGACCCATGGCCGTGGAGCCGGTGGCGGAAATCAGCGGCACCTTCGGGTGATCGACGAGGGCCTCACCGACATCGCGGCCGCCAATCAGCAACGTCGAAAGGTTCGCCGGTGCCTGCCCGCCTTCGGCGACGAAGCGCTTCAGCGCCTTTTCGAACAGCGCCTGTACGGCAAGTGCCGTCAGCGGCGTCTTTTCCGACGGCTTCCAGACGGTGGAATTGCCGCAGACGAGGGCGAGCGCCGCATTCCACGACCAGACCGCGACCGGGAAGTTGAAGGCCGAAATGATGCCGACCACCCCGAGCGGATGCCAGCTTTCCATCATGCGGTGCTCGGAGCGCTCGGTTGCAATCGTTAGGCCGTAGAGCTGGCGCGAAAGGCCGACCGCGAAATCGCAGATGTCGATCATTTCCTGGACTTCGCCGAGGCCTTCGGACGTGATCTTGCCGACTTCGATTGAAACGAGGCGGCCGAGCGCCGGCTTTGCCGCGCGAAGCTCTTCGCCAAGCAAACGGACGAGTTCGCCGCGCTTTGGTGCAGGGACTGCGCGCCATTCGGCAGATGCGGTGTGCGCCGCGTCGATCGCCTCTTTGGCATCGGCGACGGAATGTTCCTTGAGCAGGCCGATTTCCTTGCCGGTGATCGGCGAAGCGACACGCAGCGAGCCGCCGGTGTAGCGGGCCGCATCGACGCCGAGTTCGGAAAGCAGTTTCTTCGTCTCGGCTGCAAGATCGAGCGTAGCAATGGTCATTGTCGTGTTTCCAACCTTCTTGTTCTTGATTGCGAGCTTTTAGTCAAAAGCGCGCGTCGGCGAAGTGAGCGACCTGGGCGCCGGCTTCGTACCACATTTCCTTGAGCGCGCGGAAACCAGGCTCCCGCAGGTCCGTCACCGGCAAGGGCAGGTCCGCCTCCGCGATCCGGCCCAATATATGGTGTGCCAGCGTACGGCCGAATACCGTGCCAGGCGCAATGCCCCGGCCGTTGTAGCCGGAGAAGCCAACGGCATTCGGCGCGAACTTGTGAAAGCGTGGTAGCGCATTGTCGGTCATGCCGATCTTGCCGTACCATTCGTATTCGAATTCTACGTCGCCGATCTGCGGAAAGAGCCTCTTGAGCGAGCGTTTAGCCCAGCTTTTGTGAACTGCAGCGCCGGTATTGCGCAACGCTCCGACACTGCCGAAGACGAGGCGTCCGGCACGATCCATCCGGAATGAGGACAGTATCTCCTTGGTATCCCAACAGCCCTCGCGACCGGGCAGAATCGATTTGCGCAGATTATCGCTGAGCGGCGCCGTCGCGAAATTGAAATAGGGAAGATGCACTTGCTCGCAGCGGACCTGTTCCCATGGTCCAGTGCTATAGGCATCCGTCGCGACGATAATCCAGTCAGCGGTCACTTGGCCGCTGTTAGTCTTCACCGTCCATCGGCTGCCGTCGCGCTCGGTTGCGATAACGGGGCTCGATGTATGGATCGAAACGCCCGCCTTGCTAGCCGCATGCGCCAAACCTCGTGCATAAGCGAGCGGCTGCAGTGTTCCCGCACGCATATCGAGCAGCGATCCGGCATAGGCGCTGCTGCCAACGCGACGGGCGGTCTCGGCGGCATCAAACAGCCTCACTGGCGCCCCGCGCGCGGACCACTGCGCAGCACGCGTCTCGATTTCCTTCAACCCGTCCGCTCCGACGGCGCAATGCAGGGTACCGTTCTTTTCAAGCTCGCAGGCGATGTCATGCTTTTCGATCAGCTCCATGACAAGGCGAGGCGCCTCGCCCAGCATACCGAGCAGGCGATCGCCGTAGGTCTGCCCGAGAACGCCAGGCAGATCGTCCGGCATCACCCACATGCCGGCGTTGATCAGCCCGACGTTGCGGCCAGCCCCACCGAAACCGATCTCCTTGGCCTCCAAAAGCACGACCTTCGAACCGGCTTCGGCAAGATGAAGGCCGGACGACAGCCCGGTGTAGCCGCCGCCGACAATCACCACATCGGCCGACAGCATGCCCTTTAGCGCCGATGTCTCCGGCGGCAGCGGTGCGGTCTTTTCCCAAAGCCCGTGGGAGCGGGGATCATTCAGCATCGGTCAATCCATTCCAAGCAAACGCGGCAGCACTCTAGCGCCGTCCACGGCATCGCGGAAGCAGCCTCAGTCAACGGTTTTCAACTCCACGCCGACGATCCCAGCGTCTTCATCACAGCGTCGAGAGAAGCCGACTGGAGCTCGGCATAGAGCTTCAGCTCGTCCTGCACGGTGCTCGGCATCAAAGACCTCCGGGTCATTCCGATTTTGGAAGATAGAACTCTTTACAAAGGCTCCAGCACCATGAATATCGACGTTTTGGAAACAGATCATTCTCAGTTGGAATGAACCATGCTGCCTTCGCGACGTTTTCTGCCGTCGACTTCATTGCTCGCCGCCTTCGAGGCCGTCGCCCGAACCGGCAGCGTGACGTCGGCAGCACGCGAACTCGACCTCACCCAGAGCGCCGTCAGCCGCCAGATCAAGGCGCTGGAAGAACAGCTTGGCGCTGAACTTTTTCATCGCGAACGCCAGACGGTGCGCCTCACGCTTGCTGGCGACAGCTACGCCCGCGAGATCCGCGAGGCACTTCGCCGAATTTCCAGTGCCTCGCTGAACCTGCGCGCTAATCCGCATGGCGGTACGCTGAACCTCGCCATCCTGCCGACCTTCGGCACCCGCTGGCTGGCACCACGCCTCGGCCGGTTCCTGGGCGAGAACCCGGGCGTTACGATCAATCTCGTCACCCGGCTCTCCCCCTTCGATTTCCGGCTCGATTCCATCGACGCCGCTATTCACTTCGGCCATCCGCATTGGCCGGGAGCGGAATTGACCTTTCTGATGTCCGAAAAGACGGTTGCTGCCTGCAGCCCCGCCTTCCTGAGGCAGCACGGCATCACCAAGGCTGAAGACCTGCTGAATGTTCCCCTATTGCATCTGACGACCCGCCCCGATGCCTGGGAGCGGTGGTTTGCCGATAACGGCGTCGCCTTCCAAAACGTACACGGCATGTTGTTCGACCAGTTTGCGACGGCGGCCCAGGCAGCGATCACCGGCCTCGGCGTGGCGCTGCTGCCGACATTTCTCATTGAGGACGAGCTGAAGCGCGGTGATCTTGTCGCGGCGATCGGCCGGGAAATGGAAAGCAGCGAAAACTATTATCTCGCCTGTCCTCCCGAGCGGGCCGACTATGCGCCGCTTTCAGCCTTTCGCGGCTGGATCATCGCAGAAGCCAAAGCGGGATGACAGAACGGCTTGCATCGGAAGAGCGCTTTCGAGCATTATGCGCCCAATCAAAATTTTTCGCAGGAAACTCCCATGAAGCCCATTTTCGTCCAGCTCCAATGCGCGCCCGGCAAGACCTACGAGGTGGCCGACGCGATTTACCAGACCGAACGCGTCTCGGAGCTTTATTCGACGAGCGGCGATTACGACCTGCTTCTCAAGGTCTATATCGACGAGGGTCAGGACATCGGCAAGTTCATCAACGACAACATCGCCAATATCCCCGGCATTGTCCGTTCGCTGACGACGCTGACCTTCAAGGCATTCTGACAGATACGATTAACCTTCTTCCGCAACAATCGATCCGCCGGTCTCCCCGTAAACCGCGCTTTAACGCCATCCATTATCTGGTCAGGGCCGAGTTGCGGCCATGTGGCCGGTAGGTGAACGATGTCAGCAGTGGAAACAGAGACCGTCACATCGGTGCCGCAGGCAGATGCTGCACCACTGATCGTGCATGTCGTGCGCCAGTTTCTGCCTAATCGCGGCGGGCTGGAAGATGTTGTCGCCAACCTTGCCTACCAGACGATCAAACACGGCTATCGCGTCCGCGTCATAACGCTCGATTCGCTCTTCACGTCGCGGGACAACAAACTGCCCACTCATGAGACGATCGACGGTATCGATGTCGTCCGCATCCCCTGGTCAGGCAGCCAGCGCTATCCGATCGCGCCGCAAGTCTTTCGCCACCTGGGGGACGCCGCCGTCATTCACGTGCACGCGATCGACTTCTTCTTCGATGCATTGGCCCTGGGACGCTTCCTTCACGGCAAGCCGATGATCGTGACCACCCACGGCGGCTTCTTCCACACTCGAAAATATGCCACGATCAAGAAGCTTTGGTTCCAGACCCTGACACGCATGTCGGCAAGGGCGTACAAACGCATCATCGGCTGTAGCGTCTCCGATCTGGAACAGTTTCGCAAAATCTCGCCAAGAACGAGCATCCTGATCGAGAACGGCGTGGACATCGGCAAATTCGCCGACAGCGCATCTCAAAAACCACAACGCCGCGTCATGACCATCGGCCGCTTTTCCGTCAACAAGCGGCTCGATCATCTGCTGGATGTCATGGTCATCCTGAAAGCACGCAACCCCGAATGGCACCTGGACATCGTCGGCTCCGAATCCGACCTCAATGAAGCAGACCTTCGCCGAGAAATCCAGGCGCGCGCGCTCGACACTGCCGTGAGGCTAACTGTTTCGCCGGACAACGATTCGATCGCCGGCCTCATTCGCAGCGCGTCGCTTTTCGCTTCCGCCTCTGAATATGAAGGCTTCGGCCTCGTCGCCCTCGAAGCCATGAGTGCTGGCCTTTTGCCGGTACTCAACGAAAATGCAGCCTATTGCGGTCTGGCCGCAAAACACCCGTTGCTACGCCTTGCCGACTTTTCCGATCCGCAAGCCGCGGCTGATATTTTGGAGTCGGCCTATCTTGCTCTTCCAATTGATCCGGCAGGCATTCGCCTGGCGTTGATGCAGGAAGCCGGCCGGTATTCGTGGCAAACGGTCGCGGGGCGCTATTTCAGCGTCTACGACTCAATCCTAAGCGACTGATCAACGCCGTTCCATCTCGGCCAAGCCTTGTACCCTTCGACGATCCCTTTGAGCCATGCTCGCTTGAATGCCGCTTCATCCGCATTAAATCGCAACCGCGCAACAAGCCAGCCGATCGCCGGGCGTGCAATTCTGTAGGTCACGTACGGCAAGGAAAAATCGTGCTTGCGCAGCAGCGCACCGAAACCGCGGCCATATTTTCGAGCGCGTTCGATCTGCTGGGTACCGATCACGCTCACAACCTGATCGTGATGGACGATGAGTTGCGGGAAGTACATGAGTTTTTGGCCGGCACCGACGAAGCGCAGCAGGAGATCGGCCTCCTCTCCGCTTTGAAATGGCGACGCCGACCCAACGCCCAGATTCTCATCGAAGCCGCCGATTGCTGAAAGTGCTTCACGACGAACGAAGATGCCGTTCGAATTGCCGCAGCTAAGATAAGTTCGGCGGGATATCTCTACGCTGCGATCACCCGTGGGGCTAACGGAAGGCTTGCCATCCGCATCAAGCGTTCGACCCGTTACGATCGAAAGCGCGGGATTTTCTCGAAAGAGCCGCGCAGCGATTTCCAAGGTAACGGGCTCGTACCAGCAGTCGTCGTCCGGAAAGCACACATAGGTTCCCGAAGCTTTCGCAATTCCGTTATTGCGCGCATGCGAAAGCCCGCGCCCGGAGCGTAGATGGTGAATAGGAAAGGAAGCAGCGAAGCGGTTCACCAGATCGAATAGCCGACCATCTTCATTCTGATCAACCAGAATGATTTCAAAGGTCTTCAGCGTCTGCCTTGCCAATGATCCAAAGAGACGCTCGAGTTGATCGAAACGGTCAACGGTACAGACGATGAGGCTGAACAAATAATACCCCTGAAGGCAGAAGCCGGCAAATTGCGGAGATTTTCATAACGACCACCGGTGCGACGTTTAACTGGACTTTAAGCGACAAATATTAAGGTATCTGAAATAGACACTTCATTATGCGCTGTGGTCTCCGGGAAAAGGAAAAGCGGTAGTATTCATGGCGAAGGGCATAATGGCAAACTCGGCGCTCAATGCGGCAGCAGGCCTGACCCTGCTTGCAACGGGTTTTGCATGTTCGATCATCGCCGCGCGGCTGCTCGGCCCGGAAGCAAACGGGATTATCGCATTTTCCCTGTGGCTGGTAACGACCGGAGCGCTTGTCGCCGAACTAGGAACTGGCGTCATGCTTCTGCGCATCCTGCCGCAACTGCGGGCCCAGGGCAGATCCTATGAAGAACGCCGTAGCTTTGCCGCCTATCTCGCACGACCAACGATCATTGCGTCGCTGATAGTGCTCGCCGTTTATTCCCTTGTCTATTTAGAAGCCGAGCAGCTTCATTGGGCCGTCGGCGCCCCGGCCGTGATTGTCATCACCGGCGTCCTCTTCCTTTTCCAGTCGATCGGCGCTTACACCAAGAACTATCTCATCGGGGAACAGAATCTCGCGCCTTATTTTCTGCTGACGATCGCAAGCTCTGTCATACAGGTCGTCATCGTCCTTGCAGGTGCGCTGCTATATGGCGTCAGCGGCGCCTTGGCCGGTTATGCAGCCGGTCAGTTCCTGATGTTCCTCTTTACGCTCAGGATTGCCTCCGTTCGCGCAAGCTCGTGTGGCATCGGCGTGAATTATCTTGCGAGCTCTTCGTTCATTCTGTCCTTGGAATACGCAAACACATCGATCTTCCTAAATCGCATTGAGCTCTTCTTCCTGCAGAAGGATTGGGGCGTGGAGGCTGTCGGCTATTATGCCGTCGGTTTGTCGCTAGCCAATCTCGCGCTGCAGCTTCCCGTCCAACTGAGCGGCAGCCTTATTCCCTATTATTCTGAAAAAATTCATTCCAATCCCAGCGGCAAACTCCCGGCGAGCATCTTTGAAGGGGTCGTTCGAAGCATTGCATACATCACGCTGCCGATGAGCTTCGGCCTTGCCGCTATCGCCAAGCCGCTCGTCGTTGCAATCTTCGGCCAGCCCTTCGCGCCGGCGGGCGGTGCAGTCGCCATATTGGCGCTGACTGCCATACCTTACGTCTTTACGCAGATTTGCACGCAATATCTGTATTCCGTCGATCGAATTCGCGAACGCCTGATGATCGGAGGCATCGCCAGCCTGGTACTCGCTGTGGGCTGTTTTGCGGCCGTGCCCTGGTACGGCGGAGAAGGTGCCGCGGCAATCCGTTTTCTGGCATTTACGGTCATGTGCATCTTGATGGTCACGCGGATCGACCTCGACGGTTCGATCTACCAAATGTCGATCCCTGTTGTCCGCATCGCCGCTGCCGCGGCCCTTTGCGGGGCGACAGCCTATGGAGCGGTCCATCTTGTTCCAGGAATTGGCGGTCTTGTTGTTGCGGTTATCGCAGCGGCAGGCGCCTATGGAATCGCCCTACGCTTGCTGAGCGCCATTCCGGCTGCTGATATTGCCGTGATGGAACAGATCGTCAATCGCTTGCCGAAGCTGGCGCATCCACTGGCATTTCATGCACTGGCGTTGCTCACGCCGCGCAGGATATGACGAGGAATGGAAATGAGCACGGGGTTGGATACCAACAAAAGCAAGACAACGCAAAAAGCTGCCGCAGCAGCCGAGCCGGTGACTTTTGCCGGCACAATCGGCCTTTACGCACCTGCCAGTCAAGCCGTGCGTAAATCCACGGCCGTTCTCTTTGTCAGCCCCTGGGGCTTCGAGGAAATGTGCACCCGCAAGTTCTTCCGTATCCTGGCAGAAGAACTTGCCGAAGCGGGTGTGGCAAGCCTGCGCTTCGATTACGCAGGAACCGGCGACGCGCTGGAGGTAGCGGACCATAGTCGTGGCCTAGCGGTCTGGCTCGAAACCGCGGAGCAGGCTGCAGCGCAGCTGAAATCGCTTTCCGGCTGTGACAGCATCATACTTGTGAGCCAGAGTCTCGGCTGCAAGATCGCTGTCGATCTGGCGCAAAGGCTCGGTGGTGTCGAGGGCATTGCATTGATGGCGCCTGCAATCTCCGGCCGGCTCTATCTGCGTGAACTCTCAGTATGGTCGAAGATGATCGACGACGGAATGGGCGTTGCCGAGAGCCAGCGCGAAACACAGGGCGTATGGATCGCCGGCCTTCGTATGTCGGACGAAATCGCCGCGGAAGTTCGCAAAATCAACCTCATGGAGCTCTCGAAGCTCGACGCAAGAAACTGCTTGGTGCTGACACGCCCGAACCGTTCGGCCGACGAAGATTTTGCCGCCCATATCAAAGACCTGCATCCGGCCACGCGGGAAGCTGTCTATCGCGGCTATGACGAACTCGTCTTCAACCCGACGATCGCAACGATGCCGGTAGAGACCGGCAATCACATCGTCGAATGGGTGAAATCAATTTCCGGTTCTCAAATAGGGACATCAACGCGAAGGCAACGCCCGACCGTGGCACCGCTAACATCCGCCGAGTTCACCGAGACGCCGTTGCGGTTTGGAAAAGCTGGCGAACTTTATGGCATTCTTTGCGAGCCGACGGCTCCGCGTCGGGGTGCAACCGCAATCATCTTGACGACGGCTTACGACCGGAATGCGGGCTGGGGCCGCACATCCGTAAAAATGGCGCGCGCACTTGCCCGCGACGGCATTCCCTCGCTGCGCTTCGACAATGCGAATGTCGCAGATAGCCCGCCCACACCGGGCGCGCCAGAGCAGGTGCTCTATTTCAAGGGACAGAACGACGAGATCACAGCGGCCTTCGATCTTCTGGAGGCATCCAGGCTGCTGCCAGCCGTGCTTGTCGGCCGCTGCAGCGGCGGTTACCTCGCTTTCCAGGGCAGCCTCTGGGATGAACGCTCCAGCGGCTTGATTGCCGCCAATCCCTATGTCTTCCACTGGTCCGGTAAGCTCACGGTCGACGCATCGCTTCGCCATGTACCGCGCTCGCTCGAAACTTACCGCCTGAAGCTGCTGCAGGTCGAAACCCTAAAGCGGTTGTTGCGCGGTGAAATCGATGTCCCGCGGGCTATCAAGAATTTCATCACCTCTCTAGTGCGACGAGCGATCAGGCTAAGCCGTCCGATGCTGGATTTCCTGCCGTTCCGATCCGAGGAGCGGACCGCAATTCTCGATCTCTTCCAGTCCCTGAAAGCCCGCAAGGTTGACGTGTCGCTGATCTATACCGCCCATGATACCGGTCTTGAGCAATTCAATGATCATTTTGGCAAGAATGGCTCATATCTGAAACGCTACGGCAACGTTCGGCTCAATATCATACCGGAAGCCGATCATAACCTTACACAGGCACATGCTCAGGCCTTCTATCTTCAGGAAGTCCGCTCCATATCGCTGAAGATCGGGACGCGCCAGGCAACACCGCATGAGGACCGCAGCCACGCGGTCAGAACGCCAAAATACGCGAACCTCCCAACGTCCTGATTTCACCAGGGGGCGCCTCGCCCTTCGTCGCGCCCGCAAGTGCATGCAGTGCGACGCGTTTGACCGAACCTGGCGCCAGATGAAACCAATCGTCGGCTGCACGGTAATTCGGGACATCAACGTGTACGGACTGCGCAAGGCGATCGGCCTGCAGCTCAAGGGTCCAGCTCCCGCCATCTTCTACGGCCTTCACATCGATTGCGGCATCGTGAAACGCCTTCGACCGTCCGAGCGGGAAATGGAATGCTTCGGCAAGCAGGCCGCCATCGGCGGAGCGCAGCCGCGCGACCGTTACGTCATGGGAAGGTGGACCGAAACGGAAAGCATAGGTCGTGTCGAAAAATGCACCGAAAAGCGCGGTCGCGGCGAGCTTTTCGGTGGATCTTGGCGCAAGTATCAGTGCTTGGCTGCCGCCGACGGCTCTTTGCTTGCCGTCTCGCAGGCAGACGACTTCAAGCTCAACCGGCAGGTTTTCGCCGGTTTCGTTGATGACATGCACGTCAAGACCATTCGTGCCCTCGTCCGTCAGCAGCACTTGAATCGGGCGGAAGGCGCGGCGCATGGCGTACCAGACCGGTTTAGGCTCACCGGTGGAATCGACAACGCCCCAACCGGGACCAGGCAGAATATCCTGAAGCGTCCAGACAAGCGCACCGTTGCAGTTTGAACCCTTGCGCCGCCATTCGGCGAAGGTTTCCGTCAAAACCTCGCCTGTCACGGCGCGGGACAAATCGAGGTAGCGCTCCGGATTTTCCCGGCGCAACGCCGCTGGGTCGACGTCATAAAGTTCCTCCAGGTAGAAGTCGCGAACATCCTCGAAATCCCATGAGGCGCCGCGGTCCCGCGGAACGCGAGCTTTCCACAGCGGACTATGGACTGCCGGGACATCCAGATGCCGCTGCAATGTTTTTTGTTGCGGTGCATGGGCGAAGGCGAGGGTTTCTGCAGCAAACCGAACGTCGGCGCGGCGAGCATCCTCCAGCGGGCGCATATAGGCACCAATGCCGTAATAATGAGTGACGCCGGCATTTGGCGAGAAGGGCATGGCCCCACCGCAAGGGGAGTTCGGCACATAGGGTACGTCTGGGCGCATACGCTCTGCAATCGCCGGGATGACGTCCTCCGTCAGCGGCCCGCGCCAGAATTCCTGCGGCAACCCAAGCATCGCCGCCTGTTGATAAATCTCGCTTCCGCCGCAAAGAACCGCGAGCGAAGGAGAAGCCTGAACTCCATGGATAAATCCCTCGACTTCGGCATGAACGTGGCCCGTGAAAGCCTTGTCGCTTCGCGGATAGTCGAAATTGGCGAACATGAAGTCCTGCCAGACAAGAATGCCGAGCTCATCGCAAAGCTGGAAGAACTCTGGCGTCTCATAAGCCATCGTGCCGCCGATGCGGATCATGTTCATACCGGCGCCGGCAGCGAGGCGCAGAAAGGGCTCGTAGTCCGCGCGGGCACCCGGCAGGCGAACGATGTCGGCTGTCGTCCAGACACAACCGCGGCAAAAGACGGGCTCGCCATTCACCCGAAGGCCGAATCCGTCGCCATCGACGCCACGATCGATTTCGATCCGCCGGAAGCCGGTCTTTCCGAGCGAATATTCGGTGCCGTCCGAAACGAGCGTCAGTTCGTAAAGATGCGGAGTCCCGTGCGTATGCGGCCACCACGGCGTGACCTCCGGCAGCTTGAGGATCGCCGAATAATGATTTGCGCCGATCTTCTCGAAGCCTTGCTCCACCGCTCCGCAGCGAAGCAGCATCTGGGGATTTTCGGCATCTGCGTGCAACGAAACGCTGAGGCGGCCGATGCCATTTTCCAGCACAGCCCGGATCGAGACATTGTCGATCGACATCGCGCCGCGACGAACAAGCGTAATCGGCCGCCACGGACCGACAGCATGAATTTCCGGGCACCAGCCAGGCATGTGCCCAAGCAGCGTCGTACGAAAGTTCTTGAGCCCCTGCGGCCCGATCATCTGAGGACGCCAGCGGGCGCGAGCTCCGGGCTCGCTCAGCCGGGGAGCGAGTGCACGGCAACAAAGGACCAGATCATCGCCGCCCATCAGCGTGACCGGAATTTCATGCGCCGTAAACATGCTCTCGGAAGAGAGGATTTCCTGCCCATTCAGAAAAACATGGCAGAGCGTCGCGAGCCCTTCGAAACGAAGGATAACATCGCCAGGCTGGGCGTCGAAGAGCCGGCAGACGTACCAGGCATCTTTCGTATTCAGCGGCTCCGGATTTTCGCGATCGAAGAGACCGGCGCGCTCCAAAGCGTCAGCAACAGTTCCAGGAACAGGTGCGGCAATGAACCGCGAAGACGGCGGAATGTCATGCGGCGTCAAGCAAGCTCCCGGTTCCGTCAGAACCAGATTCCAGCCTTCGGAAAGCAGGGCCTCTTCCGCACCGACGCTCGCCAACCGCCCCCCCATGCTCAAGTCCCCGGTATCAAAGTCGATCGGAAATCGAAGTCATCATGGCATCCCATGCATCTGCCGCCGGATCAAGTGCCGCCTGCAACGCCTCGAACTTCCTGCGCGTGACGGCACGGGCAAGCTGAAACTGAACCGACTTCGCCACTTCGGAGATACGCCGGGCATTCTCTTCGGCTTGAGCGAACCTGCCCGGAGAAAGCCACGCGAGGTGGTCTGCGGCCAACTCGAAATTGGCGCCGAACTGGCGCAAGGTGTTGAAGGCATATTTGTGGAAGAAGCCGAAAGGGCGCTCGGCGACAACTTCCACCTGCTGCGGAAATTGCTTGGCAAAGGCACGGATCGGGTTTTCGGCAGGCCGGCGCGAGAAATGGACCTTGAAAAGACGGTGCGCCACATCGCCGATATAGTTCTCGCCTGCAAACGCCTCGGGAAATTTTGCAAATTCCGTATAGGGCAGGAAGGGCGAATCCCCCTCCGTCAGGTGCATCTGGAAGAGACCGTCGAAGTCCTCGCCTTCAAGCTGGAAATAGCCGGCATTGTGAAAATACTCAACGCGCTTGGCAGCAACATCCAGCCGATTGATAGCGACGGTCGTCTTGCCGTGTTCGGTACGATAGGCGGTACCGTGGGTATCCGGCATATAGAAGGAGTCCATTTCGATCAGGCAAAGTCGTCCGCGCCTGATCTGCGTTTCGACGTGGTGCTCGACGCGGTCGAAGATCGCGAGTTCGGTGACACGGATGCCGTAAAGCGCCTCCAGGTCTTCAAGCGGCACCTTGAAGAAGGTGAACTGATCGCCCTCGAAATCCTGCGTCAGGGTAAAGCCGAGCATCGCTTCAGGCGGCAGCCTGAGCGTGTTCAGCACTTCGATCCAGAGGTCGATATAGCAGTTGGTTTCCGGCCACATGCGCTCGTTGGAATGCAGCGCATGCTGGCGGTAGCCATCTGGACGGATGGCCGGGAAAACGGAGGACATCGAACCGCTCAGCCCCAGAGGGTCTTGCGAACATTCGCCGGCCATTCCGTCACGTTAAGCCCGTGATGATGGAACAGCGCAAGCGCGATGCGCTCGAGACCGAAGCCGACGCATGCAGTGTGCGCGACATCGCCGTCCTCGAGTTTCAGGTCCCACTTCAGACCGAAGGAGTCCTGATGATAGTTAAAGCTCATGCAGGCTGTCGGCTTGGCGGCCGACGTGATTGGGATCAAAAGCTCGAACTTCAGGTTCTGATCACGCTGGTTGTTGACCATCATCTTGCCGCCGCGGCCAAAAAATGGATCGTTGGCGACATCGATGAAGACTTCGAGGCCGACCTGCTTCATCATCTCGACGCCGCGATCCATCCAGCGCTGACGGAAGTCGGTCACGTGGCTTTCGGTGCCCATGCAGACATATTCGCGCATGCGGAAAAGCTGCTGGCGGGCGGGATCCTTCGACGGTTCATGGCGAAAGCAATAGGACTGCAGGTCGAAGAGGCCGCCCTTGGCGGGCAGATTGCCGCGCTTGGCGATAGTCGGATAAAGGGGATAGCAGGCGGCAGGCGTCAGCACGATATCCGTTGCTTGCTGGCCCTTCGTCCAGTCGTCGCCGACTTCCATGCACTGCAGCAGGTTCATGTGATCGAGTTCACTGCCACAGAAGCTGTGGACGGTACCCGCAAGCTGCGGGAAGCTTTTCATGTAGCCGCTCTTTTCGAAAAGCGCGCGGTTCATGCCCGGCGGGAAGCGCATGGCTTCTGCGCCATCCGCACCGCCGAATTTGTCGATCAGACGCTCGAAGGCGGTGATCACGTCTTCGAACTGCCCGCTACGGCCATAAAGACCGTCGACGCCGGTATCGATCAGTAGACCGGATTCGAAGAGTCGGTCTAGAAACGAGGTCTGCATATCCATGACTGTCACCCCAGTAGGCTAGTGTCCTGCTTGTGGACGAGAAGCATGCTCGACGTGTTGCCGAGGATGCGGTCATTCGAGATCATGAGCTGAGCGGAATGAGCGTCGCGCAAATGCCGGCCAATGCTGAAGGGCGTACCGTTCTTGTAGCCCACGATACCGCAGATCAGCATGGCGTGGTTGACGATCTCCAGGATCGTTTCCGACGAAGCGATCTTCACGTTGTTCATGGCCACCGCAAAGCCCATCGAGGAAAGCTTGTCCGGATCGGACTTGGCATCTTCGTAAGCCTTGAGACCCGCCACGACGTTCGACTTTACCATCTGCAGCAGGGTGGAGACTTCGGCGAGCCGCAGCGCACCGGGGGGCGGAACACCAGGAGATTTACGGGCGGCGGCGCGCACGAAAGCCTGCGCGCGGGAGACGGCGTCGACCGCAATGCCATACCAGACGCCGCTCCACAGCAGATGCGACGAAGCGAGCATCGACTGTGCGGCGATTTCGGCGAAAGGCTTCGGCAAGATCTGAACGGCAGGCGCTTGTCCCTTGAAGAGGAAGCCGTCGGAGCAGGTGCCGCGCATGCCCAGCGTGTTCCAGATGTGCGTGCGCTCCAGTGTGTACTGGTCCTTGAGAAACGCCGTCAGGACCTGATCTGAGGGTGCTGAGTCCGGATGGCTGCGAGAGGTTATGAGGATCGCATCGGCATGCGAGCCGTACGAGATCACGGTCGCGTCCTTTTCGAGACGGCAGCTGTCGCCGCTGACCTCGATGGCGCAGATGCTGTTGCGCAGATTGCCGCCGATCCCGCCTTCGGTCGTCGCCGATGCGATCAAAAGCTGCTCAGCGGCGATGCGCCGCATGAAACCTGCATGCCATTCACTTTCGGTGCCGTGCTCGACCAGGCTTGAAAGCTTGATGTGGTGCATGGCGAATACCATCGCACTTGCGGCGCAAGCCTGGCCAAGAACCGAGCAGAGTTCGGCGACTTCGGTCGTCGAAGCCCCCTCGCCACCAAGGTGGCGCGGCACTTGAATGCCGAGCAGGCGCTCGGCTTTCATCGCATCGACGGCCTCGCTTGGAAAGCGGCCTTCGGCGTCGACAGCGTCGGCATATTTCGCGGCGATTTCGGCAACGCGCGCGGTTCTGACGGTAAAACTCTGTTCCGTGATCTTGACCGGAAAGTTCATCACGCGACCTTCCGGTTGTCCTTGATGATATCGACGGTCTTTTCGATCGCGGAGATGCTGGCAAAGGACTTGCGATTGAGGAGATTGTCCGGGAATTCGATATCGAAGGCTTCTTCGATGCCAAGCATGAGCTGCACGGAAGCAAAGGATGTCAGGCCGGCCGCATAGAGATCGGCATCGTCGGCTAGCTGATCGATAGAAACAGGAAGCTTGCCGAATTTGGCGAGCAGTTCGCGGATAGTCTTGTTCATCCTCAGCAACCTCCAAGATTGTCATGATCCAAAGTGGCGATTATCGCCTTCATCATGAGCGTTCTTTTAGGCCGGAAAACAAAACATTCCGCTAACTTGTCTGGTTAAATATGAGGAAGGCTCGCGGTTAAAATTTTAGAGAGTACCTTGCCTCGAAGGCCTTTATCTTTTTCTTGACAGACACTTAGGCATTACTCCTGCCTCAGGAGCCAAGATTGGTCTCCCGGCTGAAAGTGCAGAAATGATACGCCACCCGTCTTCACGTCACTCGGAAGGCGGGTAGGAATGCTCTGCGCCATGGTAATCCAACACGGAAAAACAACCATCCGCCGTCTTCCGGACAGAATTTTCGCCAATCACTGCCTTTCCGTAGCCACCCGGGATATCAAGGATATAGGCCGGCTGACAAAGGCCAGAGATGCGGCCGCGCAGGGAAGAAACGATCTTCTGGCCCTCTTCGATCGTCAGGCGGAAATGGCTGGTGCCGGGAGCCAGATCGGGATGATGCAAGTAGTAGGGCTTGATGCGCGTCTCGACGAAGGTCTTCATCAGGTCCGCCAGAACGCCGGCATCGTCGTTGACGCCCTTCAAGAGCACGGACTGACTGATCATGACGATCCCGGCATCGACGAGCCGGCCACAGGCTGCACGGGCTTCGATCGTCATTTCGCGCGGATGGTTGGCATGGAGCGCGATATAAGTCGTCTTGCCGCTTGCTTTCAACGCGGCGATCAACGTCGCATCAATCCGCTGCGGATCGACAACAGGCACGCGTGTATGGAAGCGGACGATCTTCACATGATCGATGGCCGCAAGCTCCCGCATCATCTCTTCAAGCCGCCGCGGCGAAAGGACGAGCGGATCGCCGCCCGTAAGGATCACCTCCCAGATCTCCGGATGGTTGCGAATATAGGCCAAGGCAGCCATCATCGCCGTCGGATCGAGCGTACCGAGACCTTGAGGACCGACCATCTCTCGCCTGAAGCAGAAGCGGCAATAAACCGGACAGACATGCACGGCCTTCAGCAGCACCCGATCCGGATAGCGATGCACAATGCCTTCAACCGGGCTGTGCGCATGATCACCGATCGGGTCGGCGCGCTCTTCAGGTGTTACGACGAGCTCGGCCGCATCCGGCACGAACTGGCGCGCAATCGGATCGTCGACGTCGGCTCGATCGATCAGCTTGGCGACGGTCGGCGTCACGGCGATCGCATATCGTGCAGCGACCTCTTCCAGGGCCAGCCGGTCGCGATCGCCCAATAACCTGGCTTTCGACAGGTCATCGACGCTTTTGATCGGCCGGACCATATTCATCATCGATACTCCGCAACTGGCGCCCAGAGCACCTGGTCGATGCGCGAGGCTCCTGTCGCCAGCATGACCAGCCGGTCGAAGCCGAGCGCGATGCCGCTTGCTTCCGGCATGATCGAAAGCGCATCGAGGAAATCCTCGTCGATCGGATAGCGTTCGCCATAAACGCGCGCTTTTTCTGCCATCTCGAGCTCAAAGCGGCGGCGTTGTTCTGCCGCATTGGTGAGCTCGCCGAAGCCGTTCGCCAGTTCAACGCCGCAGGCATAGAGTTCGAAACGCTCCGCAACCCGCCGATCGCGTGCCGAGGGACGGGCGAGTGCCGCCTCGCAAACCGGGTATTCATCCAGAATGGTCACACGGCCGAAACCGAGGTTCGGTTCTATCTTTTCAACAAGGACGCGGCTGAAGAGGTCCGCCCAGCCGTCGTCGGCGGAAACGCGCATGCCATTCCGGCGCAGTTCGAACGCCAGATATTCTCGATCCGTCGAACCATCTGCGGCGACCGACGCCAAGAGGTCAATGTCCGCATAGCGCCCGAACGCCTCTGCGACGCTGATGCGTTCAGGCCCGGCGAAAGGGTCGGTTTCGGCGCCCCGATAGGTCAGCTTCGGCGTCTTCACGGTTTCGGCGGCCAGCGCCAGAATCCGCACGCAGTCCATCATCAGCGTTTCATAGCTTTCGCCGGCGCGATACCATTCCAGCATCGTGAATTCGGGATGATGGAATGGGCCGCGTTCGCGGTTGCGATAGACATGCGCGAAGCAGGCGATGCGCTGCTCACCGGCCGCGAGCAGCTTCTTGCAGGCAAATTCCGGCGAGGTGTGCAGGTAGAAGGATGTCGCTTGCCCGTCCGTCGTCAGCGCCTCGGTTGCAAACGCGTGCAGATGCGCCTCGTTGCCGGGCGAAACCTGCAGCGCCGCCGTATCTACCTCGATGAAATCCTCGCGCGCGAAGTAGCCACGCAGCGCCGCCTGGATCGCGTTCCGTCCAATCAGGAAGGGGCGGCGGTCCGCGTGGACGCTGGGGGTCCACCAAGGAGACGCTTTGGCGCCGGTAAGGTTCATTCTCAGCTTTCTTCACGAGGCCGGCCAACGCGAGGGCTGGCGTTTTGCCGGATTTTAGGTTAGTTGCGCCCCCAACGAAAACAATTTGCGTCATCGGGACCATCCAGACAGTCCCTCTACGACGCCAAAAGCCGAGTTACAAGGAAGTCTTATGGTCAAGGTCATCGCCTCTTCGGTCCGCAAGGGCAACGTTCTCGACGTAGACGGCAAACTCTACGTCGTTCTCACTGCGCAGAACTTTCACCCCGGCAAGGGTACGCCGGTCACCCAGGTCGACATGCGCCGCATCGTCGACGGCGTGAAGGTTTCCGAGCGCTGGCGCACGACCGAGCAGGTCGAGCGCGCCTTCGTTGAGGATGTGAACTTCCAGTATCTCTATGAAGACGGCGAAGGTTTCCACTTCATGAACCCGGCGACCTACGATCAGGTTGTCGTCGACAACGAAACAATGGGCGACCAGAAGGCCTACCTCCAGGAAGGCATGACCTGCATTCTGTCGATCCATGAAGGCATTCCGCTGGCACTCGAGCTGCCGCGTCACGTCACGCTTGAGATCACCGAGACGGAACCGGTCGTGAAGGGCCAGACAGCGTCTTCCTCCTATAAACCGGCGATGCTTTCGAACGGCGTGCGCACCCTGGTGCCGCCTCATATCAACGCGGGCACGCGCGTCGTTATCGCAACGGAAGACAACTCCTACGTCGAACGCGCCAAGGATTGATCCTTCGGACATTTCAGACAGAAAGGCCGGCCGACGCCGGCCTTGCTGTTTTGACTACAGATGCGGGTTGCGCGGCCGGTATTTTTTCACCAGCCGCTGATTGACCTCCGCAGCGCCCGGCATGTTGGCGCTGAGATAGACCGGTGCGTCGCCGGACTTCGAAAGCGCTGAGGCAACTTCAGCGAAGATTGCGTTCAGCACGGTTGCTCCGACAGCCGTCGACACCGGGCCTACCTTGAGACCGCTTCCAGCCAGATCGAGCACGGCATCGCCGGGCGGCAAGCCGTTATCCAGCACGACATCGGCGATATCCGCAAGCCGGCGGCGGCCATTGGCGATCGCGCTCGAATAGGCAACCGAGGTAACAGCGATCACCTTGGCGCCGATCTCGCGACCATAATCCGCAGCCTCGATTGGTGCGGCATTCACGCCCGAGTTCGAAGCGATGATGATAACGTCGCCTGGCTGCATGCCGTAGCGCTCCAGCACCGGCCGAACGAGGCCTTGCGTGCGCTCGTAGACCGAGCTGATGACCGCCCCCTCATGCAGCATCGCGGAGCCGATGAGAACCGGCACGGTAAACGCAAGACCGCCGGCGCGATAATGCACCTCCTCGGCCAGCATATGCGAATGGCCCGTACCGAAGACGTAAACGCGCTTGTCATGATGGGCCGCATCGAGGATGACTGCTGCGGCCTTCGCCATGGGTTCGGCAAGGCTTTTCTTCAAAGCCTCAAGACGGCCGATCAGATTGGAGAAATAGGCATCCGTAACCGCCGTCATGGCATTTCCTTTGCGTCAGGCCGCTTCGCCGTCGATCCAAGTGGCCGTGACTTCGATCGCATCCGTCAAATGCACGAAGTCGGCGCGCGCTCCCGGCGAAAGATGGCCATAACCGTCGAGCCGGAGAAACCGGGCCGGATAGAGCGTTGCCATGCGCAGCGCCTCGGCAAGCGTCAGATCAAGATAGGTGACGCCATAGCGGATGGTCGACGCCATATCGACGTCCGATCCGGCAAGTGTGCCGTCCGAAAGCACCAGCTTCGAGCAGAAGCCCCCCTGCTCACGCCGCACGGTGCGGCCGTTCAGCATGAAGCTGTCCTTCTCCGAGCCCACCAGCGACATGGCATCCGTCACGAAGAAGAGCTTGCCTTCCCCGCGCTTGGCGCGAAGCGCAGTGCGCAGCGCTTTTGGATCGACATGATGGCCGTCGGCGATTATGCCGCACCAAGTCGACGGATGGTCGATCGCCGCGCCAACCAGACCGGGTGCGCGATGGCCCATCTGGCTCATGGCGTTGAAAAGATGGGTGACGCCGCGTACTCCAGCATCGAAACGCTCTTCTGCAGCTTCGCTCGAACAATCCGAATGACCGATGCTGACGATGATGCCAGCCTCGCTCAGTTCGCGAACTTGAGCGACCGTCACCTGTTCGGCCGCCATCGTCACGAGCAGCGTACCGATCGCCTCACGGGCGCGGATGAGAGCTTTGACATCCTTGCCTTCGACCGGGCGCATCAGTTCGGCCAGATGCGCGCCTTTGCGGGCAGGCGCCAGATGCGGACCTTCCAGATGAAGACCGGCCACGCCGCGATTGGTTATAACCGCATCCTTCGCGGCCTCGATCGCAGCCGCCGTCGCATCCGCCGTATCGGTGATCAGCGTCGGAAGCAGCGCCGTCGTGCCGTAGCGGCGGTGACCGTCAGCAATGATAGACATCGAAGCTGCCGACGGCTCATCGTTCAGCATACGCCCGCCGCCGCCATTGACCTGCGCATCGACGAAACCTGCCGAAAGCACGCCGCCGGCAAGCGAGATCGTCTCGCCTTCGGGCAACCCGTTGCACGAGACAATCGCCTCGACCCGGCCATTGGTAACGATCAGCGCCTTTTCGTCGTGGAATCTCTCGCCGTCGAAGATCCGGGCACCGGTGAAAATCTTGCGGGGTATCATATCGTCTCCGTGACTTTGAGCAGGTTCGCCGGCTTGTCTGGATCGAAACCCTTGCGGCGCGTCACCGACTCGATCAGGCGATAGTAGACGAGAAGCGACACGAGCGGATCGAGTAGGCCGTTGCCCGTCGTCGGCACGAGCAGATTGACGCCGGAAAGCGGCTGCGCTGAGAACGGTACCGTCGTTGCGCCGAGCTTTTGTAATCGCTCGAGTGCCTGAACATTGTTGGCATAGGCCGCATCATCAGGCATGAAGGCGACGATCGGGAAACCCGGCTGCACGAGGCGCATCGGGCCATGCATCAGCTCTGCCAGCGAGAAGGCTTCCGCGTGAAGGCCGGACGTTTCCTTGGCTTTCAGCGCGGCCTCGAGCGCGATTGCAAAAGCTGGCCCGCGGCCTGCCGTATAAAGCGAGGTTGCATTGAAGAGGACGTCTTCTGCGGCGGCCGTATCGATACCCGCAGTCGCCGATAGAGCCTCCGGCAACCTCTCCAATGAGGCTTGCAGATCGGCCGTAGCGCCGATGGCAGCCGTCACACCGGCGAGCGCGGCAACCGAGGCGATGAAGGACTTGGTCGCGGCAACACTCTTTTCCGCGCCCGCATTGAGGTCCAGAACGATATCTGCCTGCTTTGCAAGCGGGCTGTCGGTGACGTTCACAACGGCGATCGTCGTCGCGCCGCCGCGCTTGGCGGCATCCTGAAGGGCAACGATATCTGGGCTGGCGCCGGATTGCGAAACCGTGAAGTGAACCCCACCCTTCAACTGCAAGGCCGCACCATAGACGGAAGCGATCGATGGGCCGACGGACGCCACGGGAATACCGGCAGTGATCTCGAAGAGATATTTGAAGAAGGTCGCAGCATGATCCGAAGAGCCGCGCGCTGCCGTCGTCACCACGCTCGGGCGAACCGAGGAAAACAGCTTGGCGATTTCGGCGAAAACCGGCTTCTCCTTTTGAAGGAGCGTCGCGACCACGTCCGCCGACTGGCCCGCCTCCTGCAGCATCAGCGACTGGTTCTCACTCATAGGTCATCTCCAATTTTCAGTTCGGCTACGAAGTCATAGGCATCGCCGCGGTAGTGCGAACGGGTGTATTCAACGACGCGCTGGTCTTCCAGGCGCGAAATCCGTTCGATCAAGAGCGCCGGCGCACCGGTCTTAACATTCAGCATCGAGGCTGACGAAGGATCGAGCGTCACGGCGGTCAGCCGCTGCAGAGCGCGCACCGGCTTGTGGCCGTTTGCGGCCAGCGCATCATAAAGCGATCCCTCGCCACCGGCATTGCCGCCGAGGAACTTGATCGGCACAACCGCCCGCTCGATCGCCAGCGGCAATCCATCCGCGAGGCGCAGTCGATCCAGGCGCAGAACGGCCTCATCCTGCCCAAGCCCGAGAAGGAAGGATTCTTCCGGCGATGGCGAATTGATCGTGCGGGACAATATTCTTGCCGCCGGCAAACGGCCGCGCGAGCGCATATCGGCCGAGAAAGACGAAAGACGCCAGAGCGGCTGCTCCATGCGCTCCACCTTACTGGAAACGAAGGTACCGCTGCCGTGACGCGATTCCAATGCGCCAGAGCTCATCAGATCACGATAGGCGGTTCGCACCGTCACGCGGCCGAGCTTCAGAGCTTCGGCGAGATCGCGCTCTCCAGGAAGGGCCGCACCCGGCCTGAGAAGGCCTTCCTGAATGAGGCCGGTCAACGCCAGTGCCAGCCGCTTGTAGAGCGGTCCCGTCATCGTTTCGTCGCGCAGACCGCGGGCGTTGAGCTCCGTTATCAGACTGGTTCTATCCATGGATTAACCATAGAACCTATTTAGAACCACTTTTCAAGCTGAATCTATGACGCAAAGATAAAACCCTCGTGACGCCATGAAGGTTTACGAATGACGGAATGCCCGCGAAGATCAGCTTTTCGTGAAGATGTAATCCGTTTCCTGCCGCAGCACCTCGCCGGGGCGTAGCACCGCATTTGGAAAGCCCTGATGATTGATCGCATCCGGCCAAACCTGCGTTTCGAGGCAGAAGCCGGCGAAGGGCCCGTACTTCCGACCACCTATGCCCGCTACCGCAACGTCGAGCTTGAAACCGGCATAAAACTGTATGCCCGGTTCGGTGGTCCTAACCTCCAGCGAGACCCCGGAGTTGACGCTGCGTGCCAGTACGACGGTCCGCTTGGCCGTGCGTTGGGTCGAAAGGCAGAAATTGTGGTCGTAAAGCGCCTGCTCGCCGCCGTCATCGAACCGCTTCATCGGGGCCATTTCGCGGAAATCGAAAACCGTGCCTTCGACATGTCGGATCTCGCCGGTCGGGATTTGTTTCTCGTCGGTCGGTAGATAATGATCGGCAGCGATCATGATATCGTGGCCGAGCGCATCTTCACGACCGTCGAGATTGAAATAGGCGTGCTGGCAGAGATTGGCGAGCGTCGGCTGGTCTGTGGTCGTCTCGTATGCGACCGAGAGTTCGCCGTTACCATGCACACGGTAAGTCGCCTGGACCGTGCAGTTGCCTGGATAGCCTGCGCGGCCGTCCGGGTCGACGATCTTCAAGACGGCACAGTCTGCATCGTGCTCGACAATCGTCCAGTTGCGCTTGGCGATATTGTCACTGCCGCCGTGCAGGTGCGAAACGCCCTTTTCATTGAGCTCGAGTTGGTAGGCCTTGCCGTCGAGGGTAAACTTGCCGCCGCCGATGCGGTTGGCACAGCGACCAGGCGTTGCACCAAAATAGGAGGAATGGGACGGATAGCTGGCAAAGTCGTCGAATCCGAGCAGGAGAGGCGCATCATGGCCGTCGAGCCGGAGATCCTGGATGACTGCCCCCCAAGTCATGATCTTGGCTGTAAGCCCGCCGCCCTTGATCTCGACGCGATAGACGGTTTCGCCGTCTTTCGTCGTCCCGAAAACTTCCCGTTCGAGCTTTTCCGACATAGTTCGCCATCCCAAATCTGTGTTGGTTTCAGGCCCGCGAACCTGCCTCCATTTGCCGAGGACCGCAACCATCAAACACAAAAAAGAGACGCCGCCGCAACAAGATCAGAGGCGGCTGCGGTTCAGATTTTTGTACCGATTTCGTCGAGATCATAAGGCGTGGTCTGGTAGATTTCGTTGATCCAATTGCCGAAGAGCAGATGCGCATGGCTGCGCCAGCGGTTCTGCGGTGCAAGCGACGGATCGTTATGCGGGAAATAATTATGCGGCATCTTGATCGGCACGCCGGCATTCACGTCGCGGAAATATTCGTCGGACAGCGATGTGGAATCGTATTCCACATGATTGAACATGTAGAGCCGCTTGCCTTTTTTCTCATGCACGAGACACACGCCCATCTCATCGGATTCCATGAGGATTTCGAGGCTTGAGGATTTGTCGATATCGGCGCGCCGGACCTCGGTCCAGCGCGAGACCGGCACTTCGAAGTTATCGGAAAAGCCGTTGAGGTAGACGGATGAAGGCTTGAGGTTCTTATGGCGATAGACGCCGAACGCCTTTTCCTTCAGCTCGTATTTCGGAACCTTGTGGAAATGGTAGATCGCCGCCATTGCGCCCCAACAGACATTCATGCTCGAATGAACGTTGGTCTCGGACCAATCGAAGATCTTCTTCATCTCCGTCCAATAGGTCACGTCCTCGTAAGGCAGAGTTTCGATCGGTGCGCCAGTAATGATGAAGCCGTCGAATTTGCGATGCCTTACCTCCTCCCAGGTCTGGTAGAAAGCAAGCAGGTGGTCTTCGGATGTGTTCTTGGCCCTATGGTTGCCAATGCGGATCAGCGAGAGCTCCACCTGAAGCGGCGAGGCGCCTACAAGGCGCGCCATCTGCAACTCCGTCTTGACCTTGTTCGGCATGAGATTGAGAAGCCCGATCTGCAAAGGGCGGATATCCTGACGGATGGCCGCCGTTTCGGTCATCACCCGCACGCCCTCATGAACGAGGGTCTCGAAAGCTGGCAGAGTATCGGGGATCTTGATGGGCATTGCGGTCACTCAACAAAACAAAAGGTACCGGCAAATAAAAAACCGGCGGCGAAAGAATCGCTACCGGTCCGCACGCGGCCCTTTAGCGACTTATTTAACGTGGCTGCAAGCCGGCCGGCCAAATCACCACGGAGAACACTAAATAGCGCCGGAGCCCACGCGAATCAATCGCAATTCTGAAGGGGCGCGTTGAACCAAGGTAACTCACGCGTTAATGACTGGTAGAATCTGTTGATGGACAGGGCGCGTCACCATGTTAATCAAGCATCATCATGGTCCGCATGGAAGGACATAAATGGCAGACGTCGTCGAAGGCAGACCGAGCATTCAAGGGCAGGATAGAGTAGGTTACGATCTGAGCCTCGGATACCGCCTGAAACTGATGTTCGCCGCATTCTGGGATTCCAAGGTCCGCGGAAAGATCCTGCTTCTCGCCGCGATCTTGCTCGCGGTGATCCTGGCGACGGCCTATGGCCAGGTCATTCTGAACCGCTGGAATGCGCCGTTTTACGATTCCCTGCAGCGCCGCGACGTCGGAGAATTCTTCCATCAGCTCCAGGTCTTCGCGTTGATTGCCGGTTCGCTTTTGCTCATGAACGTCGGCCAGGCGTGGCTCAACCAGATGACCGCGCTCTATATGCGCGAGGGACTTACCCGTGACCTCGTGGATCACTGGCTGAAGCGCAAGCGTGCGCTGCGTCTCGCCTCAACCGGGCTGATCGGGGTCAACCCGGATCAGCGGCTACACGAGGACGCACGCAATCTTGCAGAAAGCACGACCGGCCTCACGCTCGGCCTCATCCAGTCGACAATCCTGCTCGTCAGTTTCATCGGCGTTCTCTGGGAGCTTTCGAGCGGCTTCGTCTTCCATTTTCGCACCTACGCCTTTGCCATTCCGGGCTATATGGTCTGGGCCGCGATCTTCTATGCGGCATCCGCCTCGATCCTCAGCCAGATCGTCGGCCGCAAGCTGGTGATATTGAATGCCGACCGCTTCTCCAAGGAAGCGGAGCTTCGCTTTTCGCTGATGCATGCCAACGAGAACATGCCGGCGATTACCGTGGCCCGCGGCGAGGAAAACGAACGCCGACGGATCAATGAGGATATCACTTCGGTACTTGCCATCCTGAAGCGGCTGACGATGGCGAGCACCAACCTCACCTGGGTTTCGGCGGGTTACGGCTGGCTGGTCATCGTCGTCCCGATCATCGTCGCGGCTCCTGCCTATTTCTCGGGCAGCCTGACCTTCGGCGAACTCATGATGTCCGTCGGCGCCTTCAACCAGGTGAATACGGCGCTGCGCTGGTATGTTGCCAATTTCGCCGCGATCGCCGAGTGGCGCGCCACGCTGATGCGCGTGACCGATTTCCGCCATGCCCTGCACGGCATGGACGAACCCATCAATCCGAAGAATGCGATCACCTACGAGGATAACGCGGATACGCTGACCCTCAAGAACCTGATGATCGCCGCCAAGCTCGGCGAAGAGGTCGATCTTTGCGGCGGCTTTGCCGTCCGCGAGGCGGATGTCACGATCAGAGCCGGCGAGAAGGTCATGATCAACGGCGATCACAATGTGAACCGCAAGCTGCTGTTCCAGGCGCTTGCAGGCCTCTGGCCCTGCGGCAGCGGCAAGATAGGGCTGCCGCCCGCCGACGGCGTGCTTTTCGTTCCAGAAGTGGCCTATGTGCCCGGCGGCACGTTGCGCGAAGCGCTGTCCTTCCCGGAACCGGTGGACACCTATAAGAGCGAGGACGTCGAAGCAGCACTTCAGAAAGCCGGCCTTAGCCACCTCATTGCGCGTCTCGATACCCGGGCCCGCTGGGATAAGATCCTCGACTCCGATGAGCAGAAGGCGATCGGCTTTGCCCGCTTGCTGCTGGCCCGGCCGCGCTGGATCGTCTTCGACGAAGTGCTGGAAGGCCTTGAGCCGGAATGGCAATCAACCCTGATGGCGCTGCTGACGACGCTATCCGATTCCACGATGATTTATATCGGACGATCCGACGCCTACGTCGAAACCTTCAATCCGCGCACATTGCATTTGCATCCACTGGCGGCGAAGATCGAGCAGTCGGCCTCCCCGGCAGCAGGAACTGCCACGGCGCACGCACATGCACGGGTCGTTTGAACAGTCGCAATACCACGCGTTCGAACCAAGGACGGACAAGACCCCCGCAAGCTGACAAAGGGCAGGACGGTTTTCACCGTCAGGACGGAACCTAGCCCTCGAGCTCTTCGCGCAGCATTTCAAGCTCCAACCATTCTTCTTCCATCCTCGTCAGGCTGTCGCGCAGCTTTTCCATCTCCGCCGCAAGCCGGTTGAAGGTGGCAGTATCTTTGCTGAAGAGATCGGGATCGGTCATCTTTTCTTCGCGCCTGGCGATTTCAGCTTCTGCCTTGGCCATTTCCTTGGGCAGGGTTTCGAGCGCGAATTTCTGCTTGTAGGAGAGCTTGCCTTTGCCCTTCGAGACATCTGCCACGGACGCAGCCGACTCGGCTTTCGGTTTCTCGGCGGCCTTTTCGATTTTCTTCCGCTCCTCCATCGCGCCCTTGCGCTGGGCAAGCATATCGGAATAGCCGCCGGCATATTCGATCCAGCGCCCATCAGGCGCGTCGGGGACGGCGGGCGCGATGGTCGAGGTCACCGTGCGATCGAGGAAGTCGCGGTCGTGGCTCACGAGGATGACCGTGCCCGGGAAGCCGGCGACGATTTCCTGCAGCAGGTCCAACGTCTCGAGATCGAGGTCGTTGGTCGGTTCATCGAGGATCAGAAGGTTGGTCGGGCGCGCGAGGATGCGCGCCAGCATCAGCCGCGCCCGCTCACCGCCTGACAGGTTCTTAATCGGCGTGCGCGCCTGCTCCGGCTGGAAGAGGAATTCCTTCATGTAGCCGGTGACGTGCCGTTGCTCCCCGTTCACCAGCAGGTTCTCGCCGCGCCCGTCAGTCAGGTAGTGCGCGAGCGTATCCTCCAGATTGAGGTCTTCGCGCTTCTGGTCGAGCGTTGCAATCTCGAGATTGGTCCCGAGCTTCACCGTGCCGCTATCCGGCGAAAACTGTCCCGTCAGCATCTTCAGAAGCGTCGTCTTGCCCGCGCCGTTTGGTCCGACGAGACCGATGCAATCGCCGCGATGGACGCGAATTGAGAACGGCGCAACAATTTGACGGTCACCGAAAGTCTTGGTGATCTTTTCCGCTTCGATCACCAGCTTGCCAGATTCCTGCGCATCGGAGACCGCAGCCTGCACGGTGCCCTGCGGCCCCTTGTGGCCACGATGCTGCGAGCGCATGGTCTGCAACTCGCCAAGGCGGCGCATATTGCGCTTGCGCCGAGCGGTTACGCCGTAGCGCAGCCAGTGCTCCTCGCGTTCGATCGCCTTGCCGAGCTTGTGCTGCTCCAGTTCTTCGGCCTCGAGCACCTGATCGCGCCAGGCTTCGAAATGGGCAAAGCCACGGTCGAGCCGCCGCGACAAACCCCGGTCGAGCCAGACGGTCGCCGTCGAGACCTTTTCGAGGAAACGGCGGTCGTGGGAAATCAGGACCAGCGCGCTGCGGCTCTTCTGGAGTTCGCCTTCCAGCCATTCAATGGTCGGAAGGTCGAGATGGTTCGTCGGCTCATCAAGCAGGAGAATGTCCGGTTCGGGCGCCATCACCCGGGCAAGCGCGGCGCGTCGCGCTTCGCCGCCGGAGAGGTTCTTCGGGTCCTCTTCGCCAGTAAGGCCGAGATGCGAAAGGAGGTAGGTCACGCGATAAGGGTCATCGCCCGGCCCAAGACCGGCTTCCGCATAGGCCTGCACCGTCTTGAAACCGGCAAAATCCGGAGCCTGCTCTAAATAGCGCACCGTCGAGGATGGATGGCGGAAAACCTCGCCTGATTGCGCTTCAACGATCCCGGCCGCAATCTTCAAAAGCGTCGATTTGCCCGACCCGTTACGGCCGACCAGACAGATCTTATCGCCCGGCTCCACCTGCAGGTTCGCGCCGGCCAAGAGTGGCGTTCCACCGAAGCTTAGGAAGATACCGTCGAGTTTCAGGATAGGAGGGGCCAAAAATCAGACTCCGGAAAAATCATAAGGGCGGGCAAGGACGATCGCCCGGCCGCTGCCGAGCGTAAAACGAACCTTGCCTTCCGCGACGTTGGAAATGGTGCGCGAGGAGCCGAAGGGCAAATGAAAATCGATGAGCGGATAGCGGGCATTCTCGATGAAAAGACCATGCAGTTCGCTGAAGCCGGACACCGAAAACAGACTGTTCCTCGGCAAATCGAGCTCGATTTTACCAGCGAGAAGCGGCACGGCCTCCTCCGTTCCGGAGGTCAACAGAATGTCGAAACCCTGTTCGCCAAGGCTGACGGCGTAAAGCAGGAGCTGGAGCGCGTGGTCCGAGCGCTCGCCAGTGAGCGCACCGGCAAGGACAAGTCGCCGTGCGCCGCGCGCAATCGCCTCCGACACGGCGATTTCCCCATCTGTTGCGGACTTGGCGGCCGGGTAGGGCTGTTTCGGGACATGCGGAAATGCGCCTTTAAGATCCGGCGGCGTCGAGTCGAAATCCCCGACCCAAAGCTCCGGCACCACGCCAAGCGTTTCTGCATGCCGCATGCCGCCGTCGGCGGCGATGAAGCGGCTGCCTGAAACGGCAGAACGCAGGCGCTCGGTCAGGCTGAGTTCGCCGCCGAGCAGGATCGTGAAAGTGGATTGGCTCATGGCATTGCCCATAGCGCAAAGCAGGGGCCAAGGGAAAGGGGCTTCGGTCAGCGCGCTTCGCCCTTGTCATAAAGCCTTCATGGCGATACACCTGCCGACGCTCTAACGGGGTGCCTGGATGTCCGCAAGGATACCGGCTGAGAGGCATCGAGCCAACCCGCGGAACCTGATCCGGTTAACACCGGCGGAGGGATTAGACGCGTGACATTCGCCAACGCCCTTTTCCCGTGCAAAAGAAACTCAAGGAGGAGGCGCGCCATGTCCGGCCACACATCGATTATCTCTTCGCTGACCGCAGCATTTTTCGTCGCGACGCTCGGCTTGTCTGCCGCGCACGCCGCGGAAAAGACGCTCACCATATACACTTACGAAAGCTTCACGTCCGAATGGGGACCCGGGCCGAAGGTCAAGGACGCTTTTGAGAAGACATGCGGCTGCACGGTCAATTTCGTCAGCGTCGCCGATGGCGTCGCACTGCTTTCGCGCTTGAAGCTCGAGGGAGCTTCGACCAAGGCTGACATCGTCCTCGGCATCGACACGAACCTCGTCACCGAAGCCAAAGAGACAGGCCTCTTCGACGCAAGTGGCGTCGATGTCGGCGCGCTAAAGGTGCCGGGCGGCTTCGTGGACGATGTCTTCGTTCCCTACGACTACGGTCACTTCGCGATCATCTACGATACGCAAACGATCAAGGACCCGCCTCAGAGTATGAAGGATCTGGTCGAAGGTGATCCTTCGCAGAAGATCGTCATCGAAGATCCGCGAACCTCGACACCGGGCCTCGGCTTGCTGCTCTGGGTCAAATCCGTTTACGGCGACAAGGCGCCCGAAGCCTGGGGCAAACTCAAGAACCGCATCCTGACGGTCACGCCCGGCTGGTCCGAGGCCTATGGCCTGTTCACCAAGGGCGAGGCGCCGATGGTTTTGTCTTATACCACATCCCCTGCCTATCACATGGTGACTGAGAATACCGATCGCTACCAGGCCGCAGCCTTCTCGGAAGGCCATTATATCCAGATCGAAGTCGCGGGCCGTTTGAAGAATGCGCCGGACAAGGATCTTGCCCGCGACTTCCTGAAGTTCATGATGACACCCGGCTTCCAGGATACCATTCCGACGAACAACTGGATGATGCCGGTTTCCGCAACCTCCAAGCCGCTGCCGGATGCCTTTAGCAAGCTGGTCAATCCGGCCAAGACCTTCCTGATGAGCCCCGACGACGTCGCCAGGAGCCGCAAGGCCTGGATCGATGAGTGGCTGGCGGCGATGAGCATGAACTGATGCTGCAGACCGCAGCCGAACGACAGCGTGCATTGACCGGCGGGGCGATCAGCCTCGTCGCCGTCACGTTGTTTGTCGGCCTTGCAGCCTTCTCGTTGCTTTTTGCCGGAGGCGGCGCGGCCATCGTCGGCATTCTTCTCGATCCTTATATTCTGCGTGTGCTGCGCTTCACGCTGCTGCAGGCGCTGCTTTCGACCGCACTTTCCATTGCCTTCGCGATTCCGGTTGCACGCGCGCTCGCCCGCCAGCCGCATTTTTTTGGGCGCATCTGGATCATCCGCCTGATGGCGGTTCCTATGGGGCTGCCGGTACTGATCGGCGCACTTGGCTTGATCGGGATATGGGGCAGGCAGGGATTGTTGAACTCGCTTATGATGAAGGTCGGGCTTGACGAACCGGTAAGCATCTATGGGCTAACCGGCATCCTTCTCGCCCATGTCTTCTTCAACCTGCCGCTTGCCTGCCGCCTGATGCTTGCAGGTCTCGAACGCGTGCCCGCCGAATACTGGCTGATGGCAAGCGGGCTCGGCATGCGGCCCCGCTCGGTCTTCCGCTTCATTGAATGGCCGGCGATCCGCCCGCTCATTCCCGGGATAGCCGGATTAATCTTCATGCTCTGCGCCACCAGCTTCACGTTGGTGCTAACCCTCGGTGGCGGCCCGGCAGCAACCACGATCGAGGTTGCGATCTACCAGTCGCTCCGTTTCGATTTCGACCCCGGGCGCGCAATCGCCTTGTCGATGCTGCAGATCGCGCTGACGGCGATGATCCTCGGCGCGATGGCACTTTTTCCGCCTGCCGCAGATGAGGGCCTGACCGAAGGCAGAGACATCAAGCGGCTTGATGGCAACGGGCCATATGCCAGAATAGCCGACGGTCTGCTCTTGCTAATCGCCGTGCTTTTCCTCGGCCTGCCGCTTTTGTCGGTCATCACCGCGGGGTTGCACGCCGATCTCATAAAGCTGCTGCAGGAGCCGATCTTCTGGCAGTCAGCCGGGATGAGCTTGGCGATCTCGCTTTCGGCCGCGCTCCTCTCGATCGTCCTGTCGATGGCGATGATTCGCGCCCGGCATGCAATCTTATCGAAGCGGCGGCGCGGCGTTACCGACAGGTCCTTTTTCACAGCCATGGGCGGTGCTTCATCGATGGTCCTACTCGTGCCGCCAATTGTGCTCGCAACCGGGTGGTTCATGGCACTGCGGCCTTTCGGCGATGCGACGCGCTTTGCAGCCGTCCTTGTCGTTCTCATCAATATGCTGATGGCACTTCCTTTTGTCATGCGCGTACTTGAGCCGGCCTATGTTGTGCATCAGCGCCGGACGCAGAAACTCGCCGCAAGCCTGGGTATTGAGCGCGCGGCTCGGTTGAGGTTCATCGATTGGCCGGCCTTGAAGAAGCCGCTGCTCACCGCCTTGTCGTTCGCCATGGCGCTTTCGCTCGGCGATCTCGGCGCCGTCGCTCTCTTCGGCTCTGAAGGTTTTGTCACATTGCCCTGGCTCGTCTACAGCCGCATGGGCAGCTACCGGACGAACGATGCCGACGGCCTTGCGCTGATCCTCGGCATCATTTGCCTGCTGCTGACAATTGCCGGAACAGCAGGCCAACCGAGACGGGAGAGTGTCGATGGCGATCGCTGATCAAGACGAGATCGACATGCAGGACGTGCGCCTGATGCTCGGCGTGCACGCGTTCCATTTCGATTGCCGTCTGCCGGCCGGCCGGATCGTCGCGGTGAGCGGCCCTTCGGGCGCCGGGAAGTCAACTTTTCTCAATCTGCTTGCCGGTTTTGAAAGACCTGACAGCGGCCGCATTCTGATGCACGGCGCCGATGTAACGGCCGCCTATCCGGCGGAACGTCCGGTCTCTGTCGTCTTCCAGGACAACAATCTCTTTGCCCATCTTGATATCTTCACCAATGTCGGCCTGGGGATCGATCCGGCGTTGAAGCTTGCCGCCGAAGACCGGAGAAAAATTTTCCAGGCGCTTGAGAAGGTCGGCCTTGCCAATTTCGAAAGGCGCATGCCAGCAACGCTTTCCGGTGGAGAGCGGCAGCGAGCCGCATTTGCGCGGGCGCTCGTGCGAAAGCGCGCCGTTCTGCTGCTCGATGAACCTTTTGCAGCACTTGACCCGGGTTTGCGCGCAGGCATGGCCGAACTGCTGCTTGGTTTGCATATGGAAACCAAAAACACGGTGATCATCGTTTCGCATGATCCCGACGAGGTGCGCCGGATCGCCGATTACGGTGTCTTCATCGATAAAGGCGCGATCTCTCTTGCCGCGCCACTCACCGAATATCTCGCGCGGGAAGACATGCCCGCGCTAAGGCGATTTCTGCACGGTTGACGAATTTCACATTCGCGATGGCACTTTCGCCACATTTTCATCCGAGCGAAAGATCGCCTTAACGACGCCACGCTTGCTAAAATACAACGGCGCTACAATTAAACAGAGTCTCGCTATGCAACCGATGCGGAAATCAGTTACAGCAATGGCTTGTGTCTTCCCGCTGTGCAGTGCGAGAACCGGGATGGACGACTGTTGAACCCCGTTGGAAGCGGCCGGATCGGACAAGCGGCGAACCGGCCGAAAAGCAAGATGACTCGGAGAGCCAGACTGGACAGCATGACGACGTGGAAACGCCCCGCGCCCTCCAGTAACGTGCTTTCTGCGCCATACCGGTGGAGCCGCCATGCGTTGCTGGTGTCTGCAGCCGCAGTCGCGCTCAATGGCTGCCAGTCGATTCTCGAGCAATCCTACCAGCCGACGGTCTCGCCCTCTGCCAGCCCGCAGATCGTCGATGAAGTACAAAAGAACGATCCGCGTGCCGCCATGGGCGCGCGCGAACATCCGCGTATCGTTGCAAGCTACGGCGGCGAATACAAGGACGCCAAGACTGAACGCCTCGTTGCGCGCATTGCCGGTGCGCTAACGGCGGTTTCGGAGAATCCGAGCCAGTCCTACCGAATCACGATTTTGAATTCACCGGCAATCAACGCTTTCGCGCTACCGGGCGGCTATCTCTATGTGACCCGTGGTCTGCTGGCGCTTGCCAACGACGCTTCCGAAGTCGCAGCTGTGCTGTCGCATGAAATGGGTCACGTTACGGCCAATCACGGAATCGAACGCCAGAAGCGCGAAGAGGCGGAGGTTATTGCGAGCCGCGTGGTCGCCGAGGTTTTGTCGAGCGACATCGCTGGCAAGCAGGCGCTTGCCCGCGGCAAGCTGCGTCTCGCCGCCTTCTCGCGCCAGCAGGAACTGCAAGCCGATGTGATCGGCGTCCGCATGCTTGGCGAAGCGGGCTACGATCCTTACGCGGCCACTCGCTTCCTCGATTCCATGGCGGCCTATAGCCGCTTCATGTCCGCCGATCCTGAGGCCGACCAAAGCCTGGACTTCCTTTCGAGCCACCCGAACTCGGTGCAGCGTATCGAGCTTGCGCGCGATCACGCCCGCGCCTTCGGCCAGGAAGGGACGGTCGGTGACAAGGGCCGGGGCTATTATCTCGATGGCATTGACGGTCTTCTCTATGGCGACAGTCCGGAGGAAGGCTATGTTCGTGGCCAGACCTTCCTGCACGGTGGTCTCGGCATTCGCTTCGACGTGCCGCCGGATTTCAGCATCGACAATAAAGTCGAAGCCGTCATGGCAACCGGTCCGGGAGACGTGGCGATCCGCTTCGACGGGGTTGCCGACAACGACAACCAAAGCTTGACGAACTACATATCGAGCGGCTGGGTCACCGGCCTCGATCCTTCGACGATCCGGCCGATCACCGTCAACGGCATGGAAGCGGCTACGGCCCGTGCAACCGCGGATCGATGGGATTTCGACGTGACTGTGGTACGCAATAATTCGCAGATCTTCCGCTTCCTGACCGCCGTTCCAAAGGGCAGCGCCGTCCTGCAGCAGACAGCAGACGTGTTGCGCGCCAGCTTCCGCCGCATGACACCGCAGGAGGCGGCAACGCTGAAGCCTCTGAGGATCCGCGTCATCAGCGTCCGTCCCGGCGAAAACGTCGCAACGCTGGCGGCGCGAATGCTGGGCACGGATCGTAAACTCGACCTCTTCAAACTGATCAATGCCCTGCCAACTGGCGGCACGGTCTCGCCCGGCGACCGCGTGAAGATCATCTCCGAATAAAAAAAGAACCCGGCTTTCGCCGGGCCAGTTTGTGCTGCTGGAAGTAAGAGATTTCAGGCGTGAGCCGCCATATGGGGATCCGCACTGACAAGCGCGCTGCGCAATTTTTCCATGGCGCGGCTTTCGATCTGGCGTACGCGTTCCTTCGAAATTCCAAGATCGGCGCCGAGTTCCTCGAGTGTTGCGCCTTCTTCGGCAAGGCGGCGTGCCGCAATGATCTTCATTTCGCGCTCATTGAGATGTTTCAGCGCCGATGTCAGCCAGATACGGCGACGTTCGCCATCAATCATGTTGGAAACCTGCTCGTCCGGCAATGGATCGTCGCTGACAAGGAAATCCATCTTCTCCGCGCTGTCGGCATCGCCGGAAACCGAGGGCGCCTGCAGCGAGGCGTCATTGCCGGAAAGGCGCGCATCCATCGTCTGGACGTCGGCAAGGCTGACACCCAGGGCAGCCGCGATCTCCTGATGGATGGACTGAAGGGTAAGATGCGAGTCGCCTCTGGCAAGTTTGGCGCGCAGGCGACGCAGATTGAAGAAGAGAGCCTTCTGGGCGGAGCTCGTGCCGCCGCGGACAATCGACCAGTTGCGCAGGATGTAATCCTGGATCGACGCGCGAATCCACCAGCTTGCGTAGGTAGAGAAGCGCACCTCGCGCTCCGGCTCAAAGCGGGCGGCCGCTTCCAGCAGGCCGACATAACCTTCCTGGACAAGATCGCTCATCGGCAGACCGAAATTGCGAAACTTGCCCGCCATCGAAATGACGAGACGCATGTGAGCCATCGCGATCTGATTGCGGGCGCCGCGATCCTCGTTGTCCTTCCAGCGAATAGCGAGATCATGTTCTTCTTCGCGAGCAAGATAGGGAGCCGCCATGGCGATTTTGATCATGCGCCGGTCTGCAGACATGTTCTTCATATCGGTCTCCTAAAAATCAGGCCTCGTGCCCTTGAAAGAAAACAATCAGGTTACTCCCGGACCAAAGCTGCCCGGATCAATCCAGCGTGTGAATGCATAAAGGCCCCGCTCCTGGATTTTTCAGGAGGAGGCCCTATCTCTTCGTCATATGCAGGTAAGGTTGGACCCGTTTCTTCAAGTTGCCGGCCTGGCAAGTTGTGGAAGGCATGATCCGCTCCTCATCGAACGTTGACAGGAATGCGAACGTTCGATCAGGCAGATATTTCCCGATGCAATCCGCACGTACAGTGTCTAAACGCGGCTGACCGGAAAAAGTTCCACAAAAAAACCCGGCACGCTGGCCGGGCTTTTTGTTAAGGAAAACAATGCAGTATTAAGCGGCTTCGTCCTGCGAATCGTCTTCTTCGATTGCCTTGCCGCGCTTCGGACCCTTGTTGAGATTCATCTCGACCAGACGGACGGCTTCGGTTTCCGACATCTTGTTCACTGCGGCGATTTCGCGCGCCATGCGATCGAGTGCCGCTTCATAGAGCTGACGCTCGGAATAGGATTGCTCCGGCTGATTTTCGGCGCGATAGAGGTCGCGAACGACTTCTGCGATGGAAATCAGGTCACCGGAGTTGATCTTGGCATCATATTCCTGCGCGCGGCGGGACCACATGGTACGCTTGACACGTGCCTTACCCTGCACGACCTTCAGGGCGCGCTCGACGAAATCGGTTTCCGAAAGTTTGCGCATGCCGATGCTCATTGCCTTGGCAACGGGAACTTTCAGGCGCATCTTGTCTTTCTCGAAATCGATAACGAAAAGCTCGAGCTTCATGCCGGCGACTTCTTGCTCTTCGATAGCCGTGATGTTACCGACGCCGTGAGCGGGGTATACGATCGATTCGCCGGTCTTGAAGCCATGGCGTGCTGCTGAAGGTTTTTTCTGCTGGGTCGTCATACTAATCAAAAACTCCCTGTTACGCGTCCGGCAGCGGCCGGAGCCGGGTCAGTCAGGCCCGGATGAGACGGATCAGCTCCGTCGGGTGACTTCACTCTGGTCCCACCAGACAGAAGCAAAAGATCTCCTTGCGCGCGATCAATGATCGAACAGCTCAAGGCGTTGATATCTCACGGGGAACCGCGTACGGATTTCTTTTGCTTTCGTGATGGTTTTGGGCACGCTTCGTGCCTCAAATGGATCAGTGTGGCAAACCTATCATAAAAATATGAGGAAATCAATAATTTGCTTAACGTGAGTCATGTGGGCAACACATGGCACCCATATGAGCAACGCATTCTATAAACGTTTACGCCCTGCTTCGGCCCCGATTTCGAGGCTACGCCGGCAAGTAATCATCAATCGCCGGAACCGGGTTTTTCGCTGAAGTATTTCTCGAACTTGCCGGCCTCTCCGTCCATTTCCTTGGCTTCCGCCATCGGTTCTTTCTTGACGGTGATGTTGGGCCAGCTGCTGGCATATTCAGCATTGATCTTGAGCCACTTGTCGAGCCCAGGCTCGGTATCCGGCTTGATGGCCTCGGCGGGACATTCCGGTTCGCAGACGCCGCAGTCGATGCACTCATCCGGGTGGATGACGAGGAAATTTTCGCCCTCATAGAAGCAGTCGACAGGGCAGACTTCCACGCAGTCGGTATATTTGCAGCGAATGCAATTGTCGGTCACGACATAGGTCATGAAGAACTCCAGGATTTTCACGCAAGCGGGGCCGGGCAACCTGGAACGTCGCGCCTTTCCCCTGGCCGGAGGACAGCGTGGACAGGCTTGGGAGGCAAGCACACTGTCCGGCAAGTTGACTGTCACGTATCGGCTTTGTGGTCGAATTTCAAGAATAAACGATCTGTCGATCAAGGCCTGACGGACAGAGTTTTCTAATCCTCGTCCGACATCAGCCTGTCGACTGCGCGCCGCTCCTTTTTCGTCGGCCGGCCAGCGCCCGTGGAACGGATGGCTTGCTCGTAGGGCGTGAGACGTTTTGTCTCACCCTGGGGCGGCGTCAGATCCTCGTAAAGTAGTTTTGCCTCTTCGAAAGGCCCGCGCCTCTCGCCTGATGCCTTCACGATCAGAACCACATCCCGGCGATCCAGCGTCAGCTCGACACGGTCACCCGCCTTCACGGTCTGGCTGGGTTGTTGGACGCGCTCGCCATTGATGCGAACGTGGCCTGACTGGATGTGGCCTTGCGCCAGAGAGCGTGACTTCACCATGCGCGAGAAAAACAGCCACTTGTCGATGCGCTGACGCGAACCGCTTCCTGGCTGTGTCTCCCTGCTCATCGGCTACTTCTTCATCTGCTCCTTCAAGGCAGCGAGCTTTGCGAAAGGAGAATCCGGATCGATCGGCTTTTCCTTGCGCGGCGGCTTTGCCTCGAAGCGCAGCGGCTGCGAGCCGTTGCGATTGTTGTTGCGGTCGTTGCGATCCTTGCGCTCGCCGCGATCCTGACGATCACCCCGCGGCTCGTTGCGATCGCCACGGGCCTGGTGCGGCTTGCCGCCGTCGCGGCCCCGTTCGTGGCGTTTGCCGTCCCGGCCTTCGCCACGATTGCCTTCTGCGCCTTCACCGCCGCCGTGACGGCGGTTGCCCTGCTGCTGACGGTCACCGCCGCGGCGGTCCCCAGGGCCGCGTGCTTGGCGATGGTTGTCGTTGCGTCCGCCAAGACGCCACAAAAGGACAGGTTTCGGTTCGACAGGTTCAGCGGCTTCCGCAGATTCAGCCGCGGATGCTTCGCTCGCCGCGGCCTCGACAGCAGGTTTTTCTTCTGCAACCGGCGCCACGGAAGCAGCTTCTTCCGAAGTGCTGTCAGCATCGTCATGATCGGCTTTCTCGCCGGTCTCTTCCCCAGAGGGTTCGGCTGCCGGGGCAGCGGAAGCATCCTGGGCAGCAAGATGAGTTGCCGCATCCTCGGCCGTCACGGCATCGGCGCGATAGCCGAGGCCCTTGAGGATCTCTTCCATGTCCTCCAGCGTCGCGCCGAGGATCGAAAGCATCGCGGTGGTGGTCGTGAAGCGGCGGCCATCATAAGCGCCTTCCGGCCGGTTCGCCTGACCCGGCTTCCACTGCAGCAACGGACGGATGATATCTGCAAGCCGCTCGAGAATATCGATGCGAACGGCACGCTTGCCGAGAAAACGGAAGCCGGCGAGCTTATAGAACGTGCGCTCGAAGCCCGGATCGGTCACGACGGACGTGCGGCCGGCAGCCAGCACCGGAATGAGGTCGCCATAGCCCGGTTTTTCGAGGCCGTCATTTTTCAAGGCCCAGAGCAGCGTGATGAGTTCAGCCGGTGCCGGCTTCAAAAGCGCGGGGACGAAAATGTGGTAGGCGCCGAAGCGAACACCATAACGGCGCATGGAAGCGCGCGCGTCCTGATCCAGCGACTTCACCTCTTCCGTCACATCGCGGCGGAAGAGCACGCCGAGATTTTCGACCAGCTGGAAGGCGAGGCCCTTGGCAAGGCCCTGCAGGTCTTCAGCACGCGAAAGGTCGTCGAGCGGCTTCAAAACCGTGCTGATATGGTGATTGACGAAGCGCTCGACGCGAGCTGCAACGTGCTCGCGCGCGTTACCCGTCAGCTGTTCGTCGGCAAGCAGGATGACGCGAGGGCGCATGACGTGCTCGCTGCCGGCAAGGCGCGCAACCGGATCGCCGATCCACCGGATGAGGCCGTCGGCGCTGATCGCCAGATCGCTGTTGCCTGCAGCATGGAGGCGCGCGGCGCGTGCCTCGAACTCCAGGGCAAGCGCCTTTTGCGATGCCGTTTGGATCGCCTTGGCGTCCGATCCGTCCGCACCCGAAATTGGGGTAAACCGGAACCCGGACAACTGCCCCACATGATGTCCTTCAACAAAGACATCGCCATTCACACTGATTTCAGCTTCCAGCATCGCATTCTCTCTCAGGCGCTTCATGAGCACAGATGTCCTGCGATCAACAAAGCGTTTCGTCAACCTTTCATGTAACGCATCGGACAATCGATCCTCGATTTCCCGCGTCTTTTCCTGCCAGTGTGTCGGATCGGCAAGCCATCCGGGCCGATTCGACACATAAGTCCATGTTCTTATCTGCGCGATTCGCGCCGAAAGCGTGTCAATTTCGCCATCCGTGCGATCGGCTCGCTGCACCTGCTCCGCGAGAAACTGCTCTTTCACCGTGCCATAGCGCACAAGATCGGAAAAGAGCGTCGAGATCAGGTCAGCATGCTGTGCAGGGGTGATACGCCGATAATCAGGCAGCGCGCAAGTTTCCCAAAGCTTCTCCACGCGCTGCGGATTTGTAGCCAGATCAATGATTTCCGGATAGCGCGTCAGATGTTCAAGCGCTTGCTGGTCGACGGCGGGCAAAGCCCGCGTCAAACCTTCAGCGCTCGGCGGACGTTCAAGACTCGCCCGCAATGATTGTATTGACGAGAAATCGAGCTCTTTCGTGCGCCACTGCAAGACTCTGACATTGTCGAATTCGTGCGCTTCTATGCGCTGTGCCAATTCATCGTCGAACGGCTGCACTTGGCCTGTTACCCCGAATGTACCGTCACGCACGTGACGGCCGGCACGCCCGGCAACCTGACCAAGTTCGGCAGGATTGAGATTTCGGAACTGATAGCCGTCGAACTTGCGGTCCTGCGCGAACGCCACGTGATCGACATCGAGATTGAGGCCCATGCCGATCGCATCGGTTGCGACGAGATATTCGACATCGCCGGCCTGATAAAGCGCAACTTGAGAATTTCGGGTGCGGGGGCTGAGGGCACCGAGAACAACCGCAGCCCCCCCTCGCTGGCGGCGGATCAATTCGGCAATGGCGTAGACCTCATCTGCCGAAAAGGCGACGACAACCGATCGTTGAGGAAGACGGGTGATCTTCTTTTGACCCGCGTAGAAGAGGTGCGAAAGCCGCGGTCTCTCAACGACCGTGATGCCCGGCAGGAGTTGCTGCAGGATCGGCCGCATCGTATCGGCGCCTAGAAGCAGCGTTTCGTCGCGGCCGCGCAAATGTAAAATACGGTCAGTGAAGATGTGGCCGCGCTCAAGGTCGCCTGCAAGCTGGACCTCATCGATCGCGACAAAGGCAGCCTTGGTTTCGCGCGGCATGGCTTCGACCGTGCAAACCGAAAAGCGCGCAGTCGGCGGCGATATCTTCTCCTCGCCGGTCACGAGGGCGACATTCGGCACTCCCACTTTTTCGACGACACGCGTATAGACTTCACGGGCCAGCAAACGCAGCGGCAGGCCGATCACGCCGGTGCCGTGGGCTACCATGCGCTCGATGGCGTAATGGGTCTTGCCCGTATTGGTGGGGCCGAGCACCGCGGTCACGCCGCGCCCGCTCAGTATCATGGGCTGCGATGTCAGTGTCATTGTCCATGCAAGTGAGGCGTGGGAGCCTCGGGGTCAAGTGCGCTCCGTTGCCGAAGCAGACAACACATGGACAGCCGCCCGGCTAAACGCAAGACCTGTCTTCCAAAATGAGCTGCAAACTTGATTCAGGAAATGCCGCTAAGTGACTGTTTTAAGATTCGGAACAGCGTGAGAACGAATCAGCGACGAATCGGTGACGCGCGATGATTCAGCTTTTGTTCACGGCTAAGTATTGGTTTTGAATCAGTTTTTCCTACTAGATGCTGAATCGGCATCAGGCGCTGGGTAGCTCCAAATGCTCTTCGAGTTAACGTTCTTACCGAGAGCGAATACGAACGAGAAAATAGCCGGGAAAACTGCCGGGAGTTGATGCTTCGGCCAAAGCCGGAACCATCGGCGGCGAATCGCAAAAGGCAAGGTTGCTTTCGGTTTCGGAAGCCGGATTCCTATTCAAGCAACGCCTTCATGCGATCGCATTAACATTTCGATCAAACCCGGAACGAATCGCTTACGAATCAGCGACATCGCGATTTTCCCGGTTCGTTCACCGCAACATGTTGTATTATAATCGAATTTTAACCATAGGACCACCGCAAAGCGCCGGTCGTTCGGCACTGCCGCCGACAGTCCTTTCAACGATTAACGCTTCTGTTGATCACCGTTCTTGATTTTAGTCCAAAGCAGAAAACCGGCGCCGTTTGCATATTGCGGAGCTTAGCCGGGAACAAAAATCGCGGATGCGTGTTTATTGTCCATTCGGACTCACGATGAGTTGAAGGAATCGCAACATGCTCGGAACGATACTTCTCATTATCCTTATTCTGCTTTTGATTGGCGCCCTCCCGAATTGGGGATACAGCCGCGGTTGGGGCTATGGACCTTCCGGTGGTTTGGGGCTAGTTCTCATCATTATAATTATCCTTGTCTTAATGGGCCGGATTTAACGGCCAGGTAACTGGGAGTGAAACTCATGATGAAAAAAATTGCGATTGTAGCTGCCCTTGTAGGCGCCCTTGCATCCTGCACGCCGACGGAAAGAGGGACGGCCATTGGCGCTGGTACCGGCGCAATCATTGGTGGTGCTGTCAGCGACAGCTGGGGTGGCGCTGCAGTCGGTGCAGTTGCCGGCGGCCTTGCTGGTGCTCTAATCGGCCAGTCTGTGGAACGCCGCGGCTACTGCGTCTATCGCGACCGCTACGGCCGCCGCTACGAAGCACGCTGCCCGCGCCGCTACTAAGAAGTGTCGTTTAAATGAATGGAAACGGGCGCGTCGGCGCCCGTTTTTTTGCGCGTCGTCAACAAGCTGTTGACGATCGGTCGTGAAAGTCAAATCTACTCGCCTATAGGGATGAGGCGCATATTCCTTCCATAACGCGGCAACGAGTGCCGTTTACGCAAGGAATGCTTCCATGGTTCAGATCATTTTGAATGCCGCTGTCGCCGTTCTTGTTGCGGCAGCGTTTTTCACCACCGCCTCTGCTACGCTTTGCGGCGGCGACAGGCGTCCGCAAAGAGTAGCAGTCAGGGCAAATACCAGACGTCCGCGCGGCAACTAAACGACGAACTGGCCACCGTTCGCCGAAATCGTCGAGCCGGTGATAAAGCCGGCATCGTCGGAGATGAGAAAGGCAACGCAGCGCGCGACTTCCTCCGGCTCACCAAGGCGCCCGACCGGAATCTGGGGAATGATCCGCTCGTTGAGCACTTTCTCCGGAACGGCGAGGACCATTTCCGTGCCGATATAGCCTGGGCACACGGCATTCACCGTAATGTTCTTCGCTGCCCCCTCCTGGGCAAGCGCTTTCGTAAAGCCGAGATCACCCGCCTTGGCAGCCGAATAGTTCACCTGCCCCATCTGACCCTTTTGGCCATTGATGGATGAGATGTTGACGATGCGTCCGAAGCTGCGGTCGCGCATCCCGCCCCAGACGTGGTGCGTCATGTTGAAGAGGCCGGAAAGGTTTGTATTGATGACCTCGTGCCATTGCTGCGGCGTCATTTTGTGAAACATTGCGTCGCGGGTAATGCCGGCATTGTTGACCAGCACCTCGATGCCGCCGAGCTCTGCCTCCACCTTTGCGACACCTTCGCCGCAAGCGACGTAATCGGAAACATCCCACTTGAAGACCGGGATGCCGGTCACGTCATGGAAGGCCCTCGCCTTCTCGTCGTTGCCGGCATAATTGGCGGCGACCTTATAGCCTGCATTCCTTAGTGCCATCGAAATGGCGGCACCGATGCCGCGCGTACCACCGGTGACCAAAACCACTCTGCTCATGCTTCGCTCCCCTCTCGGTCATTCGCCTTTGATCAGGCGTTCTCGAACCATCAATCGCATACTATTCAAAGTGCCTCGAAGCACATGGCGACACCCATGCCGCCGCCGATGCAAAGTGTCGCAAGACCCTTCTTGACGCTGCGCCGCTTCATTTCGAAAAGCAGCGTGTTGAGAACTCGCGCTCCGGACGCACCGATCGGATGACCGATCGCGATTGCCCCGCCATTGACGTTGACGATCGCCGGATCCCAGCCAAGATCCTTGTTCACAGCGCAAGCTTGAGCGGCAAAGGCCTCGTTCGCCTCGACCAGGTCGAGATCGCCGACGGACCAGCCAGCCTTCTCGAGCGCCCTGCGCGAGGCAGGGATCGGGCCAGTACCCATGACTTGAGGATCCACACCGGCCGTCGCCCAGGAAACGATGCGTGCCAGCGGCTGGATGCCGCGCCTGGCGGCCTCCGCTTCCGTCATCAGGATCGCGGCTGCCGCGCCGTCATTGAGGCCCGACGCATTGCCGGCCGTCACCGTGCCCTCTTTGTCGAAAGCCGGACGAAGCTTGCCCATCGCATCGAGTGTTGCCCCGTGACGGATATACTCGTCCGCATCCACCGTCACATCGCCCTTGCGTGTCTGGATGACGAAGGGAACGATCTCATCCTTGAAGCGGCCTTCCTTCTGGGCCGCTTCCGCCTTGTTCTGAGAGGAAACCGCAAACTGATCCTGATCGTCGCGGGAAAGTTGCCACTGGCGGGCGACGTTCTCGGCGGTGATGCCCATGTGATAGCCGTAAAAAGCGTCTGTCAGGCCGTCCTTGATCATGGTGTCGACCATCTTCATGTCGCCCATCTTCGTGCCGCCACGCAGATGCGCGGCATGCGGAGCCATCGACATGGATTCCTGGCCGCCGGCGACGATGATCTTTGCATCCCCCAGCGCGATCTGCTGCATTCCGAGAGCGACTGCTCGAAGGCCCGAACCGCAAAGCTGGTTGACGCTCCAGGCGGTAGCCTCGTTCGGAATGCCCGCCTTTTTGGCCGCCTGGCGCGCTGGATTTTGGCCCTCGCCTGCTTGCAGCACCTGGCCAAGGATAACCTCGTCGACCTCGGCTGCGTCGACGCCTGCCCGTTCGAGCGCAGCTTTGAGGGCGGCAGCCCCAAGCTCATGCGCCGGAACCGTAGCGAATGCACCATTGAAAGAGCCGACCGCTGTACGGGCCGCGCTGGCGATGACGATGGATGAACTGCTCATAAAGGCCTCCTCGTTTTTCCTTCAGCTTACATAGGTCGAAACTGGCAAAGCTTCAGCCCTAAGTCAAACGGGAAGGCGATCGCGGCAATTTTCGCTGCGGCTTGCGAATATGCGAATTATCCCTTTTCTCAAAGGGGTTGCCGCATCGCACAAAGAGATTGTCACCAGGCTTCTTTTGCGTCTACAGTCTGTTACGGAGGAATATCCATGACAATCAGACGGGGTTCAGGAGACTGATATGGCGAAGAATGAGGGTCAAATAGTCATCAAGAAATACGCCAACCGCCGCCTCTACAATACAGGCACCAGCACCTATGTGACGCTGGAAGATCTGGCGGAGATGGTGAAGAAGGGAGAGGATTTTACGGTACAGGACGCAAAGAGCGGTGATGACATCACACATTCCGTATTGACCCAGATCATTTTCGAGCAGGAGTCTAAAACCGGGAATACGCTGCTGCCGATTTCCTTCCTGCGTCAGCTCATCACCTATTACGGCGATCAGATGCAGATGGTCGTTCCGAGCTTCCTCGAACATTCCATGCGCGCCTTTACCGAACAGCAGGCGCAGATGCGCGAACAGGTGAACCGCGCCTTCGGCGAATCACCGCTCAGCAAGAACCTGCAGCTGCCGATGCAAATGGTCGAGGACCAGGTCCGCCGCAACACCGAGATGTTTCAGAAGGCGATGCAGATGTTCTCTCCCTTCATGACCCCTCCCGCCAAGGAAACGAAGAAGGCCGAGGCGAAGGATATCGACGAGTTGAAGGAACAGCTGCGCGCCCTGCAGAACAAGCTCGACAATCTCTAGGGTTCAAAGCCCGATCGAAACATCGCGCCCAGCACTTCGGATCGAGACTGCAAACCCGCCGATTACGTCGATCAGTGCAATCGTCATCAAGATGAAGAAGACCTGTGTTGCCGCGTCCTGGACGAGTAGGAACTCGACCAGGAAGGCGATGAAGACCAGCATCGACAGCATGTGATTGACAAGGTTGCCGGATCCATTGCGGGTCGCCTTCAATATCTCGAAGAACAGGATGACCAGCGCCACGACGATGAATAGATCGCCGAGCGCCATGCTCCAGATCGCACCGGAGATCATCGAAAGCACGATGATGTCATGCTGGAGCGCGGGAATGCCTCCGCCGCCCATCAAACCGGCCATCGTCATATTGTAAAGAAGAAACGGGATTACCATCAGCGGCAGTACAGCGATCATTTGAGCTATGTCCCCCTATTTCGACGGGAATACTGCAGCAGAGCACCACTTCAAGACATCGAAAATACAATAGTGCTCAAAGCAAAAAAAGGCCGGCGTTTGAAGCCGGCCTTTTCAATCCTGGCTGTGCCAGAATTTTAAAACTTATGCGCTTTCCTTCGGCGTCAGAACCTGGCGGCCACGATACATACCGGTCTTCAGATCGATATGGTGCGGGCGGCGCAGTTCGCCGGAATTCTTGTCTTCCACGTATGTCGGAGCCTTCAGTGCGTCTGCAGAACGGCGCATACCGCGCTTGGACGGGCTCGTTTTTCTCTTCGGTACAGCCATTTTACGTACTCCAATTCACAAGCAACACATTCCCGGCCAAGCTGGCGGCCGAAACGGACGTATCGCGATTTCGGAAATTTTGCGCGCTTATACATGCCTTGAGGGTGGTTGACCAGTCCCCAAACAGATTTTTTGCGATTCTCGCGAATTGAACCTCAGACCTCATCGTCCGACACGATCCAGGGTTCGACCCGGGCCCCAGCTTCCCACTTCAGCCAGGCAGGATGTGCCTTTAGCGCCGACATGTAACTCAACGTGTCGCTGGCAATCACAAGATCATAGGTATCGAAGCGGCTGACGACCGGCGCAAACATCGCGTCGGCTGCCGAAAATCCGCCAAAGAGAAACGGTCCGCCCGAGCGGCCGCGCAACTCGCGGAAAATGGTTTCGATCCGCAGCACATCAGCCATCACGCCATCGGCAAGTGCGATCTTGCCTCGCTCACGCCGGATATTCATCGGGCATGCGCCTCTGAGCGCTCTGAAACCCGAAAGCATTTCCATCGAGACCGAACGCGCCACCGCGCGCTGTGCGCGATCCTTCGGCCAAAGCCCCGCCTCGGGATAAAGCTCAGAGACGTAGTCGATGATCGAAAGAGATTCCCATACCCGCAGGCTGCCGTGGAGCAGGACCGGCACCCTGCCCGTGGGAGAGATTTCCCTGATTCGCGGATTGCCTGCGGGAAAATCAAAGGGGATCAGAATTTCTTCGAACGGAATGCCCGTTGCTTCCATCGCAATCCATGGCCGAAACGACCATGAGGAGTAGTTCTTGTTTCCGATATAGAGGGTAAGGTTATCCATGAAACATCCGCAAATTGATTTCGAGGCTGAATTTAGCGGCGCCAGGACAAAGCGACCAATGAATAATTCATGCCTCAATCATAAAGGCATCTGATGTAATCGCCGGAACCTTGAGCCCGGCGCTCGATGACCGAGGCGAGCGTGCGAAGGCCGCGGCGGGGCTTTCCGGCGTTACGGTCGATCGGGTTCGGAAGAGAAACGGCCAAAAGCGCTGCCTGGCGTCGCGAGAGTTTGGAAGCCGGCACCTTGAAATGATAGCGCGCTGCCGCCTCGATGCCGTAGATGCCCGGTCCCCACTCGGCGATGTTGAGATAGATCTCCATCAGCCGGCGTTTGGTCCAGACGAGGTCAGAGGCGACCGCCAGGGGCAGTTCAAGTGCTTTGCGCACAAAGGAGCGGCCATTCCACAGAAACAGGTTCTTGGCCGTCTGCATGGGGATTGTGCTGCCGCCACGGGTCGCTTCGCCGTCGAGGGTCTCTGCGACCAGCTCCTGCATTTCACCCCAGTCAACGCCGCCGTGGAAACAGTACTGACCATCCTCGGACATCATCACGGACTGAACGAGAACCGGCGAGATGTCGTCCAAAGAAACCCATTGCCGGTCGTAGCCGCGCAGGAGCACGATGTCGCGCAGCATCAGCGTGGAGACGGGATGAATAAAAGGGATCAGATAAACAAAGATCAGAACATAAGGCAGGATCAAAAAACCAGCGATCGCAAGGACGATGCGCGTCATGATCGACCGGCTGCGCAGCCAAGCGAACAAACGGCGATGAGCCGGCATCGCAATGCTGTCCTCTCTTTCCGGCGATATGTCCAATATGCGCAAGCCCAACACCTGTTCCCTCCGCTCTCATAGCGTTTGCTGGTCGTGAAGGCCAGATGCAAAGGAAATCTTGCTGTGATCATTGACAATTCCGTTGCAACGGCGCCACTGCTCATGCCAAAGAGCGCGCATGGTCGCGAGCTCCGAAGCCTTCGATATCCGTTTGAAGACCAACGCCCAAGAGATCGAGGCGTTGCTGGACGCGCTGCTTTCCGATGACACGCGAGAAGATGAGATAGCCCGCCCTGAAAGCCTGAGGGCGGCGATGCACTATGCGGTGCTGAACGGTGGCAAGCGGCTTCGCCCGTTTCTCGTCGTGGAGAGCGCGCTGCTCCTCGGCGGAGACAAAGAGGCGGCCTTGAGAGTGGGTGCAGCACTTGAATGCATTCACTGCTATTCGCTCGTTCATGACGATCTTCCAGCGATGGACGATGACAAGCTACGCCGCGGCAAACCGACGGTGCACATAGCCTTCGACGAGGCGACCGCGATCCTTGCAGGCGACAGTCTTCTAACCTACGCCTTCGACATTGTCGCCGCCGACGAGACGAGACTTCCAGAGCAAAGCAAGGTGGCGTTGATCCTTGCGCTTGCGCGCAGCGCTGGCCTGGGCGGAATGGCTGGCGGACAGGCACTCGATCTCGCTGCGGAAAAAAACACACCGGATGAACGCGGCATCGTTACATTGCAGGCTATGAAGACGGGAGCGTTAATCCGCTTTGCTTGCGAAGCGGGCGCAATGATCGCCGGCGCTTCGAGCGATGATCGCAAGCGCCTGCGCGCTTTCGGCGAAAAGATCGGCCTTGCCTTCCAGCTCGCCGACGATCTTCTTGATGTCACATCAGACGCCGCCACCATGGGCAAGGCGACCGGTAAGGACGTGGGCCGCGGCAAAGGTACCCTTGTCTCTCTTCGTGGTATCGCATGGGCCGAAGCCGAGCTTCGGCGGCACGTCGGGGATGCGACACAGCTGTTGGCGCCTTACGGCGATGCCGCTGCGACGCTCGCCGCCACCGCGCATTTTGTTGCCGCTCGAAAAAGCTGACGCAGCAGCGGCAGGCCTGATGCCTCTTGGCGTCCAGCGGCTGAGCTTATTCGGCAGCAGTCTTTTGACCGAAGCGCTTTTCGATGTAGTCGATGACAAGCGCCTCGAAATCCGAAGCAATGTTCGGCCCGCGCAACGTCAGCGCCTTCTTACCATCAATGAATACGGGAGCGGCCGGCGTCTCGCCGGTGCCAGGCAGGGAAATGCCGATATCGGCATGCTTGCTTTCGCCCGGCCCGTTGACGATACAGCCCATCACCGCGACGTTCAGGGCTTCCACGCCCGGATATTTCTCCCGCCAGACCGGCATGTTCTTGCGGATATCGTTCTGAATATTCTGCGCCAGTTCCTGGAAAACCGTCGATGTCGTGCGGCCGCAGCCGGGACAGGCGGCGACCACCGGCACGAACTGCCGGAAACCCATAACCTGCAGCAGTTCCTGTGCCACCTGCACTTCGCGTGTGCGATCGCCATTCGGCTCCGGCGTCAGCGAAACGCGGATCGTATCGCCGATGCCGTGCTGCAGAACGTAGCCCATGGCAGCCGACGAAGCGACGATGCCCTTGGTGCCCATTCCTGCTTCGGTGAGTCCGAGATGCAGCGCATGGTCCGAGCGCTCGGAAAGCATGGAATAGACTGCAATCAGATCCTGGACCTGGCTGACCTTGGCCGACAGGATGATGCGGTTTCGCGGCAGGCCGATTTCTTCGGCAAGGGTGGCCGAGATCAACGCCGATTGCACGATCGCCTCGCGCGTCACCTGACGTGCCGAAAGCGGCGAGCCTGCCTCGGCATTCTTGTCCATCAGCGCCGTCAGCAGGTCCTGGTCGAGCGAACCCCAGTTGACGCCGATACGCACCGGCTTGTCATAGCGGACCGCTGTCTCGATGATTTCGGCGAACTGCTTGTCCTTCTTGTCCTTGAAACCGACATTGCCTGGATTGATGCGGTATTTCGCCAATGCTTCGGCACAGGCCGGATGATCTGCAAGCAGCTTGTGGCCGATATAGTGGAAGTCGCCGACTAGCGGCACATCCATGCCGAGGCGCAGGAGCCGCTCGCGAATCTTCGGAACGGCAGCAGCGCTTTCGTCACGATCGACAGTGATGCGCACGAGCTCCGAGCCCGCCTTGAAGAGGGCTGCGACCTGCGCAACAGTGGAATCGATATCCGCCGTATCCGTGTTTGTCATCGACTGCACGACAACCGGCGCACCGCCGCCGACGATCACGCCGCCCACGTCGACCGCGACGGAAGCGCGGCGCGGTTTCGGATCAAAATCGGTAGGTGAAGACATAGACAGAGCTCTTGAACCCTTGAATTCGTGCCTTTCAGGTGGATCATACCCGCTTTCTTGTCAACGCCCAAAGCATCACTTTTAGTTGGCTGTCCTAGTGGCCGCCGCCGGAGATGCCGTCCGCGTAGCGGGCAAGCTTCGAAAAGATCAGCACCACGACCAGCAGGACGGGCAGCGCCATGAAGACGGCGCTAAAGCCGACATGCTCGGCTGCAAAGCCAATTGCAGAGGGTGCAACCAGCATGCCGGAATAGCCCATGGTCGTGACGACCGAAAGGCCGATCCCAGCCTTCAGGCCAGGGACATTGCCTGCCGCGGAAAAAGCGATCGGCACCATGTTCGAAATGCCGATGCCGCAGAACGCGAAACCGACAATGGCAAGCTCGGCATTCGGCGCAAGGGCTGCGATCAGCATGCCGGCGATAGCAAAGAGGGTGCAGACGCGCAGCGTCTTGACCCCGCCGAGTTTGTCGCGCACCAGATCGCCGGCGAAACGCATGATTGCCATCGTCAGCGAGAAGGCCGCAAACCCGAAACCGGAAAGAGCCACGGATGCATTCATTTCCTGGCGGAGATAAAGCGCACCCCAGTCGAGCACAGCACCTTCCGGAACCATCGAAAAGAGCGCCATGAGCCCAAGCAACCATGGCAGAGGCGTCATCGGCAGGCGTGTTTTTTCTTTCTTCTCATCCGGATGCGGCGGATCGGCAAGGATCATCGGCCAGGCGATCACGAGGAAAATCAACGTGAGCACGGTGGCGAGCTGCGCATGGCCAAGAACACCGAGCTTGGCGATGACGAAGCCGCCAAGGCCAGAACCGATCAGGCCGCCAAGGCTCCAGAAGGCATGGCAGGACGACATAATCGCCCGACGCATCGACTTTTCGACGGCAACCGCGTTGGCGTTCATTGCGACGTCCATTGCGCCGATGAAGCCGCCAAACAGGAAGAGCGCGATTGCGCCGGTCACAATATTCGGCGCCAGCGTCAGCGCCAGCAGAATTGGCAGTACGCAGGCCGCAGTTGCCCGCGACACCACGTGCGAGCCATGCTTGGCGATCTGTGCGCCGGCAATCGGCATTAGGGTCAACGACCCAAGGCCGAACACCAGGATCATCAGCCCGAGCTGGAATTTCGTCAGTTCCAGACGCTCCGCGAAATCCGGAATCTTCGGAGCCCAGCAGCCGACGACAAAGCCGTTCATCAAGAAGAGCAGCGACACCGCAACCCTGCTCTTCGGCAGGAAGCCACGCCGGACCCCCTGGGCCACATTCATCGGATTATCCATTGTTGCCCGTCTCCTCCTGCAGACTCAAAGATTATTCATCGCGCCTTGCGCGCCTTGACAGTGCGGCAGCCCCGCTCGCGATAGGCCGCAAGCAGCGCCTCGTCGGCATCGTGCTCCACGACGAGGCATTCGCAATGCGCGACAGGCAGGACGCCGTGCGGCGCCGCAGTACCGAATTTATCCGAGGTCACAGCAACCAGCACCTTCCGGCTTCGCGACGTCGCGAACCGCTTGAACTCCGCGTCCTCGAAACCGAATGTCGTGACGCCCGCTTCCAGATCGATGCCGCAGGCGCCGAGAATGCAAAGGTCTGGCGAGATCTGCTCCATGTCCCGCATCGCCTTGGCGCCCAGCGTGCCGCCCACCTGCCGGTCGACCATTCCGCCGATCAGGATGACATCGACACCGCCGTTGTCTATCAGCGCTGCGGCAATTGCCGGAGCATTCGTCGCAGCCGTCAGCGTTATGTCTGATGGAAGGGCTTTGGCAATCGCCAGATTGGTGCTTCCGGCATCAAAGAATACCGTCGACCCGGCCGCGATCTGCGAGACGGCGGCCTGGGCCAGCAGTTGTTTGCGATCGAGGGCAATACCCATTCGCTGCTTGAGGCTCCCGCCGGCAGGCGAAACCGGCAGCGCACCGCCATAGACCCGCTCACAGAGCCCGGCAGCTGCCATCTCGCGCAGATCGCGGCGGATCGTATCTTCGGAGACCCCGAATTCCAGCGCGAGTTCAGCCGCAAGCACACGGCCGTTCGCCTGAAGCTTGCCGGATATGATGTTCTGCCGCTCCCTTAACAGCATCTCGGTCGTATTCATGCCTGTTTAGCTCGCAATTGGCGCTCGTTTTCTGGAAACGTGCATAAACGTATATGAACGTGCACACAATAGGTATTGGCCACACGTTTTCTGACGCCCTGAAACAAGCCGCGTCAAAAGCCAGATAAATGAGAAAAATATTCGCAGTTGCCCAATTTCTTTGCAGTTTTCTACGCTTCGCCACGCCCTATTTTCTGCGATCTATCTGTCGTCGAATTCCTCCCAAATGGACCCGCAAACATGAAGCTCCTCAAGACCATCGCTGCCGCGGCCTTTATCTCGGCCGCTGCCTTCGTCGCCGCCCAGGCCGGCGAAAATCTCAACGCCATCAAATCCGCAGGTGTTTTCAAGATCGGTACGGAAGGCACCTATGCGCCGTTCACCTACCATGACGAAAGCGGCAAGCTCGTGGGCTTCGACGTCGAGATCGGCGAAGCGGTTGCCGCCAAGCTCGGCGTCAAGGCCGAGTTCGTTGAAGGCAAGTGGGACGGCCTGATTGCCGGCCTCGATGCCAAGCGCTACGATACCGTCATCAACCAGGTCGGCATCACCGAAGCCCGCAAGCAGAAATACGACTTCTCCGAGCCCTACATCGCCTCCAAGGCGGTGCTCATCGCCCGTGCAGACGACGACAGCATCAAGAGCTTCGCCGACCTGAAGGGGAAGAAATCTGCCCAGTCGTTGACGAGCAACTTCGGCAAGCTCGCCGAGCAATCCGGCGCAGAGCTCGTCGGTACCGAAGGCTTCGACCAATCGATCCAGCTCGTGCTGACCGGCCGCGCCGATGCGACGATCAATGACAGCCTCTCTTTCCTGGACTTCAAGAAGCACAAGCCGGACGCAAATGTGAAGATTGCGGCAGAGCAGGAAAACGCCGACTACTCCGGCATCATCATCCGCAAGGGAGAGCCGGAACTGCTCGAGGCGATCAACAAGGCACTGGCAGACATCAAGGCAGACGGCACCTACAAGAAGATCGCTGATAAGTATTTCGGCCAGGACGTATCGAAGTAAGCGCTTCGAAAGGGCGGTTTCCTGCCGCCAGCACATCCTCTATATCTGCCGAAGAGCGTCCAGCGAAAACCCGCTGGACGCCCTTTCATTAAGGAACACACCCGTGCCGCACTGGCTTCAACTGATGGCGGAATCGCTCCCCACGCTTTTGTGGGCCGGACTGATCTTCACCATACCGCTGACCCTGCTCTCATTCGTCTTCGGCCTGGCGCTCGGGTTGGTGACTGCCGTAGCACGCCTCTTCGGCCCGGCTCCCATCGCCTCAATCGCGCGGTTCTACGTCTGGGTCATCCGCGGCACGCCGCTGCTCGTGCAGCTTTTCGTCATCTTCTACGGCCTTCCGAGCCTCGGCATTCTGCTCGACGCTTTTCCGGCGGCTCTGATCGGCTTCACGCTGAACATCGGCGCCTACAGCTCCGAAATCATCCGGGCGGTCATCTCCTCCGTTTCGAAGGGACAATGGGAAGCTGCCTATTCGATCGGCATGAACTGGCGGCAGGCGATGAGCCGCACGATCCTGCCGCAGGCCGGTCGTGTCGCTGTGCCGCCGCTCTCAAATACCTTCATTTCATTGGTCAAGGATACATCGCTGGCGGCAGCAATCACCGTGCCGGAGCTTTTCCAGGCTGCACAGCGCATCGTTGCGACAACCTATGAGCCGCTGATCCTTTATATCGAGGCAGCGCTGATCTACCTCGTTTTGAGCTCCGTTCTTTCAGCGCTGCAGGTACGGCTCGAGCGCCGCTTCGCGCGCTACGGCGGCATGCTGGAGGCAAATGCATGATCGAGCTTTCCAATATCGAGAAGCGCTTCGACGATGTCATCATCCTGAAGGATATCAGCATCCGCATCCCAGAAGGCACCGTCACTGCTCTCGTGGGTCCCTCCGGCGGCGGCAAGAGCACGCTGCTTCGCTGCATCAACCTGCTTGAGATCCCGACCGCTGGCTCGATCAGGATCGGCGAAGAGACGCTCGATTTTGTGCCGGGAAGGCGGGTTGGTTGGCAAGCGATCCAGAAGATCCGCCGCCAGACGGGCATGGTCTTCCAAAATTTCCAGCTCTTCCCACATCAGACCGCGATCGAAAACGTCATGGAAGGCCTGGTGACGGTCCTGAAATGGCCGAAAGAAAGGGCGCACACCCGCGCCATGGAACTGCTGACAAAGGTCGATATGGCACATAAGGCGGATGCTTGGCCTTCGACACTTTCCGGCGGCCAGCAGCAGCGCGTCGCGATCGCCCGTGCGCTGGCGCCTTCGCCGCGCGTCCTGCTCTGCGACGAGCCGACCTCGGCACTCGATCCCGAACTTTCGGCGGAAGTCGTCGATGTTCTCGGCCGGCTGGCCAGCGAAGGCACGACCATGGTCATGGCGACACATGATCTGCGGCTCGCCTCGAAGATCGCCCACAACGTCGTGTTCCTGGAAGCAGGAAACGTCGTCGAAACCGGCACGGCGAAGTCCATCTTCACGGCGCCGGAACGCGAGCGCACCAAACGCTTCATCTCGACGATCAACGCCGCGCATACCTACGATATCTAGGCTCAATGTTCGCCTGGGACCGGTGGACCCGTCTCACAACATGCAGGTATCGAGGGGGGCTTTCATCAAGCGGGTGAGCAATCGCCTCGCGGCCTTGTGATTGCTGCGGCCTTCGTGTGGAAATGAAGCAGGCTAGTTCTCGCGAAGGCCTCGCCGTCCGCTGTTGAGTATCGGTGCAAGGAGGTACGTAAACAGGCTTTGTTCGCCATCCATGAGCATCACCTCGGCAGGCATGCCTGGGAGAAGTTGCACTTTTCCGCCCAACGCTGCGAGATCTTCGGGAAGGACCTCAACCTTGGCAAGGAAGTAGGTGGTTCCTGTTCGTTCGTCAGCCAGTGCGTCCGCCGAGATCGAACGCAGCCTTCCATGAATCTGCGGCAGATTCCGTTGCCGATAGGCCGTCAGGACCACCCGGGCAGGCATGCCTGGCCTGACACGCTCGATGTCGGTCGGCCGAACCCTCGCGTCGATGATGAGTTTGCTGGCGTCCGGCACAATGTCGAGAAGAGGCTGGCCGGGACTTACGACGCCGCTTTCGGTCGTCACCCGGATGTCCATCACTCTGCCGGCGATCGGCGCGCGAACCACGGTGCGCGCAAGAATGTCCTCGCGCGATGGCAATTGGCCCTTGAGCTCGCCCAACGCCCGGCGAACGTCGGCCAACTCTGCGGCGACCTTTTCCTGGCGTTCTTCGGCCATCGTCAGCAGTTGCAACCGCGTTTCTCCGATTGCTTGCTCGTTTTCGGCGATTTTCGCGCGGCCGGTCGCCTTCGTGGCGGCGGCATCGGCGCGCCAGCGCTTCAAGGCCAAGACCCTCGGCTTGCGTTCGAGGCCCTTCTCGAGAAGCTCCTGCGCGGATAATAATTCCTCCTCGATAAGCGTGAGTTGATCGTTACCTGCAGCAATCACCTCTTTCAGGCCGGTATTTTGCTCTTCGAGCTGGCGAATGCGGGCCTGGAGGACTTGCGCCCGACCTTCATGCGCGGCGCGCCGGATGGAAAATAATTGCCGCTGACCTTGCATGATTTGTTGCGGCTCCTTCGAGCCTTCCCGCAGAAGGATCTCCGGGAAGCTGATCTCGGCGGCATCGCCACGCTCGGCCTCGAGGCGTGCCTCTGTTGCCAAGAAATGCAAGAACCGCTCGCGGACCTCGGCATCGAGGGCCTTGGCTTTCGTGTCCACGAGCGTAATTAGCGGGTCACCTGGCTTGATCGCATCCCCCTCTCGCACGTGGATCGTTCGGATGATGCCGCCTTCGAGATGCTGGATGGTCTTGCGGCGTCCATCCAGGCTGATCACCCCCGGCGCGAGTGCCGCGCTTGCCAAGGGGGCAAGAACGGACCAGCCGCCGAAAACCAGAATGAACATTGTTATTGCCAAAAGCCCCAGGCGGCGCGGATTCCTAACGGCAGTCGCAAGCCCGTCTGTTGATTTTTCGGCGCTGCGTCGGATGTTGATGCGAAGCATGCACGCAAGCGCGAATACGGCAACCGCTGCAGTCGCCAAAACGATGAATGCAACGGTTGTTTCGCTCAATTCGATGCCGGCAAGCGCCAATTGATCACGGATTGAAGCGATCATCGCAGCGCTACCTGACCGCAGTCCTTCCATGGCGCGGGAAAACTGCGTTTCGACCCAGTTAACGGCAAAATCCATCAGATCCAACCTGTCAGCCATATTTCATTCCCCTGCGGAAAGGCGGGTCTCACGACCAGGAACCTGCGATGGCTCCTCTGGAGGACAAGCAGGTAAGGGTCTCGCGACCGCTGGTCCGGTCGGCTGTACCGGCCGCACCATTTGCTCGCGCGGGCCGAAGGCTGCAACGGCGCCGCCGTGCAGTGCCAGCACCTTATCGGCGCATTTCAGAACCGAGGCTCGGTGAGTGACGATCAACACGGTCGTTTGAAGCTGCTTGAGCGTTGTCAGCGCCTCGATCAGAGCTCGGTCTCCCGCCTCGTCCATATTTGCATTCGGTTCGTCCAGTACGACGAAGGCCGGATCGCCGTAAAGCGCGCGTGCGAGACCGAGGCGCTGCCGCTGGCCCAGCGAGATACGCTGTGAATGCAGCGCGATCTCGGTTTCGTAGCCGTTCGGCAGTGAGAGGATCAGATCATGAACGCCGGCGATCTGCGCTGCCCGGATCAACGCGTTGCTGTTTGCCTCACCGAAACGTGCGATGTTCTGAGCCACCGTGCCAGGCAGGAGCTCGACCTGCTGCGGCAGATAGCCGATATGCGGGCCGAGATCCTCCGAATCCCAGTCGAAAACGTCCGCTGCGTCGAGCCGAACATGGCCCTTGGTCGGTTTCCAGGCGCCCACGGCAAGACGGCAAAGGGTCGATTTGCCGGCGCCGGATGGACCGACTACGACACAGTTTTCGCCCGGTTCAAGCGCGAAGCTGATCGCAGTGAGGAGCGGTTCCTGAGTGCCTGGAGGAAGATAGAGGACGTTATCGAAGACAAGCCCGCCTTTCGGGCGGGGAAGCGAGACGCGGTCGCGTTCATCGCGTGACGTGCCGGCGAAGAGCTCCGTCAGGTTCGCAAGCGCGCTTCTTGCTGCGACCAAGGAACGCCAGGCGCTGGTCGCCCGTTCGATCGGGGCGAGCGCGCGGCCCATGACAATTGAGCCTGCAATCATGGCGCCTGCGGTTATCTCCCCGAGAAGAACGAAGTAGGCGCCGACAGTCAGGATGGCAATTTGCAGGATCATCCGAAGGCTGCGCGAAATCGATAGGATCGTGGTCGTCCGATCGCCCAATAGCTGCTGCTCGGCCACCACCTCGGCCTGCCGGCGGCGCCAGCGGTCGAAGACTGCCCGCGCCATGCCGAGAGGCGCGATCGTCTCGCCGGCATCGACATAGCGCATGGCATTCTCCTGGTGGGTTTTGGTGACGGCTGCGACGCGCTTCTGCCGGCTCCGGGTCAGCGCGTCGTTTGCCAATGCGAGGGCCAGCAGGATGACGGCACCGGCCGTGGCGACCACCCCCAGTGCCGGGTGCAGAGCCCAGATAAAGACGAGAAAGATCACGCTCCAGGGCATATCGAAAAAGGCGAGGACAGCATCGCCCCCGTAGAAGGCCCGAAGATCGGCCACGTCTCGGGTGCCGGCGGGACCATCCTTGCCCGCGAGCCGCACCTCCATGGCGCGCTTCAGCATCGGCGCGTTGAGCTCGGTGTCGAGCCAGCCGGCCGCGCGGCCGAGCACCATTCGCCTCGCCTGCTCGAGCATGCCGTAGACGGCAACGGCAAATATCGCGATCAGCGTCAGCCACATAAGCGTGTCCAGCGACCCGCTCGACAGCACCCTGTCATAAACCTGCAGCATGTAAATGCTGGTGACGAGGAGCAGCAGGTTGAGAAGGCAGCTCAGCACGATCAGCAGCGGGAACTGCCTGCGTATGGCGCCCATGACCTCCGCGAGACGGGTGGTACTGACCTGAGGAAGCATCGACTACGCACCGTGATGGAACAGCATTGTTGGCAAGGGTGCAGGCCCGCCCGGGTGGGCGAGCCCGCAGTGCGTTCAGACTGTCGCATCGGCCAGATCGATCGCGAAGGCGTCCTCATCGCTATCGCCATCGCCATCGAACAGCGACGCCGTGAAGTCGAGGTGGAGGGGCTCCGGATTGAACTCCTGCTCGATGGTCCACTGGATCACCGGGATCTTGACGGTGCCTGCGCCCATTGTGAGCTGGATCGCATCGATCTGCTTGGTGCCGCCATCGATCTCGAAGAACTTCCCGCCCTCGGCCACGTCGGGAACGGTAGGATCCTTGCGGGGTGCATTTTGCAGATCGGCCGCCGAGACCAGGTTATTGCTGCTGATGGTCCCGTCGGTATAATAGATCGTATAGTACAGTTGCTCTGCTGGCGGGCTATAGCCGCCGACGGAATTGTCGATGTAGACCCTCACCTTGTCGACGACTTCCTCGGGGTTGAAGACGAAACTCTCGTCGCCCGCCTGGATCCCCAGCGTTCCGTTGCCGTCAAGGTTGTTGTTGTTGATCCCTATCCCCGCAGTCGACACGTTCATCTTTGTGTCGGCATTGATCAGCGTCGGGATCTGGTTCGTCGGGGACAGAAACGCCTGGATCTGGTCCTCATTCAGGTCCGTTGCACCGGTCACGATCAGATCAAGAAGGTCGTTGGGGGGCGGGTCGCCCGCCACGCCCGATTGGGGCGCGGTCGCGACAGCCCCGAAGAAGACGACGTCGTCAGCTCCCGTCTCGCTGCCGCCGAAGAGCAGCGTCTGCACCGGATCAGGACCGCCGGCCTTGAGCGCACCCTGCGTGCTGTCTCTTTGGATGATCGTCGTCGGCGGGTTCTCCATCTGGAACGTGTACGCGTCGGTGTCCGGATTGAAGATCAGCGTGAATGGCACCGTTTCATCGACATTATCGCCGTTGAAGTCGTCCGTGATAGATCCGTCGAAGGTGAAACCGCCCGTCTTCGTCAGCGCGGCGTCGACGACGACGGCAGGATGGGCGTCGATCTGGTAGCCATCGAAGTTCACGTTCAGCGAGTTTAAGTCGTCTTCGCTATTCGTGTGATCCCATATGCCGCCGGTCTGGACAGCATCGGTAAAGGTTCCGTCGAGGTCCTCCACAGTGACAGTCGGTCCGTCATCCTCGAACTTGACCTTCGAGCCGACCTCTTCCACGTCGCTCGAGACCTGAGTGATCGTAAAGCCGCCGAGATCGAAGGACACGTTGCTGCCAGAACCCTTTTCCGGCTGGTCGTTGCGCACCAGCACGCGATTGTGGTCGGCATCGGTTGTGTACTCGATGATGTCGTCGTCCTTCACGCCCGTGATTACGGCCGTGTTGCCATCGTAATTCACGCTCAAGGTGCCGGTGACGTCGACCCCTGCGCGGATAACGTTCACGTCCGTGATATTGATTTCGGTGTCGCCGGTCACGAGCGGGTCATCGTTGATATAGCTGTCCCCCGCCGCGTCTGTCGTGAAATAGGCCGCGAGCTCGACGGTCGCGGTCGTCGTGCTACCGCCTGGGGTCATCTGCGAGATGGTGATCGAGGCGCCCCGAACGTGCTCAGCATAGCCGGTGAAAGCGATGCTGGTCTCATCGGTTGCCTCGCCGGGGGTAAGGTCCGGAACGAGGAACTGGGAATCAGCGCCCGTGACGAAGGTGACGACCATCGCCTTTTGGGCCTTGATCTGCTGACCTTCAGTGCCGAGCGTGGTGGCACCGCCGCCCTGGCCCGTATTGACGGTGTCGCCGTCATTCGAAACCTGCTGGCCGGCCGACTCGTTGGCCGGATCCTCGCCGGTCACGAGGATCGCCAGCGACGTGTTTCCGAACATCATGAAAAGGTTCTGGCCCGAAGGCGCCTTTTCGAAGGAGAAGGAGTCCTCCCCGACGGCGGCGACGAACAGCTTGTTCGTCAGGTCGAGGGAGTCGTCATGATCAGTAACGGTTGTGCCATCCGTGTTGTGTGCCAGCGTGTAGCCGTCGGCGAGCGCGGTCCACAGCTTGGTGCCGGTCGTGATGCCGGACGTCTTAACCTCGTCGAGATAGACCGCGAACACGATGGGATCGGTACCGCCGTCCCCGGCTACGCCGTAGACGATGTTATTGTTGGTCGGATCGGTGAAGAGAAAGATTTCCGTGGTAGTCCCGGTTGCGTCGTCGAGCGCGAACAAACCGCTGCTGAAGCTGGACGTGCCTGCCCCGTAATCCGGGAACGCAGCTCCACCTTCACCGGTGAGCGCAAAATCGCTATCCAAGGTGGCGCCGGTGACGTTGAGGATGTTGTCGCCGGTGTCGCCGGCAGCGCCGCTGTAGCCGCTCAGCGCCGCCTCATCCGGCGCCACTCCATAAAACGTCAGCCGGCTCGACAATGCCGTCGGCACGACGCCGCCGAAATCGTTGTCGTCGGCGTCGCCGGCTGGGGACGCTGTTGCGGTTGCGTTCTGCAGGCCGTCTGTCTCGTCGAGGACGACGAGTTCGCCTGTCGGTGTGATCGTGATAGCCATTGTTCTAGCTCCCTGATTGCCTGCCCTCACGGCCGGCGGTTGCGGCCTACCTGCGGACTAACCACGACTAGAGCCCCTCAGGAGACCTCAGGAGAAGAGTAAGATAAACATGACGGGGCGATTTCGAGGGAGCGCGATGCGCTCGTACGCAACAATCCAGAATCTCACCGGAACAAAGAATTCCCCGCGCGTGCTTTCCGCACCCCTGCGACTGGCTTACCAGCCCAGGGCTTCTCCCACTTCGGATCGCAGTTCGTCACCGTACAAGTGAACCGTGACGGCGCTGGAGTGCCGCCTCCACGGCACTCTCGGAACTCAGGGTGCGTAACGCGTCGCGGATTTTTTCGTTGACCGCGTCCGCTCCTCTTCATGTTTGTCGGTGCAATTCCTGCCAGCCTAGCAAGGCGCCGCTTCCTTTTGTCCTGCAAGCTAACCTTTAGTCTACTCGTTACTCTTAAAGGGGTATGGAGGTAGCAGAGGTCATTCTGCCGTGGGTCTCGCAGGGCTTGAGAAGGCTCGGACCGGAGCCGATCTGTGAGCTCCGCCCTTCTGCAGGCTTCCTGGCAATGACGACGATACGCCGATGAGCAGTGTCGCAGGCGAGCGCTTCCGGCTACAAAAACACGGTCTGAGAGTAGTCTGTGCAGTCGGGAGGACGCGATGACAGTTCGAGGATTGGATCGTGTGTTTGGCCGTGTGGCTTTCGGGACCGATCCCTCCAACTATCATGCTGCCCGCCCGCGCTATCCTGAAGAAACGTGGGAGCTGTTGCGCGGGCGTTCTGACCTTGGACCCGGCATTGATATTCTGGAGATCGGCGCTGGTACTGGGCTTGCAACGGCGGAATTGCTGGCGCACAAGCCGCGGCGGTTGGCAGCAGTTGAACCTGACATGAGGCTGGCAGACTTCCTGCGAACCTCGATTGCGGTTGACTGCCTGCAGGTGTTCGCGCTGCCATTTGAAGACGCAAATCTGGAGCCTGCCTCGTTCGACCTGGTTGCAAGTGCGACGGCTTTTCACTGGCTGGACGCTGGGTCTGCTCTGAAACGAATTCATGGATTGCTGCGACCGGGCGGCGGCGTCGCCCTTTGGTGGAACGTCTTTGGCGATGAAAGTCGGCCCGATCCCTTTCATGATGCCACCGCGCATTTGTTCGTTGGCCATCGTGCCAGCCTGTCAGCGGGTGGGCGCGACAGTCCTCCTTACGCGCTTGATGCGGATGCACGAATTCGGGAGATGACGGATGCTGGCTTCGTACCCGATCCTCCTGAATTTATCCGCTGGACATTGAGACTTGATGCGTCCGGCGTGCGCAGCCTCTATGCCACGTACTCTAATGTTTCCGCCTTGCGCCTACAGAACGGGCCAATCTGCTCGATGCCTTGGCCGAAGTTGTCACAGGGCAGCTTGCGGGCCGCGTAGATCGCAACATGACAACTGCAATCTATACCGCCCGGCGCGCGTAGCTCCAGCCAAGCGCTGCCGGTCGCTTTCCGGGTTGAAAAGATAGGACTTCGTGCGCAAGCCAGCTCAAACGCTTGTCCGCTTGAGGGCCTCGAAATGGTTTTTCGGCTCCGGTTCTAAGCGGAGCTCTCGTTTACTTCGATCGCGCAGCTTTCAGCGCATTGCCCCACCAGGCCAGCTGATCGAGCTGCTTGCCGGCGGCATCGATAAGGTGCTGGTAGTCGTTGAGGCTTTTACCTTCCCTGGCAACGCCGATATATTCGGGCAGAGAAATATGGACGCCCGTCTTCACCGAAGCCGCGCCCATTTCTACGAAGATCATGCGAAGCTGTTCGACGGCACGCGCAGCGCCGACACCGCCATACCCAACGAAGGCAACCGGTTTGTGGATGAATTCGCCGAGGTCGATCGCATTCTTGAGCACGGCCGTCGGGCCGTGATTGTATTCGGCAACGGTGAAGATAAAGGCGTCAAATTCGCGCAGCTTCTTCTTCCAGCGCTCTGCCGCCTCGCTCTCAGCTTCCAGCGCACGTGCTTCACCGAAGAAAGCCATGGGGTAGTCGAGGAGATCGAGCACCTCGACCTCAAAATCCGGCCGCTGCGCGGCAATCTCGGCAATCCACTTCGCCGGATGATCGGCAAAGCGACCGATGCGCGTGCTTCCAACGATAACTGCAATCTTGAGGTTGCTCATTTTCGGCCTTTCCTGTCCATTACACGCAAGGGCGGCCCGGTGGCCACCCTAGCCCTTCGATTTCCAATTAGCCCGCATAGCTTACCAGCAGGTCCTTGGCGTCGATCTGGTCGCCGGCCTTGACGAGAACTTCGGCGATCGTGCCGTCTTTCTCCGCGTGGATCGCCGTCTCCATCTTCATGGCCTCGATCGACACAAGCACGTCGCCGGCACTGACTGCCTGGCCCGGCGAAACAAAGACGCGAGAAATAACGCCCGGCATCGGCGCGCCGACATGGGCGGCGTTTCCAGGCTCGGCCTTCCGGCGAGCAGCAGCACCGGAAGCGCCATGCGCACGATCCGGCACCTTGATGCGGCGCGGCTGGCCATTGAGCTCGAAAAACACCGTCACCATACCCTGGCTGTCCGTGCCGCTCATCGCCTGATTGACGATGACCAGCGTCTTGCCCTTTTCGATATCGGCAAAGAGTTCCTCGCCGTCCGCCAGACCGTAGAAATAGGCGGGCGTCGGCAGGACGGAGACCGGGCCATAGGTATCGGAGGCAAACGCAAAGTCGGTGAAGACCTTGGGATACATGAGGTAGGAGGCAAATTCGAAATCATTCACCGAGCGTTCGAGTTTGGTCTCGATCTCCCGGCGCTCGGCATCGAGATCGGCGTCCTCGAGCAATGAGCCCGGACGAACCGTGTAGGGCTTCTCGCCCTTCAGCGCCTTCTTCTGCAGCGCTTCCGGCCAGCCGGACGGCGGTTGGCCGAGATCGCCCTTCAGCATCGAAACGACCGATTCCGGAAACGAGACCTCCTTCTCCGGACTGACGACATCGGCAACCGTGAGGTCCTGGGAAACCATCATCAGCGCCATATCGCCGACCACCTTGGAAGACGGCGTCACCTTGACGATATCGCCGAACATCTGGTTGGCGTCGGCATAGGCCTGCGCCACCTTGTGCCACTTCGTCTCCAGCCCAAGCGAGCGGGCCTGTTCCTTGAGATTGGTGAACTGGCCACCCGGCATTTCATGCAGATAGACTTCCGATGCCGGCCCCTTGAGGTCGCTTTCGAAGGCTGCGTATTGGTTGCGCACCGCTTCCCAGTAGAAGGAGATGCGTCGGATCCATTCCGGATCGAGCCCCGGATCGCGCTCGGAGCCGGAGAGCGCCTCGACAATCGAACCGAGACAGGGCTGCGAGGTGTTGCCGGAAAGCGCATCCATGGCGGCATCGACCGCGTCGACGCCGGCATCGACGGCTGCAAGCACGGTCGCAGCCGCAATGCCGGACGTATCGTGCGTATGGAAATGGATCGGCAGGCTTGTCGCGTCGCGGAGCGCCTTGAAGAGTACCTTTGCAGCAGCAGGCTTCAGCAGACCCGCCATATCCTTCAGTGCAATGATGTGAGCTCCGGCCTTTTCGAGCTCAACGGCAAGGTCGGTGTAGTATTTCAGATCATATTTCGGGCGCGCCGAATTCAGGATGTCACCGGTATAGCAGATCGCCGCTTCGCACAGCTTGTTCTCTTCGGCAACCGCATCCATCGACACGCGCATGTTTTCGACCCAGTTCAGGCAGTCGAAGACGCGGAAGAGGTCGATGCCGCCCTTTGCGGCCTGCCGGACGAAGTATTTGACGACATTGTCCGGATAATTCTTGTATCCGACGCCGTTGGCACCGCGCAGCAGCATCTGCAGCAGCAGGTTCGGTGCGCCTTCTCGGATCAGCGCCAGACGCTCCCATGGATCTTCCGTCAGGAAGCGCATGGAAACGTCGAAAGTCGCACCGCCCCAGCATTCGAGCGACAGCAGATTTGGTAGCGCATGGGCATAGGTCCCGGCGACGCGGGCGATGTCGTAAGTGCGCATGCGCGTCGCCAGAAGCGACTGATGACCATCGCGCATCGTCGTATCGGTTATCAGCACGCGCTTTTCGCCTCGCATCCACTCGCCGAACTTCTTCGGGCCGAGCTTGTCGAGACGCTGCTTGGTGCCGTCCTTAACCTTGCTGCCGTTGGCATAGGGAACGACCGGCTCTGCAGCGTTTTCCAGTGGCCGCGGCCTGTCCTTGGCTTCGGGATGGCCATTGACGGTCACGTCGGCAAGATAGGTCAAAAGCTTCGTCGCGCGGTCCTGACGCTTGACCTGCTGGAAAAGCTCCGGCGTCGAGTCGATAAACCGGGTTGTATAGCTGTTGTCCTTGAACTTCGGGTGTCCGATGATCGCTTCAAGGAAGGTAAGGTTGGTTGCCACGCCGCGAATGCGGAATTCACGCAGCGCCCGGTCCATGCGCGAGATCGCCTCGAGCGGATTCGGCGCCCAGGCCGTCACCTTGACGAGCAGCGGATCGTAATAGCGGGTAATGATTGCTCCCGAATAGGACGTGCCGCCATCAAGACGGATGCCGAAACCCGAGGCCGAGCGATAGGCAGTGATGCGGCCGTAGTCCGGGATGAAGTTATGTTCCGGATCTTCCGTCGTGATGCGGCACTGCAGTGCGTGGCCGTTGAGCTTGATATCCTGCTGCTTGGGAACGCCTGATTCTGGCGTACCGATCGCGTAGCCATCGAGGATATGGATCTGTGCCTTGACGATATCGATGCCGGTCACGACTTCGGTGACCGTGTGCTCGACCTGGATACGCGGATTGACTTCGATGAAGTAGAATTTTCCGGTATCGGAATCCATTAGATATTCGACGGTGCCGGCGCCGATATAGTTCGTCGCCTTGGCGATCTTCAGCGAATAGGCGGCAAGCTCCTGGCGCTGCGCTTCCGAAAGATAGGGTGCCGGCGCACGCTCGACGACCTTCTGGTTGCGGCGCTGGATCGAGCAGTCGCGCTCGAAGAGGTGCACGACATTGCCGTGCGTATCGCCAAGCACCTGGCTTTCGACGTGGCGGGCGCGCTCGACGAGCTTTTCGAGATAGACCTCGTCCTTGCCGAAGGCGGCCATCGCCTCGCGCTTGGCTTCAGTCACCTCGCGGGCAAGGTCCTTCGGGTCGCGAATGGCGCGCATACCGCGCCCACCGCCGCCCCAGGAAGCTTTCAGCATGACCGGATAGCCAATCTCCTCGGCCATGCGGGCGACTTCCTTCATGTCGTCCGGGAGCGGGTCGGTTGCCGGAACCACTGGCACGCCGACCGAGATCGCCAGATTGCGCGCGGCGACCTTGTTGCCGAGCTGGCGCATCGTATCGGCCTTCGGGCCGATAAAGGTGATGCCCGCCTTGTTGCAGGCATCTACGAATTCAGGGCTCTCCGACAGCAGGCCATAACCCGGATGGATGGCATCGGCGCCCGATAGCTTGGCAACGCGGATGACCTCATCGATCGAAAGGTAGCTTTCGATCGGCCCGAGATCGCGTTCAAGGTGAGGCCCGCGGCCGACCTGATAGCTTTCGTCCGCCTTGAAGCGGTGCAGTGCCAGTTTGTCCTCTTCCGCCCATATCGCGACCGTTTTTATCCCCAGCTCATTGGCCGCGCGGAACACGCGGATGGCAATTTCGGAACGATTGGCGACGAGTATCTTGGATATGGGCAATGCGCTCTCCTCACGGCATCGAAACGGGCAATGCTGCACCCGCGAAGAAAATTCTTAACGCGCCGTTACAGAAAGTTCAATTTCCCTTGCGAAATAGAATTTCCCAAATGCGAGGGTCGCGAGCAAACTAGGTGACGAGCCCGTGCCGGAAAGCCAGCGCCACCGCCTGCTGGCGGTTCTTGGCCTTCAGCTTGTCCTGCAACCCATTCATATACCAATCGACCGTGTGGTTCGAGATGCTGAGCACCTTGCTGATCTCCATCGAGGTCAGGCCGTCGGCCAAGTAATGCAGGATTTCGAGCTCACGGCGCGTTAGCGGCATATTGACCGATGAAGCGCTTTCGAGTGACTTTGCTTCGCCTTTGAGATCAAGCAGCCGCCAGAACGCTTTGCGGGCAACGGTTTCGAACAATGACATCTCGACCGGCGACAATTCGACGGGCCCACCGCCGACGCTCAAGTTTCCGAGCACGCCGCTTTTGCCGTGAATGGGGAAGATGTAGCCGTCGCGGAGGCCGTGGGCATGGGCATCCGCCATCATCTGTTCCATTCGCCGCTGATGCGGATCGCGGCGGTAGGCGGCAAGGCTTTCCTTCCATCGAAATGGCCTTTGCGCCTGGGCCAGATACCGCACTGTTGGATCTATCAGGACATATTTTTTTGCAACATATGTTTGCGGCCAGTTCTCAGGCCAATGCCCAGCAAGTACGAGACCCCAAGGATCGTGGTTCTGCTTCAGGTGACGCAGCAATCCATAATATTCGAAGCCATAGGAATGAACGGCTCGCCGGAGTTCCTCAACGACATTTTCGGACTTCGTGCATTCCTCTATGACGACGAGCAATTGAACCAAAGAATGGATATTCACAAAAAAGCCCCTTGCCCGGCAATGGGCGATCGGTGAAGGCCGTCGGTCGGACCACCTGAACGTGGCAACGACGGTCTTCGATTAACAAGCTGGCTTTCATATAAGGTTTATGGATTGCTAAAGCTTGGTTTAAATACAAGTGGAAATTGTTGCACTCCCGATCGGTTGAGCAGCTTCGCGCTACGGTTAATCTGTCGAATCCTGCAGAAACATCTCATCTGAATGCGCCGTTAATCGTCGGTTCAGGTGTTCTTTCATAGCATCGCGCCATCCCGTTTTTTGCAGATGCACACAAGAGGTACCGCCGTGTCATTATTCAAGGTCTATGCAAGAGCTTTGCGCTACCTTGGCGCTTACAAGCTCCGCGTATCCCTGGTGGTCGTTGCGAACATTGTTCTGGCTGCGATCACGATTGCGGAGCCTGTTTTGTTCGGTCGCATCATCGATGCCATTTCAGGCAATGGCGAGGTCAAGCCCATTCTGTTCATGTGGGCCGGGTTTGCCGTCTTCAATACAATCGCCTTCGTTCTTGTCGCCCGCGAGGCGGACAGGCTGGCCCATGGCCGGCGCGCGACTTTGCTGACGGAAGCATTTGGCCGCATCATCTCGATGCCGCTCTCCTGGCATCACCAGCGCGGTACGTCGAACGCGTTGCATACGCTGCTGCGCGCTTGCGAAACGCTCTTCGGTCTCTGGCTCGAATTCATGCGTAACCACCTCTCGACCGCGGTCGCCATTGCGCTTCTGGTGCCGACCGCCATGGCCATGGACCTGAGATTGTCCGGCGTGCTGGTCGTGCTTGGTCTTGCCTACTGGCTGATCGGCCGTCTGGTCATGAGCCGAACGAAGGACGGACAGGCTTCGGTCGAAAACCACTATCACACCGTTTTCTCGCATGTGAGCGACTCGATCAGCAACGTTTCGGTCCTGCACAGCTACAACCGCATCGAAGCTGAAACCAAGGCGCTCAAGGGCTTTGCCGACCGCCTGCTGCAGGCTCAGTACCCGGTCCTCGACTGGTGGGCCCTTGCCGGTGCTCTGAACCGAATGGCATCGACCATCGCCATGATGATCATCCTTGTGATCGGCACGCTTTTGGTGCAGGCCGGCGAGTTGCGGATCGGTGACGTCATCGCGTTCATCGGCTTTGCAAACCTCTTGATCTCGCGCCTCGACCAGATGCGCCAGTTCGCTACGCAGATTTTCGAAGCCCGCGCGAAGCTTGAAGACTTCTATATGCTCGAAGACTCCGTTCGCGAGCGCGAAGAACCGGCGGGCAATGCCGACATCAAGGACGTCAAGGGCGAAGTCGAATTCCGCGACGTCTCCTTCGGCTTCGGCAACTCGTCGCAAGGCCTGCACAATGTCTCCTTCTCGGTGAAGGCTGGCCAGACAGTCGCGATCGTAGGCCCGACAGGTGCGGGTAAGACGACGCTCGTCAATCTGCTGCAGCGCGTCTACGATCCGGACAGCGGCCAGATCCTGGTGGATAGCCACGACATCACCAAGGTCACCCGTAGGTCGCTGCGCCGTTATATCGCCACCGTGTTCCAGGATGCGGGTCTGCTCAACCGTTCGATCAGCGACAATATCCGCCTTGGCCGAGAAGGTGCCAGCGAGGAAGAGATGCGCCGTGCTGCGGAAGCGGCAGCCGCGGCGGACTTCATCGAGACGCGCGAGGAACAGTATGACACGCATGTCGGCGAGCGTGGCAACAGGCTCTCGGGCGGGGAGCGCCAGCGTGTGGCCATCGCCCGCGCCATCCTCAAGGATGCGCCGATCCTGGTTCTCGACGAGGCGACCAGCGCGCTGGACGTGGAGACCGAGAACCGCGTGAAGGCTGCAATCGACAACCTTCGCCAGAACCGAACCACCTTTATCATCGCGCACCGCCTCTCGACGGTTCGTGAAGCAGACAAGGTGCTCTTCCTCGACAATGGCCGGATCGTCGAACAGGGTAGTTTCGATGAACTCAGCCACAGCAACGGCCGCTTTGCAGCGCTGCTTCGCGCCAGCGGTATCCTGACGGACGAGGAAGTCCGCAAGGCTCATACGACCGAAGCTGCTTAACTAGGTTCGAAAGCGAAAATGAAAGGCCGGAGGGGAAACCTACCGGCCTTTTTTATCGGGGTTAGAAACTCGGGACGCGCTGCAAATGAGATCGTTGCCGGAATGCACCCGAGCCCTTTCTTCCGCCGCCGCAAAGTGGAATTCGATGCTAAGACAACGCTATGGCATTCGGGTGTTCAGTGAAGGGTTACGAACTGTAAAGCGATACGGCTCAGTACCTCAGACGGGTCTCAAGGCCTTGATGCCGTGACAGCTGCGGCAGCGGACGGTTTATCGCGTCAGAGGCGACGGCGCCCTCTGCCTTGCCTCGCGCGGCTTTCGGATAAAGCGCGCAACTGATGTCTCTCTACCAGAGCGGCCTGAACCGCGGCCTGGAAGGACAAGACGCGCTCCCGAATCTTCTCCTCGCGCAAGCCACATCTTGAAAGCTCCTCCGCCAGCAAACGGCACTCGGCTTTCCAGAACGCGACCGCCGGTTCTCCGTGCAGATCATCAAGCGTTGCGGCGCAGCGCTCGATATCGCCGGGCTGGGGGATGGTTGGAAATATCACGATTTCGCTTGCAGTCAGCGCGGCGAGAGGGGTGTCGAAAGAAGATGCCATCGAATCAATCCATGTTTCCATCAGACTGTTAGGCTTGTGTTGGTTAACGTTTACCTTCTCTCGCGGAATAATGCCGTTGCTGACCGACTAAAGCCAAAGCCCCAGGAGCCGATACTTCTGCTGGGACCTTGGCTTGGCATTGTTAGGATTGCGCGCGCTGTTGCACAGTTGCGCTCTCTACGGCGGGAATCTGTGTACGCGACATCACGCGTCCGACCACGAGCACCAGCAGCGCGGCGGCAGCCAAGCACGCGGCAAGAAAGAACATCGGCGCAATCGTGCTTCCCGTACTGTCCTTGATCCAGGGCACGACGTTCTGGGCGACAAAGCCGCCGAGATTGCCGACGGAGTTGATTGCGGCGAGCCCGGCCGCCGCACCAGCGCCTCTCAGAAAGCGTGACGGCAGGCTCCAGAAGACCGGCTGGCCGGCGAAGATGCCCGCTGCAGCGATGCAGAGAAATGCGAACTGGACGCCATGGTCCGGAATAACAGCAGAAAGGACAAGGCATATGGCGCCCAGCAGTGCCGGAATGACGATATACGGTGTCTTCGAAGCTGCCCTGTCTGCCATCGACGGGACGATGTAAAGCGCCACCGCCACGAGGACCCAGGGTATGATGTTCAGAAAGCCGTTGCCCGTGTTGCTGACGCCGAATTCCTTGACGATGGTCGGGAGCCAATAGCTCAGACCGTAGGCTGCAAGAGGAAAGCCGACGTAGCACAATGCCATGAGAAGTACCTTCGGATTGATGAGCGCCTTGAAGCCATTCTCCGCGTTCTTGTCCATGTCTGCATTTTCCGCCTCAATCCTGCGTTTGAGCCAGCTCTTCTCCGCATCGCTCAGAAAGTTCGCATTCTCTGGGCGATCCGAGAGGTAAAACAGCGTGACCACACCTGCCACGACGGCTGGAATACCCGTCGCGATGAACACCCATTGCCAGCCGGCGATGCCATAAAGCCCGTCGAGATCGAGCAGCATGCCGCCCAGCGGCGCGCCGACGGCATTGGCAAGGGCGCTGAAGATCATGAACAGTCCGACCATCGTACCGCGATAGGCGGACGGATACCAAAGTGTCAGCAGATAAAGGACGCCCGGAAAGAACCCGGCTTCGCAGGCACCAAGAAGAAAGCGGAGAATGTAGAACATCGTCGCATTCTGCGTGTAGGCCAGGGCGATCGTAACTGCGCCCCACGAGAGCAAAATACGCGCAAACCATTTGCTGGCGCCGTACCGCTCGAGCAGCAGATTGCTCGGGACTTCAAACAGGAAATAACCGATGAAGAAGAGCGAGGCGCCGAGGCCGTAGGCATATTCGCTCATTCCAAGCGCGCCGACCATTTCCAGCTTGGCGAAGCTGACATTTTGGCGATCGATGTAGGCGATGAGATAAAGAACGCCTAGGAACGGCATGAGCCGCCACGTGATTTTGGCAATCAGTTGCTTTTCGTCGACCATGAATTTCTCCTTGGGCAATTGCATTTGGGCGGGGAAAAGATACGGCGAGCTCGCCATCATCAATTGTCGGCCGATGGCCGAACTGCAGGCCAAGGCCGATCGATCAAAACCGGCTGACGGTTTCGCCAGCCGGTTTTGATATCGCAAAAAGAGAGAGCTATTTGTCGCGATAGAGCTTTCGTCCATCACCGACGCGGACGGCGACGGGAACGGAAGCACCACGCCCCATCGACCTGGCCTTCGCGGTACCGTCGATGCGTTTGCGCTCGAGGTGGTAGGCATACGCGAACTGACCCGAGATGCCTGCGACGACAAAGAGTGCACCGATCATCTGGTCGTGATTGGTAATGTAGAGCAGCACCTGGCCCGCCATCGCAAGAATTGTCCCTGCCACGAAGATATTCAGCGAGTGACGGCCAATGATGGTCAGCGGATGATCCGACGGACGGCGCAGGATACGAGACAGCACGGGAATATTGATCACGAGGTAGCTGAGCGCCAACACATGCAGCAGCCGCGGCAGTGACAGGAAAGTCTTGTCGAAACCGGTAAGCACAGGCGGCAAGCCAAGTGCTGCCAGTACATTGCCGAGGTCCCAGAGGTGACCGACAACCCAAGCAAAGGACAGCGCTACGTAGCCGGAAGCCAACACGAACAAAATCGGGTGCTCCGGCAGCTTGCCGCCACGCTTGACATGCATGATGCCAACGGCGCCGATCGTGAACAAGAACTGCCAGGAGAGTGGATTGAGGAACCAGTAGTCGGCGATGAGCATGTTGTGCGGCGCTATCTGATAGATGCCCGCAATGAGCCACACAGCACCCGAAACACCAAGCGCCAGAAGCGGATGGGCCGAGTAAAGAAGCAAGATGACCGGGACCATGAGCATCAGCGCGCCGTACATCGGCAATATGTTGTTGTAGCCGATCTGGTGGCCAAGCAGAAGCAGGGCGGGTATTCCCTCCGTCAGGTTCATCAAGACGGCGAGGATATTGATTTCGACCAGCAATCCCGGCCGGTGGAACAACCAGGCGCCGCAAATGAACAGCGCGAGCGTTATGAAGGTCGTGATCATGTGGGCGAGATAGAGGGTGAAGGCGCGCTTGATCGCCTTCTTCGCCATGTCAAGTCGCCTGCCGACCTTGAAGCCGGCGCCATAGGCCAGTCCGACCGCAATGCCCGAGATCAGCACGAAGGCTTCCGCAGCGTCCGAGAAGCCGAAATTCTTCGTCGTCACAAACTCGAATATCTGGCCGGGAACGTGATTGATGAAAATCGTGATGAGGGCAAGGCCACGCAGAACATCAAGCCTCGTGTCGCGCGCCGGTCGCACTGCTGATTGAGGCAAGCGCTCAGCGCCGATGGCGTTTTCCGGCGTAGCCGCCATGATGTTTCTCCTGTTTCGATCTGCAAACGCGGTTGCAGCCAAAAAGTTTCACCTTTTGGCTGCAACGAATCGCCGGAGTGTGAGCGTCGAAAATGCTGCTATCCGACCGAATATCCCTCATGGGGATTGGCGACTTCGCTGCCGTTGATGACCAGAGTGTAGCCGTCCGGATGGGACGATTTTGAGACCGAAATGCGATATTTCACACCTGAGTGTTCGATCTCCGCCGAAAAACCGTCCCAACCGCTCGGCAGTGCCGGACGAACAAAAATCCGTCCGTTTTTCAAACGGATACCGAGAATCCCTTCGACTGCGGCACGATAGAGCCAGCCCGCGGAACCCGTATACCACGTCCAGCCGCCGCGGCCCTTGAGCGCGCCTTCGCCGTAGACATCGGCAGCCACGGTGTAGGGCTCGACTCGATAGTGCTCGGCCGAAGCCTTGTCGCGCGCATGGGTGATCGGGTTCAGGAGTTCGAAGCAGGCCAGTGCATCATCGCCCCGGTTGAGCTCAGCAAGCGCCATAACCACCCACGTGGCCGCATGCGTATACTGGCCGCCATTCTCGCGAACGCCGGGAGGATAGGCCTTGATATAACCCGGATCCCTGACCGACGTGGCAAAAGGCGGGGTAAAGAGGCGGATGATTCGCGCTTCTTTGTCCACAAGACGGTTCAAAACTGCGTCCATGGCCTTGACCGCGTGATCGGGATTGCCTTCGCCGGAAAGCACGCTCCAGGATTGCGCGATCGAATCGATCTGGCATTCCAGGCTTTCCTTCGAACCGAGCAGGCTGCCGTCGTCGAATGTGCCTCGACGATAATAGCCGCCGTCCCAACCTTCACTTTCGAGCGCGGACTTCAGTTGACCGAGATGTTTCGTCCAGCGCTCGACGCGGGCAGCGTCGCTCCGCTCTTGCGCATAAGGAATGAAGGACCGCAGCGCGCCTGCCAGGAACCAGCCAAGCCAGACGCTTGTACCCTGGCCTTGGATGCCGACGCGGTTCATCCCGTCGTTCCAGTCGCCGCCCATGATCAGCGGCAGGCCGTTCGAGCCCTTTCGCTTGATCGCGAGATCAAGGGCCAAGGCAGCATGCTCGTAGATGCTGGCCTTGTCGTCCGAAACTTCCGGACGATAGAAGGAGTCGTGCTGGCCTTCGAGCAACGCCGGGCCCTCGAGGAACGGCAATTCCTCGTCAAGCACGCTCTTGTCGCCCGTTGCGCTGCAATAGTGATGGATCGCATAGGCGAGCCAGACCACGTCGTCCGAAATCAGCGTACGGACACCCGCGCCGGTTCCCGGCAGCCACCAATGCTGGACATCGCCCTCGCGGAACTGCCTCGAGGCAGCGTTGACGATCTGGTTGCGCGCGAGCGATGGCTCCTGAAGCACGAAAGCCAGCGTATCCTGCAACTGGTCGCGGAAGCCAAAGGCGCCGCTTGCCTGATAGAAGGCCGACCGTGCCATGATGCGGCAGCCAAGGCTCTGATAGGGCAGCCAGGCATTGACGAGATTGTTCATGGCCTGGTTCGGCGTCGAAATCTGAACCTTGCCCGTAAAGCTTTGCCAGAAATCACGGTTTGCCTGAACAGTGTCCTCGACAGAGGTCTTGCGGATCTCGGCGATCAAGCTTTGTGCCTCTTGCCTCGAGGCCGTGTCGCCCAGGAAGAACGTGACGTCACGCTCTTCTCCAGCACCGATTTCGATATCGATTGCGAGAGCCGCTGCCGGATCGCCGTCAAGTTCCGTGGCGCCGGAAAGCGCAACGGATGACTTGAGCGCCTGCGGAGCCTGAATCGTGCCCGCCTTGCCGATAAACTCGCGCCTGCTTGTCGTGAAGCTCGACGGCTTCACGCTGGCGGCAAAGAAGGATACCCGGTTCGAGAAGTCGATGCTGTACTGGTTGGCGGCAAGGAGTGCGCCGGTTTCCTCGTCGCGCGATGAGAGGATGAAGGGCACCGAGCGCTGTGGGTTGTTGCCGAGAACCCACTCGACATAGCCGTAGAGCCGCAGCTTGCGCGCGGTGGTGCCTATGTTGCGCAACCGGACGCGTTGCAGCTTGACCGGCCTTTGGCGATCGACCGTCTGTGTCACTTCGAGGGCGATATCGTTCTGCTCGCTGGAGAAGACAGAGTAGCCGAGACCATGGCGTGCCTCAAAGCGGACATCGCTCCTCTGCGAAAGCCCAGCAAAGGGCGTCATCAGCGCGCCACTTTCAAGATCGGTGACGTAAATCGCCTCGCCTGAGCGATTGACAACGGCATCGTTCGACCAGGAGGTCAACTGATAGTCGCGCGAGTTGACGCTCCAGGTGAAACCCGCGCCTTCCGCAGACACATGGAAGCCGAACTTCTCGTTCGAGATCACGTTGATCCAGGGCTGCGGTGTTGCCGTGCCGCCAGCAAGACGAACGACATATTCGCGGCCGTCGCGGGCAAAACCACCGAAGCCGTTCCAGAAGTCGAGATCGCCTTCCTCCTCGATCACGAGCGCCGGCGGCCTGGGCTGCACGACACGCGCCACGCGCTTGACCGGGGTCTTGCGCTGCTCGCGTTCCATTTCCGGCAGGTCGTCCTTGGAAGGTGCAGAAAGGGCGATGGCGCGGTTGATCTGATCGACAACCTTGCCGTTCTTCGCATGGAAGGTGACGCGCGAAGCGGCGATCAGGGCATGATAGGTCGCCTCCTCCATCAAATCCTTCCGGACGGCAAAGATGTGTTGCCGAAGGCCATCGGCCTGGCCAATGCGGCGCACGTTTTCGCACATCTGGTCCACGGCATGCTGCATGTCCTGCGCATAGGAGGATGCACGCTCGTTCATGATGACAAGATCGGCCGTCACGCCACGCGAGCGCAGATATTCCTCCGCCAGCAACGCCTCACGAACGATATCGAGATCCATGTCGTCGTCGATGCGCAGCATGAAGATCGGGAAGTCGCCGGAGATCGCAAGCGGCCACAGCGACGATTGTGACTGCATACCGGCTCGAACTGCCGCAGCATCGGCGCGCAAATCCATGTCGGGATAGACCAAATGCCGGCCGAGATACTGGAAGGCGGCAGCCTGCTGCGACGTCACGCCGACATGGCGCATTTGCACCTGGGTGCGGGTCCAGGCCTGGACAAGCTCATGGTTGAAGGCATCGGCGTGCCGATAGCGCTCGACAGCCTTGTCCACCTCGTCGCGGCTAGGAGCGGCGATCGTCCAGAAGATCACGCTGACTTTCTTGCCGGCCGGCACACGAACCGTGCGGCGCAGCGAAAGGACCGGATCGAGCGTGAAGCCGTCGGTGCCCGAAAGCGTCGCGCCAGGATCGAAGGCTGCGGCATCCGCAAGACTACGGCCGCGGCCGAGGAATTTGCGGCGATCGGTCTCAAATTCCGTTTGCCGGGAAGGACCGGCACTGTCGACGATCAGATGGGCAATGCTCATGTTCGGTTCGCCCGGATCGCGTCTGTTGCGTTCGGCACGGATGACGTCGCCGCGCCTGCCGAATTCCGTCTTCACAAACATGCGGGCGAAAGCCGGATGCGCATTGTCCGTGTCATCCAATGTGATCACCGGTTCCAAATAGGAGGTGACTTCGATGAAGCGGTCTTCCGATCCCATGTTGAGAAGTGTCAGCCTGCGGCCTTCCGCATCATGCTCAGTCGCAACGATGCATTCCAGTTCGCTGCTGAGGTCGCCAACGACCTTGGTGAATTCCGCCTTTTCGTCGGCGAAGAGCACATTGACCTTTTCGCCCTCGACACTTTTTGGTTCGGCCGTGGCCGACCACCATTCATTGGTCGCCGTGTCACGCAGGAAGATGAAGCTTCCCCAGCGGTCTTCCGTCGGGTCGGCTTTCCACCGGGTAACGGCCTGACCGTTCCAGCGTGCGTAGCCGGCACCGGTCGCCGTCAGCATCATCGAATAGTGACCGTTGGACAGGAACATGACTTCGCGATCGCGCGAAAGTGGATCGGCGATCTTGCGAAGCTCCGGCCGCAGCAGATCTTCCTGGATGCTGGCAGGCGTATCCGATTCGTGCTTGCCGCTCATGACGGGGATGTCGCGCGGTGCCTTTTCCTGCAGCAGCAGTTCGGCTGCTTCGATCACCGGATCGGAGTGGAAGAGCTCACGCAGATGCCCATTGAAAGCGACGTTGGCAACCGCCGCAATCGACATGCCATGATGGTGCGCATAGTAGTTGTAGACAACAGCGCATTTCTTGCCTTCCGGCACGCGGGTCGGCGTAAAGTCGACGGCATCATGGAATCCGAATTTGCCGAGCGCACCGAGCTTGCGCAGGCGCTGCAGATTTTCGAGCGCCCCTTGCGGGTCGTATTGGCTGGCGAGGATCGAGGCATAAGGCGCGATGACGGCGTTGTGGCCGAGGCCGCGCTTCAGGCCAAGCGTAGGTACGCCGAAGTTCGTGTACTGATAGTTGAGGTTATGGTCGCGAGCATTGAAGGCCGCTTCCGATATGCCCCACGGAATACCGAGCTTGCGTCCGTAGTTCATCTGCTCGACCACGACCAGATTGTTGGTCTGATTGAGAATACCCCCGCCGCGCTCCTGCATGACGAGCGGCGGCATCAGATATTCGAACATCGAGCCGGACCAAGAGACCAGAGCGCCGCGCGAACCGACCGGCACGACCTGGCGGCCGAGGCGATACCAATGCTCCGTCGGCAAGTCGCCCTTTGCGATGCCGAAGAGACTGGTCAGCCGGCATTCCGACGCCAAAAGGTCGTAGCAGGCCTGGTCGAGCTCGCCGCTTTCGACGCGATAGCCGATCGAAAGAAGCCGGCGTTCCGGACGGAACAGGAAGCTGAAGTCCATCGAGAAGGCGAGATCGCGGGCCTTGTCGCGAAGGGCAATCAGCCGTGGCCGCAAGGCATCGATATTTGAAAGGTCGAACGTGCTGTCGGAAATATGCGCTTCGCAAATCTTGACGAGTGCTTCGGCCCAACGGGTAAGTTCGCCGCTGAGTGCCGACTTCACTTCATGATCGAGATTTGCCGCAAGCTTTTGGATGTCACGCGCAAGAACCGCAAGGTTGATGACGCGGATCGAGGCGAACTCGTGCTCGCGCTTAACGGCGGCGAGCGCGTTCTGGAAGCCGACGATCCGTTCTTCCAGGCGGCGGCGGAGCGGACGGACCGTCTTGCGATCGTCTGGGAGGTCGGCCAGTACTTCGCCGAGGATGCCGGCAGTGTCGCCGACGCCATCGAGATTGCCCTGCATATGCGCCGACGGCGCCTCGGCCCAATTGCGGCAAGCTGACGAAACGGCAATCAGGTGACCGGCGAGATTGCCGCTGTCGACAGCGGAAACGTATCGCGGCCCAAGGGTCTGAAGCGTATCGGTGTGGTACCAGTTAAAGAGATGGCCGCGATACTTTTCCATCTTGTCGATGGTAGCGATCGTCTGCTCCAGCCGCTCGATCGTTTCCTCGAAGGAAAACCAGCCGAACTGGCGACCGGAAACGACCGAGAGCAGATATACGCCGATATTGGTCGGCGAGGTGCGGCTCGCGACGATGACGTGCGGCGTCTCCTGAATATTATCCGGTGGCAGGTAATTCTGTTCTGCCGTAGTGAACGTATCGAAGTAACGCCAGGTGCGGCGCGCGATCTTTCTGAGCTCGCTTGAGACCGAATCGGCGACTTCCAGGCGGTCTTCGGTTTCTGCCGACTGGCTGACATACCAGGCAACGAGCGGCGACAAGGTCCACAACATGGCAAATGGAATGCCGACGAGGAATGCATTGTCGCCGGGAAGTGCTGCAAAGCCGAGTGCGAGCAGCGCCAGCACCGGGGCGTGCCACATCGCGCCGTAGTAGGAGAGAATTGTTCCCTGCCCGCCCGCTTGGACGCTGGCAGCAGTGCGCCATTGCAGCATCAACTTATGGCTGACGAGAAGACGGTAGAGCGAGCGGCCGATCGCATCGGCCATCATGCAAGCCGTATCGGCAATGAAAACGATACGAAGCGCCACCTGGGCGTTCGCAGCGCGGATATCCGACCACACGGTATAAAGATGTGCCCGTGCAACGATATCGCTGGTGCGTGGAATGATGCCGTGTATGAGCGACAGCGTCGGCGCAACGAAGAGGCAGAAGATCAGGAGGATCTGCCATACGAGTGCGCCAAGCGGGCCCATAAAATACCAGCCGAGCACGGAAGCAAAGAACCAGGCGATCGGCGTCAGCGAGCGGCGCAGGTTATCGAACATCTTCCAGCGCCCGAGAGCGGTGACGCCGTATTTTGGATTGAACATATACGGCAGAAGCTGCCAGTCGCCACGCGCCCAGCGATGCTGGCGCGAAGCCTCGACTTCGTAGCGGATCGGGAAGTCCTCGACGAGCTCGAGATCGGTGACGAGTGCGCAGCGCGCCATCGAACCTTCGAGAAGATCGTGGCTCAGCACCGAATTCTCATCGATGCGGTCCCTCAGCGAAGCTTCGAAGGCATCGACATGATAAAGGCCCTTGCCGGTAAACGTGCCTTCGCCTGCGAGGTCCTGATAGACATCGGAAACCGTGAAGACGTAAGGGTCGAGGCCGCGGTTGATCGAGAAGACGCGCTGGAAGACCGAAGCGTCCTTGCCGGTCGTCAGCGACGGGGTCACGCGCGGCTGCAGCACGCCATAGCCGCTTTCGACGCGGCCTGTCTTCGGGTTTATCACCGGACGGTTGATCGGATGATAGAGTTTGCCAACAAGCTTTGTCACGGCATCGCGCATCAGGCGCGTGTCGGAATCGAGCGTCATGATATACTGAACGCCAGCCGGTACAATATTGGCGCCCGGCAGATAGGTCGTGTCGCTGTCGCCGCGCAAAAGCATGTTCAGCTCGTGCAGCTTGCCGCGCTTGCGCTCCCAACCCATCCAGACGCCCTCTGACGGGTTGTAGAGGCGGCGGCGATGCAGGAGATAGAAGCGCGTTTTGCCGTCATAGGCGTAACGTGCCGAAAGATTGGCGATTTCACGTCGGGCGTAGTCCAGCACTTCCAGATCGTTCGGCGTCTCCTCGAAGTCACTGTCCGGCCAGTCGCTCAGCAGCGCGAAATAGATTTCGCCGCGCGGATTGGCGAGATAGTGAACCTCGAGATTGCGAACCAGGTCGTCGACGCTGTCGCGGTTCGAAATCAGGCATGGCACGACAAGCAGCGTGCGTGCATCCTCCGGGATACCTTCCTTGAACTCGTAGCCGACAAGCCGCGATGGCGTCACGAAGAAGGACAGCAAGGTATTGAAAAGACCGGTCGCGCCCTCTGATGCCGGAAGAGAGAACATGAGCAGCAATACGGCGATTTCCAACGTGCCCATGCCGGCATTGGCCATGAAGCGCCCGACGATCGCCATCGCAATGACGGTAAGCAGCATGACGGGGACGGCAATCGACAGCCAGTTGAACTTGCGGACCGTTCGAACAAAATGCTGGACAAAGGTCGGACTATAGTTGGCACGTTCTTCAAGCTTCGGCCGGTGCATGCCGGCGAGAAAGCCGCCGACATTCGGCTCATGCGGTTGCGGCTCCTCGGAGGCTCTGGCTTCGCTGGTCATGTCGAGCGCCAATTGGGCGACTTCCATTTCCGTCAGCGGCGAGCGCTTGGCGAGCTTTTCGATCTGTTTGCGGTATTTGTTGCGTGATCCCGAATCGAGGATCCCGTAATCGGAATTCTCCCAGAGCAGCTTGTCGACATGGCTGACTTGCTCGACCCAGACCGACCATTCCGCATCGTCGATCTCGCGAAGGCTCCGGATGATGTTGCCCATCGTGACATTGCCGGAGGAGAGGCGGCTATGCTCCGCCATCGTCGCTTCCTCGGTATCACGGCCGAGCATTTCCAGACGCTCGTCGAGCCAGGCGATCGCAAGACTAGACGCCTGCGAACCGTCGCGCATGCGATAGAGAAACTGCGTCGAGAACGTATTGTCCTCAGCAAGCGGTTCGAGCGTCCTCAGATACTCTGCAGCCTTCGCCGGATCGTCCAAACGCACGAGTTCGTCGGCCGCCTCGTTCGCGCGGCGGCGTATGCGCCGGCTGCGTTCAACGCGACTGGAAATGCGACGGAGGTTTTCGACGAGAACATAACGCACGAGGGAGGGGACCGCCCAAAGCTCACCGATGCGCAACGTCTCTCCCAGCTGGAAGCCATCGACAAGCGCCGTTAGACTTTCCTGTGACACGGTGCTGTGGGTGTGAGCGACGTAGAGCCAGGCGAGCACCAGCGTGCGTGGTACCTGCACACCATCAACATCGATGGTCGGCAGCTCGCGGTAGAAGCGCCGCGGGAAGTCGCGGCGGACCTCCTGAATTGCCTCTTCGACGATATAGTGGTTGTCGAGAAGCCATTCGGCGGCAGGCGTGATTGTCTCGCCCGCTTCCACGTCGGCCGCGGTCGTGCGGTAAACGCGCAGGATTTCCTTCTCGTTCTCCTTATGTCGTGCAAAAAAATCGAAGGGAGTAAAAGCCGGCAGCGAATCGACGCCTTTGCGGGCGATCGATTCACCCATCGCCTTGATGTCTTCAATCGACAGGTAGGTCGAGCGGACCGAATCGTTGTGGTCGATGTGCTTGACTTCGGTTTCGCGTGACGGGTTTGGAGACGGAATGGAAATGGTCATGGGTTCGGTTCTGGGTCCAAACTAAGGTTATGGTAATTTTGCCTAGCCTTTTGCACCGGCAATTATGACTGCGACATGAACGGCCAAGGGGCTTTCCAGGAAGACGCGAAAGCCACAGATTTCCGATACGAAACGGTTTAGGCCCGATTTATGGCACGATTCTGCCGGTCAGAGCTGCATTTTGCCTCCACCCCCGAAGAACCATCCGGGAAAGTTGGACACCCTCCCGATAAATCAAGTCAAAAGGCACGGAATTGCCCAGCTTTGCTTACCTCAATTTTGGCAGTTCTTGGCTATCAAAATAAAAATCCGGCACCCATCGGGCACCGGATTTTCAAACGTGATTGGACCGCTGTTGTTGTTGGCCGACCCAGCCCGCGGACTTGAGAAGTAAGTTCGCAATGTGCCGGCAATGCCGGCACGACAGCTCGATCAGCCGATAACGCCGCAGACCAAGGCCGCAACGAAAGCGAACGCCGCGGTAAACAGCGTGGCATTGAGCGCAAAATGAAACTTCTGGCGCATTGAAGCCGGCTTCTTGGCCGGTACGGAACCATAATAGTTCGCTTGAGTATGCGAAATACCCAGGTCTGCCATGTGTTGCCTCCGTCTCTTATTATTGGCGCGGCGTCTGCCGGCACTGATATTCCTATATTCTCTATAAGCTAGGTAGAGATAAATTTCCTTCCACAGCGCGAGGGATAGAAAATCTGACCCGGCTCAGCAAAGAGTGCGCCATGCCCAGATCAACGAACGCTCGATTGCGTTTTCTTCTCTTTGGGCACCCGAGGAAGCCTCGATCAATCGGCGATCTCTTTCAGCGGGAATGGAAACGCTTGTCTGCTCGCTCCGTTCGACCTTGGCCGGAGGATCGAGATATCCCATGGTCATTCCGCCGAGAAAGAACATGCCTCACCTCCATGATCACGAAAGCTAACACTCGTTAACAGGATCATGACAGATGAAAATCGGCTGTCAATAGTCTAGTCGAATAGTCTTTTAACGGCTGCTTAACCTTGAATGACCAGTGTTCAAAAGGATTTCAAATATTTGAAAAATCTGCAGTTCTGGTTTTGACGAAGCCTTTGCTCGCGATCATCAAATTTCTCGTGTAATCCTCATGAATGTCCCCGCTGGCCAGCTGGCCGGAGGTCAGCCGTTCGACGACGGCGCCATTGCGCATCACGGCAAGCCTTTCACACATATGGGTAACGACACCAAGGTCGTGGCTCACCATGACAAAGGTCAGTTTGCGGTCACGCCTGATCTGTTCCAGCAGATTGAGCACCTCCGCCTGCACGGAAGCGTCGAGCGCCGACGTCGGTTCATCGAGCAGCAGGATCGACGGCTCGACGATCAGGGCGCGCGCAATCGCCACACGCTGCCGCTGGCCGCCGGAAAGCTGGTGCGGATAGCGGAAGCGGAAGCCGTTCCCAAGGCCGACTTCATCCAGTGCCCGCGCGATGCGCTTCTCGCTGTCGGCAATCCGGTGAATTGCCAATGGCTCGAGCAGCAGCCGGTCGATCGTCTGACGTGGATGCAGCGAGCCATAAGGGTCCTGGAACACCATCTGGACATTTCGATAGAAAGCCTTGCTGCGTTTTGGACCGTGCAGCAGCTGATCATGAATGCGAATTGCGCCACCCTTGACCGGCGCCAGGCCCGCTACCGCACGCAGCAGCGTCGACTTGCCGGAGCCGGATTCCCCAACCAGCCCGAATGAGCCGCCGGATGCCACCGCGATGCTGACATCTCGAAGCGCATGAAAATCGTCATAGACGACGCTGAGATTTTCGACCGAAAGCGCCACACTCATGCAGCCCACTCCGGCTTGCGGTCGAGCACTGGCAGCGGATGGCGGTCTTCTCCGATTTGCGGCATGCAGTTCAAAAGTCCCTGCGTATAGGGATGCTGTGCATTCTTAAGGTCAGAAGCCCTAAGCTCTTCAACGATCTTACCGGCATACATCACGATGACGCGGTCGCAGAACGAGGAAACAAGACGCAGATCGTGCGACACGAAGATGAGCCCCATGCCGCGCTCGGAAACAAGCTTGTCCAGGATCTTCAACACGTCGAGCTGCACGGTGACGTCGAGCGCCGAGGTCGGCTCGTCTGCGATCAGCAGTTCCGGCCCTGCAATCAGCATCATGGCGATCATTGCACGTTGGCCCATGCCGCCTGAGACCTCATGCGGGTAGAGATCGAAGACACGCTTGGGATCGCGAATCTGCACCGCCTCCAGCATGGCAAGCGCCCGTTCGGTCGCCTCGGCCTTGCTGACTTTCTCATGCGTTCTCAGCGTCTCGCAGATCTGCCGGCCGATCGACATCACCGGATCGAGCGAATACTTCGGATCCTGCAACACCATGGCGATGCGCTTGCCGCGCAGGAGCCGCCGTTCCTTCGCTGAAGCCTCTATGAGATCGATGCCGTTGAAGTCGAGCTTGTCGGCCGTGACGATGCCGTGCTTCGGCGTGAGCCCCATGATCGCTCGGCCGGTCTGCGACTTGCCAGATCCCGACTCCCCGACAATGCCGAGGCGTTCCCTGTCCAGCGTGAAGGAAACGCCGCGAACAGCTTCGATCACGCCGGTGCGCGTCGGGTAGCTGACCTTCAGATTGTCGACCGTCAGCAAAGCCGTCATTGGCCGCTCTCCTTGGGATCGAGCGCATCGCGCAGGCCGTCGCCAAGCAGGTTGAAACCGAGGCTGACGATGAGGATCGCAATACCCGGCATGGCTGCGACCCACCATTGATCGAGAATGAAACGGCGACCCGAGGCGATCATCGCACCCCATTCCGGCAGTGGCGGCTGCGCGCCGAGACCGAGAAAGCCGAGACCGGCAGCCGTCAGGATGATGCCCGCCATGTCGAGCGTTACGCGAACGATCAGCGACGAGAGGCAGAGCGGCATGACATGGCGGATGATAATGCGGGCCGGCGATGCACCCATCAGCTTGACCGCCGAGATGTAATCCGAGCGCCGCACCGTCAGCGTTTCCGCCCGGGCGATGCGGGCGTAAGGAGGCCAGGACGTGATTGCAATCGCGATGATCGCGTTTTGGATGCCCGGCCCGAGTGCCGCGACAAAGGCAAGCGCCAGCACCAGCTTCGGGAACGCTAGGAAGATATCGGTGATACGCATCAGCACTGCATCCACCCATCCGCCGGCATAGCCGGAGACCGTGCCCACAATCAGTCCAATCGGCGCCGAGATGATCGCCACCAGCACGACGACGAAGAGCGTCAGCCGCGACCCGTAGATCAGGCGCGAAAGGATATCGCGACCTTGGTCGTCCGTGCCGAGCAGGTACTCGCCGGTACCTGGCGGCAGCAGTCGCGCATTCTTTAGATCGCCGACCACCGGCGAATGCGTGGCCAAGAGATCAGCGAAGGCGGCAACGAAGAGCAGCACGATAATGATAACGAGACCAAGGACGGCAAGCTTGTTCGCACTGAATTGCCGCCAGGTCACATAGGCGCGCCCGAGACGGGCTTGTACGCGTGATTGCGGGCGATCGGAAAGCAGCCACTCGCGGCGGCTCATCGGCGCTGGCTGGCTGGCTGGGACCGTCATCGGCTTCGCGTCCTTGGATCGAGCGTCCGGTAGAGAAGATCGGACAGGAGGTTGATGCCGATGAACACCGTGCCGATGACGATCGTGCCGCCGAGGACAGCGTTCATATCGGCATTCTGCAGGGAGTTGGTGATGTAAAGGCCGATGCCCGGCCAGGAGAACACCGTCTCCGTCAGCACCGAGCCTTCGAGAAGCCCGGCGTAGGAGAGCGCAATCACCGTCACAAGCGGCACTGCGGCATTGCGCAATGCGTGGCCCCAAATTACCCGGGTTTCCGAAAGCCCCTTGGCGCGCGCAGCCACGATATATTCCTGACTGAGCTCGTTCAGCATGAAACTGCGCGTCATCCGGCTGATATAAGCGAGCGAGAAATAGCCGAGCAGCGATGCTGGCAAGATAATGTGCCGGAAGACGTCGTAAAAGACATCCCACTGCCCCTGCCAGGCGCTGTCGATCAGATAAAAGCCGGTAATCGGCGTGAACGTATATTCAAATACGATATCGATGCGCCCCGGGAAGGCCACCCAGCGCAGTTGCGCATAGAATACGACAAGCGAGATCAAGGCCAGCCAGAAGATCGGCACGGAATAGCCGACAAGCCCGACGACACGCACGAACTGGTCGGCAAGGCTGCCGCGCCGCACAGCCGCAAGCACGCCGAGCGGAATGCCAATCAGTGCGCCAAAAATGGTGCCGAGGGTCGCAAGCTCGATCGTTGCCGGAAAGACGCGGCGGATATCGGTCATCACCGGATTGGTGGTCAGCACCGAATTGCCGAAATCACCAGAAAGGATGCCTTTGATATAGATGAAGAATTGCTGATAGAGCGGCAGATTGAAGCCGAGCTCTTCACGCACGCGCTCCACGACATGCGTCGGCGCGCGGTCGCCAAGGATTGCAAGAACCGGATCGATCGGCACGACACGGCCGATGAAGAAGGTGACGGCCAGAAGTCCGAGATAGGTCGTCACGGCAGCGATCAGGAAGCGCCCGATTGCTTTCGCGAGAGGCACGGCACGACCCTTGGCGGGTCGCGCCTCCATTTTTGTTTCGATAATGCTCAACGAACGAATCCTGCCGGATTATTCCTTGGCGATTGGGCCAACGAAGTTCGTATCGAAGCTTGGTCCGAGTTTGAAGTCCCTCAGGTTCTTGCGATAGCCGGCGACTTCGATCTGCTGGAAGATGAAGATGAAGGGGCTGTTCTCCAGGTACTTCTTCTGGATATCCTGGTACATCGCGGCGCGCTTGGCACCGTCGCGCTCAAGCAGTGCTGCCTTGGCCTGCTTGTCGAGTTCCGGCGTTTCGAAGGTATTGCGCCATGCGAGCGTCTTGTTCGTGCCCGCATCCGAATTGTCCGGGTTCGCCGTGAAGGTATCGGCATTCGAGTTCGGGTCGAAATAGTCGGAACCCCATTGGCCGATATACATGTCGTGCGTGCGTGCGCGATATTTCGTCAGCGTCTGCTTACCGTCGCCCGGAATGATCTCGAGTTTCACACCGGCTTGTGCCAGCGTCTGCTGCATGGATTCGGCAATGCCGGTGACAGGCTGAGTGTTTCGCACGTCCATCGTCACCGAGAAACCATCTGCAAGACCGGCCTTTGCCAGCAGTTCCTTCGCCTTGGCGACGTCGAGTTTGAACGGATTTTCGTCAAGCGCGCCGAGCTGACCCTTCGGCAGGAATGTCTGGTGGATTTCGCCGATGCCCTTGATCAGCGTCGAGCTGATCGCATCGTAATCGACGAGATACTTGAAGGCCTGCTGCACCTCCGGCTTCTTCAGGTTCTCATTCTTGAGGTTGAGGCTGACATAATAGATCGTGCTTTTCGGTGCGCTCGTCGCCGCAAGGTCGGCGTTCTTCGAAACAGCGTCGAGATCGCCCGGCTCGAGATTGCGCGCGATATCGATATCGCCTGCCTCCAGCGCCAGACGTTGCGCGGCACTTTCCTTCATGTTGCGGTAGATGACGCGGTTCAGCTTCGGCTTGTCGCCGTAGTAATTGTCGTTCCGCTCCAGGACGACGACTTCGTTGGCGCGCCATTCACGAAGCTTGTAGGCGCCGGAGCCGGCATAGCCCGTCTTCAACCATTCATTACCGAAGTCGTTGTCATACTTGTATTCGGCACTCGGCGTCATCGGCTTGATGTGGTCCATCACCAGCTTCTTGTCGACCACGGAGGCAACCGTCGCCGTCAGGCAGTTCAGGACGAAGCTCGGCGCATAGGCCTTGTCGACCTTAAAGACGAACGTGTTTTCGTCCGCAGCCTTGGCCTTTTCAGTCACGTTGTCTCCGGTCAGGCCGAACTGCGTCAGGATGAATGCCGGGCTCTTGTCGAGTTTGACGGCGCGCTCGAAGGACCAGGCGACATCTTCAGCGGTGACCGGGTTGCCGGAGGCGAACTTCAGACCGGGCTTCAGCTTGAACGTATAGGTCAGGCCGTCATCGGAGACGCTCCAGCTCTCGGCAAGATCACCCTTGACCTTCGTCGTGTCGTTGAGGTCGAGGCGGACCAGCAGGCTATAGGAGTTGGTTGTCATTTCCGCCGTTGAAAGCTCGAAGGCCTCGCCTGGATCCATCGTAATGATGTCATCGATGGCGAAACCTTCGACGAGCGTATCCTTCGGCGTCTCGGCAAAAGCGGCAGGCGCCGTCAGCATGAGCAGCGAAAGCGCGGCACCCGCAGAAAGGGCACGAAAGTTGCGGCTGAGTTTAGTAATCATCATTGATCTGATCCCCTGTTATTGTTTGATTACAAAGCAATATTTTGGCTCAGGCGTTCTTCTCCCCCCACGCCGAAGCCAGGATGCGAAGCCAGTTTTCGCTGGCGAGTTTCCGTCGATCCTCCTCACCATATCCAACGTCCCGGAGAGCGGCAATCAGCTTCTGGTTGCCAGCCGCGTCGCCTATTTCGTCCGGAATTGTCGCGCCGTCGAAATCGGATCCGAGCGCAACGCAATCGATCCCGACGCGGTCGACGAGATAGTTGATATGGCGGATCATGTCCCTGATCGGCGTGTCGCCCTCGGAGCGGCCATCCGGCCTCAGCATCGCAGTGGCGTAATTGAGACCGATTAGCCCCTTGCTCTCCCTGATCGCATCAAGCTGCTTATCCGTCAGATTGCGCGCCACCGGCGTCAGCGCATGCACGTTCGAATGCGTAGCGACCAGTGGTTGATCTGTTGTCTTCGCGACGTCCCAGAAGCCCTTTTCCGTTATGTGGGACAGATCGATCATGATGCCCAGGCGATTGCATTCGCGCACCAGCTCAAAGCCGGCACCGGTCAGCCCCGGCGCAGTATCTGGCGACATCGGGAAGGCGAAGGGCACGCCGTGTCCGAAGACGTTATGCCTGCTCCAGACAGGTCCCAGAGAGCGCAGGCCCGCCGCATGGAAGACCTCGAGCGCGGAAAGGTCGGGCCCAATCGCCTCGCAGCCTTCCATATGCATGACCGCGGCAAAAACACCGCTTGCCATGGCGTTGCGGATGTCCTTCACCGTCCGGCAGAGGCGCCAGGCGCCTGCCTTGTCGAGACGTAACGCAATCGCCGCCATCTCGGTCGCGACGCCAAGTGACGGCAGCCGGTCGAGAGGTGCGGCCAGCGGCGTTTCGTAATGTCCGTTTTGATCGGGATCGGCGAAGACGAGATCGCCCGAGGGCACGTAGATGGCGCAAAGTCCACCAGCGAGACCGCCCTGCCGGGCGCGTGGTCCATCGATGTGGCCTGATGTCGCCCCGTTTAGAAATTCGGCAACCGGGTCGTTGCCGTCCCTTTCATGTGTCCAAAGCCTGAGGAGAACGTCATTATGGCCATCAAATACAAGCTGCATCTGTTTTCCTGCTCTGCCCTGCCGAGCAAATGACAAGCGTGCAGAATAGAAAAGCTGGCAGAATTGGCCAGCCCCCTTCTCAGAAATTTATAGCGGATCGGTAAATGCGCCTTGGCTTGAATGGAAACGGGGCCCGAAGGCCCCATTCTTGATCAGTGCTTTGTCCGCTTCTTCTGTCGGTAGACGTCAACGATGACGGCCGCGACGATGATCACGCCTTTGACGATCTCCTGGTAATAGGCATCCACCCGCAGGAAGGTGAAGCCCGACGTCATCACGCCGAGAATGACCGTGCCGATCACCGTACCGGTAATGCGGCCGACGCCGCCCGTCAGCGACGTGCCCCCGATAACGGCAGCGGCGATCGCATCGAGTTCGTACATCACGCCCATGCCGGCCTGTGCCGTTTGAGCGCGAGCCGCCGTGACGACGCCGGCAAGACCTGCCAGAAGGCCGGCGATCGCATAGACCTTGATCAGGTGTGCTTCGACATTGATACCGGAAACACGCGCCGCCTGCACATTCGCGCCGATTGCATAGGTGAACTTGCCGTAGCGCGTATAGCGAAGGGCGATGTGAAAGATCAGCGCGACGACAAGGAAAACGACGACCGGCCAGATGCCCGTGCCGATGAAATTGAACTGATCCGTAAGCCCTGATACCGGCTGGCCCTTCGTGTACCATTTGGAAAGACCGCGCGCCGAGACCATCATCCCGAGCGTAGCGATGAAGGGCGGAATCTTCGTCTTGGCGATCAACTGTCCATTGATGTAGCCGGCCAGGAGTCCGATCAGCAGGCCGACGCCGATAGGCACGAAAAACGGCATGTCGGTCAGGCCTGGATAAAGCGCGCGCGGCCATGTCGATGCTTGCGCGAAACTCGCCGCGATCATAGCCGTCATGCCGACGACGGAGCCGGAGGAGAGGTCGATGCCGCCGGTTATGATCACCTGTGTAACACCCACTGAAATAATGCCGATCACCGACACCTGCAGGATCATGATCGTCAGGCGTTGCGGGTTCATCAAGAAACTCTGGCCTACGAAAATCCAGCCGAGCATTTCGTAAACAAGCGCAATACCGATCAGCACCAGGAAGATGGTGAGTTCCGGCGGCACACGGTGCCGCCTCGGCCGGGTTGCGAGCGTGGCCTGGCTTTCGGCTGCCTCAGTATTCATGTTAACCTCCCTCCGGCGATTGATTGGGCCGCAATCACTGCGCGGCAAGCTCCATCACCTTGACTTGCGTTGCTTCGTCGCGATTGAGAAAACCAGTCACGCGTCCTTCATGCATGACCATGATGCGGTCACTCATGCCGAGCACTTCCGGCATCTCCGACGAGATCATGATGACCGCGACGCCGTTTCGGGCCATCTCCGTCACGAGTTTGTGGATTTCCGCTTTGGCGCCGACATCGATACCGCGCGTCGGCTCATCGAGAATGAGGATACGTGGGTTGGTCAACAGCCATCGCCCAATCAGCACCTTTTGCTGGTTGCCTCCCGACAGGTTCTCGACGCGTTCATCGAGGTTCGGCGTTTTGACGCGCAGCCTGCGCGCCATGTCCTCGCATGTCGCTTCTATCGCGCCTTCCTGCACGAAGCCGCCCTTGACGAATTTGTCCTGCAGCACGGCAATCTGCATGTTCTCGAGCACGTTGAGAATCAGCAGGCAGCCCGTTTCCTTCCGGTCCTCCGTCAGGAACGCCATGTGGTTCCTGATCGCCACCGTCGGCGAGCTGATATCGACCTTCTTGCCGAAAAGCTCGATCGTGCCGGAGCTTGCCGGCGTTACGCCGAACAGCGTCTCGGCAACGTTCGAACGTCCGGAGCCCACGAGGCCTGCAACACCGAGGATTTCCCCCGCGCGCACGTCGAAGGAAACCTCATGGAAGACGTTGTTGAGACTGAGATTCTTGACCGACAGTACCACGTCGCCGATCGGAACTTCTTCCTTCGGGAACATCTGCGTGATCTCGCGGCCGACCATCATCCGGATGATGTCGTTGCGCGTCACATCGGTCGATGCGTGCGTGCCGATATATTTGCCGTCACGAAACACTGAAAACTCATCAGCAATCTCGAACAGCTCGTTCATCTTGTGGGTGATGTAGACGATCCCGATACCCTGGACCTTCAGACCACGGATGATCTCAAAGAGATGGGCCACTTCGCGCTCGGTAAGCGCCGAGGTCGGTTCGTCCATGATGAGCACGTCGGAATTATAGGAAACCGCCTTGGCGATCTCGACCATCTGACGGCTTGCGACCGAGAGGTGCCGAACCTCGATGTCAGGATCGATGGTTATGTTGAGCCTTTGGAAAAGCTCTTCGGTCATGCGGTACATTTCGCCGTGGTCGACGAAGCCGAACCGGTTCTTGGGCTCGCGGCGGATCCAGATGTTTTCAGCAACCGTCATGAAAGGCATCAGGTTCAGTTCCTGATGGATCATGGCGATGCCGTTTTCCAGCGCATCGAGCGGCGATTTGAGTTGGATCTCAACGCCCTTCAGGTGCACATCACCCTTGTCCGGCGTATAGATGCCGGCCAGTATCTTCATCAATGTCGACTTGCCGGCGCCGTTCTCCCCCATCAGCGCGTGCACGGAGCCGCGCTTCAGCCGGAACTGCACATCATCGAGTGCGACCACACCGGGAAATTCCTTGCGGATGCCTTCAGCGCTCAGGAGATATTCCGCGTTCGGAATTGCTCCGCTTGCACGAACAGCGGCCATAGTGGAAGGGCTGACAGCCATCTCATCTCCTCTCCGGATATCCGACGACGGACGAAGCGGATGCGAGCCGGCTAGGGCCGCATCCGCAATTTCTTCGCCTCAGTTCTTGGCAACGAAGTCCTTGACGTTTTCCGGCGTGACGAGCTGGAAGGGAATATAGACCTTCTTCTCGATCTTTTCGCCCTTGGCGAGCTTCAGAGCCGCGTCAAGCGAGCCCTTACCCTGACCGGCAGCGTCCTGGAACACCGTCACGTCGAGGTCGCCGGCCTGCATGGCGGCGAGCGCATCCTGTGTGGCATCGACGCCGCCGATGACGATCTTGCTCAGATCCTTGCCGGCAGCCTTGAGCGCCTGGATCGCACCGATTGCCATTTCGTCGTTGTTCGAGATGACGGCATCGAATTCAATGCCGCTGGAGAGCCAGTTGGTCATCAGATCCGAACCCTGGGTGCGGGACCAGTTGGCCGTCTGCTCTTCGACGATCTCGATGCCTTTGCATTCGTCGGTCGCGACGACGTCGTGGACGTCCTTGGTACGCATGCGGGCAGCCTGGTTGGAAAGCTCGCCCATCATGACGACAGCCTTGCCCTTGCCACCGAGAAGGCGGCAGACTTCCTTCGTTTCCAGCGTGCCGGACTCCTGTTCGTTGGAAGCGACGAAGGCCTGCTTGTCCGGTAGCGCATCGACATTCACCGGCTCGCGGTTCACGTAGACGAGCGGAATTCCGGCATCGGCAGCAATTTTCGACATGGCGGTGGTGGCATCGGTATCGACCGGATTAACGATGATGGCGTCAACCTTGGATGCGATGAAATTCTGGATCTGGCTCTGCTGCTTGGCGACGTCGTTCTGTGCGTCTTCCACCTGCAGCGTTACGCCATCCAGCGTCTTGGCGTAATCCTGCATGCCGTTGCGCAGAACGGTCAGGAAGTTGTCATCGAAAAGCGCCATGGAAACGCCAATGGTTTCCGCGTGAGCCGCCGTCGACATGACGAGCGCCATCGCAGTGCCCAGGATAAACTTTCTCATTTTATTTCCTCCACAAAGCGGTGTCCGGCTGCACCCTCCTCACGCCGGAACTTCGGGCACTGCCCAAAAGCCGTATTGCGTCGCGCTGCCACTCCCATTCCGCAGCTTCTGTCAAAACGGAACAAACAAACCGTAAAATTTGTCTCGCGGAATATTCATTCCATTTTCCGCACGCGGCGTCAACTGTTTTTAAGGAGATGAAGACAGAAAGCCGCACTGGAAATATGAAGCCATGGGCGAGCAGGCCGATGAAATTGTCAGAGCGCGCGCCTAAATGTGCGGACGTGACGATCAAAACCGCCGCGCTCACGAAAATCCCCAAGGAGAAGCCATGTCCATTTCCATGTACCGCCTGACCGTTCCGATGTTTCAGCGCGGGCTTACGACGCTAAAAAACTACCTCGAAAAGGCCGAGGCTTATGCAAAGGAGAAGGGGATTGATCCGGATGAACTGGTCGCTGCCAGGCTTGCGCCCGATATGCTCCCGCTATCGGGCCAATATCAACGTGCGAGCGACAGCGCCAAGCTGGCGGTCGCCCGCCTGACCGCCACCGAAGCGCCGAAATTCGAGGACAGCGAAACGACGATCGCCGAACTGCGCGAGCGCATCGCCAAGACCGAAGGCTATCTCGCGACGATTGCGCCGCAAACGCTCGAAGGCACAGAAACGAATGAAGTGACGATTGCGCCGGGCGGCAACAAGATGACCTTCCGCGGCGACGAATATGTCGCGACCTTCGCACTGCCGAACTTCTATTTTCACGTCGCGACGGCACACGCGATCCTGCGCAATCAGGGCGTGCCGGTCGGCAAGATTGATTATCTTGGCCGCTTCTCGTGAGTCATCAGGGCCGGCGCGTGACCGGCCCTTCGTTCGTCAGCTCGGTATAGGCGAGCGTCTGATCGAGATGCCGCGCCCGGAGCGATAACAGCCTTTCGGCGCACTCCAGGCGTGTCGCTGCGTAGGCCGGATCAAGAGCGAGATTGTTGAGCTCCATCGGATCGGCCCTGAGATCGAAGAGCAGCGGCGGCAGGGCGGCAAAATGCACATATTTGAACCGTTCGTCCCGGATCACTGCGACATTGCACTGGTTCGATTTCAGGCCGAAGTGGCGCTCCGCTTCGCCATTGGCGATGTCGCGGAAATCAAATTCAAAGAATGCCGCCTCCCGCCAGTCGATCGCATCTTTATGATCGATGAACGAGCGCAATGAGCGGCCGTCGACATGGTTGGCTGTCTCGACACCCAGGCTGTCGCAAAGCGTTGGAAAGATATCCGCCGCACTCGTGAAGCGCTCGACCACGTGACCTCTCACCGCCGCTTTCGGGTCGCGGATGACCAGAGGAATGTGATAGCTGCCGTCAAAAAAACCGCCTTTGCCAAGCGTCCAGTGATCACCCATCATCTCGGCATGGTCGGAGGTGAAGATGACGATCGTATCGTTCCACACGCCGGCATCCTTCAGGGCCTGCCAGATCCGGCCGAGCTGCGCATCCACCTCGGCAATCATCCCATAATAGATCGCCCGGATCGCCGCGAAATCCTGGGCTTTCCAGTCGCTGACCGGACCCTCGGCGCCATATATGAAGCTGCCCTTGTCGTTTCTCGGCATCGAATAGCCAAGATAGGGATGCAGCGCCTCTTCGATCTCACGGCTTTTCGCCCGTGAAAATTCCGGTCCGTCGTCCGGTTTGAACATCCTGCCGAAGGGCTCAGGCACCGAAAATGGCGGATGCGGTCGCAGGAAGGAAACGTGGGCAAACCATGGCGCATCCTGTTCGCCGAGCCAGCGAATGAATTCGCAGGCAAGAAACGCAGTCTGCGTTTCTTGCCTGGAGTACGCGGTGGGTTCCGCCGAAATTTCGCCGCGGGCGGCACCAGGCGGAATATGGATGTCTCGGCTGACCGCATCGCGATGCCCGCGTGAGCGCAACCACGAAAGCCACTGCTTCTCATGCTCGGGCAGGAGCTGGCGTGCGGTAAACCCAGGCAGGAGACCTTCGTAGGTCTCAAGGTGCGGGTCGTTTTCATCAAGTTCGCGCGGATCGGGCGCAGTATCCGTATAGCCGAACAACGTCGGGTCATAGCCGGCGCGCCTTGCCGCCAGCGCCAGATTGTCGAAGCGGCGGTCCAGAGGCGAGCCGTTCCGGCAAACCCGGTGGTTCATCTGGTAAAGGCCGGTATAAAGCGTCGCCCGCGCCGGCGAACAGGGTGCCGCGCCGGCGAAGTGATTGCGAAAAAGAACGCCCTCCCTCGCCAGCGCATCCACATTCGGTGTCCTGACACAGGCGTGGCCGGTGGCCGAAAGGCAATCACCGCGCCATTGATCCGCGGTGATGAGAAGGACGTTCGGCCGCTTCATAAAGACGCCTCAGTGATTGGATCTGGAATGCCAGTTCCACGCCGACTGGATGATCTGCGAAAGATCATATTGCGGTGCCCAGCCAAGCACATCGCGGGCCTTGTCGTTATTGGCAACCAGCGTGTGCGAATCGCCTTCCCGGCGCCCGATATATTCAACCGGGAACGGCCGCTTCGACACGTCTTCGATCGCCCCGAGCAACTCCTTGACCGTCGTGCCCGTCCCCGTCCCGAGGTTTAGCGCAACGGAATCGCCGCCCTTCAATAGATATTCGACAGCGCGCACATGCGCATCCGCCAGATCGAGCACGTGGATATAGTCACGCACGCAGGTGCCATCGCGTGTCTCGTAGTCGCTGCCGAAGACCTTGAAACCCTGGCGGCGCCCGAGTGCCGCATCGATTGCAAGCGGAATGGCATGGGTTTCGGGCTGATGCCACTCGCCGATCCGTCCTTCGAAATCCGCACCCGCCGCATTGAAATACCGCAGGATTACGGAACGGAGACCCTTATACTGGTCGTAGTCGGCGAGCGCTTGCTCGACGATGTATTTTGTGCGCCCGTAGGGATTGATCGGCACCTGCCGGTGCGCCTCGTCAAGCGGCACGCTCTGCGGCAGCCCGTATGTTGCGCAGGTGGATGAGAAGACGAAAGCTTTGATGCCTGCGGCCTGCGCGGCCGAAAGCAGGGTCAGCGTCCCGATAACATTGTTCTCGTAGAAGGAAACAGGATCCTTCACCGATTCGCCGACTTCGATCAGCGCTGCAAAATGCAAAATCGCCGAAGGCTTGTGCTTGGCCAGTACCTCCTCGAGCCGGGCGCGATCACGAATGTCGCCCTCCTCGGCGGGACCCCACCTGACGAATTCGCGATGTCCATTCGAGAAATTGTCGAAGACGACAGGTTTGTAACCCTTGTTCGCCAGATCGAGGCACGTATGAGAGCCGATATAGCCGGCTCCGCCGACCACGAGAACAGTTTCACCTGCCATTTATCACCTTTGTTGCCACATCGGATATGAGAAGACTTAGCGGAGATCGACGGCAAGAAAAAGAAGGAATCCGCAAAACGTGCTGCAGCGCACCATGCCGATATCGCAAAGCCTCAACGGCGCCCCAAATTTTTCGGGCAGCTACCCCGCCCGGTCACGAAAGGCACTTTCACCCGTTCAGACGCTCCTTGCAGATCGTCTCCACAAGCGCCTGCAGATCTTTCACATGCGTTACGAGCCATTGCAGCTCTTCACTGCTGATCGCGTATTCCGACGAATAGCGCGCCTCGACATAGGCGCGCGACAACAGCTCGAATGAACGGCGGGCAAAGCGGGTATCGCGCGGCCAGGCGGAAACCAGCCGCGCATCCGTGCTTTCGGCTTGCGACCGCAGCACCCTGATCCGGTGCGATTTCGGGCTATAGAGATTAAGTGTCAACAGAAGGCTGTGATAGGCACGCTCCGTCGCTTGATGGAGCATGAAAGCGCCGTCCCGCCAAATTTCGTTTAAGATGCTGAACTCCGCAATCGTCAGCGCTTCACGCGAGAGCTTCATCCACTGATTGAAATACCGCTGTGCTTCGGTCTTCGCCTCCTCTGATGTCAGCGCCTTCGGCTGGGCAAGCGGATGGCCGGGCTCCTCGTAGAGCACGATCCCATCCTTGGCGATGTCGGTGAAGAACGGACGGCCGCGGGCAAGCTGGTCGTTGACGTCTGCCAGGCAGTGGACGATCGGGATCACCGGGGTTTCGATCCGGTGGCTGATCTGCTCCTGCAGCAACCGTTCCTCCAGCGCCTCCCACAGCTCATGCTCTTCCGCAAAGCTCTTGGTGTTGACGACGATGAGAAGGTCATAGTCGGAACGGTAGCCGCTTGCGCGATCCTCGACCCAGTCGCCGCGGGCATAGGAGCCGTAAAGGATGACCATGAGGACCTTGCCGGCGGCCTTCTTGCCGGACAGCTTGGTGGCACGGAACTGCTCGACCTCGAAAAACAGGATTTGCAGAATACGGGCGAGCTCTCGACGCTTCTTGTCGGGCAGATGGTCGAGATGGTCTGTCAGGGTCACTGCCGCGTCGAAGCCTTCGGTGGGAATCGTATCCATCGTAGCGGCTCATCGGTTGTTACGCATCTAAACTCTTTACGCGCATAGATAAAACATTACAACCATATTTCGCGGACTTGGTGCCCTGAATAAGATGACGTTCGCCGACATCGAGCAGACGCCGTGTTTTCCGAGGATGGGCTTGCCAGCGTGCTCTGAGCTTCCTGATTGTCGCCGCCATGTGATCTCCAATCGATGTTGAAGATCACGCCTAGGATACCCTGAAGGGGCGCCAAGGATTATCCCTGGCACACATCGATGTTTCGTCTACGGACGGTTGTCGACGTAAAGCTCAACCGGTTGTCGCCCTGAATGCTGCCGGCGTATATGGTTCTCGACGACTGAAATCTTGGAAAAATGGATGGCACCGAAAACGACGCTGAACGCCAAAAACCTGGAAGTGCTAGGCGCCGAGAGGCTGGCCGAGTTGCTGATCGAGATCAGCACGGGCAGCGCCGCGACCAAACGCCGGCTGCGGATCGAGCTCGCCGGAACGCAGAGCAGCGCTGAAGTTGCAAGGGAAGTAACAAAGCGGCTTTCATCGATCGAGCGCTCCCGCTCCATGATCAACTGGCGCCGGGTGAAGGCCTTGAAGAGCGATCTGGAGACGCAGCGGCACGTGATCGTTGATACGATCGCCAGCAGCGATCCGGACGAGGCGGTGGAGGTGATGTGGCGCTTCATGGGCCTGGCGCGTTCGATTTTCGAGCGATGCGACGATGGCAACGGCACGATCATGGATGTCTTTCATCAGGCCTGCGTTGATCTGGGCACGATAGCAAGCGCGGCAAGACCGGACCCGCGCCTGCTCGGCGAACAAACCTTCCGCGCGCTGCAGGACAATGGCTACGGACAGTATGATCGCCTAATCGAGAATCTGTCGCCGGCGCTGGGTGCGGAAGGCCTCGACCGGCTGAAGTCGTTGTTCGACGATTGGGCAAAAGCGCCGGTCGATACGCCGACTGAGGCAGGCCTTGCCGTAATCGGTTGGGCAAGCAGTGGCCCGGGTTACGAAGACGAATTCAATCTCCGCCATCGCGGCAGAACCATCAGGTCAGCATTGGAGCAGATCGCCGATGCCCAGGGCGACGTTGATGCCTTCATCGCGCAGCAGAGCGAGCAGGCGAGATCCGTGCCGATGATTGCGGCAGAAATCGCCCAGCGACTGCTGAAGGCGGGCCGGGCCGGAGAGGCATGGGATGCCATCAATCGCATTGAGATGAAGGGCCGACAATCCCCGTTCGAGTGGGAAAAAGCCCGCCTCGATGTGCTTGAAGCTCTGGGGCGGAGGGACGAAGCGCAGGCCTTTCGCTGGCAGTGCTTCGAACAATCGCTGAACGAGCGGCACCTGCGAGCTTTTCTGAACCGCCTACCGGATTTCGATGATCTCGAAGCAGAGGAAAACGCCTTCGATTGTGTGAGCCACTTCTCGGATGTCCACCAGGCGCTCGCCTTCCTGCTGTCATGGCCGGCGCTCGACAGGGCTGCGACTCTCATTCGCGCGCGTGCAGCCGAACTTGATGGCGATCACTACGAACTTTTGACGCCGGCGTCCGAGCATCTGCAGGAGAAGTATCCGTTGGCAGCGACCATCGTCCTGCGGGCTATGATTGACTTTACGCTCGATCGAGCGAAATCCAGTCGCTATCGCTTTGCCGCGCGACATCTCGTTCAATGTGAGCGATTGTCGACGAAGATTTGCGCCCTCGACACTTTTACGTCACATCCCGACTATGTTGCAGATCTGAGGGGCAAGCACGCGAAGAAGGCCGGATTCTGGACGGCCGCAGGACAGTGACGAAGGATCATCTGCAACGGCGCCAGCCAGACGCCCTCTTAGTTTTCTGATTGTCGCCATGTGGTCTCCAGCGGATGTTGAAGATCGCGCGTAGGACGCCCTCGGGGGTGAGCCAAGGATTATCCCGGCATCCTCACCTATTAATTCTCGCATGCATTCACTGCTCGGCGAGCCGGATCGACTTTTGAACTCCTGGAACGGGTTTTCTCCTCGGCAAACCATCAAACCAAACTGCACTTAGTTAATCAAGCTTCCGAGCCGCAGGACCAGTCTCCTGTCGAAGAGATGTCCCCTATCGAACATCCACTTCAGCGCTTCTGTGCTGGTCCATGCGCGCTTGTAGGGGCGGACGCTCGTAAGGGCGTCAAACACGTCGCACACGGTGCATATGCGAACAGGTAAACTCAGTCGATCAGCTCGAAGGCCAAGCGGGTAGCCGCTTCCGTCAAGGGCTTCGTGGTGAAATCGGCAGATTTCGAGAATCAGGTCAGATACCTCCGGATGCTGCTTAAGGCGGAGGTAGCCACGCTCAGGATGGGTGCGCATTACATGCCGCTCGGCCTCTGTCAGCTGTCCGCTCTTATTGAGGATAGCGTTGGGTATCAGCAACTTGCCAAGATCATGCAACAGCCCGGCTATGGTTAATTCCCTTGTCGTTTCCTCTCCCAGGTCCGACAGGTGACCGAGCCCCGTCATGAGCCCGCTGACCGCGAGCGAGTGGATATAAGTTCCCTCATCCTTGGTCTTTAGCCGCGTGACCTCGACCAAGACATGGGGCGAGGCGACTAAGGAAGCGGTGATGTTCATGGCGGCGGGGGCGAATCGATCGATATCGAACTTGCCTGATTTGATCTCGTCAAAACCGTCCCGCAAAGTCGCGGTTACTTGAGATACCGCATGCTGGATCCGTGTGCGCTGGTCTGATTCACGCAGGGATGTGGGCTGGACGTGCTCGTCCGGCTGGCGGCAAACAGGCAAACCGCAATCGACATTGCTTTTCGCACGGTTGATCAGAACGTATTCCGCCGAAGAGGCGAGTATGGAATGCAGGGCGGAATCCGTTTCAAGCAGGAAGCGTCGTCCGGAGAACTCCAAGTCAGCGCATTCTACCGCTTCAATATACATTCCTTTTCGAAGCAAGGACTTTCGAATACGCAGAACCACGATTAGCGACTCCTCACGTCTGCTAATACTTCTCGTTGTAAGCGTATATCTAATATCTAATAAAAGCGTTACGTGCTTCGAACTGCTACTGCGTTCTTGGATGACAAGTGCCTCCCGCTGTGTCCCAGATCAGCGCCCGAGGCAAATCTCGGTTGATTGAGAACGGGAGGATTTCTGGTTCAACGTAGCCTACAGCGAGGCTTCATACTGCGCCGGCGCACTTGTGCTTGCTATCGGCCTCTGAGCTGTGGAGGCGGCAGAAATCCCGAACGCAAGTTAGAATATCCAAATCTCCAATGATTCCAATGCGTATGGAATAAGGGAGCGTGCGCTACTTATTATCGAGGCGCTAGCCTTTGTAGAATTCGAGATGGCTGCTTCGCATAATGAGTGATGGTATCCAGAGCCGCCAAAGAGAAGGATCCCTTTTTCTCGGCAAAATCCCAGGTAACGAAACACGCTAGAATAAAAGCAGCGATGACGTATCTCATCGTATTCTTATATACGGAGATGCTTAAAGCAGCGTAAAGCACGGCCTCATCGACCCGCTCGTCGGGCATGAGGCATCGCTGAACGCAACATATGCAGGAAAAAGGAGAATAGAAATGCGAATGATGCTCAAAGTTTCGCTTCCCGTTGACAAGGGAAACGCAGCAATCAAAGACGGCAGCCTCGTCACCAAGATTCAATCCATCCTTGCTGATCTCAAACCCGAAGCGGCCTACTTCACTGAATTCGACGGGAAAAGAACGGGCCTGATTTTCTTCGACATGACGGACACCTCGGAGATTCCGGCCGTTGCTGAGCCATGGTTCCTTGCGTTTGATGCCAGTGTTGAGATCAAGGCGGTCATGAACCGCGATGACCTGGCGAAGGCCCGGCCCGGGATTGAGAGGGCAGTCGAGAGCTTCGGCTGAATCAGATCACAACGGCTTGAATAGTGCCCACTACAACGGACGCGCCGTCAGCGTGGCCTGCCATGATTTGTGATCGCAGCCACCCAACGGCAAAGGCTCTCGGCAGATGCCGAGGTTTCACAATCATTTGATTTCAAATAAAATCTGGCGGAGAGGGGGGGATTCGAACCCCCGATGCCCTTGCAGGCATGCCGCATTTCGAGTGCGGTGCATTCAACCACTCTGCCACCTCTCCGCGGTGCTGGTTGGCGCTTGTTTCGCGCGGGCTGTCTCATAGCGATCAAAAGGCAGGCTGGCAAGACGAAATTGTAAAGCTTTTCATCCTTTTGCCTTGACAGCTTTTTGACACTCGCGTATCTCGCTCACGCAATAGGCATGGAGAAGTCCGTGCCTTGCCAGCCTCGCGCTCGCGCGGGGTTTTCACCGGCAGACAGAGTTCCGGGCGAATGCCCTGAAATCCCTGCTTAACTTCGACTGATAAGAAGACAGCCACCTGCGGTTTGCGGGGAGAGCTGGATCGAACATGAAAGGATTAAAAAATGTTCGCAGTCATCAAGACCGGCGGTAAGCAGTACCGTGTGGCAGCCAACGACGTGCTGACCATCGAGAAGCTTGAAGCAACCGCTGGCGACTCCATCGAATTCACCGAAGTCCTCGTAATCGGCGAAGGCGCCGACGCTTCGATTGGTGCTCCCTTCGTCAAGGGCGCTTCCGTCAAGGCCGAAGTGGTCGAGCACAACCGCGGCAAGAAGGTCATCGCCTTCAAGAAGCGCCGCCGTCAGAACTCGAAGCGTTCGCGCGGCCATCGCCAGCATCATACGGTCGTCCGCATCACGGACATCGTGGCTGCCAAGTAAGATCACAAGACTAAAGGTTTAAAGGAGAACTCCAATGGCACACAAAAAAGCTGGCGGTTCATCGCGTAACGGTCGTGATTCCGAATCCAAGCGCCTTGGCGTGAAGAAGTTCGGCGGCGAAGCCGTCATCGCAGGCAACATTATCGTGCGTCAGCGCGGTACGCAGTGGCATCCGGGCGCCAATGTCGGCCTCGGGAAGGACCACACCATTTTTGCGCTTACGGCAGGCAATGTGGACTACCGAACGAAGGCCAATGGTCGCGTTTACGTGTCTGTAATGCCGAAAGCGGAAGCAGCGGAATAAGCCGGTAGCGCTCAAAAACAGCCGGCGTCTCATCGACCCGGCTGGCCGTACCAGGTTCAGTCCAGAAAACAGGGGAGATGGGGCGCCATCTCCCCTTTTTCTTTGTCCATAAGGAGGACTGAACATGCAAGGCGAACTGATAAGGGTTGACCAATCACGGTCACCCCAAGAGCGGCTGAGGCCGGAGCGGTTAAGGACCGATTGCCCTGTCTTGTTATCGGAAAGGCTCGTCATGCGCGCGCCCCACGAGGAAGACATTGACGCCCTTTCCCATCTCGCCAACAACGCCAAAGTCGCCACAATGGTATCGCGTATGCCGCACCCATATACCGCCAATGATGCAGCCGACTTCGTGCGTCGGACGAAGAACGGCGAGATTGGTAAGTGCGTCTATGCCATCACCAAAGCTGAAAACGGCGCCTTCATGGGGTGCTGCGGAGTTGAGCCGCATGCAGACGGGCGTACCGTCGAAATCGGCTATTGGCTCGGTGAACCCTACTGGAACCAGGGCTATACGACCGAAGCGTGCCACGCTCTGGTGGATATGGTCTTTCGCACGCGCGAAAACGTCGATCAGATCGATGCCCGTTGCCGGGTGATGAACATCGCGTCGCGGCGGGTCATCCAGAAGTGCGGCTTCCAGTTCCAGGGCTCAGGCCTTGCCGCATCTCTGGCACTCGGCAGCAACGTGCCCGTGGAATGGTACCGGCTCGACCGGAAGACCTGGATGTCGCTGAGAAGTTGGGGGAGCTTGTGATGAGCGCCGCCATCTTGCAGCGACCCAAGAGCGAGCAAGTGACGCCCGGCCCCGTGCCGGTCGTCACCACGCCCCGGCTGACGCTCCGCCCGCACAGGTTGGCCGATGCGAATGCGATTGCCGAATCGCTGTCCGACTTCGCAGTCACCCGCATGCTTGCCCGCGTGCCCGCGCCCTATGACAGGCAGGACGCGCTTGATTGGCTGGTTCCCGTGACGTCCGGTAGTCTGCCGGATTGGCACTTGGCGGTCACCGATGGCGACGACACGCATATCGGCGTCGTCTCCGTCGAGCTCCGCCACGGCCGCTGGCACCTTGGCTACTGGCTGAACCGCTACTTTTGGCGGCGCGGCTATATGAGCGAGGCTGTCGCAGCCGTGCTGGAGCGCTTCTCCCGGCGGATGCCGGAAAGCGCCGTTCATTCGGGCGTGTTCGCGGACAATCCAGCCTCGCTGAGATTGCAGGAAAAGCTTGGTTTCCGGATGACGGGATGTGCGGAGATCTACAGCTTCGCCCGCAACACCATGGTATCGCACGTCGAAACCGTGCTTCAGCCCGGCGCTCTGCAGATCACGAAGGCTGCCTGACCAGACAAGAACACCGCAGCCGCCGCTGCGGTGTTTTCCTATCCGCCGATCTCGACCCAGACAGGGAAATGGTCGGAGCCTACCGAAGCTGTATCCACATGAGCAGATTTCAGGCGGCCATGCAGTCCGCAACTGACAAAGCAGTAATCGAGATGCATGCGTTTTCCGTGGTTCTTCGGGTCCATCCAGCTATAGCTTGCGGGCGCATAGCCTTCGAGCGCGGCCAGCGCATCGACAGGTGTTCCGATGCGCGGCACGCGGCCGTAATATCCGTCCTTCGTCCCGGCAAACGAGCAATATTCCGGCGATTCCGGCACCATGTTGAAGTCGCCCAAGATGACGTAGTCTTCCGGAAGCGGCAGATCCGTGATCTCGAATTCGCAGGCACCCGACAGGCAACCGCCCTCGAACGGAAACGCATTGATGCGCTCGTTCAAGTAGGCGAGCTGGCGGATGCGCTCGTCGGGCGAAACATGATCGAGATGAACGGAATAGACGCGAAGCGCCCCTTCCGGCGTATGAATGACGGCCTCGGTCGCCCCACGCTGCAAATTGATTTTCGAAACTGTGCGGCTGCGCGGCAAAAGCAGGGTGCGCGCCGACAGGATGGGCCAACGCGAAAGGATCATGTTGCCGAACTGGAAGCGCGTGCCGCGCGGCGGAAAACCCTCTTCACCGGCGTCGACATGCAGATCGCAGGCCGGGCCATAGACCCAGAAATGGTTGGGAAAGAAGGCCGCAAGATCAGCCGGCATGTCGGAAAAATCGTTTCGCGAGAAGCCTCTGGTCACCTCCTGAAGCGCGATGATATCTGCGCCATCGAGTGTCTCCGCAATACGGCCGAGATCATAAATCCCATCAAGACCGAAGCCGTACTGTATGTTATAGCTCGCAAACTTCACGATAATCTTTGACCTTAGCTTGAACCGCCTATATCGAAAGCGGCAGGATGGGGCGCGCAAAAAGCCACCGATGATGGAAGTAAAATGAAATTTCTCGACGAAGCAAAGGTCTATATCCGGTCCGGTGACGGCGGCGCAGGCAGCGTCTCGTTCCGGCGCGAGAAATTTATCGAGTTCGGCGGACCGGACGGAGGCGACGGCGGACGCGGCGGCGATGTCTGGGTTGAAGCCGTCAACGGCCTCAATACGCTGATCGACTTCCGCTACCAGCAGCATTTCAAGGCCAAGATCGGCATGCATGGCATGGGCAAAAACCGCACCGGTGCCAATGGCGACGATGTGACGCTCAAGGTCCCGGTCGGAACACAGGTGCTCGAGGAAGACCAGGAAACGCTGATCTGCGACCTGACGGAAGAAGGACAGCGTTTCCGGCTTGCCGCCGGCGGAAACGGCGGCTTTGGGAATGCGCATTTCAAGTCCTCGGTCAATCAGGCACCGGATTGGGCAAATCCCGGCCTGCCTGGCGAGGAAAAGACGATCTGGCTGCATCTGAAGCTGATTGCGGACGCCGGCCTCGTCGGTCTGCCCAATGCCGGAAAGTCAACTTTCCTGGCGGCAGTCACCCGCGCGCGGCCGAAGATTGCCAATTATCCTTTCACGACCCTGCATCCGAACCTTGGCGTGGCAACGATCGACGGACAGGAGTTCATTCTCGCCGACATCCCGGGACTGATCGAAGGTGCGCACGAGGGCATTGGCATCGGCGACCGGTTCCTCGGTCATGTCGAGCGTACCCGCGTGCTCCTGCATCTAGTCTCGGCGCAGGAGGAAAAGGTCGGCAAAGCCTATACGACTGTGAAGAACGAGCTTGAGGCCTATGGTAACGAACTGACCGACAAAGCCGAGATCGTTGCGCTCTCACAAATCGACGTGCTCGACGAGGCGACGCTGAAGAAGAAGACGAAGGAACTTGCCAAGGCGTGCGGCAAGACGCCGTTCCAAATTTCGGCCGCAACCGGCAAGGGCATGACCGAGGTTCTGCGAGCCTTGCGCGACATCATTGTCGAAGCGAATGCAGGCGGCGAGAAGCCGGCCAAAGCGCCGAAGCTGCGGCATCGCGACATGATCGCGGCCGACGAGGACAGAACGGATGACGACGCGTAAGCCGCTCGATCGCTACCGCCGCATCGTCATCAAGATCGGCTCAGCACTCCTTGTTGACCGCAAGACCGGGCTCAAGAAGGCATGGCTCGATGCAATGTGCGCCGACATCGCCGGTTTGAAAGCAAAGGGCGCGGATGTGCTTGTCGTCTCCTCAGGCGCAATCGCGCTCGGCCGCTCGGTGCTCGATCTGCCTTCTGGTGCGCTGAAACTGGAAGAAAGCCAGGCGGCCGCAGCCGTCGGCCAGATTTCGCTTGCGCGTGCCTGGTCAGAAAGCCTTTCGCGCGATGAGATCGTGGCGGGCCAGATCCTGCTGACGCTCGGCGATACTGAAGAACGCCGCCGCTATTTAAACGCTCGCGCCACGATCAACCAGTTGCTGAAGATCGGCGCCGTTCCGATCATCAATGAGAACGACACCGTCGCGACCAGCGAAATCCGATACGGTGACAATGATCGCCTCGCGGCCCGTGTCGCAACGATGACAGGCGCCGACCTGCTGATCCTTCTATCCGATATCGATGGGCTTTATACGGCGCCGCCGCACCTCGATCCGAAGGCGGAGTTCCTCGAGACGATCGCCGAGATTACCCCGGAGATCGAAGCGATGGCAGGCGGCGCCGCTTCCGAGCTTTCGCGCGGCGGCATGCGCACAAAGATCGACGCCGGCAAGATCGCGACGACGTCGGGCTGCGCAATGATCATCGCTTCCGGCAAAACGGATAGCCCGCTAGCGGCGATTTCAAATGGCGCACGTTCCTCCTGGTTTGCACCCTCCGGCACTCCCGTGACCGCGCGCAAGACCTGGATCGCAGGTCAGTTGCAGCCAGCCGGAGAACTGCATGTCGACGACGGCGCCGTGACGGCGCTGGGTGCGGGCAAGAGCCTGCTTCCCGCCGGCGTTCGCAAGGTGACCGGGGTTTTTAGCCGGGGGGACACCGTGGCAATCATCGGCCCTTCTGGGCGCGAGATCGCTCGCGGCCTCGTCAGCTACGATGCAGAAGACGCCCGCCAGATCGTTGGCCGCAAATCGGCGGAGATAGAAGCGATCCTCGGTTATCCCGGCCGTACCGCCATGATCCATCGCGACGATATGGTGATGACGTCCCAGGTAAATTCGAAATCGGAAAGACAGAAGAAGGACACGGCCCATGCTTGAGACCGTTGTGCAAGGCCCTGACATTGATGCGCTGATGAACGACATCGGCCGCAAGGCCAAGGCAGCGGCACGACCGTTAGGCTTTGCGTCCACCGAGGCCAAGAACAAGGCGCTGTATGCAATGGCCGACGCGATCCTCGCAAGCAAGGAGCACATCCTTGCCGAAAACGCCAAGGATCTGAAGGATGTCGCTGGCACCGATATGCTTGCCTCCTTCATCGACCGCCTGACACTGAACGACCAGCGCATCACCGAAATGGCCGAAGGCATCCGCGCCATTGCCGCTCTGAAGGACCCGGTCGGCGAAGTGATTGCCGCCTGGGACCGGCCGAACGGACTGAAGATCGAGCGGGTGCGCACACCTCTCGGCGTCATCGGCGTCATCTTCGAAAGCCGGCCGAATGTGACGGCAGATGCCGGTGCGCTTTGCCTGAAGGCAGGCAATGCTGTGATCCTGCGATGCGGTTCGGATTCGCGCCGTTCGTCGCAGGCAATCCATGCCTGCCTCGTTGAAGGGTTGAAGACAGCCGATCTTCCAGAGCATGCCATACAGCTCGTTCCGGTTTCGGACCGTGCCGCCGTGGGCGCCATGCTGCGGGGCTTGGAAGGTGCAATCGACGTCATCGTGCCGCGCGGCGGCAAGAGCCTCGTCGCGCGCGTGCAGAACGAAGCTCGCGTGCCAGTATTTGCCCACCTCGAAGGCCTTTGCCACATCTATGTAGACAAGTCTGCCGATATCGAAATGGCAACGAGGATCATCGTCAACGCCAAGATGCGCCGCACAGGCATCTGCGGGGCCGTGGAAACCCTGCTTGTCGACGGCGCTGCAATCGGCACGCATCTGACACCGCTTCTCGAAGCGCTGGCCGAGGCAGGCTGTGAGATCCGCGCATCCGCCACGGTGTTGAAGGTTGCCCCGGGCATTAAGCCGGCGACCGAGGAGGATTGGTCGACCGAATATCTCGATGCAGTCATTTCCGTTGCCGTCGTGGACGGCATTTCCGGCGCGATCGCACATATCCAAAAGTATTCGTCGAACCATACGGAAGCCGTGATCGCGGAAGATCCGGTCGTCGTCGAGCGATTCTTCACCGAGATCGATTCGGCCATTTTGCTGCACAACGCTTCCACGCAATTCGCCGACGGCGGCGAGTTTGGCATGGGTGCGGAAATCGGCATTGCGACGGGCAAGATGCATGCCCGCGGTCCTGTAGGTGTCGAGCAGCTTACCTCCTTCAAATACCGCGTGCGCGGCACCGGACAAACGCGGCCCTGACGTGACGACAGCCGAAATAGACCGTCGCTACCTTCGCATGCCGCACACCGAACGCGGCATGGTCGTCGGTCTTTTCGGCGGATCGTTTAATCCACCGCACCAGGGGCACGCACTGGTTGCGGAGATCGCCATACGGCGCCTCGCCCTCGACCAACTTTGGTGGATGGTGACACCTGGCAATCCGCTGAAGAATCGCAACCATCTTGCGCCGCTTGCCGAGCGGATCGCACTCAGCGAAGCGATCACAACCGATCCGCATATCAAGGTGACTGCGTTCGAACAAACATTCGGCGTCAGTTACACGGCAAACACACTCGCCAGGGTAAAGGCGCGCAATCCGAACATCCATTTCATCTGGATCATGGGTGCCGACAGCCTGCAAACCTTCCACAAATGGCAAAAGTGGCAAGAGATCGCGCGCACCTTTCCGATCGCCGTCATCGATCGTCCCGGCGCGACGCTTTCCTATCTCTCGTCGAAAATGGCAAAAACCTTCGATTTCGCCCGTATCGACGAGGACGATGCCCGCGTGCTCTGGAAAAAATCTGCGCCTGCCTGGACCTTTATTCATGGCCCGCGCTCTGCGTTGAGCTCGACCGCTATTCGCAAAGCGGCTGAGTAGCGGCAATTTCAGGAAGGCTGACAAATGAAAAGCCCGACGGGGGAGGATCCGTCGGGCTTTATAAACTTGATCGACAGCTGGGAGGAGGAGTGCTGCCGACCCATATCTAACGGCTTTGGGAGGAGGAGATCGCCGTTTCGATAAGTATGTTTTATCATAACTTCGGAAAACTGGAATATCGTATATTGCATTGCAGCAATGCGATGTGCGCAGGGCTCCTCGAATCAATATTGCAACATTGCCGCTTTTTGCGGCATTGGGAAGATGGCCTAAGGCGTCGCACAGTCAGTGACCCTCTCAAAGGGTATCCCCGTGAGCGGAATTCTAGTTCCAGAAGAGAGGGCGGAGCGGTCCTCAAGCCGGAGAGGCCACAAAACCAACGAAGTTAGGATCAGGCCGGATTCGCCGCGTCACGCCGTAGCGGTTGCCGACTGGTCCACATATGTTCGGACATAAGTGGCAAACAAGATCACGGCAGGGCAGCATTTGGCCCGACGCGGCCTCCGATGCTGGAGCAATTGGGTCCGGACTCCCGAGCAGCTTACCAGCCGTCTCCGCCTTGGTATCTGATCGACCTCGGCCACCTTGGCCCTCGAAGCTCGGGGCAATGTGCCCCGCGTTTTCCGCGTGGCTGCTACTTGCCGAACAAAATGATGACCTGCGCATGAGCACTTGCGCTGGATAGGTCCAACTGTTCCAGGATGCGTAAAAACGGCGTCTCGGCATATACGGGTAGGACTTGTATTCTTTGGAATACGTACAATTCGAATGAACGTGGCAATCAATCGTATATTGCTAACATCTAATGTGTCGGCTTGGCTACTCGGAACTGGGGCGTACTAATGCGTGAAGTTCTCAAACGGCATGTCGATCGATTTATTCGTGACGAGGTCGGCAACTTTGGAATCCTGACTGCGGTTGCAATCGTCCCCTTGCTGGGGGCGGGCTCCGTCGCGATCGACTTCGTTAATGCCAGTTTCGAGGCCGACAAGTTGCAGGAGGCGCTGGACAGCGCCACGCTTGCGGCGGTGCGCCTTTACGGCGAGGGCTATAGCGAGGCGGAAGCAACGCAATTGGCGAACGAAATGTTCTTCGGCAATTATCAAGAGGCGGGTGCCGTCTCTCAGGGCAAGGATGCAATCAGCCCGGCAGCGGAACCTCCATCTTTGCATATCGCCTATTCCCTGGCGGGACAGCAGGTAATGGCGACAGCTGACTATGCAGTCAACTATCACCCGGTATTCCTGACTCGATTATCATTCCCTATCTCCCGCCGCAGCAGCACCGCTTACCAAGCGGGCAACGAAGCCTGCATTCTCGCGCTCAGCCCGACGGCAGATCGCGCCTTCGAGGTCACCGGTAGTTCGAAGGTCGACACGTCGAAGTGTGCGATCACCGCAAACTCGCGCAGCAACGAAGCCATCTATATCGGTGGATCAGGTAGCCTGAAGACGGAATGTCTTTATACGCCAGGTAAAGTCTCGGCCTCGCCGTCCAAAATCGATCTCGAATGCGACAAGCCGTACGAGGGAACGGCAGCGGCCCTTGACCCGTTCAGACAAAAAACGATGCCGAAAACAGGGGCGTTGGCCAAGAACAGGGGCCCCGGCGAACTGGAGCCCGGGACGTACAAGGGTCTCCAAATCAAGGGCGCTGTGAAGCTGCAACCCGGCGACTATATCATCGACGGGGGCAAGCTGAGTTTCGGGAGCCAGTCGGTCATCACCGGCGAAGGGATCACATTCTTTCTGCTCAACGGCGCTGAAATCGACATTCATGGCGGTTCGACCGTTAACGTCACTGCCCCGACATCGGGGCCATGGGCGGGTTTCGTTATCGTCGCCGACCGCGATAACACTGCATCCGCAGTGATCAATGGCAACAGCAACTCGAACATCAGCGGCATCATCTACATGCCTGCAGCTGAAGAAGTCGAGTATTCCGGCAATGGTACGACGTCTGGCGACTGCGTCCGAATCATCGCCCAGAAAATTACCATGACCGGCAACAGCACTTTCAAGCTCGATTGCAAGTCGGAACTGGCGAACAACGAGATCAATAATCTCGGTGCCGTCCGGCTTGTCCAATGAGGATGTGACGCATTTCGATTGCCCCGTGCTTGGCGGGTCAATTCCCTTGGGAGCCGGCTTTCGGCTACCACATGCGGCGGCATATGTCCTCCGTCGATGCCAAGGAAGCGAATTTCACCAACCCTGTCCTTGATTTCACCTGCCTCCAGTTGGGTACCGTCACCCCTGTTGACCAGGTTCGCATCGACCACACACGCCCCAACCGTCGGCCATCTCAAGGTACCGGCTATACTGCGGCAAGCCTGTCGTCCGTCTGGCCGATTTCGAACAATTTGGACGACGATATATTCCTCGAAACATATCCCTAGCCAATTTGATTGATATCGATATATTCCTCTGAATATTTCGAAGGAGAATTGAAGATATGTATAATCGCCGGCAATGGATGAAACGCGTAGTCGGAATGTTTTCCATGGCCTGGATTGGCGCTGCCGGGCTGCTGCCGCAGCCAGCAGGCGCCACAGATAGAATTACCGTTTTTGCGGCGGCGAGCCTCAAGAATGCGCTTGATGCCGCAAATGCAGCCTGGGGAAAGGAAAGCGGCAAGGAGGCCGTCGCTTCCTATGCAGCGAGCTCCGCACTCGCCAAGCAGATCGAAAGTGGCGCACCAGCCGATATCTTCATCCCCGCCGATCTCGACTGGATGGACTACGTCGCCAAGAAAGGCCTGATCAGGGAAGACACCCGCGCAGACTTCCTTGGCAACCGCATGGTGCTGGTGACTGCCAGCGATAAGGCAAAGCAGGTCGATATCAAGCCGGGCTTCGATCTTTCCGGTCTTCTTGGTGATGGCAGGCTCGCCATGGGAGAAGTGACATCCGTCCCCGCTGGCAAATACGGCAAGGCCGCGCTCGAAAAGCTCGGCGTCTGGACATCGGTGGAGCCAAAGATTGCAGGTGCGCAAAGCGTGCGTGCTGCTCTTGCGCTCGTCTCCCGCGGCGAAGCGCCTTATGGCATTGTCTATCAGACAGATGCGGCGGCAGATGAAGGCGTCGCAATCGTCGGCATGTTTCCAGCCGATTCACATCCGCCGATCATTTACCCTCTCGCCCTGCTTGCCGCCAGCAAGAACCCGGACGCGGTTTCCTATCTAAAGTTTCTAAAGTCGGAGAACGCCGCCCCCTTCTTTACTGCGCAGGGCTTTACGATCCTGAAGTGAATAGGGATTTTATCCTCAGCTTCGAACCGATCTATCGGAGATACCCAACTTGGATTTTGGCCTGAGCAATGATGAGTGGACGGCGATCTTGCTCAGCCTGCGGGTTTCCGTTGTCGCCATGTTCGCGAGCTTGCCGTTCGGCATTGCGGTTGCGCTGCTTCTTGCCCGCGGCCGCTTCTATGGCAAGGCTGTTGTCAATGGCATCGTTCATCTGCCGCTGATCCTTCCGCCGGTCGTCACCGGCTTCATTCTTCTGATCCTTTTCGGACGCAGGGGGCCGATCGGCAGCTTGCTGGATCAATACTTCGGGATCGTCTTTTCCTTCCGTTGGACAGGCGCAGCTCTCGCCTGTGCGGTCATGGGGTTCCCGCTGATGGTCCGAAGCATACGGCTTTCGATCGAGGCGATCGACCGCAGGATCGAGGAAGCGGCAGGCACCCTTGGCGCGAGCCCGCTATGGGTGTTCCTGACCGTCACGCTGCCGCTGACGACGCCTGGAATCATCGTTGGGATGATCCTGTCCTTTGCCAAGGCCATGGGCGAATTTGGCGCAACCATCACTTTCGTGTCGAACATCCCGGGTGAGACGCAGACGCTGTCGTCCGCCATCTACACATTCACCCAGGTCCCAGGCGGCGATGCCGGCGCTATGCGCCTTACGCTGGTTGCTATCGTCATCTCCATGTCAGCGCTGCTGGCGTCTGAATTCATGGCGCATCTCGCGGGCCGAAGGATAGACCCGGAATGACGCTCACCATCGAAACCAGGCACCGCCTCGGTGCCTTCACCCTTGATGCAGCCTTTACCTCCGAGGTCGGCGTGACAGCCCTCTTCGGCCGGTCCGGTTCGGGCAAGACATCGATGATCCGCATCATTGCCGGCCTCGTCCGACCGGATGAAGGCCGGGTTCTGTTGGACGGTACGCCACTCACCGACACGGGCAAAGGCATCTTCGTTCCCCGCCATCGCCGCCGTTTCGGCTATGTCTTCCAGGATGGCAGGCTCTTCCCGCACTTGAGCGTTCGAAAGAACCTCTCCTATGGAAGCTGGTTCGCGCCGAAGGCTTCGCCAACCGGAAACTTTGACCACATCGTCGACCTGCTCGGTATCGAAAGCCTGCTCGATCGGAGCCCTTCCAACCTCTCAGGCGGAGAAAAGCAACGGGTGGCGATCGGCCGTGCGCTGCTTTGCTCTCCGCGTCTTTTGCTGATGGACGAACCGCTCGCAGCGCTTGACGAGGCCCGCAAAGCCGAGATCCTGCCCTATCTCGAACGGCTGCGTGACGAGACACAGATTCCGATCGTCTATGTCAGCCATTCGATTTTAGAAGTGGCACGCCTCGCCAATCAGGTCGTCGTGATGCACGATGGCAAGGTTGAGGCCGCGGGCAGCGCGACCGATGTGCTGAGCCGGCCTTCGGCGGCCGAAGACCGGCGCGAAGCAGGCGCCCTTCTGGAAGGCGCTATCGAAAGCTTCGATGAAAAACATCGGCTTGCGACGCTCGCATTGAAGGCGTCCCGCCTTTATGTGCCGGGTGCTACGGTGCCGTCGGGCAAGCGCGTTCGCGTCCACATTCCTTCCCGCGATGTCATGCTGGCGACCGTCAGGCCGGAAGGTTTAAGTGCATTGAATATTATTGACGGCATCGTCCGACAGATATCGCCTGCGGAAGACGGAACGGTCGAGGTGCAGATCGACTGCGGCGGCGATATCATCCTGTCGCGCATCACCGCACTGTCGGTTGAGAGGCTCGATCTTGTGCCCAACAAGCCTGTCTTCGCTGTCATCAAGACAGTCGCCCTGCAGCCTTGACTATTTTCTTGCCGCTTCGGCCTGACTGCGGTTGCCTTCCAGCCAGGCAAGATCACCCGCAAGGGCAGTTCGCATGGCATCCTCCATATGCCGAAACCGGGACAGCAACTCCTCGCCAAATGGCGTCAGCGCAGCGCCGCCACCCTTCTGGCCGCCGCGCTGGGATTCGACTACCGGCGCGTTGAACATGCGGTTCATGTCGCTGACGAGCAACCAGGCGCGCCGATAGGACATGTCCATCGCCCTGCCGGCTGCCGAAATCGAGCCGGTTTCGCGGATGCGCTCCAGGAGTTCCATCTTGCCGCGGCCTAGGCGATCCTCGTGTGGAAAGCTGATGCGTAGGATGGGAACGAGTTGATTTCTGGCGGTAGTGTCCATTCGGTTCTGCAGTTACGGAAACTCGAAGCCACTTTACGCTTGGCCGTTGGCGCTGTACACAGCCGCCTTGCTGCCGGTAACGACATAAATCTTGAACGCGAATTTAAGTCTTCGCGAAATGATAACCGGCTCGTGTCTTGAAAGATTAACGGTTTGATGCCTATCTTAACCATGATTTGGTTCGCCCAAATCAGTGATGCGCATGTTCTGTTATTGCAGGAAAGGAAAAGCACTGACAACAGTACACGCCAAGGGAAGAACGCTCGCCGTTGTCCCGAAGAGCCTGGAACGTGGCGCCGATGCTGCCGCCCGCGCTCTGCAAGCTGTCCTCACAAGCCTTGAGGACTCCAAAGCTGAAGATATCGTCACCATCGACATTGCTGGGAAATCTGCGTTGGGGGACTATATGGTCGTCGTCTCCGGCCGATCGAACCGCCATGTCCTGGCGATCGCGGATCATCTGCTCACCGACTTGAAAGACGAGGGCTTTGGCGCAGCCCGCGTTGAGGGCAAGGACGGCGGTGATTGGGTCCTGATCGACACCGGCGATATCATCGTGCACGTCTTCCGCCCCGAAATCCGCGAGTTCTACAACATCGAAAAGATGTGGGCAGCGCCGGATATGGACGAAGAAACGCGGCACTGATAGGCGGGCCGGCTTGTCCGGCGCCTGAGCGCGGCAGTAAACAGGCCGGAAACATGAGAACCCGGCCCAAAGCCGGTATTGTGCCTTCTGGGCGCATGACAGGAGCGGATGGGATGCGGGTTGGTCTTTTTGCGGTGGGACGGCTGAAGTCCGGCCCCGAGAAGGATCTTGCGGCCCGCTATTTCGACCGTTTTGCCAAGGCTGGTCCTGCGATCGGTCTCGAATTCTCCCGCGTTGCCGAGGTTGCTGAAAGTCGCGCCGCCAATGCAGAAACGCGCAAGCGCGAAGAAGCAGCCATGCTTCAAAAGGCGATGGCTGAAGGCAGCATTCTCATTCTCCTCGACGAACGCGGCAAGGCGTTGGACAGCGAAACTTTTGCAAAGGTCCTCGGCAACTATCGCGACCAGGGAAAGCGGGATCTGATGATTGCCATCGGCGGTGCCGACGGCCTTGACCCTACGCTTTACGACCGTGCGGACATGACCCTCTGCCTCGGCAAGATGACCTGGCCGCATCAGTTGGTGAGGACGCTCATTGCCGAACAGCTCTACCGCGCCGTCACTATCCTTTCCGGTCACCCCTATCACCGCGTCTGATCAGTCACGCAGCCGTGTTTTGCCAAGTGTGGCCTTGTTCGCCAATCTTTCTGGCAAATGACGGCAAATCGGCATAGTCTCCGCGCGATTTGAAAGTTACCCCTGAACACGTATGACGAGAACTGCCCGCAAGCGAAAGCGACTGATCCTGCCCGCATTCGCGGGTGGCCTCGGCGCGACAGTCATTTTCGTCCAGTTCGATATTGGTGGAGCGGGCGCGTTCGCCCAGAATGCACCAGTCGCAGCGCCTGTGGCCGGAACATCTCAACAGGCCGATCAGACGTTGCCGGACCCGGCTGCCGAGCTTAAAAAAAAGCGCGACGAGACCCGCACTCAACTCGAGGCCATATCAAAAACGATCAATCTTTCGTCAGATAAAGTGGCGGCGCTGCAAAAAAGCATCGCCGATCTGGACAAAAGCAGCACGAACATCCGCCAGGCGCTGATCGATTCCGCCGCGCGGCGCAAGACGCTCGAAAAACAGATCCTCGAAAGCGAAAAGAAACTTGCCGATCTTGGCATCAAGGAGGATGCCATCCGCCACTCGCTTCATGGGCGGCGCGGGCTGCTTGCCGAAGTGCTCGCCGCCCTTCAGCGCATGGGCCGCAATCCGCCGCCCGCTCTCCTTGTCACGCCGGACGATGCGCTTGCCTCGGTGCGTAGCGCCATCCTGCTGGGTGCTGTCGTGCCCGGCATGCGCAAGGAGACCGACAAGCTTGCCGCAGATCTCGCCAACCTCGCGGCCTTGCAGGCTGCGAGCGTGCTGGAGAAGGCAAATCTAACCGCCACCATGACGAATGGTATCGAAGAGGAGCGGCGCATGGACCTGCTCCTTGCTGAAAACGATAAGCTAAGCCGTAGCAACGCTGCCGATCTCGAAGCCGAAAAGAAACGCTCTGAGGAACTGGCAGGCAAAGCGACGACGCTCGAGGGACTTGTGGCTTCGATGGAATCCGAGATTGCCTCCGTGCGCGAAGCCGCTGAAGCAGCCCGGCAAGAGGAAGAGAACCGGAAGCTGCTCACGGACGAGCAGCGGGCACAGGCCAGGGCACTTGCCGATAGCGGTGTGCCCGATAAAAACCGCATTGCGCCCGCATATCCGTTCGGAGAATTGAAGGCGAAATTGGAGCTGCCCGTGGCGGGCGATACTCTGCGCCACTTCGGCGACGCCGACGGCACTGGACACGAGGCCATGGGAATGACGCTAGCCACCAATCCGGATACGGTGGTGACTGCGCCAGCGGATGGACTGGTGGTTTTCGCCGGCGCCTTTCGCAGCTACGGCCAGATGATCATCCTCGATGCAGGCGACGGATATCACTTGGTCCTCTCTGGAATGGACATAATCAGCACGCGCCAAGGAAAATTCGTTTTCGCAGGCGAACCGCTTGCGGTGATGGGTGCAAAAAGAGTCGCGAGCGCAACAGCATTGGCGCTGGAAACCAACCGGCCAACGCTTTACATTGAATTTCGAAAGGACGGAAAACCGGTCGATTCCCGACCGTGGTGGTCCGCCAAAGACACTGGAAAGGCACGCAATGATTCGTAGGGCTTCTCTTGTTCTGGTCGGCGCATTGATGGGTGCGACTGCCATGAGCGTAATTTATGCGGCAGGAGTGCCGGCCGAAGCGGCCGGGGCATCCACCTACAAGGAACTCTCCGTGTTTGGGGACGTCTTCGAGCGCGTCCGCGCCCAGTACGTCACACCGCCGGCAGAAGACAAACTGATCGAAAATGCCATCAATGGCATGCTGTCATCCCTCGATCCGCATTCGAGCTATATGAATGCCAAGGATGCCGAGGACATGAGCACCCAGACGAAGGGTGAATTCGGCGGTCTCGGCATTGAAGTCACGATGGAAGACGAACTCGTCAAGGTCATCACGCCGATTGACGATACGCCCGCGGCCAAGGCAGGCGTTCTTGCCGGCGATTATATTTCCGAGATAGACGGCCAGTCCGTCCGCGGATTGAAGCTCGAAGAAGCTGTCGAAAAGATGCGCGGCGCCGTCAACACCCCGATCAAGCTCACACTCATCCGCAAGGGTGCGGATAAGCCGATCGAGTTGACGATCGTTCGCGACATCGTCGCCGTACAGGCCGTCAAGTCTCGCGTCGAGGATGATGTCGGCTATCTCCGGGTGATCTCCTTCACCGAAAAGACCTATCCGGACCTCGAAAAGGCGATCGCCAAGATCAAGGCGGCGGTTCCGGCCGACAAGCTCAAGGGTTATGTGCTCGATCTGCGTCTCAATCCCGGCGGTCTGCTCGATCAGGCAATCAAAGTTTCTGACGCACTGCTGCAGCGTGGCGAAGTGGTCTCGACCCGGGGCCGCAATCCGGACGAGACCCGCCGCTTCAATGCCGGCCCGGGCGATCTCACGGATGGCAAGCCGGTGATCGTGCTCGTCAACGGCGGCTCGGCCTCCGCTTCGGAAATCGTCGCCGGTGCCCTGCAGGATCTACGCCGCGCGACTGTTCTCGGCACGAGGTCCTTCGGCAAGGGCTCTGTCCAGACGATCATCCCGCTTGGCGAAAACGGCGCACTCCGCTTGACGACCGCGCTTTACTACACGCCGTCGGGCCGCTCGATTCAGGGCACCGGCATTACGCCGGACATCAAGGTCGAAGAGCCGCTGCCGGACGATCTGAAAGACAAGATGGCAACCGAGGGCGAATCCAGCCTGCGCGGTCATATCAAGGGCCAGAGCGAGACCGATGAGGGCTCAGGTTCCGTTGCCTATGTTCCCCCGGATCCCAAGGACGACGTGCAGTTGAATTATGCGTTCGACCTGCTTCGCGGCAAGAAGACCGACCCGGCCTTCCCCCCGAACCCGGACAAGGCGGTTTCCGCCAAGTAACTTTTGTAGGTCATCAGGCCGGATTTTTGATCCGGCCTGATTTTTGCTGTTTCCCGGTTTTGGAGCGGGCGAGGAAATTGGGAACGGATTTGCATGCACCATTGGGCCAGAACCGCAAGGCTGGCCGAAAGCGGCCGAATATCCTGCGGATCGGCCGGATTGCCGCCAGCCTCTGCCTGATAGCGATCGGCGGCTTTTCTCTCTACACCATGCTCAGTGACGATGGACTTCAGCGGACAAAGCCACCTGTTGCCGATCGAGCGGCGTCACCACCCACAGATACCGTTCAAAAACCCCCGACGCAGAGCCAGGCCGCAAATGGCATGCCTCGCTCCGATCCGCGTTCCGGTGCGAATGTCGAGCGGATGGTGACCGGGGACGGCTCGGTTGTGACCAAATACAGCCCGCGGCCACGCGATGACCATGGCCCGGCGCTAGTGGACGCCATGCAGGTCGGCCAGGATCCGCGCATGGCAGCGATGCCGAATGAGAGCCTTCTGGAAGACAGTCAATTTGGCCGCCTACCCGTCATCGGACCGGATGGCCGTCGCCCGATGGATCAGTATGCGCGTCCATGGTCCGGCGCACGCGGCACCCGTGTGGCGATCGTGGTCAGCGGTCTCGGCCTCAGTCAGACGGGTACGCAGCGCGCCATCAAGGAACTTCCGGAGGAAGTCACCCTCGCATTTGCCGCAAGCGGCAACAGCCTGCAGCGCTGGATGCAGGAGGCGCGCCGCAGCGGCCATGAGATCCTCCTGCAGGTTCCACTGGAGCCCTTCGATTACCCGGCAAACGATCCTGGCCCTGAGACGCTGCTGACCTCGAAGTCGCCAGCAAGGAATATCGAAAACCTGCACCGCGCGATGGGCGAAATCACCAATTATACGGGTATCATGAACTATCTGGGAGGGCGTTTCCTCTCCAATCCAGACGCGATGGAGCCGGTGATGCGCGATATCGGCAAGCGCGGCTTGCTGTTTCTCGACGACGGTTCGTCTGCGCAATCGAAGACGGAAGCTGTGGCGAAGGGAACGGAGCTTCCCTATGCTTTTGCAGATCTGCAGCTCGATGGTCAGGTCGATGTCAACGCCATCCTGAAGAGGCTTGACGAGCTCGAGCGCATTGCCAAGCGCAACGGCCAGGCAATTGGCGTTGCGGCGGCTTTCGACGAGAGTATTGAGGCAATATCCAAATGGAGCGAAGAGGCGGGCATGCGCGGCATCGAGATCGTCGGCATCGCAGCGCTTTCTACAGATCCAAAGAATCCTTGAGGAGCTTCCCCTTGAACCAGGCGACAACCAAAGCCGAAGACCTTCCTTACCGTCCCTGCGTCGGCGTGATGATCCTCAACCGCGACGGGCTTGTATGGGCAGGCCGGCGTGTCCCGGTTGGCAATTCCGAATATGATGGCTCACCACAACTGTGGCAAATGCCCCAAGGTGGCATCGACAAGGGTGAGGATCCGCTCGAAGCGGCATACCGTGAACTCTACGAGGAAACCGGTATCAGAACGGTGACCTTGCTCGCGGAGGCGAGAGATTGGATCAACTATGATCTGCCGCCGCAACTGATCGGCATTGGCCTTAAGGGAAAGTTTCGCGGCCAGACGCAACGCTGGTTCGCCTTTCGCTTCGAAGGCGACGAAAGCGAAATCGCCATCAACCCGCCGCCCGGCGGCCACGAGCCAGAGTTTGATGCCTGGGAATGGAAATCCATGCACGAGCTGCCTGGGCTGATCGTGCCCTTCAAACGCGCCGTCTACGACCGGGTCGTATCGGAATTCAGCCACTTGGCCGGCCTGCGAGCGCCGGACTGACGGCGGCAGCAGATATAATTTGCCGGTCCCCGAACAACCGAGGACGCCAGGGCTTACCGTCGATGATTTTGGCCTTTCCCGTTCAAGCTTGGAAATTTGGAGAAAACAGGTAGCCGCCGGCAAGCCTTTCAACGGCAGTCCTGCTTCGCCTCCCGACGCCCTCCCATGTTCAATCCTGTTCAATCCTGTTCAACATGGACAATCTTTTGATTTCACGGGGCTGAAGGTTCTGCAATTCATCGAGGGTGAGGGGTTACAGTAGACGCGGCCACTTTCCAGCAGCCACGTCGCTTTTGTTGCGAAGCCTCAAGCCGGAGAGCGGCTGAAAGCCAAGCGAACCCTGTTCAAAATTGCCTCCGCAGCCACTATACTCTTTGCCTTGGACGGGAGAGAGCTCATGCGTCCATTAGCCCAGTGCCAAACGTTAATGGCCGCGGTTCTGGCGGGCGCTGCCGCTGTGGTTTCGACATCTGCGTCCGCTCAGGATCGCGTCGCCGAGCGTACGGCGATGATCGAAACAATCAATTTGCACGCCCGCTCAGCGCCGTCGGCCGTCGAGGGCAAGGGTATCGATCCGGTGGTACTGAAGACCATGGGGAAGGTGCCGCGCCATTTCTTCGTGCCCGAGGAGCTGCGCAGGGCGGCCTATCGAGATCGACCACTGCCGATCGGATACGGTCAGACAATCTCGCAGCCCTTCATCGTCGCGCTGATGACCGACCTCATCAACGTCGGCCCTGGAGACGTTGTCCTCGAGATCGGCACTGGCTCGGGGTATCAGGCAGCCGTCTTGTCGCCGCTCGCAGCAAAGGTTTACTCGATCGAGATCATACCGAAACTGGGCGAAAGTGCAGCCGCCCGGCTCGCGGGGCTCCACTTCGACAATGTCGAGGTGAAGGTAGGCGACGGCTACTATGGTTGGCCAGCGCACGCGCCATTCGACGGGATCGTGGTCACTGCTGCTGCCAGCCACATCCCCCCGCCGCTGGTCGAACAGCTCGCACGGGGCGGCCGGATGGTCGTCCCCGTCGGAGGTCCCTTCGCGACCCAGTTTCTCATGCTGGTCGAGAAGCGTGTAGACGGAAGCATCACGACCCGGCAGCTGTTGCCGGTCAGCTTTGTGCCACTGAGGGGAGGTCAGGCCCGATGAGAGTGGGTCGCCTGCTGCCGGTCGGTCTCATATCGGCGGCGACCCTTGCCCACGAAGTGCTCCTTATGCGGCTCTTCTCGATCATTCAGTGGCATCATTTCGCCTATATGATCATAAGCATCGCGCTCCTGGGCTTCGGCGCGAGCGGTACATTCCTTGCGTTTGCCCACCGCCCTCTCGTGGAGCGCTATCCCGCCGCGTTCGCGGCGTCGGCAGCGCTGTTCGGCATTACTGCGGTTGCCAGTGTCGCCGGTGCCGAACGGCTTCCGTTCAACGCGCTCGAGATTATCTGGAATCCGGGGCAGCTCGGTTGGCTCGCGGCCAGCTATGCACTTCTGGTTCTGCCGTTCTTTTTCGGCGCAACCTGTATCGGCCTTGCCTTCATCCGCCACCCTGGCCAGATTGGACGCGTCTATGCCTTCGACCTGGTTGGCGCAGGGATCGGTGCGCTGGGCACCGTCGGGCTCTTGTTCCTCCTCGCTCCCCCTGCAGCACTGTACTTCGTCGCAGCGCTGGGAATCGCTGCGGCTGCCCTCGCCGCAACGGACATGGCTCGTTATCGGCTCGCCGTGGGCAGTTTGGGGCTTGCAGCCTTGCTCATGGCGGTGTGGCTACCACCGTCCTGGACGGCCCCCGGCCCGCACATGTCGCAGTACAAGGGCCTGCGCATGGCGCTCGAAGTGCCGAACGCGCGAGTGGTCGAGGAGCGGTCAAGCCCGTTGGGACTGCTGACGATCGTCGAGAGCCCGACCGTGCCTTTCCGGTACGCGCCGGGCCTCAGCCTCGCCAACACCCAAGAGCCGCCCGAGCAACTCGCCATCTTCACCGATGGTGACAGTATTACGACGTTCACCGCCTTTGGCGGCGATCCGACGACAGTCGCATATCTCGATCGGACGATAGCGGCGCTCCCGTACCGCCTCCTTAAGCGACCACGAGTGCTGATCCTTGGTGTCGGCGGCGGCGAGCAGGTGCTGCTCGCGCTGCGCGCCGGAGCCGACACCGTGGATGCCGTAGAGCTTAACCCGCAGATGATCGACCTTGCTCGCAATCGCTTCGCGGATTTCGCCGGCGGCATCTTTAGCCGCCCGAACGTGCATCTGCATTTGGCCGAGGCGCGCGCCTTCGCCGCGGCTACTGGTGAGCGTTACGACCTGATCCAGATGCCGCTCCTTGACTCTTTCAGTGCGGCCGCGGCCGGCGTACAGACCATGCATGAGAACTACACCTACACACTGGAGGCGCTGCGGGATTACCTCGCAGTGCTGAAACCGGATGGTATCATCGCCATCACGCGATGGCTGCGGGCGCCGCCACGCGACATCCTCAAGCTGTTCGCCACCGCTACCGCAGCGCTTGAAGCTGATGGCGTAGCCGAGGCAGGCCAGCACCTTGCACTGATCCGCAGCTGGAACACCGCAACCCTCCTCGTCGCCAAGTCGGCGTTCACCGGCGAAGACGTCGCAGCCATCCGCGGCTTCGCGGCCGAGAATTTCTTTGACCTTTCCTGGGCGCCGGGCATCTCGTTAGCCGACGTGAACCGCTACAACCAGCTCGACCAGGAATATCTTTACGAGGGAGCCCTCGCTCTCCTCGGCCCCGAGCGGACCGACTTCATCGAGCGCTACAAGTTCGATATTGCACCGGCCACCGACGATCGGCCTTATTTCTTCGATTTTTTCCGCTGGCGCGCCCTTCCCGAACTCCTGACGCTGCGCACGCAAGGTGGGGCAGCGATGCTCGACTGGGGCTACCTGATCCTCGCGACGACGCTCGTTCAGGCCGCGATCCTGAGCGTCGTCCTGATTCTGCTGCCGCTCTGGCTTCGCCGGCGGGCACTCGGGAGAGGAGTACATCGGCTGCGCTTCGGGCTCTATTTCCTTTCCTTGGGCCTGGCCTTCCTCTTCATCGAGATCGCCTTCATTCAGCGCTTCGTGCTGTTCCTCGGCCATCCGCTTTACGCTGTCGCCGTCGTGCTTGCGGGATTCCTTGCCTTCGCGGGCCTCGGTAGCGCCGTTGCCGCACGCTGGATGGCGGTCGTCGGACGCGGATCGGCGGTGCGCGGCATTGCACTCGCCGTCGTGGTGATCGCATGCCTGGCTACCACCTACCTGCTCGTGCTGCCTTTGATATTGGAACGGCTGCTCGCACTCCCGGATGCCGCGAAGATCGCGATCGCACTCCTCCTCATAGCGCCGCTCGCCATCTTCATGGGCATGCCCTTCCCCCTCGGCCTTTGCCACGTTGGCGTCTGCTCGGTGGCGTTTATTCCCTGGGCGTGGGGGATCAATGGCTGTGCATCGGTGCTGAGCGCAATCCTCGCCGTACTGCTTGCCATGCATATCGGGTTCACTGGCGTCGTGGTGATCGCCACCATCCTCTATCTTGTCGCCCCGGCCCTACTCGCCGGGTCGTGGGACAATACGATCAGCAGACGCCGCAAGGCTTTGTCCCGGATCGAGACCGGGCGCGAGTTGAACCAGCGTCTGGAAACCCGATCCGGCTAGCGAGTGCGCCGATCGAATCCGGGAGGGGACGATGTCCATAGCCCTCGTCGCACATTGTGACTGGAGCATCGATCGACAGAAACGCTGGCAGTGCGTCGCTGTTTGCAACGGTAGCCGTTGGATAATATCGGCACCGGAGCCCGTCAGTGATACGGCGATACTGCTTTCCCGGCTACGGCAGTGTGCCAAATTCGCTGGTGCGACGCTTGTGGGCTTCGACTTTCCGATCGGACTGCCAGAGGCTTATGGCAGGGCGCTCGGGCTTTTTTCTTTCCGCGAGGCCTTGCAGACCTTCGGCACGGGTTCCTTTGCCGAGTGGTTCTTGGTCGCCGAGCGTCGCAGCCAGATCTCGCTGCACCGGCCGTTCTATCCAATGCGCCCGGGCGGCACGCAACGCCAGCATCTGTTCGACGCGCTGGGAGTCGCGACAGGTAACGATCTTTTGCGCCATTGCGAGCGTGCCACTGGCGAGCGGGGAAATGCCTGCATAATTTTCTGGACATTGGGCGGCAATCAGGTGGGTAAGGCCGCGATAGCCGGTTGGCGCGAGATCATCATCCCCAACCTTGCTGAGATCGCCCTCTGGCCTTTCGACGGTGGGATCGACGCCCTCGCGAACCCTGACGTCACCATCATCGCCGAGACCTATCCCGGCGACGTCTATGGCCAGCTCGGTATCCCACGCCGACCCATCTGGAGCAAACGACGGCAATCAGGCCGTCAATCCATAGGCCACCATCTCATCGGTTGGCTGGCTGCACGCCCGCGGGTCGACGGGACGGCGATACTCGACGTCATTTCCGACGGATTTGGGTCAGACAAGACCGGCGAGGACCGTTTCGACGCAACGGTCGGCCTGTTCGGTATGCTCGATGTGGTCGATGGCTATCGGGGTGATGGCGTGCCGGATGATAAGGTTGTTGGTCGGTGGGAAGGTTGGATCCTCGGCCAAGCAGGCGCAAGGGGCCGAGGTTCGCGACGGCGTGAGGGGCCGCCATGAGGTACTACCCTTGTTCGCCAGAATACAATTCCATCCTGCCGCAACACGCGTCCTCGACGTGAAATGCCAACCGGCCGCATTTTTGCGGCCGGTTGGCATTGAAGGTTCAATCACTCGGCCTCGTTGGCAGAGTCGGCGTTCAGCTGGCCATACTTGGCTTCGCCGATCTTCTCGAGCAAGTCGAGCTGCGTTTCGAGGAAGTCGATATGGCCTTCCTCATCGGCAAGGAGCTCCTCGAAGAGCTTCATGGAGACATAGTCACCGGCGTCATGACAGATGTCGCGCGACTTCTTGTAAGCTGTGCGGGCATCATACTCGCCGGCGAGATCGGCTTCCAGAACTTCCCTGACGTTCTGGCCGATGCGCAAGGGAGCAAGCGTCTGCAGGTTTGGATGCCCCTCAAGGAAGATGATGCGTGCGACAAGACGGTCGGCATGATGCATCTCTTCAATGGATTCGGCGCGCTCCTTCTTGGCGAGTTTGGTATAGCCCCAGTCTTCCAACAGGCGGTAGTGAACCCAATATTGGTTAACTGCGCCGAGTTCGAGGAAAAGTGCCTCGTTAAGCCGCTCGATGACCTTTTTGTCGCCTTTCAATGTCCGCTCTCCTGTTTTCTTCATGGAATTGTTTCAGGCGGGACATGAAATCAAATATCTCGTCATCCGTCGAGTCGCGGCGGGCGTGATATTCTTCGGTCGTTCGGATGATGATATCGACGACGTTGGGGAAACAGCCGCAGCAACGGCCGCGCTTTTCCATGGCGTGATAGACCTTCGCAGGCACGATAAGCTGCCAACAGTCTTCATCGAGAAGGCCGTTGATGACCTCCCGGATTTCCTTGTCGGTTATATAGTTGCAACTGCAGACGAGCACGTCTTCATTTCCAAACATGATACTGACTATCGTGTTTTCTGCAAAAGAAGATGGTGACTGTCAAGAAAAAAATCGAGGTAGAAGGCGCGGCGAGCGACAGGAATCGTTGACCACCTGTCGGAAATATCCAGCTGCGATGAGCAAGCACAGCTACAAGAACCACCGCTTTTGGCCGCAGATCATCGCTCGCGCGGTCTGGCCGTATTTTTCGGTTCCCGTTGTCTGTGGCATCGGCGCGCGGGCATTGTCCCAGAAGCGGGTGCGCAATCTGGATTCGTCTATCGAGAAGACGATCCTTATGACGGTCCCTCCCCTGCTCTCCTCGCGTTGTTACGATGCAGAAAAGTTACAACGTCTCGGGCTGGTTCCTATTATCCGACGACAATCCCTACGACACGGCTCTTAAGCCCACCTGGCCGGTTATACCGTTTCCCAAAAAAGGTATAACGACGGAGAGAAGCTTTCGGCGGCCTGCTGAAGCGGGACAATCTCGCCAAGTGAGCGGGACTGGCGGGACAGACCAGCCAGTGATCTCCAAGCACGACTGCAGACGACCCGCACCGCAGGCGGTGACCAGGCCAACGTCGACGCGACCATCGGCCCGATCGCTCTGCGCGGTAGGACGTCGCGCTTTGCGGTCCTAGCACCAGCACCGCCCGCGAAGAAAGTCCGAGGCTGCGACGGACATCTCGGTCCTGATCGCACTTGTGTCCTTTCCGACCTAAGCCAAATCGGTTTTGGCGAAGTCGTCGCCCTTATAGACGAGCTTGAGGCGATAAGCCTTGGCGCACGCATAGGCGTAGCAATCCCCGAAATTGAGGTCGGCCGGGTGGCTGATGGCCTTTCCGTATGTCATGGCCGCGTCGATCGCAATCCGGCCGATGTCGCTCGATATCGCGATCTCGCGCGCCTCCAGGTCCTGAACGAAATAGTCGACTGCCTCGCGGGCGATCGCGACCATTTCGGGAGTCGGAGCGGTGTTCTTCTTGATCTGCTGCGCTTGAGCGCGGGCAAGAGAGATTGTCGCCTCGTATCGAACGAGCGGTGAGACAAAGAAAGGGCCCCCGGCCTTCTCGAGCCGATCCATTAGTTCGTTTGCATCCGGTTCCGGCCTGAGTATGGCGACGATCGCGGAAGCGTCGATGAACATCACATGTCGCCCCACATTTCATCGGTGTACTTCTTCATGTCGAAATTCGGATCGCCGGGGCCGATCTCCTGCGCCTTTGCGCGCGCCCTTGCCAAACGCTCGCGAATGGGCATGCTTTTGCGCGTGCGCTCGATCTCATGGCGCAGCGCGGTCCTGACAGCCTCCGTCTTGCTGGGCGCTTTCATGAGCTTCTGCAGCTCGGCGGCCATCGCCAGCACATCATCATCGCGGACATAAAGTGGCATTGGATATCTCCCTTACGGATATTCGAATATCATTAAAATGAATATCCCGCCAGAAACTTTTAGGGCCTGTGCCAAGTTGAGTGCGGTAAGGGCTTGAGGGCACTGCTCGCAACGACGGCGTGCCCGCGCGACAAAGTTACGTGACGGGGCAATCACGAGGCGCGCTTGGAGCGTCTCATGGCTGGGCACGCTGACATGGCAACATCATCGATCAGCTAGCTAACCCATCAGTGAAAGTTGCGCCCCTTCGGCATGACCTTTGCGGTCTCCCCAGCATTCGTCTCAATGCCTGTTGATATCACTCGACTTTCGATGGCCCCCTTTTCGAGGATACGCGCCATCTCTTTTCCACGCGGATCGGCCGTCGGCCGCATCGCCTCGTCGGCGCGTTCGCAAAGACCAAAGCGCTGCGCTTCCTTCTGCAGAAGGCCGAGAGCGGGCGTCATGTCTTCGATATTCTCGACCACAGTGTGAATGACGCCGCTCTGACTTTGCAATTTGCCATGGATTTTCACGAGCCGCGCGCCCATGACAACCGAGCGGTATTTCTCGAAGGCCTTTTTCCAAACAATGGCATTGGCAACACCCGTTTCATCCTCAAGCGTCATGAAGATCACGCCCTTGGCCGAACCCGGGCGCTGGCGTACCAACACCAGCCCGGCAATCGTCACCCTCTTTCCGTTCGGCACGGCCAGAAGATCGACATTGCGCGTAATCCCTGCTCTTTGGAAATCCTCTCGCAGGAAGGAGATAGGGTGCGCTTTCAGTGACAGCGAGAGATAGCGATAATCCTCGACCACCTGTTCGCCCGGCATCATTTCAGGCAATGTCACCCTCGGTTCGACCTGGAGATCGACATGGGACACCCGATCGAACAAAGGCAACCTTTCTGCGGCACTTTTCACATCAAGCGCCCGCGCTGCCCAGAGCGCCTCTCGCCGCGACAAGCCGATGGAACCGAACGCATCTGCATCTGCCAGCCGTTCGATATCCGATTTTTCAAGGCCCGAGCGTAGCCATAGATCGCGGATCGAGCTATAGCCGGCACCTCGATTTGCGATCAATTTCGCTTTTATCAGGTCGCCGGAAAGGCCCTTCACCTGCCGGAAACCGAGGCGAACTGCCCTCTTCGTCCGGATGATCTTGTTCATGTCCCTGTGCCGGAAGTCGATCTTTGACTTGTCGAAATGCGCATCCTCCAAGAGGCAATCCCAATCCGAATGATTGATATCCACCGCACGAATTTCCACGCCGTGCTCTCTGGCATCCCGGACCAATTGCGCCGGCGCGTAAAACCCCATTGGCTGCGAGTTCAGCATCGCCGCACAGAAGACATCGGGATAGTAGGCCTTGATCCAGGATGAAGCATAGACGAGCAACGCGAAGGAGGCCGCATGGCTTTCCGGAAAGCCGTATTCGCCGAAGCCTTTGATTTGATTGAAACACTGCCGCGCAAATTCAGACGAATAGTTTCTCGAAACCATTCCTTCGATGAATCGCTTCTCGAAATTGCCGATCGTGCCGGTTCTCTTGAACGTCGCCATCGCCCGCCGAAGCCGATCGGCTTCCGCCGGCTTGAAGCCTGCGGCGGTGATCGCAATCTGCATTGCCTGTTCCTGAAACAGGGGAACGCCGAGGGTTCTTTCCAGCACCGCCTTCAATTCCTTGCTGGGGTACTCGATGGGTGTTTTCTGCTCCCGTCTCTTGAGGTAGGGGTGCACCATGTCGCCCTGTATCGGTCCCGGCCGGACGATTGCCACCTCGATGACGAGATCGTAGAATTCCCTCGGCTTCAGACGCGGCAGCATGCTCATCTGCGCACGGCTCTCGATCTGGAAGACGCCCAGCGTATCGGCCCGGCACATCATCTCGTAAACCGGTTTGCCCTCTTCCCCATGCTCCTTGTTGCCGAGATCGGCGAGCGTTTTCTTCACGTCGTAGTGCAGCTGAAGAAGTTCGAAGGCCTTGCGAAGACAGGTCAGCATCCCAAGCGCCAGAACATCGACCTTGAGAATCTTGACATTGTCGAGATCATCCTTGTCCCACTCGATCATGTAGCGGTCCGGCATCGCCGTCTTCATGATGGGCACGACTTCGTCGAGCCGGTCCCGGGTGATGACAAATCCGCCGACATGCTGGGTGAGGTGACGCGGAAAGCCGAGAAGCTCGGACGCATATCTGAGGACGTTCTTCGTCACCGGATCGCTAATGTCGAGACCGGCCGCCTTTGCATCGCGCTCCGACAGATTGTCTTCCGACCAGCCCCAGACGAGGCTGCTGATTGCCGATTGGACATCTTCCGAAAGCCCGAAGGCCTTGGCGACTTCGCGGCCAGCAGAGCGGGTGCGATAGGTGGTCACCCCCGCTGTCAGCCCGGCATGCTCTATACCGTATCTTTTATAGATGTACTGGATGACTTCTTCGCGCCTGTCGTGCTCGAAATCGACATCGATATCCGGCGGTTCATCCCGGTCCATCGAGATGAACCGATCGAAAAGCAAGGTGGCCTTGTTCGGATCGACTTCCGTTATTTCAAGGCAATAGCAGATGACAGAATTCGCAGCCGATCCGCGGCCCTGGCACAGAACCCCGAGCTCATAGCGGGCGTGTTGAATGATTTTGTAAACTGTCAGGAAATAGGAAGCGTAGTTTTTCTGTCTTATGAGATCCAGTTCGTATTCGATCTGCGTCACGATTTTCTGCGGAACAGGCTGCGGGTGGTAGCGCTTTCCAGCTCCGGCCCAGGTCAACCGTTCGAGCGTTTCAAACGGCGTTTCGCCGGGATCGTTTTCAGGCGGATAATTGTGCTCCAGCTCCTTGAGCGAAAAGGTCAAGCTGGAGAAGAATGCACGCGTGTTGTCGATCGCGTCGGGATAGTCCTTGAAGAGACGCACCATTTCCCGCGTTCCTTTGAGATAGCGCTCTGCGTTCGGCGCCAGAAGGAAACCGGCTTCGGCAATCGGAACATGCTTGCGGATCGCAATCACGATATCGGAAAGAGGCCGCCGGTCAGGATGATGATAAAGAGGCTGATTGGTCACGATCAGCGGAATGCGGTTGCGGGCGGCAAGCATGGAAAGGATTGCAAAAACCTGTTTGTCGCGGCCGTCATAAGCCGGCGCCAGCGCCATATGGAATGACTTGCGAAAGCGTTTTCGAAACCGCTGCAGGCAATTCTCAAATGCTTGTTGGCCAACGGCATCATTCACAACGAGCCGGTCAGGAACAAGGGCGAGCATCATCTCGTCTCCCCATTCCATAATCTCCGCCTCGGTGAGGATGCAGGAGCCTTTCTCCGCCTCCGGCTTTAGATTTCCCGCGCTCAGAAGACGGCAGAGATGCGCCCACCCTCGCCTGTTCCTTGGATAGGCAAGAACATCCGGAGTTCCATCCGAAAAGACGAGACGCGCACCTGGCTGGATTCGGATCGGATCGGGAATGATCTGCTTCTTCTCGTCCTCTTCCAGAAGGCCGGCTTCCTTCCTCTCGAATTTTTTCCTGATCTCCTCCGCCTGCGCATGCGCCCGCACGACCCCGGCAACCGAATTCTTGTCAGCTATCCCGAGTCCACCGAGCTTCAGGCAACCTGCCTGCACCACCATCTCCTCAGGACTGGAGGCTCCTTCAAGAAACGAGAAGTTGGTTCTTGCACCAATCTCGAAAAATGGGGGCGTCGTGTTCATGCAAAGAGCCCATGCATGAACCAGCGAGGAGGAAGGTCATGCCCGTAAAAACCTTCGCGATAGATCCAGAAGCGGTGACCGAAATCATCCTCTATTCGGAAATAATCCCGTGCCTCGGCGTCCGCGCCATCGATCCACCATTCCATGGCAAGTCGCTCCGGTCCCTCGCTTCTTGCGACGCGATGCTGCATGCGCCGCCAGAGGAAGATTTGCGGCGGACCGTCGGGCACTTCGGCAAGCAGGGCCTCCACTTGCTCGGCCCTGGCAAAAAGCCGCAGGGGACGCTCACTTCTGGAAGGAAACGGATTTCCTTCCTCCGCCTTGCGGCGTGCCTGAGCGCCCTCCATGGCGGGTATTGCAATCGCCGCCCGCTCCGGCACATGGCTCTCGCGCAGTTGAAATCCCTGCAGGCAATCCGCGCCGAGGCGGGCTGCAATTTTGTCGATGAACGCCGCAAGCGATGTCTCCCTCTGTCGGCCTCCTTCGAAATCCCCCTGCGCCGCATTGAAGGGATCATGGCGCAGCACATTCAGCCGCAGGATTTCAAAGCCGTAGCCGACATCGAAATCGTCGTGGATTGCCTGCAGACGCTCGCAGAAAAGCGAAGCGATATGTTTCGGATCCCTGAGAGGCTGTGAGGCCCCGACGGAAATCCTGAAGACCCTGCCGTCGACGCGAAACAGCACGAGTTCGAATACACGACCACCGGCGCCGCGTGCCTCAAGCGAGGCTTTCAGTGATACGGCGATCTGGCCGGTGACGGCGAGGATATCTTCTTCCGTACCGATCGGCTCGAGGAGGCGTCGTTCGGCGGAAAGACTGGCAACGGGCCGCCGCGGGGAAACCGCCTCCTCTTCCACTCCAAGCGCCTGGTCGAGCCTGAGCAGGAGTTGCGGGCCGAAACGGCGGGCCAACGGTGCGCGTGGGGCAGACAGGAGGTCGCCGATATATTTGAGGCCGAGCTTCTTCAGTGCCTCGATCGTCCCTTCCTCCAGGCGAAGGGCTGCGACCGGCAGTGATGCCAGCGCATGTTCCATCTCATCGGTTTCGATGACGCCACCATCCCCGAAGCGGGAAACGGCCCAGGAAAGGCCCGGCGACGAAGAGATCGCGCCGCGGACATCGAACCCCATATGGAAGAGCCGGGAAAGGATATCCTTGAGCATGGCCTTTTCGCCGCCAAAGAGATGAGCGCAGCCGGTAATATCCAGAAACAGTCCGTCCTGGCCGTCGAATGCCACCAGCGGCGTATAGCGGTCGCACCAATCGGCGATGCCTTCGAGAAGCCGGCGATCGGCGGCCAGGTCTTCCTCGATGACATCCAGAAGCGGGTATATGGCACGCGCTTCTGCCACGCCCTGGTTTTTCTTCAGTTTAATCCGTTCCGCCACCTCATCGAGCGCCGTTAGCCGCATGGCATTGCTGAGCCGTCCAGAACAGACGATCGGCGGCGCGTCAGGGCGTCCGGCCGAACGCCAGGACAGACCCCACCTCTTGCGGGCGATCCGGTCGGTTGGAAGATGGGGAAAGCTGAGCGACAGAATGCGCTGATTGCTCGCCTGGAGAACGAGTGCGCTCTGGTTGGCTAACGGGGAAAAACCGGCGGTCATGAGGGTTCCACTCCAGAAGAAGGGAGAGGGGAGCCGGGTTGCGGCTCTTCTCCAGGATGAGACGAAAAACCGGATTGCCGATGCCGCCGTCTAACATCGAACCATCCGGCAGAGGCCGTGTGCTGGCTGGCGCAGGTTCGGCACGGAATCGGAAAAAGGCGCTGCTCGCCTCCTCCTCGCCGCCCTGTCGCAACAGAAAGAGTGGGCGGCCGGAAGCCCTTGCCCGCATGCTCAATCGCCGGCTTTCTGTAAGACCGAATTGGGCCGGATTGCCGCGGACCTCCAGGATCGTTGCTGGGAAGACGCCGCTTTCGACAGCCGTTTCGGCAAGCCACAGCGCCTCTTCCAGCTTGTGTGGCGAGGCCATGAGAAAGCGTTCCGGCTCCAATCCGAAATCCTTGAGGCCAACAGCATAAGGACGCCCTGCTTCCATTGTGCATATTCTGTCACCAATCCAAAGAACCGGCATGCCATCCGTCGCCTCCAGCCGCTGCAGCCAGGCCGCAAGCGCCAGCACGAAACCGCTGGCGCCAGCTGCATCCCGCAGCATCGGAGACCGGACTTCGGTAATGCCGTTAAGCGGCAGACCGCCTTCGAGCGCTTCATCGAGAATTGGAATGTCAAAGGAGAGACGCAGCGGCGTTTTTGCAGGTCTCGAATAGGTTTCATCGCCAGCCGCAAAAGCCGCTTGCGCCGCCGCCGCAAGCGCCGGTGCCGGCTTGCCTTCGAGTTTCGCAATGGTCTCGCGGAGCGCAAAAAGCTGCTCGCGCGCCACGGCCGTCTGCGCCATGACGTTCACTCCAAAGTCAGATTGTTCCTGTTATGTTCCTATGGATTCCAGAGCTTTCCAAAAGAGTCAACAACCAATTCTTATGAATTTATTCCTGCCTTTGATTCCACACTCGAAAATCCTCCGCAAAGGTTCTATATGGGCGCCAAAGGAAGGGAATTTTCATGGCCCGCATAGACCAGAGCGAGGATTGGCGGGACCGCCATGCCCCAACGCTCAGCACATTCGAGTCCCTGGCGATGGAGGCCTATAGCCACTTGCCAGATGAATTCCGCTCGCTCACCGACAATCTAACGATCGAAATCGAAGATTTTCCGGACGACGATGTTTTCGAGGATATGGCGCTGGAAACGCCGTTCGACCTACTTGGCCTCTTCGAAGGCCGGGGCATTTCCGAGCGCTTCACGGTCGAGACCGGCGAGATGCCCAATCGTATCCGCCTCTACCGGCGTCCCATTTTGGATTATTGGGCGGAAAACGATGAAACGCTCGGAGACATCATCACCCACGTCCTCATCCATGAGATCGGTCACCATTTCGGCCTGAGCGATGACGACATGGAGCGGATCGAAGCGAGCGTCGAGGAAGCGGTCGAGCGTTAAGCTATTGCTCCGAGAGCTTCATCTCCGGATGATAATCCTTGCCTTCGACCTCTTTGACGATCGCCTGGCCGGCAATCACCTGGCCGGTCTGAATATTGTAGGTCAGCGACGGTGCACCGTGAAGCGACCAACCCTTGTTGAGCGCATCGGTTACGCGATGGCAGAACGCGGCGTCGTCCTGGCCGGTCAAAAGGCGATAGAGCTTCATGATAAAGGCTTTCGTTTAATAGTCTGGCGTTCAGCAATCAGGCGGGCTTTATGGACCAGGCTTTGCGCCTGGACAAGATGCAGCCGCTCGATCATCCGGCCGTTCAAAGTGATGACGTTGAGGCCTTCGGCCGAAGGATCGCCGAAAGCGGCGATGATTTCTTCCGCCTCCCGGATGGCAGTCTCATCGGGAGCGAAGTGCCGGTTGGCAGCCTCGATCTGCAGCGGATGGATCAGCATTTTGCCATCGTAGCCCATGGCCCGGGCATGCGCGCATTCGGCCTCAAAGGCATCTGTTTCCTTAAAATCATTGAAAACGCTATCGATCGCATCGAGACCATAGGCGCGCACGGCGAGGATGACCTGCATCAGCCACGGCACGAGATAGCTTCGGCCCGGTTGAGGCAGAACGCCGGTCTCCTTGCGCAGATCGTTCAGCCCGACGACGAAGCAATCGAGTCTCGAGCCGAGCGTGCGGCCAGCCTCTGCGATTGCCGCCGCGTTCAGGATACCGCGCGGCGTCTCGATCATCGCCCAAATACGCAAGGTCTCTGGCTGATCGGCATCAGCAAGAAGGTCGCTCACGGCCATGACATCCTGCGGTTCGTCCACCTTCGGCAAAAGCACCGCATCTGGCCGCAGCGCCTGTACTAGCTCCATGTCGGCATGGCCGAAACCCGACGAAAGCGCATTGATACGGATGATCTTTTCCTTGTTCGTAAGTGGCTTGCCCGAAAAGAAGGCTTTCAGGTTTTCACGAGCCTCCTCCTTCTTTTCCAACGCCACGGAATCTTCGAGATCGAAAATGACGGCATCGCAGTCGAGCGCATGGGTCTTTTCGAGCGCGCGGAGATTGATTGCGGGAACGCTCAGCACAGAGCGGTGCAAACTGAAGGAACGGATGGGCGAATTCTGGTCCATCACGAATGTGTGCCAAGCTTTGTGAAGAGTGACAAGACAACAAAAAGCCATGCTTGACTTGCAGAAATAAAAAACAAGGACCACATTCCTTTCGAAGAAAGGTCTAAACTCATGCAGAATATACGCTCCGTCTTCCTCATGCTGGCAGGGATCACTGTATTCGTGGCGCTCGCTGCTCTCACCTTTTCGGTGACGCTCGCCGTTGGCGGTATCCTGACCGTGCTCATGGCCGGCCGCGCGCTTTCGATGAAGATGAAGCCGGCGCCCGTCCGCGCCAAGGCTGAGCCAAAGCGCGAAATGCGCATCTGGAACGACGGCCGCGGCACGATCATCGATCTCTAAACGCGTTCCAAGATTCTCCTTCATTTTTACGGCGTTTTGCTCTATTGCCGGAGCAATCGTTGAAAAACGGCATACAAAGGCAGGTTTCCATGGAAAAGTTCGTGAAGCTCACGGGCGTTGCAGCACCCCTCCCGGTCGTCAATATCGACACGGACATGATCATTCCCAAGGATTATCTGAAGACCATCAAGCGCACCGGCCTCGGCAAGGGTCTCTTCGCGGAAGCCCGCTACAACGAAGACGGCACGCCGAACCCGGATTTCGTGCTCAACAAGCCGGCCTATCAGAATGCCAAGATTCTCGTTACTGGCGATAATTTTGGCTGCGGTTCCTCGCGTGAGCATGCCCCGTGGGCGCTTCTCGATTTCGGCATCCGCTGCGTCATCTCCACAAGCTTCGCGGACATCTTCTACAACAACTGTTTCAAGAACGGCATTCTCCCGATCAGAGTCAGCCAGGAAGACCTCGACAAACTGATGGATGACGCTTCGCGCGGTTCCAACGCCATCCTGACAGTCGATCTCGAAAACCTGGAAATCACCGGCCCGGACGGTGGTTCGATCAAGTTCGACCTCGACGAATTCAAGCGCCACTGCCTGCTGAACGGTCTCGATGATATCGGCCTGACGCTGGAAAAGGCCTCGGCGATCGACAAGTTCGAAAAGTCGAACGCCGCATCGCGTCCCTGGGCAGCTTAGTCGCCCAAACACGGCATGTGATCAAGCCGGGCTTCGACCCGGCTTTTTCTTTGCTTCCAAGCCGGGATGCACATCGCCATCGTGCGGCAGCAAACCGTACCGATTCAGCTGTTCTGTTCCTTGAAATGGCGTCCGGCGGGGTCTAAGAAGCCGCAACTTGTTTTTACGCGGAGGGTTTCATGACAGCGCGCAATCTTTTCCTGCTGCCGGGCGACGGCATCGGTCCCGAGGCAATGGACGAGGTCCGCAAGATCATTGCTTACATGAACGAGGCGATGAACGCCGGCTTCGTTATCGGTGAAGGCCTTGTCGGCGGCAGTGCCTACGATGCGCATGGCGCGGCCATCTCCGAAGACGACATGAAAAAGGCGCTGGCGGCAGATGCGGTTCTCTTTGGTGCAGTCGGCGGTCCGAAATGGGACAGCGTGCCTTATGAAGTACGCCCGGAAGCGGGCCTTCTGCGCCTGCGCAAGGACTTGGAACTCTTCGCAAACCTGCGCCCGGCAATCTGCTATCCGGCGCTTGCCTCCGCCTCCTCCCTGAAGCCGGAACTTGTCGAAGGTCTCGACATTCTCATCATCCGCGAGCTGACGGGCGGCGTCTATTTCGGCGAGCCGAAGGAGATTATCGATCTTGGCAACGGCCAGAAACGCGGCATCGATACGCAGGTCTACGACACTTACGAAATCGAACGCATTGCCGGCGTCGCCTTCGAGATGGCCCGAACCCGTCAAAACCGTGTCTGCTCCATGGAAAAGCGCAACGTCATGAAGTCGGGCGTGCTCTGGAATCAGGTCGTGACCGAGACACACAAGGCAAAATATTCCGACGTCCAGCTTGAGCACATGCTGGCCGATGCCGGCGGCATGCAGCTGGTGCGCCAGCCTAAACAGTTCGATGTCATCGTCACCGACAACCTCTTCGGCGACATGCTTTCCGACGTCGCGGCGATGCTGACCGGCTCGCTTGGCATGCTGCCGTCTGCTTCTCTCGGTGCGCCGGATGGCAAGACAGGCAAACGCAAGGCGCTCTACGAACCGGTCCACGGCTCCGCTCCCGACATCGCCGGCAAGGGCATCGCCAACCCGATTGCGATGATCGCCTCCTTCGCCATGTGCCTGCGTTATTCCTTCAACCTCGTGAAGGAAGCCGACAATCTTGAGAAGGCGATCGCCAACGTTCTGGATAAGGGTATCCGCACGGCCGACATCATGGCCGAAGGCGCCAAGAAGGTTGGAACTGTTGAAATGGGCCAGGCGATCCTTGCCGAGTTCAAGACGCTTTCTGCCTGATATTTCACGTGAAACGCTTTTCCGCCCTTCGTATCTATCGGTACGGAGGGCTTTTTATTGAAGGTATCAGCCCCGGTTCCTATGTCCTGCAAAACGACGAAGGGCAAAACGACGAAGGGATGGAATGAGCAATATCGCCGATCACAAACCAGGCTGCCGGTCCTATCTCGGCAAGCGCTATGACGCCCGACGCACGATCCATCGCAGAGTTCCCTGGAAGGCGTTCACGCTTTCCGCGATCAATTTGGTCGTCATTGCCTTTTTTGTCTTCGACAGGCCGCTCGGACAGGCAGCGAAAAGCCTTTCGCCTCCCTTGGTATCGATCGCCGGCGACGTAACGGATATCGGCCGCCTTGCTTGGATCCTTGCGGGGCTCTGCACCATTCTCGCCACCGGTTACGCCGTTCGCCGGCGCCTTTGGAAAGTCCGCCGTCAATTCCGTATGGTCTATTTCGTCCAGATGACAGCCTATGTCGGTCTCTCCGTAATCCTGGCCAGTGTCTGTGCCAACACTTTGAAATTTTTGATCGGGCGGGCGCGCCCGCTCATTTATGAGCAGGAGGGCATTTTCAGTTTCTCGCCCTTGAACATGGATTTCCTGCATCAAAGCTTCCCCTCAGGTCATTCGGCCAATATCGGCGCGCTCTTTGTGGCACTCATCCTCCTTTTTCCGCACGTCAGGCTCATTTTCATAGGTATCGGGCTCTGGCTCGGTGCGACCCGCATCATCATCGGCGTCCACTATCCGAGCGATGTCGTAGCAGGACTGGCACTCGGCGCCTGGCTCGCATTTGCCGTCTCAATCCTTTTTGCCCGTTTCGGTCTGGTCTTTGCCGTCGGCCGCGAAGGCTGGCCTGTGCCACGGCTCAGCAGGCTTATTTGAGCCTCTGCTCAAAAAACTGTCGTTGCCTTCTGCTGCCGTTGTGCTGTTCCTAAACAGTTTCGAACGGATGATGCGGCCACGGACGACCGCGATCGTCTGTTCGCGCTAAGGCCTGCTCTTCAACCCGGGTCGTGACGGACGGCCGACGCCCGGCGGGCTGCTGCGGATGTAAAAAACCCGGCGCCGTTAGAGGCGCCGGGTCCCGTTTCTCAAATCTGATGGTTTGTCTCAGTCCATCGTGCGGATATCGCGGTCCTTGGTTTCCGGCAGGAAAATCATGCCGATGACCAGGGTGATGCCCGCAAAGATGATCGGGTACCAGAGACCGTAATAGATGTCGCCCTTAAAGGCGCTCATCGCGAAGGCGGTTGCCGGAAGCAGACCACCGAACCAGCCGTTGCCGATGTGATAGGGCAGCGACATGCCGGTATAGCGGATCCGGGTCGGGAAGAGCTCGACCAAAAGGGCAGCGATCGGCCCGTAGACCATCGTCACGTAGATGACGAGGACGGTCAGGACAGCGATGACGCCCACCCAGTTGAGCCTTGCCGGATCGGCAACCATGGTGAAAGTACCACCGTTGGCGACCGTGTAGACAGTCATGTCGGTGACGCCCTTGGCCTCGTCGGCTGTCAGCAGCTTGTCGGTCACGAGCTTGGAGGCCGGGACGGTCTCCTTCTGACCTGCACGAACCGCATCAGCATTGAGAGCCAGCTCCGGATTGGCGGCGATAAAGGCATCGAGCTTGGATTCCGGAACCTTGGCCGCACCGCGAACCAGGGGGTAGCCAGCATCGCGAAGTGCGATGTTGATGCCCTTTTCGAAGGCGCCGTTCATGGCTTTTGCCTTGTCGCCAGCGGCCGCGGCATCATAGCTGGTAATCGTGTCGTCGGCGATTTTGACCGTGGCGGCCGAACCGGCGGCGCCGCTGACGACATCATAAGGCACCGAGTTCTTCGTCAGGAATGACGTGGCGATATCGCACGAAGTGGTAAACTTCGCGGTACCGGTCGGGTTGAACTGGAACTTGCAATCGCCCGGTGCCGCAGTGACCGTTGCGCGGATCGTGGCCTGCGCCTCTGCAAGCGCCGGATTGGCGAAATTGGTCAGAGCCTTGAACAGCGGGAAGTAAGTCACCATGGCGAGCAGGAGGCCGGCCATGATGATCGGCTTGCGGCCGATCTTGTCGGAAAGCCAGCCGAAGAAAACGAAGAAGCCGGTGCCGAGCAACAACGATGCAGCGACCATCAGGTTCGTCGACTGCGCGTCTACTTTCAGGATGTTCTGCAGGAAGAACAGCGCGTAGAACTGACCGCAATACCAGACGACAGCCTGCCCCATGACGGCGCCAAAGAGCGCAAGCAGCGCCACCTTAGCGTTGCGCCACTGGCCGAAGGCTTCCGTCAGCGGTGCCTTCGAACCCTTGCCCTCGGCCTTCATCTTCTGGAAGGCAGGGGACTCGTTCATCTTCAGACGGATCCAGACGGAAACGCCGAGCAGCACGACCGAGACGAGGAACGGGATGCGCCAGCCCCAGGCGGCGAAATCGGCGGCGCCGAGCATGGACTGGACGAAGAGAATGATCAGCAGCGAAAGGAACAGGCCGAGTGTTGCCGTCGTCTGGATCCATGACGTGAAGAAGCCGCGCCGGCCGTGCGGCGCATGTTCGGCCACATAGGTCGCTGCACCACCGTATTCACCGCCGAGCGCCAAGCCCTGCAGCAGGCGAAGACCGACCAGGATGATCGGGGCTGCGATACCGATCGACGCCGCCCCTGGAAGGATACCGACGAGGAAGGTCGACAGACCCATGATCAGGATCGTGATCAGGAAGGTATATTTGCGGCCGACCAGATCGCCGAGGCGGCCGAAGACCAGAGCGCCGAACGGGCGCACCAGGAAACCCGCTGCAAAGGCGAGCAGCGCGAAGATGTTTCGCGTCGTTTCCGGATACTGGCTGAAAAAGGTAGCGCCGATATAGGTGGCGAGTGAACCGTAAAGATAGAAGTCATACCATTCGAAAACAGTCCCGAGCGACGAGGCGAAGATGACCTTCTTCTCCTCGCCTGTCATCGGGCCGACCCTCGCGTCTCCGACGCTTGCGACATTTGCCATTGTCTGTCCTCCACAGAGTGATAAGCAACGAGACGCGTCCCAAGCTCTCCTCAAAGCATCCTTGGACGCAACTCGCCTGACGAGAGTGTGACAGAAAAGGATTCGGAGAAAGAGAGCGGCTTTGGGATTATGACTTTAGTCTAATGCCTATGCACAGATTGTCGCAGGCAAGGCTTCTTCCGATTTGGGCCGCAACCTCTGCCCAGGTGCTTAACAGAGCAAGGTTGCAAAAACCTTGACTCCTGTGGAAAACCTTTTATGAGCAACGGCGGAAAGGAATATCCATGGTTCGCGACGAACATGCCATTGCCGCACGCAATGATCTGGCACCAGGTGCCGGGATGGATATTGCTGTTCCGGTTTCTTCCAAAACCAAGGCCAAAACGACGACGAAAACCGTCTGACGTCTCTGGCCTGCCGCTCTCTCCCCGGCCCGGCTGGGGACAGGAAGCCGCGATCGTTTCGCGCTTTCCCCCCTCACCGGACAAGAGGAGAGAAGAGAAAGAGAGCTTGAAATGGGTTTCAAAGTTGCAGTTGCGGGAGCGACCGGAAATGTGGGCCGGGAGATGCTCAACATCCTCTCGGAGCGCGGCTTCCCCGCCGACGAAGTCGTGGCGCTCGCCTCCGCGCGTTCGCAGGGTACGGAAGTTTCCTACGGTGACCGGACACTAAAGGTTTCCAATCTGGAGAACTACGATTTCTCCGACACAGACATCTGCCTGATGTCTGCGGGTGGCGAGGTGTCCAAGAAGTTCTCCCCGAAGATCGGCCAGCAGGGATGCGTCGTGATCGACAACTCCTCGGCCTGGCGCTACGACGCCGACGTGCCGCTGATCGTTCCGGAAGTGAACCCGGATGCCGTGACGCAGTTCACCAAGCGCAACATCATCGCCAACCCGAATTGCTCGACCGCACAGCTCGTCGTTGCTTTGAAGCCACTGCATGACTTCGCCAAGATCAAACGCGTTGTCGTCTCGACCTACCAGTCGGTTTCCGGCGCAGGCAAGGACGGCATGGACGAGCTCTTCAACCAGACACGCGCCGTCTTCGTTGCCGATCCGATCGAAAACAAGAAGTTCACCAAGCGCATCGCCTTCAATGTCATTCCCCATATCGACGTCTTCATGGAGGATGGCTACACCAAGGAAGAATGGAAGGTTCTAGCCGAGACGAAGAAGATGCTCGACCCGAAAATCAAGGTCACGTGCACGGCGGTACGCGTTCCGGTTTTCATCGGCCATTCGGAATCAGTCAATATCGAGTTCGAAAACGAGATCACCGCCGATCAGGCGCGCGAGATCTTGCGTGACGCTCCAGGATGCCTCGTCATCGATAAGCACGAAAACGGCGGCTATATCACGCCTTACGAATCTGCCGGCGAAGACGCGACCTATATTTCGCGCATCCGCGAAGATGCGACCGTCGAGAATGGCCTCAACATATGGGTGGTCTCAGACAACCTACGCAAGGGCGCTGCTCTGAATGCAATCCAGATTGCGGAGCTCCTCGTCAACCGTGGCCTCATCAAGCCACGCAAGAAGGCAGCCTGATACCAAAAATTAACCATAATTTACTATCAGCCCCGCATATCGCCTGATTATGCGGGGCTTCCTACGAAAACTGGCCGACGGCCATCAGGTTGCAAGGGCCTACCGAAAGGTGATCGTGACAAAATTATCTGCTGCTGGCATTCTTGCGCGGCGCCAAGCTTATGCAGATCGAGATCGGGGTTTCTGATGAGCATGACAAAATTCTTTGTGGCGATCGTCGCAGCGGCGAGTGTACTCCACGCTCTTCCGGCAGTGGCAGAGGCTGCCCAGTGCGGCAACAACAGCGCGGGTTTCCAAGCCTGGGTTGCCGACTTCAAGCAGGAAGCGGCCGCCAGCGGCGTCAGCCCATCGGTGCTGAACCGGGCCTTCGCCAATGTAAGCTATAATAAATCGACAATCGCAGCCGACCGGGGCCAAAAGAGCTTCAAGCTGTCCTTCGACGCATTCATGAAGAAGCGGGGCGGCGCAACGATCATCTCCCGCGGCAGAAGCATGAAACGCGCCAATCAAGGGCTCTTTGCCTCGATCGAAGGCCGCTACGGGGTTCCGGCCGGTCCGCTGATTGCGATCTGGGGAATGGAGACCGGCTTCGGCAGTTATATGGGCAATCAGCATACCCTGTCTGCCGTTTCGACGCTCGCTTACGACTGCCGCCGCTCGGATTATTTCACCGATCAGCTTTACGCCGCTCTGCAACTTGTTTCCGAAGGCTATCTGAACCCGCAGGCTCGCGGCGCTGCGCATGGCGAAATCGGCCAGACGCAGTTCCTGCCGCGCAATGTAGTCCGTTTCGGAGCCGATGGCGACGGCAACGGCCGCGTCGACATGGTTGGCTCGCGCGCTGATGCCCTGGCTTCGACCGCAAACTTCCTCAAAGGCCACGGCTGGCAGGCCGGCGCCGGTTATCAGCCAGGCGAAGCGAACTTTGCAGCAATCGCCGGCTGGAACGCCGCAACGGTCTACCAACAGGCAATTGCTTATATCGGCCAGCAGATCGACGGCCAGTAAGCTTCCCGCCCGCGAAGCTTATACTTCCGGGCGGATAAAATCGCGCGTTTCCGCGTCCATCACCCATAATTCGCCGGTCGATATATCGAACCAGGCCCCATGCAGGGCGATCTTCCCCGCCTCTTCAAGCGCCTTGATGTCCGGAAAACTTCTGAGGTTGTTGAGCGAGTTGCGGATCGAGACGCGCTCGAGCGCCGTCTGGCGCTCAGCGGCAGTCATCACGTCATTGCTTTGGATCTGCTCGGCAGCGGGCCGGACGAGCGACATCCAGCGGCCAATGAAATCACCAGGCGACAGCGGTTCGGAATTGGGATCAAGCGCTGCACGGATACCGCCGCAGCGGCCATGGCCCATGACGACGATGTCGGAAACCTTCAAGACCTGTACGGCAAATTCCAAAGCGGCGGACGTCGAGTGGAAATGGCCATCCGGCTCGTAAGGCGGCACCATGTTTGCGACGTTGCGGATGACGAAGAGCTCACCGGGGCCGGCGTCGAAGATAAGTTCCGGTGCTGCGCGCGAGTCTGAACAGGCAATAACCAGCGTATTCGGACTCTGACCGTTTTCGGCCAGCATCTTATAGCGGTCGCGGGCGTCAGCGTAACGCCCGTTCATGAAGTTGCGATAGCCGTCCAGAAGTGAACTTGGAAAACACTGCATGACTGTCGATTAGCGCGCAGACGCCCCAAGATCAACTGCTGCGCATGCGAAATGCGAAAACTGGCGCCGCTAACTCTTTTTCCGCTGGGCGGGATGCATGAGGCGGCGCATCTGCACCATGGCCATCGGTGTCGAGAGGCTTGATGCATCGCTTGCGAGCGTAAGCTCATCGCTGCCGCGTTTGACCGCACGCACCAGCACTTCATAGACGCTGGCTGTTGCAAGCTGCAACGCCTTTTCGTCGTCCATCCCGGAAAGAAGCCGCGAGAGGAAGACGGCCGCCAGCAGATCGCCCAGTCCATTCGGCGGCTTGTCGACGACACGATGCTCGGCAAGCAGAGCATGGCGGCCGGAAAGATAGAGATTTCCGGTGCCGCCAGCCATCATCGGAACAGCGGAGGTGACAAGCATGCGGGAAGGGCCGAGTGACAAAGCAGCCTCCATGACAGCTGTATTGTCCTCCAACGGTGCGCCCACCATCCAGGCCAGCTCATAGCGGTTGGGTGTCGCCAAAGACGCAAGCGGGATCAGATGGTCGCGGATCGCCTCAGCCGTCGCTTCGGGCACATAGAGGCCGCCCAGATCGCCCATCACCGGATCGCAGACATAAAGCAGCTCGGGATTCTTTTCGCGCAAGGCACTGATCAGACGGGCAACAGAACCAGCCTGGGCAGCGTTTCCGAAATAACCAGACAAGACCGCCTTCACTTCTCCAACCCACGGCGCACGGATGAGATCATCGATAGCGGCATCGAAATCGGCCTCCGCAAAAGTGAGCCTGGTCGAACGGCCATGACCGGGATGCCAGGGCAGAATGATCGTCGGCAGTGCCCAGACCTGATGGCCGAGCGTCTCAAGCGCGAAGACGGCGGCACGATTGCCGACCGAACCGCGAACGACATGGCTGGAGATCACGATCACCGTTCCTGCGACACTATTATCCGGCATTGTAATTTTGAACCCTGAATTCGATGCGCTGTTGATCGTCCTTTTGCCGCGCAGCTGTCAACCATTCTTCATCCATGCATGGAAATCTCGGCGAGCCGAAAAAATCCAAGACCGGCCTGCACTTTCCTAGAATCGGAGAATCCTCTGAAATTTTACTGAAACAAGGTCAAAAACGCACAAAAACTGCCAAGGCGGAGGCTCTTTTAGGGGTTTTTTCGACAATTCTTCTGCTAACTTGCGGCAAATCACACAAATCGGGGGAATGTCTTCAATGGCTGCCAAAAACCATCCGCGACGGGAAAAGCTGATCGAAAGCGCAAAGAAGATCGCTGCTGCAGCCAAAGAGCAGCATCTCGATCCGGAAATCCTCTTCGGCCGGGCGAGCGGAGACGACCTCGATCGCTACACACCGCAGATGCTGGCGCTTTCGGCCGCTCATTCTGCCAAGGAGCTTGCGGGCTGGGACGGCAAGGTCCCGCGCGTTACGATCGAAACGCTGGCCGATGTCGAACCCGACGGCGTTGCGGTCTCGGTCCTGACGGTCACCGATCACAATAAGCCGTTCCTTTACGAGTCCGTCATGAGCGAGGTCACAAGCACTTATCGCGATCTCTATATGGCGGTGCATCCGATCCTGGTGATGGAGCATGGCAAGACGCCGGTCCTTTATTCAGCTGAGGAGGCGAGCGATCCGGCAAAACGTGTCAGCCATATCCAGATTCACATTTCGCCGTTGACTACCGCGCAATCCGACGACCTTCGCAACCGCGTCATGATCGTGCTGGAGCAGGTCCGCCAGGCTGTTTCCGACTGGAAGCCTATGCTTTCCAAACTCGACACCGTGATTGCCGAATTGGGCAGCTACAGCGCCAGCCGCAAGAAGGCCGATCGGGACGAAGCGTTGGCTTTCCTCACCTGGCTACGCGATGAAAACTTCACCTTCCTTGGCATGCGTGAATATGTCTATTCGGGCAAGGGCAGCGAAGCGAAGGTCGAGCGTGACAAAGGCGCCGGCCTCGGCATTCTTTCTGATCCGGATGTATTGGTGCTGCGCACCGGCAAGGATGCCGTAACGACGACGCCGGAAATCCTCGCCTTTCTCGATGGTCCGGATTTCCTGATCGTCACCAAGGCGAATGTGAAATCTGTCGTCCACCGCCGCGCCTATATGGACTATGTCGGCGTCAAGCGATTCGACAAGGACGGCAACGTCACTGGCGAGCTGCGCATCGTCGGCCTCTTTACCTCTACGGCCTACACCTCCTCGGCATCGGAAATTCCGCTCATCCGTTCCAAAGTCGCCAAAGTGACAGATCATTTCGGCTTCGATCCCATGAGCCATTCCGGCCGAATGTTGGACAACACGCTGGAATCTTATCCACGCGACGATCTTTTCCAGATCGACACGACACTGCTCGCGAATTTCGCCGAACAGATCAACGATCTTGTCGAACGACCGCGCGTCCGCGTTCTGCCGCGCATCGATCATTTCGACCGTTTTGTGTCGGTCATCGTCTATGTACCACGCGAGGAATACGATTCCATCGTACGCGAAAAGATCGGCACTTATCTGAAGACCGTTTATGACGGCCGGGTCTCTGCCTATTATCCGGCCTTCCCGGAAGGGCGGGTTGCGCGCGTACACTTCATCATCGGCCGGTCCGGCGGCAAAACGCCGCGCATCCCCCAATCGAAGCTCGAGGAAGCGATCCGCGCCATCACCGCCCGCTGGGACGATCGCTTCGAAGCGCTGGCTGGGCCGAAGGCGCCGAAAATCGCCGTCAGCAATGCCTTCCAGGATTCCTTCACCGCTGAAGAAACGGTTGCCGATCTACCGGATATCACCGATTGCGCCTCCGGCGAGCCGATACGCATCGAGTTCTATTACCGCAATGATGCGGAACGCGGCCGGATCTTCTCACTCAAGATTTTCCATGCTGGCGAGCAGCTTCCGCTCTCGCGCCGCGTGCCGCTTCTCGAAAATCTCGGTTTCAACGTGCTGAGCGAGCGGACCTTCGACATCGAAGTTCCAACCGCAGACGGCTCGGTCAACATCGTCGTACTACACGATATGGAGCTTGAAGACCGCAGTGGCGCCGAAATTGACCTCAGCCGTCATGGTGCTGCCCTGGAAGAGGCCTTCATTTCTGCTTTCGACGGCACGATCGACAATGACAGTTTCAACCGGCTGATCCTTTCAGCCGGGCTTTCCGCACGCGAGACGAATGTCCTGCGGGCCTATGCGCGTTATCTTCGTCAGGCAGGTATCGCCTATTCGCAGGATTACATCGCAACGACCCTCGATAAATACCCAGAGATTGCCGCTTCGATCTTCCGCCTCTTTTACGATGCGCTCGATCCGCAGCTCAACGAGAAGGCGCGCATGAAAAAGCTCGCCGACCTGCATCGGTCGATCGAGGCGGCGCTCGCCAATGTGCCGAGCCTTGACGATGACCGCATCCTGCGCCGGTACATCAATGTCGTTGATGCGACGCTGCGGACCAACTACTTCCAGCGTAATGCCAATGGCTCGCCGAAGGCGATGCTTGCCTTCAAGCTCGATCCTAATCTCGTCGATGGCCTGCCCGAGCCGAAGCCTTTCCGGGAAATCTTTGTCTATGGCGTCGAAGTCGAGGGCGTGCACCTGCGTTTCGGCAAGGTTGCCCGCGGTGGCCTGCGCTGGTCCGATCGCGCCGAGGACTATCGCACGGAAGTCCTAGGCCTTGTAAAGGCGCAGCAGGTGAAGAACGCCGTTATCGTCCCAGTCGGCGCCAAGGGCGGCTTTTATCCGAAGAAACTGCCCGCTGGCGGCAGCCGAGATGAGATCTTCAATGCCGGCCGCGAAGCCTACAAGACCTATATCCGCACCCTGCTTTCGATCACCGACAACATTTCAGGCACCGATATCGTGCCTCCGGCAGATACAGTACGGCTCGATGGCGACGATCCCTATTTCGTCGTTGCCGCCGATAAGGGAACGGCAACCTTTTCCGACACCGCCAACGCACTGGCTCAGGAAGCTGGTTTCTGGCTCGACGACGCCTTTGCGTCAGGCGGCTCGGCCGGCTACGACCACAAGAAAATGGGCATTACCGCGCGTGGCGCCTGGGAAACCGTTAAGCGTCATTTCCGCGAGATGGATATCGACATCCAGACGACACCGTTTACGGTGGCCGGTGTCGGCGACATGTCCGGCGACGTTTTCGGCAACGGCATGCTGCTTTCTCCGAAGATCAAGCTCGTTTCCGCCTTCGACCATCGTGATATCTTCATCGATCCCGATCCGGACATGGAAAAGACGCTCGCCGAACGGCAGCGACTTTTTAACCTGCCGCGTTCAAGTTGGCAGGACTTCGACAAGTCGGTTCTTTCGAAAGGGGCGATGGTCATTTCACGCGCGGCGAAATCCGTCACGCTAAACCCGGAAGCGGTTGCCGCGATCGGCATCGACAAAGCGGTGGCAACCCCCTTCGAGATCATCACAGCAATCCTGAAGAGCCCGGTAGATCTTCTCTGGTTTGGCGGCATCGGCACCTATGTGAAGGCGCAGACGGAAACCGATACGGAAGTGGGCGATCGTTCCAACGATCCGATCCGCATCACGGCTGATGAGGTACGGGCGAAGGTGATCGGCGAGGGCGCCAACCTCGGTGTCACGCAAAAGGGCCGCATCACTTATGGCCTGAAAGGCGGACGGAGTAATTCCGATGCGATTGACAATTCAGCCGGCGTCAACACTTCGGACGTCGAGGTGAATATCAAGATCGCGCTCGCCAATGCGATGCATGACGGTCGGCTCACACGGGCAAAACGCGATCAGCTGCTTTCCTCGATGACGGACGAAGTCGCGGCCCTCGTTCTGCGCAACAACTATCTGCAATCGCTGGCGATTTCGCTGACCGAACGCAAGGGAACCGCTAACGGCCTTGAGCTCGCGCGCTTCATGAGCGTGCTGGAAGGGGCCAAGCAGCTCAACCGGAAGGTGGAAACGCTTCCCGACGAGGCGACGCTTGCCGAGCGCTATGCTGCTGGTAAGCCGCTCACGCGGCCGGAAATCGGCGTGTTGCTCTCTTACGCCAAGATCGTGCTTTTCGATGCCGTTACCGCAAGCGACCTCCCGGATGATCCTTATTTTGCGTCGACCCTTGCAAACTACTTCCCGGCTAAGATGCAAAAAACCAATGCCTCCGACATCGCAACTCACCGGCTGAAACGCGAAATCATCGCAACAGTGCTTGCCAACGAGGCAATCAATCGCGGCGGCCCCGGCTTTGTGGTAAGCATGATGGATGCGACAGCGGCGTCCGCGCCGGAAGTCGTTCGTGCCGCGATCATCGCTCGCGATGGCTTCGACCTGACCAGGCTTTGGACAGAGACCGATGCGCTGGACGGCAATATTTCCGGACAGATGCAGAACCGTGTCTATGAAGAGATCGGCCACAGCTTCACCGTCTTGACTCGCTTGCTCCTGAGGACCGGCATGGCAAAAGGCGGCATAGCAGAAACCATTAGTCGGCTTCAGACTGCGTTGAAGAAACTGAAGCCTTCCTTTGCCGCGCAAGCTCCCGCAGAGTTCGAGGCGCGTGCCATGGAGTATCGCGAAGCCGGGCTGCCAGAGAGATTGGCCGCCGTTATTGCCGGGCTGCCGGGCTTTGTGCTGGTGCCGGAGATCATGCAGATCGCCGAACGCACAGGCGAGGCGCTCGGACGTGCCGCGGAAAGTTATTTTGCCGTATCGCAGACCTTCCGCGTGGGAAGGCTGCTCGCAGCCGGCGCCCGCATTCTCACCTCGGATCACTACGAAAGCCTGGCCCTGGCCCGCAGCATCGACCAAATTGCCAGTGCCCGTCGCGATATCGTCATCTCGGCGCTGTCCGAGCATGGCAAGGAAAAGCTGCCGGTTCAGGCGTGGCACGGAGTCGATCGCATCAGGATCAACCGCATCGCCGAAGAGCTGTCAAACCTCAGCGACAGCGGCGATCCAACGCTTGCGCGAATCACAGTGGCCGCCGGTCTTTTAACCGATCTTGCGCGCGACCGGGCGAGGTGACACAGTCCGCCGCGAAAGCGGGAGCGTAGGCGTGAGTAGAATAGACTGGACCGGAACGGGAACGCCGGCGCCACAGAAGGCGTCGGAAAAGGGCATCTGGAGCTGGATGCTTTTCGATTGGGCCGCGCAACCGTTTTTCACGGTCGTGACCACGTTCATTTTCGGACCCTACTTCGTCTCACGCCTGACGGACGATCCGGTTTCGGCACAAGCGATGTGGAGCAATACGGCGACGATCTCTTCGGTGATCATAGCCCTGCTCGCTCCCATCCTCGGCTCCATCGCCGATCAGTCCGGCGCCCGCAAGCCCTGGATCGCCTTTTTCGCTATCATCAAGGTTGTCAGCCTCTTCGGCCTTTGGTTTGCCGCGCCCGGTTCGCCGGTTGTCTATCCGGTGATGTTGATGATCCTGGCGTCGATCGCCGCGGAATTCTCGATCGTCTTCAACGATTCCATGATGCCGCGCCTTGTGGGCAAGGATGAGGTCGGCAGGCTGTCCAATACGGCCTGGGGGCTTGGCTATCTCGGCGGCATGATCGTGCTCATCACTGTTGTGACGCTGCTTGCGGGAAACCTGGAAACGGGAAAGACGCTGTTGGGGCTCGACCCGTTGTTCGGGCTTGATCCTCATACCGGTGAGGACGCGCGCATTACAGGGCCGATTTCCGCTGTCTGGTATCTCGTCTTCATCATTCCGATGTTCCTCTTCACACCCGATGCGGCGAAGGGATTGCCGCTCGCCGCTGCCGTCCGTACCGGCCTCAGGCAGGTCGCAAACACAATCAGCGAGTTGAAGATCCGAAGAGGCATCCTGAAATTCCTGATTGCCCGCATGATCTATCAAGACGGGGTCAACGGGTTGCTGATCCTTGGCGGCGCCTTTGCCGCCGGCATGTTTGGCTGGGCGACGATCGAAATCGGACTTTATGGGATCATCCTCAATGTCGTCGCGATTTTCGGCTGCGTCATCGCCGGACGCGTTGATCGCCGGATCGGATCAAAAGCAACGATCCTGATCAGCCTGACGCTGCTTTTGCTCGCAACCCTCGGGATCATTTCGACGGGGCCGGGTTATACGCTTTTCGGCCTGCTGCCGATGTCAACGGCGGATGCCGGAGGGCTTTTCGGCACCGCGGCGGAAAAAGCCTATATTCTTTACGGGCTGTTGATCGGCCTCGCCTTCGGTCCCGTCCAGGCTTCGTCGCGCTCTTATCTGGCGCGCAGCGTCAGCACCCAGGAGGCAGGGCGGTATTTCGGCATCTATGCGCTATCCGGCCGCGCCACGAGCTTCATGGCAACGCTCTTCTTCTCGCTGATAACCTATGCCAGCGGATCAGCGCGTCTAGGCATGGCAACGCTGATCCTTTTCCTCGCGGGCGGATTGATCCTGCTGATCACGACCCCTTATCCGGCGGACAGGAAGCAGGATTGAAACGTACCCCGGCTGAGCGCTGAGGTTCTGTCCGCTCAATGCCGGAAATGGCGCATGCCGGTGAATACCATCGCGACGTCGTGCTCGTTTGCAGCGTCGATCACCTCTTGGTCGCGCATCGAACCACCCGGCTGGATGACTGCCGTCGCGCCCGCTGCAATCATCGACAGAAGACCATCGGCGAACGGCAGGAAGGCTTCCGAAGCGACCGCAGAGCCGCGTGTCATCGGAGTAGGCAAACCCAGGGCCTTGGCGGCTTCCTCTGCTTTCAGAGCAGCGATACGGGCGGAATCGACACGGCTCATCTGGCCGGCCCCAATGCCGGCCGTCTGGCCATCTTTGGCGTAAACGACGGCATTCGATTTCACGTGCTTGCCGACCTTGAAGGCAAACTTCATGTCTTCCAGTTCCTGTGCCGTTGGCGCGCGCTTGGTTACGATCTTCAGCGCCAGATCCTCGATCATGCCGTTGTCACGGCTTTGGACCAGCAGACCGCCGGAGACTGTTTTCGCCGTCAGGCCAGCGGCACGCGGATCGGGCAGATCGCCGGCAGAAAGCAGGCGCAGATTCGGCTTCCTCGCAACGATCGCCTTGGCTTCTTCGGTTACATCCGGAGCGATGATCACTTCGGTGAAGAGCTTGATGATTTCTTCGGCGGTCTCCGCATCGAGCGTGCTGTTAAACGCAATGATGCCGCCGAACGCAGAAACGGAATCGCAGGCGAGCGCCCGTTTGTAGGCTTCGACAAGGCTTGGCCCCGTGGCAACGCCGCAAGGATTGGCGTGCTTGATGATGGCGCAGGCGGGTGCCTTTTCAGGCAGGAACTCAGCGACGAGTTCGTAGGCCGCATCGGTGTCGTTGATGTTGTTGTAGGAGAGCTGCTTGCCCTGCAGCAGCATCGCCGTTGAAACACCTGGTCGCTTTTCACCGGTGACGTAGAAAGCCGCCTTCTGATGTGGATTTTCACCGTAGCGCATCTCTTCCCTCAGAACGCCGCCGATCACCCGATGGCGCGGCGTATCGATGGAAAGCGCTTCAGCGAACCAGTTGGAGATCGTCGCGTCATAGGCAGCGGTGCGGGCATATGCCTTGGCTGCCATACGCTGGCGGAACGCATAGTTCGTCTGGCCGGCATCGGCCGTAAGCTGTTCGAGCAATTCCGGGTAATCTGCAGGATCGGTGAGGATCGTAACGTAAGCATGGTTCTTGGCAGAGGCACGGATCATTGCCGGACCGCCGATATCGATATTCTCGACCGTCGTGGGGTAATCACCACCGGCGGCACGCACATCTTCGAATGGATAGAGGTTTATGACGGCAAGATCGATACCATCGATACCATGCGCCTTCATAGCTTCCTGATGCGCGCTATCATCACGGATTGCCAGGAGACCGCCGTGGACCTTCGGATGCAGCGTCTTCACACGGCCGTCCATGATTTCCGGAAAGCCGGTGACTTGGGAAACGTCGGTGACGGCCAAACCCGCGGCTGTGATGGCCTTGTGCGTCCCGCCTGTCGAAAGCAGGCGGATGCCCTTTTCGGAAAGAGCGCGGGCAAGCTCGACAATACCCGCCTTGTCGGAGACGGAGAGCAGCGCGGTTTTGACCTTGACCTTATCAGGGGCGGCGATTTTCTTGGAAGTGACGGCCATGAACCTTCTCCGTTCGGGCTTCGGGAGACATCCGGCAAGGGACGTATAGGATAATGGCGCCGCGTTAGCACGAGCTATGCCGCTGCGCAAACGGCGACTAGCTCTTGCGGGACAAAAACCAGCGAATTTCTGGCTTCTCGGCAAAAACGAAGTCGATCTCGATCTGGTCGGAACCGCAGATGCCGGAGGCGTCGGCAAAGAAGATATCTTCAGTGATCAGAACTTCGTTCCCCGGCGACGAAAAGAGCCAACTGTCGCCATCCGGCGCTGTCAGCAACACGGACTCGCGATCACTCTGCTTCACATTTATGGCCGGATGGATATGGAAGCGCGCGGCCGCACGAAGAGGTTCGTCAATGACGCGCTCGCCCTGCCGCACCAACCGATCACGGCCAGTGACGATGGAACCTGCAGCATTCAGCGTCAGTTCGCGCTCATGGAGGATGCCGAAATTTTTCAGATAGCCGTCGTGACTGACCTTGATGCCATCGCGTCCGTCGTCGGTTTCAGCGCGCTCGACGCTGACGGTCTTCACCGAATCCGTCATGACATAACCGAGAAATTCCGAGGCCGAGAAACGGCTGGATGAGGTGTCGTTCAGTGTCACGGTCGAATGCGTCGCAGTCGTGCGCGCCATCTGCACATAGCGGCGGCCAGCGAATTTCGGTGAGCCGGAGTTAACGATAAAGCGATGACGACCCGACGACATTTCGAATGAAAGGCAGCCCGCATGCGCCGTGCGCGACAGGGGGCCAGCTGTGGGAGGGCCGGTATCGGCGATCAAAATGGTATTTCCCGCCGCAAGACGTTGAAAGCGCGAATGCGGCATTGCCTTGAAAGGTAGGCCGGCCGTTTCGTCATAGCGCAGAACCGACATCAGCTCGTTGGCAAGCGTCGAGGTCGCGCCGTTAAAGAGCGCGAGATCGCCGTTGTGGTGGCGGAAAAAGCGCAGCGCCGGATACATTCGATCGATGCCTGAAATCAGCTTCTGCGGCAGATCGTGACCAAGATTCACATAGGTCTGCCGGAGCGGCAGGAGATCGAGAAGCAATTCTAGGCCTGTGCGCGGATTGCGGGAGATGTGCCCGCCGTCGGGTAGAATCTGGCTATCGAATTCATTATCCAGCGCCTGGGCGGCCTTGCGCAGCACACCTTGTCGCGCTGGCATTGCAATCGAGGCCATGGCGAGGGCGATCCGCAGGCGGAAAAGAACTTCCCCCGCCGGCGCGAAAGCCGCCATACGCCGCAGGAAGCGAACCTGAAACGCCAGAGACTTCATAAAGCGGCGGTAAAAGCCGCGATCAGCATTCTGCAGCACGACTGGCGAATGCGAAAGCCAGGCAATCACTCGCTGTGAAGTGACATCGATCTCCCAGGCGATGCCTTCCATGCGGCCAGCGTGCAACGACAGCCAGCTATCGACGATCGCCCGGGCAACCGCGGAAGCTTGATCGTTTTTGTAGGCACGCATGTGGCGAAGCCAGCCAAAGCCATGCAAACGGCTGGCAAAAGCGCGTGAAGGAAGCGTAAAGCCGAAGGGTGACTTGCCGTTCGTCTCCAGCAGGCGGCCTGCCAGAGCAAAGCGGCCGTTCATGATCTCCTCGGCGATATGAGGATCGATCGCGCGAAGATCGGTCGGCGCAACGATAAGCCTCTCGGGCACCTGGATTGTATGGCGCAAAAGACGAAGGCGCAGCGATGCGATGCGCCGCGACATGCGGCGCCAAGCCTCCCGAACATATAAACTCCAAAACCGCCGGCCGGACTGCATATTCTATTGTCTATTGACCCTCATGATTAAGAATAGGTGAAGGAGGGCCGCATTCAGCGGTAAGACTGCATTAATTTGTGACAGAAACGAAATCTAGGGAAGGTCCATGCAATCAGGCAACACGCCGCAACACTGCAGCGTAAAAACCGTCAATACCTGAAGCGACCGTTGCGGGCATGCGCAGCATGGCCGGGGTCGTCCGGAATTCGCCAAGCGGACCGATCGCCATTTCCAAACCGGGCCATCGAGCAGCGTCGATCCGGACGCGCTCGACATTCGGTGTGTCCGCCAAGATGCGGCTGACGACATTCTCGCCCTCGACGGGATCCAACGAGCAATTTGAAAAGACGAGAGTACCGCCAGGCTTCAGGAGCGTCAGCGCATGGCGAAGCAACCGTTCTTGCACGCCAGCAAGCTTTGCGATGTCCTCCGGCCCCTTCGTCCAGAGAACATCCGGATGACGGCGCGTCGTGCCCGTCGAGGAGCAGGGCGCGTCGAGCAGGATGGCGTCAAACAGCTCCGTTGGCTGGTATTTCATAAGATCCGTCGCCAGCGTTTCTGCCTTGAGGGCGAGGCGATCGAGATTGGAGCGTAGGCGCTTCAATCGGCTTTCGGATTGATCAATCGCAGTGACGCTACCTCCGGCGAGAATGAGTTGTGCGGTCTTGCCGCCCGGTGCGGCGCAAAGATCGACGACGCGTTTGCCAGACAGGTCGCCAAGGAGCTTGGCCGGAATGCTTGCCGCGGCGTCCTGCACCCACCATTCGCCTTGATCGAAACCTTCAAGGGAGGGGATAGTGCCATCAAAGGCTGCGAGACGCACACCACCGGTCGGCAGAACTTCCCCATTCAACCTTGCTGCCCAGCCTGCCGGATCCGACTTCACGGTGAGATCGATTGCCGCCGGCTCAAGCTGAGATTCGACGATCGCCGCGGCGGCCTCTTTCCCGTAAGCCTTTTCAAGACGGTTGATAAACCAAACCGGCATCGGCGAAACCTTCGCGATGTCTTCGAGGACCTTCTCCTTCTCGCGGCCAAGACGTCGCAGGATCGCATTCACCAGTTTTGCGAAGCGGCGATTGCGAGGATCCTGATTTGCCTGCTCGACGGCAAGGTCGACCGCCGAATGGTCGGGGACGTCGAGATAAAGGATCTGCGCCGCTCCAACCGCAAGCACATGATGAAGTGCGCGCGCGCCTTCCGGCAACGGCGAGTCTAATAGAGAAGCAATCGCCGCATCGATGCGGGGCAGGTGACGGAGCGCAGTGTTGAGAATAGCGCGAACCAATGCGCGATCGCTCTCCCCGAGTGCCTTATATGCGGGATTGCCGTGTTCGTGATCCAATGCACCATCTAGTGGCAGTTTGCGATCAATCACGGCAGCGAGAATCTTCGCTGCGGCCGCACGCGCCGCCAGGCCAGGCTTTACGGCGAGGCGTTCTGCAGGCGGTTTCTTTTTGTTGAATGGCTTATTTCTGCCGTCTGAGTTCAAGACCAGGGCCCTTTTGGCGGTTGGGAACCACCGCGGCCAATACCCGTATTAGGAACCGAGCGCGATCTGCGCGACGGATTAGCAGTGCGAACCGTTGCCGTCGAGCCATTCATACCGTTGCCTGCCATTTCCTGAAGTGCGGCAATACGGTTTTCCGTATTCGGGTGTGTCGAAAACAGATTGTCCATCCGTTCCCCGGAGAGGGGATTGATGATGAACATATGCGCCGTCGCAGGATTGCGCTCGGCATCATAATTCGGGATATGCGCCGCTCCACGGGCAATCTTGCCGAGCGCGGAAGCGAGCCAGAGCGGGTCGCCACAGATTTCGGCGCCGCGACGGTCGGCAGAATATTCTCGCGTCCGGCTGATCGCCATCTGCACGAGCATGGCGGCGAGCGGCGCTACGATCATCGCAAGAAGCACGCCGACGAAACCGAACGGGTTGTTGTTGTTCTCGCGATTGCCGCCAAAAAAGAATGCGAAGTTACCGAGCATCGAGATTGCGCCGGCAAGCGTCGCCGTGATCGTCATCGTCAGCGTGTCGCGGTTCTGGATATGCGCCAGTTCATGCGCCATCACACCTGCCACCTCTTCCGGCGAGAGCGCGCTGAGCAGCCCCGTCGAGGCTGCAACGGCGGCATTCTCCGGATTGCGGCCCGTGGCAAAGGCATTCGGCTGCGGATTGTCGTAGAGATAGACTTTCGGCATGGGCAGGCCGGCATTTCGCGCAAGGTCGCGAACGATGCGGAAGAATTCCGGCGCATTGCGCTCATCGACCTCTTGCGCCCGGTAGGCCGAAAGCACCATCCGATCCGAATTCCAGTAGGAAAAGAAATTCATGCCCGCAGCGATCAAGAAGGCGATCATCATGCCGCCGCGACCACCGATCAGGAATCCGACGAACATGAACAGGGCCGTCATGAAGGCAAGCAACATGGCAGTGCGAACGAGGTTCATCGAGGTCTCCATCTCCCGTCTGCGGCAAAAGGGTTTCAATCGAGCCGCCGGCGCACTATGATTTGGTTATTCGCCAGCCATTTTCAATATTTCCGGCGGGAGACGCAATTGCAGCCAGCGGACAACGACAACGTAGATAGCACTGTGGCCGAAGGAGCAGAACTGCCGCGCAAGGTTCTGTCACCCGCTGCCAAACGCGCGCTTGCCGAGGCCGAGGAACGACGTAGGAACCAGAAATCCCTGGAACTGCCACCGGAGATCGGTGGAAGGGGAGGAGCCGAGCCAGCGCGCTTTGGCGATTACGAAATCAACGGCCGCGCGATCGACTTTTAAGTAAATATTGGTGTTCTTTTCGCCCCTTGAAGTTCTCGCGATTGTCCTGGACTGGAGTCGGCACGGCAACAATTGACGGCGGGTTCACCGCGCGTGCGGTTGATGAAGGGCGACCAGTATCTTCGCCAGAGTCGCCAATGTGGTTCTTTGAGAAGGTCGGAACCCGGCCGAAGCCGTGAATACGACGACGCACGCAAGCTGCGCGCCGTCTGTGTCAGCAAGACTGTAAAGCGACTTCCGGGTTTCCGGGAGCCGCTCTGATTTCAGGCGGTTGCCTTGTTTTGCCTGTTGGCGATGAGATCATCGACGACCGCCGGATCGGCAAGCGTGGACGTATCTCCGAGCGCGCCGAAATCGTCTTCGGCAATCTTGCGCAGGATGCGGCGCATGATCTTCCCGGAACGGGTTTTCGGCAAGCCGGGGGCAAACTGAATCTTGTCCGGGGATGCGATCGGGCCGATTTCCGTGCGAACATGCTTCACCAACTGTTGGCGCAATTCATCGGATCCTTCGTTGCCCGCCATCAGCGTGACATAGCAATAGATGCCCTGTCCCTTGATCGAATGCGGGTAGCCAACGACCGCGGCTTCCGAAACCAGATTATGCGAGACGAGCGCGGACTCCACCTCGGCCGTGCCGAGACGGTGGCCGGAGACGTTCAGCACATCGTCGACACGACCTGTGATCCAGTAGTAGCCGTCTTCATCGCGGCGGCAGCCGTCGCCGGTGAAGTACTTGCCCTTGTAGGTGGAAAAGTATGTCTGGATGAAGCGCTCATGGTCGCCGTAGACCGTGCGCATCTGCCCGGGCCAGCTGTCGGTAATGCACAGGTTGCCGTCGGCGGTGCCTTCCAGCACTTTGCCTTCATTGTCGACGAGCTGCGGCTTCACGCCAAAGAACGGTACGGTCGCTGAACCCGGCTTCAGGTCGATCGCACCAGGCAGCGGCGTGATCAGGATGCCGCCGGTCTCTGTCTGCCACCAGGTATCGACGATTGGGCAACGGCCATCACCGACGACATTGTAATACCACTCCCAAGCTTCCGGGTTGATCGGCTCGCCCACCGTCCCGAGCAGGCGCAAGGACGAGCGGGATGAACGGGTGACAAAATGGTCGCCGGCGCCCATCAACGAACGGATCGCTGTCGGAGCGGTATAAAAGATGTTGACCTTGTGCTTGTCGATGATCTCCCAGAAGCGGCCCTGGTCGGGAAAGTTCGGCACACCTTCGAACATCAGCGTCGTCGCGCAGTTCGCAAGCGGACCGTAGACAATGTAGGAATGGCCGGTCACCCAGCCGACATCGGCCGTGCACCAGTAGATATCGCCATGGTGATAGTCGAAGACGTATTCATGGGTCATCGACGCATAGACAAGATATCCGCCTGTCGTGTGCAATACGCCCTTCGGCTTACCGGTGGAGCCAGAGGTATAGAGGATGAACAGTGGATCCTCCGCTTTCATCTTCACAGGCGGGCACTCGGCTTTCACCGTCGCCGCTTCCTGGTGGTACCAAAGGTCGCGGCCGGGTGCCCAGCCCGTCCTGCCGCCGGTCCGGCGCACGACGAGGACCTTGCTGACCGTCACATGCTGGCGGGCCGCGATGTGGATCGCGGTATCGGCATTGTCCTTCAGCGGCACCGGCTTGCCGCCGCGCACGCCCTCGTCGCAGGTGATGATGAACGTCGATTCACAGTCTACGATACGTCCGGCAAGCGCTTCCGGCGAAAAGCCACCGAAGACGACAGAATGCACGGCGCCGATGCGGGCACAGGCGAGCATGGCATAGGCTGCTTCGGGTATCATCGGCATATAGATGGTGACGCGGTCACCCTTCTTGACGCCATGCTTCTTCAACACGTTCGCCATGCGGCAGACATGCTCGTAGAGCTCGTTGTAGGTGATCTTCTTGTCGATATAGGGATTGTCGCCTTCGAAGATGATGGCGACCTGGTTACCGTGCGTTTTCAGGTGGCGGTCGATACAGTTGTAGGAAACGTTCGTCTGACCGTCTTCGAACCACTTGATCGAGACCTTCCCGGTAAAGGACGTGTTCTTGACCTTCGTATAGGGCTTGAACCAGTCAATCCGCTTGCCGTGCTTGCCCCAAAATTTGTCCGGGTTCTCGATGCTCTCCTCGTACCATTTCTCATACTTGGGCTTATCGATCAGGGCATGGCTCTTCACCAGTTTAGTAACCGGATGGATCTTTTCCGACATGTGGTTCCTCCTCAGCACAGGCACCGGCAAACTGCGCAAAGCGATCGCCGGAACTCGATTTATGGCATTCATAGCAGGTCAAAAGCACCCGGCAATTAGACAAAGGTCATTTCATTCCTGATCAATTGCAATTCTGCGTCACTACAGTTATATAGCGCCATATTTCCCGGATATTATGGTGATATCCACGGACCGCGACACCGGCGCGGACGACAGAAGGACTATATCCATGGCTCAACAATTGCTCATGCCGAAGGCGACCGCCATCTGGCTCGTCGACAATACGGCGCTGTCTTTCGATCAGATCGCCCAGTTCTGCAAGCTGCATCCGCTCGAGGTGAAAGCAATTGCCGACGGCGAGGCAGCGCAGGGCATCAAGGGCCTGGACCCGATCTCGACCGGCCAGCTTTCACGTGATGAAATCGCCCGCGCCGAAGCAAACCCCAACCACAAGCTGAAACTCTCGGAGCCGAAGGTCCGCGTCCCAGAATCCAAGCGCCGTGGTCCGCGTTACACGCCTGTTTCCAAGCGCCAGGACCGTCCGAATGCCATTCTCTGGCTCGTTCGCAATCACCCTGAGTTGAAGGACGCTCAGATTTCACGCCTCGTCGGTACGACGAAATCGACGATCGAGCAGATTCGTGAACGCACGCATTGGAACTCGGCCAACCTGACGCCGATGGATCCGGTCACGCTCGGCCTCTGCAGCCAGATCGACCTCGATATGGAAGTGGAAAAGGCATCCAGGGGCCGGCCACTGCCGACCGCCGCCGAACTTGGCGCCACGCTGCAGTCCGCCCAGGAAACTGAGCGCATGAGCCCGAATTTCGAACGCGAAGAAGAGCGCGAAATCGACGCCGATGCCGTCTTTGCCAAGCTCAAGTCTCTGAAGTCTTCCTCCAAGGATAAGGATGAAGACGAAGACGAGCACTTCTGACCTGTTTGCATAAAGTGAAACGACCCGCCGGATCGCTCCGGCGGGTCTTTTGTTTTCTGCTATTGCCGCGTTTAGCTGCGGAAGAGCGACAGGATGTTCTGAGATGCCGAGTTCGCAATCGAGAGAGATTGGATTGCAAGCTGCTGCTGCGTCTGAAGAGCGGTCAGCTTGGATGATTCTTCCTCCATATCGGCGTCGACGAGACGGCCGATGCCAGAGTCGATCGAGTCGCTCAAAGTCGAGACAAAATCTTCCTGCAGTTGGATGCGAGTGGAGATCGAGCCGAGCTGTGCACCGGCGCTGGTCATCGCCTTGAGAGCGGATTCGACAGCCGTCAGCGCAAGACCGACGTCATCTGTGGTGAAATTGGTGATGTCCATCTTATAGACGGAGCCGATCGTACCGTTCGAGGTGCCGATAATACCCGTGGACGTTTCGATCAGGCCTCCGCTCATACCGAACAGGACGTTGCCGACCGAGGTATCGTCGAGGATGTATTCGGTCTGCTTGACGGATACAGCGTTCGAGCCATCGCGAACGAAGGTCGAAACGACGCTCTTCGTACCCTCGCCGGCGACCCAGTTCTCACCGGAGAAGGAAGCAGACTGAGCGATGCTCAGCAGCTGAGCCTGAAGCTGGGAAATCTCTTCCTGAACCTTGGCCTTGTCGACGCCCTTTTCGGTAGCGGCAACCAGCTTGGCCTTGATTTCGGAAACAATATCGATGGCGCTGTCCATCGCAGCATAGGCAGTATCGACCTTGGCGGCACCGAGGCCGAGAGCGTCGGAAACAGCCGAAAGTGCCTTGTTGTCGGAACGCATGGTCGTTGCGATCGACCAGTAAGCGGCATTGTCGGCGGCCTTGCCGACACGCAGGCCGGACGAAACGTGGTCCTGGGTTTCCTTGAGGCTCTGGTTTACACCGCGAAGGGTCTGCAGTGCCGCCATTGCGGCAGTGTTCGTTAGAATGCTTGACATCGCTTTTTGTCCAATTCGCTTGGGTGAAAGGGCATTCCGGCCCGAGGCCGAGAGCGGCGGTGCTTCATGCTCACCTGCAACAGGTGTCCGTGCGCCGAACCTAGCGAAAACATGGTTAACAACTCGTCAACGGTGGTTACATCTCGTCAACGAATCTTACCGAGTAGGTAATTTCCTACATTGGAAGCGAGCCAAAACCCTTGCTGCGCAGGGCATCCGCAATTTCATGCAGAATAGCCGGATCGTCGATGGTCGCCGGCATTTTCCATGGTTCGCCGTCCGCGATCTTCTGCATCGTGCCACGCAGAATCTTACCCGAACGGGTCTTGGGCAGACGTTCGACGACAATCGCCGTCTTGAATGCGGCCACCGGACCGATCTGGTCGCGAATCAGTTTGACGACCTCAGCTTCGATCGTTGCCTTCGCCCTTGTGACGTTCTTCTTGAGCACAAGGAAGCCACACGGCACCTGACCCTTGAGCGGATCAGCAATACCGACGACGGCGCACTCCGCAACATCTGCATGTTTTGCGCAGACCTCTTCCATTGCTCCTGTCGAAAGCCTGTGGCCTGCACAGTTGATGATGTCGTCCGTGCGCGACATGATGAAGAGATAGCCGTCGTCATCCACATAACCGGCGTCCGCGGTCTTGTAGTATCCCGGAAATTCCTCGAGATAAGCCGAGCGAAAACGCTCGTCTGCCTCCCACAGTGTCGGCAGACAGCCCGGCGGCAAGGGCAGCTTGGCGACGATGTTGCCGAGGGTGCCGGGCGGCACCTGATGCCCTGCGTCGTCGAGAACCTGGATCTCGTAGCCAGGCACCGGGACGGACGCTGATCCGTGCTTTGCTGGAAGCACACCGAGACCGAGTGGATTTGCAGCGATTGGCCAGCCGGTTTCCGTCTGCCACCAATGATCGATGACGGGAACTTTAAGCATCTTTTCCGCCCATTTGAGGGTTTCGGGATCGGCTCGTTCACCCGCAAGAAAAAGAGCCCGGAAATGCGGTTTCGAATAGTGGTGCACGAATTCGCCATCGGCATCTTCCCGGCGAATCGCGCGGAAGGCTGTCGGAGCAGTAAAGAGAACACGCACGTCGTATTCGCAAATTACGCGCCAGAACGCGCCGGCATCGGGTGTGCCGACGGGTTTGCCCTCAAAGATTACAGTAGCCACACCCGCAAGCAACGGAGCATAGACGATATAGGAATGACCAACCACCCAGCCGATATCGGAGGCCGCCCAGAAAACTTCGCCGGGTTTCATTGCGTAGATGTTTGCCATCGACCAGTGCAGCGCGACCATATGCCCGCCATTGTCACGAACGACGCCCTTCGGCTGACCGGTGGTGCCGGATGTGTAAAGGATATAGAGCGGATCGATCGCTTTGACGGCCACGCAAGGAATGCTCCTGCCATGGTGAAGCGCGACGGCCTCTTGGAAAGCATGATCGCGCCCAGGCACAAGTTCGGCCATCAGTTGCGGCCTTTGCAGAACGAGGCAATGTGCGGGCTTTGATTTCGCCGCAGCGATGGCTTGATCGACAAGCGGCTTGTAAGCCACGACACGGCCGGGCTCCAATCCGCAGCTGGCAGTGACCACGAGCTTTGCGCCTGAATCATCGATGCGGGCGGCAAGTTCGTTGGCAGCAAACCCTCCAAAAACCACGGAGTGGATGGCGCCGATGCGAGCGCAGGCAAGCATGGAAAAAATGGCTTCGGGCACCATCGGCATGTAGATGATGACACGATCGCCTTTGCCGATGCCGAACGCTTGAAAGGTCGCCGCGATCGCCTGCACTTCGGCAAGCGTATCCTCGTAACTAAAACGTGCCTTCGCGCCACTCATGGCGCTGTCGAAGATGATGGCTGTTTCGGTGCCGCGGCCTGCCAATACATGACGGTCCAGGCAATTGTAACAGGTGTTGGTCTCACCGTCTGCGAACCAGCGGCCGTAAACGCCCTGTGATGGCGAGAAGATCTGCTGCGGCTGCTTGAACCAGGCGATCGCTCTTGAAGCGTCGCGCCAGAATGCTTCCGGATCGCTCTTCCAGCTTGCATAGACCTGATGATAGCTGCTCTGCATTTGCTCCTCCCCAGGACATGCATGCCGTGTGGCAAGTTTAGGCGAGGGGAGGCTGGACCGGAAGCCCGACGAAAGCAGAAGGACTAACGTGCGCCGAAAATAGCAGATCCGACGCGCACGCTCGTCGCACCGAAGGCCACGGCCGTTTCGTAGTCCCCGGACATGCCCATGGAGAGTTTTTCCACTCCGCATTGTCCTGCGATCTTAGCCAGCAGGGCAAAATGTGGACCGGGATTTTCCTCGGCTGGGGGGATGCACATCAGGCCTTCAATCGAAAGGCCAAGCTCATTCCGGCAGAAATCGACGAATGCGGGTGTATGGGCGGGCGCAATACCGGCCTTTTGCGGTTCCAGACCGCTATTGACCTGGACATAGAGCCGAACGGTCCTGCCTTGCCGCTTCATTTCCCCGGCGATCGCGCGGGCGATCTTTTCGCGATCGACAGTTTCTATGACATCAAAGAGCGCAACTGCATCTGCTGCCTTATTCGATTGCAGCGGCCCGATAAGGTGCAGCTCGATGCCGGGCGTCTCGGTCCTGAGTTCCGGCCATTTGCCTTGGCTTTCCTGGACGCGGTTCTCGCCGAAAACGCGCTGACCAGCCGCAATCGCGGGGCGGATGGCCTCCGCATCAAAGGTCTTCGAAACGGCAACGAGTTGAACCGACCCGGCAGGACGCTGAGACTGACGCTCTGCTGCCGAAATGCGCGCGCGAACATCGTTCAACCGCTCTTGAAGTTCCATTACCTGATCCCGACATGTCCGCATAAGGAGGATGGCATGCACTAACCGCGCCTGACATTCTTGCCAAGGCCCTGTCTGCCAAAAAAGGCAGTTTGCTGCGAGGGATCGGACGCTTGCAGTACCCGCGAAACTTGACGCTACAGCGGTTTCATGGTGAAGGTCACCACCAACCTCCCCTGATTTTCCGGAAATTCGAATACCATGGCTACCGAACGTTATAATCCGCGCGATGCCGAGCCCCGCTGGCAGCAAAAATGGAACGAGGCGAAGGTCTTTGAGACCGACAACGCCGATCCGCGCGAAAAATATTATGTACTTGAAATGTTTCCCTATCCGTCGGGCCGAATTCACATGGGCCATGTGCGCAACTACGCCATGGGTGACGTCGTGGCCCGTTACAAGCGGGCGCGGGGCTTCAACGTCCTGCACCCGATGGGCTGGGATGCCTTCGGGATGCCGGCAGAAAACGCTGCCATGGAGCGCGGCGTACATCCGGCCTCATGGACCCATCAGAATATCGACTCTATGAAATCGCAGTTGAAGGCCATGGGGCTTTCACTCGATTGGACGCGGGAATTTGCCACCTGCGACGTCGAATACTACCAGCATCAGCAGCATCTTTTCCTGGATTTCCTGGAGAAAGGCCTCGTCTACCGGAAGCAGTCGAAAGTCAATTGGGACCCGGTCGACAATACCGTTCTTGCCAATGAACAGGTTATCGACGGCCGCGGCTGGCGCTCGGGTGCTCTGGTCGAGCAGCGGGAACTCACGCAGTGGTTCTTCAAGATAACCGATTTCAGCCAGGACCTGCTTGACGCTCTGGAAACGCTCGACCAGTGGCCGGACAAAGTTCGTCTGATGCAGAAGAACTGGATCGGTCGCTCCGAGGGTCTGACGATCCGCTTTGAAATCGTGCCGCAGACGGCGCCTGCCGGCGAAACCGAGGTGACGGTTTACACCACACGTCCCGACACGCTGTTTGGCGCCTCCTTCCTTGCGATCGCAGCTGACCACCCCTTGGCAAAGGACGCTGCCGCGGCAAATCCAGCTCTCGAAGCCTTCTGCGAAGAATGCCGCCGGGCCGGCACCTCGCTGGCAGCCCTCGAGACGGCCGAGAAGAAGGGCATGGATACCGGTATCCGGGTCAAGCATCCGCTTGATTCATCGTGGGAACTTCCGGTCTATATCGCGAATTTCGTGCTGATGGACTATGGCACAGGCGCCATTTTCGGCTGCCCATCCGGCGACCAGCGAGACCTCGATTTCGCGCGCAAATATGGTTTGCCCGTTGTTCCGGTGGTCATGCCGAAGGACGGCGATGCCGCAACCTTCACGATCGGTGACACCGCCTATGACGGCGACGGCGTGATGATCAACTCCCGCTTCCTTGACGGCAATACGACAGACGAAGCCTTCAAAATCGTTGCCGACCGCCTGTCGGGCACAATGCTCGGCAATGTGCCACAGGGCGAACGCAAGGTGAATTTCCGCCTGCGCGACTGGGGCATTTCGCGCCAGCGCTATTGGGGCTGCCCGATCCCGGTCATCCATTGCGATGCCTGCGGTGTCGTGCCGGTACCGAAGAAGGACCTGCCCGTCAAGCTGCCGGCAGACGTAACCTTCGATCAGCCGGGCAATCCGCTCGACCGCCACCCGACCTGGCGGCATGTCGCCTGCCCAACTTGCGGCAAGGACGCCCGGCGCGAAACAGACACGATGGACACCTTCGTCGACTCGAGTTGGTACTTCACGCGCTTTACGGCACCTTGGGAAGGTGTCCCCACTGATCCGGCCGTCGCAACCCGTTGGCTTCCCGTGGATCAGTATATCGGCGGCATCGAACATGCCATTCTGCATCTGCTCTATTCGCGTTTCTTCACGCGTGCGATGCGCGAGACCGGCCATGTCGACGTCAAGGAGCCATTCAAGGGCCTCTTTACCCAGGGCATGGTCGTCCACGAGACCTACAGCCGCGGTTCGGGCACGATCCGCGACTGGGTGGCGCCTGCAGATATCCGTATCGAGGAGATCGAGGGCAAGCGCCGCGCTTTCCTGCTGGATGGGGGCGAGGAGGTCTCAATTGGATCGATCGAGAAAATGTCGAAATCCAAGAAGAACGTCGTTGATCCGGATGATATCATAGCATCCTACGGCGCTGACACGGCGCGGTTCTTCGTTCTCTCGGATTCACCACCCGAGCGTGATGTGATCTGGTCGGAAGCAGGTGTCGAAGGGGCGCATCGCTTCACGCAGCGCCTGTGGCGCTTGATTTCCGAAGCATCCGACGCCCTGGCTTCCATAACGCCGAATCCGGCTAAGGACGGAGAGGCGCTTTCGATCTCGCAGGCCGCCCATAAAACCTTGAAGGCTGTCCAGAACGACTACGACAAGCTTTGGTTCAACAAGGCCGTCGCGCGCATCTATGAACTCGTGAATACATTGTCGGGCCCGCTGGCGAAAGTAGCGGCAGGCGAGGGCGACGTCGCCTATTGCGCCGCTGTTCGTAACGCGGCGGAAATTCTGGTCCAGCTCGTTGCGCCCATGACGCCGCATCTGGCCGAAGAATGCTGGGCGACGCTTGGCAACAGCGAGATGCTCGCCCGTACCGCTTGGCCTGTCTATGACGAAGCTCTGGTCGTGGAAAATGACGTCGTCCTGCCGGTCCAGATTAATGGCAAGAAACGCGCCGAATTGACAATTTCGAAAGACGCAGATCAGAATGCCGTGACACAGGCCGTCTTGAAACTCGACGCCGTCATCAATGCGATGAACGGTCAGGCGCCGAAGAAAATTATTGTGGTTCCGCAAAGGATTGTGAACATTGTCGTTTGATATCGCTCCCAGGTTCGCACGCGGCGGCGCAATCACCGTTGTCCTTGCGTTTGCAGCCTTGCTTTCCGCCTGCCAGGTTCGTCCGCTTTACTCGGAAACGTCAGGAGTTGCCGGAAAGCTCGCTTCCGTCGGCTTCTCGGACGCAACGACTCGTGTCGAACAGGAAGTTCGCAACCGCCTCATCTTCCTTGCTACGCGCGGCGCGGGCGAGCCTGTCAAGCCAGCCTACGAAGTAGAGCTGCAGGTGCGGTCTGACGTCGTCGACGCACTTCTTGTCGAATCGTCCGACACGTCGCGCGCCGGTCGCGTGACCGTCAGCGTGGATTACACGCTGCAGGCGACGGCGAACGGCCAGGTTATCAAGTCGGGTAACCGCTTCGCCACAGCGCTTGTCGATTTCCCGACCCAAGAATTTGCCAAGCAGCGCGCAATCCGTGATGCCGAAAACCGCGCGGCACGCGAGGCTGCCGAGCTTGTCGGCCTGGATATTGCCGGCGCGCTCGGTCGCTGAGGAGAAGGGCGTGGCGGAAATTAAATCTCACGAATTTGAAGGTTTTCTTCAACGTTCGGTTTCCGCCTACCGCATCTTCGTCATCTACGGGCCGGATCGCGGCCTGGTTTCCGAACGGGCGGGGCAAATAGCCGCTAAAAGCCGCGTTGCTCTGGATGATCCTTTCTCGCTTGTCAAACTCGACATCGGCGACCTACAGAAGGATCCCGGGCGCCTGCTGGATGAGGCAGGTGCTATCGGACTCTTCGGGGGAGAAAAACTCCTTTGGGTACGGGGCGCGGCGAATGAAAAATATCTGGTTGACGCCCTCGACCACCTTTCCCAAAAGCCGCTCGACGCAACCTCCATCATCGTCGAAGCCGGAGATCTGAAGAAGGGCTCGCTACTTCGCAAGCTTGCCGAAGGGACGCGCAGTATCGTTGCGATCCCTTGTTATTCGGATGATGTGCGCGCCTTGAATGGCTTGATCGACAATGAATTGGCATCGGAAGGCCTGCGCATCACGCCTGCCGCACGGCAGGCTTTGATCGGACTGATCGGCGGTGATCGCATCGCTTCACGCAATGAAGTCAGAAAGCTCGCCCTCTACTGCCGCGGCATGGAGACGATCGAGGAGCATCATGTGACCGAGATTATCGGCGACGCCAGCGCCATTTCGGTCGACGACGCCGTGGACGCCATTTTAAGCGGAAACACCAGTAATTTCCTGCATGCCATGCAGAAGATCACGACGTCCAAGACGGCTGTCTTCCTCGTCATCCAAGCCTGCCTGAAACAGTTTCAGCTTTTAGACGCAATGCGCGCAGAAATGGACGAAAAGCGGCTTCAGACAGCTCAGGTTATGCAGACCCATGGTCGCCATCTGCATTTCCGGCGCAAACCAATTATCGAACAGGCGCTACGCACCTGGAATGCCGACGCCATCAGCCGTGAAACGAGCAGGCTGCAGTCGGCGATCTTGCAGACAAGAAGGCGTCAGAGCCTGGAGGACAGCATCGCGCTACAAACATTGCTGTCCACAACGCTGCAAAGCGGGCGAAAAGGCTAAGGCTTACCGCCGCTCAAGGAGCCGGCAGACTTCTTCAAGCTGCTCCAGCGACTTATAGGCAATGCGGATCTGGCCACCGCTGGACTTGTGATTGATGGTAACATCAAGGCCAAGTGTATCGGAAAGCGTGCGCTCAAGCGCCAGTGTATCAGAATCCTTCTGATCACGTGGAGCAGCCGCACGCTGCGGCTCGGATTGCGCCTTGATATCGTTCTGCGCAAGCTTTTCGGCATCCCGAACGGACATTCCCTTCGAGACGATCGTGCGAGCAAGGGCCGTCGGATCAGAGGTCGGAACCAGTGCACGTGCATGCCCCGCCGACAGACTGCCGGCCGCAAGAAACTCACGAACGGGCTCTGGAAGCTTGAGCAGACGCAGAGAATTTGCGACATGGCTGCGGCTTTTGCCGATGATCTCGCCCAGGTCGTTCTGAGTATAGCCGTATTCGGCGATAAGCTGTTCGTAACCCAATGCCTCTTCGAGGGGGTTGAGATCCGATCGCTGAACATTCTCGACGATCGCAATCTCGAGCGCCGTCTTGTCGTCGACATCGCGGATGATCACCGGAATTTCGACGAGCCCTGCAAGCTGGGCGGCGCGCCATCTTCTTTCGCCGGCAATTATTTCATACTGGTTCGTCGCAAGGGTCCGAACAACGATTGGCTGGACAATCCCATGCTGACGAATAGAGCTGGCAAGATCGTGCAACTCGCTGTCATCAAAAAAGCGCCGCGGATTGCGCGGGTTCCGGCTCACGAATTCGATCGGGATGAGGCGGTCTGCGCTGACACCGCTCTTTTCACCATCGACAGGCACCGGCTGGTCCATCTCGCCAATCAGCGCAGCAAGCCCGCGGCCTAAACGTCTCTTCGATACATCGTCATTCATTGGAATACTCACTTGAAGCTTAAGCGGCGAGACGCTGACGTTCACGCTGGATGACCTCCGAGGCCAGCTGCAAATATGCCTGGCTGCCAGCGCATTTCAAATCATAAAGGATCGCAGGCTTTCCATATGAGGGCGCTTCGGAAACCCGGACATTGCGCGGGATCAGCGTGTGATAAACTTTCTCGCCGAGATGCGTCCGAACGTCGCTCACCACCTGCTGGGCAAGATTGTTTCGCGCATCGAACATCGTCAGCACGATACCTTGGATATCCAAACGCGGATTTACCGTTCGCCGGACCTGATCAACCGTCTCCAAGAGCTGACTCAGCCCCTCCAATGCGAAGAATTCGCATTGTAACGGCACCAAAACGGAGTGTGCCGCAGCCATTGCGTTCATCGTCAACAGGTTGAAAGAAGGCGGGCAATCCAGCAAAATATAAGTAAATTCAAAGGCTTGCGGAGTTGTGAGTGCCTTGCGGAGCTTGAATACCCGATCGCTCTGTTGAGCGATTTCCATTTCTATACCAAGCAAATCCATTGTCGACGGCACGATCGAAAGATTTGGGACAGCGGTGGGCAAAGACGCCTCCGTCACCCCGGCCTCGCCAATCAGCAAATCATAAGAAGAGAGTTTGCGATCCTTCCGATCGATCCCGAGACCAGTGCTTGCGTTACCCTGTGGGTCCAGGTCGACGATCAGGACTCGTTCGCCGATGGCGGCCAACGCGGTCGCCAAATTGATGGCAGTGGTCGTCTTTCCAACGCCACCTTTTTGATTTGCTATTGTAATAATCCGGTTTCGTTCAAAGGCCATGGCCGCATCATCCGAACTGTTAAACCAAGCGTTGGAGATTGAAGACCTCGAGTATGACCGAATCTCGCTCGACAACGCTTCGATGTTCTAGCAGATCAAAACGCCATCGACCACGTGCCTTGGCAATTTCGGCAGCGTAATCCCGGCCTTTATGGAAAAATGCACGGGTATTTCTATTGCGAAGCATCCAGGGCTCGGCAAACTCGCATAGTTTATCGAGATCGGCGAGGGCCCGTGCGGAGACAGCATCACAGGAGGGGACAATATCCGGTCCATCCTCGATACGGATGGAATGCACGGAACCGCGTGCGCCTGTCTCGCGAAGGGCCAGCCTGAGGAAAGACGCTTTCTTGTTGTTGCTTTCAATGAGATGGGCCCAACCATCACCAAGCTCGGCCAGGAAGATTGCGGTGATCACGCCGGGAAAACCGCCGCCACTACCCAAATCCACCCAGCGTTTCGGGCCGGGACTCAATTGAAAAATTTGAGCGCTGTCAGCGACGTGTCTTTGCCATGTATCACTCAACGTCGACGGAGCGACGAGGTTGATGGATTTGGACCATTTGCTAAAGAGAGCAACAAAATGCTCCAGTCTGTCTTGTGTTTCACGTGAAACACTTTGACCGTTCAACTCCATGGAAGACTCTCAAAACGTGTGTTAGGCGACTGACCGGTCTGCAGCCTCTACCTTTCGCAAATGAACGAGCAGAAGCGAGACGGCCGCGGGCGTCATACCATCTATCTTTGCAGCCTGAGCGACATTGAAAGGTCGTTGCTTGCCAAGCTTCTGCTTGAGCTCATTCGAAAGGCCAGCCAGAGTGGAGTAGTCAAAGTCGTGTGGAATAAAGCGATTCTCGTCGCGCTGAATATCTGCAATATCCGAAGACTGCCGGCGCATATAGACGGCATATGATGCTTCGATCTCCACGGCTTGCGCAATCGGCTTGCTCAACGCCTGAAGTTCCGGCCATACATTTGACAGAAGCCCCATGTCGAAATCGGGGTAGGCGAGCAGCTCATAGGCCGAACGCCTCTGCCCATCCAAGTTGATTTTCAAGCCATACTGTCGGGCCTCATTCGGTGTAATATGCAATGCCTTCAGCTGTTCTCGCGCACTGTCAAGCGCACATTTGTATTCGTGGAATTTGGCACGGCGAGCCTGTCCCAGACATCCGATCTCTTCCGCAAGCGGAGTGAGCCGCATATCTGCGTTGTCCGCACGCAGAGAAAGCCGGTATTCCGCACGTGAGGTGAACATGCGATAAGGCTCTGCAACGCCCCTCGACGTCAGATCGTCGATCATGACGCCGATGTAGGAGTTTGTCCGGCTCAGATAGACCGGTGCTTGGTTGCCCGCCCGGCGAGCGGCATTGAGACCCGCCACGAGGCCCTGGGCCGCTGCCTCCTCGTATCCCGTCGTTCCGTTGATCTGCCCTGCGAGGTAAAGTCCCGGCATTCGCTTCACTTCAAGAGCAGGCGTCAGTTCGCGCGGATCGACGTGATCATATTCGATCGCATAGCCAGGTTGGATGATCGAAACCTTTTCCAGGCCTGGTATGGTGCGGATGAACGCATCCTGCACCTCTGCCGGCAGCGATGTCGAAATGCCATTCGGATAGACGGTATCGTCGTCCAAGCCTTCCGGTTCGAGGAAAATTTGATGGCCGTCCCGCTCGCCGAACTTCACGATCTTGTCTTCGATTGAGGGACAATAGCGCGGTCCGACGCCCTCGATCTGGCCGGAATACATTGCCGAACGATGCAGGTTGTCCTGAATGAATTTATGCGTGGCAGCCGTAGTGCGCGTTACCCCACATTCAATTTGCGGATTCGCGATTGCACCGGTCATGAATGAAAATGGCGTTATCTCCTCATCTGCGCCCTGTCGGCCGACGGCTCGCCAGTCAATCGTCTTACCGTCAAGACGCGCCGGCGTGCCGGTCTTGAGGCGGCCGAGCCGAAGCCCCATTCGCGATAATGTTGCAGACAAACCGAGCGACGGATCTTCGCCGGCACGGCCCGCTGGAATCTTCTTGTCCCCGATATGAATAAGCCCGCGCAAGAAGGTTCCTGTCGTAAGGACGACGGCGCCGCAGCTTAGAATCCGGCTATCTTTCATGACGACACCCGCGATGCGGCCGTCTGATATATCAAGATCAAAGGCATCACCTTCGATAACGTCAATATTATCAATAGCTTCGATTGCTGCTTGCATTGCCGCCCGATAGAGCTTTCGATCGGCTTGAGTTCGCGGACCACGGACTGCTGGGCCTTTTTTGCGATTCAGCATCCGGAACTGGATACCGGCTGCATCGGCGATACGACCCATGAGGCCGTCCAGCGCATCCACCTCCCGCACCAGGTGGCCTTTCCCCAGGCCGCCAATCGCAGGGTTGCACGACATGACCCCGACCGTATCGCGCCGATGCGTCACCAGGGCTGTGCGAGCACCGAGGCGGGCCGCTGCGCTGGCCGCCTCGCAACCTGCGTGACCACCTCCGATTACAATGACGTCGTATTGACAGACACTCATTTCGCTTTCCCGCACGCTTCCAGGTGTTTCACGTGAATCATTTTCCGATGCAAAACTCTGAAAAGATCACGTCGAGCAAATTCTCAACATCAACGCGCCCTGTAATTCTGCCCAAGGCGTTGCCGGCGATACGAAGGTTCTCGGCCCTGATATCGAGCTCCGACGACGGATGGGCCAAAGCAGCCTCGATCGCCTTCAAGCATTCCGCAAGCGAATCCTTTTGCCGCCTGCGGCTTGGGATCGCAAGGCTATGGCTGCCGACCTGCCGCTCCAGCCGCTCGGCGATTGCGACGCGAAGCGCGACCAAACCCACGTCCGTGACGGCAGATATCGTCAGATCGTAGGCGCCCGTACCATTTCCCGCGGATATATCGGCCTTTGTCCCGACCCGCAAGACTTCCGTGTTGGCGATTGGCGGGAGCGCATGTGGACCTTCGGCCATATCCTCAAGATAGAGTACAAGGCTCGCTTGGGAGATGACCTGCTCGGCGCGACGTATACCCTCCCGCTCGACCAGTTCATTTGCTTCCCGCAAACCTGCCGTGTCATAAAGCTTTACGAGGAAGCCATTGATATCGAGATCGACGTGAAGAACATCTCGCGTCGTTCCCGCGATGTCCGTCACGATGGCAACCTCTCTCCGTGCAAGGGCATTCATCAGGGTCGATTTTCCGGCATTCGGCGCCCCCGCGATAACGACCTTGAAGCCATCGCGAATAATCTCTCCGGCCTTCGCGAGCGCGAGATGGCTTGCTAACTCTGCCTGTAGTCGGCCAACATCATCCCAGACCAGTTCCGACACCGAACCGGGTACGTCATCCTCGTCGGCAAAGTCGAGTTCGGCTTCGATCAGAGCGCGCGCCCGTGTCAATCGTTCCGCCCACGAATCGTATAACTGCGAGAGTTTTCCCTGGCTATGCTCGACCGCCAGACGTCTCTGCATCTCTGTTTCTGCGGCTATGAGGTCAGCCAGGCCCTCGATTTCGACGAGGTCGAGTTTGCCGTTCTCAAAAGCCCGACGCGAGAATTCACCTTCGGTGGCCATCCGCACGCCGTCGATCGTCTCCAGTTCCTCGAATAGTGCATTAATAACGGCCCGGCTGCCGTGCAGCTGGAGTTCGGCGCAGTCTTCGCCTGTAAAGGACGCCGGAGATGGAAAGAAGAGCACTAAACCGCTATCGACGATTGAACCGTTACGTAGGCGAATCGTTCGCAGCGACGCCTTTCGTGGCGGTGGAATGTCGCCGACCAGCAATTGCACAGCATCGCGCGTCTTCACACCACTGAGGCGGATAACCGCAACGCCGGAGGGGACTGCTCCGCTCGATAGTGCATAGATGGTTTCGTTCGACATCCTCGGTTACTCTGGCCGCCCGGATTCCTCAAAAACAAAAGCCGGCCACGCAAAATGACCGGCTTTATTATCAGACATCCGGCTATCTGTTAGGTGTTCATCGACTCGAAGAAATCCGGATTGTTCTTCGTCTGCTTCAGCTTGTCGATGAGAAACTCTATCGCGTCAGTCGTACCCATGGGGGCAAGAATACGACGAAGCACGAAGATCTTCTGCAGGTCCTGACGCGGGACAAGCAGGTCCTCCTTGCGCGTGCCGGACTTCAGAATATCCATCGCCGGGAAGATGCGCTTGTCCGCTACCTTGCGATCGAGAACGATTTCCGAGTTACCTGTGCCCTTGAATTCTTCGAAGATGACTTCATCCATACGGCTGCCGGTATCAATGAGCGCCGTTGCGATAATCGTCAGGGAGCCGCCTTCTTCGATGTTACGAGCAGCGCCGAAGAAGCGCTTTGGCCGCTGTAGAGCGTTTGCATCGACACCACCAGTCAGAACCTTGCCGGAGGACGGTACCACGGTGTTGTAGGCGCGTCCGAGGCGCGTGATCGAATCAAGCAGGATGACGACATCGCGGCCGTGTTCGACAAGCCGCTTTGCCTTTTCGATCACCATCTCGGCGACCTGCACGTGACGCACAGCTGGCTCGTCGAATGTGGAAGAAATCACTTCGCCGCGCACCGAACGCTGCATATCCGTCACTTCTTCAGGACGTTCATCGATCAACAGAACGATCAGGTAGCACTCCGGATGATTTGCAGTGATTGAGTGCGCAATATTCTGCAGAAGAACGGTTTTACCGGTTCTGGGCGGGGCCACGATGAGACCACGCTGGCCTTTGCCAAGCGGCGCGACGAGATCGATGACGCGTGAAGACAGATCCTTCGATGTCGGAACGTCGAGTTCCATCTTGAATCGTTCATTCGGATAAAGCGGCGTCAGATTATCGAAGTGAACCTTGTGACGGATCTTTTCCGGATCGTCGAAATTGATCGTGTTCACCTTGAGCAGAGCAAAATAGCGCTCGCCTTCCTTCGGACCGCGGATCGGCCCCTCGACCGTATCGCCGGTTTTCAGCGAGAAGCGGCGGATCTGCGAAGGAGAAATATAGATATCGTCCGGACCCGGCAGATAGTTGGCGTTTGCCGAACGCAGGAAGCCGAAACCATCTTGCAGCACTTCCACGACGCCCTCGCCGATAATCTCTATATCCTGGCTGGCGAGAACCTTCAGGATCGCAAACATCAGTTCCTGTTTGCGCATGGTGCTTGCATTTTCGACCTCGAGCGATTCGGCGAACGCCAGCAGATCGGTCGGGGATTTGCTCTTAAGTTCCTGAAGCTTCATTTCAGCCATGAAGTGACCATTACTCTATATTTCGAAGGGGGAAGGCTATGTTGCGTCGTTTCGGTGTTGCGAAAGGTCTCGCAGACGACTGAACTCAAAACACATGCCACGAAGATGAGATGCGCGGAAAATAGCGACTAAGATAAGACCCCGCAAGGGGGCTCCTAAAAATGAAGTAAATTTAAGCGGCGCCCATTCACTTCAAAACGGTTTAACGACGACAAGGATGACAATCAGGATCATCAGCAGCGTCGGAGCTTCGTTCATGAATCTCCAATACCGCGCCGAGCGTCGGTTTTCGTCACGGGCAAAAGCCGTGACCGCTCGGCTGAAAAACATGTGAACGACCGTCAGGAGAGCGACGAGGGCAAGCTTGGCATGCAACCAGCCGCCCTGAAAACCGTAGACAGACCAAGCCAGATACAAGCCGAAGACCCACGTCAGCATCATCGCCGGGTTCATGATGACCTTCAGCAGACGTCGCTCCATGATCTTGAAGGTCTCCGACTGCAAGGAACCTGGCTCCGCATCCGTATGGTAGATGAAGAGTCGCGGCATGTAGAACAGCCCGGCCATCCAGGAGATCACCGCGATGATATGCAGCGCCTTGATCCAAAGGTAGAGGTCGTCAGGGTTCCATACGAACAGCCCGACAGCAAGCAGCAGAAAGAGGGCGAGGGCAAAATGCGCTCGTCGCCGCGCGTAGCTACCGGATCGCCGATCCGTCTGCCTTTCCATCATTCTCAATTCCCACCGCGGCGAACGCGCTCGACCAGCAGGCGAACATTTTCCGGATCGGCCTGCGGCGTGATTCCATGACCGAGGTTGAAGATCAGCGGCCCACCACCGAGATGCGCCAAGATTTCGTCGATGCCCTCCTCAAGCGCCCGCCCGCCGGCAACGACCCGCATCGGATCAAGATTACCTTGAACCGCTCCCCCCTTTTGAAGTTCAGCAGCAAACTCAAGCGGCACCGACCAATCAAGGCCAATTGCGTCAGCACCGGTCTTCTGCCTGTAGGTCTTTAAAAGATAGCCCGCACCCTTGGCAAACGAGATGACCCGCGCATTCGGACGCCGTGCCTTGATAGCGGCAATCATCCGAGCAACTGGCTTGACGGCAAAAGCCTCGAATTCCTTTTCCCCAAGAACACCGGCCCAAGAATCGAAAATCTGCACGGCATCAGCGCCGGCATCTATTTGCGTGACCAGATATTCGGCTGAGATATCCGCAAGCAGCATCAACAGCCGTTCAAACGCTTTTGGATACTGGTAGGCGAAAAGCCTCGCAGGCGCTTGGTCAGATGTGCCGTGGCCCGCAATCATGTATGTTGCCACCGTCCAGGGGGCGCCACAAAAGCCGAGAAGCGTTGTTTCTTCAGGGAGCTCTGCGCGCAACCGCCGCACTGTCTCAAACACTGGCTTCAGATAGTCGATAGCTCCCCCCGCATCCAGACGTGAAATTCCAGCCTCGTCGATCGGGTCCATCTCTGGACCATGGCCTTCCGTAAAACGCACATTGCGCTTCATGGCATCGGGAATGACGAGAATGTCAGAGAATAAGATCGCCGCGTCGAAGCCGTAGCGGCGGATGGGTTGCAGCGTCACTTCGACAGCGTGTTCCGGTGAATAGCAAAGATCGAGGAAGCTTCCCGCCTTTGCACGCGTTTGCCTGTATTCGGGCAGATAGCGACCTGCCTGTCTCATAAGCCAGACCGGCGGAGGGGAGAGAGTCTCGCCGTCAAGAACTCTCATGATTTTCCGGCGTGTTTCGCTCAAGCGCTTCGTCCCTATAAAAATCTAAAGATATTTTAAAAGGTTTCTATTTCTTAGAGTCGGTGTCTATCAAGGATTAAAATCCATCCACTGGTGATGCCAAATGTCACGCGCGTCTACGATATCGGGACGACAACGAAAGCCTTTCATCGTAGTTTTATGGAGAAGCTCGAATCTAAAAGTGATTCCAGAAACTTGTGTTGAAGGCTGAGGCGCTTCTTTCTGTGGATATCTTGTGTATTCCAAATGAGCTCTCGAGCGCGGACCACAAATCCACAGGCCGCACTGCAGTACCCTCCAGAAGATCCGAAATGTGGATAAGGGGTCATGTTTTCCCTTGCCTCAGGCCATGCCGGTCCCTTAGCTCTTTCCTATCCAGTCTTTTCAACAGGCAGCAGAAAATAGCGTGGAGAACCGCACGAACTTCTTCCATCTGCATCTGATTTCTGACTCGACCGGTGAGACTCTGATCTCAGCCGGCCGCGCTGCTTCCGCCCAGTTCAAATCTGCCCAAGCGGTCGAACACGTCTATCCGTTGATCCGCAACCGCAAGCAGCTGCTTGCGGTTCTCGATGCGATCGACAACGAGCCAGGCATTGTTCTTTACACGGTCGTCGACCGGGAACTCGCTGCGCTGATTGATGAGAGGTGCGTCGAGATGGGCGTCGCCTCAGTGAATGTGCTTGAGCCAGTGATGGCCGCTTTCCAGCTTTATCTCGGGGCTCCGCTGCGGCGGCGTGTCGGCGCTCAACATGTCATGAATGCCGGCTATTTCGCGCGCATCGAGGCTCTCAACTTCACCATGGATCACGACGACGGGCAAATGCCCGAGGACTACAACGACGCCGACGTCGTCATCATCGGTATCAGCCGTACGTCCAAAACGCCGACGAGCATCTATCTCGCCAATCGCGGCATCAAGACAGCGAATATTCCGATCGTCCATGATGTGCCTTTGCCGGAAGCGCTTTTCACTGCGACGAGGCCGTTGATCGTATGCCTCATCGCAACGACGGATCGCATATCGCAAGTGCGTGAGAACCGGGTGCTGGGTGCGACGCCCGGCTTCGATCGAGGCCTATATACGGATCGAGCCGCGATCTCCGAAGAACTGAAATATGCCCGTTCGCTCTGTGCGCGGCACAATTGGCCGTTGATCGATGTGACCCGTCGCTCCATCGAAGAGACGGCGGCCGCGATCGTTGCCCTGCGCCCCAAGCTACGCTAAGCGCTGACATTATGAACCACGAGTTATGAGACGCATGACATCGAAACTGATTCTTGCCTCGTCCAGTCCATTCCGGCGGATGCTGCTTAAGAATGCCGGCGTGGAGTTTGAAGCGCATGCGGCAAAGATAAGCGAGCGCGCAATCGAAGCACCGCTCGAACGAGAGGGCGCATCTCCAGATACTGTAGCTTTGGTGCTTGCAAGGGCTAAAGCACACGAGGTGAGCGGCCGTTTTCCCGACGCGCTCATTATCGGCTCGGACCAGACTATGTCGCTTGGCGATCGTGTGTTTCACAAACCGCACGACATGGCTGACGCTGCCAATCATCTGAGATTACTCTCGGGACAAACACATCGTCTGAATAGTGCAATCGCCATCATCCGCAATGGTGCACTGCTATGGGAGCATGTGTCACACGCGTCGCTTACGATGCGTGTTCTGTCGGCGGATTTCATATCGCGCCATCTTGCACGCGTTGGCAACACGGCGCTTGGCAGCGTTGGCGCCTATCAGCTGGAGGGCGAGGGCATTCAACTTTTCAGCCAGATCGACGGCGATTACTTCACGATCCTTGGCCTGCCGATGTTGCCGCTGCTCGCGAAATTAAGGGAATTGGATGCGATTGATGGATGATTCACGTGAAACATTCGGCCCGAATGCCTTTGTCACCGGCTTCCCGGTGCGGCATTCTCGTTCGCCTCTGATCCACGGATACTGGCTGAAAAAGCTTGGGCTTCGCGGAAGCTACCGCGCATACGAGGTTGCTCCCGCCGATTTTGCAGCATTCATTCGATCTCTCAAGGATCAAAGGTCGGGCTTTATCGGCGGCAATGTAACCATCCCGCACAAGGAGATGGCCTGTCAGCTCGCGGACAGGCCGGACGAACTCTCCCAGGAACTCGGCGCATCCAACACGTTATGGCTGGAGGAAGGAGAACTCCATTCGACCAATACCGACGGTCACGGATTTACCGCAAACCTGGACGCGCGCCACCCTGGCTGGGATAAGCACGAGACTGCAATAATACTCGGTGCAGGCGGCGCCAGCCGGGCGGTCATACAGGCCGTTCGCGACCGCGGCTTCCGGGAGATCCATGTCGTCAACCGAACCGCTGCTCGCGCGCAGGAACTTGCCGATCGTTTTGGAGAAAAAGTCTATGCGCATCCGATGGGAGCGCTCGCGGAAGTCATGAAAGGCGCGGGTCTTTTCGTCAATACGACATCGCTCGGTATGGACGGCGAATCAGCACCGGTAATCGATTTTTCCCTGCTCGACGGTAACGCGGTCGTCACGGATATCGTCTATGTGCCGCTGAAGACACCCTTGCTGAAACAAGCCGAGGAACAGGGTTTCGCGATCGTAGATGGACTTGGTATGCTGCTTCATCAGGCGGTGCCGGGCTTCGAGAAATGGTTCAGCAAGCGGCCGCTCGTTGATGACGAGCTTCGTGCACTCGTCGTCGCAGATATGGAAAAACACAGATGATCCGGATCGGTCTCACGGGTTCCATAGGGATGGGGAAATCAACTGCGGCAAAGCTTTTTGCCGAAGCCGGTATTCCCGTCAATGATTCCGACGCTGTGGTCCATGAGCTTTATGCCGGCGAGGCAGCGCAGTTGATCGAAGCTGAGTTCCCGGGCACGGTCCGGAACGGCGTCGTCGACCGTCAGGAACTTGGCCGTCAGCTTTCACGCCGACCAGATGGCTTCAAAACGCTTGAAGCAATCGTTCATCCACTGGTTCGCCAGCGCGAAACGGAATTCGTGGAACGCGAACAAGCGCGAGGATCGGAGATAATCCTGCTCGATATCCCGCTACTTTTCGAAACTGGTGCCGAGACCCGGGTCGACATCATCGTGGTCGTGAGCTGCGATCCACAGATTCAGCGGGATCGGGTGCTTGCGCGACCGGGCATGACCGAGGAAAAATTCAATATGATTCGCTCGCGACAGACCCCGGACGCCGAAAAGCGGGAGCGTGCCGATTATGTCATCGACACGGGGCACGCCATCGAAATCACGCGGTCGAGGGTGAGTGAAATCATCGCGATCTTGAAAGCGCGGATCGCGAAGGGAGATTTCCAGAATGCGTGAAATCATTTTTGATACGGAAACCACCGGTCTCGACAGCCGCGTGGATCGGATCATCGAAATCGGCGGCGTCGAGCTTTTGAACCATTTCCCGACCGGTCGCACGATCCATATCTATATCAATCCGGGGGATCAGAAAGTCCATCCCGATGCGCTCGCCGTTCACGGCATTACCGACGAGTTTTTGAAGGACAAGAAGCCTTTCTCAGCAGTGGTTGAAGAGATCATCGAGTTCTTCGGTGACGCAAGGTGGATCGCGCACAACGCGACCTTCGACATGGGTTTTGTCAATGCCGAACTCGCTCGCCTTGGCATACCGCCGATCCTGCCGGAGAGGGTCGTCGATACGCTTTCCCTCGCTCGGCGCAAACATCCGATGGGACCGAATTCGCTCGATGCCCTCTGCCGCCGCTACGGTATAGACAACTCACACCGCACGAAACACGGTGCACTTCTCGACTCGGAACTGCTTGCCGAGGTCTATATAGAGATGATCGGCGGGCGTCAGACTGCTCTCGGTTTGAGCGTTGCGGCAACAAGCGGGCCAGGCGACGCTGAGATCGTTCTGGAGGAGGCCGTTGACATCGGATTGGAGCGGCCCCGGCCACTCGCACCGCGCCTTAGCGAAGCGGAAGCTCATGCTCACGATGCGTTGATTGCCGCGCTCGGCAGTAAAGGTATCTGGGCCAGATACGATCGCCCAAATTAAAAATGCCCGGGCTTTGACCCGGGCACCGCAGTCAAGTCACGTGCTTCGAATCAATTTGTCTGCACCTTTGCGCGCGTCTGTTCTTCGGCGACGCGTTGCGCAAACATCTGTGCGAAGTCGATCGGGTCGATCATCAAGGGCGGGAAGCCGCCATTGCGCGTAACATCGGCAATGATCTGGCGGGCAAACGGGAAGAGCATGCGCGGGCATTCGATGAAGAGAACCGGCAGCATGTGTTCTTGCGGGAAGCCGGCAACGCGGAAGACGCCGCCGTAAACGAGTTCGGCATGAAAGACCGTCTTGTCGCCATCCTTGGCCTCGGCGTTGAGCGATAGCACAACGTCGAAATCCGTATCCGAAAGCGGATTGGCATTGACGTTGACGTTGATATTGATCGCCGGCGCCTTGTCGCGCGCTTGAAGCGAACGCGGCGCACCCGGATTTTCGAAGGAAAGGTCCTTCGTGTACTGAGCGAGAATGGTGAGGCTCGGGCTTGTCGTGCCGCTGCCGTTGTTTTCATCAGCCATTGGATTTTCCTCGAGGGGCATTGGATGTTGCCGCCATCTAACATTTCGGGAAAAGGCTTACAACCCTGGGCGAATCGGTCTCTACTCGCCGAGACGCTTGCCTGACCAGGGAGACTTGTTGTTAGGCTCGCGGCGATAATCGTCCTCATCAAGATCGACAACTTTTGAATCCGGCTTGGATTGGTTTCTAAATCCGGACGATTGCGACGCACTAGAGCCCCTCGTCGTCTCAACGATAACGAATCGCTTGCGGATGTAGTTCCAGGCAAGATCACGAACGGCAGGGATGAAAAGCGCGATGGCGATGATGTCTGAAATAAATCCCGGAACGATGAGAAGCAGCGACGCGATGACGAGCATGGCTGGCCGCAGAAGCTCCCGGCCAGGTATTACGCCGTTTCGCCCCTCGGTCGACATACGCTGCAGGATGCCTATACCCTGGCGACGAAGCAGAGCCATGCCGATCACACCACTCAGGACGACGAGACCAAGGGTCGCCAGTAGGCCGACTGCGCGCCCGACGATCACGAAGCCCGCTATCTCCGCCAGCGGCAGCAGCAGCACAAAACCTGGAAGCATTGCAAGTCGCATCGTCTCTCCAACCGGCGCTCGCCGGGCCTCAATGGCAATCGCAAGATTGCGGCTATTTGAATCATCTGTCTATGCGGACTATATGGGAGTACAAATCATAGATGTTAACGGTGGCTGCGGCACGATATGAGTTCAAACGACTTCATCACTTTGTTTTTCCTTGTGGCGGCGGTGCTGATTTTTTTCCAGCTCCGCAGTGTTCTGGGACGCCGCACGGGAAATGAGAAGCCGCCGCGCGATCTCTTTACGCCGCGCGATGCCGCCGGTCCTGAGCATTCCGATGCCGGCAAGGTCGTGACGCTTCCGCGCCGCGATACACCTGCAGAAGAAGAAGGCCGCTTTGCAGTGGTCGACGCTTTTGCGCCCCCCGGTACGCCGCTCAATGAGCCTCTTCGTGCGCTCAGTAAAGCCGATCCATCCTTTGCACCTAAGGAATTCTTGAACGGCGCGAAGATGGCTTACGAAATGATCGTCATGGCATATGCAGACGGCGACAGAAAGACGTTGAAGAATCTTTTGTCCCGCGAGGTCTATGAAGGTTTTGACGCGGCCATCGCAGATCGCGAGGCCAAGGGCGAGAAGGTAAAATCCACCTTTGTCGGCATCGATAAGGCGGACATCACACAGGTGGAAGTCAAGGGCAGCGAGGCACAGATTACGATCCGTATCGCCAGCCAGCTGATCTCCGCGACCTACGACAAAGCTGACAAGCTGATCGAAGGCGATGTCGAGAACGTTGCCGAAGTCAACGACATCTGGACATTTGCCCGCGATACGCGATCGCGCGATCCCAATTGGAAACTCGTGGCAACCGAATCGGAAACATGAGTGACGATAAAGCGGGCTTCGTTCTGCAAGCTGTCGGTTTCGATGAACTCAAGGGCTGGAAGGATGATGATCCCTCCAGCCTTTTTGAGGTCATGGAAGCGTGCCTCCAGCAAATTACCGGCACGAAACCCTACCGCACCGGATCGCTCGGCCTCAGCACCGACGATCTTTTGCCTCTGCTCGACGCAGCCCGAAATGCGAAACCCGCATCTGCTTCTGAAGCCCGATCCTTTTTCGAGCGGAACTGTCGGCCGTTTTTTATAAGAAAACTGGACGGCAGCCGGGGTTTCGTTACCGCTTTTTACGAACCGGAAATCGCCGTTTCCGACAAGCTCGATGCTACGTATCGCTTTCCCTTCTACCGGCGACCCGATGATCTGATCGAACTCGACAACAGCAACCGCCCCGTAGGCCTCGATTCATCCTATGCCTTTGGTCGCCTCCGGGATGGAGAGATAAGCGCCTATCCCGACCGGCAGGCGATCGACCAAGGTTTCCTCGACGGTCGGGGCCTTGAAATAGCCTGGGCGAAATCCAAGGTCGATGTCTTCTTCGTGCATGTGCAGGGCGCGGCGCGACTGCGCTACCCGGATGGACGGACGGCGCGCATCACATATACGGCAAAGGCCGGACATCCTTTCTCCGCTATCGGCAAGCTGTTGGTCGACCGCGGCGAAATCGACCGTGCGAACATTTCCATGCAGTCGATTCGCGCCTGGCTCGCAGCGCATCCAAAGCAGGTCGATGATGTTCTCTGGCACAATCGATCCTATATTTTCTTCCGCGAGGCGCCGGTTTCCGCCTCTAAAGCTGGACCAGTTGCTGCAGCGAAAGTGCCGTTGGTCGCCGGACGGTCGCTTGCCGTCGACCGCCTGATACATACCTTCGGGTTTCCCTTCTTCATCCGTTCCGAAAACCTGACCCATCTTGATAAGGGCAGGCCGTTCCAGCGCTTGATGCTTGCCTTGGACACTGGCTCCGCGATCGTCGGGCCCGCGCGTGGCGATATTTTTACGGGTTCCGGCGATGAGGCGGGCGAACTGGCGGGTACGGTGCGCAACGACGCGGACTTTGCCATCCTCATTCCGAACGCTGCGGCTGGAAGGTTCGGCTGATGACGAGAGACCGCAAGCTCAGCACGGACGAGAGAATTCTATGGGGCAAGGTTGCGCGAAGTACGCGGCCGCTCGCCGGCAAGAAGGGCGAGTTTACTGAACTCGATGCCTTCCTTGCGGAAACCGAAGCCGAGACCGGGAATGCCTTACAGAAATCGTCTGCTGAAACGGAAATACAAGCTGCAGCGCTGCCGGGGGCAGCGAAGCAGCCTTCCGGCACCCACCATCCACTGGAGCGGCCCGTCAAACGCAAGATCGCCAAAGGCAGGCTGGCACTAGAGGCGCGTATCGATCTCCACGGTCTCGTGCAAAGCCAAGCCCATGTCATGCTTCTCGACTTCCTCATCCGCGCGCATGAGCGCGGCATGCGGCATGTGCTGGTGATCACCGGCAAGGGCAGTTCGATGGGGAGCGAAGGTGCGTTGAAACGGGCTGTACCGCTGTGGTTTTCGAAGCCGGAGTTCCGCTATCTGATCTCGTCTTACGAAGCGGCTGCGCACCACCACGGCGGCGAGGGCGCGCTTTATATCCGGCTCTCCCGGCGGCAGGGGGACAGGTCATGACGCCGTTCGGCGAAGCTGTTCGAAAGCTTCGGGCGCGCAAAGGCGTGTCGCAGAAGCAGATGGCAGCGGCGCTCAACGTCTCGCCTGCCTATCTCTCCGCACTCGAACATGGGAGACGCGGCTTGCCGACCTTCGACCTGCTTCAGCGGATCGCCGGCTATTTCAACATCATCTGGGATGAAGCTGAGGAACTCTTCCTGCTCGCCCGCGCATCGGACCCGCGCGTAGTGATTGATACCGCGGGTCTACCCCCCGAATATACGGCTTTTGCCAATCGTTTGGCGGGCCGAATTCGCAACCTTGACAGTGCAGCTTTGGCCGAGCTCGCGGCTACGCTTGAAAATCTCGGCAAAGCTGACGGAAAAGCGTCATAATCCCCTGCTTTATGCCGGATTCCCAGGCTCTGCCATTGGGAATGGCGTCTAAAAACCCTATATTCCGAAATGAAAAAGGCCGGTGATTCGCAAGGCTCTCCGGGCTCCTAAAACAGGGAAATTCAAAGACAGCATGACCGATATAACAGCGACGGAAAACGGCGTTAACACCGAATATGGCGCGGATTCCATCAAGGTCCTCAAGGGCCTTGATGCCGTGCGTAAGCGCCCCGGCATGTATATCGGTGACACCGACGACGGTTCCGGCCTGCATCACATGGTCTATGAAGTCGTCGACAATGCAATTGACGAGGCGCTGGCCGGCCATGCCGACATCGTTACCGTCACGCTCAACCCCGACGGCTCGGTGACGGTGACCGACAACGGCCGCGGTATTCCGACGGATATACACACCGGCGAAGGGGTGTCTGCAGCCGAAGTCATCATGACACAGCTTCATGCCGGCGGTAAGTTTGACCAGAATTCCTACAAAGTTTCCGGCGGCCTGCATGGCGTCGGCGTTTCGGTCGTCAACGCGCTTTCGGTCTGGCTCAAACTGAAGATCCGCCGGCAGGGTAAGATTCATGAAATGAGCTTCACCCATGGCGTTGCCGATGCGCCACTCAAGGTGACGGGTGACGCGGGCAGCGACACAGGCACGGAAGTCAGCTTCATGCCGAGCACCGGAACCTTCACGATGACGGACTTCGATTACGGCACCCTGGAGCACCGCCTTCGCGAGCTTGCCTTCTTGAATTCCGGTGTCCGCATTCTGCTGACAGACAAGCGCCATTCGGACATCAAGCAGGAGGAAATGCGTTATGACGGCGGCCTTGAGGCCTTCGTTTCCTATCTCGATCGCGCCAAGAAACCCCTGGTCGACAAGCCTGTCTCTATCCGCGGCGAAAAGGATGGAATTACCGTCGAAGTCGCAATGTGGTGGAACGACAGCTACCACGAAAATGTGCTCTGCTTTACCAACAATATTCCACAACGCGACGGCGGCACGCATATGGCCGGCTTCCGCGCCGCGCTGACGCGCCAAGTTGTGTCCTATGCCGATAGCTCCGGTATTACCAAGAAGGAGAAAGTCACACTCCAGGGCGAAGACTGCCGCGAGGGCTTGACGGCTGTCCTTTCGGTGAAGGTGCCGGATCCGAAGTTCTCGTCGCAGACGAAGGACAAGCTGGTTTCCTCGGAAGTTCGTCCCGTCGTGGAAAGCCTCGTCAATGAAGCGCTCAGCACATGGTTTGAAGAGCACCCGAGTGAGGCCAAGGTGCTCGTCGGCAAGGTCGTAGAGGCCGCCGCGGCCCGCGAAGCAGCTCGTAAGGCCCGCGAACTGACGCGCCGCAAAGGTGCGCTCGATATCGCCTCGCTGCCCGGCAAGCTCGCCGATTGCTCCGAGCGCGACCCTGCGAAGTCCGAAGTCTTCCTCGTCGAGGGTGACTCGGCGGGCGGCTCTGCAAAACAGGGACGTTCCCGTGAAAATCAGGCGATCCTGCCTCTGCGAGGCAAGATTCTCAATGTCGAGCGTGCACGCTTCGACAAGATGCTCTCCAGCCAGGAAATCGGCACGTTGATTACCGCGCTCGGCACGGGCATCGGCAAGGACGAGTTCAGCGCCGACAAGCTTCGCTACCACAAGATCATCATCATGACGGATGCCGATGTCGACGGTGCCCATATCCGCACGCTTCTGCTGACATTCTTCTTCCGTCAGATGCCGGAGCTGATCGAGCGCGGCCATCTCTATATCGCCCAGCCGCCGCTCTACAAGGTTTCGCGCGGCAAGTCCGTTCAGTACGTGAAAGACGAAAAGGCGCTTGAAGATTATCTGATCGGCCAGGGCCTTGAGGATGCGGCGCTGAGGCTGGCAAGCGGGGAAGTCCGCACCGGTCAGGACCTGCGCGAAGTTATCCTCGATGCATTGCGCCTGCGTGCGTTGCTCGAAAACCTGCATTCCCGTTACAATCGCGCTGTCGTCGAGCAGGCGGCAATCGCCGGGGCACTGAACGCCGAAGCGGTCAGCGATCGTGCCAGGGCCGAACAGCTCGCGGCTGATGTCGCCAAGCGCCTCGACATCATCGCCGAGGAAACCGAGCGCGGCTGGGAAGGCGGCCTGACCAGCGAAGGTGGGTTGCGACTGGAGCGAATGGTCCGCGGCGTCAAGGAAGTCGTCGTGCTCGACATGGCGCTGATCGGCTCACAGGACGCGCGTCAGATTGATCAGCTCTCGTCGCGCCTCAAAGAAATCTACCAGAGCCCACCGGCGCTTTCGCGCCGCGACGGAGATACCGAGATTGCCGGTCCGCGCGCTCTGCTCGATGCAATTTTTGCCAGCGGTCGCAAGGGACTGACGATGCAGCGTTACAAGGGCCTTGGCGAAATGAATGCCGAACAGCTCTGGGAGACGACGCTCGACCCGAACGCCCGTTCGCTGCTTCAGGTCAAGGTAAACGACGCGACGGATGCCGATGGCCTTTTCGCCCGGCTGATGGGCGACGAAGTCGAGCCGCGCCGTGAATTCATTCAGGATAACGCGCTCAGCGTTGCAAATCTCGATATCTAATTGATTTCTTGTGCAAAAAGGCGCGTTCATGGCGCCTTTTTGTTAGGACAGAATCAATTGGCAATGAATCTTCCGTTGAAAGCCACCTCCGCAAGCGGCATGCGCTGGCTTGGCACTTCGCGTGCCTGGTTGCGCTCTGACAGAACGCTCTTGTCGCCAAGGCGGCCGACGGCTATGCCGGCCTCGACGCGATAGCCTTCCGGAATGGCGAAGGCTAGCCTGATTTCATCATGTTTGATGCCGCCCATGCCATGGGCGTAGAAGCCTGAAAAGCGTGCCTGAAGGGCGAGATGCCCCCACGCGGCACCAGCGTCGAATGAATGCGTATAGCGCGGCTTGTTCTCCGAGAAAGCGCCGCTGAAACTGCGAGAGACAACAAAGATCAATGCGCAAGCATTCTTTGCCCATTCCTGGTTCGATTCGACGAGCAGGCTAAGATGCTTCTCGAAATGTTCCGTGCCCTTAAGGGCGTAGATGAAGCGCCAGGGCTGCTGGTTGCCGGAAGACGGCGCCCAATGAGCTGCATCAAGGATCGTTAGCAATTGCTCTTCGGCTATGGTTTCGCCGGTAAAAGCACGTGGGGACCAGCGATCGAGAAACATCGCATCAATCGGATATTCGGATCTACGGCTATTGGCTTCGGTCATCTTGTTTCCGGACAGTGGTTGAGGGGTTGGAGCGAATGTATTGCCTGCCAACAGAACTTTGCAAGCAAACCCATTGCCGCAGATGTTTCTCACTTCATTCAATCCGGCGCGCCAAATCAGTTCCGGCGAAATTTTTAGCAATGCGTACCGCTTCAGCAAAAAGCCGTAATGACACGCTTAGTCGACTGGTCCATACGTGATGTTAGTCCGTTTTCGATGAGGAGGAGATTTTATGAAGCTGATGCGCGTTGGCGAGCCGGGTCGTGAAAAACCGGCGCTACTCGATGCCGATGGCAAGATTCGCGACCTTTCGGCGCATGTTTCCGACGTCGGTGGTGAGGCGATTTCGCCGGCCGGCCTTGCAAGAATCGCAGCGCTCGACGCGAAAAGCCTCCCGGAATTGGCTCCGGGCCGCATTGGTGCCTGTGTTGCAGGCACCGGCAAATTCATCTGTATTGGCCTGAATTTCTCTGATCACGCTGCCGAAACTGGCGCAACCGTTCCGCCGGAACCGATCATTTTCATGAAAGCCACCTCCGCGATCGTCGGTCCTAACGACAACGTCGTCATCCCGCGTGGTTCCGAAAAGACTGATTGGGAGGTCGAACTCGGCGTTGTGATCGGAAAGACCGCAAAATATGTCACCGAGGCCGAAGCGCTGGACTACGTTGCCGGCTATTGCGTCTCCAACGATGTCTCGGAGCGCGCATTCCAGACGGAACGCTCCGGCCAGTGGACGAAGGGCAAATCCTGCGACACCTTTGGCCCAATTGGGCCCTGGCTCGTTACAAAGGACGAGATCGCCGATCCGCAGAACCTCGGCATGTGGCTGAAGGTCAACGGCCAGACGATGCAGAACGGCTCGTCGAGGACGATGGTCTATGGGGTCGCTTATCTGGTCTCTTATCTCAGCCAGTTCATGTCGCTGCAGCCTGGCGATGTCATTTCCACCGGTACGCCACCGGGGGTGGGTATGGGTTTGAAGCCGCCGCGTTACCTCAAGGCTGGCGATGTCGTCGAACTTGGAATCGAAGGCCTCGGCACGCAGAAGCAGACCTTCGTCGCGGATCGCTGAAGCTGTCCGATCTTTAATAATTGTGAGCGTATCATTTGCCGGGAATCACTTTTCCCGGCATTTCTTTTTGCGACGCGGATGCCTATGTTGCTATGCAACAAATAAGCCTGTTACTCTCAATTGAAGTGCCCGCAAACGATGGAAAGAAGTAGATGGCCTGCCTGACGGCGCTGTCCTTTCCGGCAAAAGAAAGGTGGCGCAACTCATGTTTTATCAGCTCTATGAATTGAACCATGCAGCGATGGCGCCGTTCCGCGCTGCCGCTGATGCTATGCGGCTTGTTTATGCCAATCCGCTTAATCCTTTTTCGCAGACGCCGTTCGGCCGCACGATCGCAGCAAGTCTCGAGATGTTCGAGCGGACGACGCGCCGCTACGGCAAGCCGGAGTTCGGACTGAAGGAAACGGTGGTCGGCGACAGCAAGGTCGCAGTGCGTGAAGAGATCGTCTGGTCGCGTGCTTTCTGCAATCTTCTGCATTTTGCGCGCAACACGCCTTCCGGTCACCGCGATCCCCGAATCTTAATCGTTGCACCGATGTCCGGTCATTATGCAACGCTGCTTCGCGGTACGGTCGAAGCGCTGCTTCCGAGCGCCGATATCTACATCACCGACTGGGTTGATGCCCGCATGGTGCCGATGACGGACGGCACTTTCGATTTCGATGACTATGTCGATTATGTCATCGAGATGCTGCATTTTCTCGGCCCCGATACGCACGTCATTGCCGTATGTCAGCCCTCCGTGCCTGTGCTGGCCGCCGCCGCCGTCATGGAAGAGGCAAACGACCCGTTGTCACCATCGTCAATGACACTGATGGGCGGACCGATCGATACTCGCATCAATCCGACAGCGGTCAATAAACTCGCAGAAGAGAGACCGCTGACGTGGTTTGCCGAAAACGTCATCATGAATGTGCCATGGCCGCAACCAGGCTTCATGCGCCCCGTCTATCCGGGTTTCCTGCAGCTTTCGGGTTTCATGTCTATGAACCTCGACCGGCACGTGGTCGCTCACAAGGAGTTCTTCATGCATCTCGTGAAGAACGACGGTGAGCCTGAAAAGCACCGCGATTTCTACGACGAGTATCTTGCCGTGATGGACCTGACTGCGGAGTTCTACCTGCAAACGGTCGATCAGGTGTTCATGAAGCACTCCCTGCCGAAGGGCGAGTTGATTCATCGTGGCAAGCGCGTCGATCCGGCGGCAATCCGCAATGTCGCGCTGCTGACAGTGGAGGGTGAGAACGATGACATCTCCGGTGTGGGCCAGACGAAGGCGGCGCAGACGATCTGTGTCAACATCCCCGACGACATGCGCATGCACTACCTTCAGCCCGACGTCGGCCACTACGGCGTCTTTAACGGATCACGCTTCCGCCGCGAGATCGCGCCGCGTATCGTCAATTTCGTCCGCGAGCACTCTCGTTCTGGAAAACTCAGCGTAAAGCGTGTCATCAGGGGCGGCAAATCCGCCTGAGTTAGAGGATGCTGATTTAATCCTGCCTGTTCAAGGCCTTGTCCGATTTCGCGGGCAATCGTCTTGAAGGGTTGGCTAGCGGTAACCACATCGATTTTCAGCGTTCGGTATTCTGCCGGGCGCAGAAAGCGAGGATACCGCACGATGAACCAGTCAGCATTGCTTCGCCCGGATTGGACTCCGGCTACCGTTGCGTTGATGGTGCTCGGCTTCGTGGTCTTCTGGCCTCTGGGCCTGGCCATGCTTGCCTATATCATCTTCGGCGAGCGCCTTCGCGGTTTCAAACGCGAAGCGAATAACGCGACTGACGGCTTTTTTGCCGGCTGCCGCCGTTCGCATGGCCGCTACCGCCCGCATTTTTCGACCGGCAACGTCGCCTTTGACGATTGGCGGAAGGCCGAGCTTGACCGCCTCGAGGAAGAGCGCCGTAAGCTCGACGAAATGCGCGAAGAATTCGATACCTATATGCGCGAGCTCCGTCGCGCCAAGGATCAGGAAGAATTCGACCGTTTCATGCGCGACCGAAAGAATACAAAGCGCGATGATAATGGCCCGGTTGCCGAATTTCAGACGCCTTAACGTGTCAGTAGATGATCAGCAAACCGGCATCAGCGATGCCGGTTTTTCTTTGCCCGGATTTGTTGCGAATCGTATAGAAAAGGCGCTTATGTTTCCGCTCCTTTCCAAGCCGCGACGTACTGCTGTGCGAAAACCTGCTCCGCCCGAAACGCGGACGCTGGACGTCGCAGGCAGGCTGATGCCGCTCACGATCAAGCAGCATGATCGCGCAACCCGTATTACGCTACGCATCGAGCCCGGCGGCAGGGCGCTGAAAATGACGGTTCCGAAGGGCCTTGCACAGCGCGAGGTCAACGCCTTCCTCGACCGTCATCAGGGATGGCTGTTGACGAAACTGGCAAAGTTCTCCGTCGACAACACCCTTCACGATGGCGGCGAGATCCTGTTGCGCGGCATCAAGCATCGGATCGAACATACCGGCAGTCTGCGCGGCCTGACCGAGGCAGTCATAGTCGGCGACCGGCATGTGCTGAAGGTCAGTGGCCTACCGGAACATCTTGGCCGCCGGATCGCAACCTTTCTGAAGAAGGAGGCGCGCTCTGACCTTGAGCGGCTCGCGCACTTCCACGCGCGTTCGATCAAGGCACCGATCAAGTCGATCTCCATGAAAGACACGCGCAGCCGATGGGGCTCATGCTCGTCGGAAGGAAATTTGAGCTTTTCCTGGCGCGTCGTCATGGCGCCGGCCCCGGTGATCGATTATCTGGCGGCCCACGAAGTGGCGCATCTTAGAGAAATGAATCATGGCCCCCATTTCTGGGCGCTTTGCGAAAAGCTCTGCCCGCATATGGAAGATGCGAAATCCTGGCTGAAACGCTACGGAAGCCAACTTCACGCAATCGACTTTGATTGAGCGTTTAGCCGCGGTAAATTAAGCCTTGGTCGCAAATTGGCTCGACTCTTTTGCCTTTTCGTGTCACTTCGCTGCCATGAAACCCGATATCAAAATCTGCGGCCTGAAGAGCGCTGAAGCGATCGAGCGCGCGGTGAATCGCGGCGCAAACTATATCGGTTTTATCTTCTTCGAGAAAAGTCCTCGTTATATCGAGCCGGACGTTGCCGGAAAGCTTGCCGATCCTGTCCGCGGCAAAGCCAAGATCGTCGCCGTCACGGTCGATCCGACTAACGACGAACTTGATGAAATCGTTGCGCTTTTGAAGCCGGACATGATCCAGCTTCACGGCAACGAGAGCCCGGAACGCGTCTTGACGATAAAGGCTGTCTACGGTCTGGCGATCATGAAGGTCTTCTCCGTTCGCAGCGCCGATGATCTGAAGCGGGTTGAGGCTTATATTGGGATAGCCGACAGGTTTCTCTTCGACGCCAAGCCACCGAAGGGGTCGGAACTGCCCGGCGGCAACGGGGTTTCCTTCGATTGGAGCCTGCTCGGCCGGCTTGACGATGGCGTGGATTACATGCTTTCCGGTGGGCTGAACAAGGACAACATCGCCGAAGCGCTGACGATCACCAAGGCGCCCGGCATCGATGTATCCTCCGGCGTCGAAAGTGCACCCGGCGTGAAGAGCGTTGCCATGATCGATAATTTTTTCGACGCGGTCGAGAAGGCTTGTGAGCCTGAAACGGTCTCAGGGAGTTGAGAGTGAACCAGACGCTAAAACCGAATTCCTTCCGTTCCGGTCCCGATGAGGATGGCCGTTTCGGCATCTATGGCGGCCGTTTCGTCGCCGAAACGCTGATGCCGTTGATCCTCGATCTGCAGGAGGAATGGAACAAGGCGAAGGACGATCCCGAATTCCAGGCGGAATTGAAACATCTTGGCAGCCACTACATCGGCCGCCCGAGTCCGCTTTATTTCGCTGAACGCCTGACGGCCGAGCTTGGCGGCGCGAAGATCTATTTCAAGCGCGAAGAGCTTAACCACACGGGTTCGCACAAGATCAACAACTGCATCGGCCAGATCCTGCTTGCCAAGCGCATGGGCAAAACGCGCATTATCGCTGAAACCGGCGCGGGCCAGCATGGGGTTGCCTCTGCAACGGTCGCCGCCCGCTTTGGCCTTCCCTGCGTCGTCTATATGGGCGCGACGGATGTCGAGCGCCAGGCGCCGAACGTTTTCCGCATGAAGCTGCTTGGCGCCGAGGTGAAGCCGGTGACGGCAGGTCACGGCACGCTGAAGGATGCGATGAACGAAGCCCTGCGTGACTGGGTCACCAACGTCGATGACACCTACTATCTGATCGGCACCGCAGCCGGTCCGCATCCCTATCCGGAAATGGTTCGCGATTTCCAGGCGGTCATCGGCACGGAAGCCAAGGAGCAGATGCTGGAAGCCGAAGGACGACTGCCGGATCTTGTCATCGCTGCGGTTGGCGGCGGTTCGAATGCAATCGGCATCTTCCATCCGTTCCTGGATGACGAAGGCGTAAAGATCGTCGGCGTCGAAGCCGGCGGCAAGGGCCTGCAAGGCGATGAGCATTGCGCTTCGATCACGGCCGGCTCGCCGGGCGTCCTTCACGGCAATCGCACGTATCTGCTCCAGGACGGCGATGGTCAGATCAAGGAGGGCCACTCGATTTCGGCCGGCCTCGATTATCCCGGCATCGGCCCCGAGCATTCCTATCTGAACGATATTGGCCGCGTCGAATACGTGCCGATCATGGACCACGAGGCGCTCGATGCCTTCCAGACGCTGACCCGCCTCGAGGGCATTATTCCGGCGCTTGAGCCGTCGCATGCGCTGGCCGAAGTCATCAAGCGCGCGCCGAAAATGGGCAAGGACGAGATCATCCTGATGAACCTCTCCGGCCGCGGCGACAAGGACATCTTCACTGTCGGCAAGATTCTGGGAATGGGTGTGTAAGTCATGACCGCACGTATGGATAAACGCTTTGCCGATCTGAAGGCTGAAGGCCGCCCGGCGCTCGTGACCTACTTCATGGGCGGCGACCCGGATTACGAGACCTCGCTCGGCATCATGAAGGCGTTGCCGGAAGCCGGTTCCGATGTCATCGAACTCGGCATGCCGTTCTCCGATCCGATGGCCGATGGCCCGGCAATCCAGATGGCTGGCCAGCGCGCGCTAAAGGGCGGACAGACGCTCAAGAAGACGCTGCGGCTGGCAGCCGATTTCCGTAAGGGTGACAATACGACGCCGATCGTGATGATGGGCTATTACAATCCCATCTATATCTACGGCGTCGAGAAGTTTCTGGACGATGCGCTCGCATCAGGCATCGATGGCTTGATCGTCGTCGACCTTCCGCCGGAAATGGATGACGAACTTTGCATTCCAGCGATCAGGAAGGGCATCAATTTCATCCGTCTGGCAACGCCGACGACCGATGACAAGCGCCTTCCGACGGTTCTGAAGAATACGTCTGGTTTTGTCTACTACGTTTCGATGAACGGCATCACCGGTTCGGCTCTGCCTGATCCTTCGCTGGTCTCGGGGGCCGTGAGGCGCATCAAGCAGCATACCAATCTGCCCGTTTGTGTCGGTTTCGGCGTCAAGACTGCCGATCACGCCAAGGTTATCGGCAGCTCCGCCGATGGCGTCGTGGTTGGTACGGCCATCGTCAATCAGGTGGCGACAAGCCTGAGCAGCGAAGGAAAGGCCACAGCAGATACCGTCCAGGCCGTGGCCACCCTCGTTCGCGGTCTTTCATCCGGAACGCGTTCGGCGCGCCTTGTTGCTGCCGAATAGTGTCCCCACATTGGCTGTAGTCAATCAGGAGTTTTCGACTTGAACTGGATCACCAACTACGTTCGCCCGCGCATCAACTCCATGCTGGGCCGTCGCGAAGTGCCGGAGAACCTCTGGATCAAGTGCCCGGAAACGGGCGAGATGGTCTTCCACAAGGATTTGGAAGACAACAAGTGGGTTATTCCGGCTTCGGGCTATCACATGAAAATGCCGGCAAAGGCACGCCTTTCCGACCTTTTCGACAACGGTGAGTACGAGTCGCTGCCGCAGCCGAAGGTCGCGCAGGATCCGCTGAAATTCCGTGATTCCAAGAAATACACGGATCGCCTGAAGGACAGCCGCCTTAAGACAGAACAGGAAGATACGATCCTCGCTGGCGTTGGCAAGGTTCGCGGCCTGAAGCTCGTCGCCGTCGTGCACGAGTTCAACTTCATGGGAGGCTCGCTCGGCATTGCCGCTGGTGAGGCGATCGTCAGGGCCTTCGAGCGTGCGATTTCCGAAAAGTGCCCGCTTGTCATGTTCCCGGCTTCCGGCGGCGCGCGCATGCAGGAAGGCATCCTTTCGCTGATGCAATTGCCGCGCACCACCGTTGCCGTTGATATGCTGAAGGAAGCTGGCCAACCCTATATCGTTGTTCTCACTAATCCGACCACGGGCGGCGTTACGGCCTCCTATGCTATGTTGGGCGATCTTCATCTGGCAGAGCCGGGCGCTGAAATCTGCTTCGCCGGCAAGCGCGTCATCGAGCAGACGATCCGCGAGAAGCTGCCGGAAGGCTTCCAGACTTCAGAATACCTGCTTGAGCACGGCATGGTCGACATAGTCGTCAAACGGCACGATATTCCGGAAACGCTTGCGCGTGTGCTGAGTATCCTGACCCGGAAGCCCGCCAACTCGGCCAAGGTGAATGGCGGCGCGATCGCAATCGGAGCGAGCGCCTGATTGACATAAACCTGCTTGGGCGGCGTGCGGAATGATACCCAGAGGCCAGACTGCAGTGAGTGAAGCAGCGCAGGAGATCAACAAGCTCATGGGATTGCATCCCAAGGGCTTCGATCTTTCGCTCGATCGCATCACCCGTCTTCTCGAAGTTCTCGGCAATCCGCAGAACCGGCTGCCGCGGGTCATTCATGTTGCCGGAACAAATGGCAAAGGTTCGGTTACAGCCTTTTGCCGAGCATTGCTGGAAGCCGGTGGCTACGGCGTCCATGTCCATACCTCGCCGCACCTGGTCAACTGGCATGAGCGCTATCGGATCGGTCTTAAGGGCGGCCGGGGTCAGTTTGTCGACGATGCTGTTTTTGCAGAAGCGCTTCGGCGCGTTGCTGAAGCGAATGCCGGCCAGAAAATCACGGTCTTCGAAATCCTGACGGCGGTGACTTTCCTTCTCTTTTCCGAGCACCCGGCCGATGCGGCAATCATCGAGGTCGGTCTCGGCGGACGGTTTGATGCGACAAACGTCATCTCCGATCCGGCTGTTTCGGTCATCATGCCGATCTCGCTCGATCATCAGCCCTATCTCGGCGACCGCGTCGAACTGATCGCGGCTGAAAAAGCCGGCATCATGAAGCCCGGCCATGCCGTGGTGATCGGCCATCAGGAATATGACGCTGTCCTGGATGTCCTGATGTCGACTGCCGAGCGCTTGCGTTGCCCGACCGCTGTTTTCGGCCAGGATTACATGGCGCATGAGGAATATGGCCGCCTCGTCTATCAGGACGAATTCGGTCTCGCCGATCTGCCGTTGCCGCGCCTTCCCGGCCGCCATCAATATGCCAACGCCGCAGCAGCAATCCGCGCCGTCAAGGCAGCAGGTTTCGTTGTCACCGAAGCGATGATGGAACAGGCTATGAATTGCGTTGAATGGCCCGGTCGCCTGCAGCGGCTGACCGAGGGCCGCCTTATCGCGCACGCCCCGGCCGGTGCCGAAATCTGGGTCGATGGGGGTCATAATCCCGGTGCTGGCGAAGTTATCGCCGAGGCCATGGCAAATTTCGAGGAAAAGCAGCCGCGGCCGCTCTACCTCATAACCGGCATGATCAATACCAAGGACCCGGTCGGCTATTTCAGGGCCTTCGTCGGGCTTGCAGAAAAGGTCTTCTGCGTGCCGATCCGTGGCAGCGATGCGATGATCGATCCGGTGATCCTGTCAAATTCTGCCTATGATGCGGGCCTTGTCGCAGAGCCGAAGTCCACAGTCGGTGAAGCGTTGGACGCGATCAGGGAAATCCTTGATCCGCAGGCACCGGCGCCCAGAATCCTGATCGGCGGCTCGCTCTATCTCGTCGGCGATGTTCTTGCTGACAACGAAACACCCCCGAAATGAAAGAAGCCCGGTCGAAGCCCAGCCTCCAACCGAAAGGTGGAAGCATTCTGCAGATGCAATTGTCGCAGAATACGTGTTCTTGTGACGTCTTAAGCTAAGACGCAAACTGTCGCTTTAATCGGTGATTTTAGCGATATCGCCTTCGGATCGCCATTCCGGCAGCTTTCTTGGCAGCCAAAGCCACGCAATGATTCCGGCGACAAGCATTAGCAACCCTCCAACTCCAACTGCGACATGCAACCCGGTAAGGAAGGCTTCCTTGGCCTGTGCGATGGTCTCAAGGGGAAGGCCCGGCCGATCCAGGGTCTCGTCGAGCGTGCCCGCCACGCCCGGACCAAGCAGACGGAAGCTCAGGGCGGCCAGCGATCCGAGCAAAGTGATGCCGAGCGCGTTTCCCAGCTCGTTGCTGGTTTCCGCGATTGACCCGGCCGCGCCGGCGCGTTCAGGCGAAACCGCCGAGACAGCGACCTCGGCCACGAGGCTGAACGACAGTCCGTAGCCGATGCCGGCGATGAGCGTTGATGCGATGAAGGCCCCGCCACCGACCTCGGTGCTCGTAAGCAGCAGTAAAAGGACGCCAGCGCCTATCAAAAGGTGCGTTGCCACAAGTGCAGTCTTGCGGCCGATCCACTCTACGATGCGAGGGGTGCCCACGCACGTCGCGGTCAGCACGATGGCCCCCGGTAGTGTCAGCAGCGCCGTGGTAAAAACATCGAAGCCCAGCACAGATTGCAGATAGATGCCGGACAGGTAGCCGGCGACAGACCAGACGACGAGGGACAAAAGCCCGGTCAGGATCGCGATGGAGAAAATGGGATCTCGAAATAGGCTAAGATCGAGCAACGGATAGTCGATGCGGTTCTGTCGGCGCAGGAACAGGGCAAGGGCAAGAATGCCGATGATCCCGCCGGCGGATTGCGCCGCCGCAAAGCCTTGTGCTGCGGCGGTCTTGAGCGACCAGGTCAACAGCAGAATGCCGACGAACGACAGAAGCAGACTCGGCAGGTCGATCCGACCATAGGTCGTCGAGCGGACTTCGCGAAGCAGGATCGGCGCGACGATCAGAAAGGCGAGCACGACGGGGACATTGATGAGGAACACGACGCCCCACTCGAACTGCCTGAGCAACATGCCGCCGATAAGGGGACCAATGGCGAAGCCGGCTGCGAATGTCGCGGCGAAGATGCCGATTGCCCGCGCGCGCAGCCGCGGATCGGGAAACAGGGCGCTGACGATTGCCAGCCCGGACGGCAGCAATGTAGCACCGCCCAGCCCCATGAGCGCACGGGCGGCTATCAGCATCAATGGAGATTGCGAATAGGCCGCGCCGAGCGATCCCGCACCGAATACCACCGCGCCTACCATAATGAGGTTGAGCCGCCCATAGCGGTCACCGATATTGCCGAAGGCGATTAGCAGGGAGCCGACCACGAAGCCGTAGATGTCGAGAATCCAGAGCGCCTGGTCGGCTGTCGGCGTCAGGTCGGACGTGATGTGCGGTATGGTGAGGTAGAGAATCGAGCCGTCCATTGCGACGAGCAGGACCAGCGGCAGCACGGCCATGAGGCCGAGCCATGCCTTTCGGTTCACGGAGCTTGGAAGTGCCATATCGGTCATCGGGCAAAATTCCTCTGAAACGGCGCGCGCAGAGGCGTGCCGCTTTGGCCGCTGACGGGAGACCAGCGGATGGTTGCGTTTTAAGGGTTCTATCTATATACTTTAAGTAAGTTACGTTTGGTATATAGAGATGTCAAGCCCACCCGACGACACGCAGATTGCAGCGAAGCGCGTCCGTTTGAGCCGTGAACAGCGGCTACGCCAGCTTCTCGACGTGGCGTGGCGGCTCGCGCGCGAGGAAGGTACCGATGCGCTGACGCTGCCGCGCATGGCAGACGAGGCCGGCGTTACAAAGCCGGTAATCTACAACCATTTCGGTACCCGCAACGGCCTGTTGACGGCTCTCTATCAGGACTTCGACGCGCGCCAGACGGCGGTGATCGACGCCGCGCTTGAGGCCTGCGCCCCGATGTTGGAAAGAACCGCAAGGGTCATCGCTTCGTCCTATGTCGAATGCGTGCTGGCCCAGGGCCGCGAGATTCCCGGCGTGTTGGCCGGGCTTGCCGGCTCCCCCGAACTCGAGGCCGTCAAACGCGACTATCAACTGGCGTTCATCGAGAAATGCCGTAAGGCGTTGGCGCCGTTCACGGGCTCAAAGGGCATCATGCAGTCCAGCTTTTGGGCCGTGATTGGGGCGGCCGATTCGTTATCTCATGCCGCTGCGACGGGAGAGATCACGATCGAACAGGCTCAAGGCGAACTCTATGAGATCATCGTTGCAATGGTGAGCAGGAGCTTTCACCCCTAGCTAGCGGGCGGCAGGCAATCGCAGGACTCCGGCAGTTTTGCAACGAAGCTGTTTCGGCTCATGCATTGCCCGCTCGCTGTCCTCGGCCGGGACGCTCTATCTCGTCGGCGATACCCCGAAATGAAAAAAGCCCGGTCGAGCCGGGCTTTCCTTCAATGTGCAATCGATTTAAGCGGCGTTTGAAATCCAGCTCGATAGAGCGGTCTTCGGAGCAGCGCCAACCTTGATATCGGCAACTTCACCAGCCTTGAAAATGGCAAGCGTCGGAATCGAGCGGACGCCGAACTGGGCTGCCAGTTCCGGGTTCTCATCAATGTTAAGCTTGGCGACCTTAACCTTGCCTGCGAGTTCGGTTGCAATTTCCTCAAGGCTCGGGGCGATCATTTTGCACGGACCGCACCACTCAGCCCAAAAATCAACGACGACGGGTTCTGCAGATTCCAGAACTTCCGACTGGAAGTTGTTGATATCGACTTTCACGGTAGCCATAGGCTGCTCCTTTAGCGGAATTTACTGTTGATCCACATGTGATGGTGCGGTGCCGAACTTTCAATGTCCGGTATTTCACTTTGTTTTGAGTCCTGCAAGCGCCATTTCGAGCTCACACTCGGTCAAAGTATAGACAGTGGCGTTCTCGGTATAGACGAGCAGGCAATCGATGCGCTTGCCGGGGTAGAGCGGCGCGAGGATTTCGCGGTAGATCGCAAGCTGCGCCTGATGCGCATAGGGAATATCCTTTTGGGTCGCGGGCGGCACGCGATTGGTTTTATAATCGAGAACGACGACGCGATCGTCGAATACGGCCAAGCGATCGACGCGGCCGGAAACGGCATAATTCGCCCCCTTCAAGGTGAGCGTCCCCATGATCGAGACTTCCGGCTGCGTGTGCACTGCGAAAATCGCCTGAAGGCTGTCCTCCGCTAATAGTTTCAGCACCGAATCGATCAGTCGATGACGTTCGGTTTCCGGCCAGGAACGTGCAGCACGGCTTGCGTAACGCGCCGCCGCCTCCGCTCTCTCGGCTGGAGCGATGTCCGGCAGGGTCTGCAGCATGCGATGGATCAGACGCCCCTTTTCCAACGACCGGTCGGAGCGGTTTTTTTCCGCAAAGAGCGGCGAATTGATCAAGAGATCATCCGCCTCCTCATCGATGATGGTTCCGGCGCCGGATGGGCTGAGAGGTCTCGGCAACTGCCTTTGCGGCGGGAGCGGCCTGAGAATGTTGGAGGGCAGGGCCTCCCGTTCGTTCCGGTCTTCCGGCTTCTCGGAGCGCTCGAACGTGCGGCCTACTTGCGGCACGCGCCATTTCACGCCCTGCCATTCACCGTCCGGTCCTTTGAAGGTTGCCGGTGTAACATGCGGGTGGCTGTCTTCCATCGCTGATGAAATCATCATGTGCCAAGTATCGCTGTTTGTCCTGGCACCGCGATAGCCGCAGACGATCAACCGGTCGGCGGCGCGTGTCATCGCCACATAGAGCAGCCGCCGGTATTCCTCTTCGGCCAATTTCTGAAGTCGTGCCGCATCGGCTTGCGTCATCGAATTGGCAAGGTCGCTGACTGGAACCCAGACAGGTATTGGAGGGGTCTCTGCATCTGTTTCGAGCAGGCGCAGCTTCGGCATGTGGGTATGCGTGAAAGCTTTCGAGCCACCGTCGACAAGAAAAACGATCGGTGCTTCCAGGCCTTTAGAAGCATGCACGGTCATGATCCGAACCTCGTTGCGGCCCTTGTCCTGCTCACGCTTCACCTCGGGCGCTTCGAGTTCCAGCGTTGAGATGAAGGATTGCAGGCCGGGCAGCCCCGAGCTTTCGTGATCGAACGTGAATGTGAGGAACTCGTCCAGAATATCGCTGACCTCGGTGCCGAGACGCGCGAGAAACTGGCGCCGGCCGCCGTGAACGCCAAGCAGACGCGAGTAGAAGTCGTGGACGGACAGGATTTGCGATTGATGAAGAAGTAGCGTGAGCTTTTCTGTCACGGTCGCGTATCGCTCGTGACCTTCGACTGAAAATTGCTGCAGGTGAGCCCACACGCTTACATTGTCGCTACGCAGCGCAGCGAGTGCGAAGATATCGTCTTCTGATAGGTCGAACAGCGGGCTCTTGAGCACTGCCGCCAGTGAAAGATCATCCTGCGGCAACAGGAGGAAGCGGCCAAGCGCCAGCAAGTCCTGAACGGCGATATGGCTGGTTAGCCTGAGGCGGTCTGCGCCCGCGACCGGAATATTGTCGCGCCGTTTCAGTGCGCGGGTCAGCGCATTGACGAAGGTATCGCGCTTGCGGACCAGCACAAGAATATCACCCGCCTGAATAAGACGCTCCTTGCCCTTCTCGACGATCGTTTCGTGGCCGACAAGCCGCTCGATCGTATGGGCAATGCGCCGGGCAAGAATAGCAGCTGGCGCGCTTTCGGGTGTCGCGTCAAAGGGCGCCGTCCAGTCTTCGTCCTTAACGGCGGCTTCGGGGGCGATCATCTCCCAAAGATCGACGGCACCTGGGTGACCGATGCGGCTAGAGCGGTGAACGACCGGCTCTTCGACGGCGCTGAGGCCTCGCGCGTTTTCGGATGATGTGAAGATATGGTCGACCGCAGCGAGAACGTCGGATGTCGAGCGAAAGGAAAGGGGCAGACGCACGGAGGAAAACATTTGACCGCTCGCCGAAACCCGCTTCCTTGTACGTTCGCTCTCTTCGGAGAAACGTTCCGGGCGCGCGCCCTGGAAGGAATAGATCGATTGCTTCTCGTCGCCGACGGCAAACAGCGTCCGCACGACGGGACGGGCACTTTCGCCGGAAAAGAAATCTTCCGCCAGCGACTGGATCACGCTCCATTGGATTGGGCTCGTATCCTGCGCTTCATCGACCAGTATGTGATCGATACCCTGGTCGAGCTTATAGTGGATCCAAGGCCCGACGCCGCTCTTCGTCAACAGATCCGCGGTGCGCGTGATGAGATCTTCGAAATCCAGCTGACTGCGCTGCTTTTTCAGGTCTTCATAATCCCGGTTCAGCCGGTCGGCGAGGATAAGCGCTGCATGGGTGGCATTGAACATCCGCATGATCTTGAGGCGGTCGCGGCAGGCGACGATATGCGCGCGCGCTTCAGCGATCGCATCTGCAAGCTCAGGTGCATCGGAGAGCATGGCTTTGACGGTGAATTGCGAATCCGACTTAGGTTCGCCCTTCGCCGTCAGGAATATCTTTTCCAACAATTCTGCCCGCTTTGTCGCATTCCGCTCGTTGGAAGCCTGCCGCAAGCCATAGGCAACTTCCTGCGCTTTCGCGCCGCCCTTTTGGACTGTCAATGTCAGGTAAAGATCGAGCGTCACGCCGAAGAGACCCGGCAGCGGCCAGTATCGCGAGGTGATCTGGATCTCTGTTTCGTCGGACGAAAGTTGCAGTTCCCTGCGCAGCGTGGCCGCAATCCCGCCTTGTTGCTCAGCTGCGGAAATGAAGCGGCGAATGGCGTTGCGGTTGGCGACGATCTCGCCAAGCAGTGTCTCCAACCCGGTCTCGTCACCGAGATTGAGAATATAGGAGAAGGCATCGGCAAGCTCGGGATCTTGCTCGGGTGTCGTCGCGGTCAACAGCGAGCGGCGGGCATCGGCGAGCAACGTCGCTGCGGCGCGATCGTCGAGAACCGAGAAATGGCCGGCGACATTGGCCTCCAGTGGAAACTGATGCAGCAAGGCCTCGCAAAACGCATGGATGGTCTGGATTTTCAGCCCGCCCGGCGTTTCCAGCGCCTTGGCAAAAAGTCGTCTCGCTTCGGCAAGCTTGAGCCGATCCGGCGGTTCGCCTTCGATCTGCGTTATCCGGTTTTTGAGTTCCTCGTCCGGCAGCACCGCCCACTCGGCCAGACGCGCGAAGACACGATTCGACATTTCGGATGCGGCGGCCTTGGTATAAGTGAGGCAGAGGATGGCCGAGGGCCGCGCACCGGAAAGCAGAAGGCGGATGACGCGCTGCGTCAACACATGCGTCTTGCCGGAACCAGCATTGGCCGAAACCCAGGCTGACCGCGACGGGTCGGAGGCAATCGACTGCTGGATCGTCGTCCAGCTGATCCACATGCCCGGATCGTCGCCTTCCGGAAGTGCGGTCGGATCACTCATCGCCGCCCCCTTCTTCGTTTTCGGCTGTCGACCATTCGGAAACGCGCGCAAGGTGATCGTAATCACCTCCGAAATCGAACTGCTGCGCCGGAATTAACCGTGAAGTGAAACCACGTTCGCCGGATTGCAGAAGAGACACGAATTTGACCAATTGATCGATCGATTCCCTTGCCAGATCGAGGGCCGATTTTGCCTTGTCGCTTCGAGTGGAAGTTTCATTGTTGACTACATCGGTGTCGAAACGGCTGCCGGGCCGAAGGCGCACATAGATGAGATCCTGTGGCGTCAGACTTCCGACGTCACGAAAGGCGCCGGCGCTGAGCGCGGCGGCCTCAAGCGCCAACTGCGGGTCGAGAAGCGCGCGCGCCTGTGCGGGCGATGGATTGTAGCCGGTCTTGTAGTCGATGATGTCGGCAGCGTTTGGGCCGGTCACATCGATGCGATCCGCAACGCCTGTCAACCGGATATTGATCGGTTCGAGTTCCACGCCGCCGCGCACTTCCGTATAAGTTTTGCGGATCGCCGGTCGGCGTTCGGCTTCCCATTCGAGGAATGCGCGCGCCACCTCCCTGAAACGCGGCCGCCATACTGCATCAATGTGCGACGGCAGGTGCTCCATGTCGAAGAGCTCCATCAGAATGGTTTCCATTGCTTGCGCTGCTTCCGGCGTACCTGCAGCATGTCCTTCACGGACAAAGCGGTCGATGATCGTGTGATAGAGCGTCCCGCGTTCCGCAGCGCCTGGATCGCGATTGAAGGGATCCACGGGGTCAAGCCGTAAGATGCGCCGGGCATAGATGGCATAAGGATCGCGCCGCAGTCGGCCAACTTCGCTGAAGGAATAGGATTTCGGCTGCAGTTCAAGGGGTGGTGTAGGCGAGGGGCGTTGCGCGGGTGCTTGGCTCTTGCTCTCGTCCAGAAGGCCTACCCAATGCACGAAGCGGTCGCCGCGTGCTTTCAGTTCCCTTTCGAAAGCCTCGCCGCCCAGCGCAAGCAGCCGCTGCAGCCAACGCGAAGCGACCGTCGGCGTCGAGCCTTGCCGCAGCGAGCGCGAATAGATCAGATGCCGTGTTCCGCTCGCCATTATGAAGTCATGGGCCAGTTGGCCGATGCGCCGCTCCGGCGGCTCGAGGCCGATTTCCGTCTTCATCGTGCGCGAGATGAAGGGATTGTTGGCCGTTTGGCCGGGCCAGGAGCCTTCATTCAGTCCACCCAGAATCAGCGTGTCGACGCTTTGCAGACGCGCCTCCAACGTGCCGAAAATGAAAACTCTTGGATGGCTGAGCGCGCGCGGTTTGACCGCCTGGCCGGCCGAAAGCGCCGCCATGATATCGATCCATTGCGGTCCATCGGCTTCGATCTGGCCCTGCGTCTCGATCACCTCTTTGAGCAGGCTTGCAAGTGAATCGCCCGCTTCACCAGCCCAGAGATTGGCGAGGTTGCCGCGTTCATCGACTGCCACGGCTTCGAGTGCACGTCCGGTCCGCTCCGCCCAATCGGAAAGCGTGAAGCTGGCCGTCAGTCCACGGCCATCCGGCCGGTGCCGAACGAGCGCAGATGCCAGCGGTTCGGTCGCATTCGACATCCGCCGGGCAAGATTGCGCGCTTGCTCCGCCGCTTCCGGTGGCAGTGCCCTCCGCCAATTCGGCGCGTGTCTGTCCCTTGCCTGCTCTGAAAGCTGATGCTCCAGCAAAGGCTCCAACGCGCTGATATCAACCTCGGCAACACCGCCACGCAGAGCGAGAAGTTCGAGTGCTTCGACGGCTTGCGTGAGCGCGCTGCGTTCGAGGCCGAAGCGGGCCAAAGGATGCTTGAGCAATGCTACGATTGTGACTGGATCGCCGGGCCGAAGTGTTGCCTCGAGGAGCAGTTGAAGGAGTGTTCCCTGCAGCATAGCCGCAAGTGGCGTACCGGCCGAGTCGTCGGCCAGGATGCCGAAGCGGGAGAGTTCTGCCATCACGCGCCGGGCAAGATTGCGGTCTGGTGTGATAAGCGCTGTCTGGCTGTCGCCGTTTCGTCCCGGCTGCTCCAGTGCCAGCCGCAAGGCTATGGCGATCGCCGTCGCTTCTTCACGTTCGTTTGTGGCTTCGATCAGCGAGACATCGGCAAAGGCAGCCGCCAATGCATCGTCCGGGAGTTCTTTCTTCCATTCGCCCCAATTGCTCGTCGCTTCCGCTGGAGCGAGCGCACGGGAAAGAATTTCTGCGCGGCGATGCAGATCTTGTTCCGCCTCCTCGATCGCAACGACGTCGCCGCGCGTGAGGTTCAGCCGTTTGAGGAGGGACGAAAGGCCATATTGCGGGTGGCTTCGACTCGCCGGGTTGGTCCGCTCGAAAGCGGTAATCTCTGGCGCAACCATCTGCCAATGCACATCCGGCATGGATAGATCGAGGCCCGGAAGGACGATCACGCCCTCAGGCAGATTGGCGACGGCAGCGATGAGGTCGGCCGTTGCCGGCATCGAGCCAGTGGACCCGGCAATAATAATCGGTCCGGCAGGTTTTGCCGTTGCGAGCCGGTGGGCTTCGGCACGCAGGATTGCATTGCGATGGCGTGCCGGGGACGATTTTCCGAGTTCGGCAAGCCGTTCCGGCCAGAAAGCGATGGCGATCTGCAGAAATTCGGCCGTCAACTGCCACCACAGAGCATGATCTTCGGCATCGAGTTTCGAAAGTTCCGACCACTCGCGAACCTCGGTCTCGATGGAATCGATCAGTTCGGCAAGATTGCGTGCGAGCCAGATCGCATCTGCCGGGCTCGCCGGCGCGGCCAAGGGCGAATCGGCGTGGATACGCCGCACGATCTCTGGCAGCCTGTTGCGCCAGGCGAGTATGAGGCGGGCAAGCTCCAGCAGGCGCGCGGTATTCGAAAGCGGCAGCGCGAGATCGAGGGTTGCAGGCAGCGCCTCCTCGAAATAGCCGCTGTCGTCATCCGTCTCGCCGAGCGGCCGGATAACCGGCAGGATCGCCGAACGGCCGCCGAGAAGATCGACGAACTCCGAACGCAGCACGCGCGCGGCGCGTCGCGTTGGCAGGTAGATCGTCACTTTGGAGAGCGAAAGCGGATCATTCGGATCGTGCCGGAAGAGCGGCGTCAGTCCCCCGTCGCAGAGCGTCGCGGCAAGCGTCTTCAGGAAAGGCAGACCTGCCGGGATCGTTAGAACGCGAGGCTGGTGCCGTTCGGCCATCCGTTACACAAACGTCCGGAAGCGCCGGATCGTTTCCTCCGCTTCGTCGATCGCCTCCGGCGTGCCGACCGTCAGCCAATGGCCCTCGAGCATCATGCCAAAAAGCCGTCCGCGCTCGATCGCCTTGTCGAAATAGATATTGAAATTGAACGGGTCATCGGCGGGAGCATCGTCCAAAAACGATGTGTCCATGACGATTGCGCCGGCATAGACGACGGGATTCGGACCCCTTTCACGATAGCGGGTAAGCCTGCCATCCAGGTCGAGGTTGAAATCATTCTTGCCATTGTGGCCGGTCGTATCTGCAAGTTTGACGCAGAGCATGGCCATATCCATGCGGGTTGCATCGAAGAATCCGGCTAAACGTCGAAGGTTGCTCGGCCGGTCAGCCCGTTCACCGATCCAGAAAAGATCGGCATTGGTGACGAAAACCGTGCCGCGACCAAGGAGCTTGAGGCCCTTTGCCAGGCCGCCGCCATTGTTCATCAGTCGGTCGCGCTCGTCGGAAATGATGATATCGAGAGCTTTGTAAGAATTCAAATGCGCGAGCATCTGATCGGCGAGATGATGGACGTTGACGACCACCTTCTCGACGCCTGCCTCCGCAAGCGAATCCAGTGCATAGTCGATCATCGGCTTGCCGTCGATTTTCACCAGCGGCTTCGGGATTGTATCGGTGATTGGGCGCATGCGGGTGCCAAGGCCGGCAGCCAGCACCATGGCTTGTTTGATGGTCATCTGATCCGGAACTTATGATTCGCTCTAGTTTATTCCAGCCCTTGCGCACCAATCGCGCAAGGGGGCAAGCGCTTCATGTTCAAGCGCCACCTTAAGATAGGATAGTGTTCGGGGCATGTGTTTCGTATAGCCGGGCTTTCCGTCGCGCTGCAACAGCCGTACCCAGAGACCGGCAAGCTTGCAGTTACGCTGAGCCGACATGATCGCCCAGCTTTTCAGGAAGCCGGCTTCGTCAAAATTGCCGTGTGCGCGGCGAAAAGCCAAATAGTCGTCCATGAGCTGCCTGAACAGGGCAGATTCGATGGTGACGCGCGCATCCTGCACGATGGATGCAAGATCATAGGCGGTCGGGCCTATCATGGCGTCTTGAAAATCGATGAGGCCGATCTTCTGAATACCCTTCTGTCCTTCGCGCCAGATGATGTTTGGGGAATGGAAGTCCCGGAGCAACAGATTTTTTTCTGCCGATGCGAGTTCATCGATGAGCCTATCCCAGATCGCCAGATATTCCGCACGCTCGGCATCGCTGGGAGCTGTACCGCGCTTCCAGGGGAGATACCAGTCCAGAACCAGGCGCACTTCCATCTTCATGGCGGTGCGGTCAAAATCGGGAATGTGGTGGATGTGGCTATCGGTGACGCGGATATCCTGCGGAATTTTCATTCCGTGCAAATGCGCAAGGCAGGCGACACTTTGTCGGTAACGTAAGGCGATGGGCTTGTCGCCCTCGTCAAGCACGCCATCGCTGCCGAGATCTTCGATCAGCAGAATGCCCTGAGCATAGTCGACCTCATAGATTTGTGGCGTTGCAAAGCCTCTTTCGCGCAGCACATTGGCAATTGCAACGAAGGGATAGGCATTCTCGGCAATATGGGCAACCTTCGGGTAAGGCTTTCCGTCGAGTACCGCTGGTCCCTCGGGAAGCGGCGGCCAATCCATCAGTATCTTACGGCCCTGGCGATCCGGATAGACCGCTTCGTAGGCGCGCAGCGATGCATCACCTGTCAGGAAGCGGCGTTTTGCGATCGGGTGCCCGGCTTTCGCGAGAAAAGCGCGGATTGCGAGAACGCGGCGGATTCTCTGCATCTGCGCGCGCGGCGCGGAAATCGTTGCACGCCGGCCCCTGCCTGCATGCTCAAGTTTCATCACGATACGATCGGCGGGCAATTCGTCATCTGCCATTTCGGGCCATTCGACAAGGCAGATACCGTTCTGAAGTGCTTCATCGAAGCCGAGTTCCTCTAACTCCGCACCGTCAGCGATGCGGTAGAGATCGAAATGCGAAACCGGAATCCGCAAATCGTAGGATTGAACCAGCGTAAATGTCGGGCTCGGGACCTCAAGCCGCTCGTCATCCGCCATGGCACGCAGAAACGCACGGGCAAGGGATGATTTTCCAGCTCCGAGCTCTCCGGAAAGTGCCAGGCAATCACCAGCCTTCAGCGCGAGCGCCAAATCTTCTCCAAGGCGGATTGTTGCCGCCTCGTCTTCCAGGAAAAGGGAGATTGTGTCGTCCTTCGTGATCATTCTGCTGCTGCGACGGCGTGCGGCAGGTTGACCGAGGGAATCCGGCAAATAACCTTCGTGCCCTTGCCCGGCTGGCTATCGATCGAAACCCTGCCGTTATGTAGGCTGACGAAACTGTCAACAATCGAAAGGCCAAGGCCTGCACCGCCGCGCTTGCCGCTTTTTGCACCCGTGGCAAACCGATCGAAGACTGTCGCGATCATGTCCTGCGGAATCCCGGGGCCGCGGTCGCTGACGGAGAAGACGAAATCCGTGCCCTCGCGATGACATTCGAGAGAGATTGCCGCACCTTCCGGTGAAAAATTCGCAGCATTGGAAAGCAGCTTCAATAGGATCTGTTTCAAGCGCTGGGGATCGGCGACGATCGAGCCAAGATAGGCAGGCGCTGTGATCTCCAGCGTCACGCCGCTTTCCTGCAGCCGGTCGGCAATTTGCATGGAGACATCATCGAGAAGATCGTTGAGATCGATTTCCGAATAGTTGAGCCTCATAATGCCGGCATCCACGGTGGCAAGATCGAGAATATCGTTGACCAGCGTCAGCAGCACCGACGAGGAGGTCGAAATGTGGTCGATATATTCGGCCTGACGCTCGTTCAGCGGTCCGACGCTTGGGGTGCGCAGCAGATCGGCAAAACCGATAATATTGGTCAGTGGTGAGCGTAGCTCATAGGAGACATGCTGTACGAAATCGTTCTTCAGCTCGTCGGCCTTGCGCAGCGCCTCGTTCTTCTCAGTCAGCGCGCGTTCTGCGCGGACGCTATCGGTCATGTTGACGAAAGTCAGCATCGTCTGGGCGTTGGGCAGCGGAATGACGGCGTAATCCAGCACAAGGCCAGAGAGCAACTCCAGTGTTCCTTGACTGGAACGGCGTTCGTCATCGAAGCTGGTAATCAGCTCTGCAAAGGTCTTCCAGCCGTCCGGCCGGTCATAGGACTGTAAGCATGTTTCGCCGATCGCACGAATATGTGTTCCTGGCTTGGCCTCGGCCTCGGTAATGCCCCAGAGCATGCGGAAGGCCGGGTTCGAAAGGCGAATACGACCGTCGGCTCCGAAAACGGCGACGCCTTCGGAGAGATGGTCAATCGTTTCGCCCTGGACCTTGACCAGCGTGTTGTATCTCGTCTCGAGAGCGACCTGTTCGGTTAAATTCTCGAAAACCCAGGTTGCGCCGCCTTGTGGATGTGCGGTCGCAAAGACCCGCAGCGTCTGACCGTTCGGCAGATGCCAGAGGTCCGTTTGCGTATCGAGTGCCCGATAGACGGAAAGTGCGGTTTCCTTCCAGCTTTTCCAGTTGAGCTGATCGGGAAGCTTCTTTGCGGCGCGCAAACGCTCCAGCAACTCGGCGTTGTCGGGCTTACTTTCGAGGAAAGCGATATCGAGCTCCCAGAGCGCGACGAAGGCCTGATTGTAAAACTGCAAACGACGGTCGCCATCGAAGATCGCAACAGGCGTCGCAAGATGGTCGAGTGTCTCGGCGTGGCTCTTCAGCGTCCGCTCAAGCTCGGCGCGGACGGATGCTGCTTCAGAAACGTCGATCGCGATGCCGGCGGAACCGCTTGGCAACTTCACGTCAACGACGTCGAAAAAGGTGCGATTGCCACGAACGACCGTCGAAATCTTGTCGTGGAAGGGCGATTCGGGCGTCGCCGCAACGCGGATGTGTTCGCGTGCGACCGTCGTCAGGATCTCCCGTCCTTCATTGATCGCGTGCTGCGGCGACTTCGCCTCGACCGCATCGCCATAGGCCTGATTGACCCAGGTGAGGCGCCCTTCGGTATCGCGCTGCCAGGCGGGCAGGTCGATCGCATCGAGCAGGTTCTGGAAGGCCGAGATCGAGGACATCAGCCGGTCGCGCTCGATCTTCAATTCGGCAAGCTCGGCGCGGAGATTGTTCAGCGCCACGAAACGCACGAAGGCTCGGCCACCGGAAACGCGACCTTGCGCCTCGAGGATTTCCTCGCGACTGGTTTCGACAACCATATCGAAGCTTTGTGCAACACCACGTAGACGATCAATCGCTCTTTCGAGCTCTGTAGCGGAACGGGGTTTCAGCCAGAGGCCGAACGCCAGGAATTCGCTGTCCTGCGGCGCACCGGTTTCGGCTGGAAGCTGGCCAAGCAGTTCCGGCCGCTCATTGCCGTCCCAGACGACGATGCGACGATTCTTGTCGGCGATCAGCGCCTGGTATTGCGAAATGCGCTGATGCGCATCGGAAAGGGCAGACCGGATTTCACGGCTTTCGTTTTCAAGATTACCGCGCTGGCGCACAAGCCAGAGAGTCGAAAGCAGAGCCGCGGAAATGACGCCGATCACGACGGAAAAGCCGACGACCTGCGAAGACGTGAAAAGATGTGCGGATGCTGCTGCTTCGGATTCGACTTGGGCCAGCACCGGCCGCGCCAATGCTGCGATTGCCGTTCCGCCTGCGCAAATCCTTGCCAGTCGCGTCAGTGACCCTGCGCTTTGCTTCACGGCTTTTCTGGCCGTATGTTTCTGGCCTGCCTCATGTGAACGGATATCAGGCCAAGCGCCCTCGTCCGCCTGTCCCGGGAGGCTGTGATTCATTTCCGACATCAGCGGTATGTCTCCGTCCTTCAATGTGCCGCATCACGACAAGACATCCCATTTTCGGGCAAACCGGATAACTCCGCGCCACGAATCGAGTTCTAGAACAATACTTCGGAAGGGAATCGGCGGGAAGGTGGGTTCCAAAAAATAGGGATGCCGCATTTGTCAATGCGGCATCCCCAAGATGTTGTGGATATTGTTGCGGAGATTAATATCTGTAGTGGTCGGACTTGAAAGGACCCTTCGGCGAAACGCCGATATAGGCGGCCTGTTCTTCAGAAAGCTGCGTCAATTTCACGCCAAGCTTGTCGAGGTGCAGGCGGGCAACCTTTTCGTCGAGATGCTTCGGCAGAATATAGACCTTATTTTCATACTGACCGGGCTTGGTGAAGAGCTCGATCTGCGCCAGCGTCTGGTTGGTGAAGGAGGCCGACATCACAAAGGACGGATGGCCTGTTGCGTTGCCGAGATTGAGCAGGCGGCCTTCCGAGAGAAGGATAATGCGATTGCCCTTCGGAAACTCGATCAGATCGACCTGCGGCTTTACATTCGTCCACTTGAGGTTACGGAGTGCCGCGACTTCGATTTCATTGTCGAAGTGGCCGATATTGCCGACGATCGCCATGTCCTTCATCTGACGCATATGGTCGATGCGGATGACATCCTTGTTTCCGGTCGTGGTGACGAAGATATCAGCCGACGAGACGACGTCTTCGAGCAGCACGACTTCGTAACCGTCCATCGCTGCCTGCAGCGCGCAGATCGGATCGGCTTCCGTCACCTTGACGCGGGCGCCGGCGCCGGAAAGCGATGCCGCCGAACCCTTGCCGACGTCGCCGTAGCCGCAGACGACGGCAACCTTACCGGCCATCATGACGTCGGTGGCGCGTCGGATGCCGTCAACCAGCGATTCCTTGCAGCCATATTTGTTGTCGAATTTCGACTTGGTGACCGAGTCGTTGACGTTGATCGCCGGGAAGGGCAGCAGACCCTTCTGGCTGAGCTGATAGAGGCGGTTGACGCCGGTTGTGGTTTCTTCCGTGACACCCTTGATCGCATCGCGCTGCTTCGTGAACCAGCCCGGTGAAGCGGCAAGCCGCTTCTTGATCTGTGCGAAGAGGATCTCTTCTTCTTCGGAATGCGGGTGCGAGAGCACATCTTCGCCGGCTTCAGCACGCGCGCCGAGCAGGATGTACATGGTGGCATCGCCACCATCGTCGAGGATCATGTTGGAGAGGCCACCATCGGCCCACTGGAAGATCTTGTCGGTGTAGACCCAGTAATCTTCGAGCGACTCGCCCTTGACGGCAAAAACCGGTACGCCGGATGCGGCGATTGCGGCAGCGGCATGGTCCTGGGTCGAAAAGATGTTGCAGGAAGCCCAGCGGACTTCTGCGCCGAGCGCCGCGAGCGTTTCGATCAGAACGGCCGTCTGGATCGTCATGTGCAGCGAGCCGGTGATGCGCGCGCCCTTCAGCGGCTTTGACGGGCCGAATTCGGCGCGACAAGACATGAGGCCCGGCATTTCAGTTTCGGCGATCGAAATTTCCTTGCGGCCGAAATCCGCCAGACCGATATCGGCGACGACATAATCTTTTTCAGTGCTCATCGAGGTCTCCAGCTGAAAAGCGTCTCATAATCAAGCGCGCAGTTGACGGCGCGATAGCTCGAACGCGTGCATTGACGCACGGCCATGCTCGCCGTGTAGCAGGCTTCGCAGGCGATGGCAATAAGGATATAAAGAAGTCTTTATATGTTTATATGAAGCCCGGAAGGCCTACATTTCTTCGCCGAACTTGTCCTGGACCAACTGATCCAATGCGTTCAGCGCTTCGGCGGCCTGGTTGCCGCTCGCGGAAACGAGAACGGTTGTGCCCGGACTCGCGGCAAGCATCATCAGGCCCATGATCGAGGTGCCGCCGACCGTCATTCCGTCCTTGGAGACAGTAACGGCAGCGTCGAATGTTTCGACCATTTGGACGAATTTGGCGGAGGCGCGCGCGTGAAGGCCGCGCTTGTTGACGATAAGCAGTTCCCGGGAAAACGAGGTCATGGCGGGACTTGTTTTCATCATTTTCCACTCAGAACGCGGCTGGCGACGTTGATGTATTTGCGCCCGGCCTCCGACGCTTCGATGAGCGCCTTTTCCATGTTGTTTTCGCCACGCACGCCAGCAAGCTTGATCAGCATCGGCAAGTTCATGCCGGCAATCACTTCGGTATGACCGCTGCTCATGACCGAAATAGCGAGATTGGAAGGAGTACCCCCGAACATATCGGTCAGGATGACGACGCCGTGGCCATCGTCCGCGCTAGAGACCGCCTGCAGGATATCCTGCCGTCTCTGATCCATATCGTCTTCGGGGCCGATGCAGACCGTCTCGATAAATTTCTGAGGACCGACGACATGCTCTACAGCATGACGAAACTCTTCAGCCAGCTTGCCATGAGTGACAAGCACAAGTCCGATCATGATTCAACTGCTCCCAATGGCATATAAACGGTGGCCCCAATATCGCAACGCAGCAATCGCGTCCACCGGTGGGGGCACATCTTGGCCATCAAAAGCCGAAGTGCAAGATAAAAATGCAGACATATGCGGCGAATGCGCCTGTGCAGCAGGCATTATCGGCCGATGTCCGGTGCCTTTGCCATCAAAATCGCGAGAGGTACTGGAGCGTTTGGCAGCAAGCGCAGGGCCGGTAGCGAAAAGCCGTCTGCGAATTGCGCGACGTCGTTGTCAGGCGGTAGACGATTTTCGCCCGACGTACTGCCGGGCAACACGGCATAATGCATCGGGGCGAGCGGGACGCTTTCGCACTTGACGATGCCGGTACCGCGCAGCTCGATCAAACCAGAGATTGCGGAAGGCCGCTCAGCGATCACCCGTCCATCGCGTCTCGACAGAAATACCTGATCGTCGGCGACCAATGAGGCGGGCAGTCCCATCCGTTTGGCTTCCGTGATGCACGTGAATGCCAGCATGGACTTACCCCAGCCGGAGGGGCCAACAAAGAGCAGGCCGGTCTTGTTGACGACGATCGCCGTGGCGTTGATGTTGAAAGTGGCGGCCGTCATGATGACACCGAGACTGCGGGCAGGGCGAGAATGAAGCGGGCGCCAAGCACTTGTGCGGTTTCTGCATCGATGATGTTTTCGGCACGCAGCGAGCCGCCATGCGCCTCCGCGATCTGACGGCTGATCGACAGGCCAAGACCGGAATTTTGCCCGAACCCTTCGGACTCGGGCCGGTCGGTGTAGAAGCGCTCAAAGATGCGGTCGATATTTTCAGCCTGGATGCCCGGACCATTGTCTTCGATATAGACAATGCAGCGCGAACGTGTGCGGAACAGCCGGACGGTGATCTTGCCGCCCTCATCCGGAACGAAGGAGCGGGCGTTCTCGATGAGGTTGGTAATGATCTGGCCGATACGGAGATCATGACCATTGACGACGAAACGGGTCTTAACGCCGGGCTTGCGTTCGATCGCAAGCTCGATCTGTACCTCTTTGTTCTTGTGGCGAATCTGCCTTGAAACCTCAACCAGATCGCTGAGGAATAGCTCGAGATCGACGGATCGGGCATCGACACGGGCAAGTTCGGCATCGAGGCGCGAGGCGTCGGATATATCGCTGATGAGACGATCGAGGCGACGGACGTCGTGCTGGATCACATCCATCAACCGCTTCTTGGAATCGTCCGACTTGGCTAGCGGCAGCGTTTCCACGGCGCTGCGAAGCGAGGTCAGTGGGTTCTTGAGCTCGTGGCTGACGTCGGCGGCAAAGCTTTCGATCGCATCGATACGGTCATAAAGTGCGGTGGTCATCTCGCGGAGCGCGATCGAAAGGTTGCCGATCTCGTCCTGGCGGGCTGAGAAATCCGGAATTTCCTCGCGCTCCTTTGCGCCGCGCCGGACGCGGATCGCCGCAGCCGAAAGACGGCGAAGCGGGTTGGCGATCGTCGACGAGAGAACCAGCGACAACAGAACGTTGACGAGTGTCGCCACACCGAAGACGCGCATGATCGCCAAGCGTTCGGCATGGACGATGTTGTCGATGTCACCGGCCTGCGTCGAAAGCAGCAGAACGCCTAGAACGGCACGAAAACGCTGGATCGGGACAGCCACAGAGACGATGAGTGCGCCCTTGTCGGTGGTGCGTACAACGGCGCCGCGCACTCCAGTCAACGCATTCATCACCTCCGGATAGATCGACCCGTCGCCACCCGGCGCTTCCTTGTAGACCGGCAGATTCCCAGGCTGGAGCGCCTTGTTGAAGAGCGTTGTAAGCCATTCGGCCCAAGTCTGCTTTTCTTCCTCCACCACCGGCGGCAGATCGAAGCGCAAGACCTGACCTCGCGAATAGAGATGGCGCGAATCGAGAAGCAGGTTGGCATCGGCATCAAAGATGCGGGCACGCGTGCGCGTGGGCGAAATCAGCCGTCTGAGAACCGGTGCTACCTTTTCCGGATCGATCGGGAATTCAAGATCCTCATCATTCGGGACGGGCGTAATACTCTGCCCGGCCTGCAGCTCGAGAAGCTTCTGCGGATCGATGGTAATCGAGTTCGTATCGACGGAGGCCGATGCCGAAACCGCACCGGCGATGATTTCGCCCTGCGTCAGCAAGCTCTCGACGCGGGCGTCGATCAGGCCCTCGCGAAACTGGTTCAGGTAAAGAATGCCGCCGACAAGGACGAGCAGTGCTGCGAGATTGAAGAAGAGGATGCGGCGCGTCAGGCTCGAAAAGACCGCATTGCCGAAGATGCGGCGAATGATGGTGAAGGGATGCGACCAGCGCCTTCCCCTGACACGGCGGCCGCTTAAGCCTTCCGCGTCATCCAGATCCCTTTCCTGCACCAACTGTGCCAACGACAGGCCCTTTCGGAGGGCGTGGCGGTCTCCCGCCTCCAGCCCTCGACAATACTCATGCGCCGCGCCGACAGGCGTCAGGCTGCTTCGCGGAAGCGGTATCCCACTCCGTAAAGCGTTTCAATCATATCAAAGTCGGTATCGACCATCTTGAATTTCTTGCGAAGCCGCTTGATGTGGCTGTCGATGGTACGGTCGTCGACATAGACCTGTTCGTCATAGGCCGCGTCCATCAGCGCGTCGCGGCTTTTCACCACGCCTGGCCGCTGTGCGAGCGAGTGAAGGATCAGGAACTCGGTTACCGTCAGCGTCACCGGTTCGCTCTTCCATGTGCAGGTATGGCGTTCCTGGTCCATGACAAGCTGGCCGCGTTCGAGTGAGCGCGCGAGCTGGGCAGCGCCCGTTTTTGGCGCGGCGCCAGCGCCAGCAACCGTCGTTGTTTCCCGGCTGGAAGCACGGCGAAGCACCGCGCGGACCCGTTCCACGAGCAGTCGCTGGGAGAATGGCTTCGTGATGAAGTCATCGGCGCCCATCTTCAGGCCGAACAGTTCATCGATCTCCTCGTCCTTGGAGGTGAGGAAAATCACCGGCATATCGGATTTCTGCCGCAACCGTCGCAAGAGCTCCATTCCATCCATGCGCGGCATCTTGATATCGAAGATAGCGAGTTGCGGCGGGCGCGCTATAAGGCCATCGAGGGCCGAGGCGCCATCCGTATAGGTTTCGACCTTGTATCCTTCGGCTTCCAGTGCAATCGACACGGAAGTCAGGATGTTGCGGTCGTCGTCAACGAGCGCGATTGTCGCCATGGTGTTCGTCTCCGTCATCTATGCGCATCTCCAGGAATTTTTGATGTCCCCAGGCCGGCCCTACGACCGGATGCGCTTATGGAGGATAAAGGTGGAACAAATTGTGGCAAAGATAAAGGGCAAGCATTGCGGCAATGTGCGAAAGGTGGTCGCACATGGCGCGGCAAGAACCAATCCAAAACCTGTAATTCAAACGATTTAAAATACACTAAGGAAATTTAAATCGATTAATTATTTGATATCATTATATTTTCGCCATTTAACACTATTGCATTTTAAAATTGGCCACCTTAGTTTTCCTCTTAGTTTTAACGGCGGGAGCCTTGGACGAAAGGAAAAGCCATGGAGACGTTCGGAATTCACAACCCGGCGATGACGCTGGCGACGATTGGTTTGGGACACGCAAAGAGCGCTCACTATAACCTCACCGCCGCCTCCCTTTATGAAGAAGCGATTCGCCGCGGTGAAGCCGAACTGACGGCCCAAGGCGCCCTTCGTGCATTGACTGGACAACATACCGGCCGTTCCCCACGCGACAAATTCGTCGTTCGCGATGCCAAGACGGACGCAGAAATCTGGTGGGACAACAACAAGCCGATGTCTCCGGAGCACTTTGCCTTGCTGCATCAGGATATGCTGGCGCATGCCGCCGGCAAGGAGCTTTTCGCCCAGGACCTGATCGGCGGCGCCGATAAGAACTACTCGCTGCCGACGCGTGTCGTGACGGAATTTGCCTGGCACTCGCTTTTCATCCGCAATCTTCTGATCCGTCCGGAGCTTTCTGCCCTTGCAGGCTTCGTGCCGAAACTGACGATCATCGATCTACCGAGCTTCAAGGCCGATCCGAAGCGTCACGGCTGCCGCAGCGAGACGGTAATTGCATGCGACCTTACGAACGGTCTCGTGCTGATCGGCGGCACGTCTTATGCTGGAGAGATGAAGAAATCCGTCTTCACCGTACTCAACTACCTGCTGCCGGCAAAGGGTGTCATGCCGATGCATTGCTCGGCGAACGTCGGCCCGGATGGCGATTCTGCGGTTTTCTTCGGCCTCTCAGGCACCGGCAAGACGACGCTGTCGGCTGATCCGTCGCGCACCCTGATCGGAGACGACGAGCATGGCTGGGGCGAAAACGGCATCTTCAACTTCGAAGGCGGCTGCTATGCCAAGACAATCCGTCTTTCGGCGGAGGCGGAGCCGGAAATCTACGCGACAACGCAGCGTTTCGGCACGGTACTGGAAAACGTCGTGCTCAACGACCTGCGCCAGCCGGATTTCGACGATGGCTCGTTGACGGAAAACACGCGCTGCGCCTATCCGCTGGATTTCATTCCCAATGCCTCGAAGACAGGCCTTGCCGCTCATCCGAAGACAATCATCATGCTGACGGCGGATGCTTTCGGCGTCATGCCGCCGATCGCGCGTCTGACGCCGGATCAGGCCATGTATCACTTCCTTTCCGGCTACACCGCAAAGGTCGCCGGCACGGAAAAGGGAGTGACGGAACCGGAAGCGACATTCTCGACCTGTTTCGGTGCGCCGTTCATGCCGCGTCATCCGGCCGAATATGGCAATTTGCTGAAAGAACTCATCCATCGCCACGGTGTTCAATGCTGGCTTGTCAATACCGGTTGGACGGGTGGTGCTTACGGTACTGGCAAGCGCATGCCGATCAAGGCCACGCGTGCTTTGCTGTCGGCAGCGCTCTCCGGCGAACTGGCCAAGGCAGATTTCCGCATTGATACGAATTTCGGTTTCGCGGTGCCTGTTACCGTCGCCGGCGTGGAAAGCGGTATTCTCGATCCGCGCTCCACGTGGGCCAACGGTGCAGCCTACGATATTCAGGCAGAAAAGCTCGTCTCCATGTTCATTTCGAACTTCGCGAAGTTTGAGGCACATGTCGACGGCGGCGTGCGCGATGCGGCGCCCGGCATCAAGGCTGCGGCCGAATAGGTCCTAAAATATTGATGATTCACGTGAAACCCGGCCCATTCCGCCGGGTTTTTCTTTGCGTGTTTCAAAATTCCCGCGGATATGAGATAGAAGCCGCATGGCCAGCGACGCGCTCTATATCAACGAGGGGATCACCATCGCTGGATGGGAGCTGACGGAACAATTCGTTCTGGCTGGCGGTCCCGGCGGCCAAAATGTCAACAAGGTTTCGACGGCCGTCCAGCTGTTCTTCAATATCCAAAATTCACCTTCGCTTCCCGATCGTGTCAAGACCAATGCCATAAAGCTTGCCGGCAAGCGCATGTCGAATGAGGGCGCGCTGATGATCGAGGCAAGCCGCTTTCGCAGCCAGGATCGCAACCGCGAGGATGCGCGAGAACGCCTCAAGGATCTGATCCTTGAGGCTGCCAAGCCCCCACCGCCGCCGCGCAAGAAAACGAAACCGACCAAAGGCTCGATCGAACGCCGCCTGAAGGAAAAATCCGGCCGCGCCGAGGTAAAGAAGATGCGCAGCCGTCCCGGTGGAGAGTGATATGCCGGAGCTTTCGACGGGCGTCTGTCACTTCCCGGAATATCTGGACCGGGCCCGGCAGCAAGCGCTCGTCGAAATGATCCGCGGCATTGTCGCTGAGGCTCCGCTTTTCGTGCCCATGATGCCGAGCACGGGCAAACCGATGTCGGTCCGGATGAGCAATTGCGGTCCACTGGGCTGGGTCACAGATAAGGAGCGCGGCTACCGCTATCAATCGACACATCCTGTCACCGGCAGGCCATGGCCGGCGATGCCGGACGTCTTGCTCGACATCTGGAACGACGTTTCCGACTACGAAAAACCGCCGCAGGCTTGCCTGATCAATTTCTATTCAGACGACGCAAAAATGGGCCTGCATCAAGACAGGGACGAGCAGGATTTGAATGCGCCTGTCGTCTCGATCTCGCTCGGCAACAGTTGTCTTTTCCGCATCGGCGGGCTTTCCCGGACAGCCCGCACCCAGTCGGTCAAACTCGCCAGCGGCGACATCGTGGTGCTTGGGGGCGAAGGGCGTCTACGCTTTCACGGCGTCGACCGCATCTATCCGGCGACTTCGACGCTGCTCAAGAATGGCGGGCGGATCAACCTGACGTTAAGGCGTGTGGATCCGTGAATCCGGCTAAAGTTTCCTTAGCGCGACCTGCTCGATGAGATGGTTTTCACCCTTGCGCAGGATCAGATCAGCCCGTGGGCGGGTCGGGAGGATGTTCTGCCGGAGATTCTTGAGGTTGATGTTGGCCCAAAGCCCTTCGGCGATCGAAAGCGCTTCCGCCTCACTGATCGAGGCATAGCGATGGAAATAGGAATTCGGGTCGCGAAAGGCGGTGTCGCGCAGACGCATGAAGCGTGTGACATACCAGTTGTGGATCAGTTCTTCTTCGGCATCGATGTAGATCGAGAAATCGAAGAAGTCGGAAACCATCGGCACGATCTTGCCATCGGCCGGAAGGTCGCGCGACTGCAGAACATTGATGCCTTCGAAAACCAGGATGTCGGGCCGGTCGATGATCGTGTATTCGTTCGGAACGACGTCATAGACCAGATGAGAATAGACGGGCGCTTTCACATTCGGTTGACCGGCTTTGATCGCGGAGAGAAATTTCAAGATGGCGCCTGTGTCGTAGCTTTCGGGAAAACCCTTGCGCTGCATCAGGTTTTCCCGCTCGAGCACTGCGTTTTGATGCAGAAAGCCGTCGGTCGTGATCAGGTCGACCTTCGGACTCGATGGCCAGCGCCGCAGGAGTTCCTTCAAGATACGCGCGGTCGTTGATTTGCCGACGGCGACGGAGCCGGCGATGCCGATGACGAATGGCGTTTTCGTCACGTCGGACAAACTCAGGAACCGGTTGCGCTGCTCAAAGAGCAATTGCGATGATTCGACATGTGAGGAGAGCAGACGCGACAGCGAGAGGTAGATGCGCCGCACTTCGTCGAGGTCGACCGGATCGCCCATCGAGCGCAGTCTCGCGACCTCCTCGGCTGTTAGCGTGAGCGGCGTGTCGGCGCGGAACTTCGCCCATTCCTCGGAAGAAAAGAAATTATACGGCGAATAGGAATTCGCCTGGAAGTGATCGAGCGTTTCTGGCGCCCCAAGAATTTGCGTCGCGATACTCATGAACTCTGCCGGCTGGCCTTTTCATTGACGCCGGATTGAGCCGTGCGCCGCTCAAGCTCAGCCATCACATCCTGCAACGGAATGCCTGCTATCTTCAATACGACCAAAAGGTGATAGAGGAGGTCGGCCGCCTCGTAGGTGAGATTGGCGCGATCCGCCGCTACAGCAGCCATGACGGCTTCAATGGCTTCTTCGCCGAGTTTCTTTGCTGCCTTCTGCTGCCCGGCGGCAACGAGCTTCGCCGTCCAGGATTCATCCGGTGAGGCCTTCGACCGCTCGTCGACGATCTTTTCCAGATCGGAAAGGGAAAATCCGGTCATACTGTCGCTTTCAATCAGTCGAGGCGCATCGCGATGCCATGCGAAGACATATAGTGCTTCGCTTCGCCGACGGAATAGGTGCCGAAATGGAAGATGGAGGCAGCAAGCACGGCATTGGCATGCCCATCCTTCACGCCTGCAACCAGGTCGTCGAGATCGCCGACGCCGCCCGATGCAATCACGGGCACGCGGACGCAATCGGCGATCGCCCTTGTGAGCTCAAGATCGTAGCCGACTTTCGTGCCATCGCGATCCATCGAGGTGACAAGCAGCTCGCCGGCGCCGCGGGCAACCATCCTTTGTGCAAATTCCACGGCATCGATGCCGGTCGCGTTGCGGCCGCCGTGGGTATAGATTTCCCAGGCGCTCAAATTGTCCTGGCCAACAGCCTGCGTGCGCCGTCGCTTGGCGTCGATCGAAACGACGATGCATTGGTCGCCGAACTTGTCGGCAGCTTCAGCGACGAAGTCCGGATTGTTCACGGCCGCCGAATTGATCGAGACCTTGTCGGCACCGCAGAGCAGCAGCTTGCGGATATCGCCGATGCTGCGCACGCCGCCGCCGACAGTCAGCGGCATGAAGCACTGATCGGCGGTGCGGGAAACGACATCGAAGATCGTTTCGCGATTGTCCGATGAGGCCGTGATGTCGAGGAAGCAGAGCTCGTCTGCGCCGGCAGCATCATAAGCTTTCGCAGCCTCGACCGGATCGCCGGCATCGATCAGATTGACGAAATTGACGCCCTTGACGACACGGCCGTCTTTGACGTCGAGGCAAGGGATGACGCGGGCTTTCAGGGTCATTGTGTGTCTTCCTTCTCCCGCGCCGCCTTGATCAGCGCCAAGGCTTCCTGAGGATCAATACGTCCATCATATAGCGCACGGCCGGAGATGGCACCTTCCAGCTTGCGGGCGTCGGGCTGCAGCATGCGCTTCACATCCTCGATCGAAGCGAGCCCGCCCGAGGCAATCACCGGGATCGAAACGGCATCGGCAAGATCCAATGTCGAGGTCCAGTTGATTCCGGTCAGGATCCCATCGCGATCGATGTCCGTGTAGATGATTGCTGCCACGCCGGCACCTTCGAAATTCCTGGCAAGTTCGACAACGCCAAGCTCGGAGGCTTCCGCCCAGCCTTCCACGGCCACCTTGCCGCCCTTCGCATCGATGCCGACGGCGACGCAGCCCGGAAACTGCTTGCAGGCCTCGATGACCAGCGCCGGATCGCGAACGGCAACCGTACCGAGGATCACACGTGTCAGGCCGCGGGAGAGCCAGTTTTCGATATGCGACAGGGTTCGGATGCCGCCGCCGAGCTGCACCGGATTCTTCGTTGCCTTGAGGATCGTGTCGACGGCCGCGCCGTTGACGCTTTCGCCGGCAAAGGCGCCGTTGAGGTCAACAACGTGCAGCCATTCGAAGCCCTGGTCTTCGAAAGTTTTCGCCTGTGCGGCAGGGTCGGCGTTGTAGACCGTTGCCTGTTCCATATCGCCGAGCTTCAGGCGAACGCATTGGCCGTCCTTGAGGTCGATGGCGGGAAATAGGATCATGTTGGTTCAGTCCTTGCGGTCTGCGCGAGCCTAAGGCTTCCAGCGCAGGAAATTGGTGATTAGGGCGAGACCGAGCTTCTGGCTCTTCTCCGGATGGAATTGCGAACCTGCCATGTTGTCGCGTCCGACGAAGGCCGTCATCGCTCCGCCGTACTCCGTCGTGGCGATGACATCGCCGGCGTTTCCCGCGGCCAGATAGTAGGAATGCACGAAATAGGCATGCAGGCCATCAGGCCCTGTCGGAATGCCTTCGAAGAGCGGATGCGGATGCCGAAGGTCGAGCGTGTTCCAGCCGATCTGCGGAATCTTGAGGTCGGGATCGTCCGGTGTCATTTCAACGACGTCTCCAGGAATCCAGCCGAAACCTTCCGTCACCGTTTTTTCAAGGCCACGCGACGACATCAGCTGCATGCCGACGCAGATACCGAGGAACGGCCTTGCCTTCCTCTCAACCGCTTCGATCAGCGCCTCGGTCATGCCGGGAACGGCATCGAGCCCGTGGCGGCAATCGGCATAGGCACCGACACCCGGCAGCACGACCCGGTCGGCCGAGGCGACATTCTCGGCCTTGTCCGTCAGATCGATATGGGCGTCGATGCCTGCCTCGCGCGCGGCGCGTTCGAAAGCCTTCGTTGCCGAGCGCAGATTGCCCGAGCCGTAGTCGATAATTGCGACGCGCATCAGCGTCCTCCGTTAAACCCAAAGAGACCAAGCGAAGTCGTATTGCCATGGCGGCTGGGGGAATGCGGATGTCGCTCCCACTCCGGCGCCGGCATGCGGTCGCCATCGGCATTGGTCTCGATATTCGAAAAAAAGATCTCTTCCGCTGTCGCAAGTGAATCTGCCGTAATCACGGCTTCCTCGTTCCAGCCTTTGGAAGCGAGATTTCGGATTCGCAGGTTCTGGCCCTCGAAGCCGGCTAGGATGCAAGTGCCGAGCGTGATCGCAAAGCCTGCCGGCCAGAGTCCGGGCCGGTCCATTAAAACGCCGCCGAGGGCCTGAAGCAGGAATGCTGCAATCGCATGGAGCCAAAGCCGGTGTACAAGAAGCCATAGCCAGGGAAAGAGAAAGCCGAGCAGCGTGAAGCCGTCGCGGATGACGCGCGTCTTCTCATGGGTGACATCCGTTCCTCCCGGAGCCGTCAAAACCAGATAGCTGGAAGTCATATCGTTCAAGCTCCCTGAAGGGGCTCAGACGAGCGTGCCCTTCGTCGAGGGAACACGGCCCGCCTGTCTTGGATCGATCTCTGTCGCCATGCGCAGCGCGCGGGCAACGGCCTTGAAACAGGTCTCTGCAATATGGTGGTTGTTGGCACCATAATGGTTCAATACATGCAAGGTGATGCCGGCGTTCTGCGCAAGTGCCTGGAAGAATTCGCGGACAAGTTCCGTGTCGAAGGTGCCGATCTTCGGCGCGCTGAAGGCGACGTTCCAGACAAGGAACGGCCGGCCGGAAAGATCGACGGCTGCCTTCGTCATCGTCTCGTCCATGGCAAGGTCTATCGAAGCATAGCGGGTGATGCCACGACGGTCGCTGAGCGCTTTTGCAATCGCCTGGCCTATCGCAATCCCGGTATCTTCGACGGTGTGGTGATCGTCGACATGCAGATCGCCCTTCGTCTCGATCTCCATATCGATCAGGGAATGTCGCGAAAGCTGATCGAGCATATGGTCGAAGAAGCCGATGCCCGTCGAGATCTTGGCTTTGCCGCTACCATCAAGATTGACGGAAACGGAAACCGAAGTCTCGTTCGTTTTGCGGGAAACATTGCCCATGCGGCTTGTTGCAGTCTCGGCCATATGGCTGCTCCATCAGGAATGACGGCGTTCCTTATCAGGCGTTCCCTAAAATATCCAGAAGTGTAGCGGCAGAAAAACCGGCCCATTTGCAATCGGCATCGGCCAACTTACATAGGGCTCACAGGGCCGGAGAGCGGCTCGGCGTAACGCCCGCTGATCCGGGCAAGGATGTTTTGATGACAACGATTATTACAATTCGAAAGGGCGGCAAGGTGGTGATGGCCGGTGACGGCCAGGTCAGCCTCGGTCAGACCGTCATGAAGGGCAATGCGCGCAAGGTGCGCCGTATTGGTAAGGGCGAGGTCATTGCCGGCTTCGCTGGTGCGACCGCGGACGCATTTACGCTGCTCGAGCGCCTTGAAAAGAAGCTCGAGCAGTATCCCGGCCAGTTGATGCGCGCAGCCGTTGAGCTCGCCAAGGACTGGCGCACGGACAAATATCTTCGCAATCTCGAGGCCATGATGCTGGTCGCTGACAAATCGATAACACTGGCAGTCACCGGCAACGGGGATGTTCTGGAGCCCGAGCATGGCGTCACGGCGATCGGATCTGGCGGCAACTACGCATTGGCGGCGGCGCGTGCCCTGATGGATACGGACAAGTCTGCCGAGGAGGTCGCCCGCCGCGCCCTGGATATCGCAGCCGATATCTGCGTCTATACGAACCACAACATGGTGGTGGAAACACTGGATGCTGAAAACTAAGCCTGCCTCGCGATACCGTTTCCGCAACGTCTGCCGTGAGGATCTCCCCCTTCTGGCGCAATGGCTTGCGGAGCCGCATGTCGCGAGATGGTGGGGCGAACATTCAACGGAGCTTGGTTCGATCGAAGAGGCAATGACGAGCGAAGAAACCCGGCCAATGATCGTGGAACTGGACGGAAAGCCTATAGGCTATCTGCAAAGTTACGATCCCCATCTTGAGGAGGGCCATCCTTATCAGGATCAGCCGAAGGGTACGCTCGGCATCGACATCTCGATCGGTATCCCGGAACTGACGGACAAGGGCCACGGTGCTGCGATCATCCGCCAGTTTACGTCAGAGCTTTTTGCAGATGGCGCCAAGCGCATCGTGATCGATCCGGATCCTGAAAACCTTCAGGCTATCAGGGCTTACGAGAAGGCGGGCTTTCGCTACGTCGATACAAGAACTTCCATTTACGGTCCGGCCCATTTCATGGCGCTGGACGCACCCGGAGAAACGGATTTACCATGACCACCTTTTCCCCCCGCGAGATCGTTTCCGAACTCGACCGCTACATTATCGGTCAGCATGAGGCCAAGCGCGCCGTGGCGATTGCGCTCCGCAACCGCTGGCGCCGTCAGCAGCTCGATCCGAGCCTGCGTGACGAAGTGATGCCCAAGAATATCCTGATGATCGGCCCGACCGGCGTCGGCAAAACTGAGATTTCCCGCCGTCTTGCCAAGCTTGCCGGTGCGCCTTTCATCAAGGTCGAGGCAACCAAGTTCACAGAGGTCGGTTATGTCGGCCGCGACGTCGAACAAATCATCCGCGACCTCGTCGAAATCGGCATCGGGCTCGCGCGCGACAAGAAGCGCGCCGAGGTCGAATCTAAGGCTCATATGAGCGCCGAGGAACGCGTCCTTGATGCCCTTGTCGGTGCGACCGCCTCTCCTGCCACCCGTGACAGCTTCCGCAAGAAGCTGCGCAACGGTGAACTCGACGACAAGGAAATCGATATCGAGGTTGCCGATACCGGCGCGGGCATGGGCGGCTTTGAAATCCCCGGCATGCCCGGTGCCAATATCGGCGTTCTCAACATCTCGGAAATGTTCGGCAAGGCGCTGGGCGGACGCACCAAGAAGGTCCGCACGACGGTGAAGGCTTCCTATACCGATCTCATCCGGGACGAGTCCGACAAGCTGATCGACAATGATATCATCCAGCGCGAAGCCGTGCGCGCGGTCGAAAATGATGGCATCGTCTTCCTCGACGAGATCGACAAGATTGCGGCGCGTGACGGCGGCATGGGGGCCGGCGTGTCACGCGAAGGCGTGCAGCGCGATCTTCTGCCGCTCGTCGAAGGAACGACCGTCTCCACGAAGTATGGACCGGTGAAGACAGACCACGTTCTCTTCATCGCCTCGGGCGCCTTCCATGTGTCGAAGCCTTCCGATCTCCTGCCGGAATTGCAGGGCCGCCTGCCGATCCGTGTCGAACTTCGTCCGCTGACCAAGGAAGATTTCCGCCGTATCCTGACCGAAACCGAGGCGAGCCTGATCCGGCAGTATCGCGCTCTCATGGAAACGGAGAACCTGAACCTGGAATTCACCGACGATGCGATCGATGCCCTCGCTGATGTCGCAGTCCATCTGAACTCTTCGGTCGAAAACATCGGCGCTCGCCGGCTGCAGACGGTGATGGAACGTGTATTGGACGATATTTCCTTTAACGCGCCGGATCGCGGCGGTTCGGCGATAAAGATTGACTCGGCCTATGTGCGTGAGCACGTCGGCGATCTGGCGCAGAATACAGATCTCTCGCGCTTCATCCTGTGATATTGCCGCACCGGCTGCAAGCTTTGCAGGTTCCACAGCGGATTTCGACAGTCTGAACTCTCGACAGCGGGCCTTTTACTTCTTAGTGAAAGGCCCGCTTGTTTGTGAACGCGGCTTTATTCGGCCAAGATTCTGGTCCAGTCAGCGCGCTTCGCCATGAAGACGATATAACCAGACGGAATAGCTGATCGTGCGACGCCTTTTGACTTGCCTCCTGATCGCCATTGCGGCGCTCACATCCGTGCCAGCCTATGCCGTTGAGGTCGTTCCGCCCGGCAATCGCAACATCGAGCAGCCGGCGGTCCCCGGCGCATCCGTCCGTCGCACCAAGGGCACCAAGTCGACCTTCGACCGGAAGTACGAGAAAGTTTACGAACTGCTCTCCACCGATCGCGAACTGATGGGCAAAATCAGGAAGACGGCCGCCGCCTACAGCATCGATCCCATCCACATCATCGGTGCCATCGTCGGCGAGCACACTTATAACGTCGATGCTTATGACCGCCTTCAGTCCTACTACGTGAAGGCCGCCTCCTATGCCGGCGAGAGTTTCCGCTTTGCCTATGAGGGCGAGGATGTCGACACCTTCGTCGATCGCCCGCAGTTTGCAGAGTGCAACGGCAAGCGTGATTCCTATCTGCTCTGGAGCTGCCGTGAGGATGTGTGGGAACGCGACTTCCGTGGAAAGGCTGTGGACGGCAAGAGCTTCCCGAACAATCGCTTCAGCGCCGTGTTCTTCCAACCGTTTTATGCCGGTCAGACCTTTGGGCTCGGCCAGGTGAACCCTCTGACGGCATTAATGCTCTCGGATCTGGTCAGCCGTGTTTCCGGCTATCCGAGACTGAACGAAAAGGACGCCGGCGCCGTCTACCGCGCCATCATGGAGCCAGATATCTCGCTCGCCTTCGTTGCGGCCTCGATCCGCGAGTCGATCGAAGATTACAAGCAGATCGCCGGCATGGATATTTCGAAGAATCCTGGTCTGACCGCGACGCTTTACAATGTCGGCAATTCGCGCCAGCGCGCTTTGGCTCTCGCCGCGAAGAACCGGGCCGCAGGTGCGCTAGTCTGGCCAGAGGAGAATTATTACGGCTGGCTGATCAACGACAAGCTGGACGAGCTTGAGGGCCTGCTCTAACCTTCGCCTTGGCGGGAGGGTATAATCCTCCTCGAAAGGCCATTTCCATGGATATGCGACCGGAACCGTTTGTTCCACCCGCACCGCTGCCGCGCTCTGTGCCGCCGTCGCGGCTGGAGATCATTCGCACGATCCTTCGCAATCCGCTGGAGCTCTGGGGCGAGCCGTCCTACACGCTTCCCTGGATCAAGACCCGCTTCTTCCACGACAGCACGATCATCGTCAACGATCCGGGTCTCATTAAACATGTGCTGGTCGACAACGTCGCGAACTACCGCATGGCGGATATCCGCCAGCTCGTATTGCGCCCCATATTGCGCGACGGATTGCTGACGGCCGAAGGGGAGGTATGGAAGCGATCGCGCAAGGCGGTGGCTCCCGTCTTCACGCCGCGCCACGCTAACGGTTTTGCAGGGCAAATGCTGCGGCAATCCGAGGCTTATGCGCGAAAGTACGAAGCGGCTGGAGGCGAGAGCCAGGTATTCGAAATCGCCAGCGATATGACCGAGCTTACCTTTGCGATCCTTGCCGATACGCTGTTTTCCGGTGAGATCGTCACGTCATCAGACAGCTTTGCTAAGGATGTGAACGCGCTTCTGCACCGTATGGGCCGCGTCGATCCCATGGATCTCCTGCGAGCGCCGTCCTGGGTGCCGCGGGTGACACGCATTGGTGGCCAGAAGGTTCTCGACAAGTTCCGCAACATCGTGCGGCAGACGATGGACGCCAGGCTCCGGCGCATGGCCGCCGATCGCGGCTCGGCGCCGGAAGATTTTCTGACTCTGCTGCTCGACCGGGCAGCGACGGGCGGCCTCACCAATGAGGAAATCGAAGACAATATCCTGACCTTCATCGGCGCTGGTCACGAAACGACGGCGCGAGCGCTCGCATGGACGCTCTATTGCGTGGCGAACAGTCCTCATATCCGCGACGCGATGGAAGGAGAGATCGGCCGCGTTCTCGCAAGCGGCGCCGAGCCCGTCGAGTGGCTTGATCTGATGCCGTTCACCCGCGCCGCCTTCGAAGAGGCCCTAAGGCTCTATCCGCCGGCGCCGTCTATCGACCGCGCTGCGATCGCTGACGACAGCTGGACAGATTCCAAGGGCGAGAAGGTCGATATCCACGCCGGCATGACGGTGCTCATCATGCCCTGGACTCTTCACCGGCATGAGCTCTATTGGGTGAAGCCGCGTGCCTATATGCCCGAGCGGTTTTTCCCGGAGAACCGCGGCAAGATCGGCCGGTTCCAGTTCCTGCCGTTCGGTGCCGGTCCGCGCGTGTGCATCGGTGCCACCTTCGCCATGCAGGAGGCGGTCATCGCGCTAGCCGTATTGATGAGCCGTTTCCGCTTCGATGTGACAGAAAAGACCAATCCCTGGCCGGTGCAAAAGCTGACGACCCAACCTCAGAACGGTCTGCCGATGCGTGTCACGGAGCGTACTGTTTCCTTACCGGCATAAATCTTTAGAACTATTGCAGAATTGACTATGAATGAAAGCGGCGCAAACTGACAGCATGTGAAAACGCCGCCTTCCGCGGGAGGAGAATTGAATGAGCTGCATCGAAAAGAACGGTCTTTCCATCGAAGCCGTCCTTCATGACTTCATCGTCAACGAAGTGCTTCCCGGCCTTCCGGTCGACGCGGATGCATTCTTCGCCGGCTTTTCTGCAATCGTTCATGACCTCGCGCCGAAGAACCGCGAACTGCTTCTGAAACGCGATCACCTGCAGGCACGTATTGACGAATGGTATCGCCAGAACGGTGCGCCGGCGGACATGGATAGCTATCAGGCCTTTCTGCGCGAAATCGGCTACCTGCTGCCGGAAGGCTCGGATTTTCAAGTTTCGACCGAGAATGTCGATCCCGAGATCGCTTCGATTGCAGGACCACAGCTCGTCGTTCCCGTCATGAATGCGCGTTACGCGCTGAACGCCGCAAATGCGCGCTGGGGCTCACTCTATGATGCGCTTTACGGCACGGATGCCATTCCCGAAAGCGACGGAGCGGAAAAAGGCAATGGATACAATCCGAAGCGCGGCGAAAAGGTCATCGCCTGGGTCCGCGATTTTCTGGACAGCGCCGCTCCGCTCGAAGGCGCGAGCTGGAAGGATGCCGCTGGCTTCAAGGTAGACGGCGGAAATCTCGCGGTCACCTCCACGGACGGCGAAAAACTTGCCCTCGCGGATCATCGGCATTTCGCCGGCTATCGAGGCGATGCGGGAATGCCGACACATCTTCTCTTGAAAAACAACGGCATTCACATCGAGATTGTCATCGATGGCTCGACACCGATCGGAAAGGGCGATCTGGCGCAGATATCCGATGTCTGGCTCGAATCTGCGATCACGACGATCATGGACTGCGAGGATTCGATCGCCGCCGTCGATGCCGAGGACAAGGTCATCGTCTATCGCAACTGGCTGGGCCTCATGAGGGCTGACCTGCAGGAGGAGGTCAGCAAAGGCGGCGCGACGTTCCTGCGCAAGCTCAATCCCGACATCACCTATCAGGCGCCTGACGGTTCCGCCTTTGGCCTGCACCGCCGCTCGCTGATGCTCGTGCGCAATGTCGGCCACCTTATGAGCAATCCGGCTATCCTCGACCGCGACGGCCGGGAAGTTCCCGAAGGCATCATGGATGCCGCCATTACGGGCCTGATCGCGCTTTACGATATCGGTCCCAACGGCCTCCACAAGAACTCGCGCACCGGCTCGATGTATGTCGTCAAGCCGAAGATGCATGGGCCTGAGGAAGTGGCCTTCGCCGTCGAGATTTTCTCCCGCGTCGAAGAACTGCTCGGCATGCCGAAGAACACAATGAAGATGGGAATCATGGATGAGGAGCGACGCACGACAGTAAATCTCAAGGAGTGCATTCGTGCTGCCCGCGAGCGCGTCGTCTTCATCAATACCGGCTTCCTCGACCGCACCGGAGACGAGATCCATACCTCGATGGAAGCAGGCCCGATGATTCGCAAGGGCGACATGAAGCAGGCGGCCTGGATTTCCGCCTACGAGAACTGGAACGTCGATATCGGCCTTGAATGCGGCCTGTCCGGTCATGCGCAGATCGGCAAGGGCATGTGGGCAATGCCTGACCTGATGGCAGCCATGCTGGAGCAGAAGATCGCTCATCCGAAGGCCGGCGCCAACACTGCCTGGGTTCCCTCGCCAACCGCAGCAACATTGCATGCGACGCATTATCACCGGATCAACGTGGCCGATGTTCAGCGCGCACTGAAGGATCGAGCGCGCGCCAAGCTGTCCGATATCCTTTCCGTTCCGGTCGCCACCCGGCCGAACTGGACAGCGGAAGAAATCCTGCGAGAACTCGACAATAATGCGCAGGGCATCCTCGGATACGTCGTCCGTTGGGTCGATCAGGGTGTCGGCTGCTCAAAGGTGCCCGACATCAACAATGTCGGGCTGATGGAAGACCGCGCAACGCTTCGCATTTCCGCTCAGCACATGGCCAACTGGCTGCACCACAAGGTCGTCAGCGAAGCACAGATCGTCGAAACGATGAAGCGCATGGCCGCAGTCGTCGATCAGCAGAATGCCGGTGATCCTGCCTATATGCCGATGGCAGAGAATTTCGAGCGCTCGGTCGCCTTCCAGGCCGCCGTCGATCTTGTCTTGAAGGGCAGGGAGCAGCCGAGCGGCTACACGGAACCGGTTCTTCATCGCCGCCGCCTTGAGCTCAAAGGCAGGCAGGCCGCATAAGGTTCATGATCTAACAAAAAGGCCACCGGAAGAAAATTCCGGCGGCCTTTTTTATACCGAATTCGCTTTTTAGCTTACTGGATAACGATGACCTTGGTCGCCTTGCCCGGACGGACACGGCTGTAGAGGTCGATCACGTCCTGGTTCATGAGGCGGATGCAGCCGGAAGAAGCGGCGGTGCCGATGGAGGCCCATTCGGGCGTGCCGTGAAGACGGAAAAGGGTATCCTGACCCTTTTCGTTGAAGAGATACATGGCGCGTGCGCCGAGCGGATTCGTGAGACCTGGGCCCATGCCGTCTTCGACGTATTTTGCAATGTCGGGCTTGCGGACAGCCATTTCCTTCGGCGGATGCCAGGTCGGCCATTCCTGCTTCCAGGCGACATAGGCCGTGCCGGCCCATGCGAAGCCCTGCTTGCCGACACCGATGCCGTAGCGCATCGCCTTGCCGCCCGGCAGGACGTAGTAAAGGTGGCGTTCGCGTGTGTTGACGATGATCGTGCCCGGACGCTCGGTCGTCTCGTAGGAAACGATCTGTCGGCGGAACTCCGGCTTTACGCGCTGGATCGGGATGGCGGGCAGAGCGTATCCGGCATCCGTCCTCACGCCGTAGGCGTCATCGAAGATCTGCGCCGTCTGGACAGTCGGGCCGGCGGCCTTGTCTTCGAGGGAAGCGCGATCGGAATTGGTGGAGCAGCCGGCCAGAGCGAGGGTCGCGATCAGGCCGAACACAGGGAATGCATTGCGGATGCGCATGAATATCTCTTAGGATGTGGCAGTGAGGAAACGGTCTTCTAACCATCTTTGATTATGGTTTATTTTCGATTAACTTCGTCTTTGCAAGATGTTGCAGTGCGACGAGAGTTACCCGCCGCGGCAAAGTAGAACCGCATGGTTTTTTTGCAACAGAGCGGGGTGTTCCCAAACGGTTATCCATGACGATTTTGAGTGTTTACAATAACAACCCGTTAATAGATGGCCGGCAATCGGACAGAGCTATGCTCGTGCGCCGAGGGACTCAGATATTACTTCACGACATGCGTCATGCGGTTCTGCCTGAACTGCCGTTGGCGAGCGGCCGGCGCGCCGATCTGATCACCATGTCGGAAAAGGGCGAGATCTGGATTATCGAGATCAAAACCTCGATCGAGGATTTTCGGGTCGATCGCAAGTGGCCCGAATACCGGCTGCATTGCGACCGGCTTTTCTTTGCGACGCACAAGGATGTACCGCTTGATATCTTCCCGGAGGAATGCGGACTGTTCCTGTCGGACGGCTATGGCGCGCATATGATCCGCGAAGCGCCGGAACACCGGCTGGCGCCGGCAACCCGCAAGTCGGTCACACTGAATTTCTCCCGTGCCGCCGCGCAGAGACTGATGTTGGCCGAATGGGCGAATGGCAAGCAGCTTGCCGCTGACGATATCTAACGGCGGCTATTTCGGAGCGCGCTTGGCGAGAATTCGCTGTAGCGTGCGGCGGTGCATGTTGAGCCGCCGCGCTGTTTCGGAGACGTTGCGCTCGCACATTTCGTAGACACGCTGGATATGTTCCCAACGAACCCGGTCGGCCGACATTGGATTTTCGGGAAGTTCTGCCTTTTCGCCCGGACGCTGAGTCAAGGCTGCGAACACGTCGTCCGCATCGGCAGGCTTCGCGAGATAGTCGACAGCTCCCAGCTTCACGGCTGTCACTGCCGTTGCGATATTGCCGTAGCCCGTCAGCACGATGATCCGCGTATCGTCCCGGCGCTGGCGGATCGCCTCGATGACGTCGAGGCCGTTACCATCGCCGAGCCGCAGGTCGACCACAGCATATTTCGGCGGATGGCTCTTCGACTTCGCAACACCTTCCGCAACCGATTCGGCCGTTTCGACCTGGAAGCCGCGTGTCTCCATCGCGCGTGCCAGGCGTCGCAGGAAGGGGCCGTCATCGTCGACGATCAAGAGGCTCGCATCGGTGCCGATGTCATGTTCGCCGGCGGTAAGGGTTTCGTGGCTTTGTTCGGTCATGGTCTTCGATCCTGGCGGCCTGCAACCCGCCTGATATTTGCCAACTGCGCATATCTTCATTATGCCGATAAAGTCATTTTGTCGAATTTGCATCGATGAGCATGCGCGGCCATTCGACACGGATACGCGCTCCTTCGCTTTCCGGATCGCGGTTCTCGAAAACCAGCGTCGCACCGGAACGTTCAAGCAGTGTCTTGGCGATGAAAAGTCCAAGCCCCAGCCCGCCTGCCGTATCCTCCTTCTGCCTTTTGGTGACGTAAGGCTCTCCGATACGGGTAAGAATATCCGGTGCGTAGCCGTTGCCGTCGTCCTCGATGATGATCAGCACCTTGTTGTGGTCATGTTCGACCGTGACCGTTACCTTCTCGCGAGCATAATCGACGGCATTCTCGATGAGATTGCCAAGCCCATACATGATCCCGGCATTGCGCTCAGTCACCGGTTCACCCTTGCGCGGACTTTTCTCGATCAGCTCCACTTCAATCGGAAATTCGCGATAGGGCGCAATGATCTCCTCGATCATCGAAGACAGCGGCAGACGCCGCATATGCGCATCGCCCTCCGCCGAAAGGCTCGTCAGTCGCTTCAGGATATCGCGGCAACGTTCGCTCTGGCTGCGCAGCAGCAGCACGTCCTCGCGGAACCGGTCGTCGTCCTTCAGTTCGCGCTCCATCTCCTTTGCAACGACGCTGATCGTGGCAAGCGGCGTTCCGAGCTCATGTGCCGCCGCCGCGGCCAGGCCGTCGAGTTGCGAGAGGTGCTTTTCCCTCTGCAGCACGAGTTCGGTGGCGGCCAGTGCATCGGCCAGCTGGCTCGCTTCCATCGAAACGCGATAGGCATAAAAAGCTGCAAAGACCATGGTCGAAGCAATCGAGCACCAGACACCGAACTGCATGACGTTGTGCACATTGATCTCGGCACCATTGAACCATGGAAGCGGAAAGGGCGAGAAGGCGAGGATCGTGATGCAGACCATTGCAAAGACGATGAGTGCAACGCTGTAGCGGATCGGCTGGGAGGCAAAGGAAATGATGACCGGCACGCAGACGAGAGCCGCAAACGGGTTCGCCAGACCGCCGGTGATAAACAGGAGGGCGCAGAGCTGCAGCAGATCCAGCCCAAGCAGTGCGAAGGCAGCCGCCGGTTCCAGGCGATGGGTCGGCGGATAGCGGATCGTCAGAAAGAAATTGACCCAGGCAAGCGCTGCAATCAGCAAGGTGCTGGCGAGCAGCGGCAACGGGAATTTGAGCCAGAAGGCTACGATGAAAACCGTCGCCGCCTGTCCGCCGACCGCGAGCCAGCGCAGACGTACCAGCGTCTGCAGGCGCAGCCTGCGGCTGTTATGCCGATCGTTCTGAGGTTTGTTGTCGACGTCATCGGCCATGCTCGGCTCCTCGCCCAGGCTTATGTACCACGCGGCTTGGCGCGTGTCGTCGGCAAGGCTTCCTCTGGCCGCTCGGGCCAGGAATGCCGGGGGTAGCGACCCCGCATTTCGGCTCGTACGTCCTTCCAGGAACCTGCCCAGAACCCTGGCAGGTCGCGCGTCGTCTGGATCGGCCGGTGCGCGGGCGAGGTCAGTTCGAGAAGAAGCGGCAGCCGTCCGCCGCCGATCGCCGGATGCTGCTTCAATCCGAAAAGCTCCTGCACCCGGATTGTCAGCAGAGGCTCCTCGCCGTCATATTGGATCGGATGCCGCTGGCCCGTTGGCGCTTCGAAATGCGTCGGTGCAAGCCGGCTGAGGTCACGTTGCAGTTCGTGCGACACAAGCGCCATCAGCCCGCTGGTGAGCGATCCGGCGGATATATCCGAAAGCCCGCGCGCATCGTTCTGGTAGGGCGTGAACCAGTCGTCCAGTCGTTCCAATAATGCAGTGTCGCTGACATCCGGCCACGGCGCGCCGATCGTTCGATGCAGAAAGCCGATCCGTTCGCGCAGCTGGATCGCTTCCTTGGAAAAGGGCAGGGCGTTCAGTCCCAATTGCCGTATGCCATCCGCCAGTGCTGCGGCAACAGGCTCGCCGGCTGGGCGGGGCAACGGCGTTTCGTCAAAGACGATCGCCCCGAGCCTTGTCGCCCGCCGGGCGCGGACTTGCCTGCTTGGCAGGTCGAAATAGGTCTGCTCGCCGGTCTTGATGACACCTGGCAGCTCGGCTTCGACATCGCCGCGCGAAATCTCCGCCGCAGCGAGGATGCGTGCCTGCGTCGCGCGTCCGGTCAGATCGGCGATCACCAGCATCTGGCTGCCCGCCAGACGTTCCGTCTCCGACAATTCGGCGCCACGGCCGTTGGCCATCACGTACCGTCCCCGCCCACCGCGCTGCAGGGCAATCCGATCGGGAAAGGCGTGCAGCAGGAGCGGTCCGGCAAGCGCTGGCGCGCTTGAGGAAACCTTGTCGAGCCCGCGCGCCAGGCGTGCAGCAAGGCGACGCGAAGCATCCGCCCGTTCGCCCTTTTCGGCCTTGAAGCGCCGCAAACGATCCTCGATGTCGATGCTCGTGCCGCCGAGGCCCTGTTCCGTCAGAAGAACGGCAAGCATCGCAGCTTCTTTTGCCTGCCCGCTTTCCCCGGCCGAAACCACCATGGCTGCCAGCCGCGGCGGCAGCGCAAGCTCGCGCATCGTCCGTCCGCGCGCAGTCAAGGTTCCATCCTTGTCCAGGGCTCCGAGTTCATGCAGCAGCGCGCGCGCCTCCTTCAGCGTCGTCGCTGGGGGCTGGTCGACAAAGGCAAGCGATGCCGGATCCTGAACGCCCCAATGCGCCAGATCGAGCACGAGACCGGAAAGATCGCTCGAGAGGATCTGCGGCGGTGTAAAAGCAGGCAAGGCGGCCGTCTGCCCCGGGTGCCAGAGGCGGATCGCGATACCGGGTTCCGTTCTGCCTGCGCGCCCGGCGCGCTGGTCGGCCGAAGCCCGCGACGCCCTTACCGTCTCCAGCCGTGTGATGCCTGTCGAAGCCTCGAATACCGGCAGCCGCTGCAGCCCGCTGTCGATTACGATGCGAACGCCATCGATGGTGATCGACGTTTCGGCGATCGAGGTCGCAAGCACGATCTTGCGCGTGCCCCTTACCGTCGGCCGGATTGCTGCATCCTGCTCTTTCTGGCCGAGATTGCCGTAGAGAGGGGCAATCAGCGTTTCCGACCCGAACCGCCCTTGAAGCCTTTCCGCCGTTCGGGTGATCTCGGCCTGACCAGGCAGGAAAGCGAGGATCGATCCCGTCTCGCCCGCATGGGCCTCGATGATCGCCCGTACAGCGGCGTCCTCGATACGCTCGCCGCTCGGGCGATCCCGATAGCGGACGTCGATCGGAAAGCTCCGGCCCCTGCTTTCGATCACCGGCGGATGGTCGAGGAGCGCTGCGACACGCTCGACGTCGAGCGTTGCCGACATCACCAGAAGCCGCAGATCATTACGGAGCGCCGAGCGCACGTCGAGCGCCAATGCCAGTCCGAAATCCGCATCGAGCGAACGCTCGTGAAATTCGTCGAAAATGACCGCAGAAACTCCTGAAAGTTCCGGATCATCTAGTATCATGCGCGCAAAGACGCCTTCGGTAACCACTTCGATCCGCGTCTTGCCCGAAATGCGGTTGTCGAGGCGCATGCGGTAGCCGACTGTTTCGCCCACCTGTTCGCCGAGCAGAAAGGCCATGCGGCTCGCCGCAGCCCGCGCTGCCAGCCGCCGCGGCTCCAAAAGAATGATCCTGCCGTCGTTGCGCCATGGTTGATCCAGCAGATAAAGCGGCACAAGCGTGGTCTTCCCCGCGCCGGGTGGCGCGGAAAGAACGGCTCGTCCGCTTTCGGCAAGTGCGGTTCCGATCTCGGGCAGAACGTGAGAAACCGGAAGCTCCGGCAGAACGGGCATTGCGCTTATTTCCCACCGGTGACGGTTTCATAGGCGAGAATCGCTCCGGCGAGGTCCTCGAGTGCAGCGCCCACGGATTTGAAAAGCGTGATTTCGCCTGTCGCGCTGCGGCCGCCTCGGGTGCCGCGAACGAGTTCGGCAAGTTCTGCCTTGATCGCACCCTCCTTGAGCACGCCGCTTTCCAGCGGCTGAACGATATCACCCGCTTCCTTCATCGCACCGGCTCGGGTATCGACGAACACGGACGCCCGGCGGATCGCCTCGTCGTCGGCTTCGCGCATGCTAGGCTTGAAGCCGCCGACGAGATCGAGATGCGCGCCGGGTTTCAGCCATGCGCCGCAAATGAGCGGCTCGCTTGAGAGCGTGCCGCAGGAGACGATGTCGGCGGTTCGCGCCGCCGCTTCGATATCGGAGATTGCCTCAGCGGCCAGCCCGAGTGCCCGGGCTTCGGCCGCAACCTTTTCTGCGCCTGCAGGATTGCGCCCCCAGATATGGATGCGCTTGATCGGGCGGATGGCCGTATGCGCCTGCAGCAGGTTGAGCGAGAGGCGGCCGGTTCCGCAGACAAGCAGCTCAGCCGCATCCGGCCGCGCCAGATAGCGTGCCGCCAATGCCGAGGTCGCAGCGGTGCGCCGCGCCGTCAGCTCGCCGCCGTCGATCGCCGCAAGCATTTCGCCCGTTGCACCTGACGAAAGCAGGTACGTCCCGAAGATTGCCGGCAGCGCGCGCTTGGCGTTGCCCGGAAATACCGAGACCATCTTCACGCCGGCATAGCGGCCGGGCACCCAGGCAGGCATCAGAAGCAGCGTCGCATTTTCTTCGCCAGGGACATGCATGTCGTGATGATGGCGCACCGGCATGACGCATTCGCCGGCAAACATATCCGCGATCGCTTCGATAAGCTCCGCCCAGGGAAGGGTTGCGCGCGTCTGTGCTTCATCGAGGACAAGCATTCCAGTCTCCATAACCGAATATCCGAGACGCCAAACTAGCGATTGACCGAAGCTGCGCAAGCAGATCTGGAAAGTGATGAGATGCTTCCTATATAATGTAAGCGGCCAAAATCGATGCCGAGACGGCGAAATAGAAGAACGAAACCCCGTCAGTCCAAAATTGGACAGAAATCTGCTCAGCTTTTGACATCGCCTTAAAATGGTGAGCGAAAACAGTCTGTTACAAAAATGTCAAAAAAGTTGGATTGTCGGTGTTGACTATGTCTGAGGGTTAGCCGTATAAGCCG
>NZ_FMTM01000003.1:271096-739460 GCF_900099775.1 Rhizobium mongolense subsp. loessense | reverse complement strand
GCGGCGCTGATCAGATCGGCGGTGCCGACTACACTTTCGACTGCACCGGCAACACCAAGGTGATGCGCCAGGCGCTGGAAGCCAGCCATCGCGGCTGGGGCAAGTCGGTCGTCATCGGGGTGGCCGGTGCCGGCCAGGAAATCTCCACCCGCCCGTTCCAGCTGGTCACCGGCCGCAGCTGGATGGGCACCGCCTTTGGCGGCGCGCGTGGCCGCACCGACGTGCCGAAGATCGTCGACTGGTACATGGAAGGCAAGATTGAGATCGATCCGATGATCACCCATACGATGCCGCTCGAAGACATCAACAACGGCTTCGAACTCATGCATTCCGGTCAAAGCATCCGCGGCGTCGTGCTGTATTGATCTCGTATCGGTAAAATCGGTCTGGCATTGCAGCCGGCCGATTGATAGATACTGCTGCATTCCAGCGAGCAGCGCAGATGCATTCATTCTCGAATTGGAAAGGCGATATCAAATCTTTGCTGAAACCCGCTCCTCAGCGTACCGCGCTTTCCGAAATATCCAAGCATCAGGATGTTCTCGTATCGGAACTACGGCATCATCTACGATCCGTTGCCGGACGGCGCAGGCGTGGAACTGATCCGCTCCTCAATGCGGCCCGAGACTACCACCGCTATTTCGACGATTAAAAAACGGACGATAGATGCCGCAAATATATGTCGATGCAGACGCCTGCCCCGTGAAGGCGGAAATCCTGAAGGTTGCCGAACGCCACGGCATCGAAGTGACATTCGTCGCCAATTCAGGCCTGCGGCCCTCACGTGATCCTATGGTGCGTAACGTCATCGTCTCCAATGCCTTCGATGCCGCCGACAACTGGATTGCGGAACACGCAACCAACAGCGACGTTGTGGTGACTGCGGACGTGCCCCTCGCGGTGCGGTGCGTTGCGGGTGGTTCACTGGTTTGCGGTCCCACGGGGCGCGTTTTCGACGACACAAATATCGGCATGGCGAGCGCCATGCGCGATCTCGGCGCGCACCTGCGGGAAACCGGTGAAAGCAAGGGCTACAATGCCGCCTTCAGCCCGAAGGACCGCTCGCGGTTCCTCGAAACCTTCGACCGGCTTTGCCGTCGCGCTAAGGCGGCAGCCCCAGGAACGGGAGATCAAAAATGAACATCATTTCCCAGGCAACTGCCTTCGGAGGTATGCAGGGCGTGTATTCGCACGAATCCGAAGCCTGCAAATGCGAGATGACCTTCGCGGTCTTTGCGCCGCCGAAGGCCATCAGGGAGCCCTGCCCGGTTCTTTGGTATCTTTCCGGGCTCACCTGCACGCACGCCAACGTCATGGAAAAAGGCGAGTACCGGCGCATGGCGGCCGAGCTCGGCCTGATCATCGTCTGCCCGGACACGAGCCCACGCGGCAATGATATTCCCGACGAGCTCACCAACTGGCAGATGGGCAAAGGCGCGGGCTTCTATCTTGATGCCACCGAAGAGCCCTGGGCAGAAAACTATCGGATGTACACCTACATCACCGAGGAGCTGCCGGCTCTGGTTGCCAAGCAATTTCGTATCGACATGAGCCGTCAGGGCATCTTCGGTCATTCAATGGGCGGCCATGGCGCACTGACGATCGCATTGAGGAACCCGGACCGCTTCAGGAGCTGCTCGGCCTTCGCGCCGATCGTCCAGCCGTCGACTGCCGATTGGTCGGCGCCGGCATTCGAAAAGTATCTTGGTTCAGATCGTGCGGCCTGGCGCAAGTACGACGCTTGCACCTTGGTAAGCGACGGCGCACGCTTTCCGGAATTTCTGATCGATCAGGGTAAGGCTGACGGCTTCCTCGACAATGGCCTGAGGCCGTGGCTTTTCGAAGAGGCGATCAAGGACACGGATATCAAGCTCACGCTGCGGATGCATGAGCGCTACGACCACTCTTACTATTTCATCTCCACCTTCATGGATAATCACCTGGCGTGGCACGCCGAGCGGCTTGGGTAAGGAACGCAAGAAACGGTGGCATGGCAGCTATGCCAGTTCCTGCCTTGCAACGGCAGTCAAACCGCGCATATGAACACCAAAGCAGACGACTGCGGCGCCCGCTCCCCTGCGGGCGCAAAGGTCGCGGGGACGGCCTCGCTCTTTGAAAAGGAGAGTAAGATGGCTTGGTTTCTGCTGTTTCTTGCGGGTCTGTTTGAATGCGGCTGGGCTATCGGCTTGAAATACACCGATGGCTTCACGCGGCCCATGCCGACGGTCCTGACCGTCATTTCCATGGTGATCAGCATTGTTCTGCTTGGTCTGGCGGTTAAGACGCTGCCGATCGGCACGGCCTATGCGGTCTGGACCGGAATCGGCACCGTCGGAACGGTGCTGCTCGGCATCTGGCTGCTCGGCGACCCCGTCACAGTCGCCCGCCTCGGCTGCATCGCACTCATCATAGCCGGCATTGTTGGACTCAAGCTTGCTGGATGACGATGAATGCCGCGGGGCGAACCCGCGGCATTCTCATCAGGCGTTGCGCTTGTCGAGCGAAAATGCGCCTGCACCGGCGAAAACCAGGTACAGGAAGACGAAGCAGTAGAGGATCGCCGATTCGCCCTGATTGACGGCTGGGTAGAAACCCATCGGCACATGCGCCATGAAATAGGCAACAGCCATCTGGCCGCTCAGGATGAAGGCGACTGGACGTGTCAGGAAACCGACGAGAATCGCCAGCCCGCCGACGAATTCCAGAAGCGCCGCCACGAGCATGAGCGGCGGAAGCGGGCCGCCCTCTCCTTGCGGGATCGGGAATTCAAACAACTTCATCGTGCCGTGCTCGATGAACAGAAGCGCAGTGATGATCCTAAGAGCGGCCAGCGCGTAGGGCTGATAGGCGCTGAGACGTTCGAAACCGGACATTTGGACTCTCCCTTGAGATAAGACTGTCGAGCGTTAGTTTCCTAAACGACAGGAATGAATACACGGATCGGTGACGCGTTTTCACTTCCTGTTGATTTCGCTTGCTTTTCACGATTCTCACATCTCAGAGCGGAATATTGTCGTGCTTCTTCCAGGGGTTCGAGAGATCCTTGTTGCGGAGCATCTTCAGACCGCGCGCCAGGCGGCGGCGCGTCGAATGCGGCATGATCACCTCGTCGATATAGCCGCGCTCGGCCGCGACAAAGGGCGACAGGAAACGGTCCTCGTACATTTTTGTGTGTGCCGCAATCTTTTCCGGATCGGTGATGTCCTTGCGGAAGATGATCTCGACTGCGCCCTTTGCACCCATCACTGCGATCTGCGCCGTCGGCCAAGCATAGTTGAGATCGCCGCGCAGATGTTTGGAGGCCATTACGTCGTAAGCCCCACCGAACGCCTTGCGGGTGATGACTGTCAGTTTCGGCACGGTCGCCTCGGCATAGGCAAAAAGCAGCTTCGCCCCATGCTTGATAAGACCGCCATATTCCTGCGCCGTGCCCGGCAGAAAGCCCGGAACATCGACGAAGGTGACGATTGGAATACTGAAGCAATCGCAAAAGCGCACGAAACGCGCGGCCTTGCGTGACGCATCGCTATCGAGCACGCCGGCAAGCACCATCGGCTGGTTCGCCACGAAGCCGACCGTCGAGCCCTCTACGCGCCCGAAACCGCAGACGATGTTCTTGGCGAAGCTTGCCTGAATCTCAAAAAAATCGCCATCGTCCGCAACCTTATGGATCAGCTCCTTGATATCATACGGCTTATTGGCATTGGCCGGGATGAGCGTGTCCAGCGATTGATCCGCATCCGTCACCGACTGGTAACATTCGATCTCCGGCACCGGCGAGGTATTGGAAAGCGGCAGGAAATCGATGAGGCGGCGGACCTGCAGCAACGTGTCGACATCGTTGTCGTAAGCACCGTCAGCGATTGAGGAACGCGTCGTGTGAACAGAGGCGCCGCCGAGCTCCTCGGAGGTTACGGTCTCGTTGGTGACGGTTTTGACGACATCCGGACCGGTCACGAACATGTAAGAGGTGTCGCGCACCATGAAGATGAAATCGGTCATCGCAGGCGAATAGACGTCGCCGCCGGCACATGGGCCCATGATCACGGAAATCTGGGGAATGACGCCGGAGGCGAGTACATTGCGCTGGAAGACTTCGGCATAGCCGCCGAGCGCAGCAACGCCTTCCTGGATGCGCGCGCCGCCCGCATCATAGATGCCGACGATTGGCGCCCGATTTTTCAGCGCCATGTCCTGTACCTTCATGATCTTTTCGGCATGCGCCTCGGAAAGCGAGCCGCCGAACACCGTGAAATCCTTGGCAAAGACGAAGACGGTCCGGCCGTTGACGGTTCCCCAGCCTGTGACGACGCCGTCGCCTGCAATCCGGCTCTTGTCCATGCCGAAATCCGTCGAGCGATGCTCCACGAACATGTCGAACTCCTCGAAAGAGTCTTCGTCAAGGAAGAGGTCGATCCGTTCGCGTGCCGTCAGCTTGCCGCGCTTGTGCTGCGCTTCGATACGCGCCTGGCCGCCGCCTTGCCGGGCAATCTCCCGGCGCCGCTCCAGCTCGTCGAGAACGTCCTTCATGAAATCTCCCCTCGCCGCTCGATCGCGGCATGATCCTCAGCCGCGGCCGGTATTGAGCTTGAAGGCCGAGCGGACTCGCGCGGCGATATCCTCCGCTAGAATCTGATCCGCCATGGCCCGATCGTTGGCAGTGCTGGTCACCTCGAACGAGCTGACGGCGATGACCGAACCCTCGTCGACGGACGCCGCATCGATATTGATCTTGGCGATATTCCTGTTTTTGTCGAAGCCTGTGACTTTCTGGAGGGAAGCGATGCGAATTGTCAGCACGACGCGCGGATAGACCTCGGTCCGAACCGTTGCATTGATGGCGGCATTGATGCGGTCGCCGATACCTGAAAGCAGCTCGGGCGGCGTATTGGGGCCGCCGAGAACCACGGCACTGCGGACATCGTAAACAGGAGCGGCGGGCTCATCGGAGGTCAGGCCCATGCAGGACGTCAGCATGGCGCAGATCAGCCCCAGCTGACAAAAAAGCGACCTAAACCAATTCATCCTGAATTCCGCACCTCTCCCGCTCGGAGTCGCAGATTTCGTCATAATGACTGTCAAAGCAATATGTTTCAGGCCTTTAGCGCCAAAAAAACCTCCGCCGCTGCCTTGAACTCCTCAAAGCGCTTGGCACGGCGCAGTTTGCCCTCCTCGTCGCTGCCCCAATGCTCGATCGTCCAATCCTCGTCGAGATGGGCAAGCGACCAGACCTCGTCTATGGTCAGATGGTGCTCGGCGAACGCCAGCGCCAGAAGGGCCGACCCGGTTAGCGTCGTCATCGTGTGAAGACAGGCAAGTTCCAGCGCACTGTCGTGTCTTCGCAATGTGACGTCGAAAGCTGCGACGGCTTCGTGCGGCTGCTCGTGATGCATCACGCCTTCGATCAAGATGAAGCGCGCGCCGAGATCATTCGCCGCCCAATCGAGAACCGGATCCCACTGCTCGGTCTGGCGCTGCACCAGGAGTTCCGGTCCTTCGGCGCGATAGCACAGAAGATCGCTCGCGGAAAAACGCAGGATGTCTTCGAAGACGGCCTGTGTGTCCATCGCGACGCCGTCGAGCGCAGTATTGACGAGGCGCGTCACGGGCATCGTCGCCGGGTCAATGATTTCCGCCTGTGCATCCCACTCGGCGGCGACGAGGTCGGCCAGAGCCTTTACCGGCACCGCCAGAACCTGTTTGGCGGGCGTGCGCACGACCCTGCCGTCAAGCTCGATCGCGAAGCCGTCGTCCCGCTCGGCAACCGTGACGTTCTTGTAGAAGCGTTTCGGCAGCGGCCTTTTCATCTGGATCTGCGCGCGGCGGATCGGATCGGGGTGGCTCAGTCCTTCGGAAAGGTCGTTCAGCAGGTCGCGCATGGCGTCACCTCAAAAATGGTCAAGCACGTCATTCGGATGGTAAGCGACAGTATCGGCGCCGGCGGCAATCAGATCGTCAATGCTGGCATAACCCCAAGATACACCAATTGCCTTTGCACCTGCAGCCTTTGCCATCTGCATATCGTAGATCGCGTCGCCGATGACAATCGCGTCAGCGGCCGTCATGCCAGCCTCGTCGCAGCATTCGGTTACCATGGCCGGATGCGGCTTCGACGGACAATCGTCGGCCGTCCGCGTAACGATGAAATGCGGCGTGAAACCATGTGTTTCGAGGACATTGACAAGCCCGCGGCGCGACTTTCCGGTGACGGCGCCGATCAGGATGTCTTCTCGTGTGGCGAGCCTGTCTATCATCGGCTTTATCCCGGCGAAAAGCGGCACATCCATGCCGGGCTCCTGCCTGACGTCCATGTAGATCGACCTGTAATGAGCCGTCATGGCGACCGCCTCGTCATCGACATGCAGCTTGCCCAGCATGCGGGCAATCGCGATGTCGAGGGTCAGACCGATGATCGATTTGGTGCTGGAAAGATCCGGCCGTGGATGACCGAATTGAACGAAGGTTCTGGCCATCACCTCATGGATCAGGGCGGCACTGTCGACCAACGTGCCGTCGCAATCGAAGAGAATAAGCTTCATTCGTCAATCCTCTCCGCACCGGCAAGATCAAGGCCGAGAAGGTTCCATGTCTGCACCATATGCGGCGGCAGCGGCGCCGTGATGCGCAGGCGTCCGCCCGCAGGATGCGGGATATCGATATGACGGGCATGCAGGTGCAGCCGCTTCTGGATGCCGCCGGGAAAATCCCAGTTCGGGTCGTCGATGAAGTATTTTGGATCGCCGATGATCGGATGGCCGATATGCAGCGCATGAACACGAAGCTGATGCGTACGGCCGGTGTATGGCTCCATCTCGAGCCAGGCCAGGTTTTGCGCCGCCGTTTCGATCACACGGTAATAGGATACGGCATGATCCGCACCCTCCTCGCCGTGTTTGGCAATGCGCATGCGGTCGCCGTCGGCAGTCGCTTCCTTGACGAGCCACGTGGAGATCTTGTCCTCATGCTTGCGTGGCACGCCCTTGACCAACGACCAGTAGGTCTTCTTGGTGTCGCGTTCGCGAAAGGCGGCCGTCAGCTTCTGAGCGGCACCACGTGTGCGGGCAATGACGAGCACGCCGGATGTGTCACGGTCAAGCCGGTGCACGAGCCGCGGCTTCTCGCCCTTCGGGCTCGTCCAGGCCTCCAGCATCTGGTCGATATGCCGGGTCAGGCCGGAACCGCCCTGCACGGCAAGTCCCGCGGGCTTGTTGAGCACGATTACCTTGTCGTCCTCATGCAGCACCATGCGTTGAAGAAGTTCGTAATCGCTGGAATGCTTCAGGTCCTTCCCGGCGATCGGACCGCTCTTGACCTTCGCATCGACATCGAGCGGCGGCACGCGAACCATCTGGCCCGGCTGCACGCGCGCGTCGGTCTTTACGCGTCCACCGTCAACGCGGACCTGGCCCGAACGCAGGAGCTTCTGAAGCTGGCCGAAGCCGAGGCCAGGGAAATGGATCTTGAACCACCGGTCGAGCCGCATTCCCGCCTCGTCGGCATCCACCTTGATATGTTCGATTCCGGCCATTCTTGTTCTTTCGGAAAATCTTGGTCGCGCCACGCGCCGCTGTTGCGGTGGCTTTAGAGCATTTTTCTTCGCGCGGAAACTGCCTTTCAGAGCAAAGCACGCACAAGCGCGAGACCAGCCATGACGGAGATAATCGAAAGCCCGACGCTTGCGGCGACGTAAAGTCCGCCGGCCACTGCCTCGCCTCGCTCGAAAAGCGAGATCGCATCCAGAGAAAAGGCGGAAAAGGTCGTAAAGCCGCCAAGGAAGCCGGTGATGAGCAGCAGGCGCATCTCAACGGAGGCGTTGAACCGGCGCGCGATCATTTCGGCAAAAACGCCAATGGCGAAACAGCCAACCACGTTGACAATCAGGGTGCCCCAAGGAAAGGCAGGCCCCAGGAGCCGCAGCGACCATTGGCCGACATAATATCTCAAAAGCGAGCCGATAGCGCCGCCGGCGCCGACAAGAAGAGCCTGGATCATCGTTCTGGTCTACCTGACGAATTGACCGATTCCAATCGGTTGAGAAGAAATCCTGCCGTTCAATAAAATGCGATTGATTTCCTTAGCTGCGCGCGAACCGGCGATGTGTATGAAACGTCCTATGACACAGGTCGTCACCATATCCGCGAGCACGGCCGCCGCCGCTTTCGAAACGCTGAGGATTGCTCCCCGCGTGCCGACGAGCATGGCGGCAAAGGACGCGCGCCGGACCGCAGACCGTCAGCTCAAAGGCCGACATGACCAGGAATTGAGCGAAACGGCAAGCATCATTCAGTCCACCGAAGTGGCGCTCGACCTGATGGCCAAAGGCAACAAGCAGCCGCAGGCAGGATTGCAGCAGGCATTGAAATCCTACGAGGATTTTTGAGTTTCTTACATTGGAAAGCAAAAGGCCCGCGGCGACTGCCGCAGGCCTCTTGCTGGTTACTTGCCCTGGGCCGACAGAACCTTCAACGTCACGTCGATCTTGCCCGCCTTTTCAAAGGTGAGCGTCACCGGCACGCTCTCACCTTGCTTGAAAGGCGCCTTCACCTTCTGGAACATCAGATGCAGGCCGCCAGGCGCCAGCTTCACCGTCCCCCCCGCCGGAATGGCGATCCCATCCTTCAGTTCACGCATCTTCATGACATTGTTTTGCATGGCCATTTCGTGCATCTGAACTTGGCCCGCTGTCGGCGAGGAAACGACGACGAGCGTGTCGTCGGTCTTGCCGCTATTCTTGACAGTAAAAAAGCCACCGCCGACCGGCTGGCCGGGCAGCATTGCCTTCGTAAAGGCGCCGGAGATTTCGAGGTCGCCGAGTATTGCGGTGCCGCCTGATGCACCATTCATGTCCATCCCCGCCATGTCGCCATGGTCATGGCCAGTGCCGCCACCGGCAACGACCTTCAGCAACGGCGCCGGGCTCTTGAGCTTATGGGGATCGCCGCCATCGATTGCGACCTGGTCCCATGCCTCGGCGGCATCGCCGCAAAGCTGCTTCACCGGAAAGGTCAGTGACGTTCCGGCATCCACGCCCGAGACCTTGCCCTGGATCACGAAGGTATCGTAAAAATCGTCCGAGAGCTTGCCGCCCTTCCAGCGGATTTCGACCGGTCCGGATTTCACCTTGGTGCCGTGATTGTCGTAGGTCTTCTGATAGTCGCCCTTGATTACTTCAAGTTCCCAGCCGGCCTTCGGCTGCGGCTTGGCGAATACAAAGCCTTCCGGCAGCTTCACCTGCACTTCGTTGGTGGGCTTGCCGTCACAACCATGCGGCACCTGCAGCGTTAAGAGGAACGTCTTTTCCTGTGGGGCTTCAGGATCAAGAAAGGTGACATGCGCCTGCGCTGCCGTGAATGCGGTTGCGGAGACCAGAGCCGCGGCGCTGAGTGTCTTGATTGTCTTCATCGGGTATCTCCTCGCCGGCTGCTGCTCGCAATGGCTGGCGCACCGGCATTGTCGTGTCATTTCGGTGGTGGCGGGAGATCAGGCCAGAACCGGCGGCCCCCTGGACTTCGGCCGTTCGACGGCGTGCGCCTCGATGGGGGTTTTCGCAACAACCGGCGAGTTATGCAGCGTCGCGAATTCGAGATGCAGCCAGGAGCCGCTATCCGGGACCGGCAGGATGACGAAAGCCGAAAGCCGGCAGATTTCGCAATTCGGCTTCAGAGGGACCGTCTTGCCGCTGCTGTCGGTAGCGGTCACGCAAAGTGAGGCGTAGGTGCCGTCCGGCAGGAGGTATGCGGCGCTATTATAGTCCGCGTCCGCCGCAGCCGCCTGCGGTGCCTGATGCGCAAGGCCAAGCATAAGCAAGCTCAGCGCGCAGAGAATGCGCGTCAGCATGCCAGCGTTTCGGCCCGTTTTCATCATTCTGGATCCCCTTTAGCGGATTTCGCGATTAAGCACTTTATCCGAAAAAAGCAAAAGCCCATTTGACGCAGATCACACCTTGCCGAAAGACGCGCGACAAAAATTTGTTCGGCGGCGACATTCCCCCTTGCCAAGAGCCTGCTCCGCCGGATAATTGCCGCAACCTTGTTGGGAGAATCCGGTCTACAGACGGCCGGTGCCGAAGGAGCAACCGCCCCGGAAACTCTCAGGCCAAAGGACCAGCAAGGGGCAGACGGAACTCTGGAGAGAAGCGTTCTTGAAACGCTCGCCGAAGGGATAACAATCTCAGGCACAGGGACAGAGGGGGCTCGAAAGCAAGGCGTAGCCGCGCCTTCAGATTGAGCCCGCGCATGGAATTCCACGCGCAAACCCCGGAGGCGTCGTTGGACGATACTGCTGCCCTCAAGAAAACTCCGCTACACGCGCTGCATCTTTCGCTCGGTGCCCGCATGGTGCCCTTCGCGGGCTACGAAATGCCCGTTCAGTATCCAGCCGGCGTGCTGAAGGAACACCTGCAGACGCGCGCCGGTGCCGGCCTCTTCGACGTCTCCCATATGGGTCAGGTCGTCGTGAGGGCGAAGTCCGGCAGATATGAAGATGCCGCCCTAGCACTCGAAAGCCTCGTGCCGGTCGACATTCTCGGCCTCGCCGAAGGCCGCCAGCGCTACGGCTTCTTCACCGACGAAAACGGCGGCATACTCGACGACTTGATGATCACCCATCTCGACGATCATCTATTCGTCGTCGTCAACGCAGCCTGCAAGGAGGCCGATGTCGCGCACTTGCAAAAGCATATCGGCGACCGCTGCGACATAACCCTTCTCGACCGCGCGCTGGTCGCGCTGCAAGGCCCGCGCGCCGTCGACGTGCTCGCCGAACTCTGGGCGGATGTCGCGGCAATGAAGTTCATGGACGTGCGCCACTGCCGCTTGCACGACATCTCCTGTCTCGTCTCCCGCTCCGGCTACAGCGGTGAGGATGGCTTCGAGATCTCCGTACCCGCTAACAAGGCGGAGGATGTTGCCGGGCGATTGCTCGAACATCCCGATACGCAGCCGATCGGCCTCGGCGCCCGCGATTCGCTGCGTCTGGAGGCTGGACTTTGCCTTTACGGCAACGACATCGACACCACCACAACGCCGGTCGAGGCCGCGCTCGAATGGGCCATGCAGAAGGCTCGCAGGACGGGCGGAGCGCGCGCGGGGGATTTTCCGGGCGCAGCACGCATTCTCGCTGAACTCGACAATGGTGCCACACGTCGCCGCGTCGGCCTGAAGCCGGAAGGCAAGGCGCCGGTGCGCGGCCATTCCAAGCTCTATGCGGATGCTGAAGGCAAGACCGAGATCGGCGAAGTCACTTCGGGCGGCTTCGGCCCGAGTGTCGAAGGCCCGATTGCCATGGGCTATGTGCCGGTCTCCCATGCCTCCGTTGGAACCCAAATTTACGCTGAGGTAAGGGGCAAGTATCTCCCCGCCACGGTCGCCGCCCTGCCCTTCATCACGCCGACCTACAAACGCTAAGAATTTCCAGAGAGGATCAAAACCATGCTGAAATTTACCGAAGAACATGAATGGCTGAAGCTCGAAGACGGCGTGGCGACGGTCGGCATTACGAATTATGCCGTCGAGCAGCTCGGCGACCTGGTTTTCGTCGAATTGCCGGAAGTGGGCGCGACCTTTTCCAAGAATGACGATGCCGCCACCGTCGAGTCCGTGAAGGCTGCCTCTGAAGTCTATTGTCCGCTCGATGGAGAGATCACCGAAGTCAACGAAGCGATCACTGCCGATCCGTCGCTGGTCAATTCCGACCCACAGGGCGCCGGCTGGTTCTTCAAGCTGAAGCTCAAGAACCCGGGCGATGCCGATGGCCTGCTTGACGAAGCGGCCTATAAGGAGCTCACCGCGTAATGACGACGCCGACAGAATTCCAGTTTACCGACTACCAGCCGTACGACTTCGCCAACCGCCGCCATATCGGCCCGTCGCCGGCCGAAATGAGCGACATGCTGAAGGTCGTCGGCTACGACAGCCTCGACAGCCTCATCGACGCGACCGTGCCGTCTGCGATCCGCCAGAAGGCGGCGCTTGCCTGGGGCGCGCCGATGACGGAGCGCGAGGCGCTCGACAAGCTGCGCGACACCGCCAACAAGAACAAGGTCCTCGTTTCCCTGATCGGCCAAGGCTATTACGGCACGATCACGCCGCCGGTCATCCAGCGCACCATCCTCGAAAATCCGGCCTGGTACACGGCCTACACGCCTTACCAGCCGGAGATCAGTCAGGGCCGTCTGGAAGCGCTCTTGAACTACCAGACGATGATCTGCGACCTTACCGGTCTCGACGTCGCCAACGCTTCGCTTCTCGACGAAGCGACCGCTGCTGCCGAAGGCATGGCGATTGCCGAGCGCGTCGCGAAGTCAAAGGCCAAGGCCTTCTTCGTTGATGCCGCCTGCCATCCGCAGACGATAGCGCTCATCCAGACCCGCGCCGAGCCGCTGGGCTGGACCGTCATCGTCGGTGACCCCTTCAAGGATCTCGATCCGGCGGACGTCTTCGGCGCCATCTTCCAGTATCCGGGCACGCACGGCCACGTGCATGATTTCACCGGCCTGATCTCTCGCCTGCACCAGACGGGCGCGATCGCCATCGTCGCGGCCGATATCCTCGCGCTGACGCTTCTGAAGTCGCCGGGCGAAATGGGCGCCGATATTGCGATCGGCTCGTCGCAACGCTTCGGCGTTCCGATCGGCTACGGCGGACCGCATGCCGCCTATATGTCAGTCAAGGATGCGCACAAGCGCTCCATGCCCGGCCGTCTCGTCGGCGTCTCGGTCGACGCCCGCGGCAATCGCGCCTACCGGCTGTCGCTGCAGACCCGCGAACAGCATATACGCCGCGAAAAGGCCACGTCGAACATCTGCACCGCGCAGGTCCTGCTCGCCGTCATGGCCTCGATGTACGCGGTTTTCCACGGTCCCAAGGGCATCAAGGCGATCGCCCAGCAGGTTCATCAGAAGGCCGTGCTGATGGCTAAGGGCCTGGAAAAGCTAGGTTACAGGATAGAGCCCGAAACCTTCTTCGACACGCTCACTGTCGATGTCGGCCACATGCAGGGCCTCATCCTGCGTGCGGCCGTTGCCGAGGGCATCAACCTGCGCAAGGTTGGCACGACCAAGATCGGCATGAGCCTCGATGAGCGCACGCGCCCCGCGACGCTCGAAGCCACCTGGCGCGCCTTCGGCGGCAATTTCGCCGTCGCCGATTTCGAGCCAGGCTACCGCCTGCCGAAGGATCTGCTGCGGACTAGCGAATATCTGACGCATCCGATCTTCCATATGAACCGCGCCGAAAGCGAAATGACTCGCTACATCCGCCGGCTCTCCGACCGCGACCTCGCGCTCGACCGCGCGATGATCCCGCTCGGCTCCTGCACCATGAAGCTCAACGCCACGGCGGAAATGCTGCCGATCACCTGGCCGGAATTTTCGGATATCCATCCTTATGCTCCGGCCGATCAGGCGCTCGGCTACCGCGAAATGATCGACGATCTGACGGAAAAACTCTGCGCCGTGACCGGCTACGACGCCTTCTCCATGCAGCCAAATTCCGGTGCGCAGGGCGAATATGCCGGCCTGCTCACGATCCGCAACTACCATATCGCCAACGGCAACGGCGATCGCGACGTCTGCCTGATCCCGACCTCGGCGCATGGCACCAACCCCGCCTCCGCGCAGATGGCCGGCATGAAGGTCGTCGTCATCAAGGTTCGCGCGAACGGCGACATCGACATGGACGACTTCCGCGCCAAGGCGCAGGAGCATGCGGAAAATCTCTCCTGCTGCATGATAACCTATCCTTCGACGCATGGTGTGTTCGAGGAAACCGTCAAAGAGATCTGCGATCTTGTGCACAAGCATGGCGGCCAGGTCTATCTCGACGGCGCCAATATGAACGCCATGGTCGGCTTGTCTCGTCCCGGTGACATCGGTTCCGACGTCAGTCATCTCAATCTGCACAAGACCTTCTGCATCCCGCATGGCGGCGGCGGTCCGGGCATGGGCCCGATCGGCGTCAAGGCCCATCTGGCGCCTCACCTGCCCGGCCACCCGGAAACGGACGGACGCTCAGGCGCCGTCTCGGCAGCGGCCTTCGGCTCTGCCTCGATCCTGCCGATCTCCTGGAGCTATGTGCTGATGATGGGCGGCGAGGGCCTGACGCAGGCAACCAAGGTTGCGATCCTCAACGCCAACTACATCGCTGCCCGCCTGAAGGGCGCCTACGGGGTGCTATACAAGTCCGAGAGCGGCCGCGTCGCGCATGAATGCATCATTGACACGCGTCCGCTGGCCGACAGCGCAGGCGTCACGGTCGACGACATCGCCAAGCGCCTGATCGACTGCGGCTTCCATGCCCCGACCATGAGCTGGCCGGTCGCCGGCACGCTGATGATCGAGCCGACCGAGTCCGAAACCAAGGCCGAGCTCGACCGCTTCTGCGAGGCAATGCTGGCGATCCGCGAGGAAGCCCGCGCCATCGAGGAAGGCAGCATGGACAAGGTCAACAACCCGCTGAAGAACGCCCCGCACACGGTGGAAGACCTCGTCGGCGAATGGGACCGCCCCTACAGCCGCGAACAAGCCTGCTTCCCGCCCGGCGCTTTCCGCGTCGACAAATACTGGTCCCCGGTCAACCGCGTGGATAATGTGTACGGGGACAGGAATCTCGTTTGCACCTGCCCGCCGGTGGAGAGCTACGCAGAGGCTGCGGAGTAGAAGCGGTCGGGCAAAGGCCCAGCCGATCGACCATGGATCGATTGCAGCGAATGCCCCGAGCCTGAAACGGGGGGCGGGAAGGCTCCTCGTCGGAGGGGCCTTCGATTCTAAGATCAAGGATCGTGCGTGTAAGAAGCGCGGGGCCGATCAGACCTCTGGCTGCCCTCTCAGGGAACGATGCCGCGGCAGGCCCATGCAACATTTGCGAACGACCTTGGACCATCGGGCCGGCCCGCCTCGTATGCGTCGCGTACGGCAGCATCTATGCGCGCCCGCTCAGGGGCGTCGAGGGTCGCCACATATTGGCCAAGAGGCCCTTCGCCTGCCGCAATAGGTGTCCAGTAATCGTTAAAGTTTTGGTACTCCATGCGGACCACCAGCTGGGTTTCGGTAACGTCCAGCAGACCCTGCTCGACAAAAGTCCGCCTCATTTCGCCAGGCTGCATCATCGGTTGAAAGCAATAGCGATTGCGCAGCTGCCGCCCGGTCTCGCTGAGTGCCGCCACCGTGTCGACCATCATTCGCATGCCGGGCATGCCGCCCACATGATCCCAGACAGCTGCGGCGACTACCCCGCCCGAACGCGCGACGCGGCGCATCTCTCCAACGGCCCGGCCGGCCTCGGGCACGAAATGAAGAACGAGCAACGCGAGCGCGCGGTCGAAGGTCCCGTCTTCGAAAGGCAAAGAGCAAGCGTCCGCCTGCCCGATCTTGATGCGCGGGTCGGTGTTGCGCCGAATTGCCTCTTCGACGAAGACTGGCGAATAGTCGACGGCAGCGATTTCGCTGAGATCAGCGGCCTTGACAAGGGCAAATGTCAGGCTGCCCGTGCCGCAACCGACATCAAGTACCTTCTCACCATCGGCAAGACCCGCAAACTCTACGAATGACGGCGCGAGCTTTTGGCTCCAGCGTCCCATGAGTTGCTCGTAGCCGGCCGCGCTGTGAACGTTAAAGCTCGAGGACATCGAAAGCTCCATCAGCCAAAGGCATGGCAATTATAACTGAGCACTTGGCAGGGCGCCAAGCGGTCGTTAGGAATGGCCATATTGCGCCGAAAGGAGCTTAGGGCAAAGGCCTTCGCCTAGGCCTCTCCCTCGACAAGCCTCTGCGCCCTGGCTAAATCCTCCGGCGTCGCCGGTGAAGGCTGAATATTCGAACGAGTTCCCGACCTTGTCGTCACCGGCGTGCTTGGCGCCCCGGCCGTGGTTGCGGACATGATGGTTCCCTGGAACGGCAGAGTTCATCGTTCAGCGCCACAAGGTCGGCGCGATCGCCGGCAACGTGGCGGATATCAGCCCGCCGGGCTATGGCCGCATCGATCCCGATAGGCTGACGGCCGATGAAGGCCAAAGTTGCGATCCCACCATGGAACTGACAGGCCTGATCCAGGCCGAACAAAGCTTCAGGGCGTCTTCGAGACCGGCTCTGACATATGTCCTAATGAGCATCAAGCGCGACTGACCGGCGCCTGTAACTCTCTACGCAAGCAGCAGCCGCGCGGCAAAGCCGAGAACGACGGTGCCGAAGGCAATGATCAGGCCCCCAGAAATGCGGCGGATCAGCAGAGTGAGATCGCTTGAAATCTTGTCACGAGCGAAATTCACCGCCGCGCTCAGCGCCGTCCACCATACCATGGCCCCGAAAAACACGCCGATGGCGATCGATGCCACCTCGGTGACGGTTTTGCCATCGACCAAACCAAGGCCAGCAAAGAGGCCCCCGAAGGACAGAAGCGCGCCGGGGTTCGAAATCGCCAGCAGAAAGGTCGAAGCGATCGTGCGCAAGAGATCGCGCGCACCGACCTGCAAGGCACCGGCTGGCGGCGTCATGAGATCTCGGATGCCGAGAAAGATCAGAAGCGCACCGCCGGCCGCCGCAATCGGCAGCGAATAGTCATCGACGATATCCGAAACCATTGCGAGACCGGCGGCCGCGACTAGCGCGTAACACGCATCGCCAAGCGCTGCCCCAATGCCGATGGCTGCACCCGATCCGAAACCACGATGAAGGCTGCGGTTGATGCAGAGTGTCGCGATCGGCCCCGGCGGCGCTGTGATGATGAGGCCGAGGAGCGCGCCTTTGGCAAAGAGCAGAAGCAGCGTTTCGATGATCATAAGGTAGAAACTGTTTCGCTGCCTGAAAGGGACAAATCAAAATGACAAAGCCGCCATCGCTGGCGGCTTTCGGTTGCGGCCTTGAAGAATTCAGTGCCCGGCTGGCACCACCGCGTCGCCGCGCGCGGCAAGCGCCGCGAGATCGGCAGGCTTGAGCTCGACGGATTCCCCGCAGCCGCAGGCCGATGTCTGGTTCGGGTTCGTGAAGATGAAGCCCGAGCGCAGCGTCGTGGTCTCGAAGTCCATTTCCGTGCCAAGCAGATAGAGGACCGCAGAGGGCTCCACCCAGACCTTGGCGCCGTCGCGCTCGATCAGGTCGTCCTTGGAATTGGGTTCGGTCACCAGCTCGATGGTATATTCCATCCCGGCGCAACCGCCTTTCTTGATGCCGACGCGGATGCCCTTGGCGTCAGGCCCGGAATTTTCAACGATTGCCTTCACGCGCGCCGCGGCGGTGCCGGTCATGCTCATCACTGCAAAGCCCATCGGCTCATTCTCCTTCCACACCGGGGTCAAGATCCGGTGCTTCATCTTTTCAATCTAGGCAGTTATGCCTAATGCTTCAATCCCGTAATCAAAGGCGAAATTCGTCCTACGGCTTTTCATTGATATTCACCTCTCATCGCCAAGGGTCCGGGAGTTGTGGCAAGAGCCACAAACATGAGCAAGCTTGCGCGTGAGCTTGGATAAGCCGCTCCGCGCTTTACAAGGCATTGACCGGCCCAAGCAATCCGGAATTTGCGACCATCCTCAGCTAATGAAAGCTCTCTGGATCGACCTTGCTCCCATCATGCCCAATGAAAAATCGGCCGCCTGACCCTCAATACCAGCCAACGGCCACCTGCGCCTCTTCCGACATGCGGTCCGGCGTCCAAGGAGGATCGAAGGTCATTGCGACCTCGACGCCGGACACGCCTTCGACGGCGCCGACGGCGTTCTCGACCCAGCCCGGCATTTCTCCGGCAACCGGGCAGCCTGGAGCCGTCAGCGTCATGACGATCTTCACCATGCGGTCATCTTCGATGTCGATCTTGTAGATCAGTCCGAGTTCAAAGATGTCGGCGGGAATTTCCGGATCGTAGACGGTTTTCAGCGCCCCGATGACGTCATCGCTGAGGCGCGCCAGTTCATCGGCAGGAATGCTCGAATGCACGATGCCCTCGCGCACGTCTGTCTTCTGTTCGCTTTCGTCCAGGCTCATACGGACACTCCTCAAGCAAAGAACTTGCGCGCATATTCCAGCGCGTCGGCCAACGCATCGACCTCGGCACGTGTATTGTACATGCCGAAGGATGCACGGCATGTGGCGGTGACGCCGAAGCGTTTCAAGAGCGGCATGGCGCAATGCGTGCCGGCACGCACCGCAACGCCTTGCCGGTCGATGACCATCGAAACGTCGTGAGCGTGAAGACCGGCGAGTTCGAAGGCAAAGATGCTGCCTTTGCCGGGTGCCGTTCCGAAGACACGCAGCGAATTGATCGACCGCAGCCGCTCGGCAGCGTAGGCCGTCAGGTCGGCTTCATGACGCGAAATCGCCTCGCGGCCGACCTTCTCCATATAGTCCAGCGCATAACCGAGGCCGATCGCCTGAACGATCGGCGGCGTCCCGGCTTCGAAGCGGTGCGGCGGGTCGTTGTAGGTGATCGCATCCTCGGTCACCTCGAAGATCATCTCGCCGCCACCCTGGAATGGACGCATCTCGCGAAGCCGGTCCTTCTTGCCGTAGAGAACGCCGATGCCCGAGGGACCGTAGAGTTTGTGGCCGGTCATGACGTACCAGTCACAGTCGATATCCTGGACATCGACCGGCAGGTGCACTGCACCCTGCGAACCGTCGATCAAAACCGGAATGCCGCGCTCATGAGCAATACGGCAGACTTCCTTGACCGGAACGATCGTGCCGAGCGCATTCGACATATGCGTGATCGCTACAAGCTTGGTGCGCTCGGTCAGGCTCTTCTCGAAGTCCTCGATATGAAAGGCACCTTCGTCGTCCACCGGCACCCAGACCAGCTTGGCGCCCTGTCGTTCGCGGATGAAATGCCAAGGGACGATGTTGGAGTGGTGCTCCATGATCGAGACGACGATCTCGTCGCCCTCGCCAATCTTCGGCATGCCCCAGCCATGCGCGACCGTATTGATCGCCTCGGTCGAGGATTTCGTGAAGACAATGTCGTCGACCGACGGCGCATTCAGGAAACGGCGCACCTTTTCACGCGCGCCTTCATAGGCTTCGGTTGCGGCATTGGAGAGGTAATGCAGGCCACGGTGCACATTCGCATATTCGGTCGAATAGGTCCGCGAGATGGCGTCGATGACGGCATGCGGCTTCTGTGCGGACGCGCCGTTGTCGAGATAGACCAGTGGCTTGCCATAGACCTCCCGCGCAAGGATCGGAAAATCCTTGCGGATGGCTTCGACGTCGTAGGCGGCTGCCGGTACTATCTTGTCCATGGCGATTATCCGATCAGGTGTGCTTTTCGAGCCAGGCCGAGATGACGCCTTCCAGCGCCTCGACCAGGGCTTCGTCTTCCAGTTCTTCGACGATCTCCGCAACGAAGGCATTGACGAGCATCGCGCGCGCCTTGTTCTCCGGAACGCCGCGCGCCATCATGTAGAAGAGATGATTGTCATCGATGTCGGTAACGGTCGCGCCATGGCCGCACTGGACGTCGTCGGCGAAGATCTCAAGCTCCGGCTTTGTCGAAAAGTCGGCATCGTCCGACATCAGCAACGTGTTGCAGGACATCTTCGCATCGGTCTTCTGCGCGTCGGGCGCAACCCGGATCATGCCCTGGAAGACCCCCTTGGCGCGGTCGAAGACGACGTTGCGGATGATCTCCGTCGAACCGGTATGCGGAACGTTGTGACCAAGCACCATCGTCACGTCGGTATGCGTATCGCCGCCGAGCAGGTTGATGCCCCGGAGCGTCAAGTCCGCGCCCTCGCCCGTCACCTTGATATGCAGTTCCTGGCGCACCAGTTTGCCGCCAGCGTTGATGACAAAGAGCTTCAGCTTGGCATTGGCGCCGAGATCGATACGGATCTGACCGAGATGCGTATCCTCGCGGCCCTGCTGCTGCAGGATGATCCAGATAAGTTCCGTGCCCTCGCCGATCGTGATGTCACTGACATGAGACACAAATGCCGCATCTCCGGTCACCGACAGGTGACGCTCGATCACGGTCGCCTTGACGTTTTCGCCGAAGGATACCGGCAGGCGTGTATGGATCTGGCCGCCGGCGTGGACGACGTCGATCTCCAGCGGCTTATCGAACTCGGTCTTTGCAGGGATATCGACGACATAGCCGTCGCGCACGAAGCTGCCATTGATGCGGCCGACGGCGTCATCCGCGCCGAGCGCACCGAGCGCGGCGGCAGCCGAACCGTCGATCAGGCGCTGCGCATAGCTGGAAATTACGAGGTCCCCCGCTCTTGCGCTAGGATCCGCATGGCCCTGCACGATCGAAAGAACCGACGAACCTTCGATCAGCGGCTCGATCTCTTTCGATGCGGCGTCCCCGGCAGGTGCCGGCACCTCGCGCAGAAGGTTCTTAAGGTCGGTATAGTGCCAGGCCTCGATCCGCCGTGTCGGCAGGCCGCCCTTCTTCAGGTCGTCGAGCAGCCGGTCGCGGGTCGCCGTCACGGCCCCGTCGCCCGGCAGTTCGCCGAATTGATTGTTGAACGCCTCAACGAGCGCCGCTTCCGCGGCAGTCAGGCGGCTCGTCGTCTGCATGTTCATGAGACCCGTCCTTTCCGCCTGAATCAGGCTGCCGCTCCGATGATGTCGGCGTATCCGTTGGCTTCGAGCTCATACGCCAGCGTCTTGTCGCCGGACTTGATCACCTGGCCCTTGTAGAGGACGTGAACGGTGTCTGGAACGATGTAATCGAGCAGGCGCTGGTAATGGGTGATGACGACCACCGCGCGGTCCGGCGAGCGCAGTGCGTTGACGCCATCGGCGACGATCTTCAGCGCGTCGATGTCTAGGCCGGAATCGGTCTCGTCGAGCACGCAAAGCTGCGGCTGGAGCAGCGCCATCTGCAGGATCTCCGCGCGCTTCTTCTCGCCGCCGGAGAAGCCGACGTTCAGCGGACGCTTCAGCATTTCGGTATTGATCTGCAGCTTGCCGGCCGCGTCCTTGACGAGGCGCATGAAATCCGGCGTCTTCAGTTCTTCTTCGCCGCGCGCCTTGCGCTGCTCGTTCATCGCGACCTTCAAGAACTGCATGGTGGCGACACCCGGGATTTCAACCGGATACTGGAAGGCGAGGAAAATGCCCTTGGCGGCGCGCTCGGCAGCGTCCAGCTCGAGGATGCTCTCGCCGTTGTAAAGAATGTCGCCTTCGGTCACTTCATAGTCTTCGCGACCGGCGAGAATATAGGAGAGCGTCGACTTGCCAGAGCCGTTCGGGCCCATGATGGCAGCGACTTCGCCGGCTTTCACCGTAAGGTCCAGGCCGCGGATGATTTCGGTGCCGTCTTCGGCGATGCGGGCGTGCAGGTTTCTGATTTCAAGCATGGTTATGTCCCATAAAAAGCAATCGTAGAAAGGCGCGACGCGCGCGCCATTGCGTAGTCATATCGGTTGGCTCAGCCCACACTGCCTTCGAGCGAGATGCTGATCAGCTTCTGCGCCTCGACGGCGAACTCCATCGGCAGTTCCTGCAGGACTTCCTTGACGAAGCCGTTGACGATCAGCGCGATCGCTGCTTCTTCCGGAATGCCGCGCTGCAGGCAATAGAAGAGCTGATCTTCGGAGATCTTCGAGGTCGTCGCCTCATGCTCGAAATGAGCCGTCGAATTCTTCGCCTCGATGTAGGGCACCGTATGCGCGCCGCACTTGCCGCCGATCAGCAACGAGTCGCACTGCGTGAAGTTGCGCGCGTTCGAGGCCTTGCGGTGCGCCGACACCTGACCGCGATAGGTATTCTGTGACACGCCGGCGGCAATACCCTTGGAAATGATGCGGCTCGAGGTGTTTTTGCCGAGATGGATCATCTTGGTGCCGCTATCGACCTGCTGATGGCCGTTGGACACGGCGATCGAATAAAACTCGCCGCGGCTATCGTCGCCGCGCAGGATGCAGGACGGGTACTTCCAGGTAATGGCGGAGCCGGTCTCGACCTGCGTCCATGAGATCTTCGATCGGTGGCCGCGGCAATCGCCGCGCTTGGTGACGAAGTTGTAGATGCCGCCCTTGCCCTGGGCATCGCCCGGATACCAATTCTGGACGGTGGAATACTTGATTTCGGCATCGTCCATCGCGATCAGTTCGACGACGGCGGCGTGCAGCTGGTTTTCGTCACGCTGTGGCGCCGTGCAGCCTTCGAGGTAGGATACATAGGCGCCTTCCTCGGCGATGATCAGCGTGCGCTCGAACTGGCCGGTATTCTTCTCGTTGATGCGGAAATAGGTGGAGAGCTCCATCGGGCAGCGGACGCCCTTCGGCACGAAGACGAAGGAGCCATCCGTGAAGACCGCGGAGTTCAGCGTTGCGTAGTAATTGTCGGTTGGCGGAACGACAGAGCCGAGATATTTCTGCACGAGATCGGGATGTTCCCGGATCGCTTCGGAGATCGACATGAAGATCACGCCGGCCTTCTTCAGCTCTTCCTTGAAGGTCGTCACGACCGAAACGGAATCGAAGACGGCATCGACGGCGATCTTCGGCCTCTCAACGCCGGCAAGGATTTCCTGCTCGCGCAGCGGGATACCCAGCTTCTCGTAGACCTTCAGAAGCTCCGGATCGACTTCAGCCAGCGACGACGGGCCGGATGTGCTCTTCGGCGCAGCGTAGTAGTGGATTTCATTGAAGTCGATCTTCGGATAGTCGACGCGCGCCCAGGTGGGCTCGTCCATCGTCAGCCAGCGCTTGTAGGCCTCAAGGCGCCATTCGAGCATCCATTCAGGCTCCCGCTTCTTGGCGGAGATGAAGCGAATGATCTCTTCGGATAGGCCCTTGGGTGCCTTGTCCATCTCGATGATGGTTTCGAAACCGTATTTGTACTGGTCCACATCGATCTGGCGGACGCGTTCAACCGTTTCTTGGACGGCGGGCATGTCGTTCTCCAATCTCGCCGGGTAAAGGTCCGGCAGCTTGTCTTGGGGCAATTTTCCTTACCCCGTATGTAGGTGGCCAAAAGGCGCTTTTCAGCCCGATTGGCAAGCGGAAATTTGCGTTTCCGCAATTTAGTGAGGCCGTCAGGCCGCCTCTCCGGCCGGCCTGCACCGCCCGGCTATCTTCGCAAAGGCGGCGAGCGCCCTGTCGATTTCCTCTTCCGTCGTCGCAAAACCGAGCGATATGCGCAGAGCGCCCATTTTCGCGTCGCGGCCCATGGCCACAAGAACATGGCTTTCACCGACCTTGCCGGAGGAGCATGCAGAGCCTGCAGAAAGCGCAACGCCTTCGAGATCGAAGGCGATCTGGCCGGTCTCGGCCTTGAGGCCCGGAAGCGTGAAGAAGCTCGTATTCGATACCCGCGGCTCGTCCGCGCCATAAATCACCAAACCGGGCGCTGCGCGCCGCATTCCGGCCTCGAGACGGTCGCGAAGCCTTTCAAATCTGCTATTGCGCTCGTCGAACTCGGCAAGTGCCGCAGCTGCGGAGGCACCGAAGCCAATGATGGCGGTGGAATTTTCAGTCCCCGAACGGTGACCTTTTTCCTGGCCACCACCGCGGATGAGCGGCCTCGGCATCAGAGCCTCACCGCGCGAAACAAGCGCACCGGCTCCTTTCGGCCCGCCGAGCTTGTGTGAAGACACGATCAGAAAATCAGCACCGAGCTCGCTGATATCGAGCTTCAGGCGTCCTGCTGCCTGCACCGCATCCACTATGAGAAGTCCGCCATAGGTCTGTACGATCTTGGCGGCTTCGCGGACCGGCTGGACGATACCCGTCTCGTTGTTGACGAGCATGATCGCCACCATCGGCAAGCCCGAGGTCCTGTGGTGCCCGGCAAGCAGTCTCTCCAGCGCTGCCAGATCCACGACACCTGTCGACGTAACCGGAATCTCGGTCGTCTTCTCCCTAGGAAAGCGGCCGCCCTCGCGCACGGCCGGATGCTCGATCGCCGAATAGTAGAGATGGTCGATCGCAAGCGGCGTGCGCCCCATGCGGAAATCCGGCGTCAGCACCATATTGGCCGCTTCCGTCGCGCCGCTGGTGAAAATCACATGTGCCTGTTCGGCCCCGGTCAGCGCCGCAATCTGGCGGCGCGCACCCTCGATCGCAGTGCGTACGGCGCGCCCTTCGCCGTGAACAGAATTCGGATTTCCAAAGAGATCGAGCGCGCTTAGAACCGCCACGCGCGCTGCGGGATGCAGCGGCGATGTCGCGTTCCAATCAAGATAAAGGCGGGGCGGCGCCATGCTCTTTTGTCCTGCGCTTGATCCTGCTAGGCTGCCGCGGTTCATTTTCCTTGAAATTTCCGCCGGGCTTGCCTTATGACACGTCCACGATGCGTGGATCGCATGCAAGTTTCGAATTGTTCTAAACTGCGTTTTAGAAAAGCTGACAACGTTCGTCAAGTCTAAGCAGCAGGAACGCGAAAATAAAAACCCGGAGTACCGATGCCCGAAGTCATTTTCAACGGCCCAGCCGGCCGTCTTGAAGGCCGCTACCAGCCCTCCAAGGAGAAAAGCGCGCCGATCGCCCTTATCCTGCACCCGCACCCGCAGTTCGGCGGCACAATGAACAACCAGATCGTCTACCAGCTCTTCTACATGTTCCAGAAGCGCGGGTTTACGACATTGCGCTTCAACTTCCGCGGAATCGGCCGCAGCCAGGGCGAATTCGACCACGGCGCGGGCGAGCTTTCGGATGCCGCTTCCGCGCTCGATTGGGTGCAGAGCCTGCATCCCGATTCGAAGACCTGTTGGGTCGCTGGCTATTCCTTCGGCGCCTGGATCGGCATGCAACTACTGATGCGCCGCCCGGAAATCGAAGGTTTCATGTCGATTGCGCCGCAGCCGAACACCTACGACTTCTCGTTCCTGGCGCCCTGCCCGTCTTCCGGACTGATCATCAACGGCGAAGCCGACAAGGTCGCGCCGGAAAAGGATGTCAACGGTCTGGTCGAAAAGCTGAAGACCCAGAAGGGCATCCTCATCACTCACCGTACGGTGCCGAATGCCAATCACTTCTTCAACGGCCAGGTCGAAACACTGATGGCGGAATGCGAGGACTATCTCGACCGCCGCCTGAACGGCGAACTGGTGCCGGAACCGGCAGCGAAGCGCATTCGCTGACAATCAAATATCAGTGGCGCCGAGCTCGAATGTCGGCGCCACAAAGCCGTCGATCAGCCGCGGCGCGACCGGCCGCATTCCGATCTTCTTCAGTACATGCTGCGAGGCGAAGTTTTCCGGATGCGTGAAAGCGATGAACCGCGTAGCGAAGCCCTTGTCGAAGAACCACATCGCAAGCGCACTGGCCACTTCCGTCGCATAGCCCTTTCCCCATTCTTCCTCGCGAAGCGCATAACCGAGTTCGAATTCGTTCTCATCGCGGTCATGCATCGAAATCCCAGCGCGACCGATGAAGCGACCGTCATCTCTGCTCAGGAGTTTGTACTTTGTCGTACCGTCCCGTGCATTCTCTTTAAACCAGCTGGCAAGCCGCTCCTCGCACTTGTCGATGCTCCAAGGCGCGCCGCCGGACATATAACGCGTTGTGCCGATCGTCGAATGCAGCGTGAGGACAAGTCCCGCATCGCTTGCGTCCCACATCACCAGCCGCAGCCGCGACGTTTCGAGAATAAGCGTTCCCACCATCATGGCCTCGCAAGAATGCCGCCGCTGACTGGTTCCTTGACGCCGGTCGTACCCGGAAAAGTCAGCGGCAGTCCCTCCAGCGACCGGACTGCTAGGTAGGCCCAGGCTTCAGCTTCCATGGCATCGCCATTGAAGCCCGCAACCTCAGCCGAGATCACGTTGGAATTCTGGCGGGCAGCGAGATCAGCAAGATCGCGCATGATCGCGCGGTTCAGCCGTCCGCCGCCGCAGACGATGTAGAGCGTTGGCGTCACCGGCAGGTGACCGGCCGATTTGATGATCGAGGCGGCAGCCACATAGGCGAGCGTCCTTGCACCGTCCGCGAGCTCGGCATCCCTTCCGCTCGGCGGTAGGAAGTCATTGCGATCGAGCGAACGGCGTTTCCCGGCAGTAAAGAACGGGCTTTCCAGATACAGGTCGGCCAGTTCGGGGACGATCTTGCCTTCCGAAGCAATCATGCCGCCCTGGTCGAACGGAATTCCCGCATTTGTCTCGACCCATTGGTCGATCAAGGTATTTCCCGGCCCGCTGTCATAGGCGACGATCGAGCCGTCGGCGCCGATATAGGTGAGGTTCGAGATGCCGCCGATATTGACGAAGCAGACCGGCAGCTTGGCATCTCGAATAGTCCCCGAAAGCGCCGCATGATAGGCCGGCACGAGCGGCGCACCCTGCCCACCATGGACCATGTCGTTCGCCCGCATGTCGTAGACGATCGGGATGCCGGTCTCGCTCGCAAGCAACGGCCCGTCGCCAAGCTGGACGGTCAGCGCATCGTCCGGCCGGTGCAGCACGGTCTGGCCGTGGAATCCGACGACATCGATCGAGCTTCGATCCAGACCGCAACGATCGAGAAACTCCGTAACGGCAGATGCATGACGCAGCGTAAGCTCTCGCTCGATTGTGGCAAGTTCGCCGGGGCGTTCCTTGCGCCTGAGTATGGATTTTGCACCTTCAAGCGAAAGCTTCAGACGGTCGCGAAAGGCCGGATCGTAAGGCACACCCAGAAACGGCCCGCGCTCCACTCTGGCTTCACCGTCGGTCCGAACCAGGGCGACATCGATCCCGTCCATCGACGTTCCGCTCATCAGGCCGATTGCGGTTTTTATTTTACCCATCCATCCTCCAAAACATTCCGAACGGAATAGTGCACTTTCGGCAAAACAGTGCTAAACGCGCCGCGGCAGTTCAACAAGTATCAATCCGACACCCCCGAAGAGACGAAGTCATGTCCGAGTTCAAATCCGATTTCCTGCGCATCCTAAAAGAGCGCGGCTTCATTCATCAAATCTCCGATGAAGCAGGCCTCGACGATCTGTTCGCCAAGGAAACCGTGACTGCATATATCGGCTTCGATCCCACGGCGCCGAGCCTGCATGCAGGCTCGCTGATCCAGATCATGATGCTTCACTGGTTGCAGAAAACCGGCCACCGCGCGATTTCACTGATGGGCGGCGGCACCGGCATGGTGGGCGATCCATCCTTCAAGGAGGAAGCGCGCCAGCTGATGACCGTCGAAACGATCGAAAGCAACATCGCCTCGATCAAGCGTGTCTTCTCGAACTACCTGACCTACGGTGAGGGTCCGAAGGACGCCTTGATGATCAACAACGCCGAATGGCTGCGTTCGATCAACTACCTCGATTTCCTGCGCGATGTCGGTCGCCACTTCTCGGTCAATCGCATGCTGGCCTTCGACAGCGTGAAGACGCGTCTTGATCGCGAACAGTCGCTCTCGTTCCTCGAATTCAACTACATGATCCTGCAGGCCTACGATTTCGTCGAACTGGCAAAGCGCTACGGCTGCCAGCTGCAGATGGGCGGTTCCGACCAGTGGGGCAACATCATTAACGGCATCGACCTCGGTCACCGTATGGGGACTACGCAGCTCTATGCCCTGACCTCACCGCTTCTGACGACATCTTCCGGCGCCAAGATGGGCAAGTCGGCGACCGGTGCCGTCTGGCTGAACGCCGATATGTTTTCCGCCTATGACTTCTGGCAATACTGGCGCAATACCGAAGATGCGGACATTCCGCGCTTCCTCAAGCTTTACACCACCTTGCCCATGGACGAGGTCGCACGCTTGTCTGCGCTCGGTGGCTCGGAAATCAACGAGGTAAAGAAGATACTCGCAACCGAAGTAACGGCGATCCTGCATGGCCGCACCATTGCCGAAGAGGCCGCGGAAACGGCTCGCAAGACCTTCGAAGAAGGTGGAATTGCCGAGAACCTTCCCTCCGTCGATGTTCCCGCATCCGAACTCGACGCCGGTATCGGTCTGCTTTCGCTGATGGTCCGCGCCGGCCTTGCGGCCTCCAACGGCGAAGCCCGCCGTCACGTTCAGGGCGGAGCCGTGCGCATCAACGACCAAGCGGTCAGCGACGAGCGTAGGCTGATCGGCAGCCGTGAAATCACCGCCGATGGCGTCATTAAGCTTTCGCTCGGCAAGAAGAAGCACATCCTGATCCGCCGCGCGGCCTGAGCCCCGGTTCGAAACCAAAAAAAGCCGGCCTTCGCGCCGGCTTTTTTATTGGAACTCGAAGATGTTGCGGAAAACGCCCGGCGCAATGATCGACAGCGGATTGATCTGCATGGCCGGATGGTCGAACTTGCCGGTCAGCTTGAACGTGATGCCGATCAAACCACGATCCGAACCGTTCCCGAGAATGATGCCAATGACGGGCAGCTCGGCGAACAGCCGGTTCAAGCCATAGGCCGGCATGAAGGTGCCGGTCATATCCATATTGCCGCGCTGATCGCGGATCACGCCCTGGAACGTGGCCCCGATCTGATCGCCGCGCACCACGCCGTTTTCGATACCGACCACGCCGCCGCGGGACACGACGCGCGCGAAGCCGCGCTGGAAGCGCTGCGCGGAGGTGTCGATATTGCGTTTGACGGCGGAATTGAGGCTGCGCTGGTTCTCGCCGACCGGTGTTGAAACGATCGAGTGCAGGCGCTGTTCGTTGACGATGGCGAAGCGGCGTATGTCGACCGAGCCATCCCAATTGCCGCCGTTGCCGAGCCTGATCGACATGTTGAGCAGGCCGCCCTGCATATGCTGATAGAGATCGGCGAAGCGCGATACGGCACCGGCATCGCCGCTCGTGATGTTCAAGGCACGGCCTTCCCTTGTCTGACTGACGACCGCCTCGCCGCTGCCGGTGATGCCGGAAAAGTTCAGCGCTTGCAGCCGGCCGCCGCTCGATACGTATCTGGCCTCGAAATTGCCGATCTTTTCATCGTTGAAGCCAACGACGCTGTTGAGATTCGCACGGACCGAAACGCCGGCACTGCCACCACCATTCTCGTCGCTGTCGCCCTGTCCGCTCTTCAATCGTGCAAGGATTGGACGCGCATCGGCAGTGTTCCCCGATACCGAAACGTCGAAATTGCCCCTGTTGCGCCGGATCGATATCGCAAAGTCATCGAGGGACGAAAGTCTCACGCTGTCGAAATCGGCAGACTCGAGGTCTCCCTTGCTAAGGGCAAACGAGCCGCTGGCGCCAAAGCCGTCGCCCTTCAGACGGAAATTCCTGATCTGCGTTTTCTCGGGTGGTCCCGATACTTCGAATTCCGCCGTTGCGCCGATCCCGCTTCCCTTCGCCCAACCGATCCAGGGAAGCTGCAACGACGCCTTGTCGAGATCGATCTGAACATTCTGGCGTTCCTCATCGATTTTCGTCAGCTGCATCGTCAGGCTACCGTCGATGATCCCGGATAGGCCAGGAAGCACCTTTGCGCGCTGAGCGTTGTTCAGCGTCGCCGTGATGACGCGCTGCGGCTTGACACCGGACGACTTATCGGTCGGCTCGACAAGCTCTATTTCAGCGGGCACGCCGTCGATCTGCCCCTCGGCATCGAGCGCCACTTGCTGCGGATCGGCGTCGAGTGCGCCGTTCAGATTGGTAATCATCCGGCCCGACACCGGCTTGCCGACATCGACGCCGCTAAGCTGCATGGCCGCCTTCCATTCGGGCGGCGGAGGATCCTGCGACCTCAGAAGGCCGAGCCGCGCCTCGACGTCGGCGGTAATCTTGCCCTTCAGGTCCCCAGGTTCGAGGCCGGCGCGCTGCAGGACCTGGACCGGCTTGTAGGTCAGGAGTTCGCCCACCGCATCGGCATCGCCAGAGATCGCGAGCTTGATTTCCGCCATCAGTGGCTTCTGGTAAGTTGAGGGCAGTACGAACTGACCCTCTCCGAGGCTGACGGAACGGCCCGACGCGAAATATGACGTGCCGCTCTTGATCGAAATCGTCGCCCTCTGGCCGGTCAGATCGAAATGGGCGGACGTATCGCGGATCGGCGGAATATCGCCCGCCACATTCATGCGCGCATTCGCGATATCGAAATTGATACGGATTTGCTCGTCGCCGAGTCTCAGCCCCTTGCCGACGGCGTCGTCCAATTTCCCGGACGGAATGAATACCGAGATTGACGCGTTCGTGACCGTGCCGCCGAAGAGATTTCCCAGAACCCATTCGCGCGCCCTGGGCGCCATCCAAAAGGGCCAGAGCTGCTTGATCGCAGCCGTCTGAAGCTGCTGCGATTGTCCGACGAAGCTGATTTCCGGCGATTTGTCGCCGAATTTGACATGAAGCGATCCGAACAACTGCCCCAGAGGGCTGGAAACTGTCATGCCCGCGAACTGCAGCTCCCGTGAGGCGACAAGGTAGCGGCCCGTTGTCTGGATATCGAACGGGAGCGGCTGTTCGCCCGACCCCACCGGCGCAGCCGTGCCGCCGCTGATCAGCAGATCGATGCCAAAACCCTTGCCGACGGCCGGATCGAGCTTGTCGAGGTCGATTATTGCGCCGTTGAACGGGACGGCGGTGTTGCCGAACTGCGCTTGCGATCTTGCGATCTCAAGCGTCTGCTTCGTGAAGTCATAGCCGAGATTGATGCGGCCGCCGGAAAGCTGCTGCTCGTCTCCGTCGACATAAATCGACCCGGGCGCAAGATCCGCCCTGGCGGCCAGGGACGGCGCAACATCGCCCGCACCGCGCACGGCGGAAACGGCAACGTCTGCAAAACTGTTCACGCCCTGCCGAATTTCCCCGAGCCCGTTCCTCTTCAAGGTAAATGGCGTCAGATCGGCATGGGTGAGCTTTGCCGTGAACCGCGACGCTTTCCCGGCGCTCTTTTCAGCAAGCACGTCCAGCATCGCCACTTCGCCGTTGATCGCCACCTCGCCCGTCAAATGCAGCGAAGATGGGCCCGCATGCGCAAAGACCAGATTGTCGACCACGATCGAAAGCGGACCATTCGCGGTATCGGCGAGCTTGATGTCGATGCCGGAGAGACGCACGGTATCCGTACCCGCGCGCTCAACAAAATCGTCCAGGATATCGAGATGAGAAAATGCAGCTTCCATCGCGTGCGGAATTGCGTCGATGCGAAGCTTGCTTAAGTCCAGCGGGCCGCCTGACGGCAGAAGGGCCGTGTCGAGCGCAATATCGTCGGCTTCGATCGCCGTCACGGCCACACGGCCGCGAAAAAGCGCAAACGGATCGAGCGCCATGCGCATCGCGCCGGTCGTCGACAGATGCTGCCCGCTTTCCTGATCGACCATATTGACGTTACGGGCTTCAAGCGCGAGCTGTGCACCGGATGTGAAACGGATGACGGTGGACCCCACCTCTGCCCGGTAGCGGGGACCTATCGCCGAATTCAACGCGGTCTGCGCCTGGCGCGACAGCGTCGCGTCGAACATTCCGCTTTCGACAATGAAAATGATCGCTGCCAGAACAAAGAGACCGGCGGCAAAGCAACCAGCCGTCACATTGGCCGCACGCCGCATGCGTGAACGCTGCGGCGGCGGGCAATGCACGATGATGGGGTCTTCGGCCTGTGCGGAGGGAAGCTCATGCAGCGCGACGATGTCTTTTTTGCGAAACGTAACCTTTTCGCCGCGGATCACCGACATGCGCTTTGGATAACCCCGAGTTAGAATGTGGCCGCCCGGTCTAGCTGGACGATCTGAGCTTCAATATATATCCGCGGAACATAGTGTCATCCATAAACCCGGCAAAAGAAAGGTTTCCACATATGGCGGTTCTCGGCATCGGCGCCACGGCGCCGGATTTCAACCTCCCCCGCGATGGCGGCGGGCGGGTATCGCTTTCCGATTTCCGCGGAAAACCGCTGGTTCTGTTCTTCTATCCGAAGGACGATACGACCGGCTGCACCGCCGAATCGCTGGCTTTTACCGCTCTGGCCGACGAATTCGATGCCGCGGGAGCGGCCGTCGTCGGGATGTCTCCCGATTCGGTCAAATGCCACGAACGCTTCATCAAGAAGCACAGTCTTTCCGTTGCGCTCGCCTCGGACGAGGAGAAAACGACACTGCAGGCCTATGGCGTTTGGAAGGAAAAGAGCATGTACGGCCGCAATTTCATGGGCGTCGAGCGCACGACCTTTCTGATCCGCGCCGATGGTACGGTCGCGATGATCTGGCAGAAGGTCAAGGTACCCGGCCATGCCGAAGACGTTTTGAAGGCCCTCAGGAACCTTGCCGCGTGAGCACGCTTTCGATCACATCGCTGCGCGGTGGTGCGATCGAGGCCATCCGGTCCCCCGATCTCGATCGCAAGACAGCTCTGGCGCAGGAAGCTGCGACCCGCTGGTTCGCACGAAGGATTTCCCTACGTTCGCCGCGCGATGCGTCGCTGCCGGATAGGCCGGGCCGCCCGGAAAAGCCGGCACTGGTACCCCCGACGCAGGTCGAGAGACGCTCGCTGCATACCATCAACGGCCGCATCGCGCTGCTGCACGCAATCGCCCATATCGAGCTCAACGCCGTTGACCTGGCCCTCGATATCGTTGCGCGGTTTGCCACCGAAGCGGTCCCCAATTCTTTCTTCGACGGATGGATGCAGGTTGCCTTCGAGGAGGCGAAGCACTTCCGCCTGGTGCGCGGGCGGCTGCGCGATCTTGGCGGCGATTACGGCGATATGCCCGCGCATGACGGCCTTTGGCAGGCGGCGCACGCGACCAGAAACGATCTAACGGCGCGGCTTGCCGTCGTTCCCCTGATTCTCGAGGCCCGCGGCTTGGACGTCACGCCCTCGCTGCAGGCAAAGATGCGTGAATCCGGCGATCTCGAAAGTGCCGCCGTCCTCGATGTTATCTACCATGACGAAAAGGGGCATGTGGCAATCGGCGCCAAATGGTTCCGCTTTCTCTGCGCCCGCGAGCGCCGCGACCCGGCCCAGACCTTCAAGGAGCTGGTGCGTGCAAACTTCCGCGGTCCGCTGAAGCCGCCATTCAACGACCTGGCGCGCGCCGAAGCCGGCCTCACGCCTTCTTTCTATCGCTCGTTGACGTCGATGAGCAATAATTAAACGTATGCGTGCATTAACATGCACACTAAGGCATTTGTTAACCATAACAGTGTGTAATCATTCCTGATCGAAGCACGGGCGCATCAATTGGGAGATTCTCCGTGGCGCATGCACAGCATAATCGCGTATTCGGCAGGCGTTCGCAGGAACATATCCTCATTCTCGCTAGCGGCGACAAGGTCCGGCACGTAACCATAAAGCCGTGGATGGCAGCCCTCGGCTTCTGCTTTTCCGGCGTTTTCGTGATCGGCTATCTGCTTGCAACCTCCTATCTCGTCCTTCGCGACGACCTGATCGGTGCCACCATGGCGCGCCAAGCCCGCATGCAGCATGATTATGAAGATCGTATTGCGGCCCTTCGTGCCCAGGTCGATCGGGTCACCTCGCGTCAGCTGCTCGACCAGCAGCTGGTGGAAGACAAGGTGGACAAGCTCATGCAGCAGCAGATGGCGCTGACCTCACGCCACGGTAAGTTTGGCTCCCTCCTCGACCGTGCGGAAAATTCCGGCCTGACGAGGAAGGATGAGATGATACCGGCACAATCGCTCGTGCCCGAAGCCAAGGACAAGCGTGCGTCGCTTTCAGTCGGTGCCCGGGCGATCGACAGGCTCCTAGCAGGCGCCGACGAACCCGCCGACGCAACGCCCGACAATTCCACGCTCGCCTATGTCCCCGCACCCGAAACCGTCGGCGATCGTGCCGACCGCCTGTTCTCGAAGGTCACGCTTTCACTGAAAGGCGTCGAGGAAGAGCAACGCGCCCGCGTTGAGCAGCTGACCGTGGATGCGGGCGATGCCGCAAGCAATATCGAGAAAGTCCTGACCCGCTTCAGGATTGCCGTACCGGAGCAGGCAGCCGTCAAGCCCGATGATGACAGGGCCGTCGGCGGTCCCTATGTCGAGCCGGAAAACGGCGACAACTTCAACAATTCCCTCGCGCAGCTCGATACTGCCCTGACACGGCTCGAAGCCGTCCGCAGTACGGCGGAATCCCTGCCGTTCCGCAATCCGGCCATCGGCAAGGAAATCACCAGTCCCTTCGGCAATCGGCGCGATCCCTTCCTCGGACGTCTCGCCCTTCATTCCGGCGTCGACTTTCGTTTTGCTGCGGGCGAAAAGATCCGCCCAACAGCCCCCGGCAAGGTCGTCAATGCGGGCTGGACGGGCGGCTACGGCAACATGGTCGAGATCGATCACGGCAACGGCATTTCTACCCGTTACGGCCACATGTCGCAGATCCTGGTGGAGGCCGGCGACATGGTCGGCCGCTCGGATGTGATCGGTCTTGCCGGAAGCACCGGCCGCTCGACAGGCACGCATTTGCATTACGAGGTACGCCAGAACGGCCGCGCGGTCGATCCGGTGTATTTCTTGAACGCAGGCTTGAAACTCGCGACTTATATCAAATAACCAATTGCAGTAACCACAGTTTTACCTGTTCGACGGCTGCAGAGCCCGTATTCCTTGACTTACAAGCCGTTTGGGACTATGTCGCGCTGCATTGCGGCATGCAATCCCGCCGACTCAACCAGAGTATGGCCGAACCTGAACGGAAATAGTTTTCCCCTTGACGACATTCGCTGACCTTGGCCTGAGCCAAAAAGTGCTTTCCGCCGTTACCGACGCCGGCTACACGATCCCCACTCCTATTCAGGCAGGAGCAATCCCGTTCGCCCTGCAGCGCCGTGACATTTGCGGGATCGCGCAGACAGGAACGGGAAAGACGGCATCCTTCGTATTACCGATGTTGTCGCTGCTGGAAAAGGGCCGCGCCCGGGCCCGCATGCCACGAACGCTCATCCTCGAACCGACGCGCGAACTTGCCGCGCAAGTCGCGGAGAACTTCGAAAAATACGGTAAGAACCACCGCTTGAACGTCGCGCTGCTGATCGGCGGCGTTTCCTTCGAAGACCAGGACCGCAAGCTCGAGCGCGGTGCAGACGTTCTCATCTGCACACCAGGCCGCCTGCTGGACCATTTCGAGCGCGGCAAGCTTTTGATGAGCGCCGTCGAAATCTTCGTCATCGACGAAGCCGACCGCATGCTCGACATGGGCTTCATCCCCGATATCGAGCGCATTGCCAAGCTCATCCCCTTCACGCGTCAGACACTGTTCTTCTCGGCGACCATGCCGCCGGAAATCCAGAAGCTCGCCGACCGGTTCCTGCAAAATCCGGAGCGAATCGAAGTCGCAAAGCCGGCCTCCGCCGCCAAGAACATTACGCAGCGTTTCGTTGCTTCGCACGGCAAGGACTATGAGAAGCGCGCCGCACTGCGCGATCTGGTCCGCGCGCAGGAAGACTTGAAGAACGCCATCATCTTCTGCAACCGCAAGAAGGACGTGGCCGACCTCTTCCGATCCCTCGAACGCCATGGCTTTTCCGTCGGCGCGCTCCACGGCGACATGGACCAGCGCTCGCGCACGAATATGCTTCAAAGCTTCCGTGATGGACAGCTGCAACTGCTCGTCGCCTCCGACGTCGCGGCCCGCGGCCTCGACATTCCGGATGTCAGCCACGTCTTCAACTTCGATGTGCCGATTCATGCCGAGGATTACGTGCACCGCATCGGCCGTACCGGCCGTGCAGGCCGTTCCGGCGCTGCCTTCACCATTGTCACAGGCCGTGACCAGAAACATGCCGACGCGATCCAAAAGCTGATCGGCGAGAAGGTAGAGTGGCTGAATGGCGATCTTTCCACTCTCCCGCCTCCCGAACCCGGCCGCGAAGACGACCGTCCACGCCGCGCAGGTAGCCGGGATCGCGACAAGGGCCGTGGCCGCGTCAAGGAGCGCCGGGGTCATAAAACTGATATCGGCGCCGATGATAATGCCGCCGAAGCCATCGAAGCAGCAGCACCAGCAAAGGCCGAAAGCGTGAAGCACGAGCGCAAATCAGAAAACAAGCCGCAGAACAACGCGCGCAACTCTCGGCCCTATCCGGCAAACGACGATAATCGCGAGCGCCGCCGCTATCGCGACCACGACGACGGCCCGACGCCGGTCGGCTTCGGCGACGATATTCCCGCCTTCATGCTGATTGCGGCAAACGCTAAGGTTTGATCTTCCGATGGGCAAGCCTGGCGTTCATTTTCCAGGTCTCGGCGTCGGCCTGGTGATTTTGCGCGACGGCAAGATTCTGCTTTACAAGCGCATTCGTGTGCCTGAGGCTGGTCACTGGAGCATCGTCGGTGGCAAAGTAGATCATATGGAGCCGATAGCCGAAGCCGCGCGCCGCGAAGCCGAGGAAGAAACCGGATTGACGATTGGTCGAACCGAACTTCTCGGTCATGCCGAAGTGATTTCAGGCGCCGATGCGCAGCATTGGGTCTCGTTTCTCTACATAACTAGAGAAGTCAGCGGCGATCCGCAGTTGACTGAACCGGAAAAACTCTCGGATTTCGGCTGGTTTACGCGATCACAACTGCCGGCACCACTCTCCGACTTTGCCAAGGCCGCAATCGGTTATCTCGACAACGAAAACTTCCGCTGATCATTCAGCTCTGAGCGCCGCCTCATAGGCAAGCCGCACCCATCTCGCCATATCATCCGGATCGTCATAAGCCGCGTCCGGGATCGACCAGTAAGGCATTTTCACCGGATTGCCCTTCTTGCCCTCATAGAACCATTGGCTGGAGCCTGCTGCGGCAAACTCCGGCGAGCTCTTGTCATCGGCCTTGAGCAGCACCTCGCCCCCAACTTCGACCGCGACGATACGGCCGAGGTGATAGATGCCCTTGCCGCCGAACATGCGCTTGATCGTCACGGGGCCGAGCCCCTGAAACATTTCCTCTATACCGGCCGCGTCCATTGCTATCCCTTCAATATGCCGCCTGCTGCGACAATCGCCTCCGGCGTATCCACGTCAAGATGCGCACTCTCGCCGATATCGATATCGACGACAGGCAGCCGCGCCGTCTCAACGATGTGGCGCGCGCCGACATCGCCTTCGAGTGAAAGCACTGCATGATACAGTGATCGCGGCAGAATGACCGGATTTCCACGTTTGCCTCCACAGACCGCCCGAACGATCGCCCGGCCCTCGGCCTGCTCGAATGCGCTGATCAAAAGATCGAGGTCCGCCGTCGAGACCCCCGGCATATCAGCAAGCATGACAAGCACCCCATCGGCGCCGCTCGCGTGGACATGGGCGAAGCCGGCCGCGAGAGAGCTTGCCATGCCGGAAGCATAATCGGCGTTGAATACCGGCTGCACGCTCAAGCCTTCAAGGGCTGCTTCAATCTCAGCACGGCGATGCCCCGTTACAGCCGTAACCGATAAAGCCTTGCTGGCAACAGCAATGGATGCAGAGCGGCGCACCAGCGGCATGCCATCGAATTCCGCCAGCAGCTTATGCTGGCCGCCCTCGCCCATGCGGCGCGCCCTGCCGGCGGCAAGCAGGACGATCGCAACGGAAGCCTCGGCATGTTTCCTGGCGGGCACATCGCGTGGCTGCGGCCGCGATTGTATCTCCATCAGCAGGCCCCCGACACCCATTCCGGTCACCTCATGCGCGCCCGGCTCTTCACCGGCCAAAATGCGGTCGAGAACCCAGTCAAAACCGTTTTCCTTCGGACTGCGGGCGCAACCAGGCGCGCCGACGACATAAGTCTCACCGATGCTGCCGAGGACCATCAGGTTTCCCGGATCGACGGGCATGCCGACGCTCAAGATACGCCCGCCCGCCTCGCGTATTGCCTGCGGAATGACATCCGCTGCATCGATGACCGCCGAGGCACCGAAGACGATGACGAGCTTCGGCGCCTTCTCCGGAATCGTCATGATATCCTGGATCGAAGCAGCAAGAGCCTTGGTCTCATGCGGCACACGCCGCTCCCGCAGCAGACGATTGCCGCAAGCAGCCAACCGCCGCTCAAGGATGCGCGCCGTCTTGTCCATCACCGACACTTTCAGCGAAGGCAGTTCCGTGGCGATCAGCGAGACGGCATGATCGGCAAACGGCTTCACTTGAAATGGTCCAGTCGCGCGAAGCTCCGCACAGGCGGCATTTATCTTCGCGCCCGGAACCGCCAGGGGAATGATTTTGAAGGTCGCCACCATATCGCCGGCGCTGACATGTGTATGATCGGCAAGACAGGCGAGCGTGATCGCCGGATCGATGCGGTTCAGCCGATCGACGGCCTCCCTGTCAGCTACGAAAAGCCCGTCCGCGGCAGCATAGATGTTGACGCGGCCGGTCGCAGCCTCCGAAAAGCGGAGATGATCGGGCGCGATTGCCTCGCTCAGCCGTGCCGCCGCTTCGTCCTCGCCGAGATCGCCGTCCTCCAGGCGCGCCGCGGCAATCTTCTTGATGCCCGAGCTCTTCAATCGCTCCACGTCGGCAGCGTCAACCACATGCCCTTTGGGCAGAGTCCCATCCGGCATCTTGACGGAATGGGCGAGGACGAGCCCTTCCGCACCATCGACATCGAATTCGCCAAAGATCATGCCTTGTCACCTTTCGGAGACGCGACGTCGCGCGAGCGCAAGGCTTGGATGATCTGAGCAAGGATCGCAACGGCAATCTCCGCCGGACTGGAGGCGCCGATATCAAGCCCGATCGGGCCATTGATCCTCGCAAGTTCGCCGTCGGAAAAACCCTCCTTCTTCAGCCGGTCGAGACGCGAACCGTGGGTCTTGCGGCTTCCGAGCGCACCGACATAAAAACAGCCCGTTCGAAGCGCCTCGGCGATCGGGAAATCATCGATCTTCGGATCATGCGTGACCGCGACGACAGCCGTATAGGCATCGAGCGGACGGTCCTTCACCACATCGACGGGCCAGTCAGCGGTGAGATCCATGCCGGCGAAACGCTCCGGCGTTGCAAAGGCGGTTCGCGGATCGATGATGCGGACGTCGAAGCCGGCAAGCGTCGCCATCTGCGCCAGGACCTGGCTGATATGGACCGCGCCGATGATGACGATATGGGCTGGCGGCAGGTGCACGTTCAGAAAGTACCTACCGCCGTCGATGTCGCAAATGCCGGACTTGCCGGAGCGGAATGCCGCAGCGACGGTATCGTTCAGTGCGCTATCGACCGGCCCGCCTTCGACGATCACGCGATCCGTTCCATGCTCCAAGTTGGTGACGAGTATCACGGCCTTGCGTGCCCGGCGTGCGGCGTTCAGCCGCTCCAGATTGGCGGCGTCCATCAGGCAAGCCTTTCGACAAAGACGCGGATGCGCCCGCCGCAGGATAGTCCGACGCGCCAGGCGGTCTCGTCGGCAACCCCGAATTCCAGCATCTTCGCCTTGCCGTCGCCGATGACGTCCATCGCCTCCGCGATCACCGCACCTTCGACGCAACCGCCGGAGACCGAGCCCTCGAAATTGCCGTCACCGTCGATCACCAGATGGCTGCCGGCAGGACGGGGCGCCGAGCCCCAGGTCTCGATGACGGTCGCGATCGCCACACTGCGGCCGCTTTTCATCCACTCCTCCGCCGTCATCAGCGGATCGAGGCCGAAAGACGTCTCGCTCATCCAAAACCTCTCATTCTGTCGAGATAGCGCCGCGGATCGTGCGCCGGTGATCTGCCCGCGCCGAGCGCCGCAGCAAGGTCACTCAAGGATGATAGATTGTGAACCGGACGGAATTCGTCAACATGCGGCAACATGGCGCGAACGCCGCGAGCTCGCGGCTCGAAGCCCTCGAAGCGCAGAAGCGGGTTCAGCCAGATCAGCCGCCGACAGGATCGGTGCAGCCGGTCCATTTCTTCGGCCAGCAATTCGATGCCTTCCCGCTCCAGTCCGTCGGTGATCAGCAGCACCAACGCGCCCTGCCCGAGGACGCGGCGTCCCCACAGCCGGTTGAATTCCCTCACCGTTTCTCCGATACGGGTGCCGCCCGACCAGTCCTTCACCGCGGCTGCACATTCGTTCAGTGCCTCGTCCGGATCCTTGTGGCGCATCTGTCTTGTGACATTGGTGAGCCGCGTTCCGAAAAGGAACGTATGGACGCGGCGCCGGCTCTCCGTCAGCACGTGCAGGAAATGCAGGAATATGCGGGTGTACTGGCTCATCGAGCCCGAAATATCCGCAAGGACCACCAAAGGCGGCTGGATCTCTTTCTGTTCGCGATAACGCGGCAGGATCAGCGACCCGCCGGTGCGCAGCGCCGAGCGCATGGTCGCGCGCGGATCGACCTGCCGGTGAACATGCGATTGCCTGAAACGCCGAGTTGGAACGCTGTCGAGCGGCAGTTGCAGCCGGGTCAGTTCCTTTCTCGCCAGGGCAATTTCTGCCGCCGACATTTGCGCGAAATCCATCCGGCGAAAGACTTCGTTCCCGGAGGTGGTGAACCGCGCATCGATTTCGATATCCGGCTCATCGCGAGCGGGTCGACTGTCGCGCCGATCACCGAGAAGCGCATCGCTGGCGCGCGTTTCGCCCGCCTTCGCCTTTTCTCTTTCACGGTTATCCGGCGCCTGCGGCAACATCATCGCAATCATCTTCTCCACGAGATCGCGGGAGCGCCAGAAAAGCCGGAAGGCTTCGTCGAAGACAGGCTTGTCCTCGTGCCGTTTGACGAAGACCGAAAAGAGCGCCGCGTGGAATTCCTCGCGCGAACCCATACCGATCGCCTCGACGGCTTCGATAGCATCGGCAATGGATCCCGGACCGATCTTTAGCCCGGCGTTACGGAGCGCCCTGGCGAAGAAGACGATATTGTCGGCAAAGCGCCCCGCGGCCGGCGGCAGCGGCGGAACGACGATCCCATCCTGCACCGGTTGCGTTTTCATTTTTAACTCGCTGCCCTCAGCTCGTCCTTGACCTCGGTCAGGACACGAGCGCCTTCGCCGCCCTGAATGCGCGCAATGTCGTCCTGGTATTTCAAGAGCGTGCCGATCGTGTCGGAAATGGTCTGCGGATCGAGCGCCAGGCGGTCGAGTTCGGTCAGCGCCGTCGCCCAGTCGATCGTCTCTGCTACGCCGGGATTCTTGAAGAGATCGAGCGTGCGCAGCTTCTGCACATAGGCGATAATCTGCTGGGAGAGAGCCTCGTTGCAGCCGGGCACCTTTCGCCGGATGATCTCCAGTTCCTGCGCGGCCTCCGGATAATCGACCCAGTGATAGAGGCACCGGCGCTTCAACGCATCGTGCACTTCGCGCGTCCGGTTGGTCGTGATGATAACGATCGGCGGCTCGGCGGCCTTGATGGTCCCGAGCTCGGGGATCGTCACCTGGAAATCCGAGAGCACTTCCAGTAGGAAGGCTTCGAAGGCCTCGTCGGTACGATCGAGCTCATCAATCAGGAAGACCGGCGCACGGCCTTCCGCTGACGAAAGCGCCTGTAACACAGGGCGGCGGATAAGGTAGCGCTCGGAAAAGATATCGGATTCGATACGGTTGCGATCGGTCAATCCAGAGGCCTCCGCAAGCCGGATCTCCAGCATCTGCGCCGGATAATTCCACTCGTAGACGGCGGATGCGATATCAAGGCCTTCGTAACATTGCAGCCGGATCAGCGGCCGGTCGAGCGCCTTCGACAGCACCTTCGCGATCTCGGTCTTCCCGACACCGGCCTCTCCTTCGAGAAACAGCGGCCGCTTCATCTTCAGGGCGAGAAAGAGTACCGTCGCCAGGGAGCGGCCTGCGAGATAATCCTCTCTTGCCAGCATGGCGATCGTCTCGTCGATAGACGCGGGCGGCAGCGGATGATCGGGCATATCTCCTCCCTTTTTAGGGAGTTATAGCGTGTGGTAGTCCCGGTTCATATAGAGCAGCGCCGGTTTTGTTTCGTTGAACCGCACGGCCACGACCTCGCCGAAGATGATGTGGTGGGTCGACATCTCCTTAATCTCCATCACCCTGCAATCGAAGGAGGCAAGCGAATCCCAGAGCACGGGCGCACCGGTGATCAGCTTGTCGAATTTGCCGGTCGCAAACCGCGCGTCGTTGCTCATCGGCATGCGTCCGGAAAAGGCGTCGGCCAACGCCTGATGGTGCGCGCCGAGCGTGTTCAGCGCGAAAATGCCGCTCTGGAAGAAGATGTCGTTCTTCGGATTGCTGTTGTTGAGGCAGACGAGCACGCAGGCCGGATCGTCGGATACCGAACAGGCTGCGGTGATCGTCACCCCGCGGCGTGTCTCGCCAAGCACCGTCGTTACGAGCTGCACATGACCGCCGAAACGGCTCATGGCATCGCGATAAAGCTGCGGATCGATCGGCTGCCTGTTCAACAAATGCGGTCTCCTGCGGCCGCGCCGCCCATTCTTGTGCCGCTAATATGGATGCCATCGGTTACCTTTTCTACAATGAAGCCGACGAAATGCGGCGCATTCCGCCTGTTTTTCTTTGACGATTGCCGCCGGGCAGCTAAAAGGGCATGAAGGGCGACAGGAAAACGGCGATTTTCATGAATATTCTGCGTGGCATAGCGGCTTTTTCGATGCTGTTTCTTGCAGCAGCCGAAAGCCATGCCGCGGGGGTTACGATTGGCGTCGTCGCTCCCCAGGGCGGCAACCTGCAGCAGCTTGGCGCGCAGGTTTTCGCCGGAGCGACCTATCAGATCACCAAGGATGGTAATACCGTCGTCACAATCGACGAGCCTTGCGAGGAAAACAGTGGTGCGGCGATTGCCGATGCGCTGGTGAACGCCAAGGTGCAAGTCGCAATCGGCTTTCTTTGCAGCGAAACGCTGGAAAGTGCACTGCCGAAGCTCAAGGATGCGAACATTCCGGCGATCACCGTCTCGGTGCGCGCACGCATCGTGATGGAAGACGCGTTGAAGAACGGCTGGCCGCTGTTTCGTCTGGCGCCGGCCGATGGCGCCGAAGCCGCACGCATCATCGAAGCGATCCTCAACGACTGGGAAGCAGCGCCGATCGCCCTCATCGAGGACGGCACCATCCATGGCCGTGAACTGACCGAGGCCATCCGCAATGCGCTTGAGGAAAAAGGGCTGAAGCCCGTTTTTACGGACACCTATCGCCCGGGTCAGGACCAACAGATCGCCCTCGTCCGCCGCCTGAAGAAGGCCGGCGCCACCAAGGTTTTTATCGGCGGCGACCGCGCCGACGTCGCGGTCATCGCCCGAGATGCCGCAGCGGAGAAAATTCCGCTCGCTATTTTGGGCGGAGATGCAATGCGCGCAGCAAACCAGCCGCTGCCGCTTCCGGACGGCGTGCGTGCGGTCACCATGCCGGAATTCGACACTTTGCGGCCCGCGCAAGCCGCAGCGGCGGTATTGCGCGCACAAGGCATCGAGCCTGAAGGCTATGTCCTGCCGGCAGCCGCAGCAGCGGCCATCGCGCAGCAGGCGGCAACGGCCGCCACGGCAGAAGGAAAGGCTGTGGCGGAAAAACTCGTCGGCACGAGGTTCTACACGCCGATCGGCGATCTGACGTTTACGGCTGGCCACGAGCTTTCGGAGAACCCTTACCAGCTGCTGGAATGGCGCCGCGGCACCTTCGCCACGCCTGCCCCGCCTGGCGATTAGCCTGAGACGAGAATGCCGTTTACGCAGAGTTCACGAGTGCAGCGATGATGCAGTTGCCCGTTCGATTGAGCCCTGCTAAACCGCCGCGAGTTCCCCAAGGAGAGAGAAGAGTGCCATGACCCTGCCGATCCGGATTGCCCCCTCCATTCTGGCTGCGGACTTTGCCAAGCTCGGACAGGAAGTGCGCGATGTGACGGCGGCAGGCGCAGACTGGATCCATCTGGACATCATGGACGGCCATTTCGTGCCGAACATCTCCTTCGGCGCCGACGTCATCAAGTCGTTGCGCTCCTATACTGATGCGACCTTCGATTGCCACCTGATGATCTCACCGGCCGATCCTTATCTGGAGGCCTTCGCCAAGGCTGGCTGCGACCGCATCACGGTTCATGCTGAGGCAGGACCGCATCTCCACCGCTCGCTGCAGACGATCCGCAATCTCGGTAAGAAGGTCGGAGTGACGGTCAATCCGGCAACGCCGCTGTCGGCGATCGAGAACGTACTCGACGACATCGACCTCATCCTCATCATGTCGGTGAACCCCGGCTTCGGCGGCCAGAAATTCATTCCCGCGATGGCCGGGAAGATTGCGGCCGCGAAATCCCTGATCGGTGACAGGCCGATCGAGCTTGAGGTCGACGGCGGCGTCACCGTCGAGACCGCGCCGATCGTCGGCAAGGCGGGTGGCAATGTGCTCGTCGCCGGTTCGGCGATCTTCAAGGGCGCCTCCGTCGAAGCCTACCGCACCGCCATCAGCGACCTGCGAAGCGCTGCAGGGGCCGGGCGGTCATGACATTCGCGTGTCGTTGACGATGGACCGGATACGCGCTGCCAGACCACCCTATTTCGAGCTGTTTGGCGGCGCCGCGCTGTGGGGCCTCATGATGATGGCCTCGGCGATGTCGGCGCTTTACATGCGCAACCGCTTCGAGTCGGAACACACGGCCGAACTGGCGCTTCTCTATTTCGCCGGCGGCCTTTTCTCCTGGCCTTTCATGCTGCCGATCGGCCGCTTCTTCGCCTACCGGCGGCGGATCGAAACGCGCTTTGCCTCCTTCTTCGTCTGCTTGACGGCGGGCACGATGTTGATGACGGCATTTCTCTTTTCCATGGACTACCGCATTTTCTATTCGCGCTGGCATGCGCCGTTCGGCAGCCTCCTATGGACCTACCAGTTCATCTTCACCGGCGCCAACGCCGTCTATCAGTTCCTGGTCCTCGGTCTGAGGCTCTTCCTACCGTTCGGCCTCGTCTGCCTGCTTGCAACCAGCTACGCGCTTGCAAAACGCATGCGTTGAGATTAGCGCGCGTCTTTGCTACAGGGGCGCCAGAAAGTCTTCCTCGCAACGAAAGCAGTGAGCCATGATCCCGCGTTACTCCCGCCCAGAGATGGTCGCCATCTGGTCGCCCGAAACCAAGTTCCGCATCTGGTTCGAGATCGAAGCACATGCCTGCGACGCGCTTGCCGAACTCGGCGTCATTCCAAAGGAGGCAGCAAGGACGATCTGGGAAAAAGGAGGCGCGGCAGAGTTCGACGTTGCCAGGATCGACGAGATCGAAGCCGTCACAAAGCATGACGTCATCGCCTTCCTGACGCATCTTGCCGAATTCGTCGGACCGGACAGCCGTTTCGTGCACCAGGGCATGACATCGTCCGACGTGCTCGACACAACATTCAACATCCAGCTGGTGCGCGCCGCCGACATTCTGCTCGCCGACGTGGAGCGCGTACTCGCAGCGCTCAAGACACGCGCCTTCGAGCACAAGGACACGGTCCGCATCGGCCGCAGCCACGGCATCCACGCCGAGCCGACCACCATGGGGCTCACCCTCGCCCGCTTCTATGCCGAGATGGGCCGCAATCACGCCCGCCTCGTCGCCGCACGCGCCGAGATTGCCACCGGAGCGATCTCCGGCGCTGTCGGCACATTCGCCAATATCGACCCTCGCGTCGAAGAACATGTCTGCGCCAAGCTCGGCCTCACGCCTGAGCCGGTTTCGACCCAGGTCATTCCGCGCGACCGCCATGCGATGTTCTTCGCCACACTCGGCGTCATCGCTTCGTCGATCGAGAACATCGCGATCGAGATCCGCCACATGCAGCGCACCGAGGTTCTGGAGGCCGAGGAATTCTTCTCGCCGGGCCAAAAGGGCTCGTCTGCTATGCCGCACAAGCGTAACCCGGTGTTGACCGAAAACCTTACCGGCCTTTCCCGCCTGGTACGCATGTCGGTCGTTCCGGCACTGGAAAACGTGGCGCTGTGGCACGAGCGCGATATCAGCCACTCGAGCGTCGAGCGCGCCATCGGCCCGGATACGACGATTACGCTGGATTTTGCCCTGAACCGCCTGGCCGGCGTCATCGAAAAACTCGTGGTCTATCCCGAGAACATGGAGAAGAACCTCAACAAGTTCCGCGGCCTTGTGCATTCGCAGCGTGTTCTCCTTGCCCTCACCCAGGCAGGCGTTTCCCGCGAGGACGCCTATCGCCTCGTGCAACGCAACGCCATGAAGGTCTGGGAACAGGGCAAGGACTTCCTCGAAGAACTGCTCGCCGACCAAGAAGTCCGTGCGGCACTTTCGGAAGATGATATCCGGGAGAAGTTCGACCTCGGTTACCACACCAAACACGTCGACACGATCTTCAAGCGCGTTTTCGGCTAACCCTCGGCTGCATTCGAAAACGGCGCCGGAGCTACGGCGCCGTTGTCATTTCTGCTTGCGCGATTGAGATGGTGCAGCGCGTTTGCTTCCCTGCGATCTTTTGCGGCGTCCTTCTTCTGCCTGCGCTGCATTGCTCGCCTCCGTCTGGCCTTTCCCTCTGGCGGCTTTCGCCACCAGCCGGTCTAGATGTTTCAAATCCTCCTCGTCGAGGTTTTCGATACCGATGAAGCGGTTCTCGGCATGGCTGGTCAGGATGAGCTCATCGAGCTTGGCCTGGATGGCACGCGTGTCGCGCATCTGCGCGTTCTGCAGCACGAAAACCATAAGGAAGGTCACGATCGTCGTGCCTGTATTGATGATCAGCTGCCATGTTTCCGAATAGTCGAAAAACGGACCCAACACTGCCCAAACAAAGACGACCGCGACCGCGAGAACGAAGATAGCCGGCTTGCCCGCCCATTCCGACACGTTGGTGGCAAAGCGGGTAAAGACGTGCCTGGATGCTGGCATGGAAGCCTCCTTCAAAGACATCGCCAGATTAACTTTGAAGGAGGTTGCAGGTTCCGCTCGCTTAGCGCGCAGACTGCATCGTGCCCTATGCAGGCGTGACCAGTTTTCTATAGAGATGCCATGTTGCGTGGCCGAGGATAGGCATCACCAGTGCTAGCCCGACAAATAGCGGGATCGTGCCGATGACCAGCGCCGCAGCAATGATCAGGCCCCACAGCATGACCGGTACCGGATTGACGACAGTTGCGCGGATCGAAGCCGCCATGGCAGCCACTAGCCCTACATCGCGATCGAGAAGCAAGGGGAACGTGACGACGGTCGTCGCCAGAACCACGATGGCGAAGACCAGTCCCAAAAGATTGCCCCAGATCATCAGTTGCATGCCTTCGGGCGTACCGAAAATCTGCGAGGTGAACACTTCGACCGACCGCGGGAAAACATCGCCAAACAGGTTCGTGTAGAGCGTCTGCGCTGCGACGAGCCAGACGATGAAGAAGCCGAACAGCAGCAGCCCGCCGACGATGATCGACGGCAAGGCCGGCGATTGCCTGACTTCGAGCGCATGCGTCCACGACGTATCGAGACCCGCCTCGCGGCGCCGGCTGATCTCGTAGAGCCCGATGGCGGCAATCGGCCCGATCAGCGCAAACCCGGACATCAGCGGAAAGATCATCGGCAGAAGGTTTGCGTCCGATGATGCAAGGGCAAGGAAAATGCCGGCAATCGGATACATGAGGCATAAGAACACGTAATGGGAAGGCTTTTCGCGAAAATCGTCCAGCCCGCGACGTAACGCGTCGAATACGTCAGCCGTGCTGATCTTGTTGATAGCGAGACGTGCGTAGCGTTCGCCTGATCCTGTCATAACATGAAATGCCGACATGGCTTTCTCCTCCGTAAGCCGATCGGCCGGCGGCGGAAATGCATCGGCATTGACGCAGCCGACACGAGAAACCGCAACCGGCAATGGCGCGATCATAACGAATTTCACCGCCCTTGTCGCGCTTTCCCTTGACAGAACGGCCAAGCTTTCTCACATCGGCGGGATCATGAAAGCTTCTGACGTCGATATTCTCATCATCCCGGGCTACACGAATTCCGGTCCAGACCACTGGCAGACCCGCTGGGAAACCAAGCTCAGCACCGCGCGGCGCGTCGAACAGGCGGAATGGTCAAAGCCGGTCCGCGAAGATTGGGTTGCCCGCATTGCCGAGGAGGTGAACGCCTCGTCCCGCCCCGTCGTCCTTGTTGCCCACTCGCTCGGAATACCCTCGGCGATCCATGCGATCCCGCATTTCAGGAACAAGGTGGCCGGCGCTTTCTTCGTGGCACCGCCCGATGTCGCCAACCCGAAGATCCGCCCGAAGCATCTCATGACCTTCGGTCCCTACCCGCGCGACCCGCTGCCGTTCCCTGCGATCACAGTGGCAAGCCGCAACGATCCATTCGGCAGCTACGAGCATGCCGATGACGTTGCCGCAAGCTGGGGCTCGCTTCTGATCGACGCTGGTGAATCCGGCCATATCAACGCGGAGTCGGGTCACGGCCCCTGGCCCGAGGGAACGATGGTCTTCGCGCAGTTCTTGAGCCGCCTGAAGCCTTAGGCTCTGAAAAACCGAAAGTTTTCCACGTCTTTCAGGCACTGCTTAACAGTTATTTTATTCAATGACTTCAGACTGCCTGCACGCGAATTGGGCGAGTGCGCAGTGAAGCAGCGAAAACAGGTCAGCGCGATCAATACCGTCAACAAGTCTGCGATAAAGCAGGCACCGGATACCTCCGATCTTGCGGAGCGCGAGAGCCGTTGGAACTATGCGCTCGTCGGCTCTGGCCTCGGCGTCTGGGACCACAACAACCTAACCGGCACCAAATACTACTCCGATACTTGGAAAGAAATCCGCGGCATGGCTCCGCACGAGGAAGCCGACGGAGACTACGAGGCATGGCTCAAGCTTCTTCATCCCGATGACCGCGATTTCGTCATCCGGGCCATTGAGAAGCAAATCGCAGGCGACCCGGATTATCACGTCTTCGAATATCGGGAGCGTCACAAGGACGGCCGCTGGGTCTGGATCGAATGCCGCGGCGCCTGCGTGGAATGGGACGAAAACGGCGCCCCTGCCCGCATCGTCGGCACGGATACGGACATCACGGCCCGCAAGCGATCCGAGGAGATGCTCGAGCATCTGTCGCGCAGGCTGGATCTCGCTCTCGAAATCTCGCGCATAGGCGTTTTCGAGGCCGATCTCGATGCCGGAACCGTCGAGTGGGACGACCGCTTGCTGGCAATGTACGGGCTTGAAGGCACACCGCGCGTAAAGCTGAGCGAGGCATGGGAGCAGGCGCTGCACCCGGACGACCGCGAGCGCACGCTGAGGAACCTGGAAACAAGTCTCGAAAAAGACCGCGGCCTGCTGCAGGAGTTCCGTATCATCCGCGGCGATGGCGCCGAACGCGTCATTCGCTCCCGCTCGGCATTCTTCCTGGATGCCGACGGCAAGCGCAAGCTCATCGGCGCAAATTGGGATGTCACCGAAGAGGTCAGTCTTCGCAACGATCTGCAGAAGGCAAAGGATCTCGCAGAAGCGCGCAATCAGGAACTCGAAGCCGCCAGGGAAAGCATCGAGCATCTGGCGCTTCACGATTATCTCACGGAACTTCCCAACCGCCGCTATCTCGACCGCATGCTTGACGAGCGTTCCGCCGGATGCCGCGAGAATGGCTTGACGCTCGCGATCCTGCATATCGACCTCGATCGTTTCAAGCAGATCAACGACACGCTCGGCCATCGGGCCGGCGACGCCATGTTGAAACATGTGGCCAGGGTGCTGAAGGACAGCGTGCGCGCAAGCGATTTCGTTGCGCGCATCGGCGGCGACGAGTTCGTCGTACTTTGCACGATCGAGAGCGCTCCGAAGAAGCTTTCCAATATGGCAGCCCGCATCATCCGCGAACTCAGCAAGCCGGTCCGCTACGAGGGCCATGACTGTCGCTTCGGCGCCAGCATCGGCATTGCCGCGGAAAGCGGCAAGGATCTCGATGCAAAGCAGTTGTTGCTCAACGCCGATATCGCGCTTTACCGCGCCAAGGGCGCAGGCCGCAACCGCCATGAATTCTTCTCGAAGGATGCCCGCCGCACCATCATCGCGGCGAAGCGCCTGTCGGACGAAATGCTGCTGGGACTGGAGCGCAACGAATTCATTCCCTTCTATCAATTGCAGTTTCATGCCCAGACCCTGGAGGTTGCCGGCGTGGAGACTTTGGCGCGCTGGCGGCATCCGGAGCACGGATTGCTGACACCAGGCCACTTTCTGACGATTGCCGAAGATCTTGACGTCGTCTCAGCGATCGACGGCCTGATCCTCGAAAAAGGCCTGGCCGATCGCGCCGCCTGGGCGAGAGACGGTTTCGTCACACCGAAGCTTTCGGTGAATGTCTCCTCTAGGCGCTTGGCCGATCCCGGCCTCGCCAAGAAGCTGCGGGTGCAGAAGATCGAGCCGGGGATCCTCTCCTTCGAGCTCCTGGAATCCATATCGCTTGACGATTGCGATGATGCAGTCCTGACCAATCTCAGGCAATTCCGCAAGCTCGGGATCGATATTGAGATCGACGACTTTGGTACCGGTCACGCCTCGATCGTCAGCCTGCTCAAGCTTAGTCCGCGCACGCTAAAGATCGACCGGGAGCTGATCCGCATGCTGCCGCAGTCGGCCGAGCAGAGAAAGCTCGTCCGTTCCATCATCGATATCGGCCGTTCGCTGAATATCCTCGTCACGGCCGAGGGTGTCGAAAGCATGGATCATGTCCGCATCCTTAGCGATCTTGGCTGCGACATGCTGCAAGGCTATGCGCTGGCGCGGCCGATGCCGGCCATGCAGATTCCGGCTTTTATACGCAATGCGGCCTGGCGGCGGCACGACAGTGGCGCCCACGCCCTTCAGGGCGTTCTTCGCCAGCAGATGAAAGGCAACCGCAGCAAATAAAGCCTGCATAAGCGGCCGCGCTGGCGCCTTTGATTCCACCGCATCACAAAAAACTGTAAGCTTATCTCCAGAAAATCTTCGATTCTCTTGGGCCGCGTTCCTACATATCTGGAATCCGGGGAAGGAGTGACAGGCGCATTGTGAAACTCCTTCTTTTCCTTTATGGGGACGCCACGAGATCCATCCACTCGCGCTATCCCAAGAGCGCCAACGACAGAGAACACCTAAAATGAACCGTCGCCGCCGTATCTACGAGGGCAAGGCCAAGATTCTATACGAGGGACCGGAACCGGGGACGTTGATCCAGTTCTTCAAGGATGACGCCACTGCCTTCAATAAGAAGAAACACGAAGTCATCGATGGCAAGGGCGTTCTGAACAACCGCATTTCGGAATACATCTTCAGCCATCTGAACAAGATCGGCATCCCGACGCACTTCATCCGCCGGCTCAACATGCGCGAGCAGTTGATCCGGGAAGTGGAGATGATCCCCCTCGAGATCGTTGTGCGCAACGTCGCTGCCGGTTCGCTGGCCAAGCGCCTCGGCATCGAGGAAGGCGTGGTTTTGCCGCGCTCGATCATCGAATTCTATTACAAATCCGACGCTCTCGACGATCCGATGGTCTCGGAAGAACACATCACCGCCTTCGGCTGGGCAAACCCTGCCGAGCTCGACGACATCATGGCGCTCGCTATCCGCGTCAACGACTTCATGACCGGCCTCTTCCTTGGCGTCGGCATCCAGCTTGTCGATTTCAAGATCGAATGCGGCCGGCTGTTCGAAGGCGACATGATGCGCATCATCCTTGCCGACGAGATTTCGCCCGATTCTTGCCGCCTCTGGGACATCGAAACCCACGAGAAGATGGACAAGGACCGCTTCCGCCGCGATATGGGCGGGCTTCTTGAAGCCTATTCCGAAGTCGCCCGCCGGCTCGGCATCATCAACGAAAACGAGCCTGTGCGCGGCACCGGCCCGGTTTTGGTCAAGTAAGACGTTCTGGTCAAAGACAGGGAAGAAGAAGTGATCAAGGCTCGTGTAACCGTCACGCTGAAAAACGGCGTTCTCGATCCGCAGGGCAAGGCAATCGAAGGCGCGCTGAGCGGCCTCGGCTTCACAGGCATCGGCCATGTCCGCCAGGGCAAGGTCTTCGACCTCGAGCTCGAAAGCGCCGACAAGGCCAAGGCCGAAGCCGACCTCAAGGCCATGTGCGAAAAACTCCTCGCAAACACGGTGATCGAAAATTATAGTATTTCTCTCGACTGACGGTTGCGGAGAATGCGATGGCTGACCTGATATAGGAATTGCTGTTTGAAATCTTGAGGAAAAATTCAGTCCGATGTCTCTACATTGACGGAAGGACAGAGGGACTTTCGTCGAGATATCAACAGCTGCGCAACCATACCCACGCTATGCAGGGCGACATCAACAATCTGCATGGCACGATAAGCCAGGCACTTGATCGCCTGGACCGCATTGAAAATCGTCTCGAACTTCGAGAATTGGCAGAAGCACAAGCAAGGTTTGAACCGCACCCATGAAATCAGCCGTTGTTCAACTTCCGGGCCTCAACCGCGATCGCGACATGATCGCAGCGCTGACGAAAATTTCCGGCCACGCGCCGGTGACGATCTGGCAGACGGAAACCGACATTCCCGACGTCGATCTGATCGTCATTCCGGGCGGCTTTTCCTATGGCGATTATCTGCGCTGCGGCGCGATCGCGGCCCGCATGCCGGTAATGCAGGCAATCGTCGACAAGGCTCAAAAAGGCGTCAAGGTTCTTGGCGTCTGCAACGGCTTTCAGATCCTCGTGGAAGCCGGCCTGCTGCCGGGTGCGCTGATGCGCAACGCCTCGCTGAGGTTCGTCTGCCGCGAGATCAAGCTTGAGGTCGCCAACGCCGATACGGATTTCACCCGCGCCTATGCCAAGGGTCAGGTCATACGTTGCCCGGTCGCCCACCACGACGGCAACTATTTCGCGGATGAAGCGACGTTGGCTGAGATAGAAGGCAATGGCCAGGTGGTTTTCCGCTATGCGGAAGGCACCAACCCGAACGGTTCGATCAACGACATCGCCGCGGTGATGAACGCCAAGGGCAACGTTCTCGGCATGATGCCGCATCCGGAAAATCTGATCGAAGCAGCCCATGGCGGCTCCGACGGCCGCGGGCTGTTTGCTTCGGCTCTCGACGTAATCGCTGCTTAACCTTCGCCGCGTAAGACGCACTCAATAGGTCCACCGGAGCAAGATTGATGCGCCCTTCCACGAATATCGCAGCGGTTGCGGCGGCAAGCACGCTGTGCATTTTGATCGCGTCGTGCCAGTCCAGGGCACCCGCATCCGGCCCGGACCGCAGCGCGCTTTCCACCATGGAGCGCGTTGCCGTCGGAGCAAATTCGTGCTGGTTCAAATCCGGCGATGCTGCATTTTCAGCCTACCGCCTGGCGCCGGAACTCAATTCCTTTTCCGGGCGCCCGCGAATCCTGGTTGTCCACAAGAACAGCCCGGAAGGCAGGCCGCTGCTCGTCGTTCAGGCCGAAGGCAATCCTGCCCGCCTCCAGGCCTTCGGACCGATGATGTCCGAGCCGGTTTCCACCCGCATTGCTAGCGACGTGACCCGCTGGTCCGGCGGCGGCAAAACCTGCCGCTGATCAATCCCAAAAGCGCGACTTGCTGACTTCTTTCGCCGCATCGGCAGGCGAAAGCCCGATATCGCGCAGCTGCCAATCCGCCATCTCGCGCAGAGCTCGCCGCCCTGCGCGTTTTACGCTCCAGCAAGAGAGCACGTCCTTGATCTTGGCAAGCGGCCCCTGCGTCGGCCCGGGTTGCATTTTGTACCGTTCGCCAATGGGAACAATTGATACAATATGCTGATCGATCTTCTGATTGATAGACATCGTCATGAAGGTCCGCTTCGTTACTGACGATTGTTCATACTCTTGACAGACTAAGGGTGACAATCTATCAAATTGTTACCATGACAAATTGGCTCCCTGATCTTTCGCGCGGTTCCGGCCCGGTCTATATGCGTCTGGCGGACAGCATCGAGTCCGCCATCGCTAGCGGTGCCCTCCCCGCAGGCAGCAAACTGCCGCCGCAGCGCAACCTTGCCTACGATATCGGCGTGACGATCGGCACAATCGGCCGGGCCTATGCTTTGGTGCACGAACGTGGACTGGTGGCGGGCGAAGTCGGGCGTGGAACCTATGTGCTTGATCGCGCCGAGACGGCGCCGGGCGAACAGGCCGATCCGCTGACGATTTCGCTTGGCGGCACACGGGTTCTCGACGCGCCGCCAAACAAAATCCGCTTCGACACCACCGCGGCTCCCGATCTCGGCCAGGGCCGCATTATCGGTCAGATCCTCGCCGAAATCGGGGAGCAGAACATTTCGGAGATATCCTCCTACTCCCGCAATTTTCCGCGAAACTGGTTCCTCGCCGGGCAGAGGTGGCTGGCGCGAAATGGCTGGACGCCGGAAACGGAGAATATCGTTCCGACGCTGGGCGCCCATGCGGCCGCGGTGTCGATCATCTCGGCTGTGTCCTCGCCCGGCGATAAGATTGTCTTTGAGAACCTGAGCTACACGCAAGTGAGCCGCAGCGCGCGCCTACTGGGTCGACGGACGATCACGGTCGATTCCGACGAGAACGGCGTCCTTCCTGATGACTTCGAGCGGCTATGCCAGCAGCAGCATCCCAAGCTCGCCTTTCTGATGCCAACCGCGCACAACCCAACGCTTGCAACCATGCCCTATGAGCGCCGCGCCGCGATCGCTGCGACGGCCCGCAAGCATGGCGTCTGGCTAATCGAAGACGACCTTTATGGCGGTATGACGGGTGACGAAATCCCTTTGCTGGCGTCGCTGGCGCCCGACCGTACATTCCTCGTCAACGGGCTTTCCAAATCGGTCGCTGCCGGCGTCCGCGGCGGATGGGTCGCCTGCCCGCCGCATTTTGCCCAGCGGATCAAGGTCACCCACAAGATGATCACGGGCGGCTTGCCCTTCATTCTCGCGGAGACCTGCGCACGCCTCGTCGAAAGCGGCATCGCCCATGCCATGCGCAAGGCAAGTATCACCGAACTTGCCGCACGCGAGCAGCTCGTCCGCGAATTGCTGGACGGGTTCGATTTCGAATCACATCCCCATGTTCCCTTCCTCTGGCTGAAGCTTCCCGATCCCTGGATGTCCGGCACCTTCAAGAACGCCGCGTTTCGCGATGGCGTGCTCGTCGATGACGAGGATGAATTCAAGGCAGCCCGGGCCGACAAGGTCTATCACCGCGTGCGCATCGGCTTCTCATCGCCGAAGAGCAAGGACGCGCTCAAAAACGGCCTGATCATTTTGAGAAGCCTGCTGGAAGGCGGCGGCTCGGCCTATGTGGGGGAAATTTAACATCTTCCCCGCCGGAAAGGACGGGGACCTTCAGGGGCGGCTCAGGCCGCCCTTTGGCGTTCCCGGGAGACGGATTTAACCGCCTTCGATGGCCGTGTTCCAACCACCAGGATGTTGACCGCCGCGTTGACGTCGGCATGAACATAAGACAGCGTGCCGGCTTGGCTGCGACTCATGCTACCAATTCTCCTGTTCTGCCCATGGCGCGGAACAAGGAGGACACCGGATGACGACCCCTAGTCGCGGGTTGGTGCTGCGTTCCTTGAGTATTCTGCTGGCGTCATTGATCGCCGGCGTCTCGGACGTCTCGGCATCCGCTCATGCGGAGGAACGGATTTTCGATGAACTGCGTTTCGGCGCGTCGTCCTCGACGCAGGGCGGCGGCGAGCGCGAGGACGGCGTCTTCCCCGAAGTTACGGGTTTCTTCGATCCCTTCGGCGCCGATTCCGCCACCGATTGGAAGCAAAAGCTGTCGCGCCCCCGCATTCACTTTGGCACGTCGATCGGAACCGGCGGTGAAGCGAGCCAGGTCTTCACCGGCCTTTCCTGGACCGCAAACATCAATGACACGCTTTTTGCCGAAGCCGGTTTTGGCGGCCTTATCCACACTGGCGATCTCGATGACGACGGCAACGGACCGGCACTTGGCTGCCGACTGCTATTTCATGAATATATTGGCCTGGGGTACCGTTTCGACACCCACTGGAACGTCACGGCGCAAGTTGCCCATTCCTCGCACGCAGATCTTTGTGACGGTCCGAACCACGGCATGACGCGCGCAGGCGTCCAGATCGGGTATAAATTCTAGGCGAACGCCTGGCCTTAAAAGGCACTTCGTCCGCTCTTTGTTGACGGTAGGCATTTTCCTGTCGCGTGCCGCCCTTACATAGGTTAAAGACACCGCAAAACGCGCAACGGCAGGGACTTCCGAGAGCTCATGACCATTTCCAATACCCGTCCGATCACACCCGAACTCATCGCCAGCCACGGCCTGAAGCCGGATGAATATCAGCGGATACTGGACCTGATCGGCCGCGAGCCGACCTTTACCGAACTCGGCATCTTTTCGGCCATGTGGAACGAGCACTGCTCGTACAAATCTTCCAAGAAGTGGCTGCGCACACTGCCGACCAAGGGACCGCGTGTCATCCAGGGCCCAGGCGAGAACGCCGGGGTTGTCGATATCGACGACGGCGATTGTGTGGTCTTCAAGATGGAGAGCCACAACCACCCCTCCTATATCGAGCCGTATCAGGGTGCTGCGACTGGCGTCGGCGGCATCCTGCGCGACGTTTTCACCATGGGCGCCCGCCCGATCGCAGCGATGAACGCTCTTCGTTTCGGCGAGCCGGATCATCCGAAGACCCGCCATCTCGTCTCTGGCGTCGTCGCCGGCGTCGGCGGATATGGCAATTCCTTCGGCGTTCCAACGGTCGGCGGCGAGGTCGAGTTCGACGCCCGCTATAATGGCAACATCCTCGTCAACGCCTTTGCAGCGGGGCTCGCGAAATCGAACGCCATTTTCCTGTCGGAAGCCAAGGGCGTCGGCCTGCCGGTCGTCTATCTGGGCGCCAAGACCGGCCGCGACGGCGTCGGCGGCGCGACGATGGCCTCCGCCGAATTCGACGAGTCGATCGAGGAAAAGCGCCCGACCGTCCAGGTCGGCGACCCCTTCACCGAGAAGTGTCTGCTGGAAGCCTGCCTTGAACTGATGCAGACCGGCGCCGTCATCGCCATCCAGGACATGGGCGCGGCCGGCCTCACCTGCTCGGCAGTCGAAATGGGTGCCAAAGGCGATCTCGGCATCCTGCTAGAACTCGACAAGGTTCCAGTCCGCGAAGAGCAGATGACCGCTTACGAGATGATGCTCTCAGAGAGCCAGGAGCGTATGCTCATGGTCCTCGAGCCGGACAAGGAGGCGGTCGCCAAGGCGATCTTCGTCAAGTGGGGCCTCGATTTCGCGATCGTCGGCAAGACCACCGACGACTTGCGCTTCCGCGTCGTGCATCAGGGTGAGGAAGTCGCCAACCTGCCGATCAAGGACCTCGGCGACCAGGCGCCGGAATACGACCGCCCCTGGCGGGAATCCGGCAAGCGCGCTCCTCTCCCCGCCGAGCTCGTAGCAGCACCGGACGATTATGGTAAGGCGCTGCTGCAGCTCGTCGGCTCGCCGAACCAGTCCAGCCGCCGCTGGGTCTACGAACAATACGATACGTTGATCCAGGGCAATTCGCTGCAGCTTCCAGGCGGCGACGCCGGCGTTGTCCGCGTCGAAGGCCATCCGACCAAGGCGCTCGCCTTCTCGTCCGATGTCACGCCACGTTATGTCGAGGCCGATCCGTTCGAAGGCGGGAAGCAGGCGGTTGCCGAATGCTGGCGCAATATCACCGCGACGGGAGCCGAGCCGCTGGCTGCGACCGACAACCTCAATTTCGGCAATCCGGAGAAGCCGGAGATTATGGGCCAGTTCGTCGAAGCGGTAAAAGGCATCGGTGAAGCCTGCCGTGCCCTGGATTTCCCGATCGTTTCCGGCAACGTCTCGCTCTACAACGAGACGAACGGCATCGCGATCCTGCCAACCCCGACGATCGCAGGCGTCGGCCTGCTGCCAGACTGGCAGGCGATGGCGCGCATCGGCGGCGCATCCGAAGGCGATCAGCTGATCCTGATCGGCACCGACGGCAGCCATCTAGGCTCCTCGATCTACCTGCGCGATATCCTCGGCAGCATCGATGGTCCCGCGCCGGAAGTGGATCTCTTCGCCGAACGCCGCAACGGCGATTTCGTCCGTTCCGCAATCCGCAACGGCCAGGTCACCGCCTGCCACGATATCTCTTCCGGCGGCCTCGCTCTGGCGCTCGCGGAAATGGCGATGGCATCGGGCAAGGGCCTGATGGTGACGCTTGCCGAAGGTAAGGGCGCGCCGCACGCCCTCCTCTTCGGGGAAGACCAGGCACGCTACGTCATCGCGGTCAAACCCGACGTCGCCGATTTCGTCTGCGCCAATGCAGAAGGCGCCGGCGTGCCCTTCCGCCGCCTCGGCGCCCTTGCCGGCAGCGACCTCGTTGTCGATGATCTTTTGTCGCTCCCCATTCAGCAATTGCGCAACGCCCATGAATCGTGGTTCCCTGAGTTCATGGATAGCGCAGAGGCACTTGTCGCTGCGGAATGATGTGCAAGGAGTTACGATCATGGCCATGAAACCCGGCGATATCGAAGACATGATCAGGGCCGGGATACCCGGTGCCAAGGTGACGATCCGCGACCTTGCTGGCGACGGTGATCATTACGCCGCTGAAGTCGTGGCCGAAGCCTTCCGGGGCAAGAGCCGCGTCCAGCAGCATCAGATGGTGTATGAGGCCCTCAAAGGAAATATGGGCGGCATCCTGCACGCACTGGCGCTGCAGACATCGGCCCCGGAATGATGCGTCGATAATTGGGAATGCCCGGTCACAATCCGGGCATTTTTTGCAGTCCGCCGTCGGCGACACGAGCGGCGGGCAAAGGTCCGGCCGTCAGCAGCGTGAAATCGAAGGCTGCGCGCAAGTCCGGCCCCAGCACGTATTGTCGGTGCACCCGCAGGAAATCCAGCTTGATCTTCTTGTAGTGTTCCGGCGTCAGCATCTGCTTGACACGGATGAACTGCATTCTTGCCTGCGGCGCGTCCTGATGGCCCGCTGCGGCCACAACCGGCACCTTGTAGAAATGGATGGCGTCCGTCAGGCAGTGCACGTCGAGCCAGAAGACGGATCGGCAGCATGCGATCAGCCCGACACGGGCTCGCAGCGCTTTTGCGGGTGACAGCAGCGCGCATTGCAGCACAGCCGAACCAAGCGAAGCAAAGACGACCTTCTTGCCGTCGAAAAGTGCCGGCTCCTTCTCAAGCAGCAGACCGACGACATGCGCGGCAACGCTCGAGCCCATGCTGTGCGACGAGATCACATATTCATCAGCATCATCCAGCAGCGCCTCGCGCGCCGCAGTCGCACAGCGCTCGAGCCATGCGTCGACCTCGGGGCGATCCATGCGCCCGAGCGCAACCGCCATTTCCCAATCCGCGAAGAGATGCAGGGTGTAGAAGCGTTCGGCGAAAGGCAGGAAGAGATAGACGAAGAAGGCAGCCGCCGCCGGCAGGCTCCAGACGATATGCCAAACCCCGAGACCGAAGCCCATCGGCACCCAAGCGATCGTGGCCATCAGCATGAGGCCGAGCAGCATCAGCACGAACGGAAAGATGAAGAAAAGGCCGAAGCGCCAGGCATGGCGGAAATAGCCGACCAATCCTCCGTCCACGATGATGCGGCCGCAGGCGGCAAAGCCGGCGACTATCCGCTTTGCCGCCGGTTTGGCGCTAAGATGCTGTACCAGCACGTCATGATCGAAAACATGAACCCTGCTTGCGGTCTGCCAGAAATCGGAAGCGGCGAGTACGTCGAATTTCGCAAACTCGTGGCAATCGTCTATTTCGCCTAATTGGGCCTGGAAGCCCCAAACCTTTCCGCTTTGTCTGGCGGTTCGCTCGTAGCGCGCCCGGTGAGCCTTCCCATCCAGCGGTTCGAAACCCGGGAAGTGAAGCACCACCCTCTTCTTGATCAATTCCATAAATATCTTTCCGGCGATCTCGGCCCGCCAATTCGCAAAACGCGCATGCATGTGAAATGTGGCGGAAAAAGCTCTCGTGCTGTTGAAGAGCGCTTGCTAACCGAAAGCATCCGGAATTCAATAGCCACGAAGCGTTTCGAGTGCTGGAGGGCTGAATGGCTGATTTCGTGAAGGAACTCGTGAGCGGCGTTGTCGAGACCGTGCTCAAGGAAATCCTCAAGAAGACTGCGGTCCGAACCACCACCAAGCGAAAGAAGCGCCAGACGCGCTCTTCCTCGACGGGGCGCTTCACCCGCACTGCCTCAACGGCGAATAAGCCCGCCCGCAAGCAGGTCAGCAAACGCCGCACCGCCACTGCCCGCAGCAGGCAGCGCAGCCGCTAGGCGTTCCGGCATCGTGCCATTATCCACCGTAAGCATGCTTATCTTTTTTTGATTTTGGCGGCTGGAATTTGAGCCATCACATGCTATCTAAGGCTCACGATTGAAACGGCAGGCCTTTAACCTGCCTGTTGAAAGGATTAGGTCCCATGAGCGGTATCAACGAATTCATCGACAACGAAATCAAGACGAACGACGTCGTCCTTTTCATGAAGGGCACGCCGCAGTTTCCGCAGTGCGGTTTCTCCGGCCAGGTCGTCCAGATCCTCGATTACCTCGGTGTCGACTACAAGGGCATTGACGTGCTCGCCGATTCGGAAATCCGCCAGGGCATCAAGGACTATTCGAATTGGCCGACAATCCCGCAACTTTACGTGAAGGGCGAGTTTATCGGCGGCTGTGACATCGTGCGGGAAATGTTCCAGGCCGGCGAGTTGCAGCAGCACTTCCAGGAAAACGGTGTGACGGTCCGCGCCGCCTGACAGGTCACCGGGCGTCCGTCCGGTTTCCAAATCTGTTCTAATTCGAGTTCAAGGCGCTGTGCTCAACAGCGCCTTGACCTGTTTATGGGATTTTCATTGTGACAGATTCATCTCAAGCCGTGTCCGCGGGCCAGACGCCCATGGGCAAGCGTGAATTTATCGCCCTCGCCGCCTTTTTGATGGCAACCAATTCGCTGGCAATCGATATCATGCTGCCGGCTCTGCAGCAGATCGGCGCCAATCTGGGCGTCGAAAGCGAAAACCACCGGCAATTCGTCGTCTCGTCCTATCTTCTCGGCTTCGGCGGCGCTCAGCTCTTCTATGGCCCGATTTCCGACCGCTTCGGCCGTCGCCTGCCGCTTCTCGTCGGTCTGGCGATTTACATCACTTCGGCGATTGGGATTGCTTTCATACCCTCGTTTGCCGGCTTACTCGTTCTGCGTTTCATCCAGGGCATCGGCTCTGCCGCAACGCGCGTCATCACAATTTCGATCGTCCGCGACATCTACGGCGGCCGGCAGATGGCCGAAGTCATGTCGCTGATCATGATGGTGTTCATGATCGTACCCGTCGTCGCGCCCGGGAGCGGCCAGATCATCATGCTCTTTGCGAGTTGGCACATGATCTTCGTCTTCATCGCCGCAATGGGGGCGGCAATCGCCGCATGGACCTTCTATCGCCTGCCGGAGACGCTCGATCCACGCAACATGCGCCCCTTCACCGCACGCTCGATCCTCAGCGGCTTCCAGCTCGTTCTGACGAACCGCATCGCACTTTGCTATACGCTTGCAACCACCTTCATCTTCGGCTCGCTGTTCGGATTCATCAACTCCGCGCAGCAGATCTATGTCGGCATCTACGATCTCGGCGTCTATTTCCCTTTCGCCTTCGCCGCTGTCGCGGTCTTCATGTCCATTGCGTCGTTTCTCAACTCGCGCTTCGTCGGCAAGTTCGGAATGCGGCGGCTGTCACATGGATCGCTGCTCGGTTTCGTCGCCGTCAACACGCTCTGGATGATCGTGCAGGTCGTTGGCCCGCAGCCGATGCCTTTCTTCCTATTCATCGGCTTCTTCGGCATTGCGATGTTTCAGTTCGGCTGGATCGGCTCGAACTTCAACTCGCTCGCCATGGAGCCGCTCGGCCACGTGGCAGGCACCGCCTCCTCCGTCCTTGGCTTCATGAGTACGATCGGCGGCGCAATCATCGGCGCGGCTATCGGCCAGGCCTTCGATGGGACGGCGCTGCCGATGGTCTCCGGCTATTTCGCCGTGTCGATCATCGGACTCGTCTTCGTCCTGATCGCCGAGAAGGGCCGTCTGTTTCAGCCTCACAATCCGCGTCTGTGAGCGGGCCGTCTAACCATTTTACATTGACTGGATTTGAAGAATGATCCCGCAGCATAAACCGCACACTGAAAATCAGGGCTCCAGCCGAATCGGCATGGGCTTCACGGAATTTGTCATAACCATCGCGATCATGACCGCCAGCATCGCCATGGCAATCGACAGCATGCTGCCGGCGCTTCCCGCCATCGGCCGCTCGTTGAGCGTGACGAGCACTAACGATGCCCAACTCATCATCGGTGTCTTCTTCTTCGGCTTTGGTGTCTCGCAGATCATCTTCGGCAGCCTTTCTGACACCTTCGGCCGCCGCCGCATCCTGCTCGGCGGCCTCGCCGTCTACGTGCTGGCGATGTTCGGCGCGGCACTGACCGGCAGCTTCGAGATGCTGCTCGTCATGCGCTTCATCCAGGGTATTGGCGGTGCCGCGGTACGCATCACCACGATGGCGGTTGTCCGCGACTGCTTCGGCGGCCGCGAAATGGCCCGCGTCATGTCCTACGTGATGATCGTCTTCATGATCGTGCCGATCGTCGCGCCTTCCGTCGGCCAGCTGATCATCAGCTACGCCGACTGGCACTGGATCTTCATCCTGCTCGGCATCGTCGGCGCAGTCCTATTCCTCTGGGCACTGCTACGCTTGAAGGAGTCGCTGCCGGTCGATGAGCGCATCCCGCTCTCCGTTGGTTCGATCGTCGAAGGCTTCAGGACGGTTCTCACCAACCGCATCACCTGCGGCTATATGATCGGGCTCACGATGTTCACGGGCGTAATCAGCGCCTATGTGATCTCCGTCCAGCAGGTATTCGGTGAAGTCTACGGCCTCGGCGATTGGCTGCCGATAGCCTTTGCTGCAACGGCAGGCGGCATTGCCGTTGCCAACTTCGCCAACGGCTTCTTCGTGCGCACCTTCGGCATGCGCCGCATCTCGCACACAGCAATGATCCTCTTTACGGTGATTTCGGCATTCGGTTACGTCATGGCGCTCGATGCCAACGTCAATTTCGCGCTGGACTACGCCTTGTTCTCCATTCTGCTGATGATGTTTGCGGTCATCGCCACGAACTTCACGGCAATCAGCCTGGAACCGATGGGCAATCTTGCAGGGACGGCGACCGCCATCACCGGCTTCGTCTCGACCTCCGTCGGCGCGCTGCTGGGAGGAGGCGTCGGCCAGCTCTTCAACGGCACCGTCCAGCCGCTCTTCGCAGGCTTTGCGGTTTTCGGCGCGATCACCATCGTCGCCACGCTCTTTGCCGAAAAGGGCAAACTCTTCACCCACCCGGGCGACAGCCCGCAACTCGAACCGGGTGCTGCGCATTTGTGATGGTGTGCCATGTCAGCCTTCGCCTTGCGCCGGCAGCGGGAACTTCGATTTGGAGAATTTGCGATTGGCGCGCGATCAGATATCTGACCAGTTCGCGCCAGCCATGCGGATCAGTTCGTCTTCTTCCTTCGAAACTCCCTCTGCCAGCCGGGCCGCGGCAACAAAGGGCAACCAGGCGAAAATATCGCCAAGGGCAAGGCCGCCGGCTCTTGCATAGGTTTCGACATACCAAGCAGCTATTTCGGGCGCTTCATGACGTATTAGGACATAGGTGCGACAGACATCGGCGGCCGGGCTGCCGGCGCATGCGTCCAACCAATCCACGACCATCGCCTGACCAGGAGAGCCGAGGATGTTCCAGGGATGAAAATCTCCGTGACAGAGAACGTTCCCCTCCGGCAGGGTATCAAGCCCCGCCAGAAGCCTTTCACGATGTGCTCTATTTAATGATGGCGCATGCCAAATATTCGAGGCCAGTCTCGCCTTAAGCCCGGGAAGGGCGTGTGCGGATTGGCGGTGGATTTCCCTGTGCAGCCGCACCATTTCATCCAGGTATTTTGGAATCAGCGCGGGTTGTGAGATCATCGCGTTGGCAAATGGCTGACCGCAGGCCCGGGTCATCACCAGTCCCCAGCGGTCCCCGTACTGTCTGACGTCTGAAACCTTTGGCGCTGGCAGGCCAAATGGCTCGATGAGCGCCAAAACCGCGGCTTCTCTCAACGCAGCACTTTTGGACGCGGTGACCCTGTAGAGCTTAAGGACCAGCGCCCCGTGCTCATAGACCTCCGCCTCTTTACCGGTACCGAGCAGATTGCCAATATCAGTGGAGCTCATCACGCCGAATCAGACAACATATTCCAGGTGCGCCTCGCTTGCCGCGACCAGAAACTTCTTCCGCACCTCAGCGGCCGGCGTCGCATCGTTGAAGGCATCCAGACATGTAATCTCGGCGCGGTAGAGCGCCGGGCCATCATGGATCGGCCACTCGGTGACCATCAGCTTGTAGGCATCGTGAACCGTCCTGACGACGCGATAGCGTCCGCCGAGTTTGATCCTGACGGGCGGGAATTTCCGGATGTCCTCTTTCTCCATGACGCAATACCTCACGCAAAACATTCGACTCAACGAATCACCGGGCGACTCGTTCCAGCGCATTCGCTCGGGTACCGAGCAACCTGACGGCACGCCGCTTGCGACGATCAATAGGCTTTCCATGACGTTTTGTTCATCTGGCGTTCATATTTCTTGTGGCCATCGCCCTTTCGGGCTAATCTGCCCTGGCAACGATGGAGCAAGAGATGATCAAGACCACCGTCGCGGCTTCTGTATTTGCCGCTTATGCCTTTGCGATGTTCGCAATCGCATCCCTCCCGCAAAACTCGCCGGGCATCCCGGTCGATCAGGTGACGACAAGTTCGACGAACTAAGCCCGGCCTGACACGAAAAACCCCGCTTAGAAGCGGGGCGGATCTGATCAAAACAGCTTGGGAGGAAATATGCATTTCTCCCTATATGTCGGGCATGGATCGAGGCTTACGCCCTCAGTCCTCAGACCGTGAAAACCTCCCGCCGTAGCAACTCCCACGACGCCCTGTCCGGAGCGATCAGCAAGCCGCCGTCGACGTGGTGCGGCAGGTAGGCCGATCCGTCGAAACGGGCGGCATGGGCGCCCGCCTCCTGGCAGATCAGCGTTCCCGCCAGATGATCCCAGGGCATAAGCTTATTATACATCAGGTAATGCACGTGTCCTGCCGCGAATGTCCGGTATTCATGCGCGGCGCAGCGGTAGTTCACGAGGAATCGTACCTTTGCGAGATTTGCGAGAATTTCCGGACGCTTCTCCTTCGGCAGGTAGCCGGTCGAAGCCATTCCGACCATCTGTTCCAATGCCACCGGCGCTGCCACCGAAAGCCGCTCGGCCTCGCCTTCCGGCCGTCGCAGCCAGGCGCCGCCCCCCTTTTCCGCCATCACCCAATCGTCGCCCATCGGGTCGTAGATGACGCCGGCAACGGTTTCACCCTTCGACACGACCGAAGCCATGACGCCGAAGGCGGGAATGCCGGAAGCGAAATTGAAGGTGCCGTCGACCGGATCGACGACGATCGCAAGATCTGCTCCCTGCAGCTTGCCGAGCAGCGCAGGGTCGGCAGCAACCGACTCCTCGCCGACGAAGACTGCGTCCGGCCAGCGTTTTGCCGCCTCCACCTTCATCATCCGCTCAGCCTGCTCGTCGGCCTCCGTCACCAGGTCAGTCGCCTCGGTCTTGACCCGCACGTCGCCGCTGCCGAGCCGCCGGAAGCGCGGCAATATCTCGGCCTTCGCCGCCCGCCTGAGGAGATCGCAGAGCGTCGTCACATCAATTGTCGAAGTCATGGCATTTCCTTACTTTTGAGCGTTAACCCAGTTATGCGCTCTTCGGTGACGGCTCTGTGACCATCAGGCTGGAAAAATCGAAAAGCTGCGGATCGAGCAGGTGTGAGGGGTTCACATGCGCGAGCGCCCGCAGCATCGTGTCCTTGCGCCCCGGCATGCGCTGCTCGATATCCGCAAGCATATCCTTCATCGCATTGCGCTGAAGGCCGTCTTGCGAGCCGCATAGATCGCAGGGGATGATGGGAAACCGCATGGCCGCTGCAAACTTCGCCATGTCGTCCTCTGCGCAATATGCAAGCGGCCTGAGCACCATAAGGTCGCCTTCGTCGTTAAGCAGCTTCGCCGGCATAGAGGCGAGACGCCCGCCGTGGAAAAGGTTCATGAAGAAGGTCTCGAGGATATCCTCGCGGTGATGGCCGAGCACCAGAGCATCACAGCGCTCCTCCCGCGCGATGCGGTAAAGGTTGCCGCGGCGAAGACGGGAACAGAGCGAGCAGTAGGTCGCCCCCTCCGGCACCTTTTCCTTTACGATCGAATAGGTATCTCGATATTCGATGCGGTACTTCACGCCGATCTTCGTCAGATAGTCCGGCAGGATTTGTTTCGGAAAGTTCGGCTGGCCCTGGTCGAGATTGCAGGCGATCAGCTCGACAGGCAGCAATCCACGCCATTGCAAGTCGAGCAGCAGCGCCAGCAAACCATAGGAATCTTTGCCGCCGGAAATGCCGACCAGCCAGCGCTTCTGGCCCCTCAGCATGCCGAAATCGTCGAAGGCTTGGCGAACCTGCCGGAGCAGGCGCTTGCGCAGCTTGTTGAACGAGACGGAACGCGGGGCATCGGCAAAGAGCGCATGGCCGATCACGCCCCCTTCTGCAGCCTCCCCGAATGCCTCATCAATGTTGGCTGCGATATTCATCTTTCTACCAAATCCAATAACTCTGCCTTAGCAGAAAGCCGTGCGTGAACGAAGCATCAATCGCCGAAAACCGACCAGCCTGTGCGCGTTGCAAGCATCTCCAGCGCCACGGCCCCAAGCTGCGAATTGCCCACCTTGTTCAAACCCGGCGACCAGGCGGCGATCGAGGCGACTCCCGGGGCAACGGCGAAGATACCGCCGCCCACGCCGCTCTTGCCGGGAAGACCGACATGATAGGCGAAATCACCCGAACCGTCGTAATGGCCACAGGTGAGCATCAGTGCATTGATGCGCCGCGCGCGCTTCGGCGACACGACCGAATGGCCGGTCATGGGATTGCTGCCACGGGCTGCAAGAAACAGCCCCGCCCTTGCCAGTTGCTCGCAGCTCATAGACAGCGCGCATTGATGGAAATAGACGCCAAGCACATGTTCGACCGGATGATCGATGTTCTTATAGGCGCGCATGAAATTGGCGAGCGCGAAATTCCGGTATCCGGTCAGTGTCTCGGAGCGAGCCACCTTCTCATCGATCGTCACTGACTCGTCGTCCGCCAGATAGCGAACGAAGCGCAGCAGTTCGCCGATAGCCTCGCGCGGCGCATGACCGGCCATCACCACGTCGGTGACGGCGATTGCCCCGGCATTGATGAAGGGATTGCGCGGGATTCCGTGCTCATGCTCGAGCTGGACGATGGAATTGAAGGCTGACCCGGAGGGCTCGCGCCCGACGCGCTTCCAGAGTCCCTCGCCGACCTTGCCGAGCGCTAAGGTCAACATGAAGACCTTTGAAATGCTCTGAATGGAAAACGGCACATCGGCATCGCCGGCGCGATAGATCTTGCCGTCGACCGTCACGACCGCCATGCCGAACTGGTTCGGATCGATCTTTGCAAGCTCAGGGATATAGTCCGCGACCTTGCCCTCGCCGATGCGCGGCGTCAGCTCCTTGTAGATGCTGTCGAGGACGGCCTGCAAATCCACCATGGCTTCTCTCCAGTGAACAAAAAAGCCGCCCAGGAGGCGGCTTTTCCGTATGCGAAAACGCCTCGCGTTGATTAACGCGAATAGAATTCGACCACCAGATGCGGCTCCATGACGACCGGATACGGAACGTCGGAGAGCGAAGGAACGCGTGCGAAGGTCGCAACCATCTTGTTGTGATCAACTTCGATGTATTCCGGAACGTCACGCTCAGCGAGACCGATGGATTCCAGAACGATTACGAGCTGCTTCGACTTCTGGCGAACTTCGATGACGTCGCCGGCCTTGCAACGGTAGGAACCGATGTTGACGCGGACGCCGTTCACGGTCACGTGGCCGTGGTTCACGAACTGGCGGGCAGCGAAAACGGTCGGAACGAACTTGGCGCGATAGACGATCGCGTCGAGACGGGACTCCAGAAGACCGATCAGGTTTTCCGAGGTGTCACCCTTGCGGCGGTTAGCTTCGTCGAAGATCGCACGGAACTGCTTCTCGCGCAGGTCACCATAGTAACCCTTCAGCTTCTGCTTGGCGCGCAGCTGCACACCGAAGTCGGAAAGCTTGCCCTTGCGGCGCTGACCATGCTGGCCCGGGCCGTATTCGCGGCGGTTCACCGGGGATTTAGGACGGCCCCAGATGTTTTCGCCCATACGGCGGTCAATCTTGTACTTGGACGATTCGCGCTTGCTCATCGTATTTCCTTTCAGTATGTTAGGACGGTTTGTTATCAAACCGCGCGAAGGAAACACGCCCTCCTTTGGCTTTCTTCCGAAAGCCCGACAGGACTATCCCATTACGCGAACAGGACAAATCCACGGGACATGTCAAATGAAACACCGGACATTGCTGCCCGGTGCTCACGCGCTCTTTAGGGGCTCGTCATGGAAATGTCAACAGCGGAGCGCGTGGAGGAATATCGCGTTTATGGATGTATTCAGCTGCTCGTTGATCGCAAGTGCGAACATCACAAAATTCTCAGGTTGGTTGGCACATTCTGGCAACGTTCGACCGAGGCATCAGACCGATGCCGTCATCGGCGGTGGCGAAGCTCTCCATCGGATTGAAGCCTAGCTGTCCATCATTCCGCCGCTTGTCGCGCATCATCAGGCGCATTCGCATCGCCTGGCGCAGTCTGGCAGTTCATATCTGGGAAAGCCACGATGCGTTTGCCCGCGAAATCGGTGTGCACGACGATCGTACCCTGCTCCTCGAAATAGCCGAGGAGACGCCTTGCCCGGCGAGCCGAATGCGTGCCGTAGGCGCGCGCTATCCGGGCGTCGGAGGGGCAAGGCTCGCCGCAGACCGCGGCCTTGGCCAACATCAGGAACACGCCCTGCAGATCGTCGGTCACGCCGGTGGAAAGCGACAGCGCCGTCGCCCAGGCTTCCGTGCCGGCCGTCGCGGCATCGACGCCCGACCGCGAGATTGCCACGTGCCGGCGGAACTCCGGCAGCGACATCGGCGGTCCGGGCAGGCGGCGCATGCGCAGCCGCACCAGGAATTCCTGATAGAGTACCGAATCCGTCCGGAAACTCGAAGCCGGATCGTCGAGGATTTCCAAAAGCACAGCCGAAAGCCGTTCCTCGCGTTCCTCCGTGGAGAGATCCGGATGGTTTGCACGCGGCTCGGCCGGCGTCGCCGTCGCAGCGGGCGCCGAGCGCGAAAGTTCTGCCAGAATGTCCGTCGTCGGCCGTGGTGCCGGAGCCGTTCGGCGCATGATTGGCCGCTGGAATTCCTCAGGGTCAGGCGTGAAGATCAGATCCTCGACATCCCGCGGCGCATTCGGCAGCGGCATGAGCTTCGGGCTCGACGAGCGCGCTGAGGTTTCTACGGCACCGATCTGGATCGGCAGCGGACGGCGCGACAATGCCGGACCGAGGGCCACGAAGTTACCACGCTTCAGATCGCGGAACATTTCAGCCTGGCGACGGTCCATGCCCAGAAGGTCGGCGGCACGCGCCATGTCGATGTCGAGGAAGGTGCGGCCCATCAGGAAGTTCGAGGCTTCCGCGGCAACGTTCTTCGCAAGTTTCGCGAGGCGCTGCGTGGCGATCACGCCCGCCAGTCCGCGTTTGCGGCCGCGGCACATCAGGTTCGTCATGGCGCCTAGCGACATCTTGCGGGCGTCTTCGGAAACATCGCCACCGACCGACGGGGCAAACATCTGTGCCTCGTCGACGACGACGAGCACCGGGTACCAGTATTCGCGATCGGCATCGAACATACCGTTAAGAAAGGCGGCCGCAGCCCGCATCTGCTGCTCGATGTCGAGACCTTCCAGCGTCAGGACGCAGGATACGCGATGCTGGCGGATACGGTTGGCGATGCCTGCAAGCTCAGCCTCGGTCCGTTCGCCATCGACGACGACATGGCCGAATCGGTCCCTGAGCGTGACGAAGTCGCCTTCCGGATCGATGATGACCTGCTGGACCCACTGCGCGGACTGTTCAAGCAGCCGTCGCAGCAGATGCGACTTGCCGGAGCCGGAATTGCCCTGGACGAGAAGACGGGTCGCCAGAAGCTCCTCGATATCGAGCGTCGCCGGGGTGTTCCCTGACGCCATTCCCATATCGATACCAACCTGCAATGCAATGACCTATTCAGATGAGACTCAATGATACGAACGCCATTGTCCTGAAACGGCGCGCTTCCGTCTATCAAAGATTTCAAGGCATTTCGCCCACGCGTTTGCACAACCCACAGCGAATGCGAATATTCCGCCTACGCGGTCTGGCGTTCATCGCCGGGCCGGCTTTCCAGGCTGCGCATGCATCCACGCCATGCGCAATGCATTCTCGAGATCCTCCTCGCCTAGCCGCGACAGATCGGTGGCCGTCCAGCCCCGCCTGCCCCAGGCATTCGGTACCGGCGAGAAGGCATCGGGCAACATCATGCATTTGAATTGCTGTTCGTCGGGCGTGAAATTGAAGTTTGCCATGCGGCCGTCGGCGGCGAGTGTGACGTAGATCCGCGCGACCTTGAATGCCATTCGGTCGAAATGCGGGGCCACAACCGTACCCTCAAGTGATAGCGCGATGCGCCGCAAGTCATCGCCCGTTGCCATTGCACGCCCACCTTCGACGTTGATCCGATCGTGCACAGTATCCTATCACGACTGAGCGCCAGAATCGTCACCTGACTGTCAGCCCGAAGCCTTGCATCAAGCGCGTTGTGGCGAAATCCGGATTACCAGAAGTGAAGACCGCAAAGTCGAAATTGTCGGGGTGAACGCCATCGGCCACCTGCGGCACAAGGCTGCGCGCCCGCCGAGCGATTGCCTCCGCCGGATCAAGCCAATCCACGGGCCATGGCGCCAGCCTCCGGAAAAGGTTCGCCATGAAGGGATAATGCGTGCATGCAAGCACGACGATGTCCGTCTTGCGGCCGTCCTTTTCGACGAAGCACTGGTCGATTTCCGTCATGATCGCCTCGTCCGAGACGGCATCACCGCGGATATAGACCTCCGCCATGCGCGCCAGGTTTTCCGAGCCCACGAGGCGTACGTGGCATTGCTGCGCGAAGGATTGGATCAGATCCCGGGTATAGGCGCGTTTAACCGTGCCAGGGGTGGCAAGCACGGAGACGAGGCCGGAGCGCGTCCGCTCGGCGGCGGGCTTGATCGCGGGCACCGTGCCGACGAAGGTCTTCTGCGGAAAGGCGGCGCGCAGGTCGGCACCGACCAGGGTGAATGCCGTATTGCAGGCGATGACGCAGACTTCCGGATCGTATTCCCCGAGCAGTTTGCCAAAGAGCGTGATGATACGCTCCTTCAGCGCCTGCTCTTCCCAGCCTCCATAAGGAAATCCCGCATCGTCGGCGATGTAGATGAAGCCACGTTCCGGCATCAGCACGCGGGCTTCGCGCAGCACAGTCAGCCCCCCGATACCGGAATCGAAGATCAAGACCGGTTTCAGCTCATTGGCCGCTGATGTCATCGTTTGGCTGTTCCTTGGCGTCTGCAGGCGGCCGGCTTCCGCGCGGATACTTGCGCGAGAAGCGGTCAAGGGAGGATATCACACCGCGCAGCACGCTGATTTCCTGTTCCGTGAACGCGCGGCGGGAAAGGACTGCACGCAGATTGTCCACCATTTTCGGCTTTTTCCCGGCAGGATGGAAATAATTGCGCGCCTCTAGCGCCTCTTCCAACTGGTCGAAAAGGCCGAAGAGCTGCTCCTTCGTCGATTGCGTCTGCGACGTCGCCTGGAACGGCACGGCACCTGTATCCTCCATGCCGGATTTCATCCATTCGTAGGACATCAGAAGCACAGCCTGCGCGATGTTCAACGAGGCAAAGGCGGGATTGACCGGGAAGGTCACGATCTCGTCGGCGAGCGCTACTTCCTCGTTGGTCAGACCCCAGCGTTCACGGCCGAAAAGGATGCCAGTGCCCTCGCCCGAGCGAAATTTCGCCCGCAGCGTTTCGGCGGCTACCACCGGGGAACGCACCGGCTTGAAGCCATCGCGTTCGCGCGCCGTCGTCGCATAGACGAAATTGAGGTCGGCCACCGCCTGCTCCAGCGTCTCGAAGACCTTAGTGCCTTCGATGACGTGATCGGCTTTCGAGGCGGCGGCCTGTGCCTTCTCGTTCGGCCAACCGTCGCGCGGATTGACGAGGCGCAGTTCGGCAAGGCCGAAATTCGCCATCGCGCGCGCCACCATGCCGATATTCTCGCCCATCTGCGGCTCGACCAGAATGATGACCGGTCCTTCGGTTAAAAGTTTACGCTCGCTGTTCGTGCCTGCCATGAATGCTGTCCTTGCTTTCATGCGGGGAATAGCTTTGCACAACCGAAACGGCAAGGCCCATGCCGCAGGATAGACCTGTTTGGGGTACCGCCGATCAAATCGGGCGTCGCCGTTACTCGCCCTTTGCGATGGTCACCATTTCCGCCTTGAGCGAGCGCATTTCCTTTGTCTCGGCACTCTCCATCACGATGTCGTCGATCAGTGGCTTACCGCCGTCAGTGACCATTTCGAAACGCACGGTCGAGATCGTCTGCGCCTCCGGGCCATCGCCGCAGGCCATTTTGCGGAAGCTGACGACGACCTCTCCCTTGCCGTCCGCAGCTACCTGAGGTGTCAACATCAGGTCCTGGAGCGGGCATGCGTCCTGGGCGTTGACGATCACGTCGTAGTCGAAGGGCGAGATGCCGTCCTCCATCGCCGGGTGCTTCTCAGCCTCGTGATACTTCGCGATAAAATTCTTGCTGTAGAGTTTGTCGAGCGTTTCGGGGCCGAAGATGTCGATCCATTCGGTGTCGTTGCCCGACCAGTTCTTGACGGTCGCATCCATGATTTCCTGCACCGGCGCCGGAATCTCCGCTCCATCGCAGATGGTCGGAAGACCAGCAAAAGCGAGAAACACAAGGGCGATCGTCTTCATGTTGAAATATCCGGTTCGAAGTGCAAGAGCGACGGACACTAGCCGAATCTTCAGACTTGGCAAAGCACGCCAAAATGCGCTTTGAATGGCGCTTGCGGCTTTGCGTTCCCGGCTCGCAATGCTATAGCGCTCGGGATTTTTTCGTCACCCACCCGGGACACGCGTCCCCATCCAGCTTACGAGGCAGATACATGAAGAAGATCAAGGTCGCCAATCCCGTCGCCGATCTCGACGGCGATGAAATGACTCGCATCATTTGGCAGCTCATCAAGGATAAGCTGATCCATCCGTATCTCGACCTCGACATCGACTACTACGATCTCTCGGTCGAAAACCGCGACGCGACCAACGATCAGGTCACGGTGGACGCCGCCAACGCCATCAAGAAATACGGCGTCGGCATCAAGTGCGCGACGATCACGCCGGACGAAGCCCGCGTGAAGGAATTCAGCCTCAAGGAAATGTGGAAGAGCCCGAACGGCACGATCCGCAACATCCTGGGCGGCGTCATCTTTCGCGAACCGATCATCTGCAAGAACGTTCCGCGCCTCGTTCCGGGCTGGACTCAGCCGATCGTCGTCGGCCGTCATGCCTTCGGCGATCAGTACCGCGCAACCGACTTCAAGTTCCCGGGCAAGGGCAAGCTCACCATCAAGTTCGTCGGCGAAGACGGCCATGTCATCGAGAGGGAAGTGTTCAACGCGCCGGGCGCCGGCGTTGCCATGGCCATGTACAACCTCGATGAATCGATCCGCGAATTCGCCCGCGCCTCGATGATGTACGGCCTGATGCGCAAGTGGCCGGTCTACCTCTCGACGAAGAATACCATTCTCAAGGCCTATGACGGCCGGTTCAAAGATATCTTTGAGGAAGTCTACGAGGCCGAGTTCAAGGATCAGTTCAAGGAAGCCGGCATCACCTACGAGCACCGCCTGATCGACGACATGGTCGCTTCGGCACTGAAGTGGTCCGGCGGCTACGTCTGGGCGTGCAAAAACTATGATGGCGACGTTCAGTCCGACACCGTTGCCCAGGGCTTCGGTTCGCTCGGCCTGATGACCTCGGTTCTGCTCACGCCGGACGGCAAGACGGTCGAAGCCGAAGCCGCACACGGCACGGTCACCCGCCACTACCGCCAGCACCAGAAGGGCCAGGAGACGTCGACGAACTCGATCGCCTCGATCTTCGCCTGGACCCGCGGCCTCGCGCACCGCGCTAAGCTCGACGACAATGCCGAGCTCGCCCGCTTCGCCTCGACGCTGGAAAAGGTCTGCGTCGACACCGTCGAAGCCGGTTTCATGACGAAGGACCTGGCACTGCTGATCGGCCCTGACCAGCCGTGGCTCTCAACCACTGCCTTCCTCGACAAGATCGACTCCAATCTGCAGAAAGCCATGGGCGCCTGAGGCACCCGAAGACATCGAACAACAAAACGGCGGGTTCTTCCCGCCGTTTTCATTTCAGCGACAGAATGGGGAGCACGAGAATGACCACGACCATCCGCCCGCTGCAGCCGTCTGACCGCGCCGCCTGGGAGCCTCTGTGGGCCGCCTACCAGCGCTTCTACGAAGTCGTTATTCCGCTGGAGACCACCGACCTGACCTGGAGCCGCTTCCACGACCGGGCCGAAGAGATGTACGCGCTGGGCGCCTTCGATGGCCATGGCCGCCTCACCGGCATCGTGCACGCCATCTTCCACCGCTCCTGCTGGCTGCCGCAATGGACCTGCTATCTACAGGACCTCTATGTCGAAGCCGACCAGCGAGGCCTTGGAACTGGAGCGGCCTTGATCGAGGCAGTTGCCGACCTTGCGCGCAAAAATGGCGCCGGACGCCTCTACTGGATGACACATGAGACCAATGCGGCGGCGCGGCGCCTCTACGACCAGATCGCTGAGCGCTCCGGCTTCATCCAGTACCGCAAGGCGCTTTGAGCGGAAGGCTTGATTTTGCTTAGGCGCACGCTAAACCGGAATTAGAATAAGAGGAGGAGAACATGGCGGAAGAACTGATATTCTATACGAACCCGATGTCGCGTGGCCGCATCGTCCGCTGGATGCTGGAGGAGACCGGCGTTCCCTACCGCACGGAAATCATGACCTTCGACGGCACGATGAAGGCACCGGAATACCTGACCGTGAACCCGATGGGCAAGGTGCCGGCGATCCGGCATGGCGATACGGTCGTCACCGAATGCGCCGCGATCTGCGCCTATCTTGCCGACACCTTTCCGCAAAAGGAGCTCGCTCCAAAGCCGAATGAACGCGGCAGCTATTACCGATGGATGTTCTTCGCCGCCGGCCCACTTGAGGCCGCTGCCACGAACCGTGCACTCGGTTTTGTGACACCCGCCGAAAAAAGCAGGATGGCTGGTTACGGCAGCTTCGGCGACGTCATGGATACCCTCGAAAAAGCTGTCAGCGCCTCGCCGTATATCGCCGGCGACCGCTTCACGGCCGCCGATGTCTACGTCGGTTCGCATATCGGCTGGGGGATGGGCTTCGGCACGTTCGAAAAGCGCCAGGCCTTTGCGGATTATCTTGGCCGCGTGACCAACCGCGAAGGCTACAGGCGAGCCACCGCACTGGACGATGAAGTCATGAAGCAGATGCAATAGGCTTCATGCGAGCGGCATGTAGATATCGGTCAGCAATTCGGTCGGCGGAACGTCGCGAGGATTGTTAAGATATTCCTCGAACATCAAGCTATCCTTGATCTGCCTGCCAGATTTCGGAAGCCATTGCGCGTAGAGCCATTGATAGGCCTTGTGCATATCGGCGTAGGGACCTTTATGGCGGAGAACGGCATATTCGCCGCCCTCGATCGTCTGCCGTTCGAACGGCGAGTCTATCGGAACGCCTGACCCGCCAGTCGCACAGGCGATGGAGCGCAGCTTTTCCGCCGGCACGATATCCGGATCGTCGAAATAGACACCGATCATCCGCATCTCCGGCTTTGCCAGGTCGCGGGCATGGAGCGCGCCGAAGAGCGTCTCGAACGCCTTGCCGATCTGCATATAGGAACCGGTATGGCGTACGCCAATCAATTCGATCGGCTCTATCTTCCGTAAGGTTATGTCGAACATGGACGCTGTCTTTCCGTTAGGTGAGGGTTCAAAGGCTTTATGGCTTCCCTCTTTCCGGTAGCGCGCCGGCGGCATGCCGTAGACCGACTTGAAGATGCGGTTAAAGGATTGGAGATTGGGATAGCCGGATCGCTTCGCAATCTCGCCGACAGTGAGATTCGTCCGGACGATATCGCCCGCCGCACGATGCAGCCGCAGCCGCTTGACGGTCGCCGCCAGCGTCTCGCCGTAAATCGCGCGATAAATCTTATGCCAGTGATAGCTCGACATGCAGGCAATTTCGGCAAGGCGCTCCATGTCCAGATCCTCATCGAGATGATCGTGGATATAGGCCGAAACCCGCCGCAGGCGGTTTTCATAGAGTGCCCATGCCGTTTCGCCATTCATGTCAAAGCCTCGTGCAAATCGATCGGCTACAGAAAACCATGACCCGATTTGACAAATCCTGCGCAATTGCGTGGATCAGGGGCACGCACACAAAGGCGGAGGACTAGCCCCCGCCTTCAAACTCATCGGCAGAGATGAAATCAGCTTGCAAGTGCTGCCGCCACCGCCTCGATCGCCTCGTCGGCCTTGGAACCGTCTGGGCCGCCCGCCTGCGCCATGTCCGGCCGGCCGCCACCGCCCTTGCCGCCAAGGGCAGCAGATGCGACGCGCACAAGATCGACGGCGCTGAACCGCGCCGTCAGGTCCGACGTTACGGCAACGACTGCGCTCGCCTTGCCGTCGTCGGAAACGCCGATCAGCGTTACGACGCCCGAACCGATGCTGGATTTGCCATCATCGGCAAGGCCCTTAAGATCCTTCGGATCGACGCCAGTAACCGCCTTGCCGAGGAATTTCACGCCGGCAACCTCACGCGCCGCGTCCGTCGAGCCGCCCTGCCCGCCACCCATGGCAAGCTTGCGCTTGGCATCGGCGAGTTCCCGCTCGAGCTTGCGACGCTCGTCCATCAGCGCTTCGACGCGCGAAAGCACGTCGGCAGGCTGAACCCTCAGCGACGAAGCAAGCGCTTTCACGCGCTCGTCCTGTTCGGCCAGATATTCGCGGGCGTTCTCACCGGTGACCGCCTCGATGCGGCGGACACCCGCGCCGACGGCACTTTCTCCGAGGATGCGCACAAGCCCGATCTGACCGGTCGCGGCGACATGCGTGCCGCCGCAGAGTTCGATCGAATAAGGCTTGCCGGCCTTCGTGCCGCGCACGCCCTGCCCCATAGCGACGACGCGCACTTCATCGCCGTATTTCTCGCCGAACAGCGCCATGGCGCCTTCGGCAATCGCGTCGTCGACGCTCATCAGCCGCGTCGTTACCGCCGCGTTCTGCAGCACGATCTCGTTTGCCATATCCTCGACGACTTTGAGCTCTTCGGCGGACATCGGCTTCGGGTGCGAAACATCGAAACGGAGGCGTTCGGGTGCGACCAGCGAACCCTTCTGCGCCACGTGCGTACCCAGCACTTCGCGGAGCGCCTCATGCAGCAAGTGCGTTGCGGAGTGATTGGCGCGCAGCCGCGACCGGCGGGCATGATCGACGGTCAGCGCGACGGCCTCGTCGGCCTTCAGCGAACCTTCGACAACAGTCCCTGAATGCACGAACAGGCCTTCGCCCTTCTTCTGCGTATCGGTGATCTCCACTTTCGCATGGTCCGAGCTGATGATGCCTGTGTCGCCCATCTGGCCGCCCGATTCGCCGTAGAACGGCGTCTGGTTAACGACGATCTGCACCTTGTCGCCGGTCGAGGCGGATGCGACTGCGGCACCGTCCCTGACGATCGCCTGGACGACGCCTTCAGCGGTCTCCGTGTCGTAGCCCAGGAATTCGGTCGCGCCATGCTTCTCCTTGAGTTCGAACCAGATGGTCTCGGTCGCCTTGTCGCCTGAGCCGGCCCAATGAGAGCGGGCTTCGGCTTTCTGACGCTCCATGGCATCGGTAAAGCCGGCGAGATCGACACCGATCTCGCGGGCGCGCAGCGCATCCTGCGTCAGGTCGAGCGGAAAGCCGTAGGTGTCATAGAGCTTGAATGCCGTCTCGCCGTCGAGCATATCGCCCTTGCCGAGCGAGGTCGTCGCGTCGGAAAGCAGCGACAGGCCGCGCTCCAGCGTCTTGCGGAAACGGGTTTCCTCGAGCTTCAGCGTCTCGGAAATCAGTGCTTCGGCGCGTGCGAGTTCCGGATAGGCTCGGCCCATCTGCTGGACGAGCGCCGGCAGCAGCTTGAAGATCAGCGGCTCCTTGGCGCCCAGAAGCTGCGCATGGCGCATGGCCCGGCGCATGATGCGGCGCAGCACGTAGCCGCGGCCTTCGTTCGACGGCAGCACGCCATCGGCAATGAGGAATGCGGACGAGCGCAGATGGTCGGCGATGACGCGGTGGCTCGCCCGGCGCTCACCATCGGCCCTGACGCCCGTTGCCTCCTCCGAAGCTTCGATCAGCGCGCGAAACAGATCGATATCGTAATTGTCGTGCTTGCCCTGCAGCACCGCCGCCACGCGTTCCAGTCCCATGCCGGTATCGATCGAAGGACGCGGCAGGTCGACGCGCTCTTCTTTCGTCAACTGCTCATACTGCATGAAGACGAGGTTCCAGATCTCGATGAAGCGGTCGCCGTCTTCCTCCGCAGAGCCGGGAGGGCCGCCCCAGATCTGATCGCCGTGATCGTAGAAGATTTCCGAACAGGGACCGCACGGGCCGGTATCGCCCATCGCCCAAAAATTATCGTTGGTCGGAATGCGGATGATCTTGTCGTCCGAAAGCCCGGCGATCTTCTTCCAGAGGTCAAAGGCTTCGTCGTCCGTGTGATAGACGGTCACCAGCAGGCGCTTGGCGTCGAGACCGAATTCCTTGGTGATCAGGTTCCAGGCAAGCTCGATCGCCCGTTCCTTGAAATAATCGCCGAAGGAGAAATTGCCGAGCATCTCGAAAAAGGTATGGTGGCGCGCGGTATAGCCGACATTGTCGAGGTCATTGTGCTTGCCGCCGGCGCGGACGCACTTCTGCGCCGTCGATGCCGTTTTGTAGGGACGCTGTTCCAAGCCGGTGAAGACGTTCTTGAACTGTACCATGCCGGCATTGGTGAACATCAGCGTCGGGTCGTTGCGCGGCACGAGCGGGCTCGACGACACGATCTCGTGGCCGTTCGTCTTGAAATAGTCGAGGAAGGTCGACCGGATATCGTTCACGCCGCTCATGCTATGCCCTTCAATGCTGCCCAAGGCAGGTCAAACTCAAATCCAGTGGCTTTTATCGTCCGCATTAACCACTGTCCAGCAGACAAAGAGAACCGGCCGCATTCTGATCAAGGAATGCGGCCGGTTTCGACACATCAAAACTAAAGCTGCAAATTACATGTCTGCGTCTGTATCGCCATCGTTGGCGTCCGGCCCACCATTCTGCAGGAAGCGGTCGGCAATCAGCCCCGCATTCTGCCGAAGCGCCATCTCGATCTCGCGGCCGAGATCCGGGTTGTCGCGGATGAAGAGCTTGGCATTCTCGCGGCCTTGGCCGAGGCGCTGGCTGTTATAGGAGAACCAGGCACCGGACTTCTCGACGATGCCGGCCTTGACGCCGAGATCGATCAGTTCGCCAGTCTTCGAGACACCCTCGCCATACATGATATCGAATTCCACCTGCTTGAAAGGAGGCGCCATCTTGTTCTTGACGACCTTGACGCGGGTCTGGTTGCCGACAACCTCTTCGCGCTCCTTGACCGCGCCGATACGGCGGATGTCGAGGCGGACGGAGGCGTAGAACTTCAGCGCGTTGCCGCCTGTCGTCGTTTCGGGCGAGCCGAACATGACGCCGATCTTCATACGGATCTGGTTGATGAAGATGACCATGGTGTTCGACTTGGAGATCGACGCCGTGAGCTTGCGCAGCGCCTGGCTCATCAGGCGCGCTTGAAGGCCCGGAAGGCTGTCGCCCATCTCGCCCTCGATTTCGGCGCGTGGTGTCAACGCTGCAACGGAGTCGACGACGAGAACGTCGACGGCGCCGGAGCGCACCAGCGTGTCGGTAATTTCGAGCGCCTGTTCGCCGGTATCCGGCTGCGAGATCAGGAGGTTCTGGAGATCGACGCCGAGCTTGCGGGCATAGACCGGATCGAGCGCATGTTCTGCATCGACGAACGCGCAGATGCCGCCCTTCTTCTGCGCTTCGGCGATCGTCTGCAACGCAAGCGTCGTCTTGCCGGAGCTTTCCGGTCCGTAGATCTCGATGATGCGGCCCTTGGGCAAACCGCCGATGCCGAGCGCGATATCGAGGCTGAGAGAACCGGTCGAAATAGTTTCGATCTCGACAACATTCTCGTTGGAGCCGAGTTTCATGATCGAGCCCTTGCCGAACGACCGCTCAATCTGTGAGAGTGCCGCTTCAAGCGCCTTGCTTTTGTCCACCGATTTGTCCTCTACGAGCCGCAATGAATTTTGAGACATCCGATCCACCTTTAGGTTATTGAAGCCGCTTGAGCAATGTCTGGTTTGTACCCTATTTGTTCCAGGCGCGCAATAGGTGCCCAAACAATTGAAAGAAAAAGGTAAAACAGCCCGTGTTCTATATATGTTTTATCAATGCAAAGCAACGCCTTAGGAGGCGAAACGCCAAGGCTGTCGCATCCGGCGCCCTGCTACGATTCGTTTCTTCCATCGGCTGGGAGCATTCAGGGCGATGAAAAGAATCCTCGTTCTTGGCGGCGCGCATATCGATCGGCGCGGGCGCATTTCCGGCGAGACGGCGCCCGGCGCCAGCAACCCGGGCGCTTGGTTCGAGGAACCGGGCGGCGGCGGCTTCAATGCTGCGAGAAACCTCGCACGGCTCGGCCTGGACGTCACCATGATCTCGCCGCGTGGCGGCGATCCGGCGGGCGAGATGGTGACGGAGGCGGCATATGCAGCCGGCATCAACGACCGGCCGTTCGTCTTTCTCGATCGCAAAACGCCGAGCTACACGGCCATTCTGGAGCGGGACGGCAACCTGGTGATCGCGCTGGCGGACATGGAGCTTTACCGCTACTTCCTCCCGCGCCGGCTGGCGATCCGCTGGGTGCGCGAAGCCTTCGCGGCAAACGATCTGATCCTTTTCGATGCGAACCTGCCGGAAGAGACGATCGCGGCAATCGTCAGCCGCGCCAATGCGCTCGCCGTACCCGTGGCCGCGATTGCCATATCGCCGGCAAAGGTGGTCAAGCTCAAGCCCTGCATCAGCGGGATCGACCATCTCTTCCTCAACGAGGCGGAGGCCGCAGCCCTGACCGGCCAATGCCCGGACAAGCCGGAGGATTGGGTGTCACTGCTCGGTGATATCGGCCTAAAGAGCGGCGTCGTCACACGCGGGCAGCGCGAACTGATCGCCTTCGGCAAGGGCGGCACCTTCTGCCTGCGGCCGCCCGTGGTCGAGACCATCGCCGACGTAACGGGCGCCGGAGATTCGCTCGCAGCCGGCATCCTCTCAGCCTTGATGCAGGATCTGCCGCTCGAGGAAGCCCTGAGGCACGGCGTGGCCGCTGCTGCCCTCACGGTCCAGTCGCCCTATGCCGTCAACGAAAAACTCTCCGCGGAACTGCTTGCGGAAACACTTGCCCTTGTTCAGCGTGCCAGAATTCTGCATTGAAGCGGCAACATCGATGAAACGGAAGAGACAATGACGAAACCGATCTCCCCCCTCCTGCCGGTCTCCTATTCCAAGGAGGTTGCCGCCGCAAAGCAGCGCGGTGCGCCGCTGGTGGCGCTTGAATCGACGATCATCACTCACGGCATGCCCTACCCAGGCAATATCGAAATGGCTCGCAGTGTCGAGGCGATAATCCGCGAGCAGGGTGCCGTTCCGGCAACGATTGCCGTCATTCACGGCGTCCTGCATATCGGTTTGGAGCCGGAACAGCTTGAGAAGCTTGCGAAGGAAAAGGACGTGATGAAAGTCTCGCGCGCCGACCTCGCCTTCGCGATCGCCGAGCGCCGCACCGGTGCCACGACGGTTGCTGCCACGATGATCGCCGCTGCCCGTGCCGGCATCAAGGTCTTTGCGACGGGCGGCATCGGCGGCGTGCATCGCGGTGCCGAAGAGAGCTTCGACATCTCGGCCGACCTGCAAGAACTTGCCCGCACCGGCGTCATTGTCGTCTGCGCCGGCGCAAAGGCGATCCTGGATATTCCAAAGACGCTGGAAGTGCTGGAGACCAGCGGCGTTCCTGTCGTCACCTACGAGAGTGCCGAGTTCCCGGCCTTCTGGTCCCGTTCCTCGGGCCTGCGCAGCCCGCTGACGTTGAACAGCCCGGCCGCCATCGCCAATTTCCAGATCACCCGCGAACAGCTTGGCATCGAGGGCGGCATGCTGATCGCCAACCCAGTTCCGGAAGAAGATGAAATTCCGCGCGAGGAGATGGAGATCTATATCGAGCGGGCACTCGACAGCGCCGAGCGCGACGAAATCAGCGGCAAGACCGTGACACCTTATCTTCTCAGCACGATATTCGATCTTACCGACGGACGGAGCCTCCAGACGAATATCGCGCTAGTCGAGAACAATGCCCGGCTGGCGGCAGAAATTGCCGTGGCGCTCGACGATTGAGATTTTGACGGGAGGCGCTTGCCGCCTCCCTATTCGCCTTCCAGGGTTTCCTTGACGACGACGGCGAGCTGCTTCAGCGAGAAGGGCTTCGGCAGGAACCCAAACTTGGCGTCCGGCGGCAGGTTGCGGGCGAAAGCGTCTTCCGCATATCCGGAAACGAAGATGAATTTCAGGTCCGGATACCGCTTGCGCAATTCGCGCAGCAGCGACGGCCCGTCCATTTCCGGCATGACGACGTCAGAAACGACGATGTCCACCTTGCCGTCCAGCTCGTCCATGATGTCGAGCGCTTCCACGCCTGAGCCGGCCTCGTGCACGGTGTAGCCGCGGGTTTCCAGCATGCGTTTGCCGCCGCGGCGCACCGCTTCCTCGTCCTCAACGAGCAGAATGACGGCGTTGCCCGTCAGATCTTCCGATTGTTCCGGCTGAGCTGCGGCCGGCATTTGTGGAGCCGCACCGGCCTCGGCTGCGGCAACAGCGTCCGCCTCGGCGGCGACAGCCGGGTCGATGGCATGGCGCGGCAGGAAGACCCGGAAGGTCGTTCCCTTCCCGACTTCGGATTCCGGCTGAATATAGCCGCCGGACTGTTTGACGATGCCGTAGACCATCGCCAGCCCGAGACCTGTGCCCTTGCCCACCTCCTTGGTCGTAAAGAAGGGCTCGAATATCTTGTCCATTATGTCGGGCGCAATGCCGGTGCCGGTATCGGCCACCTCGATCAGCACCATGTCCTCATGGGGCATGTAGGAATAATTGAAACCGGCCACTTCCGCCGCCGTCACGTTGCGGGTGCGCAGCGTCAGCTTGCCGCCTTCGGGCATCGCGTCGCGCGCATTGACGCAAAGATTGATCAGCACCTGCTCGAACTGCGACAGGTCAGTCTTCACCGGCCAGAGATCACGGCCGTATTCGACATCGAGCTTGACGTTGGTGCCGGATAACAGCCGGTCGACAAGCATGCGCAGATCGCCGACGACATCCGTAAGGTTCAATACCGTCGGACGCATCGTCTGCTTGCGCGAGAAGGCAAGCAGCTGGCGGACGAGAACCGCGGCGCGATTCGCATTGCGCTTGATTTCCATCAGGTCGGCAAAGCTTGCATCGGATGGCCGCGCTTGCAGCAGCAGATGGTCGGACGACAACAGGATCGCCGTCAGCACGTTGTTGAAGTCGTGGGCGATTCCGCCGGCAAGCGTGCCGACCGCATTCATCTTTTGCGTCTGCGCCATCTGCGCTTCCAGCGCCTTCTGCTCCGTCATCTCGACGGCATAAACGATCGCGGCCTCTTCCGGCGCCTCGTCGCTCTGGTCGATGACAGCGTTGACGTAGAAACGGAAATGACGCGCTTCATCGTTCGGCATGCGCGAGTCGATCGGCGGGATATCGCCCTGGCGATCCTTTGCCGCCACCAGGGCATCCTTCAGCCTTTGTCGATCGCTTTCCTGAAGGATGACTTCGAGCGCTGCGCCATTTTCGACGTCATCGCGCGAAACGATGCCGGAGAAGAGCTTGAGGAATGGCGCATTCGTGCGCAGGATCCGACCGTCGCCGTCGACAGAGGCGATCGCCATCGGCGTGTTGTTGAAGAAGCGCGTGAAGCGCATTGCCGCGGCGGAAGCGGACTGCTCGTTCTCGTCGCCACCCGATTGCCGCCTGAGCACGATCGTCCGGCTCTCGCCCGGTGCGCCGTCGCGCATGGACGTCACGCTATGTATGATCTGCACCGGCAGGCTCTGTCCGTTCGCCTTCTTGAGGTCGAGGTCGAGCGTATCGGTTTTCTTGAGGCCGGGCTCGGCCTGCACCGATTGGATCAGTGCCAGGCCGCCGCCCGCCACGAGATCTCCGATCGTCATCGAGCCGGGCACGAACTTCGTGAGATCGAGGCCCAGCCATTCGGCAAGTGTTGCGTTCAGGTAGAAAATCTCGCCCTTGCGCCCTGCCGAGAAGAAACCTGCCGGCGCATGGTCGAGGTAATCGATCGCGTTCTGCAATTCCTTGAAGAAGCGCTCCTGGTCATCGCGTTCGGCGGTGATGTCGCTGATTTGCCAGATATGCAGCGGCTTGCCGGCACCTTCCTCGGTTCGCAGGGTTCGCGCCTTGAGACGGTACCAATGAGCGCCAGAATTGTTCGTTGCCGGGCCAAGGCTGCGCAGCAGACGGAACTCCTCCTGGCCTTCCTTGCCCTCGCGCAGCCCGTTCGACAGACGATAAAGCGCCTCGTTCGATTCCCGGTGGCGCGAAAGCAGTGCTTCGAGCGTCTGCACTTCGGTCGGTTTGCGGGCGCCGGTCAGCTTTCCATAGGCCGCGTTGGCATAAATGATCCGGCCCTTCCCATCGGTAATCAGCGAACCGTCCGGATGGCTGTTGAGAAATGACCTGGCGAGACTATCCGATTGCCGCTGGGGCATGACCTCGATGAAGCCGATGACCGAGGAAACGAGGAAGAAGATGCCGACCATGGCAAGCACGCCCAGCACGCCGAGGACCATTTCGTTTTCGAGAGAATCCTTGAAGTACACAAAGCTGCCTGCGGCTGCGACAAGCACAAGCGCGAGAAGAATGATGCGAACAGCCGTTCCCGAGCGTCCTCCGCGATCCACGATCGGGGCATTGTAGTCATCAGCCTGACGTGGTGTCGTCATCTATTCCTCACATAAGCCTGTCCAACATTCGCTTATAATCTCAAGACAAAGCAGGAATCAGGCGTTCGTTCCTTCTTAGCAAGTTGCTGCGTCCGCAAAAACACTGTGAAGAGCCAAGAATGGTTGAATTCACAACGAACGGCGCCACTTTCGACAACCATGCGCCGCAGAAACATATCCTGGCGTTCGGACATGACTGGACAATCAGGCTGCCTATTGCCTAAGGAACTGAAAAGCCGTCATGTTATGGCGAACGCGGCAACCGGAGTAGAAGATCATGTTCGACGAAGTAATGGGCGCCTATGGCAGCCGTTTCCTCCTCGCAGCGGGCGGCGTCGGCATCGCGCTGGTGCTCCTGATCGGTATCTTGTGGATCCTCCGCAGCCGAGCGCCCTCGCCCTTTGTACGCGGCGGCAAGAACCGTCAGCCGCGATTGCAGGTGCTGGATGCCGCAGCCGTCGATACCCGCCGTCGGCTGGTGCTTGTGCGCCGTGACGACGTCGAGCATCTGATCATGATCGGTGGTCCGACCGACATCGTTATCGAAAGCCGCATCCTGCAGGAGAAAGATGAAGGGTCCGACCACGCCTTCATACCCACCACGCTCCCGCCGGCGCCTCGGCCGGAGCCTGTCGTTTCGACGCCCGTCGAGCCGGCAAGACCCGTCACAGCTTTCGAGCGCGAACCGGAACCTGACGAACCCTATGCTCCGGCTCCGGCCCCCGCGCCTGTCGTCGAGCCGCGTCTGCATCCTGTAGCAACCGCTCCTGCCGCAGCGCCCGCAGAACAAGCGCCCGCAGCGCCGTCTGCGGCAACATCGGCCGTGGCGACAAAAATAGAGCGGGAGCCCGCCAGCCCTGCTGCTTTGTCGCCGATCATTCCAAGGCCTGCGGAGCGGGCCGCCGCCCCGGTGATCGAGGCAGCCAGCGCCGCCGACATCCTCGACGCGGCGCGCCAGCGCGTTCTGCCTCAGCAGCGGATGGAGCCGCAGGTCTCGACGCCGCCAGCACAGAGCCTTCCGACCGTAGCCGAAGGCATACCTGTCGTGACGGGCGACGCGGCCGCCCCCTCGAAGGCAGCACCCAGCGACTTCGAGCGCATTCTCCAGGAAGAGATGAACAATACGCTTGCGGCGCAGCGCATTGTTCCCGCTGCGAGCGCCCCTGCCCGCCCGGTTCCGCCGCAGCCCGGCAACCCGCAGCGCCGCGATCCGGAAATGGCACCGATCACCGGCGCCGATGCCGACCTTCAAAAGGAAGTGGCCCGCATCTTTGGCGAAATGAGCGTCAATCGCGAAAAGTAAGCCGCCCTGCCTGCAGGAAAGCTCTCGCAAGAAAAAAGGCACCGTAGACTGCGGTGCCTTTAATTTCTACGAAGAACTTTGAAAGCTCACTCGTCGCGGTAAACCTTCTCCCGCCGCTCGTGGCGCTCCTGCGCCTCGATCGACAGCGTTGCGATCGGACGAGCGTCGAGACGCTTGATGCCGATCGGCTCGCCGGTTTCCTCGCAGTAGCCGTAGGTGCCGTCTTCGATCCGCTGCAATGCAGCATCGATCTTGGAAATCAGCTTTCTCTGGCGATCGCGGGCGCGAAGCTCGATTGCCCGATCCGTTTCGGAAGAAGCTCGGTCCGCGAGGTCCGGATGGTTGGCGCTTTCTTCTGCGAGATGATCAAGTGTCTCGCGCGCTTCTCTAAGGATATCGTTTCTCCAGGCAACAAGTTTGGCTCTGAAGTAGGCCCGCTGGTTTGCGTTCATGAATTCCTCGTCTTCCGAGGGAACGTAGCTGCTAAGATCGATCTTCTCACTCAACGCGATTCTCCTGAAGAACATCTCATATGGCGGGGTGTATATCCCAAGCGCTATCGCGGGTTCAAGCCAAATACGACAGGTAAACAGATTTTTAAATCTGTCATATTTTTAAGCTAACAGTCTATTTTCGCACCGCTATTAGGAATGCTGGTTTTTGCTTCCCGTTCAAGAACGCGTGTTGAGCTTACTGTTTTGAGCCATCGCTATGCCGATGCGGTTGACGGCGGTGATCCGCGGACGCTACTGAAAAGGCTCCTTCGATCGTGGAATCTTCTATGGCCGCAACCTTGCCTTCGCCCTCACGAATCTATCTGTTGCGGCATGCAGAAGCCGCCTGGGCGCAGCCCGGCGAACGGGATTTTGACCGGCCTTTGAATGAACAGGGCTATGACGACGCGGAACTCGTGGCAGACCGCGCAGCCGACAAAGGCTACCGGCCGGAGCTTTTGATAAGCTCCACTGCGAGGCGCTGCCGCGAGACCACGGACGCTGTGCATCGCGCTATGGGATTGTCGCTCGACATCCGCTACGTCGACCAACTCTACAACGCGACCCCTGAGGTCTATCTCGATATCATCGACAGCCAGACCGTTGGCTCCGTCATGCTTGTCGGTCACAACCCGACAACCGAGCAGACGCTTGAAGCGCTCATCGGTCACGATGCCCTGCTCCGTGCATTGCCGGACGGCTTTCCCACGGCGGGCCTTGCAGTCCTTGATTTCGACGGCGCGTCCGCAGGGTGGAAGCTTATCGACTTCGTGCACGACTGACGTCTTTCGCGCCGCTTCTTTTTCGGACAGCATCCGCGTCCTATATGCTTGAGCACTGACAATCGGAAATCCGCCTTGCCGCCAAGCCTGACATCCCTTACCGGCGACGCGCGTATCGCGCTCGACAACCTCGCAGACCGCGCCTCGAGTCTCGTCAAACCGACTATCCGCCTCGGCGTCACCGGGCTTTCCCGGTCCGGTAAGACGGTCTTCATCTCGTCCCTCGTGCATAACCTGCTGCATGGCGGACGCCTGCCGCTTTTCGAGCCGGTTCAGTCCGGCCGGGTGTCGGCCGTGCGACTGGAACATCAGCCCGATGACGCTGTGCCGCGCTTCCAGTACGAGGATCATATCCGGGCGTTGGTGAAGGACCGTGTCTGGCCGGATTCGACCCGCGCCATATCCGAACTGCGCATCACGCTGGATTATCAGAGCGCCAGTGGCTGGAACCGTCTGTTCTCGCCCGGCCGTCTCTCGATCGATATCGTCGATTATCCCGGCGAGTGGCTGCTTGATCTACCGCTGCTGGCCAAGGACTACCGGACCTTCAGCGGGGAGACGCTGTCGCTCGCCCGCAGCGGCATCCGCGCGAAACTTTCTCGCGGCTGGTTGGCACTGACCGGAGCCACCGATGTCAAGGCGCCCGCCGATGAGATGCAGGCGCGCGATCTCGCGACGGCCTTCACCGCTTACCTGAAAGCCTGCAAGGCCGACGAGCGCTCGCTGTCGACATTGCCGCCCGGCCGCTTCCTGCTTCCCGGCGACCTTGAAGGTTCTCCCGCGCTCACCTTCGCGCCGCTCGCTTTGCCGTCCGAAGGCAAAGCGCCCAAAGGTTCGCTCTGGGCAATGATGGAGCGCCGCTACGAGGCCTACAAATCCGTCGTCGTCAAACCCTTCTTCCGCGAACATTTTGCCCGGCTCGACCGCCAGATCGTTCTCGTCGACGCGCTGCAGGCGATGAACCGCGGCCCGGAGGCGATCCAGGATCTGGAGCGCGCGTTGACGGATGTGCTTGCCTGCTTCCGTCCCGGTACGAACTCGCTGCTTTCTTCGCTCCTTGGCCGCCGGATCGACCGCGTTCTCGTGGCCGCCACGAAAGCCGATCATCTACACCACGAAAGCCACGACCGTCTCGATGCGCTGACGCGCCGCCTTGTCGAGCGCGCCGTCCACCGGATCGGCATGGCAGGCGCCGGCATCGACGTCATGGCGCTTGCCTCGGTGCGCGCCACGCGGGAGGCGACCGTCAAGCGCGACGGCCACGATCTGCCGGTGATCGTCGGCACGCCGATCGATGGCGAAACGATTGCTGGCGAACGCTTCGACGGCATAAGGAAGACGGCGGTTTTCCCGGGCGACCTTCCGGAAGACCCCGAAAGCCTGTTCGACGGCATTGAATCTGCCAGCCGCGATGTCCAATTGCCGGATGTGAACATTGTGCGCTTCCGGCCGCCGCAACTCGAGGAAACAGGCGGCGGCATCAAGCTTTCGGTCCCGCATATCCGGCTCGACCGGGCCATGCAGTTTCTGTTTGGAGACCGCCTCGCATGAGCAAACCCGCTTCTGGAGATTCGGACCGGCCGCGCCGCACCCCGGCGGCCTTTGCCTATGAGGACGATCCGCGCCCCGTCGAGACGGACAGGAAGCAGGATGCCCGCAAGCCGGCAAGCTTCGGCGGCGAAGTCGTCCTCACACCGGACGAAGACGACCCCTTCATCACTTCGGACAAGGATATTTCCCCTTTGCCGGTCGCAGTGCCGCGCAAACGGGGCACCTCCTTTGCCAAGATCGCACTAACTGCTTTCGGCGTTCTGCTTTCGCTCGCCTTCGGCCTGTGGACCGACAGCCTGATCCGCGACCTCTTTTCCCGCGCCGACTGGCTTGGTTACACGGCGTTGGCGGCGCTCGCGATCGGCATACTAGCCGTCGTCGCCATCGTGATCCGCGAAACGGCGGGTATAATGCGCCTCGCGGCGGTGCAGACGATCAAGGCCGAGGCGGAGGCCGCCATCCTGGAGACGAAGCCCGCAAAGGCACGCACCCTTGTGAAGAGCCTTTCAAACCTGCTTGCCGGCAAGCCAGAAACCGCCAAGGGCCGGGCAACGTTGAAAGCCGCCGAAGGCGACATCATCGACGCGCCGCATCTCGTCGCGCTCGCCGAACGCGAATTACTGGCGCCGCTGGACCGCCAGGCAAGAGCGCTGATCGTCAATTCATCGAAGCGCGTTTCGATCGTCACCGCTGTCAGCCCGCGCGCGATCGTCGATCTGCTCTACGTGCTTTTCGAAGCTTCGCGCCTGATCCGCGCCATGGCGGAGCTCTATGGCGGCAGGCCGGGCACGCTTGGCATGATCCGCCTGATGCGGGACGTTCTGGCGCATCTCGCCGTCACCGGCTCGATCGCCGTCGGCGACAGCCTCGTGCAACAGGTCCTGGGCCACGGCCTTGCCTCCAAGCTCTCGGCCAGGTTCGGTGAAGGCATTATCAACGGGTTGATGACAGCCCGTATCGGCATAGCTGCGATGGATCTGTGCCGTCCGCTTGCGTTCCGCGCATTGAAGCGGCCGGGAATCGGCGACTTCATCGGCGATCTGGCGCCCTCCGTAGTGCCCCGCACCGGTCGCAAGTAAACATTTTCGCACCCGGGCGCCTTCCGTAACGGAGGGAATTACAGAACGCAGGAAATTCATGGCACTGGCACTATGAATTGAATTTGGAGAACCTTCCGAAAGCCCTTCGTTTCCGTGCATTTCGGCACATTGGAAACCAAGCATTAACCATTATTCGGCAAGACTGCTGGCCAGTAACGGGTGGTGTTTGCCAAGGAAAATCCATGTATTCGCGCAAAGTTCTCTTCGTATGCGGGCTCGTCGCCGCGGCATTATCTCCGGCGGCCGATGTTGTCCCTGCTGCAACCGCCGCCACACGCGACAAGGCTTTCTTCGAGTCTGTTGCGGGCAACTGGAGAGGTCCGGGCGAAATCGTCGCCGGCAAATACAAGGGCACGAAATTTAGCTGCAACCTCATCGGTTCTGCCGTGAGCGACGGCGGCGCCGGCATCAAGCTCGACGGCTCTTGCCGCGTCGGCGTCTTCAAACAGCCGATGTCCGCCCTCATCACCCAGTCGCGCGGCGGTTATAAAGGCAAATTCCTTGATGGCGCCGCCGGTAAGGGTCTCGATGTTGTCTCGGGAACCGTGACACAGGACACCGTTGTCGTCGGCCTGAACCGCGCCAAGCTGAACGGCGCGATGATCGCCCGCGTCCGCGACGACAAGACGATGAACGTCACCGTGTCGGTAAAGGTCGAGGATCGCATGGTCCCTGTGATCGGCCTGACGCTGACCCGCCAGATCGATGAAATGACGGTCGGCTCCGTCGAGTAAGAGCTGTACGGTAGCAGACACCCCTAAGCGGCGGATTTTCCGCCGCTTTTTCATTTCAGGCGCGGTGCCACCACTCGCGATCGGCATCGGCGATCTCGATGCCTTGGATATCTGCTCGGGAAAGCCAATCAGCGACGGTGCGGCCCTTGACGATGACGTCCGCGGCAAAATCCGCAAGCGGCATCAGAACGAAGCCTCGCTCGGTCATGCGCGGATGCGGCAGTTCCAGCCTCGGCGCTCCCTGTTCGATGTCGTCGAATGTTAGCAGATCGATGTCCAGCGTGCGCGGTCCCCAACGCTCGATGCGCTCGCGCTTCATGTCGCGCTCGATGCCGAGACAGACGTCGAGCAACACCTCCGGTTCGAGCAACGTATCGAGTGCCGCGCATGCATTAAAGAAGAAGGACTGGTCCGTCTTGCCCCAGGGCGGCGTGCGGTAGAGCCGCGACACGGCGATGACCCGGCAATCGTCACGGCCGTCGAGCTCCCGCAGGGCGGCAGCCATCGATTTCACGGGATCGCCTAGATTGCCGCCCAGACCGAGCGTGGCGGGCCTGAAATGATCAACCGGCAAAGTGTTCAACGCTCACCTGTACGAAATCGAGGACGCCGGGTACTGGCGCGTTCGGCTTGCGCACCGTGATTTTGGCGCGCCTGACCTGATGAAACTTTTCGCAAAGGCCCTTGGCGATATCGAGCGCCAGCGCTTCGATCAGATTGCGCCGTTTGCCGGTGACGATCTCCTCGATCATGGTGAAGGCAATCCCGTAATTCACGGTATCGTCGATCGAGTCGCTTTCGAGCGCACCCGCTGCGATGACGTCGAGCTCGGCATCGACGAAGAACCGCTGGCCGAGAAACTCCTCTTCATCGTGAACCCCGTGACGCGCAAAGAAGGCGCAATTCTGCAGCGTGATTGTATATTTCATACCCATCAGCCTTCTCTTTGCTCGAAATCTCGGCGCGCCGCCAGCATAGCATCCGCGACCGCCAGCGCATCCCTGTTGATTGCGACATTGTGCACCCGGAAAATCGCAGCACCCTGTAGCCTGAGCAGTGCGCTGCTCGCCGCCGTCGCAACGTCGCGCTCAGCCGCATCCCGTCCTGTGACCGCACCGACGAAGCGCTTTCGCGACGTGCCGGCCAGCAGCGGCAATCCGAAACGTTGCAATTCGGCAAACCGAGCCATCAGCTCCAGGTTCTCGTCGGCATCCTTGGCAAAGCCGAATCCCGGATCAAGCACGATCCGCTCGCGCATGACGCCTGCCTTAGCGGCGATCTCCAGGGAGCGAACCAAGAAATGATATTGGTCCGCAATCACGTCCGGAAGCTTCTCGCGTTCGCGACCCGTATGCATGAGGCAGAGTCCGGCACCGGTATCGGTCGAGACCTTCGCGATCTCCGCCTCTTTCTGCAAGCCGAAGACGTCGTTGATGATATGCGCGCCGGCCCCGACGGCGAGCCGTGCTGTCTCCGCCCGGTAGGTGTCGATCGAGATCAGCGCATCGCTCCTGCCGCGCAGAGCCTCGATCACCGGCAGCACGCGGGACTGCTCTTCCGCACGGCTGACTTCGGCAGCACCGGGGCGTGTCGACTCCCCGCCGATGTCGATGATCGCGGCCCCCTCGCTGACGGACTGAAGGGCATGCTCTACGGCGGCATCCACGCTTTCGTAGCGTCCGCCATCCGAAAAGGAATCGGGCGTCACATTGATGATCGCCATGATTACGCCGCGCGGCCCGAGTTCTATTTCGCGGCCATGCGCCACACGCCAGAAACTGTTTCGAAGCTGTAGCATCGGGGTTTATCCCATTGATAATAAAAAAAGCCGACGCCCTATATTGCGCTCGCGGTGGCTATGCCCCAAGCTCCGCCGAACTTCAACACAGGTAGCGTCAAGAATGCCTTCCGCATCGGGTAATATGCGTTTCGTCCTTGCTTTTTCCATGACGGCTGCCCTCTGCATTCCCGCCTCGGCTCAAGTCGTTGCGACCAAAAGCTACTCCTATTTCGACATCCGCGGAAAGAGCGCCGGCGAGCTCGATGAGGAATTGAGCCGCCGCGGGCCGACGGCGAGCGGCTCGTCCGCGCGCCACCCCGGCGCCACGAAAATCCGCTTCGGCGGCGAGGCCACCTACGTGCAGAGCAACGGCCGCTGCCGCATAGCCAGCGCAAAGGTGACCGTTCACACGCAGATCATCTTGCCACGCTGGCGAAACCGCAACGGCGCCAGCAAACAGCTGTCGACGATCTGGGATGCACTCTCGAGCGACATCAAGAGGCATGAGGAGCGGCACGCGGAGATCGCCCGCACACAAGCACGTGTCATGGAACGACGGATCCTCGCACTGCCCGCCCAGCGCAGCTGTGGAGCTATGCAAGAGCTCGTCACGGAAGAATCAAATCGCGGAATAGACGAACACGACAGGTTGCAGGCGCGTTTCGACCGCATCGAGGCGGTCAACTTTCAGAGCAGGATGATGCGCTTGCTTAACAAGCGAATCAGCTCGTCCGGCAGCGTAAGGTAGTCCAATTTTCGGAATAAGCACGCGATATCGTTAGCTGAGCAACGGAACTCACGCGAAGCTTTCCTCCTCCAAAGCCTGTTAATGATGAAAATTAGCGATATGCGACTCAACCCGCACGCGCTAATATGAACACATTCGGAAGTTCAGGTGGGATTGACCTGATCTTTTGTTACTGGGTTCTCCTGGCGCGTTCTAAGCCGCGGGCGGTCCTCCCTCGCCCGATGGTTATGCGCCCGCCTCGCCTCGCACGTCAGCCGGCGCGCGAGGCTTTTTTTGCGCAGATCAGGCCTGGCGCTCGGGAACCTGGACGATAAGTCCGTCGAGCGCCGCCTTCATTCTGATCTGGCATGAAAGCCGCGAAGTCGGGCGGACATCGAAGGCGAAGTCGAGCATGTCTTCTTCCATCGCTTCCGGAGGGCCAACGCGCTCGGCCCATTCTTCGTCGACATAGACATGACAGGTCGCACAGGCGCATGCGCCGCCGCACTCGGCTTCTATGCCTGGCACCGAGTTGCGCACGGCATTCTCCATCACGGTGGAGCCTTGATCGACATCCAGATCGAAGCGCGTGCCGTCGAAGGCGACGATAGTCAGTTTGGGCATGATGCTTTCCGGTATTACATGAAGAGGGAGGATCGAAATTTTTCTTCCAACAAATCCGATGGGCAGTCAACATCGACGGCCTTCACGGTTACATTCCATATTTAAAAGCGACGGGCTTTTCCATTTGCGTCATACCGCTGGCCACAAAAAGACCCGCTGTTCCGGAATGGAGCAGCGGGCCGAGTGCCTCAAAATGCCCGGCTCTAGCGGCTGAGCTTGAGAATGAAATTTTCGGCTTCGACGACGGCGGCTCCGACCGCGGCCATGCACGCTGCATCGCCGCAATTGTTCTCGAGCATGTCTGCCGCTTCGGATACCTGGAAGGCCCCAACCGCGCTCGCCGCCCCTTTCAGCCGATGGGCAGCGGCTTGCATCTTCTTTGCATCGCCCGAAGAAACCTCCTGCAGGCAGGCGCGTGCCTGGCGCGCAAATATCTTCAGGACCTCGACTTCAAGCGCCTTGTCGCCCATCGTCTGCTTTGCCAGATGAACAAGGTCGATCGGGCGACCCTTCGAGGGGCAAGGCCCGTTTGAATTATCCGGCGCCTCGAACGCAATACTGACTGCTGCCATGTGCCAATTCTCCCGTCTTCACCCCGCAGGTGGATTCACAGTGCGGTTGGAGAGTGGCGATCGCGTTAAATTCTGGCACATTGAGGGCGGAATTCTATCGCTATGGTTAACAACCGCTTAACGCCCCTAAATTATTGGTTTTTCGACGTCCGCCTGCGTTAAATTATGTTAACAACGGATTAATGGATGGTGATTAGCAAGGCTTCATTAATTGTCTCGGAAGCCCGGATGTGTCACTACGATACTAGTAGACTAGGTTTATGGTACGCGCCTTTGCTGGCCAATTGGATAGTGGTAATGTTTTGATACCGTCCGTTTGAAAAAGCGGCTATCTACTCTGAAATGACATGCTTATCCGTCCGTCGGCTCGGATGGGAAGGTCAGAGGCAAAGGTTGGCATCCGGACGCGGCACTGTCCGGGTAATGCGGCTGAACCGGCTGAGATGTAACGAGGCGTAACCGAATGGCGAACAACAAGTACAGCGAGTCGATCGAGGACAAGGCGTTCAAAGCATTGGACGAAGCTCTCCAGATCGACTTCAGCCAGCAGAAGGCGCCGTCTCGCGGCGCTAAAACGCCTGACGCCCCGGAGGCCAAAGTGTCCGATACGCCATCTGCCCGCAGCAATCAGCAGGACCAGGATGAGAGTCAGCGCCGCCGCGGCCGCGGCGCCAGGGCGGAGCAGGTGGCCCGCGCCCCGGCACTGGCTGCGGCGAACGATGCAAACCGCATGACGGCGGCCTCCATTCTGAAATCGCTGGACGGCGGGTCGACGCGTTCGGCTGTGCGCAACGCCACGCTCTTCTCGCTGCTGTGGATCGTCGGCGGCGTCGGCCTGATGGCCCTGCTCTACTCGCCGCAGATCTGGCAGATCCGTTCCGTCACCGATGTCGTTGCCCTCCCCGGCGTCATTGCCGGCATCATCGGCATCATCGTGCCGGTGCTTCTGTTCTATGCCTTTGCAATCATGATCTCGCGCGCTCAGGACATGCGCAACGCCGCCCGCTCCATGGCGGAAGTGGCATTGCGTCTCTCCGAACCGGAAACGATCGCATCCGAACGCATCATGACGGTCGGCCAAGCCGTTCGCCGTGAAGTCTCCGCCATGAACGAAGGCATCGAGCGCACGATCGCGCGCGCTTCCGAGCTTGAAACCCTGGTTCACTCTGAAGTCAACGCGCTTGAGCGCAGCTATGCCGATAATGAACTGCGCGTGCGGGGCCTGGTTCATGAACTCGGCTCCGAACGCGAAGCGATCGTCAATCACGCGGAGCGCATCCGCAGCTCGATCGTCGGCGTCCATGACCAGCTGAAGGAAGACCTTTCGCTCGCGACGGAAGAGATCGCCGTGCGCCTTGCGACGTCAGGCGAAGCCTTCGCATCGATGATCGACACCCGGGCTGCGACGCTGACGGAAAAATCGGAAACCGCAATCCAGTCGCTCGGTTCGCTTCTCGCAGCCAAGACCGACTCGCTGCTGCAGACGCTGACCTCCTCCGGTTTTGCACTGGCGCACGAATTCGACACGCGCCTGGAATCGCTTACCTCCAACCTCAATGATCGCGGTGAGCAGCTGCTCAGCCAGTTCGAAACGCGTGCGTCCACTATGGACAGCAGCGCCGAGAAGCTGAATGCGGCGCTGAACGACCGTGCCCGCCAGCTGAACGAGATCCTGATTGCCCGCACCCGCGAAATCAACGAAAGTCTGACCGGCGGCGAACGCGAAATCACCGGCACGCTCGACGACGTGCTTGCCAAGCTCAACGCGTCGCTCGACGATAAGAGCGCAAGCTTCCGTCAGAGCCTGCAGTCCAGCGCCGACGACGCCATCATGGACCTCGACCTGCGCTCCGGCTTCTTCGACGAGCGCCTGCAGGCAACCGTCGCCCAGATGTCGACCGCGTTCGATGAGCGCGTGGCGGAATTCGCAAACGCTTTCGACAAGCGCGCTGGTTCGCTCGATACCAAGCTGATGGAAAGCCTCGCGCGCATCAACGAGACGCTAGCCGGCGGCTCGGAATCGATCGACGGCATCCTCAATTCCAGCATCGAGCGCCTTGGCGCCTCGATGACCGACCAGTCCTTCGCCCTGGCGACTGCGCTGAGTACGGGTCAGGAGGTTCTCGAAAGCTCTCTCGGCAGCAAGGTCGACGAAATCTCCAACGCCCTTTCGGCCCGCACCAGCGAGATCACCTCTGCCCTTCAGTCTGCGAGCGGCGGGATTTCCGAGGCGCTCGCCACCGGCGTTTCCGAGCTGCATGGCAGCCTTTCGGCCCGCAGCAGCGAGATCACGTCTGCCTTGCAGTCCGCAAGCGGCGAGATTTCCGAGGCGCTCGCCTCGGGCGTCTCCGAGCTGCATGGCAGCCTTTCAGGCCGCACGAGCGAGCTCACCTTCGCGCTGCAGAGCGCAAAGGATGAAATTGCTGAGACTCTGGCGTCCGGTACCACCGATCTGCGGACGAACCTTTCGAGCCACACCGGCAAACTGACCTCCGCGCTGAAGAATGCTAAAGGCGAGCTCTCCGAGGCTCTCACAACCGGCACTTCCGAGCTGCAGGCGAGTCTTTCGGGCCGCACCAGCGAATTGGCATCTGCTCTGCAGAACGCCACGGGTGAAATTTCGCTAGCGCTCGCAACAGGTACGTCCGAACTCCACAACAATCTCGCGGCACGTTCGACGGAATTCCGCGAAACCCTGCTGTCGACCACGTCCGACCTTACGGCTGCCGTCTCGGCCGGCACGGAGCAGATAACCTCCGCATTCGGCCGCGCTGACGAACTCAACAACGTAATCTCCCAGCGCGCCGCTGCGATCACTCAAGCCCTGGATTCCGCCCATGAACGCATCGATGGTGTCATGGCGGAACGCAGCAGCGCACTCGTGAGCGCGCTCTCCAGCAATCACGACCGCCTGGCCGACGCCCTTGACGAAAAGACGATGGCACTCGCCATATCGCTCGACGATAGCCAGAGTCGCTTCGACAGCGCACTTGAAGCCCGCACCAACGCACTCCTCGATACCGTTGCAGGTGCTGAGGCCCGAGTTGCCGGCGCCTTCACCGACAAGGCAGAGGGGATCCGCAGCGCTTATACCGACAATCAGGAACGGCTCGAACGGTCGCTCAGCGAACACGTCGCAACGCTCTCCTCGACACTGTCCAGCAGCAACAACCGCCTTGAGACGTTGACGGGCGAAGCAGCCGCACGCATGGAATCGCTTACCAGCGAAGCTGCCGCCCGCATCGACGGCGGCCTTGCCTCTGCCCATGATCGCATCCGCGCAACGCTGGACGACCGTGCTAATGCGATCAGCCTTTCGCTTAGCGACGCGCATGCGCAGCTCAGTAATACGCTGTCCGAGCAGGCGACGACCATCGGCGCCTCGGTCGCCGCAAGCGCCAGCATGCTCGAAATGTCGCTGGAAGATCATGAAGCCTCCATCCGCCAGACGATCGACGGCAGCGCCAGATCCCTCGAAGAGCGCCTGCGTGAAGGCGCCGGCCAGATCGCCGGCCGCTTCCAGGATGCGGCAAGCGAAATCTCGCGCTCGGCCGAAACTTTCTCCACGCACCTCGATCAGTCGATCGACGGTATGACCGGCCGTTTTGCTGAAACCGGTTCGCGCGTCGAAGCGGGCCTTGCCGCTCTAGAAAACCGCATCCGCGACGGCGTCGGCGGTGTCGCAACGCAGGTGGATGCCGCAGGCAGCCGCCTTGCGGAAACACTTAACGACAGCATTTCGCAACTGCGCGAACTCGGTGATGATGCCGCATTGCGCGTTACGACAGTCCTGGAAAGCACGAGCGATACGCTTACCGGCGCCATCGATGAGCGCGCGGCAAGCCTCGCCGGCGCAATCGATGAGCGCACAGCACGTCTCGCGGCTGCGATTGGCGAGCGGACCTCGGCTCTGACTGCCGCTGTCGACGAACGCGCTGCAAATCTCACGATGACGATCGACGATCGTGCCGCAAATCTCGCGACGTCCATCGACCACCGTACGGCAAATCTTGCGCAGGCAATGCATCGCGGCAGCGAGCATATCGACGAACGCCTGTCCACCATGGACCGGGCGCTCACCCTTGGACTCAACGCCGTCAATCAGACGATCGAAGGCAAGGCCGCCGGCCTCGCCTCGACGCTGCGCAGCGCCGTCGCCGATGCTGCCCAGGGCATGGATGCCGAAGCCGCACGTACGGCCGAACTGATGGCCCGCACCGGCCAGCAGTTCACCGAAGGCCTTGACCAGAAGAGCGGCGAGTTCGCGCGTGCCATGGACGAGCGCTCCGAACAGATCGTCGGCCGGGTTTCCGAGGCGCAGAACCGCCTCGCGAGCCAGGCAGCCGCCGTCGCCCAGACCTTCTCCGAGGCGGGCAATGCGATCGTGAACAAGGTCGCCGAAGCCGAAACGCTCGTCAGCGGCCAGGTGAATGCCATTTCGCAGGCTCTCTCTGAAGCCCAATCTTCGCTGGAGAGCCGCGGCGACGCAATCCGCTCGACGATCGCAAGCGCCAGCGAAGGCATCGCCACGACCATGTCGGACGTCGACAGGGCTCTCGAAGCCCGCAGCAGCGCGATCCGTTCCGGTCTGGAAGAGCGCGCACGCGAAATCGATGCGACCTTGACCGACGTCGAAAAGGCGCTCGAAGCCCGCGGCCAGACGATCCGCTCGACGCTCGACGAGCGCACCCGCGAGCTCAACTCCATGCTCGCCGGCCGCTCGTCCGAGCTCTCGCGCCTGATCGACGAAACCGCGCATCCGATGATCGAGCGCTACACTGAAGCCGGCAAGGAGGCTGCGGCCCGCATCGCCGCCGCCGCCGAACAGAGTGCGGACCGCCTGCGCGCCGAAAACGCAGTCCTGGCGAATGCGATCGCGGCCCGCACCGAAAGCGCTTCCACGGCGGTCAATGCTATTGAAACGAGCCTGCTTGCCAACGTCAACGCCCTCATCGAGCGCCTATCCGAAAACAGCGCCTCGATGGCGATGATGATGAACAGTGCGGCGGAAGATCTTGCAAATGTCGACGGCCGCCTCGGCGAGACCACCTCGCGCTTCACTGACTCGGCGTCGAAGGCGGCGGAGATGGTTTCCGCCTCGACCCGACTTCTCGAAGGCAAGGTGGACCGCCTCTCCGACATATCGGGCCAAACCCTAGCGCAGGTCGGCGGCATCATCGGCCGCTTCGACGAGCACTCGAAGGTTCTAAGCCAGGCTTCAAACCTGCTCGCAGCTGCGCAGTCGAATCTCGTCTCGACACTCGAGGAACGCGAAGGCGCCCTGCAGAACCTCTCCGTTGGCCTCGTCCAACGTTCCGAAGAGATCGAAAAGACCATGCGTGCCCTCTCCAGTATGGTCGAGAATGCCTTCGAGCGTGCCGAGGAGCGCTCCAACCAGGTCACCGGAAATCTGCGGCAGGGCGTGCAATCCTCCTTCGCCGATATCGGCCGCGTGCTTTCGGAGACGGAAAAGCGCGCCGAGGAAGCCGCCGAGGCGATGCGCAGCTCGATCGTCAAGGCTGGCGAAGAAGCGAACGCAACGATCGAAGGCACCTTCGACAATGCCGAACGTCGCTCGAACGACCTGGTGAACCGCCTACGCGGCGGTCTGACCGCGTCGCTTTCTGATGTCGAGCGAATGCTCGGCGAGGCGGGCCGCGCATCGGACGGTGCTGCCCAGCAGCTGCGCGAATCGCTTCGCGAAGCCGTCGAGGAAGCGGTTACCCGCTTCTCCGGCGCCACCGACGAAATCCGCCGTTCGGCCGGCGATATCCGCAAGGAACTCGACATGACGCGCAGCGAATTGAAGCGCGGCGCATTCGACCTTCCGGAAGAAGCCAAGGAGAGTGCGGCCGCCATGCGCCGTGCCGTTGCCGAGCAGATCAAGGCGCTGCAGGATATTTCGCAGATCGTCAGCCGCTCCACGCAGCAGCTTGAAGTCTCCGAGCCGGTCGTGCGCGCCGCCCAACAGGCCCAACCCGCGCCGCGCCCGGCGCCCGCGCCCCCCCAGCAGCCTGCCCCAGCGCCCGCCCGCCAGCCCGTCGTCGAAGACGGCTTTGCGCTCCGCGGCACGATCGCTCCGCCGGCGGCCCCTGCGCCGCAGCGCGCCGCGCCTGTACCGGGCACGCCTGCCCGCCAGGAAACCGGCGGCTGGATTAGCGACCTGCTGCGCGGCGCCTCGCGCGATGAAGCCGCCGAGGAAGCGCCGACTGCACGCACGCCGGCCCCGAGCGCCCAGCCCGCGCCGGCACCGCGCAGCGCCGATACCCGCAATCCGCGCCACGTCGTCGAATCGCTGAATTCGCTCTCGGTCGATATCGCCCGCGCGATCGATCACGACGCCTCGGTCGATCTGTGGCGCCGTTATCAGCGGGGTGAACGCGACGTCTTCACCCGCCGCCTCTACACGCTGAAGGGCCAGCAAACCTTCGACGAGATCAAGCGCAAATACGATCGCGAGCCGGAATTCCGCACCGCTGTCGACCGCTACATCGCCGATTTCGAGAAATTGCTTGCCGACGTCGCCCGCACAGACCGCGACCGGACGATCACGCAATCCTACCTGACGTCGGACACCGGCAAGGTCTATACGATGTTGGCCCACGCCGCGGGGCGCCTGAGCTAACGGAAGCAAAGCAGAAGATTGCTGCACGAGGGCCGCCCAAAGGCGGCCCATTTCATGTGTTTTCTGCCAGACGGAAAGGACCGTTCTGTAGCAAAGCGGATATCTGATCGTCCAGTCCCCCGGCCTGATGGCTGAATGTGATGGGAGGAAAGAGGCGCGTCCCACTCGTCGTATTTGCCGCCGCCGCGTTGACAACCAGCATGGCGCAGGCAGGAAGCCAATCGTCGAACACGAGCTCGAACAGATCATCCAAAAGCGGCGGCGTGCGCGAGCGGATTGTCGATACCTACTGCGAAGACGGCGTTTGCCAGCGCTACGTCCGGCACAGTGTATATCGCGACGACTAGCAGAGTGGCCACGAACGCGAACGGCGCCACTATCGCGGACCCTGTTATGACGATGATGACGATAGAGCTCACTTGAAACAGCATGATCGTTCCAGGCGAGCACGTCCATGCTTCCGAGGAAAAGATCGCTCCGCTCAGCAAGGATATCCCGCAATCTTCACCAACTCGGCGAACTCCTCTCCAGCTTTGAGAATACCGACGGCCTCATGCAGGTTGAGATATGTCGCGCCAGCAGCGACTTAATGGAGCGGGTCGACCACGACATGGAGCATCTTCGTCGACTCGAAGGCTAATTGGGCGGCCCCCCCTGAACCGGCTCGGTCAGATCGATCGCAGCGTCCAATCGACGATTTCGCCAGTCACCGCTGCAAATGCGCGGTCGAGCGCCTTGACGTAACCCTGGCTCGATCCGCCGGCGGCGGGAACGGCCGCGCGAAAAACCTTCTGGGCACGGACCGTACCATTGCGATCGTTGAGGATATTCGCGGAGATTTCGACGACGGCCTGGCCGCCGGCGCTGTTGTCGATCTCGAAGGAGCGGATATCGGTCACGACCTGATAGTCGATCGCAAGGCCCTGCCCCGGCTTGCCGACGCCACCGAGCTTGCCGGAGTTTTCGAAGGCCTCGACCAGCTTCGACTGCACGATGCGGGGCAGCCTGTCGCTCCATTGGGAACGCGACAGATACTGGATTTCGGAGGGCGAAACGCGGACAACGATCTGTTCGCTGTCCAGCGCCTTCAGTGCCGTCGGCGCCGGCACGAGGATCTGGCTGCGCTTCGCAGCCGGGCCGTCAACGCTGACGGAGGCGGAAAGATCAAAGGTATCGTTTTTGGCCGCCGTGCCGCAACCGGTCACTGCCAGCGCCATAAGCGGCAAAAGGAACGCCGTCCTTGCCAGCAATGAACGGCGTGCCAACACATGCGATACGGCCATATTTTATTACCCCTGCTTCTCAAATATACATGTCAACGGCGCGTCCGGCCGTCATATTGCTTCACCGTATCGCCACCAAAAATCAGCCGCTGCGGATTTTGATCGAAATTACTGATCGCACTGTTGAGATTCTGCATGGTCCTGCGGGTATCCTCGACGAGCGACTGCACGTCGCGCAAGCCGCCGCTCGAGAATCGCTGCAGATTGTCCGCGATCGGACCGATGCGGGCGTTGAGGTTGTCCGCCATCTTCTTGAAGGATTCGAGCGTCGCGCGCGCTTCGGTAAAGAGCGACTGCGAATTGTCGGTGCCGAACAGCGCGTCGAGCTTGATCAGGATGCCATCGACGCGCGTGGAAGCCGAGTTCAGCTTATTGGCCATCTGCGAGACGTCTTGGATCGTCTGGTCGATATCCTTCTGGCGCGCCGAAACCGTATTGGCGACGTCCCGAATGGAGGCGACCGCGACGCGCGCATCCTTCGTCGCCTGCGCAATATCGTCGACCGACCCCTTCACCTTGGCGGGATCGATTTGCGCCACCAGCGTATCGACGCGATCGAGCGTCGTCTGTGCCTTTTTCCCGAAATCGTTGAAAGTCGTCGCCGTGTCGTTGAATCTCTGGATCGCACCCTTCAGGTCGCCGGAGGCATTCGCGATATCGCGGCTCACCTTCTCGGCATTGCTGAGGATAGTATCGATCTTCTTCGCATCGACCGCACGTACCAGCGCCTCGACGGCTCCCAGCGTAGAATCGACTTTGCCGGAAACATTGCGCACTGTTTCGGAAAGCTGGCCAACGCTCTGTAGGAAGGAATCGATGTTACCGGAATTCTTCGCCAGAGCGTCGGAGAAGGTCTCGGCATTCTGCAGCGTCTTCGTCAGCGGTCCGCGCGCGTCGCGGACAAAACCCTGAACCTCTCCCACCGCATCGTTCGCCCGGTCGAGGATCCTGTCGGCCGTCGCCAGGAGGTTCGTCACGCTCGATTGATCCGCGACGATGACCGCGCGCTTGCCGGTCTCGATGGCCTTCTGCAAGATGTTCTCCTCACCCACCTTGCCGCCCGAAAGCTCAATATAGGCCGCACCCGTCAGGCCCTGGATTTCAAGGATGGCCCTGGTGGAAGGATAGATCGGCGCATCCACGCGCACCTCGGTGAAAGCCAGCGAATATTGCGGGTCGTCGGCATCGATCGACAGGGACGTCACCGAACCCACCTGGATGCCGTTGAAACGCACCGGCGAGCCGACGCTGAGACCGTTTGCCGAGCCCGGAATGCGCACGACGAGTTCCGCCATGGGACCGCTGCGTCCGTACTCGGCCATCCAGTAGACGAAGCCGAATGCGGCTGCGATCACCAGAACAGTGAAAAAGCCGACGATCGTGTAGTTCGCTTTGGTTTCCATCGTTTCCGGTCACTTCCCGCGGCTGTCGCCAGTGCTTTCCGCACGACCGGCAGCTGTTTCTTCTTGCGGCACGATCGAGCGCGCGCGCTTGCCCTTGAAATAGGCCTGAACCCACGGGTCATCATAGGCCAGCATGTCGTCGATCGTTCCCTCAACCATTACTCGCTTGTGTCCAAGTACGGCAATACGGTCGCAGACGGAAAACAGGCTGTCGAGGTCGTGGGTTACCATGTAGACGGTCAGCCCCAGCGTATCGCGCAGCCGGGCGATCAGTTCATCGAATTCGGCAGCCCCGATCGGGTCGAGACCTGATGTCGGCTCGTCCAGGAACACCAGTTCCGGATCGAGCGCCAAAGCCCGCGCAAGAGCAGCGCGCTTGATCATGCCACCGGAAAGCTCGGAGGGATACTTGTCTGCCGCATCGGCAGCAAGACCCACAAGCCGGATCTTCAGGTGCGCCAACTCGTCCATCAGCGATTTCGGCAGATCCAGATATTCGCGCATCGGCACCTGGATATTCTCCCTCACCGTCAGCGAGGAAAACAGTGCGCCCTGCTGGAAAAGCACCCCGAGCCGCATGTCGAGCGCGTTGCGCTGGTTTTCATCGAGCTTATCGAAATTCTGGCCCAGGATCTCGATCGTGCCGGAGCGGCGCGGCAAAAGGCGCAAAATGGTCCTCATCAGCACCGATTTGCCGGTACCCGACGCCCCGACGAAGCCCAGGATCTCGCCGCGGTAGATATTCAGGTTAAGCTTATCGAGCACAATCTTCGGGCCGAAACCGACGGTCACGTCCCGCGCCGAAAGCACGATGTCCCGCTCCTTCTTCTCACCCGGCTCTGACTGCTGACCGTCCACGCTGAACCCTTAAAAATTGATGGCCGCATAGAACATGGCGAACAGCCCGTCCATGAGGATCACGACGAAAATCGACTTTACCACGGAAGCCGTCACGTGCTGGCCGAGCGATTCGGCGCTTCCACCGACCTTAAGGCCTTCCACGGCCGCGACAATACCGATGACGAGCGCCATGAACGGCGCCTTGATCATGCCGGAGAGCACCGTCGACAGCGTGATCGCCTCGTGCAGGCGCGAAAGGAAGGTCGCGAAGGTGATGCCGGAATAGGCCCAGGCGACCGCGGCCGCGCCGAACAGCGAGGCGAAGTTCGCCAGCACCGTCAGAAGCGGCAGCGCCACCGTCAGCGCCACAAGCCGCGGGAAGATCAGCACGCCCACCGGATTGAGGCCCATGACCTTCAACGCGTCGACTTCCTCACGCATCTTCATCGAGCCGATTTCGGCCGTGATCGCGCTGCCTGAACGGCCGGCGATCATGATTGCCGTCAGGAGCACGCCGATTTCGCGGAGCTGCAGGATGCCGACGAGGTCGACGACAAAGACTTCGGCCCCGAAATAGCGGAGCTGGAAGGCACCCTGTTGCGCGATGATGGCGCCGATCAGGAACGACATCAAAAGGATGATCGGAACGGCGCGCACGCCCATGTGGTCGATCTGGTTGACGATCGATGCCGGAGAAACACCGCTGCCGCGCCCGAACTTCATCTGCGCGCCGCGCACCGCCGAGCCCAGGATATACATCGCGGCCGTGAGGTCATTCCACAGGTCCATGGTCATCTTGCCGACCGGCGCGAAGATGCGCTCGGCAATGCCGCTTTTCATCGCAGCCTCAGTCACTTCCTCCTCCGGTTTCTCGGAGAATTCTTCGATCATCTCGTCGATGTGGGGATTGGTGCCTTCAAAACGAACCTGACGCCCGGCCGCCTCTTCCTGCAGCTTGAGCCGGCACAGCAGCCAGACACCGGCCGTGTCGATATCCGTGACGCCCGACAGGTCGAGCGTCAGATCACCTTTAGCACGGGAAATCTTCTCGAAGTCGTGGAGGACGAGGTGGATGTTCGCGCTGCGCCAATTGCCTTCGAGATGAACGCGGCGTCCTCCACCATCGGCTTGGTCGTCCACGTGCAGTGAGGCGGCTTTGCGGGTGTCGGGCTTCAAAATGCTTGTGTCTTTCAAGGCTTGCGGCGACATTGCCGACTCGCGAACATATCGCTCACGCCCGGCGCGTTAATATACCGAAGACACATAGAATTTCCATGCTCGCAGGATTGCAATTATGCCACGCTCGCTCGAAATCCAGAGGAACTCCTTCCCCATTGCGGGCACTTTCACGATCTCGCGTGGTGCAAAGACATCGGCGGATGTCATCACCTGCATTCTGACGGAAAACGGCAGGCGCGGCTGGGGCGAATGCGTCCCCTACCGACGCTATGGTGAAACGATGGAAAGCGTCGCCGCGCAGATCGAAGCCGCCCGGCCGCTGATCGAACAAGGCATTTCAGGCCAAGAGCTGCTTTCCGCCATGCCGCCGGGCGCAGCGAGGAATGCCGTCGATTGCGCGATATGGGACCTCGAAGCCAAGCTCGGCGGAAAGAGCGTTGCTGAACGTATTGGGCTTGCGTCCGCAAAGCCGCTCACGACCGCTTACACGATCTCGCTCGGCGAACCGGAGGTCATGAAAGCGCAAGCGCGCGAATATTCTGCAAGGGCACTGCTCAAGGTCAAGGTCGGCACCGGCAACGATGAGCGCCGCATACGCGCCGTGCGCGAAGGCGCGCCTGACAGCACCATCATCCTCGATGCAAACGAGGGCTGGCCCGAGGAAACGCTGGAACATCACTTGCGCATCGCCGCCGAGATGAACATCGCCCTCGTCGAGCAGCCCCTGCCCGCGGGCCGGGACGAAATGCTCGCCGGCATCGCGCGGCCGGTCCTCGTCTGTGCCGACGAGAGCGTCCATCATACCGGCGATCTTGCAAGCCTGCGCGACCGCTACGACGCGATCAACATCAAGCTCGACAAGACCGGCGGCCTGACGGAGGCACTAGTGATGAAACGGGAGGCGCAGCGCCTCGGCTTCCAGATCATGCTCGGCTGTATGGTGGGCACATCGCTCGCAATGGCGCCCGCCGTGCTCTTGGCGCAGGACGCGGAATTCGTCGATCTCGACGGCCCGCTGCTTCTTGCCCGCGACCGGGAATGCGGCCTGCGCTACACCGCTTCCCTTGTCTGGCCGCCCGAGACCAGCCTTTGGGGCTGAAGGTAGTAGGCGACGAAGACAAGAGACATCCCCAGCACCGCGACGAGTGCCATGACATAGAAACTTGCGAGGCCGAGCCAGGCATAGATGTAGCCGGAGGCGAGCGTCATCAGCGCCATGAACATACCGTTATAGAAGAAATAGGCGCCCTGAGCCGACGATTCCTGGGTCTCCTGTACCGTTGCCACGATCCGCCTCTGCACGCCGGTATGCACGAAGGCGAAGCTGCAGGAATGGAAACATTGCAGCACGAAAAAACCAACGAATCCCCAGTCCATCGGGAACAGGATCCAGCGGCAGATGCAGACCGCACAGCCGATGCGGATGAGCGTCCAGGCGTTGAAGCGGCGGTTCAAATGCTTCGAGACGAAGAACACCATGACTTCGGAAGCGACGCCTGCACTCCATAGAATACCGACCTCCGTTCCCGAAAAGCCGAGGTGATGCCAGTAAATCGAGGCGAAGGCATAAAGTAGCGCATGGCTCGACTGCTGGATTGCCACGCCCCAAAGCAGCACCAGCAGATGCGGCTGCCGCAGCGAACTGCCGGTGGCAGCCGGTATGTCGACCGGGGTACCGCGTCGGCGCGTCGGCCCGATGCGCGGACAGTAGATCGCCATCAGCATCGTCGTGACGAACCCGAAAATCATCACCGGCAGCACCATCGAGCCACCCCAATAGCCGATCATCTCGCCGCCGATCAGGGTGGATGCGATGAAGGCGATCGAGCCCCAGACGCGCATCGATCCGTAGTCGAGTCCCCATCGGCGAACGCCGGAAATGACGATCGATTCGACGACCGGCAGATAGGGCGCAAAGGTCGCTCCCTGCATGCTGAAAACGATCAGGACCGGCCAGAAACTTGTCGTCCAGCAGAGCGCGACCGCCGTCAGCAACGACAGCCCACCGGACCACAACAACACGTCGGCGCGCTCCTTCATTCGGTCGGCATACATGGCGACGATCGGCGCGACGAGGACGCGCACCACCATCGGCACCGCCAGGATGATGCCGATTTCATGATCGGTGAATTCGTGGAACGCCAGCCAGACGGGAAAGAAGGGAAGGACGACACCGTTGACAGTCAGCGGAGCGCAATAGGACAGGGCGCTGAGCAGCCGAAAGCGCGGTGGCGCCCCCTCTGTCGGGGCATTCTGGGCGGGAATCATCGGTGGACCTGCAGGAAACTGGACGTTGCCTAGCACATCAACCCAAGGGCGACTATGGCCAGAAATAGCCTTTCTGAAACGTTTTAAGAAAAAGCTTATCCCTTTGGCTCACAACCCATCGTAATTAAAGCCACTAACCTTCCCGTCGATTCCACCAAGTGCGGGGCCGCGCACGGTGTCGATGATTTTCAGCCAAGCGTCATGCGGCCGTTACCGTTACGTGGTTCGGTCGCCCTTCCAAAGAGAAAGAGGAAATACCGGTGTGCCCATACAAGATTCGCCGTCTCGACCGGAATGATGCGAAGTCTTTTAGGGAAATTCGCCTGGAGGCTCTCGCGAACCATCCAGATGCATTTGGCGCGTCATGGGAAGAAGAGCAGAGTCAATCGGAGGCCCAATTCGCTGACAGGCTCGAGAACGGTCTTGTGATCGGAGGGCTATCCGATGACGGAATGCTTGCCGGAACGATCGGTGTGTCGAAATCCAAAGGCATCAAGACGCAACATATTGGATCGATCTGGGGAATGTATGTCCGCCAAACGGTACGGGGCACAGGACTCTCACGCTTATTGCTGAGTGCTGCCGTCAACGAAGTTGGCACGATCTTACGCTCGCTCCGGCTTAGCGTCGTGTCGTCAAACGCTCCGGCCGTCCGGCTTTACAAATCCGTAGGCCTTGTAGAATGGGCCGTCGAGGTCGAAGCTCTAAAGGTGGGCAATACTTACTACGATGAAATTCTCATGCGGCTGGAACTAGGCCCACGATAATCGACGCCACGAGCCCGCTCGCTGATCGTACTAGGGTCCGTGCTATATCGCTTCAGTATTCACAGCAGAAAATCAGGCGGCCTGCGGCTCGAGTTCGCTGTCGCGGTGCTCGATCGCCAGCGGGATGGCTTGAGCGTCGGCTATCGTGCTCCAGGTGATGAGCTCGAACGTGCCGTCCTCATGCTCGGCGATCGCCGTACAGCTCTCCACCCAGTCGCCGGTGTTGATATAGCGTACGCCGTCCATGTCCTCGATCACGGCATGGTGGATATGGCCGCAGATGACGCCGTCGGCGCCATGCTTGCGGGCTTCGTCGACCACGACGCGCTGGAACTCGCCGATGAAATTGACGGCATGCTTCACCTGCAGCTTCGCCCAGGCGGAGAAAGACCAATAGGGCATGCCCATGCGGCGGCGGATCGCGGCCAGCACGACGTTGATCTTGATCGCCGTATCGTAGGCCCAGTCCCCGAGATAGGCGAGCAGGCGGGCATTGCGGACGACGACGTCGAACTCGTCTCCATGCAGGATCAGGTATTTCTTGCCGTCAGCGCCGTCATGCATCATTCGCTCGGCGACTTCGATGCCGCCGAAATGCATTCCGGGGAAGTCGCGCAGGAATTCGTCGTGATTGCCCGGGATATAGACGACCCGCGTGCCCTTGCGCGCCTTGCGCAGCAGCTTCTGCACAACGTCGTTGCAGACCTGCGGCCAGTACCAACTGCGTTTCAGTCGCCAGCCGTCGACGATGTCGCCGACAAGGAATATCGTATCGGCGTCGTGGTAGCGGAGAAAATCGAGGAGGAAGTCCGCCTTCGCCGCCTTCGAGCCGAGATGCACATCGGAAATGAACAGAGTACGGAAGTGTCGAGTATCCATATGTCTTTCACAAGCATCTTGCCTGCGTCCTATCGTTCATCTCGTCTTCCAAAATCAGACTCGTGTTTCAGGAAGATGACAGATGCGCGAATTGGCGCATCGCAGCGCTTATGAGTTTTCCGCCCGGATGCGAATTTCTGACTGTCCCTGCCAGCCGATTGATGTATGGAGAAGTCTTCAAAAGATGTGAGTGCGGCAGCGGAGACGGCAATGGATCATCAGGAAAAATCCAAGACGGAGAAGAACGAGACAGGCGGAAACCTCGACGAGCAGGCGCTTTTCTTCCATCGTTATCCCCGTCCCGGCAAACTTGAAATCCAGGCGATTAAGCCGCTCGGCAACCAGCGCGACCTGGCACTCGCCTATTCGCCCGGCGTCGCAGCGCCTTGCCTTGCGATCCGTGACAATCCGGAGACGGCGGCCGATTATACCTCGCGCGCCAATCTCGTCGCCGTCATCTCCAACGGCACGGCGGTTCTCGGCCTCGGCAACATCGGCCCGCTCGCCTCCAAGCCCGTCATGGAAGGCAAGGCAGTTCTTTTCAAGAAGTTTGCAGGCATCGACGTATTCGACGTCGAAATCGAGGCCCCCACCGTCGACCAGATGGTCTCCACCATCGCCTCGCTCGAGCCGACCTTCGGCGGCATCAATCTCGAGGACATCAAGGCGCCGGAATGCTTCGAGGTCGAGCGCCAGCTTCGTGGGAAGATGAAGATCCCGGTCTTCCATGACGACCAGCACGGCACGGCCATCATCGTCGCCGCCGCGATCCTTAACGGCCTGGAACTTGCCGGCAAGAAGATCGAGGATGTGAAGATCGTCGCCTCCGGCGCGGGTGCCGCAGCACTCGCCTGCCTCAACCTCCTGGTGACGCTCGGCGCGAAGCGCGAAAACATCTGGGTCCACGATATCGAAGGCCTTGTCTATGAAGGCCGCACCGAACTGATGGACGAATGGAAGGCTGTCTATGCACAGAAAAGTAAGATGCGTACGCTCGCCGATAATATCGGCGGCGCCGATGTTTTCCTTGGCCTTTCGGCTGCCGGTGTCCTGAAGCCGGACCTCCTGTCACAGATGGCGGACAAGCCGCTCATCATGGCTCTCGCCAATCCGACCCCTGAAATCATGCCGGACCTCGCGCGTGCCGCCCGCCCGGACGCAATGATCTGCACCGGCCGCTCGGACTTCCCGAACCAGGTGAACAACGTCCTCTGCTTCCCCTATATCTTCCGCGGCGCGCTCGATTGCGGCGCCACCGCCATCAACGAAGAAATGAAGATGGCGGCCGTCAAGGCCATCGCAGGGCTTGCCCGCGAGGAAGTGTCGGACGTCGCGGCCCGCGCCTATTCGGGCGAGACACCTGTCTTCGGTCCGAACTACCTCATTCCCTCGCCCTTCGATCCGCGTCTCATCCTGCGCATCGCCCCGGCTGTCGCCAGGGCCGCCGCCGAGACGGGCGTCGCGTCGCGGCCGATCGCCGATTTCGACGCCTATCTCGATCAGTTGAACCGCTTCGTTTGGCGTTCTGGCTTCGTCATGAAGCCGATCTTTACCAGCGCGAAGCTTTCGGAGAAGAAACGCGTCATATTCGCGGAGGGAGAAGACGAGCGCGTCCTGCGCGCGGCACAGGTTCTGCTGGAGGAAAAGACCGGCGAGCCGATTCTGATCGGCCGCCCCTCGGTCATCGAGGCACGTCTCAAGCGGTTTGGCATCCGCATTCGCCCGAACATCGATTTCGCCGTGGTGAATCCCGAAGACGACCCGCGCTACCGCGACTATGTCGAAGACTACTTCGCCCTCGTCGGCCGCGCCGGCATCAATCCGGAAGCCGCCCGCACGATCGTGCGCACCAACAACACGGTTATCGGCGCCTTGTCGGTGAAGCGCGGCGAGGCGGATGCCCTCATCTGCGGCGTGGAGGGCCGCTTCGACCGCCACCTGAAAGACGTCGGCCAAATCATCGGCAAGCGGCCAGGTGCCTGCACCTTCGCCGGTCTCAGCCTATTGATCACCCAGAAAGGGCCGGTCTTTTTTGCCGATACCTTCGTGAACTACAATCCGACACATGAGGAGATCGCCGAGATCGCCGTTCTGGCGGCCCAGGAGGTTCGCCGCTTCGGCATTACGCCGAAGGCCGCGCTGATCTGCCATTCGAATTTCGGCTCCCGAAACTCCGAGAGCGCGCGCAAGATGCGCGATGCCCTGCAGCTCGTGCGCCAACAAGCCCCCGATCTGGAGGTCGATGGTGAAATGCAAGCCGGTTCTGCATTGTCCGAAGCGCTGCGCAAACGCGCCATGCCCGATAGCTCGCTTGCCGGCGAAGCCAACCTATTGCTCTTCCCGAACCTCGATGCCGCCAACATCTCGCTCGGCCTCGTCCGCACCATGATGGATGCGCTTCATGTCGGCCCGATTCTGCTGGGAACCGCACAGCCTGCGCATATCCTGTCGACCTCGGTCACCTCGCGCGGCGTGGTCAACATGGCGGCGCTTGCCGTCGTCGAGGCTTCTCAGCCGGCGTAAGTTGTCGCAAAATGCGAAAATGCGTTACAATTGCGTCGCCAGCTTGTTAACGGAAGCAGGCTAGAAAGCCGGGATGCGGCGAATGTCACGCCGCGCTCTGGCCTGACTTTGCTGCGGATGATGCCGTGAAACGCCGAAACCTGACCCTTGCGATCCTGCTTGCTTTGGCCGCGCCTGCTGCCGCGCAGACGCATGCGATATGCGACGACCTGCGCGGCCGGATCGCCGATCTGCCCCATGTCATCGGCAACGGCCCCGAAGTCCGCCAATATGCAAGCGCGATCGCCGAGCAGAACCTCGAGCTTCGTAAAGTCCGCAACGACCTGCGCGGCTACGGCTGCTCGATGGACAGCATGGTCGTGATCGGCGGCGAGAATGCGGATTATTGCAGCGAGCTGCAGCAATCCGAGGCGCGCATGGTCGACAACATTCGATACCTGCAGGAGCGGCGTAACGAACTGCGCGATCAGGGCGGTGCCGATTATCGCGTGCGCCGCGAGCTGATGGCGGCGCTCGAAGACAACAGCTGCAACGACGAGCTCGACTATGCGCCGGAGGATCCGCAGGCCTATGCGCCGGCGCCAAGTCCCGAAGAACAGGCGATGCGGAGCGATACCTTCATTCCGCTTGGAGAAGACGAACAGGGCGACATGCAATATGGCGTGCCGCGCGGCGAGCTGATGTCGCATGTCAGCACCATGTGCGTGCGCACCTGCGACGGCGGCTTCTTCCCGATCACCACGAATGCAACGTCGATCGATTTCAACCGCGACGCAGCGACATGTTCGAAAATGTGCCCCGGTATCGAGACGGAGCTTTTCTATCAAGACATCTCGAATACCGAAGCCGCAAATATGATCTCGGCCTCGACCGGCGCGCCATACAGTGCCATGCAGAATGCCTTTGCCTACAAGAACCGCCCGCCCGGCCAAAAGTCCTCCTGTTCGTGCAATCTCCCCGCCTATTACGAGAATATGCGCAAGAACCAGGCGATCAGCGAACCCCCGAGGAAAGGCTCGATCACCAATATCAAGACGAAGCCGCCATCGGGCGCCGCCTCCACGCCTGTCCCGCAGCCGCAGGTGCCGGACCGCACCTATGACCCGGCAAACAGCAAAGTCCGCCAGGTCGGTCCGCAGTTCCTCGCCGGCGACCAGGGCGCGATCGATCTCAAGAACCCCGCAACGCCCGGACCGCAGCCGCAGCAGAACTGACGCGGCGTTACTGGCTTCCCCATCGGTCGGAGAAGACCAGTTCTTCCAGCGGCAGGCGCTGGCGCCAGCCTTTCACGGCCAGTTCCGGCGCGGTGTAAAGCTGATCGACGTAACCGACGCAAAGCCAGGCGACGATCTCGATCCGTTCCGGAATGCCGAGCAGTTCTCGAATGTCCGCATCGTGGAAGATGCTGACCCAACCGACCCCGATACCTTCGGCCCGGGCTGCAAGCCACAGGTTCTGCACGGCACAGACGGTCGAATAGACATCCGTGCGCGGATTGTGGGTCCGGCCGATGACCACCGGCCCTGCCCTGTCCGGATCGCAGGTGACGCAGATGCTAAGCGGTGCCTTGCGGATGCCTTCGAGCTTCAGGCTTCTGTACTTTTCCCGCCGCTCACCTTCAAACATCTCGGCCGCTTGCTTGTTGGCGCGCGAAAACGCCTGCCACGCGGCTTGGAGCACCTCCGAATCGCGGATCACGATGAAATTCCAGGGCTGCATGAAACCGACCGACGGCGCGGCATGCGCCGCGCCAAGCAGCCGCGACACCAGATCGTCAGGCACGGGATCGGGCAGAAACTGGTCGCGCACATCGCGGCGCGTTTCGATGGCTCTATAGACCGAGGCCCGGTCCTGTTCGGAAAACTCGCCGGCCGGCACCAGGGCGCGGGCGAAAGGATCAAGTTGCATCGTTAAATCCCCAACAATGCTTGAGCACCCGCGCCGCAGCGCGTGAAGCGTTAAAACCCCCCCGCCGTCCGCGCGGTTCAGTCTATCTTGCCAGGCCGGTCTTCTGACTTGGCGTCACCCGCTTTCTGCGGCCTTCCCGGCAGCGGCCAGTGACCATTGTTGCAGCAAGCGTCAGCCTCACAGCGTTGGGCACGTTCCGGTCCTTCACCGGATTCCCGATTCTCCTGCTGGATGCAGGCACCTGACGGCAGTCTCTATCTCCTAAGTCGGCTCCTCGTTCAAGTCTCCGCGAAATAACGCACATAGGCAAATTCGTCGCCATCGGGTGACCAGCAGGGAACATTGATCGTGCCCTGCCCGCCGAAGAGTTCGAACAGCGTAGTCAGGTTGCCGCCGTCTATATCCATCAGCCGCAGCCGCACATCAAGATCGCGCGGATGATCGAAGACCTCCGGATCGTAGGAAAGGATCAGCACCTTGTCGTTTTTCGGTGAAGGATGCGCAAACCAGTTGCCGTAATTGTCGTGCGTCACTTGCTCCAGGCCGGTTCCATCCGGATGGATGCGCCAGATCTGCATGAGACCGGTACGGCTGGAGTTGAAGTAGATCCAATTCCCGTCGGCCGAATAATCCGGCCCGTCGTTTCGCCCCTCGCCATGCGTCAGCCGCTTCTCGGGGCCACCATCGACGGAAATCGTATAAATGTCGAAGACATCGTCGCGAATGCCGCAATAGGCGAGCTCCTTCCCGTTCGGTGACCAGCCGTGCCAATAGGAGGGCAGATTGTCGGTGATCAGCCGCGGCGTCCCGCCAGCCGCCGGCAGAATATAGATCGCCGACTTGCCGAATTCCGTCTTGTCGGAAATGACGATTTGTGTCCCGTCCGGCGAAATGCCGTGATCGTTATTGCACTTTGTCGCAAAATCCGTATCGACCTGCTGGAGGCCGCCGGAGCCATCCGGCCGCAGTCGGTAAAGCAAGCCGTCGCCATTCAACAGCATATAGGTCCCATCGGGCGAAAAATTCGGCGCCTCGATCAGCTTTTCAGTCTGGACGACAATCCGGCTTTCGCCGGTGCGGATGTTGTAGATCTCGACCGAACTGCGCATTCATCCTCACGGGTTTTGATTACCGGTCGCGGAACCGGTTGGTGATCGGGTAGCGGCGATCGCGCCCAAAGTTCTTCTTGGTGATCTTCACGCCCGGAGCCGACTGCCGGCGCTTGTATTCGGCGAGGTAGAGCAAATGCTCGACGCGGTGGACGGTCGCCACATCATGCCCACGCGCGAGGATCTCCTCGACCGCCATCTCCTTCTCGACGAGGCATTCGAGGATGTCGTCGAGCACCGGATAAGGCGGCAGCGAATCCTGGTCCGTCTGGTCTGGGCGAAGCTCGGCGGACGGCGCCTTGTCTATGATGTTCTGCGGGATCACCTCGCCCGACGGCCCCAGCGCGTCCGGGGGCACGTGACCATTGCGCCAGCGCGACAGCGCATAGACCTGCATCTTGTAGAGGTCCTTGATCGGATTGAAACCGCCGTTCATGTCGCCGTAGAGCGTCGCATATCCAACCGACATTTCCGACTTGTTGCCGGTCGTGACCACCATGGAACCGAACTTGTTGGAAATCGCCATCAGGATCGTGCCGCGCGCCCGGCTCTGCAGGTTCTCCTCGGTAATCCCGCTATCGGTTCCTTCGAATAGCGAAGAGAGCGCCGAGGTGAAGCCCATCACCGGCTCCTCGATCGGCACGATGTCGTAGCGGCATCCGAGCGCCTTGGCGCAATCGGCCGCATCCTTCAGCGAATCGGTTGACGTGTAGCGATACGGCAGCATCACCGTTCGGACGCGCTCCTCGCCGAGCGCATCGACGGCGATCGCCGCGCAGATCGCCGAGTCGATGCCGCCAGAGAGGCCGAGGACGACATTCTTGAAGCCGTTCTTGTTCACATAATCGCGGAAACCGACCAGGCAGGCGCGATAGTCGGCCTCGTCGGGCTCGGGAATACGTGACATCGGGCCTTCGCTACAGCGCCAGCCGTTTTCGCCGCGCTTCCAGGTCGTCACCGCCAGCGCGGTTTCGAACTGGCTCATCTGGAAGGCCAGCGATTTGTCGCCGTTGAAGGCGAAACTCGCACCGTCGAAGACGAGTTCATCCTGGCCGCCGAGCTGATTGGCGAAGATTAGCGGCAGGCCGGTTTCGATCACCTGCTTAAGCGCCACCTGATGGCGCACGTCGACCTTGCCGCGATAATAGGGTGAACCGTTCGGCACGAGCAGGATTTCGGCGCCACTTTCGGCGAGTGTCTCGCAGACGCCGAGATCGTTCCAGATCTCTTCGCAAATCGGCACGCCGATCCGCACGCCGCGGAAATTCACCGGCCCCGGCATCGATCCTTCGGAAAAGACGCGCTTCTCGTCGAACTCGCCGTAGTTGGGCAGGTCGATCTTGTCACGCAGCACCAGGATCTGGCCGGCGTCGAGAACTGCAACCGAGTTATGCCGCCCCGTCTTTCCCTGCCGCGGGAATCCGACTATGACGCCGGGGCCGCCGTCTGCGGTATCGCCCGCAAGGTCCTCGACCGCCTTCAGGCAGGCCCTCAGAAAGGCCGGTTTCAGCACGAGGTCTTCCGGCGGATAACCGGAAATGAAAAGCTCCGTCAGAAGCAGCAGATCCGCGCCTTGGCGGGCCGCATCGGCGCGTGCTTCACGAGCTTTGGCAAGGTTTCCGGCGACATCGCCGACTGTCGGGTTCAACTGGGCAACGGCAATCTGGAGCGTATTCAAAGGAGCGTTTTCCTGTGTCATGTCATCCATTTAGCGCGGGCTGCCCGCCGCTTCAATTGCCCGCGCCATGAAAAGCCGCGGATCTGCCGGGCGATAAACTCAAACCATAGGGAAAAGCCAGGAAACCGCGAGGTTCATCTAGCGTTCATGACAGGCATGTGACACTTCGGTGAAGATTTTATGACGTCGGAGTATGCCGTTGATCGCGTTGATAATGAAGTCCGTACCGGCCGGAAAAGCAGCACTGCTTTCCGCCGGTTTCGGGTCGAGTGTACAGTCTCCGGCAGCGCGCGCGGCAATCGGCATCGTATTTTCGTTTTCTTTCGCGCTCCTCAGCGTTATCGCCGTCGAGTGGATTGCGCGCGGCACGTTGACCGATGTCGGCGAGTTCCTGACATCGACGGTCAGGCCCGGCATGACCACCGTCGCCATGCTGACGATCGTGATGCTGACTCTCGATGCCGTTTTTGGACGGCGCTACCAGTCGGCATTTGTATTGATCCCGCTTTTCCTGATCCCGGCCTTTGTCTCCAATCAGAAACAGCACTTTCTCTCCGACCCCTTCTATCCGTCCGACGTACTCTTTACCCGTCAGATCATGGAGCTGCTGCCGGTCATGGTGCGAGACAGGCCGTGGACGGCTGCAGCGCTTCTCGTCGGCATCGTGCTTTTCACCGCAGGCATCGTCTTCGCATGGCGTTATGCCTGGCAGAACTTCCCGAAACTCTCCCGCCAGGCGCGCCTCCGCCACCTCTGCCTTGGGCTTCCGGTAATAGCGGCCTTCGCCTCGCTCATGGACTATTCGCAATATTCCTACATTCGCGACCGCCTGCAGGTGGTACCGATGATGTGGGACCAGAAGGAGAACTACCGCAGCAACGGCTTCATACTGGCCTTCCTCTTCAATATCCCGATGGCCGATGTCGCAGCGCCCGCCGGTCTCAACGCCGATGCCCTCGACGCGATCCCCTCGCGCAACTACGGCTATCTAACAGGCCCGGAAGAAAAGCCGGACATCATCATGCTGATGAGCGAGTCCTTTTGGGATCCGATGAGGTTGAGAAACCTCTCCTTCAGCGCCGATCCGATGCCGAATGTCCGCGCCGCGCAGTCCGGCTACGTCTTCTCGCCGGAATTCGGCGGAATGACCGCCAATGTCGAATTCGAGGCACTGACCGGCTTCTCGAACGCCTTCCTGCCTTATGGCAGCATTCCCTACCAGCAATATGTCCGCAGCGACGTGCCCTCGCTTGCCACCTTCTTCCGCGGCGAAGGCTATATCGCCCGCGCCTTGCACCCCTTCAGCGGCTGGTTCTGGAATCGAAACCAGGTCTATAAGGATTTCGGTTTCGAGGAGTTCCGGACCGAAGAAACGATGCCACCGATGGAAAAGCGCGGCATCTTCGCCTCCGACGATTCCCTGATGAAGGAGATCATGCGCGAGGGCGACGGCCTCGATAAGCCGTTCTTCTTTTTCGCTGTCACCTTGCAGGGTCATGGTCCCTACGAGCCGTATCGCTACGCACGCAATACGATCGGCATCCGCGGCAACATTCCCGAGGCCGACCGTGCGACGCTTGCGACCTACACGCAGGGCGTCAAGGAAGCTGACGACAGTCTCAAGATGCTGATGGATTGGGCCTCGAAGCGTGAGCGCGAAACGATCATCGTACTGTGGGGCGATCACCTGCCGCCGCTCGGCAACGTCTATATGAGCGCCGGCTACATGGCGGACCAGGTCGCGACCCGCAGGGCGCCGCTCGACGTGATGAAGCGCGAGCATGAAACGCCGCTGGTCATCTGGTCGAACAAGAAAGGCGTGAAGGAGAACGTCGGCACGATTAGCCCGTCGCTGATCTCCTACAACCTCCTCAAGTTCGCCGGTTTCGAGCATCCCTTCTACACCGGCTTCCTCGGCCGCGTGCAGAAGAAATACGACATCATCGACCGTTACCAACTGGCGGCGCGCAACAACAAGGCGACGCCGGACTGGATGCGCGACCGGAAAAAGCTCGATCCTCTTGTGCGTGACTACGGCTACCTGCAGCACGACATCATGTTCGGCAAGGCGCGGACGCTAGAGCGCTTTTTCCCAAGGCACGACCTGCTAGCCGAGGGCTACCAAGGCCATTGATGACAGTCGGCGACTGCGTCCCACAGTCGCAGACGCTTGCCGCCCGTTGGTGGTGTGGAGCTTGACATTCCACCGCGTGAGCCGATCCGCGACCCACCGGATTTCGCCAAGTGATCGTTCTCGATACCAATGTCATTTCGGAACTGGTAATGCCGTCACCGAGCATGGACATCGTGACTGGCTCTCGGGATGCATCAGATGTCTTTGCGACCAATACCACGAACCGTCGCAAAGCCGGTCGACCGATCAGCCAATTCGACGCTCAGATTCCATTGCCATCTCCCGAGGCCCCACTTGCAACCCGCAACATGACCACTTCGATGGAATTGGCCTTGATGTTATCAATCCCTGGAGAATTCGGTGACGGTGGCAAAGGCGCAAGCTGAGCGCACCGTTCGCTGACGAAAATTCCGCCCGTGGTGCCAGATATCGGAGCCAGTCATGTATAATATCTCGAATTTCGTTCACCTGCATTTCGACAGGCCGACCGATGAACTCGGCGACATCGAAAAACGCGTCCTCAGAAGGACACACGAGCGCAAGGTCATCTCGACCGACGTCAACGAAGCCTTTGCCGCCGAGGCAACTTTCGGCGCGCGCATCGCTGACGGTCTCGCAAGGGTCGGCGGCTCCTGGTCCTTCATCATCGCCTTCCTCGCTTTCCTCGCGATCTGGGCGGTAGTCAATACGATTGTCCTTGCGACGCGCGCCTTCGACCCCTACCCCTTCGTCTTCCTGAACTTGATCCTCTCCATGCTCGCCGCAATCCAGGCGCCGATCATCATGATGTCGCAAAACCGGCAGGCCGAGCGCGACCGCTTCGAAGCAGCCAAGGATTACGAAGTAAATCTCAAGGCCGAGCTCGAGGTCCTGTCGCTGCACCAGAAAATCGACATGCACGTCGTGACCGAACTCGCTGCACTGCGCGAAGAGGTCGGGCGCCTGAACGCTTCGCTGGCCGCGAAAGGGGCTTAAACACCTTTGGCGTATTGCGGCGCGCCATCGTTGATCTCATAGAAATCGCCCTTGTCGGCGCAGTAGATATGATAACCGAAGGAAAGCCCGCTCGGCAGGTCGAAGGCGCCGGCCATCACGGAAACTTCTGGCGATCCCTTCCGCTGCCAAAAGAGCGCCGAGCCGCAGTTTGCGCAGAAGCCACGCTCAGCAGTCTCGCTTGACCGGTACCAGCGGATCGAGCTTTTGCCTTCGATCGTCAGGCTATCCAGAGAGACGTCGCAAGACGCGTAGTAGAGCCCTGTCTGCCGTCGGCACTGCGAGCAATGACATGCGACGATCGGACCGGGTTTGCTCTTGCTCATAAACCTCACCGCCCCGCAGGCGCAGCCGCCCGTATATTCCTTCGTCATTAGGCCCCCCGTTCTTGATGGACTGCGAGATTGGCCGCTCGCCTGGCGCTGCGTCAAATCGAATTCCTTGAGCAGAGCGTCAGAAATTTTGATGCCGAGCTTCTTGAAACGTCACGACCGGCAATCGGTGCATGCAATAAAAAAGCCCGGCGCAGGGCCGGGCTCTCGATGTCAGTCTTTCGGCTAGATCAGCCGTTGACGGCCATGCGCTTCTCGTCGCGGCCGCCCTTCATGCGCTCGGCGAGCAGGAAGGCAAGCTCGAGCGCCTGGTCGGCATTGAGGCGCGGATCGCAATGCGTGTGATAGCGGTCCTGCAGATCCTCGGCGGAAACAGCGCGCGCACCGCCTGTGCATTCCGTCACGTCCTTGCCGGTCATCTCGATATGAATACCGCCCGGATGCGTGCCTTCGGCACGGTGGATCTGGAAGAAGCTTTCAACTTCCGACAGGATGCGCTCGAACGGACGCGTCTTGTAGTTGTTGAGCGTGATCGTATTGCCGTGCATCGGATCGCAGGACCAGACGACCTTGCGGCCTTCGCGCTCGACCGCACGGATGAGACGCGGCAGGTGGTCGGCGACCTTTTCGTGACCGAAACGGCAGATCAGCGTCAAGCGGCCGGCTTCGTTTGCCGGGTTCAAGATGTCGATCAGGCTCAAGAGATCGTCCGCCTGCAGAGACGGACCGCACTTCAGGCCGATCGGGTTCTTGATCCCGCGGCAGTATTCGACATGCGCGTGATCGGCCTGGCGCGTGCGGTCGCCGATCCAGATCATGTGACCGGAGGTCGCGTACCAGTCGCCGGAAGTAGAATCGACGCGCGTCAGCGCTTCTTCGTAGCCAAGCAGGAGCGCCTCATGGCTGGTGAAGAAGTCCGTCTCGCGCAGGCTCGGGTGGTTCTCGGAGGTGATGCCGATCGCCTTCATGAAGTCCATGGTTTCGCTGATTCGGTCGGCAAGTTTGCGGTAGCGCTCGCCCTGCGGGCTGTCCTTGACGAAGCCGAGCATCCATTGATGCACATTCTCGAGATTGGCATAACCGCCCATCGCGAAGGCGCGCAGAAGGTTCAGCGTCGCCGCCGACTGGCGGTAAGCCATGGCCTGGCGTTCCGGGTTCGGAATGCGCGCTTCCTCGGTGAATTCGATACCGTTGATGATATCACCACGGTAGCTCGGGAGCGAGACGCCGTTCTGCGATTCGATGCCCGACGAGCGCGGCTTGGCGAACTGGCCGGCAATACGGCCCACCTTTACTACCGGCAGCTGTGCGCCGAAGGTCAGCACGACGGCCATCTGCAGGAAGGCACGGAAGAAGTCGCGGATCGTGTCGGCGCCATGCTCGGCGAAGCTCTCGGCGCAGTCCCCGCCCTGCAGCAGGAAACCGTTGCCTTCGGAGACATTGGCGAGATGCTTCTTCAGCCGGCGCGCCTCGCCCGCAAAGACGAGCGGCGGATAGGTAGAGAGCTGGGCTTCCGTTGCCGCCAAAGCGGCCTGGTCCGGATAATCCGGGACCTGCTGGATCGGCTTTTGCCTCCAACTGTTCGGGGTCCAAGTCTCTGCCATTTTAGTCACCTTTGTCTCGCCGGGATCACTGCCGGCGCCTGTCGTCCACAATAACGGCGGCTTATAAACCTTTAGCATCCGCTTGCCTAGCGCCGTTCGACACGTTCTGAACGGGTCGCGATGCCTGCCGCGCTTATAGGGAAAGCCTCTGATGGGCCTTCAATCCCGCCCTCCGATTTACGCTACGTATACCATGAATTTTGGGGGGTAATTCAGCAATTTGTGTCAAACCCGAAGCTGAAACTGCCCGCCATGAAGAGCGCGCTTTGTCTTCGCCGATGATCGGCCCGATCCTGGGGAATGGTATGAAGAAGCTGGCGCGCCGCCTTGTGGGCGATCGTTCGGGAAACTTTGGAATAATGACAGCATTGCTTGCCGTGCCGGTCCTCGGAGCGGCGGGCATGGCAGTCGATTTTGCCCACGCGCTCAGCCTCAGGACCCAGCTCTATGCGGCCGCGGACGCAGCGGCTGTGGGTGCCATTTCCGAGAAATCGCCGGCAGTGGCAAAAGCCATGACCATGCAGGGTGATGGGACCATCACCGTAGGCTCTGAAGACGCACAAACGATGTTCATGGGCCAGATGGCAGGCGAATCGAGCAAGTTACCGATCAACCTTGAGATCAACGTTACGAAGACCGGCAGCGTCATCGCATCACGCGTGGCCTTCAGTGCTGCTATGCCGACCACCTTCATGCAGCTTCTGGGCCGCGAAAGCGTCACGATCGGCGGCACGGCGACAGCGCAATACCAGACGCCGTCCTACATGGACTTCTACATGCTGCTCGATAACACTCCTTCGATGGGCGTCGCCGCGACACCGGATGATATCGAGCGAATGAAATATGCCACCCGATTTGGCAACGCTAAGGGCAAGGACGCTAAGTGCGCTTTTGCCTGCCATATCGTCTCCGAGAAAGGTGTCGAAGACAAAACCAGCTACTACAATGTCGCACTGAACAACAACATTCCAATCCGGATCGATGTGGTTGCGCAGGCGACAAAGGCACTTATGGAAACGGCAGAACAAACCCAGACGGTTAAGGGGCAGTTCCGCATGGCCGCTTACACCTTTGGCAAGACAGCCCAGGATGCGCAGCTTTTCAAGGTCGCAGAACTGGACGAGAATCTGTCGACAGTCGGCGAAGCGACCAAAAATATCAAGCTTATGAGCATCCCCTTTCAGAACTATAACCAAGATCAGCAGACAAGCTTCGACGATGCGCTGACCAAAATCGAAAAAGAGATCAAAGAAATTCCCGGCCAAGGCACAAGTAGCGCGGACCGCCAGAAGATCGTCTTCTTCGTCTCAGATGGTGTGGGTGACCACGCCAAGCCCACAGGCTGCACCAGCCCGAAAGGCCGGGTCAACAGCACTCGCTGCATCGAACCTATCGATACGAAGTTCTGCGAATATCTGAAGAATAAGAATATCAAGATAGCCGTTCTTTATACGACCTATCTGCCCCTGGAGGATAACGGCTTCTGGAAGGACTGGGTTAAACCGTTCGACGGCAGCATCGCCACCCGAATGCAAGAATGTGCGAGCCCCGGCTACTTTTTCCAGGTGTCCCTGACGCAAGGCATTACCGAGGCTATGGACACCCTCTTCCACAAGATCGTCAGCACGCCGCGCCTCACCGGTTGATGCGCGGCGCCACCCAACGCGAACCTCAAACCCGCTCACCACCCCGAATTCGATAGCTCGGCACATACATCGTCACGAGCTCTTCCGCCGCCGTCGGGTGCACCGCCATGGTGCGGTCGAAATCATCCTTGGTGCACCCCGCCTTCAGCGTAATCCCGAGAATCTGCGCCATCTCGCCGGCATCGTGCCCGAGGATATGGGCGCCGACGACCTTGCGGCTTTGTGCATCGACGATCAGCTTCATCAGCATCTTTTCGGACCGCCCGGAAAGCGTCGCCTTGAGCGGCCGGAACTGCGCCCGGTAGACCTCGAGCTCCCTGTAGCGTTTTGCCGCCTCCTCTTCCGAAAGGCCGACCGTGCCGATCTCGGGCTGGGAGAAGACAGCGGTTGCGATCTGCTCGTGATCTGGCTTCGTGGGATTGTTCTTGTATTCCGTCTCGATGAAGCACATCGCCTCGTGGATCGCGACTGGCGTGAGTTGTACCCTGTCGGTGACATCGCCGAGCGCGTAGATGTTGTCGGCGCTCGTCCGCGAATATCCGTCGACGACGATCGCGCCGCGCTCGTTCGTTTTCACACCGGCTGCATCCAGCCCAAGCCCGGAGGTATTCGGATCGCGCCCGAGTGCGAGCAACACGGCGCCGGCATTCAGCGTACCATTATTCAAAGTCTCGACGGCAAGCCCTTGCTCGCCCTTCGACACCATTTCCAGGGTGTCGCGGCACAGGATACGGATACCCTTGGCAACCATCGCCTCATGCAGGCCGCGGCGCAGATCCTGGTCGAAGCGCGAGAGGATTTCCGCCCCGCGGTAGACCAGCGTCGTCTCGACGCCCAGTCCATGGAAGATATTGGCAAATTCCACGGCAATATAGCCGCCCCCCGCAATCACGATCGCCTTCGGCAGGTCCTCGAGATCGAACGCCTCGTTGGAGGAAATGCAAAGCTCGTGCCCCGGCAGGGCCGCATGCGGGTTCGGCCGGCCGCCGGTTGCGATGACGATGGTCTTAGCGGTCACGGTCTCGCCGGTCTTCACCAGCCGGATCGTATGCGCATCGATTAGCTCGGCGCGCGTCTCGAGGATTTCCGCATTCGCGCCGGAAAGCCCCTTCTTATAGAGTCCCTCCAGCCGCGCGATTTCGGCGTCCTTGGCAGCGATCAGCTTCTTCCAGTCAAAAGTGCTTTCCCCGACCGTCCAGCCGAAGCCGGCGGCATCCTCGAAATGCTCCTGATATTGCGACGCATAGACGAACAGCTTCTTGGGCACGCAGCCGCGGATGACGCAGGTGCCGCCGTAGCGGTATTCCTCCGCGATCGCGACCTTCTTGCCGAGCGACGCGGCAACACGCGCGCTTCTCACGCCCCCCGAACCGCCGCCGATGACGAAGAGGTCGTAATCATAGGAAGACATGGAAGGTGCTCCGTTGGGAATCGGCGGGAATGGTTCGATGGATATAGTATCTATGCCTGCAAAAACAAAAGCCCGGACGATGCCGGGCTCTTGCGATCACATCAGCCCCTGTCAGGGCTTTGCAGCCGGAGCAGGCGCACCTGCCGGCTTGTCGCCAGCCGGCGGAGTTTCCGGCACAGGCTGTACCTTGATGACCTTGCTGAGTTCCGTATTGGCATTCTTCTGGAGGTCGCGGGCAATGCCCTGCGCCCAGATATCGGCTGCCCTGTTCGTCTCGCGCGAAGCGATGGGGCCGTCCTTCAGAAGCTTCTTGCCGACCGGCGAGTTGTAGAAGTCGGCGATGGCCTTCAGCTCTTCAACCGTGAATGCCTTCGCATAGTTCGTTGCGGCTTCCTTCTCGAGATCGGAGCGGCGCGGTGCGAGCGCCAGAGCCTGCGCGTCGACCGTGGCGCTGATTACGTCTTCGTAGTTCGGCGAATCCTGAATGAGGCCGGCCTTCAGGCGTTCGGCGAGGCCGGGCAGGATATTGTCGAACTGCGCCGTTGCACCGATGGCGGCAACGGCTGCACGCGCGGCCTTCAACTGCTCGTCGGAAATTTCCTGCGCCTGCGCAGCTGAGCCGAGAGCGATGCCGGAGAGAATAACCGTCGCGGCGGCAAAACGGCCAAGACCTGCAAATTTCTTCATGAGTTTCTATGCTCCTATTATCTGTTCGCCTGCAGCGTGCGCGCACCCGCTGGACCCGCGATGATCGCAAGTGACGCCATATTGAGAAAAAGCCCGTGCTCAACGACGCCGGGTATCGAATTCAGCTCGCTCGAAAGCGCGTCTGCATCAGGAATGCGGCCAAAAGATGCGTCGATGATGTAGTGGCCGCCGTCCGTGGTAAATTCTCCGTCACCGGATTGGCGAAGTGTCAGGCTGCCGGTCAGGCCGAGCCTGGCAGCCTTCCTTTCGATCGCGATGCGTGTGGAAACCAGACCGAAGGCATTGACTTCGATCGGCAGCGGAAACCTGCCGAGCGTCTCGACCAGCTTGCTCTCGTCGGCAATCACGATCACGCGGTCCGAAGCCGCCGCGACGATCTTTTCGCGCAGCAACGCCCCGCCGCCGCCCTTGACCAGGCGCAGGCTCGCATCGATTTCGTCGGCGCCGTCGACGGTCAGGTCGAGTTCCGGGAGTTCGTCGAGAGATTTCAGCGGCACGCCGAGCTCGACGCAAAGCCGCGCCGTGCGCTCCGACGTCGGAACGCCCTCGACCCTGAAGCCACCGGCAACCTTCTCCGCTAGCAGGCGAACGAACTCCTCTGCCGTACTTCCTGTTCCGATCCCGAGGCGCATTCCACTCTCGACGTGCGTAAGAGCCGCCTCGGCCGCCTTGATCTTCATTTCGCGGGCGTCCATGCGCCGCCTACTCCGGTTGTTTCGTTGGATGTGCTGTTTACACGGCTCGTATGGCAAACGAAAGCCAAAATAATAACACGAAATCGAAATGCGTAAGCATCGCCCTGCGGCGTTACGGCCATAGTCTTGGCGTTGCTTTTTCAATGCCCATCACCTACTCCGGGAAGACCGGATTTCATGAAGAGGCGATTTCCTTGACCCCTGCTCTTGTCGTATTCGATCTCGACGGCACGCTGCTCGATACCCATGCCGATCTCGTCGAGAGCCTGAATCTCACGATCGCCGCGCTGGATCTCGCGCCCGTGACTTATGCCGATCTGACCCATCTTGTGGGCCACGGCGCCAAGGTGATGATTGAGCGCGCCTGCGCGCTGCGCGGCCACCCGCTTTCGGAGACCGAGCTGCCACCGCTGCTGGAACGCTTCATCGCCCATTACACCGATACGATGCCCGGCCATACACAGCCATATCCCGGCTTGATGGCCGCCATGGATACCCTAAAAATCAAGGGGTACAAGCTCGCCGTCTGCACCAACAAGCTGGAATCGCTGACGCTCACGCTTCTGCGAAAACTCGATCTCACCGGTTATTTCGACGCCATCACCGGCGGCGACACCTTTCCGGTCCGCAAACCGAATGCGCAGCACCTGACCGGCACGATCGAACGCGCCGGCGGCACACTGGCACGCAGCATTATGATCGGCGACAGCCTCAACGACATCGCCGTCGCTAGAAACGCCAACGTCCCGTCGATCGCCGTCCCCTTCGGCTATTCCGACGTGCCGGTCGAAACACTGCGGCCGGACCGGATCATCCTGCATTACGACGAACTGACGCCCGAACTCGTCGAAACCGTCATCCGCGATTTTGCGCGGTCGAACGCGGTGGCTGCTTCTCGCTGAAATTCGCAATCAAGCGCGCGGCAAACTCATTTGGAACGCTCCAATATTTGCCGAATGGCGGCGATCCCGAAGACCGCCGCCGCCCATTCCGGATCGAAAACACTCAGATCTGTGCGTCCCGCGCCTTCGTCGTCGCCTCGAATGCCTTCTCGACATAGGCATCTCTGCCATAGACATCGTTGAAATATTCCACGACGCCGTCCTTGTTCGGCCATGCCGTGAAGTAGGACACGTAGACCGGAACTTTCTGCGGAACCGAGACCGCCTTGTTCTGGCCAACGGCGATCTGCCTTGCCACATCGGCGACGCTCGTGTTGAGCACGGCCGCCGCCATTGCGCGCGGATCGGCAAGACGCACGCAGCCATGGCTCAGCGCCCGCATGTCGCGCTTGAAGAAGCTCTTCGACGGCGTGTCATGCATGTAGATCGCATGGCTGTTCGGGAACAGTATCTTCAATTCGCCCAGGGCATTGTCGCCGCTCGGCGGTTGGCGCACGGAGACATTGGAGGTCGAGCCGTACCAATCGACGCTGGAAGACGGAACGGCATGGCCGTTGATCGCCACTTCATAGCCGAGGCGATCGAGATAATTCGGATCGGCGCGCAGCTTCGGCAGCATCTCGTTGATGATGATCGACTGCGGAACACCCCAGAACGGATTGAACTCGACGGTCTCGATCTCGTCCTGGAAGAAATAGGTCTGGTTGGACTTCTGGCCGACCACAACGCGCATCGACAACTGTTCCTTGTTGTCGTTGTGGTAGTAGACCATAAAGGCCGGCTGGTTGATGAAGACGTAGCGCGAGCCGAGATCTTCCGGCAGCCAGCGCGCCTGCTCCATCGCGACGGTGAGCTTCTCGATCTTCGAAGCGTTGCTGTCGCCGCCGGTCATGATGCGGATGGTCGCTTGGCCGATTACGCCGTCCGGCTTTAGATTGTGTTCCTTCTGGAAATCCTCGACCAACGAAACCAGCTCGGGCGAGTAGACGAAGCCGCCGCTATAGGAGGCGAGCGTTGCCGCATGCTGCGCCTTCAGCGCTTCCGAGCCATGCTTGCCGATGGCCTTGACGATATTGGCGACTTCCGGCGAGCTGTCGCCCGGGCGCAGCAACCGATCGAGCGAGATCGTGATCGGCTCGTCGCCAGCCGTCTCGACCTTAAGCTTGGCTAGCTCCTCCTTGAGTGCTGCAAATTGCGGGCCATCCGGCGTGCGGCTGGTAAGATAGGCGCCGATATCAGGGCTCATGCGTGCAAGCTTGAGAACCGGACCGAGGTTGACCTGCTTGCGCCTGAAATCGTGGTAGCCCGAAATCTTGTTCGGATCGATGCGTCCGCGCACCGTATCCTGGACATAGGCGAGCACCTTCGAGGAAAGCTGCAGCTCGAACTGGGTAAGAGCGCGATCGCGGGCGGCCGGATCCGGTTTGGCCGGGTCGACGGCCGGCAGGTCGACGGCGTAGTCGGCCGGGTCTAGGCCGACGGCACCGACACCGGAAAGGAAACTCATCGCCGCCTTGGCACGATCGTTTACCTCTGCGCCGGTCAGCCAGACAAAGGGGTTCTGGGAGCTGCCGTAATAGGTTTCGAGAGCCTTTGCGACATTTACGTCGGCGCGAACCTTCGCTTCGGCGAGGAACTGGCGTTCGACGACGACCGGCGCCATGGCCGCTTCACCGGACGCAGACGCGATCGCGCCCGTCACCGTCGGTTCGCCAAACTTGGCGATATTGACGTAGCGCATCGCGTCCGGCTTGTAGGTATAGTAGCGCGGACCGCTGACCTTCGGCAGCGGCATGGCCGGCATTTCGCCGAAATCTCCTGGATTGGCGGGATTGATGATCGGGGTCCGCTCGCGGTGGCCGCGGATCATGTCCATCAGCGTATAAGCATGCGCCGGCGCGGCCATCGCCGCAAATCCGCAGGAAAGTGCCAGTGCGGAGACCGCACCCTTGAAAAACGATGTCATGCTTTTTTCCAGTCTCAGTATCACGCTGTCCTTGGCATGGGCCAAGCCCATCTCAAAATTCAAATAGTCTGGCTTTCCCGGTCCATTGGCAGAAACCGGCTCCGAGCGCCAGAAGCACCGGCACAACTTGTGTGACCCCGTCAAAGCGTGCCGCCGGCATGCAGTTCACACAAAATTATGAAATTATTAGTTAATTTTTTACCGAATTTCGCGCGATTGCCACAGTGGTCAAACGCGCCCTCCGGGCATAAAGTTTCAAGCGTGTCCTAAAAACCACGAAGAACACCCTAAAACATGAATAACGCTCTCATATTCCGTCTCCGGCCCGGTTTTCTTGAGGTCCGTTCGGACCTATAAGACCGACCTGAAACGAACGCGCTTCGGCGCATGCGACAGGAAGGCATGGCTATGATCTCGACCCGTACCGAAACAGATACCTTTGGCCCGATTGACGTGGCGGACGACCGCTATTGGGGCGCCCAGGCGCAGCGCTCGCTCGGCAATTTCAAGATCGGTTGGGAAAAGCAGCCGCTATCGATCGTGCGCGCCCTCGGCATCGTCAAGCAGGCAGCCGCCAGGGTGAACATGGAACTCGGCCAGCTCGATCCGGCAATCGGCAAGGCGATCGTCGCCGCCGCTCAAGAGGTCATCGACGGCAAGCTCAACGACCATTTCCCGCTCGTCGTCTGGCAGACAGGCTCGGGCACGCAGTCGAACATGAACGCCAACGAGGTGATCTCCAACCGGGCGATCGAAATGCTCGGCGGTGTCATGGGGTCCAAGAAGCCGGTGCATCCGAACGACCACGTCAACATGAGCCAATCTTCGAACGATACATACCCGACGGCCATGCACATCGCCTGCGCCGAACAGATCGCCCACCACCTGTTACCGGCCCTGAAGCACCTGCATGCGGCCCTCGACATGAAGGTCGTCGAGTTCAACCACATCATCAAAATCGGCCGCACGCATACCCAAGACGCGACCCCGCTGACGCTTGGGCAGGAATTCTCCGGCTATGCGGCACAGGCAGGCTCCGCCATCAAGCGCATCGAGATGACGCTTCCCGGCCTTTGCGAACTGGCGCAGGGCGGCACCGCCGTCGGCACCGGGCTGAACGCGCCGGCCGGCTTTGCGGAAAAGGTGGCGGAGGAGATCGCGAAGATTACCGATATGCCGTTTGTCACCGCGCCCAACAAGTTCGAGGCGCTTGCCTCGCATGACAGCATGGTTTTCAGCCACGGCGCCATCAATGCCGCAGCAGCCGCCCTGTTCAAGATCGCCAACGACATCCGCCTGCTCGGCTCCGGCCCGCGTGCCGGCCTCGGCGAGCTGTCGCTGCCGGAAAACGAACCCGGCTCATCGATCATGCCGGGCAAGGTCAACCCGACGCAGTGCGAGGCGCTGACGCAGGTCTGCGCCCACGTCTTCGGCAATCACGCCGCCCTCACCTTCGCAGGCAGCCAGGGTCATTTCGAGCTCAACGTCTATAACCCGATGATGGCCTACAATTTCCTGCAGTCCGTCCAGCTTCTCGGCGATGCGGCTATTTCCTTCACCGACAATTGCGTCGTCGGCATCGAGGCCCGCGAGGACAATATCAAGGCCGGCCTGGAGCGTTCGCTGATGCTCGTCACCGCGCTTGCCCCAACGATCGGCTACGACAACGCCGCCAAGATCGCCAAGATGGCGCACAAGAACGGCACGACTTTGAAGGAAGAAGCACTCGCAAGCGGGCTCGTCACCTCCGAACAGTACGACGAGATCGTCCGCCCCGAACAGATGATCGGCCCGAAGTAAGCCGGCGCGAACTCGTCCACCTCCCAAACCTGTCCGGCAGACGAAGCTGATGGGCGGCTCGCTTGAAACCGGCTGCACGAAATAAAACAAAAAAGGCTCGCAGAGATCGCGAGCTTTTCGCCTTGTGATCGGTGTTGCGCTCGAGTGCAAGATCGTGGACAACCTTCCGACGAAGCTGACCGCCACCTACGTCAGCCGTGATCACGAAGCCGCTGAAGACATCGACTTCGTGGAGCGCTTGTTCCGCCTGCAGCGTGCGGTCCAGTCTGATTTGACAAGATTCGCCCGGCTGCGGTCCGGACGGGTTTTTACTGACGTGCTGCCGGAAGCTCCGGCCTCTTCAGGGAACCGGCATAGAAAACCCTGGCAGGATTAAGCCTTGCAAGGATTTCCGTGGGGAAGGCGCCGGTCAGAGAACCGCTGTTTTTGCTGAGGGCGTTTCCAGCGCCGCTGAGGATGACGAGAGCCACCGCCAGAAATGACGATGCTGAGATCTTTGCATCGTTGTATCTCTTTGCTCGGCCCGTTCGGCGTTCTGCCAGGCCCGCTTGCTGATATCTGTGCTCGCTTAAGTCCGGTTAGAAGCCGGTATAATTCACCATCCATGAACGCCGAATAATCACGCTGTGGTCGTCATGCGATGGGGGCAACGATGCCTGCTTGACGATTGCATTTGCCGTTCGGCCGATTTAGATCGGTTCCAAACTGTGCGATGCCAATTCTCAAGAAAGGTCACTTCGATGGCTGACGATCTCTTCCCGCTCGGCAAGGACACTACCCCTTACCGCAAGATCAGCAGCGGCCACGTCTCTGTCGACAGCTTCAGGGGACAAGAGATCCTGACGGTAGAACCAGAGGGCATGCGCCTGCTTGCCGAAACTGCCTTTGCCGACATCAATCATCTGCTGCGACCCGGCCACCTGAAGCAACTGGCCGCCATACTCGACGATCCGCAAGCAACCGAAAACGACCGTTTCGTCGCCTACGACCTTCTGAAGAACGCCAATATCGCTGCAAGCGGCATCCTCCCCATGTGCCAGGACACCGGTACTGCGATCATCATGGGCAAAAAGGGCCGCCGGGTGTGGACCGAAGGCGGGGATTACGCAGCACTCGCAAAGGGCGTAATGGACGCCTACGAAAAGAAGAACCTGCGCTATTCCCAGCTCGCGCCTCTCAAGATGTTCGAGGAGAAAAACACCAAAAATAACCTGCCCGCCCAGATCGACATTTATGAGGAAGGCACGGATTCCTACGATTTCCTCTTCGTCGCCAAGGGCGGCGGTTCGGCCAACAAGACCTTCCTCTATCAAGGCACGCCTTCGCTTCTGACGCATGACCGCATGATCGACTTCCTCAAGGAAAAGATCCTGACGCTGGGGACGGCAGCCTGCCCCCCCTACCATCTGGCGATCGTCATCGGCGGCACCTCGGCCGAAATGAACCTCAAGACCGTCAAGCTCGCCTCGACACGGTACCTCGACAACCTGCCGAGGGAAGGCTCCGAGAGCGGCCACGCCTTCCGCGATGTCGAGATGGAAATGGAAATCCACAAGCTGACGCAGCAAATGGGCGTCGGCGCCCAGTTCGGCGGCAAATATTTCTGTCACGACGTGCGCGTCATCCGCCTGCCCCGCCACGGCGCATCGCTTCCGATCGGCCTCGGCGTCTCCTGTTCTGCCGATCGTCAGGCCAAGGGAAGGATCACACGCGACGGCATTTTCGTCGAACAGCTGGAAACCGACCCGTCGAAGTATATGCCGGAGATCGACGAGACGAAGCTGTCGGAATCGATGGTCCGCATCGATCTCAACCAGTCGATGACTAACATCCTTGCCGAATTGACCAAGCATCCGGTCAAGACCCGCCTGTCGCTGACGGGAACGATCATCGTCGCGCGCGACCTCGCCCATGCGAAAATCCGCGAACGCCTCGAAAAGGGTGAAGGCATGCCCGACTACATGAAGAACCACCCGGTTTATTATGCCGGCCCGGCAAAGACGCCCGCCGGCTACGCCTCGGGTTCCTTCGGCCCGACCACCGCCGGCCGTATGGACAGCTATGTCGACCAGTTCCAGTCCTTCAGCGGCTCGATGGTGATGCTTGCCAAGGGTAACCGTTCCCGCGCCGTGCGCGAAGCGTGCAAGGCCCATGGCGGCTTCTATCTCGGCTCGATCGGCGGTCCGGCCGCTCGCCTGGCGCAGGATTGCATCAAGAAGGTAGACGTCCTGGAATATCCAGAACTCGGAATGGAGGCTGTCTGGAAAATCGAGGTCGTGGATTTCCCGGCCTTCATCGTCATCGACGACAAAGGCAACGACTTCTTCCAGGAGCTCAATCTCGGCTGAGTGCCATCAGTGAGCCGCCGCGGTCTTGCGCGGATCGATCCGCTGGGTGCTGGCCAGACCATTCAACGCCTGAAAATCGGCAGCGCCCAGCGATTCCTCGGCCCTTACGCTGGCGAGGATATCGGTGCGGAACGCGCCGTCAAGAAGCCGCTGTCCTGCAACAACAATGCCGAGCCGGCGACGATGGCGGCCGCAAGAATGACCGGGGACGTACGACGAGAGGTTTCCATAATCTCATGCCTTCTGTTGAACCGCTCCAGGTCCATTGAGAAGGAATGTGCACCTCGTCTACCGTTTACAACAGAGCACGTTTTCGACACCAATTGTCAACAAATCGAAGACGACTAAAGTCGTCGGAAATGCCCGCATAATTTGGGGTGTTTTTTGCGGCAAAATGCGCCAAAATATGAGAAAGACTCAGATTTTCGCCTGATTTCAATTGCCTAGTATTTCATCGTCGAGGAACCAGAATACTCACATCTAATCTTTAGTATATGTGCCTTTAATCCTTTCCCAACGAATTTAAGCTATTCAATAGAAGATTGCCTTCGAAATCTCATTGAGGAGTATGCCGAATGACTGCGGCTGCAGCGCCAAAGGCGCAGGTTCCCGACGTGGCAGGTCAGATCACCTATGCCATGCGCTCGATGGGGGTCGCGCCAATCCCGCGCAATTACGAGCTCTTCTATGAGGCTTACATCGGCTCCAACCCCGCCTTGACGCGCGATCTTGCTGCGCTTGGCAGCCAGGCGACGCAGCAAGAACTCGACGCGCTCGGCGAGCAGCACTTCACCCATTCGCCTGCCCGCGTCTTCGATGACGCTCATACGCGCATCGCCGCTGAGCTCGAAGGGCTCCTGCGCGTCCTGCGCCAGGAGCAGACCTCCCTGGAAAGCTACAACAAGCTGCTCGGCGAAACCTACAAGCGCATCAATTCCAAGAGTGCCGCGAGCGTTGAACTCATCGAAAACGCCATCACGATTCTGACCGAGGCGACCGGCGATACGATGGCGCATGGCGAAAGGACTGTCGAGAACTTCGCCCAGCGCTCGCAGGAGATGGATCGGGTCCGCAAGGAACTCGATGAATACAAGCGCATAGCCAATACCGACTCGCTGACGCGTCTTTCCAACCGCCGGGCCTTCGACGATCGCCTCGCCGCCGTCTTCGACAATCCGGCACTGAAGCCCATCACCGCGCTGGTACTTGCCGATATCGACAATTTCAAGAAGATCAACGACACCTACGGCCATCCGGTCGGCGACAAGATCCTCGCGACCGTCGCCTCCGTCATCCGCGCCAATGTCCGCCGCGATATCTTCGTCGCCCGCACCGGCGGTGAGGAGTTTGCGCTGATCGTCGACGGCAATACGCCGGAGGAAGTGATGAGCATGGCGGAGCGCATCCGCCGCACGCTCGAGGCAACCCCCTTCAAGAATTCCCGCACCCGCGTGAATTATGGCCCCGTGACCGTCTCCATGGGTGTCTGCATGGCATCGAACGCCGATGATCCGGGCGAGCTTTACTACAAGACCGACATCGCTCTTTACGGAGCAAAGAATGCCGGGCGCAACTGCTGCACCCTCTACCAGGACGGTATGCAGAAAGACTTCAGCAAGAGCTGGCTGATCTACAAGTCGTAGAAGTCACCATTCGGTGACAGCTGCCTACCACATCGTCTTTGCCGCACGGCCCGCCCACTCACGGTCATAGGTTTCGTGATCGAAATCTTCCGCCGCCGCCTTGAGCATCAGGCCGGGCGTCGGCAGCCTCGCCGGATCGGCAAAATTCTCCGGATTCCAAAGCTGAGCTCGTATAAGAGCGCGGGCGCACTGGAAATAGACCTCGTCGATTGTGATCACCACGATGGTGCGCGGATGCTTACCATCCATCTCGAAACTTTCGAGCAGCGCCTCGTCGTCCGACACCACCCCACGGCCGTTGATGCGCATCGTCGTGTTCGAACCCGGCACCAGGAACATGAGCGCAAGGCGCGGATCGCGCACGATGTTCGAAAGCGAATCAACGCGGTTGTTACCGCGCCAGTCGGGCAGATGCAGCGTCTTTTCGTCGATCACCCGCACGACACCGCCGATGTCGCCGCGCGGCGAGCAGTCGAGCCCTTCGGGCCCGACGGTCGCCAGCGCCATGAAGGGCGCAGCTTCGATCATCTGGCGGTAGAGCGGCGTCAGCACCTTGGTCACCTTGGCAAGGGACGCCTGCGTCAGGCCCCCCGCATAGATCTTGCCGAGTTCCTCAACCGTCCTGATGACTTTCATGATCGTCCTGCCCGTTCCAAAGACCGCCAATTAGCTGCCCGAAATAACGCTACAATGACGCCCGTTTGCCCGGAAGCTCAAAAAGCGGAATGATCTCAGCATCTTTTTTGATGGGATCATCGGCAAGGAAACGCCGGATCTCCGCAAGCACCGGCTCGGCGCTGACGATCCGCCGGTGGCCGAAGCCGTTGGCCCAGAAGAGCCGCACGCTCCCGCCCGAGGCGGCGTAGCGCCGCGCATGATTAGCGCTGACTTCCTTGTCGTCTTCCGCGTGGATCACCAGCATCGGGCGCGCCATTGTTGCAGCCGCCCCCCCCGCATCGAAATCCTCCAGTCTCCGGCCGGTCAGCCGGTGCACCTCACCCTCAAGCGCCGCCTGAGCCGCCTTTTGGAGGCCGACCATCCGGCCGAAGCCGGCAAACAGCCATTTCATCTCGCTCGGCGAGCCGATCGTGACGATCTTTCCGGCCGACAGCGCTTCGATTTCAGGCAGCAGGCCCGCCGCTGAAACCATCAGGGCCGCGCCGCCGAAGGAATGGCCGACTGTCGCGTCGAATGGCCCAAACCGCGCCTCGGCTGCGGCGATCGTCTGTACGGCAAGCCCCATATGCAGGAAGCGTCCGCCTGCCCGTCCGTGGCCCGGAAAATCAACGCCGATCACCTCCGAGCCGCTTGCGGCAAGCGCACCGATCAGATCGGTCATGTATTCCATGCTCGATCCCCACCCGTGCGTCACGAGGAAACGCTGCCGCCTGCCGGCAGCACCGCCGTTTATCCGGTAGGCATGCGCCCGCCGCCCACCCGCAAGGCGAAGCTCGATTCGCTCCGCCGATTGCAGGAATGCCCGGCCAGCCGCATGTGCCGCCCTCGCCTTTGCGCCCTTTGGCTTTGCGGACGGCGTCAGGCAGAACAGCCGGAATGCCGTCTTGCCCGCAAGAAGCGGTGAAACTGCCTGCAACAGCGAAAATCCGAGGCGGGTGACCTTCAGTGCAAAGTTTGGCATAGTGGGAATCCAATAATGTTCAACACTGAACAATAAAGTACAACGATGAACAAAAATCAATCCCTTCCTTGGGATCATCCGCGTTTTCGCAGCTGGATCGCCGTCGCCCGCGCCTGCCAGTTGATGCAGCAATCCTTGGGCCGCTCGCTGGCAGAGCTCGATATCAAGACCCCGCATCTCGATATTCTGATCAATCTTTATCGCTTCGAGGGCATCTCGCAGCAGGAGCTTGCCCGCAAGCTCCTCGTCGGCCGCTCGAATATGAGCATGCTGCTGCCACAGATGGAAAAACGCGGCCTGATTGAGCGCCGCGGCGACGACAAGGACAAGCGCGTGCTGCGGCTTTACCTGACACCCGAGGGCCGTAGCGTCACCGAGCGCGCCATGGTGATCCAGACCGACCTGATCGAGCGGGTGCTGTCCCCCGAGCCGATCGAGCAGTGCATGGCCATGGCAAGCTCGATGGAACGCATCATCGGCGTGCTGCAGCAGGATCTGCGCGACGAGGATTGATGTCAGTGCAGCGTGCGCCCGGCCGGCCGGCCGGCAAGCGATCTGTATTCCCATGCGGCAACGACGATCAGCACCAGCGTCGCCAGAATGCCCATCACATAGACTTCCAGCACAGGTGCCAGGAACGCCAATAGGACTAGCAGCACAAGGCCCGCGATGTGCGAAAGCGGCGCTCGCCCGCTCGTCGCGCCCTTGAACCAGAGATTGCCGACAAGGAAAAGTCCCGAGCCACCGAGGATCGCAGCCATCACGCCGACATCGCCGCTGTCGTGCGGATGCGAGAACATGAACTCGACGGCCACCGCATGCACGATGATGCCGGCCAGAATCGGAATATGCGCATAGGTGAAAGCCTGCCGCGCAAGGCGGCCCGGCGTCTCGTCATGCTCGATCCGGTGTGCGGCCCGCTGATGCCCGAACCGGAAATAGAGCCACCACATCGCGACGGTTCCGACAAAACCCGTGACGAAAACGACGGTCGTTAGACCGGAAAACGGCAGCTCCGAAAAGGTGCGGCCGGAAACGAGGATCGCTTCGCCGAGGCAGATGATGATGAACAGCGCGCAACGCTCCGCCATATGGGCGCCCGAGACATCCCAGTCCGCCGCCGTCGACTTGCCAAGCCCCGGCACGAAGAAACCTGAGGCCGGGCCTGCGTAATCGATGAGGAGCGCGATAATCCATGTAATCAGCCGCCCCTCATGGTCCAGAAAACCGCCGGCGATCCAGAAAACGCCGGCAACCGCAAGCCATGTGCTGATGCGGATGAAGTTCAGATAGTTCGAGCGACCGGCATCCTTCATCGCATAGAGCGCAAAGAACGAGCGTCCGACCTGCATCAGCACGTAGGCAGCGGCAAAAAGCAGTCCCTTGTCGCCGAAAGCTTCGGGAATCGAGGCCGAAAGCACCAATCCGAGCAGCATCAGAGCAACGAGCATGCCGCGCACCGGCATCTTTTCCGGATCGAGCCAGTTCGTTACCCAGGCGGTAAAGACCCAGACCCACCAGACGGCAAAGGTCATCAGCGCCGCTTCGACTGCGCCGAGCGGCGTGTAGTGGGCCGCCAGCGCGTGGGAAAGCTGGGAAATGGAAAAGACGAACACCAGGTCGAAGAACAGCTCGAGAAAGCTGACCTTGCTGTCGGCCGGACTTCCCTTCGAACGCAGCCAGTTTTTACCTGTGGTCCCCGCCATTTCCCCCCCCCTTTATGGCTGTTGATCGCTCAGCGCGGCTTTTCCGCGACGTCGCGGCTCATGCCCTTTTCGCCGAGTTCCTTCTCGTATTCTGCAAACAGCTCTTGCCCACGCTCGCCGAGCTCGCGCAGATAGATCCAGGTGAAGATGCCCGTATCGTGCATGTCGTCGAAGCCGATGCGCACGGCATAATTGCCGGTCGGCGTCATCGAGATGATCGCAACGTTGCGCTTGCCGGGAACCGTCAACTTCTGCCCCGGCCCATGACCCTGGACTTCTGCCGAGGGCGAAAGCACGCGTAACATTTCGGCCGAAAGATCAAAGCTCTGGCCGTCGTTGAAGGTCACGGTCAAACGCTGCCGGTCCTTCGAGACACGCAGTTCAGTAGGCCAGATATCGCTCATCGCTCCCTCCAATTGTCACAGAGCAGTAGGCAATCGAGCATTTCGAGGCAAGCTCAATTTACCGTGCGTCCCCCGCCTTTCCCTTGACGGTGCAGCTACATCTGTCCACATTACCATGACGACGGAGGTATTGGTGAACAGCAACGTTGGAACGATAGCAAGCGCATCGCCGCTAGTGGCAGATGCGGCCCCGATGATCGACCCCTTTGGACGGGCGGTCACTTATCTGCGCGTCTCCGTCACCGACCGCTGCGATTTCCGCTGCACCTACTGCATGGCGGAAAACATGACATTCCTGCCGAAGAAGGACCTTCTGACGCTGGAAGAGCTGAACCGGCTCTGTTGCGCCTTCATCGCCAAGGGCGTGCGCAAGATCAGGCTGACCGGCGGCGAGCCGCTGGTGCGCAAGAACATCATGTTCCTCGTCCGCGAGCTCGGAAAGAGGATCGGCTCCGGCCTCGAGGAACTGACGCTGACGACCAACGGCTCCCAGCTTGCCCGCCATGCGGAGGAGCTCTACGACTGCGGCGTGCGCCGCATCAACGTCTCGCTCGATACGCTCGACCCCGACAAGTTCCGCAAGATCACCCGCTGGGGCGACTTTGCCAAGGTCATGGAAGGCATCGACGCGGCGCAGAAGGCCGGCTTGAAGATCAAGCTCAATGCGGTCGCGCTCAAGGATTTCAACCAAGCCGAGATACCGGACATGCTGCGTTTCGCCCATGGCCGCGGCATGGACCTCACCGTCATCGAAACCATGCCCATGGGCGAAATCGACGAGGATAGAACCGACCAGTATCTGCCGCTCTCCGAGCTTCGCGCCGATCTCGAACGGCAGTTCACGCTAACCGATATCGGCTACAAGACCGGCGGTCCGGCACGCTATGTCGAAGTCACTGAGACCGCCGGCCGTCTCGGCTTCATAACGCCGATGACGCATAATTTCTGCGAAAGCTGCAACCGGGTCCGCCTCACCTGCACGGGCACGCTCTATATGTGCCTCGGACAGAACGATGCCGCCGACCTCCGCTCTGCATTGCGCGCCACGGACGACGACGGCCTGGTCTGCGCCGCGATCGACGAAGCGATCACCCGCAAGCCGAAAGGCCACGACTTCATCATCGACCGGACCCACAACCGCCCGGCGGTCTCCCGCCACATGAGCGTCACCGGCGGGTGACTGCTTCCATTAGAACGCCTCAAGCAGCGCCGGCAGGATCGCCGATCGGCAACAGTGCCGGATCCACAGGCGACGGATCGTCGGGAGTCTTGTCGTCTGAGGGGGCATGATCCGGTTTTAACGGCGGCTTTTCCTGAACGCGGTCGGGCGCGTCCGGGGTCGGTGCGGGACCACGCGGCGGTTCAGTGGAATCTGGAACATCTTCCGGCATGATGTGTCTTCTTTTTCTTGAGGGAAGCCCGGCGAGAGCCGGGCTAATGCTCAATGCCAGGTCTGACGCTCATACCAGTCGTCGACCTCGCGATGGATGCGATCCTTGGCAATGCCGTAGCGCTCCTGAATCTTGCCTTCAAGCTGCTCGCGGCGGCCCGCAATCTGGTCGAGATCGTCGTCAGTGAGCTTGCCCCACTGTTCCTTGATCTTACCTTTCATCTGCTTCCAGTTTCCTTCGACACGATTCCAATCCATCTTCCTTCTCCTCTTTACCTGGACATGAATGGAAAACGCCAACAGCTCGGGTTTGTTCAAATTTTTAGACAGGAAGCCGCTACGTGCGATTGATCGAAACGCCGCCGTCGGCGAGCATTGTCGAACCGGTGACGAAGCTCGCCATATCCGAGCCCAGGAAAAGCGCCACCTTGGCGATTTCTTCGGGCTGGGCGACCCGCTTCAGCGCGTGCAAAGCTTTGACGAAGGCGATCGTCTCCGGCGTGGCGTCGGGAAAGTTGATCGGATTTGCCTGCGTGTCGACGCCACCGGGAAGCAGTGCGTTCACCCGCACATTCTTTGGGCCCAATTCAACCGCGAGCACCTGCACGAGCCCCACCAGCCCCGCCTTCGCCGCCGCATAGGCGCCCATGCCGGGCATGCCCACCGTATGACCAACGAAGGTCGAGGTAAAAATGATCGACCCGCCGCCGCGCTTAGTCATCGCCGGCGCCTGATGCTTGGCGGCAAGAAATCCGCTTGTCAGGTTGAGATCGACGGTATCGCGCCAATCGCCGAGCGAGATATCGGCAAGCGAGCCATAGGCGCCGGTGCCGCCCGCATTGTTGAAGGCGATGTCGAGGCCCCCGAAACGCCTTGACGCCGTTTCCACAAGGGCTCGATGCAGTTCCTCGTCGCGTATATCGCCTGCAACGGCAACCGCCTCTCCGCCGTCTGCCTCGATCTCCGCGACGAGCATCTCCAATTCTGCCTTACGCCGTGCCGTGACGACGAGTTTCGCGCCCTTAGCGGCAAAGAGTTTGGCCGCGGCGCGGCCGATACCGGCGCTGGCGCCGCTGACGATTGCGATCTTTCCATTCAGGCTGTTCATGCCGGACTCCGTTTATTGCTGAAGATCAAGTTCGGCACTCAGATCGCAAAACCGTGCGGCTGCATCCACCCGTTTCCTGCGCCCGGAAGAAACAAAAAACCACGGACGGTCGAGGGCGGGTTCCAATTCTGCCGGTGGCGGCACTATCAGGCGACCCACCCGCGTTCCCAGCCACCTCTCCCTCCGGCTCACGCCTGTGGAACCGCTCGATCTTGTCCGAAAGCATGTCGAGGCGCTGGCGCAGGCGTGGATCGAGGCATTGGTTTCGCCGACCATCGCCGAGTTCTGCTATCGTGACGAGTTCGACGTCGTGCACCGCCCGGCTCACGTCCTGGATACCGTTCGATCGTCGCCGAGCCCCGCGATCAGGACGACCCGCGGAACGACGAACAGAAGCACTTTCGTGACAATGCGGGTGGCGAAGGCCGTGGCAACAGAAAGGATTTGCCTTGCAAAACCGGGGCTTGCGCCACCAAACTCGGCATCGCGCTGCTTATGGTGCACCGCGCAATCGATTTATTTTGGATGTGACTTTCATTCGATTCCCTTGATGCGCGATCCCCTCTAAAAGGACGGCACGAAAATCAGGAATCTCTTTTCATGCCGCGGTCTCGCAATACCCAGGGCGCAATCTTCATGAGCTTGGCCATGGCCGGCTTTTCCTCTAGCGACGCCCTCTCCAAGTCGGTCATCAGCTATATGAACGCTGGCGAAATCATTTTTATCCGTGGCGTCTTCACCAGCATTCTCGTCTATCTGATCGCCCGCCATCTAGGGGCGCTGCGCTCCTGGCGCGTCGTGCTGAAGCCGATTATCATCGTGCGCGTCATCTGCGAAGTTCTTGCCGCGGTCTTCTACATCACGGCACTGGGCATGATGCCGATCGCCAATGCCTCGGCCATCCTGCAGTCCCTGCCGCTCGTCGTGACATTCGGAGCAGCACTCTTCTTCCGCGAGCCAGTCGGCTGGCGGCGCTGGTCGGCGATCCTGGTGGGCCTTTTCGGCGTCATGATCATCATCCGTCCCGGTCCCGAAGGCTTCACACCCGCAGCTCTTCTTTGCGTCGCCAGCGTGCTGGTGACGGCGGGGCGCGATCTTGCAACCCGCTCCATCGATCCTGAAATTCCCTCGCTAATGGTGACCGTCGTCACCGCGATGTCGGTCGCCTTCTTCGGCGCACTCCTCATGCCGGCGCTCGGCGGCTGGCGGCCCGTCAGCCTCACTTCGCTTTCGCACCTGCTGCTCGCTTCCGTCCTGGTGCTGATCGGCTATCAATCCGTGATCCTCGCAATGCGCACCGGCGAAGTCTCCTTCGTCGCGCCCTTCCGCTATACGAGCCTGATCTTCTCCGCACTTCTCGGCGTGTTCTTCTTCGCCGAGGTGCCGGATTTCTGGACGCTCTGCGGGGCTGCGGTTGTCATCGCGTCCGGCCTTTATACTTTCTATCGCGAGGCCAAACGCCGCGTGCCGCCGATGGCGCAGGAATCCGAGCCGAGAAGCCCCGTCTGAGAACCACCATGGCCGATTTTTCCCTGCATAATACCAATATTCCCGGCGTCATCCTCGCCGGCGGCCGCTCGACGCGCATGGGGCAGGACAAAGCCTCCGTCATGCTCGGTGGCCGCTCACTGCTTGATCATGCCATCTCGCGGCTTGCCCCGCAGGTCTCGACAATTGCGGTGAATGCCGACAGCGAGCCGCAATGCGGCCTGCGCTTCATTCCGGATATCGTCCCCGGCAAGGTGGGACCGATGGCCGGCATCCATGCCGCAATGGCGCATGCGGCCACGCTTCCGGGCGTCAGCCATGTCGTGACCGTTTCGATCGACAGTCCTTTCTTCCCGGCAGAGCTGGTCGCAGATTTCGCCGCCGCAATCGATTCCCCGGCAAAAATCGCGATCGCCGCCTCCGAAGGCCGCCCCCATCCCGTCTTCGGCCTTTGGCCGGTTTCACTGCGGGACGAACTCGCCGGCTGGATCGCAACGGACGAAAAGCGGCGCGTGCGCGACTTCCTGTTACGGCATAACGTTGCGGAAGTTGCCTACCCGCTGCATCCGACGCGAGCCAGCCTGCTCGACCCTTTCTTCAACATCAACACGCCGGACGACTTGGTGGAAGCCGAGCGCTGGCTGCAGGTGCTGTCATGACTGGACCACGTATATTCGGAATCGCCGGCTGGAAGAATTCGGGCAAGACGGGCCTTGCCGTACGTCTCGTCGAGGAGTTCACCCGCCGCGGCTACCGTATCTCTACGATCAAGCACGCCCACCACGATTTCGATATCGACAAGGTCGGCGCCGACAGCTACCGCCACCGGCAGGCTGGTGCGCATGAGGTGACGATCGTCTCCGGCACCCGTTACGCCATCATGCATGAGTTGCGCGGAGCCCCCGAGCCCGCCTTCGAGGAAATCCTCGCACGCCTCGCTCCCTGCGACCTGGTACTGATCGAAGGCTACAAGCGCGAACCGATCCCGAAGATCGAAGCCCGCCGCCTGGAAGCGGCCAGGCGCGATCTGCTGGCGCCGACCGATCCACATATCTGCGCCATCGCCGCGGACCATCCCATCACGGACACGGACCTGCCGGTCTTCAATCTCGATGACACGACAACGATTGCCGATTTCATCGCCGCCAAGATCGGACTTTCTCCGGCTTGCAAATAGAAAAAGCCGCCGCGCTAGCGACGGCATTTTCTCCTCGATCTGATTATATTACTGGTTCGACGCGACCGGGCGAACCAGAGCCGTGACGCGACGGATGGTCACGCGGCGGTTTTCCTGTTCCGGGCCATCCACATTGACCTTCAGATAGCGCTCGCCATAACCCTGCGTCGCAAGGTTTTCCGGCGGAATGCCATAGACATCCGTCAGCACGTTGGCGACCGATTCGGCACGCTGGTCCGAAAGGACGAGATTGCTCTCGTCCGAGCCGACAGCATCGGTATGGCCTTCGATCAGGAAGGTCTCGCTCTGATCCTTTTGAAGCACCTCGTTCATTGCATCCGCAACCTTGCGCAGGCTCCGGGCCTGGCTCATCGGGATCTCGGCGCTACCCGTCGCGAAAGTAATCGTATCGAGGTCGATACGACGGACCTTGTCGCGGATACGGGCCGAATACTTCACTTCGTTCAGCGAATAGACGCGCTCAACGGGTTCCACGGGCGGCTCGCTCAGGAACTCGTAGTAATCGCGATCCGGATTGCTGCTTGTGTCGATGATGTAGTCGCGGACCGGGATTCCCAGCCGCATCGGCGGCAAATCCGCGCCCGGATCCTCGAAGTAGCCGCGGTCCGGATCATCGTAGAGCTCCGGCGAATAGTAGAGAACATATTCGCGGCCGGAGCTGTCGATGCGCGAACGCTGAATGATATCACCATAGCGGTTGCGGATGGTCACGATGCGATAACCTTCCGGGCGCTCGATCGTCTCCCGGTAACGGTCCCGCGAAAGCTGCTCGTAAAGCGGCCGTTCGCCGTCCCTGAGGAAGCGGCGGTCGTCATCGCTGCGCACCACAATCCGGTTGTTGTACTGTATGATGGTGCGGTTGTCGTCACCCTCGTAACGCTCGACGCGCGCACCTTCCGGGCTCATGAACTCGGGCCTGCGGTCAAGCCTGCGGCCCTCTTCACTCGTCACCGCCTCGAACTTCACCGGTGGACGGCGCTGGCCTTCCGGCGCGAGCTGCGCATCGGCATCGGATTTCGGGGCGGCGATGACCTGCTGCTCTGCGGCGCGCAGGCGATCACGTTCACGCCGTCCGCCGCGGCCGGAAGTCCGGTCCGCATCCTTGTCGCTGTCGAGCACGGCGGCACCGTTCTCGACCGGCAGGACAACGGTCTCGTTGCTCTTGCTCGGATCCTCGGCGATCTGCTTGCGGCGATCGAGCTCTTCCGGCGTCACCTTCTCAGGAGCAGGAATTGCCTGTTCTGTCGGTTGCGCATCACCGGTCGGCTGTTCGCCAGTCGGCGCTACGGGCTGGACAGGAACCTGCTCGCCCTGCTGTTGCAACGGCTCGCCACCTTCGGCAGGCTTCTGTGCCTCGCCCGGCTCTGCGGGAACAGGCGGTTTTTTGGGTGCCGGAGATTCTGCGGGCACAGGAGCCTTCTCGGGTGCCGGCGATTCCTGCGGAACGGCTGCCTTGTCTTCGGCCGGCTGCTGCTTGGGCTGAGCTTCTTTCACGGGCTTGCGGCCGGGTTTTGCCGCGGGCTGCTGCTCACCTTCGGTTGCTTGCTGCTGCCGCTTGCGCGGACGCTGCTGCTCGGGCTGCGCCTCTTCGGTCTGCTGTTGAAGCTCGTCAGCCTGCGGCTGGGCTTCACCCTGCTGGGGCGCTGTTTCCTCCTGTGCAGGCTGCTGCTCGCGCTGCTTGCGTCGCGGCCGCTCTCGATTCTGCGCTGGCTGTTGTTCCGGCGCAGCCTCAGGCGCTACCTGCTCCTGCTGTGGCTCGGGCGCGGCCTGTTCCGGTGCGGCTTGACGCTTCTTGCGTCGGGGCTGTTCCTCGCTCGGCTGAGCCTGCTGTGCTTCGGGAGCCTGCTCGGCTTCGGATGCTGCCTTGCGCTGCTTGCGGCGCGGCGCTTCCTCTTCAGCCTGCGGCGCCTCCTGCTGGGGTTCTGCCTCAGGCTGCTCTGCAGGCCGCTTGCGTTTTTTCTTCAGAAGTTCTTCATCGGAAGGCGCGGCGTCTTGCGCGACCTCGTAGCTGCCGCTGATCACCTGTGGAGTGGGTCGCATGCCACTTCCACCGGCTGCGGTCGCTGCATGGGCCGGCGACATAGCCAGCGACAGCGAAAGCAGCGGGAAAGCGGCGCTGGCAAACAATCTTGATTTCATGCCCATAGGGTTCCTCGTCTTCTTGTTGAGCCTTTTGGAACACCCGCAGGGCGTCCCGGCGCTTGTGGGCGGACTCAGGATCAAATCGTCCAAATCCGAATTTGTTCCCCTCGTTTTAGGAAGCCGGTTATTAACCCGGTATGAATGCTGCGGTTCGGTTCCGTTCATCTTTGCCACAGTTTGCACCGCACCATTGCGCTGCGATTCCAGTTGCAATTTGCAGCAAAAAGGTTTGATTATCGCGCCAAGGCGGTGCCCCGTGCCCGCCGCATTCAGGTCGCTGGCGGATAAGAAGAAGACGCAGCGGCCAACCAACAGAGAGGATCCTTATGCGTATCTCCACCCGCTTTCTCGCAGCTGCTTCACTCGCAGCGCTGTCGCTTTTCGCAGGTTCGGCAATGGCCGACGGCGAGAAGTACGTGATCGGCACCGACTCAACCTACCCGCCCTTCGAATTCGTTGACGCGAGCGGCGAGATCAAGGGCTTCGACATCGACATCGCCAAGGCGCTCTGCGCTGAAATGAAGGCCGAATGCACCTTCGTCAGCGCCGACTGGGACGGCATCATTCCGGCGCTGCAGGCCAAGAAGTACGATATGATCGTTTCGTCCATGTCGATCACGCCGGAGCGTCTGAAGCTCGTCGACTTCACCAACAAGTACTACAACACGCCGCCGGCTATCGCCGTGCCGAAGGACTCGACGATCACCGACGTCGCCGGCCTGAAAGGCAAGACGATCGGCGCACAGACCTCGACGACGCACGCCAACTACGCCGAAAAGCATCTTGCCGACACGGAGCTCAAGCTCTATCCGACCGCCGACGAGTATAAGCTCGACATCTCGAGCGGCCGTATCGACGCCGCCATCGACGACGTCGTCGTTCTCTCCGAATGGATCAAGTCGGAAGCCGGCGCCTGCTGCAAGATCCTGACGACGCTTCCCGTCGACAAGGAAATCAACGGCGAGGGCGCCGGCATCGCCGTGCGCCAAGGTGACCCGCTCAAGGACAAGCTGAACACCGCGATCGCAGCGATCCGCGCCAACGGCAAGTACAAGGAAATTCAGGACAAGTACTTCGACTTCGATGTTTACGGCGAATAAGAAAACTTGTAACTGACCGGCAAAGATGGTGGCGGAAGGCTTGCTCTTCCGCCATTTTTGTTTGACAACCATGGAAAGATCAAAACGGCATAAGCCGTGAGGGGAAACTTGGCATGGGCGGATCGTTTTCCGCGCCGGGCTCGTTCTGGGCCTGGATAGGATATATCTTTGATCCGCTCTGCGGACCTGCCGGCGTTTTCACCTGGTTCGGGCAATCGACCATCCTCGCCTGTGGCGATGCAGGCTGGGGCGACGAAATCGCGCTCGGCCTGAAGACCACCGTCAGCGTGGCGCTTCTGACGCTTCCCGTCGGCCTCATCATCGGCTTCTTCATCGCGCTTGGCCAGCAATCGGAAGAAAGGTCGGTGCGCCTTGCGTCGGGCATCTACACCACGATCTTCCGCGGCCTGCCCGAGCTCCTGACACTCTTCATTATCTATTACGGCCTGCAGATCCTGATCCAGTCGGTGCTCACCTCCTTCGGTTACGAGCAGCGGGTGGAGATCAACGCCTTTGTCGCCGGCATGATCGCTCTCTCGGTGGTCTTTTCCGCCTATTGCGCGGAAGTGCTGCTGTCGGCTTTCCGCGCCATTCCGAGGGGCCAGTACGAAGCCGGCTATGCGCTAGGCCTCCATCACGGCCGCACGCTGGGCCTGATCGTGCTGCCGCAGTTGATCCGCATCGCCCTGCCCGGCCTCACGAACCTTTGGATGATCCTGCTCAAGGACACCTCCTACGTCTCGATCATTGGCCTTGCCGACATCCTGCGCCAGACCGGCGTCGCCGTCCGCGTCACCAAGCAGGCTTTCTTCTTCTACATCATCGCCTGCGGCCTCTATCTCGCGCTTGCGATCATCTCGTCGATCGGTCTCAGCTATATCGAACGCTGGGCGAAGCGCTCTGAGGCCCGCCGATGAGCTATGCGCAAACCCTCATCCCGCCGCAGCCGGCGCCGAAGGAAATCGTCAAGCCGATAACGGCCACGCGCGTCGTCGGCTCGCTCCTCGTCCTTCTGTGGGCGCTGCTTGCCGCAAGCCTCATCTACATGGTGATCGCCGGCTGGGACGTGGACAAGTTCACGCACTACGGTCCGCGCTACCTGCACGGACTGATGACGACGATCGTCCTGGTGACGATCTCCGTCATCTTTGGCGCAGCACTTTCCCTGCCGCTCGCCTTTGCGCGCATGTCGAAGAACAGGATCATCGGCACGCTTGCCTATTGCTACGTCTACGTCTTCCGCGGCACGCCGCTCTTGGCACAGCTCTTTCTGATCTACTACGGCCTCGGCGGCTTCCGCGCGCAGCTCGAAGCCGCCGGCCTCTGGTGGTTCTTCCGCGACGCCTGGTATTGCGGCCTTTTCTCGATGACGATCAATACCGCCGCCTATCAGGCCGAAATCCTGCGCGGCGCCATCGAAAGCGTGCCGCGCGGCCAGCATGAGGCCGCGTCAGCACTCGGCATTCACAAGGCCGTCGCCTTCCGCAAGATCGTTTTGCCGCAGGCGCTCATCGTGGCGCTGCGCCCCTATGGCAATGAAATCATCCTGCTGATCAAGGGCTCTGCCGTCGTCGCCATCATCACCGTTCTCGATCTGATGGGCGAAACCCGCTACGCCTTCTCGCGCACATTCGACTACCAGACCTATCTCTGGGCGGCGATCTTCTATCTTTCGATGGTCGAAGCGCTCCGGCATTTCTGGAACTGGATCGAGCGCCGCCTGACACGGCATCTGAAGCGCTGACCACTTGGCAGCACTCCCATACGAGCGCTGCCAAGTCATTGAAATCAAAAACGAATAGCCTTTTCTTTCCACATCTGTCAAGCTTGCGTTAATCGAGGCGTGTTTCCATTCGTGCAAACGTGACATGGGAACGAAACCGAGGCTGAGATGAACAAGGATTTCGAAAAGCAGATTCAGGGATATGGGCTGACGACCGCCCACATTCTCTATCACCTGCCGGATCACCCGGCGATCCTCCAGACCTACATCTGGCAGGAATACGATCTTGCTCCAGATTTTCCCGAAATGCGCGGCTTTCTGAAGTTCTGGCAGGAAAAACTGGACGGCCCGCTGCATTCGGTGCGCTACATCCACCGCAAGCTGATTTCGGCAACGGAATGGCGCGCCCTCAAGGGCGAGTTCATTTTGCATTGAGGCGGCTAGACATGCGCCTCACCATGAATGAACTCGCCTCTGTCGGGTTCCCGGCGTAACACGCCGTAGAGGATGGCGAGATAGAAGGCCACCACGAAGGCAATCACCACGAGCCCCGGAAGCGGCCCGAGCACGGCATTGTCGATCACATAAGTCCAGGAGTGTGCCTGTGCCAGCGCGCTGCCCGCGGTCTGCAGTTTCGGCGTCGTGATCTTCAGCGCCCAGGCAAGCAGCATAATGAGATACATCCAGCTGTAATTGCGCCGTAGCCGGCGCTGGACGGCATCCGCATAGGTCAGCAGGAACGTCGGCTTGCGCAGGCTGCTTGCGACCACCGGGCCCCAATCGCGCGCGGAATTCGCCTCCGGCGACAGGATCTGCGCGAAATAGTTTTTCTCGACCTGCCGGACGCGGGCCCGGTAGATATCAAAGAACCGGTAGCGCCTCGCCTCGATCAGCAAGAGCAGCGAGATCAGCATTATTCCGAAGAGAAGCACGCCATGATGGGCAGTCGGCGTCGACAGCGAGAGGGAGAGCAATGCCGCGACCACCGTGATCGCCCAGTTCGACGTCCGGTCGATGCGATCCCGCCAACTCGTCATGCGTCCGAGTTCGCCGCGATAATAATGCGCGAGCGTATTGGTGATTTCGACCGGCGTCAGCGGCAGCGGCGGCGTCGCCTCCTTCCGGGCGCTCTCGTCAAGGCCGGGTTTGCTGATGTCCGTCGTCATGGCATTCCTCCCTTTCCTTCTTACTGAGATCTCCATTTCGCATTCTGCGCCTCCAAGGCCGCCATTGCAAAAGGCGGCCAGCCGCCTTAGAGCCTTGCCTGAACTTAAAAAGGTGGTGACGGTAATGGCAAAGAAGATCGACGAGGATGCGCTTGCGGAAGCCTATAACCGCGCCCTTGCCCTTGAGAAGGCCGGTGACATCGACGCTGCCGTGAAGGCCTATGAGGAAGTGCTGGCGATCGACCCCGAAGACCACGGCGGCGCGGCCGTCCGCATCGCCTCTATGGGCCGCGGCGAAACGCCGGTCAGGGCGCCCGATGCCTATGTCGAAACCCTTTTCGACCAGCATGCCGAAGTTTTCGAGGACGTGCTTGTAGAGCAGCTCAGCTACCACGTCCCCATGCTGGTCCGCCAGCGCCTGCAGGAACTGAAGCTCCATCCTTTCAAGCGCATGCTCGACCTCGGCTGCGGCACGGGGCTCACGGGCGGCACGCTGCGCGACCTGTGCGAGGAGATGACGGGCATCGATATTTCCGAAAACATGGTCGAGATCGCCCATGAGAAGGATGTCTACGAGACCCTCTTCGTCGCCGAGGTCGAGGACTTCCTCGACGACAACGACGAAGACCCCTTCGACCTCATCACCGCAACCGACGTGCTGCCCTATCTCGGCGCCCTGGAGGCGCTCTTCTTCGGCGCCGCCGAAAACCTGACGCCCGGTGGCCTTTTCGTCTTCTCGTCCGAGACGCTCCAGCCAACCGACGGCCGCCTTTACGCCGTCGGTCCGCACCAGCGCTTCCTGCACGCCGAGGCCTATATCCGCGACCGCCTGACTGCGACCGGCTTCGACCTCGTGGAGATGACCGAAATCAACGTCCGCATGCAGGAAGGTCAGCCCAGTCCGGGACATCTGGTGATCGCACGGTTGGCCGGCTGAGCGCACCATCCTTCAAGGTAACTGCGTTCGCTTTATGAGCATCTAGCGCTGCATCGGATACTTACCCAACCAGGAAACCATTTCTTGCGGCCCACCCCGCAACCTGATACTTAGCCATTCAGTAAACTTTCCGATCACTGAAGGCTCGATCCATGTCGCTCGTTCTTTACGGACATCCCCTCGCCTCCTTCTGCCACAAGGTGTTGATCGCGCTTTACGAGAACGGCACGCCTTTCGAAAACCGCACCGTCGATCTGGCCGATGAAACGTCGAGCGCCGATCTCTTCCGCTTTTGGCCGGTCGGCAAGATGCCGGTCCTGCGCGACGAGGCGCTGGACAGCACGATCCCCGAGACGAGCATCATCATCGAATATCTCGATCGACATTACCCCGGCCCTATCCGCCTGTTGCCGGACGATATCGACCGGGCGCTTCGCGTCCGCCTCTGGGACCGCTTCTTCGATCTCTATGTGCAGACGCCGATGCAGAAGATCGTCACCGATACGCTGCGGCCGGACGGCGGCAAGGATCCGCATGGCGTGGAAGAGGCACGCGGCATGCACGCAACGGCCTACGGCATGATCGAGCAGCAGCTTGGCAGCAACCAGTGGATCACCGGCGACAGCTTCACGATGGCCGATTGCGCAGCGGCACCAGCCCTCTTCTATGCCGAAACGCTCGTTCCCTTCGGCGACGACCAGCCGAAGCTCCGCGCCTATTACGAACGCCTGCTCGAGCGGCCGTCCTTTGCGCGGGTGCTGAAGGAGGCGCTGCCTTACTTCAAGTTCTATCCGTACAGTCACCAGCTCCCCGAGCGCATCCGCAGCGAAATGCCCTCCGAATGATCATGGAACCCGCCGCCCTCGACCGGATTTTTCACGCTTTGTCCGACCGCAGCCGTCGCGGCATGGTCGATCGCCTCGGCCGCGGCCCTGCCTCCGTCATGGAGCTGGCAAAGCCTCTCTCCATGACGCTGCCGACAGTCATGAAGCATCTGAGCGTGCTGGAATCGAGCGGTCTCGTGCTGTCCGAAAAGGCCGGCCGCGTCCGCACTTACCACCTGCAGCAGGAGGCGCTTGGCCACCTCGATCGCTGGATTTCCGAGCGAAATCGACAAAGCTAATCTAACGCGCCGCTTGCTTGCCGAGGATTGCCGAAAGCAGCTTGCCCTCCAGTTCGGCGAGTTCGGCATCGCCGTGCCTGCGCGGATGCGGATAAGGGATCGCCAGATCGAGCGCGATCCGCCCTTCATCGAGCACGATCACCCGGTCGGCCAGATGCACCGCCTCGCTGACGTCATGCGTCACCAGTACGGCTGTGAAGCCGAGTTCGCGCCAAACGCGATTGACGAGTTCCTGCATGCTGATGCGTGTCAGCGCATCCAATGCCCCGAGCGGTTCGTCAAGCGCCAGCACGCCGGGCTTACTCACCAGCGCCCGGGCCAGCGCTACGCGCTGCCGCTGGCCGCCAGAAAGCCGTGACGGCCATTCCGAGGCCTTCTCGGCAAGCTGCACTTCGGAGAGCACCGCCGCTGCTTTTGCCAGTGCCAACCGCTTCTCCACCTTGTCGCCGAGCCCCACGGCGACATTCTCCGCCACGCTCAGCCACGGCAGCAGGCGCGGCTCCTGGAAGACGATGCGCGCGTTCGCCTGGCCCTCGGCACCGGCGGTATTTTCGAAGACCAACTCACCGGCCGTCGGCTGATCGAGCCCCATGAGGATCCGAAGCAGCGTGCTCTTGCCGCAACCGCTCTTGCCGATCACCGCGATGAACTGGCCCGCCGGAATGTGGAGGTTGATGCCGCGCAAAACCCGGTTGCCGCTGAAACTCTTCTCAAGGCCCGTCAGCGTGATCGAAGCGGCACCGGCTGGCGCAACGGCCGCTTCCGTCCCGTATCGCGGCTCAAAAGCCCCCTGGAAGCGCTCATGCGTGATGACGGTCATTGCGTTCTCCTATTTCTGATAAACAGGGTTCCAGGTCAGCGCCCGCCGCTCCAGCGCCCGCGCCACGACATCCGCCAGCTTGCCGAGCACGGCATAGATCACCAGCGCCAGCACCACGACATCCGTCATCATGAACTCGCGGGCATTGTTCGCCATGTGGCCGATGCCGGAAGACGCGGCGATCGATTCCGAAACGATCAGCGTCAGCCACATGATACCGAGCGCATAGCGTAGCCCGACGAAGATCGAGGGTAGCGCGCCTGGAAAGATTACCTTGCGAAACAGAGTCCAGCCGCCCATGCCGTAGACCCTGCCCATCTCGATCAGGTCGCGGTCGACGTTGCGCACGCCGTGATAGGTATTGAGATAGACCGGGAAAAGCACGCCGAGCGAAGTGAGGAAAAGCTTCGATCCCTCGCCGATCCCGAACCAGAGAATGACAAGCGGGATCATCGCCAAATGAGGAATGGTGCGCAACATCTGCAATGTCGTATCCGTCAGCTGCTCGGAAATTTTCGAAACGCCGTTCGCAATACCGAGCAGGAAGCCGATTGACCCGCCGACGATGAGCCCCGCAAAAGCCCGGCCCGCACTGACGAGAACGTCATGCGGCAACTGCCCAGATAACGTGGTCGACCAGAAGGCGACAGCCACATCCGCCGGTGAGGGCATGACACGTGAGGAGATAAGCCCTGCCGACGATGACGCCTGCCAGGCGAGAATGATCGCGAGCGGTACCAGATAGGGCAGCAGCGCTTCGCGGCTCGGAAGCGAAAGTCGAGAGCGCACGTTGCGGCTCTCTTGCCCGGCGATCGCTCGCGTGAACGGCGTTTCGAAAACCGACATGCTTACCTCCTTGCGTGCTTTGAAATCAGGAGCCGGAAACGACCTTCAGGTTGCCGCCATGGCTGCCGCCGCCGAAGACCCGGTGACGGCCAAAATCGCTCTTGAGGCCGTGGTGCTGCTCCTCGCGCTCGAGCCCGAGTTCGGGAAACAGCAGTTCGGCGACGCGGTAGGCCTCTTCCAGATGCGGATATCCGGAGCCGATCACGGTCTCGATGCCGAGGTCCTGGTATTCGCGAAGCCGAGCGGCGACCGTCTTCGGCGAGCCGACCAGTGCTGTCCCGGCGCCGGCGCGCACAAGGCCGACGCCGGCCCAAAGGTTCGGCGAGACCTCCAGATTGTCCCGGCGACCGCCGTGAAGGGCCGCCATGCGCGCCTGGCCGACGGAGTCCGACTCCTTGGCGAAACGCTGCTGCGCTTCCTCGATCGTCGCATCGTCGAGCTTGGAGATCAGCCGGTCGGCCGCCGCCCATGCTTCCTCATCCGTTTCGCGGACGATGAAATGCAGGCGGATGCCGAAGCTCACCTCACGGCCTTTCTTGGCCGCGGCAGCGCGCACGCGCTCGATCTTCTCGCCAACCTGTGCCGGCGGCTCGCCCCAGGTTAGATACTTGTCGACCCGGCCCACCGAGAAATCGATCCCCGCATCCGACGAGCCGCCGAAATAGAGCGGCGGGCGCGGGGTCTGGACTGACGGAAAGCCGAGCTGCGCATTGGTTGCCTTGATATATTTGCCGTCGAAGCTCGCGACACCGTTTTCCAGCAGCTCTTCCCAAACAGTGAAAAACTCGTCGGCATGCGCATAGCGCTCGTCATGCTCCAGATGGATTCCGTCGCCGGCAAGCTCGCCCGGGCTGCCGCCGACGACGATGTTGAGCAGCACGCGGCCGTTCGAGATGCGGTCGAGCGTCGTCGTCAGCCGCGCATAATAGGCGGGTGACGCGGTGCCCGGACGGATCGCGACGAGGAACCTCAGCTTCTCGGTCTTGGCCGAAAGGGCTGCGGCCGTCACGAAGGACTCCTCGCAGGCGACGCCCGTCGGCAAAAGCACGCCGGAATAGCCGAGCCGGTCGGCGGCCTGCGCGATCTGAGTCATGTAGCCGATATCCGGCGCGCGGGTCAGCTCGCCGGAGCCGAGATAGGCCCCGTCGCCGGAGGTCGGGATGAACCAGAGGAAATCGATAGGCTTGGATGAAGCGCTCATGGGTCGGAAATCTCCATTGAAAACCGGAAACAGAAATCAACTCGCCTTCGGCCGCCAAACGATGTCGCCGGTGGTCAACTGCTTCGGCACGATGCCGAGCTGGTAGAATTCATCGGCAAGCGCCTGCTGGTATGCCACTGCATCGTCGGTGATGGTCGTCACGGCGCCGAGATCGGCGCCCGGCCGCGACAGCGTGACGCGCGTCACCTCAGCCGGCACGCCGGTGATTTCGGAGAGCTCCTTGACCGTATCGTCGAGCTTGCCCTGCGCCGATTTGCCGACCTTGCCGAGTTCATCGATCACGTCGACAATCACCTGACCGTTGGCATCGGTGAATTCCTGGTATGCGAGGAAATAGCTGTATGAGGGAACGATGCCCTCGGCCGTCGTCAGGATACGGGTCTCCGGATCAGCCTCGGCGATTGCAAGGTAAGGATCCCAGATCGACCAGGCATCGATGCTGCCGTTCTTGAATGCAGGGGCCGCATCCGGCGGCGCAAGGTCCAGTGGCTGGACATCATCAATCGTCAACCCCGCCTTGCGTAAGGCTTTTACCGCAACGTTATGCGCGCTCGACCCGCGCTTAAACGCAACCGTCTTGCCCTTCAGATCTTCGAGAGTCTTGATCGGAGAATCCTTGCGCACGAGGATCGCCGAACCCGCCGGGCTGCCACGATAGGTGCCGACATAATAGAGATGGCCGCCTGCAGCCTGCGCAAAGAGGGGCGGCACGTCGCCGGTCGCGCCGAAGTCGAGCGCGCCGGCACCGAGCGCTTCAAGCAACGGCGGGCCGGAGGTGAACTCCGACCAGCTGACCGATATGCCACGATCGGCAAGCCGGCTCTCCAGCGCCCCGCGGCGCTTGGCGAGCGCCAGCACGCCGTTCTTCTGCCAGCCGATCCGGAATTCGGTGGCTGCAGCGCGTGTGGGTTTGATGGCCGGCAGAACGGCAGCCGCAGCCGCAGCACCGAAAAGTCCGAGCGTCTGGCGTCGAGAAATCATGGCAATCCCCTTTCCTTCGAGGCAGCATCCTTATCTGCCGGTCGTTGCGATGGCTTGATAATGATAATCTCTATATATTATATCGACAATTTTATTTGTAAGTTTTGCCGCTCCGGCAATTTTCCTGACCGGGATGTGCCCGTTCCGCGAAATTTTATTCCAAAGCACGCTGCCGAGGATTTTCGCAGGCAAACCGGACCTGTGTCACTTTGGCTTTCCTGCCGTGGCACTTTCGGCTAATCATGCCCCGAATTCAGGAGAAGGATCTGGCATATGGCAAAAGTCGCGTTCATCGGTCTTGGCGTCATGGGCTTCCCCATGGCAGGTCACTTGAAGACGAAGGGCGGCCACGACGTCACGGTCTATAACCGCACGGCATCCAAGGCCGCGGACTGGGCCGCCAAGTTCGGCGGCAAATCCGCCTCGACGCCTGCAGAAGCTGCTGCAGATGCCGATTTCGTCTTCACCTGCGTCGGCAATGACGACGACCTGCGTTCGGTCACCATCGGCAAGGGCGGCGTGTTGGAAAGCATGAAAAAGGGCGCCGTGCTCATCGACAACACCACCGCCAGCGCCGAAGTCGCCCGCGACCTTTATGACGCCGCCAAGGCGAAAGGGAGCGATTTCATTGACGCGCCGGTTTCCGGCGGCCAGGCGGGTGCGGAAAACGGTGTGCTCACCGTCATGTGCGGCGGCGATGAGGCCGTCTTCGAAAAGGCAAGGCCGGTCATCGACGCCTATGCACGAATGGTCGGCCTCATGGGTCCTGCCGGTTCCGGCCAGCTCACCAAGATGATCAACCAGATCTGCATCGCCGGCATCGTCCAGGGGCTCGCCGAAGGCATCCATTTCGGCAAGCGAGCCGGCCTTGACATCGAGAAGGTTATCGATGTCATCTCCAAGGGTGCCGCGGGCTCCTGGCAGATGGAAAACCGCCACAAGACGATGAACCAGGGTAAATACGATTTCGGTTTCGCCGTCGACTGGATGCGCAAAGATCTCGGCATCGTGCTCACCGAAGCACGCGCCAACGGCGCGAAACTGCCCCTCACTGCCCTCGTCGACCAGTTCTACGGCGACGTCCAGGCGATCGGCGGCAACCGGTGGGATACGTCCTCCCTGCTCGCGCGCCTGGAAAAATGATCGGCCCCTCGGCGAGCGCAGCCGAGCTGATCGCGCATCTGCAGGCGCTGCGCTCGGAGGACAACATTGCCGGCATGACGCGCTTCGGCATCGTTACCGGTACCGCGCTCGGCATCTCCAATCCCGATCTCCAGAAAATCGCCCGCCTTGCGGGGAAGGACCACGCCCGCGCACAGGAGCTCTGGCGAAGCGATATCCGCGAGGCACGCATGCTGGCGCTCTACACTGCCGAGCCGAAGAAGCTCACGCCCGCGCAAGCCTGCCTCTGGGTGGGGGATTTCAACTCCTGGGAAATTGTCGATTGCGCCGCGGACCTCTTCGTCGAGGCGAGGCTCGACGACGTGATTTTGCAATTCGCCGCCGACGATCGCGAATTCGTCCGCCGCACCGCCTTCGCCATGATCGCCGGTGCTGCTGTCCACCGCAAGCAGGACCCGGACGAAACTCTCCTCGCCTGGCTCCCGCTGATCGAGGCGCATTCCGCCGACCCGCGCAACTTCGTGCGCAAGGCCGTCAACTGGGCGCTGCGCAACATCGGCAAGCGCAGCCGCGTCTGCCACGCCCCGGCTCTGGCCCTCGCCGAGCGCCTCGCCGCAAGCCCCGACAAGATCGCCCGCTGGATCGGCAAGGACGCCGTCCGGGAGTTGACCAATGAGAAGGTGATCGGGCGACTGACGTAGGAGCCCGCCGAGCGAGCATGGGGAAATGCAACAGCACACGCGACGTTCGCTATTTGCAGCATCATTGCCCCCAAACTCCCTCATTTGTGCCTGTCACAGGAATCCATTTACGGCGCGTCTGTGCCGTAAATGACTGATGGACGTTTAAGGGTCTTGCGCGCCCAAGGAGTTGGGCGCACTGGATGCCTTTAACAAGCACAAGGCATGAGGCGGGGCAATGACAGCGCAAAAACAGCAATGTCGCCGGTGCGGCTACTTGGCCGCGATACTAGGCGGCACGTGCCATCCTTGCTCTTCCCGCAGAATGGCTAGAACTCAATCCTCGCTGGACTTCGCATTATCCAAGACCATGTAATCAAGCGGCAGCTGCGTCGAATACTTGATCTGCTCCATGGCGAAAGCCGAGGAAACGTCACGGATTTCGATCTTGGCGATCAGCCGCTTGTAGAAGGCATCGTAGGCGGCGATATCCGGCACGACGACGCGCAGCAGATAATCGACATCGCCGCTCATGCGGTAGAATTCGACCACTTCGGGAAAGTCCGAGACGACTTCGGAAAAACGCCTCAGCCACTCGATCGAATGCGTCGCCGTGCGAATCGAGACGAAAACCGTGACCTTCGTGTTGACCTTCTCGGGGTCGAGGATGGCGACGCGGCGCTTGATCACGCCGTCCTCTTCCATCTTCTGGATACGGCGCCAGCACGGCGTTGTCGAAAGCCCCACCTTCTTGGCGAGATCGGCTACAGCCAAAGTCGAATCTTCTTGCAAAAGACGCAGTATCTTGCGGTCGAGACGGTCCATATGCGAAAGCCCTTTTCGAATTATTTTCTCTATATAACGCGATTCCGGCGCCAGAGAAGAATTTTGTTTCAGGAAATGAGCAATTTTACTCTGTCCCGCAACACCGGAAGCAGTTCCTCTTCGAACCAGGGATTGCGCTTCAGCCAGCCGCTGTTACGCCAGCTCGGATGCGGCAGCGGCAAGACCGCCGGACTGCGGTTTGAAAACAGCGTCTCGCGCCACGCCTTCACCGTTTCGGACATGGTCGCCTTGCGCAATCCGCTCATATGCCATGCCTGGGCATATTGGCCCACGGTGAGCACAAGCTCGATCTGCGGCATTCGATCGATGACCCTCTGGCGCCAGAGCGGCGCGCATTCGCGTCGCGGTGGCAGGTCGCTGCCCTTGGCGTCGTAGCCGGGAAAACAGAAGCCCATCGGCACGATCGCGAACCGCTCCGCATCGTAGAATGTCTCGCGCTCCACCTGCAGCCAGTCGCGCAGACGGTCGCCGGAGGCATCGTTGAAGGGAATGCCGCTTTCATGCACCCTGAGGCCTGGCGCCTGGCCGGCAATCAGGATGCGCGCGGTGGACGACATCACGACGACCGGCCGCGGCTCGTGCGGCAGCCGATCGTCGGCCCGCAGCGGCCGATCGCGGCAGATGCGACAGTGCGCAATTTCGCTGTGCAGCGCGGCAAGCGCCGCTTCGCCCGTCACTGCCATACCGTCACCTGCCCGACAAGCCGCCTCGCATCCTCGAATCCCGATTGCCTGCGCTCATGGTCGCGCACGTCGCGCGGCCGCTCGAATGTCCCCGCCCAGAGACCTGCCCTTTCCGCCCGCGCCCTCTCCTCTTCCCGCTCGTAGTTCCCATAGGAGACGGCCATGCCCCTGGCCACCATCTCTCCGTTAATATCGATGCCGCCGCTCCGGCAGACGACGAGCAGCCGGTCGTACTGGTCCCGTCCGGCGCCGCCGCATCGGGTATCGGGTCCAGCCACCAGCCCCTGCAATGCCTCTTTTGCCTCCCGGCCGCAGGCCCAGCGCCTTCCGGCGCGCTCGCAGCTCTGGTTGAGCTCCGGCGCATCGATGCCCTTCAGCCGCATGCGTTCGGCACCGATCGTCAGGCTATCTCCGTCTGCTGCATGAAATTGGCCGTGGACAGTATCGGGCTTGTCGTCGAGCTTTACGGCGATCAGCCAGATCACCGCAAGCATTGCGAAAGCGGTGACACCGTCGCGTATCGTTCTGAAACCACGCGCCACGCTTTCGCCTCCTTGAAAAACAAACCGTTGGCAAAAATGGCAAACAACTTCTTAAGAATTGCGGGTTACGGTGGAACCATCCGCGGATCAAGTATCATTGTGCACATGAGTACCGGCGTTAGCACATCGACCGATAAGATTATCGTCGACAAATCCCGCAGTCACCGCAACAAGCCTGTCTCCAAGGCTGTGCGGCAGACGCGCGAGCGGCTGCAATCCGGCCATTCCTCCGCCGCCGCCTTCGATCGGGACGCGCTCAGGATGTATATGAGCGCCTTTGTTCAGGGCGCGTCGATCATGCCGCTCTTCGTCATCATCATTGCGGCCCTTGGCATCTATTTCACCGGCAACACACAAATCTTCCTCTGGGCCGTCATGACGCTGACTGCCTATGCGGCAAACATCTTTCTCGTGCGCCGCGGCCGCAAAAAGGAGATAACTGTGGAATCGGCGCGCAAATGGCGCCGCGTCTTGCTTTTCGGCCAGCTGATGATCGGCAGTTGCTGGGCCGTCTTTGCGCTTCAGGACTGCGACGCCTGCGATCCCTCCGGCTTCATCCTTTTTAAGGGCGCGACGCTTCTCATCGCGCTTTCCGTTACGGCAATGTCGAATTTCATGCTGACGCCCGCCGTACTCGTTGCCTTCGCACCCTCCGTCGTAGCACTCGCTGCAAAGGCCGGCATCTCGCGCGACCTGCTTGAGCTGAGCCTCACTGCCGTTTTCACGACGACCGTCATTTTCTTCAACTACATCAGCGACCGCCTCTTCCAGTCGAACCTCAAGATCCTCTCCTTCCAGTCGGAAAAGGACGACTTGATCGCCGAACTCGAAGTCGCCAAATCCATGTCCGACGAAGCGCGCCGGCGGGCGGAAGAGGCAAACCTTGCCAAATCGCGCTTCCTCGCCTCCATGTCACATGAGCTGCGCACGCCGCTGAACGCCATCCTCGGCTTCTCCGAGGTGATGTCGGCCGAGGTCATGGGCCCGCTGAACAACCCGACCTACAAGGAATACACGAACGACATCCACCGCTCCGGCCAGCATCTGCTGAACCTCATCAACGAGATCCTCGACCTATCGCGCATCGAGGCCGGGAAATACGAGCTCATCGAAGAAGCGATCTCGCTCCTTGATATCGCGGAAGATTGCATTGGCATGGTGCAGTTGCGTGCCAGGGGCAAGAACATTTCCATCACCCAGCAGTTCGAACCGGAGCTGCCGTCTGTCTGGGCCGACGAGAAGTCGTTGCGCCAGGTGGTGCTGAACCTGCTCTCAAACGCAGTGAAGTTCACGCCGCAAGGCGGTGAAATCCATGTCAAGGTCGGCTGGACGGCAGGCGGCGGCCAATACATCTCCATCAAGGACAACGGCCCTGGCATTCCCGAGGACGAAATCCCCGTCGTGCTCTCCGCTTTCGGCCAGGGCTCGATCGCCATCAAGAGCGCCGAACAGGGCACCGGCCTCGGCCTGCCGATCGTCCAGGCGATCCTTGCCAAGCATGACGGCCAGTTCGTCCTGAAATCAAAGCTGCGCGAAGGCACCGAAGTGATCGCCATCCTGCCTGCCAGGCGTGTGCTGCAAAGCCTGCCGGCCGTCGAGGAAGCGCAGCCCGTTTCTCGCAAGCGGAAGAGCTTCGCTTAATCTCGGCAATCTGCATGAAACCAGGATGACGGATCAGTGCAAACGATGTTGAGCGTCAAAGAAGAAAGCCCGAGGCAAGATGACGTGGCGTCGCTTCTCTTGCTGTCCGATACGGTTGCAGCTTCGCTCTATCCCGGCGAGTATCGCAGGCCGCTCAATCCGGAAACATTGTCCGCCCCACATATTTCAGTCTTTGTCGCACGCACTGGCGATCTTTCCGCAGCAGGGTGCTGCGCGCTCTTCGACGATCATGATGGCACGGCGGAACTCAAGCGGATGATCGTTGATCAGACATTCAGACAGCGGGGCGTTGGAAGAGCACTGTTGCAAGCCGTGGAAGCAGCGGCGTTGTCCAAAGGAATTCGCCTTATCAAAATGGAAGTTGGTATCAGGAATACGGCTGGACAGAACCTGTATCGTTGGGCCGGATACAAGGAGCGCGGCCCCTTCGGCGCCTACAGGCCGTCACCGGTCAGCCTTTTTTTCGAGAAAGCGATAAGAGAAAATCCTGATGCCTGACGCCATCCGCCTCAGGCAAAGACGATCGCAATGAGGTGCGTGCCGATCGTGACGAGAAGGTAGAGCCCGCACGCGGCAATCGCGCAGAGGACGGCAAAGGAGCCAAGATCCTTCGCATGTTTGCCGACCATTGAGATTTCCGGCGAGATGCGGTCGATCACCTCCTCGATCGCCGTATTCAGCGCCTCGACGGCAAAGAGCACCAGAAACAGCACGACGGCAATCATCATTTCCCACAGCGATACACCGACAGCGGCAAGCAGGATCAGCGAAACGGCGGCAAAAAGCAGCTCCTGCCGGAAAGCCGATTCCTTGATCAGGCGCTGGAAGCCCGCCCAGGAATAGACGGCGGCAGCGAAGAAATGGCTCACACCCGTCAGTTTGCCTATGGCAGGTTTGGTCAAAGCACGCCCTCGTCTTGCAGTCGGCGGCGGCCGCAGCCGCCGTCCATCGGTCAAAATGCGAATACCGGTTCCAGGCTTCCGCCGCAAGCACCCGTCATCCGTCTGACACAGAGCTGCAGCGCTCAGTGTTTGTTGGTAACGCCCGCCTGCGAGAATGTCGCCATTCCGGAATGGCAGGCCGCGGCGGCTCTCACGATGCCGGCGGCAAGTGCCGCACCCGTCCCCTCGCCAAGCCGCATGCCGAGCGCCAGAAGCGGCGTTTTGCCAAGCATCTCGATCGCCCTGAGATGCCCCGGTTCGCCCGAGACATGACCGATCATGCAGTGGTCGAGCGCCGACGGATTGGCCGCCTGCAGGATGGCTCCTGCCGCCGTCGCCACATAGCCGTCGATCAGTACCGGTATCTTTTCGACGCGCGCGGCAAGAATGGCGCCAGCCATTGCCGCAATCTCGCGGCCGCCGAGGCGGCGCATGATTTCCAGCGGATCGTTCAGATGGTCACGGTGCAGCTCGACAGCGCGCTCGACGGCTGCCACCTTGCGCTCCAGCATCTCGCCCTCAGAACCCGTTCCGGGGCCGACCCAGTCGCGCGCCGAGCCGCCGTAAAGCGCGTAATTTATGGCCGCAGCGATCGTCGTGTTGCCGATGCCCATCTCGCCGATGCAGAGCAGGTCGGTGCCGCCCGCAATTGCCTCCATGCCGAAGGCCATGGTCGCAGCGCAGTCGCGCTCGGAAAGTGCTGCCTCTTCGGTGATGTCGCCGGTCGGATAGTCGAGCGCCAGATCGAAGACCTTCAACCCAAGATCGTAGGCGACGCAGATCTGGTTGATCGCGGCACCACCGGCGGCGAAATTCTCCACCATCTGCTGTGTCACCGCCGGCGGAAAGGGCGTGATGCCCTGTTTCGCCACGCCGTGATTGCCGGCGAAGATCGCAACCAGCGGCCGGTTGACGGCCGGCGCCCTGCCCGTCCAGGCCGCCAGCCAGAAAGCGATCTCCTCGAGCCGCCCGAGCGCGCCCGGCGGCTTCGTCAACTGCGCGTCGCGCTCGCGCGCTGCCACCAGCGCCCGGGTATCCGGTCCCGGCAGATCGCGCAGCAGCGCACGGAAATCGTCGAACGGCAGGCCTGAAACGCTCATGAATGCGGCTTCCTTGTATTTGCTTCTGTCCGGAGATCCGGGGCCAACTTGTCTTTTGCCGACAAATCGGCTTCTTTCGTCGCGACTCTATTAAAGGCAGCGGCCAGGCGTCACAACTCCCAAAGCGTCGCACCTTTCATGCTTGAAGTTGGGGACATGAACATCAAGGCCTATGCGCTCGACACTGCCCGCGCCGTCGCTTTCCTGAGCCGGCTTCCCGTGCCGCAATGGGTCTTTTCCGCAGACGACGGCAAGCTTAGCCGCACGGTACGCGCCTTCCCGCTTGCCGGCATTCTGATCGGCCTCCTTCCGGCCCTCGTCTTTCTCATTCTCCTTGGCCTGCGCGCAGACCGTCTGATGGCGGCGTTCGTCGCATTCGCCGTCCAGACGCTCATCGGCGGCGCGCTGCATGAGGACGGGCTCTCCGACACTGCCGACGGCATCGGCGGCGGACGCGACCGCGAGCACGCGCTGGCGATCATGAAGGACAGCCGCATCGGCAGCTACGGCGCGATTGCCCTCGTCTTCTCGCTAGCACTTCGCGCAGCAGCGCTTGCCGCCATCGCCCGCGAGGTCGCCCCGCTTGCCGCCGCCTTCGCTATCCCCGCGGCCGCCTGCCTCAGCCGTGGCGCCCTCGTCTGGCACTGGCACCGTCTTCCGCCAGCAAAGACGGACGGCATCGCCGCCTCCTCGGGCCAGCCCGGCGAAAGCGCAATGCATGTCGCGGTCGTGTCCGCCTGCCTCTTTTCGGCCCTTCTCGTCTGGCCGGCGCTCGGCCTGCTGGCCCTTGTCTGCAGCCTGCTTGCAACGGGCATCGCGGTCATCGCCTTCACGCTCTATATCCGCCGCAAGCTTGCGGGCCATACGGGGGACACGCTCGGCGCCGCCCAGCAGATTTCCGAAATCGCAGCCTTCTGCGCCCTTGCCACGGCCTTGTGAAATCACGATATTCCGCTCATGCAAACGCCCTGCATCCACGTATGCTCGATCGATCCAGCAACCGGCTTTTGCACGGGTTGCTGCCGCACGCTTCAGGAGATCGGCAACTGGATGTCTTATTCAGATGAGGAAAGGCAGCGCATAATGACTGTCCTTTCCGCGCGCCTCTTTGCCGAACCGGCGGCCCTGGTCCGCGAGGCGGCCGCAATGCCGGAGCACCGTTCATGAATCGGCTCGGGCTATTCCTTCTGATCCTCGGGATCGGCCTTGCGGTGCTCGTCTACAACCACGACAGCGACCGCGTGCTCGGCATGAACATCGACGATTTCGGGCGCATGGTCTATCTCCTGCCGATCGTGCTGATGCTGTCTGCCGGCATTTGGGCAAGCCGCCGCAGCGCCGGCGAAACCATGCGCAACCTGATGATCTGGCTGGTCATCATCCTGGCCCTCGCAACCGTATATCTCTACCGCCAGGACCTGTTTGGCGTTGGCAACCGCCTGCTTGCCGGCCTCGTGCCCGGCCGTGCCGTCGTCGTCACCACCAGCGAGGGCAGCAGCGAGATTATCCTGCACAAGCTGCTGAACGGGCATTTCGAAGCCGACGTCTCCGTCAACGGCCAGACGATCCCGATGCTTGTCGATACCGGCGCCAGCATGGTGGCCTTGTCGCATACGGATGCCGAGCGGATCGGCATCATCCCTGAAAACCTCACTTATTCGATGACCGTCATGACGGCGAACGGCCGCGCCCGCGCCGCGCCCGTGACGCTTGACCGCATCGCCATCGGCCCCATCGTGCGCACCGACGTCGCCGCTAGCGTCGCCGAAGACGGCGCGCTCGACCAGAGCCTGCTCGGCATGAGCTTCCTGCAAACGCTGGGTTCCCTGCAGATGCAGACGGATGAGCTCAGGATGCGCGACTAGACTGCGCAATAGCAGCAACGGGACCCGCTTCGCCTCATTGGCACGGCCATTTATCATCGGTGGCAACATTGCACCACGCATAGCCAACGGGGTATGGTAAATTCGCGGATGCCCATTCGGCGACGGAACCCCGTTAGCGTTCGGCTTGACTCACTCATACCTATGCGGCTATACGTTCATCAATAGTCAACGGGTATGGATCCCGAATGTCGAACGCTCCCGATATGCTCTTCAGAACGCTCGCCGATCCGACCCGGCGGGCTCTCTTCGAGCGGCTGTGCCGCGAGGGAGAAAAGACGGTCGGGGCCCTGACGGCCCGGGCCGGGGTCTCCCAGCCGGTCGTCTCAAAGCATCTGGGCGTCCTAAAGCAGGCCGGGTTGGTGCGCGACCGCCATGAAGGCCGCCATACGCATTATAGCGCGCAGCTCAGTGCCTTGGCCCCGCTGATCGATTGGACAAGCCAGATGGCGGGCTTCTGGCAGAGCCGGTTCAACGATCTCGAAGATCTGCTCAAAAGGATGGACCAATGAACAAAGCCGCGACCGAATCGCTTTCCGTCATTGTCGAACGGGAGATTCCCTTTCCGCCGGAAAAGATCTGGCGCGCGCTCACGCAGCCACACCTGATCGAGGAGTGGCTCATGAAGAACGACTTCAAGCCTGACGTGGGCCACCGTTTCAATCTTCGCGGTGACTGGGGCGGCGTGCTGGACTGCGAGGTCCTCGCCGTCGAGCCGAACAGAACGTTGTCTTACACTTGGAATTTTGCGCACAACGATGCGGCCTATAATCTGCAGAGCGTGGTGACCTTTACGCTCACTCCAACGAGCACGGGAACCCACCTGCGCATGGAGCAGTCGGGCTTCCGGCCGGATCAGAAGCAGGCTTACGGGGGCGCAAAAGCAGGGTGGCAGCAGTTCTTTGCAAACCTGGAACAGGTCTTGGCGCGGGCAGACTGATGTCTTGGGCGCGTTGTGCTTCGGCTGATACTCGGAGGAGGTTCCATTGAACTGGCATAATTGGATACGGCAATTCCACCGCTGGCTGTCTATCGCCTTTACCGCGACCGTCTTTGCCAATTTCGTCGCTATGGGATTGGGAGAATCTCCCGGCTGGGTCGTCTACGCGCCCCTGCTGCCGCTGTTCTTGCTCCTGTTCACCGGTCTCTACATGTTCGTGCTGCCGTACGCCACGAAGTGGCGCAGCACGCGAAGTGTCAGCGCAAAGGCATGAACGATGGACCGCAAGACGCCCGGGAAGTCAGCGAAGGCCGCAAAGGAGGCCACAACCAAACCGGCCTCCACAGAACCAGTCCTCCTCTCAGGCGGCAACCCTCAGATCGCCAAGGGTTACGGCGATGCCCCCGTGCAGGCCTACGTCGCGGCCATGCCGGGCTGGAAGAGCGATGTCGGGCGTCGCCTCGACGCGCTCATCGAGCGCACCGTCCCCGGCGTGCGCAAGGCTGTCAAATGGAACTCGCCCTTCTATGGTGTCGAGGACGATATCTGGTTCCTCAGCTTTCATTGCTTCACGAAATACGTGAAAGTGACGTTCTTCCGCGGCGCATCGCTGTGCCCTCTTCCGCTCGGCCAATCCAAGCACAAGGATGTGCGCTATCTCGACATCCATGAGGACGAACTGGACGAAGCCCAGTTCGCCGACTGGGTGAAGCAAGCCAGCCAGTTGCCCGGCGAACGACTGTGAGGGTACGATGATGAAAGCGACAACCACGATGAAGAAGAATGCCGCGAAGGAAGCAGAAGCCTCTCCGTCTCAGCTGATCGATGCGAAAGTAGCGGCGCTTGGCGATTGGCGGGGCATGACGCTCGCCCGGCTCCGAAGCCTCATCAAGGAAACCGACCCCGAAGTGGTCGAGGAGGTAAAATGGAGAAAGCCCTCGAACATTTTCGGGGTTCCCGTGTGGGAGCATGCTGGCATCATCTGCACCGGCGAGACTTATAAGAATGCAGTGAAGTTGACCTTCGCCAAGGGCGCCTCGTTGGAGGATCCTTCAGGCCTCTTCAACTCCAGCCTCGAAGGCAACACGAGGCGTGCCATCGATTTCCATGAGGGCGACGAGATCGATGAAAACGCGTTGAAGGCGCTCGTTCGCGCCGCCGTGGCACTGAACACCTCGCAGAAGCACCCAAAGGGCGCTTGAGGAGCCGCGCATAGCGCCAAGGCCCGGCTCTATATTCTTCAACCCATGGAACCTTGCGTCCCGCATCCGGGTTGAAAGGATTGAAAGGAGGCGCTGTCCATGGATAATCCCTCGAAGCAACTCGCGGACGAATATTTACGCCTGGGTGGCCATCGCCGCGCGGTGATCGACGATAACATCGTATCCACCCGCTGCTGGGAAAAAGATACGCCCGAGGCCGCACAATTCTGGAAAGACCGCATCGACACGCTGGATCCCGCCCACCGCAGGCAGGTCGTATCCTTCCTGCCGACAATCAACAGGATCTGATTGCCGGCCGGCGCATTCTTGCAAAGGACGCCGCTTCGGTAACTCGGTCGAAAGCCAAGCGCAGATCGATGATGCTGCGAAGGAAGCTTCCGCAGCGGGCGATGGCAAAGCGGCCAATGCCTATCGCCGGGTCCCGGTGGCCGGCGCCAACGATCTAGGCAAAATTCACCCTCGCAGGGCGGGGTCGTGGTCGTAGCCCGCACGACAGGCGATGCCCGCATCGTCGCCGCAAGCTGAACTCGATTTCATGGAGGTCGAGCGCCCCCCGCCGAAGACCTCACCGCGATGAGCGCCAGCGCCTTCCGGAATGACAAGCTCATACCGTCATCGAGATCGAGTACGGAAGGCCGTGACCCGGAGCGCAGCGTTAGCGAAGGCGAAGTCACCGTCAATACCATCTGCCCGGCGCGGGTCCGGACTCAGTTCCGCAGCCGGTATCCCGTCTTGAAGATCCAGCCAAGTGTCGCAAGGCAGATCGCCAGGAACATGGTGATCATCCCAAGGCTGAGCAGCGGATTGACGTCGGCGATGCCGTAGAAGCTCCAACGGAAACCGCTGACCAGATAGAGCACCGGATTGAAGTGGCTGACGGCCTGCCAGAAGGGCGGCAGCATGTTGATCGAATAGAAGCTGCCGCCGAGGAAGGTCAGCGGCGGCACCACGAGCATCGGGATCAGGTTCAATTGCTCGAAGTTGCCTGCCCATATGCCGATCATGAATCCGAACAGGCTGAAAGTGACCGCCGTCAGAAGGAAGAACAGGATCATCATGAAGGGATGCTCGATCCTGATGTCCACGAAGGCATTGGCCGTCAGGAGGATAATGAGCCCGATCAGCAGTCCCTTGGTGGCCGCAGCTCCCACATAGCCTAGCAAGATCTCCGTCATCGCAACCGGCGCCGACAGCACCTCGTAGATCGTTCCGGTGAATTTCGGAAAATAGATGCCGAAGGAACCGTTGCCGATGCATTGCCCGAGCAGCGTCAACATGATGAGCCCCGGCGTGATGAAGGCGCCGTAGGAAACGCCCTCCACCTCTTGGATGCGCGAGCCGATCGCCGCGCCGAAGACGATAAAATAGAGCGAGGTGGAAATCACCGGCGAGAAGACACTCTGCAGCAGCGTGCGGCGCGTGCGCGCCATTTCGAAGAAATAGATCGACTTGATGGCTTCGAAGTTCATTTCGTGCCTCCCACGAGCGCCACGAAGATATCCTCGAGCGAACTTTGCCGCGTCGAAAGATCCTTGAAGTGGATGTTCTGCGCCGCAAGCCGGGTGAGCAGCGCGGCGATGCTCTCCTGCTCGCTATGCGCATCGAAATCGTAGATCAGCCGATTTCCGTCGGGCTCCAGCGACAGGCCGTTTCCGGAGAAACAGTCGGGCAGCGCGTCCAGCGGTTCGGCAAGCTCGAGGATCAGCTGCTTGCGGCCGAGCTTCGTCATCAGCGCGGTCTTGTCTTCGACCAGCAGCAGTTTGCCGCCGTTGATCACGCCGACGCGGTCGGCGATCTCTTCGGCCTCTTCGATGTAATGCGTCGTCAGGATGATGGTAACGCCGGACTCGCGCAGCCTTTCCACGACCCGCCACATATCCTTGCGCAGCGTCACGTCGACGCCTGCCGTCGGCTCGTCGAGGAAGAGTATCTCCGGCTCGTGGCTCAGCGCCTTGGCGATCAGCACGCGCCGCTTCATGCCGCCGGAAAGCTCCCGAAGCATATTGTCCTTCTTGTTCCACAGCGAAAGGTCACGCAAGACCTTCTCGATATGGGCCGGGTTCGGCTTCTTGCCGTGCAGGCCGCGCGAAAAGCTCACCGTATTCCAGACGGTCTCGAACTGATCCGTCGTCAGTTCCTGCGGTACCAGCCCGATCATCGTCCGCGTCGCCCGAAAATCCTTGACGACATCGTGACCGGCGACCAGCACTTGGCCGCTGCTCGGATTGACGATGCCGCAGACGATCGAAATCATCGTCGTCTTGCCCGCGCCGTTCGGCCCGAGCAGGGCAAGGATCTCGCCCTTCTCGACATCAAGATCGATGCCTTTCAGCGCCTCGAACCCGTTGGCGTAGCTTTTTTTGAGATTTCGGATGGAAATGATGGGTGCCATTGCGGATTTCTTGAGTATTTCCTCTTTTTCGTCCGCTATATAACCCCTTTGTTACACTTTGACATCCTGCCGGCGCTGAACAGACTATTCAGCGAAAGCATCTTTATCCGTAGATGCTGATGAGGAACCGCGCGGCAGTAACGATCAGGAAGATGCCGAAGCCGATCTCCAATTGACGCTTGCTCATCCGGTGGGCAAGCCGCGCGCCGATCGGCGCGATATACATCGTCAGCGGTATGATGAACGCCACAGCGATCCAGTTGATGAAGCCGGTCGAAAACGGCGGCAGGCCCGATACACCCCAACCGGCCCAGACATAGCCGAACAATCCGGGCAGCGAGATCAGCACGCCAACGCCCGCGGACGTCGCCACCGCCTGGTGCATCGGCCGCGAATATAGCGTCATGAAGGTATTGTTGAGAACGCCGCCGCCGATCCCCATCAGGCCGGAAAGAATTCCGATGCCCGTCCCGACAAGGAACTTGAATGGATTACCCGGCAGATCGCTGCCGAGCCGCCAGCTCGCGCGATTGAACATCATGCGGAAGGCGACGAGCAGTGCGACTGCTGCAAAGATGAATCGCAAGGTCACGCTCGACGCTTCAGAGGCAATCACCGCCGCGATGATTGCCCCAAGCGGCACGGCGATGATCCAGCCGCTCAAGAGCTTCTGGTCGACCGCCCGGTGACTGGCATGCGCCATGTAAGACCTGAGCGACGTCGGAACGATAATCGCAAGCGAGGTGCCGACCGAGAGGTGCATGCGCACCGCCTCCGGCACATCAAGCCAGCCGAACACCTGATAAAAGACCGGAACGAGGATCGCGCCGCCGCCGATGCCGAAGAGACCGGCAAGTAGGCCCGCAACCGCGCCCGCGGCCGCCAGCATCAGCGCAAAAAGGGCAAGCTCCGAAACAGCCGGCATCGCGATCTCCCCCACTTCCAAGCAGGCCGGATCACGGAAAAGAAAATCAGCCGCAGGTTTTATTTGTCATCAAGCGGTGATCTTCTTCGCAGATAAGAAGTGTCGAGGCAAGCAACGGCTTCCGCGCCGCCGCCCACCCTTTGCGGAACCGTTTCCAGGGCGCTCGTTACGTCCGATTTTCGCTGCCTCGCGTATAGTAAGCAGTCATTGCCAGTCACGAAATCCTAAGAATCCGGCCTCGCGTTCCCCTGCCCGGCCGGCCCAGCTTGAGCCGGCTCCAAAGCCGGCTTTCTTTTTTCCGCTGGAACAGCATCCGATTCCTGCAATACCGCAGGGAGATTACACGTGCCCCAGGATATTCACCAGGCGGCCGAAAGGGTCGCGCAGGTAAAACCGCCGCACCCCCCAAGGCTCGCTCGCCGGACCATATTCCACCGCGATAGCTTCGCGGACGACCCGCTGATAGACCTCATCAAGATTGTCGACTTCGATAGAGAGGTCAGGCACCGGCGTCCCGGAGCCGCCTTCGGTCGCAAAGCTGACCTGCGGCCTCGCGCTCGCATCAGCCGCATAAGTTACGATCCATCCATGATCCATGATAACATCCATGCCGAGGATGCCCTGATAGAACGCCCTGGCGGCTTCTATATCGGAAACCGCGATGTTCGCGACAATGCGTTTGACGGTCATGTTGTCCCTCCTGGTAGGAGCGCAGCATAGCCTGCGCACGATGTCTAGTGTATCACTTGGGCAGCTTCCGGCCGCCAAGCGGCCACTGTCCAAGAGAAGGGTTTGGCTTTTGAAAAAAATCAGCCACGGCTAAACTGCAAACCCAAGCGCGGCTCCAGGGATTTTCCTGCTGGAACTGACCTGACCTCATCGCCTCGTCCTTGTCGATCTGATTCCCTATAGGTGAGGTCTGAGTAATTTTTACCTCAATAACAGATCGATCCGGTGTCGGATTGGCAAAGCCTCGTTCGTCCTTAGGATCGTCAATTCCATCAATTCAAAAGGATCACGACCATGCCGAACACCATACGCTTGCATCGCGTCCTGGCAACCAGCCCGGAGAAGGTCTATCGCGCGTTTGTCGAAGCGGATGCGCTTGCCAAGTGGCTTCCCCCTAACGGCTTTACCTGCACTGTGCATGACTTTGCACCGACAGTGGGAGGAAAGTTCAAAATGTCCTTCCGGAACTTTACAACGGGCAGAAGCCACGCGTTTGGCGGCGAATATGTCGAGCTCATCCCAGGCGAACGCTTGCGCTACACGGACAAATTCGACGACCCCAACCTGCCTGGCGAAATGGAAGTCGCTGTGATCTTGAAGAAAGTTTCGGTCGGGACCGAGCTGGAGATAACGCAGGCAGGTGTCCCCGACGTTATTCCACCTGAGGCTTGCTACCTCGGTTGGCAGGAGTCGCTGCGAAATCTGGCACGGCTCGTCGAGCCGGAGATCAATGAATAGCACTCAGGATCGAGCAGCTGTCGGGATCGGATTGCGTTGGCGATCTTTGCGATCCGGTCTGAGATTACGCTCGAGTTGGCATTGCCAATGCGAGCGGTCCACCTGGCGCTCGGCGCCAAACTGCCATTCGCTAGCAACCGGTCCCGCACCAGGCTCAACTGCAATAAACCCTGCCGCCTTTGCGGGATCTGAGGTCGAAGTGAAAATGGTTCCAGTGCTCCGGGTTGCTGCCGGGGCCGAGCACGGTGTTAAAATACCGGCAGCTGTCGGAGCGCACGGCCTTGAGTAGCCTGCCCTCGCGGAAGGAGAAGAGGCCCTTCCTGCGCACGTCGATCTGGTGGCCGTTCTTCAGCACGAACTTGCCGACGTCGATCGCGTTGCCGCGTGCGTGTTCGGACATCGGATTGTATCTCTGGCGGCTGTTGTTCATGCGCCGGCAGGAATAGCCGCCGAGCGGCTGGATCGTCTTGACGCCAGACCAATAGCGAAAGCGGGCCGATGGCGCGAGTTCGTTCTTCACCCATTTGGCGAAGGCAAGCGTCACCTGGCAGTTCAGCGTCACCGCAGGCCTCACCCCGATATTGCCAGAGAGCCCCTGCAGCGAGACTGGATAAGGCACCTGGCAGGACGGGCCGTCGTTGATCGCCGGCTTATCGGTGAAGATCACGCCCATGCGCTTCAGCTCACGGCGGCAGGCAAGCTCGGAGGCCGGCATCACGTTCGGGTCCGGGACGACCGGCCGGCTCATCATCGGGTCGTTCGGCCTGAGCATCGCCACTTCCTCGCTCTCGTCCTCTTCGGGAACGCGCGACGGCTCGATCACCGAACTGCCGTCGTTCCACACGGGGGCACGGCTCATTTCGGCCTGCGCGGCGGGCCGCGGCATTGCCGTCCGGTTCAATTGCGTGGGATTGTCGGTGCCGATCCCGTCGACCACAGGTTCAGCCGAATTTCCTTCGGCGATCTGCATCTGCTGTTCCTGCGCCAGCCCGACGACGGGTTCCGCGCCAAGCTCCGCATCCATGTTGACGCCACCGGAAGGCACTGCAAGCTGCTGGGTGCCGCCCCAGTTCTGCGGCTGCCCCTGCCCTTGCGCCAGCCCCTCATCGCTGTCGATCATCGGCAGCTTGTTCGGCATCGGCTGGCTGCCCGCGCGCGCTGAATGCCCAGCGCCTGCAAGGTTCGGCGTGTCGAGATAATCGATCGAGCCTTCCGTGTTTGAAACCGGTGCGTTGGAAACAGGATAGGACGGCTGCGTGTCGGCGGGCGCCATGCGCATCGCGCCTTGCCCCGGCATAGGCGAGATCGAACTCACCTTCGTGCCCCGGTCGACGCTTGCCGGCGGTATCATGCCATCGCTGATGGAACAGGTCGCAAGGCTGGTGGATATCAGGACCGGCAGCGCGACACGTCGGAAAAGGGAGGTAGACACAATACTCTCCATCGCTCCCGCAGCCCTGTTTGCATTGAAGAATTTGACTCGAATTTAGCTAAAAACGATGAATGAAAGCTTACCCCTGGGAGCAGAGGATCCCGGCTCCGCAGCTGATCAAGCTGCGTGCCGTGCGTAATGCTGGGACGGGCGCGAGCCGAGGCGGAACTTGGCGAGAAGTGTCCGAAGCTGGCTGCTCTCTTCAGCAAGCGTCTGGCTCGCCGCCGTCGTCTCTTCCACCATGGCAGCGTTCTGCTGGGTCATCTGATCCATGTGGTTGACCGAGGTGTTGATCTCGTGGAGGCCCGTTGCCTGCTCGCGCGCCGCGGTGGCAATTGTATTCACGTGGTCGTTGACCTTGTTCACCAGCGTCTCGATCTCGACCAGAGCATCGCCCGTCGAGCGAACCAGCGCCACGCCGGATTCGACTTCCGCCGCCGAGTTGCTGATCAGCGTCTTGATCTCCTTGGCGGCATTTGCCGAACGTTGCGCGAGTTCGCGAACCTCTTGCGCCACGACCGCAAAGCCCCGGCCGGCCTCGCCCGCGCGTGCAGCCTCGACACCGGCATTCAGCGCCAAAAGGTTGGTCTGGAAGGCGATCTCGTCAATCACGCCGATGATCTGGCCGATCCGGCTCGAGGAGTCCTCAATCCGGCTCATCGCGCTTACGGCATTCCGCACGATTTCGCCGGATTTTCCAGCACTCGCCTTGGTCTCAGCGACCATCTCGCGGGCTTCGGTCGCCCGTTCGGACGCGGTCCGCACCGTTGCGGTAATCTCGTCGAGTGCGGCTGCGGTCTGTTCGAGCGCAGCAGCCTGCTGCTCGGTGCGCTTCGACAGATTGCTGGTAGCCTCGCTGATACCCGATGCGTTGTCGTTCACGACATTGCTCGATTCGGCGATCGCCTGGATGACGTCGTTGAGCGCGCCGACGGCGGCATTGAAGTCGGAGCGCAGTTTTGAATAGTCCTCGCCGAGATCGCCGATCGAGACCGTGAGATCGCCGGCTGCAAGCTTCTCGAGGCCGGCGCCCAGCGTCTGCATCGCGTGGTTCTGTCGCTCGGCGGCCGCACGCAGGCTCTCTTCATTGCCGCGGCGTTCGCCGTCGATCTCGCGCTGGCGCTCGTCTTCACGGGCGCGCATCTTGCTGCGGTCGAGCATCGAGTCGCGCAATACCAGCAGGGCCTTTGCCATGTGGCCGATCTCGTCACGCCGATCGCTGTCGGAGACTTCGACCGCCTCGTTCTCGCCTGCGATCTCATGCATCGCCGCGCCGATCCGTGCGACAGGTGCGGTAACGCTCTTGACGATCGCATAGGCAACGGAAACGATGATCCCAGCCCCGATCGCGCAAAGGATCGCCGTCCAGATCGCATTCTGCCAGTAGAGCGCTGCAAGGTCGTCGGAATAGACGCCGGTGCCGACGATCCAGCCCCAGGGCTCGAAGCCAGCGACGTGCGAGTATTTCAGGACGGGCTGTTCAGCACCCGGCTTCGGCCAATAGTAGTCGACAAAACCCTCGCCATGGGCCTTCACGACATTGACGAATTCCATGAAAAGGAATTTGCCGGCCGGATCTTTGTTCTGCGAAAGATCGGTGCCGTTCAGCTCCGGCTTGATCGGGTGCATCACCATGACCGGGTGCATGTCGTTGATCCAGAAGTAGCCGCTGCCGCCGTAGCGCATCGCAGCGATCACATCTTTCGCCGCGGCTTGCGCTTCATCGCGTGTCAGCGTGCCGGCTTGTTCCATCTTGAAGTATTTCTGCAGGATGTTGACCGCCGTCGCGTCCATCTGCGCAAGACCGGATTTTCTTTCCATTTCCAGTTCGGAATAAGAATAGTTCAGAAAGAAAACCATCGTCGCCACAAAGATCGCCAGCGTCAGGCCGACGAGACAATAGAGACGCGTTGATATCTTGATGTTACGCATGAATTCCCCCGGCATTCCCATGCAGAATCGATCTTTGAATGATGAGGGGGATCCATTACTGGACGGTGAACTAATATTAGAGTGAGGCGACATAACGTTACGGAAGGGGCGGATGCCGGCGGTCGGGCTCCCGTTGCAACAAACTGAATTATCTTAGAATTTTATATTAAAGAGATTTATTTCAGTACCGGTGGCACCTAGCGCGCAAACACCGGCCGTTTGCATGTTCATTTCGCTTGCGCTTTGCATTACCGTGCGGGCGTAATCGAAAACGCAAACATCGCGAAGGAGAACCATGACCGAGACCCCGAAGCCGAGAGGCGAATTGACGCTCCGCACGCTTGCCATGCCTGGTGACGCCAACCCCGCAGGTGATATCTTCGGCGGATGGGTCATGGCTCAGATGGATCTGGCAAGCGGCATCCGCGCCGCCGAACGCGCCAGGGGCCGCGTGGTCACCGCAGCGGTCAAGGAAATGGCCTTCCAGTTGCCGGTGAAGATCGGCGACACACTTTCGGTCTTTACCGACATCGACCGCGTCGGCCGCACCTCCATCACTCTTTGCGTCGAGGCCTGGGCGCACCGTTCGCGCTACAACAAGATGGAAAAGGTCACGGCCGGCACCTTCATCATGGTGGCGCTCGACGAAAACGGCGCGCCGAAGCCGGTGCCTGAGGTGTGACGTCATGCAGGCGGCGGCGACACCGGAGGTCTTCGTTTATATCCGCGCCATAATGGCAATGGTCATCGGCCTCAGCCTCACCCGCCTGCTCACGGGTCTCGCCGGCATCGTCCAGTCGCCTAAGAAACACCGCGTCTACCACGTCCACCTCGGCTGGGTCGCGTCGATGTTCCTCTTCATCATCCATTTCTGGTGGTGGGAGTATCGCCTCGGCTCGCTCGTCGTCATCACCTTCGGCGTTTACCTCTTCCTCATCAGCTTCTGCTGCCTGTTCTATTTCATTAGCGTCCTGCTCTTCCCGACATCGATCGAGGAGTATGGCGACTACGAGGACTATTTCATCTCCCGGCGCATATGGTTCTTCGGCATGCTGGCGCTGACCTATGCCGTGGACCTCGGCGATACCTGGCTCAAGGGCCAGACCTATCTCCATGCGCTCGGCCGGGAATATCTCATCCGCAACCTCGCCTATATCGTCCTCTGCGTCGTCGCGGCTTGGACGCGGAACCGCCGCTTCCATATCGCCTTCGTCAGCCTCGGCCTGCTCTATCAGATCAGCTGGATCTTCCGGCTCTATGATGTGCTTGGGTGAGGCATGCTTAGCTCTGCATCGGCCCGAGGCGTTGCCTTCGCTGATAGCAATGTGCAAGCGCGAATATCCATGCACTCGCTTCGGCTTGTGAACAGCAGCTGTTCGGGTTGCGATAATCAAGTAGCGATGACTGCAACTGGCGCATTCCCCAAGGCCGACCTTTCGCTATCGGGCCGGAGCAGTCCGAAGCACTCGTCATCAACATGGATGGGAAGCATTGGGCCGCCGCCTACGCTGCCGGTGGACGATAGCGAATCGACTTCGCCCTTTCCAAGGCTTCGATCGTATCCTCGACGCTGAGAAGGACAGTGGTCTCAATAGCGCTGAGCGCACCACCTGCGCCGATAGCAAGCGCGACAGCCGCCATCGATACGTTATCAGGCGCCTCCCATAGATTCCAACCATCATGCTCGCCAAAGGCGTACCAGAACCCATGGAGCTTTCCGCCCACGGATTCAATGTACGTACGTGCCGCCTCCCGGCGATCTTCGGGGTTCTCGATCATGCGCGCCCATGTCTCGGGCGTGTAGCTGAAGCGCGTGAGATACATGGCCATGGTTTACCTCCTCCGTCAGAACAACAGTTAACGCTCAAGCCGGGGAGAACGCGAGTCATTTCCAAGGAGCGGGGACAGGCCTTCCTGCCGGTTTCGTTCGCAAAGAGGCAAAGACCGATGGCACGTGTTGCGAGAGTGAGGGCAGGATGTCGCGGGAAGCCACCTTACATTCATTGAGGACGTAACAACTACGGGAGGAGCTATACCGGACGCCTCCGGATGGCCGCCGAAGAAAGGGCTCAAGTTCTTGCAGTTGTCTTGCCAGGCGTAGTGAAGGTGCCCCCAGATCAGTGATGTGCCCGCACCTTCCCTATTCTCGGCAGACACGCATGCCGACTTGGAAATTGGGCAATGTTGCTTGGTGTCCCGGAGCCTTGGAAGGTCGAAGCGGCGACTGCCTCATTTTTTTCGACAAGCCCTCCGATGCCATGTTCGACACTGGCATCATGAAACCTTTTGATTTTTAAGCCGTTGTCGTGCTTATGACCGACGCAAAATTCAATCCGAAATCGGTCGACGGCACCAACTCGCACGGTGCCGAGAAGTCGCGCCAAGAGAAGGCATCGACTGTCGAGGTCGCGCCGCCCCCAAATGGAATCGAACCCGATACCGAGTTGACGCCTGAGGAGGCCGAGCAGGCGCGCAAGAGGTATTTGCTGACGCGTTTCTGGATCAGCGCGCGCGGTTACTGGGGCCGCACCGGCGACAGGCTCGCTTGGCCGTTCTCAATCGGGCTATTGACCCTGATCGGCATCAATGTCGGCTTCCAGTACGGAATCAATGTCTGGAATCGCGCAATTTTTGACGCCATAGAGCAGCACGATGCCCGCACCGTATATTTTCTGAGCGGCGTATTCCTGCCACTGGTGCTCGGAACGATCGTCCTTGTCGTTGTACAAGTCTCTCTTCGTATGGCGATTCAGCGCCGCTGGCGTTGCTGGCTCACTACCGCCGTCATAGCGCGCTGGCTCGCAAACGGCCGTTACTATCAGTTGAACCTCATTGGCGGCGACCACAAAAACCCCGAAGCGCGCGTCGCGGAAGATTTGCGGATTGCCACCGAATCGCCCGTCGATTTTATCGCGGGTGTCATTTCCGCATTTCTGTCGGCCTCGACCTTCATTGTGGTGCTTTGGACGATCGGCGGAGCCCTCAGCCTGACAATCGCAGGTTCGACCGTCACTGTTCCTGGCTTCCTCGTCATTACCGCGGTCCTTTACGCCACGATCACGTCGAGCTCAATGGCGGTCATCGGCCGCCATTTCGTCCACGTCTCTGAGGTCAAAAATCAAGCGGAAGCCGAATTTCGCTACACGCTGACGCATGTGCGGGAAAACGGCGAGAGCATCGCATTGCTCGGCGGTGAAGAGGAGGAGCGTAACGACGTCGAGAAGACGTTCGCCAAGGTGCTCAGGCAATGGGCGCTCCTTGCGCGCCAACACATGCGCACAGCGCTTGTGTCGCAGGGGTCGAGCTTGTTTGCGCCAGTCGTGCCGGTTTTGCTTTGCGCTCCAAAGTTTCTCGAAGGCAGCATGACCCTTGGACAGGTGATGCAGGCGGCCTCAGCCTTCGCCATCGTCCAAAGCGCGTTCGGATGGCTGGTCGACAACTATCCCCGCCTCGCCGATTGGAACGCCTGTGCACGCCGCATCGCTTCGCTGATGATGTCGCTCGACGGGCTCGAGCGCGCGGAACAGAGCAACGCCTTGGGACGCATAAAGCGCGGTGAAACTGAAGGCGATACGATGCTCAGCCTAAACGATCTCTCCGTGTCGCTTGACGACGGTACCGCCGTTGTCAAAGAAACCCAGGTCGTGATCGAACCAGGCGAGCGGGTGCTCGTAGCCGGAGAATCCGGTTCAGGCAAGAGCACGCTGGTGCGGGCCATCGCAGGTCTTTGGCCGTGGGGTGACGGCAGCGTCAATTTCCACCCCGACAGACGACTCTTCATGTTACCGCAACGGCCTTATATCCCTTCCGGCACGCTTCGCCGTGCAGTCGCCTATCCCCGCGCCGCCGATAGCTGGACGCTGGATAAGATTGAGGCGGCCCTCAAAAAGGTGGGACTCGACTATCTGAACGACAAGGTGGAGGACGACGCGCCATGGGACCAGACGTTGTCGGGTGGCGAAAAGCAGCGGCTCGCGTTTGCGCGTCTCCTGCTACACACTCCCGATATCATCGTGCTGGATGAAGCAACGTCAGCACTCGATGAAAAGAGTCAGGACAAGATGATGGAGATGTTGATCCATGAATTGCCGAAGGTCACCATCATAAGCGTAGCGCATCGAGCTGAGCTGGAGGCCTTCCATAGCCGCAAGATCACATTGGAGCGGCGCGAGGGCGGCGCAAAGCTCGTCAGTGATATTGATCTTGTCCAGCGCAAGAGAAAACGGAACTTGCTTTTGCGCCTTTTGGAGAACCGGCGCTCCCCACCCAAAGGGCGCACGACCTCGAGTAACGCGGCGATGCCCCAGAATAGAAATTGAAGTCCGCCTGGCCGGGGTTTCCGGAAGGACCTGGTCGAGCCTGCCTTGGGAAGGAGGTCGTGTCGCAAGCACCACCACCGGCAGTGATCAGGCAAGCGTAACTCCGTGGGCATCGATTAACAACGTAGGAGCAAGGGACCTAACAACCTAACGCCCAGCCTTCATCACGCCTTCAAAAACTGCGAGCCCTTGTCGAAGCTCAAGCCGGGGAAAATCTTGCCCGTCAGGTCCCCCGCCTTCACGTCGAACTGCCGGTAGAGCATCGCGGCAGCAATCTCGCGCACGTCGGCCGTCGGCATCAGATCGCGGTCGTCGAGCAGTTGGCCGTCGCCAATGCCGGGCCATTTACCGAGAATGCGTCCCCCATTGATTGCCCCATACGACGAAGCGCACCCTGCCCCAGCAACCGCGCCGTCTGGAAAGCCTTGCGCCGCTTGGACTTGCCGTCGTTGGCAGGATCGGGCCATTGCGTCCGCATCGCCGCCCATTGTCCTGTCCCGCCATGTCCTTCGGCGGCGCCACAACTTCGTCGTCGTCTTCCTGATTTCCCTTCATGAGGTCGCCCGCAATACCGTTGCCGCTGCCGGCGTTCAGTGCCCTCAAGCCCGCCACTATATAGTCGAACGGCTGGCGCGCCTTCGCGCCCTCGTCGCGCCACGCTGCGGGATGGTCGAGCATCGCGCCATAAACGGCCGTCAGGTCGCCGTCCGTCCTTTTCCAAACATGCGCCATCGCCGTCACCATCTCCTCCGCGGTTGATCGGAGACGAAGTGAGCCGCGAGCCCACTGGAAAGGTTGCGTTCATGCGCGGAAGATGAAGGAGGCTCCGATGGCGATCAGGGCAAAGCCGATAGCGTGATTCCAGGTCAGGTTCTCGCCGAGCCAGAAAACCGAAAAACCGGCGAAGACCATCAGCGTGATCACCTCCTGCATCGTCTTCAACTGCGCCGTCGTATAGACCGCCGATCCGATACGGTTCGCCGGCACCGCGAGGCAGTATTCAAAGAAGGCAATTCCCCAACTCGCGACGATGGCAAGGGCGATCGCACTGCCCTTGTGCTTCAGGTGCCCGTACCAGGCAAAGGTCATGAAGATATTGGAGGCGAAAAGCATGACGACCGGCCAGATGGCGGCGGGGCTGAGCGAAAAATACATGGGCGAATCCGATGGGAGAGAACTGGCGCCAGCTTGTATCTCCAAATAGTCAGGCTTCAAGGGGCCATGGCGACGTGCCGCAGCCCTTCCCCATCGAAAACACCAGTATAGCGGTGCGATGCCACCGCCGACAGCTCGCGCCCTAACCTTCATCCCTCGATGCCAGTGGCGCACCAGGAAGATAAAGCGAGATCGGCCGGATTTCATAGACTGCGGAGGGATTGGCGCGGCGCAGGTCGCGCGCTGCTGCAACGGCTGCCTCAAGCGTTGGATAATCCACGACGTAGAAGCCGAGCAATTGCTCCTTGGTTTCAGCAAAGGGGCCGTCGGTGATCATGCCGGCACCCATCCCCCGCAAGGTCACGGCGCGCCCCGTCGGGCCAAGCCGCGCGGCCGGTCCCAAATGCTTCTCCTCGACGAGGCGATCATTGACCTGGAGCAGTTCGCTCATCAGTGCCCTATCCTCCTCTTTGGTCCAGGATTCGACCACTTTCTCGTCGTGATAGGCCAGGATGGCGTAAAGCATGGATTGTCCCTCCTCGTGCGTCCGTCATTTTCCGCCACTCGAACGTCATCGCACAATCCTCACAGTCCAAGCGGATTCGACTGAAGCCAGAAACTGAATGCATGCGGTTGATTGCATAGGTCTGATAACTGGCGAGCAAGTTCGCCCGGGTCAAATACTGCTGTTTCCTGTGGCGCAAAAACCCGCCCCGTCGCAGGCCACTCAACAACATCACAATGCACCAAAAGGTTGCGGTCGATTTATTTCAAATCGCCGTGAGATACAGATTCATATGTCCGCTTGGAGGGAAAGACAATGCCCAGATTTTCGAACGTTGGCCGCGGCCAGCGGTTGCGAACGGCAGGAAAACTGCTGAATTCGTCGCCTATCTGATGCTCGGGGTCATCGTGTCATGACGGTACCTGAGGCGTCCTTCAACCCTGCCACCACACGCTCGAAGCCGCGGCGGTTCAAGAGGCCGGTCAGCGGATCCCGATCCGCAACGATCCGAACCCGGCGACGATCAGGAAGGTGCAGCCGAACGTCAGCATCATGACCGGCAGCAGAAAAGCGAAATTGTCGGTGGAACCATCAAACCCTCGCGGCGGGACGCAATACCTGACCTCCGCGGGAAATACATTAGCGTCGGGTGGTTAAGAAAGGCCTACGGCAAGACGATGAGGAACCCGGCGCAGGTCGCGCCGGTCCCTCGCCCTTCAGCTGTGCAAAACGCCCTGCGGCGTTTCGGCCCCCTCCGTGCCGAAACGCACGTCCTTCTTCTCGTAGCCGAAGCCGGAAAGAAGTGCCACGGCTACCGCCACCGCGCTGGCGACGATCAGCAGCGCCGTTGCATAGTCGCCGTTCCAGCGCTCCGCGAGCCCCGCCTGCATCGTGGCGTTGCCGGAGGCAAGCAGATTGCCGAGCTGGTAGGCGAAGCCCGGGAAGGTGCCGCGCACCTCATCGGGCGACAGCTCGTTGAGATGCACCGGCACGATGCCCCAGGCGCCCTGCACGAAGAACTGCATCACGAACGCGCCGACGGCGAGCAGCACCGGCCCCGGCGCATGGACCCAGATCGGCGCAACGGGCACGGCAAGCAGCGCGGCGATGACGATCGCACGCTTCCGTCCGATCCGCTGGGATAGCTGGCCGAAGAACAGCCCGCCACAGATCGCGCCGATATTGTAGACGATGGCGATTGCGCCCGTCGTGTAGCTATCGTAGTTGCGCTGCGTTTCCAGGAAGGTCGGATAGATGTCCTGCGTGCCGTGGCTCAAAAAGTTGAATGCGGTCATCAGCAGCACCGACCAGACGAGCAGCGGAATGTTTTCCCTAAGGATGGTGAGGAACGGCCGCCTTCCCTGCGCCTGCCGCTTCAAGAAGACCGGGCTTTCGGCGACATTGCGGCGGATATAGAGCACGAGGAGCGCCGGCAGCGCGCCGACGAAGAACATGCCGCGCCAACCGATCACCGGAAAGAGCAGGAAGAAGACGATCGAGGCGACGAGATAGCCGGAGGGATAGCCCGCCTGAAGGATGCCGGAAACGATGCCCCGGCTCTTCTCAGGCACGGTCTCCATGACCAGCGAGGCGCCGACGCCCCATTCCCCGCCCATAGCGATGCCGTAGAATGCGCGCAGCACGAGGAACATGGTCAGGCCCGTCGAGAATCCGGTCAGGAATTCGAACAGCGAATAGAGTAGCACGTCGGCCATCAGCGTCACGCGCCGCCCGAACCTGTCGGCTGCAAGCCCGAAAATCAGCGCGCCCACCGCCCGCATCGCAAGCGTCAGGAAGATCGCCACCGAAACAGCCGGGACGTCGGTGTGGAACTCCTCGGCAATATGCTTGAGAACGAAAACGAGAATGAAGAAATCGAAGGCATCGAGCGTCCAGCCGAGATAGCTGGCAATGACGGTGTTGCGTTGCTGCTGGCTGAGCGCGCGCAGGCTTTCCAATGCGGACATTATGCTTCCTCCGTCCGAAAGCGGCGGCGAGGCGGGCAATATCCGGATGCCGTCGAAGAGAGTTTGGCCCGAAACCGGGGTTGCCGGACGGCAACGCCGGACAACGGCAGCACTCCTGCCCTTGTTCCGCGCCTGCGACAGTTTGACCGCCACAAAGCACCGGCCTGGTCGGCCGCGCCCGTTCACCTCAGCTCAGGTTCCTGCGCCGCTCAAGCTCCGCCGCGGTCGGCTTTTCGAATTCGAATGAGCCGGTGACGACGTCGCCGTCGCGGATGTATTTGTTGATCGTGACACCGGATCCGGAGACCTTCGATCCGACGAGTTTCAGCGCGCCCGGAAAGGCACCGTCGCCGAACAATTTCTTGCCCTTCCCGAGCACAACCGGAAAGATGAAAACATTGATTTCATCGACCAGGTCGTTTCTGAACAGGGTTTGCAGTAAGTCGGTCGAGCCCTGAGTCAGCAGATCCGGCCCTCCCCGCCTTTAAGCGTCCTGAGTGCGCCGACCACGTCGGCCCCGAGCACCTGGCTGTTCTGCCAGCTGAGCTTGAAGTCCGGATTGCGGGTCGCGACATATTTGGTGATGCGGTCGAACAGCGGGCCGATCGGGTCGTCGGCAGCGACATAGGGCCAGTGCGCGGCGAAAATTTCGTAGGTCTTGCGGCCGAGCAGAAGGTCGAACGGCCGGTCGAACATCTCGCCAACGGCCTTTCCCATCGCCTCGTCGAAGTAAGGAGCAACCCAGCCGCCATACTTGAAGCCCCCGACGGGATCTTCGTCCGGGCCGCCCGGGGCCTGCATGACGCCGTCGAGACTGACAAATGCACCCGTGATGATCTTTCTCATATCTGCACTCCTTCGTGGAGCCCCGTGGCCCGTTACATGTCAAGGACGTGGGGCAGCCGTGCGCACCGACAACAGCGGGAAAAAATTGGGCCGGAAAAACTTGATCGGCACTATTCACCAAATCCGAACGATTCATTCGTTTCCCTTTTGTACTCTTTGCCTCTTCCCTTTAGCGCTGACTCTCTCCATATTCCGCGCATGGCCAAATCGACGAAGAAATCCCCCGCCCCGAACGGCTTCGAGGAAGCCCCGCAGTCGTCCTTTGAAGGCGCTCCATTGGAGGGCTCCGTCGCCGACTGGGTGAAGCAGCTCGAGGCCGATGCGGAGGCGTCGAGCGTCGAGACGCAGCGCGAGATAGCCTCCAAGGCCGGCAAGCACCGCAAGAAGGTGGAGATCGCCGCCTCGAAATCGGCGCGCGGCACCTCGATGGGCGGCTCGACCGATCCGAAGACTCGCGCTGCCGCCGGCCTCAATCCGGTCTCCGGCATGGATACGACGCTGGAGGAGGCCTCGCAGCTTTCGGCCGGCACCGCCGTCACGGCCACTGTCGAGGCGCTTTCGGCGCTCATCGAGTCCGGCAATCCGCTGCACAAGAATGGCAAGATCTGGACGCCGCACCGCCCGGCCCGGCCGGAGAAATCCGAAGGCGGAATCACCATCCGCATGGCTTCGGACTACCAGCCCGCCGGCGACCAGCCGACTGCCATCAAGGACCTCGTCGAGGGTCTTGTAAACGGCGATCGCTCGCAGGTGTTGCTCGGCGTCACCGGCTCGGGCAAGACCTTCACCATGGCCAAGGTAATCGAGGCGACACAGCGCCCCGCCGTCATCCTGGCCCCGAACAAGACGCTCGCCGCCCAGCTCTATTCCGAGTTCAAGAACTTCTTCCCGGACAACGCCGTCGAATATTTCGTCTCCTATTACGACTACTACCAGCCGGAGGCCTACGTCCCGCGCTCCGACACCTATATCGAGAAGGAATCCTCGATCAACGAACAGATCGACCGCATGCGCCACTCGGCGACGCGCTCGCTGCTGGAACGCGACGACTGCATCATCGTCGCCTCCGTCTCCTGCATCTACGGTATCGGCTCGGTCGAGACCTACACCGCCATGACCTTTCAGATGTCGGTCGGCGACCGCCTCGACCAGCGCCAGCTGCTCGCCGATCTCGTCGCCCAGCAATACAAGCGCCGCGACATGGATTTCCAGCGCGGCTCGTTCCGCGTCCGCGGCGACACGATCGAGCTCTTCCCGGCGCACCTCGAAGATGCCGCCTGGCGCATAAGCATGTTCGGCGACGAGATCGACGCCATCACCGAGTTCGACCCGCTGACTGGCCAGAAGACCGGCGACCTGAAATCGGTCAAGATCTACGCCAATTCGCACTATGTCACACCACGCCCCACCCTCAACGGCGCCATCAAGGCGATCAAGGAGGAGCTGAGGCTCCGCCTTGCCGAGTTGGAAAAGGCCGGCCGCCTGCTGGAGGCCCAGCGGCTGGAGCAACGCACCCGCTACGACATCGAGATGCTGGAGGCCACCGGCTCCTGCGCCGGCATCGAGAACTATTCGCGCTATCTGACCGGCCGCGCCCCCGGCGAGCCGCCGCCTACCCTCTTCGAATACATTCCCGACAACGCCCTGCTCTTCATCGACGAGAGCCACGTCACCGTGCCGCAGATCGGCGGCATGTACCGCGGCGACTTCCGCCGCAAGGCGACGCTCGCCGAATACGGCTTCCGCCTGCCGTCCTGCATGGACAACCGCCCGCTGCGCTTCGAGGAATGGGATGCGATGCGCCCGGACACCGTCGCCGTCTCCGCCACGCCGGGCGGCTGGGAGATGGAGCAGGCCGGCGGTGTCTTCGCCGAACAGGTCATCCGCCCGACCGGCCTCATTGACCCACCGGTGGAAGTCCGCTCCGCCCGCTCCCAGGTCGACGACGTGCTCGGCGAAATCCGCGAGACTGCCGCCAAGGGCTACCGCACCCTCGTTACCGTGCTCACCAAGCGCATGGCCGAGGACCTCACCGAATACCTGCATGAGCAGGGCGTGCGCGTCCGCTACATGCATTCCGACATCGACACGCTTGAGCGCATCGAGATCATCCGCGACCTGCGCCTCGGCGCCTTCGACGTGCTAGTCGGCATCAACCTTTTGCGCGAGGGCCTCGATATCCCCGAATGCGGCTTCGTCGCCATTCTCGACGCTGACAAGGAGGGCTTTCTGCGCTCCGAAACCTCGCTGATCCAGACGATCGGCCGCGCCGCGCGCAACGTCGACGGCAAGGTCATCCTCTATGCCGACACCGTCACCGGCTCGATGAAGCGCGCCATGGAAGAAACCAGCCGCCGCCGCGAAAAGCAGGTGGCCTACAACGAGGAACACGGCATCACCCCGGAATCGGTGAAGGCCCGCATCTCCGATATCCTCGATTCGGTCTACGAACGCGACCACGTCCGCGCCGACATCTCCGGCGTCTCCGGCAAGGGTTTTGCCGACGGCGGCAACCTCGTCGGCAACAACTTGGCTGCTCATCTCAGCGCGCTGGAAAAACAGATGCGCGACGCTGCCGCCGACCTCGATTTCGAAAAAGCCGCCCGCCTCCGCGACGAAATCAAGCGCCTCAAGGCCGCCGAGCTGGCGGTCATGGACGACCCGATGGCCCGCGAGGAGTCGAGGGCGATGGAGGGCGGACGCAAGGATGCTTCGAAGCTCCGGTCTTCGACTGCCGCAACTGGCGCCAGCAGGAGCCCTCATGATGAGGAGGCTCAAAGGACGGTCTCGAACCAAGAGGGCGGGCGTGGAACCTCCTCCTTCGCCAAACCCAGCCTCGACGACATGGGACCCGGCACCGACACCGCAATACCGCTCTTCCGCAAGCCCGATCTGGATGAAATGGGCCGCGACGTCGCCGAACCCGCGAGGAAGCCGCTCTTCCGCAAAAACACCCTCGACGAAATGACCGTCGGCCGCACCGAAAAACCGGTCACCGGCAAGCTGCCGGTAAAGCCGGACGCTGCGAAGAGCACGAAGCCATTCTCACCGCTGCAAGAAGGCCAGCCGGAACGCGCCGACGCGCCATCCTCTCCGTCATCTTCGGGCTTGACCCGAGGATCCAGTGAGGACCCTCGCCCCCTCGTCCGCGGCAAGACGGGCGCCGGCTCCTACGAGGACCCTGTGGATCAGAAGCGCAAGGGCCGGACGAAGGGCAAGACCGGGCGTCCGGGCCACTGAACTTCCTCCCCATCCCGGGTTGGGTTCGATCCGGGATGCAGCCAGGGGGCGTCGGCGCAGCCTTCGGTCAAACCGCTGATCGACGTGCAGCACCTCGTCGGAAATCACGTTGTCGATCACGACATGCGAAAGCAGCTTCGGCCCCATGGCCCATAATGCGCGCATGATCCGTATCCTCATTCCTGCGATGCGCCGGCGCGGACCGATATCCAGAATTCGACGTTAGCATGCATCCTTGGATCAAGCCCGAGGATGACCGGGAGGCGTGGACCGCCCCCTACTCCGCAGCCTCCCCCCGCCGCTCCGTCACGGCCACCATCGCCACCATTTCCACCTCATAGGAGTACCCCTCGAGCATCTGATAGGCATGCTCGATCGCCTCGATCTGGCCTTCCGCCTTGCGGATGGCGTCGGTGATCGACTGGCTGCGGGCCCGCAGCATGGAGCCGAGCACGTCGGTTTCCGGGCGACGGCCGAGGCGGTCGATGTGCTGGCGCACCCGATTGCGGTGGCGCTCCAGCTCCAGGATGTGGAAGCGGTTCTTGACGATGTCGTCGGAGAGTTTTCTGCGCATGGCCGCCACCGCGTCGAAGCTGCCGGGCTCGCGCTCGTCGAGGATGACGTCGTTGACGAGTTTTTCCAGCATCAACACGCCTTCGAGGTCCTTGGGGTCTGCAAGCTGCGGATCGTAGCCGGTGTCGTCGTAGACGCGGCGGCGCACCGGGTCCTTCAAGAGTTCGTAGGCGGTCTGCAGGCGGCCGAAATGCTCCGCATCGCCGCCCGAGTCGGGATGCGCGGTCTTGGCGGCCTTGCGCCAGGCGCTGCGGATCGCCTGCTCGCCGGCGTCGCGGTCAAGTCCGAGCAAAATATAGGGATCAATCAAACCGCCCACCTGTCCTTTAGCATTCACCTGTCCCCACTCCCGTGACCTAACCCCTCGGCCCTCCGGCATCAAGCCCGAAGCACCCGCGCCCGCCATATTCGGTTCCAGTCGGGACGAAATTGTGGAGCGGCATGTGAATTCGCTTGGGCGCGAGCACTTCGATGAACCGACTTCAGCGGCCATTCGTCGTCCATATGCTTGTCACGGGGATCCAGCAGCACCATGTCCATGGCGCGGGGAGGCTCATTCAACACTGAAGAGAGCCAATCACTCTACCGACACGGCCTCGACGTAAATCGCTGCAGAGAACGGGCGGCGCGGTCCCGTTCCGGTACGGAATCCGCAAATGATACAGGCTGCACTGTGAAAGGTAACATTTCGTCAAGTGTTTGAATCTTTGGCGTTTCCGGGCTCGTATCAGCGCATGCCACAATATTGCCGCTTGCTTTTTTCCCGAAATGCTGTCACCAATTGCAGCACTCGGGCATTAGCATGCCGGTGACTGGACAGATGTGGTAAAGCCTTCCATTACGGAAGGCGGCGCGGGTAACCCCCGCCTGCGTAGACGTTCTTTCCCCGTACGTGACTTCTCCGACTGACCCTTCGTTCCGGTCTAACGGGACGAAAGCTAAAGCCGTCCGCTTCCTCTCGGGGGCGCGGATACCAGACAGACTAAGGGAAAAGGACTATCCCACATGGCCACCAAAGGCGTCGTAAAATTCTTCAACCAGGACAAGGGTTTTGGTTTCATCACTCCTGACGGCGGTGCAAAGGACGTATTCGTCCACATCTCCGCTCTCCAGGCATCCGGCATCCAGTCGCTGCGCGAAGGCCAGCAGGTCACCTTCGACACCGAGCCGGACCGCATGGGCAAGGGTCCGAAGGCCGTCAACATCTCGGCCAACTGATTTTAGTTTCTGCCACGGCAGGAATGAGAACGGCGCCTCCCAGGCGCCGTTTTGCTTTGGGTGTCAGGCGCTCAGCGCCTCCTTGGCACCGGAAAAATCCACCGCCGCAAACGCCGCTGCGATCACCTCCGGCCCGGCGCCTGCCTTTGCCGCATCGCTCGACAGAATCTGCCGGTAACGCCTGGCGCCTGGCAGCCCGGTGAAGAGCCCGACCATATGCCGCGCCACATGCTGCAGCCGCCCGCCGCTTTCGATATGCCGCGCGGCATAGGCCATCATGCGGTCGCGCAGCCCGTCCCAGTCCGGCTCGGCCGCCGGCGCGCCGAAGAAGCGGTGATCGAGATCCGCCAGGATCCCCGCATTCTGATAGGCCGCCCGCCCCAGCATCACGCCGTCGACATGCTCGAGATGCGCGGCTGCCTCGTCCAGCGTCTGGATGCCGCCGTTGATACCGATAAAGACCTCCGGCCACCGCTCCTTCATGCGGTAGACGATGCCGTAGTCGAGCGGCGGGATCTCGCGGTTCTCCTTCGGGCTCAGCCCTTTGAGCCAGGCCTTGCGCGCATGGATCCACACGCCATCGGCGCCTGCGTCCACCACCCGCGCCAACAGTTCCGGCAGTGCCTCTTCCGGCTCCTGCTCGTCCACGCCGATCCGGCACTTTACCGTGACGGGTACGTTGGAGACTGCCTTCATGGCCTTAACGCAATCCGCCACCACCTCCGGTGTCAGCATCAGGCAGGCCCCGAAGGTTCCCGACTGCACCCGGTCCGAAGGGCAGCCGACATTGAGGTTGAACTCGTCGTAGCCGTAGGGCCCGGCGATCCGCAGCGCCTCGGCAAGTTTCACCGGATCCGATCCGCCGAGCTGCAGCGCCACCGGATGCTCGTCGCTATCAAACGACAACAGCCTCTCCCGCGGCCCGTGAATGATCGCGTCCGCGACGACCATTTCGGTATAGAGCAAAGCATTCCGGCTGATCTGCCGGTGGAAATACCGGCAATGGCGATCGGTCCAGTCGATCATCGGCGCAACGGCGAACACGGGGCCATTGGAATACTGCCCCTTGCCGTCCGCCAAAGACATCTTGCCGCCTTGCGTCATGATAAACTCGATCTCGTTTCGCTGCCGTCCCGCTGCTCCGAACCGGAGCATGGTGAGCTTAGCTCACGCGGGACGAGGGCTTATAGCGAAGAAATAGGTCCAAGGCCAGCTTGCGCCGCAGCTGCATCGCTTAAGCCGCAATCAGTAGGAGCACATAGGCGATGACGGTCACCATCAGCCCGCGGAAGGCAAAGGTCACGCAGCGGTACTTTCCACGCGCGATAGCCGAGAGGATATCGGCATTGTTCAGGTACTCGTTGAAAAGATAGACCTCGTCCCGGCGCTGCGCCGCATCCCAGAAGCGATGGCGATGCTTGCCCCAGGAGCCCCAGAACAGGGAAGTCGACTTGTTCACGTGGCGGGGCAGCACTACGAGGATGGCCGATATGATTGAAAAGACCGAGGCCGCAGCAAGCAATCCGGAGAAAAGCATGCTTTGCTGATAACCGTTCACGTAGCGCTCCAATGTAAATACGCTGCGCACATCGCTTGAGCTGACCAAGAAGGCGAGCATAAAAGTAAAGATATACGCAGCTTTCTGGTCAGAAATCTTGATCTGATCGTAAAAGATATCGTTGATTTTCTTTATGTGATCAAAATACTCCGCACCAATATCCTCCGTCGAAGGCCCACTCCTCATAAGCTCAGCCGCACTTTCAAAATCCGTCACGTTCTCAACTCCAGCCCAAAAGTGTTTCCGTGATATTACACTTCACAGTCAAAGCAATAGCGCGGATGCAACGCATCTTGACTTTTCAACTTCATATAGACACACGCTTTAGACATGAGGGGTAGATTCATCAGTTCCATGTCCGCCGTTACGGCGTTGAGCGTGGCGGCGTGCTGTCTTGCGCGGCCGGCAGCCGCTGAACCCGTACAGCGCGCGGCACCGGCCGCAGGCTCCGTCATCGACCGCAAGGTGGGCGAGGAAGTCCGCTTCGTCGACCTGTCGAATTGGCAGAATGTCGACCTGCACCAGGAATTGCTGGGCGGCGACGTGCTTCGGACCAATGCCACCGGCCAGCTCGCGGTCCTATTCGCGGACCACACGCAGGTACGCCTCGGCCGGAATTCGTCGTTGCAGGTCAAGCAGATGGCGCCGGCGGGCGATACGATACTCAACCTCCAATCCGGCACGATGTGGGCCCGCGCCCAGCGCGGCGGCTCGCGCCTGACCGTTCAGACACCGGCCGCGGCAGCCGCCATCCGCGGCACCGACTGGACGCTGACGGTCAAGGGTGACCAGACCTCCCTGATCGTGCTGGAAGGCAGCGTCGAGCTGAAGAACGAGCACGGCAGCGTCGAGGTCGCGCAAGGTGAAGCGGCCGTTGCCACCATCGGCCAGGCGCCGCGCAAGCTCGTCATCGTTACGCCGGACGACCGCGAGCAGATGCTATTCTACCTGACGCTGCGCGGCGGCTTCACCTTCATGCCCGCCTCGCCGCTTCCGGTGCAAAAGATGCGCAACGAACGCGGCCGCATCGAAGGCAAGGCACCTGAGGCAAGAAGTGCGGAGGACTGGCTGACGCTAGCCGAGGTGCAACTGTCGCTCGACGGCCGGCACAAGGCGCTGGAATCGCTGGCGAATGCGCGCACGCTCAAGCTTACTGCCGCCCAACGGGCCCGGGCCGACCTGATTGACGCCCTGATTGCCGGCGCCGAGAAGCGATACGACGAGGCAGCAAAATTGTTCTCGCGGGCCGAACGGGTGCTCGATCCGCAGCGTCGGAGCATCGCGGCCTATGGCAGCTACTATTCGCGTTCGCTGCGCGATCCGGGTCATGTCGAAAAGCCGCCGGCAAACATCACAGGACCCTATGCTGCCGTGATGAAGGCCTACACGGCAGGGTTCCTTGAGGATATCCCTGCCGCGATAGCGACGATGAAGCAGGCGGAAGCGCGATATCCGAGCGATTCCACCCTGCCCGCCTTACGCGCGCAGCTCGCGATGCTGATCAACGACCGCATCCAGATGAAGGAGGCGATCGATCGATCGATATCGATTGATCCCGCCGACCCCAATGCGCTCGAGGCCCGCGCGCGCATGCGCGCCGACTATGAAGGCGATCTCGATGGTGCGCTGGAGGACCTGAACAATGCGATCAAGGTCGCGCCCGGCTCGTCTACGGCCTGGAACGACCTCGGCCTGCTCCAAGATGCCAGGGGTGCGACGCGTGAAGCCGAAACAGCGCTCAAGAAGTCCATCGAGCTCGATCCAGACGATCCGGTTGGCCATGCAAATCTCGCGATCCTCTATCTCGACCAGTCGCGCATGAGAGAGGCCAAGCGCGAGATCGATTTGGCGCTCGCCGCCGACCCGGCCTTCAACATCGCCATATTGGCACGCGGCCGCTACTATCTGCAGATGGGCGAGAGGGAGAAGGCGGTCGATGACCTGCTCGCCTCCTCAACTGCCAACCCGGGCTATTCGCAGGCCCAGCTGATGCTCGCCGCCGGCCACTACGAGAATGGCAACCGCGAAGCATCCAGCCAGTCGCTCGACAATGCCGATCGGCTCGACAAGAACGATCCTTCTGTCGCAGCATTCCGCGCAGCCGTCGCAATTGACGAGTATGATTCTGATGGCGCGATGAAGAGTGCCCGTGAATACCTCAAGCGATCGCGCGCGCGGGGCGGGTATTACGCCTCGCTTGGAGCCAATCAAAACGGCGGCTCGACTCTTAATGCAGCTTTCCGCCTCCAAGGTTTGGACGCCTGGGGCCAATATTACGGGGATGCGGTTTTCGATCCGTTTTCGGGCAGTAGCTATTTCGACCAGACTTTTCGTGGAAGCGTGAACCCGCTCGCCAATTCATTCCTTTATGGCGGGAACGTGGTCACCAACACCGCAAACGCGTCATCCTATTCGTCCTTTATTCAAGGATTATTGTTTGATCCACATATGCTTTCAGGTCGTTCGCGGTCGGCAAATCTTGCGCGCATGCCCTTCCTGGAAGGCTCGATTGGCGCCGGAACAACGCTGACGCAAGAAAATGCGGGATCGTTGGGTGAGGCTGAAATTCAGGGCTTTTCCAACGAACCCCGGCCCATTAGCTTTTTCGCAAATTTTCAATGGGAAAAGACCTCGGACACGACCCGCGAATACAATAACGGCACACTTGATTTAAACACCGACACCAAGCTCGTCGCCGGCAATGGCTACGTGACGGCCTCGATCACTCCGGACGATCGTTTCGTCGCTTTCGTCAATCATTCAGATTCAAAATACGATCTCGACATTCCATCCAGAGCATTTCTGCCGCTGGTGCCGGGCCTCTACTATGGGCTTGATAACGAATTTACCATTGCCGGAGTCGGCTTGAGCCACACGTTCGGATATCGAAACGTATTAAATTCAGCTTTCTTCTATTCATCGATTGATACTTCGATGGATCAAAACATTCTCGTTCCGCCACTAATTCCCGGTCTCTTCTCAAGCCTGATACACACTAAGCAGGAAAATTACGTTGGCGCGATAAATCACACCTACGGAATGGATGACCTGACCTGGCGCTATGGTGTCGAAGGAGGATGGATCGACACAGAAACGACCACGGGCGTTTCCTTGGTTGGTGTTCCTCTCGGTGAGGTCGAGGAACATACCGGTACACGCTATGGCAAGGTGTACATCGATCTCCTTCATGAGATAACGCCCGATTTGAAGGCGGAGTACGGGCTTTTCGGTACCTCTTACCAAGGCGACGACGTAGACATTCAACGTCTCGAGCCCCGTATAGGAGTCGCGTGGTCGCCGGCGGAAGGCCATTGGCTGCGAGCCGGTTATTTGCGACAAGCCACGAATGGCACCACGCCAACCCTTGCCCCGGTCGGCATCGTTGGCCTGCAGCCTAACACATTCGGTATCGATCTTTCAGGGTATGCGGATACGTTCACTGTTCGGTGGGATGCTGAATGGAATGACTGGTTGTTTACGGCTGTTGACTTCCAGCATCAGGAATTTCGCGATCTCTCAATCGACAACATCATCGCGCTGGAGAGCTTCGACACCCGCAAAGCGCGCGCAGATCGTGCTTCGTTTACAGCAAACATTGCTTTGGGATATGGGTTTGGCTTGGCTGCGACATACGCCCTCAGCGATTCCGAAGATAACGACCCGTCAAGCGACGGTTATGGCCAAGAATTGCCATTCCTACCAAAGCACTCCGGACAAATTGCCCTCACGTGGGTGAACGAAGCCAATGTGAAAGCTACGCTTGCCGCCAACTATGTCGGTGAACGGCACAGCGATCAATCCGATGAGATCCTCGACGATCACTGGACGCTCGATGCGAACCTTGTCTGGGAGCCACTTGATAAACGGTTCGCACTCGAAGCCGCAGCTTACAATCTGCTTGATGAGGATTTTGAGGTCGCCTCAGGGTTCAACGGCTGGGGCCGCGTGTTCAAAGGCACGCTTGAAATCCGCTTCTGATGATCGCGGTCGCGGATACCGGGCAAAAAATGCGCAAGCCAGGCTGGCCGTTCAGCAGCCGGCCGGTGCGGCTGGCGGTACTAGTGCTTTTGACGCTGATTACCATTTCGCTGCTCTCGCGTCTGCCCGCCTGGTCGCTGCTGGAACTGCGGAGCTTCGACTATCTTTCGACCGTCGATGACCCACTGCCGCCTGCCGATGCGCCGGTGATCGTGGCGATCGACGAGCCGTCGCTGGCGGAGATGAATGAGCAATGGCCCTGGCCGCGCAGCCTGCATGCCCGGCTGATCCGGCAGCTGCGCGCAGCGGGCGCAAAGGCGATCGGTCTCGATATCATCATGGCCGAACAGTCTTCGCGAGAGGACGATGCGGCAATAACGGCGGCCGTCGGGCCGGACATTGTGCTTGCCGGCGACGAGACGCTGATCCAGACGCCGCAGGCCGACCAGTTGATTCGCGCCACGCCGATGCCGCAACTGACAGAAGCCGGCGCGAGAACCGGCATCGCCTCGATCGATCTCGGCGGCGACGGCGTCTTCCGCAACATCCCGTCCTATCAGGACGGCTTTGCCATCACCCTTGCGCAGGCAGCCGGGAAGGCACCGGGCCGCCTTCCCGCCCACGCGCTCATTCAGTCCTTCGGACCATCACGCAGTTATCCGACGGTTTCCTATTATCAGGCGCTGGACCCAGAGAACTTTCTGCCGAAGGATTTCTTCAAGGACCGCGTGGTGTTCGTCGGCCTCAGCCTGCAGAATGCGCCGGAAATCGACAAAGGCGGTGCCGATGCCTTTGCGACGCCTTACACGGTCCATACGGGCAGACTGGTCGCCGGCGTCGAAATCCAGGCGACGATCTACGACAATATTGTGCACCGCTATTCAATCGAGCTGGCGCGCCTTCCAGTGGTTGCCCTCGCCATCCTGTTTGCCGCCATTCTCGCTGCTGCGACCGTCTGGAAATCCACGGGCTGGCGGACATTCGTCGCCACGGTTATCTTCATCGGCGTGGCGGCGGCGCTGAGCTATGCCGGCATCCGCCTCGGCAACCTGTTCGTCTCGCCGCTGGGGCCGGTCGTGGCTTATGTGTCCGTCGCCTTCGGCCAGGCGGCATTCGATTTTGCCGAAGAGCGGCGAAAGAAGAAGCAGATCACCCTCGCCTTCTCGCAATATATATCGCCCGATCTCGTCAAACGGCTTTCCGAGGATCCATCACAGCTGAAGCTCGGCGGCGAGCGGCGGACGCTCTCGGTCCTGTTTTCGGACGTGCGGGGCTTCACGACGATTGCCGAAACTCTGAAGGACGATCCGGAGCAGCTCACCGGCCTCATTAACCGCCTGCTGACGCCGCTTTCCGATGTGGTCATGGATCACGCCGGGACGATCGACAAGTATATGGGCGACTGCATCATGGCGTTCTGGAACGCGCCGCTCGACGATGCGGATCATGCACTGCATGCCGTTGCCGCCTCGCTCGCGATGCAGGAAGCGATCGCGAGCCTGAACAGGCAGCTCGAGATAGAGGCCAGAATAAACGGAACGCCGCTGCATGCGCTGAAAATGGGCGTCGGCATCAATACCGGCGAGTGCGTTGTGGGCAACATGGGCTCGAACAGGCGTTTCGATTATTCCTGTCTTGGGGACGCGGTCAATCTCGCCTCGCGCCTGGAGGGAGCCTCGAAGAATTATGGCGTCGCTCTGCTTCTCGGCGAGCAGACTGCGAAGCTTGTGGCGGGCACCTATACAGTCGCCGAGCTCGACCGTGTCCTCGTTAAAGGCAAGACGCTCCCCACCCCGGTTTTCACGGTGCTGCATCACGCGGATGCTGCGGCGCTGGCAGCGCACCAGGCCTTCGTGGAAATGAAATATGCCGGCAAGCTTTCGCCCGACGATACCGTATTCGAGACGCTGCCGCAGATGATCCCCGAACTTGCTGCCTATTATGCGATCGTTCGCAGCGACGTCTCGGGCACGGAAGGATAATCGTCCCGTTGTGCTTTCCCCGCTCGCGATTTTCCGTTTAAGATCGCCGGACTCGATAACAGCAAGAGCATCTCAATGTCCGCAACAAGCCCCGCCACCGTCATCCCACTTCCGCAGCCGGTTCTGCTTGCCATCGAAGGCACCAGCGACGTCTTTCCGGTGCGCCGCGTCTATTGCGTCGGGCGCAACTATGCGGATCACGCGATCGAGATGGGGCACGACCCGAGCCGCGAGCCGCCATTCTTCTTCCAGAAGAACGCCGACAACCTACTGCCTCCCGGCAAGCCGTTTCCCTATCCGTCCCTTTCGACTGACGTGCATTACGAGGCAGAATGCGTGATTGCGCTGAAATCCGGGGGCGGAAACATTCCCCTCGGCAACGCGCTTGACTGCATCTACGGCTACGCCGTCGGTATCGATTTCACCCGCCGCGATCTGCAGGCCGAGGCAAAGAAGCTCGGCCGTCCATGGGAAGTTGCGAAAGCGTTCGAATATTCGGCACCGGTTTCGGCAATCGTGCCCGCAAGCCGCCTCGGCCATCCGGACGCGGGCCGCATCTGGCTCGATCATAACGGCAAGCGCGTTCAGGACGGCGATCTGAAGCAGATGATCTGGAAGATACCGGAAATCATCGCTGAGCTCTCCAAGCTCTTCGTCCTGGCGCCGGGCGATGTCATCATGACCGGCACGCCGGCCGGTGTCGGCGCCGTCAAAATAGGCGATCGCGTCGAATGCGGCATCGACGGTATCGCGACGCTTTCCATAACCGTCGCCTGAGGAGATTGCCATGCCCGTTTACGCGCTTGGGGGATTGTCGCCGAAACTGCCGCCGAGCGGGCTCTACTGGATTGCGCCGGACGCGCGTGTCATCGGGCAGACGGAGCTTGGCGAAGGCGTCGGCATCTGGTTCGGCGCCGTGCTTCGCGGCGACAACGAGCCGGTCACCGTCGGCAACAACACCAATATCCAGGAAGGCGCGATGCTGCACACCGATCCGGGCTTTCCGGTGACGATCGGCGAAGGTTGCACCATCGGCCATCACGCGATTATCCACGGCTGCACGATCGGCTACAACTCGCTGATCGGCATGGGCGCAACCGTCTTGAACGGCGCAAAGATCGGCAACAACTGCCTTGTCGGAGCCAATGCCCTGGTGACGGAAGGCAAGGAATTTCCCGACGCTTCACTGATCGTCGGTTCGCCTGCCCGCGCCATACGGACGCTCGATGAAGAGGCGATCGAGGGGCTTAGGCGCTCGGCGGAAAAATATGTCGCCAACTGGCAGCGTTTCGCCCGCGACATGAAGCGTATCGACTAGCCTCCCGCAATCGCGCTACGCGGCGCAGGTCTCGCAAAGACCGCGGATTTCGATCGTCGTCTTCTCCGCCTTGAATTTCTTGCCGCGCGTCCAGTCCATCAGTCGATGATCGACCTCGTGATCGTGGAATTCCATGACATGACCGCAGCTTTCGCAAATCGCGAAGGCAACGGTCCCGTGGCTGTGGCAATTCTCGTTCGGATGGGCGCAGACGACGAAGGAATTGATACTCTCCAGCCGATGCACGACGCCATATTCGAGCAGCTTCTCCAACGCCCGGTAGACCTGAAGCGGCGCGCGGAACCCGTGGTCGCGCAGCTTGTCGAGGATCGTATAGGCGCTGAGCGGGCCGTCGGCCTTTTCCAGCACGTCGAAGACCAGCGCCTGGTTCTTGGTCAGTTGCGGTGCGTTCATGAGCCTTGTCCTTGCGGTTCCTTGCGTCCAAGCCTCGGCAGCAGGCTGAGGATGAAGAGAATGAGTGCGGCAACCACGATCGACGGGCCTGACGGCGTGTCGTAAGTGAGCGATCCGAACAGGCCGCCGACGACGGCGGCAGCACCGATCAGCGATGCGAGTGCGGCCATGACCTCCGGTGTCGACGAGAAGCGGCGGGCCGCGGCCGCCGGGATGATCAGCAGCGACGTGATCAGCATGATGCCGACGATCTTCATGGCGATGGCGATGACGACCGCCATCAGAAGCATGAAAAAGAGTCGCGCCCGCTCTGGCTGCAGCCCCTCGGCCTCGGCAAGCTCGGGGTTCACGGTCGATGCCAACAGTGGACGCCAGAGCCAGGCGATCGCAGCGACGACAAAGAGGCCGCCACCCCAGATCAACGCGATGTCGGTTTTCGAGACGGCGAGGATATCGCCGAAAAGGAAGGCGATGAGGTCGATGCGTACCCAGCTCATGAAGGCGACCATGACGAGCCCGATCGCCAGCGTCGCGTGCGACAAGATGCCGAGCAGCGCATCGGCCGACAGCGCCTGCCGCTTTTGCAGGAAGAGCAGCAGGATCGAAACCGTCGCCGCAACGGCGAAGACGGCAAGCGTCAGATTGAATTCAAAGAGCAGCGACAGCGCGACGCCGAGCAGCGCGGAATGGGCAATCGTATCGCCGAAATAGGCCATGCGCCGCCAGATGATGAAACAGCCGAGCGGCCCGGTGGTAAGCGCCAGACCGACACCGGCAAGGATCGCGCGGACGAAGAAGTCGTCAAGCATGGCGCTCTCCCGCATGATGGTGGTGCTCATGATCTGAGTGGTCGTGATCGTGGTGATGACCGTCGCCCGGATGGCAATGATCCGTCACCGAACCATCCGAATGCAGCACGCGGCCGTCCGGCAGATGCGTGTGGTCGTGGTGGTGGCTGTAGACGGCGAGCGTCTTTGCCGCGCGGCTGCCGAAGAGACGCACATATTCCGGGCTCTGGCTGACCGTCTCCGGCGTGCCACGGCAGCAGACATGGCCGTTGAGGCAGATCACCGTATCGGTCTCCGCCATGACGACATGGAGATCATGCGAGATCAAGAGGATGCCGCAGCCGGTGGAATTACGGATCTGCTTGATGAGATCGTAAAGCGCGATCTCGCCGGAGAAATCGACGCCCTGCACCGGTTCATCCAGCACGAGGAGATCGGGCTTGCGGGCAATCGCACGCGCCATCAGCGCCCGCTGGAACTCGCCGCCGGAAAGGTGCTGCACCTCGGCATTCAGCATATGAGCCATGCCAGCGGCCTCGAGCGCGGCCATCATCTCGCGTTCGGGAAGCCGGCCGGTGAGCGTCATGAGGCGCCGGACGGTGAGCGGAAGCGTCCAGTCGATCGCAAGCTTCTGTGGCACGTAGCCGACCTTGAGGCCGCTTGCTCGCTCCACCCTGCCCTCATCGGGCTTCAAAACGCCGATCGCTGCCTTGGCGCTTGTCGATTTTCCGGAGCCGTTCGGACCGATCAGGGTTACGATCTCGCCGCGTGAAATCGAAAAATCCACGCCCCTGACGAGCCAGCGGCCATCCCGCCGGACACCCACATTGTGGAGGGAAACCAGCGGCTTCGAGGCAGGGTTTGCGGGAGATAACATCATTTTTCCGACAGTGCTGTTGCGTCATGCTATCGCACACGTTATAGCATTACGCAATTGATGTAATAACATTACAATTGCTATTCAAGCGGAGCGTGAACATGAATCTGGCTATGAGCCTTTCCCTCGCGATCCCGGCGATCCTGCTTGCCGGGGCATCCAAGGCGGCGGATGCACCGGCAGTCGTTGCTTCGATTAAGCCGGTCCATTCGCTGGTTTCGGCGATCATGCAGGGCGTCGGCACGCCGGAACTGATCATCGATGGCGCTGCCTCCCCGCATACCTACAATCTCAAGCCGTCGGATGCGAGCGCGCTACAGAGCGCCAAGATGATTTTCTGGGTAGGTCCCGGCCTCGAGGCATTCCTCGAAAAGCCGCTGGAATCGCTAGGCTCCGGCGCCAGCATTGCCGAGCTGGAGGATGCGCCGGGCGTCGTGAAGCTGAAGTTTCGCGAAGGCGGCGCCTTCGAACCGCACGATGACGGCGAAGAGGCGAAAGCCGGACATGAGCACGAAGTGGCCGGGCAGGATCATGACGCGCATGCGGAAGGCGATCACGATCACGGCGCATTCGACACGCATCTGTGGCTCGACCCGATGAATGCCAAGGCCATGGCTGCGGAAATCACCACGACGCTGGTGGCCGCCGATCCCGCCAACGCGCTGACCTACCAGGCCAATGCCAAGGCGCTCGACGAAAAGATCGATGCGCTCGACAAGGAAATCACCGGCATCGTCGCCGCGGTAAAAGACAAGCCTTTCATTGTCTTCCATGACGCCTACCAGTATTTCGAGCACCGCTATGCCGTCCGCGTCGCTGGCTCCATCACGGTGAGCCCGGAAAACTTGCCCGGCGCCGAGCGCGTTTCGGAGATCACCAAGAAGGTTGCCGACCTCGGCGCCACCTGCGTCTTCGCCGAACCGCAGTTCGAGCCGCGCCTGGTCAATGTCGTCATCGAAGGCACCGATGCGAAGGCCGGCGTACTCGACCCGGAGGCGGCAACGCTGGAAGCAGGCCCTGATCTCTATTTCACCCTAATGCGCGGCATCGCCAACAGCATCAAGGATTGCCTTTCGCGCGAAAGCTGAGCCGGAAAGGCGAGAGCCGGAAAGGCGAGCGCTTATGCTCGCTTTCTTTGCGCAAAAACGTAATGATATAACATTAATATGGAAAAGACCATGGATAAGAGACTTCCCGTCACCGTGTTGTCCGGCTTCCTCGGGGCGCCGCATCGATATTCACCTCGCTCATGTCATTTACAATTACGGCAACGCACAGGCCTTCGCGGTTGCCGAGTACATGGTTGAGCAGCGTCGTCTTTCCTGCATGGCCGCGCGAACCGGGCTTCCGAAAGGCGATCGCCCCTTATCTCGATCCTGTCTGGGGCGACCGTCGGCAGGAGATCGTCTTCATCGGCGCCGATCCGATGAACGAGGACTGGATCCGAAGTGAACTCGACGCCTGTCAGATAAAATCGGAACGCTTCACGCCCGAGAAATGGCGGAATCTCCCCGACCCCTGCGCAAGCTGGGCACTGCGCGCGCCATGACGGCGGTTGCAATCACGCCGTTTCGCTGTATCTGCGAGGAATGTGAGCCGCTGCCGCCGATCGAAGGACTGAGCGAGCCCGCTGAGAATGGGGCTGCGTCCCGCGGAGTCTCGCCAAGGGAAATTCTGCTATCTGCAGCCCAAAAGCTGCGTTGGAAACGGAAAGCCGCCTGAGTAAACGAAAGCCCGGTCCGGCCCTAAATGTGCGGTATTCAAGCGACCCGGCATTCAATGGTGCTCAGATCGAGTAAAGCTCAATCGGCTTCTCAAAGCCCTTCAGGCGGTATGCCCGACCTTTGCTGTCGGCCGTTTGGCCCTGCGCCCGCTCGCAAACAGCCTTGGTGACGAGAATCCGCCCTGCGTCAGCAACTGACTGCGCGCGAGCGGCAGTATTTACAACCGTTCCAATCGCAGTCAGGTCGCGATGCGATCGGCCGAACTCTCCGAAGCTGGCCTCGCCGGTGTCGATGCCGATACCAATGCCGAGTTCACTTCCGTCCAGCCCAGCACCCTCAGCCATGTGACGTTCACGACGCAACTGGCAGCGGCGCTGAATCTCCCGCGCAGCCAGCACAGCACGTTCAGCATGGTCCTGGTGGTGGATCGGAAAGTTGAATATTGCCATAATGGCGTCCCCGACCGTCTTGTTGAGAAGGCCGTCGTATTCCCAAATGGCTGTCGCACATTCATCGTAGAAATCATCCAGCAGCGACGAAACAGTATCTGCCGAAAGCGACTGCGAAAGCGTCGTATAGCCTCTCAGATCCGCAAAGAGCACGGATACATCAACAGTGATCTTGCGGGCTTTCATCACGCGTGTGAACATGAGTTCGCAAATCGTGCAGGTGTTCGGATTCATCCGGCTCGGGCGGATGCCGAAGGCGCGGAAAGGAATGGACGCCGGTCCGCGCAGAGGCACCGGAAGGCGCATCTGCTGCCAGCAGCCCTTGCAGATCCTGGATTGAGAAAACGACATCTTGCCGCCGCCCTGTTTGCGTGCCGTTTCGCGATTTTCGCACATCCGGGCCGGAAAATCTTCAAAAAAGCCTGCCGTTGCTTTGCAACCGGGACCGCGTCGTCAGAAGTTCCATCCCACGATTTGCGACAATACAAACTGGAGCGAAAGAAATTCATGGATGAAGGGCGATCGCAGACATGGGGTGTCGGAATCTCGTTTAGCCGCTCGTCTTCAAGACAGACGTGCCCTGGAGAACAGCGATGACGATCACTATTACCGCCTTTGAACGGTCGCCTGATGGCGGCAAGGGTCTAGCGCGTGACATGCGCGTTCGCTGGGCATTCGAAGAAGTTGGCCAGCCTTACGAAGTTCGTCTTGTCTCGTTTAAAGCGATGAAGGAGCCCGCGCATCTCGCGCTTCATCCTTTCGGACAGATTCCGACCTATGAAGAAGGCGATCTCGCCCTTTTTGAGTCGGGGGCAATCGTGTTCCATATCGCGGAGCGCCATGCCGGCCTGCTGCCGGACGATCCGAATGCCCGGGCGCGGGCGATCACATGGATGTTTGCAGCGCTCAACACGATGGAACCGACGATCGTCGATCGCGAAGTCGCCAGGCTCCTGGAGGGCGATGAGATTTGGTACGAGCGGCGACTGTGTGTCGTCGAGGAACGCATCCGTAAGCGGCTGAGCGAACTTTCCGATCGCCTTGGCGATGCCGACTGGCTAGACGGCGAATTCAACGCCGGTGACCTTCTGATGGTGTCGGTGCTGCTCAGGTTGAAAGGATCGGGCATACTGGACGAATATCCGAACCTCTCCGCCTATGTCGCCCGCGGTGAAGCGCGGCCCGCATACAAGCGTGCTTTCGACGCTCAGTTGGCGGTATTCATCACCGCATCGAACGGCTGACAAAGGTTCCGCTCTGGGCGGCTCGAAGCGGTCATGCGAGTCTTTTTCTCAATTGTGGATCCTGACCCCGGGAATTTGCGCGGCGGAGCGGTGTCGTGATCGGGCAGTGAGTGGACTTCAGATGATGCCGTGTCTCCTTAAAAGCGCCTGCTCGTCGCCTGACACCCAGCCGAAAACTCCTGGACAAAGTAGTGAACATCAAAATCTATCGCTACGTCCGGTTGATCCTTGCGGACATAGGTTGCCCTCCAAGCGACATGGGCCACGCAATGATGTTCATCTATGGCGAGAGGCGGACATTGCGTATCCGAATTTCCTTCGTCCCCATCGCCCGATAGTGCGCATAACCTCGCGCCATGACTTGCTTGAGTTGATCATCGTTCTTTCCAGTCACCACTCCAGCGGGCGAGGCAGCTATGAAGTCGGGAGCATGCAAAGATGCGACCTCATCCATGTCTATGTCACCGCCGAGAGACTGCTTGAAACAGCGTTCGTATCGCTCGAAGAGCTTCCTTACGCTGGCCTCCATGGTTTCCTCTCCGACTGCAGCTAGTTCTGAGTGTGGTGGGTCGAAAAGACCCTGTCGCGCAGTTCCCGATGCAGGCGCCAGATTTGCAGCTGTTACACCGTCACATAAATTGGACTTCTGACAGCAAAAGCATTCACCAGGGCCTCGTGAAAATATCTTCAATAAGCGGAGTCGCCCCTAGCGTCTTGCTGCGAGCGACTTTAGAGCCCAAAGGTGGCGTTTTTAAAAACGCCCGATCAGCGGGCAGCGATGATGCTCGAGACAATCCCGCTCGTAACGCCGATCAGCAGGAACTCGTTGTCGACCCTGACCCAGCGGTAGCCGCGCGGCGGCGCCGACAGGCGGTAGCGGCGGTAGTCGCGGACTTCGGCCAGGTGGCGGCGTTCGGCAGCTGTCACGCGATGCCCCTTCGTCCAGCGGTACTTGTGGACTACGACCTTCTTTTCGACAACGATCGGACGGCGGTGCTCGGCAGCACTTGCCTCTGATGCGAAAGCAATCGGCGTAATCAGGAAAGAAACGGAAAGCAGGGTTGTGATTATGTTTTTCATCGGGGGATCCTCGTGTTGAACACGCCCGAAACTAGGTCCATGAAGGTGAACCGAATCTGAAAATTGAATTAAACTTTTGTAATATAAACTGACACTTATAAGCATAATCTTATATTTTAGTTTCGCCGTTTAACGCGGCCGCATTCAAGTCCGGCTGAAGATCAACGCCATGTTGACGACGTCGAGATAGCGGCCATCGATACGAGCGGCGTCCTTGCTCACGCCCTCGCTGACGAAGCCGGCTTTCTCGTAAAGGCGGATTGCGCGGGCATTGTCGGCATGGACGCTAAGCTCGACCCGTATGATGTCGCATTGCCTTGCCTCCTTCAGCGTCGTCTCCATGAGACGCAAGCCGAGGCCCTGTCCGCGGCAGGCAGGGATGATGCCCATTCCAAGCGATCCCCGGTGCGCATGCGACGGAAAGAAATGCCGGCGGATATCGCACCACCCCACCACTTCACCGTCCTTCACGGCGACAAATTGCGGATGCTTGTTGTCGATCATGTCGAGAACGAATTTCCGTGTGTCTTCGAGCGGCGGAGCCTCAAGGAAGGTGAGATACCTGCGTTCGCGCGCAACGACATCGAGAGCCTGGTGATAGCTCTCGATGTGCCGGACGGCGATCGGTTCGATGGCGATATCGGGTGCCATTTTCAAAGCTCTTCGTAATTGAACCAGTCGAAATCGGCGGTCTTGGCGCGGCCCGATGTGTCGAAGGCGAAGACGCCGGCGAAGGCGCCGGTGAAGGAGCCGTGCTCGCCGCGGCCACCCTCGTCGGAGACGACGCCGCCATCGAGAAGCGGGCCGATCGGCTGCCAGGCGCCCTTTCCTTCCGTCTGCCAGAAGAACTGCAGGTCGTTGTCGCGGATTTCCATCGAAAGCTGGACGCGGCCTTCCGCCGGAAGGGCGACGCCGCTGCCAGCCGGGAAGCTGAGACGGCCGTTCGGATAATCCCCATTGCAGGAAAGGATGGTGACGCAACGGCCGAGCTTCTCGTGCAGCGTCACGGCTACGGCGTGAAACTTGTGGCGATTGTAGTAATGCGTCAGGCCGGCGACCTGCTGGTAGGTGTCCGGGTCAAACTCTACGACAGTCTCGGCGCGGAAACTGTGATGCTCCTGGCGGCGGGCGACGAGCGCCTGCTCGAACCACGAGCCGATGCTTTCGCGGGCGATGAGGCGCAGATGGCCGGGACGTCCGGTCAGATCGAAGATGCGCTCCGGCTGCGGCGTGCGCAGCCACTGGAAATCCGCAGGCAACTTGCCGCCATCGAAGCTATATTCGGTGCGAACCGGTTTTTCGGCGCGAACCGCGCCCGCGAGGCCAGGGACGTCGACATCCGGCACCGTCGTGCCGTTTTCGAGGTAGAGCCAGCCGTCCGTCTTCCAGACGCATTTCTGCAGGCTGGTTTCGCGGCCAAGCGTGCAGCGGCGCTTCGGCGGCAGCGGCCGTCCGCAGAGATGCGTGTGATAGACTTGCCCGTCCGGCGTCTCGACATATTGCCCGTGCCCTGCCCGCTGCAGAACGGCTTCCGGATTGTCCTTGGAGGTGATGAGATGGATGTTCGGATGCATCTCGTAGGAACCGTCGATGTTGCGCGAACGCGCCATGGTGACCGCGTGATCATAGCCCGTGCCGCCTTCGGCAGTCGTTAGATAATAGTAGCCGTTGCGCTTGAAGAGATGCGGGCCTTCGACAAGTCCGAGCGGGCTGCCGGCGAAGATGTTCCTGATCGGACCTTTCAGCGCCTTCGTAACCGGATCCCATTCCTGCAGCAGGATGCCATCGAAGGCCGGATGCTTGGGCGCGCCGCCATAACTTTCCGTGCGGTGGTTCCACTGCATGTTGACGAACCACTTGCGGCCGTCATCGTCATGGAAGAGCGACGGGTCGAAACCCGAGGAGTTGACGTAGACCGGGTTAGACCACTCGCCCTCGATAGTCGGCGAGGTGACGATGTAGTTGTGTGCGTCCTTGAAGTTGCCGTCGAAGCGCTTGACGTCGGTATAGACCAGCCAGAACTGTCCATCGGCATAGGAAAGACACGGCGCCCATACGCCGCAGCTATCGGGATTGCCGCGCATGTCGAGCTGCGATTGGCGCTCCAGCGGACGGCGCACCAGTGTCCAGTTCACCAGATCGCGCGAATGGTGAATCTGCACACCCGGATACCATTCGAAGGTCGAGGTCGCGATGTAATAGTCGTCGCCCAAGCGGCAGATAGAAGGATCGGGATTGAAACCCGGCAGAACGGGGTTGCGGATCATGACGGCTGCTCCTCCGGATAGCCGCAGACTGCGGCACGTACATCAGACTGAATGAGAAACGCCCGGCAGTTTCCGGCCGGGCGTTGCTTGCACTTATTCTCGCTCTGCGGATTTCGCCCAGAGATTGACGTCGGCCTCGCGGGCGTAGACATCGATCTCCTTCAGCTCTTCCACAGTGAACTCAAGATTGTCGAGAGCCTTGACGCAATCGACGATCTGCGACGAACGGCTGGCGCCGATCAGCGCCGACGTCACCCGGCCGCCGCGCAATACCCAGGCGATCGCCATCTGCGCCAGCGTCTGGCCGCGGCGTTCGGCAATGCTATTGAGCTTACGGATGTTGTCGATGATCGACGGGCGGATGAAATCACGCTTCAGGAAGTGGTTCCGAGCCGCACGGCTGTCTTCCGGGATGCCGGCGAGATATTTGGTCGTGAGCATGCCCTGCGCCAGCGGTGAGAAGACGATCGAGCCGATGCCGACCTCTTCCAGCGTATCGAGCAACTTGTCGTCCTCAACCCAGCGGTTGAGCATGGAATAGCTCGGCTGGTGGATGAGGCATGGCGTGCCGAGATCCTTGAGGATCGCGGCTGCTTCTCGCGTACGCTGCGAATTATAAGAGGAAATGCCGACATAGAGCGCGCGGCCGGAGCGGACGATATAGTCGAGCGCGCCGCAGGTCTCTTCGAGAGGCGTATCCGGATCGAACCGGTGCGAATAGAATATATCGACGTAGCCGAGGCCCATGCGCTTCAGGCTCTGGTCGCAGGAAGCGATCAGATATTTGCGGCTGCCCCACTCCCCATAGGGGCCTGGCCACATTTCGTAGCCGGCCTTCGACGAGATGATAAGTTCATCGCGCAAGCCCGCGAATTCGGCACGAAGGATTTCGCCGAAGGCGGTTTCGGCCGAACCTGGAGGCGGGCCGTAATTATTGGCAAGGTCGAAATGGGTGATGCCGAGATCGAAGGCAGTGCGGCACATCTCGATCTTGCGTTCATGCGGCGTGTCGCCGCCGAAATTGTGCCAGAGACCGAGGGAAACGGCAGGAAGCTTCAGGCCGGATCGGCCCGTGCGGTTATACTTCATCTTCGAATAGCGGTCGGAAGCCGGTTGCCAGCTCATGGTCCTGATCCTTTGGAAAAAGTGCGCGCGGGCCGGAAAAGCCCGCGCGGAAAATAACCCTTTAGGGGCCTACTTCAAGAGCGCCTGAGCCTCTTCGATGCCAAGCGCGGCGGGCTGCGTGCAGGTCGTCGTGAGCTCCACGAACCTGCCTTCCTCGCCCGATTTCAGGATCGAGGTCATGACGTCGACGCCATGCAGCGTGCGCTCCAGCGAGCAGCGGGCATCGCGGCCGTCGATCAGCGCCGCGACCATGTCAGCAAGACCTGCCGTGCGGTAGTTGGCGCGCGGACCTTGCGGGCTTTCCTGGTTGAACCTGCCGAAGGGATGCTCCCAGGCTTCAAGCGGCTTGATGTCCTTGTCGCGGCCGCTGGCCTCGACGAGGCCGCCGAAGAAGTTCGGGTCCGGAACGAAAAGGGTGCCATCGGTGCCGTAGAGCTCCATATTGGCGTGGCGATGCGACCAGACATCCCAGCTCGCCGTCAGCGTCACCGTCGCACCGCTGACGAATTCCAGCAGTGCCTGGACCGTCGTCGGCGTCTTGACCGGAATCGTTTCACCGTGGCGTGGCTGGCTGGTGATTGTGCGTGTCTCCGACGCCATCGAGGTGATCGCGCCGACGCGCTTCACCGGGCCGATCAAATTGATCAGGTTGGCAATGTAATACGGACCCATGTCGAGGATGGGGCCACCGCCCGGCAGGAAGAAGAAGTCCGGGTTCGGATGCCACATCTCCATGCCCGGCCCCATGACATAGCAGGCGCCGGAGGTAATGCGCCCGATGCCGCCCTCGTCGACATATTTGCGGGCAAGCTGGTGCGCACCGCCGAGGAAGGTGTCCGGCGCGCAGCCGACGGATAGGTTCTTCTCCTTGGCGATGCGGCGCAGGTCCTCACCCTGTTCCAGCGTCAGCACGAGCGGCTTTTCAGAGAAGACGTGCTTGCCGGCCTCGAGCGCGGCCTTCGAGACCGGATAATGCGCATCGGGGATGGTGAGGTTGACGACGACGTCGATCTCGTCATTGGCAAGTAGCTGCTCGATGGTCTGAGCCGTGACGTCGTATTCCTCGGCGCGAAGTTCGGCTGCCCGTACATTGATGTCCGCGCAGGCCAGAATTTTCAGCCCTTTGAAGAGGGGCGCGAGCGAAAGGTAAGTGGTCGAGATGTTGCCGCATCCGATGATGCCGACCCCAAGTTCCTTGGTCATGGTTTGCCCTCAGTAGGTCTTGAAGGATGCGATCGAGCGGGTGATCAGGCGATCGATGTCGCTCGGATTGTCGTGCTCGACGACGTAGTGCTTCGCCCTGGTACCCTTGAGCGCGGCGATCAGCTTCGGCCAGGCAAGTGTACCGTGACCGACATCGGCCCAGCCGTCCTCGTCCTTGTTCTCGCCGACCGGCGCGATGTCCTTGACGTGTACGGCAGTGATGCGTGAGCCGAGCCTCTCGATCCAGGCGAACGGATCCGCCCCGCCGCGCACAACCCAGGCGATATCCGCTTCCCACGAAATGTCGGGCGCGCCCTCGAAGATGCGCTCGATCGGCAGCGAGCCGTCGGCAAGCTTCACGAATTCGAAGTCGTGATTGTGCCAGCCAAATTCATAGCCGGCGTCCTTATAGGGCTTGGCCATTTCCTGCAGGCGCTTGCCGAACGCAAGCCAGCCGGCGCCGTCCGCCGGACGCTGGTCGGCGGCAAGATGCGGCGCGTAGATCGAATCCATGCCGAGTGTCTTTGCGATGTTCAGCGATTTCTTGACTTCGCCGTCTAAGAAATCCGGGCTGAAATGGCCGGTTGCCATCGTGAGACCATTCTTGTCGAGATCGGCGCGCAGGCCCTTCAAATCAGCGTCGTCGAGATCGGTATAGATGCCGCCGAAGCCTTCGACCTCCGTGTAACCGGCCTTGCCAAGCTTTTCGAAGATTGCCGAATAGGGCTGGAAATTGCGTGCGCTATAAAGCTGGAAACTCAGTTTCGTCATCATTTTCTCCTCGGGCCTCGTGCCCTTTCTCAAAATCAATCTACCGACTGGCAGGAATGCAGGTCGTAGAAACGGAAGTCCGGAAGCTCGCCGTCTTGGAGCGGCTTTGCCGGGGTAAAGAGGATGCGGCGGGTCTCGCCAGCTGCCAGATCGAAGGCATTGTCGGAATATTTGCCGTCGGTCTCGGTCTCGATCATCACGAACAGCGCCAGTCCCTTGGCGGTGACATTGAGGCAAACCGAGCCATCTTCCTCGACATATTCGCGGGTCACCTGGAGACCGGCAGGCTCCAATTCGAGTGCCTTGTAGGTGCCGTGGATGTAGTGCCCCTCACCGCCCATTCCGTTCGACGCCGTGAAGCGCCAGCCAAGCAGCGTGCCCTCGGGGATATCCGAGACATTGATCGCCGTTGCCGTCACGGCAGCATCCGGCGTGCAGACGGCTTGGATATCCTTCAGGTGCCTGCGCTCGCCCTTCACCGTCAGAATGGAAATCGATAGGTCAGCGCTGACTTCCGAAAGCGTATCGTTGACCAGCGAGAATCGGATCGTTTTGCCGTCCTCCGATGGCAGGGCGGCCACGGCGACCGGCTGGAAGAACCGCTTGACAAGATAGTGCATCGCCTTCCAGCGCCCGCCGTAGTCGAGGCTCGACCAGGACGCGACCGGCCAAGTGTCGTTGAGCTGCCAGTAGATCGTGCCCATGCAATGGGGTTTGAGCGATCGCCAATATTCCACCGCCGTCTTGATCGCCAGCCCCTGCTGGATCTGGCTGAGATAGACGAAGTTCGGAAAGTCCTTGGGGAAGCGGAAGTAGCGGAACATCGTGCCCGCGATCCGCTCATTGCCGCCGGCATTCTTCTGATGCAACTCCATCACCGGCGACGCGACGTTCAGGTCTCTTTTGTCGGCATAAGTCTTGATGACCGGCAGCGAGGTATAGGACTGGAAACCGAATTCGGAGCAGAAACGCGGCCGTACCGAGCGGTAATTGTCGAACGACTTGTTCTCATGCCAGACCGACCAGTAGTGCATGTCGCCGGAGCCATCGGCGTGCCAGGCGTCGCCGAAATCCAGATAGCCGGAGGCCGGGCTCGACGGCCACCAGATCGCACCTGGCGCCGCCTTCCTCAGCGCCTGCTCGATCGAGCGGTTCAGCCGATCATAGGAGACGAGATAGCGGTCGCGGTCCCTCTTCGGCTCGTCGAACCAGGTGAGCGCACCGACCAGTTCGTTATCGCCGCACCAGAGCGCGATCGAGGGATGCGAGGCGAGGCGTTTGACCTGATAGTCGACTTCGAGGGCGACATTGTCGAGGAAGTCTTCTGTCGAGGGATAGAGGTTGCAGGCAAACATGAAATCCTGCCAGACCATGAGGCCGAGCCGGTCGCACAGGTCATAAAACCAGTCGTGCTCGTAAAAGCCGCCACCCCAGACGCGGATCATGTTCATGTTCGCAGCTTTTGCCGACTGCAGCAGGTCCTCCGTCTTCTCCGCCGACGACCGCGAATACAGCGCATCCGCCGGAATCCAGTTCGCACCTCGGCAGAAGATCTCGCGGCCGTTCACCTTGAAAGCGAAGCGGCTGCCGGCCGCATCCGGCGTAGTGACGAGTTCGACGGTGCGAAGGCCGATCTGCTTCGTCACCACATCTGACGGCAGATCGACGGTCAGCGCATAAAGCGCCTGCTCGCCGCTGCCGGAAGGCCACCAGAGGCGCGGTTTCTCGACATAGAATATATGATTGACCACCGTTTCGCCGGCATTGACACCGACATCGAGTCGGACACGTTCGCCGTCGAGCGCGAAATGCACCGGTACGATGCCCGGGTCCTTCGCGAAAAGCGTTGCTGTGACCTGTAGTTCGACGCTGCCGTCGATGCTATGCCTCTGGCGCGTTGTGACGTGCTCGATGCGCGCCGTCTCGAGCTTCTTCAGCGCGATCGTGCCATAAAGCCCGAGAGGCGCGATCGCGATGTTCCAGTCCCAGCCGAAATGACATTGCGGCTTGCGCAGCATATTGCCGTTGGCGATCGGCGAGTTGCCCGGATGATAGGGTACGTAGAAAGGCTGCCTGCCCTGCCGTTCTGCTCCGGCGGCAATACTCGAATGCAGCACGATGCGGATCGTGTTTTCGCCTGCCTTCAACATGCTCGAAACATCCGGCCGGTAGCGGCGAAAGCAATTGTCGGCCGCGAGCACGACGAAGCCGTTGATAAATACCGAGGCAACGGTGTCGAGGTAATCGATGTCGAGATACCAGTCGCCTTCGGCACCATCGAGCTGGAAGCTTCGCTCAAGTACCCAATCCCGATGTGCGACCCACTGCACCTGCTCTTCGTTGCGGCCGAAATAGGGATCCGGAATGAGCTCTGCCACGTGCAGCGCTGTATGGACGTCGCCCGGAAGCGCGATCGATGTGGTGACTTCACCTTCAGCGGAGGCGAGTTGCCAGGAACCGGAAAGATCGATGGACGAAGTGTTGGACGTGGTCATTATCTGATCTCGAAACATTGGAACGAGGGGATGCCCTCACTCGCCAGGAGCACGTGACTGCCCCCACCCTGGCCCTCTCCCCGCCTGCGGGAAGAGGGAACTTGCCGAAGACAATATTGCGATCGGGGAAGGCGCTGTGGCATATCTCCTTCTCCCCGTCGGCGGGAAGAAGGTCCCAGGCAGGCGAATGAGGGACTGGTTTACCGCCCTCGCCCACCGCACCCTCGCCGCCTCCTAGATTCTCTCCTCCGTCTCAGCATCGAAGAGCGATGCCAGCGACATGTCGAAACTGAGCTTCACCGGTGTTCCCACCTTGAAGCGGCGCGCGCCGTTGATGCGCACCGACATGGTGTGACCGGCGTGCTTCAGCCAGAGGAGGTTGTCGGCGCCCATCGGCTCCTCGATGTCGACGGTGGCATCATGCACTTCGGGGCCGAGATTTTCGTCGACCTTGATGTGCTCCGGACGCACGCCGAGCACCACCTTGCGGCCCGATTGCAGCGGTTGAGCCGCATCATAACCATCGAGCGAGAAGCTGACGCCGTTTGATCTGAACACCGTCTTGTCGCTGTTTTTGGTCAACTCGCCGTGCAGGAAGTTCATTGACGGCGAGCCGATGAAGCCTGCGACAAAAAGATTGCGCGGCCTGTTGTAGATGGTCGTCGGATCGTCGAGCTGCTGAATGATGCCGCTTTTCATGATCGCAATGCGGTCTGCCAGCGTCAGCGCCTCGATCTGGTCGTGGGTGACGTAGATCATCGTGTTTTTTAGCGACTGGTGGAGGCGTTTGATCTCGACGCGCAGTTCCGAACGCAGCTTGGCATCGAGGTTGGACAGCGGCTCGTCGAACAGGAACACATCGACATCGCGCACGAGAGCGCGGCCGATCGCCACGCGCTGGCGCTGGCCGCCGGACAGTTCGGCGGGCTTGCGCTTCAGAAGCGATTGGATCTGCAGGATTTCAGAGGCGCGCGCCACACGTTTGTCGATCTCGGGCTGCGGCACCTTTGCAACGCGAAGTCCGAAGGACAGATTCTTCTCGACACTCATCTGCGGATAGAGCGCATAGGACTGGAACACCATGCCAATGCCGCGGTCCTTGGGCTCTTCCCAGGTGACGTTCTTGCCCTTGATGAAGATTTGTCCCGCGGATGCATCAAGCAGCCCGGCGATGCAGTTGAGCAGCGTGGACTTGCCGCAGCCGGACGAGCCGAGCAGGACCAGGAATTCGCCGTCGTTGATGTCGAGGTTCAGGTCCTTGAGGACGCTGACGGCGCCGAAATTCAGCGACAGATCTTTGATGGAAACGCTTGTGTTCATGATCAACCTTTCACTGCGCCAGCGGCGATACCGCGGACGAAGAGACGTCCGGACACGAAGTAGACGATAAGTGGCACCGCGCCGGTGAGCAGCGTTGCGGCCATGTTGACGTTGTATTCCTTCACGCCCTGGACGGCGTTGACGATATTGTTGAGCTGCACCGTCATCGGGAAATTCTGGTTGCCGGCAAAGATCACGCCGAACAGGAAGTCGTTCCAGATACCGGTGATCTGGATAATCATCGACACGACGAAGATCGGCAGCGACATTGGCAGCATGATGCGGAAGAACACCTGCCAGAACCCTGCCCCATCCACACGCGCAGCCTTGAATAGTTCGGGAGGCAGAGATGCGAAATAATTTCGGAAGAGCAGCGTGTTGATCGGCATGCCGAAGATCGTGTGCACCAGGACGACAGCCCAGATGGTCGAGAAGATGCCGAGCTCGCGCATGATGATGACGAGCGGATAGAGCATCACCTGATAGGGGATGAAAGCGCCGAAAAGCAGAATCGTAAAGAAGACTTCCGACCCCTTGAAGCGCCAGTAGGACAGGCCGTAGCCATTCACCGAGGCGATCGCCACGGAGATAATGACGCTCGGAATGGTGATCTTGACCGACTTCCAGAAGCCCACGCTGATGCCGGAGCAATCAAGGCCCGTACAGGCCTGGCTCCATGCCTTGACCCAAGGCTCGAAGGTGATCTGCACCGGAGGTGCGAAGATGTTGCCCATGCGGATTTCTGTCATGTCCTTGAGGGAGGTCACGACCATCACATAGAGCGGCAAAAGATAGTAAAGCGCGGCGACTGTCAGGATGCTGTAGAGGATGATGGTCGAGGGCGCGAACATGCGACGCGGCCTTGCGCCTGCCGGCTCAACGACGCTGGCGATGTTGTTGGTGGTGGTGGCTATGGCCATGATCGTGGTCCTTCAGGATCGCTTCTGGCGGAACTCGGCGAGAGCCCACGGAACCAGGATGATGAAGACGGTGACGAGCATCACGGTCGACGCCGCAAGGCCCTGCCCGAGATTGGCGCGCTCGAACATGAACGAATAGACGTATTTGGCCGGCACTTCCGATGCGAATCCGGGTCCGCCCTGCGTCATTGCGACGACGAGGTCATAGACGCGTACGATGCCGGAGGCGACGATCACCAGCGTGGTGACGAAGACGCCGCGCATCATCGGAATGATGATGAAGAGGTATGTGCGCCACGCCGGAATGCCGTCGACGCGCGCCGCCTTCCAAATTTCGGAATCGATACCGCGCAGACCGGCAAGCATCAACACCATGACCAGCCCCGTCCCCTGCCAGAGCCCGGCGATGACGAGCGCATAGATGACGGTATTCTTGTCGCCGAGCAGCGCGAGGCTGCCCCCCGGAAGGCCAAGATCGTTCAAAACCTTCGGCACGCCGAGGCCTGGATCGAGAATCCACTGCCAGACGAGCCCCGTCACGATGAACGACAGGGCGAACGGGTAGAGAAAGATCGTGCGGAATGTGTTTTCGAACCTGATCTTCTGGTCGATGAGAACAGCCAGCAGGAAGCCGATGATGAAGACGAATGTCAGCACGCAGACGCCGTAGGTGGCAAGATTGAGAACCGACTGGTTCCAGCGCGAATTGCCGAAAAGCCGGCTGTACTGATCAAAGCCCACGAAATCGCTCGTCGGTAGCAGCCGCGACGACGTGAACGAGTAAAAAACGGTCCAAAGCGTGCAACCGATGAAAATCACGATCACGGTCAGCATCATAGGGATTGCTGCGACCTTCGCATTGAGGTTGCGCAATAGGCCAAACGGCCGGCCGGCATGAGCCATCAATACCTCCTGTTGGCGGTCAGGGGCGCAACCAGACTAAAAAGCCGTCCGCTCGCGCCCCATAAAACCGTCTCAAGTTATGAGAGCGTCTGTGGCCTTACTGGGCCTGCGAGATGATGTCTGCCTGCCGATCGATTGCATCGTCCACAGACATCTTGGAGCTGAAGAATTCGAGCGCGAGATCCTGCAGCTGGCCCTGCGTATCGGAATCGAGCATCTGCTCGGTCGAAGGCAGAACGTTGTTGAGGTCCGCCAGGATTTCGATGCCCTTCTTCATGCAGGCGTTTGCGGCTTCGAGATCGACGTCGCCGCGAACCGGCAGCGAACCCTTGACCAGATTGAACTTGACCTGAACTTCCTTGGACAGAAGCATCTTGGCGAGTTCAAGCTGCGCCTTGGTGATTTCCGGATTGCTGTTCTTCGGGAAATAGAAGGCGTCGCCGCCCGTATCGAGCTGCGCATTGAAGCCGAGACCGGGCAGGCAATCGTAGTCTGTGCCGGCAACCTTCTTCGCGACGCCGAATTCACCCTGCGCCCAATCGCCCATGATCTGAGCGGCAGCCTTGCCTTCGATCACCATGTTGGTGGCAACGTTCCAGTCGCGGCCGGAATAAGCCGGATCGACCATATCGCGGGCCTGGGCGAATGCGGTCCAGACCTTCTTGTTCTGATCGCTGCGAACGGCCTCTTCGCTCTTCTTGTCGTTGATCTGCAAGTAGAGGTCTTTGCCGCCGATGCCGGCCTGCATGACGTTGCGGATGCCTTCGACCTGCCACGGAGCGCCGGTGGCGAGCGGCGTGATACCCTTCTCCTTCAGCTTCGGAGCGTCGGCTGCGAGCTCGTCCCAGTTTTTTGGAACTGCCATGCCGTTGTCTTCGAAGACGTGACGGTTGAGCCACATCCACTGCCAGGAGTGGATGTTGATCGGCACGCAATAAATCTTGCCCTCATAGACGCAGGCGTCGAGCAACTTGGCCGGACGGATGACGTCCTTCCAATGTTCCTCCTCGGCAAGTGGCGTCAGATCCGTCATGAGGCCGGCCTTGATGAGTTCCTCGGCGTCGCGGCCGGTGTTCATCTGAGTAGCGCCCATCGGGTTGCCACCGAGAATTCGGCTAATGATGATCGGGTTGGCGGTGGTGCCGGAACCGGCAATAGCGCCGTCGACCCACTTGTTGCTGCCACTCGCATTGAAGCTGTCGGCAAGGACCTTGACGGCGGCCGCTTCACCGCCGGATGTCCACCAATGAGTGACTTCGAGATCGGTCGCATTGGCCGCGCCAAGCGGCAGCACGACGGAAGCGGCAAGCACGGCCGCCATCGAACGAAAATTCATGAGTTCTCCTCCCTCACTGAAACGTTGCCGGAAAAACTTAGTGCAATCGACATTTTGGCGCAACAGCCCGCTGTCAAAATTTTTTGCGAAACTCGCCATTGCTACCTGTGCCTGTTCTTGCTCCACAACTTCGCGACATATGTCGTTGGGTTGAGCATTCAAGGTTGCGTGATGAGCAATAAATCAACTCATTGATATTAAATAAGAATTCTAATCTAGGCGCATGTCGTCTGAGGAAATCGCCTTCGCAAGTGCAAAAGAACCGCGCATAAAAGCGCAATTCAACCTGAGCGTCTAGCGATGATGCGAACATCATAAAAAGTGCTCGACATTTTTACTGTATCGTTACAGATTTAATGACCCAAGGGGGAGTGTTGTTCAGCGGCGAATGTGCTTACGGCTTTGCGAAAAACATTCTATAAGCGGACCGAAATCGCGCGAAGGTGACATAAAGGGATGGAAAACAAGGGAAATTCCGGGGGAGCGGCAGCGGCCATCCAGCGCGAGCGGCCGACGCTGAAGACAATCGCCTTCATGACGGGCCTGGGCATCACCACGGTTTCGCGCGCACTCAAGGACGCACCGGATATTGGCGCGGAGACCAAGGAGCGCGTGCGTATGGTCGCCCGCCAGCTCGGCTACCAGCCGAACCGCGCTGGGGTACGCCTTAGGACCGGCAAGACCAATGTCATCGCGCTCGTTCTTTCCATCGACGAAGAGATCATGGGGTTCTCGAGCCAGATGGTCTTCGGCATTTCTGAGGTGCTGACCGGCACGCCGTACCACATCGTCGTGACACCGCACTCGCACAGCAAGGACCCGATGCTGCCGGTGCGCTACATCCTGGACACCGGCTCTGCCGACGGCGTCATCATTTCCCGCATCGAGCCCGACGATCCGCGCGTGCGGCTGCTCGCTGAGCAGAACATGCCCTTCGCGACGCATGGCCGGACCGATGCGGGACTGGTCCACCCCTATCACGATTTCGACAACGAGTCCTTCGCGCACGAGGCGGTGAAGAGGCTCGTCGAGCGCGGCCGTAGGCGCATCGCTCTGCTCCAGCCGGCAAGCAAGCTCACTTACTATGCCCATACGAGGATCGGCTTCCAAACCGGCCTTCACGACTATGGCGCCGAGGAGATCCCCCTGCGCGTCAACACCGATACGCCGCTGGAGGAGGTCAAGACCGCGGTCGAAGCCATGATGCGCATGCCGAACGCGCCCGACGGCATCGTCTGCTCGGCCGGAAGTGCCGCCATTGCCGTTAACGCCGGCATCGAGGCGACAAGTAAGCGCGTCGGCTACGATATCGACATGGTTTCCAAGCAGTCCGCGCCGATCCTGAACTGGATCCGGCCGGAGATCATCACCGCCAATGAAGACGTCCGCCACGCGGGCCGCGAACTGGCCAAGGCCGTCATCGCCCGCATCGATGGCATTGAGCCGGAACTGCTGCAGAGCATCAGTAAGCCGGTCTGGCCGGACGATCGCGGATAGGCGGTCACGTTTCATGTGCAGAGGGCTGCACTATCCTGCTTCGGTGAACGCTGCTCGCGGCGACTTGGAGTGTGTTGAGACGGTGAACACTCTCTGGCGATCAAGCTCACCTAAGGCGCAAGATCGCGCGGCGCAGCCCTCAAGGGTGATGGAATGTCGCATTTTCTCGCTCCTCACCGACTGACTTGATGAGGCCGCAGGAAAGCAAATGTGGAAGAAACCATGGGAAGCGGAGAAGCCAGTGCGCAGGATCTTTCATCCTGCTTCGGTATGTTCAAAATAAAATAAGCCCGTTCGAAACCGGGCTTTTTTCTTGTTCGAATGACACCTCAGAACGTCGAAGCGCCGCTGCCCCATGGGCCATGGTGGAAATCCTTGCCGTCTAGGCGGTCGAAGCCGTGGGCGCCGAAGAAGTCGCGCTGAGCCTGGATGAGGTTCGCAGTGCCGCGGCCTTGGCGGTAAGCGTCGAAATAGGTGAGCGCCGAGGTGAGCGCCGGAACCGGCAGGCCGGCGGCAAGCGCTGCCGCAACGACGCGGCGAAGCGACGGGATCGATTCCTTGACCATTTCCGAGAAGGCCGGCGTAACGATGAGGTTTGCCGCATTCGGCGCCTTGGTGAAAGCGCTGGTGATTTCGTCAAGGAACTGCGAGCGGATGATGCAGCCGGCCCGCCATATCTTGGCGATCACTGGCATCGGCAGAGACCAGTTGAACTCGCGTGAAGCTTCGGCCATCACGGCAAAGCCCTGCGCATATGCACCGATCTTGGCGGCAAACAACGCCAGTTCCAGATCTTTGTCGAGGTCCTGGCCGTAGGCGATCGGGAAATCGTATTTCGGCTTGCCGAAGATCCTCTCGGCGGCTTCGCGCTGGTCCTTCATCGAGGAAATGCTGCGGGCCGCAACGGCAGCTTCGATAGCGGTCGCGGGAATGCCCATGTTCTGTGCTTCGATCGCCGACCACTTGCCGGTGCCCTTCTGGCCGGCCTTGTCGAGGATCATGTCAACCATCGGGCCGCCGGACACGGGATCGGTCGCAGCCAGCACCTTTTCGGAGATTTCGATGAGATAGGAATTCAGGCGGCCCTTGTTCCATTCGCCGAATATCTTGCTGATCTCGCCGGCGCTCTTGCCGAGGCCGTCGCGCAGGATGCCGTAGATTTCGGCGATCATCTGCATGTCGGCATATTCGATGCCATTGTGGATCGTCTTGACGAAGTGACCGGCACCATCGTTGCCGAGCCAGGCGACGCAGGGATCGCCGTTGTACTTGGCGGCAATCGAGGTCAGTACCTTCTCGACGCGCTTCCAGGAGTCTTCGGTACCGCCGACCATGATCGACGGGCCGTGGCGGGCGCCTTCTTCGCCGCCGGATACCCCCATGCCGATGAAGGTCAGGTCAGTATCCTTGAGGCGGTCGAAACGGGCAATCGTGTCACGGAAATTGGCGTTGCCGGCATCGATCATGATGTCGCCTTTGGAAAGGTGCGGCCGCAGCGCTTCCATCTGCTGGTCGACAGCCTCGCCCGCCTTGATCATGATGATGATCGGACGCGGCGGGCGGATGGCCTCGACGAATTCCTCGATGGTCTTGCAGGGGACGATCTGCTTCTTGAGATCACCGGCGCTTTCGTAGAATTCGTCCGTCTTTTCGGGAGTGCGGTTGAAGACTGCAATCTTGTTGCCTTTTTCCGCAATGTTGAGCGCCAGGTTGGAACCCATGACGGCAAGACCGATCAGCCCGATTTCTGCCTTTTCCACGATACACCTCCGATGAGTCATTTTGGACCGGTGTTGTGGCACTCTCCGGGAAAAACGGCAAGTCTGGAAGGACGCCGATCAGTTCGGCAGCGCACAGTTCGGAGCTGTGCGGCCGTTTCCTTCAATACGCCGCTTCCTGTCTGCTATTATCGGCGGAGGAAACACCAAGGAAAAACCGATGAGCACCCTGCCTGCCAAAGTTGTTCACTGCTCGATCAATCGGTACTGGAAGGAGGTCTACGACTTTGCCGGAAAGCCGGAAAACATGCCGCTCTGGGCCTCGGGGCTGGCCTCCGGCCTCGAACCGGAGGGAAGTGACTGGATCGCGCATGGTCCTCTCGGAACGGTGCGTGTGAGCTTCGTCCCGCACAACGAGTTCGGCGTCATCGACCATACGGTAACAATCGAAAGCGGCCTACGGGTCTACAACGCGCTGCGAATCGTGCCGAACGGCGACGGCTGCGAGGTGATGTTCACGCTGTTGAAACAGCCGGGCATGACGGACGACCAGTTCGCCGCTGATGCCGCCCATGTGCAGAAGGACCTCGGCGCCTTGAAATCACTGATGGAGATGTAACGGATGGAAAAAAGCGCAAACGATCTGAAGATCGACTACATTGAATTCAACGTCGCCGACATAGCGGCGGCAAAGGCCTTCTACGGTAACGCATTTGGATGGAATTTCACCGACTACGGCCCCAGCTATTGCGAATTCAATGACGGCCGCCTGACGGGCGGTTTCACAAATATCCAACCACCGCGCCGGGGCGGTGGCCCGCTTGTGATCCTATACGCCGACAAACTCGAAGAAGCGCTGGAGAAAGTCGAACGGGCCGGAGGTAAGATCGTAAAGCCAATCAGCGCCTTTCCAGGCGGCCGGCGGTTTCACTTCCTTGACAAGGATGCCTACGAACTGGCCGTGTGGAGCAAGACTTAAAGCGGGAAGCTAAGCAGCGATTGTCGAGATCGCTGCCGCATCGGCAGATTCCAGCACGACAAGCGCACCTAGAACTTGTCCGGACAGGTCGCGCAACGGCGACATGCGGCAACGCGTGCGCCTGCTTTCACCGCGCTGTTCGTAGTTGTACTCGACATGCGCCCCCGCGAAGCAGGCGTCGAGATTGGCTTTCGCTTGTGCCACGAACTGTTCCTCGCCAATGAATTCCATCACATGGCGGCCGATCATGTCGACCGGCCTTCGTCCGAGATATGCACAGTTCACCGGATTGGAATAAAGATAGCGGTAGTCGCGCGTAAGCACCGCGACACGATCCGGCAGCGTCTCGAGAATCGCCGAATTCAGAAAATTCCCGTTGTCGACATTTGGCACATAGGCCTTCGGTGCAGGTAGCGGCAATTCCCGCGGCAACGGGAAATCCGCACGCGGCGGCGCGCCGAAATAGCGCTCCAAAAGGGATATGAGCATGGCTGAGTGATGGGTGACGCTGGCAGCGTCATCGGCATCCTGCTGCAGCATATAGCCGATAAACTGAAGCTGCATGTACATCTCCATCAGGTTGGCCGCCTGATGGTCCACAATCACCTGAATCAAACGATCGAGACCACCATCAAGAGTTGCAACACGCCGATCGTCGCCGAGACGAATCGCCGCTTCGATCTGCGAGCAGCGTGATGAGAAAGCTTGCAAAAGTTCGAGCAAGGCGCCTCCAGATCCCTTATTCTTCAAAGGGATTCATATTCTCCCCGCTTTGGCAGAATTCAACGCATATGACATGAACATGAATCCCGCTACTCGCCCTAGTAGCGACGGATAACATGATTGGGATTCACGTTCAACGTGGACCTCACATGGGTTTTAATGGATGAGATATGAGAGGTTGAGAGCCCTTCACTTAAGAACTTCGTGCTTTACCTTCCAACGGTCGTGGTACCAGAGCCATTGGGCCGGGTACTCCCGCACCCAGCTTTCGACCTTGTCGTTCAGCATCTGAGCGGTCGCCGTCAGGTCGAGATTGCCCTTCTCGTCGCGCGGCATGTCCAGTTTCGGCTCGATCTCTAGCCGATAGCGATTGCCGGGAAGCCGAATGCAGCGCGCGGGATAAACCTCGCAGTTGAACTGACGGACGAGTTTCGGCAAGAGCGGGTTCGTCTTCGCGTCCAGGCCGAAGAAGGTGGTCTTCAGCCCTTTGCGGAACTTCTGGTCGACGAGAACGCCGACACCCTGCCCGGCTTCGAGCTGACGCGCCAGCGCAAAGGACGAGCCGGCATGCGACGGCACGAGCTTGCCCATGCGGGCGCTGCGAAAATCGAAGACCTTCTGGGCGACATAAGGATTATTCGGCGGACGAAAGAGAACCGTCACATGCAGACCGAAGGCAGCGCCGCTGACGGGCAGGAGTTCGAAGTTGCCCGTATGCGCCGTAAAGACGATGAACGGCCGGGGATTGTCCCGCAGGTCGAGGAAGATCGGGATCCCTGAGACCTCCACCCTGCCCGGTCCGGTTCTTTCCGGATCGAAATCGAACAAACGGTCCAGAAAGACATATTCGGCGGCGAGCCTTCCCATATTGCCCCAGCTCGCCAAGGCGATCTCTTCTAGCTCCGCCTCACCCTTTTCGGGGAAGGCATTGCGCAGGTTGAAGAGCATCAGCTTGTGGCGCGACGTGTGCGGACCGATCTTGCGGGTCAGCCAATCAGCAAACCGGATCGCGCTATCTTCCGGAAACAGCTTCAGGAAATTCATGAAGCCAAAGGCAAGCTGAGCGATCAGCCATTGGCGGAAATGCTCGAGCTTCAGAACGATCCGGGTGAGGAAGAGCTTCACCGCTTCAGTCCATCTTCAGGATGATCTTGCCGAAGATCTGGCGGGATTCCATGCGTTCGAGCGCGCGGTCGATATCGTCGAAGCTGACTTCGGTGTCGATGACCGGATGAACGAGGCCGCGGCCCATCTTCTGCATGGCATTCGCCATATTCTCCATGCGGCAGCCGAAGGAACCGAGCAGCTTCAACTGCTGCTGGAAGAGCATCATCAGGTTCATGTCGGTGGAAACGCCTGACGTCGAACCGCAGGTGACGAGGCGTCCGCCGCGCTTCATGCACAGCATCGAGCCCGCCCAGGTGTCCTTGCCCACGTGTTCGAAGACGACATCGACGCCCTTCTTTTTCGTGAGCTTGCGCACGACGCCCTCGAAGCGATCCGTGCGGTAATTGATGACGTGATCGGCGCCGAGCGCCTTGGCTTTCTCGATCTTGTCGTCCGAGCCGACGGTGGTGATCACCGTGCAGCCGATCTTCTTGGCAAGCTGGATCGCCGCCGTGCCGATGCCCGAACCGCCGGCATGCACGAGGATCGTCTCGCCGGGCTCGAGCTTGGCATTGTCGAAGAGCATGTGTTCGACGGTCCCGAAGGTGACGGGCGCAAGAGCCGCGCCGATGGCATCGACGCCGGACGGTGCCGGAACGAGCAGACGGGCCGGAAGATTCACCTTCTCCTGCGCAAAGCCGTCAAGATGGAAGCCATGGACGCCGGAGACGTGTTCGCAAAGATTGTCGCGGCCTTCGCGGCATGGACGGCACAGACCGCAGGTGCGCGCGCCGTAGATTGCGACCAACTGGCCGGGCAGGACATTCGCGACGCCCGGGCCGATCGCCTCCACGACGCCCGAGGCCTCCGCGCCGATGACAAGCGGCATCTTGCGCTTGGCGAATGCCATGCCGCGCCAGCCCCAGACGTCGATATGGTTGAGGGCGACTGCCTTGACCCGCAGCGTCACCTCGCCGGCAGCCGGAGCATCCGGTTCCGGCAGATCGGTGATCTCAAGCTTGCGGTCATCGATCAGTTGCAAAGCGCGCATAAAAACCTCTCGCCTCGAAGGCGTCTTCTCTCTCTTATTTTGTCGGCAACCGATTAAGCCGGTTCGAGCGCCATGACAAGGCTGGCGTTCTGCCCGCCGAAGCCGAAAGAGTTCGAAAGCACGGCGGAGACCTGCTGTTCGCGCTTCTTGTTCGGTACGACATCGAGAACGATAGATGGATCCGGGTTGTTGTAGTTAATCGTCGGCGGCAGCGTGCCGGTGAGCATGGTCTGCAGCGAGAACACCGCTTCGACCGCGCCAGCCGCCGTCAGCGTATGGCCGATCATCGACTTGTTGGAGGACAGCGCAATGGAGGCCATGCGCTCGCCGAAGACGGCAAGCATCGAGCCATATTCCATCTTGTCGTTTTCCGGCGTCGAGGTGCCGTGAGCATTGATGTAGCCGATACCGCTTTCATCGATGCCGGCATCGGCAAGCGCGGCACGGATCGTCGCGATCGCCGGGCCGCCATCGGGCGACGAACGGGTGCGATGGAAGGAATCGGCCTTTTCACCGGCGCCCTTCATGATGCCGAGCACCTTGGCGCCACGCGCGACAGCCGCTTCCAGCGATTCGAGAACCAGCGTCGCTGCACCTTCGGCGATGACGAAACCGTCGCGATCCTTGCTGAAGGGCTTGGAAGCCTTGGTCGGCGGATCGTTCTGCGTCGACAGCGCGGAAAGCAGCGAAAAGCGGATGAGCGCTTCGGCGCTCAGCGAACCATCGGTCGCAACCGCAAGGGCGCGATCGGTACGACCCTGGCGGATCGCCTCGATGCCGAGCTGGATCGCGGTGGCGCCAGAAGCACATGCGGTCGAAAGCGTCACCGGCAGCCCGCGCGTGCCGAAACGGTCGGCCAGACGTTCGGAGATCGCGCCGAAGAGTGCTGCTTCATGGAAAGCGGCATCCGTGCGCTGGCGCATCGCGGCCAAGAACCGCTCGTAGGCATCGCCCGGATGGCCGGACGGCGGCGAACGGTCGGCAAGATCGAAGCGGGCGCTCCATTCCGGCTCGATCGGCGGCGCGGCGAGAAAGAGCGGACCGTTGAAATCGCCGGAGATCCCGGCATCGGAGAGCGCTTCGATCGTCGTTTCGCGGGCGAAGGCGTAAGAGCGCTCAACGGCGTTCGGCACCGGGATGTCGATGAAATCAACAGTGCCGGCAATGCGGGTCGAAAGCCCGTCGGTCGGAAAGCGCGTGATCCCGTGGATCCCGGAAGTGCCGGAGGTCAGCGCCGCCCAGTTGTCCTTGAGCCCCTGGCCGAGCGAGGTGATGATTCCCATACCCGTGACCGCGACGATCGGGCGGCCGAGATGATCCTTGTAAGTCGCTTCTGTCATTTGATCACTCCTCACGCATCCGCGGAAAGAACGGCGACACCCTCGCCGCGCTGGTGGCCGACTGCGGTGACGACAGCGGCCGTGGCACCCGCACTCATCGGCTTTTCGTGCGCGGAGTCGAAAGGCGGAACCTTGGCTTTGCTGTCGACGGCGAGTGCGGCAAAAGCAAGTCCAAGTGTAAACTGCGCTTCGATGGCATGGCCGGCCACGCCGCCGAAGCCGCGGACGGCCGCGCCCGGAAGCTGATGCTCCAGAACCGCCTTCTCGCGCTCTGCCAGATCGTGCATGCCGGTCGAGCCCGAAAAGATCGCAGTCGTTTCCGGTGCAAGCTTCTTGGCCGGTTGAAGCAGGCGCTCGAGACGAACCTCAAGGTTTCCGGCATTCCGGTTACCGCGGTCGCCCTCGATGGAATCGATCGTCGCATAGATATGCGCCCCACGCGCTTCCGCATGCTTGCGCGATTCCAGAACGAGAAACGCCCCGGCCGAACCCAGGATCATGCCGCCGCCTTCGGTATCCTTGCGCGACCAAAGCGGCGCCCATTTGCCCTGAAGGTGAGCGCCGATCGCTTCGGGCAGCAGGATCATGTCCTGCCGCTCGGCGACGAAAGCGCCGCCGACGAGCGCATGCGAGGATTCACCCGACTTGATCCGGTAAAATGCAGTTTCGACGGCGGAGATGCCTGCAGCCTCCTCGCCCATGAACGTCCGCGAGGAACCGGTGACCTTATGGACGATCGAAATATTGCCGGCAAGGAGATTGGATAACTGCGCCAGGAAGAGCGTCGGGCGTAGTTCGGTGGTCAGCTTCTCGTTGAGTAAGAGCTCGCGATCATTGCGCTTCAGGCCCTCGTCGACGATCAGGGTATCGACATTGATGTCACGCTCGCCGCCGCCGGCGGCCACGATCATGTCCATCCTGCCGCAAGTTTCCGCATCCTCCTTGAAGCCGGCGTCATCGAGCGCCAGCCCGGCGGCAAAGACGCCAATGCGCTGCCAGTTCTCCATCTGGCGCTGATCGCCGCGCTTGGCAATCTGCTGCGACCAGTCGATTTCCGGCAGCGGATGCACCGGATAAGGCTTGAATTTCTCGGCCTCGATGATCGGCTCTGGGGCTCGGCCTGCCGTCAGGAGCGCGACATGCGCATCCTTGCCGACGCCCTGACAAGTGACGATACCGACGCCGGTGATGACGACATCATTTTGAGCCTTGCTCATCCCTTTACTCCCTGCGCGGCGATCGCATCCATCAGGCCGACCTCGCCCGCGCGCTTTTTCACGATATCGCCGAGCGGAACCTCGCTGAAGGGCATGGTACGCAACTTCAGTTGCGCATCGCAGACCTTCTTGCCGCCGCTCGTGATCTTTGCCTTGGTCACGGCAAAACCGGACCCGTCATGCTCCAGAAACGCCTCGATGTCGAGAACCGCCTCTGGCTCAACGAAGGTGCGCATCTTGGCGCCATCCACCGACATCAGGAACGGCATCGCGGCAAAATCAGTCGCGGCCAGCACCAGCATGCCCGAGGCCTGCGCCATGGTTTCAATGAGAAGCACGCCCGGAACGAGCGGCATACCCGGAAAATGGCCTTCGAAGACGGGACTTTTCGCCGGCACAACGGAACGCGCCTTGAGCACACCTTTTTCGAGGTCAACCGCTTCCACGCGGTCAATCATCTGGAAATATTCCAGCAGCATCGGATCCTCCGGCCCGGCGAGAAAGCGAGCGCCGGATACGCCTAGTTAGGAACAAAACCGCCCGGCCGCTACGGGTCGCAGAGGCAGGGCGGAGAAAAAAGATAGTTATGTCGCTCAGGCCTTGGCGGCGCGAAGCTCATCGATCTTGGCACAGAGGTTCTTCAGCACGAAATATTCCTCGGTGGAAACCTTCCCCTCGTTGACTTCCTGCGTCCACTTTTCGAGCGGGATCTTGATGCCGAATTCCTTGTCGATGGCGAAAACGATATCGAGGAAGTCGAGGCTATCGATACCGAGGTCGTCGATCGTATGGCTCTCCGGCGTGATCGTCTCGCGATCAATCTCGCTGGTTTCTGCAATGATGTCGGCAACTTTATCGAATGTAGCGGTCACGCGCTGTACCTCTTTCAATGACGAATTTATCCCCCTCATAGGCAAATCCATTTCAAAAGCCAATGCTTTCGCATGATCTGCTTTCAAATTTGACGGGCAACTGTTGCCGAAACAGCAATTCGTGTAGAAGCTCGAAGCACCAGGCCAGCATTCTTATCCGGATAGCGCCGAAACTACCCCTTTGAAGCACAGTCAAAGCAGAACGACGAATGCCAGAAACACCGCGATCGCCAGTATCATGCAACTTGCATTGAATACCGCGATCCCGTCCTCGACGTCCTTGACGGTGGCGGTGCCGCGGCCTGCGCCGTTGATCATCGGTTCGCTGACGACAATGCCGGAATAGACGCGCGGACCTGCCAATTGAACATCAAGGGCGCCGGCCATGGCCGCTTCCGGCCGGCCGGAATTCGGTGAGCGATGTAGACCGCCGTCGCGGATCGCAACCTGGAAGGCCTCGCGGCTGGCGCTTGCGCCACGACGAAGCCAGGCACCAGCGGCGATCAGTAGGATGGCAAGACGGGCGGCCGGCCAATTCGCTAGATCGTCGAGGCGAGCCGAGGCCCAGCCGAAATCGATGTACTTGTCCGACTTGTGTCCGATCATCGAGTCGGCGGTATTAAGCATCTTGTAGATGAAGAGGCCGGGCAGGCCGAGGACGACATACCAGAGCGCCGGTGCAACGACGCCGTCGGAGAAGTTTTCGGCGAGGCTTTCGATCGCCGCACGGCAAATACCGGGCTCGTCCAGTGTTTGCGGATCGCGGCCGACAATGCGGGAGACGGCCTTGCGGCCGCCGACGATCCCCTCGCCACGCAAGGCTTCCGCCACTGCAGAAACGTGATCCGCAAGGCTTTTCTGCGCCAAGAAGATCGCAACGCAGGCGACTTCGAGCAGAATTCCCACAAAGCCGAACAGCCCGAAGAACCAGTGCAGCACGAGCCCGGCAACGGCGCTGAACGCCAAAAGCACCGTGATCGAGACGGTGCCGTTCAGCCGCCGCTCGGCCTTCGTCAGCGTCTCGCTGTTGAACTGCCGGTCGAAATTGGAAATCGCCTTGCCGAAGAGGACGACGGGATGCGACAGCCGCGACCATAGCCAATCGGGATCGCCGACGATCCGGTCGAGAAGGAGCGCCAGCAACAGCACCAGGAGATTTTCGTCGATCGTCATCCGTCAAAACTTTCCAAAGCAACCACAAGCCTGTTGTCGGCGGCGAAATCGGGCGCGAGACCGAAACGCAACCATTCCGGCGCATAGTCGAACTTGCGGACGAGAATATGGTGGCGGCAGAGATGGGTGTGAATACGGCCAGCGCGGCTGTCCTCGACGAGCGAAAAGAGCCGCGTACCGCCTGTCATTGCCAAACCGGCGCCTTTCAACACGCCCTCCAAGGCATCCTGGCGCTCGGCGATCCTACGGATAATCGCAGCCGTATCCGACCGCAGCAAGGACGCGGCAATCGACAGCGCCGGGCCGGACACCGCCCACGGGCCGAGCCAATCCTCGAAACGCTCGCGGAAATCACTTGCAGTCACGACGAAGCCGAGCCGCAGACCTGCGAGTCCGAAGAACTTTCCGAACGAACGGAAGATGACGAGATTTGAAAGCCGCGATGCCAGAGGCACAAGACTCGAATCCGGTTCAGCATCGCCGAAGGCTTCGTCGACGACGAGACAGCCGCCCTGCCCTTTCAGCCGGTCATGCAGCGAGGCCAGCTCGTTCGGCCTATAGCTTTGGCCATCGGGATTGTTCGGATTGACGACAACGGCAAGCGCGTGCCGATCGTCGATAGCCCCGATCCCATCGACCTCATCCACGATAAATCCGGCTGACCGGAACGCCTTCCCGTATTCGCCATAGGTCGGCGAGACGATCGCGATTCGCTTGCCGGGCTCAACCAGTCTGGGCAAAAGCTGGATCACGGATTGCGTGCCCGGAACAGGCAACGGCAGCAGATCGCCGCTGCGGTAATAGTCGCGGGCAGCCGCAACGGCGGATTGCATCAGATACTTGTCCGGCAGGCGATGCCAAGATTCAGCAGGAATGTCTGGCAGCGCCGCCGGGCACGGATTGATGCCGGTCGATAGATCAAGCCAATCCTCCGGCCTTCCGCCAAAGGCAGCCGCGGCGGCCGTGATCCCGCCGCCATGCACGATCGGGACACTCATGCGGCGGTTCCAGCAAGGTCGATCAGATGCATATAAGACCCAGCGATCTGGCCGCGGCGAAGGCCGGCTTCACCGAGACCGATGCCGAGAGCATCGCTCACCCTGAAGAGCCTGTCGGCCTCGCCTTCGTGAACGACAGTGGAGTAATGATATTCATGGGCCGTCATGGCATGGTCGAAGAATGCCCCGTCGACCGGCTGGACACGGCGATAGCCGAGATGCCGGCTCCGCTCTTCATAGCTGGTGACAAGCGGCAGCAGGCCGAGCATCTCGTGCCGCGTGCCGCCGACATCGATCAGCCCTTCGCCAATGACCATGTAGCCGCCGCACTCGCCGTAAATGCGCGTTCCGCGTCCTGCAGCCTCGATCATCGCGCGGCGGAAATTCTGCGCGCCCGCGATCTCTCCGGCATGCAGTTCCGGATAGCCGCCCGGCAGATAGATCGCATCGGCATCGGCGGCGGGTGCTTCGTCGGCCAGCGGCGAGAAGAAAGAGATCGTTGCCCCGCGGCGGCGCCAGCCGAGCAGCATATGTTCGTAGGAAAAGGCAAAGGCGATGTCGCGGGCAACGGCAATACGGCTTCCGAGGGGCGTCAGCCGATGGATATTCGCCGCCGAGGGAACGTTGAGACCCTGGCGCGCGGTGCGCAGAAGAAACTCGAAATTGCACTCGTCGGAAACGGCCTCGGCAGCATGCTCGATAAAGTCCTCCAGCCCCTGATGCTCGCCCGCCTGGACGAGGCCCAGATGCCGCTCCGGAAGCGCCAGTGTCTTGTCGCTGCGGATGACCGCTATGACCGGCATGCGGATCGCATCGAGGGCATGGCGCAGCATCGTCTCGTGCCGCTCGCTGCCGACCTTGTTGAGAATGACCCCGGCGATGCGGACATCGGCGCGGAAGCTAGCAAAGCCGCTGACGAGCGGCGCGACCGAATGCGACATGCGCGAGGCGTCGACAACGAGCACGACGGATAGGCGAAGCATGGCGGCGAGATCGGCCGCGGTCCCCCTGCCGTCGGCCGCACCGTCGAAGAGCCCCATCATCGCCTCAATGACCAGAATGCGATCGCCGGAGCGGTGCAACGCGGCATTGGCGGAAATCAACTCGGGCCGCATGGCCCAGGCGTCGAAATTCAGGCAGGGCGTGCCGCTGGCGGCGGAATGAAAGGCAGGATCGATATAGTCCGGGCCGGCCTTGCCGGGAGCGACCGCAACACCGCGGTTGCGAAGCGCCCGAAGCAGGCCGAGTGTGATCGTAGTCTTGCCGGAGCCGGAGGACGGCGCAGCGATCAGCAACCCGCTCATGCCGTCACCTTCCCGCCGGTGCTGCGAAACGGATCGGGCTGTAGCCTGCGCCCGGCCAAAGCACCCAGCCAATCGAGCGACGGGCGCAATCTCACGACCTCGCCGACGACGACAATTGCAGGCGGCTCCAAGCCTGAGGCCGCGACGGCGGCGGGTGCTTCACCAAGCGTCGTTTCCAGAACCTGCTGCCCGCTGGTTGCGGCATTGCAGACGAAGGCGACCGGCTCCGACGGATTGCGGCCCGCCGCGATGAGGTTGGAGCTGATCTGGGCGATATGCTTCATCGCCATATAGATGACGATCACCGGCGAACCGCGACCGATCGCCTCCCAATTGATCGCATCCGGCACGATGCCGGAAGAATCATGGCCGGTGAGAAACGTGACCGCATGGTTGATGTCGCGATGGGTGACCGGAATGCCAGCATAGGCGAGCCCGCCGATACCGGCCGTAATGCCCGGCACGATGCGGAACGGGATGTTGTGCTCGACGAGCGTCAGCGCCTCCTCGCCGCCACGGCCGAAGACGAAGGGATCGCCGCCCTTCAGCCGCAGCACGCGTTTGCCGGAGCACGCAAGTTCGACCAGGCGAAGCGAGATATCCCGCTGATTCGCGGAAGGCTTGCCGCCTCGCTTGCCGGCATATTCGAGAACGGCATCGGCCCGCGCGAGCCTCAAGCATTCCTCATTCACCAGAGCGTCGTGAATGATCAAATCGGCTTCCGCCATCGCCTTAGCGGCAAGCAGCGTCAACAGGCCAGGGTCGCCCGGCCCGGCGCCGACGAGCCAGACGCTGCCCGGCTCCAGCGCCGGCAGATGGGAGAATGCGCTTTCGATCATTCAGGTGATCTATGCCCGGCAGCAGGCAAGGTCAACGGCAACGGTGAAAGCCGACCACAGGCTGCCGGGTGGAAACTGACTCAATTTTGGAAAGGGTTGAATCCGAACTTAAGGAAAGCAAGCCATCCCATTGATCGGATTCAGCAAGAACGGCCAGAGGCAACCCCGGCCCGCAGCAGCGTCTCGCGAACGAGGCCGATCACCATTTCCGACTCGACGCCGGTGCAGACGATCTGGCTCGGCAGGCCGTCCCAATCACCAGGCGGGAAGCGGCGGCCATCCGGCTTCACGATCGTCTGGCCGTCGGCAATACCGCCACATACGACGCGAACAGAACCTGTGATGGTCGAAAAGAGTTCCGGCGCCACGACATAGACGCAGGCGCAGCTGTCATGCACCATCATTCCGTCATCGACCGCGTGCGCGTAGAAATCGATGTAGAACTGGGAGAGCTCGTTCAGCAGTTTGACGGCTCTGTCGCCCTCTGCGGCGGCAGCGGCGAGATAGCGCCGGCTCATGGTCGTGGCCGCGGTCACGTCGAGGCCGATGACTACAACTTTCCAGGGAGCGGTCAGGACGATGTCGGCAGCTTCTGGATCGCCGTGAATATTGGCTTCCGCGACCGGCGAGACATTGCCCGGCACATAGAAATTGCCGCCCATGATGACGACGGCCTTCACGAGCTTGGCGATCTCCGGATCTTCCTTCAGCGCCAGCGCAAGATTCGTCATGCGGCCGACGGCAACGAGCGTCACCTCGCCCGGATTGGCGCGCACGGTGTCGACGATGAACCGGTAAGCCGGGCGCGGATCGAGCGGCACGTCGACGGTTTCCGGCAGGTCGATATTGCCGAGCCCATTGTCGCCATGCACGACGGTCGGCCACTCGATCTCCTTGCGCGACGGATCGATCGTCGTACCCGTACCCTTGGCGACTGGGGCCGGAATATCCCATTCGCGCTTCAAAAACAGCGCGTTGCGCGTCGTCGTTTCGATCGAGGCATTGCCGAAAACGGTCGTGATGCCGATCAGGTCGACGTCGGGGTGACGATGCAGGAAGAGGAGCGCCATGGCGTCATCGACGCCCGGGTCCGTGTCATAAATGACCTTGTGCATGAGATTTCCTTTTATGCTGTTCGCCGCGTGCCGGAAAACGCCTCGCGAAGTGGCGACACCATAGCGCCCGTTATTCTTTCTGCAACCGCATGCAGGCGATCGCCGCGGTTGCGCGCGCAGATTTGATCTTGGGCACCGCAAGCTCTGCGTTGCGGCCGCAAGCGGCAAGCGCCGCCGACTCGGCAACGCCGTGGCAGCCGACCCGGGCAAAGACGATGTCGGATGGATTTTTAAGGCGCGGCGTCTCTTCCTCAAGGCGTGCGGCACTGAAAAGCAGCATCGGCACGCCGAAATGCCTGGCGGCCTCGATAAAAGCAGGCTCCCCGGCCCGGCCGTCGATAGATGCGATCGCTGCGAGTTCACCGGGCACCAGACCGCCCAGCCACAAAGCCTCGGCCGCAAGCGCCACGACTTCGTCGGGCGGCGTGCCGCGCTCGCAACCGAGGCCGAGGACATGGCGGCGTGAAATATCGAAGGTGATTCCGGTCATCGGCCCTATTTTGAAATGCATGAGTGTCCTTCCAGCCATTGCAGCCGAAAGCCGGAAATGCAACATGGCGTTGACTTCAGTCCTGCCTTCGAGTTCCTCCTTGTCCGATATCGCTCCCCACCTGCTTCTACTCCTCTGCCTTGCCGGCTTTTTTGCCGGCTTTGTCGATGCCATCGCCGGCGGCGGCGGGCTCATCACCGTCCCGGCGATGCTGATCGCAGGGATTCCGCCGCTCCAGACGCTCGGCACGAACAAGGTGCAATCCGTTTTCGGAGCAGCGTCTGCGACGATCGCCTATGCGCGCAAGGGCCATGTGAACCTTCGAGAACAACTGCCGATGGCCATGATGGCGGCTATGGGCGGAGCGCTCGGAGCAGCCCTTGCGACGATCGTGCCCGGCGATGTCTTGCGCGCCGTCATGCCGGTGCTGCTGATCGCGATTGCGCTCTATTTCGCCTTCAAGCCAAACCTTAACGACCTCGATACCCACCGCCGCGTCACGCCTTTCGTCTTTGGCATGACTTTCGTACCGCTCATCGGCTTTTACGACGGAGTTTTCGGTCCGGGCACGGGCTCCTTCTTCATGCTGTCCTTCGTGACGCTTGCCGGTTTCGGCATGCTGAAGGCAACGGCGCATACCAAGCTTCTGAATCTCGGCTCGAACATCGGCGCGCTCATCGTCTTCGCCTCCTTCGGAGCAACGCTCTGGATGGTCGGGCTGATGATGGGTCTCTGCCAGTTCCTCGGCGCGCAGGTCGGCTCACGGCTTGCGATGCGCACCGGCGCCAAGCTCATCAAGCCGCTGCTCGTGACGGTTTGCATAGCGTTCACGATCAAGCTTCTGTCCGACCCGACGAACCCTCTGCGCCTCTGGAGCCTGGCAATGGCCTTCGATTACCTGCCGGGAAATTGATCCGCCATCAGAACTCCACGCCGGGCTGTCCCTTGATACCAGAGCGGAACGGATGCTTGATCAGCTCCATTTCCGTGACCAGATCGGCGATCTCGATCAGCTCGTCCTTGGCGTTCCGGCCGGTCAGCACGACGTGTGTCATATAAGGTTTCTCGGCCTTGAGAAATGCGATCACCTCGTTGAGGTCGAGATAGTCATAGCGGAGCGCGATGTTGATCTCGTCGAGCAACACCATGGAATTGCGCTCGTCGCGGATCAGTTCCTTCGCCTTTTCCCAGGCAGCCTTCGCCGCTGCGACATCGCGCGCGCGGTCCTGCGTTTCCCAGGTGAAGCCCTCGCCCATCGTATGAAACTGGCAAACGTCGGAGAAATGTTTCTCGATCAGGTCGCGCTCGCCGGTCCACATCGCGCCCTTGATGAACTGCACGACGGCTGACGGTTTGCGGTGGGCGATATGTCGGAAGATCATCCCGAAGGCGGCAGACGACTTGCCCTTGCCTTTTCCGGTGTGAACGATGATCAGGCCTTTCTCGTCGGTTTTCGTGGCCATGATCTTGTCACGTGCGGCCTTCTTCTTGGCCATCTTTTCGGCGTGACGTGCATCGTCCTTCTCGCCGCTTTCCACTGGTTCTTCGCTCATTGTTCTTCCCTACAAGGCTTATGCCGTTCCTGTGTGACGTGGCGGCGCGAGATCGAAGCTCGCCGAATTGCTGCGCGGCGTCCAGAGCCTGCGGTCGATCGCTTCGAGCAGCCGCTCCTTCATGTCCGCAAGCGCCGCCGGGTTCTTCTCCGCCATGAAATCGCGAACTCTCGGATCGGCGACGAAGGCCTGGTAGACGGCCTCGAAATGGTGGTTGCCGACGGCACCCGTCGTCGCTGCAAATGCGAAGAGGTAATCGACCGTCGCGGCGATCTCGAAGGCGCCCTTGTAGCCATGACGCATGACGCCATCGATCCATTTCGGATTGACCGCACGCCCGCGCACGACGCGACCGATCTCCTCCTCCAGCGAGCGGATCACCGGCTTTTCCGGCCGCGAGTGATCGTTGTGATAGATCGCGGGACGTACTCCACCCAGTTGTTCGGCCGCGGCCGCCATGCCGCCTTCGAACTGGTAGTAATCGTCGCTGTCGAGCAGGTCATGCTCGCGGTTGTCCTGGTTCTGCACTACGGCCTGGATGGAGCGCAGGCGCTCCTCGAAGAGGCCGCGTTCGGCCCTGCCTTCCTCAGCCGCGCCGTAAGCATAGCTGCCCCAGACAAGATAGGATTCCGCCAGATCGGCACGCCGCTCCCAGCCCTTTTCGTCGATCAATGCCTGCAGGCCCGCACCATAGGCACCGGGTTTGGAGCCAAAGATGCGGTAGCCCGCGCGCTTTTGTGCTGATGCCTCATCGAGGCCGGCTGCGGCAAGGCGCGCGGCTTCGACGCGCATGCGGGCGGCGATCGGGTTGTCTGCGGCGTCTTCATCCAGAGCGCCTACAGAGCGGATTGCCCTGTCAAATAGCGCGATCTGCTCGGGAAAGGCATCCCGGAAGAAGCCGGAGATACGCAGCGTCACGTCGACGCGCGGGCGCCCCAGCAGCGCGGGCGGAATGATCTCGTAGCCGGTGACGCGCCGCGATGTCATGTCCCAGACCGGCTTGACGCCGATCAGCGCCAGCGCTTGCGCGATATCGTCGCCGCCGGTACGCATGTTCGATGTGCCCCAGGCCGTCAGCCCGAACGAGACCGGCCAGTCGCCATGGTCTTGCACGTAGCGCCGGACGAGCAATTCGGCGGATTTTTTGCCGAGTTCGAAGGCTGCAGGCGTCGGAACGGCGCGGCTATCGACTGAGTAGAAATTTCGCCCTGTCGGCAGCACGTCCGGCCGCCCCCGCGTCGGCGCGCCGGACGGACCTGGAGTGACGAAGCGGCCGTCGAGACCGCGAAGAAGGCCTGCGATTTCAGCCTTGCCGCAGGCGAGGATGGAAGGCTTCAGGTGGGTTTCGATCTCGGTCAGAACCGATTGGGTTGCAGGCCAGTCAGGCGGGCACTGAATTTCACCGGAGACCAGTTCTGCGGCAAGCAATTCGATGCGCTCGACGGTGTCGCCGTTGGTGCGCCAGGGGGTATTGGAGGTCTCTACCAACAGCGATGGCCGCGGGCCGAGCCAGGGCGTCGACATATCGCAATCGAGGGGGTCGAAGGCTGGCAACTGTCCCTTCTCCCCAACGGAGAGAACCTGGCCCTTCTCCGCGTTCAGGAGAAGAGGGAACCCAAGGAACGCATCTGCCGCGATCGCCCGGTGCAGGCTGGCATCGCCCCGCTCGCCCAAACTGCGCGGAACGCGGGCCAGTGCCACCGTGAGATCAGTCAGCAACCGGCCCTGCGGCGCAACACCGAAGACATGCAGGCCATCGCGAATCTGCATTTCCTTCAGATCGCAAAGATAGGCGTCGAGCTTCTTCAGCGCCTCGTCCCCGCTCTCGCCTTTGGCGATCCCCGCATCCCGGTCGAGACCAATATCGGCGACGAGATCAAGGATCTGCTTGCCGAGCAGCCGAATACGCCGCGGGTCGCCGCCGGAGGCCTCGTAATATTCGTCGACCAGTGCTTCCAGGTCTTTCAACGGGCCATAGCTCTCGGCCCGCGTCAGCGGCGGCGTGAGGTGATCGATGATGACGGCGCTGGAGCGCCGCTTGGCCTGCGTGCCTTCGCCCGGGTCGTTGATGATGAAGGGATAGAGATGCGGCAGCGGGCCGAGGATCGCTTCCGGATAACATTCCGAAGACAGCGCCATCGCCTTGCCCGGCAGCCATTCCAGATTGCCGTGCTTGCCCATATGAATCACGGCATCGGCGCCGAATTCCTCGCGGAGGAAGGCATAAAAGGCAAGATAGCCATGCGGCGGCACGAGGTCCGGCGAATGGTAGCTTTCCTTCGGATCGATGTTGTAGCCGCGTGCAGGCTGGATGCCGATGAGAAGATTTCCGAAGCGGGTGAAAGGCAGGGCGAAACTGCCGTCCGTGAAATAGGGATCGGACGCCGGATCCCCCCAGTGGGCGGCAATCTCGTCTTGAATCTTTTTCGGAAGAGATGCAAAGAACGCTTTGTACCCACTCAAGGAAAGCGTCTCGCGGATCACCTTGCAATCGTGTCCGGAATTGGTCGGCCCCTCGGCGAGGTGCCGCATCAGCGCATCGCCATCGGCCGGGAAACCGGAAACAGCGTAACCCGCATCCCGCATCGCCTTCAGCACTTCGATCGTGCCGGCTGGCGTATCGAGGCCGACGCCGTTTCCGAGACGTCCGTCACGGCTTGGGTAGTTTGCAAGCACCAGCGCGATCCGCCGGCCCGCAAGCTGCCTGTTTCGGAGGCGCGCCCAGTTGGCGGCGAGTTGCGCCGTATAACGCATACGACCGGTATCCGGCTCGCTAGCGACGATATTGGCTTCGACAGCAGCGTCGTAACGGGCGGCAGACTTGAACGAAACGGCCCGCGCCAGCACGCGGCCATCGACCTCCGGCAGCGCGACGTTCATGCCGAGATCGCGCGCGGAAAGGCCTTGCGATGACGAGGCCCACGCCTCCTTGGATGTGGCGGAGAAAATCGCCTGGAGAACGACGGCGCCGTTTGATTCAAGCACGCTCGGCGCGCGATCGGCGCCGGGCGCAGACACGGCAAAGCCGGTGGTGTTGATCACCACATCGGGCGGCGCCTCTGCAAAGATACGCTCGAGAATGCCGGTAGATAGCGGATCCTTGAGACTATAAGCGAAGATCGGCAGAGGGCGCAGACCTTCCGCCGCCAGCGCTTCGATGAGCGCCTCAACGGGGGCCGTTTCGCCGCTTTGCACGAGCGCGCGGTAGAAGCTGATGGCGACGGTGGGCTTGAATCCGGCCTCTTCCTTCGAGTTTGGAATACCGGAGGCGGAAACAGCTTTCCACTCCTCAACTCCAATCACGCCTCGACCCGGCCACCAGATACCCGCTTTCATCAGGGGCGCAGCCGCGCCTGGCTTTTCATCGCCCGAGAGCATCGCCGTCGCGTAATCGAGAAAGCTTCGCGAATTCCCGTCGCCGCCTTCGATCAGATAAGCCCAGAGCGCGTTGAGATCGTCGAGCGGCACGTTCGAAAATGGCGTCAATCCCGCATCCGGCTTCGAATCCCCGGGCAGTACCGCAATCATTGCACCATGCCGCGCTGCGCAGGCATGCAGCGCCTCCAGCGCGTAATGGAAGTAACTCGCGCCCCCAAGCGCCCGGACGATGATCAGCTTTGCGCACCTCGCCGTGCGTTCGATATAGGCATCGACGGACATTGGGTGTTTGAGGCTCATCAGGCTGGCGAGGCGGAGCGTGAAAGGCCTTTTGCCTTGCGCGTGAGCCGCGGCGATCGCCGCAAGCTCCGTATCCGCCGCAGACAGGAACAGGATATCGGCGGGCGATTGGCCGAGGTCGATCGCCTCGTCGCCGTCGCTGATCGTTCCTCTGTGGGCAAGAAGCAGATGCATGGCCGAGCCTTAGACGAGTGCCTGGATGGCCTTGCGGACGGTGATCTGATCCATCTCGTGCAGGCCGATCACCACAAGCCGTGTGCCGCGCGCTTCGCCCGGCGCCCAGGCGCGGTCGAAATAGTGGTCGATACGGCTTCCAACGGCCTGGACCTGCAACCGCATCTGCTTGCCCGCGACATCGGCAAAACCCTTCAGGCGCAGAACATCGTGCTCGGCGATCACGCCTTTCAGCTTCTCGGCGAAGCCTGCCGGATCGTGGATCGGCCCAAGCTCGACCACGAAGCTGTCGAACTCGTCGTGATCGTGCGGCGTGCCGGCCTCATGCTCCAGCTCGTGATGAGACTTGCGGTTGCCGATGTCCTCTTCAGTACCTATGCCAAGGCCGAGCAGCACGCTTGCCGGAACCTCGCCGTTCCTCGCCTCGATCAACGCCGGCTTGCGGGCGATGCGGGAAGCCACTTCGTGGCGTACGCGGCTGAGGCCTTCGCCGTCGAGGAGATCGGTCTTGTTGAGCACGATGAGGTCGGCGCAGGTCAGTTGGTCCTCGAAGAGTTCTTCGATCGGGCTTTCATGATCGAGCGAGGCGTCGTCTGCGCGGCGCGCATCCACCGCATCGTGATCGTCAGCAAAACGGCCGGCCGCGACGGCCGCGCTGTCGACGACGGTGATGACGCCATCGACGGTCACTTCGCTGCGGATATCCGGCCAGTTGAAGGCGGCAACGAGCGGCTGCGGCAGGGCAAGGCCGGAAGTTTCGATGACGATATGATCCGGACGCTGCGCGCGCTCGAGAAGCTTCGTCATCGTCGGAATGAAATCGTCGGCAACGGTGCAGCAGATGCAGCCGTTGGTCAGTTCGATGATATCGTCCTCAGTGCAGTTTTCCGCGCCGCAGCCTTTCAATACATCGCCATCGACGCCGAGATCGCCGAACTCGTTGATGATCAGCGCAATCTTCTTGCCGCCAGTGTTGGAAAGCAGGTTGCGGATCATCGTCGTCTTGCCGGCGCCGAGGAATCCGGTAATGACGGTTGCGGGGATCTTCTGCTGGCTCATAGGTTCAACCCTTCATTTTCAGCGGCAAACCGGCCGCGACGAAATACACTTCCGCGGCTTCCGCCGCTATCATCTGGTGCAGCCGTCCCGCATGATCGCGGAAATCCCGCGCCATGCGGTTTTCCGGCACGATGCCGAGGCCGACTTCATTGGAAACGACGACGAGCCGCGCTCTTGCCCTCGGCAACCACGCGGCAAGTGCCGCGAATTCCGCTGCCATGTCGCGCTCCTCCATGATCAGATTTGTGACCCAGAGCGTCAGACAATCGACGAGGATCGCCCGGCCCTCGCGGTCGATAATGGAGAGACGGGGGACGAGCTCCAGCGGCTCCTCATGCGTCGTCCAGAGCGGTCCGCGAGCGTTTTTGTGGCTCTCGATCCGCTGACGCATTTCCTCGTCCCAGGCCCGGCCCGTCGCGACGTAGTGGCGCTCAAGGCCGCTATCGGCAATCACCTGCTCAGCAAAACGGGATTTGCCGGAACGCGCGCCGCCGAGGACGAAGGCGGTGCCGCATGTGGAATGCGTCATCTGGAGGCCTGCGGCGTCAGGAACGGCGCTGCCGAGGTATAGCGCAGCCAACCCTCATTCCTGTGCTTGTCACAGGAATCCAGTGCCCCCAAGACCTTCGGCGCGGAAAACACCTTCGAGATGGCTGTTTCATTCACGGCGCGGACGCGCCGTGGCTGGATTCTTGTGACAATCCTCGCGTTAAACCCGAGGACAGCAATGCGGAACGTCGAAAGTGCTGTGTCCCGCAAAGACGCCACAAAATGCAGCATGGAATTCCATCGTTGAGCCATGACAACCTCCGTGCTGGCAGCGGGGAACATGCCCCAGAACGGGCTCTTTGCCCGGCACGCATGGCAGGTCTCCTGGCTCGCGGGTATCGGCGACCGGGGCGACCATCTAAGGTCGCCCCTGATCGCGCCAGTGGATCTTCCTTGCCTTCCCGGCTGCATTCTCGTGAAAAGGCGGACGATTCGTAGAAATAGAGGCGTCCTGCCCCGGCTGATCACAATGCATTTCCAGTGGCTTTTCCGGCGCCCCAGCCACTTCAGCTGATCCGCACATGCGAAACAGCCGTGAATTGGCCTGAATGCCGGACAGAAGACCCTGACCGCTCTACAGTCGCGGGGTCGGCTGTGATAAAGACGCCCGGCTTGGGTCCGTCCCTTCACATTCCCTTTTCATCCGCAACGGCATCTGCCGCCCCGGAACCATCCGTAAGAAATCCATCGTTAGGCAAGCCGCCATCCGAAGTCAATTGCGAGGACCCAAATGAGACCGGCGGCGAACAGCTTCCAATTCGCGGTGCCTTTCGCGCCGGGCTTTCGCCATATTTCGGGAGCAAGCGCCGCTATCGCCCTTGACGCTGTTGGCCGCCACCTAGTTCTTTGCATATGCTCACGAAATTGAATTTCCCGCGCCTCTACCGGCTCTACCGCCTGCTCGACGCCGGGCGGCTTCGTGCGCTTGCCCGCCGCAGTGAAATGGGTATGGTGTTCGCAGGGATCGCCGTCGGCGTGACGTCGGGCCTGGCTGTCACCGGCATGAGCCTCCTGTCGCGCGAGCTGCACCGCTTGATCTTCGGCATCAGCGACATCGAACGGCTGAGTTCTTCGCAGACAAACGACAAATTCCTGCTTCTGATGGCGCCGGTCTGCGGCGGGATTCTGCTCGGCCTTCTATTTTTCATTCTCGCGCGAACCCGCAAGAAGCCCATGGTCGATCCCATCGAAGCAAACGCTTTGCATGGTGGACGGCTGTCGCTGACGGACAGCATCATCGTCGCCGTGCAGAATCTGGTTTCGAACGGCTTCGGCGCCTCCGTCGGCCTCGAGGCCGGCTATGTTCAGCTCGCGGCGGGTATCGCCTCCAAGCTCGGACTGAAGCTGCAGCTCCGCCGTGCAGATCTGCGCGTCCTTGTCGGCTGCGGCGCAGCGGGGGCGATCGCGGCGGCCTTCAACGCACCACTGACAGGCGCCTTCTATGCGTTCGAGCTCATCATCGGCACCTACACGATCGTTGCGCTGACGCCGGTCGTCGTTTCCGCGCTCGTCTCGACGCTCGTCGCGCGCCTGCTGGCGGGAAGCGATTTCATGATCGATGTCGGTGAATTCGGCACCGTGGTTCCGGCTGATTATGTCCCTGCCCTGTTGCTTGGCGCCTTCTGCGCCGGCGTCGGCGTCCTGATCATGCAGGGCGTAGCCTTTATCGAGGAGCTGGCGCGCAAAAGTTCCGTTCCGACGCCGCTTCGTCCGGCGCTCGGCGGCATCGTCGTCGGCCTTCTGGCGATGATTACGCCGCAGGTGCTTTCGGCGGGCCATGGCGCGCTGCATCTGAACCTTGGGCGTGATGTTGCCGTCCCGGTCCTGATCGGTCTTCTCCTGCTGAAATCCTTCGCATCAGCGATCTCCATCGGTTCCGGCTTCAGGGGCGGCCTCTTCTTCGCCTCACTCTTCATGGGCGCGCTGCTCGGCAAGCTTTTCGCCTATTCTGCCCCCTATTTCGCCCATGCGACGCTGACGCCCGTGATCTATGCCGTGGTCGGTATGAGTTCGCTCGCCGTTGCGGTCATCGGAGGACCGCTGACGATGACGTTCCTGGCCCTTGAGATAACCGGAGACTTTCCGATCACCGCGCTGGTACTTGCGGCCGTCATCACCTCGTCGCTCGTCGTGCGCAACACGTTCGGCTACTCCTTCGCGACATGGCGTTTCCATCTTCGTGGCGAAAGCATCCGCAGCGCCCATGATGTCGGCTGGATCCGCAATCTGACGGTCGACAAGCTGATGCGCTCGGACGTCAAAACGGCCAAGGCCAGCATCACGATTGATGAATTCAAGAAGGCCTTCCCGATCGGATCGAGGCAGCGCGTCATACTCGTCGACGACTCCGACAAATATGCCGGCATCGTGCTCGTTCCGGAAATCTACGCGAGCCCGGTCGACACCGACGACGAGGGCAAGGATCTGAAGGACTTCATTCGCTACCGGAACGACTTCCTGCAGCCGCAGATGAACGCAAAGCAGGCGGCGGCGATCTTCGACAAGACGAAGAGCGAAGCACTCGCCGTACTCAACAATCTGATCGAGCGCCGCGTCGTCGGCCAGCTCAGCGAAAGCTATACGCTTCGCCGCTACAGCGAAGAGCTCGACCGCAGACGCCGCGAGGTCTCCGGCGAAATCTAGCCAAGAAATCCGGCCAGCCAGCCTTTGTCGAGATGGGTTTCGAGTTCGTCCGCGACCTCGTCGAGCGCCTGATCGACGCTTTGACGGTAGCTCCGCCGTTCGCCGGATAGGCCGAAGCTCTCGAGGAGCTTGCCGCGATAGGCATCGCTGCCGAAAAGGCCGTGCAGATAGGTGCCCATGATCCGGCCGCCAGCAGATACCGCGCCATCGGCCACACCGTCGATCACCGCTGATGGCCTAGCGCAGTCCGGCCCGGTCGTGACACCCAGATGGATCTGGTAGCCGGCAAGCGGAACGCCGTGTTCGGCCGAGACCGCCAGGCTGTTCCGCACGGTCTTTTCCGGCGCCATTTCGGTCTCGACATCAAGCAATCCGAGACCCGGTGTCGCAGTGCTCGTCCCCTCGATGCCGAGCGGATCGCGAACCGTGCGCCCGAGCATCTGATACCCGCCGCAGATGCCTATGACCCGCCCGCCACGCCGAACGTGCGTCTCCAGATCGCGATCCCAGCCGGCAGCGCGCAGATCACGCAGGTCGGAAATCGTCGATTTCGACCCGGGCAGGATCACCAACGCTGCATCGCCCGGCAGCCGGTCTCCCGGCTTCACGAAGACGAGCTCGACATCCGGCTCGGCACGCAGAGGATCGAGGTCGTCGAAATTGGCAATGCGCGGCAGAACCGGAACGGCGATCTTCAACGCACCGGGGGCGCCCCGGGCGAGTCGCTCCAGCACAACGGCATCCTCCGCCGGCAAGCGGGCGGCCGCCTTCAGCCAGGGCACCACGCCGAAACACGGCCATCCGGTGAAACGATTGATAGCTGCATTGCCGTCATCGAAGAGCGAAACATCGCCGCGGAACTTGTTGATGATATAGCCGGAAATCATCGCGCGGTCGTCATCTGAAAGGATCGCGTGCGTGCCGGCAAGAGAGGCGATCACGCCGCCACGATCGATATCGCCGACAAGCACGACAGGCACCTTGGCGCGGGTGGCAAAGCCCATATTGGCGATATCGCCGAGACGCAGGTTGATTTCGGCCGGCGAGCCCGCACCCTCGACGATGACGACATCGGCGCCTTCCGAGACGATCGCAAAGCTCTGCAGCACATGCTCAAGAAGCAGCGGCTTTAACCTCTGGTAGTCACGGGCTTTCGCCTGCCCGAAGACCTTGCCCTGTACGATGACCTGGCTGCCGTTTTCAGATTGCGGCTTGAGGAGAACCGGATTCATGTGTATCGACGAGGACGTGCGCGCCGCAAGCGACTGCAGCCACTGCGCCCGGCCGATCTCCCCGCCGTCATCGGCGACAGCCGCGTTGTTCGACATATTTTGAGGCTTGAAAGGCTTCACCTTGAGGCCGCGATTGGCCGCAAGCCGGCAAAGCCCTGCAACGAGTACCGTCTTGCCGACATCCGAGCCGGTTCCCTGCAACATGATCGACTTGGTCATGCGATGAGGCCTACAACGCGGCATGATCCGCGGTCAATCGTCTGTCCGAAATGCGAAAACCGCGCGGGCTGGCGGGCGCGCGCGGTTTGCCGAAAACTCTGGCGTATTCGCCAATACACGGCGAAACTCGTATTCTCCGGGACGCACTACCTGATCCGGAGAAAGCGGCGGTTGTCCCCCGCCGTGATTCAACTGATAACGTGACATTCTTACCGGAGTGTTATTGCGGAACTCGGCAATCGCGGATTTCGACTTTTTTTGACATTTTGCCGGTTCTCGATCTGCATGCAGTTCATTGAGGGCGTTTTGCCTCAAGCTCGGATGCAAGTTTTCGCTTGCGGATCAGCGGGAATATTAGATCATTGAAATCAGTCATTTAGCTCAAAAATTTTCGGCCACAAGCGGATTTCAATTGCCGTGTCAAGGGCGTAGGCTGGGAAGTAATCGGAATGTTCCAGGCCGCGGTCGCGATGGACAAAAAAGCATTGCACCTGAAATTGCGACGGCAAAACGACTGCATTTCATTCATTGAACGAACGCATTGCGCGGTTAGTATTACATCCAAAAGCTGCATGTCAGCATCAAAAACTGGGGAACAAGCGAATGAAGATCATCCTGGCTTCGCTGTTTATTGCCGTAGGTTTCGTGGCCGGCGGCCGCGCCGCGCGGGCTGATTGCGGTAATGTTGCGATCGCGGAGATGAGTTGGGCCTCGGCGGCGATTGCCGCCAACTTCGACAGCTTCATTCTTAAAAACGGCTATGGATGCAATGTCAGGACCGTGGCGGGCGATACAGTACCCACTTTTGCTTCGATGGATCAGAGCGGCGAACCCGATATCGCACCGGAACTCTGGACCGCGTCTGTCAGGACTCAACTCGAGACGGCAGTGAAGAGCGGGCGCCTGATCCAGGCCTCCGAGATTTTGTCGGATGGCGCAATCGAAGGCTGGTGGATCCCGAAATTCATCGCCGATGCAAATCCCGACATCCGCTCCGTGCAGGATGCCCTGAAAAGACCAGACCTCTTTCCCGCGCCGAAGAATGCCTCCAAGGGCGCCGTCCACAATTGTCCGCCGGGCTGGAGCTGCCGGATTTCGACAGCCAATCTCTTCAGAGCCTTAAACGGCGAGAAGGCCGGTTTCGAGCTGATCGACAGCGAAAGCCCGCAAAGCCTGGACGATTCGATCGGTGCGGCCTTCGACGCCAAAGTCGGCTGGCTCGGCTATTACTGGGCACCAACAGCGATCCTCGGCAAATACGACATGACACTGCTCAGTATGGGTGTCAGCCACGACAAGGCGGAATGGCTGGCCTGCACCTCGGTCGAAGGCTGCGCGCGTCCGCAGCTTAACGCCTATCCCGTCTCCCAGGCCTTTACCGTCGTCACCAAGGCCTTTGCCGACCGTGCCGGTCCGGAAGTCGACTACTTGCGTTCCCGCACCTGGGACAACAACACCATAAACGACATTCTGGCGTGGCAGGACGAAAACCGGGAAAGCAGCGAGAACGCCGCGCTCTATTTTCTGCGTAACTACCCCGAACTCTGGACGCGGTGGATGCCGGCTGCCGTGGCTGAAAAAGTGAAGGCCGCTCTTTGAGCAATTCAGCCTCGCGTAGGCTATCGCTCCTAGGCTGATGGCTCTTCAAACGACTGCCGGGCCATGGCAGCAACGCAATGGATGACCGATGACGCCAGCCGCTTCCTTTCCCGATCGCGAGACTGTTGCCAGCAAATTTGCAGGCGCTTCCGAAGCGGACAGGTTGTATCTTGCGCTGCTCATGGAAAATGCAGCGCAAGACGACAGCCTGGTCGACGGCTTGCATCGGTATCTGGATCTTGCCGCGGCTGCGCCTTTTCTTAATTCTCTGAAACTGGAAAATACCGGAATGTGGATTGGTGAAGCCGCACCGGCGCGGCTTCAGATCCGTTTGACGGAAGCGGCGAAATCAAGCCAGCATCCTGCCTATCTTGCTTTCCGCACTGGCCTTAACCGATCGGGCGGCCTCGAACGCGCCTACCCTGCCGCAACGATCTGAAAAGATTTTAGCGGCGTGCGGCGCGGTTGACCGAATGGCCGGCATCCTGTGTCGCATTGACGGCGTTTGCCGTATCACGGCCCATGCCACGGATGGTATTGCCGCAGGAAGAAAGCGCCAGAAGCAGCATCAGCGCTGCGCCGATTTTGACCGTTATCGTCATTTTGGAAATCCTCTTTCGCAAACTAGAAATCGCGCGACCTAAGCAGCCTGCGCTGCTCCGGCCGTTCAACGCGCCAAAATCCAATAAAGTTCCTCGCCGTCCGGATCAAGCAGCGGCGGCCTTTGCCTTTTCCGCGAAAGCAAAGCGGATGCTGTCGGCAACCGCCTCCATTGGGCCCGAGAGCTGCGAGGCCGTCAGCAGCCGGATGTCGAACGAGCCGAGTTCAGGCAGGCCTTCCTGCGCACCGAGCATCACCATGCCATCCGCCACATAGGAGCGCGGCAGGGGCGCGATCGCAAGGTCGGAAAGCACGGCGGCGCGCTGCGCCATCGTATGGCCGCTGAGATAGGCGACGCGGTAAGGCCGCTTGTTACGCTCAAGCTGCGCCAGTGCCTCCTGGCGCCAGATGCAGCCATCCTCCCAGATCGAGATCGGCAGGGGATCGCGCCTGTGGGCAGTACCGCATTTGGCGCCTGCCCAGACAAGGCGCTCACGAAACACGATCTCCCCGCCGGTCGGGAATGGCCGCGTGGCGCAATTGATCAGCGCCAGATCCAACCTCTGCTCTTCCATGCGCTTCTTGAGGCCGAGGCTCATGTCGATCGTCACGTCGACCATGATGCCCGGATAGCTCTCCGCGAAGCTCTTCAGGATACTTGGCAGCAGCCGCTCGCCGATATCCTCCGGCGCACCGAGCCGCACGACGCCGCTGAGTTCGGGCATGATGAAGCGAGAGACCGCCTCGTTGGAGAGCGCCAAGATATTGCGAGCGTAGGTCAGCAAGAGCTCGCCGTGCTGCGTCAGCGTCACCGAACGCGCATCACGCATGAAGAGCGTCGCGCCGAGCTGTTCCTCGAGCTTCTTGATCTGCATGGAAACCGCCGACGGCGTGCGGAACACAGCTTCGGCTGCAGTTGAAAAATTACCTGTTTCCGCAATGGCGACAAAGGTTCTTAGAACATCATTGTCGAGCAAGGGGATCGGGCGGCGAAAGGGCATAGTCATCGTCGCATCTTTCAATTTTTCTGATATTAAGCACCATATCATTTCGTTTGTTTGAAAGTCAACGCAAAGCTATTTTAGCATCATGGCTCGATAAACAAAGGAGGCTATAATGACCGAGGCTGCACACAGCATTCTGGACATCTTCTTTGCGTTCAGGGCAAGGCAACTGCAGCGCACCACCTGGGAAAACACTATGCGGCAGATGACCGCGCTACCCAGCCACTTGATCGCTGATGTCGACCCATATGCGCTCAACAATACCCGAGAAGGGGTCACGCACCCTTCCGCTTCTCAACAGAGTTCTGCACGCTTGGCGATACAAACGCTGCATGAAATGCGGTTCACGCCCGGCTCGTCCGCCGCCAGCTATCATCGCAAAGTTTAGCTGGCTCCCAGGTGGCAAGTGTGGATTTTGCCTCCCACCGAACCATTGTGCCGCCAGACTTTCAACGCTGAAATCAGGAGGATCATTTTAAGCGTTGGACGTACTGACTTGGTCGGGCTTCCATGGCAAACGAGCGATTGCGTCACGGCCGCCCAGTCCGAAATGAAACTGACCTCAAAAGACCTCACGGCCGGCAAGCCCCAGGCCGACGCCAGGTCTTCAAAGGATTTGGCTGCGGGTGGCAACGTCTCCCAGACCCTTCCTGGTCCGGAGCGGCGGCCCGCACCAAGAGCTTCGCCATCATGGCTTATGATCTGGATGCTCCGACCGGTTCCGGCTGGTGGCACTGGACGATGTCCACCCTGCCCTCCACCGCCTCCGAACTCCACCGGGCGGGCAGCGATAGCAAGCTTCCTGAAGGCGCTGTACATCCCCTCGATGAAAAAGCCCCGCCGCCACGGTCGGCCTCTTCGTCCGTGCCGGTACGCTGGATCAGGCGAGTATCGAGGTCACGTACCAGCCCTGATCCCACCGTCGCGGGGCAAATGATCGTGACAAAGCCGCAGCTTTCGCGCCACTTGCGGCATCCTTTGAACAATCAGCCAGTTTCCGCGTTCATTTGAAGGGCGGAGGAGCTCGTGATGTCATACGGATCGCCGAGTGCTTTTGGTGACACCTGGTGCCGGTACAGCCCGGACACCGAGACCCTGGAGGCCGCTCATGACCTGGTGGACCAGTACCTCGTGTTCGCCGAGGAAGCCCAAGTGGGAAATGACATCATCGACGAGATCGAGCTGCCAGTCCCAAAGCCTGTCTTGATCAAGTCGTTTGGCCTCGTCATCGCTGCCGAGCACCGTCCGCAGATAAGAACTCTGCTGATCAAGGCCGGCATGACGCTTGCCCAGTATCGCGACGACGTCGGACCACGGATTCGGTTAAAGCCTACGACACCGCATGGCAGGCCGCGGACGGCCCGATCGCGGGAATGCGAGCGCCGTCTGGAAAAGAAGCTTGTGGCGGTCGCTGCAGAACGGATCAACCTCGGCGCGTTCTATCGCCGTGCTTTTATGGAGGCCATACATTGACGCCAAGTGCGGTCGCATCTTGCCTTGGCCGCGGCGTTCAGATCGCCGCCTGCATCAGGTAGAGGGATCGTTCCGGAGGAAGCTGTGCAACCATCTTCATCATGATCTTGGGATCGACATGGGGAACCGATCGCAATTGGCCGTCCCGGTAGATGATCGTCAAGACGCGCGTCTCTTCGTCATAATCGAGTTCAGCGATCGTTTTCGTGTACACCAGGAACCGCATGCCGTTACACCTCGCCGGTCAATAGAACATCACCAAGGTGATAGTGCCAACCATGACCCACCCGGAGACGATAATCAGGGACATTCTCAACAACGCCGTCTTGATCGTCATGGAATACTCCAAATCGCTTCAACCAAATAGCTGTAGCCTGGGACGAGCGTGGCCTATCGGGCCCGACGCCTCATCCCGGCTTGGATTATATGGGTGACGCCCTTAGGCGAGCATGGCAGCCGAAGGCGAATCACCTCCAGCGCGACTAAGCACACCCTAATATAGGCAGTCGCGTGAAATCGACGTGACACACGCATTGCGAGAACACAGTATCGCGCACCTCAATCTGCGCGCACAGCGATGGGATAGGATCGGAACCTGATCCAGATCAGAAGTCGCCCAGTGCGTAGCCGGCGCCACGCACCGTCCGGATCACCTTGTCGGTCTTGCCGAAACTGATGCCCTTCCGGAGACGCCCTATGTGCACGTCGACAGCGCGCTCATCGACACTGGCATCGTTACCCCACAGCGATGCCCTCAATTCCGATCGGGAGTGGACGCGGCCGGGGGACTTCATCAGAAACTCGAGCAGCCTGAACTCGGTGGGACCGAGCTTGACCTCTTTCTTCTGCCTGTGAACCCGGCGAGCGTTCTTATCGAGCGTCAGATCCCCGACCTTCAGCGTGCTCTCCAGCAGCGCTGGATTGAGACGCCGCAGGAGGTTCCGCAAGCGGATGAGGAGTTCCACGGGAGAGACTGCCTTAATGAGGCAGTCGTCGGCTCCGGCGGACAGGACGGCCAACCGGTCCTGCTCGAAGGCCGAGTCCAGGAGCACTACGATCGGAAGGCGGGCGGTCGCTTCAGTCGTCCGGAACTGGCGGCATGTCGAGATTGCCATCGAGCCAGGAGCCGGCGCACCGAATATTACCGCATCAGGCAGCCGCAACGCCACGAGCTCGACCAACGACGCATGCGGTTGAAGACAGTTCACCGAATATCCTTCTGTCTCCAGAGCATGCTTCAGTGTCGTGAGCAGATCTTCGTCCTGCTCGACAACAAGTATCCGCACCGACATTTCTCTGGTCTCCCTGCTATGCTTCCATCGAATATCCTGCGCCGCGGACGGTGCGGATGACGTCCTGCATGTTGGAGAAGTTCAGCGCCTTGCGCAGGCGGCCGACATGGACGTCCACGGTGCGCTCGTCGACATAAATGTCGTGGCCCCAGACACCGTCCAGAAGCTGCGAACGCGAGAAGACGCGGCCGGGCGACGACATCAGGAATTCCAGGAGACGGAATTCGGTCGGGCCGAGACGAACTTCGCGGCTCTTGCGGTGAACACGATGCGTTTCGCGGTCGAGTTCGATATCGCCGCATTTCAGCACCGTAGAGAGCACCTCGGGCTTGGCGCGGCGCAGCATCGCCTTGACGCGGGCAACGAGCTCGGGCGTAGAGAACGGCTTGACCACGTAGTCGTCGGCGCCGGTGGAAAGGCCGCGCACACGCTCGCTTTCCTCGCCGCGCGCCGTCAGCATGATGATCGGCAGGCGCTCCGTTTCCGGACGCATGCGCAGGCGGCGGCAAAGCTCTATGCCCGACACACCCGGCAGCATCCAATCGAGGATCAGAATGTCCGGCGTTCGCTCCTGAAGCCTTATTTCGGCCTCGTCGCCGCGCAGGATGGTGTCGACCTCGAAACCTTCGGCCTCAAGGTTATAGCGAAGAAGCACGCTCAGTGCTTCTTCGTCTTCAACGACTGCAACTCTCGGGATCATTCGGTTCTGTCTCCTGAGGGCCGGTTCGGAATTGTCATTCCGTGACCGCGCCGACGGTGTTGGCAGTGTCGTCCTTCGGACGTTCGCCTTCCGGCTGTGCGCCGGTCGCCATGTAATAGATCGTTTCGGCAATGTTGGTTGCGTGATCGCCGATGCGCTCGATGTTCTTCGCGCAGAAGAGAAGATGCGTGCAGCTCGTGATGTTGCGCGGATCTTCCATCATGTAGGTCAGCATCTCGCGGAACAGCGAGGTGTACATCGCGTCGATCTCCTCGTCGCGCTCGCGGATCGACTTCGCCTTGTCGGCTGAACGCGATGCATAGACGTCGAGTACTTCCTTGAGCTGGACCAGCGCCAGTTCGGAAAGATGCTCGAGACCGCGGGCGAGCTTGCGCGGAACGCCGGTGCTCTGCACCGCGATGACACGCTTGGCGGTGTTCTTGCCGAGATCGCCGACGCGCTCGAGATCGGCCGCGATGCGGATCGAACCCATGATCTCGCGAAGGTCGGAGGCCACCGGCTGGCGGCGGGCGATCGTGACGACCGCCTTGTCGCCGATCTCGCGCTCCGCATGATCCATGATCACGTCGTCGGAGATGACCTTCTGAGCCAGGCCCGCATCGCCGTGGACCAGCGCGCGGACGGCGTCCGACACCATCTGCTCGGCAAGCCCGCCCATTTCCGAGATGCGGCGGGACAAGAACTTCAGATCGTCGTCGTAGGCGGAATAGATATGGGTCGATGCCATGAGGAACGTCCTTGATTGTCTCTACGGTTTCCGACGCCAAAGATCAGCCGAAGCGGCCCATGATGTAATCCTGAGTGCGCGGGTCGTCCGGATTGGTGAACATCTTGTCGGTGTCATTCTCCTCGACGAGATTGCCGAGGTGGAACATGGCGGTGCGTTGCGAAACGCGGGCCGCCTGCTGCATCGAGTGCGTCACGATCACGATGCTGAAGTTCTCGCGCAACTCATGGATCAGCTCCTCGACCTTGGCGGTCGCGATCGGATCGAGCGCCGAGCACGGTTCGTCCATCAGGATGACTTCCGGGCTGACGGCGACTGCGCGTGCGATGCACAGGCGCTGCTGCTGGCCGCCCGACAGACCGGTGCCGGATTCTTGCAGGCGGTCCTTGACCTCGTTCCAGAGGCCGGCCTTGTGAAGGCTGCTTTCGACGATCTGATCAAGGTCAGCCTTCGACCTCGCAATTCCATGGATGCGGGGTCCGTAAGAAACGTTCTCGTAGATAGACTTCGGGAACGGGTTCGGCTTCTGGAAGACCATGCCGACGCGAGCGCGCAGTTCCACGACGTCGATGTCCGGATCGTAGATATCCGCGTCGTCCAGCTTGATTTCGCCCGTGACGCGGCAATTGTCGATCGTATCGTTCATACGGTTCAAGCACCGCAGGAAGGTAGACTTGCCGCAGCCCGACGGACCGATGAGTGCGGTAACGGTGTTTTCGCGGACGTTCAGGTTCACGTCGAAAAGCGCACGCTTCTCGCCGTAGTAAACAGACACCGTCTTGCCGACCATCTTGTAGGCGGTCGCGTTCATTTTCTGCTCCAGAGCCTTCTCAACTGCTGTCTCGGTCAACATGTTCATAATCCTTACTCCGTTACCAGCGGCGCTCAAAGCGCTGTCTGAGGAAGATGGCGATTGCATTCATCAATATGAGGAAGCCCAGAAGCACGAGGATTGCGGCGGAGGTTCTCGAGACGAAACCGCGCTCCGGGCTGTCCGCCCACATGTAGATCTGGCTCGGAAGGGCCGTCGAGGCGGCGAAGATACCATCTGGCGGGCTCGTGATGAAGGCATTCATGCCGATGAGCAGCAGCGGTGCCGTTTCGCCAAGAGCTCGCGCGAGCGAGATGATCGCGCCGGTCATGACGGTCGGCATGGCGAGCGACAGCACGTGGTGGAAGATCATCTCGTGCTTGGAGGCGCCGACCCCGAGGGCCGCCTCGCGGATCGAGGAAGGCACCGCCTTCAGCGAGACGCGTGTGACGATAATGAGCGTCGGCAGCGTCATCAGCGAGAGAACAAGGCCGCCGACGAGCGGAGACGACCGCGGCAGGCCGAAGCCGTTCAGGAAGACGGCGAGCCCGAGGAGACCGAAGACCACCGAAGGGACCGCCGCAAGGTTGTTGATGTTGATCTCGATGAGGTCGGTGAAACGGTTCTTGGGAGCGAACTCTTCCAGGTAGATCGCCGCCGCGATGCCGATCGGGAAGCTGATCGCGAAGCAGACCAGCAGCGACCAGAACGATCCGGAAATTGCGCCGGCCAGACCGGCCAGTTCCGGGAAGCGGCTGTCGGCATTGAGGAAGAGCGCCCAGTTGAACGGGCTGGAGATCACGCCCTTGGATACGAGCTGGTCCAGCATGCCGATCTGCTCGTCGCTGATGCGCCGCTGGCTCTCGGGCGTGTCCCGGCTGATCTCGCCTTTGACGAACTGGTCGGCCTGGTCGGACAGCGGAATGACGATGGTGCTCGGACCCTTGAGGCGCGCGGGATCCTTGATGACTGCATCGCGGACGAGGAACGGTGCCGACGATGTGAACAGATCGAAGTAGGCCTTCTCCTGTCTGCGAGGCAGGTCCCCAATCTGGGTGCGCAACGCGTCGCGCACGGCGCCGCGCCAGTCGGCCTTCATCAGGTCGCTCGTATCGAGTTCCGCCTTGCTGAGGTCGATGCTGACGGTGGCGACGGTCTGGGTGAACGCCTTGTACCCGGTGAATGTCAGCGAGCCAACGAGGAAGGCGAGGAAGCCGAGCGCGAAGACGATGGCGATCAGCCCATAGGCCCGGAGACGGCGTTCGGCTGCATAGCGGGCCTTTCGGCGCGCCTTCATTTCATCCGAATGCCAGTTGAAGCGCGTTCCGGCGACTGCGGTCGTGGACATCAGTATTTCTCCCGGTACTTGCGCACGGTGCGCAGCGCAATGAGGTTGAGACCGAGCGTGATTAGGAAGAGAACGAGGCCAAGGGCGAAGGCTGCCAACGTCTTCGGGTTGTCGAACTCGGAGTCGCCGATCAGCAGCGTGACGATCTGGACGGTCACGGTGGTGACCGCGTCGAATGGGTTGAGAGTGATCTTCGCGATCAGACCGGCCGCCATGACGACGATCATCGTTTCGCCGACCGCGCGGCTAAGCGCAAGAAGAACGCCGCCGATAATGCCCGGCAAAGCAGCCGGCAGCAGGACCTTGCGGATCGTTTCTCCCTTCGTTGCGCCAAGGGCCAGCGAACCGTCGCGCATGGCACGGGGCACTGCGGCGAAGGCGTCGTCCGAAAGTGAGGAGATGAACGGGATGATCATCACGCCCATGACAAGGCCGGTGGCAAGCGCGCTGTTCGGCGACGAGGGTATCCCGACGGACGCGCCCAGAGCCCTGATAGCGGGGGCGACCGTCAGCACGGCGAAGAAGCCATAGACGACCGTCGGTACGCCTGCGAGAATTTCGAGAAGCGGCTTCACGACCGCGCGGAAGCGCGGATGGGCGTATTCCGTCAGATAGATAGCCGACAAGATGCCCGTCGGAACCGCAACCAGCATGGCAATCGCCGAGATGACGAACGTCCCGAAGATGACTGGAAGGACGCCAAACGCGCCCTGCCCCGCCACCTGGTCCGCGCGCATCGCGATCTGAGGCTCCCAACGCAGGCCGAAGAGGAATTCGGTCACGGGAACCTTGGCGAAGAAGTGCAGTGCTTCGAAGACGAGCGAGCCGACGATGCCAAGCGTAATGATGATCGCCATGAGCGAGGAGAACATCATGAACCCCGTCACCGCCGTTTCGACACTGTGGCGGGCGCGATACCGTGGGCTGATCACCTTCATGCCAAGGAACGCACCCACGGCGACGATGCACAGGCTGATGGCCGTCATCAGAGAGGTGGAATAGGTCTGGAGCGACCGAAGATGTTCGGCCGCGGCAGCGACTTCAGGCGACGGCTGGCGGAACAGATTTCCGGCGGCAACCTGGCGGATTTCCCCGATCAGCAGCGACTGTGCGGCACCGTCCATAGCTTCGGAGCCCGGATACGACGCGAGCACAAGCTGATTGATGACGCTGGACTGGAAGGCGAGCCAGAGAAGAAGAAAGATGAAAGCGGGGACAGCGGTCCAAATCGCGGCATTGAGACCGTGGTAAATCGGCCGGGAATGCGCCTTGATGCGGCTCGTTCCTGCCGTCGTCGCGACGGCGAGGGCGCGCGAGCCTCCGAAGTAGGCCGCGATCACGGCCGCGGCAACCAATACGAGGAAGAGATAACCGGACATGTTGCCCCCATGTGAGAAGAAGCCGCCCGCGGGGTTCGCGGGCGGCCGGTGAAGTTCGATATTACGAGCCGATCTTCTTGGCTTCCATGACAGCCTTCTCGACTTCCGCACGCTTGGATTCGTCGAGAGGCGTCAGGCCGCGTTCGGCAAGGTAGCCGTCCTCGCCCATCGAAGACTTGGAAGTATATTCTTCCAGGAACTCCTTCAGGCCAGGAATGACGTCGCGATGCGCATTCTTGACGTAGATGAAGAGCGGGCGGGATACCGGATAGGAGCCGTCCTTGATGGTCTCGAAGCTTGCCTCGACGCCTTCGATCTTGATGTCCTTGAGCTTGTCTTCGTTCTCATAGAGGAACGAATAGCCGAAGATGCCAACGGAATTCGGATCGGATTCAAGACGCTGAACGATGAGGTTGTCGTTTTCGCCGGCTTCGATGAACGGACCGTCCTGGCGCATGCGCGAGCAGGCTTCCGTGTATTTCTTCTCGTCGGCCTTCTTGAGGTCAGCCATGCCTGCGGTCTTCTCGCAGCCCGGATGCATGACCAGTTCGACGAAGGCGTCGCGGGTGCCGGATGTCGGCGGCGGGCCGAAGGCTACGATATTGACGTCCGGAAGGGACTTGTCGATGTCGGACCACTTCTTGTTCGGGTTGGCGACGAGGCCGCCCTTGCCGTCGGGAAGCTGGGCAGCGAGTGCCTGGAAGATCTGAGCTTTGGTCAAGTTCCAGTCACCCGTGTTGGAGCGGGAGACGGCGACCGAGAGGCCGTCATAGCCGATCAGCGCTTCGGTGATGTCGGTCACGCCGTTGCCGGCGCAGAGCTTGACTTCCGATTCCTTGATCGCGCGGGAAGCACCCGTGATATCAGCGAAGTCTTCGCCGACGCCGCCGCAGAAGGCCTTGAAGCCGCCGCCGGTGCCGGTGGACTCAACGACGGGAGCGGGCTTGCCCGTCTTGTTGGCAAACTCTTCAGCGACGGCCTGTGTGTAAGGAAACACGGTGGAGGAGCCGACGATCTTGATTTGATCGCGAGCCGATGCGACGCCTGCGGTTGCCAGCAAAATAGCGGCGACTGCGCAGCTTCCGAGATATTTCTTCATGGATACTCTCCCGTAGAATTTAACGATGACGCTTCGGCGTCGGCTCCCGTCTATAGGCACCACGTAACAGTTTTGTGACAGTTTTGTTTCAATTCATTGTCCGGGAAAGAAGGCATCAGCGATGCGCGCCGGCTGCCTCAGAGGGGCCGGCTTTTAGGTATCGGACCAAAATCAAATTAGACAAACAGAGTCAATGCCTTCCCGACACTTGCCCAGTCTGATTTTAAGCTTAGCCAGCAGGTTCTGGCGTCCGGGCAGAAAAGGGCTGGCCAACACATCCATTGTCCGTCGCACAGCAAAGGGAAAATCGGCAACATTATAAAAGTGACATAAAACCGACATTACACCGTTAAGAACGCGGAATATGTCCCCTCAGACGCAATGACGAGGGACGCGCGATGCTGGAAATAACGGATTTGACCCGGCGGTTCGGTGGCAAGACAGCGGTCGACCAGACGACCTTGAGAATACCGCAGGGTCAAATGGTCGGCATCATCGGCCGCTCGGGCGCCGGCAAATCCACGTTTCTTCGCATGATCAACCGCCTGCAGGAGCCGACTTCCGGCTCCATCCGATTCAGCGGCGTCGAAGTCTCTGCTCTACGCGGCGAAGCCCTGCGCAACTGGCAGCGCGATTGCGCGATGATCTTCCAGCAGTTCAATCTCGTCCCTCGCCTCGACGTTTTGACCAATGTCATGCTCGGCCGCCTCAATCATCGCCCAACCATGCTGAGCCTCCTCAACATCTTCAGCCGCGACGAGCGCATTCATGCAATTGCGGCTCTGGAGCGCCTCGGCATCGAACAGACGGCGCTGCAGACCGCCGGCACGCTGTCCGGCGGCCAACAGCAGCGCGTGGCGATCGCGCGCGCCCTGATGCAGAACCCGAAGATGGTGCTCGCCGACGAGCCGATCGCCTCGCTCGACCCGCTGAACGCCAAAATCGTCATGGATGCGCTGCGCGACATCAACGAGCGCGAGGGCATCACCGTCATCACCAACCTGCATACGCTCGATACGGCGCGCAACTATTGCGAACGCATCGTCGGCATGGCTGCAGGCCGCGTCGTTTTCGACGGCAAGCCTTCGGAGCTGACCGCGGCTGCGGTCAAGGAAATCTACGGCACTGACAGGGATGGCGCCGGCATCGACGAGACCATGACGTCTACCTCGATCAACGTGCCTGCGCCAGCCACGGCTCAAGCGTCCGCCGGCCTGCAACCGGTTGCCCTGGCAGGCCTCTGAGGGGGGCCGCGATCGACCGCCCGCGTCAAGGGCACACTTCTTCTAACAGCAAGACCACCGGGGAACCGGTCAATCAGGAGAGAACCATGTTGAAGAAAGCACTCTTCGCCGCGACAGCGCTTCTAGCGCTTGCCGGCGCTGCCGCAGCCGAAGATCTCAAGGAATTCCGCGTCGGCATTCTCGGCGGCGAAAACGAGGCTGACCGCCTGCGCAATTTCCAATGCCTGTCGGAAAAGCTTCCCGCCGCGATCGGCGTCGAGAAGGTCTCCTTCTTCCCGGCAGCCGACTACGACGGCGTCGTCCAGGGCCTGCTCGGCGGCACGCTCGACTACGCAGAACTTGGCGCCTCCGCCTATGCCAAGGTCTATCTCGCCAATTCCAAGGCCGTCGAACCGATCCTCACGACCGTCCAGACCGACGGCGCAACCGGCTACTACTCAGTCATGGTCGCCCGCAAGGACAGCGGCATCAAGAAGCTTGAAGACATGAAGGGCAAGAAGCTCGGCTTTGCCGATCCTGACTCAACCTCCGGCTACCTCGTTCCCCTCGTCACGCTGCCTGAAGCCATTGGCGCTCCGGTCAAGGAATACTTCTCTTCCACCAGCTTTGGCGGCGGCCACGAGAACCTCGTCTTGGAAGTCGTAAAGGGCAACTTCGACGCGGGCACCACCTTTGCGTCGGGCGTGGGCGAGTTCAAGGATGGCTACAGCTCCGGTAACCTTCGCAAGATGGTCGACAAGGGCATTTTGAACATGGACGACCTCGTCGAACTGTGGAAGTCGCCGCTCATCCCGAATGGTCCGGTCGTCGTGCGTTCCTCGCTGAACGACGACATGAAGGCCAAGTTCAAGGCATTCATGATGGACCTGCCGAAGTCCGATCCGGCCTGCTTCTCGGCAATCCAGGGGGGCGACTTCAAGGGCTTTACCGAAGTCAACGTAGACTTCTACAAGCCGATCATCGACGTCCGCAAGGCAGCCATTGGCGGCTGATGCCGTTTCCTCTCGCAAAGCCGCCGGATCCTCCGGCGGCTTTGCCATACCCCACACGACAGGCTGAAGATGAGCGACACTGCGCTGCGCCACCCCCCGAGTGAAACCACAAGCTTGATCGAACGGCATTGGCACGAGCTTGCCTCCCGGCGCCGCGGCCAGACGTTCCTTGCCCTCGTTCTCGTCGCTACCTTCACGGCCGGCTCACTGTGGTTCGCCAACGAGACCAACGCGGGCAAGTTCTGGGACCGCCTACCCTACCTTGCCGACTTCGTCGGCGACCTCGTCCCCCGCGACGCGTGGGAGCCGGTGCGCGCCCTGTTCGATCTCCCCTCCCCCTATTACGACGGCAGCCAGAAGTACGACTACCCCGAGGGCCGGTTCTACGTCACGCAAACCCTCTACGTTCCGCAATATGTCGAAAAGATCGTCGAGACGGTGAACATCGCCATCTTCTCCACGGGCGTCGGCTTCTGCCTGGGATTTGCACTCTGCTTCTTCGCGGCGAGGAACATGATGCCGAATACCTATGTCCGGGGGGCGGTGCGCCGTTTCATGGAGATCCTGCGAGCGTTTCCCGAGGTCGTCATCGCGGGATTTTGCCTCGCGATCCTCTCGCTCGGACCGGTCCCGGCGATCATCGCACTATCCGTCCACACCACCGGAGCGCTGGGAAAGATGTTCTTCGAGGTGGTGGAGAATGCCGACATGCGCCCTGACGAAGGCCTGCGGGCCGTCGGCGCGACCTGGCTCGAACGGGTCTGGTTCGGAATGGTGCCGCAGGTCATGCCCAACTTCGTGAGCTATTTCCTCCTGAGGCTCGAGATCAACGTGCGGGCGTCCACGATCATCGGTGCGGTCGGCGGCGGCGGCATCGGCGAACTTCTCAGGCTTTCGATCGGACAGGGTCATCCGGCAAAGACTCTTGCAATCGTATTCCTCCTTTTCTGCACCATCATTGCCGTCGACCAGTTCTCCGCATGGCTGCGCAGAAAGCTGGTCGGCGAGCAGTCGTTCCGCGCCGTCGCATGAGGTTGCATCGATGAACACGCTTTCGCCCGTCCAAAAGGCCGACATCGCCGCGCGCCACCCTCAGCTCGTCGACACGACCTCGCTGCGCCGCTACCGCGCACCTCTTCTCGTCATTCTCGCTGCCGGCTATGTGGCGTTCTCGTTCTGGTTCTTTGCGTTCGCAAAGGTTTTCTCCCAGGCCGACTACTCGATCGCCGGCACCTATCTTGCCGACTGGATCTCCTTCGAGGTCCGTCCCGAGATCGACATGGCAGCCGACGGGACCATGAAGATTTCCTATTCGCGGTTCGATCCGCTCGGCGAACATCCAAGCCCCGAGTGGGTGCAGACCGAAAAATCCGTCGTCACCCATCAGACCGGTAGGGCCACACCGACGGCCAGCCCGTCCGAGCTGCAGACGAAGCCGAAAAGCAGCATATCACTGATGGCTCCCGGTGCGGCTATGGGATCGTCCACATCTAATGGGTCCGGCTCGTCCGCGCAGGCCCCGGCGGCGACCGCTCCGGCAACCGTCACCGAGGAGGTTGTCACACGGGCGCAGATCGCCATGAGCAGCAGTTCCTCAATCGAAATGACTGCCAATAAGGCGGTGTTGACGAGAGGCGAAGAAACGGTCGTCGTGCCGATGGGCAGACCCGACATCCGCGTTGACGCTCCCCTTCCGGACTGGGCGTCGCAGAGGCGGCCGGGCGAGAAGATCATCGCCAGCTTCGGATTCGCCGGCTGGGCGGAAGTCACGACCAACGACGTCAAGGTCCACAAGCGGTTTCTCGGGTGGGCGAATTTCCTGTTCGACACGCGGTCTCCCTTCTTCGGGAAGTCATATTCCGAGATTGCGAGCCTCATCCTCAGCGGTCCACGCATCGACCCGGAGCGAAGCAACCTCGCTCTCGCCTGGGACAACATCCTCTACAACAGCGAATGGCAGCACCTCGACGTCTGGACCAAGCTCCTGCAGACCATCGTGATGGCGTTCGTCGGCACGCTGTTCGCCTCGCTCGTCGCTTTCCCCCTGGCATTCGTGGCGGCACGCAACATCACGCGCAACCGCCCTGCGAACCAGGTGACGAAACGGTTCTTCGATTTCCTTCGATCCGTCGACATGCTGATCTGGGCGCTTTTCTTCACACGCGGCTTCGGGCCTGGGCCTTTGGCCGGCATCTCGGCGATCTTCTTCACGGACACCGGGACGCTGGGCAAACTGTATTCGGAATCGCTTGAGAACATCGACGAGAAGCAGCGCGAAGGCGTCCGCTCCGTCGGAGCGTCGCCGATTGCGGTGCAGCGGTTCGGTGTCCTGCCGCAGGTGCTTCCTGTCTTCGCGTCCCAGGCCCTCTACTTCTGGGAGTCCAACACGCGCTCCGCGACGATCATCGGCGCCGTCGGCGCGGGAGGAATCGGCCTCAAACTCTGGGAGGCGATGCGCACCAACCAGGACTGGGAGAACGTCGGCTACATGGTGCTCCTGATTCTGATTGTCGTGTTTGCCTTCGATGCCATCTCGAATGCGATCCGGTCACGTCTGATGGGGCGCCGCTGAACGCTTGGCAGCAGGCGTTTGGTTCTTGTGTCAGCTCGCTGAATGACCATCTACGATAAGTGCTCTTAAAGAGAATGATCGAGGTTTTCTCCTCGAATGCGTCTTTTGCTCATCGCTCAATATGAGTGAAATTGACCATCGCGGAATTCAACCTCCTGATCGCATTCCTCAAAGCGCCGCAAAAGCGGCTAAGGCTCGTCGGCGATCGGTCCCAAGCAGCCAGCGGCTAGTCATCGCGAAATGCAGCGTTTTATCGTAGCCGGCCCGCCGACGCTGGAGGTCGTCCTCGCGCAATAGGCGGAGTGCCGCCGCCTTCATCTGTGCAGCGCACGGGAACTGTGGCATAACTTGGCCATGGCGAAACATGTCTTGGCGGTCCATCGCGACACGGTCGGGACGGAAAAGGCGGCGGGCGGTTCGCTTGCAGCCGCCTATTCCGTGGGGGTTTTCTGCTGGCTGCTGTCGGCCGGCGTCTATATCGCCGCGAAATGGGTCTCTTCGGAAATGCCGCCCTGGGCGCTTTGCTTCTGGCGCGTGCTGATCGCCTGGGCGATCCTGATGCCGATCGTGTACCAGCATTTCGGCGCCATGGTCGCGCTCGTGCGGGCTCGCGGCCTCGAGTTGCTCGCCATCGGCGGTATGGGACTTGCGATCTGCCAGGGACTGATTTTTGTCGGCCTCGAACATGCCGATGCCACTACCGCCGGCATCATCATCGCCCTGATCCCGATCATCACCATGATTCTTGCCCGTCTCGTTCTGGCTGAGCCGATGGGACGCTGGCAGGTGATCGGATCGATCCTCGCCTTTCTCGGGATCGTGGTCATCATCGTCAAGGGCAGCCCGGCTGCGCTCTTACGTCTCGACCTCAATCCCGGAGAGCTGTGGATCGTCGTTGGCGCGTTCTGTTTCAGCCTCTATACCGTCCTGCTCCGCCGAGCGAAATTCGATGTGAATCGCCTCGCGCTCCTGGTACTCCTTCTCGGTGCGGCGGTGCTGACGGCCCTGCCTTTCTACTTGTTTGAGCTTGTCTCCGACGAGCGCTCGACGCTGAATACTAGCGGCCTTATCGCGCTCGGCTATGTCGCGATCCCGGGCGGCGCGGTTATGTATTATCTCTTCAATCGCAGCATCGAGGCCCTGGGGGCGGCGCGGGCGGGCGTGCTGCTTTACATCCAGACGATCTTTATCGCCGTGCTCGCCTACCTGTTCCTCGGCGAACAGTTGCAACGCTATCATCTCGAAGGCGCGGCACTTATAGTCGCCGGCTTGCTTCTCATCATCCTGCTGAAGCCAACGACCAGAGCGGAGGCGACCAAAGCCTGAGGACGAACGCAATGGCTTTCCTAGTGACCGCTTCTGGATAAAATCAACTGCGGAGATGTCGAGATGGGCTCGATTTTAATCGGCGGGACCGTGTTCGTGTGCCTTGTCGGGGCGGCGCTGCTTGCTATGTTTCTTCGCGAACGCATACCGAGTCATCATCTCGATTCCGACTCCAAGGACGTGATTCGGCTGGCGACGGCTATCGTCGGAACGCTGTCGGCGCTCGCCCTCGGTCTTCTCATCGCGTCGGCGAAGAACGACTACGACACCACGGACGCCGAACTTCGAAGCTCGGTCGCGCAAGTGTTACTGCTTGACCGCGTCATGGCCCAGTACGGAACCGAGACCGCGATGGCTCGCGCCCGACTACGCGATCTCATCGAGGCCAGACTGAGGCATGGGTGGGGCGATGCAAACCCGGACGAGCCCGTCGTCGATCCCTACGACGTGTCGCAGACCATCGAGCCCATTCAGGCCGAACTTCGCGCGCTGGTTCCAAAGGACGACGCTCATCGCATGATCCAGACGCGCGCCCTCGAGGTGAGTGGCAATCTTGCAGAAGCGCACTGGATGGCGGTCGAGACCGACGCCGAGGGACTGCCGACCGCGTTTCTCGTAATCCTGGTGTTCTGGCTCGCATGGCTGTTCGCGACGTTTGGACTTCAGGCCCCCGCAAATCCCACCGTGGTAGGCGTGATCCTGGTATGCTCGTTGTCGGTGGCCGCGGCAGTTTTTCTTGTGGTCGACATGGCGCACCCGTACATCGGGGTTATCCACGTCTCAGACGCGCCGTTGAGGTCCGCCCTCGCCCATGTCGGTAATCGGTAGCGTGGCTTTTCGGGGTCGCCCGCCGACGATGGCGAACCCAAACCAGATCGATTTCAAACGTGGCATAAAGAGATCGTCGTCTTCAAGCTGTCCGCGCGCCTCGTGCAACAGCGGCCGTTAGTCGCACAACCACCCGCCAGCGGCCAGGCCTGAGCGTCGCGCCAGCCCAGTCGATGTTCCAGTCGGCTCGTCGCAGCCGCAGTCGTAGATTTCGGTCCGGTTCGTGCCCTCTAGCGCGGTGTTGAACATCGTCATGCTGGCCCAGACGTCGGGGCGCGCCCTGTTCAGGTAGAGCATGGGGTTCGTCGCCAGGCGGCCCAGGTGCCACAGGCTGGCGCTCGCCGCGAGGTCGCGGTCTCGAATCGCCCCCGGCCACGTCGAAGCCTTCGGGAACGATGAACGAGAACGAGCTGCCGAAACGCCGCTCCGAGGTCGACCGCATCAAATGCGGATGCAGAGTACCGATTGATTGGTGCCGACACATCAGTGGCTGCGTCGGCAAACGGGAACAGCCCCGATAGGTTCAACAAATCTGATCGTATCCATAAAATCTATTCGTTTGTTTGATGAATGGCGAGGGAGCATATTAGGCACCAAGCGCAAACCCCATGAGAAAGGAAACGATGATGACTACGATCGGTTACAGGGATGGCAAGAGCTCATCCTCCGACGCGCACTTTGATGTAGCAAGCCTCGCCCGCAGGCTCGCACATTCCTGGCACCAGTGGCAGAACGCGCGGGAAATCGAATCCATGCCTTTCGACATTCGCAAGGATATTGGTTGGCCGTCTGCAGACGACGCGGATGAACGCAAGGTTATGTAATGAATGCGACATACCTCCCCGCTTGAAGGCGGCGCCAGCCCACCGGCAGCGCCGCCTTCATCGTTTCAGCGCGCCGCAGATTTAATCTTGAATTCTAGAGGCATATATTTTCAGACAGGCCGACGCGGCGACTTTTGCCGACTATCTTCGTCATTTGACGACGATCAAATTCGCCAATGTCGCAAAATAGCTCTTCACGGCCGCATTTTTCCATGCGAATGTCGCTTTCGAGACATCGGAACGACGCATTCCACGCAACGAATAGGCAATCGCCCCTCGAGCATGGATTTTTCTCATGAACAAGATGCTGACCAAGAAGCGTTCTCTCGTCTTCTTTATGGTTCCCCAGTTCACCATGCTGCCCTTTTCGGCGGCGATCGACACGCTGCGCATCGCCAACCGCATGCTCGGCTATCAGGCTTATACCTGGCGGCTGACCTCGGTCGACGGCAACAAGGTCTATTCCTCCTGCGGCATCGGCGTCGAGGCAAATTCGTCGCTTGCCGAAGAGCGCCGGCATCTCGGCGGTGAAAACCGCCCGAACATGGTGCTGGTCTGTTCGGGCATCGATGTCGAGGATTTCAACAACAAGTCCGTCAATGCCTGGCTTCGCGAATCCTACAATCGCGGCGTGGCCGTCGGCAGTCTCTGTACGGGCGCGCACGTGCTTGCTCAGGCCGGGCTCTTGAACGGCAAGCGCTGCGCGATCCACTGGGAAAACCTGCCGGGCTTCTCCGAAGCCTTTCCGCAGGCGGAGGTCTATGCCGACCTCTACGAAGTGGACAGCAATCTCTACACCTGCGCCGGCGGCACCGCTTCGCTCGACATGATGCTGAATCTCATCGGCCAGGATTTCGGCGAAGCGCTCGTCAACCGTGTCTGCGAGCAGCATCTGACCGATCGCGTCCGCAGTCCGCACGACCGTCAGCGCCTGCCGCTGCGCGCCCGCCTCGGCGTCCAGAATTCCAAGGTTCTGTCTATCATCGAACTTATGGAAGGCAATCTCGCCGAACCCCTGTCGTTGCTTGAGATCGCCGATGGCGCCGGCCTGTCCCGCCGTCAGATCGAGCGGCTTTTCCGGCAGGAAATGGGTCGGTCTCCCGCCCGCTACTATCTGGAGATCCGGCTCGATCGCGCCCGCCACCTGCTGGTGCAGTCTTCGATGCCGGTCGTCGAAGTCGCCGTCGCTTGCGGCTTCGTCTCCGCATCGCATTTCTCGAAGTGTTATCGCGAACTTTACAACCGTTCACCGCAGCAGGAGCGCGCGGAGCGGAAGCTGACGATGGCAACGGCTCGCCAAGCGATCGCAGCATAACAAACGATGGCGGCGCACTACTGCGCCGCTTCCTCCGTCATCCTGGCGTCGGAATAGACCTGGTTGCGGCCCTTGTGTTTGGCCATGTAGAGAAACTGGTCAGCGGCGTTGAGGTAATTCTCGAAGGTTTCGTAGCCCGAGATTTCCGCAACGCCGATCGAGATGGTGACCGACAGCTCCTCGTCGTCGGCAGCCACCTTCAGCCGTGAAATATCCGAGCGGATTTCGTCGCAGAGCTTCGTTGCTGCAGCCGAATCCACCATCGGGAAGAGGATCGCGAACTCCTCGCCGCCGAGGCGCGAGAGCAGATTGTCGCTGCCTTCGAAGATTGCAGCAAGCCGGCTTGCAACCGCCTTCAGCACCTCGTCGCCGATCTCGTGGCCATAGGTGTCGTTGAGCCGTTTAAAATGATCGATGTCGAGGATAGCGACTGAACTCGGCGATTTCTGCCTCAGGCACTCGTTCACGACCTTCGGCCCGTAATCGTAGAAATAGCGGCGGTTATAAAGGCCGGTCAGATAATCGCACGCGGCGGCGGATCGCAATTGCGTCATCTGCGTCAGCGTCTCGACATTGTTGGCAATGCGGCACTGAAGCTCCTCGGCCACGAAGGGCCTGTAAACGAAGTCGCTGGCGCCGGCCTTCAGGAAGCTTGCCGACAGCATCCGGTCGTTGGACGAGGAGATGCCAATGACCCGCATCCTGTCGGAACCGAAGCGATGACGGATGCGCCGCGTCAGCTGATAGCCCGTCATGTCCGGCATGTGATGGTCGGTCACCACGAGTTCAATGTCGCTATAGGCCTCAAGCGCGGCCAGAGCTTCGAGCCCCGATGTTGCCTCGACGACCATGTACTGCTGCGCCTTCAAGAGATCGACGAGAACTTGGCGAGCAGACGGAACGTCATCGACAACGAGGACGCGCGTCTTGCGGTTCAGCATTGCGCGGCGCACGGTCGCGACCAGATTGTCGAGCGCGAATTCATTGTCCTTGAGGACGTAATCGATGACGTTGCGTTCCAGTATCCGGTTGCGCGTCGCGGTATCGAAGGTCGCGGTAAAAACGATCGTCGGTACGTTGTGCTCGATCGTGCAATCAAGCGCCTCGCCATAGGGCGAATCCGGCAGGTTCAGATCGACGACGGCCATCGTGAAGCCCTGACCGTCCTGCGCCAGAGCCTCTTGCAGCGCCCTCAGCGAAGAACAGGCTCTGACATTGAGGCCGAGTTCAGCCTGAAACCGATGGCAGAGCACGGCGGAAAACATCCGAGAATCTTCAACCAGAAGTAACTTCTGGGTTCCGAAGCGTGGGCCTGAGCCCTCCCGACTGAAATCCGCCTGAAATGCCATGCCGCTTACTCTCCCAAGTGCAATGAAAACCCGATTCGGCCTTCATTGCGGCGGCAGGGACGATAGCCGAGAGGCCGAAAGGGTTGAAGGGGTAGAACGGCTACAAAGTAACCTGTAATTGCAAACGTTGGAGATATTTTAACAACGGCAGGGGTCTCCTTATTCATCCGGGGCCCCTCCTGATACCGCGTTCGATCCTCGAATCAGGCAACGGCCCTCTCCTTTTTCATCGTCTGGATCTGCAGCAGCGTGTCGAGGTTCTGGTTGACGCGGCAATAGAACTCCTCGTCGATGAACGGGCGCAGCATGAAATCGTTGCCACCCGCCTTGAGAAAGCGCGCCGAAAGCAGCCGGTTGGAGGAAGATGAGACGCCGATGATGCGCAGTTGATGCGAGCCGATATTGGCGCGGATGCGACGCGTAAGCTCGAAGCCGTCGATATCGGGCATGTTGTAGTCGGTGACCATGAGGCCAATGTCGCGATTGGCCTTCAGGATCTCGAGTGCCTTGGCGCCACTCTCGGCGACGCTGACGCGGAAGTTATAGCGCCTCAGGCGGCTGGAGAGCAGCGCGCGCGCTGTGGCGCTGTCGTCGACGATCAGCACGTGATGGCGCTTGTTGGTCAGGAAGCGGCAGATCGCTTCTGCGAGCAGATCGACCGCGAAGATGTTGTCCTTGAGGATGTAGTCGACGATATCCTTCGACATCAATTCGTCACGCAGGCCTTCGTTGAAGGTCCCGGTAAAGACGATGGTCGGAATGCTGAGATCGACTAGATATTCCAGCGCCTCGCCTTTCTCAGCGCCGGGAAGGTTGATGTTGGAGATCGCGAGCATGATCGGCTCGGATGACTTGTCGTAAGCAAGCTGCAACTCCTCGAAATTGCGGCAGATCTCGACATCGATATCGAAAAGCTCTTTGAGCCGTTTGCTGATCATCGACGTAAAGACATTGGAATCTTCAGCGAGAATAATACGCGCACCAGCAAACATCTCTCCGGAATACTGCATTCCCGAAATGCCTAAAAATGACATAGCAAACCTTTTGATGGAAATTCTGTCTCCGGCCGAACCGATACATCATTTCGTTTGAGTATTTGTTAATCGACGTAGCGCGAAGCCAAGGCAGTCCGCAAGACCGGCGTCTATTTCTCGACTTATGCTTAAGAGACTATGCGCGAAGGGCTGTGCGGCGAACGTTTACTTGATGATCGCCGAGCCTTTGACGATCTCGATGGTTTCGCCGCCGCCGAGGCCGATTCGGTCGCCGTCCGGCGTCGTCATGAAGCAGCCTGCGGCGCAGAGCGTCTCTGATGCGCCGGCATCGACGACGACCTCGACGCGGTTGCCGCCTTCGGTGACGACAACGACGACCGGTGCCGGATCAGTGTTGGTGATTGTCGCCGCTTCAGCGCCCCCGGCGATAAGAAGCGAAAGAAACATGACCGTGGCAAACCTTGCCATTCAGCGCGGCGCAGCGATGCGCCCTCCCCTGGAGCGTCTCGGCGCTGCTGCCCCAGCAGCGAAATCCCGATTGCCCAGGCTTTATAAGCGAAAGCCTCTGAACGATCCCTGAATAAAATCCTTAGCCTTTGCGATTGCCGTCGGCCGCTTTGCTGCGCAGCTGGCGCACGGCTCCACTGTCCATGTCGCCCGTATCGTCGACCGGCTGATCGTCTGCTGGTGTCGAGGAAGGTTCCAGCGCAGGAGCAGGCACGTGGTCGCGGTGAAAAATGACATCGCTCTGCGGCAGCGGGATTTCGATCCCTTCTTCCTTGAAGCGTTTGAGGATGGCGATACGCAGGTTGTTCCTGACGTTCATGCCCTCGCCCATGTCTGCCAACATGAAGCGCAACTCGAAGTCCAGCGAATAGGCGCCGAAACGCAGGAACTCGACATGCGGCTCCGGATTGCGCAGCACGAATGGGGCCTCGTTGACCAGCTCGAGAAGGATATCCATGACCTTCTGCGGATCGGTGTCGTAGCTGACGGAAATGGGGATCTCCGAGCGGCCGACCTTGTTGCGGTGTGTCCAGTTTCCGACCGCAGCATTGATGAGTTCAGAGTTCGGCACGATGATCGACTGCTTGCGGAAAGTCTCGATCTCCGTCGCACGCACGGAAATGCGGGTCACGATGCCTTCTGCTGTGCCCGAGACGACATGGTCACCAACCTTGAAGGGCCGTTCCACAAGTAGGATCAGGCCCGAAACGAAATTCGAGACAATGTTCTGCAGGCCGAAACCGATACCAACCGAAAGCGCCGAAGCAACAAGTGCCAGATTCGAAAGGTCGATACCTGCCGCCGAAACGCCGATGATCGCTGCAACGGCGACGCCAAGATAGCCGATGCCGGTCTTGACGGAATTGCGCACGCCGAGATCGACATGGCTTCGCGCCATGACGTTGCTATCGAGCCATCGCTGAACCCAGCGGGTCAAGAAATAACCGCCGGCGAAAAGCAGAATACCGGTAAAGATGCCGAGCAGCGAAATGCTGATCCCGCCGAGGCGGACCTCTGTGAAAAGACGGTAGGCGATCAGCTGAAGATCTTGGATATGGAAGCCCCAGAGCAGTAGGATCAGCGGAATGCCGGTCATGAGCGCAACGGCATAGATCGCAAGTCCCACGCCAAGGCCGACCTGATCGATCGCCACCGGCCCCATATTGAAGCGACTCTTCAGGAAGCGGCCGATGAAGGTGTCGCCGAAGCTCTCCTGCTTGGAAATCGCCTTGCCCGAGAGCAGGCCGATATAGGTGGTCACGATGATCGCGCCGGTGATGATGAACTGCGTGGCGACGAAGCGGGCAAGGCCGACATAGCCGGTAAGCGCGGTCACGATGAGACCTAGGCCGAGCAGGCGAAGTATGATCGCCATTCCGCGCGGCCAGTGGCGGCCTGGTGCATCGGGATCGCCGTCGTGCGCCAGCATCGGACGCCCGAAGGAGGCCGCGATCAGGATGAGACCTATAATCAGCGCCGCAATCAGGCTTCTGACGACGGTCAGAACTAGCGGTGAGCCCATCGCTTCGCTGACGCTGCCGAACAGGTAGTCGAGCGCATTGACGATCGCCATCGCCAGCAGGCAGGCGCCGATCGATTGCGCGCCGCGGTTGGAAAGGCGCACGAGGCGCCACTGCGGCTCCCGGGGAGCAAAGACGGCATTGCTGAAGCGGCCGACGAAATAGATTAGCCCGATCGCAGCGAAAAGAGCGGCGACAACAGGCGCAATATCGGGCCTCAATACGTTGAAACCGTTGAGGAAGATATATGAGGTCACCAGCACTGCGGCAAGCGCGAAGGTACGTATCAGGGTCGACCAAAAAGCAATCGAGAGCCGGCTGATATAGGAGGGATTCTCGACGCCATCGTCCCGCGTCAGGTAGCGGCCGAACATACGATAGCCGCCTGAAAGCATGACCAGGCCTGTCGCGAGCGACATGAAGATCGCGGCGAACATCGCGAATCGCTTGAACTTCCACACGAAACTCAGCCAGCTTGAAAGTGCCTGCCGGAACTCGCCAACCTCCTCGACAAAGGCCTTGGCCGCATCGTCGAGCACCGAAACCGAAACCTCGGTGCGCCTCAGCAAAGTTGCAGCAAAAAGCCGCCGGCGCGTTTCAACCACTTCGTTCATCAGCTTGTTGATGGCAAGCGAGAGGTTTTCGGCATCGCCGGTCACGGCATTGATCTGCGCGCGCTCTGCCGTCAGCGCGTTTCGCTCGTCGGTAACGATCTGCGCTTCCGGCGGCTGTCCCTCCTTCGGCGGATCGCCGAGTTCGGTGAGACGACTCTTGATCTGATCGAAACGCGGGCGGAGATTGACGGAGGTCGTGAGAATGTGGCGTCCCAGTTCATCCACCTGCGTGGACAGGCTGACGAGGGCGTCGTCATTGTCGGCGCTCTGCTTGACGCCGTCCTGCAGGGACGCGAGCTTTGCCTTGGCCTTTTCAATCTCCTTGACTGCTTGATCGAGCCCCGCATCGGCAAGGGGAGCCGGTGCCTCCGACTGCGCCTGCGGTTGCGGCGGCTCCTGCGCAGCCGCAAAGCTGCCAGGCAGGCCGGCAGCCGATACTGCAAGCATCAAGCAAAGAAACGTCCGGAGCAGAATGATTGTCAGCCGCAAAATGTCCCCGCAAGAATTGTCTTCATCAGTGAGGCCTGCTTCTTATAGCAAAGAAAGGCGACAGAAAGGCGGAAGTTGTTTTCGCCGCTCAGAAACCGGCGCCGGGCCTGGCAAGATAGTCCAGTTCGGCCGCCGTCGAAACTCGTCCGATGATGGCGTTGCGGTGCGGAAACCGGCCGTAGGCAGCGATCACGTCGCGATGGCGAATGGCATAATCGAGATATTCCGCATCGCCAAGAGCCTGAAACAGCATCACCGACCGCTCCTGCTCGGCCATGTCCTCGGCATGCTCGAAAGGCAGGTAAAAGAATGTCCTGCATTCTTTTTCGACGATCTGATCGGCACCGGCTTCGAGCGCCAGTTTCGCCTCGCGAAGCGCCAATCCGTCCGTCGCAAACGCAAGCGGCGTGTTCCGATAGATATTCCGCGGAAACTGATCGAGCACGATGACCGCGGCGAGCCGGTTCTGCGGGCTCGCATGCCAGGCACCGATCACGCCGCCCGCCAGTGCCAGGTGCGTATCCCCGAAACGGTGCCGAATTTCCTCATCGAGTGAGAGCGTCCTTTCGAACCACTGCTCGCGGCTGCATTCCTCGAACCAGAAGGAATACACCTCCTCCGGCGTGCAAATCTCGGCCACCGCGCTCCCCTCCTGCGCCAGTCAGTCGATGGAAAAGACCAGTACGGCCCGGGTGCCGCGATGGGCCGGGTCGTAGGTCAGCTCCGATTTGAGGCTTGCCGCCATCGCGGTCAATATCTTCGTGCCGAGACCCGTGCCCTTTGCGGGGCGGGAATGGTCGAAACCGGCGCCATCGTCCTCCACGACGAGACGCAACTGCTCGCCCGCTTGCTCGACGATGACCCTGATCTCACCTTCAACACCTTCGTTATAGGCGTATTTGAAAGCGTTGGTGACGAGTTCGCTGACGATGAGGCCAAGCGTGACGACCTTGTCCGTCGGAACATCCATCGGTTGGGCGGTCAGAACGATCCGGTGCGGCCGCTTGTCGTCGCGAATGGAAGCCTCGAGTTCGCTCAAAAGGTTCTCGACATATTCGTCAAGCTGCACGGTGCCGATCTGGCGGCTGTTGTAGAGGCGGCGGTGGACGCTCGCGATGGCGTTGATGCGCATCTGCGTTTCGTGCAGCGCGTCGATCGCCACCTGGTCCGTCGTCATCGACGACTGCATGCGAATCAGCGCTCCGACAAGGCCGAGGCTGTTTGCGATACGATGATTGACTTCGGCAAGCAGCATCTCGGCGCGGTCCCTTTGCTGGCAAATCACTTCTTGTGCATCAGCCGTCTCGCGCCGGAAGCTCGCACGTTCCAGCGCTTGCTCCAGCGTCGCCGCAAGCAGATCGAAATAGTCGGGGGAACTACCTTTGAGAACGTAGTCGTCGGCGCCCGCCTTCAATGCCGCAACGGCAATGCCAGTGTCGTCGGAAGCAGTCGCATAGATCACCGGCGGATGATCCGGCAGCGCCATCAATTGCGGCAGGACATCGAGTCCGGTTTCCGATTGCAGGAGATGGTCGATCACGACAGCATCGATGCCGCCTTCGGCAACCCGCTTCAATCCAGCCGCGCCGTCTCGCGCCCATTCCACCGCGAAACCATGGCGGGCGAGGTTCTCCTTCAGCCTAAGCGCGAGCGTCTCTTCGTCATTCATGCAAAGGATGCGGATTTCGAGATCCGCATCATCAGCGGATTCAAGCATTGGGCCTCCGGACTTTGCCAAGCAGCAACGCAACTGCCCAGCGGCCGGGTCGCCTGCATTCGAATGTCTTATTGTATCGGCCATTGCGCGTAAACAGCGGCAAAGCCTCTGCCCCCCTACAGACCTTCAATCGAAGGAAGTTCGCATTTGAAAACATGCCGACAATATGACCCCGCCCGCTGAAGACTCCGCGGGATAAAAAGATACTGCGAACGCAGAAAGATGCGCAAACCCGAAACTAAACGCAGCCGGAGCGAAATGGTTCCATCGCCTTCACTTTTCTTGAAAGCGCTTGTGCTTGGAGACTTCCGCGCCTGCATCTACAGGTAAACTGAAAAAGCGTAAGGACGACACGATCCCCACAAGGCCGACCGCCAAAAAGGCCCAGCGGAAATCGACAAGCGCAGGCTCTGGCGCCGCGCGGAGCGCGGTCGAGATATTAAGCAGGGCCGCTGCAACAGCGACGCCGAGCAGCATGGCGGCCTGCTGGAGCATGCTCGATAATGTCGAGGCAGAGCTGCGCTGTGCCGGGCTGATATCGGCGAAGGCAAGCGTGTTCAGCGCGGTGAATTCCATCGAGCGTGAAAGACCGGCCGCAAGCAGTATCGCGTAGATCACCGCCAGCGGGGTGTCCGGCGCGAAAAAGCCGCAGGCAATGATGCATAAAGCCGCAATCAGCCCATTGACGCAAAGAACATTGCGGAATCCGAACTGCGCAAGCAGCGGCGTCGTCACTGCTTTCATGCCGAGATTGCCGAGAAAATAAACCAGCAGGTATGTGCCCGCGGCAATCGAGTTCAAACCGAAACCGAGCTGAAACAACAGCGGCAGCAGGAAGGGCGTGGCGTTGATTGCTACCCGGCATGCCGTGCCCGCAGAGAGCGTCGAAATCGAAAAGGTCTGGATCTTGAACGCAGAGAGGTCGAGGAGCGGATTTTCGACCTTCAGGAAATGCCGCGCAGCCATGAAGGAAAGCACGATGCCGGTAGCAAGCATGGCAAGGACCAGAAGCAGGCTGCCTTCCCGCTTTACGGAGAGTTCGAGCGCGGCTAGCACGAATGTCATTCCGGCACCGCTCAGAATGAAGCCCAGCACATCGAGACGGCCCGGGTTCTCTTCGCGCCGCTCCGGCACGAACCGCAGCACGAGCGCCATGCCGAGAAGGCCGATTGGAATATTGATCAGGAAGTTCCAGTGCCAGCTTGCATAGGTTGTGATGAAGCCGCCGAGCACCGGTCCGATGACAGGCGCCGTCAGCGCCGGCCAGGTGATGAGCGCGATCGCATTCACCAATTCAGACTTCGGCGCACTCTTTAGAACGATGATGCGCCCGACCGGCGTCATCAGCGCACTTCCGGCACCCTGGATCGCACGCGCGACGATGAATTCCGTAAGACTGCCGGAAAGGCCGCAGAAGAGCGAGGCTCCGGTGAAGACTCCAATCGACGCCAGGAATATCCGCCGCGCACCGAAACGGTCGCCAAGCCAGCCGGAAAGCGGGATGAAAGCCGACATCGTCAGCATATAGACGGTGATGCCGATGCTCATCGAGACCGGCTGCACGCCGAAGCTCGCCGCCATCTGCGGCAGCGAGGTCGCGACGATCGTGCCGTCGAGGATTTGCATGAAGAACGATACGGCGACGACCAGCGCCACGATCTTCGCCTGCCCTGCGCTCGGCGCTTCGTCCGTTTTTTCACTCGTCTGTACTGTTGTCATCGATATGCCATTGCGCATTGCGGGGAGACGTGCGTAACGCCGGTGGGAACCGGGAGGCAGGAATTCGGCACCCTGAATACGCTCCTTGCGCGGCCGGGAAAAGTCAAAACGGTCCATGCCGCTTACAATTTCCGGTTTCCTACCCGATCCTTGACGCATCAACGGCACAAATTGGCTTCACAAACGTTTGATGATGACCGGGGTGGCAGATTTCGCCGCGCCGGAATTCAACCGAGGATATTTCGATGACGCCGGAAGACCGCCGCGCCGTTTTCAGCCATCGCAAGATTGCAGCCATCGTCAAGGGAATGACACAGGAAGACGGAACTGACCTACCCATCACCGGCAAGTCGCTTGGCGAGGCGATCCTCTTCGTCTCCGAACAAGCGGCAACCGATGCGTCGAACGTGCATATCATCTACGGTGAGCACGGTTCGCTGAGCTACACGGATTGCCTGAGCATCTACCGTGAATACGGAGCAGAGCTCCGCAGCGAATTGACGTAGACGGAAAGAACAGTGCCCGTACGCATGGCAGCTATTCGCAACCGCACCTGCTCTCCGCAAGGTTTTTTTCGTATTTGGGAGACAACCTCCTCAAGTTCGATTCGAGAACATGTCCCGCACCCATTCACCGCTCCGCGGTGTCCTTGTCGCGTTCGCTGCCTATGCAGTCTTCGCTTTCAGCGATGCCTCTATCAAGATCCTTCACGGTGCCATCCCGTCTTACCAGGTGGCCTTCATCGGCTCGATCTTCGGCCTGGTCGTTTTGCCGGTGATCAAAGCGCACGATGATTCGTGGCTCGATATCGTCCAGACATCAAACCGCATACTGTGGGCCCTCCGCTTCGTTTGCGGAGCGATCGGCGCGATCGCCTCGATCATCTCCTTCACGAAGCTGCCGATGGCGGAGGCCTTTTCTCTCCTCTTCCTGCTGCCCTCCTTCGTGACGATTCTCTCGGTCGTCTTTCTTAAGGAGGACGTGCGCTGGCAGCGCTGGACGGCCGTCGCCGTCGGTTTCCTCGGCGTGCTGATCGTGTTAAGGCCCGGCTTTCGTGAATTGTCGGCGGGCCATCTGGCGGCCGCAATCGGCGGCTTGAGCGCAGCCATTTCGATCGTCATCCTCCGGGCAATGGGGCCTGCCGAAAAGCGCATTTCGCTCTATGGCGCCGGGCTTGTCGGAACGCTGATCGTCAGCGGCCTTCTGATGCTCTCGGATATTGCCGTTCCAACGCCACGCGAGTGGCTCTTCATGGCGAGCTATGGCATTCTTGGGGCGATCGGCAACGTGCTTCTCATGACGGCGGCCCGCTTCGCCCCCGCAAACCTGGTCGCCCCACCTCAGTACAGCCAGATGATCTGGGCAATCGTCTTCGGCTATCTCATCTTTGATGATACCATCGATCTCCCGATGGCCGCCGGCATCGTTTTGATCATCTGCTCGGGCCTGCTCACGCTCGCCCGCGAACGCACGCGCGGCACGCCGCTTCCGGCCGCCGTAGTCTCGGTGGACAATCAGGCCCCCGTCTCTGCAACGGCGGAGCTCGCCCAAGCCAGCTTCGACGGCGTGGAACATCCTGCCGAATAGGCCCGCGGTGGCCATAGTCCGGCCCTCGCTCGCTGCTATTCGAAAGCCGGGACAGTCTCTAGCTCCTTCGGCAACGGAACAATCCGGAGAGGCGCTTGTTCCAGATAAAAGAGGGAGTTTTCATGACTGATGAACGCAAGGAACGCGGTGTGCCCGTCCCGCCGTCGCCCGCCGAAGAAGAAACGCGCCTGCTGGCGGAGGAGCGCCGGAGCTGGCTGATCTGGACCTTCGGGATCGGCGGAGCGATCGCCGTTGTCATCATCATTGGCAGCATTGCCATTTCACCCGGTCCTGATCAGGCAACGACCGGCTCTACACGACCCCCGCCCCAGGTCGAAGCACCGGCACCTTGAATGGGCTGGTGCCGCTGTATGAAAGCATTCTGGCTTTCATGTGCAGCCTTTCAGCTGTATGACGCGACGAAAGAATGAAAAGGAAGCCGATGGCCGCACGAGACCGTTTTTCGAAAAAGCTGACCTGCCCGCAATGCGGCAATACCGGTTTCGCCGAGGCCTCGGAGGACGACCACCCTTCGCGCAAGCACCCCGCATTTCGTATCGATCAACTGCCCAAAGGCTTCTTCGAGCAAAAATCCTCGAACTTCCAGGAAACCTACATTATCCGCTGCGAATGCAGCCGCAAGTTTCCATTCCGCGCACTGACGGAAAAGATCGCCTGAACCGGCTCAGGCAAGACCCAGCGGGATTACCGCAACCTTGCGGCTCGGACTATAATCACGTTCATGCGACGAAGGATAGCGGTCATTACGGCGAGCGCTGAAATCGATGCGGTTCGATTCGAAGATACCGTCAGGATAGGTGCCGGTGTCGTCGGTTTCGACTTCGGATTTGGCGGTGACAATTTTAAAGATCATGGGCTCCTCCAGTTCGCCGCCTTAACGGCCGGCGGCACACTTCCGTTCCGTCATATCCCGAGATAGTTAAAAAATTAACCATACTTCACGGACAGAAGACGAAATCAGGGGCCGCCTTTGCTAAGCAAAGAGCCGCTGCTGCGAGGAGAGCAGCGCGTCTCTCTCTGCAAGAGGTGTGGATTTACTTTCACCTTCTGCATTTTCCCACCCGCAAGGAAATGGTATTCTTTACACGCTTGGAACACAGGGGGAACAAATGCCGCGCGTTGCAGAACTTTACTTTAAGACGGCAATCGTCTTCTTCATTATCGGGATCGCCATCGGTTTGAACATGGCCATTTCTCACGATCATACAGTCATCGGCGCCCATGCCCACTGTAATCTCTTGGGCTGGGTCAGCATGGCGATATTCGGAGGGTATCATGCACTGAACCCTAAGAAAGCGGAACGCCGCATCGCTATGGTCCAGTATTACATCTACACGGCGGGCCTTACGGTATTGGTCCCGGCGCTCTACATGATGCTCCGGGGGAATGCGGCCATGGAGCCGGTCGTCGCTGTTTCGTCACTGATCATCTTCGCCGGCGCTCTGCTCTTCGCCTTCATCATCTTCTCGCCGAAGGAACCGGCAATCACTCCGTCAGCAGCATCGCTGCGGTAGAATCAAGAGTGAAACGCGAAAGCGAGGGACAGGCAGATGCTGTCCTCTCGCTTAGCCCAACATCTACCTCTTTTTCGACCCAGCGGACAGCACGCGATGCGACGCGTCATCCATCGCGCGGCTCGCTTCCTGGCCGTCACGCTTCAGGCCCCAGGCCGTATTTCCGCAAGACGAAAGCAGCAGTGCCGCGAGGCAGGCGAAGGCAAGCATGGATTTCGGCATCGATTTCCCCTGATAGGAATTGGCAATGCCGTGAACATGTTACACAAAACGGCAAAATCAATGGCGTGAGTCGAACAACTCCGGTCTTCATCATGAAGACGAAGATTACCGTACGACGCGAAGACCTCACCGGCGCAGCCACTTGAATGATGAATATCAGAAATTACTTATATTAATAGGCGTGCAGTGCACGCGGGAATGATGCTTTGTTAGGCATCATGCTGGGAGGTTGTTATGCCATACACACTGATGGAAGGAAGAAGGATACAGGATTGGGTCAACCTGGTCCTGGCGGTATGCTTGTTCATCTCGCCATGGGTTGTCGGCTTTGCGGCTGAAGCCGCGCCGACCTGGAACGCATGGATCGTCGGCATCATTCTCGGCGCCCTGGCGATCACGGCGCTTTCGGCTTTCGCCGAATGGGAGGAATGGGCAAACCTCGTCGTCGGCCTATGGTTGATTGCCTCGCCGTGGGCGCTCGGCTTTGCGGCCAGCGCAGCAGCGATGTGGACGGCCGTCATCATGGGAGTGCTCGTCGCTGCGATATCGCTATGGGCAGTCTGGGATGTTCATCATCCTCACGCTCACGCCTAGGCGCGGGTAACAGCAGTCCGACTGGCTGGATAGCATGCATTAAGGCAGTGAGGCGGCGTAGAGCAAAACAGCCGCCTCACGAAACGTTAGTTCGTTCTTACGGTTCTACTGAAAGCCCTGCATTATAGGGAAAATGGTGGGTGATGTAGGGCTCGAACCTTCGACCCGCTGATTAAGAGTCAGAGGGACTGGACGAGCGCTTCCCACGAATACTCTGCGGTTGACCAAGATGGGGAAGGTTCGGCTCGAGCGGTCCGTCCCAGCTGACGTGCCCGACTTGGTTCGCTGCTTGCGCGAGTTTGGCGAACCGGTCCATCAGGTAGGGCGAAGCTGGCACGCTCACTCAACATCTGGCCATATGGATTACGGAGGCAGGTTTCGATGTGGTGTGCATCGAGGCTCGCCAGGTCAATGGCGCACTTTCGGCTATGCGGAATAAAACCGACAAACACGACGCTCGCGGCATCGCCCAACTGCTGCGATTAGGTTGGTACAGTCGGGTGCATGTTAAGAGCGTCGAAATTACATCCGTGCGCCGCTCACGAGCCGCAAGGTCATGCAGCGGAAATGCATCGACCTTGAAAACGAAATCCGCGGACTTCTGAAGGTCTTCGGCGTTAAATTTGCCGGCGTACCGGCAAAACCATGCATCTTCTCAACTCATCATTATTTGACGAGCATTTCGCAGAACAGTTTTGGTGACAATGCCGAAATGAAACAAGAGGCTTCGTTTTCTCCAACTTTAAGGTTTTACCCCTCACACAGGTGCTTAGTGTTCGCGCATGAGAGTGTTTCCTGCTTAATTAAAGGGGCAGGAACAAAACCCTGTTTCTGGCACACGGGCCTAAGGATTGTCTGGTGTTGCTGGAGAAGTTCACCTCGAACCTCGTCGACGACGACCGGTTGGCGTTCCACAAGGCCGATGGAGACGGCGCACTTTCTTTTGCTATCCCGCCACTGGTGTCGACAGCAGCCATAAGCCGAAGACCGTGTAGAAGACCATCCCTGCGGCAAGAAAAAGTTGGCTGCGGACGGCGCCCTTCGTTGTACCGAACTGCTCGATTGCGACCATGTGGGCGAGCGTGATGCCGGCGATATGTCCCGCCACCACGATGACGGTCTGCACCGTCCAGAGGATCGAAACCCTTTCCAGATTGGTGAGAAAAGATGTCGTCGGATGCAGATGCGCCGTCCCGAACAAATTCCATCCGAGCGAAAAGGGATCGGATATCGCGGCGGCAAAATACTGGCCATTGACGAGCAGCACCGTCAGGTAATGGGCAGCGTGAAAGGCGATCGAGATTGGAATGATGGAGACGACGAACAGCCCGGCCGAAGCCGCGAGCGCCGCCCGGTGGGGCCAAGCTGCAGCCCGGTTTCCCAGATATACGGCGAGATAGAAGACGACGACAAGCGCGGTAAATGCGGCCAGAAGCCCGAACATATTGACCGTCATCATCGCGCTGCGGCCGGGAAATTCGAGCGGATTGACGCCCATCGATCCGAGCCACGTGAAGGTCTTCGAAAACCCGTCGAAGGAGACAGTGGCAAGCGTCAGTAGCACAAATAGCGTGGCGCTGATGGAGAGCGGACCCCCGGTGACAGAGCGCCGGCCAGGCCATGTGAGCACGAGCCAACGGCGGCCCCGTCTTCGACGCCCCGAAAACGGAGCGACCATGCCGACAAAGCGGAAGAAGACCGACAGGGCCTCTCCTCGCCGCATCCATTCGCCTTGCCCGAAAACGATCATCGCAACGAGATTGAAAAGCCAGTAGATCGCAGCCGCGACGGCCAATTCCGGCGGATTGTCAGGCGCGAGGGAAACCAGTTCGTACCAAGCGATCAACAGAAACATCAGCGATGCCGGCAGGTGGCCTGCGGTCTTGGGCAAGGTGACGAGCGCCGTCCGTGCGAGATGGCTGCCTGTCATGGTCCTTAGCGCCGCAAGCGGCCCCGTCCAGGGATTGAGCCACGGCCACAGATTGCCGAAAAGCGCCTGCAGAAGCGTGAATCCGACCCAGAAGACCGTCCAGATCGTCAGCGGCAGGAGGTTTTCGAGCGGATCCGGCGTGGCGAAAAGGCCGGCGGCAAATAGGACCGCGAGCAGCGCGAAACTGAAGAGACTGGCGCCATTCCGGGGTACACAAGGCAGCCGCGCACAGGTCAGTTCAACGCGCGTGAGCGCTTTGAACCAGGCCGCGGGTACGATGGCGAGCGTCACGAAGGAGGCAGCGACCGCCAGCGCCCCGCCCGTTCGGTAATAGCCGGTCGGCAGCAGCATGACGAAACCGCGTTCGCTGCCATGGGCAAAAGCGGGGCATGCAAATGAGACGGCTATGGCCACACTGCCGCTGGCAAGAGCCGCGCCTTTTTGCAAAACCGGAAGGATCGACGGAATGCCCCCACGCGCGGCGGAAAATCCAGTGTACCAAGGAACGCTGATCCTCATCCCTGCCCCCGCAGATTATTGTTTGCATACGAACACAAATAAGGGGGGAATGTCCATGCCGACCCGCGAAAATGCCGCATGCGGCAGGGCCAGCCAATCAGCCCGCTCGTCATCGACATCCACCCTGGCGGAAATCTTGCCGTAGCGGATGGCGACGAGGTTGCCTTCAAGCTCGAAGAGCTGGTAGCGTCATGCCAAAGCTGTCCTTACCGAGGAGAGGCAGCCTGCGAGCGATTTGTTATGCCAGCAGCCACGACGGTGGCGCCTGCCTCATGATAGCAACGCCTTATCACGGCAGACGCCGGATCTTTGCGTCCCTTGACTGCGCGACAACTCACGGCGGGCACGCCTGACAAGAAGACAAATCGTGATCCGCAAGGGCTTATGCGCATAGTCGGCAGCCATTCCGCCTTCTTCCAAAACGACCGCGAAGCCCTGATTGGGTATGGCGGTTCTCTTTGCCGAACGCGGTATCCCGCAAAGCCCATGTTGTCCAAGCTTGCGACTGATTTCGGGTTGCCCGATGCCGCCTGTACGGGCTTGCAAGCCAGCGTCATTCCGCCGGCTTTTCGGGGGCAGCCTCTGCGGCTCGGGCGACTGCCAACTGGCAGCTATGCGCGAGGAGGACGTAACGATCGTCGAGAGCCTGAAGTGAGCGATGGGAACGGGCTCTTCAACCTCCATGAAGGATCGCAGACGCCTGACCCTTGTCAATTACATTTTCTCGTGATTTGTTGGCAAACGAACGATCTGACACGGTATAAACAGACGGCAGACGTCCGCTTTCAGCACAGGGGAACCAACAATGTCCAACAGCATTATCAAGCCCCAAAAGGGCATCTCCAGACGTTCGGTCTTGCAGGGAATGGGTGCTGCCGCCGGTGCGGGCCTGGCCTCACAGGCGATGCCCGGCTTTGTCCGCTACAGTCAGGCGGGCACGTCAGAGCCGGTGAAGATCGGCCTCCAGCTCCACCGTACCGGCATCGGCGCCTCCTACGGGCGCTGGTACGAGCGCGTGACGGCGGCCGCCGTGAAGGTCATCAATGACGGCGGCGGCATCAACGGCCGGCCGGTCGAGGTCATCATCGAGGACGACGGCACCGATCCGAAGCGCGGCGCCGAAGTCGTTGAGAAATTCGCGACCCAGCACAAGGTCGACGTGGCTTACGGCACCCTCTTTTCGCATGTGGTCATCGGATCTGCGCCGCGCGCCGGCGAACTGAAGATGCCCTATGTCGTCGTCTCGGAGGGCCACCACGTGGCCTCCGGCAAGCTCAATCGCTATGTCTTCCAGCCGGGCATTACCGATGTGCGTTCGCAGGTCATCGCGATGGCGCCGTGGATCTCCAAGAATCTCGGCAAGAAGGTTGCAATGATCTTCCCTGACTTTGCCTTCGGCCACGATCACCGCGATTATTTCTCCGAGGCGATCAAGGCGCAGGGCGGCGAGGTCGCGGGGCTCATCGCCATCCCGCCGACGGAATCCTCCTTCACCCGCTATCTGCCGCAGATCCCCTCCTCTACCGAAGTGCTTTACCACGTCATGGTCGGCCCGGCGGTACTCACCTTCGTCAAGGAGCTCGGTCAGTTCTTTGGCTCCAGCCGGCCGCAGATCTTCGGCTTCATCGACAGCCTCGAGGCGGTTGACCTTGCGACGCCGCAGCTCGAATTCCTGGAAGACACCTATTTCTGGGAAGGCAATCCGCGCTACGCCCAGAAGAATCAGACAGAGTACGACAAGTTCTACCGCGAGATGGTCGGCGTGGACGCCAATGGCGCCAGCACCTCGGATCCCAAGGACATCTCGACCTATTCCCACATGTTCGGCTGCTGGGAGTCGCTCTTTGCCATCAAGCAGGCGATGGAAGCCAGCGGCTATGATGGCCAGACGCCCAAGGACAAGCAGGGCTTCATCGAGGCCATGGAGGCGATCCAGAAATTCGATGAGGGCCGCGAACATCCGCAGGGCGACAAGACCTTCAACGGCAAGAACCACCAGTGCTACGGTCACCAGAATATTTCCAAGGTGACCGGCGGGCGCCTCGAAGTCGTCCACAGGACGGCAATCGAGGACGGCCTCTACGAGGTCAGTGCCGACTACACGAAAATGTCCCTCTAGCCTAAAAAGGGCTAAAGAGCCGCGGCAGCTTAAGAGCAATCCCGTCGCGGCCAATTGTGCTCGGGTCCGGTCCGGCCGCAACGCGACCGGGACGGCCACACGTGCGGCGTTGCGCGGGGTGCCGGATTTGTGCATTCCTGTGCGAGGCGCTGGCATAACCCCTTGCAGAGGACATTGTCGTGGATCTCGGCCCTTTTTTGCTGCTGGCAACACTCGAAGGCCTGCTACAGGCAGCGGTGCTGACGCTGACGGCTCTCGGCTTGAGCCTGGTTTTCGGCGTCATGCGCATCGTCAACGTCGCGCATGGCGAATTCTACATGCTCGGCGCCGTCATCGCCTGGTGGACCGCATCGCTCCTATCGTCCAATCCGGCTGCGGGGTTCTTTTTGGCTCTGGTCATCAGCCCGCTTTTGGTGGGCGCAATCGCCTATGCCTGCGAGCGACTGATCCTAAAGCGGCTGGAATATGATCCGGAAGCGACGATCGTGGCCACCATCGGCATGCTCTATGTAATCCAGCAGACGGTGCTGATCTTCTATGGCCCGGATGCGCGCCCGGTCGAGGCGCCCTTCTTCTTCCGCGTCCAGTTCCCGTGGTTTGGCTATTCCGGCTACAATCTCTTTGTCATTGCCGCTGCCATCGCGCTGCTTTGCCTCTGCTGGTATATCCTTACGAAAACGCGCCTTGGCCTCATCATGCGGGCGACCCAGTTCGATCGCGAAACGGCGCAGGCCTTCGGGATCCCGATCGGCAAGGTCTACGGCTATGTCTTCGCTGCCGGCGCCATGCTCGCGGCGATTGCGGCCGTGCTGATCGTACCGATCCGGCAGGCGCATTACCTGATGGGGCTCGATCCGCTGCTGCTGTCCTTCATCGTCGTCATCATCGGCGGCCTCGGGAGCCTGCGCGGCACGGTCATCGCCGCGCTGATCATCGGCCTTAGCGACGGCATCATCTCCGTCTTCTTCTCGCCGACGCTCGCCAAGATGATCTCGACGCTGCTGGTCGCGCTTGTTCTCGTCTTCAAACCCGAAGGCCTTTTCGGAGCGAAGGCACGATGACAGCGCCAAGCTTCACCAAGGCCGCCGGGCTCCATCTGCTCGTCATCGTGTCGCTCTTTGTTCTGCAGTTCGTCCTGCCAGCTTACCACCACTTGGCGATCACCCGTATAATGGTGCTTTCAGTCTTTGCCATGGGCTATAACCTGCTCTTCGGCTATGCGGGGCTGCTCAGCCTCGGTCATGCGCTGTTCTTCGCTGCCGGGCTCTACGGTGCGGGGCTGACGGCCTATCATCTCGGATGGAGCGTACCGACGGCCTTCGTTGCCGGCACCGGCTCGGGTTTTCTCGCGTCGCTCTTGATCGGGCTGATCTCGCTGAGAACGAGCGGCGTCGCCTTCATGATCGTCACCATGATGTTCGCGCAGGTCGCCTATCTCGCAAGCCTTTATTTTACCACCTATACCCGCGGCGACGAGGGCCTGGTGATGCCGGAAGCGGCCCGCCGCTTCGAGCTTTTCGGCGCAAGCTTCGATCTCACCGATCCGACAGTTCGTTACAATATCGCGCTGGCGCTGCTGACGCTGACGACCGCCGTCATATTCTCCATTGTTCGCGGAACGACCGGCCGCACATTGGTCGCGATCCGCGAAAACGAGCCGCGCACGCTGATGCTCGGCTACGACACGTTCCGGATCAAGCTGAAGGCGCTGGTAATCTCCGGCACGCTGTCTGCGATGGCAGGCTCGGCCTATGCACTCCTCTTTGCCTATGTCGGCTCGTCCTTCGCCTCGATCCAATATTCGATCGACGCGTTGCTCTTCACCTTGCTCGGCGGCGCAGGCACGGTTCTCGGGCCGCTGCTCGGCACCATCACCATGTTCTACATGATCGATATCGCCAGCGAATACACCGCCGCCTACCTGCTGATAACCGGTCTGGCGCTTATCGCACTCGTGCTGTTCTTCCCGAAGGGCATTATCGGGACCATCCGCGAAAGGTGGGTATCATGGCTGCCGTGACGCTACTCAGCACCAAGGGCCTGTCTCGCAATTTCGGGGGTCTGAAAGCAGTCCAGAATGTCGATTTCGAGCTGGAGGCCGGCGAGATCCGCGCGATCATCGGCCCGAACGGGGCCGGCAAGACGACCTTCGTCTCGCTGCTTTCCGGCCGCATCGCCCCAAGCAGAGGCAGCGTCGAATTCCTCGGCCGCGACATCACGCGCGAGCCCGCCTTCAAGCGCGTACGCCAGGGTATCGCCTATACGTTTCAGATCACCAGCGTCTATTCGAAACTCAGTGCTTACGAAAACGTCGCGCTCTCTGCCCAAAGTGCCCTCAGCCGCACGAAGGAGCCGTTCGCCCCGCTGCACCGCGAACAGATTTCAGAGCGGGTCCATTTCGCGCTGCGACGCGTCGGACTTCAGGATCGTGCAGCCGCTAGGGCCGGCGAACTTTCCTACGGCCATCAACGGCTCCTGGAGGTCGCGATGGGCCTTGCCCTCGAACCGAAACTGCTGATACTCGACGAGCCTACCCAAGGGCTCTCCGACGGCGAGATCGAGAATTTCTGCGCCCTCGTCCGCGAGATCGCAGAAACTGCGACGATCCTTCTGATCGAGCACAACATGCCCGTCGTCATGCAGCTTGCCAATACGATCACCGTGCTCAACGCCGGCGAAATCCTCGCCAGCGGCACGCCGGAAGTCATCCGTGCCAATCCCGCCGTGCAGGCGGCCTATCTGGGATCCTGAGCCATGCTGAGTGTTTCCGGGCTGAACGTCTATCATGGCACCAGCCAGACGCTGAAGGATTTCTCGCTATCGGTCGGTGCCGGCGAGGTGCTTTGCCTGCTCGGCCGCAACGGCGCCGGCAAGACGACCGCGCTGAAGGCGATCATGGGTCTCCTGCCGGCGCGTTCCGGCAGCATCAGGCTTGCGGGTGCGGAACTGACTGCCCTTCCCGCTCATGAAGTGCCAAGGCACGGCATCGGCTACGTGCCGCAGGGCCGGCGGCTGTTTTCGGAGCTTACCGTCCGGGACAATCTCGAGATCGGGCTGATGACGCGCAACACCTCGCGCGATATTCTCGAGCAGGTACTGACCCTCTTTCCCCGCTTGCGCGAGCGACTCAATCAGGTCTCGGGAACGCTTTCCGGTGGCGAGCAGCAGATGCTGGCCACCGCACGCGCCCTTTGCATCGATCCGTCTGTAATCATGCTGGACGAGCCGACCGAGGGACTGATGCCCTCGATGATCGCCGCCATCCGCGATGTGGTGCTCAGACTGCGCGACCAGGGCAAGGCGATCCTGCTGGTCGAGCAACGCGTCGATGCCGTGCTGTCGGTCGCCGATCGCGTGTCCTTCGTGGAGAACGGCCGGGTTCAGGCGACGGTTCCGGTCGATGAGCTTCGCGGTAATCCGCATCTGCTCGACAGATATGTCGGGATCTGATGATCTCAGCAGATCTTGCGCAACAGCTCCAGCAGCATCAGCCGCTCGCCCGCCGTAAGCGGGCTCAGCGTCTGTTCCGAAACCGAAAGCGCTGCGACGACATTGTGCGAGATCGCTTCGAGCCCATCTTCGGTCAGCGACAGGACGAGCCGGCGCGCGTCGTTGCTGTCCGGCAGGGTGCTGACGAAGCCGCGCTTGACCAGCCTGTCGACAACGCCCTTGATGGTCGCCGCGTCCATCGCCGTTTCCCGCCCAAGCCTGTTTTGCGAGCAGGGCTGGATTTCCTTGAGCTTCGTCAGCGCCGCCCATTGGGTCGTCGTCAGCTTGTCGTTGATAAGGCTCGCGAAGATCGCCACGTGGCGCTGGTTCGCCTGGCGAAGAAAGAAACCGATCTGTTCGTGCAGCACGTAGTCGCGCGGCGCCTCTGGTCCGATCGACGCTGCTTTCTTCTCTCTCTTCTCCGCCACGGCTCGGTCTTCTCGCATTTTCTCTGAAATTTTGCCTGTATACAAATGAACTGCGGACAGCATTCGATGCGATTGACCGTCTCGTCGGCACCTGATTTTTTGAGTTTCGCCGAATTGCCCGTTTAGACTTTATGCGACAACGTGGTGACAAAGGAAAGCCCCATCGGGAAGTCCGCTGTAACCCGGGGCGTAAATCATTGTAGTAACGCCCATATTCGTGCCGGTAAGCTTGCGGGCACCACTCCAAAAGCTCGCTTGACAGCGTAGGGATGTCATCCGATACTTATTCGTATACAAATAAAAAAATTGGGAACAGAGATGCGCTATTACACTCCGCGGAGCTGCGAGGAGGCCATCGCGATCCTCGCATCCGGCCCGCATGACGTGCTGGCCGGCGGCACCGACTATTACCCTGCCCTTCGCGACCGCCCGGCGACGCGCGATGTGATCGATATTTCCCGTATTGACGAGCTTCGCACAATTCGAAGGGAGGGCGATGGCTGGCGCCTCGGCGCGGCCACCACCTGGAGCGATGTGGCGCGCGCAAACCCTCCCCCACTCTTTTATGGCCTGCAGGCCGCCGCCCGCGAAGTGGGTGCGCTGCAGGTTCAAAACGCCGGTACGATCGCCGGCAATATCTGCAACGCTTCGCCGGCCGCCGATGGCGTGCCGCCGCTTTTGACGCTCGACGCCGAGGTCGAAATTGCCTCATGCGAGGGGCGCCGCACCGTTCCACTGTCTGCCTTCATAACCGGCGTTCGCAGGACTGTTCTGCGCCCCGGCGAACTGGTGACTGCCATCCTCGTGCCGCACCGGGACGCCGCTTCCGCCTTCCTGAAGCTCGGCGCCCGCAGATATCTGGTGATCTCCATCGCCATGGTTGCCGTTCTGCTCGAAACCGACGGCTCGGGCCGCGTCGCCCGGGCGAGAATCGCCGTCGGCGCCTGCTCGCCGGTCGCCCGCCGCATAGAGGCACTGGAGGGCGAGCTTGCGGGCCAGCCGATGGACGGCGAGATCCTGGCGTCTGTCGTCGAACTGCGCCACCTTTCCGTCCTTTCGCCGATCGACGACGTGCGCGCGGATCGCGCCTATCGGCTCGAAGCCGCAACAGAGCTGCTCCGCCGTGCCTTGCGCGCAGCGCTTGCGACAGCCGGGGAGCTTGCGGCATGAACCGGATCGCTGAAGCCAAGATCGCGGCGAATGCCGTTGCAGTCAACTTCATCCTCGACGGCAAAGCCGTCGCTGCCCATGTGCATCCCGCACGCCGGCTTTCCGAAACGCTGCGAGAGGAATTCGGCTGCAAGGACGTCAAGGTCGGCTGCAATGCCGGCGACTGCGGCGCCTGCACCATACTCCTCGACGGCGAGCCCGTCTGCTCGTGCACCACAGCGTCGGCGCAGGCCAATGGCCGTGCGGTCGAGACGCTGCGCGGGCTTGTCGACACGGACGCGGTCGCAAAAGGTCTCGCCGAAGCCTTCCAGCGCCATGGCGCGGCCCAGTGCGGCATCTGCACGCCGGGCGTGATCGTCACGGCGACCGCGCTGCTGCGCTCCTGTGGGCCGCTGGACGAGACCGTCGTTCAAGATGCGCTCGGCGGCGTGCTATGCCGCTGCACCGGTTACCGCAAGATCATCGACGCGATCCTCGATGCCGGCGGCGCGCACGAAAGACCCGCAATGCTAACCGACGGCGGCGTTGGCGCGGCCATTGTCCGCGTCGACGGGCTTGCAAAGGTCACGGGCCGCGAGGCCTTCGGCGATGATGTTGCGCCCGATGATGCGCTGGCGCTTCGCGTCGTCCGCTCGCCTTATCCGCATGCGGCTTTCGCCTTCGGCGATCTTATGGCCTGGCGCAGGGCCAATTCCGGCGTCGAGCTGGTGCTGACGGCCAAGGACATTCCCGGCAAGAACTGCTTCGGCGTCATCCCGCCCTTTGCCGACCAGCCGGTCTTTGCCGAGGGTGTCGCGCGCTTCCGGGGCGAGGCCGTCGCGGCCGTCGTCGGTGAGGCGAACGCGATTGCCGCACTCGATCTCGATCGTTTCCCGATCGCCTGGGAAGAGCGCAAGCCGGCAATGACTGTCGCAGACGCGCTCTCGCCGGACGCAGCCCTCCTCCACGGGAACCGCCCGGGCAACGTGATGTGCGGCGGTTTCGTCAAGCGCGGGGATGTCGAAGCCGGCTTCGCCGCCGCCGACATCGTCGTTGAGGGCGATTTTTCAACCGGTTTCGTCGAGCACGCCTACATCGAGCCGGAAGCCGGCTATGCCGTTCGCAATGCCAATCGGCTGGAAATTTATGGCTGCACGCAGGCACCATTCATGGACCGCGACAGCTTGGCCGAGATCATGGGGCTGTCGCCGGAGGCCGTGCGCGTGGTGCCTTCGGCCTGCGGCGGCGGCTTCGGCTCCAAGCTCGATCTTTCCATGCAGCCCTATATCGGTCTTGCCGCCTGGCTCACCAACCGGCCGGTGCGCATGGCCTATTCCCGCACGGAATCCATGCAGTCCACTACAAAGCGCCACCCCAGCGAGATCACGATCCGCATCGGTGCGAGGCGAGACGGAAAGATTGTTGCCCTTGATTTCAACGGCGATTTCAACACCGGCGCCTATGCCTCCTGGGGGCCGACGGTCGCCAACCGCGTGCCGGTACATGCCTCCGGCCCCTACTTCATCGAGAACTATCGCGCGCAAAGCAGGGCGATCCACACGCACTGTCCGCCATCCGGTGCCTTCCGCGGATTCGGCGTGCCGCAGGCGGCCGTGGCCCAGGAGTCCCTGCTTGACGAACTGGCGCTGAAGCTCGGCATGGACCGCCTGGAAGTTCGCCGGCTAAACGCGCTCGACAACGGCCAGCCGACGGTAACGGGCCAGGTCTTCGACAAGGGCGTCGGCATCGGCGCCTGTCTGGAGGCCCTGCAACCGGCCTGGGATCGCGCCAGCGCGCAGGCAAAGGATCTCAACGCCGAGGCCGCGCGTTCCGGCAGTCCGCTGCGCTGGGGCATCGGCGTCGCGTCCGGCTGGTACGGCTGCGGCAACACCTCGCTGCCCAACCCCTCGATCATCAAGGCGGGCATCCGCGCCGATGGCACCGTCGTACTGCACCAGGGCGCAACCGATATCGGCCAGGGTTCGAACACCGTCATCGCCCAGATTTTCGCGACCGCGCTGGGCGTGCCCGTCTCTGCCTGCAGGCTCGTCGGTCCGGATACCTCCCTGACGCCCGATGCCGGCAAGACCTCCGCCTCCCGCCAGACCTATGTTTCCGGCAATGCCGCCAAGCTTTGTGGCGAAGCGCTGAGAAAGCAGATCCTGCGGCTCGGCAATGTCTCGGACGATGCCGAGATTAAGATCGGGGCCGGTGTCATCCGCCTCGCCGACGGCGAGGTGCGCCGGACGGTCCATCTTGCCGAAGCCCTGCCTGCCAACGCGGATGGCTACGTCATCATGGCCGAGGAAAGCTACGACCCGCCGACAAAACCGCTCGACGCGAACGGCCAGGGGCATCCGTACGCGGTCTTCGGCTATGCTGCGCATCTGGTCGAACTCAGTGTCGACATGGCGCTCGGCACCGTCAAGCTGCGGCAGTTCACCGCCGCCCATGACGTCGGCCGGGCGATCAACCCGCTGCTGATCGAGGGGCAGGTCCAAGGCGGCATCGCCCAGGGTGTGGGGTTTGCGCTGATGGAGGAATTCGTTCCGGGACGCACTGAGAACCTGCACGATTACCTCATCCCGACCTTCGGCGACATTCCGCCGGTCGAGACCCTGATCGTCGAGGTCGAGGACGGCCATGGGCCCTACGGCGCCAAGGGGCTCGGGGAGCATGTGCTGATCCCGACTGCGCCGGCGATCCTTAACGCAATCCGCGATGCTGCGGGCGTGCGCATCCACCACTTGCCAGCGACGCCGGCGAAGGTGATGGCGGAGATCCGCGCCGCGACGAAGAACTGACGGGAAATCCCAATGGTCAAACAAACGATCGAAAGCACACTAGACGGCAAGATCCGCTGCGATGCTTGCCCCGTGATGTGCTACATTTCAGAGGGCAGATCCGGCGCCTGCGACCGCTACGCCAATGTCGGCGGCGACCTCATTCGCGTCGATCCCCTGACGATCATCGAGAACCGGAAGGACAATGGCGGCCAGCTCGTTTCCTTCCTGCCGGGCGCCGAAGACAAGGACTGGGACGGCGATCTTGTGCAGGCGAAGCGCTCCTTCGTCACCGCCGTCGGCGCCGGCACCACCTATCCGGACTACAAGCCCGCCCCTTTCATCGTCTCGCAGCAGGAACGCGGCATCGACATGGTGACCGTCGTTACCGAAGGCATCTTCAGCTATTGCGGCGCCAAGGTGAAGATCGACACCGACCGCTATCTCGGCCCCGAAACTTCTGCCGTGCGCGTCGAAGGCGAGCCGGTTGGCCATGTCACGACCGGCGAGTATGGCTCGCAGATGCTCTCGCTCGGCGGTGTCCATCACCTGACCGGCGGAACCAAGAAGGAAGGCCGCGTCACCTGCGACGCACTTCTGCGGCTCTGCAACGGCGAGGCCGTGGAGATGACGATCGACGGCGGCGCGGGGATCGTGGTCAAGGCGGGTACGGCACCGATCATCAACGGTGTCGAGGAACAGCGAATGCGCGTTGGCTGCGGCTCGGCGACCATCGGCATGTTCGCCAAGCAATGGGCCCAGCACGTGGACGAGGTCGTCGTGGTCGACGACCACATCACCGGCGTTCTTTCCGAACACCAGGCGGGCCGCGTGCTAAACGTCCCGGCAACCGGCATCAGGATCAAGGGCCGCCGTTCAACCCCTGGTCGCTATTTCCAGGTGGCAGAGCCCGGCACCGGCTGGGGCGGCACCAACATTTCCGATCCGCTCTCGATCCTCGGCGCGTTTGACCCCAAGACCGCCTATCCCGGCCTGCGCCTTTTGATGGTATCCACTACAGGCGAGCAATGCGGCTACTACATTCTCGACGAAAACCTCACGCCCGTGCTCCAGACGAACCTGCCGGAGGATATCCGCTTGTCGGTCGAGCAGATCGCCGAAAATTGCGAGCCGGCCGTCTGCTCGGTGCTGTTCATGGGCGGCGCCGGAGGCAGCCTGCGCGCAGGGGTCACGCGCAATCCGGTGCAGCTCACCCGCTCGGTCAAGGAGGCGCTGACCTACGTATCCTGCGGCGGCGCGCCGGCCTATGTCTGGCCCGGCGGCGGCATTACGGTGATGGCAGACGTGACGCAGATGCCGGCGAATTCCTTCGGCTACGTGCCGACCCCCGCACTCGTCGCGCCGATCGAATTCACGATGCGCCTTGACGACTACCGTGCGCTCGGCGGCCACATGGAAGCGGTCGTACCAATCGAGGAGGCGCTGAAGGTGGCGGAACGCAAGGTCGCCCAGCGCCAGGACGTACCCTGGCCGACCGAAAGCCAGAACTTCAAGTGGCAGGCATGACACGGATAGCGACGGAGTGACGACCTTGGGTCCTCAGGCGAGATACTTGCCGGATCAGGACGGATCGGGTGGCAGGCTGCATCTGCAGCACGGCCCGATCGACCTCGTCATCGGCGCCGATGACGGCGGTCGCCTGCGTTGCGACGCGGCAGAAATGCGCGCCCGTGCCTTCGACGCCGCAAAGGCGAGGTTCGAAACGGTGCTCGAGGAGCTGACGTCGGAGCTGCCGCTGCTGCGCGCCGAAGCGGATCCGGACATGTCCAATCCGCGCGGAAGCGTTGCCAGACGGATGGTCGCGGCGGTGAAGCTGCTTTCGCGATACCGCTTCATCACCGCGATGGCCGCCGTTGCCGGCGCCGTCGCGGAGGAAATTCTAGATTCAATGGTTGCGGCTTTCTCACCGGTCGAAAGACCGGCCCGGATCTACGTCAACAATGGCGGCGACATCGCTGTCCATCTCTGCGGTGACGCCTCCTTTCGCGTCCGCATCGCGCGGCTAGACAACGTTTCGCTTGGCCATTTCGAGCTGAAGGCCGCCTGCCAGAGCCGCGGTATCGCCACCAGCGGAAGGGGGGGCCGCAGCCTCTCGCTCGGCATTGCCGAATCCGTCACCGTCATCGCCCGCACCGCGGCCGGGGCGGATGCCGCCGCCACGCTCATCGCCAATGCCGTCGATCTCCCCGGCCATCCAGCAATCGAACGCGTCCGCGCCGTCGATGTCTGCGACGATAGCGATCTCGGAACAAGGCTCGTCGTGCGCAATTGCGGCAGGCTTTCATCCAACGAGGTCGAGGAAGCCCTGTCACGCGGCGTCGCGGAAGCTGAACGCTTCATAGCGCTCGGTTTCATCGAAAGAGCCGCGCTTTTTCTTCAAGATCGGGGGCGCCTGGCAATGGCGAGCGATCAGGATTCCACCGGAATCACAATCAACGCAACGGAGCACGTCAGCCATGGCCGAACCAAGGATCAGGAAAATCCTTACAGCGGTGGAGGAAATCCGCCATGAAGGCGGCACGCCACGGGCAAAGCCGCTGAAGCGCGGCGCCGTGCTTGCCGTTATCGAAAATCCGTTCGCAGGCGCCTATCATGAGGATATTCAAGGCTTCATGAAGGATCTGGAGCCTCTCGGCCTCGACATGGCGAGGCGGCTGATAGAAGCGCTCGGCGGTGACGCGGACGCGATCGAGGGCTATGGCAAGGGCGCGATTGTCGGTCAGGCCGGCGAACTGGAGCATGGCGCCCTGTGGCATGTGCCGGGCGGCTATGCCATGCGCGAGGCATTGGGCAACGCTAAGGCGATCGTGCCCTCGACGAAGAAAGTCGGCGGCGCCGGCACGCGGCTCGACGTTCCGGTAACCCACATCAACGCGTCGTATGTCCGCAGCCATTTCGATGCCATGGAGGTCGGCCTTGCCGACGCGCCGCGCGCTAACGAGATCGTGCTCGCGCTGGTAATGACCACCGGCGGGCGCATTCACGCCCGCGTCGGTGGACTGAAAGCAGAAGACATCAAGGGAGAGGATGGACTGAGATGAAAGCCGAAATCCGTAAACTCGCCGTTTTTCTCGAGGAAACCCATTCTGAAATGGGCCGGACGGTTTCGCCGCCGACCCGCAAGGCGGCCGCGGTCGCGGTTATCCGCAACCCCTTTGCCGGACGCTATGTCGAGGACCTGACGCCGCTGATCGATATCGGCGCCGAACTCGGCGGTCTGCTGGGGGAAAAATGTGTTGCGGCACTGGGCATTGAGCCCTCCAAGACCCAGAGCTACGGCAAGGCAGCCATGGTCGGCGAGAACGGCGAGCTGGAACATGCCGCCGCCCTGCTGCATCCCGCCATGGGCAAGCCGCTTCGCGCCGCCGTCGAGAAAGGCGCGGCCCTGGTCCCGTCTTCGAAGAAGCGTGGCGGCCCCGGCCAGGCCCTCGACATTCCCCTCGGCCACAAGGATGCAGCCTTCGTCCGCTCGCATTTCGACGGCATGGAGGTAAGCCTCAATGATTCCCCGCGCGCCGACGAGATCATGGTCGCCGTCGCCGTCACAGACAGCGGCCGGCCTTTTGCCCGCGTCGGCGGCCTGAAGGCGGACGAGATCGAAGGCAAGGACGGACTGCGCTAGATCATGGTGATTTTGGTCCAATCTGCCCAAAATCATGAATGTAAACGATTTTAAAAAGTTAAGGTTCGGTGCAGGCGGAAACCCGCCTATCCAGCTCTAGACCAGAGAGCCTCGACAGGCTGGCCAACTTGGACGTGTCTGCCCGGATTGCTGAAGGCAAGTCACCTACTTTCAATAACCAAGCGCCGGTTCAAAGCGTTACAACCATCTAAGTACGCCCGGATGGCGCGGCAAGAGCTGCGTCAGCCCCCATACCGGGCATACCGGCCGAAGACGATCTCTGGCAGCGCCGTGGCCGGCGGCGTGTTGCGGCTTCGCTGCGTCCGGATCACGCCGTCGATGACCGTCATGCCGATCCCCGGCAGATTGCCGAGCTTCACGGACTCGAGGAGGGTCGCGCCCGGCGCATGCTGGGCCCGGTCCATGATGACGAAGTCGGCCGTCCTGCCGGGCTCGATGATGCCGCAGTCGAGATTGCGCTGGCGGGCCGTATTGCCGGTGGCAAAACAGAAGGCTACCTCCGCCGGCGTGTCAGAAAGACTGGCGACCAGCGACACCATGCGTAGGATGCCGAGCGGCTGCACGCCGGAACCCGCTGGTCCATCCGTGCCGAGAATGACCTGATCGAGCTTCTTGAGTTCACGCGCCGTGTTGACCGTTAGCAGCGCCGCACGCTCGTTGCCATTGTGAACGATCTCGAGACCCCGCATGCAGCGCTCGCAGATGCAGACGATCTGGTCGTCCGGCAGCGCCGTATGCCCGCCGTTCAGATGGCCGACCACGTCGGTGTCCGCCTCCAGCACCACATCCTTGTCGATCAGACCCGAGCCGGGAATCGAAGGACCGCCGGTGTGGATTGTGCTCTGGATGCCGTATTTGCGGGCCCAGGCCACCATCTGCTTGGCATTGGCCGCGTCCTTGACGCTGCCAAGACCGACTTCGCCGAGCAGCTTGACGCCGGCCTCCGCCAGATCCTTGAAATCCTGCTCGACCATGCCCGTCTCGATCACCGGCGCACCGGCATGGACCTTGACCCCCGAGGGGCGGAAATTTTCGTAGAACCGCTGCGAGGCAATCGCATGCGCTTTGAGGCCGACGATGTCGCGCGGACGGCCGGGCGCGTGCACTTCGCCAGCCGAGATCATCGTCGTCACGCCGCCGTTGAGCGTCGAGTCGATCCAGTTCAGTTGCTGCTGGCGCGGTGTGTAGTCGCCGATCACCGGATGGACGTGGCTGTCGATGAGCCCCGGGGCGACCGTCGTCGCCCTGGCGTCGACGATCGTCTTGGCGCCTTCCGTGTCGATGTCCTTCTCATAACCTACAGCGGTGATAATCCCGTCGTCGCAAACGATGCAGTCGCCGTCGAGGATCGGCTGCTCGATCTTGCCGGAGAGGATCAGGCCGATATTCTTGATGACTAGCCTGCCAGCTTTTTCGTTTCCGCCCGCTACATCAGCCATTTTCGTCCCCTTCCCTTATTTATTGCACGCCGGATCCGGGCGGATTTTATCTGCGGCACGGTTCGGCGATCCAATTTGCACACGAATGTTAACTTCGCCGGAAATTTCTGTCGAGCCCAAATCCTTTATTGACAAAAGCGCAGTTTCGGATTTCCATTTCATTCGTACACAAACAAATTATTGCCGAGATGGAATGGGAAAACGGGATGATCACGCAATCAACCGGCAAAACGGGTGCGGGAGAGAAGCAGGACGCCGATAGGCTGAAGTTTCCAACCCCGGCAGACGTCTTTGCACAGACCGTGACGGCGGTGAAGCACTATACCGACCGGCTGTTCCATTTCCGCATCACCAGGCCCGCGAGCTTTCGCTTCCGATCTGGCGAATTCGTCATGATCGGCCTCCCGAATGTGCCAAAGCCGATGTTCCGCGCATATTCGATGGCCAGCCCCTCTTGGGACGAGGAGATCGAATTCCTTTCGATCAAAGTGCGGGGCGGGCCGTTCACCGAACACCTGCAGAACATCATCCCCGGGGACACGGTGCTGATGCGCAAGAAACCGACCGGCACGCTGGTGCTTGACGCCCTGCTGCCGGGCAAGCGGCTCTACCTCTTCTCGACCGGAACCGGCGTCGCGCCATTCGCGAGCCTTATCCGCGATCCGGAAACCTATGAGAAATTCGAGGAAGTGATCCTCGTGCAGACCTGCCGAGAAGTCGCCGAACTCACCTACATCACCGAACTGGTGGACGGGCTTAAGCACGATCCGCTGATTGGCGAAGCAGCAAGCGGGAAACTACGCCTCCACACGACGACGACACGCGAAGCCTTCCCCCGCATGGGCCGCGTCACCGATCTCATCCGCAGCGGAGCTTTCTTTAGCGAAACCGGCCTGCCGCTCTTCGATCCGCGACAGGACCGCGCCATGATCTGCGGCTCGATGGAGATGCTGAAGGACAGCAAGACGGTTCTTGAATCCTTCGGCCTCGTCGAAGGCGCCAACCATGCGCCGGCCACTTATGTCGTCGAACGGGCGTTCGTCGGTTGACGGAATTGAACTACGCCATTGGGTTGGTCGCGGGCCACCACCTGATCGGGTTCGTCTTCATTGAATTCACAGTCGAAACATTGCAGGCGTCGCCGTTCCTGAAGGACGTATCCCGACGACAGGACAATGCCGCGTGTTCGAAGATGGCAGCGGCCGAGCGCACATTCAAATCGCCGGTTAACGGTGTCGCGCCGAAATTGGCCTTTCACGCTTTACTGCGCAAATTTTGAAGCGGTCCGCACGGCGCAACTGATACCCTTCGAGGAGACGCTTGGAGCGACGTTGCCGAAACTCGACTGCCCCGTGCTGCGGCCGGGTGAAATCCGGATCGCGCAGACGGTCGAAATCTCCCGCCCAATTTTTCCAGCACCTTATTCGATTCAACTGTGGCTCCAACTGTGGTTCAAACGCTCTCCCTTAAAATCAGTTGGTGTCAAACCGGGAAGAAATCCCGCGTTTTCCAACCGAATAAGGGAGAAACACCATGAACCTGCAGACCAGGGCGCCGCGTCCACCACTCAGCGGCGTCGACACGCCGACCCTCTTCAGCACCATCAACTTCGTTGTGGGCCAGCCGGACTTGGCCACATTCCAGTTCCGTGCCCGCAACGACTGGATCGAGGGCACCCACAACCGCAGTGAAATGCAAGGCTTTTTCGGTGCCGGCGCCGAGCAAGCATATCAAGTCTTATGCCGCCGATGGCGATCATCCGACGGTGCTCTGCGGCGCCGATAGCGGCCCGACGCCCGTCGAATGGCTGCTCCACGCGCTCGCCACCTGCCTGACCGCTGGCATAGCCAATATCGCGGCGACCCGTGGCGTGAAGCTTACGAAGGTGCGCTCCTACGCTGCCGGTGGCATCGATCTGCGCGGCATACTCGGCATATCGGACGAGGTCCGCAACGGCTACCAGAACATTGCGATCCGCTTCGAGATCGAAGGCGACGCGCCCGCAGAAAAGATGCAGCTGATCCTGGATCAGGCGCAGGCGCGGTCGGCGGTATTCGACGTCCTGGCCAACGGCGTTCCCGTCTCGGTCGGCATGGCCCCGGTGCAGTAGCGCTCGTTATTCCTCATGCGATCCGGCCGCCCAACGCCGGATCGCCCTCACCAAGGAGGACGAACATGTATGCGACCGATGTCGCTATCTCGGCGGTGGCCAGGCTGGGCTTGCAATGAGCCGTTGCCTTTTCAACTGCGGTATAGAGCATCTTGTCTTCGAACGCGGCACGATCGGCGGTCGTTGGCAAAGCCATGCCCGGGATTCGCTGCGGCTGCTCACGCCAAACTGGATGAACCTGCTGCCTGATGCTCCCTATGAAGGCGACGACCTTGATGGGTTCATGCTGCGGGACGACCACGTCGCGCGCTTGCGCGACTATGCCGCTGCCTTCGGCGCGCCGGTGATGGAGCAGACTGCCGTCACTTCGCTAACGCATGGAGCAGCCGGATTCCGGATAGAAGCCGATCGAGGCATTTGGCGCGCAGGTCGTTGTCGTGGCAACCGGTCAGTGCGATCTGCCCAATCTTCCGGACATCGCCCGTGCCATCAATCCGCTTGTGACAAACTTGCATTCCAGTGCTTATCGTTCGCCGCGCGCCATAGCCGACGGGGGCGTACTCGTGGTCGGTGCGTCGTCCTCCGGCGTTCAGATCGCCGATCAACATCGACGCAGCGGGCATGACGTGACCCTGGCGGTCGGCCGACATACGCGGCTGCCACGCACCTGACGCGGGCGCGATATTTTCTGGTGGCTTGATCGAATGGGCGTGCTCGCAGAGCGAACCCGCGACCTGGCGAATCCGGAGGCTAGCAGACGTCAACCGTCGCTGCAGCTAACCGGCCGTGCGGATCGTGCCGACATAGATCTGGCAACCCTGCAGGGCCATCGGCAGCGGTCAAAGGGAACGCTATTACATTCGCGGATGATCTCGCTTCCAGCGTCGCGTCAGCCGAAGTCAAGCAGCGAGACCTTCTCGCAAGGATTGATGCCTTTGCCGGTCTCGACCGCCGGGCTTCCCATGCCTTTATCGAGCCGGTCGATCTGTCGCGGGCCGGGTCGCGCCGACTGTCTCTGGCGGCCGGCAATATCAACACCATCGTGTGGGCGACAGGCTATCGACGAACCTATCCCTGGCTGAAGCTCGCGGCGCTCGGCCCCGATGGCGAAATCGCCCATTGGGACGGTGTGACAGCTATTCCCGGCCTTTACGCCCTGGGGTTTCGCCTGCTGCGCAAGAGCGATTCTAATTTCATCGGCGGCGTCGCATCGGACGCCCTCGAGCTTTCAAAATGCATTTGCGCATTTCTCGACCAGCGCGGCCAAGGGACGCATGAGGGGTAATCATGCTGCACGTTCCGGCATTCAAACCGTACTATGATGTCATCATCGTCGGCGCGCGCTGCGCCGGCGCGGCTGCGGCCCTGCTGTTTGCCAAGGACGGCATGCGCGTGCTTGCGGTCGACCGTCAGGGTTATGGCAGCGACACGCTCTCGACCCACGCATTGATGAGGCCCGCAGTCATGCAACTATCGCGCTGGGGTCTGCTCGAGCCGTTGATCGACGGCGGAGCTCCCGTGATCACCTCCACCACCTTCCATTACGGCGAAGAAGAGGTTGCGATCGCCATCCGGCCGGATCAGAGGATTCCAGGGCTGATCGCTCCGCGCCGCACAGTGCTCGATCGCGTGCTCGTGGATGCGGCTCATGACGCTGGCGCAACGATCCTTCATGATGTTGCCGTACAAGATCTGAACGTCGACGCCGACGGGCGGGTGCGTGGCGTCGTCTTGAAGGATGCGGACGACCGCATCAGGACGCTTGCAGCCGGCCACATGGTTGGCGCCGACGGCCTCGGCTCGATGGTCGCTCGCAAAGTTCAGGCTGCAACCCTCATGCGCGGTCGGGCGCAGCGCGCTTCTTCGGAGCAGACATTCGCACCGAAGTTGCCGCCGATCGTCGACTTGCCGCAGTGCCATGAGCGCGATTTCGAGGTTGGCCACTTGAACGAAGACGCGTTCAAGCGTTTCCGCGAGAGCAGCATCGTCTTCCACGGATTGCACAAGAACGCAGTGATCAACCTCCTGGAGGTGGGCTGCACCCCAGGTCGGGGCGATCTGCAACATGTCTGCGCAGATGGTTCAGCATTACGGGAGGGAGGTCGCTCTGAGGAGTTTGGCGAAGGACACCATGAAGCTGATGGAGGCCCGATGGAGCGAGATCGAGCCGGCCGCTTTCAAGAACAGGAACGGAACGTGAATTGGAACCGTTTTCAATTTGTTGGAAATCAGTTCCTCCGGAAACGCCGGACAATTGTGAATTTATCAACGATTTCAAGAGGTTTTTGGTGGGTGATGTAGGGCTCGAACCTACGACCCGCTGATTAAGAGTCAGCTGCTCTACCAACTGAGCTAATCACCCGTTCGCGCTTGGCTGCGCGGTGTGACGGGGCGTATAAACAGGATCTCAGGCCTTGTCCAGCACCCTGCGGAAAATTCTTTGATTAATTTCGAAGATTTTTCTGCATGGCTGAAATGGGAATGAAATCAAAGGTCGAGCGTACCCGTGGCAAGGCGCACCGCCTGCCCGCCGATCCGGGCATTGGAGATGGTGCCGGCCTCGACGTCGACATGCAGGTGGATGAAGGATGGCCGCCCCATCTCCACCCCCTGTTCAATCGTGATCGGATGATGACCATCCGGCAGCCGGTCGAAATGGTGGATCGCCCCTGAAAGCGCCGCGACGGCGGAGCCGGTTGCAGGATCCTCGGACATCCCCATGTCGCTTGCAAACATGCGCGCGTGGAACTTCGCCGAATGGTTCACGCCGGCGCGGCAGTAAATATAGGCCGAGGCCAGCGAACCGTCGACGAAGGGCACGGTCTGTTCAAAGAGCTGCGGATCGAATTCCAGCCGTTTTGCAACCCCGACATCGTGGACCGGCACCAGCAGGAACGGAACGCCGGCGCTCCAGATCGAGGGCACGTGATTCTCAAAACCAATCTCCGTCACCTTAAGCGACAGCGCATTGGCGATGCCGAGCTTTTCGAGCGGCATATTGATCTGCTGCGATTTCCGCGGAAGATCGAATTCGGCAAAGCTTACCTCGCCCTTCCGCAGCCGGACCGCGCAGCGCACCGGCCCGACATTTTCCTCCAATACGGAGACGAGATCGAGCGTCATCTCACGGCCGTGCGCCTCTTCGGCAAGGGCAATCGCCGTGCCGACGGTCGGGTGGCCGGCGAAGGGCAGTTCGCGGCCTGGCGTGAAAATCCGGAGCTTGGCTGTATAGGCTGGATTTGCCGAGGGGCGTACAAAGACTGTCTCGGAGAGATTAATCTCGCGGGCTATCGATTGCATAGCCTCCTCGCTCAGATCGTCGCCGTCGAAGATGACGGCCAACGGATTTCCGGCGAGTTTGCGGTCGGTGAACACGTCATAGACGCTGTAGCTGCGCGCCACATCGGCCTCCTTAATCAGTCATAGAACGTGCAACCTGCCCGACCGGCGAAACGAGTGCAAGATATTAGCCTTCGTTTGTATTAGCGAAATACCAATCGATGATCGGAAGCATGGCGACGTTATAGGGATGGGCGGAGTGATCGGCAGAACGGATCGCAACCGCTCCAGCAATTTCCTTGTCCTCGGCAACGAGCATATGAGCCGCGATCCGCTCAATCATTTCGTCCGCAGCGAGGCCGAAACGAAACAGCCGGAACACCGTGACCGTGCGGCGGAAATGGCTGGCGTAGTAGGTCGTATCCGGTGTTGCATCGCGAAGTTCCATGCCTGTCTCCTCGAGCACTTCGCGCCGCATATTGCTCTCTACATCGCAACGGTCGCCGGCGATATCGTCAAGGTCCAACGAGCCGGCGGCGCAATAGACCTGACCGGCATTTGCCGTGTGTGCGCCCATGCGCACGGCGATGATCGCGCCATCTGACGAGACCATGATGCCGAAGGCAAAAAGGTGGATGCCGCCGCGGCGCTCGGCCTGCTTGCGCCACCACAGAAAGGTGGAGAAGGGAATGATGTGGCCCCTGCCCGCTATACCGCCATCGTTCAAGGCAAGCTGATGCTGAAACACCATACGACCATCGAAAAGCTCCGGTTTGGCCGATATCTCGCGCTTCCAGTTCTCGCCCGCGAGTACCGCATTTTGCAGATGATAAGGATGCTCGCCCGCCAGCACGCGAAGGTCGATCGAGGCGACAGGAAAAACAGTCTTCTCCGGCGGCCAGCCGGTAAGATCATCTGAAAATGCAAGACTCATGTCAAATCCAGTGTCATGACGACGGGGCAATGGTCGGAGGCTTTCGGCCGATCCCAGCCGGTGCGCGGATAGCGCTCGACTTCCTGGCCGGGCGGAAAGATCGTGCGGAAGGGCTGACCGTTGCGGATGATCTCCGGCACTTTGCCGGCGTTCGCTTTCGCAAGCGCCGGCGAGAGCCAGAGATAGTCGAGCTGGCAAAGCCACTGCTCTTGCGGTCCCCGCGCGTGATAGAGCGTCCAGCGGTCGAGCGGATCGCGGCGGCGCGCGACATTTTCGGCAAAACCGTCATGGCTGAACACGTCGAGCGCGCTTTCGGTCTCGTCGGTGTGTTCGAAACGGTATCCGCTGCGACGCACACCGATGACGTTGACACGCTCCTGGTAGTCGTTCATGTCGCCGCAGATCACGAAATTCTTTCTGGCGGTATGTCCGGCGCCGAAACGGCTCTCGACAATCCGGCGCACGGCCAGCGTCTCCGCCCGACGGACGGGCATGGTTGCCTGCCGGCTGCTGACGCCGTTGGTGCGCGGCCCATCCATCGACTTGAAATGCACGACATAAAGGGTCAGCGGCACACCGCCGATCGCGAGATCGAGTTCCAGGCAGTCGCGCTTGAAGATCTTGTCGTCGATGCGATTGGTGAGCGCCAATTGATCGTTGAACAGATCGAGATCGCGATAGGTGAGCATCGCGTGGCTCTTGATCTCCTTCAGTTCGATCTTCTGGCCGTCGTGCGTTTCCTCGCGCATGAGGACTGCGACATCGATGCCCCGGCTGTCATTACCCTTGACCAGATACTTCTGCCGGTAGCCGGTTCCCACCATCCGGAAAAGATATCCGTACTCGAAGGCCTGCAGCGCCCCCATGCTGTCGATTTCCTGCAGGCAGAGAATGTCCGCATCGGCATCGGCGATCGCAAGCGCCGTCATCTGACGTGTATCGTCGGTCGAGGCGACGACCCGCGCTTGCTCGAGCTGCTGATAGACGCCTTCGCTCTGTATCTCAAAAAGCTTGATGACGCGGTCCTGGCGCAGTTGGTTGCGAAAACCGGTGAAATCGAAACGCGTCATCAGATTTTCGACGTTGAATGTGGCAATGCGAAGCGACATCGAACATTTCCGGTTGGCGTTACGTCATTTGTAGAGACGAAAGAGGCATTCGGGAAGGCAGCGAGACGGAAATCAGAGCCGCCATGCCGAACGGATCGCAATCTTCGGCGCATCGCCCGCCTGCACCGCCGTGCGGCTGAAGGCGCGCAGCATCTGGCCGTCCGCCAGGGCGAGTTTCAGCGCATAACGCTCGCCTTCATAGAGAACCGATTCCACAATGGCTGGAATGCCCTCGCCGCCGAGCAGGACGTCTTCCGGGCGCACGAGCATATCGATCTGCGGCCCCTCGTCCGATTGATCTAAAATGATTGCCTGCAGGGCATTCCAATCGAAATTTCGCTTATCACCGCCAGGCGACCGCAGAGTCAGGATCGCCCCTCGCCCGATCAGTCCGCCGACCATCCGGCCTTCCGGGCGTGCATATATCTCGGCAGGCGGCGCGATCTGCAGCAGGTGGCCCTCCGACATCACCGCGACGTCCGTTGCAAGCGCCATGGCCTCACTCTGGTCATGCGTCACATAGATCATGGTGGCGCCGGAACGCAGGTGAAACTCGCGGAAACTCTCTTCCATCTCCTGCTTCAGGTGCCGGTCGAGATTGGCGAGCGGCTCGTCGAGCAGAACCACATCTGGCGATGTCACCAGGCAGCGCGCCAGCGCCACGCGCTGGCGCTGGCCGCCGGAGAGGTCGGCTGGACGCCGCTCGGCATATTCCGCAAGCCGCACCGTCGAAAGGGCGTCCCGCACCTTCCGGCGATAGGCTTCGCCCGCAATGCCGCGTACCTTCAGCGGATAACCGACATTGTCGGCGACATTCATATGCGGCCAGAGCGCGTAGGACTGGAAGACCATCGCCATGTTGCGGCGCTCGGGCGGCAAGGATTGCGCCGCGTCGGCAAGCAGCCGCTCGCCGAGATGGATCGAGCCGTCGGTCGGCGTCTCGAAACCTGCAATCATTCGCAGCACCGTCGTCTTGCCGCAGCCGGAGGGACCAAGCAGCGCCAGGAATCCACCTTCGCGCACATCGAGCGAAAGCGCGCTCACCGCTGGTTTTCCAGTGCCAAAATCCTTACCGACATGATTGAGGATCAGCTTCGCCATGGCACCACTCCCTTGGGCAGCTGCTTTGCCAGCAATTCCAGAAGCAGCATCATGACGATGACCATCAGGACGATAAGCACGGAAAGCGCAGACGCCAGATCCGAACTGCCGCTGTCATCGAGATTGTAGATCGCCACGCCAAGCGTCTGGGTGCCCGCAGACCAGAGCAGCGCCGAAATCGTCAGTTCGTTGCAGGCAATTAGAAAGACGAGGATGACGGAAGCGCCAGCCGCAGGCGCAATCAGCGGCACGATGATATCCCTCAGCCGGCGGAAGAAGCCCGCGCCGGAAAGCCGCGCCGCCTCCTCCAGCGCCGGATCGAGCTGATGGAATGCGCTGACGACCGGCTTCAAGCTGACAGCAAAGAAGCTGGAGAGGTAAGCGATCAGGATGATCCAGATCGTGCCGTAGAGCGTGACGTTGAGAACCGGCAGCGGCGCGGCGAAGACGAGGATGAAGCAAACGGCGATGACGATGCCCGGCAGCGAATAGGGTATCTCGATCAAACTTGATACGGCGTGCGAAATCGCATCTCTGCGCCGCGTCAACGCATAGGCCGACAGAACAGTCACCAGCAGGAGACACGTAGCCGTTCCGGCCGCAAGAAAAAGCGAATTGACGAAGGCCGTGCGCGTCACCGCCTGGCGAAAGACGATTTCATGAAAAGCGTTGAAGGACATGGTCTTGAAGGTCAGCGGCACGCCATAGGCCGGCACTAACGCGCCGGCGAGCAGCGCGAAGAACGGTGCTGCCAGCATGAAGAACAAGATGACCCAAAGCAGCGGCGCAAGCAGATATTTCCAGTCGCCGAGATCGAAGGTGGCAGTCGCACCCGAAAGGCCAAGCACGCGATAGTCTCTGCCGCGCAAGGTCCGATCCTGGATCGCAAGCCCGGCGACGGAGATAATCGCGATGATGGCCGACAGCAGTGCGACTTCGCCGAATGTGCGGCTGGTGAAGGCCGAGAACTTCGAGAAGATCAGCGTCGGTAAGGTGTAGATCGAGGCAGGAATGCCGAGGATCGCCGGGATGCCGAAATTGCCGGTGCAGGAGACAAACGAGATCGCCGCACCCGCAACGACACCGGGCAGTGACAGTGGCAGGACGATATCGCGAAAGACACGAAAGCTGGATGCGCCGGAAAGCCGCGCGGCCTCGACGCCGTCGCGCGGCAGCGCCATCAGCCCGGCCCTCAGCGCCAGGTAGACGAGGGGCGCGTGCTGGACGCCATAGAGCAGCGCAATACCGCCGTGCGAATAAAGCGGCTGCGGGGAGCCGAGGGGCGGCGCGATATGCAGCGCTTTGAGAAGTGGACTCGACGGGCCGGACATCTGCACCCAGGCAAGAGCCGTCACTTGCGGCGGGATCATCATCGGCAGCACGAAGAGGAAGCTCAACAGCCCCTTCCCGCGGATGTCCGTCAGTGTCAGGAGAAATGCGAAAACGCAGCCGATGACGAGTGAAATCACAGTGCCGAGAATGGCGGTGACGATCGTGTAATAGGTGGCCGACCAGAGTGCGGGATCGGCAAGCACGGCAGACACGCCGCCATTTGCCAACGCGGCAATGCCTGCAACGGCAAGCCGCGCCAACGGCAGCACGCTGAGGATCAGAACCACCACAATAATGAAGGGAAACAGCCAGGCCGGCTGGCTGCTTCCCGCACGAACATATCCCCGCATCGGGTATCCGGTTGTGATCAGTTCGAACCGTAGATGCCCGAGAAGGTCCTCAGATCCTGATCGGTATTCTTCAGCGCTTCGCCAGCCTTGATCGGCAGCAACTTGATGCCGTCGCGTGCCGGGAAGCCTTCCGGCAGCTTCATACCGTTGCGAGCCGGAATATAGCCGAGCTTCAGGAAGCCTTCCTGACCTTTTTCGGAAAGCACGTAATCGACGAAATTTTTCGCCGCTTCTGCGTTCTTGGTGCTTGCCAGAATGCCGACCGGCTCGGTCACGGCCGAAACACCCTCTTTCGGGAAGACGAACTCGACGGGTGCACCCTTTGCCTTCTCGCGGATCGGCATATAGTCGACGACCATGCCATAGGCCTTTTCGCCCGAGGCGACCGACTTCAGGACAGCGCCGTTGCCGCCGGCAGCTATGGCGCCGTTTGCGGCAAGCGCCTTGTAGTAGTCCCAGCCGAGGACCTCGACTGCAGCCAGCGTCTGGGCGTGGATGAGCGCGGCACCCGAGGTCAGCGGGCTCGGCATGGCAACGAGGCCTTTGGCTTCAGGCTTCGTCAGGTCCTTCCAGCTCGCCGGCTTCATCGAGGCCGAGGTATTGTACATGATGCCGGTGGTGATCAGCTTCGTTGAATAGTAGTAGCCGTCAGCATCATAGAGAGCGGCGTCGTAGTTTGCGGCTTCCGGCGACTTGTAGGCGAGCAGCTTGCCGGCTTCCTTGAGACGCTCCAGCGTCACCGTATCGGCGATCAAAAGCACGTCGGCAGCCGGGTGGCCGGCTTCGATCTCGGCCTGCAACTTCGCCATGATCTTCGGCGTGCCGTCGCGCACCCAGTCGACCTTGACGTCCGGATTTGCTGCCATGAAGCCATCGACCGTCGCCTGGGCGTCCTCGTTCGGCTGGCTGGTATAAAGCACGAGATTGGCAGCCTCAGCCGAAACGGAACCGAGACCGGCAGCCAGCAATGCGGCAAAGATGGAGAACTTCTTCATGGCAATTCCCTCATGATGAACATGACGATTCCATAGAGAGGCCGAATAACATGATTGTGACAGTCGGCTATGGACCTCCGCGAATACTGGCGCGAGCCGCACTTGACCGTGACGGTACCCCGCTATTTTCTCACCCGCGTTTCTTTTTTTGATTTTGAATTTGGGAGATGAGCAATGGAATATCGTCTGCTTGGCCGCTCGGGCCTCAAGATTTCGACCGTGACCATGGGCACGATGACCTTCGGCGGCATGGGCTGGGCGAAGATGGTCGGCGATCTCGGCGTTTCCGAAGCCCGCCGCCTTGTCGATCTGTGCCTCGATGCGGGCGTCAACCTGATCGACACCGCCGATGTCTATTCGGCCGGCGTCTCGGAGGAAATTCTTGGCGAAGTCCTCGGCGGCAAGCGCAAGAACGGCGTGCTGATCGCCACCAAGGCGCGCTTCCCGATGGGCGACGGCCCGAACGATGCGGGCTCCTCGCGCCAGCACCTGATCGCGGCCTGCGAGGCAAGCCTCAAGCGCATGAAGACCGATGTCATCGATCTCTATCAGCTTCACGAATGGGACGGACAGACGCCGCTCGAAGAAACGATGGAGGCCCTCGATACGCTCGTGCACCAGGGCAAGGTCCGCTATGTCGGCTGCTCGAACTTTTCAGGCTGGCACATCATGAAGGCGCTCGGCATTAGCGAAAAGGACAAGCGCCAGCGCTTCGTAAGCCAGCAGATCCACTACACGCTCGAAGCCCGCGACGCCGAATACGAGCTGCTGCCGGTCAGCATCGATCAGGGGCTTGGGGTTCTCGTCTGGAGCCCGCTGGCGGGTGGTCTCCTCTCCGGCAAGCATCGCCGCAATCAGGCCGCTCCGGAAGGCACCCGTCAGTTCGCCGGATGGACAGAACCACCGATCCGCGACGAAAACCGCCTCTGGAATATCGTCGAGACGCTGGTTGCGATCGCCGAGAACCGAGGCGTATCGGCCGCGCAGGTTGCGCTTGCCTGGCTGATCGGCCGCAAGGCCGTGACCTCCGTCATCATCGGCGGGCGCACCGAAGCGCAGTTCAAGGACAACCTCGCCGCTACCGAACTGAAGCTGACGGAGGAGGAGCGTGGGCGCCTCGACGACGTCAGCCTGCCGCCGATGATCTATCCCTATTGGCACCAGCTCAATACGGCGAGCGACCGTCTGAGTGAGGCGGACATGGAATTGTTCGCCCCGCACCTCAAGAAATAGGCTTCTAAGGGATCGGCGGTGCTCAGCCGCCGATTTCCGTTGCGATCAGCTTGCCGAGGCGGGCGATGCCTTCCTCGATCATGACGTCGTTGGCGCAGGAAAAACTGACGCGGATCGTGTTTTCGCCCGAGCCGTCGGCAAAGAAGGCCCTGCCGGGAACGAAGGCGACCTTGGCGGTCTCGATCGATTTGGCAAGCAGCGCCGCACCGTCCATGCCCTTCGGCAGCGTGATCCAGATGAACATGCCGCCTTCCGGCCTCGTCCAGGTGATACCGGCTGGCATATGCTTGGCAAGTGCGGTCAGCATCGCGTCGCGGCGGTGGCTGTAGGCCGCCTTGATTTTTGCGACCTGCGCATCGAAGCCGCGCTCGGCGACCTGGGTGATCGCCATCTGGTTGATCGTCGAGGAATGCAGGTCAGCAGCCTGCTTCATCAGCACCAGCTTGCGGATAACCGGCGCGTTGGCGACGACGAAACCTACGCGAAGACCGGGCGCCAGCGTCTTCGAGAAGCTGCCGCAATAGATCGTGCGTGTGTAGTCGATATGCCCCTTTCTGGCGATCTCCAGCGCCAGGATCGGCGGGATCGGCTCGCCGTCATAACGCAGCGACTGATAGGCGGCATCTTCGATAACGGCGATATCGAGTTCTTCCGCAAGTTCGAGTACCTTTTCACGGCCCGCGCGATCGACGGTCTCGCCAGTCGGGTTCGAGAAGTCTGCCGAGAGATAGGCGAACTTCACCTTGCCGCCGTTCTGGGCGGCGGTGGCGCGGTAGGAATCCGGTGTGCGGTTGCCATTCGGCGTCAACTGATCGTAAGACGGCTCGTATGCATTGAAGGCCTGCAACGCGCCGAGATAGGTCGGCCAGGTGACGAGCGCCGTATCCTTAGGCGACAGGAAGAGCTTGCCAAGATAATCGAGGCCCTGCTGCGAACCCGAAACGACGAAGACGTTGTCGAGCTCGCAGGGGATATCGAGCGCCGCCATCTGCTTCACCAGCCATTCACGCAGCGGCTTGTAACCTTCGCTCACCGAATACTGCAGCGCCGAACTGACTGCCGCACTATTGAAAATGTCGGCATAGGCCGCCTGGAATTCCTTGTCGGGAAACAGCGCCGGATCCGGAATGCCGCCGGCAAACGAAATAATGTCCGGCTGATCGAGAAGCTTCAGCAGCTCGCGGATTTCCGATGCACGCATACGCGACGATCGCGTCGCAAACATATTCTCCCAATTCAACATGGGCATTTCCTCATATTTTCTATAGTCGCAACCAGACCACGCAGCGACATTTATGTCAACAATGCTGACCTATTTTCTTGTCATGGTGACAAGTTTGAGGTCTTGTATTCGAAAGCTGCAAGCACAGGAATAGCGAGACAAAGGAAATCGAGCGGCTCTTGACACAAGACGGCCTGTTGCGGCAGTTCGCCGGTGTTGTGCGGCTGGTCTATAATCTGGCTGCAGCGCAGGGACTATGCGACGGCAGAGCTTCACGATGCCGATATTTTAACACTGGACGCTCACTTCAAAGATTTGGAGCGTACCGTTTATTTCGAGAAAGCTTGATGACGCGCTCATTCTATGACGAAAACGCCGACGTCTATGCCTCGCGGAACCGCAAGCTGCCGACGGCGCGACTCGACGCGTTTCTCTCCGCCCTACCTTCCGGCGCCCGCATCCTCGAACTCGGTTGCGGCGGCGGACAGGATAGTGCCTATATGCTCTCCAAAGGCTTCGACGTGATCGCAACGGATGGCTCGGTGGAACTGGCCAAGCAAGCTGAAAAACTGATCGGCAAGCCCGTGAAAGTGATGCGTTTCGAGGAGTTGGAAGCCAAAAACGAATTCGACGGCGTCTGGGCCGAGGCCAGCCTGCTGCATGTGCCGCGAAAGGACTTGCCCGCTGTGCTAGCCCGTATCCGCCGGGCGCTGAAGGACGGCGGCGCGCTCCATGCAAGCTTCAAGGCGGGAACGGCAGAGGGACACGACGGCTTCGGCCGGTATTACAACTACATTTCGGCAGCCAATCTGTCCGAATTGCTGATGGCCGGCGGCTGGCGGAACATCACCATCGATGAAGCCGATGGCAGCGGCTACGACCAAAGGCCGACGCGCTGGCTTCACCTGCGAGCACAATAATGAAAGGGCCGGAGCTTCCGCCCCGGCCCTTCCAATTCCAGCAGTCAGGACGCGCTTAGTTCACGCTCTTGTCGACCAGCTTGTTCTTGCCGATCCACGGCATCATGCCGCGAAGCTTCGCACCGACTTCTTCGATCTGGTGCGAGTCGTTGACGCGACGGATGCCCTTGAAGCGCGAGCCGCCGGCGCGGTATTCCTGCATCCATTCCGACGTGAACTTGCCGGTCTGGATGTCTTTCAGGACGCGCTTCATTTCGGCCTTGGTTTCTTCAGTGATGATGCGCGGGCCGGTGACATATTCGCCCCACTCGGCCGTGTTCGAGATCGAGTAGTTCATGTTGGCAATGCCGCCTTCATAGATCAGGTCGACGATCAGCTTCACTTCGTGCAGGCACTCGAAATAGGCCATTTCCGGAGCGTAGCCGGCTTCAACCAGCGTTTCGAAACCAGCGCGGATAAGCTCGACGAGACCGCCGCATAGAACGACCTGTTCGCCGAAGAGGTCGGTTTCGCACTCCTCGCGGAAGTTGGTCTCGATGATGCCCGAACGGCCGCCGCCGACGCCGCAGGCGTAGGAGAGAGCGAGTTCAAGCGCATTGCCGGACGCGTTCTGATGAACAGCAACGAGGCAGGGTACGCCGCCGCCCTTCTGGTATTCGCCGCGAACCGTGTGGCCCGGGCCCTTTGGCGCGATCATGACGACGTCAACAGAAGCCTTCGGCTCGATGAGGCCGAAGTGGACGTTGAGGCCGTGTGCGAAAGCGATCGCAGCGCCGTCGCGGATGTTGGCAGCGATTTCCGACTTGTAGATGTCGGCCTGCAGTTCGTCAGGCGTCGCCATCATCATCAGGTCGGCCCACTTGGCGGCTTCTGCAACCGTCATGACCTTGAACCCATCGGCTTCGGCCTTCTTGACGGTCGGCGAACCAGCCTTGAGCGCGATGACGACGTTGCCGGCGCCGCTGTCCTTTAGGTTCAGCGCGTGGGCGCGGCCCTGCGATCCGTAGCCGATAACGGCGACCTTCTTGGACTTGATGAGATTGAGATCGGCATCACGATCGTAATAGACGCGCATTTGAAGTTCCTTCCCTTTTGCTTGTCGTGTTGATGGTAGAACAGCGGAACTCAGCTCAGCGCCGGCATTTCCGCCAAAACCTTCTCCGTGGCGTAGAGCCGGAGGAAAGCAGTCACCGCCCTCTCCGCCTGCCGCGCGGTATCCTTGAGACCCGGCTCGCCGAGCAGCATGCGCACATGCAGGTCAGAGACGATCAGGCCGTAAAGCGTGTGATAGGCCTCGTCGGCATCATAAAAGCGCAGTAGCCCTGCCCGCTTGCCCGCATCGATCAGCGCCATGGCGCGGCGGTCGATCTGGCGGCGGCCGCGCTCCAGAAGGAGCTTGCCGAGCTTCGAGCCGTCGCGATGCGACTGGCCGATCGCCAGCCTGTTCAGCGCCAGCGAAACATCACCGGCCAGAACCTCCAGCAGGTCGCGTGCGAAGAGGACGACATGGTCATGTAGGCTCGCCGCCGTCAGCCGCTCACCATTGCGCTCGAACGTGCGCACCTTGCTGGCCTGGTAGGCGATCATCGCCGACAGCAGACCATCGCGGTCGCCGAACCATTTGTAGAGGCTTTCCTTGGAGCAGTTGGCAGCGCGTGCCACGCCCGACGTCGTCAGCGCCTTCTCCCCGCCATCGACAAGGAGCTGCAGCGCCTGCTCCAGAACGGCGTTCTGACGCGGCGAAAATTCGCTGGGCTCCAAGGTTTCGACAGACACGATATGCGCCCCCAAGTACGTACCGTACGGTACGGTTCGCGGATGCTTATGGCCCAGACGGCCTCACCCGTCAAGAGGGGACGAGAGGCGAAGCAAAGATTTTCTGCAGCGGGCCGCTTTATTCGGCAGCGGTCGCCAATCGCTCTGCGTCGACGTCACGCGCAGGCGAGATGCCGTAGAGACGGCTGTATTCCCGACTGAACTGCGATGGACTTTGATATCCGACGCGATGCCCGGCCATTCCGGCATCCAGCCGCTCGATCAGCATCAGGCGACGCGCCTCGTGCAGGCGGAGCTGTTTCTGGAACTGCACCGGCGTCAGCGCGGTGACCGATTTGAAATGATGATGGAACGAAGAGACGCTCATGCCAACAAGCTCGGCGAGCGCTTCAATCCTTAAAGGTCTCGCATAATTTTCCCTGAGCCATGCCACGGCGCGGGCAATCCTGTTGCTCTGGCTTTCTGCGAGCGCAATATTCAAGAGGTGCGGGCCGGCAGGCCCGGTCAGCACGCGATAGAGGATTTCCTGCTCGATCAGCGGTGCCATGGCAGCGATATCCTTTGGACGGTCAAGCAGGCGCACCAGTCGCACGGCCGCGTCCAGCAATTCCGGCGGCGCGGCGTTGACCGCCATGCCCCGCAGCCCGTCGGTATGCGCCGCCGGACGCGGGATATCGACACGGCGCAGGAGGGCAGCAACCCTTTCGGCATCGATTGCCATTGCGAAGCATAGATGGGGCGCCTCCGGGCTTGCCTCCGTCACGCGCCACGCTACCGGAAGGTCGAGTGACGTCAGAAGATAGTCGCCGGTGCCGTAGTTCAGCGTTTCCGTGCCGAGCCTGACGCTCTTTGCGCCCTGCAGCACCATAGCGACGCACGGGCGGTAGGCCGAGTGAAAGGGTCCCGCCGGCTTTGAACGGCGGCTCAGGAACAGGTTGCCGATGGCAGTCGCGAACTCGCCCTCTCCGGACGTATGGCGCGCTGCGATAGACGCGATTTCCTGATAAGGGTTGAAGGGCAATGTCATGGATAACTCGTTCTAAGATGGTACAGATCCACTTTATCTAAGCTTCATGACCGCATCCTACAAACCCGAAGTCGCATTATCAGGTCTCAGGAAAAAAGGAGAAGCCGCCATTGCGGGAATGGACCGCTGGGGCAGTTCGGCGTCGGGATCGGCACTTGCGGCATTCGCGAAACGTCATATTCTGCCAAGTTGCAAAAAGCCTCATGCGGACCTCGCGCTTTGGTCAATATCCTGCGGCAATGAATTTGAGCCTGTCGAGAGGAAAATGATGCGTTTCATCAATCCTATCCCTTTCGTTCGCGACATAAATCGCTCGAAGGAATTCTATAACAAGCTGCTCGGTCTGAAAATTATAGAGGACGCCGGAAATTTTGTCCTTTTCGAGTCCGGCTTTGCCATCCATGAGGGACGATCGCTTGAACAAACGGTCTGGCGCCAGACGCGTGACGGAGCCGAATCCTACGGGCGAAGAAACTGGATTTTGTATTTCGAACATGGCGATGTCGATGCCGCCTTTGAAAAGATCGCGCCGCATGTGGAGTTGATCCATCCCGTAGAAGAACAAGCGTGGGGACAGCGGGTCTTCCGTTTTTACGATCCGGATGGGCACGCAATAGAAATTGGCGAACCACAGAGCTGAAGGGGAATATTTGACTCCGTCATTGGATACTGCCGCATTTTCATTTGTGATGAGTGCATGCGGCGTGCAGCGATTGCATCGCGATAGCCGGCCATTGGATGGGGCAACAACGGAAAGATTGCTAGCTCTGCTCGGGCCGGTTAAAGAAACGGTTGAGGGGAAGAGCAACCAACTCCAATCGGTCGTGGAACCGCTTCGGTCGCGCCGGGTTCGTTGGAGGCGTTGCGCATCTTCCGACAATCTGCGTGGCAACGTTTTTCACACGTGAATGTCCGCTAATCATCTTCCTGCAGCGCGGCGCGCGCACTTGAATGACAGCGCCGAACCGGCAACTGCCGACAATAGCATTTTGTTAGCGGATAGCGGATTTGCAGGATCGTGCAAAAAGCTCGCAGGATCGCTCTAACGCCTCTTTGCAGTTTCGATGCATTGTCCGGCCGTCCAATTCCTCAAATCAAAAGGAAGATTCAGATGGCTATTGCAAAAGGCTATGCCGCCACTGACGCGTCAAAACCGCTGGCGCCCTTCACCTTCGAACGCCGTGAACCGAATGACGATGATGTCGTCATTTCCGTCCAGTATTGCGGCGTCTGCCATTCCGATATCCACCAGGCCCGCAACGAATGGGGCAATTCGCGTTACCCGATGGTGCCGGGCCACGAAGTCGCCGGTGTGGTTTCCGCTGTCGGCTCGAAGGTCACGAAGTTCAAGGTCGGCGACCGCGTCGGCGTCGGCTGCTTCGTCAATTCCTGCATCGGCTGTGCCACACGCGATCTCGATTACGAGCATTTCTTGCCAGGTCTCACCCAGACCTACAACGACGTCGAAGCAGACGGCGAAACGCCGACCTATGGTGGCTATTCCGACTCGATCGTCGTCAAGGAAGGCTATGTCCTTTCCTTCCCGGACAACATCCCGCTCGATGCCGGCGCGCCGCTGCTTTGCGCCGGCATCACGCTCTATTCGCCGCTTCGTCACTGGAAAGCCGGCCCCGGCAAGAAGGTCGCAATCGTCGGCATGGGCGGTCTCGGCCATATGGGCGTCAAGCTCGGCGCCGCCATGGGCGCGGACATCACCGTGCTCAGCCAGACGCTGTCGAAGAAGGAAGACGGCCTGAAGCTCGGCGCCAAGGACTATTACGCTACCAACGATCCCGAGACCTTCAAGAAGCTCGCCGGCACCTTCGACCTGATCATAAACACGGTCGGCACGGCGATCGACTGGAACGCCTACCTCAACCTCCTGAAGTTCGACGGTTCCATGGTGCTTGTCGGCGTTCCGGAACATGCCGTTCCTGTCCACGCCTTCTCCGTCATCGCCGGCCGCAAGAGCCTTTCGGGTTCAATGATCGGCTCGATCAAGGAAACGCAGGAAATGCTCGATTTCTGCGGCGCGCATAACATCGTCTCCGAAATCGAGAAGATCGCCATCCAGGACATCAACGAAGCCTACGAGCGCGTCATCAAGAGCGACGTGCGCTACCGCTTCGTCATCGATATCGCCTCGCTGGCGGCCTGACAACGCAAAGGCGGCTCACCCGAGCCGCCTTTGCCCTAATTCTCTTCTCGCATGGTTTCCTTCTGGGTGATCAGCCGCGCGCTGTGCTGACCGCTGAGATAGATCCACAGCCAGCTCCAGGCAACGGCAAAGCGCGAGCGCGTCCCGATCAGGAAGTAGATATGGGCAATGCCCCATATCCACCAGGCGATCCACCCCTTCAGCTTGATCTTGCCGAAATCGATGATGGCAGCGCTTTTACCGATCGTCGCAAGGCTTCCCTGATGCCAGTAGTGGAAAGGTCCTGGCGCCGGCTTTGTCTGCAGGCGCGCGCGGATGACCTTTGCGACGTAAGCGCCCTGCTGCTTGGCGGCAGGCGCGATCCCGGGCACTGGCTTGCCGTTGTCCTGAACGACGGAAGCCGTATCGCCGATGACGAAGACATCCGGAAATCCGGGTGCGCTCAGGTCTTTTTCGACAATTGCCCGCCCTGCCCGATCGGCTGGAATATCTAGCCACTTTGCCGCAGGCGAGGCCTCAACGCCAGCCGCCCAGACGACCGTCTTGCTGGGAATGAACTTCTCGCCGACCTTCACGCCGGCGGCCGTGCAGTCCGTTACGAATTCGCCCAGATGAACCTCGACGCCGAGCTTTTCGAGCGCCTGCTGCGCATAGGCCGAAAGCTCCTCGGCGAAGCTTGAAAGCACCCGCGGCCCCGCCTCGATCAGCACGACCTTCGCCTTGCGCGTATCGATGTTGCGGAATTCCCGCGGCAGCGTCTTGCGCGCCAGCTCGGCGATGATGCCCGCAAGTTCGACTCCGGTCGGTCCTGCGCCGACGATTGCGAAGGTGAGAAGCGCATCACGCGCGACCGGATCGGTTTCTGTCTCCGCACGCTCGAAGGCGAGCAGCACGCGCCGGCGGATCGTCGTGGCGTCCTCCAGCGTTTTCAGCCCTGGTGCGACGGCCGCCCACTCGTCGCGCCCGAAATAGGCATGCGTTGCGCCGGTGGCCAGAACGAGCGTATCATAACCTAACGTCAATCCGCCGCGTAACGTCACCTGCTTTGCCGCGGTGTCGACGCCGGTAACTTCGCCGAGCAGCGTCGTAACATCCGGCCTGTCGCTGTAGAGATGACGGATGGGCCAGGCGATTTCCGATGTCGATAGGATCGTCGTCGCGACCTGATAGAGCAGCGGCTGGAAGAGATGGTGGTTGCGACGGTCGACCAGTGTGATCCTTGCCCCCGTACCCTTGAGGCCGTTGACGACTTGTAGCCCGCCGAAACCGCCGCCGACAACGACGACCCGATGATCGCTCATGACATAGCCTTTTCGCTGTTTTGCTGACGCAAATGTCAGCCCTTTGCAGGCAGGTTTCAACGGTCGGTTCGGCATAGCTGCTGTGCGATCTTAATCGGCATAGCCGACCGGGATCGCGCTGCCGCTTTTCAATATCTCCATGGAAATCGAGGCCGAGACGTCGAACAGCTCGATCTTGCGGACGATCTGCTTGTAGATGACGTCGTAATGTTCGACACGCGGCAGCACGATCTTCAGAATGTAATCCTGATTGCCAGTCAGCCGATGGGCCTCGACGATCTCCGGAACGCCGCTGATCGCCCTGCGGAACGTCTCGATCCATTCGTCGGAATGATGCGCCGTCTTGATCAGCGCAAAGACCGTGGTCGGCACGCCCATCTTTTCGCGGTCGAGCACGACGATGCGTCGGGCGATGTGGCCGCTTTCCTCAAGCCGCTGGATGCGGCGTGAACAGGCCGAAACCGAAAGCGCGACGCGCTCGGCGAGATCGGTGACGGAAATGCCGGCATCGGCCTGGAGAAGGTCGAGAATCTTTCTATCGCGATCATCAAGCATTGCCATCTCTTTAACTGACGCCGATTTTTTGCACATTACTGGAATTTTGAGCAAACTCATAGCTCATTACTGCAATCAACGTCAAAGAATGCAAACATTCGGCGCAGCGACTGAGGCATCCTTTAGGCTTCGCAAATCAGAAAGCAGGAGCGTGGAAATGCAGACAATCGGCATGATCGGCGGCATGAGCTTTGAAAGCTCGGCGGTCTATTATCGTCTGGTGAACGAGATGGTGCGCGAACGCCTTGGCGGTCTCGCATCTGCCGAACTCGTCATGCACTCCGTCAATTTCGAAGAGATCGTCGCCATGCAGAAGGCCGGCGACTGGAACGGCGCTGCAGCACGCCTCGGCGATGCAGCGCTTCGCCTGCAGACCGCCGGCGTCCGCTGCGTTCTCATCTGCACCAATACCATGCACCTGATCGCCGAGCAGGTGGCATCGCGCCTCTCGGTTCCGCTGATCCATATCATCGACGAGACGGCGAAGTCGCTCAAGGCAGCCGGCCGCAAGCGTCCGCTGCTGCTTGCAACGCGCTACACGATGGAGCATGGCTTTTACGCGGACCGCATGAAAGGCCTGGGCGTCAACGTGACGGTCCCGGATGCAGCCGACCGCACCATCGTCCACGACATCATCTTCAACGAGCTTTGCGCCGGAAAGGTGCTCGACAGTTCGCGGACGAAGCTGATGGAAATCATCGAACGTGAACGCGCCAAAGGCGCCGACAGCATCATTCTCGGCTGCACCGAGATCTGCCTCATCCTTGACCCCGACAAGCTGCCTCTGCCCGGCTTCGACACCACGGCGATCCATGCAAAGGCGGCCGTTGATTTTTCAATCGGCAAGGAACGGAGCGAGGAAACAGAGGCTGCATAGCCTGTAGTTTACTTGACTGAGTCAATTAATTGCAGGACAAAGTCTCCTACCAGGAGATTTTGTCCATGCCAGATTCCTCTCTTATCGATGCCGCCCGCGACTTCAATCGCTTTTACACCAACTTCCTCGGCGTGCTGAACAAGGCCTATCTCGACTCGCCTTTCACCCTGACGGACGCACGGGTGCTCTTCGAGATTGGCTCGCACGACGGGATCAGCGCCGTCGCGCTCGTCCGAGACCTGCATCTCGATCCCGCCTATCTCAGCCGCATTCTGAAGCGCTTCCGCAGCGAGGGTCTCATCGAGACGAAGGCCGATCCCGCCGACTTGCGCAGCCAGATCATCACGGTCACCGGCAAGGGAGGCGAACAATTCCAGGAACTCGGCCGGCGCTCGAATGTGCAGATCGCCGAACGTTTCGATGCGCTTGCGCTTGGCGAGCCGCAAAGCGTCGTAAACGCGATGCAGACCATCCGCTCGCTGCTCGACCCCGGCGTCAAACCGTCCCCCCCGGTCATCCGCGCACATAGACCCGGCGATATCGGCTGGATCGTGCAGAGCCAGGGCAAGGCCTATGCCGAGGAATATGGCTGGGACATGCGCTTCGAGGGCCTGGTGGCCGAGGTCGCCGGCAAGTTCCTGGCGAGCTTCGATCCGGCGATGGAATATTGCTGGATCGCCGAGCGCAATGGCATCAACGTGGGGTCTATCCTTGTGACGAACGGCGGCGACGGCGTTGCCAAGCTCCGCCTCCTCTTTGTCGACGTGGCCGCGCGCGGTCTTGGTCTCGGCAAGACGCTGGTCGGCGAGTGCATTCGCTTCGCCCGGGCGAAAGGTTACCGCCAGATATCGCTCTGGACCAACGACGTTCTGCACGCTGCACGCAGCATCTATGTCAAAGCCGGTTTCCGTCTTGTCTCCGAAGAAAGACACCGCATGTTCGGGCCAGAGGAAAACGGCCAGACCTGGGTTCTCGACCTTTGATCTTGTCCTGTCGCAAAAGTTTCGCTTGATTTGGAAACGATCATTTCCTAATTAGGTGAGCCATGACGACGGCAACCCTCGATGACAAAAGCCGATCCCGCGGCAGGCCACGCGAATTCGACATGGACACAGCGCTCGACAAGGCGCTCTGCGTCTTTTCCGAGCGCGGCTACCATGCAGCCTCGATCAGCGAACTGACGGACGCGATGGAGCTTACCTCCGGCAGCGTCTACAAGGCCTTCAAGGACAAGCGCGGCATCTTTCTTGCCGCCTTTGATCGGTACCGCGCCGTGCGCCGCGGCCTGCTTGATGAGCGCCTGGACGGGGTCGAGACCGGCCGCGACAAAATCCGTGAAATCCTGCGCTTTTATGCTGCGTCATCGCACGGCGACATCGGCCGTCGCGGCTGCCTCGTCGTCGGCAGCGCCAACGAGCTTGCGATCTTCGACGAGGAAGCCGCAGAGCGCGTCGCCGCTGCTTTTGCCGCCAACGAGGACTTGCTGCTGGACCTCATCCGGCTCGGCCAGTCTGACGGCTCGATCCCGAAAACGCTGGAAGCTGTCACGGCCGCCCGCGCCCTGCTCTGCCTCACGAAGGGCATGCGCGTCGCCGGCAAGACCGGCCGCCGCGAGGACGACATGACCGCCGTGGCGGACGCCGCCATGAAACTTCTCGACTGACAGCGCTTTGCCCACAACAAGCGGGTGGCGCAGAACGACTTCAAGACCGATCCTCCTCCAGATCAGCATAGCGGAGTTTTTCATGAGCATTTCAACTGCAACGAACGAGACCGCTATACCGCGGGCGATCTCGCCTTTGATGACATTCCTTTTCGCGGCCGCCTGCGGCCTCGTCGCCGCCAATCTCTATTACGGCCAGCCGCTGGCCGGCCCGATCAGTTCCGATCTCGGCTTCACGCCGGCAGCCACGGGCCTGATCGTGACGCTGACGCAGATCGGCTACGGTCTTGGGCTGCTCCTCATCGTGCCGCTCGGCGACCTGCTCGAAAACCGCCGCCTCGTGCTGATGCTGATCCTGGTATCGGCAGTCGCGCTCATCGGCGCAGCACTCTCCTCAACGCCCGCTCTGTTCCTGCTGGCCTCGCTCTGCATCGGCCTCTCTTCGGTCGCGGTGCAGGTTCTGGTGCCTTTCGCCGCCCATATGGCGCCGGATGCGAGGCGCGGCCGTGTCGTTGGCAACGTCATGAGCGGCCTTCTCTGCGGCATCATGCTGGCCCGCCCGTTTGCGAGCTTCATCGCCGAAGCCTCGTCGTGGCACATGGTCTATTACATCACCGCGGTCGTCATGGTCGGGCTGGTCCTCATCCTGCGCGCAAATCTGCCGGTTCGAGTCCCCCACACGAAGGTCGGCTACGGCGCGCTGCTTGCCTCGATGCTGCACCTTGCAATGACCTCCCGCATCCTGCAGCGGCGCGCGCTCTATCAGGCCGGCATGTTCGGTGCCTTCAGCCTGTTCTGGACGACGACGCCGCTTCTGCTTGCAAGCCCGGCCTTCGGCCTGAGCCAGAACGGTATCGCGCTCTTCGCGCTTGCCGGCGCTGCCGGTGCCGTCGCCTCGCCGATTGCCGGACGCCTGGCCGATCGTGGGCTGACGCAGGTCGCTTCGGCCTTTGCGATGCTGCTCGGCATGGTGGCCTTCGTCATCGGCCATTTCGCAGCCGACGGCTCACTGACCGCGCTCATCCTTTTGACGGCAGCAGCGGTCCTTCTGGATTTCGGCGTGACGACCAACCTGGTCTGCGGCCAGCGCGCGATCTATGCGATCAGCGCCGACCATCGCAGCCGTCTGAACGGTCTCTACATGGCGACCTTCTTCGCCGGCGGCGCTCTCGGCTCCGCGCTCGGCGGCTGGGCTTATTCGGCCGGTGGATGGACGATGACAGCCTGGATCGGCTTCTGCTTTCCGGCTTTCGCCTTCCTGCTCTTCCTCACCGAGGAGCGCGGCGAGTAAGCCGCGCCTCAACCTTCAGCGGTATCGAAGCGGGCACGCGCGTCGCGAACGGCGTCATGATTTGCTTCTGCCCAGTTCAATAGCAGCGCCAGCGTGGCGTAAAGCGAGCGTCCGAGTTCGGTGACCCGGTATTCGACGCTCGGCGGCTTCGTCGGAAACACCTCCCGCTCGATATAGCCTTCGCGCTGCAGGTCGCGCAGGGTCTGCGTCAGCATCCTCTGCGAGATATCCGGTATCTTCCGCCGCAGCTCGCCGAAGCGGTAGGGCCGCGCGGCGAGCGCTTCCAAAAGCAGCGTCGACCACTTGCCGCCGATCTGCTGCATCATGTCCCGGACAGGACAATTGCTGAAATCGAGACTTCCGAGATCGATCTCCCGGCGGATGCCGGGGGCCGGCTTGCTCTTCAGATTGACGACAGCGCTCATAATGGGATGGTTCCCTTTTGGTAACGTAGAGCGGAAAAACTGCCTCCTTTACAGCTCGAAGTCAATTCCTATTTTAGAGCTGCTCTCTTTTTGAGACCACCATAGAGGAAGACCTATGAGCGAAACGATTCTCGTCACCGGCGCGGCCGGCCAGCTTGGCCGGCGCGTCATTCATCACCTGCTCGAAACCTACAAGCTTCCGGCACGAAGCATCATCGCCGCCACCCGCGACCCGGCAAAACTCGCGTCGCTCGCCGCCACGGGCGTAGCCATCCGCAAGGCCGATTTCGACGATACGGCAAGCCTCGACGCCGCTTTCAAGGACGTCGATCGCCTGCTGATTATCAGCACCGACGCGCTCGCCGTCCCCGGCCAGCGTCTGACGCAGCACAGGGCCGCCGTGGAGGCTGCGGCGAAAGCCGGCGTGAAGCACATCGCCTATACCTCGATGCCTTCGCCGGACAAGTCGCTCGTCACTTTCGCGCCGGACCACCTCGGCACCGAGAACGCCATCAAGGCTTCCGGCATTCCCTACACGATCATCCGCAACGCCTGGTATTTCGACAACTATCTCCATGGCATGCCGCATAACCTGCAGTCCGGCAGCTGGTACACGGCAAGCGGCGACGGCAAGGTTTCCAATATCTCCCGCGAAGACTGCGCATTGGCAATAGCCGCCGCCCTCGCCTCCGGAACGGGCGAGAGTGCGACCTACACGCTGACGGGCAGCCAATCGCTGACCGCCGACGAGATCGCCGCCGGCATCGCCACTGCTGTCGGAAAGCCTTTGCGGGCCGTCAAAGTCAGCGATGAGCAGCTCGGCCAGGGCATGCGCGGCGCAGGCCTTCCCGATTTCGTCGCCGACATGCTGGTTTCAGCTGACGCCAACATCCGCGCCGGCCACTTCGACCTCCTCACAGACGACTTCAGGGCGCTGACCGGCAAGCAGACGCAGAAGCTCGAGGACTTCTTCGTTGCAAACAAAGCGGCTCTGCTGACCTAAGCGTCGATTTCTGCCTTCATCAAGTCAGTTGATGGGGAGAGCAAGGCGGAATCTCCCGGCACTTCAATCGCAGGCAAGGGAGCGGCAAACAGGGCGCCGCTGCCTTGCCCTTCCCTCCCATTTCTCATTCATGGACCGTCACAGGTATCCAGCGCGCCCAAGTCGTTGGTCGCAGGGGCTCCCTTTCAAGGTAAATGATTCACTCCCCGGCGCGCCGGTGGCTGGATTTCTGTGACAATCCTCGGGTTTAACCCGAGGGCAGAGATTAGGGAGATGAGGCGTCGAAACCCTCTGGGGCCTCATTGCGCGCCCCTGGCCTGCGAAAGTAGAAGCGCTGCCCCTCAAATCTTCTGCCCGCACGCCCGGCAGAACCGCCGCACGGTTTCCGCCATGCCGTATTCCAGTGCATCCGCCGTCAGGCCGTGACCGATCGAAACTTCCGCAAGCTTGGGGATGCGCTTCACAAGCGGCGGCAGGTTGGCGACCGTCAGGTCGTGGCCGGCATTGACGCCGAGGTCGATTGCGAGTGCTGCGTCCGCCGTCTTGCCGAGCGCTTCGAGAATGGGGCCCGCCCGCTCCGGCGCATCGTAGCAGCCGCCGTAAGGGCCGGTATAAAGCTCGATCCGGTCCGCCCCCGTCGCCTTGGCGATCTTCACCGCCTCGGCATCGCCGTCGCCGTCGGCAAACAGCGAAACCCGGGTTCCCATCTTCTTCAGTTTTGCGACGACATCCGTGAGAAAAACCTGGTGCTTGCGGAAATCCCAACCATGGTCGGAGGTCGCCTGCGATGGATCATCAGGCACGAGGGTCACCTGCTCGGGTGCGGCACCTCTACAGAGATCGAGGAATTCCTCCGTCGGATAGCCCTCGATATTGAACTCGGCCTCCGGAAACTCGTCGTCGATCAGATTGCGGATCACCGGCAGGTCGGAGAAGCGTACGTGCCGCTGGTCCGGCCGCGGATGGACGGTCAGCCCGCTCGCCCCTGACTGCAAGGCGATGCGCCCCAGCGCCTCGACGCTCGGCCAGGGCAGATCGCGCCTGTTGCGCAGCATGGCGATGGCGTTGAGATTGACGGAAAGCGTCGTCGGCATGTCGATGATCCATTCAGTGCGATAAGCGTGAGCTGCTTTTTATGCCAAGGGGCCCGGCGACGCCAACGAGATTCGCATATGGCTGCATGCAAATCTGTGATGGACGCCCGCATGGTCGGAAAGGGCGTATCGCAGGAGTATTTCCCGTTTCGCCGCAAGAAATTCAGCCGCCGCGGGCACTCTCGCCGGCCAACCTTTACGTGGAATATCAAGTTTTCGGACGCTGCGTTGCTATCCTATTTAAAAGCGATTATTTTTAGCACTTACAAAAATGCCCGTTCACGCATAACGTGAGAATAAGTATCGAGTAAGTACGCCGCGTACTGCTTCTTCCCGACGACAAGAACGCCTCGAGGAAACACCACTCCGCAGCGCCTTCGAAGCAACTGGCAAAACCGCATGAGGTGCAACTTTTGCCCCAGGAGGGTTCATGCCAGACGGTACCAAACGTGCCGCCGCCGGTAAAGCTTCGGAGCGCCGGTCCAGATACCGGTTCCTGCCATCTGCCGCACTGCCGCCGGATTTGCCCGAGGGACCGGTGCCTATCGCCGAGATGGCGAACGCATTCGGGGTCACGCACAGGACGCTGCATTTCTACGAAGAAAAAGGACTGCTGTCAGCCAACCGTATCGGCCTGATGCGCGTTTACGGCGAGGACGACGTGATGCGCATGGCTGTCATCAACGTCTGCCGCGAGACCGGGATGCCGATCGCGGTCATCCAGGAGCTGATGGAAGAATTGCGCCGTGCCTCCTCGCAGGAGGAAGCAGAGGCAACCTTCCAGGAGGCGCTCGCCGTGCGCAAGCGCGAGCTGACGGCGGAAATGTCGACGCTGCACCGTCAGCTGCAGCAGGTCAGCGATCTGCTCGACCCCGACGCCAGCAGCGAGATACCGCCGCTGAACGACAACGAAGATCAATCCGCGCTTTCGGATGAGGAACTGCGCTGCCTCTCGTTGATGGCCGAAGGCTTCTCGACACAGCGCATCGCCCGCGCGCTTGACCTGAAGCATGACGAAGCACAGGCGCTCGAAGCTGACATCATCCTGAAGTTCAGGGCAAACAACCGCTTCCAGGCGATCACCAAGGCAGTGCTTCTCGGCATCGTCAAGGTATGACGTTCCCGCAAGGGCCGCCAACGTTTCCGCAGCTTCACCGCACGATCGTCAGCGTCTCCGCCGCGCGGGTGATCGCCGTGTAAAGCCAGCGTTCGCGCGTATCGCGGAAGGCCCAGCTTTCGTCGAAAAGCACGACATTGTTCCACTGCGAGCCTTGCGCCTTGTGCACGGTTAGCGCATAGCCGTAATCGAATTCGTCGTAGCGCTTGCGCGTATTCCACGGAATTTCGCCTTCGACATCCTCGAAAACCTGCTTCAGCAGCTTGATCTTGGCCGCGCCGCGATCCATGTCGTCGTCTTCCGGCCGCACGAGCAGGTTGATGCCGGGCTTCGTCGTCTCCTTCGATGACGTCATCACCTGCCAGAGCGAACCGTTGAGCAGCCCCTTGGCGGGGTCGTTGCGCAGGCAGACGAGCTTGTCGCCCGTCTGCGGATAATCCGCCGTGAAGCCCTTCAACTCGCGCAGGCGCTGGTTATAGCGCCGCCGCGTGCGGTTGGTGCCGACAAGCACCTGATCGGCATCGAGCACCAAGGCCTGGTTGACTTCGTTCTTGGAGATCACCTGGGCGGTGCCGTAGTCGCCATAGATGATCTCGTTGCCTTCGCGCACCTGCATCGCAAGCTTGATGATCGGATTGTCGCGCGCCTGGCGGTGAATGTCCGTCAGCAGGTAATCCGGCTCCTGATTGGTAAAGAAGCCGCCGCCCGAAACCGGCGGCAGCTGGCCGGGATCGCCGAGCACCAGGATCGGCGTGCCGAAGCTCATCAGGTCCTTTCCAAGCGCCTCGTCGACCATCGAGCATTCGTCGACGATGATCAGTGCCGCCTTGGCGACCGGGCTCTGCCGGTTGATGGTGAACATCGGCGTCATCGAGGTCTTGCCGGTTTCCTCGTCCTCGACAGCCTCTTCCCCACGCGGGCGGTAGATCAGCGAATGGATGGTCTTGGCATTGCTGGCACCGCGCGAGCGCAACACCTGCGCCGCCTTGCCGGTGAAGGCGGCAAACAACACGTCGCCATCGACGTTCTCCGCAAAATGCTTGGCAAGCGTCGTCTTGCCCGTTCCGGCATAGCCGAACAGACGGAAGAGCGGCGACCGGCCCTCCTTCAGCCATTTCGAGACGGCCTTCAGGGCTTCGTCCTGTTGCGGAGCAAATTGCATGGGAGCGACTTGGCAGGATTCGCGGCCGCGAAGCAAGGTGGAAAAGTGCGCCCGCAGGTCGCCGCCGCGCGGTTGCCTGCTTTCAGCTGCTTGAACCCAGCTTTTGCGCCCTTTAGTGTCGCCCCATTGCTTGAGGGATTCACGTGAGAAGAAGCATTCAATTCTGCCTGATGATGGCGGCCCTGCCGATACCTGCTGGCGCCCACGCGCAATGGCAGGCCGTCGAACAGGTCAAGCCCTATACAATCACTGGCAAATCCGGCGCAGAGCTCTACGCCTCGATCGGCGAACACGGCCCGGAGGCTGGCATCGGGCGCGTCATCGCGCACACGACCTTCAAACTCACCTGGACCAGGAAATACGAGCCGCAGGCGGACAGGTCCTGCAGGCTGACGGTGGCGCGTCCGAAACTGATCATCACTTACACTCTACCTAAGCCTGCGACACCGCTGCCACCTGCAACCAAGGCAAGCTGGGACAGCTTCATTACTGGCGTCGAGACCCACGAGCGCTGGCACGGGGAAACCATAAAGCATATGGTCAAGGCGATTGAAGCCTACAGCCTCGGCCTCACCGCCGCTGAAGACCCGGACTGCAGCAAGATCCGCGTCGTGCTGACAAAACGCCTCGGCGAACTCTCCGGCTACCAGCGCCAGCAAGGCCGCGACTTCGACAAGGTCGAAATGGGCCAAGGCGGCAACATACAGCAGCTCATCCTCAAGCTGGTAAACGGCCCGTAGGCAACTCCAGCCTGCGCGTAATCCCAATGCCTTCCAGGAAGACTTCGTCGTGACTGACGACCAGCAGCGCGCCGTCATAGGCACGCAATCCGCTCTCGACCGCGGCAATCGAATCGATATCCAGATGATTCGTCGGCTCGTCCAGGATCAGGAGCGAAGGCGGTTCCGGTCCGCCCAGAACGCATGCCAGACCGGCCCGCAAAAGCTGGCCGCCGCTGAGCGTCGATACAGTCAGGAGCGCCGCATCGGCCCTGAACATGAACCGGGCGAGCGCCGCCCGACAGGCATTTTCGACCGCCCGCGGGTTTATCCGCAGGAAGTTGTCGCGGATCGAAATCGACGGATCGAGAAGACTCACCTGCTGATCGAGCATTGCGAACTTGGTCATGACTGAGACCGTCCCGGTCCAGGGCTTCAACTGCGCGGTGACAAGCGCCAGCAATGTCGTCTTGCCCGAACCGTTCCGGCCGGTGACGGCGACGCGCTCCGGTCCAACGATGCCGAAGGAAAGATCGCTCAGGACCGGCTTGGAAGGCAGATAGCCCGCCGTCACCGAATCCATCTTCAGGACGACCTTGTTGGCAGGCAGTCCGGCCGGCGGAAGCGTCACCGAAAGGGGCTGCAGGATTTCGATTTTCTCGCGCACGGCGCCTGCGTCTTTGAGCGCCTTGGTACGCCGGCGTTCAGCAAGCCGGGCGTTATCGCCGCCTGCTGCTTCGCTGCGCTCCTTCAAGCCGCCGGCGACGATACGCGGCATGTCGCCTCTGGCAGCTTTCTTCCGGCCGATACGATCCCTGCGAGCTTGCCGTTCGGCCGTTGCTTGGGCGCTTCGGGCAACCTCGGCCACACGCCTCTCGGCATCGGCGAGATCATGACGCGCGGCGGCCAATTCTAAAGCCTTGCGCTCCTGATACTGGCTCCAGTTGCCGCCGTAACGCGTGGCCCCAAGCGAAGTCAGTTCGACGATGGCGTCTATGGTTTCGAGCAATTCCCGGTCATGGCTGACGACGATTGCCCCCGTCCGCCAGTTTGCAATGAGGTCGATGACGGACTGGCGGCCATCGCGGTCGAGATTGTTGGTCGGCTCGTCCAAGATGAGAAAATCGGACTCGGCGAAGATCAGCGCGGCAAGCCCTGCCCGCGTGCGTTCTCCACCCGACAGTGCCACAAGACGCGTTTCGGGCTCAGCGTGGATCCCCGCGCGATCGAGAGCCGAAGCAATCCGGGATTCCAGCATCCAATCGGCCGATGCAAGCTCATCAGCCGTCGCCTCGCCCGCCTCGGCACGCCGAAGGACGGCGAGCGCCTCGGTCACGCCGAAGAGATCACCAACCGTTTCTTCGGCTTCCACCTGGACGCTTTGGCGCAGCACGCCCAGGCGGCCGCCTAATGCAATCGTCCCGGACTGAGGCTGGAGTTCGCCGGAGATCAGCTTGAGAAGCATGGTCTTGCCAACGCCGTTGCGGCCGACCAGACCCGTTCGGTCCGCGCCGAAGCTTAGATCGAGACTTGAGAAAAGCGGCCGGCCGTCAGGCGTGGACCACGACAGATTGGAGAGTGTGATGATTGCAGGCATGGACATAGGGTTCCCCGGTGGCAAGGCGAATTGGCGTTGCGATCGGGTTGAAATCCATTGCTGCACATATCCTGTTGAAACGAACGATGGCCGGTAACCTAAGTGACGAGTGTTTGTGGTTCAAGCAGAATCAACCCCGGCACGGCACCAAACGCGGCATACATTCAAAAAATCTCTCACACCGCATGGAATAAAATCGCTGCTCCCGGTGTCTTACCTCCGGTAAGCAAAAAAGCTGCCTAACGTGAGGAGACCCACATGAAATCCGTAAAAATCGTGATCGCTTTCGCCGTCGCATCTGCTGCGGCAACGGCTGCATTCGCGGCAGCGCCGGTCATGACCGTCGAATCCGCCAAGGGCAAGGTGCTCGCCGGCGAAAACGGCATGACGCTCTATACCTTCAAGAAGGACACGAAGGGCGTTTCCAATTGCTACGACCAATGCGCCAAGAACTGGCCGCCGCTGATGGCCGCTGGCGATGCGAAGGCCGATGGTGCATATTCGATCATCGACCGCAAGGACGGCACGAAGCAATGGGCCAAGGACGGCATGCCGCTCTATTTCTGGGTGAAGGATACCAAGAAGGGCGATATCACCGGCGATGGCGTGGGAGGCAACTGGGACCTTGCCAAACCCTGAGTGGACCGGCGTGAAGACACCCACACCCGAAACATTCGAGGGCCAGATCCTGGCCCTCCTTCCCTCGCTCCGGCGCTATTCGCGAAGCCTCACCCGCTCCGACGCCGACGGCGAGGATCTGCTGCAGGACTGTGTCGAGAAAGTACTTGCCCGCCGTTCGCAGTGGCGTGGCCTGAACCTGCGCGGCTGGGCGCTGACTATCATGACCAATCTCTACCGCAACACCCGCCGCCAGAGCCCGCCCAGCATGATGGTCGAGCTTGACAGCGCCGAAGACCTGCCCTCGTCCGAGACGACCGCCGATCCCTTAGAGCGCTTGCGGCTGGAAGACGCGCTGAACAGCCTGTCGGAGGAAGGCCGCGCCGTGCTGATGCTCGTTGTCATCGAAGGCTATACCTACAGCGAGGTAGCCGCCGCGCTCGACATACCGGTCGGCACCGTCATGTCGCGCCTGTCGCGCGCGCGCCAGCGGCTTGGAGACCGAATGAAGGCCGACAATGTGATTACGCTTCGGAGACCAAAATGAACGAGACCAACTCGACGGTGCCCGAAGCGGACCTCCACGCCTATGCCGACGGGCAACTGCCCGAAAGCGCCCGCGCCCGTGTCGAGGCTTGGCTGCAGGACAATCCCGAGGACGCTGCCAAGGTGACGGCATGGCAGGCGCAGAATGCTGCGATCGGTTCAATGTTCGCGCCTTACGAAAAATCCAAGGAAAGCGACATCCTGCTGGTCGAGCCGGAAAATAGCGCTTCCGTTTGGCCGAGACGTTCGGCCATTGCCGCAGCCGCCGTCGCTCTCTTCGCGCTTGGCGCCCTTGCCGGCCATTACGGCCCTCCGCTCGTCCAGAAACCCGAACTGCAGCTTGCCGCTTCCGAGACACTGCCGGCGGAGGCGCAGAATGCCTTCCTGGTCTATGTAGGCGAGGTCCGCCATCCTGTTGAAGTCTTTGCCAATGAGGAAGCGCATCTGGCGACCTGGCTCGGCAAGCGGCTTTCTATTCCGAACCTGAAGGTGCCGGATCTACAGTCCCTTGGCTTCCGGCTCGTCGGCGGACGGCTGCTGCCGGTGGATGGAAAGCCGGGCGCAATGTTCATGTACGAGAATCAGGCTGGCGAGCGCCTGACCGCACTCATCGGCCGCAACAAGGCAAACCGGACGACGAGCTTCCGTTTCACCTCCGCCGGCGATGTCGAGACATTCTATTGGATTGACGGCGAGCTCGGCTATGCCGTCACCGGCGAGATTTCGCGCGATATGCTGCGGCAGGTGGCCGAGGAATGCTACAAGCAGTTCCCGTCGTGACGATCAGCGCAGCGGATCGTTGGAAAGCTCGATCGACTTTCCGTGCGGCGTGGCTTCCGCCGCACGCTGCCAGCTCTCCTGCAGCGAAAGGATGGCGCCGGCATCGGCGATGCCTTTGGTGACAAGGAGCAAGGATAGCGCAGCGACCCAGCAGTCGAAGTAGTCGCTGCCATCGACCGCCCGGCCCGGCTTGTGCAGTTCGGCCGAAAGCGTCTCCGCCCACTCGCTCCATGTGAAGAGACCGCGTTCGTGGAGGTGCACGGTCATTGCAAAAGCTGCAGCCGCCCAGGGCTCGGGAAAGACCGGCTCGCCATCGGCGGATTTCGGCAGTTGGGGCGATCGCGTCAGCGGCGATGCCATTTCATAAAGGCTCAAGGTAGCCCTCCCAGGCATCGATGGAAACCGTCAGCGATGGATCGGCGCCCTCGCCCCAGATTTCCCTGCCATCGAAAACGACGGTATAGACCCATTGTGGGTTCTCGCCCTTGCCATGCGCATTGTCGTCCGGGAACACGAAGGACCCCTGCACCGCCTCAACCACGCCGTTCTTGGCACGTGCGTAGCGCGGCAGCCTGGTATGCGTTTCCGGATTGAAATTCTTTGTCCGGACCTTCTCGCCGACGGCAAAGCGAGCAGCCGTTTCCACCGGACGATCGCAGGCGCCGCCACGCGCCAGAACGTTCGCAACCATATCCGCCTTCAGAACCCGTTTTGGCACTGCTCCGGCCGTTTGCTTGTGGCCGACATCGATCTCCGCAGCCGTCGCGAATCCGTGCCGATCGAGCAGCACTTCCAGCGCTCGCATCCAGATTTCGTAATAGCTTGCGGAGAGATAATCAGCTGGCGGAATATTCTCGCGCGCATGCCGGCTCTCGTCGATCGTCCAGGCACCGAAGGCACCACACGATAGCGTCAGTCCAAGCGCACGCTTCTCCCACTCTGCATGGAAATACGGCTCGCCTTTTTCAGGCGCGACCGGCCCGAACCCCATCTGTCCACCAAGATCGTGCGGTCCGTTCATGCGGCTGCTCCCGGAGCAGACGCAATTGCCGTCCCGATCATCGCATCGCGGCTGACGAGACTGGCAAGTTGCTGCTCACTCAAACCTTCCGTTCCCTCGGGGCGCTCGGGAATGACGAGATAGCGCAGCTCGGCCGTCGAATCCCAGACGCGGATTTTCTTTTCCGCGGGCAGCGTCACGCCGAATTCGGCAAGCACGCCGCGCGGATCGATCACCGCCCGCGAGCGATAGGCCGGCGCCTTGTACCAGACCGGTGGCAGGCCGAGCACCGACCAGGTAGCAGGAGCAAAGCGTGCAGACGACGAGGTTATGGGTCTTGGGCGTATTGAAGACGGCACGCATGTGCTCGCCCTGTCGCCCGGTATAGCCGAGGCTCGCAATTGCCGCCGTCGCATCGCTTTTCAGCCATTCGGCGAATGCCGGATCGCTCCAGGCCTTTGCCACGACATGGGCGCCGTTGCGCGGGCCGATCTTCGTCTCATAGGTCTCGACGATCGCATCGATCGCCGCCGGATCGATCAGCCCCTTCTCCGTCAACACCGTCTCCAGCGCCTTCACCCGCGCCTGCATGTCCGAATAGCGGTTGTCGTGATGATGATGGTGATCATGATCAGGATGATCGTGCAAGACGAGGCCCTCCGCGCATAGAATATTATCTTAGGCGCTTGAATGCAGCCCGCCAAGCTAATCTATGCGCCATGCGGTTTTTCGATAATCTCGGCCGTATGAACATTCTGATTCTCGGCGCGACAGGTTTCATCGGCTCCGCCGTCGCCGCCCGTCTGGTGGCCGATGGCCATGCCGTGAGCGGCCTGGGCCGCACTCCCGTCCGGGCTCGAATCAAATGGCCCGATGTCCGCTGGCTGCGTGCCGATCTCGCTCACATGACCACAGCTGCCGATTGGCAAGAGACACTGAAAGACCAGCATGTGGTCGTCAATTGCGCAGGCGCCTTGCAGGACGGCTTCTCCGACGACCTTGCCGCATCGCAGGCAGATGCGATGCTGGCGCTCTATATCGCGGCCAAAACGTCGGACGTCCGCCTCGTCGTCCAGATATCAGCAAACACGGATGCTCCAGTTGCCCATCTGCCGTTCCTCGCCACAAAACGCCGCGCCGACGACGCCCTTGCGTCAAGTGGTTTACCTTACGTCATTTTGCGTCCGGCACTCGTTGTCGGCCGCAATTCCCATGGCGGCTCAGCGCTCTTGCGGGCGCTCGCATCAATGCCTTTTGCGTTGCCGCTTATCCATTCCCAAAGCCCGGTTGAGACGATCGATATCAAAGATGTCGCTGCAGCCGTCAGCGCAGCAGTCTGCGGCGAAATTGCCAGCGGAAAAGATATTGCACTCGCATCCAGCGAGACGCTCATGCTCTCCGAACTCGTGAAACTGCATCGCCAATGGCTAGGCCTTCCGCCCGCTCCCATCATCCCCATCCCGGCAGCGCTGGTAAAACCCGTGACTTGGCTCGCCGATATTGCCGGGCGCCTCGGCTGGCGTTCGCCCTTGCGTTCGACCGCCATGGCCATCATGTCCAAGGGCGTCACAAGCAATGGAACGGTTCCAGCCATCCGCAGCGGCTCAGTCGCGGCCACGCTGGCAGCCAACCCGTCGGGCATTCAGGATCTGTGGTCGGCGCGCCTCTATCTGCTGAAGCCGCTGATGGCCGTCGGCCTCGCTCTGTACTGGTTGCTGTCCGGCATCATTCCGCTTCTGTCGCCACAAGCGGCAAGTCAGCATCTTTTACCATTCATGCCGCCCGCCGCTGCAATGGCGCTCACGCTTTTCATGTGCGCCGTCGACATCGCGCTCGGTGCCGCACTCCTTTTCCGGCCGATCGCCCGCAAAGTCCTTCTCGCCATGCTCGCCGTCTCCTTCGCCTATCTCGCAGGCGCAACCCTGCTCGAACCTTCACTCTGGCACGATCCACTGGGACCTCTCGTCAAGGTCCTGCCGTCGCTTCTGCTGACGCTCGTTACCCTTGCCATCCTGGATGAACGCTGATGCTTGCAGAATTTCTACTGCTTGCCCACGTGATCGGCGCGACCTTGCTCTTTGGGACCGGTGCAGGGATCGCTTTTTTCATGGCAATGGCGCACAGGACGCAAGCGCCGGAGCTGATTGCGCATGTCGCGGGAACCGTTGTGATCGCCGACACGATTTTCACCGCAACGGCTGTCATTCTCCAACCAGTGACAGGTTATCTGCTTGCCACCATCATCGGCTGGCCGCTCGGCGAAGGCTGGATCGCCCTCTCGCTCATCCTCTACGTCGTTACCGGCCTTTTCTGGCTGCCGGTCGTCTGGATACAGGTCAGGCTCCGCGATCTTGCACGCGCAGCCGCCACTGCTGGCGAACCGCTGCCGCCGGAGTATTTCACGCTCTACCACATCTGGTTCGCCTGCGGGGTTCCGGCCTTCTTGGCAGTGATCGGCATCCTCTGGCTGATGGTCAGCAAACCTTCGATCACCCTATTTTAGCATCGGTCAAGTTAGCCAGCGTCCCAAGGGCTAATCCCATTGCACCCGAGGTCCAATCCGGTTTGCGTGATATTCTCCGTCATCTCGCAAGTAGGGGAAAGGTATTGCGATGAACAGGATCACTCTTCCCGCAGCAGCGCTCGGCGCTGTATTCGCTTCCTGGGCAAGCGCGGACGACTATCGCGATCTGAAAAAGGGCGAGTATCAGATCCCCGGGCATCCCTATAAATCCGCGGAGAACTGTCAGCGCACCGCGCCGGTCGGCAAGTTTGACCGCCGTTGCGACATTCCGCTCTTGGGCTTCCGCAACTTTACCGACCCGACGATCATCGTTCAGTCTGGCGGCATCGGCGGGTTCGGCATCTAAGCGCTTCTGCGGCAGGTCGCCCTCCGCGTTTCTCTATTTTAACATCGGCCAGAGGCTCAGCACCAAGAGCACCGCCATGGTGACGTTGAACCATTTGAGCCGTACCGTGTCGGACAGCCATTCGCGCAAGGCGGAACCGAAGCCGGCCCAGGTCGAAATGCTTGGAATGTTGACCGCGGCAAAGGCAAGGCCGACGATCAGTACGCTGGCGAGATAGAGGTCCGGATTTGTGTAGGTCGCCATGGCCGTTACCGCCATGACCCAAGCCTTTGGATTGACCCACTGGAAGGCGGCGGCAGCAAAGAATGACATTGGCTTGACGCTGTCATTGCCTCCGCTCAGCGCCCGCGACGTCGCGATCTTCCACGCGATCCAGACGAGATAGATGCCGCCCGCAAACTTCAGCGCCGTGTAAAGCGCCGGCACCGTATGCAGCAACGCGCCGAGCCCAAGGCCGACGCCGAGAAGCAGTGAGAAAAAGCCGGCACCGATGCCCAACATATGCGGGATCGTCCGGCGAAAGCCGAAATTCACCCCGGATGCAAAGAGCATCATGTTGTTCGGTCCCGGCGTGATCGATGTCGTGAAGGCAAAGAGAACGAGAGCCAGAAACGTATCCAGCGGCATGGAACCTCCCGTAGATCGTCAACCCACGACGATCTCTATCGATTGAAATCCGCTAACCCGCCTGCGTTTCCTAAGCCAGATAATCATTGTCATGGTGACAGGATTGCTTGAAAGATGACGCGTCTGCGCAATCTTTGAAAGAAAAATGAAAGATTCGGCCATGCTAGACGACCCTATCCCCGCGATCACTTTCCCGAACGGCATCGAAGTCCCCGCTCTCGGCCAGGGCACCTGGAACATGGGAGAAAGGGCGTCGGAAGCCGAGCGCGAAATCGCAAGTCTCAAAGCCGGCATAGAGCTTGGGATGACGCTGATCGATACGGCCGAAATGTACGGCGAAGGCGATTCCGAGCGCATCGTCGGCCGCGCCATCAAGGGCCGGCGCGACGGCCTGTTCATCGTCACCAAGGTCTATCCGTGGAATGCCAGCCGCAGGGGCACGATCGAAGCCTGCGAGCGGAGCCTTTCACGTCTCGGCATCGACCAGATCGACCTCTACCTGCTGCATTGGCGGGGCGAGCATCCGCTGGCCGATACGGTCGAAGCCTTCGAGGACCTGAAGGACGCCGGGAAGATCGGCGCCTGGGGCGTTTCGAACTTCGATATCGGCGACATCGAGGAACTGCTTGCCGTTCCGGGCGGCCGGCACGTCGCTGCCAACCAGGTTCTCTACAATCTCGCGCGCCGCGGCATCGAATATGATCTTCTGCCCTGGTGCCAGGAGCACGGTGTCCCGGTCATGGCCTATTCGCCGATCGAACAGGGCCGCATCCTGCACAATCCCGAGCTCATCCGTATCGCCAAGGCCAATCAGGCAACCCCGGCTCAGATCGCCCTCGCCTTCCTTCTCGAACGCGACGGCGTGATCGCCATTCCGAAGACGTCGAATGCCGACCGCGCCGCTGAAAACCGCGATTGCGTCTCGCTCGATATCAGCGACGAGGACTGGGTGGCGCTCGACGCCGCTTTCCCGCCGCCGACCCGCAAATCGGCGCTCGAAATGCTCTGAGACTTCAGGCTGCCGCGCGCTGCCAGACGCCGGTTCACATTCCCTGCGGACCGCGGTTCATGGCGGCAATGCCAGTGCGGCAGACTTCGATCAAGCCGAGCGGCTTCATGATCGCCACGAACTGATCGATTTTCGAGGACTTGCCGGTGATCTCCAGAATGAAATGCTCGACAGTCGCGTCGACCACCTTGGCGTGGAAGGCATCGGCAAGGCGCAGCGTCTCGGCCCGGGTTTCGCCGGTCCCGATCACTTTGACGAGCGCCACTTCCCGTTCGATCGGACGCTCCTGCCCGAGTTCGCGAGCGCGCACCGTCAAGTCCACGACGCGGTGCACCGGCACGATGCGCTCGAGCTGGGCCTTGATCTGCTCCAGCACATGCGGCGTGCCGCGTGTCACGATGGTAATGCGCGACAGATGCGCCTGATGCTCGGTTTCGGAGACCGTGAGGCTTTCGATGTTGTAGCCCCGGCCGGAGAACAGGCCGATGACGCGGGCAAGGACGCCCGGCTCGTTATCGACGAGGATCGAGAGCGTATGGTTCTCGGCGGCTGCGGTGTCCGGCGAGATGAAGTAGGCCGAGCCTGTCGGCTGTAGATGTGCGTTCATTGTCTTGGCTTCCTCACCTTCGGTATCAAACGAGCTGACGGCCCTTGGCGTCGATCGCATTGGCGACCGCTTCGTCCGTGGCTTCGTCCGGCAGCAGCATCTCGTTATGGGCCTTGCCCGATGGGATCATCGGGAAGCAGTTGGCGAGATTGGCAACGCGGCAATCGAGGATGACCGGCTTCTTCACGTCAATCATCTCCTGGATCGTACCGTCGAGATCATCCGGCTTTTCGCAGCGCAGCCCGACGGCGCCATAGGCTTCCGCCAGCTTCACGAAATCCGGCATCGCCTCCGTATAGGAATTGGATAGCCGGTTGCCATGCAGCAACTGCTGCCACTGGCGCACCATGCCCATGTACTGGTTGTTCATGATGAAGATCTTGATGGGCGCATCGTGCTGGATCGCCGCCGACATTTCCTGGATGCACATCTGGATCGAAGCATCGCCGGCAATATCGATGACGAGGCTATCAGGATGGGCGATCTGCACGCCAAGCGCTGCCGGCAGGCCGTAACCCATCGTGCCGAGGCCGCCTGAAGTCATCCAGCGGTTCGGCTGTTCGAAACCGAAGAACTGCGCCGCCCACATCTGATGCTGGCCGACTTCGGTCGTGATGTAGGTATCGCGGTCCTTTGTCAATTCGTACAGCCGCTCAAGCGCATATTGCGGCATGATGACCTCGTTGCTCTTCGTGTAGGCGAAAGAGTTGCGCGCACGCCAGCGGGCGATATTCGTCCACCAGTCGGAAAGCTGGCCCTTCTCCGGCCTCTTCGCCAGAGCACGCCACAGGCGGACCATGTCTTCCAGAACGTGGGCGACATCGCCGCGGATCGGGATGTCGACGCGAACATTCTTGTTGATCGAGGACGGGTCGATGTCGATGTGGATCTTCTTGGAATTCGGCGAGAAGGCATTGATGCGGCCGGTAATACGGTCGTCGAAACGGGCGCCAATGCAGACCATGACGTCGCAATCGTGCATCGCCATGTTGGCCTCGTAGGAACCGTGCATGCCGAGCATCTTCAGCCAGTTCTTGCCGGAGGCCGGATAGGCGCCGAGCCCCATCAGCGTCGAGGTAATCGGGAAGTCGGTGAGTTCGACTAGCTCGCGCAGCAGCTTGCAGGCTTCCGGACCGGAATTGACGACGCCGCCGCCGGAATAGATGACGGGACGGCGCGCACTGGCCATCAGCTCGATTGCCGCATGAATCTGGTTGAGATCGCCCTGGAGTTTCGGCTGATAGCTCTTCTGGATCGCATGATCGGCCGGCGGCGTATAGGTGCCGGTCGCGAACTGGATGTCCTTCGGAATATCGACGACGACCGGGCCGGGGCGGCCGGACTGCGCGATTCGGAAAGCTTCATGGATGATGGCAGCGAGCTCGTTGACGTCCTTGACCAGCCAGTTGTGCTTGGTGCAGGGCCGCGTGATGCCGACGGTATCGCATTCCTGGAAGGCATCGGAACCGATGAGCGAGGTCGGTACCTGGCCAGTGAGGCAAACCAGCGGAATGGAGTCCATGAGCGCGTCCTGCAGCGGCGTGACGGCATTGGTTGCGCCCGGACCGGAGGTGACCAGCATAACACCAACCTTGCCGGTCGATCGGGCATAGCCTTCGGCCGCATGGCCGGCGCCCTGCTCGTGGCGGACGAGGATATGCTTGATCTCCTCCTGCTGGAATATCTCGTCATAGATCGGCAGCACCGCACCGCCCGGATAGCCGAAGAGATGTTCGACGCCGTTGTCCTTCAGCGCCCGCAGAACGATCTCCGCTCCTGTCATCCGATTGTCTGGTGTCTGGTTGTCCGTGCCCGTCATTTTTTCTGTTCCGTTTTGGCTGCTGGAATTGAGGTCTTCGGTGCGGAGCCTGGATTTCAGGCATAAAAAAAGGCCCCAGAGGGAGCCTGTCAACTAGCGCATGGGTGGCTGTCGCCGGATGGTTACACCATCCTGCCCATGCGCTTTCCCACCACAATAAGAGCTGCTGCTATTTTCATGGGCGCAATTGATAGACAGAAAATTTCACAGCGTCAACGCTCCCCGAAATAAAAAATCGGCGGGCGCTAAAAGATGTAGCGCCGGTTATCGCGTTAAAAAACAAGAGGCCCGAAGGGTTTTGTTAAAGGATAAGTCATATGATCGCCTGCTAACGCAGGGAGTAGGCCGTTGCTCAACAACGACTTGCAAACGTCAGGCAATGCCAGCGAGCAGGATCGCCGCGACAATTTAACCCCCGGGAATCGCTTCCTCGGCCGCGTCGTCGCGTGCAGCGGCTCACGCGCGACTATCGCCGCCGTCGCAGAGGCCGGCGGCACCGATCTCACCGAACTCTGGTCCGTCGGCCGCCTGATTTCGATCAGCGTCGGCCGGAACCGCGTCGTCGCCCTCGTTTACGCCATGAACACCGGCACGCATGCCTGGGGCGAGGGCGAGGACAACTATTTCAGGATCGAGACCGAACTGCTCGGCGAAGTCCGCGTCGAGGAAGACGGCCGCGAGGAGTTCTCCACCGGCATTTCACGCTATCCCCATCTCGGCGCCATTGCGCACCGCATCCGCGCCGCCGATCTGATGCGCATCTACGACGCAGGCACCGGGACGACTGCGGTCATCGGCAACCTCACCCAGGACGAAAGCATCGATGCGGCGATCCACATCCCCTCGATGCTTTCCAAGCATTTCGCGATCGTCGGTTCCACGGGCGTCGGCAAATCCACGGCCGTATCGCTGCTTTTGCACAAGGCGATCAAAGCCGATCCGAAGTTGCGCGTCCTGATCCTCGATCCGCACAACGAGTTCGCAGCCGCTTTCCCGAAGCATTCGATCGTCATTGATACCGACACGCTCGACCTGCCCTTCTGGCTGATGCGGCTTGAAGAATTCGCAGAAGTCGTCTTCCGCGGCCGCGCGCCAGTGCCCGAAGAACTCGACATGCTTCGCGACATCATGCCGGACGCCAAGCGCGCCTTTCGCGGCAGCGACAATTCGCTCGTCCGGCGCACCACCGAGAAGAGTTCGATCACCGCAGATACGCCGGTCCCCTACCGCATGGCCGACCTGCTGGCGCTTATCGACGAGCGCATCGGCCGTCTCGAAGGCCGCGCCGAGAAGCCCTTCCTGCGCTCATTGAAGATGCGCATCATCGCGGCGATCAACGATCCGCGCTACCATTTCATGTTCTCCAACAACACGATCAGCGACACGATCATGGACACCGTGGCGCAGATATTCCGCATTCCCGGCGACGACCGGCCGATCTGCACGTTCCAGCTTTCCGGTATCCCGTCGGAAGTGGTGAATTCGGTCGCCTCCGTCCTGTGCCGCATGGCCTTCGAAATCGGGCTCTGGAGCGACGGCGCCGTGCATATGCTCGTCGTCTGCGAAGAAGCGCACCGCTATGTTCCGGCCGATCCGAACCTCGGCTTCATCCCGACGCGCCAGGCCATCGCCCGCATCGCCAAGGAAGGGCGCAAATACGGCGTCTCGCTCGGCATCATCACGCAGCGCCCGGGCGAACTCGATCAGACGATCCTCTCACAGTGCTCAACGCTGTTTGCCATGCGCCTTGCCAACGATCGCGACCAGGACATCATCCGCTCGGCAATCCCGAATTCGTCGATCTCCACGACGAGCTTCATTTCCTCGATCGGCAACGGTGAAGCGATCGCCTTCGGCGAGGCGATCAGCGTCCCGATGCGCATGCGCTTTTCGCGCGTCGAGCAGCATCTGCTGCCGAAGGCGAACGGGGCGACCGCCAAGCATTCCGACGAGGATCCTGATACGGTCGATCTGCGCAAGATCGTGACGCGCATGCGCGCCGTCAGCGGCGGGCCGGATATTTCGTCTTTCCAGCAAAGCTACAGTGCCGCGCAGAGCGACATGCTGTTCGACGACGAAGAGCCGTCGGAGGATGCTCCCTATCCGGCATCCTTCTCTGCGCCGCCGCTGGCGCCGACCGATTCCTACAGGCCGGACATGCTGCCGCGCAGCCATGCGCCGCGCGAGCCGCAAACCGCACCGCCCCAGACATCTTTGGACAGCCGCCTGGAAGCTCTCCGGCGAGAGATGCGCCGCGAGGAAACAACGTCCCAGCGGCCGGTGTTCTCTCAAGACCCGGCTGCCAGCCCGCATCGCGAACCCGGCATGTCGCTCCGCGAGAGCATTCTCAAGAAGCCGCTCAGGAGCCTCCATAACAAGGATTGAGGCTCATTGCCCCTGAGATTGCCTGGCCGCAGAGGCAATGACACTCAGGTGGCGCTCTATCAGCGTCAGAAAGGCGATCGTTCCGCAGACCAGGGCGGCAACCACGATGCCGGCGATCGCGCCGAAAATCGCTCCGATCACGAACATTCCGGACCCGGCTTGAGCCGCGGCGGCGGTTGCGCCGGACAGTGTGAAGAAGGCCAGAATGACGATTGCAATCAGGGCATTGATGGAAGCAAGCGTCTTTGCGAGAAAATTGTTCATGACATCTCCTGGCCGATGGTTTGCATTCGCAATAATGATAACGACTGACAGAAGCTTACGCGCTGATCACGGCTGCGGCGACGTCAGGCGCTTCCAGCTTTCGTCCATCTGATTGCGAAACCAGGTCATCTGACGCTTGGCGTATTGCCGTGTCGCAGCAGCACCCTTCTCGATCACTTCGCTGCGCGTCATCTCGCCCTTCAGCATGGCTGCAATCTGCGAAACGCCGATCGCCTTCATTGCCGGCATTTCCGATGAAAGGTCCAGTGCCAGCAGCGACTTGACCTCATCTTCCGCACCCTGCTCCAGCATTTTCTCGAAGCGCCTGTTGATGCGCTGGTGGAGCACGGCGCGTTCCGGCAGGACGATGATCTTTTCCGCCCTCGCCGGATCGACGATCACCGGCCCCGCCTGCCCTTGGAAGCGCAGGATCGATTGCCCCGTTGCTTCCACCACCTCCAAGGCACGCACGATGCGTTGCCCGTCCTGGATGCTGAGCCTGCCGGCAGCGGCTCGGTCGAGCTTGGCAAGTTCGGCATACAGCGCTTCGGCGCCGTCATCCAGCAGGCGCGCCCGTAGCCGGTTGCGGATGTCTTCCGGTATCGCCGGCATATCCGACAGGCCGCCCGTCAGCGCCTTGAAATAAAGCCCCGTCCCTCCGACAAACACTGGCAACTGTCCCTTGGCACGCAGATTGGGCAGCAATGCCGTGACATCGCGCAGCCAGGTCCCCGTCGAATAGGCAGCGCTTGCCGGCACATGGCCGTACAGATGATGTGGCACACCCTGCATCTCCGCCTCGGACGGCCGCGCCGTAAGGACGCGCAGCGTGCCGTAGACCTGCATGCTGTCGGCGTTGATGACAGCGCCGCCGTGGCGTTTCGCCAGTTCCACGGCAAGCGCGGACTTGCCGCTGGCGGTCGGCCCGGTTATCAGGATCGCACTTGTTGCGCTTAGAAGGTTTTCCATATGGCTCTCGTTGCCACGCTTGTTGCCAATCCGTCAAATCCCGTTCTCACGCCGAATCTCGCCGAACAGGCCGCCGAAACCGTGAAGGCATCGGGGCTCTACTGGCTGGCAGACGGCATCGCCTGCGATATCGCCCTTCGCGACGGCACCGATACGCAAGCGGCGGAGGCCAATATCCTCGCGGCCATCGCCAGCGCACCGATCGATCTGGTTGTCCAGGAGGCCGAAACGCGCCGCAAGAAACTGCTGATCGCCGACATGGATTCGACGATGATCGGACAGGAGTGCATTGACGAGCTTGCCGCCGAAGTCGGCCTCAAGGACAAGGTCGCCGCGATCACCGCCCGCGCTATGAACGGCGAAATCGCTTTCGAACCCGCACTGCGCGAACGCGTTGCACTCCTGAAGGGCCTGCCGGTTTCAGTCATCGATGAGGTTATCGCCAAGCGCATCACGCTGACGCCCGGCGGTCCGGAATTGATCGCCACGATGAAATCGAAGGGCTATTATACCGCCCTCGTCTCCGGCGGCTTCACCGTCTTCACCAGCCGGATCGCCGCAACTCTCGGCTTCGACGAAAACCGCGCCAACATTCTTCTTGAAGAGGGAGCCTTGCTCTCCGGCTTCGTTGCCGAGCCGATCCTCGGCAAGCAGGCGAAGGTGGATGCACTCAACGAAATCTCCGCAAGACTTGGTATCTCCACCGAAGACGCAATCGCCGTCGGCGACGGCGCAAACGATCTCGGCATGATCCACCTCGCCGGCTCCGGCGTCGCCCTGCACGCCAAGCCCACCGTCGCCGCCGAAGCGAAAATGCGCATCAACTACGGCGATCTGACCGCACTGCTTTATATCCAGGGCTACCGAAAGACGGATTTTGTGAGCCCATGACAGTGATCGCGACGACGAACCGCCTGCTTTTGCGCAATTGGACAGATGCGGACCGGCCGCTTTTCCACGAGATCAATTCCGATCCTGAAGTGATGGAATTCTTCGCCTTTCGCCGCGACCGCGCCGAAGCAGATTCGATGCTGGATAGTATCCGCGATGCCATCGCCAAGGCGGGGCTTGGTTTCTATGCCATGGCACTTAGGGAGACCGATGAGCCGATCGGCTTTTGCGGCCTCTGGAAGCCCGAACTCGAACCGTTCCTCCCGGCAGGCACCATCGAAATCGGCTGGCGTCTTGCGAAACGGCATTGGGGCAAGGGATACGTGACGGAAGCGGGACAAGCGTCACTTCGCCATGGTTTCACCCAGTTCGATCCTCCCGAAATCGTCTCTTTCGCGGTAGCGGACAATCATCGTTCCACCGCCGTCATGCGCCGACTTGGCCTGCATCACGATCCTGACCGCGATTTCGATCATCCCCGCGTTCCCGACACGCATCCGCATCTGAAACGCCACGTGCTCTATGCGATCAGCCGTCAGCAGTGGGAACGAAAGATCGGCTGACACCGGTTGCCCATGCGCGACAGAGACAGGAGAATGTCGTGCTGTTGTCGTCGCAGACACCAGCGCGGAGCGGTTCAGCAGTTCCTGAAAGGATTTGTTATTCCATTGGTACTGCGATGAACCGCAGATCGCCATTTGCCGAGGCGATCATCAGCTGCGCGTTACGGCGGCCTTCCTGCTTCAACGACTGCACCTTCGCAGCCACGGCATCCGGCGACTTCATGAATTCCTGGGCGACCTCGACAATCACGTCGCCGGCCTTCAGGCCCTTTTCGGCGGCCGCCGAGCCGGGCGCCACCTCCGTCACCACGACGCCGTCCACACTTTCCGCAATGCCGAAAGTCTTGCGGATCTCGGGGCTGAGCTGCGACAGCGATAGGCCGAGCACATCCTTCGGCGTCCTGGCATCGGGCGTCACAGGCGCCTGCTGATCGGTCTGGCCCTTGCCGTCGGGTGCCGGCTGGACCTGATCCTGATCGGGATTCGGCTCGTCCATGTCGTCGTTCTCCTCCGGATCAGGATTGATCACACCATCCGGAGAGGTATCAGCGTCGTTGGAAGCGGCCTGATCGCTGTCCTCCAGACGACCGAGCGTCACCTTGACAGTCTGCTCCTTGCCGTCGCGCAGCACGACGACGTCAACTTCCTTGCCGACTGGGCTTTCGGCCACGACGCGCGGTAGGTCGCGCATCTCATTGACCGGCTTGCCGTCGAATTTCAGGATGACGTCGCCCGCCTTGATCGAACCGTTGTCGACCGGCCCGCCCTTGATGACGCCGGCGACGAGCGCACCCTTGGCGGTATCGAGACCCAGGCTGTCGGCTACGTCGTCGGTCACCGGCTGAATGCGCACGCCGAGCCAGCCGCGGCGCGTTTCTCCGAATTCGCGAAGCTGGTTGACCACGCCCGCAGCAAGCTCCGAAGGCACCGAAAAGCCGATACCGATCGAGCCGCCGCTCGGCGAAATGATCGCCGTGTTGATACCGATCACCTCGCCCTTCATGTTAAAGAGCGGACCGCCGGAATTGCCCTTGTTGATCGCCGCATCGGTCTGGATGAAGTTGTCGTACGGGCCTGCGTTGATATTGCGGCCGCGGCCGGAAATGATGCCGACGGTCACCGACCCGCCGAAACCAAACGGATTGCCGATCGCCATGACCCAGTCGCCGATGCGCATGTCGCTGGAATCACCAAACTTCACGGCCGTCAGCGGCGTCCTCGGTTCGACCTTCAGCACCGAAAGATCGGTCTTCGTGTCCGTTCCGATGAGCTTGGCTTTCAGCTTGGTGCCATTGGCGAAATTGACCTCGATGTCGTCAGCGCCCTCGATCACGTGATTGTTGGTGACGATATAACCCGATGGATCGATGACGAAGCCGGAGCCGAGCGAGCTGACATTGTGGTTGCCGCCCTGGCCGCCCTGCTGCTTATTGAAGAAGTCGTTGAAAAATTCCTGGAACGGCGAGCCGTCCGGTGCGCGCGGCGCCGGGCCGGCACCTTCATCGCCCTTGATGTTCTGCGAGGTGGATATGTTTACCACCGCGTCGAGAAGCCCTTCAGCAAGATCGGCAACCGAGGCCGGACCATTCAACGGAGGCGTGCTCTGCGCTTCAGCGGCGCCGGTAAGACCGATATTTGCCAGAAGTGCAACCCCGGCCAGGAGAGCGAGCGATCGTCTGAAGGTCGGGCGTGTCGTGGGGGCCATCAAGCTTCCTCTTATGGGTCAAAGCGGCAGTCTGACCATCAACATAGGGCGGAATGATGGAGCGTGAAATCACCTTTTCGCGAAATCCCGTGCAATCTGCGTCAGCGTCTGACGAACCAGACAAGCACGACACCGAGCACGACGGCGCCAAGGCCGAAGATGCGTAGCTGGCGCTCCGGAACCGTTGGAAGCAGCCGGGCCATCTCGACGAGAAAACGAGGGGCCAGTGCGTAGACCAGCCCCTCGATGATGAGAAAGAATGCGATTCCTGTCAGGAAATCCTGCATCCGGATGCGTCAGTTTGATGGGACCGCAGGTGCCGGGGCTTGAGGTGGAGCCGGAGGCGTCCTGCCGTTGGAATTGTCGAAATACCGGAAGAATTCCGTATTGGGCGACAGCACCAGCGTCGTATCCTGGGACGAAAGCGCGGAGGAATAGGCCGCCATCGAACGATAGAACTCGAAGAACGACGGATCCTTGCCGAAGGAGTCTGCGAAGATGCGGTTGCGCTCCGCATCACCCTGACCGCGGATGATTTCCGCGTCGCGCTGGGCTTCCGCCGTGATCTCGACCACCTGGCGATCGGCGATAGCCCGGCGACGCTGGCCCTCTTCGGTGCCTTGCGCGCGCAGCAGCTCGGCCTCGGCGAGACGCTCGGCCCGCATGCGGCCATAAGTCTGCGGCGCCACCTGTTGAGTGAGGTCGGTCCGGCGGATACGCACATCCTGGATATTGATGCCGAGATTTTCGGCGTCGCCATGCAGGTCGTCGCGCACTTCGAGCATCATCGCCACGCGCTCGTCCGAAAGGGCGGCATCAAAGTCGCGCAGACCGTAGACACGGCGGAGCGACGAATCGAGCTGGGTGCGAAGTCGCGCTTCGGCGGCCTCGCGGTCGCCCGATACCGTCTCGCGGAACTTGCGCACGTCCTTGATGTCGTAGATCACGAAAGCATCGACGTCGAACGTCGAACCGCCCCGAACCTGGACGCGAATATTGTCAAGGTCGAAGCGCAGCGCCTGCTTCTCGACGATCTGGACGCGATCGGCATCCATGAAGGCGAGAGGCAGTTTGAAGTAGATGCCCGGCTCCGTCTTCACCGACTGGATCTGGCCGAAGCGCACGACGATTGCCTGCTCGCGCGCATTGACCACGAAAACCGAGGAATAAGCGATGACCAGCACAACGGCGAGCAGGATGATGATGACGGGAAGTCTGTTCGATGTCATGGCTCAACCTCCCTGCTGTGCCGGTTTGCCGATCTCGTTGAGCGGCAGATAGGGAACGATCCCCTGCTTCTCATCGATCACGACCTTTTTGGAATTCTTCAGCACCTGTTCCATCGTCTCGAGGAATAGTCGCTTGCGGGTCACTTCGGGAGCCTTCGAATATTCTTCGTTGATGGCGGTGAAGCGCTGCGCCTCACCGTCCGCTTCCTTGACGACACGGTCCTTGTAAGCAGCCGCTGCTTCGCGAATCTGGGCCGCGTCGCCTCGTGCCTGGCCGAGCTTCTGGTTGGCATACTGGTTCGCTTCTTCGACGAGGCGCTGCTTGTCCTGTTCGGCACGCTGCACCTCTTCGAAGGCATCGGCGACATCTCGCGGCGGCGCCACGTCCTGAATGGTGACCGCGGTTACCGCAATACCCGCATTGTAACGGTCCATCGTGCCCTGCACGATGGCGGCAACCTCCGTTTCGATCGGCTGGCGGTTGTTGCGGAAGGCATCCTGCGCAGGGCGCCGGCCAATGATTTCGCGCATAGCGCTTTCAGCCACCTGCTGCAGCGTTTCGGCCGGATTTTCGACGTTGAAGAGATAGGCCTTGGGATCGATCACGGTAAAGAAGACCGAGAACTCGACGTTCAGGATATTCTGGTCGCCCGACAGCATGAGACCTGTCGAAGACGAGGCCGACGTCGCGCCGATATTCTGCTGCTGCACCGTCACCTTGACGATCTCGACGGTTTCCATCGGCCAGAGGTGGAAATGCAGCCCCGGCGTCGAAATCTCTTCCTTCGGCTGGCCAAAGCGAAGCTCGACACCACGCTCGTCCGGCTGGACGATGTAGATGCATTGGAAGAGCCAGAAGATGACGAGAACGGCGGCAATAATCACCGCCACGCCGCCGTTGAAACCGCCGGGTACGATGTTGCGGAGCTGATCCTGGCCGCGCCGGATGATATCTTCCAGATCGGGCGGCCCACCCCGGCCGCCGCGCGGGCGGTTCGGCCCCTGCCCCCACGGTCCCTGATTATTACCGCCGCCGCCGCCCCATGGGCCGCCGCCGCCATTCTGATTGCTCCAGGGCATCAAAACCTCGTTGTTCGTTAAACTCCCAATCGCATCGTGCCCGCGGGGGCGGCAGGCTTTAAGCGATTGTGACCGTTATAGGTATCGGCGCAGCTGCTTTCAACGCGGCATGAAGAACTTGGCGATATTTATTGATAAATATTTCGTTTTCAGGCGCTGCGGCGCTCATAGATGGCGAAGCGCGTCGGATAATTGTCCTTTTCGCCTGCCGGTACATCGATTTCTTCAACTACCATCCAGTCGGCAGGGTCGATCGAAGGGAAGGATGTGTCGCCCGCAACATGGGTCTGCACATGCGTGACGCACATCCGGTCTGCAAGCGCCATTGCCTGCGCATAGATTTCTCCGCCGCCGGCGATGATGATCTCGGTCTGGCCAGTATCGCGCGCCAGCCTTTCGGCAATGCCGATCGCCTCGGGAAAAGAACGCGCCATTGTCACATCCGATTGCTCGATCGTCGCGTGCCGGGAAATCACCACATGCGGACGTCCGGGCAGCGGCTTGCCAAAACTCTCATATGTCTTGCGCCCGACCACGAGCGGCTTGCCGAGCGTCATCGCCTTGAAGCGCTTGAGATCGGTCGAAAGCCGCCAGGGCATGTCGCCGTCCCGTCCAATGACGCCATTCTCGGCCACGGCAACGACGATGGTCTTTCTGATGTCGGACATGAATTTCCTGAGTTTGAAGTGACGGCTTGGCCGGCCGGATCTACCGCCGGGCGGGCCAACAAGCAAGTGATGCTCGATGAAATCCCCTCCCCGCCTGCGGGCACGTTCGAATGCGAGATATCGCAACGCAGCATAAGCAATTCGTAAACCACGCCGTATGTTTCAATTTTACTCCGGAAAATGCTACGTTAAGTTGAGTTTCATGGGAGACAGATCCGCGCAAAACAATCGGCCGAGCCGCATCGACCTCGTCATCGTCGCCATGGCGGCGGGGCTTTTCGCATGGGTTATCACAGGCGGCAAGGCCGGTTCTCCGGTAACGACAGGCCTGGGCACGGCATTTGCCTGGCATTTTTTGGGCTTCCCGATTATCCCGGTAAAACGCAAGGAACGCATGCTCGGTAGGGTCGGAAAGCGTCTGTTAACGGCTGTCGGCCTAATCCGGAAAGATAACGGAAGGCTGATGTGAATGATGAATGCGATGCCTCGATTTGACGTGATCTGCGACCCTATGAATCAATGGATCGTCTGGGACCACGTCACGGAGTCGCCTGCGTCGTTCGGCGGACAGATCCTCGACGGGCTGGACGAGCAGGAGGCAGGCCGGCTCGCGGAAGTCATGAACGAGCTTCACAGAAGTCAGCAAGCACTTGCCGATCGCAACGGCAAACGCTCGGTCCGCTAGGGCAATCTCCCGTCAAACGGCGACCGGGGCATCGATCCGATCGTGCGACTGATATCCTACGACCTCGAAATCGTCGATCCGATAACCGTCGATCTCGTCGGGCTCGCGCGTCAGTACCAGCTTGGGAAAGGGCATGGGCTTGCGCGCAAGCTGCTCTTTGGCCTGATCGAGGTGGTTCAGGTAGAGATGCGTATCGCCTCCGACCCAGATGAGTTCACCCCGATCCATCTGCACCTGCTGGGCGACCATCGCAAGCAATGCTGCCTGCTGGCATATATTGAAGGGCGCGCCGAGGAAAATATCGCACGAGCGCTGGTTCACGAGCATGGAAAGCTGCGGCCTGCCGCTGCCGCGCTGCAGTCCGGAAACGTGAAACTGATAGGTCATATGGCACGGAGGAAGCGCCATCTGATCAATCTCGCCCACATTCCAGGCGTGGAACAGCATGCGCCGGCTCGTCGGATTGGTCTTGAGGCTATGGATGAGCGCGCCGATCTGATCGTGCTCCACGCCGTTCCGGTCAAGCCACCGCCTCCACTGCTTGCCATAGACCGGTCCGAGATCGCCCCATTTCGCCGCGAAAGCGTCGTCTTCGAGAACGCGCTTTTCGAACATGTCCTGGGATATCTCCTCGCCCGTCGCCTTGCGGTATGCAGCAAGAGGCCAGTCCGTCCATATCTTGACGTTTTCCTTAAGCAGCGACTGGATGTTCGTCTGCCCGGTCAAAAACCAGAGCATCTCCTTCACCGCCGTCTTCCAGAAGACCTTCTTGGTCGTGAACGCAGGGAAGCTGCCGTCCGAAAGATCGAAGCGCATCATCGCGCCGAACGTCGAAAGCGTGCCCTCGCCGGTGCGATCCATCCGCCGATCGCCCTTCTCCAGCAGATGGCCCATGATGTCTAGATATTGATATTCAGGATGACGCAGCATCCGTGTCTCCCCGTGTGCAATCACATGGTCGCGGCCGATTCCGTTACCCAATTTAGGCGGTTCTGTCGCTGAAACCAACTGTGCGGAGGCTTATCCCTGCAATTCTCATGCAGCCTGCACGGTTTTGTGACATATCCCCTTTCCATGCGCTTCGGAAAACACTATATCAGCCTTGCCGGTTTTCGGACCGGCTATGGCGATAAATGAGCGGTGTAATAAACCTATTGGACCCGGGGGCGGTACCCGGCGCCTCCACCAAAAACAGCCGGTCCACGACTGCTTTTGATGGGGGCGAAACAGGATCGACAAGGGTGTAAAGATCGACTTTTTGCTCGGCATGATACCGCCGTTATCGGGTCACAAGTGTAGTTGCAAACGACAACAACGCTAAGGAATATGCTCTCGCTGCCTAACGGCGGTGCGGGAATTCCGCTCTAAGTCCTTTTGGTTAGCACCTTAAGGCGGGGTCCGAAGGCACCTGGCAACAGAAGCCTTCACCTTCTCCCTGCCGTCCAAATCATGTATTGTTTGTGAAGCTGACTCGGACACTAGCCTTTCCCAAGGCCGCCGGACATGGCATATACCCTTGTGAAAAGACTTCCGAACCAAAGAAAGACAGGAAAAGTATGGGGCAGGACCACATCCGCTACGACATTCTGGCACAGGACGCGCTACGTGGCGTGATCCGCAAGGTCTTGTCCGAAGTCGCAACGACGGGCCGCTTGCCCGGCGACCATCATTTCTTCATTACGTTTCTGACCGGCGCACCTGGCGTCCGCATCTCGCAGCATCTGAAATCCAAGTATCCGGAGCAGATGACCATCGTGATCCAGCACCAGTTCTGGGATCTTAAGATCACCGAATCGCTGTTCGAGATCGGCCTCTCCTTCTCCGACGTGCCCGAAAAGCTGGTCATCCCCTTCAATGCCATCCGCGGCTTCTATGACCCTTCGGTCAATTTCGAACTTGAGTTCGACGTGCCGCTGACGGACGGCGAGGAAGTTCCCGCGGCCGAAATCACCGCCTATCCAGTCGCACCCGAAAAAGGCGAGGAACCGCCCGCGGCAAAACCCGCCGAGGGTGACGAGAAGAAGCCGGGATCCGTCGTATCGCTCGACGCCTTCCGCAAGAAGCAGTAGATACCAAGGGAAGCAGACGCTTCCCTTTTTCATGTGCCCTTTTCCAGCCGGACCGAGGCAAGCCATGAGCGCAGAAATCGTTAATCTCCGCCAGTTCAAGAAGAAGCAGGCCCGTTCCGAAAAGGAAAAACAGGCCGAGCAGAATCGTATCCATTTCGGCCGCACCAAGACCGAGAAGCAGCTGACCAAAGCGCTGAACGAGAAGGCCGAAAAAGCACACCGACAGGGCCGGATCGAAAAGGACGAAGGCGGCGAATGACGGCGCAGAAGGGCCGAAAAGAATCCGCAGTCAATCGCTTGGCGGTATTTCCTCCCCCAATCTGTCAACTCCGCGAAAAAGGCTTGCGGAAAGCCCGATGATCCGCAAGCATTCGGCCAGCCTGCATGGACACCGCACCAGCTTCTCGCTGGAAGACGAATTCTGGGCCGAGCTGAAAGCGATCGCCACAGCCCGCGCCATTCCGCTTGCGGCCCTCATCTCCGAAATCGACGACCGGCGAGAGCCGCAAAGCAACCTCTCCTCCGCGCTGCGGATCCATGTCTTGAGCTGGTTGAAAAACCGCAGCTAGAGCGAGCCCTACTGCGGCAACGGCACGCCCGGCAAGGCATCGAAATTCAGCCGGTTGCCGGTTATCGGTGGCGGCTGGTTGAGCTGCTGCGCGCGTCGCGCTGCCTCCTCAGCAGCGGCGTTCGCCTCGGCCTCCGCCTTCGCTTTTGCTTCAGCCTCCGCTTTGGCCTTAGCCTCCGCCTCGGCCTTTTGCCGCGCAGCTTCCGCGGCAAGCGCGCGCAGGCGCTCCTCTTCGGCCTTGCGCTGGGCCTCGATCGCCGCGGCTCTTGCGCGTTGCGCATCATTAAACTTGTAGAGCGCCACCTCGCGCCGCAACCGCTGCTTTTCCAAAACGTTCGACTGCAGCCGCTCGACACGGCGGCGTTCGCGTTCGAATGCACGAAGCGACAGATATCCGGCGAGATCGGTTACATCCATCGTCCGCCCGGGCGATGCGAGCAATCCGGAATAGTTGAGCCGCAGCGCGGGCTCGGCGCCTGCAAGCGCCTCCTCGCCCGGATTGAGAGTGATGTTCAGGGATGCGTTGATGCGTTCCTGCGGCAGGCTGAGTTGCGCATTGCCGGTGACCTTGGCGAGTTCGTTGGCAACGGTGACGTTTTGCACGCGAAGCACGCCGTCGGTGATGTTGAACGGAATGCCCGTCGGCGGAAGTTTCGCCTCTCCATTGTTGAGCAGCGTTTCTACGATGGGATGTATCTTTCCGGCGTTGAGCTGGTCCTGCATCGGATCCGTTGCAGCAAGTAACGGCGGCAGGATCGCAAGGTTCAGCCCGCGCACGGCGGTCTCGCCAAGCCGCAGCTCGCCGGAACCCGTAAGCGAGCTCACGAGGTCCGTCATCGTCTTGCCGGAGGCTTCCATACCGAGAGAAAGCCCGAACTTGCCGTTCGCAACCGGCGCGCCGTCGCGCAGCCAGACGACGCCGGCAAGATCGGAATCGGACAGTGAAAGCTTGGTTTGGAAGAAGCCGGTGCCCTCGGCATTGGTGAAAAGCAGGTTGCCGGAAAGCTGGCCGCCGTCCCAGCCGCCCTTCACGTCGTTGAGCTGCAGTTCGTCGCCCTTATAAACAGCATTGGTAGTAAAGCCGGTTACCGCTGCCGACCATCCTGGCCAGAATTCCTTGGCCGAAAACTTCAGGTTGACATCCATATCCTTGAACACCGGCTGCCCAAGTACTGCGGTCGAGAAGTTGCCCGTCGCACCATCTATCATCGGGCCGTAGACGGCTTCGCCCAGCCAGGTCGCATCGGCGCGATCAAGCGCAAGTTCGCCGCTCGCTGTCGTCCTGTCTGTCTTGCGATCGACCGTCAGCGCACCCGAAAAATGATTATCGGCGGCATGTCCCTTGAGGTCCGAGAAGACGATCTTGTCGCCATCGATGGTTGCCGTTGTTTGCAGCCCGAAAGGCAGCCCGGTTCCCATCTGCGGCAGCGCAATGCCGTTCATCACGAGATATGGATCGAGATCGGCGCTCTCGAGCGAGACGCCAATCTGGCCGTTCATGAAATTCCCGGGACGGACATCGACTTTGCCATTCGCAGTAAAGGACGTCCGGTCTGTCGCTAAGGTCAGCGATGCATCGGCCGGATCGGTACCGCTTGCCTGGACTTTCAGGGCGAGCCGGCCGTTGGCATCGGCTTCGACCGGAAGCGGATCGAGGCCCGCCTGCCCGAACAGGATCGAGGTCGTTCTGTTTTCGAGCGTCGCCTCCAGATTGGTCGTGCCCTTGCCCGTCAGCGCCAACAGATCCGACATGCGGTAGTCGAGGTTCACGCGGCTTCCATTGGAAACGCCGGCAAGCGTCAGCGCAAGCCCATCGCCCTCGTCGCCGCCAAGCGTCAGCGCACCGCGCAGCGCCGTGTTGGTATACCAGGCGGCATTGCGCACCAGTCGGTCCATCACCGGATGCTGGGGCAGATGCTCCTTCAGCATCGTGAAGAAAGGTCCCGGATCGGCGGACTTCAAGGTGATCTCCCCCGAGCCCTTGTAATCGAGCAAGGAGCCTTCGGCCCGGCCAGTGGCGGTGATTTCGGCGCCCGCCAGATTTTTGGCGACCAGCTTGTCGACCGCAAGCGCCCCGTCAGCGATCGTAAAGCTGGTCTCGACATTCTCTGCCTCGACGCCGAAGGCGCTGAACTTATCCGCCTTCAGCTGCGCCGTAATCTTGTGGTCGAGCACATTTTCGCCTGCGTCCTGCCCCGTGAACAGACCCGTCAGCGCCCTCAGCGCATCGAGGTCGATCGCATCGCCGGTCAGGTCGACGTTCAGCAGGGGCGGCTGGTTCTCCAGCGCCTGCCGTTCCAGTTTGCCCTTCAGCGTAGCGGGGCCGATGGCAATCTCCAGATTGTTGAAGAGCTGCTGCTGATGCGTCAGGCTGACATCGGCAGAAAAGCCCGCCTGCTTCAATTGACGGATCGCGGGGTCGACCGAACCCGCAAGCCAGGAGGCAAGCCCCGAGGGCTGATTGGAGGCAACGGTAATCTGCCCGTTGAAGGAAGGGTCGCCCCTTAGCGTCAGCTGGCCCTGGCCTTCCACCTGGGTGCGGCCCGGCAGCGTCCCGACGGCATTGTCGATCGTCCAGCCGTTGCCGGCCGGCTGCAGATCGAGCTGAACGTCGCGGATGGTCGTGTCCCCGGCAACGATCGCCGGCAGCTTGACGCTCGCCTTGCCCTGCACCTGTGGCACAGGAATCTGGGCGATGATGTCGATCAGTGAATTGAGCCGCTGCCGCGCGGACAGGCCGGGATCGCGCGCGGTCTTGCCGCCTGCGCCCTGATTGCCGATCCTGTTCACATCGATCTGCTGGCCATCGGCGATCAGCAGGAACTCGGGCGCGTTGCCTGTATCGAGCGTCGCCTCGCCGGTGATCACATAAGGATCGTCCACTGAGCCGATTTCCATCCGGTACTCGGAAAGCCGGATGCGCTCGTTGGTCAGTTCGAAGCGGCCTTTGACGCGCGGCGGCAGTGCATTCTTGTCGTCGGATTTGGCCGCGCCGCGGTTCTCGACCGCAGCCGACATGAGGCCCTGATAATTCGGTTTTCTGTCTGCCAGCTTCAGCTGACCATCGAGATCGATTTTGACCGGACGCTGATCGGGTATCAGCTGCGTCCTGACCTGCAGCGCGCCGGTTTCGTCGGGCTGTCCGCTGGAAATCAAAAAGCTGCCATGCTCGCCGTCGAGCGCCGCATCGCCTTCGATCCGCCAGGGGCCTGCCAGCGACCGGGCCGACATTTCCGCGTTCAGCCCCGTAATACTGCGGGCGCGGCCGGACTGATCGTCGATGAACTGCACGTCGCCGCCGGTGACATGCACACTTTCCAGAACGACGGTCTTTGCAGGAATCTCTGGCCGGCTGCCGCGCATCCAATCGAGCGTGCCGTCCTTCAACAGGCGCAGGCGCAGCTTCGGATTGACGACGCGCATATCGAAAATCAGCGCTTCGCCGGAAAGGAACGGCGCAAGTTCGGCATCCATGGCGAATTGCTCGATCTGCACGATCGGCTGGCCGTTGGTTTCCTGCCCGACACGCACGTCATGCATCGTTACCGACGGAAAAGGCAAAAGGCGCGCATCGACCGTGCCGTGCACCGTCACCTTCTTGCCGATGATGCGGCTTGCCTGATCTTCGAAATTCCTGCGAAAGTCAGTCCAGTCGATGAAAAGCGGCGCGAGCAGTGCCACAAAGAGCACTACGACGATCACTCCCCCCAAAAAGACGAGGAACCGGCCTATCAAATCAAGCATTCTCCATTCGGGATTCCGTTGCCGACACTACTGTCATTCATGCCGGGAGCAAAGCCGAAGATCATGGGATTGTTCCGTTTTCAGACAAGATGAAAAATCTTGCCCGGATTGAAGATATTGTCAGGATCGAGCGCCTGCTTCACCTGCCGCATAAGATCGACGGCACCGCCGAGTTCCTGCTCGAGAAACGCCATCTTTCCCTGTCCTATTCCATGCTCTCCGGTGCACGTTCCATCCATCGCGAGGGCCCGCTGGTTGAGCCGCACCACGAAATTCTCCGCAACTGCGACACCTTCCGCCGTCTTGTCGTCGAACAGGAGAAGCACGTGAAAATTGCCATCTCCCGCATGGCCAACAATCGGCGCCAGCAAACCATGTTCCTGGATATCGGCCTGCGTCTCGGCAACGCAATCGGCAAGCCGCGATATCGGAACACAAACATCGGTCGAAAGTGCGGCAAGTCCGGGCGCCAGCGCGCGGCAGGCCCAATAAGCATCGTGCCGTGCCTTCCAGAGCTTGTTACGCTCCTCGGCGTTTGCCGTCCAAAGGAATTCGCCGCCACCGCATTCGGCCGCGATCTCGGCGAACTGCGCCGATTGAAGCTCGACGGTCTCGTCGCTTCCGTGGAATTCCAGGAAGAGCGTCGGGCTCTCGGCGTAAGTCAGGCCCGAATAGGCGTTGCATGCCCGCATCTGCACGTCATCGAGCAATTCGATGCGAGCGACTGGAATGCCCATCTGGATTGTCATGATGACCGCGTCGCAGGCGGCTTTGATTGTCGGGAAGGAGCAAGCCCCGCCTGCGATTTTCTGGGGAATTCCCTGCAGCCGCAGCGTCACCGAGGTCAAAATCCCGAGCGTGCCTTCGGCGCCGACGAAAAGGCGCGTCAGGTCGTAACCCGCAGAGGATTTGCGCGCCCGGCGCGCGGTGCGGATTTCCTTGCCATTCGCAGTCACGGCCGTGACCGAGAGCACATTGTCCTTCATCGTGCCATAGCGCACGGCGTTGGTTCCGGACGCCCGCGTCGAAGCCATGCCGCCGATCGAGGCATTCGCGCCGGGGTCGATGGGAAAAAAGAGGCCAGTATCGCGGAGATAAACATTCAGTTCCTCGCGTGTGATACCCGGCTCGACGGTACAATCGAGGTCTTCGGCATTCACTTCGAGAACCCGGTTCATCCGGCTGAAATCGATCGAAATCCCGCCGTTCGGGGCATTCACCTGCCCCTCCAGCGAAGAACCGGTGCCAAAGCCGATTACCGGCACCTGGTGTTCGGCGCAGACCTTAACGGCCGCCTTCACGTCATCGGCCGTCTCGGCAAACAGCACACCGTCGGGCAATTGCGCCGGAATGTAGGTGGTCGTATGCGCATGCTGGGCGCGGAAGGATTCGCCGGTCTGGAAGCGCTCGCCGAAGCGCTGTTTCAAGATGCCGACGACCGCCGAAATGCCCTCCTCGTTGCGTTTTCCAGCCTTTGCATCGCTGAGCGCCATCCTGTTGATCTCCCATACTATCCGCCGTCACGGGCAGGTTGGTATGGGACAACGAATGGCGCCTGTCCAGTCAAGAGTCTCGTGAGATGGCTCAAACGAGCGGAGGATTGAGCCGAGCGAAGCCTTCCTGCCGCCTGTACGGGAAATACGGATAAGGCGCCGACACCGCACTGACCTTTTCAAGCCTTTCGACCTGCTCCTTCGTCAGCGACCAACCGACGGCACCGAGGTTCTGGCGCAGCTGCTCTTCGTTGCGCGCCCCGATGATGACACTGGACACGGTTGGCCTCGCGGTCAGCCAGTTGATGGCGATCTGCGGCACGGTCTTGCCCGTCTCCGCGGCAATCTCATCGAGAATGTCGACAATGTTGAAGAGCATTTCGTCATCGACCGGCGGGCCATACTCCGCCGTCTGGTGCAGCCGGCTTCCTTCCGGGAGTGGCTGGCCGCGGCGGATCCGGCCGGTCAACCTTCCCCAGGCAAGTGGACTCCAGACAAGCGCACCCACGCCTTGGTCGGCAGCGAGCGGCATTAGTTCCCATTCGTAGTCCCGGCCCGCCAGCGAATAATAGACCTGATGGGCCACGTATCGCGCGTAGCCATGCCGCTCCGAGACGGCGAGCGATTTCATCAGCTCCCAGCCGGCGAAATTCGACGCGCCGATATAGCGGAGCTTTCCGGCAGCAATGAGTCGATCGAGCGTCGAAAGCACCTCCTCGACGGGCGTCGAGGCATCAAAGGCATGCAGTTGCAGCAAATCGATATAGTCTGTGCCGAGGCGGCGAAGCGCGTCGTCGACGGATTTGATCAGCCGCAAGCGCGAGGTTCCCCAATCTGCCGGCCCCTCACCCATCGGCAAGGCCATCTTCGTGGAGATGAGCACAGCGTCGCGCTTGCCGCTGATCGCCTGCCCCAGAACCTTCTCCGATGCGCCCGCCGAATAGACGTCGGCGGTATCGAAGAGATTGACGCCTGCCTCAAGGCAAATATCGACCAGACGCCGCGCCTGCGCCGCGTCGGTATTGCCCCATGCGCCGAACAATGGACCGCTGCCGCCGAAGGTGCCCGCGCCGAAACTCAAGACCGGCACCCTGAGGCCGGATACACCGAGACTTCTGTATTCCATGGACTGTCTCCTGTTGTCTTGAGGAGAGATAGACACTCACTAAGGCGCGATATAGATTGCCAGCGAGAAAGTCATTTGTGATTTGAATTCATCATGAGCCGTCAGGACATCAATCGCTCCGGCGAAATGGACGTCTTCGTGCGCGCCGTCGAACTCGGCGGCTTTACCGCCGCGGCGACCGCCTGCCGGATGACGCCGTCGGCCGTCAGCAAGCTCATCGCCCGCCTCGAAGCCCGGCTTGGCACACGTCTCATCAACCGCTCGACGCGGCGCCTGCAACTGACGCCGGAAGGCTGCGCATTCTACGAAAGAAGCGTCTCCATCCTCGCCGATATCGCCGAGGCCGAGCGCTATGCTTCAGCAGGCGAACAGGCGGCCGGGCCGATCCGTATCAATACAAGCGCGTCCTTCGGCAATCATGTGCTCGCCCCGCTCATACCATCCTTCATGGCGCTTCATCCGGCCGTGACGCTCGACATTTCCTACACGGACAAGATCGTCGATCTCATGGAGGAGCGCGCCGACGTCGCAATCCGCGCCGGACCGCTGAAGAATTCCAGCCTGATCGCCCGCAAGCTCGGCGCGGTCCGCAAGTTCATTGTCGCCTCGCCGGACTATCTTCGCCGCCATGGTGAACCGAAGTCGATTGCCGATCTCCAACGGCACTGCCGCGTCGGCTTTTCTTATTCCCGCGCCATCGGCGGCTGGCCGCTACTTGATCAAGACGACACGGTGCTTGTGCCGCTGACGCCGGGCATTCAGGTCGGCGACGGCGAAGGGATGCGCCACCTGGCACTTTCCGGCGCCGGCCTCGCGCGCCTTGCCGTCTTCACTGTTCGAGCCGATATCGCCGCAGGAAGACTGGTATCTGTCCTTGAAGATCTGAACCCCGGCGACCTTGAGGAATTCTATGCCGTCTATATCGGCCAAGGCGGTCCGCTGCCCGCCCGCGTCCGCGTACTGCTCGATTTTCTCGCAGCCAACGTTCGCCTCTAGGCCGAGCCTTGCGCCTGCCGCAATGCTGCTATTCGGCTGGCGCGCGCCAGGCGGAATTTTCGCCAAGCAAGACATATTTCGCAATTGCGGCCGGCTGAACCTGCCCATATACCGGCAATAGATTTCCGGCTGCTCCCGCCGGTCCTTATGTTGTTGCCGATGAATTTCTCTGCCGTTCACCGCGGCCCATCGGTCGGAAAAGACAGGCGTTCGATGCCGTTTGAAGCCGCAAGCCGAGCCATACGAGAAGCCTGCCTGCCGAGATGGGTTCTGCTGCTTAGCCTCTCCACCGCTCTCGTTGTCGTTCTTGAACTTTTCGCCCTTCCGGCATCGCTGCTCGTTGGGCCGATGATCGCAGCGATCTTTCTCGCCTTGGTGATCGGCAAGGGCCAGATGCGCGTACCCTACTGGCCCTTGCAATGCGGGCAGGCTCTGGTCGGCCTGATGATGGCTCGCGCCATCACGCCGGACATTCTCGCCACGATGGCCAAGGATGCACCACTCTTCATGCTGGTCATCGTCTCGGTGATCGCCATCGCCGGCGTGCTCGGCTATCTCTTGACCCGGCTGCAGGTGCTGCCCGGCACCACCGCCGTCTGGGGCTCCTCCCCCGGCGGCGCCTCGGCCATGGTCATCATGTCGGAGGCCTATGGCGCTGATGCCCGCCTTGTCGCCTTCATGCAGTATCTGCGCGTCGTCCTCGTCTGCGTTGCCGCTTCCGGCGTCTCGCGTCTCTGGGTCGGCGCCGACGGCGAGCTGCCACCGCTCGTTCTCTTCCCGCCGATCGACTGGTCGGCATTTGCCGCTACTGTGCTGCTTGCCTGTTGTTGCGTCTATGCTACCTTCCGTTTCCGCATCCAGGGTGGCACCATCATCCTGCCGCTTCTCGCAGGCTCTCTGTTGCAGGGTTTCGACCTCCTGACGATCGAGCTGCCGATGTGGCTGCTCGCGATCAGCTATGCCCTGATCGGCTGGAGCATCGGACTGCGCTTCACCCGTTCGATCCTGAAGCATGCCGCCCGCGCTTTGCCGCGCGTCTCCGCCTCCATCCTGCTTTTGATGTCGATCTGCGGGCTGATGGCCGTGGCCTTGCACATATTCGCGGGCATCGACCCGCTGACAGCCTATCTCGCGACCAGTCCTGGCGGTGCGGATTCGGTTGCCATCATCGCCGCCTCTAGCGATGTCGACTTGCCCTTCGTCATGGCGATGCAGGTGGGGCGGTTTGTGGTGATCCTGTTTACCGGGCCGATGCTCGCGCGCTTCATCGCGCGAAGGAGCGGCCTGGCTGAAAGCCCCGCCTGAGCGCAGCCCACTGGCCAGGCGTCATGCCGTAGGCTTTCTTGAAATGCCGGTTCAGGTGGCTCTGATCCGCAAAGCCGGTGGCAAAGGCGACGTCCGATAGCTCGCCGCCCTCGCCGATCATGGTCCGTGCCTGCTGCAGCCGCCGCATCAGAAGATAGCGATGCGGACTGGTCGCGAATGCGGCCCGGAAATGCCGCGACAATGTAAAGCGGTCGAGTCCTGTTACCGATTCAAGCTCGCCGGAACGCACCGTTCGCGTCGCATGTGCTTCAAGGTAGTCGCGGGCGCAACGGGCCTGATTCCAGGCTAGGCTGGCGGGCAGCCTGCGCAATGCCTTCGCGTGCCTTACAAGCCCGTCGGCTATGCGTATCAGGAAATCGTCGACGAAAAGCTCGTCGAGCTCTCCATCGAGATCGGTCAGTGCGCCAAGCAGGACGTCGGCAAGAACCGCATCGCTGATGACAGGCTGATCGACAAAAGGCAGCCCGAGTTTCTCGGCTTCCAGGCATTCGGCAAGCAGCGAGGGCTCCAGGTAGAGAATGCGGTATCGCAGCCCGTCATCGGTGCCCGCGCCGCCGTCATGCACTTCATCTGGATGCAACACGATCACCTGACCGGGCATGCTGAAGCGCCTTTCGCCGCGATACGAGAAGGTCTGCACGCCCTTCAGCGTCACTCCGAGCGCATAGGTGTCGTGTCTGTGCGGCTCGAAGGCATTTCCGCTGAATTTCGCCTCGATGCGTTCGATGCCGGGAAAGGCTGGCGCTGCGACAATGCCGTCGCCGCCCTTTGGCACGCACAAACGTTCAAGACCTTCGAAAACCTGCGGCGTTACATCCTGGCTCAACGCGACCTCGAAACCGCACGAAAGAGACTGGAATGTTTGATACCAAAATTGCGATCGTTCTGCGAAACAATCTTGAGTCATGGCAGAAGCTGAATGTAACCGCCTTTTTGATGAGCGGCATCGCCGGGCAAAATCCGGCGCTCATCGGCGAAGCCTACAAGGACCGCGCCGGCAACACCTACAATGCCATGTCAGTTCAGCCGATCATCGTGCTATCGGCCGATGAGGCGACGATTTCAGCGATACATCGCCGCGTGCTGGAGCGCGAGATTCCATCCTCGCTGTTCATCGAGGAGATGTTTGCGACCGGCCATGACGCCGCCAATCGCGCCGTCTTTGCCGAATACGCGCCGGAAGATGCCAGGGTCGTGGGGGTCGGTCTGCGCGCCGGCAAGAAGATCGTCGACAAAATCACTAAGGGCGCGAAAATGCATGCCTGAAATGAAAAACGGCCGGCGATGACCGGCCGTTTTTGATAAATGTGGCGCAGCTCAGCTCTGCGTGATTGGCGCGATCTGGATCTCGACGCGGCGGTTCTGGGCGCGGCCAGCCTCCGTCGCGTTCGACGCGACCGGTTGCGACGGACCAAAGCCGACGGCAGAGACGCGACGCTGGTCGATACCCTGTCCGCCGAGATAACCGGCAACCGAAAGGGCGCGGCGCTGCGACAGATCCTGGTTATGCTGCAGGCTGCCGGTGGAATCCGTATGGCCGTTGACATCGATCAGTGTGCGGTTGAACTTCCTGAGCACGATCGCTACCGAGTTCAGCGTCGGATAGAAGCCCGGCTTCACGGCGTCCTGGTCGATGTCGAAGGTGATGTTCGAGGGCATGTTCAAGATGATGTTGTCGCCGTTACGCGTCACCGAAATGCCGGTGCCCTGGAGCTGGGCGCGGAGTTCCGCTTCCTGCTGGTCCATGTAGTTGCCGATCGCGCCGCCTGCGAGCGCGCCGAGGCCGGCGCCGATCAGCGCCGCATTGCGCGGGCCATGTCCGCGTCCACCAAGGGCGGCACCCGCAAGCGCTCCGCCGACAGCCCCGAGCATTGCCCCGCCTGCGGTATTCGACATTTTCTGCTCGCCCGTATAGGGGTCGGTCGTGGTGCAGGCGGTCAGGTAGCTGGCGGCCACCGCCAGAAGTACGAATTTCTTGATCATGGACAGAAAGCTCTCCGTTCGAAGCTGGCCCGAGCAAATATTATGGAATGCGGCAACAAGATGAACGCGTCCCCTCCGATAAAACAAAATCAGTGGAATGGACACGTCTCGCTTGCACAAATCACGAGGATATCGCCAATTTGCCACAGCAGTCTCGACAGGCCTATCGAGACAGGCGGAACCGGATGCGCGTTAGAAGTTCTGAAAGAGCTGCCTTACGGTGTCATAGCTGGCATTGGCGATCGAGAGCGCTTGCAGGCCAAGTTGCCGCTGCGTCTGCAACGCCGTAAGCTTGCTCGACTCCTCTTCCATATCGGCATCGACCAGACGCCCGATGCCTGAGCTGTAGGCGTCGAAAAGCGTTTTGGCGAACTCGTTCTGCAGCTCGATGCGTTTTTCCAGCGCACCAAAAGCCGAGCCCACAGTGGTCATCTGCCTGAGAATGCCGTCCACTACGCTGATCATCTCAGCGACCTGATCTTTTGTCGTCGAGGATGAAAGCCCGATCTCCACTTGTCCGGCGGTATTGCCCGCCTTGCTCAAAATCATGACGTAATTCTGCGAAGCGCCCATTTCCGTCGCGAAATAGGACGATGTCAAAGCGCCGTATTCGCCGCTCCCGCCGGAGCGGTCGTCGACGAGGTAGCGGGCATCCTTCGATGTGGTGACGCCCGTCGACGGCAGGTCGATATGATAGGTCAACGTGCCGACGGTGACAGTGCCGTCGGCATTGCGGATATAGGACGCCGGAATCTGCTTCGGTTCGGTGGGATTGTCTTCATCCGTCAGGACGACCCAGTTGTCGCTGTTGAAGGCTGCCGCTTCGGCGACGGAACGCAACTGTGCCTTCAGCTGCGTCAGCTCGTCATTGATCTTTTCCTTGTCGACGCCCTGTTCGGTCGCGGCGACAAGTTTCGCCTTGATTTCGGAAACGACGTCAACGGCGCTGGCAACGCCCGTATAGGCCGTACCCATGGTGGCGGCCGCCATACCGAGCGCATCCTGAATTGCAGCATGCGCCTTGTTGTCGGAGCGGGCCGTGGTCGCCACCGACCAGTAGGCGGCGTTGTCGCGGGCCTGTTCGACGCGAAAGCCAGACGAGACGCGGTTCTGCGTCCGCGTCAGGCTGTGGTTGATATCACGAAGCGTATGCAGCGCCGCATCGACAGATGTGCGTTGAAAAATACTCACGGGAACAGAACTCCGAACACAACTACATGCTACTTACAAACAGCGAACCGTGTCCCCGAAACGTCATGTTCGGGCGCTGAAATCAGCGGGTGGGCAAGCCTCCGAAACGCTGGAGGCATCTGATCGGTTACGGGTAGATCATTGCGATTTATGCTTAAGAAACATCTAACGTTCAGAAGAAATTTATTCTGTTTTGCAACCGTTCATTGACCACGAAAACGCCGCCACGATGGGAGGCGGCCGTTTAAAGCAGACGGAGTCTAATCTATTCCGCGGCCTGCAGATGCTTGGGATCGGGCACCGGTTTCGGCCGTGCCGCAATCGCCATCTCCTCGTGCAAACGGGCTTCCTCATGGGCATGTGGCTTGGCAAAGCGCGCCACAAGAAGATAGGCGACCGGCGTGATAAGGAGCGTGACCAGCGTTGCGAAACCCAGTCCGCCGACGATCACCCAGCCGAGCGCGATGCGCGCTTCCGCGCCTGCGCCATGCGCAAAGACCAGCGGAACGCCTCCGAGGATGGTGGCGATCATCGTCATCATGACCGGGCGCAGCCGCAGCGCACAGGCGCGTTCGATCGCCTCGCGCACTTCCACCCCGCGGTCGCGGAGCTGGTTGGCGAACTCGACGATTAAGATGCCGTTCTTCGCCATGACACCGACGAGCAGAACGAGGCCGATCTGGCTGTAGATGTTAAGGCTCGATCCCGTGATAATGAGCGCGAAGACGGCGCAGGCAAGCCCAAGCGGCACTGTCGACATGATGATCAGCGAGGACAGCACGCTTTCGAACTGCGCCGCCAGCACCAGGAAGATGATCACGATCGCAAAGCCGAAGGTAAGTGCCATGCCGCTGGAGTTCTCTTCGAGGGTTGCCGCTTCGGCAAGCGGAATTAGACGCGCCCCTGGCGGCAGGATCGGCTCGGCAAGTTCCGTCACCTGCTTGACGGCATCGCCGAGCGACATGCCCTCCTTGAGGCCCGCCGTGATCGCGACGGAAGCGAGTTGCGATTCACGGTTCAACTGCGGCGCAACCGCGCCTTCCTTCATCGAAGCGATGACGGACATGGGTACGATCTTGCCCTCGCCTGTCTTCAGGAAGACGTTTTCGAGGTCCGTCGGATCATCGATCGGCCGCATGGTCGAAGTGAGCAGAACCGGATAGGCATCACCATTGACGAAGACGTCGACGACGGAACGTCCCTCAAGCAGCGACTGCATCGCTGTCGAAAGCCCGGTGATATCGATGCCGAGATCGGAGGCCCGCTCGCGGTCGATCGTGACCGAAACCTGCGCCTGTGTCGGCTCGTTAGTGAGCCGCGGCGTATCATACTGACCGGTCGCATCCAGCGCCTGCACCAGCTTGACGGCGGCAGACGTCAGGAGGTCGTAGTCATTGCCGACGAGCGCCATCTGCAGGCCGCTGCCGGCGCCGCGAATGCGCAAGCTGTTCGAGGATATCGCATTGCCGCGAAGTGCAGGCACGCGCGATGCCGCCCGGTTGATATCCTGGACGATCTCCGCCTGCGTTCGGTCACGCTCGCCCCAGGGCGCCAGCGTCAGCACCATGAAGCCGCTATTGGCCGAGCCGCCCTGACCGGAGATCGAAAAGACGTTCCTGATGTCGCCGTTGTCGACCAGCGGCTGTAGATATTCTTCGACGAGCTGCAGCTTGTCGCGCGTATATTCGAGGCTCGATCCCTGCGGCGCGGTGAGCCGCATCATCACCATGGCGCGGTCCTCGCTGGGCGTAAGCTCGCTCTTGACCGTCGAGAAGGCGACAAGCGCCGCCCCGGCAAAGAAGACAGACGCGACAATGACGACCAAGGGCGCGTTGAGGCAACGCTGCAGGCTCCATTGATAGACACGCGCAAACGCCCCGCCGAAGTGGCCGAGCGCGCCATGATCCTCCAGCATTGGCCTCGTCAGCATGCGCGAGGCGAGCATCGGACAAAGCGTCAGGGCGACGATCGACGAGAGACCGACCGAGAAGGCCAGCACGAAGCCGAACTCCCGGAAGAGACCGCCCACCTGCCCCGGCAGGAATGACAGCGGAATGAAGACGGCGGCAAGCGTTGCCGTGGTCGCGATGACCGCGAAGAAGACCTCGCGCGTGCCGAGGACGGCCGCCGCCCGCGGACCCATGCCTTCGGCGCGCCGCCGCACGATGTTCTCGAGCACCACGATCGCATCATCGACGACGAGACCCGTCGCCAGCACGATGGCGAGCAGCGTCAGGATATTGATCGAAAAGCCCACGAGATAGATCGCAGCCAGCGTGCCGATCAATGCCACCGGCATGCTGACCGCCGGGATCAAGGTTGCCCGCCAGTCTCGCAGGAAGAGGTAGATGACGCCGGTGACGATGACGCCGGCAAGGATCAGCGCCAACACGACCTCGTGGATCGCTCCCTGGATGAACACGGCGTCGTCGCTGGTAATCGCGATCTTCGTGCCTTCCGGCAGCGTCTTCGAAAGCTGCTCGACCACCGTCTTGATGCCGCTCGAAATATTGAGCGTATTCGATTGCGCCTGGCGGATGACGCCGAGGCCGATGCCGCGCTTGCCATTGGAGCGCAGCGCTGTATCGCCGTCGCGCGGCCCGAGCGTCACCGTCGCGACGTCGCCGAGACGCACGCGGTCCTGAAGGATGACATTGGCGAAATCCTCCGGCTTCTGGAGGCTCGCCGTGGCGCGCACCACGATGTCCTGTGTCGTGCTCTTCAGCGATCCGGCAGGAACGTCGAGGGCTGAGTTGTCGAGCGCCTCCGTCAGATCGCCGACCGTCAGCCCGCGGCTTGCGAGAGCGCCCTGATCGACATCGACCCGGAAGATCTTTTCCTGGTCGCCATATTGCTCGACATCGGCAACGCCATCGACGGAGGCCAGCCGGTCGACGATCTCGTTTTCGACGAGGAGCGTCAGGTCATCCATGTTGAGCTTGGTCGAGGTGACCGCAAGACGCATGATCGGCTGTGAATCCGCGTCCGCCTTGACGATCTGCGGGGCGTCGGCATCGTCGGGAAGCTGCTCCATGATGCGCCCGATCGCATCGCGTACGTCGTTTGCGGCTACGGCGAGATCGACGGTATCGGAGAACTCCAGCGTCACGCGGCTTTGGCCGAATTGCGATTGCGAGGAGATCGATTTCAGGCCGCTGACGCGCGCAACTGCGCCTTCGATGACCTTCGTCACCTCTTGATCGATCGTCTGCGGTGCAGCGCCGTCGAACATGGTGCGCACGGTCACGACCGGGCGGTCGACATCCGGCAGTTCGCGCACTTCGACCCCGGCATAGGCAGCAAGACCCGCCACCACCATCAGCGTATTGAAAACCAGCGCCAGGATCGGTCGGCGCACGAAGAGCGCCGTAAAGGTCTGCTTGCCGGAGGCTCTCTCTGGAAGTTCGGTGACGGTCACGTTCATTGTGTCTTGGCCCCGTTGTTCGAGGCCAGTTCATTGCCGGTCCGCACCAGCCCGCCCTCGCGGACGCGCTGCAGGCCCTGCGTCACGATGGCGTCCCCATCCTTGATGCCGGCCTTTACGAGGACGAAATCCGGATTGCGTTGCACGATGCTGACGCGCACCTTGTGCGACTTGCCGTCGACCACCTGCCAGACGAAAGAGCCCTGTGAATCCCACTGAACGGAAACCGGATCGACCGCAGGATATTTGTCGCCGGCGAACTTCATGCTGACATTGAAGGACATGCCGGCGCGAAGCTCATCCGCGCGGTTGTCGATCTTGGCGCGGATGCGCAGGGTCCGGCTGGCCGCGTCGATGCGGTTGTCGACCGCCTGGACCTCTCCGGTGAACGCCTGTCCCGGCCGCGCGACCGACGTTACCTCAACCGGCTGGCCGACGGAAACCGTATTGGCGAAGCGCTCCGGCACCCAGTAGTCGACGAGGATTTCCGAGCGGTCGTCGAGCGTCACGATCGGCGTGCTGGTGGTCACGTTGTCGCCGATGTTGACTGGGACGATACCGACGATGCCGTCGATCGGCGCCACGATGTTGCGGCGGGTGAGATTGAGTTCGGCGGCCTGCAGCTGCAGCCGCGCGCCTTGCTCGGCGATCTCGGCATCGAATACGTCCATGCGCGCAACGCTGGATTTGATGTTGTGATAGAGATTGGATTTCTCGATCGCGCTCTTCAGCGCCACTTCGGCCTGCCCCTTGGCGATCACCTGCTCCTCGCTGTCGAGCTTGGCAAGCACCTGACCCTGCTTGACCTTATCGCCGGACTTGATGAGGATTTCGCGGATCGTGCCCATTGCCTGCGGCGTCACCGCCACCGAGCGGATCGCGTCGCCTGTGCCAATTGCGTTGAGCCGGTCGTTGACCACGCCCTGCACGACAGCCTGTGTCACGACCAGAACGGCGTTGTTGCGCCCGCCGCCATTGCGTCCTCCACCGCCCTGGGCGCCCTCGCCTTGCGCCGACGCACCCCCACCGGGCTCCACGGGAGGAGCCACCTTGGCGACAAGGTTTTCCGGGACCCCGGCACTTCTCAGAACATCAGCCGCACCCGGCACAAGGAAAATCCATCCGGCAAAGCCGGCTGCAATAACGATAAGAGAAAGAATAAACTGCTTCCAAAAAGCCATTCACGTCTCCGAAGGGACCCGGGGTCAGACCTGGGAGGATCGAAAGAGCGCCTTTAGACATATTCCCCACCTGACTGCGACAATATCGCCCCTTTACAAGCGGCCATCAAGCGCACGTGCCGGTCATTACAGAATTGTAATCTCCATCCTCACGAAAACAGGTCACTTTTGCTTGAGCGGAAGCGTATTTCCGGCCTGAATCACCAATCGCTACTTTAGGGGATTGGACAAGCATCTGCCGCCGCCCTCAATGCACCGCGTCGGCGACGGTCGGCTTTCGTCCTTGCAGGCGCTGGAATGAACCGAGAACATCTTTTCTGGCCTTTCCATCCCGAATCACTACATTACGCGCCATGAGCAATAGTTTCGACGATATCCCCTTCTTCGACGAAGAGCCGGGTGAAGCGCCACGCAAGCCGCAGGCGCCCGCCCCTACAGCCGGAGGGATCGCCGCCCGCGCCATGGCGGCCCGCGATGGCGGCAAGCAGCCGGACTACCTCGCAGGCCTGAACCCCGAACAGACCGAAGCGGTCGAGACGCTGGAAGGCCCGGTCCTCGTCCTGGCGGGCGCCGGCACAGGCAAGACCCGCGTGCTGACGACCCGCATCGCGCATATTTTGAGCACCGGCCGCGCCTTCCCCTCGCAGATCCTCGCCGTCACCTTCACCAACAAGGCGGCGCGCGAAATGAAGGAGCGCATCGCCCTGCTCGTCGGCGGCGCCGTCGAAGGCATGCCCTGGCTCGGCACCTTCCACTCGATCGGCGTCAGGCTGCTTCGCCGCCACGCCGAGCTCGTTAACCTGCGGTCCGATTTCACCATCCTTGATACCGACGACGTCGTGCGCCTGGTCAAGCAGCTGATCCAGGCCGAGGGCCTCGACGACAAGCGCTGGCCGGCCAAGCAATTCGCCGGCATGATCGATACGTGGAAAAACAAGGGCCTCGGCCCCGCCGACATTCCCGAAGGCGACGCCCGTGCCTTTGCCAACGGCAAGGGCCGGGAACTATACTTCGCCTATCAGGCGCGATTGATGACCTTGAACGCCTGCGACTTTGGCGATCTGCTCATGCACCCCATCGCCATCTTCCGCAAAAACCCGGACCTGCTCAAGGAATACCACCAGCGCTTCCGCTATATCCTCGTCGACGAATACCAGGATACCAACACTGCGCAGTACATGTGGCTGCGGCTGCTGGCACAGCGGCCGAGCCGCGTGGGAGAAATGCCCGGCAGGACAGAAGGGGATATCCCCTCGGGCACCGGCGCGAAATCACCCACCTCTGTCGGCTCCCCCGACATCTCCGCCACAAGGGGAGAGATCAGGGGCAGCACCATCAACATCTGCTGCGTCGGCGACGACGACCAGTCGATCTATGGCTGGCGCGGCGCGGAAGTGGACAATATCCTGCGCTTCGAGAAAGATTTCCCGGGCGCCAAGGTCATCAAGTTGGAGCGCAACTACCGCTCGACCGAACACATCCTCGGCGCCGCCGCGCATCTAATCGCGCACAACGAAGGCCGGCTCGGCAAGACGCTGTTCACCGACCGCGTCGATCCGGAAGACGTCAAGGTGCAGGTGCATGCCTCCTGGGACAGCGAAGAGGAAGCTCGCGCCATCGGCGAGGAGATTGAGGCCCTGCAGCGCAAGCAGCATAACCTCAACGACATGGCGATCCTGGTGCGCGCCTCCTTCCAGATGCGCGAATTCGAAGATCGCTTCGTGACGCTCGGCCTCAACTACCGCGTCATCGGCGGCCCGCGCTTTTACGAGCGCCTCGAAATCCGCGATGCCATGGCCTATTTCCGTCTCGTCGCACAGCCCGCCGACGACCTCGCCTTCGAGCGCATCATCAACACCCCAAAGCGCGGCCTTGGCGACACGACCGTGCGCTCGCTGCACGACTACGCCCGTGCCCGCGACATCCCGATGCTCGCCGCAGCCGCCGACATCATCGAAACAGACGAGCTGAAACCGAAGGCGCGAAAGGCGCTCTTCGACGTGGTGCATAGCTTCAGGAACTGGCAGCAAAGGCTTGAAACGACTCCGCATACCGAACTTGCCGAGCAGATCCTCGAGGAGTCCGGCTATACCGACATGTGGAAGGCCGACAAGACGGCCGAAGCGCCCGGCCGGTTGGAAAACCTCAAGGAACTCATCCGCTCGATGGAGAGCTTCGAGTCGTTACGTGGCTTTTTGGAGCACGTCGCGCTGGTCATGGATGCCGAGCAGAACGAAGACCTCGACGCCGTCTCGATCATGACGCTGCATTCGGCCAAAGGGTTGGAATTCGACACTGTCTTCCTGCCAGGCTGGGAAGAAGGCCTCTTCCCGCATCAGCGCTCGCTCGACGAAAGCGGCCGCGCCGGGCTTGAGGAGGAGCGCCGCCTCGCCTATGTCGGCATCACCCGCGCCAAGCGCCGCTGCCACATCTGGTTCGTCTCCAACCGCCGAATCCATGGCCTCTGGCAATCGACCATCCCCTCGCGCTTCCTCGACGAACTGCCGGAAACCCATGTCGAAGTCGCCGAAGTCGAGCAGAGCTACGGCGGTTACGGCCGCGGCGGCTACGGCCAGTCGCGCTTCGACAAGGCCGACCCCTTCGCCAATTCCTATTCCACCCCCGGCTGGAAACGCGCCCAAGCCAACAAGACCGACGCCACCCGCGACAATTGGGGCACCCGCTCGGGCCATGCGGTCGAACGTATAGGCTACGGCGAAAGCGGCCCCAAGGGCCGCACCATCGAAGGCGAACTCGTCGCCAAATCCACCTCCACCGAACCTTCCCGCTTCCAGATGGGCGACCGCGTCTTCCACCTGAAATTCGGAAATGGGAATATTACCGGGATCGAGGGCAACAAGCTGACGATCGATTTTGATCGGGCCGGGCAGAAGAGGGTGTTGGATGGGTTTGTGGAGCGGGTTTGACGAGCCCACCCGCGCGGCACGAGGCATCTCGTCCCAAGTCTGCCCCTGAAACATTAAGTACCGGCATTTTTCGCGTTTATGCCGCCCCATTGCTTGAAGCAAAAAGCCATCTTGGCTCCGCCGCGCGCAACCTTGATTTCATCATCCGTGCGACATTCGTTCATCGGTCAGAAATTTGCGCCGTTGAATACAAGCTCAGTCGTCGTATAGGGACTGCAATACAATGCTGGATTTAGGTTGAGTATCGGCATGAATGCCCGCTCACCCCATCATCGGCATCTTGCCCATCCCTAGAATATCGTTGACGAGCGCGATCGCGATGCCGATGGCGACGATGCCCAATCCGATCAGGAAGAGCCGCCGCGACCGGTCGTATTTGGCCGCAATCAGCGAATCCCGCGCCAAAAGGTCGGCGAAGACCTTCACCTGCAGAGCGATGCCAACGGTCAAGAGCAGCATCGGCAGGATGTCGATGCGGCTCCAGTCGTTCGGGTTGGAGACCCAGCGGCTGATGAAGCTCAGCGAAAAGCCGAGAATGATTCCCGCAGCCGTCAGCGAGCCGTTGCGGAAGGTGGCGTCGATCTTCTCTTCTGGCCCTGGCTCGGTCATGGCTTGCTCCCGGCTGCTATTATTGGCCAAGGAAGGCAGAAATAACCGGGATCGGCAAGAGAGCGCATCTGCCGATTAGGCGCTGGCCTTGGCCCTGAGCTGCGCGCCACGTTCCGCAAGAAGCCCGCGCAGCAGGCTGCGGTGGCAGCGGCTTTCGTTTTCGCAGTAGCAGCCGACGGCGAAGTTGGCGGTGTGCGAAAGCGCGGCTAGCGTGTCAATGACCCGGCTGGCGTCGGGTGCGGCCATTTCCTTGAGATAGGCGCGGGAAAAGGCCTTCCACTCGGCTTCGGTTTGCGCTGCCTTCGCCTCGGCCACCAGCTCCTGGCTCGGCGACAGCATCGGCAGCCAGACGTCGTAATAGTCGCGGCTCGCAAACTCCTCCTTCGGTACCCCGCGCGGCGGGCGGCGCACGGTGCCGATGCGCAGGCCCTCGTCCTTGCTCCGTGGCGAGCCCAGTTGCACGACGCTGATTGCCATTGTGGTCTCCTCGCCTGGCCGGACGAGATATCTAGCGCGATGGCCGAGTTTTCGCCAGCGGGCAAACACATCCCGTGGATGCATGAGCCGGTCGGCGTTCCAATCCGCTCGCGGGCCGGGCGTGCAGAGAAGTATTACAAAACCTTCATTTTAAAATCATGTTTTGTCCTTGCCAAGCCGCCGAGCGACGGTTAGACACAGGGACATATGCCGCCTCGCCTGACGCGGCACGTAGACGTTAACGTCAACCAACGCGCTGATCGACCCCGAGCCGGGTTGCGAGCGGCGCGGCATGGCCGCGTCCCGCGCCCCCGGTTCCGAACCAAGGAACCCCGATGACGGTAGATACCGCCTCCAAAACCACCGAACAACGCCACCGGATTGAGCGCGTCCGCCACGATGTCAAGCGGCGCGTGTTAGCGGTCCGCCGCGTTGCAAGACTGACGCCGCAGATGCTTCGCATCACGCTCGCCGGACCGGATCTTCACGATTTCGTCAGCCTCGGCCATGACGATCATGTCAAGATTCTCGTGCCGCGCGCCGGCGAAGAACCGGTCTTTCCGGACATGCGTTCCGAAGGCAGGATCGATCCGGCCAACAAGCCCGCGCTGCGCGATTATACGCCCCGGCGCTTCGACGCGGTGACGGGCGAGCTCGATCTCGACTTCGCGCTTCACGAAACGGGCCCCGCAACCGAATGGGCATTGCGTGCGCAACCTGGCGACATGCTCGGCGTCGGCGGCCCGCGCGGCTCCTTCGTGGTTGCGACCGACTTCGACTGGTATCTGCTTGTCGGCGACGAGACCGCCCTTCCCGCCATCGGCCGCCGCCTCGAGGAACTACCAGCTTCCGCCCATGCGCTCGTCGTTGCCGAAGTTGCAGATCCCGAAGAGGAGCAGGCGCTGGAAAGCAAGGCCAGGCTGACGACACTCTGGCTTCATCGCGGCGCGGCACCGGCCGGGACCACGGATCAGCTCGATCAGGCTTTGCGTGGCCTCACGCTTCCCGTCGGCGACGGCTATGTCTGGATCGCCTGCGAAACCCTCGTCGCCAAGCGCCTGCGCGCCATCATGGTCGATGAGCGCCAGCATCCGAAAGCCTGGATCAAAGCAGCAGGCTACTGGAAGCGCGGCCAGGCCGACTTCCACGAAACGCACGGCGAGTGAATTGCCGCTCGTGCCGCTGGGATAGGCTTGGGGCCCGCCTTCCCCGAATGAGGCGCCGGCAAGCCTCGTCGTGCCATCTCCCTCGCGGCACAATGCGCGCTTCCTCCAAAAAAAGCTTGCGCTTGACCACCTGCGAATCCACTAGTTGATAGCTGCATATCCGCTTGGCATGCTGCACCGCAAACGTATGGAGTCGCCTGATGAAAGCGTTATTGCTGGTCGATATTCAGAATGGTTTTTGCCCGGGCGGCAATCTGCCGGTGCCGGACGGCGATCAGGTGGTGCCGGTCGCAAACAAGCTCATCGACAGCGGCAAATACGATCTGATCGTCGCCTCGCAGGACTGGCATCCACCCGGCCACGGAAGCTTTGCCTCCTCCCATCCAGGCAAGAAGCCTTTCGAAATGGGCGAGCTTTCCGGCAAGGCGCAGATGATGTGGCCGGATCACTGCGTAAAGAACACCCTCGACGCCGAACTGCATCCGGCGCTGAAATCCGAAGAAATCGACCTCATCCAGCAAAAGGGCGAAAATCCGCTGGTGGACAGCTATTCCGCCTTCCGCGACAACGGCCAGGATGCCTCGACCGGGCTTTCCGATTTCCTCGAAGACCAGGGCGTGACAGAGCTCGACGTCTGCGGCCTGGCGACAGACTATTGCGTCAAATTCTCGGCGCTCGATGCGCTGGAGATGATGCCCGGCGTCAATGTACGCTTCATCGAGGATGCAAGCCGCGGCATCACGCCGGAAGGGGTGGCTGCCGCAATCGACGAGATGCGCACACGCGGCATCGAGATCATCGACAGCCAGACGGCTCTCGCCAGCTGAGGCTCAGTCCCGAGCCGCCTGCTCCAGCCCGTAGATATCGTCCGCAAGGTCGTCGGCACGCTTCAGAAACGCCGCATGTGCATCCTGCAGGCCTTGCTTGTAATAGGCGGCGCCGACCTCCTTGGCGAAGAAGTCGAGGACCAGGTCCGACTTGAGCAGGCCGACCGGCTGATCCAGTTCCTTGTCGAAGAAGTGCTGGATCCGCCCAATCAGTGCCGCCTTATCTTCCTTGGAAAAGTCTATCGGCTTCATCGTGTCGTCTCCTGCCATTGTCTGGGATTCCCACCGTTCAGCGAAATCGATCGATCGATCAAGGAAATTCGATTGCGGCAGAGACGCTGGGCACATAGAGCAGGTTCGTTTTGAAGGAGAACAGGTGCCGATGAGTCGCGCGGATTTCGTCGAGGGTTTGCGGGGCGGCTTCACCGTCGCCGTGGCGTCCGCGCCTTTCGCAGCGCTATTCGGCGCCCTGGCCGTTGATAACGGCATGTCGCTCGGCGAGCTGACGCTGATGAGCGCCACCGTCTATGCGGGTGCCAGCCAGATGGTCGGCATCGAGCTTTTCGGAAACAACGTCCAGGCCTGGCTCATCGTCGCCTCCATTCTCGCCGTCAACTTCCGCCATGTTCTCTATTCGGCGGCGATCGCGCGCTACCTCCGCCATTTCACGCCGCTGCAGAAGTTCTTCACCTTCTTCCTGCTCGTCGACCCGCAATTCGCCGAGATGGTGAAGCGCGGCGAGGAGGGCAAGCCGGTCACCTTCATCTGGTATCTCGGCTTCGGCATCATCATCTATGTGCCCTGGGTGCTGGTCAGCCTTCTCGGCGGACTGCTCGGCAGCTTCATCGGCGACCCGAAGGCGCTCGGTCTTGATATCCTGCTGCCCGCCTATTTCCTTGGTATCGTGCTCGGTTTCCGCAACCGCGACAACTTCCTGCCGGTCGCCCTCGTCAGCGCGGTCGCCTCTGCGATCGCCTACCACTATGTCGGCTCACCCTGGCATGTCAGCCTGGGTGCTGCGGCCGGCATCACCTTGGCTGCGCTGCTGCCATTGCCTGACGCGCTCAAGCCCGAAACCGAAAACGAACCGCACGAGGTCTGACATGGAATTCGATCTCCAGATGGTTCTTGTGATCCTCGCATCCGCTGTTGCGACCTATGCAACGCGCATTGGCGGCTATGTGCTCATCACCACGATGAAACGCATCCCGCCGCGCATGGAGGCAGCGCTCAACGCCGTCCCTGCCGCAGTGCTGACGACCATCGTCGCGCCGGCCTTCTTCGACGGCGGTTGGGATTCCAAGCTGGCGCTTGTCGTCGCCCTCATCGTCGGTCTCAAGGTGTCGCACAGCTGGATGCTCGTCGCGGCCTGGCTCGTCATCATGGCCTGGCGCCGCACGATCGGATTCTAGGGCCGGACGGCGCTTTAGACCTCAATATTCCAGCGGCAGGGTCGCATTCTCCAGCCATGCCTTGACGTCCTTGTCGTGGATCAGCGGCATCAGCGCCTCGCGGGTGCGGGCGTGATAATCGTTGAACCAGTGCAGCTCGTCATGCGTCAGCAGTTCGGGAATAACGATCGTGCGGTCGATCGGGCAGAAGGTCAGCGTCTCGAAACCCAGCATCGGCATGTCGCCGCCATCGATGTCCTCCGCCTCGCGCACATAGATCAGGTTTTCGATGCGGATGCCGAAGCTGCCCGGCCGGTAATAACCCGGCTCGTTGGAAAGGATCATGCCGGGCAGCAGTTCCTGCGTCGAAAGCCGCGATATGCGCTGCGGGCCCTCGTGCACGGAAAGATACGAGCCGACGCCGTGGCCGGTGCCGTGCCCGAAATCGACGCCCGCCCGCCAGAGGGCGATACGCGCCAGCGGATCTAGATCGCAGCCCCGCGTGCCCTTCGGAAAGCGCGCCGTACTGATCTGGATCATGCCCTTCAGCACGAGTGTGAAAAAGCGCTTCTGCTCTTCCGAAACCGCGCCGATGGCGACGGTGCGGGTGATGTCCGTGGTGCCATTGATGTATTGCGCGCCGGAATCGATCAGGAAAAGCTCCCCGGCATTGATCGTCCGGTCGGTGTCGACCGTCACGCGGTAGTGCATGATCGCGGCATGCTCGCCGGCGCCGGAAATCGTGTCGAAGGAAACATCCTTGAGCGGGTTCTGCATGTTCTGGCCGACGCTGGCGCGCACGGCCTCTAGCTTTTCGGCCGCGGCAATCTCCGTGACCGTGCCCGGCTTTTCCTGCGACAGCCAAAAGAGGAACTCGACCATCGCCGCGCCGTCCTGCAGGTGGGCCGCCGCCGAGCCGTTTAGTTCGACGCTGTTCTTCACCGCCCGCGGCAGCTTGGCAGGATCTGCACCCTCCACCACTTCGCCGCCAGCCTTGCGGATGATGTCGGCAAGCGCATAGGAGGCGATGTCCGGATCGATCATAACCCGGCGGCCATCCTTCGACACGGCCGCCAGCCGCTCGTCGAGCGAAGACGGCGGCAGTTGCACGCATATCTGCGCAAGATAGGCTTCCGGCTCGATGCTGGTCTTGCGCTTATCAAGGAACAGCTCGGCTTTGCCGTCGGCATGGATGATGGCCCGGGCAAGGGGATGCGGCGTATGTGGAACGTCGGCACCGCGGATATTGAAGATCCACGCAATCGACGATGGATCGGCGATCAGCACGGCTGCCGCATTCTTCTTGGCGAGATCGGCGGCAATCGTTGCGATCTTGTCCTTTGCCAGCGTGCCGGCCTGGGCGACATTCTGGATGACGACGGCGCCGAGCGGTTCGGCCGGCCGATCGGTCCAGAGCCTGTCGAGCGGATTGTGCGGCAGGATCACCAGCGTGCCGCCGATCTCGGCAAGTGCCTTTTCGAGACGCCGCACGTCGGCGCCGGAATGCAGCCAGGGATCGATGCCGAGACGCATGCCCTGCTTGCCGTTCTTGGGAATCCAGACATGCGGCGGCTCGTTGACGAGGTCGCCGCCGGTAAAGACTGAACTATCAACCTGCTCGGCAAGCTGCGTAACGTAGCGGCCGTCGACGAAAATGATCGCCTGGCTATGGGTGATGAGCGCAATGCCCGCAGACCCGGTGAAGCCGGTCAGCCACGCCAGGCGCTCCGCGCACGCCGGCACATATTCGCCGTTGTACTCATCGGCACGCGGCACGAGAAAGGCATCGACGCCCAGCGCCTCGAAACTCGCGCGCATTTGCCCGACCCGATCGCGGCCGAATTGTGGCGTGGAGGTAACCTCAAAAGACTGGAACATGCTGAAAACCCAATAGCTATATCCGAATCCGCCGAAAAGCGGGCGGCCCATGTTATCGAAAAATCAGGGCAATGGGAGAAAAAGCAGCCACTTTGCCCATGCCAGGCCGCTCAATATTTTGGCAGAAATGTGACGAGAAAACCAAAACTGGCATGCTTTATGCATTAAACGCATGGCTCCCATGAACGAAACCCTCTGCCTAAGGATTTGGGAATAGCTATATACGGCGCATCAAACGGGTTCGGAAACCGAGCCTGCAACGAAAAGGAAATGAAAATGACTGCCTCTCTGTCGCGCTTCGCTTACAGCAGCCCGGTGCAGGCTGGCGAACGCCAGACTGTGCATCACGTCATCGGTGCCCGCCGCCCGCTCAATGGGGATAGCCTCAAGATGCTCGGCACGGGCCACAAGGTTACGCACCACAAGGGTGTATCCAGCTACGCGTTCTGAGCCATTTGCCGCTTCGTTTCTCCTCCTCCCTCAACGGACCGGCAATCAGAACTGTAGAGCCCGCTCGAGCGCTCCTCCTCCTTCGAGCTCGCGGGCATGGCCGTTTAACGGTCGAAGGCGGTGCCATTGGCACCGCCTTCTTTTTTTTGCCGATAGCTTACGGACGGTCGAGATGGATCGTCACCCAGCCGTTTCGCCAGATGGTGCGGACGTGGCGGAGCTTCGCGCCGTTATAGGCCGAAAGTACCTTCCAGCGCTGTTCTGCGAGGATGCCGGACAGGATCACCGAACCGGAAGGCGCCAGGTGCTCGGCCAGCTTCGGCGCCATCTTGATCAGCGGCCGCGCCAGAATATTGGCGATGATCAGGTCGAACGGCCCGTGTTGGGCAAAGGCCGTCGAATGAAAGCCTGGCGCAGTCTTCGCGACGATCCCCGAAGCAATGCCGTTCCGCCGCACGTTTTCGGCCGCGACACGCGTGGCGATCGGATCGATGTCGGTTGCGAGAACCGGGATATTCTTGAGCTTGCGCACCGCGATCGCCAAGACGCCGCTGCCCGTGCCGAGGTCCAGCGCATTGCCGACCGGGCGCGAACGCAACACGCTGTCGATCACCTCCAGGCAGCCGGCCGTCGTGCCATGATGGCCGGTGCCAAAAGCCTGCCCCGCATCGATCTCGATACCGATATCGCCGGGTCGGACCTTGGCGCGGTCATGCGAGCCATGCACGAGGAAGCGCCCTGCCCGGACAGGCTTTAGGCCCTCAAGGGATTTCGCCACCCAGTCGATATCGGGAATGACTTCGCGCTCGACCTTCAGGTCGGGGAACGGCGCCTTCAGCGCCTCTTCGACGCGAAGGCGAACCTCATCCTCGTCCTCCCTCATCATATAGACGGAGGCTTCCCAGATATCCTTCTTCTCGTCGATCTCGGTCGTCGCAATCGCGAAGTCCTCTTCACCGAAAACTTCGGTCAGAAGATCGAGAACCTGCCCGGCCTTCTTTTCGGCCGTCGTCACATACAGGCGAATTTCACTCACTCGAACTTTTCCTATTTCTATTGCGCGCCGTCGATCCAGACCGGCGGCGGTGTGTCATAACCGGCAACGCTGCGAACAAACCGCCTGGCAATGCCCGGAACGCGGATCAGCAGCGGTGCGAAAAAATTGCGAAGGCCGGTCGCAACCGGATGGTGCATGGTCACCAGCCTCGTTAGCCCATAGGTCTGCTTCAAGACGATTTTGACCGCTGGCATTCGAAGGTCCGCATAGTCCTGTTCTCTGCCTTCCGATATCAGATAGGCGAGCCAGCAGGCATCCTCGATGCCGAGATTCATGCCACGGGCGCCCGCCGGCGAATGGATATGCGCCGCGTCACCAGCAAGGAAGACGTTACCCTTCGACATGCGCTCGACATGCCGGAAATGGATGCGGAAATTCGCAGCCCACACCAATTCGCCGCCAGGCACCGGATGGGCGATGCGGCTCTCGAAATCCGGAAGCGTCGAGAGGTAACGCACCGAATCGTCGCAAACCGGAATCCGGCCGACCATGCCGGGATTGAACAGGCTGATCTCGACGTAATGCGGATCGATCGGCTGTGGATAACGGTAGTCCGCAAGATAGAAAGCCTTTTCGATCGCCTCGCCGGGGAAGCCGAGGCCTGCAGTCTTGCGCACCGTGGAATGTGCGCCATCGGCACCGATCAGGATATCAAGGTCGATTTCCTCCCGGGAACCGTCTACGCGGCGCAGCGTCACATGCGGCCGGTCCTTCGTGCCGGTGACGCTTTCAAGCACCGTCTGCCATTCGGGCTCGACTTCATAGTCGGAGAGCTTGCCGAGCAGCAGCCGTTCCGTATGGCCCTGCGCAAGCACCTGGATTGCCGGAAAGCGGCCGTCGATTTTGGAAGGATCGATCTCGAAAAGCACTTTCTTGCCCGACCGTACCCGAAAGCGATCGATCCGGTAGGCCTCCTGCTGGATTGCTTCAGCGGCCCGGGACGGCGAAAGCAAGGTCAGCGTGCGCGCATTGATGCCGAGCGCCCGGCTTTCCAAAAGCGGCACTGGGCCTGCATCGCTGTCGATGATGCGCGGGCGAAAGCCTCGCCGGGCAAGCTCGATTGCTGCCGCAAGACCCGTCGCGCCGGCACCGGCGATCAGGATGCTGCGATGCCCGGCCCCCATGGTTTCATCCCTTGCTGATCAAATTCTCCAGCTTCTTTACCGCCGTGTCCGGGTTTTCGCCATAGGCGATCGTGCCGGCGAAACGGCCCTCGGCATCAAGGAGGAAGACGGATGCCGTATGATCCATCGTATATTCACCACTCGGATCCTTCTCATCGACCGGCACCTTTTTGGCGTAGACGCGGAAGCCCTTGATGACGTCGGCGACCTTCTCCGGCGTACCAGAGATGCCGGTGATGCGCTTCGAAACGTTCAAGACATACTGCTTCAAGATTTCCGGCGTATCGCGCTCCGGATCGACCGTGACGAAATAGGCCTGTATCTTGTCGCCCGCCGGATCGACTTTCTCCATCCAGCCATTGAGCTCGAAGAGCGTCGTCGGGCAAACCTCGGGGCAATGCGTGAAGCCGAAGAACACCGCAGTCGGCTTGCCTCGCAACGCCTGCTCGGTGATCGGCTCGCCGCTTTGCGAAACGAGCGTGAACGGAACGCCGAACGGGCCCTCGGCGAGCGGCATATCCCTCGTCTTCGTGATGTTCAGCGTCAGCCATCCGAGCACCGCCGCGACGATGATGACGGCCACCCAAACAGCAACACGGAAATTCTTCATGTCTGCGACCCCTGAAAGCAAGCGGACGGCGCGGCCCGCGACTGCCCGCCTGATAGCTCTTCGTCGTCACGCACGCAATTCAACATCCCGTTTTCCTGCCCGTGATTAATTGCCTCACCCTCCGCTTTGGCAGATGTTTGCGCATCGGCGGCGCACGTTAAATCAATCGTAACCTCTGCGAGCGAAAAATCCGTTGGACTGAACGTCATCAACACTGCCGTCAAGCACGGACGCCGAAATCGGGTCCGGCTGGGTAGGCAGTTCAAGACCGGCGAGGGCATGAACGCCCGTCACGCGCCGCGAGAAGCAACCGCCGCCTCGCATCCGAAACCTTCACCTGCGCGGAGCCCGATTGGCAAAGTCGCGGGCGCATTCAGTGGCGGCGCCGCCGCCAAAGCCGTGGCCGCTCCGGCCGGAGACAACTGGAAAGAATTCTGATCATGACAAGCGCCATCATTGCACAGGCCGGTTCCCATCTCGAAATCGTTTCCTTTCATCTCGCGGAACAGGAATTCTGCATCGACATCATGGCGATCCGCGAAATCCGCGGATGGGCGCCAGTGACGCCAATGCCGCATACCCCGCCCTACGTGCTCGGCCTCATCAACCTTCGCGGTGCAGTGATCCCGGTTATCGACATGGCGTGCCGTCTCGGCATGAAGATGACTGAACCGTCGGAGCGCTCCGCCATCATCGTTACCGACATCGCCGGCAAGCTCGTCGGCCTCCTCGTCGAGCAGGTTTCCGACATGATGACCATCAAGAGCGAAGACCTGCAGCCGCCGCCGGAAATCATCCCGGAAGCTCAGCGCGCCTTCTGCCGTGGCATCGTCGCGCTGGAAAAGACCATGGTCTGCTTCCTGAACCTCGACACCGTCATCGCCGACGAACTGGCACAGGCTGCGTAAGAAGCCTTCCCTTAAAACCAGGGGCCCGGCGAAAGCCGGGCCTTTTCGTTATTTCGGCTTGCCGTTCTTCCAGGTGACGTTCTGGCCATAGAGCGGGATCGTCGAGATCGACATCTTCGCCGAGCCATCTGTCAGCTCGCGCGAATGTGCGAGATAGATCAGCGTGTCGTTGGTCTTGTCATAGATGCGGTTGACGACAAGCTTCTTCCAGACGAGCGACATGCCCGCCTTGAACACCTCGTCACCATCTCTGGAGAGATTGATATCGCCGATTTCGATCGGTCCCGTCTGGCGGCAGGCGATCGAATTGTTCGAGGGATCCTCGAACCAGTTGCCGTTTTTCACCCGGTCGATCACGCTGCGGTCGAAATACGTGACGTGGCAGGTCACGCCCTTCACCTCCGGATCGGCGATGGCATCGACGATGATATCGTTGCCGATCCAATCGACGCCGACCTTGCCGACGACCTCGGCAGACGCGGCACCTGCGCCAAGCGCGGCAACCGATATGGCGGAAAGAACAAGCTTGCGCAAAGTGGACATGACGGCTCCGTGAATGATCCGCTTCACTAGATAAGTACGGTCACCGCCAAAACAAGAAAGCTGGCTATGCCTTGCGGCACGTGCAGGGCTCGTAGCCGCTTGCGGTGAGCCTGCCGGGTGTCATTCCGATCGCCGCGGGAATGGCATGCACCGCAGCGGCCTTGACGGCCCTTGCCATCTCGATCGCCGCATGCGCGCAGACGGCAGCATCCTCCGCGGCATTGTGATGGGAAAAGCGCAGGCCGAGATGCTCGGCGATCACGTTCAATCTGTGCGAGAAGAACTGCGGCCAGATGCGCTGCGCCATCTTGAGGCTGCAGAGATAAGTGAGTTCCGGATAGGACTGGCGATAAAGGTCGAGCGAGGCGCGCCAGACGCTGAAATCGAAGGCGGCATTGTGCGCGATCATCGTCGCGCCCCGGAAATCATCGTGGAACTCCTCCATGACTTCCGGAAATTCCGGCGCATCTTCCACATGCTCGGGCCGGATGCCGTGGATTGCGATGTTCATCCCGGAAAAACGCATATCCTTCGGCCGGATCAGCCGTTCCTCGACACGAGTGACCCTGCCCTCATCGATCCAGGCAAGCCCGACCGAACAGGCGCTGCCGCGCTGCTCATTGGCGGTTTCGAAATCGATGGCGATGGTCTTCAAGGCTGCTCCGCGATTCTGTCGTCAACGACAGGCTTATCGCGCGGCTTCAGCCAGGCAAATGCCTCAGGTTGACTTTCGCGAAAGGATCAACGACTTTTTGCTGATGATCAGATCGAACATCGTCCTCACGGCCATTCACATGACCACGACCCATGCAGGGTGCGGGGCAGCATTGGCACGTTAGCGGTCCGATCAGTCCCAAAGCCCTGCCGAGGCGAGCAGGGTTTTTGGAGTCTGCTCTCCTCTTTCAAATTCAAGGAGAGCATTTTGAAAGCATTAGGAAACAATCCATCCGAACGTCCGCCAGCGATGGCAGGCTTGATCATTCGGGCATTGCGCGCCTCCGATATAGAGGCGGTGACGGCGCTCATCAACCTACCAGGCTTCCGCTTCGGCACCCTGCGCCTGCCGTATCAGACCATCGACGAAACCCGCAAACGCTTCGAAAACACCGGCCCTGGCCAGGTCAACCTCGTGGCGGAATTGGACGACCGGATCGTCGGTGACGCAGGCATGATGCGCTATCTGGGGCGGCGCAGCCATGCAGCCAACATCGGCATGGGCGTCCACGACGATTTCACCGGCAAGGGCATCGGCAGCGCACTGCTCGCCGAACTCATCGACATGGCCGACAACTGGCTGAACATCAAACGACTGGAACTATCGGTGTACACCGACAACAAGGCGGCGATCGCCCTCTACAGAAGATTCGGCTTCGAAGAGGAGGGCCTGCTCAAGGCCTTCGCCTTCCGTGCCGGGGGGTATGTCGACGCTTATGCGATGGCAAGGGTGCGCCTCTAGTCTGATGATACCGCTCCTCAAGTGAGCTTATCCACGGATCAGCGCCAGCCACTCGTCCTCATCCATGGTCTGGACGCCAAGCTCGCGCGCCTTGTCGAGCTTCGAGCCCGCACCGGGTCCGGCAACGACGATATCGGTCTTCTTGGAGACCGATCCGGCAACCTTTGCACCAAGGCTCTCGGCTTTGGCTTTGGCCTCGTCGCGGGTGAACTTCTCGAGCGAGCCGGTGAAGACCACCGTCTTGCCGGAAACCGGGCTGTCGGACGTGACCGGCTGCTCTGCGTCCTGCGGTGTCACTTCCGAAAGCAGTGCCGAGATCACCTCGACATTGCGCGGCTCCTTGTAGAACTCCACGATCGCGCGGGCGACGATCTCACCGATGCCTTCGATGGCGTTCAGATCGTTCCAGGCATCGCCGGAGAGTGGCGCGGCCCCCTTCATCGCCGCGGCGAAGGCCTCATAGGTGCCGTAGGAGCGCGCCAGCAGCTTCGCGGTCGTCTCGCCGACATGGCGGATGCCCAGCGCGTAGATGAAGCGGTGAAGCGCGATGCTGCGCCGTTCGTTGATCGCCGCATAAAGCTTGCCGACGCTGACCTTGCCGAAGCCTTCGATATTCTCGAGCTTCGTCAACGAATTCTGCTGACGCCGCTCCAGCGTGAAGATATCCGGCGCCGTGCGGATCCTCAGTGCCTCCTCCTCGCTCTCGAAGAAGAAGTCGATCTGCTTCGATCCCAGGCCCTCGATATCGAAGGCATTGCGCGACACAAAATGCTTGAGATGCTCGGTTGCCTGCGCCCGGCACACGAAGCCGCCGGTGCAGCGCGTGACCGAATCGAGCTTTCCGGTCTTCTCGTTTCTTTCGCGCACCGCATGCGAACCGCAGACCGGGCAGCGCTTCGGAAACTCGTAGGGCACCGCGTCCGCCGGCCGCTTTTCCATGATGACATCGAGCACCTGCGGGATGACGTCGCCCGCCCGCTGCACGATCACGGTATCGCCGATCCGGATATCGTGTTCCTCGTCGCGAATGGGCTCGCCGGAATTGCCGAGACCCTTGATGTAATCCTCGTTGTGAAGCGTAGCGTTCGTCACTACCACACCGCCGACGGTGACGGGGGTAAGGCGCGCGACAGGCGTTAATGCACCGGTACGCCCCACCTGAATTTCGATCTTCTCGACCGTGGTAAAGGCCTGTTCCGCCGGGAATTTATGCGCCGTCGCCCAGCGGGGGCTGCGCGAGCGAAAGCCAAGGCGCTGTTGCAGTTCAAGGCTGTCTACCTTATAGACGACGCCGTCGATGTCGTAGTCGAGGTCGGGGCGCTTCAGGCCGATATCGTCGTAATGGGCGAGGATATCGGCAACAGAATTCAGCCGCTTCATCAGCGGATTGACCGGAAAGCCCCAGTCCCTGAAGAGCTGCACCATGTCGAATTGCGTCTCGGCCGGCATGTCGGATATTTCGCCCCAGGCATAGGCAAAAAATTTCAGCTTGCGGCTAGCCGTCACCTTCGCGTCGAGCTGGCGCAGCGATCCGGCTGCCGTGTTGCGCGGGTTGACGTAGGTCTGCTTTCCCTCGGCCTCCATCTGCTTGTTGAGCGCCATAAAGTCGCTCTTTGCCATGTAGACTTCACCGCGCACTTCCACGACGGCCGGCACCCCCTTCGGCAGTTCTGTCGGAATCTCCTTGATGGTTCGGATATTGGCCGTGACGTTCTCGCCCATCGTGCCGTCGCCGCGCGTTGCAGCCGTCACCAGCCTGCCATTCTCGTAACGGATCGACATGGAGAGCCCATCGATCTTCGGTTCGGCGGTAAAGGCGATCGACTGGTCCGGCAAGCGCCCGAGGAAGCGATAGACGCTGGCCACAAAATCCTGCACGTCCTCCTGCGAAAACGTATTGTCGAGCGACAGCATCGGACGCGCATGGACGACCGGCGCAAAGGTCACGGAAGGTGCAGCGCCGACGCGGCGCGACGGGCTGTCTTCGCGGATCAGCTCCGGAAACCGCGCCTCGATCGCGTCGTTGCGCCGCTTCAGCGCATCGTAATCGGCGTCCGAGATCTCCGGCTGATCCTTGCCATGATAGAGCGTGTCGTGATGGGCGACCTCTTTCGCCAGCCGCGCGAGCTCGGTGGCGGCATCATCGATCGTCAGGTCTTCAACTGCAACGGACTCGGTCGGCATACGGGATCACTCCAGAGAATCTGGAATCGTTTTAGAGCAAAAATCATGGATTGAAAGAGAGGCGGATGAGGCGGCCGTTCTTCCGCCTGCCGGCTCCTTCTCCCCGTTCTGTCGGGGTGAAGATATATGCGAGAGGGTCAGAGTGAAGATCAATCCGACGGCATGACCTTGTGCCTAACCATTTCCCGCCAACAGCCGAGCCGCAGCCGCCCTTGCCTCTTCGGTCACGGAGGCTCCAGCAAGCATGCGGGCGATTTCTTCCGTGCGGTCCTTATGCGCCATCGTCGCGACGCGCGTGGCAATCTTTTCAGAGCCGTCGGAAACCGGTCCCTTGGAGATAAGCAGGTGCGTTGCTGCACGCGCGGCGACCTGAGGGGCATGGGTGACCGAGAGAACCTGCACGCGGTCGGAGAGCCGCTTCAGTCGCTGGCCGATCGCATCGGCAACGGCACCACCGACACCGGTGTCGATTTCGTCAAAGACGAGCGTCGGCGCCGAACCGCGATCGGCAAGCGCCACCTTCAGAGCAAGCAGGAAGCGCGAAAGCTCGCCGCCCGATGCCACCTTCATGATCGAGCCCGGACGCGTCCCTGGGTTCGTCTGAACGTGAAACTCGACGACGTCGATGCCCTCGGCCGTTGCGTCTGCCGCGTCGGTCGTCATCTCGACCATGAAGCGCGCACGCTCCAGCTTGAGCGCCGGCAGTTCCGCCATGACGGCGGCGGCGAGCGCTTCGCCTGCGTGGTGACGCTTGTCCGAAAGCGAGCGGGCCGCGGCATCGTAATTCGCCTTGGCGACACCGACCTCGGCGTCGAGCTTCACCAACTTCTCCTCGCCGGCATCGAGATCGGCAAGGTCGGCGATCATCCGCACGGCAAGCGCTGGAAGCTCCGTCACAGGCACGGAATATTTGCGCGACGCGGCTCGCAGGGCAAAGAGTCGCTCCTCGACACGCTCCAGTTCCTTCGGATCGTATTCCGTCTTTCGGAGTGCTGCCTCCACTTCCATCTGCGCGTTGGAAAGCTGGTCCAGAGCCGCATCCAGCAGCGCCACCGTGTCTTCCAGCAGTCCGGGCGCCTCGTGACTCTTGCGCTCCAGGCGGCGCACCAGCGAGGCGATATGCGGTACCGGAGAGGCATTGCCGTTCAAAAACTCGGAGGCCTCGGCGATGTCGCCTGCAATGCGTTGCGCTTTCATCATCTTCTGGCGGCGCTCGGCAAGCTCCTCCTCCTCACCGTCCTGCGGCAAGAGCTTTTCCAACTCGTCGACGGAGGACCGGAGATAGTCGGCTTCGCGGGCCGCGTTCTCCACTTTTTCGCGATGCTTTTTCAGCGTTCGCTCCGCGTCGCGCCAAGTGCGGTAAAGCTCCGTGACCGCCGCCGCTTCCTCGTTGATGCCGGCGAAGGCATCGAGCAGAAGCCGGTGCGCATGCGTATCGACAAGCGCGCGGTCATCGTGCTGGCCGTGGATTTCGACAAGCATCTGCCCGGCCTGGCGCATCAGCTGCACGCTTACCGGCTGATCGTTGACATAGGCCTTGGTGCGGCCGTCGGCCGATTGCTGGCGCCGGAAGATGAGGTCGCCCTCGTCATCAATCCCGTTCTCGCGCAGAAGCTGGCGGACACCGTGATCCATTGGCACGTCGAAGACCGCCGTCACCTGCCCCTTGTCCTCGCCGTGGCGCACGAGGCCGCCATCGCCCCGCCCGCCAAGCGCCAGCGAAAGACTGTCAAGAAGAATGGATTTGCCGGCACCGGTTTCGCCCGTCAGAACCGAGAGCCCGGTTTCGAAGGCAAGATCCAGCCGCTCGATCAGAACGATATCGCGGATCGAAAGCTGGATTAGCATTGCGTGTCAGGCCTCACGAGCCGAGCAGCAGCTTCCTGCCGGCTGCGGAAATCCAGGAGCCCTTGTTCTCCCGGGGCTCCGCACCGCCTGACTGCAGCAGCTTGAAGGAATCGGCGTACCACTGGCTATCCGGATAGTTGTGACCGAGAACAGCGGCTGCCGTCTGGGCTTCTTCGACGATTCCCATCGCGTAATAGGCCTCGACGAGACGCGCCAGCGCTTCCTCGATCTGATTCGTGTTCGGATACTTCTCAACCACGATACGGAAGCGGGAGACGGCTGCAAGATATTCCTTGCGCTCGAGATAATAACGGCCGACCTGCATTTCCTTGCCGGCGAGCTGGTCGCGGGCGTAGCGGATCTTTGCTTGCGCGTCGTCGACATATTCGGAGTCCGGATAGTTGTCGATGACGGCCTGCATGGCTTCGATGGTCTTGGAGGAAGCCCGCTGATCCTGCGTCACGTCGGAAATCTGCTTCGAATAACTGAGGCCGATCAGGTACTGAACATATGCCGCATCTTCAGACTTCGGATATTGCGCCATATAGCGGTTGCCAGATGCGAGGGCGTCGTCGATCTTGCCCTGGCGGTACTTCACGAAGGTACTCATCACGAGAGCCTTGCGCGCCCATTCGGAAAACGGGTTTTCGCGGTCGATCGCGTCGAATTTGCGCGCGGCTTCGGCCATGTTGCCGGCCTTCATGTTGGCAAGCGCCTGATTGTAGAGGACGTCCGGCGGATCGTTGCTAAGGCCGAGCTTGGTGATGTCGATATCAGGGTCCGACTGGCAACCGGAAATCAAGGCGCCTGCACTCAAAATCACGAGCGATGCGAGCAAAGCGCGCGCTGTCTTCATCATACCTTCAGACCTTGCATAATCCATAGAAGAATCCCAACTGCCGCTACCCACCCTGCGGCAGCCACACCTCGCCGGCGTTTCTAGCCACAAATGTGTGGCGAGAGCAACGCAATGATGAGCCATTAACGCATTTTTGTGGCAGCAAGCGGCAGAATATCCCGGTTTTTGACTTTAATCGTACCTGTTGCTCCTAAGCATATGCTGGAGAACAGTTATCGGCCTGCGGAAGTACAAAAAAAAACCGCCTCCCGAAGGAGGCGGCCCTGGCCTGAAATTTGGTGTGGAGGTCATGCCGACCAGGGGGCGAATCCGGGAGCGTTAACGGCGACGAAATCGCGGGGTGTAACGCGCGGGCGCGCAGCGGAAGTCTCGACAACTTCATAGGCGGTCGTGTCGCTGAGCAGCGCCTTTAAAGCATTGGCATTCATCTTGTGACCACCGCGATAAGAGCGGTAGCAGCCGATGAAGGGAGCGCCGGCAAGCGCAAGGTCGCCGACGGCATCGAGCGCCTTGTGACGCACGAACTCATCCTTTGCGTAGCGCAGGCCTTCGACGTTGATGACCGTATTGTCGTCAGAGATGACGACGGAATTCTCAAGCGACGAACCGAGCGCATGGCCGGAGGCCCAGAGACGCTCCACGTCACGCATGAAGCCGAAGGTGCGTGCGCGCGACAGTTCGGACTTGAAGGTCGCTGCCGTCAGATTTCCTTCCCACTTCTGATGGCCGATCAGCGGGCAATCGAAATCGATCTCGACTTCGAAGCGCGTGCCGTCATACGGGCGGAACTCGCTCCACGAGCCGCCATGCTCGATGCGAACCGGCTTGGTGATGCGGATATAGCGGCGCTTCACGCCGAGCGAAACGAGGCCAACCTGCTCGATCGCCTCGATAAAGGGTGCCGAACTGCCGTCCATGATCGGCATTTCGGCGCCATGTACCTCGATCACGACGTTATCGAGACCGAGCGCGTAGAGCGCTGCCATGACATGTTCGATCGTCGCAACCGAATGCGCGGGGGAAAAGCCAAGGACGGTGCAGAGATCGGTGCTTCCGACCTGAGCGGACACGGCACGCAGTTCGGTAACGCTGCCGTCGTCATGCATGCGATGGAAAACGACGCCGGTATCGACTTCAGCCGGATTGAAAGTAATGGTGACTTCCGCGCCGGAATGGACGCCGGTGCCCGAAAGCGTCACCGGGCGCGAAACCGTCGTCTGGAAGCCAAGCATGCCAATAACCATAAAATTCTGCCTTTATTGCATTTACGGTCCGTAGCGCCAAAAGCACCGAAAACAAACCGCCAACCTATCTTGCCCACCGCCGAATTGTCGCCATGGCGGCGGCAAGGCACGGTCCCATGACGTCATACATACGTGCGGCCGGGCTCCAATCCAAATCACTGTTCGTTTCGCTTTGTTACGAAAGCATCCGCTTGAAATGGTTTAGGAATCATCAACTTATATGACGCTTTGAAACAGCTGCGCCCAGGACCGTGATCCCGGGCGCATGTGTGGCGATTCTGTGTCCGCTCAGTTCGATTGGCGGCGCAAGAAGGCAGGAATCTCGAGCTGGTCGTCTTCCTGCATCATGCGGGCCTGCGGAACACTGCGGCCCTGGTCGTCGAGATTGCCGCGGCGTGGAGCATAAAGGCTCGCCTCGGGCGAAAGCGGGCGGCGCTGCTGCGAAGCAGCGGCAGGCGCTGCCGTCATCTCGGGAGCGACTTCCTCTTCGCGGCGGCCGAGCGAATTGGTGATTCGCTTCAGCAGACCCATCGGGCCGCGCTCCTCATGCGCCTGTGCGGCAGCTGGCTGGGCGCGGTGATCGATCTCGGCCTGAACGACCGGCGGGAAGTCCTCGACCTTTGGCATGCGGACCGGCTGCTGCATGGCAGGTTCCTGGCGAATTGGCTGCTGCTGCATGACCTGCTGCGGCGCCGGCTGGCTCATAACGGGTGCCGGTGCGGACTGCACCGGAGCCGGACGTGCGGCCGGAGCTTCTTGAGCGGCTGCGAAGATGCGGCTCTGCGGACGGAACGCGTCCTGAGCAACAGGCTGCTGAACCGGAGCTGCAGGGCGCGGAGCCGGGATTTCGAGCTCGCGTTCCATCTCGGCTTCCGCCATGCGGATGGTCTGCGCGATCGGATCGGCCGGCTTCGGTGCCTGCATGACTGGCGCAGGCTGAACTGCGGCCGGTGCCGGAGCAACGGCCGCGGAAGGACGGATAGCCGGCTTTGCGGCAGGCTGGAAGTTCTTGGCAGCAGCTTCGTTCATCGCACGGTCGATACCGGTCGCAACGACGGAGACACGGATGATGCCTTCGAGCGATTCGTCGAAGGTCGCGCCGAGGATGATGTTGGCATCCGGATCGACTTCTTCGCGAATGCGGGTCGCAGCTTCGTCGACTTCAAAGAGCGTCAGGTCGCGGCCGCCGGTGATGGAGATCAGGAGGCCCTGAGCACCCTTCATCGAGGTTTCATCCAGCAGCGGGTTGGCGATTGCAGCTTCGGCAGCCTGCATCGCGCGGCCCTGGCCGGATGCTTCACCGGTGCCCATCATCGCGCGGCCCATTTCGCGCATGACCGAGCGGACGTCGGCGAAATCGAGGTTGATGAGACCTTCCTTCACCATCAGATCGGTGATGCAGGCAACGCCCGAATAAAGAACCTGGTCAGCCATGGCGAAAGCATCGGCGAAGGTCGTCTTGTCGTTTGCGATACGGAAGAGGTTCTGATTCGGAATGACGATCAGCGTATCGACTGACTTCTGCAGTTCCTCGATTCCGGATTCGGCAAGACGCATGCGGCGACCGCCTTCGAAGTGGAACGGCTTGGTGACGACGCCGACGGTCAGGATGCCCTTATTGCGGGCGGCCTGCGCGACGACCGGGGCCGCACCCGTGCCCGTGCCGCCGCCCATGCCGGCGGTGACAAAGCACATATGCGTGCCGCTGAGGTGATCGATGATCTCATCGATGCACTCTTCGGCGGCTGCGCGGCCGACTTCCGGCTGCGAACCGGCACCGAGACCCTCGGTGACGTTGGCGCCGAGCTGGATGATGCGTTCGGCCTTCGTCATGGTCAGCGCCTGGGCATCCGTATTGGCAACGACGAAGTCGACGCCTTGGAGACCGGCAGAGATCATGTTGTTGACAGCATTGCCGCCGCCGCCGCCGACACCGAACACGGTGATACGCGGCTTCAGCTCAGTGATATCCGGCTTTTGCAGCTTGATAGTCATGGTACCTGTTCCTTCTCTTTATGGCCGCATCGCCACGCCGGCCAATTCACTCAACTTCAGAAGCTTTCCTTCAACCACTGGCCCATCCGGGCGATGCGGCTGTTATTACCCCCAAGCGACATGAGCAGGCCGCTCTGTGACGCATGTGTTTCCATGTCCGCGACCTGCGGATAGATCATCAGTCCGACCGCCGTCGAAAACGCCGGTCCCTTGGCTGCCGTCGGCAAACCCGAGACGCCCATCGGACGGCCGATGCGGACATTGCGCGCCAGGATGCGCCGCGCCACTTCCGCAAGACCGGTCAACTGGCTTGCGCCGCCCGTCAGCACGACGCGCTTTCCGACGATCGGGCTGAACCCAGAGCGCTGGATCCGGTCGCGGATCAATTCCATCGTTTCCTCGATGCGTGCGCCGACGATGCGCGAAACGAGCGCGCGCGGCACCTGCGTCGGCTGATCGCGCTCGTCTTCCCCGATCGGTGGGATCGAGATGAGCTCGCGCTCGTCGGAGGAGTTCGAGAATGCCGAAGCGTGAACCACTTTCAGGCGCTCCGCGTCTTCGATGCGGGTCGAAAGGCCGCGCGCCAGATCGGTCGTGACGTGAAGGCCCCCAAGACCGACGGCATCCGTGTGGACAAGCTTGCCTTCGGCAAAGACCGAGATCGTCGTCGCACCGCCGCCCATATCGATCGCGCAGCAGCCCAGCTCGACCTCGTCGTCGACGAGAGCGGCCAGCCCGGAGGCGTAAGGTGTCGCAACGATGCCTTCGACGGAGAGATGCGCGCGATTGACACTGAGCTCGAGGTTCTTCAATGCGGCACGTTCGGCGGTCACGACATGCATGTCGACGCCAAGTACATCGCCATACATCGCCAGCGGGTCGCGGATACCGCGTTCGCCATCGAGCGAGAAGCCGGTTGCCAGAGAGTGCAGCACGGCGCGATCCTGGCGCAGCGACTGCTGGCAGGCGGCTGCAAGCACCTTCTTGAGATCGTTGAGTTCGACTTCCTGGCCGCCCAGATCAATCGTCGCCGTGTAGATGTCGCTGCCGAGACGGCCGGCCGTCAGATTGACAATCAGGCTTTCGACGGTAAGGCCCGCCATACGCTCGGCCGCATCGACGGCAAGTCGGATGACGCTTTCGAGCGCATCGAGATCGGCGATGACGCCGGTCTTGATGCCGCGGGAGCGCTGGTGGCCGATGCCGATGATTTCGATGTCGTGCGTGCGGCCGGGAAGAATCTCGCTCTCTTCGCGGGGCGTCAGGCGACCGATCATGCAAACGACCTTGGTCGATCCGATGTCGAGCACCGAAACGATATGCGACCGCTTCGACGAGAGCGGTTTCAGGCGCGGCAATCCGAAATGGGACGAACCGAACAAGCTCATATATTCTGCCCCGCCTTCTTCAAATCCTTGGTCCGCTGATCGAGAACGACCTGCCGGCGCGCCATTGCCTCCGGAGTCAGTTGGATCGCGGTCCTGTCCACCAGCCTGAGATCGACCGCTGCGATGTCGCGCGCCAGAAGATCCTGTTCCTTGTTGAATTTCGACAGCCTGGCGAGCGCCTGATCGACATTGTCGGACGGCAGCTTCACCACCACGCCGTTATCCATGTGCAGATCCCAGCGTCGACCGGATACCCAGACGTAAGCCTTCACGCGCGACGTGACGTCCGGCCACCGCGAAAACTCGCCTTCGAGCGAAGCCGCAGCACTTTCTGCATCTCGACCAACAACGAGCGGCAACGTCGAAAACTTGTTGTCGCGAAGCGGCGCAATGACGCTGCCATTCCTTTCGATCAGCGAAAGCTCCTGCCCGTGCTGCCAGATCGCATAGGCCTGGCGCTCCTTGAGCTTGACCTCGATCGTCTTCGGATAAATCTTCCTGACCTCGACGCTTTCGACCCACGGAAGCTTGACGATCTTCCGGCGCGCAGCATCGACATCGAGCGCCACCAGCGACGTCGTTCCGTCGAGACCAAGGAGTTCAAAGATTTCGATTTCGGAGGTTTCGGAATTGCCAGAAACCTTCACATCCTCGATGGCGAAACCGGCAGCCGTCGTCGCCGCTTGCGCGACCGTTTCCGTATGGCCGCCGAGCGACATGCCGTAGAGACCGGTCGCCGCGAAGAATGCGAGGGCAGAAATTGTCCCGGTATGCGCAGGAATGTGGATACGGCCAGTTCCGAGACTGACAAGAAAACGCACCACCCGGCGCAGCGGACGCGGGAGAACCATCCGCCCATCGCCCTCAGCAAGAGCGATGCTCGGTTGACGGCTTGGGCGCCCTATCCTTTTCACCGTCAACGAGAACAAGAGGCGTCCTCCACCATCCAACGCAAAAATTCACCAAAGGAATAACCGGCATGGCCGGCCATTTCGGGCACGAGGGAGGTTGGCGTCATGCCCGGCTGGGTATTCACTTCCAGCCAGATAACTTCACCATCTTCGGAGAACCGGTCGTCGTAACGAAAGTCGGACCGACTGACCCCACGACAACCAATTGCTTGATGCGCCCTTAACGCCAATGATTGTATTTTTTGGTAAATATTCGGTGAAATTTTCGCCGGGATGACGTGTTTTGAGCCGCCCGCAGCATACTTGGCATCATAGTCATAGAAGTTGTGACCCTGCGGCACCACTTCGGTCACACCGAGAGCCTTGTCGCCCATGACACCACATGTCAGTTCGCGGCCATAGACATACCGTTCGACGATGACCTCTTCGCCATAGCGCCACTCCGGCGAACTGATGATCTGCGGCGGATGAGCCTGACCCTCCTGAACGATCACGACACCGAAGCTGGAGCCCTCCCGGACAGGCTTCACGACATAGGGCGGCTTCATTGGATGCTCGGCCGGAAAGGCGAAACGATTGATGACTTCCGATTGCGCCACAGGGACGCCGGCCGCTGCCGCAACCCCCTTGGCCTTGCCCTTGTCCATCGCAAGCGCAGAGGCAAGAACGCCAGAATGCGTGTAGGGAATTTCGAGATATTCGAGGATGCCCTGGATGGTGCCATCCTCGCCGAAGGGGCCATGCAGCGCATTGAAGGCGACATCGGGACGAAGCGCCGCCAGCTTCGCGGAAATATCGCGATCGACATCGATCCGGGTAACCTGGAAGCCCTCGCCTTCGAGAGCATCCGCGCAAGCCGTTCCCGAAGACAGGCTCACCGGCCGCTCCGAGGAAAATCCGCCCATCAGGACAGCGACATGCTTGCGACTCATACGTACCCCCAAAATAAACCTCAGCCTGATTTTCGAGGCTTGCACCAAGCTTGCCCGCGAATCCGCTTCGCCTCAGACATGGGAGCGATATGACAACATTATGGTTAATGAAGTGTTTACTTTTATTAACCGGGTGCCTACGCGAGGCGTTTCCACCCCTCAGGAACCTCACTGAGGCTGCATGTTTCCGACTCGAAATCAGCGCGTTGCGGCAGCATGCTGAAGTTCGCTCACAGCATGAAAAAACCCGCACAGATGATCTATGCAGGTTCGCCCGGAGGGACAGCGAAAGTCGTCCTCAGTCGTCCTTGTCGAGCAATTTCCAGACAAGGCCGCCAAGCGCACCGCCGGCTATCGGCGCCAGCCAGAAGAGCCAAAGCTGCTGCAGGGCCCAACCGCCGACAAAGAGAGCCTGGCCTGTCGAGCGGGCGGGATTGACGGATGTGTTCGTCACCGGGATCGAGATCAGGTGGATCAGCGTCAGCGCCAGGCCGATCGCAAGCGGCGCAAAGCCAGTTGGTGCCCTACCATGTGTGGAGCCCAAGATGACGATCAGGAAGAACAGCGTGAGAGCGACTTCGATGACCAATGCCGAAGTCAGCGAATAGCCGCCGGGAGAATGCTCGCCATAGCCGTTGGAGGCAAAGCCCCCCAGTTCAAAGCCGGCCTTGCCGCTCGCAACGACATAGAGGAGCGCGGCGGCGGCAATGGCACCGATCACCTGCGCGACGATATAGGGAATGAGGCGTCCCACCGGGAATCGGCCGGCGACCGCAAGGCCGACGGAAACGGCCGGATTGAAATGGCCTCCCGAAACGCCGCCCACGGCGTAAGCCATTGTCAGCACGGTCAGGCCGAATGCCAGTGAAACACCGGCAAAGCCGATTCCAAGGTCCGGAATGGCTGCAGCAAGAACGGCACTGCCGCATCCGCCAAAGACCAGCAAGAACGTCCCCAAAAACTCTGCAATAAGGCTTTTCTGCATATTTTCTTCCTTCAATCTCAATCAGAGAGCGAACAAGGAAGTCGCTTGAAACTGATTCCCGTCAATCCCATCAATTTCAGGTGGCGCTTTCCACGCAATTGATCATAGGGCGCGAAAGAAATCATCGCGGTGCGGCTGCATCTAGTTTCATCACTTTCTTGCCCATTCGGCGTTTGCGCGGAATTAAAATTGCGTTAAGAGCCCTTCGATCCCTTTCCAAGGGCGCTCTTTATACATCCCGAATGGAATAAAAATGTCTGACGCGATATCTCCCGTATCGCCGACCTCCGCTTCATCGAACAGTGCGCAAGTCAATTCGCCGGCGCGCGTTCTAATCGCGAGCCTTGTCGGCACCACGATCGAATTCTTTGATTTTTATGTCTATGCGACGGCGGCCGTCCTGGTCTTTCCGACGCTGTTCTTCCCGAACAACGATCCGACCACCGCCCTTCTCGCTTCCTTTGCGACCTTCTCGATCGCCTTCTTCGCCCGTCCGCTCGGCGCCGTTGTCTTCGGTCATTTCGGCGACAGGATCGGCCGCAAGACGACTCTGGTCGCCGCTCTGCTGACCATGGGTATTTCTACGGTCATTATCGGTTTGCTGCCTTCCTACGGATCGATCGGCGTCGTGGCACCGCTGCTGCTTGCATTGTGCCGATTCGGCCAGGGCTTCGGCCTCGGTGGCGAATGGGGTGGCGCTGTTCTCCTCGCAACCGAGAATGCGCCGGAAGGCAAGCGCAGCTGGTACGGCATGTTCCCGCAGCTCGGCGCACCCGTCGGCCTCTTCCTCTCCTCAGGCGTCTTCTGGCTGTTGCTGCAGGTGATCTCGCAGGACGCGCTTTTGAGCTGGGGCTGGCGCGTTCCATTCATCGCCTCGATCGTCCTGATCGTCATCGGCCTTTGGGTTCGTCTTTCGATCACTGAAACGCCGGCCTTCCAGAAGGCAATTGACAAGCATGAGCGCGTTGCCGTGCCGGTTGCGGAACTGTTCCGCAAGCATAAGCGAAGCTTGTTCCTCGGCACCTTCGTGGCGCTCGCAACCTTCGTGCTCTTCTACATCGGCTCGGCCTATCTGCTGTCCTACAACGTCAAGGTTCTGAAAATTCCCTTCCTGGACGCGCTGGAAATCCAGATTGTGGGCTCGATCGCCTTCGGCATCTTCATCCCCGTCGCCGGCAGGCTCGCTGAAAGATTCGGACGCCGCGAAGTGCTGATCCTTACCACCGTCCTGATCGGTATCTTCTCGTTCTTCCTGCCCGGCCTGATGACCGGCAGCGAAGACAGCATCGTCGTCTTTGCGATTGTCGCCATGGCACTCATGGGCATGACATACGGCCTGATCGGAACGGCGCTAGCGGCCCCCTTCCCGACCGCAGTGCGCTACACCGGCTCGTCGATCACCTTCAATCTTGCCGGCATCTTCGGCGCTTCGCTAGCCCCCTATATCGCCACCTGGCTGCAGACGAACTACGGCATGCTTTATGTCGGCTATTATCTCGGTCTTGCTTCCGTGATCACGCTGATCTCAATCCTCGCATCCGGCCGCGAAGAAGTCTGATCAAGACTGCCTCCAGATCAATTAAAGGCCGCGGCGGTTTCCCGTCGCGGCCTTTTTCGTTATTGCCAATCAACTGGCCGTTCTGGATAGATAAAACGACTATTCGCTGGTCACACCCTGGAACGGGCGCACCTCGCGGCCCGGCATGAAAACGCCGAGACGCTTGATTTCCCATTCGAGCTTGACGCCGGAATTTTCGAAGACTTCACGGCGAACTTGCTCGCCGAGATATTCGAGATCGTAGCCGGTCGCCTGCCCCATATTGATCATGAAATTGCAATGAAGCGACGACATCTGCGCGCCGCCGATGACGAGACCCCGGCAGCCTGCTTCGTCGATCAACTTCCAGGCCGAATGACCTTCGGGATTCTTGAAGGTCGAACCGCCGGTCCTCTCGCGGATCGGCTGCACCGTCTCGCGGTGATTGCGCACCGCATCCATGTCGGCGCGGATCTTCGCCCGTTCCTCCGGATAGCCCTCGAAAAGCACGGAGGTGAATATGAGATCAGATGAGGCCGTGGAATGACGGTAGGAATATCCCATATCTGCGTTCGACAGCACGAGCTTGTTGCCCGTGCGGTCCGTGGCATTGACCTCGACCAAACGATCGCGGGTCTCGCTGCCATTGGCGCCGGCGTTCATACGCGCCGCACCGCCGATGCTGCCCGGGATGCCATAGAAGAAATGGAGGCCGCCGATGCCGTTGTCCATCGCCATCGCTGCCACATGCTTGTCCGGGCAAATGGCACCGGCGAGAATTCGGTTGTCGCCTGCAAGCTCGACCGAACCGAAGCCCTTGGCAGAAAGGCGCAAGACGACGCCCGGAATGCCGCCGTCGCGCACGAGGATGTTCGAACCGACGCCCACGACCGTCAGCGGCACCTCTTCCGGCAGGATTTTCAGGAATGCGATAAGGTCCGCCTCATCGTGCGGCTGGAACATCAGCTCGGCAAGACCGCCAGCATGGAACCAAGTGACACGGTCCATGGGGGCATCCGGCGTGAGGCGGCCGCGGATATCCTTCACACCTTCTCCGAGAGACTTGAGAAGCTTTTCCCCATTCACCTGTTTCATGCAGATTTTCCCGAAAGACCTTCCAGTTGCTTGGGCAGCGCGACTGCCCAGTAAGTTATATTCCCAGCCCCTAAGAGAACCACAAAATCGCCGGGCTTTGCAATCTCCGCGACCATCTCAGGCAAAAGCTCCTGGTTAGCAAGGAAGCGCGCGTCGCGGTGGCCACCCGCTTTGATGCGCGAAACGAGTGCCTCGGAATCCACGCCTTCGATCGGATCTTCGCCCGCGGCATAGACCGGAGCAAGAAAAATGCTGTCGGCATCGTTGAAACAGGCGGCAAACTCTTCGAACAGGCTGGAAAGGCGCGTGTAGCGATGCGGCTGATGGACAGTGATGACGCGACCCTTGCAGGCTTCGCGCGCGGCCTTCAGCACGGCCTTTATCTCGACTGGATGATGGCCGTAGTCATCAAAGATCTGCACGCCGTTCCATGAGCCGGTCAGCGTAAAGCGGCGCTTGACGCCGCCGAATGAGGCGAGGCCCGTTGCGATATCGGCGCTTGAAATGCCGAGGCGGTTGGCGACCGCAATCGCTGCTGTCGCATTCGAAATGTTATGTCGGCCGGGCATCGGCATTACGAGATTGTCGAGCCTGATGACCTGTCCCGTGCGGCGGCGGCGGATTTCGACGTCGAAGATCGACCGTGCACCGTCGATACGAACATTCATGAAGCGCACGTCGGCCTGCGGATTTTCACCATAGGTAATGACCTTACGGTCTTCGATGCGGCCGACGAGAGCCTGGACCTCTGGATGATCGAGGCACATGACGCCGAAGCCGTAGAAGGGCACGTTCTCGACGAACTGCCGGAAGGCGGCGCGCACGGCGTCGAAATTGCCGTAGTGGTCGAGATGTTCCGGATCGATGTTGGTCACCACCGCGACGTCAGCCGGCAGCTTCAGAAATGTGCCGTCCGACTCGTCGGCCTCGACCACCATCCACTCGCCCTCGCCCATGCGTGCATTCGTGCCGTAGGCATTGATAATGCCGCCGTTGATGACGGTCGGATCGAGACCGCCCGCTTCGAGCAGCGTGGCGACGAGCGATGTCGTCGTCGTCTTTCCATGCGTGCCACCGATGGCGATTGCATTGCGGAAACGCATCAGTTCGGCGAGCATTTCGGCACGGCGCACGACCGGCAGCAGCTTCTCGCGCGCGGCGACAAGCTCCGGATTGTCCTTCTTGATGGCGGTCGAGACGACCACAACTTCAGCATCACCCAGGTTTTCCGCCTTGTGACCGACGAAGACTTCGATGCCCTTGTCACGCAGACGCTGCACGTTGGCGCTGTCAGCCTGGTCCGATCCCTGAACGCGGTGGCCGAGATTATGCAGCACCTCGGCGATACCGCTCATGCCGATCCCGCCGATGCCAATGAAATGGACAAGGCCGATCGCCTTCGGCATTTTCATGACTGTGTCCCCCTGAACTCTGCAATTGTACGTCCGGCGGCAATAGCCTCAACCATGCCTGCAAGCAAGTTCGCAGCGTCCGGTTTCCCGGCCTGCTTTGCGGCAGCCGCCATTCGGGCGAGCTTTTCCGGGTCGTTCATCACATGAGTCAGGATCGAAGCGATCTTCTCCGACGAGAGCTCCGATTGTGCGATGACCTTCGCGCCACCGGTCGCAGCAAGGGCTGCCGCGTTCGCCGCCTGATCGTGATCAAGCGCATGCGGATAAGGCACAAGCACGGCAGGACGGCCAATGACCGAAATTTCCGAAACGGTCGAGGCGCCCGAGCGGCAGATCACCAGATGCGCATTTGCAAGGCGGTCCGCCATATCGGTGAAGAACGGCGCGATATCCGCCCCCATTTCAAGCCTGGCCACACAGCCGCTCACCATTTCCATGTCTTCGGGGCGCACCTGCTGAGTAATGCGCAACCGCGAACGCAACTCGTCGTCAAGCAGGCTGATCGCCGTCGGCATCGCCTTGGAGAAATATTGCGCGCCCTGGCTGCCGCCGAAGACGACGAGATTGAAGGGTTCTCCGGCATGGGAAGGCTTGTACGGCACCTTCGCCGCTTCGATGATCGCCGGACGCACCGGATTGCCGGTCGTCACGGTCTTCTCGGAATAAGCGCCGCCATTCTCCGGCAGGAAACCGCCGGCGATCGCCTGCACGCGTTGCGCCAGCGCCTTGTTGGCGCGGCCCATCACGGCGTTCTGTTCGTGGATCATCGATGGCACGCCGAGGCGCGTGGCGGCAAGCAGCGGCGGCACGGTCGGATAGCCGCCGAAACCAACGACGACCGCAGGCCTCAGCTGCTGGATCAGTTTCTTGGCGGCACGCATTCCCGTCCACAGCGTCCACAGCGAACGCGCGACTGCGATCGGGTTCTTCGAGCCGATCGTCGCCGACGGCACGACGTGGATTTCATCCGCGGGGAATTTGCCGGCAAAGCGCTCGGCACGGCTGTCCGTCACGAGATGCACGGAATAACCGCGCGCCTTCAGCTCGTATGCCAAAGCCTCTGCTGGAAACACGTGGCCGCCGGTGCCCCCGGCGGCGAGCAGGATGATACCTTTGCTCATCGGTAGGTTCGCCTTTCAACCAGGCAGCCGCCCCTCATCCGCCTGCCGGAACCTTCTCCCCGTTTTGACGGGGAGAAGAACCCATACCGCAAATTCTTAGTACCCCTGCCCGTCTCACGGGGCACGGACCCTCTCCCGGCCAGCAGGTCGAGGGCAAGCGTTGGGGGCAATTTAGACGGCACGAGCATATTTTACTCCGCCGGCAATCCGTGCGGCACGCGGAAGAGGCTCCGCTCCTGTGCACGTTTTTCCGGACGATGGCGCGTCAGCGCGAGAATAAAACCGGCGGTCACGCAGATCGCGACCATGGACGAACCGCCGTAGGAAATCAGCGGCAGCGTCATGCCTTTTGCCGGAAGCAGCTCGAGATTGACGCCGATATTGATGATCGACTGGATGCCCATCTGGAGCACGAGCCCCGCGACGGCAAACCGGTTGAAGTCGTTCTTCTCCTTATATGCGTGCGATAGCCCCCTCAAAACAAGAACCGTGAAGAGCAGAACGAGCGCGATGCAGAAGATGATGCCGAATTCCTCGGCGGCGACCGAGAAAATGAAGTCGGTATGCGCGTCCGGGATGATGCGCTTGACGATGCCCTCGCCCGGTCCTTTGCCAAACCAGTCGCCGCGGATGATGGCCTCACGCGCAGTGTCGATCTGGAACGTATCGCCCTCGCCGGTCATGAATTTGTCTATGCGCCCCGCCACGTGCGGGAAAACGTAGTAGGCGCTGAGCAGCCCGCCCGCACCGCCGGCGCCGAGCAGGATGATCCAAATCCAGGGCATGCCCGCCATGAAGAACATGCCACCCCACACGGCCGTCGTCAGGATCGTCTGGCCAAGGTCAGGTTGGGCGACGAGAAGCGCCGCGACCATCCCGAAGAGGATGATCGCAAAGAGATTGCCCGGGATTTCCGGCTGACGCGCATGCTCTGCAAAGAGCCAAGCACAGACGACGACGAAGGCGGGCTTCATGAATTCCGACGGCTGGACCGAGATGCCAGCAAGCGTCACCCAGCGCCTTGAGCCTTTGACCTCGATACCGAAGAAAAGTGCCAGAACCATCATAGCGAGCGAGATGACAAGCAGTAGGATGGCGGTCCGTCGCACCTGCCGCGGCGTCAGAAAAGAAAGCCCGATCATGACGGCGATCGAGGGAATCATGAACGCCGCGTGACGCTTCACAAAATGGAACGGCTCTAGCCCGATGCGCTCGGCAACCGCGGGCGAGGCCGCAAAGGAGAGCATGAAGCCGACGCCCATCAGGAAGATGAACATCGCCAGAAAAAAGCGGTCGATGGTCCAAAACCAATCGGCCAAAGGCCCACGTTCCGCACGGCTCACCATGTCATCTATCTCCTGTTGCCGAACCGACCAGCATCCTCACTCCGTCGAGCGCTGCCACATGGCTGACAAATGCATCGCCCCTGACTTCGAAGTTCTTGTACTGGTCGAAGCTTGCGCAAGCCGGGGATAACATCACCGCGGATGGACCAGTGTCATCTTTTTCCGCATCGGCCGCGGCATGGGCAACCGCGCGTTCCAGCGTACCCGAAATCTCGTAGGGCACCGCCTCGCCGAGCGTCGCGGCAAATTCCGCCGCCGCTTCGCCGATCAGATAGGCCTTGGCGATGCGCGGGAAGAACGGTGCAAGCGTCGTGATGCCCCCCGCCTTCGAAAGACCGCCGGCGATCCAGTAGATGCGATCGTAGCTCGAAAGCGCGGGCGCTGCGGCGTCTGCGTTAGTCGCCTTCGAATCGTTGACGAAGACGACGTTGCCGCGCGTCCCGACCGGCTGCATGCGGTGTTTGAGGCCGGGGAAGGAGGCAAGCCCGGTGCGAATCTCTTCGGCCGAAACGCCGACGGCAAGGCAGGCGGCGACCGCCGCAGCGGCATTCTGCGCATTGTGGCCGCCACGTAGCGTCTGGATGGCGTCGAGATCGGCAAGCGGCAAAGCCGCAGCGGAAGAAGCCTGCATGAGCTTCGTACCTTCGGCATAGACTCCATCGGCCAGCGGATGGCGGCGCGAAATGCGGACCACCTTCGTTCCTGCCCGCTCGACGCGATCAGCGATCATTTCGCAATGACTGTCATCGACGCCAACGATAGCGGTGCCGCTGCCGGCAACCAGGCGCTCCTTGATGCCGGCATAGTGCTGCATCGTGCCGTGACGATCGAGATGATCAGGCGTGAGGTTGAGCAGGATGCCCGCAGAGGGATTCAGCGTCGGCGCGAGGTCAATCTGGTAGGAGGAGCACTCGACGACATAGTAGCGTCCAGCTTTCGGCGGATCGAGCGTCAGCACGGCCGTTCCGATGTTGCCACCAAGCTGCGTGTCGCGGCCGCTGGATTTCAGGATATGGGCAATCAGCGCGGTCGTCGTCGACTTGCCGTTCGTGCCTGTGATGGCGATGAAGGGGCAATCCGGCGCATGCGCTCGGCGCTCGCGCACGAAGAGTTCGACATCGCCAACGATATCGACACCGGCGGCGTGGGCGAGATCGACCGTCCAGTGCGGTTTCGGATGCGTGAGCGGCACACCCGGCGACAGAACGAAGAGCGACTGAACGCTCCAATCGATGCTTCGCAGGTCCGCGGTATGGATTCCCTCGGCGGCAGCCTTCGTCACACTGTCCGGATTATCGTCCCAGGCCGTGAGATGGGCGCCGCCCAGAATGAGCGCGCGGGCCGTTGCAAATCCGGACCCGCCAAGCCCGAACAGCGCGACCTTCTTTCCTGCAAGCGTCGTGACAGGAATCATGTCTGCCTCACCGCAGCTTGAGGGTGGAAAGGCCGAGCATCGCAAGGCCGACGGCGATAATCCAGAAGCGGATCACGACTTGGCTTTCGGTCCAGCCCTTCTTCTCGAAATGGTGGTGGATCGGCGCCATCAAGAAGACGCGGCGCCCGGTCATCTTGAAGAAGCCGACCTGGATGATGACCGAGAGCGTTTCTGCAACAAAGAGACCGCCGATGATCGCCATGACGATCTCGTGCTTGGTCGCGACCGCAACGGTGCCGATCGTGCCGCCGAGCGCCAGCGAACCCGTATCGCCCATGAAGATTGCGGCGGGCGGCGCGTTGAACCAGAGGAAGCCGAGGCCCGCACCGATGACTGCGCCGAGTACCACGGCGAGTTCGCCCGTGCCGGGCACGAAGTTGATCTGCAGGTAGTTCGCAAAGACCGCATTGCCGGCAAGATAGGCGATGACACCGAAGGAGGCGGCGGCAATCATCACGGGAACGATCGCAAGACCATCGAGACCGTCCGTCAGGTTGACGGCGTTGCCCGCCGAAACGATGACGAAGCCACCGAAGGCCACAAACACGATGCCGAGATTGATCAGGAAATCCTTGAAGAACGGGAATGCGACCGAGGAGCCGAAGGTCGAGCCTGCCGTACCGGAGGCAAGCGCGGTGCGCATCATGAAATAGACGGCGATGCCGGCAATCACGAACTCTATGCCGAGACGTGCTTTGCCCGAGAACCCCTTATCGCTCTGCTTCGTGACCTTGAGATAGTCGTCGTAAAAGCCGATCGCGCCGAAGCCGAGGGTGACGAGCAGGGTCGCGACCACATAGACGTTGGAAAGGTCGGCCCACAGAAGCGAGGCCCCGACGATGCCTGCTAGGATCATCAGCCCACCCATGGTCGGCGTGCCGGCCTTCTTGAAATGCGTCTGCGGCCCGTCGGCGCGGATCGGCTGGCCCTTTCCCTGTCGGATTCGGAGCGAGTTGATGATCATCGGCCCGAAGAGGAAGACGATCAGTGCGGACGTGAAGAGAGAGGCGCCTGTACGGAAGGTAATGTATCTGAACAAGTTCAGAAACTTCAGTTGGTCCGACAGTTCGACTAGCCAAATCAGCATTCGAGGCCCCTTGTTTACCCGGTCAAAGTTCGCGTTGCGTGTCTACAAATGGCGCAAACCTGTCAAGGATCGCGGCGACAATCTTGCCGAAGCCTATCCCCAAAGACGATTTCACCATCAACACGTCGCCAGGCGCGACCGAGTTCAATACATATTCCGTGAGTTCTTCCGTCTTCTCGCGGTATTCGACCTCCACGCTGTCGGGAAGCGATTCCTTCAGGGCCAGCATGTCCTTGCCCGCAAGCCAGACATGTTCGATGCCGGCCGCAAGCAGCGGCCCGGAAAGGTCAGAATGGACCTTTTGCGCGTATTCGCCCATTTCCAGCATGTCGCCGAGCACGGCGATGCGGCGCCCGCGGTCTGCCGGACCGGCTGTGGCAAGCAGCGCGATCGCCGCGCGCATCGAGGCGGGATTGGCGTTGTAGCTTTCGTCGATCAGCGTGAAGCTGCCGGTTCCGATCGACAATTTGTGGCGGCGGCCCCTGCCCTTTTCGGGCTGCAGCGTGGCCAGCGCTGCGATTGCCTTGTCGAGGTCCGCGTTGACGAGCGTGACGATGCCGAGAGCGGCCAGGGCATTTTCCGCAATATGCCGTCCGGGCGCGCCGAGCGCCACTTCGAACGTATCGCCGTCGATCGTCAGCCAGAGCGCCGAGCTTTCATCCGAGCCGTTGAATTCCGCAAGGCGGAACTCGGCCTTCGCGTGCTGGCCGAAGGAATGGATATTCTCGATGCCGAGCGACTGCGCCGTCCGTTCGAGAAAATTGAACTGGTCGCTGTCGCGGTTGAGCACCACATGCCCGCCGTGGACCAAGCCTTCGAAAACCTCCGCCTTCGCCGCGGCGATTTCCTTGATGCTCTTGAAATTGCCGAGATGCGCGGGAGCGATCGTCGTGACGACGGCGACATGCGGCCGGATCATCTTCACCAGCGGCCGGATTTCGCCCGGGTGATTCATGCCGACTTCGAAGACGCCGAAGTGCGTGTCGAGCGGCATGCGTGCCAGTGTCAGCGGCACGCCCCAATGGTTATTGAAGGAGGCGACGGAAGCGTGCACCTTTCCGGACGGCGAAAGCACGTGGCGAAGCATCTCCTTGGTCGTCGTCTTACCGACAGAGCCCGTCACCGCTATGATCTGCGCCCTCGAGCGCTGACGCGACGCGACGGCGAGCCGACCGAGCGCTGCGAGCACATCATCGACGACGATCATCGGAACGGTCAAGCGGCCAAGCCCCGGAAGGCGGGCTTCGCTGACGACGAGAAGTGCAGCACCGTTCGCCATCGCCATCGAGGCGAAGTCATGGCCGTCGACCCTGTCGCCCTTGATGGCGAAGAAGGCTTCGCCGGTACCGATCGAGCGGCTGTCTATGGAAATGCCGGTGATGCCTTCAGGGAGCGTGCCGAACGGGCGGCCCGCCATGGCGGCTATCATATCATCGGTGGTCCAAAGCCAGTTCACGATTTCAGCTCCTCCAAAGCTTCGCGCACTTCGGCGTGGTCCGAGAACGGCAGCGTCACACTCCCGATCGTCTGCCCTTCTTCATGCCCCTTGCCTGCAACGATGAGTGTGTCGCCGGATTTCAGCATACCGACGGCCTGGTAGATCGCCTCCGAACGGTCGCCGATCTCGGTGGCGCACGGCGCCGCAGCCATGATCTCCGATCGGATCGAGGCCGGCTCCTCGGAACGCGGATTGTCGTCCGTGACGATCACCACATCGGCCAGGCGGCAGGCGATCTCGCCCATGATCGGACGCTTGCCCCGGTCGCGGTCGCCGCCGCAACCGAAGACCAGGATCACGCGCCCGGTCGTAAAGGGACGCACGGAATTCAGTACATTTTCCAGCGCATCCGGCTTGTGGGCATAATCGACATAAGCAAGCGCGCCATCCTTTGTATGGCCGACGAGTTCGAGACGCCCCGAGGCGCCCTGCAGCTTTTCAAGAGCGGCCATCGCGATCTTGGCCGGAACGCCGGTAGACATGGCAAGCGCCGCGGCAACCAGCCCATTGGCGACCTGAAAATCGCCGGCGAGCGGAATATCCACCTCAAAAATCTCATCACCACAATGAACTTCGGCGATCTGCTTGTGACGGAAGTGCTCGACCCGCTTAAGCGCCAGATAATCCCCTTTGCGGCCGACGGTGCGGACATCGTGGCCTGCATCCTTTGCCGCCTTGATCGCTTGCTCGGACCAGGCATCGTCGGCGAAGATGACGGCAGGCGAACCCTTCGGCAGCAACGTATCGAAAAGCCGCATCTTGGCGGCCAGATAGCTTTCCACGGTCGGATGATAATCCATGTGATCACGGCCTAGATTGGTGAAGGCGGCAGCCGAAAGCTTCACGCCATCCAGACGACACTGGTCGAGACCGTGACTTGATGCCTCCATCGAAGCGTGCGTCACGCCCTCGTCAGCGAGATCGGCCAGCAGCTTGTGCAGGGAAACCGGATCGGGCGTCGTCAGCGAGCCGTATTCGTTGCGCATCGGCGAAACGACGCCCGTCGTGCCGATCATGGCCGCTGGATGTCCGGCATAGGCCCAAATCTGGCGCGTGAAGGAAGCGACGGAGGTCTTGCCAGCCGTGCCGGTTACGGCAACCATCGTCTGAGGTTGCCTGCCGTAGAAATGCGATGCGGCGACGGAGAGAAAGCGACGCGGTTCCTTCACCGCCAGGACAGGAATGGGAGCCTCGACGGCTTGAGCCGACACGGCAAGGGTCGCGCCATGTTTTGCGGCATCGGCGATATAGAGCGCGCCATCGGCCTTCGAGCCGGCCACCGCAATGAACGCCATTCCGGCTTCGATCTTGCGGCTATCGGCTGAAAGCCCGGAAATCTCCAGCCCGCCCACCGGCCCTTCGAGTTGCTCCTTGATTTCCGGAAATGCGCTTCCGGCTATGTCCCGCAGTTTCATCGAATGTCTTTTCTCTCTCACGCCGCCCACCCCACGCGAATCGGCGCTGATATTCATTCACACTCAATAAGACACCAGCAAGGCCGATCCGTCTTGGCCAAATTGCGGTTCGATACCGAGGATGGGTGCGGCACGGCGGATGATGTTCTTGACCATCGGCGCAGCCGTGTAGGCAGCGATGTTCTGGCCCTTTTCGCCGTTATGTGGCTCGTCGCAGAAGGTCAGCACGACATATTGGGGATTATCGATCGGGAACGCCGCGATGAAAGCGTTGAAATTCAAATCATTCGCGTAGCGGCCGTTGACGACCTTGTCGGCCGTGCCCGTCTTGCCGCCAACGTTGAAGCCCGGCACGTCGGCGTTGCGTCCCGAACCTTTGAGGCCGTTCAGCTTGAACAGGTAGCGGATTTCGTCGCTGGTGCTCTTCTTGACGACGACCTCGGCCGTCTCGTCTGCCTGGTCCCGGGTGCGCGGCAGGAAGGTCGGCTCGATGAGCTTACCGCCATTGACGAGGGCTGCGCCGGCAACGGCCGTCTGCAGGGGTGTCGTCGAGACGCCATGGCCGAACGAGATCGTGATCGAGTTGATCTTCTTCCAAACCTTCGGCTGGCTCGGCATCTTCACTTCGGGCAGCTCCGTCCGCATCTTCGTCAGCAGCCCAAAGCGCGTCAGATAGTCCTTCTGCAGGTCCATGCCGACGATATCGATCATCTTCGCGGTGCCGATGTTCGACGAGTATTCAAAGATTTCCGGCACTGTCAGCCAGCGGCGCTGACCGTGGAAGTCGTTGATCGTAAAACCGCCGATGCGGATGGGACGGCTAGCATCGAAGCTGTCGTTAATGCTGACCTTGCCGCTGTCGAGCGCCATGGCCGTACTGAAGGTCTTGAAGGTCGAGCCCATTTCGAACGTGCCGTTCGACATGCGGTTCAGCCAGCCTTCCTTGGCGCCTTCTTCCGGATTGTTGGGGTCGAAGTCCGGCGCTGAGGCCATGCCGAGCACTTCGCCGGTATGAATATCAAGGACGACCGCGCCCGCGCCCTTGGCTTCGTAGTTGGTGACCGCGTTTATCACGACGTCGCGCACGATGTTCTGGACGCGCAGGTCGATCGAGAGCTTGACCGGCTCGAGCGGCTGATCGCTGGTCATTCCTACCGATGCCAGGTCGGCAAGGCCCTGGTCGTCGATGTATTTTTCCATGCCCGCGACGCCGCGGTTGTCGATATTCACATAACCGAGAATATGCGAGGCGGTTGGACCACCCGGGTAGAAGCGGCGCTTTTCCGGACGAAAACCGATACCGGGAATGCCGAGCGCCAGAATCTGGCTCTGCTGCTTCGGGGTCAGCTGGCGGCGGAGCCACGCGAAATGCGAACTCTTGACCGAGAGCTTCTTGTAAGTGCCCTTCACATCGAGATCGGGCAGGACAGTCGCAAGCTTCTCGATCGCCTCATCGGCATCGACGATCTTGTTCGGTTCGGCAAAGAGGGAAACCGTGCGGATGTCGGTCGCCAGCACTTCGCCGTTGCGATCGAGGATGTCGGGCCGCGACGCCATCAGGCGGTCCGGTGGCAGGATGCTGGAAACGACTTCCGGATCCTTCATCCCATATTCGACCAGGCGGCCACCGATGACGCCGTAAAGCGCTGTGAACCCGAGGATCAGCAGACCGACCCGGCTTTTGGCCTGACCGGACTTCTTCTTGCGCGAACCCTCAAGCGGCAAGCTGCCCGACGGGCCACCGAAGCGGTTATAGACGCCGGAGGAGAAATGCGCCTGGCTCTTGAGGACCATGATGCGAGAGAGAAACGACATGGCTACTCCACAGATCCCGTTGACATCAGATCCTCTTCTTCCGCCCGCGGCGCCGGAGTGGGAACCGGCTGCGCCTTGGCAGCAACGGCCGTACCTGCGCTTGCACCAGGCTTCTGGCCGTTCTTCGCCTCGGTGATTTCCGGAACCGGGACCTGCGATTTCAACATCGGCAATTCGCGCATATGGACGAGCGCGGTGGAGTCCGTCGGCTGCAACTTCAGTTCGCCATTATAGGTGTTCACCAGACGCTCCAGCCGGTTCGGCTGCGATTGCAGCGCCCAGTCGGCCTTGAGCAGATCGATCGTATCCTTTTCGAGCTTGATCTCGGCTTCGAGGCGATGAACCTCTTCGAGCTTCAGTTCTGCTCGGTGCTTGATTGTATAGGTCACGGTGGCCGCTGCCGTCATGACGCCAATGAGCACAAAGTCCAATGTTCTCAGCATATCAACCTCCAAGCTTTCCGAGGCTGGCAAGACTAGGCAATCCGAAGATCGACATATCCGCAGATTCGGCCGGCGCATTGGTACGCATGCCGGCCCGCAGCTTGGCGGAACGCGCCCGCGGATTGGCCTCGGCTTCAGCCTTACCTGCAGCAATCATGGATCTACCGATTGGTTCGAAGGTCGCCGCGCGCTCATGGGCGATCGGCAGATGGCGCGAGCCTGAAGCTTTGCCGGCGCGGTCGGAGAAGAATTTCTTGACGATACGGTCTTCCAGCGAATGGAAGGTGACGACCACGAGACGACCGCCGGGCCTCAAGACGCGCTCGGCGGCAAAGAGCGCCTGCCCGAGTTCGCCAAGCTCGTCATTAACGAAGATGCGAAGCGCCTGGAAAACGCGGGTCGCCGGATGGATCTTGTCCTTCATCTTGCGCGGCGTCACGACCTCGATGAGCCCGGCGAGATCACGCGTCGTTTCGAACGGCTTTTCGGCCCGGCGCTTTTCGATGGCATGCGCGATACGCGGCGCCTGATCTTCTTCGCCCAGGAAGTGGAAGATGCGGATGAGTTCGGCGACCTTTGCACGATTGACGACGTCGGCGGCAGAAACACCGGAAGCAGACATGCGCATGTCCAGCGGCCCGTTCTTCTGGAAGGAGAAACCGCGCTCAGCCTCATCGATCTGCATCGAGGAAACACCGATGTCGAGCACGACGCCGTCGAGTCCACTCTCAGGCGCATGATCGGCCAGGCTGGAAAACTGCGAATGGGAGAGCTTGAGGCGGCCGCCAGAGGCTGCGACCAAATCCTGGCCGGCCGCAATTGCCGTCGGATCCCGATCCAGCGCAATCACATCGGCGCCGGCGTCGAGAATGGCCGATGTGTAGCCGCCAGCACCAAAGGTTCCATCGAGAATGATTTTGCCGTAGGCCGGCTGAAGTGCCGAAAGCACTTCGGCAAGAAGAACCGGAATGTGGCGAACCGGTCCGCCACCGGCATCAGTTGAACCTCCGCCAGGATTCGCCGCCATTCCGTACCCTCGTTCTATCCGGAACGCCTGCCCGCCAGCCTGCGCTCCCCTCGTGCCTGTATCTGCGCCGCCTGGAATGCCTGCGGCTGCCACAGCTGAAAATGATCCGCCCGACCGACGAAGGCCACCTCGTCCGAGATACCGGTAAAGTCGCGGATGAAATCCGTGACCATCAGCCGCCCCTCGGCGTCGAGCTTCATGAAGACCCCGCCCCCATGGATAAGAAGCGACATCTCGTTCGCATCCGGCGAAAACGGATCCTCCGCAGCGATCTGCCGCTCGAACCTTTCGAGAAGGTCCGGGCCGCCGACGCTGATCGCCGGAAACACAAAGTCCTGAAAGCAATAGAGCTCCTGGACGTTGCGCTGCGCCAGAACGGAGCGAAAGGCCGCAGGCACGGAAACCCTGCCCTTGGAATCGATCCGGTTGGTCGCATTCGAAAGGAAGCGGCTCATGACACGAAACATCCGTTCCCGAAAGAGCCCGAGCAGAATTCAGATGCCCGAAGCCCTCAAATTCAGACACAGCTTCGCCAGCCGGATGAACGAAAATCCACCCGGCGCCTCCGGAAAGGACGACGCCTTGGCTTTGCGATTGATGGGCGTTTGATTGCCCTCGTGCAGTGCATTTATGGGATACCATGGGACCATATGGGCGTCAATGGGAAACGCCCGTCTCGCGATGAGCGCAGTATCGAAAATTTATAAGCTGTTAAGTTTAACAAAGGGTTAGGATCGACACTTCCGCTCGCCCCAGAAAGCATCGATGAGAAAAAGAAATCCGCACGACGGCCCATGCGCAATTTTCGCAAAAATCGCGAACAATCAGAGGATTACGGATCGCCCCCCGAAATCCGACGCCGCAGAGGTTAATCGCCAGTTGGCCTGTAAGCCGGGTTCTGTATGGCTCCGGCCGAAACCGGAACGTGGCAGCCATTCCTCTGGGACAGCGTTTGCACGCTGCCTCACGCAACCCACCCGGATGACTGACCTGGAAACCGGCCGGCGGGCTTTCGCCCGCCACGTCATCCCTATTCGGTCTTGCTCCCGGTGGGGTTTACCGTGCCGTCGCCGTTGCCGGAGACGCGGTGGGCTCTTACCCCACCCTTTCACCCTTACCTGCGCAAGCGCAGGCGGTTTGCTTTCTGTGGCACTTTCCCTGAGGTCGCCCTCGCCGGACGTTATCCGGCACCGTATTTCCGTGGAGCCCGGACTTTCCTCACCTTACCGCCTTTCGGCATTGGTAAAGCGCGGCTGCCCGGCCAACTGGCAGGGCTCAAATAGCCGAGAGTGCCGCCAATTGCCACTGGAAATGTACGGATGCCATTACCGGAAAGAAGGTTTGAAATCCGTAGCGTAGCCCTGATCCCCGATTTCACCCTTAAACAACAGCTCTGCCCCGAGACGGCCGATTTCGTCCGAACTCTTCGCCGAAGTGCCCGCGCAGCCGGTTAGCACCGCAAGCCGTGGAGACGAAGTGTAGCCGACCATCGGATAACGGCTCTTCGTATGCGAGACGGCGCAGGCCGCCGTCGAAACGGAAAGCGGCCGCAGATCCGGAACAAGACGGCGGACAATCGCGATGAGATGGTCGCGCACCGCCGGCCGGCCGTCGGTTCGGAACCATGCACGCAAATCCTTTTCGGTCTTAAGGCGGTAGTCATCGGGATCGCCGCCGATCTTCAGATAGTATTTCCCGTCAGGATAACGGATCGGAGGCAGCAGATAGATGTCGGTCTCCGGCGCTTCGACAATCAGCGACGGCATGACGGCAAACTCTGCGGCCTGCGCCTCGTTCACCTCGAACATTGTGACCGTCCGCCCATGAACCGATATATCAACCGATTGCGGCAACAGATTCTCGCCAATGGAAAAACCGCCAGCCGCAAGCAGCACTTTTTCCGCCGAGTACACCTTGCCGCCCGAGGTCTCGACAGCAGCAACCCCGCCCGCCTCGCGGATCGCCGTCACATAGTCGCGAACGACTGTTGCACCCGCCTTTTCCGCAATGATCGACTGCGCCTTGACCAGTTTGCGCGGACTGATATGGCCGGCGCCCTTTACCTGGAATACGCTCTCGCAGCCGTCCGGCAGGGCGAAGAAAGGAAACGCCGCTTTGAGGCTCGCCTCGTCGAGCAGCCTCGTTTCCACACCAAGCGATGCAGCAGCTTTTGCCGTGTTGACGATATAGTCGCTCTGCGCCGGCGCTACGAAGACGCAACCCGCTTCGGTGTAGAATGTGATGCCGCTTTCTGCTTCAATCTCAGCATATCGGGCGATAGACCGATTGGCGAGCAAGGCCCAGTCGCGATCCGGATCGACGGTCCGGGTGATGCGGCCCTCGTCGTAATGGCTGGCGAAAACACCCTGATGCGCCTTGCGATTTTCCGGCTCGTCTGGACCGATCACGGCAACGCCGTCCGTCTGTCTCGCCAGATGCTTCGCCGCCGCCGCGCCCATCATGCCGCGGCCGACGACGATATATTTGAAATCAGCCGCCATAACTCACCTCGCTTCGAGGTCCAGATAGCACGGCGGCCGACGCGATTCATATTCTTAAATCGAGGTTTGCGCCGCGCTTGACATAAGAGTGAGCACTTTGCCGCAATAGGCCTTTGAGATCGGGTTCATCTTCCGCGCGCCGTGGCCGGCATTGTACTTGAGGATGGTATTGCAGGTTTGCCCGCCGCCGAGCTCGTGGGCAGCCGCCAGATACTTCATCCCATATTTGATGTTCGTTTCCGGATCGAAGAGGCCCTTCTTCGTTCCCGAATAGCCCATCATGCGCGCCGTTGCCGGCTTGATCTGCATGAGGCCAATCTCGCCTGCGCTGCCGCGTGCCTTCGGGTTGAAATTGCTCTCGACACGGACGACGGCGTGGGCAAGCTCGACAGGCACGTCATATTGCTCAGCGTATTTAGCAATTAGAACGGAATACTTATTGGCTGTGAAATCCGGCATTGCATAACCGCTTTGGCGATCGACGGTCTTGAAAAGGACCGTCTGGGTTTTCTCGTTCCCGTCATTGCTTTTATTACCTGCATCGCCAGCAAAAGCGCAGCCGTACCCTGCCAGCAGCAGGCTTGCGCATGCCGCTGCACCAATAATCATATGTCTCATGTAGTCTAGTTACTCCGACCCAAAGAATTACCGGACTGCGCGCCTCGCCGTCCGCCGGTTTCACGTGCCAAGGAATGGCAACGTTCCGCAGCAATTCTTATCGTTTCATTTTGACTCCCGCAGCTACACACAAAAACAGCCGCGAGCGCCGCTCAGCGACCGGGGTTAGACCATCGCAATGAGGAGATAATAGGGAAATGATGTGGCAGTGCAGCATTCAAGGTCGTTTGCTAAAAAACGTTGCTTGAGTGTCACACAGACGTCATGAATAACGCGGCAGCGCAGAGAGCAGCCGGTGCAGCGTGTCGATCGTCGAAAAGTCGGCAATGCCGTCGACGCGCTCCTGGCGGAAATGACGTTGGAAGGCCTCCACGTCGCCCGCCGTTTTCTCGGAGAATTCACCTGTGATTTCCGTAGCATAACCATAAAGCGAGAGCATCGACTGCAGGGCTTCGACCGGTTGGCCGCAGTCGCCCCGCTGGAAGAAGCGCCCGCCTGTGATCGGCGCCGGATCGACCCAGTGTCCTACCCCTGCGTGATGCAGCTCCGCCCACGGAAATTTCTCGCCCGGATCGACCTTGCGAATGGGCGCAACGTCCGAGTGCGCAAGCACCCTTTCGGGTGCAATCGACCAACGTTTGCCGCAATCACGACACAATTCGATCACCGCCGCAATCTGCTCTTTCGGGAAGTCCGGCAGGCCGCCCGGATGCCCGGCATTGGCGATTTCGATGCCGATGGATCGGGAGTTGATATCCCCCTCGCCGTGCCAGCTGCCCTTGCCGGCATGCCACGCCCGACGCGCCTCCGCAACGAGTTGAACGACATCGCCGTTCTCGTGCACGAAATAGTGGCAGGAGACTTCGCTCTCCTCGCGACAGAGCCAATCGAGCGCAGATTCCGGCGTCGGCATGCCCGTGTAATGAAGGATGATCATATCCGGTTTGCGCCCGTCCGCCCGCTCGCCATGGTTCGGCGACGGCTGCACGCAACAAGCCTTGCGGTAGTCAGCCTCGAACGAGGTCATGCGGCGCGGCGTTCCTTCTCGATCGTCGCATAGGCATCGTTGAGGGCAGCCATGCGCTCGTTGGCGATCGCGTGGAACTCCCTGGGCACGCCGCGCGAAATCAGCCGGTCGGGATGGTTCTCGCTGACAAGGCCGTGATAGCGGCGGCGGATCGTCGGGAAATCGTCGGAAGGCGAAACGCCGAGGACCTTGTAAGGATCCCGGCCGATCGAAACATGGCGCGCCGCGATCTGCTCGAAACGTTCTTCGCTCATTTCGAAGATCTGGCCGATATGACGCAGGAAATTCATCTCCTTCTCATGGACCGCCCCGTCTGCCTTGGCGATGTGGAAGAGGCCGTCGAGGACGTCTTCCAGAACAGCGCAATTGGCGGCGCAGCTGACGCAAAGTGAAGAAAGCTTCGCAGCATAGGCCTCGTAACCTGCGACATCCTGGCGCGCGAGATTGTAGAGGCGAGCAACGTTCTTCGCCTGGTCCTGCGGAAAGAAGAAAATGTCGCGGAAAGCCCGGACTTCCTTCTCGCTGACGATCCCGTCGGCCTTCGCCATCTTGGCGGACAGCGCGATGATGGCGACGGAGAACGCGACCTTGCGACGGGTCTCGGGATCACCCTCGAAAACCGTGCGGATCGCCTCAACCATCGCCGCGAGCAGGTTACCCGCAGCGTTGCCAACAGCATTCAACAGTTTTTCCCAGAAGGACATCGAAGTTTCTCGCATCGCAATATGAAGTACCTTGATCAAATAATCATAGCCATTGCAAGGCGGCGATTGGTCGTAGGATTGAAAACACTTTTCACAATTCGGTAATTGTCGCGCCTCTTATGAGGCGGAAGAGCCCGCCTTTATGCGCCTTTCGGACAGGCTTCAGCGTCTGCTCGAGATTTTCCACAGACGTCTCAGAAAGCAAATCGGGGCTTGAAACGATTAGATGCGCCCTTCTTGTCACCTTCCCTGCCCTGTCCGCCGCAGCCTTGCATTTTTCGTAAATTCTTTGCTTTACAGGCCTCTTTCCCTGCCGCATCCATGCGTTAGGTAAGCTGCATGCGACTACCGGCACAAAGTACTCAAGGAGGGAAAAATGGCCAAACAGAAAGTAGCAATGCTAACCGCCGGAGGCCTGGCTCCCTGTCTTTCCTCCGCCGTCGGCGGACTCATCGAGCGCTACAGCGACGTCGCACCGGATGCCGAGCTCATTGCCTATAAATCCGGCTATCAGGGCGTGCTGCTTGGCGACAGCATCCAGATCAGCAAGGAAATGCGCCAAAAGGCGCCGCTTCTCCACCGCTTCGGCGGCTCGCCGATCGGCAATAGCCGCGTCAAGCTCACCAATGCCGCCGATTGCGTCAAGCGCGGCCTGGTCAAGGAAGGTGAGAATCCGCTTCGCGTCGCCGCCGAACGCCTTGCCGATGACGGCGTCACCATCCTTCACACCATCGGCGGCGACGACACCAACACGACTGCTGCCGATCTCGCAGCATATCTCGCAGCCAATAATTACGATCTTACCGTCGTCGGCCTGCCGAAGACAGTCGACAACGACGTCGTGCCGATCCGCCAGTCTCTGGGCGCCTGGACGGCGGCTGAAGTCGGTGCGCATTTCTTCGATAATGTGAGCAACGAGCAGAGTGCAGCGCCGCGCACGCTCGTCATCCACGAGGTCATGGGCCGCCACTGCGGCTGGCTGACGGCGGCGACCGCCCGGGCCTATCTCAGCCGTACGAAGAACTACGAATATGTCGACGGGATGATGATGAATGCAGGCATGAAAAGCATCGATGCCGTCTATCTGCCGGAAATGGCTTTTGATCTGCAGGCCGAAGCCGAACGCCTCAAGGAAATCATGGACAAGATCGGCCATGCGACCGTCTTCGTCTCTGAAGGCGCCTGCCTTGATGCCATCGTCGCGGAGCGGGAAGCCGCCGGCGAGACCATCAAGCGTGATGCCTTCGGCCATGTGAAAATCGATACGATCAATGTCGGCGGCTGGTTCCAGAAGCAGTTCGCCAACCTTGTCAATGCCGAGCGTTCGCTGGTCCAGAAATCCGGCTATTTCGCCCGCTCCGCGCCCGCCAATGGAGACGACCTCCGCCTCATCCACAGCATGGTAGACCTGGCTGTCGAAAGCGCCCTCAACAAGGTTTCCGGAGTCACTGGCCATGACGAAGGACAAGACGGTAAATTACGCACCATCGAGTTCCCCCGCATCAAGGGCGGCAAGGCCTTCGATCTTTCGACCAGATGGTTCGCCGAAGTGATGGATACGATCGGACAAAAATACCAGGAAGCATGATTGACGCAGGGCTAATATGGTGTCTTTGCTTGTTTCTTAGGGATTAGGAGGAGATTCCATGTCGCTCGAAGCCTGGCTCGCTTTCGCCGCCGCATCCGCCATCATGCTTGCCATTCCGGGGCCGACCATCCTGCTTGTCGTGTCCTATGCGCTTGGCCATGGACGAAGGACGGCGCTGGCGACGGTGAGCGGCGTTGCGCTCGGCGATTTCACAGCGATGACGGCTTCCCTCTTCGGCCTCGGTGCGGTTCTGGCCGCATCGGCAACGCTCTTCACGGTGCTGAAGTGGATCGGCGGCGCCTACCTCATCTGGCTAGGCATCAAGCTTTGGCGCGCGCCGCTCATCACCGAACCGGTCGCAGACAACGACAACCTGCCTGAAGAGAAGTCGCTGAAGATCTTCCTGCACGCCTATATCGTGACGGCGCTCAATCCGAAAAGCATCGTCTTTTTCGTCGCCTTCGTTCCGCAATTCCTCAACCCCGCGCAGCCCTTCTTCGAACAGATGGTTATCATGGAGCTGACCTTCCTCGTTCTCGCAGCGATCAATGCTTCGACTTACGCCCTTCTGGCGAATGCCGCACGCGGCCTCATCCGCAAGGCTAGCGTGCAGCGCGCCGTCAACCGCACCGGCGGGACGTTATTGATCGCTGCAGGCGCCGTGACGGCCGGTTATCGCCGCATCGCCGCCTGACGTTTTCGCCGGGTTGCGGCGCAACAGCGAATAGGTTAATGGCAAATCAGGGTTCAGGGTCTCGATAACTTTTAAATGCTGCCAGGGCGGCGCGATTCACGAAAGTGACAGAATGGTAGCGAACGGATTTTCCGGCCTGAAACGCGGCCTTGTCGTGACGACAATGCTCTGCGGTATCGCCGGATGCTCGACGGTCGAGTACACGTCCCAGGCGGAATTGACCGCTGTGCAGAGCGTCATTCCAACCCCGAAGCCTGGCGAAGATGCGATGATGATGGCCGCCGTACCGGCCGCCGACGGCGCCAGCCAGCCCGAAACCGCATTCGCAGCTTCCAATCCCCAGGCGACACCCGCTTTGACCGCAACCGCAACGGCAATGCCGGCAACGGCAACGTCTGCCGATCCTGCCATGCAGCAGGCGATGACCGCGAGTGGCACGCAGATTCCGCTGACGCCGGAAATGACCGCGATCCAATCGGTCGTGCCGACCCCGCGTCCAGGCAGTCCGGCATCGCCATCGACACAGCTTGCCTTCGCAGCGACAGCGCCGCAGAGCGGCGCGCTGGCTGCGATCGCCTCCGTCGGCGCCGCGCGGCGCTCGATGTCGGATTTCACCTTCGACGAGTCCGGTCCGATGGACCCGCCAGCCGCGCCGCCGATGTTCAGCGACAGCGACATTGATACGGCGCCGACTGCCGAAAAGGGCTTTATCAGCAAGCTGATCAGCAAATATTCGAAACTTTACGAAGTCCCCGAAACATTGATCCACCGCGTGGTTCACCGCGAAAGCCGTTACAATCCAAAGGCTTATAACAAACGCGGCTATTTCGGCTTGATGCAGATCAAATACAATACGGCCAAATCGATGGGCTATGACGGCGCGCCCACCGGCCTTCTCGACGCGGAAACCAACATCAAATATGCCGCGAAATATCTGCGCGGCGCATGGCTCGTTTCCAATAACAAGGAAGAAGATGCCGTGAGGCTTTATGCGCGCGGCTATTATTACGATGCCAAGCGCAAAGGCATGACGGATATTGCCCACGGCAACTACTAAGCTTTCGCATTCACATATGCTCAACTGGCAGGCAGCGCGGCAAGCAGTTCTTTGAGCATAAGCTGCGGCTTGTAGCCGAGGCGGCCTGGCGTCAGGCCCATGCGGACGAAGACCAGATCGGCGGATGGCACGATCGCCATGCTTTGCCCGTCATGTCCTTCCAGCCAGAAGGTATCTTCCGGCAGCCCCGCTTCGGCGCTCGTATCTCCGCCGGGTGCTGCAAGCCATGCCTGGCCTTGCGTATATTTACCGCCCGACGATTGCGTCGGCGTTCGCATCGCCTTGACAAACCCGTCCGGCAGGAGCCGCTGACCATTCCAGACGCCGTCCCGAAGCAGGAATTGCCCGAAACGCGCCCAATCGCGCGCCGTCGCGTAGAGATAGGAACTTCCTGCAAAGGTGCCCCGGGCATCGACCTCCAGCACCGCGCTCGACATGCCGAGCGGCTTGAAAAGTGCCTCCCTCGGATAAGAGAAGGCCTTTTTCCGGTCGCCGCCTACCCCATCCATCCAGATTCGCGACAATAGGACCGCCGTGCCGCTCGAATAACGGAAGCGTTCACCGGGCTTTGCTTCGAACGGCGCATTGGCGGGCAACGAAACCATATCGGGGTCGAGATAAAGCATGCGCGTCACATCCGTGACATCGCCGTACTCCTCGTTGAAAGCGAGGCCGCTTTCCATGCCCAGCAGATCCCGGAGCCTGATCTGCGACCGTTCGTCATCCTTCCACTGCGGCAAAAGGTTGGTCGCGTCTAAATCCACCTTTCCATCGAGCATGGCGCGCCCGACGAGCGCCGCATTGACCGTCTTGGTCATCGACCAGCCAAGCAGAGGCGTCTTCGCATCGAAGCCTTCGCCGTAGCGCTCCGCCACGATCCGGTCGTTGTGAACGACGACCATCGCCCGCATTTGCGGACCGGCCAGCACGTCGTTTGCCAGCAGCGACGCAAGATCTCCGTCGTTAGCTTCAGCAACGCTTTCGCCTTCCGGCCATAGTGCCGCGTTCTCCGGAATCATCCGCGGCCGCGTATCCGAAGGTGCAGCCTCGGCAGCAGCCTTGAAATTGCCGTCAGGCACGCTCGTGCAGCCGAACGCCCCCCGATAGAGCGCATATCCGGGTGCGAAGAGCCCCAGGATGCGCGCCGTCACATGACCCCGTTCCCGATCGACCGAAACTCTCACCAATCGCAGTAGCGGATTGCCCGGCGCCTGTACGTCGCCGTAGAGTACCGCTTGCGGGTCGCGTCCTGCCAAAAAGACATTCGAGCAGACGATCTTTGCGGCATATCCATCACCCACGCGCAACAGCTCCGGCGGATTGACGTATAGCCAGGTCCCGCCCGCGATGACGATGACGACGGAAGCAGTGGCGAGTGCCTTCACGATACGCAGAACAAATCGCATGTTATTGCCTCCACGAACGGAGAGAAGCAGGAAATCTCTTCACAAAAAAGAGCACAAGAATGCGAATGCCGTTTTCTGCCAGGCAATTCCTGTGGAAAGCGATACCCACAGTCTGCGTCATCAAACTGTAGCAGGGACGCGCTACACGCCCTGAACGCAAAAAGGGTGACAGACTCACATGACGGAATTTGCACCGGATACCGGCTTCCGCAAGAACCGGAAACTCAAGGACGCTCTTCTCCGCCACAAGGCATTTTCCAAGGACGGCTTTTCGGAACGGCTTTTCGGCCTGCTCTTTTCCGGCCTCGTCTATCCGCAGATTTGGGAGGATCCGGATCTCGACATGCAGGCGATGGAACTGCAGCCGCATCACCGCATCGTTACGATCGGCTCGGGCGGCTGCAACATGCTCGCCTATCTCTCCAAGGCGCCGGCCTCCATCGATGTGGTCGACCTCAACCCGCACCATATCGCGCTCAACCGCCTGAAGCTTGCTGCCTTCAAGCATCTTCCCGGCCATACCGACCTCGTGCGCTTCCTCGCCATGCCCAACGAGCGATCGAACAGCCGGGCCTTCGATCACTTCCTGTCGTCCAAGCTCGACGAGACGACCCGCGCCTATTGGAACGGCCGCAAGTTCGGCCGCCGCCGCGTCACCGTCTTCAACCGCAATTTCTATGAGACCGGGCTGCTCGGCCGCTTCATCGGCGCGGCCCATCTGCTCGCCCGCCTGCACGGCGTCGATCTCAAAGAGATGACGAAGACCCGCTCCATCCGCGAACAGCGCCAGTTCTTCGACGAGCAGGTTGCGCCCCTCTTCGAAAAGCCGGTGGTGCGCTGGATTACAGGGCGCAAGAGCTCGCTTTTCGGTCTTGGCATTCCGCCACAGCAATATGACGAGCTTGCCAGCCTCACCGCTGATCAGTCGATCGCCCCGGTCTTGAAGCATCGCCTCGAAAAGCTCGCCTGCCATTTTCCGATGAGCGAAAATTATTTCGCCTGGCAGGCTTTTGGTCGCCGGTATGCCTGCGACGACGAAGGCCCGCTGCCGACCTATCTGAAGCGGGAGCACTACGAGGTGATCCGCGCCAATGCCGATCGCGTCAACGTCCATCACGCAAGCTTCACCGAGCTTCTCGCCAAGGAACCCGCCGCCTCTCGCGACCGTTACATCCTGCTCGACGCGCAGGACTGGATGACGGACCAGCAGCTGAACGAGCTCTGGGCGGAGATTACCCGCACCGCCCTCCTCGGCGCCCGCGTCATATTCCGCACGGCGGCCGAAAAGAGCGTCATCGAGGGCCGTCTTTCCTCGGCGATCCGCGATCAATGGGAATATTTCGAGGAGAAGTCCCGAGATATGACCGCACTCGACCGTTCGGCCATCTACGGCGGCTTCCACATTTACGGAAAGAAGGCGTGACCGAAATCCGCACCATCGTGGACGAGAAATCCGAAAAGCATGCCAATCTTATGGACGGCATGTATCGCTACCAGCGCCATATCTATGATCTGACGCGTAAATATTACCTGCTCGGCCGCGACAGTACGATCCGCAATCTGGACGTCCCGGAAGGCGGCACGCTGCTCGAAGTCGGCTGCGGCACCGGCCGCAACCTGGTGCTCGCCCACCAGCTGTTTTCCGGCGCTAGGCTCTATGGCCTCGACATTTCGCAGGAAATGCTGATTTCGGCGCGTAAAACATTCGCCACGAAGGCCGCTGTTGCCGATTTTCGCGTTGCCGACGCGACCGCCTTCACGCCACGGGAATTCGGTGTCGGCGGCTTCGACCGGATCCTCATTTCCTATGCGCTCTCGATGATCCCCGATTGGGAACGCGCCGTCGATGCCGCAATCGCCGCATTGAACCCCCGCGGGCAGCTGCACATCGTCGATTTCGGCCAGCAGGAGGGCCTGCCGGCCTGGTTCAGGGCGGTGCTGAAGTCATGGCTTGCAAAATTTCACGTCACGCCTCGCGCTGATCTGCGCCAGGTGCTGGAAACGCAAGCCCATGAAAACAACGCGAGATTGTCGTTCGAGACGATCGGCGGTGGCTATGCCTGGCGGGCAGCAATCATCGCCCGGCCTTCATAATTCGCTTGAACCTAACCGATTTTTTACGTTGATATGTTGAAACAGGGGAATTCCTCTACTGAAACTCGTCTTTCGAAGGTCAAGCTGTGGGGCAAGTCGATCATTCGGTCCACGACGGGACATTTATGCGCCGGATTTTGTTTTGTGTATTGCCATTGGCTATCATGTTGGCCGGCTGTACTTCATCAGGATATGATTATCTTGAGACCGCATCCATAAAACCGAAGTCCCGCTTCAAGGATACCGACCCGCAGGATTTCGGGGCGAAGCATCCGCATCGGAACGAGGTTCACGGCATCGACATCTCCAAGTGGCAGGGTGATATCGATTGGCAGACGGTGAAGACTTCCGGCGTCGCCTTTGCCTTCATCAAGGCGACCGAGGGCAAAGACAGGTTCGACCCGCGCTTCAATGAATACTGGCAGCGCGCCCGCGCCGTCGGCATCCCCCATGCGCCCTATCATTTCTATTATTTCTGCTCGTCGGCCGATGAGCAAGCAGACTGGTTCATTCAGAACGTCCCGCGCGAATCGATGCGCCTGCCCCCGGTCCTGGACGTCGAATGGAACGGCGAATCGAAGACTTGCCGCTTCCGGCCGGATCCGGCGACCGTTCGCGCTCAGATGCAGCGCTTCATGGACCGCCTCGAAACCTATTACGGCAAGCGGCCGATCATCTATACATCGGTCGATTTCCACCGCGACAATCTGCAGGGTTACTTCCAGGACTATCACTTCTGGGTCCGCTCGGTGGCCAAGCACCCGGAAGTCACCTATGCCGACCGCCGCTGGGCCTTCTGGCAGTATACGTCGACCGGTGTGATCCCGGGCATCAAAGGCCCCGCGGACATCAATGTGTTTGCGGGCTCCTCAAAGAACTGGGCCAACTGGGTGGCTTCCGTTTCTAAGGACAGAAATTCTTAGTAACGTCCGCCGATCTTTCTTGCTTCCGTCACATTCATCTGTGAAAGCAACAACATATTTCGGGTATAAGGACGATCTCATGCACCGCTCGCTCGCAGGCCGCTCTGCACTTGCTCTTTTGTTTGCAATCACCGCGGCAACCACGGCATTGGCTCAGCAGCAGGCAATGGCTCCGGCGGCCTCCCCTCCACCAGCCGCAACCCCTCAGGCTCCTCCCGTGGCTTGCGCCGGCGATCTTGCCGAATTTCTGGCTGGCGTGAAGGCCGATGCGATCGCTGCCGGCGCCTCCGCCGAAGCTGCCGACAAGGCGCTCGCCGGCGCGCAGATCGATCCCAAGGTTCTGAGCCGCGACCGCGCGCAAGGCGTCTTCAAGCAGACCTTCCTGGAGTTTTCGCAGCGTACCGTCAGCCAGGCCCGCCTCGATATCGGCCGCCAGAAGCTGAAACAGTTCGCGGACGTCTTCGCCAGGGCCGAGCAGGACTATGGCGTGCCCCCGGGCGTGATCACCGCCTTCTGGGCAATGGAAACGGACTTCGGCGCGGTTCAGGGCGATTTCAATACGCGCAACGCGCTCGTCACGCTGGCGCATGACTGCCGCCGTCCCGAACTCTTCCGACCGCAATTGATCGCGCTCATTGAAATGGTTCAGCACGGCGACCTTGACCCGGCAACCAATACCGGCGCATGGGCGGGCGAAATCGGCCAGGTGCAGATGCTTCCGCGCGACATCGTCGCCTACGGCATGGACGGCGACGGCGATGGCCATGTGCGCCTGAAGGAGAGCGGCCCGGACGCCATCCTGACGGCCGCGAAGTTCATCCAGCATCTCGGCTTTGAACGCGGCCAGCCCTGGCTGCAGGAAGTCACCCTGCCCGACAATCTTCCCTGGGAAAAATCAGGCCTCGGCGGCACCATGACGGCTGGCGAATGGTTCGCGCTCGGTGTCCAACCGCGTGACGGCAACACCAGCTTCGGCAATCTGGAGGGTGACCTCGTTCTCCCGCAGGGCCGTCACGGACCGGCCTTCATCGCCTACCCGAACTTCAAGATCTATCTCGAATGGAACAAGTCGTTCATCTACACGACCTCGGCCGCCTATTTCGCCACCCGCTTTGGAGGTGCGCAGCCCTATCTCAAGGGAACGCCGGAACAGGGCCTTGCCAACGACCAGATGAAGCAGTTGCAGACCAAACTGCAGTTGAAGGGCCACGATGTCGGTCAGATCGACGGCATCCTGGGTTCCGGCACCCGTGTCGCGATCCAGAAGGAGCAGCAGCGTCTCGGAATGCCCGCCGATGGCTGGGCGACGCCCGGCCTGCTGAGCGCGCTCTGATCAATCCATTTTCGTGAAGGTCGCCCACTTCGATCGCGTCCCGGAAAATGCCGAGGCGCGATTTCGATTTCCCGCATCATATCAGCAGCTTCCGGTCATGCCTTTATGTAGCCGTCACCGTTAACGGCCCAATCGCCCAATTTAACGCACGGTTAAAATGTGTGAAGAAAATTTCATTGTGATTTGGCAATTAATTCCAAATGCTTAGCTGATCAGAACGCAGCTCGTCCGCAGTCCGCCGCTGCGTTGCAGCATAGAATCCGCTTTCCACGCGACACAATTCAGACATATTATATGCTGGTTAACGCGAGGAGGCAGACATGGGTATCACACGATCCTTGAATGTCCTGTTGGTCAGTGCAGCGTTCGCGTTCGTCTTGTCCATGCTCTTCATTTGAGCGGTCGGCGAACCCTATGACTGGAATACCTAGCTCCTGACAAGCTAACAGTTCAGCCAATTAAAAAGCGCATGTCACCGCCAGACATGCGCTTTTTTATTCGATGCGATTGCCACCGCTCTCAGGCAGCTGCGCCCGCTGCCCTCTTTGCGCCCTCACGCCTGAGGCCGAGATTGGTTAGCACGGCTGAAACCAGCGGCGAGCGGTTCATTGTATAGAGGTGAAACTCGTCCAGCCCGCGGCGGACAAGATCCTCGATCTGCTCGACGGCGACATCGACCGCAACCTTCGCCCGCTCCTCCACCTTGTCGTCGAGACCGGCAAAGCGCTCGTCGAGAAAGGCCGGGATCACCGTGCCGCATGCGCTGGCAAATCGCTTCAACTGCGTCAGGTTCTGGATCGGCATGATGCCCGGAACGATCGGGATTTTGATGCCTGCTGTCCGCACCTTTTCCAGGTAGCGCTCGAAATTGTCGTTGTCGAAGAAGAATTGCGTCAACGCGCGGTCCGCGCCGTTGTCGGCCTTGCGCTTCAACATGTCGATATCGGCCGCCACGTCCCGGCTCTCCGGATGCTTCTCCGGGTAGGCGGACACCGAAATCTCGAAATCGTCGATCTCGCGAAGGCCCGCCACGAGTTCGGCCGCATTGGCGTAGCCGCCCGGATGAGGCTGGTAAGGCACCCCTGCTCCGCCCGGTGCATCGCCGCGCAACGCCACGAAGTGCTTCACGCCCGCCTTGCGGAAATGATCGATCACCTGATGCGTTTCTTCCTTCGTGGCGCCCACGCAGGTGAGATGCGACGCAGTCGCAAGCGGCGTCTCGTTGAGGAACCGCGTCACGGCCGTCAGCGTCGGCGCCTTCGTAGTGCCGCCGGCGCCATAGGTCACCGAGACGAAATCCGGATCCCAATCCTGCAGTTCGGCCACGGTCTTCCAGAGCTGACCTTCCATCTCCTCCGACTTCGGCGGAAAAAATTCGAAGGAAATGCCGATATTGCGGCGGTCTCCGGTGTTCAAAGCCATATCATACCTCCCCGGCCAATACTGTTTCGGCGCCTTCGGATGCAATGAGGCGCCTCGGATCGCGCGCGAGCCAGATCGTGACCGTAAGCCCCTTCTCGCCCGGCTGACGCGGATGAAGATCGATGGTCTGCTCCATATCGAGCCCCGTCTTGCGCAGCCAGTCGGTCATCGACTGATGCGAGAAACCAAGGCGGACATGCGCGTGCTCGTCGCGAAGATATTCGAGCCCATGCGGCGCAAGGTCGATGACCATGAGACGCCCACCGGGTGCCAGCATACGCGCAGCCTCGGCGATCGCGATTTCCGGCTGATCGAAGAAGTGCAAAACCTGATGAATGGTGACGAGATCAAAACCGTGTCCCTCGAACGGCAGGTTCAGGATGTCGGCATGCCGCACCGAAGCCTTGGTGATGCCCGCCTTGTCTAGATTGGCGCGGGCGACGCTCAGCATGTCACGGCTGGCATCGACGCCGATCGCCCGTCGATAGAGCCCGGAAAGCAGCTCCAGCATGCGGCCGGTCCCCGTGCCGAGATCAAGCAGCGAATAGACCGGCTGGTTACCGAGCAGCTTGATGACCGCGGCATCCACCTCTTCGTCGGCGGCATGGAGACGCCGAAGCTCGTCCCATTCGGCGGCATTGCGGCTGAAATAGGCCTGCGCACGCTCTGCCCGCTGACGCTTCACGGCCAAAAGCCGCTCGCCATCGCGCAGGATCACCGGGTCGTTCTGGGACGCGTGCGTTAGCAGCACGCGCACCAGCGCCGCCGCCTTGCCATCCTGCCTCAGCCGGAAATAGGCCCAGGCACCCTCTTGATAGCGATCGATGAGGTCGGCTTCACCGAGCAGCTTCAGATGCCGCGAAATGCGCGGCTGCGACTGTCCGAGAATTTCCGTAAGATCGGTCACCGTCAGGTCGCCGGCGGCAAGAAGCGCTAGAAGCCGCAGGCGCGTCGGCTCACCGGCCGCCTTCAAGACGTCCACCAGCGCATCCAATCCAAGCCTCACAGCTTCAGCCATATCCCGACCCAATCAACATATAAAGATATCTTTATGTGATTTGAGAGTGCCTGGCAAGCAGGAATCCGCTCCGTTCACGAAATTCCCTGCTCTGAAAGCGACCACCAAAAATACAGAAACCCCGGCGCTTGCCGGGGTTTCTGATTTAAAAGGTGGCGTTGACGATCAGCGCGTCAGGCGCTTGTAGGTCACCCGCTTTGGGTTGACCGAATCCACGCCCAGACGGCGCATTTTGTCCTGCTCGTAATCTTCGAAGTTGCCTTCGAACCATTCGACATGGCTGTCGCCTTCAAAGGCGAGGATATGCGTTGCAAGCCGGTCGAGGAACATGCGGTCGTGGCTGATGATAACGGCACAGCCGGCGAAGTTTTCCAGCGCATCCTCGAGCGCAGCCAGCGTTTCCGTATCGAGATCGTTGGTCGGTTCGTCGAGCAGGATGACGTTGCCGCCGGCCTTCAGCATCTTGGCCAGATGGACGCGGTTGCGCTGGCCGCCGGAGAGCGTGCCAACCTTCTGCTGCTGGTCGCCCCCTTTGAAGTTGAAGGCGCCGCAATAGGCGCGCGAATTCACTTCGTGCTTGCCGAGCTTGATGATGTCGTTGCCGGCGGAGATCTCTTCCCAAACCGTCTTGTTGCCGTTGAGCGCATCACGGCTCTGGTCGACATAGCCGAGATCGACGGTATCGCCGATGCGGATTTCGCCACTGTCCGGCTTTTCCTGGCCGGTGATCATTCGAAAGAGCGTCGTCTTGCCGGCACCGTTCGGGCCGATGACGCCGACGATGCCGCCCGGCGGCAGCTTGAAGCTCAGGTTCTCGATCAGGACGGTATCACCATATCCCTTGGTGAGGTTCTCAGCCTCGATGACGACCTGGCCGAGACGCTCACCGACCGGAATGACAATCTGGGAGTCGCCGGGACGACGGTCGGCGGCTGCCGCCACCAGTTCGTCATAAGCGCGGATACGCGCCTTCGACTTTGCCTGACGCGCCTTCGGGCTGGAGGCGATCCATTCCTGCTCACGAGACAGAGCCTTCTGGCGGGAGGCTTCTTCGCGGCCCTCCTGCTGCATGCGCTTCGCTTTCGCTTGCAGATAAGCCGAATAATTACCCTCATAGGGAATGCCGCGGCCGCGGTCGAGCTCGAGGATCCAGCCGGTGACATTGTCAAGGAAGTAGCGGTCGTGGGTGATCATTAGCACCGAACCCGGATATTCGCGCAGGTGCTTTTCGAGCCAGGCGATCGTCTCGGCGTCGAGGTGGTTCGTCGGTTCATCGAGGAGCAGCAGGTCCGGCTGGGCAAGCAGGAGGCGGCAGAGCGCCACGCGGCGCTTTTCGCCGCCCGAAAGATTGTCGACCGAAGCATCGCCCGGCGGGCAGCGCAGCGCGTCCATCGCCATCTCGACCTGGTTTTCGAGGTCCCAGAGGTTCTGGCTGTCGATGATGTCCTGGAGCTTCGCGCCCTCTTCCGCCGTTTCGTCGGAATAGTTCATCATCAGCTCGTTGTAGCGGTCGAGAATCGCCTTCTTGGAGGCCACACCTTCCATGACGTTTTCGAGCACCGTCTTCGATGCATCGAGCTGCGGCTCCTGCGCCAGGTAGCCAAGGGTTGCGCCCTCGGCGAGCCAGGCTTCGCCGGTATATTCCTTGTCGAGGCCGGCCATGATGCGCAGGACGGTGGATTTACCGGCGCCGTTCGGGCCGAGGATACCGATCTTGGCATCGGGGTAGAAGGAAAGGTGGATGTTCTCCAGCACCTTCTTGTTGCCATAGGCCTTGTTGAGGCCGGCCATATGATAAATAAACTGACGTGCCATTATACGCTGCTCCGGGCGGAAACTTGAAAACCGTGGCCGCTATGTAGGCGAAAGCCGGCCTTCGGGCAACGCCGAAACCGGCTTTCTCCGCGGCAATCGATTTGGTTCGGTTCGAAAAGCAACGGAACGGAGGGATTTGCCTGATCTCGTCAGGCTTTCGGCCCAGTCGCATGAAAGAGCCGGGCAATCGCAGGGTATGGGTCACGCAGCGAAGCAGCGCGCTCAAGCGCGATAGTAGGCGTCCCCGACGCTTCCGAAGTCATCCAGCCGCATCGCTCCTCCCACCCTTACAAGCGGCGCTCCAGTCCCAACCCTTGCGATAAACTCTCAGAACCCCGCAGCATCGACAACGCCTTCGTCGCAGCCGAAGGAGGTGCGGCCGGCGTCTTGCATGAGCTTCGCGAGCCCCGCACCGGCGCCGGCGGCCGAGCCTGCGTCCTCCGACAGCCCGATCGTCAGCTCGCTGATCACACGGACGCCGCCCACGCGCCGGCAGCTTATCTTCACACGCTCGCCAGCGCCCGGCCCGAAGCTCTTGTCGAAAGCCGTTTTGATCTGATCGGCCTTGACCGTCTTGCCGACATTCGCGGCAAAGAGGTCGCGAACCGCCGAGCCGTTGAGGTCGTCCATCAGGCGGATCGCCACGCCGAAATAATCGTCGGCGCTCATCTTTGTGCAGGTGCCGTGCTTCGTCCATTCATGACGTTCGAGGCCCGATTGCGTTCCGGGCATGGCCTTTGCAAGGGCTGACGCATTCTCAGCCGTCAGCTTGACCTCTGGCAGCTTTTGCCAATCGCCGTCTTTGTCGACTGCCTGCAAGTCCTTCGATACACCGCAATAGTTCTGCCGCAGCGGCCAGAGGCCGTGCAGCGAGAAATTCGAAGCGTCGAAGCGCTCCTTCGTCTGGCTGCTGCATTCCGGCTTTCTTTGGTTTGTCTGGCAGAATGCCGGCTGCCAACTTGCGGCAAGGATGAAGCGCGTTCTCCCTTGCCCTTCCTGCGCAACCGCAAAGCCAGCCAAAACCGTTGACAGAACGAACGCCATCAAGCGCAGAAACACCCTGCTCATCGCCACTCCTCGCAGATAGAACAATTCAGGAACAAGTAAGCACGAACCCCAAAACCCTGCAACCCTCACTCGCAGGAAATTCCACTTAAACATGCGCCGGGATGTTGCATTTGGCCCGCGATCTGCTCTGTTGCGGCGGGAGGCTGGAAATGTTTTTGCAAACACAATGGCTTAAGACGCTCGAGGCAACGCTCGCCTTTCATTATGAGGCAGCCGGCGGCGGCCCGCGCGGTATCGTGCTGATTTCCCATGGACTTGCTGAACATTCGAAGCGCTACGCACGCTTCGCTAAGGCGATGGCCGCGCGCGGCTATCATGTCTATGCGCACGACCACAGGGGTCACGGCGAGACAGTGGCCGACGGCGCCCCGATCGGCCGGTTCGCCCGGCACAACGGGGTGGAGCAGGTTCTTGCCGACATGGTCGCCATGCGGGACTATGCGGCAGGGTACCATCCAAACCTTCCCATGATCCTCTTCGGCCACTCCATGGGAGGGCTGATCGCGCTCAACGCTGCAGTGACCTATCCGGAAAAATTTGATGCCGTCGCCGTGTGGAATTCGAATTTCGCTGTCGGTCTGACAGGCCGGGCCGCGCAAGCCATCCTGCTTGCCGAGAAAGCCCTGAAAGGTTCCGACGTTCCGAGCGGCCTGCTGCCGAAGCTCACCTTCGACGCCTGGGGCAAATCCATCCCCGGCCACCGGACCGAATTTGACTGGCTCTCGCGCGATCCGGCCGAAGTCGACAAATACATCGCCGATCCCCTCTGCGGCTTCGATGCTTCCGTTTCGCTCTGGCTCGATATATTCGAACTCACCTTTCGGGCGCCACAGAAGCAGCATCTGGACAGGTTGCGAAGGAACCTGCCAATCCACCTCGTCGGCGGCGGAAAGGATCCAGCGACCGATTTCGGAAAAGCGGTGGTGTGGCTGTCAAACCATTTGAAACGGCATGGTTTCTCCCGTATCACGGCCGAAATATATCAGGATAAGCGGCACGAGACGCTGAACGAGATCGGCGCCGAAGCGGCGATTTCGGCCTTTGCCGATTGGTGCGATGAAGCAACCGCAAGACCCTGAGCGGACCAGAAATGAACAGCGCAATAACGAAGAATAGCTCCTCCGAAGTCAGCATGGGCCTGATGCTCATGTTTTTTTCGGTGCTCGTATCGCCGCTGATCGATATTTTCTCCAAGCTTGCCATCACGACGGTTCCGTCCGCGGAGATCACCGCAGCACGTTTTGCCATACAGGCTCTCTGCATGCTTCCGATCGTTATCTGGCGCAAAAAACTGACGGATTCATCATGGAGGCAGAGCCTCTTCCACGCGATCCGCGGCGCCATCATCACCATTTCGATGATCTCGTTCGTCACCACACTGAAATACATGGCGGTCGCAGATGCGATCGCGATCTTCTTCGTCGAACCCATCATCCTCACCATCCTGAGCAGCCTTTTTCTGGGCGAGACGATCGGTTGGCGGCGCTACACAGCCTGCGGCGTCGGCTTTTTCGGCGCGATACTGGTCATTCAGCCAAGCTTCCAGGAGGTCGGCTACGTGGCGTTGTTGCCGGTCGTCAGCGCAGTCTGCATCGCCATCTCCGCGATGATGAACAGGGCCCTGGCGCAGCGCGAGGACCCATGGGTGATGCAGTTTCACATGGGCTTGTGGGGCCTGCTCTTTTGCGGCGTCCTGCTTTTCTTCGCACGTGGAACCGGCTCGGATGTGTTCGAACCGGTAATGCCATCCATGATAGGTCTCGTCTGGCTCCTCGGCGTCGGTGTAACGGCCGCGATCGCCAGCATTCTCGGCGTCTATGCCTATCGCTCCGCACCCGCCTCCACTTTGGCGCCGTTGCAATACTTCGAGATCGTCTCAGCTACGATCTTCGCATGGCTGGTTTTCGGCGATTTTCCCGATGCCATCAAATGGCTGGGCATCCTCATCATCATCGCATCCGGACTCTACATCATCTGGCGCGAGCGCCGCTTTGCATCCAAACCCGTATCCGATACATCTGAGGCAACGCGGGCACCATGATCCGTTCTCGGGAGGAACATGACGGACAGTAGTAAGAAACCGCCGCTTGCCGGCATCAGGGTGATCGAGCTCGCCCGCGTCCTTGCAGGCCCTTGGGCCGGGCAGATGTTGGCCGATCTCGGCGCGGACGTCATCAAGGTCGAAAATCCGGACGGCGGCGACGATACGCGGCAATGGGGGCCTCCCTTCGTCGAGGGCGGCGACGGCGAAAACCTTTCAGCTGCCTATTATCACTCCGCCAATCGCAACAAGCGCTCTGTCACGGCCGATTTGAAGACAGAGGAAGGCCAGTCGCTGGTGCGACGCCTCGCGGCAACGGCCGATGTCTTGATCGAGAATTTCAAGCTCGGCGGCCTCGTCAAGTACGGGCTCGACTACGAGAGCCTGCGCAAGATCAATCCGAAGCTCGTCTACTGCTCCATCACCGGCTTCGGCCAGTCTGGCCCCTATGCCAGCCTCGCGGGCTATGACTATATCGTCCAGGGCATGTCCGGCTTCATGTCGATCACCGGCGAGCCGGATCGCCAGCCGATGAAAGCAGGTGTCGCCATCGCCGATATATTCACCGGCATCTATGCCGTCGCAGCGATCGAGGCAGCCCTCATCCATGCGCTGAAAACCGGTAAAGGCCAGCTCGTCGATATGGCGCTGCTCGACGTGCAATCCGCCGTGCTCGCCAATCAAAACATGAACTACCTGATCTCCGGCCGCGCGCCGGCGCGGCTCGGAAACGCCCATCCGAATATCTCTCCTTACGAGGTCGTGCCAAGCGCGGACGGTTACCTGATCCTCGCCGTCGGCAATGACAACCAGTTCCGGCGTCTCTGCACGATCCTCGGCCTCGATGGCGTCGCCGGCGACGAGCGTTTTTCGACCAACAAGGCCCGCGTCGTCAACCGCGACGAGGTGCGCCGCCTGATCTCGACCGAAACGTTGAGATGGCAGAAAGCCGACCTGCTGAAAGTCTGCGAAGAGAATGCCGTGCCAGCCGGCGCGATCAACACGATCGAGGAGATGTTCGCAGATCCGCAGATCAAGGCGCGCGGACTGCGCATCGATTTGCCGGATGCGGCAGGAAACGTTATCCCCGGCGTGAGGACGCCGGTCGTGCTCTCCGAAACGCCCCTGCGTTACGAGAGGCCAGGCCCTCGGCTTGGCGAGCATCAGGAAGAGGTCGTGGCTGAGCTCGAGGCATTGGAGCGCGCTAAACGGGAGGGGAAATCTTCACCATGAAGAAGACCGGCGGCGAGCTGATTGTCGAAGCGCTGAAGGCAAACGGGGTCAAGCGACTTTCCTGCGTGCCCGGCGAAAGCTTCCTCGCCGTGCTGGACGCGCTTTATGACACCGATATCGAAGTGATCGTCTGCCGTCAGGAAGGCGGTGCCGCGATGATGGCCGATTGCTGGGGCCGTCTCACCGGCGAACCCGGCATCTGTATGGTCACCCGCGGGCCTGGAGCCACCAACGCCACGGCGGGCCTGCATATCGCCAGGCAGGATTCGATCCCGATGATCCTCTTCATCGGCCAGGTCCAGCGCGATGCCCGCGAGCGCGAAGCCTTCCAGGAGGTCGAGTTCCGCCGCGCGCTGACCGAATATGCCAAATGGGTCGGCGAAATCGACGATGCGGCGCGCATTCCCGAATTCGTGACCCGCGCCTTTGCCGTTGCCACTTCCGGCAGGCCCGGGCCTGTCGTGCTGTCACTGCCCGAGGACATGTTGCGCGACGAAGTCGAAGCGCCGCGTGCCAAGCCTTATGCCCGCGTTCCCGCTCATCCCGGGCGCCGACAGGTCGACGATTTCTACATGCGGCTCCTGAAGGCCGAACGGCCGATGGTCATTCTCGGCGGCACACGCTGGGATGCAGATGCGGTTGCCGATTTCCGCGTCTTTGCCGAACGGTTCAAGCTGCCGGTCGGCTGCTCCTTCCGCCGCCAGATGCTCTTCGATCACCTTAATCCGGGCTATGCCGGTGATGTCGGCATCGGCATCAATCCGGTGCTGGCAAAGGAGATCAAGGAGAGCGATTTGCTCATCCTGCTCGGCGCCCGGATGTCGGAAATGCCGTCGTCAGGTTATACACTCGTCGACGTCCCCTACCCGGCGCAATCGCTCGTCCACATCTATCCCGACCCGTCCGAACTTGGCCGCATCTACCGTCCGGAGCTTGCGATCTGCGCATCGCCGCAGGACTTCGTCGCCGCCCTTACCGATCTCGAAGCCCCGGCCGAACCGCGCTGGGCGAAACGGACGGAGCATATGCACCAAGCCTATCTTGCCTGGTCGAAGCCGCCGCAAACAGGCCCCGGCGCCGTTCACATGGGACCGATCATGGAATGGATCGAGGGCAACACGAAGGCCGACACGATCTTCACCAATGGTGCCGGCAACTATGCCACGTGGCTGCACCGCTTCCATCGCTTTCGGAAGTTCAATACGCAGGCGGCCCCCACTTCCGGCTCGATGGGTTACGGCCTGCCGGCTGCCGTGGCCGCCAAGCGGCTTTTTCCGGAGCGTGAAGTCATTTGCTTTGCCGGCGACGGCTGCTTCCTGATGCACGGGCAGGAATTCGCCACCGCCGTCCGCTACGACCTCCCAATCATCGCCCTCGTCATCAACAACGGCATCTACGGCACGATCCGCATGCATCAGGAACGCGACTATCCCGGCCGTGTCAGCGGTACGGATCTCACCAATCCGGATTTCGCCGCTCTTGCCCGTGCCTATGGCGGCCATGGTGAAACGGTGGAGAAAACCGAGGACTTCGCGTCTGCTTTTGAGCGAGCGCGCGCCAGCGGCAAGCCTTCGATCATCGAGGTGAAGCTCGATCCCGAGGCGATCACGCCGACGCGCACGCTTACCGAAATCGCGCAAACAAAAAGCCGGTGAGCGAACCCACCGGCTTTGAAACTGGCAAATGGCGCCGATTTCAGTCGATTGCGGCGATGACGATGAATTCGACCTTGTATTTCGGTGCGGCGAGCTTGGCCTCGCTGGTGGCGCGTGCTGGAGTGTTCTTGGGGTCGACCCAGGCTTCCCAGGCAGCATTCATTTCCGCAAAGTAGGAAATGTCGGAGAGATAGATCAGCGTCTGCAGAATCTTCGACTTGCTGGAACCTGCAGCGGCAAGCAGACGATCGACTTCGGCGAGCGCCGACTTGCACTGATCGGTCACGCTCTCGCCTTCGCCGACCTGGCCTGCGAGATAGACGGTGTTGCCGTGGATGACCGCGCCGCTCATGCGGGCGCCGACGTCGATACGCTTGATGCTCATGATGTTCTCCTGAGTTTTATGAAATAAAGGGCGCGGCCGAAAGCCGCGCCAAAAGATCAGCCGCGAATATGATGGGTCTTCTGATAGATCGCGGTAGAGCGTGCGCCGGAACGGCAATAGCCGAGCATCGGGCGCGGAAATTCGTCGAGTGCGTCGACCATGCCTTGCACGGCTTCCTCCGTCACGCCCATCGGGCCGACGGGGACATGCGCGATGTCGATGCCGAGTTCCTTGGCGCGAGCTTCGATCAGGGAAAACGGCGTCTGGTCCGGGCTTTCCTGGTCCGGGCGATGGCAGACGATCGACTTGAAGCCCATCGCCTTGATCTGATCGAGATCTTCCAGCGTGATCTGACCGGATACCGAATATTCGTCGTCGATCTGGCGGATGTCCATCGCGCGTTCCTCCTGAAAATCAATGGCAGAAGCTCTACGATGCGGGACCGGAAGCGTCAACAACAGTTCGCTCAGAGGAAGGCGAAGCGAAGCGCATAGCTGCGGCTCTCGCCCGGCTGCAGCATGTCGAACTCGTCGCCTGCATGAAGCTCGCTTCGCGAGACCCAGCGATGCGAAACCGGTTCGATGCCGAAAACGTCCGCCGGCCCCTTCTGGTTCCGCCAGACCTGCAGGTGCGGCAGCGTATCCGCGCGGAAACGCACGCACAGCGTCTTGCCGCCCGCGGCTTTCATCGGACCGAGACGGACTTCGGCAAAGCCATCCGTCATGGCCGGAGCTTCGACGCAAAAGAGGCCGCCAAGCTCTTCGCCGAAGGTCCACGGAAAACCGCCACCTTCGAGCATCGTCCCTTCCAGCCGCGTACCGGCATCGAGCCATTTGCCGCCGGTATTCATGTGGTACATGAGGAAGGTCGGCGCTGCCTGGTCGCTGGTGTTGACCACCCTGTCGTCCAGCGAGACCTCCCCCGTCGCGCCGTCGATGCGCCAAAGCCGTTCGATCCGCTGCGGCAATCCTTCGACGGTGACGATATCGATGTCGGCGCAGCACTCGGCATTGCCGTTTTCGAATTTGGTCCAGAGAACCTTCGCCGGATGACCGGAGGCCGAACCGTGCAGCGGGTAGACCTTGCCATCCGTCCGCCCCGGGATCGGCTCGCGATGGCGGATGTGATCCGGACCGCAGGTGAAGAGAAAGCCTTCGAGCGAGTGGTCGATACGCGGATCGCCATCGTCCGGGATGGCGCGCTTCGGCGCGATATCGACGCCGTCGACGATGCATCCGCCGATATCCATCACCGATGTTTCGTCCAGCATCAGGCGCGGCCCCTTGGCGGCGGCAAACTCGATCATTGCAATTCCTCCCGATCTTCAAGCTGCCGTAGGGTTAGGATCCGGCCGCACTTTCGTCAATCGCGGCAAACCGGTTGCGCACAACCGGCGATGCGCCATGGAACCCGCTTGCCAAACCAAACGTTTTGGCTAAGCAGAAAGCACGGCGATTTTCATCTTTTGTTTAGTACGAATTCATAAATTCCACACTAGCGTCAAAATTCGCAGGTGTGTGTCGGCCAAATCACTGTTCGAGGTGTAAAACGTGAATCGCTTTTTGAAATCGGGGGTCTCCCTCGCCGCAGTCGTGCTGGCCCTTGCCGCTGCCGCACCGGTTGCCGACGCGCAGCAGTACGGCCGCCGCCAGCGCGATGTCGTGATGGTGACTCCCGACGGTGCGATCATCGATTACATTCCACCGGGCGCCGACGTCTATTATTCGCGCGATCGCAACGGTAACCGCGTCCTGCTCGATGGTTACGGCAACGTCGTCGCGACGGAAATGCGCAGCAGCGGCTATTATCCGCGCCCGCCTGCCCGCGAAGCCCAGAACAATGACCCCTACTACCTGGACAACAGCTACGGAAGCACGCGTTATGTGGAGCGCGGCGCCGTGACCGGCTCGATCCCGCGCGATGCGGAAATCCAGCGCGATCCACTTTACGACCAGCCCTATCCGGATGCCAACGGAGAAAGCTACCCGCAAAACGAGAACTATGCGTCGATCGAGCCGGATCAGCCGTTCCCTGGCGACATGCAACCGTCGCCGCCCTCAGAACCGGTCATCACGCTCAAGGGAAAATCGAAGCCTGAGATCGTCGCTATCCAGGTCTTCCTCGACCGCGCGGGCGTTTCTCCGGGCGTCATCGATGGCCATATGGGGTCCAACGTCACCAAGGCGATCTATGCCTATGAGCAGATGACCGGCGAAAAGCTCGACCCCAACAATACAGAAGCGATCCTCGAGCAGCTTCGCCTGTCGGGCGGATTACCCATCACCAGCTATACGATCACGCCAGCAGATGCCGCCGGGCCCTATGTGGCCGCGATTCCGGAAGACTATTCGCAAAAGGCGCTTCTGCCTTCGATGGCCTATACCTCGACGACCGAAATGCTTGCCGAGCGCTTCCACATGGACGAAGCCTTCCTCAAGGAAATGAACCCGGGCGCAGACTTCACAGTGCCCGGCACGATCATCAAGGTCGTCAATGCCGGGCAAGCCAAGACCGGCACCGTCGCAAAGATTCTCGCGGACAAGGCCAAGAAGCAGGTCTTCGCCTATGACGCTGCGGGTAACCTCGTCGCCGCCTATCCCGCCTCAATCGGCTCCAGCGATACCCCTTCGCCCTCCGGCCTCGTCAACGTGGAGCGCGTCGCTCTGAACCCTGGCTATACCTACAACCCGAAGATCAACTTCCAGCAGGGCGCAAACGACCGCATCCTGAATATCCCGCCCGGCCCGAATGGTCCAGTCGGCACGGTCTGGATCGCCCTTTCGAGGCCGACCTACGGCATTCACGGCACGCCGGAACCATCGAAGATCGGCCGCACCCAGAGCCACGGCTGCATTCGTCTGACGAATTGGGATGCCACGGAACTTGCCAAGATGGTGAAGCCCGGCGTGACGGTCGAGTTCGTCGATTGAATTGGCGTCAGCGGCAGGGCAAGCCGCTGTCCTCATCCGCCTCCCGGCACCTTTTCTCTATCTGACGAGAGCTATGCCGCGCCTTCTCCGCTTCGCTTAGCCATTTCGTAATCAGTCCATCTCCCCGTTCACGGGGAGATTGTTAGGGTGAGCGTGTCCGCCACGACACAAGTTTGAGCCGAGCCCAAACAAGAAAACCGCCGGATCGCTCCGGCGGCTGGTTCAAATCATCCCAATATTCAAGCCGCAGAACGGATCAGCGGTCCGGTCGTCCGGGCGGAAGCGGGAAGCTTGACCGGCACCTTGCGGATGATTTCCTCGGCAAAACAGAGCGCATTCTCGCAAGCCTTCTCGAGATTAGAAACCCGCATTGGGTCCATATCGTGCAGCGTGCCGCCGCAATCGAAGATGTCGCGGAATGCTGCACGTTCGATGATCGCCGTATCGAGGACCGGAACGTTCCGCTCGTTGAGCAGCGCCTTGACGAGTTGCAGTGCACGGGTGGTCACCATTGAATTGACACGGGTAAGCACCACCGAATGGCCGATCTTGATGCCCGCCTTCTCATCTAGATACTGCAGGAGTTCCAGCACCTGCGCCCCGCCGCGCGCATCCATGGCACAGCCCTGGATTGGGATCAGCACATGGTCGGAGAGACCGATTGCGGTGGCCAGCAGCGGATTGCGTGCGCCCGGCAGATCGATGATAAAGTAGTCCGTGGAATGCTTGTTCTCGCTGATATGCTGCGGAAGCGAGGCGGACGTCACGAAGTCGATGACCTGTATATTCGCCACATGGCCGGAAATCTCGTGCCAGCGCGAAATCCAGTGCTGAGGATCGGCATCGAGAATGGTGATGCGGGAACCTTTGCGGGCGAGTTCCGTCGCGAGCAGAAGGACAGCCGTGGTCTTGCCTGCTCCGCCCTTGGTGTTTGCAAATGTGATGACTGGCATGTTCGATCCTCGAAGGGAAATATCGCGAGCCGGATATCGCTCTCTTGCGCACTTTCGGGTTCATCGTGCGGTTAACGTATCCTTTCCGATGATGGTTAACAAAATCCAAACAAACGCGCCGAAATTGCAACCCGCATTTTTCACATCCCTAAAAGTTGGGATGCCGGACAATGAAAAAAGCCCGGAAAGCTGGGCTTTCCGGGCAAGTTTTGACGGTCCGCCTTATGTGATCAGAAGCAGTCTTTAAAAAGCGTCTTGGTATTTTCGAGCGTCATCGGGACGGGATTGCCGCCCGCGCTTGGGTCTTCGATTGCCATCGCCGAGAGCGCATCGATCCGGTCCGGTGCGATTCCCATGGCCGAAAGGCTTTCCGGAATCCCGAGTTCAAAGCGAAGCTTCAGCACGTAATCGTAAAAACCGTCGAAGCCGCCGGAGATGCCGAGATAGGCCGCAGCGCGTGCGATCTTTTCTTCGATCGCTGCGCGGTTGAAGCGCAGCACCGCCGGCATCACGACGGCATTGGTCATGCCGTGATGCGTGTTGTAGACGGCGCCGATCGGATGCGACAGCGCATGGATGGCACCGAGGCCCTTCTGAAAGGCGACAGCGCCCATGGCGGCAGCTGCCATCATGTTGGCGCGGGCTTCGAGGTCCGTCCCCTCCTTATAGGCACGCGGCAGGAATTCCTTGACGAGGCGCATGCCTTCCAGCGCGATCCCGGCAGACATCGGATGATAGAAGGGCGAGGAGTAGGCTTCCAGGCAATGCGCAAAAGCATCCATGCCGGTCCCGGCGGTGATGATCTTCGGCATGCCGACCGTCAGCTCCGGATCGGCGATGACGACGCCCGGCAGGAACTTTGGATGGAAGATGATCTTCTTCACATGCGTTGTGGAATTGGTGATGACGCTGGCGCGGCCGACTTCCGAGCCAGTGCCGGCCGTCGTCGGCACCGCAACGATCGGCGCAATTTTCTCGACGCTCGCACGCGTCCACCAGTCCCCAATATCCTCGAAATCCCAGACCGGTCGCGTCTGGCCGGCCATGAAGGCGACGCACTTGCCGAGATCGAGGCCCGAACCACCGCCGAAGGCGACGACGCCGTCATGGCCGCCGTCCTTGAAAGCCTTCACGCCGGCCTCGAGGTTCTTCTCGTTCGGGTTCGGATCGACGTCTGCGAAGATCGCGCGGCCGAGGCCTGCATCTTCCAGGATGTCGAGCGCATTCTTGGTAATCGCCATGGAAGCCAGGCCGCGGTCGGTAATCAGCAGCGGCTTCTTCATGCCAAGGCTCTTGCAGGCGTCCGCCAGCTCCTTGATGCGGCCGCGGCCGAGCTTGACGGCTGTCGGATAGCTCCAGTTGGCTGTGATATTGCTGCTGCTCATGCTGTGACTTTCTTGAGGTGATAAGATTTCGGGCGCGTCAGATTGTGGAAGCCGATGATCGACAGCGAGCCGCCGCGGCCGGTTTCCTTGACGCCGGTCCAGCAAAGCGCCGGATCGAGGTAATCGGCACGGTTCATGAAGACGGTCCCGGTTTCGATTTCGCGGCCGAGCCGCCCTGCCCGCTCCGGGTCCTTCGTCCAGAGCGAAGCCGTCAGCCCGTACTGGCTGTCGTTCATCAGCGCGATCGCGTCGGCGTCGTTCTTGACCTTCATGATGCCGACGGCCGGGCCGAAGGTTTCTTCGCGCATGAAGGCCATCGAGTGATCGACATTGACCAGAATCTGCGGCGCGAGATAGGCACCGCCGTCATCCTGCGGGAAGAGCTTCGGATCGATGAGCGTCCTGGCACCCTTCGAAACGGCATCGGCGATCTGCTCGCGCACGACCTTGGCGAAACGCTTGTTCGCCATTGGACCGAGCGAGGTTTCCGGATCGAGCGGATTGCCGAGTTTGTAGTTGGAAACCCAGGCGACCGACTTCTCGACGAAACTGTCATAAAGCGACTCATGCACATAGATGCGCTCGATGCCGCAGCAGCATTGGCCGGAATTGTAGGTCGCGCCATCCATCAGCGTATCGACGGCCGCATCGAGATCGGCGTCTTCCATGACGTAGCCCGGATCCTTGCCGCCGAGTTCGAGGCCGAGGCCCGTAAAGGTGCCGGCTGCAGCCCGTTCCATGGAACGCCCACCTTCGACCGAACCCGTGAAGTTGATGAAATTGAAGCTTCCTGCCGCAATCAGCGCCGAGGTCGTTTCGTGATCGAGGAACACGTTCTGGAAGACATCCTCAGGAACTCCTGCCTCGACAAAAGCTTGAACCAGGCGCTCGCCCACCAGCAGCGTCTGCGACGCATGTTTCAGGATAACGGTATTGCCTGCCATCAGCGCCGGAGCGATGGTATTGATCGCCGTCATATAAGGGTAGTTCCACGGAGCGATCACGAACACGACGCCGTGTGCTTCACGCTCGATACGGCGCTCGAACGTGTCGCTCTCTTCGACAACAAGCGGCGCCATCGCGTCGGCAGCGATCGACGCGACATAGTTGGAACGCTCGTTGAAGCCCCGATATTCGCCGCCATACTTGACCGGCCGGCCCATCTGCCAGGCGAGCTCCGGCACGACGAGATCGGACATCTCGTTGAGCCGCGCGACGCCTTTGAGCACAAGCTGCACGCGCTCCTCCAGCGGCCGCTTCGCCCAGGTCCTCTGCGCCTTGCGGGCGCGGGCGACAGCTTCCTTGGCCGCCTCCAGCGAGAGCGCGGAGCGCTCTGCGTAAACCGATCCGTCGACCGGCGAAATGCATTGGATCATAGTCATGATCGAATCCTGCCTTTGTATTCTTCACATCTCTTCGGGCACCAGCCCCTCATCCGCCGGCCAGCACTTTTCCCGCGGGGCGAAGGAAGGAGCCGCACCTGGTCTCGTCACTCAAAACGCTCCCCTCGCCCCCGTCAAAGCGGGCTGTGAGGGCGAGCAACGACACGCCGCAAAATGCCTTACGCCCTTTCAAAGCCTCTCGCCACTTCCCAATCCGTCACGCGGCGGTCGTATTCCTCCTGCTCCCATTCGGCAGCGCGCGTGTAGTGGTCGATGACGTCGTTGCCGAAAGCCTTCCGCAGCATCTTCGATTCCGTCATGGCAACCGTCGCGGCACGCAACGTATGTGGAATCTCGCGGATATCTCGCGCGCCATAGGCGTCGCCGACGAACGGCGCTTCGAGTTCGAGCCTGTTCTCAATCCCCTCAATGCCAGCCGCCAGCAGTGCTGCAAAGGCGAGATATGGATTGAGGTCCGAACCGCCGACGCGGCATTCGATGCGGATCGCCTTTGTGTCGTCGCCGCAGAGGCGGTAGCCGGCGGTGCGGTTGTCCTTGCTCCAGATCGCCTTCGTCGGCGCGAAGGTGCCGGCCATGAAGCGCTTGTAGGAATTGATATAGGGCGCCAGGAAATAGGTGATCTCGCTCGCGTGGGCGAGAAGGCCGGCGACGTAGTTCCGCATCAGCGGCGACATGCCGTATGTACCCTTCTCATCGAAGAACAGCGGCGTCTTGCCGTCGGCGCTCCAGAGCGACTGATGGATATGAGAGGAGCTGCCGGCCGACGTATAGCTCCATTTGGCGAGGAAAGTGATCGCCTTGCCCTTCGACCAGGCGATTTCCTTGCAGCCGTTCTTGATGATGGCGTGGCGGTCAGCCATCGTCAGCGCGTCGGCGTAGCGCACATTGATTTCCTCCTGCCCCGCCGAAGCCTCACCCTTGGAATTCTCGACCGGAATGCCCGCACCCTGCAAACCGGTACGGATCGCCCGCATCACATCCTCTTCCTTGGTCGTCTGGAAGATGTGGTAGTCCTCGTTGTAGGCGCTGGCGAGCTTGAGATTTCGGTAGCCGACGGCATGCGCCGCCTCATAGGTCTGGTCGAAGAGGAAGAATTCAAGCTCGGATGCCATGAAGGCCTTCATGCCCATGTCTTCAAGCCGCTTGACCTGCTTCTTCAAGATGGCGCGCGGCGAATGCGGCACCTCTTCGTGCGTGTGATGGTCGAGCAGATCGCAAAGGACCAGGGCCGTTCCTTCGAGCCAGGGAATGCGGCGCAGCGTCGAAAGGTCCGGTTTCATCGTGTAGTCGCCGTAACCCTTCTCCCAGCTCGTCGCCTTATAACCGGAGACGGTTTCCATCTCCATGTCGGTCGCGACCAGATAGTTGCAGCTATGCGTTTCCTTCCAGGCGCTTTCGAGGAAATATTCCGCCTGGAAGCGCTTGCCCATCAAGCGGCCCTGCATGTCCACCTGGCATGCGAGAACCGTATCGATGCCCCCCTCGGCCACGTCCTTCTTGAGATCATCGAAAGTATAGCTGTTGCTCATCATTTATCCGCCTGAAATCTGGATTGGAAACTCGGGGCAACGAAATGGCATGCAGCGGCGGCCATGACCGACCATATGCCCTTTCGTTGAACCGGTGATGGGGCCGCGCGAACGGCGGCCCCGCCATTAGAGAGGGAAGCTCGATTTTCTTACGCTTCGCCAACCGCCTTTTCGGCAGCCGCGATTTCAGCCTGGCGCTTGGCGACTTCCTCGCCGATCGGCGGGCCCTTGAAGCGGCGCTTTTCAAAGCCGTACCAGACGATGCCAGTCACAACAAGGAAGCCCACGGTGATATAGAGCGCCCAGTCATTCGGCGGCTGGATGCCGAGAACGAAGATAAGCACCATTGCAATGATCGAGAGCACAGCAAAGAGCTTGAACGTCCCCTCGCCGAGGTTCCACGGCCCCATCTTGTCCCACTTCGACGTACCCCAGGCGAAGAGGCCGAGCGTGATCGGGATCGCGAAGGAGAAGAATAGGAAGATGACGGTGCACGAAACAACGATGGTATAGACCGGCGTTTCGCCGATCGAAACGAGCGACGACCCCCACACGAAGAGGACGGCGAGGATAGAACCCGTCCAGATCGCGGCTACCGGCGTGCGGTGTTTCGGGCTGACCTTCGACAGCGCCTTGGATGCCGGCAGACCGCCGTCACGCGAGAAGGCGAAGATCATGCGGGAAACCGAGGTGACGGTTGCGAGGCCGCACAGCCATTGGCTGACCAGAATGGCAAGATACAAGATGTCCTTGACGATCGGGTTCACCTGGCTGTCCATCGCCCAGAAGAACACGTTCCAGCCCTGCTTGGCAGCTTCGTCCATGCTGGGCAGCATCAGCACGAATGCGCAAAGCATGATGTAGCCGAAGAGTGCTGACCAGAGCACAGAGGAGATCATGCCGCGCGGCACGGAGCGAGCCGCGTTTACAGTCTCTTCCGACGTATGCGCCGACGCGTCATAGCCGGTGATCGTGTAGATCGGCAGCAGGAGGCCGAGCAGGAACACCCAGGTACCGGACGTGGCAGGCCAGACATTGCCTCCAGTTTCGCCCGAATAGTTGGCGAAGGTGAAGAGACGCCCGAACTCATAGGACGGAGCAGCGATCAGGCAAACTGCGGCAAGTACGATTGCCGTGGCGAAGATCAGGTAGCCAGAGAAGTCCGTGAGCTTGGCGGTCAGGCCGATGCCCATATGGTTCACGAGCGCTTGCGCACCGGTGATGATGATCAGGAAGACGATGCGAACGAATGTCGTGTCCGTCAGCCCGAGATAGCTCGTGCCGAAGGAACCCATGAAGAAGTAGTAGGTCCCGACGTTGATGGCACCGAGTACCGTCACGAGGCCAAGCAGGTTGAACCAGGCGGTCAGCCAGCCGGTGAAGCGGTTGCCGAGGATGGAACCCCAGTGGTAGAGGCCGCCCGCGGTCGGATAGGCGGAGCTGATCTGCGCCATCGCCACGGCGAAGACGAGCGATATGAAGCAACCGAGTGGCCAGCCGATGCCGATCGCAGCACCACCCGCGCCGGCAGTCGCCTGCGCCAGCGAATTGATGCCGCCGGAAAGGATGCAGATGATCGAGAAGGAGACGGCAAAGTTCGAGAACGAACTCATCCGCCGTTCCAGTTCCTGGGCATAGCCCATCGAATGCAGGATGCTCATATCCTGCTTCTTATCAAGTTCGGTATAGTCCGACATGACTTCCCCCTATTTGACGATCAGCAGCGGAATTGCCGCAGATCCAGTGCCAAAGTTGCCCGCGGCTTTCGCCATACGGACAGATCGCAGTTAGACTGCTCCCTGGGGTCTTTTCTTTTATGGTCAGGCTTCCAGGCTTTGCTGGAGAAGCCCCGTCAGATAGTCGGCCATGACCCCTTGGCCGGCATCGTCGCTGATGAGGTCGTTGCGGACCTCGATCATTACATTGCGGAGCCCGTTCGATAGGCCGTGCAGGATCAGCGTGTGCGTCACGCCGTCCTCAGGGCCATAGGGCTTGTTGCGTTCGGTCTTGTAGAGCGGCGCGTCAGCCGCCCCTGCCAACATGCTGTCTGCCAGGCGGCTGTCGGCATCGTGCAGGATGCCGAGCTCGACGGCACGCTCCTTGCCATTATAGACCGGCGTGAAACTGTGAACAGTGACGATGACCGTCTCCTGCCCCTGCGCCCGACGGTCCTTGATGAGACGGCTTACTGCATCGTGGAAAGGAAGATACAGCGCTTCGGTACGGGCGTGCCGCTCCTTTGCGCTCAGATTCTGATTGCCGGGGATGGCATAGATTTCGCTCTTCTCGGGCATTGCGCCCGGCGATTCGGGCGGGCGGTTGCAGTCGTAGACCAGACGAGAGAAGCGCTGAAAGACGAGTGTTGCATCAAGCGCCGTCGAGATGCCGCGTGCAACGGCCAAAGCGCCTGGGTCCCAGGCGATGTGGCTATTCAACGCTTCCTCGGAAAGGCCGAGATTGCCGAACTGCTCGGGTAGCGCTCGCGAGGCGTGTTCGCAGATGACCAGCAACGGGCCCTTGCCATGCGGCCGCTCGATGGCGACGCAGTCTCCATCCGCTTCGCTTAAAATCATGAGCTGAGTGAGCACTTGCCCGCGCCTGCCCTTCCCTTAATAAAATCTTTAAAGAAAAGAATTCTTCAGTCTTCCGGCGGTGTCAAGCGCGCTCTGAAAATTTCTTTTCATGACAGTGGTTGACATAGATTGTGACAGCGTTGTTAACTTTGAGTGGGAAAGTGGCACAAGACCAATCCCGGGGAGCAAGATCGCGTGAGCGCTGCGTCGAAGACGGTTTCGGACGTCATCCATTCGCATTTCGAAGCGCTGACGCGCGCCGAGAAGCAATTGGCCGAGAGTCTGCTGGATAACTATCCCGTTTCAGGGCTGGGCAGCATCACCACGATTGCCGAAAACGCCGGCGTCTCGACTCCCACCGTCGTCCGCATGGTCCAGAAGCTCGGCTTCAAGGGTTACCCCGATTTCCAGGCGCATCTGCATCAGGAGGTCGAAGCGACGATCTCCAATCCGATCGCCAAGCACGACCGGTGGGCTTCCAATGCGCCTGGCACCCATATCCTCAACCGTTTCGCCGATGCCATCATCGGCAATCTGCGCCAAACGCTGAGCGACCTCGACACCGCGACCTTCAACAGCGCCGCTACCCTGCTTTCGGATCGCAAGCGCGGCCTTTATTTCGTCGGCGGGCGCATCACGGGCGCGCTTGCGGAATACTTCTTCACACACATGCAGGTCATCCGGCCGAATACCGCCCTCTTGTCGTCCAACTCGTCGAGCTGGCCCCAGTATGTTCTCAACATGAATGCAGGAGATCTGCTGATCATCTTCGACATCCGCCGCTATGAGCAGGAGATGGTAAGCCTTGCCCAGGCGGCCCGCACGCGCGGCGCCGAAATTATCGTCTTCACGGACCAGTGGGGATCGCCAGCGGCAAAGCTCGCAAGACACGCCTTCCGCGTCCAGATCGAGGCACCGTCGGCCTGGGATTCCTCGGTCGTCACGCTCTTTATCGTCGAAGCGCTCATCGAAGCGGTCCAGAACACCACCTGGGACGAGACGAAGGAGCGCATGAAAACACTGGAGGGCCTGTTCGAACAGACCAAGCTCTTCCGAAAACCCGGCTAGGAGGAGAGGCAGGAACGAACAAAAACAATGAGGCTGCGTGAAGGAAATAGAACTGCGTGTCGCAGACGAAACAGAATTCGAAAAATACTGAAATCATAAGAAAAACGAACGTCACGTGACCGTCATACAAGCTTCATGCAACGCCAGTAACAGCATCGCCAGACCACTGAAAACCGAAGGAGAACAACAGTGATCTCTAACATTTCTCGACTGCTCTCGCTTTCTACTGCGATCGTCGTAGCTTCGACTGCGATTGCCGCAGCAGAACCGAGCGCCGAACTCATCGCTGCCGCCAAGAAGGAAGGCACGCTGACGACCATCGCTCTCCCGCACAATTGGTGCGGCTATGGCGACGTCATTGCCGGCTTCAAGGCCAAGTATGGCATCGAAGTCAACGAACTGAACCCGGACGCAGGTTCGGGCGATGAAATCGAAGCAATCAAGGCCAACAAGGGCAACACCGGGCCGCAGGCCCCGGACGTCATCGACGTCGGTCTCTCCTTCGGCCCGTCGGCCAAGGCTGAAGGCCTCATCCAGCCCTACAAGGTCTCCACGTGGGATTCCATTCCGGACTCCGCCAAGGACGCCGACGGCTTCTGGTACGGCGACTACTACGGCGTTCTTTCGTTCGTCGTGAACACCGACATCGTCAAGAACGTCCCGAAGGATTGGGCCGACCTGAAGAAGTCCGAATATGCCAACACCGTCTCGCTCGCTGGCGATCCGCGCGCTTCCAACCAGGCTGTTCAAGCCGTCTACGCCGCTGGTCTTGCCGCGGGCGAAAAGGATGCCACGAAGGCTGGCGAAGCAGGTCTTGCTTACTTCGCAGAGCTCAACAAGGCCGGCAATCTCGTTCCGGTCATCGGCAAGTCCGCGTCGCTCGCTCAGGGTTCCACCCCGATCATCGTCGCCTGGGACTATAACGGCCTCTCCTGGCGCGACAGCCTCAACGGCAACCCACCGGTTGAAGTCGTCGTTCCAGCATCGGGCGTCGTTGCAGGTGTCTACGTTCAGGCGATCTCCGCCTTTGCTCCGCACCCGAATGCAGCCAAACTGTGGATGGAATACCTCTATTCCGACGAAGGTCAGCTCGGCTGGCTGAAGGGCTATTGCCACCCGATCCGCTTCAACGATCTTGCCCAAAAGGGCCTGATTCCGAAGGAACTGCTCGACAAGCTGCCGCCGGCTGAAGGCTATGCCAAGGCTATCTTCCCGACGCTCGACGAGCAGGCCGCAGGCAAGACCGCCATCACCACCAAGTGGGATAGCGTCGTCGGCGCCAACGTTCAGTAAGGCATGACATCCGGCCTCCCCGCCCTTATAGCGGGGAGGCATTTTCTTTCACTCCGACGCCCCCGGATGAGCTTTGTATGAGCACCGTTTCAACGCCTATGGCGAGCACCGCCCCCCTGATCAATAAGGATCGCGTGATCGACTGGCTGGGTATCGCGCCCTTCGTCATCTTCGCTCTGCTGTTTCTGATCATCCCCACGCTTTATCTCGTCGTCGGCGCCTTCCTCACGCCGGAAGGCGAATTCACGTTCAAGAACATCGGCGATCTCTTCACGCCGTCGATCATGAGCGCCTATTGGATCAGCATCCGTGTATCGGTGGCGTCCGCCCTCGGCGGTGCGCTGATCGGCTTCTTTCTCGCCTGGGCAGTCGTCCTCGGCGGCCTGCCCTCCTCTGTCCGCTCGACGCTTTTGACCTTCTCCGGCGTCGCATCGAACTTCGCCGGTGTGCCGCTCGCCTTCTCGTTCTTGGCAACGCTTGGCCGCACCGGCCTCGTCACCATCTTCCTGCGCGACTGGTTTGGCTTCAATCTCTACGGCACCGGATTCAACCTTTTATCCTTCTTCGGCCTCACCATCACCTACATGTATTTCCAGATCCCGCTGATGGTGCTGATCCTCACGCCGGCGCTCGACGGCATGAAGAAGGAATGGCGCGAGGCCGCTGAAATCCTTGGCGCCACGAACCGCCAGTACTGGACGATGATCGCCCTGCCGATCCTCTGGCCAAGCCTGCTCGGCACGACGCTACTGCTCTTCGCAAACGCCTTCGGCGCCATCGCCACAGCCTATGCGCTGACAGGAAGCTCCCTGAACATTGTTCCGATCCTGCTTTACGCACAGATCCGCGGCGATGTCCTTCACAACCCGAACCTCGGCTATGCGATCGCGCTCGGCATGATCGTCATCACCGGCGTCTCCAACGTCCTTTACCTGATGCTGCGCATGCGCGCCGAACGGTGGCAGAAATGAAAGCTCAACGTCTCGGCGCCTGGATCGCCATCTTTCTGGGTGCGTCCTATTTCATCATTCCGCTGATCGGCACCATCGAGTTTTCGCTGCGCATGCGCCGCGGCGTATACAGCTTCGATGCCTATCAGTCGGTCTTTTCGGACATCCAGTTCCGCGAGACCTTTGGCTATTCCATGCTGATGGCCCTTTTGACAATCGTCTTCGGCATGCTGCTCGTCGTGCCGACGGCCTATTGGGTTCGCCTGCGCCTGCCACAGATGCGCCCGATCGTGGAATTCGTGACGCTGCTGCCGTTGGTTATCCCGGCGATCGTCATAGTCTTCGGCTATTTGCGCATGTACAATTCATCGTCGGTCCTGCCGTTGACGGGTTCTACGACCGGCACGAACATCCTGCTCGTCTGCTCCTACATCACGCTGTCGCTGCCCTACATGTATCGAGCGGTCGATACCGCCATGCGCGCCATCGACGTCCGCACGCTGACAGAGGCGGCCGAAAGCCTCGGTGCCAGCTGGCCAACCATCATGTTCCGCTGCATCTTCCCGAATGTCATGAGCGGCGTGCTGTCCGGCGCCTTCATCACGCTCGCGATCGTCATGGGCGAATTCACGATGGCTGCCCTCCTCAACCGGCCGGCCTTCGGGCCTTATCTGCAGCTTGTCGGTGCCAACAAGGCTTACGAGCCGTCGGCGCTCGCCGTCATTGCCTTTTCGATCACATGGCTCTGCATGGGTCTGCTCAACCTCATCTCCCGCTTCCAAAAATCCGCCCCCGCAAGGTAACTGGCCATGTCATTCCTCACGCTGACCAATCTTCAGAAGTCCTTCGGCCAGGTTCAGGTCGTCCATAATTTCAACATGAGCATCGAGAAGGGGGAATTCGTCTCCTTCCTCGGGCCGTCGGGCTGCGGCAAGACCACGGTGCTGCGCATGATCGCCGGCTTCGAGACGCCGACCGGCGGCAGCCTCTTCATCAACGGCAAGGATCAGCGCCCGCTGAAACCGAACCAGCGCAACATCGGCATGGTCTTCCAGGCTTACGCGCTGTTCCCGAACATGAACGTGCACGACAACGTCGCCTTCGGTCTTAAGGTTGCAGGCATGTCGAAGGCCGACATCGATGCGCGCGTGAATGAAATGCTGGGTCTTATCCGCCTCGACCATCTCGCTGATCGCTTCCCCTACCAGATGTCCGGCGGCCAGCAGCAGCGTGTGGCGCTTGCCCGCGCGCTTGCCGTCAAGCCGCAGGTTCTGCTGCTCGACGAACCGCTCTCCGCGCTCGATGCGAAGATCCGCGTGTCGCTGCGCGAAGAGATCCGCCTCATCCAGCAGAAGCTCGGTATCACCACCATCTTCGTGACGCACGACCAGGAAGAGGCGCTTTCGATCTCCGACCGTATTGTCGTCATGAATGCCGGCAAGGCGGATCAGATCGGAACACCCTTCGAGGTCTACAATACGCCGGCAACCCGCTTCGTCGCTTCCTTCGTCGGCACGCTGAACATGATCGAGGCGAAGGTCGTCGATCCGGCGGCAAACCGCATCCAGGTCGGCGACCAGGGCGTGACGCTCAAGCAGTCGCTCGCAACCTACAAGGCGGGCGACACCGTTTCGCTGGCGCTTCGTCCCGAAGCGGGCTCGCTTTCCGACAGCGTCAAGAGCGATACGGCGCTGACCGGTCAGGTCATCTCCGCCCACTTCCTCGGCTCCGTCATCCGCACCCGGATGAATGTCGGCGGCAACGTCATTTCCTTCGACATGTTCAACAGCCCGGGTGTCACCCCGCCGCAGGCAGGCGAAACCGTCACTCTCCGCTTCATGGCCGCCGACCTGCTCGTCGTCCGCGATTGATCTTGCTTGAGTAAGCGGACAAGGGCGCGCCATTCTCCGTGGCGCCTTTTTCTGGATGCTGCTGACCTGGATCCTGTCGGCGGGGATCGTCGTCACCACGCTGATGAGCGCGGCCTCAGCGATCTTCGGCGACCTCACCCCGCTTGCGGTCGCGTCATTTGTGCCGATCAATCCGATGGCGCTGCTCTTCATCGCCGTACTTGCCTACATCCTCGGACCCTACCTTATGGCGGCCGAGGCGACAGCGTCGAAGCCGATGTCGGCATCGAGGAACGGACGGACCGGCTGGCGCAGAAGGCGTGAGAGAGTCCCGTACGGCACGAGGGTGCGGAGGAGGCTGCCCCTCCACTCTTCCAGTCACACCTACCGTATCGCCTGCTCGTTTTCATCGAAGCGATGCATATGCGCCATGTCCGGCGTCGCATAAACAATCTCGTCCGGCTCGTACTTGTGTTCGCCAAAGAGGCGCGCCGTCAGCAGACCGCATTGGTCGGTCTCCAGATAAACGATCGTATCGGCGCCGAGATGCTCGACATGCACGATTTTCGCCTTCCAGGTCCCCTGCTCGCGCGAAAGCGTCAGATGCTCGGGACGAACACCGATCGTCCTCGCCTCCTTGTCGCTGAGCTTTTCTGCCGGGATAAAGTTCATCATCGGCGAGCCGATGAAGCCAGCGACGAAGACGTTGGCCGGCCGATTGTAGAGTTCCATCGGCGAACCGACCTGCTCGATCGCACCGGCATTCAGCACAACGATCTTGTCGGCCAGCGTCATCGCCTCGACCTGGTCGTGGGTGACGTAGATCATCGTCGCCTTCAGGCTGCGATGCAGGCGGGCGATCTCCAGGCGCGTCTGGACGCGTAGCGCCGCATCGAGATTGGAAAGCGGCTCGTCGAAGAGGAAAAGTTCCGGTTCGCGCACGATGGCGCGACCAATCGCGACGCGCTGGCGCTGGCCCCCGGAGAGCTCGGCCGGCCGGCGCGCGAGATAGGGCCCCAGCGACAGCATCGACGATGCTTTGCCGACTCGCGTCTCGATCTCGTCCTTCGGCATTCCCGCCTGCTTCAGTCCGAGCCCCATGTTGTCCTTCACGGTCAGGTGGGGATAGAGCGCGTAGGATTGGAAGACCATGGCGATACCGCGCTTGGCAGGCGGCGTCAGCGTCTCGTCCTTGCCGTTGATGAGGACGGCGCCGGACGTCACGTCTTCGAGGCCGGCGATGCTGCGCAGCAGGGTCGATTTTCCGCATCCCGACGGTCCGACGAAGATGACGAATTCGCCGTCCTTGACCTCAAGGTCGATGCCCTTCAGCACCTCATGCGTGCCATAGGTCTTGCGTATGGATTTGAGTTGAAGCGATCCCACTAGTCTTTCCCTTACAGTTTGACCGGTTTTCCGGTGCGTACGCTCTCATCGGCGGCGAGGCAGATACGTAGCGATGCAACGGCATCTGCCATGTGACGATTGAGGTCGAGATCCTCGCGAATGGCCTTGAGCATGAAGGACTGCTCGCGGTCGCAGAGCTCCTGATGGCCGGGTTCGCCGGCCATCGTCATGTCCTGGTCCGGATTGATGAACTTGCCATCCGGCCCGGTCTCGGCATTATGCAGCCGGATGACGGAGGTCTTGGTGTGCGTGTCGATGTCGTCCGATTTCGCGTTCGGGTCCATGACGATCGAGACCGCTCCCTTCGGCGACATGACATCTTTCACGAAGAAGGCCGTCTCCGAGATCATCGGTCCCCAGCCGGCCTCGTACCAGCCGACAGAACCATCCTCGAAGATCACTTGCAGGTGGCCGTAATTGTACATGTCCGGCGCGACCTCGCCGGAAAGCCGCAGCCCCATGCCGCGCACCTCGACGGGCTTGGCATCGGTGATCTGGCACATGACGTCGACATAATGCACGCCGCAATCCACGATCGGCGATGTCGTCTGCATCAGCGATTTATGCGTCTCCCAGGTCGGGCCGCTGGATTGCTGATTGAGGTTCATGCGGAATACGTAGGGCGGCCCAAGTTTTCGCGCTTCCTCGATCAGCTTCATCCAGGATGGATGATGGCGAAGGATGTAGCCGATCACCAGCTTCCGCCCGGCCTTCTTCGCAGTCGCTATGACGCGCTCTGCGTCGGCTACGGTCGTTGCAAGCGGCTTTTCCACAAAGACATCGCAACCGGCCTCGAATGCGGCGACAGCATAGTCGGCATGGCTGTCGGAATAGGTGCAGATGGAGCAGAGGTCGGGCTTCAGCTCGGCCAGCGCCGACTTGAAGTCCGGATAGATGCCGTAGTCCTGTAGCTCCGGCGCAAGCTCCGGCTTCGAGCGGTTGACGAGACCGACGATCTCGAAGTCCGGGTTGTTGTGATAGGCGAGCGCATGGCTACGGCCCATATTGCCGAGCCCCGCGACGAGAACACGGACCGGCTTGTGCAAAACGGTCATTTCACTGCTCCCGAGGTGATGCCGCGGATCAGCTGCCGCGAGAAGATGACGTAGAGCACGAGGATCGGCAGGATCGCCAGCGACAGCGCAGCCAGGACCGCGTTCCAGTTGGTGACGAATTGCCCGATGAATATTTGCGAGCCGAGCGTTACGGTCTTGGTGGATTCGGCCGGCGCCAGGATCAGCGGGAACCAGAGATCATTCCAGATCGGGATCATGGTAAAGACCGCAACCGTCGCCATCGCCGGGCGCACAAGCGGCAGCACCAGCCGGAAGAAGATTGCGTATTCGGAAAGCCCGTCAATGCGGCCGGCATTCTTCAGGTCATCGGAGACCGTGCGCATGAATTCCGACAGGATGAAGATCGCCAGCGGAATGCCCTGCGCCGTATAGACGAGAACCAGCGCTGTCAACGTATTGACGAGACCCGCCGCCACCATGCCCTGCAGGATCGCCACCGTTCCGAGACGGATCGGGATCATGATGCCGATCGCCATGTAGAGGCCCATCAGCGTGTTGCCGCGGAAGCGGTATTCGGACAAGGCGAACGCCGCCATCGCGCCGAACAGCAGCACGAAGAAGATCGAGACGACGGTCACGATCAAGCTATTTTGGAAATAAGTCGCGAAGTCGCCCTGCCCCAGGACCGTCTGATAGCCAACAAGGCTGAAGGTCGAGGGCGTCGGAACCTGCAGCGGCGAACGGAAGATGGCGTTGCGGTCCTTGAACGAGTTGATGATCGTCAGAAACACCGGAAAGACGGCGACGAGCGTGTAACCGATCAAAGCCAGGTGAACGAGCCCGGTGCGGATCGGCGATGTGCGTGCTCTGTTGGACATGGACCACGCTCCTTAGAACTGATACCGGCGCATGCGCCGCTGGATGGCAAAAAGATAGAAAGAGACGCCAGCGAGAATGATTAGGAACATCGTCGTCGCGATCGTCGCCCCCATGGATCGGTCGCCGAGCTGCAGCTGGAAGCCGAAGAAGGTGCGGTAAAGCAGCGTTCCCAGAATGTCGGTCGACTTATCGGGGCCGGCAAGCGCGCCCTGCACCGTGTAGATCAAGTCGAAGGCGTTGAAATTGCCGACGAAGGTCAGGATCGAGATGATGCCGATCGCCGGCAGGATGAGCGGTAGCTTGATCTTCCAGAACTGGGCCCAGCCGGTGATACCGTCGCATTCCGCCGCCTCGATCACCTCTTCCGGAATGCTGAGCAGCGCCGCGTAGATCAGCATCATCGGGATGCCGATATATTGCCAGTTGGAAATCAGCGAGACGGCGACCAGCGCCGGGCCGGACTGGCCGAGCCAGGGCGCAAAGAAGGATTTCATGCCAACAAGGCTCATCAGCCAGGGTGCAACGCCCCAGATCGGCGAGAGGATCAGCTTCCAGATGAAGCCGACGATCACGAAGGAAAGCAGTGTCGGCAGGAACATCGCCGTGCGGTAGAAGGCGACGAAACGCAGCCGCGGCGTGGACAGAAGCGCTGCAAGCGCAACGCCGATCGGATTCTGCACGCACATATGAATGGCGAAAAAGATCACGTTGTTGACGAGCGCGTTCCAGAAATCATGCGCCCAGTGTGGATCGCTGAAGAGCACCTTGTAGTTCGCAAGGCCAACGAAGGCGGGCACGCCGTCAACCACATTGTAGAACGAAAGCCTGAGCGTTTCGATCAACGGCAGGATCATGATCGCCGAGTAGACGACGACTGCCGGGAGAAGAAAGACGCCGATATGCCAGCGCACCGGGCGCTTGAGCGAAATCGGGGTTTCCGATGTCAGATCGGTCATTGTTTCTGGCTCGCTTTGCTTCGTTCTCTCCCTCGTCCCTATCCTCGGGTTATCCCGAAAATCCCACAGGGATCCAGTTGCGCCGCGTCGGCGGCGCGGGAGACTCTTCTCACGCGAAAGATTTCGCGTGGCTGGGTTCCTGTGACGAGCACAGGAATTTGGGCGGCGCAAGATCGCCGCCCTTCTCGCTGGAGGCTTACTTGGCCGGCTTGTACCAGCTGTCGAGACCCTTCTGGAGCTTTTCGGCAGCCACTTCCGGCGTATCCGTGCCGTTGATGACGTTGGCTGATTCAATCCAGGTTTCGTTTTCCAGGTTCGGCGTGCCGCGCTGCAGGATCTGATAGGTCGAGCGGACGGTCGACTTGTACGGGCCGCGCCAGGAAACGAATTCCTGAGCCAGCGGATCACTCATCTTCACCGGGTTTGAGTTCAGGCTGAAGAAGCCCGGCAGCGCGTTCGCGTAAATGTCTGCGAATTCGGGGGAAGCAACCCAGCTCAGGAATTTCTTGGCTTCCTCGGCATGTGCGCTCTTCGTATTCAGGCCGACACCGATGTCCGGATGGTCGGAGATGTAGCCGGTGTCGCCAGCCTTGGGAACCGGCGGCGGGAATGCGCCCATCTTGAACTGTGCCTGGCTGTTGAACAGCGAAATTTCCCACGAGCCGGCGGGGTAGATCGCCGCACGGCCGAGCGTGAAGAGGTTCTGGCTGTCGGAATAGGTCTGCGCTTCGAAGCCGTCGCCGAGATAGGGCTTCCACTTGGCGAGTTCCTTGTAGGGTTCGACCCATTCGGCATCCGTCAACTTCTTCTTGCCTTCGATAAGGGCCATGCGACCCTCCTCGCCCTTCCAATAGTTCGGGCCGATGTTCTGGTAGCCCATGGTTGCGGCTTCCCAAAGGTCCTTCGTGCCCATGGCCATCGGGATGTAGGTGCCGTCCGCCTTGATCTTTTCGAGAGCGGCGTAGAACTCCTCCTGCGTCTTGGGAACAGCGATGCCGAGCTTGTCGAAGGCATCCTTGTTGTAGATGAAGCCGTGAATGACCGAAGCCATCGGAACGCAGAAGGTTGACTTGCCATCGTCGGTCGACCAGGCAGCCTTCGCAACCGGCGTAAAGTTTTCCATGCCCGGCAGGCTGGTTAGGTCTGCAAGCTGCTTCTTGTTAAAGAGTTCGAGCGAGGCATCGAACGGCCGGCAGGTGATGATGTCGCCTGCGGATCCGGCGTCGAGCTTGGCGTTCAGCGACGCGTTGTATTCCGTCGGCGCGGTCGGCGAGAAGACAAGCTTGATACCCGGGTTCTTGGCTTCGAAGGCCGGGATGATCTTTTCCTGCCAGATCTGCAGGTCGTCGTTGCGCCAGCTTTCGATCGTCAGCGTGACATCCGCAGCATAGGCAAAGCCGGCGGACGTGAGCAGACTGGAGGCAAGCAGCAGGCTTTTCAGAGCAGTGTTTTTCATTTCCCTCTCCTGTTTTAAGCGCCGCAGGGCGCTATCTTGGTTCTGAAACAAGCAGTTGGCGTGCCTGAGGATTACACCCAACGCCCCTTGGAAGAGCCGGCAGCTCCTGCCGGCCCCGAAAGCTCGACGGACACGGAAAGCAAATACGCTCCCGGCCCGTATGCGCCCTCCCGATACGCTGAACCGGGCGCGATAATCTCCTAAGGAAAAAGCTGCAGGCGGCTTGGTCTTCATGGCGTTTGCGCCGAAGCGGCAATCGTGATGCGACCTTCTCTCAAAGAAACCGGCTGATTCCTGATGCCAGTTTTTCTCTGCCTCTGCGTGCTGTTCCCTTTTCCGGAATTAAGGCCAAAAAAATACCAATTGTCCAGCCGATTTTAACTTTTGACGCCCATAAATTTCAGTTAAAAATTTTATCGTGTAAAATCAATGATCTATTACTGCAGAATTTTCCAACCAATTCCGCTTGGTAAATGGTATTTTTTTGGTATTGTAGCAAAAATCTAAAAGGATGCAGCGTTCGGAGGCTCGATGACGGATTTGGCAATCGGCATAGATGGGGGCGGATCGAGCTGTCGAGCCGCAGTTGCGGACAGCAAGGGCAACGTTCTGGGCCGGGGCAAGGCTGGGCCTGCCAACATCCTCTCCGATCTCGACAACTCTCTCCTCAATATCATCTCGTCAGCGCGCGAGGCTCTGCGGGATGCGGGCCTGCCTGCCGAAACCCTTTCCAAGGTCTCCGCCGTCATCGGCGTCGCGGGGGCCAATGTCGGCGACTACGGAGCCCGCATCGAGCAAGCCCTGCCCTTTGCAGATGGCCATGTCGTCACTGATGCCCTGATCGCGCTCGAGGGCGCCCTCGGCGATTCCGACGGCGTCATCGGCGCCTTCGGCACCGGCTCGGTCTACAATGCGCGCAGGCACGGCAAATTGCGAGGTATCGGCGGCTGGGGCTTCGTCGTCGGTGATCAGGCAAGCGGCGCGCGCCTCGGCCGCGACCTATTGGAAAGGTCTCTGCTCGCCTACGACCAGGTGCGCCCGTCTTCGCCGCTGACGGTAAAGCTCATGACTGAGTATGGCGATGACCCCGAACGCGTCGTCGAATTCGCCCACGCCTCGAAACCCAAGGAGTTTGCCCGATACGCTCCGCTTGTCTTCGATTACGCCGCACAAGGCGACGAGATCGCAATCGGCATCATCAAGGACGCCGCTGCGGCGATCGGCGATAACCTGGACGCCCTCCTCTGGCCGGAATGCCCAGCGATCTGCCTGCTCGGCGGCCTCGCAAAGGCCTATGAACCCTGGCTCGCCGAGCGGCACAAAGTCCTTCTCAGAGAGCCGAAAGGCGACGTCCTCCAGGGTGCGATCGATCTCGCATTAAAATTTCTTCAGGAGCGACAGGAGGGTGCGGCATGACGGATGATTTCGCCAGCATCCTTTCGTCCGAGCGCCTTCAAGGCGGCGGCAGCGGCCCGCTCTATGTCAAACTGCGCCGCACCCTTGAAGAAGCCATTCGCGCCGGCACGCTCGGCCACGGCGATGCCTTGCCGCCGGAGCGCGACATCGCGGAGTTCGCAACCGTCAGCCGAGTCACGGTCCGCAAGGCGATAGACGAGCTCGTCGCGGACGGCCTACTTGTACGCCGCCACGGCTCCGGCACTTTCGTTGCCAAGCCGGTCTCGAAGGTCGAACAGCGGCTGTCCCAGCTCACCTCCTTCACCGAGGATATGGCCCGCCGCGGCATGACCTCGCGCTCCGAGTGGCTGCATAAGGGCATCCACACGCCCTCGCCCGACGAGATGATGAACCTCGGCCTCGCCGCCGATATCAAGGTCTCGCGGCTGAGCCGCCTGCGCATCGCCGACGACCAGCCTCTGGCAATCGAGAATGCCAGTGTCTCGGGCGAATTCCTACCGGACCCTTTCGTGGTGACGACATCGCTCTATGCCGAACTCGAGAGGCGCCAGGTTCGTCCCGTCCGCGCGGTGCAGCGCATCTCAGCCACCAATATGAAGGAAGCCGACGCCCATCTGCTTGGCGTGCCCGTTGGCGCCGCCGGCCTTTCGATCGAGCGTATCTCCTACCTCGGCTCGGGGCGCGCCGTTGAATTTACACGCTCGCTCTATCGCGGAGACGCTTATGATTTTGTGGCGGAACTGACGATCGGGGCCTGAGACCTGCTACCTTCAAGCTGCGATGTCATCCTCGTCCATCAACTCGAAAAAGTTCGGACCGGTCCGATAGCTTTCTTTGAGAAAGCCAATCTGAAGCGAGGTCTGCGCGATGGGCGTCAGCGACGCAACCGGCTTCTGTCCCTTCACACTCACCACTTCATCGCCAGCGCGTGCGGCCTCAATCAGTTTCAACACATCGATCTTTGCGGCGCGGAGAGTCACCGTCATCAGCGCATGCTGAGCCGACTTACCTATCCTGCTCCATATACTGCCGATTTCCCGGGCTTTAGAGATATCAGCAACATAAACCCGGAAAGTGAAAACACTTTCCGGGTTTCTTGAATCAAAGCCTGAAGACATCGCATACGCCACACGTCACGCCGCGTCGTCGATCTCCTCGGCAGCCTTGCGCGGCACGTAGTTGAGCACCGGTCCGAGCCAGCGTTCCACTTCGGAAATCTCCATGCCCTTACGCGCAGCATAGTCCTCGACCTGGTCGCGCTCCACCTTGGCGACGCCGAAATAGTAGCTGTCGGGGTGGCCGATATAAAGGCCGGAGACCGAAGAACCGGGCCACATGGCGTAGCTTTCCGTCAGCTTCACGCCGGCTGCCTTTTCGGCGTCGAGCAGGCGAAAGAGCGTTGCCTTTTCCGTGTGGTCGGGCTGCGCCGGATAGCCCGGCGCAGGGCGGATGCCGGCATATTCCTCGGTGATGAGTTGCTCGTTGGTCAGCGTCTCGTCCTTGGCATAGCCCCAATATTCGCGCCGGACCCGTTCGTGCATGCGCTCGGCGAAGGCCTCGGCGAAGCGGTCGGCGATCGCCTTGACGAGGATCGAGGAGTAGTCGTCGTTGGCACGCTCGAACCGTTCCGCGATCGCAATTTCCTCGATGCCCGCGGTCACCACGAAGCCGCCGACATAGTCCTCGACCCCGCTCGAAACCGGCGCGACGAAATCCGACAGCGCAATGTTCGGGCGGCCATCGCGCTTGGAAAGCTGCTGGCGGAGCGTGTAGAAGGTCGCAAGCTCTCCAGCGCGCGCCTCATCCGCGAAGAGACGGATATCGTCGCCGGCGCTGTTCGCCGGCCAGAAGCCGATGACGGCGCGCGGCCGGAACCACTTCTCGTCGATCACCTTCTTTAGCATCGCCTGCGCATCGGCCCAGAGAGCACGCGCCGCCTCGCCCTGCTTCTCATCTTCGAGGATTGCTGGGAAGCGTCCGCGCATTTCCCATGTCTGGAAGAACGGCGTCCAGTCGATATACTTGGCGATCTCAGCCAGATCATAGTCCTCGAACACCTTGGTGCCGATGAACTGCGGCCTAGTCGGCTTGTAGGCGGCCCAATCCACCTGCTGCGCATTCTCGCGGGCGCGGGAAAGCGGCAGACGAACCTTCTCGGCCTCGCTGCGCGCATGAGCTGCGGCAACCTTGGCATACTCGCCGCGGATATCGTCGATATAGCCCTGGCGCGTATCCGGAGACAGCAAGGACGAGACGACGCCGACGGCGCGGCTTGCATCCGTCACATAGACCGCCTGGCCCTTTGCATAGCCAGGATGGATCTTCACCGCGGTATGAACGCGGCTCGTTGTCGCGCCGCCGATCAGAAGCGGGATATCGAAGCCCTCGCGTTCCATCTCGGCTGCTACATGCACCATCTCGTCGAGCGACGGCGTGATAAGGCCAGAAAGGCCGATGACATCGACTTTTTCGGCCGTCGCCGTCTCGAGAATCTTTGTCGCCGGCACCATCACGCCGAGGTCGATGATCTCGTAATTATTGCAGGCAAGCACGACGCCGACGATGTTCTTGCCGATATCGTGCACGTCGCCTTTGACCGTCGCCATCAGGATCTTGCCGGCAGTCTTCCTCTCGTCGCCGCCATTGAGGCGCTTTTCCTCTTCCATGTACGGCAGCAGTACGGCGACCGCCTGCTTCATCACCCGCGCCGATTTGACGACCTGCGGCAGGAACATCTTGCCGGAACCGAACAGATCGCCGACGACGTTCATGCCGGCCATCAGCGGGCCCTCGATGACATGCAGCGGACGTGCCGCCTTCTGGCGGGCCTCTTCGGTATCGGCCTCGATATATTCTGTGATGCCGTTGACCAGAGCGTGTTCAAGACGCTTCTCGACCGTCCATTCGCGCCAGGAAAGATCCTGAACTCTGGCTTCCTTCGTGCCTGCGCCCCGGAAACGCTCGGCGACTTCGAGCAGGCGCTCGGTACCATCCGGACGCCGGTTAAGCACGACGTCTTCGCAGGCTTCGCGCAGTTGCGGATCGATCTGGTCGTATACCGCAAGCTGGCCGGCATTGACGATGCCCATGTCCATACCCGCCTGGATGGCGTGGTAGAGAAACACGGCATGCATCGCCTCGCGCACCGGCTCGTTGCCACGGAACGAGAAGGACAGGTTGGAAACACCGCCGGAAACATGCACCAGCGGCATGCGCTGGCGGATCGTGCGCGTCGCCTCGATGAAATCGACGCCGTAATTGTTGTGTTCCTCGATGCCGGTCGCGACCGCAAAGATGTTCGGATCGAAGATGATGTCCTCTGGCGGAAAGCCCGCCTTCTCGGTCAGGAGCTTATAGGCGCGCGTGCAGATATTCACCTTGCGCTCGTAAGAATCAGCCTGCCCTACCTCATCGAAAGCCATGACGACGACGGCCGCACCGTAGCGGTGCAGCAGCTTCGCCTGGGCGAGGAAATTCTCCTCGCCTTCCTTCAATGAGATCGAGTTGACGATCGCCTTGCCCTGGACGCACTTAAGACCCGACTCGATGATCGAAAACTTCGACGAGTCGATCATCACCGGCACCCGGGCAATATCCGGCTCGGCGGCGATCAGGTGCAGGAACTCGACCATCGCCTTTTCGGAGTCGATCAGGCCTTCGTCCATATTGACGTCGATGATCTGCGCGCCGTTTTCCACCTGATCGCGGGCGACGTCCAAGGCGGCATTGTAGTCGGCGTTGGTGATCAGCTTGCGGAAGCGGGCCGAACCGGTAACGTTGGTGCGCTCGCCGACGTTGACGAAAGGAATGTCCTTGGTCAGTTCGAAAGGCTCGAGTCCCGACAAAGACATGAACGGGCGGTGTTCCGGGATCGGCCGCGGCTTGTACTTGGCAACCGTCTCGGCAATCGCGCGGATATGTTCCGGCGTCGAGCCGCAGCAGCCGCCGACGATATTGACGAGGCCTTCGCGCGCGAAGCTGTCGATCTGCGCCGCCATCAGCTCCGGCGTCTCGTCGTATTGGCCGAATTCGTTCGGCAACCCGGCATTCGGATAGGCGCAGACGAAGGTGTCGGCAACACCCGCGAGCTCTTGCAGATGCGGACGCATCGCATTGGCACCGAGCGCGCAGTTGAGGCCGATTGTGAACGGATTGGCGTGGCGCACCGAGTTCCAGAAGGCCGAAGGCGTCTGTCCGGACAGCGTGCGGCCGGAAAGATCGGTAATCGTGCCCGAGATCATCACCGGCAGGCGGATACCTTTCGCTTCGAAGCGCTCCTCACAGGCAAAGATTGCAGCCTTGGCATTCAGCGTATCAAAAATGGTCTCGATGAGGATGATGTCCGCGCCACCGTCGATGAGGCCATCGATCTGCTCGCCATAGGCGATGCGAAGGTCGTCGAAGCTGATCGCACGGAAACCTGGATTGTTCACATCCGGCGAGATCGAGGCAGTGCGGTTTGTCGGGCCGATGGCGCCCGCCACGAAACGGCGGCGGCCATCCTCGCGCTCGGCGCGGATAGCGGCGCGGCGCACGATCTCGGCACCCTCTTTATTGAGCGCATAGACCTCGCCTTCCATCTGATAATCGGCCTGCGCGATGCGCGTCGAGGAGAAGGTATTGGTTTCGAGAATATCCGCGCCAGCCTTGGCGTATTTGTAGTGGATTTCCTCGATCGCATCTGGCTGCGTCAAGATCAGAAGATCGTTATTGCCCTTCTGGTGACAGGCGCAACCGATGAAACGATCGCCGCGGAACTGGTCCTCATCGTAGCCGAGCCCCTGGATCTGCGTGCCCATGGCGCCGTCAAGAACGAGGATTCGCTCGCTCGCGGCTTTCCGCAGAGCTGCAAAGACTTCGCTTCCGTCGCGTTTTGCCCCTTCGGGGCCGAAAAGAGTGTCGAACACGGGCGGACTCCTTGACGTCGTTTAAAGACCAAAGTGACCAAATCACATAAAGATATCTTTATGTCAATATATGCCTGAGGTTTCCGGTTTTGCAAGGCTTGGCGGGTGACAGACCACAGCGTGCTCTATATAGGCCTTTCGCAAGGCGTTGTGCATGAAATCGGAGGAGTAACATGGCACCTGCAATCGGCGGCACCGGGCTCGGAAACTGGAGCGCCCGCGCCTATCACCGCAACTGGCTTCTTGCCCAGGCAAGTGGCCTTTTCGATTTCTTCCAGCACAATTCTGTCAATCCCAAGGGCGGTTTTTACGATCTCGACGATCATGGCAACCCGCTTGATGCCGAGGGACAGGTTCGCAGCATTCATATTGCGTCGCGCGCAGTCCACTGCTTCTCGATCGGGGTCCTTCTCGGCCGTCCGGGTGCCGCCGGCGTCGTCGATCATGGCATGGAGTACCTCTGGAACCACCATCGCGACAAGAAGAATGGCGGCTATATCTGGTCGCTGAACGACAATGGCCCCGTTGATTCCAACAAGCAGGGTTACGGCCACGCCTTCGTGCTGCTGGCTGCTTCCTCAGCGAAAACCATCGGCCATCCGCTGGCCGACGGAATGTTGGCCGACATCACGGAAATCCTGAACACGAAGTTCTGGGAGCCGCAGCATGGTGCCATCGCCGAAGAGTTCACCGCCGACTGGCAGCCGCTTGCCGGCGGCGCCTATCGCGGCCAGAACTCCAATATGCATCTGACCGAAGCGCTGATGGCCGCCTTTGAGGCAACCGGCGACAAGGAATATCTCGCCAAGGCCGAAAGCATCGCCGATCGTGTCATCCTCCACGCGGCCGGTTCCGTCGGCTGGCGCGTCGCCGAGCACTTCAACGCCGATTGGGCTCTCGACAAGAATTACTATCATCCGAACGAAATGTTCCGTCCCGCCGGCACCACGCCCGGCCACTGGCTGGAATGGGCCCGGCTTGTCCTGCAGCTCTGGTCACTCGGCGGCAAGCGCCACGACTGGATGCCGGACGCGGCGAAGGCCCTCTTCCAACAATCCATGGCGCTCGGCTGGGACGACGACAAAGGCGGCTTCTTCTACACGCTCGATTGGGACGACAAGCCCGCCAAGCGCAACAAGCTCTGGTGGCCCGCCTGCGAGGGCGCCGGCGCCGCCCACTTCCTCAACGAACACCTGCCAAGCGACTTCCACGAGCAAAGCTACCGCAAGATCTGGAACGTCATCGAACGCGCCTTTATCGACCATGAGAACGGCGGCTGGCACGAAGAATTGACGGAAGACCTCGTTCCATCTCACAGCCTCTTCCCCGGCAAGGGCGATATCTACCACGCGCTACAGGCCTGCCTCATCCCGCTCTTCCCGGCGACCGGCAGCCTGACCAAGGGCATCATCGAGGCTGGCGGGAGGATTTGAGGCAAGTTGCCGGCGTGGCGCCGGGCGCTCCCTCAGACGCAACATCCTGTGCTTGTCACAGAGATCCAGCAGCGCCATGTCCATGGCGCGGGAGACCCATTGGGGCTAAAAGAGAGTCGTTCACGGCGCAGGCGCGCCGTGGCCAAGGACGGGAATGAGGTCACGTAAAAGTGGCGCTTCGCGGTTGAATTCCTCATCTCAGCCGTAAGGTATCCAAATCCTTCGCCAGCATCAATGACAGCGCCTCCACGACGAGATTGTGGTCGTCGCGTTGCGGCAAACCCGAAACGGTGACGGCGCCGATACAGCCGGTTCCCTTAACGTTGATCGGGAAACTGCCGCCATGCGGTGCGTAGTCTGCGCCGGAAAGCCCGTTGTCTTCGACCGTCTTGCCGTCCTTCTGCAGCTTCAGGCCACAGGCATAGCTGCTCTTCCAATAGCGGAACACCATATTGCGCTTGCGGCGAACCCACTGGACATTGTCGGGGGTGGCGCCCGGCAGCGCCGCGTAGAAGACCGGCATGGAATGCAGCGTGACGTCGATTGCCACGCCCAGGCCGCGTTCGGTCGCGAGTTCCTGCAAGAGCTTGCCGAGTTGCCAGGCGGTGGTGAGATCGAAGGCGTCGAAGCTCAGCACCTTTTCCTGCTCAGCGATCCGGCCAAGATCCGCTTCGATGGTCATAAACCTCGCTCCTCTTGCGTCATCGAACCGGCAGAGAACATCCGCATCCGGTGGCAAAAGTAAAGCAAAATCGTGATGATACCGAAGCTCAGTGCGGCATCGACGACAGCGCGCCTATGATTTCCTCGGGCCGCACAGGCTCGCTGGAGCGCAGCTTCACCGTGCCGTCGCGGTCGAGCAGGACAAGACCGAATTCACCGGGCTGCGGTCCTTCGAGGTCATCGCGGATTTCATCGGCGTCGAGGTCGTAGGAGCCTTCGAAAAGCGGAAACACCCCGCCGCCGGCGATACTGAACACCTCGATATCATCCTCGATGAAGCGCAGATGCGAGGTGCGCAGCAACTCGTCCTGAACGGTTGCGCGATCATCATCCGCATCCGCAAATATGATGAGCACGCGCTTTGTGCCAATGAATGGTTTGAGACAGTCCGGCGAAACGGGCGCACGCGGCGCCGGACCCATGATTTCGCGTATGATTGATTTTAGCATGGTGCTCACATCCTTCGTGTCTGTCTTCAACGATTGGAAGTGAGACCGGTTCCCTGCGAGCGTGACGGGACCGCGGCCTGGCGCGATCCCTCAAGGCTCATTCGGGCGGCTTACGCTCTGCAGTGCGGCTGGAGACGGCCATGATATCGGCGCCGCCGTTGGCAAGAAGGCGTTTGCGCACCAGCACGCGCATGACGCGGGCGGCCGTCGAGAAGCTCATCTGATCGAGCGGTCCTTCGCCTTCCCAGGGTTTGGTCAGTCTTTCGGTGACGGCGCCAACAATGTTCATCGGCACGATGTCGTCGCATTCGCGCATGGCTTCGAAGACGAGGCTGATCGGGATGACCCGTCCTTCGAACGTGACAATCGGCTCGGTAAGTTCCGTATCCCATTCCTCGAAGGCATAGAGCGCTTCGCGGAACAATTCCTGAAGGGTGATCGGGGCGTGTCCGTTGTGAAGTGGCGGCAAGGCATTCGTCATGTCTGTCTCCTCTTGTGGATTAAGCCAGTTCCTCCTCATCGGCCGGGATCGAAGCAGGACACACAGAACCCCAGGGTTCCTCTTCCGGACCGAATAACACGATCGATTTTATAGTGTAACACTCGCGTGATAAAGCGATTTATGCCCGCAGGGCTGCCGACACGCCTCCTAAAACGGATAAGCCGCTGATATCGCTCAAAAACATCAACGGCTTTTTTTCACTTTGAAGTGGAGAATTGACCTTACTGCTCGAGTGCGAAGGTGACGTTGACGGTAACATTATAAGTGTTTTCGCCGCCCTGAACCGGTACAGCAGCGTCACTTGCCTCCTTCATCATCGCCGCGCGATAGACCGGCTGCGGCAGCGGCCGAGCGCTGTTTTCGCTGATTTCGATGACGCGACCGAGCTTCACGCCGGCAGCCTCCGTCAGCGTCTTTGCCTTCTTGATCGCTGCCGCGACGGCATCCTTGCGGGCCGCCTCGATTGCCGCTTCCGGCTTGTCGTTGGTGAACTGGATGTCGCCGCCCTGGTTGACGCCGAGCGTCACGGCCTGGTCGATGATGCCCCCCAGCTCGCCAAGATCGCGCACGCGCACCGTCAGCCCGTTGGAAACCTGGTAGCCGATCAGTTCAGGCGGCTTCGGCTGGCCGTCGTTGTTCTGCGGATAATTATATTGCGGCTGCACCGAAAAGCCCGAGGTCTGCAGGTCCTTGCCGGCAATTCCGCCCTTCTTCAGCGCTGCCAGCACCCCAGCCATCGCCTTGTTGTTTTCGTTGAGCGCCTCGCGCGCCGTCTTCGCCTGCTTGACGACGGCAAGGTTGAGTACCGCCATGTCCGGCGCCAGCGCCGATTCCCCCTCGCCCGAGACCATGATCACCGCCTCGCGAGGCTTCGTTTCGTCGGCAGCGGAAGCCGAAGCCCCCGCCAGCGCGGCAGGCATGCCGATCAGCACGCCGAAAGCCACTTTTCTGATAGTCCGTAGCGCCATTTTTTCACTCCTTGGTTGTCGCCATCCCGCCTCACTCTTTGACGATTGATTGTGAAGCTATTGCGGCAGCGTCTTGTCGCTGCATCCGAATTGCGTTAGAGCGAAACCGCACCGGGGAGCCATTGCCCCGCTGCCCGCGCGGCAAAGCCACGTGAGGGCCTGTAGCTCAATGGTTAGAGCCGGCGGCTCATAACCGCTTGGTTGGGGGTTCGAGTCCCTCCGGGCCCACCATTTCTTTCTTCGGACGTTGTTTTTCCATCGTTTTTTCCTAGATTTGTCTCACCGGAATTCCGGTTCGATGAAAGTGGGA
>NZ_FMTM01000003.1:0-271086 GCF_900099775.1 Rhizobium mongolense subsp. loessense | reverse complement strand
CTAAGCCATTGATTTTTATAAAATGGGGTCTTCGTCCCACACGGGGTTAAGCTGCTGATTTTCTTGGAATTCGGCAGGCCCTCCGGGCCCACCATTTCTTTCTTCGGACGTTGTTTTTCCATCGTTTTTTCCTAGATTTGTCTCACCGGAATTCCGGTTCGATGAAAGTGGGACATTTTTGCGGGCCACGTAGGTCTTCCGACGCTCGAAACCAGCATCGATAATCCGCTTGGATTGGGCGGCTTTGGTGTAGTGCTGCGCCATCTTGGAATCAGACCAGCCGAAGATCGCCATCAACTGATGCTCGGTTGCGCCCGCCTCGGCGAGGATCGTCGCGGACGCCTTTCTGAGGCCGTGCGACGAGCATTCTGGTAAATCGGCATCATTGCACCACTGGCGCATCTTGTTGCCGAAGCCGTTCCCGCTGAACGCCTTGCCGTATTCGGTGACAAGGAAGGTCGGCTGTTCATGTGTGATCGCGTCCAGCGCCTCGCGTAGCTCGTCTGTGACGGGCAGGCTGAGAGATTGTGCATATTTGCCGGAGCCCTTCTCCGGCATGAATTCGATACGGTCGCCGACCAGGTTCCGCCAACCGAGCTTGACCAGGTCCGAGCGTCTGACGCCCAAATTCAGCATCAGCTCCATTGCAAGCCGGGCCATGGAGCCGAGCGGATAGACGGCGCGATACCGCCCCAACTCCGCTTCGCTCCAGGTGTGGAAACCGGGAGACTTGTGGATTTTGGTGACGCCGTTCGCGGGATTGAAGGTCGCCAGCTCGGCGCTGATAGCCCAATTGAAGAGCGCCTTCAGGTACTTCACCAGCTTGTCGGCCGCGCCGGGGGTCCCGCTGCGCTTCATCTGACTGGCTTCGATGTCGGATTTGCGGATCTTCTTGAAGGGCAGCTCGCCCACATTGCTGCAATAGCGATTGAGAACGCTCTTCTTGTCCTTCTGCGTGGCCGGCGACTGGCTTTGAAACGCCTTGGACCGATAATAGGTCTCGACCAGCCAACGAACCGAACCCGGTTCCAGTCGCGAAATCGGGACCGTCTTTTCACCACGATCGCCAGCCAGCACGCGGTGATATTCTTCGGTAAACGACCGGGTGATGCTGCCTGCCTCGTCCAGATAGGCCGATGTCATGCGATATTTCGGCATGCCTGGCAGGCGCAGATAGAAACGCTCGTTGCCATGCCGATCGATATCCCGCGAGCAATATTTGAAGGGGACGCGCTGATTACCCGACCGCGTAATCAAACGGGTTTTCGCCATCGTCTTCGTCTCCGCTCAAGCCCTGTTCTTTGATGTCGTACCAGGACGCCCGGATTTCCTCCGCATCCCAACGGCGCAACGCACCGATCTTCACGCCTTTCGGCATAAGACCACGGCGGACCCAGTCGTCAAAGGTGCCCGTCGAGACGTCCAGAAGCTCCGCCGCTCGGATGCGGCTGACCGCGAAGCGGTCGTGGGGCTAGCGCTTCAGCTTGCTGCGTCATGTGCTGCTCCTCACGCTCTGGAGGCGCTATGCTTGGGCTCGACCATATTCGCCGCAAGGTACTCATCCACGGCGTTTTCGGGCAGGAACAAGCTACCTCCGATCCGCACATGCCGGATTTCCTGCTTCGCAATCAGATTGCGAATGCGTGCGACCGGCCATCCGGAACGATCGGCCAATTGCTTCGGTGATAAAAGCTGAGATTGCATAACTGCTCAACTCCCTAGAGATAATTCGACACGATACAGAACGAATCATATAATCGCACTGGACACAACATTTTTATCGCATTTGAGATATTTTGATGCAAGATGGATTCATGGAGGCGATGGGGCAGCGGCTGGGGAAAATCCGGAAGGATTCCGGGTTAAAGCAGGTGCCCTTTTCCGAAGCGCTTGAGGTATCGCAAAGCGCTTACAACACCTACGAGCGGGGAAATCGCGAGATCCCGCCAAAACTTCTCCGGCTTCTTCATGTCAAATTTAATGTGAACCCCGTGTGGATGCTCACGGGGGAAGGAAGCCCGTACAACCGGGACTCCGTCGATCTGTATCACCAGGTCACAGGGGCGGTTGACGCTTTCATCGAAAGGGAAAACTGTCAGGTGGAACCGGACAAGCGCTTGAAGCTCATCCGGTTTCTGATCGACTACGCCGAACAACACGGCGAATTCACAGAGGAAATTGCAGAAAAATATCTGAGGTCAGCGATATGAGTAAATCGAGCTTCGAAGAGCAGATAATGCAGGGCGTATACGTGCTTGGTCGCCAGCGCGATCAACTGGCATCCGAAAAGCGAAGGTTGGCAAGGCAATTGCGCTATGCCCAGCATTCGGCCAGGCTCACGAGCCTTTCAAAGCAATACGATTTCGGAATGGTCTTCTTCGCTGCAATGGGAGCTGTTTCGCTCATCTTGTTCGATGCAAACAGCGGCTCCGATGCTTGGTTGACGCCCGTGCTTGGCTTTTCAATGATGCTGTTCGCGTGTGGTAGTGCGCTGAGAGGCCGAAAGATGGTCAGCCGGATCAGATGCTTCCATAGCCGGTTCGGTAGTTGGCAGTTCTAGTGGCAGTTATTAAACCCACTTTAATGGGTTGAATAAGTTGAAAAAATGCATTATTTGATCCATTGAAAGGGTCAATTAATGCGCCTAACGCTCCAAACCCATTTTAATGGTGAGTGGCATCACGCCGCGACGCTAGAACTCCAGGACGACGCGGCCGGCTTCCAGGGCGCGTCGATCGTCGATTACGATCTCGATTATTTCGTCACCCTGGCGTCGGCGGAATTCGCGGCCGGAAAAACGGTCCGCGACCATCGCGCCTTGTCAGTCCGTCATCCCGTTGATCTCGAAAATCGATATAGCCGCAGCTGGCCGCCCTTCCTCTTGGATCTTATGCCCCAAGGGCATGCAAGGCGAAAGCTTGCCGAGCACCTCGGCCTTTCTGAAGGCTCGCGCGCTTCCGATCTGCCGCTGCTTCTGCGATCGGCGACTGGGGGCATAGGCAATATCCGGATCAAAGAAGCGGCCGAGGCGGAAACGGAACGGCTGAGCGGTGTTGAGCGCCAAGGGGTTACAGAGGCGGAAATCCTTGAGCGGTCTGATCGCTTCATGGAAGTCGCCGATCGCTTTGGAATGCTCGCCTCCGGCTCAAGCGGCCTGCAAGGTGAATGGCCGAAGGTCTCGATGACCCAGGCGAATGACGGACTCTATTATCCTGACAGCTTCGTGACCGATGATGAGGCCGTGCGCCACATCATCGTCAAGCTGGTACGCAGCAACGAGCCTGTAGACCGCCTGATTCTCGAAGGCGAAGCCCTTTATTCGAGGATGGCTCAAGAGATCGGTCTGAATGTCAGCGAACCGTCGACCTATGCCGAAGGCGTCCTGATCATTCCCCGTTTCGACCGGAAGAAGAAGGAAGGCGGCGGAACCGTCAGGCTGGGCCAAGAAAGCCTGGTGTCAGCGATCGGCGTTGCCGATTTCGGCCATGTCGGCACACATGAGGCCTATATCGACATTCTGCGCCAATATTCGGCCGATCCCATCGCGGACATCGTTGAGTACTTGAAACGTGACATCACCAACCTGGCGCTCGGCAATCCCGACAATCACGGCCGAAATTCCGCTCTCAGCAAGCACCAGGACGGTACGATACGCCTGTCTCCGCTCTTTGATTTCGCACCAATGCGGCTCGCCAAGGAGGGAATCGTTCGCTCTACGCGATGGGCGATGATGCGTGACGGTGGCCGCGACCATCTTCCCGATTGGAAGCACATCTGCACAGAGCTGATGGCTGATCTTCAAGAACCGAAAGCGCTTGCAGCGGTGCTTTCTGACTTTGCAGAACAGCTGCGCCGGACGCCGGCCATGGCGAAAGAATTGGGGGCGTCTCCAGACATTCTGGACCGTGCGATGGGACGCTGCATCGCGATAGCAGACAGCGTTCTGGCGGCGTGCCACTGATGCCGAAGGACAGCTAAATGGCTCGATGGAAGAAACCCACGAAAGAAGAGATTCTAGAAAACCGGCGAACGCTGGCGGAGCGTGCTCGAACCGGCGACTTAAGGCTGCCTGAAGCGGTTGTTGAAATCCGTAGGGGGCTTGGTTTGACGCAGGATGAATTCGCCAAGACGCTATCGCTCACCAGGCGCCAAGTTGCTGAGATCGAAGCCGGGGCGGCGAACCCAACGCTCGAAACTTTAGTGAAAATTGGCCGATTGTTCGGATTTGCTGTGGGGTTTGTTCCAAAGGCGCAATGAAGGCAGAATTTTCAGTTTGCCGCATCGATTAAAAGTTGTGCTTTAACGAGTTTGGAATATCGATTTACTGCTGAATTTTGCCGGGGGATGGGCATTGTCATTACGCAAGGAAGCAACGGCCAGGATCAAAATCAATCGGCTGCTGGAGGCCGCCGGCTGGCGCTTCTTCGATGACAAAAACGGTCCTGCGAACGTCGTTCTTGAGCCAAACATCAAGCTGAAGCCTGAGCACATCGAAAGTCTCGGTGCGGACTTTGAGAAAAGCGCGAAAGGATTCATCGATTTCCTGTTGCTGAACAAGGACGGCAAGCCGCTGATCGTCCTCGAAGCGAAATCGGAAGATAAAGATCCCCGTATAGGGAAGGAGCAGGCGCGCAAATATGCCCGCTCCCAGAATGCCCGCTTCGTCATCTTGAGCAACGGAAACATCCATTACCTTTGGGACCTTGAGCAGGGCAATCCGACCGTCATTTCCGCCTTCCCGGGGCCGGATGAGATCAAGAACCATTACGCATTCGAGCCGAACGCTGATCGTCTCTTCGCCGAAAAGGTGGAGAGCGACTTTATCGTTCTGACCCAAATGCCCGGCTACGCCAGCGAGGCGGCTTGGAAAAACGAGACGGAGCGCGCGGCCTTTGTCGAAAAACAAAAGCTGCGCTTCCTTCGCCCCTATCAGGAACGTGCCATTCAGGAAATTCAGAGGAGCGCCAAGAAAGGCGCAACACGGTTTCTTTTCGAGATGGCGACTGGAACCGGCAAGACTCTTACGTCAGCCGCTGTGATCAAGCTGTTCCTGAAAACACGAAACGCAAAGCGTGTGCTGTTTCTCGTCGACAGGCTAGAGCTGGAAACGCAGGCCGACAAGGCGTTCAAGGCCCATCTGAAAAACGACTTCACTTCGATCATCTACAAGGAACAGCGCGACGATTGGCGAAAGGCTGATATCGTCGTGACGACGGTGCAAAGCCTACTTTTCAACGACAAATACCGCCGGCTGTTTTTGCCGACGGATTTTGATCTCGTTATTTCGGACGAAGCACATCGGTCAATCGGCGGCAACGCCCGCGCCGTGTTCGAATATTTCATCGGCTACAAGCTCGGCTTGACGGCCACGCCCAAGGACTATCTGAAGCAGTCAAAGAAGGCGAAATCCAACGAACGCGACCCTCGTGAGGCCGAGCGCCGTATGATGCTCGATACCTACCGCACGTTTGGCTGCGAATCGGGCGATCCCACGTTCCGCTATTCATTGCTGGACGGTGTGCGGGAAGGTTTTCTGATCAATCCCTATGTCATCGATGCTCGAACTGGTGTCACGACCCAGCTTTTATCAGACGAAGGATTTACCATTGAGACGACTGCAGAAGATGGCACCGAGATCAAGGAAGCCTTCGGCGGCCGCGATTTCGAGAAGCGATTTTTCGCTGAGGCGACCAACCAGGCCTTCTGTCGAACGCTGCTAGAACATGGGATGCGCGACCCGATTTCCGGCGAGTTCGGCAAAACTATCGCCTTCGCTGTCAGCCAGAACCATGCCGCCAAGATCACACAAATCCTGAACGAACTGGCCGATCAGTTGTGGCCGGGGCGCTACCAGTCGGATTTCGCGATGCAGGTGACCAGCGACGTGCCCGCCTCGCAGCAGATGACGATTAATTTCGCGAACAACAATCTCGGCGGCCGCAGCGGCTTTGTCGAAAACTACCGCACCAGCAAGGCGCGGGTTTGCGTGACCGTCGGCATGATGACGACGGGTTATGACTGCCCCGACATTTTGAACCTGGCGCTGATGCGGCCGATTTTTTCGCCGTCGGATTTTGTCCAGATGAAGGGACGCGGAACGCGAAAGCACAACTTCACGGAAGAGCTGTTCGATCCCGTGCAAAAGGCGGCGCGCGGGGATGCGCAGAAGGCGGCGTTTCGCCTGTTTGATTTCTTCGCCAACTGCGAGTTCTTCGAAGAAGAATTCGATTACGACCAAGCATTGGCTTTGCCGAAACCTGCCGCCATGCCGCTGTCCAATGGTGGCGATGATGGTACGACGATTGCCTCAAAACCCGCCATCTACGAGTTTTTGGAGCCCGACCAGGTCGTTTATCATGTGGAGGAACAGATTGGTCTGGACGGCATGCGGATCGACCGCGAACTGTTCCAAAAATTCGAGGAAACGGCGCGCTCCGATCACAAGCTTGCCGAACTGGTAGAGCAGCGGGATTGGGATGCCGCAACCCGTCACGTGGTCGAAGAGCTGTTCGACAAGCCGAGTGAATACTTCAATCTGGAGAAGCTGCGCCGCGCCGCCGGTGTTGATCGCCGCATCTCGGTGCGGGAACTGGTGGAAAAGGCCTTTGGTTTCATTCCGAAGTTTAAGAGTAAGGGCGAATTGATCGATGACGAATTCCAGAAATTTCTGATCGATCAGAAGCCCGAGGAAGCCGATCGCATCCGAGAAATACGTTACTTCTTCGAGGCCTATATCCACGATGCCAAGGTCAGGGCTCTGATCGATGCTGGCCATTTGGCCGACCTCAACGTAAACCCCTCCTTCTCGACCCGCGATCTCAAGGAAGTGCCCGCCCCATGGCGAAAGCGCATCCCCGAATACATCAAGGACTACGTGTCCCTGAACCCCTTCATGTCATGAAAGCCCGAAATGCTCGATAAAGATACCAAGCGCCGCATCGATACCTGCCGCGACATTCTCGTCGGCAAGGTGCCTGACCCCAAAAGCCAAGTCGAACAGATCACGGTCGCGCTGATCTATAAGTTCATGGACGACATGGACCTCGAGGCCGAAGAGTTGGGTGGCGAACGCAAGTTCTTCACGAAGGACTACGAGCGTTATCGCTGGGCCAAGCTGGTGGCGCCGGGCGTGTCCGGCCAGGAGATGCTGAATACCTATTCCGAAGCGCTGACGAAGATGGTTGAAAATGACAACCTGCCGGCGCTTTTCCGATCCATCTTCCGCAATGCCTATCTGCCCTATCGTGACCCGGAAACGTTGCGTTCTTTCCTGCGCGAGATCGATAGCTTCACCTACGATCACAGCGAACGCCTGGGCGATGCCTTCGAATACCTGCTCTCCGTTCTGGGCAGCCAGGGCGACGCCGGGCAGTTCCGCACACCGCGCCATATCATCGATTTCATGGTCGAGATCATCGATCCCAAGAAGAACGAGGTGATTCTTGACCCGGCCTGCGGAACCGCCGGTTTCCTGATCTCGGCCTACAAGCACATCCTGAAAGCCAACTCATCCTTTGTCGTCAACGGCAATGGCAAGCATGAGGACGCTGATGCTACCGAACAGGCACTCGAAAGCCCCATGCGCTTCCCTGGCGATCAGCTCTCACTGGAAGATCGTTCGCGGCTGGCCGGAAACATCAAGGGCTACGACATCTCGCCAGACATGGTGCGCCTCAGCCTCGTGAACCTCTACCTGCATGGCTTCGCCGACCCGAAGGTCGAGGAATACGATACGCTGACCAGCGAGGAGAAGTGGACTCAAACTGCGGACGTGATCCTCGCCAATCCGCCCTTCATGTCGCCAAAGGGAGGCATCAAACCTCACACTCGTTTCCAGGTGCAGTCGAAGCGCAGCGAAGTGCTATTTGTTGACTACATTGCAGAGCACCTGAATCCGAACGGTCGCGCAGCGATTGTGGTACCGGAAGGGATCATATTCCAAAGCCAGAGCGCCTATGTCGCTTTGCGGAAAATGCTCGTTGAAAACCATCTGGCTGCCGTCGTCTCGCTGCCAGCCGGTGTGTTTAATCCCTATTCGGGCGTCAAGACCTCGATACTGATCCTCGATCGCGCCGTTGCCAAGGCGAGCGAGCATGTCGCCTTCTTCAAAATCGAGAACGACGGTTTCCAGCTTGGTGCGCAGCGCAAGGCGCAAAAAGGATCACAGCTTCCGCAAGTGAAGGCCGAATTAACCGCTTGGTTGCAGGAGGCGCGGGCGGGCAGAGGCGAGCAACTGAATGGCCACTTCGGCTTTGTTGTACCTCGCGAGATGCTCGTCAACGGTAGCGACTATAATTTGAGTGGCGAACGATACCGCCCGATTGAGGAATCGACATCCCACTGGCCGATTGTGAAGATTGGGGAGGTTTGCGAGATTGCTCGGGGGGCCTCACCGCGCCCGATTAACGACTTTATGACAGACAGCCCAGACGGCGTAAACTGGATTAAGATCGGAGATGCACCAGTTGGTGCAAAGTATATCACCTCTACGAAAGAGAAGGTGACGCCAGCGGGAGCGGAAAAATCTCGTTATGTGCGACCAGGAGACTTTCTGTTATCCAATTCGATGAGCTTCGGTCGTCCATACATAATGGCAACGGATGGCTGCATTCACGACGGTTGGCTTCTGCTCCGCCTAAAAGACACGTCTCTAACCGACCAAGATTATCTTTACCATATCCTCGGATCGTCGTCAGTCTATGATCAGTTTGCGCGGCAAGCTACTGGTGGGGTGGTCAACAATCTGAATAGCAGCATCGTTGCTTCGGTGGAAATTCCTCTGCCACCAATTGAAGTGCAGCGCGAGATTGTTGCTGAGATAGAGGGCTATCAGCGCGTTATCGAAGGTGCGCGCGCTGTTGTCGACAACTACCGCCCTCACATTCCGGTTGATCCAGAGTGGCCCGTTCCGTCGATGGGCGAAATAGCAGACTTCAAGAATGGTTTGAACTTTACGCGTAGCGAGGACGGTGAGCCGCTTCGCATCGTCGGCGTGAGTGATTTCCAGAGCAACTGGTTAGTGCCCAGCGATAGCCTGTCTTCCATTCAACTGGACGCCGCAGTAGGAGCAGATTATTTGCTACAACCGGGCGATGTTCTGTTCGTTCGATCGAACGGAAACCCTGATCTGGTTGGTCGCTCGATGCTTGTACCTGAGGAAATTGGACGTGCATCCTTCTCAGGCTTCACGATCCGTGCCCGTTTCGACACCTCCAAAGCAAGCCCAAGGTATCTTGCTCATTTCTTTAAGACGCCGCTGTTTGCGGAACGAATGAAGACAACCGGACAGGGCGCAAACATCAGAAACCTGTCACAAGGTATTTTGTCCGAACTGCAGGTTCCCCTCCCTGATCTAGCAACTCAACAGGTCATCGTCACCGAGATTGAAGCCGAGCAGGCTCTCGTCAATGGCAACCGCGACCTAATTGCTCGGTTCGAGAAAAAGATCGACGCTGCCATTGCCCGTGTCTGGGGTGAAGCCAAGGTCGAGGGGGCTGCCTGATGGATGAAGCACTCGAACTGGGAACCTACTTGCCGCAATCATTCGCCAATAGCAGCGAACAGGCTTATCTCGACTTTCTCTGGTCTGCATTCGAGACGAACTACGAAGCGGAGCGTTTTGAGTTTGCCAGCCTCGCCTTCCACCTTCTCTACATGAGCTTTGTCAGCTTCTCGATTTGGCAGATCAGGCTTGCCCGGCCTGAGCAGTTTTCTATGGCGATGGTTGGCTTCCGTTCGGACGAGGAAGGCAGTCTGATGGATTGCGAAAGTCCGTTCAAGTTCTACGACCGCCTGAAGGAAAGCCAGATTTTCCGGTTTCTCAAGCTCATTGGCTGCACAAATCAGCAGGTCGGGGAATTCGCCAAGTTCGTGAAACGCCGAAACAAGATTGCTCATCCGACAGGAACTGTCTTCTTCAATGACCGCGCCGCGATCGACGCGGAAATCGCTGATATGATGAAGGAAGTTCGCAACATCGAAACACACATGCAGCCGGTTATCATTGAGCTCTATCGACGCTTCCTGAGAACGAGCGCTGACCTGGAAGAGCGCCAATATACCGACCCAGCGGACGAACTCGCTGCCAACCTGATCCACACCAATTACATGTCTGCCGCTGATCTCGTCATTTGTGCTCAATTCGACATCTCGACGTTGGCGACAGAAGCAGATTATGAAGAAATGCAGGTGCTGCATGCCAAGCTGGGTGAACTTCACCCACCGGAAGATATGGAAGAAGCCGCATGAGCTCGCTCTACTCGATCGTTGACGGCAAACTCATAGCTGCCACGCGCCGCGCCTTGATGAAGGAAAGCCTGATTGAAGACTGGGTGGCGGCCGATCCATCGCTGCTCGGCCTGGATGCTCTGGTTATCGGCCGCCAGGTGCCGACGGACCACGGCAAGTTTATCGACCTGCTGGCGCTGGATGCTTCGGGCGCGCTGATCATCATCGAGTTGAAGAAGGACCGCACGCCGCGCGAGATCGTGGCGCAGGTGCTCGATTACGCCTCCTGGGTGCGCACGCTGACGACACCGCAGATTTATGAGCGTGCGGAAAGGTATCTCCAGACACGCCTGGTGACCGCCTTCCGTGAAAAATTCGGCGAAGCCATTCCCGAACAGCTCAATGGCAGCCACTCCATGTTGATCGTTGCGAGCGAACTCGATCCGGCGTCGCGGCGAATCGTCGAATATCTGTCGGAAGAGCATGGCGTCGCCATCAATACCGTCTTTTTTAACGTCTTCGAAGCCAATGGCCAGGAATGGCTGACAACCGATTTTCTGCTGGATCAGGAAGAGGTGGAAGAGCGATCCGAGCGCAAGGTCCGCCCGCCGTGGTCCGGTTATTACTTCGTCAATGCCGGTCTGGGCGAGCACCGCTCCTGGACGGACATGAAGCGATACGGCTTCGTGAGTGCCGGTGGCGGCGAATTCTACACCAAGCGCCTGGAGCAGCTCGGTGTCGGCGACGAGATATTCGTTTTTGACAAGGGCAAGGGCTATATCGGTTACGGCGCGGTGACGAGCGAAGCGCAGCTTGCCTCTGACTTCATGACACCGGACGGCCTGCTCTTCGAGCAACCCCTTGCAGAACCCCGAATGAAGCGTCTTGGCGAACCTGCTGACCGGGCGGAATATGTCGTCGGTGTCGAATGGCGCAAGACGGTAGAGCCGTCCCAAGCCAAATGGTTCAAAGGCGCCTTCGCCAACCAGAACATAGTCTGCAAGCTGCGAGACCAGGCGACTGTGGATTTTCTTATCGCGGAATTTGCGGTGGACAGCTAAAGTGAAGCAGAATGTAATGGCGATCGATCAGAGCCAGCCATCCGGTGGATTTTTCAGGAAAAACGATGATAACATCTGGTGAAATTGCCATTATTCTGAGGGCACTCCAAAACCACACGGCCCTTGAAAATGATTATTTAAAAGAGATTGTAGAAAAGCAATGGGAGGAAGAGAGCGGATACTTAGCCGCACTCTCAGCTTGCTTTGAAAAAGGCCTCGTTGAAAAATCTGGTGCATTCCTTAAACTATCAAATGAAGGTATCTCATGGATACAGGAAAATAACGCGGAATTCAGTGTCGAGAAAGACTTGGAACATTCGGGTGATAGTGGGGCCCAGCCGACCAAGCCATACGATGTTGCCAAACTGAAAATGGAGACGAAGCCATTAAGCGTGTTTCAAGCGCTTCGGAAAATAGAGAGGGCGGAAATTGATCTAAGTCCGGAGTTCCAGCGTGCCTTTGTATGGGACGAACTCAAACAAAGCCGGTTGATCGAATCCATGATTATCAAAATTCCTTTGCCTGCATTCTACATCGACGCGACCACAGCTGTTCGCTGGATCGTGGTTGACGGTCTTCAAAGGCTGACGACGCTTTATCGTTATTGTAGACTCCAAGACTTTGCGCTCTCGGGTCTGCAGTTTTTGACTGAGCTTAACGGGAAGAAATTTGACGAGCTGCCACCCGAATATAAGGTCGCCATCGAAGACGACACGCAGCTCATGTTTTACAACCTCATGCCGGGCACCCCTCCGCTCGCGAAGTACACGATCTTTTCTCGTGTAAATACGGGAGGAATGCAGCTCACACCTCAGGAAATTCGACACGCGCTAAACCAGGGGCCATGCACAGAACTCCTGCGGAGGATGGCGAAGTCTCCTGAGTTTCTTTCGGCCACTCAAGGTGTAGTTGAAAGCCTTCGCATGAGTGATCGCGAATTGATACTTAGGGCGCTGGCTTTCACCCTCAACGACTACAGTTCATACCGTGAGCATGGCGATATGGAGTCGTTCCTAGTTCACGCGATGAACCAGGTTAATGCTTTGCCAGAAATCGAAATTAAGAACCTGGAACAAGAATTTTATTCAAATATCGGGAAAGTTCGAAAAATATTTGGTATATACTCCTTCCGAAAATATTACATGAAGGGTGGACGACGATCTCCATTGAATAAGGCGTTGTTTGAAGTTTGGACTGTAACTGTAAAGGGATTTAGTTCTTCTCTAATAGAACAAAAAAAGGATGCGATAGTTACAGAGTTTCTCACCGCTATGAACACGGACGACAGATTTGTTCGATCAATTAGCGCCAGCACAGGAACTTACTCGGCTGTAGAAAAGCGTTTTAAAGCCACCACTAGTATTTTAGAGAAAGCTTTAAATGCTTAAAAGACTCGATATAAATGGTTACAAGAGCCTTGTGAATATTTCACTTGAACTTGCGTCGCTCAACGTGCTTGTGGGCGCGAATGCGTCTGGGAAATCTAGCGTCCTTCAGAGCCTTCTCTTGCTGCGGCAATCGGAAGGAGCTGGTGGCTACATCGAGAGGCTCGCGTTGGGTGGCCCTCTCTACGAGGCTGGCACGGCTCGAGATATTCTGCATCCCAAAAGCGGATACCAAGTAAAGATGCGTTTAGACGCATCCGGTCGTACCTATCGGTATGCATTTACTGTGAACCGAGATGCCTCGGATGGATTGTCACAGCGTGAGATACGCTGTGAACCTCGCCGAAAAGCACCTACAGAACTAACGCGGCGCGGACATGGGTTTGTCTATTTGAATGCCGAGCGGCTGGGCCCCAGAACGAGTTATAGCCTGTCGGGGGAAGATAAAGATCCTGCCGGCGCATTCGGTAAGCATGGTGAGTACACGCCATCCGTGTTGGCCAAGGCGCAGGCTACTGAAATCAAATTCGATGGATGGGATGACGATGTAGCCGGTCGTTGGGTAACCGCAGCCCTCCAGGCTGACAACTTTGACCGGAGTGAGGACTTCAAGAACACCCAAGGTCGGGTTGATCTTCTTACCAACGTTTTATTGTCGTGGATTATACCCGGCAGCCGCTTCGAGTGCCAAGAGCTGGTTTTGCAGGATCTGGCAACCCTTTCTTATCAAATCGGGTCAAGCATCCGGTCTTCGGTTCGTCCGACACATATCGGCTTCGGACTCAGCTATACCCTGCCTATCATTGCTGGAGCGCTGTCGCTTAATAGAAACGGCGTGATGATCGTTGAAAATCCGGAAGCCCATTTGCACCCCTTCAGCCAGTCTCGGCTCGGGATGTTCTTAGCAATGATTGCTGCTGCCGGTCGCCAGATTTTTATCGAAACGCACAGCGACCACGTTGTAAACGGCATTCGTTTGGCGACAAAATTCGGCGTAGTTCAGGCGAATGAGATATTCCTAAACCATTTTACGTATGACTTTCGAGAAGAATGCACGGTGGCTCATCAAATTCGGATGGACCAAAAGGGAAAGGTTTCCTCGTGGCCCAGAGGCTTCTTCGATCAAATCGAATCCGATCTCTCAAAGCTTTGAAACATGAAAAGCTTTTATCTCGTTCCTTTGACAGTGAAAGAACAATGTTATGCTTTTTCGGAAGCCGAACACTGTATCGGCGAACTTGTCGTTGCGCTGCAGTATGCGGAGCCCGCGCTAGCTCGAACAGTGACACTCTATTTTGACCCAGCAATTGAGAACCTTTCCCTTCGACCCGCAGAATCGCTAATTCAGACAATTAGCGCGGTAAATGACCGCGACCTGGTCCGTCTTTGGTATCTTTTTACGAGAAACAGAGCTGTGGAATGTGATGCGCCCCCTCAAATGACGAAGGTGTCGCGCGAAGACTTTACGAACGAGGGCGCAATATCCGGCCAAGACATCAAGCCCCACGCGATATGGCTTGGTTTACGTCACCCCGAACTGCCGGATGCTTGTGATGACTTATTGGTTGCAGATTCTGAGTCGGAGTATAACGTTTCATTCGTGAGTGGGCTAGAGGCGATAAGGCAGGCTCTCCCCCGCTATGAGCCAAATCCGAAACACAAACGTCAAGAATATACCCGTACAGGAGCAGAGTCTGTCTCGCCAATGACGCTTTCGGATGCGGAAGCGCAGCGACTTCTTCTACAGGCACTCGTTGGAGGTCGCGGTTTATACTCATATCATTCTGAAAGTAAAAAGTATTATCGGTTTGTCAGAACACATCCTGATCGTGAAATATTTCATGGATTTGAAATAAAAGAAGCTGAAGTTCCTGGAAAAACTCTGAAGTTGCTTCAGCGATAGCACCTGGCATTCCATTTGCGAGCAGTTGGTTAGGTGACGATTCACACCATCGGGTTCCGGTCCAGCTTCCCCCGATATGCCGGATGCCGGTGCGACACGATCGCGTCAACAAGCGCCGGCGGCTTCGAGCCCGTCAGCAGCAGCATCTTGCCGGTCTTCATTTCCAGGATCTGATCTGCGGTCATGAGCTTCTGGCGCTGTTCGGCGGTTGAGGTCCTACGGCTCTCGCCGAATTTGGCGGACGATTGCTTCGTGCGAGTGAGCACCGTCTGGTCGCCGAGCGCGTTCGCGGCCCAGTTGGCGGTTTCGAACTCGGCGCGGCCAAGACCGAAAATGCGGGTGGTGACGCAGGATCCGAGAATGCTGGCTGTGTCGCCCTTGCCATAGACGCTTTCGATCTGGCCCTTGTCCTGGGTGATGATTAGCGCCTTGATGCCGCAGCCGGCGGCGACGTTGGCGATGTTGATCAGTTTTTCCATCCGGCCGAGACGGACAAACTCGTCCAGCACCAGCAGCACATTCTTTTTCGTCTTCTTCGCGCCTTCAAGGCGCACGGCCATGCCGAGAATGATGTTTGTCAGCAGCCGGAGAAACACAGCCTGGGCGTCCACCTGGTCGAGCGGCACGACCATGAAGAGATCGGCGCGGCCCTCGAACAGGTTTTCGAGCGAGCATGTGGAGGCGCTGAGGAAGCTGCGCAGTTCGTCGGAACGCGCCCAATCGAAGGCCTTCTTGATCGTCGTCTTGATCGCGCCGCGCTCGTTCTCGCCGGCTGCAAGGAAAGTGGCAGCGGCGGCGGCCGGGCGGGTGCCGAATGTTTCAGGCGCTCCGGCCCATTCTGTTAGCGTCTTCTAAAAGCCTGCGGAAAACAGCAGGTCCATGACGGTGATCAGGTTGCGATCGGCTTCCGCGCGTCTGGTCATGATGACCTCGATCACGGCGGCGATCATGGATTTCGCCATTTCGGCGAAATGCGCGCCGTTTCCGCTTTCCGGCCGAACAAGGCCTTCGGCAATGACCTCGATGTCGCGGACCAGGTGCGCCTGTCGGATATAGTCGAGCGGATTGAACTGGTCCTTTGACGGCTCGATGACGCCAAAGGGGTTGAGAACCACGACTTGGCGCCCGAGCGATCGGCGATAGCGGCGGGTCACGGCGAAGTTTTCGCCCTTGATGTCGAGGACGGCGACCGGGCCGTCATGGTCGATGATGGCGGGAATGACGACGGACACGCCTTTCCCGGCGCGGGTGCCAGCGATGGCGACATGGTGGCCCGCGCGCCATCCGGTCTTCGGGTTGGGGCGATAGCGCAGCATTGCCCTGCCGGAAAGACCAAGTGGCAAGCCGGTATCGTTGTGCCGGAGCTGGCGCAGCTCGCTCCGGTTCATCCACCGGGCGCGCCACGGGCCTTGTTTGGAAACCCGGCTGGACGACGCCGGGGCGGCAATCGAGATCGCCCGCAGGATGAAGAACACCGGCACAGGCAGGCCGATGGCAAGGTTGGTCTGCAAACCCAGTTTCTGCGCCTCTGTGAAGCGATCCCATATCGAAACCATACCTCGGATGCTCTCAATTCCGGAATAGCCGGCATTTCGCCAAGCCTTGAAGCTGTCGAGCAGGACGCCTGCCGCAATGGTCGGGTCGGTAAGGGCGAGAGCAGACGCGGCAAGGAGGGCAGCCCCCACAGCTAAGCCCGACGCGCTGCGGATGCGGCCCTGGGTGTCTCCCGCCAAGGTCAGCAGCGCAAACCCGCAGAACATGACCAGGATCGCGGCGCGCGCGTTTTGGTAGATGGGTGGCCAGAACAACGGTGCCGTTTCCATCAGCAGGAAGCCGGCGGCCACCACGGCGATGGAAAGGGCATAACGATAGGGCTGAATGATCAAATTCATGGATCGAAACTCCAGACGGAAATGAGGATTAGTTGCGGCCGCGACCGGGCGCGGGCGGTCGGGCTGTCACGTTGGCGGCGCGACCGTCTCCAGCATCGCTTCGGCTTGCTCCAGCAGGGCGAACGCTTCCGCCAGCTCGGTCGAGGCCGTGTCGCTGGAAGGATTGCCGGAGGCGAGCCAGGCGTTCATGAAGGAAGCCTGTGACGCGATGAGCGATTTCAGCGATTCTTCCAAAGCCGCTTGCCGGTTTTCGATCATGTCGGTCGAGCGTTTCTCCAGCGCCTCGAATTGCGCGGTTCCGCTCTGCAATGTGTTCATCAACGTCTCGACGTAACCCAGCAATTCGCGCTCCAGCGGCGACAGGGTCTCGGGCATCTGTGGTCTGGCGGGTGTGGTCATTGGTCAATCTCCCTGGACGATCTTCAGGCATGGCGCTTTGTCGCTCCCGGCCTGACAGGTGATCAGCTGAAGGCGGTTGACGTCCCAGGTCAGGACTTTGCCGCTGCTGGTCTGGTTGATCTGCAAGCCCATTTGCCAGAGGCTGGCGCTCTGGGCGCGGTCGATAATCAGACCCGCCCAAATCCAGCTCGCGGTGAAGCTCAACAGGACGATCAGTAGCGCCACCGCGCCCATGGTCAGGAAGAACGGCTGCACCATCGACCGGAGCCGGTTCACGTCCGCCTCGGTCGTCACCAGCGCCTCGCTCAAGTGCTGGCGGTTCGCGTCCGTGAAGTTGCGGATATCGGTCTCGATTGTAGCTTGCGCGCGCTTCAAGGCTTCGCTCCAATCGGTCTCGAAGCTCGTCGAAGGCGATGGCGTCGAGCCGGCTTCCGGAGCGGCTGGGCTCGCCAGCCGATCTTTCAAGCGCTCGCTCAAGGGTATTCTCTCGGGTCCAGTCTTCACGGAACAGGTCTCCTTTCAGACGCCACCGCTCGTCCGTCTCGGGGTCGCGCACGGTGATGTAGTTCTTGCCGGCGCGCGGCAGGTCGAAGCCTGCCGCTGTCAAAGCCTCGGCCATGCTCGGGCGGTCGTGGATTTCGCCGGTCTCGATGCGCTGGACGATCCAGTCATGGATCAACTCGCGGGCATCGCCGCGCCTGACGCTCTCGATGAGGCTGACGGTCTCGCGTGAGCGCTCCGGGGCCATCGGATCGTTCCAGCCGTGTTCCTTGTTCAGAACGTCCCGCAATGCGTCGTAGTGCTTCTGGTAGCCGGGTGGCGCGATGTTGAGGCTGCGCCCGCTGACAAGCTCCATGCGCGGCGTCACGAAATGCAGTTCGACGCGTCCCTCGTGCGTGTGGCGCACCCAAAGCATATCGCGCTGGTCGGCTTCGAGCCCGGCAAAGGCAAGGTTCTCGAAGGCGTCCATGACATGCCGTTGCTGGGCAGGGTTCGGCGCGTCCTTCGCCGCGAAGGCGATAAGGCATCGATCAGCGCGCGCATGCGGTCGGCGTCTCCGCGCAGAACCTCTGGCAGGGGCTCGCGGGCAAACAGTATGACGTCGCCGCGCTCATCGCGAATCGCGTTGCGGTTCTGGTCGTAAGCGACGACGTCGCGCTCGACCAGATAATCAACCGGTCCCGATCCGCCGCCCTGACCGTTTCTGAAAAACTTGATCAGCACGGCGCGCCATCCTTGGCCGTGAACTGCTCAAGCGTTTCCGAAAGCGTGCGCTCGATCGCGACCAAGCGGGCGGCAACCGTGATTGCGTCGATGGCCGACACCTGGCCCTGAGCCTGGGCCGTGTTCAGCCATCGGGCGATCTGGTTGAGGTTGCCGCCGATCCGAGCGACGGCGCGCACCAGCTCCGGGTCCACCTTGGGAACCGGACGGCGGCGGCGCGCCTCGGTGAGGCCGAGCGCTTCCCGCATTAGCATGGCGAAGGGCAAACCAGCCCGCGCCGCGCGTGCGGTCAGCGCCTGCTTTTCCGATGCCGTGCAGCGGAAAACCACGACGGCATTGAGTTCGCCCTTGGGCGGTCGCCGCGCGCTCTTGGTGGGGTTTGAAGGGGAGGCTTGCCTCCCCTCACAAGGCTCCCTGTCGGACGGCTCGCCGTATGACAGGGGTCGCCTTGCTCCCTTCAAATCGCCGCCCGTCATGACGCCCTCCGAAGGTCGGCTTCTCGGGCAGTTTCTTCGGCGATGTGGTCACGGCGACGGCTGAAGAATGCGATCCAATCGAGCGCGCTGGAGCTTGCTTCGTCCGGCGGCCAATAGCTGGGCAAGGCATAGCCTGGTTTCCCGGCTTTCACCGTCCGCATGCCCAAAGCGTCGATCGAAGAAAAGCCGTGACGTCGCAACCAGGTGCGCCATTGCTCGACCTGATCGGCTTTGGTTTCTGCCACGAAAACGACCGGGACGGCTCGCCGCATCTCGACGCGCGGCGGAGCGTCCTCACGCTGGTTAGGTTTATATATTTTTTCCTTCTCTAAGTTTGGTGGACATATTTGTCCCCCTTCGCTGGACACATCTGACCGCCTTTCCGGACGATTTTGACCGCCTTTATCAGGGTAAAGGGTGACAACTTTGTCCGTCTTTTCGCGGGCGTCGGATGCGCGTAAAATCGACGCGGCTGAGGGACGATATTCCGTGTTGTGCCCAACGCCATTTCCGCGCTGGATCTCGAACCATCCTTTGACTTCAAGTTCATGGACGGTGCGCTGAATGGTCTTGACGCTCTTGCCGGTCGCGTCGGCAATCGTTTGATAGGACGGCCACGCCTTCGCGGTGTGGCCGTTCAAATGCGTGGTGATGATGTAGAGCGCCACCGACCGCGCGCTGTCGCTCAAATCCTTGTCGCAGCTCAGCTGCTGAAGCCATTGCAGCTTCACGTCCCGAAATGGTCGCGCTCCGCTCATGCGCGCCTCCCTGGTCGCCATACGACCGGGAAAGAAGGGGCGGAAACGGCCGGAAAAAGTGGGACGGCGGCTTTACTAAGCCATTGATTTTTATAAAATGGGGTCTTCGTCCCACACGGGGTTAAGCTGCTGATTTTCTTGGAATTCGGCAGGCCCTCCGGGCCCACCATCTCTACCGTTTTGATTTCGCTAAAAATCCCTGTAAACAAAGGCTTTGTTTACTGCTGGGGTTCCAACAGCGCGAGCGCCCAACGCGTGTCGAGGACACCGGGCTGCATGAGGTCCGCCTCCGATCATGCCGCGCTGTTGAGCCTGTCGAAGACACGAGAGTCGCACCGACGCAACCTGCGTAACCCAACAGATGATGCCGTCATCAACCACAGCGCTGCTGCCCATCCGGCGAAGTCCTGCCCCTGTGGGACACGGACCGCCGCCAACGTCGTCGGATTGGAGATGAAGAAGGTTGTTCAGAAATTGAACCGCACGCCGAAGACATTTGCACTGGAGCCGCCGTGCACGTCGCCGAGCGTCCCCCAGGCTCCGGACCGGTGGTGTATACGCCAGAAGAAATCGACGTCGGGCATGGCGTTGAAGGAAAGGTTCAACTCGGGGCCGAGATAGAACAGCGTTCTGGCGTCCCCGTTATGCTCCACCTCGTTCTTGCGCTCCCGTCCCTCCTGGGTATGCGTGACATGGCTGATGCCAAACGTAAAGGCTGGTGAGATACGGACGGTATCACCAATCTCGAAACCGTCGTAGCGAACGACGCCGCCGCCCCAGAATTCCGCATTCGGATGCCCGCCGAATCTTCCGGCGAGCCCCGCTTCCAGTCCGAACCTGAAGGAGCCCATCCTAGCCGGGAAGTACTGGTAGCCGAGGCCGAAGATCGGGAGGTCCTCGTATGTGACGCCGAAAGGATTGGCTGCATGGAGGATGTCGGCGTCGACCATCGTGCCGCCGAAGGCGAATACCGATTGATTGACGTCGCGGTTCTGGGCCTGCGCGTCGGTTGTTCCCAAGAACGGCATAGTGGCAGCGCCGAGCAGCAGAGCAAGCGGGATCGCGGTTGAAGGCTTCATATCGGATCTAATCCTGGACTTCATGTTTTCTCCAGCGCGCGCGCACATTCACCTAAGGCTCTGGAACAGCTCCTGACTGGGCGAAGACACGTCTGCTAGCCCCTGCATGCGGCCCCGCAGGATCGTCAGCGGGGTCCTGAGCTCGTGGGGATCGCGGAATTCGAGTACTTCGGCTCCTTCGCCGCCCGCTGCAACTATTCGGCCATGCGGTTGAAATACTCGATCAGGTGGTCGGCCTCGCCGAAGCTGCCTTGGCCCGACGCCCGTCCGCCAAGGTCGCCCGACGCTATCGAGCGGGCCGCCTCCGTCACGGTCACGAGCGGCGTGACAAGCCTCTTTTCCACTCTCAGGCCCACATAAGCCGTTACGGGACTGCCCAAAAGAATTTTCCATCGCAACCTCCGGCAGTTGCGGAATGACCCTGCGCAATGAACTCTACACATTACCTCCACGAAAACGCAACATTGCGAAGCCATATGGTAGAGGGCCGCCAGAAAAGATTACCGCTCGACAAAGGGCTGAGAGGACGCCGTCGGTGTGATTCCGAGGGGACGTTGAAGCCGTCGTGGCACACGAAGCTACGATCTCGTGGCATCTGCTACATTACTCCGCGGAATCCATTTCTCGGAACGAGATCCAATTGAGACTGTTAAGTACGCTTGGCAACACCTGCCAATCGGAATCGGTCAAACCAACCGCTGCTTTCGGACCCATTGCTGACGTTTCTGCGAGGCGGCAATATTGAAGGCATCAGCCCCTTCGCATTCCCTGCGGCTCATACTGCGAGACAGGATATCCGCAACAGCCATTGCGGTGCTGTTCGCATATCTGTTGCTGTTGCAGGGGCTCTTGTCGGGCACGTCGCAAGGAGCAATGGCAGCCCCTGCGGTCGATCCGCTCCACGCCATCTGCTTCTCATCGGGGTCTGTTGGCCCAGGCAACGGAGGATGAAAGCCCGGCCAAGAAGTCGATTGACTGCCGATGCGGCACGGTCTGCCGCCTGGCTTCAACAGACATGCCGGCGATCGTCGGCGGAGAGGATCCGGTCGCTTTTGCCGTTGAAGTTGCGATCGTCGCGGCGATTCTCTTTGAAGAGGTCGCCTCGCTGTCGCTCCTCGTCTGATCGCCGAGCCTCGCGCCCCTCCACAAATCAGACCCTGCAGCGCATCGAAGCGATGACCCCGCCCCGGCGATAATCGGATGGGCCCGGCGAGAACGGGCGAAGAACATGGGCCCATCGGGCCCATCAAAACCCCAATAAAATCAAAAAGGATGGTATGCCCTCCGGGCCCACCATCATCTTCCTAACGAACTCATGTCACTGGTATCATCGCGTCGTTCAAATGGAACAAAACCGCGCGCTCAACGTTGGGTTATATCGGAGTGTAAGCATAAGAAAATGCACCGTGCTAGGCACTCCTAGGAGACGTACATGGATATCACCACGCTTCTCATCATAGTTCTTATCGTTGTTCTGCTCGGCGGCGGCTGGTACGGCCGAGGACGCTGGTATTAAGCGACGCCCTGGATTACTTGTCCACGCAGGAACTCCGCGAGATATAAAGTTACAGGCGGCGCTCATGGGCAATGGGCACTCTGCCGCCTCTTGCGAAACCAAACCGCAACGGCCCGCCCTATCCGGAGCCACGTCAAACTCTCGTTGACATTCGTTCCAGTTGGGGTCGGAAGGTGGGTGGGTGGCTGCGTTCCTCGACATTGGCCATGGTCAACTCATGGAAGAGGCTGTAGACAACTGCCGGCAACGTTGGCCCATCGCCGCCAAGGAGCCCGAAGAGGCCGAGCAGCACTGGCAGGTTGTTGGGCTTGCCGAGGACGTAGGGTCGGATGAGATGAGATCGTCAATGCTGCTGACGAGGAGCAAGCGCCCCATGCTGCGACGAAGATTACTCCGCCAAAAACGCGGCTCCCTGGACGAGAAACCATAGTGCAACAGAGCCCCATACAAGCGGGGTGGCCTGCCGGCACAAACGGCGTGATGAACATAGGAACCCCAGCAGCAGCGCGCCCCGGACTCCAAGCTTTATTTCTTTGAGGCCGGCCTTTTCGCGCTCGAGGAAAAACCTGAACGAAATCGTGGCTTTAGCGGGCAAGGAAACGAGCGAAAGTATCCGTCGGTATAGGCCCGCGATATCCAAGATCAATATTCGGGACGTGAGTGGCTTGCTAAAGTCTTGAACGGAACCCAACTCGGACATCACGCCCATGCGACACGTCCCCAAGCACGATAACTCTCTCGGACACGCGCTACTCTTGCGTTTGCCGGGATTGTACTGACTATGATCGGCGCCTATGCCGTCGGCCTCGCCCTCATGTCGACAAAGCCTGCCGGGACGCGTGTCTACGTCCCCATCCTTGCCGAATGCGCCATCCGAGTGCGGCGCATCGCCGGGCGCGAGGTGCTCAGTCACACGTACCGGCGAAGGCAACGTCGCAAGCAACTGAGTTCGCCTGCTTCTCCACACGCGGAGCGATAACATGGATGTGACCACCAACCTCGACAAGATGACGTCAGCCGAGAAGTACGGCGCTATCCGTCTCCTAAGCCGCAGGCTCCACTTCTCCGCCATTCTGGCGAAGCAACGCGGCGACGATTTCTGGGACAGGTTGGAGCGCCTGGCCGATCGGCTGCTCCACGAGAGCGATGCGATTGTCACGGGGGGACCGCGCATCTCCGATCCCATCCTGGTCGAGGCAGCGGACCTACTTGCTCGGTTCGACAACGCGGACGGATCGAAAACCCGATCTGCCTCGCCATCGACGCTTGAATGATAGCCAGTTCCCAGCCGTTGAAGCTCGAGGTTTCCTGAGGCATCCGGACCAAGCGTTGGCAGTCGTTCCGCTCACTCCGCCAGCGGCGGCGCAGCACTCGCCGCTCCGATCTGCAAAAGCGACGCGCTTGGTGCAAGGTCGCGCGACCTCTGCCACCGTCGCAGGGCCTCCCGCGATCTGACGCTGACGGCGTGCATTTCGATGCTACCGGCAAGCTTCGAGGGGCCATCGAACGTGCGGCGCAAGAGACCGCGGACGGCAGCAAGCGGATAGGCGCGGTCGGGCATGGCCTGCGGCATCTCGCTGAACAGGCGCTGGATCATCTTGCGTCGGACATCCTCGGCGGTCTGCCGGATTTCCCAGTCATAGCGGCGGTCCCGGACCGCCACGATGGAGATGGATAGCCCGAGGCGCGCACTATCCACGCCGCTCACCCTGCCCGCGACGTCGAAGTCGGCAAAGGGCGAAAAGATCACAATGTCGCCTGGACGAATCTGCCTGGCCGTCCGATTGTCATGCAGCGTTATCTCGGCCTTGCTGATTGAAATGGTGTCGACCGTGCAGGGCATACAATTGCCGTCGTGTCCAAGATTTGCCTGCCGTGCGAGTGGAAACCGGATGCTGTCAAGCGGCTCTCGCGGAAGTTCTATGCAAACGAGCAGGGAAACGAAGGAATAGACCATGACAACCATGCCCCAGGCGACGCTGAAGCCGTCGAGGTCGTTGTAGGTGCCCATCAGGGGACCGTTGAGCATACCCATGAACGTCAGGATGATGACCAGGAAGAAGGTCCCGGCGATCGGGTAAAGGACATCGACGCGCGCCCGGTCCTCGCCCTTGGCCGTGACCTTGAACGGCCGCCCGAACGGATGGATGAGGGCGTGAAGCAGCGCGATCGTGATAGGGATCGCCGAGACCATTTGCGACACTTCCGTAAAGAGCGGCATGCTGCGCCGCCCAGAAACCCAGGCGTGAAATGCCCACATGCCGCTGACCATCGGAAGCGCATAGAGGAAAAAGGCTTCCGGCTCCATCTGGATAGCCGGCAGGCCAAGGAAGTAATAAAGGATCGGCGCTGCCATCAAAAGCAGGATGAACGGGCGACAGAACCAGAAGAGCAGTCCGTGGAAATAATGCAGCCGTTGCAGGAAGGTGTATCCGCCGCCGAAGAACGGACCATCCCGGAGCAGCGCGACCTGAACGGTTCCGAGGCACCAGCGGCAGCGCTGGGTAATATAGCCTGAGAGGCTTTCGGCCGAGAGCCCGACGCTCAGGCGTTCGTTGAGCCAGCGGGTCTTCAGGCCCTTCTGCAGCAGCCGGTAGGTCAGGTGGATATCCTCCGTGACTGTTTCCTGCGGCATGCCGCCGATCAGGCCAAGCGCATCGCGCCGAACGATGCACGACGTGCCGACGCAAAAGGCAGCCCCCCATCCGTCCTTCGACGGCTGCATGACGTCGAAGAAGATGCGCTGGTCATCGACCCATGCCTTCGATGCCAGGAGGTTATGCTGGACGGGGTCGGCATTGTAGTAGAACTGCGGCGTCTGGATGAGCCCGATCCCTGGATCGGCGAACTGGCCGACGGTGCGCTTCAGGATTGCGCGTTGCGGCGCAAAATCGGCGTCGAGAATGAGGATGAAGGGCGCATTGGTCTCGTTCGCCGACTGCCGGATGGCATTGTTTAGATTGCCGCCCTTGGCGCCAATATTGTCGCTGCGCCGCAGATATCGCACGCCAATCTCGGTGCAATAATCCTCCAGCCAGTCGCGGCGTCCGTCATCGAGCACCCAGACAGCGAAATTGTGATAGTCGATCGCCTTCGCGGCAAGGATCGTGCGCTCCAGAATGGATAGTTCTTCGTTATAGGTGCAGATGAAGACATCGACGGCCGGCGGCGACGCGTTGCCGGCGATCGTGAGCTCGCTCGCGTCCGCAGCCGCACTGTGGTCAGTGCGCCGGAAGAAAAAGACGATCGAAAGCAGCGTATAGAAGATGACGACGACTTCGAAAGAGAGATAGGCGCGCGGCCACAGCGCATAGGCGCTCCACTCGAAGTCTGGCAGCGTCTTGGTGATGCGGAAATAGAGATAATTCAACAACATGACGATGAGGATCATGCCGAATATAACGCGATCCTTTCCCCGGCGGCTGTCGAGCAGCCAGGCACAGCCCATGATCAGCGCAAGCGAAAGCAGCGAAAAGAGAATGGCGTCCGAGAGAGTGACTACTTCGGGGGACATGGGCTATCCTTGCTGGTCAGCGCCTGGCCCGCGCGGCCGAGGAAAGGGTTGAGGTCAAGCGCGGCAAGCACGGCCCAGCCGGTCGCCCCGATATGCGGAAGACGGTAATATTTGAAATCGCCGGGCGAGGAGTTGGGACCGACCTGAAGGCCTGTCGAAAGCTGCTCGTTGACCGTCGCATAGATGAGTCCGCCGGGCGTGACCTGGGCAGCGATGGTCTTGAACAAGGGTTCTGCCTTTTCGGGCTGTCCGGCAAGCCGCAGGACGAGTGCTGCCTGCGCCGTGCCCTCGAGCCAGATGCCGTCCCGGTCGCTGTTGAAGTCGAAGCCACCATCGACGCCGTGGTTAAGCTCGGTCCATTCCATGACTCGCTCGGCCTTGGTCTTGAAATCCGGCACGGCGATCAACGGCCACAATTCAGCGTCAAGCCCCGACATCGCGATATTCGGAGTGTTGCTGTCGGGGACGCTGCCGATGTAGAAGCGCCCCTCGCCGTCGTCCCACATGGCGCGGAGGAACTTCAGCGCGCTGTCGCCGCGGTGGGTCCAGTCGCCGCCGGCGTCCAGTCGCGCAAGCCAGCTATCCGCGGCGTAGATATCCAGATTGTGTTCCGTCGATTTCCAGGTCATGCGCTCAGGCGCCGGCTCATGGCCGAAAAAGCCGCCGTAATAGCCCGGGCTTTGCGGATCTGCCGTGCTGCGGTGGATCCAGTCCATGATCTTGCGTGCGGTGTCGAGATAGGCCGGCTGTTCGGTCTCCTCGTAGGCCATGAGCAGCGCCAGCGCGCCCCATGCGGTGCTGCCCGTCGCACTGCCGACTTGGTACCCGTCCTCGATCCAGGAATTGCTGGCCGCACTCCAGTAACCGGGCAGCAGCATTCCCTCCTTGCCCGGAACGACGGGACCGGACCGGTAGGCATTCCTCAACCGTCCGTCATGATAGTGACGGTCCGTCTCCACGGCGAGCACGAGAGCATCGGCAACGCGGCGCGCTTCTGCCTTTCGCTTGCAACCGTAAAACGCCATTAGGGCAAGGGCGTTGTCATAGGTAAAGCCGGCGTTTTCCAGAGCCGGATGGAGCGCCGACCCGCCGTTTGCCGGTTCGAAACTGCGCAGGACGAAGGGCTGCGCCGGATCTCCGCCCATCTGGGCGGCCAGCCCGTCGCAAAGCGTGCAGGCAAGTTTCTGATGTTCGCTATCGGCAAGCGCCGGGAATGTCTGCAGGACAATCACTGCCGCGGCGAGCAGCAGCAAGCGTCCTGTGTTGATGGTCGATCTCAGATGCTTCATTGCTGATCCTCATCAATGCAGCGGCGATACCGGCGTTAGGGCTTGACGGGTTCGGCAGCGGCTGAACGCGGCGCCGTCGCCTTGTCGAAAAGCGCGGACGCCGAAAGCATGGCGCTTTGCGAGGCCAGCCTGGCAATCGCCAGCTTCGAATAGCGGGCGATCCGCGAGACGATCGTCTCGCCCAATGAGACGATCACATCCTCGCCGACATGGCATCCAAAGAATTTGTCGTTGTTCTGATGCGCCGAAGCGCCGCCCTCGCCGGCCGGTTCGTCGATCTTGACGAGCACATAGACCTCGTGGCCTTCGGCTTCGGGAAACTTCGCGTAATAGCGATTTTCCGGGCCTGAGTTGAAGTAGCGCACGATCTTGTAGATATGGGCGTCGCGCTTGACGCCGAGGCTGCGGAAATTGACCATCGCCGGCATGCCGATCTCGAGCGACGTCACATCGCGGCTGCGATAGACGGCGGCAGCAAAGGCCTCGTTGCAATCCAGCGATTTTGCCACCGGCTGGCCCTGCATCACGAAATCGCCGAAGGATGCGTCGACGCTGACGATCTGGCCGTGGCGCTCGGCCACGACCTCGGCCGCCCCGGTCTTGCCAAGCCGCCCCTCCTCCCGCGCAATCAGGTTTTCGACCTGCTGCTTGCGCTCCGTCATCTGGTTGATCTCGATGTTGTCTTCGGCGATCTCGCCGGCAAGCTTGGTGCGCTGCATTTCAAGCGTCAGCAGATTGGCGGCGACGGTACCGCCGGTGTAGATGTCGCGTTCGACGAGCGACAGGACAATCTCGTTGCGGCGTAGTTCGCCGCGCGCGGAGTCGAGTTCGTACTGCGCGGCATTACGCTTCTGGCGCTGCGGTTCGATGCTGGCCTCGGAGATCAGCTTCTTCTTTAGGAGCACGAGCTGCCTCTGCAGCAGGGCGTTCTGTTCATTGAGCCGCGCCTCGTAGGTCTGCACGTTGTAACGGGCATTCTCGATGACCGCCGAAAGCTCGCTGATCACGCCGTTCTTGACGTCCGCAATCTGGCTTTTGACCTTCTGGAGTTGGTCGGTGCGTTCCTGAACGACGCTTCTCGTATTGTTCAGCTTTTCGGTGAGATCGAGCTTCTCGAGCCGCAAGCCGGTCAGCGACGTCTGGTCCTGGTTGGGATTGGAGACCGTCGCCATGACATCGCCGAGCTTGACGACCTGCCCGACCTGCAGCGAAATCCTGTCCACCCTGCCGTAAATCGGCGAGGCGATCATTTGCACCGGCGCATTGATGACTGCGCGCGTGGAAACAATGAAAAACTGATTGGGGATCATCGCCATGGCGATCGTGAAAATCAGCATAAAGGCGAACACATAACCAAACGCCCTTGATACTGAAAGTATCTTATGATCACGCGGATCTAGTAATAGAGTTTCGTCCTTCATTTTCGCCAATCCTGACTTCTTACACCGCAGGCCGAATAGAAGGGCGTTTCCATGTATATTTTTTATTATTTGTATTTTATATCGATGAAATTCGAGTATGCAAACGAAATTTTTTCTATGACGTCGATGTTTAGATTCAGTATCGGCACGATAAGTATCACCACGAATGCAATCAATCCATCTTATTTAAGTAATTCATGCAATTAATACGCGCAGAACTGGACGCAATCGAGTTTCATCCAGCCAGAAGCTATTTTAAGAGTTTAACTTTGATTTTTCGGTGATTTTTGTAACACACCCAGGGGGACGAGCCAGACACGGCATCCATCCTAACTCTGCGGAGCGGGCTGTTCACAAATCGCGAGCTCCCGAACAGACGGATCGTGAAATGGTGGCGCTCGATAACCTTAGTGCCGAAGGATCATTTGCTTCGCAAGATCGACGCGATGATCAGGACCTTAAAAGCTTCGCTGTGTTTGGACATGCAAAACCCCCGAAGGTCGATGTCCAACTTCCGGGGGTCAGTTCATGTTGGCGGTCTTGTTATTACGCTACTGCTGCGCCGGAGGTGTTGCCGGCGGAGTTGTAGGTGCCGGTTCCGTAGCCGGCGGCGTTGCCGGTGCCGGAGTTGCCGGGGCCGGCTCGGTTGCCGGTGGCGTTGCCGGTGCGGTCGACGTTGCCGGTGGCGTTGTGGCTGGCGGCTGGGTCGTTGTTGTCTCGCCGGCGGGCGGTGTGGCTGGCGGTGCACTCGTGCGCGGCCAGTAAATCGCTGCAAGGGCTATGATTACAACAACAGCCGCGATACCGATCCACATTGCCCATGGTGACCGGCGGTCGCTGCCCGGTGTCGAACGAACATCCGGGCCAGGTCTATTAAAATCATTGGTCATAGTAGTCCTCCTGTACACTCTAAAACTACTAAGTGCATAAAAGGTTCCATGCTGTGTTATGATGCGATGCTGAAATATTGCAAAACCGCCTAAGTTTCGAATGCTATTCCTCTTCAGGCATTCGCAAAGCGGTGTCTGCAGCACATCGCATCGAGAGAGATTATACCATCTTTTGCTCTTCCGATCGCAAAAAAGGAGGAATTCGATATTCGAAAGGTGATTTGCGCTCGTAGTGACGCCGTGGCAGCATTCGCCTCCAGCATTCCGGCTTTGGCCGGCAGAATGACTGTCACCGAACAAGCATGAAAATCGTGCCCATGGGAGGGAAACATGTCCGATCAACTGCCGATGTTCATCCTGCAATCGATCGTAATCTTCGGCCTCGTCGGCGTGCTCTTCATTCGCGCCTGACCTGTCTAGCGAACATCTGACCTTGCTCTCGGCCGCGTGTCGTTGCGTTCCCAGGAGAATATGGTGCGTGGCAAGGGTTCGCGCCCGCGGATGATGTCCGCTCCCTTCTCGCCGACCATGATTGTCGGACCGTTGGTATTGCACGAAGGAACACGCGGCATGACGGAGCTGTCGCACACGCGCAGTCCCTGCAGCCCCCTCACCTTCAGATCGAGACCGACGACGGCCATGGCATCCGCGCCCATCTTGCACGTGCCGACCGGATGGTGGTCCGTCTTGGCATTGGCGCAGCCGTAGTCGAAAAGCTGCTCGTCGGTGACGACGCCGCTTCCCGGCAGCTTCTCTTCGAGCACATAGGGCTTCAACGCCGCCTGCTGCATGATCTCGCGGGCGATCTTCAACCCCTCGATCGACATCTTCCGGTCATGCGGATCGCTCCAGTAATTCGGGTCGATCAGCGGCGCAGCCGCCGGATCGGCAGATGCGAGACGCACGGTGCCGCGCGAGCGCGGATGCAGATAAGCGGAATTCAACGTCACCCCGGCGTTCTTCAGCCTGGCGACGCCCGCCTCGATCCCGGAGCCGAGGCCGAGATGGAACTGGATATCGGGGGAGCGCGCGTTTGGATCCGCATACCAAAAGCCGCCGGTCTCGAAGAGCGAGGAGGCCACGGGGCCTGAACGGAAGAGGACATATTGCAAGCCCGCCCAAAGCGTGCGGTGCAGCTTGGCGACCCCGTCATATGTGTGCTCGCCGGTGCATTCTGAAATGACGAAGAGGTCGAGATGATCCTGGAGATTGCCGCCGACGCCGGGCAGATCATGCTTCACATCCACCCCAACAGCTTTCAGATGGTCCGCAGGCCCGATTCCGGATTGCAGCAGCAGCTTCGGCGACCCGATCGCACCGGAAGAAACGAGTACCTCCCGCTCGGCGCGGATGAGCTCGACGCCGTTGCGTCCGGCAACCTCGACGCCGATCGCTTTTCTACCCTCAATCACGATCCTCACAACACGGGCATTCATCCGGATGATCAGGTTTCTCCTATCTCTGACCGGTGACAAATAGCCCAGTGAGGCCGAGGAGCGGCGGCGGTTGCGCTGCGTGAGCTGATAGAAGCCGACGCCCGCCTGCTGCCGGCCGTTGAAATCGTGGTTATAAGGAATGCCAAGCTCTTGCCCCGCCCGGATATAGGCGTCGCAAATCGGCAGCGCGGAAACCGGCATCGAAACGCCGAGCGGTCCGCCATAGGAATGGTAGTCGTCGGCAAAACGCTGGTTGTCTTCGGCGCGTTTGAAGTAGGGCAGAACGGAGCGATAGTCCCAGCCATCGCAGCCCTCCTCGCTGGCCCAGAGATCGTAGTCGGCGGCATTGCCCCGCGTATAGAGCTGCGCATTGATCGACGAGCCGCCGCCGATGACCTTGGCCTGGGTATAGCGCAGCACCCTGCCCTTCATGTGCTTCTGGGGCACGGTCTCCCAGCCCCAGCTCGCGACGCCCTTCGTCATCTTGACAAAGCCTGCCGGCATGTGGAACAGAGGGTTCCAGTCGCTGCCACCTGCTTCCAAAAGCAGCACTTTGACATTCGGATCCTCGCTCAGCCGGTTGGCGAGCACGCAGCCCGCCGGGCCGCCGCCGGTGATGATGTAGTCGTATGCCATCCCAAGTCCCCCGCTCAAAGGCGGCCGATCGAAAGCCCGCCACCAGCATCGATCACCGAGCCCGTGGCAAAGCCGAAGGTCCCCGACGCTAGGGCTGCGACGATCGCGCCGATGTCCTTAGCCTCCCCCCAACGCTTCATCGGCACGAGCCCGCCCGAAATCAACGCATCGTATTTTTCGGCTACCGTCGCCGTCATCGCCGTGCGGATGATGCCTGGCCGCACTTCGAAGACGCCAATCCCGCTCTCGGCAAGCCGCACCGCCAATCCCTTGGTGAAGGCTGAAAGCCCGGCTTTGCTGATGCAGTAGTCCAACCGCTCCGGCGACGTCAGCTCGGAGGAAACGGAGGTGATGTTGACGATCGAACGAGTTGCCTGCCCGGCGCCACTTACCAGCATCGCCTTGACGACCGCCTGCGTGAAGAACACCGTTCCCCGCAGGTTGGTGTCGAGCACCGCGTCGAAATTCTCCGGCTTCAGCTCGATGAAGTCGCCGCGGACAATCGAACCGATGCCGGCATTGTTCACCAGGCAGTCGATCGCCCCGAATGTCTGCAGGACGTCCTCGATGGTTGTGGCATGCCCGTCAACGTCCGCCAGGTCGGCCTTCCGGTAAGAGGCGTTGGCCCCGAGCGAACGCAATGCCTCGACCACCGGATCGTTCGGCCCGCCCTCCTCTATTCCGGTGATGGCGACGTCATACCCCGCCTTCGCCAACGCCTCGGCGATAGCCAGTCCGATACCTTGTCTTCCTCCGGTGACAAGCGCGACCGGCCGCCTTCCCTGTGCCATCACGCGAGTTCCTTCTGCAGGATATGATCCCCGACGCGCAGCGCCTGCGCTGCCACCGTCAGCGCCGGATTGACCGCGGCAGACGTCGGCAGATAGCTCGCATCGACGACGAAGAGGTTCGGATGGTCGTAGGCGCGGCACCAGATGTCGAGCGGCGCCTGCGCCGAATCGTTGCCGATTCTGACCGTGCCGCACTGATGCGACGGCGTGCGCTTGTCGAATGGCCGCGAGAGCACCAGAGGAAAGCCCGCCGCCCTCAGAGCCTGCTTCAGCTTCTTCACCAGCATCAGATGCGCCGGCCAGTTCGTCCGCACCCACTGCAACAGAATGCGCTCGCCATCGACCATGATGCGGCTTTCGGCATGCGGAATATCCTCGCTCATCGCGTAGAAATCGATCGCATGCGCCGAGAGTTGATTCAGCATCCATTCCGGCACCGAGGGCATATTGGCCTTGAGGATGGCGCCGGAAACGCGGCCGAGCAGCTGAACATTGCCGAGCGGCGGCCCGCCCTCGCCGTCCGTGAGGTAATAGTCGTTGAAGCCGAAGGTCTTCTGATAGATCGCGTCGTTTCGATAGGTCGGCGAGACCGCGATCACGGCGCTCGAATTGTGGTTCATGAAATTGCGGCCGACCTGATCCGAGCTGTTGGCGAGCCCTTTTGGATTCTTCCCGTCCGCGGAGCGCAGCAGCAAGACGGCGGATTGCACCGCGCCTGCCGCAAGGATCACGAGCTTCGGAGAGACCACCTCGTCGGCGCCATCCTTCCGGTACTGAACCGTCTCGATGCGCTTGCCGTCAGCCCCGGCTTGAAGCCGTGTCACCCGCGATCGGGTCTGCAGGCGAACGTTCGGATGCTGCAGCGCCAGCGCAAGACCGATCGTCTCGGCATCCATCTTGCCGTCGAAACTGTTCGGATGCGCGTCCCAGGGCGTCTTCGCCTTGGCAAGCCAGCGCTCGATATCGATGCCGAGCGGCAGCGAATAGGGATGCAGGCCGTTCTGCTTCATCCGCTCGCGCACAAGCGCAATCGACGGCTCGTCGGGCACGGGCGGAAAGGCGTAGTTCTGCGAATGCACAGGCTCGGTAGGGTCTTCGCCAATCTGTCCGCGCACCTGATAAAGCTGCTCCGCGCGGCTATACCATGGCTCCAGCTCTTCGTAGGCAAACGGCCATGCGGGCGAGATGCCTTCCAGATGCTGCATCTCATAAAAATCCTCGCGCCGGTAGCGCACCATGACCGCTCCGAAGAACTTCGAATTGCCGCCGACATTGTAGTAATTGCCCGGATTGAACGGCTTGCCGTTCATCTCATACCAGAATTCCTTTGGCCGGAAGTGGCCGCGCTGGAAGATCGCGCGCTGGTCGCGGTTCTCCGGCCGGTCCTCGATATGTCCGCCCGCCTCAAGGAGAAGGATATCGGCCCCGGAGGGCGCAAGCGCCGCAGCGATGGTCGCCCCGCCGATCCCCGAGCCGATGATGACGATGTCCGGCTGCTTCACCAAGCGATCCTCCCAGAACGCAAGCCCCTACCTCAGCGCGGCATCCACCAGCCCGTCCGGGCGCCAATGTGCATGTTGAGCGTCTTGGTCTCTGTATAGTCCTCCACCGCATGTCGCCCGAGTTCGCGACCGAGGCCCGATTGACGATAACCGCCGAAGGGCAGTTCTGCTGCACCATCCATGAAGGTGTTCATCCAGATCGTGCCAGCCCTGACTTTTCGTCCGATCGTCAGGCAGGTGTCGATGTCGCGGCTCCAGACGCTGGCCGAAAGGCCGTAGTCGACGGAGTTCGCGATGCGGACGGCATCCTCCGCAGTTTCGAATGTCAGCACCGAAAGCACCGGTCCGAACACCTCCTCGCGCGCCACCGCCATCTCTGGTTTGACGCCGGAAAGGATCGTCGGTGCCATGTACTGGCCAAAACCAAAATCGATATGGCTGCCGCCAAGTGCGATATTCGCACCACTGTCCGCGGCGGCGGAAACATAACTCTGAACCTTCTCCAGATGCTGCGGCGTGATGATCGCGCCCACCTGCGTCGATGGATCCAGCGGATCGCCGACCTTGACTTTCTGCGACAGCGCCGCCACCCGCGACGTCACGTCGTCGGCGATGTCGCGATGCAGGATCAGGCGCGATCCGGCATTGCAGCATTCACCTGCGTTGAAATAGGCGCCGAAGACGGCGGCATCGACGAAAGCGTCGAGATCGGCGTCCGGAAACACGATCTGCGGATTTTTGCCGCCAAGCTCCAGCGACACTTTTTTGAGTGTCTTCGAGGCGTTTTCCATCGTCAGCCGGCCAACGCCGGTCGAGCCGGTGAAGGAGACCATGTCGACATCCGGATGCCCGGTCATCGTCGCGCCGACGGCTGCACCCGTGCCGACGAGAATGTTGACGACGCCCGCCGGAACGCCCGCCTCCATCAGGATTTCGCCGAGCACGAGCGTCGAGCCGGAGGTGAGTTCAGATGGCTTGACGACCGCCGTGCAGCCCGCCGCAAGCGCGAAAGGCAGCTTCTGGCTGACGATCAGGAACGGGAAATTCCAAGGCGTGATGATCGAGACGACGCCGACGGCCTCCCGCAGCACGACGCCGAGCGTTCCCTCGCTCAGCGTATTGTAGCTTTCGCCATGCAGATCGCGGGCAAGTGCTGCCGCATAACGCCAGATATCGGCAGCACCGGCGATCTCACCCTTGACCTGCGTGATCGGCTTGCCGGCCTCGATCGCATCGAGATAGGCAAGTTCATCAGTACGCGCGGCGATCATGTCCGCGGCCTTAAGCAGAATGTTGGAGCGCTCGGAGGCTGTCATGCGCGGCCACAGACCATGGTCGAACGCCTTGCGCGCCGCAGCAATCGCCTTGACCGCATCATCCTTGGCCGCTGCCTTGTAGCGGCTGACGGCAACGCCATGACTCGGTGCCACGCGCTCAATCGTGCCTGCCTCGATGCCCTCCACCCATTTGCCGTCGATCAGCATGCTGAACTCGCGCACCTTCACGTCCACGAGCTTCTGCGGTTTCAGCAGCACCGTCATCACCACTCTCCCCTGAATTGAGCCGGACGCTTTTCAGCAAATGCCGCAACGCCCTCTTTGAGATCGCCGGTCTTGGCAGCCAGGATCGATCCTAGTGCCTCGACCGCTGCACCATTGTCCTCGCCATTGGCCGATGCGATGAGAAGCTTCGAAATCTCCAGCGCCGCCGGCCCGCGAAGTGCGATGCGGAAGGCATAGTCCCTGGCCGCGGCAAGTGATGTGCCGGTATCGACGACGGCGTCGACGATGCCGTTCGCCTTTGCCTCTTCGGCCGAAAACATCTCGCCGCCGAGCACCATCCGCCGGACGATCTGCGCGCCGAAGCGCTTGACCAGCCGCTGCGTACCCGACCAGCCCGGGATCATACCGAGGCCCGTCTCAGGGAGGCCGATCTTGATCTGGCTCTCGGCAATGCGGATATCGGCAGCGCCCGCCAGTTCCAGACCGCCGCCGAGCGCATGGCCGTTCAGCGCCGCGATCAGCGGCACGCGCAGCGTCGCAAGTCGCTCGAAAATGCGATGGCCGAAGCGCACCCAGGCATGGCCGAACTCATTGGCCTGCATGCCGCCCCAGGCCTTGATGTCACCGCCCGCAGAAAAGGCCTTGCCCTCGCCTGTCAGAATAGCGACGCGGACATTAGCGTTCGCCTCCACCCCGTCGCAGGCCGCGGCCAGCGCCTTCAGCATGTCGATATCGAAGGCATTGAGCTTTTCCGGCCGCGCCACGGTCATGACCGCGATGTGACCTTCGATTGAAACCTTCACCTCACCCATGGGATGCTCCTTAAAGAACCCGCTTTGGCTTTTCTGGCAGCTTGAGGCCGATCGGCGCTTCGCCGAAGAGAGCGTCGTCCATGACCTTCAGATTGTCCGAAACGATCAACGGAAATTCCGATTGGTCGAGAATATGTGCCTGCAGATCGGCGCCGGGTGCGATCTCGGTCAAAACGATGCCATCCGGCGTCAATTTCATTACGCACCGCTCGGTGACATAGGTGACATCCTGCCCTTGGGCCACGCCGCGCGGACCCGAGAAGGTCACGTGCTCGACGGTGTTGACGAGCTTCTTGAGTTTGCCTTCCTTCTCGATCACCAGCCTGCCGCGCTCGACTCCGAGCTTTGCGCCGGCATTGAACATGCCCGAGAAGACGATCTTCTTCGCCCGCGCCGTGATATCGACGAAGCCGCCGGCGCCTGCCGTTACGTGTGGACGGAAGGAGAGCTTCGAGACGTTGACCGAGCCATCGCGGCCGATCTCAAGGAACGAGAGCAGCGAGGCATCGAAGCCTGCACCCTGGAAATAGGTGAATTGGTAGGGCGACGGCATGAAGGCATCGGCATTCGAGGCGCAGCCGAAAGCGAAGTCGAGAAGCGGAACGCCACCAACAGCACCTTGCTCGATCACCCATGTCACCGCCCCGTGAAGTCCCTCCTCCAGCAGGATACGCGGCACGTTGGCGGAAATCCCGAAGCCGAGATTGACGGCGCTCCCACCCTGCAGTTCCTGCGCCACCCGGCGCGCAATCGCCTTCTGGATATTGAACTCCGACAGGCGGAACGTGTCGAGCGGCCGGAAGATCTCGCCGGAGATGGCCGGATCATAGAGCGTTTGCGTCGTTTGCTTCTGGTCGGGATCGACCACGACATAGTCGACGAGCACGCCTGGAACGCGGACATCGTGGGGCTTCAATGAACCTTCCTTGGTGATGCGCTTCACCTGCGCGATCACGATGCCGCCATTGTTGCGGGCGGCGAGCGCCTGGTCGAGGCCGCCGAGATAGGCGCCTTCATGTTCGTATGTCAGGTTACCGCGCTCATCCGCCGTTGTCGCCCGGATGATCGCGACCTGCGGTGCGATTGCCTTGAAGAACAGCCAGTCCTCGCCTTCGAAGCTGATTTTCTTGACGACCGGTTCGGCAGCGGCCTTGGCATTCATGGCGCAGCCTTCGCGCACCGGATCGACGAAGGTATCGAGCCCAACCTTGGTGATCACCCCCGGCCGTTTGGCGGCCGCCTCACGGTGCATGTCGAAGAGGATGCCCGACGGCACGTTATAGGCGGCGATCTCGTCGTTGCCGATCATCTGCCAGATCAATGGCGGCTCGGCGCCGGACGGGCCGGAGGGATAGGAGCCCCCGATGATCTTCTTCAGCAGGCCTTTCCTCGCGATGTGGTCCACGCCTTTGATACCGCTCATGTCGCCTGCCGCAATCGGGTGCAGCGTCGTCAGATCGCAAGGATGGCCGATCGCTTCGAAACGCTCGCCGATCGCCTTCAGCATCAAATCGGGGCAGCCGAGGCCGCTCGACGACGACACCGAGACGATCGCACCGTCGGGGATCAGGGCTGCAGCCTCGGCGGGTGTGACGTGCTTGTCCATGTCAAAGCCCCGGCTCGATCTTGACCGCCTGGCCGGTCCTGGCGGATTCGACGACGGCAAGGCCGGTCGCAAGTGACCAGACACCGTCTTCGCCCGTCGCCGACGGCCTGCCCTTCCCAGCAACCGCATCGTGGAAGGCGCTGAGCGCAACCTCGTAGAGATTGGCGCTTTTGCATTCGAGTTCGGTCTCGCCTTCTGCATTCCGCAGAGTCACGCGGCCGACGGGACGCTGAGTCATGACGTTACTGGCAACGAGCGATCCGTCGCTGCCATGCACCTCGAAGCCGGTCTCTGCATATTTCGTGGTGAACCCGTCATGGAACTGCGCGATGAGGCCGGACTTGAAGCGCAGTACGCCCATGACGGCATCCTCCAGCCCGGCCTTGCCCATGCCGCCGCTCTGGCCGAAGGCGATCGCCTCGACCGGATCGTCTCCGAGCACGAAGCGCAGCGTATCGGCATCGTGCACGGTGATATCAAGGATGACGCCGCCGCCCGCGTCTGGCCGGTCGAGCCGCCAGCCCTGCAGATGCGGCGGCAGATAGACGGCGTGAAAGACACGGGCAGCGAGCGGCTTGCCGATCTTGCCCGCTGCAATCGCATCGCGCATGGCGCGGTGGGTGGCGGCATTGCGCAGGTGGTGGTTCGTCGCCAGCACCACACCCGCCTGCCTGGCAGCCTTCACCATCGCATTCGCATCGGCCTGGCTCATTGCCAGCGGCTTCTCGCACAGTACATGCTTGCCTGCCTGGATCACCGCCAGCGTCTGGTCACAGTGAAGCTCGTTGGTGGTCGAGATGTAGACTGCCTCGACATCCGGATCATTGACGAGGTCGGCAACGCTGGTCACCGATTTCGCAATGCCGTTCTCGGCCGCGTAAGTCTTGCCGCGCGCCGCGTCCGTGCTCATCACCGAGACGGCCTCGCCGCCCGCTGCGCGGATCGCACCAATCACCCATTCCCTGGCGATCGTGCTGGCACCGATCAAACCCCAATTCGTCATCGCACCCCTCCTTGAATGCCTGCGCCGCAGCTTTGACGGACGACGAGGCGCACGCTTTTGACCAGCGCTTCGGGCTCAGCCGTCCCCGAATTGATCTGCTTTAGAAGCAGCTGCGCTGCCCGGCGCCCCATGCCTTGCGGATCGACGGAAACGGTCGTCAGCGCCGGCACCGCCGTCTTTGCCTCGATCACATCGTCGAAACCGACTACCGCGAACTCGGCGCCCGGCTCTATTTTGCGGCTTCGAAGCCCGTCACAGGCGCCGAAGGCAACCGCGTCGTTGAAGCAGACCGCAGCCGTCGGAGGGGTGGCAAGCCGCATCGCCCGCTCGATCGCCTCGACGCCGCCCGCCCGCGAGGGTGCCGCTCCGATGGCCAGATCCGCGTCGAAATCCAGACCCGCGTCAAACAGCGCATCGCGATATCCCATAAAGCGCTCGGTAAAGACGGCGGTATCTGGAAAGCCCCCGAGAAAGGCGATGCGGCGATGGCCGAGTTTTGCAAGATGCGCGACGGAGGCGGCCGCTCCCGCGTGATTATCCGATGTCAGCGACGAAACCCGCGCACCTGGCACATTGCGGACGGCCAACACGACAGGGATTCCGGCATTGGCGAGCGCCCCGAAATCTGCAGCCTCGGTGCCGCGAGCCGGCGAGATGATAAGCCCGGAAATCCCGTGTTCGCGCATCGATGCAATGACTTCGCGCTGCCGGTCGATATTCTCGCCGGTATTGGCCAGAAACTGCACGTAACCCGCAGACTGCATGACGCTGTCGATGCCGACGGCGAGTTCGGCGAAGAAGCTGTTCGTCAGGTCGTTGACGACCATGCCGACGATCTTTGACTTGGCGTTGGCCTGTCTCAGATTGGCAGCGCCGCGATTATAGACATAACCAAGCTCGCGGATTGCGGCGTTCACCTTGGCGCGCGTCGTTTCGTTAACGAGCGAGCTCCCCTGCAGAACGAGCGACACGGTCGACTTTGAAACGCCGGCGGCGTTAGCGATGTCGATGACGGTCACCCGCTCCCTGCTCATGATTGCTCCTCCAAGAATACTCGAAGTTAATTGGAACGTTCCAAATTTGTCAAGGAATGAATTGCAGCGCAGTCACATCTTTCTCTGATCGGTTTGGAACGTTCTAAAATAAGGTGATAAAGCCGTGAAAAAAATCTCTTCCCGAACACAAAAGCGTACCGGAATTGACAAAAGTGCACTTTGCAGCCGTACTCAACGGTACTAATGAAATGAGCGTCGCTTCTTCTTTTCCCCGAAGCGGCCTAGAACTCAGCCTCGCCCGTCGCGAGGCTTTTTTCATTTTTACGACCGCAATCCAGGCAATGAAAAACCGCCCTTGCCGTGATCCGAGAAGAATTGGCAAAGGCGGTTCTTGTGCCGCCGCGTCTGAAAGACCGGCGGCTGCTACTTATTAACGGCGGATCAGCGGGCAGCCACGGACATTCGCGAAGGTCATGCGGTCCCAGCCACGGCGGTCACGACCGGCAACGACGACGCGGCGCGGTGTGACATTGACGACGCGCACGTCGCGCAGACCGGACCAGCGAGCCGCGCGGACTGCCATGACCGGCGAGCAACCGCGGTAGACCGGTGGCGGACGATGATACTGGACGTCGATGACAACGCCGCGCTCCGGGCCGGCTGCGGCAGCAGTCGAGACGCTGGCGGGGATCGAAGCAATGGCAAGCAATGCGGCAAACGACGCCTTGGCAATGAAATTGGTCATCGGGTTTTCCTGGTTTCAAATGATCGAACTCCCTTCCGGGGATGATTCGACAATAGAAGGCTGAAACTGAATGCTGTTCGAATTGCGTATTCAGGTTCGGTTCAGGCGCTGACATGCAGCACGATTTCGCGGCGATGAGGACGGTCGCGATGCTCGAAGAGATAGAGCCCTTGCCAGGTGCCGAGCACCATCTTGCCACTCGTAACAGGAATACCGAACGAAACCTGTGTCAGCGCCGCCTTGATATGGGCAGGCATGTCATCCGGACCTTCGGTCGTGTGGACAATCCAGCGCATCGATGGGTCCGATGACGGCGGCACGAGCCGGCGGAAGAAGGCATTGAGGTCCGTCTGCACATCCGGGTCGGCATTTTCCTGGATCAAGAGCGAACAGGAGGTGTGGCGCACGAAGACAGTGAGCAAACCTTCGTCCACGCCGGTTGCCCGGACGAAGCCAGCCGCCTGGTCGGTAAATTCGTAGAGGCCTTGCCCCCGGGTTGAGACGGAGATGATCGTCTGGGGCATGGAACTCCCTTTTTCAAAGTTCGACGACAGTTTCGAAGCCGCCGTAGATCATTCGCTTGCCATCAAAGACCGTTTTCCATTCTTCGCCCTGCAGGCGTGGATCGGACATGACCTTGGCCACTATATCGTCGCGCTCCTTCCTCGATCCATAGACGATCCAGGAAAACCCCACCACTTCGTCTTCCTTCGCCATCACCGCACGCGGAAACGAAGTCAGTTCGCCATAGGGCACGTCGTCGGCAAGGCACTCGACATATTTGAGCGCACCATGCTCCTTCCAGATCGAGCCGGCGAGATTCGCCAACTTCTTGTAAGCCTCGATATTGGCTTTCGGAACAGCCACGACGAATCCGTCGATGTAAGGCATTGTCGTTCTCCCATATTCTGTTGACGCTCATAGGACGGATGGCGAGCGCAAGGCCCGACAGTATAGGTGAGAAAATATGCGTGATCGGCCGATTTCCAGCCCCACGGCGTCCCGGCCTTGGCAAGATTGGGCAAAAGACGCGTTCGTTTCTGAATAATCCGATTGGCACGATTTGCGCCTATTGAAACGATTGTTCCGATCGCGACAACGCACCTGATCAGCCATTGAAAGAAAGCGTCAATGCGCCATTTTCTGACGCAAACGGAATGGCGCATGACGCATGAAAGCATGCTCAATAGGCTTGCTGGCGGACGCGGTGCCGCAGGCGAGTGGGTTCAGTCACACCGCGACCAGAGGGAACAAGAAAATGAAAGCACTTTTGGCTTCAACCGTCCTTGCTGCCGGCCTGATCGGCCTTTCGAGCACGGCATCGGCCGCGGACTGTGGCAACGTCACCATCGCCAGCATGAACTGGCAATCGGCCGAAGTTGCCGCAAACCTCGACAAGATCATCCTCGAGGAAGGCTATGGATGCACCGCCGAGATCGTCAGCGGCGACACTGTTCCGACGCTCACATCAATGGCTGAAAAGGGTGAGCCGGACGTCGCACCGGAAGCCTGGGTAAGCCTCCAGCCGGAACTCGTGAAGCGCGGCCTGGAAGGCGGCAAGGTGGTTGCTGCCTCAAAAATCCTTTCGGACGGCGCGATCCAGGGCTGGTGGATCCCCAAATACATCGCCGAGGCTCATCCAGACATCAAGACGATCCCTGATCTCTTCAAGCATCCCGAACTCTTCCCGGCTCCCGAAGACAAGAGCAAGGGCGCCGTCTTCAATGGCCCTCAAGGCTGGGGCGGAACGGTGGTGACCTCGCAGCTGTTCAAGGCCTATGGCGGCGACAAGGCCGGCTTCACGCTGGTTGATACGGGCTCTGCCGCCGGCCTCGACGGCTCCATCGCCAAGGCCTATGAAGGCAAACAGCCCTGGGTCGGCTACTATTGGGCCCCGACCTCGCTCCTTGGCAAATATGAAATGGTAAAACTCGGCTACGGCTCCGAATACGATGCGGCGGAATGGAAGCGCTGTACCTCGGTTGCCGATTGCCCCGATCCCAAGCCGAACGCCTGGCCGGCCGACGATGTTCAGACGCTCGTGAGCAAAACCTTTGCCGATCGCGCCGGCCCGGCCATGGACTATCTCAACAAACGTGCCTGGACGAACGACACCGTTAACAAGCTGATTGCCTGGATGACCGACAACCAGGCTACCGGTGAAGACGGCGCCAAGCACTTCCTCAAGGAAAACGAAGCCCTGTGGAAGGAATGGGTCTCTCCGGAAGTCGCAGAGAAGATCAAGGCTTCCCTCTGATCCCTCATGATCCGCAAGCTGGCGGTGCTTGACATCCAGGCACTGCCAGCCCGATCCTTTTGCGCGACGGCCATAAGAAGAACAGGGCCGCCGCCGCTTTAGCCATGGGGAACTGACATGGACTGGCTCTGGAAATTTCCGACAATGGATGCCGACACGCTGCGCGTTCTGAAGAAGAACGTGGACGAAGGCTTTCGCGCTTTTACCCGCACTTACGGCGACAGCATCGAAGGGCTGTTCAGCCCGCTGCAAAGCTTTCTGATCTGGGCCGAAAGGCTGCTCACCGGCACGCCCTGGCCGCTGGTGATCCTGGTCGTCGCCGGCATTGCCTGGCTTGGGAGCCGCAATTGGAAGATTGTCATCGGCTGCGCCGCGACGCTTCTGCTGATCGGCTGGTTCGACATGTGGGAAGACACGATGAAGACCGTTTCGATGATCTTCGTCTGCACGGTGCTTTCGGTCGCGATCGGCATTCCGATCGGCATCGGCATGTCGCGTTCCAACCGGCTCCAGAATGCCGTCAATCCGGTGCTCGACGTGATGCAGACCATGCCGAGCTTCGTCTATCTGATCCCGGTCGTCATGCTGCTCGGCATCGGCCGCGTCCCCGGTGTGATCGCGGTCGTCATCTATGCCTTGCCGCCGATGATACGCCTCACCAATCTCGGCATTCGCATGGTCGACAAGGACGTGCTCGAAGCGGCCGACGCCTTCGGTTCGTCGAGCTGGCAGAAGCTGCGCAACGTCCAGCTTCCCTTGGCGTTGCCGACCATCATGGCCGGCATCAACCAGACGATCATGATGGCACTTGCCATGGTCGTCATCGCTTCGATGATTGGCGTCCAGGGCCTCGGCCAGCCGGTGCTCAAGGCTATCGCCAACCAGTACTTCACCCTCGGCGTCTTCAACGGTCTCGCCATCGTCGGCATCGCCATCATCTTTGACCGCATCAGCCAGGCCTATGGCCTCAGGCTGCAGAAGCACCGGGAAATCGTGCATGGCTAGCCAGTCGATTGAGATACGCAATCTCTACAAGATTTTCGGTCCGCGTGGCGGCGATTACATCGAAGCCGTTACCAAGGGCATGTCGAAAACCGAGCTCAACAAGGAGCACGGTCATGTCCTCGGGCTGAAGGATATCAACATCTCGATTCCCGGCGGCAGCATCACCGTCATTATGGGGCTTTCCGGTTCCGGCAAGTCGACGCTGATCCGCCACATCAACCGGCTGATCGACCCGACGGCGGGCGAAGTACTCTATGGCAATACCGACATCTGCAAGATGAGCGAAGAGGAACTCCGCGAGTTCCGCCGCCGCAGGACGGCGATGGTGTTCCAGAAATTCGGCCTGCTGCCGCATCGCAACGTGCTGCAGAACACCGTCTACGGACTGGAAATACAAGGCATGCCGAAGGGTGAGCGCGAAGAGCGTGCTAATATCTGGATCAAGCGCGTCGGGCTCGACGGCTTTGCCGGGCATTATCCGAACCAGCTTTCGGGCGGCATGCAGCAGCGTGTCGGTCTTGCCCGTGCACTCACCAACGATGCCGAGATACTCTTGATGGATGAGGCCTATTCCGCCCTCGACCCGCTGATCCGCGTCGACATGCAGAGCGTACTGCTCGACCTGCAGAAGGAACTGAAGAAGACCATCGTCTTCATCACCCACGATCTCGACGAGGCGTTGCGGCTCGGCGACAAGGTCGCCATTTTACGCGATGGCGAGCTCATCCAGCAGGGCTCGGCTGCCGATATCGTGCTCAATCCCGCAAACGACTACATCGAGGCCTTCGTCAAGGAAGTAAACCGCAGTCGCGTCATCCCGATAGAAGCGCTGATGGAACCGCTCAGCAATCCCGCAAGCGACACCGTGATCCGCATCCCCGGCAAATCGACCGTCGAGGAAGGTATGCGAATGATGACCGAAAGCAACGTCACGCACGCGACCGTCACGGCCGCCGATGGCCTGCCCGCAGGCCGCGTGTCGCTGGAAGGTCTCGTGCGCTGTCTTGTCGGGACGGGACGCTAAAACTCGCCGGCCTCAGGCGACTGCAGTTCTTCGATCGAATCCACGCGATCCGGATAGAACGCCATGCGGTCCTTGATTTCGCGCATCGCCGCATGCGGGTTTTCATAGGTCCAGATGGCGTTCTTCGCGCGCTCGCCGCCAGGCGCGATGCTGTAATAGGAGGCCTCGCCCTTGTAGGGGCAATAAGTAGAGTGGTCGGTGCGTTGAAGCAGCGACATGTCGACATCCTTGCGCGGAATATACTGCACCGGCGGATAGGAAGCCTCGCGCAATGTCAGTGCATCGCGGGTATCAGCGACGACCTTGCCGTCGAGCTTGACGACGACGCGCGCTGGATTGTGGTCTACGGTGATCGGATGATCAGGCCCGGGAATCTTGATTGGCTTGTCTGACATGAGCGTTCGCCTTCGAAAGATTGCACCGTCCCTAACATAGGGTCGTACCCGGCGCTTCCCAAGGGGTCACCCGTCACGCGCGCCGCACCCGGTAAAGTGCAGACAAGCCGAGTCCCAGAACGGCGGCGAGCACACAGGCGACGCCAAAAATCTGATGGATGCCGACTGGCTCGCCGAGCAGCACGAAGGCAAAAATGACGGCGGAGACTGGAGCGATTGCCGTAAACAGTGAAGCCTCGCTGCCGCTGACGCGCGCTAAGCCCGCGTACCATAAGATGAAGCCGCCGACAGTCGGAACCAGCGCATAGTAGACGACGGCCGACAGCGGCCCTCCCGAAAAACCGCTTGCCCCATGGCTTTCGAAGAGAGCCGGAATGCCGGCAACGAGGAACCCGATACCGGTCATCAGCGCCGACTGCGTGAGCGGCAGGATCTCGCTCTGCATGCGCTTGTTCAGAAGAATGAACAGCCCCTCGCAGATGACGGCGCCGAGGATCAGCGCATTGCCGGCAAGTGAGCCGCGTGCGGATGCGCCTGGCGACACCGCAACCCAGAAGACGCCGAAAGCAGCAAGCGCGATGGCGACCAGCAGGAAGCGGTGCGGCCTTTCGCCGAGAATGACGATCGAGATTACCGCCGAGACGACCGGCAGCGTGCCGATGATGATGCCGGCATTCGCCGCCGACGTCAGCTGCAGGCCGGAGATCAACAACGTCGTATAGCCGACGCTGCCCGCCCCTGCCTGCGTCACGAGAATGAGCCAATCGTGGCGCGACAGTTTCGGCAGCCGGGATCGGGTGAGTTGCATCAGAAGCAGGAAGAAGGGGAAGGCCGCAGCGAAACGCAGTGCCGTTGCCGTAAACGGCGGAAGGCCTGATGCGATGATCTTGCTGGCAATCACCGTGCTGCCGACCGTGATCATCGCCAGCGTCAGATAGATGTAGCCCTGAAATGCTTTTGTCATGGGATTCTCCGTTTCGATGGACGGAGAAAACCGCAAAGACGAAATAGCTTCTTGAACGAAATTGCAGGCCGTCAAGCAAGTGCCGTGGCATAGACACGCGGCGTAAGGCCGTATTTGGCCGTGAAGACGCGTGTCATGTGGCTCTGATCGGCAAAGCCGCTGGCGAAGGCCGCTTCGGCAAGCGGCGTGCCCGAAGCGATCAGGCGGCGGGCCATGTGGATGCGCGCCTGGACCAGATAGGCATGCGGCGTCATGCCGGTTGCTTTCGCAAAACCGCGCAGCACCTGAAACCGGCTAAGGCCGCTTTCGCGCGCAAGATCGGCAAGCGAGACATTGGCGAGGGGATCGCCGTCGATCAGGCTCTGCGCCTTGCGGATCGCGCCCGGCGCCATACGAGCCACTTCCGGCATCGGCTGTTCGCGCATCACATCAGCAACAACGCCGAGGAGCAGTTCTTCGCGTGCAAGGTCATCCTGCGTGGAACTGCCTGTGATTGCGGCAAAGAGGCTCGCGAAGCGTGCTGCAAGGACGCTATTTTGAATAACGGGGCGCGGAATTTCCGAGCGCATCATCCTGCTTTCGCAGGCATCCTGCACGAGATCCCCGATGATCGCCGGATCGAAATAGAGGATGCGCCACGAGCGCCACTCGCCGATCGGTGTGCCGTCATGGACCTCGTTCGGATTGACGGTGATGAGATCGCCGGCTTGCGCCTCGACCATGCCGCGCCCGCTCAGCGACCTCTGCGCACCGGAGACAATCAGGCCGATGCCGAATTGTTCATGCGTATGCCGTGCGAAACTATGTCGTGTTTCCGCTTCGACGGCCTCCACCCCGGCCATCGCCGAACGGTGCATTGTGAACTGACTTTTGGCCACGCAGCGTCTCCTTCCGTCCGGACTGTGCCAGCGGCAGGCGAAGCACGCAACGCTTTGCCGAGATTAGTGAAGTGTTTCAGGCCGGATGTCGTCGGAGAGAATTTTCAGAGCGTCTTCGAGCGCTGCGACCAGAATATCGGTGAGTTCATCACCCTTGTTTTGGAGGAACGCCAGGCTCGCGGCCTCGTCCTGCATTTCAAAGAAGTGCTCGATTTCGTTCGACATCATCGTCCTTTCATTCACCGGAACATTCAGCGATGAAAGCAGACTAGGAGAACTTACTTGCGCAGGGCTGGTGCGAGCCCGTGTCAGAACTGCGGAAGATTGCGGCTGCGCCACAGGCTGGGCGGGATCGGATCGCCGACATCGACGGCAAACGAGACGATTTTGGTTACGCCCTCGTCCACCTCACATCGGAATTGAACGTCGTACCATCCCTCGCGCGTGCGGAAGGCACCACGCCGCACCTCGAGCTTCGTACCGCGCGGCAGCGCATAAGTGGGGACCATTACCGGGTTGTAGGCGGGCGATCCGTGAACCAGTTGCTCGCGAAGTTCGGTGCTGCAAAGCTGCGCGGCCCTTCTTCCGCGCGGCATGTTGCCCATGGCAGTCCGGGCGATCGGATCATCCGTTTCGTTCTGCGAGAACAGCGTCTTTGCTTCCTTCAGCTCGCTAGGCTTTTCAGCCTTCGTCGTTTCCGTCTGATCGATCTTGGGCTGGTCCGTAGGCTTTGCCGGTTCGAAGCCGATATTCGCCTTGTCTTCCGCGCCGGCTGCAGGTCCGTTCTTCTGCGGGTCGTTATTGGCCACATCCACCTGAGGCAGATTGACATCGTCCGGCACTGGGTTTGCCGGCGGCTGGTCCGTGGCGGGAGGCTTTGCAGCAGCCGTTTCGGCGGGCTTGGGCTCTTCCTGTTTCGGCTCGTCCGGGGGCGTCACCGGCGGCTTACCAGCCTCCGCCGAAACGTTGCCCGTTTCGGATTTGCGGGGGCCACTATCCTTGTCGCCGAACTCGAAGACCGGCCTCAGGACGGGCATTCTCTGGTCCTTCCCTTCCTTGTCGGAGGGATCGTTCCTGGCTTCGGATTTCGGCGGTTCGGACGGCTTGGCTTCCGACGGCGGAGGAGGAGGTGGTGGTGGCGCCGGCGGTTTCTGCTCAGCCTTCTCCTCGATCTTCGGCAGCTCGGGAGGTTTCTCAGGCGGCTTTTGCTCTTCTGCCTTCTTTTCCTCGGCCTTCTTCTCCTCCGGCTTCTTTTCCTCTTCCGGCGGAGGCACGAGATCGACGTTCACCGTCTCTTCTTCTGGCGGTTGCGGCGTCTTTTCAGGCAGCTTCACCAGGAAAAACGCAACGACGGCAATATGCAGCGCGATCGAGGCTGTGACACCCCAACTGATCTCTCCCCAGCGCTTTGCGACGATCTTCTGCATGCCCGCGAATTATGCTCTCCGACAAGGTACGGATGTGGCCTTTCAAGAAGGCAGCATCAAGCCGCAAAACAAAAAAGTGCCTCGCCGCGCGGCCGAGCGAAGGCCCCGCGGCCGATCGTCCACATCTTTTCACCGTCACGAGGCTGCGATCGCAGGCCGATCGCCGTTAGCCGAGCGAGCCTATGATTTCGCGATAGGCAGCCTCTGGAAACGCTTTCAGCGTTTTCGTGCGAACGTTGCCGGCCGTTGCAAGCTGCAGCGTGAACCGCGCCATCACCGCGTCGTCCGGCGCCTCGCATATGGAGACCATGTCGTATTCACCCATCGTCAGAAAGAAATCCTTGAAGGAGCCGCCCATCTCGCCGAGCGCCTTCTTTGCCGCGTCCAGCCTTTTTGCCGAGTCGCGTGCACTGCGAACGCCTTGATCCGTCCAGTTGATAAGCATGACGTATGTGGTCATTGCACACCTCCCTACGGAGGGTTTTGGTCCACGCAGGTATTGTGGCGACCTTCGCTCACGCGCTGCGGCCGGTCCCGTCCCCCGTATCATCCGGACTATACCATTGAGGCGCGAGGAAAGCGACGGAATGTCTGGTAACGCAAAAGAAAGAGCCGGGACGGACCCGGCTCTTCGATCATCAATCAGTCATCCGCAAGGCTGTCATCGCGGCCGGTACGGCTCTCAGCTATCCAGGAAGCTGCGGAGTTTTCTGGAGCGGCTCGGATGCTTGAGCTTGCGCAGCGCCTTCGCCTCGATCTGACGGATACGTTCGCGGGTAACCGAGAACTGCTGGCCGACTTCCTCGAGCGTATGGTCCGTGTTCATGCCGATGCCGAAGCGCATGCGCAGCACGCGTTCCTCGCGCGGTGTGAGCGAGGCGAGAACACGCGTCGTCGTCTCGCGCAGGTTCGCCTGGATGGCGGCGTCGATTGGCAGCAGCGCGTTCTTGTCTTCGATGAAATCGCCGAGGTGTGAATCTTCCTCGTCGCCCACGGGGGTTTCGAGCGAGATCGGCTCCTTGGCGATCTTCAGGACCTTGCGGACCTTTTCGAGCGGCATGGCGAGCTTTTCGGCCAGTTCCTCCGGCGTCGGCTCGCGGCCGATTTCGTGCAGCATCTGGCGGGACGTGCGGACGATCTTGTTGATCGTCTCGATCATGTGCACCGGAATGCGGATCGTGCGCGCCTGGTCGGCGATCGAGCGGGTGATCGCCTGGCGGATCCACCATGTCGCATAGGTCGAGAACTTATAGCCGCGGCGGTATTCGAACTTGTCGACCGCCTTCATCAGGCCGATATTGCCTTCCTGAATGAGGTCGAGGAACTGCAGGCCGCGGTTGGTGTACTTCTTGGCGATGGAGATGACGAGGCGAAGATTCGCTTCGACCATTTCCTTCTTGGCTATGCGCGCTTCGCGCTCGCCCTTCTGCACCATGTGCACGATGCGGCGGAACTCCGAAATCGAGATGCCGGTTTCCGTGGCGAGGTTCTGGATCTCCTGGCGGATGTCACGGATCGTCGTGTTCTCGCCCTTGGCGAATTCCTTCCAGCCGCGCGCAGCCAGATTGCCGATCGACTTCATCCAGTTCGGATCGAGCTCGGCACCCTGATACTGCTCCAGGAACGAGTCGCGCTTGACGCCGTAGGATTCAGCCAGACGCAGCAGGCGGCCTTCGTTCTGAACGAGGCGCTTGTTGATATCGTAAAGCTGCTCGACCAGAGCCTCGATGCGGTTCTGGTTGAGCGAAAGCGACTTGACGGCCTTGATCAGCTCGTCCTTGAGTTCCTTGTAGCGGCGCTCTTGGGCAGAAGACAGCGTACCGGTCGCGGCAAGGCGTTGCTCGACCTGCTGGTCCTGCAGCTTGCGCAGCTTCTTGTAGGTCTCGGCGATGAGGTCGAGCGTCTCCATGACCTGCGGCCGCAGCTCTGCTTCCATGGCTGCGAGCGAGAGGTTGGATTCGTCTTCGTCCTCTTCCTCTTCTTCCACAGGCATGCCTTCGCCGCCGACATCGGTGATGTCGTCGTCGCCGGAACGCATGCGGCGGGTCTTTTCCTTCTCTTCGGCGGCCTTGCGGTCAGCCTCGATCTTTTCAGGGCTCTGGAACTGTGGGGCGGCCTTGGCTTCCGGACCGGAATAGGTCGTTTCGAGATCGATGATCTCGCGAAGCAGCGTCGTGCCCTCGTTCAGTTCGTCGCGCCAGATGATGAGCGCTTGGAAGGTGAGCGGGCTTTCGCAGAGCCCGGCGATCATGGTTTCGCGGCCGGCCTCGATGCGCTTGGCGATGGCAATTTCGCCTTCGCGCGACAAGAGTTCGACGGAACCCATCTCGCGCAGATACATGCGCACCGGATCGTCGGTACGATCGGTCGGCTCCTTCTTCTTTGCCGTTGCAAGCGCGGTGCCGCCGGAAGGCGCAAGTTCGCCGCCTTCGCTCTCGTCATCGCCGCCCGCGTCGTCGTCGTCACCGCCGCCCTGGCCTGCCTCTTCGGCTTCTTCGTCTTCGATGACATTGATGCCCATATCGGACAACATCGCCATCGTGTCTTCGATCTGCTCGGACGTCACTTCCTCGGACGGAAGAACGGCATTCAGCTCGTCCATCGTCACGTAGCCGCGCTTCTTCGCGGCCTTGATCATTTTCTTGACCGCGTCATCGGAAAGATCGAGAAGAGGGCCGTCGGATGCGCCGTCGCGTTCGACTTCCGCTTCTTCGTTCTCTTTGACCTTGGTTACCATTTATATCGTCGCCTTCCTGACGCTATTCAAACTCGCTGCGGTGAACGGCCCTCGAAGCCTGAGTGCGCAAACCCAAGCCTCGAATCACCTTACCCACCTAACGGGATGACCTTTAAAGCCCAATTAACCACGATCGCTGATGCCGGACGACAGAGCTTTAGTGCTTCGAAATTTCCGGCCATGGTTATGTGCGATCCGCCTCGACCCAGTTCACCGCTTTTCAAGTCGAACGGTGATTCCCACAATTTTTGTTCGCGTCAAGCTTTTCCACTAAAAAAGCCGTCGAAAACACGGAAAAACCCTTATCCACAGGCTGGGAACCGCTCAAGCGATTGCTTCGCTTAGATAGGATGTCACCGCAAGAAGACAAGGGGAGCAGGAATTCTTGCCACGGCAACGAGAGATCTTCCTGGTTTTTAGCTGCCGTTACAGGATATCCGCCGCCCATCGCTATCGGGACGCGCCATCGTAAGGCATGATTTCCAGAGAATCGAGATCGATGACGGGAATACAGCGCAGGTTGATCGATGCCATGGGATCGCCGTTCGGAAGAACGCCTTCGCCGTAGGGTGCAATACCGCAGTTGCTGCAGAAGTGATGTTTGATGACATGGGTGTTGAAAGTATAGGTCGACTTGTTTTCTTCCGGCGTCTGCAGCTTTAGCTTGTCGCGCGGTACAAAAGCAAGCAGGCCGCCCCGCCGCCGGCAGAGCGAGCAATTGCAATCGATCGCCGTCTTGAAGTCTCCTTCCACCTCGAACGCGATCTTGCCGCAGTGGCAGCTTCCCTGGTAGATCATCTTTTTTCCTTTAGTTCCAATCCATCACGACCTTGCCGGAATTGCCTGAGCGCATCGCCTCGAAGCCGTCCCGGAATTCGTCGATCTTGATGCGGTGCGTGATGACAGGCGACAGATCGAGCCCGCCTTGCACGAAGGCGATCATCTTGTACCAGGTCTCGAACATCTCGCGACCGTAGATGCCCTTGAGGTTCAGCATCTTGAAGATGACCTTGTTCCAGTCGATCTCGAAACCAGCCGGCGCGATGCCGAGGATTGCGATCTTGCCACCGTTGTTCATCTTGTCGATCATGTCGCGGAAGGCGGGTGCTGCACCCGACATTTCCAGGCCGACGTCAAAACCCTCCGTCATACCGATCGCCTTCATGACATCGGCAAGATTCTCCTTCGATGCATCCACGACGTAGTCGATGCCGAGTCTGCGCGCCAAATCCAGTCGGTGCGGGTTGATGTCGGTAATGACGACTTTGCGGGCGCCGGAACGTTTGGCGACGAGTGCGCCCATGATGCCGATCGGGCCTGCACCGGTGACGAGCACGTCCTCGCCGACGAGATCGAAGGAAAGTGCTGTATGAACCGCATTGCCGAAGGGGTCGAAGATCGCAGCGATCTCGTCCGGGATGTCGTCCGGGATCGGCACGACATTGGCTTCCGGAATACAGACGAACTCGCCGAAGGAGCCGGGACGGTTGACGCCGACGCCAAGGGTGTTGCGGCAGAGATGCCCCCTGCCGGCACGGCAGTTGCGGCACTTGCCGCAGACGATATGGCCCTCGCCGGAAACCCGCTCGCCGACATGGTATCTGGTGACGGCGGAACCGATCTCGGCGATCTCGCCGCAGAACTCATGGCCGACGACCATCGGTACCGGAATGGTCTTCTGGGCCCACTGGTCCCAGTTCCAGATATGGACGTCCGTACCGCAGATCGCCGACTTCTTGACGCGGATCAGAACGTCGTTCGGCCCGACCTCAGGAACCGGCACGTTTTCCATCCAGAGCCCGACTTCCGGTTTCGACTTGACCAGCGCCTTCATCATATTCGACATTTGAGGATTCCCGTCTTGTAAGGTGCCCAGCTTCGCTATTTCCCTTCTCCCCTCGGGGAGAACGGCACACCGTCAATTGCTCTTCATTCCATTCAGAGCGTCGCTGACGCTTCGGCCCCTCATCCGTTTTGACATCTTCTCCGCGCCGCGGAGAAGATGGAACAAGCGGTGTCAAATGACGCCCAGCTCCCTGCCCGCTTCCGCGAAAGCCGCAACCACGCGCTCGACATCTGCCCTGGAATGCGCCGCCGACATCTGCGTGCGGATGCGCGCCTGGCCCTTGGGCACGACCGGGAACGAAAAGCCGATCACGTAAACACCCTTCTTCAGCATCAGCGCCGCCATGTCCTGTGCGAGCTTGGCATCGCCGAGCATCACGGGAATGATCGGATGCCCCTCGCCCGCCAGCGTGAAACCGAGCTTGGTCATCTCCGCGCGGAAGAGCGAAGCATTCGCTGAAAGTTTTTCGCGCAATGCGTTGCCGTTCTCGATCAGGTCAAAGACCTTGAGCGAGGCGGCGGCAATGACCGGTGCAAGCGTATTGGAAAAGAGATAGGGTCGCGAGCGCTGCCGAAGCCAGTCGACGATCTCGGCCTTCGCCGAAGTATAACCTCCCGAAGCACCGCCGAGTGCCTTTCCGAGCGTGCCGGTGATGACATCGACACGGCCTTCGACGCCGCAATGTTCCGGCGAACCACGACCATGCTTGCCGACGAAGCCGACGGCATGGCTGTCGTCCACCATGACCATTGCGCCGTATTTCTCCGCGAGATCGCAGACACCTTGCAAGTTGGCGATGATGCCGTCCATCGAGAACACACCGTCGGTCGCGATCATCTTGAAGCGGCTGTCTTCGGCCTTCTTCAACTCCTCTTCCAGCGCCTTCATATCGTTGTTGGCATAGCGGAAACGCTTGGCTTTGGAGAGCCGCACGCCGTCGATGATCGAGGCATGGTTAAGCGCATCGGAGATGATCGCATCCTCCTCGCCAAGCAGCGTCTCGAACAAACCGCCATTGGCATCGAAGCAGGAGGAATAAAGGAGCGTGTCCTCCATGCCGAGGAACGACGAAATGCGGGATTCGAGTTGCTTGTGCTCCTCCTGAGTGCCGCAGATGAAGCGGACGGAGGCCATGCCGTATCCATAACGGTCGAGTGCCTTTTTGCCCGCCTCGGCCAGCTCGTCGTTATCCGCAAGGCCGAGATAGTTGTTGGCGCAGAAGTTCAGCACGCGCTCGCCGGAGGCTATGGCGATTTCGCCGGCTTGCTTCGAGGTAATGACGCGCTCGGACTTGTAGAGGCCGGCATCCTTGAGCGCGGAGAGTTCGCCGCGCAGATGGGAGATGAATTGCGAGGTCATTGACGGTCTTTCTTCCGATGCTTCCGACTGTCGCCGAGTTAGCATATTGCCGTCGGCTTGTCTTGTTCAGCGCCGAACCGAAACCAGCAGGAAGCAGCCTCCTGCAGAAGGATGGAGCTGGCACGCACAACACCGCACTTGAATTCGCCAATTGACCTCGCTCGGAATTGCCTCCTTCGTCAACGGCATGTCCTGACCGTCGATCGCGGATGACCGTCGGGATGTGAAAACTGCCTTTGCAGCTAGCCTTCATCGGGCGGATAGACTGCAAGATGGCGATCTCGATCCTAGAGCTCGGTTTCCATTTCGACGTCAACAAGACCGAAACGCTCCTGAACGGCAAGGATGGCTCCCGGCGTGTTGGCGCCGGTGCGTTCGAGTTCCATGAAGAAATGTTCGAAACCACCGGGTGTTACGACGGCCATCATGCGCCCTGTCGCATCGCTGATGTTTTTCCACGCATGCGGCACGTTCGGCGGCAGAACGACCGTGGTGCCCAAAGGCGCATCGATCACCTCGTTGCCGCACCAGAAACGATAGGCTCCGGCAATCACACGGAAAACCTCGGTCTCGCGCGTATGCATGTGCGGGGCCGGTCCTGTTCCGGGCGCTGAAAATGTCTCCCACATGCCAAGCACGCCCCCGGTCTCTTCTGCCGTCGCATGAATAAAGACCTGCCCATCGTGCAGATGTCTAGCAATCCGCTCACGCCCGGGCGACGAAACCACCGCTCTGTTGAAAATTGCCATTGAAGGTCCCCCGGACTTTAGGGGAAACATATCAGAGGTCCGGCGCGCAGAACATCACCCGATTGCATTAGGCAGGCCTCTGCAACCGCCCCAATTCCGGTCTAGTCGCCGTTTGCCAGAATGACGTCCAGAAACGCATCGCCATAGCGCTCAAGCTTCGATTGCCCAACGCCCGAGATGTTCAGGAGATCCTTCCGGCTCCTTGGCCGCTCGGTGGCGAAGGCAATCAGCGTCGTATCGGGGAAGACGACATAGGGCGGAACGCCGAGGGATTTGGCGATCGACGTGCGTTCGGCCCGAAGCGCTTCGAAGAGAATGCTGTCGGCGCCGGAAAGACCGGAGCGGCGCTCGCTACGTTCGGCTTTCTTGGTGCGGCGTTCCGAGGCCGGGCGGTCCTTGCGGAAGAAGACCTGGCGTTCATGCTTGAAGACGGCTCGGGCATCCGGCTCAAGCTTCATCGCGCCATAGGCTTCATGATCGATGCGGATCAGACCCATGGCAAGAAGCTGGCGGAAGACGGATTGCCAGATGCGGGCCGGGACATCCTTGCCGGCGCCGAAGACCGGCATGTCGATATGGCCGAAGCGCTCGGTCTTTTCATTGATATTGCCGAGGAGCACATCGATCACATGGCTGGTGCCAAAACGCTCGCCGGTGCGATAGACGGCGGCCAGCGCCTTGATCGCCGCTTCCGTCCCGTCCCAGGTTTCGACAGGCTTCAGGCAGGTATCGCAATTTCCGCAATTGCCGGCATGCGCCTCGCCGAAATGCCCAAGAATCGCCTGACGGCGGCAGGAAGCCGTTTCGCAGATGGCGAGCAGCGCGTTGAGCTTGCCGCGTTCGATGCGTTTGATCTCATCGGCCGCATTGCCCTCGTCGATCATGCGGCGGCGCTGGATGGCGTCGGACATGCCATAGGCCATCCAGACCTCCGACGGCAGGCCGTCGCGCCCAGCACGACCGGTTTCCTGGTAATAGGCCTCGATGGAGCCCGGCAGGTCGAGATGGGCGACATAACGCACATTCGGCTTGTCGATGCCCATGCCGAAGGCGACTGTGGCAACGAGGCAAAGCTCTTCCTCTTTCAGGAACGCATCCTGATTGGCATCGCGCAGCGACCGGTCCATGCCGGCATGATAGGGAAGCGCGCGGATGCCCTGCGTGTTCAGCCAATCTGCCGTGTCTTCGACCTTGGCGCGCGACAGGCAGTAGATGATGCCGCTATTGCCCTTGTGCCTCGAGAGGAACCGCAGGAGCTGCTGGCGCGGCTGATCGCGCTCGACGATTTCGTAGGAAATGTTCGGCCGGTCGAAGCTGGTGGTGAAGACCTTGGCATTGTTCAGCGCCAGCCGTTCGATGATGTCGTCGCGGGTGTGCGGATCGGCAGTCGCCGTCAATGCAATGCGCGGCACGCCCGGATAGTGTTCCGCAAGCCTGCCGAGTTCGCGATATTCCGGGCGGAAGTCATGCCCCCATTGCGAGACGCAGTGCGCTTCGTCGATCGCAAAGAGCGCGATCTTCGCACTGCCGATCGTCTCTCTGAAGCCGTCCATGAGGATCCTCTCCGGCGTGACATAAAGAAGATCGAGCTGACCCGCCGAGAGCGCCCGGCGGACATCGACGAATTCCTCGCGGGTGAGCGACGAGTTGATCGCTGCAGCGCGGATGCCGAGCTGCTTCATCGCCTCCACCTGATCGCGCATCAGGGCAATCAGCGGCGAAACGACGATGCCGACGCCGTCACGGCAAAGCGCCGGGATCTGGAAGCAGAGCGATTTGCCGGCGCCCGTCGGAAAGAGCACCACGGCATCGCCGCCTGCCACGAGCTGATCGATCACTTGCTGTTGCTTGCCGCGAAACGCGGGATAGCCGTAGACGCGCTTCAGGATGACGAGCGGGTCCCGGCCGTTGCCGAAGAGCGCGCCTGCGGCGGAAAATGCCATGTCACCGCCGTCCATCAATGGCTTGCCGCGCCCTTCACACGGCCGGATAGCACGCCGAAGCCATCGATGATGGCTTCCTGGTTCTCCAGCCGGAGGCCCTCGAAATGGACTTCCTGCAGGGCGCGCATCAACTGGTCGATGACATCGCCGTCTCCGGCCTCCGTTGCCTCGGCGATCTCGCGTTCGAGCTCGATCTTCTGCCAGCGCAGTGCCTTGGCGCGCTTGTGGAAGGCAAGCGCCTGGCGGTAGCCCTCGCGGGCATCTTCCATGGCTGCCTCCTCCGTCGCGATCCAGAGGCGCGCGTTGCGGATCTGCTGCTCCAGGCTCTTAAGGAGCGCGCCGAACCCCTGCTCCTCCAGCCGCTCGATCAGGTATTCGCGCGTCAGATGCGGCCCGGCGACGGCCGCCGCAGCACCGAGCACACCTGACCATAGTCGCTGAAGCTCGCGGTTGTCGTAATCGATCGAGGCGATTTCGTCATACTCGTCCTGCATCAGGGCGGGATGATTGACGATGGTGAGCGCCAGCACGCTTTCGCGCAACGCCGGAATCTCCTGATGCCCGCGCACGAGACCCGAACGCGCAAGGCGCTCGGAAACGCCACCGCCGGAGATGCGCGCGCCGCGCGCCTCATGCCCGCCGCGTCCGCCGGGCGGGCCGCCGCGATCGAAGCTTCGGCGCTCGCCGCGGTTTTGGAATTGCGGTTGAAAGAATGCGTTGAGCCGGTCCCGGATGTCCTGCTGATAGTGGCGGCGGACATTTTCGTCGACGATGACGGCGACCATCTGTTTTAGCCGGGCTTCGAGTTCGGCGCGCGCCTCCGGCGTATCGAAATTGCCCGCGTTGATCTCGCGGCTCCAGAGCATCTCGGCGAGCGGCTTTGCCTGGCTCATCACCTTGTCGAAAGGCGCGCGGCCATCATGGCGCACGAGGTCATCCGGGTCCTTGCCATCTGGCAGCAGCGCAAAACGCACGGTTCGGCCGGGCTTCAGATGCGGCAGCGCCAAATCTGCCGCACGGTTTGCGGCGCGGGTTCCGGCGCCGTCACCATCAAAGCAGAGCACCGGCTGCGGCGTCATTTTCCAAAGCAGTTCGAGCTGATTCTCGGTAAGCGCCGTACCGAGCGGCGCAACGGCATTCTCGACGCCGGCCTGATGCAACGCGATGACGTCCATATAACCTTCGACGGCGATGATGGTGCCGGCGCCGTCTGCGCCTTGGATCGCTCTGCGGGCGCGCGCGAAATTGTAGAGCACATTGCCTTTGTGGAAGAGCTCGGTCTCGTTGGAATTGAGATATTTCGCTGGCGCATCCGGCGACATGGCGCGGCCACCGAAGGCGATCACCTTCTCCCGCGACGAGAGAATGGGAAACATGATGCGGTCGCGGAAGCGATCATAGCTGACAGGCACGTCGGGACCATGGACCACAAGACCGCAGGCTTCGATCTGCTCCTTGGCAATGCCCTTGCCCGCCAGAAACTCCTTGAGCGCATTGCGGCTGTCCGGCGCAAAGCCGAGGCGGAAGGTGTCGATTGTCCGTCCCGTCAGTCCGCGGTCGCGTAGGTATGCCCGCCCCCGCGCGCCGTTCGCCGTCTGCAATTGGTCCTGGAAGAACTGCGTCGCCAGTTCCATGACGTCCTGAAGCGAGCCGCGCTCCTTCTCGCGCTTTTCCATGACAGGATCGGCGATCGGCATGGCGACACCCGCCATATCGGCGATCTGCTGAACGGCTTCGGGAAAACTCATGCCCTCAAGCTCGGTCAGGAAGCGGAAATGGTCGCCAGTGACGCCGCAGCCGAAGCAGTGATAGCGGCCCTTTCGGTCCTCGCAGTGAAAGCTCGGCGACTTCTCGCCGTGGAACGGACAGCAGGCCCAGTAATCGCCGCGCGAAACATTGGTCTTGCGCTTGTCCCAGCTCACGCGACGGCCGATTACATCCGAAATCTGGACGCGGTCGCGTATCTCATCGAGAAAGGAATTGGAAAAGCGCATATGAACCTCTTGGCGAACCATCATATACGCAGGTTTGGCGGAACCTGCCATGAACTTCAGCGGAAAGACGCGCTATTCACAGGCTTGACGCCCCCGAATTTGTATAGACGACGACGCATGCGTGCCTAGACGAAATCGAGCCTGTAGGTGCAGCATGGAGCCTGTTCAGAAGCAGTTCTCGTCCTTCGAATGGGACGAAAACAAGCAGCAAGCAGATATCCATGAAACGTGGAATAGACTCTCCAAAGGCAGCGGCCGCAAAGAACGAACCGAATCTGGAAAGAAATTTTGATCGACATGGAGGAGTTCGCACTTTGGCAATCTCTCCGGACTCGCTCATGGCAATCGCGGTCGTCTATACGCTGCGCGCCGAATCCTGCCGGATTATCTCAGCTCGTGCGGCACGCAAGAACGAGCAAGGAGCGTATCGCCAGATACTCGGCTGAAGAGATCAAAAAATGATCGCCCGCAGCGAAGACCGGACGGACCGCGCCCGCGTCGACCAGGCTATCGAACCCGCTTCAATGCCATTCTGTGCCATTACGTCCAGCAGCAGAAAGCTTTGAACGCTCGACTCCGAAAATAACAAAAGACAATCAAAAAAGCGTGACAGCTTGCAGCCCAGGGTGCGACAAACTGCGCGCGCCGGCCGCCGGTCCGCAAGACGAACAGACCAAACAGGCTCGCGGCAAGACACGCATAACGACGAATAAAATCTTGTTTATCAATCGATTAGCCCGCGCATAAGAAGAGCGCCGGATAGGCTTGGCGTTGTCCTGTGCGCACCGGAAATTCGGATGCAAAAGGCTCACGATCGAATTATTATATTTTTGTAATTTGAATCCTCTGCTGCATCGCAATACGCTCCGTCCCAACAAGCGATCCCCGAGCGAGGCTCCATCCCTACCCCCGGCGCCGCCTCGCAAGGGTGCCTTTGCAAATACGCCGCTGGTTGGGTTTCGGCCCGCGTCGCCAGCGACAAGCAAAGAGCAAGAAGGCAGGAGCGCCCCCAGCTCCTGCCTTCTTTTACTTTTGGGCTTAACCTTGTCGGTTAACTGACATCGGAATATTGCAGCGTCTTTGCAGCATCCTTGTGCAAAGTAACATTGACAGGCGCATCCTTCGTAACAGATGGAATACGTGTGCCCGCCTGGGATGTTCGATGCCTATTACCGCTGAAAAACTTGCAGCCGATGATCGTTTTTTTGAAGCAGTGTTACTCTGCGCCAATGAGATGCTTGCGATCTATCGCGAAAGCCCGCGCATTGCCTCGATCTTTGCCGCACAGCAGCGCTGGCTGATGGCGCATGTCGGATTTGCGCTGCACTACGGCTATCCCGACGACATAAAGAAAGGGCTTTATTCCGGCCGCTTTGTCGAATTCGTCGTCGCCAACAATATCGCCAGCCGCAATACCGCTGCCGCTTTCGTGCAGGAAATGCTTGCCTATCGCTTCCTGAAGCCGGCAAGCGGCCAGAGCGATCGACGCACGCGGCTGCTTGAGCCGACGGAAACGGCCGAACAGCATTTCTTGAAGTGGCTGCTCGCCCATCTGTTCATCCTCGACGGACTGGATGGCGGGAAACGCTTCGAGCGGGCAAGCGCGGATCTTTCAACCATCGGCAAAATTCAGCCGCTGATCGCCAAGGCGATCATCGAAACCGATGCCGTGCGCGACCCTGGCAGGACCTTCAATCTCTTCAACTGGGCAAATTCGGGCGGGCTGGTCATGGATTATCTGATGTCGCGCCTACCGGGCTTCGATCGGTCGAAGGAGCGCATGGTTCTTGGGCCCGTATCACTCGGCGAAATCCGTGCGCAATTCATGATTTCGAATACGCACCTGAAGCGCCTGCTTTCACAGGCCGCCGAAATGGGAAGCATTGGCTGGGAGGAGCCGCCGCGCAAGGGCGATCTCTGGCTCTCGCGCGGCTTCATTCTCGAATACTGGAATTATCAGGCCGCGAAATTCGCGGTGGTCGATGCTGCGGCCGAGGCAGTGCTGGGCCCGGCCGCATAGAGCCTATTTCAGCAGTTCCTTGACCGTGCCTGACGCCTTGGCGAAGTCCATTTGGCCGGCATAGCGTTCCTTGAGCCCCGCCATGACCTTCCCCATGTCCTTCGGCCCCTCGGCGCCGGTCTCCTTGATGATGGCAGCGATATTCGCCCGCACTTCGGAGTCAGAAAGCTGCTTCGGCAGGAAGTCCTGGATCACAGTGATCTCGGCACGCTCTTTGGCAGCAAGTTCCGGACGGGCGTTGTCTTCGTAGATCTTCGCCGATTCGTCGCGTTGCTTCACCATCTTGGCGAGGATCTGCAGAATCTCGTCATCCGGAGCCTCGCCCTTGCCCGTGCCGCGATTGGCGATATCCCGGTCCTTGATCGCCGCCTGGATCAGGCGGACGGTCGAGAGCCGTTCGGCATTCTTGGATTTCATCGCGTCCTTGAGCGCGGTGGCGACCTGATCGCGCAGCATTATCTTCACTCCTGTTGAATGGCGCTTCATAAACCAGCCCGATGGCAGGGATCAAATAAATTGCGAAATTTGCGTGAGAAAGCGAAGGAAAAGGCGGCCGATCCACGCTAGAAAGATTGACGCCGGGGCACAGCGCGGCTATCTACCGCCACCTGCACCAAAATTCGTGATCAGGCCTGAGATGCGCTGCGACAAGCTGCGCCCATACGCTTGCGAACACAAATGGCAGTCTGACGGCCCCAAGACGTCAGGACCTGCCGGAAACGGGATGAAGATGACCGCGACAGCACCCTGGACAACCGAAAAGCCGACCGCCCTGCTCGTTCTGGCAGATGGAACCGTGATCGAAGGCAAGGGCATCGGCGCCACCGGCAAGGTCCAGGCCGAAGTGGTCTTCAACACGGCGCTGACCGGCTACGAGGAAATCCTGACCGACCCCTCCTATCTCGGCCAGATCGTCACCTTCACCTTCCCGCATATCGGCAATATCGGCACGAATGAGGAAGACATCGAAGACCTGACGCCGGCAGCGCGCCACGGCGCGGTCGGCGTCATCTTCAAAGCCGACATTACCGAGCCTTCCAACTACCGGGCCGCAAAGCATCTCGATGCCTGGCTGAAGTCCCGCGGCGTCATCGGCCTCTGCGGCATCGACACCCGCGCGCTCACCGCCTGGATCCGCGAGAACGGCGCACCGAATGCGGTGATTGCTCATGACCCGAACGGCGTCTTCGACCTTGAAACCCTAAAGACGGAAGCCAAGGCCTGGAGCGGCCTCGAGGGCCTCGATCTCGCCAAGATCGCCTCCTCCGGCCAGTCGTCGCAATGGGCGCAGACGCCTTGGATCTGGAACGAAGGCTACGCAGAACTCGCCGCCGACAAGGCAAAATACCATGTTGTCTGTCTCGATTACGGTGTGAAGCGCAACATCCTGCGCCTCTTTGCTGGCCTCGACTGCAAGGTCACGGTCGTTCCGGCAACGACGAGTGCCGAGGACGTGCTTGCCATGCAGCCGGACGGCATCTTCCTGTCGAACGGGCCGGGCGATCCAGCGGCAACAGGCGAATATGCCGTGCCGGTGATCCGGAAGCTGATCAAGACGGACATCCCGGTCTTCGGTATCTGCCTCGGCCACCAGATGCTGGGCCTCGCGCTCGGCGCAAAGACCGAAAAAATGCACCAGGGCCATCATGGAGCCAACCATCCAGTGAAAGACCATACGACCGGCAAGGTCGAGATCGTCTCGATGAACCACGGCTTTGCGGTCGATACGAAGTCGCTGCCGGAAGGCGTTGAGGAGACTCACGTTTCCCTCTTCGACGGCACCAATTGTGGCCTACGCGTCGCCGGCAAGCAGATCTTCTCCGTCCAGCACCATCCGGAAGCCTCTCCCGGCCCGCAGGACAGCCATTACCTCTTCCGCCGCTTCATCAACATGGTGCGCGGGAAGAAAGGCGAAGCAGCGCTCGCCGAGCGTTGAGACGCAGCCGCCAGCCGAACGAAAGCCCGCCTGCCGCGGGCTTTTTCTTTTGCCTGGCGCTTGACCTAAACTTAACTTGAGGAACTAGACCGATTGCCGTGACATCGATAACCAAGGAGATGGTGATGAACGGCGCTTTTTATCGCGTGGACAAGTTTGCCGTGCCGCAGGAGGCACGCGAGGAGTTTCTGATCAATGTGTTGAGGACGCACGAGGTGCTGCAGGCCCAGGAAGGCTTCATCCGGCACACGGTACTGGAGCAGGTATCGGGGCCGGGCGAATTCAATTTCGTGACGATTGCCGAATGGGAAAGCGCCGAGGTCGTCGAGCGGGTAAAGGCCGCCGTCCAGGCGGCGCACCGGGCGCGAAACTTCGATCCGCAGGAGCTTTTCACGCGACTCGGTATCCGCGCCGACATCGCCAATTACAAGCCGGTTGCAGCTTGACGATCGAATGGCCGGCTCAGGCGCCGGCCATTTCCCCCTCGTGACGCACGAGAATGTAGAAACGTGCGCAGAGCATGACCGCTGCAGCCGCAAGGCCGACGAGAAAACCGAACCAGATGCCGACACCGCCGAAGCCCATCGGGAAAGCGAAGAACCAGGCAAGGAAGAATCCGATCGGCCAGTAGGCAATCAGCGCCAGGATCATCGGCACACGCGCATCCTTGAGACCGCGCAGCAAACCATTGGCAACCGCCTGCATGCCGTCGACGAGCTGGAAGAGACCGGCAACGACGATGAGCGGACCGGCGTAAGCCAGGACCTGCGGCGCTTCCGGCGAATTGACGTCCAGGAACCAGCTGCCGAGGAATTGGGGCATGATTGCAAAAAGCACGCCGCCGATACCGGAGATCGCCGCCGCGATGATCAGTACCGCAATCGAGGCGCGAACCAGAGCAGAATGGTCCCCCTGCCCGTGCGCAATGCCGACGCGCACGGTTGCGGCCTGCGAGAGGCCGAGTGGGATCATGAAGGCGATCGACGCCCATTGGAGCGCAATGCCATGTGCCGCAAGTTCGATCGTGCCGATGTAACCCATCAGCAGCGAGGCAACTGTAAACAGGCTGACTTCCGCAAGAATGGTCACGCTGATCGGCAGACCGAGACGAACGACGTCCCAAAGCGCGTGCCAATCCGGCCGCCAGAAACGCACCAGGATCTCGTAACGCCGCGTCTCCTCCCTCATCTGCACATAGGCGAGAATGAAGATAAAGCCCGCAGTCTGCACTGCGACCGAGACGATCGCAGCGCCCTGAAGGCCCATTGCCGGAAAACCGAAATGACCGAGGACGAGGGCGTAGGCGAAGATCGCGTTCATCACCAGCATGGCAATGGTCACATTGAGGACGACGGCAGCCTTGCCGATCGCGCTGACGAGCGCGCGCACAACATTGTAGAGCAGCCCCGGCAGCACGCCGAAATGGCCGATCAGGATATAGCCGTGCGCAAGCTTGGCCACTTCCGGCTTCTGGCCAGCGGCGAGCAAAATCTCCTCGGCATAAAAGAAGGCCGGCTGCATGACGAGCCAATAGACTGTGACCATCCAAAGGCCCATGCGCATCGAGCGACGAACGGTGACGACATCGCCCCGGCCGTAAGCCTGCGCGACCATCGGGATAACCGCAATGGCAAAGCCCGAACCGAAAATCAGGATCGTGAATAGAAACTGCGCCGACAGCACCATGGCAGCCAGATTCTCGGCGCCGAGGCGGCCGACGATCATCACGTCCGTGGTATTGATGCCAAGCTGGGCAAGCTGTGCGCCGATGAACGGAATGCCGAGCGACAGCGTGGCGCGGAAATGCGCGCCCCAGTGATTGTCGGTTTGCGGCGCAAGCCTGTGCACGTCGATCGGCGCGTCCATCAGAGCCATTCCTGTTTGGTTGAATCAGTTCAGGCCGCATTTCGCGGCAAAGTAATACCGGGCCTTAGATCAAAGGCCCGCAAAGAGCCACCCTAAAAGAGGCAGATGATGAAAAATTCATCACATCATCACGAATTCTGATAGCTCATTGCGCCGGCGCCTCCAAGGCTTCCGAAGGTTTCGGTGTGCGAACCTTCGCGAGGAACACCAGGGCCGCCGAGAGAATAAAGAAGGCGGCGAGCAGGTAGGGAGCACCGGCAAAGGTCACCGGAGCATCCGGCCCGGTGAAATAGCCGAACATCTGCGTGAAGATCAGCGGGCCGGCAATCGTCGTAATGCTGCTGAGGCTGGTCAGCGCTCCCTGCAATTCGCCCTGCGCGGAGGGCGGCACCTTGCCGGCGGCGATGCTGCGAAGCGGCGGATCGGCGACGTTTTCCATCACGGTCAGAATGATGACCGTGTAGACGACCCAGCCCTCCCAGGCGAAAGCATAACCCGTCAGGCCGACGACAGAGAAAGAAAGCCCGAGGATGGCGGTCTTCCATTCACCGAGCACCGGCACGATCTTTGGCAGCACGAGCCCCATGACGATCGCAGCGCCGATGCCGTAGATACCGAGCGAAAGGCCGATTTGGCCTTCGCTCCAGCCGTAGCGATAGGTCGAGACGAAGGACCAGACGGACGGATAAACGGCGTGTGCCAACCAGAAGAGGAACATGACGGCGCCGACCCAGCCGATGCCGGGATAATTTCGCATCTGCTTCAACGCGCCCAGCGGATTGGCTCGCTTCCATTCGAAAGTGCGCCGATGCTTGGCGTCTAGTGTTTCCGGCAACAGGAAAAAGGCTGCAGCGAAATTGAGGAAGGATAGCGCCGCTGCGCCGAAGAATGGAACGCGCGGGCCGAATTCGCCGAGTAAACCGCCAATGACCGGACCAATCGTGAAGCCGACGCCGAAGGCGATGCCGATCAGTCCGAAATTCTTGGCGCGGTTCCCGTCATTGCTGATGTCGGCGATATAGGCAGAACACGTTGCATAGCTGCCGCCGCTGAAGCCTGCGAGCGCCCGGCCGACAAAAAGCATCCAGAAGCTGGTGGCGACCGCGCAGATGAGATTGTCGATCGCAAAGGTCAACACGGAGACAAGCAAAATCGGACGGCGGCCGAAACGGTCACTGAGATTGCCAAGCAGCGGCGAAAACAAAAACAGCATGCCGGCATAGACGACCAGCAGCCAGCCGCCGTCGAGTGCGGCATCGCTAATGGTTCCGCCGGTAAGTTCCTCAAGATAGGCCGGCAGCACCGGCATGATGATCGCAATGCCGATCACGTCCAAAAATAGGATCAGGAAAACGAGGAAGAGGCCTCGGCGAACGAATTTGGGATCAAGCATGGAACATCTCTCAACAGGGGATTGCTTCTGGAAAGACGATCTCGTCGCCGGCGTTGTTACATAGCTCAACGCGAAAAACGAAACAATACGTGAACATTTCAAAGTTTTTGATCAAGCCGCCAGTGAAATTGATCGGCGGGCGGAACAAATGGGGATTCTACTCGGGCCGCCGCTTCTCCTTTACGACATCAACGAAGGCGCGCAGCGCAGGTGGCATGTGCCTGCGGCTGAAGTTCGCGGCGTGCGATGGCTGGAGTGAGCACTTCCTCGAAGAGGCCGGCGATGGCGGCACCAACCTCCATCTCGATGATGTTGGCCACCAGCGGCCCGGAGGGCGAGATTACGAGCGTTTCGCCGTCGCTCTCGAACTCCCAGTCGAGACGCGAAATTAAGAAATGGTGGCGGATGCGATCTTGCGCCAAGAGGTCCTTCGAGGGCTGCGGCACGCCGCGTCTTTCAAGATAGGCGGGCGACGCGGCACCGATATGGCGCGGGGGGTATTGGGCTGCCGTGCGAAAGCTCCGCTCCCTTGCAATAGCGGCAAAGGCAGCCAGATCACTGAGAGGCAAGTCATCCATTGTGCGTATTTCCGTACAGATTGTTCGACGTTATCCCAATTATCGCACAAAGTCCGGCCCGGTAAAACACGCCTGAGGATGCCCGCTGAGGTATCGAAAAAGGAGGAAAAGAAATGCAGACCTATCGTTTGGCAAAGACCGGACCCGAAGTTTCCGCCATCGGCCTTGGTTGCATGGGTATGTCGGGCATGTATGGCCCTTCGGACCGTGAAGAGGGCATAGCCACCATCCATGCCGCGCTGGACGCCGGCGTCAACCTGCTGGATACGGGCGATTTCTACGGCATGGGCCATAACGAGATGCTGATCGGCGAAGCGCTGAAAGGCCGCAAACGCGAGAATGTCGTAATAAGCGTCAAGACCGGAGCGCTCCGCGATCCGCAGGGCACCTGGCTCGGCTACGATTGCCGGCCGGCGGCGCTCAAGAACTTCGTTGCCTACTCGCTGCAGCGTCTCGGCGTCGACTACATCGACATCTACCGCCCTGCCCGCCTCGACCCGAACGTCCCGATAGAAGAGACCGTCGGGGCGATCGCCGACATGATCAAGGCCGGCTATGTCCGGCACGTCGGCCTTTCCGAAGTCGGCGCCGACACGATCCGCAGGGCGGCGGCCGTTCATCCGATCGTCGATCTTCAGATCGAGTACTCACTGATTTCCCGTGGCATCGAAGATGCAATCCTGCCCACCTGCCGCGAACTCGGCATCTCGATCACCGCTTACGGCGTGCTCTCGCGCGGCTTGATCAGCGGCCACTGGCAGAAGGGTCAGGAATCGGGCAAAGGCGATTTTCGCGGCTACAGCCCCCGTTTCCAGGAAGGTAATATCGACCAGAACCTGGCGCTCGTCGAAGAACTCCGCAAGATTGCCGAGGCAAAGCGGGTTTCAGTCGCCCAGATCGCAATCGCCTGGGTTGCCGCACAGGGCAAGGACATTATCCCGCTCGTCGGCGCCCGCCGCCGCGACCGGCTGACGGAAGCGCTCGGTTCAAGAGCCGTCGAGCTTTCGGCAGATGATATGGACACGATCGCACGCGCCGTGCCGAAGGATGCGGCGGCAGGCGCGCGCTACCCGGATGCACAATTGCAGCATATGGACAGCGAAAAATAGGGCGATACGCTCCTGCTGGCATCGCCCTCCCCAGCCCGCTCCCTGTCACAATGTGGAGAGGGCGAGCAAAAGATGCTTGCTCAAACCGGCCCGGAGAAAGTATCGCAGGCGGCGAGCTGGCCGCTGTCGAAGCCCCGCTTGAACCAGCGCATGCGCTGGTCCGACGTACCATGATTGAAGCTTTCCGGCACGACATAGCCCTGGCTGCGCTTCTGCAGCGTGTCATCGCCGATCTGCTGAGCAGCGTTCAGCGCCTCTTCAAGGTCTCCGGCATCGAGCATGCCCTTTTGTTCGGTATATTTCCCCCAGATGCCTGCGAAGCAATCGGCCTGCAGCTCGACGCGCACCGACATCTTATTGGCCTCGGCTTCGCTCATGCGCTGGCGCGCCTCGTTGAACTTTGGCAGGATGCCGAGCAGGTTCTGGACGTGGTGGCCGACTTCATGGGCGACGACGTAGGCTTCGGCGAAGTCGCCAGAGGCGCCAAATTTGCTCTCGAGCTCCCGGAAGAACGCGGTGTCGAGATAGACCTTGTGATCGCCGGGGCAATAGAACGGTCCGGTGGCGGCGGATGCGAAACCGCAGGCCGATCGCGTCGCCTCTGCAAAGAGCACCAGTGTTGGCTCCTCATAATCCCTGCCCTGAGCCTGGAAGATGCCCTGCCAGGTGTCCTCGGTCTCGGCCAGCACGGTACGCATGAATGCGGTCATCTCGTCATCGGCCGGCGTGCTAGTGCCTTCCGATTGGCTCTGCTCGTAGCCTGAGCCGCCCGTCATGCCGCCATCCAACACCTGCATCAGGTCGATGCCCATCGCCTTGAAGATCAAATAGATGACAACGAGGAAGATGATCGTGCCGATCGAAAGCCCGCCGCCCCTGCGTCCCACACCGCCGCCTGTTGGAAAGCTGAAGCCACCGTTGCGGCCGAACGGATTACGGCCGAACCCGCCGCCTGTCGCATCACCGCGGCGATCCTCGACATTGTCCGACTGGCGGCGCCCTTTCCATTCCATCTGAACTCTCCCCTGGCGATGCGCAGGCATGCGCTCTAAGGCAATTATATATCCTGCGAAGGCGTGAAGGCCAGCAGGTTTCAGGCAACGGGCTTTAGACACGGACAAAGCGCGAGAATGGCACCGATCGTCACGAGCATAATGCCGGCCATGGCCGAAGCCCTATTGTTCCCGCTGAAGATCAAGTCATCCATGATCCGCCCCCAGCACCAGAGTGAACAGACGGATGCAAGACCACACCGAAGTCGTGACAAGCCTCGGCCGCGAACTCGTGCTCCTTGTCCCTTACCGACGCGCTGAAGGAGCCCGGCGACACAACCGGGCTGCACCGTTCGTCGCTCGCACGGGACCTCCCATGGCCATGTCGAGCGCTTGAAGCGGGACAACGGAAAGCTTCTTATCCGGACGCGCGACGGCGTCGAAATTCCGGTCAGCCGTAGCTACGCGGCGAAGATGCGGCGTCATCGTCGGTTGAAGAAAATGCACCAAATGCTTGACGTGACTCCGGCTTTCGCCCTCACTGAAGGAGAGGATGCGGGAGGACATGATGAAAGCTGTACGCCTGGAAGCGACGGGGCGGCTTGCGGTAAGCCAAATGGAAAAGCCGGTGCCAGGCCCTGGCGAAATGCTGGTGAAGGTCGAAGCCTGCGGCATCTGCGGCACCGACCGCCATCTCTTCCTGGGTGAATTTCCGTCGGAGCCGCCGGTGACACTCGGGCACGAATTCGTCGGCATCATCGAAGCCGTTGGGCAAGGCGTGAGCGCCTTTCGTCCCGGCATGCGGGTGACCGGCGACCCGAACATCGCCTGCGGACGCTGCCCGGAGTGCCAGCGCGGACGTGTCAATCTCTGCCGGAACCTGCAGGCGATCGGCATTCATCGGGATGGCGGTTTTGCCGAGTATGTCTGCATGCCGGAGCAACAGGCGTTCGAACTGCCTCAGTCGCTGGCACCGCTGCATGGCGCCTTTTGCGAACCCCTCGCCTGCTGTCTGCACGGCGTCGATTTGGCAAAGATCAGTGCCGGTGCATCCGTGGCCGTGCTCGGCGGTGGCGTGATCGGACTACTGGTCGTGCAGCTTGCGCGGCTCGCCGGTGCAACGCGTGTCGTGCTGGTGACGCGCAACGCCGATAAACGGCGGCTTGCCGAAAACCTTGGCGCGACGGCAACGGCCGACCCCTCAGCAGGCGACGTCGTCGATCTGGTGACGGCTGACCAGGGCCTTCTGCCGGGCGGTGCCGATGTGGTGATCGAATGCGCCGGCGTGGCGGAGACCATGGAACAGGCTCCTCTCCTCGCCCGCCGCGGCGGCACCGTCGTGATCCTCGGTGTCATGCCGCAAGGCGCCAGGATTTCCGTGCAGCCCTTCGATCTGCTGTTTCGCGAGATCAAGCTGGTGAACTCGTTTCTGAACCCCTTCACCCACGGCCGCGCTGCGGACCTGATCGCCTCTGGCGTCATCAGGGTCGAGCCTCTCATCTCCCGCCGGATCGGGCTTGATAACGCTCCGGAAGCGATCGCCAATCCGGCAGGCAACGGCGAGATACGCGTCATTGTGGTACCCGGCCCGTGAACGGCATTTCAGGAGTTTTCGGATTCCTGTCGATTCCGCGATTTATGGGGTTCCGTTTGCAAATACATTTGCCTATAAGCCGCTTCTAGCCTGAAAAGACCCCTCGTGCGCGACCGACCCGGTGCCTCCCACCCTGGCCGGCTTTTTGCGCAGCTAGAAACGGATATCGCCCATGCCGAAGCGCCAAGACATCAAATCGATCCTCATCATCGGCGCGGGACCGATCGTCATTGGCCAGGCTTGCGAATTCGACTATTCCGGCACCCAGGCATGCAAGGCGTTGAAGGAGGAAGGCTACAGGGTCATCCTTGTCAACTCCAACCCAGCGACAATCATGACCGACCCGGGTCTCGCGGACGCGACCTATGTCGAGCCGATCACCCCGGAAGTCGTCGCCAAGATCATCGCCAAGGAGCGGCCGGATGCGCTGCTGCCGACCATGGGCGGCCAGACGGCACTGAACACGGCTCTTTCGCTAAAGCGCATGGGTGTGCTCGACCGCTACAATGTCGAGATGATCGGCGCCAAGCCGGCCGCGATCGACATGGCGGAAGACCGCGCCCTCTTCCGTGAAGCCATGGCCCGCATCGGACTGGAAACGCCGCGCTCGATGCTGGCGAACGCCACAGACATCAAGGACGCCGACCGCAAGATGCACGAGGCCGAGCGCACAAAGCTGCGCGAAAGCCTCTCCGGCGCCGCACTCGACACTGCGCTGGACGATCTGGAAAACCAGTGGAACCTGGGCGAGAGCGACCGCAAGCAGCGCTATTTGAACCACGCGATGGCGATCGCTGCTCAGGCGCTCGATGACGTCGGCCTGCCGGCCATCATCCGCCCGTCCTTCACCCTCGGCGGCACCGGCGGCGGCATTGCCTACAACCGTTCGGAATTCTTCGACATCGTCGGCGGCGGCCTCGATGCTTCGCCCACGACCGAAGTCCTGATCGAGGAGTCGGTCCTCGGCTGGAAGGAGTATGAAATGGAAGTCGTCCGCGACAAGGCGGACAATTGCATTATCATCTGCTCGATCGAAAACATTGACCCGATGGGCGTCCACACCGGCGACTCGATCACCGTCGCTCCGGCGCTGACGCTGACCGACAAGGAATATCAGATCATGCGCAACGCCTCGATTGCGGTGCTGCGCGAGATCGGCGTCGAGACTGGCGGCTCAAACGTCCAGTTCGCCGTCAATCCGAAGGACGGCCGCCTCGTAGTCATCGAGATGAACCCGCGCGTTTCGCGTTCTTCGGCACTCGCCTCCAAGGCAACGGGCTTTCCAATCGCAAAGGTCGCGGCGAAACTCGCGATCGGCTACACGCTGGACGAACTGGAAAACGACATCACCGGCGGCGCCACACCCGCCTCCTTCGAACCGTCGATCGACTATGTCGTCACCAAGATCCCGCGCTTTGCCTTCGAGAAGTTCCCGGGCGCCTCCCCGATCTTGACGACGGCGATGAAGTCCGTCGGCGAAGTCATGGCGATCGGTCGCACCTTCGCCGAATCGCTGCAGAAGGCGCTCCGCGGCCTCGAAACGGGCCTGACTGGCCTTGATGAAATCGAAATTCCAGACGTCGAGGAAGGCGAGTCCAGCCAGAACGCCATTCGCGCCGCGATCGGCACGCCGACGCCCGATCGCCTGCGTATGGTTGCCCAGGCGCTGCGCCAGGGCATGAGCGAGGCCGAGGTTCACGAGGGCTCCAAGATCGACCCGTGGTTCATCGCCCAGTTCAAGGCGATCGTCGACATGGAGGCCCGCATCCGCGAGCATGGCCTGCCGAGCGACGCGGTAAACCTGCGCATGCTGAAGGCCATGGGCTTTTCGGACGCGCGCCTCGCGACGCTGACGAACAAGCGTCCGAAAGAAGTGGCTGAACTTCGCAACAGCCTCAATGTCCGCCCGGTTTTCAAGCGCATCGACACCTGCGCGGCCGAATTCGCCTCGCCGACTGCCTATATGTATTCGACTTACGAAACGCCCTTCGTCGGCGCCGCCCGCTCCGAAGCGCAGGTCTCCGACCGCAAGAAGGTCGTCATCCTGGGCGGCGGTCCGAACCGTATCGGCCAGGGTATCGAGTTCGATTACTGTTGCTGCCACGCAGCCTTCGCACTGAAGGATGCCGGCTACGAAGCGATCATGATCAACTGCAATCCGGAAACGGTCTCGACCGACTACGACACCTCCGACCGCCTCTATTTCGAGCCGCTGACGGCCGAAGACGTGATCGAGATCCTGCGGGCCGAGCAGGAAAAGGGTGAGGTCGTCGGCGTCATCGTCCAGTTCGGCGGTCAGACGCCGCTGAAGCTTGCCGAAGCGCTGGAAAAGAACGGCATCCCGATCCTCGGCACCGCGCCGGATGCGATCGATCTCGCCGAAGACCGTGACCGCTTCCAGAAGCTTCTGATGAAGCTCGACCTCAACCAGCCGAACAACGGCATTGCCTATTCCGTCGAGCAGGCTCGCCTCGTCGCCGCCGAAATCGGCTTCCCGCTGGTGGTACGCCCCTCCTACGTTCTCGGCGGCCGCGCCATGCAGATCATCCACTCGGAATCGATGCTGCAGACCTATCTGCTCGACACCGTTCCGGAACTGGTTCCGGAAGACATCAAGCAGCGCTATCCGAACGACAAGACCGGCCAGATCAACACGCTGCTCGGCAAGAACCCGCTGCTCTTCGACAGCTACCTGACGAACGCCATCGAGGTCGACGTCGACTGCCTCTCCGACGGCAATGACGTCTACGTCGCGGGTATCATGGAACACATCGAAGAGGCCGGCATCCATTCCGGCGATTCGGCCTGCTCGCTGCCGCCGCGCTCGCTGTCGGGGGACTTGCTCGACGAGCTCGAGCGCCAGGCAAAGGCCATGGCAAAGGCGCTGAATGTCGGCGGTCTGATGAACGTGCAATTCGCGATCAAGGACAGCACCGTCTACGTACTCGAAGTCAACCCGCGCGCCTCGCGCACCGTGCCGTTCGTGGCAAAGACCATCGGCGCTCCTATTGCCAAGATCGCCGCCCGCGTCATGGCCGGCGAGAAGCTGGATGCCGCCTTCGCCGCCTACGGCGAAAAGCCCGATCCGCGCGCCCTGAAGCATATCGCCGTCAAGGAGGCCGTCTTCCCCTTCGCCCGCTTCCCGGGCGTCGATACGCTGCTTGGGCCTGAAATGCGCTCGACCGGGGAGGTCATCGGCCTCGACACCGATTTCGCCCTTGCCTTCGCCAAGTCGCAGCTCGGCGCCGGCGTTGAACTGCCGCGCGACGGGACGGTCTTCGTCTCCGTTCGCGACCACGACAAGCCGCGCGTGCTGCCTGCGATCCGTGTTCTTGTAGACGAAGGTTTCAAGGTACTCGCCACCGGCGGCACACAACGCTTCTTGGCTGAAAATGGCATCGAAGCGACGAAGATCAACAAGGTGCTCGAAGGCCGTCCGCACATCGAGGATGCCATCCGCAACCGCCAGGTCCAACTTGTCATCAACACGACGGACGGCAACAAGGCGATCTCCGATTCGAAGTCACTCCGCCGCGCGACGCTGATGCAGAAGGTGCCGTATTACACGACCATGGCAGGTGCCGAAGCAGCCGCCCAGGCGATCAAGGCGCTGAAGGCCGGCAACCTCGAGGTTCGCCCGCTGCAGAGCTATTTCTGAGCATTAGACGACCGGAAGTTGCCGTAAAACCTTCCGGATGTTACCGTTTCGGCGGTACAGCCGGAGCGATTGATGGCAAAGAACATCGTCATTCTGTTCGATGGCACATCGAACGAGATTTCGGCCGACCGGACCAATATTGTCAGACTGTTCGGCACCTTGAAACGCTCGGATGAGCAAATCGTCTACTACGATCCAGGCGTCGGCACGTTCGGCGCGGCCAATGCCTGGTCGAGACTGCTTCGCAAATCCTATGAGGTTTTCGGTCTCGCGACGGGCTGGGGCCTCGACCAGAACGTCAAGGAAGCCTACCGCTTCCTGGTCGAAAACTACGATCGCGGCCCGCCCGACGCCGCTCGGCGGCATTCCGAGCGCGACCGCATCTACATCTTCGGCTTCAGCCGTGGCGCCTATTCGGCGCGGGTGCTAGCGGGTTTCATCCATGCCTTCGGCCTTACAAGCCGGCATCATCTCAACCTGCTCGATTATGCCTACAGGACCTATAAGGGAATTTCCGCGTACGAAGAGAAAGCCGGCGGCGCTGCAGAGAATGGCGGGGAGGATCCGTCCTCTGCTTTCGCCGCCATGCGCCTCTACGAACGCATGCTCCGAAACGACCGCCCGCCGATCAAGCTGCTTGGTCTTTTCGATACGGTGACCTCAGTGATCGAAACGGGGAAATGGTTTCCGCAGTTCAAGACCCATCCGTTCACCCGCAAGAACCCGAGCGTCGAATGGGTGCGGCACGCAGTCGCCATAGATGAACGGCGGACGATGTTCCAGCCAGAGCTCTGGAAGCGGGACCAGGAGTATTGGGGCCGCCCGTTCCGGCCGAAGGCACCGGTGGCGAAGCAGAATTTCCGGGAAGTCTGGTTTGCCGGCGTCCACGGCGATATCGGCGGCGGCTATCCGGAAGCGCAAAGCGGGGCAGTCAAGATCCCCCTCGCCTGGATGATCCAGGAAACGCAACCGGCCGGGCTCCTCTACCGCACCCGCATCGTCAACGACATCGTGCTCGGAAAAGGCGGGAAGAAGTATGTGCCTCTGGACGCCACTGCTCCCATCCATGATTCCATGAGCGCCGGATGGAAAATCCTCGAATACATTCCGCGGCGCGTGCCGGAAAATTCCTGGCGCAGGCACGGCAACCGGAATGCGGTCTATTTCCCGTTGAGTGACCGACGCTTCGTTCCGCACGATGCGCTGATCCATATCTCGGTCAAGGAACGGATGAATGCCGGCCCCTACAATCCGCCGAATTTGCCTGCAAATCCTGACTTCGTTTCTTAACGGCTTGAATCACTCTCTTCGATCACGCGTCCAAGCGCTTGATCCGACTCACAATCTTCACCAACGCGATCGGCATGCTGCGAGCAGACAGTTAGCCGGGCGCGCGCCATTACGAATTTTATGGAAATCGGCGGCAACGATCTGCTATAAGCGGGCGATTAAGATTATTGCACGGTTCCGAAGTCCCCTTCGGGACCTGTTTTCTTTTGTGTCGCTGCCTGACTATAGGACACGAAGATCAAAGGACAGGAAAATGGTTGATAAGGTTCCGATGACACAGGGTGGTTTCGTCAAGCTGCAGGAAGAACTGCGCTGGCGTCAGCAGGAGGAGCGCCCGCGCATCATCGAAGCGATCGCCGAAGCCCGTGCCCATGGCGATCTTTCCGAAAACGCCGAATATCACGCAGCCAAGGAAGCGCAGAGCCACAACGAGGGCCGCATCAGCGAGCTCGAAGACCTGACGGCGCGCGCCGAAGTGATCGACCTTGCGAAGATGTCCGGCGACAAGATCAAGTTCGGCGCCAAGGTCAAACTCGTCGACGAGGACACCGAGGAAGAAAAGACCTACCAGATCGTCGGCGATCAGGAAGCCGACGTGAAAGCCGGCCGCATTTCCATCTCCTCCCCGATCGCCCGCGCGCTGATCGGCAAGGTAGTCGGCGATTCCATCGAGGTCATCGCACCGGGCGGCTCGAAAGCCTACGAAGTCCTGTCGATCTCCTGGGGTTGATTGCCTGTGGCGGAAACGGTCAAGCCGGCCGCGATCGATATAGCTGACATCGAAATCATCGCACCGAACTTCAAGCAGCGCCTCTCCGGCGTCACGTCAACGATCGTTCAGCTGATTCCCCTCCAGGTCAGACTCGGCATCAAGATCGCTACGCTCGGCCCCGGTTTACCGAAAGACCTACCGAAGCTGACGTGGAGACAGCTTCTTGGCGCTTGGCGTCCGTCAGCCGGGCGCCGGCAGCGCGTATGGCACGCACGCCGCAACAACGAGATGGCCGCTGGTATCGTGCTGCGGCACGTGTTACGCATGCCGCTGAAGCTGCTCTTTACGTCGGCCGCCCAGCGCCGCCATACCGCCTACACGCGCTGGCTTATCCGCCGGATGGACGCGGTCGTCGCGACCAATGCCCGGTCCGGCTCCTTCCTCCAGGTACCGCATATCGTGATCCGCCACGGCGTCGATCTGGAACTTTTCCATCCACCCCAGACCGCCGAGGACACCATAGAGGCCACCGGCCTGCCCGGCAGGTATCTCGTGGGCTGCTTCGGCCGCATCAGGCATCAGAAAGGCACCGACCTTTTCGTTCGCTCGATGATCGAGCTGCTGCCGCAACATCCGGATTGGACGGCGGTGATCTCCGGCCGGGTAACGGCAGAGCATACCGCTTTCGCCGACAAGCTGAAGGCCGATATTGCCGCCGCCGGCCTTGCCGATCGGATCGTCTTTCTGGGCGAAGTGCCAGACATCAAGGTCTGGTACCGCCGCCTGACCCTATATGTTGCTCCTTCCCGAAATGAAGGTTTCGGGCTGACGCCTCTCGAAGCGATGGCATCGAAGACTGCGGTTGTGGCATCGGACGCCGGAGCCTATGGCGAAATGATCGAGGACGGGATGAACGGAAGCGTCGTTCAGGCCGGCGATGGCGAAGCTCTCACGAAGGCAATCGCCCCCTATCTTGCCGATCCACAAAGGACGCTCGCCCGTGGCGAGATCGCGCTCGCGCATGTGCGAGCGAATTTTGCACTGGAAGGCGAAGCGACGGCGTTGAAAGCCGTCTATGAGGACCTTCTTCGGCGGTAGCGTCAATTCTCTTGGTTAGGGCTGCGCCTTGAAACGTTCGAGATGGGCACTGGCGACCGCATCGATAATCGGAGATACCGCGCGCCAGTCTGTCTAAATGTCTACCAGAGAGACATCCTTTACCTGTCGGATGGTCAACATCGTCCGCACGGTATCCACATTCTCCGTGGCCGTGAGCTCTTCGATCACGAAATCCTGAAAGCCCGCAAGGTTCTCAGCGACGCACTGCAAGAGAAAATCGGATTCGCCCGACACCATCCAGGCCTCTCGCACGAGCGGCCAATTGGCCGTCTGTTTCGCAAATGCCTTGAGATTGGCATCCGACTGATGTTTCAGACCGACCATACAGAAGGCCACGAGATCATAACCGAGCGCCGGCGCATTCAAAAGCGCCCGATAGCCACGGATGAAGCCGGATTCTTCCAGCTTACGCACCCGCCTGAGACAGGGTGGCGCCGATATACCGACCCGCTCTGCAAGTTCGACATTCGTCATCCGGCCATCATTCTGGAGCTCGCGCAGAATCTTCATATCTATTGCATCGAGTTCGACGCGCATCACCATGGTAGAGCTTCCTGTTTCTTTTTCGATCGGCCGTTTGCAGGCCGCTTCCTATTATTGCCCGCGACAACTTCAAACACCGCGCCTAGCTGCCAACCTATATTCAGTTGAGGTTCGAACTTGCCCTTGACGAGGGCATGCACGCCTGTGATGAAGCCCTTGATAGGTGCAAACCACACAGTATCTGGGCACCCGCGCCAATCCATACATCGTCCTCGTTAAGCGTCTACCGAACGGCCTTGCTTTATAATCGTGTTGCCGCCGAGATGCAGTGACCTCGGCAATAGCAAGCCCCTAGCGAGGCAGAGATAGCCCGAAAGCGGCCCTGTATGCACCTTGATCCCTAAGACTTCTTCATCTGATCCGGCGCCCAAATCTCGGATATTAAGCCGGGCTCGACTGGTTGGCCGGTAGAAGGATAGGTCAGAGATCCATCATAGACAAAATTGATATCGCCTTTCATCAGATACTGTTTTCAATATCTTTTGGTACTCGCTCGCGGATCCTTCAACGGAAATGGTGATCGGCGCTTGCCCATTACTGGCTCTCTGTTGTAGCGGTGTGGATGAAATGGTCGATAACAGCATCAGCCAGCGAAAACGAGGGCGTCGGGGTCGAACCAACAAAAACATCTGCGGATAGCCCGTGATAATAGCGTAAGCACTTGTGCGTATTCCATGCTGTCCCCTTGAAAGCTAGCTTGGTTCATCCCTAGACTATACAGAAGCGTTTATTACGATATCTCGCACGGTGCTTCCACAGAACGCCTGCCACAAAGGATCCGGACCATGACTGCCCGACACACTAAAGTTCTCATCATCGGCTCCGGTCCCGCGGGCTATACGGCCGCAGTCTATGCGGCACGCGCGATGCTGAAGCCGGTGCTGATCGCCGGGATGGAGCAAGGCGGGCAATTGATGATCACGACGGATGTCGAGAACTATCCGGGCTTTGCCGACCCGATCCAGGGGCCGTGGCTGATGGACCAGATGCTGCAGCAGGCCAAGCATGTCGGCGCAGAGATCGTCAGCGATATCGTAACCGAGGTCGAGATGAACCAGCGGCCCTTCGTGGCCCGCACCGACAGCGGCCAGGTTTGGACCGCCGATACACTGATCATCGCGACCGGCGCCAAGGCAAAATGGCTCGGCATCGAAAGCGAACAGCATTTCCAGGGCTTTGGCGTTTCAGCCTGCGCCACCTGCGATGGCTTCTTCTATCGCAACAAGGACGTCATCGTCGTTGGCGGCGGTAACAGCGCCGTGGAGGAAGCCCTTTATCTTTCCAATATCGCGAAGTCGGTGACTGTCGTGCATCGCCGCGATGCGTTCCGCGCCGAAAAGATCCTGCAGGAGCGCCTCTTCTCGAAGGAGAATGTGACGGTTCTCTGGAACACCGAAGTCGCCGAAATCACCGGCACGCTGGCGAAACCGCCGATGCCACCTTCCGTTACCGGCGCGCGCTTGCGCGATACCCGCACCGGCGCCATCAGCGACGTTTCGGTCGACGGCGTCTTCGTGGCGATCGGCCATGCGCCGGCAACCGAACTTTTCAAGGGCAAGCTCAAGCTCAAGGACAACGGCTATCTCTGGACCGCTCCGGATTCGACCGCAACCAGCATAGAAGGGATCTATGCTGCGGGTGACGTGACGGACGACACCTTCCGGCAGGCAGTCACCGCCGCCGGCATGGGATGCATGGCCGCCCTCGAAGCCGAGCGTTATCTCACGGGCCACATGCCCGTCGCCGTGGCCGCGGAGTAGGATCGGCTATGAGGGGTGGGGGGATGCCATTGGATTGGGACAAGCTGCGTATTTTTCACGCGGCTGCCGAGGCCGGATCGTTCACGCATGCGGCCGACAAACTGCATCTCTCCCAATCCGCGATCAGCCGCCAGGTGAGCGCGCTGGAGCAGGACGTCGGCACCAAACTCTTCCATCGCCATGCCCGCGGCCTGATCCTGACGGAACAGGGCGAACTGCTCTATCGCACCGCCCATGACGTGCTGCTGAAGCTCGAAACTGTGAAGATGCAGCTCACGGAAACGACGGAAACGCCCAGCGGCAAGCTGCGGGTGACCACTACCGTCGGCCTCGGCCAGGGCTGGCTGACGGACAAGATCCAGGAGTTCATGCAGCTCTATCCGGACGTCCAGATCCAGCTCATCCTCGACAACGAGGAGCTGGACGTGAACATGCGTCATGCAGACTGCGCCATCCGCCTGCGCCAACCGCAGCAGTCCGATCTCATTCAGCGCAAGCTCTTCACCGTGCATATGCACGTGTATGCCGCCCCCTCCTACATTAACCGCTACGGAGAGCCTCAGTCGGTCGAGGACCTGGACAATCACCGCATCATTACCTTCGGTGAGCCCGCCCCCAGCTATCTGCTGGACGTAAACTGGCTGGAGATTGCTGGCCGCTCCTCGGACAACAAGCGGATTCCACATCTGCAGATCAACAGCCAGACCTCGATCAAGCGCGCCTGCCTGCTTGGCATCGGCGTCGCCTGCATGCCGGATTACATCGTCGGACGCGATCCGGGCCTCATCCAGCTGGCGATCAACGCCGACGTGCCCTCGTTTGACACCTATTTCTGCTATCCGGATGAAATCAAGAATGCCGCAAAGCTGAAGGCATTCCGCGATTTTATCGTCAGCAAGGCGAGAAACTGGAACTTCTGATTCCCGTTTTTGTTCACTAAAATGCTGACCATGCAACCAACGCATGACTGGCATGCACAAAAGAGGGTTGCCGTTTGCTCAATTAAACACCATATCGCACTCAGCTGATGCACACGGTGGCTTTTCCTCCCAGTTCCACCGCATTAGCTGTTCCCCTCTGGAGGTTTTTGACCTTCACACCTTAAAGGGCCCCGAACTTTCGGCGGCCCTCTTTTTTTGCCCAGAATCGCTGCATTGCAACATAATTTGTGCAACGCATGGCAGACATGCATAATAATGCATTGAAAGCTGCCCAAGAAAGCACCATATCGCACGTAGCTGATGCACTTTGGTGGTTCTCTCCCAGTGCCACCGCATTAGCTGTTCCCCTCTGGAGGTTTTTTGACCTTCACACCTTAAAGGGCCCCGAACGTTCGGCGGCCCTCTTTTTTTGCTTGAAATTTAGGCAGGCTATCAAAACCGCACAGCTCACGCCCTCGTGATTTGCATATCGAGCTGAAGCGATTCATATATCGATAAAACCTGATTTATAGTTCGGCACGAGACGATGGACAGAGATGAAATCCTGAAAGCGCTTTCCCACCCGATGCGGGTGGAAATCCTCAACTGGCTGAAGGATCCGAAGGAGCACTTCTCCTCCCAGGAGCACCCTTTGGAAATGGGTGTCTGCGCCAGCCAGTTCGAGCGCTGCGGCCTTTCGCAATCGACCGTATCCGCTCATCTTGCAACATTGAGCCGCGCCGGCCTCGTCACGACCAGGCGCGTCGGCCAATGGGTTTTCTACAAGCGCAACGAAGAAACGATCGCTGCCTTCCTCAAGCAACTAAGCCAAGATCTGTAGCAGCCTCAGCGCCACCGCACTTGCCTATCTCTCCGCCGGGTCGAGTTGCCCCGCCATGGCGGAGTGATCCTCCCGCCAGAACAGGAAAGGACTTCCATGAACAAGCTTTTCGAACCCGCGCAGATTGGCGACATTGCCGTCAGGAACCGCATCGTCATGGCGCCTCTGACCCGCAACCGCTCGCCCGGCGCAATCCCGAACGATCTGAACGTCGAATATTATCGCCAGCGTGCCACAGCCGGTCTCATCATCACCGAGGCAACGGCCATCACACACCAGGGCCAAGGTTACGCCGACGTTCCCGGCCTCTACAAGAAGGAAGCTCTCGATGGCTGGAAGCGCGTGACGGATGCCGTGCATGCAGGCGGCGGCAAAATCGTCGTACAGATGTGGCATGTCGGCCGCATCTCGCACACCACGCTACAGCCGAATGGCGGCAAGCCGGTCTCTTCAACCAATAAAGTCGCGGCGGCGAAGACCTATCTGGTCAATGCCGATGGTACCGGCAGCTTCGCGGAGACCTCCGAGCCGCGGGCGCTCGAGACATCTGAAATTCCCGGCATCATCGAGGATTATCGCAGGGCAGCGCGCGCTGCGATCGACGCAGGTTTCGACGGCGTCGAAATCCACGGCGCAAACGGCTACCTGCTCGACCAATTCCTGCGCGATGGCGTCAACGACCGCACCGACCAGTATGGCGGCTCGATCGAAAACCGCGCTCGCTTCACCTTCGAGGTGGTCCATGCCGTGACCCGGGAAATCGGTGCCGGCCGCACGGCGATCCGTATCTCGCCTGTCACACCCTCGGGCGAAAGCTATGATTCGGATCCGCAGGCGCTTTTCACCTATGTCGTCGAAGGCCTAGCTGGATATGACCTCGCCTATGTCCACGTTATCGAGGGCCAGACGGGCGGCAAACGCGACTACACGCAGGGGACAAATCCACCCTTCGATTACAAGGATCTGCGCCAGGCTTATGAAAAGGCTGGCGGCCATGCAAACTGGATGGTCAACAACGGCTACGACCGTCAGATGGCAATCGATGCCGTCGAAAGCGGCCGCGCTGACCTGGTCGCCTTCGGCAAGCCGTTCATCGCCAATCCGGATCTGGTCGAACGCCTGCAAAAGAACCTGCCGGTGAACACGCCGGACCAGGCCACCTTCTATGGCGGCGGGGCAAAGGGTTACATTGACTATCCGCTGCTCGAAAAGGTCGCCTGACTCAGACGTACTGGATGAAATCCCGCCTTGCGCGGGATTTCTTTTTCAGCTGCTGCCGTTAGAATGCGGCCATGTTCGAATCCCATCTCGACCGCTGGTCGCTGACGCCGGACGGCGAACCGATCATCACCCATTCCAGTCACCTCCTGCCTGTCCTTTGGAACGGCAAACCGGCAATGCTCAAGAAGTCTCGTGACGAGGCCGAAAGAGCCGGCGGTGCGTTGATGCACTGGTGGGACGGCGGCGGTGCCGCCAAAGTTTATGCCCATGATGACGAAGCTGTTCTGCTCGAACGGGCGACGGGCGGTCGCTCGCTGCTGAAGATGGCGATGGATGGCGAAGACGATGAGGCAAGCCGGATCATCTGCCGCACCGTCGAAAGACTGCACGCACCGCGGCAAAAGCCCCTGCCCGGCCTCATCCCGCTCCGCCGCTGGTTCCGATACCTGGCGCCTGCAGCGAAAACCTATGGCGGCATCCTTCCCGAATGCAATGCTATGGCCGAGACACTGCTTTCCGATCCACGCGATCCGGTCGTGCTGCACGGCGACATTCACCACAGCAACATTCTCGATTTCGAAGACGACGGTTGGCTTGCGATCGACCCGAAGGGCCTGATCGGCGAACGCGGCTTCGACTATGCCAATACTTTCGCCAATGAAGACCTTCCGGCCATCAGCATGCCGGGGCGCCTCAAGCGCCAGCTCCGGATCGTTTGTGCCGAAACCGGCATGGAGCCCAAACGGCTGCTGCAATGGATTGCTGCCTATTCCGGCCTGTCGGCGGCTTGGTTCCTCGGCGACAACATGAATACGTCTGCTGAGAACCCACTTGCCGTCGCGCGCATCGCTCTGGCGGAGTTGCGGCAAGCCTAGCGGCTTCCTTCAATAAAGGTCAGAGGATGTTTTCTTCATGCGGCAGATCGTGCCACGCGCAAGAGCCTGCGCTTGAATGCCGCGGAAAAGCGGCTTCATCAACAAAGTCGTCGAACGGGCGCTCGGCTCAGGCACGCGGAGAGACATCGGCGGAACCGCCACCCTTCCATTTGGTATCGACGACTTCCGTCTCCGGCCGGTCGCCGCCTTCGGCATATTCCTCATGCCATTTGCCTTTCTCGTCCTGCCAGCTGATCTCGGCGGAATCGCCGCCGACCTGCTGTTCGGCCGCCACGATGCGGGCTGCCTCCAGCGCTTCGGCATGCGACGGGAACGCTTCGGAATAGACTTCTCCCAGCCGGTAGGCCCAGCCGCCGTCATGGGGAACGACCTCGTAAACCACCTTGATCATACACCTCTCCTCTTTTCTCGTTACCCGATCTGTCGGCAATCAGCCGAGGTCGCCGGACTGCATCCGGTTCCATCGCGCGCGGCAAGGCGAGAATTACGAGGCACGCCGCGATTGCTTCCGGCTGACCAATATCGGCAGTATTCCATTAAATGCACAAGACTGCAAATTCGCCCGCAGTCGCACTGCCTGATGTGGAAGATCATCGGCTGTCGAAGAACCGAATTAGAATGTCAGGTCCGGCCGATAGCCTGCAAGAGCCCGGTCGATTGTCACAAGCTGCAATCCTTCAACTCGGGCATTGGGCGAGCAGAAGGCGGATCGAAGGGATCGCCGCTGGCGGGGACCATCGAAGACGTCGGCGATGAACATCTGCGTCCTCGTGATGTCTTGCTCTTGAGGTAAGCTTCGGACGCATCAAGGTTCACCCGCCGCGCTGCTTATGCGGGACGAGATCGAAGACCCGACGGCCGTTTCGCGATATGACAATCGTGTTCCCGTCCTCGACCTCACGGGCAAGCTCAGTCCGGCCGTTCTTGGGATCGAAGATCGATACAGTTTTCTTGCATCAAATGCAGCCACACCGACAACGACCGGATCAAAAGGGAAAAGCCCGCCATCGCTGACGGGCCTTTTCTTCAATTCTGCCAACTGCCTTACTTGCAGGCGGCGCAGAAGCGCTGGATGCGCTTGCAGGCTTCCTCGAGCAGAGCTTCCGAGGTCGCATAGGAGATGCGGAAGTTCGGGCCGAGCCCGAACGCCGAGCCGTGAACGACGGCGACGCCTTCACTTTCGAGCAGCTCAGAAACGAAATCTTCGTCGGTCTCGATGGCCTTGCCAGAAGGCGCAGTTTTGCCGATCAGGCCGGCGCAGGACGGGTAGACGTAAAAGGCGCCCTCCGGCGACGGGCAGGTGATGCCTTTGGCCTGGTTCAGCATTGAAACCACCAGATCGCGGCGACCTTCGAAGATCTTCTTGTTCACCGGGATGAAATCCTGCGTCCCGTTCAGCGCCTCGACGGCGGCCCACTGGGCAATCGACGTCGCACCCGAGGTCTGCTGTCCCTGGACCATGTCCATCGCCTTGATGAGCTCAAGCGGCCCGGCTGCGTAGCCGATACGCCAGCCGGTCATCGCATAGGCCTTGGAGACCCCGTTCATCGTCAGCGTGCGGTCGTAGAGCTTCGGCTCGACTTCGACCGGCGTGACGAACTTGAAGTCGCCATAGGTCAGGTGCTCGTACATGTCGTCGGTCAGCACCCAGACATGCGGATGCTTGAGCAGCACGTCAGTCAGCGCCTTGAGTTCGGCATGCGTATAGGCAGCACCTGACGGGTTCGACGGCGAGTTGAAGACGAACCACTTGGTCTTGGGCGTGATTGCCTTGTCGAGATCCGCTGCCTGGAGCTTGAAGTTGTTTTCCTGCGTGGTCGACACGATGACCGGCGTGCCGCCGCAAAGCGCCACCATCTCCGGATAGGACACCCAGTAGGGAGCCGGGATGACGACTTCATCGCCAGGGTTCAGCGTCGCCATGAAGGCGTTGAACAGGATCTGCTTGCCGCCGGTGCCGACGATCGTCTGCTCCCAGGAATATTCCAGACCGTTCTCGCGCTTGAACTTTGCGGCGATCGCCTTACGCAGTTCCGGGATGCCGGAAACCGGCGTGTACTTCGTCTCGCCGCGATTGATCGCGTCGATGGCGGCCTTCTTGATATTATCCGGCGTATCGAAGTCCGGCTCGCCGGCGCCGAGGCCGATCACATCGCGCCCCTTTGCTTTCAGCTCACGCGCTTTTTGGGAGACGGCGATGGTGGCTGAAGGCTTCACACGGGAAAGAGCATCGGCAAGAAAGGCCATGATATCGGTCCTATACGGTTGAAACGGGCAGAAGGCCGGGACCGGAGTTCTGCGGTTAGCTCTATGTCCAATGTGCGGCGGCATTTCAAGCGCAAAGGCGTGATGGTGCCAATGATTCTTATTGATCAGTTGCCGGGCGCGGCGGCCGAAGCATGAATCACTTTGCGAAGAACTTGAATCACTTTCTGAGGAGATGACGATTTCATCCCTGGAATCAAAAACTTCGCCGGATTCAGCCTTTGCCACGATTATGCCGCAACAAATGACACGGCATGCCGCAATTCGGTCGCGAGCCTGCCGGGATCTAAGCCTCATCTTTAGCGCTCCGCAATTGGTTGTTGAGGGTATGCCAATGTTTCTGGAGGATGAGCGAGCCGCAGGGCGGCTTCGCGCCCGCCGGGTTTCGCTTTCTTTTTTGATTGCAGCAGGGCTCGTCGTCGCTTCGACGATGACGGCATTCGGGGTCATTTCGACAGCTCGTGCTGAAAGGACGCCCCAACTGCACAAGGCCGAGCAAACAACCGGCTCGGTCACCGCACCGGTGCCGGTAGCGACCGAAGCGACCACCCTGCCTGCGGCTTCGGCGAAGCCGCCGCGGATAACGACACACGCCGACGGGCAGATCATGCGCGGGCTGACCATGCTGGTTTTCGCCCTGACCGCTGCGGGCGCACTTGCAGTATGGCGCCGCCGTATAAAGCGCCTATTGACCACGAGGACCCGGTAATGGTGTCAAGCCCCCGCAACGGAAACCGGCATCAGGATGCTTACGGGTTCGAACCGCTTCCCTCTTACCTCGAACTTGCCATGGCGACCGCGGCAGCCGCAGCCCATGACGGTTCGCAAAAGCAGGAGAAAGGCTTCCTTTTCTCGCGCTTTTCGACGGTCGAGCGGATGATTGCGCTCTGCATCGCCGGGCTTGCCCTGTACGGCATCGCGCTGATGAGCGACGGCTTCTACATCAAGGGAAAGGCTGCCGTCGCGCAGGTCCTGCTGCAGCGCGCCTTCGAGGGAACCGAGCTGGTGGACACGACGCCCACCGCCTCCATTCAACCTCGAAACACAAAGCCGTTATCCGCCCCGCAATAAGGTTGAAGCGCCCTGCCCTCCGCTCCACGTTGAAAGTGGATGAAAGCGACGGGAAACGCCACATGACTATCGCCAGAACATTCGCCGCTTCGGTGCTTTTCGGCGCGCCGGTCTTCGCACCCGGTTTCGCCGCGGCGGCAGACAGGGTCGAGACCGAGAAGGTCGCAGTCAATGTCGAAACCCTGGCGGAAGGGCTGGAGCATCCCTGGGCCGTGGAAGTGCTGCCTGACGGCGCCTATCTGGTGACCGAACGGCCTGGGCGGATGCGGATCGTCAGGGACGGCACGCTTTCAGATCCGATCAGAGGCGTGCCGGACGTCCGCGCCCGTGGCCAGGGCGGCTTGATGGACGTGGCGCTTGCGCCGGATTTTGCGACGAGCCGCACGATCTATTTCACGGCATCGACCGCCAATCGAAGAGGCTCGGGAACCGAAGCCTTCAGCGCCACGCTTGCCACCGACGGCAGCAAACTTGAGAACGTGAAGACGATCTTCACGATGAAGCAGTTCACCGGCGGCAGTATCCAATACGGTTCGCGCATCGCCATTGCGGGCGACGGTAGTCTCTTTATCAGCATCGGAGACCGCGGCGACAGCCATCGCTCGCAGGACTGGAAGGATGATGCCGGCTCGATCGTGCATATCAATGCCGACGGCAGCATCCCTGCGGACAACCCGTTCAAGGACAGCGGAAAGGCGCTGCCGATAATCTGGTCGAAGGGCCATCGCAACCCGCAGGGCATCACCTTCGACATTGCCGACGGCAAACTCTACACCGTCGAGCACGGCGCGCGCGGCGGCGACGAAATCAATGTCATTGAACCCGGCAAGAACTACGGCTGGCCGATCATCAGCTATGGACGTAATTACTCCGGCTCAAAGATCGGCGAAGGCACGGCCAAGAAAGGACTGGAACAGCCGCTGCATTATTGGGATCCGTCGATCGCGCCGGGCGCGCTCGCGATCTATCGCGGCAAAATGTTTCCCGAGTGGGACGGCGACTTCCTTGTAGCAGCGCTCAAATTCGAACTGCTTGCCCGCATGCAGCGCGACAAAAGCGGTACCTTCGTTGCAGAGGAGCAGATTTTCGAGGGTGATTACGGCCGCCTGCGGGATGTTATCGTGGCACCGGAAGGTGCGCTCTTGATAGTAACTGACGAGGCCGATGGCGCACTGCTGCGTGTCTCGCGCTCCGACCGCCAGAACGGCTAGGCACTGCGCAGTTGCTTGCGGATCACGAATTTCAGGCCGGACCAGACGGAATTGATGGCACAGACCTTGACGTCCACGAGACCGATCGGAAGCAGGATTTCCCGCAGCACATCCTCAGTTATCGTCGTCGGCAGGCGCGCTGCCTTCTTCGGCCAGGATATCCAGAGCATTCCGTCAGGCTTCAAGGCCCTCAAAAGGTGACCTGCCATGCCTTCCAGTGCAACACGCTTGGCTTCGAAGACATGTATGTAGTCAAAACATGTGCCGTCTTCGGGCAGCGCATCATCAACGCGCGAGAAGCCGGCAAAGCCGCTGATCGCGCCGATAGCGTCGGGCACGCCGATCAGCAAGGCCGCCTGCCCGTCCCTCAGGCCGAGCTTTGTGGCAAGCGGAATTCCGGGGTAACCGACGGTCATTCTTTCGGCCATGCACGCAGTCCCGGCACTCTGAGCGAGCCTTTCTTCGCCCTTGCCGAAACGAAATGCAACTGGTAATCGTCCGCGATACAACCTGCCCCACATCGAGGCCTGATATGACGCGCGTCCAGGCGAACCTCCTTCTATTGCTTGCTGCCGCCATCTGGGGCGGCGGTTTCGTCGCGCAGTCGACGGCCATGAAGGCAATCGGTCCGTTCTGGTTCATAGGCTTGCGCTTTGCAGTCGCGACCGTCGCCGTCCTGCCTTTCCTGCTCGTTGAAGTGCGCAGGGCCAGTGTTAAGACGACGCGTCGCCATCTGGGGCATTATCTCTTGATCGGCCTTGCCCTTTTCGGCGGTGCCTCGACACAACAGATCGGGCTTCAGACGACGACCGTGACGAACTCCAGCTTCATCACCGGGCTCTATGTTGTCTTCGTGCCGCTGATTGCAGTCGCCTTCCTGCGCCGACCGCCGCACTGGATCATCTGGCCGGGTGCCATCATGGCCGTCGCCGGTATCTACATGCTGTCCGGCGGTCATCTTTCGGCGCTGACCACAGGCGACGGCCTGACGGTCGTCTGTGCCGCGTTCTTGGCGATACAGATCACGCTCGCCGGCACGACGGTCTGCGACACGGGAAGGCCCCTTACGCTGTCGGCAGCCCAATTCGCCGTGACAGCGCTCGCCGCACTTTTCGTGGCCGCAATTGTCGAGCCTATCAGCATGGAGGCGATCTTGGGCGCGGCACCGGAGATCCTCTATGTCGGCGTCTTCTCTTCCGGCGTCGCTTTCGTGCTGCAGGTGATCGGCCAGCGCTACACCACTCCGTCGCAAGCCGCCATCTTCCTCTCCTCCGAAGCGCTCTTCGGCTCGGCACTCGGCGCCCTGCTACTTGGAGAGAAGATGCCGCCGCTCGGCTATGCAGGCGGTGCGCTGATGGTTATCGCTATGCTTGTGGTCGAACTGGTACCGGAACTCAAAAAAAGACGCAGCCAGCCCGCTTGAGCAATGGCTTTTTCCACGTTGGACGGCAATTCTGGAAAAAAATTAGCGCGCGTTCTAGGACGCGCTATCATTGCATTTTTGGGAAAAACTGCTCTCAACTTTTATTGCAAGCAATACAAAACCGTTAACATCCCTGGGCTGCGAGCGAAATTTTGCGTTTTGACGCAAATAGGATAGCCGACCTGAATGTGCTTTCGATAACACGTTAAAAAACTTTTGCTTGCCAATTCCCCTTAATCGCAGCAATCTCACGGCGTTCGGGCATTTTGCGAGCATGGGAAGTCCTTAAGTATGTGCGCGCCGGAAACGCTAATATTCCGGTCAGCCGGTTTCGCCAAGATGGGGAATAATCCCGTCGTGAGACAGGCCGAGGTAGAGGGGACCTTTTTCTCGAATTTCAAGAATTGCCTGCCAACGCCCCGCAAGGGACATAGTTGATGCTGCCCGTGTGGATGGCGGGCAGAGAGAAAAGGACCTGACGCATGGCCGAGACTGGCACTGTAAAATTCTTCAATACCGACAAAGGATTCGGATTCATCAAGCCGGACAAGGGTGGCGCCGACATCTTTGTTCACATTTCTGCCGTTCAGGCATCCGGCCTTGCCGGCCTGACGGAAAATCAGAAGGTCAGCTTCGACACGGAGCCGGATCGTCGCGGCAAAGGCCCCAAGGCCGTCAATCTGCAGATTGCGGGCTGAGGCCTCCACAAGGCCGTCGAATTCGAGTTGAGGCCCGGCAGCCATGCCGGGTTTTGTCATTCAGCGTCCGTTCAGATAGCCGCCACTATCTTGTCATCATCACGGTGCAGGAACCGCTCACGGGGTTCCAAGAACAGGATATGATTATGAACAGGCTCGCCAAGACATTTCTTCTGACCGCTACTGCCGCAGCCCTCACCCTTTCTGTAATCGGCGAAGCATCCGCCCGTGACCGGTGGCATCGCCATAACAATGGCGACGCAGCGCTTGTCGGCGGCGCCGTCGGTCTCGCAACCGGCCTGATCGTCGGCTCGGCGATCGCCAATCAGCCGCGCTATTATGAAGAGCCGCGCTACATCGATCCGCCCTATGAGCCGGAATACGAAGCCGTGCCGGTTTACCGCGCGCCGCGTTACTACGCCCCTGTCCGGGCTGATATCGAGCCTTGGACGCCGCAGTGGGAGCGCTATTGCTCTTACCGGTACCGCAGCTTCGATCCGAGAAGCGGCACCTTCGTCGGCAACGACGGCCGCGAGCACTTCTGCACCGCAGGCTGATCCGCGGACCATTTAAACGCAAAGCGCCGCTCATCGGGCGGCGCTTTTGTTTTGTTCGTCTGCCGAGATCAGATGCCTCTGAGGAACGGGTTGCCGCGTCGCTCGTCGCCGATGCGGCTGCCAGGGCCATGCCCGCAGATGAAGCCGACGTCATCTCCAAGAGGCAGCACCTTGTCGCGGATCGAACCCAGCAGTTGCTGGTGATTGCCACCCGGCAGATCGGTTCGGCCGATCGAGCCGTTGAAGAGCACGTCGCCGAGATGGGCGAAGTTCTGGGCACGATTGAAATAGATGACATGGCCGGGCGCGTGGCCGGGTGTGTGATAAACTTCAAACTCGTGGCTACCGAAGGAAATCCTGTCGCCATCCTTCAGCCAGCGGTCCGGCACGACGTTTTGAAGACCGGTAATGCCGTATTGCAGCGCCTGCATCTCGATCCGCTCCAGCAACTGCCGATCGTCCTCGTGCGGACCGACGATTTCAACGCCGAGCGCTTCCTTCAGTTCTTTTGCGCCACCCGCGTGGTCGAGATGCCCGTGCGTCAGCCAGATCTGCTTGATGATCAGGCCGTTCTCCTCAAGCGCTTTGAGAATGACCGGAACATCGCCGCCCGGATCGACGACTACGCCCTCCTTCGCGTCCGGATCGAAGAGAACCGTGCAATTCTGCTGGAAGGGTGTCACCGGAATGATGCCGGCCTGGAGCATGCCCATGATATGCCTCGCTTGTCTCTGCCTGCTTCCGATATAGCTTGAAAGGTCATCAAAGCCAGCCGCCTTTTACCAGGCATTGCCCTTGCCTCACGCCTTCAAGACGCATCGTAACAACAGTTCATCGCCTCTGAAATGGCCCGGCGCTGTCCAGCTTTATCATTAAATTTCAATTCGTTGCGATTTTCCGATGAATCCAGAATTCAGCCCGGGCGGTCAAGCGGCGGAACTAGATGGTGAACGGAGCGTTTCATTCCAGCTAAAGCAAGGAGAAAAAGAATGACCTTCACGAGAAATCTTTTCCTGGCAGGTGCCGTGCTCGCCGCGAGCGCTGGCTTCGCCCATGCGGAAATGAGCGCGACGGCCATCAACGACCTCAACGTGCGTTCCGGGCCTGGACCGCAATATCCCTCGGTCGGCGTGGCAACGCGGGGCTCTGCGGCCATCTTGGATGGCTGCATCCAGGGCAGCCGCTGGTGCCGCGTCGATGTTAACGGCATGCGCGGCTGGGTCTATGCTGAATACCTGCAGGTGGAGCACCAAGGCAACGCGATGATCGTCGAAGAGAACGAGGCCGTTCTTGGCGTCCCGTCTGTGACATATGAATCGACCGCAACCGTGGTGCCCGCCGATCCGCAGCCCGCGCCCGGCGATGAACTGCTTGGCCCCGTCGGCTCCGTGGAAGCGATAACGCCACCGGAGACGGTCCGCACCTATATCGAAACCACGCCGACGCAGACGGTTCAGTTGGGCGGCGATGTCGTCGTGGGTGCCGAGGTTCCGGATACCGTGACCTTCCAGGAGATTCCCGACTATCAGTACCGCTATGTGCGCATCAATGACCGGCCCGTGCTCGTCGATCCCGGCACCCGCCGCATCGTCTATGTCTATCAATAAGCGTGCAGTGTGAGGCGGTCGTTGGACCGCCTCATTCCGTTAGCGTTGCCAGCAGCTTTCTGCCGCACCGAACTTCTCACATGGGTTGCTTTTAGCGCCCCTTCCATCCTCGACACTCGAAAATCGCGATATGTCGCAGGAGCGGCGTTGGCGGTGATCCGAATTGATCGCCCGGGCCGGAGATCATGGAAACGATTTCCGCTCATCACACAACTGATGCCGGTGCAATCGTTAGCATCGGCGGGAGCATCCTGTCGGGTGTCGAATTCGGTAAAACAAAGTCCGGTGCGCGAAAGGCGCGACCGGACTTTCTGGCCGATGGAGACGTTACTCGGCCGCGATAGACGCCGCGGGATAAACTTCCTTCATGTAGTCGTTCATCAGCGTCTCGGAGATCGTCGCCGGCGTGAATTTATAAGGTCCGATCTCGGAGACCGGCGTCACTTCCGCAGCAGAGCCCGTCAAGAAGCATTCGCTGAAACCCGAAAGCTCTTCTGGCTGGATTGCCCGCTCGACGACCGGATAGCCGCGGCGCTTGGCGAGTTCGATCACCGTCTGGCGCGTAATGCCGTTGAGGAAGCAGTCGGGAAGTGGCGTATGGATGACGCCGTCCTTGACGAAGAAGATGTTGGCGCCCGTCGCTTCGGCGACCTGGCCGCGGTAATCGAGCATCATCGCATCTGCATAGCCCTTGGCCTCCGCGGCATGCTTGGAGATGGTGCAGATCATGTAGAGGCCGGCGGCCTTCGACGAAGACGGCGCCGTCTTCGGGTCGGGGCGGCGATATTCGGCTATATCGAGGCGAATGCCCTTAAGCTTTTCGGCGGGATTGAAGTAGCTGCCCCACTGCCAGATGGCAATCGCAACATTGATGCGGTTTGACTGCGCCGAAATCCCCATCATTTCGCTACCGCGCCAAGCGATTGGGCGCACATAGGCATCGGAAAAACCTTGGCGCTTCAGCAGTTCGATAGTTGCCGCATCGAGTTCCTCGACCGAGTAAGGCACCTTGAATCCAAGGATTTCAGCGGACTTGTGAAGACGCTGATTATGCTCCGTCAGCTTAAAAACGCGTCCCCCATAGGCGCGCTCGCCTTCGAAGACCGCACTGGCATAATGCAGACCATGCGTCAGCACGTGAACCTTCGCGTCCTTCCAGGGCACGAATTCGCCGTTGAACCAGATTTCGCCATCCAGCTGATCGAAGGGAACTGAAGCCATTCTCTTATCCTCCGGCGCCCGCACGCCATGCCTGTTGATTGTTGCCCATATTACGTTTTATCCACTACGCAGTGGGGAAAAATATGCGTTGTATGGGGAGGAAAGACGGGCCGGTTTCGAAGGAACGTCCCGCCTCCGCAAAGTCCGGGGAAGCTAACAGTGGCGTAAAATTGTGTCAACAAAGCTGACATATCTTTGCTAAAGTTTCCCGGAGCCTGCAGAACGAGAAAGGAAATGACGTGGCGGCACGACAGACCAGCTCGAAAGTAACCAACGCCGAACCATTGGCCGCACCGATGGAAAACACCGGCATCATCGATTTCGAGATCATCGAGCTCTTCTTTTTCGCCTATCGCGATTTTGTATCTGATCCGGATGCGATCCTCGAAAAAAGCGGGTTCGGCCGGGCTCATCATCGGGTAGTGCATTTCGTTAACCGTGAGCCGGGCATGACCGTTGCCGATCTTTTGGATACATTGAAGATTACCAAACAGAGCCTCGCTCGGGTGCTCAAACAACTGATCGATTCGGGGTATATTCGTCAGGTTGCTGGGCCTGAAGACCGGCGCCAGCGTAAGCTTTATCCGACTAAGACCGGGCGCGAACTCGCGCTCGCTCTGGCGGAGCCGCAATCGCGCCGCATTGAGAGAGCATTCGACGGTGCCGCTCCGGACGTGCGCGAAAGCGTGAAGGCATTTCTGAGGGGTATGAGGGACAGACAAACAACGAAAGCGGATTGAATGGCGGGGAAGACAATCATTTCTGATGACGCGGCGCATCTGCTGGTGGTCGATGACGACACCCGGATCCGCGCTCTTTTGAACCGTTACCTGACGGAGAACGGCTTCCGGGTGACCGTGGCTGCAGATGGTGCCGAGGCGCAACGCAAGCTCGCCGGGCTCGACTTCGATCTCATCATCATGGATGTGATGATGCCGGGCGAATCCGGCATCGACGTGACGCGCGGCCTGCGCGCCATCAAGAACGTGCCGATCATCATGCTCACGGCGCTTGCGGAATCCGACAATCGTATTGCGGGTCTTGAAGCCGGCGCCGACGATTATCTCTCGAAGCCTTTCGACCCGCGCGAACTGGTGCTGCGCGTCAATAACATCCTGCGCCGCAACGCCTCGGACGCGCCGAAGATCGAGCAGATCATGTTCGGCCCATACACTTTCTCGCTCACCCGCAAGGAGTTGAAGAAGGCGACGGAAGTGATCCGCCTCACGGATCGCGAGCAGGAAATCATGCTGCTTTTTGCCAAGCGCGCCGGCGACACCATTCCGAGGCACGAGCTCATCGGCAACGACGTCGACGTCGGCGAGCGCACGATCGACGTGCAGATCAATCGCCTCCGCCGCAAGATCGAGGACGACCCTGCAAATCCTGTCTGGCTCCAGACGGTTCGTGGTATAGGATACAGGCTGAGCATCGATTGATGGCTTCAACGTCAGGATCGCGACAGTGATGGTAACTTTCGACTCCCTGCGCCGCGAAGAACGATCGCCAGCCTCCGGATGGAAAGGATTCGGCCGCTGGCTACGCCGCCGCCTGCCGACCGGTCTCTACGTCCGTTCGCTGCTGATCATTATCATTCCCATGGTGCTGCTGCAGTCCATCGTTGCCGCGGTGTTCATGGAGCGGCACTGGCAGATGGTGACGCAACGCCTGTCGATGGCCGTCACCCGGGATATTGCGGCAATCATCCAGATCATCGAAACCTATCCGCAGGATACGGATTACAGCGAGGCCACCCGTATCGCCCGCGAGCAGTTGAACCTTCAGATTTCGATCGAGCCTGACGGAGATCTGCCGCCGCCGCGCGAAAAGCCATTCTTCTCCATCCTCGACGGCATCCTGAGCGATGAGATCAGCGATCAGATCAAGCGACCGTTCTGGATCGATACGGTGGGAGACTCGAGCCTCGTCGAAATCCGTATAAAGCTGGACGACAAGATTCTGCGCGTTTTGACCAAGCGCAACCAGACCTACGCGTCGAACACACACATCTTCATCGTCTGGATGGTCGGCGCTTCTCTCGTGCTCATCGGCGTGTCGATCCTCTTTCTGCGCGGCCAGATTCGGCCGATCCTGACGCTCGCGCAAGCCGCCGAAAGCTTCGGCAAGGGACATAAACACGATGACTTCTATCCGCGCGGCGCCGACGAGGTCAGGCGCGCGGGTCTTGCCTTCATCCTGATGCGCGAACGCATTGAAAGGCAGATCGAACAGAGAACCGCGATGCTCACCGGCGTCAGTCACGACCTACGCACGGTGCTCACGCGTTTCAAGCTGCAGCTTGCCCTTGCCGGGAACAGCCCGGAACTCCAGGGACTGAATGACGACGTCAACGACATGCAGTCGATGCTCGAGGCCTACATGGCCTTTGCGCGCAGCGAGATCGAGGAGGATGTCGGAGAACTAAAGCTTACCGAACTGCTCGGAAAGATCGCAACGGATTTCGCTCTGCACGAAAAGCAACTCACCTATTCGATCGAAGGCGAAGACAGGATCTCGGTTCGGCCGAACGCATTTACGCGCCTGGTGACCAACCTCGCATCCAATGCCCGCCGCTACGCGAATACGCTGAACATCGAAGCGAAACACGGCGCAAAATGGCTGACGCTGAATTTCGACGACGATGGCCCCGGCATTCCTGAAAAGAACCGCGAGGATGTCTTCAAGCCCTTCTTCCGTCTGGATGAAGCTCGCAATCTGGACGATTCCGGCACCGGACTGGGCCTTGCGATCGCGCGCGATATCGCCCGTAGCCATGGCGGCAATGTCACGCTCGGCGACAGCCCGCTCGGCGGTCTGCGCGCCACCATCCGGATCCCCGCGTGAGTTCCAGATGGCAATCGACCGGAAAGAAATGACCTGGCTCAATCCTCCGCCCTTGGCGGAGCTTCACGAGGGTGCATTGCATGTCCGATCGGGCGACAAGACGGACTTTTGGCAAGGTACCTATTACGGGTTCCACCGTGATGACGGCCATTTTCTCTATCATCGGCGCAAGGGCGACTTCACGGCAGAAGTGACATTTTCCGGACGCTATCAAGAGCTGTACGACCAGGCCGGCCTGATGATACGAGCAGATTCAGCGCACTGGATGAAATGCGGAATCGAATATACCGACGGCGCAAGGCACTTCAGCACCGTCGTGACCAATAGCAATTCCGACTGGTCGGCCTTTCGCATCGAGCACGAATTCGACCTGCTCTCCCTTCGCGTGACCCGCAACAAGGACGCACTTTTCATTCAGTACCGGACCGACCGGATCAGCGAATGGCGTATGGCACGCCTCGCCTGGTTCGATCCGTCGATTGAAGAGGTTATGGTCGGCCCGGTATTCTGCTCGCCGCAGCGCTCTGGCTTCGAAGCCATCTTTCATGATTTCACGCTGACTGATCCGGTCTCGCGCGACATTCACTGATCACATCAGCTTCCTGCCGTTCGGCACCGGCTTGTCGGTTGCAGCAAGAACGATCGCACCCGCCTCGTCTTCGAAGCCGAGCGTCAGCACTTCCGAGCGGAACGGTCCGATCTGGCGCGGCGGGAAGTTCACCACCCCGAGGACCTGGCGGCCGACGAGGTTTTCCAGCGTGTAGTGAACGGCGATCTGCGCCGAGGATTTCTTGACGCCGATTTCCGGGCCGAAATCGATCAGAAGCTTGACCGCCGGCTTTCGAGCCTCCGGAAAGGGCTGGGCCTCAATGATCGTGCCGGCACGAATGTCCACACGCTCGAAATCGGCATAGGTGATTTCTTCAGCCATCGCGCGTCTTCAACCGGCAAGCTCTTCGGCACGCGCGCGCGCAGCCGCAAGAGCCTCGTCGAACAGCGGCTGCATGCCCTTTTCTGCCATAAGCACTGAAAGGGCCGCGGCCGTCGTGCCGCCCGGCGACGTTACGTTCTGGCGAAGCTTCGAGGCGTCGTCGGGGGACTGGTGTAGGAGTTCACCAGCCCCCGCGACAGTTTCCCGTGCAAGGCGCATGGCAAGGTCCGCCGGCAGGCCAAGCTTACGGCCTGCTTCTGCCATACACTCGACGAGATAGAATACATAGGCCGGGCCGCTGCCTGACAACGCCGTCACGGCATCGATATCCGATTCGGCCGAAACCCACTCGACAGGACCCGAGACGCGAAGAAGCGAATGAACGCGATCGCGCTGACCGGTGCTGACGCGCGGATTGGCGAAGGCGCCGGTGACGCCGCGGCCGATCATGGCGGGCGTATTTGGCATGGCCCGGACCATGGCGGCTTCGCCGAGATGCTTTTCGAGGAAAGCCAGCGTCTTTCCGGCAGCCACCGAGACGACGACCGTCTTGGATCCGACAGCGCTTTTGACCGGTGGCAGGACTGTCTCCATCACCTGCGGCTTCACCGCGAGGAAGATGACATCCGCCTTCAGGCCGGCGGGAACGGTTGAGGCATACGTCGCGCCCGCATCGCCGATGACCTTCATCATCGCGGGCGACGGACCCGGATCGACCACGACAACGGAGGATCCTGGAACTCCGCTTTTCAGCCAGCCGGAAAGCATCGCGCCGCCCATATTGCCGGCGCCGACAAGAACGACTGTATCGGAAGACGATGGTGACATTTTACGCTTCGCCGACCGTTTCGAAGAGGACTGCTTCCATGGCCTTGGCAGCATCCAGCCCCGACCAGATGACGAACTGGAACGCCTGATAATAAGCTTCGCAGGTATCGAGCGCGCTGGAAAGCAAAACTTCCACCTGACGGTTCGTTGGCTCGGCACCGCCCGCCAGAAGCAGCGACTGCCGGAAGATGATGACGTCTTCCTGCCGCCACAGGTCGAAATGACCCATCAGAACCTGCCCGTTGATCGCCGCCAAAAGCTTGGTGACCTCGTTGACGCGAGCTTCTGGAACCTTGATGTCGAACGCGCAGCCGAGATGCAGCGCCTCGAATTCCTCCATCCAGGAGAAGGAAATGTGGTAATCGGCCCACTTCCCCTCGACCGTCATTGCGATCTCGTCCTCGCCCGACCGCTCAAACGACCAGTCGTTATTGGCGGCGACGTACTCGATCATATCGACCGGGTTCGACTGACGCTCGAATTCCAATTCCATAAGGCTCATGCAGCACCTTCTTGACCGGAATGAATGCGACTGAACTTGGGTTTACGAACACAAGAAAAGACACACGCAAATACCGGAACCACCACTCGGATGTTCGTTGAACCGCTGCCAGACCTAACGCAGTGAACCTGCCCGGAGCTTACCAATGTCCGCTTCGAATCATCATTTAAAATCAGTGTATAACGCCCCCGGTGACAAGCCAGCCCCTCTCCGGTCATTTCCGGAAAGGCACTGTGGACAGCCGTTCGGAATTTGATTTCAGAAGGAGGTTGTAAACGACTCTGCGTATTGGCTTTTTTGGCAGTGTCCACAGGTGGAAAACGACACCTGATTTTTTTGTCGATGAGGCGGTGTGCCGCTTATGCGCCACACCGTACCCTGTGCCTGAATGGATTTACTTCGTTTTTGCAGCAAGCTTTGCTTCGAGCGCAGCGACTCGGGCAAGCAGCGCTTCGTTCTCGTCGCGCGCCTTGATCGCCATTTCGCGGACGGCCTCGAATTCCTCGCGCTTGACCACATCCATGGTGTTCAGCCAGCGTTCGGCCTGAGCGTTGAAGGCCGTCTCGATTTCCTTGCGCACACCCTGGGCAGCGCCTGCAGCATCCGTCATCAGCTTGGCGAATTCGTCCATGATGCGGTTTGTTCCACTGGTCATGGCGGTTTTTCTCCTTCCCACCACATGATTTTGATGGGCCTGAAGCCCTAAGGAATGAGGTAGGGCTTTGCTGTTAAGGATGCAAGCGCTTTGCTCTGGATAAGCCGCTCAGAGCGTTGCTCTGCCTCACAATCGACTTGACCGCTTCGTATCGCAACGCCATGTTCCGCGCACATCAACGGGTGGAAAAGCCTTGCCAACTGCAGCCAATCTTCTTTCGATCATGCCCTTTCCGGATATCGATCCGATCGCCTTTTCGATCGGTCCTGTGGCTGTTCACTGGTACGGTCTCGCCTATGTCGCAGGCATCATGCTCGGATGGCTCTATGCCCGGCAGATCGCCGGCAATGATGCGCTTTGGCCGGGCAATGCCTCGCCCATCACCAAGGCGCAGGTCGACGACTTCATCGTCTGGGCGGCCCTCGGCATCGTTCTCGGCGGTCGCATCGGTTACATCTTTTTCTACGATCTGCCGGCGGTGATCGAGAGCCCGCTCCGTGCCATCGAGATCTGGAATGGCGGTATGTCCTTCCACGGCGGAACGATCGGCACGACGATCGCCATGATCCTCTTTGCGCGCAAGAACGGCATTCCTGTCTGGAGCCTTTTCGACATCGTTGCTACCGTGGTGCCGATAGGCCTGTTCTTCGGCCGCATTGCGAATTTCGTCAACGGCGAGCTTTGGGGGCGGCTTACGGATGTGCCATGGGCAGTCGTGTTCCCGACCGGCGGGCCGTTTGCGCGGCATCCGAGCCAGCTCTATGAAGCAGGCCTCGAAGGCATCGTGCTGCTGCTTTCGCTTGCTCTTATCGTCTACGGTTTCCGGGCGCTAAAATCACCGGGGCTTGTTACCGGTTTCTTCGTCTGCGGCTACGCGCTGTCACGCATATTCGTCGAGTTCTTCCGCGAGCCGGATGCGCAGCTTGGTTACCTGCTAGGCACGAACTGGCTGACCATGGGCATGGTCCTTTCTTTCCCGATGATTCTGCTCGGCATCTGGGCCATGGCGCGCGCCCGCCGCCAGGCCGCTTTGCAGCATTGAGCCCGTCAGGACTGTACGATCATGACGACCGCACTCGGTGAAAAGATAAAAACGATCATTCAGGCAAACGGGCCGATCAGCGTCACAGACTATTTTTCACTCTGCCTCGCTGATCCGCAATACGGCTACTATCGCACCCGCGAGCCCTTCGGCCGATCCGGCGATTTTGTCACTGCGCCCGAAGTCAGTCAGCTCTTCGGCGAAATGATCGGGGTCTTCGTCGTGCATGCCTGGCAGCGGCATGGCGCGCCGGCAGGCGTGCGCCTCGTTGAAATCGGCCCCGGTCGCGGGACGATGATGGCCGACATGCTGCGCGTCATCGAGCGTCTCGCCGCGCCGCTTTTCGAGAATATGACGGTTCATCTCGTCGAAACGAGCGAGCGCCTGCGCGGCATCCAGCAGCAGACGCTTGACGCACATGAGGGAAAGATCAGCTGGCATTGCGATTTCGAGGACGTGCCGCCGGGCTTCACGCTGATTGCGGCAAACGAGCTATTCGACGCCATTCCGATCCGCCAATTCGTCAAGACGCCGACCGGCTTTCGTGAGCGCCTGGTTGGCCTCGATATCGATGGCGAGCTGACATTCGCCGCCGGGGTCGCCGGCATCGATCCGGCACTGCTGCCTCAATCACCGCAGGCCGCGCCGGCCGGCACGCTCTTTGAGATTTCGCCGGCCCGGCAGGCTGTGATGATGACGATCTGCGATCGCCTGAGGGCTTTCGGCGGCACGGCGCTGGCGATCGATTACGGTCATCTCGTCACCGGCTTTGGCGATACGCTACAGGCCGTGCGCATGCACGAGTTCGATCCGCCGCTCGCCCATCCCGGTGAAGCGGACCTGACAAGCCATGTGGATTTCGAAGACCTTGCGAAAACCGCTGTCGGCGCCGGTCTGCATCTCAACGGCGCGTTGCACCAGGGCGATTTCCTGATCGGCCTCGGCATTCTCGAGCGCGCAGCCGCTCTCGGCCGCGATCGTGAACCACGCACCCAGCAGATCATCCAGAGCGCGGTAGACCGTCTGGCCGGCTCCGGCGAAGGACGGATGGGCGAGCTTTTCAAGGCGATGGCCGTCTCCTATCCGGCCGTCGATCTCATGCCGTTCCGCCCGGTGGATTGACAGGACGCGCGGCCCTGGGCCAACATCCGGCGCAATCAAGAATGCTTCGCCGGGCGGGCCGGCGGACAAACACCCCGGAATCACTGATGCAAGACGCGGCTTCTCCCGCACCGATCGAAAGCGCGCTGTTGAACGAAGCGGCCGGCGAAGCGATCCGCCACGGCTATTTCACACGGGCGGGCGGCGTGTCGCAGGGGCTCTATCGCGGCCTGAATGTCGGGCTTGGCTCGAACGACGACCGCGCAAAGGTGATAGAGAACCGCCGTCGCGTTGCCGCCTGGTTCAGCCAGCCCTTGGAAAGGCTCGCGACAGTCCATCAGGTTCATTCGCCAGATGCGGTCACCATAGACAGCAGCTATGACGGCACGCGCCCCGAAGCCGATGCGCTGGTCACGGCAACGCCTGGCATCGTCCTCGGCGTTCTTGCTGCCGACTGCGGCCCGATCCTGTTCGCCGACCCGGAAAACCGGGTGATCGGCGCCGCACATGCCGGATGGAAAGGTGCACTGACGGGCGTCCTGGAAAACACCGTTGTAGCGATGGAAAGGCTTGGAGCGAAGCGCCGGGCCATCATCGCCTGCCTCGGCCCCTCGATCAGCCAGACAAGCTATGAGGTCGGTCCGGAATTTGTCGAGCGCTTCGTCACACAGGATTCGTCTTACGAGCGCTATTTCATTCCTTCGAAGAAGTCGGGCCATGCGATGTTCGACCTTCCGGCGCTGACAGTCGACCGACTGCTGGAGGCGGGTGTGCGCGCCGAAAGCCTTGGCATTTGCACCTATCCGGACAGCGAGCGCTTTTTCTCGTACCGGCGCACCACACATAATAAAGAGCCGGACTACGGCCGCCAGATTTCAGCGATCAGCATCAGGGAGATTTGACCGAATGGCACTGCATTTCGAAAGGGCCGAATTCGCAAGCCGCCTCACGCGCCTTACTGACCAGATGCGCGCGGAAAAGCTGGATGCCATCCTGCTCTTCGCGCAGGAAAGCATGTACTGGCTGACGGGCTACGACACGTTCGGCTACTGCTTCTTCCAGACGCTGGTGGTCAAGGCCGATGGCACGATGTCGCTGATTACCCGCTCTGCGGACCTTCGTCAGGCCAAGCACACGTCGATCCTCGAAGACATCCACATCTGGGTCGACCGCGTCAATGCCGACCCGACGCTCGACCTCAGGAACCTGCTGGTCGATATGGACCTGCTCGGCGCGCGCATCGGCGTCGAATACGACACCCACGGCATGACGGGCCGAATCGCCCGCCTGCTCGACGCCCAGCTTTCCACCTTCGGCCAGATCGTCGACGCCTCCTATCTCGTCAGCCGCTTGCGCCTCGTGAAAAGCCCAGCGGAGGTGGTCTATGTCGAGCGTGCCGCAACCCTTGCAGATGATGCTCTGGATGCCGCAATCAGCCTGACCAAGTCCGGCGCCGACGAGGCGGATATCCTTGCCGCCATGCAAGGTGCGGTCTTTTCGGGTGGTGGAGACTACCCGGCCAACGAATACATCATCGGTTCCGGCACGGACGCCCTGCTCTGCCGCTACAAGGCCGGCCGCCGCAAGCTCGATGCAAATGACCAGCTTACGCTCGAATGGGCGGGCACCTATGCCCACTATCACGTCGCCATGATGCGCACGATCGTCATCGGCGAGCCGACGCACCGCCACCGCGAACTCTATAACGCCTGCCTGGAAAACCTGCAGGCGATCGAAACCGTACTGAAACCGGGGCACACTTTCGGCGACGTCTTCGACATGCATGCCAAGATCATGGATGAGCGCGGGCTTGCCCGGCATCGGCTGAACGCGTGCGGCTATTCCCTCGGCGCCCGATTCTCGCCGTCCTGGATGGAGCATCAGATGTTCCATGTCGGCAATCCGCAGCCGATCGAGCCGAACATGTCGCTCTTCGTGCACATGATCATCGCCGATTCCGACACCGGAACCGCCATGACGCTTGGCCAGACCTACCTGACGACGACGGATGCGCCGCGCACCCTTTCCCGCCACTCGCTCGATTTCATCGGTGCATGACGGGCAATCACCGGCAAGAATCCGGAATTGACAGCCGACAGCCCCCGCCCCCATAAATCAGGCGGGCTGATGCGAATGAGGGAAGGGACGAAAGCGATGACGCGAGCTCAGACTGCGCCGATGCTCCTTGCCTGCCTGGCCGCGCTTTCCGCTTGCAACACCACCGATGCGTTGACACCGCAAGTCGATATTGGCGACTCGTCGCTTGGCCGCTCCTCACCCGTCACCCAGCGCGAAGTCGAGCGCATGGCAGGCTCAGCGCCTCCGCGGGCCTTTGCTGACGAATCGAGGCAGGCCGGCTATCACCCGGCATACAACAATCAGACTTACAGATCCGGTCCCGGCGCGCCGCCGACGACAATGCAGGAGCAGGCCGACGCGCTTGCCCGGCGCGGACCCTCGCCCGCAGCTTCGCCGCCGGTCGAAGGCCGGACGCTTGCCGAACCGGTTTCCAATGCGCAGGCCGAAGAAGAAGACATGGGCAATCTGGCCCCTGCCCGCCAGCAGAAACGGGTCGCAGCCATCGATCCTGCCGCCTCATCCGCAATCGGCGGCAATACCGTTCGCTTCCTGCCGATTATCGGTGCTCCCGTCCAAGCGGTGACGCCGCTTTCCCGCCAGCTCGGAGCCGAGGCGCGTTCTCACGGTATCTCGATCAAGAGTTCGAACGACACCAGCAGCGATTATATCCTGAAGGGTTATCTCTCGGCCTTTACCGACGAGGGCAACGTGACCGTCGTTTACGTCTGGGATATCCTCGACGGCAGCGGCGCCCGCCTGCACCGCATCCAGGGCCAGGAAAAGGTGCCTTCCGCTGCACAGGATCCCTGGGTCGGCGTTCCTGCCTCCGTCATGCAGCAGATCGCCACGAAAACGATCGCCGAGTTTAATTCCTGGCGGCAGACGCGCGACGGTTAGCAACAGGCTTTTTACAAATATCAAAGCCTGTGGCGCCTTTGCGCTTGCATTCGGAAGCAAGCTGGCTAAAAAGCGCGGCTATCAGCAGACAACAGGCGGGCCAAAATGAAGGTTTTCGCAGGCAATTCGAACCGGCATCTTGCCGAAGCGATCTGCACCTATCTCAATGTGCCCTTGGGCAAGGCCAGCGTCAGAAGATTTGCCGATCAGGAAATCTTCGTCGAAATCCAGGAAAACGTCCGCGGTGAAGACGTCTTCGTCGTCCAGTCGACCTCCTTTCCGACGAACGATCATCTGATGGAACTGCTGATTATGATCGATGCGATGCGCCGTTCGTCCGCGCGCCGCATCACGGCAGTCCTTCCCTATTTCGGTTATGCCCGCCAGGATCGCCGCGCCTCAGGGCGCACGCCGATCTCCGCGAAGCTGGTCGCCAACCTTATCACCGAGGCCGGTGCCGACCGCGTTCTGACGCTCGACCTGCATGCCGGCCAGATTCAGGGATTCTTCGACATCCCGACGGACAACCTCTACGCCGTTCCAGTTCTGACGCGCGATATCAAGGCCAACTACGACATCAGCAACGTCATGGTCGTTTCGCCGGACGTCGGCGGCGTCGTCCGCGCCCGTTCGCTTGCCAAACGCCTCGACTGTCTTCTGGCGATCGTGGACAAGCGCCGTGACCGTCCAGGTGAATCCGAAGTCATGAACATCATCGGCGACGTCGAAGGCAAGGATTGCCTGCTTATTGACGACATCGTCGATTCCGGCGGCACGCTTTGCAACGCCGCCGATGCGTTGCTGGCCCAAGGTGCGGCAAGCGTCACCGCCTACATCACCCACGGCGTTCTTTCCGGCGGCGCGGTCACCCGCATCACCTCCTCGAAGCTGCGCGAACTGGTGATCACCGACTCTATCCAGCCGACCACCGCCGTCCAGTCGGCCCACAATATCCGCGTCATCACGACTGCAACCCTTATCGGCGAAGCGATCAACCGCACCAGCCAAGAAGAATCTGTTTCCAGTCTCTTCGACTAAGAGTTTCCTCGTTTAGAAAAAGATAGGCAAGGTTGTATTTTGCGTCTTCTTCGGCGGCGCGCTTTCGGCTAGTCTCGCGCAAAGTGATTTGCATGGGAAGCCATATGACGGCAATCAATATGAAATGTTCAGTAGGCTCGAAGCACTTCGCGCTTCTCGCGCTTGTTCCCCTGCTTACCGCCTGCACGGTGGAGGTCGATCCCGGTCCATCGCGCCCGCCGCCCCGCCCGTGGCCGCCGCAGCAGCAAATGTGCACCATGGAATATGCGCCGGTCTGCGGCGAACGCGGCGGCCGCCTTCAAACCTTCGGAAATGCCTGCCAAGCCCGCAACAGCGGCTTCATGATCGTCGGCCGCGGCGAATGCCGCCGCGCACCGCCGCCCTTTGCGCGCCCCGATCCGGATCGTCCCGGGCGCCCCGACTGGCCGGATCGTCCCGGGCGCCCCGACTGGCCGGATCGTCCCGGGCGCCCCGACTGGCCGGATCGCCCGGACAGACCTGACCGTCCGGACAGACCTGACCGTCCGGAACGCCCGGGCGGCATCTGCACGCGCGAATATGCGCCGGTCTGCGGCCAGCGCGGCCGCCAAACACAGACCTTCCCGAACCCCTGCGAGGCAGGCAATGCAGGCTTCCGGATCATCAGCGGCGGCGAGTGTCGCTTCTGATCATCGGGCGGTGCCGGCGATGATGTTGGTCCACAGGACCCGCCGCGAGCCCGACTTGGCATAGCGGTTTGGAAGGGCGACTGTGTGGGGTCATTGTGTGGTCAACTTGACTTCACTTAAGATCTCGACTGGCGCAAACCGCACAATATCCAACGCGTCGAATGTAACGGAGAATTCCGCCTGCTTTTCGGATGCCCATTTGATGGCAGGCTCGAACATGGCCCCGGGGATCTTCATTGCGATCGTGCAATGAGGCACCCAGAAATCGGGGCGATAGTGCTCACGGCAGAGCGCTGGGTCTATTTCACTGTGGACGGCCGCGTGAAGTTGCAGCAGCCGGCCATTCGATACAGGACGCGCCCACAACACTAAGAATTCGTTTTGAAAATAGCGAATACCCGAAAAAGTCACGGGTATCGCAGATTGAGTGCCTAAAATTCGGGTCAGCACATCGGTGGGCGCAAAATCCTCATATACCGCTAAGGTCACATGGGCAGGATAGTCTAGGGCCTTCATCGATGGAGCAGGTTCGAATGCGGACGCTTCCTGCCAAAGCTCGACTATCGGCAATGCGGTCTCGTTTAAGCATTTCAGACTTATCGCATGAGGCATGCGCAAAGCGCCTCCGACGCCATTGTCGGCCACTTTTAGGCGCTCAAGGTGGCCGTGACGATCATCGTCGCCTGATGTTCAGCAAAATCATTCCGGCTTATCCGGCCCCTTGAGCTGCTGACCGTTGACGGTCACCGTGCCATCGGGGCTGACCGTCACGTCCCAGCGCTGCCTGCCGTCGGGATCGGTCTTGGCGAAACCCTTGACCATCAGCATTCCGAAGGACGCCTGATTGAGGTCGGGATTGGTTTTGGCAAGCTCCTGAACCGCCGCGATGGTCTTGTCGTAGTCGCGCGCCAGAATGGAGGCCTGCAGCGCATAGTCGTCCTTGCCCGCATCGATGCGGCTCTCGACCTTTGCGGATATGTCGATGTCGTAGACGCCGGACTTGGCGCTGACCTTCGGAAAGTCGATCACAAACTTGCCATCGCGGAAAAGCCGCTCCACGGCCTTCTTGCCCGCGTCCTCCCCGCCCTCCGGCGGCTTGGTGAGATCAAGTTTCATGAATTCGTCACCAAAAGCCGCAAAGTCCATATCCGGGATGGCGAACTGCACATCGACTGCCTTCGGCAGAAAGGCGGAATAGGCGGCCGGAACCATCGGGCTGTCAAATGTGACGTCGGCAGCAGTCAATGCAACGCCAACCTGCGTTGCATTGCTCGGCCCATTGACTGCCAGGCGGTAGCCGAAGCTCTTGGAGCCGCCTCCGCCCGCAGCACTCGTCACCGCGAGATTGTTGAGGGTGATCGTTTCCTCGAGCGAAGAGATCAGCGGAAAAGCGTCGCGCAGCATGCCCTTCAGCCTTTCCTCGCTCTCCTTGCTCATCTGCTTTTCCTCGGCATGGTCGAGTGCGAAGACGACAATGTCTCTCAATCGCTTTGCCGGAAGGCTGTTGACCTTGGCGTCGAAATCGATGGTATCGGCAGTGATCTGGAGCGGCGGCATTTCCTTCCCGCTCACCTGCTCGGCAAACGCTGTCAGAGTACCGTTCGCCGCAAAGTCCGTCCTGTCGGCGGAAGCGCCATCAGCGGAGGTAAGCTTGTATTTCATCTCGCCGAAGCTGGCGTTGACCTGTTCGGTATCGGTCGCGGTCGTGACTTTGATATCCTTGGCGCTGAAATCGCCGGAGCGAAAATAGCTGATCGCCGGATCGAAGACCGAGGTATAGACCATTGAGGCGATGGAATAGGTAAAATCGGTGCGTTTCTGGTCCGGTCCCTTGAAATGTCCGGAAACGTTCAGGCTGTTGTCGCCTTCGACATTCCAGAGCCCGTTGTCCCGCGGCGTGGCGAACATCGAAATCGGTTTCAGGCCGTTGATCGCAAAATCCGCCGGGTTGACCTTGGAAAGGAGCTTGGCCAGGTCGTAGATGATCTCGTAGCGCGCACCGGCCGGATTGACGGCGACGACGCCGCTCTTGGCAATGTCTTCGGGCAGCAGGCTGTTGAGATTGTCGCGAATGGCGTTTGCACCATCCCGGTCGATCTCAGCCGCATGGGCCGCCGTCATCAATCCGAGAACGACGGCGCTCGTCGCCGTCATCAGCCTGTACCGCATGAATGTGCTCCTCCGCCTCGGCGGTCATGTGAGAATGTACGCGGCCGGATGTCAACTCAGGCTTGTCGAAAAGGCAAGCCCTCTAGCTGCTGAATCGCAACATTTAGAAACCGAATTTCATACCGGTTCAGTCTATATTGTATTACGGCGTAGGATTCCTTTATTTCACAATATCCTGGCACTGACCGGCAACCCGAGATATAGGGGCCGCGTCGCCTTGCGTTTCCGCGTCACTTATACTATAGCGCACGCGTCCGCGCAGACACCCTTGGAGGCAACGCGGATGAGGAAGGCCCAAACGCCCCTCCAGTCATCGGAAGGTTGATACCGGACGGAGACTCTCCAAATAACCTCGAAAGGAATAGCCATGAGCCAGGAAACTTACGAGCTCAAGGCCGAGGCGCGCGAACGGGTTGGTAAGGGGTCCGCCCGTGAACTTCGCCGCAACGGTTTGATTCCAGCTGTCATCTATGGTGACAAGCAGGCCCCCATTTCTATCGCTCTCAGCACCAATGAGGTGACGAAGCGCATTCATGCCGGTAGTTTCATGACCACTGTCGCGACGATCGACGTCGGCGGCAAGAAGTACAAAGTTCTGCCGAAGGACTATCAGCTCGATCCGGTTCGCGACTTCACGATGCACGTGGATTTCCTCCGCGTCTCCGGCAACACGCAGGTCACCGTCGAGATCCCGGTTCACTTCATCAACGAAGAGAAGTCGCAGGTGAAGATCGGCGGCGTTTTGAACATCGTTCGCCACACAATCGAAGTTCATTGCCCGGCTGATGCGATCCCGGAATTCTTCGATATCGACCTCTCCGGCAAGAAGATCGGCGACAGCATCCATATCTCCGAAGTCACACTGCCGAAGGGCGTAACAACGGTCATCGACCGCGATTTCACGATCGCAACGATCGTTGCTCCGGCCGCTGGCGTTGAAGAAGAAGCTCCGGCTGAAGGCGAAGGCGAAGGCGAAGCGGAAGCATAATCCGCATACACTAATTCGTAATTATAAGGCCCGCTTTCCCCTGGAAGGCGGGCCTTATCAATTTTAACGCGAGCCACTTCAGCAACATTTAACACATTCGTGAAAGCATTCCCCAAGCATTTCTACACTTGCCGCTCTTTGCCGTATGGCCGCGAAGTGAGAGCCCGGGGAGAAAACGGAACCATGAACAATTCCGTTGAGAACAGATTTTTTGCGATTGTTTGCGGGGCGCTTCTCATATTTGTCGCTCCGCTTTTTGTATTGTTTCTATTCCTTTCTTCCGAGCGCGCCGATAAGGAAATACGCGACCACATCTCCGTTCTTCTGGTTGCCAATTCTCAGGCACTCGCAAAGCCGCTCTGGGATCTCGACGAAGACAGCGTAACCCAGATCAGTGCCACGATGGTTTCGCAGGGCGCCATCGTGAAGGTCGAGGTTCGCGATCAATCCAGTCAGCTCAACGTGACGCAATCGACCATCCCGAAATCCTTTGACGGCGAGCTCGTTCAGGTTTCCCGCGCAATCATCTACAACACGGTCGACGGTCCGAAGAACCTAGGCAGCATTGCGGTCTATTATCCGAAGCTTAGCCTCTTCTCCGGCCTCAAGCATGAAGAAGTCGTCTTCATATCGATCTTCATTTTCGCTGTGCTCACCGTCTTCGGCACCGCACTGATTGGCAACCGCCTCTTTGTCATCCAGCCGCTCATGCGGCTTATCGCGGCCATAGAGGCCACCCGTCAGCTTGGATCGCGCCATCATGTCGATTGGCAGTCGAGCGATGAGATCGGCCGCCTCGCCCGCAGCTTCAACGAGATGCAGACGAAGCTGGAGAGCGAGGAAAAGGAACTGAAACTCGCCCACCGCCTCGCAACCGATATCTATAATCTCACGCCCGCCATGCTCTTCTCACTGGACAACGAGGATCGCATCATAGCGGTCAGCGACTATTGGCTGGTCGCAACGGGCTACGGGCGGGGCGAGGTGATCGGTCGCAGATTTGCCGAACTCGTTACGTTCGACACCCGCGACGCGTTCCAAAACCGCAAGGAAGGTTTCGAGAATGGCGCGGCACTGGACGTGACCGTAAAGTTCCTCTGCGCAGACGGCCGCATCATGGACGTGCTGATACTGGAATCGAAGACAGCCACCAGACCAAACCAGCTCTCGCTGTCGGTCATGACCGACGTAACCGCACTGAAGGCCTCGGAAGACCGCAACCACCGCCAGGCGATTACCGACCATCTCACCGGCCTGCTGAACCGCCAAGGCTTCGAGACCGCCCTCGACGGCAAGATCGCCGAAGCCGACGCCGCTGGCCAGGAGCTGGCCTGCCTCTTTATCGATCTCGACCGCTTCAAGTGGATCAACGACAATATGGGCCATGCCGAGGGCGATCGAGCGCTTCGCGAGCTCGTCGAGCGGCTCAACGAACATCTAGCGCCCTCCGATCAGGCAGCGCGACTTGGCGGCGACGAATTCGCCATCCTGCTTCCGGCCAAGGACGGCGAGAAGCGCGCCAAGGCGATGTGCGAGCAGATTGCCACAGTCTTCGAGGCGCCTTTCGGCCCTGACCTGCATCTGAGCGCCAGCATCGGCATCGCCATCTATCCGCGCCATGCGTCGAATGCAGCCGAATTGCTGCAGAAGTCGGATATGGCGATGTATGCGAAGAAGCGCGACGGCAAGAATGGCGCACAGATTTTCGACAACAGCATGCTGGACAGCGCAAGGGCGCGCGCCGAGATCGAAAGCCACATCGAAAATGGTCTCGCCGAGGATTGGTTCGACGCCTATCTGCAGCCGATCGTTGGCCTTGACGATCGCCGCATCGCCGGCTTCGAAGCGCTCCTGCGCCTAAACCACCCGCAGAAGGGCCTGATGCCGCCGGCCGGCATCATCCACGTCGCCGAGGAGACCGCCAAGATCGTCCGCGTCGGCAACGTCATCATGGAAAAGGCGATCGGGCATCTGGCGAGTATCTCCCGGATTCCGGGCATGCAGGATACCTATCTCGCGATCAATTTCTCGCCGCTGCAGTTCGAGGCCGCCCTACCCTCCCGCCTCGCCGGGCTCGTCGGGCGGCACGGCATCCGTCCGGATCGAATTGTCGTCGAAATCACCGAAGCCGTTCTGATGCACGACAATCCGCAAATACGCATGGTGCTCACCGAACTGCGTCTTTTCGGCTGCCGCATCGCCCTTGACGATTTCGGTACCGGCTACTCGTCGCTGAGCTATCTCAACCGCTTCCCGGTCGACATCATTAAGGTCGACCAATCCTTCACGCGGTCGATCAACGACACGAATGATGACGTCCGCCACAAGAGCCGGATGCTCATCGAAGGCATCACCACGCTCTCGCATAAGATGGACTGTACCGTCATCGCGGAAGGCATCGAAACCGAAGAAGAATGCCGCACCCTACACCAGATGGGACTTGACTACGGTCAGGGCTACCTCTTCCATCGTCCACAGAATGCTTCGAAATTGATCGAGGACCTCACAGCCGTGGTAAATGAGGTCGCCCAAGCCTCGTGATCGGCGCATTGAAGGTGGAAATATATGAAAAAGCTCCTGCTTCTTGCTTTTCTGACGCTTCCTTGCGCAGCGCCGGCCCAGTCGCAGACGGTCAATTTCACGACTGAAGAATACGCGCCCTTCAATTATCGCGACGGGAAGGTGATCAAGGGCGCGACCGTTGAACAAGTCGAAAAGGTCATGGCCGATATCGGCGTCGACTATACCATGGAGTTGCTGCCCTGGGCACGAGCCTACAGCCTCGCGCAATCACAGCCCATGACCTGCGTTTTTGCCACGGCACACAATGCCTTGCGCGATCCCCTCTTCAAATGGATCGAGCCGCTGCTCGTCGATCGCAATATCTTGATCACGCGGAAGGGATCGGGTGTCGTTGCGAATGACCTTGAGGCGTCCAAGAAATATACCGTCGGCACCCAACGCGAAGACTATACCGAGATGGTGTTGAGGCAAAAGGGCTTTACCAAGCTCGATATCGCCACCGACTTCAATGCTACACTTCGCAAGCTTCTCGGTGGCCGTATCGACATGATGCCCATTTCAGAGCTTTACTTCGAAAAGCTGAAGGCGGATCAGCCGGTGGAGATGGTCACCATGCTCTCCGCACAGCCGATGGGTATCGCCTGTAACAGGGATTTTCCATCCGACCTTCAGGTGCGGATGCAGGCCGCTCTCGATAAGCTGATCGCCGATGGCACCCAGAAAGAGATTTTCCTGAAGTATGGACTGCACCTCGGCAATTAGCACCGCGCCGTGCCTTTGCGCTTGACTTCCTGCGCGTTTCGCGGTGGTGAAGCGGGCAGCAGGCATTCAAGAAACGGACTTCCCAATGCTGATCATCGCGGGTCTCGGCAATCCCGGAAGCAAATATGCCGGAAACCGCCACAATATCGGCTTCATAGCAGCCGACGCCATCCATCGGCGTCACGGCTTTTCCCCCTGGTCCAAGAAGTTCAAGGCGGAAATTTCGGAAGGCGAGCTTGGGGGCGAAAAGGTGCTGCTGATCAAGCCGCAAACCTACATGAACCTCTCCGGCGAAGCCGTCGGCGAAGCCATGCGTTTCTACAAGCTGCAGCCTTCCGATCTCGTCGCCATCTATGACGAGCTCGACCTGCCACCCGGCAAGGCCCGGCTGAAGATCGGCGGCGGCAATGGCGGCCATAACGGCATCAGGTCGCTCGACGCCCATTGCGGCAAGGATTATCGGCGACTGCGCCTCGGCATCGGTCACCCTGGCGTCAAGGAACTTGTGCAGCACCACGTACTCGGCGATTTCGCCAAGGCCGACCAGGCCTGGCTGCAACCGCTCATGGAAACGCTTGCCGACAATGCCGACATGCTGGTGCGCAAGGAGGATTCGCAGTTGATGAACAAGCTGGCGCTCGCCGTCGGCGGCAAGGCGGAGGAGGACAAGCCGAAGTCCGAAAAGAAGCCGGCAGCGCAATCCCACATCCACCAGGCGCGACACCCGCAGCCTAAGCTGCCTGCGACCGGCCCTATGGCCGAAATGCTAAAGAAGATGTTCGGCAACAAGGGTGAGTAGGCAAGATGCCGAAGCGAGATATCATGATCAAGCCCGCCGGCCCCGGCGACTTACAGGCCCTTCTTGAGCTCTACCGTCACCTCAATCCCGATGATCCAGCGATCGATCCCGCCTGGGCAAGCGACCGCTTCTCAACCATCCTCGCCCACCCGGGCATGACCATATTTGTCGCGCTGGCCGCCGATATGCCTGTTGCATCCGCTACGCTGATCATCACACCCAATCTCACGCGAAACGGTGCTTCGTACGCTCTGGTCGAGAATGTCATCACGCACGCCGATCACCGCAGAAAGGGTTATGCCGGCGCGTTGATCCGTCATGCCTGCGCAACGGCCTGGGAGGAGAATTGCTATAAAGTGATGCTCCTTACCGGTTCAAGGAACCCCGCAACGCTGCGCTTCTACGAAAACTGCGGCTTCATGCGGGATAAGACCGGCTATCAGATCAGGCGCCCCGGCTGATCAAAGCAATTGCAGCTCTTGAAGGCGGTAGAGGAGCAGTTCCCAAAGTGCCTTGGCTCCGTCGTCGATCGCCGTTGCCATCAGGATCGAGGCATCCTCTACGAGCAGCATCGTGCCAATGCCCGCAACGACGGCAATGGAGCAGGCAATACGTAGGTTCTTGAGGCTGTCGGACCGATAGTAGCCGGCATCGTCATATTCCGTTCCGAAGAGCATGTCGGAAAGATCATAACCGTCCGAAATGGCCAGATCGATGATCGGCTTGTCCGAAAGCCTGTCCGGATAGACGTTGAACAACGCACGGACGACATGGCCGATCGCACCGAAGATCGCAAAGAGCGCCGCGGCGACGAAATAATGCCAAGTAGCTGCCTCAGCATGCATGCGCGCCTCCGTCGTGGGCGCAATCTAGCGGCAATTGACGGATGGCAGCTTAAGAAGATTGGTTAAGAAACGCCTATTCTTCGGGTTCCGCCGTAAACATCAGCGGGAAGCCTGCCTCCTTGGCATAGTCCATCGCCTCCTTGACCTTTGTCTCGGCAATGTCCTTGGCGCAGACGACGACCACGCTGGAGCCCATTTTATGCGCCGTCATCATCACCCGGTATCCCGTCTCCTCGCTCATCCGGAAAACGGCCTTGAGGATCATGACGACGAACTCGCGTGGCGTATAGTCATCGTTGAAAAGAAGAACCTTGTAGAGCTTGGGCTTATCCAGCTTCAGCTTGATCTTCGTTTTCGGCTTTATGGCAACGTCGTTGTCACTCATCGGAAAATCCACCCGTTGATGACATGAGAGGTAATTCTCTGAATTAGACGATTATTGTCGGCCAGGGAATTTCGACACTCACCTGTCGATTGCGAGCCCGGACTACAGCCTTTCAATCAGGTAAGAGCTTCAAATTCAAGCTCGCCGCCGGGTGTTTGGCACCAAGATGGCCTAGGATCTCCTTGGGCAAAGGTCACCTGCCCTTCCGGTGAAATTCGCAATATTACTCTCGAAATCTTCGCGGACGGAAAAATAGGCCAGTGTCGCCCTATCGGCAAGTGAGCGGCGGTAAAAGTGGCGGAAGACTTGACCGCATGGCTCCTTTATCCCATAGGCAAGGCAACAATTTCAGCGAATACGGACATCCAGTCATGGGCTTCAAATGCGGTATCGTCGGTCTGCCGAATGTTGGCAAGTCGACACTCTTCAACGCGCTCACCAAGACGGCAGCGGCGCAGGCGGCGAACTATCCCTTCTGTACCATCGAGCCCAACACCGGCGAAGTCGCCGTTCCCGATCCACGGATGCAAAAGCTCGCCTCGATCGCCGGCTCGAAGGAAATCATCCCAACCCGCATTTCCTTCGTCGATATCGCCGGTCTGGTGCGCGGCGCGTCCAAGGGGGAAGGCCTCGGCAACAAGTTCCTCGCCAACATCCGCGAAGTCGATGCTGTCGTGCATGTGCTGCGCTGCTTCGAGGATGACGACATCACCCATGTCGAAGGCCGCATCAATCCGGTCAGCGACGCCGACACCATCGAAACCGAGCTGATGCTTGCCGACCTTGAAAGTCTCGAACGCCGCGTCGAGCAAACGCGCAAACGCGCCGCCTCCAAGGACAAGGATTCGCTGACGCAGCTTCCCGTCATGGAAGCGGTGATCAAGCTCCTCAACGAAGGCAAGCCGGCTCGTCTATTGTTGAAGACGCTCGGCGCCGACGAAATCGAAGTCCTGAAGGGCCTGAACCTTCTGACGTCCCATCCAGTGCTCTACGTCTGCAACGTCGCGGAAGCCGATGCAGCAACAGGCAACGAACATACCGAGGCTGTTGCCGAGATGGCGAAAGCCCAAGGCGCCGAATGCGTGACCATCTCGGCCGCGATCGAGTCTGAAGTGGCTCAACTGCCGGAAGAAGAAAGCAAGGAATTCCTCTCCGCCCTTGGTCTGGAAGAGGCTGGCCTCGATCGCCTAATCCGTGCGGGCTATCACCTGCTCGACTTGATCACCTATTTCACCGTCGGCCCCAAGGAGACCCGCGCTTGGACGATCGTGCGCGGCACCAAGGCACCGGCCGCTGCCGGCGTCATCCACACGGATTTCGAACGCGGCTTCATCCGTGCCTTTACTATCGGTTATAACGACTACATCGCGCTCGGCGGGGAAACCGGCGCCAAGGACGCGGGCAAAGCCAGGGATGAAGGCAAGGAATACGTGGTTCAGGACGGCGACGTGATCCACTTCCGCTTCAATACCTGATTGGCAGCACGGCCGAGGGAGGACGAGGCCAGATGAAGCTAGTTTTTGAAGACTTCGAGCCGGGCCGCAGCTTTGCGTTAGGCCCGGTCGCCGTGACGGCGCAGGAGATCATCGAGTTCGCAACCGAATTCGACCCGCAGCCGATGCACATGGACGAGATGGCCGGACGCGCCAGCATCCTTGGCGGGCTCGCGGCTTCCGGCTGGCATACGTCCGCGCTCTTCATGCGCATGATGGCCTATGGTTTTTTGCTGAATTCACATTCCCAGGGCGCACCCGGCATCGACGTGATGGAATGGAGGAAACCCGTTCTTGCCGGCGACACACTGTCCGGGCGTTCGACGGTGCTGGAATCCCGCGCCATGCGTTCGCGGCCCGGCATCGGCATCGCCCGCTTCAAGCATGAGGTCCACAATCAGCACGGCGATCTGGTCTGCTACTGCGAAAACTGGATCATGTTCAGCATGCGCGACACAGCGGAGGCAAATCCATGAGGATGGCGGAGCTTTATACGATCGGCGAAAAGGCTGCGATCGGCGGCTATACCTTTACCGAGGAGCGGATCATCCATTTCGCCACGCGCTTCGATCCGCAGCGCTTCCATGTTGACAAGGAAGCCGCCCGGAAGACGCTCTTCGGCAATCTCTGCGCCTCGGGTTGGCATACATGCGCCGCCTGGATGCGAACTTTCCTGGACTACTGGGAAAAGGAAACCGCGCGACTTGCCAGGGAGGGCGTCGCCCCACCGAAGCTCGGCCCTTCGCCCGGCTTCCAGAAGTTGCAATGGCTGCGTCCGGTCTTCGTCGACGAGACGGTCAGCTATTCGGTGACCTTGCTTGCCAGCCGGCCTCTCACATCCCGGCAGGGCTGGTTTCTCAATTCGATCCTCAACGAAGGCGTCAACCAAGACGGCACGCCTGTCATCCGCTTCGAGGGCAGCGTGCTCGAATTCGAGTAAAGCCGGGCTTCAGTGCCCGGCGAATTCGACCAGCGTGTGGACATGCACGCCGAGTTCATCGAGCTTTCTGCGGCCGCCGAGATCCGGTAGATCGATGACGAAGCATGCACCGACGACTTCCGCCCCCATCTGGCGAAGTAGCTTCGTCGCGCCGACGGCGGTCCCGCCGGTTGCAATCAGATCGTCCACGAGAATAACCTTTTCGCCCGGCTGAACCGCATCCCGGTGCATCTCCATCTCGTCGACGCCATATTCCAGGCTGTAGGCGATCCGCACGGTATCATGCGGCAGCTTACCCTTCTTGCGGATCGGCACGAAGCCTGCCGAAAGCTGATGCGCCACGGCGCCGCCGAGAATGAAGCCGCGCGCTTCCATGCCGGCGATCTTGTCGATCTTCAGGCCCGCATAAGGCTGCACCAGTTCATCCACAGCGCGGCGAAACGCCCGCGGATTGCCGAGCAGCGTCGTGATGTCGCGAAAGATAATGCCGGGCTTCGGATAGTCCGGGATGGAGCGGATGCTAACCGCAAGCTCCGAGGCAATATTGTTCATGGAAAGTCCGTCTGTCTGCGAGGGGATCTAGTCGGTTGCACCCTATCAACTGACTGACATGGAACCAACAAAAAAGGCGGCCCCAAAGCCGCCTTTTGCTTATTGAGCTAGAACCGCTCAGTGCTCCTTGTTGGCATAGACCGAGCGCTTCGTCAGGAAGATGAGACCCGAGAAAATCAACAGGAACACGATGACCATGAAGCCGGTGCTCTTGCGCTCTTCGAGGTGCGGCTCTGCGGCCCACATCAGAAAGGCCGAGACATCCTTGGAATACTGATCGACGGTCTGCGGCGTGCCGTCGTCATAGGTCACCTGATCGTCGGAGAGCGGCTTCGGCATCGCGAAGGCCGCAGCAGCGTTGAAGTAAGGGTTGTAATGCGCGCCCTCGGGAACCTGGAAACCCGCCGGCGGCTCTTCATAGCCCGTCAGCAGCGAGTAGATATAGTCTGGTCCGCCTTCCTGATACTGCGTGAAGATATCGAAGACGAACTGCGGGAAGCCGCGGGTTATCCCGCGGGCCTTCGCGATCAGCGAGAAATCCGGCGGGGCCGCGCCATTGTTCGCAGCGGCAGCGGCCTGGGCGTTGGCGTATGGCGACGGAAAATAATCCGAAGGGATAGCCTTGCGTGTGAACATCTCACCCGCAGAATCCGGGCCATCTTGAACCTCGTAGTTCGCGGCAAAAGCCTTGACCTGCGCCTCGGAGTAGCCGAGTTCGCCGAGCATGCGGAAGGGAACCAGGCTCATCGAGTGGCAGGCGGAACAGACTTCCGTATAGACCTTCAGGCCGCGCTGCAGCTGGCCCTTGTCATAATGGCCGAAGGGGCCGGCGAAGCTCCAGTCCTGCTCCCGCGGGTGCTTCAGCGGATAGTGCGGCGTGGCGCCTTCCTCGTGCTCGGCCGGAGCGGCGCCCTCGCCGTGCGTGGCTTCCTGTGCGAATGCAGCAGTTCCAAGGAGAGCTGCGACTGCGAGCGGCAGAATGCTTGCAACAAGCTTTTTCATCGTTCTATTCCTTCCGCTCGCTTATGCCTTGACCGTAGCAATTTGTTGATTGCGCTTTTCCAGCACGGCTTCGGTGATCGAGTTTGGAATGCGGCGCGGCGTCTCGACGAGACCAAGCACTGGCATAGCGACCAGGAAGAAAGCAAAGTAAAGCAGTGTGCAGATCTGCGAGATCAGGACGAAGGCGCCTTCCGCCGGCTGGGAACCGAGCCAGCCGAGGATGATCGCATTGATCACGAACAGCCAGTAGAACATCTTGTACCACGGGCGGTAGACCGCAGAGCGGACCTTCGACGTGTCGAGCCATGGCAGGAAGAACAGCACGATGATCGCGCCGAACATCACAAGGACGCCGCCGAGCTTGGAATCGATCGGACCGATATTGAAAGTGATCGAGCGCAGCATCGCGTAGAACGGCAGGAAGTACCATTCCGGAACGATGTGCGCCGGCGTCTTCAGCGGGTCAGCCGGGATATAATTGTCCGGATGGCCGAGGAAATTCGGCATGTAGAAGACGAAGTAGGCGTAGACCAGCAGGAAGATCGAAACGCCGAGTGCGTCCTTGAGGGTCGCATAGGGCGTGAACTGGACGGTGTCCGTCTTGGTCTTGACCTCGACTCCAGTCGGATTCGTCTGGCCGGTCACGTGCAGCGCCCAGATATGCAGCACGACAACGCCTGCGATGATGAAGGGCAGCAGGTAGTGCAGCGAGAAGAAGCGGTTGAGCGTCGGGTTTTCAACGGCAAAACCGCCGAGCAGAAACTGCTGCACCCATTCGCCGACCAGCGGGAAGGCCGAGAAGAAGCCGGTGATGACGGTCGCGCCCCAGAAGGACATCTGGCCCCAGGGGAGAACGTAGCCCATAAAACCGGTCGCCATCATCAGCAGATAGATGAGAACGCCGAGAATCCAGAGGATTTCGCGCGGCGCCTTGTAGGAGCCGTAGTAAAGCCCGCGGGCAATATGCAGGTAGACCGCGACGAAGAAGAAGGATGCACCGTTGGCATGCATATAGCGCAGCAGCCAGCCGTGGTTGACGTCGCGCATGATTTTTTCGACGGCATTGAAGGCGACCGAAGTTTCGGCAGCGTAATGCATGGCGAGCACGACGCCGGTCAGGATCTGCACGACCAGCATGACCGAAAGCATGGCGCCGAAGGTATAGGCATAGTTCAGGTTACGCGGAACCGGATATGCAACGAAGCTGTCATAGACCATGCGCGGCAGCGGCAGGCGCGCATCGATCCACTTCTCGAGGCCGGTTGATGGCTCGTAGCTGGAATGGCCACTCATAAATCAGTCTCCCCTCAACCGATCTTGATCACTGTATCGGAAACGAACGAATAGGTCGGAATCGGCAGGTTCGTCGGCGCCGGACCTTTACGGATGCGGCCGGCCGTGTCGTAGACCGAGCCATGGCAGGGACAGAACCAACCGTTGTATTCGCCGGCCTGTCCGAGCGGCACGCAACCGAGATGGGTGCACGAACCGATCATGACGATCCAGTTTTCCTTGTCCTTGCCGGCAGAGCGGTCGACACCGGTTGCCTGCGCTTCGGCCGGAAGGTTCTCGTTGCGTGCGATCGGATCCTTGAGATCCGAAAGCGGAACCTCGTCGGCAGCCTTTACTTCCTCGGGCGTACGGTTGCGGATGAAGACCGGCTTGCCGCGCCACTTGGCGGTCAGCGACATTCCCGGCCCAAGGCTCGATACGTCGACTTCGATGGAAGCAAGAGCGAGCGTGGACGCATCCGGACGCATCTGATCGATGAACGGCCAAGCGACCGCCGCAGCGCCGACGGCGCCTGCCATACCGGTGGTGAGATAAAGGAAATCACGGCGCGTGGGCTCCCCTGAAGCCTCGCTTGTCGTTTCGTGTTCGCTCACAGCTAAACCATCCTCTGCGCAATTTTCGCGGAATTCCGCACTGCCCCTCTAAGCGGCGAATCTACATAGACACAATTCGGCCTTAGATTCCCCGCCAATCCGGCGCGTTCTATGCTTGATCGCAAATTATGTCCAGCCTTGACAATAGTATGAGGGCACAATGTCGCGGGTATTTTCAGATGATCTTTTTACCGCAATCCCCTGGATTCAGCGGATCGGAGCCTAGCTGGCGAACGCTTGCCTAAACGGCTCTCGCCTCGCGCCCGGGCATATCTTCGTCTGCACCGAGGAAGCCGCCGGACTGGCGCGCCCATAGCTCGGCATAAAGTCCGCCTCTTTCGACCAGGGATTTGTGCGTGCCTTCTTCGATGATTCGGCCGCGATCGACAACAATCAGGCGATCGAGCGCGGCAATGGTCGAAAGGCGATGAGCGATAGCCAGCACGGTCTTCCCCTCCATGATCCGGCTGAGATTGGACTGGATCACCTCTTCCACCTCGGAATCGAGCGCCGAGGTCGCCTCGTCGAGCACGAGGATCGGTGCATCCTTCAGCATGAGCCGCGCGATTGCGATGCGTTGCCGCTGCCCGCCGGAAAGCTTCACGCCGCGCTCGCCGACATGCGCATCGAAACCCTTGCGCCCCTGCTGATCGTGCAGGCGCTCGATAAAGCCGAGCGCCTCTGCCCGCCGTGCGGCATCGAGCAGCCGTTCCTCCTCCGCATCGGGCCGGCCGAAGAGGATGTTGTCCCTGACCGAACGGTGCAGCAGCGAGGTATCCTGGCTGACGACGCCGATCTGCATGCGCAGTGACTCCTGGCTGACCGCAGCAATATCCTGGCCATCGACAAGGATGCGCCCGCCTTCAAGGTCGTAGAGGCGCAGCAGCAGATTGACCAGCGTCGACTTGCCGGCACCGGAGCGCCCGACGATCCCGACCTTCTCGCCGGGTGCGATGGTGAGCGAGAAATTCTCGATGACACCCTTGCCCCGGCCGTAATGGAAGCAGACGTTTTCGAAACGGATGCCGGGTTCGCGGACGACGAGATCGGGAGCATCGGGCCGATCGACCAGACCAAGCGGCTGCGAGATCAATTCGGCAGCATTCTGGATCGTACCCAGATTGCGCATGATGCCGTTGAACTGCGTCATTAGGCGCCCAAGAAGGAAGTTGAGGCGCAGGACGAGGGCCAGCGAAAATGCCACGGCACCGGAACTCACCAACCCGCGCAGCCACAGATCGACGCTTAATCCGCCCATGGTCACGATCATCAGGCCGGAAAGCAGCGCCATGGAGGCACGTACACCGGTAATGAACCGGGTAAAGCGCAGCACGGTATCCTGATAGATATCGAAACCCTGGCGCATGTAGCGGTCGCTCTCCTCGTGACGAGCGAAAAGCTTCAGCGTCTGGATGTTGCTGTAGGAATCGACCATGCGGCCGTTGAGCATCGAGGCGGCTTCCGCAGTCTCGCGCGAGTGATAGCGGATGCGCGGTACGAAATAGCGGGCGAGCACGCCGAATGCAGCGAGCCAGAACAACACGACGGCCGCAAGTGAAAAATCGAGCTGCGCCACCAGCACCAGTGTCGTCGCCGCGTAGATTCCGACAAACCAGACGCTCTCCATGAGCGAGGTGACGAGATCGCCCACCGCCTGGCCGGCCGACCAGACCTTCGTCACGATCCGCCCGGAAAAATCGCTCTGGAAAAAATGCAGCGATTGGCGCGAGACGTGGAGATAGGATTGCCAGCGCGCGAGATTGTAAAAACCCGGCGTGATGACCTGCTGATCGACCAGCGCGATGAGGAAGACCACTACGAAACGGACAAAGCCGATCAAAGCGAGCATTCCGAAGAGCTCGCTGCCATGTGCAGCAAGCATGTCGCTCCAGCCAACGCCCGGCTTGATGGTGCTCAAGATATCGACCAGCCGTCCGACGAACCAAAAAAGCGCCGCCTCGATCGCCGCCGACATGCCGCCGAGGACAAGCATCGCGACGAAGGGCCATTTAGCCTGGCCGATGTAGAACCAGATGAAGCCGACCGTCGAACGCGGCGGCTGTATATTGCCGCGCCGGCGGAACGGATCGACCCAGTGTTCAAACAGATTGAGTATCGGGCGCAGGAGCATCCTTGCGTTATAGTCCGAGACAACCCTGCGGCAAAGGGAATGGAGGGCGGACACAACCTTATATTTTGGTAATTTTCGGTAACATCGGCGGCATCCGTGTTGAATGTCGCTGACCTCGTCACGATCTCGGAGTACAATGGCCGCTTATCGGAGAAATACCGTCATGGAAACGAGGGTGCTCGCGTCGCATATTCCGCTTCCGCTTGCGGACAGACTCGATGAAACCGCAGCCCAACTCGGCATATCGCGCGACACGATCGTCAGCGAGGCAGTTGCCGCATGGCTCGACAACGAGGAAGAGCGCCGTCTGACGGCACTCCGCACGATGGCAGGCGCCATCGTCGTAGTCGAGCGTCACAGGGTAAGAGACTGGGCAGACAGCCTGTGAGCCGGCAACGGCTCTTTTAGGATCGTCGGCGCCTGCGGCGGCTCGCGCCGACCGTGCAACGCGAAGACGCCGCGATCGGCTGCAAGGTAATAGGCTCGAATAACTTCGAAATTCGCAATGGGCAGCGAGATCGTTACGATTGCTATGATCTAGCCCCTTGCTCTCCCGATCGGGTAACAAGGCTTCTTAACTGGTCTCAACAGTTAAGAAGCCCTCCCCGCTTTCGCCGGGAGGGACTTTCGCTTTACTCCGCCGCTTCCTCGGCTTCTTGCGAATGATCGGCGAGGAAGCCGCCGGACTGGCGGGTCCAGAGATCGGCATAAATGCCGCCCTGACTGACGAGATCGGCGTGCGAACCGGCCTCGATGATGCGGCCCTTGTCGAGCACGATCAGGCGGTCCATCTCCGTCAGCGTCGACAGGCGATGGGCGATTGCGATCACCGTCTTGCCTTCCATCAGCGCGAAGAGGTTCTCCTGGATCGCCGCTTCCACTTCGGAATCGAGCGCCGAGGTCGCCTCGTCGAGCACCAGGATCGGCGCATCCTTCAGGAATACCCGGGCGATCGCAACGCGCTGGCGCTGGCCACCGGAGAGCTTCACGCCGCGCTCGCCGACCTGCGCGTCGAGTCCCTTGCGGCCCTGCATGTCGACAAGCCCTTCGATGAACTCCCAGGCATTTGCCCGCTTCGCCGCCTCGATCACATCCGCGTCCGTCGCATCCGGACGGCCATAGGCGATGTTGTCGCGGATCGAGCGGTGCAGCAGCGACGTATCCTGCGTCACCACGCCGATCAGCGAGCGGAGGCTTTCCTGCGACACATGCGAGATATCCTGGCCGTCGATGGTGATGCGGCCAGCTTCCAGATCGAAGAAGCGCAGCAGCAGGTTCATCAACGTCGTCTTACCGGCTCCGGAGCGCCCGACGAGGCCAACCTTCTCACCCGCCTTGATGTCGAGCGACAGGTTATCGATGACGCCCTTGCCCTTGCCGTAGTGGAAGCGGATCCGCTCGTAATGGATCGCACCCTTCTTCGCCTGCATCGGCGGTGCATCGGGCTTGTCGGTGATGTCGTGGTTCTTTGTCATCATCTCCATGCCGTCATAGACCGTGCCGATGTTTTCAAAGAGCGCCGATACCTCCCACATGATCCACTGCGACATGCCGTTGACGCGCATCGCAAGGCCGATCGCGATGGCGATCGCGCCGACCGAAATCTGGCCATTCAGCCAGAACCAGATCGACAGGCCCGAGATGACGAAGAGCGCCACGCAGTTGTTGATATAAACGCACACATGGAACAGCGTGACGCGCCGCATCTGCTGGTGCACTGTCTGCAGGAATTCGTCCATGCCGGCCTTGGCATAGCCTTCCTCCCTGCCCGCATGCGAGAAGAGCTTGACGGTCGCAATATTCGTGTAGCTGTCGACCACCCGGCCCGTCATCATCGAGCGCGCATCCGCCTGCTGCGCTGCGATCCTGCGCAGCCGGGGCACGAAATACGACACGATGCTGACATAGATGGCAAGCCAGACCAGGATCGGCACCATCAGCCGCCAGTCCGCCGCTGCGATGACGATGATCATCGTCAGGAAATACGTAACGACATAGACGAAGACGTCGAGGATCTTCATCGTTGTTTCACGAACGGCAAGCGAGGTCTGCATTACCTTGGTCGCAACGCGGCCGGCAAACTCGTTGGCAAAGAAGGTCATGCTGTGGCGCAGCAGGAAGCGGTGCATCTGCCAGCGCGCGATCATCGGGTAGTTTCCGAGCAGGACCTGATGCATGATAAGTGAATCGAGCCCAGCCGCCAGCGGCAGACCGACGAGGATCAAAGCCGCCATCCAGGCAAGCTTGTGCCATTCGGTCTGCAGGAACGTCGCCTTGTCGGCATTCGTCAGCCAATCGACGATATCGCCGAGGAACTGGAAGAGTGCCACTTCGCCGATCGCAATCAGCGCCGTCAGCACGGCCATGGCTGCAAGCCAGGGCGCCGCTGGCTTCGTATAGTGCCAGCAGAAGGCAAAAAGACCTTTCGGGGGAACGACAGGCTCCTCACTCGGAAAGGGGTTCAGTCGCTGTTCGAACCAGCTAAACATGAAAAGTGCTCCGGAACTTCACCGTTCCACCTCCCGGCCCGCGCAAAACGCACTAAGGCACATATGGGAACCGGACGTTCGAGGGGCGAGGCCACGACAGCCGCGCAATGGATCAAAAATGGGGAATTTTAGAAAGCTTGCGCTCAGAAGCGCGAGATCGCCACGCTTGGTATCGCGGCTGGAAGGCGCGTAAACATCAGAATATTCATGTCGGCCCTCCCTAGCTGGCGATTGAAGATACGCACCTAATAACGCGAAAATTGCGAAATTTCCAGCCCAAACTCGGCAAAAATTGAACAATTCAGGGTCAAAGGGCGCCCTGTTGCGCCGAAATCACAGTTGAACTAGGTGTCTTTGCCTTAGGCAGCAAGATGGAACTTCGGATGGCCGATCTTAGACTGGCGCTCTATCAGCCCGACATCCCCGGCAATACCGGCACGATCCTGCGTCTTGCCGCCTGTATTGGAGTTGCCGTCGACATCATCGAGCCCGCCGGCTTCGACCTTTCCGACCGCAATTTGAAACGCGCCGGCATGGACTATATCGCAGCCGTTGCGCTCACCCGCCATGTCAGTTGGGATCGCTTCGAGGAATGGCGGGCGCAAACGGGCCGCCGTATCGTGCTCGCCTCTACCAAGGCATCGGTTCGATACACGGACTTCGCTTTCCGGCCGGACGACATTTTACTGTTTGGCCGCGAAAGCGCAGGCGTTCCGGATCATGTTCATGAAACAGCCGACGGGCGCATCCTGATCCCGATGGTCGAGGGCCAGCGCTCGATCAATGTCGCAGTCTCAGCCGCGATGATCGCCGGCGAGGCCCTGCGCCAGACTGTCTGGCGTTGATTTCGCCTCTGAGCGACCTCGCGAAGCCTCGCCATGATATGTCGCAAACGGCGTTGTGCTATCCAGGAACAGGCGTATTATAATTAGCCGGACAATCAAAAAGTGAGAACCGGGCCGCGATTTCAATGAGATGGCAATGCGCTGAGATACCCATTGCGCAGCATTGCGCCGGCCGTGAACGAGAAGAAAAGACCCGCAGGGAATGGAATCCACGATCGTCATGATAAACCTGTTCGGCGCGGTAGCCCTGCTGCTGTTCGGCCTCGCGCAGGTGAAGGACGGCGTGTCGCGGGCCTTCGGTGCGCGGCTGCGAACAGGTCTTGCAACGGGTACGCGAGGCGGCTTGCGCTCCTTCGTTTCGGGCTTCGTCGCAACGCTGGCATTGCAAAGCTCCACGGCGACGGCGCTGATGGTCGCCTCCTTCGTCGAGCGCGAGCTGGTGAAGTCACGCATGGCGCAGATCGTCCTGCTCGGCGCCAATGTCGGCACGGCCGTCACAGCCTGGATCGTCGCGACCGGTATCGAATGGCTGTCGCCGCTCGTCATCCTCGCGGGTATCATCCTCTATCGCAGCGGCTCGACCGCACGCCAAGGTGGTGGCACAGCACTGATCGGCATCGGCCTGATGCTCTTGTCTCTGCATCTCCTGAGCGGCGCGACAGAGCCTATGCGCCAATCGCCCGCGCTTGCCGCCTTTATCGGCCTGCTCGACAACGCCTGGCCGGTGGCGCTTGCGTTCGCTGCGGGCATTGCCTTCATCTCCTCGTCGAGCCTTGCTGCCGTTGTCCTGATCCTTTCCCTGGCATCGACCGGTATTCTCTCGGCGGGATTGGTCATCGTTCTTGTCCTGGGAGCCAATGTTGGCGGGGCAATTCCGCCGGTCGTCGCTTCGCTTGGCGGACCTACCTCGGCAAAGCGCGTTACGCTTGGCAACCTGATCGTCCGGGCCGCCGGCTGCGTGATCGCACTCCCGCTTGCCGGCTACGGCGCCGAGCTTCTGGAAATGCTGCCACTCGATCCCGCCAAGCTGCCGGTCGATGCACATCTCGGCTTCAACCTGATCCTCGCCGCTGTCGCCTGGCCGTTCTCGCGCCTGTTGTCGCAGCTGATGCTGCGTCTCGTTCCGGAGGAAGCACAAACCGACAATGCGCCGAAATATCTCGACCCGCACGAGCTGTCGACGCCCGTCGTGGCGCTTGCAAGCGCCACTCGCGAAGTCCTCGGCGTCGGCGACCTTATAGAACGCATGCTGATCCGAGCCTCCGACGCCTTCGAGCAGGACGACCTGACGAAGCTCAAGGAAATTCCCACGCTCGAAAAGCGGGTCGATAGCCTGCAGCAGGAAGTGAAGGTCTATCTTTCCAAGCTCGGCCGCGAGGGCCTGAGTGAAGAGAACGGCCGCCATTCGATCATCATCATCGACTACGCGATCAACCTCGAGCATATCGGCGATATCATCGAAAAGGGCCTGCTGCCGCAAATCAGCAAAAAGGCTTCGCTCGGCCTGCGGTTTTCCGACGACGGTTACCAGGAGCTCAGGAAGCTCTTCCATTTGACGATCGACAACCTGCGGATCGCGCAAACGATCTTCGTCACGCGCGACTTCAATCTCGCCAAACAGATGATGGAAGTGAAGGTCGAAGTCCGCAGGATGGAGAAGCAATCCGCCGAACGCCACCTTGAACGCCTGCGCGAGGGCTACGCCGACAGCCTGCAGACGAGTTCACTGCATCTCGACATGCTTCGCGATCTAAAACGCATCAACGCCCATATCATCTCGGTCGCGCATCCGATCCTCGATGAGAGCGGATTGCTCATCGAGAGCCGCCTGCGCACGTCTGCGCAATGACGCTCAGTCGGCGGAAGGCAGCCGGCGCATGGTGAATTCTATCTGGTCGTTGTCGAGCTGCCGCCAGCTTTCCACTTCGGTCCAATAGGCCGCCTTCGGGTATTCGGCGAACCATTCGCGCGCCTTTGCCCGCGCGTCAAGCAGGCCAAGCCGATAGGTCTGGCGCACGAAGTGATCGCCCTTGCGGGCAGTGCCTTCCGCCCGATGCCGTTCGATCCTGCGCTTCAAGCCGTCAAACGACGGAGGTCCCGGGATTTTAGTCATGAAACCTACCTCTGACCGGGAAAGGTAGTATTGAAAATATCAATTTGCGAGTCGAATCTTTGCCGCCTCGACTGCGGCTTTCGGCCGGCTGGCAAGGCACCGACGCACCTGATACCACGAAACCGTAATCAGCGATGATCGAGTCGCTTGTGATGCAATAACGACTGCTGGGGATAACGATGGAACGACCAGACCTGCCGATCGGCCTGCCGGACGATATCGAAGAAAAGAAGGTCGCCGCCCGCACTTGGTTCGAAGGGTTGCGCGATACGATCTGCGCCTCCTTCGAGGCATTGGAAGACGAGCTGACCGGCACTCTTTCGGACCAGGAGCCCGGCCGTTTCGTCGGCAAGGAGTGGTCGCGGGAAAATGGCGCCGGCGGCGGGGGCCGAATGTCGATGATGCACGGCCGCGTTTTCGAGAAGGTCGGCGTGCATACCTCCACAGTGTATGGGGAATTCGCACCCGATCTGCGTGCCCAGATGCCGGGCGCCAGCGAAGACCCCCGGTTCTGGGCCTCGGGGATTTCGCTGATCGCCCATCCGGTGAACCCCAATGTACCCACAGTGCATATGAATTCCCGCATGGTCGTCACCTCCAGCCGCTGGTTCGGGGGCGGCGCGGACCTTACGCCGGTGCTCGACCGGCGCCGCACGCAGGAAGACGACGATAGTCGCCTCTTCCACAAAGCGATGGAAATTGCCTGCCGCAGCCATTCGGCCGTCGCCGACTACGGCGCTTACAAGAAATGGTGCGACGAATACTTTTTTCTGAAGCACCGCAACGAACCGCGCGGCATCGGCGGCATCTTTTATGACTGGCTGCATACAAGCGAGGAGGCCGGCGGCTTCGATGCCGACTTCGCTTTCACCCGAGATGTCGGCCGGGCCTTCGCCATGGTTTATCCAAAAATCGTCCGCTCCAATTTCAACAAGGAATGGACCGAAGCCGACCGTGACGAACAATTGATCAGGCGTGGGCGCTATGTCGAGTTCAATTTGCTTTACGATCGCGGTACAATCTTCGGGTTGAAGACGGGAGGCAATATCGAGTCGATACTCTCGTCGATGCCGCCGGTCGTCCGGTGGCCATAACTGTACGACAGCGTACGGGTAAAAATACATTACATGGCCTTCAAGAAGCGTGAGCGCGCGCTAAACTAACGTGCTAAACTGAGCTTGTGTTGCGTAACAATCGGAGGAGGATTGTCATGATGATACAGAGCGGTTCGCCGGCGTCTGGGGATGTTCGGGAGGCAACCCGCGCAAGCGAGACCCCGGATTTCCTGAACCGCATTGCCGAAGAAATGCGAGCCACGAGCGGCTCGGACCTGCCCCTTTCCTGCTTTATCGAACAGGTTAGGTTGCAGCTCGCTGCCGGAAAATCGCTCGAAGAACTGCGCGGACAGGCAAGAGAAGGCGCAAGTTCGAATGCACCGCACCAGTCGTCCGACTGCTTCCGCGCCTGGGCGATGCCGGAATATCGTATGTGATTTGCCGGCCGATGTGCATCATCGGCCGGGAACCTTCTCTCCGTTTCGCACATTGAAGTTTCGCACATCGAGGAAACCGCGTGTCAGCGCGATCATCCTGTCATGTTCCGGACAAAGGAGTAGACAATGCGACTTTTCGAATGCGGTACGCTCGTTCCGGGCTGCACCTGGCACACCCGCGCCGATGAGGACGCCGAAGTCGTCCGCCGCGCGGTCGAGCACATGAAGTCCGCCCATGGTGAAACGACCATTCGCGAAAACATGGTCGACAACATCAAGGCCCGCATCCGCGACGAAGCGACAGCGGCCTGATCACTTCGAAAGTTCATTCAGCCGGGCGAGCAGCGTCGCCCGGTCGGCGGCAAAATTCTCGTCGATCCATTGGCTCTCGAGTTTCGCAAGCGTCTCGCCGACACGCGGACCTGCGGGAATTCCGGTGGAAATGACATCGCCGCCGCCGATTGGAAACTGCGGTCTCTTCCACACCAGAGCTCGGTCCAACAGCTTGCCGAGCCTGGCCGACCGGCTCATTTCCTTCATGTCGCCTTCCGCCTTGCCGCGAGCAGCTGCGAGCGCGAGCTTCAGGCGCGTGACGACGCCTTCCGCACCACTGCGATAGAGCAGTCGGTCGAATGCCGCGGCAGATACTTCGTCATCGATTGGGGGAGCCGACGCGAAGGCCCTGAAATAGGCCGCTTCGGCATTCGAAAATCTCAGGCGGACCGCCAGCTTCTCCAGCCGTTCGGCATCGGGCGGAACGATCGAAGCGAGCCGCAGAAGCGGATCGGACTTCCAGCCGAGTGCCTTTTCGGTAGTGACCAGTCCTGGAATGGCGTCGATGCCCCATTTCTCCGTCTCCGGCAGGACTTCACTGAGCACCGAAACCTGCCGCATCCAGAGCAGCGCCCGGCCCGGATCGTCGGCAGCAAGCAACTTGCGAAGTTCGGACCAAACCCGTTCGGACGAAAGCGTGGTGAGCTTCGAACGCGCCGCCGAACAGGCCCGCAGTCCTTCCGCATCGGGCCGGCCGGAGCCGTAGTGAGCAAAAAAGCGGAAGAACCGCAGGATGCGCAGGTAGTCCTCGGCAATGCGCGTCGCCGCATTCCCAATGAAACGGATGTTGCGCTTCTCAATATCGGCAAGCCCGCCGACGAGATCGACCACCTCACCCTTGGAATTCATGTAAAGGGCGTTGATCGTCAGGTCGCGCCGTTCCGCATCTGCCTGCCAGTCGGTGCTGAAGGCGACCTTGGCGCGGCGCCCGTCAGTCTCGACGTCTGTGCGCAGCGTCGTCACTTCGAACGGCTTTCCTTCGATCACCAGCGTCACGGTGCCATGCTCGATGCCGGTGGGGATCGCCTTGCTGCCGGACGCCTTCGCCCGTTCCGTCACGGCGTCCGGCGTCAGCGTCGTCGCGATGTCGATATCGCTGACCGGAAGCCCCATCAGGCTGTTGCGCACGGCGCCGCCAACGACGCGCCCCTCCCCGCCGTCCGCGTTCAGGAGCGCAAAGACGCGCTGAAGGCGGGGATCCTTGAACCATGCTTCATCAGCAAGGCTGGTCATGCATAAAGCCTCTCGTAAAGGGTGCGGACGATACCCGCCGTGATGCCCCAGATCATCCAGCTTTCATAGGGCATGCGGTAAAAATGCCGGTCGATGCCCTCGACCAGGCGCCTGTCGCGGGTGTGGTTTTGCGGGTTCATCAGGAAGGAAAGCGGCACCTCAAAGACATCGTCGACTTCCCGCGGATTGGGCTTCAGCTCGAACCCCCGCCGGACGACGCCGAGCACCGGCGTGATGCGGAAGCCGGTGGCGGCGAGATAGTGCGGCAGGCGTCCGACCGTCTCTACGAATGAGCCGGCAATGCCGATCTCTTCCTGTGTCTCGCGGATCGCCGCCATCTCCGGAGAAATGTCCGTAGAATCGATCGCTCCGCCAGGAAAGGATATCTGGCCGGAATGCTTGCGCAGGTTCGCCGTGCGCTTGGTGAAGATGACATGGGCCTCATCGCCGTCGTCGACTACCGGCACCAGCACAGCGGCGTCGCGTAGGTGGAAGCTCTCGACCATCGCGACGATATCCGGATTGAGGATGTGGTCGCCGTGATCCCGCCAGGAATGATCGACCGGCCCGCCGTTTTGATTGAGCGCCCGGCGTCGGAATTCGGCGGCGGAATAGAGTGGGTAGCCTTGGGTCGGGGCATTGCTCATCGGGACAGCATATCCAGTTCATCGGCGGCCATGACAGGGAAAATGCAGCCGCCGGAGCGGACGCAGAACATCTCCCTGCCCTCGATATTCGCAATCTCGCCGAGGTCCGCCAGTTCATACATCACAGCCCGCGACACCAGCGCCTCGAGACGCCCGCGCACATGCAGATAGGGTTTCAATTCGCTGTTTTCGCCATGAATCACGAAGCGCAGCGGATACTCCTTGCCGGCCTCGACGACATCGCCGGTATTGGTGCGGAATGTCAGCACCTGCTGACCATTGCGGTGCGTCACGCTCATCTCGACGGCGACGAACGGCGCGTCAGCGACCCTGATTCCGACTTTTTCCACTGGAGTGACGAGATAAGTTTTTCCGTCCTCGTCCTTGCGCAGGACGGTGGAAAACAGGCGAACCAGGGGCGCACGGCCGATCGGCGTTCCCATGTAGAACCATGTGCCATCGGCGCGGATTTCCATGTCGATATCGCCGCAGAAGGGTGGATTCCATTTCTCGACCGGTGGAAGTCCGCGCTTCTTGCCGGAGGTTTCGCCAGCAGCAGCGCGCGAAATCAGCGCGGCAAGCCCTGCGGCATCTTCACTCGCCCTGATCTGTTGCGCTGCCATTCTTCTGTCCCGGTTTGCTCTTAACGATAGAATAGTCACGAGATAGTCATTTGGAACGAACTTGTCAGCCCGCAACATATCCATAACTCTATAGGGTACGAGCCAGAGGCGTAAGTCCGCCGATTCGCGACGAATGATGCAGCCGTTGGAGATACTTTATGGGTATGATGAAGACCGAAGACAGCCTCGGGGAGAAGGAAATCATCGCTGCCGCAGAAAAGGCGCTCGCCGATATCGCCCTTGTGCGCGAAGAAGTCTCGAAGGTGATCTTTGGCCAGGAAAGCGTCGTCGAAAACACCCTGCTCGCTGTTCTTTCAGGCGGCCATGCACTTCTGGTCGGCGTGCCCGGCCTTGCAAAAACCAAGCTGGTGACCACGCTCGGCGAAGTGCTCGGCCTCGGCGCGAACCGCATCCAGTTCACGCCGGACCTGATGCCGTCGGACATCCTCGGCTCCGAAGTGATGGACCAGGACGAGAACGGCCGCCGCTCCTTCCGCTTCGTCAAAGGCCCGGTGTTCGCCCAACTGCTGATGGCGGATGAGATCAATCGCGCCTCACCGCGCACGCAGTCGGCTCTGCTGCAATCGATGCAGGAGTATCACGTCACGATCGCCGGCCAGCGCTACGACCTGCCGACGCCTTTCCACGTTCTCGCCACCCAGAACCCGCTGGAACAGGAAGGCACCTACCCGCTGCCGGAAGCTCAGCTCGACCGCTTCCTGCTGCAGGTGGACGTACACTATCCGGAGCTTGCCGCCGAACGCCAGATCCTGCTCGAGACGACCGGCATTAGCGAAACGAAGCCGCAAGCCGTCCTCGATGCGGGGCGGCTGATGGAAATCCAGAAGCTCATCCGCCAGATGCCAGTGAGCGACAAGGTCGTCGATGCGATCCTCGATCTTGTTCGCTCCGCCCGCCCCGGCGAGGGCAACGCTGCGACCGACAAGAATGTGGCCTGGGGCCCGGGTCCGCGCGCCGGCCAGGCGATGATGCTCTGCGCCCGCGCCCGCGCCCTATATGAAGGCCGTCTGGCGCCGTCGCTGGACGATATCCATGCGCTTGCCGAACCCGTTCTCGAACACCGCATGGCGCTTACCTTCGCTGCACGTGCCGAGGGCATGTCGGTCCGCGATGTCATCGCCGGCCTCGTCAAGCAGGCCAAAGGATAAGGAAGCCGGACGCGTGGCATCTATCGGACAGATCGTCAATCCGACCCCTGGCAGCGATGCCCTCGCCCGCGCAAGACAGCGGGCCTCTCTGGTGCCGGACTGCCTCGTCGAAGCCAAGCGCATTGCCAACACTGTGATTGCCGGCTGGCATGGGCGCCGCAAGCGCGGCATCGGCGAGAATTTCTGGCAGTTCCGCCCCTATACCGAGGGGGAAAGCCTATCGCGCATCGACTGGCGTCGCTCCGCCCGCGACGACCATACCTATGTTCGCGAGCGCGAATGGGAAGCCGCCCATACCATCTGGCTGTGGGCCGACATGTCGCCCTCGATGATGTACAAGTCGACCTTCGGCAGTGTCTCGAAGGAAAGCCGCGCGCTCGTCATCATGCTGGCGCTCGCTGAAATCCTTGCGCGCTCCGGCGAACGCATCGGTTGTCCGGGTGTCATGGAACCGGTCGCCGCCCGCAATGCCGCCGAGCGGCTTGCAACCGCGCTCATGCATGCGCCACTACCGGGCGGGCTGCCGGACATCGCCATGATCCGCGGCTGGAGCGACCTCGTGCTCATCGGCGATTTCCTGGACGATGCGCCAGCGATCATGGCCCGCCTCACACCGCTTGCCCGTCGCGGTCTTCGCGGTCATGTGATCGAGATCGCCGATCCGGCCGAAGAGCTTTTCCCCTATACCGGCCGTACCGAATTCACCGATCCGGAAACCGGCTCGAAGCTCGTGTCCGGCCGCGCGGAAAACATCCGCGAAGCCTATAGTCGCGCCTATCTGGCCCGCCGCGACGGCCTCGGCCAATCGCTTAGACATCTCGGCTGGACGTTCGTTACCCATCGCACGGATCACCTGGCATCCGAAGCGCTGGTTGCAGTGCATATGTATCTGTCCGGGATGCCGGCCAAGGCGACACATGGGGGGCTGTTATGAGCACCCTTCCCTTTGCTTTCGCCTATCCTGCAATCCTCGGCGCGCTGGTTGCCCTGCCGGTCATCTGGTGGCTGCTGCGGCTGACGCCGCCGCGCCCGAAATCCGAAGTCTTCCCGCCGCTGAAGATACTGGCCGCCGTTCTGAAGCGCGAGGAAACGCCCGCTCAAAGCCCCTGGTGGTTGACGCTGCTTCGAATGCTGCTCGCCGCTGCCGTGATCCTTGCGATCGCCGATCCGGTTTTCAATCCGCGCACCAATTCGCTTGCCGCAGGCGGTCCGCTCGTTCTTTTCGTCGACAATGGCTGGGCGACGGCGCCGGATTGGCAGCGCCGCGTACAGACCGCCGAAGCACTGATCGACGACGCCGAATCCGCAGGCGCCCCCGTCGCGGTGGCCTTTACCGCCGATCCCACCAACAATGCTGTGCCGGGCACCACAACGGCGGCGCGCGACATGCTGCGCGCGGCAGAACCGCAGCCGCTCGTCCCGGATCGCGAACGCGCCTTCGAGGCATTGCGCGCCGCCCTCAACGGCACAAAACCCGGTACGCTCGCCTTCCTTTCTGACGGCGCGGCCGCCAAGGAAAACGATGCGACCGTGCGCCAGCTCGCCGACCTGAAGCCTGCCGAGCTCCGTCTCATCGAAGGCGACACCACACGGACGATCGCGATCACCGGTGCCACGAATGCCGCCGACGCCATGAGCGTAACCGCGACGCGCCTCGACAGCGGCGGCGCCGCCTCGCTGCCGCTGACGGCGCAGGATGCGCAGGGCCGTGCGATTGCCGCAGGCACGGTGGATTTCCAGGCCGGGCAGTCGGTCGCCGCCGGCTCGATCCCTGCCCCCTTCGAGATGCGCAACGATTTCGCCCGCGTCAGCATCGATAATCTTGCGACGGCAGGGTCGGTCCATCTGCTCGACGATGGCTTCAAGCGCCGGCGCGTCGTGCTGCTTTCCGGCGAAGCGGGCGATGAATTCCAGCCGCTGCTATCGCCTCTCTATTACATCCAGCGCGCACTGCAGCCTTATGCCGATCTGATCCAGCCGAACACGCCGGATCTCGCTGCCTCCATCCCTGATCTGCTGTCGCAGAATCCATCCGTTATCATCATGGCCGATATCGGCCGGCTACCGCAGGAAACCTATGAGCCGATGCAGCGCTGGATCGCCAATGGCGGCACGCTGATCCGCTTCGCTGGGCCGCGCCTTGCCGCCGCCCCCGCGGACGATCCGCTGGTGCCGGTGACGTTGCGCCAGGGCGAGCGTGCGCTTGGCGGCGCGCTCTCCTGGGCCGAGCCGCAGCCGCTGGCGGATTTTCCGAATTTCGGTCCTTTCGCCGGCATGGCCAAGCCGACCGACGTGACCGTCAAGCGACAGGTTCTGGCCGAGCCGACGCCCGATCTTGCCGAGCGAACCTGGGCGAGCCTTGCCGACGGCACGCCGCTGGTAACGACCAAGCCGATCAACGCAGGCCGTATCGTGCTCTTCCATGTCAGCGCCGAGGCAACCTGGTCCAACCTGCCGATCTCCGGCAATTTCGTCGAGATGCTGCGTCGCATCGTTCAGCTCTCCCGCTCGGGGGGCGTCACCTCCGAGGCCGGTGCTGCAACGACCGCTGAAGCCCTGCCGCCCTTCCGCCTGCTGACGGCGAAGGGCGTGCTCACGACAGAGACCGGCACGGCACGGCCGTTGATCCCGAACGCAAAGACCGAGCCCGTTTCCAATTTCGACAACCCGCCTGGACTCTATGGTTCGGAAGACGGCTTTACCGCATTGAATGTATTGCCGAATAACGCCGAGCTGAGGCCGCTCGACACAGCCGGCATCAATCTCCTGCGCGAGGGCCTGATCGGTGGTGAAACCTGGTCCGCCAAGCCGGCTCTCTTCCTCATCGCCTTCCTGCTGCTTCTGGCAGACAGCCTCGTCGTGATGTTCATGGGCGGCGCCTTCTCCCGGTTGCGTTCGGCGGCCCGGCCCGCGGCGATCATCGCAGTCGCCCTCAGCACGGCTCTCTTCCTGCAGCCCTCGCAATTGCGCGCCGACGATTCCAAGCCTGGCGACGACCAGATATTCCAGCGATTGGACAATACCCACCTCGCCTATGTCGTCACCGGCGAGCAGGATGTCGACAATATTTCCGAGCACGGCCTTGAAGGCCTGACCGAGTTCTTGACCTTCCGCACGACACTGGAGCCGGCGCCGCCCGTCGGCCTTGATCTCACGAAGGACGAGCTCTCCTTCTATCCTATCATTTACTGGCCGGTTTCCGCCTCCGCGCCGATGCCGTCGACGGCTGCGATCAACCGCATCGACGCCTATATGCGCGCCGGTGGCACCGTGCTTTTCGATACGCGCGACCAGTTCTCCTCACTGGATAACAATGGCGGCGCCTCGAGTGCCAACGGCGAGCGCCTGCAGCAGATCCTCGCCAATCTCGACATCCCCCCGCTGGAGCCGGTTCCTTCGGACCACGTTCTGACGAAGTCCTTCTACCTGCTCTCCAGCTTCCCGGGCCGCTATTCCGGAAGTCCGCTCTGGATCGAGTCGAGGCAGGACAATCGCGCATCGGACACCAAATCGACGGCCTCGGCCGACGGTGTTTCGCCGATCCTGATCACCGGCAACGACTTAGCCGGGGCCTGGGCGGTCGATCAGAACGGCGCACCGATGCTGCCGACCGTTCCGCCGGATGAGATGCAGCGTGAATACTCCTATCGCGCCGGCGTCAACATCATGATGTATATGCTAACGGGCAACTACAAGACCGATCAGGTCCACATCCCCGCGCTCCTCGAACGGCTGGGGCAATGACATGACGGTTGATTTTTCACCCTTTATTCCCTGGCCGGTCCTTGCAGCGCTCGCGGCCGTCGTCGCGGTCGTCGCGGTCTTCGCCATCTGGCGCGGCATCCGCGGCGCCTGGATCCGCACGCTCGCCGCCCTCGCATTGCTGGCAGCGCTCGCAAATCCGCTGCTTATGCAGGAAGATCGCGAGCAGCTTTCGACGGTCGTTCCCGTCATCGTCGATCGGAGCCAGAGCCAGCAGACGCCGGAACGCATCAAGATGACCGACGAGGCGCTGGCGCAGTTGAAGGATCGTCTCTCGCGTTTTTCGAATATTGAACCGCGCTATGTCGATGCAACCGAGCCGGAAAATTCCGATACGCCGTCGACACGCCTCTTTTCCGCCCTTTCGGCCGCCGTTGCAGACGTACCTCCAGCGCGCATCGGCGGTGCGATCATGCTGACGGATGGCGAAGTGCACGATGCGCCGGGCGTCAATCAGGCGCTCGGCTTTGACGCGCCGGTCCACGGCCTGATCACCGGCAAGGCCAACGAATTCGACCGCCGCGTCGAGGTGATCAAGGCGCCGCGCTTCGGCATCGTCAATGAAGAGCAGCAACTGGTCCTGCGCGTCTTCGATGACGGCCCGAGCCCGGGCAGCACGGCCGATGTCACTGTGAAGCTGAACGGCGACGTGATCGCCGCGCTCCAGGCGACACCAGGGCAGGACACGCCGTTTTCCTTTAAGGTTCCGCGCGGCGGCAGCAACGTGCTGGAATTCTCGGTGGCCGGACTGCCTGGCGAAGTGACGGAGGCAAACAACCGCGCCGTTCATGTCATCGATGGCATCCGCGAAAACCTGCGCGTGCTTTTGGTTTCCGGCGAGCCGCATGCCGGCGAGCGCGCCTGGCGCAATCTCCTGAAGTCCGACGCCTCGGTCGATCTCGTCCATTTCACCATTCTGCGCCCGCCTGAAAAGCAGGACGGCACACCGATCAACGAGCTTTCGCTGATCGCCTTCCCGACACGCGAGCTGTTCGTCGACAAGATCAAAGACTTCGACCTGATCATCTTCGACCGCTACCAGCATCGCGGCGTGCTGCCGATCCTCTACTATGACTACATTGCACAGTATGTCGAAAATGGCGGTGCACTGCTCATCGCTGCAGGTCCCGAGCATGCCGGCCAGGATTCGATTGCACTGACGCCGCTTTCGGCCGTTCTCCCTGCCGAACCGACCGGCCAGATGATCGACAAGGCCTTCTATCCCCGCCTTTCCGAGGAGGGCCGCAAGCATCCCGTCACCCGCGGCCTCGACGGCTCCGCTGACGAGCCGCCGCATTGGGGCCGCTGGTTTCGCAGCGTCGATGTCGCGTCTCCGCATGGCCAGACGGTCATGGTTGGCGCAGACAATCATCCTCTGCTGCTTTTGAACCGTGCCGGCCAGGGGCGCGTCGCCATGCTGCTCTCCGACCAGGGCTGGCTGTGGGCCCGCGGCTTCGAGGGCGGCGGCCCGCACGTCTCGCTCTACCGCCGCATCGCCCATTGGCTGATGAAGGAACCGGCGCTTGAGGAAGAAGCGCTGACGGCGCGCGCCTCCGGCCGCACACTGGAGGTAACCCGCCAGACGATCGGCGACAATCCGGGCGAGGCCACAGTCCGATATCCATCAGGCAAGACGGAAAATCTGCCGCTGAACCAGTCCGAACCCGGTCTCTTCAAGGCCGAGAAGAAGATGGACGAGATCGGCCTCTTCGAAATCCGCAACGGCAACCTGACGACGCTCGTTCATGTCGGCGCCGTCGATGCACCCGAATTCAAGGCGATGATTTCGACGACGGATGTGCTGAAGCCTATTTCCGGCAAGACGCGCGGCCTTGTCACCCGCGTTTCAGATAACAATGGAGCGATCGAAGTTCCGCCGATCCTTCCGGTTCGCGGCCAGGTTCGCGTCGCCGACAATGACCGTATGCAGATCAAGTTGACGAACGAGACCGTGCTGAAGGGGATCAACACCCTGCCGCTCTTTGCCGGTTTTGCCGGTGTCGGCGTGCTGCTGCTCGCCTTCGGCGCCATGTGGTGGCGTGAAGGACGATGAGTCTCGCTTAGGCGAGCGAGACCCGCCGCGCTTCTGCATCGATCGCAAGCGCGGCGACCGCAGCCACTACCAGCAGCGCTGCAAATAGCCCGATGGCGATACCGAGACCCAGCGACACGACGAATGTCATCAGCGACGGTGCGGCAAGCCCGCCGAGCCGAGCCATGGCGCCTGCCGTCCCCATTCCGGTGGCGCGCGATGCCGTCGGGTAGAGCTCGGGCGTATAGGCGTAAAGCGCGCCCCAAGTACCGAGCAGCGCGAAGCTCATGATCAGCAGCGATGCGCCGATCAGCACGTCATCGGGCGAAAGCACCAAAAGCAGGCATCCCGCCGCCGAAAGCAGACAAAAGCCGATCAGCGTTGGCCGCCGTCCCCATTTCTCGACACCGTAGGCCGCCAGCGCGTAGCCCGGTATCTGGGCGAGCGCCACGAAGACGAGAAAGCCATAGCCGCGCACGAAACCGAAGCCCTCGCCGGCAAGCCTTGCAGGCATCCAGGTGAAGACGCCGTAATAGGAGACCGAAACGAGAAACCATATCGCTAGGATCATCAGACTGCGGCGGCGAAGCGAGGCAGAGAAGATCCCCTCTGAAGGCGCATGCGGGGCCGGCACAATCTGATCGGCGGGGGCAAGCTCCGGCCCTGCCATTGCGTTTCAGCATTCGGTTGACGATCGCCTTGGCCTCTTCGGCACGGCCTGTTCGCAACAGATAGAGTGGCGATTCCGGCACGAAGAAGCGAAGCCCGATGCCGAAGATGGCAGGCAGCGCCGTCACGGCAAAGATGTAGCGCCACGCATCGGCAACGCCGGCGACGCTTGCAGCCCATGCGGCAAGCGCAACGATCAACGTGCCGACCGCCCAGAACCCCTCGAGCACGACGAGCCAACGGCCTCGGTTCTTTGCGGGCAGAAATTCCGCCATATCGCATAGTCGACCGGCAACGTACCCCCAACGGCCATCCCCGTTAAGAAGCGTAGAGCGAGAAGGCTGGTGAAATCCGGAGGCGAAGATCGAAAGCGTACCAAACAAGGCATCACAGGCGACCGTCAGGATCGGCGCGGAGCGTCGGCCCACCCTGTCGGCGAGCCGGCCGAAGACGACGGCGCCGATCAGCATGCCGAGGAAGAAAAGCGTTCCGGTCTGCAGTGCCTGTGGGACCGTCAGCTGGAACGTGGCGGCGATCGAAGCGGCCGTGAAGCCGACGGCTAGCACCTGCATGGCGTCGGCCGCCGAGACAAGCCCGAAAATCGCCATCAGCCGCCGCTGAAATGCGCCTCTCCCGGCGCGATCCAGCGCCTCGTCCATCGAAATTCCGCTCGTGCCGCCCTCCACCAAGCTGCCGAAACCTCGCGCAAAGTGAGGTTCAGGGAAAATCAGCGATAGAACATATGACCTATGCACGCCAACCGATTATACCCTTGAGACGCTGATGGACATCTTCGGCAATCGGAACGACCAGAACGCGGGCAGGATCGACTGGCCCTGGAAAGGAGAGCGCGTTGTAGGCAACCTTCTCGAAGCCGAGCGGGCAATAATACGGCGGATCGCCGACAAGGATGACGGCTTCGGAGCCGTTGCGCCTTGCCGCCTCCACCGCGATCCGCACGAGTTCGCGGCCGATGCCCATATTCTTGTGCGATGGCCGGACGGCGAGCGGTCCGAGCAGGTGTCCTTTAACATCGCCCGCCATGACCGGCGTCATTCTGACCGAGGCGATCGTTTCGCCGTCATCGGTACAGATGAAGGAGAGCGACAGATCGTGCGGCCCCTGCTCGCGGATGCGGGCAGCGGCACGCGTGTGCCGGCCGGGGCCGAATGCTTCTTCGTTGATGTGTTCGATAGCCGCGTCGTGAGACGCATCCTCAGTGAGGTAGACCAGATCGTGCTTGTGCATGATGAGACAGAAACCGGATAGACGGAAGTGATGACTTTCGAGCACGCACTTAGGCGTTCGGGAACATCAGCGTCGTCGCAGATTTCTGGATGCGTAAATCAAATCGGGTTCCTGAGAAAATGTGAAAAGGCCGATAGCAGGAAAAATTTCCCTCGTCCAACGCAAAGTGACGTCACCGAAAAAACATTTGTGACGCACTGTTCAGTCTTTGCACCCCTGCAAAGATCGGCCGCGTGCAATATGTTTCCGCCAACGACGAATTTGAAGGAAGCGCACAATGGGCATGCTGGTCGATGGCGTCTGGCAGGACGTCTGGTACGATACGAAGGAAACGAAGGGCCACTTCAAGCGCGCGGCCTCTCAGTTCCGCAATTGGATCACGGCCACTGGAGAGGCCGGACCGACGGGCACCGGCGGCTTCAAGGCAGAGGCTGACCGCTATCATCTCTATGTCTCACTCGCCTGCCCCTGGGCACACCGCACGCTCATTTTCCGCAAACTGAAGAAGCTCGATGACATCATCTCCGTGTCCGTCGTCGATCCGCTGATGGCCGAGAACGGCTGGGAATTCAAAATCGGCGACGGCGCGACTGGCGATCACCTTTACGGTGCAAGGACCCTCTTCGAGATCTACGTGAAGGCCGATCCGCACTATTCCGGCCGCGTCACCGTTCCCGTGCTCTGGGACAAGAAGACCGGCACGATCGTCAACAATGAATCAGCCGAGATCATCCGCATGTTCAACAGCGCCTTCGACGGCCTGACCGATTCGAAGACGGATTTTTATCCCGCCCATCTCCGCGCCGATATCGATGCGCTGAATGCGATCGTCTACGACACCGTCAACAACGGCGTCTACAAGGCCGGCTTTGCAACGACGCAGGAAGCCTACGAAGAGAATGTCGTGAAGATTTTCGAAACGCTGGACATGCTGGACGAGCGTCTTAGCAAAAGCCGCTATCTCTTCGGCGACCGGCTGACGGAAGCCGACTGGCGGCTGTTCACGACGCTGGCGCGCTTCGATACGGTCTATGTCGGCCACTTCAAGTGCAACATCCGCCGCATTGAAGACTACAAGAACCTGTCGGGCTACCTGCGAGATCTTTATCAGACGCCGGGCGTCAAGGAGACGGTGAACCTGCGCCACATCAAGGAACACTATTACCGCAGCCACAGGGCGATCAATCCGACGGGCCTGGTCCCGGTCGGGCCGACTCTCGATCTCGACCGACTGCACGGCCGCGCCAAGCTCGCCGATGCAGCGTGAATCTACCAGAAATGAGCGGCGGGCTCTTCGCCGCTCAACTCCCTCAGCCTGCGCCTCGTCGCTTCAGTCGTGCCGTCCGGCAGACCGTCGAGCGCGAAGAAGCCGCATTCGACAATTTCGCGATCCGGCTTGCGCGGCGCGGTCTGCTCGACCTCGGCGCGGTAAAAGACCACATGATCGCGCCGGCTCGCCGATGCGTTGAAATAGACATGGAAGAGCTGCGGCCTGCCGATAATTTTGAGGTTGCCCTCCTCGCGCAGTTCCTTGATCAGCGCTTCCTCAGCCGTCTCGTTGCGCTCCAGCCCGCCGCCAGGCATATGCCAGCCGGGAATGTAGCTGTGGCGGACGAGAAAAATCCGCCCCGAGGAATCGAAACAGGCCGCCCGCACACCCATGGTCATGCCGCGCGCGAGCGCGAAATAGCCATGCACGATCCGCATCAGCAGCTTGGATTGCCAGGGCCTGATTTCCTTGATCGTCATGGTTCTGTTTTCACTATTTCGTTCAATCGGATGTGTTTGATTTGTAAATATCCTGGTCTATGTCTCGTAGCATGTTCAAGCTCGCGCATATCTCGGATATCCACCTCGGCCCACTTCCCAATCTTTCATTCCGCGAGCTTTTCTCGAAGCGCATTACCGGTTTTGTGAACTGGCACCGCCACAGGCGCAAGCATCTTTTCGGTGGCACGCTGGATCTGCTCCTGGAGGATATCCGTGCGCGCCATGCGGACCACCTGGCCGTGACCGGCGACCTGGTGAATCTCGCAAGCGGCATTGAGATCCGCTCTGCCGCCGCCTGGCTTCGCGCGCTCGGAGAACCGGCGGAAACCTCCGTGGTTCCAGGCAATCACGACGCCTATGTGCCCGGCGCCTACGAGAAATCGATGCGCGCCTGGTATGACTATGTGCGCGGCGATCTCGCCCCAGCCGAATGGGAGGAGGACAAGCACATCTTTCCCTATCTCCGCGTCCGCGGCAAAGTCGCGCTCGTCGGCTGCTCGACGGCCGTCGCCACGCCACCATTTGCCGCCAGCGGCTTCTTTAGCCAGCGGCAGGCCCGCGAGACCGTCAACATGCTCCGCGCGGCCGGTGAAGCCGGCCTCTTTCGCGTCGTCATGATCCACCACCCGCCGATCCGCGGCGCGACCGCTTTCTACAAGCGGATGATCGGCATCCGCCGCTTTGCCGCCGTCGTCTCGACCGGTGGAGCAGAACTCGTGCTCCACGGCCATACGCACCTCAATACGCTCCACTGGCTGCGCGGCCAGACCGGTCCCGTGCCTGTGGTCGGCATTGCTTCCGCCTCGCAGGGACCGGGTGGCTTGAAGCCCCGAGCCGCCTATAATCTCTTCAGCATCGACGGTTCGCCCGGCGCCTGGGAACTAAGGGGCGAACGCTTCAGCTTGAACGACATGGGCGATGGAGTTTCGTCGGAAAGTATCGATATTTTCAAGCTTTAGATGGAAAAGCGGAATCTTTTTCGCCGCTTTTTGAATCATTTTCTGAAGCCGCTGCGATTTTCCGCCGGGCGATGCTTAAGCCCTTGGTATTTCCAAATCCCACTGTACAATCCGGCCGCAACCGCCGCCGATCAGGGAGCAAGCCATGCGCGCCGCAGCAAACCGCATCTGCCGTCTCACCTTCGCCCTCGGCCTTGCGGCCGGGCTCTCGGCACCGGCCTTCGCCGTCGGTGACGAAAGCGACGAGACGAGCCCGCCTCCAAAGACCGAAACCACGACCAAATGCTCCGATGGCAAGGTGTGGGACAAGAAGAGAAAGGAATGCGTCGCGCCGAAGAAGAGCGGCTTTAACGACGACGACCTCTACGAGGCAGCGCGCGAATTCGCCTATGCCGGCCAATATGAAAATGCCATCACCGTCTTGAACCTCGCCAGGAACAAGAACGATCCGCGCATCCTGAACTATCTCGGCTATGCAAACCGCAAGGCGGGCCGGATGGAGCTCGGAATGTCCTATTACCGCAAGGCGCTGCAAGCGGACGAAAATTATATCCTCGCACGATCATACATGGGCCAGGCCTTGGCCGAACAAGGCGACATCCCGGGCGCCCGCGTCCAGCTCGTCGAAATTCGCGACCGCGGCGGCGAAAACACCTGGGCTTATCGGGCGCTATTGCAGAGCCTGAACGGCTACCGGACCTATTGAAACGGGGCCTGCTCCGGCGACCAAGAGAGAAACCTTTGGGAATTCTTCGACCGCGCCCTCTTCTTCTTGCGCGGCAGTGCAAAATTGTTCCATAAAGGTCACTTCCACGATATATAAGCTTGGCCCACATCGGGTGCTTCGCCCCAACACATTCATGAAATGAGACTATGCGTCAGCCTGTAACGACCATCGATATCCGACGCGACCTGGTGGGCCTGCTCCCGCGGCTGCGGCGCTTCGCGATGACGCTTGCCGGCGATGCGGCTGCTGCCGACGATCTGGTGCAGGCGGTCTGTCAGCGTGCGGTGGCGAAGAGCCCCCAGTGGAGCGGCGAAGGCCGACTCGAAAGCTGGATTTACACGCTCGCCCGCCAACAGTGGAGCGACGATGGCCGCAGACGCAAGGCGCGACCGGCTTCCAAAGGCAACGTCACGGATATCCGCGACGCGGCGCGCGACCGCGCAGCCGTCGCCGATACCGATGCCATACACCGCATGCTCGCCGAAATGCCCGAAGGCATTTCGAGCGTCTTCCTGCTCGTCGCTGTCGAAGGACATACCTATCAGCAGACCGCCGACATCATGGGCATTTCGGCCGGCAGCGTGCCCGCGCAGCTTGCCGCGGCGCGGCTGCACTTCGCAAGCCACGCCGACGACCATCCTCACAGGTACTGAACTTTGCCCGATTTCAAAAAACTATCGCTTGATGCCCAGCTGACTGCCCTTCTCGACGGCGAAACGACGCCGGAACAGAAGCAGGAGCTGGAGCAGCGCCTCGCCACCGACGAAGGTGCGCGCCGGCTTTACGACAAGTTGCGTCACGGCGCCGATTTCGGCCGCCGCCGTCTGGACGATATCCTTAAGGAGCCGGTTCCACTGGCGCTCGTGCGCTCGATCAAGAGCGTCCAGCCGCCCAAGGCGCCGATCGCGCCGCGAACCACGCGCCCGTCGATGAAGCTCGCGCCGAGCGGCACGCAGGCGCTGGCCGCCGCGATCATCCTTTTTATCGTCGGCTGCGGCATCGGCTATCTCGCCGGCACGAGCCCTGGCGCTCCCGCGGGCAATGGCACGGCGCAGATCGTTGACGACAATGCCAGCAGCAAAAACTGGCTGAACGACATCACCGCCTACCAGCGCCTGATGATCCGCCAGCCGCGGCATATCGTCGAGGTACCCTCTACGCAGGCCGAGGAGATCTCCAACTGGCTGACGTCCACGGTCGGCGTCGCCTTCCGCGTGCCTGACTTGTCTACCGACGGCTGGACCTTCCAAGGCGCCCGCGTGCTTCTTGGCGACGGAAAGCCGGTCGGCCAGCTCGTCTATACGAGCACGGACGGCGATCTCATCTCCATCTGCTTCCGCAAGGATGCCCAGCCGCCCGAGTCCGAAGATTTCAAGGAAACAATCAGAGACGAAATCGGCCTGATCACCTGGCACAATGCCGGCACCTCCTACGTTCTGGCCGGACCTTCCGCCGAAGCCTCGCTCAGCCAGATCGCCATGGAAGTCGCAACCGCAATCTGAGCCTTACGGAACCACCACGACCTTGCCGCTGACGCCTCGGCTTTCGATGGCGCGATGCGCATCGGCAGCCTTGTCGAGCGGAAAACTCGCGCCCTCCGCGATGAATAGCCCGCCGGAGACGGCAAGCGAAAACAGCGCAGAGAGATCGTCCGCCAGCGTTCCAGTTAACAGAGGCAGCAGTGCAAATCCCTTGAGCGTCTGGTTTTTCTCGAACATGGAATTCAGGTCGGCAACCTCAAGCCGAAAGCGGCCCAGTGCAGCAAAGACAAGCTCTCCGCCCGGAGCAAGCGCTGCAAGGGAGGCACGTGTCACCTCGCCACCGATCGTATCGTAGATCAGATCGACGGGTGCATTCTCACGGAGGATCTCCTGCCAGCCCTCGGATGTATAGTCGATCGCCGCATCCGCCCCGAGCGTGCGGGCCAGCGACCTCTTCTTCTCGCTGCTTGCCGTCGCGATGACCGATCCGGCGCCCTCACGCTTCGCCAATTGCACCAGCAGCGAGCCAACGCCCCCGGCGGCCGCGTGGACAAGAACGGTTTTGTCGCGTGGCGGCGCCTGCCGCACCATATGCAGCGCCGTCAGCCCCTGCACCATCAGCGCAACCGCCGTCTCGAAGGACAATGCGTCGGGGATTAAGATCACTGACGCACGCGGCACGGCGACGTATTCCGCATAGCCCTCACCGCGCCCGAGCGCGAAAAGCGGAACGGCAACGCGAGCACCGATGACATCCGGATCAGCTCCCTCGCCTACCGCCTCGACAACACCCGCGATTTCAACACCGGGGATCATCGGCAATTCCGGCGTCACCGCATAGCGGTTGGCGCGCATCAGCACTTCGAAGTAGTTGACGCCTGCAGTACGGACGCGAACGAGCACGTCGCCTTCGCGCGGTGCCGGTTTCGGCAGCTCGACGACCTTGAGAACCTCAGGGGGACCGAAATGGTCGTAGCGGACGGCTTTCATGGGCAGACCTCACGTTTGAATGGCGTGAGCAGCGCTTTATCAGTAAGCTCGGCGGCGGGAATACACACTCTTTCGTGCCATACCCACCAGGAAGTGACCATGGCTGAACCCATCAAAAGACTGCCCAAATTGCCGGTCGAACGCGCCCTAAAGGTGATCGCCGGGCGCTGGAAACCGGTTATCCTCTACTACGTTTTCTGCGGCCCGAAGCGCCTCTCGGAGCTGAAACGCATGATGCCGGAGATCACGCAGAAGGTGCTGATCCAGCAGCTACGCGAAATGGAGGAACATGGACTGGTAAGGCGCGAGGTGTTTGCCGAAGTTCCCGCGCGCGTCGAATATACAGCAACCGAGCTCGGGCTCGGGCTTGAACCGGTGCTGCTGGCGCTCTGCCAATGGGGTCAGCGCCACGCCGAGGCGCAGAATGAAATCGCCGACATTGCCGACTGCATCGTCCGCCCGCGCAAGGCATCTTTCGCCGCCTGAGGGGGAAACGCGCAGCCAGCAACGCCCGCTGCGCAATCTCGATCAGTTCTTCCCGGCTCTCACATCCAGCACACGGTTGGCCGCCGAGACGATCGCTTCGAGCGAGGCGCCGACGATATTGGTGCTAATGCCGGCACCGAAGAGTTTGCCGCCGGGATAGGCGGTTTCGACGTAGGAGATGGCCGCCGCATTCGAGCCGTGCTGAAGGGAGTGCTCGGAGTAGTCTTGGACCGACATCTCGATGCCGAGATAGTGCGAGAGCGCGTTGATGAAGCCGTCGATGGGGCCGTTGCCGCGACCTTCGATACGCTTCGTCTCGCCATTGTCGATAATCTCCGCGGCGACGACACGCACGCCCTTGTGCTCTGGATCGGCGAAGGTGTGATGATCGACGAACTTAATGCGGCCCGCGGGCTGCGTCACGTAGCGCTCGATGAAGCGGTCGTAGATGCGGCGCGACGGCAGTTCCTTGCCTTCCTCGTCGGTGATCCGCTGGATGTCCTCGCGGAACTCGACCTGGAGATTGCGCGGCAGATTGAGCCCGTAGTCCTGCTGCAGGATATAGGCGATGCCGCCCTTGCCGGACTGCGAGTTGATGCGGATGATCGCCTCGTAGGAGCGGCCGACATCCTGCGGGTCGATCGGCAGATAGGGCACTTCCCACACCGGATGATTGGCGATCTTGATCGCCTTCATACCCTTGTTGATCGCATCCTGATGCGAGCCGGAAAAGGCCGTATAGACCAGTTCGCCGACATAAGGGTGGCGCTCGCCGATCCTCATCTGGTTCGAATATTCGAAGACGCTCTTGATGCGCTCGATATCGGAGCAGTCGATTTGCGGATCGACGCCCTGTGTGAACATGTTGAGCGCCATCGTCACGACATCGACATTGCCCGTGCGCTCGCCGTTGCCGAACAGCGTGCCCTCGACGCGGTCGGCGCCTGCCAGCAGACCGAGCTCAGCTGCCGCAATACCGGTGCCGCGGTCGTTATGCGGATGCAGCGAGACGATCAGGTTCTCGCGACTGTCGAGATTGCGGCACATCCATTCGATCTGGTCGGCATAGACGTTCGGCGTCGCCATCTCGACGGTGGAGGGCAGGTTGATGATCAGCTTGTTGTCCGCCGTCGGCTTCATCACTTCGATGACGGCATTGCAGATTTCCAGCGCAACTTCGAGCTCGGTACCGGTGAAGCTTTCCGGCGAGTATTCGAAGCGGTAGGCGCCGGCTTTCGACGCCATGTCGGTGATCATCTTCGCCGCATCGACGGCGATCTGCTTGATACCCGGCACGTCCTTGGCAAAAACCACACGGCGCTGCAGCTCACTCGTCGAGTTGTAGAAATGCACGATCGGCTTGTTGGCACCCTCCAGCGCCTCGAAGGTACGGGTAATCAGCTCAGGGCGGCACTGAACCAGGACCTGCAGCGAAACGTCGTCCGCCACATTTCCTTCCTCGATGCACCAGCGCGCAAAGTCGAAGTCCGTTTGCGAGGCGGAAGGAAAACCGATTTCGATTTCCTTGAAGCCCATATCGAGCAGTAGCTGGAACATGCGAGCCTTGCGGTCATGGCCCATCGGGTCCACCAGCGCCTGATTGCCGTCGCGAAGGTCGACGGAGCACCAGACCGGCGCCTTGCTGATCGTCTTCGTGGGCCAGGTGCGGTCGGGAATGTTCACCTGCGGGTACGGGCGGTATTTCACGCCTGCGGATTGCATGCCTTTTGCGGGATTTCGCGTGGTCGCGTCCATTATCTTCTTCCTTGTCCCGGCAATTTGCTCCGCGTCTTAGCCCATCATGGTGGGCTTGGCGACAACAAATGCGGACTTGTTGGTCAATGTTTGAATTCAGAAAATTCGTCGCGAGGAGCGATAGGGCCAGCGGGCTTTCGGCCGCCGGGCGCTCCTCAAAGGACCCGGCAACCGCGAGTAAGGCCGAGAAGAAGAAGCGACGTCAGGGCGCGCGTGTTGTCACGCAGGGCAACGCGGCCGCGGACAATGGTGTCGGAAACTTTTGCGCCAGTGGTATTCATGCCCGCACTTATAGCTGCCGAACAAAAAAACGGCAACCCCCCGCCTATTTTCTTGCCGCCTGCACGAAACGCGACAGTGCAAGCATCAGCCCGCCGGCGACGAGCCCCCAGAACGCTCCGGAAATACCGGCGAAGGAAACGCCGGATGCCGTCACTAGAAAGGTGATCGCCGCAGCCTCGCGAGATTCCGGCGCCTGAAAGGCTGCCATCGCCGATCCGGAGAAGGCGCCGACGAGGGCCAGCCCTGCGACCGCCTGAATCAGGATCGGCGGCGCCAAAGCCACGAAGGCTGTCACGGCACTGGCAAGCAGACCGAACACCACATAGCCGGCGCCGGAGATCAGCGCCGCCCAATCCAGCTGCTATCAAGAAAAAGGGGCAACGCTTGCCGCGCCGCCCCTCATTCGAGCCCTCAGCCCGCCCTTTCCCCACCGGGGCGAAGTGAAATCAAATCTCGCTCTGTGACGTTACGATCCGCGAAACCAGGCCGTAAGCCTTGGCTTCTTCGGCCGAAAGCCAATAGTCGCGGTCAGTGTCGGCGGCGATCTTCTCGATCGACTGGCCAGTGGCGGTCGCCATGATCTTGTTCAGACGCTCGTTCATCTTGATGATCTCGCGTGCCTGGATCTCGATGTCGGAGGCCATGCCGCGCGTGCCGCCGGACGGCTGGTGCAGCAGGAAGCGCGTGTTCGGCAGGCAAAGACGCCGTTCCTTCGGTACCGCGACGTAAATCAGCGCGCCGGCCGAGGCGACCCACCCGGTGCCGATCATCCAGACCTTGGGCTTGATGAACTTGACCATGTCATGGATCGAATCGCCGGATTCGACGTGACCGCCGGGCGAACTGACATAGATACGGATGTCCTCGTCGCTGGCTGCAGCAAGCGCCACGAGCTGCGAGCAGACCTTCTGGGCGATTTCCTGGTTGATCGGCCCGTAGATGAAGATCGAACGCGACTTGAAAAGATTCGCCTCCGTTTCCTTGCCGAGCGGCAGCTCCTTCGTCTTGTCGTCGTCTTGTTCTTCGTCGTTCATTCGAACCTCTCTTACTTCCAAATCGGGTTCCTCGCACATAGTGCGACTCAATGGGTAAAACAATGCGGGAAAAAGACAAGGCACGGAACGGGTGAAGATATTCTTATGACAAACCGGCGATATGCTCGCATTCTGCCGGAGCGCTCGAAAGCGGAGGAGAAAATGACATCGGAAATGCTGCGCGCGGCTATCCGCAACAATGCGCTCTGGTGCAATGCCGTCTGCCAGGCTCAGGGCGTGCCCGGCGAATTTTCCGCAACCCTCTGGCTTCACCGCCAGGGCACGCCGCCGTTTTATCCGGACGTCATAACGCTGACGGGCGCTGATAACGCGCGCGAGCAGGAGGAAGCGATAGCTGTGCTGATCCGCTCGCGAAAAGGCGGCTGGGGCGTCAAGGACAGCTACGCCGCGCTCAACCTTACTCCTCTCGGTTTCGAAAGCTTGTTCGAGGCCGATTGGATCGGCATCGAGACGGTTGGGATTCATGCGCCGAAAGAGCAGTCCCTGACATGGAAGCGGATCACAACGGCGGTTGAACTCGAGCTTTGGCAAAGAGCCTGGGGCGCCGGCGACCCGCCGCAGACAACGCCGATCTTCGCTGAATCGCTGCTGCGCAATGCGGATATCGCCTTTCTTGCCGCCTTCGAGAGCGAAGCGCTCTGCGGCGGCGGCATTCTCAACCGCCAGTCGAATGTGGTCGGCCACTCGAATGTCTTTGCCATCAAAAAGAGGGAGCGCGTCATCCGCGCCGGGCTGGTCCAGAAGGCGGCCGAGATCTTTCCCGGCATGCCGATCGTCGGCTACGAGCACGGCGATGATTTGAGCGATGCGCTGGAGCTCGGCTTTACGTCGCTCGGCCCGCTGCGCGTCTGGGTTCGGTCCTGAGCGCCTTACCGAAATGTAACGCGCTGCGGCTTTGAAAAGCCAAAATCGGTTCCTACCTCATCCTCAGGCGGCCATGTCCGCACGAATGACACAAGGAAGACAGCTATGTCACCGGAAGAACGCCAATTGCTGGCCGGCCTCTTCGACAGGATCCGCACCGCCGCCGCGACACCGCGCGACCGCGAAGCGGAAGCCTTCATCGATCAGGGCGTGCGCGAGCAGCCCTATACGACCTATTATCTGGCGCAGGCCGTCATCGTTCAGGAAAAGGGTCTTGAAGCGGCTGCCAACCACATCAAGGAACTGGAAGAGCGCATCCGCCAGCTCGAGGCCGGCGAAAGCCAACATCACCAGGCCGAACAGGGTGGTGGTTTTTTGAGCTCGATCTTCGGCACCGGCCAGGCGCAGCAGCCAGCACCGACCTCGGATCCCTGGGGCAATGCGCCGCGTCAGACCATCCATCAGGATCGCGGTTACGACGAACCCGTCCGCCCGATGCGGCAGCAGCCGAGCGGCCCCTGGGACCCGCAACCCGGCGCGCCTTCTGCTGGCGGCAGCTTCCTTCGCGGCGCGCTCGGCACCGCAGCCGGCGTGGCGGGCGGCATGCTGCTTGCCAATTCGCTGAGCGGCATCTTTGGCAATCATATGTCGTCGCTCGGCTGGGGCTCGCCTTTTTCCGGCAGCAACCCTTTCGGCAATGCCGGTGCTCCCGCCGAGGAGACCGTCATCAACAACTACTATGGCGATCAGAACCCTCAGGTTGCCGATGACACCAATAACAATGACATCCGGCAGGCCGACTACAGCAGCGACGACAGCAATGATGACGACGTCGCTAGCGATCAGTCCGGCGACGACAGTTTCGATGTCTGATCGATCGGCCTAAGCGTCAGCCGCGGCCGCGATAGGTCGCGACACCCTGGTCGGGCAGCCACACGCCTTCGGGCGGCTTGCCTGTCTGCCAGAAGACGTCGATCGGAATGCCGCCGCGTGGATACCAATACGCGCCGATCCGTAGCCACTTCGGATCGAGCAGTTCGACGATCCGCTTGGCGATATAGATCGAGCAATCCTCATGGAAGGCGCCGTGGTTGCGGAAGGAATGCAGGAAGAGCTTCAGCGACTTCGACTCCACCAGCCATTCGTTCGGAATGTAATCGATAACGATGTGGGCGAAATCCGGTTGGCCGGTCATCGGGCAGAGGGAGGTGAACTCCGGCGCGGTGAAGCGGACCACGTAGTCGGTGCCCGCATGGTTCGACGGCACCTTCTCCAGCACCGCCTCTTCCGGCGACTTGGCTGTTTCGGTCTCTTTTCCCAGCATCGACAGGCTGGAAACATCGGTTTTCGGCATTAGACGTCCTTTACGACTTTGACGCGGATTCCATGGGCCCTTTCGCCCTCGGGCTCGACGTGAATGGCAATGCTGGCGCCCGGATGCACCGCGCGGATGGCATCTTCAAGGCAGTCGCAGATATCGTGCGCCTGCCTTACCGGCATTGTGGCTGGAACCACAAGATGAAAATCGACGAAGGTGACAGACCCCGCCCGGCGGGTCTTCAGGTCGTGAACGCCGATCGAGCCCGCCGCATGCGTGGCGATCGCCTGCTTGATCGCCTCCTCTTCCTCCGGCTCCACCGCCTGGTCCATCAGCCCACCGATCGAATGCGAGATCACCTTCCAGCCCTGATAGAGGATGTTGACGGCGACCAGGATCGCAAGCACCGGATCGAAGATCGGATAGCCAGTCGCGATCGCCAGAAACAGGCCGATCAGCACGCCGACGGAGGTCACGACGTCCGACATGATATGCTGGCCATCGGCGGAAAGCGCCGCCGAGCGGTGTTTCCGGCCAGTCCGGATCAGCAGCTGCGCCCAGACCGCGTTGATCACGCCCGCCGCGAAATTGATCGCGAGGCCGAGCGCAGGCGCGTCAAGCATGCGCGGCGCCGCCAAATGGCCGATCGCCTCATTGACGATCAAAAGCGCAGCGACCACGATGAGCGCTCCTTCGGTCACCGCCGAGAGATATTCCGCCTTGTGGTGCCCGAACGGATGGTCGTGGTCCGCAGGCTTCTGCGCGTAGCGAATGACGAAATAGGCAATGAAGGCGGCAACGACATTGACGGTCGACTCGAGACCGTCCGAAAGCAGCGCGACCGAGCCGGTGACCCACCACGCTGCCATCTTCAGTCCCATGACACCAAGCGACAGTGGAATGCTCCAAAGCGCCAGCCGCTGAACCGCGAGATTGCCTTGTCCGTCCATATCGATCACCCTGCCGGCCCCAGTGCGGATGCGAATGAATTGCAGCATTTGGCCTATTCAAACGCAAAACCGCCCGCGCGAAAATCGCGCAGGCGGTCAATGCGGGTGATATGGGGGATTATCGATACTTTGTCAAATTGGACGGCCCGCGATATCGATTGACGAAAATTACATAACAAGTTATATAACTGCTGATTGATTGCGGAGGTTTGGAGGTTTCCTGTGGTTGACGACGTCGTGCGAACCCTCGGTTTTCTGTGCATGGGCAGTCGTTTCCGCCGCATCGGGGAGCGACTGCAGGCCGATACCCAGCAGATCATCGAAGAATACGGCATCGTCATACAGGCTGCCCAATATCCGTTTCTCGCAGCGCTCGATCGCGCCGGCGCTCTGACGATCGGCGAGCTTGCGCAGGCGGTCGGCATCACGCAGCCGGGTGCGACACGGACAGTAAGCCAGTTGCTGGAATTGGGCTTGGTCGACATGCAGGCAGCACCCGACGACCAGCGACGGCGATTGATCTCGCTTTCCCGGAAGGGACAGGAACTCGTCGACTACTCGAAACAATCGGTGTGGCCGCGGATTTCGGCGGCCGTCGCCGATCTTTGCGGCGATCTGAACGGACCGATCCTCGCGCAGCTCGCCGCCATCGAGGACGGTCTTGCCGAAGCTGCCCTTGCCCGCCGCGCCGCGAAGGAGGAAACGACATGAGACATATTCTCGACCGTCCGATCTGGAGCGCGCTCGACACCGCGCATGCGAGCCTCGCCGAAGGCAACGCGCAAGCCCGGCGATACCCGCCGTCCATCGTTCCCTTCGCGGCCTCGGCGGATGATGCGCCGGAAAGTCTTGAGGCATTGGAAAACCTCCCGGAAGCCGACGAAACGATGCTGCTTGTCGAAGCCGGTCCAATCGCCATTCCACGAGGGTTGGCTGCTGTTTCCGAGGGTTTAGCCGTCCAGATGATCGCCGAACGGCCGCATGAGAGGATCACGGATTCACGTATACAGCCGCTAAGTGAGGCCGACGCCGAGGAGATGCTGGCGCTTGCGACCTTGACCAAGCCCGGTCCATTCACGCGGCGGGCGCAGAGCCTCGGCACCTTCTGGGGGATCAAGGCTGAAGGCAGGCTCATCGCCATGGCCGGCCAGCGGCTGCGGCAGACCGGCTTTGCGGAACTGAGCGGGCTTTGCACGCATCCGCAATTCCAGCGGCGCGGGCTTGGAACGTTGCTGTTTCGTTTTGTCGCCGGCGAGATCGCCGCCCGGGGCGAAACGGCGTATCTGCATGCCTATGCGAACAATACGCCGGCAATCGACCTCTATAGGTCGCTCGGCTTCAGGCTGCGGTCCGACATGAACCTGCGCGTCGTCAAACGCCGCGCATAAACGGCCGATCCACAGCAGTGAACCGGCCGAAGTGCGGGCGTCCGCTCAAGCCGCCTTCGTCTTCGCCCTACGCGCCAGATGCGCCACCACGTTCTCGATCATCCGCATGCCGGCGTCGCCGCCGAGCGTCATGATGGATTCCGGGTGGAACTGGACGGCGGCGATCGGCTCCTTCGCGTGCTCGATGCCCATGATCGTGCCGTCCTCACTTTCTGCCGTGATGATGAAATCACGCGGAAGGGTCGAGGGATCGGCGAAGATCGAGTGATAGCGGCCGACCGTCACCTCTCTGGCGAGGCCCGAGAAGACGATGCCCGGCTCCAGCACCCGGATGCGCGACGGCTTACCGTGCATCGGCAGCGCCAGATGGCGCAACTCGCCACCATAGGCTTCGGCAAGCGCCTGTAGGCCGAGGCAGACGCCGAAGATCGGCAGGTTACGGGCGCGCGCCCTCTTGATCGTCGCCTTGCAATCGAAATCCTTCGGATTGCCAGGTCCCGGCGACAAGACGACGAGGTCCGGGTTCAGCCGGTCAAAAATCTCCTCCGGCACCGGCGTGCGCACGGTCGAAACCGTCGCTCCGGTCTGGCGGAAGTAGTTGGCCAGGGTATGGACGAAGCTGTCTTCATGGTCGATCAAGAGGATGTTGACGCCCTTGCCGACGGCGGCAACGTCGCGCTGGATCTTGCCGGCGTTGCCGGCCTTGGCATCGCGGATAGCAGAAAGCATAGCGGAGGCCTTCAGTTCGGTTTCGGCTTCTTCTTCGTGCGGGTCGGAATCATTGAGAAGAGTCGCCCCTGCCCTGACTTCGGCGATGCCGTCCTTGATGCGCACGGTGCGCAGCGTCAGCCCGGTGTTCATGTCACCGTTGAAGCCGACCATGCCGATCGCCCCACCATACCACGCGCGCGGGCTCTTCTCATGGCTTTCGATGAAGCGCATCGCCCAGAGCTTCGGCGCACCGGTGACGGTGACGGCCCAGGCATGCGACAGGAAGCCGTCGAAGGCATCCATGTCATCGCGCAACCGCCCCTCGATATGGTCGACGGTGTGGATGAGGCGCGAATACATCTCGATCTGCCGGCGGCCGATGACCTTGACCGAACCCGGCTCGCAGACGCGGCTCTTGTCGTTGCGGTCGACGTCCGAGCACATCGTCAGCTCGGATTCGTCCTTCTTGGAGTTGAGCAGCTTCAGTATCTGTTCGCTGTCGGCGATCGGATCGTCGCCGCGCTTGATCGTGCCGGAGATCGGGCAGGTCTCGATGCGGCGGCCCGAAACGCGCACGAACATTTCCGGCGAGGCGCCGACCAGATATTCCTGGTTTCCGAGGTTGATGAAGAAGGAATAGGGCGACGGATTGATCGCCTTCAACCGCTTGGAAATATCCGAAGGCCTGCTTTCGCAGCGCTCCATGAATTTCTGCCCCGGCACGACCTCGAAGAGATCGCCCTTGCGGAAACTTTCCTTCGCCTTGATGACGAGTTCTGCGTACTCGCCCGGCCGATGATCGCTCTTCGGCGGAATGGCGTCCGTCTGCCTGAAGGGTTCGGGCGCGATCTCGCCCTTCCTGCCCTCGGTCGTCAGGCCGTCTTTGGCGAAATCATAGCGGTCGATCCAGGCCTTGGCGGAATAATTGTCGACGACAAGGATTTCGTCCGGCAGGTAGAGCACCATGTCGCGCTGATCGGAAGGGCGCGTGAGCTTTAGATTGATCGCATCGAACTGGAAGGCGAGATCGTAGCCAAAGGCGCCATATAGGCCAAGACTGGCGTCAGCCTGCGAATAGAAGAGGTCGGTGACGGCGCGCAGAACGGTGAAGACCGTGGGCATCTTCGAGCGTTCTTCTTCGGTGAAAACGCGATCGGGCATCTTCACCTTGAGCTCGAGGCGGCGCGCGGTGGTAGCACCAAGCTCCAGCTCGGTAACGGTCTTCAGCCTCTCCGTCACGAAGGCGAGCAGCACTTCGCCACGCTCGTTATAGGCTTCGATCCAGACGTCGCGCCCGAAAGAGGAGAAGCCGAGCGGCGGATCGACGACGGCCGTGTCCCAGCGTGTATAACGACCCGGATATTCGTAGTTGGAGGAAAAGACCGCGCCGCGACGCTCATCGAGCTTGTCGACATAGGAGATCACGGCATCGGCATAGGGGATCGCCCTGCGCTGCCGGGTAACGGTAACGCCGCCCCTCGTCTCGTAGATTTCCGCACCATCGTCCCGAAGGATCGTTACCATTGTTCCACTCCGTTATCGGGGCCTGGACGACAGGCGGCCTTAAAAAACAAAAAAAGCCGCCTCGAAGTCTCGGGCGGCTCACTCGTCGTCTTTGAACACGATTGGTCGAGGCCGCCTCAGCGAGCCCACCACCAAACAGCAATGTTCAACGACGTCTTCATGGGAGGATTGTTAGCGTGAGATTGGGGGAAGCGCAAGAGCGGTTTTGAGCGGGTTCGGGTTCGCTTTCGCCGGCTGGCACCAGTTGAAGCGAACCCGCTAACCCGAACTACCAATCGAGCTGCTTGCTCAAAGTGATCTTGAACGTGCGCCCCTTGGCGTAATCGTTCGACGTGTTTTCCCGATAGTATTGATCGAAGAGATTGTTGACGCTGGCCTGGACCTGCCATCCCTGCATCTCACCGCTCTGCGGCCTCCAGGAGGCGAAGATATCCACTGTCGTCCAATCAGGTGCCGGCACGACGAGATGGTTGGGCGTGGAACCGGAGGATGCAGCCGTTCCGCGGACGCTGTTCTGCGCCTCGAAGGCATGCGTTACGCGGGTGCCGTATTCGATGTCGCGCTCGGGAAGCCGGCCGCCCAAGGTGAAGGCGATCTTGTGGGCCGGCACGGTCGGCAGCGGCTTGTTGTAGTTCACCCCATCACTGCGGTCCTGGCCCTGCGTGCCGGTATAGGCAAGCTTGGCGAAAGCGTAGTCCGATTCGTACGCCCCTTCGACTTCGACGCCATAGATGCGGGCCTTGCCGACATTGTAGAAATAGGAGGACGCGCCCGTGCCCGTCGTAGCGATGAGGTTCTCCAGGTCATTGTAGAAGGCCGTCGTCTTGAAACTGATGTTGTCCCCCGCCTGGAATATGTCATCGCGTGTTGCTGTAAAGCCAACTTCGTAGTTGTTGGACTTTTCCTTCTTGAGGTCCAGGCTTGTTCCCTTGCTCCAGGTGTAAAGCTCATCCAACGTTGGCAGACGTTCCGTGTGGGCAATCGATCCAAAAACGCCGAATTCGTCGGTGAGCTTGTAATGGGCGGCAAGCTTGGGCGAGAAAGCCTGATCGTTGACGTCGACGGCATTGCTGAAAGCCGCCGTGGAATCGCCGGGCTCTCTCCAGACGAAGTCGCCGCGAACGCCGCCGATGATGGTCAGCCGCTCGTTATAGACGAATTCGTTCTGCGCGAAGAGTCCGACCTTGTTGTCGGTGCCTTCGGGATGTGTGGCGATCGCACCGGGCGTCGGGCTGGTCGCAAGCGGCGAATCCGCGGTGCGGTCCTGATGGCTCAGTTGGGTACCGTAGGTCAGGTAGTTTACCCAGCTATCGCCGGAGAACTCAGATGTATTCTGGAGATTGGCCTGCCATGTGCGGTAGCCGTAATCGGCATCGATGATGTTCGAGAAACCGCCGAGCGTTCCATCGCTCTGGTCAACCGAAGTATCAGAGTATGAGAGACTGGCCTTGAGGTCGAGCCACGGATTGTCGCTGACGGGATTTTCATAGCTCAGTACCGCTGTATCATCGATTACATGGCGGTCAACAGTACCGAATGCGGCCTGTGTGCCGGTCTGTGCATAGTCCTGGTCGTTAGCATCGCTGTCCCAATGCTGATAGGACAAGCGCAGCGTCTGCTCGTCGCCATCGCCGAAATGGAAAGTCCCTTTGGCAAGACCTGACCACGACTGGAAGTCGGAACCCGACAGGTCGCTGCCGTCTCCCAACTCGAATTGGCTGGACCCACGCTTGTTAAGCATGCCGAGGAATTCGGCGCCTTCGTTGAAGCGATGCGCGAAAATAGACGAGCCGAGGTAGCCGTTGCCATTTGTTTCGTAGCTGCTCTTGAGCCTGAGAGCGTTGTCATAGCCCTCCTGCAGAAAGTCGGAGGCATCCTTGGTGGTGAAGTTGATGACGCCGCCGAGGGCACCGGCGCCGTAAAGCGTGGAAGAGGCCGGCCCGCGCAGTACCTCCACGGATTTGTAGAGCTCAGGGTCCGAGAAGAACGATCCCATCCGGTACTGTTCGTAGAATTTCTGGGCTCCGTCCACATTCACCACGATGCGCGAGCCGTCGGCGGAATCCTCGGTGGAGCCGATGCCGCGGATATTGAACGCCTCGCCGAAGACACGGTCGCTGCCGGCTATGGAGACGCCAGGCACATCCTTGAAGATATCACCGATCGTTTCGGCCTGGAGGTCATCGATATCCTTTTGATCGAGAACGGTAACGGCCTGCGGCGTATCTATGGCGATCTTGCGCTGTCCCGCACCGACGACGATCTTTTTAAGCGGCGTTACGCGATCGGTCTTCTGGGAAGCTGCCTCCTCTTCCTGGCTTTGCGAGTATGCCGGGAAGCCAGCGCCAAAGACGAACAATGCAGTGCAAGCCAAAAGAATGGCGCGCGAATTGCGGACTATCATTAAACCAACCCTCTAGGATGAATCGCTACCGGGCTGGCTGGTCGGTGCGCGTCAGGCGCTCGAGGGGCTGGCTAGGCTTTTCGGATTTGCGGCGGGACCCAACATTCCGCCTTCTTTCTGCCGCATAAAAAACATGAGTATGATTGTCAATATAAACGCTCGGTTTATGTTGAATTAAATCATCAAGTTTTGACGGCGTACCAAATCGTTGCGAAATTGCAACGAAATCCGCCCTCATGCGTTGCCCCTTTTCCATCGGCAGCCATGGACGGTTGAAGCTTGAAGAACATCGCAATTGCAGCGGCCACCGCAACCCTGATCATCCTTACTGGCGCAAGCCTCCCAGACAAAGGTCCCGTCCCGCACAAAAAGCCGCAGATTGCCGGCGAAGCCGAAACACCAGCACAAACGGCGCCAACCCCCGAACCGAGGCCATCAACCGTTAACGATGCACAGAGCACACCCACCCCTCAAAATGAGACGCCGTCGGAGGCGGCAAAGCCGCAGGACAAGAAGCCGGAGAAGTTCGGCCCGCCGGCACCCGGCACGTTGGAAGCTCAGAACTTGACCATCGAGCCGGAAAGCGAGGCCGATCACGCGGAATGCGTGAGGGAATTGCAGGCGCTTGGCTCGGTCTTCAAGGATATCCCGCGCATCGATGATGGCCACGGCTGCGGCATCGACAAGCCGATCAGTCTTGTGGAGGCGCTTCCCGGCATCAAGGTGAAGCCAGAAGCGACATTGCGCTGCCCGACGGCTCTGGCGCTTGCCCGCTGGATGAAGGAGAGTGTCGTTCCCGCCGCCAACGCCGCCGCGAAGGAACAGGGCCGGATCACGGCGGTCAATCAGGCGTCGTCATACGTCTGTCGCCTGCGCAACGGCGCGGAGATAGGAAAGGTTTCCGAACATGCCCGCGGCAATGCCATCGATATCGCAAGCTTCGGTTTCGAGAAGGGCGATGCCATTGCGGTAAAGCCGCGCCGGGATGATCCGACCCTCACCGGCGCCTTCCAACGCACAGTCAGCGCCTCCGGCTGCCTCTATTTTTCCACCGTGCTAGACCCCGAAAGCGATAGCGCGCATGAGACGCATTTCCACATGGACGTGCTGCAGCGCAAGGGAGGATTTCGGTATTGCCACTAGCGAGGGTCGCTAATGCTCCGATATCTGGATCTGGTTGCCGAGCCGATCGCCACCTCAGTTGTTTGCACGTCGCGTGCACACATACGGCTTCTTGACGCAGGCGATCTTTGGCGTGGAGCATTCGGCCCTGCCGTCGATCATGGCGCAGATCGAACACTGGTCGCTGAACTCCAAGCAGCCAGGGGTGTTCTTGATGAAATCCGCCATGCTCTGTTGCTCGGCGGACGGCGCATCGGCGGCCATGGAACCAGTCGCTGCACACATTGCAAGGACCGCCACTGCGGTGAAAATAGAGTTCCGCAGCAGACTCAAAACAATCCCTCGATATAACCCTGCTCATTTAGGAATATCCGCTCGGCGGATGGCGATTTCGGCAACCCCGGCATTGTCATGATTTCTCCTGTTATGACGACGACGAACCCGGCGCCTGCCGAAAGCCGCACTTCGCGCACCGATACGATATGGCCCTCGGGCGCGCCGCGAAGGTTCGGATCTGTCGAAAAGGAATACTGCGTCTTCGCCATGCAGACAGGCAGGTTGCCGTAGCCTTGCTCCTCCCAGATGATGAGCTGGTCGCGAACCGCCTTGTCCGCCGTCACCTCGCCGGCATGATAGATCTTCGAAGCAACGATCTCGATCTTTTCGAACAGCGGCACGCTGTCGGCATAAAGCGGCTCGAATCTCGCCTGGCCGGATTCCGCCAGTTCCACCACCTTGTAGGCGAGATCCTCGATGCCAGCCGAGCCCTCCGCCCAGTGGCGGCAGAGGATCGCTTCGGCGCCGTGGCGAGCAACGTATTCCTGGACGGCTGCGATTTCCTTGTCCGTGTCCGAAACGAAATGGTTGATCGCGACCACGACCGGGACGCCGAATTTCCGCACATTCGCGAGATGCCGCCCGAGGTTCGAACACCCCTTGACGAGTGCCGCGACGTTTTCTGCCGCCAGATCCTCCTTCTTCACGCCACCGTTCATCTTCAGCGCGCGCACCGTGGCAACGATCACCGCCGCATCGGGCTTCAGCCCCGCCTTGCGGCATTTGATATCGAAGAATTTCTCTGCGCCAAGATCGGCCCCGAACCCCGCCTCGGTCACGACATAATCGCCGAGCTTCAGAGCCGTCTTCGTCGCAATCACCGAGTTGCAGCCATGGGCGATATTCGCGAACGGCCCGCCATGGACGAAAGCCGGATTGTTCTCCAGCGTCTGGACAAGGTTCGGCTGCATCGCGTCTTTCAGGAGCACCGCCATCGCGCCGTCCGCCTTCAGGTCGCGGGCATAGACTGGCGTCTTGTCGCGGCGATAGCCGATGATGATGTTGCCGAGGCGGGCTTCGAGATCCTTTAGGTCCGTCGCCAGGCAGAGGATCGCCATGACTTCCGAAGCGACGGTGATGTCGAAGCCGTTCTGGCGCGGAAAGCCGTTGGCAACGCCGCCGAGCGAAGACACCATTTCGCGCAGCGCCCGGTCGTTCATGTCCATCACCCGGCGCCAGGTTACGCGGCGCAGGTCGATGTCCAGTTCGTTGCCCCAGTAGATATGGTTGTCGATCATCGCGGCGAGCAGGTTGTGCGCGGCGGTGACCGCATGGAAATCGCCGGTGAAATGCAGGTTGATGTCTTCCATGGGAATGACCTGCGCACAGCCGCCGCCGGCAGCACCACCCTTGACGCCGAAGCATGGCCCGAGTGACGCTTCGCGGATGCATACGACGGCCCTCTTGCCGATCCGGTTGAGACCGTCGCCGAGGCCGACGGTGGTCGTCGTCTTGCCCTCGCCCGCCGGTGTCGGGTTGATGGCGGTGACAAGAATCAGCCTGCCATCCTTCTTCCCCGCCTGCGCGGCGATGAACTCCGCGCGGACCTTCGCTTTGTCGTGACCATAAGGTGCGAGATGTTCTGCCGGGATGCCGAGCATCGCGCCGATCTCGAAAATGGGCTTCTTACTTGCCGCACGCGCAATTTCGATATCGGACTTGATGGCCACGCTGGTCTCCCCGGGAGCTTATGCTTCTCACCCCGGAACATGCCGCGATCCCCGCGCCGGAAACAAGACCCCGAATGCCGCTTTTTCACTGCCTCCACCACAATCGCACGTCACTCAGGGACGCAGCTTTCGAGAGCGTGTTCTAACGTTTAAAGTGCGGAAGCTTTCCCGAGGTGAAAACGGCAAAGGATCACGGCGTGCCGAGCCCGACCTATGTCGTTCAGCTCTATAACGCCCCGGCGCCATCAGATGTCGAGGGAATGGAACAGAAGGCTTGTTGTTACCAGGGCATCGGGACTGACGGCACGTGGTGGGACAAGGCGCTCGGCGGCAGCACCGGCAATGGGCGATACGGTCGGCTCGCTTGGCATTCCCGATGACATTGCGTTTCTCAATCTTTAGTTGCTGCCCGCTGCCGCCTTGTTGACCGAGATTACCTGTTCGAGCGCCAAGCTGCAGATTGTCGGGGCAGCCGCCGGCCATTGACCCGCGACGGCTCCGATATTTAAGCGGACCCCGTGAAGCATTCCGACGAGATCATGGAGTGCCCATGGTCAAAGGCGGCTTCGATTTTCTTGTCAAGGCACGCGTCGCCGGTATGGAGGCCCACCGGGCAATTTCTTTGCGAAGTGATTCTGCCGCTGCGCGGCGTGCGCAAGCCCACACTTATGCAGTAGAAGAAGAAACAAAGCCAGCCAGACTGCTACCTGTATAATACTAAAAACAACCACAGAGAGTGGCGGTGTGATTAATTTTTAACAGTATGATTTAATCAGCGTATCCCAAGTCGATTAGGGCTAGCGTGACCGCCAATTAGCGTATTTTATAGCTTTAATATGAAGGCAAGGCGGGGCGCATTATGTCTTACATGACTACCTCCGAAAGGCAGTCACTTTTATCGGCAGAATTGGCATCGGCGCGAACGCGCGCTCTTTTTGTCCAGGCCTTGCACAGGATTGCAGATGCTTTTGGGTTTGCCCACTATACGCTGATGAATAAGCCGTCCGCGGGAGACCTGTTTCTCAAACCGCTAGTAATCGAAACCTCGCTGACGGGCACGTATCTCAGAGAATTCGACCGCGCTCATACGTTGCGCGCTTGTCCATTTTCGATGGTGCTCGGAGAGTCCGTCGCCCCGCAAAAATGGAGCCTCTCTGATCCACCAACGTCTGAGATGTTTCGCTGCGAACTCCGAAGCCTGATGCTCCAGCACAAAATGCCGGTCAGCGTCGTTTTGCCGGTCAATGGGGCAGACGGCAAGCGGCTGGTTTTCTGGTTCTCGGGCGACCGAGCAGCGCTCAGCCAGAGCGAGATGAACGAACTCACGGTGATCGTGCTTCACGCCTTCGACGCCTTCAGTGCGGTCAAGCGCAACGAAGACAGCACCTATCATGCGCTTTCCGCACGCGAGCTCGAAGTTGTTCGCTGGACAGCCCAGGGCAAGACCTCGGTGGAAATCGGCCAGATCCTCGCCCTCTCCGATCACACCGTAAACGCCTACATGACGAACGCCATCAAAAAACTTGATTGCGTGAACCGCACACAGTTGGTTGCAAAGGCTATCCGATTGAAGCTCATCACCTGAGAAACCATAAGCCAATCAGGTAGCGCAGACCTTCGAGCACGAGAACCTGCCCACGGTTGGATTTCACTGCGCTGCAGGGTCGACAACCGGCGCGGCCGCTACAAGATGGCGATATCGATCAGACGTTTCCGCGGCACCGAGATCGTCCGCGTCACCGACGAATTGGTCGAAGCGGTTCGCATTGCGGAGATCAAAGACAATTCGACTCGACCCTGACGATCAGCGGTCGAGGACGGAACGCATTTCCACGAGGTTCGACCGGACCCGGAGGATGTAAAAGCCCATCGTCGCCAGATGGCTCGGCATGATCCAGCCGTCCTCGCGACCATTGGAAATGATCGCCGGCTGGATGCGCAGGGCCGCTCGAAACTGCTTTGTCGTGCCGCTCCAGATTGCGCCAAGATTGCGCTCAGCCACCACCTGCGAAAAGTCCGACTGTGCTGCCGAAAGGATGGCGTAATAAGCGTAGAGCTGCCCATAGGCGAACCAGAAACGGTCATCAGCGCGCGTGTCGAACCAGCCGCGATTGTGATTTTCGGAGCGCTCCGCCAGCATGTCGGACGTGCCGCCGAGATCGTTGGCAATGCGGTCGATGAACTGGATGAGGTTGTCGGCACGGCCGTCAAAAACAGCATTGCAGCTGGCAAGGTCGGCATTGAACTTGCGCAGGCTGCCGATGGCCGAACGGTAGTAGCTCGGCGTCGGCGTCTTCGGCCCGAACGGATTGAGCCCGAAATACCAGCTGTATTCGTCGAATTGCAGATTGCCGCGGGCGCTCTGAAGATCGTTGTTAATGCCGGAGGTGCCGCGCACGCGCCCGAGCGTATCGACAAGCTCGGCCGATGTCCGCCTGGCCGCCTGATTGACTCCGCGCTGGAAGGACGCCTTGTTGTCGAGGAACGGCGTATGATCCCAGTCGATGCCGAAAAGCCCGAAACGGTAGAGCAGCATGGACGATATCCATGCGTTCTGGTTGACGTTGAAGTCGGTCAGATCGGCAGCGACATCGACGATCGCAGAACGCTGGCAGGTCTTGGCCGCAGGTGCTGCACCGCCGGCAACAGGCAGCTCCTGGCCGGCCGGGACCTTGCGCTCCGAAAGACGGTACTGGTCGACGAAGGACGGATTGAAATTCGACCAGACCTGCGTCTGCCAGAAGAAGTAGGCGTAAAGGACCGCAAGCAGCGCCGCGAGCGCAATGATGGGAATTCGGATCATCCAAGTCCGGCGCTGATACCAGCCATGAGCGGCAAGGAAGGGCCAGAACGCCCAGGCGGCAAGAAGGCTGAACCAGCGGGCGATCGTGCGGCCGATCAGCCTGAAGAAACCGGCGATCCGGTCGAGCATGCCCTTCTCCTAGCAGAACGTCAGAAATTTCTGCTTTCACATATGTGTTTGCTCGATCGAGCACAACATGAAGGAGAGATTTTTAACGGATCGCGCAGGCCAGAAAGATCAGGGATCGCGATTATTGCCTTTAAGCCGTCATCTGGAGCGCAGGAAGCGCAGGGTGAACCTCGAAGGCTTTTGCGTCAGGTCGATGATCGGGGCATCGGCCGCGTCGTGGCTTTCGGCAAAAGTTGCGAACTTCCTGGCGAAGTCCGCATCCGCTGCCGCCTTGCGCCGTCCGATTTCCTGGGGAACAAGCATACCCTTTTCGAAGAGCGAGATCGGCCCGGCGATATGCGGAAACAGCTCTTGCGTTATCTTCCGTTTCGAACCCGGAGCGTCGGCATCCACCTGCGCCTGATAGATGATCAGCCGCTCTTCCGTATCGATCGAAAGCTTGCGGGCCAAGGCATTGCAAAGACCGATCTGGCTGTTCAACCCGTCGACAAGCGCCTGGAACATTGTAATGAAGCGTTCGCGGCGCTGGCTTTCGTGGCGCATCGTCTGCTCTTCTTCGACGATCTTGTCGGCCTCCACCTTGAGCGCGCGCCGCTCCGCCTCCATTCGCTCCCATTCGGTCTTGCCGCCGTAGAGGCCGATGCGCCCCTGCGTCGTCAGCGCTTTTGCGTTCAGCTCCTTTACGCGCAGCCGCGCAATATCGATGGCATCGACAAGGCGGCGGCGCTGCCCGACAATCGTGACAACGCCGCGCTCAGCCGCCTTGTGGCAGGCAAGTGCGAAGTCGCGGTGGCTGCCGACCAATCCCGCAATGGTGTTCGATTTCGACAGCAGGTCGAGCAGACGCTCGATCACGGGGGCTGCGCGCACACGTTGACTGTGGAGATGCCACATGCGCTGCCTCGAAAACCAGCCGGTCAGCTTCTCGCGCGCGGTCAGGCCGCGGAAGCTGTCCAGATCCGCCGAAACCTCCGCCGTCATGCGGTCGAGGCCGGCCATCATTTCGCCAAGCAGCCCATCGAACTCCACGCGCGCTGTGGCAAAAGCCTGGAACCGATCGCGCTGCGCCAGAAACGCCTCGTCGTCAGATTGCGCTGCGTTGCGCGCAAAGTCCTCGATGAAGGCAGCACACGCGGCTGCGTCGGTGCGCAGGGTTGAGACAAGCGCATCGGCTGCTTCAAATAGACTGTCGAACGAGGGAGTTTTGCGCACCGGCTTCTCCAGAGAATCTCCGAGCTTAGCCTAGCCGCTCGGAGGCCGAAGCTCAAACCGCCTCGGCGCGCCATTCGCCGTTCATTGCATCGTCCCAATGCCTGCGGCAGAGCGATACGTATTTCTCGTTGCCGCCGACTTCGATCTGCGCGCCCTCGCGCGCAACCTCGCCGTCAGCACCGAGCCGCACGACCATTGTCGCCTTGCGGCCGCAATGGCAGATTGTGCGCACCTCGCGCATCTCGTCTGCAATCGCCAGCAGTTCCTCGGAAGCCGGAAACAGCTTGCCCTGGAAGTCGGTGCGAAGCCCGTAGACCATGACCGGTATGTTCAGCCGGTCTACCACGCGGGCGAGCTGCCAGACGTGCTCGCGCGTCATGAAATTCGCTTCGTCGACGAAGATGCAGGCGATCGGGCCGCCTTCGCTGCTCAATTCCTTGATGAGACCGAAAAGATCGGTATGCCCCTCGAAAGCGATCGCGCTCGCTTCCAGCCCGATGCGCGAACCGATGATACCCTTGCCGGTGCGCTCGTCGAAGGCTGCGATCAAAAGCACGGTGCGCATACCGCGTTCCTGGTAATTATACGACGCCTGCAGCAGCATGGTCGATTTGCCGGCGTTCATGGTAGAGTAGTTGAAATAGAGTTTTGCCATCGATTTCTCCGTATTTTGCTTCCTGAACGCTGGAAACGGCAAAGAAAAGACCGCAGAATCGATAATCACAGGAAATCCGGAGGCAAAAATCGTAAAATGCCCGGGAAACCGGCCGTGTCATGAAAAATGCGACACGTCGCATTCGGGGTAGCCAATGCGGCGCAAACACACTGAGGTCGCTTGTAAATGTCGGCTATTGATGCTTGGCTTGGGAACCTAAGACTGGGAGTCTAAAATGAAAACAACAAGCGCATTCAAACTAATCACCGCCACTGCAGTTGCCGCACTTTCCATCGCAACCGCATCATTTGCCGCAGAACCCGAAAGTTGCTCTACCGTCCGTTTCTCGGACGTAGGCTGGACGGACATTACCGCAACAACCGCCGCCGCCGCGGTCGTTTTGAAGAGCCTCGGCTACGAGCCGGACGTCAAGGTCCTCTCTGTACCGGTCACTTATCAGTCGCTGAAGAACAAGGACATCGACGTGTTCCTCGGCAACTGGATGCCGGCACAACAGAAGGACGTCCAACCTTATCTCGACGACAAGTCGGTTGAATCCATCGGAGCCAATCTCGAAGGTGCCAAGTACACGCTTGCCACCAACGCCAAGGGAGCCGAAATGGGCATCAAGGACTTCAGCGATATCGGCAAGCACAAGGACGCTCTTGACGGCAAGATCTACGGGATCGAACCGGGCAACGACGGCAACCGCCTTGTCATGACCCTGATCGAGAAGAACGAGATGGGAATGGGCGGACTTGAAGTCGTCGAGTCCTCCGAACAGGGTATGCTGGCGCAGGTTGCCCGTGCCGAAAAGGACGGTAAGCCGGTCGTATTCCTCGGTTGGGCACCTCATCCGATGAACGAGAACTTCAAGATGACCTATCTCACGGGTGGCGACAGCACCTTCGGCCCCAACTTCGGCGGCGCGACGGTCTATACCAACACCCGCGCAGGCTTCGTCACCGAATGCCCGAACGTCGGCAAGTTCGTGTCCAACTTGAAGTTTAGCTTGGAGATGGAAAACCAGATCATGGGCAAGATCCTCAATGATGGTGAGGATCCGCAGGTCGCGGCAACCGAATGGCTGAAGGCAAATCCGACAGCAGTCGAGCCCTGGCTCGCCGGCGTCACGACCAAGGACGGCAAGGACGCCGCCGCGGCCGTCAAGTCCGGCCTCGGCCTTTGAAACTGATGAACGGGGCGGCCCACGCGCCGCCCCTTTTTGTTTCATCCTGATCTCTGCTCTTTCGGATAGGCGCGCTCGTTGAACTGGATCACCGACTACAAAATCCCTATTGGCCCCGTCGCCAAATCCACCGTTGACTGGCTGACGTCGAGCGGCGAATGGTTTTTCGATAGGCTAGCCTTCGCTCTCTCGCACGTGATCGGCGCATTGCTCTTCATTCTGCAGGCGCCACATCCGCTGATCGTGCTCCTCGCCATCACGGCGATTGCCTATTGGCTCCGTCGCTCGATCGGCGTTGCGGTCTTCACCTTGCTCGGTTTGCTGCTGATCATGAACCAGGGCTACTGGAAGGAGACGACGGAAACGCTGGCGCTCGTTCTCGCCTCCACATTCGTCAGTATGGCGATTGGCATTCCGCTCGGCATTGCCGGGGCAAGACGCGCCTGGGTCTTCTCCATCATGCGCCCCGTGCTCGACCTGATGCAGACGATCCCGACATTCGTCTACCTGATCCCCGCACTCATTCTCTTCGGCCTCGGCATGGTGCCAGGCCTGATCGCGACCGTGATTTTTGCCATCCCTGCGCCGATCCGTCTGACCCGCCTCGGCATCATCTCGACACCGCCCTCCCTCGTGGAGGCAGCCGAGTCCTTTGGCGCAACGCCGACGCAGGTGCTGCGCAAGGTCGAGCTGCCCTTCGCGATGCCGCAGATCATGGCCGGTCTCACGCAGACGATCATGCTGTCGCTGTCGATGGTGGTCATCGCTGCGCTCGTCGGCGCCGATGGCCTTGGAAAGCCCGTCGTTCGCGCCCTAAACACGGTGAATGTCTCCATGGGCTTCCAGGCCGGTCTCTGTATCGTCATCTTGGCGATCATTCTGGACCGCATGTTCCGCACGGCAGGCGAAGGAGACGGCGCATGACCTCGGTCCGCTTCGACAATGTCAGCATCATCTTCGGCGATAAGCCACAAACTGCCCTCTCTCTCGTCGATCAGGGAAAGACCCGCGACGAGATCGGCGCCGCAACCGGTCTCGTTCTCGGCGTCGCCGATGCCTCGCTCACGATCGAGGAAGGAGAAATTCTCGTGCTCATGGGCCTTTCCGGCTCAGGCAAATCGACGCTGCTGCGCGCCGTCAACGGCCTCGCTCCCGTCGTGCGCGGCAAGGTTTCGGTTTCCTCGGCAACTGGCCCGGTAGATCCCTATGCATGCAGCCCGAAGGCGCTCCGCGATCTGCGGATGCACACCGTCTCCATGGTGTTTCAGCAGTTCGCATTGCTGCCCTGGCGCACGGTTGCGGAGAATGTCGGCTTCGGCCTCGAACTTGCCGGCATGCCGGACGCCGAGCGCAAGAAACGGGTCGAGGAGCAGCTTGAACTCGTTAACCTGACGAAGTGGGCGGACCGCAAGGTCAACGAGCTCTCCGGCGGCATGCAGCAGCGTGTCGGCCTCGCCCGCGCCTTTGCGACCGGCGCGCCGATCCTGCTCATGGACGAGCCGTTCTCCGCGCTCGACCCGCTGATCCGCACCCGCCTGCAGGACGAGCTTCTCGAATTCCAGCGGCGCCTGAAGAAGACGATCCTCTTCGTCAGCCACGATCTCGACGAGGCCTTCCGCATCGGCAACCGCATCGCCATCATGGAAGGCGGGCGCATCATCCAGTGCGGTACGCCGCAGGATATCGTCAAAAACCCTGCCGATCAGTATGTCGCCGACTTCGTCCAGCACATGAACCCGATCAGCATGCTGACGGCGCAGGACGTGATGCAACCGGGCCTTGGCCATGCGGCGGGGGCGAGCGTCAGCGCCACGGCGCGCGCCCAAACGCCGCTCGTCGATATTCTCGACGCGCTCGCCCGCCAGCCAGGCAGCATCGGCGTCGTCGAAAACGGCGCCATCATCGGCACAATTTCGGCTCAGGATGTCGTTGCCGGGCTGACCCAGCACCGGCGCAAAGAACAGGCTTGATCCGGTCGTCTGCTTCCGTCAAGAAAGTGGACATGAAAGATCAGGCTTCCGTACTCAGGGAAACGGACGAAGAAGCGCGCAAGCTCGCGCGCGTTCTTTTGCGTTCCGCCCGCTATGGTGCACTTGCCGCGCTCGAGCCCGCGACCGGCTTCCCGTTTGCGAGCCGCGTTCTGCTCGGCACAGATATCGACGGCGTGCCCGTCATCCTCGTTTCGGCGCTGTCGACGCATACGAAGGCGCTGGAGACCGACCCGCGCGCGTCCCTCTTGACTGGCGAACCTGGCAGTGGCGATCCCCTTGCGCATCCGCGGCTCACCACTCAATGCATTGCCGAACCGGTCGAGCGCGGAAGCGCCGTTCACCAACGCATTCGCACCCGTTTCCTCGACCGGCATGCAAAGGCGAAGCTCTATATCGACTTCCCGGACTTCCGTTTCTTCCGTCTCACTCCGCAGTCGGCAAGCCTCAATGGCGGCTTCGGCCGCGCCTATCTTCTGGAAGGTGCCGACCTCATGATTCTCTCGCCCGCGAACGAGGCCGTTGCAGCGCAGGCAGCGCAGACAGTGCGAGATTTAGTAGAGGAGCATGCCGACCTGTCTGAAGTGCTTGCGAAGCTTTTTAAGGCGCCGAGGAATGCAGCATGGCGCATATGTGGAGTGGATTGCGCAGGGTTCGACGCTATTTCCGGTGATTTGCTCAACCGTTGCGAATTTGAGTCACCCATCGAGAATGCGACGGACATTAAGTCACACATATCTAAAATAGCATACTCGCTACGTGAAATTTAGGTATATACAATCTTCCGGACCAGTTGCTACGTTTTGAACGTCCGCCAACCCCCGTCTAACGCCCTGTGCCTATACGGATACATAATTCGCTTAGGAAGATTGGAAATATGGAAACCACTGACCTTTCAGACCACTCTAACGTGGCGGCCGCCCTTTTATCAGCGATGGCGAACCCCAAGCGCCTCCTGATCCTCTGCAGTCTCGTCAAAGGCGAGGTTCCTGTCGGCGTCCTTGCGACCCAGGTTGGCCTCAGCCAGTCCGCGCTTTCGCAGCATCTGTCAAAGCTGCGGGCCCAGAAGCTGGTAAAGACCCGCCGTGACGCGCAGACCATTTATTACTCGAGCAATTCGGAACCGGTGATGAAGATCCTGGCGACGCTCGAGGACATTTATGCAGTCCAGGGCCGCAGCAGATCTGCAGCATAATAACGCAGACATAATGTTTGCTAAAAAAGCCGTGCTGCCAAAGGGATGTCTCCGAAACCGCACGGCAAGCAGTATTTCAGCACGATAGTATAATTTTGGCCGGCAAATCTCTCGATTTGCCGGTTCTGTTGTTTGCGAGAACGCTGCGGCGTTTCATACGCCAAGGGCCGGAACGCGCCATCGACGGCGTCCATGGCTTGACGCCTCAAGAAGCGCTGATAATTTGACCGAACAGTAAAAATATGGGCGCAAAGCCCCGGGGACGGCCCCGCGACGGCCAGGAGAACAGCATGTCCAATCGCCTCAACGCACCGAACGATCTTCGCGCCTTCTGGATGCCCTTTACGGCAAACCGGCAATTCAAGAAGGAGCCGCGCATGTTCGTCGGCGCCAAGGACATGTACTACACGACCCATGACGGCCGTCAGGTCCTTGACGGCACCGCCGGTCTCTGGTGCGTGAATGCCGGCCACTGCCGGCCGAAGATCACCGAGGCGATCCGCGAGCAGGCCGGCGAGCTCGATTATGCCCCAGCCTTCCAGCTCGGCCATCCAAAGGCCTTCGAGCTTGCGAACCGCCTCGTCGATATCGCGCCGGAAGGCATGGATCACGTCCTCTACACCAACTCCGGATCCGAGTCGGTGGAGACGGCGCTCAAGGTGGCTCTTGCCTACCATCGGGTGAAGGGCAACGGCTCCCGCTTCCGCCTGGTCGGGCGCGAACGCGGCTATCACGGTGTCAATTTCGGCGGCATCTCGGTCGGGGGCATCGTCTCCAACCGCAAGATGTTCGGTACGCTTCTGACCGGCGTCGACCACATGCCGCATACGCACCAGCCGGGCAAGAACACCTTCACCCGCGGTGAGCCGGAACATGGCGGCGACATCGCAACCGAGCTGGAGCGCATCGTCACGTTGCATGATGCCTCCACGATCGCCGCTGTCATCGTCGAGCCGGTCGCAGGTTCCACCGGCGTTCTCATTCCTCCGAAGGGCTACCTGCAGAAGCTTCGCGAAATCTGCACCAAGCACGGTATCCTTTTGATCTTCGACGAAGTCATCACCGGCTTCGGCCGCCTCGGCGCTCCCTTTGCAGCGCAGTACTACGATGTGAAGCCCGACATCATCACCACCGCCAAGGGCCTCACCAACGGCGTCATCCCGATGGGCGCCGTCTTCGTCACCTCCGAGATTCATGACGCCTTCATGAATGGCCCGGAGCACATGATCGAGTTCTTCCACGGCTACACCTATTCGGGCAACCCGATCGCCGCCGCCGCCGCGCTTGCCACCCTCGACACCTACAAGGAAGAAGGCCTGCTCACCCGTGCTGGCGAACTCGCGGATTACTGGGCCGACGCCCTTCACTCGCTGAAGGACTGCCCGAACGTCATCGACATCCGCAACACCGGTCTGATCGGCGCGATCGAACTCGACCCAATCGCCGGCGAACCCACCAAGCGCGCCTTCACCGCCTTCCTGAGGGCCTATGAGAACGGCTTGCTGATCCGCACCACAGGCGACATCATCGCCCTTTCCCCGCCGCTCATCATCGAAAAGAAGCACATCGACGAGCTCTTCGGCAAACTGCGCGGGATTTTGCAGAACAACATTTGAGACCGGCGCAAGCGTCTGCCCTCACCTTAGCCTCTCCCCGCAAGCGGGGAGAGGCTTCGCGCTAACGCGGGGCGGATACTGCCATCAGAATTAATCCATGCAGATTTCTCTACTGGTCGCGACGATGTTCATGGCCACAGCCTCGTCGAAGCTGCCGGAAGGCTTTTCGACGGGAGGAACCCTATACGCGGATTGTCTGAGCTCTCGTGAATTCGTTAAGGGCTACGTAACGGGGTGGCTAGAGAAGTGGGGACGGGACGAATACCTTGCTCGCCGGAACCTCGAAACGCCGCCCTTTCGAGCTGACAGAATGGTCGATGGTGCGTACTATGGCCAATCAGGTGGGATGAACTTTTGCCTTCCAACAAATGTGTCTGCCAAAGAAATATCGGACGATCTCTGCAGGTTTTTGAAGGCCAACCCCGCCGCCCATGATGCGACAGGTGATGATCTCATGATCGTTTGGATGAAAGGCCGCTTCGAATGTAACGGCAGATAGCCAGAGCGTTTTGGAACACGGACGGTTGCCAAAGCGCGTTGGCCACCTAGCCGCCGTCCCCCGAGTTAATACGCGGTGTCGGCCGGTAGAGCCGCCGTCGTTGGTTTCACGCATTCGCTCCATGGAACCACATCCATGAGAGAGCCGTGATTTCCGCGAACGCGGCGACCTCGATCGCGTTGCGGGTCGCTGCCCGCACACGTTCCCGGCAGGAAGGACGAGTTCATTTCCAGCCGGAGGTTTTCCATGCTCAAGTTCATGCTTCTTATCGCCTTGCTCGTCTCATTCTCCGCCCAGTCAGCATTCGCCGCCGTTGGGTTCCGCGAGATGATCTTGCCGGACGAACAGGGCAGCCGCCCCATGCATGTCAGCATCTGGTATCCCACGGACACCGACCGGGTGCCGGTACTGCTCGGCGAAACGCCCGCCTTCAGGGGCCAGCCTGTCGTCAAGGATGCCGAAACCCAGACCGGTCCTCACCCGCTGGTGCTTCTTTCACACGGCTATGGCGGCAGTTGGCGCAACCTTGCCTGGCTCGCAAGGGAACTAGTCCACAAGGGCTATGTCGTCGCAGCCCCCGACCACCCCGGCACGACCACCTTCGATATGCGGCCACCTGAAGCCGTAGTTCTCTGGAAGCGTCCGCGCGATCTTAGCCGCGTTATCGACGCGTTGCTTTCCGTTCGGGAGTTAACCGGCGGCATTGCGAGCGACCGCATCGCTGCCATCGGTCATTCGCTTGGCGGATGGACGGTCATCGAACTTGCCGGAGGTCGCTTCGATGCCAAGGGTGCAATGACGAATTGCATGACGCAGTTCGGCTCTGTCTATTGTAAGATATTCAAGGCGTTGGGTGTCGGGCGGGACGCAGCCTCTACTTTAGCGTTGGGTGCCGATCTCAGCGATCGGCGGATCGGCGCGGTCGTCACGCTTGACCTCGGCCCAGGACGCGGCCTTACGCCGCAAAGCCTCGCGTCCGTCCGCGTGCCAGCGCTCGTGGTCGGAGCGGCCGAGGATGTCGACAAGGAGACCGCCGCCAAAGCGGATATCGCCGCCACCAACAAGGACTCTGCCTATTTGGCCCAGTATCTGCCTTCTGCCACGACCTCCTATGCTTTCGTCCCCGGCTCTCTGCATTTCAGTTTCATGCAGTCTTGCAAACCGGGAGCGGCAGCGCTGATTGAGCAGGAAGCTCCGGGCGAAAGCATCGTCTGCAAGGATGGTCAGGGCGCGGATCGAAACGCCATTCATCGGCAAGTTGCCGATATGATCGTCGCCTTCCTGCAAAGAGCCCTTCCAACAAGGTAGATCGTGAAAACTTAAAAAAATCGCGATCGACGCCTGTTTCTTCCCGAATTTACCGAAGACGGGCCGCGCTTTGTTATCTCCTTGCGTAATCGCAGCAAAATTCATAGAAAATTGGTTGTGCCTTCCGAAGCCAAAAGTGGCCGGAAGGCGCGTTGACCGCACCGTAGCCGTCGTCTTTTGGCGCATCCCTTTGAGGTGTTGAGCGAACGGGTTTCGTTGTCGCGGCAGTCATCGCGGGCCGGAAGGCCCCACCCCAAGGAGAACGAAAATGAGTCTGAAGACTTTGACTGGCGCGACCCTTGTCGCATCGCTGGCCTTTGCGCCATTTGCCTATGCCGACATCACCATCGGCCTGATCGCACCGCTGACCGGCCCCGTTGCCGCCTATGGCGACCAGGTCAAGAATGGCGCGCAGACCGCCGTTGACGAGATCAACAAGAAAGGCGGCATCCTCGGCCAAAAGGTAGTCCTGAAGACTGCCGACGACGCGGGCGAGCCGAAGCAGGGCGTTTCCGCCGCAAACCAGCTCGTCGGCGAAGGCATCCGCTTCGTCGTCGGTCCGGTCACCTCCGGCGTCGCCATCCCCGCTTCCGACGTGCTTGCCGAAAACGGCATCCTGATGGTGACCCCGACGGCGACAGCACCGGATCTCACCAAGCGCGGCCTCACCAATGTGCTGCGCACCTGTGGCCGCGACGACCAGCAGGCCGAAGTCGCCGGCAAATACGTGCTCAAGAACTTCAAAGACAAGCGCGTCGCCATCGTCAACGACAAGGGCGCCTATGGCAAGGGCCTTGCCGACGCCTTCAAGGCAACGCTCAATGCCGGCGGTGTCACCGAGGTCATCAATGATGCGATCACCCCCGGCGACAAGGATTTCAGCGCGCTCACCACCCGCCTCAAGGCCGAAAATGTCGACGTGATCTACTTCGGCGGCTACCACCCGGAAGGCGGCCTGCTTGCCCGTCAGCTCGCTGATCTTTCCGTCAAGGCAACGATCATCGGCGGTGACGGCCTCTCGAATAGCGAATTCTGGAATATCGGCACGGAAGCTGCTGCAGGCACCGTCTTCACCAACGCATCCGACGCGACGAAGAGCGCTGACTCCAAGGCAGCCTCCGACGCGCTTGCCGCCAAGAACATCCCGGCCGAAGCCTTCACGCTGAATGCTTACGCGGCCGTCGAAGTCCTCAAGGCCGGCATTGAGAAGGCTGGCAGCGCCGAAGACTCCGAAGCTGTTGCCGCCGCCCTCAAGAGCGGCGAACCGATCGCAACCGCGATCGGCAAGCTCACCTATGGCGAAACCGGCGATCTCACCTCGCAGAGTTTTGCGCTCTACAAGTGGGAAGGCGGCAAGATCGTCGCCGCCGAATAAGGCCCGACAGTCGAATCCCATTGACCGGGCGTCTTATCGGCGCCCGGTTTTCATTTGTGGAGCAGTCTCGCTTATAGCGCTTTGTCCGGCACTTCAGCTATAACGGACGGATAGCCAGAACGAGGATGTCCATGACCACCAAGCTCGAACGCCTCATCGACCAGGGCACAGGCCGCGTGCCGGCCGATATCGTCTTGAAAGGCGGACGTTTCTTCGATCTCGTGACCGGCGAGTTGGTCGAATCCGACATCGCCATCGGCAGCGACCGCATCGTCGGCACCTGCGGCACATATGAGGGGGAAACCGAGATCGTCATCTCCGGCAAGATCGTCGTTCCAGGTTTCATCGACACGCATCTCCACATTGAATCCTCACTCGTCACGCCGCATGAATTCGACCGCTGCGTTCTGCCCTATGGCGTCACCACCGCCATCTGCGATCCGCACGAGATCGCCAATGTGCTCGGCGCCGACGGTATCCAGTTTTTCCTCGATTCGTCGCTCGAAACGATCATGGATATCCGCGTCCAGCTCTCCTCCTGCGTGCCTGCCACGCATCTTGAGACATCCGGGGCGGATCTGCCGATCGAGAAGCTCCTGCCCTTCCGCGATCATCCCAAGGTCATCGGCCTTGCGGAGTTCATGAATTTCCCCGGCGTGATCCACAAGGACCCGGTCTGCATGGAAAAGCTAGAAGCGTTCCAGGGCAGCCATATCGACGGTCACGCCCCGTTGCTGCGCGGGATAAACCTCAACGGTTACCTCGCGGCCGGAATCCGCACCGAGCATGAATGCACGACTGTAGCAGAGGCCCTCGAAAAGATCAGCAAAGGAATGCACATCCTCGTCCGCGAAGGTTCGGTCTCGAAGGACCTGAAGGCCTTGATGCCGATCATCACCGAGCGTCTGTCGCCCTATCTCGCGCTGTGCACCGACGACCGCAATCCGCTCGACATTGCCGAGCAGGGCCATCTCGACTACATGATCCGCACCGCAATTGCGAGCGGTGTCGAGCCGCTTGCGATCTACCGCGCCGCCTCGATCTCCGCCGCCCGCGCCTTCGGATTGATGGATCGCGGCCTCATCGCGCCTGGCTGGCGCGCCGATCTCGCCGTCATCGATAGCCTGGAGCGCTGCAAAGCCGAGATCGTCTTCTCTGCCGGCCGCCGCGTCAGCGATGAACTCTTCGCCACCCGCAAGCCGGTCGCGCCAGTGGGTCTCGACAGCGTGAAGGCGCGACCCGTCAGCGCCACTCATTTCGGCGTCCCGGCCACCGAAGGCGAGACGCCGGTCATCGGTGTCACCCCCGGCAAGATCATCACCGAATTTCGCCGGCATCGCCTTCCGGCAAAGGGAAACCAGACCGGCATCGATCTCGAAAACGACATCATCAAAGTCGCTGTCATCGAGCGTCACGGCAAGAACGGCAACCACGCCAACGGCTTCGTCCAGGGCTTTGGTCTAAAGAAAGGAGCGATCGCCTCCACCGTCGGCCATGACAGCCACAACATCTGTGTCGTCGGCGTCAGCGAGGATGATATGGCGTTCGCGGCCAACCGCCTCGGCGAAATCAAAGGCGGCTTCGTGGTCGTCGAGGACGGCAAGGTGACGGGCGAAATCGCCCTCCCCGTCGCCGGCCTGATGAGCCTCGAACCTTACGAAACGGTCCGCGACACTCTCCACCATCTCCGAAAGGCAGCCTACGCGCTCGGCGCGACGCTGGAAGAACCCTTCCTTCAGCTCGCCTTCCTGCCGCTGCCCGTGATCCCGCACCTGAAGATTTCGGACCGGGGCATGGTGGACGTGGACCGGTTTGTGCTGATCGGGTGAAAGGCATTTTGATAAGCCGTTGAAGTGATCCCTTCGACCGCCTGCGTCAAATGCGGCTACAATGCGCGCTCAGCGCTTCAAGCTGGATCGACTCTTTTCCAGCCAATTCGCCAGAGCCCGGCATGTCGACGTGCTCGCCAAGCGTCATTCCCACGGGCAATCTGAACTCCGCCGGCTTGCGGGTCAGGTTGAAGACGAAGAGCAGTTTCTCTCCATTTTTCTCGCGTGTGAATGCCAAGAGATCCTGATTTGTACCGATGAAATCCATATCGCCGTCAAGCAACGCTGGATGCCGCTTCCGGAATTCCAGCATCCGGCGATAATGAGTAAGGACCGAGTTTACGTCCTCTTCCTGCGTATCGACGGAAAGGGCTGCCTGCTCGTAGGGAACAGGCAGCCAGCTTTTCTCTGCCGACGTGAAGCCTGCATGCGCCTTGCCGGCCTCCCAGGGCATCGGCGTGCGGCATCCGTCGCGACCTTTGAAGGCAGGCCAGAAGCGGATGCCGTAAGGATCGCGCAGATCCTCGAAGGCAAGTTCCGCTTCGGCAAGTCCCAGCTCTTCACCCTGATAAAGGCAGATCGAGCCGCGCAGCGCCGCCAACACGGAAATTGCCAGCTTGGCGATCATCGGCCGCTCCTCCTCGGCTTTTGCGAAACGGCTCACATGGCGCTTGACGTCGTGGTTGGAGAAGGCCCAGCACACCCAGCCGTCGACAACCGTCTTTTGAAAGGTCTCGACGCAGTTGCGGATATGCGCGGCCGTGAAATCCGGTCCGAGCAGATCGAAGGTGTAGCACATGTGCAGCTTGTCGGCGCCGCTCGTATAGGCCGCGACAGTCTTCAGCGACCGCGCGCCGTCACCGACCTCGCCGACCGTCGCTCGCGCTTCATATTGATTGAGCAGCGTCCGGAAGCGCTTCAGGAAATCGAGGTTTTCCGGCTGCGTCTTGTCATGGAGATGGTTTTGCATGCCGTAGGGGTTGCTGTCCGGTGCATCGAGACCGCCGTCGCTCGTATCCGGCTCATGGGGCGGATTGTCGCGAAGCAGCTTGTCGCAGAAGTAATAGTTGACCGTATCGAGCCGGAAGCCGTCGACCCCGCGGTCGAGCCAGAACTTCACGGTCTTCAGCACCGCATCCTGGACTTCCCTGTTATGGAAGTTGAGGTCCGGCTGCGAGGTCAGGAAATTGTGCTGGTAATATTGCCGCCGTACGCCATCCCATTCCCAGCCCGGCCCGCCGAAGATCGAAAGCCAGTTGTTCGGCGCCGTGCCGTCGCGCTTCGGGTCGGCCCAGACATACCAGTCCGCCTTGGGATTCGTGCGGCTCGAGCGGCTTTCGACAAACCACGGATGCTGGTCGGACGTATGGGAGATCACCTGGTCGATGATGACCTTTAACTTCAGCGAATGGGCAACAGCCATCATCTCGTCGAAATCATCGAGCGTCCCGAAGATCGGATCGACGTCGCAGTAGTCCGAGACGTCGTAGCCCATGTCAGCCATCGGCGATTTGAAGAAGGGCGAAAGCCAGATCGCATCGACGCCGAGATTGGCGATATGAGGGAGGCGGCGGGTAATGCCCTTGAGGTCGCCGAGACCGTCACTGTTCGTATCCTGAAACGATCGTGGATAAACCTGATAGATGACCGCACCCCGCCACCACTCCGCTGCCTGTATCGCCATTTGCCGGATTCTCCGCGCCATTCGAAATGCGCACAGACTAAAGCCCGGAAAACAAAAAACAACTGCGCCGGCGACCTCTTTTGGGCGGGACGCACATAGAAAAGGAAACGCCGCCCACGGGCTTGTCCACACCTCGAGCAACCCTCTTTCATTGGGGGTTGCAACGCCAAACCTTTGCGATAAGGTGCGCATTGACTTGCACGTAACAGGTCAAAAACCGGGAACAAATGACTAAGAATAGGCAAAAAAGCCTGGAAAGGTGGCCCAATATGACCCATACAACGAAAAAATTTCTAGCCTCAGCAATGCTTGGCACATTGCTGGCTTTCTCGGCCCACGCGGTCACGCTCAATATCCACAATGGCGGCGATCCGGCATCGCTCGATCCGCAAAAGCTCTCCGGCGACTGGGAGAATCGCATTGCCGGCGACATCTTCGAAGGGCTGGTGGCTGAAGATGCTAAGCTCGATCCGATTCCGGGCCAGGCCCAAAGCTGGACCGTCTCGGATGACGGCAAAGTTTACACCTTCAAGCTGCGCGACGGCATCAAGTGGTCCGACGGCCAGCCGGTAACGGCCGGAGACTTCGTCTTCGCCTTCCAGCGCCTCATGGACCCGAAGAATGCCGCCGACTACGCCTATCTGCAGTTTACCATCAAGAATGCCGAAAAGATCAACAAGGGCGAGATCACCGATTTCAACCAGCTGGGCGTCAAGGCAATCGACGATAAGACGCTCGAGATTACGCTCGAAGCCCCGACACCGTATTTCATCGGCGCGTTGACTCACTACACCGCATATCCGCTGCCGAAACATGTCGTCGAAGCCAAGGGCGCGGACTGGGTCAAGATCGGTAACATCGTCACCAACGGCCCCTACAAGCCCGTCGAGTGGGTGCCTGGATCGCACGTTACAACCGTCAAGAACGACCAATATTATGGTGTCAAAGATCTGAAGATCGACGGCGCGAAGTTCTTCGTGCTTGAAGACCAGGAAGCCGCGCTGAAGCGCTACCGCGCCGGCGAGTTCGACATCCTTACGGACTTCCCGACCGATCAGTACGAATGGATGAAGAAGAACCTGCCCGGTCAGGCCCACGTGGCTCCGTTCTCCGGCCTCTATTACTACGTGATCAACTCGACCAAGCCGCCATTCAGCGACAAGCGCGTCCGCCAGGCTCTTTCCATGGCGATCAATCGCGAGGTCATCGGCCCGCAGATTCTCGGAACGGGTGAACTGCCGGCTTATTCGTGGGTGCCGCCGGGTACGGCCAACTACGGCGAGCCGGCCTACGTCTCCTGGAAAGATTTGCCCTACAGCGAGAAGGTCGTCGAAGCGAAGAAACTGCTTACGGAAGCAGGTTTCGGCCCTGATCATCCACTAAAGGCACAGCTCAAGTACAACACCAATGACAACCACAAGCGCATCGCCGTGGCGATTGCCGCCATGTGGAAGCCGCTCGGCGTGAATATCGAACTCGTCAATGCCGAGACCAAGGTGCATTATGATCAGCTGAAAAGTGGTGAAGTGGAAATCGGCCGCGCCGGCTGGCTTGCCGATTACAACGATCCGGACAACTTCCTGAACCTGCTCGTTACCGGCGTTCAGATGAACTATGGCCGCTGGTCTAGCCCCGAATACGACAAGCTGATCAAGGAAGGCAACGCGCAGACGGATCTGGCCAAGCGCGCCGAAATCTTCAAGAAGGCCGAGCAGCTGGCGCTGGACGATTCCGCCGCCTTGCCGATCTACTACTACGTCTCGAAGAACGTCGTCTCGCCGAAGATCGAGGGCTTCGTCGACAACGTGCAGGACATCCACCGTACGCGCTGGCTGTCGATGAAAGAGTAAGGAAAACGGCCCTTCCCGCGGTCTGCGGGAAGGGCCGGCCCACGATCATGATCAAATATGCACTCCGTCGATTGCTGTCGACGATCCCCGTTCTCTGGATCGCCGTCACAGCCTGCTTTTTCGTTTTGCGCCTTGCCCCCGGCGGCCCCTTCGATGGCGAAAGGCCATTGCCGCCGGTCATCATGAAGAACCTTGCGGCCCACTACAATCTGGATAAGCCGCTGATCCAGCAGTATATGATATATGTCAGCGACCTGTTGAAAGGCGATCTTGGTCCGTCCTTCGCCAGCGAAGATTTCACCGTCGGGCAGCAGATCTTGATCGGCCTGCCCTATACCTTCACGATCGGCACCGCCGCCTTCCTGCTCGCCATCCTTGTCGGCGTTACCGTCGGCTGTCTGGGAGCGCTCTACCAGAACAAGACGCCCGACTATGTCCTGGGCGCACTCATTCTGATCGGCGTCGTGCTTCCCAACTTCCTGATCGCCCCGATCCTGCAGCTCGTTTTCGGTATCCGTCTCGGATGGCTTCCAGTCGGCGGCTGGGGTGACGGCTCCTTCAAATTCCTTGTCATGCCAATCGTCGTTCTGGCGCTGCCGCATGCCGGACGCATATCGCGCATCACACGCGGCTCGATGATCGAGGTCATGAACCAGAACTTCATCCGGACGGCCAAGGCAAAAGGCATCGGTCCGCGCCTGACGGTCATGCGCCACGCGCTGAAGCCCGCCATGATGCCCGTCGTCTCCTATCTCGGACCGGCGGCAAGCTATCTTCTCACCGGCTCGCTGGTTGTCGAGAGCGTCTTCGGACTGCCCGGCATCGGCCGCTATTTCATCACTGCAGCGCTGAACCGCGACTACGGCATGGTTCTCGGAACGGTCATCTTCTACATGGTGCTGATCGTCTTCCTCAACCTTCTCGTCGACATCGCCTATGCGTGGCTCGATCCGAAAGTGAGAAACCGATGATCCTCAACCCCGCAAAACGCGAGCTGCTCGCCGCCGAGTTGCTGCAGGCCGAAGGCCTAGCCCCCGAAGGCCGCTCGCTCACCAAGGATGCGCTTCGGCGCCTGTCACGCAACAAGGCGGCGGTAATCTCCATCGCGGTGCTGGCGCTGCTCGTCCTCCTCGCCTTTCTCGGCCCTTATTTCATTCCCTTCAACTATGAAGATCCGGACTGGGCCGCCTTCCGCACACCTCCGGACTTTGCAAGCGGGCATTACTTCGGCACCGATCCGAACGGCCGCGATCTTCTGGCCCGCGTGCTTTACGGCACCCGCGTCTCGCTTGCCGTCGCGCTGACGGCAACCGTCGTCTCCGTCGTCATCGGCGTGCTCTACGGCGCCGTCTCCGGCTATATCGGCGGCAGGCTGGATTCGGTCATGATGCGTTTCGTCGACATAATGTATGCACTCCCCTACATCCTGTTCGTAATCTTGCTGATGGTGATCTTCGGCCGTAACGTCTATCTGCTCTTCGCCGCGATCGGCGCGCTGGAGTGGCTGACCATGGCCCGCATCGTCCGCGGCCAGACACTGTCGATCAAGCAGCGCGAATTCATCGAGGCTGCACGCGCCTCAGGGCAGAGGCCTTTCAAGATCATCCTCAAGCACGTCATTCCGAACCTCGTCGGCCCGGTGGTCATCTTTGCGGCACTTACCGTTCCCGAAATCATCGCCACGGAGAGCTTCCTTTCCTATCTCGGCTTCGGCGTTCAGGAGCCGCTGACCTCGCTCGGCACGCTGATTGCCGAAGGCACCGATGCAATGGAAAGCATGCCCTGGCTGCTGGTCTTCCCGGCAAGCTTCCTCGTCGCCCTGCTGCTCAGCCTGCTCTTCATCGGCGACGGCCTGCGCGACGCGTTCGACCCGAAGGATCGCTAAACGATGACCGACAACCTTCTCGAACTCAAAGACTACTCGATCACCTTCGAAACGCCGGACGGCCAGGTGAAGGCCGTCTCCAACATGAACCTCACGATCAAGCGCGGCGAGCGCATCGCGATCGTCGGCGAGTCCGGCTCCGGCAAAAGCCAGACCTTCCTAGGCATCATGGGGTTGCTCGCCAAGAACGGCAAGACCAGCGGCCAGGCGCTGCTCGAAGGCAGGGATGTGCTGTCGCTGAAGCCACGTGAACTCGATCAGGTGCGCGGCAAGGACATGGCCATGGTCTTCCAGGACCCCATGACCGCCTTGAATCCGTCTCTCAGGATTTCCCGCCAACTGACGGAACAGCTTGAGGTTCATCGCGGTTTCACGGCGCGCGCAGCTTCTGCCGAAGCGCTCGATATGCTGAAGCGGGTCGGCATCCCCGACCCCACGCGCCGCTTCAACCTCTATCCGCACGAGCTCTCGGGCGGCATGCGCCAGCGCATCGTGATTGCCATGGCATTGCTTACCAAGCCGAAGCTCCTGATTGCCGACGAGCCCACCACCGCGCTCGATGTCACCATCCAGGCCCAGATCCTCGATCTCTTCAACGATCTGACGGCCGAGATGAATACGGCGCTCGCGATGATCACCCACGATCTTGGCGTCGTTGCCGGCCTCGCCGATCGCGTCGCAGTCATGTATGCCGGCCGCATCGTCGAGGAAGCGCCGGTCGATGAGCTCTTTGAAAATCCGGCACATCCCTATACGGCGGCACTGCACGCAGCGATCCCGCGCCCGGACCAGGACGTCGACCAGCTCGTCGTCATTCCCGGGCGGCCGCCGAACCTGCAGCACCTGCCGAAAGGCTGCAACTTCTCGCCGCGCTGTCCCAAGGTAGAAGACGATTGCATCGATCGTCCGCCGCCGCTCGAAACGCTGTCACCGCGCCATTGCGCAGCCTGCTTCCACCCCTTCCCGCGTATCGAGGAGCTTCTCAATCATGGCTGAACGATCGCTGTTGAGGGTCGAGAACCTGACGACCCAGTTCGAACTGCCCTCCAAAGGCTTCTTCAAGCCGCCGGTGATGCTGACGGCCGTCAACAATGTCAGCTTCGACTTGAAGGAGGGCCGCACGCTCGGCATCGTCGGCGAATCCGGCTGCGGAAAGTCCACGCTCGGCCGCTCCATCCTGCGGCTCCTACGCTCGCAGGAGGGCCGCATCCTCTGGCAGGGCCGCAATCTGCTGGACCTGTCGGACGAAGAGATGCGCGCCGCGCGCCGCGACATGCAGATCATCTTCCAGGATCCGATCGCATCGCTCGACCCGCGCATGACGGTCGGCGACATCATCGCCGAGCCGCTGAGCGTCTTCGAGCCGAAGCTTTCCAAAGCGCAGCGCCTCGAACGTGTTCGCGAGATCATGAGCGCTGTCGGCCTCGTGCCGGAAATGATCAACCGCTACCCGCATGAATTTTCCGGCGGTCAAGCACAGCGCATCGGCATTGCCCGCGCGGTGGTGACGAGGCCGAAGCTCATCATCTGCGACGAGCCGGTATCGGCCCTTGACGTTTCGATCCAGGGGCAGGTCATCACGCTGCTGCGCAGGCTCCGGAAAGAGTTCGGCCTGACGCTGATCTTCATCAGCCACGACCTTTCCGTCGTGCGGCTGATCTCGGACGACGTGCTGGTGCTCTATCTCGGCAAGGTGGTGGAAGCCGGCGATTGCCAGACGGTCTTCGAACATCCTGCGCATCCTTATACGCAGGCACTGTTTTCGGCCGCACCGATCCCCGATCCGAAACTTGCCCGCCAGCGCACACGCATCCGCCTTCAGGGCGATCCGCCCTCGCCGCTGAACCCGCCAAAGGGCTGCGTCTTCTCGCCTCGCTGCTGGAAGGCGACGGATATCTGCCGGACGGAAATGCCGCCGACCGAGCATGTGCGCCCGGGTCAAACGGCAGCCTGTTACCATATGGACCGGTAAATCGCGTCCGCTCTGGGTCAGCTCGCGCGCAACACGCGCGTTGCCCAGCGCCTGCCCCGGAGCGGAACAATCGCGCTTCGGGGCAGTTCTCCCCTTACAGCATGCGGGTCACTGCAGGGTTCCGAAGGAGGAAAAATTGCTCAAGCTGATATCCAATGCCGGCCTTGTGCTGGCGCTCACACTAGGCGCTGTCGCGCCCGCGTCCTTTGCTCAGGCTCAGGACGTCCAGTTCCGTATCGGCCCGGACGGCGTGCGTATCTACGAACGCGATCGCTATGATCGTTATCGCGACGACTACCGCCGGGGCTGCAGCCCGCGCGAGGCACAAATCGCCGCTCGCGATTCCGGCCTCCGCCGACCTGAGGTCGTCCGTGTGACGAGACGCAGCGTCACGGTACAAGGCTGGACGCGTTACGGCCCGGACCGCATCGTCTTCGCCAACCGCCGCGGCTGCCCGGAGATCGGATAGGCAAACGAACGATTTGCGCCATGAGCCCGCCGTCACACCGGCGGGCTTGTTCACCAACTATTTCCGGGTCGGTATGCCCCGTTTGGTGAGACTGTAACGTCTTGACGATTGCCCTTCCATTGGCCTCCGCTAAGAGGGTTCTGCCCAATCATGGGTGGGGGATTCTTTCATGGTATACAAATGCAGCGCTGCTGTTTGCGACCGCCTTTCCAGCCCGGGCCGAAGATCTGGCGTTCAATCTCATCAACGGCACCCAGTCCGAGTTGACGCGTATCTACACCTCTCCGACGGGCATCGAAGAGTGGGAGGATGATGTTTTCGGCGAGCAGGTCCTGAAACCGGGCGAAACGATCAGCATCACCATTGCCGATGGCCGCGATGTCTGCAAATACGACATGCGTTTCGAATTCGACGAGGCTTCCGAGCTCGATGCGACCGAAGACACGCAGGATCTCTGCCAGCTCGGCAGCTACACGATCCACGAATAGCAATCCGCCTTTGGTCTTCAAACCTGCCTCGCAAACAGAGCGGGCTGGCTCTTCCGGTGCTACCGTTCGGCAAACAGGCCGCAACCGGCAATGCCGGTGCTTGCCTCCAAACGCCTCTGCGCGTAAGCAGCAGACGCGGAGATTTTTCGGGAGGCAGTTTTGAACGGACGGTTCTTGTCGATCGGTGAGTGCATGGTGGAGCTTTCGCAGGCAGGCGGCGGCCTGCTGAGAAAGGGTTTCGCCGGCGATACGCTGAACACCGCCTGGTACGCTCGCGCCTGCATGCAGCCCGCCTGGAGCGTCGATTATTTCACCGCGCTTGGCGATGACGCCATGTCCGACGAGATGATCGCCTTCTTCGAAGAAGCAGGCATCGGCACGAAGCTCATCAGGCGCATCAAGGGCAAATCGCCCGGCCTTTACATGATCAACCTCAGGAACGGCGAACGCTCCTTCAGCTACTGGCGCGACAACTCCGCCGCCAGGCAGCTTGCCGCCGATCCCGACCGATTGCGCGAAGCGATCGAAGGCTCTGACGTCGTCTATTTTTCAGGCATCACGCTCGCCATTCTGCCGCGCGAAGACGCCGACACGCTGCTTGCCGAAACCCGCCGCGCCAAGGCTGCGGGGAAATTCGTCGTCTTCGATCCGAACATCCGCCCGCGCCTCTGGACGAGCTATGACGTCATGCACACGACGATCAGCGAAGGCGCCCGCTCCTCTTCCCTCGTCATGCCGAGCTTCGACGACGAGGCCTTGCATTTCGGCGACGACTCCATCGAAGCCACCATCCATCGCTACCGTGCCCTTGGCGCACCGAACGTGCTGATCAAGAACGGCGCCGACGGCGCCACGCTGGACTTTGCCGGCCAGCAGAACTTCGTGCCGGCCGAAAAGGTCAACGAGGTCGTCGATACCACCAGCGCCGGCGACAGCTTCAACGGTGCGTTCCTCGCCAAATATCTCGAGACGAAGGATGCGGTCGCCAGTGCCTGTTTCGCAGTGAAGGTTGCTGCGCGTGTCGTCAGCGAGCACGGTGCACTCGTGGCAAGGGATAAGCTCGGGCTCTGAGCCCGATCAGCAGCCTGTAATAAATCCATCACAGAGAAGCCTCAAAATAAGCACGCGGGAATCACGTTCCTTACGCCCGCTTGGGGTTGTGCCGTTGCCGTCCGATACGGCGCGGCGTGGATGGAAAACGGGACATGCTGCAACATCCGTCGAATAACTATCGCAGCGAGAGCTGGGCCGATACCGCGCCTGGAAGCTTGCCGGAGAGGCTGGTGATCGTCACCGACGCCTGGCATCCGCAGGTGAACGGCGTTGTCCGCTCGATCGAGAATACCAACCGCGAACTCGCGAAACTGGGGGTCGAAGTGTCCATGGTGACGCCCGAGCGCTTCAGTAGCTTCCCCTGCCCGACCTATCCGGAAATTCGACTTTCGATCGCCAATTACCGTCGGGTCGCTCGCGAGATCGAAAAACACAAGCCGTCCTATGTGCATATCGCCACCGAGGGCCCGCTCGGGTTGACGGCGCGGCGCTGGTGCCTGAGGAACCGTATGCCGTTTTCCACCAGCTACCACACGCGCTTCCCGGAATATGTCTCCGCCCGTCTACCGATACCAAAGCGCTGGCTCTACGCCTTCGTGAAGTGGTTCCACAATTCCGGCGCCGGCTGCATGGTGGCAACGCCGAGCCTTGCCCGCGAACTGTCGGAAAAGGGCATCCGCAACCTGATGCCCTGGAGCCGCGGCATCGACGCCACGCAGTTCCGCCCGATGGCACCGGAAGAAAAGCCTTTCGGCCTGCAGCGCCCCATCTACATAACGGTTGGACGGGTGGCGTTGGAAAAAAACCTGCCTGCCTTCCTCGATCTTGACCTGCCCGGCTCCAAAGTCGTGGTCGGCGACGGCCCTGCCCGCGCCGAGCTGGAAAAGCGCTATCCGGACGTGCTCTTCACCGGCCTGAAATTCGGCGAGGAGCTTGCTAGGATCTATGCGCAGGCCGATGTCTTCGTCTTCCCGTCGCTGACCGATACATTCGGCAATACGATTCTGGAAGCGCTTGCCTGCGGCGTTCCCGTTGCCGCTTATCCCGTCACCGGCCCGCTCGACATCATCGGCGAGGATGGCGAAGTCGGCGCACTGGACGAAGATCTGCAGGCGGCCTGCCTCGGCGCATTGTCCGCCTCACGCGAGAAGGCACGGGATCTTGCCCTGCAATATTCCTGGGAAGCGGCAACGCAGCAGTTCATCAACAATATCCGCGCCGCCAATGGCGTCATTACGCCGAAGTGGAAGAAGGCCTGGCAATATGCCAAGACCTTACCCAAAAGCAGAAAGGCCGGCGATGCCGCCGGCCCGGTGAAATCCGGAACCTGATTTATTAGTTGTGCAGAGCGCTGCGCAGCGTGTCGTTGGCAAGCGTGATGGCGCTGCGGACGGCCGGGGTTTCGCTGATGGCGTTCAAGAGCACGAAGTCGTGGATCGTACCGTTATAGCGGACCGAGGTGACCTTCACGCCGGCCTGCGACAGCTTGCGGCCATAGGCCTCGCCTTCGTCGCGCAGCACGTCGTTCTCATCGGTGATCACAAGCGCCGGCGGCAGGCCGTTCAGCTGTTCCAGCGGAGCATTGAGCGGCGTTGCCGTCGGCTCCTTACGCTTGGCTTCGTCCGGCAGATAAGCGTTCCAGAACCACTTCATCGCTTCCTTCGTGAGCCACGGGCCGTTGGCGAATTGATTGTATGAGCCGGTCTCAAAGTTGGCGTCGGTCACCGGGTAGAACAGTACCTGCTGATTAATGGCCGGGCCGCCGCGCGCCTTGGCAAGTAGGGTGACGGCCGCTGTCATGTTGCCGCCGACGCTGTCACCGGCAACGGCGAGGCGGCGCGCATCGACCTTAAACTCCTGGGCATGCTCGACGACATACTTCGTTGCGGCATAGGCCTGCTCGATGGCGATCGGATAGCGCGCCTCGGGCGAACGCTCGTAATCGACGAAAACGACCGCAGCATTGGCGCCATTGGCAATCTCACGGACGAGGCGGTCATGCGTATCGGCATCGCCCAGCACCCAGCCGCCGCCGTGGAAATACATGACGACCGGCAGCGCAACCTTGGCATTTTCAGGGCGGACGATCCGGAGCTTGATGCTGCCCGTTGGGCCGGCCTTGATGGTCTTGGTTTCTGCATGCGCTGCGGGCTTCTTCACCTCGCCCTTCTGGGCACCGGCGAGAATATTGCGAGCCTCAGCCGGAGAGAAGGTGTAGATCGGCTTGCTGCCGGCAACTGCATCGATGAATTTCTGCGTGGCCGGTTCCAGCACGGGATCGGCAGCGGCGCCAAGGGCGGAGGCGGCCAAGATCGTTGCTGCAGAAAGTGCGGTCTTGATGGTCGACATTGTCTTTTCCTCTCAGTTTGCAGTTCGTTGCGAATTTTATATCGCGCACGATTGTTTCTTGCGCTACTGAAAATAGTGCATGGCTGTTATGCGCTAGAATCGCTTGCTATTATTTATCGCACGATATAAATTGATGTATTTCTGGAGAAATGCCATGCAGGTGCAACCAAAGCTCGACAATTTCATCTGCTTCGCCATGTATACGGCAAGCCACGCGATGAACCGCGTCTACAAGCCGTTGCTCGACGCGCTCGGCCTCACCTATCCGCAATATCTGGTGATGGTCTCGCTGTGGCAGGAAGACGGCCAGACCGTCGGGGGCCTTGGCGAAAAGCTCTTCCTGGAATCGAGCACGCTTACCCCTTTGCTAAAGCGCCTCGAAGCCGCCGGCTATATCCGTCGCGAGCGCAGTAAGGAAGACGAACGCGTCGTCGTCATCCGCCTGAGCGGCGAAGGCATCGGACTGCAAGAAAAGGCCGCCGCGATTCCCGACTGCATCGCCGGCGCTACCGGCCTTGATGCCGTAGGCCTCGCGCGCCTGCAGGCCGAGATCGTGGCCCTCCGCGAGGCTTTGAACAAAAGTGTCGAGGCCTGAAAAGGGCGAATGTTAGCTGTCGAGTGGCAGACACCGACTTCGCCTTCCGGCTTAACACCAGGCATCGGCGAGCGGGCGCAACGCCATAGCTGCAACAGACGGTGCAATTGCAAAATCGTAGCACCGGTATTTGTGCTCGAAAGTCCCAGCGTGCAGCGCTCCCTGCCAGGCGTTATCTGAGGTGCGATTTGTGTCGGTCGCGCCGTGGTCATCCTTTCACTTTTGTACGCCCCTGCATGTTTTGCAGAGCAAGAAACGATGACTTTGCCGGTCAGTGGATCTTGATCGCCCGCCAGCAAATCAGGCCTGCCCGAAAACGCTGACGATGACGCAAAAAGCCGCCTCGATGAGCATCGTGATTGGACTTCCGCGCCCGCAAGAGTCAATCTTATTCTAGGGCAAAAGCGTAAGGGGGCGGAGCAGCCATCGTCTGAATCGGAGGCTAAAATGAAACATCAAGCACTTGACCAACTGCGGACCGTCGCAAACGTCAACCCGGATCAGCCGCGCCGGCAGATGTCGCGCAGCGAGCGCCTGCAGCGCTGGGCAGAGATCCTCGAGCAGTTCCCTAATCGGCATCTCTCGACACTGCACCAGACAGAATATCAGCCGGAAGCAGGGCGCGACATCATGCGCGCCGACAATTCGCCGATCTCCGTCGCGTTCAAGGATCCTGTGCTGCGTGCAGCCGGGATGGAAAACGACACATATGGCGAAGCTAAGCGGTTTTTCGAGTTGACCGACAGGGAGCTGCATAAGGTCATCTGCTACTGCCACTTCGGCGCTACGGTAAACGCTGCAACCGCTGCCCGGCAAATCCGCTCTTTCTACGCTGAAGGAAAGCGCGGCATGTTCCATCGGCTGCGCGCGGCGTTCCTCGACTAGGAGCGCCAAGTTTCGCAGGGTCATTGCTGGAGCGGCCCGCTCGGCAGCTCCAGCTTTTCCGCGCGCCGTGTGGCGGCGCATTTCCCGAACAGGAGTGAAAGGCGGCTACCGCTTCTTCTTCGACTCGTACGGATTGTCGGGCGAGCGGTAATGGATGCGGATCGGCACGCTTGGCATGTCGAAATCCTCGCGTAAACCATTGATGAGATAGCGCGTATAGGATTCCGGCAGCGCGTCGGAACGCGTGCACGAAATCATGAAGGCCGGCGGGCGGGCCTTTACCTGCGTCATGTATTTCAGCTTGATGCGGCGGCCGGAAACGGCCGGCGGCGGATGCTGCACCTGTTGTTGCTCCAGCCAGCGGTTGAGCCGCGCCGTCGAAATGCGCTTGTTCCACACCTTGTCGGTATCGATGATCGACTGCATGAGCTTGTCGAGCCCGCGTCCGGTCTGGCCGGAAATCGGAACGGCGCGGATGCCGCGCGCCTGCGGCAGCAGGCGATCGGTCTTTTCGCGCAGGTCGGCGAGAACCGCCTGCGGATCCTCGATCATGTCCCACTTGTTGAAGGCGAGAACGGCCGCACGGCCTTCACGCAGCACCAGGTCGACGATGTGCAGATCCTGTTTCTCGAAGGGGATCGTCGCGTCGAAGACGACGACAACAAGTTCGGCAAAACGGATCGCGCGCAGCGCATCGGCAACCGAAAGCTTCTCCAGCTTTTCGATCACCCTCGCCTTGCGGCGCATGCCGGCGGTGTCGAACATCTTGATCGTGCGGCCGCGCCAATCCCACTCGACGGATATGGAATCGCGCGTGATGCCAGCTTCCGGCCCGGTCAACAGCCGGTCTTCGCCGAGGAAGCGGTTGATGAGCGTCGACTTGCCGGCATTCGGCCGCCCGACGATTGCAACGCGGAGCGGCTTGGTATCGTCGTAGGCGGGCTCTTCATCCTCTTCGCCCTCCACTTCGGACCGCGGAACGTCCACGTCGGTAACGGCGACATCTTCCTTCGGCGGATAGGCGCGCTCCTTGCCGAGTGCGGCGACGATCGCGTCGCGCAGGTCGAGCATGCCCTGCCCGTGTTCGGCCGAAATCGGCGTCGGTTCGCCGAGACCGAGCGTATAGGCGTCGTAGAAACCGCTATCGGAGCCCTTCGCTTCGGCCTTGTTGGCAACAAGGACCACCGGCTTGCCGCGGCGGCGCAGCATTTCGGCCAAGGCAGTATCGACCGGCGTCAGACCGGTCTTGGCATCGACGACGAACAGCGACAGATCGGCCTCGTCGATTGCAGCTTCCGTCTGGGCACGCATGCGCCCCAGCAGACTTTCGGCATCGGCCTCCTCGAGACCGGCGGTATCGACGATCGTAAACTTGAGGTCGATCAGCCGCGCATCGCCCGGCCGGCGGTCGCGGGTAACGCCCGGCGTATCGTCGACGAGCGCCAGTTTCTTCCCAACCAGGCGGTTGAAAAGCGTCGACTTGCCGACATTCGGGCGACCGACGATCGCGACCGTAAAGCTCATTAGAGATCCTTAGATTCAGCCCTGCGCGGCGGGCGCCTTGCCGGATGCGGTGATATTATCAAGCATGATCTGGGCGCGGTTTGCAATGTTGCGCGGGCTTGCGGCATCGTCGGCGATCGCCTGATACCACTGGCGGGCCTGCACCATGTTGCCGGCCTTGTAGGCGGCAAGGCCCAGCGCTTCGCGGGCCGAGTGGCGGAAGGCGTTCGCCGGAATGGCCATTTCCTCGACGGCGGCGGAAACCTGCTCGTAAGTGCCGCTTTCGATCAGCAGCCAGCCGGCGCGCATCCTGGCGGCATCGCGGACGGCTTCCGGAACGGACTGGTCCTTGCCGATTGCTTCGAAGGCGGCGGTAGCCGTGGCATTGTCGCCCTTTTGCGCTTGGACCGAGGCTGCACGCATGCGGGCGAGAACCGGATAGGCGCCGTGGCCTTCCTTTTCGAGCGTGGCGAGCGCGGCAAGCGCCTCGTCGCTCTTGTTCTCGTCGGCAAGCTTCATCGCCGCCAGGAACTGGTCGCCGGTGCCGGACGAGCGGTTGTCGTCCCAGTAGTCAAAGGCAACTTTGCCAGCCGTACCGACCACGATCAGAACGGCGATGGCGATGACATAGCGGCCGAAACGGCGCCATGCGCCCTTCATCTGGTCGGAACGAAGTTCCTCGTTGACTTCACGGATGAAGCTGTCGTCGTTGAATGCCATTCTCGTCTCCGGCACGGATAAGCCCATTGCATGCGTTGCCGCATATTGTTGGGCCTTCTACTCCATTTTGCGGCACTTGTAAGGGGGATCGCAAAGATTCGTCACACGGCAAGCGGCGAAACGCCGATCAGCCATTCGTGCGCTCTCCAGATCAGCAGCCCCCAGGCAACAACGCCGATGACGGCGGCATAAAGATCATACTTGGCTGAAACGAAGGGCCGCAGCGTTAACTCGCCCGCCCGCTCGCGCCGCTTCAGGGCGATGCGGAGAATGACGCCCCAGGCGAGGAAGGCCGCAAACAGCAGGACGGACGAGGTCTCGCCATTGGCAAGCAGATGCGAAAGCGCCCAGATCTTCACCGAAAGCACCATCGGATGCTTGGTCCGAACCGCGATGTGCCCCGCCGGCAGCAGCGAGGCGGCAAGACAGATGAGCGCAATCAGCATCAGCGTCACTGCGATATGCGCCATCCACACCGGCGGCATGTACAGCATGCCGGTCACCTGCCGCGCCTGGCCAAAACCATAGATCAGCAGGATCAGCGAAAGAAGGCTTGCGATCGAATAGGCGATCTTCCAGCCGTTCTCGCCGAGGCTTGCGATCATCGATTGGCGGAAACCGGGTGCAACCACCCGCACCAGATGAATACCGAGGAAAAGTATGATGCCGACGATAAGCAAGGCCATGGCGCGCGTCTCCTATCCGTTTCCCGAGGCTTAGCCGCAGCCGCAGGAAAATGCCAGCGGCACCGCAGCTTTGCCGCAATTCTGTAACAGGAAAGCCGCAAACAATTGTTGCGGTGCCCATGTTTCGTTTCATTTTCCCTGCTTGCCTCGGCTTTTCCTTCCTCACCTCCCTTCCCGCCCAGGCAGCCGACCAGCCGCCGAAGCAGCTGGTGATCGTGTCCTTCGATGGCGCCCACGACAACGCGCTGTGGCAGAAGAGCCGCGAGATGGCAGCAAGGAACGGCGCGCACTTCACGTATTTTCTCTCCTGCACGTTCCTGATGAATCAGGCTGCGAAGAAAGCCTACCAAGCCCCTCATCAGAAACGCGGAAAGTCCAATGTCGGCTTTGCCCAAAGCGACGACGAAATCCGCGAGCGGCTCGGCAACATCTGGCATGCGCATCTCGAAGGCCACGATATTTCGAGCCACGCCTGCGGCCATTTCGACGGCCGCAAATGGAGCGAGGCCGATTGGTCCGCCGAATACGCGACCTTCAAGGCGACGCTGAAGAATGCTTGGAAAAGCGTCGATCTTGACGAGCCGCAAGGCTGGCAGGATCTGGTCGAGCACGGCATCAAGGGTTTTCGTGCACCCTATCTTTCCGCAACGGCGGGCGGCGACATGATCGCTGCGCAGAAGAAGGCCGGCTTTTCCTATGACGCCAGCCTCGTCACCAAGGGTCCGGCCACGCCCGTCGTCGAAGACGGCATCATCCGCTTCGGCCTGCCGCTGATCCCCGAAGGTCCGAAGGAAAAGCCGGTTATCGGCATGGACTACAACCTCTTCATCCGCCATTCCAAGGGCGAAGAAGACAAGACCGACAGCAAGGTCTTCGAAGAGCGCGCTTACGCGGCTTTCAAAGAAGCATTCGACAAGCAATATGCCGGAGACCGCATTCCCCTCCAGCTCGGGTTCCACTTCGTGGAAATGAACGGCGGCGCTTATTGGCGTGCGCTCGACCGCCTGGTGAGCGACGTCTGCCGAAGAACGGATGTTGCCTGCGTCAGCTACGCGGAAGCGATCCCGATGATCGAGGCGCGCGGGAAATTGCAGGAACAGGAAACTTCGGGGCTTTGAGCGTGCCCCTGCGCGCCCTTTGAAACTCCTGCCGGGCCGCCCCCTCGTCCGCCCTTCGGGCACCTTCTCCCCGCTGGGGAGAAGGGCAAATGGGGCGCGCCACCCTTATTTCTGCTCCCAGCATTGATCAGCCACACCGCCACCCTCTATCTTTGGAGTGACGTAAACGTCACCACGAGCGCCGGCAGGCGGGTGAGCGGGTTGCCGAAAACGGGACGTTCCAGCGAAGCGCGACCCATGTCTTAGCCGTCCGGTTGGACGACGCCCTCACGCTCGAGATAGCGCTGATCGATCTCCGGCAACGGCTCGTCGTCGATCGCCGCCTCGAAGGCCCTGAGACGCTTGTGGATCGACAGAAGCTCGATGATCGTCGTCCAGGAATTGACGAGATACTGGAAGGAGTTGCTGACCTGGCCGAAGGCCGTCAGGATCTGCTGATAGATCCCATAGGTGATCTTTCCCGCCACGATCGTCGGCACCAGCATGAAGGTCACGAACAGCGCGTCGGCCTGCAGATAGAAGTACCGGGCAACATTGAAATAGAGATAGTGGAAATACATCCGGAAATAGTTGCGGCGGACGTTCGCAAACAGCTCGTTAACCGTCGGCGGCTGGGCTCGGTCGGCATAATCTTCGCCGTAAACCAGTTCTTTGCGGTAAGCAGCTTCCACGCGCTGGTTGCGGAAGTTCAATCCCGGCAGCTTGATACCGGCGACGGCGAGAAGCACCGTTCCGAACGCGGACCAGAAGAGCGCCAGCCAGAACAGCGTATGCCCAATTTCACCGACGATCGGCAGTTCGGAGACGTAACTTGAAAGCGCAAACAGGATCGGCAGGAATACGATCAGCGTCATCACCGAATTGATCAGGTTGATGCCAAGGCCTTCAAGAATGCTCGAAAAACGCATCGTATCTTCCTGAACACGCTGCGCAGCACCCTCGATATGGCGAAGCTTCTCCCACTTGGACATGTAGAAATCATTCATGGCCGTTCGCCAGCGAAATACATAATGGCTGGTGAAGAAATCAGTGATGATTGACACGAACATGCTGAGAAACGCGATCTGCGCAAAGATCAGCATAAGGCTATAGAAGTCCCAGACGGTGACAGGGGCCGTTTTCGCCAGCGCATTCTGCAACGTATCACCAAACGGACGGCGCCAGTTGTTGATGGCAACGGAAATCTGAACCCCGAAATATGTCGCCATGATAATGAGCGCAGAACCCCATACGGACCAGAGCCTCCAAGGATGGTCTTTCGCTCGCAGGTGCCAAAAACCGCAGAAGAGACCGACGCATATCAGGAAGAAAGCGTAAAAAAACAGATTGTCGGGCAAGAGGAAAAAGTCGAGTCCGATTGGGGGCTCCTGCCCCTCGGGAAGCGGCCCGAAGCCTAGAGAAAGACCCGTCGATTCTCCGACGCCATACCAGACGGCGATACAGATAAGTGCCCAGATGGCTACCGACGGGAAGAAGAGTTTCGGCTGCGGGAAGAAGGAATGGAACACGAGCAGTCGCTTTCCTGAACTGGAATCTTGGGAGTATCAGCTAGCTGATTGTGCCGGAAACTATGGCAGTTCGAAGAAGGCAGCAATGGGTTCGGCCCATTGTTACGCATTTGTAACGGCTTATCCCAATCTCTTGATGACGGGAAGCACAAGGGCGGCGCACAGGATGAGGGCTGCGGCAGCGATAAAGGTCGGCATGGTGAAGCTGCCCGTCTGCTCGGCAATCCAGCCCGCGACGATGGGGCCGATGATCTGGCCGAGACCGAAGGCGGCGGTCATTGTCGCGAAGATGCGGCGCGCGCTTTCCGGAGCCAGCTTGCGGCCGATCTGCAGCCCGTAGGCGGTGATGGCGAGGAAGGTGGCGCCGAAGAGAGCGCCGCCGATCAGCGGTGCCATCGAATGCGGCAAAAGCACGGTTGCGAGAACCCCGACCGCCTCCATCAACAGAGCGGCGACATAGACCCAGCCGAGGCCAAGCCGATATACCAGCGGCCGCCATGCAAAAAGCGCAACGGCTGCCGTGAGCCCAGCGATGAACCAGCAAAGGAATTCGACCGTCTGCCCCGCCGCGTCCATGCGCGCGATTGCGACGAGGAAGGTGGCGGTGATCACGTAGCCGAAACCGAAGATGCCATAGGAAACCGTGAGCAGGGCCACAGGCGGGTTCCAGACGATCAGCGGCTCCTTGCCGGCATTGCCTGATCGTACCGGCGCCGATGGCAGCAAAACCCAAACGGCGGCGAGGCTGATTGCCGAAAAGATCGCACCGCCGATCCAGTCGGCTCGCCAGCCGGAGGCGCCGGAAAAGATGAAACCTATCAGCATCACCATGACCGAAGAGAGCGCAATGCCAGCACCCGGGCCGCCGAAATGCGCCGCCTGAACGTGGTCGTTGTCCGCCGCAGCGCCATGGCTCAAGACGATCGACGAGGTGAAGATCATCGCAAATGCGCTTGCCAATCCGGCCAGAAAACGGATGACAGCGAAGACCGGAACGGACGTCGTGGCGGCCATGGCGGCAAGCAGCAGCGCGTTCGCCAGAAGCGCCGAGAGCGCGACCTTGCGTTCACGGCCGGCGGCCCAGCTGTAAGTGGCAAGCACGGCGCCAGCGAGATAGCCTGCAAAATTGGCCGAAGCGATGAAGCCTGCATCGGCGGCCGAAAGCGGCACGCCGCTCATCATGCCGGGCAGGATCGGCGTATAGGAAAACCGGCCGAAACCCATGGCCGCCGACATCGCGATCATGCCGGCAAGCGCCGTCCGGAATAGGTTCACTGGTTCGGTATCGCTGCGTACCAACATGCTTGGCTTTATCGCGCTGCACAATGGCGGGGACAAACGAGAAAATCTGATCGATCGATCAATTCCACAAATCCTCGGGGCCTCTTGAAGTGACATATCTTCCGACGTATGTTTTACGATATAGTGAACGATACATCGAGAGCAAAGGAAGCGGGACCATGAGAGGTTTCAGAGGTACCGGCATGTTCGGCGAAGCGATGCGGATGGGAATGGGCCGCAAGTTTTCGGCTGGCGATCTTCAACTGGTGCTGCTGGCGCTGCTCGACGAGCGGCCACGTCACGGCTACGAGCTGATCAAGACCCTGGAGGAGCGCTCGGGCGGCTTCTACGTTCCAAGCCCGGGCGTCATCTATCCGGCGCTGACCTATCTCGAAGAGACGGAACTGGCGGAAGTCCAGATCGAAGGCACCAAGAAGCTCTACAAGATCACCGAACGCGGCAGACAAACGGTCGAGGAGAATCGCGCCATGATCCAGCACACGCTGAACAAGCTCGATCGCATCGGCGAGAAGATGGCTTTCGTTAACCGCATGTTCGATCCGGACCACCACGGCCGCCACCGCGACGCCGAGGACGAGGAAGATTTGATGCGCGACAATGGCGACATTCGCGCCGCCCGCACGCTGCTGCGCGCCGCACTCAGGATGCGTTACCCCTGGTCGAAAGCCGAAGCCGCCCGCATCGCCGGCATCCTGGAACGCGCAGCCACGGAAATTCTGCAAGGTGGCAAGCCGGAGACGAAGGGGTAAGGCAGGCTCCCTCGCCCACAGACGAGAGGATACGAAATCTTGTGCCTGGCCACCGGCCAAGGCTTAGAAGGGTGACACTACCCCGGGAGAAATCGCCGCTAAATCCCGCCATCCGGCAGCGTCAAGATCAGCGGCCCGTTCCGGGTCGCCACCACCGTGTGCTCGAACTGCACGGTTGGGGCCTGCGGGTCGGCGTAGAGCGTCCAGGCGTCGTCGCCGCCTTCGGCCCATGTCGCGCCGAGCGACAGGAAAGGCTCGACGGTAAAAACGAGGCCTTCGGTCATCATCCGCTTCTCGGAAGGATCGGGCCAGGTGGAAAGCTCGGCCGGCTCCTCGTGCAACGAGCGGCCGACACCGTGGCTCGCGAGGTTGGCGACCAGTGTATAGCGGTTTTTTGCCGCAAAGGCGCCGACGGCCTTGCCGATCTTGGCCAGCGGCTCGCCGGCCTTCACCTGGTTGAGGCCGACCCAGAGCGCCCGCTTGCCGTCGCGGCAAAGCCTTTCGATCTTCGGCTTGACCGGCGGCACGGTGAAGGAGGCGCCGGTATCGGCGAAGAAACCGTCCTTTTCGGCCGAGACGTCGATATTGATGAGATCGCCCGGGCGGACCATGCGCGATCCCGGAATGCCATGGGCGATTTCCTCGTTGACGCTGATGCAGGTCGCACCCGGAAACTGATAGCAGAATTCCGGCGCCGAACGCGCGCCCGCATCTTCCAGCACCTTGCGACCGATCTGGTCGAGCTCCAGCGTCGTCATGCCGGGCTCGACTGCTGCCGCCATCACCTGGATGGCATTGGCGCAGATGCGGCCGATCTCCTTGAGCTTTACCAGTTCGTCGTCGTTTTCGATTACCATCGCTTTTCCCGGCCTGCCGCAAGGCGCAGGCCATTGCGGGTTCAGGCCGTGGCTTTCGCCCCTTCGCCCGTGCCAGTCAATGCCTTTCTGACAAGCGGGGCCACTTTCGTGCCGTAGAGCTCGATGCCCCGCATGACTTGATCATGCGGCATGAGGCCGATCGCCATCTGCAGCAGGAAGCGGTCGTTCCTAAAGATCTTGTGATGTGCGACGATCTTTTCGGCCACGACCTGCGGGTCTCCGACGAAGAGCGCGCCGGAAGGGCCGCGCGACATATCGAAATGCGCCCGGCTCGTCGGTCCCCAACCCCGCTCTCGGCCGATGCGGTTCATGACCTCCGCCTGCGGACCGTAGAATTGATCGGCAGCCGCATCCGTCGTGTCGGCGATGAAACCATGGACGTTGATGCTGGTCTTCAGCTTCGCCTCGTCCTGCCCTGCCCGACGCGCTGCCTCGCGGTAGAGATCGAAGAGCGGCGCAAATCGACGCGGCTCGCCGCCGATGATTGCAAGCGCCACCGGCAAGCCGAGCGCACCGGCGCGCGCCACCGACTGCGGCGTGCCGCCGACAGCGATCCAGAGCGGCAACGGGTCCTGCAGCGGGCGCGGATAGACACCGCGGCCGTTGACCGGCGCCCGCAGCTCGCCCTGCCATTTGACGGTCTCGCTTTCGCGTAGCGTTATCAGCAGATCGAGCTTCTCTTCAAAAAGCTGGTCGTAGTCTTCGAGGTTGTAGCCGAAGAGCGGAAAGGATTCGATGAACGAGCCGCGCCCTGCCATGATCTCGGCACGACCGTTGGAAATCAGATCAAGCGTCGCAAACTGCTGGAACACGCGAACCGGATCGTCTGAGGAGAGCACGGTCACGGCGCTGGTCAGGCGGATATTCTTCGTCTTGACCGCAGCCGCGGCAAGCGCAACGGCGGGCGCCGAGACGGCATAGTCGGGCCGATGATGTTCGCCGAGCCCGAAGACGTCGAGCCCCACCTGATCGGCAAGCTCGATCTCCTCAATCAGATGCTTGAGCCGCTCGGCTCCCTCCGCACCCTTGCTGCGTTCAGGGTTCGGATTGACGTCGGCAAAGGTATATAGGCCCAATTCCATAATCGGCATCCCGTTGAATGTGCGCCCATGGAGATAAGAAGACAAGCAGCGGAGGGCAACCGGAAATTCTGGAACGGACCGTTCGATGAAGTTGATGGGTAATTGCCCTGTTCTTGAATGGAAAGCTGCAAGTCCGCTGGCAGGCTGCAGAGTTTCTAGGCTTGCGGACGCAAGCCGGCTCATTTCCTCTGCTCGTCACAGGGGCAGCCGCAGCCGGTCTTCAGGCGAAAAACTCGTATTTCCAATCACTTCGAAGCTTCAACGGAACCACTTTCAACAGCTTCATAATGACGATGGTCGGTCAGGAGAGCGGCGTTCAGCACCGATCTCCTGCTCCACTGCTAAAAGTCAGATGCGGGCCAGAAGCTCTGCAAGCTGATCGGCAGCCTTGCCCCAGCCTTCGTGGAAGCCCATCTTTTCGTGCTCTTCCTTGTCTTCGGCCCGCCAATGCAGTGCCTTGGCGGTGTACTTGGTCCGGCCGTTTCCGAGGTCTTCGAGAAGCACCACGGCAGTCATGAAGGGTTTTTCGGATGGAACCCAGGCGCTGGTATAAGCGTCCGTCAGAACGATCTTCTCGTTTTCGACAACTTCCAGATAGACGCCGTGGTTTGGAAATTCCTGGCCTTCCGGGCTGCGCATGACGACAAGGCTCGAACCACCCGGGCGAACGTCGCTTTCGACCTTCGACACAGTCCAAGGGCGTGGGACGAACCATTCCTTCATAAGTTCCGGATCGGTCCAAGCCTTGAATATCTTTTCGCGCGGGGCATCGAATTCGCGGACGAGAACGAGTTCATGTTTTGCAGCAGCAATCATTTCAGCATTCCTCCTGTTGAGCAAAACCTGTTTTCCATCAGGTTGTTACAAAGACGTGTCGCCATTTGCCGTTCCGACATCGACCACGATTTTTTATTGAAATTTATGTCGCACCCGGGTGTGCCGGCTCGCACTGCAGCTTGTCGATCTGCAGGCGGATGTGAGCCGCTTCGGCAGCGGAATTTGCAAGCGCGATCGCACGGTCGAAGGCTTCGCGCGCCTCCTTCGCCCGGCCCATCTGCTTCAGCAGACCGCCGCGCAGGCCATGATAGTAGAAGTAGCCGTCGAGCTTTTCACCGAGCGTTTCGACGAGCCGAAAGGCCTCCTCCGGCCCCTTGAGCTTCGAAATCGCAACCGCCCGGTTGAGCGTGACGACCGGGGACGGCTGGAGGCGCTCGAGCACGCTGTAGAGCAGATCGATCTCTTCCCAGTCCGTGTCTTCGGCTCGCTTTGCCCGGGAATGGATGGCCGCAATCGCCGCCTGCAACTGATAGGGTCCGGGCCGGCGGTGGCGGATCGCCTTGTCGAGCAGATTGAGAGCTTCGTTGATCAAAGCATGATTCCAGCGCGAGCGGTCCTGATCTTCGAGCAGTACCAGTTCGCCATTTGCGTCGAAGCGCGCGTCGCGCCGCGAGATCTGCAGCAGCATCAGCGCCAAGAGCCCCATGATCTCCGGTTCGCCCGGAAAGATGCGAAGCAGGAGACGGCCGAGCCGGATCGCCTCGTCGCTGAAGGCGGCGGCCTCGCGTTTCGGATCGCCCTGAGAATAGCCCTCGTTGAAGATCAGGTAGATCATCGTCGAGACGATCGACAGACGCTCCGCCCGCTCCTCGGGACCCGGCGTCTCGAACGGCACGCCGGCTTTCGCGACGCGTGCCTTGGCGCGGGTAATCCGCTGCTCCATGGCACTTTCGCCGACGAGAAAGGCGCGCGCAATCTGCTGCACGGAGAGCCCGCAAACGATGCGCAAGGCCAGCGCGATCTGCTGGGTGGCCGGCAGGTCCGGATGACAGCAGATGAAGAGAAGCCGCAAAATATCGTCGCGATAGTTGGATTCGTCCAGCCGGTCGGCGATATCGCTTTCGGCATCCTCCTTGTCGGAAATCAGGTCTTCGTCCGGCAACGCCTGGGTCTTTGCCTGCTTGCGCAGGGCATCGATACCGCTGTTGCGGCCGACGAAGATCAGCCAAGCGGTCGGATCGCGCGGCGGGCCTTTGTCCGGCCAAGTGCGGATCGCCCGCAGACACGCCTCCTGAAACGCTTCTTCCGCAATATCGAGATCGCGGAAGTAGCGCAGGAGTGCGCCCAGCGCCTTCGGCCGGGCAGCAGTCAGCGCAACGTCGATCCAGGCGATATCCGTCATGTCGAGGTTTCTCCGGGCCGGAAAACGTAAAACGGCCGAATTTCATAGGACGTCGAGCCTGGATTGACTGCCGACAGCTCCTTCGAAAAAGCGATCGCCTCGTCCAGTGTCTCAAAATCGACGACGTAAAAACCGAGAAGCGCTTCCTTGGTTTCAGCGAAAGGGCCGTCGAGCACGAGCGGTTCTTCCTTGCCCTTGCGCACGGTTGTCGCCGCTGTCGTCGGCATCAGCCGTCCGGTCGGACCGAGTCTTCCGGCCTGAGCGACGGGGGCCTGCACGGCATGGAGCTTCGCCATGACGGCGTCTTCCTCCTCCTTGGACCAGGAGAAAACCGTCTCTTCATTGGCATAGCAAAGGATTGCGTAAAGCATCTCTCACTCCTCTTCCTCAATGACGAAGAAGTAACCCGGCATCCGACAGGGCGCAGCAAAAAATTATCGTTGAGAGGATCGGCCGCCGTGATGGTGAAAAGGCTTGCGAGAGCCGGCAGCCGCGTTGGCGCACCGGCTATGGTCAAGACGTGATCAATCGCTTCGCCATCTGATCCAGCGCCCGCTTGAACAGAGCCTTGTCATCGAGCGCACGCGACAGCACAAGAGCCCCCTGTATCCCGAGCACGGCGTTTTCCGCCGCCGCCCTCGCCTCGCTGGCCGGGCGGCCGCTGCGGACAAGGGCACCGGCGAGCGCATCGATCCACCGCTGGAAATAGTCGTTGATGGTGGTCGCAAATCGTTCACGGGTTTCATCCAGCGCGAAGGCGCCGACCAGGCAGATACGGCCGCCGGAGCGGAAATAGGCGTCGGCGTTCTTCCACATTGCCGCGATCGCTTCGGCAGGATCGTCGCGGCGCAGCGGCTCGTAAACGAATTGTTCGAACCAGGTGTCGACTTCGGCAAGTACGGCTGCTGCCATCTCTTCCTTTCCACCAGGAAAGAAGTGATAAAGGCTGCCCTTGCCGATGCCAGTCCGCTCGGTGATGCGGCTGAGCGTCGCCCCTTCGAAGCCCAGCTCGCGAAAGATTTCCGCAAGTAGCGGCACGACATCGGCGCGTTCGTAGAGCGTTCTCAGAGCTGACACCTTCCGTCAGAGACCAAGGTCGCAGAGGCCGGGATGATCATCCGGCCGCCGGCCGAGCGGCCAGTGGAACTTGCGGTCCGTTTCCTTGATCGGCAGATCGTTGATGCAAGCGAAACGCCGCTGCATCAAGCCCGCTGCATCGAATTCCCAGTTCTCGTTGCCGTAGGAGCGAAACCAGTTGCCACTGTCGTCATGCCACTCATAGGCGAAGCGCACGGCAATGCGGTTCCCGCCGAAGCTCCAGAGCTCCTTGATCAGGCGATAATCCAGCTCCTTTGCCCATTTGCGCGTCAGGAACGCAACGATCTGTACCCGGCCGTTTATGAATTCCGCCCGATTCCGCCAGTTGCTGTCCGGCGTATAGACGAGCGATACCCTTTCCGGATTGCGGCTGTTCCAGCCGTCTTCTGCCATGCGGACTTTCTGCGTTGCGGTTCCCTGTGTGAAAGGCGGGACGAGTGCACTCATATCAACTCCTGTACTGATTAGAACGCATTGTACCTATCAGTACACAACTAGCAAGCGGGCCTGCTGCGGCATTCCATCCCATCAAGAGATTGGCGATTCGCCCACGTTTTTGACGCATTTCGTCTATTTGTTTCCTGCTGCAGTGCACGGTCGAGAGAGGGAACCATGCGGCAGGAAAAGACCCGCATCGATTGGCTCGACATCGCCAAGGGTATGTCGATCATCCTCGTGGTCATCTACCACACGCTCCTCTACCACGACTTCCACGAGATTGCGCCGGACCTTTATGCCCGCATCAGCGCCATCATGACGCCGATCCGGATGCCGCTGTTTTTCACCGTCTCCGGCTTTCTTGCCGCATCGGCCGTACAGGCGCCCTGGCACGACTTCCTGCGCCGGAAGATCTGGCTGCTCATCTATCTCTTCGCCGTCTGGAGCAGCGCGCGCTGGCTGTTCTTCCGCTATATCCAGACCAATGCCCTGGTACCGACCGAAGGCAGCGATGCCTACCAGCTGATTGCGATGTGGTGGGCGCCCAATACAGGCATCTGGTTCATCTGGGCACTGGCGATCTTTATGGTCGCCACGAAGCTTCTTTCTTGCGCCCATCATGCGACGACCATCGCGATCGCCGCCATGGTCTCGATCCTGACTTTCGGCGAGCATCTGCAGATCGATCTCTTTACCCATCGCAATGTGCTGCAGTATTTTGTCTTTTTCCTCTTCGGTTGCTGGTACGGAAAATCCGTAGTCGGCACGATCACTCAGCGCCCGCTTCTGATGGCGTTCGGCGGCTTCCTGCTGTTTGCGGCACTCTATCTGTTGCGATGGCGGCTGCAGGCCGTCGAGAAAGGCAGTTGGGCGCTGCTCTCTTCCATCGCCGGCCTGGCATGGCTTTGCGGAACCGCCGTACTGATGTCGCGGCTGCAGCCTGTTCGGCACGCTTTCGCCTATTTCGGGCGCAACACGCTTCCGGTCTATGTGACGCACGTCATGATCGTTTCGCTGCTGGTGGCGGCGATCGCAACGCTGGTGAAGGCGCACGCGGCAAACGGCTATGTGACCACGCCTCTTGTCGTGATCGTCGCGATCGGCCTGTCGCTCGCCATCAAGGCAGTTGCCGATCGCAGCGGCGCCGGCTGGCTCTACGTTCCCCCCGCAAGGCGCAAGCGGCAAGCGCTTGCCGCTTGAAGCGGTCGAGGCGATAGCCTGGGCCAAAACAAACTCTAAAGTTCGCTCAGCGTCCGCTTGACAGCATTGCGCCATCCCTTGACCTTCGCAGCCCGCGTCTTTTCATCCATGTCCGGCTCGAATCGCCGGTCGCGTTTCCACGTGGCTGAGAAGGTCTTGCGGTCTGGCCATACACCTGCCCTGCTTCCGGCAAGCCAGGCAGCACCGAGGGCAGTGGTTTCGAGGATAACCGGGCGATCGACGGGCGCTTCGAGCAAATCTGCCAGCCGCTGCATCGTCCAGTCGGAGGCAACCATGCCGCCGTCGACACGCAGCACCGTGTCGTCCTTGCCGTTCTTCCAGTCCTTTTGCATGGCATCGAGCAGGTCGCGGGTCTGGTAGCAGACGGCTTCGAGCGCAGCGCGGGCGAATTCGGCTGGACCGCTGTTGCGGGTGAGGCCGAAGATAGCGCCACGCGCCTCCGGGTCCCAATGGGGCGCACCAAGGCCGGTGAAGGCAGGGACGAGATAGACCTCCTGTGTCGGGTCGGCCCGTTCCGCAAGCTCGCCGGTCTTCGAAGCGCGGTCGATGATTCCGAGTCCGTCGCGCAGCCACTGCACGGCCGCGCCCGCAATGAAGATCGAGCCTTCGAGCGCATAGGTCGTTTCGCCGTTTAGGCGATAGGCGATCGTGGTGAGCAGCCGGTTCTTGGAGCGCACCATGTCGGCGCCGGTGTTCAAGAGTGCGAAGCAGCCTGTGCCGTAGGTGGATTTCATCATGCCAGGCTCGAAACAGGCCTGGCCGATGGTCGCAGCCTGCTGATCGCCGGCTACGCCGAGAATCGGGATCGCAGCGCCGAAGATCGAGGCATCGGCAACGCCGAAATCATCCGCGCAGTCCTTCACATGCGGCAGCATGGCGGCCGGCACGCGCAGAATTTCGAGCAGGTCTTCGTCCCATGTGTTCTCGGCGATGTTATACATCAGCGTGCGTGAGGCATTCGTGGCGTCGGTGACGAAGCTTTTGCCGCCTGTCAGCCGCCAGATCAGGAAGGTGTCGATGGTGCCAAAGCAAAGCTCGCCCTTGGCGGCGCGCGCCCGTGCTCCCTTCACATTGGCCAGCAGCCAGGAAAGCTTGGTGCCGGAGAAATAGGGATCGAGGATCAGCCCGGTCTTCTTGGTGAACGTCCTTTCGAGACCCTGGCGCTTGAGATTGTCGCAGTACCTCGCCGTGCGGCGGTCCTGCCAAACGATGGCGTTCTGGATCGGCTTGCCGGTCTCGCGTTCCCAGACGACAACAGTCTCGCGCTGGTTGGTGATGCCAAGTGCCGCAATGTCCTTGGCCTCGATCTTCGCCTCGCGCAGCGCCATGTGGACGGTGGAGACCACCGAATCCCAGATCTCCTCCGGATCGTGTTCGACCCAGCCGGAACGGGGATAGATCTGCGTGAACTCCTTTTGGCCCGCGCCGGCGATCCTCAGCTCGCTATCGAAAATGATCGCCCGCGTCGACGTCGTGCCCTGATCGATCGCCAAAACATATCCGCTCACGCTGTCCCTCCCATGCGCATTGCTTTGTTGCAGAAATCAATAAGGCACCAAAGCGAACCTGAAAAGAAAATAAAACGAAAAAGAAGCAGCGCCCATCCCGCGCTCGGCTGCTCTCTTTCCAGCCTGCAAATCGTCTCTCCCGCGCGATTGCCAGGAACGCCGCTTTGGGCATAACCTTCGCGATATTGCGTCGCGAAAACAAGCCATAGGGAGAACAGCATGAAGAGAACCGTTGTCGTCACCGGATCCACCAGCGGCATTGGGCTTGCGATCGCCACCGCCTTTGCCGGAAAGGGCGACAATGTCGTCATCAACGGCTTCGGAAAGGCGGACGAAATCAAGGCGATAGTGGAGCGGCTTGAATCGCTTTCCGAGGGAAGTGCCCTCTACCACCCGGCCGACATGACAAAACCCGCGGAGATCGCAGACCTGATCGCCACGGCGGCGAAGACCTTCGGCACCGTCGACGTGCTGGTCAACAATGCCGGCATCCAGCATGTCGAGAAGATCGAGGATTTCCCGATCGAGAAATGGGACCAGATCATCGCCATCAACCTGTCGAGCTCGTTTCATACGATGCGCGCCGCCATCCCGCAGATGAAGGCGAAGAAGCATGGCCGCATCATCAATATCGCCTCAGCGCACGGCCTCGTCGCCTCGCCTTTCAAATCCGCCTATGTGGCCGCAAAACATGGTATATTAGGCCTGACGAAGACAGCGGCGCTCGAGCTTGCCGAATTCGGCGTGACGGTGAACGCCATCTGCCCCGGCTATGTGCTGACGCCGCTCGTCGAAAAGCAGATACCGGATACCGCCAAGGCCCGCGGGATGACGGAGGAACAGGTGAAGACCGAGGTCATCCTCAAGGCTCAGCCGACGCGCGAATTCGTCAAGGCCGAGGAGATCGGCGCCATGGCGCTCTACCTCGCCAGCGACGACGCCCGGCAGGTGACAGGCACCCACATCTCGATTGACGGGGGCTGGACCGCGGCATAACCATTTCAAAAACAAGAACAAGGAACAACATGAAAGACAGCATCCGCTTCATCCTCAACGGCGAGGACATCACGCTGAGCGATGTCCACCCCTCCGAGATGCTTCTCGATTTTCTGCGGTTGAGGCGCCGGCTGACCGGCACGAAGGAAGGATGCGCCGAGGGTGATTGCGGCGCCTGCACGGTGCTCGTCGGCCGGTTGCTCGACGGCAAGCTCTTCTATGAGACGGTCAATGCCTGTATTCGGCTGTTAGGATCGCTGAACGGCACGCATGTCGTCACCGTCGAGCATCTGGCCGCCAGGAACGGCACGCTGCATCCGGTACAGCAGGCGATGGTGGACTACCACGGTTCCCAATGCGGCTTCTGCACGCCGGGCTTCGTGATGTCGCTCTATGGCCTCTGGCTTTCCAACGAGAAGCCCGGACGGGCCGAGATCGAAAAGGCGCTTCAGGGCAATCTCTGTCGCTGCACCGGGTACGAGCCGATCGTCAAGGCGGCCGAAGCCGTCAGCCGTGCGCGCCCGAGCACGCTCTTTGATCCGCTCGAAAAGACGCGCTCCGAAATCGTTTCCAGGCTCTGGGCGATGCAGACACGCGAAACGATCACCATTGTTTCCGGCGAGGATCGACTGATCGTTCCCGGCTCGGTCGAGGCGTTGGCGCGCTTGCTGGCCGATGAGCCGCAGGCAACCGTCATCGCCGGTTCCACCGATGTGGGGCTCTGGGTGACGAAGCAGATGCGCACCTTGAGCCCCGCCGTCTTCATCAATCACCTGAACGAACTGCAGGCGATCAAGACCACGGACGGCGGCGTGACGATCGGCGCGGGCGTCACCTATACCAAGGCTTTCGAAATCCTCGCGCCGAAGGTACCGACGCTCGGCAATCTCATCAACCGCATCGGCGGCGAGCAGGTGCGCAACATGGGTACGATCGGCGGCAATATCGCCAACGGCTCGCCGATCGGTGACAGCCCGCCGCCTTTGATCGCGCTCGGCGCCACGCTGAAGCTACGCTCGGCAACCGGGACGCGTATGCTGCGACTCGAGGACTATTTCCTCGAATACGGCAAGCAGGACCGCAAGCCTGGCGAATTCGTCGAGAGCGTCTTCATGCCCTACCCGGCCGAAGGCAGCCAGTTCGCGGTCTACAAGATCACCAAACGCCGCGACGAGGACATCACTGCCGTGCTCGGCGCCTTCTATCTGACACTCGATGAGGCAGGCGACGTCAACGACATCCGCATCGCCTTCGGCGGCATGGCCGGAACGCCGAAGCGCGCCCGCACCGTCGAATCCGATCTCATCGGCAAGCCGTGGAACGAGGAAACCGTCGACAAGGCACGCGACGCCTTCGACGCCGATTTCCAGCCGCTGACCGACTGGCGCGCCACCGCCGAATATCGGCAACTGACGGCAAAGAACCTGCTGAGGCGCTTCTACCTGGAAACGGTGGGCACGCCGGTGGAATTGAAGCGGTTCGAGGGGGTGGCGTGATGACGATCATCACCATGGCCGCAAGCAGCCGCCCTCATCCGGCTGCCACCACCTTTTCCCCGCCCGGTTCGCCATGCTCGGGCTTGAGCCGAGCATCCACGCCTGAGCGGCTAGAGCGGACACCAAACGCCAGTGCAGGCAACTCGGAGGAGCCAACTGATGGATAAATCCACCTTCGACACCGCCAAGGTCGTCATCAGCGGTCCCATGCACAGCGCGCTGAAACATGATTCAGCGCATAAGCATGTCACCGGAACTGCCGATTATATCGACGATATTCCGGAACCCGCGGGCCTGCTGCACGGCGCGCTCGGAATGTCCGACCGCGCCCATGCCGAGATCCTCAGCATGGACCTTTCCGAAGTCCGCAGGCACCCCGGCGTCGTTTGGGTCTTCACTGGCAAGGACGTGCCGGGCGTCAACGATGTCAGTTCCAACGGCAGTCATGACGAGCCGCTGCTTGCCGAAACCGGGGTCGAGTTCCATGGCCAGGCGGTCTTTGCGGTGATCGCCGAGACCCGCGATGCAGCGCGGAAGGCCGCACAGAAGGCGAAGATCGAGTATCGCGATCTGCCGCACTGGAGCGATATCGACGGCGCGCTCGAAAACGGCAGCCCGCTCGTCATCGCGCCGATGACGCTGCAGCGCGGCGACGCCAAGGCCGAGATAGACAACGCCCCGCACCGGCTGAAAGGCCAAATGCGCATCGGCGGGCAGGAGCATTTTTACCTCGAAGGCCACGTCGCCATGGCGATCCCCGGCGAGGATGACGAGGTGACAGTCTGGTCCTCCACGCAGCACCCGAGCGAAATCCAGCATATCGTCGGCCATGTGCTGAACATTCCGTCGAATGCCGTTACGGTGAATGTGCGCCGCATGGGCGGCGGCTTCGGTGGCAAGGAAACGCAGGGAAACCAGTTTGCAGCGCTTGCCGCCATCGCCGCCAAAAAGCTGAAACGTGCCGTTAAATTCCGCCCCGACCGCGACGAGGACATGAGCACCACCGGCAAGCGCCACGACTTTGTGGTGGATTACCAGCTCGCCTTCGACAATGAAGGCCGCATCCACGCCGTCGACGCAACCTACGCGGCGCGCTGCGGCTTCTCGTCGGACCTGTCCGGCCCGGTGACGGACCGCGCGCTCTTCCATGCCGATTCCAGCTATTTCTATCCGCATGTGCATCTGACCTCGATGCCGCTGAAGACGCATACCGTCTCGAATACTGCCTTCCGCGGTTTCGGGGGGCCGCAGGGCATGCTGGGAGCTGAGCGCTTCATCGAAGAGATCGCTTATGCGATTGGCAAGGACCCGCTCGAAATCCGCAAACTGAACTTCTACGGTCAGCCGGGTTCTGGCCGCACAACGACCCCCTACCACCAGGAAGTTGAAGACAACATCATCCTGCGCATCGTCGAGGAATTGGAGGAAAGTGCCAATTACCAGGCGCGCCGCAATGCCATCATCGGCTTCAACCGCGACAGCCGCTACATCCGCAAGGGCATTGCGCTGACGCCGGTGAAATTCGGCATCTCCTTTACGATGACCGCCTTCAACCAGGCGGGCGCGCTGGTCCATATCTATCAGGACGGTTCGATCCATCTGAACCATGGCGGCACGGAGATGGGCCAGGGCCTTTATACCAAGGTGGCGCAGGTGCTGTCGGACAGTTTCCAGGTCGATATCGACCGCGTGAAGATCACCGCGACGACCACCAGCAAGGTTCCGAACACGTCTGCGACCGCCGCCTCCTCCGGTTCCGACCTGAACGGCATGGCCGCCTATGACGCTGCTCGGCAGATCAAGGAGCGGCTCGTTGCCTTCGCCGCAGACAAATGGAGCGTCGATCCGGCTGAAATCGTCTTCCTGCCGAACCGGGTGCGCGTCGGCGAGAAGGAAATCCCCTTCCCCGATTTCATCAAGCAGGCCTATTTCGCCCGCGTGCAGCTCTCGGCAGCGGGCTTCTACAAGACGCCGAAAATCCATTGGGATCGGGCAGCAGGGCGCGGCACGCCGTTCTATTATTTCGCCTATGGCGCGGCCTGCAGCGAAGTCTCGATCGACACACTGACCGGCGAATACCTGATCGACCGCACCGACATCCTGCACGACGTCGGCCGCTCGCTGAACCCGGCGATCGACATCGGCCAGGTGGAAGGGGGCTTCGTGCAGGGCATGGGCTGGCTGACGACGGAAGAACTCTGGTGGGACGACAAGGGCCGACTGCGCACGCATGCCCCCTCGACCTACAAGATCCCGCTTGCCTCCGACCGGCCGAAGATCTTCAACGTCCGTCTTGCCGAATGGTCGGAGAATGCCGAGCCCACCATCGGCCGCTCGAAGGCCGTCGGCGAACCGCCGCTCATGCTGGCGATCTCCGTTTTCGAAGCACTCTCGATGGCGGTGGCCAGCGTCGCCGACTACAAGGTCTGCCCACGGCTCGACGCCCCTGCAACGCCTGAGCGGGTATTGATGGCAGTGGAGCGGATGAAGCGGGTGTAAGAGTGGCTGGCTTACTGATGCCTCAAGCCAAGGTGAATGAGCGGGGGAGAAAGACCTACCCGGTTAGAGGCGATGGCTCCCTGCAATCTGCAGGCTGCGGTGATTCGCCCATTGTTTGGCGTCAAGCACCAATATCAATCTTTTCTCCTGTGAGGGAAGTGTCAGGCAGGCCCGAGGGGGGTGCTTTCGGGCCATGACATCCTCGTTCCTCGCCTTCACGTCCGCTCACCCCGCCATCATCCTCATCGACATTGTCGAAACCCAAGGCTCCACGCCGCGCGAAGCCGGCGCCTTCATGCTCGTCGCTGAAAATGCCACCTGGGGCACGATCGGCGGCGGGCAGTTGGAGTTCATGGTGATCCGAAACGCACGAGAGCTGCTTATAGGCAGCGGCAGGGCGACCATGGATATTCCGCTTGGGCCGGAGATCGGGCAATGCTGCGGCGGGCGTGCTAAGTTGCGGTTCCGGCGGGTGACGGATGATCTGATGACAGAGCTGAAAGCACGGCAGGCCGAGGAAACGGCGCGCCTTCCGGAGGTCTATCTTTTCGGCGCAGGCCATGTCGGGCATGCGCTCGCAGCCGCACTTGCGCCGCTGCCGGTCTTCGTGACAGTGGTTGAGACGCGTAAGGAAGAGCTTGCGAACCTACCGCCGGAAGCGACGACGCAGCTTACGCCGATGCCGGAAGCGCTGGTGAAGGAGATGCCCGAGGGCTCCGCCGTCGTCATCCTGACGCACGACCATGCGCTGGACTTTCTGATCGCCCGCGAGGCGCTGGCGAGAACCGACCTTGCCTATACCGGCATGATCGGCTCGGCCACGAAACGGGCGACCTTTGCAAACTGGCTTTCGCGAGAAGGCGGTGAGCGGAACTGGCTCGACCGCCTCACCCTGCCGATCGGCGGCTCAGCAGTCAGGGACAAGCGGCCGGAAGTGATCGCCGCCATGACCGCTGCCGAAATACTGACGGCACTTTCGGCTTATCGGCAGAGATCGCTCTCGTAACGGGGATCGCGCCCGTCCAGGAAGCCAAGATCGCGCTTCACGCGATCCGGAATGCCGTCGAGATCGAGCCGCGACGGGTGGAAAATCTTGCCATAAGCCCAGCCTGTCAGGCCTGAAATAAGTGACAAAAGCGAAAGATTGACGAGATTTGTGTTCTCTTCGATAGCATGGCACTCCATAACGTCACCCTTGTTCAACTGATGGTATGGCTTGCAGATTGCCGCTAAAAATGCTGCAATTCCAATCGAACAACCGTCTATATGCATAAAGAGAACTTATCCATGAAGCTGTCGAAACAGTTCCCGCTGAATGCGCTGCGCGTCTTTGAAGCCGTGGCGCGGCTCGGCAGCTTTACGAAGGCGGGCGAAGAGCTCGGCATGACGCAGACGGCTGTGAGTTATCAGGTGAAACTGCTGGAGGAGAATATTGGCGAACCCCTGTTCCTGCGCCGCCCGCGCCAGATTAGCCTGACGGATACTGGCGAACGGCTGGCGCCGAGGGTGACGGAAGGATTTGCCATCCTGAGCGAAGCAGTCGCCTCCGTCAGCGCCGCAGCAGAAGAAATGCTGCTTATCCACTCGACTCCGACCTTTGCGGCGCAGTGGCTGGCGAGACATATAGGATCGTTTCACCTGAAATATCCGAGCACTGCGGTAAGATTGAAAACCTCAGACACGCTGATCGATTTTTCGCGCGAGCCCGCCGATCTCGCACTCCGCAGCGGCAAGGGCAACTGGCCGGGCCTGCGTTCCCATATGCTGATGAAGGTGACGTTTACGCCGATGCTGGCGCCCGCATTGGCCGAGTCGATCGGCGGCATCCATTCACCGGCCGACCTTTTGAAGCTGCGGCTGATCGATGCCGGAGACCCTTGGTGGCTACAGTGGTTCACCGAGGCCGGCGTACCAAACCCCGATCTTGCCGGTCGACCCCGCTCAAGGCTCGGCGCGCAGTCCTTTGAAGCAAGTGCCGCAATTGCCGGCCAAGGCGTTGCAATCCTGACGCCGGAATTTTATTCGGACGACCTCGCCGCCGGCCGGCTCTGCCAGCCCTTCGACCTCGTCTGCTACGACGGCGCCGACTACTGGCTCGCCTATCCGGAAAGCCGAAGAAATGTGCCGAAGATCCGGGCCTTCCGGAACTGGATCATCGGCGAGATGGACGCGCACTCTCTGAGCGGCGCTCAATAGCCCATTTCGGGCGCGTAGAAGCAGCGCGGCGTGTCCTCGTTCGGGAACAGGCAGAGGTGATATTCGCCATCGCCGGATTGCATCGCCTTCGTCATCGGCAGCATGAAGACATGTGCCCGCGTCACCAGCCGGTGGTCGCCGGGCAATAGCGTCACCCGATACCCTCTGGGCGTCACCTTGACGCTTTTCGAAGGGATCATCTGGCAATCGCCAGTATGGTTGTCGCCATTGCAACAGAAGGGTTCGTACGACCAACCCGCTGGCGCGTCGTGTGCACTCACACTCGACGCGAACGCAATCATCACACCTGCCAGAATGCTGCGCATGGGCATCTTCTCCGTCGATGAATGCGCCGCCTCAATGCGGTTTCCACCTCATCCTGGCGGCCCATAATGGTAATTGTAACCGAGTCGTGACATTTCAAGGATCACTAAATATTGCAGTGCAACATACTCAAAACCAGACGTGCTAACTTAAACCGTCCGCAACTTTCAATGACCTCGCGGTCACATAATCCATGCTGACGGAGACCGAATTGAGGCTTATCGTGCGGAAATACGTCGCGTCGGAAACAGTCGCCGGTACGTGCTCCTCGGCAAAGCAGACGGCTGACGTCTTTCCCCTTCCCTCCCGCAGCAACTTTCTGCAATGTGGCGAGTCGGAGGAAGACAGGGGAACTGAATGTATGAATATGCCATAGCGTGGGAATGGCTGGCTTTTGCGACACGCTGGTTTCACGTCATTACCGCGATCGCGTGGATCGGCTCGTCCTTCTATTTCATTGCGCTTGATCTCGGGCTGGTGAAGCGTCCGCATCTTCCACCGGGCGCCCATGGCGAGGAGTGGCAGGTGCATGGCGGCGGCTTCTATCACATCCAGAAGTATCTGGTGGCACCGGCGCAGATGCCGGAGCATCTGACCTGGTTCAAATACGAAAGCTACTTCACTTGGCTCTCCGGCTTTCTGATGCTCTGCATCGTCTATTATGGCGGAGCCGACCTCTTCCTCATCGACCGCCATGTGCTGGACATCAGCGCGCCTGTCGCGATCCTGATCTCGCTCGCCTCGCTGGCCGTCGGCTGGGTCGTCTACGACCTGCTCTGCAAGTCGCCGCTCGGCAAAAACACCTGGGGCCTGATGGCGGTGCTCTATGGCGTGATCGTCTTCATGGCCTGGGGCTACACGCAGCTCTTCACCGGCCGCGCCGCCTTCCTGCATCTCGGCGCCTTCACGGCAACGATCATGTCGGCCAACGTCTTTATGATCATCATCCCGAACCAGAAGATCGTCGTCGCCGACCTTATCGCTGGACGCACGCCTGATCCGAAATACGGCGCTGTCGCCAAGCAGCGCTCACTGCACAACAACTACCTGACGCTGCCAGTCATCTTCTTCATGCTGTCGAACCACTATCCGCTGGCCTTCGGCACCGCCTTCAACTGGGTGATTGCAGCGCTCGTCTTCCTGATGGGCGTCACCATCCGCCACTGGTTCAACACGACGCACGCACGCAAGGGGCGCCCGACCTGGACCTGGATCGCGACCGTCATCCTCTTCATCCTCATCATGTGGCTTTCGACGGTGCCTAAGGTGCTGACCGGTGGAAGCGAAACGGCTGCCGTCGCGCCGGCCTTCCGCCAGTTTGCGGGCGATCCCCACTTCCCTGCCGTCAAGGAGGTGATCGGCACGCGCTGTTCGATGTGCCATGCCGCCGAGCCAGTCTACGAGGGTCTCGCCCGGCCGCCGAACGGCGTCATCTTCGAAACCGACGCCGAAATCGCCGCCCATGCGCGTGAAATCTATATACAGGCGGGCCGCAGCCATGCCATGCCGCCCGGCAACGTGACGGAGATCACGTCGGACGAGCGGAAGCTGCTCGTTACCTGGTTCGAAAGCGCAGTCGAAGGCAAACAGCAATGATGACGAAACTCCTGCGCGGGCGCCTGCTCTCGTTCAAACGCGCGCCCCTCAGCGTCACTGATAAGGACAGCTACCGCTATGAGAGCGACGGCGGCCTGCTGATCGAGGCAGGCAAGATCGCGGCGATCGGCGCTTACTCCGACATCAGGAAGAAGGCTCCGGCAGATGCGGTGGAGATCGACCACCGCCCATACCTCATTATGCCGGGCTTCATCGACACGCATCTGCATTTTCCGCAGATGCAGGTGATCGCCTCCTACGCAGCCAACCTGCTCGAATGGCTGAACACATACACTTTCCCGGAAGAATGCCGCTTCGTCGAAACCGCGCATGCCGAAAAGATCGCGACGCATTTCTACGACGAACTGGCCCGCCACGGCACGACGACGGCTGCCGCCTATTGCTCCGTCCATAAGACCTCCGCCGATGCCTACTTCTCGGAGGCCATACGCCGCAACATGTGCATGGTCGGCGGCAAGGTAATGATGGACCGCAATGCCCCGCAGGGCCTGCTCGACACGCCTGAGATGGGCTATGACGAAACGCGGCAGGTGATTGCCGACTGGCACGGCAAGGGCCGAAACCACGTCGCCATCACCCCGCGCTTCGCCATCACTTCGACGCCGCAGCAGCTGGCGGCGGCCCAGGCTCTCACCCAGGAATTTCCGGACCTGCACATTCAGACGCATCTTTCGGAAAACCACGATGAGATCAGGTTCACCTGCGAACTGTACCCGGATGCGATCGACTACACCGATATCTACGCCCGCTACGGCCTGCTAGGCCCGAAGAGCCTCTTCGGCCACTGCATTCACCTCTCCGAGCGCGAGGCGGATGCCATGAGCGAAGCCGGTTCGGTTGCAGTCCATTGCCCGACCTCGAACCTCTTCCTCGGCTCCGGCCTCTTCCCCCTGAAGGCACTGGCGCGCCGCGAAAAATCCGTCAGGATCGGCGTTGCCACCGACATTGGCGGCGGCTCCAGCTATTCGATGCTGCGCACCATGGACGAAGCCTACAAGATACAGCAGCTCCTCGGCGAGCGCCTCAACCCGCTCGAAAGCTATTACTACATGACGCTCGGCAATGCCGAGGCGCTTTCGCTCGCCGATAGCATCGGCACCCTGGATGAAGGCACGGACGCCGATCTCGTCGTCCTGAACGGAGCGGCAACGCCAGCCATGGCGTTGAAGATGGACGTGGTGAAGACGCTGCCGGAAGAACTCTTCCTGCTGCTGACGATGGGCGACGACCGGGCGGTCGTGGAGACATACGTGGCGGGCGAGGCAGCAAAGAGCAACCTCACTCTCTGAAGCAGACGAACTGGAATTCTCGCGACGCTGATCGATTCTTATGAGGCGTTACACTATCCAATCCATCTGCCCGACCCATCGCCGCCATTCTATTCCGCACGCAACAACAGGGCTTTAGCCGCATGGACCTTGAACCGATGCTCGGCAGCCCAGGACGCGTGGCGGAAATTCTCAACCGCAGGCGATTCCTCTCGCTTGAACTGACCTGCCCGCTGCATGCGCATCTTGAGATCGGACCGGCACATTGATCCAGCCGATCCGTACCAACAACGCGGCATAGGATATCAATAAGACCAGCTTTTCTTCAAAGCTTCCATCACCGCGCGGATGATCGGGACATTCCTGATGTCGGAGTGAACGACGAGCCAGACTTCGCGTGTCAGCGGCTTGGGCTCCCGAATGGCCTTCACGAGTCCGTCCAAGCCGGCAAGGAGGAAATTCGGCAGGAGGGCGACACCGCCGCCGGCTCGCGCGGCGGAAAGCTGGAACTCGAGGGTCGTGGCCTTGATGAAGAGTTTTCGCCCGTTCGCCACCTCGAGCAGGCGAGTTGACTGCGGCGAGCTCGACATGGTTTCGTCATAGGCGATGAAGTTCCAGTCCTCCTCCGGCACAGAAGCCAGATAAGTTGGCGCCGCATAGAAGCCAAAAGCCACGTCGCCAAGCTTGGTGATGGTAAAGTCTCCCTGTTCCGGCTTCGTCATGCGGACCGCGATGTCCGCCTCCCGCCGGTCGAGCGAGGCGTATCGCGTCTCGCCGACAATGGTGATGCCGATGTCTGGATGGTTGCGCCGGAGCTCGACGAGCGGCCCGGCGAGCACCGCGGCCGCAAACGTCGGCGGTGCGCTCACCTTGACATCGCCGGCAAGCCTGCCGCCGGCAGCAAGGCTCACACGTTCAATCGCCCGCGCCTCCTCGTCCATGCGCTCGGCCATCGCCGCGACTCGTTGCCCCTCTGCCGTTAGCGATATGCGACGCCCGCGCCGATCGACGAGCTTCACGCCCATTTGCGCCTCCAGGCCGGCGACGCGGCGGGCGACCGTCGCATGCTCCACGGCGAGCGAGCGGGCAGCGCCGAGCAAAGTTCCAGTCTGCGCCAGGGCCGCGAAATAGCGAAGATTTTCCCAATCGAACATTGATCATTTTTTCCCATCAGTTGGCAGACAATAGGGAATTTCCGATCAACAAGCCATCGGCCATGATTGCTGCGACAGCAAATCGGAGCACAGACATTGGACAAGATCGTTACACTTCAGGCGCCGGGCGGCATCGAACAACTGCAGGTCCTGGAGCACACGCCGCAGCAGCCTGGCCCCAATGAGATCCGCATACGGCATGAAGCGATCGGCATGAATTTCGTCGACATCTACCATCGGAAAGGGATCTATCCCTTGCCAGCCTATCCCGCAGTCCTTGGCGTCGAGGGCGCGGGCATCGTAGAGGCTGTCGGTACCGGCACCGTCGACCTGAAACCGGGTGACCGCGTTGCCTATGCCGGAACGGTCGGCGCCTATGCCGCAACGCGCCTGCTCCCCGCCCAGCGCGCCATCCGCCTTCCGGACGATATTCCATCACGCCTCGCCGCAGCCTCGATGCTGAAGGGCATGACTGCCTACATGCTGCTGACGCAGACCTACAAAGTCGCCCCCGGCACGATCGTCCTCGTGCATGCGGCAGCCGGCGGGCTCGGCGCCATTTTGGTTCAATGGGCAAAGCATCTCGGCGCAACAGTGATCGGGACCGTCAGTTCTGCGCAAAAGGCAGTGCTTGCCCGCAAGCATGGCGCCGACCACCTGATCGTCGGGCGCGATGCGGATGTCGTGGGCGAAGTGAAGCGGCTGACTGGCGGCCGCGGCGTTGACGCAGCCTATGACGGCATCGGCGGCAGCATGCTGTCGAAGACCATCCAATGCCTGCGGCCATTCGGCGTCGCCGCAACGATCGGTCAGGCCGCCGGCCCGATACCGCCGGTCGCAGTCGAGGAACTGCGCCCCGGAAAATCTCTCGCCCATCCAAGCATCATCGCCTATGTCGCCGACCTCGATAGTTACAAAGCGGCGGCCAGAGCCGTGGTCGAGATTCTGCGTTCCGGCATCACAGCAACGATTGCCGGAGAATACACTTTGCCCGACGCCGCCAAGGCGCAGCAACTCCTCGAAGAAGGACGTGTTGCGGGCAGTCTTATTCTTGTTCCATAGGCTGCGAAAGAGATACCCAACAGTTTGGAAATCATGTTAAGGGCCACGGCACTATCCAGATGCGAAAGTCCGTCCATGGCCACTCCTCTCACCATCGCTGACCTCAAGCAACTCGCCCAGCGCCGCGTGCCGAAAATGTTCTTCGACTATGCGGATTCCGGCGCCTGGACGGAGTCGACCTATCAGGCGAATGAGAGCGATTACGCCAAGATCAAGCTGCGCCAGCGCGTACTCGTCGACATGACGAACCGCACGCTGGAAACGACGATGATCGGCCAGAAAGTCTCGATGCCGGTGGCGCTCGCGCCAACCGGCTTGACGGGCATGCAGCATGCCGACGGCGAGATGCTGGCTGCCCGCGCGGCCGAGGAATTCGGCGTCCCCTTCACTCTCTCGACCATGAGCATCTGCTCGATCGAGGATGTCGCCTCGGTGACGACGCGGCCGTTCTGGTTCCAGCTCTATGTGATGAAGGACAAGGACTTCGTCATGGACCTCATCAACCGCGCCAAGGCGGCCAAGTGCTCGGCGCTGGTGCTGACGGCCGACCTGCAGATCCTCGGCCAGCGGCATAAGGACCTGCGCAACGGCCTCTCCGCTCCGCCGAAATTCACGCCGAAGCATATCTGGCAAATGGCGACGCGCCCCTTCTGGTGCCTCGACATGCTGAAGACGAAGCACCGCACCTTCGGCAACATCGTGGGCCACGCCAAGAATGTTTCCGACCTCTCCTCGCTGTCTTCCTGGACGGCCGAGCAGTTCGATCCGCAGCTCTCCTGGGCCGACGTCGCCTGGATCAAGGAAAAGTGGGGCGGCCCGTTGATCATCAAGGGCATTCTCGACGTCGAGGACGCGAAGGCCGCAGCCGAGACGGGCGCCGACGCAATCGTCGTCTCCAACCATGGCGGCCGTCAGCTCGACGGCGCCCCTTCCTCGATCAGCATGCTCCCGCCGATCGTCGATGCCGTCGGACATAGAATCGAGATCCATCTCGACGGCGGCATCCGCTCCGGCCAGGACGTGCTGAAGGCGGTGGCGCTCGGCGCCAAGGGCACTTATATCGGCCGTCCCTTCCTCTACGGCCTCGGCGCCATGGGCAAAGAAGGCGTGACACTGGCGCTCGGCATCCTCCGCAAGGAGATGGACATCACCATGGCGCTCTGCGGCAAACGCGACATCAACGACGTCAACTCCTCCATCATCGCCGGGCGGCAGTAGCGCTTCTGACACATCAAGCGGGCTTTGGAAGGCATCGGTTCAATGCGGGATCTCGCAAGGAGTTGAACGGCCCAAATCCGCGCGAGCCCTAGGCGCGTTTTCGTTGGTCAATCCACGTCCAGGATCCGTCCGCATGACATTCAAGAACGGCATCATAAGCGGTGCGCGGAGCGTCCGCTTCCGCGAAGTTGATGCATGCGATTTTTTGTTCCGCGAGAAGCCTGAGAATCTCCGCCAAATGCTCCTGACCGAAGATGGTATCGGCTTTCTCCAGAAGGACATAGGACGGGGCCGCGACGAGGACGCCAGCGATTGCGACAAGCTGTTGTTCGCGCGGTGACAGTATAGCAGACCAGTCTTGCTCCTTATCAAGATCGCTGGGGGTCAGAGCGCGCGCCAGACCAAGCTTTCCGAGCAAAGCGACGATCCGGTCATCCGATTCCTCCGTCGCAAGTTCCGATGGCACCAGGAACCGGCGCAAAGTACCGGGAGCGGGATATGGGCGCTGCGCGAGGAACCGCATGCGCTCGCGTGGTGGCCGAATGATGCGTCCTTTCCCAGAGGTGCCAATTCCCACGGTGGCCCGGAACAATGCCGTGCCCGCGGCTTCGCCGTCTCCGGCAACGATCAATCGCGTGTCGGTCGGGACCACCATCGAAAGATTCTTCAGCAGAACCTCCTGCGTCGGCGACGTCAGCGTAACGCGTTCATAAGCAAGACGTCCTTCGGTCTCGACGATTTCAAGCTCGGTGACTGTCGGTTCACGAGCTTCCTCGATTGCTTCCAACAGGGAGCTGATGCGCGCCACGACGGTCGCAAAATTCGAGATCGACTTGAACTGTCTCACAATGAAGGAGAACGCGCCTACGAGCATCGCAAATGCCGCGGCCGATTGGGTGATCACGCCGAACTCCATATCGCCACGGATAAATGCTGGCGCGATGATGACGACCGGTATGATTTGTATCATCCAGTTGAAGCCGGTGGTGAAGAAGCCCACGTTGCGATTGACGGCGATTATGCGTTTGAAGTTCGCGGTGAGTTCGTCGAACTGCCTCAATAACGCATTTGCGTAGTGTTGCTCTCCCCCCTCGATAACAATCGATTCCGAGTTCTCCCGCACACGGATGAGACCGGACCGGAAGGCAGCTTCGCTGTCGAGCTGGTTATAGTTGAGATTGATCAAGGGGCGACCCAACACGACCGTCATGTACGATCCAATTGCCGAATAAAGTACAGCCGCGATGAAAAGGAGCGGGCTAATCAACCACAGCACGCTCGAAAAGGTCAAGATCGTCAACATACTGTTTAGGAGCAGTAGCACGAAGGAAAGCGTGGTATTCGTGAACGCCTTGATATCCTCGGCAATCCGCTGGTCAGGGTGCGAGAGCTTGCCTCGAATTCCGACCCGGTAGAATGTGCCGCCTGTCATGTAGAGACCGATCGCGCGACGCGTTAGGAATTCCCGCCAGAGCAAAGCCAGTCGTTCTTCCGCGAACCGCGCAACCACCGAGACAATCGTCGAAGCGGCGAATGCGCCAGTATAGAGGATTGCCTGGCGAATGAATTCAGCGGTTTGCCTTTCCGCGATCGCCGTCATAAAGTATCGGCCGACGAAACTGTTGACCACGTTCAGAGCGCTGATGCCACCAAAGAGAGTGAACAGTGCGAAGAGAAGGAACCTGGCTCGTCCGCCCACATCCGATGTCATAAAGATTTTGACCGCGTGGACGAACCTGGTCGCCGTCAACTTGAGCGGAATATGCTGCTGGCTCATGCTCGCCCCCCGCCGGTTTGTGCTTGAAGGAGTATAGCTTGAAAAGCGTTTCGCGGGGACGACGCGTGAAGGTCGGCAGTCTGTCGGCGAAGTCCTCTGCTGTTAAAGGTCACCGCTTTGGGCGCGCTTAAGATGTTGATCCTCTACAGCCCAAGAGGCGAGCTAAAACGCCGCGTATGATACTGTAAAATACGTTGGTGCGTCGAAGCGCTGCACCTATGCTGCGAGCGCGAAGAGAACATATGCAACATGTGCCTAAAGCCGAGGGCTTGCACTCGTCTTTCAACATGGAGCATGTGCAGATGGCGGGTTTGGAGAACGTTGGGAAAGCCGGCGACACGAGAAATATGAGCGGCTGATAGCCAAGGCCAAGCAGGCTCCCCTTATGACGACGGTCGTCGCGCATCCTTGCGACGAGACATCGCGCGCGGGGCGGAGCTTCGATCCCCACACCCACGTCCGGACTATGAGGTCGTGAAACAGGAGTCCTTCGGCGCTTCACAAAGACGACTAAACAACTATCGAATCCAGCCCGTTGCCAGCGCGGCCGCCCAGTCGGGGCGGCCGTTTGCTTTTGCAAGTCTCGACATCGCCATGTGATCGTAGGCGACGTTGCGGAAATAAGGTGTCCAGCCGGACGCGGATTTCTCCAGGATGGCGTAGCTTGCCATCGGATGGCCAGTCTCCACCTTGTGCGGATAGGGTTTGTCATCGTCATAAGCCGGGCCGCCGACGCTGCCGGGATTGACGATTAGGCGGCCGTCGCGAAGCTGGACAAGGCGCGAAATATGGCTATGGCCGCACAGGATCAGCGGCAAATCGATCCCCTCCGCTAGCGCCTCGATCTCTTCCAAGGGCTTCAGAAGCACATGGCCTTCCGGCGCGACTGATTCCAGCCAGTAGAGATTGTCATCCTTGGGCGTCGCGTGGCAGAGATAGGCTTCACCTTTGTAGATGAGGTTGCTCGGCAGAGATCGCAGCCAATCGAGGTGATGCGGTAGAAGCTGCTGATAAGCAGCTTTGTCGGAAGCATGCATGGATTCTGGCTTCTGCTCGATCAGGTAGCGGTCGTGGTTGCCGCGGACTGTCGGAAGGGCGAGCGAGAGAAGCAGATCGGCGGTCTTTCCTGCTTCCAGCGGACTACTGAAGCAATCGCCAAGATCGACGATATCCGAAATGCCCTGCGCGCGGATATCAGCAAGCACGGCCTCCAGAGCCAGATGATTGCCGTGGATATCGGCGATAGCTGCAAACCGCATCGGCTAGCTCCCGCGATAGGTGGAATAGCCGTAAGGCGAGATCAAAAGCGGCACGTGATAATGCGCGCCGGTGTCGGCGATGCCGAAGCGGATCGGTACCAGATCGAGAAAGGCCGGATGCGGCAGCGGCATGCCTAACGCGCGCAGATAATCGCCGGCATGGAACAGCAGTTCGTAGGTTCCTGCCTGGAAATTCTCGCCGGAGAGGATCGCGCCGCCGTCGACACGGCCGTCCGAATTGGTCTCGACCGTCTTGATGTGGTGGCGGATATCCCCGTCCAGGCGAAAAAGGTCGATCCTCAGCCTTTCAGCAGGCTTACCGGAGGCGGTGTCGAGAACATGGGTCGTCAGTCCGGTCATAGAGCTGGCTCGCTGATCGTGTATGAGGTTTCGAAGAAATGCTCTTGCAGATTGTCGCCTGGACCGTCCCTGTCAACAACGAGAAAGTCGCTTGATTGGCCGAGCACGAGCAGCGGGTGATGCCAGACGTTGCGCCGATAGTTCACGCCCTGGTCGCCGTGTGCGAGAAACACCTGCGGCCTGCCGGGCTTTCCGTCCTGATCTTCCGAAACCACGACCAGAAATGGCCGCCCGGACAGCGGCGAGAAACTCTGGCTGCCGAAAGGATGCCGCTCCATCATGCCGATCTCATAGGGAAAGGCGCGCGGCTGGCCGCGGAAGAGATTGATGATGACGCGTGCGCCCTCGCCTGCCGCCTCGGCCGTCGCCAGCGCATGGAAACGTTCCGTCGTGCCGCCGTTGATATACCGCATTGTTGCCGGATCGGCCTCGATAACGTCGCCGAACGGCGCGAAAGCAGTTTTGGTGAGAGGCTGAATGTCGAGAAGGTCTGTCAAAAGTCATTCACCCTGGGCGTGCCAGTGACGCAATCCATGCAGTTGATCGAGAAGATCGGGGATGGCTGTTTGCGCAGTATCCCAAACGGTGTCTAGGTTCATGCTCATATAGCCGTGCGCGATCCGGTTTCTCATTTCGCGCATCTTTTGCCAGGGCACGTTGGAAAATTCCGCCGCAAACTCGGGATAATCCTCCATGATTCGCGATGTTGCCGCGCCGATCATCAGGAGGTTCATTCCAACCGCGCGCTGTCTCACAAGATCCTTCAGAAATTCATCCTTGCTCATGTCCTTGACGAAATCGACGGTTTCGAATGCGACCTGCTGCATCTCGTCGAGATAGGTTCGAAGCCGATCGATACTCATACAGGCTTGGCTTCCTGCAGGACCCGGCTGCGGACACGTTCGGGAAAATCGCCTGGCGTCAAAACGTGGATTTCCGTCCCGGACATCAGCGCCTGCAACTCCTCCAGCAACCCGTCGAGATCGAATAGCGTCGCCCCCGGCAACGCATCGACGAGAATATCGAGATCGCTGTCTGGCCTGTCCTCGCCGCGGGCGACGGAACCGAAGATGCGCGGGTTCGCCGCGTTGAAACGCGTCGTGGCATCGCGCATCGCCTGCCTGTTCTTTTCCAGTACTTCCGATGGCTTCATCGAGGCATCACTCCTGATGCCTCGAATATAGGCGAGCGGCGATAAAGAAGAAAGAACTCACCCCTTCACCCCGAAGAGCCGCAGCCGCATGATGCCGCCATCCGGATGCATCGCGATGCGGACATGCGTCACCGGCCCGATATTGGCGATGGCATCCGCGCCATATTCGTGGATGTGGTCCATCTGCAGCTTGGTGCGCGTCAGGATCGGCTTCCAGTTTTCCGAAGCCGCAGTATCTGCTTCGCTCAGCGTATCGCCAAGCTCGGGCAGAAAAGCGCCGAGAAGCTCGCAGGTGTCGGGGAAATTGCCCTTGAAGAAAGCGGTATCGACAATGACGCGATTGATCGTGCCTGGGTGGCCGAGTCGGATCACAGCCCAGTCGTGACCCGGGCCGCGGCGGCGCTTGGTTTCCCAGCCGTCGCCCATATTGATACCGCGGCCGGGGCCGAGCATCTTGTCCGGGTGGCCATAATGGGCGTCCGACCAGGCAAGCGACTTCGCGCCATTGAAGATATAGCCGAGGTCAACCTCCTCGCTCGCACCGACCTTCGACCAGTCGAAATAAGCCGAGCCGTAGACGCGCAGGCGCGCGACGCCGCCATCGGGATAGATATGCAGGCGCAGATGCGTCCAGATCTTTTCCTTGCCAGCATTCTCGAAGAAATGATGCGCACTTGGCCCCAGAGGCGACTTCGCGAGGATTTCGGTCCACACCGTTGCATCGGTCGGGTCGCCGTCTTCGACGAAAGCGGCCTCGATCGAGCAATGCGGCGGATAGTTGCCGGTAAAATAGCTGGTGTCGACGTCGAACCCGAAAATACGGCCGGGCATGGCAAGCTTGACGATCGCCCAGTCATGGCCGGGGACGCGCTTGCGGCGGCTTTCCCAGCCGTCCATGTACTTGCCGTTGTCATCGTAAAGGTCCGGATCGAAGCTCGCCGGCACATCCTGCAGCATGCGCTCCAGTGGCGCAAAGAACTCGTCCGTCGCATAGAGACCCCTGGCGCCGAGGCGCGCGGAAGCAAGATTGATCGTGCCGTTCGCGAAGGACGGCAGGCTGGCATTGGTATTCTCGGTCATTCACTTCTCCGGAAGCATGGATGTCAGGCGCAAAAGCGCAATCTTTTCGACCTCAGCGCAGGCGGTCGCAAGTTCCTCGTCGCGGCCGTTGCCGATGCGTTTTTCGAAAGCCGCAAGAATATCGTCCTTGTTCAATCCCTTCACGGCAATGATGAAGGGAAAGCCAAATTTCTGGACATAGGCGGCGTTGAGTTCGGTGAAGCGGGCATGCTCTTCGCCGCTCAGCCGGTCAAGACCGGCACTTGCCTGCTCCTTCTTGCTGTCTTCCGTCAGTTCGCCGGCGACTGCCAGGCGTCCGGCAAGATCGGGATGGGCGCGAAGCACGCCAAGACGCTCCTCCTCGCTTGCCGCGCGAAAGATCGCGACGAGCGGAATGTGCACCTTATCCACAGTCAACTCATCACCAATGAAACCGTCGTCATAGGCGCGCTCGGCGATGAAGGGCGAATGTTCGAAGACACCGCCGAAACGCGACACGAATTCATCCCGCCGGATCATCAGGTCATGTCCTGTTTGTGGTGCTTGTGCCAATGCTCGGCAATCTCGATCCGGCGAGGGACCCACACGTTGTCGTGCTTCAGCACATACTCGATGAAACGCTTCAGGGCTGCAGCGCGGGCGGGCCGACCGACCAGGCGGCAATGCAGGCCGACCGACATCATCTTCGGGTTGCCAGCCTTGCCTTCTTCGTAGAGCGTATCGAAGGCATCCTTGAGATAGGTGAAGAATTGATCGCCGGAATTGAAGCCCTGCGGCGTCGCAAAGCGCATGTCGTTCGTTTCAAGCGTATACGGAATGATGAGGAACGGTTTGTCATCAACCCCCTTCACCCAGTAGGGCAGGTCATCGGCATAAGAGTCTGACGAATAAAGGAACCCGCCTTCCTCCTGAACCAGCCGGAGCGTATTGTCGGAGGGCTTTCCCTGATACATGCCGTAGGGGCGTTCGCCCGTGAGCTCGGTGTGGAGACGCACCGCTTCGAGAATGTGCTTGCGCTCGAGGTCTTCTGGAAAATCCTTGTACTCCAGCCAGCGGTAGCCATGGCTGGCTATCTCCCAGCCGGCTTCCTTCATCGCCGCGACGGCCTCCGGATTGCGGGCCATCGCAAGCGTCACCCCGTAGACGGTCGCCTGAACCTTGAGCTCGGTGAACATGCGCCAGAGCCGCCAGAATCCGGCGCGTGAACCATATTCGTAGATCGATTCCATGTTCAGGTTGCGCTGGCCCGGCCAGGGCGCCGCTCCCACGATTTCCGACAGTAGGTTCTCAGACGCCGGATCGCCATCGAGGATCGAGCTCTCGCCGCCCTCTTCGTAATTGATGACGAACTGCACGGCGAGGCGGGCCCCGTCCGGCCATTTCGGATCGGGGGTGTTGCGACCATAGCCGACGAGATTGCGCGGATAGGTATCGGAAGCCATCAAATCACCTTTTGAAAGTCAGGCGAAACGGTAGCACCCGGAGACGGAATGTCGAGACGGAAATGCGAAACTGACTTTCGCCGCTACGGCACAAGTCGCCGCCTCTGCAAGAGGATCAAATGCCTGTGGCCCGCAATAGCGCGACGCAGAAGACGCCGAGCGCCACGGAAACGAGCATCGGTAGACGGAGTGCCGCAATGGCGGTGACCGCGCATGCGATCGTTTCCGCAATACCGGTGGCAAAGGCGGTCGGGGCGACGACCGCCATCAGAACGGCAGGCGGAATGGATTCGATCGCCTTTCGGCGGCTTCCCTCCAAGGACACATGCCACATGAGCACAAGACCGCTCAGGCGGGTGAGCACCGTCACGGCTGCCATAGCGGCGATCGCAAGAAGGGTGGAGAGGTCGACTGTCATGGCGTCACCTCAACGCGCCGGCTGCCACTGGCGACTGCCGCAAGCAGACCGGCGACGGCGCCGGCTGCGATGTACCAGACGCCTGGCACGAAATATTGGGTCGCTACCGCGGCCGCACCGCTTGCGATAAGCACAGTGCCGGTTTCCGGTCCCTTCCAGAAGCCCATGACGAGCACTATGAAGACGGCCGGAAAGGCGAAATCCAGTCCGAGCGTCACGGGATCACCGAGGAATGCGCCGAGCGTCGCGCCCGCAAGGCTCGAAAGCACCCAGGCGAGATAGAAAGGCGCGGCAAGCCCAGCGAACCAAGCGGGCGTGAGCCGCGCGAGACCGGCGCGAAATTCCGCCATCGCCCAGATCTCGTCCGCAAGAAACAGGCTTGCGAAATAGCGCCCGCGTCCGCCAAAGGCCTGCATCTTGGTGCCGATCGAAGCACTCATCAGCACATGGCGGATATTGACGAGCAGGGCCGCAAAACCGACGCTCGTCCACGAGGCCGGGTGCGTCCAGATATCCATTGCCACGAACTGCGAGCCGCCGGCAAAGACCAGCGCGCTCATCAGCGCCGCCTCGACCGGGGAAAGCCCTTTCGTGACTGCGACCGCGCCGAAGACGAGGCCGATCGGTATGACGGCAGCGATGAGCGGCGAAATGGCTCGCATGCCGCCTACGAACTCCGCCCATTTTCCATTCTCGTTCACCACAGGATCTCCGATTTGACGCGGAGGTTTTAGAATGGAGATGAATGGTCGTCTTGAACGAAAGTGACTACCGCGCGCGGTATTGGCCGGGCGTCACGCCGGTGCGCGCCTTGAAATGCCGGCTGAAATGCGCCTGGTCGGCGAAACCGCATTCGAGCGCAATCTCCGCCGGCTGTCCGCCAGCCTGCAGCTTGCGCCGGGCAACGCGAATGCGGATGTCGGTGAGGAAGGCGTGCGGCGTGATATGGAATTCTTTTCGGAAGGCGCGTATCAGATGCGCACGGCTGAGGCCCGCCACGGCGGCGAGTTCTTCAAGTCCGACATCAAAGGCGTAGTTTTCCATCAGGTAGTCACGGGCGCGCTGCACGGCCGACCGCTCCTGCGTGTCGATCGGCACGATGATTGAACTGCCGTGATGCCGAAACATGGCCTCGAGCACAAGGAACATGCCCTGACTGGTCTCCAGCGCTCCAGCCCCCGATTCCAGCGCGCGGTGCGCATCATAAAAAGCCTCGGCAAGCCGGGGATCGTGAAGGATCTGCTTGCCGAAGGCCGGCATGCCGCTGAAGGTACGGCCGGTAACATCTTCCAGGATTTCCCGGAAGAGTGACGTATCCGGGTAGATCATCCGGTAGCGATAGCCGCCCTCGACAGGCACGCCGTCATGGATTTCGCCCGGATTGATCAGATAGAGATCGCCCGGTCCCGAGCTTTCGCGCGTGCCCCGGATCGTCGCGATCTGGCTGCCGCTTTCGATAGCGCCGATGCTGAAGGTCTCGTGGGCATGCGGCGCGAATTCATGCGTCAGGAACGTCGCGCTCAGGCATTCCATGCCGCCGAAACGGCTGTCACGCCAGAATCGCGTCGTCTCCGCTCCAGACAGCGGCATGGCCTCGGTTGCCTGTTCCTGGGAGATGTTGTCCATCGGCCGGATATAGCATCTTTGGGCAGCCCATTCTTGAACAAAAGTGATCAGGCGATCTTGCGCGCGCTGACCTTGCCCATCGGATGCAGCGAATGGACGCGGAACGGCCCGCCTGTGCCTTCCTCGATCATCAGTGCGATATTGGCGACGGTGACCGGCTCAGCGAGAACAGGCTCGAAGACGTTGCGCAGCGCCTGTTCGATGCGCGGCATGTCGACAAGATTGACAGGACCCGTCACAGGCATGTGGAAGCGGAACTCGTCCATCACATAGGGATTGCCCCAGCGATGCAGGTTGGCAAACTGCGCGGCCGAAAGCCCGTCCGGATCACTGCGCTCGATCTCGGCTTCGGAAAGCGGTGCACGGAAGCGGTCGAAATGCTGCACGACCGCCGAAGCGAGATAGTGCATGTGTTGGCAGGGGACCGACGGCAGGAGGCTGAAGTAATTGTGCAGGCGCGCAACCTCGATCCTTGGAATCCGGAACGGCTGGAAGCTGCCGGAAAAGCGCATCATATCGCGCAAAAGTTGTGTTTCCGAAACATCGGGGACAAGATGGAACGGCGCCTTCAGCACGCCATGAAAACCGTAGCGGCGCGGCACGGCAGTATGGAACGCGATCTCGTGGATGCCGATGCCGCGAATGGCTGGAGGTTCGACCATCTCGCCGGAAAAGACGTTGCGGCCGAGCCAATTGGCCGCCACCTGGCTGAGCGGATCGCTCGGCGTAGGCGTGAAGCAAATGGCATAGCGCATGCAATCTCCTCCATCAATGGAAGGGCGCGCGGACGATTCCGGCGCCGTCGATGTGCAAGCAGATAGGTGATTTGCATGACAGAATAACGAAAAGCACCAGCTTCTAATTCACGTTTAACGTGAAGCAGCCGTGATATGGCTCGAAAACGCGAAACTTTCCGGCAGGGCGAAAGGTGCGGAACGGCCGTCAGCCATATGTACGGCAGCTTCGGAAAGACGGTGGGCAAGGCCAAAGCTGACCTTGAAGCCACCGGTCAAGGCGACGAGCTTCGGATATACCGGATGCGGACCGATCATCGGATCGCGGCCGATCGCCTTTGGACGAAGGCCGGCCCAGCGCTCGACGACCGGCGCATCCCCAAGTACGGGGGCCATCTCGCGCGCAGTTTCGATCAGAGCGTCGAGTTGAGCGTCGGTCGTGTTGGGATTGTCAAAATGGTCCTCGCTGGTGCTGCCGATCGCAGCATGGCCGCCCTCATGAGCAATGATATAAAGGCCGTCGCGGAAGATGGTGGGAAAGGCGGGATCGATCTCGGCCCTCAACAGCGCCGCCTGCCCCTTGACTGGTTGGCCAAGCGGCCTTTCCAATCCGGGCGTGAACGGCTGTAGTAGCGGAAATGACTGGTGACCTGCCGCGACGATGCAGCGGCCAAAGGCAATTGTTGTCCCACCGACGTCGGCGATCCCGCGTTCCGGTTCGAGCCCGCCAACTGCAGTGTTCTCGACAATGCTCACACGCTTTGCCTGCCTCACAAAGGCGACAAGAGCGGCGACCAGCGTGCGGGGTGCGACGCGGGCAGCGAGCGTGTCGTGCACGAAGCCGCTCGCACCGGCGGCAGGGTCGATCCAGCCTGCAACCGGCGGAGCATCTGCGACATGCCAATGGAAGCTGCGGCCGTGCCGATGCCAGTGCGTTTCGGCATCGGCGGAATGAGTAAGCGCGATCTTGCGCAGATGCGGCTTCGGCAGCGGGATGATGCGGCCGGATCGGCGGTAGCCGGTGGAAAGGCCGGTGGCAGCTTCGATCGCAGAGATCTCCGTTTCGAGGGAAACCAGCGCATCGAACTGGAACTGCTTCTTGGCATTCCATTTGTCCGGCAAATGCGGCATCAGCGCCCCGAGTAGCCCACCGCTCGCACCCTGCCCCAATTCGCCTGCATCGACGAGGAGCGTGTCGATGCCAAGTCGCTCGGCATGAACCGCCGCCCACAGCCCCATGATGCCGCCGCCGGCAATCAGCAGGCTGACGGACGATTGACCGGAGGAGATGACCGCACTATCGGCTTTAGGCATGACAGAGATTGATCCCGATCAGATTGGCAGCACGAGCCAACCGCTCGAATGGCGCGACGGCGATATGCCCTATTCGCGGGCCTTTGGCGACCATTTTTATTGCCAGACGGACGGGCGGCTCGAATGCGGTCACGTCTTTCTGGCGGGCAACGGCCTGCCGAAACGGTGGACCGGCAAGGACAATTTCCGCATTGGAGAGTTGGGGTTCGGCACCGGGCTGAACTTCGCGGAAACATGGCGGCAATGGAAAGCGCATCGCCAAAGCGGCCAGCATCTGAACTTCATTTCCTTCGAGCTTTACCCGATGCGTCCGCAGGAGATCGGTCGCGCACTTTCGCACTGGCCGCAAATCGATGCCGAGCGGCAGGCGCTGACGGTGCTGTGGCCCGGCCAGCCGCAAGGCACCGTGACGCTTGCGTTAGACGAGCAGACGACCTTGAGCGTTGTCTGCAGCGCGGCAATCGATGGCGTTGCGGCCGCCGAACCCGGCTTTGATGCCTGGTATCTCGATGGTTTCGCGCCGTCGCGCAACGCCGATATGTGGTCGCAAGAGCTGATGCGGCTCATCTGCGAGAAGACCCTCTCTGGAGGAAGCTTCGCAACCTATGCCGCGGCAGGATTCGTCAGGCGCAATCTGATGGCCGCGGGATTTGCGGTCGAGCGGCGCAAGGGTTTCGCCGGCAAGCGCGAGATGCTCTGCGGCGTAAAAGCCTAGAGGCCTGAGCGGGCGGGCAACTGCGCGCTCCTGCCGAGCCAGAGCTGGATTTTCTCTTCCAGCAGTTCAGGGCTGATCGGCTTCGACATATAATCGTCCATGCCGGCGTCGAGACAGAGCTCGCGGTCGCTTTCGAGCGCATGCGCCGTCACGCCGATGATCGGCACGCGGTGGCCCTGCCCACGCTCTCGGACGCGGATCGCGCGGGTCGCGTCGTGGCCGTTCATCACCGGCATCGAGACGTCCATCATGATGATCCGCGGCGCATGGCTTTCCCAGGCGTTGACCGCCTCCTGGCCGTTGTTGACGACGAGGAAACTCAGGCCGGTGCCCTGCAGGATCTGCGTGAAGACGATCTGGTTCACCTCGTTGTCCTCGGCGACAAGCACATCGATGAAGGCAGTCTTGCGTTGTTCGGAGGGCGGCGCCGTAGAAGGCTCCGGTTCCCTCGTCTCGGTTTCTGCCTGCAGGCGGGCGATTTCGGCTGCAGACGCCTGCTTCACGCGGCTTGCGCGCACGACCTCGACGATGGTGTTGCGGAGAAGGTTGGCGCGGGCCGGTTTCATCAGATGCGCATGGCCGTTGAGGGCTGCAAACTCCTTCTCGGTGCCGGAGATGTCCATTGAGGTCAGAAATATGATCGGCATGCTCTCGAAGCGGGCGTCGGCCCTGAGCCTGCGGGCGACTTCCGCACCGTTTATTTCCGGCATGTGATAGTCGAGCACCAGGGCGTCGACCTGGACGCCGACCTGGTCTGCAGCCTCAAGGATGGCAATGCCGGTCCTGCCGTCTTCCGCAGCCACGCCGTCAAAACCCCAAAGCGACAGCTGCTCGGAAAGAATGCGGCGGTTCACCTCGTTGTCGTCGATGACGAGCACGCGTGCGCCACGTACATTAACGGGCAGCGGCTTGGGATCGAGGCGGGCGGCAGCGATGGCAAAGGGCAGATTGACGGTGAAGATCGAGCCCTTGCCCGGTTCGCTCTCGGCGTTGACGTAGCCACCAAAGAGATCGACCAGACCGGCAGTGATGGCAAGACCAAGGCCGGTACCCTCGTGGCGCCGCGTCGAAGAGGAATCGACCTGGGAGAATTTGTCGAAGACCGATTGCAATTTGTCTGGCGGGATGCCGATGCCGGTATCCTCGATCCTGATCTCGACCATGACCTCGCCGTCCGAGCCGGGCCTAAAACCGATATCGACGAAGACATGCCCCTTTTCGGTGAACTTGACGGCGTTGCCGACGAGGTTTGTGACGATCTGGCGAAACCGACCGGCATCGCCGATGATGGCGGCAGGCAGGTTCGGATCGGCGCGTACGAGAAGCTCGAGATCCTTTTCCGCCGCGGGCGAAGAAAGCAGCGTCGCGACATCCTCGACCGCCTCCACCGGATCGAAGGCCGCCTGGCGCAGCGTCATCTGTCCGGCATCGATCTTCGAGAAGTCCAGAATGTCGTTGATGATCGTCAAAAGCGCGTTGCCGGACTTGACGATGATGTCGATGAAAGTCTTTTGCCGGGCGTCAAGATCGGTCTTCGCCATGAGCTCGGCCATGCCGAGCACGCCGTTCATCGGGGTGCGGATTTCATGGCTCATATTGGCGAGAAATTCCGACTTGGCGCGATCGGCAGCTTCAGCTCGTGCCAGCAGCCTCTCAAGCTCTTCCTCGCGCTCTTTCATTTCGGTGACGTCGGTGAAGAGCGCAACCCAGTGGCCGCGCTCGCTGATCGTCGCCTCCATGTTCACCCATCGCTGTCCGGCTACATGGAAGACAGTGGCGATCGGCTGCTTCGCAGCGATGTTCGTACGCCAATAGTGCAACACCTCGGCGGCGGTGCCCTTGAAGTCGCCGCGATCGGCGCAGAAATTGAAGAGGTCGATCCAGCCGCGGCCCGCAACGAGGTATTCCGGCGGAATACGCAGGACTTGCGAAAGCGCATCGTTGGAGAGCTTGATGATACCGTCTTGTACGATCGTCAGGCCTTGCGGCATGGCCCGCGTCGCATCCCGCATCAATTCGCCGAGATGCTCCAGGGCAGCGCGCGTCTCATGGATTTCCTTCTCGCTCGCGCGAATGGCGCTCATATCGGAATAGGAAAGCAGAATGCGGTCGTTCGAGATGCGGCGGCTGTCGAAGACGATCGATTTGCCGCCCGACCAGTTGAGTTCGATCGGCTCCTGCTCCCCATCCGAACCGAAATGGCGCTGGCGCTCCGCCAGTATCTCTTCCGGGCTGTGCTCGTAGCCATAGCGCCCGAGTTCACAATTGCGGCGGATGACATCAATGAACGGCCGGCCGTCAAAACGATCGTCGGGCGGCAGATCACAGATCGTGTAGAATTCGTCGTTTATGTAGAGGATGTCGAGATTGTTATCGAGGATCAGCACGCCGACCGGCAGCGAACGCAGGATGTTTTCAATGTCGCGATGCAGGATTTCGGCATGCTTCTGCGCCTCGATCAGTTTTGCTTCACGCTCCTTGAGCGGAGAGATGTCCGAAAAAGAGCCGACGACATAGATCTTACCGTCCGGAGTCTGGACGCGATTGACGCGCGTCAAGATCGGATAAACTGTTCCGTCGGTGCGTGGTAGCTTACCTTCCACCTCAGTGAGCGAGCCGTCCTTGAGCGCCAGAGCGTTTTCCTCATAGATGCTGGCGCCACTCTCCTCGCCGAACATCTCAAACTCTGTGAGGCCAAGCACCTTCGACCGGACATGGCCGGTGAAGGTCTCGTAATACTGGTTGGCATAAACGAGGCGGTGCTGTTCATTCCGCGCGAAGGCGGCGACCGGCAGGTCTTCCATGATGGTCCGGAGGAGATCGAGCTCATTCACGCTCTCGTGCCATCCGGTTTCAGCGGGCGATGCTTTGTCTCCGTTTCGATAGGCCGAATTGACGATCAGCGGGCGGCCGTCGTCAGCGAAAATGCCGACCGGATGATCGATTTTTTCCAGCGTCGCACGGACGCGCTCGAAATCGGCGAGCAAAGTCTGATCCGGCCCCGAGAGAACCGGCCGGCGGGGCTGCGCGCGCGTCTCGAAGATACCGAGAACATAGGCCCGGTCTTCCGACGGCATGAAGCTCTCGATCCGGACCCGCTCATGCTCGGTTCCGGCAACATCGAAGCAGATGGCAGTTTCTTCGGTGCCGAAGACGAGTGCGCGGCGCTCCTTGTCTTCACGCTCCTCCTCTTCCGGACGGTCCAGAATTTCGCGGGTCCGGCGGCCGATGAAATCGGAAATTTCCCGGCCGAAGAAGCGGGCATAGGCTTCGTTGACGGCAACGTAACGAAGCTCGCTGTTCTTGACATAGGCAGGCGTATCCAGATCTGCGATCCGGCTGCACGCCAGTTCGAGAAGGTCCCCGCTCGATGTCAAAGATGTCGCCTCGCTATCAGGAGAAACGGTGTTCTGGCATCCACTATAGGTGTAAGCCGTTTAACAAGGTTTTAACCATGACACGTTCCGGAAATCTGAACCCGGGACAACGAAGTTCGGCCCAAGAGTATCAGGAACTATGCTATAATCTTCCACGTTGTAAGACTGAACTCGATCAGTTGGCCGCGTTTCGCCACGGTTTCTCCTGACGGCTTCAAGAAACAAGTTCGTCTATGAAAGGAGACGATCATGTCCGTACTTCACAAAAGCATGGCGGCGGGCTTGATGGCGTTGACTTTGACTGGCACCTCCCTCATTCCGGCAACTCCGGCGGACGCCGGTCACGATGACTTTTGGGGCGGTGTTGCGGCCGGAGCAATCGGCGGCATCCTCCTATCGCACGCTACGCGTCCCTACCCGGGCTATGGCTATTATTATCCCGGACCCTACTATGGAGCCAATTACGGAGCCTACTATGGAGCCGACTCCGGACCTTATTACGGAGCCTACTATAGACCGTACTACCGGCCCTACTACAGGCCGTATCCGGTCTATCGGAGCTACTACCGGCCTTACTATCGCTCCTACTATCGGCCTTACCCGGCCTATTACCGCAATTATGGATATTGCGGTGTGGAGCGCCGCTACGATCACCGAGCGGACGTATGGGTGAGAGTTCGGGTCTGCCCCGGCTATTAAGGAGTATGTGTGCGGCACGCCGCTGGTTCAGGCGGCGCTCCGCAGCACCTTTCTCTCGCTCGTCTCTTGACTTTCAACCTGAACTAGACCAAATGCAGGCCAGCTTTCACCTTCCGGCCGCCGCGTGAGCTGCCCCTGCGAAAAAAGACAAACGCAAGAAGAAGGATAAAAGCGCATTTCATAGGACGCCGCGATCCCAAGTGCGGCCAGAAGCGCTGGAAAGTTTTTCCAACACACAAGTTCCCACTTCACGCGGGGTTCTTGACGCCAGAATGATACCGGACCGCATGGTGTGATCCGGCACATCGTTTCGGCGCCCCGAAAGGTTATGACTTGACTAATTTTGAATCGCTTGGTGTCTCCAAGCCGATCGTCGCCACGCTTTTTCAGCTCGGCATTGAAACGCCAACGCCCATTCAGGCGCAGGCAATCCCTCTTCTCCTCGAAGGCCGCGATCTAATCGGCCTCGCCCAGACCGGCACAGGCAAGACGGCTGCCTTCGGCTTGCCGCTCATTGAAAAACTGCTGGCCGACGACAAGCGTCCCGACAATCGCACGACGCGTACGCTCATCCTCGCTCCGACCCGCGAGCTGGTGAACCAGATCGCCGAGAACCTCAAGAACTTCGTCCGCAAGTCGCCGCTGCGCATCAATGTCGTTGTCGGCGGCGTGTCCATCAACAAGCAGCAGCTGCAGCTCGAACGCGGTACCGACATTCTCGTCGCGACACCCGGCCGCCTCCTCGACCTCGTCAACCGCCGCGCCATCACGCTGACCACGGTGCGCTATCTCGTGCTCGACGAAGCCGACCAGATGCTCGATCTCGGCTTCGTGCATGATCTGCGCAAGATCGCCAAACTCGTTCCGAAGCGCCGTCAGACCATGCTCTTTTCGGCAACCATGCCGAAGGCGATCGCCGATCTTGCGGGCGAATACCTGACCGATCCGATCAAGGTCGAAGTGACGCCCCCCGGCAAGGCTGCGGATAAGGTTGAACAGTACGTCCACTTCGTCGGCGGCAAGAATGACAAGACGGAGCTGCTGAAAAAGTCGCTTTCCGAAAATCCGGATGGCCGCGCGATCGTGTTCCTGCGCACCAAGCACGGCGCCGAGAAGCTGATGAAGCATCTCGATCATGTCGGCTATTCGGTCGCTTCCATCCACGGCAACAAGAGCCAGGGCCAGCGCGAGCGCGCCCTGAAGGCATTCCGCGACGGCGGCATCAAGACTCTGATCGCAACCGACGTTGCCGCCCGCGGCATCGATATTCCGGCCGTCAGCCATGTGTTCAACTACGATCTGCCGGAAGTGCCGGACGCCTATGTGCACCGCATCGGTCGCACGGCTCGCGCCGGCCGCGACGGCATCGCAATCGCCTTCTGCGCGCCGGATGAAGCACGCCTGCTGCGCGATATCGAAAGGCTGATGGGCATCGAGATCATCATCGCCAGCGGCGAACCGCCGGCAGACATGCGCGCGGCTCCGCGCCGCGGCAACGGCAACGGCAACAACCGCAATCGCGGTGGCCAGGGCCGTGGTGGCGAGGGTCGCGGGGATGGCCGTCCGGGTGAACAGCGCTCCGGCAATCGCCAGGACCGCCGTCCGCGCCGCGAAGGCGAAGCAGGCGAGGTCCGCGCAAACAACGAGGAACGCCGCGAGCGCCGTCCGCGTCCCGAGCACCAGACTGCCCGCAACGAGGACTTCCGCGGCCAGCGCCGCGGTGAAGCGTCACCCCAGGGACCGGACAACGATCTCGTATCGACCTCGGATTTCCGACCGGCCAAGAAGCCGCAACAGCGCCCGCACGGCAGCGCCGATGCGAACCGCCATCATCCCGGCGGCGCCCGTAACGCGCACGGTCGCCCTGGCCGCAAGCATGGTGAGGACCGCGGCCAGCAGGTTCACGGTGAGCACCGTCAGGACGGCTCTGGCGGCATACGTCGCAAAGGCCCCCGCAATGGCGGCGGCCAGCGTCGCGAACAGGCTTGAATACAGAAGTGAAGGGGGCCGGGTATCTTCCGGCCTTTTTTTGCTTTAAGCCTAGGTGAACGGCTTACCCCGGCGATACGGTCTAAAAAGACTGCGCGCCGGCGACATGTGAAGACTATCGCAATCCGCATTGCTATTTTCCGGCATATCTGCCGACCTTAGCAATACCGTTTGCATGCCAGCGCCTCGCGACACTGGCCCTCATTGAGTGCATTCAACGACAGACTGCCTATTCAATAAGAGAGATAGACCTTGCGATCACCCGTAGCGTCCGGCAGCCGCCGCTTTCAGCTCATTCTGCTCAAGCCATCGCACTATGACGACGACGGCTATGTGATCCGCTGGTGGCGGGCCATGATCCCTTCGAACTCGCTGGCGGCTCTCTTTGGCATTGCAGCAGACTGCGCGGAGCGCGAAGTGCTCGGCCCCGGCGTCGGCATCGACATCAAGGTGATCGACGAAACCAATACCCGCGTGCATATTCCGGAACTGCTCGCGCTGCTGAAACAGCACGGTAATTTCGGCATGGTCGCGCTTGTCGGCGTTCAGTCGAACCAGTATCCGCGGGCGCTCGACATCGCCCGGCCGTTTCGCGCGGCGGGCATTCCCGTCTCGATGGGCGGCTTTCACGTTTCCGGTTGTCTTTCGATGCTCGACGGCAAGGCGGTCGAACTCGACGCCTGCCGGGAGATGGGAATTTCGATGTTCGCCGGCGAGGCAGAAGGCAGGCTCGACAAGGTCTTGCAGGACGCGGCCTATGGCGAGCTCGAGCCCGTCTACAATTTCATGAACGACCTTCCGGGCATCGGCGGCACGCCTGTGCCCTTCCTGCCCAAAAAGAATGTCGAACACACGCTCGGGCTAAGCAGCAGCTTCGATGCCGGCCGCGGTTGCCCCTACCAGTGCTCGTTCTGCACGATCATCAACGTGCAGGGCCGCAAATCCCGTTTCCGCTCCACCGACGATATCGAAAAGCTGGTGCGGATGAACTGGGCGCAGGGCATCCACAAATTTTTCATCACCGATGACAACTTCGCCCGCAACAAGCACTGGGAAGCGATCTTCGACCGGCTGATTGAACTCAAGGAAAGGCATGGCATCCCGCTCGGTCTAATGATCCAGGTCGATACGCTTTGTCACAAGATCCCGAACTTCATCGAAAAGGCAAAACGCGCCGGCGTCACGCGGGTCTTCATCGGCCTGGAGAACGTCAATCCGGACAACCTGACGGCCGCCAAGAAGAACCAGAACAAGATCACCGAATACCGGAAGATGCTGCTGGCCTGGAAGGCGCAGGGCATCATGACGCTCGCCGGCTACATCCTCGGCTTTCCTTCCGACACGCCGGAAACCATTCGCCGCGACATCAAGATCATTCAGCAAGAGCTGCCACTCGATGTCATCGAGTTCTTCGTCCTGACGCCGCTGCCGGGCTCGGAGGATCACCAGACGCTCTGGCGCAAGGGCATCCCGATGGACGCCGACCTCAATACCTATGACGTCGAACATGTCTGCACGGCGCACGAGAAGATGAGCAGACAGGAATGGGAGAGCATCTATCACGAGGCCTGGTCGCTTTACTATTCGCCGGAGCATGTGAAGACATTGCTGCGCCGGGCCGTTGCGAGCGGCTTGCCGCTTGCAAGCCTCGTCAAGGTGCTGGTGTCCTTTGCAACAACGGTGCCGCTCGAAAAGGTGCATCCTCTGCAAAGCGGTCTGCTGCGGCTGAAGCACCCCTCGGAACGGCGGCCCGGACTGCCTCAGCAGCATCCCCTCCTCTTCTGGCCGCAATTTGTGTGGGAAACCGTTGCCAAGCACGTCTCGTTGGCGGGCTCCATCCTGCGCATGAGCGCAACTGCGTTCCTCATCAAAAGAAATCCGGCATCAAAAGACTACATGGACCAGGCGCTGACGCCGGTTGATGACGGCGAGGAAGAGAAGCTCGATCTGTTCACCAAGACAACCGGCGGTACCGCGGCGGTCACGCATGTGCGGAAAATCGCGCAGTTGACCCATGCCAACCATTAGGCTTGTTTAAGCCTCCGCCATCCGGACGCTTTTCCGGTTCGTCAGATAGACGCCGGTGACGACCACGATCGTTCCGATGATCAGCGGCACGGTCAGCGGTTCGCCGAAAGCGATGAAAGCCTCGATGGCGACCGTCGGTGGCATCAGGTAGATCAGCGATGCGGCCCGTGAGACCTGGCCCCGGCGGATCAGATAAAGAAGCAGCCCGATCCCGCCCATCGACAGACCGAAAACCGACCAGATCAGCGCGCCGAAAGCCTCCGGCGTTGCGTCGAAATGCAGGCGCTCGAAGGCGAGCGCGAGCGGCAGGGTGACGATAAGCGCCCCCACATATTGCATCGTCGCGATCGTCTTGAGATCACCGGTCTGCAAGTGTTTCTTCTGGTAGATCGTGCCGTATGTGACGGAGACCATGGCGATTAGGTTGACGGCGAGCGGCACCGCCGCGTGAACGAGGCTCGCGGAAGCTGGATCAAAAAGTTTCGGGGAAACGGCGATCGCTATGCCGAAGAAGCCGAGGAGGAGTCCGAACTTCTGGCTGGGCTGCAGGCGTTCGCCGATCAGGAAGGGCGCCACCATCGCCGTCAGCAACGGCTGCAGCGCGGCGATGATACCGGAAATGCCAGCCGCAACGCCATTGGCAATCGCCCACCACAGGCCGGCAAGATAGAATCCGTGCAGAAAGAAACCGGAATAGATCGCGCGCAGAACCGTCGCGCGATCCGGCCATTTCGCCTTCAGCACCCGGCAGAGACCGAAAAACGCGAGCGCCGAAAGCGCATAACGGATGCCAAGGAAGGTGAAGGGCTCCGAATGCCGTGCCGCATATTTCGCGACGACCCAGCCGGTGGACCAAAGCAGGACAAAAATGGCGGGAGCGAAACGATCAAGGGTCATGGGGAGCTCGGGGCAAAGCGATATCGGGCGCTGATAGCCTCCAAGCGCTTTCGCGTCAAAGGCGAAGAATTGATCCTTATTTCAAGTTTCGCTGATGAGTGGCGCATAAACCGAAATGACCGGGCGTCTGCCCGGCCATCTCATGCGCGGCTTGCGGCCGGGAGTTGCCGTCAGCCGATCTTGATGAGCTTGCCTTCCTTGACGGACTGGACCGCCGCATCGGCGAGCGCAAGAGCGGCAAGGCCGTCGGCGCCGGAGGGCGAAATAGTTGCGTCCTTCTCGACCGCGGCGATGAAGCTTGCGATCTCGTTGGCGTAGGCTTCCGTATAACGGGTCATGAAGAAGTCGTGCAGCGGCGGGCGCGTGTAGCCGTCACCGTTGGCAACTTCGATCGAGACCGGGCGCTGATTCTCGGCTGCAACCATGCCCTTCGAACCGTGCACCTCGATGCGCTGGTCGTAGCCGTAGGTGGCGCGACGCGAGTTGGAGATGATCGCCTGCTTGCCGGACTTCGTCTGCAGGATGACCGAAACGCTGTCGTAGTCGCCGGCCTCGCCGATCGCCTTGTCGACGAGGACAGCGGCCGTTGCAGTTACCGAGACCGGCTCCTCGCCAAGCAGGAAGCGGGCCATGTCGAAGTCGTGGATCGTCATGTCGCGGAAGATGCCGCCAGAACGCTTGATGTAGTCGACCGGCGGGGCCCCCGGATCCCGCGAGGTAATTGTCACCATCTCGACATCGCCGATTCGGCCGTCGTCGATTGTCTTGCGCACGGCCATGAAATGCGGGTCGAAGCGGCGATTGAAACCGACCATCAGCTTCGCCTTAGTCTCATCGACAACCTTGATACAGGCCTTGACGCGGGCAACGTCGAGATCGATCGGCTTTTCGCAGAAGATCGCCTTGCCGGCCCGCGCGAAGCGCTCGATCAGATCCGCGTGCGTATCGGTCGGCGTGCAGATTACGACGGCGTCGATATCCTTGGCGGCCTCGATCGCCTCGATCGTACGGAGCTCGCAGCCATAAGCGGAAGCGATCGCTTCAGCCGCCTGCGGAAGCGCATCGGCGACGGCGACGAGCTTCGCATTCGCGTCGCCGCGCACGGCTTTCGCGTGAACCTTGCCGATACGGCCGGCGCCGAGAAGACCAAATCTGACTGTCATGAGAACCTCCCTGAAATTCGGAACAAATAAACCGAATTGTGACAATTGTGGAATTTTCATTCCATCTTCTATTCGAGCAGTCAAGCCCGTTGCCCTTTCACATTCTCGAAATCCATCCTAAAGACAAGTGATCGAAATATGACCGGGGGACACATGCAGCTGATCGATCCAAACCATCCGGCCTACCGCCGCGTCTGGGTGCGGGCGCTGATCGTGGGCCTGTGCCTGGGCTGGGCGGCGCTGGAGTTCATGACTGGCGACCCGTTCTGGGGCGTGCTGTCGGCCGGCGCCGGCGTCTATGCTTTTTACATGCTTTTCTGGACTTTCAAGCCGCAGCCACCCGCCGAAGCCGCCGAGGCTCCCAAACCGGAAGAGACGGACCCCGAATAATCAGCGGCCGCGACGCCGCACGGCATCATCGATCAGCAGGTTCGCGAGCATCATGCGCTTCGTTGCATTCTCCCGGAATGCAGGCGCGACGCGATCGGGATGGTTCGACTTGGCAAAGGCACGGCGCTTTTCGTTCAGCGTCTGCAGCGTATCGGCGGCTGTGATGGAGAGTTCCGCAGCGATTTCGGCAGGCGCAGTGCGCCCAAGATGTTCCGGAATGACGGGTTCCGGCTCAGGCTCCGCAACGGGCTGCGGCTGGATTTCCTCGTCTGCCGCGGCGATAGGCGTCTCCAGTTCCAGAATATCGAGATAGGCTTGGCCCGCCCGTTGCGACGCCGCCGAGACGCCTTCCATGACGTCGAAGGCGAGACCGGTGCTGAACCCATGGACGCGATGCGCGACGGACGCATCTGCCTCGTCTTCGCTCTCTTCCTCTGCTTTCAGCCGCTCCAGAACTGATTGAAAAACCGATTGACCGAACAACATGCCCCTTCCCTTCGAAGTGGCGCATTGAACACCGCCAGCATGGCGCCGGGCTTGCGCTCAGCCTCCCTGCTTCCGGCTTTCCTCGAGGATGAGGTCGTAGAGAAGCCGCGCGCTGGGAGGCAGGGCGCGCTCGCGTGCGGTGATCAGGCTGTAGGGCTTTACGTCGATCTTGAAATCGGTCGGCAGCACGCGCACGTCGGATGCCTTCGCATCCTGGCCGGCGAGAAACTGGGCAACATCCAGCGCCACGGGTGCGATCGCGTCCGTCTCGCAGATGATCGCACAGGTGAGCAACAAGGAAGACGTATTGACGATATTTTCCGGCAGCGGCACGCCCGCCGCCAGAAAGATATCCTCCAGCGTCCGCCGAAGCAGCGTTCCCGGCGGCTGGAAGACCCATCCGTAACCATGGAGATCGGCGAGGCTGCTCGCATTTTTCTTGAGGAGCGGATGGTCCCTGCGCACGATCAGACATGCTTTTTCGATACCGATCTCGCGTACTTCGAAGAGTCGCGGATTAACGTCGTCGGGAATGCGGCCGATGATGAAATCGTGCCTGGCGGCGAGCAATTCCCGCGCGAGAACGTTGCTGGTCTCCACTTCAATGTTGATCTCGATGCCCGGAAACGCCTTGCGAACCTTGTCGATGGCCGGAACAACCAGGCTCATGGCAGGCGCTGTGACCGCGCCGATGAAGACGGAACCGCCCTTGCCGCTCTTCAATTCGCTGATCTCGCGGCCGGCCTCGCGCAGTTCCAGGAGAATTTTTCGTGCACGCTTGGCGAGTGCCTGTCCGAAAGTCGTGAGCACGACACCGCGGGCGATCCGTTCGTAAAGCGGCGTCTTCACGATCGATTCCATCTCAGCGAGCATTCTGGAGGCGGCAGGCTGGGAAATATTCAAGATCTCCGCCGCCGCGGAAATCTGCCCGCTATCTTCGATTGCGACGATCATGCGCAGGTGATTCAGCTTCAAGCCCGCACGCAGAAAGGCATCATCGCCAAAATTGTCGCTGTGGATATCGATTCGATCCTCGGAAATCGGCCTGGAAACAATCGCCATGGTTGCGGCCTCCCATCCGCCTTCCATCAAAAGTAATACTTTTTAACGATATACCAAAATTGTTATGCACTTTACCACTTATTCTATTTGACAGTTATAAGATTCCATACGAGTTTGCGGCCGTGTGCTGGTTGGCACTCAACACGTGTGAGATCGTGGAGGAGACCTACTTCGTTTCTCACCATCTGAAGTAACTATCCAATCTACGGAACCTGCCACAGTTTCGTGGCGGGCGAATTTTCGTCCGCCGTCTATTAACAAGGGAGAGAGAAATGAAATCCATTATCTCATTGATGGCTGCGGCCGCCTTCGGCGTCGCTTCGTTCGTTATGCCGGCACTGGCGCAGGACAAGGGGACCGTCGGCATCGCAATGCCCACGAAGTCTTCCGCTCGCTGGATCGACGACGGCAACAACATCGTCAAGCAGCTTGAGGCAGCGGGCTACAGCACCGACCTGCAGTATGCAGACGACGACATTCCGAACCAGTTGTCTCAGATCGAGAACATGGTCACCAAGGGCGTCAAGGTTCTCGTCATCGCCGCCATCGACGGCACGACGCTTTCCGACGTTCTCCAGAAGGCTCATGACGCCGGCATCAAGGTCATCGCCTACGACCGCCTGATCCGCGACTCGGCCAACGTCGACTACTATGCAACGTTCGACAACTTCCAGGTTGGCGTTCTGCAGGCAACCTCCATTGTTGACGCCCTCGGCCTCAAGGATGGCAAGGGTCCGTTCAACATCGAACTCTTCGGTGGTTCGCCGGACGACAACAACGCCTTCTTCTTCTACGACGGCGCAATGTCTGTCCTGCAGCCTTACATCGACAGCGGCAAGCTCGTCGTGAAGTCTGGCCAGACCGGCATGGACAAGGTCGGCACGCTGCGTTGGGACGCGGCAACGGCCCAGGCCCGCATGGACAACCTGCTCTCGGCCAACTACACCGACGCCAAGGTCGACGCCGTCCTGTCTCCGTATGACGGCCTCTCCATCGGCATCATCTCGTCGCTGAAGGGCGTCGGCTACGGCACCCCGGATCAGCCGCTCCCGGTCGTTTCCGGCCAGGACGCTGAAGTTCCGTCCGTGAAGTCGATCATTGCTGGCGAACAGCACTCGACAGTGTTCAAGGACACGCGCGAGCTCGCCAAGGTCACCGTTGCAATGGTTGACGCTGTCATGTCCGGCAAGGAGCCGGAAGTCAACGACACGAAGACCTACGACAACGGCGTCAAGGTTGTTCCGTCCTACCTGCTGAAGCCGGTAGCGGTCGACAAGACCAACTACGAGAAGGTTCTCGTCGAAGGCGGTTACTACACGGCTGACCAGCTGAAATAACTGTACCAAGTTGGCCGGAATCCGCTGGTTGCGGGTTCCGGTCTTCACTTTTATGATCGTCGCGCCGTATTTCCGGCTGCTGGCGTTGGATTCTGACTATGGACAATACAATCCTCGAAATGCGGAACATCACCAAGACGTTCCCGGGCGTAAAAGCGCTTGAGAATGTGAACCTCAAGGTTCGTCAGGGTGAAATTCACGCATTGGTGGGCGAGAACGGGGCCGGAAAATCGACCCTCATGAAAGTTCTCTCCGGCGTTTACCCGGTCGGCACTTACGATGGCGAGATCGTCTACGAAGGCGAAGTCCGCAACTTCAAGGTCCTGAAGGACTCCGAAGAAATCGGCATCGTCATCATCCATCAGGAGCTGGCGCTCGTGCCGCTTCTGTCGATCGGCGAGAATATCTTCCTCGGCAACGAGAATGCCAAGAGCGGCATCATCAGCTGGCAGGAAACGTTCAACCGCACGCGGCAGCTGCTCGCAAAAGTCGGCCTGCGCGAATCCCCGGACACGCTTGTCACCGACATCGGCGTCGGCAAGCAGCAACTCGTCGAGATCGCCAAGGCGCTGTCGAAGAGCGTGAAGCTCCTGATCCTCGACGAACCGACGGCATCGCTCAACGAAAGCGACTCAGATGCGCTGCTGAACCTGCTGATCGAGTTCCGCAATCAGGGCCTCACATCGATCATCATCACCCACAAGCTGAATGAAGTGCGCAAGGTTGCCGACCAGATCACGGTTCTGCGCGACGGCATGACGGTCAAGACGATGGACTGTCACACCGAAGAAATCAGCGAAGATATCATCATCAAGAACATGGTGGGCCGCGAGCTTGCCGATCGTTATCCGCCGCGCTCCGTGCCGATCGGCGAAACGATCCTCGAAGTCAAGAACTGGAACGCCTATCATCAGCACCACCGCGACCGGCAGGTGCTGCACAATGTCAACATCAGCGTCCGCAAGGGCGAAGTCGTCGGGATCGCCGGCCTGATGGGTGCCGGCCGCACTGAATTCGCCATGAGCGTCTTCGGAAAGTCCTACGGCCACAAGGTCAGCGGCGAAGTGCTGATGTATGGCAAGCAGGTCGATGTCAGTACCGTCCGCAAAGCGATCGACGCCGGTCTCGCCTATGTGACCGAGGACCGCAAGCATCTCGGCCTCGTGCTCGGCGAGAACATCGTCCACAACACCACGCTCGCCAATCTTGCCGGGGTGTCGAACGCGACGATCATCGACAGCATCAGAGAATCCAAGGTCGCATCCGACTACCGCTCGAAGCTGCGCATCCGCAGTTCCAGTATCTTCCAGGAAGCGGTCAATCTTTCGGGCGGCAACCAGCAGAAGGTCGTGCTGTCCAAGTGGCTGTTCTCCGATCCCGATGTCTTGATCCTCGACGAGCCCACCCGCGGTATCGATGTCGGTGCAAAATACGAAATCTATACTATCATCAACCAGCTCGCCGCCGACGGCAAAGGCGTTCTGATGATCTCATCGGAAATGCCGGAACTGCTTGGCACGTGCGACCGCATCTATGTCATGAATGAAGGACGTATCGTTGCGGAACTGCCAAAGGGAGAGGCGAGCCAAGAAACCATCATGCGCGCTATCATGCGCTCAGGGGAGAAGAAACAATGACTCCGGTCAACCCTCCAGCCGCCGAAGAAAGCAACGTCGTTTCCGTTGCTGACTATATCCGTGGCAATATCCGTGAATACGGCATGCTCATTGCGCTCGTCGCGATCATGGTTTTCTTTCAATTCTACACCGGCGGCATTCTCTTCAAGCCGGTCAACCTGACGAACCTCGTTCTCCAGAACTCGTTCATCGTCATCATGGCGCTCGGGATGCTGCTCGTCATTGTGGCCGGCCATATCGACCTGTCCGTCGGCTCGATTGTCGCCTTCGTCGGCGCCCTCGCCGCGATGATGATGGTCACGTGGCAGATGAATTTCGTCGTGGCGGGCATTCTCTGCCTGATCATCGGCGGCATCATCGGCGCCGCACAAGGCTACTGGATCGCCTATCACCGCATCCCGTCCTTCATCGTCACGCTTGCCGGCATGCTGGTCTTCCGCGGCCTGACGCTCTTCGTACTCGGGGGCAAGAACATCGGCCCGTTCCCGAAGGATTTCCAGATCATCAGCACCGGCTTCCTGCCGGGCAGCATGATCGACATCGCCGGAACGCCGGTGCAGTCCACGTCGCTGATCCTGACACTCATTATTCCAGTCGTGCTGTTTTACCTTGCCTGGCGCCGCCGCAAGGTGAATGAGAGCCACGGCATCGATGTCGAGCCGATGGGCTTCTTTATCGCCCAGAACGCCGTCGTTTCCCTGGCGATCCTCTTCCTCGGCTATCAGCTTTCGACTTACAGAGGCCTGCCGAACGTTCTCGTCGTCATGCTCGTGCTGATCGCAGCCTATGCATTTGTCACGCGCCGCACGACGATCGGCCGCCGCATCTATGCGATGGGCGGCAACGAAAAGGCCACCAAGCTCTCCGGTATCAACACCGAGCGCCTGAGCTTCTACACCTTCGTCAACATGGGCGTCCTTGCCGGGCTCGCAGGCATGATCGTGGCGGCTCGCCTGAACTCGGCAACGCCGAAGGCAGGCGTGGGCTTCGAGCTCGACGTCATCGCGGCGTGCTTCATCGGCGGCGCTTCGGCCTCCGGCGGTGTCGGCAAGATAACCGGTGCCGTCATCGGCGCGTTCATCATGGGCGTCATGAACAACGGCATGTCGATCGTCGGCCTCGGTATCGACTTCCAGCAGATGGTGAAGGGCCTCGTGCTTTTGGCCGCCGTCTTCTTCGACGTTTATAACAAGAATAAGGGCTAAGCGCTCCGGCGCCAGTCCAGGCATTTGCAGTCATGAGAAAGACCAGTTCCGACTCCCTCGGGAGCCGGAGAGGCGGAGCTTGTCCGCACCCCAGCTAAAGAGGATGAAAGCCGTGCTTATTTCGCAGATCAAGGGTTCGAACGGAGAGATCATCGTCGCCGTGCGTGAGCCGGGCGGTGCAGCGAAAGCCGTGAAGAATGCAGGCAGCGTTTACGCGCTGGCAATGGAAGCTGCAGACGCCGGCAAGTCGCTCGTTTCCATCATCGAGGCGCGTGGCTATGGCGATGCCGTCGATCTGGAAAAGGCCTATGCCGAAGGTAAATTCCTTCCGCCGATCACCCATCCGGATGCTGCTCACCTGCATCTGACGGGTACGGGCCTCACGCACCTTGGCTCGGCAGCGACGCGTGATTCCATGCACAAGAAGACCACCGAGGCCGCGGAAGAAACGCTCACGGACTCGATGAAGATGTTCAAGATGGGCATCGAGAACGGCAAGCCGAAGGCTGGAGAAAAGGGCGTCCAGCCCGAATGGTTCTACAAGGGCAACGGCTACGGCGCTGCAGCACCCGGCGCTCCCCTCGTCTCCCCTTCCTTCGCGCTTGACGGCGGCGAAGAGCCGGAAATGGCCGGCATCTACGTAATTGCCAAGGACGGTACCCCGTTCCGCATCGGCTTTGCGCTCTCCAACGAATTTTCCGACCATGTCACCGAGCGGATCAACTACCTCTATCTCGCCCACTCCAAGCTGCGTCCAGCAAGCTTTGGTCCGGAAATCCGCATCGGCGTTGCCCCGGAAGACATTCGCGGTACCTCGCGCATCAAGCGCGGCGACAAGGTGGTCTTCGAAAAGCCGTTCCTCTCCGGTGAGGCGAACATGTCGCACACCTTCGCGAACCTGGAATATCATCACTTCAAGTATGGCCTCTTCCGCGTCCCGGGCGACGTTCACGTCCACATGTTCGGCACGGCGACGCTCTCCTTCGCAGATGGCGTCAAGACGGAAGAAGGCGATGTTTTCGAAATCGAGGTTGCCGAATTCGGCCTGCCGCTGCGCAATCCGCTGAAGGTGGCCGCAGAGGAAAATATCGCTGTGAAGCAGCTTTGAATTTTGCGCTGGGCTGGCCGCGATCTGCGGCCAGACCACTCTGTAAAGGGTAAAGGAGGCTCGTTCAGCCCATGACCATTTATCAAAACCTGATCGCCGGCGAATGGACCGGCGCCGATGCCGTCGAAAACATCAATCCGTCGGATACGAAGGAGGTCGTCGGCCTCTACGCCAGCGGCTCCGCCGCCGACACCAGGAACGCGATCGCCGCCGCCAAGGCCGCCTTCCCGGCCTGGTCGCGTTCCGGCATCTGGGAACGCCACGTCATCCTGAAGAAGGCCGGCGACGAGATCATGGCGCGCAAGGACGAACTCGGCGCACTGCTTGCCCGCGAAGAAGGCAAGACACTGCCCGAAGCCATCGGCGAGACGATCCGCGCCTCGCAGATCTTTGAATTCTTCGCAGGCGAGGCGTTGCGCCTGGCCGGCGAAGTCGTACCCTCCGTGCGTCCGAACATCGGCGTCGAGATCACCCGCGAGCCGCTTGGCGTCATCGGCATCATCACGCCCTGGAACTTCCCGATCGCGATCCCCGCCTGGAAGATCGCCCCGGCGCTCTGCTACGGCAACACCATCGTCTTCAAGCCGGCCGAACTCGTGCCTGGCTGCTCCTGGGCGATCGTCGACATCCTCAACCGTGCAGGCCTGCCGAAGGGCGTGCTGAACCTCGTCATGGGCAAGGGCTCGATCGTCGGCCAGACGATGCTCGACAGCCCCGACCTTGCCGGCATCACCTTTACCGGCTCCGTCGGCACCGGCAAGCGCGTCGCGGTTTCCTCGATCGAGCATAATCGCAAGATTCAGCTCGAAATGGGCGGCAAGAACCCGATGGTCGTCCTCGATGACGCCGATCTTTCCGTCGCCGTCGAAGCAGCGGCCAACTCGGCCTTCTTTTCGACCGGCCAGCGCTGCACGGCATCGTCTCGCCTGATCGTGACGGAAGGCATCCACGACAGGTTCGTGGCGGCTATGACCGAGAAGCTGAAGACCCTGAACGTCGATCACGCTTTGAAGACCGGCACGCATATCGGCCCGGTCGTCGACGAGCGGCAGCTCAAGACCGACACCGATTACATCGAGATCGGCAAAAAGGAAGGCGCCAAGCTTGCCTTTGGCGGCGAACTGATTTCGCGTGACACACCCGGTTTCTACCTGCAGCCGACGCTGTTTACCGAAGCGACCAACCAGATGCGCATTTCCCGCGAGGAAATCTTCGGACCTGTGGCATCGGTCATCCGCGTCAAGGATTACGACGAGGCGCTGGCTGTCGCCAACGACACGCCGTTCGGCCTGTCGTCGGGCATCGCGACCACCAGTCTCAAGCATGCGACGCACTTCAAGCGCAATGCCGAAGCCGGCATGGTCATGGTCAACCTGCCGACCGCCGGCGTCGACTTCCATGTTCCCTTCGGCGGACGAAAGGGCTCGTCCTACGGCTCGCGCGAGCAGGGCAAATACGCCGCCGAATTCTTCACAACCGTCAAGACCGCCTACACCTTGGCGTAACGACATCATCGGCTTTCGGGTCGCTCGAGGCGACCTGGAAGCCGTGAAGGACAGAGACTATGAAAAAGAAAGCTGAATGGCCGCGTAAGCTGCGGTCGCAGGAATGGTACGGCGGCACGAGCCGAGACGTCATCTATCACCGCGGCTGGCTGAAGAACCAAGGGTATCCGCACGACCTGTTCGACGGACGGCCGGTTATCGGCATCCTCAACACCTGGTCGGATCTGACGCCGTGCAACGGTCATTTGCGAGAGCTCGCCGAGAAGGTGAAGGCGGGCGTATGGGAGGCAGGCGGCTTCCCGGTCGAGGTGCCGGTGTTCTCGGCATCCGAAAACACCTTTCGTCCGACCGCAATGATGTATCGCAACCTTGCCGCGCTCGCGGTGGAGGAGGCGATCCGCGGCCAACCCATCGATGGTTGCGTGCTGATGGTCGGATGCGACAAGACCACACCGTCGCTTCTCATGGGCGCAGCTTCCTGCGACTTGCCCTCGATCGTCGTCACGGGCGGGCCGATGCTGAACGGCTATTTCCGCGGTGAACGCGTCGGCTCAGGCACGCATCTGTGGAAGTTTTCCGAAATGGTGAAGGCTGGCGAGATGACGCAGGCCGAGTTCCTCGAGGCGGAGGCCTCGATGAGCCGTTCGTCGGGGACCTGCAACACCATGGGTACCGCCTCCACCATGGCTTCCATGGCCGAGGCGCTGGGCATGGCGCTTTCCGGCAACGCCGCGATCCCGGCGGTCGATTCCCGCCGCAAGGTCATGGCGCAGCTCACCGGCCGGCGTATCGTTCAGATGGTTAAGGACGATCTGAAGCCCTCTGACATCATGACGAAGGAGGCCTTCGAGAACGCCATCCGCACCAATGCGGCCATCGGCGGATCGACCAACGCCGTCATCCACCTGCTCGCCATGGCCGGCCGGGTCGGCGTCGATCTTTCGCTGGACGATTGGGACCGATGCGGACGCGAGGTGCCGACCATCGTCAACCTGATGCCGTCTGGCAAGTATCTTATGGAGGAGTTCTTCTATGCCGGCGGCCTGCCGGTGGTGCTGAAGCGCCTCGGCGAGGCGGGCCTCCTGCACAAGGACGCGCTGACGGTATCCGGCGAAACCATGTGGGATGAGGTCAAGGACGTCGTCAACTGGAACGAAGATGTGATCCTGCCTGCCGAAAAGGCGCTGACCTCTTCGGGCGGCATCGTCGTGCTGCGCGGCAATCTGGCGCCGAAGGGCGCGGTGCTGAAGCCTTCGGCCGCCTCCCCGCACCTGATGGTGCACCGAGGCAGGGCGGTCGTGTTCGAGGACATCGACGACTACAAGGCCAAGATCAACGACGACAGCCTCGACATCGACGAAACCTGCGTCATGGTCATGAAGAACTGTGGACCAAAGGGCTATCCGGGCATGGCCGAGGTCGGCAACATGGGCCTGCCGCCCAAGGTGCTCAAGAAGGGCATCACCGACATGGTGCGCATCTCCGACGCCCGCATGTCCGGAACGGCCTACGGCACCGTCGTGCTGCACACCTCCCCGGAAGCGGCGGTCGGCGGGCCGCTCGCGGTGGTGAAAAACGGCGACATGATCGAGATGGACGTGCCGAACCGTCGTCTGCATCTCGACATTTCCGAGGAAGAGATGGCCCGGCGGCTCGCCGAATGGCAGCCGAACCATGATCTGCCGACGTCTGGCTATGCGTGGCTGCACCAGCAGCATGTCGAAGGGGCTGATACCGGGGCCGACCTCGACTTCCTCAAGGGATGTCGCGGAAACGCGGTCGGCAAGGACAGCCATTAGCTGGCGCATCCACGAATGCAAATCGATGAGCAGGCGGGGTCAAGCCCCGCCTTTTTCATTGGTCGGTTGGAAAAGGGCTCACAAGCTGATCAGCGCCGTGTCGCCGACTGCCATGACGGCGCCAATCCATGCGCGCACGCACCATCCAGCTCGAGGTTTTCGCTGAAATCTGGCCGAGCGCCGCACCGGCTGGGTCAAGCCGCAAATGCCGATCGAGGCCGGCTATGGCCAGCTTACATCAACACGGTCTTACAAGCCATAACGGTGCCGATCTGGATTTCCCGCTCGGCCCGCGCAGCTAGAAGATCCAATCGACCAAGCAGCCCTGAGGCCAAACAGCCACCAGCCTCCACCAGCATCAAAGGCGGGGCGAAAACTCCGCCTATTTCTTGCGAACCGGCACTTCTTTCGGAACGTTCTCGTCTCGCCGCCGTTACCGCGGTAGGGAGGGAACCATGCCTGAAGTGCAAAAATTGATTGTGCTCAGTGCCTTCAACAAGGACGAGCACGGTACCCTGATTCCGGCATTCGAGCCCCGGCAGATGAAGAGGGAAGAAACCGCCGTCTATATCGCCCAGACGCTCGCCAAGGATTATGATGGGGTGGTCGTCTGGTGCAGCGAGAAAAACCATGCCATCGGCGAACAAGGCCCGTCGGTGATCCTGTTCCGGTCCGGTCTTGTGCCGGAATTAGAGTAGCCACAGGCTTTTATCGTATCAAAGCTCCGGGGCGGGCGAGGCAGGATGACCGTTTACTCCGTCAGGCACATTACGCATTATTCCTACAAACGGCCTGTTGCCTTTGGCCAGCACCGCGTGCTTTTCCGCCCGCGGGACAGCTTCGACCAGCGCCTTCTGGATGCAACGATGACGATCGATCCGGAGCCGGCAGAAATCCGCTGGATACACGACGTCTTCGGGAACTGTATTGCGCTCGTGGATATAGACCGGCCGGCGGATCAGTTGCGGTTCGAGACCAATATTCGCCTCGACCACACGCCGCAGGTGCCGCTCGATCTCGAAATCGATCGAAAGGCGTTGACCTATCCTTTTTCCTACGACGACGAGGAAATGACGGACCTTTCCTGCACGATCACGCGCCACTACGAGGATCCGGGTGGTGCGGTCGCACACTGGGCGCATCAGTTCGTCGGAACAAGCTCGTCGGGCCAGACAGGCCACGTCCTGATGACCCTCTGCTATGCGATCCACGAGAGTTTCGTCTATGCCCGCCGCTCTGAACATGGAACGCAGCCGCCGATCCAGACGCTGATGATGCGGCAGGGAACTTGCCGCGACTTTGCCCTGCTGATGATGGAAGCGGCGCGTTCGCTTGGCCTCGCCGCCCGTTTCGTAACCGGCTATATCTACGTGCCGGATCGCGACGGCTCAACGACGCTCGGCGGCGGCTCGACGCATGCCTGGTGCCAGGTTTATCTTCCGGGCGCCGGCTGGGTGGAATTCGATCCCACGAACGGCATCGTCGGCAATCACGATCTGATCCGCGTCGGCGTTGCGCGCGATCCTCGACAGGCGGTTCCGCTCTGGGGCAGCTATGACGGAGCGGCGGACGATTTCGACGACCTGGTTGTGCAGGTCAATGTCACCACCGAACAGTAAAATATGGGAAGGGCCGCTTCCCTGTGGAACTGAAAGGTTCTCCTGGCGTTCTTTGATGGCCTGCGGGCTTGCTGAACGAAGGAGCTTCCATGAAGATTCGCGCTGGTTTCACGATCGGCTATGAATGTGTGCAGCCAACGCCAATGCTTCTCGTCCTCAACGTCCATCCTTCGCGGCGTCCCGACCTCCTGACGGATCAGGTGCTGTCGTTCAGCCAGCCGATCGTGGCATGGAACTACACGGATAGTTTTGGGAATTCCTGCACGCGCATCGTCGCACCAGCTGGACTGACCACGATTTCGACCGCGTTCGAGATCTATGACAGCGGCCAGCCGGATACAGTGCCGCTCGATGCGCCGCAACACGAGATAAAGGACCTGCCAGACGAAGTGCTCGTTTTCCTTCTCGGCAGCCGTTACTGCGATACGGACCGGTTGAGCGATTTCGCCTGGGCAACGTTCTCGAACACTAAACCCGGTTGGCCGCGGGTACAGGCCATTGCCGATTTCGTGCACGGCCATATCGAATTCGACTATCTGAAAGCCGATCTACTGCGTACCGCGCATGGTGGCTATTGCGACAAGACCGGCGTCTGCCGCGACTTCGCGCATCTTGCCGTAACGCTCTGCCGCTGCCTGAATATACCAGCGCGCTATTGCACAGGATATCTCGGCGATATCGGCGTGCCGCCCGATCCTGCGCCAATGGATTTCAGTGCCTGGTTCGAAGTCTATCTGGGCGGCCATTGGCATACGGTCGATGCCCGGCACAACGTTCCGCGCATCGGCCGCATACTGATGGGAACCGGCCGCGATGCGACGGATGTGGCCATCTCGACCGCTTTCGGCCCGGCTGTATTGAAGCAGTTCGATGTCGTGACAGAAGAGGTGTCCGGCGATAACGGGGCCATCACCTGAACATTTTCACGATCAGCGGAAATCCCGAGCGGTGAGCGTCAGATTATTTCCGCGCCGATTTGCATAGGCTCTGGCGGCTGCTTCCTGGATCGTAGAGCGCGCGGCGTCAAAGGCATTGAGACAGGCAAGCTCCGAAGCGTTCGCCGCAGCGGATTGTCCAAGCGCGGCTGCTTCGACGAGAAACCTGATTTCGAACATGCCGTCGTAGCCGGTAAAGCGTACAGCCTTCCTCGTTTCGTCGAAAGTACGGCTTCGGTTGGGAAAGATGAGCGTCATTCGGCTAGTCCTCCAAATGAGCGCGGTCAGCGCGAAGAGCTGCAGCGATCAGATCGCATTCAAAAGTGTGAGCGCGCAGTTGCTGATTGAAATCGACGAGCTGTTCTGTCGCCAGCGAGCATGGTTCTCCCCGCAGTAAAACACCCGCAATATGGGCTTCCTGCGCCGCGATGTGCTTTCTGTCGTCCGCCACGCGCCGGCGGGAAAGCTCGAGATCTTTCGAAGAATAAGCCATAGCTTATTATAGCACGGCTTTAAGCCGAAATCTAAGTAACGCCAAAATGAAAATCTTTCGATCTTCTCTTTGCGAATAGTTTAAGCCACGCTTGCCATCAGCTTTGGCTTTGCATCTGGCCCTGATCTTCGACCTTGACCAAGACCGAGAGTTTCTCGCCCGGCGTGCCGATGCGCATGCCGGAAACCGGGGCTGCGTCGCGGTAGCATAGGCCGGAAGCGACGCGGACGTAGCGGGCGTCGGGGCAGATGTCGTTTGCCGGATCGAAGCCGACCCAGCCGAGGCCAGGAATGTGCGCTTCGCCCCAAGCGTGCGTCGCGGCCTGCTCGGCCTTCCCCTCCATCATCAGGTAGCCGGAGACATAGCGCGTGGGCACCTGCAGTGCGCGAGCCGCCGAAACGAAGATGTGGGCATGATCCTGGCAAACGCCGCTCTTCTTCTCCATTGCCTGTTCGGCGGTCGTGTCCGTGTTGCTGGTTCCCGGCTTGTAGTCGACCGCTTCGTGAATGGCCCCCATCAGCGCGTGCATCAGCGCGAGCTCATTGTCCCCGTTTACGGTCCGTATGAGTTCCCTGATGAGCCTGCCGGGCTTGGTGCGCGGCGTGTCGCGCAGGAACAGCCAAAGCGGGCAAAAGCCTGTATGCGGGCCTGTCACTCCATGACGATCTTCGGTTTCCACTTCACCCTCGGCGACGATGCGCGTCACCTGCTGTTCGCCTTGCAGCGAGACGAGGTTCACATGGTTGCCGAACTGGTCGTCATACTCCACCTCGGGCTTGGCGCCTTCGACATGTAACGACCAGTTCAAAACGTTCTGACCAAAGGCTGAGGGTGGTGTCAGGCGCAGCCGCTGCAGCGAGAACTGCGACGGCTCGTCGTAGTGGTATTCGGTGACATGGCTAATCTTCAGTCTCATCTCATGCCCCGCTTATACGTAGAACCGATAGCCGTCGGAAATTTCCATGCCCAGCTGGTTGTTGCGATTGACGAAATCCTCAAGGAATTCGTGCAGCCCCTGGTCCATGACGTCTTTGATCTGCCTCGTTTGCAATGAGGTCCGGATGGCGTCGGCGGTATCGTGGGCCGACAGGCGTTCACCGCCGTAACTTCTCGATATGTAGCCGAGGTTGCTGACGATCTTTTCGTAGCAGTAGGCTAGCGACCGCGGCATCTGGCCATTCAAGATCAGGAAGTCGGCGATATTGGCCGCCTTATACTCCTCATCATAGGCCCAGCTATAGGAACGGTGCGCTGAAACCGAACGCAGGATCGATTCCCACTGCACATTGTCGATCGAGGACCCCACCTGCGAGATGGATGGCAGCAGCACGTAGTACTTCACGTCGAGAATGCGGCTCGTATTGTCCGCCCGCTCGATGAAGGTGCCGATGCGCGCGAAGTTATAGAGCTCGTTTCTTAGCATCGAGCCATGAAAAGCCCCGCGGATAAGGCCCGCGCGCCGCTTGATGACATCGATGACCTCGGGCATTTCGGCCGCCTTGAGGCGCTTGGAAAGCAGGGCCTTGAGCTCGATCCAGCATTCGTTGGTCGCCTCCCAGGTCTCGCGCGTCAGAGCCGTGCGAACCATGCGGGCGTTATTGCGGCCGGAATCGATGCACGACATCACGCTCGAAGGGTTCGAATGATCGCGCAGCAGATAGTCGATCGCATCGACCCTGGTGAGTTTGGCATGCCCTTCGTCGTAGGCTTCGCGGACACCCGCACTCTGCAGCACGCCATCCCAGTCGTCGTCACCTGTGCCGCTTCGGGTCAGCGACATGCGCAGGCCGGCATCGATAAGACGCGCGATATTCTCGGCGCGCTCGATGTAACGGAACATCCAGTAGAGTCCGTTTGCAGTTCTTCCGAGCATCAATCCTCCAATACCCAAGTGTCTTTGGTACCGCCGCCCTGGCTCGAATTGACGACCAGCGAGCCCTGCTTCAGCGCAACGCGGGTCAAGCCGCCCGGAATGATCTGCACCTTGTCGGAAACCAGCACATAGGGCCGCAGGTCCACATGGCGCGGTGCGATGCCCTTGTTGACGAGGATCGGGACCGTGGAAAGCGAGAGCGTCGGCTGGGCGATGTAGTTGTTCGGCCGGGCCTTCAGCTTTTCGGCAAAATCGGCCCGCTCCTTCTTCGAGGCCGTCGGGCCGACCAGCATGCCGTAGCCGCCGGAGCCATGCACCTCTTTCACGACGAGTTCTTCGAGGTGTTCCAGCACATATTTCAGGCTGTCGGCCTCCGAGCAGCGCCAGGTCGGCACGTTTTCGAGAAGCGCCTTCCGGCCGGTATAGAACTCGACGATCTCCGGCATGTAGGAATAGATCGCCTTGTCGTCGCAGATGCCGGTGCCTGGCGCATTGGCGATGGTGATGTTGCCGGAGCGGTAGACATCCATGATGCCCGGAATGCCGAGGGCGGAATCGGAACGGAATGTCAGCGGATCAAGGAAGTCGTCATCGACACGGCGATAAAGCACGTCGATCGCCTCATAGCCGCGGGTCGTGCGCATCTTCACCTTGCCGTCGATGACGCGCAGATCCGCCCCCTCGACCAGTTCCACGCCCATCATGTCGGCGAGGAACGAATGCTCGTAATAGGCGGAATTGTAGATGCCGGGAGTCAGCACGGCGACGCGCGGCTTGCCCTTGCAACCGGGAGGGGCGAGCGAGGTAAGCGATTGGCGCAGCAGATACGGGTAGTCCTCGACGCGCTGGACCTTGTTCTCATGGAAGAGTTCCGGAAACATCTGCATCATGGTTTCCCGGTTTTCCAGCATATAGCTGACGCCGGACGGCGTGCGCGCATTGTCTTCCAGCACGTAGAACTGATCCTCGCCGGTGCGCACGATGTCGGTGCCGACGATATGCGTGTAGACGCCGCCGGGCGGGCGGAAGCCGATCATCTCGGAAAGAAACGTATCGTTCTTCTCGATCAGCTCACGCGGAATGCGGCCGGCGCGGATAATTTCCTGCTTGTGGTAGATGTCGTCAAGGAAGGCATTCAGCGCAATCACGCGCTGCTCGATGCCCTGAGCGAGCTTCCGCCATTCGCGGCCGGAAATGATGCGCGGGATGATGTCGAAGGGAATGAGCTTCTCGGAGGAATCCGCATGTCCGTAAACTGCGAAGGTGATACCGGTTTTCCGGAAGATGTTTTCCGCGTCGCGAGATTTGGCAATCAGATGCGCCCGGTCCTGGGCATTGTACCACTCGAAATATTTCTCATATGGCTGACGGGGATTTTCATCCCCGGTGATCATTTCATCAAATGCCAAAGGTGTGGCTCCCCTTCTTTTTGTTCATTTGAATACAATGCAAAAGGCAATGCAAGAACCATGCACAGTTCGAAGAGCAGATTCCTAAAATCGCCCTCGGCGCCAAAAACAGCCGAAAAACCGGGCATTTAGGCGGCTGCATCGCGAGGGCCCGGACGGCCGGTCGAGCGAGCACGACCAAAAACTGGGCATGTGATTATTTTCCGCCCTCCCCTTCGAGGCAAATCGCGCCAGTGGATTTTGCGTGGAGCGCGCCCCGCAAGGGCCAATGGCTCAGCCGTGCCCCGGTCCGCCTGCATTGACGATATCTTCGTCGATCACGGCAAGCGCCCGGTTCAGATGTCCTTCGAAGACGAGGTTCTGCTCGTCAGCGACCACGCGCAATTCCGGCATTCCTTCCATGCGCACTGTATGCGATTGCCCAAGGCCCTCCTCAATCCCCTGCCGCAGCAGATCGTAGTAGCGCGTGCCCGGGCCTGTGATTGCGACCGGCATTCGCTCCGTCAGGCTCAGCACGCGCGACAGCCCGTTGCCGAGCGCAAGGCCCGCCTGACGGAAGGCGAAGGCCGGCATGCGATGCCCCTGGCGGGCCTGCGCGGCGATCTTGTCGAGTTCGGCGACCGGGACGAATTTTGCCGGGATCGTATCGAGCGGCACCTCGAACGCCGTTCGAAGGATCGCATAGAATCCGGCATGCGCCTCAATGCATCCCTTGGCGCCGCAACGACAGAGACCGCCATTGGCCATGTGCAGCATATGCCCGAAATTCGGCGCCGATATCTCGTGGCCGCCATGCGGCGTGCGTCTGACAATGCCGAGGCCGATGCTGTGGCCGAGCGAGAGTGCGGCGAGCGAGCGGAAATCCTCGCCCTTTACATTCTCCTCGCGCGCGCCGAGCGCGGCGGCGACGAGCAGTGTTTCATTGTCCAGGATAATCTTCGCCTGCCATTCCGGACGCAGTGCTGATTCGAAATCGATCTGTTCGCTGCCGAAGATCGGCGACCAGACGAGCACGGGCTCGAGCGAATTGACCAGCCCTTTGCTGCTGATTGAGATCAGCAAGACTTTGTTGCGGCTGATCCGGGAACGCTCCAGAATACGTGACAGACCCGCCTTGACCGCAGCCGCAAAGCGCGCCGCCCCGGCAGGGTCATGCGAACGTTCCTCACTGAAGCGATCGATCAGCTTGCCGGCATAATCCACCAGCGAATACTGCACGGCATCCGACGAGATGATGACCACGATCAGATAGCCGCAGTCCCGTCGCTGCCGGAAAAGCACGCGTGGCCGTCCTCTTCCGCTTGCCGCCTGGTGCTCCGATTTCTCGATGATCTGCGCCTTTTCGAGATCGGCGGTGATCGCAGAAACCGTTGCGGAGGAGAGGCGCGTGTAGTCGGAAATCTCGGTATGCGCCACCGCGCCGTGGCGGCGGAGAGCGGATAGCACCAGCACGCTATTCCTCTGCCGGACCAGCTCCGTGCTCGATTTGGTCAGCATGAATGCCGCCCTCTCCCCGTATTCCGCCCCGCTTTCACACCGAATCTCCAGCCGCTTTTTCGCAAGGGAATTTAGCCGATAGTCCGGTGTTGACAGTTGAAAAAATCTCTGACACTAAATTTCTCGACTGTCGAGAAAATAATTCATGGATTTCTGGACAGCGATCCGCGGCGGCCGGAAGAATCATTCGGGCTGGGTCGACCGCAATTCATTCGGGAGGACAAAATGAAGTCTATTTTGAAGCTGATGGCCGGCACGGCCATCCTCATTTCCGTGCACACGGCGGCTATGGCTGCTGATCTCGTCGTCGGCGTTTCCTGGTCGAATTTCCAGGAAGAGCGCTGGAAGACCGACGAAGCCGCCATCAAGAAAGCCCTCGAAGCCAAGGGCGCAAAATACATCTCTGCCGACGCCCAGTCGTCTGCCGCAAAGCAGCTGACGGACGTTGAATCGCTGATCTCGCAGGGCGCGAACGCCCTCATCGTGCTTGCGCAGGACTCCGATGCCATCGCCCCGGCCATCGAAAAGGCCGCCGCCGAAGGCATCCCGGTGGTCGGCTACGACCGCCTGATCGAAAATCCGGCAGCCTTCTACATCACCTTCGATAACAAGGAAGTCGGCCGCATGCAGGCAAAGGGCGTCTTCGACGCAAAGCCTGAAGGCAATTATGTCTTCATCAAGGGTTCCTCGTCCGACCAGAACGCAGACTTCCTGTTCTCGGGCCAGATGGAAGTGCTGAAGGCCGCAGTCGACGCCGGCAAGATCAAGAATGTCGGCGAAGCCTATACCGACGGCTGGAAGCCGGAAAACGCGCAGCGCAATATGGAACAGTTCCTGACTGCCAACGATAACAAGGTCGACGCCGTTGTTGCTTCGAACGACGGCACGGCCGGTGGCGCAATCGCCGCTCTCGACGCACAGGGTCTCGCCGGATCAGTCCCGGTCTCCGGCCAGGACGCCGACAAGGCAGCACTCAACCGCGTCGCCCTCGGCACCCAGACGGTCTCGGTCTGGAAGGACTCGCGCGAGCTCGGCAAGCGCGCTGCTGAAATCGCCCTCGATCTCGCCGCCGGCAAGACCATGGACAAAATCGAAGGCGTTGAGACCTTCAACGGCGGCCCGAAGGGCGTCGCCATGCAGTCCGTCTTCCTAAAGCCGCTGCCGATCACCAAGGACAACCTCAACGTCGTCATCGACGCCGGCTGGATCAGCAAGGCGGAAGCCTGCCAGGGCGTCAAAGCCGGTTCGGTCGCTGCCTGCAACTAAATCGCTACCGCCAGGTTGAAAACACTGCCGGCGCCGCAACGGCAAACCGTTGCGGCGCCGGATGCGGATCGAAACCCGGCGCCAGCCCAGGTAGCGACCGCTGATCGAGCGCCATTACCCATCCCGACCCGATGCCGTCATGGCTGCTCAGCCGGATCTGCAGAGATCGGTGATGGTGATAGTTTAAGAACTGGGCATAAGTGGCGGCGGTTGACTAAGAAGAGGCCCGCAGCCTGCCCAAACGATGGGGGAACGGCAAACCCATGGCCGAAACGGTACATTCCACGACTTCCAACGGGCCGCGCAACGCGGAAGCCAATCCTGTGGCGCGCTTCTTCCGCGCGACGGAGATCGACACCCGCCTTCTCGGCATGGTCGGCGCGCTGCTGATCATCTGGATCGGCTTCCAGATCATGACGGGCGGCCTCTTCCTGACGCCGCGCAACCTCTGGAACCTCTCGGTCCAGACCTCGTCCGTCGCCGTCATGGCGACCGGCATGGTGCTGGTGATCGTCACCCGCAACATCGACCTTTCCGTCGGCTCTATGCTCGGCTTCTGCGGTATGGTGATGGGCGTCTTGCAGGCGCAGGTGCTGCCGCAATATCTCGGCTTCAACAGTCCCGCAACCTGGATCATCACGCTTGCTGCCGGCCTCATCGTCGGCGGATCGATCGGCATGCTCCAGGGCATGATCATCGCCTTCCTGAACGTGCCGTCCTTCATCGTCACCCTCGGCGGGCTTCTGGTCTGGCGCGGTGCCACCTGGTTCGTCACCAGCGGCCAGACCGTCGCGCCGATGGATATCAATTTCCGCATCATGGGCGGCGGCACGGACGGCTCGATCGGCGCCACGTGGAGCTGGATCGTCGGCGTCATCGCCTGCCTCGCTATCATTGCCAGCATCATCAATTCCCGCCGCCAGCGCCGGCGCTTCGGCTTCCCGCGGCGCCCGCTTTGGGCCGAATACTTTCTCTCGGCCCTCGGCTGCGTGCTCGTGCTCGGTGCCATTGCCGTCGCCAACAATTATTACTGGCCGACAAACATCGCCAAGAGATATGCGGAGGCAAACAGCATTCCCTGGCCGGAGTCCGGCCTCGATATTCCCTACGGCATTGCCGTGCCGGTTCTGATCGCCGTCATCGTCGGCGCGATCATGACCTTCGTTGCGACGCGCCTGCGCTTCGGCCGCTACGTCTTTGCCATCGGCGGCAACCCGGAGGCAGCCGAGCTCGCCGGCATCAAGACCCGCTGGGTCACAGTACGCATCTTCGCGCTCATGGGCCTGCTCTGCGCCATCGCGGGGGCGATCTCGACCGCCCGCCTCAATGCCGCGACGAACGCGCAGGGCGAGCTGGACGAACTCTATACCATCGCCGCTGCCGTCATCGGCGGCACGTCGCTTGCGGGCGGCACTGGCACCATCGCCGGCGCCATGCTCGGCGCGCTCGTCATGCAGTCGCTGCAGTCCGGGATGGTACTGCTCGGAATCGACAGTCCGCTCCAGAGAATCGTTGTCGGTGTAGTCCTAGTCGTCGCCGTTTGGCTCGACACGGTTTATCGCGCCCGCGCCAAGTAAGAGGAGTCCAAACCATGACATACCAAAGCACTCCCCTTGTGGAATTGAAAAACATCTCCATCTCCTTCGGCGGCATCCACGCCGTCGACAACGCCTCGGTAGACCTCTACCCCGGCGAAGTCGTCGCCCTCCTCGGTCATAACGGCGCCGGCAAGTCGACGCTGATCAAGATTCTTTCCGGTGCCTACAAGCGCGACGGCGGCGACATCCTGATCAACGGGGAACCCGCCGACATCCGCAACCCGCGCGATGCGAAAAAATATGGCATCGAGACGATCTACCAGACGCTCGCCGTTGCCGATAACGTCGATGCCGCTGCAAACCTTTATCTCGGCCGCGAGATCCGAACGAAGTGGGGCACGCTTGACGACGTCGCCATGGAGGCCTCGGCCCGCGAGGTGATGGGGCGCCTCAACCCGAACTTCAAGCGCTTCAAGGAGCCGGTAAAGGCGCTTTCGGGAGGCCAGCGGCAGTCGGTGGCGATCGCCCGCGCGATCCTCTTCAACGCCCGCATACTGATCATGGACGAGCCGACGGCAGCCCTTGGTCCCCAGGAAACGGCGCAGGTCGGCGAGCTCATCAAACAGCTGAAGAAGGAAGGCATCGGCATCTTCCTCATCAGCCACGACATCCATGATGTCTTCGACCTCGCCGACCGCGTCTCGGTCATGAAGAATGGCCAGGTCGTCGGCCACGCCCGCACCGAGGACGTCACCAAGGACGAAGTGCTCGGCATGATCATCCTTGGCAAGGTGCCGCCAAAGGCGATCCCCGGCCCCGGCGCCATGCAGGTCTGAACGGATAGACCCGTGAACACCAAAGCCCGCCGCTCGCAAGAACGGCGGACTTTTCAATTTTGGAGATTGAAGCGCATGGCAACCTAGGCTAAGAACCTGCCATCGGACAGGCGATTCAAACCGCCTCAGGCATGCACCCGTAGCTCAGCTGGATAGAGTGTTGGATTCCGATTCCAAAGGTCACAGGTTCGAATCCTGTCGGGTGCGCCAATTTTCCCATGTCCATACCGGAGACATAGGTAACAAAACGTACCTAAGACATGGGTGACAACCTCGTGCCGAACGGGTTGTCGATGGTTTGCAAAGTTCTCTGCTCCAGATCGATATATCCCAGATCATAATGCATGAAGCTTGCTTCACCAAAAGCTCCCTGATCTTCCTGGCACCCCAATGCGGCTTGCTCTTCTTGCACGAGACGATCATCGCCTCAACCGGCTCAGGCAGCTGGTTGGCATACCGCACCGGCCGTCGAGACCGATCCGTCAGCGCCTCCAGGCCGTCGTCCTTATAGCGATTGAAGATTTTGTAGCCGGTCTTGCGCGAGATGCCGAATGCACGGCACACATCGCTCATGCCTCTTCGCCCTCTAGCAGCCGGGCGACAAATCGTAGACGTTCCTCCATCACCGAAGTCTCTTTCCACGGCATCAACACCTCCCGCCAAAAAACGAAAAGTGTTACCCATGTCTCCGGTACGAAACGTCACCTATCTCTCAGGTCGGGCACCAGTGTCCATTCCGAACTCGTATGGCGAAGAAAGGACCTTCCGATTCTTGAGAACTCCTGTTTCGCCCGAAACTGGTCGATCGGTCGTCTAGAGCGATCCGAAGGAAATTCGCCGAAATTGGACACTAATCTGGTCAATGAGCGTTCGGATTTACAATCCAAACCGAACGTCCCGGACGTGAGACTGTGGTTATCCAGCCATCCATTTGCACCTGGGAGCCGAACAAAGCGGACAATAATCAAGCACGATCATGCCCGATTGGTGGTTTAAGAGCCGCCGGGCTCATTGCGATCGCGCGCGCCCAGGCATCTTCGGGCAGCAGGCCCGCATGCGCTCGGGAACTGGATCGCTAACGAAGTACGGGAATTCACGAGTGCCAACTTTTTACATTGGACGTCGAATGCGGGTCCTATTGGCGCTAAGCAGACCTGTGCTGCAAGCACACTTTGTAGAAATCAATAGGCGTAACAAGGGCCTAGCGGTGCCCAGTTTCATCCTCTCCGGCGCGCCAATCGGGATGTACATTCCATAGTCGTGTAGCGCGACGTCCGGTTTTGACCCAATTCCAGACCTTCCGGTGCATGCACAGCAAAGGGCCTTGCGGCGATACAATGCCTCCGACTTCTGCTACGGTGCATTCCTCGGGCGTAAGTGGTCTTAAGGAACGCCGTCGTGGATCGCAAGCTTGCTGCCGTTCTTGCTGCCGACGTGGTGGGCTACTCCGGGCTGATGGAGCGTGACGGCCAAGCAGGCGGCCGACGCGCGCATGTGGGCCGGCGTCCATTTTCGCTCCGATGTGGTTGCGGGCCAAAAGATCGGTGAGGGTGTGGCCGAGCAGGTCATAGCGTTCGCGGTTCCACCGCCCCAGCGGTGGGCGCAACGCTCGCCTCCGATTGGGGGCTCCTTAGCCCAGAGCTATCGGAAAAAAGTGGCCGAAGCGCACGGGGGAGAGTCGGATTGTCAACCGAGCATGTAGAGCGGCGACTTACGGCCATTCTAGCGGCCGACATCTCCGGCTACAGCCGGCTGATGGGCAACGACGAGGAAGGTACGCTCGCCCAGCTGAAGGCGCATCGGCGTGCTCTGGTCGACCGAAAGATCAACGAACACCGCGGGCGGATTGTCAAGACCACCGGCGATGGGATGCTGGTCGAGTTCGCGAGTGTGGTCGAGGCCGTGCGCTGCGCCGTCGAGATCCAGCGCGGCATGGCGGAGCGCAATGTCGCGGTGCCGGCAGGACAACGTATCGAGTTCCGCGTCGGCATCAACGTCGGCGACATCATCATCGAGGATGACGACATTTTCGGGGATGGCGTCAACGTGGCGGCGCGCCTGGAGGGGCTCGCGGAGCCCGGCGGCATCTGCGTATCGGGCCGCGTGCAGGAAGACGCGCAAGGCAAGCTCGACATTGCCTTTGAGGATATCGGCGAACAGAAGCTCAAGAACATCGCTCGGCCGGTGCGCGCCTTTCGCGTGCGGCTCGACGCCACGGCCGCTCCGGCCACCGCCGGCTGGCGCCGGGGATTGTTCGCCGCTCTGGCTCTGATGATTTTGCTTACTGCAGGCGCGCTGTGGGCCGGTCTTGGCTCTGAGTGGAAATTTCTCAGCATTCTGCGCTCCGGCGATCAATTCACAAAAAGTGCTGAAGTCGGCACAAAACCCGCGATCGCCATTCTCCCGTTCCTGAACCAGAGCGACGATTCGGCTCGTGAGTATTTCGCGGATGGATTGACGCAGGATATCATCAACGCACTGGGTCGGTTCTCCGCGCTGACCGTGATGTCGTGGAACGCTGTCTTCCCCTACAAGGGAAAGCCCGCAAGCCCGGAGGAGATCGGCCGCGGTCTCGCCGTCGGCTATCTGGTCGAAGGCAGCGTCCGCCAGACCGGCGATCGCGTGCGGGTCATCGCGCAACTCGTCGACACAAGGCAGGGTCGGGTGATTTGGTCTGCACGCTTCGAGGAGGCGCTGGCGGACGTGTTCGCGCTGCAGGACAACATTGTCACTCGCATCGTCAGAGCCCTGGCGATTCGCGTGACGCAGATCGAACAAAATCGGGTGTTCGCAAAGCCAACCGAAAATCTCGCAGCCTATGATTACGTGCTGCGCGCCAGGCCGGCATTGCAGCGCCCGACGCACGCAAACAATGTGGAGGCGCGCGCCATGCTCAGACGCGCCATCGAGCTTGACCCGAACTACGCTGCTGCCTACGCGGCACTTGCCGAAACCTATCACCTTGCCAGCTCGATGGGCTGGGCGGAATCGCCAACCGCCTTCCTGAGCCGTGCCGAGGAACTGGCAATCAAGGCGCTGAGCCTTGATGATTCCGACGTGCGCGCGCGCATCACTCTCGGCCACATCCACCTCTTTCGTCAGAGATACAACCAGGCAGAGGTTGAGATCGAGCGCGCCATTGCGATCAATCCGAACGATGCTCACGGCCTCGCCGGGCGCGGCACCATCCTGTTGTGGCTGGGACAGACGGATGGGGCGATCGAGGCCTTGGAGCAGGCGCAGCATATCGACCCCGATCTCAATGCGATCGATCGCTTTGCGCTGAGCCTGGCCTATTATCTGAAACGGCGTTACGACGCGGCGATCGAACAGGCGGAACTTAATCTTCGAACAAACGCAGGCGCGAACTTCAGCCGTATTCTACTGGCGGCCGCCTATGCACAACACAACCGAGCGGAGGACGCTGCGCGTGTCGTGACGATGATACGCCGCATCGACCCAACCTTCGACCCGCAGGAGTTCGGAACCAAGTTTCTAAACTCTGGCGATCTCGAACATCTGCGCGACGGATTCCGCAAGGCCCGCCTCTACCCCGTTACAGGCGACCTGCCACCGGCCGAGAGAATGAACCGCTAATGTCGTGGAAGTAGCGCGCGGTTCTGGTTGGCCTTCGCGATGTTCGCAGCAAGGTCCTCCTGGAAGAGCGTGGGTCCCATCGGGGCCGGCTTGCCGAAAATATAAAGCTTGCCGTCGCTGATCAGCCAGTTCTCCGGGTTGGCTTCGTCGAGCTCGCCCATGGCCAGCGCCATTGCACAATAATTTCCGAACTGCGGCGCGTAGCGAACAGGATCGGCCTTGAAAAGCTCGCGATGCTCGGCGCTCGCGAAGAGGTAGCGGTGCTCGTCCCATTCGTACTCGATCTCCGGCAGCCCTTGCGTGGGGCTTCCGGTGGTGAAATAGGCGACCGGGTCATAACCCTTGATCGCCAGCGGAACCGCTTCCGTGGCAAAAGAGGGCATCGAGGTCGCAAACAGGGCGGCTGCGACCGCCAGAACGAGGCGAATGGCATTTCGCCGAGAGACATTGTGCATGGCGAATTCCCTGATTTGCCCTTCCCGGGCCGCAAACAGCCCCGCGGCAAACGAAGCCGTCTGCGTCATTCCGTTCAGGCACTGATTATCGCTCTTGTAGCGCTCCGCCGCAACACGCTTCGGAGATTTTTCGGGATTCGAGTGTGGTGGGGCTGGCGCCCATTGCAGGGGCGCCGGGCTCCATTCTTCGCCTGCTTTTTGGCGCGCAAGGCGGGCCTTCCACTCCGAGCGACGATCTCAGAGATCAATAGGCGCAGCAATGACATAGCGGTGCCCAGTTTCATCCTGTCCGGCGCGCCAAATTTCAACTGTCCGACCCGGAGACATAGGCAACAAAACGTACCTATCACATGGGTGACGACCTCGTGCCGAACGGGTTGTCGATGGTTTGCAAGGTTCTCTGCTCCAGGTCGATATATCCCAGATCATAATGCATGAAGCTGACGAGCCAAATGCCGTCGTCGACTTCCTTGAGCCCCAGTTTCTGGCCGGCCAGCACGGTCGATATGTTGATCTTCTTGCGATAGATGCAGATGCGGCCGCAATTGGTCACCAGCGCATCCCGATCATGGAAGGGGTAGTCGATTTCCGGCAAGCCTCGATAGAGGCGTGACGAAGCGACGTAGAGATCTGCCGGCACCTTCATGTTGAGCGCCTCGTGCGGCCGCTCCTGATTGAATTCGCTGACGGAAATACTTTATCCAGTCCTTCAGTATCCGCTTTCCGCCTGCCTGCCCCTGAGGGTGCGTGGATTCTGAATCCTGTGCAGTCGTTTTGCGAGCGCAATCGACCAGGGCGAGATGTGATCCGACTCGACTTCTCAATCGGAGACTCGTCGGCGCCTCCGGCAGAGATCGCTGGTTCTTGAAGTGGCGGACCGCAACTCAGCCGAGCGTGAAGCCGTCGCGATGATCGGTGCACCTCTCAATGATAGCGAAAAGAGACGTCGCAAAGAGGCGCTGAGATTGGGATCAGAGCCTAGACCTCATCGAACAAAGTAAAACTCCACCGTTGGCGCCCTGGGGACATCGATACCCTGAGGCCAGCCGTTCAAGGTTTGAGATCGAGCAGAGCGCGACCGCTTCCATCCATGGCGAATGGCACGGATGCATGTTGGTGGGACACCATCCAGCGGCCATCGCGCTTCACCAAGCCAAGGGTTTGACGAAACCAAAGATCGACCTCGGTGCCGTCAGTCTTAGTTCCCGTCATGCGCGTCAGACCACTCCAGAAAGCAACGTCTCCGCCGACCGTTAGCTTGGCAGCGCAAACATCGCCACCGATCGGACCTTCCCAGGTATTGAACCACGCCTGCAGGCCTGCCTCGTCCTTGCCGTGATAGACGAGCGGCGGTGCTAGCGAAAACTCGACCGAATCCTCGGTTTCGTAGGAAAGTGCGCCCTTGGCATCTTTTTCGCCGAGCGCGGAAGCGCGCATCGTCAGCATGGCGATAATCGCCTCTTCTTCGATATTGACTTTGGTTTCGTTGCTCATTGACCGTTCTCCTGTGCTGTTCAAGCAGAGGACGAACGG
>NZ_FMTM01000009.1 GCF_900099775.1 Rhizobium mongolense subsp. loessense | reverse complement strand
TGGAGAAGTTCCCCGAGATGGAACATGACGATCCAAACTCGATCCGCCTTCCGGCCGGTCAATCCGGCGAGATCGTCTGGAAGTTTACCACCGGTGGCGAGTTCAAGTTCGCCTGCCTGATCCCCGGTCACTACGAGGCCGGCATGCACGGCGACGTCACCGTCGCTGGAAAGTAATCGAAACCAAGGAGACACAGAGATGAGAACTGCAATGATCAAGATCGGCGTAGCGGCCTTGCTCTGCGCCAGCGCGGCCTTCGGCGCCTTCGCCGAGGAATTCACCAAGGGCGTCGTCAACAAGGTCGACGCCAAGGCGAAGAAGGTCACCATCAAGCATGAAGACCTGAAGAGCCTCGACATGCCCGCGATGACCATGGTTTTTCGCGTTGAAGACCCTGCGTTGCTGGAAAAGCTGAAAGAAGGTTCGAACATCGAGTTCGTGGCCCAACGCGTGAATGGCAAGCTGACTGTCACCGAGGTAAAATAGCGGCATCCTGCCGCCCGGATCCCGGGCGGCAGGACAACGAGGAGTGGAGACGATGCACCGGAGAAGCTTTATCGCGATGGCGGCATCCACCCTGGCGTTTCTTGGCGGATGGGCCCGCGCCGCGGCCCCGTCGAAGATGACGGTCTACAAGGACCCGAACTGCGGCTGCTGTCATGAATGGTCGAAGGCGATGGCGGCGGCAGGATTTTCCATCGACGTGCGCGACACCGACGACCTTGCCGCAGTCAAGGCGCGGCTGGGCGTGCCCACCGCCGTGGAGGGATGCCACACTGCCATCGTCGAGGAATACTACCTTGAGGGACATGTTCCGCTTGAGGCCGTTCAGCGCCTGCTGCGCGAGCGGCCGCCGGTCCGAGGGCTGGCCGTGCCGGGCATGCCACCTGGCTCGTTGGGGATGGGCGACGACCCGCAGGCCTCCTATGACGTCTTTGCGATCCCTTCGGGAACCGGCGCACCATACCTATTCATGGAGGTCCGCCCCCGGAAGGTCTGACGCACCGATCGATGGGCCGCGCCGAGCACTCAGGGCAGCCCAGAGCCCAACCGCGAGATCTTGCTTCCAGTCGATGATGCATGAATCCGGTTCGGGCACCGAAACATCGACCGCACGTCAGCAAAGATGATCCATAACGCGCGAGCGGCGCATCGTTGCGTCCACCACCGTCCCTCGCCAGAGTTTATCGAGCGGCTGGCACCGAACGAAACGCTGTGGAAGACGCGGACGAGGGCATGAATGCGGATTTGCAAAGCATCAGGGACAATGGATTGGGCGCGTATCGCCCGCTTCCGCGGTCAATGCGCGCCGATCCTATCTCGTAAAGGCTCCAAGGCGCCAATCAGCCGGCCGGCTGCTTGGTCTTCCTGAGATAAGGAAGAACGGTGTCGAAAGAGCCGAAGCGCGAGATCGCGTCTTCGTTCGAAACCGCAGCCGTGATGATGACGTCTTCCCCTTGCTGCCAGTTTGCAGGTGTCGCCACCTGATGTTTGGCCGTCAATTGAATGGAGTCGATGGCACGCAGGATTTCATTGAAGTTGCGGCCCGTCGTCATCGGATAGGTGAGGATGAGCTTGATCTTCTTGTCGGGGCCGATGACGAAGACAGAGCGCACAGTGGCGTTGTCGGCTGGCGTGCGGCCTTCCGAGCTCTCGCCTGCGCCTGCCGGCAGCATGTCATAGAGCTTGGCGACCTTGAGATCCTTGTCACCGATCAGTGGATAGCCGACATCGAAACCGGTAGCCGTCTTGATGTCGTTCTTCCACTTGCCGTGGCTTTCCACCGGATCGACGGATATGCCGATGATCTTGACACCACGTTTGCTGAACTCCTGTTCGAGCCCGGCCATCGCGCCGAGTTCGGTCGTGCAGACTGGCGTGAAGTTCTTCGGATGCGAAAACAACACCGCCCAACCGTCTGCAATCCACTCATGAAAACGGATCGGTCCCTGCGTCGTCTCGGCGGAGAAATCTGGTGCAATATCGTTGATACGAAGGCTCATGGGTATGTTCCTCTCTCCTGGATCACGGTTGAATTCCATCTCTCGCAAGCGATATACGCTCATCTTAGCCGACAGCAAGCGGCTGCGTTCGGCTGCACGCTTCAAACATTGGTGACTGATAGCGTGCCTTCAACCCGCCGCCGGTGGCGGGTCCGGCTCTTCAACGTTGACAAAAGACCGTACCCGCTCGGCCAGCGCCCGAATCCGCTTGCAACATTGATATGTCCGGCCAATCCGATGTTCCTGAGGTCGGATTTCCAAAGGCACGCAAACATCGTCAACCGCTCAAGGCTTATATAGATATCGTTGAGACTGCCGACGACGATGCTCGCAAAAGGAAGCGCCCTGGTCGGCATCGTGCCGAAGGCGATGTGACCGGGGTGGAGCGCTTCTGTCGAAGGCAGATCGCATGGCGCAACAAGAAGGGCTCCCCTGACGCGCCGAGCCGATGGCCGACCTGCCAGCTGAGCGGCCAAAAGACAACCGAGACTATGGGCGACAATATAGGCATCGTCCTCCTCGGCTAGCGTCTCCTCAAGTCTGCGCATCCAGTCGTGCAAGCGGGGCCGATCCCAATCGTCCTGTTCGACAAGCCGGCTGTCCGGGTGCTCCTTCAACCAATAGTCCTGCCAGTGCCCCTCGCCTGAACCGAAGAGGCCGGGGAGAATGAGTATGCGGCTCATTGCGACACGCCTCTACGTAAGTCAAACCTCGACATGCCGCGGCATTTTATTGCGGCCGCGCACCGGGTTGTCTGCATCGGATCACTCCTTGATTTCGCGAGGACATCAAGCGTCGAACGTTATTCGGCGGCCGCGAGCATCGCGTCTGCGGCGGGAAAGAAAGCTGCAAGTTCGCTCACGACTTCGCCAATCCTCTTGGACAGTGGCTCCGAAGAAACTTTGTAGTCGGCGAAATCGCGATCCGATCCATAGACGGCCGTCGGCAGAGTGTGGGACATGAAGAACCCGAAGAGCGGCCGCAGTTGATGTTCGACCATCAGAGCATGCCGGTCTCCGCCGCCAGTTGCCGTGACGATGATCGGCTTTGCACGCAATTCATCGGGGTCGATGAGGTCGATCAAATGTTTGAACAGACCGGGATAGGATCCCTTGTAAGTCGGCGAGCCGACGATCAAGGCATCAGCGCTGACGATCGCATCGATGACGCCCTTCGCCTGATCGTCCAGGTCCTTTCGCCATAACGCACGGCCGAGCGATGGGCCAACATCGCGCAGGTCATAAACGCTACGCTCGAAGCCATATCTTTGGGCCGCGCGCTCTGCGACGTCCTCAACGAGTGCGTAGGTCTTCGAAGGACGGTTAAAGCTGCCGGCAATTCCGACCAGTCGCAAAGCGGCCATCTGTTTTCCTTTCCGATGTGAATGGTGAAACAGAATATTGTCTATAAATTTAATAGATAAAAGGAATGAGGATTTCCCGCAATGGACGACTGGGAAATTTCTTTCTGCCCGCGACCGACCGGCTTCTATGAACCGCAGGTGCCGGAGCTCCAGATTGTGCAGCGTCTAATCGCCACGAATCGATCTTTGAACCTGACCATGGCAGGCATGATCGGAGTTGCGCTAGAGATTTCAAATGTCGTTGGCAATCGAATTGGCAGCGCGCCTAATTAGATATCCACTCCTTGCGTCGAACTGCGCGTCGCCAGGATCTTATCGATGCGCATACCATCCATATCGATGACCTCGAATCGCCATCCATCGAACTCGAAAACCTCACCGGTCTCCGGGATGTGCTGGAGCTGATGAAGGGCAAAGCCCGCAAGCGTATGGAAATCAGCATCCGGTTTGTTACGCAGGCCCAGTTTTTCGAAAGCGTCGAAGGCCGGCATCATTGCATCAACAAGCAGTGAGCCGTCTTCGCGAACCACGATAGCCGGTTCCTCGTCGGATCCCGGCAATTCCCCGGCGATCGCCTCCAGCAAGTCCGTCTGGGTGACAATCCCCTCCAGACTGCCATACTCGTCGATGACGATAGCGAGGTGGACCGGTGACGCCTTGAAGCTGCTGAGCACGCGAACCACCGAGGTTCCTTCGTGAAGCACCAGCGGCTGCTTGATGACATCCATCGGCCGGATCTTGCCGCCGTCCAAAACCTGATCGAGCAAGTCCTTCTTAAGAACCATCCCGATCGGCTCGTCGATTGAGCCGCGAGCGACGAGAAGCTGTTCGTGCCTGCACTCCCTAATCGTCCTTAGAATTTCTGCCTCGCTGTCGTCGGCGTCGAACCACTCGACGTCGAGACGCGGTGTCATGACGTCGGAGATCGGTCTCTCGCCGATATTGAGGACGCGCTCGACGAGCTGCTGCTGCACCTGGTTGAGAAGACCCGCCTCCTGGCTTTCGGCCACCAGCAACTTCAGCTCTTGCGGAGAATGGAAGGAGGATTCGCCAGTTCCGGGGTGAAGGCCGAAAGCACGAAGCACGAGGTTACCCATACCATTGAGGGCAAATATCGCCGGCTTGAAAAGGATAAGAAAGAACCCGAGCGGCCGGACCACGGCCAATGACGTTCCCTCGCTACGCTGGAGAGCGAGGCTCTTCGGCGCCAGTTCACCAAGCACGATGTGAAGCGCCGTTATGATCACGAACGCAATGACGACTGCGATGGCATGAGAGCCTGTCCTTGCCCAGTCACCGGGCAGCCAGGCCAAGAGCGGCTCGATCAGATGCGCCAGTGCCGGTTCGCCGACCCAGCCCAGAGCGAGCGAAGAGATCGTTATCCCGAGCTGTGTGGCCGCAAGGTTTGCATCGAGATTGTCCACGGCCCGCTGAAGCGCTGAAGCGTTCATGCGTCCGGCGGCCACAAGCTCGGTCACGCGGCTGCGCCTGACGGAAACCAATGCGAATTCGGCAGCCACGAAGAAACCATTGGCGCCCACGAGAAAAAACACGGCAAGAATTCCGACATAATCAAGAATACTGCCATCCTGGCCCGTCATGAGTTGATCGTCCCTAACTGTTGAAGGAAACAATATCGTAGCATGTGCAAGCGCAAACGGGCACGCGCCAATAGAGACTGTTTTGTCTTTTCCATGAGCAGGAGCGCAGACGAAAGTGCCGATCACAGACCGTGGCAGCGACAGACCTCGGTGACAGCGTCGCTGATGCTAAAAGGAAAGGTCGAGAACCCGGCCCTCGAAGAGGCGATCTCGCGATCCTTCGAGATGGGCCTGCATCAGATCCCGGGCGTCGTCTGCCCGGCCGTCGGCAATAGCTCTGTAGATTTCATCGTGTTCCTGAAACACTTTCTGAAGCCCTTGCCGGGGGCCGAGAAGCGACAGTCCATGCAGATGCATACCGACCGCGATATGCGGTTTGAGGGCGTCCATGGAGGCCGTGTAATAGTGATTGTTCGCAGCCTCAGTGACAGCCCGATGGAACAGGAAATCGGCGTCCGTTCGATGAAGCTGGTGGTTCGTCGCCTCACGAAGGTCCGCAAGCGCTGTTGCGATCTTCTCAAGCGCTGCACTGTCGCGGCGTTTGGCGGCGAAGTAGGCCGCCGCGGGCTCGATCGTCAGGCGGAACTCGTAGCAACGCTGAATGTCCGCGATCGTCTTGACAGGCGAGTAAGCCAGTTGCGCGGCAGGCGAACCGTGGGCGCTGACGAAGGTTCCTGCCCCCTGCCGGGCATAAACCATGCCCTGGTCGCGCAAGCGTGCGAGCGCGTCGCGAACGATCGGGCGCGATACGCCGAGCATCGAAGCCAGTTCATGCTCTCCCGGCAAGCGTGAATCAGGAGGATAGTTTCCGACGCGAATACGCTCCAGAAGCTGGTCGAAGACGCGATCGACCAGCTTCACGGCCTTTCCGCGCTCTGGCTTTGCAGCTGGGCCGGTGCCCGCGTTCAAAGATGCGCCATTTGCTTCATCCACGTTCATTCTCCCCGCCGGCATCCGCTACGCCGCCTGATTCCGCACAATCAGTCTTAGCAAACTATCGGGGCTGCCGAAGCCCCCGGACTTTACCGCACAACGCAGATGCCGCCCGTCTGCAGCTGTAACGTCCAACCACGGCACGCCTGCCTCGATTTCACCTTTCGGGACAAGGATGCGGATACCAAGCTCACGAAACACCGCAAGCGCAGTATCGCCACCGCCAACCACCAACATATCCGGCTGCGTATCGTCCATGGCCGATTTTACGCCTTTCGCAAAGCGATGCGCTACGGCTGCAGCATCATCGGCAATTTCGCCGCTACAGCGAAGCAGAGCCGGGAGCGCCAAACCTTCGCCGCATTCCACAGCACCCATCGGTGCGTCGGCGATCATGCGCAGGGCACCGGATGCCTCAAGGCGGTCCATCTGCTTCGCCGTAATCGGATCGCGGGAACCGAAGGCAAAGAGCGTCTTACGGGCCGGCTCAAAGGTTTGGCTTTGCACGCCTGCCTTACCCAGGCGTCTGGCGAGGGCCGCGCCAAGGCCACGCGCGCCGACGGCAAGAACCGAACGCCAGTCATTTTCGCCGGCGATAGAGTCGAGATCAATATCGTCCTTGGCATCTGCAACAGCCACTGTTTGCGAATGGTTGGCAAAAACCTCGGCAACCGGGATCGGATTATCCACACCACGCCCGACGACGCAGCCGCGATAGGTAATGCGCTCCTGATCCGGAATCGCCGGCGCGACCAGAACCGACTTGAAGGCAAATACCTCGGCAAGGGCCGCGCTTTCGGCAGCGACGTTGCCTTTTAACCTGGAATCGATCTTCTTCATGACGATCGCAGGTTCGACGGACACCAAGATCTCCGCTGCGAGCCGCACCCTGTGTGCGGCCGCATCCTCGGCAAGAGCACGCGAGGCTGTGTTGATCACGACGACATCGACGCGCCTCGCAATCGCCTCTTTTGCCGCCTCAACATCAATGGCAACCGCAACCGCAAGCCCTGCCTTTACGAACGGCGTGCCCGTATCGAGCGCCCCGGTCAGATCGTCGGCAATGATGGCGACTTTCAGCGTCATGTCGTCTGTCCCGTATTGACGGCGTGACAGGCAACGAGATGACCGGGTTTTGCTTCCTTCCATTCAGGAACGAGCCTGCTGCAGACATCGATTGCGATCGGGCAGCGGGTGTGGAAGCGGCAGCCGGACGGCGGGTTGAGAGGACTTGGAACGTCACCCTGCAGGATCTGGCGCTTGCGGCTTCGCTCGTGAGAAGGATCGGTTTCCGGCACGGCCGAAAGCAGCGCCTTCGTATAGGGATGCAACGGATTGCCGAACAGCTCTTCGCGGCTGGCAAGCTCGGCAAGCCGGCCAAGATACATGACGCCGACGCGCGTGCTGATATGGCGGACGACCGCCAGGTCATGCGCGATGAACAGATAGGTTAGGCTGTATTTTTCCTGTAGGTCGAGCAGCAGATTGATGATCTGTGCCTGGATCGAGACGTCGAGCGCTGAGATTGCCTCGTCGCAGACGATGAATTTCGGCTGGCAGGCAAGCGCACGCGCGATGACGACGCGCTGGCGCTGGCCGCCTGAAAGCTCATGCGGATAGCGCTGCGCAAAGCGCGCCGGCAGCCCAACATCACTCAGGAGGGTTGCGACCTTGTCCTTGATCTCGGCCTTAGCGCACAATTTGTGAAAGAGGATCGGCTCGCCGATCGCCTCGCCGATCGTCATACGCGGATTGAGCGTCGAATAGGGATCTTGAAAGACGATCTGCAGGTCGCGGCGGAATGGCCGCATTTCCTTTTCGCCAAGCCTCGACAGATCCTGCCCCTTATAGACAACCTTGCCGCTCGTCGCCTTGTAGAGATTGAGGATCGTGAAACCGGTCGTCGATTTGCCGCAACCGGATTCCCCGACAAGGCTTAAGGTCTCGCCTTCCATGATATCCAGATTGACGTTGTCGAGCGCATAGACGGTTGCCGAGCGCTCGCCGAAAGCGCCGAGCTTGACGTAGAAGTGCTTGACCAGGTTTTCGACCTTAAGAAGCGGTTCAGCGCCCATCACGCAGCCTCCTGCATTTTCTGCACGACAAAACATGCGGCGCGGTGGTTGGCGGCTCCAGCCAAAGGTTCAAGCTTCGGAACGCGCTCGTGGCAGATCGTCTCGACAAGCGGACAGCGCGGGGCAAACGGACACCCTTTCGCACGGCGGCCGGGCTCAGGCGGTGTTCCTCCGATCGAACTTAGACGGCTCGCAGGCGGGTCCGAGAGCTTAGGGATCGACGCAAGCAGCCCGCGCGTATAAGGATGGCTCGGCCGGGCATAGAGCTCATCGACCGGCGCAACTTCGACGACGGTGCCTGCATAAAGCACGGCCACGCGATCGACGAGACCTGCAATCAGCGCCAGATCGTGCGTGATCCACACGACCGACATGCCAAGCTTGGCCCGCAGTTCCTTCACGAGATCGACGATCTGGGCCTGGATCGTGACGTCGAGCGCCGTGGTCGGCTCGTCGGCAATCAGTAGCTTCGGATTGCAGGCAAGGCCGATTGCGATCATCACGCGCTGGCGCATGCCGCCGGAAAGCTCATGCGGGTAGGCCATCAGGCGTTCCTCAGGGCCGGGAATACCGACCAGTCGCAGGAGTTCGACCGCCCGCAGGCGGGCATCTGCCTTACTCATCTTGCGATGATAGATCAGCGGTTCGCAGATCTGGTCGCCGACGCGCATCACCGGATTGAGCGAGGTCATCGGATCCTGGAAGACGAAGCCGATGTCACCACCGCGCACCTTCCGCAAATCGGCGTTCGACATCGTCTGCAGATCGCGCCCGTCGAAATGTGCCGTGCCCCTGGCGACCTTGATCTTGTTGGGCAGGAGCCGCATCAGGCTCAGCATCGTCAAGCTCTTGCCGCAACCGGACTCGCCGACGACGCCGAGCGTTTCGCCCTTGTTGACGTAAAGATCGATGCCATCGACCACGACGGCGGTACCCCGGCGTGTCTCGATCTCGACGGTGAGGTCGCGTACGTCCAGAAGGCGTTCAATGGTGGTCGTATTCATTACTTGCTGCCCCGCGGATTGAGCGCGTCATTGAGACCGTCGCCCAGGAAGCTGAAAGCAACCGAGGCAAGGCCAAGCACCGCCGCCGGCGCGGCAAGTAGGTGCGGATAATGCTGCCAAACGCGCAGGCCATCCGAGATCATGTTGCCCCAGCTGGGAGTGGGCGGATTGACGCCGACACCGAGGAAACTGAAGGCGCTTTCAAGCACCATCGCCGTACCGAGGCCGGCGCTGACGGAAACGATCAGCGGACCGAGCGCATTCGGAATGACGTAGCGCTTGATGACGATCCAGTTCGAAAGGCCGAGCGCCTGCGCCGCCGTGATATAGGGCCGGCTGCGGATCGACAGGACCTGGGCGCGGACGAGACGGGCGTAAGGCGGCCAGGCGATTAGGGCCATTGACCCGAAAACCAGGATGAAATCCACCCAAACCGTCTGACGATAAAAAGGATTGAGCGTCTCCAGGTAGCGGGCCTCCATCCAGTTGGTGATCGGCGATTTCAGCGAAGCGTTGATGACGACGACCAGCAGCAGGTTCGGCACGGACATGGTGACATCGGTCAGCCACATGATGAGGCGATCGAACGGATCGCCGAAGAAGCCAGCAACAGCGCCGAGGGTCAGTCCGATCAGAACGGCGACGAGCGTGACGATCACGGCGACGAGAAAGGCAGTGCGCGTGCCGTAGACGACGCGGCTGAAGACATCCCGGCCAAGATCATCGGTGCCGAATAGATGTGTCAGCGAGGGCACGGCATTGCGTGCCTCAAGGTCCTGGCCCAGGTAGTCATAGGGCGTAAGGTATGGTCCGAAGACCGCTGCGAAGGCCAGCACAAGGACAACCGCGAGGCCGAAAAGGGCAAGCCTGTTGCGCTTCAGGCGGAACCAGGCATCGCGCCACAGGCTGACTGGCGCTTCTTCGTCGGTCTCGAAGGTCGAGAGGGGGACGGCGGACATTGTCAGCGGCTCCTTCTTGCATCGTTGGCGCGTGGATCAAGCAGCGGATAGAGAACATCGACCAGAAGGTTCGAGACCATGACCAGGAAGGATCCGATGAGCGTGATCGCCAGGATGACGGGATAATCGGAATTCGTGAGCGCCTGCACGGTCAGGCGGCCGAGACCGGGTAGGCCGAAGACCAGTTCGACGAAGATCGCGCCGTTGACGATGGTGATCATGATGAGTCCGAGCTGGGTGACGACCGGGGTCAGCACCGGGCGCAGGATATGCCTGAGAGCGACGACGATTTCCGGCACGCCCTTGGCGCGTGCCGTGCGTACAAAGTCTTCCGACAGCACTTCAATGACTGCCGCACGCGTCTGGCGTACGATAAGCGCAATCGGCTGAAAGGACAAAACTATCAGGGGCAGCAGGATGCGGACATCAAAGATACCGCCCCAGCCGTAGGGAACCTTGATCATCGGCAAGAAGGCGATCAATCCGACCATGAGCAGCGGTCCGGCGACATAGGCAGGAATCGCCCATAAAAACAGGGCCGAGCCGAGGATCGTATAGTCGAGCTTGGAATTCTGATTGAGCGCTGCGATCATGCCGAGCGGGATGGCGACGACCGCTGTCAAGATGATCGAACACAGCGCCAGTTTGAAGGAGACGGGAGCGGCTGCGGAAACCATCGCCCAGACCGAGCGGCCCGAGGTCAGCGAATTGCCGAACTGGCCATGCAGCAGGTTCCAGATGTAAAAGCCGAACTGCTCGATGAATGGTTTGTTGAGGCCGGCGCTCTCTCGAATGGCTTCGATACGCTGCGGATTATAGGCGACGTCGCCCGGTGCACGAAGAAAGATCAGCTTGATCGGATCGCCGGCACCGTAAAATGCCATCGCATAAACGGCCATCATCACGACAAGGACGGACGGAATCCAGATGGCAAACCGCGTTAACACGTAGCGAAACAAAGCCACCTCCACCTGTTGTTCGGCACGGTTTTCACGGGAGCGCCGCGGACAACCGCGCCTTCTGCTTGAACATGCGCGAAGGCCTTACGGTCTTCGCGCCGTTGCTGTTCTGCTACCAAGAACGGCGAAAGCCGTCATGCCTGGCCGATCGAAATGTCCCATGGCGCAACGACTTGCCAGTCCAGGTTCTTCTCCATGCCCTTGACGTCCTTCGTCGCCCAGCGGGACATCGCCTGAGAATACCATGGAATGAATGCCCAATCGTCGCGGAACGCCTTTTGAGCCTCCTGCGCCAGTTTCACGCGCTGCGGGTCGTCGGCGGCCTTGGTCGCGGCTTCGGCAAGCAGGCTGTCCACCTTGTCGTTCTTGTAGCCCCCGAGCTTGTTCTGGGCGTTCGAGGAGGTGGAGGCGATGGAACCGGCAAGATAGGAAACGGCATCCGGGACGCGCGTGCCGACATCGTCGCGGAAAATCTGAACCGAGTTCTGGTCGGGGCCGGCATAGGCGTCCTGTTGCGGCTTCATGTCGACTGCGGTAATGCCGAGGTTCTGGCGCCACTGTTCTGCGATGAACTGGGCAGCCGCCTGGATTGCGGGCGCCGAGACGCCGACGAACATAATCTTCGGTAGCCGCTCGGGACCACCATAGCTCGATTCAGCAAGCAGCTTCTTTGCGCCTTCCGGATCAAAAGGATAGGGTTCGAAGCCGGAGCCGTCCGCACCAGGCACGGAATTCAGGATCTGGTCTGCCTTCTTGTGCGGCCCATCCGGATAAGACGCCTTAAAAAGACCGTCGCGGTCAACCGCCATGATCAGTGCCTGGCGCACTTTTGGATCGTTCATCGGTGCACGCGAGGTGTTGAACCAGAAGTGCTGGCTCGTAGGAATGATCGGGCCTGCCGAAAACTCCGGGCCGAGATCCTGGATAATCGTCGAGGTGACGAGTTCCGTGTGGACGTTGTATTCACCGGAATTGATGAGCGAAGTCGCCGTCACGTTGTCTTCGATCGAGCTGATCTCGATGCGAGCAAGCTTCGGCTTCGGACCGAAGAAATTCTCGTTCGGCTCAAATGTCAGGGTCCCAGCGTCGATGTCGATGCCCGTCAGCTTGAAAGGACCCGAATAGACGGCATTATTGTCCGGCTTATACCAGTCGGCAATCTCCTCGCCGTCGCCGCCTCTCGACTGGGACGCCTTGGTCACCGGAATGATATGGTTTGCCAGGCGCATGAAGAAAATCGGGTCAGCTTGCGTGAGCGTAACGGTGACGGTTCCTTCATCCGGCGTTGCAACCCCGGTAAGCTCAGTACCGGAACCGGCTCCGATCTCTTTGTAGCCTTGCACCTTGCTCAGCACCTGGTCGGCGCGCTGGCTCTTGGTGTTCGGCATCGAGGCCACTTCCCATGAACCCTTCACATCCGCCGAGGTGATCTTGCTGCCGTCGGAAAAAACAGCCTTGGGATCGATCTTGAAGGTCCAGACCTTGTTGTCGGACGATTCCCAGCTCGTAAATACATAAGGCTGCAACTTGCCTTCTGTGTCGAAATACATCGGCGATGCCCACCAGAAAGAATTCCAGCGGAAGGTTCTGCCGCCGCCGCGCAGTGGCGACCAATCCTGGTCGAAAGCCGGATTGATGGCTTTCAGAACCTGACCTTCCTCGGCCATGACAACACGTGCGCTCATGCCGAACATCGTCAGGCCGACGCCTGCCGCGAGGCCGAGCTTCAGCGCATCACGCCGCGAAATTTGTGAGGCAGTCTGGTTCTCGCGAATTGTCATCTGCTCCTCCCATGAGCATTCAATGCGCCCTCGACCTCCCCGAGCCAGCGCGATGGAATGAGCCGCAGAGTTGCGCGACAATGTAAATCTGTCAATATAAAATTCAGATTCTGGGCTTCAAAATTCTTGATGTGATTTTTTATGACGTTATAACAGTAGCTTACTATTGAGGAAGCAGCAAGGCGCAGCTTGTAAGATTGACAACAACTTATCCTATGGACGAAAACAATGGGGAAAAAAGCATGAAGGCGCCGTCGCTTCTGCGAGGAGGAAGAAATGAGCAATCACAAAATCACAGGCGTCTTCAGCGCCGCAACCACTCCTCTCAACGCTGACGGCAGCCCGGATCTTGGCCTTTTCACCGAGCATTGCCAACGTCTGCTTTCGGAGGGATGTCACGGCGTGGCGCTTCTCGGCACGACGGGCGAAGCGAACTCATTCTCGATCGCCGAACGGCGCACGATTCTTGAAGCGGCCCTGAACGCCGGCATTCCGGCCGAAAACCTTCTGCCGGGGACGGGCGTTGCCGCCATTCCCGAAACCATCGAGCTCACCAATCATGCGCTTTCGCTCGGAGTGACCAAGGTCGTCATGTTGCCTCCCTTTTACTACAAGGGCGTATCTGACGATGGCCTCTTCAATGCTTATCTGCAGATTCTGAGCCGAGTCAACGACAGTCGCCTGCGCGTCATTCTCTATCATATCCCGCAGGTCTCAGGCATTCCGATCTCGATCCCATTGATCGGCAGACTAGTCGACGCCTTCCCCGAAACCGTGATTGGAATCAAAGAATCGGCAGGCGATTTCAATAACATGCAGGCAATCATCGCCGCTCATCCTGGCTTTTCGGTGCTTTGCGGCGCAGACCCATTGCTGCTGCCTTTGTTGAAGGCAGGTGGTGCCGGCTGTATTACCGCCACGTCCAATTTGGTCGCCTCTTCGCTCCGCGCCGTCTATGACCATGTTCACGACGCGACACGCGCGGCAGAGGTCGATGCGGCGCAACATCGCATCAATGCCTATCGCACGCTTTCGAATTCCTATGTGCAGATCCCGGCGATCAAGGCGATGGTCGGCCTCAAGACGGGCGACAGCGCGTGGAAACGCACGCGTCCGCCACTGGTAGCGCTCAATGACGCCGAGTATGCGGCTTTGTCCGAAAGCTACGCGCAGTTGCCATAAGGAGAACCTCATGAACTTGACAGCTTTGCCGCCGGAAAAGGTCCCCGCATTGATGACCGGCCTCATCGAGCCGAATTCCGCTCACGCTGGCCGCGCCGACGCCTACCTCCCCTCGCCATGCATCCAAAATCATGCCGCTAACCTCGCTTTTCTCCCCGACGGGACCTTGAGCTGCGTCTGGTTCGGCGGCACGATGGAGGGCATGGGTGACATATCGGTTTACATGTCGAAGCTCGCCGCAGGCTCCACGCAATGGTCAGAGCCGCAGAAACTTTCAGACGATCCTTCAAGATCAGAGCAGAACCCTTTGATTTTCAATGCTTCTGACCGGGCCGTCTGGCTGCTTTACACATCGCAGACTTCCGGCGATCAGGATGGCGCGGTTGTCAAATGCCGAGTATCCGACGACGACGGAAAAACCTTCGGGCCGGTCCGGCTTCTTTGCGATCTGCCGGAACCTTCGTGCGGCAACCGATCGTGGCCAACTCCAAAGGAGACTGGCTCTTGCCGGCATTCCGTTGCGTCAGTCTGCCGGGCCAACGCTGGAGTGGCGATGCTGACACCGCAGGCGTGCTGATTTCCCGTGATCAGGGAATGTCCTGGACGATGACCGACGTTCCCGACAGCCTCGGCGCAGTCCATATGAACATTCTGGCACTTGGCAAGGGCCGGATGATAGCCTTCTTCCGCAACCGTTTTTCAAAGAACGTCCTGTCGGCTGCGTCCGAAGACGACGGCGAAAGCTGGTCTCGTCCACGCCCCATCAACCTGCCGAACAACAACTCGTCCATCCAGGCCGTTTTGCTGAAGGACGGCAGGATTGCAATGGCTTACAACCACAGCAATATCGAGACTTCCAATGCGCGACGCCGATCGCTTTACGACGAGATCGAAAGCGATCAGATAAAAATGGGCGCCCCTGCGGCGGTGACACCGGGCCGCAAGGCAGTATGGGGCGTGCCGCGCGCGCCTCTCAGCCTTGCCGTATCGAACGATGGCGGCGCAAACTTCGATCGCGTCGTCGATCTCGATACCGGCGATGGCTATTGCCTGAGCAACAATTCCAAGGATTCGCTCAATCGCGAATTCTCCTATCCCTCAATCGTTGAAGGCCCGGACGGAACACTGCACATCGCCTATACCTATTATCGTCGGGCAATCAAATATGTCCGGCTTCCGACCGAGGCACTCGGCTAGCCATCGTCGATTATTGACAAATATACGTTCGAACCGGCAGGGAGTGCTTTTCAATGGCGCCAGCACGGCTGCCTGGGCCGATGGCGTTCATCATTATATAATAAAATCAATATGATATATGCTTTTCTGCGCTCGTTTTTCGATTCTTCCCATCCAGATTTTTCATGATTTTTCGAGTGTGTCCGAGCATTTTTCTTGCCAGAAACCCACAGCTCATATAACAACTTTACATCACCGACGGCGATCGGCCGTTTCTGTCAGGGAGGAGCCGCTTTCATGGCCAGTCTGGGTTCGCCTATCACGACCATCAGGCCGAACATCATCGAGTTCGGCATCGGCACGGCTGGCAAACTCGGTAAATGGGCCGGGAAGAACGGCTACCGCCGCACGCTCGTGATTTCGGATGCCTTCAACGCTTCACGCGTCGATGCCCTCGCGATCCAAGGCGAGGTTGCAGTGTTTGGCGATGTCACACCGGAACCCGACATCAGTAATCTCGACAGGGTGCTCAGTGCTGCCGTCGCCGCCCGTGCGGAACTCATCGTCGGCTTCGGCGGCGGCAGCGCCATGGATCTTGCCAAGCTCGCCTCCGTGCTCGCCGGTTCGCCGCAAAGCCTGCGAGAGGTCGTTGGACCGAACAAGGTTCAGGGGCCGCGCAAAGTGGCTCTCGCACAAGTGCCTACGACATCTGGAACCGGCAGCGAGGCGGGCATCCGCGCGCTGGTGACCGATCCTGAAACGATGTCGAAACTTGCCGTCGAAAGCGTCCATATGCTTGCCGATATCGCCGTCATCGACCCGGCGCTGACCTTTACCGTTCCGCCCCGCACGACGGCTGCGACCGGTGTGGATGCAATGGCCCATTGCGTTGAGGCCTTTACCAACCGCAAGGCGCATCCGATGATCGATATCTACGCGATAGAAGGCACGCGGCTCGTTGGCAAATATCTGGCGCGCGCCGTCAGGGACGGCGCCGATGCAGAAGCGCGCGCTGGCTTATCACTTGCCTCCCTTTATGGCGGATTTTGCCTCGGACCGGTCAATACGGCGGGCGGTCACGCCCTCGCCTATCCGCTCGGCACTCGCTGGCATGTCGCGCATGGCGCTGCAAACGCATTGATCTTCCCGCATGTGCTGGCCTTCAACACACCCTCCGTTCCCGCGAAGACCAAGGCCGTCATGGAAGCTCTCGGCCACCCCGCTTCAGATGAGGTCAAATCCGTCTTCGCAGCCGCCTATGAGTTCTGCGCCGAACTCGGCATCGAGATGAAGCTGTCGGGTTTGGGTGTGCCGGAAAGCGGCCTCGACCAGATGGCCAACGATGCCTTTGCCATCCGCCGCCTGCTCGATAATAATCCGCGCGATCTGACACGCGACGACATCCGCTCGATCTATGGAGCCGCCTTTTAGGCCGGCCCTTTCAAAGGGAACTTGACTGATGGTCAAAAATGCAAAAGTCGCAGTCACGCTCGGCGATCCGGCAGGCGTTGGCCCGGAAGTCATTGTCAAGGCGCTTGCGGCAATGCCACGACAAGAGCGCCGCGATTTCGTGATCGTCGGCAACAGCAAAGCACTGGAGCGCGCCTGCCGCACGACCGGCATCGACCTGCGCTTCGGGTCATCTGCATCGGAAGACGGATCAACCATTGCCGTCGACGAGGTGGCGCTTGACGGCAGCCTTCCCGAAATCGGCAAAGTCAGTCCCATCGCAGGCGACGCTTGCGTTCGCTACATCAGCCGCGCCGTCGAGCTTGCGATGTCGGGCGATGCGGACGTCATCGTCACCGCGCCGATCAACAAGGAGGCAATGAACCTTGCCGGACATCACTTCGACGGACACACGGGCCTGCTTGCGCATCTGACGGGCTCGAAGAGTTCGTTCATGCTGCTTGCCTCTGACCGCCTCAACACGATCCATGTTTCGACACATGTCTCGCTGCGGGGCGCCATAGAGCGCGCCAAGACGGACCGCGTCGTTGCAACGATCGAAGCTGGCCATAACCACTTTGTCCGCCTTGGCAAGAAACCGCGGATCGCCGTTGCCGGCATCAACCCGCATTGCGGCGAAAACGGCCTCTTCGGCACGGAGGACATGGAGTTCCTCACGCCTGCGGTCGAACTGGCTCGGGCCAAGGGCATTGACGTGGTTGGCCCGATTTCGGCCGATACCGTCTTTGCGCGTGCCTATAACGGCGCCTTCGATCTGGTGATTGCCCAGTATCACGACCAGGGACACATTCCGATCAAGCTCGTCGCCTTCGAAACTGCAGTCAATGTGTCGCTCGGCCTTCCGATCGACCGGGTCTCCGTCGATCACGGCACGGCATTCGATATTGCTGGCACCGGAAAGGCAAACCACGCCAACATGCTTTCGGCGATTGCCTATGCGCAGCTGATGGCGCGTTCACCCCGCCAGCGCGCATAGTCAACGCTACAGATAGTCTACCCACACGCCGCCGGCGTCGGCAGAGCGCACGCAATTTTCCACCCAGCGCACGCCCTCGAGCCCCGCATCGATCCCCGGAAACGCCAGGCCTTCGATGCCGTCGGGCGCAAGACCGTGCTCCTTGCTAATGGCGAATCCGAAGCGTCGGTAGAGGTTTGCCCAGGCCTCAAAGAGGCCTTCTGGATGGCCGCCGCCGATGCGGTCGTCGATCCTTGCTTCGGGGTAGAGATAGCCCATGCCACGTTCCAAAATGCGCGCCGGCTCTCCCTGAACCTCGTAGGAAAGCTGGTTCGGCCGCTCGTCCCACCATTCGATGCTCGCCTTTTCGCCGACAATGCGCACCTTCTGTCCGTGCATGGAGCCCGCATTGACGGCGCTCGACCAGACGGTGGCGATAGCACCGTTGTCGTATTCCATCAGCGTAACGGCGTTGTCTTCAAGGGGCGCACGGCTTTTGACAAAGCTCTGCCGGGCGCACATCAACCGCTTGATCGTCAAATGCGGCAGGATCACCTCCGAGATATAGAGCGGGTGGGTTCCAACATCGCCGAGCACATAGCTCGGGCCTGCGGTTGTCGGATCGACGCGCCAACGCGTGGAAGGGTTCTGATCCTCGACCGGCGCGCTGTGAAAACCATGAGCAAATTGCAGATTGACGATGCGGATCTCGCCGAGATCGCCGTTTTTCACCATAGCTCGCGCCTGCTCGATCATCTGATGACCGGCATAACCATAGGTGACGCCGACGATCTTATGACGCGCCTGCGACAGCGCCTTCAGCTCTTGCGCTTCCGAAACGGTGAAACAGAGCGGCTTTTCGCAAATGACATGCAGTCCGTGTTCGAGGGCCGCCTTGCAAATCGCAAAATGGGTGTTGTTCGGCGTGGCGACCGACACCGCCTCGATGCCATCGGGACGTTCAGCCTCTGCGGCGAACATCGCCGCGTACTGCCGATAGCTGCGAGCCTCATCAAGGCCGAGCTCAACCCCGAAAGCGCGGCCACGCTCCGGATCGATATCAAATGCACCGGCCACGAGTTCGAACGTGCTGTCCCTTAGCGCTGCCGAGCGGTGGATATAGCCGATCTGGCTGCCACGTCCGCCGCCCACCATGCCCCAGCGGATCGGCTTTGTCTTGCTTGCTGACATGTTCAGTTTCCTTGTCTTAGAAGCCAACTGACCGCAGGTAGTCGCGGCTCTCCTTCACGTCCTGAAGGCTTCCTGCCACGCTTTGAGGATCGCGTTCCTGTTCGACGGTGATGAAACCGTGATAGCCGATCTCCTGGAGCACTCTCTTGACGGCCGGATAATCGATGACGCCGCGCCCGATCGGGCACATAACCCCCTCAGCGCAGGCCTCGAAGAAGCGGATCTTCTGGCCGAGCACGCGCTCGAATACGGCCTGATCGATATCCTTGAAGTGCGCATAATCTAGCCGCTGCGCATAACGGCGCAGTGTCTTGACCGGATCCATGCCGGCATAATAGGTATGGCCGGTATCGAGGCAAAAGCCGGCGGTTTCGGCCGGGACATCGCTTGCGATCCGCTCGATCTCATCGGCAAATTCGATGTAGCCTCCGGCATGGGGATGGATGACGGCGCGAACGCCGTATTTGCTGCTAGCGAGTTCGGCGATTGCCTTGATGTTGGCGACCATGCCCGCCCAGGCCCCATCGGAAAGCCGGGGCGCCCGGTCAGAGTGGCCGGCGGCATAGTCCCGCTCGTCATGACCCCAGTCCATGACGGTCAGGTAGGGCGTCCGGAATCGCTGCCCCGTCACCTGCTCCGGCTGGGGCAACGTGATGATCATGGCGCAAATTTCGTCCGTCTGTCGCAGAAGGTCTTCCCGCTTGGCCGGAGAGACCAGATCATCGAAAATTGTGCCGGCGACGATGAAGAGGCCGCGGTCGGTGAGCGCCTTTGCCACCTGTTGATGATTGAGTGGTACGTAGCCATAGGGGCCGAGTTCGAGGCCACCATAGCCGGCAGCTGCCGCCTCATCGAAGACGCGCTCCCAGGCCGGCAGGTTCGGGTTGTTGACGTCGTCGACGCCCCAGCAGCATGGAGCAGTCGTAATGGTGATGGTCATGGAGTAATTCCCTGCACAAGGTCGGTGGTGTGGCAGTCTTTGCTCAAGCGCTCCTTGCCGGCCAATACCTGTCGACATACTTCTGGATTTCGGAGCGCATGAAGCGGCCGGATGCATCGGCCCGGTCCTCCCAGCCGAAGACGCAAGCCGTGACGATGCCGTCAAAGCCGATCTTGGCGAGCGAACCGAAGAAGACATCCCAGTCGATCTCGCCCTGATGCATGTCCATGTGCTGGTGGATCGTCACCTTCGCACCGGGAGGATTGATGATGTAGCGAAGGCCGGACGAAGCCTTGTGGTTGTAGGTGTCGGCGACATGCACATGGGCAATCATCGCACCGGCCACTTCGATCATCCTGGCCATGTCGTCGCCGAAGTAGAAAGTGTGCGGCGCGCAATAGAGGAACTTGACGTTCTTCGAACCAATGGTCTTGAGCATGTCGAGCGCCGGATGAAGCGTCTCGCACCAGTCTTCCGGATGCGGTTCCATGTTGAGTGTTACGCCATGCTTTTCGAGGACCGGGACCAGCTCCTCGATGGACCGCCACCAGGCTGCCTCGCTGGTTTCATGCGTATAGTGCCCGCCGCAGCAATTCGACTTGTGGCCGCGTTCGGGCGACGGGCCGCGGCCGAACTCCGAGTTCATCGTATCGCAACCCATCTCGACGGCAATCTCGATGGCCTGCTTCCAGTAACTGACCGCGGCTATCCGCTCGTCTTCATGCGGGCTTGCCCAGCGATACATGGGAAGCAGCGAGGCCAGTTTGACCCCATGGTCCGTGAGCGCCTTCTTGAACTCGGCGATCCGCTCCTTATGAGCGCGCGGACGCACCCACCAGGGAAGAAAATCATCCCGTGGCGACAGCTCGATATAGTCGTAGCCGAGCTCTGCCGTCTTACGGCAAAGCGCGTTCAGTCCCAGATGACGGTGCATGTGCGGGTCGAGTGCGATTTTCATGATGTCTCCTCCTTCGTCCGGGCTGAGCCGCCATCCAAGCCGCCGGACCTGTCGATCGGCTTCGAACTTCGGCGTCTCCTCCCGAGTCGACGGCGAGATTACGCGTGCCTGCAGACCACGAGCCAATCCTTCCTTGATCAAATTTGATCATTGACCCGGTGATGCGCAGATGCTGTATTCGTTCCTCAGAGGCGGAATAAACCATGACCAAGATCACCCTGAAGGATGTGGCGAGGAAGGCCGGTGTCGGCACCGCGACGGTCGAGAGGGTCGTCAACGGCCGTGGCGGCGTAAGGCCGGAGACGGTGGAGAAGGTCTTTCTGGCGGTCAGGAAACTCAACTATCGGCATGTGATGCCGGAGGCCCATCGCGGACTTGTCCGGATCGAAGTCGTCCTCGTGCGCCCGGAAACGAACTTCTATTCGCGTATGAACCAGGCGTTCGAGAGGATCACCGCCCTGCTTGATCACAGCATCGTCGTTCACCGGACCTTTGCCCGCGAAAACGATCCTGCCGATTTCGCGCATTATATCGCAAAGCCGAAGAACCGGCGATCCGCGCTGATCGTCGTCGCGCCGGATCATCCGGATGTCGTCACGAGTGTCAGGCAAGCAGCGGCCCTCGGCATACCTGTCATCCAGATCATGACGCGACCGGCGCCGGAATTGCCCTATGTCGGGATCGACAACTACGCTGCAGGCCGCACGGCCGCCTATTACATGTCACGCATGCAGGCGGGCAAGGCAGGTCCCTTCGTTGCTCTTTGCCACAGCGGCGCCTATGAAAACCATAGGGAGCGTATCCGCGGCTTTTCTGATTATCTCGACGAGCATGCCGATGGGGAACACGCGTTTGTGGAAGTGATGTTCGACTTCGACGACGAGCACAACACCATAGAACTGCTGCGCAACGCGCTTCGCAGGCACCCGAACGTCATCGGCGTCTATAGCGCCGGCGGCGACAACGTCGCCGTCGCATCAGTCCTCAGAAATCAGCGGACCCGGATGGCATTTTGGGTCGGACACGAACTGAGCGATCAGACACGGAGCTATCTGCGTGAAGGCATCATGTCGGTCGTGCTCGATCAGGTGCCGGAGATTCAGGCTCGCAGATCAATCGATCTGACATTAAAGGCGCTTGGCCTGATCGATGTCGACGTCAGTACAGAGCCTGTCCGCTTTCTGACCGTAACCCCCCAAAACGTGTGACTGCGCCCCGCTGTCGGGAACCTTCAAACTGCGTGGAATCGAACCGTCGTCCCAGCAACCAGAAGATCACCTGGCCTAGCCCAGAGCCTGGCTTGCCAATGCGTAAGTCGTCGAGCGCCTTTCCGAAATCGCACTTTCCTCCCGAATCCAGCCGTTTCCGAGCGACATCGTCGTTACAGTATCGAATACGGGCATGCCGCATCGCGACAGAAATGCGGCAAAGGCCCCATCTTTCTGGCGAGTATCAAGACGGAGGAAACGGCCGGCGTGCTGTGAAACGTGTGGCCGGATCACCGCAATGGCGTCCTGGTCATCATGGGCAACCACCGGGCCTACCACATGGCCCCGCCCGAAGGGCCTACAGAACGAAAATGCGTCAAGCCTGCCATTGCGAAACAGGCCAAACGCTCTGGAGTGCTTCAACAAGGCGGCGAGAACCGGCGTACGGTCAGCGCCATATGCCCGGCGGTCGAGATCCCCCAGCAACGCAAGATCGGCAAGGTCAACGGCGCGCATAAGTGCGCCGCCTGGCATTTCATCCATGGCATCAGGCTCGTGAGCTTCGCCTTGACACTGGTAGACGATCTTTTCCGCCGTAAAGCCCAGGGAAAGATACAGGCGCCGCGCCGCGCGCGTCGAATTGAGCCCGATATTGTGGCCCTCGAGCCCGGCAAAGGCGTGCTGCATCAGCCACCGTCCGGTGCCATTGGCCTGCAGGCGGGGCGACGTGATCACCATTCCGATGGTGGCAAAATTGTCGCCATATGGAAACCACATGGCCGATCCGAGAACTCGGCCAATGTCGTCCAAGGCGACAACGCCCCTGCCAGCGCACCGCAGAAAATGCCAATCCTCCGCGCGATGCGGCCAACCGACGGCAATCGACAACGCGTGCAGTTGGTCGAGTTCCGCCTCCGCGATGTCGCCAATTTTCATCTGGACAGAATCGACTACCATGGATTCTGACGCTGCTGCTCGTTTCACTCCAAGCCCCCCCGACTGCGTCTGAAAACGCAAACCACCTTGCACGTCCCACGCAAAAGACCGGACCCGCTGAAAACAGATATTAGGGGGCAAACCCCGACATAATCCGCTCCAGAGGCCCTACCGCGCCCAACAATTAGCTGAAACAAAGCCGATTTCGGCACGCAATCCGGTAGAGCGCCCCTAAGCTTTGCAACAAGGCCGTCCATATATCCTGACGGTCGGGGAGCAGCCGGCCATGTTTGTGAGAATTGGATGATGCACGCCATTGAGATCCTTGAGCGCCTTGTCGCCTTTCCCTCCGTCGCAGGACAGGCCAACGGGCCAATCGTCGAGTGGATCCGCGCCTATATTGAAGGCTGCAACGTCAAGGTCACAATCCTTGCGGGGCCGGAAGGCGACCGAGCGAACCTCTTTGCAACCATCGGCCCGGCAGACGTTGCCGGCTACATCCTCTCGGGCCATATGGACGTGGTACCGGCCAACGAACCTGCCTGGTCCTCCGACCCTTTCACTCTGCGCATAGAGAAAAATCGCCTTTACGGGCGCGGAACGTCCGACATGAAGGGCTTTCTGGCGGCCGCGCTCGCCGCCCTGCCGGCACTTGCGGCCAAACCACTTATCCGCCCTATCCATCTTGCATTTTCCTATGACGAGGAGGCTGGCTGCCGGGGCGTACCCCACATGATCGCGCGTCTCCCCGAACTCTGCGCCAGCCCACAGGCTGCAATCATCGGCGAGCCGAGTAAGATGCGCGCCATTCGCGCGCACAAGGGCAAGGCGGCAGCTCGCGTCAAAATCCACGGCCGTTCGGGCCATTCCTCGCGTCCAGATCAGGGATTGAATGCCATCCACGCGATGGCGGATGTACTGGCAGAAGCGGTGGCGAGCGCCGAACGCCTCAGCCGCGGCCCCTTCGACATGGCTTTCGAGCCCCCCTATTCCTCCCTGCAGACAGGCACGATCAAGGGTGGGCAGGCGGTCAACATCATTCCGGATCTGTGCATCGCCGAATTCGAAGCCCGGGGGATTTCCGGCGTTTCCCCGACCGAATTGCTGGCGGCCCTGAAAACAACGGCCGAGGGCCTGCGCGCCAAAGGTTTTGAGGTGAACTGGGAGCTCATGAGCGCCTATCCGGCCCTGTCGCTTTCTGCCGATGCTCCGCTCGCGCGGCTGCTTGGCGAACTGACGGGCAAGGAGCCGCTCGCCGCTGTGAGCTACGGGACGGAGGCTGGCCTTTATCAGGAGGCCGGAATCGACGCCATCATCTGCGGCCCGGGCGATATTGCACGCGCGCACCGGCCGGACGAATTCATTCTCACCGACGAATTGGTGGCCTGCCAAGCCATGATCGAGGCGCTGGGCGACAGACTTTGCGCCTGACCTTCCAGACCTTGCCTTTTCCATGGATCCGGCCGCAGTCGATCCCCTGGCGGTACGCTATCTGGTAACCTGGACGGCGCCCGCCGACCTTCTTCGATATCGCAATCTTGAAATCGTCTTTTCGATCGGCGCTGGCGTCGACCAATTCAAGCTCGACAGCCTGCCGCAAAAGGTCAAGCTGGTGCGGATGGTCGAGGACGGCATCATCCGCATGATGCAGGAATACGCCACGCTTGCGGTGCTCATGCTTCACCGCAATCTGCCTACCTATCTTGATCAGCAAAAGAAGCAGATCTGGCGCAGTATTCTGCAGAAGCAGACACCTGACTTGAATGTCGGCGTTCTGGGTCTCGGCACGCTCGGCAAAGCCGTACTGGAGCGGCTCAAGCCCTTTGGATTTATGCTATCCGGCTGGAGCCGCAGTCCGCACGAGATCGATGGAGTGAACTGTTATCATGGCCAGCAGAAACTGAGACCCTTCCTGGAAAAAGTCCATATCCTGATCTGCCTCCTGCCGCTGACGGAGGAAACGCGCGGCTTCTTGAACTCGAAGCTGTTCGCCGCGCTCCCGCCTGGTGCCGGTCTCGTCCACACAGGCCGCGGCCCGCAGCTCGATCACGAAGCCTTGATAGAAGCGCTGGACAGCGGCCACCTCTCCGGCGCGGTCATCGATGTGACCGATCCCGAGCCGCTGCCGCCCGCCCATGCCTTCTGGTCACATCCGAAGATCATCCTGACCCCGCATGTCGCAAGCGTCACCCAAGCCGAAACGGCGGCGCAAGCAGTGATCGACAACATCAAACGCAACCGCGCCGGTCTCGATCCAATCGGTTTGGTCGACCGGACACGCGGCTACTGACATTCAACGACGAAAGGCCGCCATGTCCCTGCTCAAGACCATCGATGCCAATCCCTCGACCGCCCCACGGGAATCGAAGCCGCTGCCCGAACGCCTCATTGGCGGGGATCCCTCCTTCAAGACCTGGGCGCAGGATGAGACGCGCGGGCAGATGATTCATACCGGCGTCTGGGAAGCGACACCGGGCGAGACCCGTTCGATCAAGGGCGAAACCTTCGAATTCTGCCACATCCTTTCCGGCGTCGTTCAAATTACACCGGATGGCGGGGAACCCGTGGTCTACCGAGCAGGTGACAGCTTCGTCATGAAGCCTGGTTTCACCGGCGTATGGAAGACCATTGAGACGGTTCGCAAGATCTACGTGACCGTAAGGTGATGTGGAGGCCGCAGGCGCCGTCGAGCGGCCTTATCGACCGAAGAATCAACGGGCAACGGCCGCCAAAACAGGTTTTTCCTCCGTCCGGTCCGCCACAGTCGATGCATGCTGCCGAAGCCTGAACGCTAACCTTGCGCAAACGCCTGGCAAGGACATTCCATGACCCTCAGCTTCGATCCAGATTCGCTTTCTCTGCCGAAGGGACACTTCATCGGCGGCAGCCTGTTAGAGGCAAAAGGGCAACTGCCCACACACCGCCCCTCGGATGCGAAGGCATATTGGGATTGTCCGGTGGCGACCGCAGATATTGTCGACCAAGCCGTCGACACGGCGCAAAAGGCCCTGACGGAGAGTGGCTGGGCGGCGTTACGCCCGCGCCAACGGACCAAAGCGATGCAGCGCTGGGCCGATCTCATCGAGCAAGAGGCCATGCCGCTCGCAAAGATCGAAGCTGTCGGCTCCACTCGTCCTGTCGGGCACCTGATTGCCGGCGATATCGCGGTGACTGCCGAACAGATCCGCTTCTTTGCCGAATTCGCAGACAAGGAAGGCAGTGACCTCGTCCCCACCGATGATAACAGCCTCGGCCTGATTATGACCGAGCCTTATGGCGTCGTCGGCGCGATTACGCCGTGGAATTTCCCGCTGTCGATGGCCGGCTGGAAGCTCGCGCCTGCGCTTGCTGCCGGCAATGCGGTTGTCTTGAAGCCCTCGGAAATAACGCCCTTCTCGACGCTTTATCTTGCCGAGCTTGCGGTGCGGGCCGGCCTGCCGGCGGGCCTCATCAACATCGTGCTGGGCGATGGCCCGACCACAGGCAATGCAATAACCGGCCATCCGGGCATTACCAAGGTGAGCTTTACCGGCTCGACGGCTGCCGGCTCTGCCATCATGACCAATATTGCGCGAACCGGCATAAAGCCGATGACGCTCGAACTTGGCGGCAAGAGTCCCCAGATCGTTTTTTCCGATGCCGATCTCAACCTGGCAGCCGACGCGATCGCGATCAGCCTGCTTGCCAATGCTGGGCAGGCCTGTGTTGCCGGATCGCGGCTGATTGTGGAGGCCAAAGTGGCAAACGCGCTGGCGGAAGCCATTATCGCCAGGCTGGCAGCCGTTCGCCCCGGCCCCACCTGGGATGAGGCCACCGATTATCCTCCCATGATCTCCGAGCGGCAGATCAGCCGCATGGACAGCATCGTCCGGTCCACCGTCGACGATGGCGCGGAATGCCTGGCCGGCGGCAGGCGTCTCGATCGCGAAGGTTACTTTTACGCCCCGACGGTGATCTCCGGCGTGACGGCAACGTCACCGGCCGTCCTGGAGGAGATCTTCGGGCCGGTGCTGACCATTCAGACCTTCGAAGACGAGGAGGAAGCGCTGACCCTCGCAGACCATCCGACCTATGGTTTGGCCGCTGGCCTTTTCACCCGTGACCTCTCGCGCGCCATCCGTCTGACACGGCGCCTGCAGGCCGGCACGGTCTGGGTCAATCGCTACGGCCGCTCGCGCGACCACATCCTGCCCACGGGCGGCTACAAGCAATCCGGCATCGGCAAGGATCTCGGGCGCGCGGCCTATCTCGCCAACCGCAAGAGCAAGAGCGTGCTCATCAGCCTCTGAGGACCGATCATGAAGACCTACGAGATTGCCCTTCTGCCTGGAGACGGCATTGGCCGCGATGTCACCGATGCAGCCTGGGCGGTGCTGAAAAAGGCATCCAACGCGTCTGGGTTCGCCTTGTCGGGCACCAGTTACCCCTGGTCCTGCGACTACTTTCTCCAGCATGGCAGCATGATGCCGGCCGATGGCATCGAGACACTGAGGAACTTCGACGCCATCCTGCTCGGCGCTGTCGGCTGGCCGGCGAAGGTACCGGATTCGGTCTCGCTGCATGGGCTTCTCCTGCCCATCCGCAAAACTTTCGTGCAGTACGCGAATATCCGTCCGCACCGGCTGCTGCCCGGGATTCAGGGACCACTGAGGGCGGAAGGTTTCGATATTCTCTGCATCCGTGAAAACACGGAGGGCGAATATTCCGGCGCCGGCGGCCGCGTCCACCAGGGCGCCGACAATGAAGTGGCCGTCGAAACCGCGATTTTCACCCGCAAGGGCGTGGAACGCATTCTGCGCTTCGGTTTCGAACAGGCGCGCGCCCGGCGCGGCAAGCTCGCTTCTGTGACGAAGTCCAACGCACAGAAATATTCCATGGTCTTCTGGGACGAGATCACCTGGAAGCTTGCCGGCGAGTTTCCCGACATCGAGGTGACGAGTTATCACATCGACGCCATGGCCGCCCGAATGGTCATGGCGCCGGAGAGCCTGGACGTCGTGGTCGCTTCCAATTTGTTCGGCGATATCCTGACCGATCTTGGCGCTGCCATCCAGGGCGGGCTCGGCTTTGCAGCGTCCGCCAACATCAATCCCGACCGCACCGCGCCGTCGATGTTCGAACCCGTCCATGGCTCGGCCCCGGATATCGCCCATCTCGGCATTGCCAATCCGATCGCTGCCATATGGTCCGGTGCGATGATGCTTGAACATCTGGGAGAAACGACAGCAGCCAGGAACGTGATGACGGCAATCGAGGCGACGACGGCGCGCGGTATTGGCGAAATCCCCGGCAAGGACGAGACAGACACCATCACCAAAGCCGTGCTTTCGGCGCTGAACTAAAAGAGGATAGGATGAACGAGTTGAAGGACAACAGCCTGTTTCGCGAACATGGGCTCATCAATGGCCAATGGTGCGAGGCCGCGGCAGGGCGCAAGATTGAGGTCTTCGATCCTGCAACGCAGGAAGCACTCGGCACGGTGCCTGACATGGACGGCACCGATACCCGTGCGGCGATTAAGGCGGCAGAGATTGCCTTCCCATCGTGGCGCAAGAAGACCCATGCCGAGCGCGCCGCGCTTTTGGAGGCCTGGCACGACCTGATGATCGACAATCTCGAAGACCTTGCGCTGATCCTTACCCGGGAGCAGGGAAAACCGCTTGCCGAAGCACGCGGCGAAATCCGCTACGGGGCCTCGTTCGTGAAATGGTTTTCCGAGGAAGCCCGTCGCATCGGCGGCACCACTATTCCTTCGCCGACGGCAGACCGGCGGATTGTCATCCTGAAGGAGCCGGTTGGTGTTTCGGCGATCATCACGCCCTGGAATTTTCCCAATGCGATGATTACCCGCAAGGTCGGGCCGGCGCTTGCGGCAGGGTGCACCGTCGTCATCAAGCCATCGGAGCTGACGCCCTACTCGGCCCTTGCGCTCGCTGTATTGGCCGAGCGCGCCGGCATTCCGAAGGGCGTCATCAACATCGTCACCGGCATGCCCGCCAAGATCGGTGACGAGTTGATGGCAAACCAGACCGTTCGAAAGATCTCCTTCACCGGCTCCACCCGCGTCGGCTCGCTTTTGATGCGTGGCGCATCAGACAGCGTCAAGCGGCTGAGCCTGGAACTTGGCGGCAACGCGCCGTTCATCGTCTTCGATGACGCAGATCTCGACCTTGCGGTCGAGGGTGCAATCGCCTCGAAGTTCCGCAATGGCGGCCAGACCTGCGTCTGCGCCAACCGCATTCTGGTCCAATCTCGTGTGTATGACGCCTTCGCCGAAAAACTCTCAGCCCGCGTTTCCGCTATGAAAGTGGGACGCGGAACGGATGCAGGCGTCGATATCGGCCCGATGATCAACAAAGCGGCGATCGAGAAGATCAAACGTCACATCGACGATGCGCTTGCCAAGGGCGCACGCATGATTTCGACCCCGGTGGCTTTGCCGACTGGCGATCAATATACGGCGCCGATTGTCCTTTGCGATGCGACGACCGACATGCAGCTCGCCGGCGAGGAAACCTTCGGGCCGGTCGCCCCCCTCTTCCGCTTTAAGACAGAAGAAGAGGCGATCGAGATCGCCAATGCCACGCCCTTCGGGCTGGCCGCCTACTTCTACACCGAAAGCCTGAAGCGTTCCTGGCGCGTCGGCGAGGCACTTGAATTCGGCATGGTCGGCCTGAACACCGGCGCCATTTCAACAGAAGTTGCTCCCTTCGGCGGCGTCAAGCAATCTGGCCTTGGTCGCGAAGGCGCCCAATGCGGCATCGAGGAATATTTGGAAACGAAGAGCTTCCACATCGGCGGGCTTGGCTGACCCGGCCAAGCCAAAATAGCGTGGGAATGAGTTGCCGCTACATGTCGTGAGCTGAAACGGCGCGATGGAAGATGACCTGCGCGCCGTCATAATCTGCGTGAGACAATCGAAATCCTTGATGCATTTCAGCGATCGCCAACCCGGGAGCGATCATGGCTTCCTGTTGATCCTTAGCACCTCAGGCATAGGCTGATCACACCTTCGGCGAGTGCGCAGTCCCGATCCGTCACAGTCTGAGGACGCCGTGGGCAGTTTCTCCCTACTGAAACCGGTCGAGCGTCTTGTAGTACAAGCCGACGAGCGGCAGGAACCACGGCTTGCCGAAATGTCCGGGAACAGCCGGCCAGTCGAGCCCCTTGAGAGGGTTGCGATCGGCCTTGCCGAGGATGGCGTCGGCCATGATCATGCCGAGGTGGGTCGACAATTGCGCGCCGTGGCCGGAATAGCCCATGGCGTACCAGACTCCATCGACATAGCCCGCACGCGGATAGCGGTCCTTGGTCATATCGACGAGCCCGCCCCAGCAATAGTCGATCTCGACGCCGGAAAGTTGCGGGAATATCTGAAGCAGATTCGCCCGCAGGATGTCTCCGCTCTTTGCATCCGAACGCTGGTCGGATGTCGCGGAAAACCGCGCCCGGCCGCCGAAAATCAGACGGTTATCAGGCGCCAGCCGGAAATAGTTGCCGATGTTCATCGAGGTCACGCAGGTCCGGTTTCCCGGCATCGTCACTGCAATTTCGGCATCGGTCAGCGGGCGCGTGGCGATAATGAAGCTGCCGACTGAAACGATCCGGCGGCGGAAATAGCCGAATACCGAAGGCGTATAGGCGCCCGTCGCGACGAGCACATGATCGGCAGAAATCGCCCCGCGCGCCGTCGTCAGGTTGTGCTTACCGCTGGCCTGCCGATGACCCGTCACCGCTGCGTTTTCGAAGATGACCGCGCCATGGCGAGCAGCGGCGGTGGCGAGCCCCGCAACATAGCGCCCCATATGCATCATGGCGCTCTTTTTCGACAGCATGGCGCCGTAGAAAGGCGAGCCGACTTCACCCTCGAGATCGGCTGCAGTCAGAAGCGCCGTGTCCGGATCGACTTCGGCGTGAACGGCCTCGAAATTGCGGGCGATCGCTTCGAAATGCTGCGGCTTGGACGCAAGCTTGAGCTTCCCGGCGCGACGGAAATTGCAATCGATCCCCTCCTCCGCGATGATCGCCTCGATGGTGTCGATCGAGTGATCGAGCATCCGATAGAGCGCGATGGACCGCTCCTTGCCGAGTTCGGCCTTGGCGGCAATGAAGCTGTGGGCGAGGCCATTATTGAGATGACCGCCATTACGGCCAGACGCCCCAGAGCCAATCCGTTCCGCCTCCAGCACCACGACCCGAACGCCGGCCTTGGCGAGATGACGCGCCGCCGCAAGTCCCGTGAAGCCGCCGCCGACAACGGCAACGTCGTAATGTCCCTCGACGGGGCCTTGCACGGCGCCTCCAAAACCGGGGGCCGTGTCGTGCCAATAGGATTTGAACTTCATCGCCATGCCTTTCTCAAAGCCCGACGACGCCCGGCAAACCCGAGATATCGGCAATTTCGACATAGCCGTAGTAGGGGTTCGCCGGCTCGTGACCGCGATTGACCCAGACCTTGTTCTTGATGCCGAGGTCATGCGCCGACATCAAGTCATAGCGGAAGGAGGACGAGCAGTGCAGAACGTCCTCGGGCCCGCAGCCCAGCATATCAAGCATATATTCGAAGCCTTTGAAGCGCGGCTTGTAGGACTGCGCCTGTTCCGCAGTATAGACCGCATGGAAGGGCGCCCCGAGCTTTTCGACATTCGACATGATCTGTGAATTCATGGCGTTGGAAAGGATGACCAGCGGGATTTCCTTGGCAACCCTGGCAAGGCCGGCCGGCACATCCGGATGCGGCCCCCAAGTCGGCACACGTTCATAGACCATCCGCGCGGCTTCCTCATGGAATTTTATGCCGTTGCGCTTGCAGGCCCGTTCGAGCGAGTTGTGAACCACATCGTTGTAAGGCTTCCAGGCGCCCATGATTTCGTCGAGACGATAAGCGGCAAAGTTCTTGATGAACTCAGCCATCTGCGCCTCATCGAGTTGATTGCCATAAAGATCGCGCGCAGCCTCGGCCATCTGGAAATTGGTGAGCGTCCCGTAGCAGTCGAAGGTGATGTATTTCGGGCGGAAGTGAGCCATGAGAGGGTCCTGTATTTTTCCTGGGGCGATTTTGTCTCTTCACATCATAGGCCGAGGTTTGGCCGCTGGCTCGACTGAAAAGCGAACCGGCAAAGCAGATTGTTTCGTATCCTGCTTATTCTTTGGCAGAGAGTTGTGCTGCAACGATAACCAAGAAGGCTCGCGATCCCGGATATGATCGACCCCGCGGCATAAGATGCGGCAATCGCGCAAAGCTACGGCGGAAGATACCGCCGAAGAGCAGTCCTTGGGACGATGTTCTGACGCCAGGGGTCTAAGAATGGAAGAAACCGACCAGGGATCCCTTCATGAAGACAACCGAGATCGATCTTGCGCCTTTTGGCACCGAACATCTTAAGGGCGCGGTCGCTCTCTCGCGCCAGGCCGGATGGCCCCATCGTCCGGAAGACTGGGCCATGGTGCTTTCATTGAGCAGCGGCGTCGTAGCCCTCGAGGATAAGGACCGCGTCGTCGGGACCGTGCTTGTGACCCCTTATGGCGATAATTGCGCAACGATCAACATGGTCATAGTCGATGAAGCCATGCGCGGCCGCGGTCTTGGCCGAAAGCTGATGGATTGCGCCTTGACGATCGCCGGCAACAGGCCACTTCGTCTGGTCGCGACCAGCGATGGCCTGCCGCTTTATGAGAAGCTCGGCTTCCGGCAAACCGGTTCGGTCCTGCAATACCAGGGCAGTGTGCCTGCAATCGACCATCCAGATGGCGTGTTGCCTGCCAATCAAGATGATCTCGCCGCCATCGTGGCGCTCGATCGCGCAGCCTTCGGCGCCGAACGCCGCAGCCTCCTCGAATATATCGCAAAGATCGGGCGCTTCGCGGTGATACGCCAAGCTGGTGAAGTTCGAGGCTTTGCCGCCCTTCGCACCTTCGGCCGCGGCGAAGTGATCGGGCCTGTCGCCGCCGCACATGCCGGCGATGCCTGTGCCCTGATTTCCTTTTTCATTGCCAGCCGTCCAGGCGCTTTTCTACGCATCGACACGACGGCTGATGCCGGTCTTGCGCCCTGGCTTGCCGAACGCGGCTTTGCCCATGCCGGCGGCGGCATCGTGATGGGCAAGGGCAGTATCGAACCGACAACAAGTCCCGCCCTGAAAACCTTCGCACTCGCCAACCAAGCCCTCGGCTGACCTGGAGACGTTCATGCTTAGCAATTCCCTGATCGAACTCGACCGTGCCCACCTCGTTCATCCGGTCGCTTCCTATCGCAGCCACGAAAATCTCGGCGTGCGGGTTCTCGCGTCCGCCTCCGGCGCGACACTCACCGATGCGAGCGGCAAGCAATTGATAGACGGTTTTGCCGGCCTATGGTGCGTCAATGCGGGCTATGGCCATGACACCATCGTCGAAGCGGCGGCAAGGCAGATGCGGGAGCTTCCTTATGCGACCGCCTATTTCGGCCTCGGCAGTGAGCCGGCAATCCGGCTCGCTGCCGAACTCGCCGATCGCGCGCCGGGCGACCTCAACCATGTCTATTTCACGCTCGGTGGTTCGGATGCCATCGACAGCACGATCCGTTTCATCCGCTACTATTGGAATGCGCGCGGACGGCCCGGGAAAGACCAGTTCATCTCGGTCGAACAGGGCTATCACGGCTCCTCGACGGTTGGAGCGGGACTGACGGCCCTGCCATCCTTTCATGCCGGTTTCGGCCTGCCTTTCGACTGGCAGCACAAGATTCCCTCCCATTACGCCTATCGAAACCCTGCCGGCCCTGACCCTGAGGCCATCATCGCTGCCTCTGTTGGCGCATTGAAGCAGAAGATCGAAGAGTTGGGTGGCGCCGATCGCGTTGCGGCATTCTATGCTGAGCCAATCCAGGGATCGGGCGGCGTGCTTGTGCCGCCCAAAGGCTGGATGAAGGCGATGCGCGGCGTCTGCCGCGATCTCGATATCCTCTTTGTCGCCGATGAGGTGATCACCGGCTTCGGTCGGACCGGTCCGCTGTTTGCCTGTTTGGAGGACGAGATCGTGCCGGACTTCCTGACGGTCGCCAAAGGCCTCACCTCCGGCTACGTGCCGATGGGTGCCCTCTTCATGTCCGAGCATGTCTACCAGACGATTTCCGAAGGTGCGGGCGCTTCCGCCGTCGGGCATGGCTACACCTATTCGGCCCATCCCGTCAGCGCTGCCGTCGGCCTAGAGGTTTTGCGTCTCTACGAGGGCGGCCTGCTCCTCAATGGCCGGAAGGCAGGAGCGCGCCTGATGGCCGGCCTTGAGAGCCTGAAGGACCATCCGCTGGTCGGCGACGTCCGCGGCCGCGGCATGCTGGCGGCCGTCGAGCTCGTCGTCGACAAGGAGCGCAAGACACCCCTGCCGGCCGACGCCGAGCCGGCACGCCGCATCTTTGACCGTGCCTGGAACCACGGCCTCGTCATCCGCGCCTTTGCCCATGGCGTGCTCGGCTATGCCCCGCCGCTGTGCTGCAGCGATGCGGAGATCGACGCAATCGTCGAACGCACCCGCCAGACGCTGGACGAGACGCTCGACGATCCGGCCGTGCGCGCCGTGGTCGCATGAGCGGGAGAATGCCTTCACGGCAGGGTTTTGCTCAGGCACCGAAATACCGTGAAGCCTGTCATATTCGCAATTTTGTGCCGCAGAGCGGGTTCTTTTCGGAGACTCCAGTGGGTCATAGCTGCGAAACTGAAGGTCAGAAAACACGGGAACCCCGAAAAATCGGGCATTTGCAGGAAAAGTTGAAAAATACCTGCAGCATCGACAGCAGCATTTAATTCTGTAGGCGACCCAGCTGCGGCACAAGGCGCTCACAAGAAAGGAACTGCACTTGGTGAAGACCTTCGCGGATTTCAAATACCTCAGCTTTGATGTCGTCGGCACGCTGATTGATTTTGAAGGCGGCATCAAGGATTGCCTTGCCGGGATCGCAGCGGAAGCGGGTGTGAAACTCGACGGCGAGGAAGCGCTGACGCTCTACCGCCAAGCGCGCTATTTTGAAAATGCTGATCTCTTCCCCGATGATCTCGTGCGCGTCTATCTGGCCATCGCTCCTCGACTTGGTCTTCCAGCGCAGCCCGCTTATGGCGAGCGGCTTCGAGACTCCGCCAAAAACTGGAAGGGCTTTGCCGACAGCAAGGATGCCTTGGCCAGACTTTCCAAAAAATATCGGCTGATCGCCATGACGAATTCCCGCCGCTGGGCTTTTGCGCATTTCGCCAAGGAACTGGGCAATCCGTTCTATGCGGCCTTCACGGCCGACGATACCGGCACGGAAAAGCCCGATCCTGCCTTTTTCGAGACGGTATTCGATTTCGTTGCCAAGGAAGGCAGCACCAAAGAGGATATCCTCCACGTGGCGCAAAGCCAGTACCACGACATCGGCATTTCGCGCCGTCTCGGCATGACCAATTGCTGGATCGAACGGCGGCATGCCCAAAAGGGCTATGGCGGCACGATCGAGCCGGAGCAATTCACCGAACCCGATTTTCACTTCACGTCCATGGCAGGTCTTTCCAATGCCGTGGAGGAAGCGGAGGCATAAAATCCGAGAACATGCCGGACAAGGCCCGCCGGGAAAAGGCGGCGCCAAAGAGAACTCAACAAAAAGGGGAATGCCATGAACGACAAAATCACGAACTGGACCAGAGCAGACGATATGATGGTGGAAAACGCCATCCGCCGCGGCGCAACCCGGCGCGAGCTGCTTCAATTGATGCTGGCCGGCGGCGTTGCCACGGCGGCAGGCGGCCTCATTCTCGGACGGGCCTCGAAGGCAGTAGCCGCCGCGCCGGTTTCCGGCGGTGCACTCAAGGCGGCCGGCTGGTCGTCCTCGACCGCCGATACGCTCGACCCAGCCAAGGCATCGCTCTCGACCGACTATGTGCGCTGCTGCTCCTTCTACAACCGTCTCACCTTCCTCGATAAGAGCGGCACCCCGCAGATGGAGCTCGCCGAGGCGATCGAGTCCAAGGATGCGAAGACCTGGACGGTCAAACTGAGGAGCGGCGTCACCTTCCACGACGGCAAGCCGTTGACCGCCGACGATGTGGTCTTCTCGTTGAAACGCCATCTCGATCCCTCCGTCGGTTCGAAGGTCGCGAAGATCGCCGCGCAGATGACAGGCTTCAAGGCCGTGGACAAGCAGACGGTCGAGATCACGCTCGCAAATCCGAACGCCGACCTGCCGACCATCTTGTCGATGCACCACTTCATGATCGTCGCCGATGGCACGACGGATTTTTCCAAGGGCAACGGCACCGGCGCTTTCGTGAGAGAAGTCTTCGAGCCCGGCGTGCGCTCGGTTGGCATCAAGAACAAGAACTATTGGAAGTCCGGCCCGAACGTCGATTCCTTCGAATACTTCGCGATCAGCGACGATAGTTCCCGCGTCAATGCGCTGCTGTCCGGCGATATCCACTTGGCCGCTACGATCAATCCGCGCTCGATGCGCCTGGTCGAGGCCCAAGGCGACGGCTTCGTGCTCTCGAAAACCACCTCCGGCAACTACACCAATCTCAATATGCGCATGGACATGGCTCCCGGCGACAAGAAGGACTTCGTGCAGGGCATGAAGTATCTCGTCAATCGCGAGCAGATCCAGAAATCGGCGCTGCGCGGTCTGGCAGAAATCGGCAACGACCAGCCGGTTTCCCCGGCAAACTTCTACCATAATGCCGACCTGAAGCCGCGGGCGTTCGATCCGGAGAAGGCGAAGTTCCATTTCGAGAAGGCCGGTGTCCTTGGCCAGTCGATCCCTGTGATCGCTTCCGAGGCGGCAAACTCCTCGATCGACATGGCGATGATCATCCAGGCGTCCGCGGCCGAAATCGGTCTGAAGCTCGACGTTCAACGCGTTCCGGCCGACGGCTATTGGGACAATTATTGGCTCAAGGCGCCGGTCCATTTCGGCAACATCAACCCGCGCCCGACACCGGACATCCTGTTCTCGCTGCTCTACACTTCGGAAGCGCCGTGGAACGAGAGCCAGTACAAATCGGAGAAATTCGATAAGATGCTGATCGAGGCGCGCGGCTCGCTCGACCAGGAGAAGCGCAAGGCGATCTACAACGAGATGCAGGTGATGGTCGCCAGCGAAGCCGGCACCATCATTCCGGCCTATATCTCCAACGTCGACGCGATCACCGCCAAGCTCAAGGGCTTGGAAGCCAACCCGCTTGGCGGCCAGATGGGTTATGCTTTCGCGGAATATGTCTGGCTCGAAGCCTGATGAGGCGAACGGTCGGGGCTGCAGCCGCGCGGTTGCAGCTCCGACCCTTTTGGTTGAAATCTCGAATGCCGAAAGGGAACGCGCGTGAACAACCGTGTCCTATCGCTTGTCCTGAGCAGAATGCTCATCGCCGTGATCACGCTGGTGATCGTTTCCTTCGCCGTGTTCTTCGCCACGACGCTCTTGCCGGGAGACACGGCGACGATCCTGCTCGGCCAGGCCGCCACGCCGGAGGCCATCGAAGGTCTGCGCAAGGCCATGCACCTCGACGAACCGGCGATCTTCCGTTTCCTGCGCTGGATCGTCGGTTTGTTGCAGGGCGACCTCGGCACGTCCTATGCCAACGAAATGCCGGTCGCGGATCTGATCGGCGGGCGTTTCGTCAACACGCTGCAGCTCGCGGGCGTCACCGCGCTCTTTTCCGTGCCGATCGCGCTGACGCTCGGCATCACCGCGGCGATGCTACGTGGCTCGCTGTACGACCGCATCGTGACCGTGCTGACAATCGGCGTCATCTCCGTGCCGGAATTCATGATAGCGACCTCCGCGGTGTTGATCTTTGCGGTCTATCTGAAATGGCTGCCGGCGCTCGCCTTCGCGAACGAAGTCACGTCGCTGACAGACCTCCTGCGTATCTATGCCATGCCGGTGATCACGCTTACCTTCGTCATCTCGGCGCAAATGATCCGCATGACCCGGGCAGCGGTGATCGAGACGCTCAACACGCCCTATGTGGAGATGGCGTTGCTCAAGGGCGCCTCGCGGCGGCGCATCGTGTTTCGGCACGCGCTGCCGAACGCTCTGGGCCCGATTGTCAACGCGGTCGCGCTTTCGCTCTCATACCTGCTCGGCGGCGTCATCATTGTCGAGACGATCTTCAACTATCCAGGTATTGCCAAGCTGATGGTCGACGCCGTCGCCACCCGCGACCTGCCGCTGATCCAGAGCTGCGCGATGATCTTCTGCCTCGGCTACCTGCTCCTGATCACGGCCGCCGATATCATAGCCATCCTTTCCAATCCGAGGCTCCGATGACAATGACCAGTTCTGAGACCAAGTCTGACCGGATTTCCGGAACCCGGCTCGGCTATCGCTTCAACATCATCGGCATGGTCGGTCTCTCGGTCATCCTTGTCTGGGCGTTGATCGCGATCTTCGCGCCGCTGATCATCCCCTACCCTGTCGGCGAGATCGTCGACCTTGATTACTTCGGCCCAATGAGCGCCGACTTCTGGCTGGGGTCTGACTATCTTGGGCGCGACATGTTTTCGCGCATCCTGATCGGCGCGCGCTATACGGTCGGCATCTCGCTCGCCGCGGTGACCATCGCCTGCTTCAGCGGCGTCGTGCTCGGCATGATTGCGGCGGTCGCCGGCGGCTGGCTCGACACAGTCCTGAGTCGGTTCCTCGACGCGCTCAACTCGATACCCGGCAAGCTCTTCGGCCTTGTGGTCGTCGCTGCCGTCGGCTCCTCCATTCCTGTGCTGATCCTGACGCTGTCGGTGATCTATATCCCCGGCGCCTATCGCTTCGCCCGGGCACTTGCGGTGAACATCAACGCGATGGATTTCATCACCGTCGCCCGCATCCGCGGCGAAAGCACCTGGTATCTCATTCGCTCCGAGATCCTTCCGAACATCATTGGCCCGGTCCTGGCGGATCTCGGCATCCGCTTCGTGTTCATCGTGCTCCTGCTCTCCGGGCTCTCCTTCCTCGGCCTTGGCGTCCAGCCGCCCTATGCCGACTGGGGGGCTCTCGTGCGCGAGAACATCGGCGGCCTGCCCTTCGGCGCACCGGCGGTGATGGCACCCTCCTTTGCAATCGCCAGCCTCACGATCAGCGTGAACCTGTTGATCGACAACCTGCCGCAGAAAATCCGGGATCGGAGCGAATGATGGCCAAGCTCGTAGAAATCCTTGACCTGAAAGTCGAAGCCACCACCGATTCCGGCCGGCGCGTCGAGATCATCAACGGCGTCAGCTTCGACATCGCCGAGGGCGAGATCGTGGCGCTGATCGGCGAAAGCGGCTCCGGCAAGACGACGATCGCGCTGACGCTGATGGGCCATGCCCGCCCCGGCTGTCGCATCTCCGGCGGCAGCGTCTCCGTCGCCGGAAAGGACATGGTGAGGCTGAGCGAAAAGCAGCGCGCCAGGGTGCGCGGCACCGAGGTCACCTATGTTCCGCAATCAGCCGCCGCCGCATTCAACCCGGCCGCCACGATCATGGACCAGGTAATCGAGGTCACCCGAATTCATGGGCTTATGTCGGCCGACGAGGCGCGCCTCCGCGCCGTCGAGCTTTTCAGGGCGTTGTCGCTGCCTGAGCCGGAAACGATCGGCAGCCGCTATCCGCACCAGGTTTCCGGCGGCCAGTTGCAGCGTCTTTCGGCCGCCATGGCGCTGATCGGCGACCCGAAGCTCGTCATCTTCGACGAGCCGACCACGGCGCTTGACGTGACGACGCAGATCGAGGTGCTGCGCGCCTTCAAGTCGGTCATGAAGAAAGGCGGAATCGCCGGCATTTACGTTTCGCACGACCTCGCCGTGGTCGCCCAGATCGCCGACCGCATCGTCGTCTTGAAGGGCGGCGAGACCAAGGAGATCGGCACCACCACAGAGATCCTCACGAACGCCAAACATCCCTACACGCGCGAACTGCTCGCTGCCTTCGAACCCAAGGCGCGCACCACGCAGCCGGCAACAGCAGCGGACAATCCCCACATCCTAGAAGTCGAGAACGTGTTTGCCGGCTACGGCGCGATCCAGATGGACGGTCTGCCACTGGTACGCGCCGTCCGCTCGGTCAGCCTTAAAGTCGAGCGGGGACGCAATCTCGGCATCATCGGCGAATCGGGCTGCGGAAAATCGACATTGGCGCGGACGATCGCGGGCATTCTGCCCGCCTCTGCGGGGCAGATCGTCTTCAACGGACGAGAATTGGCGCAAAATGCCCGCCAGCGCACCCGCGAGCAGTTACGGGAGATGCAGATCGTCTTCCAATATGCCGACACCGCGCTCAACCCCGCCAAATCGATCGAGGATATTCTGGCAAGGCCCCTCGTCTTCTATCACGGCATGGCCCGCAAGGCCCGCGACAAGCGGATCAACGAGCTTTTGAACATGGTGCAACTGCCTACTTCCGTGCGCGAGAGGCGGCCGGCAGAGCTTTCCGGTGGGCAGAAGCAGCGCGTGAATTTCGCCCGGGCCCTTGCGGCAGATCCGAAGCTCATCCTCTGCGATGAGATCACCTCGGCGCTCGACACGGTCGTCGCAGCAGCGGTCATCGATCTGCTCAAGGAGTTGCAGCTTGAACTTGGCCTCTCCTACATCTTCATCAGCCACGACCTATCGGTGGTGGAAGCGATCTGCGACGAGATCGTCGTGATGTATGCGGGCGAAAAAGTCGAGGAGATCCTGCCGTCCAACCGGAAAAGGGCGCCAAAGCATCCCTACTCGCAGCTGCTTTTTTCCTCCGTGCCGAAGCTCGATCCGACCTGGCTCGACGGACTTGAGCAGGATCCGGAACTGGTGCGTGCCTATTGCCGGCGCTGAGGCGCCGGCATCCTACAACGGAAAGAGACTGGTCAGCGGCATGTGGGCCTTGACGATCGGCGATTTCAGCACCACGAAGCTGAAATACTTGTCAATGCCGATGTCCATGTCCGTTAGCCGCTCCATGATGGTCTGGTACTCGCCGATGCCCGCAGTTACGAATTTCAGCATATAGTCGTAGCCGCCGGAAACCAGGTGGCATTCGATCACCTGGTCGACTTTCTCGACTGCCGCAAGGAAGCGGGCGAAATCGATCTGCCTGTGGTTCTTGAGGGTAATCTCGGTGAAGACCGTGAGCGTCTGTCCGAGCTTGCCGACATTCACCTGGGCGGAATAGCCGACAATATAGCCTTCTGCCTGCAGCTTCTTCACCCGCATGAGGCAAGGGCTCGGCGAAAGATTGACCAGTTCGGCAAGCTCGACATTGGTGATCCGGCCATTTTTCTGCAGCTCATAGAGAATCTTGATGTCGATCCGATCGAGTTTCATGTGAGCCCTGCCAAATTGGTGTCATCGAACGACATGCCGAAGCAGAAAATGCTGCGTCCATGCCCATCCGACCTTAGCATATAAGCGCCTCCTGTCATTATCTGTGCGTTTGTCCTGACGAGCATAAACGGTTGCACAGTCGCGCAAGGACAGTAGAAAATGCTGACCTCTCATGAACTCCAGCTACGTCTTTCTGGGCCAGGCTGTAGATTGACGGCTCAAGCTGGAGACGTCGATGCCTGCCCCCCTTCAAAAAATCGAAACGAAGCAAGCCCTGCCCGAAAGCGCTGATGCAGTGATCATCGGCGGAGGGATCGTCGGCGTCTTTACAGCCTACTACCTTGCAAGCAGAGGGTTGAAGGTCGCACTTGTCGAAAAGGGCCTGATTGGTGCCGAGCAGTCGAGCCGGAATTGGGGGTGGTGCCGCCAGCAAAACCGCGACGCGCGCGAACTTCCGATCGCCACGAAGAGCCTCGATCTGTGGGAGCGATTTGCAGCCGAAACAGGCGAAGACACCGGTTTCCGGCGCTGCGGCCTCCTCTACCTCAGCAACAATGAAAGGGAGCTCGAAGGCTGGGCACGCTGGCGCGACTTTGCGAAAACAGCCGGCGTGACGACCAACATGCTCGACAGTGTGCAGGCAACCGAACGGGGCAAGGCGAGCGGCCGGCTCTGGAAAGGTGGGGTCTTTTCACCGTCGGACGGGACTGCCGATCCCTCACGCGCCGCACCTGCCGTTGCCCGGGCGATCATGAAACTCGGAAGCAGCGTGCATCAGAATTGCGCTGCGCGTGGCATCGAGACGACGGCTGGCCGATTGAGCGCCGTGGTGACCGAGAAAGGAACCATCCGGACGCCTACGGCCATCATGGCCGGCGGCGCCTGGGCTTCATCCTTCTGCCGCCAACTCGGCATCCGCTTTCCGCAAGCTTCCATCCGATCGTCAATCCTTTCGGTGTCGGCCGGTGCGCATGATCTGCCGGATGCGCTCCATACCGCAGAAATATCGGTCACCCGGCGTGGCGATGGCGGCTTCACTTTGGCCATCAGCGGACGCGGACGGGTCGACGTGACACCGCAGCAGTTTCGTTTCTCAAGACAATTCCTGCCAATGTTCGCCCGTCGCTGGCGCAGCCTTGCGCCAGGCGGCATCGAGGGCTGGCGCTCGGGCCATGAGAACCTGGCCCGCTGGCGTCTTGATGCTCCGACCCCGATGGAGCGCATGCGCATCCTCGATCCGGATCCGGATCGCAGCACCATTGCGTTGACCCATCGTCGAGCCTGCGCGCTTTTGCCTTCTCTTGCTGCGACAGACATAACGGCAGTCTGGGCGGGATATATCGACAGCACACCGGACGGCGTCCCAGCCATCGGCGAAATAGCTTCAGTTCCAGGGTTCATCCTTGCCGCCGGCTTCAGCGGACACGGGTTCGGCATCGGTCCCGGTGCCGGACATCTGATCGCAGATATCGCCACGGGCTCGCAACCGCTGGTGGATCCTGGCCCCTATCATCCAAGGCGCTTCGAAAAGTCCGCCTGGGGGAAGGTTGCGGATTTCTAGAAAAGCGCATTTTTTGTGCATTTATTTTTTATGCTTAAATTTATGGCTTTTTGCTTGCCTGATTTATTGCAGTGCGTCATAAACGGCGCATGAGCCGTTTCGACCTGACAATTCTGGTCATAGATGAAAATGCGATCCGCGCCTCGATCATCGAGGAGGGATTGCAGGAGGCCGGCCACACGCGCGTCACCGTCATTCACGAGGTCCAGGGTGTCGCCCGCATCATCGAAACACTGAAACCGGACGTTATCATCATCGACATCGAGAACCCGAACCGCGACATGATGGAGCATCTGTTCCAGCTGACACGAACGGTCAGTCGGCCGATCGCGATGTTTGTCGATCGGTCCGATACGGCTTCCATCGAAGCAGCCGTTGAGGCCGGCGTCTCTGCCTATATCGTCGACGGGCTGAAGAAGGAACGGGTCAAACCGATTCTCGATATGGCCGTCAGCCGGTTCAACGCCTTCAGCCGCCTGCAGCGGGAGCTCGCCGATGCAAAGTCGGCGCTCGAAGAGCGCAAGGTCGTCGAGCGGGCCAAAGGCATCCTGATGAAGATGCGCGGCCTTTCGGAGGAGCAGGCATTCGCCCTGCTGCGCCAGACAGCGATGAACGAGAAGAAGAAGATGTCCGAAATCGCACAAAGCGTCGTGACGGCCGCAGGGTTGCTGATGTGACCCGCCGCCACGGCCAATCGATTGTCGGGAGGACTGCGGAGTGAATGCGGTGACGAGAATTGACACACAGCAAGGGCGCGTCTGTGCGCCTTCAAGGCTCAGCAGCGAGGGCCCGCGCGTTCTTCGCGCCGGCTTCATTCCCTTGGTCGACGCCTCGGTGCTGATTGCGGCCGCAGAATTCGGATTTGCCGAGAAGGAGGGCCTGACCCTTGATCTCGTCAGGGACGTTTCATGGGCGAATGTTCGCGACCGCCTGGCCTTTCGCCAATTCGATATAGCCCATATGCTCTCACCGATGCCTGTTGCGGCAGCGCTTGGACTGGGCTCGAACCCCTCGCCGACCATCACACCCTTTTCGCTCGGGCGCGGCGGCAATGCGATCACCCTTTCGACGCGCCTCTTCGAAAGGATGTGCGAAACCGCAGGTCTTTGCGAAAAAGCCGGCGCCCTCGAAAGCGCGCGCGCCTTTGCATTGGTGCTGAACCAGATGAGGCAGGCCGGCGAGCCGGTGCCGACGCTGGGGATGACCTATCCCTTTTCCTCGCACAATTACGAATTCCGCTACTGGCTGGCCGCAGGCGGCATTGATCCCGACAAGGACGTAAAGCTCGTCGTCGTCCCGCCGCCGCTCACCTCTGACGCTCTGGCCGCCGGCGCGATCGACGGCTTCTGTGTCGGCGCGCCGTGGAACATGGTGGCGTCTGAGCGCGGCGTCGGGCGGATCGTTGCGACAAAACAGGATATCTGGCCGTCAGCCCCGGAAAAGGTCGTCGGCATGCGGCCGGATTGGGCACAGAGCCATCCCGAAACGGTCTCCCGGCTGATCGTGGCGCTCGATGCCGCAGCGCGCTGGTGCGACCATGCCGCAAACCACGATGCATTGGCCGCGGTACTCGCCGATCAGCGCTACATCGCAGCACCCGTCGACATAATCCGATATGTGCTTGCCGGCGAGTTCAGCCTGGACGCCAAGGGCCACCGCCGCGTCATCGACAACTACTTCATGTTCCATGGCGGCTTTGCAAACTACCCGCGGCCGAGCCAGGCATTGTGGATCTATAGCCAGATGGTCCGCTGGGGACAGGCGTCCATCAGCCTTAATAGCGCGCGCGCGGCAGCTTCCGCCTATCGCCCCGACCTCTACAGGACGGCACTCGGCGAGACGTGCACGCCTCAGGACGCCGATATCCGCATCGAAGGCAGCAGCGACTGCGACCGCTTCATGGACGGCCGCATTTTCGATCCGGCGCGGCTCGTGGAGTATGTCCGCGATTTTGCGGTTAGGAGCACCCTGCCCTTTGCACCGGATACCGACGAGATCTGATTTCTTTTGCTTTGCACAAAAGGCTGGCAGCCGCCTGCGCACGAGAAACAGCATTCGCACAATATATATGCAGCGCCATCACAAGCTTAAAAATTATGCATGTGGCCTTAAAGCGAAGATCTTGATTTAATTTCAATGATCTAAAGTTCAGACCAAAAACTGGCACGCGTCTTGCAGGATTGATCTTGCCCGGATCAATGGCGATCTTGGCGGATAAGCGCGCGATAAGCGCTTGCAAAAGACATCGACGTCGCACGGTTTTTGTTGTCCGGGAACTCTCCCTTCCCGCAGACGCAATCTCCGGGCGGCGTTTTTTTATTCCGAGAATTCCTGCGACGACCAACAAGGGGAACCAGCGCATGAACAAGATCCTTACGAGCGGAATGAGCCGCCGCAGCCTCCTGAAAACGACCGCCGCGGCTGCCTTGATCGGCGCAGTCCGCACCGCTTTTCCGTCCGGCGCCTTTGCAGCAGCCGCAGCACCAGAAGTCACGGGCGCCAAACTCGGCTTCATCGCGCTGACCGACGCTGCCGCGTTGATCGTCGCCAAGGAGAAGGGCCTTTTCGAAAAACATGGCCTTCCCGATGTCGAGGTCGCCAAGCAAGCTTCCTGGGGAGCAACACGCGACAACCTGGTTCTCGGCGGGGCTTCGAATGGCATCGACGGCGCCCATATCCTTTCGCCGCTGCCCTATCTCATGCATACGGGCAAGGTGACGCAGAACAATCAGCCGGTACCGATGGCCCTGCTCGCCCGCCTGAACTACGACAGCCAGGGCATTTCCGTCGCCAAGGAATATGCCGATACCGGCGTCCAGCTCGACGCATCCAAGCTGAAGGCGGCCTTCGAAAAAAAGAAGGCCGAAGGCAAGGAAGTGAAGGCCGCAATGACCTTCCCGGGCGGCACTCATGACCTTTGGATCCGCTACTGGCTTGCCGCCGGCGGCATCGACCCGGACAAGGACGTCTCGACCATCGTCGTGCCGCCGCCGCAGATGGTGGCAAACATGAAGGTCGGCAACATGGACGTCTTCTGTGTCGGCGAGCCGTGGAATGAGCAGCTCGTCAATCAGGGCGTCGGCTTTACCGCAGCAACGACCGGCGAACTCTGGAAGGGACATCCGGAAAAGGCGCTCGGCATGCGCGCCGACTGGGTCGAGAAGAACCCGAATGCCACCCGCGCCCTGCTGATGGCCGTGATGGAAGCCCAGCAATGGTGCGACAGCATGGACAACAAGGAGGAAATGGCGACAATCCTCGGCAAGCGCCAATGGTTCAACGTGCCGCCGAAGGACATCCTCGGCCGCCTCAAGGGTGACATCAACTACGGCAACGGCCGTGTCGCCCATGGCACCGACCTTTACATGAAATTCTGGGCAGGCGGCGCCTCCTACCCCTTCAAGAGCCACGATACCTGGTTCATGGCCGAGAACGTCCGCTGGGGCAAGTTCGCCCCTGACACCGACATCAAGGCTCTCGTCGACCAGGTCAACCGGGAGGATCTCTGGCGCGATGCGGCCAAGGCGCTGGGTGTCGCTGCCGCCGACATCCCCGCTTCTGCGTCCCGGGGCAAGGAAACCTTCTTCGACGGCAAGGTCTTCGATCCGGAAAATCCGTCCGCCTATCTCGATAGCCTTGCCATCAAGGCCGCATCCTGATCCCCACCTCCGGCGCGTGACAGGCGCGCCGGCCTTTTATTTACGACGAGGAGCGCCTCATGTCCGCCCTGGCAAAGAAAGAACCCATACCGGCAAAGACTGCGCCGAAGGCCGCAAATGTCGTCCGCCTTGCAAGACAGCCGGCGCCCCGGATCAATGTCCGCGGCGTTGCGATGGCGGCCGCGCGCACCATCGTGCCGCCGCTTGTCGTGCTTACGATCATACTGACCGTCTGGCAGGTGCTCTGTTCCTCGCCCGACGCCTCGCTGCCCTCTCCGCACCGGGTCTGGCAGGAAAGCTTTGATCTGATCGCCTATCCGTTCTTCAACTACGGCTCCCAGGACATCGGGCTTGGCTGGCGTGTCATCATCTCGCTGCAGCGCGTCGCCTACGGCTTCGGCCTTGCCGCGATCTCGGGTGTCGTCATCGGCGCCGTCATTGGCCAATCGGTCTGGGCCATGCGCGGGCTCGACCCGATCTTTCAGGTCCTGCGCACCGTCCCGCCACTTGCCTGGCTGCCGCTGTCGCTCGCTGCCTTCCAGGATTCCAATCCTTCAGCAATCTTCGTGATCTTCATCACCTCCATCTGGCCGGTGATCATCAACACCGCCGTTGGCGTGCGCAATATCCCGCAGGACTACCGCAACGTGGCGCAGGTGCTGCGGCTCAACCACTTCGAGTTCTTCTTCAAGATCATGCTGCCGTCGGCTGCGCCCTACATCTTTACCGGCCTTCGTATCGGCGTCGGTCTGTCGTGGCTTGCCATCGTCGCAGCCGAGATGCTGACCGGCGGCGTCGGTATCGGCTTCTTCATCTGGGATGCGTGGAACTCGTCGCGCCTGCCAGACATCATCGTCGCCCTGGCCTATATCGGCGTCGTCGGTTTTGCGCTCGACAAGCTGGTGGCCGCCGCAGGCCGACTGGTCACCCGCGGCGCTTCGGCCAACTGAGAGGAACGATCATGACTGCCTATCTCAAGCTCGACCATATCGACAAGCATTTTGACCGGGCCGGAACGCGCGCCGAAGTGCTGAAGGGCATCAACCTGACGATTGCCAAGGGTGAGTTCGTATCGATCATCGGCCACTCCGGCTGCGGCAAATCCACGCTCTTGAACCTGATCGCCGGTTTGACGCCGGTTTCGGCCGGTGCTGTGCTTCTCGAAAACCGGGAAGTCAATGCGCCCGGTCCTGAACGCGCCGTCGTGTTCCAGAACCACAGCCTGCTTCCCTGGCTCACCGTCTATGAAAACGTCAACCTGGCCGTTTCCAAGGTCTTCAGCAGCTTAAAGAGCAGGGCGGAGCGTCACGAATGGGTCATGGCCAATCTTGATCTTGTCCAGATGGCCCACGCCAAGGACAAGCGGCCTTCTGAGATTTCCGGCGGCATGAAGCAACGCGTCGGCATCGCCCGTGCGTTGTCGATGGAGCCGAAGATCCTGCTGCTCGACGAACCCTTCGGTGCGCTCGACGCGCTGACGCGTGCCCATCTGCAGGATGCGGTGATGGACATCCACGCACGTCTCGGCAACACGATGGTGATGATCACCCACGATGTCGACGAGGCCGTGCTGCTCTCCGACCGCATAGTGATGATGACCAACGGGCCAGCGGCCAAGATCGGTGAAATCCTCGATGTGCCGATCGAGAAGCCGCGCAACCGCATCGAACTCGCTTCGGACCGCACTTATCTCAAATGCCGCGAGGCCGTTTTGAAGTTCCTTTACGAACGTCACCGCTTCGTTGAAGCCGCGGAGTAACCTATAACGATTACCGCTGGGCAGATGCCGTGTTCGACCACTCGGTTAGAGACGGACCCCGATCGCGCGCGCAGAGCATGGAGATCAGGCAGCCAAGATACTGCTTGATTTTGTGGCTGTCTTCGCGCATCTGCGGCGTCGTGTCCGGTGGCTCCTGCACCATCGGCGCGCCGGTAGCGAATGAATGCCAGTAACCCGTGGCGCGGTCTCGTGAAACCTAACAGTCTGAATGTTCTGGTCATTGATGAGAATCGCATTCGTGCGTCCATCATCGAGGACGGTTTGCGCGAGGCCGGTTATGACAGGGTCACGATCATCGATGATATGAACGGTCTTGCCAGGCGTATCACCGAGATCAATCCCGATGTCATCGTCATCGATCTCGAAAACCCCAACCGCGACATGCTTGAGAGCATCTTCCAGATATCGCGTGCGGTGAAGAGGCCCATCGCCATGTTCGTGGACAAGTCCGATGAAGCCTCGATCGAAGCTGCGGTCGAGGCGGGAGTTTCCGCATATATCGTTGATGGCCTGAAGCAGGAACGGGTCCGACCCATCCTCAAGATGGCGATCAGTCGTTTCAATGCGTTTGCGCGATTGAGCCGAGAGCTGGAAGAAACACGCGGCGAGTTGGAAAAACGCAAACTGATCGATCGCGCCAAGGGGTTGCTGATGCGCACCCGCGGGCTGTCGGAAGAGGAAGCCTACGCGCTATTGCGGCGCACGGCTATGAACCAGAACAGGAAAGTCGTCGAGATCGCTCAAAGCCTCGTCACCGCGGCAAACCTGCTTGATCCTGGAGCGGACGTATGAGCAACAGGCATGACATCACCGCGGGCTTCGTTCCGCTTCTCGACAGCGCGCTGCTCGTCGTCGCCAAGGAGAAGGGCTTTGCTGAAGCGCAGGAAGTAGCCCTCACGCTGGTGCGGGAGCGATCCTGGGCAACGATCAGGGACAGGCTGGCGGTCGGCCATTTCGAAGTCGCTCATATTCTTGCCCCTATGCCGATCGCCTGCAATTTCGGTCTCATGGCTCCCGCGCCGCGCATGATCGTGCCCATGGCGCTTGGGCTCGGCGGAAATGCCGTCACCGTTTCGGGCCCCTTGTGGCGGGAAATGGCCGATGATGGCGCAACCGATCCGCTTGATGCGCGCGCAATCGGTGCGGCGCTGAAAAAAGTGATTTCGCGGCGGGCAGGCGACAGGCTTCGTTTCGGTATCGTACACCCCTATTCCGGACATAACTACGAATTGCGCTACTGGCTTTCTGGAAGCGGCATCGATCCGGACCGCGAGATCGAGATCATGACCCTTCCGCCGCAGGATATGGGTGACGCGCTGAGGTCCGGTCTGATCGACGGCTATTGTGCTGGAGAACCTTGGAATACCTTCGGCGTCCTCAAACGCGGCGCGCACCTTGCAACCGTCAAGGCGGCGATCTGGAAATCCAGTCCCGAAAAGGTGCTGGGCGTCAACAGTCGCTGGGGCGATAGCCATCCCGAGGCTCTCGTGGCCCTGCTGCGAGCGCTTTACAATGCCTCACTCTGGTGCGCCGACCCCGCCAATCATGAAGAGCTTGTCCTATTGCTTTCGGGTCCGGCCTATATCAACTGCCCGGCAGAGTGGCTGCGTCCATCCGTCACCGGCGTGCTTAAAGTTGGCCGCAACGCGACGCAGACGGTCAGCGACTTCTTCGTCCCACACGCCAAGGCAGCGACGTTTCCATGGAAGAGCCACGCGCTTTGGTTCTACACGCAGATGGTCCGCTGGGGTCACGTCGATCACACCGCGGCCCACCAGAACGTCGCCGGAAACACCTACCGGCCGGATATCTATCGCAATGCCCTAAAGGCGCTCGGCGTTGCCATGCCGGCTGCAAGTTCCAAGGTTGAGGGCGCCTTGCGCATGGAAACGCCCGTTGGCTCCAGCGGCACGATGACACTCGGTCCGGATGGCTTTTTCGACGGCAATCTCTTTGATCCCGATAGCGTCGATGCGTATATCGCTGCTCAAAAGCAGGCATAGCATAACGCCCATTTTCTATGCATTGCATAATTTTTGGCCGAAGAAGCTGGCGGTCTCGCCCGTGCCATCCTGACCAATAAGGCTGACTTGCGACGAGAAAAGGCGAAATCGGCCTGGATTTCGAATTGGCACGCCTCTTGCATAGATAATTTACGAGGCCGAAAGGTCGCATATTTCGGCGTCCAAAGACGGGCGCCTCAAGCAAAGCCGCTGATCAGGACATCCCGCGCATTCGTGTGTGCGCGACCTGGCCAGCGGCTTTTTGTTTAAACTCTCAACGATGGATTGGCACGACATTGTCGGGCCCTGGAGAAGCCATGCCTTTTTCTGAGAAACCCCAGTCTATGTCTGCTGGCGAGCCAGCCAGAGCATTGTGGATTTCGACGGTCGCCTTCACCGTTTGCTTCGCCGTCTGGACGATCTTTGCGATTATAGGCGTTCGTATCAAACAGGAGCTCGGTCTCAACGAGGCAGAATTCGGATTGCTGGTCGGCACCCCTGTGCTGACCGGCTCGCTCGTCCGGATCGTGCTTGGCATATGGACGAGCCGTTACGGCGGCCGTCTGGTCTACACGCTCACCATGGTGGCAGCGGCCATAGCGACTTTCCTGCTCTCCTACGCAACAAGCTACACAGAAATGCTGATCGCGGGACTCGGGATCGGCCTCGCCGGTGGTTCCTTCGCAGTTGGTGTCGCATATGTCTCGCCGTTCTTTCCGCCAGAAAAGCAGGGAACCGCGCTTGGGATTTTCGGCGCTGGCAACGTCGGTGCCGCGGTTACCAAGTTCGCGGCGCCCTTCGTGCTTATCGCCTGGGGATGGCAGGCGGTTGCCGAGATCTGGGCGCTCGTTCTTTTGGCGATGGCAATCGTCTTCTGGTTTTCGACCACCGACGACCCGGCCTATCGCGACCGCCGCTGTCGCGGCGTCGCATCCAAGAGCTTCCTTGAAGAATTCGCTCCTCTCAAGAACATCCAGGTCTGGCGTTTCTCGCTTTACTATTTTTTCGCCTTCGGCGGCTTTGTCGCCCTGTCTTTGTGGTTGCCGCGCTATCTTGTCGGCGTCTACGGTTTCAATCTGGAAATCGCCGGCATGATTGCTGCGGCCTATTCCGTGCCAGGCAGCATCTTTAGAGCATTCGGCGGCGTTCTATCCGACAAGAAGGGCGCAAGAAGCGTCATGTACGCGATGCTGGCCGTTTCTGCCGCCGCCACCCTCATCCTGTCGCTCCCGGCTGCATCTCCATCGGGACCCGGGCCTGCGCTTGGTATCACGCCGGCAATCTTCATCATCGTCATCTTCGTGCTCGGCTTCTTCATGAGCCTCGGCAAAGCGGCCGTCTACAAACACATTCCGGCCTACTATCCCGAAAGCGTCGGCGCCGTCGGCGGCGTCGTCGGGATGATGGGCGGCCTTGGCGGTTTCATCCTTCCGATCGCTTTCGGCCTGCTCAAGGACGTCACCGGCCTTTGGTCCAGCTGCTTCCTGCTGCTCTTTGCCATCGTCGTGACGTCGCTCATCTGGATGCACCTGTCCGTCAAGCACCTGTCACGCCAAGGGCACGCCGTGCCTGCAGTGGCGGCAACCTAATCTAAGGACTTGTAACTATGACAGAAAAACTCGTTATCATCGGCAACGGCATGGCGCCCGGGCGCATGCTCGAGCACCTCTTCGAAAAGGCCCCCGGCCAATACGAGGTCACAATCTTCAACGCCGAGCCGCGCGTCAATTATGACCGCATCATGCTCTCGCCTGTTCTTTCCGGAGAAAAGGACTATGAGCAGATCATCATTCACGGCGACGGCTGGTACATCAAGCACGGCATCACGCTCTACAAGGGCCACAAGATCGTTGCGATCGATCGGCACGCGAAGACCGTGACCTCCGACCACGGCGTCACCGAAAGCTACGACAAGCTGGTGATCGCCACCGGCTCCGTGCCCTTCATCATTCCGGTTCCCGGCAAGGAACTCCCCGGCGTCATCACCTACCGCGACCTCGACGACGTCCAGGCAATGCTGCTCGCTGCCCAGTCACGCGAAAAGGCGATCGTTATCGGCGGCGGCCTGCTTGGTCTTGAGGCGGCAGCCGGTCTTGCCCAGCGTGGCATGGACGTGACCGTGCTGCATGTCATGCCGACGCTGATGGAGCGTCAGCTCGATCCTGCGGCCGGCTATCTGCTGCAAAGGGCAGTCGAGGAGCGCGGCATCAAGGTCATCACCAAGGCCAATACCAAGGCAATCATCGGCGATGGCAAGGTCGAGGGCATCGAGCTCGACGACGGACGGATCATTCCGGCAACGCTCGTCGTCATGGCCGTCGGCATCCGTCCGAATGTCGGCCTGGCCAAAGAGGCTGGTATCGCGGTCAATCGCGGCATCGTCGTCGATAACGGCATGCAGACCTCGGACGGCAGCATCATGGCGCTCGGCGAATGCGCCGAAGTCGGTGGACAGGTCTACGGTCTCGTCGCTCCGCTCTACGAAATGGCCCGCGTTGCCGCCGCCCATCTGTCCGGCGACACTTCTGCGGCCTTCGTTCACTCCGACACTCCGACCAAGCTCAAGGTCACCGGCATCGAGCTCTACTCGCTTGGTGATTTCGCCGATGGCGACGACCGCGAGGAGATCGTCCTTCGCGACGCTTCCGCTGGCGTCTACAAGCGCCTGGTGCTGAAGGATAACAAGATCATCGGAACTGTGCTCTACGGCGAAACCGCTGACGGCGCCTGGTTCAACGATCTCAAGAAGAAGCAGACCGACATTTCCGAGATGCGCGAGACGCTGATCTTCGGACAGGCCTACCAGGGAGGGTCCCCACTGGACCCTATGGCGGCCGTTGCAGCCTTGCCGGATGACGCGGAAATCTGTGGCTGCAACGGCGTATGTAAGGGCAAAATCACCTCGACGATCACCTCCAAGGGGCTGACCTCGCTGGACGACGTACGCGCTCACACGAAGGCGTCGGCCTCATGCGGCTCGTGTACCGGCCTCGTTGAGCAATTGATGGCGCTGACGCTCGGCGACAGCTATAACCCTGCCGCCGTGCAGCCGATGTGCACCTGCACCGAACTTGGCCATGACGACGTCCGGCGCCTGATCAAGGCCAAGGGGCTGAAAACCATCCCTGCCGTCATGCAGGAGCTGGAGTGGAAGACTTCCTGCGGCTGCGCCAAGTGCCGTCCAGCGCTCAATTACTACCTCGTCTGCGACTGGCCGGATGAATATGCCGACGATTATCAGTCGCGCTTCATCAACGAGCGCGTCCACGCCAACATCCAGAAGGACGGCACCTATTCGGTGGTGCCGCGCATGTGGGGTGGCGTTACCAGCTCCAAGGAGCTGCGCGCCATCGCCGACGTGGTCGACAAGTTCGAAATCCCGATGGTTAAGGTCACCGGCGGCCAGCGCATCGACCTGCTCGGCGTCGAAAAAGAGGACCTTCCGGCCGTCTGGGCCGATCTCGGCAAGGCAGGCTTCGTCTCCGGTCAGGCCTATGCCAAGGGCCTGCGCACGGTAAAGACCTGCGTCGGCTCCGACTGGTGCCGCTTCGGCACGCAGGATTCGACCGGGCTCGGCATCCGTATCGAAAAGTTCATGTGGGGCTCCTGGACGCCGGCAAAGCTGAAGATGGCTGTCTCCGGATGTCCGCGCAACTGCGCGGAGGCGACCTGCAAGGATGTCGGCGTCATCTGCGTGGATTCCGGCTACGAAATTCATTTCGCCGGTGCGGCCGGTCTCGACATCAAGGGCACCGAGATCCTCGGTCTCGTCAAGACCGAAGACGAAGCACTGGAGCATATCGTTGCGCTGACGCAGATGTACCGCGAGCAGGCACGTTACCTCGAGCGCATCTACAAGTGGGCCAAGCGCATCGGCATCGACGAGATCCGTCGCCAGATCATGGGCGATGCCGAAAAGCGCAAGGCCTATTTCGACCGCTTCGTGTTCAGCCAGAAATTCGCCCAGGTCGATCCCTGGTCGGAGCGCGTCTCCGGCAAGGATAAGCACGAGTTCAAGCCGATGGCGACAATCGGCTATCCGCAGGCTGCAGAGTAAGGAGATCAGCATGAACTGGATTGCAATCGGTGATATCTCCGAGATCCCGCTGCGCGGAGCGCGCTGCGTGAAGACGCCGCAGGGCAAGATCGCCGTCTTCCGGACGGCTGAAAACGAGGTCTTCGCCATAGAAGATCACTGCCCCCACAAGGGCGGCCCTCTCAGCCAGGGTATCGTGCATGCCAAGGCGGTCACCTGCCCGCTGCACAACTGGGTCATCTCGCTCGAAACCGGCAAGGCGCTTGGCGCCGATGAGGGCGCGGTGCGCACCATTCCGGTCCGCAACCAGGACGGCGCCCTCTTCATTGCCCTCGAAAGCTTGATGATGGCGGCGGAATAGATGGCAGAAGAGATCAAGACGACCTGTCCCTACTGCGGCGTCGGCTGCGGGGTGATCGCCAAGATCGCAGATGACGGCAATGTGTCCGTCAAGGGCGATCCGGACCATCCGGCCAATTTCGGGCGGCTGTGCTCGAAGGGCTCGGCGCTCGCCGAAACGATCGATCTCGACGGACGCCTGTTGCATCCGCAGATCGCGGGACGGCGGGCCGGATGGAATGAGGCTCTTGATCTCGTGGCGCAGCGCTTTTCGGATGCCATTGCCGAGCACGGGCCCGACTCCGTCGCCTTTTATGTCTCCGGCCAGCTGCTGACCGAGGACTATTACGTCGCCAACAAGCTGATGAAGGGTTTCATCGGCTCGGCCAACATCGACACCAACTCGCGCCTATGCATGTCATCGTCCGTCGCCGGCCACCGCCGCGCCTTCGGCGCCGATACCGTGCCCGGCACCTATGAGGATCTGGAGCTGGCCGATCTGGTGATCCTTGCCGGGTCGAACCTGGCCTGGTGCCATCCGGTCATCTATCAGCGGCTGGCGGCTGCCAAGGCGTCGCGTCCCGGCATGAAGGTCGTCGTCATCGATCCGCGCCGGACGATGACTGCCGACATCGCAGATCTGCACCTAGCGATCCGGCCAGACAGCGATGTCGCTCTTTTCCTCGGCCTCTTCGAGCACCTGATCGCAAACAATGCCATTGACCAGAATTATGTAGCCGAACACACGAACGGCTTTGCCGAGGCTTTTGTATCCGCCTCTGGTGTCTCCTTCAACGAGGTACTGGAGCTGACCGGCTTGCCGGCAATGCAGATTCGTGAATTCTATCGCCTCTTCGAGGCGACCGAAAAGACCGTCACCTGCTACAGTCAGGGCGTCAACCAATCCTCGTCAGGGACCGACAAGGTCAACGTCATCATCAACTGTCACCTCGCCACCGGACGCATCGGCAAGCCGGGCATGGGTCCCTTCTCGCTCACGGGCCAACCGAACGCGATGGGCGGCCGTGAGGTTGGCGGACTGGCGAACATGCTTGCCGCCCACATGGCGATTGAGAGCACACAAGACCGCGATCGCGTGCAGCGCTTCTGGCAGTCGCCGACGATTGCCGAAAAGCCGGGCCTGAAGGCGGTCGACATGTTCAAGGCAGTCGGCGATGGCCGCATCAAGGCGCTCTGGATCATGGCGACGAACCCCGTGGTCTCGCTGCCGGATGCCTCTGCCGTCGAGGCCGCGATCAGGGCCTGCCCTTTCGTCGTCGTCTCGGATATTCTCACGACGACAGACACCGCCCGCCATGCGCACGTATTGCTACCCTCTCTTGGCTGGGGAGAAAAGAGCGGCACCGTCACCAATTCCGAACGCCGCATTTCGCGCCAGCGTTCCTTCATCGACGCCCCCGGCGATGCACGCGCGGATTGGTGGCAATTGACCGAGGTTGCACGCCGCATCGGTTTTGCCGATGCGTTCGCCTTTGCCTCTCCAGCGGACATTTTCGATGAGCATGCTGCGCTTTCCGCCTTCGAAAACGGTGGCAGCCGCGATTTCGACATCGGCGCCTATGCCGGCATCGAGAAAGCTGCCTACGACGCGATGGCACCCTTTCAGTGGCCGCAGCCCACCGGCGACGAGAGGACTGTGACCCGGTTCTTTGCGAAGGGCAGCTTTTTTCATCCCGATCGCAAGGCACGCTTCGTGCCGGTTGAGCCGCCCGTATCTGACCGCACCAGCGCCGACTACCCCTTCACGCTTAACACGGGACGTATCCGCGACCAGTGGCACACGATGACGCGCACTGGCAAAAGTGCGCGTCTTTCCGCCCATATCGCCGAACCCTTTGCTGAACTGCACCCCCGAGATGCGATGGAAATCGGTATCGGCAATGCCGGTCTGGTCGAAATTGAAAGCCCGCAGGGAACGGCCGTCGTGCGCGCGCTGATTACCGAACGCCAGGCCCGCGGCAGCATTTTCGTACCCATGCACTGGAACGATCAATTTGCCGCCAAGGCTCGCATCGACGCAGTGGTTGCCCCGCTCACCGATCCGTTCTCCGGCCAGCCTGCCTCCAAGAACGTCGCCGTCGCCGCCCGGCCATTAAAGGCAGTCCGCTACGGCTTTGCAGTCTCGGCGAGCAAACCGCAAAGCCTCGGTGCCGCCTATTGGGCCTTGGCGAAAGCAGATGGCGGCTGGCGACTGGAACTCGCCTTCGACCACGCGCTTGAAGACTGGTGCGGCTGGTGCCGCAGTACCTTTGGCATTCCTGCCGAGATCGAGCCGCTCGGCTACGCGGATCAGCAATCCGGCGATCTGCGGCTCGCCTTCTTCGACGGCACGCGCCTGCTTGCTGCGCTGTTTTTGGCCCGCGAACCGGTCGCCGTCGCTCGCAACTGGGCGATCTCACAGCTTGCCGCCGAACATGGCGACTTGCGCAAGCGCTTTGGGCTTGTCGCCGGCCGGCCGGGCGCCGACAAGCCGGACCCAGGTGCCACGGTCTGTTCCTGCTTCGCCGTCGGCGTCAATCAGATCGTCGCGGCGGTCCGCAGCGGCTGCCACAGCGTCGAGGCAGTCGGCAAAGAGCTCAACGCCGGCACCAACTGCGGCTCCTGCCGCGCCGAAATCAAGGGGATCATCGATGGATGTCTTGCAGCCGCCGCGGAATGACAATCCTGCCCGCATGGAACCGCTTGCAAAACTGCCCGTCTTCTGGGGGCTTGAAGGCAAGAAGTGCGTGGTGGCCGGCGGCTCCGACGCCTGCGCCTGGAAGGCGGAACTTCTTGCTGCCTGCGGCGCTCACGTCGAAATCTACGCCGAAACGCTGAGCGACAGCTTCAAGGCGCTTCTTGCCCGCAATCTCGAGCACGCCGCAGCCAGACTGATCCATCATCCGAGGCATTGGCAGGTGGAAGATCTGACGGGCGCTGCCATTGCAATTGCCGACTGCGACGACGAGATTGAAGCCGGGCGCTTCTTCGACGCGGCATGCGCGGCGGGCGTTCCGGTCAATGTCATCGACAAGCCGGATTTCTGCCAGTTCCAGTTCGGATCGATCGTCAACCGCTCGCCTGTCGTTGTTGCAATCTCGACGGATGGCGCAGCACCCATTCTTGCCCAGACCATCCGCCGCAAGATCGAGACCTTGCTCCCGCGCACGCTGAAATCCTGGGCTGGACTTGCCCAGTCGATACGCGGCAAGGTCAACGGGCTCCTTGAAACCGCTTCCGCTCGGCGGCTTTTTTGGGAAGAATTCGCCGACATGGCTTTCGACGGTTCTGCTGTCAACCATGCCGAGGAGCAGCTTTTGCTTGCCGCTCGGGGCTTGAAATCCGCAACAAGCACAACCGGACGCGTCACTCTCGTCGGCGCGGGGCCTGGCGATGCCGAGCTTCTGACGCTGAAGGCGGTTCGCGCGTTGCAGGCCGCCGACGTCATCCTTTTCGATGATCTCGTTTCCACCGAGGTGCTGGAACTCGCGCGCCGCGAGGCCAAGCGCATGCTGGTGGGTAAGCGCGGCGGCCGCACCAGCTGCCGCCAGGAAGACATCAACGCGATGATGGTAAAACTCGCAAAGGCGGGCAAGCGCGTCGTGCGGCTGAAGGCCGGCGATCCCATGATCTTCGGCCGCGCCGGCGAGGAAATTGCTCATCTTGATCGCGAAAATATTCCGGTCGACGTCATTCCCGGCATCACGGCCGCAAGCGCGATGGCCTCGCGCCTTGGCATTTCGCTGACCCATCGCGAGCATGCCCAATCTGTACGCTTCATCACCGGCCATTCCCGCCATGGCGGATTGCCTATGGATGTCGATTGGGCCACCGCTGCCGATCCGCATACGACAACCGTCTTTTATATGGGCGGGAGAACAGCGCCGCTCATTGCCGAACGGCTGATGGCCGAAGGCCTGTCGCCCGAAACGCCAGCCGTCATCATGAGCGACGTGAGCCGCACGACGCAGCGTCAGTGGCACGGCAACCTTGCAGGACTTGGCGAAGGCATCAGCGAGATCGGCTACGAAAACCCCGTCCTGATCGCAGTCGGTGATGTTTTTGCCGGCCGGCAACGCGCCGTGCACGCAGCACCTTTGTCGGCCGCTGCGTCTTGATAGGCTTTTCAACTGCTGCGCCCGCAAACGATCTGTTCTTGCGTTGGACCTCGCTTCAAGTGAATCTCGAAAAGTATCTACAAACAAGTGGATCGGTAGATTTATGAAACCAATGGTTCAGGCTTTAGCTCATAGTGGCAAGAACTGCAGAACCGTCTTTGACCCACTTCCTGACACTCCCCGTTTGCGGACAAACTCTCTGCTGCGGCCTTGTTCATAACGGCAAGATTAAGCTCTTCCTGTTGACCAACGAGGGCATCAGCAGCAGATGCTCCGGATCGCTACGCCCCTCGATCCTGGACAGAAGCGTTCGCGTCGCTGCTTCACCGAGCTCCTTGCCCGACTGGTCGATGCTTGCCAGATTGACCAGGCTAAGAGCTGCGGTCGTCGAATTGTCATAGCCCACGACCGCCAGGTCTTCGGGTACCCGCACGCCCATTTCCGCGGCTGCGCTCAAAAGCGTAATCGCATCAAGATCGCTCCAGCAGAAGACGGCACGGGGCCGATCGCTTCGCGCCAGGAACACCCGCATTGCCTCTTCGCGCTTAGGGGAATGGACAGGAATGTGGCTGATCGGTGCTGATGAGCTCAATCCGGCGCGCAGCATGGCGCGCCGGTATCCGATCTCACGCTGGCGCACGACGGAGACCTTGTGACCTTCGCGGGCTCCCAGGCTGAGCATTTCGATGTCGCGATAACCACATTTCAACAATGCCTCGACCGCAATCTCTGCCCCTCGTTGGTCATCGGTGTTGACCGTGTCGAAGGTCTTTGCTTTCGGATCATGATATCCGACAGCCACGATCGGAACTTGTGCTGCGAATTCTGCAATGATTTCAGTAGGAAGGCGAGGAGCGACGAGGATGAGCCCATCCATCTTGTAATCGATCATAGATTCGATAAGCGAGGTCTCCAGTTGCATGCGGCCTTCGCCGACGCCGATCATTGCCTGGTAGTGCGACGGCGCCAGAACGCCGTTCACGCCGTCGATGACTTCGGGCAGGAAGGGATTGCGTATGTCGACAAGGAGCAACCCGATCGTGAACGTGCGACCGCGCAGGCCGCGTGCCGTCCTTGACGGCCGATAGCCCAGTTCTTCAATCGACCCGGTCACCTTGGCGCGAAGGTTCTCGCTCACACCATATGCATTTCGCATGACCTTCGAAACCGCCGCGACAGACACGCCTGCATGCGCAGCAACCGTCCGTATCGTCACACGATCGCGCTTTGCGGGCTTCGACTTCTCTTTGATTGGCATGAAATCCTCAGATTCGATCTGCAGGCCCTAGAGCCTCACCAAATCACCATGGCAGACCGGTCGCAAAATATCTATTGCGCTTCTGAAAAAAATGTAGAACGTTATACGAAGAACGTTCTACAAAAGATCTGGAGGATCTGATGAATTTTCAGCCGATGACGGCCAGCGTCAATCTGGTTTCACGAGACTGGACCAGCGATATGATCGCGCCGCTGTCGGATCGCGGTCAGGGAACGGCCGCAAGTTTTGTCGCCAAGTGGTTCAACTGCGATGGCGTAGAGACGCCTGCCGAACTTTTCATCTCAGCGCTCGGTCTTTATCGCTGCTTCATCAATGGCAAACGGGTCGGCAATGACCTCCTGACACCCGGCTGGACCAACTACGATCATCGCCTGGCCTATCAGCGCTACGACGTCTCAGACCTCATCAAGCCTGGCCAGAATCGCATCGAGATCTGGCTTGCCGACGGATGGTACCGGTCTCCGCTCATGTGGGGTCAAAAGGCCATTCCCAATTGCTGGGGTGACCAAACGGCAGCCATTGCAGACCTCATCGGGCCGAATGGCGTCATTGTCTCAACCGATACCACGTGGCAGAGCGGGCTGCTGCCGATCCGCAAATCCGGCATCTATTTCGGTGAGATCTATGATGCACGCGAAGAAAGGCTTGCCGACACTCACGGCACGGTGAGGCTGCCATTCGACAAGGCGTTGCTCGTCGCGCACGAAACGGCGCCAGTGCGTGAATTGCCGCCGATCGCTCCGGTTGATAGTTGGACCGACGCGGAAGGACGGACCATCTACGACTTCGGCCAGAACATCGGCGGCTATGTGCGCTATACGGTCCGCGGGGCAGCAGGCGCCGAAATCCGCGTGGAACATTCGGAAGTCTTGGGGCCTGGCCGTCACTTCGACAATCGCAACTATCGCACCGCAAAAGCCCATACGATCTATACGCTCTGCGGAGACGGCGAACAGACCTATGCGCCACACTTCAGCTTTCAAGGCTTCCGCTATGCCAGAGTGACGGCTAGGGGCGATGCCCGTATCCTGGCGATCTCGTCGGTTCCGATCTCCTCCGTGCCCAATCTGACTGGCGGCTTCCAGTCGGGCAACGCGCTCGTCAACCGGCTTGTCCAGAACACGATCTGGTCACAGCGCGCCAATTTCATCGAGGTCCCGACCGATTGCCCCCAGCGCGACGAACGCCTCGGCTGGACAGGCGACGCTCAGGTGTTTGCTGCGACCGCCTGCTGGCTGACGGACAGCCAGACCTTCTTCCGGAAATATCTGCGCGATGTGATGGCCGATCAACGTGAGGATGGTGCCATTTCCCACTTTTCGCCCGACCCGACACGCCTGCATCCGAAGAACTTTCCGGGATTTGTCGGTTCGACCGGCTGGGGCGACGCCATCGTCGTGATCCCCTGGGTTCTTTACACGCATTACGAGGATCGGGCAGTTCTTTGCGAATGCCTGAATGCCATGGTGCGCTGGGTCGACTTCGTCTGGTCGATATCAAATGGTCCGATCGTGCGCCCGCCATCCCGCTGGGGTGACCGCGGCTTCACATTCGGGGACTGGCTGCAGCCGATCGGCGACAACCGGAAGCCGCGCCCGACTGTTGCCGACGATTGCGCTGCAACGCTCTACCACTTCATCTCCACCGATTTGCTGGCGAAGATCGCAGCGATCCTCGGCAACCAGGCTCTGGAGGCGCGCATGAGGGGCCGTGCTGAAGAAATTCGACGTGCGTTTGCGCACGAATTCATCGCGCCATCCGGACGCATTGCACATAACGACCAGACGTCTTACGCGCTGGCGTTCCTATACGACCTGATCCCGGCTGAGCACCAGGAGGCTGCCAAGCAGCACTTCAGACAGGTGATCATCGATGCGGACTACAAGATCGGCACGGGTTTCATAGGCACGCCCGCCCTGCTGCCGGCTTTGACGAAGCTCGGATTGGACGACCTTGCCGAAAAGGTGTTCCTGCAGCAGGAGGTTCCGGGCTGGCTCTATCAGGTATCCAAGGGCGCAACCACGATCTGGGAGCGCTGGGATTCAATGGCGCCGGACGGCACCATCTACGAGCCTGACATGAACAGCTACAACCATTATGCCTATGGCGCCGTGTGCCAATGGCTGTTTGAGAGCGTCGCGGGCATCTCGCCAAGCCGAAACGCACCTGGTTTTTCCGAGGTCATCGTCGATCCAGCGCCGATTGCCGCGCTCTCGCCCGTCACCGCCTATCATGACGTGCGTCAAGGTCGAATTGAAGCTCAATGGGAGTGCAGCGGCAACAGGGTCACCTATAAAGTGACGCTTCCAGAAGGCTGCGTCGGTCGATTCCGGCCCGCACGACGGCATCACAACCCGCTGCTTAACGGCAAGCCTGTCATGGGGGAAGCCGTCCTTCGAGCGGGAACACATGAGCTGATCTTTTCTCTTCCCCATCTTTGAGGAGCATACCTGCCACCGTCAAACCGTTCAGAGGAGGAACGTCATGACAAACCGCATCAAAGTCATTCTTGCCGGTGCGTCGGCATTCACAGCGCTGATTGCCGCAGGGCCGTCGAACGCAGAAACAACGCTCTCGTTCCTGATCGATAACAGCCCCGATACGGTCGCAGCCGCCGAGGCACTGGTTGCAGCTTACGAGAAGATCGCACCGGATGTAACGATCGAAATCGAGCAGCGGCCGGGTGGTGGCGAGGGCGACAACATCGTCAAGACGCGACTGGCGACAGGCGAGATGTCGGATGTCTTCCTGTACAATTCCGGCTCGCTGATGCAGGCGCTGAAACCTGCACAGACGCTTGCCAACCTCAGTGATCTTTCGTCCCAGGCAAACGTAGACGAGGGTTTCAAGGCCGTGGTCCGCGCTGACGGCAAGCTATACGGCGTCCCCTTCGGAACGGCGATGGCTGGCGGGATCCTCTACAACAGAAAAATCTATCAGGAACTCGGCCTGCCAGTCCCGAAAAGATGGGCGGAGTTCATGGCCAACAACGAAAAGGTGAAGGCGGCCGGCAAAGTCGCTGTTGCCCAGACCTATCGCGACACATGGACCTCGCAGCTCTTCGTTCTGGCGGATTATTACAACCTGCACCAAGCCGCGCCGAACTTCGCAAACGACTATACGGCCAACAAAGCGAAATACGCGACGACGCCTGCGGCCATGAAAGGTTTCGAGCGCTTGAAGGAGGTTCATGACGCCGGGCTCATGAACGAGGATTTCGGTGCAGCAAGCTATGACGACGGCCTCAGGATGGTGGCGACAGGCGAAGCCGCCCATTATCCTATGCTCACCTTTGCCGTCGGCGCTTTGAAGCAGAACTATCCGGAAAATCTTGAGGGCGTCGGCTTCTTCGCGCAGCCGGGGGACGATGCGGCCAAGAACGGTCTGACGGTCTGGATGCCGCCTGCCCTTTATGTCCCGCTCGCTGGCCAGAACGCGGAGGAAGCCCGGAAATTTGTGGATTTCGCCGGAAGCGTCGAAGGCTGCAAGATCATGGTTGAAACCAACACGGCCCAAGGTCCGTCCCTGGTTAACGGATGTGCGCTGCCAGCCGACGTCCCGCCCGCGGTGAGGGACATGCTCCCCTATTTCGAAGCGAAGGCGACTACGCCGGCGCTGGAATTCGTATCGCCGATCAAGGGACCGGCCCTTGAACAGATCACCGTCGAGGTCGGGTCCGGCATCCGCCAGCCAGCCGAGGCGGCCGCCCTTTATGACGATGACGTGCGCAAGCAGGCAAAGCAGCTCGGTCTACCCAACTGGTAGTGGCCCTTCGGGAAAGCTGACCTCGCCCTTCGCGGGCGAGGCCCACCCGATCGAAGAGGTAAACATGACCGAAACCCGCCTCCGCTCACGCAAATCGCCCTATCCCTTGTGGTTTTTTCTGCCTGCCGCAGCCGTCTACGGAGTGCTGTTTGTCGTCCCTACGGTGTCCTCTGTCTGGTTCAGCCTCACACGTTGGGATCTTTCGACCGCCGAGTTCATTGGATTGGAGAACTTCCGACAGTTCTTTTCCGAGCCGTTTCTGGTCAAGGGCCTCGTCAACACGCTGATCTACGCCTTAACGACCTCCGGCCTGAAGACGATTTGCGGGCTCGGGCTCGCCGTGCTGCTGACCGGCAATATTTTCGCTCGAGGTTTCCTGCGCACGCTCGTTTTCTTTCCAGTTCTGGTATCGACGATCGGCATCGGCATTACCTTTACCGTGATGATGCACCCGACAAAGGGCATCATCAATGCCATGCTTGAAGCGCTCGCCATTCCCGGACCAGGCTGGCTGACCAATCCGGCGCTTGCACTTTTTTCCGTGGCGCTCGTCGATCTCTGGAAAGGCGTGGGTCTTGCCACCTTGATTTTCATCGCTGGCCTGGCAGCAATCAGCCCCGATTACTACGAGGCGGCCAGAATTGACGGTGCCACACGTTTCCAGCAGTTCTGGCGCATCACTCTGCCTCTTGTGCGTCCGGCGACGATCACCGTCATCACGCTGTCGTTGATCGGCGGCCTCCGGTCGTTCGATCTCATTTGGGCGATGACGCGCGGTGGACCGGGCTTTTCCTCGGATGTGATCGCGTCGGTCATCTACAAACAGTATCAGGCGGGATTCTACGGCTTGTCGACTGCGGGCAATGTCATCCTGTTTGCGCTGATCGCCATCATCATTCTACCGCTTACCGTGTGGCTCAACCGGCGCGAGGTCGAACAATGAGACAGATGCGGCCCTTTGTGAGCGGCGTGATCGCACTTGCCGTCGCCACCGTCATCTTCGTGCTGCCGTTCGTGTTCATCGCACTCCAGGCGGTCAAGTCGAAATCCGAGGCATCCCGGCTCGACTTCGCGCTCCCGGAACAGTGGCTGTTCTGGGACAATCTCGCAGCAGTGTTCCAGGCGCGCGACTATCAGCTCGTGCTGGCATATTTCAATTCGACGCTGATCACCGTCGTCTCGGTCACCATACTGATACTGTTTTCGGCAATGGTCGGCTATGTCATGCAGCGCCGCAGAACCCGCTGGAATGGCGTTGCCTCGGGTGCGCTCTTCATGGGACTGATGATGCCACCGGCTGTCGTTCCAACGATCGGACTGCTTCAGGAAATCGGCCTCTTCAAGACCATGATCGGAATGATCCTGATCCAGGTCGCCTATAATCTCTCGTTCTCGACCCTGCTCTACCGATCGTTCATTTCGACCATTCCCCGCGATCTCGATGAAGCGGCACTGATCGATGGGGCAAAGCCTTGGCAGATATTCTTCCGGGTGATCCTACCTCTGCTCAAGCCGGTGACGGTGACCAATATCGTCGTGCAGTCGATCGCGATCTTCAACGACTTCACGAACCCGCTCTATTACCTGCCAGGCAAAGAGAACGTCACTGTGCAGCTGACACTCTATAATTTCCAGAGCATGTACACGAGCCAGTACAACCTGCTCTTCATGAACATCCTGCTCGTTACCGTCCCTCCCCTCATCGTTTTCATCTTCTTCAACAGGCAGATCGTGGCGGGCATGACTGCTGGCGCAGTGAAAGGTTAGTGTCAAATGGCTGAGCTCACCCTCACCCGGATTTGCAAGAGCTTTGGCGCCCTTGATGTCATCAAGGGCATCGATCTGGAGGTGCGTTCCGGTGAATTTGTCGTGTTTGTCGGGCCGTCTGGATGCGGAAAATCCACCTTGCTGCGGATCATTGCCGGGCTGGAGGAGTCGACGTCCGGCAAGCTGACCATAGGCGGCAAGGATGTCACGGACGCAGAACCATCGAAGCGCGGTATCGCCATGGTATTTCAGAGCTATGCGCTTTATCCGCATATGACGGTTGCGGAAAATATCGGCTTCGGGCTTTCGCTTGCCCGCCGCCCGAAATCCGAGATCGAGGCCAAGGTCCGCGCAGCAGCCGAGACCTTGCAGCTCATCCATTTGCTCGACCGCAAGCCGAAGGCGCTCTCCGGCGGGCAAAGGCAGCGCGTTGCCATCGGCCGCGCGATCGTTCGTGATCCGAAAGTCTTCCTGTTCGACGAGCCGCTCTCGAACCTCGACGCATCTTTGCGAGCCCAAATGCGGCTTGAGATTGCAGAACTCCATACACGCCTGAAGACAACCATGATCTACGTTACCCACGACCAGGTCGAGGCGATGACGATGGCCGACAAGATCGTCGTCCTGAACGGTGGCAGGGTCGAGCAGGTGGGCAGCCCGATGGAACTCTACCGCAAGCCGGCGACGCCCTTCGTCGCGGGCTTTATCGGCAGCCCGAAGATGAACCTTTACACGGGCGAGGTTGCGCAGCGCTTCGGCTGCCAGACCTACGGGATCCGACCCGAGCATATTCGCCTTTCCCAAACCAAAGGCGACTGGCAAGGCAGGGTCAGACATATCGAACGCCTCGGCGCCGATGCCATCCTCTATCTGGATGTTCCGGAAATCGGCGAAATGGTGGTGCGCGCCGAAGGAGAGACCGCCTTTGCAACGGGTGCCACCGTTTGGGCAAGTCCGGTGGAAGGCGCAGCGCACAGATTCGGAGCATAGCCGGCTCGTCGAGCCGGAATCAGAGAAAACTCGCCTCGAAAAGTTCGCGTGAGTAATCGGCATGGGTGACGCCTGATTGAAGATCGGCTTTCGTCAGTTCATCGACGAAAGCACCATCTTTCATGACAAGCACCCTGTCGCACATGTGCGCGATCACTGCGAGATCGTGGCTCACGAGCACATAGGTCAGCCCATGTTCGTCGCGCTTGTCTGCAAGAAGATTGAGGATCTCGGCCTGAACGGAGACGTCGAGTGCCGAGGTTGGCTCATCGAGCAGCAGGATCGGCGGCGACAGGATAAGAGCTCGCGCAATAGCAACGCGCTGACGCTGGCCTCCCGACAATTCGTGAGGAAACCGGTTTGCAAAGCTGTCGGGCAGTCCCACCTGCCGCAGCGCCTTTTGAACGGCAGACCAGCCATCACCGTGTCCCATCGAGCGCAGAGGCTCGGCCAGGGCCGTCCCGATGCGATGACGCGGATGAAGCGAACCATAGGGATCCTGGAACACCATTTGAGCGCACTTCAGCTCATTTCGCGACCGGATCTTTCCGATTGCCTTGCCGTCGAGTTCTATGGAACCCGTCCAGCCCTGCTCGATACCGGCCAGAGACCGCAGGACCGTTGATTTGCCGCAGCCGGATTCCCCGACGATGCCAAGCGTTTCGCCCTTGCCGACGTCAAAGCCTACCCCTTTTACGACGTGGTTGCGCGTCTTGCCCGCACCATAGACAACATCGAGATTGCTGATCCTGATCATTGCGCCGCCTCTGCTTCCAGTGCCTTCCTGTCCAATATTTTCAGTCTGCGGACCGGATGACGGGGGTCGGGAAGCGCCGCAATCAGGCCACGGGTATAGGGATGGCGGGCGTCATCGAGGCTCGTGAGCGTTTCAACGACACGACCCGCATACATGACCAGGATCCGTTCGCAGAAAGCCGCGACCATGCGGATATCGTGACTGATGAGGATGAGGCCGGAATCATTTTCCCGCACCAGTTCGTCGAGCAGGACGAGGACGTCCTTCCTGACACTGACATCGAGCGCCGACGTAGGCTCGTCGGCAATGACCAGCTTCGGTTTGGCAAGCAGCATCATCGCAATCATCACACGCTGACCCATGCCGCCGGATATCTGATGCGGGTAAAGTGCCATGACGCGGTCTGCATCACTGATCCTGACGCGTTGGAGCATGCTTCTTGCGCTGTCCATCGCTTGAGCGCGGCCGAGGCCAAGATGAAGCCTTGCCGCTTCCGCCACCTGCCTGCCGATGGTCAGCACCGGATTAAGCGAATAGCGTGGATCTTGCATGATAAGCGCCATCTCCTTGCCACGCAGTGCACCCATCTGCCGCTCGGTCTTTTCAAGCAGCGGGCTGCCGGCAAGATCGAAACGCTCCGCCGAGATCTCGGCACTCGGCGAAAGAAGGCGCATGATCGCCCGTCCGGTCGTCGATTTTCCGGAACCGGATTCGCCCACAATTCCCAGCCTTTCCCGCCCCAGGTCGAAGCTGACTTCGCTTACGGCTGGTATTGAACTGCGCCCAAAGCGCACGTTCAAATTGCGGACGGAAAGGATGGCTGCAGTTTCACGATCTTGCATGGCGCGGATCCAGGATATCGCGCAGCGTATCGCCGGCGATGTTGAAGGCGAGGCTCGTGAGCAAGATGGCAATGCCGGGCATGACGGCAACCCACCAGTAATCGAGCATGAACTTGCGTCCGCTTGATATCATCGCGCCCCATTCGGGCGCCGGCGGCTGCGCGCCAAGCCCGAGGAAGCCGAGCGATGCCGCCGTCAGGATGATGCCGGCCATATTGAGCGTCAGGCGTACGATCACCGACGGGACGCACATGGGTGCGATGTAGAGAAGCAATATTCTCAAGGAAGACGCTCCATAAAGGCGGGCTGCGGCGACGTAATCGGCGTTGCGGACGACCAATGCCTCGGCTCGGGCAAGCCGGGCAATCGGTGGCCAGGCCGTTAAGGAGATCGCGATGATCGCCGTGTTCAATCCCGCTCCAAGCGCGGCGGCAAATGCAAGGGCAAGGATCAGCGAGGGAAAGGACAGGACGATATCGGTCGCACGCATCAAGATTGCGTCTGTCCGGCCGCCGAAAAAGCCGGATACGATGCCGATGAGCAATCCCACAGGGCCGACAATTACGGATATCGAGAGAACCGTCTGAATGGTGATCCTTGTCCCATAGACGAGGCGGCTGAAGATATCGCGTCCAAACTCATCGGTCCCTGCAAGATGTGCAAGGCTGGGCGGCTGCAGTGCATCACTCAGCATTTGGACATTTGGATCATAAGGCGCAAGCGCCGGCGCAATGATCGCGACGATGCAAAGCACGGCGAGGATGAGGAAGCCGGAAAGACCGAGTGGCTCGTCGGCAAGCTTGCGTCCGGCCCGAGCGAGCGAGGCGGCGATGCGGGCCGGGATTGGTGGCCGCCTGATCTCACTTTGGGTGTGAAGCGCGTCGGTCATTGCGTGGCCTCCCGGGTGCGCGGATCAAGCAGCGCATAGGCAATGTCTGCTACAAAGTTGAGGAACATGAAGATGAAGCCAACGATGATTGCTGCGGCCAGGATGGCGTTCATATCGCCGATCATCAACGCATTCGTCATGTATTGACCGATTCCCGGCCATGAAAAGACGATCTCGGTCACGACGGCGCCTTCCAGAAGATTTCCATAGGAAATCGCAAGAACGGTGATCAACTGCACGGCAATGTTCGGCAGAACATGGCCGATCACCGTATTCGCCGGCCCGACCCCTTTGGCTCGCGCTGCGATGACGTAGTCCTGATTGAGCTGCTCGAGTGTAAAGCTGCGGGTCATGCGGGTGATATATGCCATTGCGGCATAAGCAAGGATGATGGCTGGCAGAATGATGTGCGAGAGCGCATTCCAGAAAATTTCGGGCTCGCCTTCAAGCAGGCTGTCCACCAGCATCAGACCGGTCCTTGGGGTTACGATACCCTCGTAATAGACATCGACCCTGCCCGGACCGCCGACCCAGTTAAGCCCGGCATAGAAAATGACCAGCCCGACAATACCGAACCAGAAGACCGGTATCGAATGACCGACAAGGGCCACGACCCGCGCAGTCTTGTCGATCCAGCTGTCGCGGAAAAGTGCTGCCGCAAGTCCGAGCGGCACGCCTATGAACGTCGATATGATGACCGCCAGCGTGGCAAGCTCAAACGTTGCCGGAAATGCCTGGGCCAGATCCTTCGAAACGGGATTGCCCGTCAGGATTGCCGTTCCGAAATCACCGTGCAGCAAGCCCGCCAGGTAAATGAAGAACTGTTGATAAAGTGGCAGGTCAAGCCCAAGGCGCGCGCGCATCGCCGCGTAGGCGGCAGGGTCGGCAAGCTCGCCGACCACTGCGCCGACGGGATCGGCGGGCATGACGCGGCCGATCACGAAGGTGACGCAAAGCAGTATGAATAGACTGACGATGAGTTGGAGGACGCGCCTTCCAAGCTCACGCGTGGACAATTCCTTCATGATCGGCCGCCTGTGTCGGTTATTCGGCTTCCGCCTTGGTTACGGCTTCAAGTCGCGTCGTCATGTTCGGGTGGCCGACATAGTCTTTAACGCGCGCATTAAGAACGATCGGCTCATAACGCTCGAAGAGCGGCAGCACAGCCGGCTTGAGGTCGACGAACATCTTTTGCATTTCGACATAGAGCTCGCCGCGTTTCTTGGCATCCGGCTCCAGCGAAGCCTTTGCGGTCAGCTTCGTCAGTTCGGGGATATCCCAGGCCGAGCGCCACACGAAGTTTCCGGCGTTGTTTGCCTCTTTCGAATTGTCCGGATTGCTGGAGAACTGCTCCATCGAGCCAAGGACGTTCGGCATGTAGGCGCCTGTCTGCGGGATCAACAGGTCGAAATCGCGGGCACGGTGGGCCGCGATGATCTCCGATCCATTGCCCTGCTGGATATTGACCTTGATGCCGATCTGCGCAAGCGAGGCCTGGATAGCTGTCGCAAGATCGATACGCGGCGTCTGCGCGATCGTCTTCAAAGATAGCGAAAAGCCATCCTTGAACCCGGCCTCCGCCAGCAGCGACTTGGCCTTTTCGACATCGAGATGCCAGTCGGGGCTCGAAATGGCATATTCGTAATTCTCCGGCACCGGCACCGTCCGCACCCTGCCGTAAGGCCCCATGATCGTCTTTTCGATGCCGGCATAATCGATGCCGTAGGCAATCGCCTCGCGGACCTTTGGATTAGACAGATATTGGTTTCCGGCATTCATGGACAGCACATAGAACCCGCCGGTCGGCACGCGCTGAATTTGGAATCCCTGCTTATTTTGAAACGTCGCAAGATCAGATGCGCTCAATGCGCTTGCAATGTCGATGTCGCCGCGCTCCAGCATCAGGCGCTCGACCTGGCTTTCGGGAACATGCCGGATAACGACGCGCCGCATCTTCGGTTCGCCCCCGACATAATCCTTGTTGACGTCCAGGATGACGATTTCGTTGGGTGTCCAGCGATTGAGCGTGAAGGGCCCCGAACCGGCAGAGTTCGTGCGCAGCCATGCGTTTCCAAAGTCGTTATCCTTGACATGCTTCTCAACCTCGACGCTGTCGACAACGCTGGTGGTCACCATGGCGAGACGATAAAGAAGCAATTCCGGGGTAACCTCGCCCGAAAGATCAATGCGCACTGTACGCTCGTCGGGTGCCGTCACCAGCTTTTCAACATTGTCAGCATTATAGCCGACCCGCTTCAGGTTGGCCGCAGCCGCCTGGTTCATCTTGAGGAGACGCGTCAGCGAAAAAACAACATCCTTGGATGTCACCGGATTGCCGGAGGCAAACGCCGCCTCCCTGAGCTTGAACGTGATCCCTTTGTCATCGATCGCCCAGCTCTCTGCCAGTTGCGGAGCGATCTTTCCCCCCGGCGTCGCCAGGACCAGACGGTCATAGAGATTGCACATGATTTCATTGGCCTTGCCTTCCGTCGCCTGCTGCGGATCAAGCGACAACACCTGGGCAAGCGACGTGCCGATGACGAGTTGGTCCTTCGGCGTTTCGGCGACAGCGACAGAAGCAGTCAGCGCCAGCAAGCTGATGGCGGCCCCAACGAATAGCCCCTTACGAAAATGCTTCATTTCAATTCCTCCCTGGTCTACTATAGAAGACATATTATGTCATCGGTATGTCGTATTATGATTTACAGAACTTCCCGCGGGTTGGCAAGAGCCGCCCATGGGCATTTGCGACAGGCGCTGTGAGGGTTGGGATTTAAGAATGCGACGGAGCCGGGAAAGACTTGCACAGCAGTTGATCGATCAGATGCGTGCCCAGATCGAATCAGGAAAGCTCAAAGAGGGTGACCAGTTGCCCACCGAGCCGCAACTGGAGGCGACTTTCGGCGTGAGCCGCACGGTTGTTCGCGAAGCCATCGCGGATCTTCGCTCAGCCGGCTATGTCCGGCCGATCCAGGGAAAGGGAGTGTTCGTCAGCAATCCGTCCGCACAAAAGGCATTTTCCTTAACGCCGGTTGAAATCAAGAGCATCCCGGAAACCCTTGAATTGCTTGAATTTCGCATGGCGGCAGAGGGAGAAGCGGCAGCCATTGCGGCCTATCGAAGAACTGCTGAACAAGAGGCCGCGATCCGTGCAGCCAACCGCAAGATGGCGCAGATGATCGAAGATGGCGCCCCCACTGTTGAAGCAGATTACGAGTTTCACATGGCGATTGCGGCAGCGACGAATAACCGTTTTTATGTCGACGTCTTGCGGCATTTCGGGCCTCGCGCCATTCCCAGGGGGCAGTTCCCGACGCTGCCCGAGGCTCATGATCGCGCCTACCTCGACAAGGTTCACGCAGAACACATCGAGATCCTTGAGGCCATTGCGGATCAGGAACCCGAGCGGGCGCGGCAGGCCATGCGTGCGCATTTGCTTGCCAGCCAGCGGCGCTACCGGATGCTGGCCGAACAGCAATAAGATACTCGACACCTCTCGAAATTCATATTATGTCATATGACATTGCTGAATTGGAGAGGATTTCAAACCATGTATGTTGGAACCCAGGTCGCGGTTCGGGACGACGACGATTTCCGTGTTTTCGCACAGCTCGGGCTGAAGCATATCTGCGCCGACCCGCCTGGACCGCCTGCGAGCTGGACCCTCGATGACCTGGAACGCCACCGCGACAAGGTCGAGAGCTTCGGATTGGTTCTCGATATGGTCCAGTTGCCCCTTCCCTCGCGGCCGATCGAGAACGCCTCTTATCCAGATATTCTGCTTGCCGGTCCCCAGCGTGATCGTCAGATCGATGCCGTCTGCAGACTGATCGAGGATATTGCCACTGCTGGCATTCCAGCGGCGAAGTACAACCTCAACCTCATCGGCATCCCCCGCACGCCGATGGAACCGGGCCGCGGCGGCTCGATGAACGAGGCCTTTCGCTGGGAAAAAGCCGATCAGGCGGCGGCGGCGGGCCTTGCCGGCGAGCTTTCGGAGGACGAAAACTGGGAAAGAATCGATTATTTCCTCAAGCGTGTCGTGCCGGTTGCCGAAACCAATCGCGTGCGGCTCGCCTGCCATCCGCATGATCCCTACACACCCCCCGGCTATCGCGGCGTCACCCGCGTCCTTGGGACGGTCGACGGCCTGAAGAAATTCGTGACCATGCACGAAAGCCCCTATCACGGACTGAATTTCTGCCAGGGGTCGATCGGCGAGATGCTTGAGAACCCGCGTGAAGAAATCGATGACATCATCCGCTGGTTCGGAACGCGCGGAAAAATCTTCAATGTCCACTTCCGCAACATCAGAGGCGGAAAGCTGTCCTTCATGGAAACCTTCCCCGACGAGGGCGACATGGACATGGTCCGCTCTGCACGGATCTACAAAGAGGTCGGCTACAAATACATGCTGATGCCCGACCACGTCCCGACGATCAGCGGCAGGGATCCTTCCGGCGTCGCCTTTGCCTTTTGCTATGGCTACATCGCAGCGCTCGTCGAAGCGCTTGAGACAGCGTCTATCTAAGCCGATCCCGCATCCCTTCATCAATGAACATCAAACAGGAATGAACAATGGATCCAATTGAACTCAAGCGAGCGGTGGGCAGCGGACTCCTCTCCTTCCCGGTCACACATTTCCATCAAGATCTCAAATTCGACGAGGATGCTTACCGCACGCACATCGAATGGCTGGCCGGCTATGGCGCAGCCGCTTTGTTCGCCGCAGGCGGTACCGGCGAATTCTTTTCGCTCAATCCGCAGGAAATTCCTTCCGTCGTGGCGGCGGCAAAAGGATCGGCCGGGAAAACACCGATCATCTCCGGCGCCGGATACGGCACCTCGCTTGCAATCGACATCGCGAAATCCGCCGAAAAATCCGGCGCAGACGGTTTGTTGCTTTTGCCGCCCTACCTGATGTTCAGCGAACAAGCCGGCCTCATCAACCATGTGAGGGCCGTCTGCAAGTCGGTCGGCATCGGTGTCATCGTCTATAACCGTGATAATGCGGTCTTGACGGCGGACAGTATTGCAAGGCTTTGCGATGAGTGCCCGAACCTTGTCGGCTTTAAAGACGGCGTAGGTGATGTCGACAAGGTGATCGAGATCACAACCAAGCTTCAGGACCGTCTGGTCTATGTCGGCGGCATGCCGACGCATGAGGTGTATGCGCAGGCCTATTTTGCAGCCGGCGTCACCACTTACTCCTCGGCCGTGTTTAATTTTGTACCGGCGCTCGCCCAGCGTTTCTATCAGGCGCTTCGCTCAGGCAATCAGCCTGTTGTCGACGAGATCCTCAAGAATTTCTTCTTTCCTTTTGTGGCGTTGCGCAACCGCAAGAAGGGTTACGCGGTCTCGATCATCAAGGCCGGGCTGCGGGTGCTTGACCGGGACCCCGGCCCTGTCCGTCCGCCACTTATTGATCTCAGCCCGGAAGAAACGGCGCTGCTTGAGCGTATCGTTCAGGCAAACGACATCGAGAAAATCGCCGCGGAATAAAGAGGCAGCAGGGCTATACTGTTCCCTCCCAGCCGTCCTGAACAACCTCTTCAAGAACGGCCGCGCGGCATAATTGGACCTGCGCGGCCGTCTGCTGACGAAGCTTTTCGCCCAACAACAGGCTCAGCACGCGCGCGGCGAGATTTCGATCTGGCCGCCATCATGGCTCCAGCCGATGGCCATGACGCTCTTTCGCCGGTAAACGTTGCCATTCCCTTGGCAAGCTCGACCCCGCTCGCCTGCGCGTTGCGCGTCGCATTGACGAACAAGAGAAAGTGTCTTTTCGCCTTTGTGGAGGCGAAAAGGCCGCGCTCGCTTGAGAGCGCGGCGACTTCTTGATCGGTGACAGTTCAGACTTTATTCGGCAGCCTGCAGTGCCGGCACGGTCACGTCACCATTCTCCGGCAGCTCACCGGCCATTGCCGCAGCAAACTTCGTCTGGTCCAGTTCGTTCTCCCAGCGCGCGACGACAACGGTGGCGACTGCGTTTCCGACGAAATTCGTCAACGCACGGCATTCCGACATGAAGCGGTCGATGCCGAGGATGAGCGCCATGCCGGCGACGGGAACCGACGGAACGACGGAGAGCGTGGCAGCGAGCGTGATGAAGCCCGCGCCGGTGATGCCTGCAGCCCCCTTCGAACTCAGCATGGCGACCAGCAAGAGCAGGATCTGGTCGGCGAAGGACAGCGGCGTATCCGTCGCCTGGGCGATGAACAGGGCTGCCAGTGTCATGTAGATGTTGGTTCCGTCGAGATTGAAGGAATAGCCGGTGGGGATCACCAGCCCGACGACGGAGCGCTTGCAGCCGGCTTGTTCCATCTTCGCCATGAGGCCGGGAAGAGCTGCTTCCGACGACGACGTACCCAAAACAAGCAGCAGTTCTTCCTTGATATAGCGGATCAGCGCCAGGATCGAGAAGCCGTTGTAGCGGGCAACCCCGCCAAGCACGACGAGCACGAAAAGCAGCGATGTCAGATAGAAGGTGCCGATGAGCATCGCGAGGTTGGCGATCGAACCGATGCCATATTTGCCGATCGTAAAGGCCATGGCGCCGAAGGCTCCGATGGGGGCCGCCTTCATCAGGATCGCCACGAGGCGGAAGATCGGCGTCGTCAAAGCCTGCAGGAAATCCACGACCGGCCGGCCGCGATCGCCGACCATGGCCAGCGCAATACCGAACAGCACCGAGAAGAACAGAACCTGCAGGATGTCGCCGTCGGCGAAAGCACCGACGATGGTCGTCGGGATGATGTTCATCAAGAAGCCGGTAATCGTCGAGTCATGGGCTTTTTCGGCATAGGTCGCCACCGCCTTGGCGTCGAGCGTGGCGGGATCGATATGCATGCCTGCACCCGGCTGGATGACGTTGGAAACGACAAGACCAACGGCAAGTGCGAGCGTCGAAAAGACGAGGAAGTAGATCATCGCCTTGCCGGCGACGCGCCCGACCTTGTGCAGATCGGACATGCCGGCGATACCGGTTGCTACCGTCAGGAAAATGACCGGCGCAATGATCATCTTGACGAGCTTGATAAAGGCATCGCCAAGCGGTTTCAGCGCCGTGCCGACCTCGGGATAGAAGTGCCCGAGCAGCATGCCTGCACAGATGGCGAAAACGACCTGCACATAGAGATGCCGGTAGAATGGAACTTTGCCGCGCGCCGGCGCGGCTGGAATTGCTACACCCATAGTGTCCTCCATAAAGCCCCAAACCGACAATGGCCTCCCGGGGCGGATGATGCGGATATCTGGTAATTCAACAGCCACCCGGCTGTTTGCAGACACTTTGCAACAGGCGTGCCAGTTTGCTTTTATGCCTCTAAAGTGCTGTTTTTTCGTACCTTCTTAAAAAGCTGCTCGCGAAAGCGAGCCCGCTTGGGCGTCTTTTCGCACAAAGTGATTTGACCCCTTGTGCGAGATTGCGCACATTCTCCGCCATGCTTCAGCGATCAACCACAGACAACGTTCGAACTCCGCCGGACGTCATTCGGCAGGCGCGCCGTGCCTGGATCCTTTTTTTGGCTGCATCTGCGATCCTGATTGCGGCAGCGCTCGTAGGCGCCGAACTTTACGGGCGCCGGTCGGCGATCGAAGCGCTGGAAAGCCAGGCCCGCACCGACGCCAATCTCAAGGTCGCCTTGCTGACGGCCGTTTTGGAGCGCCCTCGCGCCCTGCCGCTTCTTCTTTCGGAGGATCAACAGGTTCTCGACGCCCTTTCGTCTGCAAAGAGCGGCACGACCGATCTCTTGAACCGCAAGCTGGAGCGGCTCGTCACCGGTACGCAAGCCGCCGTGCTTTATGTCATCGGTCCGGACGGGATAGCCGTCTCCTCAAGCAACTGGCGCGAGCCGATCAGTTTCGTTGGAAACGACTACGCGTTCCGTGACTATTTCCGTCGCGCGATGGAGCAAGGCACGGCTGAACATTTCGCGCTTGGCAGCGTCAGCAAACGTCCCGGCCTTTACATCTCCCGCAGGGTCGGCAGCGCGGCTGCTCCGCTCGGCGTCGTGGTCGTCAAAATGGAATTCGACCGCCTGGAAAACGACTGGCGTGACGCAAGCCGGCCCGTTTACGTGACGGACAACCATGGGGTCGTTCTGATCACGAGCATTCCTTCCTGGCGTTTCATGACCACCGGGCCTGTACCGCAGCAGGATCTTGCATCCATTCGAAGCAGCCTGCAGTTCGGAGATGCACCGCTGGCAGAGCTTCCCATCATGCATCCGTCAACCATCGGCCCGGACGCATCCATTGTTTCTGCCGTCCTGCCCGGCGGCGGAGAGGCCTGGTATCTGCGCCTCTTTGCGGCCGTTCCGACAACGCCATGGCGGCTGGAATATTTAGTTCCAACCGAAATGCCGCTCGCGTCGGCCGTACGGGAGATGCGGCTTCTCGCACTGGCGTTTTTGCTGCCGATTCTCGCAATCGCGGCCTTTTTGCTGAGACGGCGGCAGGTCTCCGTGATGAGGATCGCCAGCGAACAGGCCATGCGCGAGGAACTGGAGCGCCGGGTCGTTGCCAGGACAGATGAATTGAGCCGTGCTCGCGATCGCTTGCAGGCGGAAATTTCCGATCATCGCGATACGGAGGCGAAGCTGCAGATCGTTCAACAGGAGCTCGTGCAGGCGAACCGGCTCGCCATTCTCGGGCAGGTTGCAGCCGGCGTCGCCCATGAGATCAATCAGCCGGTTGCCACGATCCGCGCTTACGCAGATAACGCCCGCGTCTTCCTACAGCGGCAAGAGCCAAGTCCGGCCGAGGAGAATTTAGGCGCCATTGCTCAGCTCACCGAAAGAATCGGCACGATTACCGAGGAATTGAAAGCCTTTGCGCGCAAGGGGAGGACGGCTGCCGAACCCGTTGAGCTCAGCAGCATCATCGAAGGCGCCGTCGTCTTGCTGAAGAGCCGGTTTGCCGGGCAGTTGAACGCACTCGACATCCGAATGCCGCCACCAGGACTCTTCGTCATGGGCAATCGAATCCGGCTGGAGCAGATCCTGATCAATCTCTTCCAGAACGCCCTTGAGGCGCTCGAAGGCCGCGACGACGCGAAGGTGGAGATATCCGTTGCAGAAACGCCCGAGCAGGTCGCCATCGCCGTTTCGGATAATGGACCCGGCATTCCACCGGCAATTCTCGACACTCTTTTTACGCCGTTTCAAACATCCAAGGAAAAGGGCTTGGGCCTCGGGCTTGTCATTTCTAAGGACATTGTTGCCGATTACGGCGGCCGGATCGATGTCACAAGCAGCGGCAACGGCACATGTTTTACAGTCCACCTTATGAGGGCAAAGGCATGAAGGATGCGTTATCGATCTTTCTCATCGACGATGACAAGGACCTTCTTCGGGCCACCAAGCAAACCTTGGAGCTTGCGGGCTTTAAAGTTTCAGACTTTTCGGTGGCAAGTGAAGCGCTCGGTGCCCTTAACGCCGATTTTGCAGGCGCGATCGTTTCCGATATCCGCATGCCGCAGATTGACGGCCTGCAGCTTTTCGATCGCGTGCGGAAGGAAGATGAGGACCTGCCGGTCATCCTGATCACCGGCCACGGCGATATTCCAATGGCGGTGAAGGCCATTCAGGACGGCGCATACGACTTCATCACCAAACCGTTTGCAACCGACAGGCTGGTGCAAGCAGTCAAAAGGGCGGTCGAAAAACGCGGCCTCGTTCTGGAGAATAGGGCGCTCCGCCGGGCCGCCGACCAAGCTCGGGACGACCTGCCGCTGATCGGCCAGACACCGACCATGGAGCGGCTGCGCCGGACCTTGCGCCAGATCGCCGATACCGAGGTCGACGTGCTCGTCACGGGCGAGACCGGCAGCGGCAAGGAGGTGGTCGCCAGCCTGCTGCATCGATGGAGCCGCAGAGCATCGGGCAATTTCGTTGCGCTCAACTGCGGGGCGCTGCCCGAGACGGTCATAGAGAGCGAGCTCTTCGGCCATGAGCCCGGCGCCTTTACCGGAGCGCAAAAGAAACGCGTCGGGCGCATCGAGCATGCAAGCGGCGGCACGCTTTTTCTCGACGAGATCGAGAGCATGCCTCCATCGACCCAGGTGCATATGCTGCGCGTTCTCGAGATGCGGGAAGTGACGCCGCTCGGCACTAATGAGGTCAGGCCCGTCGACCTGCGCGTCGTGGCCGCTGCAAAGGTGGATCTTGGAGACGCAGAACAGCGTGGGGATTTTCGTGAGGATCTCTATTACCGGCTCAATGTAGTGACGATCTCGATCCCGCCGCTTAGAGAGCGCCGGGACGATATCCCCCTCCTCTTTGGCCATTTTGCCGAACGCGCCGCGTCGCGGTTCAAACGCGAAGTTCCCGCGATCTCGTCGGCCGTTCAACGTCATTTGCAGGGTCACGACTGGCCAGGCAACGTGCGCGAGCTGTCGCACTTTGCCGAACGCTTCGTCCTCGGCGTTGAGCAGTTACCGGCAAGTACACCGCCGTCGGCACCTGAGACGGGCGAAGCCCTTCCCCTGCCCGAGAGACTGGACCGCTATGAGGCCAGCATCATCCGTGAGGCGCTCGATGCCAATGGCGGCGACGTCCGCCGCACGATTGCCGAGCTCGGCATACCGCGCAAGACTTTTTACGACAAGCTCCAGCGCCACGGCATCGTCCGCAGTCAATTCGCAGCATCCAAATCCGGGCAGATCTAAACGGAGCTAGCAAATTCTACAGGCGGCCTTCATCCGCACCGCTCGGTTGTGGCGTATCCAGGTTCGGTTTAAACGGCCGCGCCATAGAAAGGCGGCAGCAAAAGACCCGCCATCGCTCTCGGTTTAGACATCGATTGCGCAAAAATGCAATGCTTCTTAATCGCAAGAATCCCTGACAGAGCAGGTCGTTCCAGGTCGCTTTACAATCATGGTTGGCAGCGCTAGCATCGCCCGCATGACGCAGGGGAGAGGAGCCCGTCTGACGTCATCTGGACAGCGTATCGACATGCCTTGCCGGACCGGCACCCGACTGCAGAAAACAATCCGCAGCGGCCGTCGATGATGCCGACACCCATTCGATGCCAGTCCAAGCACGGCAACAAATGGGAGGATTCGATGTACAAGACATTGGTCGGCGGCATCCTGGCCGCGGCTGCATTCACGCTTTGCCACTCCACGGCCCTTGCCGAGCCGGAAATCGTCAGCGGGCCTGCGGCCGAAGCTGACTGCTTCGTGCCGTGGACGGCAGAAACCAAGTTCTTCAAGTTTCCAAAGAAGGACGGCCCCTACCGCATAGCGCTCGCCAACGGCTATATCGCCAATACCTGGCGCATCCAGATGATCCAGACGGCGAAAGCCTATGCCGCCCAGCCGGATGTCGCCTCCAAACTGAAGGAGTTCAAGGTCGTTTCGACTGGCGAGGACGTGCCTGCCCAGATTTCGGCAATCAACAACTTCATCGATTCAGGCTATGACGCCATCGTCGTCAATGCGCAGAACCCGACGGCATTCGGACCGGTCATCAAGCGCGCCAAGCAGGCCGGCGTCGTCCTGGTCGCCTTCGACAACATCCTCGACACCGAAGACGCAATCAACGTCAACGTCGACCAGAAGGGCCTCGGCGTATTGTGGGCAAACTGGCTGGCAAAGCACCTGCCTGACGGCGGCAAGGTTCTCGAAGTGCGCGGCGTTGCCGGCACCTCGGTCGATACCGACCGTCACAACGGCATTCACGAAACCTTCGCTGCGACCGGCAAGAAATGGGATGTCGTCGAAGTGCTCGGAAAATGGGACGATCCGACAGCACAAAAGGCGACCGCTGACGCAATTGCCGTACACAAGAAATTTGACGGCATCACCGCGCAGGGCGGCGATACCGGCGTCGTACAGGCGATGATCGATGCCGGACATCCGTTTGTGCCTTTCGGGGGAGAGACGGAAAACGGCTTTCGCAAGTTCTGCGCCAAGCACGCCGCCGAGGGCCTGAAATGCTCGTCGGCCGGTACGGGACCGGCACAGGTCGCGGTTGCCATCAAGACGGCGATCGCTGCGCTGGAAGGACAGGTCGTGCCGCAATCCATCAAGCTGCCGCTGGCAATCGTTGAAGATCCAAACTTCAAGGAAGGCCAGGACTTTTACCCCGATCAATCCGACAACTTCTTCGTCGGCAATGCCTTCCCGACCTGCGGCATCAACTTCACCGCGCAGGAGATCATGGGGCAGTCGAAGGAAAACCAGTAGACCGGGTCCAAGCCGCTCGCTTGAACGGCGCGTCGCGGGTATCCGCGGCGCGCCAGAAAAACCGGTTTCGAGGAGCCTTATGATCACATCAGAAATACCGGCGGCAACGCCCCTCTTCCAGATGAGCGGTGTCTCGAAGCGTTATGGCGGCGTTCACGCACTGGAAAATGCCGAACTTGCCGTAAGACCCGGGCGGATTCACGCCATTCTCGGCGAGAATGGCGCCGGAAAATCGACCCTTATCAAGATCATGGCAGGTGTCGTCGCGCCCGATGAAGGCCAAATGTTGCTGAACGGACGCCCGGTCAGCTTCAGGTCCCCCGCCGAAGCCTCCGCTGCCGGGGTCACCTGCGTGTTCCAGGAGCTTTCGCTCATTCCCGACCTGAGCGTTGCCGACAACATCTGCATCGCCGCGCCGCCGCGCCATTTCGGCCTGATCAATCGCAAGGCCCAGCGTGCGATCGCAGAGGAGATGCTGGCCCGGGCCGGCGCCGAAGACATCCATCCGCGGGCGCTGATCAAGGATTTGTCTTTGTCGCGTCGGCAACTGGTCGAGATCGCCAAGGCGCTCGCATGGAAGCCGCGCATTCTTATTCTCGACGAAGGAACGTCAGCGCTGACGGCGGCTGATGTCGCCAAGGTTTTTTCCGTCCTGAGGCGACTGCGATCCGAGGGCCTGGCGCTGCTTTACATTTCACACCGCATGCAGGAGATCGCCGAACTGGCCGATGAATGCACGGTTTTGCGCAATGGCCGCAATGTCATGAGCTTTGCTGCCGGAACGCGCAGCGGCAGCGAGATCGTCGAAATGATGATCGGCCGTGAATATTCCAGCGCCTTCCCGCCGAAGCCGGCGCGAGCGGCAGCCGATACGGCTCCTCCCCCTCTTGAGTGCCGCAACCTCAGCTGGGGGGGCAGCCTGCGCGACATTTCTCTTACCGTCGGCAGAGGCGAGGTGGTCGGCCTTGGCGGTCTGGACGGGCAAGGACAGCGCGAAATGCTGCTTGCCCTTTTCGGCGTGCTTCGCGGCACCACCGGCTCCGTCCTTGTCGATGGCAAGCCCGTCGCAATCACCAGTCCGGCAGTGGCACGCTCAAAGCATATAGGCATGGCTCTGATCCCCGAGGACCGCAAGACCGAAGGATTGATGCTGCCGATGACGGTGCGGGAAAATCTCTCCTTCGCGGTGCTGGACCGGGTATCCAAGGGTGGGGTCATAGACCGGCAAAAGGAAGAACAGCTGATCGACGAGATGGTGCAGTTGCTGGCGATCAAGACGGCAGGCCTCGACATTCCGGTCGGCGCGCTTTCTGGCGGCAATCAGCAAAAAGTCGTCATCGCCAAGTGGCTGATGCGGCGGCCCCGGATCGTGCTGCTCAACGACCCCACACGCGGCATCGATGTCGGCACCAAGCAGGAAATTTACCAGTTGCTGCGGCGGCTTGCCGAGGCAGGCGCGGCCATCCTTTTTTATTCGACGGATTACGATGAACTGATCGGCTGCTGCGATCGCGTTCTCGTCGTTTATAACGGCAGCATCGTGCGCGAACTGAGGGACGACGGCATTACACAGCATGCTTTGGTCGCAAGCGCGCTCAATGTCGAGGGCAAGAAGGCGGAGAGCGCGGCATGAAGGAATGGCGTTACCGGTTGAACGAACGGCGCAGCACGCTGATGGCCGCCGGTATTTTCCTCGTCATGTTTGCCATCTATGTCTCCAATCATCCGGCCGGCTTAACGGCCAATGTCGTGCAGACCGCCGCCAACAAGGGTGTTCTGCTTGCCTTCGTCGCGATGGCGCAGACGCTGGTCGTGATCACGGCGGGCATCGACCTATCCGTCGGCATGATCTTCATCCTTACCAATGCGCTGGCTTCCTGGATCGTTCTGGGAACGGCGATCGAAACGGCCTTCGGCGTGATCGCCGTTCTGGCCACCGGTCTTTTCTGCGGGGCATTGAACGGCCTGATCGTCATTTATGGGAGATTGCAGCCGATTGTCGCCACCATCGCGACGGGCGCGGTCTTCTTCGGGATCGCCTTGCTGCTGCGGCCCTTTCCCGGCGGCTCGGTCAATGAGGAACTGGCAGATATCATGACCGGAAAGATATTCGGCACCGTCCCCGCCAGCCTGGTTGCCCTAGCTGCCATCGTCGTCATCATTTGGGTGCCGTTCAGCCGCTCGATCATCGGACGGACAGCTTATGCATCCGGCTCCTCGGAAACCGCAGCCTATATGTCCGGACTACCGATCCGCCGCGCCAAGTTTACTGCCTATGCCCTGGCCGGTCTTCTTGCCTCGATCGGCGGTCTGTTTCTCACATTCTTCACTTTCACGGGCGAGGCAGCCCTTGCGAGCGGCAATGCCTACACGCTTTTTTCCATCGCCTCGGTCGTCCTCGGCGGCGTATCCCTTTTTGGCGGCAAGGGCAGCGCGATCGGTGCGATATTCGGAGCGCTCGCTTTCCGCACCATCGGCGACCTGCTTTTCGTCTTCGATTTCGATCCGCTATGGCAGCCTCTGTTCCAGGGTGTGGTGCTGCTCGTCGCCGTCAGCCTCGGAGCCTTCGGATTGTTCCGCGTCCGCAATCGCCTGGAGTGGTTCGGATGAGCAACGCAACGCGAGAAGAGCCGGTGCGCTCTCTGCCTAAAATCGTGCGGCGGCTCGATCCGGCGATCGCGACGGCCTTCGGCTGCATCATCCTTTTGCTGATCATCGGCAGTTTTTATTCGACGAGTTTCCTGTCGCCCGAATATCTCCTGCAGCAGTTGAAAGTGGCATCCTTCCTTGGCGTCATTGCCACCGGCATGATGATCGTCATCCTGCTCGGCCAGATCGATCTTTCCGTTCCCTGGTCGGTCGCCGTTGGCGGAATGATGGCTTGTGCTGCGGCCGCATATGGTCCTGCAGGCGAGATGCTTGCTATTCCGTTCGGAATTGTCTGCGGCATGGCGATCGGCCTCGCCAACGGGATCGGCGTCGCTTATCTGCGCATTCCCTCGATGATCATCACGCTTGCGACCAACGCCGTCGCGCAGGGGTTGATGGTTCTTTATACCGGTGGTTTCTCGCCACAGGATTCGGCTACATTTGCCATGCGTTACCTGGCAACCGGCTTTCTTCTCCCCGGCATACCCAATGCCGTGCTCATCTGGGCCGTGATCGGTGCGAGCACCGTCTTTGCCCTCACACGCACCACTTTCGGCCGCTCCGTCTACGGCATTGGCAACCGCGAGAGCGCGGCCTATCTTTCCGGCATCAACACCCGCCGGATCGTCCTGATCGCCTTCATCGCCTCCGGTGCCCTCAGTGCCTTTGGCGGCGTCCTGCTTGCCGGCTATGCGTCGAAGGCAGCCCAATCGATGGGCGACGCCTATCTTTTGCCCTCGATCGCCGCCGTCGTCCTCGGCGGAACATCCATTCTCGGCGGCAGGGGTTCTTACCTCGGCACGGTCGCCGGCGTGATCTTAATCACCCTCCTGCAGTCGATCCTCTCGGTCATGCAGATGCCGGAGGCAGGACGGCAGATCATCTACGGCGTAGTCATCATCGCCATGCTGCTGCTTTACGGCCGCAGCCCTGCCAACCGGTGACCCGAGCAAACCTGTCAAAATCCCAAAACCAAGGCACCACCGGTCAATCCGGCACCCGCAGCCGTTAAAAGCACCGCCTCGCCCGATGCAAACGGCCGTTTGTCCCTGGCAATCGACAAGGACAGGGCAATGGTCGCGGCAGATGAATTGCCGTAGTCGGCAATTGTGCTGACGGTTTTGACGTCCGAGATACCCAGCTTCTCGCCCACGGCGCTGAAGATCCGCGTATTGGCCTGGTGCGGCACGAACCGGCTGATATTCGCCGTGATCATGCCGGCGCGCTCGAGCGCCCGCAGCGAAGAAGCCGTCATCATCTCGACGGCACGCGAAAACACCTCACGTCCGTCGCGCATCGTCATAAGAAAGTCCTCGGCCCTCATCCCCGGCGCAAACGGGCGGTTGCTGCCCCCGGCAGCGATCGAGATCAGGTCGTAACCGCTTCCATCGGAGGTGAGATCGACGCCGAGGAGACCGGTGCGGGGCTCGACCGATGGCGAAAGCACGACCGCACCGGCTGCGTCGGCAAACAGAACCGAGCTGGCGCGTTCGGCCGGGTTGATCCGCCGGCTTAAGATGTTTGCGGCAATGACGAGTACCGGTCTTGCTTGGCTTCGAACAAAGCCGTCGGCAAGTGTCAGCGCGTAAAGAAAGCCCGAACAGGCGCCCGCAAGATCGATTGCTCCGGAATTTGCAAGACCGAGGCGATGGGCAAGCAAGGGCGCTGACGGCGGCAGCAAATGGTCGGGGGTCGAGGTTGCAAGCAGCGTCAAGGCGATTTCGGCCCGGTCGATGGCGGCATCGCTAAGGGCCATGGCCCCGGCGCGGGCCGCAAGCCCGCTCAAAGTGTCGCCCTCTTCCGCCCAGTGCCTGGCACGAATGCCTGTACGGCGTTCGATCCAGCCGGGTTCGAGCCCAAGCGCCCGCTCAATCTCGCCGTTTTCGACCCGTCGCGCCGGCACGCTGTGCCCGAAGCCCGCCAGCCGTGAAGCCCTCGCCGCGGTCATGCCGATACCCTGAAGTGAAAGGCGGCTTCTTCAATCGCTTCATAGGCGCGATCGAGCTCCTTCACCGTTATGCAATAGGGCGGCATCAGGTAGATGACATTGCCGAGCGGCCGGATGAGCAGGTGGCGCTCCCGGAAGAATGCGCGCAGCCTCGGCCCGACCTGTGCCAGGTATCCACCCGCCACGACATCGAGATCGAGAGCCGCGATCGTTCCGATTTGCCGAACATTGCGGAAACGGACGTCGTTCGAAAAGCGGGTCAGATGCGCTCGATGCGCTTCCGCGAGGGCCTTGAGCCGTGCCTGCACCGGCTCATCCCGCCAGACGGAAAGATTGGCAACCGCTGCTGCGCAGGCAATCGGATTGGCCGTGTAGGAACTCGAATGAAAGAAGGTTCTGCGGCGGTCAGTGGAGAGGTGCGCGTCGAAGATTTCCGCCGTGCACAGCGTTGCAGCCAGCGGTAGAGCACCTCCCGTCAGGCCTTTCGACGTACAGAGGATGTCCGGGGTGATCGCTGCCTGCTCACAGCCAAAGAGCGTTCCGGTGCGCCCCCAACCAGTCATCACTTCATCGGCAATGAGAAGCGTCCCGCAACGCTCGGCAACCTCCTTGAGGCTCGCAAGGAGCGACGGCGCATAGATCTTCATGCCGCCCGCCCCGAGGACGAGCGGCTCGATGAGAAGAGCTGCGACTTCGCCCGACCGGCAGTAGCTTTCGAGGGCATCGAGAGTTTCCTGCTCGCGGCCGGCCTCTGGGAAAGGCAGTCGGTCGACGGCAAAGAGCAGCGGTTCGTAGGCGGCATTGAACACGCCGCGCTCACCGGCCGACATCGTGCCGATCGTATCGCCGTGATAGGCATGTTCCATGACGACGATGCGATTGCGCCGCTCGCCTTTGTTATGGAAAAAACCGAGCGCCATCTTCAGTGCGACCTCGACTGCGGTCGATCCGCTGTCGGAATAAAAGACATGGGCAAGCCCTGGCGGTGCAACGGCGATCAGCCCTTCAGCCAGCTCTTCGGCCGGCGCATGCGTATATTCGGCGAAGATGAGCTGGTCATAACGTCCGGCGGCAGCACCAATTGCGCTCATGATGGCAGGGTGCCGATGGCCATGGGTGATCACCCACCACGATGAGATCGCGTCAAGAACATGATTGCCGTCCTCATCGATAAGGTAGGCGCCTGCCGTCTCAACGATCGGCTTCATGCGCGGTTCGAGCGCGTGCTGGGTGAAGGGATGCCATACACGAGAATGCGTCATGCCAGAGCTGCCTTGATGCGTCCAATATCGATGTTTTCGGCGAAAGCCTCCCGCAGTGTCTTGGGCGTTGGACCAGTCAACCACGGCAGGCGGCCAAGCGACCGAATACCTCCGATCTCGGCGATGACCCGCTGCGTTTCGGCGTTCTCGTCACCGATGAAAGCAACACCGAGGATCGGCATGGCACGGTGCTTCAGCGCCTCTAGCGACAGCAGCGTATGATTGATCGTTCCAAGTGTGGTCCTCGCGCACAAAATGACAGGGACCTGCCAACGGGCAAAGACATCCGCGAACAACAGCCGCTCGGTAAGCGGCACCAAAAGGCCGCCGGCCCCTTCAACGACCAGAGGGTGGTCGGTTTCAGGAAGGATCAGTTTCTCGGGCTCAACCGACACGCAATCGAGCCTGGCCGAGAGATGGGGAGATGCTGGTGTCTTCAGCCTGTAAGCCTCCGGAATGATCCGTGACGGAGAAATGCCGCCCAGCCGTGCGACAGCTTGGCTGTCTGTCTCTTCCTCAAGACCCGCCTGCACCGGCTTCCAGTAATAGCCATCCAATGCCTGCGTCAGGGCAGCGGCGAACCACGTCTTGCCGATACCGGTATCCGTCCCGGTGACCACGCAAGCCTCCGTCATGACCGCTCCTTCCCCGCCAGGACGGCGGCAAGTTGCTCGAACATGCTGGAAATCATGCTGGAATCCACGTTAAGCGTGATTGCGATTCTCAGCCGCGCTGTCCCCTCCGGCACGGTCGGCGGACGGATTGCCCTGATGTCGAAGCCTTGGTCGCGCATCTGCGCGGCAATCGCAACGGCGCGCGCATTGTCGCCGATCATGACCGGCAGGATCTGGGATCCGCTGCCTTTGGCACCGGTGGCAGCGGCAAGTGCGGAGTTTGCAAAGGCCCGCAGCTTGTCGAGCTCCGCGCGCCGCTGCGGCTCGTCCTCGAGGATACGCAACGCTTCGCCAACAGCAGCCGCCATCAACGGCGAGGGTGCCGTCGAATAGATGAAACCGCGGGCGCGGTTGACGAGGTAGTCGCAAATGACAGCGCTTGCAGAAAGCAGCGCTCCGGCAACACCGAGCGCCTTGCCGCAGGTGTGAAGGACGATGAGGTTGTCGTGCGCTTCCAGACCTGCCGAAAAACCGCGCCCTCCGGGTCCGAAGACACCGGTTGCATGCGCTTCGTCCACGACCAGGAAGGCATCATGCGCATTCGCAATGATTGCAAGTTGAGCAAGCGGTGCGCGATCGCCGTCCATGGAATAGAGGCTCTCGACGGCAATCCACGCCCGGCCAGTGCCGCCTGACCGGCGCCATCTCCTGATCGCCTCATCGAAGGCGGCAACATCGTTGTGGGCGACCGACATCGCCCGTGCCTTGCTCGCCGCGATCCCCTCATGCGCGCTTGCGTGGATCAGGGCATCGTGGACGATGATGTCCTCGCGCTGCGGAAGGGTCGAAAAGACAGCGACGTTGGCTGCGTAGCCGCTGCCGAAATAGACGGCCCTTTCGGTTCCGAAATATGCGGCTGCCTGCTCCTCGAGCGCTTCGTGCTCGGCATGATTGCCCCGCAGCAGCCTCGACCCCCCTGCCCCGATCGCAACGCCGCGGCCGATCGCTTCGGCAATCGCGTTCTTCAGGCGCTCCGATTGAGCAAGCCCCAGATAGTCGTTCGACGTGAAATCGATACCCCTCTGGCCGATCAGCGCCCGGGCGCGGCCCTTCCGCTTAAGGCCGGCCAGTGTCCGCTCGTAGCGGACAAGGCCCGCAAACCTCATGGGGCCGTCTCCCCGCCGTCCAGCTCCATCGGCTTTAGACCGAGGCGGCGAAACAATGCGCTGTCATCGTCCTCCCCTGGATTGTCGGCTGTCAAAAGAGTATCGCCGACGAAGATGGAATTGGCACCGGCGAAGAAACAGAGGGCCTGCATCTCATCGCTCATGTCGGAGCGTCCCGCCGAAAGCCGCAGGTGCGAGGCTGGCATCAAAATGCGAGCCAGAGCGATCGTTCGCACGAACTCGATCGGATCGACGGGTTCAACATTGGCAAGCTTCGAACCCGGGATCGGGATCAGCATGTTGATCGGCACGCTCTCTGGAGGCACGGCCAGATTGGCAAGCGTCACCAGCATCGCGATGCGGTCGGCGGCCGTCTCTCCCATCCCGAGGATGCCGCCGGCACAGACCTTGATGCCGGCGTCACGAACATTCGACAATGTCTCCAAACGGTCGGCAAATGTCCGCGTGGTTATGATCTCGCCGTAGAAGCGTTCGGAGGTGTCGATATTGTGGTTGTAATAGTCAAGCCCCGCTTGCGCGAGCGCAGCGCTCTGCGCCGGCGTCAGCATGCCGAGCGTCATGCAGGTTTCCATGCCCAGCGCCTTGACGCCCTTAACCATGGCAGCGATCGCATCCATGTCGCGATCCTTCGGGCTGCGCCATGCCGCGCCCATGCAATAGCGGGTCGCGCCGCCCTCCTTTGCCTTGCGCGCTTCGGCAAGGACACGCTCGACCTCCATCAGCTTCGAGGCCTTGAGCCCGGTCGGATAATGGGCTGACTGGCTGCAATAGCCGCAGTCCTCGGCACAGCCGCCGGTCTTGATGGACAGCAGACGGCTCATCTGCACGGCGTTCGGATCAAAGTTTTCGCGATGAACGCTGTGAGCGCGAAAAAGGAGATCGTTGAACGGCAAATTATAGATAATTTCTGCTTCGTCAGCCCGATGCCGAGTGGAAAGCGGCTCTGCAATCTCGTGCGCACCATTCAAATCAGCCGTTTCAGCCTGCATCGAACCAGGTCCTCCCTTATGGATGCGTTGCTATATAGATATGTTCCAGTTTTATCTATAATAATGCAGCGCAACATAAGGCAAGTGCAGAGGCGAATTTTCCGCCAGCGACAGATTGCAGCGGTGGGAAAACGGCCGCTCAGCCGACGATCGCGAAACGCTCGGCGTCAGCTGCACCGCCGCTTCTTGCCGGCCGTCTGCCGATCCATTGGACGTGCCGTTCCAGGACAGTGGCCGCGTGTTCGGTTTCTCCCTCGCGAAGAAAACCGAGGATCGCTCGATGATCGCGGTCCTTGGGTGTCATCCAGCCCGAGTTCCACGTCGCGAAAAGAAACCGCGCGCTCGCAGCGTGCAGATCATCGATTGCCGCCAAGAGGCGCGGCATCCCGCAAGGCGAAAGTACCAGCCGGTGAAAGCGCCTGTTTGCAGCTTCCCAACCGCGAACATCAACGGCATGGTCGCCCTCAACGGTGGCGCGCTCGGCCTGATCGAGGATGGACGGCGTCAGGTGGGGAGCAGCATGGCGAAGCGCCAGAACTTCAAGCGCAGCGCGCATGCGCGCTACTTCCTGCACTTCTGCAAGATCGAATGACGCAACGCGGACGCCTCGCCTTGGCTCGCTGATTGCAAGCCCCTGCGCCTCCAGCCGCCGGAGCGCCTCGCGCACCGGTACATGACTGGAGCCAAATTCTTCGGCGATATGATCCTGCTTGAGTTTGGAGCCGGGTGCGAGCTGTCCTGTCACGATCCGGTCAGCAAGTACGCGGCTTATCCGCGCGGCAATTGTCTCGTCACTGTGATCGGTCATTTTTTATAGATAATTTGCTTCGCCACGACTGTCGAGACGGCAACCGCCTCATGGCTGTGGTCAAGAACTGGTGGCAAGCTGGGCATCGTATAGGCGCCTGTAATGGCCGCGCCGCTGCAGCAACTCGACATGCGAACCCTCTTCCACGACACGTGAGCCGTCGACGACAACGATCCGGTCCGCGTCGCGTATTGTTGCCAGCCGGTGCGCGATAATCAGCGTCGTCCTGCCTTCGGCAAGCTTGGCCAGCGATTGCTGTATCTGACGTTCGGTCTCTGTGTCGAGCGCCGACGTCGCCTCGTCAAGGATGAGGATCGGCGGGTTCTTCAAGAACATGCGGGCAATGGCCAGGCGCTGTTTCTGGCCACCCGACAATTTGACGCCGCGTTCGCCGATCATCGTATCCAGCCCGTTTGGTAGCGAGGCGATCATGTCGTCAAGCTTGGCGCGCATGGCCGCCTCGACGATATCGGTTTCGCCAGCGTCCAGCCTTCCATAGGCGATGTTTTCGCGAATCGTTCCTGCGAACAGGAAGACATCCTGCTGCACGACGCCGATCTGACGTCTGAGCGAGGCGAGTTTCATATGGCGGATGTCGATGCCGTCCACCGAGATTGCGCCGTCGCCGACTTCATAAAAACGTGGCAGCAGCGAGCATATCGTCGTCTTTCCCGCACCAGAGGGGCCGACGAATGCAACCGTCTCACCTGCCCTGATCGTCAGATTGACATGCTTAAGCGCCGGCTTTCCGCTGCTATAGGCGAAAGACACGTCGCGATAGGCGATTTCGCCCTTCAAATGATCGACTTCGATCGCGTTGGCCGCATCCTCGATATCGGGTTCTGTGTCGATCAGTTCGGTAAACCGCCGGAAACCGGCAATGCCTTTCGGGTAGGTCTCGATAACCGAGTTGATCTTCTCGACGGGCCGGAAGAAAACGCCGACGAGAAGCAGGAAACCAATGAAACCACCGGCCGTCAGCTCGCCTGCCAGAACGAAATAGCTGCCGGCGATCATCACGATCATCTGCGTCAGCCGCATGCTCATGTAACTCAACGACGTGCTGGCAGCCATAATGCGGTAGGCTTCGAGTTTCGTCTTTCGGTAGCTTTGATTGTCATTTTCGAAGAGAGCCCGTTCATGGTCCTCGTTGCCGAAGGCCTGCACGACCCTGACACCGCCGACACTCTCTTCGATCCGGGCGTTGAAATCGCCGACGCGCCCGAAGAGCGCCCGCGAATTCCTCGTCATCCGGGTTCCGTAACGACTGGTCACCCATGCCGTCAGCGGCACGATGATGGCGGTGATGAGCGCGAGTTGCCAATTGACAGTCAGCATCAAGATGAGCGCGCCGGCAAAAGTCATCACCGCAATGAAGAGATCCTCCGGACCGTGATGGGCAACCTCGCCGATCTCTTCGAGATCCTTCGTTAGACGGCCGACCAGATGGCCGGTCTTCTGATTGTCGTAATAGCTGAAGGAGAGCTTCTGAAGATGATCGAAGGCCGCGCGGCGCATGTCGGTCTCGATGTTGATGCCGAGCATGTGACCCCAATAGGTGACGATCGCCATCAGGCCGGTGTTGATTGCATAAACCACCAGAAGACCGGCACATGCCAATAAAATGAGCAGCCAGTCCTGGCCGATCAGAAGCCGATCGACGAACAGCTTCACAGCCATCGGAAAGCCGAGCTCGAGCAGGCCGGAGATGATCGCGCAGCTGAAATCCAGTGCGAAGAGGCCGCGATAGGGCCTGTAATAGGAAAAGAAACGGCGGAGCATTTCGACCTTTAATGGAGTGGACTTAAGCGGCGGCGTTGACGATACGCGCGCATTGATACGAAACATGAACCGCATTCTCATATTTTTTTACGAGAGCCAATAGGCGCTCGCATGACATTGCATGTTGATAAGAAAGCGGCAACTGCCGCTAAAGCGAAAGGCTCCGAGGCGGGCACCAAAGTCCATGCTCTCTCTTCAAGGCGTCAGCTTCGCCATCGAAGGCCGTACGCTGGCAGCAGGCGCTGTCGCGATCCTTCCTCTATCCTTCGCGCCTTTGACGACCCACTGGCTCGCCGTCTTGCCGCTTGGCGAAACCTTGTCGCGCTCGCTGGGACTCGGTGTCGTTGCCCTTCGCGCCATTTTCCTTTGTCTCATCGAGATCCACGGCCGACGAAATTTTCGCATCCGCCCTCTACGGTGCACTCATATTGATCGCGGCCGATTGGGTGGGAAGAACCATCCTTTTTCCGTGGCAGGTCTGCTGACAGCTCTCGCCGGTGGCCGTTTTTCCTGATCGCAATGAGCCGCTCCCGATAGACATCGCCTCTTCCCTTCAGCAGAGGAAGCGATCAATCGCCGGTCGGTGAAAGCGAACGGACATTCCGGTCCGCAGACTGCAGCAATTCGAAAGCCCGGTACCTTTTTTTGTGAAGAGCCGCAATCGCGCCACCGGTCGGATGGAAAGTTTTGGAAAGACGCGACATCGCCTTCATCGCTTCCGGTAGGGAATGACGATGTCGGCCAGCGACGGCCCCGAGCATTGCTGCACCGAGCAACACAGGCTCCTCGGTATCGGCAATCGCCACGGGCAGATTCGTCGTATCGGCCAGAAGCTGGCGCACGAGATTGCTTTGCGCCGCACCACCGCTGGCAACGATCAGGTCAAGCGTAATGCCGTCCTGCGCCAGTTTTTCCAGGAGCTGCCTGAGGCCGTAGCCGATGCCACAGAGGCCGGCGACGTAGAGGGAAATCAGGTCGGCAATGTCCGTATCAAGTCCGAGGCCGGCGACGACTGCCCGCGCGTCGGGGTCGGCATGCGGTGATCGGTTTCCGAGAAACTCCGGCACGACGTGAAGAGACCTGGCAAGCTCGACGGCGCGCCCAAGGTCCGGGCACATCTCGGTGGCTTGCCGATCAAGCCATGTAACAAGAGACACACCCGCAGCGTCCGCTTTCGCCTGCGCTTCACCGGACGCGGGATGCATCGTTACAAGATGGTCTATGGCAGCACCTGCCGCTGACTGCCCGCCTTCCGTCAGCCAGAGTCCTGGCACCATGGCCGAGAAGTACGGTCCCCAGACGCCATCGACGAATACCGGATTGTCGCTTGAGGCCATCGAGCACGCGGATGTACCGAAGATGTAGGCAAGCCTGTTTCTGACATCCGAATGGCCGCTTGCCTCGGCCCCACCGAGCGTGCCGACACCGCCCGCATGCGCATCGATCAGCGCGGCTCCGACCGGCGTCGCGACCGTCAATCCGAGATCGGCGGCGGCTTGTTCGGTGAGCCCGCTTGCCAGCGCCGTGCCGGGATCGACGATGTCCGTGCCTATCCTGGAAAAGCCTTCGGCTGCCAATTCTTCGAGCCCGATCGCCTCGAAGTACCGTGCGTCCCAACGGTTCTCATGGGCAAGAAAGGTCCATTTGCAGGTGACCGTGCAGACCGACCGGCTGAGCGAGCCGGTTGCGCGCCAGGTCAGATAGTCCGCAAGGTCGAAGAAGTGACCGGCAGCGGCAAAGGAAGCCGGCAGATTGCGCTTCAGCCAGAGAAGCTTCGGCGTTTCCATTTCCGGAGAGATCCGCCCGCCGACATAACGCAGGACCTTGTGGTCTCCGGCATTGATTTCCGCAGCTTCACCGGAGGCACGGTGATCCATCCAGACGATGATATTGCGGTTGGGGTCGCCGGAGGAACCAACGGCGACCGGCGCGCCGTCGGCCGTCACTGCAACGAGAGAACAGGTGGCATCAAAACCGAGACCGGCAACAGCTGCAGGCGGAATTCCCGCCGCTGTGACAGCTTCCCTGACGCTGTCGCAGACCGCTTTCCATATCTGCTCGCTCGATTGCTCGACGATGCTGCCTGCCTCATACCAGATCGTGATGGGGCGTTTTGCAGCCGCCAGCAGAATGCCGTACTCGTCGAAGACGCCTGCGCGCGCGCTGCCTGTACCCACATCGACGCCGATAAAGAACTGCGCCATGGTCAAAGATCCGTGCTGTGCGGCAAGATGACGAGGTCGCGGATCGTCACGTTGCGTGGTCGCGTCAGCATGAAGAGCACCGCGTCTGCAACCTCCTTGGCTTCCATCAATCCTCCTGCGGCAATCGTCTCATCAAGTTTTTCCTTCGGCCAGTCGCTGATCAGCGCCGTCACCACCGGGCCGGGTGCGACCGCGCCGACGCGAATGCCATGCTTTATGACCTGGCGCCTGACCGTATGGACGAAGGCCTGCACGGCATGTTTCGACGCAGTATAGATCGGCTCCCAGACCACGGGAACCAGACCGGCGATCGAACTGGTCATGATGATGTCGCCGGTCTTTCTCTCCACCATATGAGGCAAGACCGCCTGAACCGATCGGAAGGCTGCATTGATATTCAAGTTCAGCATTCGGTCCCAGGCATCCGGATCGCCGTCTACGACCTCCCCGCCGATGTAGGAGCCCGCATTGGCGTGAAAGATATCGAGCTTTCCGAACTGCTGCAAAATCTGGGGCATCATCGTTGAGACGCTGGCGGGATTGGTCAGATCGGCGGCCAGAGGGAAAGCATTCGCACCCAGCTCGGAGCATATGCTCCTCAATGAATCTTCGGCCTTGTCGATGAGTGCAACGCTCGCACCCTCCCGCAATAAAGATTTGGCGCATTCAAGACCGATCCCCGAGGCAGCCCCGGTGATCGCTGCGACCTTTCCAGAAAGTTCCTGTCCCATATCAATCCTTGCTTTCGTAGTTGTATCAGGCGCGGCCGTGCGAGACTCTCGACCGGCGTGCCAGCGAGTCGACGATGACTGCAATGGCAAGAACTGCGCCGGTGATCATGTAGCGAAGGGCCGAAGACAGATCGAGCATCGTCAGACCGCTTGCGATCGACTGGATAACGATGATGCCGAGAAGTGCCGAGTAGGCGCTGCCGCGGCCACCGAAGAGGCTTGTTCCGCCGATGACGGCTGCGGCGATCGCATTCAGGTTGACGTCGCCCGTCCCGGCCTGCTGGCTTGCCGATGCCAGACGAGCCGCCGCAAGCACGCCGCCGAATGCGGCAAACATGGCACAAAGAACGAAGGCGCTTGTGTAGATGAGCCGGACATTGATGCCTGCACGGCGTGCCGCCTCGCGATTGCCGCCGACGGCCGCCATCGAGCGGCCCCATTGAGTCCGCGTGAGCGCGTAGTTCATCACGATCGCAAGCGCGACGAAGAGCGCGAACATCCACGGGATGCCGCGATCCTGGTTGAGATAAAAGACGACGAATTCGAGAAGGATCGTGATTGCAGCGACACGCACGACGAGAGCACCGATCGAGCGCGACGAAAGATTGGCTTGTCTGCGGCGTTGCGCGGCCCGATAGCCTGAAATCAGCATCACGACGCCCGGTAGCAGCGCAAACAAGTATGCGAGTGGACGCGGAATGACGAGCAGCTGCCCGAAATTCACCAAAGACGAGCCGTAAGGCAGGTTGATCGAGCCTGTTGCGCCAAGCAGATAGAGCTGCATTCCGAGCACCGCCAGCAGGCCGGCAAGCGTCGAAACGAAACTTGGCATTCCAAGGCGATTGAAAAGCAGAGCATAGAGCGCGCCGATCAATCCGCCGACAAGGACCGCGGCAATGATCGCAACCGCCACGGGCCAGCCCTGGTTGACCCACAGCATGCCGACCATGGCGGAAGCAAAGCCACTGATTGAACCAACGGACAGGTCGATTTCGCCGACCATCAGCACGCAAACGATTCCAAGGGAAATCACCCCGACCGTTGATGCGTCGAAAAGCAGGTTTGCAAGGTTGTTGCTTGAAAGAAATGTCGGGTTGAGGGTACCGAAAACCGTCCAGATGATCACCAGGCCGACGACCACAGGAAGCGAGCCGAGATCGCCCGAGCGCACCTTATCGATCGAAGAGCGAATCGTCGCGCCAATGCCCGCATCGTGGCTGACGCGAACGTCGCCGCGATCCAGAAGCGTTGCTGTTTGTTTCACATCGCTGGTCATATCTGACCCTCCTGCCTCATATCCCGCTGCGCCTGACGACGGCCGGCGCGGCGCGAGACTGCATTTTCGGTCGCCCCGGTAATGGCGGTGACGAGTTCCTGGTTGGACGCATCGGGATAGAAAACTCCGTTGTTCCGCCCGAGCCTCAAGACGACGATGCGATCGGCGACTGCACGCACGTCCTCCATATTATGGCTGATCATTACGACCCCGAGGCCGCGGTCGCGCACCCGCTCGATCAGGTTCAGGACCTCTGCCGTCTGGGCAACGCCAAGGGCGGCCGTCGGCTCGTCGAGCAGGATGAGCTTCGGCTCCAGAAGCAGGGACCGGGCGATCGCCACCGTCTGTCGCTGTCCACCCGACAGCGATGCGATCGGAATGCGGACACTTGGAATGCGGGCTGAAAGCTCGTTCAACAGCGTCCAGGCACGAACCTCCATCGCGGTCTCGTCAAGCCTTAACGGACTGAGCTCCCGGCCGAGGAAGATGTTGGCAACGACATCAAGGTTCTCGCACAGTGCAAGATCCTGAAACACGGTCGCAATCCCCAAGGACAGGGCCGCACTCGGGTCGGCCAACGTCACCTTGCTGCCGCGGAAAGTGATCTCGCCCGAACTTGGCTGGTGGACGCCGGCAAGGATCTTCACGAGCGTCGATTTGCCGGCGCCGTTGTCGCCGACGAGCGCCACGACCTCGCCTGCGTGAACGTCAAGATCGATATCGGTGAGCGCCGAGACGGCACCGAAATGTTTCGAGATACCTTTTAGGCTGAGGACCACTTCGCCGGCCGGGGCTGCTTGGTTGGAAGCGTCAGTCATCTGTCGCGAGCCTTTCATCATGAATTTCAGGTCCTCCGGCCGCTCGCAAGAGCGGTCGAAGGACCTTCTGGGAGGACAGATCAGCTGCCGATGCCGAGCTTTTTGCAGCCCTCGGCGTAGCGATCCGTGCACAGTTGCTCCGGGGTCTGGATCGGTTTGCCGTTGACGGTTTTGTCGATGATCTCGGCCTTCAGGTTTTCAGCGGTAACGAGCGCCGGCGTGAAGAGTTGCGTCGGCGTGTCGAAGAGTGTGGTATCGGCCTTCGGGGTTTCGCCCGATAGCAGCTGGATGGCGACATTCGCCGCAGCGGCGGCCACGATCTCGCTTGGCTTGGAGATGGTGTTGTACTGATCGCCTGCGATGATGAGCTGCAGGCCAGCGATCGTCGCATCGTTGCCGGTGACCGGCGGCACAGGATCGATGCCGGCAGCCTTGAAGGCTGCAACGGCAGCACCACCCGTGCCGTCATTGGCGGCCACAACACCGATGATCTTCTTGCCGAAACGGGTGATCTGTCCGCTCGCCCACTGTTGCGCCTTCGGCGGAGCCCATTCCGGCGTATCGAATTCGGCAAGGATCGGATAGCCGCCTTCGGCGAGACCGGCATGGATACCCTTCTTGATGAGGCCTGCGGCAGCATCCGTCGGCGAGCCGTTGATCTCAAGAAGACCGCCGTCGCCAGCCTGGACGTTCTTTTCCTTCAGATGATCGACCAGCGATTTGGCGATCATCTTGCCGATTTCCTCATTGTTGAAGGAGACGTAATAGTCTGCCGCGGCAGAGGGAATCGGCCGGTCATAGGCGATCACCTTGACGCCTTGGCTCTGCGCCATTTTGACCAGCGACGCGGCAGCGGTGGAATCGACCGGGTCGAGCACGATCGCCTTGGCGCCTTGCGAGATTGCCGAGTTGAACTGCTGCTGCTGGCGCGAAGCGTCGCCGTTTGCGTTCTGGTAAATCACCTTGCAACCGGCGCAGAGCTTTTTCATTTCCGCCTCAAAGCCCGGATAGTCGTGCTCCTCATAGCGTGTGGAGCTCTGGTCGGGCATCAGAAAGGCGACCGTTGCATCGGTTACCTTTGCAGACTGTGCAAGGGCCGACGTGCCGCTGAGAAGAGCGACGGCGAGCGCTGCTGCGCCTGCCAATTTCCATGCGAATTGGGTCATTGGAATTTCTCCGTACCAAATGGTAACTGTTTCAACGAAGTCTCAAGCTCGCTCGAACTCGATACTCTTTGTAAGATCCGGCCGTCCGAGGCGCCTTCTTGAGCAGCGCCTCTCAGGCTGGTTTGCGGACAAGCAATCCCGATCGGGCCACTTGCGTGCCCGTTCGCCTTGCCCTGGTTGTTCGTTTTCTCCTCCCCGGTCCTCCTTTTTTAGGCGGCCTCCACCGCTCTTGCATTTTGTGCCAGCAATGTTCTGAAACGCGAGGGCGCCATGCCCTTTTGATCCAGAAAACGGCGATTGAAATTCGAGATATTGTTAAAGCCGGCTGCAAAGCAGATGTCGGTTATCGACATGGCGGTTTCGCTCATCAGCAGATGGCAGGCGAAGTTGATCCGCAGCCGGTTCACATATTGGACGAGCGCCATGCCGGTGTGCCGACGGAAGCTGCGGGAGAACGCACTTGGGCTTTGCCCGGTCAACTCGGCAAGGTCACCTTCACTGAAAGGTTCTGTGAGATGCGTGTTGATAAAGGCCAGCGCCTGGTTCACTCCGGCTGACATGAAGCCCGAGGGATCCGGATGATAAAGCGCGCTTGCAAGGGTGCGCGTGCCCTGCGCAGAACTCAGCGTATCGAGCACGTTCATGAAAAGTTCAATGCGGCGAATTCCCTTGGCTTCGACCAGTTCCCCAAGGAGAGGGCCGACGAGCGACGCCGTTTCCGGTGTAAACAGCGCACCCCGACGGCTCATTTCCAAGATCCCGGCACAAGCCGAGAGTTCCGGAAAAATCCGACTTGCATCTGCAAGGAAGGACTCGGTGAATTGAAGCACCCGGCAGCGCAGTGGCAGGCATGTGCCCGGCGGCACGTCGCTCACCCAATTGTGCGGCAGGTTCGGTCCGGTGAGCACAAGGTTGTCGGGCTCGAATTCGCCGATGAAATCGCCGACGAAATATTGTCCCGTCGTCGCGACGACATGGTGGATCTCATATTCGGGATGGAAGTGCCAGCGGACCGTACGGTAGGGATAACCATGCTCCCAGGCCTTGAAGGACTCGCCGCTGCCGATCGCGACCACTTCCAAATCCGGATTCATGGAACCTTCCTCCCTGCGCTTCAACCGGAAATTCTCCGGCAATGGCGCCTCCTCCCAGAGGTCATCATCTTTTGATGAAGGGACTTTACGCGCAGGCATCAGCGATCGCTACTACGCCATCGACCTCTCGCTGATACTTTTTTGACAATTCTGTCGGGATTTGCAGGCCGATCGCGCAAGTTCCTATCTGTCATGTCACTGATTTAGCGCAAATTGCCGTGTTCAATCCTCGAATGAAGTCCCCAAACACCAGCCTTGTCTAAGCCTGCGGGCCTGACGTCGTGAGGCGAAACTGATTGCCCGTTCCTGGGCATCTCAGTCCAGTTCAAGAAAATTAGTTGGCAAGTTCCGTCTCGTTGATTGCATTTACCATCCATGCAGGAACGCTTGGCTTCATCTTGGAAACCTGTTCCCACTCCCTGGTGGTCAGCTTGCTGCGTACTGCTTTTGCGAGAGACGCTGCGCGCTGCGGGCCCATATGTGAAATTGCCCTGATAGCTTCACCTGCCTTGGAGTTCGGCATTGCCGTCTGCCAGGAAGGGGCGTGTTTCAGAAAGACCTTCTTGCGTCCGAGCATCAGGGTCCTTGCCTTTCCGTTCGTGAGGAAAAGCTCTTCCACAGGAACCTGTGTGGTCAGCCCCAGATTATTAGCAGCTCTCGCGCCGCTGGGGACGATCCGCTCGCCAGTGATTTTGCCGTACGAGCTGACGACTTTTTCTGCAGACGGCGGATAAGTGCCGAACTCGCTTTCCTGATAAGGGGATTGGCTTCGAGGAGGCGTGCCCAACTTATCGACTTAATGATTCTCTCTATCGCGTTCTGATCGAATGCCCATGATCCTCGGTTCCCGATATGCCCGTGTCCCGCGATCCTCTTCGTTACGCAGCGCCAGGGATCGAAGCTTCATGGACGCCACGTGCCAATTTGCTTGCCAAGGCCACCGATTTTAATTTCGGCGGTTTCTTCACACGCAATCTCGCCAGCCGCGGCCCGACGGGGGCGCTCCATACCGTCTGGCCCGGCGGTCAATGGCGGTAGCAGCCAAGAGCCAGGATCCTTGGTAGCGCCAAAGCTTCGATAAACTCGGCGCAAATCGCACAGACCCCCTAATGGTAATCGCGAGGCGGCATCGTCCTTCCGGACGCGCGGGCGTATCTGCGCTTCAGATCTCCAAACCTAGTAGGAGAGCTTGGGATACCAGTCCGGCGCGCGTCCTTCCGGCGTGGAATCGAGCACCGTCCAGATGGGCATAAGGTCGGGCGCACCGCGCGGATCCTGCCCCGGGTCGGCTGTCGCCGGCCCCATTTCCTCGCTCCAGAAATGCCGGATCGTGCCGTCGCGTCGCGTAAAGACGTTAAACGCCGCATCGTCGCTGCCGCCCTCACCGAGCGCGCGATAGTCCCGGCTATAGTCACCATCAACGTCCGAATAAAGCGGCAGATAGCGCCAACCGCGCTCCTTCTTAAACGACAGCAGCCTTTCGAGGGGCGAACGCGCAACGACTGCGAGCGCAATGCGCTGCTGCATGTCGGGCACCTCCCCGTCCCAGGCGGACAATAAGGATGTGCACATGGGACAAGGACGTTCGCGCTCGGGACCGAACATGTAGCTGTAGACAACCAGCGTGTCCTTGTCGGCGAACAGGTCTTTCAATGACACGAAACCGGCACTTCCCTCAAACCTGTATTCCTTCGTCACTTCGCCCCCGGGCGGAAGAGCGCGCCTTTGCTCGGCGACGCGTTCTATGTGGCGGCGCAGCTCGATCTCTTCAGCAAGCAGCGCATCGCGCGCATGCCGATAGTCTTCACTCTCATTCGGAAACCGGGCACCGTTTCTGCGGGCGAGTTCGATTGCGGGTGTCAGGTGCTGATGATCAGCCATAATATCCTCCATCGATCTGATCGTGAGAGAGGAGCCGTGTGCCGTCTCTCCCAGGCTTTTGCACGCGACGTGCGGGTCGTCATTCCGCAGCTGGAGCGCTCGCCTGTTCAAGGACGATTGACGGTAGCCGAAATCGACAGCGCTGCCGATAAATGTCTTGCCGAGCATGCAAGAGACATCGGCCGACCCGGCGTCGACGACTTGGCCGCGGCGAGCCCTTAGGAACAGGGCTTACCAAACCTTCGGATCAAGGCGGTGGAGGTCGAACGTCGAAGGTGTGTTCCTTGGCCGGGAACCGTCGATTCCGGACATCGTCGGCATAGGCGCTTGCCGCCTCCTCGATTGTCTGTGCAAGACCGGCATAGCGTTTGACAAATTTGGGCTTGAAATCGGTGAAGACGCCCAGCATGTCCTCGGCAACCAGGATTTGGCCGTCGCAGGCCAGCGAAGCGCCGATGCCGATCGTCGCGGCGTGGATCGAGGCGGTCACCTCGCGCGCGAGGGGCTCCACCATTCCCTCGATGACGACTGCAAAAGCGCCCGATCCGCCGACTGCTCGGGCATCGCGTCTCATCCGGGCTATCTCGCTTTCGTTGTGGCCGAGCGAGCGGTAGCCGCCGGCGGTGTGCACCTGTTGCGGCATCAGTCCGATATGTCCGCATACCGGTACGCCGCGCGCGGTCAAAAAGGCGATGGTCTCGACCATCTCCTCGCCGCCCTCCAGCTTGACGCCGTCGCACCCGGTTTCCTGCATGATCCGCACGGCACTGCGAAAAGCCTGTTCCTTCGATTCCTGGTAGCTGCCGAAGGGCAGATCGACGATGACGCAGGCCCGCGAGACGCCCCGCATGACCGCCTGGCCGTGGGCGATCATCATGTCGAGCGTAACCGAAGTCGTGCTCGGCAGGCCATAGAGCACCATGCCGACGGAATCGCCGACCAAAAGCAGATCGCAATGGGCATCAAGGGCGCGCGCCATCGGTGTCGTATAAGCGGTCAGGCAAACGATCGGCGTTGAGCCCTTCATCGACTGGATGCGAAATGGTGTCAGCCGCTTTTGACTGGAAGGCTTGCTCATCACGCAGCCCTCGACTGGGTTTGGCGCCGGTGGCCAATGATCCTGTTGTCAAGAAGCCTGGTCGAACCGACCCGTACGAAGAGAGCGACAAGGGCTTGCCGATCGTGCAAGGTTTCAAGCCGTGTCAGGGTCTGCGGATCGCGAACGGCGACGACTTCAGCCACGGCGAGCGGCTCGCGTGCAATGAACGAGGCCAATGCCGCCTCCAGAGCCTGTGGCTCGTCGAGCCCGTCGCGGTAAAGTCGTTCGGCTTCGTCAAGTGCCTTTGGAACGATCACCGCAGCGGCACGTTCGTCCGCCGTCAGGTAACTGTTTCGCGATGAAAACGCCAGCCCGTCGGCCTCCCGGACAGTCTCGACGGCGATAATGCGGACCGGCAGGGCAAGATCCTCGACCATCCGCTTGATGATTACGACCTGCTGATAGTCCTTTTTGCCGAAATAGGCCGCATCCGGCTGAACGATATTGAAAAGCTTGGTCACGACGGTCGCAACGCCGGCAAAATGTCCGGGCCGCACGGCACCCTCCAACTCGCTCCCAAGGGCCGGCACGTCCACGATCGTCTGCATCGGCTGCGGATACATCTCCTCAACGCTCGGGGAAAAAAGGATATCGACGCCGGCGGCAGAGAGCATGGCGCTGTCCCTTTCTAAGTCTCTCGGATAACGCGTAAGGTCTTCGTTCTTTCCGAACTGCAGCGGATTGACGAAAATGGAGACGACGACGGCATCGTTGTCACTGCGTGCACGGGCCACCAGTTCCATATGCCCGGCGTGAAGGTACCCCATCGTCGGGACGAACCCAAGGAACCGGCCTTCATTCTTGATCGCCGCGATGTGCTCCCGCAGTTCGGCAATCCTTGTTACGACACGCATCCTTCAACCTCCCCAGAAAGCGGTGGCGGATAGAAGTTGATTTCGCGCGAAGCGTCAACTTACCTGCTAAGATAATATCGATTAGAAGCTGCTGAAACTGCTTTCACACCGCCGCTTGCTTTGATCTGCGGTCAACCGACATTGTTTTTCTGCGCAACGAAGTCTGCAAGATGCGGCACGTAATCCTCAGGACCGTTGCCGCCGCCTGCCACTGCCGCGGCATAGGAATTCTTCACCGCACTTGCAAGCGGCGTGGCAACCGTTGCGTCATTTGCCATGGATTCCAGATATTTCAGATCCTTATACGCATTCGAAAGCGTGAAGCGATGCGCATTTCGGTTCCCTTCCAGAGCATAACCCATGAAGGTCTGGTAGAATCCGCTGTCCATGCGCCCGCCCCGGATGACACTGTCGAAGCGTTCCACGGAGATTCCGACCTTCCGGGAAAGTGCCAGAGCTTCGGCAAAGAGAGCTCCCATGCCCAACGATATGAAATTGTTGAGCAGCTTCATGCGATGACCGTCGGCGACCCCGCCGATATGGACGATCTTCGCCGCCCAGGTCGATATCACCGGCTGGATCCGCTGGAATGTCGCATCGTCGGCACCGACCATGCAGTCCAAGGTCCCCTCCCACGCCTCCTTGGGCGTCCGGCTAAGCGGTGCGTCGGCAAAATAGACGTTCTGCGCCGCAAGCGTCTCGGCAAGACGCGTTGTCACCGTTGGATCCCCGGTCGAGCAGTCGACAATGACCGTTTCGGCGGCAAGGGCCGGCCGCATTTCCTCGATAACGGAGGACACTTCCTTCGAGCTTGTGAGGCACAGAAAGATCATGGTCGAATTTTTCGCAAGCTCCGCAAGCGAGTGGGCTTCGCGGGCGCCGCGGCCGAGCAGGTCTTCGACCGGTTTGCGATTGCGGTGCGCGATCACCGTCAGCGGGAAGCCTTTTTCGACGATGTTCTTCGCAATACCGTGCCCCATCAATCCAACACCGACAAATCCGACCCTCTCCTCGATTTCAGTCATTTCTCTCTCTCCCGTCCAATCGTTTTGAAGTTGCGCCGCCGACGCGGCCTAAGGAAGGTTGAAGCGTTTGCGCAAGTCATCGACCTGTTCTGCGGTCAGCATCCTTTTGGCGTGATGCTGCAGCATGAGGAAAAGCTTTGCAGTTTCTTCAAGCTCTTCGGCGGCGAACTGGGCGTTTGCAAGCGTCGTGCCGGCGACGACCGGCCCATGATTGGCAAGCAGCATGGCATGATGACGCCCGGCGAGCGACCGCACCGCGTCTGCAAGCGCCATGTCCCCGGGCGCGAAATAGGGAACAAGCGGCAAGCGTCCGACACGCATGACGTAATAGGCGGTCAGGGGCGGCAGGACATCCTGAGGATCGATGTCGCGCAGAATGCTGACGGCTGTTGCATGGCTCGAATGGAGATGGACGACGGCGCCGGCATCACCGCGCTCCCCATACATCGAAAAATGCAGAAATGCTTCCTTGGTCGGCGCGTCGCCGGACAGGAGTTTGCCCGAGGCGTCGAAGAGGGAAAGGCGGGCCGGGTCAAGAGACCCCATCGAGGCATTGGTCGGCGTCATCAGCCAACCGCCGTCGGAAAGACGAACCGAAATATTGCCGGTCGAGCCGGAGGTCAGCCCGCGCTCGAACAGCGACTGCCCCGTACGACATATCTCTTCACGCAGGCGGTTAATCTCGTGCATCCGACCTCTCCGTTTCAAGCTGTGCCCAGGCTTTCAGGAAGAAATCCGGAGCGCCGAAATTGCCGGATTTCAAAGCCAGCACAATGTCCGGACCGCTTAGGCTGCGGGTCCATGGCACGCCTGGATCGATTTCAGGGCCGATCGAAAGCGTCTTGACTCCGAGCGCAGTGATCACCGCGCCTGAAGTTTCTCCGCCGGCGATGAGAAACCGGGTAAAACCCTTCTGCTTCAGTCGCTCGGCAACCTCAGCCAACGTCTTTTCGACAAGCGCTCCGGACTCGTGCCGTCCCATGGCCGCCTGGATGCTCTGAAGTTCCTCCGGACTGGCGCTGGAATAAACGAGCGGCAGACGGTCCTTGTCTTGCGAAATCACCCAGTCGGCGATTTCCGTCGCGCTCTGGCTTCCATCGGCAATCGCCGAAATATCAAGCCTTAGAACCGCCGCAGCGTCATTGCGGGCAACCTCGATCTGGACACGGGTTGCAAGCGAGCAGGATCCGGCAAGCACGACCCGGCGTCCTGCCGGCGCCATCATGCGGGTCATGGCTTTGCGGACCGGCAATTTTTTGCGCTTTCTGAAATTTTCGGGCAACCCCATGGCTATGCCGGAGCCGCCCGTGACAAGCTTCATGCCGTCGCAGGCCGCCCCGATAGTGCGCAGATCGGCATCCGACAATGTATCGACAACGAGGATGCGCTTTCCTGCCGCCTGCTGCTGCGCAAAAGCCGCCCGGATGGCGTCTTCGCCTCTGGCGATCACCGGCCAATCGATAAGACCGACCGGCCGTCTTGTCTGCCGTTGCAGGACGCGGACGAGATCGGGATCGTGCATCGGCGTTAAGGGATGGTCCTTTAAAGAGCTTTCCGACAGCAGCCGGTCGCCGACAAAAAGATGCCCCTTATAGACGGTGCGGCCGGTTGCAGGAAAGGAAGGACAGGCAATCGTCAGTTCGCCTCCCGTCAGATCCTGAAGCGCGTCGGCGACCGGCCCGATATTGCCGTCATCGGTGGAATCGAACGTCGAGCAATATTTGAACAGCAGCTGCTCTGCGCCGGCGGCAAGCAGCTTTTTGGCCGCCGCCGTCGATGCCCTGACGGCTTCTTCTGCAGGGATCGTTCTCGATTTGAGCGCAACGACCACCGCATCCGCATCGCCAAAATCAGCCCCCTTTTCCGGCACGCCGATCACTTGCAGGGTCTTCATGCCTTCACGCGACAGCATGAGGCAAAGATCTGTGGCTCCGGTGATGTCGTCGGCTACTGCACCGATTAGCACATCGTTTCTCCTGCCTGTTTGTGTTGAATGCCCTGGCTTACGAAGGGTCAAATTCCCCGGTGAGAAATAGAACTTGCAATCCATTCCGCCGATAAGCTAACCATAGAGTGGCAGCGCTGTCATTAGTTTTTCGCGGATCACAATTCAAGCCAATTCCGCGTGGAATGAAAGCAACAATGGATTTCGAACATGAGCGAAGCGGTTAATCTGAAGGTCTGTGTCATCGGTCTCGGATCGATGGGTTTTGGCGTCGCGACATCACTGCTTAAAAAGGGATTTAAGACCGGCGGCTACGATATCAGCGCCGAAACGACAGCACGCTTCGTCGCGGCAGGCGGCAAAGCGGCTGCAAGTCCAGCCGAAGCAGCAGCCGGCGCCGATGTTGTCGTGACCGTGGTCGTCAATGGCGCCCAGACCGAACAGGTTCTATTTGGCAAGGGCGGTGCGGCGCAGAGCATGTCGAAGGGCGGCACGATCCTTTCCTTTGCAACGATGCCGCCGCAGACGGCAAAAGATCTGGCGCAGCGCGCTGGCGCGCTTGGTCTGAACTATATCGACGGGCCCATCAGCGGCGGCGCAAAGCGCGCCGCTGCCGGGGAACTCACGATAATGGCATCGGGACGACCCGAAGCTTTCAACCATGTGCGCCCCGTGCTCGATGCGATCGCCACGACGGTCTACGAACTCGGAGACCGGGCCGGCATCGGATCATCCTTCAAGATCGTCAACCAGCTCCTTGCCGGCGTTCATATCGCTGCCGCCTGTGAAGCGATAACCTTTGCCAAGGCGCTCGGCCTTGATATCGACAAGGTCTATGAAGTCATCACAGCGTCGGCGGGCAATTCCTGGATGTTCGAAAACCGGGTTCCGCACATTCTTCAAGGTGATTATTCCCCCCAGAGCGCCGTCGATATTTTCACGAAGGACCTTGGCATCGTGTCGGATCTGGGACGCGGGTTGAAGTTTCCGCTGCCGATCACGTCCACGGCACTTCAGATGTTCATCATGACAGCTGCAGCCGGCATGGGCCGGGACGATGATGCCTCCGTCGCAAGACTGATCGCAAAGGTGACGGGCATTGAGCTTCCCGGCGGGCCGGAGGCTGCGTGATGCCGCAATTTGCCGCAAATCTTACGATGATGTTCAACGAGGTGGCGTTTTTGGAACGGTTTGCGGCAGCCGCAATGGTCGGCTTTTCCGCCGTCGAGTTCCTGTTTCCCTATGACCACCCCCCCGAGGTCATAGGCGAGCGCCTGCGCGAAAACGGACTGACGCCTGCACTTTTCAATTTGCCGCCAGGAAACTGGCAGGCCGGCGAACGCGGCCTTGCTGCGCTGGACGGACGGCAGAGCGAATTTCGAACCTCGGTGGATACAGCCTTGCGATACGCCCGAAGCGCAGGCGCCCGCACGCTGCATGTCATGAGCGGTCTGGCCTCGCGCAGGGATCCGGCCACGATTGCGATTTACCGCGACTCTCTGGCTTTCGCCTGCGATCGGGCAGGCGAAAGCGGCATCGACATCGTCATCGAGCCGATCAACCCACGGGACATGCCGGGATATTTTCTCAACAACTTCGACTTTGCTGCCGACATCATCACTGCATTGAAGAAGCCAAACCTGAAGCTGCAATTCGACATCTATCATCGTCAGATCATTCACGGCGACGTGCTCACGGGGCTCCGGCGGCTGATGCCGCTCATCGGCCACGTACAGATTGCTTCGGTGCCGATGCGCAACGAGCCCGCAACCGGCGAGCTAGACGATTTTCGTCTGCTCAAAGAGCTGGATGTTCTCGGTTACAGAGGTTTCGTCGGCTGCGAGTATCGTCCTGCAGGCAAGACGGTGGCAGGTCTTAGCTGGCTTGACGCGTTTGCAAGCCGCTGAGAACAAGCGCTGCGGCAATCGAACGAAGGTCTCGTTGAGCTCGCCCTTGATATATGGGCCGGTGAACGTCTTGAGCTGATGCCCGCCTGCGGGCTGAAGCAGGAGGATTTGATGCAGCAAAGACAGCGTCTGCCGGCAAGGAAAAGCAAGGTGACCGTGAGGGATATCGCCCTTCGCGCCGGCGTGGGCGAATCGACCGTCTCGCGGATCATGCGCAACAAGGGGCCGGTCGCAGAAGAAACGCGCCGGCGGGTGATGGAGGCCGTTCGGGCGACGGGTTATGTGCCCAACCGGATTGCCGGCTCGCTTGCCTCGCTCGATTCCCATCTGGTTGGCGTCGTCGTTCCCTCACTGTCCAACATCGTCTTTCCCGAAGTTCTGCAAGGCGTCGATGCCGCTTTGCGCGGCAGCGACTACCAGCCCGTCATCAGCATTACGGGCTACGACACTGATCTGGAGGAAACGATCGTTCGCGGACTGCTGTCGTGGAAGCCCGCAGCCATCCTGATTGCCGGCTTCGATCATACCCCGGCAACCCACCGCATGCTTTCTGAAAGCGGCATCCGCATTGTCGAGATGATGGACATCGATTCGACGCCGATCGACATCGCCGTCGGCATGTCGCATCGCCGTGCCGGCTACGCCACCGGCCAATACCTCATCGAGCGCGGATACCGCCAGTTCGGATATGTCGGTCACGACTGGAACGCCGACAGGCGGGCCCGGCTGCGCTACGAGGGGATATGTGACGCATTGGGCGAGGCGGGATTACGAATTGCCGCCCACGCGATCGCCGATGCGCCGAGTTCCGTCGGTGTCGGACGGGAGATGACGGCACGTCTTTTCGCCGAACCGGTGAAGCTCGATGCGATCATCTATTCCAACGACGACATGGCGGTCGGAGGTGTCTTCCATTGCCTTGGTGCCGGCGTGCGCATGCCCGACGATCTTGCCATTTTTGGCTTCAATGGCCTGGATATTGGCCGCGAACTGCCGCAGCCTCTTGCAACGGTGCGCTCCAACCGCTTCTTGATTGGACGCACATCAGTGGAAAAGGCCTTCGAAACGCCGGAACGGCCGCAAACGAAATCAATCGTCGATACAGGCTTCGAGATTTTTCCAGGCGCCACCGCTTAAGGCGCGAAGCGCGCCATGTTCTTCAATAGGTGGCACGCCCGCCCGACAGGTCGAAGGTCGAGGCTGTGGTAAAGCTGTTTTCCTTGGACACCAGCCAGGCGACCATGGACGCGGCCTCCTCGACCTTCAAAAAGCGGCCGCGCGGGATGCGCGAGCGCATGTATTCGATGAACTCCGGCGTCAGCTGTTCCAGAATCCGCGTCTGAGCGGTTGCCGGCGTAATGCAATTGACGGCGATGTCGTAGCCGGCAAGCTCCTTGCCCAGCGATTTGGTAAGCCCGATGACGCCTGCCTTCGAGGCGGAATAGGCTGCAGCGTTCGGATTGCCCTCCTTGCCTGCGATCGAGGCGATATTGACGATGCGGCCGTAGTTGCGCGCCTTCATATCCGGGACCACTGCGCGGTTGACATAGAAGGTGCCGGTGAGATTGATGTCGATGATTTTGGTCCACATGGCGATGTCATAGGTGTCAACCGGCGCTGCATCTCCGGCGATGCCGGCGGAATTAACGACGATCGAAACCGGTGGGCCATCGGCGGTAGTGGCGGCATAGGCAGCCTCGACCTGGTCCCAGCGTGAGATATCGGCGACGGCGCTGCGAGTTCCTGCGCCAAGCGCAGCCTCCGCCTTTTTGAGCAACGGCCCATCCATGTCCCAAAGCGTGACCGCCGCACCGGAGGCAATCAGACGGCTGGCGATGGCAAAACCAATGCCCTGTGCACCCCCTGTGACGATCGCATGCTGTCCTTCCAGATCAATTTTGTTCATCCGCCCCTCTCTCACGAACCCTGACAGTCAAATTTCGTCATTCCTTCACCGCGCCGGTCATCGACGAGACATAGTAGTCGACGAAGAACGAATAGAGGATCACGACGGGCAGCGAGCCGAACAAGGCCCCGGCCATCAGCGATCCCCATTCGAACACGTCGCCGCGCACCAGCTCGGTCAAAACACCGACGGGAATGGTCTTGTTTTCCGAGGACTGAATGAATGTGAGCGCATAGATGAACTCGTTCCACGAGAGCGTGAAGGCGAAAATGCCGGCCGATATCAACCCGGGCACGGCAAGCGGCAGGATGATCTTCACGAGGATCTGCCAGCGGTTGGCGCCGTCGACCAAGGCACTTTCCTCGAGCTCGAAAGGGATCGACCGGAAATAGCCCATCAGCAACCAGGTGCAGAACGGGATCAGGAAGGTCGGATAGGTAAAGATCAGCGCCAGCCTGGAATCATAGATGCCGAGCTTGAAGACGATGAAGGCCAGCGGGATGAAGAGGATCGATGGCGGCACGAGATAGGCGAGAAAAATAAGGAGCCCGACCGGGCGCGATCCGGTAAAGCGCACGCGCTCGATTGCGTAAGCGCCGAAAACGGATGCTGCAAGCGACAGCACCGTCGATCCGACCGCAACCAGCATGGTGTTCCAGAGCCAGCCCGGATATGAGGTTTCAAGGAACAGATATTTGATGTGGTCTAGCGTCGGCTCGACCACCCAGAACGGGCTGTAGTTGTTGTAATCGGTCAGCTGCGAGTTCGGTTTGACGGCGGTGATCGCCATCCAATAGAACGGAAAGAGCAGCACGAAGACGAAGACCGCCATCGGCAGATAGAGCATGACGATGCGCCGTGGCAGGCGGTTGAGATAACTCATCCCCTGGACGTTGTCGGTCAGAACCTGTTCGGTCGTGTTGGCGTTCATGATTGTCTCCCGACCGTTAATCCTGGCCGCCCTGCTGCCATTTGCGGCGCTGCAGACCGAAGAAGCTGAACATGATGGCGGCAAGCAGGAAGGGGATCATCGCGACCGCAATGGCAGCGCCCTCGCCCAATTGGCCGCCCGGAATGCCGCGCTGGAAGGACAGCGTCGCCATCAGGTGCGTTGCATTGACCGGCCCGCCTTTGGTCAGCACGTAGATCAGTTGGAAATCGGTGAAGGTAAAAAGCACCGAAAACGTCATCACGACGGCGATGATCGGCGTCAGCATCGGCAGCGTCACATAGCGGAACCGCTGCCAGCTGGTTGCGCCGTCGAGCGAGGCGGCTTCCTGCAGCGAGGCGGGAATGGTCTGCAGGCCGGCGAGCAGCGAGATGGCAACGAACGGTATGCCGCGCCAGACATTGGCGATAATCACCGAGATCCGCGCATTGGTGGGATCGCCGAGAAAATTGATCGGTCCATCAATCAGCCCCATCTCAATCAGCGACCAGGAAAGGATCGAGAACTGGGAATCGTAGATCCACCAGAAAGCCAGCCCCGACAGCACCGTCGGAACGACCCATGGAAGCAAGACGATAGCGCGGAAGAAAGACTTGAACGGCAGGTGCTGATTGAGAAGCAGCGCCAGCCAGAGGCCAAGCACGAATTTTAAGACGGAGGCAACGAACGTATAAAGCAGGGTGTTGAAGACCGAGAGCCAGAAAACGGAATCGCTGGCAAGGAACTGATAGTTCTCAAGGCCGATAAAGATACCATCGCGACCAATCCGGGTGTCGGTGAAGCCGAGCCAGACACCCAGTCCGAGCGGGTAGGTGAGGAAACATACGAGAAAGATGGCCGCCGGCAGCATGAACAAGAAGCCGAGCATATTGTTGTTCTGCATGAGCGATGCGACCCGGCCGCGCGTCGTATCCCCGGATGTCACGGTCGACATGGTTCTATCTCCTGATGGACAATCGCAGCATGCCGTCGCCGGCATGCTGCAGACCTTTAAGCGGGCTTAAACCCGGTAGTAGCGGTTTGCCCGGCGCTCTGCTTCTTTCATTGCGTCTTCCGGCGTCATCTGGCCGGTGACAGCAACGGCGAACATGTCGACGAGCACGTAGTCGGCCATAGTGCCTGCCGAAGCATAGCCCAGGGGTCCTGCATAACCGTTCGGCCGCAGCGTCTCCGAAGCACGCGCGTAGGGCGCATGGACCGGATCGGACGTCCAGACGGGATTGTCGGCAAAGGCCTTCAGCGGCTGGCAGCAATAGGCGCTGGAACCTGTGATCCAAGCATTCATCTGGTCGGCTTCCATCATGAACTTGATGTAGGCTTTTGCGGCTTCCGGGTACTCGGTATGGCTGAAGAGAAGCAGCGAGCTCGTCTGGTGCAGCTCGACGCTCTTGCCGACCGGACCAATCGGGAAGTTCGTGGTTCTCATGTCTGCGGCGATTTCGGCAAGCTTTGGATCTTTTTTCGCCGCATAGTAGACCGACACGCCGTTTGCGATCAGCGAGACCTGCCCGGCGAGGAATGCCCGGTTGTTGTTGATGTCCTGCCAGCTTTCCGTGCCCGGGATGAAGGTTGCATAGAGTTCCTTCGCATAGTTGATGGCAGCCAGCGTTTCGGGGCTGTTGATGGTCACCTTGCCGCTTTCGTCCACCATCTTGCCGCCATGACTCCAAAGCAGCCAATGGGCATAATTGTTGCCGTCGCCGACCGCCTTGCCATGCGGGAAGCCGGCGGGCGTGCCCTTGGCCTTCATTGCCTTGCAAAGTTCAAGAAAGCCGGCCGTATCCTTCGGGAACTCGCTGAAGCCGGCCGCCTTCACATGACTGTCGCGGTAGACGACGGCATTGCCGATCGCCGTGAGCGGCATAGCGATGAACTTGTCGTCGCGGGTTGCATAGCCGCGGACACCGTCATACCAGCCGCCGTACTTGTTGCCGAGATAGTTCGCAAGTTCGGTCAGGTCGACGAGCTTGTCGGGATACTGATGGGCGTCGTCGAACCAGCACATCACCATGTCCGGACCGGAGCCGACATTGGCGGCAACGGCAGCCTTCGGACGGATATCTTCCCAGCTTTCCTTGTCGACGCGAACCTCGACGCCGGTCGCCTCGGTGAACTTCTTGGTGTTGGCAAGCCAGGCATCTTCGTCTCCCTTGACGAAGGGCGTCCAGCGAAGAAGCCTGAGGCTTGCGCCTTCTTCCGGCTTGTAGCTCGGCTCGGCCTGGGCGAAAGACGGTCGGATCCCGAACGGCGAAAGGCCCGCGATACCGGCCGCGGCCGCCGACGCGGCAAGAAAATGACGTCTTTTGATTGTCATAATACTCCTCCTTGAAAAGCGGGAGCGAATTCTCCGGCGTTCACCTTCCCGCGTGGCGAACGACGGTCATCGCATCGGCGGATGAGCAGGGAAGGCTCCTCTTCTTCCCGGCCTCCACTGAAGCGTTATCAGGCACTCAACCTCTGTCCGCTACCGGCATCGAAGAGATGCACATGCGACGCGTCGATCGAGACGCGCAGCGTCTCGCCGGGACGCGCGTTGACGCGTTCGCGGAAGACACAACTGACATCAGCGCCCCCGAACCTCACGATCAGCTGCGTTTCGTAGCCGGTCGGCTCGATGACGACGATCTCAGCCGGCAGACCATTGGCATCGAGCGCGATATATTCCGGGCGCAACCCATAGATCAGATCGCGTCCCTTTGCCCCGGCAGGCGGATTTGCAACCGGCAGGGCCGTTCCGTCCGACGCAATGAACTGGTTGGCGTTGTCCGGATTGAGCCGGCCCTTGAACATGTTCATCGCCGGCGAGCCGATGAAGCCTGCGACAAAGAGGTTCGCCGGATTGTCGTAGAGATCGAGCGGCGCGCCAACCTGTTCCACGACGCCGTCATGCATGACGACGATCTTGTCGGCCATCGTCATCGCCTCGATCTGATCGTGGGTGACATAGACGGTCGTGGTGCTAAGGCGCTGGTGGAGCTCCTTGATCTCGGCGCGCATGGCCACGCGGAGTTTGGCGTCGAGGTTGGAGAGCGGTTCGTCAAAGATGAACACCTGCGGATCGCGCACGATCGCCCGGCCCATGGCGACACGCTGCCGCTGGCCGCCGGAAAGCTGGCGTGGATAGCGGTCGAGAAGTTTGGTGAGGCCCAGGATCCCGGCGGCCTTGTTCACGCGCTGATCCATGTCCGCCTTCGGCGCACGTTTGAGCATCAGCGAAAACGCCATGTTCTGGGCAACCGTCATGTGCGGATAAAGCGCATAGTTCTGAAAGACCATGGCGATGTCGCGCTCTCCAGGCGCCAGCCCGTTGACGATGCGGCTGCCGATGCGGATTTCGCCGGCCGATATGTTTTCGAGTCCGGCGAGCATTCTCAAAAGCGTGGATTTTCCGCATCCGGACGGCCCGACCAGGATCACGAACTCTCCGTCGGCAATCTCGATGTTCACACCCTTGATGACGGGGAACGCCCCGAATGATTTCTTGACATCGACAAACTCGACAGCTGCCATAAAAGTCCCTCCCAGACCTAGTCTTCGCCTTCGGCCCATCTGCCCGGCCATCCCTGCTCCAGGATTTCACCGCCAGGGCGCGGGCCCATTCAACTTCGTTATGCCTATCCCCTGCCCACGAGGGGCATCTTTGTCGCCATCACAGTCATGGTCAGCACGTTTGCCTCCAACGGCAGGCTTGCCATATAGACGACGGCGCGGGCGATATGCTCGGACGGGATCGTCGGCTCGCTCGCGATCTCTCCATTGGCCTGCAGCACTCCCGAGCTCATCTTCGACGTCATATCCGTTGCGGCATTGCCGATGTCGATCTGGCCGCAGGCGATATCGTATGGCCGTCCGTCAAGTGCGGCCGATTTCGTCAGGCCGGTGATTGCATGTTTTGTCGCCGTATAAGGAGCGGAATTCGGCCTCGGCGTCGTGGCGGAAATCGATCCGTTGTTGATGATGCGGCCGCCGCGCGGCTCCTGCGACTTCATCAACCTGAAAGCCTGCTGCGTGCATAGAAAGGCGCCGGTGAGGTTGGCCGCAACCACCCCGCTCCACTGGTCGAAGCTGACGTCCTCCAGCGGGATCGCCGGAATATTGCTGCCGGCATTGTTGACGAGAAGGTCGAGCCTGCCGAACTCGGCTTTGATCCGACCAAAAAGATCTGCCACCTGCTCGGCAAGGCTGATATCGCAAGTCATCGCCCGGACCGTCCCGCCGGTTTCGGCACCAAGCTCGGCGGCGGCTTTTTCCAGAACGTCGCTCCGGCGGCCGGTAATGACGACGACATAGCCTTCAGCGCTCAAGGCGCCGGCGATGCTGCGGCCGATGCCGGTGCCTCCGCCGGTGACGAGCGCGATCTTGCCTTTCTGCAGGGTTGCGGACTGCGGCATCTTAGATTTTACCCCCGAGTTCGTCGTCTATGTGGATCTTGATGATCTCGTCGAAATTGGCTTCGGCCTTGAAACCGAGCGCGGTGGCGCGCTGCGCATCGAAATCCGTCGCCCAGCCGGAAACAATCGCACGAATGGCGGGGTCGGCCTCGCGGCGGATGAGCTTGACCGCCTTGTCGCCGGCAACGCGGCGCAGCGCCTCGATCTCTTCGCCGACGAGCGCGGAAAGGCCGGGCATGGTCAGATTCCGGCGCGGCCCGATCTTGCTGGTGTCGATCCGCGCGGCATGGACGAAGAAGCCCACCGCCGAACGGGGGCTTGCAAACCAGTGGCGGACGTTCTCGTCGACGGGGAGCACGGCCTCCTGGCCGACAAGCGGCTCGCGCAGGATATTGGAAAAAAAGCCCGAGGCCGCCTTGTTGGGCTTGCCGGGGCGAATGCAGATCGTCGGAAGGCGGATGCCGATGCCGTCGAAGATGCCACGGCGTGAATAATCGGCCAACAGGAGCTCGCAGATTGCCTTCTGCGTCCCGTAGCTCGTCAGCGGCGTGGTGAAGAAATCATCGCTGATCTTCTCCGGGAAGGGCTGGCCGAAGACGGCGATGGATGACGCAAAGATCAGGCGCGGGGTGTAAGGTTCTTTCTGGGCTTCGTACCTGATCGCCTCAAAGAGCGAGCGCGTGCCGTCGAGATTGACGCGGTAGCCTTTGTCGAAATCCGCCTCGGCCTCGCCGGACACGATGGCCGCGAGATGGAAGATCAGATCCGGTCGCAAGGCGGCAAGCGTGGCTGCGGCGCCGGCATCCGAGAGATCAAGCGCCAGCGCGTTGGAAACGGAGGCAAGCGCGGCAGGCACCGGCGGAGCAACGACATCGACGAGCGTGAGCCTGTCGATGCGGTGGCCGAGCGCTTCGGCGTTGGAGCCGAGCTTTTCCACCAGTTTGCGTCCGATCATGCCGGCTGCGCCGATAACCATCACATGCATATCAGGCAAATCTCCTCATGCTGTTCGGCTCACGCCGGAGAGCCGGCGCTCAAAAGAGCCCTGGTCGTTTCGTAAATACGCGTCAGATGATGGCGAAACGCGGCGATGACGGCGTCCCGGTCATGCCGTTCGAGAGCCTCGACGATCGCAACGTGATCGGCGTAGCTGGCCTTGATGGCGCCTGGCTGGGACATGGCGTTGCGCCGGTAGTCCATCATGTAAGTGTATAGATCGGTGACGAAGTCGGCGAGCAGCGGGTTTCCGCAGGCGCGATAGATTGCGACGTGGAATTCACGGTCACAGATGAGAAAGCGCATTGCATCGTCTCCACCCAGACGCTGCGCTTCGATAAGGTCCTGCAGCTTTTTCAGCGTTTCGGCGTCTATCCTTTCGGCGGCATCGCCGACGACCTTGAGTTCGATATGCAGGCGAGCCGCATGAACCGATTCCAAATCGTAGCTGTCGATGGCGTTTGGGGACGCGATGGTGACCGTGATGTGGCTGAGGTCGACCTTGCCGACGCGGCTGCGGCTGCCGTGCGAGACTTCGATGATGCCTTGGGCGGCAAGCATCTGGATTGCGCCGCGCACCGTTTCCCGGCTCACATGAAGAACATTGGCAAGCTCGCGCTCACCCGGCAACTCGTCGCCCGGCCGCAGCATGTTCGTGGCAATCAGGACCATCAGCTTTTCAGCGATGACGTCGCGCGCCGTCTGGCGCGCGAGGCTACGCCCGACATTCGGTACCTGCGTCAAGATCGGGCTCTCGTCCATGGTCCCCGTCGCTCACTGATCCACTGGTTGGTCCACCAGATCAGTTGAGTAAAGGTTACCGCAGGTCAGCCGTCAAGAGACATTCGTCGCCGCAGTGCAGCATTGGGGTGCGCGCAGCGAAACGGCGCGCACCGGTTACGGACGGGACGCCGGGTGGCGCAAAAGGGCGCCGCGCTCCCAGCTTTTCACCTCATCGCGCGGCCGCTTAGTGAAGGCCGCTCGACTGCGAATGGTGGCCTCCGTGCCGCGATATGCCCGCAAGAGCTGCGCCGGTCGACGCTTTTTCGGCGACTGCAGCTAGATCGCCCAGCGACAATATGCCGACCAGCCGCTTGTCCCGATTAACCACCGGAATGCGCCTGATCTGTTGGTCGCCAAGGTTCTTGCAGACCTCGTCGGTCTCCTGGTCATCAAAGCAGTATCTGACTTCGGACGTCATGATATCGCCGACCTTCGCCTCAGGTCCCTGCCCCTGGGCAATGGCGCGTACCGCGATGTCGCGATCCGTCAGCATGCCAACGAGCCGATCATTATCCTCGACCGGCACGACGCCGGCATCGAGTTCGGCCATGATCCTTGCCGCTTCCTGTATCGTGTCACCCGGCCTGATGAGCCGGACGTCGCGCGTCATCACTTCGCTCACTTTCATGACTTTTATCCTCCGCCTTATATGGATTTCTACAGAAGTCCAACGTATCTGGCTCGGCAATGTTCCAAGCGTCATCGATTAACGTCCCTGTCAGCAATTGGACCTCACGCCAGGCAAATACCCGCACATAGACCCTCGCGGTTTGCGGCCGTTTTCTTTGCAAATGACGAAACAATTGCAGCCAATTGCAGTTGTGCTCTTTGAGAAGGATGTCCGGGCTTCGACCGGCAAAAGGAGGTGTCAATATGAGCACAACCGGTCTCGATGTCTTCGACAAGACACTGCAAACCACCAATATCTGGCTGAACGAAATCATGGCCGACCATGGCCCTGACCGGCACGTCGCATGGCATATTCTGGGCGCCGTCCTGAAGGCCTTGCGTGACAGGCTCTCGCCGGACCTTGCGGCCCATCTCGGCGCAGAACTGCCGCTCATCGTTCGCGGCATCTACTACGATCAGTATCGTCCCTCCCAGATGCCGGACAAGATGCGTTCGCGCGATGAATTCCTCGAGCGTGTCGCCGAAGGGCTAAAATCCATTCGTCCGGTCGATCCCGCCGATGCGGCGAAATCGGTTTTCCACGTTCTTGCCCGTCATGTCGATCTCGGGCAATCGGCAAAGGTGCGCGACGCACTGCCCAAGGAGATTCAGGCTTTGTGGCCCGATAGCGTCGGCGTAAGATAGCCGCCAACAGCACGCGGAACACGGGCTGCCGGCCCTTTTCACCGCAACCTCGGACGGAATTGCGCTGTGCGATCCGCACTTGCCGGGTCGGATCAAATGAAATCAGCTCGTCCTAGCTCCGATAGGTCCCGGTAATGCTTGCCTCGGCGAGCATATGTTTTCTTGCTTCGTTCCACATCGACGCGATGCCGGCGTCACCGGGAACCGAAAGGCTTGGGACGTCGAGCGCGGCAAGGCGAAAGATATAGTGATGCGCCTTGTCGCCCCGTGGCGGCTGCGGCCCATCATAGCGCGCATTGCCGAAATCATTCCTGTAAAAGCGTGGCGCGTTTTCCGGTGCGGTATCGGCGCTTTCGGCCAGAGCATCCCAATCGGACGGGATATTGGCGATGCCGCAATGGCGGAAGGTGCCGCGCGGCGCGTCCGGGTCTTCGACGATCAAGGCAAAGCTTCTCGTTCCTTGCGGAGCCCCGCCCCACTTGAGGGGCGGAAACAGATTTTCGCCGGAGCGCGCATATTTCTCGGGAATGGGATTATCCTGTGTGAATGCCGGGCTCATCAGGGTCAGTGCCATGGCGCTTCTCCTTTCATCCTGCTGGCTCACGCGCGGCCTCTGGGGCTTTTGTGTTGAAGCAAGATCAACCTGAAGATAGCGGTATTGTTCCCCAGCTGATGGCTTTTCTGCAGCCTTATCTTGAGGATCATCGGTAGCCATTGGCAGTCCGCTGCGAGATACGCCCCGATTGCGGTGAAGACACCGCCACGCTCGCCTGTCTGGCAATTTCGCCTGCCGCCACCTGTGGCTGGCGAAGCGCTTCCTGGAGGCCTTCGACCGCCACCGACAGACCGATCCTTGTTGTGAATCGGAAGCCCAGTATGGCGCGACGAAGCCCGCCAGCTGCTTCGCGAAGGCTTTAAGCAGCTTTTACCTCCTCTTCGAAGAACGCCCCATGGGTGGGTCGGCTGCCCTGCCCCTTCGCGGGATTGCGCCCAGCAAAGACGCCATCGAGCCCATGCAGCCCTGCGCAACCCGGCAGCCCCTTCTTTTGTCTGGCGACCGCCTCGCCGCTACGAGCCGTCTCACCGGGCCCTCGGCAGCGATGCCAACCGCCTGTGTCGCGGACATTCTCCGTTATCGATAGGGCGCGTCGTGAAAACCGATCTCCAGCTTCTGGACCCGGCCGAAGATGCTGCTGAGCCGCGACCGCTCGGCGGGATTAAGCGGATCAGCAGCAAGGTCGAGCTCCGCCTTAAGCCAGCGCGCCTGGGCGGCAAAATCGTCGTGGGCGTGGAGGTCCACCCATTCCTTGAGCAATGGATCGTCGATCCGGCATTCGGCCGCCTGACGCGACCAGGTCCAATACATCCATTCAGCAGCAAACATGGCGGCGATCGTGTCGAGGAAGCCTCCGGATCTTGCGATCTCCAGCATGCCGTTGCGGAAGTCCGCCACCTCTGGCCGATCGACATCAAAGGCTGTGGGATCGATCCCGCGTGCGGCGAAGGTCTTCTCGAAATAGGCAATCTGCTGATTGGCGAGCGCGTCCAGCACACCGATCAGCCATCGCTTCTGCGCAATGGTCTCTGACTTGGCCGTTGCATAGGCGAAGATGCAGATGGCCGTTTCGACAAAGGCACCCTCGTAAACGAGGTACCTGTCGAAGACTTCCTTCGACAGGCGGCCCGCCTTGATGTCCTCGACAAAGCGATGACTGACCATAGCCTCGAAGACGGACCGGTTTTCCCGGATGATCTGATCCGACATGCTCTCCCGCATGCCGTTCAACCCTTCAAAGCCGGTGCGGCGGCTGCAACGAAGGCCTTGACGCGCTCTATGTCGACCGGGTTCCACCACACGCCTCCGTGCTTCAGCGAGGAGGCGACGATGACGCCGTTGGTGCGCTTCAAGATTTTGACGATATTATCCTTGCTGACGCCGGAACCGACCAGCAAGGGCAGGTGGGTCGCTGCGCCGATTTCCTCAATCTCCTTAATGCTCGCCGTGTTGCCTGTGCGCTGTCCCGTGGCAATCACGGCATCAGCGTCGAAGAAAGCAAGGTCGCGGGTCAGTTCCTCGATCGTGCGGTCGGCGGTGATGGCGTGTGCGCCATGCTTGACGTGGCTGTCAGCGAAAACCCTAATGTGCTCGGCTCTCAGCATCGACCGGTAGCGCATCGCCTGCGCCGCGCGGCCTTCCATGAAGCCCTCATTCGCGACATAGGCGTTGGCCCACTGGTTGACCCGGATGAACTTTGCGCCGCCGGCCATGGCGATGGCGAATGATGGGATCGGCGCATTCGCAAGGACGTTGATCCCGAGGGGGACATCAACGGCCCGTGCGATGCGATCGGTGACGACCGACATGAAAGCCGCGGTCTCCGGGCCGATATCCTCCGGCTTCGAGAACGGGATGTCGCCATGATTTTCGATAATCAGCCCGTGCATACCGCCCTCTATCAGCGCCTCGGCGTCGCGCAGGCAGGTGTCATAGATGGCGTTCATCTCTTTGCCGCGGTAACGCGGTGCGCCGGGAAAGGCGGGGCAATGGATCATACCGATCAGCGCCTTGTCAGTCCCGAATATTTCCCGTATGGCGCTTGAGGTCTTGTCGGATATTTCCTGCATCTGTTTCCCTTTCGAAAGCCAGTCATGCGTGCTTATGTCATCGGCAACGTCACAGTGGACGAAACCATTTCCGTATCGGCCATGCCCGAGGCAGGTGCCTCGATTCTCGGTCACGAGGAAACCCGTGGCCTTGGCGGCAAAGGCGCGAACCAGGCCGTGGTGATGGGCCGTGCCGGCCTTGCCTCCATCCTTGTTGCAGCCGTCGGCGATGATTTTCGCGCTGAAATCATTCGCAGCCAGTTGGCCGAAGAACCGGTTGACGCGCGACTGGTCCCGCTCTCCGGAAAGGCGAGCGATTTCTCTATCATCTTCACCACACCCGATGGCGAAAATGCCATCGTCACGACCACCGATTCTGCCGGTTCGCTGACCCTTTCGGAAGCAATTCGGCCGCTTGGCGAAAGTACCGCGGGCGATCTCGTTGTCCTGCAGGGCAATCTTTCCGATGACGTTACCCGCGGCATCCTTGAAGAAGCCAGGCGACGACAGCTGGTCACCGCCTTCAATCCCTCACCCCTTCGTCGCTTTTTCGCCGATCTCTGGCCGCTCATCGACATTGCCTTTCTGAACAAAGGTGAAGCCGAAAGCTTGACTGGAACCGGCGGCCAAGCCGCCGCGTCGACCCTGATCTCTGCGGGGGTCAAGTATGCTGTCCTGACACTCGGCGGTGAAGGCGCATTGCTCGCAAGCCGGGCAGACACCCTTAAGATCCCGGCAGCCCCCGTCACCGCCATCGATACGACAGGCGCCGGCGACACCTTCATGGGCACGGCACTCGCCTCTTGTGCCTTGCGCGGCGTGCCGCTTGACGCCCGCGCCATACGCCACGCGACCGCTGCTGCTGCCTTATCTGTCAGCAGGCGGGGCACCCGATCTGCGTTTCCCACCCATGCCGAACTCCATGCCATCCTCGCCGCCTGAGCTTCAGCGCGCCTCGGTCATCCAGGCAAGGAGATTGGTCCACAAGCGTCCATACCCTTCCCACTCGCAAAAAGCCGGCGACAGCCAGTGAGGACCGATATCGGAGGTCCAGGCGGCCGTGCGGCCCTTGCCATGCGAACCCAGCACCAGCAACGGATGGCTCCCCTGATCCTCCGGCAGGCGGGCAAGCACCTCGATATCGGCGCGGTCGCGCAGTTCCACTTCGTTGACGCCGAGAAGCAGCGGCCATTCACCGTCAAGCCCGGCCATGACCGGATGTTCCGGCTTCACGACCACGGCCGTCGATCCTTCCGGCATTTCAACGCGGTCGTCATAGGGAAGGCAGGTGACGGGCAGGACGTCTTCGACCGGCGTGCGGCGCCAGCGCGCCTTGCCGTCGATACCCTGAAACGAGAAGTAGCCGCCGACCATCAACAGCGCGCCGCCCTTCTCGACCCAGGCCTTGATGAGCTTCAGCCGGTTCGGCACCGTCTTCGACTGCAGCCAGACGGCCGGCGGCAGGAGCAGCGAGTTCGCGCCGATGTCTGACAGGATGACCGCGTCATAGGCGTCAAGCCCGGCCATGCCGAAGGGAAATTTTTCCACCGCCTCGTGCGCCGGCATGTAGGTCAGTTCGAATTCGCTACCCTGAAGCGCCTTGACCAGCGGCTCGGCGCCCAAATGGAAGGTGACGCTGCCGAACTGGTCGAAGCCCTTGTAGTGGGTGGCCGAACTGACCCAGCTTTCACCGACGAGGAGTACTTTCTTTGTCATTGTCCTTACCGTTTCTTTGATGGAATCCAGCCGTCAGGCTGCAGCCTGGAAGACCGACCGTGGATTGTCGCGCATCATTTGGCCGATGATCTGTTCATTGAGACCGTGGCGTTTGAGGCGCGGTAGGAAATGCCTGAGGACGTAGGCATAGCCGTTGCCGCCGTATTTCGTCAGCATCATCTTCAGGAAAACGTCGTGCGACAGCAGGATACGGCCAGCGTGTCCCATCTCGACGAGCTTGACGATGGCGCGTGCAGCCTCCTCGTCGCTCGGGCACTGCACCTGCTGGTCGGCATAGAAGAAATCCATGCCGATCATGTCGTATTCGACGAACGCGCCGCGCGAAGCGATCTCGCCCTGATAGCCGAGGTCCTCATGCGAGGGATTCATGTGGCAGAGAACGGTGTGGCGGAGATCGCCACCCTCCTTAGCCACGATGTCGAGCACCTTGTGTCCGAGCCGGAACCAGCCGGGCAAATGGACCATCAGCGGCAGACCTGTGCGGCAGTGTGCTTGGGTTGCGCCGCGTAGCGACTTTTCCTCCTGCACGGTGAAGTCGGAAGAGACGCCAATCTCGCCGATCAGACCGATCTTCACATCCGTGCCTTGAGCACCCTCAAGTGCCTCGCAGACGATCTCATCGGCAATCTCTGCGACACTCATGCCAGCAACCTTGGCCGGATGCGACGAGGCTAGGTAATAGCCCGCACCCATCACGATATTGAGTCCCGCTGCCTTGGCAATGCGCCTGAGCGCCAGCGGGTTGCGGCCGATGCCCTGGCATGTCGGCTCGACGACCGTCCTGCCGCCTTCCTTCGCGAACTCCTTAAGCTCGGCGATCGCCAGCGGCTCGTCGTCCAACGCTATGTTGTGCTTGTTGACGAACGGGTCCTGGCGGAGTTCACCGAGAATCTCCATGCAAACGAAACCTTCGGCAAGATATTGCCGCTCCGGCGTCTTTGGCGGATGCCACCAGCAACGGCAGTCGTTGAGGACGTGCTCGTGCATCAGCGTGACGCCGAGCGCATCAGCTGGAACCGGCCCGGCAACGGTCATCACCTTGCCGGATCGGATATGGCCTTCGGAAAGCTCACCTTTCATCACTCAGCCCTTCTTCTTGCTGCCGAAACGGAAACTGGTGGTGAAGATGCGGGTATTGAGCCAGATCGCCAGGAGGATGATTGCACCGGTCACGATCTGGGTGAAGAACGGCGAGATGTGCATCAGGATGAGCCCATTGCCGATCACCGCGATGGTCAGCGTTCCGAGCACCGTGCCGAGGATCGTGCCGCGGCCACCCATCAGCGACGTGCCGCCGAGCACCACGGCCGCGACGACCTGCAGTTCGAAACCGACGGCTGCGTTTGACGAACCGGAGCCAAGACGCGCCGCAATCAACAGCCCGGCCAGCGCCGAGGCCACGCCGGACACGAGATAGACCGAGGCAATGATCCACTGCGCCGGCATGCCGACGCGGCGTGCTGCTTCCATGTTGGAGCCGACGGCCACCACCTGCCGTCCATATTTGGTCGAGGAGATCACGACATAGCCGATGGCGGCAACGAGAATGGCGATCAACGCAGGGACCGGCAAGCCGATAAACTGGCCGCGTCCCAGCCAGAAGAAACCCGGCACGTCCTTGATCGGGATCGAATAGCCCTGCGTCAGATAAAGCGCCAGGCCGCGCAGGATCGAAAGTCCCGCCAGCGTGACGATGAAGGCCGGGATCCCCTGATAGGCAACGAACCATCCCTGCGCTATGCCCATCAGCGCCCCGAAGGCCAGCATTCCCGCGACAACGAGCGGCCAGGGATAACCCATGGCGAGAATGATCGCCGCCACGGCGTTGACGAGTGCCACCTGCGACCCGACCGACAGATCGATACCGCCGGTGACGATGACTAGGGTCATCGCGACGGCCACAATAAGGATCGGCGCCGCCTGCCGTACGACATTCAGGAGATTTCCAACGGTCATGAACGTGTCGGTGGTGACCGCAAAGAAGGCCACACAGGCGAGGAAGAAAAAGGCGATCGACAGGACCTGGGCGTGCTCGGCAAAGAAGTCGGCAAGCGGCGAGCCCTTGGCGCGTTCGGTATAGACGGTCACTGCCTTTCTCCTCCGACGATGAGCTTCACGAGATCCTCCAGATCGGTCTTGCCGATCTCGCGCTCGGCGACTTTGGTGCCTTCGTACATGACGGCAATCCGGTCGCAGACCCGGAAGAGGTCCTGCAGGCGATGGGTGATGAGAACGACGGAAACGCCCTTTGCCTTGACGCGGTTGATCAGCGAGAGAACGGCTTCCACCTCGGCAACGGCAAGTGCCGATGTCGGCTCGTCCATGATCAGGACCTTGGGACTGAAGGAGGCGGCCCGGGCAATTGCAATGGCCTGGCGCTGGCCACCGGAAAGCTTTTCGACCTTTGCAGTCAGCCGCGGAATGCGAATTTCCAGCGCATCGAGCATTTTGCGCGCCTCGGCAAGCATGGTCGCACGATCGAGGAAAGGTCCCTTGGTGATTTCGCGGCCGAGAAAGAGATTGCCGACCACATCGATATGATCGCAGAGGCTCAGGTCCTGGAAGACCATCTCTATATTGCGCGAGCGGGCCTCGGCCGGACCGGAAAAACGCACCTCTTCTCCATCGATCGAGATCGTTCCACCGTCGGGTATATAGGTGCCGGAGATGATCTTAGTAAGCGTTGACTTACCTGCCGCATTGTCGCCTACAAGCCCGAGGCACTCCCCGGGGTAAAGGTCAAGGTCGACGCCGCGCAGCGCCTGGTGCGAGCCGAAGGTCTTGCGGATATCGCGGAGCGATATGCGCGGCCGTTTTGCCGCCCCCCCGGATTGCCGGGAGAGCATGTCTCCCCCGGTTCCGGAGACAGCGCTTGGGTGCTGTCCGTGGCTGATCATTTAAAGACGGCCCTGTATGGTTCCACGTTCTGCTTGGTGACGATGGTCACGGGAACCGCGATGTTCTTATCGACCGAACCGCCATCGGAGAGCTTCTTCAGCGCGTCGACGGCCGCAGCACCCATGGCGGCCGGATCCTGCTGTATCACGGCAGCAACGTAACCGGCGTCGATGCCGGCGATCGCCTGGGCAGTGAGGTCCCAGCCGAACACCTTGATGGCATCCTGCTTGCCCTGGCTTTCGACAGCGGCGATGGCTCCCATCAGCGCCGGTTCGCCGGTCGCATAGACGGCGGTCATATCCGGATTGCCGGTGATCAGGTTCTCGGCGGCGGCAAGCGCATTGTCCTGAATGTTCTGACCATCGACGACGCCGGCCTTTTCGATGCCGGAGACACCTTCGAGCGTCTTTTCAAAGCCCTCCTGGCGGACGTTCTGGATGAACGAATTCAGCGCACCGACGACCCCGACCTTTGCCTTGCCGTCCATGTTCGCCTTGACGTAATCGAGGAAGAATTTGCCCATATCAGCGCCGGCCTTGGCGTTGTCGACGCCAATCTGCGCCTTCTGGGGGCCATCAGGGAGGATTGCATCGATCGCGACCACGGGAATACCGGCGTCTGCCGCCTGCTTGACGGCCGGCATGATGCCGTTGACATCGATGGCAACGACGGCAAGACCGGCGACTTTCTGCTGGATGTAGGTCTCGATCGCGCTGTTTTGGGCAGCCGGATCGTTGTTGGCATTGAAGATCACGAGTTTTACGCCTGCTGCATCGGCCGCCTTCTGGGCGCCCTCGTTCATCTGGTTGAAAAACAATGCCTGCTGGTTGATCTGCACGAGCGCAAAGGTCTTTTCCTGCGCACTTGCGCCGAAGCCTGCGAACGAGGCGGTTGCCAATGCGGTAAAGCCGAAAGCGGCTGTAAATGTCCTGCGTTTGATGGTCCGGGTCATGTTCTCATCCTCTGGTTCTTTTTTTGTCCATTGCAGTTTTTGGATTCGCCGGCGGCGCAACGGAATTCCGCACGACGATTTCGACCGGCAGGAGCTCTTCCACAGCGGATGGGGCACGCTCCTGCCAGTTTGTCTCAAGAAGCAACGACAGCGCGCGCTGGCCGATCTGCCGAACGGGCTGACGGATGGCCGTCAGCGGCGGCGCAAAAAGATGCAGCGGCCCGACGTCGTCGAAGCCAACGACCGACACGTCCTGCGGGATCGAAATGCCTTGGCTGCGCAAGACTTCAATGACACCGATGGCGATTTCATCCGAACTCGCGAAGATCGCGCTGGCGGGCATGCCCTCGGCTATGAAGCGCTTGGCGGCTTCCCGTCCGAAGGCGACGGTGTATTCGCCCTTGTAGTTGAGCAGCACGGCATCAGCACCGCACAGTTCGTCCATCGCCCTTTCGAGCCCTTGGAAACGGCGCTGTGCGCTGATCATCCGTTCGGGCCCGCCGATGAAAAGCACGCGGCGATGGCCCATCTCCGCAAGGTGCGTTCCCGCCAGATAGCCGCCACTGTCGTTGTCGCAGAAGAGCTTCGGTGCCAGCGCATCCGGGACGTCTTCATCCACAACGACAACCTTGCCGGTGCGGTTGATGAGCGCCCCGAGTTGCCCGTCATCCGGATGATTGGTCACGAAGATCAATCCATCGACGTGGTTGCGCTCAATAAGCTGAAGATAGGCGACCTCGCGGCCAGAGCGGTTCAGCGTCGCGTAGAGCGAGACGGCGAGCCCGCGGTGATCGGCCTCCTCCTCCACCGCCGCTACAAGCGTTGCGAAGAACGGATTGGCGATGTCGGGCACCACGAGACCGATCGTATCCGAGCGCCCGCGGCTTAGGCGCCGGGCATGCGGATTGGGCTGATAGTTAAGATCACGGATCGCATCCTCGATCCTCTTCTTCGTCTCGTGTGGAAGCTCGAGCGAACCATTCAGCAGCCGCGAGACCGTCGACACGGAAACGCCGGCAGCACCGGCGACATCCTTCAGACTGGTGACACGCTCATTCGCCATCGCCTTGTAAACCGCTTTAGTAAACCGATTTACCATTTACGTCATCGATCCCTTTATGAGTCAAGCGGACTTTGTGCGCGTTATTGCGATTGCTAAAACACTTACCGCAGCTTCATTACTGCAGCTGCGGCTTTCGAAGAAAACTGTTGCGGTCGGCCGACTTGATACGCAGCCATGCCTCGCGGCCGTCGCGCAAGATCCTCATGGGGATCTCCACGCCGGCGGGGCCGCTCCTCCATAGCTTGCGGTAAAAGTCGGCAAGACCGGCGACCTCCCCATCCCGTATCTCCGAGATGATATCTCCCTCACGCAGGCCCGCTTGAGCCGCCGGGCCTCCCTCAGCCACGCTCATGACCACCACCTCGCCATTACTTTCGGCAGAGAAAGCCCCGAGCCAGGGACGCGGCGGCTTGTTCACTTGGCCGCGCGTGAGCAGATCATCAAGAATGGGTGGCAGCAGGTTGATCGGCACGACCATGTTGATGTCCGCGCTCTGTCCTCTTTGGCTCATTTGCAGGCGCAGCGAGCCAATGCCAAGAAGTTTGCCGTCGGAGCCGATGAGTCCCGCACCTCCCCAGGAAGGGTGTGCAGGCGCGATGAATATCGCCTCTTCGAGCAGGTATTCCCAATAGCCGGCGAATTCCTGCTTGGCGACAATCGTAGCCTGCACGAACTGACCGATACCGTCAGCAAGCATGACCGGATCGCCGACCTTCGCTTTGGCGGCATCCCCAAGATCCAATGCGGGAACGTCAAGCGACCCAAGCGCCTGCACCAGACCGAAGCCGGTTTCCTGATCATAGGCAAGCGCATGCGCAGGAACGACATACCCGTCATTGCGCGTCAGCCAAACCTCCTCGGCCTCGGTGATCAGGTAGCCGATCGTGACGACAAGGCCATTTTCCCGGATCACCACGCCGCTTCCCTCCCTTTGGGTACCGAGCGTCATCGCCGTGAAGGCATCTTCCGGAATGGAAGAACGTACGGCCACAACGGACCGCAAAATTCTGTCGATGTTCATGCTTTCGTTCCTGATGAGCAAGATCTACGCACGCGAAAGCGTCACCGCTTTCATGCGGCGCCTGGCATTCCTCTAAAATATGGCTCGTCACGGGGCAGCACAAGCCGGAAGAGCCGAATCTGCTTTCAGGCCGATGCAGCAGATGAAGAGTAACCGATCAATTGAGCGCGCCGTATGAAACTGTCCTTCGATGCGACGTATAGCAGACAGCAGGCAAAGGATTGACGTTTCATACACCACAACAAGCACTTGCCGAGCTCCCTCCCTTGTCAGCAGAGCTGCATCATCTCAGATGAAGGAAGAGTAATGCTTGTACCGCGTCTGAGTATGCCAATGAAAATCGTCGAGTTAGCCAGTTCTGTATCTCGCCCCGTTTATGCCATTGGCGATGTTCATGGGATGGCCAGCTTGCTTGAGGTTCTGTTAGCGACAATTGACGAAGATGCGCAGAGATGCGGCGCGGATCCGAGGGTCGTATTCCTTGGCGATATCGTCGACAGAGGGCCGGACAGCCGGCGAGCGATGGAAATTGTGCATGCGACGCTTCAGCAACGTGAGGGATCGCAATTCATTCTCGGAAATCACGACTACCTGTTTCGCGAAGCTTTGACTAACCATCTCGGCGATCCGGCGCTTGATCATTGGCTGTCGGGCCTCGGCGGAAAGTCGACCCTTCGGTCCTACAGTCACCGCATGCCGGGCTGGGCAGGAGAGCTGCCGGACCTGCTGCTTCCCCGATATGCGCATCATCTGGCACTGCTCAATCGAGCCGCAGACATGGTCATCGTCAATGGCTACTGCCTCGTCCATGCCGGGATCGACCCGAAGAAGCCCCTTGCCGACCAGGACGAGCAGGATCTGCGCGAAATACGCGAACGCTTTCTCGATGTCTCAGACCCACTCGAAAAGGTCGTGGTGCATGGTCACACGATCACGAGTTCGGAACTTCCGGAGATCCATTCGAACCGCATAGCGATCGATACGGGGGCCTATCGCACAGGACGCCTGTCAGCTGTCGTGATTGCCGGCAATAGCGAGCCGCGCTTTCTTTATGTCTCCCACTCCGACTAACCGATCAATCCGCGCTTTAATTCCTCCCAGAAGGCGCGATTGATCTGATGCACAAGAGGCTGGGATGCCCACCCCGCACTTTGATCTTCGATCAGGTCGGCTGCATACCGATCACGCTCCCATCCAGTTCGGGGTCGTTGGTTGGTTAACCGCCGGCATGCGCGTGTCGGCACTTAGCCCAAGCCGGATCTGATTCCCTGCCAGATTGGGAGACGTAGGACTTATCAGCCCATCAAAGCGCAGAGACTGCCCCAGTTTATGTCGATAGATAATTTCCCCGAAGCTCCAACTAGAACGCCTTCACAGCCTGGTACGCACCCGCTTCCCAGGCTCGCAGTTCGCCGGCTTCGCAAGTGTAGTTTTCGTCGGTTTCGGCTATTCCGACGCCAATACCGTCAATGTTCGGATCGTCGAATGTGACATAGATGTCTGATTTGCGGATTTTTCGCTCCTGAAAGTCCTTCAGTATGTAAGCGAAACATTGGACATTCCGCCCGGTGTTGCCGCTGTGAATGTGGGCCTCAGTCTTGCGATCAATCTTTGAGAGGCGAAGCGTATCTGCCCGGGCGCCTTCTAATACAGGCAGGGCCAGAATGACGATCGTTGTCAAAGGCAATTTCATCATCGCAGAATCCGTCGTATGTAGGCGATAAGATGTATTCACGTTACGAGATGATCGGACCGGTCGGTTGAACTCGACTGGTCAAGCCCAAAGCACCCATCGTCGGTGCGCCTATCTGACCGCAGGCAAGCCTATCGGTGCCGCTTTCGGATTTCTCCATGGAGAGCCTGGCATCGATCCCTCTCCATAAGTTGCGTGTCGACCGTCGTCGAACTCTCGCGTAAGGATCCAAGCAAGACCTCTATTCGCTCTGCCGGAAGTTGCGGATCCGGTCGAAAAGCACAGCAAGCACGATGGCGCCGCCAATGAAGGTCCCCTGCCAAAAAGCGTTGATGCCGAGCAGGCCGAGACTGTTGCGGATCACTTCGATCAGGGCGGCCCCGACCAACGCGCCGAGAGCGGTGCCGACGCCGCCTGCCAGATTGGCGCCGCCAATGACGGCGGCCGCGATGACCTGAAGTTCCATTCCGGCACCGATATTGGTGGTGACGGCGCCGAGCCAGCCGGTTTGAACAATACCGGCAACCCCCGCCGACAGGGCGGAAATCATATAAACTGCCACCTTGATCCTGCGGACCGGAACCCCGGTCAACGTTGCGGCATGCTCATTGCCGCCGATGGCAAAAACATAACGTCCGAACCTCGTCCAGCGCAGCACGAAACCGGTCAGCAGCGCCAGGATGATCATGTAGAGCACCGGATTGGCGATGCCGAGAAACCACGCGCCGCCACCGAGTGCCAGAAGCGTGTCGTGATCCGGCCCGAATTGGAAGACCACGGTATTGTTTGATGCGACCATCGCAAGACTGCGCGCAATCGACAGCATGCCGAGCGTCACGACGAAAGGCGGGAAGTCGAGATAGGCGATCAACACCCCGTTGAAGGCCCCGATGACCAGGGCGGTGCCGATCGACGCGGCAATACCGACTTCGATGCTGTAGCCGGCATGCATGACCACCGCAAGCACCATGCTGCACAGGCAGAGCACCGATCCCACGGACAAATCGATGCCGCCGGTGATGATCACCAGCGTCATGCCGAGCGCAATGATTGCAACGAAAGTGACGTTGCGGGTGATATTGTAGAGGTTCTTCGCCGTGGCGAAGGAGTCGGTTGCAGCAGACAGGAAAAGACAGGCGAGGATGACTGCGATCAGGACCCAGAAGGTTTGCCCGCCCACGATCGATGCAAGCCAGTTCCGCTGCTTTTGTGCAATTGTCTGGTCAAGAGTAACAGCCATCATCGACCTTCATTTCTTCCACTATCCAAGCAGCGCGATCACACCTGTTCGATCGCGCCGGTGATAAGACCTGTGACTTCCTCTGGCGAACTTGCAGCAATCGGCTTGTCTGCAACCTTTCTGCCTCGTCGCAACACGATGACGCGGTCGGCAACCGTAAAGACGTCCGGCATGCGATGGCTGATCAGGACAACGGCAATGCCGCGGTCACGCAGTTCGCGGATCAGATTGAGCACCTCCGCCACCTGGCGAACGGAAATTGCCGCAGTCGGCTCGTCCATCAGCACGATCTTTGCCTCCGACAGCATGGTGCGCGCAATCGCCACCGCCTGCCGCTGGCCGCCCGACATCTGCCTTACGAGGTCCCTGGGACGCGTCTCCGACTTCAGCTCCCTGAAAATCTCGCCGGCACGCCTGTACATGGTCTTGTAGTCCAGAACTTTCAGCGGACCGATGCCGCGCCGCAACTCGCGTCCAAGGAACACGTTCGCCGCTGCCGTCAGATTATTGCACAGTGCCAGATCCTGGTGAACGATCTCGATGCCGTGCTGGCGCGCCTCTACCGGCCGGTGCATGACGATTTCCGCGCCGTCGAGGCGCATGGTGCCCTCGCTCGGCCGGAAGTTGCCGGCAATCATCTTGACCAGTGTCGACTTTCCGGCGCCGTTATCGCCCATGAGACCGACGACCTGGCCCGCCTCCAGCGAAAGCGAAACGTCGTTGACTGCCTGGATGGCGCCGAAATGTTTGGAGATGTTGGTGAGTTCGAGAACCGCCACCAGCCTGCTACCCTCCCAAAACCTCGCAGGCTTCCTCTTTGCCCTTGGATATCGTCCAAGGGATGGATGCCCGCTATCTCGCCTTGCCGATGTCCTCCCAGAAAGGCGATTCCATCGCATTTACGCAAAACCTTGCGAAAGCGTCAATCAATTGTCCGGCGAATCAAGCAGACATCACAAAAATCTGTTTTGTATGACAAATACCCGTTGACGTGCGAAGCAGGCGGATATTAGCTGTTCGTGGGAGAGAGAGCATGCTGATCCTTGTTACCGGTGCGACGGGCAAGGTCGGGCGGCGCTTCATTGCTGGGCTGCTTGACGATCCGAGATTTTCGAAAGCACGCATCCGCGCGCTTTGCCATAATCGTTTGCTTCCTGAGACCAGCCGTGTCGAAGTCACAAAGGGCTCGATCGCCGACCCGTATGTCGCGGCAGCCGCAATGAAAGACGTGACCCACGTTCTGCATCTTGCCACTTGCAAGGAAACGCCTGCCGCCGTCATGGACGTAACCGTAAAGGGTCTTTTCTGGCTACTCGAAGCCTTCCGTACGAGCGCTACCGCACAACAGTTCATCCTCATCGGCGGTGATGCCGGTATCGGCCATTTCTACTATCGCCACGACGGACCGATCACCGAGGACACGCCGCATTGCGCTTATCCTGGAAGTTACGCGCTTTCCAAGGTTCTCGAGGAGGTGATGCTCGACCAGTTCGCCATCCAGTACGGCATCAACAGCTGCTGCCTTCGCGCACCGTGGATCATGGAAAAGGATGATTTCAAATATACGCTGTCCTTCGGCGATGATGTTTTCGGCGGCCCCGACTGGAAGGCGCTCGTCCCCCAAGACGATGCGAGACGTTATGTGGAAGCCGGTACAGTGCCGCTGTTGCGCGACGCCGACGGACGTCCGCTAAAGCGGAACTTCGTGCATGTTGACGATCTGGTATCGGCCATTCTGGCAGCGATCGACAATCCCCGCGCAAAGCGTCAGCTCTTCAATATCTGTATGGACCGGCCGGTCGACTACGGCGAGGTCGCAGCCTATCTGGCGCACACGCGAAACCTTGAGGCTGTCGACATTCCAAGCCAATACCACTCGAATTGGATGGACAACAGCAAAGCCAAATACCTGCTGGACTGGCAGCCCAGCTACGATCTGGAAAGGCTTATCGACTCGGCCTGGCAATACGAGCGTTCGCACGATGACCCTCGCATTGTCTGGTACCCGGGTTGATTTCGTATGGCGGTCGCGTCGCGCCCGTCTGTTTCAAGGGAGGAAACCATGAGGAAGGCATTACTACTTGCATTCACGGCCTTGGCACTCACCGCCGGCCCGGCGCTTGCCAAGAAGCAGCTCGTCATCGTCGTGAAAGGACTCGACAACCCGTTCTTCGAGGCGATCAACCAGGGTTGCCAGAAATGGAACAAGGAAAATCCAGACTCGGAATATGAGTGCTTCTACACAGGCCCGGCATCGACATCCGATGAAGCCGGCGAGGCCCAGATCGTCCAGGACATGCTGGGCAAGGCCGATACGGCTGCGATCGCCATCTCGCCGTCGAACGCCAAGCTTATCGCCCAGACACTCAAGACAGCCAATCCGAGCGTTCCGGTGATGACGCTCGACGCCGACCTTGCCAAGGAAGACGCCGCTCTGCGAAAGACCTATCTCGGCACCGACAACTATCTGATGGGCAAGCGCATCGGCGACTACATGAAAGAGGCCAAGCCCGATGGTGGCAAGGTCTGCTCGATCCAGGGCAATCCCGGCGCCGACAACATTCTGCGTCGCGCACAGGGCTGGCGCGATTCGCTGTCGGGCAAGGAAGGGCTGACCGAGCTCAAGGGCGAAGGCGGCTGGACCGAGGTCGCCGGCTGCCCAGTGTTCACCAATGACGACGGCGCCAAGGGCGTGCAGGCGATGACTGACATCCTCGCCGCCAATCCCGACCTTGCCGGCTTCGGCATCATGGGCGGCTGGCCGCTCTTCGGCGCGCCCCAGCCCTACCGCGACCTGTTCAAGCCGATCGCCGAAAAGATCGCCAAGAACGAGTTCGTCATCGGCGCCGCCGACACGATTGGCGATGAAGTGGCGATAGCCAAGGAGGGCCTTGTCACCGCGCTGGTCGGCCAGCGTCCGTTCGAAATGGGCTACAAGGCACCCTCCGTGATGATGGACCTGATCGCCGGAAAGCCGGTTGAGGATCCGGTGTTCACCGGCCTCGACGAATGCACCAAGGACACAGTCGACACCTGCATCCAGAAATAACGCGTGGTTCGGAGCGCCCAAAAACCACTGGGCGCTCCGGCTTTTCCGATCATCTTAAGGTGATGAAGGCTCGCTGACGTCTCTTGTCATTTGCGGCAACTTTTGACCTAGGCCGTGCTGGGGATCACAAGGTGCTGAGGCGATTGAATCAGATGCCGGACAGGAAAACAACAAAGCGCTCTGACCCGACCGTCCCCCGCATGGCCGGCGGAAGCGTGCATGTTTCGGTGGCCGGCGAGATCGGGCTTCGCATCGTGCGTGGCGATTATCCGCCCGGAACCATTCTGCCGAATGAGGCGAAATGGTCCGAAATGTTCAATGTCAGCCGATCGGCCGTGCGCGAGGCGATCAAGATGCTGATGGCAAAGGGCCTGCTCGCCTCGCGCCCGAAAATCGGCAGCTGGGTGGAGCCCAAAGAGCGCTGGAACCTCTTGGACCGCGACGTCTTGGGCTGGTATGCGGCATCACCCGACCGCGAGCCCTTCTTAAGAGCGGTGCAGGAGCTTCGCCACATGATCGAGCCGGAGGCGACGGCGCTGGCCGCCGAGCGGCGAACCGAAGAGCAGATGATTGAGATCAGCCGGGCCCTTCACGAAATGGGTCGGGCGACATCGCCCCAGCAACGAACCGAGTCCGACGCTCGGTTTCATATCGCAATCTTGCGCGCCTCCGGCAACGACCTGCTCGTACCCTTGGGCGTTCTGATCGAATCCGCCCTCAATCATCTTCTTGCCCATGTCGTGCGGGAGGGCAGCAGCCTGCGGCATACGCAGAAAAGCATCGAGAGAAGCATTCGATTGCAACGGCCGCATACGGCCCGCAGCGCGGTTCGAAAGGCCTTGGCAAACACTGATGAAATCATCGCCGGGCGCGCGCGATAGGCGCCGCTTCACACCGATCCGGCACGATACTCGGTCTTCGTGGCCGGGCCTGCCCGAGGCAATCGCACGCTTTCTGCTCTTCATGCGTTTTCTAACACACTAAGAACCACACCACGACGTCTCGTCCGGAGGACCGCATTGCCGCAGTCCTCCGCTGTTCTTGTTTCAAGCCCGCGCCGGGGTCCTTGCCGGCACGACTGCATTGACAACCACCGCGACGGCGATGTTTGCCGCAAGGGCAAGAAGACCGGTATAGATGGTGAAGGGTTCCCCACCGAGGCTAATCAGGTGCAACGGCTTCCAGCCGGCATCCCAGACGAGGAAGGTGCCGCCGATGAAGCCGACGAACCAGCCGGCGAGTAGGCCCGGCGCACGGAACCAGTTGGTATAGAGGCCGAAGACCAGGGCCGGCAGCGTCTGCAGGATCCAGATGCCGCCGAGCAATTGCAGGTCGAGTGCAAACTGCGTCGGCAGGAAGATGATGACCAGCAGTGCGCCGACCTTGACGACGAGCGAGGTCAGTTTGGCGACCTTGGCTTCACCCGCGTCGCTGACATTCGGGTTGACATAAGCCTTCCAGAAATTGCGCGTGAAGAGGTTGGCGGCACCGATGCTCATCACCGCCGCCGGCACGAGGGCACCGATGGCGATCGCCGCGAAGGCGAAGCCGGAGAACCATCCCGAGAACAGCGTCTTGAACAAGACCGGCACGACGTCATTGGCGTTTTCGAGCTTCAGCCCGGCGGCATGGCCCATATATCCGAGCAGCGCGAGAAGACCGAGCAGCAGCGTATAGGCCGGCAGCAAGACGGCATTCTTGCGGATCGTCTTGCCGCTGTTCGAAGCGAAGATACCCGTCAGCGTATGCGGATACATGAACGCGGCGAGCGCCGAGCCAAAAGCTAGCGTCGCATAGGCGACGTACTGGTTGCCAGCGAGCAGGAGATCCCCCTTCCCCTTGACCTGGAAAGCCGCATCGGCTGAGGCAAATACGTTGGCATAGCCGCCGAGCTTCGAGGGAATGAGCGCCACGGCTGCGATGACCACGATATAGATCATGATGTCCTTGACGAAGGCGATCAGCGCCGGGGCACGCAAGCCCGCGGAATAGGTGTAAAGCGCAAGCACGATGAAGGCGATCGCCAGCGGCAGTTCGCCATGCAGGCCGAGCGCCTTGAGCACCGCTGTCATGCCGACGAGCTGGAGCGCAATATAGGGCATGGTGGCGATGACGCCGGTTGCTGCGACGGCGAGTTCGAGGCCGCGCGAACCGTATTGACCGTGCACGACGTCGCCGGCCGTCACATAGCCGAAGTCCCTGGCCCGTTTCCAGAGAATGGGCATGACCATGAAGACGAAGGGATAGACGACGATGGTATAGGGCAGCGCGAAGAAGCCGTAGGCACCGACCGTGTAGACGAGTGCGGGAACGGCGATCACCGTATAGGCCGTGTAGAAGTCGCCGCCGACCAAAAACCAGGTGATCCATGTGCCGAAGCTGCGACCACCCAGACCCCACTCGTCGATATGGGCAAGCGTTTCAGGCTTACGCCAGCGGGAGGCGACGAAACCCAGGATCGTGACGAGTGCGAAGAAGAAGAGGAAGACGCCGAGCGCCGTGCTGTCGATATCAGTCGTCATTGCGCGTGCTCCGATAGGCGATCCAAGTCAGCGTGGCGGTGATCGGCACCCAGAGAAGCTGGTACCAATAGAAGAATGGAAATCCGAAGAGTGCAGGCTCGCGGATATTGTAAAGGGGCGGCCAGAGCAGGCCGATATAGGGAATGACGAGCAGCCAGAGCGCTGCTTTGTTCCGTGATTTTTCCATGTCGGATACCTCTCGGGCGCCAGATGTGGCGCCAAGTTGCAGTTGTCGGCGTGGAAGGCGGGCTTGTCAGTCGATCGCTGGGGCGAACCTGGCTCAGGCTGTCGCGACGGCTTTTCCGACTGAACGGAAGCAGGCGTAATGCAATTGAAATCCTCCCAACGGCTCGCTTTGGGCCAGCCGTGGTGAAGTCCTATGGCGGCGGTTTTCGTCTGGCAAGGTGGCAGGAAGCGTAAAATAATCGCATATACCCACAAGTGGGTAGACGCGATTCATCCTGCTTTGATGCTTAGTCCGTAGTCGAGCACACAGCGATCAGTCATGCGTCGAATTTCGCTGGACGTGAGCATTCCCCGCCAGCCTGCCTTGGCTGACTGCCAAGCGCGCCACGCGCTTGCTGTTTCGCCAGGGCGTCGTAGCCGCTATGTTGAAGTCCAGGCGCGTTCCTCAAAGGCAGCTATTTCTTCAAACCGGTCTATGCTTCACTTTTCATGGGCATGCCTCTTCGAAGGGCTTGCAATGCGGGAGCAAAAGCGAGCCCTTCAACCGACGGATTACCAGGGTGGCCTCCCCGCCGTCACCCCGCTTTGGACAGCGCGACCACCGGATGACTGGTCTTTTGCGGACCATTTTGGCAACAAGAGCGAAAACCGGCAAAATACGTGGGGCCACCCAGTAGGCGCAAGTCGCTTAACTGTCGCCCCAGGTCAATCCGTTCTCGATAGCATAGCGGGTCAATCCAGCTGTCGTCGTAATGTTGAGCTTCCTCTTGATGTTCTTGCGATGGGTCTCGACCGTTGCAGCCGAGATACCGAGGGTCTGGGCAATATCACGGTTGCTCTTTCCTGCCGCCAGCAACAATAAAACATCATGCTCGCGCGTCGTCAGAGGAAGCGCATCCGGCGTCTCCTTTCGCTCGAGCAGAACATCCGAGACACCGGAAGAGAAGTAGGTTTTGCCGTTTGCCACGGCTTCGATTGCAGCGATGATCTCGTCGGTGGAGACATCCTTGAGAATGTAACCGGAGGCTCCGTGCAGCACCGAGGTGGAAATATATTCGCGACTGTCGTGCATCGACAGCATCAGGATCCGTGTTTCCGGCAGCTGTTCCTTGAACAGCTCGATGGCGTCGATTCCGCTGAGCTGCGGCATATTGATATCCATCAATACGACAGCTGGCCTTTCCCTCAGCGCAATCTCGAGCCCTGCGCGGGCCAATCCGGCTGTACCGACAATCTCGAGGTGTTCATAGGTTTCCAGCACCGCCCCTAACCCGTCCAGAACCAGCGGATGATTGTCGATCAAAAGAACCTTGATACTTTTCCTGCCGCTCATGCTGCTTCCTTGCCTTGCGCGCGGTTCACCGTTGCCGACCTTGGAAGCATCGCCGTCAGCATCGTGCCTGCCGGTGTCGTCTTGATCAGCAGCAGGCCACCGAAATGGGCCAGGCGTTCCTGCATATTGCGCAGTCCGAGCCCGCCGCCGAGCGCCTTCTTCCCTTCGGCGACATCTTCATCGAAACCGTTTCCGTTGTCGGAGATCGTCATGCGGACGCGGCCCCCAACGCTCCAAATCCTGATGTCGACACGCGTTGCTCCGGAATGCCGCTCCACATTGTTCAACGCCTCCTGCGCAACACGATAGAGCGCCGTGCTCGCTTCAGGCTTCAGCATATTCTTGAAGGTCAGCGCCTCAAGATGCGTATCGATGGCCGTACGCTCCGAGAAATTATCGCAAAGCGCCTTGAGCGCCGGTCTGAGGCCAAGATCGTCGAGCGCTCGCGGACGCAGGTCATGGGACAGGCGCCGTACCTCCTTGATCGCCCCGTTCAGCGCCTCCGCCCCGCGATCGATTGCACGTGCGGCATCTTCGGCCTGGCTTGCGACCTTGCGGCTCGCCAGATCGATCGCATAGCGGACGCCGATGAGGTTCTGCGATATCCCGTCATGCAGTTCACGGGCAAGGCGGGCCCTTTCCTCTTCCTGCGTATCGATGATGCGCTGCGCGAGCTGTTTAAGCTTGCTATCGGCAAGGCGGCGCTCTCTCAATGTCAGCAGCATGCCGGTTGCAAATACGATGAGAACCGCCGGCACGGCAATCAGGGCAATGATCAGAAATGTCTTGCGGACATTGGCGCGAAAATCGGCATTTGCGGCGGCGGTCTGTGCAAAGACGTCATCAAGATAGACGCCCGTTCCAAGCATCCACTTCCATTTGTCGAGGCCGACGGCGAAGGACAGTTTGTCGGCCACCTCTCCGGAGGAGGGTTTTTGCCACTTGTATTGGTGAAGGCCGCCGCCCTCCTTGGCCTTCTCGATGAGATTGGCGACAACCTTGTCGCCATCTGAATCCGTCAGGTTGAGCCAATTGTGCCCCGGCCGGAACGCCTGGCGCGGATGCACGACATTGTTGCCGTCGTAGTCATAGACAAAGAAATAGCCGTCCTTGCCGTAGTCGAGAGCGGTCAGGATGGCGCGAACCTTCTCCTTTGCTACTTCGTCCTCCGGACCGGCGGCTTCGTAGATGTCATGAATGGCAGAGAGCGCAAGATTAGTCAGATTGAGGAGTTCCGTTTCCTTGGCCTTGAGCATGTTTCGCTCGAACGTGTCGATGCTGCTTCGCACAAGCGTGGCCGATTGCCACGTGATGAACGCTGTGACGATCAGGATGGCCAGGATCAATGGGATGATGGCCAACGCCACAATCTGATGTCTAAGGTTCATAGGCCGCCTCCCTGCCGCCTTTGTCACGCGGGCAAGCTTATATATGAAACGACATCGACGGATAGCTCAAGCTTCGCCCGACTTGCAAACGTCTCGGCAAGCGGCGTCACGCGCGGCGGCTTTGGGGCCCTCGAGAGGTGCGGCGAACTGTCTGACGAAACCCATCGACTTCGACCTATTGCTTGCGAAAGTTACAGGCTGCCTCACGCGGATTGAAAACGACCAAGCGGCCGGCCGCGCATTCGAATTGGCGGTCGACGAATTCCGCAAAGCGTTGACGCAGCACCAGGCGCCGGTGCAGTGACCTATCCTGCAAACGCCAGCCAGGGCAGTCGCTCTTCTCCTGCGTGACGGAGCTTTCATCGTTATGGTCTTTCAAAAGCCATAAAGCTGCGCAGGCTGGGGTGCGCACAGACTGATCAAACAAGATCTTCGCCGGCTGCGTAGCCGGCGTGTCAGTGTAGCGGCTTTTTTCAGCTTTAAAGCCGTTCTTGCCCAGACGGACATTACCATCAGGACCTGAATGAGAAGGTTCGCCGCGACCAAAGCAGAAGTGCGAGGTTCAATGCGATGCATTCCATCCAAGATGACGTTTCAGTTTCGATCATCATTGCGAACTACAACTACGCGCGCTTCTTAAAGCGCTGCATCGATAGCGCGCTGGAACAAAGCCATGACAACGTAGAGGTCATCGTCGTAGACGATGCATCGGCTGACGACAGCGCTTGTGTGATTGGGGCATATGGGTCCAGGATCACAGCCCTCTTAAGAGAGCGCAATGGCGGTCATGCGGCTGCGTTCAACACAGGATTTGCGGTCAGCCGAGGCCAGACCGTTCTGTTTCTCGACGCCGACGACTATCTTTATCCGAACGCCGTATCGGAGATAATCGAGGCTTGCGACGGTGATACCGCCCAGGCGCAATTCAGATTGCACATTGTCGACGAGCGCCAACGCGTCAAGGACGTGTTTCCACCTCAGGAGTTCCCCTTCGATTCAGGTGATGTCACCCCCCAGCTGTTGCAGAAGGGACGCTATCAAACCACCGTGACAAGCGGGCTGGCCTTCAGGCGTTCGGCTTTGGAGGCGATCATGCCTATCCCCGAGATGGACTTTCGCCAGGGGGCGGACGGATATCTGGTCACTGTCGCGCCTCTCCACGGAAAGGTGACGTCGATCGATTCCTGCCTTGGCGCCTACCGCATGCATGGCGCCAATCATTCCGTCTTTGCAGAAAAACTCGGCCAGCGGGCACGCTGGCGGGTGGAGCACGACTTCCGCCGGATGGAGGCCTTGTCCGATCAGGCCGCCGATGTCGGCTTGACGGTGCCGCCGAATGTCAGTCTTCATGATACGGTGCATCTCGAAGAGCGCTTGGCATCGCTTTGCATAGACCGCCAACGGCATCCCGTTCCCGATGATTCAAGGCTCACTCTCGGTGCTGCAGGTGCCGTGGCGAGCCTGGAAATGAATGTCTCGCTCAGACGCCGTGCCGTCCTGGCGGCCTGGTTTCTCTCCGTCGGCCTACTTCCCCGGCGCATGGCAAAGGCGCTCTTGTCGTGGAAGCTTGTCGCCTCTTCGAGACCTGCCTTCCTGCTACGATTGTCGAAAACCATTCGCCATGCGATGGGCTAGTGCAGGAGGACCAGCAGCCAAATCCTCACGGGACTGCCGTAGCCGGCACAGCAACGAAATCCTCAAGGCTAGATCCTGCGACCCGTAGGATCGGCGGTCGTGGCGGCTCCGGCACGCGAATGATGATTAACCCGGCACGGCTACCAAGTCCGTCCGATGCGGCGATACTGGAAATTATCGGCGCTGGATGAAGGAACGGAATTGGCTTGGCTGATCAGCATTGCCATACGGCTATGAAGGGGTGACTTGACGCAAGCGGGATCCGTCGCTGCGGCATCGCCCGCAATTGCCATTGCCTGGCATCTGCATCCGCCCCAATCGATGTCGCGCCGCTCGCAGCTCCTGCAAGGTTCCAGCATCCACTCGTCGCCGCGAAATGCATTGAAAGCCGGAGAATCGATCCAGATATCCGTCAGGCTCCAGTCTCCGAACCGTTCGAAATGCAGGGACGAGATGGTGGCAGCCGCATGGCAGGGAAGTGCCGTGCCATCCGGGGCGATCATGAACGCATCACGCGCCCAACCGCCCATACAGGGCTTCGGATAGACCGCGAAATAATCGGGAGCGACGAAGTCGATCGCGAGGATCCCCTGCAGCCGCGACTGGGCTTCTTCGACGATCTCCACCTGGCGCTCAACCGCGGCGCGATCGGGCATGAGGGCATTGCGGTTAAGAAGAGCCCAGCCTCCGTACTGCACATTGGCGATCTCCAATCTCTCTGCCCCAAGCGAAAGTGCAAGTTCGATGAAAGCCGGCACTTCCTCTATGTTGTGGCGATGGATCGGAGCATTGATCGTCAGCGGCAGGCCGAGCTCCACGACCCGCCTTGCAGTCTCAAGCTTCTTCTCGTGGGCGCCACGGTGATTGCCGATTTTCTCGGTCGTCGGCGCGTTTGCACCCTGAATGCTCAACTGCACATGATCGAGACCCGCCTCCTGCAGCGCCTCGAGCCGCCCTTCCGGTATCCCGACCCCTGCCGTAATGAGATTGGTGTAAACGCCACGTCTGGTCAGACAGCCTACAAGCTGTTCGAGATCCGAGCGAACGGTCGGCTCTCCACCGGACAGATGAACCTGCAGGACACCAAGATCGGCTGCCTCTTCGAAGAGAGCCAGCCATGCGTCTGTCGAAAGCTCCCTGTCCGCTTTCAACAATTCGAGCGGGTTGGAACAGTAGACGCATTGCAGGGGACAGCGATGCGTAAGCTCGGCCAGCATGCTGATTGGCGGCACAAGTCTTTCATTCATAGCGTCACCAGAAATCTGTCGGACCATTCCTGCAGGAATTCTTCGACATCGGGTGCAATGTCTTTGCGAGGCGCATCGTATTGTCCGGCAAGCTCGTCGACGATTTGCGCCACCGTGCGCTGGCCATCGCACAGTCTCAGGATATCAAGACTGACCTCATCCGGCCAGAAAACCTTTTCCGGCGACAAGACCGCGAAGGCGCTGCGCACCGGATCAAACTGCAGCCGGACGTGACGCTTCAGATGCGGCTTTGACTGTGCGGACAAAACGGTCCGCTGGCGGGTCTGCATCATCTTGCCTCCGGCACGAAAGCGCCCGGCGGAATGTTGCCGCCGTCTCGATAGGCATAGTCGAGTGCATCGAGCATTGCCCACAAGATATCGCATTTGAAAATAAGGGCATTTATGACGTCCTGCTGCTTTTCCGGCTCCGTCGCATGCGCAAGGACATAGGCGAGGGCAAAGTCAGAATCACGTGGCGCCTGCTTCAGCCTCGGGGTGAAATAGGCCAGGATATCTTCGGTCACGTAGCTGTATTTTGCCAGCATGGCCGGAACGCGCTCGCCGATGATCACAGGGGCGAACAATTCCGTCAGGGACGAGGCGACGGCTTCCAAAAGGCTGCGATTGGTGCAGAAGGACAGATAAGCTCCCACGGCAAAGCGGGTCGCGGGCAGAGCGCGGCGCTCGCTCTTCACCAGTTCCTCGTTAAGGCCCAGCCCGCTTGCCAGCTTGAGCCAGCGAGCGATGCCGCCATCCCAACCGGTTACCCCATCATGATCTTCGATCCTTCGGCGCCATTCCGCGCGCAACTCAGGGTCCTCCGCGCGGCTGACAATCATCGCGTCCTTGCGCGGGATCATGGCCTGATAGCAGTAGCGGTTGAGCGCCCATGCCTGAAGCTCGGCCTTGGTCAATGCGCCTGCCATCATTCGGTGATGGAAGGGGTGCTTGTCGTGGTATCGCTCCTCTCCCACCTGACGCAGGGTTGCTTCGAGTGCGGCGGGCGTCAATCCGTTTCGCGCCGCGTCTGCAAACTCGCTCATATGTCGATCTCCATCCCGTCGTAGCCGATCTCCCATCCCCCTGCCCTCACAGCTGCTGCTTCAAGAGAGCGCTCATCGAGGATCGGATTGGTATTATTGATATGAACATAGACGCGGCGCGTTGGCGCGACATCGGCAAGCAGGGCCATGGAGCCGTTAGAGCCGGCGATGTGCATATGTCCCATGCGCCGACCGGTCTTGGTCCCGACGCCGGCACTTAGCATCTCATCATCCGTGTAGACCGTACCGTCGAACAGCAGACACGACGCTGCGGCAATCTTCTTTTTCAGGTCGGCGTCGACGCTCGCACAACCAGGAATATACAACGTGGAGGAATGACAGCCCTCCTGAACAATGCGCACCCCTACTGTATCGCCCTCTTCCGTGCCGAACCCCTCCTGCGCCCGGCCCGCATCTTCAAGAAACAGCGCAATCTTGCCCGGGACCGGAAAGGCTTCGACCGCGATGGACGTCGGCTTGCCCTGCCAGTCCGCAAGGGGAGTCGGCACGTTGAGGAAAAGTTCCCGGCGCTCGACCAGTTGCCTGTCGAGAACATTGAAAATGCTGTTTTCCTCGATCACTCGAAGTACCCTGGCGGTTGCATAAATGACAAAACGATGCCGCTCGCGCAGGCTCAACAATCCGGCTATATGGTCGACATCGGCATTGGTCAGGACAACAGCCTGGATGGGCGAGGCCCGCAAGGGACCCTCCTCCATCGGCTGCAACTCAGGAGCGGCGGCAATCTGTTCGCGAATGTCGGGGGATGCGTTGAAGACAATCCAGTCCTTGCCATCAGCGGATACGCCAAGACTCGATTGGGTCCGTCGCCGAAACCCGCCTTCACCGTTGCGCACGGCACGACTCAGCCGATAGTTGCAGTTCCATTGTGGGAATCCGCCTCCTGCCGCGGAGCCGAGGATCTTCAGCCGCATGTGATGGTGCTTCCTTCCGACGGCAGCCGCTCCACGCAGACAAGCCGCATGGAGCGGTAGATGCGCTTATTTCTTAGCCTTGAGTTCGGCGGAACGGTAACGTGACATTTCCATTCCGACGCACACGACGCATGTCGTCGGCTTCTTCCAGCTTTTCTTCATAAGCTTCTCCTCTTTACTCTGCCCGAGATCAACCATTGATCTCCTCCCGGCATCGTGCGCCTTCGGCGCAAGCTCTGAAATCTCAACGACATTCGTATCCGCCATTGTGGAGAAAATCCGAATGCCGTCGCTGCTAGCCCTTGATCTGGTTACCGGCTTCGTCGATGAGCGGGACCTGATATTGCAGCAGAATCCGGTTTATTTCCGATTGATTCTCCCGGATCACCTTGTTCAGCGTCCGTTTCCACTCCTGATCGGACGGACGCACGCCCATGGTGATGCGATAGGACATACGACCGGCCTTTTCTTTGAGAAGCGGCACCACGACAAGGTCCGGATTAATCTCCCTGACGTAATAGCCGGCCATCGGTCCCCAGAGGATAGCGACGTCGATGACGTCCTTTTCGAGATCCTTCAACATGACCTCGGCCATGGACGGCGTCGAGCGCGTATCCACCATCAACGGGTAGGGCTTCGCGTTGCGCATCAGCTTGGCCCTTGCCAGGTTGGCGCTCGGCGGCGTTCCCGCGACGATCCCGATCCGCTTGTCGGCCATTTTGGGATCCTCGAGGCTTTCCAGGCCTTCCAGACCGCTACTCTTCTTGAAGATCATGACATAGGTGGATCGGTAATAGGCGTTGGTGTTCTGCACCAGTTCGTCGCCTTGGGCATAACCCATGATGACATCGCACCGGTTGGCTCTCAGCGTATTGCGGACAAAGCCGGTCGCCATCGGATACCAGGTATAGGAGACCGATTTGCGTTGGGTTTTGGCCGCCACGAGTTCAGCCAGTTTGTTTTCGAAGCCTTCGCCGCTTTCATCCGTAAACGGCATGTTTGAGGGATCGGCACAAACGCGCAGCACGTCCGGATCGACCAGTTCGCCCGCCGCGCCGATCCCGGCACCTTGCGCAAATACCGCGGTCGGGATCGCGGCAATCACCGCGACCACAGGCAGAATATGACGACCGCACAATTTGCCTGGCGACATTGGATCAGCTCCCCATACAGGATTTTTCGTGGTCTTTCGCCGCTTGCGGCTTGTCGGCCTTCTTGGGCGGACGACCGCGCGGCGCGTCGCCGACGGCCCGCGCGCGCAGATAGACGTAGATGTCGTCGAGGTAGCAGTAGACGTTCTTGTTTTCGCCGAACGCCGGCATGACGTTTTCCTTGCCGCCGCCGACATTCTTGCGGCCTTCCGCAACGATCGACAGGAAGGTTCCGTAGTCCATGTTTTTCATGGTGTTGGCGAGCGCAGGCGCATAACTGGAGCCGACGCCGTCGGGTCCATGGCAGACATGACAGTCGGAATGATAGCGCCGGTAGCCGCTGAAGGTATACCAGTCGACCGTCCCGTCATCCTGGATCTTGAATGTTGGATTGCCTTCCGCATCGACATATTTGCCATCCTGATCGCTGACGGCTGCGGCTTTCTGCTTGTCGTCGGCAGCAAGGATGACGCTGGAACCTATAAAAGACATCGCAAGCACTAAGACTGTTTTGCGCACTGACATTCGGACCTCTTTCTCATTCGCCACCAATACAGCCTTGCTGTCGCGATGCGGCGTTGACAGGAGAGTTGTGGTTTGCGTGGCGAATTCGAGGGCCCGTCGGGGAAATCCCGGACTTCCGGGCCCTCGCTTCTCTACCAGCCGCCTCGACCAGGAGGTCGGCGTGCTATGGGTTCCCGCAGATCAATCCGGGAGACCGAAGACGGTGAGCTGACCGCCCAACGTCGTGTAGTCGGCAAGAGCGGCATAGCCGCCGACAGCGCCGAGACCTGCCGTCGAGATCGACTTGTCTTCCTCGGTCGGAGCCTTCTGACCGGCAACGGCCTGCTGCCAAGCTGCAGCACCTTCCGCACCCAAAAGACCACCGGCAAGTCCGATGCCGGCCCAACCGCCAACACCCGATAGCACGGCAATATACTGCTTGCCCTTATGCTCGAAGGTGTTGATGTTGCCGATAATGCCGGACGGGGTCTTGAACTTGTAGAGTTCCTTACCGTCCTTATCGACAGCCTTGATGTAGCCTTCCAGCGTACCGTAGAAGATGACGTCGCCATCAGTCGACAGTGCACCCGACCACACAGAGAACTGCTCGGGCTTCGACCAGACGATCTCACCCTTGGCGGCGTCCCAGGCGATGAAGTTGCCCATGCCGCCATGGCTGTTGGGAGCCGGGTACATCGATACCGTTGCCCCCACATAGGGCTGACCGGCGGTATAGCTGACCTGGTAAGGCTCGTAGTCCATGCAGACATGGTTGGTCGGCACGTAGAACAACCCGGTCTTCGGCGAGTAAGTGGCCGGCTGCTGGTCTTTCGTTCCAAGTGCGGCCGGGCAGACGCCCGTCGTATTGGTGTCCTCACCGTTCTGCTGCGTCGAGTACTGGGCAACCACCTGCGGGCGGCCATACTCCTTGCTCTTCGGATCCATGACGACTTCCGTCGCCCAGTTGACGGCCGGATCGTATTTCTTGGCAACGAGCAACTCGCCGTTTGCGCGATCCATCGTATAGGCGAAGCCGTTGCGGTCGAAGTGCACCAGCACGTCGCGTTTCTGGCCGCTGATGTCCATGCCGTCGACGAGGATCATCTCGTTGACGCCATCGAAGTCCCATTCGTCATGCGGGGTCATCTGGTAGACCCACTTGGCCATGCCTGTATCCGCATCACGTGCGAATATGGTCATCGACCATTTATTGTCGCCCGGTCGCTGAACCGGGTTCCAGGTCGACGGGTTGCCGGTGCCGTAGTAAACCAGGTTGAGCTTCGGATCGAAGGCATACCAGCCCCAGGTCGTTCCGCCACCCTGCTTCCACTGCTCGCCTTCCCAGCTGCTGACGCCAGAATCCTTGCCGACCGGCTTGCCGAGATGAGTGGTCTTTTCCCCATCCATCAAGGTTTCCGCGTCAGGACCGGTCGAATATGCCTTCCAGGCAACCGAACCGTCCTTCAGATTATAGGCGGTCACATGGCCACGCACACCGAACTCGCCGCCCGATATGCCGATCAGCACCTTGTCCTTGAAGACCATGGGTGCGCTCGTTCCGCTCTCTCCCTTGCCGCCGGCCGTATCCTCGCCGTTCTTCGCCGACCACACGACCTTGCCGGTCTTGGCGTCGAGCGCAACGACTGTCGTGTCGGCCTGGTAGAGGATGACTTTGCCATCGCCATAGGCAACGCCACGATTGACCGTGTCGCAGCACATGATCGGGATGACGTTCGGATCCTGCTTGGGCTCATACTTCCAGAGGATCTTGCCGTCATTGTTGAGATCGAGAGCATAAACGGTATTTGGGAACGGCGCATGGACATACATCACGTCGCCGATCACCAGAGGTCCACCTTCATGACCGCGTAGCACGCCGGTCGAGAATGTCCATTTGACCTGGAGGTTCTTCACATTGTCCTTGTTGATCTGGTTCAATTTCGAAAACCGGGTATTGGCATAGTCACCGGTCGGAATCGCCCAGTTTTTGGAATCGGAGATCAATTTTTGGACCTCGTCGTTGGCAGTAACTCCTCCCGCCAATGACAAAGATACCGCAGTCGTCACCAATGCCGATTTTATGAAGTTTGCACGTACACGCATTTAGTCCTCCCTAAGTTCGCAAGGATGACGAGTTAAAACGGCGCCTGTTCAGCGACCCGCGTCATCGGTTCAGCGTGTGGGAAGTATTTCCGGCAGCGTGTCACGACCTAAGCCAGGCGCGCGGAGGGCACCGTTACCGCCCACCCGCTTGGCCTACGAAGACAGTCACCACTCCCTTGACGGTAACGTCCTTGAAGCCGGAAACAAATAGACCATAAGAGATAGATTTGCTTTCTGCAAGCGTGTTTGTTCAGCAATGTTCGCTGCGTTGCAGCATTGGTCTTGTGCGACGCAATGCTAATATCGTCAGGTTACTGTAAAACTACTGCAAATGTATCGACGTCATTGAAATTATGCTATAATAACACTGTACATCATCTTCGTCAGGCAAAAACTGCGCTGCATGAAAGGAACCGCCATGACTGCGCTTAAGACACTTGGGATCGCGATCTTCGCATTTGCAGCAATGAGCTTCACGCATCCGGTGGCAGCGGGAACACGTTATCCGACCAACGTCATTGCAGAATATGTCTATGCCTGCATGAAGGCGAATGGAGAAAATCGGGCGATCCTCGACCGTTGCTCGTGTTCGATCGACGTCATTGAATCCATTCTGCCCTATGAACGCTACGAGACGGCCTCCACCTTTAAGCAAATGGGGCTCCTCACCGGAGAAAACGGCGCTTTGTTCCGCGAAAGTGCTCCCGCAAAGGCAGCGACGGCGGAGCTGAGAAGAGCCCAGGCCGAAGCAGACATACGATGCTTTTGAATCGATTTTCGGGTCCTGGACCAGGGCCTTAAATCTTTCGCGCTAAGAGCGCAAGATTTCACCGTACACGCGTATGTTCTTGAACTGCTGGGTAGCGCTTCTGGCAAAGCCTGGACCACACGCCTGGCCGGATACCTAAAGAGGCTGCCGCCAAAAACCGCCGGAGCTCGCCGAATGAAAGCTTCAAGGGCGGGCTACGTTAAGCCGCCTGAGAACCCTCGCGCTTGGAAAGAGGTTCCTCACTTCTCCTGCACGAACAATGCCGGCGGGTCGGTAGCTGATCTCGGGCAAGCATGCCCCTCGAAGGAGAGCAGATTGATGCGGCTCCTGCATCCTGTGGACTTCATCAGCAATTATTAAAATGCCGTAGTCTCGCCAAAGGGAATCGGACACTATCGGTCCATGCGCGATATCTCACGACCGTTCGCTACCGACGACAATCTCGAAAGGCACATACGCTGCCAAGAGGCGTTGCAGTTCGCCTTCCTCGACCTGATAGCAGCCGCCGTTGCCGTCGGCTGGAACGAGCGTGAGGCGATTGTCGCGGTCTTGGATCTTGCCGACAATCATATGCTGGCACTGGCGGCAAACGATGGCATGTCCGCCCTGCTCGATGGCTTGAAGAAAGCGCCTCGACGCTCATCGCAATAAGATGGTCAACTATGGAGTGGAAAACATCACGTCCATCTTTGTCGGCGCCAGAGTTTTAATGCCCAATTGGCTTTGCCGTATCGCGCAACAACTATCATGACCGCGGATCTGACGAGAAACAGAGGGTAGTCAAACCGACAGATCGCGTGACGGGATCGTTGTTTCTCCTCCTGACTTTCTGGAAAATCGCCTTTCGTGACCGCCCGGTGGAAGACTGGCGAGCGGCACGGCTCATTCTCCCATCGCGTTCAGCTCTTATGTCTGCCGCCCTGTGGGTTGCTTTTCGTTGCGGCCTTGATCTGATTGGCGAACGTACTCTCCACCTTTATCGGCGCCTTCTCCTGTTTCGGTTTCCGCGCTTCGCGGTTGCCTCTTACTTGTCCTTTAGCCATTGGTGCGATCCTTTTTGAAGTTAGAACTCATGTGTGAGGACAGATTCGCGACATTCCGATACGACGATTTCGATGTCCTCGTTGAACGATCCCGCGACAAGTATTTGGAGGTCCCGCGTAGGAACGACATGGCCGGCCAGCTATTGGAGTGGCGGCCCTCGATCAGCAGCCCCCTAATAAAGACCGCTGAAGTGCGGACCATGCGCTCTTCCCATTCTCAATACAACTGAATTCGATGAAGGGGCGCGCGCGGGTACATGAAACTGGCGGCGAGAGAACGACGATCCGGCCGGTCAGCATCACTGCCTCGCGAAAACCGTGCCTCGCCATCAATACAGGCCTCGGGAGCGAAGGCTGAAAAAGCTGCTTTTCGCTCGCCTCAAGCGAGACGAGGGCGCAAAACAGCTGATCGAGCATGCGAGCTTTGTGTGAGGCCAGGCTCACATATTCTCAGCCGTCCTCCAGCAGGAGGAACCGAAAAGCCACCGACGCGCAACCCTTCCCTGCCGGCAGCTGCAGGTTCCTGTGCATGGTCCAGGCTCGAAAGGAGCCCTCCTCTGCGCGACGTTTGTTGCGCCTTTCCAGCCGATGCCCACATCGTGGCCGATTGTCGCATTTTCCTCTTAGATCTCTGTACCCTTCGGTGGATATTCGCACCGCCATCTCACGACGCGCAAGTTAGGATGCTCCTCGGACCACCTGGCAATCTCAGGAGGCGCCTGGATCATGCAGGCCATCAGGCTTCCCCTGTTTTCGAAATGAAGATGTTCATCCCGGCAGCTCGAGGGCTTGTCGGCAACACAAATTGTCAAGACGAGTTCGATAAATAACATGTCGCACCTTTCGACCAACGGGGCGTCGCCGCAACCATTTTGCCCCTCAGGCGCCGCAGCCGCGACTGCCAACCAGCCGCGCCCCCGCGGTGCTGGAAGTGGTAAGGGTGCGAAGAGGCTAAGAGCTTGACCCCGGCCCGTCAATCGCGACGTCCGTCCTGCGCGATCGATGAGGGTTCAATGGCCTATCAAAGGGTTGACTTACATTCGCTGGCAGGTAACTTTTTGCCGGATCGCAAGTCTGCCGCCACCCGTGCGGAAGGCCATGCGATTCAAAATGGCTGGCGCCGGTGGAGGAACAGCAGCGCCTGCCTTCGTCAAAGGGCACCCTTGGCGAAATGAGGAAATATCATGAACTATCATATCCTTCTGATCGGTGTATCAGTTGCGATCTTTTCTGCCTGCGGGGTCAATGCTCAGGAGGGAGATGCCAATGCAGGCGCTACGGTGTTCAACAAGTGCAAGATCTGTCACAGTGCCGACACTGACCAGAACAAGGTAGGCCCGTCTTTGAACGGAGTGATCGGCAGGACTGCGGGCTCGCATCCCGGGTTTTCTTATTCCAAGGCGATGACCGAAGCGGGCAAGGCCGGCCTGAAGTGGGACGAGGCATCGTTGCGCGACTACCTCCACAATCCGAAGGCAAAGGTGAAGGGCACCAAGATGGCTTTTGCTGGCCTGAAGGACGATGCCGACATCGCCAATCTCCTCGCCTACCTCGAGCAATTCCAGAAGAAGCAATAAAAGAGAAGACCGCCGGCTGTCGCCGGCGGTCTCATCATCCCCTTGGCTTCTCGCCTTACGCTGCCTGCTGCGCCAGCGCCTTGTCTGCCTGTCGGCGGATCGCTTGGATATTGCCCGCATAGGCCGACGCGTCATTGCCAGCGAATATGGCCGAGCCGGCAACCAGGACGTCGGCACCGGCAGCAGCGATCAGCGGCGCGGTTTCGGCCGTAATGCCGCCATCGACTTCGACATGGATCGGACGATAACCGATCAACGCGGCCACGCGGCGCACCTTTTCGGCGACCGCCGGAATGAAGGCCTGACCGCCGAATCCGGGATTGACGGTCATCAGCAGGACGAGGTCCAGCCGGTCGAGCACGTATTCGATCACGCCTTCGGGCGTCGACGGATTGAGCGCAACGCCGGCCTTCTTGCCGAGATTGCGAATCGCCTGAAGCGTTCGGTCGAGGTGGGCCCCGGCCTCCGCATGGACCGTAATGTAATCACAGCCGGCATCGGCGAAGGCGGCGAGATAGGGATCGACCGGCGCAATCATGAGATGACAGTCGAACACGGCGTCCGTCCGGTTGCGGATCGATTTGACGACCGGCGGCCCGAAGGTGATGTTGGGCACGAAATGACCATCCATTATGTCGAGATGGATCCAGTCTGCGCCCGCCTTGACGACCTCCTCCACCTCATCGCCCAACCGGGAAAAATCTGCCGAAAGGATGGACGGTGCAATGATCGTTTTGCGGCTCATGACGTGGCCTCCTCTTGTCTTGCCGCGCTGTTGAAGACGCGACTGGCCTGGATGTCTTCGGCAACGATGGTGGACAGCACCTTGGCATCGATCGGGCCGGCAGAAGTCTCGAACAGCCGGTTTGCCTGACGCAGGCGAGCGCGGTCGAGGGCGTTGCGGATGGAGCGCGCATTGGCAAAATGCGGTTGGCGGCGCCGAAGGGCTATATATTCTTCCATGGCGGCCCGCGCCTTGGCGTCGAAACGGTAGTTCTGCTTGGTAAGCGTCGCCTCGGCGATCCGCAAAAGTTCGTCGTCGGTGTAATCTGGAAAGTCTATATGATGAGCGATACGCGAGCGAAAGCCTGGATTGCTTTCGAAGAAGCGCTCCATCCGGTCGGCATAACCGGCCAGTATGACGACGAAATCCTCACGCTGGTGCTCCATGACCTGCAGGAGGATCTCGATCGCTTCCTGGCCGTAGTCGCGCTCGTTTTCCTGCCTGTAGAGATAATAGGCCTCATCGATGAAGAGGACACCACCCATCGCCTTTTTCAGGATCTCCTTCGTCTTCGGCGCCGTGTGACCGATATATTGCCCCACCAAGTCGTCGCGCGTCACCGATACCAGATGCCCCTTTCGGATGTAGCCGAGGCGATGGAGCAGATCGGCCATGCGCAATGCGACCGTCGTCTTCCCAGTCCCGGGATTGCCGCTGAAGCTCATGTGCAAAGTCGGCGTTTCATGAGCGAGACCGAGGCGCTTGCGCGCGCGTTCGACCAAAAGTAGGGCCGCGGTCTCCTTGATCCGCTGCTTGACCGGTGCAAGGCCGATGAGTGAATTGTCCAGCTCGTCGAGGAGCTCCTTGACGCCGGACTCGACATATTCCACCCGCAGATCGATGGCTGATGGTTCCTCGCCATCGATCTTAGGCCTCATGGGGACCGCATCAGCCATAACGTTCTCCCGCCGGCCGGTCTGCCGCATAAGAACGCGTGGTGTAATGGAGCCGTCTGCCGGCCGCCTCCTGCCGCTCGAGCCGGAATCCCGGCTCTTCGGCAGGACGATTGACGATGAAGGAGAGGCGAACGGACTCCCATCCGTGGCTGCTGTCGAAGGCGACGAGCCGGATATAGCGGTCGCCATAGACCTTCCGACACTCGTTCAGCTCCATTATCAGCGCGGCTGCGTCCGCATTGTCGAACATCGGATGACCCCACATGTCCCAATAGGTGTTGCGGGGATGGGGATCATCGGTGAATTCGAGGCTCGTCGCCCAGCCCTTGTCGATGCAGTATTGCGCCTGACGGGCGATCTGCTCGTCCGTCAGCGGCGGCAGGAACGAGAATGCTCCCTGGGTGATATGCATGTGAGGTCTCCTATTCTGCTGCTGTGGCCGTCGGCACGAAATCCGGCGTGTCGGTCGAAGTGTAGTTGAAGGTCACGTCCTTCCAGACGTCGAGGGCCTGCTGCAATGGCTGGCAGTGGCGCGCCGCCTCGCGCAGGATCTCTGGTCCCTCGTGCACGATGTCCCGTCCCTCGTTGCGGGCGAGCACCATGCATTCGAGCGCAACGCGGTTGGCCGTGGCGCCGGCGGCAATGCCCATCGGATGGCCAATGGTGCCGCCGCCGAACTGCAACACGACATCTTCACCAAGAAGGTCCAGGAGCTGATGCATCTGCCCTGCATGGATGCCGCCCGAAGCAACGGGCATCATGCGGTTGAGAGAAGCCCAATCCTGGTCGAAGAAGATGCCGTTTTCCAAACGCATCGGATTGAAGCCTTCGCGGCAGACGTCGTAGTAGCCGCGTGTCGTTGCGGGATCGCCTTCCAATTTGCCGACAACTGTTCCGGCGTGAATGTGGTCGACGCCTGCAAGGCGCATCCACTTGGCGATCACCCGGAACGACACGCCATGTGTCTTCTGGCGCGTGTAGGTCGAGTGCCCGGCGCGATGAAGGTGCAAGATCATGTCGTTGCGACGCGCCCATTTTGCCATGGATTGGATCGCCGTGTAGCCGATGACAAGGTCGATCATGACGATGACCGATCCAAGCTCCCTGGCAAATTCAGCCCGCTCGTACATGTCCTCCATGGTGGCTGCCGTGACGTTCAAATATGTTCCCTTGATTTCGCCGGTCTCGGCCTGGGCCTTGTTGACCGCCTCCATGCAGTAGAGGAAACGTTCGCGCCAATGCATGAAAGGCTGCGAGTTGATGTTCTCGTCATCTTTTGTGAAATCCAACCCGCCCTTCAGCGCTTCATAGACCACGCGACCGTAATTGCGCCCCGAAAGGCCAAGCTTCGGTTTCACGGTCGCGCCAAGCAGCGGGCGACCGAACTTGTCCAACCGCTCGCGTTCGACGACGATGCCGGTCGCAGGCCCTTGGAAAGTCTTCACATAGGCGACCGGAAACCGCATGTCCTCCAATCGCAATGCCTTCAGCGGCTTGAAGCCGAAGACGTTGCCGATGATCGATGCGCTCATGTTGGCAATCGAGCCTGGCTCGAACAGGTCGAGGTCATAGGCGATATAGGCGAAATACTGGCCTTGCGCATTCGGCACAGGATCGAGCCTGTAGGCCTTTGCGCGATATTTCTCGGTTGCCGTCAGCCGGTCGGTCCACACGACCGTCCAGGTGGCGGTGGAGGATTCGCCCGCGACGGCTGCGGCCGCCTCGACTGGATCGACGCCGTCCTGCGGCGTGATGCGGAAGAGCGCGATGATATCGGTATCCTTCGGCTCGTAATCAGGCTCCCAGTAGCCCATTTTCTTGTATTCCATCACGCCAGCTCTGTAGCGTTCCGCACCTGTGACGGTTTGCGATTTATTGGCCATGGCTTGGTCCTCTCGTTGTCTTCCGGATCGCCGCTCAGGCGGCTTTGGCTGCTGTGGTTTTCGGATCGAGTTCGCCGCCGGCATAGCGTCTCGCCATCTCCTCTAAGGCAATAACCTTGATCCTTGAGGCGTTGCCCGCCGTGCCAAAACGTTCGAAGCGGTCACGGCAGAGATTGCGCAAGGCATCCATTGCCGGTTTCAGGAATTTTCGCGGATCGAATTCTTCCGGATGCTCTGCGGCGATCTTGCGAAACTGCCCCGCCATCGCCATGCGACAGTCGGTATCGATGTTGACCTTGCGGACCCCATGGCGAATGCCGCGCTCGATCTCCTCGACGGGCACGCCGTAGGTCTGCGGCATCCGTCCTCCGAAGCGGTTGATGACGTCCTGCATCTCCTGCGGGACCGAGGATGAGCCGTGCATGACAAGATGCGTGTTCGGCAGCTTGAGGTGAATTGCCTGGATGACGCTCATCGCCAGAATGTCGCCGTCCGGCGCCCGGGTGAACTTGTAGGCGCCATGAGACGTGCCGCAGGCGATCGCCAGCGCATCGACACCGGTGCGCGCGACGAAATCGACGGCCTGGTCAGGGTCCGTCAGAAGCTGCTCATGTGATAGAGCACCTTCAGCGCCATGACCGTCCTCGGCAGCCCCGGTGCCGCTCTCCAGCGAACCGAGAACACCCAGCTCCCCTTCGACAGACACGCCCAGCCAATGGGCAATGCGCGTGACCCGTTCTGTGATTGCGACATTATACTCGTAAGACGAAGGTGTTTTGGCATCCGCTTCGAGAGAGCCATCCATCATCACCGAGGTGAAGCCGTGGCGTATCGCCGTCATGCAGGTCGCTTCGTCGCTGCCATGGTCCTGATGGACGCAGATGGGAATGGCCGGATAAATCTCCGAAAGAGCCTCGATCATGCGCACCAGCATGATGTCCTTTGCATAGGCACGGGCACCCTTGGAGGCCTGGAGAATAACGGGAGCGTCACAGGCGGCAGCAGCCTCCATAACCGCGAGCCCCTGCTCCATATTGTTGATGTTGAAGGCGGGAACGCCATAACCGTATTCCGCTGCATGATCGAGCAGCTGGCGTAATGCGATGCGGGCCATCAGCCTGCTCCTTTCACGTTGAACTGTCCGGCTGGCCTGATGAGACCTCAGGCCGCAATTCTCAGCGCCGCCTCCACGACGGCCCCGGAGGTGATGCCGAAATGGTCATAGAGTGCGGCGGCAGGAGCGCTGGCACCGAAGCCCTCCATGCCGATGAAAACGCCACCGTCTCCAAGGTATCGGTCCCAACCGAGACGCGCCGCCGCTTCGATGCCGATCCGCGGAGCAGTTCCGAGCACTGCCTCGCGGTATTCGGACGGTTGTTGTTCGAATAGCTCCCAGCACGGCATGGACACCACCCTCGCCCCGATGCCGTGTTCAGCCGAAAGCATATCGGCAGCAACGCAGGCAATTTCGACCTCGGAACCGGTCGCGAGGAGCGTGACGGAAGATGGTTCCGAGGTCGCGCGCAGGATGTAGGCTCCGCGCGCAGAACGGTTTTCTTCGCTGTTGGCCGGGCGACACATCGGCAGGTTCTGCCGCGACAGCACAAGGAGGCTCGGACGATTGCGGTCCTTGAGAGCCTGTTCCCAGCATTCGGCCGTCTCGACGATGTCGCACGGACGATAGACGTTCAGGTTGGGCGTCGCGCGCAGCATTGCCAGATGCTCGATCGGCTGATGGGTCGGCCCGTCTTCTCCAAGGCCGATCGAGTCATGCGTCATGACGTAGATGACCTGCTGCCCCATGAGTGCCGAGAGGCGGATGGCGCCGCGCGCATAGTCGGCGAAGGCAAGAAAGGTGCCGCCATAGGGAATGAACCCGCCATGCAGGGCAAGGCCGTTCATCGCAGCCGCCATTGCGTGTTCGCGGATGCCATAATGGATATAGCGGCCAGCGTAACTTCCCGGCTTGATCGGCTCCATTCCCGCGGTCAGCGTCAGGTTGGAATGGGTTAGGTCCGCCGAGCCGCCGATCGTCAAATCCGTCGCGGCGTTGATGATGCCAAGAACCATTTCGGAGGCCTTGCGCGTGGCGACCTTGGTCGCCTTGGCCTGATGCGTTTGCCGAAACGCGGCAAGTTCATCGAAGAGTGATGTGTCGATCTCACGGTCTACGGTGCTCAGGAAGGCGGCGCCTTCGGGAGCTGAAGCAACGCGGTTGAGCCATTTGACCCGCTCGGCTGCCCCGCGTGCGGCAGCATCGCTCCAGCGTTCCAAAATAGACTCAGGAACCTCAAACGGCGCCGCTGTCCATTTCAAGGCGTGTCTTGCCGCGGCGACTTCGGCTTCGCCGAGCGGCGCGCCATGCGTCTTCTCCGACCCCTGAAGATTTGGAGCGCCCTTGCCGATGATGGTACGGCAGGAGATGAGCGAAGGCTTGTTCGAAACCTTTGCCCGGGAAATCGCCCGGCCGATCGCATCGAAATCGTGCCCGTCGATCTCCTGCATGTCGAAGCCCGCCGCCTGGAAGCGTGCCAGCTGGTTCATCGAGGTCGAGAGGCTGGTGGGACCGTCGATCGAGATGGAATTGTTGTCCCAGAACACGATCAGCCGCGACAGCTTCAAATGGCCGGCAAGGTCGATCGCTTCATGGCTGATGCCCTCCTGCAGGCATCCGTCACCGGCGATGACATAGGTATAGTGATCAACGAGCCCGTCGCCATAGCGCGCATTGGACATGCGCTCGGCAAGCGCCATGCCGACCGCCGTTGCGATACCCTGGCCCAGTGGACCCGTGGTCGTCTCGATGCCGAGGGCGTGACCATACTCGGGATGCCCTGCAGTCCTGGCGCCTAGCTGGCGGAACCGCTGCAGCTCCTCAACCGTCATATCCTCATAGCCGATCAGGTAGTGAAGCGCATATTGCAGCATCGAACCGTGGCCGGCCGAAAGAACGAAGCGATCGCGATCGGGCCAATCGGGGTGCGAGGGATCGATCTTGATGAAGCGGTTGAACAGCACCGTTGCGACGTCGGCCATGCCCATCGGCATGCCAGGATGGCCAGAATTGGCTTTTTGAACGCCATCCATGGCAAGCGCCCTGATGGCATCGGCCATGTCTTGTTCCGTTACGATAGCGGACTCGATAATGCCCTGCGGCTGGAGTTGCGTGTTCATCGCTTTCATCCTCATGAGGCGCGGTTTTTGCGTTCGATCAGTTGCATGATCAGGGGTGTCAGGATCAGCTGCATGGCGAGATCGAGCTTGTTTCCCGGCACCACGATGGAATTGGCGCGCGACATGAACGAGTCGTGGATCATCGACAGCAGATAGGGGAAATCGATGCCGCGCGGTCTCGCGAAGCGGATGACGAGCATCGATTCGTCAGGCGTCGGGATCCAGCGCGCGATGAACGGGTTGGATGTGTCGACGATCGGCACCCGCTGGAAGTTGATATCGGTCAGCGTGAACTGCGGCGTGATGAAGCGTACATAGTCGGGCATGCGCCGCAAGATGACGTCCATGACCGCTTCGGTGGAATAGCCGCGCGCTTCGCGGTCACGGTGGATCTTCTGGATCCATTCGAGATTGATGACAGGCACGACGCCGATCTTCAGGTCGGCGTGACGGGCGAGATTGACCTTGTCCGTCACCGCGCATCCGTGCAGCCCTTCATAAAAGAGCAGGTCGCTTTTGGGAAAATCGCGCCATGGCGTGAAGCTGCCCGGCGGGACGTCAAAGCGCGCGGCCTCCTGTTCATCGTGGATATAGGTCCTTGTGTGGCCCGTACCGCTGCGACCATATTCCTCGAAAACGGCTTCGAGCGTCTCCAGTTCATTGGCCTCTGCGTTGAAATGGGTGAAATTTGGATTGCCGTTCCGTTCCTCCTCGGCCACCTTTTCCTTCATGGCCTGCCGGTCGTAGCGGTGAAATGCGTCTCCCTCGATGAAGGCCGCTTCGATTTTCTCGCGCCTGAAGATCTGCTCGAATATCCGCTTGACCGACGTGGTTCCGGCGCCCGACGATCCGGTAATCGAAATGATGGGATGCCTTGCCGACATGTCTTGTTCTCCAATCAGGCCCTGAAGAGACCGCGATTGCTGAAGAGCGGCGCTCGCTCGGCAATATTGCTCGGCTCGGTGTGGTAGCGCCCAATGCGCATGACCTCCCGCGCCGAGCCGAAGACCAGCGGAACGCGCTGATGCAGTGACGTCGGCGTGAGGTCCAGAATACGGCTGATCGTGTCGGTGGCGGCACCGCCGGCCTGCTCAATAAGCATAGCGATGGGATTGGCCTCGTAGACCAGCCGCAGCCGGCCCTCGCCATAGCCCCTGCGCGTGTCGCCGGGATAGAGGTAAACGCCGCCGCGCATGAGGATGCGATAGGCATCGGCGGCAACGGCCGCGATCCACCGCATGTTGAATTCCTTTTCACGCGGCCCTTCCGTCCCCTTCAGGCAATCATCGACATAAAGCCTGACGGCTTCGTCCCAATGACGATAGTTGGAGGCATTGATCGCGAATTCCTGGGTCCTGGGTGGAACGATCAGGCTTTCGTGGGCTTGAATGAAAACGCCGCCAGCGGAGGAAAAGACAAAGACGTGAGTGCCGCTGCCGAGGCTGAGAACCAGCGCAAGCTGCGGACCGTAGATGAAAAAGCCGGCGGCGAGTTGGGCGTCTCCCCGTTGGAAGAAGGAGGCGTTAGGCTCGCCGACCGGATCACCAGCCGCTGGGAGGATGGAGAAGATCGTCCCGATGGAGGCGTTTATGTCGATGTTCGAGGAGCCGTCCAACGGATCGATGGCGACTGCAAGCGGAGCTTTCGGATCGAGGAGGGCTGCGTCTTCGAGCTCCTCGGATGCGTAGAGGCAGACAGGCGCCTCTCGCATCGCGTCGATGAAAAGGGCATCGGCCAGGACGTCGAGATCCTTTGTTATGTCGCCGCCTGGACCAACATGGCCGCGTTCTCTCGAAAAGGCCTTGCCGGGCGCACCCTGATTGATCGTGCTGTAGAGCGTGACCGCAGCGGCGGCCAGCTGCCTGATCGTGACGGCGGCAGCTTCGCAATGCGGCCCACCACTGCCGATATGGGAATTCAAAAAGGCGTCTAGCGTCGACGAAGTCATAGCCTACCTCCCCGCCCGCTCCTCACTGCCCGGGCATGGCAACATCGAAACAGGAATCTTGAGTTAAGTAAAATTTATTGTATTTACGAGTTAGCTAACTAAATTTAAGCTCCTCTGATGAAGAACCTCACGCTTCGCCATTTGCGCGCAACGCAGGAGATCGCGCGGCACGGAACGATCGTGCGGGCCGCCAATGCGCTCGGCCTCACCCCTTCGGCCGTCACCATCCAGCTCAAGCAGATTGAGGAGGATGCCGGCATCATCCTTTTCGACCGGACGAATGACGGAATTCGTCCAACGGCGGCAGGCCTTGCTTTCATCGATGCCGCCCAGATGATCGAAGAAAGGCTGCGCCAGCTGGACGACGAAGTCGATGCAATCAAGGGCGTGCGCACCGGCACCCTCGCCCTCGGCGTCGTCTCGACCGCAAAATACTTTGCGCCGAACATGATGGCGACCTTCCGCAAGAGCCATCCCGGGATCGCCGTTTCGCTCGCAATCGGCAACCGGGCAGAAATCATTACAAAGCTTAAGAACCATGACGTCGACATCGCCCTGATGGGCCGTCCGCCCAAGGACATGCCGTTGCACTCGGTGGGATTCGGCGACCATCCGCTGGTGATGGTCGCACCGCCCGACCATCCCTTGGCCGGACAACGGGACATCACCAAAGAGGAGATCGCAAAGGAACATTTTCTTGTCCGAGAACCCGGTTCGGGCACGCGCATATCGCTGGAAATCTTTCTCGGCGAGATTCCTGGCAGGCTCGATGATCTGGGAACCGAGATGTCGTCGAACGAGACGATCAAACAGGCCGTCATGGCCGGCCTCGGCATCGCCTTCATTTCGGCCCATACCATCGCCATGGAGCTGGAGTTCGGCAAACTCGTCACCCTCGACGTCATCGGCATGCCGATCCGCAGGCAATGGTTTTCGGTCACGCGGACGGACAGAACCATCTCCCCGGCGATGAGTGCCTTTCAGGTGTTCCTGCGTGAGCGGGGAGCCCAATGCCTGCCCTTCTTCGACAAGCTTTACCCGATGTTGCAGCAATCCGATTGAAGATCTTCGGCCGATCTTAAAGCGGACGGCCACGGCTCAACCCCGCGGAAACATGATTTCGCCCTTGCCCAAGACCGCATTGTCACCACCGAAACGGAAAGGTTTTTTGCCGAGCAGCGGCCGGTCGAGGATTTTGTCTTTCATCAGATAGCGGTCGAACAGTGCCGGAAAGACGATTTCGACGCGGCCGCAATCGATGAACGTCGGCGAAAGAGCCGCCGGTCGCCGGTCGAACAGAAGCGATCCGCGCTTCATCAAGTGGCCGGGATAAAGACCGACGCGTCCGATGGCAACGATCGTCCCGGCGGTCATGCCAAGACCGGCGTAATCGCCGCATCCCTTCAATAGAGCGATGATGCCTCGCCGCATTTTCTCGCCGGGGCGATGGCCGGCCTTGCCGCCAACAATCACGAGGCCGCCCGTCATGCCATGGATCTCTCCCGCCATCGGCCCGCCAAGGCCGTCGCCTGCATCACCGGCGATCTCGATGCGCCCGTTCCGCATCCCCGACCCCGCCTGCAAACCGGCCCTTCCTTCGATCTTCAGGAGGCCGCCAGCCATGCGGCGACCGGCGCGGGCGCCGACATCGCCCTCGACGCGGATCTGTCCCGTCGTCATCTCCGCTCCGACGAGGTCGAAGCGCCCGCTGCCGCCTGAAAACACAATGCTCGAGATATCCCTGCCCGCCACCTTGAAGACATCGCCCACCGTGGCGGGACGCCGGCTCGTTCCCACCGGCAATCTGGCGATGTCGGCAGGCTGCATGCCGTTGAGCTTTTGGGGCGTCAAGCCGGACAGGTCGAGCCTTTCATCCGGTTCTGAGCGAAGGGTGAAGGTCAGCGGCTTCATGGCAGGAGATCCCTCAGATGATAATGGAACTTGCCGAGTTTGCCGCCATAGTTCCCCGCGCTGATGCGCAAGGCGCCGCGCCGCGGCCCGAAATTGATGACCGCCTTCAGCCCGGCACGCATCGCCGCAGCCACCGCCTCGCTCGTCTCCCCGTCGATGACGATTTCAAGGATTGCATTGATGTCGGGACCAAGCGCACTCCTGGTCACCCCCCGTAGTGTGGGAGCATAGGCATCGTTGGTCGAAGCCATCATGCCCTTGTACTTGCCGCCGATTTTCGAGCCGGAGCGTACGATGCCGCCGGGGAAAGGCATGATTGCGCCGGGAACCTTCTCAATCGCCGCCACGGCGCGCTCGGCCGCCGCCAGCGCCTTTTCGCCGTCCGTGGCGAGCAGGAAGAGGTTTCCACCGCCAACCGCCGCTTTCGTCAAACCGGTCTTCGCCTCGCACAGAAATTCGCCATCCATGACCGGCACCCGCCAATAATGCTTGCCGCCGAACTTCTTGGAGATCTGCCACCCGTCGCCGAAATAGCGCAGGGATGATCCGAGATCGAGCGAGGCGCTGCCTTCGAGCCCGGAAAAACAGGCGCTGCCGGGTGAGGTCAGAACGCATTGACCGAGCCTGGTTTTCAACTGCTTCTGCAGCTCGTCCGTCCCCATCGCAAAGATCATTACGCGGCAGCCCGGACGCCCATCCGGTGTCTCGGACGCCGGAATGTCGATGTCGATCGCCGCTTCGCAACCACAGCCGATGACGGAGGTCGCAAAGCCCGTCATGGTGGTCGCCGCCTGGCGCGCCCACTTCAGGCTCGGCGCGGTGATGATGATTGCAGTCGCACGCATGCCGAACGCCTCAGCGAACGTGTCGTCGATCTCGATGCCGTTGCGGATCAGCTCCTGCATGCGACCTCCGCAAAAGGGTTTTCGCGACAAATCGCTGAATCCGGAAAGGTGAACCAGTCGAGCGACAGCCCGTAGCGATCTTCGTGATAGGCTTGCATGCGCTTGGTGATGCCCTTGTCGGGCGGCAAATTGAGGTGCACCGTCTTTCCCCAACGATAGTGCGTGACGACGCCGTCCTCGACGACTAGGTCGCCGTTCTTGAACACCAGAGCCGCATCGCGGAACATCCTTTGGACATCCTGTCCTTTCCGGTAGACGGCGATGTCCGCGATTGCGCCTGGGCCGAGGTGCCCACGGTCATCGAGGCCAAGCAGCCTCGCCGGCGCTGCTCGCGTCATGACCGCAACCTCCTCAAGCGTATATTCGCGGGAAATCGAGGCGAGCGTGGTAAGCTCCAGCGCGGAGCGGTCGAGCTCGTCCATCTTGGCATTGCGGACATCGCGGCACATCAGCAACTCGAACAGTTCGGGATAGGCCGTGAAGGGGGCGCCGTTCGGATGGTCGGTGGTGAAGAAAACCCGCCATGGGTCGTTGATCAGCAAGAACAGCTCGAGCCCCACCGCCCATTGCAGCGAACCATAGTAGTCCTTGCGATAGCGATAGGGGACAATGCCGCCGCCGTTTCCGTCGCCGTCAAAGAGAATGGACTTTTTCGGACTTGCCGTTCGCATTCCGGAATACTGCCTTATGACGTCGGATGAGATTGTCACTGTCTGGCCGAACATCACCTGGCCGACGTCGATCGTCACGTTTTCCGTGCTGTTGACCAGATCGGCAAGACGGGCAGCCTCGGAGGAAAAGCCGCGTTTGCCTTCGGTGCCGTAACCATAAAACTGCAGGTGTGCGAGATGGATCGGTTGGCCTTGCGAGGCGCGAATTGTCTCAGCAGCCGTTACCGCGTTTCCGGCGATACCGAGGTTATTGGCGTGGACATGGAGAGGGTGAGGAATGCCCAGACGACCGACGGCGGACTGCAGCGTCTCGACGATCTTGCGGGAAGTGACCCCGTAGGATGGCACGACGTCGTCGAAGGCGAAGCTGCGGATGTTTTCCTTGAAGGCGGCTGCTGCGCCGGCATTGATCACCTTCACGCCGAGCGATCTTGCCGTCGATACGGTCCAACCCACGTAATCGTCGATCATCGCCGACGAGGCGTTGTCCCTGATCATCGACAGAAGGAAATCGTCATTGCCGAGGATTGCAAGCGTTGCCTTGTCGATGATCGGGATGTCGGCAAGCTCCATGTGGGTATGAAGCGCGTTCGAAGGCGACATGGCGGGCTCTACCACGGTGGTAAAACCCATCTGAGCGTAAAGGCATCCCGTGTTGAAGGTAGACCACCCGGCGTTTGAAAGCGGCGTGTGCAACGGCCGTTTGAGGTGCGCGGCATGCTGTTCGGGCAACAGAAGTCGCGCCGTATTGACGTTGCCGCCGCCGATATGCGAGTGGATGTCTATTGCACCGGCCATGACGAGGCAGCCCGAAACGTCATAGGTTTTGTCGGCCCTCTTTGAGACCGGCTTTTCGATGATGACGCCATCCTTGATCCAGACGTCGCGATCGCCGGTCGGACCATTGACCGGATCCACCACTTCCCCACCTGCAAGACGGATCATCATGATGGCAAACCCTCTCCCTGCAGGGCATGCTCGAGTTGCCCGACAATTGCATAAATGCTCGGAAGAGCGGAAGGCGCCGTTGCGGCAACGGATCTTAAGGTTCCGATGCGGCTCGAATAGACCACGCCGTCATGGTCAAGACCAGCCTTGCCGATACGAACGGTGACCAACGCGCCGGCTGCGGGCCGTTCGCTCCTCACCAGCGCGACGGTGGGCACTCGGCTGCGTTTCGGCGGACGCGCCTCGTCACGCTCCGATACCCACACATGCAGATCCGCCTCCTTATCTGCAATCATCCGCTCGATGTCGCAAAGCCACGGGTCATGAACGGGTGAGCCGGTCGAAAAGCCTGTTCGCGGCGGAAAGCCCGTCATCCAGGTCGATGCCAAGACCATGCCCCAGGCGTCGTCGTCGGCCGGCAGGAAAAGAGCCGTCGCCCGCCGGGCTTTGTTGATGTCTGCCAGCATGCCTTGCAGCATCGCCAGACTGGCCGGGTCGTTGAGATGGGAGAAGACGAAGACGGGAAATCGCGCCCTCGCCATTTCGCTTAGGAAAGCATCGATATTGGCGAGCGGGGCGGATGTTTTTCTTCCAGCCAGCATCGCCCTGAGGCTTCCGAGCACGGCATCGATGGGAAAATCGGACGAGCCCACTTCGATCGCCTTCAAACGCCGCAGAGGTTCGCCGGCGGCGGCCGGCGCCTTGCCTTTGATCTGAAGCCAACGGCGTCGGCTTGACGACGAAAGATCCGCCGCCGTTGACGCAAGCGATAAAATGAGATCGTGATGAGGCGCGGCGATGTCGCCCACGATGATGATGAGGTCGGCGCGGCGGCGCACTTCCGTCGCCGTTGCAAAAAACCCGCCGATATCCGTGTGAAGTGCCACTTCATGAAGAAGGTTTCGGCCATTCACGTGGTCATAGGTCGCCCCGACCCGCTCCGCCAGCGCAATCAGGCTGCGGGAGCCATGGACATCCGATTCAATGGAAAATACCGGGCAGCGGCTCTTTGCCAGAAGCTTTGCCACCTGCTCAATTGCAGTTGTCAAAGGAACTGTTTGGCTGCCGATCCATGCAACCATCACACTCCGAAACTTTCTGGTGCCGTCGTGAATTTATCTGTTCTTCGCCAAATGTGAAGTCCATCCGACGAAATTTTGGCTCAGCTATCATATTTCAGGTAAGCAAATCGCTGATCGGCATTGGGCGTGCCTTCGAGGGCACCGTCCGCCTTACCCGGCTGCCATTGGACGACGTCCTCAATCTTTTTGGCGAGTTCGAAATCCTTGTCGGTCACGCCTTTGGCGGCATGGTTCATCAACAACACCTCCACCCACGCATAGGATGCCTTGAGATCGGGATGGTGCCAGGCCGCCTCTGCCAGGTGTCCAACCGTGTTGATGACCATGAGGGTGGATTTCCAGCTGTGCGTTTTGTATCTGCGGCGAATCCAGCCGTTTTCGTAGCGCCAAAGCGGAAGCTCCGCCTGCAGCTTCGAAACGATTTCGTCCTCGGAATAAACGCGCTCCCGTTTCCGTTCCGTCTCCTCGCTCATCGCGGCTGCTCCTTTGGTTCTTTTCTCCCGGTTCGTCACCCAGGCTTGCGCTGGTAGTAAAATACGATAACATAACTCAGGGCCCGATTATCAAAAAGTTCAGAAATAGAACCGATGTCGGACTCCGTCTCCATTCAAGTTCCTGGACGCTTGCACCTCGGATTCCTGGACATCCCTGGCAAGGACAGCTCGCGTTTCGGCAGTATCGGTTTGCCGCTGGACGGCATATCGACGCGGCTGGAGATCTCGCGGGCAGCCGAGACCAGCGTCCATGGACCCGAGAGCGCCCGGCTTTTTGCGCACCTTACTGCCCTGCGGTCTCGTCTCAAGCTTTCAGGCCATCACCGGGTGATGGTTCGAGAGACAATCCCGGCCCATGCCGGGTTGGGATCTGGAACCCAGCTGGCGCTCGCCGTTTCCGCAGCGCTTCGAAGCTTGCATGATTTGCCGTTCCACATCCGCGAAGATGCGGCCTTCCTGGGGCGCGGCGCACGATCGGGAATCGGCATCGCCGCCTTCGAGGAAGGCGGTCTTATCTTCGATGCGGGCAAGGCTCGGGACGATCTGACCCCGACCGTCATTTCCCGCATTCCGTTTCCGAGCGAGTGGCGCATCATTCTCGTTCTGGACAGCCTTGCCCACGGAATTCACGGAGACGCCGAAATCAAGGCATTCCGTGCGCTGGCGCCGTTTCCTGCAGCCGCCTCGGCTTCGATCTGCCGCCATGCGCTGATGGAGATCATGCCCGCCGCGATCGAAAAGGACATTGCGACTTTCGGCAATGCGGTGACGGCAATCCAGCAAACGCTGGGCGATTATTTCGCGCCGGCGCAAGGCGGCCGTTTTACCAGTCCGGCGGTCGAAAGAACGCTCGCAAGGCTTGCCGAATGCGGAGCCGTCGGCATCGGGCAAAGTTCCTGGGGACCGACCGGATTTGCCTTTGCCTCATCTCAGGCGGCTGCCGAGCGGATCGTCGCTTCCGCCGCGCCAATGGACACGCAAACGACAATCCGCATTGTCGCCGGCAGGAATGAGGGAGCGCAGATCGCGCGAACGAAGGCCCCGCAGCAGTTCGAACTGGGTCGGGAAACATACTAGAGAAGGCGAGCCAAATGAGCCGGAAAACCATTCTCCATATGCTTACGCCATTGAGGCAGATGAGCCCGTTCGACGTCAATATGGCCCTCGATGCGGGCTATGACCATGTCGTCCCTTACACGGACGTGGCGCTCGCCGACATAGCCGGCCTTGTCCAGGATGCGGTCTTCTCACGTCCGCCGGATGCAGGCGTTGCCACCGGCATTTTTATTGCCGGGCGTGATACGATCCTGGCACTCGACATGATCGATGCCGCAAAGCAGGCAATGGTGCCCCCTTTCGAGGTTTCTGTCTTCGCCGATCCTGCCGGCTCGTTTACCACCGCCGCAGCGATGGTCGCCAGAGTCGAGAAAACACTTGCAAAACTGCACAATCGTCAGCTGGCCGGAACGAAAGTGAGCATTTTCGGCGCGACCGGCGTCGTCGGCTACTGCACCGCCGTGATCTCGGCCAAGGAGGGCGCAGACGTCACTCTGGTCGGTCACGACGGAATTGCCCGTGTCGAAGCCATCGCTGAGGCCATCAAGGCCCGTTTCGGCGTCGCTGTGACAGCGGCGGACGGTTCGACGGAAGGGAAAAAGACGGAATTGTTGCGCCAGGCCGAAGTGGTGCTGGCGGCGGCCAAGGCTGGCGTCCAGGTGATCTCTGCCGAACAACTGCGCCAGGCGGTAAATCTGCTTGTTGCGGCAGATGTCAACGCCGTGCCGCCGGCAGGCATCGAGGGCCTGGCCGTCCATGCCAAAGCCGACACGCTCGGGCAATCCGCCGCAGTCGGCATCGGTCCGCTTTCGATCGGCAATGTCAAGTACAAGACCCAATCGGGGCTGTTCAAACAGATGATCGGCGCTGAAAAACCGGTATTTTATGATTTTCAGGATGCTTTTACCCTTGCCCGCAGCATCGAAAAATAGTCCTGCGATTCTGATCGCGGCCATTTCCGGCCGGTCACTTGCCGCAGCAGCGCGCCGTGCCGGCTACCGGCCGTTGGTGGCCGATCTGTTCTGCGATTGCGATACGGTCGCCCTTTCGGAGAGGACCGCGCGCCTGTCGGGCAGTATAAGCGAGGGAATAGACCGCGAAAAAATCATCGGCATATTGTCGCGCCTTATGGACGACGAGGATCCGGCCGCATTGGTCTACGGCTCCGGCTTCGAACGTCAGCCCGACGTCATCGACGCACTCGCTCGAGTGTTTCCGCTTGCCGGCAACAGCGCCGATACCGTGCGGGCGATCAAGGACCCCGCCAACCTGTCCCAACTTTGCCGAAGCCTGGGCATCCCGCATCCGGCGATCCAGTTCTCATCACCTGAAAAACCGGAGGGCTGGCTCACAAAGCTTGGCGGTGGCGCCGGCGGGTCGCATGTCAGACCGGTCGCAACGATGCCTGCCGAACCAGGCTACTATTATCAGCAGCGCATGTCCGGCCGCAGCATCTCGGCTCTTTTCCTGGCCCAAAACGGTGCCGCCCGCATCATCGGCGTCAGCCGGCAATGGTCTTCGCCTTCGCCAACGTCACCATTTCGTTATGGCGGCGCCGTCCGTCTCATGCGATTTGACCGGCAAAAGAAAATGCAAATCGGTTGCTGGCTCGACAAGCTGACGCGCCATTGCAGCCTGGTGGGTCTTTGCAGCGCCGATTTCATAGATGGGCCGGAGGGGCTTCATCTCATCGAAATCAACCCACGGCCTGGCGCAACGCTGGATATCTTCGACGCCGACGACGCGCCCCTGCTCATTGAGCATTTGCGCGCCGTGCGCGGGGAAAGGTTCGACGTGCCAGTCTATCGCGGGGCTGCGGCTGCGGCGATTGCCTACACGTCTCGTTCCATCTCCTGTTTTCCCGATGTCAAATGGCCACATCTGACGGCCGACCATCAAAGGCCGGGTTCGGCGCTCAACCCCGGCGATCCGGTTTGCACTGTCTTGGCGCATGCCCGATCCGCCTGCGCAGCAGAGCGCGCTGTCAAACGCCGTGTCAACCAAGTAGCGCAGCATTGGAAGGAGGAATTCCAATGAAGAACGGAATGGCTCATCTCAACAGGAATGCGCAACGGATCATCGATCAGATCATTGCCGAGGACGAAAGATTTGGCGTCGCATATGGCCGCGGCTCTCTTGGGGAACATCTCATCGACGCCGGCGCGGCAAGCCCCGGCGGCCTCGAAGTGGGACTGCGGATGGCGGAAATCTGCATGGGTGGCCTGGGAACGGTCTCGATGGTGCTCGATCGTCATAACGAAAAGTGGCCGTTGAGCGTTACCGTCCATTCCTCCCAACCGGTTCTTGCCTGCCTCGGCAGCCAGTATGCGGGTTGGCGGCTTTCGCACGAGAAATATTTCGCCATGGGCTCAGGCCCTGCGCGCCTCTTGGCGCGCGTGGAGCCGCTTTTTGAGGAAATTGCCTATAGCGAAACCGATGCTTCGACGTCAGTTCTTCTTCTTGAAACGGACAAGGCCCCGCCGCCAGCCGTTGTCGAGAAGGTATCAAAGGCGACAGGATTGGGCCCTGACGCTTTGACCTTCATCTACGCGCCGACGCAAAGTCTTGCAGGCTCGGTTCAGATTATCGGGCGCTCACTGGAGGTCGCTCTTCACAAGGCCCACAGCCTCAATTTTCCGTTGGACGCGATTGTCGACGGAACGGGATGCGCGCCGGTTCCAGCGCCTCATCCGGACTTCCTGCAGGCCATGGGGCGGACGAACGATGCCATCATCTATGGCGGATTGGTGCAGCTGTTCGTTCTGGGCAGCGCGTCAGACGCGCGCGCGCTCGCCGAAGAGCTGCCGAGCTGCAGGTCGCGCGACTACGGGCAGCCTTTTGCGGAAATCTTCAAGAAATTCAACGGCGACTTCTACGCGATTGATCCGCATCTCTTCAGCCCGGCCGAAGTGATCGTTACGGCTGTCGAGACAGGCGACACCTTCCGCGCCGGTGAATGGAACAAAGAGATGCTGGAGCAATCCCTTGGTTGATCAGACGGTGATTTCAGACAAAATTCTCATTCTTTCCGACAAACCAGACCGCCAGGTGAGACAGTTGCGTCGCGCCTTCGCAAAACTCGGCGCGGAGACGATCTTCTGCCCGCTTGCCGATATCGCGTTCGATACCCGGCATCCGTCAGGCATTGCCATCCCGATGCTTGATGGAGCCCTTCCGGCCGGTGTGATCGTCCGCTCCATCTCCGGCGGCAGCTTCGAAGCGATCACACGCCGTCTCGGCATCTTGCACGCGCTGACCCAGCTTGGCGTGCCGGTCTGGAACTCCGCCAAAGCAATCGAGCGTTGCGTCGACAAATCGACGACGACGTTTCTTCTTGCGGCTGCCGGAGTGCCAACACCGGAAACCTTCGCAGTGGAAGGTCCCGCCAATGCCAGGACAGTCGTTAAGCGCGAGGTGCCGCATGGCCTCCTGGTGCTGAAACCGCTCTTTGGATCGCAGGGACGCGGAATAAGGCTCATTCGTTCGATCGATGATCTGCCTGACCCGGACGAGGTGGACAATGTCTATTACCTGCAGCGCCTTGTACTGCGTGCCGGACCGCCCTATCGGGATTACCGGGTATTCGTCAGCAATGGTGAAATTCTCGGCATGATGGGTCGTTGCGCCGACGGCTGGATCACCAATATCGCCCGCGGCGCGAAAGCCGAGCCGGTCGTCGGGCCGCTGCGCCCGAAGCTTGCCGAACTTGCGCTTGCCGCTGCCGCCGCTGTTGGAACCGACTTTGCGGGCATCGATATCGTACAGGGATGCGAAGGCAATCTTCTCGTACTGGAAGTCAACAGCATGCCGGCCTGGACCGGCCTGCAATCCGTTGTCCCCGTCCGCGTCGCCGATTGCATCGCTCAGGCAATGGTCGCGCTTCTCACTCCGGACGTCAAGGAAAGGCCCGCAGCATGACGTTGACGCGCCAAGAGATCATGGCAGCCTACCTCGACGCCTGCCGCGCCGAGATCGATGCCTTGAAGCCGGGCAACGTGCACCGCTTCGCAGACGGCCATCGGATGACGGCGGATCAATTCCTCCAAAGTGCGGCCGTCAGCTCGCTATCGGTCACCGAACCGCTTGCATCGGTCGGTCAGCGTGTTCTTCGTGCCGTAACCACCACCCGCGAAAGCGTGGGAACGAACACCAATCTCGGCATCCTCCTGCTTTGCGCGCCGCTTGCCAAGGCGGCCGAGAGCACGTCTTGGGATTTCCGCAAGGACCTCGCGCAGACATTGGATGAGATGGATGCGGGCGATGCCCGCGACGTCTTCGCCGCAATCCGCCTCACCAACCCGGGAGGGCTCGGCAGTGCCGAAGAACATGACGTCAGAGACGAGCCGACCGTGTCTCTCGTCAAAGCCATGGCCATGGCCGCCGACCGCGACATGATCGCCCGACAGTATACGAACGGCTTTGAAGACATCTTCAACGGTGGCCTGTCGGCATGGAGAGAAGCGGCCGACCGCGGCGAAGAGGACATGTGGCCGACAATCTTCGTCTATCTTTACTTCCTCTCCTCGTTTCCCGACAGTCATATCGGACGCAAACACGGGACCGATCTCTCTGCCGAAATTGCAAAAGAGGCAGACGCAATACGCCGTCTGGTGATGGATGAGAAGCGCTTGCCTAGCCGCGAAGAGATACTGCTGGACTTCGACAGACGGCTGAAGGACAGGGATATCAACCCCGGGACCTCCGCCGATCTCACGGTTGCGACGCTTTTTGTCTGCAACATGAAGTTCGACTTGCATAATCGCAGCTTAGATGTTTGAATTTGGCCGGCGAATAAATCTTACTCGCTGCTATCTGGCCAACCGACCCAGTCAAGGGTGCTGCGAACAAGGATAGCTGTCCATCGAGCGTCGTGTCTCGTGGTACGGCTTCTTTGGACGAAACTTTTTGACCATACGGTACCAAGGGAGGAATTGGCCGTGGCAAAGATTAGCAAGGTAATGGTTGGTGAGTCACTCGTTGGCGAGGGAAATGAGGTCGCGCATATCGATCTTCTGATCGGACCGCGTGGAAGCGCCGTGGAAACGGCATTTTGCAATGCGCTCACGAACAACAAGGACGGGTTTACGTCACTTCTGGCGGTCATCGCCCCGAACCTGGCCTGCAAGCCGAATACGATATTGTTCAACAAGGTTACGATCAAGGGTGCCAAGCAAGCCGTGCAGATGTTCGGCCCGGCACAGCATGCGGTGGCAAAGGCAGTTCAAGACAGCGTAGCCGAAGGCATCATTCCCGCCGACGAAGCCGATGACATCTTCATCTGCGTTGGCGTCTTCATCCACTGGGAAGCAGAAGACGACGCCAAGATCCAAGATTATAACTACCGGGCAACGAAGGAAGCGATTGAGCGCGCCGTCACCGGCAAGCCGACCGCGGCAGAGGCAACTGCTCAGCGCGACACCGTCAAGCATCCTTTCAGCGCCTAGACACGAAACAACCCCGCACAGGGCGAGCCCGCCGGAAAAACAGGCGGCCTGTTGCGCCGGTTGTCGAAGCTCTTAGGCTTCAGCGGTACGCCATCTTCAAGCAGTGGTTGAATGGCAATGCTTCGACTTCAGGTTGAGAGAAGAGGCAAAGCGCCTCTTCTCTTAAACTCCCCTAGCTCCCATAAAAGGCGGCGACGTCGGCTCCGGTAAGTTCGCCGCTATGCAGCGATGTTGCGACCAGTGCACCAGCAATGCCCATGTCGCTCAGCCGTTCCAGGTCATTGACGTTGCGGATCCCGCCTGCAGCGATGATGTCGCGGTTTCCGGCGATGTCCTTGATTGATCGCAAGCGATCGAAGTCGGGTCCGCAGCGCGCACCCACCTTGTCGAGTGTCATCACGATCACCCGTCTCGGCCACAGGTCGGGCGTTGACATGATGGCGGGCGGCCCGAGGAAGGCATCACCGTGAAAGTCGAGGGAAAGGATCAGTCTCGGATGCGCACCGAACGCGCTGAGAACGTCGGTACCGGCCTGGCTTTCGGAACCCAGGACGGCAAAGATCTGCGCGTCGGCAAGCGCCTGCCCGACGTCCGTTGCGCTTCGAAACCCTGCATCGAGCCAGACCTGCGGCCTCGGCTGCAAGAGAGATAGAGGCGCAGCGGCAGAAAAATGGCCCGATCCGCTCTCGATGGCATCGAGGTCGGCCACATAAAAGATCGAAAACGGATGGATTCGGCGCAAGCCGTCGGCGACACTCATGATCGCCGGTGTCTCGCTGAGCGGCGTCTCGATGGGTCTATAGGTATCGCGCATGCCCATCTGCGCGCGTACCACCTGGCCGTCTTTGACGTCGAGAACGGGAATGATAAGCAATGGTCAAACCTCGGCAGAAACGATTACTCACATGAAAGCCGCAATGGTAGCAGAAGAAAAGCAAACAGTTATCGGCTGGGACATCGGTGGCGCGCATTTGAAGATGGCGCGGACCGACAATGGTCAAATTACCCATGCCAGGACCGTCAAGGCGCCGATGTGGCTCGGGCTCGATCAGGTGCGCGATGCGCTGGATCAGTTCCGTCCGCTTTTTCAAGGCAATCCCATCCATGTCTTCACGATGACGGGAGAGCTGTCGGATGGCTTCCCGTCACGAGACGCCGGTGTTCGCCATATCCTGGATTTCGTCAAAGCGGAATTCGGCGACGACCTGCAGGTGTATGGTGGCCGTGCCGGCTTCGTCAATCTTTCAGACGCCTACGATCTCGGCCCCGATATCGCCTCGGCCAATTGGCACGCCACGGCTGCGTTGAGCGCCAGGATCAAAGGAGAAGGTCTCTTCGTCGACATGGGTTCGACGACCACCGACATCCTCGCGTTTGAGAACGGACGGCTCTGCAACGCTGGCTATTCCGATGCGGAGCGTCTGTTGACCGGCGAACTCGTCTACACGGGTTTTACGCGCTCGGCGCTGATCGGAATTGCCGAAAGAGTTCCGGTGCGCGGCACGATGACGCCGCTGATGAATGAGTATTTTGCCAATACCGCCGATCTCGGGCGCATTCTCGCAACATTGGACGAGGCCGACGACCAATACCCCGCCGCCGACCGAAGAGCCAAATCGCGCGATGGATCGATCGGCCGTATCGCCCGCATGGTCGGACGTGACGGCACCGATCTTAGCGAAGGCGAATGGATCGATGTCGCCCGCTGGTTCAGCGAGCATCAATTGCGCATGATCCACGACGGTGCGTTCAGGGTTTGCGGCAATGCCACACTCAGTCCGGTCGCACCGGTGGTGGGCGCGGGGATCGGTCGCCCGCAGATCATGCAGCTCGCCAAACGCCTGGAGCGACCCTACATCGACTTCGGCACGCTCATTCCAGCAGCATCGAACGAAATTCGCGATCAGGCAAGCAAGGCCGCGCCGGCCGCTGCCGTCGCGCTACTGTGGTCGAAATCGTAAAACGCCCTGCGGACGAAATGCCGGAGGGATCCCGTCATCCTCCGGCCGAATGGGCCTTCACGCGCTCCATCAGCCAATCCCAGGCCTGCCGCTCGTCAGCACCGGCCGTCTTCTCGATGGCAATCGACAGATATGCAATCTCGCAATCGACCTTTTGCTTGGGCAGCATATGCAGTCTGCTCACCAGGATCGCAAGCTCGAGGACGGCCGCCTTGGCCCGGTTCATGCCTGTGAACGGGGCATGCGTGGCCTCAGCTACGATCCGGCAGAAATAGCGGGGGCGGATCTCGTCCTGCGTGACCGAAACGACCTGCAAAACGGAATGACTGAGCGCTGCCTCCAGACGCGGGACAGGGCAATCTTGCACCGCAACCAACGGCCATTCCCGCCGTCCGGTGAGACAGCCCGCGAAAATCCGCATGTCGTCCGTATAATTGGCAACGGCAAACGGCACGGCGGTCAGATTTTCGAGGGTTGTGGAGGGGCGGAACGGCGCAATGACCCATCCGTCATCCTGAGCGATGATGCCGAGGGGCGCGATATGCACCCGGCCCTCGGCATTCACCGTCGTTACGATCGTTTCGCGAATGAAGCTCATGGGCCGTCCTTTTTTGCGCGCAGCGTATGCCCGGCCCCGGCAAGCTTCGTGCGGTCCTCGCCTGCGCCGGCGCTCGCCACGCCGAAGGTCAGCGGCTCGTCCTGCGAATAGCGTTTGCCGAGCTTCCAGGCGATCTCCGCCTTCATCAATTCCGCGCCCAGATAAAAGGCATGCGGGCCATCCTGTTCGACATTGAGCACAGGAAAGAGGTCGAAGGCGTTGTCGCTCTTCCAGTGGCCGGCCTTGCTGAAGATATGGATGCCGTCAGGAGCAGTCATGATGCGAAAATTGGCGTCGCGCACGTCTTGCGCAAGCGCCTCGATATCGGCAATGGAGCTCGCAAAGGGCGCGCGGTCGTGTACTTGCAGGAGGGCTGCGTCGTAGCCGCGCGGCAGCGCATGATCGTGCTTGGCGGCATACATGATTCGTCGCGCCCGGTCATGTTCTTCCACCGTGCGCACGGTATGCGGACTGACGTTGACGACCAGCACGTTTTTGATGGAAAGCTCCGAGCAAAGGCCCGCGAGGATGGCTGTTATTCCCGACGTGTCGGCGTCGGTCAGTTCGGTCAGGTTGCCGGTGCCCATCATCATCTCGACGTCCGGCCAGCGGCGGCGAGCCTCGATGAAGCGCCCAAGCGAGGCGGCGAAGCCGAAATGGATTGGGTCGAGGACCGGATCAGCGATGAAGGATATCCCGGCGTTCTGCGCCGCCTCGATGGCACGGCCGAGAGAGAAGAGGTCGCCCGGCACGGCTGGAATGAGAACCGGTTTGACCTTGTGGCGCGCAGCAATTTCGATGGTCTTTTCGTTGAGGCTCAGAAGATAATCGGCGCCGGAGCGGGCCGCGCGTTCCAGTTCATCGGCGTTTGCTGAGTCCACGCTGACGCAAAGCCCCTCGGCCTTGATCCGCCCGATGGCTTTTTCCAGATGGACAAAGGGCGTATCTGGAAGACAGCCCAGGTCGATCACATCAGCGCCGCCGTTTGCGAGCGCTCGGGCTCTTTTTAGCAGCGCCTCCAGCGACAGGGTCGATGCGTCGACGATTTCGGCGAAGATGCGCATCTCGTGGCGCGACAGATCCGGCGGCTTTCCCGCCCGGCCAAGATAGACGGGCAGATCCGCCACCTCGTCAGGTCCGCGCACGAAAGGCATGCCGAATTCGTCGCTTAACCGTTCCAGATGGCCTCTGAACCGACCGGGCAAGACAACTCGGTCCGCCTTCAACGGCCGAGGCAAGCGACGGCTGACGATTTCTTCCGTCATCAGGGCGGCAACCTTCACACCGATGTCGATGATCTCGTAGGTGAAGGGGGTTGTTCCCAGTCCGGTGAGAATGTTTTCAAGCCTGGCCTTTGCCAGGTGCCCGGTCAGGAAGACGAGATGCTCAGTCACGACCGTCGATCTCTCCTTTCCGCCGCGCCACCGCCAGCTCCAGATCAGCAAAGGATTCCACGACCTGCGTGCGTTCAAAGGTCTTAAGACGGGCGGTGTTCTCAAGATCGATTGGCCGCGGATAGACCTTCACCATTCCGTGGGGGGCCATTGTCTCCAGCTCGGGCGCGGTGTCGCAAGCAAAGACGATTGATGGAAGGCGGCATTTGCCGGCTTGTGCGTAGACATTCGTGGCGATGGTGTCGGAGATTCCCGCCACGCATTTGGCAACGGTATTCGACGTGGCAGGCGCAATCACGACGCTATGATAGACGCCGTGATAGAATTCGCCGACAGGGACTGCGCTTGCCGTCTTGTCGTGAAGCACGCGTGTCGTGTCCGAAAAATCGAGCTTCAGCCCATACATCCTGAGAACTTCGTCTGCGGCCTTCGTCACGAAGACGTCGCAATGGTCGAGTGAGCGGATCAATTCGAAACATTCGACGAAGAAATGGCCTGACCCGGTCAGCACCCAGGCCCATCGCGGCGTTCGAAGCCGCGTCATGGGCACGTCTCTTTGCGGGCGTTGTCGGGCAGCCCCACGCGGCGCCCGGGTATGCAGGTCATGGGCAGCGCCAGCAGCTGCGAACGCAGCGACGATGGTCCGGCAACGTACAAGACTGTCTCCTTCGCGAGCAGTTGTGGCAGCATGGCATCGACGACGCCATTGTCAACGAGCGCTTCCAGATCGTTCGGAAGGGATTCCGGATCGACCTGCTTGCACAACAGCAAGTGGCGGCTTCCGATCTGCCTGCACAGCCAGGCCGCAAGGGCATCCGACGTCACATCCCACGACTGTGCGATGTCGGCGTTGCGGGTCATCTGGGACGGCAGCCATACCGGTATCCCGTCTTCGCCAAGAATTGCGTCGAGCTCGCGCAGCGACCGGGCCGGTTGAAAACGCAGATGCCGCTCGGCGATCACGATGCCGAACTGATCCATCGCGAGAATGGCCATCTCATGTGCCGCGGCATTTGAGAAGTGCATGTTATTTTGCGAAACGCGCACCTGGTCGGCAAACGGTCCGCCGCCGGGAACGATCACCAATGGCAGGCGCGCCGATGCCAGCACTGCAATCCATTGGTCCATCTCGATGCGGCCGGCCGTGCTTCCTCCAAGCTTGACGACCAGCGGCTTCATACCACTTTCCTTCCTCCATCAGGCTTTGCCGCGACGACGCGAAGCGGCTTTGACAATCGGGCGCTTTCCCTCTTGCGCTCGATCTGCACGCCGACCCCGCCCGGACCCAGTTCCAGTTTTTCTACGCGCACGACGACACGGGCCACACGCGGGTTCTCAAGGATGAACGTTGCGGCCTGCTCGGCAAGTGTTTCAACCAGATCGACATGACCACGGCTGATAATCGCGCGGATGCCGTCCATGATGAGGTCATAAGAAACGATATGATGCATGTCCTTCGGATCGCGGGTGAGACGAAGGACATCCGCTGTCACATCGAACCTGACCTTCTGCTTTTTGCCATGTTCAAAGCTGTAAGCGCCGATGTCGACCGGCAGGACGAAATCCCGCACGAAGATCTGGTCGGTGCCGAGATTGTCCTCAGCCGGATCGGGGAAATATCCCCGTGCCGCCAGCAGTTCGAGGTCAACGCTCGGCGTTTTTTCAGCTGGCCGCTCCCCGGGGATGAGAGCACGGATCTTTGCCGTGGCCTCAGCGTCCAGATCGGCGTTCCTGGACAGGCCCTCGCACAGCGATCCCCGGAAACCCAGAAAATCCGGCTTGCCCGGCAGCAAGCGTGGGATGTCGGGTGCTTCCAGTGAGCCGGCAAGGCCCGTCATCAATCCGTGCCGGTGTCCCTGCGCCACAAAATCCGAAATTCGATCTGGAGGAATGTGATCCAGCAACCGTCCCTTCGATTTGTCATCCGTATCCAGCATGACGCCGTAAAAGCCTGCTTTTGCAAACGATGTCATGACGTTCTCCTCGTATCGATGGTCGGCAAAAATAACGGCGATCAGCCTCTTGCGGCCAGCAATATCGGCCAAGGCTTGTGCATCCGCCCCGATGCCGGACGACGGTAGAAACCCGATCTTGATGAAATCGACGCCTGTCGCGGCCACCTCCTCGACCCTTGCCCTAAGGGCCTGCAGATCGCCGCCAAGTTCGCCGCAGGCGGCACTGACGGGCCGTCTGCCGGACACGAAATCGACAACGTCGATGATTTGCGGGATGTCTGCCGCCCCGAGCGCGCCGCGCAAAGGGTCCTTGAGATCGATAATGTCGGCACCTGCCTGCAGGACAATCTCCGCCTCCTTGCGATTTTGAACACTGGCCAACATCAATGTCATGGCATGTCTCCGCAGGCGCCGCATTTTTCCCAACCGTGGCGGGAAAAGTTGAGTGCAAGTATTGAGTTTATCGGGGATTGGACTACAAACATAGTGGGCACCTTATCGAGACAACGCGTCCGCCTTCGTTGAAGCCGGCGCGGAGCGTGGTATGACCATGAAGAGTATGGTGCCGAATACTCTTATCTTTTTATTCGCTTGTTTTTCGCTGCTCGTCAATGCGCCGCCTCTGATGGCGCAGCAAAATCCCGCCGCCGAGCCTGCAACGGAAATCCGCATAGGATATCTGCGCGCCTATGAGCCGCAACTTGCGCTGTCGGTCCTGGATGTCCCCCCACGCGATGAAGGCGTTGCCGGAGCCAACATCGCCATCAACGACAACAACACGACCGGCAGATTTCTCGGCCAGTCGTACAGCCTGGACGTGGTAGAGACGAAACGGGAGGAGGATGTCGTCCCGGTTTTCAGGCAGATGCTGGCGCGCGGCGAGAAATATGTGCTGACCGACATATCGGCCAAGCAGCTGCTCTCCATTGCCGATCTCGCCAAGGAGAACGGTGTGCTTCTTTTCAATGTCGGCTCGACGGATGACATTTTGCGCGAGCAGGAATGCCGCTCCAACGTCTTCCATACCGCTCCGACGCGCACCATGCTTGCCGATGGCCTGGCGCAGTATCTGATCTGGAAGCAGTGGCGCAAATGGGTACTGCTTTACGGTTCCCACCAACCGGACCAGCTTTTTGCGGATGCGATCCGGCGCTCTGCCAAGCGTTTCGGCGCGACGATCGTCGAGGAGCGGCTCTACAAGGATACGGGCACGGCCCGCAGAACCGACAGCGGCGTTGTTCAGGTGCAGCGACAGATGCCGGTCTTCACCCAGGGCCTGCCCGACCATGATGTCGTTATTGTTGCCGACGAGAGCGAGGTCTTTGGAAGCTATGTTCCTTTCCGGACCTGGGATCCGCGGCCCGTCGCCGGCACGGCGGGCCTCATTGCCTCGTCCTGGCATCCGGCCAGCGAACAATGGGGCGGCTCTCAGATCCAGAACCGCTTCGTGAAGGCGACCGGACGGCGCATGCTCGGCAAGGACATGCAGGCATGGACGGCAGCCCGCATCCTCGGCGAGGCCGCGACGCGGACCAACGGCAACGATGCTGCTGAGATCGAAGCCTTCATTAAAGACCAGAACTTCTCACTGGCGGCCTTCAAGGGACAGAAGGTGAGCTTCCGTCGCTGGAACTGGCAGCTCCGCCAGCCAATTCTCCTCGGCGATGGGCGCGGTGTGATCTCCACCTCGCCGCAGGAGGGTTTTCTTCACCAGTTTTCCGAACTCGACACATTGGGGATCGACCAACCGGAGACAGCCTGCAAATTGAACTGAATACGTAATGGGAGGAGAGAATGCGCAGACATGTTTACCTGCTTGCGGGAATGATCGCCGCCGTCTTGTATGCGGGGCCGTCTCTGGCCAACACCGTTTATGTTTCGAACGAGAAGGACAACACCGTCACCGTCGTCGACTCCAAGACGATGGAAGTTAGCCAGACAATCAATGTCGGGCAAAGACCGCGCGGCATTACGATTTCCCATGACGGAAAGCTCCTTTATGTCTGCGCGAGCGACGACGACACCGTCGAGATCATCGATACGTCAACGCATCAGATCATCGGGACACTGCCTTCCGGTCCGGATCCGGAGCTCTTCGTGCTCTCGCCTGACGGCAAGACGCTCTACGTCGCAAATGAGGACGACAATCTGGTCACCGTCATCGACGTCGACAAGAAATCCGTGATCACCGAGATACCGGTCGGCGTGGAGCCAGAAGGCATGGGCGTCAGCCCCGACGGAAAGACGATGGTGAACACCTCCGAAACGACGAACATGGCGCATTTCATCGATACCTCGACCCATGAGATCGTCGCCAACGTGCTCGTCGACTCGCGCCCGCGCTTTGCCGAATTCAAGCCGGACGGTTCACAGGTCTGGGTCTCTTCGGAGATCGGCGGAACCGTCTCCGTCATAGACAATGCCTCCAGACAAATCGTCAAAAAGATCACGTTTGAGATCCAGGGTTTGCGCTCGGAGGCGATTCAGCCCGTTGGCGTGCGGATTTCGGCGGACGGCAAGAAAGCCTATGTCGCCCTCGGCCCGGCCAACCGCGTGGCGGTCGTAGACACGCAAACCTATGAGGTCGAGAAATATATCCTTGTCGGTCAGCGCGTCTGGCAGTTGGCGTTCACGCCCGACGGCCAGCACCTGATCAGCACGAACGGTCTTTCCAACGATATCACCTTCATCGACACGGCGAGCGACGAGCCGGTCAAATCCGTCACCGTCGGCGCCATGCCGTGGGGAGTGACCGTAGCCCCCAACTGATAGGCGTTGCGATTTCCAAAAGGAGGACAACATGAAACTCGCAGTCATTGCTTTTGCAATTCTTATTGGCGCTCTTTCTACGCAACAACCGGCCCTTGCCCAGTCCGGTGATGACGACGGCGATCCCGCGCCCAAGGTTACGCGCGCAAGCCAAAACGTGCCGGAATTGATCCTCGGATCGAAGGACAACAGCTATGCAGTGAACCGGAAGGACTTCGAACTCGTTTCAGGACAGGGCTACCGGTGGAAGATCACGTCGGCGGCCGGCCTTGAATACAAGTTCGTGACCGATCTGTTTCGCAATGTGTGGATGAACCAGATCGTCATCAACGATCTCGAGGTTCACATGAATGGAGCCCCGGCATGGCTCGAATTCGATTCAGAAGGAACGATCAACGTGCAGTTTTCGACAGTGCGGCCGGGAGAGTACACGTGGTCGGTTCCCGACCTTGCCGACAAGGGCATGACAGGCAAGATCATCATCAAGTAGGCATCCCGGGCGTCTTGCTCGCCTGCGGCAACGCCGCTTGTGAAAGGCATAACCAATGAAGCTTGAATCCCGCTTGGACGAGACCTCCAACAGGCAAGAGAGTGCTGCGGTCGCCGCACTCGAACTTGCCTCCGTCAGCTATAGCTATGGGCAGCGAAAGGCGCTCGACAATGTGTCGTTTTCCATAGAACCCTCGTGCTTCACCGTTCTTCTGGGGCTTAACGGTGCCGGCAAGACGACGCTCTTTTCACTCGTCAGTCATCTTTTTTCGCCGCCTGCGGGCCGCATTCGCGTTTTTGGCCAGGACATAGATCGCAATCCCGGCCCCGCACTCAGACACCTCGGCATCGTGTTTCAGGCCCGTACCCTCGATCTCGATTTGAGTGTCCGACAAAATCTCCTCTATCACGCCTCCTTGCACGGCATCGGATCGCGTGTGGCTCAGCAACGCATCGACGAGCTTCTTCAATCCATCGACATGACCGAGCGCATCGAGGAAAAGGTCCGCGGTCTGTCCGGTGGACAGATCAGGCGTGTCGAGATCGTCCGAGCCCTGCTGCACCGGCCCTCCCTGCTGCTGCTCGACGAAGCGACGGTCGGGCTCGACATCAAGTCGCGTGCGACCATTTTGAAGGATATTCGTGCTCTCGTGGAGAGCGCCGGCATCAGCGTGCTGTGGGCAACCCACCTGATCGACGAGGTTGGCCAGGCGGATCAGATCCTGGTCCTGGACCAGGGAAAGCTCGTCGCCGATGGCCAGGTTTCGACCATTCTTTCCCACACCGGCACGGAGACCATCAATCAGGCATTCTCGAAGCTTACCGGTATCACAGACATGAATATCCGGGGAGGAAAGCCATGACCGGCGCGACCGGAACGTTGGGCGGTGCGACCGCCGCAAAATCGAAAGGCTTCACACCGATCCAGTACCTCGTCTGCCTGAAGGGTATTCTGTTGCGCGAATGGCTGCGCTACCTCTCGCAGAAGGAACGCTTCGTCTCCTCGCTGGTGCGACCCCTGCTCTGGCTCTTCATATTCGCCGCCGGTTTCCGGCAGGTGCTGGGCGTTTCGATCATACCGCCGTATGAGACCTATGTTCTCTACGAGGTCTACATCACGCCTGGATTGTGCGGGATGATCCTCCTCTTCAGCGGCATGCAGTCCTCCCTGTCGATGGTCTATGACCGGGAGATGGGCAATATGCGTATCCTCCTCGTCAGTCCATTTCCGCGCTGGTACCTTCTCGTATCCAAGCTTTTGGCCGGCGTTGCCGTTTCGCTTCTCCAGGTCTATGCATTCCTGGCGATTGCCTGGTTTTGGGACGTCAAGGCGCCGATCGCCGGCTATTTCATGATCCTGCCTGCGCTGTTTTTCTCAGGGCTGATGCTTGGAGCGTTAGGGATGCTCTTGTCATCGCTCGTCAAGCAATTGGAGAATTTTGCAGGGATCATGAATTTCGTGATCTTTCCCATGTATTTCGCTTCCTCGGCCCTTTACCCGCTCTGGCGGGTTCAAGAAGCAAGCCCCCTGCTCTACAAGATATGCCTCCTCAACCCGTTCACCTATGCGGTCGAACTCATCCGCTTCGCCTTTTACGCGCGCATCGAATGGACATCGCTTGCCGTCGTTCTGGTCGTCACGCTTGCCCTGTTGGGGGGAGCCATCCTGGCCTATAATCCCGCACGTGGCCTGACCGTCCGCAAGCAGGAGATGGGAGCAAGCCAGTGAGCCGACGTTTTTTCGTGATCGCAATCCTTGCCGCGCTGTCGGCGGCACCGGTGGCACACTCCGCAGCAAACACCGATCCCGACTGGCCTTGCGTTCAACGCAAGGTGCCTGAACTTTCGATCGGCCAGGTGTGGAATGCCGGCGAGCTTCCCGAAACGGCCAAGCAATGGGACAAGGACCCTCGATTGTCCGACCTCGCCGCCGAACTCGTCAAGCGCAGCAATCCGATCGATGATGCCCGCAAGCAAATTTCGGATTACATCGCATCGCTGCCCAAGGATCAGGCCCATGAAAAACTGGAGCAGCTTTTCATGGGCGTGTTCGACAAGATTAACATAGAGCGCGGCCTGATCATCTCCGGCATTTCGCGCTATGCCGAAAGTCAAAGGCAGCTTGCCGCCGATCTCAGAAAAAAGGCCGCAGAGGTCGACAAGATGCGCACGGCATCTGATGCCGACCAGACCGAGCTTGCCAGGCAGACGGCGCAACTGACATGGGAGACGCGCATCTTCGAAGAGCGTGTCCAGTCGCTTTCTTATGTCTGCGAGGTTCCGACAATGATCGAGCAGCGCCTTTACAGCCTCTCGAAAATCATCAGCGAGATGATGCAAAGGAACTGATCCTGCCGCCGGCACCACCATCTTCGGAAAGGTGCCTGACGTCCTGAAATTGCTCGCGAATGGCCGAGCTCTTGCGCTATCGCGATCAAAGCCGCCGGCGCGACTTCGACGCGTCGAGCCTCGTTCGCGTATCCGGATCCCCAATGCTGACGGGCAAGCGGTTTCTAGTGCAACTGCCGGGGCGCTTCAGCGGCGAGCGCAGACGCCGCCGTGCGCAGGCCATCCAGCGGCGAGGGTTCCTGCGAGGCGAAATCGTAAAGACAGGGCGTTGCGAAGATTGCCCCGCTCAGAATAGAGATGATCAGCAGTCTCATTCGTCCTCCGCAGACATGGGGACCCATGTCTTCTTCCGTTCGCGTTGGGACTTTACAGGCCGCCGCAGACCCTTTGGGCTGCGGCGGCCGTTTGCATTACTCGACGATCTGCAGTTCCACATGGATGTTGTCGCGCGTCGCCTTGGAATACGGGCATGTCTGATGCGCTTCCTCGACGAGGGCCGTTGCCAATGCCGGCTCGATACCCGGCAGGCGAACGTTAAGGCGGGCCTGCAGAAAATAGGCGCCGTCGCTGATTCCAAGATCAACCTCGGCATCAACGGAAAGATCCTGAGGCAGCTTCACCTTTTGCTTGCCCGCGGCAATGCCGATTGCGCCGATGAAGCAGGCCGACCATCCGGCGGCAAAGAGCTGCTCGGGATTGGTGCCGTCCCGATTGCTGCCGGGAGGCGAGAGCTTTATGTCCAACTGACCATCGTCACTGCGAGACGCCCCCTCGCGGCCGCCGGTGGTCCGGGTCTTGCCAGTGTAAAGAACCTTGTCGATCTTCGTCATTTCCAAACACTCCTTTGCTGCGTCGCTGGCGACGTCGTTTTGGGAAAGTGTCATTTGCCCGATTGACGTATCGGTCATGTTTTCAAAACGATCCGAAGTGTAACGAAACGTAGCGACTCCCTGGTCAGACATCTTGCTGTACAGTTAAGGTAGGCTGAAGCTCGCAGCGTTGGAGCGTTTGCTTCCAGTTCCACGAACCGGTGCGCTGAGCCACAAAGCCGCCGTCAGAGCGACGGCGGGAGTTTCAAGAGGTCGGCCCCCGCATCTCGGGAAGGATGGAGACCTAGGCCTTGATCGACTGGCTCGCAGCCAACAGCATTGACGTTAATTCCCCGGCTCCGGTTGCCACGCCAAAGGCGCCCGAAGAGGCAAGCAATGCCTTCCTTGCCGGCCTCGGGTCGGCAGGATCAACGAAGCCTATGGCGATCATGCCGGCGGAGACGGCTGCCGCAACGCCGTGCGGGCTGTCGTCGACCATGACGCAGCGTGCCGGTCTTGCCGCGAATTTGTCGGCGCAATGCAATAAAAGGTCCGGGGCAGGCTTTGGCCGCGCCACGGCCTCGGCGCTGAAGACCCCCGGGTGGAAGCACTGCCAGAGATCGAGCCTGCCGAGGCTCGCGCGAAGCCGGTGCATTGTACTGTTCGACGCAACACATTTCGGCCGCGTTAGGCTGGCGACGATGTCGCCGATGCCAGCCATTGGCGTCAAGGACCGTGCGAATTCAGCATAAAGCCGCCGATGCCAGGCTTGGAAGACGTTTGCAACGTCCCCCAAGCCGTAGTCGCGGACGCACATGTCGCGGATCACCGCTTCGGAATTGCCCGTGAATTTTTCGTGGGCTTCGGAAGGGGTGATTGCCACGCCCGCCTCCTGCAGGGCTTCCGCAAGTGTGCGGCTTGCGATCGGCTCACTGTCGATGAGCACCCCGTCGCAGTCGAAAATGACCAGGTCAATGTTTTGAAGTGGATCGGGGTTGGAGTGATTGGAGGCGCGCGTGTGGTCTGTTGCAGATAAGGACACGGTTCACGAACCCCGTATGCTTAGGGCAAGATCCGGCCTGTCGGTCGTAATCTGCCGGACGGGTTTGGCCAGCCAATAGGCAAGGTCGGCACTGTGATTTGGCACCCATGCGCCGAGCCGGTCAAAGGGAATGAAGGACGCAATTTCCTCCCAATGCGTCGCAAGCAGAGACTTTTCGACGGCAATGATGTCGGCGAGCTCCTCCATTTTCTTAAGGCCGGCCCTCAGCCCAAGTCGCTCGGCGGCTGCGCGGTCAAATGACGATAGCGTCCGGATATGCGGCGCAACCTCACGGACAGTTTGAAGAACGCTGACGTGAAAGCTCGTCAGGAAAGAACGGTCGGCAAGCTTGAGACCATCGACGAGGTTTGCAGCCCTCCTCTCAAGGCCCGGATAGGCATCCCCCTTCGCATCTGCCTTCAGCTCGATATGCAGCTCAAGGGCGCTGCCCTTGAATATCTCGAGAACCTCTTCAAGCGTCGGTATCGCCTCTTCATCGCTGTCTTTCAGCCTGACGCTTCGGTGCGCGCCTGGAGCAAGGTCGAAGACCGGTCCGCAGTGATCGGTCGTGCGATCAAGCGTTGCGTCGTGAATGACGAGCAGCTCGCCCGAACGGGTCAAATGCACGTCGAATTCGACCCCTTCGACTGGCATTTCAGCCAGTTTGCGGAAGCCAGAAAGGCTGTTTTCGGGCCAGAGGTTGCGGCCACCGCGATGGCCGATGATGTAAACCATATCGAAATTGTCCTTATTGTCTCGGCAAAGGCTTACTTGCCGGAATCGACCAGCCCCTTGGTGAACCAGCGTTGCATGAAAAGAATGATGACTGCCGGAGGCAACATGACGAAAAGAGCAGCGCTCATGGCAATATTCCACGCAGGCACGGAATCCGACACCGGAACCAGCTCCTTAAGTCCCAGAATTGCGGTGGCCATCGTCTTGTCGGTGGTAAAGAGCAACGGCCAGAGATACTGGTTCCAGCCATAGAGAAAGAGGATGATTGCAAGTGCCGCGATATTGGCGGTGGACAGCGGCAGCAGCACATCCTTGAAGAATTTAAGGGGGCCGGCGCCATCGAGTTTCGCCGCCTCGCACAGCTCCTCAGGCACGGTCAGGAAGAACTGGCGGAAGAGAAATGTCGCCGAGGCGGAGGCAATCAGCGGCAGGATCAGACCGCCATATGTGTTCACCATGTTCCACTTCAGGGATGTTTCTATGCTGTAGCCCGTCAGGTTTTCCAAAAGGCCTGCAAATCCGGTGATGCCCGAAAGCCAGCGGATCGGGCCTGCAGCGTCGGCGACGGCCTCGTAAGTGGGGATAATGCGGACTTCCACGGGCAGCATCAAGGAAACGAAAATCAGCCAGAATGCGGTCATGCGGAACGGGAAGCGAAAATAGGTCACGGCGAAAGCCGCAATGAGCGAAATGGCGAGCTTGCCGATGACGATCCCGCCCGTCACGATGATCGAGTTGAGGAAAAGCTGCGAGAAATCGCCTTGCCTCCAGGCGATTGCGACATTCTCGATAAAATGCGAGCCCGGCACGAGCGGAAACGGAGCCTGCTGCACCTCTTCCAGCGTGAGCGAACCTGCCACGAAGGCAAAGTAGAGCGGCAAGCATACGAAAGCTGCGCCAACCAGCAGCACGGCGTGACAGAAGATCGAAAGGCCGAGATTGCGTTCACCCATGGCTACACCTGATAATTGACCTTGCGCTCAAGCGCACGGAACTGGAGGACGGTGAAAAGGACCGCGACGATCATCAAGATCACCGACTGGGCAGCCGACGACCCCAGATCGAGCTGCACGAAGCCGTCCTGATAGACCTTGTAGACGAGGCTGTTTGTGGCGCCTGCAGGCCCGCCACGTGTGACGGCATCGATGATGCCAAACGTTTCGAAGAGGCCGTAGACGAAGTTCATGACGACGAGGAAGAACACCGTCGGTGAGACGAGCGGCAGGGAAATCGTGAAGAACCGCCGAACGGGGCCTGCCCCATCAAGCTTGGCAGCTTCCAGCAGCGAGGCCGGAACCGAAAGCAATGCGGCAACCAGGAAGATGTAGTCGTAGCAGACGTTCTTCCAGATGGAGGCAATCGTCACCAGAAGCTGCGCATCGAACGGCCGTCTGTTCGGATCCCAGGCAATGCCCAGCGAATGCAGGAACTGTGCGATCGGACCGACAGCCGGATTGAACAGAAAGGCCCAAAGCACCCCGGATATGACAGGCGCAATCGCATAAGGCATCAGGATGATGCTCTTGTAGATGCCGCGGCCGCGGATGACGAAATCCGTGGCGAATGCAAACAGCCCCGCAAGGCCAAGCGTTGCAATGTTCTGAAGCAGCGTGAACCAGAGCGTAAAGAGGGCGCTGCTTCTATATTCAGGGCTTGCCAGCAGCGTCTGAAAATTCTTCAGGCCGACGAAGATCTGCAGGCCACCGAATGGGTCGACCTGTACGAAGGCGAGCGACAGTGCTTTGTAGGAAGGGATGAAGAAAAAAAACAGCAGGATCAGCAACTGAGGCGAAACGAGCAGGGCAGCGAGCCACGGCTTGTTGAAATGCGCAGCCTTGAGGCCCGCCTCGGGAAAGCGCGCTGTTGCCAGGCCGGACAATGGCCTTCCCAGGATGCGGAGGCGCCGTGGAGCGCCTCCGATGACCTGCACTGGGCTATTTCCCCGCATGGAGCTGCTCATATTGGCGAAGGATCTGGTTTCCGCGGGCAGCCGCCGAATCAAGCGCCTGTTGGGGGGTCTTCTGACCGGTCCAGACCCCTTGGATCTCTTCGACAAGAAGCGCCATCGACTGATTGTGGTTGCCAAAACGGAAGCCGCGGGAATTATCGTCCGGCGTACCGCGGGAAAGCTGCAGGATGGCGATCTCGCGCGTGGGATGCTCCTTGTAGTAACCTTCCGCCTTGGCCTGCTCGTAGGCTGCGTTGGTGACCGGCACATATCCCGTCTGCTTGCTCCACCAGACCTGTGTCTTCGGCGAAGCGACGAAATTCAAAAAGGCGGCCGCGCCCTTGTATTCGTCCTCGGATTTCCCCTTGAGTACCCACAGCGCACCGCCGCCGATCGTGCTGTTCTTCGGTTCGATGCCCTCCTCGTGCGGCAGGAAGGACGCGCTCCATTTGAACTTTGCGCCCGTCTCCACAGCAGCATGGGCGGCCGTCGAGGCGACATAGGTCGAGCAGGTGCCCGAGATGAAAAGCTGATCGGGAGAAAGCCCCTGGCCGGCGATCTGCAAGACGCCGTCATCCATCCATTTTTTCAAACGCTCCACCTGACCGACGATCAGCGGGCTCTTGTTGAAGACGAACTCGGTATCCAGCCCCCCAAAACCATTGCCTTTGGTGCCATAAGGCTGGTCCTGTATGGCCGCATAATTCTCGATCAGGCTCCAGTAGAAGTCGTTGGCGAGCGCCATCTGGCATTTCGAGATGCGTTTTTCCTTGATCGCATAAAGCTGCTTTTCGACTTCCTGCCAGGTTTCACCAGGCTTTTCGAAGCCGGCCGCCTTGAACTGTTCGGCATTGTACCAGAAGATTGGAGTCGAGCTGTTGAACGGCATCGCGGCCGGCTTGCCGTCGATGAGATAAAAGCCCGCAACGGGTCCGACAAAATCGTTCCAGTTGATTTTGTAGCCTTCCCGCTCCATGAGTTCAGGAACCGGAATGATCGCGCCGGACCGGTACATGGTCAGGAAGCCGCGTTCGGCAGCCTGAATCAAAACAGGCTGTTGGCCAACGCGATAGGCCGCAACCATTGCAGCCATCGTTTCCTCATAGTTGCCCTTGCTGACACCGACGATCTCATACTTGTCCTGCGAAGCGTTGAAATCGGAAATCAGCTGCTTGGTAATCTCGGCAAGCCGGCCGTTTGCGGCATTCCACCATTCGACCTTGACCCGGTCTGCGGCGAGCGCATTCCCTGCGATGTGTAAGCTTAAGACGAGTGCGGCGGCGCCAGCCGCAACGCTCTTGAAGATCCGCGCGAACTGTCGGTTTCCTGAAGCCTTGTCTGTCATCTCGTTTTCCTCTCCATCGCCTGCTGTTTGTGCGTCGGCTTTGCCGCTGCGGCTGACCCCTCCCAAGGTGGCGATGAAAACAGGTTAGGGGCGACTTGTTACAAATGTCAATAGCGTGTTACAAATGTATGACGGGCGCACGGGAGGAACGAATGGCAGCCATAGAACTCATCGATCTGAAGAAGAATTACGGTCAGGTCCCAGCGGTGAAGGGCATCAACCTGACCGTCGCCGACGGCGAAATGATCGTGCTTGTCGGGCCCTCGGGCTGTGGCAAGTCGACGCTTCTAAGAATGATTGCCGGCCTTGAGAGCATCAGTTCAGGGCATCTGCATATTGCGGGAGCCGATGTGAGCAACGTCGAGCCCGCAAAGCGCGATATCGCGATGGTGTTCCAGAACTACGCGCTTTACCCGCATATGACGGTTCGTCAGAACCTCGAATATGGACTGAAAAATCGCCGTGTCGCGCGCGCCGAAATCGACCGGCGGATTGCCGAAACCGCAGCCATTCTGGAAATCGGCCCATTCCTCGAGCGCCGTCCACGGCAGCTGTCTGGCGGGCAGCGCCAGCGCGTCGCAATGGGCCGGGCAATCGTTCGCAATCCCGCCGCTTTCCTCTTTGACGAGCCGCTTTCGAACCTCGACGCCAAACTGCGCGTCCAGATGCGGGTGGAAATCCGGCGCCTGCAGCGGCGGCTGAAGACGACAAGCCTTTACGTGACGCATGACCAGCTGGAAGCCATGACACTTGCTGATCGTCTTGTTGTCATGAATGGCGGACGGATTGAACAGATCGGCACCCCGGTCGAAGTCTATCAGCGCCCGGAAACGATCTTCGTCGCTGGCTTCATCGGATCGCCGCCCATGAACTTCGTTGATCTTAAAACGAACGGCACCATTGCGGCGGAAGAACTAACTATGTCTGAGGACGCCGATATGATCGGCGTTCGTCCAAATGCCATCAGGCTCGGCGAGACCACCTCGCCTGCCCTTCGTTTCAAGGGCAAAGTGGAGCTCATCGAAACCGTGGGCGACGAAAACCATGTCCATCTGCGCCTTAACGATGCGAAGAACGAACTGATTGTGGCAAGCATTGCGGGCGACCAGAGACTTTCGGACGGTGCGACGGTCTCATGCTTTGCCCTGGCAGACAGTCTTCACCTCTTCAACAGCGCGACGGGCCGGCGGGTCAACTAGCAAAAATGCATGCGAAAAACCACCGGACCACGGCAATTGACAAACGCGGCCGATCTGGTGCCCATAGCGGCGAAAGCAGAGGTTGTAAGAGCGGTCCCATGACACAGGCAAAGACGGCCGGCGCGCCAGTTGCACTTCCCGACGAGCAGATGCAGGTTCGTGTGGTATGGCTCTACTTCATGGAAGGCCGTACGCAGGGCGAGATTGCCGACGCGCTTTCGACCAACCGGCTTCGTGTCAACAAAATCATCGCCGAAGCCCGCCGATCCGGCCTTGTGACGATTACCTTGAATTCCAAGCTTACGTCCTGTATCGAGCTTGAGCAGACGCTGGTCGCGGAGTTCTCGCTGAGCCGGGCGATCATCGTGCCAACACCTTCAGATCCCGATCTCATACCTGTTCTGCTCGGCCAAGCGACGGCGGACTACATCGCCCAGCTGCTCAGCAACGGCAAGCTGTCGGGTATTGGCGTCGGCTGGGGAGCCACGCTGCGCGAAATGGTACGTCATATGCCATCCATGCGCCGGCCCGACATTTGCGTGAATTCGGTGATGGGCGGACTGACGCATGGCATCGAGATCAACACATTCGACATCGCAAGCGATCTCGCCCGCCATTTGAATGCGGAGTGCGCCTATCTTGCGGCTCCCATTTATGCTGGCAGTCCGGAATCCAAAACGGCAATCGTAACGCAGGACGTATTCCAGGCGGCTTTCCGGCAGATTGCCTCAAACGATCTTGTCGTGCTCAGTATCGGCGATATGACCGAGCGATCGCTTCTGATGCGCTACGGGCTGCCGCAGGACGTCACGATCGACGAGCTTGTCGCAACCGGCGCTTGCGGCGATGTTCTGGCGCAATTCATTGACAGGAACGGAACTCCCATCGACCACCCGCTCAATCTACGGGCAATCGCGCCGCCGCTGGAAGCGTTACGCAAGATCCCGAACGTCGTCTTCGCCTCAGGCGGGATCAACAAAGTCGAGGCCATTGCCGCGGTCCTCTTGTCGGGGCTTGGAACTGTCCTCGTCTGCGATGAAGACACGGCGCGCGCAGCTCTGTCGGTGGCAGCCCGCGCGCGAACGCCCGCGGAGTTGTCCTGAAATGTTTTCAAACGGTCACCAGGTAGCGAAGGCTCGTTGAGCAGCGTGTCCGGCCGCAAGAAGCTGATCATCGCAGGCCTATCGAGCGAGGTTTGCGTCGCCTTCGTTGCGTTGTCGGCAATCAAGGCCGGTTACGATTAGCGAGGGTTGAACAGTCAAGACAAAAACTATGCGGCGGGCTTCGCCTGAACTACGCTGATGGGGCAACGGCGATCTTGGCTGTGCGCTGCGCTCACGCCGAAAAGAAGGAGCCCGGTGTCGCGCTCGACCTCTGGAGCCGCGAGCGCTTGGCGGAATGTTTGGCTCGCTCCGGTCAGACGGCAAATGAATCGCTTGACTCGCTTCCCCAATAAGAACATTTAAAGAACAAAATGAAAGGCAAAGCCATGTCAATCGCCGAGAAGTTCATCGTCCTGCCCTACAAGAAGAACCGCGGAAATCTCGTGCCGGGGGAGATGCGCCAGGCTTCAAACGGTCCATCGGCTGAGAAGATTGCTGCCTCGATGGCTGCTCGCTTCGTCGGGGTCGCTGCCTATGCCGTGATGGTCGACGACGAGACCGGCGACATGACGTCGCCCCGCTTGCTTGCAAGGCACGGCGAAATCGCCGATCTGAACATTGCTTAAAGATCTGGCTTGGTCACGAAGGTGCCCTTCGAGCGTGATTGGTAGCGCCGAGCTCCAAGTTGCCATGCGACAGATGTTGGCGCCTGTGCTCGCCGCGCTACCATTCAATGCCATTGGATCTATTTTCTCCTACCGCGGGTTTTCGCATCGAGCTGAGCAGCGTGCCGTTCAAAGGCCTGCCTTATAAGGATGGCGAGCTCTTCGTGAATATCGGCCCGCGATCTTCTTGCACCCTGTTCGCAAATGCGATCGGGATCGCCTACCGACTTCAGGAAATTCGCCGCGCCTTGCTTGCAAATGGGCAGAAAACTGAAATGGTCGGAATCGTCGACCTGCGCATAAGCGGCATTCGGGACCTGTTTCGCCAAGCGATCAGAAAGCACCGCAACCGGGATTTTGCCGATGCTGCCGAGATTGATGAAGGTCAGCGGGATATCAATGCTTTTCACGCTTTCAGGACTGAAGACCGTCGGAAGGCCGGGATCGACCAGCACCGCAGAGGCGATGCGCGGATCGCGGTTCGATTGTTCGAAGCGCGCCCGGTCGATGCTACGCAGATCGAATTTTTCGACCATGACCTGCTTGTTGTTGACGAAGCCGCGCCCGCCTTCGAACCAGCGGCAATCCATCATGGCAGGATAGTCGTCGCAATAGCGCACATAAGCATCGAGATCGGCGCGAGCGCCGGCAAGCTCCATTGCCGTGCTGCCGCCGAGGGAAAAACCGAGAATGCCGATGCGGTCCTTGTTAATCGACGCCTGCCATCGGGAATCGCTGACGAGTGCCGTGATGATGGTCGAAATATCCTCGGTGCGTTCCCAGATTTTCGGGGTGGCAGCCGGCGTGGAATCGCCGCTCGTCGTGCCGGGATGGTTGGGGCCGGCCACGATGAACCCCGCCTCGGCCAGCACCCTGGCGATCCAGGCCATGCCTTCCACCCGCGAACCGGAGCCATGCGAGAGCATCACCAACGGAAAACGGCCCGTTCTGATGGAGGCGCTCTTTGAGGCAGGCGTGCCTTCAAAAATCCTGTTCTCGCCGACCAGTGCCGGTTCGCCATCGCCCTTCGATGGATACCAGATCGTCACCGCAAGTGCGCTGCCGCGTTCATGCGAGAAGATGCGGATATCCTGCAGGCCGGCTTCACCTGCGAAAACGGATGCGGTTGAAATGACGACAAAGAAAAAAGCTGTAAATGCTGTGGTCAGCCGCATGAGAGCCTCGTTCGGCTTGAGAAACGATGACTGACCTTCGATGGAGGACACGGCCTTTTCGACCTCAATCATGTTCAAGGACGTACTCGAACATGATGCGGTCCTTTCAAAGCGTCGAGCACACGAAGGATCCCTGTCTCGTCAAGGCGCGGGGGAACATGCCGGCTGCCGAGTACTGCAAGAGCGGGATTGAGCGACTTGTGTACCGCATCGTCATCCGTTCGGTGCATCCCCGGAGACAGGCAGATCGCCTGGCCCTGGTTATAGGTAGGCGCGTTGGGAATGCGCCCGGTGGTCGAGTTTCGCTCTGCTTCCGTTGAGGGGGCTTTGCCTACGCGGTAAACCATGTCCGGAATGATGTGATGCGCTTCGCCGGGGCAGATCGCCTCGACGTATTCGTATGGACCGACCACGCAGGGCCACTTCTTCCTGTCTTTGGTATCGACTCTCACATTGTGTCTGAGTGCTTCGGCGGGTCGGCGATGGTTTTCAACTTACATGCTGCTGCAATTTGAGTTTCACGCTCAGCAAGCTTGCGTGACAACGCTTGCGATCGCCGTTCGGGCCACCGTTTCACCGCATATGGCCGCATTTGGGCCATGGCCTCGTGTGCTATGGACGGCGCAGGCACAAGGCTTGCGCTCCTCTGGGTTGCAATGATATGAAGCACTCGGGTTTCGCCGAGCCGAGCAAAGACTCCGGCGCGCTGTTCAGCTTGGAACCCCAAGACGCGCTAAGGCGGTTCTCCCGCGCCAGCGTCACGATCAGCTGGCGGGCGAATAGGTACGGATGCAGATGGAAACGCGCCATGGGACGGCCGGTACGATTCGCACCTAAGATAACGCGTGGCACTTGTCATTGCGGCGCTGTGCGTTGGGAGTATCGAGGAGACATACCCGATGCCACGATCTGCAATTGCACGGTCTGCCGCCGCTATGGAGTGCTCTGGACCTACGGATACGATGGTCACGAAATCGCCGTGGAAGACCCAGGCATTGCTATGGCAGCGTATATTTGCGGGTCTCGCAGGATCTCATTCAATTTCTGCAAACTCTGCGGCAACCTCATCAGCTGGCGCAGCTTGAGGCCAAACGACGACGGCCGAACAAGAATAGCTGTCAATCTTCGCCTCGCCGATCCGCAGCAGGTGTCGGAAGTTCCACTGCGCCGCTTTGACGGCCTCCACAGCTTTCACGACCTGCCGCTTGATGGACGCACGGTCGCCGACGTCTGGTTCTGAAGACGTAATCGGCGCTGTAACTTCTCACTGGCGCAGCAGCACCGAACGATCTGCGAAGGGCGAACGTCTGAACTGCCGACCGCGGGTTGTCTTTCAGGCAGCGTCGCTTTTTTCAGAGTGCAGAACCAATCAGACCAAATCCCGAAAGACGCTCTGGAAGGCCCGGGTTCGCGCCAATATGCCTGTCCTCACCGGGATCAGTGCCACCGGCTGCCATCTCTTCGGCGAGCTTGAAATTGCCTTCGAGCCCAAGCGTGGAACGAACGGAGGCCGACATGACCGTGCTGTTGCGGCAAAGGCCTAGTCGCGATAGCGTTCGAGATCGGCGAGAGCGCTCAGCAGCCGTTGCTGCACCTCCTGCTCCTGTTGACTAATCGCGGTCAATAGCCGGCGCATGGTTCCGCGCAGCCCGTGAAGCTGGTCTACCAGGTCCATAACGACATCGACGCCAGCCTCGTTAAGTCCCATCTTCCGGCTAAGATCGAGGATCAATTGCGCGCGGGCGATGTCGCTGTCGTGGAACTGCAGCCGTTCCTCCACGGCATCAGGCACCAGCCATCCCTCCTCGATCCAAAAATTCAACTCGGTGACGTCGATCCTCAGGAACCGCCGGAATTCAACATCATCCATGCTCAGACCTCCATGCTCCTTCTTGGATCCTGCGCGCTCGTTTCGGCCCAATCCTTGACGAACGCGGTCAACCGGTCATCCGGCTTGTCGGGCAGGACGATCTTGAGAGTGACATAGACATCGCCTTGTTCACCGCCGCGCCTTACAACGCCTTTGCCCTTTAGGCGCAGCACCTTGCCTGTATTCGAATGCGGCGGCAGCGTCAGATGGACGGGACCCGAGGGTGTCGGCACGCGGACCTTGCCGCCGAGGACGGCTTCGCTGAGGGAGACCGGCAGTTCCAGGCGAATATCGTCACCATCACGGGTGAAAAAACGATGCGGACGAACGCGGATATCGATCAGCGCATCGCCCGCCGGTCCGCCGCCAATTCCCGGCTCGCCCTTGCCGCGCAGTCGCAACATCTGTCCGTCTCGGGTGCCTGCCGGAATCTGCACGTCGAGGGGCGGGCCATCGGGCAGTCTGACCTGCTTTTTGGCGCCATTGACCGCATCGAGGAAGTCGACCTCCATCGAGAACTGCCGATCCATGCCCTTGGCGCGGAATTGCGCGCCACCTCTGCGGCGCGAAAAGAAACTGGCAAAAGGATCGTCGGCGTCGCCGAAATCGGCGAAGCCGGAGTTATTATGGTAGGGGCCGCCAGGACCGCTCGCCGAGGCGTAGTCGCGATAATAGTTGCGCCGCGCCTGCTCGGCGCCCGTCATATCGATCTCGCCGCGATCGAAGCGGGCACGCTTGTCCTCATCGCTCAGAAGTTCGTAGGCAGCGGAAATATCCTTGAACCGCGTCTCGGCGCTCTTGTCACCCGGATTGAGGTCGGGATGGAACTTCTTGGCGAGCTTGCGGAAAGCGCTTTGAATTTCCTTTTGGTCCGCATCCGGCTTCACGCCCAAAAGCTCATATGGGTTCTGGTTCATACATGTCTCCTGTCGAGGCACGAATACTGCAAAGTGAACTCACTGCTGATATAGGTTGTCGCCGTCTGCTAAAGGAGAGGTGGGCGGAGCATTCAGCTTAAAGAGTGGGTGTTCCCGGGCTGCAAAACGACTCCATCATAAGGATCGGTGCGGACGAGCTCGTCCTTCACTGACCTTGCCCTGTGTTCTCAACCGCGACCTTGGCTGGCAGACGCTCGCGTCTTCGAGGATGGAGCCCGAAAGCGCCGCGCCTTTTACGTCCGACCCAGCTTTGCGCGGATCGGCGTTACTCCGGCAGTCCCGCTTTCCGAAGAGCCTCTATATACCGAGTACGATCGTCCGGTCGCCGGAACGGTGGGAGTATATCGGCAAGATTTGAAAGGCGCAGCGCAGGGTCGCAGTCGCATAGGCGAGCGATCATTTCCTTGGCTTCCGCAAACCGCCCCGCCAGGGCATGACCGGCCGCCACGACACGCATCGCGCTCGGGTAGTTCGGCTGGTGGCGCAACGACTTCCACGCCCAGGCGACGGCGTCATCGTAGCGGCCAGCACAAAAATGAGCGAGCCCGGTGTTGAACTGCCAAGCAAACAGGCGCGGATCAAATGGGCTCAGGCGCATGGCAAGCGCGGCGTGTTCGACGGCCTTGTCCGGCTCGCCCAAGCAAGCTTTCACCCAGCTGCTGACGCCCAACGCAGCGGCCAGATTCGGGTTGAGAGCAAGCGCGCGATCGATGCAAGCCGCACTGTCATCGAGGTCGCCACCAACGTAGCCGAGGACGTATCCGCCGTAGGAAAGCGCAATCGCATCGTCCCTTCCGAGCTCGACCGCCCTCCTGGCCAGTCGGGTAGCTTCGGCGATCTCTTGCGCACGGTCGATCATCCAGCCGTTGCTCTTTCGGGTCGCGTAACATCGCGCCGCCCGAGCATGGGCCATAGCAAACTCAGGGTCACGGTCGATCGCCTTCATGAACAGCCCCAAGGCATCGTCGATGGTGGATCTAACGGTGATCGTCCGGTCAAAGGCCGCCAGCCCGCGGAGATAGTAGTCGTAAGCGTCGAGGCTCTCTGTCGGCTTGCGTTTGGCGCGCTCGATCTCAGCCTCCTCCACTTTCGGTGTTATCGCGCCCACGATGCTTGAGGCGACCTGATCTTGAAGATCGAATACATCCGCCAGAGTTCCGTCAAAACGATCTGCCCACAGATGGGCACCCGTCGACGTGTCGATGAGTTGCCCGGCAATGCGCAGACGGCCGCCCGTCCGGCGCACGCTTCCCTCGACCACATAGCGTACGTCCAATTCGCGTCCGACCTGCTTTATGTCTACGGCTTGACCCTTGTAGGTAAAGCTCGAATTCCGCGCGATGACGTACAGGTGACGGAAGTGAGCCAGGGCGATGATGATGTCCTCCACTATGCCGTCGGCAAAATATTCCTGCTCTGTATCGCCGCTTAGATTCTGAAATGGCAACACCGCAACCGATGCCCGATCGTGATGTTTCGTTGGGACTGAGAGGGCCTGCAGCTGCGACACCGGTGCAGTCCGCTGATTTTCGGATTCCTCCCGCGATTGCAGCGATGCCGCCAGGAAGGCCGTCTGTGCCTCGGGCTCCGCGCGCAGATGCTTCTTCAAGAGAGCTCGGCAGGTGGCGAACTGGCGCAAGACCGCGTTGTCGTGCCCCCTCAGAGCGTGGATCCGCATCAACGCTCGATGGGCTGCCTCCATGGTCGGGTCCGAAGCAAGCAGCCTCTCCGCGAGCCCTTCGCAGGCTGTTTCTTCTGCGGAGCCGGGCCTAGAGAGCGCCAGGCTCAGCCGCTCCACCAGCTGCTGCGCCTTGCGTTGATATTTACTCTGATGAGGTCTGAACCATTCATCCAATCCGTCCGGGATGGTGTCGCCAGCAAGCACCTCACCGCGGTAGAGATCCGCAGCAAACGCGAGATCAGTGGTCCGGCCGTCTTCCAGTTTCAGGTCGAAGATCGAAATGTCCGCGTCATCCGGCCCGGTAACCAGCGCGACGGCCTCCTGGTCCCCCTCGATGTAGACGGTGGCATCCTTGCCAGCCGGGAACGACCGCCTGATGTCGACCAGCGCCTGCCGCAAACTGTTGCGGGCCTGCCCATTGCTTCGTCCCGGCCAAAAGGCTTCTGAAAGCTGTTCCCGACGATAGCCGCGGCTGCCTCCAAGGACCAAGGCAGCAAAAAGGAGCGAAGTCTTGCGCGTGGTGAAGCGGACTTGCCGGTGTTCCGCAGAAGTAACTTCGAGGCCACCTAGCAACCTGATGCGCACCGATCGTCTCCAGATTTTGACCGCTGCCGCAGAATAGCATTTCGGCAGATAGATTTAACATCGATTTAGCGGCTGCTTGTCGAACTTTTGCTCCTTCTTCACGCACAGCCGAACAGCCCGAAAACACCCGCGTGGCACGCTCCCACCTGCAAACCTCAAAATGGGAGAGAGAAAATGGCTCATACAGAAACTCGCGCTGGCAAAAGCGCGTCGAAAACACAGTTGTTTGGATCCAGGCTGAAGTGCGCAGCAACCATAATCGCGGCCTTGCAGCAGTGGCGGCAGACCGTCGCTAGACGGACGGCGCTGGCCGACTTGACGCCCGATCAACTGAGGGACATAGGTCATCCGCAGGTCAATCGGCCCGTGCTCTTAATCAAAGCAGGTCTGATCACGAACTTAATGTCGATGCGGTAGTCAGCAAAATCCAACCGCGCGCGAGATCAACAACGAGAAGATCCCAAACAACCGGTGCGGCGCTGATGCGCGTTCCTGCTCAAGTGGCTTCTTGTCGCCTGATTGCCGACCTTGCGCTGCGACAAAAAAAGGCTGCTCGCGGCCTCACAAGCGGGCGGCTCGATCCACGAAGCTCAGTTTTTCTGCGATTTCAAGACCTATCCACATCATGCTCGCCATCTTATGAGACGGCGTCGGATGAATCGCATCGGAGAAACCAAGCATGAGCCAAAAGGTCCCGCAAACCATCACCACCTGGTATGTCGATCCTGACGCCGAGGGAAGGATGGCGGATGGGCACGCCCCAATCTGGCGACGTCTTGTCGACCTCATCGTCGAGCGTGATCTCTCGCAAAAGTGCGTTCTCGATTTCGGCTGCAATCGGACCCTATTGCGGGCGTAAGCGCGTGAGCCAAGCAATCATCGCCATACGTGGGCCGGGCGTTGCCTGTACTGAAAGGATGATGCATTGACGACGTGCAATTTCCTGTCTAGCTGTATCGTCATGAAGATCGCAATGGTTCTCGTCGTGGTGATAGGGCGCATGGGCAGGATGGTATAGTCATCCGGCGAAAGCACCCATGCGCGGTAAGCAGGCTCCTGACGGGGCCTTTTTTATGCCCGGAGATTGGGCCGCGCCTCGTCAGACTTCCGCAATCCTTTCTGACCATACGGACAAAACAATGACGAGCGAAAATCCCATTCAGACGTCGTGTACCCAAGTGACCGGCAAAATGAACATCACCCTGATGACTGCCCCGCCCCGGCTAGCGACCCTCATCTTGCTTTCGGCGCTTGCGGTATTGCCGGTGAACATGATCTTGCCGTCGCTTCCGAACATTGCGGCCACGTTCCAAGCTGATTTCGCGCTCGTTAATCTTTCGGTTGCGGGCTATGCAACCGTAACGGCGCTGACATCGGTCATCGCAGGGGCGATGACCGATCGATATGGGCGCAGGCCGGTCGTATTAATGGCTGTCTCCACCTTCATTGTCGCGTCCCTTGGCTGTGCACTGGCGACCAATATCGGCGTTTTCCTTCTGTTTCGAGCAATGCAGGCGTCCATTGCTGCGTGTTTTTCCCTCGCCCTCGTCCTGATCAAGGAGACATCGGGCGAGCGCGAAGCCGCGAGCAAAATCGGTTACGCCGCCATGGGATGGGCACTGGCGCCGATGCTCGGTCCGATGTTTGGCGGGACGTTGGACGAGTTGTTCGGATGGCGGGCGAGTTTTGTTGTCTTTGCGGTCCTTGGTGCAGCCATGCTCGCTTTGGCCCTTTGTGATTTAAGGGAAACGGCCGCGGGCTCACAGAGACCGCATGGAAACTATCTTGCCGCCTATGGACAGCTCCTGAGTTCGGCGCGGTTCTGGGCCTACACCCTGTGTATGGCCTGGTCCATAGGGACGCTTTACATCTTCCTGGGCGGAGCACCATTGGCCGTCGGTCAGACGCTGGCCGGCTCAAGTGCGAAACTGGGCTTCTACATGGGATTGGTCCCGGCGGGCTTCATCCTGGGTAGCTATTTGGCTGGCCGCTACGCCTCCAAGCACGCGCTCGGCGCTATCCTCATTGTCGGTCGGCTCATAACGTGCATGGGGCTGTTGGTTGGCCTGATCCTATCGATGTTGGCGACATCCCACGTTCTTGCGTTCTTTGGGCCTTGCATGCTCATCGGCATCGGCAATGGACTGACCATGCCCGCCGCCAACACAGGTGTGCTGTCGGTGCGCGCCAATCTCGCCGGTACCGCGGCGGGGCTGGCCGCTGCAATGACAACCGCTGGCGGAGCACTCATAGCCTCAGTCGCCGGCTTTTTCCTCGTGAAGTCAGGTGCAACCCATGTCCTGCTCGGCATGATGCTGATATCGGCATCACTCGCGTTGCTGGCAGCACTTTTGGCCGCTTTTGTCGATTGGCGTGCCTCCAAGATGGGTTCCTAGGGAGGCCGATTTCTATCATCCCTTGCTCAGTCCACTTAAGCCTTGAGGTTCTTCTTGCGAAAACATGCTGGGCTTCTGGCTCGCGCGCACTCCCACCTTGATCAAGTTGAACGCCGATCTACCTTCTTCTCTAAGAGGCGAGAGCCCTGCAATCGGTAGATAATATGTGTCCGCAAACCTCCTGCAACCATCGACCGGTCGTCCCTCCATTGAAGGATCATCCCGCCATCGTTGGTCGTGATTGTGATCCACTCCCTTTCAGATCGCAAAAAGGCAGAGGCAACGAAGGAGCGCCGGCGTGCCCGCCTGGCGGAAAAGCAGTCCCGACAGCTTTGGGCAGGGCTTGGTTCAGAAAGGTCGATCACTGACAAACCAGATCGAGGTTCCCAACAGCGCATCTCCCGACACCGGGTCTTTATGGAGCGTCAGGAGAAGCCAATCTCCGGTCATCGCGACGGCAATCCATGACGGTCGGCTTATGCGGCACGACTTGCTGCCGCTTTGTGCTTTGAGCGAGTCCGAGCGTCTTCGTGAGGAAGACCCCTTCACAGCCTTCCTGATCAGTGGCGTGCCGAACCAGGTGGTCTTTCATCGTTCTCGGTTTGAAATCGATCTCAACCGGAGTCGCGAACAGGCGGTCTACTTCCGTCCTGAGCAAGCCTGGGGGCTAACTGTCTGGAAAAATGGCCTTCCCGCCTCCGAGCACTTGGCCTCCCTGACAATTTACGATGACTACTATGAAATGCTTGGCTCCTTTCTAAAGAGTATCGAGCGAAACCACGGGGAGTTCGTCCTTCTCGACGTCCACAGCTATAACCATCGCCGCGCCGGTCCCGACATCCAGACCGATCCCGAGCAAGCCCCAGATATCAACATCGGTACTTTCTCGATGGACCGCGATCGCTGGGCGCATGTCGTTGATCCGTTGATGGACCACTTCCGAGCCTTCAGGATCACAGACAAGCCGCTGGCCGTGAGCGAGAATATCGCCTTCCAGGGCAAGGGAGAGCAAACCCGCTTTATCCACGAGCAGTTCCCCAAGACGGGATGTGCCATCGCCATCGAGTTCAAGAAGATATTCATGGACGAGTGGACCGGGCAGCCGGACAACGCCGTCCTCGGCAAGCTTCGCGACGCGGTAACGGCGGCCGTTCCACTTCTGGAACGCATTGTGGGGCAGCCTCGATGATGCGCCAGACGTCGGCAGTTCAGGAGAGTTGGCTGGAGGAGATCACACAGTGTCTGCGTGATGATAAGCCGATCCGCAAGGAGTTGCCGGAAGGCGGGCGACTTCATATTGATCGACTGCTGCCCTTCCTCTTCATTTACGTTGAGACCCGCAAGACCGAAGAGGTTGCCCGGTCGGTAACACAGTCAAATGCTTCGTATCTTCTCGCATCGACCCCAAAGCAGGTCATGCCTGTCATCCAGGCTCTTAGCGCCGTCGCGGTTGAACGATTTGGATCTTTCCTGGTCGTCAGAAGTGGAGAGCTCGGGCGCGACAAGTTCCTTACCGATGACGCGCCCTATCTGCCGCCCTTCGAGGTTTCGGTCTGGTCAACCGAGAATGCCGTTGTAGCCAAGGAGACATTCTCGCAGGCGGTCATGGCGAGCGAGGCTCGGTTTCGCACGCCAAGGGTCGAGGAACGAGGCGCTCCGCCATCGATGATCGACGAGGAGATTTCTGTTTTACCCGGTTGCGCCGTCTTATCGGCCGAGTTTGCTCCGATTTACCGCGCGCCCGAGTCCGCACTGATATACCCAGAGCTTCGGGATCAGCTGATTGCAACCCTGTTCGATGCCGGGCTACGGGCATGTGCCGCATTCATAAGCTCTCGTGACATCTTGAAACTGACATCGCATCGATCCTTGGGGCGCCGCGCCTTTGTTGATGCGGTGAGCCGTGTTGACCGGGGCATCGATGAAATTGCGTCGGCCTTTGACGTGCTCCTTGCGGTTACCCCCATCAACGCTCAGCAGGCGTTTCAACAGTTCAAGTCGAACAGCTTCAAAGGCGAACCCGCCTTCCTGTACCGCCCTTTGACCATCCAGGTCGAAAGCGCAAAGCAGCACCTCTTTTCGGTTTCCTTTGATCATATGGAAGACCCGGTTCTCTACGATATCTATCGGGAAAAGCAGCGCGAAGTGGATTTGCAGCTTTCCTTGATCGCGTCGCGCCAGGCAGCCAGCTTCATTGAGTTCGGAAGAGCGCTATACGGGCCTGTCGAACCGTCTCTCCTTGCCGAAGCCGAAAGCATCCTCGGCACGCTTTCGAACGGCGGCCCGGCTGATTTTGACGACCGGGTTTCCGAGGCGCCAAGTGCGGACGCCAACTATGTTTCGCAACGCGCGCAGGCGATGATCGCTCTGTATCGGCGGGCGTGGCCGGACTTCAAAGTCGATATCGAGCTTCGCGATGATCTTCCATCAGGGTTGATGGTGACCAATCATCGCCTTCTGATATCAAAGACGACCAATATGGATCGACGGCGCGTGGAGCCACTTCTTTCCCATGAGATCGGCGTCCACCTGCTCACCTACTTCAACGGATCGTCGCAAGGCCTGCGGCTCTTTCGCTCTGGCCTTTCTGGCTATGAAGGGATGCAGGAAGGCCTTGCGGTTTTCGCCGAGTATCTCTCGGGCGGTATGACCGCGGAACGGCTGAAGTTGATTGCTGCCCGCGTCGTCGCATGCGCCGACATGCTTGCGGGCGTGCCCTTTGAACATACGTTCTGTCGTCTGGTCGAGGATTACAACTTCACCCACTTCGGGGCGTTCCATCTTGCGCTGCGGGTTTACCGAGGCGGCGGTCTGGCCAAAGATGCGATCTACCTGAGAGGACTGCTTCAGCTCCTCGATCACCTCAAGCGCGGCGGTGCGCTTGAACCCTTCTGGATGGGAAAGATCGCCTCTTCTCATTTTGGCGTCATGGAGGAGCTTGCAGCACGCGGGTTGCTGAAGCAACCGTCTGTCTATCCGCTGTTTCTCGCCACCGGCGAAGGGCGCGAAAGGCTCGACAGGGCCAGGCAGGGAATGCGGCCCATCGACATGGTCCAACCAAAGGAAAGCTAGATGCGCATTGTGTTCTTCGTGAACTCCATCGAGGGCGAGGCTCCGTACTATACGACGACCTCTCTGGCGATTGCGGCAATGGCTCGTGGCCATGACATCTGCTACGTCACGCCCGATGGTTTTGTGCTTCGACCGGATGACAGTCTCTCCATGCGGGCGATCATTCCCGGTGTTGGCAAACCCAAGAACGCCGAAGCATTCATCGCGGACCTTAATGCGAAAACCTCGCCTGAAACGATCGACGTGGTGGATGTCGATGTTCTCTTCTTGCGCAACGATCCATCCCTGGACGCCGATGAACGACCTTGGGCAGCGCATGTCGGGGCAATGTTCGGACGCCTTGCGGTCGAGCGCGGCGTGATCGTCGTCAATGATCCCGACGCCTTGGCGAAGGCGCAGAACAAGCTCTATTTTCAAGACTTCCCCGAGATCATACGGCCGACTACTCTTATTTCCAAGAGCCTGGACGAGATCAGGGCCTTCATCGACAGCCAGAAGCGTGGCGTCGTCCTCAAGCCGCTTCAAGGATCGGGCGGCCGGCACGTGTTCAAGATCAAATCAAGCAAGGAATCCAATCTTAATCAGATATTCGAAGCAGTCAGCGGCGAGGGATACCTGATCGCCCAGGGCTATCTTCCCGATGCCGTTGAAGGCGATATTCGATTGTTTCTCATGAACGGCAGGCCGCTGGAACAGGATGGTTCTTATGCGGCATTTCGCAGGGTCCCGGCAAAGGGCGAGGTCCGCTCGAACATCAGCGCGGCTGGAACTGCGGCCGCAGTCAAGATCACGCCAGAGATCCTTGAAGTCGCCGAAATCGTAAGACCGAAGCTCGTCGCCGATGGCATGTTCTTGGTCGGCCTCGATATCATTGGTTCCAAGATACTGGAGATCAACGTATTCACGCCGGGAGGGCTCCAAAACATTGAGCGGCTCTACGGCGTGGATTTCTCCTCCGTGGTGATCGAAGCGCTGGAAAAAAAGGTGAGCACGCGTGCGAATTACGGCAGCCGGCTGTCGAACGCAGTCCTGGCGACATTGTGATCGGCCAGTCGTGCGAATGTCAAATGTCACGGTCGGCCCCAGAGCATATAATGACCTGCATGAGCCAGTCCGGTACAAGTGCTCGCGGCAACGATTGCCGCCGGGGCCGCCATCTAGGCACCGGACGTGATTTCGGCTACCTTTGAACGGTCATTTCAGTCGTTCGGGGCCTATGGATCGATTTGATGCGATGCGGGTACTGCTTGCGGTCGTCGACGCCGGCAGCTTATCGGCCGCAACCCGAAAACGAAAGGGACCGTCTCTTCCTGCACGAGTTTCCCGAGACCTTGTACGCGTGGAAGGGCATTTCCCTTGAGCGTCGGGCACTACAAGGCGTTCCTTCCCCTACGTCTTGCCATCCTCGGGCTTGACTGCGTTGGCCCGAGGCACCCCGGGCAGTATCCGCTTCAGCTTCAGCGCCACGGCGGGGAAATCGTTGTTCTCGTCTGCATGAGATTTGCGCTGGACGAGCGCCTCGGCCTCAGGCGACGGACCATCCACCGTCCACTAGCAGGTTCGCGCCGGTGATCAGGCTCGCAGCCGGTGATGCAAGGAAGACAACGGCACCCACCACATCATCGGTTTCACCGATCCTGCCGAGTGGAATGTGAGCGAGCGTCGCTTTGCGATTGTCGGCATCGGAAAGAAAAGGTGCTGTACCATCCGTGTGGATGAACGTCGGCGATACAGTATTGACGGTGACATCATAGCGTGCCCATTCGGCTGCAAGGCAGCGCGTGAGGTGATTAATTGCCGCCTTGCTCATGCAATAGATCGCCTCGCCGCGCAGTGCCACGGTACCGGCCTGTGAGCTGATGTTGATGATCCGGCCCCCATTGCGCTTGATCATGTGACGGCCTACTGCCTGCGTCATCAGAAAGGTGCCCTTGATGTTGACATCGAGTATCTCGTCAAGATCCTTCTCCTCAACGAGTTCGGCGAGATTGCCCGGAGCCACGCCGACGTTGTTGACGAGGACGTCGATCCGACCGAAGGTCGTAAGCGCCGCGTCGACGGCTTGTGCGATATGGGCCTTGTTGGGAATGTCCAGTTTAACAGGAAGAACCTTTCGTCCCACGCCCTCGAGTTCGGCAACCAGGCCCGCCGACGCTGCGACATCGCGGACCCCCAAAACAACATCGGAGCCTGCTGCGGCACAGGCAAGTGCGCAAGCTCGGCCGATGCCACGGCTCGCACCCGTCACCAAAGTCACCTTGCCCTCAAGGCTGAAGTCCGGCGCATTCTTCTGCATGATGATGCCTCCCTCGATGAAGCTCATTTATGGCAGTGTCGGCGTGCGGATGCCAGATATTCTGTGCATGCCGGGGAGCGTCCCTTTGACCAACGGGCGATCCCACATCGTCTCTAGAGTGAGATCGATCGGGCAGCCCGAGGGTTGCGCGTTCACGCGCAGTCCAAAGACCAATTGCGACTGAGTGCGTAACGCAATTAGAACTGCGGTGGCGCGGGCGCTTAGGAGGAGAAAAAGCGCATGGCCAAGCTCGTCTTCGGAATGATTGCACTCGTCAGACGGCTACGTCGACAATATGGAATTTGCGCCAGGGTGCACTCCTGCGCCACTTCATCGAGGAACCGCGCGGCCCGACCGGCGGCGTACGGTCACCTCATGTTGGCACAGCCTGGATGAAATCCACGGCAGCGGACCTTGCTACCAACGATCGCGATGAATGCGGGTCGGAATCATCGAAACCGCGGGATTGCCTGGCGCATCCTGGCGGAGATGAAGCACCCATCGTCCAACCACGATCGCGGCAAGGACCGCTACTCCCATGCGAAGCCACGGATAGGCGCCGACACGGCTTCCCGCCACGGTCTTGAGCCGACCAGGGAACAGGGCCAGCTGCTCACGCAGGTCGGAAACGTCCTTCCGGAGCCAGGCAACTTCCCGCAAAGCCGATTGCAACTCATCCTCGCCGGGTATGTCTTCGGCCAGATCGTCGGCCGGGGCGCCTTCCTCCACGTCCGCAAGGTGTTCACGAAGCTGGGTTGGACTGTCAAAGCCCTTGAAACGGATGTTCGTCATTGCCTTTGCCTCAGTGCGTTATCGTCATCGTCGTCCTCTCCCTTGGCGACTAGCGGCGGAGGGAGCGGAGGTTTTTGTCACTTGGCACGTAGCGCTTGCTCGTACCGGTACCGGTCAATTCCCGCCTGGCCATGGTGCGTCTGCTTGCTGTGCGTGGGGAACGCTTCAGGCACCAAAAGGATGCATCACCGGTCGGAGGGGCAAGTCGATTGCGATACTGACGTGCACAGAGCCATAAGCCGCCTTCGACCCAAAACAGGCGCGCTCAGGCATCAGCCGCCGCCATCAACGTCGGTGGGTGAGAAGCGGTCCTCTGCCTGACTCGCGGCAGCACACGTTTTGCAGATTGAACCTTGACGACCGCCGCAGGTGTGGCCGTTGTCGACAGTCGCGAGGATTCGTCCAATCCTGCAAAGTGAGATGCCCAGGTAGCTGATGGCGCCCACGATGACGCAATCCGGTAACGGTATGGGTGCCGACCGTCGACATAGAACCCGCCGGCCACACGCAAAATCGTACAAGAATCGATTATGTCCAGCCAATCTCGTAACGCCAAAAGAACACGCGGAAGCTTTGGCCGGCGGCTAGCTTGCGTAGCTGGACCCGCTCCAGTTTTCTTTCACCGTTTCCATGGCGACATTCGTCGATGTGCTCGCCACAAACGGCAAATTTGAAATCCGTTCGCCAAGTACATGTCTATAGCGGCGTATGTCACGCGTCCTGATCTTGAGCAAATAATCAAAGCGTCCGGCAATCATGTGACATTCTTCGACTTCCTTGATCTTCTTGACTGCCGCATTGAAGGCGCGAAGCGCATCTTCCTGGGTGTTTGAGAGTTTGACCTCCGCAAAGGCAATATGCTCCAGATTCAGTTTTGAGGGATTGATGACGGCTTTGAAACCTTCAATGTAGCCGTCAGAAATGAGCCGTTTAAAGCGCAGCTGGCAGGGCGTTTTAGAAAGCCCGACGCGCGCCGCAAGATCGGTGACCGACATTCTTCCGTCGTCGGAGAGCAATTCGAGAATTTTCCTGTCGAATAGGTCAAGTTCACTAAATTCATGCTCATATTTAGTCATTTCATACAACTCCGCGCACAGCAATAAATCCATACAGACTATAAACCAGGAAAATCAAGTCTGAATGCCTTGACTGCGCGTGCTAGAGTAGGCTGCTTGCTGAGGAGGAACGCCACCCTGACCATCCCCGTTAGAATACAGGATCCGCAACCACAGAGATTTGGAGAGTGTCGAGACTTACATGGACCGCGCTCTCGCCTGCCGTCCCCTGCCCGAAGGTTTGCCGAACGCATCCAGGCTTACAATTCGACGTATACGGCTCGTTTCGGCAACCGACTGGGCGGGCGGATTTTGATCCGCCCCGATCCTTTCTTGAATGCAAGGGGCGTTATCTTGTCGTATTTTGAAGAGGTAGTGAACGTGATGCATATTCCATTCGGTCGCATGGAGCGTCGCAGACGGGAACGCCGCAATCTTCAAAACGCGCAGGCACTCGAAGATATGGCGAACAAGAAGGTCCCACCGACATCCGCGACGACTTCCCGAAGGGCGGCGGCAGCGAGATCGTTCAGCTCCGCTTTCGCACGGTTGAGGTTATGCGCGGCTCTTACGACCGCACCGCGCCGCACTGCACGCCTCTGCGCAGATCAGGGTTCCGAACGGGCGCGTATCATACCGCTTTGACCGCATCACTGACGCTGACAATGAAATCGGCATCCAACACAGGGAACTGAAAGGCACCAAAATGTCGAGCCAATCCAACAAAATCCTCAAGGACAACACTTTGCCGAACCCCGTCCCTTTTTCACTGTTTGCACCACCAATCAGAGCACAGACGCCCCTGCGGCAGGCGATCACCGCAGCGTATCGGCGTCCCGAGCCCGAATGCCTTCCTCCCCTCGTAGAAGCGGCACGGCCGCCTTCCTCTGCGAAGGCCGATGCGGCTAAGACCACGCGCAGGCTCATCGAAGCCCTGCGTGCCAAGCACAAGGGTACCGGGGTCGAGGGGCTTGTTCATGAATATTCCCTCTCAAGCCAGGAGGGCGTCGCCCTCATGTGCCTTGCCGAAGCCCTGCTGCGCATCCCCGACGCTGAAACCCGCGACGCACTGATCCGCGACAAGATTGCAGAGGGAGACTGGAAGTCGCATCTGGGCGGCACGAAGTCGATGTTTGTGAATGCCGCGACCTGGGGCCTGGTGGTCACCGGTAAACTGACGTCCACCGTCAACGACCGCAGCCTGGCTGCAGCGCTTACGCGGCTCATCGCGCGTGCCGGCGAGCCTGTGATCCGCCGTGGCGTCGACATGGCGATGCGCATGATGGGCGAACAGTTCGTCACCGGAGAGACGATCGACGAAGCGCTGAAGCGCGCCCGGCCGCTCGAAGCCCGCGGCTTCCGCTACTCCTATGACATGCTCGGGGAAGCTGCCACAACTGCTGTGGATGCAGAACGCTATTATCGCGACTACGAGGCAGCGATCCATGCCATCGGCAAGGCCTCCAATCGCCGCGGCATATATGAAGGGCCTGGAATATCCATCAAACTCTCCGCTCTTCATCCACGTTACGCCCGCGCTCAGGCGGACCGCGTGATGGGCGAATTGCTGCCGCGGGTAAAGCAGCTCGCGCTCCTGGCAAAGAAGTACGACATCGGTCTCAACATCGACGCCGAGGAGGCCGACAGGCTCGAACTCTCTCTCGACCTGCTCGAAGAATTGAGCCTGGATCAGGATCTCAGCGGCTGGAACGGCCTCGGTTTCGTGGTGCAGGCCTATGGCAAGCGCTGCCCCTTCGTCCTCGACTACATCATCGATCTTGCCCACCGTTCCGGTCGCCGGATAATGGTGCGGCTGGTCAAGGGCGCCTACTGGGATGCCGAAATCAAACGCGCTCAGCTCGACGGCCTTGAAGACTTTCCCGTCTTCACCCGCAAGGTTCATACCGACGTTTCCTACATTGCCTGCGCGCGCAAGCTGCTTGCTGCCGTCGATTTCGTCTTCCCGCAGTTTGCCACCCACAACGCGCAAACGCTTGCGACGATATATCATCTGGCCGGTCCGGAGTTTCAGGTTGGAAAATACGAGTTCCAATGCCTGCACGGCATGGGCGAACCGCTCTATGACGAGGTCGTAGGCAAGGCCAAGCTCAATCGTCCGTGCCGCATCTATGCGCCGGTCGGCACGCATGAGACCTTGCTCGCCTATCTCGTCCGCCGCCTTCTCGAAAACGGGGCAAACTCATCGTTCGTAAACCGCATCTCTGATCCAAACGTCTCGGTCGATGAGCTTGTTGCAGATCCTGTGGACGTCGTCGAAGCCATGCCGGTCGTCGGCATGCCGCATGACCAGATCCTACTTCCGGCTGCGCTTTTCGGAAAGGACCGGCTCAATTCGAAGGGGATTGACCTTTCGAATGAAGCAGCCTTGGCGGAGCTTTCCGCTCATCTCGCCGCCACCCTTTCCCGAAACTTCCATGCCATGCCGTTACTCGCCGACGGCTCGCAGGACGGTGAGACACGGCCGATCGCCAATCCGGCCGATCACTCCGATGTCGTGGGTCACGTTACGGAGCTCAAGGTTGACGATGCGCCCAGGGTTGCACGTATGGCTGCCGATGGTGTCGCAGAATGGGCCGCGTTGTCGCCTCGTGAGCGAGCAGCCTGCCTTGATAGAGCCGCCGACATAATGCAGGCCCGCATCGAGATACTGATGGCCATCGCCATGCGAGAAGCAGGCAAGTCAGCCGCCAACGCGGTCGGCGAAGTCCGTGAAGCGATCGACTTCCTGCGCTATTATGCCGACCAGGCACGCAAGACGCTTGGTCCAGCGCATGCACCGCTCGGCGCGATCGTCTGCATCAGCCCCTGGAATTTCCCGCTGGCGATTTTCACGGGCCAGGTGGCGGCCGCCCTCGTCGCCGGCAATTCGGTGATGGCAAAACCCGCCGGCGTCACCCCGATCATCGCCTATGAAAGCGTGAGAATCCTGCATGAAGCCGGCGTGCCGCGCGGCGCGCTGCAGTTCGTGCCCGGCAGCGGCCGCCTGGGAGCTGCACTGGTGGCGGCTCCCGAAACGGCAGGGGTCATGTTCACCGGCTCGACCGAGGTCGCCCGTCAAATCCAGGCCCAGCTCAGTGAGCGCCTCTCGCCGGCCGGAAAGCCAATACCGCTGATTGCGGAAACGGGCGGACAGAACGGGATGATCGTGGATTCGTCGGCGCTCGCCGAGCAGGTCGTTGCCGACGTGATTGCCTCCGCCTTCGACAGCGCCGGCCAGCGTTGCTCGGCTTTGCGCGTGCTTTGCCTCCAGGATGATGTCGCCGACAGGACGCTCGCGATGTTGAAGGGCGCGTTGAAGGAGCTCAGGATCGGGCGCACCGACCGCCTCAACATCGACGTCGGACCGGTGATTTCCGAGCAGGCAAAGGCCGAGATCGACCAACACATCGAACGCATGCGCTCGCTCGGCTGCAAGGTGGAGCAATTGCCGCTTCCCGAAAGCGCCGCTCTTGGCACCTTCGTTCCGCCGACGATCATCGAACTGAAGCAGATGTCGGACCTGACGCGCGAAGTGTTCGGACCTGTACTGCATGTCATCCGCTATCGCCGCGAAGATCTCGATCGCTTGATCGACGATATCAACAATTCCGGCTACGGCCTCACTTTCGGGCTCCATACGCGACTGGACGAGACAATCGAGCACGTCACGGGACGGGTGAAGGCGGGCAATCTGTACGTCAACCGCAACATCATCGGCGCGGTGGTCGGCGTCCAGCCCTTCGGCGGACGGGGTTTGTCCGGCACGGGACCCAAGGCAGGCGGGCCACTCTACATCGGCCGCCTCGTACAGCGCGCGCCCGTCCCGCCACAACACAGTTCCGTCCATACCGACCCTGCGCTTCGCGACTTTGCATCCTGGCTGGGCCGCAAGGGTCACAACGCCGAAGCAGAAGCAGCGCGCGAGCTTGCCGCGATTTCCGCGCTCGGGCTCGAAAAGGAACTGGCGGGACCTGTGGGTGAACGAAACCTCTATGCCCTTCATCCAAGGGGGCGGATCCTCCTGGCGCCGGCAACGGCAACAGGCCTTTTCCGTCAGCTTGCGGCGGCATTGGCCACCGGAAATCAGATTGTGATCGATCGTGCGTCGAACCTTGAGATCGCCCTCACCGCGCTTCCAGCCTCCATTTTGTCTAGGGTCTCCTGGAGTTCGAACTGGGAATCCGACGGACCATTCTCGGGCGCCCTCGTCGAAGGGGATGTTGAACGCACAGGCTTGATCAACAAAAGGATTGCGGCCTTGAAAGGGCCTCTTGTCCTCGTTCAGTCGGCCACGACCGATGAACTCGCAAAAGATCACGAGGCATATTGCCTCAATTGGCTGCTGGAAGAGGTTTCGATTTCGATCAACACGGCTGCGGCCGGCGGCAATGCAAGCCTCATGACGATTGGTTGAAACGGGGAAGTGCCGCGCGTGTCCGGATCAGACCGCGCGGCCGCTTCCGCCACCGCAACTTTGAAAGTTGAGAACGACCATGTCCACGGAACCGAAAACCGAAGAAAGTTCTGACGAGCATCTGGAGCATTACCGCCCTATCGCATTGAGGGCAGTATTGGCAGCATGCGCGGTCAAAGGCGAGCACAAGAAGCCGGCGGCAGTTCAAGATCTTGAAATATTCGGGGCCTTACCCGAAGGCTTTCACATGCCGCACGATCTGGAGAGCTGAGGGGTTTCCCGCGGCTTTCTCCTGACGGCCAGCCATGGCTCAAATTGCGCTGGCCTGCGCGGTCCGAAAAGCACCATTGGCGGCGACTTGTCTTGGGCTACCGGTCCCCTTTGCAGTCGCGCGCTTCATGTTTAAGCCACTCGACAAACTGTGCGAGGCGCGCATTCTTGGCGCTGCGCGACGGCTCGATGACAAAATAGCCGTTTCGCGTTGCGATCGAATCCTCGGTCAGCCTGACCAGAGCCTTCTGATCCAACAGGTTTTGGACAAGACGCTTCCACCCCAGCGCGATGCCCTGACCGTTCAATGCTGCGTAGATGGCTTCCGTATAAAAGCTGCATCGCAAGCCCGACGGTCGCCTTGGGGCCTGGATTGAAAAGGCGGCGAACCACTCGTCCCATCCGGTCCAGCTTGGATCTTCAGTATCAGAGCTGATGAGAGGATGCCGCGTTAGGTCTTGCAGGTCTGCAAACCCCTCCAGCTTCTCCGCGTAGTCCGGGCTGCAGACCGGGAAAATCTCGTCCTCGAAAAGAAGCTCGGCTCGACCGTCGGACCACATCCCATTTCCGTAGCGGATCGCCAAATCGACATCGCCTCCATCGAGGCTTACAGCATTGTCCTGAGAGATGATCCGTAGAGGGATCTCAGGGTGCTTTCTGGAAAATGAGGCGATCTTCGGCAATAGCCAGAAATGGGAGAAGGCGACGCTGGCCGAGATTGTAAGGCCTTCGTGGCTCTCGTCCCTTTTTATCTCCGCGATTGTGTCGGCCAAAAGGTTAAAGGCCGTTGTCGCAGCCGCAGAGAGTGAGCGACCTTTGTCTGTGGCTTCGATCTTTCGATGCAAGCGCCGGAAGAGCGGAAAGCCAAGGCTTTCTTCCAGCAGATGGATCTGACGGCTGACCGCTGCTTGCGTAACGCCCAATTCGCGCGCCGCCTTCGTGAAGCTCCCTAGCCGGGCAACAGCCTCAAATGCTGTCAATCCGGTCAAAGGCGGAAGCTTTCTTCGCAAACTGACCAAGACGGCCTGACCTCCGATGATCTTGTCCGCCAGCCTTGCTAACATTACATCCGATTATGTCAAGCAGAGTCGAATGCCTCTGTGGAACCCACTTTTGGGGGTTCACCACGATCAAAACATGACGCTGAATTATGGCCCGGCGAAAGTGCCGCAGCGGCTGTTGGCAAGCCTTTCCCGCATCTCTAAGCAGCTCACGTAAAAGTGCTGAACCTTGCAAGCCTTAAAGAAGCACCGCGTCGCCCACGCTCAAAGTGCCCCTATGACCAGGCCGGCAATAGACGCCCATATTCCGGTTGCCATGCCGCATGACATTCCTGAGTATTTCGGGATCATTCTCAAGACCTTCCTGAGCGATAATTGTAAACCCACATCGTTTTGTCGGGGCAACGACGGTGCTCGAAACGGCTCCCAGTTGGAGCGGCCGGCCGATCCAGTCCAGCTCGGCAAAGCCTTTGATGTCGGCGTCAGATTTCACGAATATGTTAGGCCTGAACCTCCTTCGGTCCGGATCGCCGTCGGGATGGATGGACTTAAGATGTTCCACAGAAGCGCTCGTCAGCAGATGGAGTGGCGCGACGTCATATCGATTGACGGCAAAAGCCGTTTCGGCCGTAGCGTTTCGGGAACGTTGATACGGTCTTACAGCCACTTCGAAACCGAAAAATGCCGACAAAAGATGGGCGAGACATGGCGCACCGGTCGCAAGCCAACCTTCGTCCGGCACTTGAATTTCCACTTCGCCGGCAGCCGTCGTTCTGGATTTGACGAATGCGGCTTTATGCCAACGCTGATCGCGTTCGGGATGTGCAACAATTCCCGTCGCTACCTCCACAAGGGCAAAGCGTCGGTCACCGATCAATCCATCGATAAAAACCTCGGCATGATCCAGCCGCTCTCCTGCGACTGAACTTACCGGATAGCGCCAAAGTTCGCTGATCCTTCCAATTTGGCGCACGTTTAGTGGACTCCCGCGGTCGTCGCGCGAACCTGGGAGGGAGTCTGTCCGAATATGCGCTTGAACGTTCTGGTGAAATGCGACGCGTTTTCGAAGCCGACGTCGAGGGCAATCTCGATCATCGGTAGTCTTGAATGGGCCAGCAATGATTTTGCACGCTCCATGCGTACACGGGTATAGGCCTGGGCTGGTGACATTCCCGTCTTCTCAAGAAATACGCGCTCGAGTTGGCGCCGCGATAGTCCAACCGACGCCGCCAGCGCCGGGATCGAGATTCCGTCTTCCAGATGCTGTTCCATCGTGATCATCGCGGCCTTCACGCGTGCATCGTCATAATTCTCATGGAGCGGCCGGCGGGGCTGCACTTCTGCAGGAGACCGAGCCCTTTCGATCTGCAGAACCTCCAAGGCGTTTCGCTCCGCCTCCCGGCTGATATAGCGCCGCACGAGCAAGGCAGCCATGTCGGCGGCGCTACTTCCGCCTGCGCAAGATCCGCGCTGGCGATCGAGATTGAAAAGCCGATCCGAGCGCACCGGAAGATCGGGAAAACTCTCCCGGAAACTCTTGGCATGCAGCCAGCTTACGCACGTCTCGTGACGTGTCATCAGTCCGGCGTCCGCAAGTATGAACGTACCGGTGCAAAGCCCAATCAGCGGTACCTTCTGGACGGAGGCCCGCTTCAGGAAGGCAACCGTGTCCTGGTCAACCGGCCGTTCCACGCAAAGCAGCCCGCCAACCACGACGATGTAGTCGAAGCGGGACGGATCGACGAAGTCTGACGTTGGGGCGACCTGGACACCGCAGCTCGATGTAATCAGATGTCTGGTACTTCCCAGGACCTGCCAGTCGGCAAGGACCCGTCCGGAACGATCAGCTTCGTCACTTGCCAGGCGCAGGGTATCGACGAACAGCGCAAAGGCCGAAAGCGTAAACGATCGAGCCAGAACGAAGCCCACCTTGAGACGCTTAGGCGTCTCGGTCGCATCGCCGGATCTGCAATCTTTTGGTCGCATCATCTTGTCTCCTTGGTACAGTTGCTCGCTGGAACAGACGTTCATCCGATCCGAAAACCGCGAGCAAGCGGCGTGCATCAATGCAGAAGACGGTCTTTCTCATCCCGCTTTTGAAAGGCTGTTGCGGTTGAACAAGCCACGGGACAACCGGTCCAGCAGCAGCGCGACCGCGACGATTGCCAGGCCGGCTCGCAACCCAAGACCCATCTCCATACGTGTCAAACCGCGCGTCACCTCTGCGCCGAGACCACCTGCTCCCACGAGGCCGGCCAACACGACCATCGCCAGAGACAGAAGAATGCACTGGTTGAGCCCGACAAGAAGCGTCTGCTTGGCCAGGGGGATCTCGATCTTCCAAAGCACTGATCGCGGATGGGCGCCGATGGCGCTGCCAAGCTCCATGAACTCCTTCGGCACCTGGTTGAATGCCAGTGTCGTCAAACGCAGCATTGGCGGAATGCCATAGACGATGGTGGCGATAATTGCCGGTACCCGTCCGAGGCTGAAGATCATGACCGCCGGGATGAGGTAGACCCACGGCGGAACCGTCTGCATCACGTCGAGAACCGGACGAACCATTGCCTCCAAGGTCTTGTGGCGCGAGCACAGCACGCCGATCGGAAACGCGACGAGAACGGATATCAACACGGCAACGGTAACCAGAGCGACTGTCTGCATCGAGGCCGTCCACAGCCCCACGAGCAGGCAGAAGCCGAGGCAAAGGCCCGCAAGGATTGCGGCACGCAGGCCGACCGCCACGAATGCCAAAACGATGACAGTCGCAATCAAAGCATACGGCGGCACGAAAAGAAGCGCGCCCTCTATTCCAGACAGGACCGCTTCGACAATATAGCTGATCGCTGCGAACAAAGGATGAAGGTTGGCGTTGAGCCAATCGACTGTCGGCGCAAGGAATGCGCCAGGCGAAAACTGAAAGGTCGAAGGGTTCATGACGTCCTCCCCGCACCGAGGCGTGCTGTGCTCTGGGTTATCCGGTCAAGCACCATGGTGAGAACGACGATGGCGATCGCCCCGTTGATCGAGGTTGCGATATCGAGCGTTCGGATTGCACCGTAGATGGTTTCTCCGAGCCCGCCGGATCCGACGATACCTGCGATGACGACCATGCCGAATGCCATCATCAGGCTTTGATTGATCCCTGCCATGATGCTGGGAAGCGCAAACGGAAGGCGGATCTTGAAGAACATCTTGGCTGGCGTGATGCCGCTTGCCTCGCCGAGCTCGATGAACTCCCTGGGCGTCATTCGGATGCCAAGAGACGTCAACCGGATCGCAGGAGGCATGGCGACGACGACGGTCGCAATCAGCGCCGTGGCCGGCCCGTAGCCGAGCAGCGCGATCGACGGCAGCAGGTAGATGTATGGCGGAAGCGTCTGGATCAAATCCAGGCCAGGCTCCATGAAGCGATCCAGGGCGGTGAAGAACCCGGCTGCGATGCCGATCGGAATTCCGATTGCCAACGCAAGTACGGTCGCTGTCAGCACCAGCGCCAAGGTGCTCATCGTCTCCGGCCAAAGGCCCATGGAAAAGCAGAGCCCGAGTGCAGCGCCACTCAATATGGCAAACCAGGCGTTGACCAGCCGCCAGCCGACGAGCGCTATGACGAGGGCAACCACGTAGAAGGGTGGAAGCTCCAGGAGCCACAGGATCGCGTCGTAGAGTCCTTCGAGAACCCATCGAACGTAGTCGAACAGGAACTCTCCGTTGTCACTCACCCACTCGAGCGCGGAGTCCGTCCATTCGTCAAAAATATCGGTGAAGCCTGAACTGTCCATGTCACTGAGCTCCAAGTTAGGGGTCATGCCGCCGCGAGATCGTTTGTGGACGTACCCTTGACGCCCATCAGAAGGCTGCGTGGCGTGACGACGCCGACGACCTGATCGTTGTCTACGACGGCGATGGCATCGCGCTCCGACTGCATCGTCAACGTGATGAGTTCGTCGATGTCGGCATCGGGCGTGGTGCGCGCCAGAGACGAAATGTCGGAATTCGGCTCGCTTCGCTGAAAATCGGTGACACTGCGCATGACAGAATGTGCCTTGATCAGATGAAGGCGGGATATGCCGGCAACGAATTCGGCGACGTAAACATCTGCGGGATTGAGAATGATCTCCTCGGCCGTGCCGGTCTGGATGATCACACCATCCTTCATGATGGCGATGCGATCGCCGATACGGATCGCCTCGTCCAGATCATGAGTGATAAAGACCGCGGACTTGCCCAGGGCTTTGGTGAGTTGTCTGAACTCATCCTGAAGCTGGCGCCGGATAAGGGGATCGAGCGCGCTGAACGGCTCGTCCATGAGGATGATTTCGGGGTCGGCCGCAAGCGCGCGGGCAAGACCGACGCGTTGCTGCATGCCGCCGGAAAGTTCTCTGGGATAGCGGTTCACCCAGTCGGCAAGGCCAACCTTCTCCAAAGCCGCACTCGCCGTGGCGTTTCGCTCGGGCTTGGCAATTCCCTGCACCTCAAGGCCGAAGGCCGCGTTCTCAAGGACCGTCCTTTGCGGCAGGAGCGCCACACTCTGGAAAACCATTCCGATATTGCGGGCGCGCATCTGCCTGAGATCAACAGGTGACAAGGCAGCCAAGTCCCGTCCCTTCACCAGGACCTTTCCCGCACTGGGCGTGATCAGCTTGTTGAGGAGACGGATGAGCGTCGACTTTCCGCTCCCCGACAGTCCCATGACGCAGAAGATTTCACCGCGCCGCACCTGGATGCTCGCATCGGATACGCCGACGACACAGTTGAATTCCTTCAGGACCTGTTTTTTGCCGAGACCGCGCTCGGCGATGGACTTCATCGCGGAGGAGGACTTGTCTCCGAAGACCTTCCAGAGGGATTGGCAGTCAATCAGGACTTCATTGGTATCGACATTTGCGGTTTTCATAGCGATCCCCTTTGAGCCAATTGGCGCTGGCTTTTCTCGTTGGGCGTCGGGGTGGCCGCCCGACAAGATCGGACGGCCACGACGCGGTTAGTATTTCTTGATGTTTTCCCAGCGCTTGATCAGATCGGCATGGACGCCGATCCAGTCCTGGACAGCCTGGTCCATCGTCTTGCCATCCTTGACCTCGCCATTAATGGTGGTGATGTCGGCGAGTGGAACGTAGACGCTGGCCATCACTTCACGTGCATGCGGGTTCTCTTCCGAAAAGCCCTTCTGACCGATCCAGTAATAGCTCTGCGGCGGCGGGAAGACGCCCTTGGGGTCCTTCAGGTACTTCACCTCATACTTCTGGACCATCCACGACGGTTCCCAAATCGTCACCGCGACCCATTCCTTGCGGTCGTAGGCGGATTTCAGCGCCGCCGTCATCGCCGCCGTGCTGCCTTCGACAAGCTGCAGCTTGATATCGTAGTCCTTGACCGCGTTCGACGTGTCGCGCATGAGGCCGGAGCCCGGTTCGATCCCGATGATCTTGCCGCCGAACTTGTCGGCGTTTTCGTTGAGCTGCTCGAGCGAATCGATCGGGACATATTTGGGAACGGCAACGCCCTGGTAGAGACCGTGCGAGACGGGCGAAATCTTTTCCAGACGGTTCTTGTTCTTGTCCCAGTAGTCCTGGGCGACGTAGTCCGTCTGAGAGGCGAGCACCTGGATGTCGCCCTTGGCAAGAGCGGCATAGGCAATGCCCCATTCGGAGAAGTCGGTCACCTTCACGGTGTAGCCGGCGTCCTCAAGAACCTTCTTTGTTATTCCGGTGATGGGCGTCAGGTCTTCCCACGACAGAGTGCCCATGTTGATCGTCTTTTCTTCCGCATGCGCTGGAAGCATGCTCATTCCGATCATCGCAGCGGCGCAGAGCGCCTTCCACAAAGCCTTCATTGTTCTTACTCCTAGTTCTCGTTCCCATTCTCATTGAAGTCCTGCGGGCGGCGCAGTCTTCATATTGCGCGGCGACGGATCATCCCTCGCGGCCTGCACGCAATTCCTGAAAGCGGATGACCGAATTGACGCCCAGCCACGCGACGGGCTCGGGAGGCAGTCTGCTCGGTTCCGGTTGATTCTTGTATTTGTCGAGTTCGGGGCTCACTGCGCCAGCCGCCAGATCGGCCGCCATCATGCCCGCAAGCGTGCTCTTGACAGTGCCGAGACCATTCTCGCAACACGCCGAAAAAAGGCCCTCTTCCACCTCGCCGAATGCCGGCACATGGTTCCGGCTGAGGCACAGCGCACCGGCCCAGCTATATTCCATCGGCAGGCTTTCCAGGGTGGGGAACCGGGCATCGAACGACCGGCGCTGCTCGGCAGCCACGCCGGCAACCCGCCTCTCCGACACCTTGAGACCTGGGTCGTATGTGAACCTCGTCCTGATGACGATCCTCGAACGGCCATTGGTGGTGATCTTGCGCACGGTCGCCCCCATGGGATCTGCCGGCAGCAGCGCCCATCGATCGGCGCCGGTAACGTCGCCTGCGAACTCGTTCTGGGAGAACGCGGCGGTCATCGACGCGTAGGTAAAGATATGCATCAGCCGTCCACGGAAGTGGCCGAAGCTTTCGACGTGGCCGTTCACCCCTAAAATGACCTTCGGCGCCGAGACGGATCCGCGGTTGGAAATCGCCTTCCAAGACTTTCCTTCGCGTGTAAGCTCCAGCACCGGCGAATGTTCGTAGATGGTGGCCTTCGATCGAAGCCCGCGCGCCAGCCCACGGATATAATCGGCGGGCTGGATCATCACCGCCCCTGGGGTGTAAAGCCCTCCACGATAATAGCGCGAGCCCGTCATTTCCCGCATCTGGTCGGCATCGAGAACGCGATGCTCTTCGCCGATCTTCTCAAGAGATTTGCGGTAATTGTCGTTGAGGCCGAGCCCGCGCTCCGAGGCCGCGGCATTGACCTTGCCTGACGGATCGAACGTTTCCCTGGACAGGTCGTATTCGGCCGCGACATTTGCCGCAAAAGCAATCGCCAAACGGTTCTGCCTGATCTCGTTTCTGGTTGCCTGCTCGTCTGCCACCGAGTACTCGCCTGCCGACAAGTTGTGGGGCACGTCGATCATGAAGCCGGAGTTCCTCCCGGCTGGTCCCTTCGCAAGTTCACGCGCCTCCAGGACGATAATCTTGTCTTGGGGGCGCAATTGCGAGAGGCGCCGCGCCGCCGACAGGCCGGCAAATCCCGCGCCGATGATAAGCCAGTCAGCCGTAGCGTCTCGATCAAGCGCCGTTGCGGGAAAGGCGCGTTCGCTGATCGCCTCCCATCCCGAAGTGCCGGTGTCGATCGGCAGACGCTTGATCACATGCCGGGTCATCGGATCGTCTCGTCGACAGATCGGTCCGAGACGTCGATCCAGATCGTCTTGAGTTCGCAATAGTTGTCGTGGGCAAAGACCGACTTGTCGCGGCCGCCGAATCCCGACTCCTTGTAACCGCCGAACGGCGTGGTCGCGTCCCCTTCGCCAAAGCAGTTGACGGTGACGACCCCGGCACGGATTTCCCGCGAAAGCTTGATGGCGTTTCTCAGGCTTGCGGTATAGACGGACGCCGTAAGGCCGTAGTTGGTGTCATTGGCAAGAGCGATGGCTTCGCTGAGCGTATTGAAGGTCGTGACCGAGAGGACCGGCCCGAAGATCTCTTCCTGGAACAGACGGCTGGAAGGCGTAACACCCTCGACCACCGTCGGCTCGATGAAGATGCCGCCATGCGTGTCGCCGCCGTGGGCGACTGACAGCTTCTCCTTCTTGGCGTCGTCGAGAAAGGATTTCACCTTCTCAAAATGGCTCTTGCTGACGAGCGCGCCGATGCGGTTTTCGGGATCGAGCGGGTCGCCCGTCTTCCATTCGCGCATGTAGGCTCCGATGCGGTGCAGCAGCTCGTCCTTGACCCTGGCATGGACGATAAGCCGCGATGTGGCCGAGCAGTTTTCACCCATGTTCCAGAAGGCGCCGTTGACCACCTGCTCGGCCACAAGGTCGAGGTCTTCGGCGTCATCGAGAACGACCGCGGGGTTCTTGCCGCCGCATTCGAGCACGACACGCTTGAGATTGGAGTCGGCGGCATAGCGCAGGAAGCGGCGGCCGGTAGGCGTCGATCCGGTAAATGCCACCATGTCGACATCCATGTGCATGCCGATCGGTTCGCCGACCTCCTTGCCGCCGCCGGTCACGACGTTGAAGACGCCCGCAGGGATGCCTGCTTCATGGGCAAGTTCGGCGACACGCAGTGTGGTGAGCGTCGTTTCCTGCGCGGGCTTCACGATCACCGAGCAGCCGGCTGCAAGGGCCGGACCGATCTTCCAGGCCAGCATCAAGAGCGGGAAGTTCCACGGAAGTACGCATCCGACGACGCCGACAGGTTCGCGGACGATCATTGTCAGCGCGCTTGCCACGACAGGTGCGGTGTTGTCGTAAAGCTTGTCGATCAGTTCGGCATGCCAGCGAATGGTATGAATGGTATCGGGAACGTCGACCGTCTGGCATTCGCGGATCGGCTTGCCACTGTCCAGGCTTTCCATGACAGCGAGTTCGTGACGATTGCGCTCGAGCAGCTTGGCAAGCTTGAGGAGCACGGCCTTGCGCTCGCCAGGCGAACACAACCGCCAGCGGCCGTCGTCGAAGGCTTGCTTGGCCTTTATCACGGCATCATCGACATCAGTGGCGTCGCACGCGGCGATTTCGGCAAGAAAGTCGCCCGTGGCAGGGTTCGTAGAGGTGAAAGTCCGGCCGGAATGCGCCGGACGGAAGGCGCCGTCAATGAATGCATTCGTCGGGAACTGAAGGCCTGCGGCGATCGCTTTGTATTCGGCAGCGGTCAAGGGTTCATGCATGATTTGCTCCCGACGTGATCTGGGCAACCGTCCGCTTCAGCGTGGCGACGACGGTCTGAAGGGTTCGCTTTTCTTCGGAATTCAGCGGACGCAGCGGTGCGCGGACCGGCCCGGCGCTCAGGCCGATCAACTCGCATCCATGCTTGATCGACTGGACGAACTTCCCGCATTCCAGGAAATCCATAAGCGGCAGCATCGCGGTCATGATCGCGCGACCCTTGTCGAAGTTCTTTTCCAGCACACAGGCTTCGTAAAGTGCGACGTGCTCGCGTGGAAGGAAGTTGGAGCCGGCGCATACCCAGCTCTTTGCGCCCCATGCGAAAAATTCGAGAGCCTGGTCGTCCCAGCCGCAAGAGAGCGCGATATGCGGATACTTGCGTGCCAGACGATGAAGATTGCCCATGTCGCCGGAACTTTCCTTGATGGCGACCACATTTTTGGATTTACCGACCCGGGAAAAATACTCCTCGCCCATCATCACCCCCATGCGGGCCGGATAATTGTAGAGCATGATCGGCAGGTTGGCCGCGCGGTCCACCGTGAGCGCGTGGACCGCATTTTCCCGTTCCGTCGGCAATGCGTAGGGCGGCGAGGACACGAGGATCGCGTCCGCGCCGATTTCTTTTGCCGCCTTCGCGTACTCGACCGAGTCTTCGGTTCTCGTTGCGCCCGTTCCAATGACGAGCGGCAGCCGGGTGCCGATGACGTCCTTGGCATAGGCGGCAAGTTCGAAGCGCTCCTGGCTGCTGTGGGCATAGTACTCGCCCGTCGAGCCGCCGACGATGATGCCATGCACGCCCGCATCGATGAGCCGTTCGATGACGGCGCAAAACGCCATGCGGTCTATCTGCCCATCCCGGTCGAGCGGCGTCACCACCGGCGTATAGATCCCCTCAAACTTCACGATGACTTCTCCAATGATTGCGTGGTTGGAGCACCGATCAGGGCGTCCGCCTTAAGGCCGTGCGGCGCGATGAACATTTCCATGTTTTCGCGGGACAACTCCCAGTGCTCGAAGACAAGATCGACCACAGCGTCTTCGTCATGAATGCTAAGCGCCTCGATGAAGCTGTCGTGGTGCTCGACAGCCAACTGCAGCCGCCGCTTCATGTCCGCGTTCCTGGGTCGGAAGAAGGTGTGACCGATGCGTGCGTGGTCGATGAGGAGCCGGCCCAGGCTGGGTTGCAGGTAGACGTTGGCCGACATCTCCCCGAAGATCTCGTGGAAGCGGTTGTTCTCGAGCACCATCGCAAGCGCGTCCATGTTCTCGCTGGCGGCGCGGAAGCGCTCCTGGGTCTGCTTCAAGTCGGAGAGTTGCGAAGGCTTGAAGTTCTGCACTGCAAGGCGGCCAATCGCCGCGTAGATCATCGGCGCAACAAGAAAGAAGTTCCGCAGAGTCGCGTGGTTCATCGGGATGACCCGCGCCCCCCTGTTCTCGCGAATGTCGACGTAGCCCTCGCCCGCCAGGCGGCGGAAAATATCGCGAACCGGCGTTCGCGACAGGCCGTAGCGCTCGCTGAGACTGGCCTCGTCCAGGTCGGCGTCGGGGTCCAGCTCCATCGTCAGGATCTGACGTTTCAGGTCATCGTAGAGATTGCTCTTGACGCTCTTCGCCATGGTTATCTCAGCCCTCTTTTTTCATCTGACAGCCCACGATCGCATGGCTTGGCGCGCGAGTCAAATATTGTGTACTTTGTGTACACATTAGATATTGGTAGAAAATACAATTTGCAGCCCTCGGCGGCATGCTGCCCAGGCAGCTTTTATGCCGAGGCTTCGGCATTGCCATTACATCTGATTATGTGATGACGGCCGATTTGTGCCGTTGAACCATGCAAAGATGAAGCGGATGATGGCCCATCCAACCATGAGGTAGAATTATGCTTCAGACCTTCGCTTCGTCGATTTCATCGCTTCTCGGCTCAAGGGCAGACGGCCATTCGCTTCCAGCCGGGCTCTACAGCCGCGAGGATGTTTTCGAGGCCGACGTCGACGTGTTCTTTCGCAAACACTGGATCTGCATCGGTCTGGAATGCGATGTACCAGAACCGGGAGACGCCAATGTTATCGATATTGGCAACAGCAGCCTCATCATGCTTCGCGACGACGACAATCAGATCCGCGTCGTCCACAACGTATGCCGTCATCGCGGCTCGCGGATCCTAAACGCGGGATCGAGCGTGGTCTCCAAGCTTGTCTGTCCATACCATCAGTGGACCTACGAGCTGGACGGCAAGCTCGCCTATGCGCCTCACATGGGCGGCGATTTCGACAAGAGCTGCAAGAGCCTGAGGCCAGTCAATTTCAAATCGATCGGCGGTCTCATTTACGCCTGCCTCTCCGACAATCCACCGGCCGACATCGACCGCCTTGAAGAGGTCATGACGGAACGGCTCGCGCCCTACGATATCGGCAACGCAAAGGTGGCTTTTCAGGCTGACGTCGTAGAACACGGCAACTGGAAGCTGACGATGGAAAACAATCGCGAATGCTATCACTGCTCTGCAAACCATCCGGAGCTCTGCGTTTCCTTCGTCGATCTGGATTTCGGATTCGATCCGGAAAGCCTGAGCCCGGAAGACCGAGAGCAGGCAGAACAGCATGAAGCTCTGTATGCAGAAAAAACCAAGAGCTGGGAGGCCGACGGCCATCCTTCCGCCGCCGTCGAACAGCTCGTCGACTGTGCCACCAACTTCAGAACGCAACGCCTGATCATTTCGGGCGCCGGTGAATCGCAGACGCCCGACGCAACCGCGGCTTCGTCAAAGCTCCTCGGCACCATGACGAGAAAGGACCTGGGCGATACGCATCTGTGGGGACACAATAGCTGGAACCACTTCATGGGCGACCATGCGGTGGTGGCCATCGTCATTCCTCTTTCAGCGGGCAAGACCCTCGTGCGCACGAAGTGGCTTGTTCACAAGGATGCCGTCGAAGGCGTCGACTACGATCTCGAAAAGTTGACGAACGTTTGGGTTGCGACGACCGACCAGGACGCGGAGCTTGTCGCACGATCTCACGCGGGTGTCCTCGACCCTGCCTATGTGCCAGGCCCCTACTCGCGCTTTTCCGAAACGAATCTCGACAAGTTCGCGACCTGGTACATCGACCGGATGCGAGCTCATGGATATTAAGACCTTGACGAGCGCTTCGAACGCGCCGACGGACGTCTGGGAGCCGGAACTGGACGATACCCTCGTCTGTATCGACGTGCATCAAGAGACCCACGACGTGAAGAGCTTCACGTTTGCGTCTCCCCAGGGCAAGCGGTTCGCCTTCCAGGCCGGTCAGTATTTTCTCTTCGACTTCCCGCTTGGCGCAGACGCCGAACCCCGTTGCTACAGCATATCCTCCTCACCGCAGAGACCGAATGCCTTTTCGGTCACCGTGAAGCGGGTGCCGGACGGACGGGTCTCCAACTGGCTGCACGACAACCTGAAATCCGGCGCGACGGTGAAGGCGCAAGGTCCGCTGGGACATTTCATCCGCCCCTCCGGAGCCGGCAAGAAGCTGCTGCTGTCAGGCGGATCTGGCATCACGCCTGTGATGTCGATTGTCCGTGATCTGGCCGACACCTGCGAGCCGACAGACGTCGTGTTCATCCATGCTGCAAGGACGCCGCTCGACCTCATCTTCCGCGACGAGCTGTCCACGCTTACAACGAAGATGAAGGGGCTGAGGCTCCATTTTCTTCCCGAACATCTCACAGGTGAACGCTCGTGGCCTGGCATCACGGGACGAATAACGCCCGAGTACATAAAGATGGCGGTACCGGATATAGCCGAGAGGATCGTCATGTGCTGCGGCCCGGCGCCGTTCATGGCCGCGGCCAGGAGGATATCTGCCGACCTGGGGGTACCGACGTCGAACTACATTGAGGAAAGTTTCGACGCCGCCGTGATTGATGAATCCGAACTGCCTATCGGCAAGGCTTCGGTCGTCGCGAAGTCCTTCCAAGTGCAATTCCTGAAGCAGGCTCGTACGATCGAGGTTGCATCGGAACAGACGATTCTCGGCTGTGCCAAGAAGGCTGGTCTGAGGCTTCCGTCATCGTGTGCCAATGGCGTGTGCGGAACGTGCAAGTCTAAGCTCGTCTCGGGATCAGTCGACATGAAGCATAACGGCGGCATTCGCCAAAGGGAGGTCGATGCCGGTCTGTTCCTGCCTTGCTGTTCAAAGCCGCTGAGCGATCTGGTCATCGACCGCTGATCATCCCCGGATGGCCGACATGCTCCTCGAGGCAACCCGCGGCCGTCTATGCACGAACTGTGTTCGAGAGGATCCCGACCCAATGAATGAGAACGTCATCGCCCCAGGAGGCCCAGCGGGGTCGACCGTTTTCAAAGACGAGAGGAAGCAGGCCTATCTCAATCCGGAGGGAGCGGACCGACCGCTCAAAAGTCCCCTTCCCTTTGCCACTCTGGATAGGGCTCGCCGATATCGCCTCGGCAGACTGCGGGCCAAGATGCAGGAATGGGACTGCGGCGCACTCCTGCTCTATGATCCCGTTAACATTCGATATGCGTTCGACTCATCGAACATGAGCATCTGGACCATGCACAATGCGTCCCGCTATGCGCTCATCCTTGCCGATGGTCCGGCGATCCTGTTCGAGTTTGAAGGCGCAGAACATGTAAACGGTGATCTTACCGGTATCGACGAGATCAGACCTGCGAAGTCCTGGATCTTCTTCACCGCCGGCGATCTGATCGAGAGCCGAATGAAGGAATGGGCCGACGAGGTGGCCGACGTCATCAGGTCGCAGGGCCGCAACGCCCGCATCGCCGTCGACAAGCTCGAGCCTGCCGGGGCTTTCGAGCTGCGAGAGAGAGGGTTCGACCTTCTGGACGGGCAGGAATTGGCAGAGCGCGCGAGATCGATCAAGAGCGCCGACGAAATCGAGCTCATGAGGTGGACTATCCGTGTCTGCGAGGCCGGAATGGCGAGGATGTACGAGAAGTCCGAGCCCGGTCGGACGGAAAGGGAGATCTGGGCAGAACTGCATTTCGAGAACGCCAGAAGTGGCGGGGAGTGGCTCGAGACCAAGCTTCTGACGGCCGGCGTGAGGACCAATCCCTGGTACCAGGAGTGTTCCGACTACGAGATCAAGGCTGGGGAGATGATTTCCTTCGATACGGACATGATCGGCCCTTATGGCTACTGTGCCGATCTCTCCCGCTCTTGGACCTGCGGTCATCGTGCCATGAACGACAAACAGCGGGAGCTTTATGCCGCAGCCAGAGATCAGATCGACCACAACCTCGCAGTTCTAAGACCGGGAATTGCGTTTGCGGAGTTCAACGATCGTTCTTGGCGTATCCCGGAAAAGTATATCCCCTACCGCTATACCTTGGCGCTCCACGGCACCGGTATGGCGGACGAGTGGCCAGGCGTTCTGCTGCATCCGGATTTTGACCGCAATTGCAGCGGCACCATCGAGCAGGACATGGTCCTTAACGTGGAGAGCTTGATTGCGGAAGCCGGATCCGAAAGCATCAAGCTCGAGACTCAGGTCTTGATCACGGCGGCGGGAGCCGAGCGGCTCGATACCTTTCCCTGGGAAGACGTCTAAGCCGATTTCTTGGGGGTTCGGCCTGAGCTGGGCATTCAGGGATGGATCGCCCACGTCACAGGCGTTTGGCCCCGCTATCTGAGTGAAGATGCAGGTCGCGACGTGCGAACGCCTCGATCAAGAACCCGCTTGCGTTTTGCGCCCCGCGATATTCTGCGGAATGAACCGATAGTGGATTAAATCCATGACAACAGTCTCACTTTGCGTCCGATTGCGGTAGCCATGGCGGCGGTCGGCAGGGAACCTCAGCGACTGCCCTTGCCCGACCCGTCTCCACTCTTCGGCCACCAGCAATTCGATCTCCCCGCGCAGGACGGTCACATGCTCCACAACCCCGATGTCATGCGGCTCTGAGATACTCTCGAAGTCGGGCGCGAAGGTCAGTTCATAGAGTTCGAAGCCGAACCGGATCTCATAAGGAAACAACAATGCGCGTTGCATCCCTTCCTCCGACGGGCGCACCCGCAGACGACTGGCGTCACGCAAGAGCAACACATCGCCTACTTCGCGATCCGGCTCAAGCAGGGCGGTCATCGGAACCCGCAAGCCCGTCGCGATCTTCCAAAGCGTCGCGACCGTCGGCGTGGATTCGCCACGCTCGATCTGGCCCAGCATCGCCTTGCTCACTCCAGTGCGCTCTGCAGTCTTGTCGAGGCTCCATCCAAGGTCGTGCCTGATCGATTTCAAAAGCTTGCCCGTGTCAACGGGACTGATGGACTTCATTTGTGACTGTCCTCGCATTTGTACGTTATAGCGCACACTTCCAACGTGCGCTATAACGCACAAATGCGCAACTGCAACAACAGCGTCGGAGGATGTCACATGCAGCCAGTCGGTGAAAGTCCCGCAGCATTCCGAAAAGCCAGCCAACCAGACACCAGGCTCGACCTTAGGCGCATCCTTGAGGCGAGGGAACAAATCTCACGTATTTTTCGCGACACGCCCCAATTCGGCTGTCCGTCTCTTGGCGATCTTCTGGGCTGCGAACTCGTCATCAAACTTGAGACCGCAAATCCGATCCGATGCTTCAAGGGACGTGGGACCGAGGTCGCAATGTCCCGCCTCGCAAGAAGCGCTGAACCTCAGGCGTCGGTCTGCGCCAGCGCCGGCAATCTCGGGCAGGCGCTCGCATATAGTGGGCGGGAACGCGGTATTGGCGTGACAGTGGTCGCGGCCACAAGCGCCAATGCCGCGAAGATCGATCACATTCGCCGGCTCGGAGCCGCCGTCGAACTTGTCAAGGGCGACATCGAGGACGCGCGAGAACGCGCTCGCGAAATCGCGGCCAGCGGCAACGCTTTACTTGTAGAGGACAGCGAGAACCTCGACACCTGCGAAGGCGCAGGCACCATCGGGCTGGAGCTTGTCGAAGGGTTCGGCCGCATCGACACGATCCTGCTCGCGCTCGGCGGCGGTGCGCTCGCAACCGGCGTTGGCCACGTTTTCAAGTGCCTGTCGCCGGCAACGGAGGTTGTATGCATCCAGCCGAGCGGGGCGCCCGCCATGGCCCTGTCCTGGCGGGCGCGATCAGTCGTCACCACCGACCGCGCCGATACCATCGCCGACGGTGTCGCCGGCCGGTTCCCAATCGCAGCAGTCCTTCAGGACCTGCTCGCCGTCGCCAATCACGTGCCGCTGGTTGAGGAGGCAAGCATCAAGGCGGGCATGCGCCTGCTCCATCGGCACGCCGGTCTCGTGGCCGAGCCATCGGCCGCCCTTGGCGTTGCAGCGATACTGGAAGATCCCTCGCGATACCGTGGCAAGCGTGTGGTCACGGTGATCTGCGGGTCGAACGTACTGCCCGAGGCGTTTTCGGTCTGGACACAGGACTAGGGTAAAAGCGCGACCGCTTCCAGTGAAGGATCGCGGGGACGATCGGCTCGAGCGCCGCCAGTGTCCGGACCAACATTCTCGTGCAATCACCACAGCTTGAACCACTTCCAACGCGAAGGCCTCGGTTTTAATTTTATCGGCGGCTGCCATGCTGAGCGTGAGTCTCTTATGCCGGCGCGACATCGAGATCACGCGGTTGTCTCATCACCCGGGCTTGCCTCTATACTCATGACAAGCTTGCGCAGCAGGGCGGCCAGGGCCGCGCGCTCTTCGACATCCAAGCCTTCCAGGAACACGAGTTCACTGGCCATATCCGCGCGAAACGCCTTTTCGGCTAGCGCGATGCCCGATGCGGTCAGGCAAACGACAACACTTCGCCCGTCGTGGGCGGATTTTTCGCGTACAATCAGACCAGCCTTTTCCAGCCGATCGAGGCGGTGCGTCAGTCCGCCGGAAGACAGCATAAGCGTCGTATACATTGCCGTCGGCGTCAGCTGGTAGGGTGGTCCAGATCTGCGCAGGGTCGCGATGACGTCGAACTCGCCGCGATCGAGGCCGAACTCGGCAAAGGTCTCCTCGATGGAGGGGGCCACCAGGTTTGTTAGCCGTTTCGCGCGTCCAAGAATCGCCATCGGCTCGGTTTCGAGGTCCGGCAATTCGCGGGCCCACTGTGCGCGGAGCCGGTCGACATGGTCTTCGACAGTGTTCTCCTTCGAGCCGCGGTTGTTGTCTGGCGCCACCCGCATGATCCTCGTTTGCTTCGTCGTGCTGTTCCATACACCATGGGGCCCCAGTCGCAAAGATATCTTTGTGAGAAGATATTTATCTTGACGAGAAGATAGTTTTTCGATATGTCTTCTTGCGAAGTTAACTGCGAACGGTTGAAGGAGATCAGGATGTGTTCGGTTTATCGCTATCAGCAGCCCGAACCAGGCACGAGCCGTACTGTCCGCTTCGAAGGTCGCCACTTCGGCAGCGAGGTATCGCTTTTTGTCGTGGACGCGGATCCGGGCCGTGGCCCGGCGCTGCATGTTCATCCTTATGCCGAGACCTGGGTGGTTCGCAAAGGCGAGGCCGAGTTCACGGTTGGCAATGATAAGACGCGCGGCTTTGCCGGCGACATCATTGTTGGCCCGGCCAACGTTCCTCATCGTTTCGAAAATGTCGGCACTGGCCGGCTGGAGATCGTCTGCATCCATCCGAGCCAGACGTTCGAGCAGACCTTTGTTTAAGCCATCTCTGAGAGGAGCAATATAATGACCAAAATGATCTTTCTGAACCTGCCGGTGAAGGACCTGGCCACCGCGACGGCTTTCTACGAGGCCATCGGCTGCGTCAAGAACGAGCAGTTCTCCAATGAAAATGCAAGCTCGATGGTGTGGTCCGAAACGATCACGTTCCAGCTTCTGCAACATGGCTATTATCAGACGTTCACAACAATGCCGATTGCCGATGCGCACGCGACGAGCGCTATGCTGATCGCTCTGTCTCGCGACAGCCGCGAGGAGGTCGATGCCATGGTGGAGGCTGCCGCGAGATCAGGCGGCCAGGCGGATGTCCGCGAGCCGCAGGATCTGGGATTCATGTACCTGCGCAGCTTTGCTGATCCGGACGGACACGTTTTCGAACCGGCTTACATGGATATGGGCAGCTCCAGTTGAAATCGGAGGGTTACCTGAGTTTCAACAGCCATCGGCAGACCTAGATTTTCTTATGCCTAAGGCGAGATTTCGTCGTTTGCCGAGGGCGCTGACGACGGCCTATACGGTGTCGCCTGCCGGCGGCCGCCTGTGCCTTGGCGGTACTGCGTGCGACCGCAGCCGCAGGCCATTCACACTGCGCAAGCCCGCCTCCGGGAATGCGGCGGCCCCATTGAAGCGAGGATACGAGGAGCTATGAGTACAATATCCAGCAGGACATATGCGGTTTGCGCCGGTGCCTGTCTTTCCCTTTTCGGCACCTTTCTTGCCTGCCGTGCACAGGCAGACGTCGTTGAAGGCAGGATCAGGCCCGTGGTCGACCGGACCGTCAAGGCGTTGATGACCGAAAACGACGTAGCCGGCATGGCGGTGGGCGTCTCTGTTGATGGCCGCCGGTTTATTTTCAACTACGGTCTCGCCGACAAGGAAAAGGCAACGCCCGTCACCGCTGACACGCTGTTCGAGATCGGCTCCGTCAGCAAAACCTTGACCGCCACGCTCGGCGCCTATGCTGAGGCCAAAGGAACGCTTGCCTTCTCCGATGCTGTGAGCGAGCATTTGCGGGAGCTGGCAGGCAGCGCCTTCGATCATGTCACCGTGCTCGAAACGGGTACCTATACGGCGGGAGGTCTGCCGCTGCAGTTTCCCGACAAGGTCATTAACAACAGCACGCTCACGCGCTATTTCCGCGAATGGCGCCCTGGCTATGAACCCGGCACATATCGCGTCTACTCCAATCCCAGCATTGGTCTCTTCGGATTCCTCGCAGCTGCGAGCCTCAAAAAGCCCTTCCCCGAGCTCATGGAGGGCACTCTCTTTCCTGCACTTGGTCTCACCAACAGCTATATCCGCGTCCCAGAGGCCGAAATGGGGGACTACGCCTTCGGCTACAACAAGGCGAACAACCCCGTGCGAGTTACCCCAGGAGCACTCGATGCACAGGCCTACGGGGTCAAGACGACTGCGGCCGACCTGTTGCGCTTCGTCGAGGCGAATATTGATCCCTCTGGGCTTGAACCTTTGCTGCAGAAAGCGATCGGCGCAACCCAGACCGGCTATTACCGGACAGGCGATATGTTCCAGTCCCTGGGGTGGGAGCTCTATGCCTGGCCAGCAGCACTGGATACACTCCTCGCCGGCAACTCCTCCGACATGGCGATGAAGCCTCACGCGGTGGCCCCCTTGGTGCCGCCACAAAAGCCAGCCCAGGACGTGTTTTTCAATAAGACGGGTTCCACCGGTGGCTTTGGGACCTATGCCGCGTTCGTGCCAACACGCCGGATCGGCGTAGTACTGCTTGCCAACCGTAATTACCCCATCCCTGAGCGGATTAAGGCCGCCTACTCGATCCTCGCAATGCTCGAAGCCGTATCGCAGGACGAGAGGCATCGGTGAGTTGGCCGATGCCTCGCGAAGAGAAAGGAGTGGCGGGCTGCCCACCTGCCTCGAACCGAATGCCGGTGTTAGGGCGCCATCCCTTCGGCAGGATTAGTAGACAACCACGCCGCGGATGCTTTGACCGGAATGCATGAGTTCGAAGCCGTTGTTGATGTCTTCGAGCGGCATCGTATGGGTGATCATCGGATCGATCTGGATCTTGCCTTCCATGTACCAGTCGACGATCTTCGGCACGTCGGTGCGGCCGCGCGCGCCGCCGAAGGCGGTGCCCATCCAGCTGCGGCCGGTGACCAGCTGGAACGGGCGGGTGGAGATTTCCTGGCCGGCACCGGCCACCCCGATGACGACCGACTTGCCCCAGCCGCGATGGCTGGCTTCCAGCGCCTGGCGCATCACCTTGGTGTTGCCGGTGCAGTCGAAAGTGTAGTCGGC
>NZ_FMTM01000010.1 GCF_900099775.1 Rhizobium mongolense subsp. loessense | reverse complement strand
GTTCAGCGCGTCGGAGAAGATGATCAGCCCGGGGATCCTGGCGCCGAGCGTGCCGAGCGACGCCCAGTTGGAGACATAGCCGGAGGTGAAGATCAGCGCTGCTTCCTTGCCGTGCAGGTCGGCCAGCTCGCGCTCGAGCAGCACGTGATAGTGGTTGGTGCCAGAGATATTCCGGGTGCCTCCCGCACCCGCGCCACAGTGGTCGATGGCGTTCTTCATCGCCGCGATCACCTTCGGGTTTTGGCCCATGCCGAGATAGTCGTTGGAACACCAGACGGTGACGTCCTTCTGACCGTCCGCCGTGTGGCGCGTGGCGCGTGGAAAGCTGCCGCGATGACGCTCGAAATCGGCGAAAACCCGATAGCGGCCTTCCTTGTGAAGCCCGTCCAGCTCGCTCCTAAAAAATCCTTCGAAATCCATTCATATGCTCCATGACCACCACCAAGACCTAGCGCTTGCCGAACTGGATGGTCTTGACATAAATCAAGAACGGATCGCCAGGTGTGCACCATTTTCCGCTCAAGGTGCAGCTTTTCTTTGAGCCGGATCAACTCCCGGCGCTTTCCAAGGCACTCGAAGCTGTGCTCGGCAACTCTCAAGCATCCAACGGCAGCTGTCAGAGCTGCAAATGCAAGCTAAAGGAACATCCGCATCCAGTTCTTCGAAATTATCCGTTTTCGACCGACATACGCGCTTCAGCTACCGCCAACATTGACAGTAATCAAAGAGCCGGCGTTGTGTTGGCGATTATCGGCCGCTACCCGTAAAGATGTAGCCGACGCCGCGAACGGACTGGATGATTGTCGGGTTTTTGGGATCCTGTTCGATTTTTCTGCGCAGCCTGGCAATTTGCGCGTCGATTGTTCGATCAAACGCCTCGAGGTTGCGGCTGCGCGTGAGGTCCATCAGCGTTTCGCGCGACAGCACGCGGCCCGGATTGCGCGCAAAGACGAGCAGCATATCGAATTCGCCGGTTGTCAGTGGCGTGTCTTGTCCGGAAGGGTCTGTCAGCTTGCGCCGGTGGATGTGAAGTTGCCATCCATCGAATTGAAGGACGCCCTTGTCCGGAGCCGGATGCGCGGCCGGGCGCTCGGCAGGCTGGCGGCGACGCAACACGGTTCTTAGTCGCGCAAGAACTTCGCGAAGGTGGAATGGCTTGGCGATGTAATCATCTGCTCCGACTTCGAGGCCTACGACTTTGTCGGTCACATCGTCGCGGCCGGTCAGCATCAAAATCGGCACGTCCGACTTCGCGCGGACTTCCCGCACCAATTGAAGCCCGTTTTGCCCGCCAGGCAAAACCAGATCGAGGAAAATCGCTGTAAAGTCTGTCTTTGCGAGCTCAGCGTGCATCGCAGTGCCGTCAGCGACGGCCGTGACGCGATATCCTTCATCTTCGAAATAGCGGATCAGCATTTGCCGAATCCGGGCGTCATCGTCGACGACCAAAATATGCTCGGATTGCTTGCCCGTCATTTCCACATTCCCTAGGGCTTCTTCGAGAAGACGCGCCCGCGCACCGCCAGTTGCTTTCTTCAATTATCGAATTTCTCAGGAAATGGGAACGTCGCCAGTCATCCTTCTCCCCAAAGAATGGTCAAGCGGTCCGCCGGAGCCGCGAAAGATCCAGTTTTGCGCTTACTTTCACGCTTGGGCCGTTGATCAAAATCAAACAGGAATTCGCTTGCGTAGGCTAAATGAGGTTTGGGATTCAACGAGGGTAGGAAAATGTCCGTCGAGACGACCGTATTGGCGCGTTCAAAACTCTTTGCCGGGTTAGGCAGCGACACCGCCAACAGGCTGCTCAAGCTGGCTGACATCATCAGGTTCGAGCCTCGCGATTTCATCATCCGGGAAGGTCAAAGAGCCGACGCGTTCTTTTGTGTTATCCGAGGCTATGTTCGTTTGTTCAAGACGAATGAGATGGGACGCGCTGCAGATATCAGGATCTGTGAGCCGCGCGACACCTTCGCCGAGTGTCTGATCGGCGGTGGTGGTATCTATGCCTACAATGTTCAGGCGGCAGATAATGCTGTGCTAGCGCGCTTTACTATCGACGGCGTAAGACGCCTGGCGGAAGAGGACCGAGCTCTGGACAGGAATATCATGCAGCTGATGGCCGACCATCTGCTTGCGACGATGGAATGCGTGGCCAGCGACCGTCTGCAAACGGCCTCTCAGCGGGTTGCCCACTATCTCTTAAGCCAATGTTCGGCAGGCAAACCAAGCGAAACCGTTCGTCTCCCCTACCAAAAGAGCCTGCTCGCCGGCAAGCTAGGCCTTGCTCCCGAAGCCCTTTCGCGCGCATTCGGTGCGCTCAAGGAAGCGGGCGTCACTGTCAGAGGCAGAACCGTGCGGATCGACGATATCGCGGCTCTGCGCCAGATGTAGCAGGCTGGCGGTAACGATCCGCCGCTCCTGGCAAGCGTCAAACCTCACCGCCGGGGCATCTTTTCATCCTCGTCATCGAGAATGCGCCATGACGCGCCATCGAGATCGTCATATTGGCCGTTCTTCAGGGACCACAGGAAACCAAAAAGGCCCAATCCTCCCATGAAGAGCGCGATCGGAATGAGGTAAATCAGCATGTTCATGGCGAAACGAACTCCACTGCCGAATGCTTCGTATTGCGGATCGAATGCCGCTTGCCAGGGTCCTTCGCCCTGTCGTTCAGACGCAAGGCATTTGCAACGACGATGAGCGACGATGTCGACATCGCCACGGCCGCGACCAGCGGCGTCGCATAGCCCGCGATTGCGATCGGTACGGCGATGATGTTGTAGCCGATCGCCAGCGCGAAGTTCTGCCGGATCAACCGAGCCGCCTGGCGCGACACCGAGATCGCCTCAGGCACGGCCTCAAGACTATCGTGCATGAAGACCAGGTCTGCTGCCTGCCGGCCGACATCTGCCGCCGTCGCCGGTGCCATCGACACATGAGCTGCCGAGAGCGCCGGTGCGTCGTTGATCCCGTCACCGACCATCAGGACGCGATGGCCGAGCTTGCCCAGACGTTCGCATTCCTCCATCTTTCCCCGGGGCGTCAATCCTGCAAGCCAGCGATCGATCTTGAGCGTCTTGGCGGTTGCGTCGACGATGCTTTCCCGGTCGCCTGACATCACAATCGCGGCAAACCCTTGACCCGCAAGGCTCTTGATGGCGCCATCGGCACCTGGCCGCAGCGTATCCTCGAAATAAAAGCGTGCAAGCTCGATCCCGTCCTTCGATAGGACGACCTCGGAGAAGGCGTCGCTTTTTTGTGCGCCTCGCGGACTTCCCGGGCAAGCGAAGGCCGTATTGCCGAGACGATAGGTTCCCTCCCCGCTTTTCGCTTCCAATCCAGCGCCCGGGATCTCCTCGACCCCATCAAATGCCAGGGCATTTGATCCGGCATCGCGCAAAAGTGCCTGTGACAATGGATGCCGGGAATGAGCCGCCAGGCCGGCGGCAATGCCCAGTTCGCGAGGGCCGGCATGGGTGTGGTAAGCGAGACGCGGCTGACCCATCGTCAAGGTTCCGGTCTTGTCGAATGCAATCATATCGATCTCGGCCAGTCGTTCCATGGCCGAGCCGTCTTTGACCATGATGCCGCGCCGGAACAGGGTGCCGGCGGCCACGACCTGAACAACGGGCACCGCCAGGCCCAGGGCGCAGGGGCAGGTGATGATCAAGACGGCGACGGCCACCAGCATCGCTTGCTTCCAGTCGCCGCCGATCAGACCCCAGCCGAGAAAGGAGATCAGTGCCAGGAGATGAACGGCGGGCGAGTAGTAGCTCGCGGCGCGATCGGCGATGCGCCGGTAGCGGGCGCGCCCGCCTTCTGCGGCTTCCATCAGGCCGATGATCTCGGCCAGTAGCGAGTTTCTTGCAGTCGCCGCAGCCTTGATCGTCAACGATCCCGTCAGGTTCATCGCACCGGACTTCAGTTCGCTTCCCGTCGACACCGCCATCGGAATGCTCTCCCCAGTGACGATAGACAGATCGACCTCGCTGCGACCGGCAACGACGGTGGCATCCACCGGAATGCGTTCGCCGGCCGGCACGGCAATCAGATCTCCGACATTGATTTCATCCAACGGCACATAACGTTTGGGGCCATCCGGGTTGATCAGCAGCGCACCGCGCGGGGCAAGCCGCGCCAGGCCGGTGATTGCCGCGCGTGCCTTGTCGCGCATGACGTGATCGAGTGTGCGGCCAATCAACAGAAAAAACAGCAGGGATACGGATGCATCGAACCAGGCGTGCTCTCCATGATGGATCGTTTCCCAAAGCGACATCGAATAAGAAAGCGTCACCGCAAGCGATATCGGCACATCCATATTGGTGCGGCCGTGCTTCAAAGCGTTCCATGCGGATTGGTAGAAGAAACGTCCGGCATAGATCAGTGTGGGCGCCGCGATCATTGCCGATATCCCATGAAACATGTCGCGCGTTGCAGCCTCGGCCCCGGACCAGATCGATACGGAAAGCAGCATGATGTTTGCCGCTGCGAAGCCCGAGACACCGACTGCCAGCAGCAGCTGATTGCGAACACGATCATCGTCGCTCAAGTCAGCCGTGAACAAATGCGCTTGATAGCCGCAGGCCGCAATTGCAGACAGAATGCCGGCTGGATTGACCGGCTTGCCGTTCACCTCCTCGTACCACACGCAGCTCACGCGCTTTGCCGTGAGGTTAACCCGCGCGTTCTTGACATAAGGCAACTGCGTCAGCGCCTTTTCGATGGTCGAGATGCAGACACCGCAGTGGACGCCTGGAACGCTGAAATCCGATTGCCTGAGACCGGAGCCCAGAGACTGGCTGGCCAGCAGTGCCTCCTCTGCGCTGATAACGTTGCTGCTCAGCGACAGCACGCATTCTACATCCATGGTGCAGCATGTCATTGGACGAACCCCGCCGTATTGATCCTGAGGGCCTCGTGCATCACGGTCGTGCCCTCGTTCTTCGAAATGATTTCAACGATCCAGTCGCCCGACAGGACGCGGTGGCGCGCTTCGAAATGGCCGTCACGGCGCTTCGGCAATCGAATGACGAAATCCTCGTGGTCGCCGACCGGCCGCTTGAAATGCGCCGTGACCGCGTCGGCGGTGGCTGGCGAACCGTCGCGATTGCGCAACGTATAGACAATCAGCCCGTCTTGAAGCGCGAATTCACCAGAAACGCCGCTCGTGGCCATAGCGTGCATTGCCTGCGCCTTTTTGTTGAATTCCTGGCTCGCGACATAGGTATTTTCCACCACCAGGCCACTCCAGCTCGACGAGGCGTACCAGGCCATCGTCATGTTGACGGAAATGATGATGCCGAAGAAGACAAGCATGATGAAAAGCATGTGGCGGCCGGTGAAGCCTTTGCCATTGGTGATCTGGTAGTCGCTCATTTCCTGGCTCCTGGCGCATTGAAGGCGGCTTTGTAGACTGAGTGATCCGTGCCGGCCGGGTCGTCGGCCACGAAGAGAAATTCGCTGACGGCACTGGAGGCATTCTTGCTCGTGACGAACACCTTGAGCGCCATTGCCGTGTCTGGCTTCGTTTCAATCATGAACTGCCGGCTTTCCTCTTCCGATAGTTCCGGAATCCTCATCGTCGCGCCTTCCATTCCTTCGAGATGCAACGCAATCGTGCGGGGCTGCGGCAGCATATTGAGAATGCGCAGCGTGTAGCCGTTGCGGATCGAGCCGTCTGATTCGAGGACGAACTGAGGGTTTCGGTCGTGCACGACGTTGAGGTTAAGCCGCTCTCGCAGTGCGAGATGGACGAGCATACCAATGCCAACTGCCGCCCAGACGGCTGCGTAAAAGACCACGCGCGGCCTGAAGATGACGCGCCAATTGAAATGCCGGATTGCGGCGATGAAGTTTCCGTCACCATCGCGAACGCGCTGAGGCTGCACGCCAGTCTTTCCGGTGTCGGTGGCAAGTGCCATGTTGGCGGCATATTCACTCAGCGTTGCATAGGCGATGAGGCCGCGCGGCTTGTTCAGCTTGTCCATGACACCATCGCAGGCATCGATGCAGAGCGCGCAGGTGATGCACTCCATTTGCTGTCCGTCGCGAATATCGATGCCCATCGGACAGACGGCCACGCAGGCATTGCAATCGACGCAGTCTCCAACGGCCTGGCCTGAGAGGACCGCTTTCTTGGCGTGGCGGGAGCGCGGTTCGCCGCGCCAGTCGTTGTAGGTGACGACGAGGGAGTTTTCGTCGATCATGGCGCCTTGGATCCGCGGCCACGGACACATGTATGTGCAGACTTGCTCGCGCATCAGGCCGCCGAGCACATAGGTGGTCGCGGTAAGCGTTGCGACGGTTGCATAGGCAACGGCCGGTGCCTGGCCCGCCAAGAAACTTTGCGCCAATGTTGGCGCGTCAGCAAAATAGAAAATCCACGCACCACCGGTTCCTGCACCGATGACAAGCCAAATCGCGTGCTTGCTGGCGCGCTTCAGCAGCTTGGTCGCGCTCCATGGCGCATTGTCGAGTTTGATCCTTGTGTTGCGGTCGCCCTCGATGGCGCGCTCAATGACGAGAAACAGATCGACCCATACCGTCTGGGGACAAGCGTAGCCGCACCAGGCTCGCCCGACCGCGGACGTCACCAGAAACAAGCCAAATCCCGCCATGACAAGCAGGCCCGCCACATAGAAGAACTCCTGCGGCCAGATCTCGATGAACAAAAAGAAGAAGCGGCGCGAGGCCAGGTCGACCAGAATCGCCTGGTCGGGTGCGTAAGGCCCCCGGTCCCACCGCAGCCATGGTGAGAGATAATAGATCCCGAGCGTCATCAGCATGACGATCCATTTGAAGCGACGGAAGCGCCCCTGCGCCCTTTTCGGGAAGACTTTCTTGCGCGCGGCATAAAGGGGCTGACGATTGCGTGCCGCGTTGACCGGCTCCACCTGAAGATGTTCCACCGTTTTGTTGTCGCGCGAATTGGGGGCGGTGTAGAGGTTCATGATCAGCATCCATCATTGATGCGCCCTTGTCGCATTCCGCAACGCTGCCTTCCTTGACGTAGGTCAAGAAGGCGGATGTACGCCTAAATGCAAAAAGCCACGTCGAAGGCGTGGCACGCCGAAGGCGTGGCCAGGAGAGATTGCTAAGAAAGAGCCCCGCAGGGGACGCCCGCTTATCAGCGGCTTGTGGTCGAATGATCCTTGAGGCAAGTCAAACTGATCATCGCCTGGCCAAGTTTTCGGACTCTCGCTTTTCCTCTTCTGCGGTGACTGGCACCTTGGCCCGCACGGAAACCCGCGTGTGGACGACTGAGCGCGGTGTGCCATAGAGCGAGATCAGCGGATTGGTATCGCGTGTTGACATGTCAGCCTCCTATTTTCCGCCGCCGAGCGAATGCACGAAGACGGTGAGTTCCTTCACGGTCGTCTCGCCAAGGCGGGCGGACCAGGCCGGCATCATGCCATGTTTTGGCGCGCTGATCTGCCGGCCGATCGCCTCTTCGCCCTCCCCCTTCAGCCAGATGGCATCGGCCAGATTGGGCGCACCCATGTCGACGTTGCCCTTGCCGTCTTCCCCGTGACAGGCCGCGCAGTTGTCGAGGAAAGCCTGCTTGCCGGCGCTTGCCATCTCTGTATCGGAGGGCGTCTTCGTCAGGCTCCAGACGTAGGCAGCGACATTGCGGGTTTGCGCGGCATCGAGAACGTCAGCAAACGCCGGCATCTCCGACACGTGGGTGTCGCCGTCACCGTCGAAACGGACGCCATGCGCAATGGTCTTTTGGATTGATTCAAGATCGCCACCCCACAGCCAGTCGTCGTCGTTCAGGTTCGGGAATCCCGGACCGCCGGCTGCGCCACTGCCGTGGCACGGTGCGCAATTGACCTTGAACGCCGAGGCGCCGCCGGAGATGGCAAATTGCCTCAGATTGGCATCCGCGTCGATTTCGCCGACAGTCTTTGCGGCGATCTGGTCGAGATAGACGGTCTGGGTCGACCTTGCCGTCTCCACCTCCTGTGTAAGATCGGCGCGGCTCGAAAACCCGAGGAGTCCATTCGTGGCGTTGGTCAGAAGCGGAATGGAAGGATAAGCGATGGCATATCCCACCGCCCAAAGGATCGTTGCATAGAACGTCCAGACCCACCACCGCGGCATGGGATTGTTCAGCTCGCGGATACCGTCCCATTCATGGCCAGTGGTTTCGACGCCACTGACTTCGTCAACATGTTTGTCCGACATATCAGTCATCCTTCAAAGGTATGCTTGCGGCGTCATTGGCGCTTTCCCTGCTGCCCGGACGGAGCGTGAAAAGGACAACGCCGATGAAGAACAGCGTCATGGCAAGGAGGCCCCAACTGTCCGCGAAGTGGCGCATTGCTGTGTAGGTTTCCATGGGGCGCGTTCCTCAGCGATATCCGGTTGCGTCGTCATAGGTCGAATAGTCGACCAAGGTGCCGAGCATCTGCAGGTAGGACACCAAAGCGTCCATCTCCGACAGCTTCGAAGGATCACCGTCGAAGTCGCCCGTCTTGGCCTTCGGATAGCGTTCGAGCAGTGCCGTGGTATCGGCGTTCGCATCCGCCTGCATTTTCATATCCGCCTCGGCATTGGCGATCATGTCCGGCGTGTAAGGCACACCGACAAGCCCATTTGCCTTGATATCCATGCCGACATCCCTGACTGTGACCTCGTTGGTCTTGAGAAAGGCATAGCTCGGCATGATCGATTCCGGCACGACCGCGCGCGGATCGGCGAGGTGCTGGACCTGCCATTCGTTCGAGTAGCGCCCACCGACACGCGCAAGATCCGGCCCGGTGCGCTTCGAACCCCATTGGAAGGGATGGTCGTACATCGATTCAGCTGCGAGCGAATAATGTCCGTAGCGTTCGACTTCGTCGCGGAATGGCCGGATCATCTGGCTGTGACAGACGTAGCAGCCCTCACGCACATAGATGTTGCGGCCGGCCAGTTCCAGTGGCGTATAGGGACGCATCCCTTCCACCTTTTCGATGGTGTTCTGCAGGTAGAACAACGGTGCGATTTCGACGATGCCGCCAACGCTGACAACCAGAAGCGATCCCACCAGTAGGAGCGTCGCGTTCTTTTCTATGATCTTGTGTTTCTCAAGTATCGACATGGTCGTTCCTCACTCGGCAGGCTGGGCGACGAGGGCACCCGGCATCGGCGCCTCATTGCGTTGGTAACCACGGATGGTCATGTAGACATTGAAGGCCATGATCAGACCGCCCGCGAGATAGAGAGTTCCGCCCAAGGCTCGCAGCAGGTAGTAGGGCAACATGGCAGCAACGGTCTCGGCGAAGGAATAGACGAGGAAGCCCTGGCTATTGTATTCGCGCCACATGAGCCCCTGCTGGATTCCGGCAACCCAAAGCACGGCGGCATAGATGACGATGCCAAGTGTCGCGAGCCAGAAGTGCCAGTTGATCATGCGAAGGCTATAAAGGCGCTCCCTCCCCCACAGTTTTGGAGTCAGGTAGTAGACGGCGCCGAAGGTGATCATGCCGACCCAGCCGAGAGCGCCCGAATGGACATGACCGATCGTCCATTCCGTATAGTGGCTGAGCGAATTGACAGACTTGACCGACATCATGGGACCTTCGAATGTCGACATCCCGTAAAAGGCGATTGCCATGATCATCATGCGGATGATCGGGTCCGTGCGGATCTTGTCCCAGGCACCGGAAAGGGTCATCAGACCGTTGATCATGCCGCCCCACGAAGGCATCCAGAGCATGACGGAAAACACCATGCCCAGCGTCTGCGCCCAATCCGGCAGAGCGGTGTAGTGCAGGTGATGCGGACCGGCCCAGATATACATGAAGATCAGGGCCCAGAAGTGGATGATCGACAGGCGGTAGGAGTAGACCGGTCGGTTGGCCTGCTTCGGCACGAAATAATACATCATGCCCAGGAAGCCGGCGGTCAGGAAGAAGCCAACCGCGTTATGGCCGTACCACCACTGGGTCAGAGCATCCTGGACGCCAGAGAATGCCGAATAGCTCTTCGAGCCGAGCAAGGAAACCGGTACCGACAGGTTGTTGACGACATGCAGCATCGCCACTGTGACGATGAAGCCCAGGTAGAACCAGTTCGCGACATAGATGTGCGGTTCCTTGCGCTTCAAAAGCGTTCCGAGGAATGCAAGAAGATAGGCGACCCAGACGATCGTCAGCCAGATGTCGACATACCATTCGGGCTCTGCATATTCCCGCCCCTCGGTGATCCCCAGAAGATATCCCGTCGCGGCCATGACGATGAAGAGCTCGTAGCCCCAAAATACGAACCAGCCGAGGTTGCCGCCGAAGAGGCGGGCGCGACAGGTTCTCTGGACGACGTAGAATGAGGTGGCGATCAGCGCGTTGCCGCCGAAAGCGAAAATGACGGCGGATGTGTGGACCGGCCGCAGGCGCCCGAAGTTGAAATATGGAGCAAGGTTCAAGTCGGGATAGGCGAGCTGAAGCGCGACGACGACCCCAACGAGAAAGCCGACCACGCCCCAAAACACGGTGGCGATGACACCGTATCGAACAACATCGTCGAAATATTCGGACGAGTCCGGCTTGGGCCGCCGACCGGCCGGTGCGAAATTGACGCGGCGAAGGAGCACAAGGGTGCTTCCCATCAGCACGAAGAACAGCACCCACATATGTGCCGCAAAGAGGTGGTCGTGCGCAAAAGCGGCGCCGAGCAGCGCGAAGAACGCGCAAACGGCGATGAGCACGGTTTCCGTCGTATAGTTCATGTCGTTGTCCCCAAGCACAGATGATCACGCAGACGCGCAACCTTCGCTCCGATCTTGTCCTGGGAGAGCTGACACGAGCGCCGGGCCTGATCCTTGATCTATGTCAACGACCGCAGTGTTCTGCGCAGGCGCAAGCTGGATTATTCTTCGACGACCGGAGCAAACCGGCGCGCTGTTACAAGCTGTTACACTTTCGCACCGATGCGCACGCTGCCAGCATTCCGGTGTAACGCGAACCGTTTCTATTACCCTCATCAAACGGGACAGAGGGTTCTAAAATGTTGATGCAAAAAAATATTGCGTTCGAAGCCATTCACGGTTCGGTGAATGACAATTCGGGACAGCTGTCTCTGAAGTCGCTTTTTAATTCTATTCCGCAAGAAGGGCTGCAAGCCGGCAAGGCCCTGTTCTGGGAAGGCGACCCTGCAAACCACCTTTTTGAACTCGTCGAAGGCGTCATGCGCCTCTACCGCATCATCGGCGACGGCCGGCGCGTCATCACGGCATTTCTGTATCCGGGTGACCTTGTCGGCACGTCGCTCCAGAAGCGCTACCTCTACACGGCCGAAGCCGTCACGGATTGCAAGATCCGCCGTATCGCACGGAAGAATTTCCATGATGAAATCTCCCGCTCTGCCTGTCTGCGTCCTGATTTCATATCGCTGCTGTGCCAGGAAATGGCCGCTGCGCACGATCAGATGGTGCTGTTGTCGAAGAAGAATGCAGAAGAGCGCTTGTGCAGTTTTCTGCTCCAGCTCATCTCCCGCGAAATGACCAACGCGGCAGGCGACCTCGTGATGCTGCCGATGAACAGGCTCGATATTGCCGACTATCTCGGTCTCACCATCGAGACAGTGTCTCGCACCATCAGCAAGCTCGCCAGCCGGAACATTCTCGTCCCGGTCGGACGTCACGACATGAAGATCCTGAACCTGACGCGTCTCATTCAATTGTCCGGCAATGGCGATGATTTCTCATTGGAAAATTGCCATAGCGGCAGTATCCACTAACGGGCTCGGGACGATCGAGTTGAACACAATGTCGCAACGCTTCATTTCGCCGCGCACAACATCAAAGCAAGAACTCGAGGCCATCGTCCGCATTATGGGCGGCGCCAACAACATCATCATGTATGGCGTTGACGGCATCGTCACCGAATGGTCGGCCGGCTGCGAAAGCATGTACGGCTGGACGCATGAGGAGGCTGTCGGCAAAGCCGTTGAAGAGCTGCTTGCTTCGCAGTTTCCCGAACCGCGCGAAAATGTCAGTGAGCAGCTGCGACAGCAAGGATACTGGCAGGGCGAACTCATCCATCGCCACAAGGACGGCTATGATGTGTACGTGACGTCGCGCTGCATGGCGGTGAAACCTTCCGACGGCGAAGCGGTCATCATCCAAACCGACAATGATATCAGCGATCTGAAGCGCGCCGAAAGCGAGGTCAACGCACGCGAGGCTCACCTGCGGTCCATTCTCGCAACAGTTCCCGAAGCGATGATCGTTATCGATGAGCGCGGAATTGTCATCTCTTTCAGCACCGCTGCAGAAAAGCTGTTCGGCATTAAAGCGGACGACATCTGCGGCCGGAATATCAGCAATTTGATGCCAAGCCCCGATCGTGACGCGCATGACGATTATATCGCGCGTTATATCAAGACGGGCGAGCGCCGCATTATTGGCTATGGCCGGGTAGTGACCGGTCAACGGGCTGACGGCTCGAAGTTCCCAATGGAGCTACATGTCGGTGAGACGACGGCAAACGGCGAGCGGATATTTACCGGCTTCGTCCGCGATCTGACGGGCCGGTACAAGATCGAAGAAGACCTGCGGCAGGCGCAAAAGATGGAAGCCGTCGGGCAGCTGACAGGTGGGATTGCCCATGACTTCAACAATCTTCTGACGGTGATCAGCGGCAATCTCGAAATGATCGAAGCGAAGCTCGCGGAGGGACCGCTCAGCCCGCTGTTGCGAGAGGCGCAGGAGGCGGCCGGCGATGGCGCGAAGCTGACGGAGCAACTTTTGGCATTCGGGCGCCGACAGCCCCTTAATCCAACGCTTGCGGATCTCGGACTGTTGGTATCGAGCTTCTCCGATCTGTTGCGCCGGACGCTCGGCGAAAACATCGATCTGAAGACGGTTATTGTCGGCTCGAACCACAACGTGCTGGTCGACAGTTCCCAGCTGCAAAACGCTCTTTTGAACATCGCGCTGAATGCCCGCGACGCAATGCCGCGCGGCGGTAGCCTGACAACGCAGATCAAGCGCGTCTATCTCGATGCAGACTACGCAAAGATGTATCCGCAAGTACGCACCGGAAACTTCGTTCTCATTTCCGTCACCGATACAGGGGTCGGCATGTCGGACGAAGTCAAGGAACACGCCTTCGAACCGTTCTTCACCACCAAGGACGTCGGTTCCGGTACAGGCCTCGGCCTCAGCATGGTTTATGGTTTCGTGAAGCAGTCGGGCGGCCATCTGCAGCTCTATAGCGAGGTCGGGCGCGGCACGACGATCCGCATTTATCTTCCCTGGGTACAGTCAGCTGCGAGCAAAGCAGACATGGCCGACACCGGATCCGAACCGCGCGATGTACTGCCGGGCGGCACTGAGACGGTGCTGGTGGTCGAGGACGATGCGCGGGTGCGCCGTGTTGCCGTCGCGCGCCTGTCGTCCATGGGCTACAAGGTCATCGAAGCGAGCAATGCCCGGGCGGCCTTGGAGGTTCTGGCCGAAGATCCAACGATTGCCCTGCTGTTTACGGATATTGTCATGCCCGGCGGCATGACGGGCGATGAGCTTGCCAAGGAGGCGCGCGTTGTCCGCTCCGACCTGAAGATCCTCTTTACGTCAGGCTACGCCGAGCCGGGTCTCGGCGGACGCGGCTTTGCGACGCCAGGCAGCTGGCTGCGCAAACCCTATACCGCAAAGGACCTCGCCGTGCGGGTTCGCGAGCTGCTGGACTGATCATCCTGGATTGGAAGTGCAGCTGACAGGTAGGCGCTTCGCGCCGGTGTGCGGCATGGGCCGTCAGCGCTTAATGGCTGCAAAGGCGGCGCCGGAGGATCGGCCTTGCCTTCAAGATCCGGCCAGCGTTCATCCGGCATCGACAATCACAGGCTTGCGATTGATGGCCCCCTATTTGACCACCGTCAAAGAAGCACCCGTTCAACATGCGTATCACAGCAGTCGACGGCCAGTTCGGCCATCGTTCAACTAGGAGATATGAGATGTGTTCGATGATTGCGGGTATTTTTGCCGCGACGGCCTTGCTTGCTGCAACTACCATGCCGTTGATGGCAGCCGACCACCAGGTGCAGATGCTCAACAAGGGCGCCGGCGGCGCCATGGTGTTTGAGCCGAGCTTCACCAAGATCGCCCCTGGCGACACCATCACCTTCGTGCCGACTGACAAGTCTCACAATGTCGAATCCTTCAAGGGTTTGATCCCCGAGGGTGCTGCCCAATTCAAGTCGAAGCCAAGCGAGCAGGTTCAGATCAAGTTCGATGCGCCTGGCGCCTATGTGATCAAGTGCACGCCGCACGTCGCCATGGGAATGGTTGCACTGGTCCAGGTTGGCGATGCGCCGGCAAATCTTGAGGCCATCAAGACCGCAAAGCTTCCGAACATGGTCCGCAAGCGCCTCGACGCTGACATCGTCAAGATCACCCAATAATGGGCTTATCGCTCGAAATGCCTGCAGCTGGGCTTTGATGGCCCAGCGGATCGTTATCAACGGATTCCTGGGTCGACAACCACTGCGTTCTCGACGTCGAGAAACAGGCGCTCGACGTTTTCGCCCGTGGGCTCGACGCCTGCGGCGACAACTTCGCCATCAGCACTTTCACATCGCGGGGGCACTTCTGGGGCCGCATTGCAACCGTGAAAGCCTTCCACGAAGCCTTCTCACCCCGGACGGTCTCGCGCATCAGCGCAATGCGGCCCGGCTGCTATACCCGCATGGGCGCAGCGATCCGCCACATGGTGGAGGAGCTCTCCAGGCAAAGCAGCCGCAAAAAGCTGCTGCTGATCCTCACGGATGGAAAACCCAACGATGTCGACCATTATGAAGGACGGTTCGCGCTGGAGGACAGCCGGCTCGCTGTTGGAGAAGCACGGGCATTGGGGCTTCCGTTTTCGCGGTGACGATCGACCGCAATGCGCAGGATTATCTTCCCGCCATCTTCGGAAGGGGCGGATTCGCCCTCGTTTCCGACATCGGCAAGCTGCCGAGCGCATTGCCGGCCATCTATCGCGGGCTGGTTTACTGAGGGGTGCCAGCCCCGAAGGAGAGACCCGACCGGCTGGGGCGGCCTCGGGTCTCTCCACCCCTTCAAGCCGCTTTGCTATGGGTGCGGCCGGATGCGCCGATATAGGCATCAAAGGCTGCCGCCACCGCCCTGATCATGAACCTGAGATCTTTGCGCACGGTGACAAGACCGTCGCGGACCGTAACGACACCATCGCTTTCAAGCGCACGCAGCCGGTCATTGCCGTTAAGAACGAGGCCGGTTTCATAGCCAAAACGTGCGCTAAGCAGATTGAGGTCGACGGCGAAATCACACATCAGCCGTTCGATGATTGCCGCCCGGAACCGATCCTGCCCGGTCAGGCGGTACCCTTTCACGGTGGCCAGGCTGGCGGATGCAATCCGTTGCGCGTAGGCTCCGGAAGCGACTTCATTTTGGACATACCCCGCCGGAAGCTTTCCGATGGCGGATGCCCCGAGCGCGATGAGAGTCTCGCACGTATCTGCCGTGTAGCCTTGAAAGTTCCGCCTCAAATCCCCCCGCATGCTGGCCATCGAAAGATCATCGGCAGGCAGGGCGAAGTGATCAAGGCCGATCCGCACATAGCCGGCATCGATCAGCGCTTCGGCGATCGCTTCGGCCTGGGTGTTGCGCTCTTCTGCATTCGGCAAGGTTGCCTCATCGATAAGACGCTGGTGCTTCTTGAAGGCCGGGATGTGTGCATAGCCGAAAACCGCAAATCGATCGGGGCGCAAGCGGATGGCAGTCTGCATGGTATCGATGCAGGATGAAACCGTCTGATACGGCAGGCCATAGATCAGGTCGAAGTTGATGCTGCCGATGCCGGCCTCTCGCAATCGCTGAACGGCGGTCTGTGTCTGCTCGAAAGTCTGTTTACGGTTGATGGCCGCCTGAACCACCGGATCGAAACTCTGGACCCCCAGGCTTGCACGACACACGCCGCCCTTAGCGAGCGCGTCAACCATTTCGCTGGCAAGTGTACGCGGATCGATCTCTACGGCAATTTCCGCCCCCGGCATGAACCCGAAGGCGTTCCTTAGATGCTTCATCAAATCCGCGAACTCGTCCGGCCGCATGATCGTCGGCGTGCCGCCGCCGAAGTGCACATTCTGCACGGATAGCGGTTGCGTCAGTTTGGACGCGACCAGGTCGATCTCCTGATGGAGGACATCCAGGTAATCAAGGATCGGCCGATTCTGCTTAGTGATCGTGGTGTGACACCCGCAATACCAGCACATCGACCGGCAAAAAGGGATATGAAGATAGAGCGAGACCGGGTCGCAGCTGACGAGTTCTTCCAGCCAGTCCCGGTAGGTACCTGCACCGATAGCTGAAGAAAAGGCAGGCGCGGTCGGGTAGCTCGTGTACCGCGGCAGCCGCGCTTCGCCATATTTCTCGATGAGGGGATGAGACATGATGCGTTCCTTCAAAAGACGTTTTGGCGACCTTGAAGGCGCTGCGCGCGGCTGTCCTTGTCATAGGTCAATGACGATGCCAGCGCATTTTCGAGAATCCGGGAAATTGTTTGCTTACAGTCAAATTGCATTGGCGCGATTGCCATTAGGCTTTTGAACATCCGGCAAATCACGGCTGCGGTTTGACCCGGAGTTCATTCGTCTGCGGCCTATAAGGGGTTCCAATCCATGACTGGAAGCGACGATTGCTGAAAGCAAGAAGCCACTGATCGATGTGCGCACGCTTGCGCCGGCTGAACGGCATCCGCGCATTTTCAATACCCTCAATGCGCTTGCGCCAGTCGGTTCGCTGCTGATCACCAGCGACCATGATCCGAGGCCGCTGCACTATCAACAAGAAACCGGATATCCTGGCAAGTTCGCCTGGGAATATCTCGAGCAAGGCCCCGAGATATGGCGCGTGGAGATCGCTCGACTCGGATCGGGATGTGACTGCTGCTGCGGCAGCCACTAACGGGCATTAAGCGGGCAGCGACGATGATCCCCGGTGCAACACTTTCGCGATGGACCATGTCCTATTTTGCTGCCGCGCTGGTCTTTCTGCTTCTGGCAGAAGCCATGCTGGCTGCAGGCCTTTGGAAACCATCCGTCGACATCGGGGATCCCGTCACGCTCATCATCGTGCATTGCGTGACGATCGGCTGGCTCGGCCTTTTGATGATCGGTGCATTGTTGCAATTTACACCGGTATTGACGGGAGCGGGGCTGGCTACGGAATGCTTCAACCTGCCCGCCCTGATCGCCATCGTCGGCGGCCTTGCGGCGCTGATTTGCGGGTTTGCCGCGGTCAAGAACGGGTCGTCAGCGGCCGCCTTGATAATGCCGGTCGCCGATGCTCCCCTGATCGTCGATCTTGCCCTGCGCGCCGTACCCGTGCATGCCGGCTTCGGGCTTGGAGGATAGATGAGCCTTGCCGCCATCGGCGTCAGCTACAAACTCATGGGCATGTCCCTGCTGTCACCCGATACCTTACGAACACGGATGGTACTGGCGGGCGGCGCTTCCACCTTCCTGATACTCGGCGTTGCCCTGTTCTGCCTGCTTACGCGCCGGGACATGATTGAGGCGCTGCTCATCATTTCGGCTGCCGTCTTCTTGGGAACGATTGCAGTTTACGCGACCGAAATGCGCAGCCTCTACCGCACGCGACACCGCAAAACGCTGGAGCTCAACAGCATCGGTTCCATTCCGGCATTCGTGCTGCTGGCGCTGTCGATGGCAGCTCTCGTCATTTCCATGCCGCTCAATGCGGATGACGGTATTCGCGCCGCGATCGCCTATCTTTTCGTCTTCGGGGGGCTCGGTCTCGCACAGTTGCTGAAAATCGTCCCCTTCCTAACTTGGCTCGAAGCCTTCGGCCCCCTGCTCGGCCGGCGCCCGACGCCACGACTGCAAGACCTGATCAAGGAGCGCCGCGCTTCGTTCTGGCTCGGCGGATTTTACCTTGCGGTCATATCGGCGGCCGGATCCATCGCAGTAAACACCGATGCGGGATTTCAGGTATCGGCCCTGGCTCAACTGATATGCTCTGCAGGCCTGATCTTCGAATTGTTCCAGGTTCGTATCCTTGCCCATGTCGATGCCGTCGCCAAAAGCAGCCCCTTCCATCAACCCGGTCTGTTGATCGCCAAAATCAATTCAGAGAGGTAGCGACCATGACGCCAATTCGAGAACTCGATGTCAGACAGCTCCTGAAGGACGGCGGCATGCCGTTCCAGGTCATCATGGAAACAATCCAGTCGTTGCGTCCGGATGAAAGTCTCCGTCTCCTGGTGATCCTCGAGCCTATTCCCCTCATTCGCCAGCTGAGCGAGCGCGGATATAGCCACCGCAGCACCAAGCTTGCGGAAGACGATTGGGAAATCGTGTTTACACCGCAGTCAGCAGCAGCCGCGGCCGACGATGCGGGTCCTCCGGCATCAGATATCTGGCCGGAGCCGGAATGGAACCTCGATCTGACGGATCTGGCGCCTCCCGAGCCCATGGAGCGGATCTTTGCTCGCGTTGAAACGATGAACCCAGGCGAAGTCCTCTTTGCGCTCCTCACCCCGCGAACCGGTCTTCCCCTTCAATGAACTGAACAGGCGGGGCCACGAATGGGCTATTCGCCGTCGGCCGCTTGCTATGTCGGCGCGCTGCGCGCATGCGAGGGCCGGTCTCCGCCTGTGTTTTCGAGATATTGACGCAGATCAAGATGATCCGCCTGAAATCGCCCTAACTATGATCAGGAGAGGAAGAGTCTGGAGAACCAGAATGCAAAAAGAGAAATATGAACAGGTTCTGCGGAGCCGATTGGAAGACCTTCACCGGCGCCTGCAACTCGTTGACAGCGATCTGGGGCGGCGAAAGGACGCCGACGATGAGGACCGTGCCGTCGAGCTCGAAAATAACGATGTGCTGGAGGGCTTTGGACGTGCCGGGCAGGAAGAGGTCCGCGCGATCAACGCTGCCCTGCAGCGCCTTGAAAACGGTACCTTCGGCATCTGCGTCAAGTGTGGATCACCGATTTCGGAAGCGCGTCTCGAAGCGGTCCCTTATGCCGTCACATGTCAATCGTGCCTCAGCGATTGAGCCGGTACACAATCGTCAACGGATGTTGTGCACTGCCAGGGAGAGCAGGGATCATGGAGTATGGCGTCGTAGCAGCCGGATTGGACGCGGACGAGAAGTCAGGATGCATCATTTTGCAGGTCGGTTCGCAATGCAGAACCGTCCTGGTGACGCGCCGCGCCATCCTGAACGTCGCCTCGCCGCCGCGCGCCACCAAGGCGCGTTTTTTGGAGCATGTCGAAACCTTCTGCGAGATCGCCCTCAATCGCATGCGAATGCCGATCACCAATCAGGACATCGTCGTCATCACTGCAAACGACGTGCGAGGCTGGCGCCGGCATTGGCCATCACTGCCGGCGCCGCTTTTCTCTGAGCCAACAGGAGCCCGCAAGAGCGGGCATCGCATTGGTAAGCAGCAACGTTATCTGCAGCCTATCCCAGCCGGAACCTCAGAGGAAACGGGCCATAATGGTGAGTGAGCCTGAACGGCTGGACAAATGACAGCGAAAGTCAATGCTGGTTGCCAGGGTCTGATTTCCAGTCGCAGACGTCGCCCGCCGATATATAGATGCGGCCATCAGAGGCGACATCCTTAACGCGATGCTTTGCGCGCACGATGTCGCAAAAGAGCTCGACGTTTTCCTGCAGCCGCGTCTCGTCCGCACGCGGTGGTGAGGCGACATCGAGAAGCGCCTGCTTGTCGACAACGGCAATCTGGTTGCTTCCGGCCTCTTCAAGGATGATCAAGGCGCTTTCGCCGGAAGAGCGGAGGAAGGCTGTAACGAACTTCAAAGACATCGCGATACCTCGTCGCTCGATGGATAAGCGCCGGGGGCGCTCCATGACGGCATAGAATATGCCGGCAAGAGACAAATATTGTCGCAACGCAGAGCGATGTCTTTGAGGAAGATCAAAATCATCAAGGCACTTCGGGCCTTGTCGTAGGTTAGTCCGATTCCATCATCAGCGCCGTGCCGAGGTATCCAAGCGCGATTGTATCGCCAAACGCGAAAATGAAGAGGCCCTGGGCCACATAGCCTCCCACCCCGCCGAGCGAGCCCGCTGATTCCGCAAATCCTGTCGTCCAGACGATCGAACCCACCACGCTCCCGATGAGGAAGCCAATGGCCATTCTGACGATAATAAATCGAATAAGCCGAGGCATGGCGCAAAAACCCTCGACGCCTTGCATGACAACGGCAACTCGGCTGAATGGTTCCGCAGGAAAACCCGAGATCTTGACCTTCGTCAAAGCGGGTGCCTCCCCTGTCGGTTAAATGCCCCGATGAGATTAACGGGGACAAACATGAATCAATTTTCGATGGCAGCCGGCGCCTTTGCGCTTCTTGCAATGCCGGGCCCGACCAATACGCTGCTTGCGCTTGCTGCCCAGCGGCGTGGAGTATGGGAGCTCGCGGTTCTTGCAACCACCGTCGTTGCCGCTTACCTGGTGGTAGTGGTACTGCTTGCAGTCTCTACCGGCGCCTTCCTGAATTCCAATCCGCAGATCGCCGCTGCCCTCAAGCTGACCTCTGCCGCCTGGGTTTTATATCTTGCCTTTCGGTTGTGGTCCGCTCCCGGGCCGGTATCGGCGGCCGACGTCTCGGCACGTGATGTCCTCATAACGACGCTGCTCAATCCGAAGGCGATCATCACCGGGTTGACCATGATCCCGGCGGCGAACGTTTCGACACAAATCCCACGCCTCATCACCCTCGCTGTTGTTGTCGCTGTAGCCTCGATGCTTTGGCTTGCATTCGGCAAGCTTGTCATTGGTGAACAAAAGACGCTGCGCCGGTGCAGTTGCGCTGTATTCATGCTGTTCTCAGGCAGCTTGACCGCCAGTCTTTTTAGTTGACGATGTTCGTGCTCATACTGCTCTGCCGGAGGTCCGCGAAGGTTGAGCGCTCCTACCATTCGAGAGGCGGGTTGAGATATGTCACAGACCGCCTCCTGAACGGGCTATGTTCTACACACGGTCCCGGAGGCCAATGAGGCAATCTCGCCGTCAACGGTCCAATTGTCTGAAGCAAGGAATATTGCAATGGGTTCGTTCAGCGCATGGCATTGGGTGATTGTAATGGTGATCGTCCTGCTGCTCTTTGGCCGCGGCAAGATCACGACTTTGATGGGCGACGTCGCCCAGGGCATCAAAGCCTTCAAGAAAGGGGTCGCAGACGAGGACCAAATCCCTGCCCCTGATGAGATGGCCCACGGCAAGATAGAACAATGAACGGCAATCGCCGGCGAACAACCGCTTCTACGCAAGCTTCCGGCGGCTGGTCCTTTTCATCGTGCCAGCCCGGGCGAAGGTCATTTCTTCGGAAATGACGGTATCGGACTTGTCGAGGATCGCGCGCCAAATGCGGTTGCCGATCCTGAGGCTCAGCCGCTGCAGGCCGAGATCGTCGCCCTCACCAATTTCGACGGTACTTGCAACCAATCCCATCTGCAGTTTTCGCCTGAACTCGGCTCCGGAGAGGCCGAAGCGCGAGGAAAGCTCTGCGGGATTGAGGATGAAGTCACCATTGTCGTCGCGCGTTATCTGCATTCTGGATCCTCTTTTCCGGTCTTGTCATAATCGCGTCTCGAGGTGCTGCACGACAGACAGACTGTAGATAAGTTCGCCCGCGAACCTCTGCGCCACCCATAAAAGACCCGGCCCGGACAGCGTCAGCGCGTGCCCTTGCCTGGTGCTCGAGCGCAGCCATGTCGGCGGCCTTCACTGCCGAAACCCGTTCGTCGAGCCCGCCGGCCAGCCGTTCTTCCAGAAACGCGATGCTTCTGCCGACGGTTGCTTCAAAGCACCTTAGAACATGGAAAGCGTGCCGCCGCTCCGGGCGAAGCGTTGCGACATGGCCAAGCACTTCGCGCGCCATGCGCTCGGCGGCTGATCGCATCTCCTGTGTCGGAGCGCTGGAGGCAACATACGTCCAGAATTCGAAGGCGCGTTCCTCGTTGCAAACTGCAATCGCAGGCGGCTGCCACCGCAAATGCATTGTCGATCGCCATGAGTTTGGCGGCGCCGCGACAGATCCCGGACATGCTCGCCCCTTCCGGCGAGGTGAGCGTCGACTTGTTGACGATGTCGGGCAAAGATCTTCGAGGTCGGGCGACCGGCTGCAAAATTGGCAACGATCTGTATTGATGCGGGTCAACCATGTCGGCGTCCTACCAATTGCGCCTCGCGCGGCCGGGGGTTTGATTCATCTCAAAGTCGAGGATCAGCGTTCGATGTAAGCTGCCGCACATGAAACCAACAATGGACGGGAGGACAGCCATGCGCGTCAACACCATTATGACATCGGCGGTTATTACGATCCAATCGACGGCGACGGTCGCTGAGGCAGCAAATCTCATGTTAAGCAATCGTATTAGCGGCCTGCCGGTCGTCGAGCCGCAAGGCATGCTCGTCGGCCTCATCAGCGAAAGCGATCTTCTGCGGCGCAGCGAGCTCGACACCGAGCGCCAGCGTTCATGGTGGCTGGGGCTTTTGGCAAGCCCCGGAAAGGTCGCCGAGGAGTATATCCGGGCGCATGGACGGAAGGTCGAGGAGGTCATGTCTACCCCGGTGATGACGGTGTCGCCCTACACGACGCTTGGAGAGGCGGTCGATCTGATGGAAAAGTCGAAGGTGAAACGCCTGCCAGTGGTGACGGATGGGCGGCTTGTCGGCATCGTCACGCGCTCGGATTTTCTGAAACCCCTACGCGAACCGCCGGCAGAAACAGGCCAACCGTTATCGGACGTCGCCATCGCTGCGGCGATCGCCGAAGAGCTGGCGGCTCAATCCTGGGCCAAAAATGGCCTCATTCGTGCCAGCGTCAACAATGGCGTCGTGACGCTCAACGGATCTGTGCTGGACGAGCGCGAGCGCGGCGCAGCAATCGTAGCGGCTGAGAATGTCCCGGGTGTGACGATGATTCGCGACCAGCTTGCGTGGATTGATCCGAGCTATGGGATTGTCATACAAGCACCATAAGGCCTGAGATCTTGAGTTTGCATACCTGGTCGCTTTTACCGAGATATTCGCTTTGGTGGGAAACGGGATTTGCGCAAGGTTGAACCGCGCGTACCGCAATCCTATTCTCCCCGCATCCCTGTGGTATGCTGATAGGAGAAACGGCTGGGCGATCGGCGCTTTGGAGCGATTGAACGGCTGAAGCCGCTTGATGAAAGGACATCCCGTGCGGCTGCTGTTTGCTGCCTTTGGCTTTGGTTTCGTTGCAATTGGTGTTGTTGGTATCTTCGTGCCACTGCTTCCGACGACACCGTTCCTGATCCTTGCCGCTGCTTTGTTCTCGCGCTCCTCCCCGCGCTTTGAGCGCTGGCTGCTTGCCCATCCGCGCTTCGGCGAGCCACTGCGAAATTGGCGCCGCCAAGGGGCGATCCGGCGACGTCACAAGCTTCTCGCCTGTATTTCGATGATTTGCAGCTTTCTCATCCTGCTCGTATTTTTCAGAACTTCAGCAATTGCCTTGGTTGGCGCTGGAGTTCTGATGGCGGCGGTTGCGATCTATGTCGCGTCTAGGCCTGAACCGCGATACTGAAAATCCACCCACGACTGCCACACTGCCCTGCTTAGAACGCCCCGGGGTGAATTTCGTCCAAAGCACGGCTAAGGTCATCGATCGGCGAATTGCCTGCCATTTTCTTTCCCTCGAGTTCCTTCGGCATTTTCCAGCCCGGATCAACCCCTTCCATGTTGGGAAGCTCGTGTGCGATGCCTTTGTGGCAATCGATGCAGGTCGCTTTGCCAGACAAGAGATAACGGGTATGGATATCGGCGGCCCGTTGCGCCTGTTTCTGCAGATCCATCGCCGTCGATGAATGGCAATTGCGGCACTCGAGGCTGTCATTGGCTTTCAGGCGTGCCCGTTCATGTTGCGCAAGCTCGAGGCGTTTTTCGAGAAACTTCGGTCGTGTATTGATCGTCCCACCGTCGACCAGACGGATTATGCCGGTGGGACATCGCTCGGCGCACAGCCACACCCGGTGCAGGCGTCGAGCCCTTCGGCGGATGCGCCGGGCGGCGGGATGCGAGCATGCCTGGAAACCGGGGAGCCCACGAGAAACTGGCGACGCGAGAGAGGTTCGGCGCGCATGATGAGCCTCAATGCGCAGGCGGCCCGGGAGGGCCGAACACGATCTGAAACATCCAGACGAGAAAACCGTAGCCGCCAAGCGCGCCGACAGCGACCAGCGGCCAGATGCCGAATGCAAGCACAAGAAACGCCAGAAACTCGTTGCGCCGCCGGGAACGGGCCTCGACTGCCAGGGGATGATTAGGAGACGAATCTGGCACGGCGATACCCTCCTTAATTGCAATCAAGCAATCAAAATGCGCCGGAAACAAAACCTATCGGAGGCATGGTCACCTAGAGTTCACGGTTCGGTCGCGAAGTCATTGGTATTGCGATCCCTGGAAGGAACTGGAGGATTGGACGTGCATTTCCAGAGATTGCCCAAACGAAAATGGACGCGCTTAATACCGCACTTGGAAGGATTGCCAGGATGAGTTTCGAAGGACACACGACAGCGCCGGGTGCAAACGTCCATGAGAACCATTACTGCGAGCATGAAGATGCAAGGGGCAGCCGTTGCACGCAATGGGGCTGTTACGGCTTCGAGGAGAGCACCGGCGCCACACGATGGTACTGCCGCAAGCACCAGCCGCTGATCTATCGCGGACTGCCAGCGCATGGCGGCATACACGTCCTTATCGGAAGTTAGCCCGTGCTTGTTTGCGGGCTGCCCATACGGCGGTGGAACTTTCCGTCAGCTCAAACGGAAGTGCGCTTCAACCGCTGCAGCAATGAATGCTTGCCGGGCTTTGGTACCGTCGCACCCGCCATTAAGAGCGTCGTCACATACCTGCTCTGCTCGTCGGAACTGGCTTCCATGATAAGCCGGCCAGGAATGATCAAGCATCGACTTGGCTTGCCGCACGGTCTTGACCGTTCGCATAATGCCCGTTGCCGGATCCTCAAGAGTGATTGGAGTATCCCAGATAGCCCTTTTCATGACGCAGCACCTCCCGAAGCGGGAACGGTTTCATCCCAGAACGGTTCCGGGCCTGCCCCACTTCCGGCTGGACTGGTTAACAGGGTGTTTTCCCTTTTCCATCCGGCAGGCCCTGAAGGCCCGGTTCGATTGGACGCCACCGGTGACGGGTTGATCAAGTGCTCGTCAGCGGCGGCCCGGCGAGATCGAAGACGTTACGATCCGGTCAAGTTGCGGCGCTTCAAGCGGCACGGAGCCGAATTCGATCTTTGCAAGGATTAACGGAGGATCGGGCTCGGCAGGGTGCAGGAGACCGCCTTGGGGCCAGGCACGGCGCAGTTCCTCCTTGGACATTGCTGCGACGTTCACGTCGATATCGGTCAGCGTGCCCGGCACGCGATAAGGACAACGCCGTTTTGAACAGTTGCTGGCGGAAGAAAACTGCCAGAGAAAATAGTTCTGCCAGTTCCCGAGCGGGAAGACCTTGCGGATGTCCGGCTTGTAACGCGCATACCAAAGGGGCAGCCTGGCCAGTACACTGTAGTCGCGCCGATATGCGGCAATATAGCGTGCCGTATCATGGTTGGTGTAAAGGATCGGATAGCGTCCGGTTCTTGCCCTGATGTGCCCGACAAATATCTGCGCATCCTCGAGCGACATGAACAGATCGGGGTCGATACCTTCGATGTCGAGGACCATCAGATCGTCCGCATCCGGCGTCGCATAGTCGAGGAAGTGATTGGCCTGGTCGATGGGATTGCCTGGCCGGCCGACATGGTAGGCACCCCAGAGCAACCCGTTCTGTCGGGCGATCATGCGGCGGCTCGTATAGAGCTCGCGGCTTACCGCGTATTTCCGCCACATCGTCTTGCAATGCGCAAACGTGTCTCCGCGGTGCTCTCCCTGGCAGCTGAAGCTCTCAGGTAGACCATCCGATGCCTTGGAAATAAAGGCCGCGACGCGCTCGTCCTTGAGCAGGGCCTGCCAATCGATCTCATTCATTTCATAGGCGTCGACAACCAGCGCGTTGTTTGAACTCTTCCAGGGCGACACATCCGCCGCAAAAAGGCCCCCTGCTTCAGCGATGAAAACAAGCAGACAAAGGCAGGAAAGAATCGATGTTCGGAGCCCCTTCATCGATCCAAGGTAAAATATCCTGAGTTTATAATATATTAAGAATAAGGCAGCCCTAACGCGCGCCGTGTCTAAGGGGCTGATTGAGCGCCATCGCCATGGCGCTCAAATGCACGACCCGTTCACCAGCCGAGCGCTAGCAACCAAGTCTGTCGCTTGAGATAAGCGACGATCATATGTGCCATTCGGCGGATTGGGCGCTGGCCGTGACCGGGGCATCATCGAGCGAATAGGCATGGATGTAGTCTATCTTCATCTGTGCCCCATCGGCGAACCCGGCACCCGGCGTTCCGGCCGTGCCGCCGACGGCCAGATTTACCAGCATGTACATTGGATCATGCATGTCGGCCGGCGTATCGGCATGGGCTACGGCGACATCGTCGAAATACCAGACGATCTGATCTTCGTCCCATAAGACCCCATAGGTGTGGAAGCCATCGGTGCTTGGGACCTTGACGGGCGTCGAGTCCGTGGTGCGCGAGCCGGTCTCGTTGCTGTGGACTGTCACGTTGACGGTGTTCGGATCCTGTCCCCGCATCTCGACGACGTCGAGTTCCGGCGGCCACGAACCATCTTCAGGCAGCAGCCAGAAAGCCGGCCAGGCACCCTGCTCGGTCGGCATGTCGGCGCGCATTTCGAAGTAGCCGTAGGTCTGAGCGAAGGAGGAATGCGTGTTCAAGAGGCCCGACGTATAATCGTAGCCGTTGATCTGCGATTGGATCGCTTCGGAGGCCGGCGCCGCTGTTATGGTCAGCACCCCATTCTGAAGGGAGAAGGGATTGACGGCCGAGGTCGCAGAATAGGACGGATTGATGTACCACTGGAGTTCGCCATTGCCGGGGAGCGAGCTGCCCTTTTCCGGCGCCCACCAGAATTTGGCATCCCAGACGCCCTGGTCGCCGTTGCGCAGCGACAGGCTGTTGAATTCATCGGCAAATGTGAGCGTGAGTGCGGACCGGTCGAGCGTCAGCTGGAACTGATTCGCGCTGAGGTCGGCGACGGTTTTGTTCGCAAAAACGATACTTTCGCCGCCACCGAGATCGAGGCGCAGGTTTGCGCCCTCCTGTGTGAGGTGGCTTACGACCTGATCGAAGCTCGACAGCCCGTAGCCGTTCAATCGGACGGTATCGTCGGTGCCGAAATCGACGACAAGGTCGCTGCCGTTGCCGCGCGTGAAGATGAACGTATCGGAACCGCCGGCGCCGATGAGGACATCGTTGCCAGCGCGACCATCTATCGTCTGACTTCCGGACCCGCCGGTGATGATATTGTCCGTCGCATTGCCAAAGGCGTAGCGGCCGCTGCCGGTGACCGTTAGATTTTCGAAGTTTTCAGGAAGCGTATAGCTCATCCAGGTGCTGATGGTATCGACCCCGGCGTTCGGGGCCTCCACCGCGCGGTTGATGCTGGAATAGAGGTAATAGATGTCGTCACCCGTTCCGCCCTGCATGGTAACGTTTACGGAGGCGTCGCCCCATATCGAATCGTTGCCGCTCGTCCCATTCAGCACAGGGCCTGAACCTTTGGCCGAAAACCAGGCGCTCGATGCACCGCTATAAAAGAGTGATTTACCAACGGCGTTCGTAACCGAGCTTGCCATACATGATTCTCCTTCGTTTTCTGCCTTGCGATAATAGATGACGATTTAGGCGGTTTTGACACCTTTCGATTGATTTTCGCTTCGACCTCCCACGGAAAGCCTGCAACAGACCTAATGGAAATATCAACGCGCGTTTGCCACTGTGCCACCATCTGGCGTTCGGACCATATTGATCCATAATGACACGGCGAAGACTTGCTTGCCCTCGCCGCACGCCCGCCAGATCACTCAGTCCTCCCGGAAAGCGCGCGCCACCTGATCGGTCAGAGGCTTCGTCAAATAGGCAAGCGCCGTACGCGCACCTGTTTGCACGAATGCTTCCACCGGCATGCCGGGGACGGGCACAAGACCGCCCAATCGGCTCCATTCGCTCTGATCAACCGAGATCCGGACGGCATAGTAGGTCGTGCCGCTCTCCCGATCCGTCGTCAGATCGGCGGCAATCTGCTGCACGATACCGTTGATTTCGGGCGTGTTCCTTTGGTTGAAGGCGGAAAATCGCAGCCTGACCTCTTGGCCGATGGATAGCTGATCGATGTCCTGAGGTAACACGCGCACTTCGGGCGTCAACGTATCGCGGGCGGGCACGATCTGCATGATCGGCTCACCGGGTGGAACGACGGCGCCGGCGGAGTGGACCGTAAGCTGATGGACGATACCTGTCTGAGGCGCCCGGATGTCAACGCGCCGCAGTTCGTCTCTTGCGGCGACCATTCGTTCGGAGAATTCTCCGATGTCGCTCTGCGTCTTGCGAAGTTCGTCCGATACTTCGCTGCGGTGATCGTCATCGATCTGAATGATCTGCAATTCCGTCTCGGTGACCTTACCGTTCGTCTGCGCAACGCTTGCCACGAGGCTTCCGAGCTCGCCCGTCAGGCGCGCGGACTCGCGTTCAAGGGCATAGAGGCGGTTGACAGGCACGATACCTTGGTCGAACAGGCGCCTGACGCTCGCAAGCTCCTTGTCGATCAGTGCCATCTCTGCCTTCTTGCCGGTCTGCTGGGCGACAAGTCCCTCCGCTTCCTGCCGCAATTGCTGGATGCGTTCGCGCAACTGGGCTTTCCTGCTGGCACGCGATGTCCGGCGATTTTCGAACAATCGGCGCTCGCCTTCGATGATGCCGCCGTTTCCAGCTTCGCCTGCCCGTTCTAACAGACTATCGGGAAACCCAATCTCCTCAACGCCGTCCCGTTCGGCGCCAAGCCTGGCAGAGGCGGCCGACAGCTCGTTCAGTCGCCGGGAGATGATTGCGAGGTTTGCCCGCAATGGCGCGTCGTCCAGATGCACGAGGATCTGCCCAGCCTCCACCAGCCCGCCGTTTTTGACGAAGATTTTCCCGACAGTGCCCCCCTTTTGATGCTGAACGGGCTTCACATAGCTGTCGACGACAAGCGTGCCGTTCGCAATCACCGCGCCGGAAAGGTAGGTCGTGGCTCCGAGGCCTCCAACCACGCCGACCAGAAGCAGGACCATCGCGAGTGCGATCGTCGTAAGGCGGCTGATTGCAGCTTCGGATATGGGCGCTCGCTTGTCGATCAACTGTCGCCTCCTGCTATAACCGTCAGCGTGCCACTGCGCGGAGCTGTCGAAACGGTTGCCTTATTGAGAACCTCGTCCTTCGCCCCGAAGGCCTGAAGTTGTCCATTGGCGAGTACCAGAACGAGATTGGCGGCCGCCAGCGCACTTGGCCGGTGGGCAATGACGATGGCAATGCCCTTGCGTGCCCGGATGCCTGCGATCGCCTGAGCGAGCGCTGCCTCGCCATCGCTGTCGAGGTTCGAGTTCGGCTCATCCAGGACGACAAGGAAGGGATCGCCATAGAGCGCGCGCGCCAGGCCAATGCGCTGGCGCTGCCCGGCCGAAAGCATCGATCCGTTCTCGCCGATCTGGGTGTCGAAGCCATCGGGAAACTGCACGATCATCTCGTAGACGCCCGCAGCTCTTGCCGCTGCAATGATTTTCTCGGACGGGGCATCTGTGTCGAAACGCGCGATATTTTCGGCAATGGAGCCCTCGAAAAGCGACACTTCCTGCGGTAGATAGCCGATCGACCGGCCGAGCGATGACGGGTCCCACTGATCAAGGGACGCCTTGTCGAGACGCACCGAGCCGCTGATAGGTTTCCAAAGACCGACCAGTCCGCGGGCAAGCGACGATTTTCCAGATGCGCTCGGCCCGATGACGCCGACGGCGTCTCCGGCCTCCGCTCTGAACGAGATCCCGCGCAGTACCATCGTCCGGGTACCAGGAACGGCAAGGTGAAGCGCTTCCACGGACAGATTCGCGGTCGGCGCAGGCAGGTCGACATGCCGCTCCTCGGTCGGTAGCAGCTCCAGATGCTTTGTCAGTCTGCTCCAGCTTTGCCGGGCGGCGACAAAGCCCTTCCATTGTCCGATTGCAAGCTCCACAGGTGCCAGCGCCCTGCTGACGAGGATGGAACTTGCGATCATGATCCCGGGCGTCGCCTCTTGCCTGACCACCAGGATGGCGCCGACCGCCAGCACGCCGGATTGCAGCATCATCCGAAGGACTCTTGAGATCGACATCAGACTGGTCGTGACGGTCGTCGCCGAGATATGATTGGCAAGATACCGGTTGTTAACCTCGGTCCATTTTGCGGCCAGCAACGATCCGAACCCCATGGCCAGCACGGCCTCGGAGTTCCGCCGTGTCGCTTCGGCAAGATTCAGCCGCCGCGCGGAAAGCTCAGCGGCAATCTTTGCCGGTTTGCGGGACTTGTATTCGGCGAGTGCTGTAAGGCCAATCAACATCACCGCACCGGCAAGCGCCGTGACACCGATCCAGACGTGAAAGAGAAAGCACAGACCGATGTAAAAAAGCATCCACGGCATATCGAACAGCGCCGTTGGCCCGGGGCCGGACAGAAAACCGCGTACGGTATCAAGATCGCGGATCGACTGCAGACCGTCGCCCGGCATTCGCATCCGCGAGGGCAACAGGATCAGGGAGTTATAGACGTCGCCTCCCAAACGCTCGTCGACGGCCGCTCCGGCGCGCATCAACAGCATCGAGCGGATAAAATCGAGCAATCCCTGGAAGATGAAGAGCGTTGCTGCAATGATCGCAAGCCCGGCAAGTGTGGGCAGGCTTCGACCCGGAATCACCCGGTCATAGACTTGCAACATGAAGAAGGAGCCAGTGAGCGCCAATATGTTGACGATGCAGCTCGTAGCTCCGACACCCAGGAAAGCGCGCTTGAGGGAAAAAAGCACCGCCACAAGGAAAGCCTGTGGTGGGCCGGATTTTTCGTTCGTCATGCAGCGCTCCGCGGTTGTATCACCGACACGAAGCGGGAGCCGTTCGTGCAGGCCATTCAACATTACATTCTTAGTTCGACGCTATTGTTATCATCCCATGCGGTCGACGTGTTCCCGTTAAAAAGTTTCTTTCGGTCTAAATTAAGAACCGCTTTACAGCGGAGGCAGGCGAATGGCCGATGTGCAGGAACGGGACGTGGCCGAGCATGCCTTGCAGACGAAATTTTCACCCACCATCTCAGCCTCGGCGTTCGAGAAAAGCAAGCCCGGCCTGCAATTCCTGCTGTGGATAAAGAGGTTGCCGACGAAATTCGGCCCTGTTGGCGCCCTACGGGCTGGGAGCCGGTAACCTTTCGTTAACCATGCCGGCCTATCAATGGGGCGCTGCTTTTCGGCGATAGCAAGGCAGCACGTCGCGTGGCCGGCTTTGCAGCTTCAGACACGTGGCGCTTGGGCTGGATATCTTCTCCAAGGAGTTTGCAAATGCAGCTTATCGCTTTACCGGATACGTTCAACCTGATCGGCAACGATGCGCTTATCGTCATGAAGGCCGACGACACGCATCAAGCCGTGTGTGTGACGAAAGATGCGCTTGCTGGTGTTCAAGCTGCGCCTGACCCACGGTGGCTGCCGCAGGATCTGAGCGTACTGGAACTTATCGCGAGCTGGAAATTCGATCATGGCGAGATCGCTTTCGATGGCCGCATCTGGATCACGGCGAAGGATGTCCAGAACTGGCATAAAATGACGCGGCATTAAATTTTATCCGACCGGGACGGCTCACGAGCGAGCTGCAAGGAAATTGTCGCATTTCCGTAATATCCCAGCCCTAAGTTTAGAACGGCTCCAAAACTAGGGGGCCGTTCTCAACTTTGGAGCCAGTCCCATGAATGAACATCTTTCTCAAAAGATATTCCCCACGACGCAACTTGAAGACGCAGATGGCGAAGGCCACAATTCAAGCCTCAATCCGACCATGGGCGAAATCATCAGCAAGCGCTTTTCGCGCCGTAGTTTCCTCCAGGGTTCGCTTGCAGTTGCCGCCATTACTGCGACCGTCAGCCCAGTGGCGTTGATGACGGCGGAAAAGGCGCGCGCGAATGGCGCTTCTGCCTTCTCCTTCCCGGAAGTCGAGGCCGGCGTGGATGCCAACCATCACGTCGCCGAAGGCTACAGCGCCGACGTCCTTTTGCGTTGGGGCGACGCGCTCTTTGCCGACGCACCGGCCTTCGACCCTACCAAGCAGACGGCAGAAGCCCAGCGCCGGCAATTCGGCTACAACAACGACTATGTCGGCTTCATCCCGCTTGAAGGTTCTTCGACCCACGGGCTGCTTGTCGTAAACCACGAATATACGAACCCGCACCTGATGTTTCCCGGCATCGTCAAGATCGTCGACGGGAAAATCTCCCAGGGCAAGCTCAGCAAGGAACAGGTCGACGTCGAAATGGCCGCGCATGGCGGCACAATCGTCGAGATCCGCAAGGTCGACGGAAAGTGGCAGGTCGTTCCGGAAGGCCGCTACAACCGCCGCATCACCTCTACCACGGAAATGCAGCTTACCGGCCCGGCCGCCGGTCATGAGCGGGTCAAGACCTCGGCGGACGCCACCGGCACGCGCGTCATCGGCACGTTCAACAACTGTGCGGGCGGCGTGACCCCTTGGGGCACCTACATCATGGCTGAAGAAAATTTCCACGGCTATTTCTCCGGCGAACTGCCGCAAGGCCATAAGGAAGCCGCCAATTACAAGCGCTACGGCGTGCCGGAAGGCAGTTACGATTGGGCCAATTATTACGACCGCTTCGATCTCTCCAAGGAACCGAACGAACCGAATCGCTTTGGCTGGATCGTCGAAGTCGACGTCATGGATCCGACCGCGACCCCGAAGAAGCGCACTGCTCTTGGCCGGACCAAGCATGAGGGGGCGGCATCGATCGTCGACAAGGACGGCCATGTTGTCTTCTATCTCGGCGACGATGAACGCTTCGACTATGTCTACAAGTTTGTGACGACGGGAACGTTCAATGCGAACGATCGTGCCGCCAACCTTGATCTACTCGATGAAGGCACGCTTTACGTGGCCAAGTTTGCCGAGGACGGTACGTTGCAGTGGCTGCCGCTCATCTTCGGCCAGGGACCGCTGACGGCCGAAAACGGTTTTGCCAGCCAGGCCGATGTTCTCATCGAAACGCGTCGCGCCGCCGACACTGTCGGCGCAACGAAAATGGACCGGCCGGAAGACATCGAACCGAACGCCGTCAACGGCAAGGTTTACGTCATGCTGACCAATAACAGCAAGCGCAAGGCCGATCAGGTGGACGCCGCAAATCCCCGCCCCGACAACGCCTTCGGTCACATCATCGAGATCACCGAGGATGGCGGCGATTTCTCTGCAACTTCAGGCAAATGGGAAGTTCTCTTGAAGTGCGGCGATCCTTCGGTTGCCGAAGTCGGCGCGACTTTTTCGACCGAAACTTCCAAGAACGGTTGGTTCGGCATGCCGGACAACTGCGCCGTCGATTCGGCCGGCCGTCTTTGGGTCGCAACCGACGGGAATAACAACAAGGCCACCGGCCGCACTGACGGCCTTTGGGCTGTCGACACCGAGGGGGACGCCCGCGCCACCTCTCGCCTTTTCTTCCGCGTCCCGGTCGGTGCCGAGCTCTGTGGCCCGCTCTTTACCCCGGATGACGAAACGGCTTTCGTCGCCGTGCAGCATCCCGGTGACGGCGGTGATGACTGGGCCGGCCATGGCCGCCCATCCTATTACGAGGATCTTTCCACCAGATGGCCGGACTTCAAGGATGACATGCCAGTGCGCCCGTCTGTACTAGCCATCACCAAGATTGGCGGCGGCAAGATCGGCGTCTGAACGGCGCGTTGACAGAGCCTTTGTTCGCCGGGACGCGTGCGGCGTCCCGGCTATTTTTGTTTGCCCGAACACAATCCTGTCTGCATCCCTGCCCTCTTACGTCACAAAAACTTCATGCGTCTCTGCGAAAGCTTTCTTGCAAACGACGTCCGCATCCTTTCCATAAGAATTCTTCATGACCTCGTCCTCAGTCTCCACCCGCTTGTCACCGGCGGCCTCGCAACGCCTTTCGCTTCTGGCAAATACGGCACTGAAAGCGGGGCAAACCGCCCGCAGGTCGCTAAAGCGGCGGCTGGTGAGCGAGATCGTGTCGAAGGCACCGCGTGACTACCAGACGGAAATCGACGTGGCGGTCGAGCGGATCATCGTCGATGAGGTGGCGAAAGCCTTTCCTACCTACGCGATCAAAGGAGAGGAAGCCGTCGGCAATCGTGATGCCGAGGCCAGCACACCTGTCATCTATATCGACCCGATCGACGGCACGACAAACTACGCCTGGGGCATTCCGCATTTCGGCATGACCATTTCGATCGCCGAAGGTGGTCGCATCGTGGCCGGCGTCGTCTATGATGCCATGCAGGATGAACTGTTCAGCGCGGAGGCCGGCGGCGGCGCTTATCTGAACGGCGAGCCGATCCGCTGCATCGACAATGCCGAAATCGAAAACGTCCTGATCGGCGCTGGACTGCCCGTTCCAGGACAAGTGAAAGCCGTCAGCGAGGACACCTACTTCACCGCGCTCAAGCGGCTGATGGCCAATACGGCAGGTGTGCGGCGGCTGGGCTCAGCAGCACTTTCAATTGCCTATGTGGCATGCGGACGGCTGGACGGCTTCTTCGAAGACGGATTGTCGCTGCATGATTATGGCGCGTCGGTCCTTCTGGTTGAAGAGGCTGGCGGGCAGGTTTCGGCCTTTTCCGGCGGGCCAGTCACGGCAAACGGCGATATCCTCGCCGCAAACAGCGCGATCCATCCGTGGCTTGTCCAGGGATTTAACGCAGCTCGACTTACAGGTGCTTGACCAGCAGCGCTTCAAGCCCAACCGGATCGTCGGTGGTGATTTGATCCGCTTTCAGGGCAAGAAGCCGTCGAACCTTCGGCAAGACTTCGGGAACGGCTGCCGTGATGGTATAGGCATCGACGCGGCGACCAGCACGATGGAAGGCGCCAATGAGGTCATAACCTTCAGCGTCGGCAAAGAGCACCAATTCCCAGTATAGATAGAACATCCGTGCGCGCGGCGATGCCTTCAGCGCTGTTTCCACGAAACCTGCGAAGTCGCGGCTTTCGGTCAAGCGCTCAATCGCCCCGTCGTGACAAGGGTCATAGCCGATCGGCATGTCGGGGACCGCGCCGGAAAGCCGTTCGACGGCTCTGGCATCACCCCCAGACAGAATGACCGACCGCGCGACCGGCGACATTGCTGCGGCAAAGGCGGTGATATCCACGTCGCGGATACTCGCCGACGCCTCCTTGAGATCCAGCTGCAGGACGGCATTTTCATCGCATTCGCCCGCAAGAAGAAGCTGCCCGAGATCGTCGATCAGCATCACCGGGTGATCTGTCGGCACGCCAGTATCATCGCGAAGCTGCAGGCCACGCAGATACTCCTGCGAAGCATCCAGGACACGGCCCGTGCCCGTCGTGGCCCGATCAAGTGTTTCATCGTGAAGAACCGCAAAACCTTCGCCGCAAAAACGACTGAGATCTATCTCGACGCTGGCGCCGAGCAACATGCCTTCGGCAATCCGCCGGCGCGTAAATGAGATGTCGCCGGCGAAGCGATGGCCACGATGCCATTTCAGCCATGTCCGGTGCGCACCCGTTTCGACGGCAATCCCCCTGCGGTCAGACATGTCCGAGCATCCGATCGGTTTGCAGCTCGCCGGCGGCCGACCGGTGGACGAGCTTGTTCTCACGAAAGGCGAAATAGGCGTTGGCTGCCGGTTCCACAAGGGAGCCCCTTGTCCAATCGACATCCGGTGGTGTCATGGCCTTGAGCCGCGTGCCGTCCGCAAGGTCGATATCGACGATCCTGTGGGTGCCGAAATCGATGCTGCGATGCACGATGCCGGCGCCTGACTTCTTTGACGGGCTGAGCGCGAGCGCTTCGGGGCGGAAGGCGAGCACGAGATCGCCGTCTGCGACCGGCACAGCAAGCGAAAAGTCCGGATGTTCAATCATCCCGTTGCGGATCTTCACGCGAACGAAATTCATGGAGCCGATAAAACCTGCCACGAATTCGGTCTTCGGTTCGCGGTAGATGACGTCCGGCGGTGCGATCTGTTCCGCGCCGCCATCCCGCATGACGACGACCCGGTCGGCAAGCGCCAGCGCTTCGTCCTGCCCATGAGTGACAAACAGGGTCGTGATGCCGAGGCGCTGCTGAATGTCGCGCACCTCTTCCCGCAGGCGCTCGCGCAAATGCTGGTCGAGACTGGCAAAGGGCTCGTCGAGCAGCAAAATCTTCGGCTCCAGCACGAGCGAGCGCGCCAATGCCACACGCTGCTGCTGCCCGCCCGAAAGTTGTGTCGTCATCCGCTTTCCGTAGTTGGAAAGGCCGACAAGCGCGAGCGCGCCTTCAACGCGCTCCCTGATCTCGGGTTTCGGCAGCCTGCGTATCTTCAACCCGAACGCAACGTTGTTGAAGACGTCCATATGCGTCCAGAGCGCATGGCTTTGAAACACCATCCCTGTCGGGCGCTTCTCCGGCGCAAGTGTCGTAACGTCCCTGGCGTCGATGAGAATTGAACCTGCACTCGGTCGTTCGAAACCCCCGATCATGCGAAGAAGCGTCGACTTGCCGGAGCCCGATGGTCCGAGCAGGCAGACGAGCTCGCCATCATCGACATCGAGCGAGAAATCGCGCACCGCGAACGAAGCGCCGAAGGCCTTCGAAATCTCTTTGATCGTCAAGCGTGCCATCCCAAGCCTTTCTTCGGGTCATGCCCGATCCGCACGTCACGCGCCAAGGCCGCGGGCAAAGGCGCCGGTTCCAACGATGCGGCGGGCAAACATCAGCGCGATGAAGGACGGCACCCACAACATGACCGACAGGACTGCGCCGTACTGCACGACGATCTGATTGTTGATGAAGGTGATCATCAATACCGGCATGGTTCGGACCTCGGGAGCACCGATCAGCCACGCTCCTTCCGTTTCGTAGAAGGTTCCAACAAAGGTGAGCAGAAGCGCAGCCGCGATTGTCGGTGCGGCCTGCGGAAGAGTGATCGACCAGAACACCCGCAGTGGCGCCGCACCTGCATCCCGGGCCGCTTCCTCCATGCGCCGGTCGACGTTCTGGAACGCCGCGACAGGGATCCAGATCATCAGCATGAGGGTGCCGACGAGCTGGATCAGGACGACACCCCAGAAGGTGCTGATCAGGCCGAGCTGCAGGAAGATGCCGGCGATCGCGACAAGCAGGCCGAACTTCGGGAAGGCGTGCGACGCAAGAAAGGACAGGAAGAGGATGTTCCTGCCCGGAAAGGTCATGCGCGCAAATGCGTAAGCCGCCGGCAGGCAGATGACAGCCGACAGCAGCGTTACGGTCGCCGTCAGCCGAAGGCTGAGAAATAGCGATTCCCAGACGTCGGAGCGCGATAGCGTCTGCGACCAAAAGCGCAGCCCGAACTGCTGCGGAATGACAGAGGGATAGCGCCAGACCTCGGTAAAGGCCCAGGTTCCGACAACAATCAGCGGAAGCGCGATGAACAGCGTCAGCAGCGCCGCAAACAGGATGCCAACCCAATCGATCCTTACCGTACCGGCACTTGTACCAAGACTCATCGGCCGCCCTCCCGGTTTTTCGCGATCGAGCGAACATAGAAGATCCCGAACACCAGGCAGAAGCCGAAGGTGATCACCGCTTGCGTCAGAGCATTCAGCGGGTCGTTGAGGTCGGAGAAGGTGCGTTGCATGAACGGCCCCATCATCTCCGGCGAAGCTGGACCAAGCACGTATGGCAGCGTGAAGGACGAAAAGATGCCGAGGATGGCGAAGGAGGCCGTGACGAGAAACGAATTGCCCATGCACGGCAGGATAATCGAAATGAAGACCCGCAGCGGAGAGGCACCGACATCGCGCGCTGCCTCGATCGAGCTTTTCGCGATATTGCCCAATCCGGCCGCCAGCATCAGCACGGTCAGGGGAAGATTGTCCCAGACGAGGCCGATCACCGGCCCCCAGGGCGTCAGATATGGAGACGGCAGTTTTGGCAGGCCGGTCGCGTTCAGGAGGATGTCGATGGTGCCGTTCGGACCGATCGTGCGGATAAGCGCGTAGGAGAGGATGATCGACGGTACGAACATCGGAAAGATTGCAAGGCCTTGGACATAGGCTGCGAGCCGTCCCTGCGAAAAGCGCAGATAAAGGGCGATCGGCAGGCCAGTGGCGAGAAGCAGCAGGCCGCAAACCAGCGTCGTCCAGAGCGTAAGCCAGAGATTGGCCAGGCTATAGGCATCGCTGAAGAAAAAGCGGTAGGAAGCAAGCGAAAAGAAAGTCGCGCCGTCCGGTTGGCGAAAGAAGATCGTGCCGACGACTGCGGCGATGATCGGATAGACGATCAGCCAACAAAGCAAAAGCACCGGCAAGGCGACGAGGAGAAGCCCTGCCGAAGCGTTCGTGGCGGCTGGTGCGCGCCAGCGCGCCAGCGATGGTGGCGCAAAATCCCTGCGCATCAGCTACGGCTGATGCCCGGCGCGACGCTGCGGTACCAGCCGTCGTTGATGGCAGGCTCCCAATCGCCGCTCGGAAAGGTGGGGATCGTCGCCGGGACGACATCGGCATATTTCTGGCGGAGTTCATCGGAGATATGGTCCCAGGAGATGGCCGGAAAACCGCCGATCTCGGTGATGATCGCTTCCTGCATCTCCTTTGTCAGCAGGAAGGCGGCGAGCTTCAGGGCCGCGTCCTTATGCGCGCCGTTCGAAAACACCGTCATGCGCGAGAAATTGCCGCAAAGCGCAAGGTCGCCGAGCTGAACGAGGCCGGTCGCTTCCGGCAGAACGCCCTGCGAGATCGCTTGCAGGACCTGGTCGGACCAGACCGGCGTCATCGTGACCACCCCCTGCGCCAGAAGCTGAATCGACTGCGTGTTGCCAGCCGTATAGGCGCCCTTTTCATAGAGCGACGGCGCAAGGTCGTTGAGGATCGCCCAGGCGGGCGCCAGGGTCTGATTGGCGTAATCAGCCGAGAAGTTGTCGATCGTGAATTTCTTCGGATCGCGGCCGTTGGCCTCATGGATAGCGCGGCGAACGAAGTTGCCGCCTGAACCACCTTTGTCGGGACGATTGTAGATAAACTGGCCCGGATTGGCCTTGATCCATGAAACCAGCTGTTCCCAAGTCTTCGGCGCATCCTTTGGGTCGAGCTTGGCCTTGTCGTAGGCGAGAAGAACCTGCGAGCCGCGGTAGGGAAGCGAATATTCGCTGTCGGTGCTCAGCGGATTGATGCGGTCGAAGCCTTCGATGTTCTCTGCAGAGAACTTGACCCAAAGACCGGCGTCGATCCCACCCGTCGGCAGGCGTGGATCGAAGGTTTCGAAGATGTCTGCCTGCGGATCGGTCTTGGTCTGGAGGGCGGCCAGGGCTCGATCGGCAATGGCGCGCAGACCGGTATTGTCGCCGGCATCAGTGACCTTCAAGGCAACGTCCGGATGGGCCGCTTCGAAGGCCGGACGGACGATGTTGTTCCAGAAGTCGACGATATTGGCGTCCGAGCCGCTGTAGAGATCAATCGTCGTCGCTCCTGCGGCGGCAAAACGCGGCACAGCCAGCAGAGCTGCTGCGGCCGACGATGTGATAAGAAACTCGCGTCTGTTCATCACCCTCTCCATTCGTTTCGCGGTCGCACCCCGCGTGTGGCTGCTGGTGCTAGCTACCGCTGACGCGTGACATCGGGATGACAAAAGGGTTCGGGCGAAGGGTTTTTTGCACAGCCGTGCATCTTAATCTCCGCAACGACGACATCGACGAAAGAGTGGGTGAATCCGACGGTCTTGAATGCGGCTTATGATTGACGACCGGTCTGTGGCCATCTTTTCGCCGTCGCGGTTACATTAGATTGTAATCAATCGCGGCTAGATTGTTTTCATCATCAGGAGGCAACCATGCGCGATATGACCATCTCAGAGATATTGTGCGATCCGCTGATCCGGCAGCTTATGCGCGCGGACAGGGTATCGCTTGACGTTTTCGCAACATTGCTCCGCGAAGCTGCAGCGCGCGCCGACGCACAGGCGATGAAGGGCTTCAGCGCCGCCGTGCCGCCAGACGATAACGAGGCTTCAGAACAGTCGCGCGAGACGATCATGCAAACGGAAGCAGTATAGAATTGCGGGCCTCAATGTTTGCTGCCGACGCGATGCTTTGTGGCCTTTGAGCATGCGGTTCGCCCCAGAATATGCCCCATGGGCGCCAGGCGGCGTTTGATCGGTCCCGCAACAGCGATCTGCCAAGCCGCGGTGTGGTTTACGACTTCAGAAGGAAGCGACGATGCAAAGGGCATCAGCGCGTAGCGCCCCAGAGGTAGGCGACCGCCGCAACGATACCAACGGCAGTCAGCGGCCTTGCCCTGACATGCGCTTCGATTTCATAGACCAAGCTTCTCGCCTGAACTTTCGCGATCCGCACCGTACCGGAGGCAAGCTCTGTTGCGGACTCTGAGAGGTGGCTTACTTCTGATCGCAGGGCCATGATCTCGCCGCGGCTGACCCCGCTCCGTTTTCGACTTGCAGAGAGAGCTTCATCGACCAAGGGAGATTTTTCGTCGGGGGTTTCGGGTTGGCGCTCCCGCTGTACGCGCTCGGCTGCCTCGGCGTCCACTCTTCCAGATGGTGCCGTGGTGTGGGTTATCGAAACGGGGTCCGAGGCCGGAAAGGTGTCCTCAAGTCCTTTCTCGAGTTCGCCCTTTCGCGATCGCTTGCGCTGCTGGGCCTGCTCCCGTTTCATGGACTGAACTGCTGGGGATTCGTCTGGATTTGGCATGTTGAGTTCCTCCTTGCTTGATCGCAGTAATCCCGCAGGTGACGGGAAGTTCCCGATTTGTGTTCCAACTGCCACCGGCTAGCATGTCAAAGTCGAAACTCATCACGGCGAGTATCCTGCCGGCATATCACCGCGAAATAGTAGCTGGCCATTTGCAGGTCTGCGTATTTCAGCAAAACAAAACTCCATGGAGTGCCGTTCTGGTTGATGGTCTTGCCGACGCTGGTTTTTTCGTGGCTAGGATGATTGATTGGCTCGGATGGCATCAGCAAGAGGCGGGCATGTTTGCAATGAGTTAAAGCCGGGGGAAAAAGCACGTTCAGTCAAAGGGGTGCATCGAGATCTTAAGATGCCGCCTACGCTCAGAAAATTTCTGGAACTTTAAAGTTTGACCGGTGTTCCTTGCACGGATCTCGGCGATCCCAAAAAGGAACACAACTATGCACGCGTTCATCCTAGCCGCTACCGCTCTTTGCGCATCCGCCTTGCCTGTGCTGGCCCAGGCAACACTTGCGCCTTCTCCGACCGGAAACACGCCTGCGATCGCAACACCAGGCACGAAGAACCCGACCGCCCCCGTCGCAGGTGCAAACAGCTTCACCGAAGCCCAGGCAAAGGATCGCATCGAAATAGCAGGCTACGCGGAGGTTAAAGACCTAAAGCTCAACGACAAAGGCGTCTGGATGGCCTCGGGGATGAAGGACGGCAAGGCTGTTTCGATCGCCCTCGACTATCAGGGCAACATTGTCGCTGAATAGGAAACCCCAGACGCCGAAACGAGAATTGTATCCGGGCTTTTTCGACGACTACTGCGAAACGAAACCGCAGCAGTGCGAACGTTGCCGTCATCGTAGGTTTTATTTCAACTGACACTTTAGGCAAGTGATCGCAGGTCATTGATATAACGAGGAGGCTTCCTCATGATCGGGATCGGCACTTGCATGCATCCAACGCGGCTGGGGCGGATGTCTTTAAGCCTTGGGCCTTTCTGTTGGCCGTTTTGTCAGCCGCGACTGCGTCCTGGCGGATCCTTGCGAAATTGTCTCACCAGCAGATCGGGTAAGACAGACCCCACGAACCTGTCTGCTGCGACGGCCGGCCAAATTTAGACCTGGAAGCCTGTCAGTTCCCGCGCAGTTTATGGGTGATGAAGACGGCTATGCCGCCGATCCCCAGGACGATGACGCCCCATAAAATCCACACACTCTGATTGACCATGAAGCTCGAGGAAGGATACGGGAAGAGCCCGCTGCCTTGTCCGATCCAGAGCAATCCGAGCAGGATCAAACTCGCCCCGAATGCATAACCGAATTTCCGTCTCATGTTCATCCCTCTCGCGCAGTTCCGGCTTCCGGCCATGATGATGGTAGGCGATCATAGACCGCCCAGCCTCGACAGTATCCCCAATTCACGCACCAACCCGGTGCGGGTCAAACTTCGAGACCGGCGGCATCACTTCCAATGATCTCCTCGAAGCGTCTCGGCAGAGCGTCGCCCGATGTTGCCGATGACGCCAATACGACTTCCCAGCATGCATCTGCTTCTTTCAGACGGCAAACACTCAATATCTGTGCCCGGCTGCGGGCAACCGATTCCGGCACGAGGGCGATGCCGAGCCCGTGTCCGACGAGTTCCATCAACGTGCCGAGGTCGCTCACTTCAAATGCGATCTTGCGATCAATATGCGCCGTCAAAAACAGATCATCTATGATTTTGCGCGTACCTAAATCCTGCTCGAATTCGACAAAGGCATGAGCTGCAATTTCATCAAGCGATACAACCTGGCGTGCGGCAAGTGAATGGGCCTTGTTGCAGACGACGACCAGTTCTTCGCAAGCGATGGTGACGGTTGAAATGTCGGACGGCGGATCAAACATGGGCAGGAATGCAAGGTCGAGTTTGCCGTTTCTGACCTTCTCCAGGAGATGGGCGGCCCCGCCCTGTATCAGCCGCACGTCGATATGCGGATGACGTTTATGAAAACGGGCAAGTAGAAACGGCAGATCGACAAATGCCGGCAGTCCCTGAACTGTTCCGAGGTTCAACTTGCCCGATTTCGCCTGGGCAACAGCGCTTACCGCTTCCCGTGCGTCCTTTGCTGCGTCAAGGACAATTTCCGCCTTTTCGAGCAGCGCCCTGCCGGCGGCCGTCAGCCGCACCTTCCGAGTAGTGCGGACGAAAAGCTGCGCATTCAGCTCTTGTTCCAACGCCCGGACTGAACTCGAAAGCGCGGACTGAACAATGTTCAATCGCTGTGCGGCTTTCGTGAAATGCTCGGCTTTTGCCGCAGCAACAAAATACTGGAGCTGGCGTAGTTCCACTGAAGCCTCATTTTTCACATATATTGATCAATCTCATCTAAATCTTCCGTTTGAAAGATGGAAGCGCCTGACGCATTGTCTCGCGGCGTTTTCGGCATTGCTTCTACCCCACGGGATCAGCCTATCGTTCATGACGGTCTTCTCGACGCTGTCCTTTCCCAGCGCAAGAAAAGAAGCGTTGGCTGCAGCACGGCCGCCATCGGTGCCGATGATGCGAGACAGTGGCCGCCCTTGGTGTCGCGGCTTTGATGTATCAGGAGGTGAACATGGATTATCGCAAACTCGGCCAGAGCGGCACTATCGTGAGCGCCTATTGCCTCGGCACGATGACCTTTGGTGCGGAGGCGGACGAGGCCGCCTCTTACAAGCTGCTCGACGATTATTTCGCCTGGGGCGGCAATTTCATCGATACCGCCGACGTTTATAGCGCTGGGAAATCCGAAGAGATCATCGGCCGCTGGCTGAAGACGCGGCCGACCGAGGCAAAGCAGGCCGTGATCGCGACCAAAGGCCGCTTCCCGATGGGTCCGGGTCCGAACGATATCGGTCTCTCACGCAGACATCTTAACCAGGCGCTCAACGGTTCGCTTCGTCGCTTGGGCATCGAGCATATCGATCTTTACCAGATGCATGCTTGGGACGCGCTGACGCCGATCGAGGAGACCCTGCGCTTTCTCGATGACGCCGTTTCAGCCGGTAAGATCGGCTACTACGGTTTTTCCAACTATGTCGCCTGGCACATTGCCAAGGCTTCCGAAATTGCCAAGGCGCGCGGCTATACACGTCCGGTCACGCTCCAGCCGCAATACAATTTGCTGATGCGCGATATCGAGCTTGAAATCGTCGCCGCCTGCCAGGATGCCGGCCTGGGGTTGCTTCCTTGGTCACCGCTTGCCGGCGGCTGGCTGACTGGCAAGTACAAGCGTGATCAGATGCCGACCGGCGCAACCCGTCTTGGCGAAAATCCAACGCGCGGCGGCGAAGCCTTCGAAGCCCGCAATGCGCAGGAGCGCACCTGGGCAGTTATCGGGGTGGTCGAGGAGATTGCAAGAGCCCGTGGCGTCAGCATGGCGCAAGTGGCCCTTGCCTGGACGGCGGCGCGCCCGGCCGTGACCTCCGTCATTCTCGGCGCGCGAAATACTGAGCAGCTCGCCGACAATCTCAATGCCGCCAGCCTTGCGCTTTCACTTGAGGAGACCACCAGGCTCAACGAAGTCAGCGCGCCAACGCCCGGGCAATATCCCTATGGTGAGCATGGCATCAACCAGCGCCACCGCAAGATGGAAGGCGGACGCTGAATCTTGAAGGCGGCGTCAGATCCTGACGCCGCTTGTCTCATCGAAGAGGTGAAGCTTCTGCGGATCGACAATCACGCCGATAGTATCTCCCGCCCGTGCATTTCCGCGACCGGTTTCGACAATGGTAAGTTCAGGTCCGGTTGCCGCAGTGATGAAGGTCGAAGAACCCGTGGTTTCGACAACGGCGACCGGAACGTCGAAGGTGCCCTGCCCTTGGCCGGTGATGCCGATATGCTCCGGGCGAATGCCGGCGGTCAATTTGCGGCCGGGTGGCAGTTTGCTGGAGATCGTCAGCTTGTACTTCAGCGGGCCGAGGTCGAGCGTCAGGCTTGCGCCATCTTCGCCGACGATCGCCGGGATGAAGTTCATTGCCGGCGAGCCGATGAAGCCGGCGACGAATTTGTTGGCAGGCGTGTCGTAAAGATCAAGCGGCCTTCCCTGCTGCTCGATGACGCCCTCGCGCATGACGACGACGTGATCGGCCATAGTCATCGCCTCGATCTGGTCGTGGGTAACGTAAACGGAAGTCGCATGAAGCCGGTCGTGCAACGCACGGATTTCCTTGCGCATATGGACACGCAGCGCCGCATCCAGATTGGAAAGCGGTTCGTCGAAGAGGAATGCCTTCGGATGACGGATGATGGCGCGGCTCATGGCGACGCGCTGGCGCTGGCCGCCTGAAAGTTCGCGCGGATAGCGTTTCAGGAGATGCGACAGGCCGGTCGTGGCAGCGACTTCCTCGGCGGCTTTCTTCGCCTCGGCTTTGGCGACGCCGCGGATGCGCAGACTATATGTGAGATTCTGCTCGACGGTCATGTGCGGATAAAGCGCGTAGGACTGGAAGACCATTGCCACGTCGCGCTTGCGCGGCGGAACGTTGTTCATCAGTTCCCCAGCGATCTTAAGATCGCCCTCAGAGATGCTTTCAAGGCCCGCGAGAGACCGCAGAAGCGTGGACTTGCCGCAGCCGGAAGGGCCGACGAGCGCCACGAACGTCCCCTTGGCAATCGACAGGTTGATGTTCTTGAGAGCGTGGAAGGCGCCGTAATGCTTGTTGACGCCGGCAAGCTCGATCTGAGTGGTCATTTGAGGGCTCCCGAGGTGAGGCCGGATACGATGCGGCGCTGCAAGAGAACGAAAATGGCGAGGATCGGCGTTACATACATCGTGGCGTAGGCCATGATGTTGTTCCACTCGTTGGTGTTTGGTCCCATGAAGGAATTGAGACCGACACTCGCCGGCTGAAGCTCGGCAGCCTGGATTATCGATTTCGCATAGACGAATTCGCCGAAGGCCTGCATGAAGATGAGGATCGCGCTGACGAGGATGCCGTTGCGCGCCAGCGGCAGGACGATGTTGAAGAAGGCGCCGATGCGGGAATTGCCGTCGACAAGAGCGGCCTCTTCGAGTTCCTGCGGCACGGCCATGAAGGTGGCGCGGACGAGGACGACGAAGAAGGGCATGCTTTTTGCTGCAATGGCGATGATGACGGCAAGGCGCGGATAGTTGAGCATGCCGAGCTGCGAGAAACCGACGAAGATCGGTGTAACCATCAGGGAGGCCGGAAGAACCTGCAGCATGAGGATCAGGAACAGGCCGATATCCACCCAGATGCTGCGATAACGCGCCAGCACGTAGGCGCAGCCAACGCCGAGAATGGTGACGAGCGCCACCGAACCGAGCGCAATCACCAGCGAATTCCAGAGATAGCGGCCCATGTTCCGGCTCTCCCAGACATAGGCATAGGTGCTCCACTGCGGAGAAGACGGCCAGAAGCTCGGCGGCGTGGCGAACATTTCCGAGCCGCTTTTCAGCGCCGTGATGTACATCCAGTAGAGCGGAAAGAGATAGATCGCCGCCATGGCGATGGCGATTGCGAACATCAGTCGGTTGCGGTTTGTATCGCTCATCCGCGCACCTCATGACGTGTCGAGCGGACATAGACGACCGAGGCGATCATGACGAAGACGATCATGATGACGGAGATCGTGGCACCTTTGGCGAAATCATATTGGCGGAAAGACAATTCCCAGGCCCAGTATTGCGTTACATTTGAGGAATTGTTCGGCCCGCCAGAGGTGATCGCGGCGAAGAGGTCGAACTGTTGCAGCGTGAAGATCAGGCCAAGGGCGATGATGGCGCCGATCGTCGAGCGCATCATCGGCAGAGTGATCGTCCAGAAGCGCTGCCAGGCATTCGCACCATCGAGTTCTGCAGCTTCATAGAGATCGCCGGGGATGGCCGAAAGGCCGACGGACAGAAGGATCATGTTGAAGGAAGTGCCGAGCCAGATATTGGCAATAATGACGGCAAAGAGCGAATAGTGCGGGTCGGAACGCCAGAAGATGTTTCCGGAGATGATGCCGCTTTCTCTCAGGATGAAGTTGAGCACGCCGAAGTCGCCCGACAAAATCCAGTTCCAGATGGCACCGACAACGAGGCCCGGCATGACCCAGGACACGAGGAAGAGACCGCGCAGCCACGACGCACCGGGAAAGTTCACCCAGAAGAACAACGCAAGCCCGAAACCGATCAGGAACTGACCTGCTATCGAGCCGGTGACGAAGATCAGCGTGTTGTAAATGATCCCCAGCGTCTCGGGCTGCGCGAAGATATCCGTGTAATTCTTGAAGCCGACGAAGGGCCGCGAGAAGGTCCCGAGGCTGAACATGTCAACCTCCTGGAAGCTCATCACAACATTGTAGATGAGCGGCAGACCCGCCATCAGGAACAGAAAGCCGAGCGGAAAGGCGACAAGCACGATATCGAAACCGCGGCCGTCCTTGACGCTCATCAGGATCCTCTTCATGGGGCCTCCGATAACTCCGAACGGGGCTGCCTGGCGCTCTCGCGGAAGACAGCCCTGCCGGGAGGAAATGGTTGACACTCTCCTTCCCCCCGGAACGGGGAGAAGACGAAGCGATTGACTGGGTGCCAATTATCCAAGAACGGCCTTGATTTTGTCGGCGGCCTGGTCGAGTGCCTCCTTGGCGCTCATCTGGCCAGTCAATGCGGCCTGGATTGCGTCCTGGATCGCCTTGGAGATCTTCGGCCACTGCGGGTGCGGGCCGCGGGGCTTGGCATATTTGAGCTGCTCGAGGAAGACCTTGAGGGCGTCATCCTTCAGCTTTTCGCCGGTCGCCGGGATGGTGATGTCGGAACGGGCCGGAAGCTGGCCGTAGTTCTTGAACAACTTGTCGTCCTGAGAGGCGAAATATTCAAGCGCCTTGAAGGCTTCGGCCGGGTGCTTGGAACTTGCGAAGATCGCCCAGTTGAAGTCGCCCATCGCCGACGAGCGGTCCGCGCCTGCCTTTGGAACCGGAAGCAGGGTCACACCCCAATCGAACTTGGCTTCCTTCACCATGCGGTCGAGTTCCCACGGACCGGAGATCGCCATTGCTGCATTGCCGGAATTGAAGGTGCCGGTCGAGTCCCACTGGCCGCGCGTCAGTGTATCCGGCGAGGCAAGCTTCTCGTCCATGATGGTCTTCCAGGTCTCAAGCGCCTTGACCGCACCGTCGGCATTGATGTTTTCGTAGCCGCCGCCGCCCATTTGGGCCCAGGGAAGGAACTGGAAGGTGCCCTCCTCGTTGGCTTTTGCAGAGAAGGCCAGGCCGTAGACGTTCTTGGCCGGATCGGTCAGTTTGCGCGCGTCTTCAACGAGCTCGTCCCAGGTCTGCGGCGGCTTGTTCGGGTCGAGGCCCTTTGCCTTGAACATATCCTTGTTGTAGTAGAGGGCGATCGTATTGGTCGCTTTCGGCACGCCATAAAATTTCCCGTCCCATTCGACCGACTTCAGCGGCCCGGGAAAATAATTCTCCGGCTTGATCACGGTCGACTTCGCGATCATGTCGGTCAGATCGAGGAAGGCGCCACGCGAAGCGAACATCGCATGTTCCGGATTGTCGACGGCAATGATGTCAGGCGCCTGCCCGGAGGCATAGGCGCGCATCGCTTCGGTGACGACGTCATCGAACTGGATCAGGCGGTACTCGATCTTAATGCCGTTGTTCTGGGCGTTGAATTCCTTGACGAGATTGGGCGCGGGTTGAATGTCGCGATCAAGCGACCAGACGCTGATGGTAACGTCTTCGGCCTTGGCTGAAAGACCGAAGAGCGAGACGCCGGCAAGTGCCAAAGCGCCCAGAACTGCGAATTTACGGATAGCCATGGTTCTCCTCCTTTGTGGTTATCCCCGACTGCCCGGCAAAATCCTCCTTGCCGGGCGCGGTATGATCAAACCGGATCGGCGACGAAATCGCCGCCCCGGGCATGCTTCAGATAATTCAATGCGTAGACCTGACCCGTCATCTCCAGCACGTCGCGGTAAACCGGATCGTGCCAGCCTTCGATATCGATCGAGCCCGACCAGCCGGCCAGACGCAGCTCCGAAATGATGTCCGTCCAGTTGCTGTCGCCGAAACCCGGCGTGCGCATGAAGACGAACTTTTCCTTGCCGAAGATGCCATGCTCCTTGATGACATCCCAGCGGATCGTCGCATCCTTGCCGTGGACATGGAAGATTTTCTTTGCCCACTTTCGGATCTGCGGCAGCGGCTCGATCAGATAGACCATCTGGTGGCAGGGTTCCCACTCAAGGCCGATATTGTCGTCCGGCGTCTCATTGAAGATCAGCTCCCAGGCATCCGGATTATGCGCGATGTTCCAATCACCGGTTGCCCAGTTGCCGTCCATCGCGCAGTTTTCGAAGGCGATCTTGATGCCCTTGTCGGCGGCGCGCTTGGCAAGCTCGCTCCAGATCTGCTTGTAGCGCGGCAGGCTGTCGGTCAGCGGTTTGCCTCGAATGCGGCCGGTAAAGCCGGCAACGCAGGTGGCACCAAAATGATGGGCATTGTCGATGCACTCCTTCCAGCCCCGCAGGGTCTGCAAGTCGATATCGGTTTCTTCTAGCGGATTGCCGAACATGCCGAGCGTCGAGATTGTAATGTCCCGATCGCCGATCGCGTCGCGGGAGCGTTTGCCGAGCTCGGCGAGATCCTGGCCGTTGGTCGTCTGCCAGAAGAAGGGCTCGAAGCTCTCAAACCCCATATCGGCGATCTGGCCGATGCGCTTGTCGGCGCCGCCCTTGGACGCGCTGACCATAGTTCCGATACGTATGGATTTTGCAGGATTGCTCACGATCTCATTCCTTATGCTGAAATTTCAACGCGTTTGCCGGTTCTAGCGCTCTCGATCGCGCCGAAGACCATGGCAAGGCTTCTAATGTTGTCGCTGCTTGCCGTTTCCGGCTGCTTGCCGGTCCGGATGGCGTCCACGAAACCGGCAATGACGCTGGCATGGCCGCGCGTCTCCTCGTCCCGCTCCGGCCCAGGAACATCGACCGGCGTAAAGCCGCGAAGCAAGCCCGTCTCTTCGCCGGCAACCGCGGCACGGAATGTTTCATCCCCGTCCCAAGTCAGCATTCCCTTGGAGCCGACGAGACGCCACTGGCTCTCCCAGCTCGTACGCTGGCCTTCGGCACACCAGGAGCCGCGATAGGTGAAAACGACATCGTCGGAGAATTCAAAGGTGGCGTTGGCAGAGGCGCCGTGACGATACCACGACCCTTTTGGATTGCGCTCGACGCAATAGACGGCGAGCGGCTTCTTGCCGGCGACAAATCGTGCGGCATCGAAGGTATGGATCGCCATGTCGAGAAGCAGGACATTGTCCATGTCCTCGCGGAAGCCGCCGAAATGCGGGGCTACGAAGAAGTCGCAATGGATCCCGGTCACATCGCCGATTGCACCGCTTTCGACAAAACGGCGCATGCGGCGAACACCGGAAATGAAGCGTCGGTTCTGGATGATCGCATGGATCTTGCCGGCCTCTGCCGCAAGATCGATCAGGGCGGCTCCTTCCGCCAGCGAGGTAGCCATCGGCTTTTCGCTTAGCACGTGGCATCCCGCCTTAAGCGCCGTAGAGACGACATTGAAACGGGCAGCCGGGATGACGACGTCGAAGACGATATCCGCCCTCGCCTTTGCAATAACGTTGGAAAGATCGGTGCCGATGGAGGCGTTGTTCAGGCCGAACTCCGAGGTGAGCGCTTCGGCCGCAGCCAGATTCACATCGACGAGGCCGGTGACCGCGATCGTTTCGGCTAGAGTCGGGGTTTCCTTTAAGGCGCGCAGCCAGCCTTTGGACATGGCTCCGCAACCGCACAGAACTGCATTCAATGTCACGATTTCCTCCCGCGGCGCGCGTCCAGCAATTCCTCGTCGGCGTGTCCGTAAACGTTTACGATACTAAGCGGAAACGTTTCTTGCTGTCAATAGAGGGCGATGCGGGGACGAGATGCTGCGGAAAACAGCTTTAAATGCGCGATCTTAGGCAAATCCACATTGCAATGCAGCACGGTCATGGGGGCCCATCATCTGGCTGTCAAACGGACATTTTACTAAACCTCAAACCAGGTGCACGGCGATGAGGGCAAACACGACGACCCCTCTTCACACGGCAAGCGTCAGTGCACCTCAGATTGCAGTGATGCACCGGCGCATGCTTATGCTAATGATCAAGCGGTTCCTGGCGGCAGACGTACTTTCGCGGGTGGACAAAGGAAATGCCAATGAAAGCCGGCCCGACGAACGACGGAAACAAGACCAAGCGCAAGGAGCGCATGCGATTTGTCAGCGCAGATCAAGTCGCAGAGCTTGCGGGCGTATCACGCTCCGCTGTTTCAAGGACGTTCACTCCAGGCGCAAGCGTTGCGCCCGCCACCCGCGAGCGGGTGCACAAGGCCGCCGAGGAGCTTGGCTATCATGTCAACGATCTGGCACGCGGCGTCCTTGCAAATCAAAGCCGCCTGGTCGGCATCGTTGCGACGCGGCCGGAAGTCGGCTTTCGCGCCCATCTGGCCGCAGCACTTGCAAAGGCGCTGATAAAGCGGGGCAGTATCCCGATCCTGATCAACACCGGCCAGACCGAGGATGAACTGCTTGCAGCGCAGAAGATGTTGATCGGCCACCGCGCCGAAGCAACGATCATTCTTTCCGGATCCCCACCCGCGAGCTTCTTAGATATCGCGCATCGCAACGGCCAGCCGCTGGTGGTCATCGGCCGCACCGAACCGGATGCGGATCATGTGAGTGCCGGAAACGCCGAAGCGTCCCGCAAGGCAGCGGCGGCCTTCTTTGACAAGGGATACCGTCGGCTTGCCGTTGCAGCGTCGCATTCGGCAACGTCCAGCATTGCAGAGCGCGAGGATGCCTTCCTGGCGGCAGCCGAGGAGTTCGGCGCTTCGGTCTCGGTCGGACGCGGCATAGATTCCGACTATGACAGCGGCATCGATGCCGCGCGTCAACTCTTCTCCCGGGCCGAAAGACCCGATGCGGTTTATTGCGCCAACGATTTGATTGCCTTCGGATTGATGGATCATGTCCGAAAGACGCTCGGCTTGCGGATACCGGATGACGTCGCCGTGATCGGCTTTGATGATGTGCCGGCGGCGGCCTGGCTCAGCTACCGGCTTACGACTTTCCGCCAGGATCCGGTCGTCATGGCACAGCGTGCCGTCGACCTCGTCGAGCGTCGGCTTGCCAGCCCGGACCTGCCACCTGCTTACGAGAGGGTCATTCCGGAACTTATCGTCCGCGACAGCTTCACCCCCTGACCCCAGTGCTCGATGCGTGGCACCCGCCATTCGCCGAAGGTCACTCTCGATGCCGCCGACAGAGGTGTCGCACGATGGCGTGTTGCCGTTATGCAACAAACTTCTCAAGTGATAGCTACAATTCCAGATTTAATATTGCTGATCATCCGCCGTTATGCAAATATATGTCCATCTCGCAAATTTAATCAGAGGAGGCGTGAAATGAATCCCATTCTCGTGTTTATACGCCCCGCTGGCGGGATGGCTCGCAAGACGTCGATGCGTTGCGCATCCAATCCGGGCCGACACTCCTCCGAGGCCGTATAAACCGCGGATTACTGCCATTTTGGCATTCCCCAACCTGACCTGACGTGAGCCGGACCGCCGAACGACTGCGTGTGTTCCACGTTCGCCTCCGTGTGTCTTTTTAACTTTCGAGAGGACCTGGCTGCTTGAGCGCGCCGGGACGAAAAAATCATGCGCGAAGCACAAGTAATAGTTGCTGAAACCCTTTCGGCGACCGTCGATGAACTTTACCAGAAATTTGGCGTCTGGAGGACAGCGCGCGCGCTGGTTCTGGCCGCCTGGAGGCATCACCAAACGGTGGACCAGGTCTCCCAACTGTCAGATCGTATGCGCCGCGATATCGGCCTTCCGGAGGCCGAGGACGCATACGGGGCGGCGAGATTTCGGAGCATCTGGCCCAACACAAGATGACTTCCAGCCCTGGCGGCCAGGCCGCCGGGGCTGGTGTTTGCCTGCCGAAATCGCGATGAGGACATACCATGGACGTCGGCTGGCAGCCGCGAAAACGATGCGGCATCTTCGTCTCGCGCCGGATCTGACGTCTATCCCGCACACCGCTGCCGCCCAGGAGCGGGACCGCGGCCGCTTTGCGGAAACGCATTCCTGTGGCAATAAGAGCAGATCACGCGTTTTTATCGGGGAGGAAGAACGCAGCCGATGAAGGGGATCCGACAGCTTGCCAAGCATCTCGACATTTCGATCGGGACGGTTTCCCGCGCGCTAAACGACAAACCGGACGTCAACGAGGAAACGCGCAAGCGCGTGCTGGCGGCTGCCGAAGAGCTCGGCTATGTGGCAAATCAGTCCGGCCGCAGCCTGAGGCAGGGCACGACCAACGTTATCGGATTGATGATCGAATCCAGCAAGGAAACCGTCGAAAATAGCGACAACTTTTTTCTCGGCCTCACCGGCGGTCTTCAAAGCGTACTTGCGCGGCACAAGCTCGACCTCGTGATGCTGCCCTGCCCCAGCGACGAGGATCCCTATGAATATCTGAAGCGCATGGTGGCGCGGCGCGTCGTCGACGCGATGATTATTTCAGCGACGCAGCGGATCGACAGGCGCATCGATCTTCTGGTGAAAGCCAAGATTCCTTTCGTCGCGCTCGGACGAAGCTCATCGGGCGGCAACTACACCTGGATCGATCTTGATTTCGAGGGCGTGGCGGCATCGGCGGTCGACCGCCTGGTGGCCAAGGGGCATCGTAGGATCGCGATCGCAGCACCTTCGAGCGATATCAATCTCGGCTATGTCTTCGTCGATGCATACCAGCAGTCGCTTGAGCGCCACGGCATCCCGTATGATCCCAAGCTCGTCATCCGCGTCAAATCGAGCGAACAAGGTGGCTACCAGGCCGGACACGAATTGCTGCTCTTGGACAACAAGCCGACAGCGATCATCCTGATCTACGAGTTGATGGCGATTGGTCTTTACAGACGCTTGGTCGAGGCAGGCGTCGTACCAGGGCGCGATCTGGCAGTGATCGGCTTCCGTGAGGAGCCACGCGCCAAATTCCTGCAACCTGCCCTCACCTGCTTCCGCATGTCGTTGCGCGATCTCGGCGTCGAACTGGCCGAAACGCTGCTTGCGACCATGCCCGCTTTTGCGAAATTTTATCCGAAGGGCGCGCGCAACACGATCTGGCCGCTGGAACTGGTCCCAGGCGAAAGCGACGCCTTTTTCCTCAATCCATGAAATGGGCCGCGTCATTTGGAAACGCGGCCGCAATCGTCATTCAGCCGGTGCTGCGGCGGCGCGGCGGCCAAGCGTTGCCTGGGTCAGGACGAAGGCAAGCAGCGCGCAGGTCGCAATGCCTGCTGCCATCGGAACGGCCGTACCATCGGCAAACAGGCTGGACACCACCATTGCGACAGCGGCAATGACGAAGTGCAACGTCCCCATCAATGACGAGGCCGTACCTGCGATCTGACCGTGATCCTCCAGAGCAAGAACCGCGCTCGTTGGAATGACAAGTCCGAGAAAGCCATATCCGATGAAAAGGAAGACGGCCATCACCGGAAGCTGGTTGATGCCCGCCGCCATTACGACGGCCATCACGACCATGACGAGGCAATAGAAGGTGACGGCTGAGCGCATGACGCGAACGAGGCCGAAGCGCTCGCCGAGCCAGCCGGTCGCCTGCGAAACGGCGAAGAAGGACACGGCGTTGACGGAGAAGGCGAAGCTGTACTGCGTCGGCGTCAGGCCGTAGTGCTGGATGAGCACGAATGGAGAGTTGGCGAGATAGACGAGGAAGCTCGAGATCCCAAGACCGCCAATGAAGGTGAGCGTCAAGAAGTTCCTGTCGCGCAAAAGGAAGCCATAGGCAGACATCGCGCTGCCGAGGCTACTGCCCTTGCGATCCTTCGTCGGACGAGTCTCGTCAAGCTGTGTGGCAAGCAGCACGAGCCCGATGAAGGCCGCGATCGTCACCGCCCAGAAGACACCGCGCCAGCCGTAGAACTCGATGACCGCACTGCCGGCCAGCGGAGCAAGAATGGGGGAAATTGAAAAGACGAGCATGAGAAGCGACATTAGACGGGCTGCCTGAACGCCGGTGTGCATGTCACGAACAACAGCGCGGGGTATGACCATGCCGGCCGCACCGCCGATGCCCTGGATAAAGCGGAAGGCGATCAGCGTTTCTATGTCTTGCGCCAGCGCGCAGCCGATGCTGGCAACGGTGAAGATGCCGATGCCCAGGTAAAGTGGCAGCTTGCGACCCCACATGTCCGACAGCGGACCGTAAAGCAGCTGGGCCAGCGCAAAGGAAATGAAGAACGACAGAAGGCTCAACTGGGTGATGTTGTTATCCGAGCCCAGATCGGCGCCGATCGAAGGCAGCGCCGGAAGGTACATGTCGATGGCAAAGGGACCTATGGCTGACAAAAGCCCAAGGATGAGCGCAATGCGAAAGAATGAAGCGGTCATTTTGATGATCTTTCATAAAATGCGCAGCGAAGGAAGCGGACTGGGTCTCTCCGCCGCGTTGCTCTCGAAGGGTTCAAATGAGGGGCGGCTGCAAGCTGCGACGCGCTTGGGAGAAGCGTCAGCGAATGCGAACCGACGTGTCAAGTATTTTGGACACGCGTGTAAAATTAGACAGTGTTGTCTAAAACGTCAAGACGCATTATCCTTAGAGCGATGAAAAATCTCGCGCCACCCGAAAAGAGAGTGGATGGGCCGACCCAGCGCGGCCAGTTCAAGAAGCGAGCTTCCATACTGGAAGCAGCCGCGGATGTATTCTGCCGCCAGGGCTTTGCAGGGGCAAGCATCGACGAGATTGCGGTTGAGGCCAATGTCTCGCGCCAAACGATCTATAATCACTATTGCGAGAAAGAGACTTTGTTCGTCGCCGTCGTAGACGACGTGCTGAAGCGCGCCAATTCGATGATTTTTTCGATGCTGGCAACATTTCCGGTCAATGCCGACAATTTGGAAGAAGACCTTGTCGCCTTTGCGATCCGGATCAACAAGAACTGCATCTGCAACCAGGACGGAAAGTTCCTGCGTCGTCTCGTCCAGAACGAAGGTGAGCGCTATCCGCATCTTTTCGAGACCTGGCGCCAGCAGGGCCCAGGCCGGATCATTTCCGCGCTCGGTGCTCTGTTTGCGCGGTTGAGCGCCAGTGGTGCGCTGAAGATCGAGGACTTCGATGTGGCGGCGCGACAATTCCTCGCTCTCGGGAATGCGGATCTGCAGATCATGATGCTGTTCGGGCAAACGCCGAGTGATGAGCAACTCGAAAGTGCCGCCCGCAATGCGGTCAGGACGTTCCTTCGCGCCTATGGCACGGCGACGTCCGCCAAGCGCCGAGATCTTGCGGCCGTCAGCGGCTGAGTGTCAGGCAAAGACCAGCATCTGCGATGGAACGGCAGCGAGCGCGCCAGTGCGGCGTGCGACGGCATACTTCAGCGACTGTTCGACGACGGACGGCTTGACCGGCTTTTTGACGACGCCGAGCGTCCCCTTGACGCCTCCTGCCACCATCTCCGGGTTGCCTGTCATAAAGACAACGGCAATGCCGTGGTCTTCCGCCAACCGGCGGCCGATTTCCGGCCCAGTCGCACCATCCGACAGGTTGACGTCGACAAAGGCGACGTCCGCCGTCGGCGCAAAACGCAACGCCTGTTCCTTGTTTGCGGCAAGCCCCGTCACTTCCATGCCCATGGCTTGAACGGTTGCTTCAAGGTCGAGGGCGATCAAGAACTCGTCCTCTACGATCAATACTCTCTGGTTCATGAGGTTATCCTGTAGCCAGCTTACGCAAAACATTCGTGGCCAGACGCGCCCTTGCCGGCCCGGGCACGCGAAAAACTTCGCACCAGTCGGCCTTGGCCGGCGGAACTTGAGCGGATAACGGGCAAGGGCGGGATATGTTCCGGGCCGATACGCATTATTTTTTATTTAAGTCATTGTTAATCCTAATGAAACATTAAGATCGACGTAAGCCTTTGATAAAAAGCAGCTCTAAATTTGAAGTTGTATTGACAAGTCTTTTCGGCCGCAGGAGAGTGCCCCAATCCAGCGCCAGCGACCGGGGGGAACCTATGTCTGTACGCTCGTTTTTCGCATCCGCCGCCATTGCATTTTTTGCCATCGCGGTCAGCCTTCCCGCGACAGCTGCGGAGACCAAGCGCGATATCCAGACGATCAAGGACGCCGACTTCTTCGGCTTTGATCTGCGGACGGAGCAGAACGTTTCCCTCGAACAATGCAAGACCTCGTGCATTGGCGACAAGAGCTGTAAGGCTTTCACCTATAACCCGAAGGTGAAATGGTGCTTCCTGAAGTCCGACTTCAAGACGATGAACGCTTTTCCAGGCGCAATTGCCGGTCGGATCGTCGAAACAGCGGCCGGACCGCGCGAGCCCGATATCGGTGCACCCCCTCGCCTCAGCTTTCTCTCGGAAGACATCATCCAACAAGCGCGCGACTTCAAGGCCAATCTGGCACTCGCCGACGCTCAGCCGGGCCAGACCGTCGACAGCCTGACAGCAACGGCGCGCCTTGATCTTACCGCCAACAACCTCGCAAGCGCGATCGACGCTTTTCATCGCGCGCTGGCGCTGACACCCGACGATGCCGATCTCTGGCTGGAGACGGCTCGCGCCGCAAATTCGCTCGGCGGCACTGGCAGCCAGGCCTTCGGCCAGGCACTTCTCGATGGGTTGAACGGTTACGAACTGACGCGCACAGCCTCAAAGCGGGCCGATGCTCTTGCCGTGCTTGCGACCTCGCTCGCCAAGAATTCGAATTTCCGCGCGGCCCTCAACGCCTATAAGGCAAGCCTTGCGCTGGCAAGCTCCAGGGAAGTCCAGGGGGCCTATCTCAAGCTCAAGTCGGAACAGGGCTTCCGCATCACCGAACACAATGTCGATGCCGACAGCGCAACGCCGCGTGCCTGCGTGACGTTCTCCGAATCCCTCGTCAAGACGGTCGACTATGCACCGTTCGTGACGCTGAACGGACAACCCCCCAATGCGCTGGAAGCCAAGGACAAGCAGATCTGCGTCGAGGGCCTGGGTCACGGCGAAACCTACAAGATTGGCTTCCGCACCGGTCTTCCTTCGTCCGTCGACGAGGTCCTGGACGCACCCGTCAGCCTCGATGTCTACGTCAAGGACCGCAGTCAAATGGTGCGGTTTACCGGCGATAGCTTCGTGCTGCCTTCGACGGCGCGCCGCGGCATTCCGCTCGTCAGCGTCAATATCGAAACTGCCAACCTCAAGCTCTACCGTATTGGCGATCGCGGTATTGCGCCGCTTCTCACCAGTTCACAGTTCCTGACGCAGCTCGACGGCTATAGCGCGCAGCGCATTCAGGATGAAAGCGGCGAGCTCGTGTGGGAAGGTTCAATCGAGATCGCCAACGATCTCAACAAGGATGTCGTTACCAGCTTTCCCGTTGATGAAGCCCTGCCCGAGCGTAAGCCGGGCATCTATGTGCTGATCGCCTCGCCTGCCGACAAGCCGGAAAACGAGTGGGATTCCAAGGCGACACAATGGTTCGTCGTTTCCGATATCGGCGTTACTACCTACGCCGGAACCGACGGACTCAACGTCTTTACGCGCTCGCTCTCTTCCGCCAAGCCGATCGCCGGTGTCGAGCTGCAACTGCTTGCCAAGAACAACGAAGTTCTGGATACCGCGACGACCGATGAAACCGGCCGAGCCACCTTCACTGCCGGGCTGCTGCGCGGCACGGCAGCACTCACTCCAGCCGTCCTGGCTGCTCGCAACGGGGCGTCCGACTACGTCTTCCTCGATTTGACGCGCGCAGGCTTCGACTTGTCCGATCGCGGCGTGACAGGACGAGCCTCGCCCGGAGCGATCGATGTCATGACCTGGACCGAGCGCGGGATCTATCGGGTGGGCGAAACCGTGCATGCCACCGCGCTTGCCCGCGATACGGATGGAAAGGCGATCGAGAAGCTGCCGCTGACCTTCATCTTCATGCGTCCCGATGGCGTCGAAGACCGGCGCATCGTCCGCCAAAGCAGCGACGTCGGCGGCTATTTGATCGATCTCCCGATCCAGGAAAATGCCATGCGCGGCAGTTGGACAATGAACGTCCATACCGACCCCAAGGGGTCGCCAATCGGCACCAGAACATTCCTCGTCGACGATTTCGTTCCCGATCGCACCGACCTGGAGCTGAAGACAGAAGCCAAGGAAATCGGTCCCGATACGCCGGCAACGATGTTCATCAGCGGCAAATATCTCTACGGCGCGCCGGCAGCCGGCCTGACGCTCGAAGGCGATGTCGTCATCAAGCCGACGCGCGAAAGCCAAACCTTTCCGGGTTACGTCTTTGGTCTTTCTGACGAGGAGGCGAACGAGGAAAGCCGCCAGGCGATCGAAGGCCTGCCGCAATTGGACGAGAACGGCCAAGCAACGACAGATCTTGCGGTCGGTGATCTTCCAGCAACCACGCAGTTGTTGAACGCGACGGTCTATATCCGCATGCAAGAAACGGGCGGCCGGGCGCTGGAGCGCTCGCTGGTGATCCCGGTCAAAAACCAGGGACCGATGATCGGCATCAAGCCTGAATTTTCGGGCGATGTAGCCGAGAATTCGATCGCCAGCTTCAACGTCATCGGCGTCTCGGCCGACGGCCAGAAGCAGGAAATGAAGGGGCTGCGCTGGAAGCTTTCACTCCTTCAGCGCGAATACCAATGGTATCGGGAAGGCACGGCATGGAAATACGAAACCGCTTTCAATGCGCGCCAGCTTGCCAGCGGCACGACTGATGCCGGCTTGGACGGCGGCAAGATAGCGTCGCAGGTCGGCTGGGGCCGCTACCGACTTGAAGTCGAAAGCCCGCACGCCGACGGCCCGACATCCAGCGTCGAATTCGACGCTGGCTGGATGGTGGAGGCTGTCTCGACCGAAACGCCGGACGGCCTTGAGATCGCGCTCGACAAAGAGAGCTACATGGTCGGCGAGACGGCGAAGCTCAAGGTTTCTTCCCGTTATGGCGGCGAGTTGATGGTAACGGCCGGAACGGAAAACCTCGTTGCCGTACAAAATGCGACGATCGGCGAGACTGGAGGCGAAGTGGAGATCCCAGTCACCGCCGAATGGGGCGCCGGCGCCTATGTGACGGCAACCCTCTTCCGCCCGGGCGACGCACAGGACAGCCATATGCCGATGCGCTCGATCGGCATCAAATGGCTGACGGTCGATCCCGAGCAGCGCGCGCTGCAGGTCGTAGTCGATGTCCCGGAAAAGATGCTGCCGCGCGCACCGCTGAACATCAGCCTTGCGGTGACCGGTGCTGGAGCCAATGAGGATGCTTACGTCACGGTTGCGGCCGTCGATGTCGGCATTCTCAACCTGACGCGCTACGAGGCGCCCAATCCCGAGGACTGGTATTTCGGCCAGCGCCAGCTCGGTCTTGAAATCCGCGACCTCTATGGCCGCCTGATTGACGGTTCGCTCGGCGCGACAGGCAAGCTCAGAACCGGCGGCGATGGCGGCGCGGTGGCGCTGCAAGGCAGCCCGCCGACGCAAAAGCTCGTCGCCTTCTTCTCCGGTCCGGTGAAGCTTGACGCCGATGGAAAGGCGAATGTCAGCTTCGACATTCCACAATTCAACGGCACGGCGCGTGTCATGGCCGTTGCCTGGTCGAAGGATGGGGTCGGCCACGCCGTCAAGGATATCGTCATCCGCGATCCGGTGGTCGTCACCGCCAGCCTGCCGAAATTCCTGGCGCCTGGCGACAAGGCGGAACTGCGCCTCGACATCGCCAATACCGATGCGCCGGCCGGCGATTTCGAACTGCAGCTGACCGGCAACGAAGCCGTCGGCATCGAGGAGGCCGCAGCCTCGCGGACGATCCATCTGGATGCCGGCGCGAAATCCGACATCACGCTGTCGGTGATCGGCAAGCAGCCCGGCAACGGCGCTGTTTCGATCAACCTGTCGGATGCATCTGGACTGTCGCTTGATCAGACGGTCGACGTACCGGTCCGACCATCGTCACTGCCCGTGACCGAAAGGCGCGTCATCGCCTTAAAACCGGGGGCGAAACTGAGGGTCGACAAGGAACTTCTGGCCAACAGCGTTCTGCCGGGCGCCTCGGTCAGCGTCAACGTCACGCGTTCGGCCGCCTTCGACATTCCCGCACTGCTGATGTCACTCGACCGTTATCCTTTCGGCTGCGCCGAACAGACGACGAGCCGCGCGCTGCCGCTTCTTTATCTCAGCGAGCTTTCAAAACAAAACGGGCTCGAAGACGATGCAGACGTCAAGAAGCGCGTCCAGGATGCGATCTATCGTGTGCTGTCCTATCAGGCATCGGCGGGCAGCTTCGGCCTTTGGGGACCGGATTCGGGCGACCTCTGGCTCGATTCCTATGTCACGGATTTCCTGACAAGGGCGCGTGAAGAGAAGTACGACGTGCCCGACCGTGCGCTTGTCCAAGCGCTCGAGAACCTGCAGAACGCGCTGAGCTACGACGTCAACGTCAAGACGCAAGGCGATCAAATTGCCTATGCAATCTATGTTCTTGCCCGCAACAGGAAGGCCTCGATCAGCGATCTGCGCTACTACGCCGATACGATGATCAACGACTTTCCGACGCCGCTTGCCAAGGCGCATATCGCTGCGTCATTGGCACTTTACGGAGATGCGACGCGTTCGAAGAATATCTTCGTCGACGCTTTGCAGATGACCGAGAATTCCATCATTCATCGCGTCAATCTTTCGCGCACCGACTACGGCTCGATCCTGCGCGACGGTGCGGCCATCCTGGCACTTGCGGCCGAAAGTCGCCCTGTCCCGCCAGTCATTCCGGAACTGGCAAAGGCCGTCGGCAGGGAATGGGACCGCAGCAAGTGGACGAGCACCCAGGAACAGGCCTGGACGCTGCTTGCCGCGCGCGCGATCCAGAGCGGCGATGATTCGCTGAAGGTGGACGTCAACGGCGCTCTGCATAGCGGTGCCTACATGGCGAAGATGAGCGGCGAGGCGCTGATGAACAATCCCCTGACGCTGACGAGCGCCATGACCGATCCGGTATCGGCGGTCGTCACGACAGTCGCAGCACCCGTCACGCCGCTGCCTGCCGGCGGCAACGGCTTTGCCATCGAGCGCACCTATTACACGCTTGATGGCGAGCCGGTGAATATCAGCGAGGCGCAGCAGAACGAGCGTTATGTGGTCGTGCTGCAGGTGACCGAAACCAACGCCTGGCCGTCGCGTATCGTCATGACCGATCTGCTGCCTGCGGGCCTCCAGATCGATAATCCGAGCCTGGTCGACAGCGCTCAGCTCACCAATTTCGACTGGATCGGCGAACAGACGACGGCGCACACCGAATTCCGCAACGATCGCTTCGTTGCGGCCTTCAACCGGACTTCGGACGACAACCGTGAAATCAACGTCGCCTATATCGTGCGGGCCGTCACCCCGGGCGTTTACGACCATCCGGCGGCGACCGTTGAAGATATGTACCGCCCCGAATATTCGGCTCGCACCGCGACCGGCAAGATGGAGGTTGTCGCAGCACGATAATGCGGCTCTGGCGCAAGCTCACGATTGCAACTGCGGTCGGTTTCATTCTTGCCGGCGCGGTTATCTTTGCGCTGGACGCTGCCGACAGGGTCTTTCCGCCACCTCTCGAAAAGACCGGTGAGGCTTCGGTCGAAGTGCTCGATGCAGATGGTCAGTTGCTGCGCGCCTTTGCGACGCTGGAAGGCGGTTGGCGTTTGAAGACCACTGTCGCGGATGTCGACCCGCAATTCATACGCATGCTGATCGCCTATGAGGACCGGCGCTTCTACGAGCACCACGGCATCGATCCGCTGGCGATCGGGCGCGCGGGCCTGCAGCTGGTTACCAACGGCCGCATCGTTTCCGGCGCCTCGACGCTTTCCATGCAGGTGGCGCGACTGATCGAACCGCGCGCCGGACGTTCGCTTTCGGCGAAAATCCTGCAGGTGATACGCGCCGTCCAGATCGAGCGGCGGCTTTCGAAGGAAGAGATCCTCGATCTTTATCTGACGCATGCGCCCTATGGCGGCAATCTGGAAGGCGTGCGCGCCGCAAGCCTTGCCTATTTCGGCAAGGAGCCAAAGCGGCTGACGGTGGCGCAGGCTGCCCTCCTCGTTGCCCTCCCCCAGCTTCCTGAACGACGACGCCCCGACAGGAATCTGGCGGCAGCGGAAGCGGCACGAAAGCGCGTTCTGAAGCGCGCCGCCGTGGTCGAAGCCATCGGCGAGGGAGAGGCCGAGCGCGCCGAGGCGACACTCGTGCCGGCAACGCGCATGCAGTTGCCAGCCCTTGCCGCGCATCTTGCCGAAGCAGCGCTTCGCAGCAAGCCGAACGAGCGCGAGCATCGCACGACGCTGAAGAAGCAGATACAGGCAGGGCTCGAAGCAACGGCGAAAAGTGCCGCGATGAAACTTCGTCCGAAGCTTTCTCTCGCAATGGTGATGGCCGATGCGCGCACCGGCGAAATCGTCGGCGAAGTGGGCTCGGCGGACTATTTCGATGCGAGCCGTTCCGGCTGGATCGACATGACGCGTGTCAACCGCTCACCCGGTTCGACACTGAAACCCTTCATCTATGGTCTTGCCTTCGAGCAGGGACTGGTCAGCCAGGAAACGATCATTGAGGACCGGCCGGCAGATTTCTTCGGTTACCGGCCGCGCAATTTCGACATGAGCTATCAAGGCGACGTAACGGTCCGCGAGGCATTGCAGCTTTCGTTGAATGTGCCGGCCGTCAGGCTGCTTGACGCCGTCAATCCGGCGCGGCTTTTGATGCGCTTCCGCCGCGCCGGCGTTCGCCCCATCCTGCCGCCGAACGAAGCGCCGGGTCTGGCGATCGGGCTCGGCGGCGTAGGCATCACGTTGAAAGACCTCGTGCAGCTTTATACGGCGCTTGCCAACAAAGGCGAGCCGGTTCGCATCGGCGACGGCGTAACTGCAAAGCCCGGCAAGATAGACGGCGAGCCATTGCTGGAGCCGGTCGCCGTTTGGAATGTTTCGGATATTCTTTCCAGCGTCATCCCACCGGCAGGCGCCCCCCAGCGCGGCATCGCCTACAAGACGGGGACCAGCTACGGCTATCGCGACGCATGGTCGGTCGGCTACGATGGGCGGTATGTGCTCGGTGTCTGGGTCGGAAGGCCGGACAATGGCGCGGTGCCGGGTTCGACCGGTTACGGCACGGCAGCCCCTATCCTGTTTGAGGCCTTTGCAAGGTCGAGCATCGCAACCACACCTTTGCCGCGCCCGCCCTCTGGCGCAGTGCGCATCGCCCAGGCGGATCTGCCGGTGAGCCAGCGGCGTTTTTCGATAAATGCCAGCGGATTGCTTTCCAACTCCAGTCGCGAACAGGCACCGCAGATCGTCTATCCACCGGAGGGCGCGCATGTCGACCTCGGCGCAAGAAGCGGTGATCTGTCACCCTTGATGTTGAAACTGCAGGGCGGCCGAGCGCCGTTCCGCTGGCTTGCAAACGGCAAGCCGCTGCCCGATCTTTCTCGCCGCCGCACCAACCAATGGATGCCGGATGGTGGCGGTTACTCGAAACTGACGGTGATCGATGCGATGGGCCGTGCGGCAAGCGTCGGTGTCTTCATCGACTAAACCTTGGAATTGGGGGGAACAAAGGGCCCGTTGTCACCGTTCCGGGCCGTCTCCTCCGGAACGGCAGGCGAAAATGATGCTTCCGACATCGACATACCGCGTTCAATTCCGCAACGGCATGACATTCGACCGGGCCATCGAATGTGTGCCCTATCTCAAAGCCCTTGGGATCAGCCATCTTTACGCTTCGCCGATCTTTACCGCGACGAGAGGTTCGACGCATGGTTATGACGTAACGGATGTCAATGAAATCGAGCCAGCAATCGGCGGACGTGAGGGCTTTGACCGCTTGAGCGATGCTTTGAAAGACGCCGGGCTCGGCCTCATCCTCGACATTGTGCCGAACCATATGGCCGCCTCGACGGAAAATCCCTGGTGGCGAAGCGTGTTGAAGCTCGGCCGGGAAAGCCCCTATGCGCGTCATTTCGATATCGACTGGAGCGAACGGCTCACCCTGCCGATCCTCGGCAAGCCGTTCAAAGATGCACTGTCGGATGGCGAGTTGCGGCTTAAGCGCGATCCGGAAAGCGGCGAACTGACACTTGGCTACTGCGATACGCTTTTGCCCTTAAATCCCGACAGCATCAATCTTGTTCCAGCAAGCGCAGATGAGCCGGCGCTGGTCGACCTCGCAATAGACCAAGAGCTGATCGTCAGCCTACACCAGGCCCAGCATTGGCGGCTGACATATTGGAAAGAGGCGGCCAGACATCTGAGCTACCGGCGGTTCTTCGAAGTAGCGGGTCTCGTCGGCCTGCGCGTTGAGGACGAGCAGGTTTTCGAAGACAGCCATCGCCTCATTCTCGAACTCGTTCGGTCCGGGCAGGTAGTGGGTTTGCGGCTCGACCATATCGATGGCTTGGCCGATCCGAAGCAATATCTGCAAAGGCTCCGCACTGAGACAGGATCCAAGACCTATATAGTCGTCGAGAAGATCCTCGGCCATGACGAGACACTGCCCGCAAGCTGGCCGATCGCCGGGACCACCGGCTACGAATTCATTGCGGCACTCGGCCATCTCTTCGTCGACGGCGACGGCCTGCAGCAGCTTGGTACTGCCTATGCGAATATTGCCCCGGATATGGCCGATATAGCCGCTGGTCTTCGCGCGGCCAAGCAATTGATGGTGGAGCGGAACTTCGAAGGCGAGACGACGCGGCTGGTGAAGATCGTCCATGGACTTTATCCCGACCTTGAGCGCGCCGCAATTGCGGCAGCTATCCACGAATCGCTGATCGCCTTTCCCGTCTATCGCATCTATGGCAGCAAGGGTCCGCTTGAAGCACGGGACGCGGACGTGCTCAGCAGGGTCATTTCCAGCGCGGCTGAAAAGCTTGCCGACCGGCGGGCGATCGACGTTGTGGCAAGGCTGTTGAAAGGTGAGATACGCGAAGCAGCGGCGAAAGAATTTCGTCGCCGTTTCCAGCAGTTGAGCGGACCGGTCATGGCCAAGGCAATGGAGGACACGCACTTTTATCGCTACAACCGATTGCTTGCCGTAAACGAAGTCGGCGGCGATCCGGATATCAAGCCGGGCGGCGTCGAGGCTTTCCATGCGCTGATGCTTAAGCGCGCGCAACTTAATCCGCACGGGCTCTCGACGACGTCGACGCACGATACCAAGCGCGGCGAGGACGCGCGTGCAAGGCTTTATACCTTGAGTGAAGGAGCCGATGTCTGGGCGCAGGCGGTGGAACGCTGGCGCGAGATGAACCGCGACCGTCTGATCGAACTGCCGGGCGGACTGACGCCGGATCCGAATGTCGAATGGATGCTCTACCAGGCGCTTGCCGGGATATGGCCGGAGGATTTCTTAAACGGAAAGGCCGAAGCGCTGATCGGGCGCTTCACGGCCTTTGCAGAAAAGGCGATCCGTGAAGCAAAGCTCGGCACGAGCTGGAATGAGCCGCATGCGGGATACGAGGCGGCAGTGAAAGCTTATGCAACAGCGTTGCTTTCATCGACCAATCTCGTCTTCCACGAGGATTTCGGAGCGGTAATGCGGCCCTTCATCGAGGCCGGCTATCTAAACAGCCTGTCACAGACGCTGATTAAGCTGATGGCGCCCGGCGTTCCAGATATTTATCAGGGGGCCGAGCTTTTGGATTTGAGCTTCGTCGATCCTGATAACCGCAGGCCTGTCGACATGACGGCGTTGTCTTCCAGCCTCTCGGAAGGAACGCCAATTGCAAGTCTGACGGTGCCTGCGCTGAAACAGCGCATCGTCCAGATCGGTCTTCATCTTCGAAAGCGGCAGCCGGAGCTTTTTGCGAAAGGCAACTATGTTCCGCTCAAGGTGTCAGGCAGCCGCAAGGATCATGTTGTTGCCTTTGCGCGAGAGTTGAACGGAACCTATGCGATGACCGTCGTTCCACGGTCGATGCTCGGCTGGCTCGATCCAGGCGTTTTATTCGCCGGTCCGGAATTCTGGAACGATACGGCAATCCAGGTCCCGGCCTTCCTTGAAGGTCGCCGCTGCGATCTCCTGACCGGCCGAATTCTGGATCCGCGAGGCGAGCTGCCACTTTCGGCGCTCCTTGGCAGCCAGCCTGTGGCGCTCATCGAACCTGTCGCAACCGACGAAGCACGATGAAATTATCGCTTGACCTTCCAGTTGCTGGAAGGTTCATAAGCCTATCCACTGCCTGTCCGGGCAAAGGAGAAGCCTATGAATACGCTTGATCATCATCGTCATCACGGAAGTAGCAGTTGCTCCTGCCACCAAAGCCTGGACAATCTCGGCGCCGCTTTGGCACGCGATCCGGTCTGCGGCATGACAGTTGATCCGAACGCGGGCAAACCGAGCCTCAATTACCAGGGCCATACTTATCATTTCTGCAGCGACGGTTGCCGGAAGAGATTCGAAGCCAGTCCGGACGATTATCTGACGGCGAAGGATCCGGTTTGCGGCATGTCCGTCGATCGCGCCACAGCGCAGCATTTCCTGAAGCACGACGGCGATAAACTCTACTTCTGCTCGGCCAGGTGCAAGGCAAAGTTCGAGGCCGACCCAGAAATCTCTCGTCAGGAAAAACCGCAAGCGCCGAAGCCTATGCCCAAGGGTACCCAATATACCTGCCCCATGCATCCGGAAATCGTCAGCGATCATCCTGGCGACTGCCCGAAATGCGGCATGGCGTTGGAACCGATGGGTATTCCACCAGCCAAAGAGGGTCCGAACCCGGAGCTTGCCGATTTCACGCGGAGGCTCTGGATCAGCGCCGTGTTGGCCATTCCGCTGCTCGTGCTCAGCATGGGTCCGATGATCGGACTGCCGTTGCGCGATGCGATCGGCGAACCGCTGGTGAGTTTCACCGAACTCTTGCTCGCAACCCCTGTCGTGCTCTGGGCGGCCCTGCCCTTCTTCCGCCGGGCCTGGAACTCACTCCTCAACCGCAGCCCGAACATGTGGACGCTGATCGGCCTCGGCGTCGGTACCGCTTATGTCTACAGCGTCGTCGCGACGCTTGCGCCCGGCCTCTTTCCCATGGGTTTCAGGGGGCACGACGAGACGGTGCCTGTCTATTTCGAGGCGGCTGCCGTCATCGTGGCGCTGGTCTTCGTCGGACAGGTTCTGGAACTGAAGGCGCGCGAGCGGACTGGCTCAGCCATCAGGGCACTGCTCAACCTTGCGCCAAAGACGGCGCGCCGCCTTAATGCCGACGGCAGCGAAACGGACATCGAAGTGGACGAGATCGCAAGCGGTGACCGGCTGCGGGTACGGCCGGGCGAGCGCGTACCGGTCGATGGGTCGCTCAGCGAAGGGCAATCAACCGTCGATGAATCGATGATCACCGGTGAGCCGCTTCCCGTTGAAAAGACAAAAGGCAATGCTGTCACCGGCGGCACGATCAACCGCAACGGCACGTTCGTAATGACGGCCGAGCGGGTGGGCGAGGAAACAACCTTGTCGCGTATCGTCGATATGGTCGCCAAGGCACAGCGCTCGCGTGCGCCGATCCAGGGTGCAGTTGACCGGGTCTCGGCCATTTTCGTACCTGCCGTCGTTGTAATCGCGATTGTTGCCTTCCTCGCCTGGGCCATTTTCGGGCCGGAGCCGTCGATGGCGCATGGACTGCTTGCTGCAGTTGCCGTGCTCATCATCGCCTGCCCGTGCGCGCTTGGCCTTGCGACGCCGATGTCGATCATGATTGCGACCGGCCGTGGCGCGCAGGAGGGCGTGCTGATCAAGGATGCTGAAGCACTGGAGCGTTTTTCGAAGGTCGATACGTTGATCGTCGACAAGACGGGCACATTGACCGAAGGCAAGCCGCGTCTAACCGACGTCGTGCCGATGGACGCCGTAAGCGAGGAACGGCTGCTGCTGCTGGCGGCGAGCCTGGAGCGCGGTTCCGAACATCCGCTTGCCGAAGCGATCGTCGCCGGCGCAGAAGAGCGGAACGTCAAACTGGTTGAGGTCACCGGCTTCGAGGCTGTGACCGGCAAAGGCGTAAAAGGCAATGCCGACAATACGGCCGTGGCGCTCGGCAACACCGCGATGATGGGTGATCTCGGTATCGATCCCGCGCCGCTTGCCGAAAGGACCCGCGCCTTGCGTGACGAAGGCAAGACCGTGATGTTCGTCACCATCGACGGCAGCCTTGCGGGTTTCGTTGCGGTTGCCGATCGCATCAAGGCGACAACGGCCGAGGCGATCGGCGCGTTGCACGAAAGCGGGCTGCGCATCATCATGGCGACCGGCGACAACGAGCGCACGGCAAGCGCCGTCGCAAAAAGCCTCGGGATCGATGAAGTGCGCGCCGACGTATTGCCGGAAGGCAAGAAGGCGCTGATCGACGAACTGCATGCAAAGGGCGCGGTCGTTGCAATGGCCGGCGACGGCGTGAATGACGCTCCGGCGCTTGCAGCTGCAGATGTCGGCATCGCCATGGGAACGGGCGCAGATGTTGCGATGGAAAGCGCCGGCATTACCTTGGTGAAGGGTGACCTCAACGGAATCGTGCGTGCCCGGCGGCTGGCGGAGGCGACAATGGGCAACATCCGCCAAAATCTCGGCTTCGCCTTCGGCTATAATGCGCTTGGCGTGCCCGTTGCAGCAGGCGTGCTCTACCCGGTCTTCGGCCTACTGCTCTCGCCGATGATTGCCGCAGCCGCCATGAGCCTTTCGTCGGTCTCCGTGATCGGCAACGCGTTGAGACTGAGGCTCCAGAAACTCTGAAAGGACAAGAGGATGAACATCGGCGAAGCATCGGACCGGTCCGGTCTGCCATCGAAGACCATCCGATACTACGAGGATATCGGCCTGATCCGCCCCGACAGGGGCGGAAACGGCTACCGCGACTATGCCGCAGCCGATGTCCATAAGCTGCGTTTCCTCCAGCGCTCGCGTGGCTTGGGTTTCTCCGTCGAGGAATGCCGCCAGCTCTTGGCGCTCTACGAGGACAAAAGCCGGGCAAGCGCCGATGTGAAGGAGATCGCCCAAGGCAAGCTCAATGAGATTGATCGCAAGATCCGCGAGTTGATGGAACTGCGCCGGACGCTGGAGCATCTGGTGCATGCCTGCCACGGCAACGGCCGGCCGGATTGTCCAATTCTTGAGGAGTTGTCGGATGGAAAAACTGTCTAGAAATCAGGACCAATTGCCTTGAGGTCGGTCAGCGCGAAACCGGCATCCTTCGCCAGGATAGTGAAAACAATCAGCCAGATTGAGGACTGTTGCGGTTAGCAGCCCGATAACGATGGCGTCCATATTTTCAAGGCGCTGAGGGCAATGGTGTTTTCGCCAAGCGTTATCGATACGAATGCGATCTCTGCAAGCCGTAGAAATTCCCGGATCTAAGCCTCGGCTTTAGCCATCGGAATCTGTTTCTTACGATGGATGACGGCCGACGCCTCCCACACGGCAACGACGGAAGTGACGAGCGCTCTGCCCGCGAGGAACCTCATCGAGGGCTCTCGCGAAACTACCCATTTCTGTCCTTGCAAGAGCGGTGCAATGATGGCCGGCGCATCGACGAATATCAGTATTCGCCGGTGAGATCGTCGAAGAACGTCTTATCGAGAACGACGGCGCTGTCCCGATGGGGGCGATCTTTTCCTGCAGTGGCGTTAAACGCTCACGGAGGGAGCTTTTCATCTGTGCGGCCAAGCCCGTTTTCAAGTGCGAGCCGCACGGCCGCGGTCTTGTTGATACGCTTCGTGGCAGCCAACTCTTCAGCCAGCGGATTGACGATTTCCGCTTCGCATATTGAGAGCGCCCGTTAAAAAACTTTCGAAGAATTGGAATAAAACCTCACGGACAGTCGTATACTCAATCATGGAACGGAAAGAACGGCCATTCGACGTCATCGGGCAGCTCGCGGCGCTGAGGCGCTATGCGCGTGCGTTGGTGCGCAATTCGGATGACGCCGAAGATCTTGTCCATGATGCGCTTGTGCGTGCCTTCGAGAAGCGGCAGAGCTTTAGGCGCGGCGGCAACCTCAGGACCTGGCTGCTTTCCATTCTCCACAACGCCCATATCGACCGGGTTCGTCAGAACCGGTCCATAACGCGCCGGCATGACCAGGCAGCCATCGAGGCAGACCAGTCGCTGCCGGCAGGACAGGAACACGCTGTGCGTCTTCAGCAGGTCCGCGATGCTTTCTTCGACCTGCCGGAAGAACAGCGCGAAGCACTGCATCTCGTTGCGATCGAGGATCTTTCCTACCAAGAAGCTGCAGCCTCGCTCGGCATCCCGGTCGGAACGCTGATGTCGCGGATCTCGCGCGCCCGGGCCCAGCTTCGTGAATTCGAGGCAGCGACGCCGCGCGCCTCGCACCTGAAGTTAATCGGAAGGAACGGCAATGAAAGCAGTTGATCCGATCATCGATGCCGATCTCGACGCCTATGTGGATGGCGAACTGGACGTGGCGCGCCGCATCCAGGTGGAGTCTTATCTGTCTGAGAATCCGGCGATTGCAGCAAAGGTCATGGCAGATCTCAGCATCAAGGGCGAGCTTCGTCTGGCGCTTGCCGGAGAAAACGCCTTTGGCCGGATCGAAATACGCGATGCCGCACGGCGGCTAGAGCGGGGACTTTCCTACGGCCGTATCCTGCATTCGGTTCAGCGGATTGCCGCCGTCGGCGTGCTCGTGATGGCAGGCTGGGTGGCGCATACATCCTTTGGTGCCTTTACGGCGACGGAGGTGGCCGCATCCGTTCCGGCCCCGCCCTACGTCGAGGATGCAGTGCGCGCCTACCAGACAGCCAAGCTTCGCGAAACGATGCTCTCGCAGCCGGCGGCGCAATATAATGCCGACGACATTCGTGCGGCGACCGCAATCGCGATGCCAGAGCTCCCAAAAGACTGGAAGGTTTCCGATGTCCAGATCTTTCCGTCTGAGTTCGGCCCAAGTGTCGAAATGGCAATCCGGGAACCGGACGGAAAGCGGCTTTCGCTTTTTGCCGTGCGGCCCGGGGCGTTTGCCGTTCAGCCGGTCAGCCATCTGGCGCTCGACAATGCCGAGGCTGCTTACTGGCAAATCGGCGAGGTCGCCTATGCGCTGATTGCCAGCGACAAGGAACTTGAACTCGACCGGGCTGCCGAAGGGCTCGCCCGTTCGCTCTACTAGTGTCAACCCGAGGAGATCAACATGAATCCGAACAATCCGCGATACGGCTACGGCTCCGCCGCAGGCTCGCAGGCTATCTTGGACGAAGGCCTCCGCCAGCATATGCTGCGCGTCTATAACTACATGGGTCTCGGCCTGGTCATCACCGGGATCGTCGCCTTCATCGTCGGCAGCACGCCGGCTCTTTACGTCCCGATCTTCCAGTCACCCTTGAAGTGGGTGGTGATGCTCGCACCGCTTGCCTTCGTCTTCTTCTTCACGTTCCGCATCCAGACGATGTCGGCAAGTGCTGCGCAGATGACTTTCTGGGCGTTCTGCGCGGTGATGGGACTGTCGCTTGCCTCGGTGTTTCTGGTCTTTACCGGCACGAGCATCGCGCGCACTTTCTTCATCGCCGCGACGATGTTCGGCGCGACCAGTCTCTATGGCTACGCGACAAAGCGTGATCTTTCCCGCTTCGGCTCGTTTCTCATCATGGGCCTGATCGGCGTCATCATCGCCAGCATCGTCAACCTCTTCCTGGGTTCGAGCGCGCTGCAGTTCGCCATTTCGGTGATCGGTATCGTCGTCTTCGTCGGCCTGACCGCCTGGGACACGCAGAACATCAAGGAACAGTATTCGGAAAATCACGATCAGGAATCGAACCAGAAGCTTGCTGTCTTCGGCGCGCTCTCGCTCTATCTGAACTTCGTGAACATCTTCCAGCTCCTGCTCAACTTCACGGGCGAGCGGGAATAAAGACTGCGCTTCTGGGGGCAATGGAAGCGCAAGAACGCTCGGTCCGTAGTCTGAGACAGGATGGCGGGCCGGGCGTTCACTGAAAAAAGACGGCCGGGCCTCATGCCCGGCCGTCTTCATTTTGCGTCAGATGATACCCCAGGCGCGGTAGCGTCCGCGGCCGGTGATCTCGCGGATGCCGATCTCGTTGAGAAGATTGAGTGCGCCCCGGCTCGTCACCCGCAACTGACGGGCAACCATCGTCGAGGAGACCATGGGCCGCGAAAGGACGAATTCCGCAAGCTGCGGCAGGCTGCTGTTCGAGCGGCGATCCCTGAACCGCAGTTCCATCTGGGTGCGGGCAAGGGACAAACGATCCATATCCTTCAGGCCAGCCGCCGCACTCTCACGCATTGCCTCCAGGAAGGCGAGCAGCCGCGTCGCCCGGTCGCGCGAGCGGCGCCGCTCATGGCGGATTACCTTCAATCCGGCATAGAATGAAAAGAGATGGGAGGCGACCTTGCCACGCGATCGTAGATAGCTCGAAACTAAAAGCCCACCCAGCCAGTGCTGCCGCCGAAGCGGTTCGGTTCTCTCCCAGGCCTCGAAAAGGACGGCTGCGCCCAATGCGGAAGGCAACTCCTCGGCGAGTGGAATAACCGCACGCCAATCGGATAGACGCTGGGCCTCGTCCCATTCATCGTCGCCAAGCAGGCCAAGCGGATCGGCCGGCGTCTCCTTCGGCCTTTCTTCCACCTTAGAACCTCTGCCGAGGTGAGTGTCGAGCAATCGCTGAGAGCGCGCCAGTACGGCGTCGATCTCGGCAAGTTCCATCGACAGCAGCGCTTCGCCTTCGTCCTTTTCTTCTTCAGAAGACGCCAGCGTGCTCCTTGCCTCGGGTGCCCGACCGGCATCCTCTAAACCGGCGCCGGCAAGTACATTCAGTCCGGCGCCACTCAGCGCCCAGATGGGGTCGGCCGTCCAGATGCGACGCCGTGCGCGCAGCACGGCATGGGCAATCGTCAGCTCGTGGCTCGGCGTCCGGCTGTCCATATGCGCGTCATGCAGCACCAGATCTTCGACATGCACGAGTTCTCCAGCAACCCACAGCGCGCTTGCGGCGTCGAAAAAGTGGCCGCGCTCGGCAAAACCAGCGCCGACCGGAGAACGGGCCACCCTCTCATCCAGCCTGGCCAGCATATCCTCCGCCAGCGCGAATGCGGGCAGCAGGCTCTTCAACAGGGTATTGTCGATTTCGTAGCGCATCTTATCGGCCGGAAGTCATCTTGATGTTTACTTCCGCTATTTGTGGGATGATTCGCAATAGACCTGCTGCGAATTCTCAGGAGGCCGGGCTGAAACGGGCAACGAGCGCATGGCGGTCGCCGGGATAGGTAAGGCGCACATGCGTCACAGGCCCGGCACTGCTCCAGGTGCGACGCTCGATAACGAGGCACGCCGCAGAGCGGGGAATGTCGAGCGCTGCGGCTTCCTCAGCACCGGCCGCAAAGGCGTAAATCTTGTGCTCCGCCCTGCTCCAAGGAACTTGCTTTAGAAGCCAGGGGCCAGGCGCGACTGCGCCGAAGTTGGCATCACCCGCTTCCGGAACGGTGCCAAGATTGATGAGACGCTGTTCCAGGCAGAAAGGCCGGGTGCCCGCAAAATGGACGCAAACGACCTCTTTAACGAGACCACCGGCCGGAAGATCGAGTTTGTCATCCGCCTTTGTTTTGCGGCTCGCGTTTTTTGTGACCGAATAGGCATACGGTAAATTCAGCGATTGAACTTCTGCCTTGATGTCGTGGATTTCCAGCACAGCGGACTGCGCCTGCGGCTGGGTGACGAAGCTGCCGGACTTCTTGCGCCGCTCGATCAACCCGGCTTTGGCCAGCTGCGTCAGCACTTTGTTGACGGTCATTCGTGAGCAATCGTATTGCGCAGCGAGATCGACCTCGAAGGGGATGCGATAACCCGGCGGCCACTCGCCCGAAACGATGCGACCTTCGATCTCGCTCAAGATGCGCTGATGCAGGGTCGCATCCTTGCTGTCGTTCATCATTCTCTCCGCTTCGCGCCACCTGCTTATTGCGAATGCAGCAGCAAGGAAAGCCTTAGGCGGCAAGCATTTCGTTCATCACAGCGCGGAAACGTCGACTGATCGCCTCGCGTTGCCGATGACGGCCGGCTTCGACCTGCTTGCGGCCAAGCGCCCAGAGGCAATCGACAGCGACGCTGCCGGCAAATATCCAGTGGTCGAGGATTTGATCATGTGCGAGATAAGGCACCGTGCTGCAGTCAAGCGCGACGATATCCGCGTAATTGCCTTCGGCCAGGCCCGCGGCAGCACCGAGCGCGGTCCCACCACCTAAAAGCGCGTGATCGAACAGCGTGCGGCCCGTCGAGCCGCTGGTTTGTGCAATCACGTTGCGGGCCTGAAGATTCAGGCGCTCGGAATATTCGAGCTGGCGAAGCTCCCCCGGAAGCGTTATCTGCACATTCGAGTCCGAACCAATGCCATAACGCCCGCCCTCTTCGAGAAAGATCGGCGCCGGAAAAACTCCGTCGCCCAGATTGGCTTCAGTGATGGGGCAGAGACCGGCGACCGATCCGCTTTTTGCCATACGCCGCGTTTCGTCCTCGGTCATGTGGGTAGCATGGATGAGGCACCAGCGGTCGTCGACGGGCGCATGCTCAAGGAGCCACTCGATCGGTCTTGCGCCTGACCAGGCGATGCAATCGTCCACTTCCTTGACCTGTTCGGCGACGTGGATATGGACCGGACCGCCTTCTGCAAGCGGCAAAAGCTTTGCCAACTCATCAGGCGTGACGGCGCGAAGGCTGTGTGGCGCAATCCCAATCTTTGCGCCTTCCAGCTTGCGGGTGATCGTGTGAGCCCGCTCCATCAGCTTGCCGAAGCTCTCAAGCGAGTTGATGAAGCGCCGCTGGCCTTCGAGGGGAGCAGCACCACCGAAGCTCGAATGCGCGTAAAAGACCGGCAGCAATGTCAGGCCGATACCGGCCGTCTCGCTCGCCGCGCCGATGCGTTCCGCCAACTCCGCAATATTGGCATAAGGACTGCCGTCCTTGTCATGATGCAGATAGTGGAATTCGCCGACGCGCGAGAAACCGGCTTCAAGCATTTCCATGTAAAGCTGTGCGGCAACGGCCTGGACATGCTCCGGCGTCATCGAATGCGCGAACCTGTACATGACCGTCCGCCAACTCCAGAAGCTGTCGCTTGCAGGACCACGGACTTCAGCAAGGCCCGCCATGGCGCGCTGGAAGGCATGGCTGTGCAGGTTGGGCATCGCAGGAACGAGGAGCTTGTGGCACTCGTCGCCCGCCTCGGCCTTCGCGTCGACCTCAATCTTCGCGATAATGCCGCCATCAATTGTGAGACGCACGTCGCTTTGCCACCCCTTAGGCAGGAGCGCAGTCGCCGCATGAAGTGTCGTCATCGCCTTTTCCCTTCCCGTTCGCCTTCCATCTTTCTTTTCCATGGAAACGCCCAAATTTCCACTTGTCACCCGATTATTATGTATATACATGTTTCGAGCGAAGGAAAGGCGTAAAGCTGATGAGCGGGAACAATCTTTTTACGCGGGAGCAGCGACCGAGCCTCTGGCGAAATGGCCGGCTCGCGACGCTCGATCCGGGTAAGCCGGGGCTGGGTATCGTTGAAAAAGGCGCAATCGTCACTGAAAACGGCCGAATCCGCTATGCCGGCCCGGAGGGCGAATTGCCGGTTTCCGTCATCGAACGTGCCCAAATCATCGACCTTGAGGGTCGCTGGGTGACGCCGGGGCTCGTCGATTGCCACACCCACATCGTTCATGGCGGCAACCGGGCGCGCGAATTCGAAATGCGCCTTGAGGGCGCGACCTATGAAGAGATTGCCCGCGCTGGCGGCGGCATCGTCTCCTCGGTCAAGGCGACGAATGCGCTTTCTGTCGAAGGCCTTGTGCAAGCTTCCCTGCCCCGCCTCGATACATTGCTTTGCGAGGGGGTGACGACGATCGAGATCAAGTCGGGCTACGGTCTCAGCATCGCTGGCGAAGTGAAGATGCTCGAGGCTGCCCGTGTTCTCGGCAGTATGCGTCCGGTGCGCGTCAAGACGAGTTATCTCGGCGCCCATGCGACACCCGCCGAATACAAGGACCGCAATAGCGACTACATAACCGAAGTCGTGCTGCCCGCGCTTGAAGAGGCACACGGCAAAGGCCTCATCGATGCCGTCGATGGGTTCTGCGAAGGCATCGCCTTCTCAACGGAAGAGATCGGCCTTGTCTTTGATCGCGCCGAGGCGCTTGGCCTTCCGGTGAAGCTGCATGCCGAGCAGTTGTCCAATCTTGGTGGAGCTGCACTTGCCGCTGAGTATGGTGCGCTTTCGGCGGATCATCTCGAATATCTCGACGACGACGGCGTGGTCGCCATGGCGGCAGCCGGAACCGTCGCGGTATTGCTGCCCGGCGCATTTTATTCCATCAACGAAAAACAGAAGCCACCCGTAAAGGCGCTGCGCGCCGCCGGTGTTCCGATCGCGGTCGCGACGGATTGCAACCCGGGCACATCGCCTCTCACCTCCCTGCTTTTGACGATGAATATGTCGGCGACGCTCTTCGGCCTGACGGTTGAGGAGTGTATTGCAGGGGCCACACGTGAAGGCGCTCGCGCACTCGGCCTTCTTGCCGAAACGGGAACAATACAGGCCGAAAAATCCGCCGATCTTGCCATCTGGGAGATCGAGAGCCCGGCCGAACTTGTCTATCGCATCGGGTACAACCCGCTCTTTGCGCGTGTCTTCAAGGGCGAAAGGATCGACCGTTGACCATCATTCTCCATCCAGGCTCCGTTTCGCTGAAACAGCTGGAAAAAATTTACTGGACCGGCGAATCGGCAGAACTCGATCCCGCATTTGATGCCGGCATAAACAAGGCGGCGGCGCGTATAGCCGAGATCGCCGCCGGCAATGCGCCGGTCTACGGCATCAATACCGGTTTCGGAAAACTCGCTTCGATTAAGATCGACAGTGCCGATGTCGCCACACTTCAGCGCAATCTCATCCTCTCGCATTGCTGTGGTGTGGGCGCGCCGCTACCCGAAAATATCGTGCGTCTCGTCATGGCGCTGAAGCTCGTGTCACTCGGCCGCGGCGCCTCCGGCGTTCGACTTGAGCTGGTGCGGCTGATCGAAGCAATGCTCGACAAGGGCGTCATACCGGTCATTCCGGAAAAAGGTTCCGTCGGCGCCTCGGGCGATCTTGCGCCGCTTGCGCATCTGGCGGCCGTAATGATGGGAGAGGCCGAAGCCTACTTCAAAGGCGAGCGGCTTCCAGGCGCGGAAGCCTTGAACAAGGCGGGGCTTACGCCGGTCGTTCTCGCCGCAAAAGAAGGCCTTGCGCTGATCAATGGCACGCAGACCTCGACTGCGCTTGCACTTGCCGGCCTATTTCGTGCGCATCGTGCCGCCCATGCGGCCCTGATCACCGGCGCCATGTCCACCGATGCGGCCATGGGCTCTTCGGCACCGTTCCATCCGGATATCCACACGCTTCGCGGTCATCGCGGCCAGATCGATACGGCCGCGGCCTTGCGGGCGCTGCTTGAAGGCTCCGTTATCCGTGAAAGTCATATAGAGGGCGACGAGCGCGTGCAGGATCCCTATTGCATTCGTTGTCAGCCGCAAGTCGATGGCGCCTGCCTCGATCTTCTCCGGTCGGTCGCACGCACGCTCGAAATCGAAGCCAATGCAGTGACCGACAATCCGTTGGTGCTTTCCGACAACTCCGTCGTTTCCGGTGGCAACTTCCATGCCGAGCCGATCGCCTTCGCCGCCGATCAGATCGCGCTTGCGGTTTGCGAGGTCGGTGCAATTTCGCAGCGCCGCATCGCGCTTCTCGTCGATCCGGCTCTGTCTTACGGGCTTCCAGCCTTCCTCGCCAAGAAGCCGGGGCTCAATTCCGGTCTGATGATTGCGGAGGTCACCTCTGCCGCGCTGATGTCGGAAAACAAGCAGATGTCGCATCCAGCTTCCGTCGACTCGACGCCGACCTCGGCGAACCAGGAAGACCATGTTTCCATGGCCTGCCATGGTGCACGCCGTCTATTGCAGATGACCGAAAACCTCTTCGGCATCGTCGGCATCGAGGCATTGACGGCCGCACAAGGCGTAGAATTGCGCACACCGCTTGCAACCAGCCCTGAACTGCAAAAGGCGATCGCTGCCGTCCGCAATGTGGTGCCGACGCTGGAGGTCGATCGCTACATGGCGGGCGACCTGCAAGCCGTCAGCGAACTTGTTGCAACCGGCGTATTGAACGCGTCGGTTTCCGAAAACATCCTTCCGTCCCTGGAGATCTGAGATGAACAATCCCCGTCACAACATCCGCGAAATCCGGGCACCTCGCGGACCGGAGCTCAATGCCAAGAGCTGGATGACCGAAGCGCCGCTTCGCATGCTGATGAACAATCTAGATCCAGATGTGGCAGAAAATCCGAACGAACTCGTCGTCTATGGCGGCATCGGCCGCGCTGCCCGCACCTGGGAGGATTTCGACCGCATCGTCGCGACGTTGAAGACGCTTAGCGAAGACGAGACGCTTCTGGTGCAGTCCGGCAAGCCGGTCGGCGTCTTCCGCACACACAAGGATGCACCGCGCGTCCTGATCGCCAATTCCAACCTCGTGCCGCACTGGGCGACTTGGGACCACTTCAACGAGCTCGATAAGAAGGGCTTGGCGATGTATGGCCAGATGACGGCAGGATCATGGATCTATATCGGCACACAAGGCATCGTCCAGGGGACCTATGAAACCTTTGTCGAGGCGGGCCGGCAGCATTATGGCGGCAACCTCAAGGGCAAATGGATTTTGACCGGTGGCCTTGGCGGCATGGGTGGTGCGCAGCCGCTCGCTGCCGTGATGGCAGGTGCCTGCTGCCTTGCCGTCGAGTGCAATCCGGACTCGATCGATTTCCGCCTGCGTACTCGATATCTCGATGCCAAGGCCGAAACGCTGGACGAAGCCCTCGAAATGATCGGCGGCTGGACCAAGGCGGGCGAAGCCAAATCGGTCGGTCTGCTCGGCAACGCCGCCGAAATCCTGCCTGAAATGGTCCGCCGCGGCATCCGCCCGGATATTGTCACCGACCAAACATCAGCGCACGACCCGATCAACGGATACTTACCGAAAGGATGGACGATCGCGCAATGGAAAGCGATGCGCGAAAGCGATCCGAAGGCTGTCGAAAGAGCGGCTCGCGCCTCTATGCGCGAGCATGTCGAAGCGATGATCGCATTTTGGGATGCAGGTATTCCCACGCTCGATTACGGCAACAATATCCGGCAGGTTGCTCAAGATGAGGGTCTCGAGAACGCCTTCGCCTTCCCCGGCTTTGTGCCTGCCTATATCCGCCCGCTCTTTTGCCGCGGCATCGGTCCCTTTCGCTGGGCGGCACTCTCGGGCGATCCTGAGGATATCTACAGGACCGACGCCAAGGTGAAGGAATTGCTGCCGGACAACAAGCACCTGCACAACTGGCTGGACATGGCCCGCGCGCGTATCGCCTTCCAGGGTCTGCCAGCGCGCATCTGCTGGGTCGGCCTTGGCGACCGCCATCGTCTCGGCCTTGCCTTCAACGAGATGGTGAGGAGCGGCGAGTTAAAGGCGCCGATCGTTATCGGCCGCGATCACCTCGATTCCGGCTCGGTTGCATCCCCGAACCGCGAGACGGAAGCGATGAAGGATGGTTCTGATGCCGTCTCCGACTGGCCGCTGTTGAACGCTCTTTTGAACACCGCCTCCGGCGCAACTTGGGTTTCGCTCCATCACGGCGGCGGCGTCGGCATGGGCTATTCGCAACATTCAGGCATGGTCATCTGCTGCGACGGCACCGACGATGCGGCGCGCCGCATCGAACGCGTACTTTGGAACGACCCGGCAACCGGCGTCATGCGCCATGCCGACGCGGGCTACGATATCGCGCTTGATTGCGCCAAGGAGAAGGGGCTGAGATTGCCGGGGATCTTGGGGGATTGAACCATGCAGATCCTTCGCGCGGCCAATCACCGGCGCATGCCGTGGAAGAACGGCGGCGGCGAGACAGTGGAGGTGGCCGTTTCGCCGCAAGGGGCAACCCTCGGCGATTTCGACTGGCGGGTCAGCATGGCCACGGTTGCTTTCGATGGACCGTTTTCGATCTTTCCCGGCATCGACCGCACACTTTCAATCCTGTCCGGCACTGGCATGATGCTGGAGATCGACGGGCATGAGCCTGTGGTCTTGGCGCAGCAGAGCCCGCCATTTGCTTTTGCAGCCGACATTGCCGTGACGGCACAGCTTATGGCGGGACCGATCACCGACCTCAATGTCATGACGCGGCGCGACGCCTTTATGCACAAGGTCGAAAGGCTGCATATCGAGCGCAGTTGGAGCGGCTCTCTACCGGCCGCAATATCGCTTGTGCTGTGCCACGAAGGCGAAGCAGCATTCGAATTGGCCGAAGAAAACGGCATGATTTATGCCGGCGACGTATTGATGATCGAGGCTCCTTGCCGCGCCGCGTTGACGCTTGCTGGTGCCGCGACCTGCTATTTGATCAGCATCACCGCCATCTGAAGCCACGACGATTTCCTCGCATTTTGTATAGACAAATGCGCCAGATTTCGAGGTGGTCGAGACACTCATCAACCGCAAGGCTCATGCGCCATCTGCACTCGAGTTCTCGTCGACGCCTGCGACCGCCTCGACAAGGCCGGGCAGATCTGCGCGCTCTTCCAGGCTAACGACACAGGTCCCTTCTCCTTCGAGCCTTTCGCAGCCGAACTATCTGTCGGCAAGGCTCTGAGCGTGGATGGCGAGCCGGAATTCCGGCTCGCTATTGCCTGCCCCTGAACCGCCGCTGGTAGGAGGCATCGTAAAGGGCGCTTTCGCGAAAATCGCCTACAGCAAGCGTTCGACCGACGAAGATGATCGCCGTGCGCTCGATCGGTTCGAGGGCGACCCTCGCCTCGATGTCAGCAAGCGTGCCATGCAGGACGCGCTCGTCCGGCCAGGACGCTTTGACGACGATCGCAACAGGACAATCAGCGCCATAAAGCGGTGTCAGTTCTTGAACGACCTGGCTGAGTGCATGAATTGCCAGATGGATTGCAAGCGTCGAACCCGTCGCACCAAACCTGGCAAGCGTTTCCTCATTCGGCATCGGCGAAGCGCGGCCCGAGACGCGGGTCAGCACCAGGCTCTGGGCAACGGCCGGAATTGTCAGTTCCCGGCCAAGCGCGGAGGCCGCAGCAGCAAAGGCCGGAACGCCCGGTGTCATCGTGTAGGCGATGCCATGCTTGTCAAGGCGCCGAACCTGCTCAGCGACAGCGCTCCAGACGGAAAGATCGCCGGAGTGCAGACGAGCCACATCCTCTCCTGCGTTGGCCGCACGCAGATATTCCGTCTCGATCTCATCGAGCGACATCGGCGCGGTATCGATGATGCGCGCATCAGGCGGGCAGTATTTGAGCAGTTCCGGGGATACGATCGATCCGGCATAAAGGCATACCTGGCATCTGCCAATGAGGTCGCGGCCGCGAACGGTGATGAGATCGGCTGCACCTGGGCCTGCTCCGATGAAGTGAACCGTCATTTTTAGTCCTTGATCCAGCGCCATTGCGCCACGGGCATTGCCGGGCGCCAGCCGCTCATTGCGCCGAGGGGGCCGGCTCGGGAAATCTCGATCCTTGTCAGGAAGCCGCCGCGCCTGGCCTGTTCGGCAAGCAGAACGGCCTCCATTTCCAGTGTCACCGCGTTGGCGACAAGGCGCCCGCCGCTCTTGAGCGAGACGATTGCGGCATCCATGACGCCCGGCTCGCTGCCGCCTCCGCCGACAAATATGGCGTCAGGTTCCGGCAATCCGCTGAAAGCTGCAGGGGCTGTTCCCTCGACAACGGCAAGGCCCGGCACGCCCAGCGCAGAGGCATTGCGCGCGATCCGGCTGACGCGATCTGGCGATTGCTCAATAGCGACCGTCTTCAGTGATGGGTCGCAGAGCATCCACTCGATGCCGATCGAACCCGAGCCGGCCCCGATATCCCACAGCAGTTCCCCATGGCGCGGCGCAAGTGCCGATAGCGTCAGAGTGCGGATTTCGCGCTTGGTGATCTGCCCGTCATGTTCAAACAGCTCGTCTTCCAGGCCGGTTGCAAAAGGCAGGACGCGAGCTTCTATTCCTGCCTTAACCTCGATGGCGCAGACATTGAGAGGGTCGATATCTCTAAACTGGAAGTTTTCTGCAGACGTGCTGAGGATACGCTCGCGCGCGCCGCCGAGCGCCTCCAGAACGGTTATGCGGGAATGGCCGAAGCCGCTGTTTGACAGCAGCACAGCCAGTTCCCCGGGCCCCTTCCCGTCGGAAGTCAGCGCAATAATGCGCCGTCCGGAATGCAAATGGGGGCGGATGAGATGGATGGAACGGCCATGAAGCGAGAGGCAGGCGGTTTCCTGCAATGGCCAGCCGAGACGGGACGCGGCCATGCTGAAGGCCGACGGAGCTGGAATGGTGCGCATCTCCTCGGCATTCACATGCCGCGAGAGTGTCGCGCCGACACCAAATAGAAATGGGTCACCGGAAGCGAGTACGACGACCGGTGTGCCGCGCCGCCTAAGGATCGCGTCGATCGACTTCTCAAAGGGGCTTTGCCAGACGAGCCGCTCGCCCGCAATCAGACTATCCATCAGCGCATGGTGCCGTTCGCCTCCGAAGACGGCGGGCGCGGCCAGGATCAGGCGCTTGGCGTGATCGCCAAGTCCTTCTGGACCATCCTCGCCGATACCGATAATGGTTAGCCAGGGTTTCGGGGTGTGGCTAGGCATATCAGACATGGCAAAAATCCGCGTGCTGATACTGGGCGGAACGAGTGAAGCGCGTGCTTTGGCGCAGATGCTCTCCAAGAAGGCCGGTTTTGACATCCTTTTGTCTTTGGCCGGCCGCACGGAAAAACCATCGATCCAGCCTGTTCCCGTTCGCACTGGTGGTTTCGGCGGAGCGGAGGGCCTTGCTTCTTTCCTGCGCGACAAAGGATTTGACCTTCTCGTCGATGCGACACATCCCTTTGCCGCCCGCATCTCCGCCAATGCCTTCGACGCAGCACGACTTTCCGGAATTGCGGCACTTGCCCTTCGCCGGTCCGAATGGATCGAGCGGCCGGGCGACAAATGGACCGCCAGCAGAAACATCCCGCAGGCCATCGCCGCGCTTGGACCTGCCGCCCGCCGCGTCTTCCTGGCGATCGGGCGTCAGGAGGCGCACTGTGCCGAGGCGGCGGCACATCATTTCTATCTTGTTCGCAGCGTCGACCCGGTCATCCCGCCGCTCAATATTGCAAACGTCGAATATATTCTCGATCGCGGCCCCTTCGATGTGGACGGCGAGGCCGCGCTTCTTGCCTCTCACCGCATCGATGCGATCGTTGCCAAAAACAGCGGCGGCTGGGCGACCTACGCGAAAATCGAGGCGGCTCGCCACCTCGGCATTGAGGTCTTCATGATCGCCCGTGCGCCCGCGCCTGCCATGAGAGCGGTGGAAACCGTCGAGGAAGCGCTCGGCGCGATCGGTCACTTGTTTCCTCCCGCCATGGAACGGGGGGTATAGACGAGTTCGGGCCTGCCGCCGCCCGAAATAATCCGTGTTTCCGGCGACCCGATGATGATGCAGGTCGCCATATCCGCAACGGAAGCGTGGGCGTCACCGAGGGGCTGAATGATGATCCGCTCATCGGGACGTCCGGCGGCGCGGCCGAAGATCACCGGCGTCTGCCGCGGCAGATGTGCGCGCAGCAGTTCAAAGGCCTTGCCGAGCTGCCAGGGCCGCGCTTTGCTGATTGGATTGTAAAGGGCAATCACGAAGCCCGCCTTTGCAGCCAGCGTCAGGCGCTTTTCGATGATCTCCCAGGATTTGAGGTTATCCGAAAGCGAGATCGCGCAGAAATCGTGGCCGAGCGGGGCGCCGACACGCGCTGCAACCGCAAGCATCGCGGTAATGCCCGGGACGACGACCAGCTCGACGGAACGCCACTCCGCCGGACCTGTGTCGATTGCCTCGCAGACTGCCGCGGCCATGGCGAAAACACCGGGATCGCCGCCGGAGACGATACAGACCTTGCGGCCGCCTGCCGCCATCGTCAAAGCATCCCCTGCCCGCCTCATCTCCTCGCGATTGTCGGAGGGATGGCGGATTTGATGGGCACCGAGTTGCAGCCGGTCGAGATAGGGACCATAGCCGAAGAAATCGGTCGATGCCGAAACGGCTGAATGCGCTTGCGGCGTCATCTGCTCTGGGTTGCCAGGACCGGTGCCAATGACAAACAGGATTCCACTCATCGGTTAGCCTCCCAGCCTGGTACCAGCACAAGCGAGAAATACGGCGCCTCACCCTCCGGCCGTTCCACAAGCTTCAGCATGGCGGCATTCGCCATCGTCCCACGCTCGACATAGACGGCTTGACCGAGACGCCCTGCCGCTTCGAGAGCGCGGCGGATCTTCGGAAGATTGCGGCCGACCTTCATAATGACGGCTGCCTGGGTATCGCCAAGCCGTCGCGTCAGTTCCGCTTCGGCCATGGTGCCCGGCAGCACGGAAAGCACATCGTCACCTTGGACGATCGGCATGCCGGCAAGCGACCAGCAGCCGGACATGGCGCTGATGCCCGGGATCACCTCGGTCGGATAGCGATCGGCGAGGCGCACATGCAGGTGCATATAAGATCCGTAGAACATCGGATCGCCTTCGCTGAGGACCGCAACGGTTTTCCCTGCATCGAGGTAGGCTGCGACCAGGGCTGCAGAATCATCGTAAAAGGCGGTGATCTGGCTTTGATAGAGCGCGTCACTCTTTTCGATTTCAGTGGTAACCGGATAATAGAGCGGCAGCAGTTCTGTCTCGGGACCGATCAGGTGCTCGACGACCGCCCGGCCGTTGCCGGCCCTGCCCTGTTTGGCGAAATAGGCAATGACGTCAGCAGCTTCGATCGCCTTCTTTGCCTTGATGGTCAGCAGATCCGGGTCGCCTGGGCCCGTGCCGACGCCGATCAGACGGCTGGGTCTGCTCATAGTCCCGACCTCGCCAGCGCGTTGATTGCGGCCGCCGTCATCGCACTGCCGCCCAGGCGGCCGCGAACGATCGCAAAGGGCACGCCATAAGAATTTTCCGCCAACGCGTCCTTGGATTCTGCCGCACCGACGAAGCCGACCGGCATACCGATGATGGCAGCCGGCTTTGGTGCGCCGGCGCGCAGCAGTTCAAGAAGGTGGAAGAGTGCCGTTGGAGCGTTGCCTATCGCGACAACGCTGCCGGCCAGACGATCGACCCAAAGGTCGATGGCCGCCGCCGAACGCGTGTTGCCGCTTGCTGCTGCCATTTCAGGGGTGCGCGGGTCGCGCAGAGTGCAGATCACGTCGTTCTTTTCTGGCAGCCTGGCGCGCGTGATGCCATGAGCCACCATTTCCGCGTCGCAGAAAATCGGTGCGCCCTTTTGGAGCGCGCCGCGCGCTGCAAAGACGAAATTTGGCGAGAAGTCGAAATGTGTGGCGGCTTCGACCAGCCCGCAGGCATGGATCATGCGCACGGCAATCTCGGCTTCTTCCGACGAAAAGCGCGAGAGGTCCGCTTCGCTGCGGATAATCGCAAAGGAGCGTTCGTAGATCGCCTCGCCGCTGCGAATATAGTCGTAATCTGGCATACCTATTCCTGTTTCAGCGCCTTCACGATCGTCTGGGGGCCGAGCCGCGTTAGGCAGGCAGCAGCCGATTCATCAGCGCTCTTGTTCTTCCCGACAAGCCGGGCGAGCTTCTCTATAGCGAAATCGATCTCGCCGCCAGCAATCGTTGCATCGGGGCTGTCGCCTGCATATCCGCTCAACACAATACCATAACCGCTCGCCATTCCAGTCAGCGCCAGCGCCGGTCGCGGATGGGCGCATCCCTTGGAACAACCCGAGAGATGAAACATCAGCGATCCATCGAAAAGAACCGGTGAATGCTGCAGTAAATGCTGTGCCCGCACCCTCGTTTCATAAAAGCCCGAGGCGCAGGCGCCCGCCCCGGCGCAAGCGGCAATATTTGCAGATGGATCATCCGGATCGGAGCTGAGGCCATACCCCTTTGCAGCTGCCTGCAACGCCTTCGCCTCCTCTGTGCTACAGCCCGTCACGAAGAACTGGCGGCCCGGTGCCAGGCGAATTTCCGCTGCACCGAGGCGCTCGACTTCTCCCAGAAATCTTGACAGGTCGTTTGCCTTGATCTGGCCGAAGCGCGGTCTGAGGCCAAGGACCGGGCTGTGATCGGAAAGCTGATGAAGGCCGGGCCTCGGCATTTGCGAATGTGGCCCAGCGGCCAATTGCGCGTCCATTGCTGGGAACACATCGCGCAATGCAAGCGGTCCAATGTCGCCCGTTCGAGAATTCTTGCCAATTTCCATGAGTATCGCCAGCAATTGCCCGACCGCCCGGGCGGCGTCGTCGGCTGAACCGATACAAACCGGCTTTGCCGTTTTTGCATCGCCGTTTATCGCGACCAGCCAGCGGCTTTCGTCCAGAGCGACAACACGGATATCGGCCGAAAGACCGGATAGACCGAAACGTCCTCCACCATCGACGATGATGGAGAGCTTTGGGGCCAGAAGTGGTGAAGACAGCATAATCTTGAGCTCACCTCGCAACCGGGCTTCGATCGCGGCGGCACTTCCTATCTCACCCGGATCGATGCCATGCAGCGGCGATAGCTCGATCGGCGGACCTGCTGGAACAAGGATCCCGGCCGCATCAACATCAGTGGCGAGCCGCCCGACAGTTTCCGGCCGCAGGCCGCGGATTTGCAGACTTCCCCGCGCAGAAATTTCCAGAACGCCATTGCCGTATGCCGCGGCGGAGGCTGCAAGCATATTCAATTGCGAAGGCGTTAGCGCGCCGCCGGCCGGCCGCAACCGTACGAGAAGGCCGTCGCCGGTCGCCATCGGCGCAGCAAGGCTCGGACAGGCGCCTCGGCGCGAGCCTGGTGCACCAATGGCGCGCCCTTCCATGTCGATCTCTCTTTCGCCGGCAAGGCCCATGGCGCGTCCTTTCATCCATGCCTTTACGGGGCCGCACCCTTGCGGTAAAGCGGCCCGACTAATCCACTGGACTAATCCTGAAAGTCGCGACCTTTGCGCAGCAGGTAGATATCCATGATCCAACCGTGCCGTTCGCGCGCTTGGGCCCGGGTCCTCACGATGTCATCGGCGACGTCGCTAAGCCGCCCGGCACGGATGATTTCGTCCTGCGTGCCAAGATAGGCTCCCCAGAAGATCTCCGCATCCGGGTCGTCGATCTTCGTAAACGCCTGGGTGCCGTCGAGCATTACAACCGTACTTTCCGTCTTAAGCCCCTCTTCGGCAAGCCTTCGGCCGGTCGTAATTTCCACCGGCTTGCCGACGAGATTGATAGGGATGCGGTGGCTGGCTGCAAGCGCCTGAATGCTGGTAATGCCCGGGATGACGGTGAGATCGAATGCCACTTTATCCCGCACCCGTTCCAGGATGCGCAACGTGCTGTCGTAAAGGCTCGGATCGCCCCATACGAGGAAAGCACCCGTGCCATTTTCAGGCAACTCGCTGATCAGTTGACGATAGGTGGCAGCAATCGCGGCGTGCCATTCATCGACGCTTTGACCATAGCCACGCTCCTTCGTCTCGCGAAGCGGCACCGCAAATTCGATGATCTTGCCATCCCTCTGCTTGAGATACCGCTTGCAGATTTCGCGGCGGACATCGGCAAGCTCTTCCTTCTGTGCACCTTTTGTGGGGATGAAGACCAAATCTGCAGCATTCATGGCGTTGATCGCCTGAATGGTCATGTGCTCCGGGTTTCCGGTGCCAATGCCGATCGCGTAAATATGCTTCACTGAGCCTCCTTGCGGTCTTGCGCCGTTAGGCGATCAAAAGCGCCGTGCCGTAGAGCCCAATGGCAAAGACGGTATGGGCGATCAGATTGAGCGCGCGCACCTTGTTCGGGTTCGGCGACCTCGACGCGGCCCAGCCGATGCCAAGCCCGGGCTGCAGCAGGAACCAGCCGGCCCCGACCGTGACAATACCAAGGATCCAGGCGGGGAGGAAAGTCGGCGCTGCCAGCCAGGATGGCCCCGTGATAGCCGCAAGAGCAAGGCCATAGATGATGCCGGTCGCATAATGGCCGATCCACCCCAGTGCCAGCTCGTGCCTATAGGGCTCTGCTTCGGCGATACTGTCGTGAAATACCTTGCCGCGCCCAAGGTGCCAGAACCACCGTCCGACAGGCGCCCAGTTGGCAGGCGCCTGACCGAAGGCCTGGAAAAGCACGATTGCCCAAATATCCATGAGGATCGTCGCACCGATCCCCATTGCAATGCCGCGCCATAAAATATCGAACATGAATAAGATCCAGAGTCGTAGATTGCTGGACTGTCTTAAACACGCGCGGCAGGCCCTGCAACAGCACTCTTACAGTTACGTCGGATCGCGGCGCAAACGGCGCATTTCAATTGATCGGAACGATGACTACCCCTAAGTTCCGGCCAAAAGGGAGAGTGCGTAATGAAGCTCGATCATACAGCCAAGGGCGTCTATGCCATCGCCGCAACGCCTTTTCATCCGGACGGACGGCTGGACACGGTGTCAGTCGACCGGCTCACCGATTTCTATCTCGGCTGCGGCGTGAGCGGGCTTACCATTCTCGGCATCATGGGCGAAGCACCGAAGCTTGAGCCGGAGGAGTCGCTTGCAATCACCCGGCAGGTCGTGAAGCGCGCAGGCGTTCCGGTGATCGTCGGCGTCTCGGCGCCGGGCTTTGCGGCGATGCGCTCACTTGCGCGTGGCGCCATGGATCTCGGTGCTCAGGGCGTCATGATCGCCCCACAGCCATCGCTTCGCACGGACGATCAAATCATCGGCTACTATGCCCAGGCGGTCGAGGCGATCGGCGAGGATATTCCTTTCGTCATCCAGGACTATCCGCTGACGCTGACCGTGGTGATGACGCCTGGCGTCATCCAGAAGATCGTCAACAATCATCCATCTTGCGTGATGCTGAAGCACGAGGACTGGCCGGGCCTTGAGAAGATTTCCCAGTTGCGGGCAGCGCAAAAGGCGAGCGAGATGCGCGACATTTCGATCCTTTGTGGCAACGGCGGATTGTTTCTCGATTTCGAGATGGAGCGCGGCGCCGATGGCGCGATGACCGGTTATGCCTTCCCGGATATGCTGGTCGACGTCGTGAATTTCCAGCGGGCCGGAAATCGCGAGGCGGCACATGACCTCTTCGATGCACATCTGCCGCTCGTGCGCTATGAGCAGCAGCAGGGCGTTGGCCTTGCCATACGCAAATATGTCCTCAAGAAGCGCGGCGCAATCGCCAGCGATTCCCAGCGCAAGCCCGCGGGAAGCATTTCGCAGAGGGCAAAGGCGGAGATCGATTACCTCCTTTCACGCGTTGCAAGATACGACAAGCGCGCAGCGTTCAGAACCTAGCCCGCCAATCTGCCATTCGGCGCTCTACGTTTCTCTATCGTTTTTGCGCTGCTCTTTTCATCAAGGGACGGCACGCGGCCAGCAAAAAGAGCCTCTGGTTCCGACTGGACATCGTGACAAGGTAATGGAGTCGTGACGCTCAGCAGGCTGAGCTCGGCCTGCAACCAAATTGCCGCAGCCCTGGTTTGCTCGATTGAGAGCTGCGAAAACCGGTGTATAGTAGTTTCAGAAATTTCTGAAATCATAGAAACAACGGAATCGGCAATGAATCTTCCACCGCTCGTTCAATCCTTCGTTTTGCATTTCGGTGAGATGGGCTCGCGTTGGGGCATCAATCGCACGGTCGGCCAGATCTATGCGCTTCTTTATGTTTCGCCCTCGCCGCTTTGCGCCGATGAGATCGTCGACGCGCTCGGCATCTCGAGATCGAATGTTTCGATGAGCCTGCGGGAGCTGCAGGCATGGAACCTTGTGCTTTTGAAACATAGACCTGACGACCGCAGGGATTTTTTCACCACGCCTGACGATGTCTGGCTTATCCTGCGCACGCTTGCTGAAGAGCGGAAAAAGCGCGAGGTCGATCCAACACTCTCGGTTCTGCGTGAAATCCTCATGCAAAGGCCGGCGAGCGAAGCCGAACGCTTTGCCCAGGAGCGGATGAGCGAAATGCACGGTCTCATCGAGCAGCTGACGCATTGGTATGAGGACGTGAAACAACTTGAAACAGAGCGCCTCGCAGCGCTACTCTCTTTGGGAGCAAAGGTTACGAAGCTTCTCGAAGCCAAGGACCGGGTGGTTTCACTCGGCCGTGGCCGACGGCCTGCGAACAAGAGCTAGCGCCATGGGGAGTGCTTTCTTCGACGAGGGAAAAGCGCATGCAGCCGCAGCGCCAGCAACTGGCTTGCCGGCCCGCTCGGCCCGGCCCTTAGGTCTTCGTCATGCCGCTTTGCTTCAAACCGCTGGCGCTCTCTTATGGATCCCGCAAGCCAGTCTGCTCGCATATGCCGTCGGCGGCATGGCAGATGGCGATGGTTTTCGTGATGTGCTTGGGCCTGCCTTTTTCGTGTTGGTACTCGGTATTGCAAAGGCGCTGCTTGACGCGGTTGGCGGCCAGCTTGCCCTCGACAGCGCGCGCACCGCGCTGAGTTTGAGGAGACGGGTTGCCGTTGCAGCGCTCGCCCGGCGATCGCCGATCGACGGCACGCGTCCTGCTTCCGGGCAGGTTGCGAGCATTCTCGGCGAGCAGGCGGAACTTGTCATTCCCTACCTCGCGCGCTTTTTTCCCGCTCGCTTCAAAGCGAGAGTCACCCCTCTCGTCATCCTTGTTTGCGTGCTAGCGACCTCCTGGGTTGCCGCGCTCGTGCTCTTGATTGCAGTGCCGCTTGTTCCGCTTTTCATGGCACTCATCGGCTGGCGCGCACAGGCGGCGAGCGAAAAGCAGCTCGCTGCAACAGGCAGGCTCAATGCATTCCTTCTCGACCGGCTCCGTGGACTGGCCACGATCCGCTCGTTTGGTGCAGTCGGCCTGACTGCTACGCGGCTGCGGGCAGATGCTGAAGACCTCAAGACACGCACGATGGCGGTGCTCAAAATCGCCTTTCTCTCCTCTGCCGTGCTGGAGCTCTTTGCTGCGCTCGGCGTCGCAATGGTCGCGGTCTATGTGGGCTTCAGCCTCCTCGGCGAAATCCACTTCGGGACATGGTCGGGCAAGCTCAGCCTGGCCGAAGGCCTTTTCATACTCCTTCTCGCACCCGCCTTTTTCGAGCCCTTGCGCGAACTTTCCTCCGTTTGGCATGACCGTGCCGCCGGAGAAGCGGCGATAAAGGCGCTCGAGAGCCTCGGCGCGTGCGGCGGCATTGAGATCGTCGATACGCAGAGCACCGGCCCGGCGCCGGGCGTTGACCGGCTCGACATTGAATTCAACGATGTCAGCTTCCGTTACGATTGCTCGCGGCCTTCCGCGCTTACCGGCTTCAACTGTCTTATCACAGACGGTGAGCATGTCGCGCTTGCAGGCGCGAGCGGCGCCGGAAAATCCACGCTGCTTGCGCTGATCGCCGGTCTGGCAGCACCTCAGACGGGTCAAGTGCTGATTGATGGCCGGTCCATCGATGCAGGCGTGCGCAGCACCATGGCATGGATCGGCCAGACGCCGCATATATTTGCCGGAAGCTTGGCCGGCAATGTCTTGCTGGACAGGCATTGCTGCGTTCTCCAGGAGGCTTTGGCGCTTGCCAAACTGGACGGCGTTGCGGCCGCCTACGGCAAGCGGCCGCTCGGCGAAGGCGGGGCCGGCCTTTCCGGCGGCGAAGCGTTGCGACTTGCCATCGCACGGGCGGCCGCCAATCCTTTCATTCGCATCATCCTGGCGGACGAACCGACGGCGCATCTCGACGCCGTGACTGCTGCGGAGATCACGGAAAGCCTGATTGCCCTTGCCAGCGGGAGAACGCTTGTCGTTGCCACGCATGACGCGCGTCTTGCTGCGCGCATGGACCGCAGGATCGTCATCGATGCACCGTTCTTAAAAGAGGCTGCTGAGTAATGAGAAAACTGATCCGGATCCTTGCGCCGATCCTCAAGCTTTTCTTTTCTGAACGGCCGCGTCGGCTCTTGGCCGGTGCCTTGCTTTCTGCCGTCACGGTCATTGCGGGCCTTGCCCTGCTCGGTTTGTCGGGCTGGTTCATCACTGCTGCGTCGATTGCCGGCCTATCTGCGGCAGCCGTCGCCTTCGACGTCTTTGCGCCGGCGGCCGCAATCCGCTTGCTTGCAATCAGCCGTACGGCGGCGCGCTACGGCGAGCGGATGACGACGCATGATGCAACGCTGGGCATATTGGCGGCGCTTCGTGAGACGCTTTTTCGCGGCTGGGCGGGACCTGATGCTGCATGCAATCTTCTCCGCCGGCCCTCCAAAGCGCTATTTCGCCTGACGGCTGATATCGATGCGCTGGAATCGCTCTACCTCAGAATTCTCGTTCCGATGGGTGCCGCGATCGGCGCCGCGACTGTCTCCGTCGTCACGCTGGGCATCATGCACCCCGCCTTCGGGCTCACGGTCGGCGCGATTTTGCTTGGGTCCGGCATCTGCGTTCCGATCGCCGCAGGCGGCCTTGCCCGAAAGCCTGCCCGGCGCCGCGCGTACGGCATCGAGGCGCTTCGCTCGCGCGCCATCGACCTGACCGCCGGCCAGACGGACCTCCTGATGGCATCGCGCATGGAAGCGCAATGCGCGTCCGTTCTCGCAGCCGATCGCTATACCGCCAGGGCCGATCGTCATCTAAATCGGATCGAAACGGGCGTCACCCTGACGTTCGGCCTCGTCACGGCGATCTTGCTCGCCGGCTCGCTTCTTGCGGTATCGGCGCTTGCCGAAGTAGAGGCGATCACTGCACCGGTTGCCGCGTTGGGGCTGCTGATTGCCTTTGCAGCCGTCGAACCCTTCACGGCCCTGCGGCGCGGCGCCCTTGAATTTGGCCGTGTCCTGGTCGCAGCCAAGCGGATCGGTCCGCGCCTGACTGAAGAGACGTCGCGACAAAAACGAGGTGCCCCTGAAGCCGGCATCGCCCTTTGTCTGCAGGAGGTAAGCGTCAGACATGACGGCTCCGCCGGAGATGCGCTCCACGCAATCAGCTTGGAATTGCGGTTGGGTGAAGCATTGGCCGTCATCGGCCCGAGCGGTGCCGGAAAATCGACACTGCTTTCGCTGCTTGCAGATGAAGTGGAGCCGCGCGTTGGGACTGCTGCATGCGTCGATGCGACGCTTCTGACGCAAAGGACCGAACTCTTTCAGGATACGCTCGAAGGCAATCTGCGGCTCGCCAAGCCTGAGGCGAGCGAGGTGGAATTGCGCGAAGCGCTTGTCGCCGCGGGGCTGCTTTCGGATGTCGAGGCTCTGCCGAAGGGGCTCGGCACACCTCTTGGCGAAGGCGGTTTCGGTCTTTCGGGCGGCCAGGCCCGTCGTCTGGCGCTTGCACGCCTCTTCCTTCGCGACACGCCGCTGTGGCTGCTCGATGAGGCGACGGAAGGTCTCGACAGCGCAACGGCAGGCGACGTCATGTCCCGCCTCAAGGAACGGGCGTGTGGCCGTTCCCTCGTCATTGCATGCCATGCCCGCCGGGAGGCTGCGATCGCCGATCAGATCGCAGTCATCGAAGGCGGTCGTATTATAGAACTATCGCGCCGTGGAGAGGCGGCGTTCGAAAGAGCGCTCGAGCGGCTAAGGCCGGATTGAATGGTGCGCTAACCGCGGACGCCGGCGGCGCCCGTTCGACATCCTGTCAGACCGTGGGAAGAAAAAACAATGGAACTAGATATCGTCGCGCTATCGCGCTTCCAGTTCGCCCTGACGGCGCTTTATCACTTCCTGTTCGTGCCGCTGACGCTCGGTCTGTCGGTGCTGCTCGCGATCATGGAAACGACCTATGTGATGACCGGCAGACAGATCTGGCGGCAGATGACGAAATTCTGGGGCACGCTCTTCGGAATCAACTTCGTACTGGGCGTGGCGACCGGCATCGTCATGGAGTTCCAGTTCGGTATGAACTGGAGCTACTACAGCTATTATGTCGGCGACATCTTCGGTGCGCCGCTGGCCATCGAAGGGCTGATGGCCTTCTTTTTGGAGGCGACTTTCGTCGGCCTCTTCTTCTTCGGTTGGGACAAGCTGTCCAAAGTGGGGCATCTGGTTGCGACCTGGGCCGTGGCGCTCGGCTCCAACTTCTCGGCACTGTGGATCCTGATCGCCAATGGTTGGATGCAGAACCCGGTCGGCTCGGCGCTCAATCCGCAGACCATGCGCATGGAGATTACGAGCTTCTTCGACGTGGTCTTCAATCCCGTCGCGCAGGCGAAGTTCGTGCATACGGTTTCTGCCGGCTACGTCTGTGCCTCGATCTTCGTGCTTGGCGTCTCAGCTTGGTACCTGCTGAAAGGCCGCCATATCGAGCTTGCCAAGCGCTCGATGACGGTTGCCGCCTCCTTCGGACTTGCCTCGGCTCTCTCGGTAGTCGTACTCGGCGACGAGAGCGGCTATCTGGCAACGGAAAACCAAAAGATGAAGCTCGCCGCAATCGAGGCTATGTGGGAAACCGAACCGGCGCCTGCAGCCTTCACGGCCTTCGGCTTTCCAGACCAGCAATCGCGTGAGACGCATTTCGCCGTCCATATTCCATGGGTCATGGGGCTGATCGGGACACGCTCGCTGACCACCGAAATTCCAGGGATCGACAAGCTTGAACAGCAGGCCGAAACCCGTATCCGCGAAGGCATCAAGGCCTACGATGCGCTGATGCAAATCCGCGCGGCTTCAACACCAAACGGCATCGCGCAGGAGGTTCGTAGCTCCTTCGCCGACCTAGGCCACCAGCTCGGCTATGCGCTTTTATTGAAGCGCTATGTCGATGATCCGCGCCAGGCAACAGATGAACAGATTGCCCAGGCTGCACGCGACACGATCCCGCATGTACCGACCCTTTTCTGGTCGTTCCGCATCATGGTCGGGCTTGGCATGTTCTTCATCCTGCTGACGGCGGTCTTTTTCTGGCTGTCGGCCCGCCGCCACCTCGACAAATATCCGCTGCTCCTGAAGGTCGCCGTTTTCGCCATACCCCTTCCTTGGATCGCCATCGAGGCGGGCTGGATCGTCGCCGAGATCGGCCGCCAGCCCTGGGTCATCGAAGGGGTGCTGCCGACGGCGATGGCAGTTTCCAGCCTGGGGGCAAGCACGGTGCTCCTCACCATCATCGGCTTTGCCGCACTTTATACGACGCTCATCGTCGTCGAAATGAGCCTGATGATCAAAGCGATCCGGCAAGGGCCTGATCCGGATGAGGAGCCGGACGCTGCACTTGTTTCCGAAACCCTCGTACCAGCAGCGGAGTGATCGCCATGATCCTTCATGAACTCATCGACTACGAAACCCTACGCTTCATCTGGTGGCTGCTGCTCGGCATATTGCTGATCGGCTTTGCGGCAACGGACGGCTTCGATCTGGGTGTCGGTACGCTGTTGCCCTTCGTCGCGAAGACCGACACGGAACGCCGTATCGCAATCAACACGATCGGCCCGGTCTGGGAAGGCAATCAGGTCTGGCTGATCCTTGGGGGCGGCTCCATCTTCGCTGCGTGGCCGCCGCTCTATGCCGTTTCCTTCTCGGGCTTTTATCTCGCCATGTTTGCGATCCTCCTTGCGCTCATCTTGCGCCCGGTCGGCTTCAAGTACCGTTCGAAGCGCGATAGTGCGCGCTGGCGCAACAACTGGGACTGGGCGCTGTTCATCGGCGGCTTCGTGCCGTCGCTGATCTTCGGCGTTGCCGTCGGCAATGTACTGCAGGGGGTGCCCTTCCGTTTTGCCGACGACATGCGCATTTTTTACGAAGGCTCGTTCTTCGGCCTTCTCAATCCATATGCGCTGCTTTGCGGCCTGCTTTCGGTCGCCATGCTCGTCCTGCACGGCGCATCCTGGCTGGTGCTGAAGGCGAGCGGTCCCGTTGCCGAGCGCGCCAGAAACTATGGAAGCATCGCTGCCCTTTGCGTTATCGTACTCTTTGCCCTTGGCGGCCTCTTCCTGGCGCTCGGCATCGATGGCTATCGCATCACCAGCACCATCAGCCCGGCCGGTCCGTCAAATCCGCTCTTGAAAACGGCGCAGCACGACGGTTCGTGGCTTGCGAACTACAACACCCATCCGTGGCTGCTGATTGCTCCGCTACTCGGCCTGCTGGGTGCGGCACTTTCGTTTGCTGCAATGCGGGCGAGGCGCGAGGTCTCGACCCTGCTCTTCAGCAAGCTCTCGATCTTCGGCATCATCGCAACGGTCGGCGTCTCGATGTTTCCCTTCATTCTGCCCTCCTCGCTCGATCCGCGATCAAGCCTCACGGTCTGGGATGCTTCCTCAAGCCATATGACGCTTTTCATCATGCTCGTCGTTTCGCTGATCTTTCTGCCGATCGTCGCCGCTTATACTGCCTGGGTCTACAAAGTGCTGTGGGGCAAAGTCGACGAAAAGTCGGTTACCGACAAAAGCGGACACGCCTACTGAAGGAGACAAGACGATGTGGTATTTCGCATGGATGCTCGGGCTGCCGCTGGCGGCCGCCTTCGCCGTCCTCAACGCCATGTGGTACGAGCTGGTCGACGACGAGGCCAAGAAAAAGAAACAATGACAAACAGAAAGGTCAGGCCAAAATTCCGGCCCTGAACGCAGCCTGCCACACCGCCGTCCCGTGCCCGCAGCGCCTTTGGTCAATCTGGCACAAGGATTGCGTCTTAATACCCATCGGAAGAATGGCGCGTGGGCAGGAGAAGATATGACGGTGTCAGTCACGGACATGATTGGTGCGACATGGCGTCTCGAAGATGCAATCCGGGAAGTCATCGCGGATCCGCAGATGTTTTCCAATGAAACCAAACCTATGAAGGAAAAGGCTAAGGTTCTACCTCATCTTCTGGTGCAGAAATATCCACATCTCTCGGATATCGAAAACGAACTGCGCGGCGTGTTCGAAACCTGCCGGCTGGCGATTGACCACAAATCGATCAGTCCGGTCGTTGTAAAGGCAGCGATTGCCATTGCCGACGAATACCGGGAGATCATCATCAAGCTGAAGCACTGAATTTGCTGGTAGGCGCGCCCCTAAAAACTTGGGGACAGAGCGCTTCCCCGCTTCGCATTTTCTTGACCTTGCGTCATTCATGGTTGACGTGGCGTTCCGGGGACACTAGCACGCTTCTCGAAGGCATTCTGGGGACGTTTCCATGGAAATCTTTACTGCTGCGGGCCTGACTGCACTCCTGCAGGTCATCGCAATCGATCTTGTTCTTGCCGGCGACAATGCCGTCGTCATTGGTCTTGCTGCAGCCGGGCTTCCGGTCGCACAGCGCAAGAAGGCCATTCTGGTCGGCATTCTTGCCGCCACCATTCTGCGCATTCTATTTGCATCCGTGACAGTTCAGCTCTTGAGCATCGTCGGCCTGCTGCTTGCCGGTGGCCTGCTCCTGCTCTGGGTCTGCTGGAAGATGTGGCGCGAGCTTCGTTCCCAGCACGCAAACGGCGGGGAGATCGGTCTGGAAGGCGAGGCGTCCACCGGACCTAAGAAGACCTTCATGCAGGCTGCAACCCAGATCGTCGTCGCCGACGTGTCGATGTCGCTCGACAACGTGCTGGCCGTTGCCGGTGCTGCACGCGACCACCCGACCGTGCTTATCCTGGGCCTTGCGCTTTCGATCGCCATGATGGGTGTCGCGGCGAACATCATCGCCCGCCTGCTCAACCGCCATCGCTGGATCGCCTATGTCGGCCTGCTCATCATCCTTTATGTCTCCCTCGACATGATTCATCGCGGCGTCCTGGAAGTGTGGCCACATCTCTAGCCTAAAGAGGCGACGCAATTGCCCTTTTAAGCGGATCGGCGAGAGCCGCTCCGCTTTTACTTTTCCACAAACAGTGATGCGCATGGGTAGCGACTCCAGCACGCCGTTCGCTTGACGCTTAGTTGCTAGCACCAGACGGCTCACCCTGGCCGACAGGCCGAAGGCGCGCGCGGCCGAACCACCGAGCGGCAGGATGGTCAACCATCGGCTCCGGAGGGCTAGCGGCGCTGCCAGACCGGCCAATACCGTCACTTTGTCCATGCCTCGAACGGCCCTGCCCGGCTTATCGGTCCCGAAAGCCATCGTGAGAAGGATGTAGCCGCGCATGTCGCCTTGCGCGAGGACAATCGTTACGACGGCCATCGGAAGGCGCCGATGGCGATACCGGTAAGTAGCATGCGCGCCGGCGAAAATCGCGCGCGGGAAGCAATCCCGATCACGACCAGAAATGGCGCCGGTTGGCAATAGAAAACCGGGGGCAATAGCGCTGCGCGATACGCTTCATGTCGGCCGTGTCAAAGCCCGTAAAATCGCTCGCCGTTTGATGCCCAGATCTTTTGCTGATCGGCAGCAGGCAGGCTCTGCATGGCGTGGTCGAGCGTCGCGATCCAGCGGCTGTAATCCGCGACGAGATTGACGACCGGCCAGTCGCTGCCGAAGACGAGGCGATCGGGTCCGAAAATGTCGAATACCGCCTCGAGATAGGGTTGAAGCCGCTCCGGTGTCCAATCCGGCCCGTCCTCGGTGAGAATACCGGAAATCTTGCAATGGACATGGTCGAGATCACGGAAGTGTTCCATGTCGCGCCGCCAGGGTTCAAAATTGCCTCTTCCGATTTCGGGCTTGGCCATGTGGTCGATGATCACCGGCAGATCGGGATAGCGCTCGATGAACCTCACCGTGTTGAGGATATGCCGAGGCTTGATCAATGCGTCAAACCGCAATCCGTGGTCGAGCATGGCGCGCAAAGCAGGATCGAGTTCTTTCTTCAGGATCCAATCCTCTTCAGGCAGATCCTGAAGATAGGGACGGATGCTCTTCAGCTTCGCAAAGCGTGCCCAGCCGCCCAGGTCGTCGGCCGCCGTCGGCGCGAGAAGATCAAGCCAGGCAACAACGCCCTTGATGAAATCCCGCCCGTCGGCAAGGCCGAGAAGATAGCCGGTTTCATGAGCAGAAGACGCAGCCGAAACGACAACGACGCTCTCGACATTGTTCTTCTCCATCATCGGAACGGCATCGCGTGGCCCATAGTCACGATAGAGCACCTTGTCATCCGGCGACATCCAGAGCGAATAGTAAGGCTCCATCGCCAGCGTCCAGAAATGCATATGGCAATCAACGCGCCGCATCGCTCTCCTCCCTTAAACGTCTCTAGGCGCGACAAAGAAGGTCAGAAAACGGGCCGGATCGCAAGTGCATCCAGGTTCGAAACGCGATTGAAATTCCTCGAGCATCAGATACTTTCCAAGCTCATTTAAATCCCGATCATTGTGGTCCTGGATCCGCCCATGAGCTTTGAGTCCGTCCGCGCATTCTTCAGCGCAAATGCACCTGAGATTGAAATCATCGAAACCGCCGAAAGCTCTTCGACGGTCGCGCTTGCGGCCGAAGCGCACCGGGTCGAGCCGGGGCAGATCGCCAAAACGATCTGCCTCAGGGTCGGGGATGAGACGATGCTCGTTGTCGCAAGCGGCACGGCTCGTCTCGACAACCGGAAATTCAAGGATGCATTCGGCGGCAAGGGCCGCATGCTGGGACCGCAAGAAGTCCTGGAAGCTACCAGCCATCCGGTGGGCGGCGTCTGCCCCTTTGGATTGCCCGCCCCAATTCCAGTCTACTGCGATGTTTCATTGAGGCGTTTCGACGAAGTCGTGCCCGCCGCCGGTTCCACGCATTCGGCGGTCCGTATCGCGACGGAGCGGCTTGCCGAACTCACCAGCGCCAAATGGGTCGATGTCTGCCAATAAGTCGGGTCGGCGAACTTCAAATTGCCAGGAGAACACCTATATTAGCTCGCAAACATGCCATGGTTGTTGCATGACAGGAGATATGATGCAGAGTGCCGTTTCGCGTTTTGCCAAGATTGCGGCGATCGCCGTTCTGACGAGCGCTACCGTTTTTGCTGCCTATAGCGATGCCGAGGCGCGCCGCGCCGGAGGTTTTGGCGGGTTCGGCAGCCGCGGAACGCGCACCTTCCAGGCGCCGCCGGTCACACGAACCGCGCCTGCTCCGGCCGCGCCGATGGAACGTTCGATGACGCCGCGCCCACAGACGCCCGCGACCGCCCAACAGCCGGTCAACGCTCAACGTTCCGGCGGTCTTTTCGGCGGCTTTGGCCGTTCGATGATTGGCGGCCTGATCGCCGGCGGCCTGCTCGGCATGCTGCTCGGCCACGGTTTCGGCGGCGGCTTCGGGTTCCTCGGCATGCTGCTGCAGATTGCCCTGATCTTCGGCGCAGTCATGCTTGCCATGCGCTTCTTTGCCAATCGACGCCAGCCGTCCTACGGTGCGGCAGGCAGCCGGAGTGCCTCGTCCTACAGCAACATGTCGTCTAACAGCAATTCGTCGTTTAGCATTCCGGCGATCGGCTCAGGTGCTGCGGGCTACCAACAGCAACAGCAGCAGCGCAACGACAGACCAAGTGACGAAATCGGATTGGCGCAGGCCGATCTGGATCAGTTCGAGGAGTTGCTGACCAAGGTGCAGACCGCCTACGGCGCCGAGGACTATAATACGCTGCGCAAGCTCACAACGCCCGAAGCCATGTCCTATCTCGCCGAAGAACTCGGCGAAAATGCCACCAATGGCGTGCGCAACCGCGTCTCTGACGTCAAGCTGCTGCAGGGTGACATTGCCGAAGCCTGGCGCGAGGACGGTCAGGATTACGCAACGCTTGCAATGCGCTATTCGTCGATCGACGCGATGGTCGATCGTGACAGCGGCCGCGTCGTTTCCGGTGACGATCGCCACCCCGGCGAAAGCACTGAAATCTGGACCTTTGTACGCAGGACCGGCAGCGACTGGAAGCTCGCCGCCATTCAGAGCACAGAGCAGCGCGCTGCCTGAAATATCAGCCCTTGAAGGTGTAGTCGGTGATCGACTGCGCCTTCATTTCAATTGAAAAACCAGGCTTTGACGGCGGCATATAGGCCGCGTCCCTGATCACGCACGGGTCGAGGAAGTGTTCGTGCAAATGATCGACATATTCGATCACGCGGCCGTCCTTGCTACCGGACACGGCAACATAGTCGATCATTGACAGATGTTGCACATATTCGCAAAGGCCGACGCCGCCCGCATGCGGCCAGACCGGCAGACGGTATTTTGCGGCGATCAGCAGCACGGCCAGCACCTCGTTCAGGCCGCCCATGCGGCAGGCATCGATCTGCACGATGTCGATCGCGCCTTCGGCGATGAATTGCTTGAACATGATCCGGTTTTGGCACATCTCGCCGGTTGCAACCTTGACCGGTCGGATTGCCTCACGAATTTTCCGGTGTCCGGCCACGTCGTCGGGACTTGTCGGCTCCTCGATGAAGTAGGGCTTGGCGAAGGCTAGCTCCTTCACCCAGTCGATCGCCTGCTTGACCTCCCAGACCTGATTGGCATCGATCATCAGGTAACGATCCGGGCCAATCACCTCGCGGGCGATACGCAGACGGCGGATATCATCCTGGAGATCGCGGCCGACCTTCATCTTTACATGGTTGAAACCTGCGTCTATCGCTTCCTGGCAGAGACGGCGCAGCTTTGCATCCTCATATCCGAGCCAGCCGGCAGAGGTCGTGTAGCAGGCGTAACCTTCTTTCTCGAGCGTTGCGATCCGCTCGGCCTTCCCCGCCTCGGCACGTTTCAGGATCGTGACCGCCTCGTCGCGCGTCAGCACGTCGGTGAGGTAGCGGTAGTCGACGATGTCTGCGATTTCCTCCGCCCCCATCTCCGCCACCAGCCGCCACACAGGTTTTCCCGCCTGCTTCGCGAGGAGATCCCAGACGGCGTTGACCACGGCCCCCGTCGCCAAATGGATGGCGCCCTTGTCCGGACCAATCCAGCGAAGCTGGCTGTCGCCTGTCAGATGCCGCCAGAATCCACCTGGATTGGCAAGAACCTTGCTAAGATCTGCGCCGACAATCAAATGCTCCATCGCCTTTATTGCCAGGCAGCAGATGTCGTTGCCGCGGCCGATCGTGAAGGTGAGCCCGTGGCCTGAAAGCCCCGGCTCGTCCGTATTCAGAACAACGTAGGCGGCCGAATAGTCCGGGTCCGGATTCATCGCATCGGAGCCGTCGAGGCTTTGCGAAGTGGGAAAGCGAAGATCAAAGACACGAAGGCCGGTAATGCCTGTCATGGGTTCCTCCCGAACTGGCCGGGCGGTCAGATCGTCCAGCCGCCGTCGATCGCGTAGGCCTGTCCGCTGGTATAGGTAGCACCGGCAAGATAGACGGCAAGGTCGGCAACCTCTTCCGGCGTGCCGAGACGGCCCATCGGCTGGCGAGAAATGAAAGCAGCGCGTGCCGCATCATAGTCGCCCTGCGCGCGCATGCGGTCCTGCAGCGAGGGGCTTTCGACCGTGCCGGGGCAAATGGCATTGCAGCGGACGCCTTCGGCCACGTAGTCGGCGGCAACCGATTTCGTAAGGCCAATCACCGCCGCTTTTGTGACGCCATAGGCAAAGCGGTTCGGCACACCCTTGATGCTGGAGGCAACCGAAGCCATGTTGATGATCGACCCGTCCTTCCGCTCCAGCATGCCGGGAAGCACGGCGCGTATCGTGCGGATCATCGCCTTGACATTGAGGTCGAAAGCGAATTCCAGGTCGGCATCCTGCATTTCCAAAATGGATCCGGCATGCACGAAGCCGGCGCAATTGAAGAGCACGTCGACGACGCCGATTTCAGCGACCAATGCCTTCACGGCCACCTCGTCGAGCACGTTCAACTGGTGCGTCGACACCCCGGTGTCGGCGGCCAGCGTTGCCAGCGCATTCGTATTGATATCCGTCGCGTGAACCTTGGCCCCGGCCTGCTGAAAGGCGACTGCACTGGCACGGCCGATGCCTTGCGCTGCCGCTGTGATCAGAACGGTCTTGCCGGAAAGAGTGATGGTCATGTCTTGGCCTTCTCAGGGTTTTCAATAGGTGTAGGTAGCGCTCGCTTTCATCGGTGCCGAACCTGAACGGCGGCTCTTATGGTGTCAATCGAATAGTGAATCTGTCTCTCGCTCGACGTTGATGGGAGCCTATATCCAGGACGTGGCCATTTCCCCGACTGGGTCTACGGCTTCGATCGCGCCACACCCTATCTTATGCCGTATGTCACCGAACGGCTTTGGCAACGATCCCGAAGCCGCATCCAGCAGGTCGAGCCGAGCTGACAAACTGGCGGCGCTGCTTCGACCGTCAACCAGCATGCGCTTCGATGCTGGCAGGGACAAAAGCATCGGCCGCAAAATCGGGCGTTTCCCGTCGATTGACCGCCGCGCGGATACAACTGGAACATTCGATATTCCAAAGTGTTTCCACGACAAACGAATGAAGGAGGGTTCATGCTCTCCATTCAAGAAAATGTCGTCAATTGCACGAAGCGCATCGGCGCATGTGCCGTCGGACTTCTGTGCGGATTGGCGCTTGCCCAACCCATCGCCGGTCAGTCGGATCGCTGCCAGGCGCCTGATCAGCAGCAAAACCGGGCGCGCCCCCTTGAGAACGGCAATTCAAATTCAGGATTTACGAATAGGTCGGATACCTCGAAACTGTCTGATTGCAACGGCGTGCTAGTACCGCCGTCCATCGGCGACGCAGATCTTGTCAAGCCTGCGCCGCCTATTGGCAACACCCCCATAATCCCGCCGGATCTTCCGAAGCAGCAGTAGGCAAATTGTGCCCGGATGTACGTGATGACCCCTGGCGACGACGACAACGCTGCCGTGTTCGTGCCGATTGTGCAGCAGGCGACACGATACCCGTCCTCTCTACGCAGACGGAAGCCTTTTTCCACAGCGTCACGTGCCCCTTGCAGGACCAGTAGACGAGCCAGCGGCCAGGACGGCTGCGCGATCCGCACAGTGTCTTTGATGCCTTTGGGCTGGCCTCAGTATTTCGGCGGCACGTAGAGCTCCGGCGGGAGGACCTTGCGTTCGTAGTCGGGGTTAAACACGCGCTCTGGGAGCGTGATGTCCTCATGTGGCACGTCTTCGTAGGGAACCTGCGTAAGCAGGTGGTCGATGCAGTTGAGGCGGGCCCGCTTCTTGTCGTTGCCCTCGACGATGTACCAGGGCGCCTCAGCGATATTCGTGCGGGCGAAGGTCTCTTCCTTTGCCTTGGTATAAGCTTCCCAGCGCACACGCGATTGCAAGTCCATCGGCGACAGCTTCCACTGCTTCAGCGGATCGTGGATGCGCATCAAAAAACGCATCTGCTGTTCCTCGTCAGTGATCGAGAACCAGTATTTGATCAGCCGGATGCCGGAGCGCACCAGCATGCGCTCGAACTCGGGCACATCGTTGAAGAATTGTTCCACCTGGTCTTCGGTCGCAAAACCCATGACGCGCTCAACGCCGGACCGGTTATACCAGGATCTGTCGAAGAGCACGATCTCTCCACCGGCCGGCAGATGTGGCACGTAACGCTGGAAATACCATTGGGTTTTCTCTCGGTCCGAAGGAGCCGGCAGCGCCACCACTCTCACAACGCGAGGGTTGAGCCTTTGCGTGATGCGCTTGATCACGCCGCCCTTGCCGGCCGAGTCGCGTCCCTCGAAGATCACGACGACCTTCTCCCTATGATAGGAGACCCAGTCCTGCAATTTGATCAGCTCGGCCTGCAGCGCCAGAAGCGCGCGGAAGTAATCGACACGCGGCATCGGGGGCGGATGCGATGTGCGATAGATCTTGCGGATTTCTTCCGACAGCGCCGGTTCGGAGAGCTCGAGTTCGTAGTCTTCGTCGAGCGTATCGGCCAATTCGGCTTCCAGCCAGTCTGGTTTATCGAGATCATCCTTTGGCGTATTCATATCTCTCTCCGATGTGCCCGGCATCATGCCACGCATTGCAATGTATTTCATGCCGATATGACGGGATTTTGAAGCCACAGTACCTCCATCTTCTCCTGCAGCATGACGGAGCGATTACAATATGCTGCCGGAGAGCTCGTGCTCTTCGAAAACCAATGCGGCTGATGAGCGCGATATAGCGGTTGATGCAGGCGTGCGTGAAAATGGGCAGCATTGCGCGCTGCGCCTTCAAAAACGGCGATCCTCGCCATTCTGTGGATTTTCCCTCGCTGCAAATATCACCGACGGCCATCGGGCGGACGCGGATTCGGCCGCGAAAGTCAGGCGGTTGAGTGAAAAGACCAGTGACTTCCCTGCAGCCCGCGGATTCGCGATGAGATTAGCGGCGAAATTCCTTAATTTGACGCCAGATGCTTCGGCGTTCATTCTGGGTCCATGATCAGCGGAGTACTTCTGGATCTCGCTGGCGTTATCTATGACGGCGAGGAAGTCATACCGGGCGCCACCGATGCTGTTGCGCGCTTGCGCGAAGCCGGCCTACTCATCCGGTTCGTGAGCAATACGACACGCTCGAATAAGCAGGCGCTCTTGAAGCGACTTGCAGAACTTGGACTTTACGCCACAAGCGATGAGCTCTTCACCCCGGCGCAAGCCGCTCGCGAGTGGCTCGATAAGCACGATCGATCGCCATATCTGTTGGTGCATCCCGATCTTGCGCTGGATTTCCACGGCCTGGCAGGAAGGCCCCACAAGGCTCTTGTTGTCGGCGACGCCGGCGATGCTTTCGATTACCAAACCTTGAATGCCGCATTTCGCGAGCTGGTCACAGGCGCGGAATTCCTGGGGCTCGCGCCAAACCGGGCTTTCCAGGATGTTGACGGCAAACTCAGTCTCGACGCGGGCGCCTTCATCGCGGCACTGGAGTTCGCAAGTCAGAGGCGTGCCATTATCCTGGGAAAGCCGGCGCCCGAATTCTTCCTGTGCGCGCTCGCCAGCATGAATTGCCCGAAGACAAAGGCCGTCATGGTGGGCGACGACGCGGAAACGGACGTCGCAGGTGCCTTGCAGGCTGGGCTTTCCAAAGCGGTGCTCGTGCGCACAGGCAAGTATCGTCGCGGCGACGACACACGATACAAGCCTTCGCCAACCGTGACGGTCGACGATATTTCTGCTGCGGCAGACTGGATCCTCGCGGCACGCAACGTTTAATGGAGGCCGTAGCGATACATCGCGGCGGCAGCCGCTTGGCGACGTCAGCTGAAGCTCCGGTATAGGGCGAGTACTGCCATTGCATGATCTCATTGACCCGGGCTCTGCGCGGTTCATGGTACGTCTTCGCGCTTGTCTGACAGGGATTTCAATCTGACCGGCGAAATTCCCACGGTTCAGTTCTGCGACAGAGCCACATTTGGCCGGTTCTGCCGCCACTGATGCAATGCCCCCAGGTCGCTTTTGCCCGGAACTTCTCATTGCGGAGCCGGTTTTTGACGGAAAGAGGCATTCTCACGACAATTAGGGCCGCTCAGTTTCTCGCCATCGTCATTTCGGCGCTCGCGCTTATCCCCTCGGGCGCGCATCTTGCCGCCCTACCCAACAAGATCGCGCTGCCGCAATCCGAATATTTCACCGTCCAAGCCATCTACGATGGCTGGGCTATTCTGGGTTTGCTCTGGGTTGCGGCGGTGGCGATCAATGCTCTGCTCGCTGTCATTGTTCGCTCGCAGAAATGGCCATTAGGCTTTCCGTAGCTGCCGCACTCTGTTTTACCCTGGTGTTTGCGATATTCTTTCTTTGGACGTTTGCTGCCAATCAGGCCACGAACAACTGGAAAACACCTCCCGAAAATTGGGCAACGCTCAGATAGCAATGGGAGTATTCTCACGCGGCAAATTCAGTGTTTGTGTTTGTAGCGCTTTGTCTCACGACGTTGTCAGTGCTTTCCTGGCGACGGACCGGTTCGCCTTGAACGAAACACGTCTTTTGCTCTCGGATAGGGGCGGGCCTGATGAGGTCATCGCCGTATGGCCCCAACCCTCGCGAGCACTTCGCCGGGAATACCATATTGTGTGACGAGGTCCCAGTTGTTGCTCAGTCCGCAGATCTCCCGCTGAATGAACAATGCCCAGACAGCCTCCGAGGCGTCATTCAGGAGGTCTTCTCGATCAGCTGTGCGACTATCGCTCTTTGTCGAGGCGGCAAGCTTTGCAAGCGCTGCCTCGACTTTACGGCCCTGGCGACCAAGTGCATCGGCCCGCTCCGAGGCAAGTTCGTATTCCAAGGGGCTGAATGCGGAATTCGGCCGATCCGAGAACGATCGTGGTGGTCTGAAACTCACGAAGTGCCTTTCCAGGTTAGGTTGGGCAAGCTTTGTCGTCAGCTTGCATGCGAGAGGGCAGCCCGGACATTCTCCTGATCAAGCCAAGCAACACGACGTGGGCCAATCGCCGACTGCCACCAGCTGACTTTGTCGGCTTCGAGCGGCGGCAGGTGAATGATACTCGCAAGCGCAAAGAGGAACAGTTATGCCCCACGGAAGTTTGGTACTTTATGAGGCGAGATCAAGAGGAGGAGACCGTGTGGATAATCTCGATTGGCGCCATTCTCATCATATGCGGCATACTCCTCCTGTGTCGGGAGGCTCTTGGCCGACGGCCTCTCAGCGACCCTCACCAATCATCCCTTAGCGGGCGGACATTGGAACCCAGGAGCCAAGGGGTTCGATTTCTAGGATTGACGAGGAACTGGCTGGGTGTGGGCATGATAGCGGCCGGAGCAGCGTTCCTATTACTGGTCGCATTCACGTAGCGCTTGCGACGGGGTCTCAGGCCACACATTTTGTGCTGGTTGGCGTGGAGTCGCCCCGCTGCATTCTAGTGCCATACGATGTTTGCCTACCACGCCCGCCAGGCCGGCAGAGTGGCCGTAAAGGTCGGAAGGATCGATGAGAGGAGCACGCCACCCAAAGGTTGCCCTCCCGCAACGTCTGTTTGTCGGTGGCGTATCGCGAGAAGTCGCAGAAATTTCAGATGGAGCGCTGCCGTGCTATCAGGCGCGCCAGAGCCCAAGACCGTTCAGTCGATGTCCTTCAATGCGTCGAGAGGGCCGGCCAGCGCCGTGCGGGGTTTGACGAGTTCCGGCCGGATCATGTGAACGGTTGGCGCGGGACGCGGCTCTTTCATGACCTCGAACGCCTTTGCCAGCATGCTCTCGATATCCTGCCTTATCATGATCACGGGAAAGGGCAGGAAAGAGGCGAAGGGATCGTAGTCGTAGCAGCCGACCACCATGTCGGAGAAGGTCTCGTGTGGATGACCCGCCATGAAACGGAGGAAACCTTCGAAGTTGATGGACGAATTCACGAAGAGAGCGCGCGGCAGCCGCCCTTCCCGCTCGTAGAAGGCTTCGAAGGCGAGGCGCGTGTTGTTTGGCGAGTAGCCCGTCGTTTGAATGCAAATGTCGGGGTCGCCTGCGAGCAGCTCGCGTTTGACGGCGCGAAAGCCTCGGATGCGCTCGTGGCTCGCATGGTCGTTGCGGCCGCCGAAGAGGTAGAGCTCTTCGGGTGCAAGGGGCTTATCTGCCGGAAATTGGCGGATGATCGCTTCTGTCAGCATCCGCCCGCCCTCGTAGTTGTCGCTGATGACGGAGGGAACCTTGCTGCCTGGAAGGTCGATGTTGATATGCTTCAGCCCTGCCTTCTCGCAGACCTCGTGTACGCCGTCTGGATCGGTCGCACCGCAGATGAAGAGCTCGTCAATCGAATAGGAAATGAGCGTCGCTGCCGTTTCGCGCTCTTCCTGGGGATCGCGGCTGGCGCTGACGACGATCGGGCACTGGCCCTTGCTGCGCACGTGCGCCTCAAAAGTTTGGGCCATAGAAGAGAAGTAGCGGTTGTCGTGGACCGGCAAAAGCAGACCGACCAGGCCGGACCGGGAACTGCGTAGCCCCTGGGCCTGACGGTTTGCAGTGTACTGGTACTTCTCTGCAAGCTCGCGGATCAGTGCGGCGGTCGCTTCCTTGATGCGCCGTTTGCGCCAGGTGCCATTCAGCACGGCACTGACTGTCGAGGGCGAGCTGCCCGACAGCACCGACAGATCGTAAATCGTCGCCTTCTTCCTCATGCCGTTCTTCATTCAAAACCCTCGGATTTCCTTAGTGCCGATTTCGAAGCGGCGAAAGGCGTTTCCGCTTGACGAAAGTATAACTCTGACCGATAGTCTTTGCACTATCGATTGTGCAAAAGAGAAATATCGATTGTGCAACGTGGTGCCGCTTGAGGAGGCGGTTTCGAAGGGAGGCGGGAATTCACATTCTCCGCCAGTTACTTGCAACGGGAGGCCGGCGGTCTTCAGCAGGCCCCTGTGCCCATCTCGAAACGATGGAGGAGGAACAAGATGAGGAAATTGCTTGTTGCCGCATTCGCGGCCTCGCTGTCGCTCGCAGCCGCTTTCGGCGCCCTTGGGCAGGAGGCCGGAAAGGTCGGTGTCGTCGTCAAGATCGGCGGCATCCCGTGGTTCAACGCGATGGAAGCCGGCATCAAGGAGAAGGGTGCCGCGCTCGGTATCGATGCCTTCATGATTGGCCCGACAAGTGCCGACCCGGCGCTGCAGGTGCGCGCCATCGAGGATCTCATCGCCCAGGGCGTCAAGGTGATCGGCGTCGTGCCCAACGATGCGAAAGTCCTGGAGCCGGTTCTCAGCAAGGCCAAGGAAAACGGCATTATTGTCATCACGCATGAATCACCCGGTCAAAAGGGCGCGGATTGGAATTTCGAACTCGCCTCGGCCAACGGATTCGGCGAAGCGCATGCCGAGCTTCTTGCAAAGAAGATGGGCGGCAAGGGCAAATATGCGGTTTTCGTCGGCTCGCTCACCGTGCCGCTGCACAATGCCTGGGCCGATGCGGCGATTGCCTATCTCAAAGAGAAATATCCGGAGATGGAAGTGGTCGGCGAGCGCTACGGCGTTGCTGAAGATGCGGACAAGAGCCGGTCAACTGCGCTCGACCTGATTTCAGCCAATCCCGACCTCAAGGGCTTCCTCGCCTTCGGCAGCCAGGGCCCGATCGGCGCCGGCCGTGCCGTGGAAGAGCGCCGCAAGGTTGGCGAGATCTTCGTACTGGGGCCATTCTCGCCGGGCCAGGGCCAGAAACTCATTAAATCCGACGCGATTTCCGGCGGCTTCATGTGGAATCCGAAACAGGCCGGCGAAGTCTTCGTGACACTCGCCGACAAGCTCATGAAGGGCGAGAAGATCAAGGCGGGTGACGAGATCGAGGGCCTTGGGAAGATCAACCCGACGGGAAATGATATTATCGTCGACCAGCTCGTGACCATCAACAAGGATACGGTCGACGAACTCGCGGCCATGGGCCTCTAAACCTTTCGAAGGCACCTCCCAGACCGCCGGGCTGGCTTCGGCTGGCTCGGTGGACTGCGAGCACCGGCGGACCACAACGGCAGGCGCGACATGGAATCTCCAACTGGCGCAGACGTCCAACGACCTCTGTTGTCGATGAAGAACATCAACATGACCTTCGGCGGTGTGCGCGCGCTCCGCGACGTCTCCTTCGAGGTGCGACCGGGCGAGGTGCATTGCCTTGCCGGCGAAAACGGCTCCGGCAAGAGTACCCTCATCAAGGTCATCACCGGGGTCTATCGGCCGCAGGCCGGTGCAGCAATCGAGTATGACGGCCAGCCCTATACGCATATGTCGCCGGTCACGGCCCAAGCCTCCGGCATACAGGTGATCTGGCAGGATCTCGCACTCTTCCCGGAAATGTCGGTGGCAGAAAACATCGCTTTCCAGACCGTGCTCGGCCATCGCCCGCGCCGCGTCAACCACAGGGCCATGCGCGAGACCGCCGAACGCGTGTTGGCGCGCCTCGGCGTTACGCTCGACGTCGATCTGCCGCTGCGCGAATACGCTGTCGCCCAGCGGCAGATCGTGGCGATCGCCCGAGCCTTGGTCGGCGAGGCAAAGGTCGTCTTCATGGACGAGCCGACGGCTTCGCTGACGCAGTCAGAAACCGACCATCTGCTTGAGATCGTCCGTAATCTTTCCGCCTCGGGCGTAGCCGTCGTCTTCGTCAGCCACCGATTGGCCGAGGTGCTGGAAATATCGGACCGTATCACCGTGCTGCGCGACGGCATGCTCGTCGGCGTCTATCCGGCCGAAGGCATGACGCAGTCGCGCATCACCGAACTTATGACCGGCAAGATTTTCGACCACGGCGTGCGCGCCCAATCGCATGATGGGGCCGCGCCCGTCATTACGGTTGAGGGGCTGACACGGCGCGGTGAGTTTCGCAACATCTCCTTCTCCGTCCGCCGCGGCGAGACGCTCGGTATCACTGGCCTGCTGGGCGCCGGCCGCACGGAACTGGCACTGACGCTCTTCGGTATGCGCCGTCCCGATCGCGGCACCATAAGGCTTGATGGCGAGCTCGTGCGCTTTTCGTCCAATCGGGACGCGATCGCAACCGGCATTGCCTATCTCTCCGAGGACCGCCTGTCCCTCGGACTCATCCAACCGCAGTCGATTGCCGACAACCTGGTGATTTCCTCCCTGCGCAAGATTCTGTCCCACGGGTTCATTTCGGAGCCTAAGAAGCACGGTCTTGCGGCACGCTGGATTGCCGATCTCGGAATAAGGATTGGGCTGCAGGAGGATGCCATTTCGACTCTCTCGGGCGGCAATCAGCAGCGTATCGCCATCGCAAAATGGTTGGCGACCGACCCTAAGCTGCTGATCCTCGACGCACCTACGGTCGGCGTCGACGTCGGCGCGCGCGCCGGAATTTTCGACATCGTCGCACGGCTTGCGCAAAGCGGGCTTTCCATCATCCTCATCTCCGACGAGGTGCCCGAGGTCTACTTCAACGCCGACCGGGTGCTCCACATGGCACAGGGGGAGATCGCCGGCGAATACGATCCGCGCGCGACGTCGCTTGAGGACTTGGAGGCCGCCGTCTATGCGTAGGCTCTTCCGCACCCATGCGACGGAGATCTGCCTGCTCGCCGTCATCGTTCTGATCGGCGCGTTTCTTTCCTTCGCGACGCCGCGTTTCTTTACGCTCGGCAATGCCTTCGATCTTTTGAACATCAGTTCCGTCAACATCATCTTCGCAGTCGGTCTGCTCGTTGTCTTAATCGCGGGGGGCATAGACATCTCATTTGCGGTCGCCGCCTCGGTCGTGCAGTACGTGACCGCCCTCATCCTCGGCCAGGTCGGCGGCGGAGGCTGGGCAAGCGGGCTGCTGATCGCCGGCGGCATCGGCACCCTGCTCGGCGCCTTCAATGCTTTCCTGATCCACCGGTTCAAGATCATCTCGATCGTCGTTACGATCGCCACCTTCAATATTTACTTCGGACTTTTGATGTTCTTCACCCGCGGCGTATCGATCTACACGCTGCCCGACTGGTGGACGGAGCGGATCATCCTCTACGAACGGGAGATGGCTGACGGCAGCTGGGCCGAAATCCGCCTGCCGGTCCTTGTCATGGCGATCTGCGTTGCGGCAACCTGGTTCCTGATCCGCCACACCACGACCGGGCGCCAGCTTTATGCCTTCGGCGACAACCCCGAGGGTGCCCGCCGCTTCGGAATCTCGATCGGCGCCATGCAGTTCATCGCCTTCGGCTGGTTGGGACTCATGGCCGGTATCGGAGGATTGATCCAGGCACACTATGCCCAGGAAGTCGTCCCAAATGCGCTCTATGGCCGCGAACTGGACGTGCTTGCCGCGGCCGTGCTCGGCGGCGCCCGCCTCGGTGGGGGCAAGGGCTCGGTGCTTGGCTGCGTGCTCGGCGTGCTGCTGATCTCGATCACCCAGAACGGCCTCAACCTGATGGGCGTTTCCCCCTTTGCGTTCAAGATGATTATCGGCGCCATCATTCTCGTCGCGATCACGCTCTCGAATTCCCGCATCGAGAAGCTGCTGCCTATTGTCAAGAACGAGCGGAGGCGCAGATGACGACGCTGGTCCGGCAGACTCGCCACCTCCTGGGATCGGAAATCGCGGGCTCGGTCGTCGCCTTCGTCTTGGTGGTCGTGGTCTTCGGCCTCGCTTCGCCACAGTTCCTGTCGCGGGCCACCTTCGGTTCTGTTGCTTTCCAGCTTCCGGAGCTCGGCCTTCTTACTCTTGCCATGCTGCTGCCGATCCTGACGGGAGGGCTCAACCTCGCAATCACCTTCACCGCCAACATCGCAGGCCTCACCGTGGCTTGGACGCTGCAGGCCAACGGTGGCGTCGACGCGGGACCAGGATCCTTCCTGCTCGGGGTGGCGCTTGCGCTTGCCGCAGGTGCGGCAAGTGGCGTCGTCATGGGTCTTGTCATTGCCTATACGAAGGCTCATCCCATCCTTGTCTCGCTGTCGATGATGATCTTCCTGCGCGGGCTTGGCGAGTTCCTGACCCGCGGCGGGGACGTGTCGGGCTTTCCGGCCTTCCTGCGGCCGTTCGGCCATGGTTCTGTGATGGGGATTCCGCTGCCACTCCTCATCTTCATCCTGTGCGTCGCACTCTGGCATGTGCTGCTTTCGCGCACGAGGCTTGGCTTCAACACCTATATGATCGGCTCCAACATCGAGGCGGCGCGCTATTCCGGCGTCAACACACGCAAGGTCATCGTCTTCGTCTATACGCTGTCGGGCGCGATGTGTGCCGTCGCCGGCATCATCATGCTGGCACGCTTCAACTCGGTGCGCGTCGGCCATGGCGAATCCTACCTGCTCATTACCGTGCTTGCCTGCTTCCTTGGCGGGGTAAATCCCTTCGGCGGCTTCGGCCGCGTGATCCCGGTCTTCGCGGCGCTTGTGGTACTCCAGCTCTTTTCGTCCGGGCTCAATCTTCTCGGCGCCAACCAGCATCTGGCGACGGCCGTGTGGGGCATCCTGCTCGTCGGTGTCATGATGCTGCGCTGGCTTGCCGGACACTTCAGAACCGTTCTGCGCAGAAAGGAATGAGACGATGCAAGGCTTCGGCGTACATACCAGCATGTGGACAATGGACTGGGACAAGGCAGGTGCCGAAAAGGCGATCGCAGCTGCGGTGTCCTACAAGATGGACTTCATCGAAATTGCGCTCCTCAACGCGCCGGCCGTCGATGCGCCACACACCCGGGCGCTTCTCGAAAAGCACAGCCTGCCGGCCGTCTGCTCGCTCGGGCTCCCCGAGCACGCCTGGGCGTCGGTGCGGCCGGAGGCGGCAATCGAGCATCTGAAGGTCGCGATCGACAAGACGGCCGACATGGGCGCATTGGCGCTCTCCGGCGTCATCTTCGGCGGCATTGGCGAGCGTACTGGCGTGCCGCCGACGCAGAAGGAATATGACAACATCGCCCGCGCGCTGACGGCCGCCGCCAAGCACGCCAAATCCCGCAACATCGAGCTCGGCGTCGAGGCAGTGAACCGCTATGAAAATCATTTGATAAATACAGGAAGGCAAGCCGTTGAGATGATCGAGCGCGTGGGCGCTGACAATATCTTTGTGCATCTCGACACCTATCACATGAACATCGAGGAGAAGGGCGCTGCCACGGGCATTCTCGATGCGCGCGAACATCTAAAATATATCCATCTTTCTGAAAGCGACCGTGGCACGCCCGGCTACGGAAACGTCCCTTGGGACGAGATATATACAGCACTTGCGGCCATTGGGTTCAAAGGCGGCCTTGCTATGGAGAGTTTCATCAACATGCCAGCGGAAGTCGCCTACGGTCTCGCAGTCTGGCGTCCTGTCGCCAGGGACGAGGCAGAGGTGATGGGCAACGGCCTGCCTTTTTTGCGCAACAAGGCGAAACAATATGGCCTGATCTGAGGCCGTAAGGCGCGCGGGCGAAGATGGCGCAGAAGGCAGAAAGGAAATGACCGGGGCGGTTGCAACCTCGACGCCGTGTTGGCCCCAGGCAATCTCCTCTAAAGGCTGAACCTCCAGAACCCGGTCCGCTGCGACCGCGCCTTGGCGCCGTCACGGCTGGCTCGACTGAACGGAAGGAACGCCCAGGGGGAGCTAGTCCTTCGCGATGAAGCCCGACGACCTGGTGGAGATGGAATTCGACGATCGAGCAGCTGCGCACGATGCGTTATGGCCATGCCGGATGCCGAAGGTGCAGATTGTCACCAGCGGAGGCGAACGCCGCTCACGCACGCTGTTGATCTGGTACTGGGTTGCCATGAAAAGGCTGGCTTCGGATGTGAGAACATTTCCCGCACCAATTTTCCAGACTGGGCCTATATTCGAAAAGACTTGAGAGAGCAGTGCCAAAGTCGTCTTTCCTCCGCAACATTGCGCGCTAATTGCTTCAAAACAACCAGCCGGTAACAAATGGCAAGCAACGCAGACAGTTCAAAACAAACCGGCAGCTCAAATCAGACTGGTGATCGCACCGCCGCCGAATCTGCGCAGCTGCTGCAGAGCGAAGGATTTCCGGCTGAAGGCGCTGAAGAAGAAACCGGGCCTCACAAGGGACCATCCGGATCTTCATCACCATTGGAACAATCCAAAGAAGCTGTGAACCCTTCCTCGCCTTTTGGTCAAAGCGCACGAGCCGTTCGTGACCTGATTGCCGCCCTCCGCCATGATCTCCGTGCGGTTTTGCAAAGCAGCCCGTTCGGGATGAGAAAGGGCATCGCAGCCGTCAAGAAAAGACAACAGACGTCTGGAACTCGAGCGCCAAATGAGAAGCGTCGGCGGGTATCTGCTGCTTTTGCATCGCTTTCTTCCAACGCGCGGTCCCGCATGGCAGCCCTTCGTGCCGGAATGACCGGCATAAAGCGGGCCGGTCCATTGAAACTGCGGTCATGGAAAGGGCTTGTCGCGCTATCTGCGTTGCTCTGCTTGCTGATCGTGGCCGGCGTTCTGACTTGGGCGTTGAAGGACGTGCCGTGGCAAGAGATTGCCGATGGTTCCATGAAGCCCGTCATTGTACTGGAAACGGCGGACGGCGAACCTCTCGTTCGGCAGGGGCCTTATCAGGGACCCTATGCAGGGTACGAACAATTCCCCCCTCCCCTCGTGGATGCAGTGCTTTCAATCGAGGACCGCCGGTTTATGGACCACCACGGCATCGACCTCAAAGGGATTGCGCGCGCGCTAATACGGAATTTTGAGGCAGGCTCGGTCGTCCAGGGGGGAAGCACGATCACACAGCAGTTGATCAAGCTGCAGTATCTCGAAAGTGACCGAACGCTGAAGCGAAAGATCCAGGAACTGGTGATCGCGTTCTGGCTTGAATGGAAGCTCGGCAAGCAGGAGATCCTGACGCGGTACCTGAATTCGGTCTACCTCGGTTCCGGCGCTACGGGAATGCCGGCAGCGGCACGGATCTACTTCAACAAGGATGTCGGTGCGCTCGATATTCCAGAATCGGCGATGCTGGCGGGTCTGTTGAAGGCTCCGAGCCAGTTGAACCCGATCGACAATTTCGAGGGTGCACGCCAACGCACGGCAACAGTGCTCGACGCGATGGCCGCCAACGGCAAGCTGACCCCGCAAGAAGCCGAGGCCGCCAAGAATGAATTCGCCGAACTGCACCCGACGACACCGACGCCGCGCTCCGGCAGCTGGTTCGCTGATTGGGTTTCGCCACAAGCGAGCGAGATCGCGGGCTCCTCTCCCGGCTCGACGACAGTGCGCACGACGTTGGTACCGCGCCTGCAGGAAATTGCCGAACGGGTGGTGAGACAGGCTCTCGATGAGGAGGGAAAGGCTCGCGGCGCATCGCAGGCGGCGCTGGTCGCCATGACGCCCGATGGTGCGGTTGTCGCAATGGTCGGCGGACACGACTACAAGACCAGCCAGTTCAACAGAGCTGTCACGGCGATGCGTCAGCCAGGCTCCACATTCAAGTTGTTCGTTTATTATGCTGCGTTGAAAAAGGGGCTTTCTCTGTCGGATCAGGTCCTCGACGGGCCGATCGAAATAAACGGATGGTCGCCCCAAAATTCCGGGGGTGGTTACCGCGGCTGGGTTTCGCTGGCGGAGGCTTTTGCTCGCTCGTTGAATGCCGCCACCGCAGCCCTTGCCCAGGAGGTGGGACTGGACAGTGTCGCCGCGGCAGCCAAGGAGCTCGGTATAAACGCGGCCCTGACGACGGCGCCTGCCTTGTCGCTTGGTGCTTCGGAGGTGAATTTGCTCGATCTGACCGGCGCCTACGCGTCGGTACGCCTTGGAAGGGCGCCCGTCGAGCCGTGGGGTATTGTTGAATTTCAAGCATCTGGCCAGCCCAGAGGCTTCCGTGTGGGTGCGCAAGTGCCGGCGTCTATCGACCTCTCTGCGTATCAGCCGGATCTTCTTGCGTTACTGCAGCTGGTCGTTGAGCGTGGGACGGGCCGCGACGCCGATCCCGGCATCTTTGCGGCCGGCAAGACAGGTACCAGTCAGGACAACCGCGACGCCTGGTTCGTCGGCTTCACGGACGCCCTGGTCGCCGGCGTCTGGGTCGGAAACGACGATGACGCGCCGATGAAAGGTGTCACAGGAGGCGCACTTCCGGCTCGCATCTGGCGGGAATTCATGCAGGCGGCGATGGCTGAGCCTGCACCGCAGATCGATCCGGATACAGGAATGATGACAAGCCAAGAGAACGCCGCACCGTCCTGCAATATCACGGCCTGCTCCCGCAGTTATCGTTCGTTCCGCGCTTCCGACTGTACCTACCAACCCTATTATGGCGCTCGGCGTCTATGCGAGAAATAGCCCAGCCTAACCGCAGAGACCTGGCAGCGCAAAGCACAAACGCAGGAACGAGGAGCTGACAGCAATATTGACCGCCTTCGAGGCTTTCTTCTTTGCCGCCGCATCGACCACAAACAACTGGCAAGTACGTGTTTCACCTTGTCTTGCTGCTGGTGAGGCTGGTCTCGAGCCGTGTTGTCGCCTTCGGATCGAACTGGCCGTGACGAACGATGGCTGGGCTTGGTCGCGAAGGCCATCAAGTCGCTGCTGCTGGCTGGCCAAATGCCTCCGCCCGCACCGATCTCAAGGATGGGCGACGATCTTGCCATCCATGAGATGAATGCGCCGCCCCATGCGGGCCGCCATATCGAGATCATGGGTGACGGCGATAACCGTCTTGCCGCGTTCGCGCACGAGCCCTTCGAGGATCGAAAAGACCTGCTCGGAATTTTGACTGTCGAGGCTTCCCGTCGGCTCGTCCGCAAGCAGGATGGGTGGATCATTCGCAAGCGAGCGTGCGACAGCGACACGCTGGCGTTGACCGCCGGAAAGCTGATCTGGCCTCTTGTCGATATGGCCGGCAAGGCCAAGCGATGCCAAGAGTTCTTCAGCCCGCGCCTGCATGGCCGGCCGGCTCAAACGGCCAAGCTTGCGCATCGGGATCTCAACGTTCTGCCGCGCCGTAAATTCTGGCAGAAGAAAATGGAACTGGAAGACGAAACCCAGCATGGACAGGCGGGTTTCGGCGCGTTCCCTTTGGTCCATCGGATCGGTGTCTCTGCCGCCTATCGAAAGCCTGCCGCTCGTCGGCTCGTCCAGCAGTCCCAGCAGATAGAGCAGCGAAGACTTGCCGGAACCGGAAGGTCCAGTGATTGCGACGAATTCCCGCTCACCGATCGTCAAAGACACATCCTCGACCAGTGTTACGGGGACGGTTTCCGTCAAGATGCGAGTGAGGTTCTTCGCTTCAATCAAGGCGCTCATGTCGCACCCCTTATGATATCCACGGGATTAAGGCGTGCTGCACGCCTAGCCGGGAGATAGCCGGCAAAAGCCGCAGAACCGAGCGCGAAACCTGAGGCAATTGCGTAATGCAGAATGCTCCAGGCAATCGGCAGACGTGTCATTTCCTGGCCTGTCGCAGCCAGCTCGAAGCGCACCAGGGACAAGGCATAGACGAGCGAGAAGCCAAGCAGCCAACCGAGCGCTGATCCGCCGGCCCCGATGGCGACACCTTCGAGCAGAAACAGGCGCCGCATGTCCGCCTCGGCAAAACCGAGCGACTTCATGATGGCGATATCGCGCGCCTTTTCGTGAGTAATCGTCGAGATAATATTGTAGATACCAAAACCGGCGACCAGCATGATTGCTGCGACAACGGTGTACATGATCACATTGCGGATCACGAGCGCTTCGAGGAGCGGTTCATTGGCCTCCCGCCAAGCCTCGGCCCTATAGCCGAGTTCGGCCTCGATCCGGCGCGCCACCGCTGGTGCGTCATCGGGATTTGCAAGCTTGATGCGGATCTCATTGATGGCGTTGGCGCGCGCGCTCAGGATCTGTGCGTTCTTCAGCAGAACATAAGCTTCGCCCTCATCCCGGGCGGTCGTGCCGGTATGAAAGAGGCCGACGATCTTGAAATTGCGCGTGAGTCCCTCGGACGAAACCGCGGCAACTGTATCGTTCAGCCCGGCGCCGAGGCGTTTGGCCATCGTATCGCCGATGACGATATTGTTCCCGCCTGCCGCAAGGGCTCCGAAACTTCCCTCCACGAAATCGCCGATGATCGGCGAAACGCCGCGCTCGGCGACCGGTTCGATGCCGATCACCGATGCTCCGACCTCGCGGCTGGAGTAACGGATGACACCTTGCAGCTTCAGGTCTGGTGCAAGCCGGCCGGGTATCCATGCCTCGAGCCAGGCGCGCGCGGCAGTCGGATTGATGATGCCGCGGCGGTCCTCCCGCGGCCTCAGTCCGAAGATCTCCGTCGTATGGAATGCGGTTTCGGCCGGCTGCCGCCGCGCCGTTCGCTGCTCGTCGGTGATCTCGACATGCGGCATGGTATTGATCAGCTGTTCCACAAAATCGTCCTGTCCACCCTGCATGAGTGCCGCCATGGCGATGGAAAACCCGACACCGACGGCAACGCCGAACACGGCAACAAGTGTCTGCCGGCGCCGGCCGGCAATATGGGTGACGGCGATCTCGAAAATCAGCCGCATCAGAACCTCACTTCGCAGCACCGGTTATCGTGACCCAGGCCCCATCCTTCAGATCCTGCGGAAACGGTGAAATCACGCGCGCCTGTTCATCCAGACCGGACCTAATCTCGATGCCACTCGGGCCGCGGATACCGGCTTTGATCTCACGCAGCCGGGCTGAGTTTCCTTCGACGGTGAAGACCTTCTCAGCCTGCACCGCAACGGTGGGGACCAGCAGTGCATTTTCCGAGACGCGGACGATGACGTTCACATCCGTCGACATACCGATCATCAGCGGCGTGTCATCGGGAAGACGCAGCTTCACGCGATAAGTCTTCGTCACCGGATCGCCCTTCGGCGTTATGCTGCTGACGGTTGCATTGAGGGTCTGATCCTTGAAGGCATCAGATTTGAGCAGGGCCTTCTGCCCCAGCCGGAGCCGCGGAATATCCTCCTCGTTGACGTCGGCGACCACCAGCAGCGGTTTTTGTTCCCCAACCCAGAAGAGCGCCGTTCCGAGATCGGCGACTTCGCCCACTTCGCCGTCCTGGCGAAGCACGACACCATCGATCGGAGCGCGAATGATATAGCTGTCAAGGCGTGCCCTTTGGCCAACCGCCAGCGCCTTGAGCTGCTGCACCTCACTGCTTGCCCGGTCGACTGACTGCTGGGCTGCGGTATTTTTCTCCAGCATCAAATTGTAGCGCCGAAATTCCTGCTCCGCCAGCGCGAGCCGCGCCTCGAGCTCGGCAAGGGCCGCCCTCGCCTCGCTGTCATCGAGGCGAGCAAGTATGTCGCCCGTTTTTACGGTTGCACCTTCGCAGTTGCATTGCTCGACGATCCGTTCGCGTACCAGCGGCGTGACTTTTGCCCAAGTCAGAGGTTCAACAACGCCACTGGCATAGACGATTTCGGCGGCACTACCACGCGCAGGCACGACGACCGATACGGGGATGGAGTGCCAGACATACCAAGCGACCAAACCGCCTGCCACGGAGAGAGCGACGACAACGGAAAGCAAGCGGAACGGTCTCACGCCATCTGCCTTGAACTGCTGCTGTTGCCCGACCCTATAGCATTAGACCGACCGTCGGTCTATAAATGCAGGCTGAAGAATTCGGCCGCAGCATCGAATTCCGCTCCGCCAGTCAGGGGAACATACGAAAGAAACGAGCGCCGCGATGCGTGTCAAGAAACCCCCAGAGATCCGCTCAGGCGAATTGTTGAATTGCGCTCAGCGGCTCTTCTTCGCTCATGGCTACGATAATACCACGATTAACGACATCATTCGCGAAGCAGGCGTGTCGAAGGGTGCCTTCTATCACTATTTTCCCTCCAAGGAGGCGCTGCTTGAAGCATTCGCTGCCCGCCTTGCCCGCGAAAGCCTTGAAGAGATTCGACCGCTCCTCGACGATCCTAAGCTCGACGCCGTGGGACGGCTGAACACTTTGTTCGCCGGATCGCGGCGCCTCAAGGTCGAGCTTGGCCCGCAACTGCGAACAGTATTCGATGTCATCTTCCGCCCGGAAAACATCGTGCTGTTTCACCGCATCGATCAGGCTGTGACCCGCATCGTGGTTCCGCTTTTGGCCGATGTTCTCCGAGAGGGAACAAAGGAGGGTCTCTTCGATGCGCCAGACCCCGAAGCGTTCGCAGAGATGCTTCTCCTCTTTCGGCTTTCCCTCAGCAGCGTGATGCGCGAGGCCCTGATAAGGAGCCGCGAGGGCAATGTCGAGCAGGCCGTGAAGATGCTCGACGATCGCCTGAGGTTCTATGGTACTGCCATCGATCGCGTCCTGAAGTTGCCCGAGGGAACGATCGAAGTAGCTGAAACGAGCTTTGTCCGAGCTTTGCTTGATGACTCTCGATAAAATTGGAAACGTTGCGCAAAACGTTGCCGGCCAACCTGCCGGATGAGATTTGCCAGACAAGCGGTCGGGACCGGCATAGGAAAGCTGCGCCACCGGGAAACTGTGGGTTTTCGGCAAGGCGACCGGATGGTTTGGAATATTCGCAGTTCGATTCTGTTCGCCTGTCGAAGGAGGATTCGGACCCATTGCCGATACGAAGTCCAGGCCGCCGCCGGTTCGACCGTCAAGTTCCTCCGGCGACAAATCCGAGGGTTCATCAAAAAGTTGCGGAGCCGGACCAGCATGCAACAGTATTTTCAAGAAAACTGCAGGTCCATGATGCGTGTTTGATTGCGCAGAACAAGCACCGGGAAGGTGCTGGCACGCCCGTATCGTTGAACTCTCAAAAAGCCTCCGCTGGAATCCCGCTTGGGGGCCGGTGAACTTGCAAACGGCATGTGACCGATCCACAGCGCAGAACGTTCCACTCGCATTCGAAGGGTTTTGCAAAGCCGGATTCGGCGCGCTGCGAAACGTCGCTTGCAATGTTTTTCCGCCGAGTCATAATAATTTTGCACACGTGCTCAATATTGTCACGCGGTCGTTACGCAGATCCCCTAGAGCGGAAACCGTTCGCGCTTTTCATGGGATCTCCGGGCCGGCCGTCAGCAATGGTGATGGCCCGCCAAGAGGCTCGCACCAATCTCTGGGGAGATGAAGAGATGACTATTTTGCCGACATTGAAGTGCATGACCGTCGCCGCCGCCATCCTAGCCACGACGACCGCCCTGTCCTTTGCCAAGGATCTGACCGTTACGGTCTGGGCCGGCGGCACAGGCCCGAACGACGTCTATCGCCTCGACGCAATCGATATTGCAGCCGAGCAGCTCCAGCGGGAAGCCGCTATCAAGGGCGAAGATCTCAAGATCAAGGTCGAGAAAAAGGCCTATAGCGGCTGGGAGGACTTCAAGCAGGCGATGACGCTTGCCGCCGAGGCGAAAACCGCTCCGAACATCGTCGTCACCGGCCACGAGGACATTGGCCCCTGGGCACAGTCCGGCCTGATCGTGCCGATTGAGGACTATGTCGACCTCGATTCCTGGCCGCTTAACAACATCTATGAAAACCTGATGGACATTGCCTCCTTCAGCGGCACGGTCTACGGCATCCCGCAGGACGCCGAGTCCCGCCCGATGTTCTTCTGGAAGCCTCACATGAAGGCGATCGGCTATACCGATGCTGATCTCGACGCTCTGCCGCAGAAGGTCCAGGACGGCAGCTACACGATGAAGAACCTGCTGGAAGACGCCAAGAAGATGCAGGACAAGGGCATCGTGCAGCCAGGTTATGGCTTCTACCCGCGCTACACCAACGGTCCGGATTTCTGGCAATTTTACACGAGCTTCGGCGGGACGATGGAAGAAGACGGCAAGCTGGTCTTCGACAAAGCTGCGATGCAGCGCGCGTACCAGTTCTTCGCCGACGCTGTAAAAGACGGCGTCACCAAGAAGAACCATATCGGGATGCCGGCCGACCAGTGGTGGAAGGAAGTGGCATCCGGCAAGGCCGGCATCTGGCACGGCGGCACCTGGCATTATGCCCGCTACGTCAACCAGGAAGGGCTGAAGGACTTTTTCGGTAATGTCATCTTCACGCTGATCCCGGCCGGCGAAGGCGGCAAAGCCAACACGCTGACGCATCCGCTCGTCTATCTTCTGACCTCGGGCCACGACAAGGACGACACCGAGATCGCCGCCCAGTTGATCAAGATCGCCTCCGAGCCGCGCATCAATGTGCTGCATGCGGTCAAGTCCGCTCATCTCGGCATTTCGAAATCGGAAACCGAGATCGAGCTCTACTCCTCCGACCGCTGGACGCGCGAAGCCACCGAGCGGCTTCTGCCCTACGCCAACGCGATGCCCAACAATGCCGATTTCGGCACCTACTGGAACATCATGTGGAAGGGCCTCGAGGCCTCCTGGACAGGCGCCAAGAGCGTCGATGCTGCCGTCAACGACGTAGAAGGCGAGCTGAAGAGCACGCTCGGCGACAAAATCATCATCCGCTGAGCGCAAGCAAGCCTCCGGGCGGCCCCACCCGCCCGGACATTTTGCGGAGGCTTTCATGAGATCGTCCAGAACGCTCGGGCTCATAATGATCGCGCCGGCCGCGATCATGATTGTCTTGTTCTTCTTGATGCCGGTCGTCCTAACCGCCGTCTTTTCCTTCACGAACATGACGACCGCCACGGGAATTTCGGGCGGCGCCTACCAGATCGCCCCAAATTCGATCATCGCGCTCAAGGACGAGATGCCGGAGGTCGTGCAGCAGCTTACCGCGTCGCGCTACGCGATCGACGAGGAGGGCATCAAGGACGTCGAGGGCCTTGCGCTTGAGCCTGGCATCGCCATGGAGCTGCGCGAAAGACATCTCGGTGAGGTCTTCTCGTCGCGCCGCGAAGCCGAACGCATGATCAAGGATCTTAACGACCGGCCGTCGACCCGGGACGTCAAGGAAATCTCCGAGCAGTTCAACCGCTCCGTTGCCAATCTGCGTTTCTCGAGCAAGGAGGACCTTTTCGCCTCGCTCGACAAGTTCGGCCTCAAGATGACGCCGGAACAGAAGGAAGGCCTCGCCAGCGCGACCTATACCGGCTGGAGGTGGACGACGGAGAACTTCTCGCGCATCGCCTCGTCACCGGATATGGCGCAGATCCTTTTCAACACATTGCTCTACGTCGCCCTCGTGCTCGTGATCTTCAACACGAGCTACGCCATGCTCCTCGCGATCTGGACTCACTACATGCCGAACGCTCCGGCAACGATTTTTCGGTCCGTCTGGCTCCTGCCGCGCATCACGCCCGTCGTCATCTATGTGCTGATGTGGAAATGGCTCGCCTGGGATACCGGCTTTATCTCCACCTTCATGGGCAAGTTCGGCTACCCGCCGAAGAACTATCTTCTCGACAATGCTTATAACGCTTGGCTCTTCGTGGTGCTGATCAACGGCTTCATCGGCGCCTCGATGGGCATGCTGGTCTTTTCCTCGGCGCTGAAGGCGATCCCGAAGAGCCAGTTCTTCGCAAGCGAGGTGGATGGCGCCAGCCGCTGGCAGCAGATCCGCTACATCATCCTGCCGCAGATGCGCTGGCCGATCCTGTTCGTCACCTGCTACCAGACGCTGTCGCTGCTTGCCTCCTTCAACGAAATCCTCCTTTCGACCCGCGGCGGGCCGGGCAAGGCGACCGAAGTCTGGTCGCTTGCCGCCTATCACACGGCGCTCAATAACTACGCGGGTAATCTGGAATATGGCCTTGGCGCCGCTATGGCACTCGTCCTCGTGATTATCGGCATCATCCTGTCGCTCGCCTATCTGCGCGTCTTCAATTACGCCACGCTGGTTGCGCGGCCGCTCATCGAGGATTGATCATGGCGGAGAAATCGCAGCCCTCGGCGAACTACCGCACCTGGCCGGTCATTCTGGCGCTCGCCATCGTCAGCCTGCCGCTGGTGCTGATGTATGCCTATCTCTTCATCGATACGATCACCGACAAGCAACCGGCGGCGCTGATGCCCGATACGCTTACCCTGCGGCACTGGGCATTCCTTTGGCAGACGCCGCCCGGAAGGCCGAACATCTGGCTGGTGACGCTGAACACGCTGATCTTCACGGCGAGCACGACGGCCGTCGTGCTGCTCGTCTCTTCCATGGCGGGCTATGTGCTGTCGCGGTTGAACGTGCCTGCCCGCGGCTTCTTCCTTGCCGGCGTCATGGTGCTGCATGCCTTCCCGTCGGTCACGCTCATCATCGCGATCTTCATCGTACTGCAGATGGTCGGTCTCTATAATTCACTGATCGGCGTCATCCTTGTGAAGGCCGCGATCGACCTGCCACTCGGCATATGGCTGATGAAAGGCTTCTACGACAGCGTGCCCTGGGAGATAGAAATGGCCGGTGTCGTCGACGGCGCCTCGCGCTTTAGGGTCTGGCGCAGTCTCGTGCTGCCTCAGGTGCGTCCGGCGATCATGGCGCTGGCGCTCTTCTCCTTCCTTTCAGGCTGGGGAGAATTCATCCTGCCGCAGGTATTGGCCCCAGGCGGTCAGGTACAGGTGCTCTCGGTCTACCTTTCGGGACTGATTGCCGATGACAACAATTTCGACTTCGGCACCTTCAAGGCGGTCGGCGTGTTCTACGTCATCCCGGTGCTGCTGCTTTATGGATTCTTCCACAAATATCTCATGAATATCTATGGCGGCGGGAGCAAAGGCTGATGCGTATACTCCTCGACAATTTCTCGAAGAGCTTCGGCACCACCAAGGTCATCGAGAACATGAACCTTCAAGTGGCCCACGGCGAGATGCTAGCCCTGCTCGGTCCTTCGGGTTGCGGCAAGTCGACGACGCTCTTTGCCATCTGCGGCATCCATCGGCCGACTGGGGGCCGCATCCTCTTCGGCGACCGCGATGTTACCGATCTTCCGAGCCAGGTGCGCAATGTCGGCGTTGTGTTTCAGTCCTATGCGCTTTATCCGCACATGACGGTTGCCGAAAACATCGGCTTTCCGCTGAGGGTCAAGGCAATGCCCTCAGCCGACATCCGCAAGGAGGTCGACCGCATCGCCGCTCTCGTGCAGATCGGCAACCTGATGGGGCGCCGCCCCTCTGAGCTTTCCGGCGGGCAGCAGCAGCGCGTGGCGCTCGCACGCGCGCTGATCCGCAAACCGGACGTCCTGCTTCTCGACGAGCCGCTCGCCAATCTCGACGCAAAGCTCCGGCTGGAGATGCGCTCGGAAATCCGTCGCATCCAGCGCGAGACGGGCATCACCGCGATCCTGGTCACCCACGACCAGGTGGAAGCCATGAGCATGTGCGACCGCATCGCCATCATGAAAGAAGGTGAGATCATACAGATCGCAACACCGGCAGAGATGTATAGCGACCCGCGCACCGCCTTCGTTGCCGGCTTCCTGGGAAACCCGCCGATCACCTTCCTGCACGGCGTGGCGGCAAAGGGTGCATTCTCCATTCCAGGCAGCGAGATCAAAGTTCCACTCCCCGCTTCGGTGGACGCCTCCGATGGCGCCAAGCTGATGCTCGGCGTGCGCCCGGAGCACTACAATCCAACCGGCGACGTGCCGGTCACAGGCGTCGTGAACTTCGCCGAAACGCAGGGCCGTGAAAATCTTTATGACGTGCGGCTTGCCGGGGGACCGCTGCTGCGCTCCATCCAGCCGGTCCGCCACGACATCAAGATCGGCGACGAGGTCACCTGGGCAATCGACAGCCGCAACGTGTTCATTTTCGACGAAGACGGACGGAGGCTCTGATGCAACGTGATTTCTCGGCCTTCTTCGAGCGCTATGGCTGGCCCGCCTGCAAGGGCCGGCTGCCTCTGTGCATCGGTCATCGTGGCGCAAGCGGGCATGCCCGCGAAAATACGCTCGCCGCCTTCCGTCTGGCGGCGGACCTCGGGGCAGAAATGTGGGAGCTCGACACACAGTTGACCAAGGACGGCGTAGTCGTCGTTTCCCATGACGACCATCTTGAGCGCGTCTTCGGCGTGGACAAGCGTATTTCGGAGATGGTCGCAACCGAGCTTGCCGCACAGGACGGCGTCGACGTCCCGACCTTCGAGGCGGTCGCCGCCCTTGGCCGCCAGACCGGAACCGGGCTCTATATTGAGCTGAAAGCACCGGGAAGCGGCCTTCGCTGCTGGCAGCAACTGCTCGAAAAGGGCCAGCGCTTCGCCTGCCTCGGCTCCTTCGACATCGCACAGGTCCGCGAGCTTCGCGAAGCCGGTTGCGACTATCCGCTGTCTGTGCTTGTTCGCGTCGGCGATAATCCGCACGTGATCGGCGAGGAGGCGGATGCCGATATCTTGCATCTGTGCTGGGAGCGCGCCGGCGAGCGGCCGCAAGATCTGGTGACCCCGGTGCTGATGGAGCGCGCCTTCGCAAGCGGCCGCGAGATCGTTTTGTGGCATGAGGAAAGACGGCCGATCCTCGATGAGATCATGAAGCTGCCGGTGCTTGGTATCTGCACGGATCTGCCGGATATGATGCGCACCGTGCCGGGTGGGGAAAGAAAGTTTGGCAGACAAGGATAAAGGACCGCGCAGAGTAACGTCCTTCGACGTGGCGCGAGTTGCGGGGGTCTCGCGCGCGGCCGTATCGCGCGCCTTCACGCCCGATGCGAGCGTTTCGCCGAAGACCCGCGAAAAGGTCTATCAAGCAGCCAAGGAGCTCGGCTACCGCGTCAACTACCTCGCGCGGAGCCTGACGAACAAGCGCTCCGATCTCGTCGGCGTCGTCGCCGCCGGGCTCGACAACCCGTTCCGCACGCTTCAGATCGAGCATCTGGCGCGCACGCTCATTTTCCGCAATTTCCGTCCTATTCTGTTGCCGACCTCCAAAGAGGCGGATACCTCGACCGTCATCGGCCAGCTTCTGCATTATGCCGTCTCCGGCGTAATCGTGACATCGGACGCTCCGCCGACGGAAATCTGCGAGCAGTGCGCCGCCGAGGGCGTGCCGATCGTGCTGATCAACAAGGGCGACGAGATTCCCTTTGTCGACCGCATCATTTCCGATGACCAGACCGCCGGAAATCTGGCCGCCGATCACCTGGTCGAAAACGGCGCCAGGCGTCTCGCCGCAATTGCCGCGTCCTCCGTCTCCTACACGGCACGCCGCCGCAGCGAGGCTTTCCTTGCCCGCTGCCGCCAGCGCGGCCTCGAGGCGCAGCTCTTCACCGTCGGGCTAAACGACTATCGAAGCGGCTTCGACGCGGCATCCGGGCTCATTTCCTTGGGACTCGATGGCGTCTTCTGCGCCAACGACTACATGGCCTGCGGCGTGATCGACCGTCTGATGTCGGGCCGCAGCCGCGAAGACGTACCCGACATGCGCGTGATCGGCCATGACGATATTCCCCAGGCAAGCTGGGCTGCCTATGAGCTCACAACCATCCGCCAGCCTTGCGACCTGCAGGCCGACCGGGCAATCGGCCTGCTGATGAGCCGGATGGCTCAGCCGGATATGACGGCGCGCGTCGAATTCACGCCCGTTTCGTTGATCAAGAGAAGGACTGCCTGATGAGGTCCGCATTCGATCCCTCCGCCCTAGAGGCCCGCGCTGCGGCGGCGGTAGACATCGCCCGCCATGTCGGGCGCGAGGCGGCCCGCTTCCGTGCGGAAATGGGTTCGGAACTCAAGGTCGAAAACAAGGGCCTGCAGGATTTCGTGACCGTCGCCGACCGCAATGCCGAGCGGGCCATTCGCGACAGGCTGCTTGGGCTGTTCCCGCAAGACACCTTTGTGGGCGAGGAAACCGGCGGCGGAGCCGGCAGCGCTGGAACCTGGGTGGTCGATCCGATCGACGGTACGACGAACTACATTAGAGGCTTCCGCCACTGGGGCGTATCGATCGCATTTTGCGCCGAAGGCTGCCTGCAGATCGGCGTCGTTTACGATGCCGCCAAGGATTCCGTCGTCTCGGCAATCCGTGGCAGGGGCGCGTTTCGCGAGGAAACACCCATTCGTGCTGCGGCGACGAACGATCCGGCCAATGCCATCTGCATTCTCGGCCATTCGCGCAAAACGAGCTTCGACGAGCACCTTGCCGTCTCCCGGCGCTTACATGAGCGCGGCATGGACTACCGCCGCATGGGCGCGGCCGCGATCGACCTCCTACGTGTCGCCGAGGGTGCGGCCGATCTCTATTACGAGCGGCATCTGAACGCATGGGATATGCTCGCAGGCGCGCTGATCGCTTGCGAAGCGGGCGCGAAAGTCGCCATGCCCGCGTTACGCACTCTTCTGTTCGAAGGCGGCCCGATCGTCGCCTATTCGCCGGGGCTTGCCCGCGAATTCGAATTCATCATGGAGATCGAGGGCCTGGCGCCGATGACGGACTGACCGGACTGCCGCGCAACGCCCGCCCGGGCGCGGGCGGGCTGCGCTTGTCGTCAGGAGCAACCGCGTAAGAGGAGTTTGCCAATGAAAACCGTCTTTGTTCTCTTCGATTCCCTCAATCGCCACATGCTCGGCTGTTACGGCGGAACTCGAATACCAACGCCGAACTTTGACCGCCTTGCCGGGCGCTCGATGGTCTATGACAAGCATTATGTGGGCTCCCTGCCCTGCATGCCGGCACGGCGGGATCTCCTGACAGGACGCCTGACTTTTCTGCATCGCAGTTGGGGGCCCCTCGAACCATTTGACAATGCCTTTCCCGAGCTTCTCAAGCAGAATGGCGTGCATAGCCACCTGATCACCGATCACTACCATTATTGGGAAGACGGCGGCGCGACCTATCACAATCGGTATTCGACCTTCGAGTTCGTGCGAGGTCAGGAGTCGGATCCGTGGAAGGCGATGGTGCAGCCTCATTGGGAGCGTCTACGGGAAAAATATCACGAAGCCCAGACCGGCGGCGGCCCGATCAGCAAGTACGGGCCCTACATGATCAATCGAGAATTCATCAGGCAAGAAAAGGACTTCCCCTCTGTGCAGTGCTTTGCGCATGGTTTGGAGTTTCTCGACCTCAATCGCCAGGCTGATGACTGGCTACTGCAGATCGAAACATTCGATCCGCACGAACCCTTCTTCGCGCCGGAGCGCTTCAAGGAACCTTTCAAGACCGGATGGAATGGGCCAATCCGTGATTGGCCCCGCTATGGACGGGTTGAGGAACTGCCGGAAGAAGCTGATGAACTCAGAGCCAACTATTACGCAATCGTGTCACTATGCGATTTTTTGCTCGGCCAGCTGCTCGATTACTTCGATACACACGACATGTGGAAAGACACCGCGCTCATCGTCACGACCGATCACGGGTTCCTTCTCGGGGAACACGATTTTTGGGCCAAGAACCGCATGAACATGTACGAGGAGATCGTACACATCCCCTTGTTCATCCATGATCCGCGCAGGCCCGCTGCGGGAAGGATCGACCGGCTGACCCAGTCCATCGACGTGGGGCCGACATTTCTCGATATATTTGGAGTAGATGCCCCGCCAGAGACAGAAGGGCAGTCGCTTCTGAAGCCGAATTCCAAGGACGCGGTTATCTTTGGCTATTTCGGCGGCGCAGTCAACGTAACCGATGGCCGCTATACATACCACAGGTTTCCAGCCGATCTCCTGAAGCAGGATATCTATCAGTATACAGTTATGCCTACGCACATAACGCGGCCATTCACGCCGGAAGAACTGTCAGCGGCGACTTTGGCCAAGCCGTTTTCGTGGACCAAGAATGTTCCTCTGCTGCGGGTGCCGGTGACCGAAAGATCGCCGATGTTCGACAATTATGGGCCTGGAGCATTGCTAGAGAAACAAACGCGTCTCTATGATCTGGCAACCGATCCCGGGCAAGAGTGGCCCCTTCAGGATCCCGCTCGGGAACGCTGCATGCTTGAGTTGATGAAAGCCCTCATGCGATCAAACGATGCGCCTGCGGAAGCCTTCAAGCGCCTCGAACTATGAGTGACGTCATCGCCCGGACGTCGCCGTGAGTATCTCGCGGCGTGCTTTTTTCGCTGGCGTTCATCTGATTTTCGAAAGCTCTGCATTCACGCCCGCGCGGCGTCGCAAGCGTTCCGCCGCGAAATCCACGAAGGCACGCACCCGGGCGGAAACCATGCGCCCTTGCGCATGAACGATGTGAACCGGCACCGGCTCGCGTTCGTATTTTGCAAGCACGATCCTGAGACGCCCGGCCTGTATCTCGGGCGCCACCTGGTAGGACTGGAAGCGGGAAAGCCCCCAGCCGGCCACAGCGGCCGCGATCGCTGCGTCATTCGTGTTGCAGATGAGCCTGGCGCTGATGGGCACGCGAATGCTACTGTCCTTTCCGAACAGCCATTCGGAATGGCCAAAAAGCCCGTCGCGTCCGATCATTCTGTGACCCGCAAGATCCTCCGGGCTTTCCGGCTCGCCCTCACGGGCGAAATAGTCGGGCGAACCGCAAAGCACCTGCCGGATAGACCCGATCCGACGCGCGACGAGGCCGGAGGCGGGAAGTGATGCGATACGCACAGCAACGTCCAGACCTTCCTCAACGAGGTTGGTGACGCGATCGACGAACACGGTTTTGATCTGCATGGCAGGATAAAGATCGAGAAAATCGAGTATCACAGGAAGCACGTGGATGCGCCCGAAAAGCGCAGGCGCCGTCACGGTAAGCAATCCCGCCGGATGCGTGAAGCTGCCCGCCGCATTGGCTTCCGCCTCGGCAATTTCCGCCAGAATCCGTCGACAGTCGGCCATATAACCTTCGCCAGCTGCCGTCAGCTTTAGCGAACGGGTCGTGCGCACGAGGAGGCGCGTACCGATCAAGCTTTCCAGTTTGGATACCGCTCGCGTTACCGACGGAGGGCTCATATGCAGGACTTTAGCGGCCAGCGCAAAACCGCCGCTGTCCACCACTTGTACGAATACCCGCATCGCCTGCCACCGGTCCATCAACCTCTCCTGGGCCGAGTTTATTATTTCAGGATATGAAATGGTTTAGTGTCACTTTTCACTCTTACCATCATCGATCTTAATAATCATCATGCAGCCGATCTTATGACTCAGGAGGCTGACATGAAGCTCTACTATCATCCGCTGTCGGGCCACGCCCATCGTGCGCGGCTCTTTCTCTCCCTGCTTGGCATCGACCACGAGCTCGTGCTCGTCGATCTGGCGAAACGGGAGCACAAGCAGGCTGAATTCCTCAAGCTGAACCCGTTCGGCCAGGTCCCGGTGCTCGACGACAACGGCACCATCATTTGCGATTCCAATGCCATTCTTGTCTATCTTGCGAAGAAGGCAGGACGGAACGACTGGCTTCCCGAACATTCCAAAGGTGCCGCCGCCGTCCAGCGATGGCTATCAGTGGCGGCCGGTCAGATCGCGCATGGTCCGGCGCAGGCGCGGCTTATCAATGTTTTCAAGGCACCCTATCGCCCGGAAGAGGCCATCCCTCGCGCTCATGCCATACTAGTGCTCATAGAGGCTGAGCTGGAAGGCCGCGACTGGATCGCTGCCGACCGAGCGACGATTGCCGATGTCGCCCTTTACAGCTACGTGGCCCGCGCCCCGGAGGGCGACGTGGATCTCAAAGACTATGCAAACATCCGCGCCTGGCTAAACCGTGTCGAGGCGCTGCCCGGCTTTGTTGACTTCCAGAAGACCCCAGTCGGCCTTGCGGCTTGAGGAGTATTGCTGTGGAAAGCCCGACTTTGTTTGCGTCGCCATGGCATCATGGTGAAATCGCTCTCCAGACGCGGCTCGGCGTCCAAGCGCGAATGGATGAGGTCGGGCGCCGCGTCGTGCGCGATCATCTGATCGACCAGCACAGGGAGTTTTATCCGCTGCTGCCGATGGTGGTCTTGGGGGCCGTGGACCGAGACGGAGACGTCTGGGCCACTCTTCGTTCCGGTCGGCCGGGCTTTCTCCATGCGCCGGATTCCGCCAGGCTCTGCGTCGACCTGGAAAGGGAGTTTGCCGATCCTGCCGAAACCGGCATGGACCACGGCTCCCCTCTCGCCCTTCTTGGCATCGATCTCGACACGCGCCGCCGCAACCGCTTGAACGGCACATTGCACCGGCATGCGGGCGGCTTCGATGTTCTGGTCGATCAGAGCTTCGGCAACTGCCCGAAATACATCCAGCTTCGGCAGGTCCGGTTCGTTCGCGATCCGACGCGACCCTCTTGTGTGCCACCGCGTGAAAGTTCTACGCTTGACGGTGCGGCCCGCGCACTGGTGGAGCAGGCGGATACGCTTTTCGTCGCTACCTATGCAGACGTTTCCGGAGCTCGACAGGTCGATGTCTCGCATCGCGGCGGTCGTTCGGGCTTTGTCCATATCGGCAAAGACGGGTGGCTGACGATTCCCGATTTCACCGGCAACCACTTCTTCAACACACTTGGCAATATCATGCTCAATCCGCGCGCCGGGCTTGCGTTTTTTGACTTTTCGACCGGCGACCTCCTGCAACTGACCGGCGAGGCGGAGCTGTTGTTCGATTACCCTTGCGTCAAGCCCTTAGATGGGGCCGAACGCTACTGGCGTTTTCGTCCACGCCGTGTTGTCTGGCGCGCTGACGCACTGCCGATCCGCTACGACTTTGCCGAATGGTCACCGTTCGCACTCGCCACCGGCACTTGGTAGCAGTCGCCAGTGCAAGAGCGTCGCAATCGGCAATTGCCGTCCCCATCTCCGGTGGCGCCCCACGTATAAAAGCATCAACTAATTTAGATAGTCGATTTCCTCGACGTGCTGTAAAATCGAATGTCGGGCGTCCGAACCGGGAGATTATCGTACTCTGGGTTAGCGCTCTCGCGAAAGAACGTCATTCTTGTTTGTTGGCACATGAAATGGAACAGAGATTAGCCGCGATCCTGGCGGCCGACATGGCAGGCTACAGCCGGCTGATGGAGATCGATGAAGCAGGCACACTGGCCCGCTTGAAAACTCACCGAATCGAGCTGATGGACCCCGCGATTGCGAAGAACAAGGGTCACATCATTAAGACGACCGGTGACGGCATGCTTGTCGAATTCCAGAGCGTTTCTGATGCGGTAAAGTGCGCCGTGGAGATCCAGCAGCGTATGAAGCGGCGCAATTCGGACGTGCCCCAAGATCGGCGGATCGAATTCAGGATCGGGATCAACCTCGGCGACATCATTTTTGACGAGCAGGATATTTTTGGTGACGGTGTGAATATTGCTTCTCGGATCGAACAATTGGCAGATGTCGGCGGCGTCTGCATCACCGCGGCCGTAGCGACACAAATTGTCGACCGGCTCGAAGTCGCCATCGAGGATCTGGGAGAAAAGACGCTTAAAAATATAAGCCGTCCGGTTCATCTCTTTCGCCTCGGGCTCGAAGCGTCCACCCTCCCCGCTCGATTGGACGGATCGGATGCGAACCGATCTGTCGCGAAACCTTCGATCGTTGTGCTGCCATTTATCAACATGAGCGGCGACCCCGATCAGGAGTTTTTCGCCGATGGTCTTACTGAAGACATCATCACCGAACTATCCCGCCGTCACGAGCTGTTCGTCATTTCGCGCAATTCGAGCTTTGTTTATAAAAACCGCGCCGTGAACGTACGCGAAGTCGCGGAAAAGCTTGGGGCTCAGTACTTGGTGGAGGGAAGCGTTCGCAAGATAGGCGACAGGGTTCGTGTGACCGTGCAGCTCATCGATGCAATCAGCGATGCTCATATCTGGGCAGACAAATACGATCGGAAGCTTGACGACATATTCGCGATACAGGACGAGGTGACGGGCGCGATAGTGGCCACTTTGCCCGGTCGCGTCGAAGCAGCCCAACGCGACCAGCTTGCACGAACAAAACCAGCGAATATGGCCGCGTACGAGTGCGCGCTTGCCGCCAAGGTGCTGCATCACAAGGGCACTGTCTCGGACAATCAGCAGGCGCAATTGCTTATAGACAGGGCCGTCGCGCTAGACCCAGGTTATGCCCATGCCCATGCGTGGCGTGCGTGCATTCTGGGCCAAGCATGGGTCAACGGCTGGTGCGAAGACAAGGATGCAGTTTGGGATGAGATCGTTGCCGCGTTGGATCGGGCCCTGGCGCTGGATGACAACGACGCTGACGTCCACCGAATTTTGGCAGCGGTGAACGTCAATAACAATGCCTTGACCACAGCGCGGTATCACCAGGAGCGCGCGCTTTCCCTCAATCCAAATTATGACCTGGTGGTGGTTCAGCAAGGCGAGCTTTTGACGTGGCTCGGGCGGCCCGAAGAGGGGATAGAATGGATCCGTAAAGCAATGCGGCTCAATCCTCATCACCCCGAGCGGTTTTGGAGCCACCTTGGAAAATCACATTTTGCCGCGCATCAGTACGGCGAGGCAATCGAAGCATTTATGCATCTGTCAGTTATGGACCAGGTCCAGCACGCCTTCGTCGCTGCATGCTACGGCTGGCTCGGTGATGAAATCGCCGCTAAAGGTCATCTCGAGAAAGTAAGAGCGCTTGCCCCGCAATTTGACATACCGTCATTTCTTGCAACGATGCACTACGCTCAGGAATCCGATGTTCAACACCTTCGCGACGGCCTCGTCAAAGCGGAAAACAACCGCGACGACACATCACCAAAGGCAGTTTAAATTGCGGATTTACTAGCGGCAGGACCGCCTGCCAGATCCAGCACTCACGTCGGGCTTGCTGGTGCGGCTCGCTGCAGCCTGATGGGCCTGCCGAACATGATGACGTTGCCGCCAAGCGCGAAGATGAGGCCGAGCACGGCCTCGGCGGTCCAGACATAGCCTTCAAAGAGTGTCGAGACCGTTAAGGCGACGAGCGGAAACAGCACTGTCGCATAGGAGGCGCGCGCCGGCCCCCATCGGCCAACGAGGGCCAGATAGGCGAGGAAGCCGACGACGCTTCCCGGGATCGCAAGATAGAGCAGCGCGCCCGTATAGACCGGCGATGGATCGAAAGTAAGAGGCAGGCCGCGGACAAGTACAATGGTGCCCAGCGCTGCCACGCCGCAGACCATCGCATAGGCCGTCGTCGACGAAAGATCGAGCCCCAGCCTTTGATGGCGAGCGGAGAGGAAATTGCCGAGCGAGAAGCAATAGGTGCCGGCAAGTGCCAGCAGAAGGCCAAGTCCGCCCTGAGGCGTGGTGTGGAGAGCGCGCATCTCATCTGCAAAAAGAAGCATCAGGCCGACGAGTCCAACGGCGCCTGCCAGCATCACACGGCCGCTCGGGCGATTTCCTTGAAGGAGCCAGCCGTTCGCCGCGTTAAATAGGGTTGCCATTGCAAAAACGACCGAGACGATGCCGCTCGGCAGCATGCCGGCGGCATAATAGAAGCAGAGAAAATTGCAGCAGAACAGGCAAAGGCCCTGAGCGCCGACCGTTAGCCAATGCTTCAATGGCGGTTGCGGCAGGCGCCGGCGCAGCGCCAGCAATCCAAGCAGCACAATGGCTGCGAGCGCGAAACGGTAGAGGATCGAAACCTCCGCGGGCACAATGCCGACCTGCAGCTTGATCGCAAACCACGTGGTGCCCCAGATAAGGACGGTGAGAACGAAGAGAAGCGGCGCCATGAGCTGTCTTTCCTGTCGGAGGCATTGAACGGCGTCTTCTATGGCGCTGCACCACCTGCCGCTATCATGGACTTGCGCGACTATCGAAATCTTGCGGTCTTCGGCAGTACCCAGTTGCAGGAGATGCCGCCGCGGCCTTATGAGAAAGCATGCAAACGGGATCGATTTCATCCGCTTTGGAAGGTGTGGGCGCCAAGCTGCTGCGGCAGGTTGATCTCGGCGGCGGCCTGACGATTGCGCAATGGCGAAACTTCGCCAACAGCCGCCTTTCCTATCGCGATCCCGGGCACCACACCGTTAGCCTTTATCTGGATGGTACCGTGCGCCGCATGGACAGCGGGCAGTCGGGGATAGGCTCGTCGGGAGCGCTCTGTCTGTTACCGGCAGATGGTGACAGCGCCTGGCATGTCCTCCGCGACGTCTATTTCTGTCATATCTACATCTCTCAGAGCCGGTTCCAGCGGCTGGCCGGCGAGGTCTTCGATCGCGACAGCCGAACCTTGACGCTTCCCGACTTGAGTTTCTTCTCCGATGGCTTCGTTGCGGACATCATCAACCGGGCGATCCTCCCGAATGATTGGTCGGAGAGCACCAACCGCCTTTTGCTTGCCCAGGCAGCTGATCTCATCTTGCTTGAAGTGCTGCGCAAGAACGGTCCGGTGCGATCCAGCAACTTCGTGCTCCAGGGCGGGCTTTCGCCCCATAATTTGAAACGCATCACACAATTGATCGATGCCGATCTCGCTGGCGACCTCAGCCTCGACCGGCTTGCCGCGGAGGCAGGCCTCAGCTCCTATCACTTCGCCCGGATGTTCAAAGTGACCACGGGCCAGACGCCTCACCGTTTCGTGCAGGAGCGGCGGCTTGCGGTGGCTTACGAAATCGTCCGCGCCGGCAAGGTCAGTATCACCGAAATCGCAGCTGCCTGCGGATTCTCGACACCGGCGCATTTCGCCGCAAGCTTCAAGGCGAAATTTGGCACGAGCCCATCGGCTATCCGCGTCTGACACCACGCAAGGGCGTTCGTGCCGACAGGCCAACGACGCTGCAAGGTCGCATGGGCCTCGCCTGGGATCATGCGATCGATGTCTTATCGCAGATACACGAAATCGCCCGAACCTGCCTTGCCTAAGAGACCAATCTCTTGGAAGCTGCCGCGAAGGAGATGCCGGTGCGTCGACACGTCCGGCAGTGCAGATTCGAAAGATTTACTTGTGGCTGTTTCTTCCCCCCGCACTTTTTTGACATCGCTTTTTCACGCCGCTGTCCGTGCCGCCGATCCCCTGTCGGGTATCAAGGCGCATCTGCCTGCGAAGCCAAAAGGCAAAACGGTGGTGATCGGCGCGGGCAAGGGAGCAGCACAAATGGCTCGCGCGTTTGAAAGCGTCTGGGACGCGCCGCTTGCTGGCGTGGTCGTGACGCGCTACGGCTATGGCTGCGAAACACAAAAGATCGACATCATCGAAGCCGCCCATCCGGTGCCGGATGCCGCAGGTCTTTCCGCATCGAAGCGGCTGGTCCAGACGGTAAAGCATCTGGGGCCGGAGGATCTGGTGATTGCGCTGATTTGCGGCGGCGGCTCGGCCCTTCTGCCCGCACCACCCGCAGGCCTGACACTCGATGATGAAATCGCGCTGAATGAAATGCTGCTGGCCTCCGGAGCGCCGATCTCGGCGATGAACGTCGTGCGCAAGCATCTATCCACCATCAAGGGCGGGCGGCTCGCGGCGGCCACGAAAGCGCGCGTCGTCAGCCTGATCGTCTCGGATATCCCGGGAGACAATCCCGCCCATGTCGCCTCAGGTCCCACTGTTCCCGATCGCTCCACCCGGCATGAGGCGATCGAGATCGTCCGGCAATATGGCCTGCAGCTTCCGAAGGCAGCGCTCGATCACCTGGGCTCACCGGCCGCAGACGCCCCCCTTGCGGACGATCCGATCTTTGCAGGACACGAACATCACATCATCGCTTCGGCCGGCGTATCGCTCGAGGCCGCCGCTCAACTGGCGAAGTCCAATGGCATCACCCCCGTGATCCTGTCGGATTCGATCGAGGGAGAATCCCGTGATGCTGCACTGGTGCACGCGGCAATCGCCCGTGAGGTGCTTGTCCGCAACCGACCGTTCGAAAAGCCGGCCGTCATCCTCTCGGGCGGCGAGACCACCGTGACACTGCGTGCCAAAGGTGGCAGAGGCGGGCGCAACGGGGAATTTGCGCTTGCCGCGGCACTCGCGATCGACGGACACGACATCTATCTCCTGGCAGCCGACACCGACGGTATCGACGGCTCGGAAGACAATGCCGGCGCATTTGCCGACGGCACCACCGTCAGGCGCCTGCGCGAAGGCGGCCTCGATCCCCGCCGCCTGCTTGATGGCAACGACAGCTATTCGGCCTTCCAGGCCATCGGCGACCTCTTCGAGACTGGCCCGACAGGCACCAACGTCAACGATTTCAGGGCGATCTTGGTTCGCTGATGACTGAGCCAGGCGCCGGCGTCTTAATTGCCTGCACCGCTTGCCTGCTTTCCCGGCGGAAAGCATCCGGGCTCGTCGACATCCATTTGCGGAAGGCCCGGAAAAATGCGCTGGGTTCGGAATAGCCGAGTTGTGTGGCAATGTCGCCGATCGTCTTTGGCGTATTGAGCAGCATGTCGACGGCCATATCTCGGCGGATATCATCCTTGATGCCGGCATAGCTTTGCCCTTCGTCACTCAGGCGATGACGCAGGGTGGAAGCCGGCATTCGCAGGTCGGCCGCAAGGTCCACGAAATTCGACCAGGCAGCCGGCGGCAGCCTGCTCAGTCTCCGGCGGACACTGGAAGCGAACCCAGCATCATAGCGATAGCGCACGAGGATGTTCGCCGGTGCGCCACGCAGGAACTGTTTTAGTGCCTGCTCGGTCCGCGAAACCGGCAGGTCCAGCATGGCACTGTCGAAACCCAGCCGGCTGACCGGTTGAGAGAATCCGACCGGGGCACCGAAGAAGAGCCGGTAATCGGCTCCCTGTTTTGGCTCATCACAGCGGAAATCGACAAGCCGGATGGGGATCCGGCGGCCGACCAGCCAGCACGTGATACCATGCAAAATGATCCAGTAGGTGCGATAGGCGAAAGCCGAGCGAGGCCCGCCGGCGTCCGCAAGCTCGATCTCAGCCAGGCCGTCACGGACGACGAGTTTGCCGCGCGGATCCTCCAGGACGACATTGAGGAAGCGCAGTGCCCGGCGTAACGCCTGGCCGAGGCTTCGTGCGTGCAGCACGCAGTGGCAGAGCAGCGTGAAACTTCCGCTGCGCATCGGCCTTGCGCCCATTCCGAAGAATTCGTCATCGAGCTCGGCCGCAATCGCGAGCCACAGTGCACCGTAGCGCTCGGCCGATATCGGCTGGTCGACACGCTGAGGCAGTCCGAGCGCAGCAATGAGCGGGGCTGTCGGTTTTCCCATCCGGCGCAAGCTTTCGAGTGCCTCTTCGACGAATCCTGGTGCGATCATGCGCCTTTCGAGTTCAGTCATCGCCTTTCCTCTGCGTGTGGTAAAATTGTCCAAAAATATGAAGCAGTTCTGTCATCGCTTGCAATAGTGGGACGACATAAAGTCCGTGCTATTCTGGCTGGGCGCTACATGAGAGGAGCATCGTAGGGCTGTGGGAGATGATCCATGCTGATTCGTGGAGGAACCTTCATCGTCACAGGCGGCGGGTCCGGTCTTGGCGCAGCAACCGTGCGGATGCTGGTCGAAGACGGGGCGTGCGTCGTCATTGCGGATCTTAATGAAGAGGCAGGTGAGACGGTCGCCGCACAGCTCGGCGCGCAGGTTTCATACGTGTGTGCCGACGTGACCAGCGAGGAGGACGGTGCGCGCGTTGTCGCCGCTGCGCTCGATACCTTCGGTGGCCTGCGTGGGCTCGTCAATTGCGCCGGCGTTGCCCCGGCCGAAAAGGTCATTGGACGTGATGGGCCGCATCGGCTCGAGAGCTTTTCGCACGCGATCGCCATCAATCTGATCGGCACCTTCAACATGACCCGCCTTGCCGCGTCCGCCATTCAGCAACAGGAGCCGGATGGCGAAGGCGAGCGTGGCGTCATCATCAATACCGCCTCGGTTGCCGCCTTTGACGGCCAGATCGGCCAGGCGGCCTATTCCGCCTCCAAGGGTGGTGTGGCCGCTATGACGCTGCCAATTGCCCGCGAGCTTGCCCGCCACGGTATTCGCGTCGTGTCAATCGCTCCCGGCATCTTCGAAACACCGATGATGGCAGGCATGCCGTTTGAGGTTCGCGAATCACTCGGCAGGAGCGTGCCCTTCCCGCCGCGGCTCGGCCGGCCTGCTGAATTCGCCGCTCTGGTGCGCCATATATGTGAAAACAGCATGCTAAACGGCGAGGTCATTCGCCTCGACGGCGCATTGCGGATGGGCGCCCGTTAGGCGCCGTCAGGGAGGAGTAAAATGCCATCGCAGGATCCTGTCGTGATTGTCGGCTCGGCACGTACCCCGATCGGCGGATTTCAGGGCGAGCTCAAGGATGCTACGGCGCCCGCGCTCGGAGCCGCCGCAATACGAGCCGCACTTGAACGCAGCCGCGTCGAGGCCGGGGCCGTTGATGAAGTGGTGTTCGGATGCGTGCTGCCGGCCGGCCAGGGCCAGGCGCCGGCGAGGCAGGCGGCCATCGGCGCTGGCCTTGCCTTTTCGACCGGCGCCAGCACCGTTAACAAGATGTGCGGCTCCGGCATGAAAGCGACGATGATTGCTCATGACCTCATTGCCGCAGGAAATGCCTCGATCACCGTCGCCGGCGGCATGGAAAGCATGACGAATGCGCCCTATCTCCTCGATCGGGCACGTAGCGGCTACCGGCTCGGCCACGGGCGCGTTGTCGATCATATGTTCCTCGACGGGCTTGAGGATGCTTACGACAAGGGACGTTTGATGGGCACTTTCGCGGAAGACTGCGCCGAGGCCTATCAATTCACACGCGCCGCACAGGATAATTATGCAATCGCCTCGCTGACGCGGGCGCAAAAGGCGATCGAGGCCGGCTTTTTCGATGAAGAGATCACACCGGTGACCATCAAGACCGGCAAAGGCGAACTGACGGTTGCCCATGACGAACAGCCGGGCAAGGCAAAACTTGAAAAGATTCCGGCGCTGAAGCCTGCCTTCCGCGACGGCGGGACGGTGACCGCTGCCAATTCAAGCTCGATTTCCGATGGTGCGGCCGCCCTCGTCCTCATGCGCCGCTCGGAGGCCGAACGCCGCGGATTGCAGCCGCTTGCCACGATCACTGCCCAGGCTACCCATTCGCAGGCCCCCAATCTCTTTGCAACGGCGCCGGTCGGTGCTCTTGAGAAGCTTTCCGATCGCGCCGGCTGGTCGTTTGATACAGTCGATCTCTTCGAAATCAACGAGGCTTTCGCCGTCGTCGCCATGGCTGCGATGCGCGATCTCCATCTGCCGCACGACAAGGTCAACGTGCATGGTGGCGCCTGTGCGCTTGGCCATCCGATCGGTGCATCGGGAGCACGTATCATTGTCACGCTGCTTGCGGCTCTTAAGCGATACGACCTGAAGCGCGGCATGGCCGCACTTTGCATCGGCGGCGGCGAGGCAACTGCAGTCGCCCTCGAACGGCACTAAGGGAGGAAGCAGATGATTCTTTCCGACCTACAGCAGCAAATTCGCGATCTCGCGCGCGATTTCGCCCGCGAGCGCCTGGCCCCGGGCGCAGCCGCCCGCGACCGCGATCACGCCTTCCCCCGCGAGGAACTGAAGGAAATGGGCGAGCTCGGCCTGCTCGGCATGCTCGTTCCGGAAGCCTTTGGAGGCTCCGACACCGGCACTGTCGCCTATGCTGCCGCGCTCGAAGAGATCGCCGCCGGCGACGGTCCGTGCTCGACCATCATGAGCGTCCACAGCTCGGTTGCCTGTGTGCCGATCCTGAAATTCGGCAATGAAGAACAGAAGCAGCACTTCTTGCCGAGGCTTGCGAGCGGCGAATGGATCGGAGGTTTCGCACTGACCGAGGCCCAGGCAGGCTCCGATGCCTCAAACCTGCGCAGCCGCGCGCGCCGCAACGGCGATCATTATGTGCTCGACGGCGCCAAGCAGTTCATCACGTCGGGCAAAAATGGCCAGATGATCATCGTCTTCGCAGTCACCGATCCCGAAGCCGGCAAGAAGGGTATCACCGCCTTCATCGTGCCGACCGATACACCCGGTTACGAGGTCATCCGTGTCGAAGAAAAGCTTGGCCTCCATTCGACCGATACCTGCCAGATCGCCTTCAACGGCATGCGGATCCCCGCCGAGCAAAGGCTCGGCGCGGAGGGGGAAGGTTACCGGATTGCGCTTGCCAATCTCGAAGGCGGGCGGATCGGCATTGCCGCGCAGGCGGTTGGCATGGCACGCGCGGCCTATGAGGCGGCGCGCGACTACGCGCGCGAGCGTGTCGCTTTTGGCAAACCGATCATCGAGCACCAGGCCGTCGCCTTCCGCCTTGCCGACATGGCGACGCAGATCGAGGCCGCGCGCCAGCTCGTCCTCCATGCAGCGGCATTGCGCGAAGGCGGCCTGCCCTGTCTTTCGGAAGCGTCGATGGCGAAGCTCTTTGCCTCCGAAATGGCAGAGCGGGTCTGTTCCGACGCGATCCAGATTCATGGCGGCTACGGCTATATGGCCGATTATCCGGTCGAGCGGATCTACCGGGATGTCCGCATCTGTCAGATTTATGAGGGAACGAGCGATGTGCAGCGCATGGTGATTGCGCGCAATCTGTAACACCAAGGATGAGCCGTCGCTTCCTGGAGGAGAGGAGCGGGCGGCAAAGGGAGGAATGAGACCATATGACGGAATTCGCTCAACTGAGCTTGCACGTCCCCGAACCCGCCGTCCGTCCGGGCGGCCAGCCTGATTTTTCCAACGTCAAGATCGCCAAGGCAGGCGCGGTACCGCGACCTGAAGTGGATGTCGCGTCAGAGGACATCCGCGAGCTCGCCTATTCGATCATCCGCGTACTTAATCGCGACGGTGAGGCAGTCGGCCCGTGGTCGGGCATGCTTTCTGACGACGAACTGCTCATCGGCCTTCGCCACATGATGAAGCTCAGGGCTTTCGATGCCCGCATGCTGATGGCGCAACGCCAGGGAAAGACATCCTTCTATATGCAGCATCTCGGGGAGGAAGCTGTCAGCTGCGCCTTCCGCAAGGCGTTGCGCAAGGGCGATATGAACTTTCCGACCTATCGCCAGGCGGGACTGTTGATCGCCGACGACTATCCGATGGTCGAGATGATGAACCAGATCTACTCGAATGAGAGCGACCCGCTGCACGGCCGGCAGCTGCCGATCATGTATTCCTCGAAAGACCACGGTTTCTTCACGATCTCCGGAAATCTCGCCACGCAATATGTTCAGGCAGTCGGCTGGGCGATGGCGTCGGCCATCAAGAACGACAGCAAGATCGCCGCCGGCTGGATCGGCGATGGCTCGACAGCCGAATCCGACTTTCACTCCGCGTTGGTTTTCGCCTCCACGTACAAAGCTCCGGTGATCCTCAATATCGTCAACAATCAATGGGCGATCTCGACGTTCCAGGGCATCGCCCGCGGCGGCTCCGGTACTTTCGCTGCCCGCGGTCTCGGCTTCGGGATCCCGGCGCTGCGTGTCGACGGCAACGACTATCTCGCCGTCTATGCCGTTGCCTGCTGGGCAGCCGAGCGCGCCAGGCGGAACCTCGGCCCGACGCTGATCGAATATGTGACCTATCGCGTCGGCGCCCATTCGACGTCTGACGATCCAAGCGCTTATCGTCCGAAGACCGAGTCTGAGGCCTGGCCGCTTGGCGATCCGGTTCTTCGCCTGAAGAAGCATCTGATCGTCAGGGGCGTCTGGTCCGAAGAACGTCATCTTCAGGCGGAGGCCGAGATCATCGACGAGGTCATCGAGGCGCAGAGAAAGGCAGAGCAGCACGGCACACTGCATGCCGGGGGCAGGCCTTCCGTGCGCGACATCTTCGAGGGCGTCTATGCCGAGATGCCGCCGCATATTCGCCGCCAGCGGCAGAAAGCGGGTTACTGAGATGGTCAGAATGACGATGATTGAGGCCGTGCGCAGTGCCATGGACGTATCAATGGCCCGCGACGACAGCGTCGTGGTGTTCGGCGAGGACGTCGGTTACTTCGGCGGTGTTTTCCGCTGTACGCAAGGGCTTCAGGCAAAATACGGCAAGACCCGCTGTTTCGATACGCCGATCAGTGAATCCGGCATCGTCGGAACGGCGATCGGCATGGCGGCCTACGGGCTAAAGCCGTGCGTCGAAATCCAATTTGCCGATTACATGTATCCTGCCTACGACCAGATCACTCAGGAGGCCGCCCGCATCCGTTACCGCTCGAACGGCGATTTCACCTGCCCGATCGTGCTGCGTATGCCAACCGGCGGCGGTATCTTCGGCGGTCAGACGCACAGCCAGAGCCCGGAGGCGCTCTTTACCCATGTCTGCGGCCTGAAGGTTGTCGTGCCTTCCAATCCTTTTGATGCCAAGGGCTTACTCATCTCTTCCATTGAGGATCCGGACCCGGTGATGTTCCTGGAGCCGAAGCGGCTCTACAACGGTCCCTTCGACGGTCATCATGAGCGCCCTGTCACTCCCTGGTCGAAGCATGACCTCGGCGAAGTACCTGACGGACATTATACCGTCCCGATCGGCAAGGCCGAGATCAGGCGGTTGGGATCAGCCGTGACCGTCATCGCCTATGGTACCATGGTGCATGTGGCGCTTGCAGCTGCGGAAGATGCCGGCATCGATGCCGAAGTCATCGACTTGCGGAGCCTCCTGCCCCTCGATCTCGATACCATCGTACAGTCGGTCACGAAGACCGGCCGCTGCGTCGTCGTCCATGAGGCAACGCTTACGTCCGGCTTTGGCGCCGAAGTGGTGTCGCTCGTGCAGGAGCATTGTTTCTACCATCTGGAAGCGCCGGTCATGCGTGTCGCCGGTTGGGATACGCCCTATCCGCACGCACAGGAATGGGACTATTTCCCCGGGCCTGCGCGTGTCGGGCGGGCACTTGCAGAAGTCATGGAGACGTAAGCCATGGGCGAGTTCACGATCAAGATGCCCGATGTCGGCGAAGGCGTGGCCGAGGCTGAGCTTGTCGAATGGCACGTGAAGGCCGGTGACCCCGTGCGCGAGGACATGGTGATCGCCGCCGTCATGACGGATAAGGCGACGGTCGAAATCCCTTCTCCCGTTACCGGCACCGTCGTCTGGCTCGGTGCAGAGATCGGCGACCGGATCGCCGTAAAGGCGCCGCTGGTGCGCATCGAAACGGCCGGTGAAGGCGGCGAGAGTAAGACCGAAATCCCTGCGGCTGTACCACCCGCGAAAGCTCCTGAGCCACCGTTGCCTGCATTAGACCTCACAAAGGCAACGGTACCAAAAGCCGGTATTGCGCCTCGTGCAGTTGCTGCGATGCCCGCCGAAAAGCCGCTCGCCTCCCCTGCCGTCCGGCTCCTTGCCCGGGAAAACGGCGTCGATCTCAGGCAGGTGACGGGAAGCGGTCCTGCCGGCCGTATCCTGCGCGAGGATATCGACCAGTTTCTCGCGCACGGCGCGGCCTCATTCCCGGCGCAAGCGGTTCCAGGAAGAAAGACTGCCACGGAAGAGATCAAGCTTACCGGCCTTCGCCGGCGCATTGCCGAGAAGATGTCGCTGTCGGCCTCCCGCATTCCCCACATCACCTATGTCGAGGAGATCGACATGACGGCTCTGGAGGAACTGAGAGCCACCATGAACCACGACCGCAGGCCGGAACAGCCGAAGCTTACCGTCCTGCCGTTCCTGATGCGGGCGATCGTCAAGGCGGTTGCCGGACAGCCAAACCTCAACGCCACCTTCGACGATCACACAGGCGTACTCACCCGTCATGCGGCCGTCCACATCGGCATTGCCGCGCAAACGCCCGCCGGGTTGGTGGTACCTGTCGTGCGACATGCAGAGGCGCGCGGCATCTTTGATTGCGCCAGCGAGATGAACCGGCTTGCGGAGGCGGCGCGCACGGGTTCAGCGACGCGTGATGAGCTCGGCGGCTCGACGATCACCATCAGTTCGCTCGGCGCGCTCGGCGGCATCGTCTCGACGCCTGTGATCAATCATCCCGAAGTCGCCATCATCGGCGTCAACAAGATCGCCGTCCGTCCGGTCTGGGACGGCACGCAGTTCGTGCCGCGCAAGATGATGAACCTCTCCTCAAGCTTCGACCATCGCATCGTAGACGGATGGGATGCTGCCACCTTCGTCCAGCGCGTCCGGGTTCTTCTCGAAACTCCGGCACTCATTTTCATCGAAAGCTGAGTTTTATGAAAGAGATCGTCTGCAAGCTCCTCGTCATCGGCGCCGGTCCTGGAGGCTATGTCTGCGCGATCCGGGCGGGCCAGCTCGGCATCGACACCGTCATCGTGGAGGAAAGCAAACCGGGCGGAACCTGCCTCAATGTCGGCTGCATTCCGTCCAAGGCGCTTATTCATGCGGCAGAAGAGTTCGCCGCAGTCCGCCGTATGGCTGCCGGAAGGAGCCCGATCGGCATCCGTGTGGGGGACGCTGCCATCGACCTGGCGAAAACCATCGGTTGGAAGGATGGTATCGTTGGCAGGCTCACCAGCGGTGTCTCAACGCTGCTTCATAAGGCGAATGTCAAGATCGTCCACGGACGCGCGGCTTTTCGCGACGGCAAGACCGTCGAGGTGGAGACGGAAACCGGCGCGCAGATCATTCGCGCCGACACCGTGGTCATCGCCACCGGCTCGGAGCCGGTCGAGCTTGCAGGTCTTCCCTTCGGTGGCCGCGTCATATCCTCAACCGAGGCCCTGTCGCTTAAGGATCTGCCGGAGAGGCTTGTGGTTGTCGGCGGCGGCTATATCGGCCTCGAGCTCGGCACCGCCTTTGCCAAGATGGGCTCCGAGGTAACCGTTGTCGAAGCGATGCCGCAGATCCTGCCGCAATATGATGCCGATCTCGTGCGCCCTGTGTTGCGCAAGCTCGGAGAACTCGGCATTCACGTGCTGACCGGTGCAAAAGCCAAGGGTCTCTCTGGCGACGGAAATGCACTCTTTGTCGAGACGGCGGACAGTCAGGAACAGCAGCTGCCGGCCGACCGCATCCTGGTCACCGTCGGACGCAAACCGAAAACCGCAGGATCGGGGCTGGAAGAGCTCGATCTAGATCGTTCGGGGCCTTACCTGCGCATCGACGAGCGCTGCCGCACGTCGATGCGCGGCATATATGCGATCGGCGACGTCACCGGCGAGCCGATGCTTGCCCACCGCGCCATGGCGCAGGGCGAAATGGTGGCCGAGATTGTGGCCGGCCGGAAGCGTGCCTGGGACAAGCGCTGCATTCCGGCGGTTTGCTTCACGGACCCCGAGATCGTGACGGCGGGTCTTTCCCCCGGCGAGGCCCGTGCTCAGGGCTATGAGATCCGCGTCGGCCAGTTTCCCTTCAGCGCCAACGGCCGCGCCATGACGACGCATTCGGACGAAGGCTTCGTGCGCGTCGTGGCACGCGCCGACACCAATCTTGTCCTCGGCCTTCAGGCCGTCGGCGCCGGGGTTTCGGAGCTTTCGGCCACCTTCGCACATGCCATGGAGATGGGCGAGCGCCTGGAGGATATCTCCGGTACGATCCATGCCCATCCGACGCGCAGCGAAGCCATCCAGGAAGCAGCCCTTAAGGCACTTGGCCATGCATTGCACATCTGACGCGCAGTTGCAGACGGTCCGTAGATTGCGATGGTCGGATTAGCGCGCCGATGTCACAGCCCAGTTCTTGCATCTTCCATTTCCGCGCGTCCTATGAGCACGGCAAGAGTGGTTTTCGCTCGGGCAGACGTCATGTGAGTTTCTCGCGGCTTTTGGTAAAGTCGTCCCGATCATGACATCTATGAGATTCTCCATCTGGCGGTGGCCTTAAGCCACTGTCTGGTTCTTGCCTCTGGATCGCTGTTCAGCGTGATGTCGGTCACAACGGCCGCGCTGTCTGCGCCATGGGCAAAGACGCCGTCGATGCGATCGACATTCAGCCCGCCGATGGCGACAAGCGGCAGGCCGGCGATGCGTGTTTTCCATTCGCTGAGCCGTTCCAGCCCTTGCGGCGCCCATTTCATCTGCTTCAGGATCGTCGCATAGATTGGACCAAGCGCGACATAGTCCGGCTTTGCGGCGAGCGCTGTCTCCAGCTCGGCACCGTCATGGGTCGAGAGCCCGAGCTTCAAACCGGCCCGACGGATCGCGGGAAGATCCGCTCCGGCCAGATCCTCCTGTCCCAGATGGAGGAAATCGCATCTCTCCTCGATCGCCAGTTGCCAGTAGTCGTTGATGATCAGCTGGCATCCATTTGCGGAGCAGATCGTCTTTGCGTTGCGGATATCAGCACGGATTTCCGCCTCCGTCCGGTCCTTGATGCGGAGTTGAACCAGCTTGACGCCGAGCGGGACCAAGCGGGCGATCCACTGTGCACTGTCGACAATCAGATAGAAGGGATCGAGCCTCATGCAAAGACCGCCCTACCGATCACCGGTGTCGAGGGCACGGCCATCTCGCGCGGCTCCAGCATACCGGCACCGAATGCCTGATGGCCGGCCTCAATCGCCCTGGCGAAAGCCTCGGCCATGGAGACGGGATCGCCGGCGCCCGCCACAGCGGTGTTGAGAAGAACCGCATCGAAGCCGAGTTCCATGACGGTTGCTGCATGCGAGGGCCTGCCGATGCCGGCGTCGACGATCAGCGGCACTTCGGGAAAATGCCCGCGTATCGCCCGAAGGGCAGAGAGATTGAGCGGCCCGGCGGCACTGCCGATCGGCGCGCACCAGGGCATCAAAACCTTGCACCCCGCCTCCAGCAAGCGTTCCGCCACGACAAGATCATCGGTCGTGTAGGGGAAGACTTCGAAGCCCTCACCCGAGAGGATACGCGCGGCTTCGACCAGCCCAAAGACATCGGGCTGCAGCGTATCGTGATTGCCGATCACCTCAAGCTTGATCCAGCTGGTCTGAAACACCTCGCGCGCCATCTTCGCCGTCAGCACCGCTTCGGAGACGCCATGGCAGCCGGCCGTATTGGGCAGCACACGTACGCCGAGCGACCGGATCATGTCGAAGAATGCACCACCGTTGCGGCCGCCGGCGGTTTCACGGCGCAAGGAAACGGTGACGATTGCAGTCTGAGATCGCTGGACGGCTTCGGTCAAGATTGCCGGTGAGGGATAGCGGGCCGTTCCGAGAAGAAGGCGCGAGGCAATTTCGGCTCCATAAAGGGTGAGCATGGTTCAACCTCCCTGCATCGGGGTCAGGATTTCTATCCGGTCATTCTCGTCAAGCGCATGGTCAGCCCGATCCTCCCGGTGGACGAGCTCGCCGTTGACGGCGGTCGCGAGCCACTCGCCTTCGTAGTCCATCAAGCTCAGCAGCTCGGAAAGCGTATTGGCACAGATATTCTGAGCTTCGCCATTGATGATCAGTCTCATGAAAACATTCCTTCCCGTTGGCTTACGTGTTGGAGTTTGCCGAATACAAGCTCCGTAGCTTCGGCCGCTATTGCCGGTGCCAGCAAAAAACCGTGACGATACAAGCCGTTGACAAATACTGTGTTTGCGTCGCGGACGGCGCGGGGAAAGTTGTCGGCGAAGGCGGGGCGGATTCCGGCCCCGGTCTCGACGACGGTTGCGTCCGCAAAGGCCGGATGAAGTGCGTAGGCGGCGTTCAGCAGTTCCATCAACGAGCGTGCCGAAATCGGCCCGTCGAAATCGGTTTCGATCATCGTGGCACCGACCATGAAAAGCCCGTCGCCGCGGGGGACGATGTAGAGCGGGATGCGCGGATGCAGCAAGCGAACCGGGCGGGCAAGGTCCACCTCCCAGGTCTTGAGATAGAGCATCTCGCCGCGAACGCCGCGCAGCCCGCCGGCCTTGCCAATCTGCGCCGCACCCGTGCAGTCGACACAGTCGTCGAAGCTCGCCTCGTCGGCATCTTGAATGAACGACACGCCCTGCGTTGCAAGCCTCAATCGCAGCCTTGCGAGCGTCCGGCGAGGATCAAGATGGGCTTCGCGAGGAAAGAACACACCTTGCCGGAAGCGCCCGGCAAGGGCGGGTTCAAGCCCAGCAATGGCCTTCCCATCGAGCCATTCACAACCGGTCGTGCGGCTCGCGAAGCGTTGCAGTTCACCAAGATCGCGGGCCGGCGCCACCACCAGCGTGCCATTGCGTCGCACTTCTCCCGGCACCATCATCTCCCACCGGTCGGCGGCATCGAGGCCCTGTGAAAGCACAGCCTCGCCAGCACTTTCCCGCTCGCACCAGGGCGCCAGCATCCCGCCGGCAAACCAGGATGCGGCACCCCTGAAACCCTCGTTCGGATCCGCGACCGTCACATCTGCACCGCGGGCGTGAAGCGCATGGGCAACCGCGAGGCCGGCAACGCCGGCCCCTTTGACAAGCACGCGCATCTCAGTCGCCCGTATGCTGAAGCGCTTCGAGGGGAACGTAGAGATCGCCACCCTCGCGGAATTTTGCCGCCATCGCATCCAAGCCCTCCTTCTGCGCCTCGGCGCGGATGTCGTGCGAAATTCGCATGGAGCAGAATTTCGGGCCGCACATCGAGCAGAAATGCGCGACCTTGTGCGCCTCTTTCGGCAGCGTTTCGTCATGGAAGCTGCGGGCCGTTTCCGGATCCAGCGAGAGATTGAACTGATCCTCCCAGCGGAACTCGAAGCGGGCGCGCGACAGTGCGTCGTCGCGAAGACGCGCGGCCGGATGTCCCTTGGCGAGGTCGGCGGCATGTGCTGCGATTTTGTAGGTGATGACCCCGGTCTTGACATCATTCCGATCGGGCAACCCCAGATGCTCCTTTGGCGTGACATAGCAAAGCATGGCCGTCCCGAACCAACCGATCATCGCAGCCCCTATGCCTGAGGTGATATGGTCGTAGCCGGGTGCGATATCCGTCGTCAGGGGCCCGAGCGTGTAAAAAGGCGCCTCGCCGCACACGGCAAGCTGCTTGTCCATGTTTTCCTTGATCTTGTGCATCGGAACATGGCCTGGCCCTTCGATCATCACCTGGCAATCCTTCGCCCAGGCAATCTTCGTCAGTTCGCCAAGGGTTTCGAGCTCGGCGAACTGCGCTGCGTCATTGGCATCGGCAATCGAGCCCGGCCGCAGACCGTCGCCGAGCGAGAAGGAGACGTCATAGGCGCGGCAGATATCGCAGATCTCTTCGAAATGCTCGTAAAGAAAGCTCTCGCGGTGGTGATGCAGACACCACTTCGCCATGATGGAGCCGCCGCGCGAGACGATTCCGGTCACCCGGTTGACGGTCAGCGGGATATAGTGGAGCCGCACGCCGGCATGAATCGTGAAATAGTCGACACCCTGTTCGGCCTGTTCGATCAGCGTGTCACGATAGACCTCCCATGTCAGGTTCTCGGCAATGCCTTCGACCTTCTCCAGCGCCTGGTAGAGCGGCACGGTGCCGATCGGCAATGGCGAATTGCGGATGATCCATTCGCGGATATTGTGGATGTTGCGGCCGGTCGAAAGGTCCATGACCGTATCGGCACCCCAGCGCGCTGCCCAAACCATCTTTTCGACCTCTTCGGCCATCGACGAGGTGACGGCGGAATTGCCGATATTGGCGTTGATCTTGACCAGGAAGTTGCGGCCGATGATCATCGGTTCGGCCTCGGGATGATTGATGTTGGCGGGAATGATCGCGCGGCCCGCGGCCACTTCCTGCCGGACGAATTCAGGTGTGACATAGTCGGGGATATGGGCACCGAAGCTTTCGCCGTCGCGCATTATGGCCTCGCCTTGTGCCTTTCGGCCGAGATTTTCGCGGATGGCGATGAATTCCATTTCCGGCGTGATGATGCCGGCACGCGCATAGGCAAGCTGGGTGACGGCCTTGCCGTTCTTGGCCCGCAACGGCTGGCGCTGGCCGGGAAATTCGGGCGTCAAGCGCTCACCGCTGGCAAAACCATTATCTTCCGGGCGCACGCGCCGACCCTGATAGGCCTCGACGTCGCCGCGGGCCAGCACCCAGTCGCGCCGAAGCTGAGGCAAGCCCTCTTCGATGCGAATATCGGCCCCCTCGACCGTATAGGGACCAGACGAATCATAGACGGCGACGGGCGGCTCGCCTGCGGTCGGATGAACGCTGATCTCGCGCATAGGCACGCGAATGCCGGGATGGATATCTCCCGCAACATAGACTTTGCGGGATGCCGGCAACGGGCCGGTGGTGACGGTCGGGGTAATGGTCTTTGCGGCAATATTCATGGTTTGAGGCTCCAAGTTGTGATTGGAGACCCAGTCCTCAGCCGGAATGATGGAAAGACGCCGGCCTGGATTCCACACGTGAATTCCAGGCCTTTCGAGCGCTCGCACCGTCCCTACGCCAGTATGAACTGGATCAGGTTCAACGGGTCACTGCGCGCGACAGCAGTATCTCAGCCCCTTGTCGGGACCCCCCTGGTGAATGTTCAAAGGTTAAGGTCGGGTGTCGCCGGTGTCAAGACGAGCGGCTCACGTCACGCTGCCTTGCAGTCAGCGTGCCAGCCACCCGCCGTCGACCGGCAGCACGGTGCCGTGGACGTAGTCGGACGCCGATGAAGCGAGAAACACCGCCGCACCGCCGAGTTCGGCGGGCACTCCCCACCGTCCTGCCGGGATGCGTGCCAGAATGGCGGTACTGCGGTCGGGATCTTCGCGGAGCGCCGTCGTGTTGTTGGTGACAAAGTAGCCGGGTGCGATGGCGTTGACATTGACGCCTTTGCCTGCCCATTCGCAGGCAAGCAGCCTCGTGACACCGGCAAGGCCGCTCTTCGAGGCCGTATAGGACGGAATCCGGATGCCGCCTTGGAACGACAGCAGCGAGGCGATGTTGATAATCTTGCCCCTGCCCTTTTCGATCATGTGGCGGCCGGCGGCCTGAGAGAGGAAGAAGGCCGTTTTGAGATTGGTGTCGATGACGGCGTCCCAGTCTTCCTCGGTGAAGTCGATCGCATCGGCGCGGCGAATGATACCGGCATTGTTGACGAGGATGTCGAGTGCACCGAAGGCCGAGAGCGTTTCGGCGACGATACGCTTTACCGGCGCGATCGTGCCAAGATCGGCCTTGATGGCATGGAAGCGCGCGCCAGCCTCCGTGACCATCGCCTCGGTTTCATCCATGGACGAGCGGCCGACGGCGGCAATCGAGGCACCTGCTTGCGCAAGCGCCATCGCAATGCCCTGCCCTATGCCAGTATTGGCGCCGGTGACAATGGCCACGCGGCCGGAAAGATCAAATGGGTTTGCCATTGGACTTACCTTAGATCTGCGATCGGTATCTGATCCATGTCGGTGAAGCTCTTGTTGTCACCGGCCATCGCCCAGATGAAGCTGTAATTCTTGGTGCCAGCACCCGAATGGATCGACCACGGGGGCGAGATGATCGCCTGCTCGTTTGCGACCAGCATGTGCCGGGTCTCCTGCGGTTCGCCCATGAAATGGAAGATGCGCTGATCGGCATCGAGATCGAAGTATAGGTAAGCTTCCATGCGCCGATCATGGACGTGGCTCGGCATGGTGTTCCAGATGCTGCCCGGCTCCAGCATCGTCAGGCCCATGGTGAGCTGGCAGGACTGGCACACCTCGGGATGGATGAACTGGAAGATTGATCGCTTGTTGGCAGTTGCCGTTTCGCCAAACGTTAGATGCCGAGCCTGTTCGCGCGTCAACAGCACCGTAGGATGCGGTTGATGTGCCGGCGTCGAAACGAGGTAGAACTTGGCGGGGTTACCGGCATCAGCACTTTCGAATCGGATGTCCACCGCGCCCTTGCCTATATATAGGCAATCGTATTTCGCGACATCGTACGCCTTGCCGTCGATCCGGACGCGGCCTGCTCCCCCGATGTTCAGCGCACCGAGCTCGCGTTCGGCAAGGAAGGTTTCCTGGCCGATTGCCTTTGGCGCCGTCAACGTGAGTGCGGCGCCGAGCGGCATTGCGCCACCGACCGCCATGCGGTCGTAATGCGAATAGGTAAGCCTGATTTCGCCACCTTCGAAGACGGTGTCGACAAGAAAGTGGCGTCGCAGTGTGTCGGTGTCGTAGGCGCGGACGGCCTCGGGATGGGAAGCGTGTCTTACGTCGACTTTCATTGAAAATGTCCTTTATTTTCAGTGTATACCACAGGTTTCTTCGCATCCTCGATAAAGTAGTTCGGGTCCCAGATTTCGGCCCTTTCGACTTCGTGCAGAAGCCTGCCGAGATGGAGGTCCATGGCCTCGACGGCACCCTTCTTGTCGCCCTTGCGCATACAACCGATGACGGTCGAATGCTCCTCGATGACGCGGGCGAGACGGCCATCCTGCGGCAACGTCAGGAGGCGGTAACGGTCGCTGTGCCCCTTGACCTGTTCGATGATTGCCCAGATGCCGGAAAAGCCGGCGATATCGCTGATCAGTTTGTGGAAGTCGATATCAAGCCGGTGGAATGCCGTCACGTCGCCATTGCGAAGGCAGGCGCCAAGATCGTCGAGATTGCGATCGAGCAGACGGATGCCGGCTGGCGTCATCTTGTCGACGGCATGGCCGACGGTGGTTATCTCGAGGGCTTTGCGCACCAGGATGGCTTCATAGAGCGCGCGGCGCGGAATGCGCGAGACGAACGTGCCGGATTGGGGAAAGATATCGACGAGGCCATCGTCGGAAAGACGTAAGATCGCCTCGCGGATCGGCGTTCGGCTGACACCGAAGTGCGCCTCCAACTCCTTCTCGCTCAACAAGTCCATGGGCTTGCGCCGAAGCGAGAGGATGTCGTCGCGCAAAACATCATAGACCAGGGTTGCGGCGCGAGGAGCTGTGGCACGCTGGTGGGAAAGTTGAGTTACGCCCGCCAAGGAGCGCCTCTTGCGCGCTTCGCTCATTGGCCACGCGTATTGTCAAATCGCAGTTTGAAATATCGACTGACTTGCACCGATTGCCCTCCCGCAGGCTTCGGCGGAAGTAGTATATTAGTATCCGACCTCGGGCAAACGGAAAATCGCTCGATCAAAAAGCGGCTAGAGAGGACCGCGTGAAAGCGGCAAATGTACGCAACCAGGAGGCTGGCTTCTTAGGTGACACTGACGCGGTAGCGCGCCGAAAAGTCGCCTTCCCACCACATGGGAAAGTTCGTACCCCATTTATTGTTGTGCAGGTTGAAGCGCACGCCGTCGGCAAAGTCAGGCAACGCTTTGCAGAACGTCATAAAATCCCAGTTTTGCGGTGCGACGAGCGGCGTGTCGAATGGTTCGATGGACAGCACAGTCCCATCTATATCGCCACGAACCCCGCTAACAGCCTGGAGTTGAGCGCCGCCGCCTCGAGCAATATCGCCGCTTTTGTGCCAGAGCCCCATCTTGAGCAAGCTCCATTCGGACTTTGCCTCGGGCGTGAAGGAAAGGAAGCTTGCCTCCGGCATGCGGTTCGCCGCTTTTGAATGCATCGTCAGCCGAAACTCAAGGACATCGCCGTGTGGCAAAAATTGCAGCGCAACATGCTCCGGCGCGCCGTATCGGCAGACCGCTTCATCGGGCATCGCAAGCAGCACCCCTGCTCGACCAGCGCCCTTCAAGGCAGGCATGTAGGTTCTCGACAGCGCAGCACCGGACCTGGCAAGCCCCGGCTTGTCGTGATCGAGGATCGCCCATTCCTGACGATGCGTAAGATATGTATCCATATGCCGGCCGACATCGCTGGCGTCATAGCTCTCGTAGCGATAGGCAATCAGCGATCCGCCGCGACCGGCAATCTTCTTGCCGGAAGGCGCCGTAAGAGCGGAAATGTCGCCGGTTACAGGATCAAGATCAATGGCCCAACCGCCGGCCGAAAGGCGCTGCTGGCGCTCGCCCCCCGAGATCATGACGGGCGCGGAAAGCTCGGCTAGAGCGGCCTTTGCGGCCTTGGCATCGGCACCATCCAGCTGCCGCACGGCTTCATCAAGATAGGAGCGCTGCTCATTCCAGGAGGCTTCGGCATAGGCAAACCGGTAGTCGCGCGCCCGGGCTGTTTCGAAATCCTCGCGGGACCAGGCCTGGTCGTCGCGGAGATAGGATTTGATGTCGACGCCACAGGTATGTTCCGCAACCATAGTAAGCTTGCGGCCGAATGCGAGTCGGGCGGAATTCAGGCCCTCAACTGCAAAGCGGTCATAGAGCCGCTGCAACGCGAGAAACTGCGCGGTTTTCTGCGGATCGCTGGCAATGCCGTGAATCCAGCTGTCACCGAGCTCGAGCTCCATGCGGGGAAAGCGTTCGCGTTCTTCCCAAAGAAGCGTCCCGTAGTCTTCAAGCGTCGCTGCACGGATGATCGCATCGGGATCACGCTGGTGCATCTGCCGGTAGACGTCGACTGTCTGCGCCACGCTTTGCGGGCCGATATTATCGCTGGTGTGCGCAAAGCCCAAACCTTCGCAAACACCGTCCGGGAAGTATGTTTCGCCATAGGAACGCTGATACATCACAACGATCTCTTCGCCGCCGGGCGCGCGCCAGCGAAAGATATCAGGCACTTGCGGCGGCGGCGAAGCAGTATTGACGCCGAGATGCAGGAAACGAATGCCGGCTACGGCAAGCAGCGGCACCATGCCGAGCGTGTGTCCCGGCACGTCCGTCATCTTCGCTGCAATCGTCTTCTTGCCGAAACGCCGATCCAATTCCTGCGAGTAGGAAAGACCGGCCCGGAAAAGGTCGGGCGACATCAACTCCGTATGCGTGGTGAATGGCAGGCCGTGCCAACGGATGAGACCGCGTTCGATTGCCCGCTCCAGTTTCGCCACCTCTTGCGGCCGGCACGAATTCAGATGGTCCCAAATCAACCAGGCACCGGTGGTCCAGATGAACTTCGGATCAGCTGGATCTTCCGCGTAAAAATGCTCGCCCGTCTCGATCGCCTCCGGAATGAAGCGCTCGTGATACTGGCGGCGGACCTTTTCCGCATGGTCGGTGAAACCGATGTCGAGATGGGTCTTGAAGACCAGATGCACACGCTTTTGTGTCATGAACGTTCCATTCAGCCCACCGTGCTGCGCACGACGAGGCGGGTGCTCAGTGTCTCGATCAAGGGTCCCGCGTTAGGCGTCTTGAGCCGCCTGAGGATCAGCCGGACGAGCGCCCGGACCCGATCTGTCAGATCGATCCGGACGGTCGTGAGATTGTAGCTCTTCCAATGCGCCTGTGGGATGTCGTCGAAGCCGACGACCTTGACGTCGCCCGGCACCGACAAGGAAAGCTCGTGACGCAACGCATCGATTGCGCCGAACGCGCCGACGTCGTTGGAGGCAAAGATGGCATCGGCTCCATCGCCGACACGGAAGAGGCCAACCGTCGCGCGATAGGCGGTATCGTAGGTGTAGTCGCCAGGCACGACGATCGGCGGCGCCATGCCCCGCCCAGCAAGAACCTGCGTGATGATGCGTTCACGCTCGGTATTGGCGAGCGATTGCGGCTTTCCGCCAAGATAGGCAACGCGGCGGGCGCCATAGCCCTGCAGCAACGCAACGGCCTGCTCGATGCCCTCTTTCTGCCGCACGACCAACCGGTCGTAGAGGCTAGCGGACGGCTTTCCGCCAAACTCTTGTGCATCATCATAGATGATGTAGATCGGCACTGCGCGATCGAGAAATCCCGAAAGCACGTCCGGCTCCACATTCTCCGTAAAGGCAATGACCGAATCCGGATTGAAACCGCGCATATAGGTGAGCAAGGTCTGGTCCATGCTCAAGTCGGCCTTCGCCTTGAACAGCAAAGTGGCAAAACCCTCCGCTTGCAAGGCCGTCGTCAATGCATCGATTTCCTGGCTTTCCCAGGGGCTGCACACGTCGGGCACAATCATGCCGACAAGATGCGATCGTCTCGTGACGAGCGAGCGGGCCGCCATATCCGGCGTATAGTTCAACTCCCGAGCAATCTGCAGAATGCGGTCGCGCTTTTCGGGCTTCAAAGATGCATTTGGGTTGAACGCGCGCGAAACGGCAACCCGCGAAACATTGGCTTCGCGCGCTACCAGATCAGCCGTCGCACGTGCCATTTTTCTGTCGCTGCGTTCACTCATGAAAGGACATCTGGGGCTGGAATTGAAAACGTGTTCATTCATCGTGCACTTCAGAGCGGCAAATCGTCAAGCATGATGATGCAGTTTTCGCGGGAATGCGCAGCTCTGCTGCCTTGTTCTACTTTGATCCATCGAATATTCCAGCGCGAGTAACCCGCAGTGTTGACAAAAATGAAAGCGTGTTCATTCTGATGACCGGACGAGGTGGGCGTGGCTCGGAGGAGGATCCGGTCCGTTCCGATGCACCGAACCCAAAAAGCGCCTGGTTGACAACCGGGCCAAATTCTAGGGAGGAATTGCAATGCGCAAGGGCATACAGTCTTTATTGCTTGGCGTTTCGGCGGCCGTTGCCCTGTCGGGCTCTGCCATAGCCACCGATCTCGACATCACCTGCCGCTGCGTCGTCGGCGGCGTGAACAGCGGTACGGCCGAATGGATCCAAAAGAAAATCATCCCGGCCTTCACCGAAAAGATGAAGGCGCAAGGCAAGGACGTCACTGTCAAGCTGACCCAATTCGGCGGCGAAGATGAACAGTTGACGCAGCAACTGGCGCTCGACTTTTCGACCGGCGCGGGTCCCGACGTCTCAGCTTTCGACGGCTTCCTCATTCCGAGCTTCGTTCAGGGCGGGCTTTTAAAGCCGCTTGAAGAAATAGCAGGTCCGGACGTAGCCAGTTGGGATGGCTGGAGCCATATCGCCGATGGCACCAAGGCTCTGATGAGCTACCAGGGCAAGCCCTACGGAATTGCACTCGGCACCGATGCACGCATGATTTTTGTGCGTAGGGATCTCTTCCAGAAGGCCGGTCTTGATGCAGATAGCTGGCAGCCGAAATCCTGGGACGAACTGCTTGACGCTGCGCGCAAGGTCAAGGCTGCCGATCCAGATTCCTTTCCACTGCAGCTGAATGCCGGCGTTTCCATGGGCGAAGCAACGACCATGCAAGGTTATTGGATGGCGCTTCTTGGCACCGGCGAGCAGGTTACCGACGAAGATGGAAAATACATCGTCGCCAGCCAAGGCATTCTCGATACGCTGAGGCTCTACAAGACCATCTATGTCGACGACAAACTTGGCGATCAACGCGCCCAGCTCTTGGCAGACGGCCGCAACCGTACTTTTGCAAATTTCCGCGACGGCAAGACGGCGATGCTCGTCGAAGGAGACTGGTTCTACCGCTCGGTGACGGCACCGGGCGCCGAATTTGCCGTCGCCGACCGCGACAAGGTCATGACCTGGAAGAAGATGCCGGCCGCACAGCCGGGCAAGGGCCTGCGCGGCCAGGATTTCGTCACCATCTCCGGTGGAACGGGCTTCGTCATCAACCCGCATACGGATGCGCCCAAGGAGTCCTGGGAACTGCTCTCCTTCATGAATAGTCAGGAGCAGTTGACAGCGTTCCAGGAGATCCAGCCGGCGATCCGGATCCGTGACGACGTCGCAATCCCGAACTCGCCCTTCCTGACGGAAACGGCAAAAACGCTGCTGCCGATCACGACGGCGCGTCCCAACGACGCCAATTACAATAAGGTATCCACGGAAATCCAGCGCATGACGGAAAGCGTCGTCTCCGGCGAAATGTCGCCTGAAGACGCGATGGCCCAGTACAAGGCCGCCATTGTCGCCATCGTCGGCGAAGAAAACACAATCAGCCGTCTCTGACCGGTCGGAACTGGACCCGGCCGGATTTACGGCCGGGTCCAATCAAGCGGACGCCGCAAACCGTCATCGGGTTTTCAAGCATGAAGAAGTTCTCCCTGCTTTCCACGCGCGCGGGCGCGGTTTTTTTGGCACCCGCCGCCGCACTGGTTGGCGTCTTCGTCATCATCCCCTTCTTCTGGGTAATCTTCGTTTCCTTCACGAACCGGACGCTGCTCGGAAAAACGGCGCTCGATCCGGATTTCGTCGGTTTGCAGAACTACGTCGCGCTTTTTAATCCGGCGACCTTCCTCACGCGCGGCCAGTTCGGCTTTTCATTGGTCCTGACGATTCAGTTCGTGTTGCTGTCGGCACTCGTCGGCCAGGCGCTGCTCGGCCTCGTGCTTGCCTGGCTCAGCCAGTCCGTCTCACCCTCCGTCAAAGCCTTTTTGCAGACGACCGTGATTGCGGCCTGGATCCTTCCGGAAGTGGTGATCGGCTTTGCCTGGTTTGCCTTCCTCGACTATGACTACGGCACGCTGAACATGATCATGCGCAGTCTCGGCCTGCCGCCGGGAGACTGGCTGCTGCAGCAGCCGTTCTGGGTCATCGTTTTCTTCAACACATGGCGCGGCGCCGCCTTCTCGATGATGCTTTTCAACTCGGCTTTCCAATCGATTCCGCCAAGCTATTTCCAGGCCGCCGATGTCGCCGGCGCAACCTCCTGGCAGAAGCTGCGCGATATCGCCCTGCCGCTGATCCGCGGCCATGTTGTTACCGACCTCATCCTGATTACCATGTGGACTTTCAACGTCTTCACGCCCTTCCTGCTGACAAACGGGGGGCCATCCTACCGCACCGAAATTCTTTCCATCTATACCTACCGGATCGCCTTCAAGGATTTCGAATTCGGCAAAGGTGCCGCCGTAGGCGTCGTCATCATGCTCATCAATCTGGTATTCGCACTCGCCTATCTGCGTATCGCCCGCAAGAAGACGGCGGAGGCCGAGTGATGCAGATATCGCGCGCAGTCTATGTCCGGCGCTTGGGCTTTTCGGCTCTTGCCGCGCTGCTCGGGGCGATTTTCGCGCTACCGCTCGTCTGGTTCGCCTTTGCGCCGTTCAACGCGCGCGCCGAGCTCGGCCTTGCCATCCCCAGGCCGTTCACGCTGGCGAATTTCGCAACCGTCTTCCAAAACAGCTTCGCCATGCAAGCGCTGTTCAACAGTCTCGTCCAGGCCTTCGGCGGCGTCGTCTTCGTCGGCGCTGCCGCAACGCTCGCAGCCTATGCGCTCTCCCGCTCCTCAGTCCCGGGCAAGGGCGCGGTCACATATATCCTACTACTGTTTTCTTCCGTGGTGTCAGGTTCGGCGGCAATGGTGCCGATCTTCCTGATCGTATCGGCGGCGGGTCTCATCGACACGCACCTTGCTGTCATCCTTGTCTTTGCGGGCGGGCTGCTGCCGACAGCGATGTTCATCCTGCGTGATTTCATCGACGCAATCCCACGCTCTTACGAAGAGAGCGCCATGGTCGCCGGCGCATCGCCGCTTCAGGCCTTCTTCGACGTGGCGTTGCCCGTCATCCGGCCCGGGATTGTCGTGGTCGTCGTCTGGGCCTTCGTGAATATCTGGGGCAGCTTTCTCATCCCCTTCATCCTGCTGCGGAGCGACAGTCTGATGCCCGCCTCCGTGGCGATCTACTCGTTTTATTCCGAAGCCGGCACCCCGATTGTCACATTGCTTGCCGCCTATTCTCTTCTCTATTCGCTGCCAGTCATCGTGCTCTACCTCTTCGTAAACTGGAAATTCGGCTTCCGGTTCTTCGGCGGCATCAAATCGTAATTGGAAGTTCAGTTTCATGGCCTCTGTCGAATTCCAGAACGTTTCCAAGAGCTTCGGCGCCTTCAACGCCGTGCCAGACATCAGCTTTTCGATCGCCGACGGCGAATTCGTCTGCCTGCTCGGACCTTCAGGCTGCGGCAAGACCACCAGCTTGCGCATGATTGCCGGCCTGGAAACGCCGACCTCCGGCAAGGTGCTGATCGGCGGCAAGGACGTCACCTTTCTTCACCCAAAGGACCGGAAGATTTCGATGGTCTTCCAAGACTACGCCCTTTATCCGCACATGAACCTTGCCGACAACATCGCCTATCCCTTGAAGGTCCGCGGCGAGGCGGAAGACAAGCGTCATGCCCGGGCCAAGGACGTCGCCGACGTGCTTAAGATCGGCGATCTCCTCAAGCGCTTGCCGAGCCAGATTTCCGGTGGGCAACAGCAGCGCACCTCGCTTGCCCGAGCTCTCGTCTATCCAAGCCAGGTCTATCTTTTCGACGAGCCGCTCTCGAACCTCGACGCCAAGCTTCGCCTCGAGGCCCGCGGCTTCCTCAATCATCTGCAGCGCGACATGGGCATGACGGCCGTCTACGTCACCCACGATCAGGCCGAGGCCATGGCGCTTGCGACCCGCATCGCGGTCATGGACAAGGGGCGTATCGTGCAATTTGCCCCGCCGATCGAAATCTACCGCCGCCCGGCAACCACTTTTGTCGCGAATTTCGTCGGCAATCCGCCAATGAACCTCGTTGCGGTGGAAGCCATGGTCGCAGAAGACAGGTTGCAGCTTCGCGCCGAAGGGCTGACGCTCGAAGGCCTTGCGGTCTCCGCAGCCATCGCACGCGCGGCAGACGCAAAAACGATGACGCTGGGCATCCGCCCCGAGCATCTGCGCATCGCACGCTCGGGCGATGTGAACGTCATTTCCGGCATGCTCTTTGCGAATGAAAACATGGGGCCGGAAAGCCTGGTGACGATGGAGCGACAGGACTCAGGACGCGTCACGGCCCGCATCTTCACCGACGACGAAATCAAGGTCGACAACCGCGTGGCGCTTTCCTTCGATACTGCAAATGTGACACTTTTCGACGCCACCGGTGCACGCATTCCCGTCATCGGCGAGTAGGCAGGCATCGAATGCGCGAAATCGCCGTCCATGTCTCCCACGCCGATCAGGTTGACAACCCCTATTTCTACGTAGCCTTCGACGTTCCCGTAGGGACGACGCGGATCGACGTGGCAATGCGATATGCCAAGGCCGAGAATTGCATTGTCGACCTCGGCGTGCTTGATCCGCGCGCCACCGACTATCCATCGACCGCTGGATTCAGAGGCTGGAGCGGCGGGGCGCGCGATCGCTTCTTCGTTGCGACGGACGATGCCACGCCCGGCTATCTCCATGGCGAGATGCCAGCGGGCCGCTGGCAGGTGATGCTCGGCCTTTACAAGGTCCCGGCAGAAGGTGTCGATGTCTTCCTCACGATCGATTACGACAGGGCGAAGCGCAAACTGGAACCGCCTCCATCGCGCACGTTCCCGGTGCGCAAGGGCGCCGGCTGGCATCGTGGCGATCTTCATTGTCATACCTACCATTCCGATGCCGCCGGCTCCCCAGAACGACTGCATGAAGCAGCAAAACAGGCCGGCCTCGACTTCCTTGCGATCGCCGACCACAACACGATCGCCCAGCGGCGCTATTTTCATCCGAATTCCTCAGCCGCTCTCGTCTTCGTTCGCGCGATGGAAGTGACGACCGGCGCCGGCCACGCCAATGTCTTCGGCGTCGACGACTGGATCGATTTCCGCATGACGAAGCCAGGGGACGCCCATACGCTTGCGCGTCTGGTGCATGAGCGCGGGGGCCTTCTGTCCATCAACCATGACAAGCCGACGATCCCTTGGGACTACGAGCTTCCGGAGACCGACTGCATGGAGGTCTGGCAGTCCAATTGGATGGCTTGGAACTGGATATCGCTCGAACGCTATCACCAGCGCCTTTCTTCCGGCTTGAAGATTTCCGCCATCGGCGGCAGCGATTTCCACCAGCCCGCACGCCTGATGCCGGAAGGTCCGCTTGCCCTTGCCCGCCCGACGACCGTCCTTTGGCTTGAAGAACTCTCCGAAGAGGCAATCCTTGCCGCCATGAAGGCAGGCCGCGGCTACATCACCGAAAGTCCATCCGGCCCCCACCTGGCTCTTACCGTCAACGGCAAACCGATGGGCGAAACAGCATCCGGTCCGGTTTTTGCGCAAGCAGAGGTGGGTGGCGCAAAAGGCGATCGCCTCGTGTTTCTGGACGCCACCGGCGTGCTTGACGATCAGCCGATTGAGGACGATGCGTGGACGGGCCGCTTTTCCGGTAAGCCGCAGGCTTTTCTGCGCGCCGAAGTCATCGCCGAGGCGAGTCGCGCACGGCTTTTGTCGGAATTCGAGGCGGCCATATCCGGCCGGAGCCTGCCATGGCAGCTTCACGGTTCCGATATCCGCAGCCAGCCATTGCGCCGAGCGCTCAGCAATCCCGTCTATATAGAAGCCTGATTTGGCGCATGTGCCCAGCAGGACCACCCAAATACCGTGCAAGGCAAGCCAAACCGCTCAAACTTTGTGCATTGCAGAATCTGCACAAAAATTCGCTTGACGCGTCGGCCAATTTGGTCTGGATTGAACCAATAATCAATTGGTACGGACCATTTGCCAATGGACGAAGCCGCCGGAAACTCGAACCTTGCACTGGACAAGCTCCGGACGCTGCTGCGTTCCGACGGTCTGGATGCGGATGGCAAGCTGCCGACGGAGCGCGCGCTTTCGCAAACCTTTGGCGTTAGCCGCCGCGCCGTGCGCCGTGCACTGGAAGTCCTGGAAGCCGAGGGGTTAATCTGGCGGCGTCAGGGCTCGGGCACCTTTGCCGGGCGACGTCCCGATGGCTGGAGCGAACATGTCGGTTCGATCGTCGCCGGGACCGACCTGATGGAAGTCATGGAAGTGCGTTTGCGCATTGAACCGCAGCTGGCCCAGCTTGCCGCCATGCGCGCCAAGGCCGCCGATATCGAGCGCATGTATGAGCTCGTCAAGAAGATCTACGAAAGCACCGATGCCGACGGCCGCGAACTCTGGGATGGCGCACTGCACCGGCAGATCGCCCAGTGTGCCGGCAACCAACTTTTCCTGGCGATCTTTGATGTCATCAACAGGGTGCGTCAGGACGAGGCCTGGCAGACGATCCGCGAGCGCGCCCGCAGCGCCAGCAAGACGCGCACGGTCACTTATGGCCAGCATACCGCAATCGTCGAGGCGATCGTCGCCCGCGACCCTGCCAAGGCGGGTGAGGCCATGCGCCAACATCTCTTGACACTCCAGGAAAGCCTGATCCGCATTACCTCGCTAGACCACCACGAACCGAAGACCAAACAAGAACTCGCCTAAGCGAGCCGGACGCAGAGAGGCAGATACCGCGCCCTCATGAAGCAAAGAACAACAGAGGAGTATGGCATGACGATCAGATTCGTGACGACCCTTCTTGCGGGTGCGCTGATTGCGCTACCCGCTTTCGCTGCCGAACTAAAAATCGGTCTGCAGGATGATGCCGACGTGCTTGACCCCGCACAGTCACGCACCTTCGTGGGCCGCATCGTCTACACGGCAATGTGCGACAAGCTGGTCGATGTTACACCCGACCTGAAAATCGTGCCGCAGCTTGCGACCGAGTGGAACTGGTCCGGCGACGGCAAGCTGCTGACCATGAAGCTGCGCGAGGGTGTAAAATTCCATGACGACACGCCGCTTGATGCCGAAGCCGTCGTCACGACGATTGAGCGCAACATGACGTTGCCTGAATCGCGCCGCAAGAGCGAGCTCGCCTCTGTTGAAAAAGTCGAAGCAGTCGCGCCCTATGAAGTGAAATTCACGCTCAAGAGCCCGGACGTCACCTTGCTTGCCCAGCTTTCAGACAGAGCCGGCATAATTGTCTCGCCCAAGGCGGCAAAGGAGCTCGGCGCGAATTTCGGCAATCAGCCGGTCTGTGCCGGTCCTTTCAAGTTCGTCGAACGCGTGCAGCAGGACCGCATCGTGCTCGAGAAGTTCAAGGATTACTGGAACAAGGACAATGTCTTCATCGACAAGGTCACCTACCTGCCGATCCCTGATACGACCGTGCGCCTTGCCAACCTTCGTTCCGGCGACCTCGACATGATCGAGCGACTGGCCGCCACCGACGCAGCTTCGGTCAAGGAGGATGCGAGCCTGACCTACGCGGACGTGGTCAATATCGGCTACATGGCGCTCTATGCGAACATCGCCAACGGCCCGCGCGCCGACAATCCGTTCGGCAAGGACAAGCGATTGCGCCAAGCCTTTTCGCTTGCGATCGACCGCGAGGCGCTGAACCAGATCGTCTACGAAGGCACTGCTGTGGGTGGCAATCAGCCGTTCCCGCCCGATAGCCCATGGTTCGACAAGGACATTCCAGTTCCTGTCCGCGATCTCGACAAGGCGAAAGCGCTCGTAAAGGAAGCCGGCTTCGATCGCGTGCCCGTAGAAATGCAGATCCCAAACAACCCGGTCGCGGCGCAGATGATGCAGATCGTCCAGTCGATGGTCGCCGAGGCAGGGTTCGACGTCAGTCTGAAATCGACGGAGTTTGCGACCCTTCTGTCCGAGCAGACGGCAGGCAACTACCAGCTCAGCCGCTCCGACTGGTCCGGCCGCGTCGATCCCGACGGCAACATCCACCAGTTCATCACCTGCAAGGGCGGAATCAACGATACCAAATATTGCAACCCTGAAGTCGACAAGCTGCTGAATGAGGCCCGTGCTTCGACCGACGATGCCGTGCGCAAGCAGAAGTATGACGCCGTCGCAGCAATTCTCAACGAAGACCTGCCGATCATCTATCTCGGCCACCAGTCCTGGATCTGGGCGCTGCATAAAAACATTACCGGCTTCGTCCCCTCGCCGGACGGCATGATCCGCCTCGCCGGCGTGAAGAAAGCCGGCTGATCCGAACAGACCCCGCATGGCGGACCAGTATCCGCCATGCTCCCGGTGCCGTGTCAGGACCTGCTCATGTATACCTACATTGCCAAGCGGCTTCTGGTCGCCATTCCGACACTACTGATCATCTCGATCTTCGTCTTCTCGCTGCAGAAGCTTTTGCCGGGCGACCCCATTCTCGCCATGGCAGGCGAGGAGCGCGATCCGCAGGTGATCGAATACCTGCGCGAAAAATACCGGCTGAACGACCCGGTACCCTATCAGTATGTCTCGTGGCTCGGCTCAGTTCTGAGGGGAGATCTTGGCATATCGCTGCGTACCAACCAGCCGGTTGTGGAACTTGTGGCCGAAAAGCTGCCAGTGACCATCCAGCTTGCGATCATGTCGATGATTTTCGCTTTCGCCATCGGCGTGCCGATGGGGATTTTAGCCGCGGTCAAGAAAAATACGGCCTTCGACTACCTCGCAAATCTTATCGCACTTTCGGGTCTCTCGATTCCGAATTTCTGGCTCGGCATCATGCTGATCCTGCTGGTCTCGGTGAAGCTCGGCTGGCTTCCCGCTTCCGGTTACGAACCCTTCTTCAGCAACCCGCTACGCTCAATTGAAACGATGTTGATGCCATCCTTTGTGCTTGGCAACGCACTCGCCGCCACGCTGATGCGTCACACCCGCTCTGCAATGTTGAGCGTGCTCAGCGCCGATTACGTCCGCACCGCCCGGGCGAAGGGGCTTTCCGAGCGCTCCATCGTGCTTGAACACAGCTTTCGCAACGCGGTCCTGCCGATCGTCACGCTGAGTGCACTGCTCTTCGGCGAATTGCTTGCAGGTGCGGTCTTGACCGAACAGATCTTCACCATCCCCGGCTTTGGCAAACTCATCGTCGATGCCGTCTTCAACCGCGACTACGCGGTCGTCCAGGGCGTCGTGCTTTGCACTGCAATCGGCTTCATTCTGATGAACCTGTTAGCAGACATCGTCTATGTCCTTCTCAACCCGCGAATGAGGGCCGCCCTATGACCGCTCTCGACCAGATCACTATTGCAACTGATCAGCGCCCGCCGAGCCGAGCCTGGCGCAAGCTGAAGGCGAACAAGGGGGCGATTGCAGGCCTCTCGATCATCGCCTTCTTCGCCATTCTCGCGACAGCAGCGCCGCTATTGCCGATCCCGGACCCTAACGCGACCAGCTGGTCTGCGATCCGCAAGGCGCCGTCAGCCGCCCACTGGCTCGGAACCGATGACATTGGCCGTGATATTCTCTCCCGCATGGTTTGGGGCGCACAGGCCTCGCTGATGGCGGGTGTCTTCTCGGTGGCGATTGCGGTTGTGTTCGGCGTGCCGTTCGGCCTCATCTCCGGCTATTTAGGCGGGTGGACGGACCAGATCATCTCACGCGTCACCGAGGCCTTCCTCGCCATGCCATTTCTGATTACCGCGATCGCACTTGCGGCGTTCCTCGGCCCAAGCCTGACGAATGCGATGATCGCCATTGGTCTTTCGGCCATGCCGATTTTCATCCGGCTGACCCGCGGCCAGGTGCTTGCCGTCAAGACGGAGGAATATGTTGAGGGCGCCCGTTCCATCGGGCTTAGACATTTTAGCATCATCAGCCGCTATATCCTGCCGAATGTCTTTGCGCCGATCCTCGTGCAGGCGACGCTGACGATCGCGACAGCGATCATCGCCGAAGCGAGCCTTTCCTTTTTGGGGCTCGGTCAGCAGCCGCCTGCCCCCAGCTGGGGCTCGATGCTCAACGTTGCCAAGAATTTCCTCTCCCAGGCGCCCTGGATGGCGATGTGGCCGGGTGCGGCAATCTTCCTTGTCGTGATTGGCTTTAACCTTCTCGGCGACGGCCTGCGCGATGCGCTCGACCCGCGCGAAGCATGAAAGGATTCTGAAATGACCACGTTCACCACCCGTCCTGAGATTTTGGGCACCTTCGGCGTCGTCACGTCAACCCACTGGATCGCCTCCGCCGTTGGCATGAGCATACTCGAAAAAGGCGGAAATGCGTTTGATGCAGCGGTCGCCGCCGGCTTCGTGCTGCAGGTCCTCGAACCGCATCTTTGCGGACCGGGCGGCGACATGCCTGCGATCTTCTATTCGAAGAAGAAGGACAAGGTCGAAGTCATCTGTGCGCAGGGGCCGGCCCCGGCCGGCGCCACAATCGAGCACTATACATCTGAAGGTCTGAGCCTCATCCCCGGCAACGGCCTGCTTGCGACCGTCATTCCAGGCTCTTTCGATGGGTGGATGCTGATGCTTCGAGATTATGGGCGCCTGACCGTCCGCGACATCCTCGAACCGGCAATTCATTATGCCGAGCACGGTCACCCTGTCCTTGAGCGCGTGTCTTCGACCATCTCCGGCCTTGCATCCTTTTTCGAAAAAGAGTGGCCGACGTCACATGAAACCTGGCTGCCCGGCGGTTCGGTCCCGGCGCCGCATTCGAACTTCAAGAACCCGGTGCTTGCCGAAACCTGGAAGCGCGTCATCGCAGAAGCCGAAGCAAAAAAAGACCGCGAGGCGCAAGTCGAAGCTGCGCGCGATGCGTTCTATCGCGGTTTCGTTGCCGAAGCGATTGACAGATATGCTGGCTCGACAGAGGTGATGGATGCAAGCGGCAGTCGGCACAAGGGCGTCATCAGCGCGAACGACATGGCAAAATGGTCGGCTGCGATCGAAGAGCCGCTGATCTATCATTATCACGACTGGACGGTCGCAAAGACCGGCCCATGGGGCCAAGGCCCGGTGTTTTTGCAGACGCTCTCGCTTCTGAAGGAGATCGACATCGCCGGAATGGACCCGGCCGGCGCCGAATTCGTCCACACGCTCACCGAGGCGATGAAACTCGCCTTTGCCGACCGTGAAATCTATTATGGCGACCCGAAGTTCGCGGAAATCCCGATCGAGCATCTGCTCTCGGATGCTTACGCGGACGGGCGCCGGAAGCTGATAACCTCCGAGGCATCGCTTGAATTGCGCCCCGGGCGCATTTTCGGCTTCGAAGCCCAATACGAACGCACCATGGACATGCTCAACGTCACCTCGAAGACAGGCGCAGTCTACGAGCCGACCATGGCGCATCTTTCCGAAAAGCGCGGCGACACCGTCCACATCGATGTGATCGACCGCGAGGGCAACATGGTTTCCGTCACGCCGTCAGGCGGTTGGCTGCAGTCCTCACCGATCGTGCCAGGCCTCGGCTTCTGCCTGAATTCGCGCGCGCAGATGTTCTGGCTAAAGCCCGGCCTGCCGACGTCGCTTGCGCCAGGCAAGCGTCCACGCACGACGCTGACGCCATCCTTAGCTCTCTATGAAGGCCGGCCCACGCTCGCCTTCGGCACTCCCGGCGGCGACCAGCAAGAGCAATGGCAGCTCTCCTTCTTCATGCGCTATGTGCATCACAGGATGAACCTGCAGGCTGCAATCGATCAGCCTCTCTTCCACACATCGCATTTCCCGGGCTCCTTTTATCCGCGTACCCGCGAGCCGGGCAGCCTGATGGCGGAGGCGAATTTCGGCACCGAGGTTCTCGATGCGCTGCGCAGGAAGGGTCATAATCTGACGGTCGCCGACCCATGGACCGTCGGCCGCCTCACCGCTGCGCGCCGCGACGCCGATGGCCTGATGCGGGCAGCCGCAACGCCGCGCCTGATGCAGGCCTATGCTGTGGGGAGATAAGCCATGACCTGGTCGATCATTGCCCGCGATCCTGAAACCGGCCACCTGGGCATTGCCGTTGCCAGCCGCTTCTTCGCCGTGGGCGGCCTCGTCCCGCATATTCGCGGCCGCATCGGCGCGGTTGCGACGCAGGCTTTCGTCAGCCCGCTTTACGGCATCGACGGGCTTGCCGCACTTGCATCAGGACAGGCTCCGGCGGATATCTTGCGTGAACTGACCGCCCGCGACGAAGGCCGCGATCATCGGCAGTTCCATTTAGTCGACGCCAAGGGGCGGAGTGCAGCTTTTACGGGCGCCCGATGTATCGACTGGGCAGGCCATCTTATTGGCGACGACATATCCGTCGCCGGAAATATGCTGAGCGGACCGCAGGTGCTCGAAAAGACGCTCGCCAGCTATCGCAAGACGTCCCGGCTGCCGCTCGCCGAGCGGCTGCTCGAGGCCATGCAGGCCGGCGAAGATGCAGGCGGAGACAAGCGCGGCAGGCAATCGGCTGCCCTGCTCGTTTATCGCGATCAGGATTACGCCTGGCTCAATATCCGCGTCGACGACCATGGCGATCCGATTTGCGAACTTCGCCGCCTCTATGCCGTCGCCCAGGAGCGCTATCTGCATGTCGCCGAGACGATGGCGACGCGCCAGAACCCGAGCGGATTGATTGACCGCCGCGTGATCGACGAAAAGATCGCCACCCTTGAAGCTGCACGTATCGCCGAAGGCCGCGCTTCGGCCTCCTTTGCAACGCCGCTCAAGCTTTGAAACGCGAAACAATAAAGCAGGGAAACGAAATGGGCGAAGCCGCAAAACCCGTGCTCTCGGTCAAGGGCCTGACGACATCGTTCCTCCTCGATGGCCAGTGGAAGCCGGTCGTCCGCGACATCGCCTTCGATGTGATGCCAGGTGAAACGGTGGCCATCGTGGGCGAAAGCGGCTCCGGCAAGAGCGTCACATCGCTCTCGATCATGCGACTGCTGGCCAGGAACCAGAGCCGCATCGACGGCAAGATCGTCCTGAACGGCAAGGATATCCTTGCACTTTCCGACAGGGAGATGCGGCGCGTGCGCGGCAACGACGCCGCAATGATCTTCCAGGAGCCGATGACGAGCCTCAATCCGATTTTCACGATCGGCCGGCAGATTTCAGAAGCGCTCACATGTCACGGCGAGATGACCCGGTCCGAGGCGCGGGGTGAAACGATCCGTCTTCTGGAAAAGGTCCGCATCCCGAATGCTTCCTCGCGCTTCGACGAATATCCTCACCAGTTTTCCGGCGGCATGCGCCAGCGGGTGATGATTGCCATGGCGCTTGCCTCCAGGCCGAAACTTTTGATTGCCGACGAGCCGACGACGGCGCTCGACGTGACGATCCAAGGCCAGATTCTCGATCTCATTAAATCGCTGCAGGAAGAGGAAGGCATGTCCGTTCTCTTCATCACCCATGACATGGGCGTCGTCGCCGAAGTTTCGGACCGGACGATCGTAATGTATCGCGGCGAGGCCGTCGAGACAGGCCCGACCAGTGACATCTTCCGGCGCGGCAAGCACCATTATACGCGCGCGCTGCTTTCCGCCGTGCCGCGACTCGGTTCAATGGCCGGACAAAAATGGCCGCTCCGGTTTCCTGTTGTCGATACCGCGACTGGTGAGCGGAGCGAGCCGCAAGCAGTGGCCGATACGGTCGTCAGCAAGACGCCGGTCCTCGAGGTCAAGAACCTCACCACGCGATTTGCTGTTCGCGGCGGGCTTTTCGGCGCAAAGACCGGCGCCATCCATGCGGTCGAGAATGTCTCCTTCGATCTCTTTCAGGGCGAGACCCTGTCGCTTGTCGGCGAATCCGGTTGCGGCAAATCGACCACGGGCCGCTCCATCACCCGCCTCGTCGAACCGAACGCGGGAAGGGTCATCCTTGACGGCTGTGATGTGACAACCCTTGATTCATCGAGCCTGCGCCGCATGCGGCGCAGCATCCAGATGATTTTTCAAGATCCGTTTGCAAGCCTCAATCCGCGGATGACTGTGGGTGCAGCGGTGGCAGAGCCGATCATCGAGCACGGCCTCGCGAGCCGCGTCGAGGCGCGCAACAAGGCTGCCGACCTTCTGGAAAAGGTCGGCCTTTCAGCCGATATGGCGTCGCGCTTTCCGCACGAGTTCTCCGGTGGTCAGCGTCAGCGCATCTG
>NZ_FMTM01000026.1 GCF_900099775.1 Rhizobium mongolense subsp. loessense | reverse complement strand
GACGAGAACTTCACACCTGTTTTCTAAACGCCTAACCCGAAAGCCAAACGTCAAAAACCAGTGTAACTTCTCTTGATAAACGTGACCGCCAAAGTCTCTTTCCAGAAGTCTAAATTCCTTCAGACCCCGCAAGCTCCGCCGCCCACGTTTCTCTTTCTTCTCATCTTCAATTGTCAAATAACCGACCAGATAAATCCAGTCACAAGGCAAAAGCCGAAACCCAAAAGTCCCAGCCCCAATCAGCAATCCAGCCAATCCGGAAACCCAAGAGCGAAGGACATCGTCGCCAGCAGCGCCGCCGCCCTCGTTCAGTGACGCGGCTTATACGGCTAACCCTCAGACATAGTCAACACCGACAATCCAACTTTTTTGACATTTTTGTAACAGACTGTTTTCGCTCACCATTTTAAGGTAGATTTATTCACAGGACCGCTTCTCACCGCGCTTCGTCGGGGAAAATCTTTATCGGCTGGTCAAAAATCGCTCAAATCCACACTTCCGACGGCGAAAAATTATTCAAAAACAGCCGTCAAACGCCGAATTACGGTTAACAAACGGTAAAGATCGGCCCCGAAAGAACCAACACGGCCGATAGCAGCCAAAATCGGAACCTAATGCGGTTTGTCGTGTTCTTCTCCTATCACAACAAAGGAGAATAACATGGCTGCCAATACCGATGACATCCGCACATCTGTGAGCAAGGACATTGCCGCGCTTCAACAGGAAGTGTCGCGCCTGCAGAAGATGATCTCCGCTCAGGGCGCCGAAGCCTATTACGAAGTGCGCGACCGCGCCGGCAAGGCCATTGATGAATCGCTTCCTCGCGCCAAGAACGCCGTTGCCCAGATCCGCGCAGAAGGTGTAGCCGCAGCCGGTGCTGCCCGGGAACACGCGGCGGCAACGACAACCGCCCTCGTCCTCGCCGGTGCCTTGGGCTTCCTTGCCGGCTACCTGCTAAGTGGTTATCAACAGTCGCAGCCGCAACATTGGTGGCGTTAGGCCAACTTACCTCGCAGCGCACAATAAGAATGATTATTTGGGACCCCGCCGATCGGAAATTCGGTAGGGTCCATAAATACTTATGTCTTAGAAAAACCAATTTTTAATGGCAGGAAGGCAAGCATAATAATGAGGGAGGATAAACCATGGAAAACAAGACGGCGAATTGCATCGTCGAGGTGAGCGTAGACAGCGCGACCGGCCGCCGTGCAGTTGGCATCATGAATATGCGCCAGGCGCTCGAACTGCCCGAAATGCTGAGCCTGACCTATACCCATCCTGACCCGGTGAAGGCCGCCGCCGGCATCGTCGTCAATCGTCAGGAACTGGCAGGCTTCCTCGCCTGCCACTAGGGCCGCCAGGTTTTGCAATATCAGTAAACGGAGCCGCCGGCGCGGACGATCCTGTTCGGCTGCCATTCAGCGCGCGCTCCCTGCCCTCATTATTCGTTTGAGTTTTCGCCGCCTTCGCTGGCGTCCGTCTGCCGTTCATGCAAAGAATGCGGCATTGCAACCAGGCAAGGACGGCTGAGTGGGAGAGCGGCGCCAACCGCAGAAATTGCGTGAACGCGAGAAAGCCGGCGCAAATGCCGGGGGCAAGCGGGTCACCCTGCCGCGTGCTCTTTCGAAGCTCGGCTATTGTTCCCGCACTCAGGCCGAACGCCTGATCGCCGACGGCCGAGTTGCGGTCGATGGGCGGATTATCCGGAATCTCGACGCCTGGGTCGATCTCCAATCAGCAAGGCTTGCAGTCGATGGCGCAATGATCGCCGCCGAGGCGAAAATCTACCTGATGTTGAATAAGCCGCGCGGGCTGCTGACGACCCGGTACGATCCGGAAGAGCGTCCGACGGTCTATGACTGTCTCAAGGAATTCGACATTCCGCATCTTTCACCGGTCGGTCGGCTCGACAAGGCAAGCGAAGGCCTGCTGCTGTTTACCAACGATACCGAGTTCGCGCAGGCCCTGCTCGATCCAATCACCCATGTGACCAAGACCTATCATGTGCAAGTCAACCGCATCATGGATGCGGAATCGCTTGCCGAAATGACATACGGGATCCGCCACGACGGCGAAGTGCTGACAGCGACGGCCGCACGGCTCCTGCGAAGCGGCGACCGCAACTCCTGGATCGAGGTGGAACTCGACGAGGGCCGTAACCGGCAGATCCGCCGCATGCTCGAAGCCACCGGTGCCGAGTGCCTGCGGCTGGTGCGGGTTGCAATCGGTGGGCTTAGTCTTGGAGAGCTGCCGAAAGGCTCGGTGCGCGCACTGACAGAGGCGGAGCTACGCGACCTGAAGCGACGGACGGGCATGGAAAGGACCGGACGGAATTGATGCAGAAGGACGATATCGCGCCGCATGAGTTCTGGCAGGAGCTCCATCCCCCGGGCAGCTTTAAGGCAGATGGCGATTTCACCTCGTTCTATGTCGCGGAACTGCAGGACCGCCACCAGCTTCGTCTGCCGATCCGGGTGCTTGCCGACGGCGAACACGCGCTCGCCTCGCTGATCGTCAACCAGGCGAGCTTTGCCGTGCTCGATGCGCTCGCCGGGCAACTGGCGTCAACGATCAGGCACTTTGACATCGATATCGTCGCAGGTCTGCCGACACTCGGATTGACGCTTGCTGCAGCAGTCGCCCAGAAACTCGGTCACGCGCGCTACGTGCCCTTGGGCACCTCCCGGAAATTCTGGTACAGCAACCATCTTTCCGTAGCCCTGTCGTCGATCACGACGCCGGAACAGCAGAAGCGTCTTTATATAGACCCGCGCATGCTGCCGCTGCTTCGGGGCCGCCGTGTCGCGCTGATCGACGATGTTATTTCTAGCGGCAGTTCCATCGTCGCGGGCCTGCAATTGATGACGGCCTGCGATATCGAGCCTGTCGTCATCGCCGCGGCGATGCTGCAATCCGAACGCTGGAAGGAAAAGCTCGCCGTCGAAGGCGCCCAATGGCCCGACCGCACCGTTGGCGTCTTCGCGACACCGATACTCGAAAGAACGGCAGAAGGCCGCTGGCGCGCGCCCACTGCCTGACCTCGCACAATATGAGGATTTGTTCGATCTTTCCGCGCGCCCTCCCTATACAGCCCTGTCCGGATGGCTACATTCCGCTGACGGTTGAAACGCGAGCCCGCCCATGACGTTCGAGCAAGCATCCCTGCTGATCCTTCTCTCGGCAATGCTCGTTCTGTTCTCCGTGAACCGTATCCGCATCGAGGTCGTGGCGATCGGCGGCCTGCTTGCCGGGTATGTGCTCCGACTTTATCCAGCCGATCAGATCTTTGCCGGTTTCGCGAGTCCCGTCGTCATCACGGTGGTCGAGATTCTACTGATCGTCCAGGTGCTCGCCCGCGCGAAACTCTTTGACAGCCTCGCCGCACGTTTTGCAGCCGCCGGACTGTCCGGCTTCACGGTCATCGCCAGTCTTTCTGCGGTCACCGGGCTCATCTCGATCTTCATGAACAATATCGGCGCCTTCGCGATCATGCTGCCTGCAACACTGCGCATCAGTAGCGTCATGGATATTCAGCGGCGCCAGCTCGTCATGCCGATTTCATTTGCGGCACTTCTCGGCGGTCTCGTCTCGCTGATCGGAACGCCGGCCAATCTGCTTGTCAGCGATGCACTTGCCAAGGCAACGGGCTCCGGCTTTCATTTTTTCGATTTCGCCTATGTCGGCCTTCCTGTCGCTATTGCCGGAATTCTGCTGATGGCGGCTCTCGTTCCGCAACTATTTCCCGAAACGGACGGTCAACCTGCCGCTGCGGCGCCGGCCCGACGGCGCATCGTCACGGAACGGCGCATTCCTGAGGGTTCGCCGCTCGCCGGCGTACGCCTTCTCGATTGCTCCAGCCTCTTTGAAATCCAGCCGCACGCATTGATCCGCAACGGCCGGTTCGTCTTTGGCCCGCTCGATCAGTCGACGATCGAGGCAGGCGATAGCTTGCTTGCCGAAGGCGCCGATGCGGTCTTTGCCGGTCTCGCCGCCTCGGCGGCGCTCGTTCCAGAAGTTCATCCGAATGGGTTGCAGGCGGATTTCACCCGCATTGAGGCCGTCGTCATGCCGGAGAGCACGCTGGTCGGCTCGCGAATCCGCTCGTTGGAGGTCTTTAAGAGCCGGAGCGTCAGGATTGCCGCTCTCTCCATGCGGTCACCACGGATCGAAGGGCGCTTTGAAGATTTGCAGCTTTCGATCGGCGATATCCTTCTGCTCGAGGGCCCGCGCGAGGCGGTCGCCGAAGCGCTTGAGGAATGCGAATGCCTGCCGCTCGCCACGCAGCCTGCAGACGAGGCGACGTCGAATGCGTGGCAGCCCTTCCTGGTCTTCGCTGCTGGCGTGACCCTTTCCGCTATCGGGCCGGTCCGCCCTGAGATCGCTTTTGCGGCTGTCGTGCTCGTTCTTGCGCTAATGGGCTATCTCAACATCCGCCAGGCCATGGCGGACATCAACTGGCCGATCATCATCATGCTGGCCGCGATGATCCCGATCGGCTCGGCTGTTGCCGCAACAGGCACGGCCCAGCTGGTCGCCGATTGGCTGAGCCTGCTCGTGCCGATATCCACGCCGCTTGCCGGCATCGCTCTCCTGCTCTTCATCGCCATGGCGCTCACGCCTTTCGTCAACAACGCGACAGTGGCAATTGTGCTCAGTCCCGTTGCGCTGGAATTCGCGGAGGCGGCACACCAAGCCCCAGCCGCCTATCTGATTGCCGTTGCCGCGGGCGCATCGCTCGATTTCCTGACGCCGTTCGGCCACCACAACAATACGCTGGCAATGAGCATCGGCAGCTACCGCGTCTCCGACTTCCTGCGCGCCGGCAGTCCGCTGGCGTTTGCTTCCTATTTTCTGACCGTTCTTCTGGTCGCCCTGATCTGGCTTTGAAAGCCATTTGCTTGACATCCACTGCAATGGAACTAGAGCAAGGTGAAACCCCGCGACAAAGGACTATCGAGCCCGTGCGAATTCTTTCCGAAGCCCATTTCCCCGAGCTGCCGAACTATTACCGCGGCAAGGTGCGCGAAAATTACGACCTTCCGGATGGCAGCCGCATCATTATCAGCACCGACCGCCTCAGCGCTTTCGACCGCATCCTGACCTGCATCCCCTATAAGGGCCAAGTACTGACGCAGACGGCGCGCTACTGGTTCGAAGCGACCAAGGATATCTGCCCGAACCACGTCATTGCCTATCCGGACCCGAATGTGGTCATCGGCAAGCGGCTCGACATTCTGCCCGTCGAGGTCGTCGTCCGCGGCTATCTCGCCGGCACCACCGGCACGTCGATCCTCACTCTTTATAAGAAGGGCGAGCGCGAAATGTACGGCATGCGCCTGCCGGACGGCATGCGCGACAACCAACGCCTGCCCGAGCCGGTGATCACGCCGACCAGCAAGGAATTCGACGGCGGCCATGACGAGCCGCTGACGCCTGACGAGATCGTCAGCCGCGGGCTGCTCACAGCGCAACAGTGGGCAACGCTTTCGCGATACGCGCTCGCGCTTTTCGCACGCGGCCAGGAAATGGCTGCAAAACGCGGCCTCATCCTTGTCGACACCAAATACGAATTCGGAACCGACAAGGACGGCAACATTATTCTCGCCGACGAAATCCACACGCCGGACAGCAGCCGCTACTGGCTCGCGGACAGCTATCAGCAGGCCTTCGAAGCCGGCATGCGCCCCGCAAGCTTCGACAAGGACTTCGTCCGTGCCTGGGTCGCCGAGCGTTGCGATCCCTACAAGGACGAGATCCCCGAGATCCCGGTCGAATTGGTCGAGCAGACATCGAAGGTTTACATCAAGGCCTATGAGGCGATTACCGCCCAGCCTTTCGTGCCGGATGACAGCGGCGAAACCCCGGTTGCCCGTGTGCGAAGCAACCTTGCGCGCTATTTCCCTTAAAAATCCGGAACGAACCACCCGAAAGCCGGCTGTGCGCTTGCGGGATTTCGCCGGGAGGCGTTAGCATGGGCAAGGAAGGGGTGCCGGCCGGAAGGCCGGCGGGGGAACGAATGGCACGAAGGCCGCGACGCAAGGCCGAGGAAACGCGGGAAGACATTCTGTCGATGGCCGAGTTGCTGTTTCGCCAGCGCGGTTTCGTCGCCGTATCGATCGCCGACATCGCCTCCTCCCTCGGCATGTCGCCGGCCAATGTCTTCAAGCATTTTCATTCGAAAGTGGCGCTCGTCGATGCCATTGCCGAACGGCATCTCGGCAACGCCACCGAGCGCTTTGGCTCTTTCGACCGAAACCTCCCGCCGAAAGAGCAACTGCTGCGTTTCGTGCTTCGGCTTCTCGATAGCCACCTCAACGACATTCAGGAAAATCCCTACATCTTCGAAATGGTGCTGACGACAGTCCAGGCCAAGCTCGAAGCGGGTAATCGCTACCGCCAGCGAATTGAGCAGCAACTCGAAGAAATCATCCGCGAGGGGGTGAGCACAGATCATTATAAATGTTCCGATCCGCGCCGCGCCGCTCATACCGTTGCCGATGTTCTTGCATCGGTGCTGCATCCCGTGCTGATCGCCCGTGACGATAAGGATACACTTGTGCATCGGGCTGAGGAGATCGTCTGTTTTGTAGATACTGCACTGCAAAATAGCGCTTGCTAAGTGACGATCATTGAATTACGTCACTTCGTAAATCTTTTCTTAAGTCCGGATCGAAGGGTATTTAATCCCGCAAATCACGCTCCTGATATGGATGCAGCGCTCCGTGGCCGGAGCCGGTGATCCGATCCGCAAAATGCCAACCGCAAGGGAATTCAGCATGATACGGCGTGGCTTCATCATTTCTTCAGCTTTGGTGCTGGGCGGATTGCTTGCTGCCTGCAGCGACAGTAACAACAACCAGGCCGGCGGCGCAGGCGGGCCCGGAGCGGCGGCTCAGCAGGCGGCCCCTGTCGGTGTCGTGGCGCTGAAGAAGGACACTTTCCCGGTCACGACGATCCTTCCGGGCCGGGCCGAGGCCTATCAGACGGCCGATATCCGTCCGCAGGTCAGCGGCATCATCCGTGAAATCGCCTTCAGAGAAGGCAGCGAAGTGAAAAAGGGCGACCTCCTCTATCAGATCGAAGACGCGCCTTATGTTGCAACCGTCGAACAGGCCAAGGCGGCAATCGCCAAGGCCGAAGCCAGCGTGCCGAGCGCGCAGAGTAATTTCGACCGCTACCAGCGCCTCGTCGGCAGCGGCGCGACGCAGATCGAATTCGAAACGGCAAAGACCACCCTTCTCCAGGCTCACGCTGAGGTCGAATCGGCCAAGGCCACCCTTGCCTCCGCGCAAATCGATCTCGACCACACGAAGATCGTCGCGCCGTTCGACGGCGTCATCGACGAGACGGCCTACAACGTGGGCAACGTGGTGGCCGCCAATCAGACAACGGCGCTGACGACGATCCGCCAGCTTGACCCGATATATGTTTCGCTGACCGAATCGAGCACCAATCTCCTGAGGCTCCGTGATGCCTTGGCATCTGGCACCGTCCGGGGTGAAGGCGCCGATGTCGCCTTCCGGCTCATCCTGGAAAACGGCAAGGAATACGCCCAGAAGGGCAAGCTGGATATGTCGAAACAGATCGTCAGCGAGACGACCGGCACCTTCATCATCCGCGTGCTCTTCCCGAATCCGGATCTCGTCATTTTGCCGGGCATGTATGTGCGCGCAACCGTCGAACTTGGCGCCGAGGTCGGCTATGCGCTGCCGCAACTGGCCACCAGCCGCGACGCGACCGGGCGTCTGACGGCGCAGTTCATCTCCGCTGATGGCAAAGTCGAGACACGTGTCTTCGAAAACGCCTCGCCCTCCAACAATTCCTGGCTCGTGACCGACGGCGTGAAGGATGGCGATCAGCTGATCGTCAGCGGTCTGCAGTCGATCGCGCCCGGCATGCCGGTTACGCCCGTTCCCATGAAGATCAATGAAAGCGGTGTGGTCGTGGCTGCCGAGCAGGCAGCGGCCGGTAACGCCCAGAAGCCGGCCGCGCAGTAGGCGCGCCCGCATCTAACGTTTATCCAAGCCGCACAGGAATGATTTGATGGCCAAGTTTTTCATCCGACGCCCGATTTTTGCCTGGGTCATTGCGATTACCATCATGCTCGCAGGCTTGCTCGGCATCTTCACGCTGTCGATCTCGCAGTATCCGGACATCGCACCCACCACCGTGCGCATCAACGCCACCTATCGCGGCGCGAGCGCTGAAACCGTCGAGAAATCGGTGACGACGATCATCGAAGACGGCATGACCGGCCTTGATGACCTCACCTACATGACTTCGACCTCCTCGACCGGTTCGGCTAGCATCTCGCTGACATTTGGAACAAGCGTCGACCCCGACATCGCGCAGGTGCAGGTCCAGAACAAGCTGCAGCTCGTTCAATCGCAGCTTCCCGATGACGTCATCGATGCCGGCATCAGCGTCACGCGATCGACCTCCAGTATCCTATTGGTGGGCTCGCTGGTTTCGACGGACGGCAAGCGGAATTCCGTCGACCTCGGCAACATCCTGTCTAATCAGATCGAAGATCAGATCCAGCGTCTCGAAGGCGTGGGCAGCATCAATATCTTCGGTTCGGGTTACGCCATGCGCGTCTGGCTCGATCCCTTCAAGCTGCAGAAGTATCAACTGACGCCGAGCGACGTCACCTCGGCTATCGAGGCCCAGAACACCCAGGTTTCCGTTGGCTCCCTCGGCGCACAGCCGCTCGTCGAAGGCCAGCAGCTGAACGTTACGATCACCGCGCAGAGCCAGCTGACGACGGTCGCGGACTTCGAGCGGATCATTCTAAAGGTGGAAAAGGACGGCTCGACGGTCCGGCTCAGCGACGTCTCGCGCATCGAAATCGGCCAGGAAAGCTACGGCGGCTCTTCGCGCTACAATGGCCAGCCCTCGAGCGGCTTTGCCGTCAACCTCGCGATCGGCGCCAACGCCATCGATACTGCGGAGCGCGTTCGCTCGGCGCTCGACACGATCGGACGCGGCCTGCCGGAAGGCGTGGAGATCACCTATCCATACGACACGACGCCCTTCGTCGAGCTGTCGATCGAGAAGGTCGTCCATACCCTCATCGAAGCGATCGTTCTCGTCTTCGTGGTGCTTCTTGTCTTCCTGCAGAACCTGCGTGCGACGCTGATCCCGACCATCGCCGTGCCGGTGGTCCTGCTTGGAACCTTCGGCATTCTCGCGGCAACGGGATATTCGATCAACACGCTGACCATGTTCGCCATGGTTCTCGCAATCGGCCTTCTCGTCGACGACGCTATCGTCGTTGTCGAAAACGTCGAGCGCATCATGTCGGAGGAAAAGCTCTCGCCGCTTGAAGCGACCGAGAAGTCGATGGGCGAAATCACCGGCGCCATCGTCGGCATCGCGCTGGTTCTGACCGCCGTCTTCATTCCGATGGCCTTTTTCGGCGGTTCGACCGGCATCATCTACCGTCAGTTCTCGATCACCATCGTTTCGGCCATGCTGCTTTCGGCCCTCGTCGCCATCGTGCTGACGCCGGCACTGTGCGCAAGCATGCTGAAACCGGTCGGCGAACACAGGAAGCACCGCGTCGGCGACTGGTTCAACCGAAACTTCACGCGCTCGACCAACGGCTACGTCCGCACCATCGGCTACCTGTTGAAGCGTCCGATCCGGGTCATGCTGGTGTTCCTGCTTGTGGGCGCCGGTTGCGCCTATCTGTTCACGCGCCTGCCGAGCTCGTTCCTGCCGCAGGAAGATCAGGGCGTTCTGCTGACGATCGTCACCACGCCGCCCGGGTCGACTACGCAGCAGACCCAGGCGGTCGTCGAGAAGGTCGAAAAATACTACCGCGAAAACGAAAGAGACTCCGTCGAGTCGGTCTTCGGCGCCCTTGGGTTCAGCTTCAACGGCTCCGGCCAGAACAGCGCGATCGTCTTCACCAAGCTCAAGGACTTCTCGCTTCGTACCGATCCCAATCAGCACGCGCAGGCGATCGTGACGCGGGCGCTCAAGACCTTCTTCACCTTCCGCGAAGCGCAGGTCTTCGCATTGCTGCCGCCGGCGATACAGGGTCTCGGCGTGTCCAGCGGCTTCTCAATGTACCTCGTCGATACCGGCGGACACGGCACGGCTGCGCTTGACACCGCCTCCAAGCGGCTGATCCAGATGGCCAATGCCAGCGGCAAGGTGGTCGCCCTGCGCAATAACAACAAGGAAGTCGAGCCGCAGATGCGGATCGCCATCGACCAGGAGAAGATCGGCGCCATGGGCGTCGATATATCTGCGGTCAATGCGATGCTCTCTGTCATCTTCACCGGCCGCGACGTCAATGACTTCACGCTGAACGGCGAGATCAAGCCGGTCTACGTGCAGGGTGATGCGCCCTTCAGAATGCAGCCGACTGATCTCGACCACTGGTATGCCCGCAACTCTTCCGGCGAAATGGTTCCCTTCTCCGCCTTCACCACGACGGAATGGGTCAAGGGTGCCCCAACGCTTGCCCGCTTCAACGCGGTCAGCGCAATCCCGCTCGACGGCGCTTCGGCACCGGGCGTCAGCTCCGGCGACGCCATGAACGAGATGGAGGCCCTGACTGCACAGCTCGGCGGCGGCTATACGGTAGCCTGGCAGGGCATTTCCTATCAGGAACGGCTCTCGGGTTCGCAGGCGCCGATGCTTTATGCAATTTCGGTGCTCGTCGTCTTCCTTTGCCTTGCAGCGCTCTACGAAAGCTGGTCGATCCCGTTCTCGGTGATCATGGCGGTGCCTGTCGGCGTGCTCGGCGCGCTTATGGCCGCGACCCTCTTCGGGCAGGCGAACGACGTCTACTTCAAGGTCGGTCTTCTGACGACGATAGGTCTTGCAGCGAAGAACGCGATTCTGATCGTCGAATTCGCCAAGGACCGGATGGAGACTGGAATGGGGCTCTTCGAGGCGACTCTGGAAGCGGCAAGGCTGCGTTTGCGCCCGATCATCATGACATCGCTTGCCTTCATTCTGGGCGTCGTGCCTCTTGCCGTGGCCACCGGCGCGGGCTCCGCAGCCCAGAACGCGATCGGCATCGGTGTCCTCGGCGGCATGCTCGCGGCAACTGCGCTCGGGATTTTCTTCGTGCCGTCCTTCTTCGTCGTCATCCGACGCGTATTCTCCCGCCGCAAGAAAATTGTGGCGTGAGTGTGATAAAAATGCACTGCCAGAATGAATGAACCATTGATACATTGCCCGCGGACTGCTTCGGCATGGTGTATCTCGTTGGGACGAAGCGCAGCCGACGGCAAAGCATGATGCTTTTGGCAAGAATTTTAGACTTGGTCGAGTTACAGGAAGAAATGAATGATATCTCTTCGTTTTGCTACACCGGCACTATTGCTGTTGCTGGCGGGCTGCGTGAGCGGACCGGACCACACGCCTCCGGAGATGCCGCTTCCGGCGAAATTCGGTGAGGGCAGCACCAAGAATATCGGTGACGTTGCGACGGTGGCCTGGTGGTCGGCCTATCGCGACAGGCAGCTCGACAGCCTGGTGGCACGCGGCATCGACCAGAACCTCGACGTGCTGCAGGCGATGGAGCGCATCAATTCGGCGTCCTCGAATGTGACGGTCGCCGGGGCCGGTTCGCTGCCGAGCCTGGTGGTCGGCGCCTCGCACACGGTGTCGGGCCAGATGGGCTCGGAGCGCACCCGGATCGGTGCGACCAACACCACTGGCGGCGAGGCCAATGTCTCCTGGCTGCTCGATCTCTTCGGCCAGT
>NZ_FMTM01000029.1:2500-5000 GCF_900099775.1 Rhizobium mongolense subsp. loessense | reverse complement strand
TGCAGGTCGGAACTTACCCGACAAGGAATTTCGCTACCTTAGGACCGTTATAGTTACGGCCGCCGTTTACTGGGGCTTCAGTTCAAAGCTTGCACCTCTCCCTTTAACCTTCCAGCACCGGGCAGGCGTCAGACCCTATACGTCGTATTGCTACTTCGCAGAGCCCTGTGTTTTTGATAAACAGTCGCTACCCCCTGGTCTGTGCCACCCCATCATGGTTGCCCAAAATGGGGTCACGCTTCTTCCGAAGTTACGCGTGCAATTTGCCGAGTTCCTTCAACATAGTTCTCTCAAGCGCCTTGGTATACTCTACCTGACCACCTGTGTCGGTTTCGGGTACGGTCTATACGGTGGAGCTGTTTCCTGGAACCGCGTCCCTGCAAGATCAATCCAATAAGACCTTACAAGTTGAGCAATCCGTCACTACCACCAGGCCCACGAATATTAACGTGGTTCCCATCGACTACGCGTGTCCGCCTCGTCTTAGGGGCCGGCTAACCCTGCTCAGATTAACTTTAAGCAGGAACCCTTGGTCTTTCGGCGAGAGGGTCTCTCACCCTCTTTATCGTTACTCATGTCAACATTCGCACTTCCGATACCTCCAGGATGTCTCACGACTGTCCCTTCACAGGCTTACGGAACGCTCCGCTACCACGTGTATTGCTACACATCCTCAGCTTCGGTGCATGGCTTCAGCCCCGTTACATTTTCGGCGCAAAGACCCTTATTTAGACCAGTGAGCTGTTACGCTTTCTTTAAATGATGGCTGCTTCTAAGCCAACATCCTGGTTGTTTTGGGATCCTCACATCCTTTCCCACTTAGCCATGACTTGGGGACCTTAGCTGGAGGTCAGGGTTGTTGCCCTTTTCACGACGGACGTTAGCACCCGCCGTGTGTCTGCCGAGTAGTACTCCCCGGTATTCGGAGTTTGGTTAGGATCAGTAAGACGGTGAGTCCCCATAGCCCATCCAGTGCTCTACCCCCGGGGGTATTCGCTCGACGCTCTACCTAAATAGATTTCGCGGAGAACCAGCTATTTCCGAGTTTGATTGGCCTTTCACCCCTAGCCACAAGTCATCCCAATCTATTGCAACAGATGCGGGTTCGGTCCTCCAGTTGGTGTTACCCAACCTTCAACCTGCTCATGGCTAGATCACTCGGTTTCGGGTCTAATGCAACAAACTAAATCGCCCTATTCAGACTCGCTTTCGCTACGCCTACACCTACCGGCTTAAGCTTGCTTGTTACACTAAGTCGTTGACCCATTATACAAAAGGTACGCCGTCACCCTTTCAGGCTCCGACTGTTTGTAGGCATCCGGTTTCAGGTTCTATTTCACTCCCCTTGTCGGGGTGCTTTTCACCTTTCCCTCACGGTACTTGTTCGCTATCGGTCATGCACGAGTACTTAGGCTTGGAGAGTGGTCTCCCCATGTTCAGACAGGATTTCTCGTGTCCCGCCCTACTCTAGGACAATGAGTGTTCTACGCGTACGGGGCTGTCACCCGCTACGGCCCAACTTTCCAGATGGTTCCGCTTTATTCCTCATTGCCACTGGCCTGGTCCGCGTTCGCTCGCCACTACTTGCGGAGTCTCGGTTGATGTCCTTTCCTGCAGGTACTTAGATGTTTCAGTTCCCTGCGTTCGCTTCTTACCCCTATGTATTCGAAGGTAAGATACCTTATTAACGATACTTGGAAACCTGTTTGGTTCTCACTCACGCGCCTTCCGCACCTGCCGTGCAGAACTGCGTGGGCGCGCCGGACAACCGGCGACGCGCTCCGCACTGTATCGGGAACTCCCATACAGCCCAGAGGCCGTCGGCGATCGTTCGCCGTAACCTCGGATCAAAGATCCGACAACAAAACAGATTTCCCAAGTATCTAAGGTGGGTTGCCCCATTCGGAGATCCATGGATCAAAGCTCATTCGCAGCTCCCCACGGCTTATCGCAGCGTATCACGTCCTTCATCGCCTGTGCATGCCAAGGCATCCACCAAATGCCCTTACGACACTTAATCGTTCTCATTGCCAATGCTCATCATCTTTGTTGGATTTAAAATTCTCATCCGGACAACCTCTCAGTTGCCGCAATCAAATCCGAAGACCAACAATGCGTGATTACCTTTTACAATCACGCTTTCTAATGATGCCATCGACGTGTTCGACAGATCTGCTTTATTGGAGCTACGCCGAGCAGCTCGCTTGCAGTCTGTCTTAAGACCAGCTTCTCGAGATCAAATCCGGTGGCGCGCGGTCAGGCAACGCCAATCCAGCATCGTCGGTCAGATGAACGCCAAAGCCTTCAAACAACAACAATGCCTCAGGACAAGCTTCCTTCCTACCTCCGGCTCCTCTTTCGTTTCCGGTCGGCTAGACCATCAACGACATCATTGGAACCGGCTTCGGACGCCCTGGGCCAAAACCCAAAACACCTGGAAGCCTCCAGATCAATCTTCTCTTCACGATATAGGCAGAACAGGCATCGTCAAAAACGATGC
>NZ_FMTM01000027.1 GCF_900099775.1 Rhizobium mongolense subsp. loessense | reverse complement strand
GGGGATCCTGGCGCCGAGCGTGCCGAGCGACGCCCAGTTGGAGACATAGCCGGAGGTGAAGATCAGCGCTGCTTCCTTGCCGTGCAGGTCGGCCAGCTCGCGCTCGAGCAGCACGTGGTAGTGGTTGGTGCCAGAGATATTCCGGGTGCCTCCCGCACCCGCGCCACAGTGGTCGATGGCGTTCTTCATCGCCGCGATCACCTTCGGGTTTTGGCCCATGCCGAGATAGTCGTTGGAACACCAGACGGTGACGTCCTTCTGACCGTCCGCCGTGTGGCGCGTGGCGCGTGGAAAGCTGCCGCGATGACGCTCGAGATCGGCGAAAACCCGATAGCGGCCTTCCTTGTGAAGCCCGTCCAGCTCGCTCCTAAAAAATCCTTCGAAATCCATTCATATGCTCCAGTATCGCGCGACGGTTTTGCTGAGCGGACGATCGCGCGTCAACCCTTACATCACGCTTTAGCATCAACTGCGGCAAATGGCCCATATTTTTGAATGATTCCAGATAAAAAATTGCGCGAATCTCCCTGATCCGGAGTGCGTTCTTGCACAATTGATGGAGCCGGAAAGCCGGCTCCGTTCGATATGCTAGCCCGCTGCGGCAACGGCGCGCTTCGCCATCACCTTCACCAGATTGGCGCGATATTCCGCGCTGGCATGCAGGTCCGACATCAACCCGGCCGGATCGACATTGACGCTCGTGACCGCATCCGGCGACCAGTTGGCGCCGAGCGCCTGCTCCATCGCAGATTGGCGAAAGACACCGCCGGAGCCCGCCCCGGTGACGGCGACGCGCACGCCCTCGGAGCCCTTCGAAACGAAGACGCCAGTCATGGCATAGCGGGAAGCCGGATTCGGAAACTTGGCGTAGCCGGCCCTCTCCGGTGCCTCGAAGCTGATCGCTGCGATCAGTTCACCCTCCTCAAGCGCCGTTTCGAAAAGACCGGTGAAGAAATCGTCGGCTGCGATCTCGCGTTTATTCGTGACGATACGGGCATTCAGCGCCAGCATCGCAGCCGGATAATCGGCAGCAGGATCGTTATTGGCGATTGAACCGCCGATTGTTCCCATATGCCGCACATGCGGATCGCCGATCCGTCCGGCGAGTTCGCATAAGGCGGGGCAGATTGCACCGATTGCGGCAGAAGTCGCCACTTCCGCATGTGTCAGTGCCGCGCCGATCCGCGCCTTGCGACCTTCGACCTGGATCCCTTTCATCGACTCAATGTGGCGTAGATCCACCAGGTCGCTTGGCGCGGCAAGCCGTTGCTTCATCGTTGCGATCAAAGTCATGCCCCCGGAGACATATTTGCCCTCCGAAGCGCCCGTGATCATGCTGACGGCCTCATCGACTGTCGAGGCGCGGTGATAATTCGTCTGATACATGGCCGTTCCTCCTCAGTGGGTTGCTTGCACAGCCATCCACACCTTCTGCGGCGTGGCAGGCATCGTCAGCATGTTGTTGCCGATCGCATCTGTGATCGCATTCATCAGCGCCGGCGGTGAGCCGATCGCGCCAGCCTCGCCGCAACCCTTGACGCCCAGCGGGTTGCTCGGACACGGGGTGTTTTGATGCGACAGATCGAAGGATGGCAGGTCGTCGGCACGCGGCATGGCGTAGTCCATGTAGCTCGCGGTCAAAAGCTGGCCGCTCTCGTCGTAGTGAACGCCTTCAAGCAGCGCCTGGCCGATGCCTTGGGCAAGGCCACCATGGACCTGGCCTTCGACAATCATCGGGTTGATGATATTGCCAAAGTCGTCGGCAGCGACGAACTGCACGATTTTCGTCGTGCCCGTTTCGGGATCGACTTCGACCTCGCAGATGTAGCAGCCTGCCGGGAACGTGAAGTTCGACGGATCATAGAAGGCCGTCTCCTTCAGACCCGGCTCCATCCCGGTAGGCAGATTGTGAGCGGTGTAGGCGGCAAGCGCTACCTGGAACCACGGCAGCGTCTTGTCCGTGCCCGCCACCTTCAGCTCTCCGTTTTCGATCACAATATCGCTCTCATCCGCCTCCATGAGGTGCGCGGCAATCTTTTTCGCCTTTGCCTCGACCCTGTCGAGCGCCTTGGCGACGGCCGACATGCCAACGGCACCAGAGCGCGAACCATAGGTACCCATGCCCATCTGCACCTTGTCGGTATCGCCGTGAACGACGGAAATGCTATCGATCGACACGCCGAGCCGGCCCGCAACGAGCTGTGCGAACGTCGTTTCATGTCCCTGCCCGTGGCTGTGCGACCCGGTCAGTACCTCCACGGTACCGACGGCATTGACCCGCACCTCGGCGGACTCCCAAAGGCCAACACCGGCGCCGAGGGAGCCGACCGCCTGCGACGGGGCAAGCCCGCATGCCTCTATATAGCAACTCATGCCGATGCCGCGCTTCATGCCGCGCCGGCTAGCCTCCTCCTTGCGCGCGGCAAAGCCGTTCCAATCGGCCGCCTGCATCGCCGCGTTGAGCGAAGCTTCATAATCACCTGCGTCGTAGCTCAAAATGACCGGCGTCTGGTGGGGGAACGAGCGGATGAAATTCTTCCGCCTGAGTTCAGCAGGCGAGATGCCGAGCTCGCGCGCCGCCGTTTCCATGGTCCTCTCGAGGAGATAGGTTGCCTCCGGCCGCCCCGCGCCGCGATAGGCGTCGACAGGCGCGGTGTTGGTATAGACCGTACGCACATTGGCGTGGATTGCCGGGATATCATACTGGCCGGAAAGCAGCGTCGCGTAGAGGTAGGTCGGCACGCAGGACGAAAACAGCGACATGTAGGCGCCGAGATTGGCGATCGTATCGACCTTCAGTGCCGTGATGCGATTGTCTAGATCGAAGGCCATCCTGACCTTGGAGACATGATCGCGGCCGTGCGCATCCGTGAGAAAGGCCTCCGTGCGATCCGCAGTCCATTTTACCGGCACGCCGGCCTTCTTGGATGCCCAGAGACAAACGATTTCCTCTGGGTAGATGAAGATCTTGGAGCCGAAGCCGCCGCCGACATCCGGCGCGATCACCCGCAGCTTGTTTTCCGGCGCCACGTTGTAGAAAGCGCTCATGACCAGCCGCGCCACATGCGGATTCTGGCTGGTGGTGTAGCAGGTATAATGGTCGTCGCCCGCATCGTAGATGCCGAGCGTGGCGCGCGGCTCCATCGCATTGGGCGAGAGGCGGTTATTGACGATATCGACCTCAATGACATGTGCCGCTTGCGCAATCGCCTGGTCGGTAGCGGCAGCGTCGCCGATCTCCCAGTCGAAAATCAGATTATTGGCCGCTTCCGGATGGATTTGCGGCGCACCGGGTTTCAGCGCATCGACCGCCTCGATGACAGCCGGCAGCTCCTCGTAATCGACGACGACCGCTTCTGCAGCGTCGCGCGCTTCGTCGAGCGAATCCGCTATGACGATCGCAACAGCATCGCCCACATAGCGCACCGTCTCCACCGCCAACGGGCGCCATGCGCCCATTTTCATCGCAGAACCGTCCTTCGAATGAATCATCCAGCCGCAGATGAGATTGCCGATGCCGTCAGCGAGCAGTTGCTTGCCGTCCAGCGCGTCGATGACGCCAGGCATGGCTTTCGCAGCGGAAATATCGATGCTCTTGATTTTGGCATGCGCATGCGGACTGCGAACGAAATAGCCGTATTTCATGCCGGGCACGACCATATCGTCCGTATAGCGCCCCTTGCCGGTTAAGAACCGCCTGTCTTCCTTGCGCGCGACGCGTGCACCAACTCCTTCGACACCCATGATGTCCTCCCAATGGGGTTTTGGCCTGGCACTCCGCCAAAGAGGATCGTATTCGGCAGTCAGCCAGACATTTCCGGAAAGATGTTACTCGGCAGCCTGCTTGGCGCCGCCATGCATCTCCGCATTGGCGGAAAGCACGGCCTTGACGATGTTGTGATAGCCGGTGCAGCGACAGATGTTGCCTTCGAGTTCCTGGCGAATCATCTGTTCATCCAGTTGCCCGCCATGACGGCTGATCATGTCGACGGCGGTCATCACCATGCCCGGCGTGCAGAATCCGCACTGGAGCCCGTGATGTTCCTTGAAGGCGGCCTGAACCGGATGAAGTTCGCCATTTGCGGCTAGGCCTTCGATCGTCGTGACCGACGAGCCCGATGCCTGAACGGCGAGGATCGTGCAGCTCTTGACCGACTTGCCGTCCATATGGACGACGCAGGTCCCGCACTGGGTGGTATCACAGCCGACATGCGTTCCCGTCAGGCCCAGTTTTTCGCGAATGAAATGGACGAGAAGCGTGCGCTCTTCACAGTCGCCGCTCACCGCCCGGCCGTTCACCGTCAGTTTCACCTTCGCCATGATTTTCTCCTCGTGCCTCCTCCAGGCACAGGAACATCATTTGACTTTTTCGCTTAGGGATCAACCGCTACTTTGGGGAGTTCTGCCAAATTTGCTCTACGGACGACTGCATGACATCTGAATCGGATTGAAAACAACCGTGATCACAAAAATTTAAGATGCAAACTGGACGCCAACCTGTTGCGACATAGTTTTAGTTGTCAAAAAGACACCCGTGAAGGGACAGCGGCTGCCAAGCGGCAGTCAACCTTGGAGAGAAGAAATGAAGAAAGCAATCGCATTTGCTCTGATCGGCCTCTCGATCGCGAGCTGCACGCCGACGGAGCAGGGTGCCGGGATCGGTGCGGCATCTGGCGCGGTAATCGGCGGGGTCGCCACAGGCAATGTTCGCGGAGCCGCAGTCGGCGCTGCAATCGGCGGCGTCGCAGGTGCAGTCATTGGCAGAGTCGCCGAACAACCCGGGCAATGCTACTATCGCGACCGCTATGGTCGCCGCTACATCGACGATTGCCCCTGAGACGTAGTTGCACAAGGTCCGAAAATCCCGGCCGCAAACCGGGATTTTTCATGTTTCGTGCTAAATTAGCTCGAAAATAGCTTAAATCGGTACACCTCGTGCATTTTTGCCGCTAAGCTGTTAATGGCTGGGCAACGCATGTAATTAAAAGCGGCGGATGCATATCAGAGGGAAGACACCGAAATCGAGTTTTGCGTATCGGCGGGCAGGCACCATGATGGTGATCGCGGCGACGGCTGCGTTTTCACCGGTTCTGACTGGCGAGGCCTATGCATTCAAGCTTTTCGGCATTACCATTTTTGGCGAAGACGAGAATGACAGCGAGCAGGTCCCTGATCCTGTGCGCTACGACGCCAATCTTGCAACGAATACCGCCGATCCTGATCTCAAAGAGGCTTTGGAGAACAGCTCGCGTCTGATCAGCGACGAGGATCGCCCGGTTTCCGGCGATCTCGGCATCGTCGTCAAGGCACGTGACGACCGCGACCGCCTGATCGCGGCGCTCTATGAAAAGGCGCGCTACGGCGGCGTCGTGACGATCACGATCGACGGAAAGAACATCGACGACCTGCCTCCCAACCCGACCTTCGACCGGTCCAAGCCCGTTCCCGTCCAAGTCGCCATCGAGCCGGGACCGGTCTTCCGGGTCAAGGAAGTGCAGTTTGGCGGCGATGCTGCAAGCCGCAATCCCGCCGATTACGACCTGGCGCCTGGAAAAGAGGCGGGATCGCTGACGATCATCAAGGCCGGGGACAAGATCGTCGAACAGCTGAAGAGCGAGGGCCGACCGCTTGCGAAGCTGACCACCCGGCAAGTGGTGGCCGATCACCGCACCAAGACGGTCGATATCGTCATCGCGACGGAAGGCGGTCCGGTAGCCCCGATCGGCAATGTCGGCGTCACCGGGCAGAAAGCCGTCAGACCGGCTTTCATCCAGCGTTATTCGCGCCTTGAAAAAGGCGGAGCCTATTCTCCCGAGGCGCTCAAGAAGGCTGGCGAGCGGTTGCGCGCGCTCGGCGTTTTTTCGAGCGTCACCATTCACGAAGCCGATAGCCTCTCCGCCGATGGTACGTTGCCGATGACGATTGAAGTCTCGGAAGGCAAGCAGCGCTATTTCGGTGTCGGCGCCAATTATTCGACGATCGACGGCATGGGGATCCAAGGTTATTGGGGACACCGTAACCTTTTCGGCGAAGCGGAATCACTTCGAATCGAGGGCACCGTTGGCCGCCTCGGCGAAAACGACATCGGAAATCTCGACTACTCGACAGGTATTCTCTTCACCAAACCCGGCGCGTTTTTCCCTGCCGCAACGCTAAAGGCCGGCATTCTCGCAAAGACCGAAAATCCGGATGCCTACAACGCATCCCTGATCACCGCGTCTCTCGGCCTGTCTTACGAGCTGACGGATCAGGATACCGCTTCGGCGAGCGCTGAAATCAGCTATGAAAAGGACGATGACGCGTTCGGCGACAATGAATATCTGACTTTCGCCTTGCCGCTTACTTACGAGCGCGATGCGCGCGACAACAAACTCAACCCCACGGAAGGGTACCGGGCAACGCTTGCAGCGACGCCGAGCTATGAGATGTTCGGCAGCACGATCTTTTCGTCCTTCGAGGGTTCGATAACCGGCTACCAGTCGATCGGCACTGAAGACAATGTTGTCTTCGCTGGCAAGGTGGCGGCTGGCCTGCTGATTGGCGGAGAACTGCGCGACATTCCCGCAACGAGACGTTTTTTTGCCGGCGGTGGCGGCTCGGTTCGGGGATATGGCTACCAGGAAATTTCCCCCTACAACGCTGAGGATGATGCGACGGGCGGCAAATCCTACGTTACCGCCTCGCTGGAAGCACGCGTCAGGATCACCGAGACCATCGGCATCGTTCCTTTCATCGACGTCGGAACAGTGGGGAGCGAGGAGTTTCCCGATTTTTCCGACATCCGGGCCGGTGCCGGCATCGGAATACGCTATGCCACGCCTTTTGGCCCCCTGCGGCTTGATTTTGCCGTACCGTTGAACAAGTACGAGAATGGCACGAGTTACGGCATCTATGCCGGGATCGGCCAGTCATTCTAGAATGCGATATTCGCGGATTTGAAACCCGCGAATAATGACGAGACAGGGTAGTTCCGCCTTCATGCAAGCGCTGACGAAATTCGTGAGTTGGACCATCCGTGTTATCGGCTTTGCGACCGGTGCTGCACTGATCCTTGCCGCGATAGCCATTGCCATCTTCGGCTTCACCTCGTTCGGCTCGCGCATTGTCACGGACGAAGTCGCGGAAGCCCTTTCGAACCGCGACATGAAAATTGCGGTCCGCGAGCCAAGCGGCCTGCTGACCGGCGGATTACGCGCTGCGGAGATAACGGTCTCAGATACGCGCGGCGTATTCGCGCAGATAACTGGTCTTTCGATAGACTGGAACCCGCTGGCGCTGCTCCGCGGCGCATTCCACGCAAGCGAACTTTCTGTCGGCTCGGTCAATATTATCCGAAAGCCGGTGCGTACCATTCCTTCACCACCAGCACGCGGTGAGGACGAGGGATTCAGCCTACCGATCAAGATCGATGTCGACAGGATTGCCATCTCGGATATCAATCTGAGCGAGAAGTTCGCGGGGCGTGCGTTTACTTTAACGGCGGGCGGCAATCTAAAGGCCGACCAGAATGGCGGGAATGCCGTAATCAATATGAGCCGTCACGATGTGCCGGACGCCAAGCTCTCTGCCGATTTGGCGTTCATGCCCGATCAGAACCAGTTGCGGCTAAAGGCGCAGCTGTCTGAACCGAAGGGGGGGCTGCTTGCAGCTTTACTGTCGCTGCCGGGCGACCCTTCAGTCGATATCGTCGTCGATGGCGAAGGGCCCGTTTCGGATTGGAACGGCAGGCTTCAAGCCGCCCTGGACGGTCAGCAACGCGCTTCGATCAAAGGACATCATGCACTCACACAGGACGGACTGCACCATCTTGATCTCAAGGGCGGCGGCGACCTGAGCACCCTTCTGCCGCCGGCCTTCCGGCCATTGTTTTCCGGTCAGACGAACATCGATGTCTCCGCCACCTTCAACAATAGGGGTAAACTCGATATCCAGACCGGCAACATAGCAACCGGCAGCGTCGTCATTGCGGCATCCGGCACCCTGGATCGGGCGGGCAACAACAGCCTGAACGTCAACGTGCTCGGTACGTCAGGCCCGGTCGATTTTCGTTGGCCGCTTGCAGATGGCGAAGCCCGTTTCATGGTGACCGGTCTAAACCTCGCCCTCACGGGCGATGCGCAGTCGGCACGGCTGAACGCCAGTGCTTCGCTCGATGCCGCAACATTGCCCCAAGCGACGATCGCCAACGTAAAGCTGACGGCAAAGAGCGACGCTTTCAACCTGGCCAAGCGTTCCGGTGCCGTTCAATTGCGCATTGTTGCCGGTGATACGACGTTCCTGAACCCGGATATCAATCGGGCAGTACAAGGTCCTGTGACGCTTGCCGCGCCGCTCCAAATCGCCGCCGATGCCGTAGGCTTCAACGGGACGACATTTGAAAGCGCCAATGCAAGCGGCACCGTCAACGGCACCTACAAGCTTACCGACAACACGCTGACAGGAAATGCGAAGCTTACAGTTCAACCCGCGGCACTGCCGCCTGCTATCGCGCCGCGCTTCGATACGCCGATCTCGATCGATACACAGATCGCCGGAACCATTCCGTCCAAGATCAACCTCTCGGATCTCGTCGTCAAATCCGGAACGATCGAAACTGCCGGCTCCGTGATGCTTGACGGCGAAAGCCTCACCGCCAGTCTTTCCGGGCGGCTGCCGGATGTAAGGAAGCTTCTGGAAACCGCCGAAGGCGAGGCGAGCTATACGGTCAATGCCAGCGGCCCGCTGACAGCACTGGCGATAAAGGCAAATCTGAAGGCCGCAACTCTTCGCACCGCTGGCCGCACGCTTGGTGACCTGGACGTCAACATTTCCGGCGCGGCTGATCCCGACGCACCGCAAGGTACCATCAATGCCAGGGGCACGATCGACGGCCAACCGATTTCCATCATTGCCGACGCACAGTCCAAAGGCGGCGTCATCAGCATTCCATCTCTCAGTGCGGACGTCGGCAGCAACCGGCTGCAAGGCAATTTCCAACTGTCCTCACACTTCGAGCCGACCGGAGCGCTCACCTTCGATTTTCCGGATATCGGCCTGCTAGCCGCACTTGGCGGGCAGAGAGCCCAAGGCGATCTCAAGGGTGCGCTCGACATCGCCAACGACAATGGCAAGATTGCGCTAAAGGTGACAGCCGCAGGAAATGGCTTGCAGCGCGACACCTTTTCGATCGTCAGACCGGACATTGATATCACAGTCACCGATCTCAAAGCCCTTTCCGCCCACGGCATCGTCAAAGCCGGCGGAATGTCGGCAGGCGCCAACAAGCTCGCAGAACCGGTCCTGAACTTCGCGCAGCAACAAAACCGCACGAAGTTCGATCTTAACGCTGCCTACGACGATAATCCGGTGCGTGCCGAAGGCGATCTTGAAATAAAAGCAGGCGCGACGACGATTCGGCTCGATCGATTTTCAGGCAAACCACGCAACATTCTGGTTGAGCTCTCCCAACCCGCCGAAATCGCAATCGCGAACGGCCAGGCCGCGCTGAGCGGCCTCACGGTCAAGACCGGAAGCGGTTCCGTGGCGGTAACCGGCTCGGCGGGCGAGACGCTCGACATCAATGCAGTCATCACCGACCTGCCCGCAAGCCTCGCCAACGGTTTCGTTCCCAATCTGAATGCAGAAGGTGCCATCTCCGGCACGGTATCTGTCAAGGGAACGCCGGCGACGCCGATTGCGGATTTCAAGCTCGACTGGAAGAATGCCGCAACTAGCCATACCAGGCGCGCGCATCTTGCACCCTTCGGCGTCGCCGCCACCGGAAAATTCGCCGATGACAAGCTCGACTTCGACGCAAGCGTCGATGGTTCCGAGGGCCTGTCCTTGAAATCCCGCGGAAATGTTGTTGTTGCCGGAAAGGACGGACAAAGCCTGAAGATCGATGCCGATGTCGTCAATCTTCCGGCGAGCATCGCCAACGGTTTCGTTCCGGATCTTGCCGCCGAAGGTGCGATAACCGGCACCGTCTCCGCTTCTGGAAGGCTCTCCGCACCGGCGGTTGATTTCGATCTTGATTGGAAGGACGCAGCCACAAGCCAGACCAAGGGTGCCGGATTGAAGGCGCTCGGGCTGAGCGCAACTGGCAAATTTGCCGATAACAGGCTCGACTTCGATGCGAACCTATCGGGCCCAGCCGAAATGGGTCTGAAGGCAAACGGCAATGTCGTGATTGCCGGCACGGCGATCCAATACCTCGACGTAAATGCCAATCTCAACAATGTCCCGGCAAACATTGCAAACAGCTTCGTGCCCGGACTTGCCGCCGAAGGAACGATCTCCGGAACTGCCAAGGCATCGGGAACACTTGCTGCGCCGGCCGTCGAATTCGATCTCGGCTGGAAAGACGCAGCAACGAGTCAGACGAAACAGGCAAAGCTTGCTCCGCTCGGCCTGAGCGCCACCGGCAAACTCGCAGATAACAAGCTCGACTTC
>NZ_FMTM01000028.1 GCF_900099775.1 Rhizobium mongolense subsp. loessense | reverse complement strand
TCACCGATATTCTTGGTGCTGCCCTCACCGAATTTCGCCGGAAGCGGCATCTCCGGAGGCGTGTGGTCCGGTCCGCTCACGCAGCCCGCCAGCAAAGACGCGATTACAAAATACGCTGCGCTACGAGCTAGTGCTGTTCGCCCCCTCAACCCGCCGACCTCCTTGGTTTTGCCAAAAGTACGCTAAACGTGGTTAACGAAGCGTTGCCTTCGTGCGTTCGGTCGACCTGCTTTCGGAATGCGACGATGCGGAGGGCTTGGTCTGTGGCCGGGGCAACCATTTAAAGCTCACGTCTCGCGGGCACATCCGCGGGCGGGGTGCGGGGAGAGGCCGGCACAAAAACCGGTGGACGGAAACGAAAAGCGTCGTTCGGGTCAGCGCTCGTTGGTGCCTGGAGGCAGGACGAGGCATTGGCGCAAGGCGTCAGGCGAGAGGTCTTGCCCGCCATCCTGGCTGCTTGAGGACGGGAGCTTTGCCTGGAGGAATCCTGGGCCAGCCCGGGTGGCGGTTCGAAGATCGGATATATGGCGACGCCCACAGCAAGGCTGACGGAAACGCAGGTTACAATGTAAAACAGCACAAACCTCATGCCACTTATAACGGCAGTGTCCCGACGACATATCAACCCGCCCAATATGATTAGGAGGGGCCGGAGATAACTTTCGCAGATGTTGGCCGTTGGCTTTTCAGTGCCATTTAGGCGCAGCAAGCATCTTTGCCATGCGTGGGCCTGCAGCAGGCTTCAGTCTTTCGTGTTTCCTCTTTGAGCCAGCGGTCGCGCGGCTTGCAGCTTGCCGGGCGAGGCGCAAGTTCGACGTGCACCATACCGCCTAGCAGGGCCGGCATGGCCGCGCAATAAAGCTGCATCGGCCGCACGCCGTCGCTGACTTCGAATGTCAGCCTTGCCGAACCGTCGAGCTTTACATGCTCGGTCACCTTTCGGATGATTGCATGGAATTTTCCAGCCGGCATATGCGTGCGGTCGTCCTCTTCGATATCCCATAGCTGGATGAAAATCTCTCGCCATGCTTCCGGGTTGGCGCCGCAGTCGAGCGCTGCGAACTCACCGGTCTTGACTTCGGTAACGTGGTAGCCCGGTTTCACCGGCCGGCCATCGTAATGGAAAACCAAGGGCAAGTCCTTGGCGTCTGCCAGGAAGTCGAGGAGCAGGCCGAGGCTGATGTCGTGGTCCTGCATTTTGCTGTTGTCGATCGCGCTCATTTGCACTAATCCTAATTTCAACGATTCAAGGATTATTGAAATATGGATCAACGTCAAGCCCTGAGCGCTTTCGCCGCGCTCGCACAGGAAACCCGCCTGCAGATCGTCCGCGTGCTGGTGGTCGCCGGTCCAGACGGCATGGCCGCCGGAATGGTTGCGGAGAAGACGGCCGTCTCGCCGTCGAATGTCTCCTTCCATCTCAAGGAGCTCGAACGATCCGGCCTCATCAGTCAGAAACGCGAATCCCGCTCGATCATCTACACCGCGAATTATAATGCGCTGGGCGGTCTGATCCGCTTCCTGATGGAAGACTGCTGCGCCGGGAACCCTGAAATCTGCGCACCTGTGGCGGCGGTCGCCGCATGCTGCGCGCCTAAAGTGGAGGAGAAACTGCAATGACTGCCGACCGTGTCTACCATGTGCTGTTCCTGTGCACCGGCAATTCCGCCCGCTCGATCCTGGCGGAGTCCATTCTCAACACCGAAGGCAAGGGCCGCTTCCGGGCGTTTTCGGCAGGGAGCCAACCCAAGGGTAAGGTCAATCCCTATGCGCTGAAGGAGCTGCAGGCGCTGGGCTATCCTTCGACCGGCTTCAGCTCGAAGAGCTGGGACATGTTTGCCGAGGCAGGTGCTCCGAAAATGGATTTCATCTTCACGGTCTGCGACAGCGCCGCGGGCGAAGCCTGTCCGGTCTGGATCGGTCATCCGATGACTGCCCACTGGGGCGTCGAGGATCCAGCCGCTGTCGAGGGCAGCGAAGTCGAGAAGGGCCGAGCTTTCGCGCAGGCCGCACGGTTCCTGAAGAACCGGATCATGGCTTTCCTGAGCCTGCCTTTGTCGTCGATCGACAAGCTCGCTCTGGAGCAGCATCTGCGCCAGATCGGCGCCATGGAAGGTTCGACGAGCAATCCGGTGAAGGCAGAATAACGATGGTGTTCGATCTGCCGCGCCGCCTGGTGTCCGAGGGCCTCGGCACAGCACTTCTCGTCGCGACCGTCGTCGGGTCGGGCATCATGGCGACATCGCTGACGCAGGATGTCGGACTGGCGCTACTCGGCAACACGCTGGCGACCGGCGCGATCCTGGTGGTCCTGATCACTATCCTCGCGCCAATTTCCGGAGCTCATTTCAATCCGGCGGTCTCGCTGGTCTTCGCGATATCGCGGTCGCTGCCGAAACGCCATTTCCTCTGCTACGTCCTGGCGCAGGTAGCTGGCGGCGCCATCGGGGCGCTAGCGGCCCATCTGATGTTCGATCTTCCGCTCGTCCAGTTGTCGACAAAGGTACGCACCGGCGGAGCGCAATGGTTTTCCGAAGGTGTCGCGACCTTCGGCCTGGTGACGGTAATTCTCGCCGGGATCCGCTTCGAGCAGAAGGCGGTGCCCTGGTTGGTGGGGCTTTATATCACGGCCGCCTACTGGTTCACCGCTTCGACTTCCTTCGCCAATCCTGCCGTTGCCTTCGCCCGCTCGCTGACCGACACCTTTTCCGGCATCCGTCCGGTCGATCTTCCGGGCTTCTGGGTCGCCGAAATCGCCGGCGCGGTCGCGGCGCTTTTTCTTTTCACCTGGTTGTTGCAGCCGGGTGCATCGTCAACCCTTTCATCTGAGGCAAAGCTATGAAAGCCACCATCTATCACAACCCAGAATGCGGCACGTCGCGCAACACGCTGGCGATCATCCGCAATGCCGGGATCGAGCCGACGGTCATCGAGTATCTGCAAACCCCGCCGTCGCGCGCGGAGCTCGTCAAGATGATCGCCGACGCCGGCCTGACGGTGCGCCAGGCTATCCGCGAGAAGGGTACGCCCTATGCGGAGTTGGGGCTCGATGACGCGGCCCTGACCGACGATCAGCTTCTCGACGCGATGCTGAAAGATCCGATCCTCATCAACCGGCCCTTCGTCGTGACGCCGCTCGGCACACGCCTGGCGCGGCCATCGGAGGCGGTTCTGGATATCCTGCCGGACACCCATAAAGGCGCCTTCGCCAAGGAAGACGGCGAACAGGTTCTCGATGCGGAAGGTAGGCGCATTGTCTGAGCTGCCGGCAGCCTCCCGCGAACATCTGCGGCCTCTCGATCTCGTAGCGCTGCGGCCCCCATTCGCGAAGCATAAGCCCCGTATCCTGATCCTCTACGGTTCGCTGCGCACAGTCTCCTACAGTAGGCTGCTCGCCCATGAGGCGGCGCGCCTGCTCGAGCACTTCGGCTGCGAGGTGCGGATATTCAATCCGGAGGGATTGCCGCTTCCCGATGCGGAGCCGGTAAGCCATCCGAAGGTCCAGGAACTGCGCGATCTTTCAAAGTGGTCGGAAGGGCAGGTATGGGTTTCGCCGGAACGCCACGGCGCCATGACCGGTATCATGAAGGCGCAGATCGACTGGATTCCGCTTTCGGTTGGCTCGGTGCGGCCAACGCAGGGCAAGACGCTTGCCGTCATGCAGGTGTCGGGCGGCTCGCAGTCTTTCAACGCCGTTGGGCAGATGCGCATGCTCGGCCGCTGGATGCGCATGATCACGATTCCGAACCAGTCTTCAGTCGCCAAGGCTTTTCAGGAGTTCGATGCGGACGGCCGCATGAGATCCTCGTCTTATTACGACCGGGTAGTTGACGTTTGCGAGGAGTTGGTGAAATTCACGTGGCTTACCCGCGACGCCTCTGCCTATCTCACCGATCGCTATAGCGAGCGCAAGGAAGAGGCCGATAAGCTCGAACAGCGCGTGAGCCTGAAATCTATATGACCGAACCTCCGCCGATTGCCGCCATTATCGCCCTTGGCATCACGCAGATCATCGGCTACGGCACGCTCTATTACAGCTTCAGCATCCTCGCCCCCAATATGTCGCGGGATCTCGGATGGCCGTCCGAGGCTGTCTTCGGCGCATTGTCCGCGGCTCTCCTGATCGGAGGCCTTATGGCACCTGCGCTCGGCAAATGGATCGACCGCTTTGGCGCCGGTCGGATCATGACGGCGGGATCGGCGATCGCGGCGGCAGCACTTGTCGCCTGCGCGCTGGCGCCCGGCAGGATTTCCTTCGTGGCGGCCCTGATCGGCATCGAGGCGGCGTCGAACCTCGTTCAATATGGCGCGGCCTTCGCGTTACTCGTGCAGATCCGGCCGCAGGCGGCACAACGGAGCATCACCTATCTGACGCTCATCGGCGGGTTTGCCTCGACGATCTTCTGGCCGATCACGTCAATGCTGCACGCCGAGATGTCGTGGCGGCAGGTCTATCTGGTATTCGCAGGCCTCAACCTCATCATCTGCCTGCCTATCCATGCCGTGCTCTCGCGGCAGATGCGCCGAAATCGGGAGCGAAGCGGCAAGGCTACGCCGGCGAGACGTGTGGAAGGAACGCTTGCCGCATCGGCCCGCAGGATGGGTTTCGTTCTGATGGCGCTTTCCTTCTCCCTCCAGTCGCTGGTGAGCTCGGCCATGCTCGTCCATATGGTGCCGCTGCTTTCCGGCCTCGGGCTCGGCGCGACAGCGGCGCTGGTCGGGACGTTCTTCGGCCCCTCGCAGGTTCTCAGTAGGTTGACGAACATGCTCTTCGGCGTGAACCTGCCGCCGCTCAAGCTTGCCATCATCGCGGCCACGCTTATGTCGGCAGCGGTATTCCTACTCATCCCGACCGCGCCTTCCGTTGCCGGCGCCGTCGCATTCGCAGTTGTCTTCGGCCTGGGGAACGGCCTTTTCAGCATCGTCACGGGAACGCTTCCGCTGTTGCTCTTCGGAAGTGACGGCTATGGAAAGATGCAGGGCCGGGTGATGGCGGCGCGGCTGATCGTGTCGGCCGTCGCACCCTTTGCGCTGGCCTACCTGATCGGGAGCATCGGCGTCGTCTGGTCGCTGGCGTTGACGTCGGCGGCAGGCGCCCTTGCCGTGCTGGTTCTGGTGGCCATCGGGCAACTCGCCAGGAACGGATCGGCTTCGGAAGCAGCCGCGACGCAGACGAGCAACTGACGAAACCGGCTGGACAGACTGGCGGAAGTTCACTGACGCATAAGATCGATGTTGCTGGTCACGACGGACCCTCCGGTCGCATGGTCGCGATCGACCGTGCGCAGGCGCAAGCCATCCGCCCCGACCTTCTCGATGGTCATGGTGGCGTTCCGGTCGCCGTTCACGGGGCGGGCCCAGCGCACGGAAAGATTGATGGCGTTTCCGCGGCGGCTTCCAGAAAGCGCAGACGGTAGGCCCATCGGTCCGACATAGGTTCCGGTATAGCGCCCGCCGCTGACCCTCAGATTTGCCGAAACGGCCCGGCGCACGACGACAAATCCCCGGCAGCTGCCGTTCATGGAGAAGTTGGCTCGGCCCGCCGTCGTTGCGAAGCTGCATCGCACGTTGACCGGATCGCTGCCGATCCGCATCAGCACCTGGCCCGCGCCTTGCCAGTTTCCGGCAAGCGACTGGAGGAAATTGGCTTCCTGAGCGGCTACCGCAAGCGGCTGGGAGCCGGCGAGTGCGAGAGAGAGCAAATAAACGGAGCGGCGCATGGCGATGACCTCGTGAACGGATATTGCCGAACGTCTTTCAGGCAATTCAGTTCCCGGTTTTGGGGCTGCCGGAAGCGCAGTCATCACCTGGCCGTTGCCGAAGAGAGGCGCGAGCAAGCTCGACAGGTGTCTTCATGATGATTTCGCGATGCGGGAACGGGATCGAAATGCCGGCTGCCTTGAATGCATCCCATAATGCCATGAGTACTTCACCGCGCACGTTGGTAAGGCCGTTGCTCGGGTCGGAGATCCAGAATCTCAGCTTGAAATCGACCGATGATGCCCCGAAGGCCGTCATCCAGCAGACTGGCTGGGCGTAGGTGCCGGCTACCCGCGGAATGGTCTTGGCGGCCTCGATCGCGATGCGGGTAACCTCGTGCGGATCGCTGTCATACGAAGTTCCGAAATCTACCTCGATGCGGACATAATCGCTGGAAAACGACCAGTTGACGACTTGCTGGGAAATAAAGTCTTCGTTTGGAATGAGGTACTCCTTGCCATCTCTCGTGATGACGGAGACGAAGCGGGAGCGCAGGTCGCGGATGGAGCCGAAGGTCTCCCCCAGTGTAATCGTGTCGCCCGGCTTGATGGATTTATCGAGCAGGATGATGATTCCGGATATGAAGTTGGAGACGACCTTCTGCAGGCCGAAACCAATGCCGACGCCGACAGCACCTGAAAAAACCGTGAGCGCCGTCAGGTCAATGCCTGTTGCAGACAACGCAATCGTGCCCGCAAAGACAATGAGGCCAATCTTGATCAGTTTGCTGATGAGAACCTTCAGGGAGGGCGTGAGATCGGCGGACTTCTGGATCCAGTTCGACGACATGTTACCGATCAGAACCGCAAGCCAGATCAGCGCGACGGAAAGGACGATGGCCTTCAAGACGAGAAGCATTGAAAGGCGAACGGCGCCTAGATTGACCGCAATACCATCGAGTGCTGCCAGGAGCGCGCGATCCAGCCCAAGCGCGTAAAGTGCAAAGTACAGCCAGCCCGCCGCAGCAACGACGCGCGCCAGCATCTGGTTTCGGATGATGCGCGTGAGTACCGAGATGACGAACCACGCCACCACAAGAGTGAGGGCTGTTGCTACCAGCCACCGGTGCGATGGCCACGCAAATCGCAACAGCACCACATCCGCAATCGCCAGCAGCACAATCAGAAAGAGCCAGCGTGTTCGCCGCATGAATGCGATGATGACGCGAAGTAGATCCGGATTTCCCTTGATGGTGCGGGCGCGAGATTCCAGTGCCGGCTCGATCCGTTTTGCCAGCAAGCCTGAAAGCAGGTAACCGGCGACAATCAGGGCGGACTGATAGAGCGTCCACTCATTGAGAAGGAAAGCCTGCAGCCAGGATCCGGCAGCGTTGACCGCCTCTAGGAAATCCATCGTCGTTCTCTCGCGATTTTGCAGAATAACCAGCGGGAGCGGGGTTTTGTTCAAATGCGAGTGTCGAGGCAGCTTGTCCGGCCTGAAGTGGGCATGCGGGTGGAGGTCTTCTGCGGCCGAACTCAGCAGGTAAAATCGACCGAGCGCGGAACGTTTGCTTGATCGGGTGCATCCTAGGCTTCGGTTTCAAGCAATTGTGCCTCACGCCGTCGCCACTCGATAGGTCTGCTTTCATATCCTATTTCAAGACAGAGACCTTCCCCTGACATTTGTCGCCGATGGCGCAATATTCTGCCCGAGAGCTGCCCATTTATCGGATTGCCGCACCTAGAATCGATTGGCAAACCTCCTCTCGGTCCTCCGATCTCCCCGTCGCGCTCGGCCTTCAGCTCGCGGATCTCGGATCGTCGATGATGGCGATCAATGGGAAGATCCAGCGAGACGGCCACGTAGTCCACCTCGTTGCCCAGCAGCTCTTCAATCTGTCGGGCGACCTGTCAGGGCTTGCTCGGCGCCAAGTATACCTTCTATCCGGGTCGAGATATTTGTGCATACGTATCGATATGACCGACACTGCCAATACGCCACTTACTCATCCCCCCTCGGCCGCCGCCTTTGGCGGCGGGGCCATAATCGGCGTACTGGGGGGCGTCATTGGCCTTGGTGGTGCCGAGTTTCGGCTACCGATTCTGATTGGATTCTTCAATTTCGTGGCCTTAGAGGCGGTGATCCTAAACAAGGCAATGAGCTTGGTCGTGGTCGCAACGGCTTTGCCATTCCGTGCCGGGATAGTACCGTTCAGCACCATCGCCGATAACTGGGCAATTGTTGTCAATCTTCTCACCGGAAGTCTCCTCGGGGCCTGGTTTGGAGCGGGCTGGGCAACGCGCCTTCGGTCGGAGACGCTTTACAAGGTCATCGCCGCCATGCTGGTGGCAATCGCCATCGTTTTGGTGCTTGGGCACGACGCAACGGCAGGACAACCGTTGTTGACGGGCGTGGCACAGCTTATCGCGGGCGTAGTAGCAGGCTTCATCATCGGCATCGTCGCAGCTCTGCTAGGAGTAGCGGGCGGCGAGCTTTTGATACCGACTCTGGTCCTCCTCTTCGGCGCCGACATCAAGCTTGCCGGCAGTCTTTCCCTCGCCGTCAGCCTGCCCACAATGCTGGTGGGCTTTACCCGCTATAGCCGGGACCGGGGCTTCTCCGTAATCGGCCGCAACAAGGGTTTCCTTCTGATGATGGCAGCCGGATCAACTGTTGGGACGTTCGGTGGGGGTATGCTTCTTGGAATCGTTCCCAACGGCGTTTTGCTCCCAGCGCTGGCAATCATCCTGCTAATTTCTGCGGTGAAGGTCTGGCGGCATTAATGCCAGAGCTACTTCGTTGGGACCTCACCTCAATGCACCTAGAGACTATGCCGAGCGGATGATTGTGGTTCTACCGAAAATCCCGAGGCTTAGGCATCTTGGTCCGCATAGTTTCCTGCTCGGATAAATCCCGGATCTCCATATCGACACCTTGAAGGTGAAGGCGCGAAATTCCCACTAGCTTCGTGTGTCGGTGTCGGATTGTCGTTCCCTCGTTCGTCCTCTGCTTGAACAGCACAGGAGAACGGTCAATGAGCAACGAAACCAAAGTCAATATCGAAGAAGAGGCGATTATCGCCATGCTGACGATGCGCGCTTCCGCGCTCGGCGAAAAAGATGCCAAGGGCGCACTTTCCTACGAAACCGAGGATTCGGTCGAGTTTTCGCTAGCACCGCCGCTCGTCTATCACGGCAAGGACGAGGCAGGCCTGCAGGCGTGGTTCAATACCTGGGAAGGTCCGATCGGTGGCGATGTTTGCGCTGCCAAGCTAACGGTCGGCGGAGACGTTGCTTTCTGGAGTGGTCTGACGCGC
>NZ_FMTM01000031.1 GCF_900099775.1 Rhizobium mongolense subsp. loessense | reverse complement strand
ACGCCGCTGCATTCCGATGCCGACATCGAACAGCTGGTTGCAGCACTCCATTCCCTCTGGTCGCGCTGCGCGCTCGCAAGGCAGGTCGCGTAAGGCTCCAACGGATTTTATCCCAGATAGCACGACCTCTGGCTCAAACCGCAATGTCGCCGAAAACAACAAGCCGGCGGAATTTGGCCGTGCGGCGATCCAGAAACCGACCTTGCGATCATGAAGCGCGCATGTTCGCCTCGGGCCTTCGACGCCAACATCCTGTCAGGGCAGCTCCGGAGCAAAGCTCGCATGTGCGGAGTGTTGGATTTTCAAAGCCGTAGGAACTAGGTTGGAGAATTGCTGCTGTCGTCACCTTCAAATCGATCGCCAAGGTCCTGCCGCGATCCATGCGTCGAAGGACCGCGTGACGGCCCGGGAACAATCCCTGCCGGCAGCGGTTAGTTCGACATTCTTACACGCAGACGGAGGTTTTGGACCGAGGGCTGCGATAAGCCTGGCCGGTCTCCGTTCAAAGAGGACCTGCATATGGTCCGTCTGTCGTCCGCTAGCTTCGCGTTGCGTCCTCACTCTCCAAGGCTTCGGCCGCCATGTACATCAGGTCGTGCATCTTCTCGCGAAGAATTGCTTCATCAGCAACCTGGCCGGCGGCACTGAAGTCCGCGAGAATCTTTTGCACCAGTTTCGTGTCTTCCGGCGAAGCGATGGCTATTGCCACAACCTCGTTCACATACGCGTCGACGTCGTTGCGGCCGATTTCAGCGGCAACCCATTCCGCCAGCAGGCGGTTTCGGCGGGCACGAACCTTTAGCGACCGCTCAAAGTCGAGAATGTATTTGTCTTCAAGCGCCCGTCTTCTATCGTCCAAGGATGTCATGCGAAACTCCCTTCCTTCCCGCGGCGCAAACGGCCGTGAGCATCGAGTGCGACCGGGCGGCCGAAACAAGACTTTTGCTTGTGCGTCATGACGTACCTCCGTTTTGAGGCGACCATGTGCGCGAGAGGCAAGGCGCGTTGATAGCGATCAAACCCGACCGTCTAGAAACGCTGTGAGAAGGTTAGCCGTTCCCAAATTGGTGCAGAACTTTGAATCTATTCCTGACTCCGCCCACGAAAAGCGCCGCGTTATGGCGGCCTGCCATAAACAAGCCGGTTTCCTACTCGGCTTGAAGCACGCCGCCACGTCAGATGGGACGGATCGCTCAAGTCGAACCTTTCCATCCTGGTCAATGATGGAGATCGCCACTGAGCGCAGCGACACGTCCAAAGCAGCATAAAACATCGTCGTCTCCCTTCAGCTCGGCCAAGCCGAAATAGTAGTGGGAGCTCGCCCCTGGTGGGACCGCCCGATTACACATGCTTGTGGCGCAAGGCGGGCGAGGGCGCCTGTCGGCCCGAGGCGTTTGGCCTGCACAAGACGAGAGAGGTTAGAAAAGAGCAGCGATTTTGATCATGATGTCGGATCGCGGGCGGCTGGCGCGTCATCGTA